>CAVWJL010000014.1:0-26371 GCA_963755305.1 uncultured Alphaproteobacteria bacterium | reverse complement strand
ATCGAGTTCCCGCCGCTCGCCGGCCGTTTACTGCCGTTTGCAATGACGGCCCTGACCGGCAGCGTGGCTTTGTTGCCACAGCCCGCAACAATCATACGAAATTAGCTCGATTAATCGGCCATTAATTTGATGGCTCATACTGTCTCGTTACAGTGAATACCTCGTCAACCTTCCCCGGGCGTATCTCCGGGTTTGTCCAGAGATCGGGGCCTACCACAGGCATGCGCACTGCATTTGCCGCTGCATTTTTGCTGGCGGTCTCGATGACTATCGGGACAGCCTCCGAGTGCCCGCAAGGTGCGCTCGGCGTCAGCCGTACCATTGTCGTGGACCCGAGCGAGCATCGGCGCCTGGGCGGGATGCAGTACGGGGAATCGCTTCCGCTCAATGACAAGGAAGTCGTTCTGACATTCGATGACGGTCCGTTGCCCCCCTACACCAACCGGATCCTCGACACGCTTGCGTCGGAATGCGTAAAGGCGACCTTCTTCATGGTCGGCCGTCAGGCGCGAAACTATCAATCGGTGGTCCGGCGCGTCTACAACGACGGCCACACCGTGGCCAACCACAGCCAGAACCACCCGTTCACGTTTCGCAAGATGTCGGTCGAACAGGCCGCGGAGGAGATTCAGGACGGATTTGCGTCCTTGCGAGCGGCGTTGGGAGATCCGAAGGCGGTCGCGCCGTTCTTTCGAATCCCGGGATTGCTGCGACAGGATTCGGTCGAGCGCTACCTCGCGGCGCACGACGTGATGACGTGGAGCACGGACTTTCTGGCGGACGACTGGACCCGTATCAGCGCGAAGGAAGTTGCGAGCCGCACGATCAATCGTCTGGAATCGCACCGCAAGGGCATTCTGCTGCTGCACGACATCAAACCTGCCACCGCGCTCGCGCTGCCGGAGATTCTGCTCGAGCTCAAGGCGCGCGGATACAAGATCGTCCACGTGGTGCCGGCGACGCCCGATCGCCCGAAGACGGTGGCCGAGCCCGAGCAATGGGTGGTCCGCATCACCCCCGAGCAAAAGGTCTGGCCGCGCACCGTTGCCGCCGGTCCGCCGGCCGCGAAACCGGCGCTTGTGGCCCCGAGCCTGCGCAGCTTCGGTCTGGGCGAGCAGCCCGGCGCCGAAGTGAAGGTGGCGCTGGTGCCGAGCTTTGACACGTCGCGGCTGCGCGACGTGGAAGTGCCGCTGCCGCCGACCTCGCCGTGGCCACGCCAAGTCTATTCGGCTCCGGTCGAGGCCGACGCCTTGCCGGCGCCCGGCGCCCAGAATTTCAAATATTCACGCGTGTTCGAGATGCCGGGTGCGAGCCGGGCCAAGAGAGTCGCGGCTTCCCAACGGCCGCAGACCACCACAAGGTCGAAGGACGCCTCAAGACACGCAACCAGCCAACCGACGAGCCAGGCCAGACCGTCGCAGTACGCCACAGCCAAGCCGCGCGTGACGGGCCACCAGTTCTCGGTGGTGCGGCCCCCGCTCGTCCTGGTCCAACCGCCCGCGCCGTCGCGCTGAGCGCGCGGCGCCATCGTCCCAGGTCGCTCCGAGGATGGCGAAAGCCATGCGCGGACAATTTTCCGCGCCGCGTGGGTTCCCTGACTCTGAATGAATGTGGATATGGTGCGGTCGAGAGGACTCGAACCTCCACGGGTCGCCCCGCTAGCACCTCAAGCTAGTGCGTCTACCAATTCCGCCACGACCGCAGTTGGGATGAACGCGAGCATCGCCCGCGTCGTAACGACGGCGCCCGATGTAACAAATCGGTCACCCAGGAACAAGGGCCGCCGCCCCGATGAAAGCCGGGTGTTGCGGCAATGCGGACTGCCGCACCGATACCTTCAGCGCACCTCGGAGAGGCGCGGCGTGAGTTCCTTGACTTCGACCGCAATGCGGTTTCCGCTCACCACCACGGTACCCTTGGCCACCGGAAAATTGTTGGCGAGGATGGCAACCTCGTCGTCCTCCGAGGCGTCGAGTTCGATGATGGCGCCGCGACCGAGCCGCAGGACCTGGTGGACGGGCATGGTCGTGGTGCCGAGCACCACCTGGATATCGAGGGCTACCTTGTCGAGAGTTGGCACTGGGGATTCCTTGGCGGCTCGCGGATGAGACGCCATCAAGTCAACACGGTATGGTTACGAGGTGGTTAACGCACGCAACGAATTAGCGGTTGGGCTCGCTCCGCCGGCCGGCTCGCCGCCGGTCGAATGGCAGGTCAGCGCCCGGCCGGCCGGCTACGAGCATGCGCTCGCCGCCATGCAGGCTCGTGCAACGGCGATCGCGGACGGCACGGCATGCGAGCTGGTGTGGCTGCTCGAACACCCGCCGCTTTATACCGCCGGCACCAGCGCGCGGCCGCAGGAGCTGATCGAGGCCCGCTTTCCCGTTTTCACGGCGGGGCGCGGCGGGCAATTCACCTATCATGGCCCCGGCCAGCGCGTCGCCTACGTGATGCTCGACCTCAAGCGCCGGGGTCCCGACGTGCGCCGCTTCGTGGCCACGCTGGAAGAGTGGATCATCCGCACGCTGGCGGCTTTCAGCGTCAGGGGCGAGCGGCGCGAGGATCGCATCGGCGTGTGGGTGCGCCGGCCGGAGCGTGGCACGGGCCACGAAGACAAGATCGCCGCGATCGGCATCCGGGTGCAGCGCTGGGTCAGCCTGCATGGGATTGCGCTCAATGTGGACTGCAACCTGTCGCACTACGCCGGCATCGTGCCCTGTGGTGTGAACGAGCCGCGGTACGGCGTCACCAGCCTGGCCGATCTGGGACGCACGGCAACCATGCCGGAGGTCGACGTGGCCTTGCGGCAGGCGTTCGAGCCGCTGTTCGGACCGACGGCCCTTCACACCGTCGACAGCACGGAAAAACGCTCGCCCGCACGGCGGAACGCAAGATCCTCGGGGGCGCCGTCGCGTTGATCGATCGCGTCGACACGCGCGCCCGGCGGGCCGCGGCGGCAGGCGTCGATCATGGCCGCCACCGCTTCCGCCGATCCGGCGAAGACCGCTTCGACCGTGCCGTCGCGGCGGTTGCGCACGAACCCTTCCAGGCCATGCTCGAGCGCCGTGTATTCCACCCACGCACGATAGCCCACGCCCTGCACCCGACCGCGGACGAAGATGTGGCGGATTGCATTCATCCAATATCTCCGGTGTCCTTGGCGCGGAACCCGCGCCAGGCCGACGGCGACCAGCGCCGCAGCGACCGGAGATACGGCTCTGGGAAATCCCATTCGCGCGCGGCCTCCACCACCAGGTGGATGTATCCGGGCCGCGGCCTCCCCTCGCCTGCCCTGCGCGCGATGTAGACCAGCGCGGCCGAGCGGCTTGCGCCATGCCGGACCGGCAGCAGGCGGCGAACGTAAAGACCGGAATCGAGGCTTTCGTAGGCGTTGATCGCGGCGAGATCGCGCGGCGTCAGCCGCCACAGCACGCCGAGCACGACGGCATCGGGCCGCGGCGCGATCGAGCCCACACCATCGGGGGTGATCGTGAACCGCCAGCCGCGCAGCGTCGCCGGACCGAGCGCGCGCGCCGCCGGGCAGCGTTTACGCATGAGCGCGCGGCTCATGTTCGATCCGTAGGCGAAGTGCAGGGTCATGACACCTGCTGTTGCGGCGTTTCTGGCGCAGTCGCGACCGGCGGCCGCGTCCAAGCCCAGATCGAGAAACCGATTGCGATTACGATAGGGGCGAGGACCAGCGTGAGAGTACCCAACGCGAAAATGTCGAAAAAACCGAAATTCGGTTGCGCCGCCAACGCGGCGATCAGGAGCAGAACCACCCACAGGTCGGAAAAGCCGCTGCGCCGCTCCTGCACCCCGGCCGTGCTCGGATCGGGACCCAGGACCGGTTCGACCAGCAGCATCAGCAGGACAATTGCCAGCGCATAGAGGACGGCGATGGCCTGCGCCGAGCCGGTCGGAAGACCGGCGTCGCGCAACCGCCTGGCATGCAGGGCATACCACCCCCAGGCCAACGCGATCTGGACAGCGCCGAAGGCATAAAGGCCACCGATTGCGCTCATCGGCGGCGAGATCAGCACCTGCGACAGAAAGCTCGCCGTATAGACTGCAAGCGCCGCGAACGCGAACGGCTTGGGCGCGATCCGGCCGGAGGCTGAGAGGAACAGGCTGAGCGACTCCATCCCTCGCTATCGTGGCATGGAGGCGCACCGGATTCACCAGGAAAGCTGGGCAGGCCGGCGCTGCCTCAGGGGCGTTCGCGCTCGACGTCGTGGTCCGAGTCGGGAAGCGAATCCGGCGGCAGACCGTCCGGCCGTTCGGTCCGACGCACCTTGTCGGGCATCACATCGGTGCCGCGATCCCGCCTTGGCAGGGAATCGGGCACATCGCGCGGGGCTTCTGCGGGTTTTGGTCCCATGGCACACGCTTCCAGGCTCGCCATGAAAACCGGAGCCGCACCTGAAAGTTCCGGCATCGGGCAATCAATTGCCGCGGTCAGGCAAACTCCATGATCACCGCGTCGACCGCGAGGCTGTCGCCGGCCTTGACCCGGATGCGCTTGACCACGCCGTCGCGTTCGGCGCGCAGCACGTTCTCCATTTTCATCGCCTCGACCACGGCGATGGCTTCGCCGGCCTTGACCTCCTGGCCTTCGGTCACCGCAATCGAGACGACGAGGCCGGGCATCGGGCAGCGCACCGCCTTGCCGCTGTCGGCCGCTTTTTTGACCGGCATCAGGCGCGCGGCCGCGGCCTCGCGCTCGGTATAGACATAGACGCGGGTCTCGACCCCGCGGTGGGACAGGTCGAAGCCATTGAGGACCGGGCGTACCTGCACCCAGGTCGGCCGGCCATCGAGCGTACCGCACCACACCGGGTTGCCCGGTTTCCAATCGGACGCCAGCACGTGACGCTTCTTGCTGTCGCCCTCGACAAAGCGCACCGCGAGCGCGTCTCTTTCGCGCGCGATATCGAGCGCTATCTCGCTCTCGCCGAGCCGCACCGTGCGCCGGCGCTCGCGCGTAACCGCGCGGCCGGCCGCCTGACCGGAGATCTGGCGCTTGCGCTCGCCCAGCACGAGGTCGATGGCGGCCGCGACCGCCGCGATCGTACGCGCCGTCTCTCCCTCCGGCGCCAGCGGCCGAAAGCCGCCGGGAAACTCCTCGGCCAGGAAGGCGGTCGAGAGTTTTCCCGCCTGCCAGCGCTTGTGCGCCATCAGCGCGGCCAGGAACGCGATGTTGTGGCGAATGCCCTCGATCGTGAAGGCGTCGAGCGCATCGGCCTGGGCGGCGACCGCCGCCTCGCGGGTCGGCCCATGGGTGACCAGCTTGGCGATCATCGGATCGTAGTAGAGCGATATCTCGCCGCCCTCGTAGACGCCGGTATCGTTGCGTACGGTAATGCCGTTGCTGCTCATTTCCGCCGGCGGGCGGTAATGCACAAGGCGGCCGATCGACGGCATGAAGTTGCGCAGCGGATCCTCGGCATAGACCCGCGTCTCCACCGCCCAGCCGGACAGCTTCACATCGGCCTGCTTGAGCTTGAGCTTCTCGCCGGCCGCGACGCGGATCATCTGCTCCACGAGATCGATCCCGGTGACAAGCTCGGTGACCGGATGTTCGACCTGGAGCCGGGTGTTCATCTCCAGGAAATAGAAGCTCTTGTCCTGACCGGCGACGAACTCGACGGTGCCGGCCGAGTCGTAACCCACCGCCTTGGCCAGTGCGACCGCCTGCTCGCCCATTTTCTTGCGCGTCGCCGCATCGAGCAGCGGACTCGGTGCCTCCTCCACGACCTTCTGGTTGCGCCGCTGGATCGAGCATTCGCGCTCACCGAGGTGGATCAGGTTGCCGTGCTTGTCGCCCAGGACCTGGATCTCGATGTGGCGCGGATCGACGATGAATTTCTCGATGAACACCCGGTCGTCGCCGAAGGAGGATTTCGCTTCCGAGCGCGCGCGCGCGAAGCCCTCCGCGACTTCGGCCTTGCTGTGGGCGATCCGCATGCCCTTGCCGCCGCCGCCGGCTGAAGCCTTGATCATCACCGGATAGCCGATCTCGTCGGCGATCTGCTGTGCGTGCGTTTCGCTCTCGATGATCCCCAGATGGCCGGGGACAGTGGAAACCTTGGCCTTGGCCGCCACCTTCTTGGACTCGATCTTGTCTCCCATGGCGGCGATGGCCTTGGGATTTGGACCGATGAAGACGATCTTGGCCTTCGCCAGCGCGTCGGCGAAAGCCTGGCGCTCGGACAGAAAGCCGTAGCCCGGATGCACCGCCTCGGCTCCGCTCTGCCGGCAGGCCTCCACGATCTTCTCGATGACGAGGTAGCTTTCGGCGGCTGGCGGCGGACCGATCGGCACGGCCGTATCGGCCATCTCGACGTGCAGGGCGTCGCGATCGGCCTCGGAATAGACCGCAACCGTCTCAATGCCCAACCGGCGCGCGGTCTTGATGATCCGGCAGGCGATTTCGCCGCGATTGGCGATCAGGATTCGCTTGAACATGCCGCGAAGGACCCCGCGAGCCCGGCCCGTTGGCTTTGCGGTGTTAGCGGGCAAATGTCAACGGCCGCTGCCCCGGCGGGGGACCGAGCGTGACTTCGCCGCAGTTAAGCGGAGACCGACCTGCGCGCGCTCACATCAGGACGCGGGGCGGGCGCACGGCACCGCGCACATGGCTCGCGATCCAGGCAAGAACGTAGGCATCCGCGTTACCCGACCTTCGCACCGCCGACCACCGCAAGGCTGCGGGCGGCTGAACGACGGGACGCACGACGATGGGCGAGCCTTTGACCGCCGCAAGCAAAGCTTGCAGTTCGGTGCCGGCCGGCGGCTCGGACCAGATGGTCATGACGCGCTCCCGCCCCTTGATCGGGGCCTTGTTCAGCAATCGCTGGCGACGATGATGCGACCGTCAACGCAGCCGGCGCCCTTGTCGTTCCCTACTGGGGATTGGTCGCCGGACGGCCGCGGTTCGAACTCACCATCGCGCGCGAGCGAGCCTGCCTGAGGGCACCGGTATGGCGAAGTTTGGGCAAGCGCCTCGACAGGCCGCAGTAACGGGGAATTGTAGTTCCGGCGCAGCAACCACCTAGTGCAAGGGCGAAACGCACTTGCGAAAATCGCCCAGAGGCGGGAACGGAGCGGACGATGAGCGTCAGCGCAGGCATTCACCACGTGACGGCAATCTGCGGCGATCCGAGGCGGAACGTCGCGTTCTACACCCACGACCTCGGGTTGCGGCTGGTGAAGAAGACGGTCAATTTCGACGATCCCACGGCCTGGCACCTGTACTACGGCGACGAGGTCGGACGGCCGGGCACCGCCTTGACCTTCTTTGCCCGGGGCGCCGCGCCGCCCGGTCGCGGCGGCGTCGGCGCGGCGGTCGAGACCGCTTTCATGATCCCGCAACGCTCGCTCGGCTATTGGACGCAGCGGCTGGTGGAGAGGGACATTCCGCACGAAGCGCCGGAGAAGCGGTTCGGCCAAACCGTGCTCCGCCTCGTCGATCCCGACGGCATGCGGCTTGCGCTCGTCGCCAGCAAAGGCGCCGAGGCCCTGCCCGGCTGGTCCGGCGGCGATGTGCCGGCCGAGCATGCGGTGCGCGGCTTCCATGGCGTCACCCTGATGGTCGGCGCGAGCGAACCGACGGCCGGCGTGCTGACCGGCGCATTCGGCTTCAAGCCCGGCGCGCGCGAGGGCAACCTTCACCGCTTCGTCGCGGCCGACGAGAGCATCGGCGCGGTCGTCGACATCCGGGCGGCCGACGGATTTCTGGCCGCGCAGCAAGGCGCCGGCTCGGTCCATCATGTCGCCTTCCGCGCCGGCGACGATGCGGCGCAAGCCGACATGGTCAAGACCGTCAAGGCGCAAGGACTGCGGCCCACCGACCAGATCGATCGTTGTTATTTTCGTTCGGTTTATTTCCGCGAACCTGGCGGCATCCTGTTCGAGATCGCGACCGACGACCCGGGCTTCACCCGCGACGAGCCGGTGCAGACGCTGGGCCGCGCCGTCATGCTGCCTCCCTGGTACGAGTCGCAACGGGCGACGATCGTGGCGGCGCTGCCGCCGCTCGCTTAGGTGCATTCGGAGATACAGCACGACGGATAGCCGACGGCCAGAAATATTCTTCCTTGCCGCGCGCAGCGCGCCAATCATTCATTCTTTCGAGCGGTTGCGCCCCGAAACAGAATGGTGCTTCATCGCCAACCCTGGTTGCCCAGGCAGCCACGGACTATATTGCGGTCGAAACAAATCCGATGGATGTTTCGCACACGACGGAGGTAATGATGGCGCTCTCGATCAACGACACTGCCCCGGATTTCGAAGCACAAACGACCGAAGGCAAAATCCGCTTCCACGATTGGATCGGCGACAAATGGGTCGTGCTGTTCTCGCACCCCAAGGACTTCACGCCGGTCTGCACCACCGAGCTCGGCTACATGGCCAAGATCAAGCCGGAGTTCGACAAGCGCGGCGTGAAGATCATCGGCCTGTCGGTCGATCCGGTCGACAAGCATACCGGCTGGGCCGCCGACATCAAGGAAACGCAGGGCTTCGCTCCGAACTATCCGATGATCGGCGACGTCGATTTCAACGTCTCGAAGCTGTACGGCATGCTCCCCGCCGCGGTTTCGGGCGACCCGGCAAAGCGTACCGCCGCCGACAATCAGACCGTGCGCAACGTCTTCGTCATCGGCCCCGACAAGAAGGTCAAGCTGATCCTGGTCTACCCGATGACCACGGGCCGCAACTTCGACGAGGTGCTGCGCGTGATCGACTCGCTCCAGCTCACCGCCAAGCACAAGGTGGCGACGCCGGTGAACTGGAAGCACGGCGAGGACGTGATCATTGCCGGCTCGGTCTCCGACGACGACGCCAAGAAGCAGTATCCGCAGGGCTGGAAGGCGCCGAAGCCCTATATCCGGATCGTGCCGCAACCGCGGTGACGGACGCACGTTCGAACAGCTAATCTGGGGCGCGGCGCAAGCCGCGCCCCGTTGCTTTACGGCCGATCTCCGACGGCGCGAAAGGGAGTCGCTCAATGGATGTGCGGGCTGCAGTGGCGTTCGAAGCGGGCAAACCGCTCGAGGTGACGACGGCGACGCTCGAGGGTCCCAAAAGCGGCGAGGTGCTGGTCGAGATCAAGGCGACCGGCGTCTGCCACACCGACGAATTCACGCTGTCGGGCGCGGATCCGGAGGGACTGTTTCCGGCCATCCTCGGCCACGAAGGCGCGGGCGTCGTCGTCGATGTCGGCGCCGGCGTGACGTCGGTGAGAAAGGGCGACCACGTCATCCCGCTCTACACGCCGGAGTGCCGGCAGTGTCCGTCATGCCTCTCGCGCAAGACCAACCTGTGCACCGCGATCCGCGCGACCCAGGGACAGGGCGTGATGCCGGACGGCACGTCGCGCTTCTCGATCGGCGGCAGGAAGGTCCACCACTACATGGGCTGTTCGACCTTCGCCAATTTCACCGTTCTGCCGGAGATCGCCGTCGCGAAAATCCGCGAGGACGCGCCCTTCGACAAGGTCTGCTACATCGGCTGCGGAGTGACCACCGGCATCGGCGCGGTCATCAACACCGCCAAGGTCGAGCCCGGCGCCAGGTGCATCGTATTCGGACTGGGCGGGATCGGTCTCAACGTCATCCAGGGCCTGCGGCTGGTGGGCGCCGGCATGATCATCGGCGTCGATGCCAACAACGAGAAGAAAGCGTGGGGCGAGCGCTTCGGCATGACGCATTTCGTCAACCCGAAGGAGATCGGCGGCGACCTCGTCCCCTATCTCGTCAACATGACCAAGAGCGGCGCCGACCAGATCGGGGGCGCCGACTACACCTTCGAATGCGTCGGCAATGTCGGCCTGATGCGCGCGGCGCTCGAAAGCTGCCACCGCGGCTGGGGCGAAAGCATCATCATCGGCGTCGCCGGCTCCGGCCAGGAAATCGCCACCCGCCCGTTCCAGCTGGTAACCGGCCGGGTCTGGCGCGGGACCGCCTTCGGCGGCGCGCGCGGCCGCAGCGACGTCCCGAAAATCGTGGACTGGTACATGGACGGCAAGATCGAGATCGACCCGATGATCACCCACGTGATGCCGCTTGCCGACATCAACAAGGCGTTCGACCTGATGCACGCGGGGAAGTCGATCCGGAGCGTCGTAACCTTTTGATCCGAAAGGACCGGCCGCGGTTCCCTTAACGGAATCCTAACAAAAGACCGCCAAATTTTCGCCGCGCGGCCGATTCATACGGGGTACGGGCGTGCCTTCCATGGCGCGTGGGGTTCGGGGTCGATGCGGCGTCTTGCGTTCGCACTGTTGGGGTTGGTCGTTCTGGCTGGGTCGCCGGCGCGCGCGGATTACCGCATCACGCGCGACCATGGTGGGCTGGTCGACGACTACAAGGCCAAATACGCCCTGCTGCGCGACCGCGACGAGCGCGTCATCATCGACGGCATCTGCAATTCCGCCTGCACGCTCGTGCTCGGCATCGTGCCGCTCAACCGCATCTGCGTGACGCCGCGGGCGAGCCTCGGCTTCCATCTCGCCTATTACGACAAAGCGTTCACCTTCGGCATGAAGGTGACGAGCTATGCCGGAACCGCCGACCTGATGTCCTACTATCCGGAAACGGTGAAGGAGTGGATCAACCGGCAGGGCGGGCTCACGACCGACATGAAGAAGGTCAAGAACGGCCCCGAGCTGTGGGCCATCGTCGATCCCTGCCCGGAAGAGTTTTGAGGCACGGCGGCGGGTCTGCGTTTCAATGCAGGCTCGGTCCCTTCAGGAATCGATTGCGGTCGCCCGAGGTCACGCGCGACTCCAGGGTGCGGCCGTCGCGGTGGATCGTCAGCGGCACCTCGACGCCGGCACTGCCGAGCGCCCAGACCTTGCGGAAGAAGCCGGCGAGATCGCTCACCTCGCTGCCGGCCACCGCCAGCACGATGTCGCCGGTGCGCAGATTGGCCTTGCGCGCAGGCCCGTTGCCGGAGACCCGCGCCACCACGACCTTGTCGTCGATCTCGGTCGCGTTGAGGCCGAGCCACGGCCGCGGCGGATGGTTGGGCCGGCCCATGGTGAGCAGGTCGTCCAGGATCGGCTTCAGGAGATCGATCGGCACGATCATGTTGAGCGGTTCGGGCGATCCCGAACTCGCGCACCTGCTGCACCTGCAGCGAGCCGACGCCGAGAAGCTCGCCGGCGCGCCCGATCATCGCCGTGCCGCCCCAGAACGGATGCGCGGGCGCCGTGAAGAACGCCTCGTCGAGCACGTATTCCCAGTTGCCCGCGAATTCCTGCTTGGCGGCGATGCGCGCCACGATCGAGCGCTTGCGTCCGCCGGCGCCGGCCACCACCACCGGATCGCCGACCTTTGCGGCTTTCGACTGGCCAAGAGACAGGGTCGGCAGCTCAAGGCGCGAAAGCGCCTGCACCAGACCGAAGCCGGTTTCCTGGTCGTAGGCGAGCACAGTCCCGGGCACCGCGCGACCGTCGATCAGATGCAGCCAGATCGATTCCGCCTCGGTGATCAGGTAGCCGATGGTGAGCACCACCCCGTCGCGAATCAGGACCCCGTTGCCGGTCCGCTCGGTGCCGAGCGTCTCGGCGGTGAAGGCATCGCCCGGGATGATTGCTCGGAGCCCCACCAGCGCGGACAGCGTGCGCTCGAGGTCGTAGGGGTAATCCTGCGGCTTCGGCTGGACGCTAGCGGGCAACTCCCAGTCGCTCGAGGATGACATCCAGACACTCCTTTGGCTGACACAAGCGCGCCGCGCCCATATTACACCAGGACAAGGCGTGGCCGCACCGGCCCGGCGCGCAATCTTAGCACCCATCGCCGATTGCGGCTGACAGCCATTGACAAAGGCTATCCGAGGCGGTCGGATTTCGCTATCGTCGGGGTATTCCGACTGACTAGGTTGCGGCATTAGGCGATAGGCGATCGCTGGAGGATCATGTGTTTAATTTATTGAACCGGCGGCAATTTTGGACCGTCGTCACCGTGGTCGCCCTTGTCGGCGCAACGACGGCCATCATCAGGACCATCGACAGCATGCTCCAGCCGGAGCATCTGGTCTTCGCCTATATCATTCCCATCAGCTATGTCGCGGTGCGGAATGGCACAGTACCGGCGATATTGACCGCGCTGCTGTGCGGCTTCTGCGCTGCATTCTTTCTGTATCCGCCGAAGTTCAGCATCTATCCGGTGAGCCTTCTGCACCTTGCCGAGTTGGGCTTTTTCCTGCTGCTGGCTGTCGCCGCCACGCAATTCATTGCCGTGCTCTCGGATGGCGACCGGCCGCAGACGCCGACCTGATCGGCGAGGCCGGTTGGCCAACGCTTCGCCACGTTCCCGTAAATTTGATGGGTTGGCCGGACCCGAAGCCTTTCCTGCGCGGCTCCTTGAACCTCAAGCGCCCTGTCCTCGACTAAATCCACAGGGAGGCTGGCGTCATGGATGATCGACGGATTACGCGCATTTTTGGATTGATTCTCGGCGCTGTGTTCACGTGTAGTTTGGTTTTGAGCGCCTTCGCATACTAAGCCGCGGGCGATCCGGGCGTTGGTCCCGGCGCGCGCAGGCGCCCGGCACGGCCCAGCCCGGTTTGTTTAATGCGTGCAGGGTGGCGGCACGTCCCCGGCCGATGGCATTCGCAGGGCGATGCGCCCCTGATGCGCCGGTGCAGCAGGCACCGGCAAATCCGAGTGCTCGCCAGTCGCGGGACGGCGAAGGCGCTTTGCGCTGCGGCGCCTGCTTTCGCGTCGGCCTCTGAAACGCGCGGTTCCCGCTTCTCTTTTGCCCGCGACCCCTGTATCCGCATCGCCGAACCAAATGTGACGCGCGGCGAGGGTTGCACCCGCGGCGCCCGACGCGGCTGAACGACAATACGACATGGCTCCTCCCCTCCTTCAGCTCAAGGACATCGCGCTGACCTTCGGCGGCACGCCGCTGCTCGCCGGCGCGGAGCTGTCCGTCTCTACCGGTGAGCGCGTGTCGCTGGTCGGGCGCAACGGATCGGGCAAATCGACCCTGCTGAAGATCGCGGCCGGGCTGATCGAGCCGGACCGCGGCTCCGTTTTCGTGCAGCCGGGAGCGCTGGTGCGCTATCTGCCGCAGGAGCCGGATTTCTCCGGTTTTACGCTCCACGCTCGCCTATGTCGAGGCCGGCCTGCGGCCGAGCGACGATCCCCATGCCGCCCGCTATCTGCTGGAGCAGCTCGGCCTCACCGGGCAGGAAGATCCGGCGCAACTCTCCGGCGGCGAAGCGCGCCGCGCCTCGCTCGCGCGCGTGCTGGCGCCTTCGCCCGATATCCTGCTGCTCGATGAGCCGACCAATCATCTCGACCTGACCACGATCGAATGGCTGGAGCACGACCTCGATGCGCGGCGCACCGCGCTGGTGATCATCAGCCACGACCGGCGCTTTCTCTCGACGCTCTCGCGCAGCACGGTCTGGCTCGACCGCGGACAGACGCGCCGCATCGAGCGCGGCTTTGCCCATTTCGAGGAATGGCGCGACGCGGTGCTGGCGGAGGAGGAACGCGACCAGCACAAGCTCGACCGCAAGATCGTCGCCGAGGAGCACTGGATGCGCTACGGCGTCACCGCCCGGCGCAAGCGCAACATGCGCCGGGTCGGCCAGTTGCAGGCGCTGCAGGAGCAGCGCCGCACCTACCGCGCCACCGCCGGCGACGCCACCATCACCGCCGGCTCGGCGGCGCCGTCCGGCGCGCTGGTCATCGAGGCCAACGGTATCGGCAAGAGCTACGGCGGCCGCCCGATCGTCAGCGATTTCTCGATCCGCATCCAGCGCGGCGACCGCATCGGCATCGTCGGTCCGAACGGCAGCGGCAAGACCACGCTGATCAACATGCTGACCGGCATCTTGCCGCCGGACACAGGCTCGGTGCGGCTCGGATCGACGCTTGCCGTCGCGACGCTCAACCAGCATCGCGACAGCCTCGATCCCGATGTCACGGTCGCCGAAGCCCTGACCGGCGGCGAGCGGCGACACCGTGTTGGTCAACGGACAGCGCCAAGCATGTCGTCAGCTACATGAAGGATTTTCTGTTCTCGAGCGAACAGGCGCGCACGCCGCTCGGCAAGCTGTCGGGCGGCGAACGCGGCCGCCTGATGCTGGCGCAGGCGCTCGCCAAGCCGTCAAACCTGCTGGTGCTCGACGAGCCGACCAACGATCTCGACATGGAGACGCTCGACGTGCTCGAGGACATGCTCGGCGACTATCCCGGCACCGTCCTGCTCATCAGCCACGATCGCGATTTTCTCGACCGCCTCGTGAGCGGCGTGATTGCGCCGGAAGGAAACGGCCGCTGGATCGAATATGCCGGCGGCTACAGCGACATGCTGGCGCAGCGCGGCGCGCGATCTGACCCGCGAGTGGCGCAAGCCGGAACCGCAGAAAGCCGCAAGCGAGCCCGCGCCGGCCGCGCCGGAGCGCCGCAGCCCGCGAAGCGGCGGATGATCTTCAAGGACAAGCACGCGCTCGAAACCCTGCCGAAGACCATCGCCGCGCTCCAGGTCGAAGCCGATGAGCTGCAGGCAAAGCTCGACGATCCCCAATTCTACGCGCGCGACCGCGCCGCCTTCGAGAAAGTCACCGCCGCGCTCGGCGAACTCCAGCAGAAGATCGCCGCGGCGGAGGAGCAGTGGCTGGAGCTCGAAATCCTGCGCGAGGAGCTCGCCCGCGGCTGACGCCGATCCCGATGATGGCAGATGGATTGCTCGGGCGATCTGTCACCCATGTGTCCGGGCTGGACAGGCGTAGACTGGCGCGCTCGGAGGGATTCGAACCCCCGACCCCCAGATTCGAAGTCTGGTGCTCTATCCAGCTGAGCTACGAGCGCACGGGCCGTTCTTTACCCGAAGGCCCCTTCAGAGCCAAATCGATCCGGCAGCGCCGCCCCGCCGGTCCGCGCCAACCGGAAAACCGCATGATTCTCCCGCCCGGCGCTGGCGCGGCCGGCCCGGCGTGCTATCTCACCGCACCCGCAGTTGCGATGATCGAGGGATGACGATGGTTGCCTGGACTCCTCCGCCGTTCACCCAGTTCCTGGGCCTGAAAATCGTGCAGCATTCGCCCGAGCGCACGGAAGCCGAGCTGCTCGTGCGCGAGGAACTGCTCAATCGCCGCGGCGTCATTCACGGCGGCGCGGTGATGGCGCTGGGCGACACGCTCGGCGGGATGACCGCGAGCATCAGCCTGCCCCAGGGCGGACGTACCGCCACGATCGAGAGCAAGACCAACTTCTTCGCCGCCATCCCCAAGGGCGACACCGCGCGCGCGGTGTGCGTCCCACTGCACCGCGGCCGCACCACCATCGTGCTGGAGACCCGCATCACCCGCGGCGACGGCAAGCTCGCGGCGATCGTGACGCAGACCCAGCTCGTGTTCGAGGCGAAGGATTGACCGGCGCGTCGATCCGAAAATTCATGCACCGGTGCATCGAAGGAGAACGGCCTTGCCGCAACGCCTGCCGAAAAATTCATGCGACACGGCCATCCACGTGTTCGGCGATCTCAAACGCTATCCGGTGAACAATCCCAACGCGCTCTACCAGCCGCCGCAGGATTGCACCATCGAGGCGGCGCAACGGATGCACGAGACCATGGGCGTCGACCGCGCGGTCCTGGTTCAGCCCACCGTTTACGGCTGCGACAACCGGCTGCTGCACGACGTCCTGGAGAGCGCCCCGAAGGGCCGCTATTGCGGCGTCGCCATCATCGACGACAGCGTGAGCGACGCCGAGCTGCAACGGCTGCATGACGTCGGCGTGCGCGGTGCGCGCTTCAATTTCGGCGGCGCCTTCAAGCTGTCGCCGAGCCTTACCACCTTGCGCCGCTCGCTGGCGCGCATCAACGAGCTCGGCTGGTTTGCCAAGATGTTCGGCTTCAACGACGATTTCCTTCCGGTCGAAGCGGAGCTGCGCAAGGTGCAGATGCCCGCCATCATCGACCATCTGGGCGGGGTCGATTTCCGGCGTGGACCTTCGCAACCGGCAGTGCGGCTGATCCTCGACCTGCTGGCGCGCGACAATTGGTGGATCGGGCTTTCCAACGGCGACCTGTTCTCCCACGCCGGTTATCCGTGGGACGACGCGGTGGAGTTCGGCCGCCTGTTCTACCGGGCCGCACCCGACCGGTGCATGTGGGGCACCGACTGGCCGCACGTCCATCGCTTCATCCACCCCGACAAGGACGGCCCATCCGACTACGGCGTCGAGCACCAGTTCGCACGCCTGACGCTGCTGGAACGCTCCGTCCCAGACCAGGCGGCGCGCGACCGGGTGCTGGTCGACAACCCGGCAAGATTTTTCGGGTTCGCGTAGCGCAGCCGAGTTCAGGCTCGGGGATCGGCGGTCACGGCCGAAGGCTCGCGCGCAATGGCAAGCGCCGCGCGCGTCACCGACACGCCGCCGGCGGGCGTGAGGCGCACCACGTTGACCGTTCCGGCGTATTCGGGCGAGCCGGAATAATACGCCGCGACGGCGCCGTCGCCGACCTTGACCGCCCGGTTCCAATGCCCGAGCGCGACATAGTCGGCCCCGGTCGCCGCGATCTCGCCGTCCCCGATGAGCCAGGACGGGCGCAGCCGCACGCTGCGATCGGGCACCGGCACATAGTGACCGTGCGCCAGCGCGATCTGCCAGCGCGTGCGGCGCGTCCGCACGGTCTCGAACGGGATCATGTCGCCATAGTCGCGGTGCGCCCGCCCCCAGACTTCGAGCCCGAGCTGCGGGAAATCGACCGCCTCGTCATGCGTGATGCCGAGCACGTGCAGATTCTCGACGCCCGCCAACGTCGCATGATGATAGACCGCCTCAGGCACCGCCGGATCGTGGTTGCCCGGCAGCATGACGACCGGCATCGCGGCGTCGGCGATCATACGGGCCGCCCGGTCGAGCAAATCCGGTGGCAGGCGGTGACAGTCGAACGTGTCGCCCGCCAGCAGCACCACATCGGCCGCGACCGCGCGGGCCGCCGCCAGCACGCAGGCGAGACCCGCCGTCCCGTCGCCGCCGTGCAGGCGGGCGGTGTAGTCGTGATCGAGATGAAGATCGGAACTATGGACGGCGACGAGGTCTTTGGCGGGCGACGGCTGGAGCATGCCGCGACCATAGCGGTTCGGGCGGACTTGTGGAACCGGCGGCGCGCGGCGCGCCCATGGTCCGCACGGCTTGTGATTTATTTCACACCGCAGAAATCGCGATCGCGCCGTCGAATCATCCCGACTTCGCCCCGATTGCCAGGTTAGCTCTCGCCAGCAATAGCGTCGTGGGGAGTCGTCGTATGAGTACCATCAACGTCTATCGCGAAAATGCGCAAGAATGCCTGCGGGTTGCCGAGGCCACTCGGGACGACAGCGACAGGCACCTCTGGATCACCATGGCGCATTCCTGGATGCGGCTTGCCGACCAGATCGCATCGAGCAACGTCGGCGCGGATTACCGCCACGTCGACGAGAGCGCCGGCTGATCATCGCTCGTCAGTCGAGCTTGGCGCCCGAGGCCTTCACCACCTGCGCCCATTTCGGAATCTCGGACTTGATGTAGGCGCGCAGCTCCTCCGGCTTGCCGCTCACCACGTCGATGCCGAGATCCGTTAGCGCCTTGCGCGTGGCCGGATCGTTCAAGGTGCCGTCGATCGCGCGATGCAGCGATGCGATCACGTCCTTGGGCGTGCCGGCCGGCGCCACCAGGGCATGCCAGGTGGCAGCATCGAAACCGGGGAACCCGCTCTCCGCAATCGTCGGCGTGTCGGGCAGGACCGGCGTGCGCTGCAGCGTGGTAATGGCGATCGCCCTGATCGAGCCTGCCTGCAAATGCGGGAGCAGCGGCGACGGCGGATTGAATGCAGCCGGAACATGCCCCCCGATGACGCTTTGCAGTGCCGGGCCCGTGCCGCGGAACGGCACGTGCGTGATGTCGATCTTGGCGACGATCTTGAGCAACTCGCCCGCGAGGTGCGCCGGCGTGCCGTTGCCGCCCGAGCCGAAGGACAGTTTCCCCGGGCTCGCCTTGGCATGCGCGATGAACTCCGCAAGCGTCTTGGCCGGCACCGACGGATGGGTGTAGAGCACGTTGGTTTGTATTCCCACCAGGCTGATCGGCTCGAAATCCTTCTCCGGGTCATAGCCGAGGTTCTTGTAGAGGCTGACATTGATTGCGAGCAGGCTGCCGGTGCCGAGCAGAATGGTGTGGCCGTCGGGGGCAGCGCGCGCGACGGCCGCGCCGGCAATGCCGCCGCCCGCGCCGGGACGATTTTCGATCACCAACGGCTGCTTGAGGATCTCCTCCATCTTCTTGGTGAGGATGCGCGCCATCACGTCGCTCGGTCCCCCGGGCGCAAACCCGATGATCAGGGTGATCGGCCGGTTCGGAAATTCGGCGGCACGAGCACTCGGTGCGCTGCAAGCCAGTGCGGCGATACCGGCGGCCAGGACGATTGCCCTCATTGGTGTCTCCTGAACTGTCATGAGGTCTCGCCGGCATGGTCGCGCAGTTCGCGCATGGCGTCAAAGGCGCATACGCAGACACGGCAAGGGTCGCTCCCGGCACGCCTGCTGTTCGCCGGACGTGCCGGGCCGATCGCAGCGTAATCCGCTACTGCGCCGGCGCGCCGATCGCCACCGGCCGCACCGGCGAACCGGATGCACCCTGCGAGCGCAGCGGCAAGATGATGGTGCATGACACCCACACCTTGTCGCGCGCCAATGCGCCGAGATTGGCATTCTGGATGTTGTGGATGCCCGCAACCGCCAGATTGTGGTGGTGAATCGCAAACGGCAGTCCCGGCGGCGTGCCGGCGGGCGGCGGGGCTTTGCCCTGCAGAAAACCTTCGGCCACCGGATCGGTGAACGGATTGTCGAGCGCCACCAGCACGATCTGCTTCTGCTCCGCGAGCTTTGCCGCGTCGTAGGCCAAGCCCGGTCCTTTGGTGTAGTAGAACTTTTCGGTATCGGGGTCTTTCCAGTTATCGCCCCAGCCGGTGTAGACGTAGAGCACGTCGCCTGCCTGCAGCCCGCGGCTTTCGAGCCCCTGCGCCTTGAGCATCGCCTCGATGTCGGCCGCGGTCACCAATGCACCGGGCTCCATCGGTTTGCCGCGGCCGAGATGCGCCTTGGCGTCGAGCAGCACGGCGGTGGTGATGATGGGCGGCGCCTTGTCGATGCCGAGCTTCTGCAACGGCGAATCCGGCGTGGGCTTCACGTCGCTTTGCTTATAGCCGCCGTAATAGCTCGCGCTCCCCGCGGGAAACGTGCTCTTGCCGTCCCACACTTCCGGCAACACCGCAAAATGTCCGAGCGCGTCCATCTGCGTGCCCTGCTGACCGGGATCGTCGCTCACCACTTCGTCGGTGTTGAAGGCGTGGCGGGTGCCCTGGATGCCAACGGTCGGCTTGGCGTTTTCGCGGTGCGGTATCGCGAACGGCGATTGCGGCATGGTGTTCGAGCGCAGGAACGACAGCTCGTAGGATTTCGCATTCGGATTGGCGAGGTGGGGCGCGCAACGTTGCCAGGTCGCGGGGCCGAGCGTATTGGCCATGCCGATTTCGTCGCCCGCCGGCCAAGGCGGACGGTTTTGCGCGTCGGCGGACAACGAGAGTGCAAGCAGCGCGGAGCCGGTGACGAGCGCAGGAAGGACGCGGTTCATGAGGGCCTCCATGGAGCACGCGTGATCTTCGAAGGCGGGAAGCCTACCACGCTTGTCGGCCGGCATCTCCTGGCTAGCAGCAACGACCTGCGCCACCCGGCCGGTCACGGCCGGGCAGCGTCGCTGCCATCGCTCGCGCGAACGGGCGGCTATTTGACCAAGCGGCCGGTGTAGTCGACCAGGAAGCGCTTGATTTCGGGTTTGACCTTGCCGAGGGCATCGACGATCTCCTGCGCGTCGTTGCCGGCGACCAGAATGGGCGGCGATTTCATCACGTTGGAATAGTCGCGGATGAATGCCGGATCCTTCCACATGTCGACGAACGCGGCCCGCATGATAGTCACCGCCTCGCCCGAGCTCTTCGGTGGCATCATGGCGGTGCGGAACATCGCGACCAGCGGGTCGCTGCTGGCGCGCAAGACTTCGTAGACGAAGCCCGACGGCTTCTTGCCGCCGTTCACACTGGCGTAGAACTCCTCGAAGGTCGGGAGGTCGGGCAATGCCGGACTGCGAGGATAGCTGCCGTCCTTGGCCCGCGCGGCGAGCTGCCACAGCGGAATGACCAGGTGGCCCATGGTCTGCTGGATCGAACCGGTCCATCCGGGCAGCGACGTGTTCGCCAATTGTCCGATGTTCTGCAGGATCGCGGTCTCGACCTCCTTGAGCCCGCGATAGGCCGGAATCGCCTGATACTTCAATCCGAGCAGATCGAGGCTGAGCGCCTGGTTGACGGTGTTGCTGTTCTGGACGTTGAGGGACAGGGCCTTGAAGTCCTTCGCCTTCATGATGTCGGTCGCGACGTTCAATCCCGGCGGCGTGTCCTTGCGCGCATAGACCACGAGCGGGTTCTCCACGCCGGCGATCGTCACAAAATCCGCGTAATGAGTCCGCAGCGACGGATTACCCACGAATTCGGCAACCAGATCGAGCGTGAAGAAGCCGATCGTTTCGCCGTTGGGCGCGGCCTCGCCGAGCTGGTTGGTGCCGATGATGCCGCCCGCGCCGCCCACATTCTTGACCACGACCGTAGGCTTTCCCGGAATGTGCCCGGGCAGGTGCTGAGCGACGATGCGGCCCTCGATATCGGTCGGCCCACCCGCCGGATAGTTGACGATCATGGTGATGGTCTTGCCCTTGTAGAACTGGGCAAGCGCGGCCTGCGAATGGGCGGCGGCAGCGAGCACGGCCAAGCCGGCGGCGAGCAGGATTCTTCGAAACATGGCTTCAACCTCCCTTGCGGCGGACCGTCCGCTATTTCTTCGCGGACGGCTTCGAGCGCTGATCGGTCAGCATGGACCCGAGCCGGAACGGCTCGAACGTCGGCTTGTAGGATTTCTCGTCGAGGAACTGGCGCAACCCGGTATTGTAGGAGTCTTCCTGGTCGGCAACCTTGATCGCCTTGCCCTTCTCGGCGAGGTAGTCGTAGGCCTGCGCGACGTCCATCGTCCGTACATGGCGGATTGCCTGCTTGGTCGCTCGTAGCACGGCCTGGCTCTTCTTCATGAGCTTTTCGGCGAGCTCGATTGTCGCCTGTTCGAGCTTCTTGGGCGGCACCGCGTAGTTGATCATGCCGATGCGCGCGGCCTCCTTGCCGTCGAACGGCTCGCCCAGACAGGCGTAGTAGAGCGCGTGGCGCGGCAGCACCATGTCGGACACAACCTTCGACACGAGCGCACCGGGCAAAATCCCCCAGTTCACCTCCGACAGCGAGAAGGTCGCGTCCTCGGCCGCGATCGCGAAATCGCAGGCCAGGAGTTGCATGAACGCACCGCCGACGCAGTAGCCGTGCACCATCGCGATCGTCGGCTTGTCGTACTGATAAAGCCGCTCCCAGCGCCAGCGATTGGCGGCGGCCTGCGCCTTCTTGCGCTCGCCCGGATTCTTCTCGAGCTCGCGGAAGAATTTCTTCAAATCCTGGCCGGCGCTGAAATTGCCGCCCTCGCCGGTGACCACCACGACCTTGACGTTGTCGTCGACTTCGAGCCGCGCCAGCGCGTCGTCCATGTCGTAATGCAGCGCGGGCGCTCATCGCATTGCGCTTGTCGGGCCGGTTGAGCGCCGCCCAGGCGATGCCGTCGTGGACCCGCACCTTCACGTTCTCGTAGCTGTAGTCGGCCATCGGCTTTCCTCCGTTTTTCTGGGCCGCAGGCTCGCACGAGCGATGGCGAGGGTACAGACCCCATCGGTTGTCCTTTGCTCCGGCGCGAGCAGACTTCGCGCTGGCAGCCCACAACCGTTCTGCGCTAACGTGATCCATTCGGCGATCGCGCTTTCGCCTCGGCCCTTCAAGGAGACTTGCAATGGACGACTCTCGGAGCCGCCACCGCGCTTGCGGGACGGGTTCATGGGTGGCTCCCGCCATCGATTGCCTTAAGATTGCTGCAACCGCCAACAGCTCCGGCTACAACGCCGACTTTAAGGGCCTGCATCTGAACGCCGGCCCGCGCGGCGTTTCCCCCGCTCCGCCCGCCGAGACCACCCGCCCGCAGACGGCCGCGGCGGGCGCCGCCGTGACTGCAACGGCGGGCGATCGGCGGGGCTGGCAGGCCCCGGTGGTCGCGCGCTTCGCCATCGGCCGGGAAAAATAGTGTTCGCGCCGCTGCCACAGCCGCGACGGCCGCAATGCAGGCCGAACTCGCGCGTTATCGCTTGTGGTCCATGCCCTTGATCTTGTCGCCGTCGAGCTTGATGAAGGCGACGAACGGCACCGGCCGGCCGTTGTAGGAGGAACCCCATGCCGAAGACGCCCGACTATTTCGCCGGCAAGACTGTCCTCATCACCGGCGCCGGCAGCGGGATCGGGCGCGCGACCGCGCTCATCTTCGCGCGCGAGGGGGCCAACGTGGTCTGCGCCGACGTCAACGAGGCGGGCGCGCGCGAGACCGCCGCTCTGGTCAACGGCAAGGGCAGCCAGGCGCTCGCGCTCAAGGCCGACGTGACCTCGCGGGCGCAGGTGGATGATATGGCGCGGCGCGCCATCGACGGGTTCGGCAGCGTGCAGTTCCTGTTCAACTCGGCCGGCGCCGCCATCCGGCGGGCGAAATTCCTGGAGATCGACGACGCGCTGCTGGAGAAGACCTTCGACCTCAACCTGAAGGGCACGTTCTACGCCATGCAGGCACTCTTGCCGCACATGCTGGCGAACAAGCACGGCGTCATCGTCAACATGGCGAGCATGGCGGCGCGGCGCGGCGGCCCCGGCTCTTCGATCCACTACGCGGCGGCCAAGGGCGCGGTGGTGTCGATGACCCTGGGCGTGGCGCGCGAGTTCGCCACCCAGGGCATCCGCGCGCTGTCGATCTCGCCCGGCCCAGTGAAGACGCCGTTCCAGGACGCGGCGGCGACCTCGCCCGAGCTCTACCGCAAGTTTCTCGAGGACGTGCCGATGGGCCGCTTCGGCGAAGCCGAGGAGATCGGCGAACTGGTGCTGTTCATGTGCTCGGACGCCTGCCCGTTCATGACCGCGGACACCGTGTTCGTGAACGGCGGCGGCGGCTGGCGCTGAGCACGCCGTCAGCCGAAATCCCGCGCTAGAAATCGAGCTGGTCGCGCACCGCCGCGATGCCGGCCTTGGCGCAGGCGTCGTCGGCGTCACCGCCGGGCGCGCCGGAGACCCCGATCGCGCCGACGAGCGAGCCGCCCGCCTCCACCAGGACGCCGCCGCCCAGGATCACCGCGCCCGGCAGGTTGCGCACGCCGGCCTGCGGCGAGCCCGGCCCGCTCGCGGCCGCAAGCTCGGTGGTGTTGGTGCGGAAGCTCACCGCGGTCCAGGCCTTGCCGGCGGCGGTCGCCGGCGTATGCGGACCGGCGAAGCGGTCGCGCAAGATCACCTGGGTGACGCCGAAGCGGTCGACCACGGCGACCGCCACCTGGTAGCCGCGCTGGCGGCAGTCGGCGAGCGCCGCGCGCGCAAGCTCCAGCGCAAGATCGAGGCCGAGCGACTTGTAGATGACGATGCCGTCCTGCGCGCGCGCCGGCGCGGCGGCGAGCACGGCGGCGGCGACGGCAAGGCTCCGAACGATCATGGCTCCACCCGGGATTCAAATCGAGCAACTGCATGGCGTAGCATGGCGCAATAAGCGCCTCCCCGCCAATAGCGCCTTGATCCAGCGCAAGGCCGCCTGCCCGACCGGGGCTCAACGCAGCCCGGCGAGCGCGAGCCTGAATGCGCCCGCATTCTCAACCAGTTCGTATTGGACGGCGGACGGGTTGGATTCGGGCGCGTAGCCTTCCGGCCGCGGCAGGACCTCGATCATGTAGCTCTTGCCGGCCTCGGCATTGAACGCGATCGTATAGCGGCCGGGCGGCGACGACCCGGAGACCGACACCGTGGTCTTGCCCGGCCGGATGAAGTCCGAGCGCGCGCCGGAGCTGCCGAACTCGCGGCGCGCCCCGTTCACCTCCACGACGGCGCGGACGTTGACGTTGAGCAGGCCGCCCTCGCGCTGCAGGATGAGCTGCGCCATGCCGGGCGGAATGGTGGCCGTCGGAGCCGAGCCGGGGTCCGGCGCGCCGGACGAGCAGCCCGCGAGCGCCAGCGCAAGCAGCGCGCGGCGCAACGGCGGCATGAGACGCAGCAGGCGGTCGAACGGTCCGGGCATGAGCCGACATCGCAGATGGATTGAGCTGAATTCATCCTAACCGATTTCCGCCGTGTGCGCTGGCTTGTCGAATGGGATCGAAGACCGAGTAGCAAAGGGCAAGGCGGCGTAAAGACCCGCGCTTGAACGGACCGCGCCGCATCCGCCCTCTCCCCAGCGGGGAGAGGGCATCTCAGTGTGTGGATTGCGAAGAATGGGTGAGGGGGGTCGGCTCTCTCCTGGCGCCCGAACCCCCTCACCCCTTCGTCGAACCCGCGAGAGCGAGTTGCCCTCTCCCCGCTGGGGAGAGGGTAGATGCGGCTTGGACGCGCAACAAGCTTACGCCAGACCGCATAGACTTGTTTGCGTCGCGCGCCTTCGGCGCGCTCCTCAGCATGAGGGCGGGGGAAAAGTAGGCTACAAGCCCGCGCGGTCGCGTTCCTCGACCATGGTCAGGATATCGCGCGTACGCGTGACGCCGTTGGGCCAGGTGCGATCGTAGTCGGCGACCAGTTCCTTGAAGCCCTCCGACTTGAGCGCCGCGTCGAGCCGCGCCATGTCGGCGAACTGATAGACCGCATAGTGCACGCCGGCGTCCACCGTGCTCCAGAAGCGCCAGCCCTTCTCCGCCTTGAACACGTCGAGCGCCCAGCCCAGGTGCTCGGCCGAATACCAATGCTCGAACCTGTCGCGCAGTGCGGGGTCGGACACCACCGAGCGCACCATGAGATGGACCTTCGACATGATTTTGCCTCTGCAAGGGCTGTTCGCCCGCGATAAATGTAGCCCGGATAAACCCGTCATGCGTCGCAGGCGCGTAACGGCGAAATCCGGGGACCACCGTGCGCGCCGCGATATAGAACCCGCATTCCACTTCGCTCAATGCGGGCTACTTGCTTCGTAGGGTAGGCTGAGCGAGTTCAATGTTAGGTTCGTCGGCGTGGGCACGGCGCGCTTCGCGCGCCTTTGCCCACCCTTGTAATAGCGAACCGGATTATCGTGGGGGTGTTCCGAAAGGAATGCTCTGCCGCGGATGGCAGTCCGCGGCAGAGCGGCTGGCGATCGGATCGAGCCCACCCTGAGCAGTTTGTGGCTGCCCCGTAGCGTGATCGTCGTCAGCACCTTCATCGGACCCGGATGGTTGCCGGAACAACTTGGTTCGCTTCACAAGGCAGGGGTCGACGAAGATGACACAGACTAGCATGGTGATGGCCGGCATCGATACGGCCAAGGACAAGCTCGACGTGGCGTTGCATGGTCAAGCCGAGCATTGGCAGGTCGAGAATACGCTGCGTGGGTGGCGGCGGTTGCGTTCGGAGCTGGCCAAGGTCGGGGTCTCGCGCGTCGGCATCGAGGCGACGCGGCGGCTATGAGCGCGGCGTGGTCAAGCATCTGCGGGCGGCGGGCTTCACGGTCGTGGTGCTGCAGCCGATCCAGGTACGCGCCTATGCGCGCCTGCACCTGCGGCGCGCCAAGAACGACGCGCTCGATGCCGTTCTGATCGCGGCCTGTACGGCCGCGATCGACGGGCCACGGATCGAGCCGGATGAGCGGCTGGCCGAGCTGGCCGACCATCTGACCTTCGTCGAGCAGATCGAAGAGGACATCGCGCGCCTGAAGACCCGGCTCGAGCATATCGACGATCCGCGGCTGCGGCGCTCGTTATGGCCGACATCGCTCGCCTGAAAGCGCGGCGCGACGGCCGAGACTGCTCCGCATCGTCGGCCGGCTGCGCGAGCATGACGATCTCGCTCGGCGCTTCGATCTCGTGCTCAGCATTCCTGGCATCGGCGAGCGCACCGCGCTCGCCCTCGTCATCCGCATGCCCGAGCTCGGCCGCATCAGCCGCGAGGAGGTGGCCGCGCTGGCCGGCCTGGCTCCCTTCGACGACGACAGCGGAACGCACAAAGGTCAGCGCCACATCGCCGGCGGCCGCGGGCGCTTGCGCCGCTCGCTCTACGCCGCCGCGCTCCCGGCCGCCTTCCGATGGAACAAGGCGCTCGATCGAACTCTATGCACGCCTCATCGCGCGCGGAAAAGCCCACAACGCCGCGTCTCATCGCCTGCGCCAGGAAACTGCTGATCTACGCCAACACCGTGGTCGCAGCGCGGAACGCCATGGGTCGAAAGACCCGCAGCGAACTAATGGTTG
>CAVWJL010000013.1:0-16425 GCA_963755305.1 uncultured Alphaproteobacteria bacterium | reverse complement strand
ACGCCGACCAGTCGCGCGGGAATGCGCTGCAACAACGGGCAGCGACCGAGCAGCCGTACCGGCCAGGGCGGCGCCGGCTGCGCCCGGCTCGCCAGCACGCGGCGCAGGAAACGGTTCTGCACCTGCAATTGCAGCCACTGGGTGGCGCGGGTCGGAAACATCCGCCGGCGCTGCACGGCGGCTAACTCGTCCACGCCCACGGCACCCGCACGCAGCGGCGCGGCCAGGATGTTGGCGGCCGCGACCGCATCCTGGATCGCGAGGTTGATGCCGACCCCGCCGACCGGCGACATGGCGTGCGCGGCGTCGCCGATGCACAGCAGGCCCGGCCGGTACCATTGCGCGCAGCCGATCGACCTTGACGGTGAGCAGCTTCACGTCGTCCCAGCTCTTGAGCTCGGCGACGCGGTCGCGCATGACGGGCGCACCTCGACGACGGCGGCACGGAAGGCATCGAGCCCCCTCGCCGCGCACCTCCTCGTAGCCGCCTTTCGGAATCACGTAGGCGCACTGCCAGTAGTCGCCGCGGTCGATCATCACGAAGATCTTGCCGGCGCTCGATCCTGCCGAGCGGCTCTGCTCGGGATCGCCCGGCCTGCGCGAGAGCCGCATCCACAGCACGTCGATCGGCGCGCCCAGGTCCTCGACCGCCAGCCCCGCGCGCTCGCGCACGATCGAGCGGCGGCCATCGGCGCCGATGACGAGATCGGCCCTGATGGCGAGCGAGCCCTCCGGCGCCGTCGCGCGCAGCGCCGACGATGCGGCCGCCCTCCTCGATCAGGTCGGTCGCCTCGGTCTGCATGCGCAGTTGGAACGACGCGAGGCGCGCGCCCTTGGTCGACAGGAAGTCGAGAAAGTCCCACTGCGGCATGAGCGCGATGAACTTGCAGCGCGTCGGCAGGTGGGTGAAATCGGCGATCGTCACGCTGGCATTGCCGATGACGCCGGACAGTGGCGCGCCTGCGTGTGCGGAAGCTTCAGGAACTCCTCCAGCAGTCCGAGCTCGTGCATCACTTCGAGCGTGGAGGGATGAATGGTGTCGCCGCGAAAATCCCGCAGGAAATCGGCGTGCTTCTCCAGCACGACGACCTCGACGCCGGCGCGCGCCAGCAGGTAGCCCAGCATCATCCCGGCCGGGCCGCCGCCGGCGATGGCGCAGGTCGCGCGAATCGTCTCATTCATGCGCGTAGACCTTACCCGTCCCCGGAGGATCTGCGACCGGCCTTATCGTCAGGCCCAGGTGGCTTGTCGACCCGTCCCCCTGCAGGCGGCCATTTCACCCGTGTTGCGGCATCGGCTCGTCCTCGACCCTGGGGCGACGGGGAGGCGCCCCCAGCGACCAAGGTGGCACGCCCGCAACAGACACTTGCCGTCTTGATGCCCGGTTCCATTTTTGCTGGCTTTTTCCGCAGCCTAACCCCGGCGTTAACCACCCGCTAACCATAAACTGGGCAAATTTTGCCGGGGAGACGTTGCGACCTTTCACGCGGCAAGCGGGGACGGATCTTGGACGCCAGCACTGTTCCTCTCGCACGGGTGAGCGGCCTCGCGGCCGCCACGCAAAGCTTTCATGCCCACGATCGGGCCAGACGGGGCTCGGCGGGTGACATGACGGACACGACGGCAGCCGGCGCAGGCAAGTTTTCGCTTCCGCGCATGGGCGACATCGGGGCGATGTTCAAGCGCGCCGACATCGCGCTCGCCGTGGGCGTGCTGACGATTCTCGTAATCCTCATCCTGCCGCTGCCGCCGGCGCTGCTCGACATGGCGCTCGCGATCTCGATCATCATCTCGGTGCTCGTGCTGATGACGGCGTTGTTCATCCAGGCACCGCTCGAATTCTCCGCCTTCCCGACCGTGCTGCTGATCGCCACCATGCTGCGATTGGCGCTCAATCTGGCGTCGACCCGCCTGATCCTGTCGCACGGACACGAGGGCACGGCGGCCGCCGGCCACGTCATCGAAGCCTTCGGCAATTTCGTGATGAGCGGCAATTTCGTCATCGGCATCATCGTGTTCACGATCCTGGTGATCGTGAATTTCGTGGTGATCACCAAGGGCTCCGGCCGCATCGCCGAAGTGGCCGCACGCTTCCACCTCGACGCCATGCCGGGCAAGCAGATGGCGATCGACGCCGATCTCTCCGCCGGCATGATCGACGAGGGCGAGGCACGCCGGCGCCGCAAGCAGCTTGAGGACGAGAGCGGCTTCTTCGGCGCCATGGACGGCGCCTCGAAATTCGTGCGCGGCGACGCCATCGCGGGCCTGCTCGTCGTGTTCATCAACATCATCGGCGGGATGATCATCGGCATCGCCCAGCAGGGGATGCCGTTCGCCGAAGCCGCGCGCACCTACACGCTGCTCACGGTCGGCGACGGGCTGGTCACGCAGGTGCCGGCGCTGATCGTCTCAACCGCCGCCGGCCTGCTGGTGTCCAAAGCCGGCATATCGGGAGCCGCCGACCAGGCGATGATGCGCCAGCTCTCCGGCTATCCCAAGGCGCTCGGCATGTCGGCGGCCGCCATGGCCGTCATGGCACTGCTGCCCGGCATTCCGATGATCCCGTTCCTCCTGCTCGGCGGCGGAGCGGGCTCGCTTGCCTACCTGATCGACAAGCGCCAGAAGCAGCAGGTGGTCACCGAGGCACAAAAGGTTGAAGCCGCCAAGGCGCCGCCGGCCGAAGAGCCGATCTCGCACGCGCTCAGGATGGACGACCTCAAGATCGAGCTCGGATACGCGCTGCTGCCGCTGGTCAATTCGCGCGACGGCTCCGACCGCCTCACCGAGCAGATCAAGGCGCTGCGCCGCTCGCTCGCGGTCGAGATGGGCTTCGTGATGCCCGCCGTGCGCATCCTCGACAACGTCCAGCTCGAGGCCAATACCTACCTCATCAAGATCAAGGAGGTAGACGCCGGCACCGGCCGCATCTGGCCCGGCCAGCATATGGTCATGGACCCCGCCGGCCGGCAGGTCGCCTTGCCGGGCATTCACACTGCCGAGCCGACCTTCGGGCTGCCCGCCACCTGGGTCGATATCGCGCTCAAGGAGGAGGCCGCGATCAAGGGCTACACGGTAGTCGACGCCGCGACCGTGCTCTCGACCCACCTCACCGAGCTGATCAAGGCCAATGTGTCGGACCTGCTCTCCTATGCGGAGGTCAGCAAGCTCCTCAAGGACCTGCCCAAGGACCAGGGCGAGCTGCTCAAGGACATCGTGCCGGCGCAGATCACGGTGTCGGGCATCCAGCGCGTCCTGCAGCTCCTGCTCGCCGAGCGGATATCGATCCGCGACCTCTCGACCATCCTCGAAGGCATCGCCGACGCGATCGCGTTCACGCGCAACCCGGCGATGCTGGTCGAGCATGTGCGATCGCGTCTCGCTCGCCAGATCTGCGCCCAGTACACCACGGCGGCCGGTTATCTGCCGCTGATCGCGCTTTCGGCCAAATGGGAGCAGGCATTTGCCGAATCGATCGTCGGACAGGGCGACGACCGAACGCTCGCCATGCAGCCCTCGCGGCTGACCGAATTCATCACATTGGTACGCCAGCGTTTCGAGGAAGCGGCCCAGCAGGGCGAGGCGCCGGTGCTGGTGACCTCGGGCGGCATCCGGCCATTCGTGCGCAGCGTGGTGGAGCGCTTTCGCGCTCAGACGGCGGTGATGTCGCAGTCAGAAATCCACCCGCGGGCACGGCTCAAGACGGTCGGCAGCATCTGATCCAGCTGCCCGGCCTGCCCGGCGGACGAACCGCCCCCGAAACATCGCGCCCTTGATCCGATTAGACTTTCTCGGACGCTGGGCGCCGGCCAGATGGGCCCCGCCCCGCTTGGCGACCCAATTAACTCGTTGGAATCACGAAGATTCAAGCGTTCGTGAACGGCCCTTGGGAACCCCTCGGGCCGGCATAGCTTGATGTGTATGCGTGAACCTTTCACCCTACCTGCGCGACTAATGGCCGAGACCCTGGGGAGGGTGTGAGATGAACAATTCCTCGCTGTTGACCGCGGACCGCATGACGCACCTCAAAATTGTGGTGCTGTCGCTGGTTTTTGCGACGCTCGTCGCCGCCATCGGGATTACCGCCCGCGTCACCGACGGCAAGATGGGCCTTGGCGCCTCGCTCCAGGCTGCCGGACCGGTCATCAAGGCGCCCAAGCCGATCACCGCTTCGACCGGCAGCGACACCACCGTGCGCTGACCGCGCGGACGGTCTCAGAACCTCACATCATGCGCGCCTTCGGGCGCGCTTTTCATTTGGACTGAGCTCCGGCGCCCGCGGCGACGGCCTCACTCGTCGTACCGCGATTCCGGCGGCGCGGGCGGCCGCGGCGGGGGCGGCGGCGGGCCGGTCTCGATCGCGATCCCGACGGCGCGCAGCGCCTCGACCGGCTGCAACATCGGCGGCACGTGCTCGGGAGCAAATCGCCAGGCGGCGACGAGGCCGCCGGTTGCCATCACGATCAGAGTCATGAGCACCGCAAACGCTCGCCATCGCCCGGCCCGGCGGCGGGCCGCGGCGGTGCGTTCATCGTCCACCACCAGCGGGGCCCGGGGAGCGGAGGGAAACGGGGCGGCTGCCGCGGTGACGGGAGCCGGTTTGGCGGCGGGGACAAGGCTCACCGGGACGGACGCCGGCGGGGTGGCGGGAACGGACTCGGCGGCCGTCTCCGGCAAGGTCGGCGCGGCCGGAAGTGTCGACTCGGCCGGCGCGGCAGCGGCCGGGGCAGGCGCTTCGGCGGGCGTGACCGCCGGCGCGGCGCCCGCGGCGCCGTCGGCGGGCGCCGCAGCCACGATGGCCTCGGCCGCAGCGATCACCGCAGCCGCCGCTGGGACCGGCATATCGGCAGGTAGGGCCGGCGTTGCCTCCTTGGCCGCGTCCGCCGGTTCCGCCGTCGCCGTGGCCGGAGCCTGCGCGGTGGCCGGAATCTTGGCCTTGATGCGCGCCCAGATCTGCACGTCCGGATCGACCGGCTCGACCATCAGGTGCAGTTCGCCGAAGCGGCGTTCCCACATGCGCACCTTGGCCGCGAACCCGTCGTCCATGACAAGCAGGGCCTGCGCGTGCGTGCGCTCGTCGGCGCCGAGGGTGCCGAGCACATACTCGGCCGCCAGCGCGTCGAGGTCGGTGTCGACTAGGACTTGAGACATTGCTCGATCTCGAACAGGCTGCGCCGCAGCGAGGCCCGCAGAAGATTGACCGGCATGTCGAGCTTGCTGGAGAGCTCCTCGCGCGTGAAGGCGCCGTAATAGGCCAGCAGCAGCATGCGCTGGCGGTCGGGCTCGAGCCGTCCGATGCAGGTGAGCAGCCGCCGCAGATCGTCGGTCAGCGCGTGACGCGGCACGATTCCGGGACCGTCGTCGTCGTCCACGATCTCCGGTTCGGCGACGGACGCGCTTGCCTGCGGCCTGCGCGCCAGATCGATCGCCCGGGTGCGCGCGATGCCGACGATCCAGGCAATCGGGCTCGACTGTCCAGGGTCGTATTCGCCGGCCCGCTTCCAGACCTGGAGATAGGCCTCCTCCATCACGTCGGCCGCGAGATCGTGCCGCCGCAGGATGCGCAGCAGCACGCCATAGACCTTGGCGCAGGTCGCCGTGTAGAGGCGCTCGAAGGCCGCCGCATCGCCCTTGGCGACGGCAGCGAGCAGCCACGTGATTTCAACCGGCGTCGATGCCATGACTCAACCAGCCCCAAACCCCGGGATATCCGCCGCAACGCGTTGATTATCCCCGCCTATGTCGTTCTGTCGAGACGGCAATGCCATGAATCGCAGGAATGGCCGTAGCCCGGCGGGCCTCACCGCCGGACGTGGCTATGCCAGAAGCCGCAGGCCAGGGCAAAATTGCCTTCCCCCGGCACCGTGCCGCGTCCATTTGCCCGCCCGACCGCCGGCGCCGGGGACCGGCTATGCCGACCGGCGATGCCGCGGTTACAGTGCCATCCGGCACCGGGAACCGCGGCTCCGCGCGGGGTGGGCCACAGGGAGAGCAAGCAATGAGACCGATGATGACGATGGCCGCCGCCTGCGTTCTGGCGGCCGGCCTGGCGACGCCCGCTCCGGCGCAGGATTGGCCGCAGAAGACCATCCGCATCATCGTCGCATTCGGACCGGGCGGCGGCACCGACATCGTCGGGCGTATCATCGCGCAATCGATGCAGGAGAAGCTCGGGCAGTCGGTGGTGATCGAGAACCGGCCGGGCGCCGGCGGCACGATCGGCAACGAAGCGGTCGCCCGCGCCGAGAAGGACGGCTACACGCTTGGAATCATGACCGCGGGTCAGATCATCGCATCGGTGATGGCCAAGTCGCCGCGCTACGACACCCTCGCGGCGTTCGACCCGATATCGCAGATCGCGACCGCGGGCCTGATCATCGGCACGCGCCCGAACTTTCCCGCCAACAACGCGAAGGAACTGGTCGCCGCCGCAAAGGCGGACCCCGGCAAGCTCTCCTTCGCCAGCCCCGGTTTTGGCGCCACGCAGCACTTCACCGCGGAACTGTTCCGGCAAACCGCCGATATCAAGGTACTGCAGGTGCCGTTCCGAACCTCCCCCGAAGCGTTTGCGGCATTGCTCGGCGGGCAGGTGGACGTCCTGTTCGATACGGTTTCCGCCGTCCTGGGTCAGATCCAGTCGGGAGCGCTCAAGGCGCTCGCGGTCACCGGCAAGGACCGCTTTCCGGCGGTGCCGAACGTGCCGCCGGCAATCGAGTCCGGCGTGCTGCCGGGCTACGACGTCACCACCTGGTATGGCTTCTTCGCGCCGCGCGGCACGCCGCCCGCCGTCATCGCCAAGCTCAACAAGACGCTCAACGACATCCTCAAGGAGGAGGCGGTGCGGGCCCGGCTGACCACCGCCGGCGTGGTCGTCCAGGGCTCGAACTCCCGAAGCGTTCGGCAAGCACCTGGCGGACGAACTGGTGCGCTGGGAGAAGGTGCGCGTGGCGGCCGGCCTCGCGAAGCAGTAGCGCGATAGCCGCTATCGCGCCGTGCGCACGGCGCTACGCCCGCGTCAGAGCGGCATCTTGCCGGCGCGCGCGGCGTCTGCTTGCCCCGCCTGGGCGCTCGGCTTGGGCTGAGCCGTTACCCGAAAAAATGTCGCCGCGATCCGTCCGCCGGCCCGGATGGTTCCCCACAGATTCCCCGCCACCTTGGAGTTGCCGCCGCTTCGCCGATGATAGTCGACCGGAATTTCTAGAATGCGCAGCCCGGCGCGCGCGGCGCGCATCTGCATCTCGATATTCCAGCCGTATGTCAGCTCGCGCATTTGCAGGCCGAGAAGAACGTCGCGGCGGATCGCGCGGAAAGCGCACATGTCGGTATAGCGCACGCGGTAGAGCAGGCGCATGCCGAGCCCGGCGAGCCTCCCGGCCGCGATCTGGTGCCAGGCGATGCTGCCGGGCTCGCGCTTACCGCGCACCCGCGAGCCGATGACAAAATCGTAGCGGCCCGACCGGATCGGCTCGACCAACGCCGCAATGCCGCGCGGGTCGTCCGCGCCGTCGCCATCCATGAATACGACGATCTCGGCGTCCCTGGCGGCCATCGTCCCTGCCAAACACGCACGGCCGTAGCCGCGCCCGGCATCGAGCACCTCGGCGCCGGCACTCCTGGCCCGCGCCACGGTGCCATCGCGGCTGCCGCCGTCGGCGACGATGATCCGGCTCACAATCTCGCGCGGCACGCGCGCGACGACGTCGCCGATCGACGCCTCCTCGTTCAGCACCGGTATGACGACCGCGACGGCGCCAGCTTGGTGCGAGGCTTTCATCCCGCTCACAGGCTCCAGCGCAATCCGCAGCTTGCGCAAGCCGCCGGCGGCCGATCGGACAGCAGGGCCTCGCGGAAAGAACGATAGGCCGCTCCGTTCCAGATGTCCCGAAGGCTCTGCTGCGAGGCATCGCCCAACGTGTAGTTCTCGTAGCCGCGCTGCGAAAACGGCGCGATGCAGCAGGGCAACGCCCGTCCATTGGCGGTGAAGTACATCACCGTCCACGGCCGCCGGCACAGCGACCACGGCGAGCCGTCGTCGCGGCGCCTGAGGCTCATACCGGGCTCGGACGCAGCACCCGAGGCGCTGAGGGTCACGCCATAGGAGCGCGCAAGCTCGCTCGCCGCCTCGATGTGGGCGGCCTCGTCCTGCGTCATGCGTTCGAACAGCGCCTGGTCGGGACGCGCGCGGCCGATTGCATCGTTCTCGAAAAACACCAGGCGCTGCAGATAGACTTCCTTCACGCCGATCTCCGCCGCCACCTTCACGAAGGCGGGCAGTTCGGCGATGGTCTCTTTCAGTCCGGTCAGCCAGGCCGACACCCGCGGACGATCGCTGCCTTGGCGCTCCTGCAGATTGCGGAATGCGCGCACGTTCTTGAGGATCCGGCCGAAATAGTCCTTGCCGCGGATGGCAAGAAAAGACTTGGCGTTCGCGGCGTCGAGCGAGACCCGCAGCTCGTCGAGCCCGGCATCGATCAGCGCGCGCCCGTTCTTCTCGTTGAGCACAGTGCCGTTGGTGTTGAACAGCACGTAGCTGCCGCGATCCTTGAGATAGCGCACCATCTTGGGAAGGTTCTTCACCAGCATCGGCTCGCCGACGCCGTGCATCACCGCGCGCTGCAGGTTGGGAATCTGGTCGACGATCGAGGTGAACAGCGCCCAGCTCATGTCGGCGGGCGGCTCCAGCTCCTCGTAGGTGCGCGGACAGGTCGTGCACAGGAGGTTGCAGCGGTTCGTGGTCTCCAGATACACGCAGACCGGCCAACGCTCGGCCGCCTCGGTGCGCGCCTTGTCGACGCTCTCGAAATAGCGCCGCGGATCGACTTTGGATTCAGGCAGCGACAGCGTCGCCATGATGCGCCTCCTTTCTGCGCCACCGGCGAAAGAAAAACTCCACGGCCAGAACCGCCGCGAACCCGCCATAGATCACCAGGCCCTCCGCAATCGTCGGAGGGGAATGCGCGAAGTAGAGATAACTGCACGCGCACGTCAGATAGACGACGGCAACGGAAGGATGGAAACAGAGGAAAGGAACCAGCCAGGCGAAGTACCAAGCGTAATGCGGCGAGACCAGGAGCGTGAACACCACGCCGAGAATCATCGCGGCCAGAAGATCGGCGCCGGGCCTGCGCGCGCGGAGCATGAGGAACAAGGCCAGCCCGATCATGATCGCGGCCGCGGCCGGCGCGTAGTACGAGAAGGCGCGCGCCGGAAGCGGAACGATGGCGGACAGCACCGTCCAGAGAAAAATGCCCCCACCCTGCTCGAAGCGCTCTTCGGCGACATACTGCGGGAGAAAACCGATGACCTTTGCCCCGGCCCCAAGATACGGCAGGTAAAGCAGCGCGGCGGTCGCGACAAACGCCAGCGGCAGCCGCCAGTCCCATCGCCGATACAGTCCCGGGCCTGCAACGATGGGAAAGTATTTGACCAGGGTCCCGGCCGCGAACGCGATGCCGGCGAAAACCGGCGAGCGGCGGTCGGCGGCCAGGAATGCCAGCATCAGGAATGCGATGCCGACAACGTCGACGTGGCCGCTGCGCGCGAACTCCCACAACGGCAGCGGATGCCAAGCGTACAGCAGCACGCTGGTCGCCGGCAGGCCGCGGGCCGCAAGCAGTTTCAGCACCGCCCAGACCGCCAGCCCTTCGAACGCGACCATCGCGGCCTTCATGAACCAGACCGATTCGGAAATGCGCGTGACCAGAAAGAACACGATCTGCGCCATCGGCGGATAGATCGTCGGCGCATAGTCGGCGCGGTTGATGAAAGGATAGACCGCCTCGTCGCGCAGCTGTTGCAGCGCTTCGCTCACCGGAAGGTGAACATAGGGGTTGATCCCGGCGCCCTGGACGCGCCCGTCCCAGATGTAGCGGAAGATGTCGGTCGACACCGGATGCCCGGGCAGCATGAACACCCGCATGGCCAGACCCACGCACCAGGATGGTGGCGAGCGCGCGGCCCTGCAATGCCGGCGGGCGGCTGACGATGAGCCAGCACGCCAGCGCATAGAACGGCGCCGGCGCCAGCATGAAATAGCCGACGCGCCCATCGTCGAAATGGTCGATCGCGATCGCGCCCCAGAGCGCCAGCGCCAGCAGGATGCCGCCGAGCGCAAGCACTTGCCAGTCGAGCCCGGTCCGGCGCGTCACTCTGCGGCTCTCTGGGTCGTGTCGTCGAGGCGGGCAAGGCGATCGAGCAGGTCGCTCGATGCGGCAAGCGAGCGCAGCAGTGCGGTCGCGTGTGGCGCCCGGTGCGAGCGAAGATTCGCCGAGAACGGGGCGCTTTCGCACAGCTCGCAATAGAGCGTCCGCAGCGCCCAGGCGTCGTCGACATCGTACCATTCCGGCAGGATCTCGACAGGAAGCCCGATCTCGGCCGCCCGATCGCGCGTCTGGCGCGCGACATGCTCGCTGCTCCAGGCGACGTCCTCGAACAGCCGCCGATGCGCGCGCTTGACGCCGAGCAGATAGTAGCCGCCGTCGACCGAGGGCCCGAGCACCGCGCGGTCGCCCGGTTGCGCGAGCAGTTCGGCGGTTTGCGTCAGAAGCGCGGTCGGCAGGGTGGGACTGTCGGAGTTGAGCACCACGGCGCCGGCATGCCCGCGCTCGAGCAATTGCTCGGTCGCACTCCGCAGGCAATCGCCGAAATTCGGATACCAGGCCTCCAGCAGATCAAATCCGTCCGGCAGGATGCTTGCGAAAAACCGTGCCGACTGCGGCCCGGGCGGCCCGAACGCCATGTAGCCCGCGATGCTCGCGCGCGACCCGGCGGCGAGGATATTGGCGGCGACGTCTTGCAAAAATGCAGTATTGCAGGCGGCTGCTTCGTCAGGTGTCAGCGGCGGCGCCAACCGGGTCTTCGAGCGGCCCGGCGCCGACGCCTTCGCCATCACTGCGATGCCGCACGCGCACGCATCGTCCCGATCTCGTTCCGAGCCCACCAACGTACGGTTCTCCCGACCGTCGCACCTTCGCCTTCACGAAGGAATCGTCCAGCACCACCGGCACCGCCAGCGAGGCTAGCATGGCAGTTCAACCACGCTCGGGGCCGATGGTTCATTCTTTTGTGAAAAGCGTGAGCCCATATTCACACGGCCGTGAACGGGCTCTTACCGACGGTGCCGGGCGTCGATTCATCAGCATCGTCATCTCCGGATCGTCACCGCATCCCCGCGACGATCCGGACACCGAAGGAGCCGACACAGCCAAAGTGCGGACGGCAACCAAAAACTGACGGCATGCAACTGAGCACGCGGACGCAGCGCGTTGTCCGTCGCCGCAAGGCTACGCGCGAAGACCGCGTAATAATTCGATGAAGACCTGCCGGTGCAACACGCTGCGCTATTGCTACGGCCACGAAGCTTTGCGCTACGCCCGCACGCCGCTGCGCATCGCGCCGATGGCGTCGAGATCGGCCTGCTCGCGGGCGTCGAGTTCGGCGCGCTCGCGCGCCTGGTCGCGCTCGTCCAACAGTTCCACCTTCTTCATCTCCTCGAACGCCTCGCCGAGCGCGGCCTGGGCGTCGTCGAGCTGGGCGCGCAACTCGTCGGCCGAGCGCTTGAGATTCTCGCGCCGCGACATCGCCGCCTTGGCATAGGTCGGATAGGCGAAATGCGCCGGATCGTGGATGCCGGCGCGGTCCTGCTCGGTCTTGATCTCGCGCTCGAGGTCGGCGCCCATGCGCTCGAACTCGGCGATCATGCCTTCGATCTGTGCGACCCTGCGCCGCTTCTCGTCGACCTGAAACTTCTTCAGGCGAATAAGCGTTTCGCGTGACTTCATCGACTCGTACTCCCCCGAAGCCCCGGTCCCATGGAACCGCCGTGAACCGGACACGGTTCACCTCCCGTTGGCGGCATGGCCCGGGCGAGCACGCAGTGTGGCGGCACAATCTTATTTTTCAGTTTCCGCCCCGGTTAGGATTTGCTCAAGAGTTTGATAGGCTTGCTTAGAACTCGTTGCTTCTTCCTTACCCTGGGCGAGGAAGGCCTCCAGGGGCCCGTGCAGGCGGATGGCCTCGTCGACCTCCGCGCTCGAACCCGGCCGGTAGGCGCCCAGCCGGATCAACTCCTCCATATCGGCATAGGTCGCCATCACCTGCCGGGCACGGTTGATGACCGGCAGGTAGGCTTGGTCGGCCGCCCGCGGCATGGTGCGCGAGATCGACTTGAGCACGTTGATGGCGGGATAGCGGCCGCGCTCGGCGATGGCGCGCTCCATCACGATGTGGCCATCGAGGATCGAACGCACCGCGTCGGCCACCGGCTCGTTGTGGTCGTCGGCGTCGACCAGAACGGTGAAGATGCCGGTGATGGTGCCCTCCTCGGTGCCGGGCCCGGCGCGTTCCAGGAGCCGCGGCAGCTCGGTGAATACGGTCGGCGTGTAGCCCTTGGCGGTCGGCGGCTCGCCGGCCGAGAGGCCGATCTCGCGCTGCGCCACCGCGAAGCGGGTCACCGAGTCCATCAGCACCAGCACGTCCTTGCCCAGGTCGCGGAAGTACTCGGAGACGGCGAGCGTGAGGTATCCCGCCTGCCGGCGCATCAGGGCCGGCTCGTCGGAGGTCGCCACGACGACCACGGAGCGGGCGAGACCGGCCGGCCCGAGGTCGTCCTGGATGAACTCCTGAACCTCGCGCCCGCGCTCGCCGATCAGTCCGATAACGGCGATGTCGGCCCGTACATGGCGGGCGAGCATGGCCAGAAGCACCGATTTACCCACCCCGGACCCGCTGAATATGCCCATGCGCTGGCCGCGGCAGCAGGTCAAAAAGGTGTTCAGCGCCCGCACCCCGAGGTCGAGCGGGGCCCCGACACGGCGCCGAGCATGGGCGGGCGGCGGCGGATTCCGGAACGGATATGGCTCTGCACCGGCCGGCATCGGGCCTTTCCCGTCGATCGGCTCGCCCATGGCGTTGACCACCCGGCCGAGCCAGCCGGGCGAGGGCCGCACGGCGGCGGGCGCCGCCGTGACCACGGCCTTGCAGCCGCGGCGCACGCCTTCGACCGGCGCAAACGGCATCAAAAGCGCGTTGGCGCCGGAGAATCCCACGACTTCGCACGGGATCGGCCGCGTTGCGCCGGTCTCCACCAGGATGCGCGCGCCGACCGACATGGCGTGGATCGGTCCCGAAACTTCCACCATGAGGCCGCGGACCCCCACGACCCGGCCGTAGATCTCGACCGCGTCCAGTTCGGAGACTTGCTCGGCCAGCGCCTTCATGGCGGTCCTCTCATGCGAATCACGCGCGCCCGGATGGCCCGGTCTTAACCTCGTGTTTACCCGCGTCGTTAATCATTGCGTCACCGTTGTGGGGCTTCCGAAGGCTGAGCTTCCCTCGGCCGGGACCGGGGTGCTGAGTTTCTGAATCGGTTGCAACCGACTCTTAAAGTCGAACATGAACTGCCGTCTGGCCAAAAAACCATCCGCGTGCAATACTTTAGGGCGATTCGCGCGGATTTGCCCAGCGAGTACTTGTACACCGGAATCAGGTTTTGTTAACCATCCGGCATTAATGTTGCGACTCGGTTTGTCCCAAGGCGTTTTCGAGGGCCGCCGCTGCGGCGTGCCGACCTGCCCTTAAGCGGCGAGGAAGGGGACTGGCATGCGCGTATTGCTGATTGAGGACGACAGCGCCACCGCTCAAAGCATCGAGCTGATGCTGAAGTCCGAGAGCTTCAACGTCTACACCACCGACCTGGGCGAAGAGGGCGTCGACCTCGGCAAACTCTACGACTACGACATCATCCTGCTCGACCTGAACCTGCCCGACATGTCCGGCTTCGAGGTGCTGCGCAGCCTGCGCGTCTCCAAGGTCAAGACCCCGATCCTGATCCTGACCGGCATGGGCGGCATCGAGGACAAGGTCCGCGGTCTCGGCTTCGGCGCCGACGACTACATGACCAAGCCGTTCCACAAGGACGAACTGGTCGCGCGCATCCACGCCATCGTGCGCCGCTCCAAGGGCCATGCCCAGTCGGTGATCAACACCGGCGACCTTTGCGTCAACCTCGACACCAAGACGGTGGAAGTGAACGGCGCGCGCGTGCATCTGACCGGCAAGGAATATCAGATGCTGGAGCTGCTCTCGCTGCGCAAGGGCACGACCTTGACCAAGGAGATGTTCCTCAACCATCTGTACGGCGGGATGGACGAGCCCGAGCTCAAGATCATCGACGTGTTCATCTGCAAGCTGCGCAAGAAGCTGGCGAACGCCTCGAACGGCAAGAACTACATCGAGACGGTGTGGGGCCGCGGCTACGTGCTGCGCGAGCCGACCGAGGACGAGCACCGGATTCCGGCGTAGCCCGGGCGGCCAGCCCCGCGAGATACCAAACCCCGCCAGCGATGGCGGGGTTTCTGTTTTGAGTTTGTAGGCTGTCAAAGCCCCTTGCTCGCCGCGCAAGCGGAATCCAGATTTTGATGCCGCGAAGATCTGGGTCCCGCTTTCGCGGGCGCGAGCGCGACGCCCGCCCACGCCGGTGGATATGCGGCTTACGCCGCCTCCTTCAGCCTGCGCCCGGTCCAGCGACGATAGGCCCATTCGGCGGCGAACGAGGCGGCGGCGATCAGCACGAGCGCCACGATGGCGGCGGGCTGCTGCTGCCAGGTGTAGACGCCCAGGATCGCGAACATCGCGAGGCAGGTGAGCAGCGATAGCCACACGACGATGGCGTTGGCGCCGGTCGCCTTGAGCACGCGCAGGTGGCCGGCGTTCACCGCGGCATAGACCAGCAGGAACGCGGCGCTTCCCATCATGGCGATGCCGGAGAGATCGAAGACGAGCACCAGCACGACGACCAGCCCGGCGGTGAGGATGAGCCCGCCGGTCGCGTCCTTCCATTCGGTGCGCGAGAGCCCGGCCGGCAATTCGCCGTCGCGCGCGATCATGTAGGAGACATTGGCGGCGCCGAACAGCGTGGCGTTGATCGCCGAGGCGGTCGAGAACAGCGCCGCGATCGCGATCAGCCGGAAACCGAATTCGCCCAGGAAGGGCTTGGCCGCCGCCGCAAGCGCATAGTCCTTGGCCTGCTCGATCTCGTGGTCCGACAGGGTGCCGGTGACGGTGAGCGCGACCGCGAGATAGATCGCGATCACCAGGATCACGCTGGTGTAGAGCGCGCGCGGCAGCATGGTCTTCGGGTCGCGCATGTTGGCGGCGGCGTTGGTGACGAGCCCGAAGCCTTCGTAGCCGATGAACAGGACGCCCGCCCCGAACAGGATCGACTTGGTTTCCGGCCACAGATCGGGCGAGAGATAGCCCGGCCGGATGAACCACAGTCCGACCGCGGCGAAGAGGACCAGGATCGCGACCTTCACCGCCACGATCACCGTCTCCGAGCGGCCCATCAGCCGCGCCCCGAAGGCGTTCACCACCGTGAGCAGGACGACCGCAGCGACCGCGAGCGATTTCACCAGCAGCGCGGACGGCGTCTTGCTCACGAAGGTCGCGCCGTAGCTGCCGAAGGCGACGGCATAGAGCGCGAGCGAGATGATGTAGCCCGCCCACATGAACAGGTTGAGGCCGCCCGCCAGAACACCGTCGCCGAAGCCCTTGACCAGGAAATGCACCGCGCCGCCGGCCGACGGGAAAGTGGCGCCGAGCTTCGCGTACGAATAGGTGGAGAGCAGCGCCACCACGCCGCCGATCGCGAACGCGAGCCACATGGCGTTACCGGCCGCCTGCGCCACCACGCCCAGGATCGAGAAGATGCCGGCGCCCACCATGCCGCCGATGCCGATCGAAACGGCGGCGGCCATGCCGATCCGGTCCGGTGCCGTCGTGGCAGTGTTCGAGCTCATGCGGGCCCCCGCGCTCAATGGCGCGAACAGATTATCGCATCACCGCGGCCGGTTCGCTAACGGCCGCGGCGGCGGCGCCGGAGCCTGCCCGCCGCGGCCGGCACGCCGAGCGTCCTTGCCGGGGGCGATGCGATTCATGGTCGCGCCCGGCAAAGCGCTGATTTCACGTGACAAACGGGCTTCGTTACGGCGTGGCCCGGCTGGCGCGCCGACGCAATCCGCGTATTTTGGCGCGCTTCAAGACAGGACCACCGGCCATGGCCAAATATCGCGACCGCCTTCCCCAGTTCGACCAGCGCATTTTCCTGACCGACAGCGGGCTCGAAACCACGCTGATCTTCCGCGACGGCTACCAGCTCAACCAGTTCGCCTCCTTCGAGCTCATCAAGAGCGAGCGCGGGCGGCAGACCTTGCGCGACTATTTCCGCCAGCACGCCCGCACCGCGGCACGAGCGGGCATGGGCTTCGTGCTCGAAAGCGCGACCTGGCGCAGCAATGCGGACTGGGGACATAAGCTCGGCTATTCGGCCGACGAGCTCGCGCACCTCAATCGCGAAGCGATCGCGATGCTGGTCGCGATCCGCGACGAATGCGAGACACCGGCCTCGCCCATGGTCATCAGCGGCAATGT
>CAVWJL010000012.1:0-782738 GCA_963755305.1 uncultured Alphaproteobacteria bacterium | reverse complement strand
CTCGAAGGCGGCGATCGCCTCGCTGTGATCCTTGATCACGGTGTCAATGTAGGCCGTGTCGAACGCCGCACCTCGAAGACTCTCGTGCAGGCACTTTTCACACATGGCAGCCATGGGGCCCTGTGGCATCGCCGCGTGCGGGCAGCTTTCACACATGGCAGCCATGGGACACTGTGGCATCGCCGCGTGCGGGCAGCTTTCACACATGGCAGCCATGGGACCCTGTGGCATCGCGGCGTCCCAGTTCGGGGACCATTGCTGCAGCTCGCGATTGAACTGCCGGTAGTCACGGTCGAGACGTGCGGCAAAGGCCTTCACGCGTCCACTGCTGCTCTTCTTTCGCGCCAGCCCGGCCAGGGCACGCTCTCGCCTTCCCGTCTCCATCGCCTTCTGGACGAAGGCACGGTCGCCGCTCGACAACGATTCCGGGCCGGATACTGCCGGCGTCTGTGGCTCGGGCGGCGCCGGGGTCTGGATTTGGTCCGCCGGCTGAGGCGTGGCAGCCGAGTGTGCATCGGCGACGCCGGCCGCCGGCGTGGCGACGAGTAGCACTCCGAGGAGTACGAGTCGAGAAACCGGACAAGTCGACCTGTTCATGACAGTCACCTCCCCAGGGAAGATTGCAAGTCACGAGCCACGCGACGACAGGTTCTCGGCACACGCACGCGAAGTCCATTCGACGCCGGAAGAGTCGCGAGCGGGTTCGCCTTCGTCAGTTTCGAACGACGATGCGGGCGCCGTCCGCGAGCGTGTCCGGTGGGTGCAGGACCACGGTCTCTCCTTCGGACAGCCCGTTCAGCACCTGGCCCTCCCGGTCGTTGCGCTGCCCGAGCTGCACGGACCGTAATCGCGCGCGTCCGTTCTCGACAACGAACACGGCCCAATCGTCGCCGCGGCGAAACAGGCTTCCCACGCGCACCTTGGTGACGTCGTCTTCCCGCCAGACGACAATCCTGACCTCGACGCGGTAGCCGTCGCCCAGACTCGCCGACGTCTCGCGATCGTCGAGATCGATGATCACGTTGACGCGTTGCTCCTCGACGCCCAGCGCTGACACCTTCATGAAGCCGGAAGGCTCCACGCGACGGACGTGGCCTGCCAGCGGAACGTCGCCACCCCATTGCTCGATCAGCACCCTGTCACCCGTCGACACACGCACAGCGTCGGTGGAGAGCAGATCCGATACGATGTCGAGGCTGCGCGGATCGCCGATTTCAAGCAGGGGCTCGCCGACTGGAACGACCGACGCGCTCTCGCGAAGCCGCCGCAAGACGACGCCGTCGACGGGCGCGGCCACGTCGACCGTGCTTCCACCGCTGCTCGAGGGTCGCAGTCGTGCCCGCGCGAGCTGCAGTTCGTGTTCCGCCCTCGCGACCGCGAAGTCAGCCGCCCGCAGCGCCTCTTCCGCGCTCTTCAGCGTGGTCTGTCCGGCTTCCAGTTCGTCGCCGGATATCGCGCCAGATCCCGACAGCGCTTCGAGCCGGCGAACGGTGGACGCTGCGCGCGTCCGCGCCGCCTCCGCGCGCTGCCGCTCGGCCTGGGCCTGACCGACTGCGGCTCGTGCGGCCTCGACGGCGGCGTTCAGTTCGGCCGTACCTACGGACGTCGATCAACGGCGCTGCCGCGGGCGTCAATCGCGCGACGACCGTCTTGCCACGAACGACCGGATCCCCTGGCTCGAGCTCGATACGCTCGACCCGACCCATGACCGGCGCCGACACGACGAACCGTTCGCGGACACGCGTTTCGCCCTCTTCGTCGATGGTGACCTGCATGGCGCCGCTCTCGACCCTGGCGACGTCGACTTCGATGGCGCTGGGCCAGAGGCCCACTGCGAGGGTGGCCGCAATGATGACAAGGACGGCAATCAGCCGGGGATTTCTCAGCAATCGCATGTCGCCCAACCCGGCGCGGCGCAGCACACTGTCACTCACTCCCTCACTTTCAACACGGCGACGAGATCGAGCCTGTCGAGTCTCCGTCTGACCAGAAGCGCCGAGATGAATGCTGCAGCGATGATCCCGAGAAAGGACCATGCCACCGCCTGGCGCGACACATAGAGCGGAAAGCGGTAGACCTCGCTTTGAATCGCCTGCACGATCGCCGCCGCCAACCCGTATCCGAAGACCGCTCCCGCCGGCAGCGCCGCAAGGGTCAGCAGCGTCAGTTCGCCGAGGAGGATGAGCGAGATCTCGGCCCGCGTGAAGCCCAGCACGCGCAGACTCGCGAGCTCGCGGCTGCGCTCCGACAGCGAGACGCGCGCGGCGTTGTAGACCACGCCGAATGCAATGACGCTGGCGAAGATGAGATTGATCAGGATGCTCAGATTCATGTTGGCCGCCATGGTCTCGCGGAAGCTCTCGAGCACGGACCGCTTGAAGCCGGCGCCGGCCACGACCGGCAGCGACTTCAGCGCTCGCGAGAGAGCGATTTCGCTGCCGGCGTCAATCAGCAGGAGTGCCCCGGACACCACCTCGCCTTCCCTCATCAATCGGTGGACTGCATCGACATCCATGTACATGGCGAGGCCCAGCGTGTCGTCAACGAGGGCGGATACCGCCACCTGCTGCACCGGGCGAACCCCCTCGAGCACCTCGAGTGTGATGCGGTCGCCGGGCTTCACGGCCAGAATATCGGCGAGAATCCGGGACAGCACGACGCCGGCGGCCGGCATGGTGATGGTTCGCCCGTCACGGTCGATGATGCGCTTGAAGCGCGGATTCGGTGGCACGCCGGTCAGGGAAAGGTAGCGCTCCCGGTGGCCGGAACGGACCCGCACGGCCACCGTACGCTGCGGCTCGACCGCCAGGACCCCGGGCAGGCGTGCGAGGGCGTGGCGCGCCGCCGCCGAACGCGGTTCGACGAACCCTATGGTGACGTCCTGCCGTTCGGCCACCCAGAACTGGGTCTCGATCAGACGTTCGAGCGCGTCGGAAAAGACAAATCCAATCATTAGGATCGCGACGGCGCATGCGATGCCGATCACCGAGACGGTCGCGCGCAGGGGATGACGAGTCAGGTTTCGCAGAACCATCCGCCCGGCGACACCAAGATGACGTGACATCCACGATGTCTCCAGCACGGAGCGACGATAGCGTGCCGGGGCCTCCGGCCGCATGGCTTCGGCTGGCGGCACGCTGACCGCGCGCCTCACCGCCGAGAATGCGCCCGCGCCCGCCGCCACCAGTGTCAGGGCGGTCGCGCCAAACACGACCGAGAGCGGAACGCGGAAGTGCAGCTCGGGAAAGCGAAAGAACTGATTGTAGAGACCGATGATCAATCGACCGAGCCACGCCCCGGCCGCGAGCCCGATGAGTATCCCAGCGCACCGACGATGAGGGCCCATTTGAGATAATGCCAGCCGATGGCGACGTTTGCGTACCCGAGCGCCTTCAGGGAGGCGATCTGCGAACGCTGTAACGCCAGCGCCCGCGTGAGCGCCACGTTGAGAATGAACGAGGCGACGATGAGAAACGCGAGCGGGAGCAGGAAGCCGAAGCTCTGAAGCTGGGCGAGCTCGTTCTCGACCGTCCAATGCGACAGCTGCAACGACCGCGGGATGGCGCCACGGCCGCCATAAGGCGCGAGCATCCGGTCGAGTCGCGCAATTGTTTCATCGGCCCGCGCGCCTGGCGCCAGCCTCAAGACGAGGTCGTTGAATCCACCCTCCATGTCAAAGGCCGCCCCGACCGCCTGGCGATCCATCCAGAAGACGCCGAATCGCTTGTCGTCCGGCACGAGCTCCCCGGGGCGAATGCTGTAGATGTACTCGGGCGACAGTGCCACCCCGACGATGGTCAGCCGCCGCAAGCGGCCGTTGACGACGGCAGGCACGTGGTCGCCCGGGCTCAAGGCGTGCGCGGTCGCGAATCCCTCGCTCACGATCGCTTCATCCCGGCGATCCGGCTCGAATCCAGCGTCCGCGCCGCAGGAAAAGATCGTTCACGCGAGGCCGGCGATCGACAGGAATCGAGATCAGGCGACCGGTGGCGGGCTCGTCGAGCTGCTCGAGATCCAGGATGACGTCGGCGACCACCCGCGTCTCGATGGCGGAGACGTCGGGCAGGGAGGCGATCTCGGTCCCCACCCGCTCGGGAGCGCGTTTCATCGACACGAACACGTCGGCAAACCGCTGCTTGTCGTAGTAAGCGGCGCGAGTGCCCTGGAGCGAGGCGAAATTCGCCAGGTACATCACGTACATCGAGACGCCGGCGGCGACCACCATCGCAATCGCGACGACCTGCCCCTTCATGGCGACGAGGTCGCGCAACATCTTCCGGTTGAGTGCCGACAGGCGAATCCGCCTCACCACGACAACTCGCGAGCAGCGGATTTCGTCGTGCGACTCTCGACAGCGGTGATCCGCCCGTCAGCGAGGCGCACGACGCGGTCGGCCATCTGGGCGATGGCGGCGTTGTGCGTGATCACCACCGTGGTCGTGCCCAGCTCGGCGTTGACCTGCGACAGCGCCTCGAGCACGACGATCCCGGTCGAATGTCGAGCGCGCCGGTCGGTTCGTCGCAGAGCAGCACCGACGGCTGCTTGGCGACCGCACGCGCGATGGCCACGCGCTGCTGCTCGCCACCCGACAGCTGGGCGGGGAAATGGTCCGCGCGTTGCGCCAGGTCCACCAGGCGCAACGCCTCGTCGGCTTCATCGGACGGTCCGAGATCTCGGTGACGAGGGCGACGTTTTCCGCCGCGGTGAGGCTCGGAATCAGGTTGTAGAACTGAAACACGAAGCCGACGTGCTCGCGCCGATAGGCGCGTGAGGGTCGGCATCGTCGGCGCGGGTCAATTCGGTGTCGCGGTAGACACACCTGGCCGCTGGTCGGCACGTCCAGTCCGCCGAGTGATGTTGAGCAGCGTCGATTTGCCGGAGCCGGATGGTCCCAGGAGAACGACGAACTCTCCTTCGTACAGCGTCGAGACTCACGTCGCGCAGCGCATGGACCTCGACCTCGCCCATGCGGTACACCTTCGTGAGATCGCGGATGTCAAACAGCAGCGTCGACACTGTCCGTCCTCCGGCTTCTGCCGATTGCCGACCATCCGGCGTGGCGATATTCACGTGCCGAATCGACCACCTCGTCAAGGCCGGCGTGCGAACGACAGGCTGGTGCGGGTGGAGGTCGGCGTGTCGACATTGTCGTCGGGTGGGCTCATCCGCGTCCGCAGTTCCAGCCGCTGCGAGTGGAAGGACGCTGCCCGTCATATCCGCAGGGGAACGCACGACGCCGTGGCTCACCAGGGCGGAACGGTCCGGTAGAGAAACCTGCGCAGGTAGTCAGCCCGCGAGGCGAACAGCTCCGAAACGGTTCCTTCGAAGCAGATGCGGGCATCGTTCAGCACCATGAACCTGGCATTCGCTGCGGCGGCGGCGCCGAGTGGCGACACCTGGATCTGCTTGTCGCGGCCGATGGCTGCTGCATGCGTCGCCACATAGAACGCATCTCGAATCTGGTGGGTCGCCAGGATGGACGTCGCGTGCTCGATATCCCGTAGCTTCACGATCTGGTCGTCCACGCTCGTCGCCGTGATCGGATCGAGCCCCGAGGTCGGCTCGTCGAACAGCAGGAGCCTCGGCTTTGGTGCCATCGCACGTGCAATCGCGACGCGCCGGCGCTGTCCCCCGGACAGCTGCGACGGCATGCGATCGATATAGTCTTCGAGACCGACGAATCCAAGCACTTCTTCGACCCGCTTGAGGACCTGGTCGTCCGGCAGGTCCATCTCATGCAACCTGTAGCCCACATTGTCGGCCACGGTCAACGAGTCGAACAGCGCACTTTCCTGAAACAGCATCCCGATATCGGCGCGAACGAGCATGAGATCGCGTTCGCTGAGCGTGTCGATGCGCCGGCCGTTCACGACAATGGCGCCGGAGTCCGGGCGAAGCAGTCCCAGAATCAGCTTGAGCAGGACTGATTTCCCCGAGCCGCTGGGACCGAGCAGGATTCTCATGCTGCCGGTGGGGATGGTGAAGCTGACGTCGCTGAGCACGACATGGTCGTCGAACGCGAACGACACGGTGTCGAACACGACGGCCGCCGACGACTGAGGCGGCGTGGGAACGGCGCGCGGAGTGGAGACAATATCCGCGCCGGCGAAGGCGCTCGTTCCGAACATGGCTGGATTCGCTTCCTCAATCTCACGCGGCGGCCGCGCGTTGACCCGCGCTGTCGCCACCGTCCCGCACCTTCACCACCTGACGTGCTCACCATCCTCGAGACCGGATCGGTCGCGTGCTCGGCGTTCGGCGGCTGCCTTTACGGGTCCCAGGGTCAGCCAGCGGATCAGCGCGATGCCGGGGGACACCATGGAGAAGTAGCGGCGGAACTTCCGGCGCGCCTGCTGGTCGGTCGCGAGCGCCCGCGTCTCGGTTCGGAATATCGAATCCGACTCGGTGACAGGGTCGGCTCGGAGGGACCACGCGATCTTCACGTAGTCAGGCTCGGCGAAGGCGGCAAAGGCATCCGGGGCGATCGAACGGAATGCCGGCTTCGATTCCCAGGGTCTGGTGACGGCGCCGACAACGACCTCACGGTCGGGCACGTCCTCGAGAACGACCCATCCCAGAGACCGGCTCTCGTCGAGAATGCCGCGCGGTCTCGGGCGCTCGTCCGCCTTGGCGCCGAGGAGCAGCTCCCGTCCCTTGAAGATCGCGCGAATGAGGGGCTGCTGGAAAAGTTTCAGATCCTTGGCCGCCGCGAGCGCCAGGGCGGCAGGCGCTCGCACGTGCACGTGGTGACGCTCGACAATGTCGTATGCCGGCATGAAGCGATCGAGCAGCGGGTCGTCTTCGGTGGCCGCCGGACGGCCGGGTCGACCGTAACGACGCCAGGCCGCCGCGACGACGGCGGCATAGGCGAGGAGGGCGACGCCGGCGGAGGTGCCCACGATTGTCGCGAGTCGGAAACGCCGGTGCACGGTCACACCTCCCTCTCAGCCCCGGCCGTCGCGCCGATCGGCAACCGGCACTGGGCCTGCGCCATGACAGACCACACGCACCAATCTTGCGCAAAGCGTCGCCGTCTCAGGGCGACGGCGCGTCGCTCCGGCTACGCAGCCGGGTCGGCAGACGCCGGAGAATCCCTGCCACCGCCACCTCGATTCGTGCCTGCATCATCACCGGATCGTCATTCGCATCCAGACCGCCCTCGGCCCAGCCGCGCCACAGCAAGCGTCGTGTCCGGAGCTCGACGAAATCGATGAACAGCGTCCCCGGGTCATAGACGTGGCGCCGCTCATGCCGCGCGGCACGATAGGCGTACTGGCTGTCGAGTGCCAGCACGTCGATCTCCTGGGTCAGGCTCGCATGGTAGTACAGCAGGAGATCTGGCGCCGACCGCTTTCGTTCGAGGCCAAACCGGTCGAGGCGCTTTTCCACTTCGGCACGCACCAGCTCGTCGAAGAACAGGTTGTCGTCGAGCCAGGGGTCAGCACCCACTCTGACCTCAGGAATGCCCCAATCGTAGGTGCGATACAAACGGAAGTCGGTTGCCAGCTCGACGTGCGAGCCGACACTAGTCGACGCACAGCCGGTGATCCCGACGGCGCAGAGGAACAATCCCGCGACCTTCACGAAGGGACGCATTGGCGGGCGCATGGCAACCTCCTCACTCGAACCAGAGAAGTGCCAGATCGATGCCGGGTCACCGCCGATCCCGGACAGCCCGCAATTTTGGAGTGCCGGTGTGCGCCTGGCTTCGGAACGACGGCCGCCTGCTGCGGATTATTCCGCAGCCGCCGGGAAGATTACGCAGACGACGGTCTCCGGCCACGCTCGTCACACCTTGACACACCGTGATTCTCCAGTTCGGCTGATGGTCCGTTCTGTGCTTTGTATGGTGCAGGGGCACGAGACCCAGTCCCACGCGGACCTGACGGATCGGGATCGTGACGAGAGCTCGAGGCGCGCGATCAGCGCCCGGGTGCGCACGAATCCGCAGACGCAGGTCCGATGAGGGGGCTGAGTCGTGCCCCGATTCTTTGCTGGAGCCGGAGACAGTCCTGCGTGCAAGACGTGATGACCGGAGGCGTGAGACCACCCTCGGACACCGAGTCACCACACACCGAACCGACCGTCGAGGGGAGTTGTGGCTGCTTGGTGATTACGAAGAGCACTCGCCGCCTATCCATCAAGCTGTCTCGCCTCGGCCTCCGCCTGCGGAATTTCTCCAGAAGTTCACAGTGTCGTGCCCGGTCGGCGAGCGACTCCAGGCCTCGCGACCTGGTGCGGACTTTGCCTCAACCAAACGAGCACAATGAGAGGTGATTCATGACCGCAGAACAGGTCCGACTGGACGAGGCCCGGCAGCTGAAGACCCCTTGGAAAAAGTGGGGGCCGTACCTCAGTGAACGACAGTGGGGCACGGTGCGCGAGGATTACAGCGAGAACGGCGACGCCTGGAACTTCTTCACGCACGACCATGCTCGCTCGCGCGCCTACCGCTGGGGCGAAGACGGCATCGCCGGGATTTCCGACGACCAGCAGCGGCTCTGTTTCAGCCTGGCCCTCTGGAACGGCAAGGATCCGATTCTCAAAGAGCGGCTCTTCGGATTGACCAACAGCGAAGGCAACCATGGCGAGGACGTGAAGGAGTACTACTTCTACCTCGATAGCACCCCGACGCACTCGTACATGAAGTACCTCTACAAGTACCCGCAGGCGGCGTATCCGTACGGCGACCTGGTGGAGACGAGTCGACGGCGGGGCCGTCACGACATGGAGTACGAGCTCCTCGACACCGGCGTGTTCCGGGACGACCGTTATTTCGACGTGTTCGTGGAGTACGCGAAGAGCGGTCCCGAAGACATCCTCGTGCGCATCACGGCGGTCAACCGGGGACCGGACGCGGCCGACCTGCATCTCCTGCCGACGCTGTGGTTCCGCAACGACTGGTCGCAGTGGATTGCTGAATCGAACCGAGCGCCCGAGAAACCGCACATCGAGCAGGTCGAGGCACCGGCAGGCGCGACCGCGGTCGCGGCGGCGCATCCCCTGCTGGGGGTGTTCGTCGTTTCATGCGAAGGCGACGTGCCGCTGCTCTTCACCGAAAACGAAACCAACCACGCCAGGCTGTTCGGGACGCAGAACGAGAGCCCCTACGTCAAAGACGGCATCAACGAATGTGTGGTGCACGGCCGGCAGGACGCGGTCAATCCCGACAAACACGGCACCAAGGTTGCGGCGCACTACCAGGTCACGATCGGTGCCGGTCAGACGAGCGTGATTCGCCTGCGGCTCGCCAGCAGTTTCCTGGACCAGAAGGGCCAACCCTTTGGCAAACTGTTCGAGCAGCTCTTCGCTGACCGGCTTCGTGAAGCCGATGAATTCTACCAGTCGGTCACGCCGCCGTCCGTCAGTCAAGACGCGGCCAACGTGATGCGTCAGGCCCTCGCCGGCATGCTCTGGAGCAAGCAGTTCTTTTTCTTCGACGGTGACAACTGGCTGGACGAGCACCACTCCAATCCACTCCATCGCGGATATCGAAGTGCCCGAAACTCGGAGTGGTTCCACATGCTGAACCGGGACATCATCTCGATGCCCGACAAGTGGGAATACCCCTGGTACGCGGCCTGGGACCTGGCGTTCCACACGCTTCCGCTCTCGATCGTGGATGCCGACTTCGCCAAGGAACAGATGGAACTGATGCTCCGCGGGGCATACCTGCACCCGAACGGTCAGATCCCTGCCTACGAGTGGAACTTCAGTGACGTGAACCCGCCGGTCCACGCCTTTGCGACCCTGTTCCTCCATCGCACCGCGCAGGCGCTCCGAGGCGACGTGGACGTCGATTTCCTCAGGGCGACGTTCAACAAGCTCGTCCTGAACTTCACCTGGTGGGTCAACCGCAAGGACCGGTTCGGCAAGAACGTATTCGAGGGCGGGTTTCTCGGCCTCGACAACATCGGCGTGTTCGATTGCAGCGCCCCGCTGCCGACCGGAGGTCACCTCGAACAGGCGGACGGCACGGCGTGGTGCCGGCCCGTCCGCCGCCGATGGCGGCGCCGTAGGACAGCGTGAGATCGTGCGCATTGCCGGAGACGTCCTTGTGGATCGCGAGCAGGACCGGGACGCCGGCGCCGCGCTGGTACTCGGCGCGCACAGTGTGGCCGGGCCCTTTGGGTGCGATCATCATCACGTCAAGATCGGACCGCGGCTCGATCAGGTTGAAATGGATGTTGAGCCCGTGCGCGAACATCAGCGCCGTGCCTTGTTTCATGTTGGGCGCAAGGTGCTCGCGATAGATGTCAGCCTGCAGCTCGTCGGGCGTGAGCATCATCATCACGTCGGCCCATTTGGCGGCTTCGGCCACTTCCATGACCTTGAGCTTCTCGCCCTCCGCCTTCTTGACGCCCTGCGAGCCCTTGCGCAGCGCCACCGCCACGTCCTTGACGCCGCTATCGCGCAGATTGAGCGCATGGGCATGGCCCTGGCTGCCATAGCCGATGATGGCGACCTTCTTGCCCTTGATCAGGTTGATGTCGGCGTCGCGGTCGTAATAAACGCGCATGTGCCCCGGTCCTTTTCTAGCATTCGACAGGCTGATGGCGGCAGAAACGGCAATCGGGGCGGAAAATCAAGGGCCAAGGTCCGGCGGCAAGACCCCGGCCCGGTCGGCTGCCCGGATCAGGCGCCGGTGCATTGGCGCTGTTCATCCCCGGCGAAGCATCGCATCGCGGCAAGCAGTTCTTGGTCGATTTGATGCCCCTCCTCCGGCCGGCCGGGAGGCAACAGCATCAGCGGATATTTCCAGCCGGTCGTGATGGGCGAGAAATGACGATGGGTGACGGCGGCCGACGTTTCCTCGTCCGGGGTCATGCCGGTCAATTCGTGAACGCACCATTGCGATCGGGCATCGCACCGCGCGGGCACCACCGTCCATTTCGAGGTGGCCTGCCGCGGCGGCGATTTCCGATAGGTGAATGCGCGTGCCGGCGCGGGCCGGCAAGATCGCGGTCGGTTACGTTTTCGATCATGACGCCCGCATATCGCAGGTATCCGTTGCAGCTTCGGCCGGCCAGGTCATAGACCGACTGCCCGCCGGCGGTCACCACCAGTTCGTCGACGTCGGCACTGATGACCGCATCCGCCTTCGCCAGAAATCGATGGCGGGCATGTTCCAGGACCGCATACTGAGCGAAGTCCGAATCCCAAATGCCGGATGGCCCCGCGTTTGGCCCATACTTGAACGGCCAGGACACCACCACCGCGACCTCGATGCCGGGCACGGATGAAATCGCCTGGTGAACCTGCGCCGCGCCGTACTTGGTCGAGTTGTTGTCGTAAAACAGGACCGCGTCGCAACCGTGGTTCATGGCGTGAAACAGCACCCAATCGCGAATCCAGATGAGCTCGTTATCCTTCGACTTCGTCATCAGCACGCGCCGGCCGCGAAACAGCTCGCAATGACTGGGCTGGATCGCGAGCGGCCGCTGCTCGAACAGCCCGCCCTCGATCGCGCCTGCCGGCGTGCGCGGCTTGAGCCACATCTGCATATGGCGGTCGCGGTTGCGAACGTCGCACCAGGAGAAGAACGATTTCCGAAACGCCCGCTCGATCGCGGGCACGACCGCCTGCCTGAGATTCAGCAACGGCGGCCCGATGCAGACGAGACGTCCGTCCGGCGCGGTGAAGCAGTCGTAGAGGACGGTCAGGTGGTCGAACTGCTCTTCGTAGCCCGGGTGGCGATGCTCGGGGGGTCGCGGCGGACTTCGCCGCAGCGGGTTCGATGCAACAAGGTCCAGCCGCGAGAGCTCGACCCGCAGCATCACATTCCCTCGGGTCCGCGCGCGATCGCGACGACGCCCGTGCGCGAGACCTCGACCAGGCCGAGTGGCAGCACGTCACGCCGCCTGGGCCACGTAGCGCTTGACTTTAATGTCTTTTGCTCGCTTGCGGACTTGAGCCGCGTCATAAGCCGCTTGAATACGCAGCATCAGATCGACTTTTGGTCCAAATGCCTTTTCAATCCGTAGCGCCAAATCGGCCGAAAGAGCCGCCCTCGCGTTCACGACGGCCGACACTGTAGCTCGCCGCACCCCCAACGCGCGAGCGGCTGCGGAAACGCTAATATTCAATGGCTCAAGTACGCCCCAGTAAAAGACTTCTCCCGGATGCGACGGATTTTTCATCGGCATGACCCTTCCCTCAATGATAGTCCTCAAAGTCGATTTCGCTAACTATCGAGCCCTTGACTTTGAAGGTCAGCCGATAATTCCGCGTTACAGTCAAGCTCCAAGCTCCTTTCCGGTTTCCCTTTAGAGGATGAAGCCGCCACCCCGGAACCGTTTCAAGCTCTGCGACATTTTCGGCTTCCTCGAGCGCGGTCAACATCGCACGAAGTTTTGCCTCGTGCTGCCGCGCGATTCCACGCGCCTCATCATGTTGCCAGAGCCGTTCGATGTCCTTATGTCGGAAACCGACGATGCGCATACCAGTATGTACGGTAAAACCGTACATCGGTCAAGTCTGCTTTCATCTCACATCCCCTCCGGCCCGCGCGCGATCGCGACGACGCCGGTGCGCGAGACCTCGACCAGGCCGAGCGGCAGCATCAGCGCGATGAAGCTCTCGATCTTGTCGGACGCGCCGGTGATCTCGAACACGAAGCTCTCGGTCGCCGGCGTCGATCACGCGCGCCCGGAAGGCGTCGGCCAGCCGCAGCGCCTCGACCCGGTGGTCGCCCTTGCCGCGCACCTTCACCATCGCCAGCTCGCGCTCGAGGTGCGGGCCCGCCACCGTCATGTCGACCACGCGGTGCACCGGCACCAGCCGCTCGAGCTGGTTCTTGATCTGCTCGATCACCATCGGCGTGCCGCGCGTCACGATGGTGATGCGCGAGAGATGCTTCTCGTGCTCGGTCTCCGACACCGTGAGCGAGTCGATATTGTAGCCGCGGCCGGAGAACAGGCCGATGACGCGCGCCAGCACGCCCGGCTCGTTGTCGACCAGCACCGAGAGCGTGTGGCCCTCGATGCCTTGCGCCGCCGGAGCGGCGGGATAGTGGGTGGTGGTAGCGGTTCCGTTGGCCATTGGTTCTACCCGGCGATGGCGTCAGACCATCACCTTGCCTTCCTCGGTGACGGCGTCCTCGATGCTCTCGGCGGCGTCGCCCAGGAGCATCTCGTTGTGGGCGCGGCCGGACGGGATCATCGGGAAGCAGTTCTCGTTCGGATCGACCACGCAGTCGAAGATCACCGGCCGCTTCACGTCGATCATCTCCTTGATCGCGCGCGTCGAGCTCGGCCGGCTTCTCGCAGCGGATGCCGACCGCGTGATAGGCCTCGGCGAGCTTCACGAAATCCGGCAGCGAATGGGTGTAGCTCTCGGCATAGCGCCCGCCGTGCAGCAGCTCCTGCCACTGCCGCACCATGCCCATGTACTGGTTGTTGATGATGAAGATCTTGATCGGCAGCCGGTACTGCACCGCCGTCGACATTTCCTGCATGGTCATCAGCACCGAGGCCTCGCCGGCGATGTCGATGACCAGCGAGTTCGGATGCGCGAGCTGCACGCCGACCGACGCCGGCAGGCCGTAGCCCATGGTGCCGAGCCCGCCCGAGGTCATCCAGCGGTTCGGCTCCTCGAAGTGGAAGAACTGCGCCGCCCACATCTGGTGCTGGCCCACTTCGGTGGTGATGTAGATGTCGCGGTCCTTGGTCAGCTCGTACAGCCGCTGGATCGCGTATTGCGGCTTGATGATGTCCTTCGAGTTCTTGTAGGCGAGCGACTTGCGCGCGCGCCACTTTCGATCTGCTTCCACCAGTCGGCGAGCGCCTTCTTGTCGGGCATGCGAGCCGCGCGCGCCACAGCCGCACCATGTCTTCGAGCACGTGCGCGCAGTCGCCGATGATCGGCAGGTCGACCTTGACGTTCTTGTTGATCGAGGACGGGTCGATGTCGACGTGGATCTTCTTCGAGCCGGGCGAGAAGGCGTCGAGCCGCCCGGTGATGCGGTCGTCGAAGCGCGCGCCGATGCAGATCATCAGATCGCAATCGTGCATCGCCCAGTTCGCCTCCCAGGTGCCGTGCATGCCGAGCATGCCGAGCCATTGCGGGTCGGACGCCGGAAAGGCGCCGAGCCCCATCAGCGTCGAGGTGATCGGGAAAGCCGGTGAGCTTGACCAGCTCGCGCAGCAGCTGGCTCGCCTCCGGACCGGAATTGATGATGCCGCCGCCGGTGTAGAACAGCGGCCGCTTGGCGTGCGCGCATCAGGTCGACCGCGGCCTTGATGCGGTCGAGGTCGCCCTTGAGCTTGCGGCTTGTAGCCCTTGTGCGCGATCTCCTTCGGCTTGGCGTAGATACCCTTGGCGAACTGGATGTCCTTCGGGATGTCGACCACCACCGGGCCCGGCCGGCCGCTCTTGGCGATGTGGAACGCCTCGTGCAGCACGCGCGGCAGGTCGGCGATGTTCTTCACCAGGTAATTGTACTTGGTGCACGGCCGCGTGATGCCGACGGTGTCGCATTCCTGGAAGGCGTCGTTGCCGATCAGATGCGTCGGCACCTGCCCGGTGATGCAGACGATCGGGATCGAGTCGCAGAGCGCATCGGTCAGGCCGGTGACCGCATTGGTGGCGCCGGGGCCCGAGGTCACCAGCACGCAGCCGACCTTGCCGGTCGAGCGCGCATAGCCCTCGGCCGCATGCACCGCGCCCTGCTCGTGGCGCACCAGGATGTGCTGCAGCCGGTTCGACTGCTGGAACAGCGCGTCGTAGATCGGCAGCACCGCGCCGCCGGGATAGCCGAAGAGGTGCTCCACGCCCTGGTCGGCGAGCGCCTCGATCACCATCTCGGCGCCGGTCATTTCCTTGCCGCACGCTCGTCTTGTTCGTCGCCATCGTCCGCTCCGCCGTCCGTCACTCGTCGCTCAGGAATCAAAAAGGGCCGCGAGGGCCCTGCATGCGCACCGCCACAGCGCGGGTGGCCTAGCCACCCGCGGCGGTGCGCCTCCTACGACTACGAGCGAGTAATATTATTGCGCATTTCGTACCATCATTCGCCATTTCCTTGCGCGCTCTTATATGCACCGCGGCGAGGCCGGTCAAGCGGAATTCGCGTGGTAAGGTCGCCAAATCGCTGGCCATTCAGGCCGCCTGACCGAGCAGAATCCCCATGAACAATGCCGACCTGATCGTCGCCACCCTGAAAGCGGCCGGCATCCGCCACGGCTTCGGCATCCCGAGCGGCAATGTGCTGCCGCTGATGGAGGCGATGCGCAAGGGCGGGGTCGAATTCGTGCTGACCGCCCACGAGGGCTCGGCCGGCTTCGCCGCCGACGTCACCGGCCGCCTCACCGGCGCGCCCGGGCTGTGCATCGCCACGCTCGGCCCGGGCGCGACCAATCTCGCGACCGGCGTCGGCTGCGCCTTCCTCGACCGCTCGCCGATGATCGCCATCACCTGCAACCTCAACACCGACCAGCTCGGCCGCCGCATCCAGATGTGGATCGACCACCACGCGCTGTTCAAGCCGATCACCAAGGCGACGCTGCGGCTGGAGCGCGGGCGCATCGCGCGAGACGGTGAGCGCGGCCATCGCGCTGGCGATGAGCGAGCCGATGGGGCCGGTGCATCTCGACCTGCCGGAGGACGTGGCGCTTGCGCCGACCAACGAGACCGGTGCCCGCCGCCGCCAGGCGCCGGCACGATCGCGCCGGCGCCGGATGCCGACATTGCGCGCGCCGGCGAGCTGATCGCGGCCGCCAAGCGGCCGATCGCGGTGATCGGCGTCGTCGGCGATGCGGCTGGCCGATCCGTCGCTGCTGCGCAAGGTGATCGAGCGCCACAACCTGCCGTTCGCCACCACCACCATGGCCAAGGGCCTGATCGACGAGGACCACCCGCTCTCGCTCGGCTGCATCGAGCGCGCCTGCCGGCAGGTGCAGCGCAAGCTGCTGCGCTCCGCCGACCTGATCGTCGGGCTCGGCTACGACACCATCGAGGTCGAATACGAGGCCTGGATCGGCGACGTGCCGCTCCTGCAGATCGACATCGAGCCGGCCGACGTCGCGCCGTCGGTCAATCTCGTCGCATCAGGTCGACCGGCGATCTCGACGCGTCGCTGGCGCGGCTCGCCGCGCTGCCCGCCGGCGACCAACACCTGGGCGGCGCAGACGCTCGCCGACCATCGGCGCGCCTTCCAGTCGGCGCTGCGCCCGGCCGACCAACTCCTTCACGCGCGCATGCCGCGATCGACGCGGTGCGCCGCGCGCTGCCGCGCGACGGCGTGCTCGTCCTTCGACGTCGGCGCGCACACCCACCAGATCGCGAGCCAATGGACCGCGCACGCGCCGAAGAGCTTCCTCATCACCAACGGCTGGTCGTCGATGGGCTTCGGCCTGCCGGGCGCGATCGCCGCCAAGCTCGCGCGGCCCGACCTGCCGGTGGTCTGCCTGATCGGCGACGGCTGCTTCCAGATGACCTGCGGCGAGGTCGCGATCGCCAAGCGGCTCGGGCTCGACGCTGCCCGATCGTCGTGCTCGACGACAAGTGGCTCGCGCTCATCAAGGTGAAGCAGATCCGCCGCCAGTTCCCGCTCTACGGCACCGAGTTGCAGGAGGAGGACTACCGCGAGCCGCCCGCGCACTATTTCGGCGTGCCGGCGGTCGGCGTGCGCAGCGCCGATGCGCTGGAAGCGGCGGTGAAGACGGCGCTCGCCGCCAAAGGGCCCGACCGTGATCGAGGCGGTGGTCGATTCCGAGCACTACCTCGAGACGGTGTACGATTGAGCGACGATGGTGCCCGCTAGCGTCCTCCCCGCTTGCAGGAGCGGGAGGGCATCACGACGTTCTCGCGAATACACCCCTCTTCAACTCCCCCGCAAGCGAGGGAGCCATCGAGCGTGCCGCGCACCAGTATCGAAGTCAGCGCGCGAGCGCTTCCAGCACTGCGCGCTCGGCGTCGTCCGGCGCAGCCCAGTTCCAATCCGGCAACTGATTGCGGAACCAGGTGGCCTGCCGCTTGGTGTAGCGGCGCGTGTCGCGCTTGCCGCCTTCGGCCGCTTCGGCGAGCGTGATCTCGCCGCGAGATGGCGGATCAGCCACGGCACGCCATGCGCCTTCATGGCCGGCAGCGCTCGGATCGAGCGCGCGCAGCGCGAGCGCGCGCGACCTCGTCGAGCGCGCCCGCGGCCAGCATCGCGTCGAAGCGCTCGTCGATGCGGCGATAAAGCTCGGCGCGCTCGGCGTCGAGAAAAATCTTGACCGCGCGCGCCGGCATCGAGCGCGGGCGGCATGCCTTCGCGGTGCCAGTCCGCGAGCGGGCGGCCGGTCGCCAGCACGACCTCGAGCGCGCGCGTGATGCGCGAACGGTCGCCCGGCATCAGCCGCTGCGCGGCCGCGGGATCGCGCTCGCGCGAGTTCGGCATAGAGCGGCGCGACGCCGTCGGCCGTTGAGCCGCGCGCGCACCGCCGCGCGGATGTCGGCCGGGATCGGCGGCACCGCCGCAAGCCCGTGGGTGAGCGCCTTGAAATAGAGGCCGGTGCCGCCGACGAGGATCGGCATGCCGCCCTGCCCGCTTCGCCTCGGCAATCGCCGCGCCGCATCGACGCACCAGCGGCCGACCGAATAGTTCTCGGCGGCATCGACATGGCCGTAGAGCCGATGCGGCACGCGCGCCTCCTCGGCCGGCGTCGGCCGCGCCGTGATGATGCGCAGGTCGCGATAGACCTGCATGGAATTGGCATTGATGATGGTGCCGCCGAGCCGCTTCGGCGAGCGCGAGCGCCAGCGCCGACTTGCCGCTCGCGGTCGGTCCGGCGAGGAGGATGGCGGTTGGTGTCGGATCGGGAGTCAAATCTTGACCGCGTTGGAGAACAGCGCGTCGCCCCATTCGTAGAGCGGCCGCTCGAAATCAACTCGGTATGGCAGCGCCTGCCCTTTGCGGGCGAGCCATTTGCGCCCGTAGGTTTCGAACGGAAAACGCCTGATGTAGCAGTCGCAGGTCTCCTCGCAGTGCTCGACCGACAACGACTTGCCGTAGTGCTGGCAATAGAGATCGGTGCGCGGCCGCTCGATGCCGCCCGGTTGGCGCTCGTGTCCCTCGGCGAAGAACACCTCCGGGCGGTTGCGCCACAGCATCAGGATGTCGCGCCGCTCGGGGCCGTAGTTTTTCCGGACGTTCAGCAGTGCCTCGATCGGGCCGGTAAGGCGCGCAATCGTCGGGCGTCTCGTAGGCTTCGAACAGTCGGACGCTGACGCCGTCGCAGACTCAGCTTCCGGGCTCTCGGCAGAAGCTGCGCAGGTCGCCGGTGACCGTTCGTCCGGATCGAAGCAGAACATCCAGTCGAACTGCAATTTCTCCCGCGCGTATTGCAATAAAAGCTGGCGGTGGCGGTGCTCGGCCGCATCGGCGCGCGGCAACGTCGGTTTCCCACGATCCGTTGGCGACTGCTCAGCGCAGACCTTGGGATGGCCGCGCAACGATCATCGAACGTGGCGTCGGTGACTCGCGTCGTCGAAGGCGATTTTGATGGCGCCGACCTGCCGCCCGACCGAAATCTGAGCCCATCGCACAGGATGAGCGCCTCGTTGCGCTGCGGGCGATGCGCGACCATCGTTGCTTGTGCGCCAGAACGAGCTCGGCTGCCGAGCATCAGCCCGCTCGCTGTCCGGAGCTGCCGATTGGTACTGCCATCGAATTCGTCACATGCCCGCTCTCGATCAGGAGATTCGGCGGCGCGATCATTGTCGACCGACCCAATGCGGCAAGTGGCGCCCCGCCGATCGATGCTGCCGCCGCCCATTGATCGGCATCCCGACGCCGACTAGACACCACGCGCATTCCGTCGTCGTCCGGAGTGCCCCGTTGACCGCTCATCAAACCCTTCCGCGCGCTGCGTCCCGCGCCCGGCCGCGCCGCCGAGATCCTGGCGCCGCCCTATGACGTGCTCTCGAGCGCGGAGGCACGCGAGCGCGCCAAGGGCAAGCCGTGGAGCTTCCTGCACATTTCGAAGCCCGAGATCGACCTCGATCCCGGCGATCGATCCCTACGACCGCGCCGTCTACGCCAAGGCGGCCGAGAACCTCGAGCGCATGATCGCGGCCGGCGTGCTGATCCGCGACGCCAAGCCCTGCTACTACGTCTACCGGCTGACCTGGCGGCGGCGCCGTGCAGACCGGGCTTGCCGCGGTCGCCTCGCTCGCCGACTACGCCACCAACCGCGTCCGCAAGCACGAGCTACCACGCCGGTGAAGGAGGACGACCGCGTCCGCCAGATCGAGGCGGTCAACGCCCAGACCGGCCCGGTGATGATGGGCTATCCGGCGGCGCCCGCACATCGACGCCATGCTGGCGCGCGCGGCGACCGGCGCGCCCGACGTCGACGTCACCGCCGACGACGGCGTGCGCCACCAGATGTGGGTGATCGCCGACGAGCGCCGCCATCGCGGCGCTGACGCGCGCGTTCGACGCGCTGCCGGCGATCTATATCGCGCGACGGGCATCACCGCTCCGCCGCCGCCGCGCGGGTCGCGCAGGCGCGCGGCAACGGCGCGGCTCGCATGGCGATTTTCTCTCGCGTGATGTTTCCGCATCACGAGATGACGATCCTCGACTACAACCGCGTGCTGAAGGACCTGAACGGCCGCAGCGCCGAGCAGTTCCTGGCCGAACTGAGCAGCGCTTCTCGGTCGAGGCGTCCGACCAGCCGGTGCGGCCGGCGACATGCGGCTGAATTCGGCATGTATCTCGCCGGCCGCTGGTATCGGCTGACGCTCAGGCCCGACCTCGTTCCGCAGAACGATCCGATCGGGCGGCTGCCGATCACGCTGCTCACCCGCAACGTGATCGAGCCGATGTTCGGCATCACCGACCCGCGCACCGACAAGCGCATCGACTTCATCGGCGGCGGGCGCGGGCTCGGCGAGCTCGAGCGCCGGGTGAAGTCCGGCGAGATGGCGGTCGCGTTCGCGCTCTATCCGACGCAGATGGCCGACCTGATGGCGGTGGCGGATGCCGGCGGCATCATGCCGCCGAAGTCCACCTGGTTCGAGCCCAAGCTCGCCGACGGCATGGTCAACCACGTGCTGGATTGACCGCGGCGCGCCGAGCGCGATTGCATCCGCCTTCATTGCGCCTTTTTCCGGATGTCGTTACCGCCGCTCTGAACCGAAACCAGGAGGTGCACCGGCACGGCGCGTGGGCGCCGACGATCGAGACAACAGGTCATCAATTCCGATCCCACTGAGCATCAAGTTCCGTCGGGCTTTCCCGGTGGGGGGCGACGAATTCGAATGGAGACCACCATGCCTACGATGGCATCGATTGTTGGCAATGACCCGCTCACGCAATTCCTCCGGGCCCTGACCGAGGGCAGCGAAAAGCGTCCAATCCCGCTCATTGCGACCCGCATCGACGTGACGATCCGTGGCGGGCTTGCCAGCGTCACCACCGAGCGCACCTTCCGCAACACCGAAACGCAGTCGATCGAAGCGACCATGACCTTCCCGGTCCCGGTCGACGCGACGCTGTGCGCGCTCACGGCCCGCATCGACGGCCGCACCCTCAAAGCGGTGGCACAGGCGCGCAACCAGGCGCGCGAGACCTACGAGGACGCCGTCGACGCCGGCAAGTCGGCGGTTCTGCACGAGGAACTGCTCAAGGGCATCCACATGCTCAGCGTCGCGCCACGTCGCTCCGGGCGCCGAGATCGTGGTCACCGACACCTGGACGGCGTCGCTGTCGTTCGCGGGGCAATCGCCCTACCTGCGCATCCCGACCACGGTCGGCCGAGATCTACGGCTCCTCGCCGCTTCGCCCGTCGGACGATCTGGTCGTTGGCGATAGCGTGCATGAGGCGAGCCTCGGCATCGTCTGCGAGGACGGACGGGCGAGCCTGCTGCGGGCCGGGGCGCCGTCGGATGGGCGCTTCAAGGTCACGCTCGACGGCCCGATCGACATCATGCTGGCGGGTTGGCAGCCGCGCACGCTCGAGGGCGTCGCCGCCGACGGGCGCCGTGTCACGCTGGAGATCGCGCCGGCGCCGAAGGGCGGCCAGAGCCTCGACCTCGACCTCCTGTTCGATCGTTCCGGCTCGATGGGCCGCGCGCGCTGGGCGACGACCGCGAGGTTTCGGCCTCCAAGCTGACGCTCGCCAAGACCGGCCTGGCGACGGCGGTGCGCCATCACATCAAGGCGGGCGACCGCATCCGGCTTGTGGGAGTTCGACGACCGCGTCGATTTCGTCGGCGAAGCCGCCGGCGCGGACATCGCCGCCCTGGTCGCCAGACTGAGCGATGCGCGCGGCGGCACCGAGATCGGCCGCGCCTTCGATGCGGTGATCGCCACCGGCAAGGCCGAAAGACGTGGTGATCGTGACCGACGGCAAGAGCTATGCCTTCGCTCCGCACACCATCGCGCGCACCGGCATCCGCGTCACCGCCGTGCTGATCGGCGACGACGCCCTGGAGGCCGGCATCGCGCATCTCGCGGGCATGACCGGGGGTCAGGTGTTCATCGCGACCGGCTCCGACGCCGGCCCCGCTGATCGCGCGCGGCGGTCGACGCGGCGCGCACGCCGCACCAGCCGGGCGAACATGTGAACCACCGTCCTGAACGCGTCGAAACGCTGCGCCGGGGCGCCCGCATCGTCGCCACCTGGGGAGAACAGGCGCCGGGCGAGGCCTCGCGCGCCGCCCGGCTGGTCGGCGCGACCGCCGCCATGCTCGCCATTCCGCTGATGGACGAGGACGCCGCCGCCAAGCTCGCGCGAAGCGCGAGGGCATCGTCTGCCATCTTACCAGCCTCGTACTGGTCGACGAGGCCGGCGAGCGGCAGGCCGGCCTGCCGGCACCGCGCAAGATCGCGCTGTCGCCCCCGCGCACCGACCTGATGCGCGCAGGCCGCCCGCTGCGGATGCTGTACTGCCTAGCCGACATGGACGACTCGCGCAGCCGTGCCGGCCGCGTGCAGCTATTGTCTGCCGAGGCCCGCGGAAATCGAGACGCGCCGGCGGACATTACGCGGCGCACCATCTCGCACCCCGTCGCAAAGCGCGCCGAGGCCACCGGACCCAGGCCTGGTACCGGCGGCGCGCAGGCCCGACATCGGTCTGCGCCATCTGGCCGGGCGTATCGATTGGGACGCCGATCCGGAGGCGCTGCGTCACGGCGACCTTGCGGGCCTGCCGCCCGATGCCATCGCCGCCATCGAGTATGCGGCGCAGCGGCGCGAGATCGTCGCCTTTGCGCTCGCGCTCGGGATCGCGCCGGTCGTCGCGGTCATCGGCCTGCTGGCGAAGTCCGCGCGCGGCTCAAGCCGCTCCGCCGGGCGGCTGGCGCGCGCCATCCTGAAGAAGGCGTCGGACAGCGATCTCGCCGCCGCGATGAGCCGGGTCGGGCTGTAGAGCGCCCTCACCCCGGATACAAAAAAGTTGTGGTGCCCGGCCGGGCACCACAACCATTGTCGGCGAAAACAATCGGCCGCGTGAGCGCGCGCCGTCCTACTGCAGCGACAGCGCGATGAACCGCAGCTCGCCGTCGGCGCTGGCCACCAGCAGCAGCGCAGACTTGCGGCCGTCCTTCTTGAGCTTGTCGACCTTGGCCTGGAATTCGTCGGCGCTCGCGACCGTTTCCTGCGCGATCTCCACGATGACGTCGCCGGCCGACAGACGCTTGCCGGCGGCCGGCGAGTTCGCGTCGATGCCGGTGATGACCACGCCCTTCACGCTGTCCTTGATCTTGTAGCGCTTGCGCAGGTCGTCGGAGAGATTGGCAAGGTCGATACCGAGCGACTTCTTGACCACCGACTTGTCGAGCGGCTCATCCGGCTTTCCTGCCGCCGCGGCCTTCTCGCCGTCTTCGAGCCGGCCGAGCTTGACGGTCTTGATCTCTTCCTTGCCCTTGCGGATGACGAGAACCGGCACGTCCTTGCCGACCGGCGTATCGGCGACGACGCGCGGAAGGTCGCGCATCTCCTTGATGTCCTTGCCGTCGAACTTGATGATCACGTCGCCGGGCTCGATGCCCGCGGGCTTGGCGGGCCCCTTCTCGTCGACGCCGGCGACCAGCGCGCCACGCGGCGGCTTGATGTTGAGGCTTTCGGCGATCTCGTCGGTCACCTGCTGAATGCGCACGCCGAGCCAGCCGCGCCGCGTTTCGCCGAACTGCTTCAGCTGATCGATGACCGGCAAGGCGGTCTTCGACGGCACCGCGAAGCCGATGCCGATCGAGCCGCCCGACGGCGAGATGATCGCGGTGTTGATGCCGATCACGTCGCCATCGAGATTGAACAGCGGGCCGCCCGAATTGCCGCGGTTGATGGAGGCGTCGGTCTGGATGTAGTTGTCGTAGGGGCCGGAATTGATGTCACGGTTGCGCGCCGAAACGATGCCGGCCGTCACCGTGCCGCCCAGGCTGAACGGATTGCCGATGGCGATCACCCACTCGCCGAGACGAAGCCTTTCGGAATCGCCGAACTTCACCGCCTTGAGCGGCTTGTCCGACGTGACCTTGAGCAATGCGATGTCGGTCTTTTGATCCTTGCCGATCAATTCGGCCTTGAGGCGCGTTCCGTCGTTGAGAATGACGGTGATCTCGTCGGCCTCCGCGATGACGTGGTTGTTGGTCACGACGATGCCGGACGGATCGATGATGAAACCGGAGCCGAGCGAATTCACGCGGCGCGGCACGCGTTCGCGATTCTGCTCGCCCTGGCCGCGCCGGTTGAAGAAGTCGCGGAACAGCTCGTCCAACTGCGGATCGTTCGGCAACTGCGGCATCGGATTGTTGCGCGCCTCGACCTTCTGCGAGGTCGAGATGTTGACGACCGAATCGATCACTCTTTCGGCAACGTCGGAAATGACGTCGGGCCCGCGCGCAACAGAAGGGGCCGTGAGCGAGGGGAAAACCAATACCGCCGTTGCTACCGCGGCGAACGCGGGCCGGCGAGCCTGCCGGGCAAATTCGGAGAGAGTGCCGAGCATGGACGTCTGAGCTCCTGGCGAGTTGTGGGGCGGACACTGCTCCCGTCCGTGCAGGGACGCAAGGGCGATGTCGCCAGCCAAATAGGCTGTAGATTGGGGCGGAATCGGGACCGCAATACCGCCGCCGCGCATGGCTTCCGGCGTGCTCAGCCCCGCATCGCCCAGACCAGCAACAGGCCGAGGATCGCGGACACGATGCCAGCAATCCGCAGCGAGGATTCCGGGCTGTCGAGCGCGCTCGCCGCCAGCCGTTTCGCCGCGCCCGGAAACGCGGCGAAAAGCAGACCCTCGATGACGAACACCAGACCGATGGCCACGATGAAATTCGGACATCTTGCCTAAGCCGGCGGCGGCAACCGCCGCCGAATTAATCGGCCGCTATTTCGGGGCGCCGCCGTTACGCTGTTGCTTGCCCGAAGGATCGACAAAGAAGCGGAAGAATTCCGAATCGGGCTTGAGCAGCATCCGCGTGTCGCTCGACTTCAATCCCGCCTCGTAGGCCTGCATCGAGCGGTAGAAGGCGAAGAAGTCCTGGTCCTTGCTCGAAGGCCTCGGCGTAGATGCGATTGCGTTCGGCATCGCCTTCGCCGCGGGTCGTTTCGCCGGTCGACTGGGCGTCGGCGAGCAGCACGGTGACGTCGCGATCGGCCTTGGCGCGGATCTCCTGCGCGCGCTGGCTGCCTTGCGCGCGGAACTCGGCGGCTTCGCGCTGACGCTCGGTCTTCATGCGCTCGTAGACCGCCTGGCTGTTCTGCTCCGGCAGATCGGCACGGCGGATACGGACGTCGACGATCGACGATGCCGAAGGCCTGCGCCTCGTTCTCGAGCTGCTCGCGCACGCGCGCCATAAGCTGCTCGCGCTGATCGCGCACGACCTGCGTCAGCGTCGCTTCGCCGAGCACGCGCCGCAGCGCCGAATTGAGCAGGGTCGAGAGCCGCGAATTGGCGCCCTCGACCGTGCTGACCGTCTGGTAGAACCGCAGCGGCATCGATGATCTTGTAGCGCGCGAAGGCGTCGACCACGAGCCGCTTCTGGTCGGAGGCGATCACTTCCTGCGCCGGATTCTCGAGATCGAGGATGCGCTTGTCGATGTAGATCACGCTGTCGATCAGCGGGATCTTGAACTTGCAGCCCGGGCTCGGTCACCACGCGCACCGGCTGGCCAAGGCGCACCACGAGCGCCTGGCGCGTCTGGTAGACCGTGAACATGGTGCTGTAGGCGACGATCAGCGCCACGAGGATGACTGCGGCCAGGATGCCGCCGGCAAGATTCAGTCTCATCGGCTGGCTCCCGTCGGTGCTGGCGCCGCGGGCTGACGCCGCGGAAGCTGGTCGAGCGGCAGATACGGAACGACGCCGCGACGAGGCTCCCTGATCGATGATGATCTTGTCGGTGCCGCCGAACAGCCGTTCCATGGTCTCGAGATACATGCGCTGGCGCGTCACGTCGGGCGCCTTCTTGTACTCGTCATAGACCTTGAGGAAGCGCGCCGTCTGCGCCCTTGGCTTCGGCGACCGTCTGCTCGCGATAGGCCTCGGCCGCCTGGGTGATCTGCGCGGCGCGGCCGCGTGCCTCCGGCACCACGCGGTTGGCGTAGGTCTGCGCTTCGTTCTGCGCGCGCTCGAGGTCGGCGCGCGCGGCCTGCACGTCGCGGAAGGCGTCGATCACCTGCGAGGGCGGATCGACCTTCTGCAGCTGCACCTGCGTGATCTGAATGCCGGCGCCGTAGTTGTCGAGCACCGTCTGCATCAGCTCGTGCACGCTGGTTTCGATGTTCTGGCGCGCGCCGGTGAGAATCGGCTGGATGTTGGAACGGCCGACGATCTCGCGCATGGCGCTCTCGGCCACCGCCTTCACGGTGCCTTCCGGCTGCTGGATGTTGAACAGGTAGTCGCCGGCGCCGTCGGTCTTGACCACCCAGAATACCGAGAAATCGACGTCGACGATGTTCTCGTCGCCGGTGAGCATCAGGCTTTCTTCCGGCACGTCGCGGATGGTCGAGCCGCGGCGCAGATCCTCGACCACGCGCATGCCGATATCGATGCGGTTGACGCGCGTCACCTTGGGCGTGAGCACGGTCTCGATCGGATACGGCAGGTGATAGTTGAGGCCGGGCTTGGCGTCGCGCGAATAGGCGCCGAAGGTCAGGACGACGCCGAGCTCGTCCGGTTCGACGCGATAGAACCCGGAAAATCCCCAGATCGCGACGGCGGCGAGTGCGATCAGGCCGATTCCCTTGCCGCCCAGATTGCCGCCCGGCAACACCGTGCGCAGCTGGTCCTGGCTGCGGCGCAGGAACTCTTCGAGATCGGGCGGCGTCGAATCCCGACTGTTGCGGTCCCGAGCCCCATGGGCCCTTGCCCCCTCCTCCGCCTCCTTCCGAACCCCAGGGTCCGCCGCCCTGATTGCTCCACGGCATGGCTGTCTCCTCGCTCGCCGGCCTGGTCGCCGGCGGCCTGTTGCGATTTGGCTGGGGTTATAGGGGAGGTGCCACCGCGTTACAACGCGCCTAAAAAGCATGCGGCGCGGGGGCGCACGGCCTTGACAATCCTTCAGCGCGCTCCAGTCGCGGGCTGCATGCGCGCGGCACGCTGGTAAACGACGACCGCAAAGCCCGCATCGTCATCGGGACCCGCGCGATGCTCGCTGCGCTCGCGTTCGCGCCAGACTTCCGCATCGATCGGAGGAAAGACGGCGTCACCCTCGGGTCGCAGATGCACGTGCGTGACCAGCAGCCGGTCGGCACGGTCCATCGTCTGCGCATAGATGTCGGCGCCGCCGATGACCGCAATAGCGTCGGCATTGCGCCGCAGCGCATCGCCGTGCGCGACCGCGAGCGCGGCCTCGACCGTCGGCGCGACCAGCACGCCGGCGGCGGCAAAGCCGGCGTCGCGGCTGACCACGATATTGGTGCGGCCCTTGAGCGGGCGGCCGATCGACAGATAGGTCTTGCGCCCCATCACCACCGGCTTGCCCATGGTGGCGCGGCGGAAATGCGCCATGTCGGATTTCAGCCGCCACGGCAGCCGGCCGCCCTGCCCGATCACGCCGTTGTCGGCGACGGCGACGACAAACTCGATCGCAGGCCGCCATGAACTGGCGGCGGACACCGCCGCGGCAACGCGCGCTGTCTGAATCAAACCGCCACCTCGGCCCTGATGTGCGGATGCGGCGTCGTAGCCATCGAGCGCGAAATCCTCGTAGCGGAAGGCAAACAGGTCGGTCACGGCGGGATTGAGCCGCATGGTCGGCAACGTGCCGGGGGCGCGCGAGAGCTGCAGGCGCGCCTGCTCGAGATGATTGAGATAAAGGTGCGCGTCGCCCAGCGTATGGATGAATTCGCCCGGCACGAGCCTGGTCACCTGCGCCATCATCAGCGTGAGCAGCGCATAGGACGCGATGTTGAACGGCACGCCGAGAAAAACGTCGGCCGAGCGCTGGTAGAGCTGGCAGGAGAGCCGGCCGTTCGCCACGTAGAACTGGAACAGGCAGTGGCACGGCGGTAGCGCCATCTTGTCCACGTCCGCCGGGTTCCACGCGGTGACGATGAGGCGGCGCGAATCCGGATTGCGGCGGATCGCCGAAACCACGTTGGCGATCTGGTCGACCGTGCCGCCTTCGGACGCGGGCCAGGAGCGCCACTGCCGGCCGTAGACCGGGCCGAGATCGCCGCGCTCGTCCGCCCAGTCGTCCCAGATCGTGACGCCGTGGTCGTTGAGGTATTTGACATTGGTGTCGCCGGCCAGGAACCACAGCAGCTCGTGCACGATCGACTTGACGTGCAGCTTCTTGGTGGTGGTGAGCGGGAAGCCTTCGGCCAGATCGAAGCGCATCTGGTAGCCGAAGACCGACAGCGTGCCGGTGCCGGTACGGTCGCGCTTTTCCACGCCGTCGGCGAGGATGTGCTCCATCAGCTCGTGGTATTGCCGCATGCGGCCTCGCGCAAAGCCCGAACTCAAGGCGCCAGTCTAGCGCCCCGCAGCTTGCGGTGAAAATCGGTCGCGGCGGCTGTGGATTCAAGGGGCGATACGGCCCGCCCCGCCACACCGGCAGGCACGTTGCGCCCGCCGTGCGCACGGCCGCGGGCGAGCCCGACATGCCCGGCAAAGCGTTGGCGCGCCGGGCGCTCGACCGGCGCCCGGATTATCGCGCCGGCGGCGGCAGGATGCCGGCGCTCACTTCGGGCAATTGAGCGAATACGCGCGCAGGATGTCCCAGCCTTTCGCGTTCTGCAGGCAGGGGGCCGGCGTCGGATCGAAGAAATTCGCCAGCAACATGATCGCAGCCCCGCCGGCGAAGCCGATCAAAGCCGACCGCACCAGCGAGGCCCCCAGGACGGCCGATACCAGCACGCCGCAGATCAGACCGAAATACGCCAGCCACGAGTACCAAAAATCCATCGCATTTCTCCACCGCAACGCCGCCACGGCGTGGGTAACGTTCGCCCCGCTTTGCGATTGCTCGCTATTCGACGAACACCACCTCGCGGCGCTCACGCACCTTGGGCAGCGCGGCAACGACAAGCATGATGAAGGCGATCTGCAGCAGGATGGCCGAGATCGGCCGCGTCATGAACACGGTGGCTTCGCCGCGGGCGATCAGCATGGCGCGGCGCAGGTTCTCCTCCATCAGCGGCCCGAGCACGAACGCGAGCAGCAACGGCGCGGGCTCGAAGTCGTGCTTGGCCAGCCAATAGCCGATGATGCCGAATCCGGCCGCGATCACCACGTCGGTCGGAGCGTTGTTGATCGAGTAGATGCCGATGCAGCAGAACACCACGATGGCCGGGAACAGCAGCCGGTAGGGCACGCGCAGCAGGCTGACCCAGATGCCCACCAGCGGCAGGTTGATCACGACGAGCACCAGATTGCCGATCCACATCGAGGCGATCATGCCCCAGAACAGGTCGGGCTGCTTGGTCATGACCTGCGGTCCCGGCACGATGCCGTGGATGGTCATGGCGCCGACCATCAGCGCCATCACCGCGTTGGGCGGGATGCCGAGCGTCAGCAGCGGGATGAAGGCGGTCTGCGCGGCGGCGTTGTTGGCGCTCTCCGGCGCCGCCACCCCCTCGATCGCGCCGCGGCCGAAGCGCGAGGGGTCCTTCGACATCTTCTTCTCGAACGTGTAGGCGGCGAACGACGCGATCACCGCGCCGCCGCCCGGCAGAATGCCGAGCAGCGAGCCGAGGATCGTACCGCGCGCGATCGCGCCGGAGGAATCGATCAGGTCCTTGCGCGTCGGCATCAGGCCGGTGATCTTGGACTGCACAGATCTCGCGGCTCGACGCCGGCAGTTCAAGATTGCGGATGATCTCGGCAAATCCGAACACGCCGAGCGCGATGTTCGGGAAGCCGATGCCGTCGGCCAGTTCGGCGAAATCGAAGGTCATGCGGCCGGCGCCGGTTTCGAGGTCGGAGCCGACCATCGACAGCAGCAGCCCGGCCTGGATCATCGCCAGCGCCTTGAGCACCGAGCCCTTGGCGAGCACGACCGCGAAGATGAGGCCCATCACCATGAGCGAGAAATATTCGGCCGGGCCGAACAGCAGCGCCAGGCCGGTGAGCGGCGCCCCGAGCGCGGCGACCAGCACGGTCGCCACGCAGCCGGCGAAGAACGAGCCGATGGCGGCGATGGCGAGCGCCGGCCCGGCGCGGCCCTGCCGCGCCATCTGGTGGCCGTCGAGACAGGTGACCACCGATGTCGCTTCGCCCGGAATGTTGACCAGCACCGATGTGGTCGAGCCGCCGTACTGCGCGCCGTAATAGATGCCGGCGAGCATGATCAGCGCGCCGACCGGCGGCAATCCGAACGTGATCGGCAGCAGCATCGCGATGGTCGCGACCGTGCCAATCCCCGGCAACACGCCGACCAGCGTGCCCACCAGCGCCCCGAGCAGGCAGAACATGATGTTGTATGGGTTCGCCGCGACGCTAAAGCCCAATGCCAGATTCGCAAGAAGTTCGGACATGATGACCTCAACCCGCGCTTCGGAGTTCCGACCGGAGATACGTCATGACCGACCGGGCATGAGCTTCAAAGTGATCACCCAGAGTTGCTGCACGATATCCTGGAACTGATGCAGCAGCAGCATCGGCGCGTTCGGTTGCGGCCACAGCTGGAACGGCAAATTGAGCAGGTAGACGAACAGCAGCACGCATCCGAGCGTCATCGCCGCCGCCGCGATCACGCTTTCGATCCACCGCATTTCCGTGGACCCGGTGATCGAGACCATGAAGGCGAGATAGGTCGCAACGATCAGCCCGAACGGGCGGATCACGGCGGCGAACAGAAAGATCGCCAGCACGACCAGCGACGGGCCGCGGATCTTGTACTTCTCGATCGCCGGCCCGTCCATGAAGACGCCGACCAGCGTGACGGCGGCGCCAAGCCCAACCAAGAGGCCTGAGAACAGCCGCGGGGCCGTCCCCGGGCCGAAGGCGAAGCCGCGCTGGCCCGGCAGTTCGGCGGAAGCGATGAACGCAAATGTCGCGAGGATGATGAGCACCAGGCCGCCGTAATAATCCTGCGGCGCGCGCACCGGCACGAACCCGGCCGCCGTCGCAATCCCGACGACGCCTATCAGGATGGCCAGAATTCGCGGGACCGTGGGACTCGATATGGCGAACGTAGCGAGCAGCAACACCAGCGCCGCGATGGCGACAATCAACCCGCCGCGGAAATTATGCGTCAGGACCGAACGCGGTCCGTCCTGGGACGACTTTACGTCCTCAGCCATTGTTCCTCCCCTTACTCCCGCAATACTGTGTGCGTTGCCAACCCCTCCCAGGCGACCACGCACATGCACTTGGTTAGCACATTCTCTCCGGAGACGGAAAGCAATTGCGACAAAATTTTGTCAACGGGATCGAAACGCGAACTCTTCGGGCATGCCGCAGACTTAGGCATCGCCCCCCGCTGCCCTCGCATTAACGCGCACTCACATCAGCCCGGCCAAACCCAAGAGCGCGGCCACGGCAAAAATCCACAAGGGATTCAAGCGGGTCAAGTAGGTCACGACGGCGGTCGCGACGGTTACCGCGACCGCCACCAAATTGTGCGCGGCGCCGTTGCCACAACGAATGCGCCCGCGAAAACCAGCCCGATCGAGATCGGCAGCAGACCACCTTGGACGGCCACGCGCCACGGCGCGTGCTTGAACCGCTCCCATGCCCGGCCGACGAAGAACGCGACCACGCAGGCCGGCCCGCACATCGCCAGGGTCGCAACCAGTCCGCCAACGAGTCCGGCGACGTGGTAGCCGATCAGGGTGACGATGATGACGTTCGGGCCGGGCGTGAGCTGCGCGAGCGCGAACATGTCGGTGAATTGCCGCTCGGTCATCCATTGCTCGATCTCGACCGCAACGCGATGCATCTCGGGCACGGCCGAAAAGGCGCCGCCGATCGCAACCAAGGACATCAGGGCGAAGTAGCCCGCGAGCGTGATCAGGGCGCCGAACTCGTCCTTCATCGCCGCCACCACGCGATCGCAATGCTCAGCGACACGCACACCGCGAGCACCCAATACAGCGGCCAGCGCATGACCCCGATGGCGGCGAAAACGGCGAGCGCGATCAGCGTCAGGATCCCGAGGCGATCCTTGAACAGCGGCGTTGCCATCTTGGCGGCGGCGCCGATCAGCAGCCCGATCGCGGCCGACGCCACCCCGACCAGCATGCGCTGCAACGCGGCGATCTCGCCGAAATGTGCGTACAGCAGTCCGATCAGCGAGACGATCAGGAACGGCGGCCCCAGCAGTCCGATCAGCGCCACGGCCGATCCGAGCGCGCCACGGATGCGCTGGCCGAATACGACCGACAGATTGACCACGTTCGGCCCCGGCAGGAACTGGCACAGGGCGTAGGCGTCGTTGAACTCCTCGGCAGTCATCCACTGGCGCTGTTCGACCAGCATGCGCCGCGTCCAGGCCAGCACGCCGCCGAAGCCCGAGAGCGAGATGGTCGAGAACGCGATGAAAAGTTCCAGAAGGGTGGGAATGCGGGCGGTAGGCGATAGCGGAACGGGAGCCGGCGCAGACATGCGCCGAGACTTAAACCGCAGGCCCGCCGGGCACCATTCGATTTATCGCAAGGCGCCCATGACGCGCCCCGTGTGACGCGTACCATGACGCATCCCATGCCGCGGACCGGTGGGATGCCGCCCCCTCGCCCGGAGGTGGGGCGGAGACGGCTCTTTTTTCCGCAACCTTTAGGCCCTATATTGAGCGTGCCGGCGCAAGCCGGCTATGGCGATAAATGGCTGCCGCAATAAACCTTTCGGACCCGGGGGCAGTACCCGGCGCCTCCACCAATGCGGCTCGCTTGCGATAGCCCTGTCTCAGACGGCGGGGTGGGTCCCGCCGGAAGGCTGGGCTGGAAAGCCGCATCGGCGGGGGCGAAATAGGATCGACGAGGGCGTAAAGGGTATGCTTTTGCTCGGCATGGTACCACCGTTATCGGGCCAATCCATAGTTGCAAACGACAACTATGCTCCGGTTGCCCAGGCTGCGTAACGCAGTTTGGAATACCGATCTTAAAGCCCTGACGGGTTAAGCTCCGGCAGGCGGGGTTCGGAGGCACCTGGCAACAGAAGCCTCCACTTATTTTCCCCGCCCCTGCCCCGCCTGGACTCCGCCGCCAAGCTTGCGAAGGCGACACGTCGGAACAGGCTCGCGTCCGGAGGAAAAGTCGACTTGGGACGACATCGTCAATCGGTCGCGATGGCCCATGTCAATCGGTCGCGATGGCCCATCTGAGTCACCCGCAGTCTCCGGCGGGTTGCCGGCTTGCGAGGTGACTTGACTGCGTTCACGAGCGCTCGCTCTTGCGGGCAAGCCATCGCATCACAAGCCCGAACGCCGCGCCCGCTACCGGCCAGATGACCGCACCGGTCAGAGCGCCCAAGCTCCTCGACCGCAGGAACTCATCGACCGTGAACATGAGGCCGACCGGCAAGCCCCAGACGATGATGCCGGCGAGCGCCGCGGAGCTTGCCGTCAGCGAATCCCACGAAAATCGCCATGAGCCGGTAAGACCGCAGAGCCGGCGCGCGGCAGCGGTCAGCGAAACGCCGGCGGCAATACCGATGATCAGCGCAATGAACAACGGCAAAAAACCACCGAACCATTCCGGGTTCTGCAAGCCGGACGCCGCATAGAGCAACGGCAGGGCCGCGCATATCACGGCGGCCATCATCCACGGCGTCATGATTGACGAAAGCATCTCTTCAGGCTTCGCGGACATGGAGAGCCTCCTGCTAACGTGAAAGCGGTTCAATGCCGGATTGACCTAGGGCCCTGTCGCCCGGGGCTGATTGCGATGGTTCCGGCCGTGCTGGGCGGCGATCTTGGATTCCACAGGTATCGGAGAGCCTGAGACTGTCAGCCGTTGGTCGCGCCAACGGTCATTCGGTTCAAACGCGCCGGTATCGAAATTTCAAGACCGGAATGCCAGGTTGTAGCCCATCGCTACCGTTCGCGGTCCTGCGTATCACGACAGCTATTGGAGCGGCCCGAAGTCCTGCCGTACCATGCCCCCACGCCATTGCGCCGGCCGCGCCGTACGGCGCCCGCGGCAGGAAGGGGCTTAAGTTACGGTAGTTGCGACGCTTCTCAGGCTACCCAAGGCCGCACTGGCAACAGAAGCCTCCACTTCCCATTTTCGTGGCACGAGGCAATGCGGGCTGGCGTTCGGCGCGCGCCGCGCTAGCATTGCGCCGGACCCGCGAATCTCGCCACTTGCCCGCCACCTGGACGAACGGATCGCCCCATGGCCGTCGACCACATCCGATACGATATCCTGGCGCAGGACGCGCTGCGCTCGGTCGTGCGCACCGTTCTGACCGATGCAGCCGCCAAGGGCCTGCCGGGCGAGCACCACTTCTACATCACGTTCGACACCCGCGCGGACGACGTGAAGATCTCGCCGCGCATGCTGGCCCAGTATCCGGAGGAAATGACCGTCGTTCTGCAGCACCAGTTCTGGGACCTTGCGGTGAGCGACACCGGCTTCGAGGTCGGCCTGTCGTTCGGCGGGGTCGCCGAACGATTGACGGTCCCGTTCGCGGCGATCACCGGTTTCTTCGATCCGTCCGTACAGTTCGGCCTGCAATTCCAGGAAATCGAGGAAGGCGCCGCCGAAGCCGGCGAAAGCGCACCCGCAGCCGCCAATGCACCGGCGCGCAAACCGGCCGAGCACAAGAAAGCGCGCGGCGGCACGCCCACCGTGGTCCCGACACCCGCCAATCCGCCTCCGCCCGGTCCGGGCGACGATCCCGACAAGCCGGCCGGCAGCGCGGACATCGTGCGGCTCGACCGGTTCAGGAAGAAATAGAGCGGCAACGCGCCGGCGCGATCATGCCGGGCGCGGGCCGGGCGGGACGCGCCATGATAGCCGGTACGGTGACGGCCTCCATCGTGCCGTCCGGCAGAATTGCAAACCCGTCGTCGTGACTGGCCGAGGACGCGCCATGGCGAAAACGCGCATCGAGACCGACACATTCGGCCCGATCGAGGTGCCGGCCGATCGGCACTGGGGGGCGCAGACCGAGCGCTCGCGCCATAATTTCCGCATCGGCGAAGAGCGCATGCCGAAGCCGATCATCCGGGCGCTCGGCATCGTCAAACGCGCGGCGGCCGAGGTGAACCATCAGCTCGGCCTCATCGACGCCCGGCGCATGAAGGCGATCGTGCGCGCGGCGCAGGAGGTGATCGACGGCAAGCTCGACGAGCATTTCCCGCTGGTCGTGTGGCAGACCGGCTCGGGAACCCAGACCAATATGAACGTCAACGAGGTGATCGCGGCGCGTGCGAACGAGATGCTGGGCGGCAAGCCCGGCGCGAAATCGCCGGTGCATCCCAACGATCACGTCAACATGAGCCAGTCGTCGAACGACTGCTTCCCGACCGCGATGCATATCGCGTCGGCACAGGAGATCACCCAGCGGCTCATTCCCGCGCTCTCCGCCCTGCACGCGGCGCTGGCGAAAAAGACCCGGGAGTTCGCCCACATCGTCAAGATCGGCCGCACCCATACCCAGGACGCGACCCCGCTGACGCTCGGCCAGGAATTCTCCGGCTATGCCGCGCAGGTCAAGCTCGGTCTCGCCCGAGTGAAGATGTCGCTCCGGGAGCTCTATCCGCTGGCGCAAGGCGGCACCGCGGTCGGCACCGGGCTCAACGCGCACCCGCGCTTTGCCAGGCTCATCGCCAGGCGGATCGCCGCATCGACCGGCCTGCCTTTCGTCACGGCGCCCAACAAGTTCGAGGCGCTGGCCTCCCACGACGCCATGGTGTTCGCGCACGGCGCGCTGGCTTCGGTGGCAACCGGGTTGTTCAAGATCGCGAACGACATCCGGCTCCTGGGCTCGGGCCCGCGGTCGGGCCTGGGCGAACTGATCCTGCCCGAGAACGAGCCCGGCTCGTCCATCATGCCGGGCAAGGTCAACCCGACCCAGAGCGAGGCGCTGACCATGGTGTGCTGCCAGGTGTTCGGCAATCACACCACGATCACGATGGCGGCGAGCCAAGGGCATTTCGAGCTCAACGTCTACAAGCCGGTGATCGCATACGCGATGCTGCAATCGATCCGGCTCGAGGCCGACGCGGCCGCCTCGTTCACCGAGCATTGCGTCGCCGGCATCCGCGCCAACGAGCCGCGCATTCGCGACCTCATGGAGAACTCGCTGATGCTGGTGACCGCGCTGGCGCCGCGGATCGGCTACGATCGCGCGGCGGCAATCGCCAAGGCCGCCCATGCGCGCGGAACGACGCTGCGGCAGGAGGCGCTTCGCCTCGGTGCGGTATCGGCAGAAGAATTCGACCGGCTCGTGCAGCCGCGGAGGATGACCAGACCGGGCTGAACCCCGAGCCGGGGGCGGGCGGGAGGCGATCGGAATGGCGCCCGACCGCGGTCATGCGCCCATCAATCACTGCTAGAATTGGAACCGTTCTACAGCCCGGGATCGTCTCCCCGATAACACTTGCGTGATCTGACGAAGGTATGAGCTTACTGATGAAGGGCTTTGCATTTCTGCAAGAACGTCGGCGTCCGTAAGATTTTTGAAAAAATACCTCAGTAGTACGGTTCGAGCGCTAATATATATTCGGCACGTATTGGTACTGGCGCTGAGATACTCTCGTATTTATTCGCGAAAATCCAGAGAGTTCCGCCGCCGATCGGCAGGGAATGCTCTGAGATCAACCCAGTGTGTGCGGTAAGGACCTCCCCTCGATGCTGCATGCCGGTACGGGATGCTTACAATTGTAGCCGTGAGAATCACCAAGCGTGACCGAGTGCCACGGTAAGGGCGTATTTGACGCAGACGGGTTCAGGATCCGCATCACCAAATAGATCCGGTTACCGTCGGGGCATGATGGGAGACATCGTCAATCTTCGCAAAGCGCGAAAGAAGGTCATGCGGCAGCGTGATCAGCAGCAGGCTGCCGCCAACCGTTTTTTGCACGGCCGCAACAAAGCAGAACGCAAGCGGGCCGAGAGCGAAGGCGAAAAGTCCAGCCGCAACCTCGATCTGCATCGGATTGAAACGGGAGACGAACGATGAAATCTCCGGTTGTGAAGCGATCCATCGTGATTGCCGGGCACAAGACCAGTGTCAGCCTCGAAGACGCGTTCTGGCAGGGGCTCAAGGAGATCGCGGGTGGACGCGATGTGACCCTGTCCGACCTGGTCGCCTCGATCGATACCGACCGGCGGCACGGCAACCTATCGTCCGCCATTCGGCTGTTCGTGCTCGATCACTATCGCGGCCAACTCGGCGAGGAGAGCCGCGCCGGCGAAAGCAAGCGCGAGGTCATGGTTCGCCCGGCCGCCACTGCGCTGCGACCGGACTGACGGTCGAGACGGCGTTGACGCTGCCGCGCGAGCCCGGTGCGGTGGCTACTGAAACAGCCGCGGCAGATCGAGCGATCTGAAAATCGGTGGCGACCCCGGCCGCAGATCCAGCGGCGCCGTTGCGGTGCGCGGCTTGTGCGCTTTCGGGCGCGCTCGCACGATCGCAGGCCGCGGACGCGGCGTAGGCGGCGGCGCCACCTCGGGCGCGGGCGGCGCCACCTCGGCCACGGGCGGCGCTACTTCGGCCGCGGGTGGCAACGCGTTGGCCTCGCTTCGGATCCCTGACGTCGCGGCCGGACCCGGCACCGGCGCCACAGCCGAATTCGCCGCAGGTACGGCGGGCGGCGGAGCGCCTTGTGCGGGAGCGGTTCGTTGCAGGACGCTGGGAGCCGCCCCATGACCCTCAAGCGCATCGAGTTTCTTCGCCTGTTGCTCGACCGCTCGCAGCGCGAGCCAGCTTGCGAACGCGGTCGCATCGATCGCCCGTTTGGGCGCATCGAACGGTCCCTTGAGCGTGACCACGATTTGCGGTTGGCCGGTGCTGGCCCCGTCCGGTCCCGGCGATCCCGATAGAGTCAGCCGCGCATCGATTACGCTATCGGCAAGATTGATGCTGCCGCCGACGGCAAGGTCGGCCCCCTGGGCACGCACGACCGTGTTGCTCAGCCGCGCCTGTCCGGTGTTGATGGTGATCGCCCCTTCCGCCAGTGCGATGGGAAGATTGCCGCCGGCGAGCGCCGCCTCCATGCGATCCCGCACGCGTGCCACGTCGATCGGAAGGCCCTGATCGACGGCGCGGATCACGGCCGCGAATGCCATCGGATCAAACCGCGTGACCTGCCCGTGTTCGAGCGTGAAGCTGCCGCTGCCGCCGAGCGACCCGATGAGCGCGGCCGGGCTCTTGCCGCTACCCGATGCGCTGATGTCGAGTGTGAGCCGGCCGGTGAGCGGCGTAACGAGCTCGGCGCCATTGACCCCCGACAGCCTGGCGCGACCGCGCGCGGCGAGCCCATCCGGGCGCCGCATGAACGCCAGCTCGCCGCCGATTTGACCGCCGGCGATGGTGCCTTCGAGCTCCTGCAGCAGCAATTCCGATCCGCCGAACTGGACGATGCCGCGCACATCGCGGGCGATCAGCTTCGGCGCCAGTCCGACGCGCGCGGACTTGAGCGCGATCCGTCCGCTGAGCCCGTCAGGCAGGCTCGTTTCGAACGGCTCGGCCGACCAGAGCGCCGCGCCGCGCGCGCCCTGCACCGGGGTGCCCAAGGCCGCGGCGAGAACGGTCGGCAGATCGAGTGCACCGATTTCGATATCGCCCGCGACGTTCATGGGTTTGCGCGTCCCCACGATGAGACGCCCGCCAACGCTCGTGCCGGCGATGCTGCCGGCGATATCGGTCAGCGTGACGGTGCCCTCGGCGAACGCCAGCCGCGCGGTCCCCGACATCGGCAACAGCTCGGCAGGCCGCCCGGCGGGGGCCGCGCGCAGCGAACGGACATTCGCGTTGGCGATCTTGAGGTCGAGCCCGGCCATCTTGCTCTGCGAGCCTGTGAGGCGGACCGTCCCTTTGGTCGCGATGCTGAGCGCCCCCGCTAAGAGCTGGCCGTTGACCGCAAGCTCGCCGTCGAGCGCGCCCTTGGCCGTGAGCTCCAGCCGGCCCGGGCGCTTGTCGACCGCCAGGATGCGGTCGAGTCCGGCGAGTTCGACCAGGATGGCACCGTCGTCGGCATCGAGCCGCCCGCTGACGTTCACCTTGGCCGCGCCGAGATCGGCGAGATTGGGCAACGCGAAAGCCTTGGCGGCGGCGGCCGCATCGCCGTGCAATGCGAGACGGAAAGCGCCGGCGCTGCCGTCAACCTTGAATTTGGCCAGCGCGCTCGTCACCCGGGCGGCATCCGGCGTATCCGGATCCATCGACAGCAGGGCGCGCAATTTCACCGGCGCAAATCGCTCGGCCGTGCGGCGAAGCTGCTCGGCCGCCGCCGGGGCGAACTTCTCGACCAGCGCCGTCACTCCGTCGAGCGAACGCGCGTCGAGGTCGAGCGTGATTTCGCCGCGTGGCGCCTGCGAATGATTGTCGATGCGTCCCTTGACCGCCAGCGCAGCGCCGCCCAGGTCCGCAATCGTGAGGCGCTCGATGCCGAAACCGTTGGCGGCGAGCCGCACGTCGACGTTCGTCCCCTTCACGTCGACGCCGCCGAGGGACGCGCGATCGACCTTGAGCGAAAGCGTGCCTTCGCGCGGCCAGTCGAACTCGGTGCCACCCAGCACGGCCTTGGCAAGCGACTGCACACGATCGACGTTGAGCTCGGGCGCGGTGAGCACGGCATCGAGGCGCGCCGGACGGTCGTCGCCCGCCCACGAATAGTCGAAGCGGCCCGTTATCGCCATCCGGTCGAGCTCGATCTTCAGCCAGTCGACGGCGATCGTCTCGCTGCCGAGCCTCACGTCGCCGCTCACGCGCAATGAATCGGCGGCGCTGAACTGGGCATCGGCCCGATCGGCGAGCCAGGCGACGAACGCGCGCGGATCGGCGGACTCGATCTTGGCCGGCCCGTTGAACGAGATGCCCTTGGCCGCGGCGCCGAAGCGGCCGCTCAGCCGCACCTGCGTAATGCCGGGCGCGCGAAATTCCAGGCTCTCGATGTCCCAGGTCTCGGCATCGGTCTTCACGTCGGCGCTGACGCGCTGGAGCGCGGCGCCGGCAAGGGTCAGCGTTTCGACGTTGACCCCGAGCCGAACCGGGAACGGCAGCCGGTATACGCTGGCAAAATTATCGGCGAAGCTCTTGATCGCGATCAGCGGCCGGCGGCGCATCGCGTCCGGCAGGTCGAGCACGCGATCGAGATCGATTTGCGTCGACGAGAACACGCCGTCGAGCTGCGGGCGGGCGCCGAACGCGATCTTGGCATCGCCCCGCAGCTTGACCGCCCGATCGTCGGGACCGTACTGGAACTCGATCTGCTCGAGCACCGCGGCCGCGCTGTCGCCCTTGATGCGGCTGGTCACGCGCCACGGTTCGATGATCAGCGCCTGCGCGCCCTCCGGCGCACGGGTCACCGAGCGTGCGAATGCAAGCGTGCCTTCGAAGCGCGGAACGCCCTGTTCGATCGCGACCGAGAGATCGACCACGGCCGTCACCGGACGATCGATGGGGTCGATGGCGAGCCGCACCTTGACGCCGCCCTCATCCCCGACGCGGCTCGTGTTCACGCGATACGGATAATGCTGCCCGTCGACGACAAAGGAGCCTTCGCCTTTGACCGGGCCGGTAAGCGAGCGCAGCTCGCCCTTGAATTCGATCTGGTCGAGCACGATACGCGATGCGCTGCCGGCATCCGTCAGAGTGGCGCGACCCTCCTCGATGGTGAGGCGCTGGACCGACACGCCTTCCGGGTCGAATCCGACCGACGGCACCGGCACCGCGATGCGGCCCGACTCATCGATGCCCGCCACGAGGTCGGGCGCTTCAAGGCGAGCATCGGCGATCTTCCATTCGCCGCGCACGAACGAGCCGAGCGCAAATTCCAGGCGCAACGAACGGGCGCTGACCTTGCCGGTCTCGCCCGGGCGGCCGAACTCGATGCCATGCAGCATGAGGGTGGGGGTCGGCAGCAGGCGGGCGTCGATCGCACCGGTGACGTGGAATTCGAGGCCGGTCAGGCGGCTGGCTCTCTCTTCGAACTCGCCGCGAAAGTGTCCCCAATCGACAAAAAACGGCCCAACCAGCGCCGCGACAAGCGCCAGGATGATCGCAATTGCAAATCCAAGCAGCGTCGTCTGCACGACGTCCCCACTCCAGGTCTTTGCCTGGGCCGACGCATTGGGCGATGCGTGCCGGCCCCGCAAAAATCCTGAGCACCTCTCCAATCGAGCTTGATCGAGTTTTTGCAATCGTGACGGCCGCTCGATCCTGGCCGCAGTCCTGTCTGTCGCCTGTGAGCCCCCCTCGCCCCTGGAGTGCCACCTCATAGGGTCGGGCGGATTGACGGCAAATCTATGTCCGCCACCAAAGGGTTAGGTGGGCAATTTTCAGCCGGATCGGCGGAGGCTGGAAGGCGGTCGGGACGCTAGACCGAGACAATCTTGCCTGGATTCATAATGCCTTGCGGGTCGAGCGCGCGTTTGATCGCGGCCATGGCCGCAAGCGCCGCCGCACCGTGCTCGGCCGGCAGGTACTTCATCTTGCCCTGCCCGACGCCATGCTCGCCGGTGCAGGTGCCGTCCATGGCAAGGGCCCGATCCACCAGACGCTCGCATAACCCTTTGGCGGCGTTGACCTCCGCCGCATCGGTCATGTCCACCAGCAGCGTGAGGTGGAAATTACCGTCCCCGACATGGCCCAGGATGGGCGCGACCAGGCCGTGCTCGGCAATGTCGCGCTGGGTATCGGTCACGCACTGCGCCAGCCGCGAGAGCGGTACGCAGACATCGGTGGCGATCGCCTGCGCGCCGGGGCGCAGCCCCCGCCCCGCCCAATAGGCGTCGTGGCGCGCCTGCCACAGCCGGGTGCGGTCTTCGCCCTGTGCCGTCCACTCGAACGGCCCCCCTCCGAGATCGCCCGCGATCTCCCCGAACCGCTCGGACTGCTCGGCTACTCCGGCCGACGACCCGTGGAATTCGACGAACAGCATCGGAACTTCCGGCAGCGTCAGCCTGGAATAGAGATTGGTCGCCCTCACCTGCACCTCGTCCAGCAGCTCGATGCGCGCCACGGGGATGCCCGACTGGATGGTCATGATCGCCGCATTGCAGGCCGCCTCGACCGAGGGGAACGGGCACACCCCGCCGGCGATCGCCTCCGGGATGCCGGCGAGCCGCAGGGTCAACTCGGTGATCACGCCGAGCGTGCCTTCCGAGCCGACCATGAGCCGCGTGAGGTCGTAGCCGGCCGACGATTTTTTCGCCCGCCGCGCGGTGGTCATCAGCTCGCCGTCCGCCATCACGACTTTGAGCGACAGCACGTTGTCCTTCATGGTGCCGTAACGCACCGCGTTGGTGCCCGAGCAGCGCGTCGCCGCCATGCCGCCGAGCGAGGCATCGGCGCCGGGATCGATCGGGAAGAACAGGCCTTGGTCGCGCAGATACTCGTTGAGCGCCTTGCGGGTCACGCCGGGCTCGATCACGCAATCGAGGTCCTCCGCATTCACCTTGAGCACGCGGTTCATGTCGTGCAAGTCGATCGACACGCCGCCGTGGGGCGCGTTGACGTGGCCTTCGAGCGAGGTGCCGGTGCCGAACGGGATCACCGGCACGCGCTGCGCCGCGCAGATGCGCACGATGTCCTGCACGTCTTCGGTCGTCTGCGCGAACACCACCGCGTCGGGCGGCTCGTTGGCAATCCAGGTGGTGGTGTTGGCGTGCTGTTCGCGCACCGCCTGCGAGGTCACCACCCGGTTGCCGAATTTTGCCGTGAGCGCGCGAACGGCCGCGGCGACCGCCTGCGGATCGCGTCGCGTGACGGTCGCTCCATCGTGGGACATCGGCGGCGCCTCCCTGCCCCGCACGATAGCAAAACTCCGACCGTGGCGCGCAGCTTGTCAGATGACCAGAGTGGTGACGGCCGGGCCTTCCCAACTCCGCTGGTCCGTCCCGCCAGCCTTAACGGTCTCTGCAAGGACCGGGCGGGCGCCAACATCGGCCAACGGGGCGGCCGGAGCCACGCCAGGGCGAGGGAGGATATCGACCTTCATGAAATTATCTCCACCGGGGCCTACGGTGGCGGCGGTGCTGCGAATGGACAGAGCGATCGCAACGGGAGTGTCCCACAAGCGAGTGCGAGTGATACGTGACATCGCCAAACTCCTCCGTTGATGCGGCGTGCAATCTTTCCCGCGTCGAAGATCGCGTCAAGGCCCGGCGCGGCGATCAATAACCGTCGCGCCTTCTCATGGCGCCTTCGTGACCCGATCCCGTTGGAAACGGCTCGAGCGGATTCACCGTCGACTGGTGTACGCACCTGTCGAAAAATTGAAACCAATCCGGCGGCGGCCATGCTAGCGTTCAGGCCGATCCCCGGTCTTCGGGGGATGGTCCAGGACGACGTTGTCAAGGTAGTCCCATTGCTGTTTCCGACCGACCTCACCTCGTTCCTCGAACTCATACGCCAGCACGGCGATGCAGCCTACAGCCTCATGTTCGCCTATGCGGCTTCGCACAGCCTGCTGCTTGCGCTGTTCGCGGGCTACGCCGCGCATTCAGGCGCGCTGAGTTTCGGCACCCTCATCCTGGTTTGCTGGTTCGGCAGCTTCGCCGGCGATGCGATCCGCTTCTGGATCGGGAGGCGTTTCGGCACCCGCTGGCTGCGGCGCTTTCCACGGCTCGAACTCGCCGTCCAGACCGCGGCGCGGCTGGCGGACCGACACTACGTCTGGATGATCCTGTTCCATCGCTACCCGCACGGCATTCGCGGTGTCGCGGGGTTTGCCTACGGGATGTCACGGCTGCCCTGGTCCACCTTTCTGGCGCTCAATTTCGCGGCTGCGGGCCTGTGGGCCTGCACCATCGTTTCAGCCGGCTATGCCTTCGGCCAGGTCTCGGAGAAACTCATGAGCGATGCGTCTTCGGGCGTGGGCCTGGTCATGCTGGTCGCGTTCCTCGTGCTCTCCTGGATGATGAGCAAGAAGCTCAACCGCGTGGTCGAACGGGGTTGAAGCGGGCGGGCAACCTGGATTTCCAACGGTCCGGCAGAGCGCATTGCCACAGACGGCCGCAAGCCAAGACGGCGGAATACTCGTCGCTTCGCGATGACGACGACGGTTACGCCGCCTCGACCAGTTCGGCCAGGCGGCGGCGCGCGTAGAACATGCGCGTCTTCACGGTCGCCTCGGGAATGCGCACGATCTCGGCCACTTCGGCCACCGACTTGTCGTGGTAGTAGACGAGATCGATGACCTCGGCGTGCTCGGGCGACAGCGACGCGATCCGGTCGCGCAGCATCTCGTCGCGGCTCTTCTTCTGCAGCACGGCTTCCGGGTTGTCGGCCGGATCGGCGATGCGCTCGGCGGTCTTCTCGTCCCATCCGGTTTCGGTCGTGCGCCGCAGCGCCGAGAGCGCCTTGAAGCGGGCGATCGACATCAGCCAGGTCGACACCGACGAACGCGCCTCGAACCGCGCGGCCTGCTGCCACACCGCCAGGAAGGCGTCGCTCAGGATGTCCTCGGCCAGCGCACCGTCACGCACAATCCGCAGCACGAATCGGTACAAAGGAACCCGGTGCCGCGCGAACAGCGTGTGCATGGCGAGCCGGTCGCCGCGCGCGATGCGTGCGATCAACGCTTCGTCAGGTGAGATTTGCGGCACCGCCGCCTGTTCACGCGCCGAATCGACACTTCGCGGGTGGATAAGTGTAATAGGCATGGCAAAAGTCCCCTCTAATCACGTCCCGTTAACCAAACTCATGCGGGCTCGTTTGGTTCCGGCGATATTTCCGGCCGGCATGAACGCCTGTGGAGAAAGGATGGCCGCGTCACCGTTGCAGCGCACGCGTTGCCCGGCACCGGTCAATCGCGACGAGCGGCACGCACCGCGAGCAACGACGCAAGCGCGTAAAGCTGCTCGGAAGCCACGAAGGTCTGAACTTTGCCGGGCGCCGCGGCGTCGGCAAAGCTGGACGATCCGAGGTCGACCACCAGGTGTCCAAGGGCGCGCCGCGCACGCGTATTTGCTTCCGGTGCCGCCTGGGTCCGCTTGAGCCGCGCGAGCCAACGAACGGCGCATTCGATGGCCCATGGATGCCACAGATAGGTTGTGGAAATGGTCCGCGTGACGTGCGTGCCGTCGAAGTTCGTGAAGTCGCGCGTGATGCTTCCGAGGCCCGTCGGGTAGTCGAGGGGCCGGCCAACCAGGCGATCGATGTGACGCGGAATAGCCAGCAGGATTGCCGGCGCCACCGCGATGCCCGCCTCCTCCTCCGCACGAAGCAGCCCGCTGTAGATTTGCAGCGTCAGCCCATCCGCGACCTCTCCGGTGGCGCTGGTGTCGCCATCGTTAAGGTCCAGGCGCCAACCAGGCAGGGCCGGTCTGTTGTCGAACTGCCGCGTGAGCCACGCCGCCGTCGTCGTCAGCAAGTCTTGCAGGCGTCCCCTGTCGCCGTGCCAACCCAGCCCTGCACGGTGAACCTCGAGCAGAGCCAAGAGCGCCAAGGCCGTCGTATAGGTCGAGTGTTTGGACGGGTCATCTTGTTGCGGAAGGATGTTCCAGCCTCCATCCGCGACCGGCCGGTAAAGATCGGAGACCGCCTGTGCATACTCGAGTCGTGACGTCAAACGCGTGCGGCGGCCGTCTTCCGCCAGATCGCGTCGGCCCAGCGCCGCTGCCAGCGCCGTAACCGTCCAAAGCGCCGGCTCGGCGCGCGGATAATCGGAATCGCCGACGAGCCATCCGAATTTCTTGCCGCCAACCTCGATCGGAAGGTCCTTGGCAAAAGGCGCCTCCAATGCATCCGAAAATGCAGCGATCTCAGGGACGCCCGGTTCGACGGCCCGGAACGCGGCGGCCATGGCCTGCGACGATATCCAGGGTGAGATTGAAAGCTTCGGTCCTATTGGACGCGTCGCATTGTTACGGACCCAGGCGCCTTCGATCCATTCGCGGTGGATGCGACCGACGATGCCGTCTCGCGCAGGCACCGCCGTGCGTAAGATTTCATCGTCGGAGCGAACCGTGCGGAACATCGAGACCGCGTAACGATCGAACAGCAGCCGCACGCTGTCTCCTCCCGGCACGGATATGCCGGCGTCCGCGACGGCGACGTAGGCCAGCGTGGCGGCGAGCAGGAGCGCCAGCGAGGCCGCCGCCACACGGGCCTGCTGCTGCCGCCTGCGCCGCAGCTCGCGCTGCCAGAGTAAGTCGAAATTGACGCCGAGAAGCCCGGCGATCAGCCGGATGAAAGCCTTGTGCCTTGGGTCCTTGCCCGGTCTTGCATCGGGCGCCAGCGGCTCAATATCGGGTCTTCCCGGCACCCCATCGCTCGCAGCCGCCACGCGGACGGCTGGAGGGAAACACTCCAGCTGGCTCGACTCCGGCTTCGCGTTCGGCTCGCCGTCGACGATGAGACATAACACCCGCTCTCCGCGGCCGAGCGCCTGGAAGGCCGAAATCTCCTCATTGACCCAGCGGGACTTGGCCGCATGCGGTGAGCAGATGACGATCAGATAGCGCGATTGCGCCAGCGCGCGGCGGATTGCTCCGCCCAGGTCCGCCGAACCGGACAGTTCCTCCTGGTCGCGGAAAACAGGCACCAGCCTGGCCGGTATCGGCCCGGTTGGCCCGATTTGCCCGCGTAGTCTCTTGGGGACCGGATAGGACTCGAGCGTCCGATGCAACCAGTCAGCCCATGTGGAATTGTTGCGGCTGTAGCTGATAAATGCCCAGTATTTGAGTGTCTCGGACTGTTCTGCCACAATCGCTCCTTCCGCCCGGGCAGCCGGTCTTACCCTAGACGAAAACCGACATCAGGCATCAATCACTCTGCAAAGCACCTGCGTCACCTCTTCAAACACCTGCGGCGGATCGATCATGATCGGAATGAGTACTGCTGAGCGCAATGCCGTTCGCCTCAAACTCGTCGAAGAGCATGTCGGATTCGAAAACCGGCATGATCTCGAAGGCATCATGGGGACGTTCGGAGTGAGCGCGCATTACGACGATGAACCATGGGATGCCCACTACAACGGACGCAACGAAGTCCGCGCATTTTACGAGGGGCTGCTACAGGCGCTGCCAGGACTGCATATCGACGTGCAGAACCGGCACGCAAGCGATACCGCTGTCATTCTCGAAGTCGTCATCAGCGGGCGGCACATGGGCCCGTGGCGCGGCCTGCCCGCAACCGGACGCCAGGTCGAATTTCCGCTCTGCGGCATCTTTACGTTCGACGATGAAGACCGCCTCGCGGGTGAAAAGATTTACTATGACCGGGCTACATTGCTTCGACAGCTCGGCGTGTTTTACGAGCCGGAACGCGCGGCGGGACGCGTTTTGACCGTGCTGACGCATCCCCTCACGATGGCGCAGATCGTCGGACAGTTCTGGAAGAAAAGCTGACGGCTTGGAAGCCGTGCGGCGCCGCACGACGTTGCCGACCAGCGACCGCACCCCGCAGGCGAAAAAGAACACCGCATCGCTGAGCGTCGCGCGTCAGTGAGCCGTATTGCGCCGCGAGGCCAGATGTCGGCCTCGGAGCGCTACAGCCCGCGTCCCCGGCATCGCCCCAAAATTCCCGCTGTGATACGGTGGATTTCACGCAACGGCCGGGTGATCCGCCAGCACGTCGAGTTCTTTATGGCGTCGAGTTCGGCCTGCAGTTGCTGGTCCTTTGCCCGCAGCGTAGTGCGCAGCTCGGCGGCACGACCGTCGCTCGACAGAACGAACAGACGCGGCCGCTCCAAAGCGCGGGCCGGTGCAACGCGCTGGAATTGAAGGTTGAAGCCGGCGTATTGTGGCGAGCGGGCGCCGAGCAGTTTGGCCACGTCGGGACGCGACACGCCGCTCGCGCCATAGCCGAGGAATTGATCGTCGAGAAACACGGCGATGGTCTGCGCCGATCGCTGTTCATCGTGCTCGACCGCCCAGCCCGCGAAACGAACAAGTTCCGCCTCGGCCTTGAATGTATCCACATAGCCCTGAATGCGATCTTGCTCGACGTAGTACGCTTCACCCGTCGAACTGAGGATACGTGCGCGCTGGCCATCATCCTCTATTCGAAAGCGGCGGCCGAACACTGCCGCAGGATCGCTCGCCGCTGGCGGCTTGCCGTCCAGGCAGGCCAACAACAGATTTTGCAGCGCCGTCAACTGCGGCTCTTGACTGTACGTGCCATGCAGGCCCGGCAACGGCAGCAGGCGAAATCCACCGGGTGCGAACCGCCGCCACAATGGCCGGCGGTCGCGTCCGGCAATGACAGGATTTCCGGTGCAATAGAAATAGGTCAGCTCACCCCGGAGGAGATTCCGCTCCAAACGGTCGTCAAGGGCATAGCGACGGCTCGCGCGAAAATGCGTCTCGGCGACCCGCAAGTTGATCGCCTCGATTGGACTTTGGTGTTGCGGATGCTGCATCGCAGGCAATGGCGCATTGTCGGGGACGCCGCCTTCGAGGCAGGTTGGCGGTTCGGTGTCGACCATCCCGAGGAATTCGACCAACTCCCCCATTTCCTGCAACTGCAGCGCCATCTCGAACGCCATGAGCCCGCCAAAACTGGTACCCAACAGGCGGTAAGGTCCGTGCCGCTGCTCCGTTTGCACCATGCCGATATAGTGCGCCGCCATCTCCGGCAGCGTCTCACACCCGGCGCTGCTCCAGTCCATTCCCGGCGGTTGCAGCCCGTAGCATGGCTGGTCCGGCCCGAGGGACCGCAGGACGGTAGACACGCGCAAGCCGTGGCCGCCGCTTCCGCTCACGGCGAACAGCGGGCGCTGCGCACCGCTTGTGTGGATGCGAATAGTGTCGTTGATTGCACCCAGCGTCCGTGTTTCCAGGCGGCCATCCAGCTCGCGGACGGTCGGTGATTCCATCAGGATATTGAACGGCACCCGGTATTGCAGTTTCTCTTCGATGCGGTGAATGAGGTCGACAGCCGACAGCGAGTCGCCGCCCAGCAGGAAAAAATCGCCATCGCAGTCGATGTCCTGCCGTTTGAGCACATCACGCCACAACCCCAATAGCGTTTCCTGAATCTTGTTGCTCGGCTCGGCCCGTGAACCCGCTGGGGCGGGGAGCGTGGACGCGCCGGCCAATTTGTCCCGCCGGTTGAGCTCTTCGCGGTCGATCTTGAAGTTCACCAGCCGGGGCAGCGCGTCGAGGATCGTGATCGAACTCGGCACCATGTAGCGCGGCAGGGTCTTGGCCATGCCGGCGCTCAGATGCAGCGGCAACACCCCGGTGGTCTCCGGCTCAAGTTCGCAATAGGCCACCAACTGTCGGGGCAGCCCGCTTTCGTCCCGCCTCACCACGACGGCTGCATCGCGGACGCCCGCACAATGCTTCAACGTGCTCTCAACCTCGTCCAATTCGATGCGCTGACCATTCAGCTTGATCCGCTGGTCCTTGCGGCCTACGAATTCGATCAGTCCATCGTGCCGTCGCGACGCCAGATCGCCGGTCTTGTAGATGCGCAGCCGGGGATCGGCGGGATCGCTTGGGAACGGCTCCACCGCAAAGTCCGATCCCCGCCAGTAGCCCAGCGCGATGAAGCGGCTGGTGACGACGATCTCACCGGTCTCCGTTCCCGCAACCGGATCGCCGTCATCGTCCACGATCGTCACGCTCCAGCCATGGGCTGGAAGTCCGGCCGGCGGATGCGCGGTCGTGTCTCGTAGCGCGTCGTCGATAAAGCCGTGCACGAATGGACCGGCTTCGGTACTGGTCAAGACCGAGTAGACACGAACATCTCGGGAAAAGGCCCGGTTGCACCGATCCACGTCGCTCCACTGAACGCGTTCCCCGCCGATGCAGGCGACGCGGACGGTGTCGATGCGCTCGTCGGCCGCAAGGCTCTCGGCTATGCGACGCATCAATGTTGGCACCGAATGATAGATCGTGATGCCGCGCTCACGGATTTGCTGCACAAGAGCGGCAAGGCCCAAGCCGAGGGGCGGCAAAATATGGAGCGTGGTGCCATTGAGCAACGCGGAATAGATCGTCCGAAACGACGCGGAGACGCTCGCCGAAAGGAGCAGCATACGATCCGCGCATGAAATCTGCGCGGTATCGGTAAATACCTGGATCCAATGCACGATATTGCGATGGCTCCAGGCAACTCCCTTGGGCGGGCCGCTCGATCCCGACGTATAGTAGATTGCCGCAAGGTCGTCCGGACGAGGCGTCACGTCAGGCCTGGGCTGCGGCGCCCCTGACAAGACCTGGATGTCGATCACCGGCAGTTCGGACGGGAAGCAGGTCCGCGCAGCCTCGAACAGATCGGCACTCGAAATGACCGCACAGGCGCCGGACTGCGAAACGATCAACGCGTTGCGTTCGCCGGGAAAATCGGGATCGAGGGCGATGTAGGGCCGGCCCGCCGCAAGGACGCCAAGCATGGCAGCCGGAAGGTTGGCATTGGCGGCCAGCAAGAGGGCGACCGGACCAGGGCTCCCCTTGCTCGCCGCGACTATGGCGGCGGAAATCCGATCAACTGAAACGGCGAGTTCGGCGTACGTAACCGACGCCGCGACGTCCCGGATCGCAAGTCTCGATGGAAACCGGCGGACAACGGCGTTGAAACGGTCGACTATCGAGTCTTCCGGAGAGAAATCGGCCTCCAACTCGAAACGCTGCTCAACGCGAACGTGAGGATCACGGTGAAAGGACGAAACAAGCTCACGATTCGTCATGCCCCACTCACACGATTCCACTTGCCAAGCAGCATAGGAGACCGCCGGCCGCGGGTCACTGCTTACCGCTAACGGTATCCATTGTGAAGTATTCGGGCTGGCCGGCGGGTCGCCGGCCTCACCGTACGGCCGATCCTGCGCACTTGCGCCAGCCCCGGCTAGGCCTGCGGTTCCGTCCGGCGCCGCACGACGTTGCCGACCAGCGAACTGACGCTCGGCACTTCGTCCTCGCGGAATGGAACCGGCCGGCACAGATCCATCACGATCACGCCGAGCCGGGCCATGCGGTAGGACGCGTAGAGCGCGTCGGCAGCGCTGGTCGCGATCCGCTCGGCGACGGCGCCGCCGAGTTGCTGCACCAGCGAGGCGCTGGCGATGTCGACCGCTCCGAGCTTGCCGGCCTCGTAGATGAGCCGGCGCAGCAGATGGACCGTCGTAGCCGCGGTCGGCCGGTGTCCGTAGGACGCGGCGATCCCGCGCACCATCCGCACTCCGCAGGCGAGAAAGAACACCGCGTCGCTGAGCGCGGTCGGGCTGATCGCGGTGATGCCGAAGGCGCGCAGAACGCCGGTACGCACATGCGCCTCGGCGCGCTGGTCGAGCGGTTTTAGGACCGTGCGCGAAAGAATATCGACCTGTTGCCGCGCGCTGTGGTGCACCTGCACCTGGCGCTGGAACGCCGCGATCGCGGCTTCCACCTCGCGTTCGCGCGGCACCACCGCCAGCACGTCGGCGATCGCCTGGCGCGCCACGCCCGGCGGCAGCCGGTCGACGTCTTCGGCCAGCCGGCGGTGGATCGCCTCGACGCTCCGCAGGCGGAACACGCTCACGACTTCCCGCGCGATCAAGGCGCCCGCGCCGGCGACGCCGGCGATCACGACCGCCGCGGCGGCAAGGCCGAGCGCCGGGCCGCGGTCGAACGCCGCGGAGATCCACGCCACCGCGTCGAGCACCAGCCAACCGACCAGGAACACCGCGATGCCGCCGAGCGCGAGCGTCCTCACACGGTCGCGGCGCGGCGACGGCTCCGGCGTCACCGTCGGCGGAAGGCTCACCGGCTCGCTTGGCGTGACCCGTCCGCTCTGCTCGGTCACGATGACCCGCGGCGCCGCCGGCCGCAGCGCGACGACGTCCTCCGCGCGATCGAACTCGATCACGCGCGCGGCGGGCTCGTTCGGACGATGGTTGGATTGATCGCTCATCGCAGCCGGTCTCCGAGCAGGAATTCGAGCGCGAGGTCGAGGTTGATGTGTGCGATGCCGTCGACCGGCGAAGGATCGATGGCGGGCGGCTCGAACACCGGCACGCTCAGGAACGGCGAGGCCCAGGCGTCGGGGCGCGGCGGGCGGATCGGCACGTTGCCGACGAAGAATTTCGCCTGCCTCTCGCTGCCGACCGGCCGGCCCACCACCACCTGAACGCGGTGCCCCTCGATCTCCTGGGCGTCCTCCGCGGTCGAGATGACGGAGGCGAGCGCCATCACGTCGAGCCGCGCGTTGCTGCTCATGACGTCGAGCGCGGGAAACGCCGCCATGTTGCGCAACAGCGCCGCTAGGTGGTCGCGCTGGATGTCGGGCACGTGGTCCGCCTTGGTGGCGGCGAACAGTACGCGGTCGATGTGCGAGCCGAACAGCAGCTTCGAGATGATGCCGCCGTGGCCGTAGCGGAAGCTGTCGAGGATGGCGTCGATCGCAAGCCGGGTGTCCTCAAAGGCGTCGCGTCCCGCCAGCAGCGCGCGCAGCACGTCGACCAGCACGAGTTGGCGCGAATAATGGCGGAAGTGATCCTCATAGAACCGGGTGACGGCCTCGCGCTTGTAGACCTCGAAGCGCTCCTGCATGAGGGCGCCGAGCGTGCCGCGGGCGAACGCAATATTGCTATCGGCGACGTCGAGGGGCGCAAACCACAGATAGGGCACCTCCCCGAGCGTCCCGCGGCACAGGAACCGGCCGGGCTGCAGGAAGCTCAGCCCGTGCCGGTCGCGTGCCGCGCGAAGCCCGGCGCAGTAGAGATCGTGCGCCCGTCTGGCGACGTCCTCGCTCGCGGTCTTGTCGGGCGGGTGGTCGGCGATGTAGGCGAGAAAGTCGGCGAACACCTCGGCGCGCACGCCCTTGCGGGCGAGCCGCAGCATGGCGCGCGACCAATCGGCGAAGCTCTGCTCGAGCAGCGGCAGGTCGAGCAGCCACTCGCCCGGATAGTCGACGATCCGGATCGTCAGGGTCGCGGCGCTGCCGCTGATCCGCCCTATGAGCCGCCCGACCGCGCCCGCCGGCACGAAGTGCACGTCGACGCCGATCTCGCTGATGTCGTCGGTGCGCGGCGGCCAGTCAGGGCTGCCGGCCGCCATCCGCTCGATGTTACCGGCATAGGGAAAGCGCGGCAGCCGCTGCGCCTTGGCGTCGTCGAGGTTGGCGGCGACGAGGCGGCGCTCGCCCACCACGTTGAGCAGCGGCATCCGGTTGGGATTATGCACCGCGCTCAGGAGATTGTGGATCAGGCTGGTGGTGAAGACGGTCTTGCCGGAGCGGCTCAGGCCGGTGACCGCGAGCCACACCGTCGAGCCGGCGGTGAGCCCGATCAGGTCGAACGCCTTGGCCAGCCGCTCGGGCGCCTGCACGATCACCGGCGGCAACCAGCTCAAGTTCACCATGGGGCATCAACCTCCCTCCGTCCGGGCGCCACGGAAGGAAGTGGGACCGGCCGCGGTTTCGTGCAAGTGGACGATTGCGCGCAGGACATCGTATCGTCGGAAATGCTCGAACGCGTCGATTTTGAACCGCTGTTCTTCGCTCCCTTCGTGTCCTCGCTGATGCGGGTGAAGCCCGGCTGGATCGACTACAACGGCCATCTCAACATGGCCTATTACAACGTGCTGTTCGACCGGGCGGTGGACGAGGCCTTCGAGCTGCTCGGCTGCGGACTGGACTATGTGAATACCAGCAGGCATTCGTGCTTCACCGCCGAGGTTCATGTCCGCTACCTGCGCGAGCTCAACGCCGACGACCCGGTGCGGGTGACCTTCCAGCTCATCGACTACGACGCTAAGCGCATGCACTATTTCGAGCAGCTGTTCCATGCCAAGCAGGGCTGGGTGTCGGCCACGTCGGAGAACATGTCGCTGCATGTCGACATGACGGCGAAGAAGACCGCGCCCTTCCCGCCCGAGGTGGCGGAGCGGCTCGCGCACATGCGGGCCTCGCACGCCCGCCTGCCGCGCCCCGAGGCGGCCGGGCGGCGCATTGCGATGCCGGGGAAAGGCTGAACTCTGACGGCCGACCAGAGCCCCGGGCCGGCGCTCGCGAGCGCGCGCTCAGTCTGCCCTGAACCCGCTGGCCTCGACGATCCGCCGCCAGCGCTCGATCTGCTGCTTGATCCCGGCCGTGAATTCCGGACCGGAGAGACCCGACACGTCGAAGCCCTGCGGTTCGAGCTTGGCGCGCACCGCGGGATCGGCGTGCGCGGCCTTGGCGGCGTCGAGCAGCTTTGCGACGGCGTCGGGCGGCGTGCCGGTCTTCACCAGCAGGCCGAACCACACCGTGGCGGTGAAGTCGGGATGGCCGAGTTCCGCGAATGTCGGCGTGTCCGGCAGGAAGCGCGTGCGGCTGGCGCTGGTCGAGGCGATCGCATTGAGCCGGCCCGCGCGCACGTGCGGCAGCACCGACTGCATCTGCCCGAAGCCGAGCAACGCATGGCCCGCGATCAGGTCGGTGGTCTGCGGCGCCGAGCCGCGATACGGCACGTGGGTCATGTCGAGGCCGAAGCGCTCGTTGAACTGGAAACCGAGGAAGGCGGACGGCGTGCCCGGGCTCCACGAGGCATAGGTCAGCTTGCCGGGGTTCTTCTTGATCCAGGCGACCAGTTCGCTCAGCGTCTTCGCCGGCACGCTCGGGTGGGTGACCAGCACCGGCCCCGATTCCACGCCTTTGATGAGCGGGATGAAGTCGTCGATCGACCAGCGCAGGTTGCGGTAGGCGCTGGGATTGATCTCGGTCATCGCCTGGGTCCCGACCCAGACCAGGGTGCCATCGGCGGGCTGATCCACGATGTACTGCGCGGAGATGTTGCCGTTGGCGCCCGGCTTGTTCTCCACGATGATGGCGCGACCGAGCGTCTTGGCCATGTGCTCGGCGATCACCCGCGCATAGGGATCGATCGCGCCGCCGGCCGGCGCGCCGACGATGAAGCGGATGGTATCGCCGGTCTGGGCGGCGGCGGGCGCGGCGATCTGAACCGCCGTCATGAACGCACCGGCAAGCGCGCCGGCAGCCCGGCCGATGATTTTGCGCATGGTGATCTCCCGGCAGAACACGATCGTTGCCGTGCATTTCGACGCATTCGTCCGGCTTTGTCCACTTCGCCATCGCGTGCGCCCTCGTAAATCGGGCCGCGCGATGCCATTTTGGGCTGGAGAATCAGGGAATCTCCGCCGTTGGCCGACCCGCGAGACATGAGCGCACGACACCAGCCCGCACCGGGCGGAATTGCCGCACGCGCGCGCGCGGCGGCTGGGGCGCCCTATCTCGCCGACCTCAATCCGGAACAGCGGCTGGCGGTCGAGACCCTGGACGGGCCGGTACTGGTGCTGGCCGGCGCCGGCACCGGCAAGACTCGCGTTCTGACCACCCGTATCGCCCATATTCTGGCGACCGGCCGGGCGCGCCCGGGCGACATCCTCGCGGTCACCTTCACCAACAAGGCGGCGCGCGAGATGAAGACCCGCGTCGGCCTCATGGTCGGACAGATTGTCGAGGGAATGCCGTGGCTTGGGACCTTTCATTCAATCGGCGTGAAAATCCTGCGGCGGCACGCCGAACTGGTCGGGCTCAAGCCCGACTTCACCATCCTGGACACCGACGACCAGATTCGGATGGCCCGGCAGCTGCTGGAGGCCGACAACATCGACGAGAAGCGCTGGCCGGCGCGGGTGTTCGCCGGGATGCTGGACGGCTGGAAGAACCGCGGCCTGACGCCCGACCAGGTGCCCGCCGGCGAGGCCGCCGCTTTCGCCGGCGGCCGCGGCAAGAAGCTCTACGCCGCCTACCAGGAGCGGCTGAAGACGCTCAATGCGGCCGATTTCGGCGACCTGCTGCTGGAGATGATCCGGCTGTTCCGCGAGCAGCCCGAAGTGCTGCGGCAATATCAGACGCGCTTCCGCTACATCCTGGTGGACGAATACCAGGACACCAATGTGGCGCAGTATCTCTGGCTGCGGCTCCTGGCGCAGCGAGCCGCCCGCGTGGTGCCCGGCCCCATCCTTCGAGACGCGGCGCTGCGCGCCGCTCCTCAGGATGAGGCCGGAACTGAGGGCGCGCCAGGAATGGAGGACGCGCCCGGAACCGAGGGCTTGTCCGGAATTGAGGAGGCGGGACCTGGGGAGACCGGAGCTGAGGCCGCAAGGCTTAACACCGCCGAGCAACACGCAGCGATAGGACGACCTCGTCCTGAGGAGCGAGGCCGAAGGCCGAGCGTCTCGAAGGATGAGGTCGCGCCGGCCGAGCCGCTCCCCAAGAACATCTGCTGCGTGGGCGACGACGACCAGTCGATCTACGGCTGGCGCGGGGCGGAGGTCGACAACATCCTGCGCTTCGAGCACGATTTCCCGGGCGCCAGGATCATCCGGCTGGAGCGCAATTATCGCAGCACCGCCCACATCTTGGCGGCGGCTTCTCATCTTATTGCACATAATGAAGGACGGCTCGGCAAGACGCTGCGCACCGAGGACGAGCCGGGCGAGAAGGTACAGGTCACCTCCACCTGGGACTCCGAGGAAGAGGCGCGCGCCATCGGCGAAGAGATCGAGCAGCTCCAGCGCGACGACGGCTCGGGCCGCCCGCACAATCTCGACGAGATCGCCATCCTGGTGCGCGCCTCGTTCCAGATGCGCGAGTTCGAGGACCGCTTCGTCACGCTCGGCCTGCCCTATCGCGTTATCGGCGGCCCGCGCTTCTACGAGCGCGCCGAGATCCGCGATGCGCTCGCCTACCTGCGCGTGGTGCACGCGCCCACCGACGACCTCGCCTTCGAGCGCATCGTCAACGTGCCCAAGCGCGGCATCGGCGGCGCCAGCGTGCAGCTGCTGCACGACTACGCGCGCAGGAAGCGCGTGCCGCTGACCGAGGCGGCGCGCGCCATGGTGCAGACCGACGACCTCAAGCCCAAGACCCGCAACGCCCTGCGCACGCTGATCGAGAGCTTCGAGCGCTGGCGGGCGCAGAAGGAGACGCTGCCGCACACCGAGCTCGCCGAGATGGTGCTCGACGAATCCGGCTACACCGAGATGTGGCAGAAGGACCGCTCCGCCGACGCCGCCGGGCGGCTGGAGAACCTCAAGGAGCTGATCCGCTCCATGGAGGAGTTCGAGAACCTGTCGGGCTTCCTCGAGCACATCTCGCTGGTGATGGACACCGACAAGACCGAAGGCGAAGCGGTGTCGATCATGACCATGCATTCCGCCAAGGGGCTGGAATTCGACACCGTGTTCCTGCCCGGCTGGGAGGAAGGCCTGTTCCCGAGCCAGCGCACGCTCGACGATCAGGGCCGCGCCGGGCTGGAAGAGGAGCGCCGCCTGGCGCATGTCGGGCTGACGCGGGCGCGGCGGCGGGCGAAAATCTATTTCTCCGCCAACCGGCGCATGCACGGGCTGTGGTCGTCCAACATCCCGTCGCGCTTTCTCGACGAGCTGCCCGAGGCCGACGTGGCGGTGGGCGAGAGCAAGGGCGGCTTCGGCGCCGGCTTTGGCGGTGTGGGTGGCGGCTACGGCAATGTCGGCGCCTCGCGCTTCGACGACATGACGCATTTCGGCTCGAGCTACGGCACGCCCGGCTGGCAGCGCGCCCAGGCGCGCGGGCGCGGTGGCTATGGCGGCGGCTTCAACAACGAGCACGAGGGCAATAGCGGGAGCAGCCGGGGCGGCAGCGGCGGCCGCGGCAAGGCCCGGCGCTTCGGCGACGCCACCGGCGAGTTCAGCGACGCCTCCGACGACTTGGGCGACGCCTCCGGCGACGACGGCTTCGACGAAGCCCAGCGCGACTACGACGCGGACACCGACGCGTCTTCACCTCCCCCTGAAAGGGGGAGGTCGGCCGCCGAAGGCGGCCGGGTGGGGGTCAAGCGCACCCGCCCTCCCCGCACGCGCGTGCCGCTCACCATCGAGGGCGAGCTGGTGGCCAAATCGACCGGCACCGTCTCCAACTTCTCGGTCGGCGACCGCGTGTTCCACCTCAAGTTCGGCAACGGTAACGTGACCGCGGTCGACGGCAACAAGCTCACCATCCAGTTCGACAAGGCCGGCGAGAAGCGCGTGGTGGACAGCTTCGTGGAGAGGGTGTGAACCGCCTGCGACGTGTGCGTGCTTTTTCCGCATGAAGGCCGAAGTCGCGGAGTGAACGGCGAGAAACGTGTGGTGGATATTTTTGTGGAGAGGGTGTGAGCTCTGCGCGAGGCGAGCGACATCAAATTCATTCGGAGTAGTTCAGATGAATTACTATCTTGACCTTTTTACGCCCGAGACTTGGGACGCATTTCGAAAGCATGGAGCAACAATAAGCGGTTTCCGCGAGCGACAACGTAAGACAGCTGAGCGGATTAGGCCGGGCGACAAATTCCATTGTTACGTCGTCCGCCTGTCCCGCTGGTGCGGCGTCCTTGAAGTTAAATCGAAGATGTTCACCAACTCGTCGCCGATCTTTAGCGACCCCGACCCTTTCATAATCCGCTTCGAGGTAGCGCCAATAGTCACATTGGATTTGGAGCGATCCATTCCAATCCTCGACGAAGATGTTTGGTCTCGGTTGTCCTTCACTAGAGAGATCGAAAAAGGTGCCCCGGGCTGGGCACAATATGCAAATTTGCGCGCCTCGCTAAAGCAAATGGGTGAAACCGATGGTCGGTTTCTAAATGATCTTTTGTTGCGCCAAAATTCAGCTCAGCAGCTCTACCCATTCAGCGCACAGGACAAACAGCGCCTTGGTCAAAAAGCGTCAATTAGAACCGTTGATCGCGCCGTATTCGTAGAGGTACCTGACGAGAAGGAGGATCTTCATGCGCCGGATACCCATGAGCCGACTGAAGGGATTCGTGACTCCCATAGGGTTCAAGCGACAATAGCTCGCATCGGCGCGGAAATGGGGTTTCGGATTTGGATTCCTAAATCAGACAAACAGAAAATACTGGGAGAAATCCCGACTGATCTTCACTCCACCTTTTTGGACGCGCTTCCCTTAAACTACGACGACACAACGCTTAAGACAATTGAGCAGATTGATGTCATCTGGCTCAGGGGTAGGTCGATGTCGCGCGCATTTGAAGTTGAGCATACAACGGCAATCTATTCAGGATTACTTCGCATGGCCGATTTGTTGGCTCTGCAACCCAATATGGACATTCGACTTCACATCGTTGCGCCGGATGACAAACGAGACAAAGTGCTCCGTGAAATTAAGCGGCCAGTTTTTTCATTGTTGGATCGTGGGCCATTGTACGAAAATTGTTCTTACCTACCGTATGACGCAATAAATGAGATTGCCGAAATGAAGCATCTCGGTCACATGAGCGACTCAATAATCGAAGAGTTTGAAGAGTTCGCTCAGGACGAATAAGGACCTGAATGTCCCGGTCAAACTTGGTCATGCTGAAACCACGGTTGACCGCTGAGCCCCAATGGGGTACTCTCGCAACCAATGCCGCGCCGCCCTGTTTCGGTGATCGAACTCGCCGGCTACCGGCGCCGAGCGAACGAATTGCTTACCGCCGATGAACGGGACGCGGTCATCGATCTCGTCGCCTATTAGCCGACTTGCGGCGACGTGATCCCGGGAACCGGCGGCCTGCGTAAGGTGCGCATCGGCCGCGACGGAAGCGGCAAGCGTGGCGGCGCGCGGGTAATCTATTATTTCTACGACGCGAACTTTCCCGTGGTGCTCATGGCTCTGTATGCCAAGAACGAGAAGGCCGACCTGACCGCAAGAGACAAGAAGGGCTTGGCGGTCGCTCTGAAGGAGATCGTGGCGTCATGGCGAAGAAAGTGAAAAGCCGGCTGGCCGACGACCTTCGGGCCAGCTTGGACGAATTGCGTGATTTCGCCGCCGGCAAGAAGACTGGCGCGATCGTGCATCGCGTGACGCCGCGTCGCACCGACGCGCGCGACGCGCGGCTCAAGCTCGGCCTGACGCAACGCGAATTCGCCGCGCTGATCGGCACCGGTGTCGGCACGGTGCGCAAGTGGGAGTTCAGGCGCGCGCCGGCCGTCCGGGGCGGCGCGCGCGCTGATCGAGGTGATCAAGACCGAGCCGAAAGCGGTGCGTCGCGCGCTCAAGATGGAGCGGCTGGCAGGCTGATGTGACGATAGTCAGAAGCGCGGCGTATTGGACATGCGAATGGCTTGGTTGGCTACTCTGCGAGCTGGCATTCAAGAGCGGTTGCCGTGGCCCTTTCGCCTACGCCTATCGTGCGGGCTGCTGGTTCTACGGCAAATCGGAAGATTATCGCCAGCCCGCCTGACCCGCAGTCCTACTTCTTCTCCAGCATCAGCACCGTCTCCTTGCGGATCAGCGGCGCGAAGCGCTCGGCGAACTTGTGCAGCAGCCAGGGCAAGGTCACCGTGAGCTCGACGTCGCGCTCGCGCACCTCGAGGCTGCCGGAGGCGTGCTGGCCGAGCGCCGAGATCGCAAAGCTCACGCGGTCGCCGCTCCAGGTCTCCTCCTGGATGTGCAGCACGTGCCCCAGGTTCGCGCGTGCTCCGCCGAGGCCGGACTTGATGCGGCGGCGCGCCTCCTCCTTGCCGAGGCGGTGCGGAATGCTGACGACGAGCGGCTGGGTCATGGGCGTAGGTATTCGGCTTGCGTTCTGCGGCCTGCGTTCTGCGGCTTGCGCTCCGGGTCATATAGGAAGCACATCCGCGCTTTTGCAGGTGCCCAGGGCGCTGTGCACGCCACTCCGCAAACGCGTGCAATGGATAGACCGGCGTTCAGGTGGTATGCCCTCCCTCGATGTCTCGCCCCATCGTCATCTACATCGACGCCGACGCCTGCCCGGTGAAGCAGGAGGTCTATCGCGTGGCCGAGCGGTTCGTGCGCCGGGGCACGGCGCTCCAGGTGGTGGTGGTGTCGAACGCGCCGATCGCGGTGCCGCGCGATGAATTCGTCGAGCAGGTAGTGGTGGGCGACGCCATGGACGCGGCCGACGACTGGATCGCCGAGCGGGCGGCGCGCGGCGACGTGGTGATCACCGCGGACGTGCCGCTCGCGGCGCGCGCAGTGAAGGCGGGCGCGCAGGCGCTCGCGCCCAACGGCCGGCCGTTTCGCGAGGACGCCATCGGCATGACGCTCGCCACCCGCAACCTCATGAGCGACCTGCGCAGCGCCGGCGCCGTCACCTCCGGGCCGCCGGCGTTCGCGCCGCAGGACCGCTCGCGCTTTCTGTCCGCGCTCGATGCGGCGCTGATGCGGCTTGTGCGCGAAGGGTTCGGCGCGGCCGGGTAGAATTCACGGAGCGGCTCAGCGGCTCGCCAACGCGGCCAGCCCGGCGAACATACCGAACGTGAAGAACACTGCGGCGGACGCGTAGGGCCGGTTCTCCATCTTGTCGCGCGCCCAGTCATTGGCCTCGGAGGCGATGTCCATGGCGGCGACGGCGGCCTCCGAGGCGTTCTCCTTGGCGACGGCGGCGAGATCGGCGACGCCGTCGCGTACTTCGCCATACACCCGCTGCACCTTGCCCTTGAGCTGGTCGAGATCGCCTTCGGCCTCGAGCCTGGCGTTGCCGGTGAGCCGGCCGGCGCCTTCTTCGATCTTGCCGGCGATTTCCTTGCCGGCACCCGCGACCTGGTCTTCGTTCATCACCGCCTCCGCGCGCTTGAACCTTCTTCAATCATAACACGCCGACGCGCCGAAGGGCTGCGTATTGGGCGGGGACGGCGCGGGCGCGGGCCGAGATTGCTGTATCTATCGGCCGCGAATGAGCGCATGGTGGCGCATGGACAGTTCCGCACTCATGACTTACGCGACGTGGGCCCTGGTATCGGTGTGCGGGGTCGGCATTCTCGTCGCCTACCTCGTCTCCTGAGCGCCGGCCCACCCTGTCCGCCTGCGCGGCGTGCCGCGCGCGGGGCGCTAGGCCGCGTGGCCCTTGGCCGCGAGCATGGCGCCGGCTTCCGCCGATCCCGCATAGGCCGCGTTGATGGCGTCGATCGAGCGCTCGATCGCCGACCACAGCGCGGCGACCTCGGCCGCGGCGGCCGTGTTCTCGGGCGCCAGTTCGCTGGCGCTGGCGCCGGCCGCGAGCGTGAGCGAATAGCCCGCGCGCTGGCTGATCTGGCCGTGCCATACCGGCACTTCGTGACGGTCGAGAAAGGCGCGCGCGTGCGCCACCACCGGCGACTCCTTGTCGTCGCGCTTGGCGGGCGCGGCGTTGAGCACCACCGCATACGGCTTGTCGCGCTCGCGCGCGGTCTTCACCGTCTCCAGCACGGCATGCAGATCGAAGAAGCTCGGCCGCGCCGGAACCAGCACCAGCGTGGCGTAGCGGATCGCCTCCTGCACCACCACCCACATGGTGGGCGCGGTGTCGATGAACACGTAGTCGTAGCTCTCGGCGCGCGCGAAGCCGACCGCGCGGTCGATGCCGCGGGTGGCGTTGACCAGGCGCGGCTCGCCGTCCGGGCGTAAGGAATGCCAGAGCGAGAGCGAGCTCTGCGGATCGGCGTCGATCAGCAGGCAATGGCGGCCCATGGCCTGGGCGTAGGCGCTCAGATGCGCGGCCAGCGTGCTCTTGCCGGCGCCGCCTTTGCGCGAGGCGAGCGTGATGACGTTCATGACTGCGGTCCCCTCTCGCGGGATACCGCAATGCTGAGCCGGGATGGTTAACGGACGGTTACCGGCCGCGCGGGCGGCACCGACAAAGGGGGACGCAACGAACCCGAGGCCGGCACGCTTGCGTACCGGCCCCGCGACCGCGTCACCCCGCGGTTGTCACGATAGTGTCATCGTCGCGCGGTCAGGCGCGCTTGAGGCTGTCCGGCACCTGCCCGCCGCTCTCGGCGAGCTTGGTCATCACCTGCTTGTGCAGCCAGACGTTCATTTCGGCAGAGCCGGTAAGCTCGCCCGTGTAGCCGAGTTCCTTCGCCAGTTGCTTGCGCGCGTCGAGGCTGCTGTCGAGGTTGAGCAGCTTCATCAGGTCGACGATCGAGACCTTCCAGTTGTATTTCGACGCATTGGGAATCTTGGCGATCTGGGCCTGCACTTCGGCGTTCGTGATGGGCTTGGCCGCGACCGAGCTGTCGACCGCCGCCGACGTGCCGGGCTTGGCCGCCGCAGCGCTGCTCGATCCGAAAATCGCATGCATGATATTGCCGAAAATGCTCATACGTTCCTCCTCGGTGTCCGGTTACCACTCACTGCAATTGCAGCCGCCACCAGCGCCGTCACCATGGACTTTTCGACATACGCACGCAAGATACGTGGGGTTGCTTGCGCCCGGAGCATCATGGGGCGAAGCTTGCCGCCAATCGAATAATTGTAAGGAGGCCGACATGGGCATGCTCGAAGACATTCTCAATTCCATCCAGAACGCCGGCGGGCCGGGCGGGCGAGGATCAATGCCGGGCGGCGGTTCCGTGCCGGCGCCGAGCGGTCAAAGCGGGACGCCGGTGCCGAGCGGACAGGCCGGCCAGCAAGGCATGTCGACCATGGCGAAGGTGCTGCTCGCACTGCTCGCCATGTACGCGGTGAAGAACGTGCAGCGCACGCCTTCGGGCCAGCAGCCGTCGCCACAACCGACCGGCGGCAATCCCGACGGCGGACTCGGCGATATCCTCAAGGGCCCGCTCGGCGGGATCTTCGGCAATCAGGGCGCGGGAGCCAAGCCCGCAGGCGGCGGCGGACTGGACGACCTGCTCAAGGGCCCGCTCGGCGGAATCATCGGCGGCGCCGGCGCGGGCGCGCTGCTCAACGGCGGGCTCGACAATCTGCTCAAGCAGCTCCAGCAGAACGGGCAAGGCGCGCTCGTCGATTCATGGGTCGAGCCGCGGACCGAACAAGCCGATCGGCGACGGCGACCTCGCCAGCGCGCTCGGCGCCGACACGCTCGATGCGCTCGCGCGCGAAAGCGGCATGCCGCGCGACGAAGTCCTGCTCGCGGTCTGCGCCAGTGGCTGCCGCGTTTCGTCGATGAGGTCACGCCCGAGGGCCGGTTGCCGAACCAGCGCGAATGGGAGCGCATGATCTAGCCGCGCGCGCGTGCGTGCCGGAGGCCGCTGTCCCGCCGTGATAATGTCGGCGGGCGGCATCCGGCACATTTTTGCCACGGTATTTCTCCGATCGGCGGAAGCGCGGCTTAACTAATTGCTGTTGCAGTGCGGCACGAACGCCGGACCTCGCACGTTCTTTCGCGAGGCCCTATCGGGGAGCGTGACCATGGCACGTGAGCATGCGATCGGGATCATCACGGGACTGGTTCTGCTGGCGTCGATTCTCGCCATGATCGGCAGCATGAGCGCGCTCGCGCGCGTGCTGCAGGCGCCGCACGCCATGGCGAAGATGGTGGAGACGGCACAGCTCGAGCCGATGCCCGCGCAGTGGCGGTAGCGCTCACCTGCGCAACTGGAACGCCACCAGCGCCGCGATCATCACCGCGCCGCCCACGCTCTGCAGCGGCGTGATCACTTCGCCGAGAAAGAGCGCGCTGCCGATGGTGGCGAGCAGCGGCTCCAGATTCATGAACAACGCGGTGCGGAACGGCCCCACCCGCATGGTCGAGACGAACACCGCGAACACCGCCACCGTGGTGAAGACGCTCGCCGCTACCATCGCGCTCCAGCCGAGCGTGGTCTGCGGCACCTGCCAGTTGCGCGTCGCAAGCGCGACCAGGATGAAGAACGCGGTGGCGGAGAGGAACGAGTACCAGGTGATCAGCCGCGGATCGGCGCCGGTAAGCTTGGCGCGCGTGAGCAGCAGGATGACGACCCGGCAACTGGCGGCGCCCAGCCCGAATGCGATGCCGGCGAGCGCGACGCCGCCCGGATGCGCGCCGATCATCAGCGCGAGGCCGAGGAACGCGACGAACGCCGCCGCCGCGCCGCGCCAGCTCAATTTTTCGAGACCTGTCACCGCCGCCGCGAGGCCGGTCAGCAGCGGATAGACGAAATAGGTGAGGATCGCGATCGGCACTTCGACCAGCCGGATCGCCTCGAACAGGCAGTAGATATTGCCGGCGAACAGGAGCCCGATGCCGAGCGAGAGCCAGACCGCCTCGCGCGTCAGCGGCACCGCCGGCGTCCCGATGCGCAGCCCGGCATAGAGCAGCGGCACCCCGATGAAGCCGCGGAACAGCGTCATGGTGAGCGCGTCGGCGCCCGCCTGCAACGTGAGCTTGGTGGTGATGTCGGCGCAGGCGAACGAGGTCGCGGCGAGAAGCGCCGGTCCGATCATCGCCAGGCCGAGGCTGGCGGGCGGGGAAGCAGGATGGGTCACGTTTTTTCGCTGAATAGGAACAGGTTGGCGGCTTTCCATAGCAGATCGTTTCGCCGCGGACACCTGCCTGGGACGCAACGCATGCCTCCAAGAGCGTGACGGCAGTCCATATTGCAAACGCCCGCGGACTGTGCGTGGATCGTGTCAAAGCGCGTGCGGCAACGCTCGCTCTGCTCGCCGCGCCGAAGATCATAACAACAATCGCGAAGGAGGAGCCCCAATGCAAATGAGAACCAAGCTGTCATTGACAGTCGCTGTTGTTGCCATTGCGGCCGTCCTCGCGGGCGCGCCGGCGCAGTTGTTGGCCCAGCAGACTCCCGCGGCCGCCATCGACAACGACGACATCGGCGGCGTCGTCACCGGCCCGAACGGGCCGGAAGCCGGCGTCTGGGTGATCGCGGAGACCACCGACCTGCCGACCAAGTTTGCCAGAATGGTCGTCACCGACGACCAGGGCCGTTACGTCATCCCCGATCTGCCGAAGGCGAAATACAAGATCTGGGTGCGCGGCTATGGTCTCGTCGACTCGGCAAAAGTCGACGGCGAACCCGGCCGACAGCTCAATCTGACCGCCGTCGTCGCACCCAACGACACCGCGGCAGCCAAATACTATCCGGCGATCTACTGGTATTCGATGATGAAGATTCCGCCGGCCAGCGATTTCGGCGGACACACCGACATCCCAAAAAACATCACCCGCGACAACTGGCTGCGGCAGATGAGCAATGTCGACTGCGTCGGCTGCCATCAGCTTGGCCAGGAATCTACGCGCACGATCCCGTCATCGCTTGGCGAATTCAGGTCGCACGAAGACGCATGGCGCCGCCGCATCCAGTCCGGCCAGACCGGCGAGCTGATGACGAACCGGATCGCCGGACAGTTCGGCGGCGCACCATTCAAGTATTTTGGCGATTGGACCGAACGCGTCGCCAAGGGAGAACTGCCGAAGAACAAGCCGCCGCGGCCGCAAGGCCTCGAGCGCAACATTGTCGTCACCTCATGGGAGTGGGGCACCGACAAGCAATATCTTCACGACCTGATCGCATCGGACAACCGCAATCCGACCGTCAACGCCTACGGCCCGCTGTACGGCTCGCCCGAATACGCGACCGACAACATGCCGATTCTCGATCCGAAGACCCACAAGGTCACGTTCTTCAATATGCCGGTGGCGGACCCGACCATGCCGGAATCGCTCGGGCCGCCGCTGCATGGCTCCGCCTCGATGAAGCCCCTGGCGGCCTCGCCCTATTGGGGTGAGGAGAAGATCTGGAATAGCCGCGCCAACAATCACAATGCCATGTTCGACAAGAAAGGCCGCGTGTGGATAGCGGCCAACATACGCGGTAGCGACAATCCGGCATTCTGCAAACCGGGCTCGGACCACCCGTCCGCCAAGGTGGTTCCGCTCGATCGCTCGGGCCGGCAGGCGGCGATGCTCGATCCCAAGACGATGAAATACACCTTCATCGATACTTGCTTCGGCACCCATCACCCGCGCTTCGGATACGATGCGGACGACACTCTGTGGATGAGCGGCACCGGGCAAGTCGTCGGCTGGATCAACACCAGGGTGTTCGACGAAACCGGCGACGCCGCGAAGGCGCAGGGCTGGTCGCCGTTCATCCTCGACACCAACGGCAACGGCAAGCGCGACGAGTTCGTCGAGGTGAACCAGCCGATCGATCCGGCAAAGGACAAGCGGGTGCTGGCCGGTTCTGGACCCTATGCGGTCATGCCGAACCCGGCCGACGGCTCGATCTGGTACACCGTCGGCGTGTTCGGTGGCGCGCCCGGATTCCTGCGCTACGATCCGGCGACCGGCTTGTCGGAGGTCTTCAACCTGCCGAAGGAAGGCTACGGCATCCGCGGCGGCGACATCGACAAGAACGGGGTCGCCTGGGGATCGGCCTCGAACGGCCTCGTGAGCTTCGACCGCCGTAAGTGCAAGGGCCCGCTCAATGGACCGAACGCCACTGGCAATCATTGCCCCGAGGGCTGGACGTTCTACCGCTACCCTGGCCCGGGCTTCGAAGGCGAAAAGGCCAGCGCCGAAGGCAGCTACTACACCTGGGTCGATCAGCACAACACGCTGGGGCTGGGCGAGAACATCCCGATGTCCACCGCCAACCTCAACGACGGCTTCGTCGCCCTCAAGGACGGCCAGATGGTCATGCTGCGCATCCCCTACCCGATGGGCTTCTACGCCAAGGGCTTCGATGGACGCATCGACGATCCGAACGCCGGCTGGAAGGGCCGCGGGCTGTGGAGCACCAACGGCGACCGCACGCCGTGGCTGATGGAAGGCGGCAAGGGCTCGAAGCCGCGCGTCGTGCACATCCAGGTGCGGCCCGATCCGCTCGCGAAATAGCGCGGTTACGCGATGCGCAGAGGCCCGCCCAAAGTGGGCCTCTTTTTTTCCGAACCGCTTCTCGCGCCTCTGCGCAACTGCCCGCTCACTCGCCGGACGCTGCATTTTCACATCGCAGCGTGCGACCGCATGCATTGGCCCCCGATTGCAACGCCAATGGTGGTATGCATGGATAGCGGCGCGTTCCGGCTGCGCGTGCCCGGCACTTCGCGCAGGCTGCGTATCTCGCGGCGGCAGAGACGAGGAGCGACACCCATGAACATCAAGGGCAGGCTGTGTTTGAGCGTGGCGGCGCTGGGACTGGCGGTGCTGCTCGGTGCCCCGCCGGCGACATTGCATGCGCAGCAGAGCGCGCCCGCCGGCGTGAGCATCGGCGACAGCGATCTCGGCGGCCGGGTGACCGGGCCCAACGGACCGGAAGCCGGGGTCTGGGTGATCGCGGAAACCACCGACCTGCCCACGCGCTTTGCCAAGATCGTGGTCACCGACGAGCAGGGCCGCTACGTGCTGCCCGAACTGCCGAAGGCGAACTACCAAGTCTGGGTGCGCGGCTACGGCCTGGTCGACTCGCCCAAGGTCGCGAGCGCGCCGGGTCGGATCCTCAACCTCACCGCGGTGCCCGCGCCCAGCGCCGCGGCGGCGGCGGAGTACTACCCCGCGATCTACTGGTACGCGATGCTCAAGGTGCCGGAGAAGAGCCTGTTTCCCGGCACCGGGCCGAACGGCAACGGCATGCCGACCCATCTGCGCAGCCAGGGTGAGTGGCTCAATGTCGTGAAGACCAACGGCTGCTTCGCCTGCCATGCGCTCGGCAACAAGGCGACACGCACGATCCCGAAGGAATTCGCCGACATGAAGCCGGAGGATGCGTGGTCGCGCCGCATCATGTCCGGCCAGGCGCAGGCCTCGATGGCGAACGCGATCAGCCGGCTCGACGTCCCGCGCGCGCTCAAGCTGTTCGCGGACTGGACCGACCGCGTCGCGGCCGGCGAACTGCCGGCGTCGAAGCCTGCGCGGCCGGCGGGCGTCGAGCGCAACGTGGTGCTCAGCATCTGGGACTGGTCGGACCCCAAGGCCTACCTGCACGACGAGATATCGACCGACAAGCGCAAGCCCACCCTCAACGCCTACGGCAAGCTCTACGGTTCGACCGAAGAGAGCACGGATTTTTTCCCGGTGCTCGATCCCAAGACCCACACCGCCACCTCGGTGAAGATGCAGGTGCGCGATCCGAAGATGCCCTCGTCCAAGAACAACGCCATGGCGCCGTCGCCCTATTGGGGCGAGGAGGCGATCTGGGACAGCCAGTCCAGCATGCACAACCCGATGATGGACGAGAAAGGCCAGGTCTGGTTCACCTCGCGCGTCGGCACACCGGCCAATCCGGACTGGTGCAAGAAGGGCTCCGATCATCCTTCCGCCAAGCTCACCCCGGTCGCGACGGCGGCGCGCCATCTCTCCATGTACGATCCCAGGACCGGCAAGATCACGCTGATCCGCACCTGCTTTCCCACCCACCACCTGGTGTTCGCCGAGGACGCCAACAACACGCTGTGGACCAGCGCCGGCGGCGCGCAGTCGGGCGTGATCGGCTGGCTCAATCGCAAGCTGTTCGAGGAAACCGGCGACGAGCAGAAATCGCAGGGCTGGTCGGCGCTCATCCTCGACACCAACGGCAACGGCAAGCGCGACGAGGGCTACGTCGAGCCGAACCAGCCGGTCGATCCCACGAAGGACAAGCGCATCACCGCCGCGCTCTACGGCGTCGGCGTCAATCCGGTCGACGGCACGGTGTGGGGCTCGGTTCTGAGCTATCCGGGCTACGTCATCCGCGTGAACCCGGGCGCCAATCCGCCCGCGACCACGCTGGCGGAAGTCTACGAGCCGCCGCTGCCGGGCTTCGCCCCGCGCGGGCACGACATCGACCGCAACGGCGTCTCCTGGGTGCCGCTGGCGAGCGGTCACATGGCGAGCTTCGACCGCTCGAAATGCAAGGCCCCGCTCAACGGTCCGAACGCGACCGGCAAGCACTGCCCCGAAGGCTGGACGCTCTATCCGTTCCCCGGCCCGCAGATGCAGAACGTGACCGAGAGCGGATCGGCCGAGGCGAGCTATTACACCTGGGTCGACCAGTTCAACACCTTCGGGCTCGGGGCCAACGTGCCGATGGCGACCGGCAACGCCAACGAGTCGCTGCTCGCGCTGGTCGACGGCCAGTGGGTCAACCTGCGCGTCCCCTACCCCATGGGCTATTTCGCCAAATGGATGGACGGGCGCATCGACGATCCCAACGGCGGCTGGAAGGGGCGCGGGCTGTGGTCGACCTTCGGCACCCGCACGCCGTTCCATGTCGAAGGCGGCAAGGGCACGTCGCCCAAGGTGGTGCGCTTTCAGTTGCGGCCCGATCCGCTCGCACGATGAGCATGCAGGACCGGCGAGCTGACGGAGCGCCGGCGGTGTCACAGGCATGATGAAGCGCGAGGCGATCCCGATCGCGGACATCTACGTGCCGGTCAAGCGGCGCGCCGAGCTCGACGCCAGGAAGGTGCAGGAGATCGCCGAGAGCATCCTGGCGACCGGCCAGCAGACTCCCATCATGGTGCGCAAGGACGGCGAGCGCTTCGTGCTGGTAGAAGGCCTGCACCGCCTGGAGGCGTGCCGGCAGCTCGGCGAGACCACGATCTTCGGCTATCTGGTGCAGGCGCGGCGGCACTGACCGCGCCCTGCCGGGACATTCGTGGGCGGACTATTTCCGGTCGGGCCGGTAGACGATGTCGCTCAACCCCTGCGCATCCGCCGCGCTCATCGGCGCGGTGATGTACTTGAACTCCAACGCCTGCTTGAGCGTGAGGTCGAGCCCCTTGACCTCGGAGAGCTGCAGCGACTCCTTCGGATAGAATTCGTCGCGCGTGCGTTGCGCGAGCGCGCGCGGCACCTTGGCGATCGCGGCATAATTGTCGATCGCCCCCGGATCCGAATAGGCCCAGTCGATCGAGCGGCTCAACACCTTCATGAAGCGCACGAAAGCGTCGCGCTTCTCCTTGAGCGCGTTGGCGTTGGCGACATTGACGCGGATGGTCTGGTTGGCGATCGCCGCGACGTCGCTGCCCTTGGCGATGATCGCGAGCTTGCCGTCGGCGAGCTGCTGCAGGACGAACGGCGGCACCGACCAGCCGACATCGATCTGACCGGACATCACCTGCGTCAGCGTGGCCGGCGCGCCGCCGGTCGCGACCATCTTTGCGGCGACCTTGGCCTGCTGGAGAAGCTGAAGTAAAATGAGATTGGTCGATGAGCCGGGCGAGGAAAACGCCACCGTCTTGCCGGCCGTGTCGGCGAGGCTCTTGATGCCGCTCTCAGGCCGCGCATACCAGAACGCGTCGGGCGCGCCGGTTGCTTCCGCGCTGATGATCTTCACCGGCATGCCCTTGGCGTAGGCGGCGATGACGCCGAGCGTGCCGTTGGTCATGGCGATATCCATCGAACCGGCGATCACCGGCGTGAGCGTGGACGCGCCGCCCTGGGTATAGAGAATCTCGATCTCGAGCCCGGCTTCCTTGAAGAAGCCCTGCTTGATGCCGATCTCGATGAACGTGCTGTTCCAGAAGCCGGGCTGCGCGACCGCGACTTTCAGCGTTTCGGCGTTCGCGTGCCCGGCAAAGGCGGCGACCGTGAGGGCAAGAGCCGTCAGGATCGTTCTGCGCACGGCTCAGTTCTCCTTGATGTTCTTCTCGCGCACCAGCTTGCCCCAACGCTCATATTCCTCGGCCAGAAGCTTGCCGAATTCGGCGCTCGACGACGGCGACGGGATGGCGCCCAGTTGCAGCAGCCGGTCGCGCACGTCCGGCGCATTGAGCGCCGCCACCGTCGCGGCCTGGACCTTGGCGACCACGGCCGGTGGCGTCTTGGCCGGCGCCAGCAGTCCGTACCAGTTGTCGGCGGTGGTGTCGGCGAATCCCTGCTCGGCGAGCGTCGGCACATCCGGCAGCGCGGGATTGCGCGTGCCCGAGGCTGCGCCCAGCGCCTTGAGCTTGCCGCCCCGGATCTGCGGCAGCAGCACCGGTGTGTCGGCGAACAGCGCCTGCACCTGGCCGCCGAGGAGATCGGTCAGGGCGGGCGCCGCGCCGCGATAAGGCACATGCAGGAATTTCACGCCGGCGGCGGCCTGGAACAGTTCGAGCGCAAGGTGCGGGGTGCTGCCCGTGCCGGTCGAGGCGAACGGAACGGCGCCGGGCTTGGCCTTGGCGAGCGTGGCCAGGTCCTTGGCCGAATTGACCGGCGAATCGGCCTTGACCACCAGGATGGTGGTGGGGCGCATGACCAGCGTCACCGGCGCAAAATCGCGCAAGGTGTCGTAGTTCGCCTTGGTCAGATGCGGCGTCACCACAACCGCGCCGGCGGTGGTGAGGAACAGCAGGTGCCCGTCGGCCTCGCCCTTGGCGACATAGTCGGCGCCGATCGCGCCGTTGGCGCCCGCCTTGTTCTCGACGATGACGGCCTGCCCGAGCGACACCTTGAGCTTATCCGCCAGCATGCGAGCGACCAGATCGGTCGGCCCGCCGGGCGGGAAGGCCACCACGATGCGGACGTTGCGGGTGGGGAAGTCCTGCGCGGACACGGGCGCTGCCAGGAGCCACGGCAGGGCCAAGAACACCAGAGCGGTCATCAAACGGCGCGCAGTCTGCATGGTCACCTCCCGGTTGTCGTGGGTCATTGTGGGCTGCGGGCGGGCCGCCGACAATGGCGAAATCATGACATTTAGGTCGTTGAAATGACGGTTGAATTCATCTTCCCAAAACGGCGGACAGCCATTACATTGGCGGCGTCGTCAACCAACGGAAAGGAGGTGATCCAGTGTCTCATTGTCAATCGCCGCGGTCGCCGGCAACCTGGATCCTCGCCTCTAAGGGGATAGTCGCCTAAGTCGGCGCACAGGAGTTCAGCCGGATCACGGCTCGACAATGGAAGGGCTGCCCTCGGGCAGCCCTTCTTCATTTGCGGCGGCTGAAAACGCCCGCTGCCTCAGCCCGGCGCGATCTTGCCGTCGGTGATGACCTTCTTCCACTTCTCGAATTCCGCGCGCGTGAAAGCGGCGCCCTCCTCCGGCGTGGTGCCGCGCGGCTCGATGCCGATCTTGGCGAAAGCGGCCTTCAGATCGGGGTGTTGCAGCACCTTGTTCAACTCGGTGCTGAGCTTGGCCAGCACCGCCGGCGGCATCCCGACCGGTCCGTAAATGCCGATCCACAGGTCGACGTCGAAGCCGGGCAGGCCCGATTCCGCTACCGTCGGCACATCGGGATAGACCGAGCTGCGCTTGGCGCCGGTGGTCGCGAGCGGCTTGACCCGGCCGTCCTTGGTGAACGTCACGGCGCCCGCGATGCTCGAGAACGCGAGCTGAACCTTGCCGCTGAGCACGTCCGGATAGGCCGAGCCGATGCCGCGGTAGGGCACGTGCTGCATCTGGATGCCGGTCTGCAGCTTGATCATTTCGCCGGCGAGATGCGGCGCGGTGCCGATGCCGGCGGAAGCGAAATTGAGCTTGCCGGGATTGGCCTTGGCGTAGGCGATGAACTCGGCGAACGTCTTCACCGGCAGATGCTCGGACGCGACGATCACCGCCGGCGAGGAGCCGACGATCGAGATCGCCTGCACCTGCTTGAGATCGTAGGGCGGGTCCTTCTGCAGCGTCGGGTTGGTCACCACGCCCGGGTCGGTCAGCACGATGGTGTAGCCGTCCGCGACCGAGCGCGCGACCACGTCGATGCCGACCATGCCGCCGGCGCCGGGACGGTTCTCGGCGACCACCGATACGCCCAGCGACTCGGTGAGCCTCTGGGCCAAATGCCGGCCCGCGGTGTCGATGATGCCGCCGGGCGAGTACGGCAGGATCAGGCGGATCGGCTTCGACGGGAAGGTCTGCGCCTGGGCGGGGGCGCCCAGGAAAGCGACAGAGAGAGCGAGCGGGACCGCGCAGAACAGCGCGCGTGCGGCGAAGGCAAAACGACTCATTGTCTCATTCCTCTCGTTGAGAGGAAGACACTCTATATCACCGGCCCGGCGCTGTGCGAGGCGTCAAACCGGCGCGGCATCAGTTCGCCGGCTTGATGCCCAGCCGCGTCACCAGCTCCTTGGTCCCTGCGATCTCGGCGACCAGCTTGGCCGCCAGCTCGGCGGGCGTGCCGGCGACGATCTCGTAGCCGGCGCGGCGGGCCTGCGCTTGCGATTCGGGTGTCTTCATCACGGCCTGGCTGTGCGTCGACAGCAGCGCCACAATCTCGGGCGGCGTGCTGGCGGGCGCAAACAGCGCGTTGAAGGTGTCCGATACGAAGCCCGGAAAGCCCGACTCGATCATGGTCGGCACGTCCGGCAGCGAGAACCAGCGCTTCGCCCCGGTCACCGCCAGCGCCCGGAATTTGCCGTCCTTGATTAGCGGCTCAACCGGCGCGAGCGCGACCGAGCCAACATGCACGGTGCCGTCGAGCACCCCGAGAGTCGCGGGACCGCCGCCGCGATAGGGAATGTGCACGATGTCGATGCCGGCGCGCAACTTGAGCTGCTCGGCGGCAAGATGCGACTTGGTGCCGACGCCGGGGCTGGCATAGTTGAGCGAGCCGGGCGCCGCCTTGGCGCGCGCGATCAGGTCGGAGAGCGATTTGATCGCGGAATCGGCGCGCACGAACACGACATTGGGCGCATTGACCAGTTCGCAGATCGGCGCGAAATCCTTGACCGGGTCGTAGGCGAGGTTGGTGTACAGCGCCGGATTGACCGCAATCGCAGTCGAGGTCAGCAGCAGCGTGTAGCCGTCGGGCGTCGCGCGCGCCACGAAGCCGATGCCGACATTGCCGCCCCCGCCGCCGCGGTTCTCGACGATGACGGATTGGCCGAGCGCCTTCGACAAGGCGGTCGACACGATGCGCGCGATGATGTCGGTCGGCCCGCCGGCCGGGAACGGCACGATCAGCGAGATCACGCGCTCGGGATAGGCCGCCCGCACCATCGTCGACGCGAGGCAAAGCGCGAGCCCGCTCAGCGCGGCGGCAAGAACAACGCAAGAGGGCGTCCAGCGGATGCGATTGGTGTCACACGAGTCGATCGGACGCATCTCGGCTTGCTCCTCGCCTTACGTCGTTATGCCTATTGCGGCCTCATGCTGAGGAGCCGCGCGAAGCGCGGCGTCTCGAAGCATGAGGCTGGCCCTCATCCTTCGAGACGCGCCCTTCGGGCGCTCCTCAGGATGAGGGCAATTTAGATCATACCCTATCCCGCCGGCTCGAATCCCGCGGCGATCCAGACCTCGCGGGCGGCAGGATGCGCGAGCGCCGCGATGAAGGCGGCCGCCGCGGCACGGTCGCTGCAGCCCTCGGAAATCCCGGCGGCATAGGTCGTGTCGCTGCCGAAGGGCGGCGGCAGCTTGCCGATGACGCGCGCGCCCTTGATCGGCACGATCTCGCCGATCAGCGTGAGCCCGAGGTCGGCCGTGCCCTCCGCGACGCGCGCGGCCACCTCGCCGCCGCTCTTCTGTGGCATGGCCTTTTTCCCGATCTCGTCGGCGATGCCCATGCGCTCCCACAGCCCGACCAGATAGGTCCCGGCCGAGCCGCCGACCGCGGCGTCGCTCAACGCGATGACGCGGGCGTCGAGCATCGCCTTGCCGAAATTCGTCCGGCGTCGAAATGTCCGGCGCGCTCGCGCCCTCGCGCACCGCCACGCCGATCGAGGTGCCGGCGATGTCCTTGCGGCTGCCGGCCACAACGGCGTCGGCCTGCTCCATCTTGGCGATGGCGGGCGCTCCCAGAATCAGCACATCCGCGGTCTCCCCGCCCGCCAGCCGTTCCTGCAAGGCGCCCACGGTGCCGAAGCCGAGGTCGACCTGGTTGCCGGATCGGCGCGTAAAGTCGGCGGCCAGCGCCTTGACCGCCGAAGTCATCGACCGCGCGCACAACACCTTGAGCATTCCCACCGTCTCCGCCATCATCGATGCAAGCGCGGCGAGGCTAGCACGGGTGCCGACGCCGTGGCGCGCATCCGCGGGGCGGCCTCACGTTATCCACTTGCCGCGATACCGTAGCGCCTCGATCCCTTCCAATTCATGGTACTGACCCACACGATGATTGTCCGTCGAGCCAAGAAGCGACCGTCCGCCAAACGTTCAAAGCCGCTCGGCTCGCTGCTGACGTTCCTCCGCTCCGAGGCTCCGCTGATCGCCGGCATCGCCAGCACGGCTATCCTGTACACGGTGGCGCAGGACTGGCTCAACGACCTCGGCCATTCGACCCGATTCCTCGCGCTGTTCGTCTGGGTATTCTGCGTCATGCTGTGGTGTGCGTTCGCCGCCGTCAGGCATGCCAATTCGCTGGCCGAACTGCTGGGCGAGCCGCACGGAACGCTGATCCTGACGCTCTCCGTCATCAGCATCGAAGTGTCCGCAATCGCCGCCGTCATGCTGCACGGCGCCAACAATCCGACGCTTGCGCGCGACACCATGCTGGCGGTGCTGATGATCGTTCTCAACCTCATGGTCGGACTGTGCCTGCTGGTCGGCGGACTGCTTCACCGCGAGCAGGAATTCAACCTGCAGGGGGCGAAGGCGTTTCTCGCGGTCCTCCTCAGCCTGAGCACGATCTCGCTGATCCTTCCGAAATTCACGATCTCGACGCAGGATCCGAGCCTCACGTCCAGTCAGGCCGCGATTTTCAGCGCGATCACGATCGCGCTCTACGGCACCTTCCTGGCCATCCAGACCAAGCGCCACCGCAGCTTCTTCATCGAGCCCGGTTCGGTCGCCGGCGACGACGCCCGGCACGACGACGGACCGCACCATACCGGTGAAGCCCGCTCGATCCCCTACCATGCCGCTCTGCTGATCCTGACGCTCGCGCCGATCGTCCTGCTGTCGAAGAAGTTCGCCGTGCTGGTCGATCACGGCATCGAAACCCTCGGCGCTCCCGGCGCACTGGGAGGCCTGGCGGTGGCGATCCTCGTGCTGTCGCCGGAGGGGTTTGCCGCCTATCGTGCCGCCGCCGCCAACCGGCTGCAGCGCTCGATCAATATCTGCCTGGGCTCCGCGCTCGCCACCATCGGCCTGACCGTTCCGGCCGTCCTGACCATCGGCATCATCACCGGCGCGCACGTCGTCCTCGGGCTGGACGGCACCGAGATGGTGATCCTGGCGCTGACCCTGATCCTCAGCATTCTGACCTTCAGTTCGCCGCGAACCAACGTGCTGCAGGGCGTCGTGCACCTGGTGGTGTTCGCCGTCTATTTCATTCTGATCTTCGATCCCTGAGCAGGCCTGGACCGGCCTGCCGCAGCACCTTGAGCATTCCCCTCGCCTCCGCCATCATCAATTCGGATTACAGAAACGGCGCGTCCCGCCGAGAGGAGCCTTGCTTGGAAACGTTGAGTCAACTCGTCCGCGGTCCCGACCTCATCGTTGCGCCGGTCGCGCTCAACCCGATCATGGCGCGCATGGCCGAACAGGCGGGCTTCAAGGCCGTCTATATGAGCGGCGGCTCGCTCGGCTGGTACAAATGCGTGACCGAGGCCAACATCACGCTGCCCGAGATGGCGCAGATCGCCGTCGACATGCGTGCCGCCTGCAAGCTGCCGATCGTGCTCGATGCCGGCGGCGGCTGGGGCGATCCGATGCACATGCACCGCACCATCGCGCTCACCGAGGCCGCAGGCTTCCAGGCGATCGAGATCGAGGACCAGTTGCTGCCGCGCCGCGTCGAGCATCACGTCGGCATCGAGCACCTGGTCACGACCGAATTCATGGTCGAAAAGGTCAAGGCGGCGCTCGCCGCGCGCACCGATCCCGGGCTGATGATCGTGGCCCGCACCAACGCCCGGCGGCTGCACGGCCTGGACGAAGCGCTGCGCCGGGGCGAGGCCTTCAAGAAGGCGGGCGCCGACATGCTGTTCGTGTTCACGCGCAACGCCGAGGAGCTGCGCGTCATCGGCGAGCGGCTTCCCCCGCCCCTGATGATGTTCGCCCCGCCCGACGGCTTTGCCACCTTCGCGCTCAAGCGGCGCGATCTTGCCAAGCTCGGCTACCGCATAGCGGCCTCCTCCGGCACCGCCTTCGCCGCCATGATCAAGGCGGTGCGCCAGTCCTACGAATGCCTGGCGCAGGACACGGTCGACTCCTTCATCGGCATCGGCAACGTCGAGAAGGAGATGAAGGCCGCCATGGCGACCACCGGGCTCGATCGCCTGCTGGAGATCGAGCGCAGCACCATGAAGGATTAGCTGCTGTCCTGGAACGGCCGGCCTCATTCCGCCGCTTCGCGCAGCGGCCGCGGATGGATCAGGTCGTAAAGCTCCGGCCGCTGCCATTGCGGTCCGAGCACGCCCTGCTTGGCGGCGAACTCCTGCGACGACCCGACCTCGTCGCGCGACGCGCGCATCGCGCGCAGCCGCTCCAGGCTCACGTCGACGACCGACATGCCGGCGGCCGTGCTCTCGAACAAAATCTCCTCCGGCGCGGCGACCATGGCAAGACCGCGTTCGCCGTGATGGAACAGGTTCTGCGTGGTCACCACCAGCGCGAGGTTCTCGATCGCGCGCGCCCAGATCAGCGTACGCCAGGTCGCCCAGAGCTTGCCCTTGTCCTTGCCGGCCGGCATGAAGATGATCTCGGCGCCGCGCAGCGCCAGCGCGCGCGCCACCTCCGGCATGTAGACTTCGCTGCACATCGCCAGCCCGACCTTGCCGTGCGCGGTGTCGAACACCGGGAACTCGTCCGCCGCCACCCATTGGAATTCCCAGGCGGTGCCGCCGGTATAGATCCACGGGCCGTTGGGATGCGTGCGCCTGTAGCGAGCGGGGGCCCTCCCGTCGGGATAGGCCATGCAGATCAGGTTGTAGGCGGTCGCCGCCTTGGCATCGATCGGCTCGATGGTGCCGAACACGACGTGCACCTTGTGCCTGGCCGCCGCTTCCACCATCGCGGCGGTCGGGTCGAAGCTCGCCGGCATCCGCCATGGACCCGGATAGGTCTCCGGGAAGCAGACGAAATGCGCGCCTTCGGCGGCCGCGCGCTCGATCGTGCGGACGGCGTCCGCGACGTTCTTCTCGTCGGTGCCGGGACGGTGGCAGATCGGCTGCACCACTGCGATGCGGAAGGTCATGGCTGGCTCCCAAACGGTTTCGATTGCCTGGGCGCAAGTGTGTAGAGCGCGGGCTGTGAGGTCAAGGATACTTGCAACGAGGGGCGCGAAGGAAGTATTGACCTAACGCCCGCAGGACCTTTCTTCAGGACCCATCGGTCGCAGACATGGCCGTTGAAAATCTCATTTGGCAGTTCGCATTTTTTCCGCTCTGGGCGCTGTTTGGATCCGTATTTTTTGTGGCGCTGACCGGGTGCGAGCGATTCTGGCGGTTCCGCCTGCCGGAGTCGGCGGGGACCGCGCTGGTGGTCGCGAGCGCGTGCCTGGCGCTGATGGCGCTGCTATGGGCCGACTGCGCCGTGCTTCTCGATTTTCCGTTTTCCGAGCGCGTATGCCGGCTGGTCGGCTTCTGAACTGCCTTCCACAACGGATCAGCGCTGCGCGTACCGCTGCCGAAGCACCAGCGTGCCGACGATCAGAATGTTGACCGCATTGGCGGCGACGCCGGCGGCGAAGGCCGGCGCGTAGGAGCCGAAATAATCGTAGAGCGCGCCGCCGAGCCAACCGCCCGTCGCCATGCCGGTGCCGCTGCACAGAAGAAACGCCGGAATGCGCCAGGACGCCTCCGATGCCGGGAAGTGCTGGCGCAGCGCCAGGATGTAGGCCGGGACGATGCCGGCAAATCCCAGGCCGAACGCGGCCGCCACCGTGAACAGCCCGATCTCATCCTGCGTGAGCAGGAAGGCCGTCATCGCCATGATCTGAAATACCGAGCCGGTGAGGACAGTGTTGAGACCGCCGATGCGGTCGGACACCCAGCCCCAGAACTGGCGGCTAAAGAACGCGGTGCCGAGCAGGACCGAAAGCATCGCCGCGCCGTGCGACGGCAGGATGCCGAGGTCGCTGCAGAACGCCGGCAGGTGCGCCTGCGGGATCGCCATCGGGATGCAGCAGAAGATGACCGCCATGCCCACCAGCGCGAACACCAGGTTGGGCGGCCAGCCGAACACCTTGCGCGACCCGGACGCGCCGTCGAGCAGCCCGCCGGTATGCGCCAGCTCCGGCGGATGGCGCAGAAAGATCGCCGCCAGCGGGACCACGACCGCCATTTGGAAGACGCCGAAATAGAGCATGGTCTGCTGCCAGCCGGCATAGGTGATTGCGCGCTCGAAGATCGACGGCCAGATCGCGCCCGCCATGTAGGCGCCGCTCGAGATCAGCGCGAGCGCCGAGCCGCGCCGGCGGTCGAACCAGCGGCTCACATAGACATAGAACGGCGCGTTCATGCCGCCGATGCCGAGGAACCCCACGAACAGCCCCTGCCCGACATAGAGCTGCCAGGTCGCTCCGCCGGTCGAGAGCGCAAGCCCGACGCAGATCATCACGGCGCCGAACAACACCGTCCAGCGCACGCCGACGCGCTCGGCGACCTGTCCCATGACGATCCCGCCGGTGCCGAAGCCGAGCCAGGCGAGCGCGCTCGCAAGCGAGGGCACCGAGCGCAGCCCGCCGGTTTCCGCCGCGATCGACTTGAGCGCGACCACCGTGATCCACGGCGCGCCGAAGCAGACCGACAGGATCACCAGCACGACGACCGCGACGATCCAGGACGATTTCGTTTCGATCGAGTGCACGATTTTGGGCGCGTCCATTGGAGAGCGCCGCGTTGGCGCGGCGCAAGGCGGGCGTTGGTCCGGCAGGTGTGCTAGCGCGCCCCTTCCCGCCGCTCCGGCAGGAATTCGAGAATGAAGTTGCGCAGCGCCATGTCGCCCACGTTCTTCACTTCATGGATCACCGGCTCGCGCCAGTTCACGATCGGCGGATGCTGCTGGCGCACCACGCCGTCGCGCCAGATCTGCTGCACGAGCTGCGGGCCCTGGTTGAGCCTGATCTCCACGCGCTGGCTATGGCTGTGCCGCGGTCGCGTGTCGCCGACCGCCAGCTTCTCCTCGTAGATGAAGAAGGTCCGGCCCTCGAACACCAGGAGGTTCTTCGGCGGCGGAATGAGCTCGGACGGCGACTTGACTGGCGGATGGCCGGGCTTGATGGCGATTTCGAAATAACGGCCACCGGCCGGGGCCTGATACGGTTGGCCTGCCGCGAACACCGCGATCTCGCCGTATTTCATTTTGCGGCCCGCCCCGCCGGCCATGAGCTCGATATCGCCCATCGCCAGCAGGACGCGGTCCTCGCACTGCCCGGCGACCGCGGCCGCGCAGGGCGCCATATCGCGGCTGACCCGCACATAGTCGTTCTCGAGCGCGATCTGGGCGTCTCCCTGCGCAACGGCCGGCACAGGCGCAACGGCGATCAGCGCGCCGATCGGCGCGGCAAAACGAAACCTCATCATCGGCGTTTCCATCCACTTGCTTTTGTTGCGGGCAGCCTATCGCGTTTGGCATGGCGTCGCGAGATCGGCTTAGGCTGGGCAGGGTTGTGGAAAGAGGCGTCCCAATTGCCGGAAAAGGCTCCCGACAACGTGTGGATAAGCTGTGCGCAAGCTTGTGGACTGGGTGGTTGATGGCCAAACCCCAGCAGTGGATGAATTGCTGGTAATAGCCGGGACGGGGAGTAAAAAACGTCATATGTCAGAGGCTTCCGCTTCACCGGCCACGGGCGTGGTCGCGCGCCTGACGGCCGACCGGGCCGCGACTCAGACATGCGAGCAACTGCTCGACGACGCCTTTGACATCAAGGACGTTGCGGTTGCCCGCTACGAGGAACCGGACGGCCGCTGGTCGCTCGCGCTCTATTTCCACGAGCGGCCGGACCCGGCGGCGGTGCGCGCGCGCATCGCTGCCGCCGCCGGCACCGCAACGGCCGATGCTTTCGTGTTCGAACAGATTGAGCAAAAAGATTGGGTGCGGGCGAGCCTCGATGGTCTCATGCCGATCGACGCCGGCCGCTTCGTCGTGCACACCGCGCACTACCGCAAGGCCGTCGGGCCAAACCGCATCGGGATCGAGATCGAGGCGGCGCTCGCCTTCGGCACCGGCCATCACGGGAGCACGCGCGGCTGCCTCATCGCGCTCGACGGGCTCGCCAAGCGCTTCAACCACCGACCGGGCCCCGTCCCGGCCGGCTCGTGGCGCGCACGCGCGGTGCTCGACGTCGGCACCGGCTCCGGCGTCCTTGCCATCGCGGCGGCAAAGCGGCTGCGCACGCGCGTGCTGGCAAGCGACATCGACGCGCGCGCGGTGGCGATCGCGCGCGAGAATGCCTCTCGCAATGGCGTGGGGACTTTGGTCGAGGCGATCCATGCCACCGGCACCGGCACGCGGCGCTTCGGTGAGCGTGGACCGTTTGAGTTGATCTTCGCCAATATCCTGCTGGAGCCCTTGCAGCGGCTGGCGACGCCACTGTCCGCTCTCATCGCTCCGGGCGGAGCAATCGTGCTGGCGGGGCTGCTGGCGACGCAGGCGAGCGCGGCAACCGCCAGCTACCGCGCGCGCGGTTTAATCCTCGCGCGGCGGATCGTGCTCGGCGGCTGGGCGACGCTCGTTCTGGTTCGTCCGGTCATCCGGCGCACGAACCCGTGCGCCGGCCGCCGGCATCGGTCTTGAAGCACTGCACGGGGAGCCCGCCGGGTACGAGATGGACATAGCGCGCGATCTCGCGATGCGCCTGTTCCATTCGCGCCTCGACCAAGGCGTCGAATATCCGGGCAAACAGCCCCTTACGCTCGGGGACATGCACCACGGGAACTGCGGTGTCGTAGGTGACGTTGGTCATGGGTGTCTCTCCTTCCCATTGGAAAGTTGCGGACACCTCCTGGTTCTTTCCTCCAGACTTGATGCATAGCTATGAGCGTCCGTCGCCATTGACGAGGGGCAGTGGACGCATGCCGCCCGTGCTTGCAGCACATGAATGGAATCGCTGATGGAATCGTTCTACGGACGGCCTTGCGGCGGACATATTCTGACTCTTGGAGCCCGGCCCCGACAGCAATATTGCCGTCGGATAGCGGCGAAGCCATGCGGCGCGAGCATTGCCGCGCTTCGCCACGCTCAATAGAGTGCGGGCATGTTCGAGGCCCGCTTCCAGTCGTTCGACGACGAATCGGAGCATGCGGCGAGCGCGCCGCGGCTCGCGGCGCTACGCGGCGAGATGGCACGCCGGGACTTGACCGGGTTCGTGGTGTCGCGCGCCGACCGCCACCAGAATGAATATCTGCCGGCGCGCGAGGAGCGGCTCGCCTGGCTTACCGGCTTCACCGGCTCGGCCGGCGCTGCGGTCGTGCTGATGGACCGCGCCGTCCTGTTCGTCGACGGCCGCTACACGCTGCAGGTGCGCGAGCAGGCCGATCCCGCGCTGTTCACCTTCGCGCATCTGGTCGAGACCCCGCCCAGCGAATGGATCGAGAAGAACCTGACCGACAAGGACCGGCTCGGCTACGATCCGTGGCTGCATACCGTCGACGGCGCCGAACGGCTCGACAAGGCCTGCGCGGCGGCCGGAGTGACCCTCGTGCCGGTCGCCACCGATCCTTTCGACACGCTCTGGACCGACCGCCCTGCCCCGCCGCTCGGCCCGGTCGTGCTGCACGATCTGCGCTTTGCCGGCGAGAGCGCCGAAGCCAAGCTCACGCGCATCCGCGCCGAGATCGCCAAGCTCAAATCCGGCGCGCTCGTCGTATCGGACCCGCACGCGGTGGCCTGGACCTTCAACATCCGCGGCGCCGACGTCGCCCACACGCCGCTGCCGCTCGCCTTCGCGATCGTGCCGCTGGAGGGCCGGCCTTCGCTCTATGTCGATGGCCGCAAGCTGTCGAACGACGTGCGCCACCGGCTGGAAGCATTGGCCGACGTGCGTGCGCCGGACGATTTCGAGCGCGCGCTCGCCGCGCTGGGGACGGAGAAGAAGACCGTGCGCCTCGACCAGGCCACCGCGGCCGACGCCATTGCGCGGCTGGTGACCGGGAACGGCGGCAAGATCTCGCGCGGGCCCGATCCGATCGCGGCGATGAAGGCGGTGAAGAATCCGGTCGAGATCGCGGGCGCGCGCGCCGCGCACGTGCGCGACGGCGCCGCGGTGGTGCGCTTCCTGGCCTGGCTCGAGCGCGAGGCGCCGCATGGCAAGCTGAGCGAAATCGCCGCGGTCGAGGCGCTCGAAAGCTTTCGCCGGGACAGCGGGCTGCTCAAGGACATTTCGTTTGCCGACCATCTCCGGGGCGGGCCCCGACGGCGCCATCGTGCACTACCGCGTCACCCGCAAGACCGACCGGCCGATCGCACCCGGCGAACTCTTTCTCATCGATTCGGGCGGCCAATACGAGGACGGCACCACCGACATCACCCGCACCGTCATCGTGGGAGAGCCGACCGCGGAGATGTGCGACCGCTTCACCCGCGTGCTCAAGGGCCACATCGCGATCGCGCGCGCGGTCTTTCCCGAGAAGACGACCGGCGCGCAACTCGATTCGTTCGCCCGCCAGTACCTGTGGGCGGCCGGCCTCGACTTCGACCACGGCACCGGCCACGGCGTCGGCAGCTATCTCTCGGTGCACGAAGGCCCGCCCGCGCATCTCCAAGCTCGGCACCGCCGAGCTCAAGCGCGGCATGATCCTCTCGAACGAGCCCGGCTACTACAAGACCGGCGCCTACGGCATCCGCATCGAGAACCTGGTGCTGGTGGTGGAAGCGCCCGCGGTCGCGGGCGCCGAGAAGCCGCTCGATACGTTCGAGACGCTGACGCTCGTTCCCATCGACCGGCGGCTCGTTGCGATCCATCTGCTCACCGCCGACGAAATCGCCTGGCTCGATCGCTATCACGCCCGCGTCGCCGACACGCTCGCCCCGCTCGTCGACGCCGAGACCCGGGCGTGGCTGACGGCCGCCACCCGCCCGCTCGGGCCGATGCGGTAGCCGCCCTCGCATGACGTCGCCCGAGACACGCTTGGCCGCGCCGAGCCCGCCTGACGCCGTGCAGCCGGGCGGCACGCCCTGGCGCCTGCTTGCGCCGCTGATCGCCATGTCGGGCATGGGCGCGATGTCGCTCAACATCCTGGTCCCGGCCATTCCCGGCCTGGTGACCCGGTTCGAGAGCGACGCCGCGCACGTCCAGCTCACCGTTTCGCTCTATATCGTGGGGCTCGCGGTGGCGCAGCTCGTGTTCGGGCCGCTCTCCGACCGCTTCGGACGCCGCCCGGTGGTGCTCGCCGGGCTTGCGCTCGCCGCGGTCGCCAGCACGGCGGCGATCTTCGCGGCCACCATCGGCGGGCTGATCGCCGCCCGCGTCGTGCAGTCGCTCGGCGCCTCGACCGGACAGACCATCGGCCGCGCCATCATCCGCGATCTTTACGAGCGCGAGCGCGCGGCCTCGATGATCGGGCTGGTCACCTCGGTCGTGGTTTTCATGCCGATGATCGCGCCGCTGATCGGGGGCATTCTCGATACGCTGTTCGGCTGGGAATCGATCTTTGTCGCGGTGGCCGCCACCAGCTTCGCGGTGTTCGCGTGGGCCGCGCTCGCGTTGCCCGAAACGCGAACCCCGGCGGCGCGCGTCACCGGCAGTCATTTTCTCGCCGACCTGCGCGCGCTGTGCGCGAACCCGCGCTTCTTCGGCTACGCGTTGTGCGCGGGGCTCGGCTCGGGGCCGTTCTTCTCCTTTCTCGGCGGCGCGCCCTACGTGACGGTGAGCATGCTGGGGCGCACATCGGCGGAATACGGCGTGTGGTTTTTCCTGCCGTCGATCGGATTCATGGCTGGCAATTTCGCCGTGTCGCGGCTCAGCGGCCGGTTCACCATCGACGTAATGATCTGGTGGGGCATCGCCTTCACCATCGTCGGCTGCATGCTCGCCATACTGACGTACACCGTCTTGCCCGGATGGGAGATGGCTACGATCTTCCTGCCCCAGGTCGTGGTCGGCCTCGGCAACGGCCTGCTGCTGCCGACGGCGATTGCGGGGGCGGTGAGCATCCGCCCACAGGTCGCCGGCACGGCCTCGGGCGTGACCGGTTTCATCCAGATGTCGATCGGCGCGGCCGCCGCCCAAATCTCCGGGCACATCATCGCGAGCGCTTCGAGTGCGATGCCGATGCTGCTGCTCATGCTGTTTTTCGGCCTCGCCACCGGGGCGGCGGTGTTCGCGCTGGTGCGCCGTCCCTAAGGCGATGGAACTTCTCGCCGGGTGTTGGCGTTGTTTGGCCACATTCAGCCGAACGAGGGTTTCGCCATGCTCACGACCATTCTGATCGTTGTATTGATTCTGGCTTTGATCGGCGCGTTGCCGACGTGGGGTTATAGCCGCGGCTGGGGTTATGGACCCGGCGGAGGCCTCGGCATCATCCTGATCATCATCATCGTGCTGGCGCTGAGCGGGCGCATCTGACGCCGGCGATTGCACCGGTTTTCGGACAGGCTCAGCGCTTCTCGCCGATGAGGACGAACCATTCGTCCTCGGTGAGAACGCTGACGCCGAATTCCTTTGCCTTGCCGAGCTTGGAGCCGGCGCCGGGGCCCGCCACTACATAATCGGTCTTCTTCGACACCGACCCGGCGGTCTTGGCGCCGAGCCGCTCCGCCATGGCCTTGGCCTCGTCGCGCGTCATCTTTTCGAGCGAGCCGGTGAACACCACGGTCTTGCCGGCGACGGGGGACTGGGCCGCCGGCTGCTCGGCGTCGAGGATGCGCGCCTGCGCGGTCAGCCGTTCGACGATTTTGCGGTTATGCTCATCGCCGAAATAGGCGGCGAGGCTGTCGATCACGGCCTCGCCGATCTGATCGAGATTGTCCATTTCGGCCCGGGTCTCTTCGTCGCCCCTGGCCAGCCTGAGACAGGCATCGTGGAACGCCTGCCACGAGCCGTAAGCGCGGGCGAGCGCGCGGGCAGTGGTCTCGCCAACATGGCGCATGCCGAGCGCATAAACAAAGCGTTCGAGCGAAATCTCCCGCCGCGCGCGGATCGCCGCGAACAGGTTGCGCACCGACGTTTCCCCGAAGCCTTCCATCTCCTCCAGCTTGACCTTGGCGTTGCGCGCCTCGAGCATGAAAATATCGGCCGGCTCCTTGATCCAGCCCTGCTCGAAGAAGAGCTCGATCTGCTTCTCGCCCAGCCCGTCGATGTCGAAGGCGCGGCGCGACACGAAGTGCTTGAGGTGCTCGATCTTCTGATAGGGGCAGGCGAACTCGCCCGAACAGCGTGAGCGCGCGCCCTCCTCCCCGCCCGCGATCGCCTCGCGCACGACGTCGGTGTGCAGCGGGCACGGACACTTCTTCGGAAATTGGTAGGGCCTGGCGTCCTTCGGGCGCTTCTCCGGGACCACCCCGAGGACCTGCGGGATCACGTCGCCGGCGCGCTGGATGGTCACCGTGTCGCCGATGCGCACGTCGAGCCGCGCGATCTCCTCCTCGTTGTGCAGCGTGGCGTTGCGGACCACCACGCCGCCGACCGTCACCGGCTCCAGCTTGGCGACCGGCGTGAGCGCGCCGGTGCGGCCGACCTGGATCTCGATGTCCCGCACGACCGTCGTCGCCTTCTCGGCCGGAAACTTGTGCGCGATCGCCCAGCGCGGATTGCGCGACACGAAGCCGAGCCGCTGCTGCCAGTCGAGCCGCTCGACCTTGTAGACCACGCCGTCGATGTCGTAGTCGAGATCGGCGCGCCGCATTTCGATGTCGCGATGAAAGGCGAGCAGGTCCTCGACGCTGCGGCACACCTTGGTGAGCGGATTGACGACGAAACCGATGCGCTTGAGCCAATCCAGCATGCCGGACTGGGTATCGGCCGGCGTGGCCGTCAGCTCGCCCCAGGCATAGGCGAAGAAGTGCAGCGGACGCGACGCGGTGATGCCCGGGTCCTTCTGGCGCAGCGACCCGGCGGCCGAGTTGCGCGGGTTGGCGAACACCGGCTCGTTCGCCTCGGCTTGGCGCCGGTTGAGCGCCAGGAAAGCCTGCTTGGTCAGGTAGATTTCGCCGCGCACTTCGGCCACCGCGGGAAGGTCCTTTCCCTTGAGCCGATGCGGCACGTCCTTGAGGGTCCGCACGTTGGCGGTGACGTCCTCGCCGACGGTGCCGTCGCCGCGCGTTGCGCCGCTGACGAACGCGCCGTTCTCATAACGTAACGACATGGAGAGACCATCGATCTTCGGCTCGGCGGTGAAAGCCAGCGGCTCATCGGCGGGCAGACGCAGGAAGCGGCGGATGCGATCGACGAAATCGGCCACATCCTCGTCGCTGAACGCATTGTCGAGCGAGAGCATCGGCACGGCGTGGCGCAGCTTGGCGAAGCGGCCGGACGGCGCAGCGCCGACCTTGCAGCGACAGGCTCTCCAGCGTGCGCAGTTCGGGAAAGCGCGCCTCGATCGCCTCGTAGCGGCGGCGCAGCGCGTCGTATTCGGCGTCCGAAACGGTCGGCGCGTCCTGCTGGTAGTAGCGTTCGTCGTGCGCCTTGATCTCGCCTTCGAGCCGCGCGTGCTCGGCCTTGGCTTGCGGCTCCGACAGCTCGTCAACGGCTTTGGCCGCCGCGCCACCTCCGTTTGCCGATGCCGCGCGCCGGGCCACGCTACCCCGCCGCCTTGATCAGCCGCTCGGCCGCGGCGCGCGCCTCGGCGGTGATTTCGGCGCCCGCGAGCATGCGCGCGATCTCCTCGCGGCGCTTGTCGGCGGCAACCTCGGCAACGCGGGTGGCGACGCGCTTTCCCTTGTCGAGCGCGCTCTTGCTGATGAGGTAGTGCCGGTCGGCGCGCGCCGCGACCTGCGGCGCATGCGTCACCGCGATCACCTGGGCGCGCCGCGACAGCCGCGCGAGCCGCACCCCGATGGCGTCCGCGACCGCGCCGCCCACGCCGGTGTCGACCTCGTCGAACACCAGGGTCGGCGCCGAGCCGCGGTCGGCGAGCACCACCTTGAGCGCGAGCAGAAAGCGCGCAAGCTCGCCGCCCGAGGCAACCTTCATCAGCGGACCCGGCCGGGTGCCGGGATTGGTCTGCACCCAGAATTCCACGCGGTCGATGCCGTGCGCGCCGGCGGCCTGCGGCTCGGACGCAATCTCGGTCGAAAAGCGCGCGCGATCGAGCTTGAGCGGTTTGAGCTCGGCGTTGACCGCCTTGTCGAGCCTGTCGGCGGCCTTGCGGCGGGCAGCCGACAGCGCGGCTGCCGCCTCGCGGTAATGCTGCTCGGCCTGCCGGGCCGCCGCTTCGAGCGCCGCGAGCCGTTCGGCCCCGGCATCGATCAGCGCCAGATCGGCGGCATGGCGGGCGGCGAGCGCGTTGAGCTCGTCGACCGGCGCGTTGTACTTGCGCGCCGCCGCGCGCAGCGCGAACAGCCGCTCCTCGATGCGTTCGAGCTCGCGCGGATCGTGGTCGGCCGCGCGCAGCGCCTGTTCGAGATGGGCGCGCGCGTCCTCGATCGCGGTCAGCGCGGCATCGAGCGACTTGACGGCGGGATCGATCAGCGCCGGCGCCGCGGCCGCGCGGCGCTCGAGCCGGCGCACCGCAGCCGCGAGCGTGGCACCGGCGAGGCGCCGCCCGCCACCGCCTCATGCGCGTCGCGCAGGTCGCCGGCGACCTTCTCGGCCGCCATCATGGCGGTGCGCCGCGCGGCGAGCGTGGTCTCCTCGGACGGGGCCGGGTTGAGCCGGGTGAGTTCCTCGACAGCGTGGCGCAGCCATTCGGCTTCGCGCTGCGCCCGCTCGACCTCCGCCCGGTGGGTCGTTGAGCTCCGCCTCGCGGGCGCGCCGCTCCTCCCACAGCCGGGCGACCCCGGCCGCCTCCCCGTCGAGGGCACCGAACGCATCGAGCAGCGAGCGATGGGTCGCGGCATCCACCAGCGCGCGCTCGTCGTGCTGGCCGTGAATTTCCACCAGGGCCGCGCCGAGGCCCTTCAGCAGCTGCGCGCTCACCGGCTGGTCGTTGACGAAGGCGCGCGTGCGCCCGTCCGCGAGCTGCACGCGGCGCAGGATCAGCTCGTCCTCGGCCGGAATGTCGTTCGCCGCCATGAGCGTGCGCGCCGGGTGCTCCCGCGGCAGCTCGAAGGTCGCGGTCACCTGGCCCTGCTCGGCGCCGTGGCGCACCAGCGCGACATCGCCGCGCGCGCCGAGCGCCAGCGCAAACGCGTCGAGCAGGATCGACTTGCCGGCGCCGGTCTCGCCGGTGAGCACGGCGAGACCGGCGGCGAACTCGATGTCGAGGCGATCGATCAGAACGATGTCGCGAATCGAGAGACGAGTCAGCATTGGGGATGGTCCTGATTCAGCCGCTCACCGCGCGCGATAAGAGGCCGAAGCACCGAATTTTGCTATAGCCGAATCGACAATTCCCAACAGCTTAAGTCGGGATCAACCCAATGGGCGCGTCAAGCTGTCCGCAGCTGCAGGCGCGGCGCGCCCGCGATGGCCTGCGCCCGTTGCATCCGGGCAGGCACGCCAGCGGAACCCGGGAGAGGGCTCGCCCCGGCACCAGTGGACTGCCTGTTCAAGCGAAATTCCATCGAGGCATTCCGCATCGATGGTTGCGCGATCCGCCGCATCCGAACGTGGCGCACAAGTCTCCGCCGAAGGAGGGTTCGGCTGAGGACGCATGAAGTCGAGAACGGGGTAGTACAAGTCTCCATAGATGCCGGGCGAGTTTGGCATTGCGCCTTCCCTGCACTCTCACGGAAAATTACAAGTCGCGCCTGTCATCAGCTGAAGCGGAACGCCCGGCTGATCCAGGAGCCCTTGTTTTCGTTGGGCTGCAGGCCCTTCGATTGCATCAGCGCGTAGGCGTCCTTGTACCAGCGGCTGTCGGGGAAGTTGTGACCGAGAACGGCGGCCGAGGTCTGCGCCTCGTCGATGATGCCGAGCGACATGTAGGCCTCGGTCAGCCGCAGCAGGGCCTCTTCGACGTGACGGGTGGTCTGGTAGCGGGTCACCACGACCTTGAAGCGATTGATGGCGCCGGTGTAGTCGCGCTTGGTCATGTAGTAGCGCCCGATGTCCATCTCCTTGCCGGCGAGCTGGTCGCGCGCAATCTGGATCTTCTGTTTGGCGGAGGCGGCGTATTCGCTGGTGGGATACTTGCGGACCACCTCATCCAGGGCGCTGACCGCTTTTTCGGTGCGCTCCTGGTCGCGCGAGATGTCGGCGATCTGGTCGAAGAACGAGGCCCCGATGAGATACTGGGCGTAGGCCGTGTCGGTGCTTCCCGGATGCAGCGAGATGTAGCGCCGCGCCGAACTGATCGCGTCGTTGTATTCCTTGGCCTCGTAGTAGGCATACGCCGTCATGATCAGCGATTTGCGCGCCCATTCCGAATAGGGGTGCTGACGGTCGACCTCCTCGAACTTCTTGGCGGCGTCCTTGGGTTCTTTCTTCTGATTGAGAAGGTAGAGGCCCTCGTTGTAGAGCCGGTCGGCGGGCTCATCGAGTCGCGCCACCTCCTTGGTGTCGAACACGCTGCAAGCGCCAAGCGCGCCCGCCACCAGCACAAGCATAAGCGCGCGCGCCGACGTGCCGACGCATCGCCTGAGCCGATCGTTCGTAATCGCACACCAATGCATGATGCGGATGAATCCCGTCCCCTAAGCGAGGTTCAACCGGCGGGCCGCTACCCCCACTTACGCATTTTCCGATAGCCCACGGCCCGGGCAACAAATAGGCACACATTCTGCCCGGATTGTGGCAGCGGCAGCCCCCGGCCCAGGTCGGGTCTAGGAAATGTCCGGCCCAAAGGCGGGGGCGAGCCGCCCGACCGCCACATCGGCATGGCCGCGACCCGGATGAACGTTGTCCCCCTCGACCCAGGTCCAGGCGGTGGCGTCCGACATCAGCGCGCACAATACCGCGTGGTTGAGCTTGTGGCCGCCCCGCACCGACCGGTAGGTCCCTAGGAGCGGTCCCCCGGCCAGCGCCAGATCGCCGATCGCATCCAGCACCTTGTGGCGGACGAACTCGTCCGGGAAGCGCACGCCTTCCGGGTTGAGAATGCGGTCGTCGGTGACCACAAGGGTATTCTCGAGCGAAGCGCCGAGTGCGAAGCCGGCGTTCCACAAGTTGGCGACGTCGCGCATGAAACCGAAGGTCCGCGCCCGTGAAATCTCGCGGCGGAAAGTATCGGGCTTCACGTCGAGCGCGAGCGTCTGCCGCCCGATCAATGGATGATCGTATTCGACCTCGGCCTCGACGCGAAAACCGCGCGCATTCGGCCTGATCTCGCCCCAGGCATCGCCCATCGCGGCCCGGACCGGCTTGAGAACCTTGATGTAGCGGCGCGCCCGGTCGAGCGATTCAAGGCCGACCTGATCGATGGCCGCGACAAAGGGCGCGGCGCTGCCGTCCATGATCGGTGCTTCCGGACCGTCGATCTCGACCACCGCATTGTCGACCCCGAGCCCCGAGAGCGCGGCCAGGACATGCTCGGCCGTCGAAACCAGCGGTCCCGATGCATCGCCGAGGACGGTGGCAAATTCCGTGGCGGTGACCGCGTCCATGTCGGCGGAAATTTCACAGGGGCACCGGCCGTCGGCACGGGTGCGAATAAACCGTAGCCCAGTGCCGGCGTTGGCTGGGCGGAGTGTGAGCGTGACGGGAAGGCCGGAATGAACGCCAACACCGGATAGCGCGGTGTGATCGCACAGCGTGGTTTGCCGACCGCCCTTCATACTACTGCCCCACACACCCCGGACACCGCCCCTCAGCGGCACACGACTCGTCATTAGGGCACGATCGGTCCCATTCCGGCCATCGATCGGGCTGAGCGTATTCGCGGGCAATGTCGTCCGCTGCGCTGTCCCCCGACGAAATCCCCTTTGACCCAGGAAGCTTAACCATGGATGGGGACAAGTCCAACTCACGCTTTTTTACCGAATGTTACCACGAAGCCGCCGCATTCCCCTCCCCTCGGAGGCTCGGTGGCGGCCGCTAACATTGCCCGTTTCGGCTGGGTCGGACCATGCGTGGGAGCGATTGCGCGGCGTTCAATCGGCCCGCCGCGATTGGAAAATCATCTTATATAACTGAACGTTACGTCTTGCGTGCGGGGCGAGCCTGGACCGAAACGCCGATCCCGGCGGAAGCCGCCGGGATCGGTTGTCGCTGCCTGCGCGGCGCTCAGTTCGCCTGCCGGCGCAGGAAGGCCGGGATGTCGAGCTGGTCCTCCTCCGCATTATTATGCACAGGCGCTTGCCGGCCGTGAGGATCGAGACCCTGGTGCGGCGGGCGCTTGGCATATTCGGATACCGGCTCCGGGCCGCGTGCCTCCGGCGGCCGATTGAGCGGGCGTGGCGGGAGGCGCTGCTCGCGCTCGGGGACGCGCGGGACGGGGCGCACCGGCACGGCATCTGAAGACGCCTTGACGGCTTCCTCGTCGTCGTCGCGCCGGCCGAGCCCAACCGCAGCCAGCCGTCGGAGCAAGCCGCCTTTGCGCTTCTCGGGCTGTTCCGGCGCTTCGCCGCGCATGGCCCTGATTTCATTCTGGGCCGGGATCGGGAGCTCATCGATCCGCGGCATGCGCGGGGGACGCGCAACCGTGCGTTCCGGCGGCGGCGGGATGAAGGCCCGCGGCGGCGCCGGAGGCTCGTTGGCGGCCGCCGACGACGCATGCGGCTCCGGGAACAGCGACGGCTTGGGCTGGATCGGACGGATCGTCACGTCTTCGCTTCCGCTCGCCGGCAGCAGCGCGGCCGCCACCGCAGCCTTGGCGGCGGCATCGATCGCCTCCGGCGAATGGCTGGGCGGGAACGGCGCAACCGGCGTCGCGAGCGGAGCCGGGCGCAGCGTCTCCACTCGCTCGATCCGCTCGCCGCGCTCGGAGCGCTGCTGCTCGACGCGCAGCTTCTGCGTGAGCTCGGCGATCCGGACCTCGGGCGCCGAAACCGGACGCTGCGAGGCCGCATGGTCGATACCGGTCGCCACCACCGACACGCGGATGAGGCCGTCGAGGCTCTCGTCGAAGGTCGCCCCGACGATGATGTTGGCGTCCTGATCGACCTCCTCGCGAATGCGGGTCGCGGCCTCGTCGACTTCGTAGAGCGTGAGGTCCTTGCCGCCGGTGATCGAGATCAGCAGGCCCTTGGCGCCCTTCATGGAGGCGTCGTCGATCAGCGGATTGGCGATCGCGGCTTCGGCGGCGGCGAGCGCGCGCTTCTCGCCGGAGGCTTCGCCGGTGCCCATCATCGCCTTGCCCATCTCGCGCATGACCGCGCGGACGTCGGCGAAGTCGAGGTTGATCAGGCCCTCCTTCACCATCAGGTCGGTGATGCAGGCGACGCCGGAGTAGAGCACCTGGTCGGCCATCGCGAAAGCGTCGGCGAACGTCGTCTTCTCGTTCGCGACCCGGAACAGGTTCTGGTTCGGGATGATGAGCTGGGTGTCGACGAATTTCTGCAGCTCGATGATCCCGGCGTCCGCCACGCGCATGCGGCGCACGCCCTCGAAGTGGAACGGCTTGGTGACGACGCCCACGGTGAGGATGCCGAGCTCCTTGGCGGTGCGGGCGACGACCGGGGCGGCCCCGGTGCCGGTGCCGCCGCCCATGCCGGCGGTGACGAACACCATGTGCGCGCCCTGCAGGTGATCGCGGATCTCGTCGATCACCTCCTCGGCGGCGGCGCGGCCGACGTCGGGCTGCGAGCCCGCGCCGAGGCCCTCGGTCACCTGCACGCCCATCTGGATGACGCGCTCGGCCTTGGACATGGTCAGCGCCTGGGCGTCGGTATTGGCGACCACGAATTCAACGCCCTGCAGCCCGGCGGTGATCATGTTGTTGACCGCGTTGCCGCCCGCGCCGCCGACGCCGAACACGGTGATGTGCGGCTTGAGCTCGCGGATATCGGGAATCTTCAGATCGATCGTCATGTCTGCCTCTTTACGCGGATGTCACCGCCGGGTCGGGCCGGTCCGCCACCGTCCGATGGAAATTGTGATCGAGTCATCAGAAGCTCTCGCTGAGCCATCGTCCGACCCGTGCGATATAGCCGCCCGTCCCTGCCGCCGAGTGCCGCGTTCGCCGCGGTTCGAAATGCTCAAGATGCGCCGCCTGCGGGTAGATCAGGAGACCCGCCGCGACGGCGAATGCCGGTCCTTTGGCTTCCTCGGGAAGCCCCGATATGCCGAGCGGCCGGCCGATCCGCACCGGACGGCCGAGAATCTGGGCGGCCAGGCCGCTCAGTCCGGTCAACTGGCTGGCGCCGCCCGTGAGCACCACGCGGCCGCGCGGCTCGGACGCGAACGGCGAGGCGGCGAGGCGGTCGCGCACCATTTCGAGGATCTCCTCGACGCGCGGCCGGATGATGCCGACGAGGTTCGCACGCGAAACGAAGTGCGGCGCCTCGCGTTCGTCGTGGTCGACCGGCGGCACCGCGATCAGGTCGCGCTCGTCGGCGGCGCCGGTGAGCACGCTGCCGTGCAGCGTCTTGATCCGCTCGGCGTCGGTGACGCGCGCGTGCAGGCCGCGCGCCAGGTCCATGGTGACGTGGCGGCCGCCGAGCCCGAAGCCGTCGGCGTGGACGAAACGGCCGCCGGCGAATACCGCGATGGTCGTCGTGCCCGCGCCCATGTCGATCAGGGCGGCGCCGAGATCGGCCTCGTCGTCGGCGAGCGCGGCGAGCCCCGACACATAGGCGCTCGCCGCCATGGCTTCGACATTGAGGTGGCAGCGCTCGACCGCGAGCATCAGGTTGCGCGCGACCGAGATGTCCGTGGTCATGACGTGCATGTCGATGCCGAACTGGCGCGCCAGCATGCCGCGCGGGTCGCGGACGCCGGAGGCGCCGTCGAGCACGTAGCCGATCGGCAGCGAATGCAGCACGGCGCGGCCCTGGCGCACCGAGTGGCGGCTCCCGGCCGCGAGCACGCGCGCGATGTCGCGCTGGGTGATGGCGGAGCCCGGAATGTCGATCGAGGCGGCGATCAGCTCGCTCGCCGGCCGGCCGGCGGAGACCGAGACGACCACCGACTCGAGCTGCATCTTGGCACCGCGCTCGGTGAGATCGACCGCCTGGCGCACGGCCGCTTCCGCGTCGGCGAGGTCGATCACGGCGCCGGCCTTGATGCCGTGGGCGACGGTGTGGCCGAAGGCGACGATGTCGACCGAGTGGCTGCGCAGGCGCAGCACGTCCTGCGGCGAACGCGGCTTGAGCCGCCCGATCAGGCAGGCGATCTTGCTGGTGCCCACGTCGAGCGCGGCGATCAGCGCCGAGCGCCTGGCGCCCAGCGGCTTCATCTTCGGGGTCAGGCCGAACTGCAGGGCGCTCATGCCGCACCCCCGGCAGCTTTAGGCACCGACCGATCCGCATCGTCATGCCCGGCCTGCGGCATCACGTCTTTCTTGGTCTGAGCAAGCAAACGTGGATGCCGAGCCCGCATGACGAACGCATACGTCAAAGCCGGGCACCGTTGGGGTCAGGCCGAGCTGCAGGGCGCTCATGTCTCGCGCCCTTTCTTGGCCGGCTTCTTCTCCTTGAGGGCCTCGGCCCGCGCCTGCGCGGCGCGTTCCGACAGCCGCACCGTCACGCGGTCGGAGAGCCGCAGATCGATGGTGACGATGTCGCGCGTGATCAGGTTCTTGTCGCGGTCGAGCGTGACCAGCCGCTCGAGCGCGGGGCCGGCACCGGTTTCCGGCAGGCGCACGTCGATGCCGTTCTTGAGCCGGAGATTCCAGCGCCGGTCGCCGACCAGGACCGCGGCGTGCACGACATCGCGCAGCGCCGGATGACGGTCGAGCAGCGCGAGGAAGCCCTTGGCCTTGGTTTCCGCGCCGCGGCCGACCACGAGCGGAAGGTGGGTGAGATGCGGCGCGACATAGGGCTCGAGCACCGTGCCGTCGTCGGCGATCACCTGGACGCGGCCGTCCTTCTGCCAGAGCGCGAAGGCTTCGCGCTCCTTGATGCCGATTTCCAGCTCGCCCGGATAGAGCTTGAGCACGTTCGCATCGGCGATCCACGGATTGGCCTTGAGCCGCTCGCGCGCCCGGTCGACATCGAGGAACAGGAGCGAGCTGGTGCCGGTGATGCCGGCGATGGCGAGCACTTCCTCGCGGTTGACGTGGCGGTGGCCGGTGAGCGCAATCGAGCGGATGCGAAATCCCGCCGCATTGGCGAGGCCGTCGCGCGCGTCGTTCAGGCCGGCCACCACCGCCGGCAGGTGTCCGCCCCTGACCACGCCATAGGCGAGGCTGGCAACGACGACGAGCAGGGCGGCCGCCAGGCCGGTTCCGCGCGGCAGCCGCGCGTGCAGCAACAGCGACCAGCGATCCGCCACGCGCTCGAAGCGCGAGCGCTGCTTGGCGGTTTCGGTACGGATGGATCGCGCAGCATCACGATGGCCGGAGCGCGTCCCGCGCCACCGGCCGATCCAGGTCAACGGTTGAGCGAGGCGTCCTCGATCATCCATCGAACAAGCTCATCGAATGTAATCCCCGCGTGCGCCGCCAGTTCGGGCACGAGTGACGTCTCGGTCATGCCTGGTTGCGTGCTGACCTCGACAGACCAATCCCCTTCGACCGTGTCGTCGTAACGGAACTCCGCTCGGCCCACGCCCCGGCCGCCGAGCACGCAATGCGCCGCCAGCGCCAGTTTGCGTGTTTCTTGGTAAACAAAGGATGAAACTGGCGGTAAACAAATGATGAAATCGACGGTAAACAAACGATGAAAATGCGCGGAATTCCGTAGGGTGGGCAAAGGCGCCGAAGGCGCCGTGCCCACACTGACGGAGATCATTGATGGTGTTGCAGCATGTCACGGTATCGGCGTGCCAAGATTAGCGGCGGGTTCTTCTTTTTCACGGTGGTCCTTGCCGATCGATCAAGCGACCTTCTGACCCGACACTTCGATCGGTTCCGTCGTATCTACCAGTCGGTTCACGCACGCCGTCCCTTCGAAACGGTCGCCATCTGCGTGCTGCCCGACCATTTGCACGCGGTGTGGTCGCTACCCTCCGGCGATGCCGACTTTTCGCTGCGTTGGAGCCTAATCAAGAGCGGGTTTACCCGTGGGCTCGCTGGCGATGCGTTGCGCACGCCAAGCAAAGCGGCAAGGCGTGAACGGGGGATTTGGCAGCGTCGTTACTGGGAACACGCCATCCGCGACGATGTCGATCTCGCGCGCCATGTCGACTACGTGCATTACAATCCGGTCAAGCATGGATATGTCGCACGCGTGCGCGACTGGCCCCACAGCAGCTTTCATCGATACGTGCAGCGCGGGTTATTGCCGACGGACTGGGGCGGCGATGTCCGAGATTTCACCGGCGGGTTTGGCGAATAACGCGCGGTCAGCGAGGGCACGGCGCCTTCGGCGCCTTTGCCCACCCTACGGCTGCTGGAGTGAGGTCGAGCGTCCAGCAGAGAAAGCCCAGTCACAATCTCGGTGTCATGCCCGCGCAAGCGGGCATCCAGTAAACACCCGCTGCTGCCGTGACGCGCCGAGCAAGCCAACATCATTCGGTGTCGACTGGATTCCGGCTCTCGCGCCGCCGGGCTGCGTCCGGCTCCGCTCGGCCGGAATGACCAATGCTGATTTTATTCCTTGACAGCCCAACGCTGGTCCGGTAGCCTTGCGGCACGCTCGACCATTGCGCCCGGCCGGCAACGGATCGGAAGCCGCAGTCGGGTTACGGCGGGTGATCCCGCCTCCCCTCCCCATCGCAGCCATTTCAGCAGCGGAGCATCGCCATGGCACGCTATGCGCCTGAACTCGTCGCCCATGTCCGGCAGCGTTACGAGCAGACCGACGACACGGTCGCAAAGATCGCCACCGATTGGGGGATCAGCGAGCGCACGGTCAACCGGATGCGCGACCGCGGCGGCTGGGCGCGGCGCGGCGAGCGCGTGCGCGAGGTGCCGCCGGCGATGCGCGCCTTGCAGGAGGCCACGGCGCTGCTGGCACGGCCGGCCGATCCTTGCGGCCCGGGCGACCTCTCCTCCGTTCGTTCCCGCGAAAGCGGGAATCCAGTTCTTCCGGAGGAAGAAAGTACTGGGTCCCCGCTTGCGCGGGGACGAACGGAGGAAGGAATGCCGCTCCATTCAAACGCAGCGGGCTCCCATGCGGCAGAGAGCGAAAAAACGACGGCGATCGAGCGCATCGAGCGGCTGGTGCGAGCGCGAGCTCGCCGCCGAGGAGGCGGTGCGCGCCCAGCTCGGCCCGCTGGCGCGTGCGCCGGCCGACGCGGAGCGCTGCGCGCGCACGCTCGCGACGCTGACGCAAACCCTGCATGCGCTGGCGCGCCTGCGCAGCGGCCGTGCGCCCGACACAGGATCATGACGATGACGACATGCCCCGCAGACATCGACGAGTTCCGTCGCGAGCTTGCGCGCCGCATTGACGCGTTTGTCGCAAGCCGGACTGGAGCGCACGACCTGCTGAGCAGACGGCAGCCTGCGACCGGTGGATGCGGACTCGCTAGCGACTTCGCCGCGCTCGCGCATCCGCACCAGGAGCCGCCGCGCCGCCAACAACGGCGGCGCCTGGACCACCTGGCTGGTGCTGGGCGGGCGCGGCGCCGGCAAGACGCGGCTCGGCGCCGAATGGGTGCGCGCGCCGCGCACGGCACGCCGCCTTATGCCGACGCGCCGGCATCGGCACATCGCGCTCGTCGGCGAAAGCGAGCACGACGTGCGCGAGGTGATGATCGAGGGCCCGTCGGGGCTGCTGCGGATGTCGCCGCGCGCCGAGCGGCCGGTCTGGATCGCGTCGCGGCGGCGGCTGGAATGGCCGAACGGCGCGGTGGCGCAGGCGTTCTCGGCCGAAGACCCGGAACAGCTGCGCGGGCCGCAGTTCGACGCCGCCTGGTGCGACGAGCTCGCCAAGTGGCGGCACGCGGAAGCGGCCTTCGACATGCTGCAGTTCGGCCTGCGGCTCGGCGCGCGGCCGCGCCAGCTCATCACCACCACGCCGCGGCCGATCGCGCTGATCAAGCGCCTGATCGCCGACCCGCGCAGCGCGGTGACGCGCGCGCCGACGCAGGCCAACGCCGCGCATCCTGTCGCCCGCCTTCCTCGACGAGGTGCGTGGCGCGCTATGCCGGCACGCGGCTGGGCCGCCAGGAGATCGACGGCGAGATCATCGAGGACCGGCCCGACGCGCTGTGGTCGCGCGCCACGATCGAAGACGCCCGCGTGGCGCTGCGCCGCCGCTTCGCCCGCATCGTGGTCGGGATCGATCCGCCGACCTCGTCGCGGCCGGGCGCCGACGCCTGCGGCATCGTCGCGGCCGGCCGCGAGCGAGGACGGGCTGCGTGTATGTGCTCGACGACGCCACCGTCGCAGGGGCTGCCGCCGGCCGGCTGGGCGGCGCGGGCGATCTGCGCTCTATCGCAGGCTCCAGGCCGACACGCTGGTGGCCGAGGTCAACCAGGGCGGCGACATGGTGCGCGCGGTGCTCCGCGCAGGTCGACCCGGCGGTGCCGCTCAAAACCGTGCACGCGACGCGCGGCAAGTGTCTGCGCGCCGAGCCGGTCGCGGCGCTGTACGCGCAGGGCCGCGTCAAGCACGTCGGTCCGCCGCTGGTCGAGCTGGAGGACCAGATGTGCGACTTCGGCCTCGACGGGCTGTCCTCCGGCCGCTCGCCCGACCGGCTCGACGCGCTGGTCTGGGCGGTGACCGAACTGACCGCGCGGGCGTGGCAGGGACCGAGGATCAGGAGGTTGTAGAATTTGTCATTCCGGGGCGCGCCAAGCGCCAACCCGGGATGACGGAGACTCACCGGTTGAGCGATGCGTCCTCGACCATCCATCGCACGAGCTCATCGAACGAGATGCCGGCGTGCGCCGCGAGCTCGGGCACGAGCGAGGTCTCGGTCATGCCGGGCTGCGTGTTGACCTCGAGACAGACCAGTCCCCCGTCCCCTCGACGCGGTCGTCGTAGCGGAAATCCGCCCGGCTCACGCCCCGGCAGCCGAGCGCGCGATGCGCCGCCAACGCAAGTTCTGCGGACCTCCTGGTAAACAAAGGATGAAATTGGCGCCGGCAGCAGATGCTTGGAGCCGCCCGGGCGCGTACTTCGCCTCGTAGTCGTAGAACCGGACCGTCGGCACGATCTCGATCACGCCGAGCGCCTGGTCGCCCATGACGGCGCAGGTCAACTCCTTGCCGGGAATGTATTTTTCGACGATCACCCGCTCGCCATAGGTCCAGTCCTCGCGGGTCAGCTCCTGCGGCGGGTGGGCGTGCTCGGCGGTGACGATGAACACGCCGACGCTCGAGCCCTCGGCGATCGGCTTGATCACATAGGGCGGCGGCAGGAGGTGGCGCTTGGCCGCCTCGAAGCGCGACGGCGACCATCCCCTCCGGCACCGGGACGCCGGCGGCGCGGCAACAGCACCTTGGCGATGTCCTTCTGCATCGCGACGCGCCGAGGCCAGCACGCCGGAATGGGTGTAGGGGATCGCCGACGATCTCCAGCAGGCCCTGCAGCGTGCCGTCCTCGCCCGGGCAGCCGTGCAGCACGTTGAGCGCCACGTCGGGCTTGACGGCGTCGAGCACGGTGGCGATGTCGCGGCCGACGTCGACGCGGGTGACCCGATAGCCGCTGCCGCTCGAGCGCGTCGGCGCAGGCCTTGCCCGAGCGCAGCGACACCTCGCGCTCGGCCGACCAGCCTCCCATCAGAACGGCGACGTGCTTGCTCATGCGCCTTCCGCTCCGGCGCACGCGAGCTGATTCGCGTCGGCGCCCAATAGAAGTCGAGATTTGATGCCGGCGCGTCGAGCACGTCTCGAGCGCGCGGTCGTCAGCGCCGCGCGCGGCTCCGGGCGGCAGCGCAAATCCGTCGTAGAGCCAGGCGAGGCACTGGAACGTGTCGGCCTCGTCTCGCGCTCGCCAGCGTCTGCCAGTAGCACGTCCCGCGCGATGCCGTCGGCGTGATAGAACGTCCCACAGATCGCGCGGATTCGAGCTGCACGCGCGCGGTGCGCACGCGCCGGGCCGTCTCGTAGCGCCGGAAGGCGGCCGCGAAGTCGCCGTCGGCCGCGTGCGATGCAGTTCGGCGAGGCAAAGCCCGTCCTCGATCGCCATGCAGGCGCCCTGCGCCAGCGATTGCAGCGGTCGGATGCGCGGCATCGCCGAGCAGCACCACGCGGCCCTTGTGCCAGTGCCGGATCGGATCGCGGTCGCCGACCGCCTGGCGCCGGCCGAGGTCGATCATCGCCAGCAGCGCCTTCATCGTCGGATGCGCGTCGCGGTAGGCGTGCTCGAGCTCGGCGCGATAGGCCGCGACATCGCCCCGCTCGCGAATGGGTCGAGCGTGCGGAACACCGCCACGATGTTGAACAGCGTGCCGTGGCGCAGCGGATAGTGCACGATGTGGAAGCCCGGCCCGCCCCACAGCACGACCACGTCGCGATGCACGTCGGCCGTGACGCTCGCGCCATCGGCACGATGGTGCGGATGCGCCATGTAGCCGATCGGCAGCGGATCGCCGTCGTCGAACAAGCTGCGCGCGCGATGCGCGAGCGGATGCCGTCGGCGCCGATCAGCGCGGCGCCTTCGAAGCGTGCGGCCGTCGGCGGTCGTCACCGCGACGCGGTCGCCGCGATCCTCGAAGCCGCGTCACCATGGCGTCGGGCATCGAGCTCGATCGCGCGGATCGCGCCGGCAGGCGTCGAGCAGCACGTTATGCAGGTCGATGCGGTGGATGATGATGTAGGGATGCTTGAAGCGCGCGCGGAACGACGCGCCGGTCGGCACGCGCGTGACCTCGTCGCCGGTGAAGCGCGTCGAGCATCAGCACGGCGGGCGGGCAGTCGGCCTTGTCGCATCACCGCGTCGGTGACGCCGAGGCGGTCGAGCACGTGGAACACGTTGGGGCCGAACTGGATGCCGTAGCCGATGGCGCCGAACTCCGGCGCGCCTTCGAGCACGCGCGCTCGCGATGCCGCGCTGCGCGAGCGCAAGCGCGGTGGTGAGGCCGCCGAGCCCGCCGCCGACGATGAGGATGGGATCGTCGTTCGCCATGGGTCCACCGTCAGTTTGCAGCGTGACGGCACGCGACGGCGTGGCGCGCCTTGCACTCTACGCCACCCCGATCCGCTTGATCTCCCACTCCAGCTCGACGCCGGAATGTCTCCTTCACGCGCCTGCGCACCGTCTCGCCCAGCGTCTCGATGTCGGCGGCGGTGGCGTTGCCGAGGTTGATCAGAAAATTGCAGTGCATCTCCGAGACCTGCGCGTCGCCGACCATGAGCCCGCGGCAGCCGGCGGCGTCGATCAGCTGCCAGGCCTTGTGGCCGGGCGGGTTCTTGAAGGTCGAGCCGCCGGTGCGGCTCTTGATCGGCTGCGTCGCCTCGCGCGACTCGGTGATCTTGTCCATCTCGGCGGCGATCGCCGGCGGGATCGCCGGGCGCGCCCTGGAACAGCGCCTCGGTGAAGATGACGTCGTCGGGCGCGCCGCAATGGCGATAGGTGTAGTGCATGTCGGCGTTGGCGAAGACGCGCACGTTGCCCTGCGCGGTCGACGCCGCGCGCCTCGATCAGCGCGTCCTTGGTCTCGCGGCCATAGGCGCCGCCGTTCATGCGCAGCGCGCCGCCGATCGCGCCCGGAATGCCGCGCAGGAACGCGAGCCCGGCGATGGCCGCCTCCTGCGCGGCGCGCGCCACCTTCACGTCCGGCACCGCGGTGCCGGCGCGGACGCGCTCGCCCGGCTCGACCTTGACCTCGCCGAAGCCGCGGCCGAGCCGGATCACCACGCCCGGCACGCCGCCGTCGCGCACGATCAGGTTGGAGCCGAGGCCGACGACGGTGACGGGAATGTCCGCCGGCAGATTGCGCGAGGAAATACGCGAGGTCCGCCTCGTCCTCCGGCATGAACAGCACCTGCGCCGGCCCGCCGACGCGGAACCAGGTCAGCGGCGCCAGCGGCTCGTTCGGCAAGCAGCCGGCCGCGCAGCTGCGGCAGCTGCGCTTTCAGGTCGGGGACGATGTCGGGAAAGGTCATGCGGCTCACCGACGGCTGCTGCGTCACGTGCGGTCCTGCCAACTTCGGGATCTGCGGCTACCATGAACGCAAGCCACAACGCAATCTACATCGTCGACGACCGTGTAGATCAAGTTCGTACGGGAAACGGTTCAGAACCGGCTCGTACGAAGATGCTTGCCGAGACAGCTCTGGTACTGAAACGGATTGTCCGATGAGCGACAATCCTCCTGCCACCTCAGCAGCGAATCGGCGCCTTCAGCTTGTATTCGGCCACCGACCAAGACTGTGCCTCGCACATCGCTCCCGACGTTCGAGCCACGGCTGGGATCACGCTTCATCGCTCCGCAACCGGCCGTTCGCATCGCCTGCTATTTGTTCGGCCGTCAATGGCGGCATGGCCTCCGCGGCGATGCTGTCCCAAATGCTCACTCCGCGAGTCCGATCGCGCTCGGCGGGCGCGAGTTCCAGCAGCTTCTTCGAGCAAGCCTTGATTCATCGCGGGCTCTCATGCGTTCGTTCGTAGCGACTATGATGAGCGCTAACAGGCCCTCGTTAACAACAGTAGCGATCCGGCATCTGAACTCGCTCACGCCACCTTGCCCGAGCGCCGCGAGTTCGCCCGGCAGCGCGTAGGCCCATTGCGTGATGTTGCCGGCGCCGAGGCACACGACGATGTCGCCGGGCTGCGCCAGCCGCTTCACGATGCGCGGCGAGGTCCTGCGGGCCGTCGAGCGGGATCACCTGGCGATGGCCGCGCGCGCGCAGGCCCTGCACCAGCGCGTCGCGGTCGGCGCCCGGCGATCGGCGCTTCGCCGGCCGGATAGACATGCGCGACGATCACGGTGTCGGCGTCGTTGAAGCAGGTGCGAGAACTGCTCGAACAGCGACGCCAGCCGCGTGTAGCGATGCGGCTGCATCACCGCGATCACCTGGCCCTTGTTCGACTTCGCGCGCGGCGCGCAGCACCGCCGCGATCTCGACCGGATGGTGGCCGTAGTCGTCGATGATCGGCACGCCGTTCCACTCGCCGGTGCGGGTGAAGCGCCGCCGCACGCCGCCGAAATTCTGCAGCGCCTTGCGGATCAGCTCGTCGGCGATGCCGAGCTCGTGCGCGACCGCGATCGCCGCGGTGGCGTTGAGCGCGTTGTGGCGGCCCGGCATCGGCAGCGTAAGCTCGTTGATCGCGTGCACGGTCTCGCCGGCGCGGTCGCGGAACACGACCGAGAAGCGCGACTGCGCCGTTGGCGTGGTCGAGATCGACGAGCCGCACGTCGGCCTGCGGATTCTCGCCATAGGTGATGATGCGGCGGTCCTCGATCCGCCCGACCAGCTGCTGCACCACCGGATGGTCGGTGCACATCACCGCGAAGCCGTAGAACGGCACGTTCTCGACGAAGCGCGCGGAACGCCTCCTGCACCGCCTCGAAGGTCTTGAAGTGGTCGAGATGCTCGGGATCGACGTTGGTGACGATGGCGATGTCGGCGGGAAGCTTCAGGAAGGTGCCGTCGGATTCGTCGGCCTCGACCACCATCCAGTCGCCGGCGCCGAGCCGCGCATTGGTGCCGTAGGCCTCGATGATGCCGCCGTTGATCACGGTCGGATCGAAGCCGCCGGCGTCGAGCAGCGCCGCGACCAGCGAGGTGGTCGTGGTCTTGCCGTGGGTGCCGGCGATCGCGACGCAGCTCTTGAGCCGCATCAGCTCGGCCAGCATCTCGGCGCGGCGCACCACCGGCAGCCGCTTGGCGCGCGCCGCGACGAGCTCCGGATTGTCGCGCTTGATCGCGGTCGAGACCACGACCACCTCGGCGTCGCCGAGATTGCCGGCCGCGTGGCCGATCGAGACCTTCGCGCCCTTGTCGCGCAGCCGCTTGACGTTGGCGCTGTCGGCGGCGTCCGAGCCCTGCACGGTGTAGCCGAGATTGATCAGCACCTCGGCGATGCCGCTCATGCCGATGCCGCCGATGCCGACGAAATGGATCGGACCGATGTCGCGCGGCAGTTTCATGCCGGCGTCCTCGCTCTCGTCCGCAATCGCTCGCCACCTGCAGCACCAGATCGGCGAGCCGGTCGGCGGCGTCGGGCGCGCCCTGCGAGCGCGCGCGCGCTGCGGCCATTGCTACGAGCTTTTGCGGCGCGCGTGGCAAGCGCGGCTGATCTCGGCCGCGAGCCGCGCCGGCGTGAAGTCGTCCTGGCGCAGGCGGATGCGCGCCGCCGCGCCTGCTCCAGCACGCCGGCATTGGCGAACTGGTCCTGATCGAGCGCATGCGGCAGCGGCACCAGGATCGACGGGCCGGCCGATCGCCGCAAGCTCGGCCACCGTCGAGGCGCCGGAGCGCGAGACCACGAGATGGCGCGGCCGCGATGCGCGCCGGCAGATCGGCGAAGAACGGCGCCACCTCGGCCGCGACGCTCAGCGCGCGCATAGATCTCGCGCACGCGCGCGAGATCCTCCTCGCGCGCCTGCTGCACGAGCGACGAGGCGCATGCGCAGAGCGGGTCGAGCTGCTCGATCGCCGGCGGCACGATGTCGGACATGATCCGCGCGCCCTGGCTGCCGCCGAACACCAGCAGGCGCAGCGAGCCCGTCCGGCTTCCGGCGCCGCGATACGGCGTCGCCGCCGCCGCGATCACCGCCGGCCGCACCGGATTGCCGGTGCGCGTCGCCTTGGCGGCGAGCGTCGGCTCGGCGTCGAGCACGCCGGCGAACGTGGTCGCGATCGCGGTCACGCGCGGCGCCAGCAGCCGGTTGGCGCGGCCCATCACCGCGTTCTGCTCGTGGATGATGGTCGGAATGCCTTGAGCACGTCGCCGCCAGCACCGGCGGCACGCGTCGGATAGCCGCCGAAGCCGACCACCGCGGCGGGCTTGATCCGGCCGAGCAGGCGGATAGGCCTGCAGCAGTGCCGCGGCCGAGCGTCAGCGCCGGTGCGCGCGAGCGAGACCGGATTGCGGCCGCGCACGGTCTCGCTCGGGATGACGTGGATGTGCGCGTGCCGGGAAACGTCCTGCCGTAGCGCTCGGCGCGGTCGTCGGTGGCGAGATCGACGGTGACGCCGCGGCGCGCCAGCGCCTCCGCCAGCGCCTCGGCGGGAAACAGATGGCCGCCGGTTCCGCCGGCGGCCAGCAGCACGAGCGGCGCGCCGCCTCGGTTCGGTCACGCCGCGCTCCCGGCGGGAACGAGGCCGTCCTGGCTCGCGCCAGATATCGGTGCGCGGACGCTCGCGCGTGAGCGCCAGCAGCATGCCCATGCCCTAGGCGAGCGAGATCATCGAGGAGCCGCCGTAGGAGATGAACGGCAAGGTCATGCCCTTGGCCGGCATCAGGTGCAGCATTCACCGCCATGTTGATGGCGGATTGCAGGCCGAACAGGATCGCGAGCCCGGCGGCCGCGAAGCGCTGCGAACGGGTCGTCGTTGCGCATCGCATGGCGCAGCGCGCGCAGCACGATGAAGGCGAACAAGGCGACCAGCACCAGGCAGAGCACGATGCCGAACTCCTCCGCCGCCACCGCGAACACGAAGTCGGTGTGGCTCTCGGGCAGGATGCGCTTGACCGTGCCCTCGCCCGGTCCGCGGCCGAACCAGCCGCCGCGCACGGAAGGATTCCAGCGCCTGGTCGATGTTGAAGGTGTCGCCGGACGCGGGATCGAGGAAGCGCTTGATGCGCCGCGCCACGTGCGGAACGGTGAAATAGGCGCCGCGATCCCGATCGCCGCGACCGCCGCAGAGCCCGAACACCCAGATCATGCGCATGCCGGCGAGGAAGAACAGCGCGCCCCAGACCAGCGCGATCAGCATGGTCTGGCCGAAATCGGGCTGCAGCACCAGTCCGGTCACGACGACCAGCAGCAGCCCGAGCGCGATGGTGTTGGCCGGCATTTCCGGCCGCCGCGCCGATCTCGCCGAACAGCCAGGCGATCAGGATCACGAAGGCGGGCTTGAGGAACTCCGACGGCTGGATGTTGACGCCGAGGATGACGATCCAGCGCCGCGCGCCCTTGACCTCGGCGCCGTAGACCAGCGTCGCCACGACCAGCGCGAGGCTGACGACGAACACCACCAGCGCGATCCGGCGGATGTGGCGCGGCGGCAGGAACGAGGTCGCGAGCAGCACGGCGAGCGCCGGGATCAGGTACAGCACGTGGCGGTTGACGAAATAGAACGGCTCGAGCCCGAGCCGCGCCGCGACCGGCGGGCTCGCCGCCAGCGACAGCACGATGCCGGCCAGCATGAGCGCGAGCATCGCCGCCAGCATCAGCCGGTCGACCGTCCACCACCAGGCGGCGAAGGGCGTGCGTTCGACGCGCGAAACCATGGACCTCCCCCCGGAGCGGACGCAGGCCCTAGTCGTGACCGGCGCCGGTTGAGAGCAGGTTAACGCCGCCCCCGCGACGCGGGCCGACGGGGATCGCCGTTGCTCTCATCGCATGGGACTTTGCGCGCCCGATTCCTTCGCCGGTCTCCCGGCCGGGTGGCAAAATCAGGTCCGGTTTGCCCCGATGGCGATCGGATCGCGGACGATGGCGCGCCGCTTGGGGTCCGCAACGGCCAAAACTGCGGACATTTTGCAACACCCTGCCGGAAAAACATGCCCGGTCGAGGGGAAAAGGCGATTCTTCATTTGAATGGTCGGGCGAGTCCAATTTAGATCATCACCACACGGGGAAGCTTTGGGGCCTTGGGCAACGTGCCCATAGACTCCAGTTGGGACAGAGGGGGTTCTAATGAAGCTAGGAAAAAGTCTTCTGCTCGGAACGGCGGCGGGAATGATCGCCGTCTCCGGCGCCAATGCCGCCGACATGGTGGTCAAGGCGAAGCCGGTCTTGTACGTCAAGATCTGCAGCCTCTACGGGGACGGCTTCTATTACATCCCCGGCACCGATACCTGCATCAAGATCGGCGGGTACTATCGGTTGCAGACGGAATGGAACGCGGGCGCCAGCGGCCAGGCGATCGGCAGCGGGCCTGTCATGGCGCCTCTGGCACGCTTCACGCGCGATCTGACCAACGACATCAACTACACCAGCCGCGCGGTGGTCAGCTTCGACGTGCGCAACCAGACCGAATACGGCACCTTGCGCAGCTACATCCGTGCCGGCTGGAGCGTCAGCACGCCAGGCCTTACCAATGCTGGTACGGGTGGCGCCAATGCCTACTGGGATCGCGCCTTCATCCAGTTCGCCGGCTTCACCGTTGGCCGCGCACAGTCGTTCTTCGACCTGTTCACCTACGGCGGCCAGTACAGCTATCTCAATACCCGTACTGCCGGCGACACCGGCGCGTCCGGTGCGACGGTGTGGGCCTACACGGTCAACTTCGGCAACGGCTTCACGATGACGGGCTCGCTCGAGGACCCGGTCTTCCGCAGATACGGCACCTGCGATGGTACGGCCGCGTGCTGGGCCATCAACGCCGGTACCACTAGCGATACTGCGTTCGGCGGCCAAAGCACCGCCCTGAACGGCTTCCGGGTGCCCGACTTGGTGCTCAACGCCCGTATCGATCAGGCCTGGGGCTATGTCGGCGCGAGCGTTGCCGTTCACGACGCCAGCGGCGCCTACTACCAGACGGGCAACAACGTCAACAACGGACATCCGGCCGAGAAGTACGGCTGGGCGGCAGCGGTTGGCGGACAGTTGAACCTGCCCGGCGGCGATGGCGTGGGTATCAACTTCGTCTACTCGGAGGGCGCCACCGGCTACGCATTCAACTCTGGCCCCTGGCAAGTCTACAATGCCTCGACCAGCGTTGGCGTAGGCTGGATACAGGATGGTATCTTCGACATTACCGGCACCGACATCCAGCTGACCAGGGCTTGGTCGGTCAACGCGGCCTACCAGCACATCTGGGGCGAGAGAGGCACCTGGGGTGCGAAGTGGAAGACGTCGGTCTACGGCGGCTACGTCCGGATCGACTACAACGATACGGCCACCAACATCATCAACGCGCACCTGCCGGGTGCGGCGGGCACCAGGCCCTGCGGCGTTCCGGTGGCAGGCTCGGTGTGGCCGCCGCTCAATATCGCGGTCGGCAGCGGAAACAGCTGCAGTCCCGACTGGGGCTTCTGGCAGGTGGGTTCGCGCACGCAGTTCAACCCGCATCCGCTGCTCGACATCGGTCTCGACGTGTTCTATTCGCGCCTCGATAGCGCGTACAAGGGAACGAGTGTGGGCCTCTATCCGGCCAACGGTTCGCGGCCGACGGTCAGCCACGATCGCCGACCAGGGGAACCTGACCTTGCTCATGCGCTGGCAGCGCAACTTCTATCCATGATCGTCACCTGATCGTGGAAGCCTCCAGCCCCGGCAGGGCAACCTGCCGGGGTTTTTCTTTGGCCCGACGGTACCGATTCGGAGATCGCGCCCCAGCCTGCCGGCGCAACGAGGGTGCCGCCTATCGAATGGCCGCCACGCCCGGCAGCGCCAGCACCAGTTCGCGGAACGCGTCGCCGCGCACCTCGAAATTGCGGATACTGGTCGAACGACGCGCAGGCCGGCGACAGCAGCACCACCGGCTCGGCGACGTCCGCCGCCTCGGCATCGCGCGCGGCGAGCGCGACCGCGCGGTCGAGCGTGCCGGCCACGACGTGCGGCACCTGGCCTTCGAGCTCGGCGGCAAAGTCCGCCGCCGCCTCGCCGATCAGATAGGCCTTGCGGATGCGCGGGAAGAACCCGGTCGAGCGAGCGAATGCCGCCGGTCTTCGGCTTGCCGCCGGCGATCCAGAAGATGTCGGTGAAGCAGGCGAGCGCCTGCGCCGCCGAATCCGCGTTGGTCGCCTTGGAGTCGTTGACGAACAGCACGCTGCCCTTGCGGCCGACCTGCTCCATGCGGTGCGCGAGACCCGGGAACGAGCGCAGGCCCTGCTGGATCGCGTGCGGCCGACAGCCCGAGCGCGAGCGCGGCGCCGCGTCGCGCAGGCGGCGTTCTGGGCATTGTGCACGCCGCGCAGCGAGCCGATGCCGCCGAGGTGCGCGATCGCGCGCGCGGTGCCGCCCGCGGCCTGCATGATCTGCTCGGCCTCGACATAGAGGCCGTCGGCGAGCGGCCGGCGCACCGAGACGCGCACGCACGCGCTTGCCCGCGCGCTCGATGCGGTCGGCCGCGGCCTGGCACCAGTTGTCGTCGACGCCGACGATCGCGGTGCCGCCGTCCTGCACGCCGGCGACCAGCCGCTCCTTGACGGCGGCGTAGTGCGCGAGCGTGCCGTGGCGGTCGAGATGGTCCTCGCGTGACGTTGATCAGGATGCCGACCGACGGATCGAGCGACGGCGCGAGATCGATCTGGTAGGACGACACCTCGATCACGTGGACGCGGCCCGCGCGCGGCGGCTCGAGCGACAGGATCGCGGTGCCGATATTGCCGCCGAGCTGGACGTCGTGGCCGGCCGTCGCGCAGCAGATGCGCGATCAGCGCGGTGGTGGTCGACTTGCCGTTGGTGCCGGTGATGGCGACGAACGGCGCGTTCGGCGACATGGCGCCGCCGCTCGCGGCAGAACAGCTCGATGTCGCCGATCACCTCGACCGCGGCGGCGCGCGCGAGCCCGACCGTCCAGTGCGGCGCCGGATGCGTGAGCGGCACGCCGGGCGCGAGCACCAGCGCGGCAATCTTGCGACCAGTCGACGTGCGCGCAGATCGGCGGTCGGGATGCCGGCGCTGCGTCGCCTTCGCGCACGCGTCTCGGCGTTGTCGTCCCAGCCGACCGACGTCGGCGCCGCCGGCGAGCAGCGCGCTCGGCGCTCGCAAGCCCGGAGCCGCCGAGGCCGAACACGGCGACCTTCTTGTCCGGCGAAGCGTGGTGATCGGGATCATGCATCACCGCAGCTTCAGCGTGGAGAGCCCGACGAGCGCCAGCACGACCGAGATGATCCAGAAGCGGATCACGATCTGCGGCTCGGTCCAGCCGAGCTGCTCGAAATGGTGATGGATCGGCGCCATCCGGAACACGCGCTTGCCGGTGAGCTTGAACGAGACCACCTGCACGATCACCGACACCGCTTCGAGCACGAACAGCCCGCCGACGATGGCGAGCACGATCTCGTGCTTGGTCGCGACCGCGATCGCGCCGAGCATGCCGCCGAGCGCGAGCGAGCCGGTGTCGCCCATGAAGATCGAGGCCGGCGGCGCGTTGAACCAGAGAAAGCCGAGGCCGGCGCCGATCACCGCGCCGCACAGCACCGCAAGCTCGCCGGTGCCGGCGACGTAGTGGATCTGCAGATAGTCGGCGAAGAACGCGTTGCCGACGAGATAGGCGATGAACGCCGAAGCTCAGCGCCGCGATCATCACCGGCACGATGGCGAGGCCGTCGAGGCCGTCGGTGAGGTTCACCGCATTGCCGGCGCCGACGATGATGAAGGCGCCGAACACGACGAAGAACCAGCCGAGCGGCAGCACCAGCTCCTTGAAGAACGGAAAGGTGAGCGAGCGTCGCGAACGGCTGCGCGGCCCGAGCGAGACGATGAAATAGCACGCGACGACCGCGATCAGCGCCTCGATGACGAAGCCGCAGCTTGCCGGAAAAGCCGGCATGGCGTCTGCTTGGTGACCTTGAGATAGTCGTCGTAGAAGCCGATCGCGCCGAAGCCGAGCGTCACGCCGAGCACGATCCAGACATAGGGGTTGGCCGGATTGGCCCACAGCAGGGTCGAGACCACGATCGCCGAGCAGGATCATCAGCCCGCCCATGGTGGGCGTGCCCTTCTTGGTGACGAGATGCGATTGCGGCCCGTCGGTGCGGATCGGCTGGCCCTTGCCCTGCTGCAGCCGCAGCTGGTCGATGATCCAGCGGCCCGAACAGGAACACGAAGATCAGCGCCGTCATCATCGCGCCGCCGGTGCGGAACGTGATGTAGCGGAACACGTTGAGCGACCGATGACGTGTCGGAAAAGGCGGAGAGCCAGATAGAGCATCGGATCAGCCTTGGCGTCGGCGCGCTGCCGAGCGCCGCGGCGCGCGGAATAGTGGCGTTCCAGCGCCTTGACGATCGGGCCCATCCGCGAGCCGAGCGAGCCCTTGACCATGACGGCGTCGCCGGGCCGGATGGCGGCGAGCACCTGCGGTTCGAGCGCGGCCGAGGTCTCCGCATAGCCGCCCCGGCGCTCGGAGGGAAGAGCCTCCCACAGCGCATGCATCAGCGGCCCGCAGCAGAAGACGAGATCGACGCCGTGCGCCACGCACCGGCTCGGCCAGGCCGCGGTGCAGGTCGGCGCCCTGCGGCCCGAGTTCCAGCATGTCGCCGAGCACCGCGATGCGCCGGCCGCGCGGCGCCGACATCGGCCTGGCCGAGCAGCGCGAGCGCCGCCCGCATCGAGGCCGGATTGGCGTTGTAGCTTTCGTCGATCAGCAGCGCGCGCGCCGCCGGGCAGATCGAGCGCGATGCGCGCGCCGCGCCCGGTCGGCGGCGTGAGGTCGGCGAGCGCCAGCGCCGCGAGCGCGAGATCGGCGCCGACGAGCGACGACCGCCGCGAGCACGGCAGCGAATTGAGCACGAGGTGGCGGCCGGGCGCGCCGAGCTTGTAGGTGACGTCGGTGCCGAGGATGCGCGCCTGCACGGTCGAGCAGTCGGCCTGCAGCGCGCACTTGATCAGGCGCGCATCGGCCTTGGCGTGCTCGCCGAAGGACGACGACGCGCGCGACGCCGGCGCGCTTGGCGCCGTCGCGCAAGCCGCGCGAATTGCGGATTGTCGCGGTTGATCGACCGCGGCGCCGCCCGGCTCGAGGCCGAGGAAGATCTCCGCCTTGGCGTCGGCGATCGCCTCGAGCGAGCCGAAGAATTCGAGATGCACCGGCGCGATCGTGGTGACGATCGCGACATGCGGGCGCACCAGGCGCGACAGCGGCTCGATCTCGCCGGCATGGTTCATGCCCGATCTCGAACACGGCGAAGCGCGCGCTCTGCGGGCAGCGCGCGAGCGAGAGCGGCACGCCCCAATGATTGTTGTAGGAGGCGGCCGAGGCATGGGTCTCGCCGTCCTGGCGCGAGCGCGAGCCGCAGCGCTTCCTTGGTGCCGGTCTTGCCGACCGAGCCGGTGACGCCGATCGACCTTGGCGCTGCGAGCGCGCGCGCGCGGCGCGCGCGAGATCGCGCAGGCCGTCGAGCACGTCGGGCACGACGAGCAGCGGCGCATCGCTCGGCGAATCGCGTCGCGCTTGTCGGTCGGCGACCACCGCGAGCCCGGCGCCGGCCTTGAGCGCGGCCGGCGACGAAGTCGTGGCCGTCGCGGGCGTCGCCCTTGATGGCGAAGAACGCCTCGCCCGGCGCGATGCGTGCGGGTGTCGATGGAGATGCCGGTGATCGGCGGCCGGCAGCGCGCCCGCGCGTTCGGCGCGCATCGCCTGCGCCATCGCGTCGACGGTCCAGAGCGGCTGCGCGGTCATGCCGACCTTCCCCCGAGCGCGGCGGCGACCGCCTCGTGGTCGCTGAACGGCAGCACCTGGTTGCCGACGATTTGGCCGGTTTCATGGCCCTTGCCGGCGATCAGCAGCACGTCGCCGCGGCGCAGATCGGCGATCGACGCGGCGATCGCCTCGCCGCGGTCGCCGATCTCGACCGCGCCGGGCGCGGCCGCGAGGATGGCGGCGCGGATCGCGGCCGGCTCCTCGCTGCGCGGATTGTCGTCGGTGACGATGACGCGGTCGGCCTTCTCGGCGGCGATCGCGCCCATCATCGGCCGCTTGCCGGCGATCGCGGTCGCCGCCGCAGCCGAACACGACGACGAGCTGGCCGCGCGCGTAGGGCCGCAGCGCCTCGAGCGCCTTGGCGAGCGCGTCGGGCTTGTGGGCGTAGTCGACGAAGATCGGCGCGCCGTTGCGTCTCGCCGACCAGCTCGAGCCGGCCCTTGGCGCCCTTGAGCGTGCTCGAGCGCGGCGAACACCGCGCGCGGGCTCGCTGCCGGTCGCGATCGCGAGGCCGGCGGCGACGAGCGCGTTCTCGACCTGGAAGGCGCCGACCAGCGGCAGCCGCACCGTGTAGGTCGTTGCCGGCGTGGGCGAGCTCGAGCACCTGCGCGAAGCCGTCGATCGCGGCTGTCGGCGAGGCGGATGCCCTCGCCGCGCCGGCCGACCGTGAGCAGCCGCAGCCGGCGCTGCTTCGCCGCCGCGACCACCGCGTCGGCATGCTCGTGATCGGCGTCGATCACGGCGGCGCCGCGCGGCTGCACGAGATCGGTGAACAGCCGCAGCTTGGCGGCGAGATAGGCCTCGAGCGTCGGGTGATAGTCGAGATGATCGCGGCTGAGATTGGTGAAGCCGCCGGCCGCGATGCGCACGCCGTCGAGCCGGTGCTGGTCGAGGCCGTGCGAGGACGCCTCGATCGCGAGATGCGTCACGCCGTCGCCGGCGAGTTCGTCGAGCGAGCGATGCAGCGCGACCGGATCGGGCGTGGTCAGCGAGCCGTAGACCTCGCGCCTGCGGCGTGACGAGGCCGATGGTGCCGATGCTCGCCGCCGGCTGCCCGAGCGCCGCCCAGATCTGGCGCGTGAAGGCGGCGACCGAGGTCTTGCCGCTGGTGCCGGTGACGGCGGCGATGGTCGTCCGGCTGGCGCGGATAGAACCGCGCCGCGGCGAGCGCGAGCGCGCGGCGCGCATTGCCGACCGCACGAAGGCGACGCCGTCGGGCAGCGGCGCCGGCGGCACCCGCTCCGCCATGATCGCGGCGGCGCCGGCCGCGAGCGCCTGTGCCGACGAAGCGCAGGCCGTCGTCCTTGGTGCCGGCACCGCGACGAACAGGTCGCCCGGCTTGACCGTGCGGCTGTCGGCGCGTGATGCCGCGCGACGTCGAGCGCGGCGAAGCGCGCGTCGCTGACGGCATCGACGGTGAGGAGGTCGCGCAGCTTCATGTGTCGACGCGGTCATCCCGCGAGCCGAACCATGCCGAGGATACGCGACGCTTCGAGCAATGACGCGGAAGTCGCGGCGGGTCGGCGGCAGCCGAGCCAGTTTCAGCCGTCGCGCTCGCCAGGATCAGCTTGTCGGCCGGCGGCAGATCGAAGCGCGGCGCGATCGCCGAGCAGCGGCGCGATGCGCGCGATCACCGGCGCCGCCGACCGGCACCGCGTTCCAGCCCGAGGTGGCGATAGCCGTGGGTTTCCGGCAGCGCCTGCGGCTCGTCGAGCATGATCAGCAGCAGATAGCGCGGCTGGTCGGCCGGCAGCACCGCGGTGAAGGTGGTGAGCAGCTTGGTCTTGGAATAGCGGCCCGTCGACCACCTTTTCGGAGGTGCCGGTCTTGCCGCCGACGTAGTAGCCCTTCACGTCGGCCTTGGTCGCGGTGCCCTTCTCGGCGTTGAGCCGCATCAGGTAGCGCATCTTCTCGCTGGTCTCGGGCTTGATCACGCGCGTGGCGAGCGCCATCGCCTCCTCCTCGCTGCGCTTGAGGAAGGTCGGCGGGATCAGATAGCCGCCGTTCATCAGCGCGCCGATCGCCATCATCGCCTGCAGCGGCGCGACCGAGAGCCCGTGGCCGAAGGCGATGGTCACGGTGTTGAGCTCGCCCCAGCGCTTCGGCACGAGCGGCTCGGCGCTTTCCGGCAGTTCGGTGCGCAGCCGGTCGAGCTGGCCGAGCTTGCGCAGGAACGCCTTGTGGTGCTCGACGCCGAGCGCCAGCGCCATGCGCGCGGTGCCGATGTTGGACGAATAGGTGAAGATCTCCGGCACCGTGAGCATGCGGTTCTGCGCGTGGATAGTCGTGGATGGTGAACTTGCCGTAGTGCAGCGGCATGCGCGCGTCGAACGATCGAGTTGAGCGTCGATCTTGCCGGAATCGAGCGCCATCGCGAGCGTCAGCGCCTTGAAGGTCGAGCCCATCTCGTACACGCCGGTGGTGAGCCGGTTGATGCGGGTCGGATCGAGCGCCTCGCGCGGATTGTTGGGATCGTAGTCGGGCACCGACACCATCGAGACGATCTCGCCGGTGCGCACGTCGAGTGACCAGGCCGGCGGCCGCCTTGCGCCTTGTACTTGTCGCGCGCCTTGACCAGCTCGTCGCGCAGCGCGTGCTGCACGCGCAGGTCGACGGCGAGCTCGACCGGCTTCTGCAGCCGGTCGGTGGCGAGCCCGGCCAGGTGCAGGTCGGCGAGCCCGCGGCTGTCGAGCCATTTCTCGATGCCGGCGATGCCCTGGTTGTCGATGTTGACGTGGCCGATGAGATGCGAGACCACGGCGCCGTTCGGATAGACGCGCTTGTTCTCGGGCAGGAAGCCGATGCCGGGCAGGCCGAGCCGGTGGATCTCGCTCGCGCTGCTTGCGGCGTGATCTCGCGCTTGAGCCAGACGAAGCGGCGCTTGGAGGACGAGCCGCTCGCGCAGCTCCGGCGCGTCGAGGTCGGGCAGCACGGCGGTGAGCAGTTCGACCGCCTCGTCGACGTCGATGATGCGGTGCGGCTCGGCGAACAGCGAGGGCGTGCGCACGTCGGTCGCGAGGATCTCGCCGTTGCGGTCGAGGATGTCGGGCCGCGCGGTCGCGACCGCGTCCTGCGCCGACGCGCGCCGGCGCGCCGTGGACTGTCGGGCGCGCCGCGAACATCACCAGCCGGCCGGCGATGACCGCATAGCCGAGCGCGAAGACGAGGATGGCGAGCCCGATGCGCGCCCGCGCCTTGGCGGCGCGGTCGACGTTGCGGCCGTAGAGCAGCGTGCGCACGAGCCGCCGGCGCCAGGGCTCGGCGCGGCGTGCGGCGCGCGCGGATCGGCGCAGCGGGCGCATCGCATCGGCGTCACCTCTTCGGCCGCGCGTGCAGCCGGACGCGGTCGCCGGTCGCGAGTCGAGATGCGTCGGGATTTGCGCGATCAGCGACGCCGATCGGATCGGGCTGCGTCCGGCGGCACCAGATCGGGCGGCCGCTCCGGCAGGTTGTCGAGCCGGTCGAACTGCGTCGCGCTCGATCGGCTTGAGCGCGAGATGGCGCTTGCGCCAGCGCCTGGATGCGCGCCGGATTGTCGAGCTTCGCCCATTCCGCGCGCAGCGCCGCGATGGCGTCGTGCTCGCGCCGGATCTCCATGCGCAGCTTGGCGACCCGCTCGGCCTGCCGCGTCGACTCGAACTTGATCTTGTAGACATAGGCCGCCGCCAGCAACGAGCGCGGCGATCACGCAGATGTTGAGGAGGCGCATCATCGCCGCGCCTCCCGCATCACGTCGGCGAGCGACGGCAGCCGCGGCAGCAGCGCGCCGGCGTCGCGCTGCCGGCCGGCGCGTCGGTGCGCTCGGCGGCGCGCAGCTTGGCCGAGCGCGCGCGCGGATTGGCGGCGATCTCGGCGTCGTCCGGCCACGACCGGGCCGCCCGGTCAGCAGGCGGAAGCGTGCGGCGCCGGCTGCACGGCTTCCGGCAGGTGGCGCGAGCCGCCGCCGCGCCGGCCGCGCTCGGCGAGGAACGATCTTGACGATGCGGTCCTCGAGCGAATGGAACGACGACCACGACCAGCCGGCCGCCGGGCGCGAGCACGCGCTCGGCGGCGTGCAAGCGCGGCCGCCAGCTCGGCGAGCTCCTCGTTGACGAAGATGCGCAGCGCCTGGAACGTGCGCGTCGCCGGATGGATCGCGCCCGGGCGCGCATGCACGACGCGCCCGACGATCTCGGCCAGCGCGCGCGTGGTGCGCGATCGGCGCCTCGCGCGCGCGCGCGCACGATGGCGCGGGCGACGGCGCGGGCATGGCGCTCCTCGCCGAGCGTCGCGATGATCGCGGCGAGATCGCGCTCGGAGGCGTGCGCCACCACGTCGGCGGCGCTCGGGCCGGCGCCGCCCATGCGCATGTCGAGCGGGCCGTCGAGGCGGAACGAGAAGCCGCGCTCGGCCTCGTCGAGCTGCATCGACGAGACGCCGAGATCGAACACGACGCCGTCGACCGCGTCGTGGCCGCAGGCTGCGCGCCACCGCCTCGAGATTGGAGAAGCGGTCCTCGACCAGCGTCAGCCGGCCGCCGGCCGCGTTCACCAGGTCGGCGCCGGCGCGATCGCGCTGCTGGTCGCGGTCGATGCCGATCACGCGTGCAATTCGGCGGCGGCGAGAATGGCGCGCGTGTAGCCGCCGGCGCCGAAGGTCGCGTCGATATAGACGCCGCCGTCGCGGACGTTGAGGAACTCGACGGCGCGGCGGCCGAGCACGGGAATGTGACGAGCCAGTCCGCCAGCGACAGCAGGTGTCCGCTGTCGCGGCCCGCCATCATTCCCGTGCTCCGTGCGGACCTTCCGCCGCCACCCGGGAGCCGAGCTGCTTCTTGAGCGCGCGGACCTTCTCGGTGGCCTCCGCGAGTTCCGCGCGAAAGCGTCCCGGCTCCCAGATCTGAAACTTGTGGCCGAGCCCGACGAACGCGACCGCGTCCGGATGCCGGCATGCGTCTTCAGCGGCTCGGTCAGGACTCACCCTGCCCTCGCCGTCGATCTTCAGCATTTCGCTGGTGCCGTAGAGCGCCGCCGAGAACTGCTCGCGCTCCTCCGAATAGGGCGGAAAGCGCGCGATCAGCGCCTCGATCTCCGCGAGCAGCGCATTGCCGCCGGCATCGAGCGCCGGCCGGTCGAGCGTCGGATAGCAGTAGAGGCCCTCGAAGCCGTCGCGCGCGAGCACCGCCCGAAACGGCGCCGGGATCGACACCCGGCCCTTGGCATCGAGCCGCAAGCGTGTAATGGGAGACGAAGCGGTCCATGACGCCCCTGGTTCGCCGGCCGCCCGGCGATGCCGCCACGGGCCGCTCGCCCGATCTCGCCCGACGAGATCGCGGACGGCCTCCCAGGCTGCGGCGAGCCGGACGCCGGGCCGCCGTCTCTGCATGGGATAATATGGGCTATCATGGGATTACTTGGGCGTCAATGGACCGCCGGGCGCGACACCGCCTCCGGCCCGCGATTTCAACCGCTCATTAACGATGCGCGGACTTAAGGAATGGTTGAGCGATGCCCGCCCGTGCAGCGCGCACCGCCGCGCGATGGGCGCATCGCGCTGCTTCGCCGGATGCGCCGTTGAGGCGGATGCGCCGAGCGATCGAGTCGCCGATCGGATGCAGCGACTGTCGCTCGTCCGGCGATCCGGCGATCGATCCACGTCGTGCATGCCGCGCAATTCATCGCCCGTCGCGCATCGGCGACGGCTCGACAATCGCAACGTCCGCGACATCTGCCACGCGCACGGATGCCGAGATCATTGCGCGCGCGACGCTCGTCGAACGTTCGCGTCACAAGATTGCGATGGAACCTCGCAGATCGAGCGCCGCGCCGCGCAGTTCCTGCGACACGGTTCAGTGATCGGAACGTGCGCCGTGCTCGCGAGTTGTCGCAGCACATGGAAAGCTCTCGCTTTCCTGATCAAACATTTTGGAGGCCACAATGCTCAAGAAACTCATGATCTCGGCCGCCGTCAGCGGCGCTGATGGTGTCGGCGCAATGGCGCAGGCCAATCCGCCTGCGAACCCGCCGAGAATCCGCCGCCGGCGAAATCGCAGGCTGCGCCCGTCGACAGCGCCGAAGTTCGTCGCGTCGCAAGGCGCGGATCAGTGGGTGTTCTCGAAGTTCAAGGGCACCGACGTGCTGGGCCCGGACAACGCGCAGATCGGCGACGTCAACGACATGCTGTTCGACAAGAACGGCAAGATCATCGCGATGGTCGTCGGCGTCGGCGGCTTCCTCGGCATCGGCGAGAAGAATGTCGCCATCGACATGAGCGCGTTCCAGGTCGTGCCGGCCGACACCGGCAGCACGACCGGCGCCGCCGACGGACTCCGAACGCCAACGCCGATCCGTCGACGTCAAGCTGAAGGTGTCCTGGACCAAGGATCAGCTCAAGAACGCGCCGGATTTCGAGTACTACAAGGCCGCCGCGCCGCGATCGGCGTTCGCCGACCAACGGCATGGCGCCCGCGCCCGGCGACCCCGCCGGCACAGCGCCAGTGACCGTAGCGTCCGGGTTGCGTGACTGTAGCGCGTAGCGTTCGGCAGAGCGGGACAAGCGCCGGCTTTCAGCGGCCGGGCTCGGCTTCGCCGGCCCGGGCCGCCGCCGTTCGGCGTCCGCACCGGCATTCGTTGCGACGCAGCAGGCGCCTGCACTCTGCCGCGGCTGTGCGGCCGGCTGCAACACTCCTCGCGATTCGGCACCGGCGCCGTGCCAAACCAGTCGCTTTCGCTTGTGTGGGTTAACCCTTTCTGCACAATCGAATCGGCGTCTCGCGGGGGTCTCCGTCCGGTCGCGTATGTGTCGGCGTCACGCGCCGGCCTGATCCGAACACGTGTGTGGTTCGCGTATGGTCCTGCTTGTGTCCGAGTTGCGCCCGAATTCCTGCGTCGTCGCAGAGGTCAGGCCGTCGCCGAACCACGGCGAGCGCAAGGGCGGCGCCGCGCCGAACATGATCGTGCTGCACTACACCGGCATGCCGGACTGCGAGGCCGCGCTCAAGCACCTGTGCACACCGGCGAGCGAAGTCTCCGCGCACTACGTCGTGCTGCGAGGACGGCTACATCGTCCAGATGCGTGCCGGAGGAGCGGCGCGCCTGGCACGCCGGCGCAGTCCTCCTGGGCCGGCGAGACCGACATCAATTCGTGCTCGATCGGCATCGAGATCGCCAATCCCGGGCACGACCACGGCTATCCGGATTTTCCGCGGCGGCAGATCGCGGCGGTGACCGCGCTCTGCCGCAGCATCTTCACGCGCTACAAGATTCCCGCCGACCGCGTGCTCGCCCATTCCGACGTCGCGCCGGCGCGCAAGCAGGACCCGGGCGAGAAATTCCCCTGGCGGGTGCTTGCCGATTCCGGCATCGGCCTGTGGGTGCAAGCCGGCGCCGCTCGACGCTGCCGGCGGTCGATCTTCGTGCTCGGCGAGACCGATCCGACGATCGAAGAAGCGCAGAAGCTGCTGGCGAAATTCGGCTACGGCGTCAGCCCGAGCGGCTATTTCGACGGCGCGACGCGCGACGCGGTCGCCGCCTTCCAGCGTCATTTCCGCCCGGCGCGGGTCGACGGCGTGGTCGACGTTTCGACCTGCTGACGCTGCGCTCAATGATCGCTGGCTGCGGCAAGCGCGACGCCAAGATCCTGCAGGCTAGGCGCCGGCTGCAACGCGGCAACGCGCAAGGCTGATTGCCGCAGGCCCTTGACGGCGACGCGCGCCGCGCCCCCATCCCTATGGACGTCAGTCGGCCGGACGGCCGCTCGAGCCAATGCCGAAAGGTGGCTCGGGAGGAAAGTCCGGGCTCCATGGACATACGGTGCCGGATAACGTCCGGCGGGCGCGAGCCTAGGGAAAGTGCCACAGAAAACAGACCGCCGCGGTCGCGTCCTGTTCGGCCGGCGGTAAGGGTGAAACGGTGCGGTAAGAGCGCACCGCGCCGGCGGCAACGCAGGCGGCACGGCAAACCCCACCGGGAGCAAGACCGAATAGGGACGGCGCGGAGCTTCGCGCGCAAGCGGAGCGGTCCGGGATCGATGTCCGGATCCGGCCGTCCGGGTAGGTTGCATCAGGCGACGGGCAACCGGCGTCGCAGAGGAATGGCCGTCACGCGGAGGGTCGACAAGCTCCGCCCTACAGAACCCGGCTTACAGGCCGGCTGATACGCGCAACGGGGGCTCGGCGGGACACCGCCGGGCCCCCGCCAATTTCAGGAGCAGGCCGCGTTCAGCGTCTGACGTCGGTAGCGGCCCTTGTAGGCAACGACCACCGTCCGCCGTCGGCGCCGGCCTTGTCCAGCCACTCGTCGGTGAGCTGCTCGCCGATCCGCTGCAGCCCGTCCTTCAGCGCCTTGCTCGGCGGCAGCACCTTGCAGGCCGTTGGCGGCGAGCTGGTCGGTGTACCACTTGGTCTTGTCCTGCGACATCGCCCAGCCGCGCGCCTCGGCGTCCGCGCCGGCCTTGAGCACGGCGCTGCGCGTCGGCCGCTGTCGAGCGCCTCGAACGCCGCCTTGTTCACGAAGGTGACGTTCTTCGGAATCCAGGCCTGGGTGTCGTAGAAGTAGCTCATGTGCTCCCACGCCTTGCTGTCGTAGCCGGTCGCGCCCGAGGTCATGAAGGCGTTGATCAGGCCGGTCGCGAGCGCCTGCTGCAGATCGGCCGCCTGAATGGTGACCGGGATAGGCCCCGACGATCTGGGCGATGCGCTGGGTCGCCGGCATTGTAGACCCGCCACGACAAGTCCTTCATGTCGCCGATCGATTGATCTCCTTCTTGGACGTAGATGCCCTGCGGCGGCCAGGGCACGGCGAACAGCGACGATCAGCCCTTCCTGCGCGAGCCGGGCTTCGATCGCCGGCTGCGAGGCCGCCCACAGCTTGCGCGCGTCCTCGTAGCTCGTCGCCAGAAACGGCATGACGTCGATCCCGAACATCGGGTCCTCGCCGTCGTGCAGCGAGATCAGGATCTCGCCCGCCTGCGCCTGGCCGATCCGCACCGCGCTCTTGATCGCGGTCGCGCTGAACAGCGAGGCGTTCGGGTGGAGCGTGATCGTCGAGCTTGCCGTCGGTCGCGTGCCGCTACGTCCGGGCGAACAGACCCAGATTCTCGCTGTGGAAATTGTCGGCCGGATAGGCGGACGGCAGCGATCCCATTTCGACCCTGCGCGCCGGCAGGCGCAGCCGCAAGCCCGGCGGCGATGCCGGCCGCGAACAGCAAGGACCGCAACATGGTCATGACTCGTGGCCCCGAGGGCGGAGCCGCTGAAACGCCCCTCGGCCCCTCGTTCCCATACCTGATACATAGCAGAAATCCACGGCCAAGCTTGCGGATGATTTTTCGATGCGCCACGCCGCCAGCGGCAGAAGCCGCGGCAGATGCGGCCGCCCAACCCGCTTCGCCCCGGGCGCGGCCCCGCCCCTATAAAGCGTGCCAACTGCAGCGGGCGGAAAGGGCCATGCAGACAGGTCGCGAGCTGGGATTTCTGGATCGATCGCGGCGGCACCTTCACCGACGTGATCGGGCGCCGGCCGGACGGCACGCTGGTCGCCCACAAGCTGCTGTCGGAGAACCCGGAGGCCTATCGCGACGCCGCCGTGCAGGGCATCCGCGACCTGCTCGGCCTGCAAGCCCGGCGAGCCGATCCCGCCGGGCCTGATCGGCGCCGTGAAGATGGGCACCACGGTCGCCACCAACGCGCTGCTCGAGCGCAAGGGCGAGCGCACGCTGCTGCTCATCACCAAGGGCTTCCGCGACGCGCTCAAGATCGGCTACCAGGCGCGGCCGAAGATCTTCGCCGAGCCACATCATCAAGCCCGAGATGCTCTACGAGCGCGTCGTCGAGGTCGACGAGCGCGTGCGCGCCGACGGCACGGTCGAGCGCGCGCCCGACCTCGCCGCCGTGCGCGCCGAGCTCGAGCGCGCGCGCGCCGACGGCATCGCGGCGGTCGCGATCGTGTTCATGCACGCCTACCGCTATCCCGAGCACGAGCGGCGCGTCGCGGCGCTCGCGCGCGAGATGGGCTTCGCGCAGGTGTCGGTGAGCCACGAGGTCTCGCCGCTGATCAAGCTCGGTCGGCCGCGGCGACACCACCGTGGTCGACGCCTATCTCTCGCCGATCCTGCGCCGCTACGTGGCGCAGGTGGCGGAGGAGCTTGAGCATCTCGGCCGACGAATCGGCCGCGGCAGACGCAGCCACCCGCCTGATGTTCATGATGTCGTCGGGCGGGCTGACGGCGGCCGAGCTGTTCCAGGGCAAGGACGCGATCCTGTCCGGCCCGGCCGGCGGCGTGGTCGGCATGGCGGAGACCGGGCGCGCGGCCGGCTTCTCGCCGCCTGATCGGCTTCGACATGGGCGGCACCTCGACCGACGTGTCGCATTTCGACGGCGAGTACGAGCGCGCGTTCGAGACCGAGGTCGCGGGCGTGCGCATGCGCGCGCCGATGATGCTGATCCACACGGTCGCGGCGGGCGGCGGCTCGATCCTGCATTTCGACGGCGCGCGCTTTCGCGTCGGCCCCGACTCGCGCCGGCGCCAATCCGGGCCGAAGTGCTACCGCCGCGGCGGCCCGCTCGCCGTCACCGACGCCAACGTGATGGTCGGCAAGCTGATCCCCGATTTCTTTCCGAAGATTTTCGGGCCCGAGCAGAACCAGCCGCTCGACGCCGAGGCGGTGCGCGCGGCCTTCGCCGCACTCGCGCAAGAGGTCGGCGGCAGCGCCCGAGGAGGTCGCCGACGGCTTCATCAAGATCGCGGTCGAGAACATGGCGAACGCGATCAAGAAGATCTCCGTGCAGCGCGGCTACGACGTGACGCGCTACGCGCTCAACTGCTTCGGCGGCGCCGGCGGCCAGCACGCCTGCCTGGTCGCCGACGCGCTCGGCATGACCACGGTGCTGATCCATCCGTTCTCCTCGCTGCTCTCGGCCTACGGCATGGGGCTCGCCGACATCCGCGCGACCCGCCAGCAGGCGATCGAGGAGCCGTTCGGGCGAGGCGGCGCTCGCCGCGATCACGCGATCGGCGGCGCGCTCGCCGAGCGAGAGCGCGCGCAGCGAGGTCGCCGGCCAGGGCGTCCCGCCGCAGCGCATCAGCGTGCACGTGCGCGCGCATATCCGCTACGCCGGCACCGACACGGCGCTGGTCGTGCCGCGCGCTTTCACGCTGCGCGGGGTCGTCAGCGACGCCGCAGGCTGAGCGCGCACCATCGCAGCGCCGCAAGATGAAGCAGCCGCGCTTCGAGACGCGCGCATCGAAGCGCGCTTCGGCTTCATCGACGAGAGCAAGGAGCTCGTCGTCGAGGCGGTGTCGGTCGAGGCGGTCGGCGGCGGCGCGAAGTTTTCGCGAGCCGACGCTCGAGACGACCGCCGCTCCCCTGCCCGCGCCCGCGCGACGCGACGCGCTTCTTTTCCGGCGGCGACTGGCACGACGCGCGCGGTCTTCACGCGCGAGCAGCTCGCGCCCGGCCACACGGTCGCCGGGCCCGGCCATCATCATCGAGCCGCACCAGACCGTCGTGGTCGAGGACGGCTGGCAGCGCGACGATCACCGCGAAGAACCATCTCGTGCTCGACGCGCCGTCGCCGCTCAGCGCGCGCGCACGCGATCGGCACGCAGGCCGATCCGGTCATGCTCGAAGTGTTCAACAACCTGTTCATGTCGATCGCCGAGCAGATGGGCGTGGCGCTGCAGAACACCGCCTATTCGGTCAACATCAAGGAGCGGCTCGACTTCTCCTGCGCGGTGTTCGCCGCCGACGGCACGCTGGTCGCCAACGCGCCGCACATGCCGGTGCATCTCGGCTCGATGGACCGCGCGGTCGAGACCATCATCCGCGAGAACAAGGGCAAGATCGCGCCGGGCGACGTCTACGCGATCAACGCGCCCTACAACGGCGGCACGCACCTGCCCGACATCACCGTCTGCACGCCGGTGTTCGACGAGCCGCAGCAAGGAGATCCTGTTCTGGGTCGCCTCGCGCGGGCATCACGCCGACGTCGGCGGCATCTCGCCCGGCTCGATGTCGCCGAACGCGACCACGATCGAGGAGGAAGGCGTCTATATCGACAACTTCAAGCTGGTCGATCGCGGCCGCTTCCGCGAGCGACGCGCTCTACGCGCTGCTCACCGGCGCGAAATATCCGGCGCGCAATCCGCTGCAGAACGTCAACGACCTCAAGGCGCAGATCGCCGCCAACGAGAAGGGCGTGCAGGAGCTGCGCAAGATGGTGGCGCAGTTCACGCTGCCGGTGGTGAAGGCCTACATGCGGCACGTGCAGGACAACGCCGCCGAGAGCGTGCGCCGCGTCATCGACCGCCTGCACGACTGCGCGTTCGACTACGAGATGGACCAGGGCACCGTCATCAAGGTGAAGATCACGGTCGACAAGGAGAAGCGCGAGGCGACCGTCGACTTCACCGGCACCTCGCCGCAGCAGCCGACCAACTTCAACGCGCCCGAGCCGGTGACGCGCGCGGCCGTGCTCTACGTGTTCCGCGTGATGGTCGACGACGACATCCCGATGAACGCCGGCTGCCTGCGGCCGATCAACATCGTGATCCCGCACGCGCTCGATGCTGTCGCCGGAATATCCGGCCGCCGTCGTCGCCGGCAATGTCGAGACCTCGCAGGCGGTGACCAACTGCCTGTTCGGCGCGCTCGGCGCGCTCGCCGCCGCGCAGGGCACCATGAACAACCTCAACTTCGGCAACGCCAAGTATCAGTATTACGAGACGATCTGCTCGGGCTCGCCGGCCGGCCCCGGCTTTCCCGGCACCGACGCCGTGCACACCCACATGACCAACACGCGGCTCACCGATCCCGAGGTGCTGGAATTCCGCTATCCGGTGGTGCTGGAGGATTTCCACATCCGCAAGGGCTCGGGCGGGCGCGGCCAATGGAATGCGGGCGACGGCGTCCGCCGCACCATCCGCTTCCTGGAGAAGATGGACTGCACGATCCTGTCGGGCCACCGCCGCGTGCGGCCGTTCGGGCTCGCGGGCGGCGAAGCCGGTCAGGTCGGCGAGAACTCCGTGCGCCGCAAGGACGGGCGGGTGGAGAGGCTGCAGGGCTGCGACGAGACCGTGATCGACGCCGGCGAAGCGATCATCATCCAGACGCCGACCGCGGGCGGCTATGGGACGCCGGAATGAATACACCTATTTCGCAATGCGAATGGCCGAGCACAGGGCCCGGCCATCATATCATTCCGCTTGGCGTGCTTCGCGTCAGGATTGCTGCTGGATCGCCGAGAGCAGCCATTTGCCGCCGCGCGTGCGCATGAAGGTCCACACTTCGGTGGCCTCTTCCGGCCCGCCGTCGACCACGCGGCCGCTCGTGCGTTCGACCAGCTGGTCGTTGAGCGAGAACCGCAACGCGACGGTGGCGTAGTCGGTCGTGCTCTCGCGCCAGGCTTCCGACAGGTCGCCCTGCAGAAGCTTCACGTCGGAAATCCTGACGACCTGGCCGTTGCTCGAAGTTCTCCGCCAGATCCTCGGAGAAATAGGTCACCATCTCGGGCGTGGCGAGCGAACGCAGCACGTTGAGGTCTTCCTGGCCGTAGGCGGTCTGCACCTCGCCGAGCAGCCGCTCGAAGGTGTTGAAATCGTCGGGCGTGAGACCGACCTCGTCGGTGCCGGCCGCGCGGGCAGCAGGCTGAGCATTGCCCGCTCCGCCGAAACTGCCGAGACCCATGATCGGCCGCGCGTTGTCGGACGGCATGTCGCGCAACGCAGGGCCGCCCGCCATCGCCGGCTGGTTGCGGCGCTGCCACCACGTCCACAGCAGGTACGCGATGAGCGCGACGATACCGACCTGCAGGAGCAGCCCGAGCATCGAGGCAAGGCCGCCGAGGCCGCCGGTCAGGCCATGGCCGAACAGCAAGCCGAGCAAGCCGGCGCCGAGGAAGCCGGCGAACAAGCCGCCCATGAAACCGGGACGCCCGAGAATGCCGCCCGCCGGGCTGGCGCCCGGACGCGCCGCTGCGGCCGCTGGCGAGCCGCCGGCGGGCTGCGACATGCTGCGCTCCAGCGGGGCTGTCGCTTTCGGCGCGGTATTCGTCGGCGGCGCCGGTTTGAAGCTCTGCGCGCCGCGGCTGCCGAAGCTGCCGCCGCGGCCGGCGCGGGCATCCGCGTCCGACGCCGCAATCAGCACGAACGCCGCCGCGACGGCGCAAAGCGCCAGCAGCGGACGAAGACTGAAGCGAATCATAGGGTTCCTCCCGGGGACCGAATTGGTTCGGCCGACATATCGTTATTCTTTTACGGCAATTTAAGGGGTGCCGCAGGACTGCATAGCATTCCGCTGCATCGCCGAATAGCCGTCGCCGGGCGATGGTTACGCCTGAAACGAGCGTTCGAGCCGCTGCCACGCTTACGCAAAGTTTATTGCGGTGCGCGCAGCGCCTCAGTCGTCCTCGCCGTCCTCACCCGGCACCGCCAGCGGCAATGCGCGCTCGCGCCGCTCGCCGTCGGTTCGCTCGGTGCGCGCGCGTTTCACCACCCGCGGGAACGGCAGCGAGCCGGTCACCGAATTGTCGCGTCGCCCGGCGTAGCGCGCCCCGCCTGCGCGCGCGGCCACTTCCTCACCGGACACTGCCAGCGGGTTGCAGGTGTGGCGACCGCCGCGCCGCTTCATCAGATCCACGTGGATGTGATCGTAATGGTAGACGTTCGAGCCCGGCGCCAGCACGGTGGTGAACTGCTGGCAGGCGGCGCCCTGAATGTCGCGCAGAAAGCCCTGCTCCTCCGGCAGGCCGCGCCAGCCGTCCTTCACCGTGACCGTGCGCCCATCCGCGAGCGTGAAGGCGGCGATATCGAGTGCGTTGCCGAACGCGTGCTCCGAGATGCGGGCGTGACGATTGCCGTTCATGCCGCGGCAGGAATAGGCGGAGATCTGCTTGATCTCGGCCACCGGCGTGCCGAACCAGCGCATCGCCGCGGGCTGCACCGCATTCGCGATCCACTGGTCGAGCGCCGAGACGATCGGACAGGCGAGCGTCGCGGCAGGCTGCACCGAAACCGGCGCGACCGAACCGGTCACCTGCGGCGCCGGGTTCGGGCCCAGCGGGGGCGGCGCTTCGTCCGGTTCCCGCTCGCGGGCAGCGACAGGCGGCAGCTGGCGGTGCCGCGAGCGCGGCGTGCCGACCAAAGGCGCTCCGTTCTCGCCGGCGATCGCCGGAAGCGGTTCGGAGCGCACCCCGGTGCGCTCGGTCGCCCCGGCGGCGGCCGCTGATCCTGCGGGCGCATCGCCGAGCACGCGGCGGCGCTCGATCGGCACCGGCGACAGATCGTAGGTGGCGTCGCGCGCGCCCGGCCGGCGCGGCACTGCCGCCGGTGGCGGCGGCGGCGGCGACGCTGCGCCATAGGGCCGGCGGAAGTCGTAAGGCTTGGGCCCGCTCGCGGGCTCGGCCGCGCCCGGCGGGTTGAGCGATATCGGGCGATCCGCCTCGACCGGCTGCGGGTTGTGCGGATCGTAGTACGGCGTCTGGCGCTGGGCCGGCGCCGCCTTGGGGGGCCAGCGCGGCTGCGCGGAGCCGCCAGGGATCGTCCCGGGCGGACGCACCTCGTCGGAATAGCCAAGCGCCGCGCTCTCGCCCAGGGCTATCACCTTGAGCGGATGCTCCGCTCCGCACATCCCCGGTCCCTGGATCGACTTGATGCGGACGACGCCGGCACCCTCCTTGACCGCGCCCGAACTCAGGCACGCCAATTCGGCCTCGGCACGCCAAGTCTCGCGCTGCGCAAACATGCCACCGCCGCTGCAGCCCGCGAGCACACCAAGGACGCCAAGACCGGCGGAGCCGACGAGATACCAACGAACCCCACGCGTCATGCACGGAGAATGCGTTGGAGTTTGTTAACGACTCTTCAAAGAATTGGGCAGTCCCCGCACCGCTGGCCTCGGGCTGAGGGGTATGGTTAAGAAGGGCTGCGCGCAATCGTACGGCTGAAAGGGTGGGGCACACGATCATGGACGGCAAGGCCCGGCTGATACTGGCGCTCTTGATGTCGAGCGTGATGGTGCTGATGGTCACCCTGCTCGTGACCTTCCTCAATCTCGGGCTGCCGCGGGATTTCCTCCTCCAGTGGGCGAAGGCCTATATCATCGCCTGGCCGGTCGCCGCCACGACCGCCTTCTTCATCATGCCGCCCGCACGCCGCCTGACCGAGCGCATCGTCGCGCTGCTCGACGGCCGCCATTGATGCTGTCCGCACTCGATCTGGTCCGCCGCATCACCGGGGGCGAGCTCACGCCGCGCGGCGCGATCGAGCTGTGCGCCGCGGCCATCGCCGCGCGCGAGAGCGAGATCGGCGCCTTCGCCGCGCTCGACATCGCGGCGGCGCGGCAGGCCGCCGAGGCGCCCGGGATCGCCGCCGAACCGCTCGCCGGTCTTGCCGTCGGCATGAAGGACATCTTCGACACGACCGATTTTCCGACCGCCTACGGCTCGCCGATCTATGCCGGCCATCGTCCGAGTTCGGATGCCGCGATGGTCATGCTGGTGCGGCGCGCCGGCGGCATCGTCATCGGCAAGACGGTCACGACGGCTTTTGCCGCGCCGGGCCCGACCACCACGCGCAATCCGCGCAACCTCGCGCATACGCCGGGCATCTCGTCGTCGGGGTCGGCCGCGGCGGTGGCGGCCGGCATGGTGCCGATCGCACTGGGCAGCCAGACCGGCGGCTCGGTGATCCGCCCGGCGGCCTATTGCGGCGTTGCCGGCTTCAAGCCGTCCTACCGGCTCCTGCCCACCGTCGGCATGAAATGCTTCTCCTGGTCGCTCGATACCGTGGGACTGTTCGCCGCCGGCGTCGCCGACGTCGCGTTCGTCGCGGCCGCGCTCGCCGGGCGCGAGCTGCGGGTCGACACCCGGCCGCCCATGACCCCGGGCATCGTGCTGGTGCGCAGCCCGCTGTTGGACGGCGCGAGCGCGCCGATGCTGGCCGCGCTGGAGCAGGCGGTGCGCGCCGCCGAGAAGGCCGGCGCGACGGTCAAGGTGCTCGACCTGCCGCCGATCTTCGAAGAGGCCATGGCCGCCTTCGAGACCGTGCAGGGCTACGAAAGCTTCCGGGCGCTCGCCTTCGAGCACGACTGCCACCGCGACCGGCTCGGGACGGCGCTGCGCACGCAACTCGAGGCGGCGGGAGAGGTCACCGCCGACGCCTATGACGATGCCCGCCGCACCACCCGCCGGGCGCGCCAGGCGTTCGCCGCGCTGCTGGCGGACGGCGAGGTCATCCTGACGCCATCGGCGCCCGGCGCGGCGCCGGAAGGCCTCACATCGCCCGGGTCGCCGGCTTTCAACCGGCTGTGGACGCTGCTGGGCGCGCCCTGCATCAATGTGCCGGGGCTGGTGGACCAGGCCGGGCTGCCGCTCGGCATGCAGATCGTGGCGCGCTTCGGGCGCGACCGTTTCGGGCTCAGCGCCGCCGCTTTCCTGGAGACCGCAATCGCCCGGCATGCGGCCGCCTGAGGGTGGTCATTTTACGGGCACGCCCTCGTCCGGACGGGTTAAGCGGCTGTAATATCGTAGGTATTCTTGTTCTCCCCGGGCCAGTCACCCAGGCGCCGGCACGCCATCCGCGCGCTAAGCCACTGTAATACCGAATATAATCTTCGTATTTCCAACGCCGGTCCAAGCTCATCCACAGACCAGCGATGCATCGCCGGCAATATTGCGAGCCCCATTCGGTGCTGTTATGAGCCGTAAGCTTACAAATTTTGTCTAAGAATAACAGGATGTTGGCAACGCAGCCCTGACCATCGGCGGCGGTTCGGCCGAGCACTTCGGCAAAGCACCAAATTTGTCGTTTCGGCCGCGGGCCCGCCTCTGTTAGACTTTCGTTCCGGTCAACGAGGAGGGAGAAGCCGACGTGGACCTTGCCTTACGGCTCAATGTACTGGCGGTGTGTGCCGTGTTCGCGTTTGTCGGCGCCATCCTGCTGGGTGCGTTCTGAGTTGAGTATCCAAGGGACGACGCCTGATCTCCAACCATAACCGTCTCGCAAGAGCGGCGAATTCCAGACACCGGGGAGGACGCTCTCCGGTGTCTGCCTTTTCGGGGCTTGGGCAAGTTAAACCAGCAGCGGCGGAGGCCGACCGACCCACATCGTCATGCGCGGGCTTGTCCCGCGCATCCACGCCTTTCTTCGTTGAGCCAAGCAAGACGTGGATGGCCGCGACAAGCACGGCCATGACGAACGCAAGTCACGGTCGCAGCTACTCCGCCGCGGTCCGCGCGAGCGCCAGCGGGTCGTAGTTGAGCACCGGGGCGAGCCATTTCTCGGCCTCGGCGACGGTCCAGCCCTTGCGGGCGGCGTAATCCTCGACCTGATCGCGCTCGATCTTGCCGACGCCGAAATAGTGCGCCTCGGGATGGCTGAAATAGAGCCCGCAGACCGAGGCGCCCGGCCACATGGCGAAGCTTTCCGTGAGTTTCACGCCGATCCGACGTTCCCCGTCCAGCAGCGCGAACAGCGCCGCCTTCTCGCTGTGGTCGGGCTGCGCCGGATAGCCGGGCGCAGGCCGGATTCCTCGGTACTGCTCGGCGATCAATTCCGCCTTTGAGAGCGCCTCGTCCGGCGAATATTGCCAGTATTCTTTCCGCACCCGCTGGTGCAGGTGCTCGGCGAAGGCTTCCGCCAGCCGGTCGGCCAGCGCCTTGACCATAATCGCCGAATAGTCGTCGTTCGCCCGCTTGAAGCGGTCCGCCACCGCGTCCTCGCCGATGCCGGCGGTCACCATGAAGGCGCCGACATAGTCGGGAAGCGCGCTCTCGCGCGGCGCCACGAAATCGGCGAGTGCGATATTGGCGCGGCCCTCGCGGCGGGTGAGCTGCTGGCGCAGCGTGTGCAATACCGCGACGCGGTCCTGGCGCGCCGCGTCGCCGAACACCACGATATCGTCGCCGTCCGCATTGGCCGGCCAGAACCCCAGCACGGCGTCGGCGCGGAACCAGCGCTCGCCGGCGATCTTGCGCAGCATCGCCTGCGCGTCCTCGTAGAGGCTGCGGGCCGCGGGGCCGTACTTTGCCGTCGTCGAGGATGGCAGGGAACTTGCCGCTGAGCTCCCAGGTCGCGAAGAACGGCGTCCAGTCGATGTAGTCGGCCAGCACGGCGATCGGATAGTCGGCAAGCACCCGCGTTCCGACGAAGCTCGGCCTGGGCGGGACGTAGTTTCCCGACCAGTTGAGCCGCAGCGCATTGGCGCGGGCATCCCTGAGCGAGAGCCGCTGCTTGGTCGCCTCGCCGCGCGCGTGCGCGGCGGCGATGCGGGCGTATTCCTCCTGCACGCCGGCGACGTAGCCCGGCCTGGCGGTCGCCGACATCAGGCTGCCGGCGACGCCGACCGCGCGGCTCGCATCGGTGACATAGACCGTCTGCCCGCGCCGGTAGTTCGGATGGATCTTCACCGCCGTGTGCACGCGGCTGGTGGTGGCGCCGCCGATCAGCAGCGGCAGGTCGAAGCCTTCGCGCTCCATCTCGGCCGCGACATGGCACATCTCGTCGAGCGAGGGCGTGATCAGTCCGGAGAGCCCGATGATGTCGGCCTTCTCGGCCCTGGCGGTCTCCAGGATCTTGGCCGCCGGCACCATGACGCCGAGATCGACCACCTCGTAGTTGTTGCACTGGAGCACGACGCCGACGATGTTCTTGCCGATGTCGTGCACGTCGCCCTTCACGGTCGCCATCACGATCTTGCCGTTGGAGCTGCGTTCGGCCGCGCCGCCCGCGAGCTGCCGCTCGGCCTTCTCCTTCTCCATGAACGGCATCAGATAGGCGACCGCCTGCTTCATCACGCGCGCCGACTTGACCACCTGCGGCAGGAACATCTTGCCCGAGCCGAACAGGTCGCCGACCACGTTCATGCCGTCCATCAATGGGCCTTCGATCACGTGCAGCGGCCGCTCGGCGCTTTGGCGCGCCTCCTCGGTGTCGGCCTCGATGAAATCGGTGAGGCCGTGCACCAGCGCATGCGACAGCCGCTCGTTCACCGGCCATTCGCGCCAGGCGAGATCGGCCTCCTTCTTCTCCTTGCCCTGCCCGTGGAATTTCTGCGCCAGCGCCAGCAGCCGCTCGGCGGCGTCGGCGCGGCGGTTGAGCACCACGTCCTCGCAGGCCTCGCGCAGTTCCGGATCGAGATCGTCGTAGACCGCGATCTGCCCGGCATTGACGATGCCTAAGTCCATGCCGGCCGTGATGGCGTGATAGAGGAACACCGAGTGCATGGCCTCGCGCACGCGCTCGTTGCCGCGGAACGAGAACGAGAGGTTCGACACCCCGCCCGACACGTGCGCGTGCGGCAGGTTCGCGCGGATCCAGCGCGCCGCCTCGATGAAGGCGATGCCGTAGCCGTTGTGCTCCTCCATCCCGGTCGCGATCGCGAAGATGTTGGGATCGAAGATGATGTCCTCGGGCGGGAAGCCGACCTTGTTCACGAGGATGTCGTAGGCGCGGGCGCAGATCGCCTGCTTGCGCTCGACCGTGTCGGCCTGGCCCTGCTCGTCGAACGCCATCACCACGACGGCGGCGCCGTAGCGGCGCACGGTCCTGGCGTGCTCGATGAAGGCCGCCTCGCCCTCCTTCATGGAGATCGAGTTCACCACCGGCTTGCCTTGCACGCATTTGAGCCCGGCCTCGATCACCGAGAATTTCGAGGAATCGACCATGACCGGCACGCGCGCGATGTCGGGCTCGGCCGCGATCAGGTTGAGGAAGGTCACCATCGCCTGTCTCGGAATCGAGCAGGCCCTCGTCCATGTTCACGTCGATGATCTGCGCGCCGTTCTCCACCTGGTCGCGCGCGATCGCCAGCGCGCCGGCATAGTCGCCGGCGGTGATGAGCTTGCGGAATTTCGCCGAGCCGGTGACGTTGGTGCGCTCGCCCACGTTGACGAACGGGATTTCGGGCGTGAGCGCGAACGCCTCCAGGCCTGAGAGGCGCAGGAGCGGCGCTATATCGGGAATTTTGCGCGGCGCCTTGCCGTCGACCGCGCGCGCGATGGCATTGATGTGCTCGGGCGTGGTGCCGCAGCAGCCGCCCACGATGTTGACGAGGCCCGCGTCGGCGAACTCGGCGAGCAGCGCCGCCATGAATTCGGGGCTCTCGTCGTAGCGGCCGAACTCGTTGGGCAGGCCGGCGTTGGGATAGGCGCAGATGAAGGTATCGGCGATGCGTGCGATCTCGGCGATGTGCGCGCGCATCTCCTTGGCGCCGAGCGCGCAGTTGAGCCCGACCGAGTACGGCGCGGCATGGCGCACCGAATTCCAGAACGCGGCCGGCGTCTGGCCCGAGAGGAGCCGCCCCGAACGATCGGTGATGGTGCCCGATATCATCACCGGCAGCGCCTGGCCGTTTGCCTCGGTGACGTCGGCGATGGCCGCAATCGCCGCCTTGGCGTTGAGCGTGTCGAAGATGGTCTCGATCAGCAGGAGATCGGCGCCGCCCTCGATCAGGCCCTTGACCTGCTCGGCATAGGCCGAGCGCAGCTCGTCGAACGTGACCGCGCGAAAGCCCGGATTGGACACGTCGGGCGAGATCGAGGCGGTGCGGTTGGTCGGACCGAGCGCGCCGGCGACGAAGCGCGGCCGGCCGTCCTCGGCCTGCGCCGTATCGGCCGCCGCACGCGCGAGTCTCGCGCCCTCGACATTGAGCTCGTGAGCGATGCCCTGCATGCCGTAATCGGCTTGCGCGATGCGCGTCGAGGAGAACGTGTTGGTCGAGACGATGTCGGCGCCGGCGCGGAAATAGGCGAGATGGATGGCGCGCACCGCGTCGGGCTGGCTGAGGATGAGCAGGTCGTTGTTGCCGCGAACTTCTCTGTTCCACGCGTCGAAGCGCGCGCCGCGGTAGCCCTCCTCGTCGAGCTTGAGCGACTGGATCATGGTGCCCATGGCGCCGTCGAGCACCAGGATGCGCTCGGCCGCGATGCGCCGCAGCGTCTGCGCCGCGGGCGACTGGCGCGGCAACGGGCTAGCAGCGGGCGAATTGACCGTCGTTTTGGGTTCGGTCTTTGCCATGGGCTCAGGTGTGCTCCCTCTCCCCGAAGGAAAAGAGTGCGGTTTCGGATGACTTGCAGAGATGCACGAGGTCGTGTCGCTGTTGCCAAACGTTCGGCTTAAGCGGCTCTAGCGTCCCCTCCCCCGCATAGCCCGTCGAAGACGGGCGTAAACGCCCTTTCGCCGGGGGAGGGATAGGGAGGGGGCACACACGAAGACTCGTGCGAGTGCTCCCCCTCCCCAACCCTCCCCCGCAAGCGGGGGAGGGAGCGCACCGAGTGCGTGGCGAAGAGCGAGTGTCAGCAGGCTGGCTACGAAACATCACGCCGCCTCCTTTACCTGGGGGCGCAGGCCGAGCAGATGGCAGACGGCGTAGACCAGGTCGGCGCGGTTCATGGTGTAGAAGTGAAAATCGGTGACGCCGCGGTCGACCAGGTCGAGCACCTGCTCGGCGGCGACCGCGGCGGCGATCAGCTTGCGGGTGGCGGCGTCATCGTCGAGACCCTCGAAACGCTCGGCCAGCCAGTCCGGCACGGAGGCCCCGCAGCGCGCGGCAAAGCTCCTGGTCTGCTTGAAGTTCTGCACCGGCAGAATGCCGGGCACCACCGGCACGGTGATGCCGCGCGCGCGCACGCGATCGAGATAGCGGAAATAGCGGTCGTTCTCGAAGAAGAATTGCGTGATTGCGCGCGTGGCGCCAGCGTCCACCTTGGCGGCGAGCATGTCGAGGTCGGCCTCCACCGTCGGGCTATCGGGATGCTTTTCCGGATAGGCCGACACCGACACCTCCACGTCCGCGAGCCGCTTGATGCCGGCGACGAGATCGGCGCCGTTGCGGTAGCCGCCCGGATGCGGCGCGTACTTCTCCCCTGCCCCGCTGATCGGATCGCCGCGCAGCGCCACGATGTGGCGCACGCCCGCCGCATGGTAGCTGCGGATGACCGCGTCGATCTCGTCGCGGGTGGCCGCCACGCAGGTGAGATGGGCCGCCGGCGTGAGCGCGGTCTCGGCCAGGATGCGCTTGACGGTCGCATGCGTGCGCTCGCGCGTCGACCCGCCGGCGCCATAGGTCACCGACACGAAGTCGGGGCGCAACGGCGCAAGCCTTGTGATCGATTCCCACAGCGTGCCTTCCATCTCCTCGGTTTTGGGCGGGAAGAACTCGAAGGAGACGCGGATGCGGCGCCGGTCGCCGGCTTGGATGAAGCGGCTTGCGCGCGGCTCGGCGCTCATCAGGCGACCTCGCGCGTGCTTGGCGCCGCCATCAGGATGCGCGGATCGCGCGCGAGCCAGAGCGATACCGCGATCTTGCCCTCGGACGCCGGCTCGGGCGAAAGGCTGGTCTGCTGCAGCACGTCGAGGCCGGCCGCCTTCATCCATTGCGTCACGGTCTCGGCCGCGAAGCCGAGCCGGCGATGGGCGTGCTCGTCGCGCAGGAATTCGAGATCGTGCGGCGCGAAATCGACCACCAGCAACCGGCCCGCCGGCCGCAGCACGCGCGCCGCCTCGTGGATCGCGCGCGCGCCGTCGTCGAGAAAGTGCAGCACCTGGTGGATGATGACGACGTCGAAGGAATCCTTCGGCAGCGCGAGGTCGTAGATGTCGCCCTGGCGCACGCTGCAATGCTTGAGCCCGGCGCGATCGAGCCGCGCGCGCGCCAGCGCCAGCATGTCGAGCGACATGTCGAGGCCGAGGCCGCGTTCGATCGCGGGACCGAACAGCTCGAGCATGCGCCCGGTGCCGGTGCCGAGATCGAGCAACGTGCGAATGTCGGTGCCCGAAAGGGCGCCGCAAATCGCGTCCTCGACCGCCTCGTCGGTGACGTGCAGCTTGCGGATGCGGTCCCACTGCGCGGCATGGCGGCGGAAATAGGCCTGCGCGGCGGCCGCGCGCGCGGACCGTACGGCGGCGAGCCGTTCGCGGTCGCGCGCCAAGGTCGAGTCCGCCGGGTCAAGGCGCGCAATGAGTTCGCGCGCCAGCGAGGCCGGCCCGCCGCGCTCGCCCAGGCGGAAGAACGCCCACGACCCTTCGCGGAAGCGCTCGACCAGGCCGGCCTCGGCCAAGAGCCGCAGGTGGCGGGAGATGCGCGGCTGCGACTGGCGCAGGATGTCGGTGAGGTCGGATACGGTCAGCTCGGCTTCTGCCAGCAGCGCCAGAATGCGCAGCCGCGTCGCCTCGCCAGCGGCCTTGAGCGCCCCGTTGAGGGTCGCGAACGGCAGGTGGGCAGAGCTCGGCATTGGGTGGGCAGCGTTCCCAATTTGGTCTGCCGCCCACGATTTCGGGCGGCACATAAAGATATCTTTATACCTTTAAGCGGGCACGTTCAAGACCGGTGCAGCGAGGCATTCGTGGGTCGGCCGAACCAATCACTCGGTGTCATCGCCCGCGAAAGCGGCGATCCGGTATTCCAGAGGCCTGAGGGGCGAGGTTGACCATGGCACCCTTGCTCGTGATTACCGGATGCCCGCTTTCGCGGGCATGACACTGAGCGGGAGGCGCGGTTTGCCGTACACTTGCGTGACCGGCCACAACGGTGAGCAATAACCATGAACGAAGCGTCCACCGGCATCCGGGACGGCGAGATCGCGGTCGGACTGCCCGAGCATTTCGATGCCTCGCTCTATTTCATCGGCCGTATCCGCACGCCCTGGGCGAGCCTCGACGAGTGCCCGAAAAATGCCCGCCAATCGGATGCCGTCTGCACCATCGAGGTCGACCCGCGCTGGGCGCAGGCGCTCGCGGGCGTGGAGAGCTGCACGCACCTGGTCGTGCTCTATTGGATGGACAAGTCGCGCCGCGACCTGGTGCTGCAGGTGCCGCGGCACTATGGCGTCGGGCGCGGCACGTTCTCGCTGCGCTCGCCGGCACGGCCCAACCCGATCGCCATGAGTGTCGTGCGGCTCGTCGGCGTCGAAGGCACACGGCTCAAGGTGGCCGGGCTCGACTGCCTCGACGGCACGGCGCTGATCGACCTCAAGCCGTATTTCGCCTCGACCGACGCGGCCCCCGAGGCCGTGGTCGGCTGGCACGCCCAGCGCAAGGAATGAGCCGCGATCGAGCGCGTAATCAGGGCCGCGCCGCCTGCCCGCTCGCGAGCTTCGCCAGGCGTTGCTCGATCGCGGCGATTGCGGCCTTGCGCGGCGGCTCAAGACGCCCGGCCTCGTCCAGTTGCTTGAGCACCGAAAGCGCCTTTTCCAGATGGCGCCGGCCATTGACCTCGTCCAAGTCGCCAAGGCGCATCAGCGGCAGGGTCGCGCCCACCAGCACGATTCTGTTGGTCGGGAGCCGCGCCTGCAGCTCCTCGTAGATCGCCAATGCGGTCTCAAAGGCGGCCTTGGCTTCGTCCGGGCGCTTCTGGGCGATGTAGACATCCCCCAGCCGCTCATTGCCCAGCGCGACGTCGCGCTGCCAGACGGCATTGCTGCGATCGAGCTCGGCGAGCTGCCCGGCGATGGCGAGGCTCGCGTTGCAGTTCGTCAGCGCCTCGTCGAGCTTGCCTGCCAGCCGCAGCGTGTCGCCGAGCTTCCTCTGCACCTCGGCGAGGAGGCTTTGCCAGCCGGCATTGCTGCGGTCGAGCGCGGCCAGCCACTCGGCGATCGCAAAGCTCTCCCGGTAGCTCGCCAGCGCCGCGTCGAGCTTGCCCAGGTCCTGCTGCACCTCGGCGACCTTGATCAGCGACCCGAGGAGATTGCGCCGCGAGCGCGCATCGCTGCGGCCGGCGGCAAGCCGCACGCGAATGTCGTGGCCGGTGCGGTAGCTCGTCAGCGCCTCGTCGAAGTTCCCGCGCGAGCGCATGACATCGCCGACCCTAAGGTGCGCCTGCGAGAGGTCGTACTGCCGGCGCGGATTGCCGGGAGCCTTGGACAAAAGCCCCTCGCGGATCGCAAGGCTGGCGCGATAGCTCGCCTGCGCGGCATCGAGCATGCCCTGGTCGCGCAACAGGGCGCCGATCTCGGTCTGCGACACCGAGACGGCGTGCTGCAACAACGCATTGCCGCGACGTTCCGCGGCAACCGGCTCGATGACGGCAAGCCCGGCACGATAGGTCGCCAGCGCCTCGTCAAGCTTGCCCTGGTCGCGCAACACATCGCCGATCCCGTTATGCGACAGCGCAAAGTCGCGCTGCTTGCCGGGATTGGGACGATCGGCGGCGGCCAGCCGCTCGAAGATGGCGAAGCTCGCGCGGTAGCTGGCCAGCGCCTCGCCGAGATTGCCGAGACTGCGAACCGCGCCGCCGACCCGGTTGTGCGAGACCGCGAGGTCCTTCTGCCAGACCGTATTCTCGGGATCGGCGGCGGCCAGCTTCCTGCGGATGGCGAAGCTCGAGCGATAGCTGGCCAGCGCCTCCTCCATCCTGCCAAGCTCGCGCAGCGCGTCGCCGACGCTGTCATGCACCGGCGAGAGGTCGCGCAGCCAGAGCGTATCGTCGGGCCGGGTGGCGGCAAGCCGTTCCAGGATGGCAAGGCTTCCGCGGTAGCTTGCCAGGGCCGCCTCAAGCTCTCCTTGCTCCTTGAGCACATCGGCGATCTTGAGGAGCGACACCGAGATGTCGCGCTGGTAATTCGGCTTGCCGGGTTCGAGCGCCGCGAGGCGCTCGGCGGCCGCATGGCTTGCGCGATAGCTTTCCAACGCTTCGGTGAGCTTATTGTGCTCGCGCAGCGCGTCGCCGATCCGTTCGTGCGTGATCGAAAGGTCGCTCTGCAGCATCGCATTGTCGGGATCGGCGGCGGCGAGGCGCTCGATGATCTCGAGACTGCTGCGGTAGCGCGCCAGCGCTTCGTCACCCTGTCCACGGGCCTTCAATGCGTCGCCGACCTCGTTCAGCGCGAACGTGAGCGAGCGCTGATAATTGCGGTCGTCGGGCGTCCCGGCGACCAGCCTGTCCAACAGTTCGTGCGCTTTCAGCGCGCTCGCCAGTTGCTTGTCGGAATCGCCAAGGATCGCGTAGAAGCGTGCGAACTGGACCAGCATATGGGCCTTGTGCAGCCGCAGCTGCGGCGTATCGCGGCCATGCTCGGCGATATCCTGAAAGTGGAGGTCGGCCGCGCTGAGAAAACTGAGCGACACCGAGCGCGGCACCTGGAACTGCCGCGACACTTCCACGCCCTTGGCGGTAAGCTCGACGGCGCGCTGCAGGATGCGGTCGAGCAGCGCCTCGTTGGTCTTGAGCTGCCGCCAGGCATAGACGGCGCTGCCGCTGGCGACGATCGCGAGCAGGAGGAAGACGCCCGCGAGCGCCGCCCAGAGCCGGTTCTGCCGTCTGCGCGCGCGCTCGGCGCGCCGCCGGATTTCATCGAGCCCGAGGCCGAGGAGACCTGCCACCACCTTCTGCTTGGCGATCTCCCTGCCGTCGCCTTGTGGACGGGCATCGGCGGCGATCGGCTCTTCGCGCTCATCGGTCAGCGCGCCGTCGGGCCCGAGTGCGAATCGCAAAGCCGGAGGAAAGCATTCGCGCGCGGGGTCCCCGGGCTCGCCGTCGACGATCACCGGAATGATGCGCTCGGCGTGGCCCAGCAGCTTGAAGCGGCGGATTTCCTGGTCGACGTATTTGCTCTGTGCCGCATTCGGCGAGCAGATGACGATCAGGAATTGCGAGGCTTCGAGCGCGGCCAGGGTCTGCGCGGAGAGCGAGTGGCCGGCGGAAAAATCCTCGCGGTCGCGGAAGATCGGCCGCAGCGTCCTGGGAACGGGACCGACCGGCGTGTCGCGTCCGGCGAGGTCCTTGTCGATGCGGTAGCGCTCGAGCGAGGAATGCAGCCACTTGCCCCACGCCTTGTCGCGGTGGCTGTAGCTCAGGAATGCGCGGTACCTGATCTCGATGGTCATGCTCTCTCTTCCAGCAACTCACCTGGATTCGGAGCGCGGCGTCGCAAGCGTAGAGGCAAACCATACATCTCCCCAGGGGGGTATATCGACGCACGATCCGCGCGCCGTCTCGCGATCGGGGCGGCGCGGCCGCAGCGGCTGGCGCGGAGCGCAAGACGCCGGCCGGCAGGACGCCACGTTTTGGCCATACTTGGTGCGATGCGACAGGCCGTTATGCGTCTTCGCATGGATAAAATTTTACGCGTCGATTTAATGATTTAGGCACCATGTCCGAGCCGGCCTGGCAAGAATTTGTCCCTGCCGTTTGAACCGATCCGCCCCCTCAACCGACCAATGGTCATCAAAAGGGGAGCGTCATGAAAACCTTATCCCGCCGTCAGGCCTTTACCGCGCTTGCGACTTTCGCCGTCGCGGCCACCATTTCCACGTCTGCGACCGCCAACCCGTTCGAAGCGCTGTTCGGCCCGCATCGGCCGGCGGTGCAGGCGCCCGCTTATGCGAACCCGAACGAAGATGGCGGCATCCGGTCGGATCTCCAGCGCCGGGTCGTGGACTACCGGACCAACGAAGCGCCCGGCACGATCGTCGTCGATACCCCGAACACCTTCCTCTATTTCGTGCTGCCCGGCGGCAAGGCGGTGCGCTACGGCATCGGCGTCGGCCGCGAAGGCTTCACCTGGTCGGGTATCAAGCACGTCGAGCGCAAGGCCGAGTGGCCGGACTGGACGCCGCCTCCGGAAATGATCGCCCGCCAGCCCTACCTGCCGCGCTTCGTCGCCGGTGGCCCGACCAATCCGCTCGGCGCCCGCGCCATGTATCTCTCCGGCTCGGTCTATCGCATCCACGGCACCAATGCGCCGGAAACGATTGGCGGACGCGTGTCGTCGGGCTGCATCCGCATGGTCAACGACGACGTGATCGATCTCTACAACCGCGTCCGCGTCGGCTCCAAGGTGGTCGTTCTGCCGATGAGCCACGATCGCCGCGCCGGTTCGAACCGCAACGGCATCTACTGAGCGCCCGACGCGACCTGGAATGAAAATAACGCCGGCCCTGCGAATAGCGGGGCCGGCGTTCGGTTTTTTCCGCAACCTTGTTCGGCAGGATCGACCGGCCTTCGCCTCACTGCTGGGGGGTGAAGCCGGACGCCTTGACGGCGGGCGCCCACAATTCGGAATCGGCTTTCTGGATGGCGGCGAATTCCGCCGCGCTCGTGCCGGTCGGCTCGAGCCCGAAGTCCAGGAGCCGTTTGTGAACATCCGGCGTCTTGATCGCCGCGACGACGATCTTGTTGTAGCGCTCGATGATCTCGTCCGGAGTCTTGGCCGGCGCGAACATGCCGTACCAGCCCGAGCCCTGGATGTTGTAGCCGGATTCCTTGAAGGTCGGCACGTCGGGCAGGAAGGGCGAACGTTGCGCGCCCGAGGTCGCCAGGATGCGGATCCTTCCCGCCCTGTGCAGCTGCAGGAAGTCGGTCGTGGTGGTGAACACGATCGGGACCTGCCCGCCCACCAGATCGGTCAGCGCCGCGGCCGAGCCGCGATAGGTGACGGCCTTGAGATCGATGCCGGCGGCGCGGCCGAACAGCACGCCGAAGAAGTGCGGCAGCGAGCCCGCGGCAGGCATGCCGTAGTTGGCCTTGTCCGCGTTCGCCTTGGCCCAGTCGACCAGTTCCTTGAGCGATTTCGCCGGCACCGCGGGTCCGACCGCAACCGCGAGATCGAAGGTCGCGATCTGCGTGATCGGCCGGAAGTCGTTGATCGGGTCGTAGGCCAGGTTCGGATAGACGTGCTGGAAGACCGACATCGGCGCAATCGGCGTGAGCAGCAGCGTGTTGCCGTCCGGCGCGGCGGCCTTCACCGCCTGTACGCCGATGCGCCCGGCGGCGCCGGTGCGGTCCTCCACGATCACCGGCCGGTTGAGCCCAATCCGCATGTGCTCGGCGATCAGCCGCGCGGTGCCGTCGCCCGACCCGCCGGCCGCATAGGGAAAGATGATTCGAATCGGCTGGTCGCCGACCTGGGCCGTGGCGGTCGGCTGGATCGCCGTCGCGCAGGCGACGGCCGCGAGTGCGAAAAGCGCGGCGCGATATCGGTGCATGCTGTGACCTCCCGTGGCAGCGGTCTGCGTCGCATGATACCGGCCAATGCTGCCGCCCGCGATGAGCCCTTCTCGGGAAAGACCGGCCGGAACCCGCGCGGCGAGCAAGCCGCGCCAAGCCCGCCGCGCACCGCATACCGGGCCTCGCATTGACAGCAAGGCCGCCCGGCCTACATTAGCGGCGTTCCGAGGGGAGCTCCGGACAGGGAGCTGAGAGACCCGCCCCAACTCATGACCCACGGTCATGAACCGCGGGGACCCTTTGAACCTGATCCGGGTCATGCCGGCGAAGGGACAGGACCGCTCCATGCCGACGTCGATTTTCCTCGCCAAGCTGATGGGGCCGATATTGCTCGCCGTCGGCATCGCGCTGGTGGCGAACGCCGCCAACTACCGGGCGATGGCGGAGGAATTTCTCAACAGTCCCGCGCTGATCTACCTCGCCGGCATCATGGCGCTCACGACCGGGCTCGCCATCGTGCTGACCCACAACGTCTGGGCCGCCGACTGGCGTATCCTGATCACCGTGTTCGGCTGGCTGAGCATGATCGGCGGCATCTTCCGCCTGATCGTGCCGCACCAGGTCGCTGCCATGGGGCGCCGCATGATCGCGCATCCCCTCACCCAGCGCATCGCCGCCCTGGTCTGGGCCGGCGTCGGCGCGCTGCTCTGCTATTTCGGCTATACCGCCTGACAACCGCACCCTCGAAAGGGAGCAAGAACAATGAACATCCACGATCCCAACATCGCCACCCCCAAGGTCACCACCGGGGCGATCGCCGGCTCGCGCAAGGTCTATTCGGTGCCCGAAACCGCGCCCGACCTGCGGGTTCCGCTGCGCGAGATCGCGCTCGATCCCTCCTCCGGCGAGCCGCCGCTGCCGGTCTACGACCCGTCCGGGCCCTACACCGACGACGCCGCCACGATCGACGTGGAAAAGGGCCTGCCGCGCACCCGCATCGAGTGGGTGAAGGAGCGCGGCGGGGTCGAGGAATACCAGGGCCGCCCGATCCAGCCGGTCGACAACGGCAACGTCAGCGGCAAGCATCTCGCGCGCGCGTTCCCCAACACGCCCAAGCCCCTGCGCGGGCTGCCGGGCAAACCCATCACACAACTGGAGTGGGCGCGCGCCGGCGTGATCACCAAGGAGATGATCTACGTCGCCGAGCGCGAGAATTTGGGCCGCAAGACGCAGCTTCTTCAGGCCGAGGAGGCCGCCGCCGACGGCGAGAGCTTCGGCGCCTCCGTTCCGCTGTTCGTGACGCCCGAATTCGTGCGCTCGGAAGTGGCACGCGGACGCGCCATCATCCCGGCCAACATCAACCACGCCGAACTCGAGCCGATGGCGATCGGCCGCAATTTTCTGACCAAGATCAACGCCAACATCGGCAACTCCGCCGTCACCTCCTCCGTGGAGGAAGAAGTGGAGAAGATGGTGTGGTCGCTGCGCTGGGGCGCCGACACCGTGATGGACCTCTCCACCGGCCGCAACATCCACAACACGCGCGAATGGATCATCCGCAACGCGCCGTGCCCGATCGGCACCGTGCCGATCTACCAGGCGCTGGAGAAGGTGAACGGCGATCCGGTCAAGCTCGACTGGGAGTGCTACAAGGACACGCTGCTGGAACAGTGCGAGCAGGGCGTGGACTATTTCACCATCCACGCCGGCGTGCGGCTCGGCTACATCCACCTCACCGCCAACCGCGTCACCGGCATTGTCTCGCGCGGCGGCTCGATCATGGCCAAGTGGTGCCTGTCGCGGCACAAGGAGAGCTTCCTCTACGAGCGCTTCGACGAAATCTGCGACATCATGCGCAAGTATGACGTGTCGTTCTCGCTCGGCGATGGCCTGCGGCCAGGGTCAATAAGAGACGCCAACGACCGCGCGCAGTTCGCCGAATTGGAAACCCTGGGCGAACTCACCAAGGTGGCGTGGGAGAAGGGCTGCCAGGTGATGATCGAAGGCCCCGGCCACGTGCCGCTGCACAAGATCAAGATCAACGTCGAGAAGCAGCTCAAGGAATGCGGCGAGGCGCCGTTCTATACGCTCGGCCCCCTGGTGACCGACATCGCGCCGGCCTACGACCACATCACTTCGGCCATCGGTGCGGCCATGATCGGCTGGTTCGGCACCGCCATGCTCTGCTACGTGACGCCGAAGGAGCATCTCGGGCTGCCCGACCGCAACGACGTGAAGGACGGCGTGATCGCCTACAAGATCGCCGCGCACGCGTCGGACCTGGCCAAAGGCCATCCGGCGGCGCAGCTGCGCGACGACGCTTTGTCGCGGGCGCGCTTCGACTTCCGCTGGATCGACCAGTTCAATCTGTCATTGGACCCCGACACCGCGCGCGCCTACCACGACGAGACGCTGCCCAAGGACGCGCACAAGGTGGCGCATTTCTGCTCCATGTGCGGGCCGAAGTTCTGCTCGATGAAGATCACGCAGGACGTGCGGGACTATGCCGCCACGCTGAACGATAAGGAACAGGGCATGGCGCAGATGTCGGAGAAGTTCCGGCAGATGGGCGAGCAGGTGTATGTGGACGCGGAGAAGGTGAAGGAGAGCAATCGGGCGTTGTGATTGTAGACGGAGCGGTCCAGGACGGACGTTGGCGCCTGATTCCCAATTGCAATCTCCATAGCCTATTAATAGAAGCGATAACAAATGCTCACGCCCGGAAAAGGACTGCCCGCATGCTTCGACGCATAAGGGTATCTGGCTTTAAGTCCCTTGATGGATTTCGAACTCGAATTCAATCAGGGCTTAAACATTATTATTGGACCTAACGATTCTGGCAAAACCAACATAATAAACTTTAGGGCACCTCGAACAATGGCACCTTGCTGCATGATTGTCATCCGGCGCGGATCAACGGCCGATCCTCAGATGATCTGATGTCGATCGCGGTCCAATTGCTTGACCCAGCCGCGTCATTTTCGGGGCGGCTCCGGACATCCTCATGCGGCAGCCATCCGTTCAAGTGTGACGAGGCGGCGAACGTTGTAGACGAAGTTCTGCAAGCCGATCTTGATCGCGCCCGCACGATGCCGATGGTGCGCAACAGCCGGCCGCCCGGTGCGATCTCCTGGGCGCCGAACACATGCTCGATACGCGCGCGGATGTGGCTCTTCGTCCGGTTCGCTGCCGCTTGAGCCTTCGACAGCGGATGGCCGCGCGTCGCGCGCACATGGATGCGGCTGCGGAAGCCTCGCCCCTTCAACGTCGCCTCATTCGCGGCCGAGCGATAGGCGCTGTCTCCGAACACGTCGTGCGAGGTGTTGCCTTGGTGCAAAAGCCCATTGAGCTTGCGGCTGTCATGCACGGCCGCGTCGGTCACCGCATAGCGCCGGATCAGCTTGTGCGTCCGGTCCACGTTCACGTGGTTCTTGTAGCCAAAGAAGCTGCGACCGTGCTTCTTCGTCCAGCGCGCGTCTTTATCTTTCTGGCGGTTCTTGGCCGGCTTCCGCTCCCACTCCGCGGGCGTCTCGCCGCGCTTGACTGCCTCGTTCTCCTCGCGCGTGTTGCGCTGCTTCGGCATCGGCACAATGCTCGCATCCACCATCTGCCCGCCGCGCGCGATATAGCCCTTCGCGGTGAGATGCTGGTCGAACCGATCGAACAGCGTCTCGATCAGCCCGGCCCGCGCGAGCTTCTCGCGGAACAGCCACAGCGTCGTGCCGTCGGGAATGCAATCCTCCGACCCAAGACCGACAAATCGCGTGAACGTGGCCCGATCCCAAACTTGATACTCGATCTGCACGTCCGACAGATTGTACAGCGATTGCAGCACCAGCATCCGGAACATCATGATCGCATCAAAAGGCTTGCGCCCGGCCTTGCTCTTCTTCGCCTCATCTGGCGTCAGCACTACCGCCTCGATCTCGGCGCGAAAGCTCTCCCACGGAACCAGCGCCGTGATCGCCTCCAGCGGATCACCCTTCTCCGATAATGCTGCAAGCCGCTTGTCCGCGTCGAAAAATCCCAGCTGCCCCATCGCTCGCTCCGCCGAATCATGCCGTCAGGCACACCAGACTCGCACAGGTCCCCCGGACCAGCTATTTTTCGAGGTGCCCTTTATCGAATTTCTATTCTTTCTATCGCGAGACTCCTTGCTCGAAGCAGTGGGAAGAAGCGGGGGAGCAGGTCGAAATATTTCGCCGAAATCTCTTTGGATCCTTGACCAAAAAAATCTCCTTTGAGATAACAGGCGCAGGAGAATATTCGCCTATTCGTCGCGAAAAGAGTGAGCGAGCCGCCTACGAATTTTCGGCAGATATTGAGCTTTCAGAAATCAATAGTGCCATCTACTTTAGCAGACAGAGAATAAAGTTGGCACCCCATATGGATCTAGGCCGTGTTGACAGTTTTCAGCCAGAGCATTGTTGACGCGATACATAGCATCGACAGGTAGGCTCTGGCGGTTTTCTCGTAGCGAGTGGCGATGCGACGGAATTGCTTGAGGCGGTTGACGCATCGCTCGATCAAGTTGCGCCGTTTGTAGGCTTCGCGATCGTAATCGATCGGCGTCTTGCGGTTCGATCGCGGTGGGATCACGGGCTCGATGCCGCGCTCGGTCAGATCGTCGCGAATCTCATCGCTGTCGTAGCCCTTGTCGCCGAGGAGCCTGTCGGGATCGACATCGTGAAGCTCCATCAGCGCATCATAGCCTTTGACTTCGTGCGCCTCGCCGGGGGTCACGTCGAAGGTCAGCGGGTCGCCTTTGGCGTTGGTGCGGAGGTGGATTTTGGTCGAGAAGCCGCCGCGCGAACGGCCGAGCGCTTCCTGATTTTGATTCCCCCTTTTACGCCGGCTGCATGCTGATGCGCCCGCACGATCGTGGAATCGATGGCATGTTCCTCGTCGGCCGGAGGTCCCAGACTTGCCAAGGTTTCGAAGGCCGCGTCCCACACTCCGAGAGGCACGTACACGGAATTCCAATTGCCGTACCGTTCCGGCATGTCGCGCCAAGGCGATATCGTCATCATGGACAATCTCGGCAGTCACAAAGGCAAGGCGGTCGAACGAGCGGCGCCAACTCGTCCGCTCGGCCGGCGCCAAGCTCTTCTTCCTGCAAAATACTCCCCTGACCTGAACCCCATCGAACAGGTCTTCGCCAAGCTCAAGCATCTGTTGCGGAAAGCCGCGGCGCGAACGGTCGAAACCGTTTGCGCCGCGATCGGCGAGACTCCTCGGCGCGTTCACAGCCATCGAATGCGCCAACTATTTCAAGACTCAGGATATGCCCAAACCTAACATCATCATGCTTTCAGCAAGTAGCCCGGATGAGCCGTTGCGCGTCGCAGACGCGACGGCCATATCCGGGGCCGGCATGGTCTCGAACATCGAACCCGCATTCCGCTGTCGCTCAATGCGGGCCGCGCACGCTGGCCCCATCACCGCCGGCCGGCGGCGGAGCGCACCTGCGACAGCAGGACGACAGCGTAGAACAGCCAGCTGCCGAGCGCGGAGACGGCGGCGGCCACGTAGGTCCAGGCGGCCGCGCTCAGGACCTCGCGTACCCCGGCGATCTGCTCCTCGCCCTGGATGATGCGCCGGCTGACCAGCAGATTGAGCGCTCGCGTACTGGCGTTGAATTCGACCGGCAAGGTGATCAAGGCAAAGAGCGAAGACGCCCCGAAGAGGATGACGCCGATCCAGGCCACGGTCGAGGATTGCAGCATGATCCCGGCGACGAAAATCCAGGGCGCAACCTGCGAAGCAAGCTGCACGAGCGGCACGATGTAGGTGCGCGCCTCCAGCGGGAAATAGTCTTCCGCATCCTGCACGGCGTGGCCGGCCTCGTGCGCCGCGATGCCGGCGGCCGCGACCGTCGGGGCGAAATAGACCTGCTGGCTCAGCCGCAGGATCTTGGAATGCGGATCGTAGTGGTCGCTCAACATCCCGGGCGTGGATTCGATCGCCACGGCTTGCAGACCCTGCGAATCGAGAAGCTCGCGGGCGACCTGCGCGCCGGTGATGCCGCCGAGCGTCCCGACCTGGGAGTATCTGGCGACATTGGCCTTGATGCGCCCCTGCGCGTATATCCCCAGCAGCAGACCGGGCAGCACGAATATCCAAAGCAGCGGATCGCCCAGCATGGCGTAACCTCTCTCCACGCGGGCTTCGCTTCGCTCAGCCCACCCTACGACGACAGGCCGCCATCAACCCGGCACCTGTCAATCCCCGAACACCCAGCGGGTGATGCGCGAGTCACTCTGGTACCCGCCGTTCCTGGCAAACGGCTCCTCGTTCCAGAACTTGTCCGCCGCCGCGCGGTCGGGCAGTTCGAGCAGCAGCGCGGTGCCGATGTTGTCGGCGCCGTCGGCCGAGCGGATCGGCCCGCGGAAGATGAAGCTGTCGCCGTACGACGCGAAATAGGATTCGTGCGCGTGCAGGTGCGCGCGGAAGAACTCCGGCGTGCCGGTCTTGGGTCCCGTGCACAGGAACTGCTGCAGCCCTTTGCGCTGGTAGTCGGCCGCGCGCCTGCCGAAGCTGTTCGACCAGCGGTGGACCTCGACGCGCCGGTAGAGCCCGGCCTTGTTGAGCGGCTCGTCGGCCAGGAACTTGTCCACCGCGGCGCGGTCGTCGAGCTGCATGAAGAACGACGTGCCCAGCGTCTCGCGGCCGTCGTCCGAGACAAAGTGCCCGTAGCCGATGACACGCTCGCCGAAATTCTTGACGTAGCTCTTTTGGTCCGCCAGCAGGGCGCGCCGCGTGTCCGCCGTCCCCGCCATGGCCGTCCGGAGGACGGGGTCGCGGAGCCGGTCATCGGGACGCGCGATTTCGCGCGGTCCCGTTGGTTCGCCGATGTCCCAGCAATAGATCGCCCACTGCGCCGGCTTCTCGCGGTAGTAGTTCGCCAGCGCCTCGCCCTGCAATCCGTAGCGCGGATCGCCCGACAGATACCCGGCGGGTTTTTCGTTCGACATCTTGTCTCCAAGATCAAGCAGTCCGCAGACAGATCGGCAAGCGTAGCCCGGATCGAGCGCAATCGAAAACGGGTGAGGCTCATCGCGCGGCAAAGTCTGGCGATCACGGCACGCATCGGTTACGATGCCCACTCGTATCGCGCCGCCCCATCGAGCGGAGACGCCATGCTCGGATCTTGTGTCACGATGGCCGCCGCCGCACTGTTGCTGAGCGTGACCGCGGGCGTTGCCGCCGACATCAGGCTCCTCAGCGGCAACGGCGCCAAGGGCGCGGTGCGCGCGCTGGCCGAGCAATTCGAGCGTACCGGCGCGCATCGCGTCGCCATCCATTTCGAGGTCAATGCCGCGTTGAAGCGCAAGATCGAGGCCGGCGAAGTATTCGACGCCGTGGTCCTCAATCCGCCCGTGCTCGGCGATCTCATCCGGCAGGGCAAGATCGCCGCCGCAACCCGCACCGACATCGGCCGCGCCGGATTGGGCGTCGGCGTGCGCGCCGGCGCCGCCAGACCCGATATCGGTTCGGTCGCGGCATTCAAGCGGACCTTGCTCGCGGCATCGGCGGTCGCCTATCCGGGCGAGAGCGCGAGCGGCATCTATTTCGTCGGCTCGATCGCCTGGGAATCGCCGCGGAGATGAAGCCCAAGCTGCGGCCGATGCCCGCGGAAGACACCGTCGAAGTGGTCGCGCGCGGCGAAGCCGACATGGTCGTGGTCGTGGCCTCGCGGATGTTCGACGTGCGCGGCGTCGATCTGGTCGGCCCGATTCCGGCCGAGCTACAGACGGTGATCGGCTTCGCCGCGGGCGTCGGCAGCGCCGCGAAGGAGCCGCAAGCCGCTCTTGCCCTCGTGCGTTCCTTCGGGGCGCCCTCCGCCGCGCCCATCCTGAAAGCGATGGGCGTCGAGCCGGCGGCGCGATAGCCGCAGCAATCATCAAGCGACAGCAGTAGCCGGCATGTCGCTGCGCTCATGCGCCGGTCATGACGGCCGCGCCATGCGCCGCAGAATGACCGCGGCCGTGACGCCGACCGCGGTGAACACCGTGCCGATGAAGCCGAGCACCATCGTCGCGAACCAGAGCGAGAAGAAGCCGGCGAGCGACGCCGAGCCGGGGTTGTCCGGATCGTACAGCACCTTGACGCGCTGCCCGACGGCATAGGCCGGCGGATTGGTCCGCAGCGACGACTGAAATTCGACGCTCTTGCCGTCGGCGGTCTGGAACCGGACCTTCGGCGCGAACAGCACGTTGCCGCCGTCGCCGTCGCGCGCGGCCACCAGCTCGATGACCTCGCCCTGCGCCTCCACGCTGCGCGCCAGCCAGGCGCGGTTGTCGAAAAACAGATATCCGGCGCCCGCCAGCAGCAGGAGACCGATCGACAGAAAGATGGATGCGAACAGCCGGCCCACGGAACAGTCCCCCGCCCTATTGTTTCGCTTCGGCCGGCTGCGGCGGGGCCGGCCGGCGCTGCACCCACGTTGTCGGTGCGGGCAGCCAGCTCTTGTCCAGGACCTTATCGGCCAGCCTAAAGTTGATATGAGGGCTGATCACTTGCTCGAATGCCTGCGAAACCTGCTGGTATTCATCGCCGCATTGCTCGGCGCGCTTCTTCGGCAAATGCCCGTCGGTCACGAGGTCGCCGAACAGCTTCGGATCGGCGCCATACGCGATGCACAAGATGTTAAACGCGCGCTGTGCCGGCGTGCCATGCTCGTCGGCGAATTTTTCCAGCGACAGCGGCGGGGCGCCGGCCGCCTCGGCCTTATAGGCGTGCGCCGTGCCCATGATCAGGCGACGCGCCTCGTCCTTGCCGAGCTGAAGATAGATGTAGGCCGCCACCTGATCGGCCGCGTCTTCCTCGCGCCCCAGCACCGGCAGGCCGAGCATGTCGAACAGGGCATGAGCGAATTCGTGCAGTGAAGTGTCGAACAATGGGCCCATGATGGCGTCGATCGGCGTAACGCCGGTCGCGGTCGTCTCCGCAGGCTTCCACAGCTCGTCGACATACTCGTAGCAAATCGTAATGGCGTCGTCCCCGTAGAAGGCGTCGGCCTCCCCGTCACACCCGGCCAGAGAGATCTTCAACCTCCTCGGAAGCCGGAACGGGCTGAGGAATTCCTGCAATTTCTCGAGCACGCGGTGCTCTTTCAGCAACTCGTAGACCGGCTGATGCGCGGGATTTTTCGGCGGCACATAGCTGACGCTGACCCGGTTGGTTTTCGCCGGGATCAATATGAACGCCGCCGCCGCGGCGATGACCACGCCGGCAACCGTCCAAGCCAAGACCTTCTTCATCGTCACACCCTTCGTGCGGATATCGACCGCAGGGCGGACTAACGGAGCAAAGCGACGCGTATTTCGCCATCTCATGAACGGCGCAATACACCCGCTGCGCTCGTCATCGTACCCTGCGCGCTACCTGGTCCGCTTGTAGAGATTATACCCCGAACCGCGCCCGCCGCCGACCTGCGGGTTGGTGTTGATGAACTCCTCGTCGGTCAGCTTGTCGATCGAGCGGGTCTGCGTCGTGCCCTCCCAGTTCGGGAAGGTGCTGGCGGTGAATTTCAGGGTGAAGTTCTTCTTCTCCTCGTCCACCGTGTAGGTGCCGAACTGGGCGATCGTGCCGCGCATGATGCCGGCGTATTCCTCGGGCGTGGCTTGGAGCCGGTTGCCGTTGGCGATCTTGGGCACTTCGCTGGCGATGTGGATCTGCGAGAAGTCGCCGGCCGCGGTGAAGATCAGCAGGCCGCGCGGCTTGGGCCCGAACGGGTACGACTTCTTGCCGTCCGGCGCGGTGACCTCGGCGATGACGAAATGCCAGGTGCCGACCAGGCGGTTCTTCAAGCTCTTCTGTTGCGCGGCGGCCTCGCCGCCGAACGCGGCGAGCGCAAGCGCCGCCGCGGCCATGGTGATGCGTATCATGCCAACCTCCCCAGGATGTGCTTATGCGCGCCATCATGCGGCGCGCGCGCACACCCCCGGCAAGCCCGTGGGGCGGGCTTCGCCGCACGCCCTCCATCCGGCAAGCTGCTATGCTCCATCGTCATATGCAGGCGGAGAACCCATGCTTACGCTTTATTCCTGGCCGGAGCTCTACGGCGTCGCGGACAACAACGGCTACGGGCTCAAGGTGTTCGCGTTCCTGCGGCTCGCCGGCGTGCCGTTCCGGCACGAGCACACGTTCGATGCGTCGGCGGCGCCGCGCGGGCAGCTCCCCTATATGGTCGACGACGGGCGGACGATCGGCGACAGCGACGCCATCATCGCGCACGTCATCTCCAAGCACCGGCTGACAATCGACGCCGCCCTCACGCGCGCGCAGCGCGATACCGACCATCTCATTACCCGCATGCTCGACGATCTCTACTGGGTGATGTCCTATTCGCGCTGGAAGGACGAGCGGCTTCTGGCCGGCATTCCACGCGGCGCTGCGCCGGCAGCATCCGAGCCTGACCGACGAGGGCCTGCACCAAGGCGCGCGAATACAATTTCCAGCGCTACCACTTCCAGGGAATCGGGCGCTACGAACCCGCCGGCGCCTATGCCCGCGGCGTCGCCGATTTGCAGGTGCTGGCGAACCTGCTGCCCGCGAGCGGCTATCTGCACGGGGGCAATCCCACCAGCATCGACGCCGGCATCTACGGCTTCATCGCCAACATCCATTTCTACGACATCGACACCCCGCTCAGGCAGTGCGTCGCCGCGAACCCCAACCTCGTGCGCCATTGCGAGGCGATCCACGCCGCCGTCATGGCGCCGCCGCGCAACCCGCCGTCAGCGGCCGGACAATAGGGACGTCCGCGCCGCTATTTCCCGGCTGCCTTGCGCAGCGCCACGTTGATGCGCTCCTGCCAGCCCGGCCCGCCCTCCTGGAAATGATCGAGCACATCGCGGTCGATGCGCAACGAGACCATCTCCTTGGCGCCCGGCAGCGACGGGGCTTTCGGCGGCTCTTCCACCGGCTTCGTGGTCGCGGTCTTGAACGCCGCTTCGGCGGCCTGCCGCGGATCGCGGCTTCGTCGTGTCATCTGATCGTTCCTCAAGGCTGCGCACGCCACCCGCGGGCGGAATCGGCGAAGCGTCCTGCGCAACCATACCGATTCGGCGCAACGCCCGCCATCGCGCCTTCGGCGCTGCACCCGGCCGGCCTGCGCGCGAACGCCATTCCATGCTAGGATTGCGCAACCGGACGCGCTCGCGCGGTCCACCCGCGCGCGTCCATGCAACGGAGGCACGACATGCGTTGGTTCCACATCGCCGTGATCGCGGTTTTCGCCGCCGTCATGCTGATTTTCGCCATCCAGAACTTTCAGACCGTCACGGTGGCCTTCCTGCGGTTCAGCCTGAGCGCTCCGATAGCCTTCCTGGTTATCGTGATCTATCTGCTCGGCATGGCGACCGGCGGCAGCCTGTGGGCGCTCATCCGCTGGGCGATCGAAGGGCATAAGCGGCCGGCCGCCTCCTGAGTGCCGACCCTCTGGCGATGGGCCGGTAGCAACCGCCACACCCCTGGGGCTCCCTGGTGATGCAACATCTGCTGCGAACGGCCTGCCTCCTCGCGGCCTGCGCGCTCGCGCAAACGTCCGCGCATGCCGCCGACGAAACGCTGGTCAGGCTCAAGACGCCACGCGGCGCGAGCCAAGCCTTCCTCCTGGCCAAGCCGGACAAGCCGCAGGCCGCCGCGATCCTGTTCGCGGGCGGGCATGGCGCGCTCGGCCTCATCGGGGCGGGAGAGATGAAATGGGGCGCGGGCAATTTTCTCGTGCGCTCGCGCGCCCGGTTCGTCGCCCACGGCATCATGGTCGCGGTCATCGATGCGCCATCCGACCGGCAAGACGGCATGAATGCGATCTTCCGCATGGGCGCGGCGCATGCCGGCGACATCGGCGCGGTCGCCGCGCGGCTGCGGCAGGAAGCCGATCTCCCGGTCTGGCTCATCGGCACCAGCATGGGCACGTTTTCGGCGGCCGGCGGCGCGATCGCCGCGAAGGGGATCGGCGGCCTGGTGCTCACCTCGACCATCACGCGCGCCAAACCCGACTGGAAAATCGCCGCCAGTCATCCGCACGGGGTCGCCAGCATGGCACTGCCGCGCGTCGGCGCGCCGGCGCTGATCGTGTCGCATCGCAACGACGGCTGCGACCTGACGCCGGCCGCGGACGCGCCCAGGCTCAAAGCACGGCTGACCGGCGCGAAGCCGGTCGAAGTCATGCTGCTCGACGGCGGCGCACCGCCGCGATCGGAGCCCTGCCAGGCTTTCTCGCAACACGGCTTCCTGGGGATCGAAGACAATGCGGTTGGCGCCATTGCACGCTTCGTGCACGCCAATGCCCGCTGAAGCCGGCGCGGCAATCTCATCCGTTGCGTTCAATCCACACAGGCCACAAACCCCGCACCGATGAACCCGTTCGACGCCGCCGTCTATCTCATCACGTTCGTCGCCGTCATCATGGGCTTCCAGTCCGGCCTGCTGCGCAGCCTGGCCACGATCTTCGGCTATCTGTGCGCGGCGCCGGTCGCGGTGGGCGCGGCGCCGTATCTCGCCCGCCTGCTGAACGACCAGTTCCATCTGCCACCGGCGCAGAACTGGCTCGTCCCGTTCGGGCTGTTCCTGGCGCTCGGCGTGGTGCTGGGCGCGCTGATGCGGCTGGCCATCGCCGAACTCGTCGGCGAGCGCATCGGCATTCCCGATCGCCTGGCTGGAGCGATGCTGGGGGCCGTGCGCATCGGCCTGCTGGCGGTGCTCATGGTCGTCATCTTCGACCGCATCATTCCGCCGGGCCGCGAGCCTGCGTTCCTGGCCGGTTCGCAACTGCGGCCGATCCTGTGGCAGGCCGGCAAGGCCGGCCTGAAATCCCTGCCGCCGGAGGTCACCGACTACATCGACCGGCTCAAGCGCGAGCGGGGGATCTGAGACCCTTTGCGCCGGCGCGCCGGTCGGGCGATGCCTCGCCGGTAACCTCTCGTCAAACGCGGTCGGTTATGGTCGTGCGGAGGGCCGGCGATGAGCACGCGACAGACCGCAACACCGCAGGAAGCGCGCTGGATCGGCGGCATCACCGCGGCCGCGGGCCTCTATTTCATGCTGATCGGGTTTGGGGCGCTGCCGGTGCCGGGCGGTCCGCGCAACCTGCATGCCCCGCTCTGGGTCGTCGTGCTGGCGGGACTGGTGTTCTTCCTCGGCGGCGCGGCCGTTCTCGTTCAAGCCTTGGGGCGGGCGAACGCAAGCGGCGAACTGCCGGCCGGCGCGCCGCATTGGATGCGCATCGTGCAATACCTGATCGGGGTGACGATCTTTGCGTCCTTCGCGCTGATCGGAAGCTGGATCGCGGTCGGCGGCGAGGCGCGCCAATTCTCCGGCGGCGTCCCGTTCTTCGGCGGCGGGGCCAACGTCTCGATTGCGCGCATCATGTTCGGCATCGGCGCGCTCATTTGCTGGTTCGCCACCATCGCATTCGCGGTCTCGGGTGCGCGCAAGCTCTTGCGCCACGGCAAGAGCTGATTCAAACACGCGGCCCGGATCTCCGCCTGCCTCGAACCGCCGTCGCAACCGGCCGGAAGGAAGCCAACCGATGCTCAGCCGTATGCTCGCCACCGCCCTGCTCGTCTGCGCCGGCGTCGCGCCGGCGCATCGCGCGCCCGCGCAGGATGCGGGCTATCCCGCGACGGCGCTGCTCTCCACCGGCCAGACCGTGGTCGGCGAGACCATCCGCTATCCGACGGCAGGCGCCGCCCATGTCACCGGCTCCATCGTGGTGCTGGCGCCCGGCGCCAGGACCATCGTGCACAGGCACGGCGTTCCACTGTTCGCCTACATTCTGGAGGGCGAGCTCACCGTCGACTACGGCGCGCACGGCACCAAGACCTACCGCAAGGGCCAGGCGTTCATGGAGGCGATGGAGGTGGCGCATTTCGGCGTCAACAACGGCGCGGAGCCGGTGCGCATTCTCGCGGTCTACATGGGCGCGCAAGGCGCGCAGGACGTCGAGCCGGTGAAATAGCCGGCAACGCGGCGGCGCGGGTTGAGATGCTGCGGCGGCGGGGCTTTACTGACTGGGCCCGGCCTGACGATGGACGCGCCGGTCAGCTGTTGCGGCCGCTCTTCTTCTGGTCGTCGAGCCAGTCCGACAATTTCCCGGACGCTGTTTTCTTGGCCTTCTTGGCGGACGTCTTCTTGGCGGGCGCCGCCTTGGGCGCAACCGCCGGGAGCGCGGCCTCCCGCGCTAGCCGGGCCGCCCGCAGGCGCGCGGTCTTGGCGCGCTCGGCCGCCGCTTCGGCTTCGTAATCGGACATGGCCTTCCTGCCGTCTTCGGCCCGCTGGGCCTTCTTGAACTCGGCGTTGGCCTTGTCCTTTTTGGACTGGTCTGCCATGTCGTCTCCTGTCGCCGAATCCTGTCGGCGGCATACCCAATAGCACGAATACGCCGGCAAGCGCACCGGATAGCGGTACCCGGATGCCTTCCCCCGCTCGCTTGCTCTGCCATCCGCGGTCCGGCATAGCGCTGCCATGAAGGCCCCGGGGAAAACCGTCAAACCCGTCCTGGCGGCGGGCGGCATCGTGGTGCGCGACGCGCCCATCCCGCTGATCGCGATCGTGCGGTTGCGCAAGGACGATTCGTGGGTCCTGCCGAAGGGCAAGCTCAAGTCCGGCGAGGACGCCCTGGCCGCGGCCAGGCGCGAGGCGATGGAGGAAACCTGCCACGCCGTCTCGGTGCACGAATTTCTCGGCTCGATGTCGCACGCGGCCGGCCGCAAGCTCAAGATCGTGCAGTTCTGGCGCATGCGGGCGGCCGACGCTCCGGGCCGTGCGTTGATGCGGGACGTGAAGGCGGTGCGGTGGCTGCCGCTCGAGCAGGCGATCGAGGCGCTCACGCATCCGCACGAGCAGGCGTTTCTCGCCAATGTGGGACCGGTCGCGATCGAGGCGGCCGCGCAGGCACCGCGCGACACGCTTGATGAGCGTGCGGTGCGCGGCGATGCCGGCGCGCGGCCGGGGCACAACACGTTGCTTGAGGTGATCCGGGCGTGGTTTCGGCGTTTGGCGCGGCGGGAACTCAGCTAACGACCGAGTAAGCGCCGCCGGCCGAACGGTCTCAGGTCGGCGTCAGGCCCGCGACCTTCGCGGCTTCCTTCGCCCGCGCATATTCCTCGTTGATATAGTCGCCGAAGCCCTTGGAGGTTTGCAGCGGCTCCGCCACAAGCTCGGCCCCGCTTGCGATGAACTTGTCCTGCGCCGCCTTGTCGGCGAGCGCCTTGATCAGCGCCTTCTCCAGCACCGCGACGATCTCGGGCGGCGTCCTGGCTGGCGCCAGCACGCCCACGTAGCTCGCGGCGGTGAAATCCTTCACGCCGCCTTCGATGAAGGTCGCGACATCGGGCGCCTGCGCCAGCCGTTTGGCGGAGGCGACCGCGATGATGCGCACCTTGCCCTGCTTATGGTGCGGCAGCGCCGTCGCCATCTCGGTCATGGCGCCCGCGATGGTTCCAGCCAACATGTCGGGCACCAGCGCGCCGCCGCCGCGATAGGGCACGTGCGCGAAGTTCGCGCCGGTCTGGGCATTGAAGCGCGCGAGCGTCATATGGGTCGCGCTGCCGACGCCGGCGGTCCCGATGGTGACCGGCTGCTTCTTCGACAGCGCGATGAGTTCCGGCAGGGTCTTGGCCGGCGTGGTCTCGTGCGCCACGATCGTATGCGGCGCGAGATTGGCGAGCCCGATCGGCACGAAGTCCTTGAGCGGGTCGTAGCCGAGCTTGGCCTGCACGAACGGATTGACGGTGAGCGGGCCGTTTGAGCCGGTGAGCAGCGTGTAGCCGTCGGGCGCCGCGCTCGCCACCATCGCGGCACCAAGGCTGCCGCCCGCGCCGGCGCGCGACTCGACCACGATCGACTGGCCGAGCGCCTTCGACATGCCCTCGCTTACGAGGCGCGCCACGAAATCGGCGTTCCCGCCGGGCGCGAACGGCACGATCAGCCGGATCGGGTGGTCTGGATAAGCTGCGAGCGCGCGCCCCAACCCGAGCGGCGCAAGAGGCGCTGCGGCCATGGTCGTGAGCAGCCTACGGCGTGAAATCGGCATGGTGTTCCCTCTCGCGATTTGATCGCCCCGCGGGGGCAATCGTGGTAGTGACTGTCCCCCCGAGATGTTCGTTACTATCGAGCCATCGTAACCCGGATCGAGCACAAACAAATCCAGAATTTCCGCACGCGCTATATTGCAATCGCATTTGGCCGCGCCCCATCCGGGCATGTGCTCGACAGCCAGGAGAAGTGCCCCCCATGCGCAAGAAAATCCTCATCGCACTCGCCGCCGTCGGCGTCCTGGTCGCGGCCTTCATGGTGGTCGTCGCCATGCAGCCGTCCGAATTCCGCGTCGCCCGCTCGGCCATCGTGTTCGCGCCGGCATCGGATGTATTCGCGCAGGTGAACGATTTCCATAAGTGGCAGGAGTGGTCGCCGTGGGCGAAGCTCGATCCCAACGCCAAGTCGAGCTTCGAGGGTCCGGCGGCGGGCGAAGGCGCCATCTTCGAATGGTCGGGCAACGACAAGATCGGCGAAGGCCGCATGACCCTGATCGAGAGTAAGCCGGGCGAGCTCATCCGGATCAAGCTCGATTTCGTCAAGCCGATGGAAGGAACCAGCATCGCGCAATTCGCCTTCAAGCCGCAGGGCGATCGGACCGCGGTCACCTGGTCGATGACCGGCCAGAACAATTTCATTGCCAAGGCATTCTGCCTGTTCGTGAACATGGACAAGATGGTCGGCGGCGACTTCGAGAAGGGCCTGGAGAACCTACGCGCCGTGGCGGAAGCCGCGCGCAAATCGTGATGCCCGGCGCCCGGGCCACAAGATCGGAGACGGGTTGAGGGCCACCAGATCGGGACGGGTTGAGGGCCACCACGCCGCGCTCGTCAGGTTGCATTTTACCTCTATTGCGTGCATTTTGAGGAGAATGCAGACTGAGCGCGAGGGAGTGGTGGCGTCGTGCGTATTGGCCTGCGTACGGGGTTGGTCTTGCTCTTGGCATCGTTGCTCGCGGCATGTGCCGCCGGCGGCGGCGGCACCGTGCAATCGGCCGGCAACTGGACCATCGAGCGCAACATCGACCGCATCACCGGCGCCCCGGCGGCGCGGGTCTATGTGCGCACGATGGTCCTGAACCGGCGCGGCGAACTGGACTGGATCGTCCTGCAATTGGGATGCTTCGACGGCAAACCGATCGCGCGCATCGGCTTTCATGCCCGGATCGGCACCCAGCGCAACGCCATCGTGCAGTATCGTTTCGACCGGAACCCCGGCCGGCAAGCCTCCGCCGAAATCCTCACCGACCACCGCACGGTCGTGATCGAGGCCAAGGACGAACTGGCGCGGTTCATCGGCGAGCTTGCCACCGCCAATGTCCTGCTGGTGCGCGTCGCTTCGCTGACCGTCGACGCACGCACCGATGTGTAATTCCGGATTGCCGGCGCGCCGGCCGCGATCGAGGCCGCCTACGCCAACTGTCCGCTGCCGCAGGCTCCCACCGCGGCGAGATGAGACGCCCGTCCTGCCAAACCCGCCGGGCATAGCAGATCGCATTCGCCGCCCGGCGTGGCGGGAGACCGAAAATCCCGCGCAGCGCCCATGCGCGCGCCTGCTTCCCTAAATCACGGATGCGCCTATATTCGGGCATCGCATTTGAATGCGTCGCAGGCGACGCGCGCGAGGTGATCCATGGCGAAACGTCAACTCCATCTCGGCGCCTTCATGCGGCCGGCCAGCATCCATACCGGCGCCTGGCGCTATCCCGGCGCCTGGCCGGACATGAATTTCAATCTCCCGAACATGATCCGCTCGATCAAGAAGCTGGAGCAGGGCAAGTTCGACGCCTTCTTCATGGCCGACCACATGGCGGTGCTGAACATGCCGGTCGAGGCGCTCAAGCGCAGCCACACCGTGACCTCGTTCGAGCCGTTCACGCTGCTCTCGGCGCTCTCCCAGCACACCGGGCATATCGGCCTCGTCGCCACCGGCTCGACCACGTTCGACGCGCCCTACCACATCGCTCGCCGCTTCGCCTCGCTCGATCATCTCTCCGGCGGGCGCGCCGGCTGGAACATCGTGACCACCTCGAATCCCGGATGCGGCGCTCAATTTCGGCCTGGACGAGCACATGGAGCACGGCGAGCGCTACAAGCGCGCGCGCGAATTCTACGACGTGGTAACCGGGTTGTGGGACAGCTGGGCCGACGACGCCTTCGTGCGCGACGTCGAGAGCGGCATCTTTCTCGATCCCGAAAAGATGCACGTGCTCGGCCACAAGGGCAAATATCTCTCGGTGCGCGGTCCGCTGAACATCGCGCGGCCGATTCAGGGCTGGCCGGTGATCGTGCAGGCCGGCGCGTCCGAACCCGGCCGGCAACTCGCCGCCGAGACCGCCGAGGCCGTGTTCACCGCCCAGGCCAACCTGGAGATCGGCCGCGCCTTCTACGCCGACGTGAAGGGCCGCGCCGAGAAGGCGGGGCGCTCACGCGATCACATCAAGATCCTGCCGGGCTGCTTCGTCGTGGTCGGCGACACGGTCGACGAGGCCAAGGCCAAGCGCAACAAGCTCGACAGCCTGGTGCACTACGCCAACGCCATCGGCTTCGCTCTCGATCGCGCTCGGCCACGATGCCTCGAAGTTCGATCCCGACGGTCCGTTGCCCGACGACATCCCCGAGAGCAACGCCTCCAAGAGCGGACGCGAGCGCACGATCGCGCTCGGCAAGCGCGAAAATCTCACCGTGCGGCAGCTTGCGCAGCGGCTCGGCGGCCGCGACGGCCTCGCCATGGTCGGAACGCCCAAGACCATCGCCGACGAGATGCAGGAGTGGCTGGAGACCGAGGGCTCCGACGGCTTCACCGTGCAGTTCCCCTACCTGCCCGGCGGGCTCGACGACTTCGTCGACAAGGTGGTGCCGGAGCTGCAGCGGCGCGGCATCTACCGGACGCGAATACGAAGGCAAGACGCTGCGCGAGAACCTGGGGCTGCCGCGTCCCGCCAACCGGTTCTTCGAACCCGACGCCTCGGCGCGCACGGCGGCGGAGTAGCCGATGGGCGCAATCTTCGCGCTGACTTGCCGCGGTCCATCCACCCGTCATGGCCGGGCTTGTCCCGGCCATCCACGTCTTGCTTTGCATCAACACAGAAAGACGTGGATGCCCGGCACAAGGCCGGGCATGACGATGTGGTGCGGTCGCCCCTCCATACCGCGGATTTGAGGCTGCATGATCACCATCAAGGAATATCACGCCCACGTCTATTACGACGCCGCCACGACGCGCGCGCAGGCGGAGGCGCTCTGTCAGGCGGCGGGCGGCGCGTTCGGCGTCAAGATCGGGCGCATGCACGACAACCCGGTCGGCCCGCATCCGCGCGGCTCCTGCCAGCTCACGGTGAAGATCGAGCAGTTCGCCGAGGTCATTCCCTGGCTCGTACTCAACCGCAAGGGCCTCACGATCTTCGCCCATCCGCAGACCGGCAACGCGCTCAAGGATCACACCGAGCACGTGCTCTGGCTGGGGCCATCGGAGACGCTGAAGCTGTCCGCGCTGTCTTAGGCAACACGCCGATCGCGGCCGGTGTCATGCCCGCGAAAGCGGGCATCCAGTAACCGAGGTGTCTGGTAGCGGCAACGACCAAGTCATCTGATTCTCTGGAATACCGGATCGCCCGCTTACGCGGGCGATGACACCGAGGATGAGGCACGGGCCACGCCGTCAATTGCTCACGGCCAGTTCGCCCGCGCGCGTAGCGCCGCCGCCGTCTCCGCGGCCTCGCGCAAGACCTTGGCGTGATCGAGCGCCGTGAACTTGCCGCCGCGGCGCAGGATGCGGCCGTCCACCACCACGGTGTCGACGTTGGTGGGCTGCGCCAGCGCGACCAGCGCGTCGTAACGGATCGCCGACCGGCGCCATGTTGATGTCGGTGGTGCGCACCGTGATCAGGTCGGCGCGCTTGCCGGGCGTCAGCGAGCCGGTCTTGTCGGCGATGCCGAGATCGCTCGCGCCGTCGATGGTCGCGAGCTCCACCAGGCGCTTGCGTCGTCAGCTTGGATCTTGCTGCCGAGGCGATGCAGGTGCAGGCTGTAGAGCATGCGCATGCACGACGAAGAAGTCGCAATTGTAGGTCGTCGTGTGGTCGATCGACAGCGACACCTTCACGCCGGCCTCCAGCAGCTCGCCGACCTGGATTTCGCCGGCGCTCGCGGGCCGGCGCGATTCGCCGGTCGGCGAGGTCGAGTAGCTCACGCCGCGCGCCTTCAGGATCGCGCGCTCCTCGGGCGTGGTCAGCAGCGGATGCACGAGCTGCACGTCGGGCCCGAGCAGGCCCGCCTCGTCCAGCAGCTTGACCGGGCTCGGCCCCGAGGTGTGCAGCGTGATCGGCAAGCCCGAGTTCGCGCGCCGCGCCCCATTCCTTCTTCGCCATGTCGATGCGTGACGTTGCCGCGCAGCGGATTGGGGTCGTTGCCGACATTGCGCGAGCAGATGCCGAGCGTCAGCAGGCCGTCGTTCGGCCAGCTCGCGCTTCACGCGCGCGAGATCGGCGAGGTCCATCGGCTGGTCGTTCGGCACGCCCTGCGGCGTGCCGTAGGCGAAGCGGCCGCGGATGCCGGTGTCGCGCATGGCGCGCGATCTCGGCGTCGGCGTGGGCGGGGCTGCGCACGTTGTGCGCCCAGTTGTGCGTGGTGGTGACGCCGGCGCTGAGCGCCTCGGCGAGGCCCGAGCCGCACGCTGCGATAGCTGTCCTCCGGCGTGTATGTGCGGGCCGAGCCGCGACGGTCACCGGGAAATAGCCAAGCTGCGGATCGTCCTGCCGCATGAGCGGCCGCAACGCGCTGGTCCACAGGTGCCAGTGCGTGTCGACGAAGCCCGGCATGCAGATCATGCCGCGTCCGTCGATCACCTCGGCGCCGGGCGCCGGCACGCTCGCCGCCACCGCGACGATCGCGCCGTCGCGCACGTGCACGTCGCCGCTCGGCAGATCGCCGAGCGCCGGGTCCATGGTCAGCACGTGGGCGCCGCGCACGACGAATTCGCCGCGCGCCGGCAGCGCCGCGCCGGCCTGGCCGGTGGTCGGCTCGCTCGCGATGGTTCGCGCGGACATATGACGCGGCAGTAGCGCGCTCGCCGCCAGCGCGGTCGATCCCGCCAGAATGGTGCGCCGGTCGATGGCTCCTTGGCTCATGGTTTTCCCCTGTTGCGTCGAGCCGAGCGTATCTCCGATTTCCCTTCCGCTCCATCCCGGCTACGTTGCAGCGCCCGGTCAGCGATCCCGTCCCACTGCTTGGCCCACCGCCGCCACCTTCAACGATCGAGGACAGCCCGCCGCCATGAACCGCATCCTGGAAATCCCGCAGGACAAGCTCACCCCCGAGCAGACGACCGTGTTCAACGAGCTCACCGCCGGCCGCGGCCGCATTCTCGGGCCCTACAAGATCTGGATTCATTCGCCCCCGGTCGCGAGCGGGATGGAGAAGATCGGCACCTTCCTCAACAAGCGCTCCTCGCTCACGCCGCGCGAGGTCGAGATCGGCATCCTGGTGATCGCGAACCATTGGAACGGCGAATACGTCAAGCAGGCGCACATCCGCATGGGCCGGGAGGTCGGCCTCTCGCAGGAAACGATCGACGCGATCCTCGCCGGCCGCGACCCGAAGCTCACCGACCCGCACGAGCGCGGCGTGCACGCATTTGCGACGGCGCTGGTCGGCGGCAAGAAGCCGTCGGACGCGGAGTTCGCCGAGATCGAGAAGGCGATCGGCCGCACCGGCATCGCCGAAGTGCTGGTGCTGCTCGGCTACTACACGTCGGTCGCGCTCGGCATGAAGGTGCACGAGGTGCCGATCCCGCCACCGGCGGCGTGAATCTCAGTCGTCTTTGTCAGGCTTGCCGAATAGTCGCTAGCTTTGATGACTATGAGTGCACGACCTCATCCTTCGAGACGGCCGCTTCGCGGCCTCCTCAGGATGAGGTCTAGCGACGCGATCCCTCATGTTGAGGAGCGGCGCGAAGCGCCGCGTCTCGAACCATGAGGGATCGTGGGCTCACGCTCATATCGCTTGCCACATTTGAGGCCACCGACCATGTTCACCGTCACCAAGGACAAGGCGCTGCTGACGACGACCACCGGGGCGCTGCCGCGGCCGAGCTGGTACACCGCGAACCTGCGCGGGCTACCGCTGTCGCAGGGTTTCTCGCAACACGGCTACCGCGAGCAGCATTTCGACTGCCTCGCCTGCCACGTCGCGGCCCAGCACCGCGCCGGCATCGACATTTTCGTGGACGGCGACGCCCGGCTCGACGACGACGTCGCCGGACGGAGCTGGGTGAGCTACGCCACCGAGCGCATCGCCGGCATCGGTGCGCCGCAGGTCGAATTGCCGCCCGCCGGCTTCATGGCCGACAAGGGACCGGGCGACCTGATGTGGGAGGTGATCGAGACCCGCATGACGCCGCCGGTCGAGGGCAGGATCGGGAAAACCACGCTGCAGCTCGACCGCGCCTACAAGGCGATCGCGCCGATGACCGACCATCCGGTCAAGCTCGGCTCGATCTCGGCGCAGATCCTCGCGCTGATGCTGACCGACCGGCACTACAACGATCGATTCGCCTTGCTCATGGATCTCTCGGCCGCGCTCAACCGCGAATACCATGCGCTCGCCGACGCCGGCGCGCCGATCGTGCAGATCGAGGAGCCGGCCATCCACCAGGTGATCAACGATTCCAATGCGCCGATCAAGCCGGCGCAATGGGTCGAAGCCTTCAACATCGAGGTCGCCGGCCTGCGCGATAAATGCGAGGTGTGGTGCCACACCTGCTGGGGCAGCCCGGCCGCGCAGCGGGTCGCGAGCCGCGCCCAGTCCTACAAGCCGGCGCTGCCGTATTTCGATCAGCTCGACATCGACGTGATCACGGTCGAGGGCGCGGCGAACAACGGCGCCGATTTCGAGCATGTCGGCGCGATGATCTCCAAGAGCAAGAAGGTGGCGGTCGGGGTGATCAGCCACCGCACGCTCCAGGTCGAGCGCCCCGAGGAGATCGCGGCGCTCATTCGGCTGGCGCTGCGGCATATCGAACCGGAGCGATTGATCCTCACCAGCGACTGCGGCTTCGGCCGCCAGTCGATGAGCCGGATGCACGCGTTCTACAAGATGGTCGCGCTGGTGCGCGGCGCCAACATCGTGCGCCGCGAACTCGGCCTGCCGGAGGCGCACATCCCGGCGACCGACGCGCGGCTGTCGATGGTGCCGCTGACGGCAAGCTGACGATCTTCGCCGGACGCCGAGCTTCGGCGCGGCTGGTGTCAGCAGCGCGTGATAGTGATGGTGCGCTCGCCGCCGGAGCCGCCGGTGACGTTCTGCGTCTGCGACTGGCAGCCGAGGTTGTAGTCGTAAATCGCCGGAACGACGCGGATGGTCAACGACTGATGCTCGCTCACCACTGGAGCGCCGCCCTGCACCGGAGCGGCCTGCGGCGCCACCGGATCGAGCACGAACGACTGATTGGATGGATCGTAGTAGGCGCCGTATCCGCCCCATCCGCCGGTCACGCCGAAGCCGGCCGCGCGGCGGGAATGCGGGGCAGCGCCGCGCATCGGCGCGAAATGATGTCTGCCAGCGGACGGCGGCGCTGCGCGGGCCGCGGGCGGCATCACCGGCGCGCGAAGTGCTGCGCCGTGCGACGGCTGGCCGGCCGGTCCGGTCGGTCCTGCTGAAGTCTCGATCGGCGCGAACCCAAAGCCGATGCCGACGATGGCGGCCAAGCCGGCCGCGAACATCCGAGCGGTCATTGCACCACTCCCCGCCTACCCTGTCACAGCCGCATCCACGGTCACGCTAGCGCAGCGCGCCGGAGGCCGCCAGATCGAGCGTTAATCGTTAGTTAACATGCACGCCCGGGATCGTGGCAGGAATCGGGCGGCGGCGTTTAAGCCTTGTTCAGGTTACCAATGGAACAATCCCTCCAGGGGATGAGTTTAGATCCAGGACAGAATTTGCGGAGAGTCCCATGCGAAAAACCCTGACTGCTCTCGCTGCCGCCGCCACGATCGCCATCGCGGCGGTTGCCACGCCCACCAGCGCGGATGCCCGCTGGCGAGGCTGGCGCGGCCCGGCGTTCTTCGGCGGGCTTGCCGCCGGCGCGTTCATCGCCGGCGCGCTCGCGCGGCCCTACTACGCACCGCGCCCGTACTATTACGGCCAGGGCCCGGTCTACTACTACGCGCCCGGCCCGGTCGAATACGAGGTCTACCCCGCGCCGGCGTATGACAGCTGCTACATCTGGCGCCGCGGCTATCGCTATTACGCCTGCTGAATCCATGCGCCGCGCAGGCGCGGCCGTTAGCGAATTGGCAACCATGCCGGCATTCCGGGCCACCGGTTATGCCGGCATTTTTGTGTCGGCCAATCCGACGAAACGACCAAATTCCGTCAAATTAATCGGCATGATTGACGGTTGCTCATAGGGGCTATCCGGGGATCGCCGAAATTCACAAACGCTCGCGCGCTCGGCCCGCCACGCCCGCGCTTTGAAGGAGACGCTGATGAAGAAGACGCTCACTGCCGCTCTGGCGGTCGCGACCATCGCGGTTGCGTTGGCCGGCTCAACCAACGACGCCGCGGCCTGGCGGCGGGGATGGGGACCCGGCGGGTTCATCGCCGGCCTCGTCGGCGGCGCCATCATCGCCGGCGCCATCATGTCCACGCGGCCGCAGGGCTACGTGGTCTATCGCGGCTATCCGGAGCCGGTGCGCGGACCCGACTGCTATTGGGCCGCCCAGCCGGTCTATTCGCCGAGCGGCCGCGTGGTCGGCTATACCGGCCGGCCGGTGCAGGTCTGCGAAACCTACTGAGGCGGCAAGACCGCGCCGATCGGCGCCACGCTTCGGACGAAAGTATTCAGCCCGGCGAGCGCGCAAGCGCCGCCGGGTTTTCGCTTGCGCCGATCGCGCACGCTTCAAAGCATCGCGCCGCTAATTGCGCCCGGCCTTGCGCAGCATGTGCTCAAGCACGGCGGCGGTCGGCCAGCAGTCGAGCTTGATCCGGTTGGCCTTCTGGTAGGCGCCGAGCGCCGAGCGCGTGAGCATGCCGGCCTTGCCGTCGATCTTGTCCTTGTAGAGGCCGAGCCTGGTGAGGATGTCCTGCATCTTCTCGACCTGTTCGGTGCGCAGCTGCGAGTTCTTGCTCCACGGCACTTCGAACGGACGCGGGTCGGCGATGCGATCGCTCAGGTGGCCGACGAACAGCACATAGAGGTCGGAGAAATTGTATTCCTTGATGACGAAATAGTTCGCCGCCGTGAGGAAGGCCGGGCCATAGGTGCCCTCCGGCAGCAGCAGCGACGCCTCCTCGGCAAGCTCGGCGGCCGACAGCTTGCGCCCGTGCGTCGGCACAAATCCTTCCCGCAGCCAGGCGGCGATCGGCTGCTTCTTGTCCGGAACGCCGCGCGTGCAGTCGATGCCGCCAGGCGCGCGCACTTCATAGGCCCAGCGCGTGTCGCGCTTCCAGCCCTTGTTGACGAGCTGCTGCGCCGCCGACGCCAGCGCATCGGGCACCGAGCGCCAGATGTCCTTCTTGCCGTCGCCGTCGAAATCGACCGCGTGCTTGTAGAATTCCGACGGCAGGAACTGGGTGAGTCCCATCGCGCCGCCCCAGGAGCTGCGCATGTCGGCAAGCTTGACGTGGCCCTCCTCCAGCATCTTGAACGCATAGAACAGCTCCTGGCGGAACATGTCCTTGCGCTTGCCGTAGTAGGCCTGCGTCGCCAGCACGGTGATGGCCGCCTTGGGCAGCCGGTGGCGGCCGAAATCGGTCTCGCGGCCCCAGATCGCGAGCAGCACGTTGGCCGGCACCCCGAACTTCTGCTCGATCGCCTTGAGCGTGCGGCTGTGTTCGCCGGACAGCTTCTTGGCGTATTCGGCCAGCCGCGCGATCGAGCTTTCCTTGACGTAGTCGGCCGGGGTCTGCACGAACTCCGCCTGCGCGCGGGTGGTGGCGCCCGAGCGGCCGGGCAGGTCGAGATCGGGCAGCGACTTGTCGGGCTCGACGTTGCGGATCGCGTTTTCGAAAGTGGCGCGCGAGATGCCCATCTTCTGCGCCTCGGGCCACAGGCTCTGCAGCCATTTGGCGAACAGCGCGTCCTGCGCGGCGAGCGCGGGCGCCGGCAAGCCGAACGCCGACAGGGCGAACAGCCCTGCGAACATCAAACCGGAAATGGTTGCGCGGGTGGGCGCCATGCGAGGGGTCCGATAGCAACGAATCATTTGGCCAATCTATGACGATTGCCGAACCGTGGCCGCAATCTTGCGCGACATGCTGGCCGAAATGGGGAGGCTGCGGAGCCTGCCGCCTGATTGCCCGCCGGACGACCAAGACCTATGATCCTTAGCCATTTTTGCCCGGAGACAAGCATGCAGCGAGTGTCGCAACGACAAAAGGCCGCGCTATCCCTGGTCATCGGGACGATTTTTGTCGCTCTGGCATGCGTCCCGGCCGCGGCCGAAAAATCGAGCTGGAAGCCGCGCCCCGACAAGAACAACGACCCCGAACAGCCGGGCTACGTTCCCAACGCCAAAGAGGAGGAGTTGCCGCCCGAACTGCACAAGCAGGCGGTGTTCTTCCGTACCAACGAGCCTGCCGGAACCATTATCGTCAATACATCGGAGCGGTTCCTTTATCACGTTCAGGGCAACAACCGGGCGATCCGCTACGGTATCGGGGTCGGCCGCGAAGGGTTTCAGTGGACCGGGCTCAAGCGCATCAACCGCAAGGCCGAGTGGCCGGATTGGACGCCTCCGCCGGAGATGATCGAGCGCCAGCCGTATCTGCCCCGTTTCATGGCGGGCGGGCCCGGCAACCCGATGGGGGCGCGCGCGCTGTATATCGAGGGCACGGTCTATCGCATCCACGGCACCAATCAGCCCTGGACCATCGGCTCCGCGGTGTCGTCCGGCTGTTTCCGCCTGACCAATCCGGACGTCACCGATCTGTATGACCGCGTGCCGGTCGGGACGCGGGTCGTTGTCTTGCAGGCGCGAAAGCTGTAACGGCGGCCGGACCAGATCCGGCGCACGCTCAAATCATCCTGGAGGGTTGCATGTCCGGCCGTACCGCGACTGTTGGTGTGCTGGCGCTTTCGCTGACATTGCTCGCGGCTGGGAGCGAGCAGGCATCGTCGCAGACGCTGAAGGCAGTTAAGGACCGCGGCATCCTGAATTGCGGCGTCAGCCAGGGCGTGTTTGGATTCTCCGCCCCTTACCTGCAAGGCGAGTGGATCGGCTTCGACGTCGATTTCTGCCGGGCGATCGCGGCGGCGGTCTTCGACGATCCCAAGAAGGTCAAGTTCACGCCGCTGTCGGCGGATGATCGCTTCCGCGCGCTGCAGGCTGGCGAGATCGACATCCTGTCGCGCAATTCGAGCTGGACGATGTCGCGCGAGGCGTCGCTCGGCCTGACGTTCGCGGCCGTGACCTATTACGACGGGCAGGGCTTCCTGGTTCGGCGTGCGCGCAATATCAACTCGGCGCTGGAGCTCGGCGATAGCAAGGTCTGCGTGCAGAGTGGCACGACGACGGAGCTCAATCTCGCCGATTACTTCACCGCCAACGGCATAAAATACGAGCTGGTCTATGCCGGCTCCGAGGACGAGGCGGTCAAGGCCTACGACTCCGACCAATGCAACGTCCTGACCGCCGACGCATCGGCGCTGCATTCGGCGCGGGTCAAGATGAGCGATCCGTATGGTCATGTCGTCCTGCCCGACATCATCTCCAAGGAGCCGCTCGGGCCGGTCGTGCGCCAGGCCGATCCGCAATGGGCGACCGTGGTGAAGTGGACGCACTATGCGATGGTGAACGCCGAAGAACTGGGCGTGAGCTCGACGACGCTCGACGAGGCGCTCAAGTCCAGCAAGCCCGAGGTCAAGCGGCTGGTCGGGACCGAAGGGAAATACGGCGAGGAACTCGGCCTGACGAACGACTGGGTCGTGCGGATCGTCAAGCACGTCGGCAACTACGGTGAGAACTACGAGCGCAACGTCGGCGCCCGGACGCCGCTTGGCATTCCGCGCGGGCTGAACCAGCTCTGGTCGGAAGGCGGCATCCTTTACGCGCCGCCGATCCGGTGACCGTGATCTGAGTCGCCGACGGGATGACCGGCACAACAACAAGCCCGCGACGCATCATCAGCCTGAGCCTCTACGGGTCGCTGCCGATCTACAACGAAGGGGCGGTCAAGAACGCCGAGCTGGCGCCTGAATTCTATCCCGGCTGGACGCTTCGCGTTTACGTCGACGGCAGCGTGCCGCGCGAAACGATTGCACGGCTGGCCAAACTGCAGGCCGAGATCGTCAACGTCGAAGCCAGATCGCTCGGACCCATGTATGGCCGGTACTGGCGATTCTGGGTGGCGGCGGAAGCCGACGTGGAACGCTTCATCGTTCGCGACGCCGACTCGCTGATCAACAGCCGGGAGCAGGCCGCCGTCGCCGAATGGATCGCATCGGGAAAATCGTTTCACATCATGCGCGACGGAATATCCCACCGCACGCGCATATTGAGCGGCATGTGGGGCGGGGTCGGCGGCAAGATTCCGGACATTCGGCAGCTCACGGACTCGTGGGGACACTATTCGGTGCTCGGCGAAAACGACAGGTTCGCGTCCGAGGTGATCTATCTAAGGATCAAGCACGATTGCATCTGGCACGACCGCACCGGGAATTTCGATGACGAGCTTCCGTTCCCGCCGCACAGCCCGATGAAGGGCACGAGCTTCATCGGCCAGCGCGTTCCCCCGGAAAGATATTCGCTGGATGGCTGGCTTCGCCTTGGCGAATGCGAGGAGGAGCTCGAGCGGGCGCGTGAAGAGGTGAACAAGGCGCGCGAAGAATTGCACCTGTTGTTCATCGATTTGAGAACGCAGAGGGGCGGGCGCAGCCTGCACCTGGCTTTGGCGATCGCGCGGGCCCTGCGGACGATCGTTTTGGCGTTGCAATTCTGGCGCCGCCGCCAATAAAGCAGCGCTGCCGGCGCTCTACCGCGAAAATTTCTTGTACTTGATCCGCGTCGGGATGGTGGAATCGACGCCGAGGCGGCGCTTCTTGTCTTCCTCGTAGTCCTGGAAGTTGCCCTCGAACCATTCGACGTGGCTGTCGCCCTCGAACGCCAGGATGTGGGTCGCAATGCGGTCCAGGAACCAGCGGTCGTGGCTGATGATGACGGCGCAGCCGGCGAAGTCCTCCAGCGCCTCCTCCAGCGCGCGCAACGTGTCGACGTCGAGGTCGTTGGTCGGCTCGTCGAGTAGCAGCACGTTGGCGCCCGACTTGAGCATCTTGGCGAGATGCACGCGATTGCGCTCGCCGCCCGAGAGCGAACCGACCTTCTTCTGCTGGTCGGCGCCCTTGAAGTTGAAGGCCGAGACGTAGGCGCGGGAATTGACCTCGCGCTTGCCGAGCATGAGCTGGTCGAGCCCGCCGGAAACTTCCTCCCAGACGTTCTTCTTGCCGTCGAGCGCATCGCGCGACTGGTCGACATAGCCGAGCTGCACCGACTCGCCGATCTTGATGGTGCCCTTGTCCGGCTTGTCCTGGTCGGTGATCATGCGAAACAGCGTGGTCTTGCCGGCGCCGTTCGGGCCGATCACGCCCACGATGCCGCCCGGCGGCAGCTTGAAGGTAAGGTCGTCGATCAGCAGATTGTCGCCGAAGCCTTTCTTGAGGCCCTCGAAGTCGACCACGTTCTGCCCGAGCCGCTCGGCCACCGGGATGACGATCTGCGCGGTCTGCGTCTGCTTCTCATTCGCCTTCGCAAGCAATTCCTCGTAGCGCTGGTAGCGCGCCTTCGACTTGGCCTGCCGCGCGCGCGGGGACGCGGCGATCCATTCCTGCTCGCGCGACAAGGTGCGCTGGTGCGCGGCTTCCTCGCGGCCTTCCTGCGCCAGCCGCTTCTGCTTCTGCACCAGCCAGGAGGAGTAGTTGCCCTCGTAGGGAATCCCCTTGCCGCGATCGAGCTCCAGAATCCAGCCGGTGACGTTGTCGAGGAAGTAGCGGTCGTGGGTGACGATCAGGATGGCGCCGGGATAGTTGCGCAGGTGGCCTTCGAGCCATGACACCGATTCGGCGTCGAGATGGTTGGTCGGCTCGTCGAGCAGCAGCAGGTCGGGCTGCTCCAGCAGCAATTTGCACAACGCGACCCGGCGACGCTCGCCGCCGGAGAGCGATTTGACGTCGGCATCGTCGGGCGGGCAGCGCAGCGCGTCCATCGCCAGCGTGACCTGGGAATCGAGGTCCCACAGGTTCTTGCTGTCGATCTCGTCCTGCAGCTTGGCCATCTCGTCGGCGGTCTCGTCCGAGTAGTTGACGGCGATCTCGTTGTAGCGGTCGAGCAGCGCCTTCTTGGCCGCCACCCCCTCCATCACGTTGTCGCGCACCGACTTCCCTTCATCGAGCGCCGGCTCCTGCGGCAGGTAGCCCACGCGCGCGCCCTCGGCCACCCAGCCCTCGCCGACGAAGTCCTTGTCGATGCCGGCCATGATGCGCAGCAGGGTCGACTTGCCAGAGCCGTTGACCCCGAGCACGCCGATCTTGGCGTCCGGGTAGAACGACAAATGAATGTTCTCCAGGACCTTGCGGTTGCCCGGATAGGTCTTGGACAGACCCTGCATGTGATAGATGAACTGACGGGCCATACGCCCTGCCCTCGCGTATTGGGGCGCTTTTTGGCGCCGGTGTCGGGGAATTCGGCGCTGATGTAACGGCCTCAACCAAGAAGCGCAAGGGAGAGCGCACGGACCGTTTGTCAGCGCCGGCGCGATGCGCCATGCTCGCAACGCATCCGCACCCGGATTCTGCCCATGAGCAATCCGCCCAAGAAGCCGCCGCTTCCTGTCAGCGCCAAGAACGAAAAGATCGGCGTGCTCATGCGCGCCATTTACGATGATGTTCAGTCCGGTCCGCCTGTCCCCGGCCGCTTTCAGGAACTCCTCCAGGAGTTGGACGGGACCAAGCGACCTCATTCCGAGCGCGAGCCGAAAGCGCCTGCGGACAAGAAGCCCCGCAAGCGGCGCCCGAAGCCCCCTCCTCGCGAGCCTTAGACCTCGCGAGGGTATTTCAGCCGGGCCCACCTGGGACCATCACTCTGGCCCTGCCTCACAGACACGCCGCCGGCACTTCACCGCCTTCGACTAGACCCCTCGGCGCCCCTCGCGGCGCGCGGAAAAAAAGAATGTGGCGCGATTGCATCCGTCGTTAACCCTCACCGTAACTTTTAGGCAACTGTGCCCGACAAAACCGGAAAAGCGCGCGAATTCCTACCTCATTTTAACAAACTGTGCCGCAAATAGACTAGTGAACGCGGGCGCTCCATGCGACGACGAATGGAGCGAACGGACAATCGGCAGAATCAAAAAGCCGACCGGAGAGTGTCATGGCAAGCAAGCGAAAGATGGCTCGAACCCTGGCCCCGCGGCACGTCGCATCGGGCTTCGGCGCCGACTTTTCCGACCTCTTCCGCAGCCTGACCCAGACCATGTTCGACACCTACCGCCCCGAGCTTCACTACATGCGCGGCCCCGGCCCCAAGTGGCACGCCAAGCATGATCCGGCACCCGCCGCCTTCGACACCCGGGCCATCCCGGCGCTCGTGCGGATCAAGGCGCGCTGACCCAAGCCTCTTAACACCGGCCGATTTGGGCTGCCCGACCGCGGGCCACGGCAGCGCTCTGCCTTGGTGGCGCATGCCTGTGCTATAGGGGTCCTCCCCTCGCCTTCGACCGGCCAACCCACGGACCCGACCCATGCCCCGCACGCGCTGCGCGATCCTCGACGACTACCAGAACGTTGCCCTCAAAGTGGCCGACTGGTCCAAAGTGTCGGGCGACCTCGACATCACCGTCTTCAACCGGCATCTCGGCGGCCCCGACAACGTGGTGAAGGCGTTGCAGGGCTTTCCCATCGTCTGCGCCATGCGCGAGCGCACGCCGTTTCCGCGCGCCGTGATCGAGAAGCTGCCCGACCTCAAGCTGCTCATCACCACCGGCCTGCGCAACGCGTCCTTCGACGTGGCCGCCGCCAAGGAGCGCGGCGTCACCGTGTGCGGCACGCCCTCGGTGGGCAATCCGACCTCCGGCATCGCCATCGGGTTGATGCTCGAGCTCACCCGCCATATCGGCTACGAGAACGCGCGCATGAAGGCGGGCGAGCCGTGGCAGACCACCATCGGCGTCGATCTCGACGGGCTGACGCTGGGCGTGCTCGGGCTGGGCAAGCTCGGCGTCCGCACCAGCCAGATCGCCAAGGCCTTCGGCATGAAGGTGATCGCCTGGAGCCAGAACCTCACGCCGGAGAAATGCCAGGAGGCGGGCGTCGGCTACGTCGGCAAGGACGACCTCTTCCGCCAGGCGGATTTCATCACCATCCACTTGGTGCTCTCGGCGCGCTCGCGCGGGCTCGTCGGCGCCAAGGAACTCGGCCTGATGAAGCCGTCGGCCTACCTCATCAACACCTCGCGCGGCCCGATTGCGGACGAGGCGGCTTTGCTTTCTGCGCTGCGCGAGAAAAAGATCGCCGGCGCCGGCCTCGACACCTTCGACGTCGAGCCGCTGCCGGTCGACCACCCGCTGCGCAAGATGGACAACGTCGTGCTCACGCCGCATCTGGGCTACGTGGCGCTGCAGAACTACCGCTCCTATTTCGCAGGCGTGGTCGACGACATCCGCGGCTTCCTCGACGGCAAGCCGGTCAGGGTGTTGGAGTGAGCCGATAGGCGCGCTGCGGCGTCGGAGCGCACCTGCGACAGTGCGGCCGGGACCATCCGGACCCAACGCCCTATCTCGACAACATTGGTGGCAGGCGCTAGCTTTTCGCGGTTGTTGCGAAGCAGTTCGCGTCACAGTGATGTGCCGGATTCTTGCGAGGATCGCTGGATCGCGTCGCAGGAACGAGCCGAGAGCAGTTCCATCGATTGGCCGAGCTGGAAGGGCTGCGGAATATGCGAAGCGTCAGCCTGGCGGGCTTCCTGTTCGCGTTCTGGATCGCGCTGTCCGGACACTATACGCCCGTGCTGATTGCCGTCGGCGCAGCGAGCGCCGTGCTGTGTGTCCTGGCTGCGTTCCGCATGCGCACGGTCGATCCGGAAGGCCATCCGGTCGAGCTGTTCCGCGGCGCGATCACCTATTACCCGTGGCTGGCGCGGGAGATCGTCAAGTCGGGATGGTCGGTCACCAAGATCATCCTGCATCCGCGGCTTCCGATATCGCCCACCATGACCGTGGTACGGGCAAGCCAGCGACACTCGGTGGCGGTGGCGACCTATGCGAACTCGATTACGCTTACGCCGGGCACGATTACCGTCGGCGTGCACGGCAAGGATTTCACCGTGCATGCCCTCGAGCGTGAGGCCGCCCTTGAGCTCGAGGGCGGCGCGATGGACCGCCGCGTTCGCCAGCTGGAAGGCTCGGCGTGATGTTCGTTGCCGCCGCCTCCGCCATTCTCGTCGCCCTGGCTCTCGCCATCACCCGCGCGATCAAGGGACCGACGGTATTCGACCGCGTGCTTGCCGGTAATACCGTCGGCACCCTTGCCATCCTCCTGCTCGCGGTGATCGGCTTTCTGACCGGGCGCCCCGAATTCCTCGACATCGGCCTGACCTACGGCCTGCTCAATCTCATCGGCAGCCTCGCCGTGCTGAAGTTCTTCCGGCACGGCGACCTCGCCTATGACGCCGACGCGGAACCGCAGCCATGACGGTGGTCATCGAGGTTGCGAGCTGGGCGCTGATTCTGCTGGGATCGTTCTTCACGGTGGTCGGCGCGGTCGGGCTCGTTCGCATGCCGGAGGTGTTCACCCGCATGCACGCCGCCAGCGTGACCGACACGCTCGGCGTGGGGTTCCTGATCCTGGGAATGGTCCTGCAGGCCGGCTTCACGCTGACGGCCTTGAAACTCGCGTTCCTCTTGGCGCTGTTCTTTTTCACCGGTCCCGCCGTGACGCATGCGATTGCGCAGGCAAGCCTGCACGAGGATGTCAAGCCGTTGCTGACGGAAGACCGGCGCGACCGGATGCGGACTGCCGATGCAGATGGCGGGAGGCAGCCATAACAGTCGTCGTAAATGCGGTGTTGCTGACGCTGCTGGCGGTGGTGACGGTCGCCATCATTCGCCAGCGTAACCTGTTCGGCGTCGTCATCCTTGCGAGCATCTATAGCTTCCTGATGGCGAGCGTGCTGATCGTGCTCGATGCCGTGGATGTCGCCATGACCGAAGCCTCGGTCGGCGCCGGCATGTCGACCGTCATCCTGCTGGCGACCCTGCACCTGATCAAGACCACCGAGATCCGCTCGGTTTTCGTGCGGGCGCTGCCGGTGTTCGTCGCGCTCGTCATCGGCGCGGTCCTGGTCTGGGGCACGCTGGTGCTGCCGCCGTTCGGCACCCCCGATGCGGTCATCCACAAGCACGTAGCCCCGCGCTACCTCGCCGATTCGATCAAGGACACCAACGTTCCCAACGTCGTCACGTCGGTGCTGGCGGACTATCGAGGCTACGACACGCTCGGGGAAACCACGGTGATCTTCACTGCCGGGATCGGCGTGATGCTGCTGTTGCGGCGCGCCCGGCGCAGGAGCCGTACCGACCGAGAGCAGGCATCGCCATGAGGCCCGATCTGCTGCTGCGCGTCGCGACCAAGCTGGTGCTGCCGTTCATTCTGCTGTTCGCGCTCTACGTTCAATTCCACGGCGATTACGGCCCGGGCGGCGGCTTCCAGGCCGGCGTCATCACGGCCGCCATGGTCATCCTGCTTGCGATCACCTTCGGCCTCAACGCCGCGCAGCGCATCGCACCGACCTCGCTGGTCGAGCTGATGATTCCGCTTGGCGTGCTGATCTACGCGGGAACCGGCGTCGCCGGTCTCCTATTGGGGAAGAACTATCTGGACTATTCCGTCTTCTCCCATGATTCCGCCCACGGGCACGAGCTAGGAATATTCCTGGTCGAAGCCGGCGTCCTGATTACCGTGGCGGGCACCATGACCGCGATGTTCTACGCCTTCGTCGAGCGGGAGCGACGATGAAGACACTGCTCACCCTGTTCGAGCACTACAACTATGTGGTGACGGTCTTCTTGATGATGGCCGGGCTCTACATCGTGGTCGCCCGCGGCAATATGGTGAAGATGCTCATCGGGCTTTCGATATTCCAGACCTCGGTCTATCTGCTCTACATCGCGCCGGGCAAGATCGTCGGCGGCACGGCCCCCATCATCGATCCGGCCTACAGCATCTACTCCAACCCCCTCCCGCATGTGCTGATCCTGACGGCCATCGTGGTCGGCGTCGCGACGCTGGCGCTCGGGCTCGCGCTGGTCGTCCGCATCAACGAGGCCTACGGCACCATCGAGGAAGAGGAGATATTCGAAAGGGACCGCGGAGCATGACCGCGGTTGCACTGCATCTGCCCGCGTTGCAGGTCGTCGTTCCGCTGCTCGGGGCGGTGCTGACGGCGTTCCTGCGCAACGGGCGGGCGGCCTTCGCGCTCACGCTGGTCGTGAGCTGGCTCATGCCGCTCTGCGCCGGCGTCCTGCTCTGGCAGGTGATGCAGACGGGACCGATCTCCTACGCGATGGGCGGCTGGAAGCCGCCCTGGGGCATCGAGTATCGGGTCGATCTGTTGAACGGGTTCGTGCTCGTGCTGGTCTCGGCGGTCGGGGCGGTAATCACCCCGTTCGCGTACCGCTCGGTCGCATCCGAAATCCCCGCGGACCGGCAGGCCTGGTTCTATTGCATGTACCAGCTCTGCCTCACCGGGCTGCTCGGCATCACGATCACCGGCGATGCCTTCAACGCCTTCGTCTTTCTCGAGATATCGTCGCTGTCGACCTATGTGCTGATCGCCCTCGGGCGCGACCGCCGGGCGTTGCTTGCCGCGTTCCAGTACCTGATCGTGGGAACGATCGGGGCGACGTTCTACGTCGTCGGCGTCGGCCTGCTCTATCTGCTGACCGGAAGCCTCAACATGGTCGACATCGCCGCGCGGCTCGGGCCGATGTGGGCCGATCATTCGCGCGCGGTCGTGGCCGCCCTGGCTTTCGTGACAGTGGGCGTGAGCCTGAAGCTCGCACTGTTCCCGCTGCACATCTGGTTGCCGAACGCCTACGCCTTCGCGCCCTCCTGGGTCACGGCGTTTCTTTCCGCCACCGCCACCAAGGTCGCGATCTATCTGCTGATCCGGTACTTCTATTCGATTTTCGGTGTCGCGATCGATTTCCGCGCACTGCCGATTAGCGAAATCATCATCGCGCTTTCGGTCGCCGCCATGCTCATCGCCTCGATCATCGCGGTGTTCGAGACCAATCTCAAGCGCATGCTGGCTTATTCCTCGGTCGCGCAGATCGGCTACATCACGCTCGGCATCGGGCTGGCCAACCAGGCCGGCCTCACCGGCGGTCTCGTCCATATCGCCAACCACGCACTGATGAAGGCGGCTCTGTTTCTCGCGGTCGGCGCGGTCGTCTACCGCGTTGGCACGGTGCATCTGGCCGAGCTTGCCGGGATCGGCCGCAAGATGCCGTTCACGATGGCCGCGTTCACCGTCGCCGGCTTCGGTCTCGTCGGCACCCCGGGCACCGCCGGCTTCATCTCGAAATGGTACCTCGCCGTCGGCGCACTCGACAAAACCTGGTGGCCCCTTGTGTTCGTCATCGTGGCGAGCTCGATGATCGCGCTGGTCTACGTCGGCCGCGTGCTCGAGGTCGCCTGGATGCGCGAGCCCTCGCCGAAGGTCGCGCAGGCGAGCGATCCCCCGCTGTCGATGCTGCTGCCGATCGTCATATTGGCCGCCGCGACGATCTATTTCGGCATCAACGCCGAATGGACCGTCGGTGTCGCCGGCTCGACCGCCAAGATGCTGCTCGGGGAAATGCGATGACGGGGGCCGTTTCGCCGGAGCGGATCGTGCTGATCGCGGTGTTCGCGCCGTTCGTGGGCGCGCTGATCATCCCGCTCTTTCACAGGCGGCCGAACCTGCGCGAGGCGGCGACACTGGCGACCGCGGGCGTGCTCTGTGCAGCGGTGTTCAGCCTGCTCGTACCGGTGCTCGACGGCAGCCGGCCGCAGGTGCAGCTGATCGAGGTCGCGCCCGGCCTCGCGCTCGCGTTTGAGGTCGAACCGCTCGGCATGCTGTTCGCGCTCGTTGCCTCCGTGCTCTGGATCATCAACTCGATTTATTCGATCGGCTACATGCGGGCCAACAAGGAGCCGCGGCAGACCGGATTTTACGTCTGCTTCGCGCTGGCGCTCGGCAGCACCATCGGCATCGCCTTCGCCAAGAACTTGTTCACGCTGTTCCTGTTCTACGAAGCCCTGACGGTCGTGACCTACCCGCTGGTGACGCACAAGGGCGATCCCGAAGCCGTCCGCGCCGGCCGGATCTATCTTCTGTTGCTGCTGGGCACGTCGCTCGTGCTGTTTCTGCCGGCAATCATCGCGACCTGGGTTCTGGCCGGCACGCTCGATTTCGCGCCCGGCGGCATCCTGGCCGGCAAGGCCGGCGCACCGGTGATCGCGATTCTGCTGGCCCTCTATGTGTTCGGCATCGGCAAGGCAGCGCTCATGCCGATGCATTTCTGGCTGCCGGCCGCGATGGTGGCGCCGACGCCGGTCAGCGCGCTGCTGCACGCGGTCGCGGTGGTCAAGGCCGGCGTGTTCGCCGTGCTCAAAGTCGTCGTCTACGTGTTCGGCATCGACATGCTGACCAGTTCCGGCGCCAACACCTGGCTGGTCTTCGTGGCGGCGGCGAGCCTGATCGTCGCGTCCTTCATTGCCCTCTCGCGCGACAACCTGAAGGCGCGGCTGGCCTATTCCACGGTCAGCCAGCTCGCCTATGTGGTGCTCGGCGCAGCGCTGGCGACCTCGACCAGCATCGTCGGCAGCGGCTTGCAGATCGCCATGCATGCGGCGGGAAAGATCACGTTGTTCTTCTGCGCGGGCGCCATCTACACCGCCCATCACTTGACCGAGGTCAGCGACATGACCGGCATCGGTCGGAAAATGCCGATCACCATGCTGGCATTCTTCGTCGCCTCGCTCAGCATCATCGGCCTGCCGCCGCTCGGCGGGGCCTGGAGCAAATGGATGCTGTTGCTGGGCGCGCTCGACGCCGGGGGCGTCGTCGCGGTGGGCGTGCTGATGCTGAGCTCGCTTCTCAGCGTCGCCTATCTGCTGCCGATCGTGGCGCGCGGGTATTTCCTGCCGCCGCCGGGGGAGCCGGCCGACGGCAACACCAGGATCAAGGAGGCGCCGACCGCCTGCCTGATCGCGCTATGCTGCACGGCGCTGCTTTGCATCGTCTTGTTCTTTCAGGCCGGCCGTATCGAGCAGCTGCTCGAAGGACTGGTTTCGCCGCAACCAAAGACGTGAGTCTCGATCAGATGGCAGCGGACCCGAGCGAAAAGAAATACTGGCTGGACGATCCCCGCAACGTCGACCAGCTGGTCTACGGCTTCTACGTCGTCTGCGCCCTGCTGCTGGCGATCGACGTATTCGTGCCCAAGCACGGTCCCTTTGCGATCGAGCATGTCTACGGCTTCTACGGCCTGTTCGGATTCGTCGCCTGCGTTGCGCTCGTGCTGATCGCCAAGCAGTTGCGGCGCGTCCTGATGCGTCCCGAGGATTACTATGATCGCTGAGCTCACCCCCGGGCTCATCCTGATCGGCGGCGGCGCGCTCGTGCCGCTGCTGTCGGCGCGCTGGCGGCCCTGGCTCATGGTGGTGCTGCCGATCGTGGCCTTCGCGCACCTTATGACCTTGCCCGACGGCGAGTGGGGCCGGGTGCAGATCATGGACCTTGCACTGGTCACGCTGCGCGTCGACAAGCTGAGCCTGCTGTTCGGCTACGTCTTTCTTCTCGCCGCCTTCCTCGGCGGACTCTACGCGCTGCACGTGCGCGACATCGCCCAGCAATCGGCGGCGCTGATCTATGCGGGCAGCGCGCTCGGCGCCGTATTCGCCGGCGATCTGGTGACGCTGTTCATCTTCTGGGAGGGCATCGCGGTCGCATCGGTGTTCCTGATCTGGGCGGCGCGCAGCGAACGGGCCTATCGCGCCGGCATGCGCTATCTCCTGATCCAGGTCGGCTCCGGCGTCCTGCTCCTGGTCGGCGTGCTGGTGCATTACCGGCAGAGCGGGTCGCTTGCGTTCGGGGCATTGGACCTGGCCTCGCCGGGAGCGATGCTGATCCTGCTCGCGTTCGGCATCAAATGCGCGTTTCCGCTGCTGCACAACTGGCTGCAGGACGCCTATCCCGAAGCCACCGTGACCGGCACGGTGCTGCTGTCGTCGTTCACCACCAAGGTGGCGGTCTACGCGCTTGCCCGCGGCTTCGCCGGCACTGAAATCCTCGTTCCGATCGGCGCCGCGATGACTGTCTTCCCGATCTTCTACGCGGTGATCGAAAACGACCTGCGCCGCGTGCTGGCCTACAGTCTCAACAATCAGCTCGGCTTCATGGTCGTCGGGGTCGGCCTCGGCACCGAACTCGCGCTCAACGGCGCGGTGGCGCACGCATTTGCCGACGTCCTGTTCAAGGGCCTGCTGTTCATGTCGATGGGCGCCGTGCTGTTTCGCGTCGGCACGGCGAAGGGATCCGAGCTCGGCGGCATCTACAAGTCCATGCCGTGGACCGCCGGATTCTGCATCGTCGGCGCGGCGTCGATTTCGGCCTTCCCGCTGTTCAGCGGCTTCGTGACCAAATCGATGGTGATCGCGGCGGCAATGGAGCAAGGCTATTTCTGGACCTGGCTCGTGCTGCTGTTCGCGAGTGCCGGCGTGTTCCACCACGCCGGCATCAAGATTCCGTATTTCGCGTTCTTCGCACACGACTCCGGAAAGCGCTGCAAGGAGGCCCCGGGCCATATGCTGGCGGCCATGGCGATCGCGGCCACGCTGTGCGTGGCGATCGGCAGCTTCCCGGCGCTGTTCTATTCCATCCTGCCGTTCACGGCCGACTTTCATCCCTACAGTCTCGACCACGTGGTCGGACAGGTCCAATTGCTGTTCCTCTCGGCGCTGGCATTCACGCTGCTGATGCGGACCGGGATTTATCCGCCCGAGCTGCGCTCGACCAATCTGGACTTCGATTGGTTCTATCGCCGCCTGGGGCCGGCGCTCGCGCTGTCGGTGGGGCGATCCGCCGAGTGGGCCTGGCGTGTCGCCACTGAGGGCGCCTTGCGGGCGCTGCAGCGCGTTGTCGTCACCATCGAGCGCCACCACGGGCCCGACGGCGTGCTGGCGCGCCCCTTACCGACCGGCAGCATGGCGTTCTGGACCACCATCATGCTGGCGGCCTATCTGGTGCTGTCGTATCTGTGAGCGCGACGCGTGCGCGCGTGGTCCGACCTTCGCCGGTTCGCCCGGTCAAGACGATGCGGGCAAGCGCGCCAAATGCTCAGCGCACGAACGGCGGTGGCGGCAGCGCCCGATCCGGCGGGCCGGCGAGGCCGGCCGGCGGTACCGCAGCCTGCGCGGCAGGCGGCACCGCGGAGGCCTGCGCGGGCGGCTTGCCGCCCGGGCGCACCACCACGCGGGTGCCGACCTTCACGCGGGTGTAGAGGTCCGCGATGTCCTCGTTGGTGAGCCGGATGCAGCCCGACGACACGAACGTGCCGATGGTCGAGGGCTGGTTGGTACCGTGGATGCGGTAGAGCGTCTTGCCGAGATAGAGAGCGCGCGCGCCGAGCGGATTGCCTTCGCCCCCGGCCATGAACCGCGGCAGATAGGGCTGGCGCTCGATCATCTCGTCCGGCGGATGCCAGTCCGGCCATTCCGCCATCTTGGAGACCTTTTCCACGCCCGCCCAGGTGAAGCCCTCGCGGCCGACGCCGATGCCGTAGCGCATCGCTTTGCCGCCGCCGAGCACCAGATAGAGGTAGGTCGAGGGTGTATCGATGATGATGGTGCCGGCCGGCTCCTTGCTGTGGTAGTCGACCATGTTGCGCCGAAACTGCGCCGGCAATTCCTTCTTCGGTCCGGTCTCGGGACGATAGTCCGGCGGCAGCGCCGACATGATCGCGCGCGGATCGGCGCCACGCACGCTGCCGGTCACATCTTGCGGCGGCGCCGGCGGCTGTCCGGCCGGCCCGATCGGCATCGGTGGACGCAGGGCATCCTGCTGGTCGCCCGGCACCGGCGGCGCGGCTGCCGCCGGTGGAACGGCTGCGGCAGGCGGCGGCTCGACCGGCTCCGCCACGGCGGGCGGCGCGGCCCGGCGGATATTTGCGCCGGGTTCGATCCGCTCGTAGCCGCGCGGCGGCTCGCGATAGATGTAGCCGGGCGGCGGCGCCGGCACGTAAGGCTCGGTGTCGTCGGCGGCAATGCGGTGGCCGTAGGGTAGGTTGGGCGCCTGCGCCCCGCGCGCGACGGGCGGCGGCAGCTGCCGGCCCTGAATCATCGGGGGGTCGTAGAACGCCTCGTCGTCATCGGCATCGGCGATCGGCGGAAGCGGCCGATAGGGCGGGTAAACGCGCTGCGCCGGATAATATTGCGCCGCTGCCTCGCCGACCGCTCCGGAGAGACCGATCAGCAGCACCGTGACGGCGCCAAGCCTCCGCACAACCATCCCCCCTCCTCGCACCCCGTAACCCGCTGGAACAATGAATGGAATCAACCACGAACAAGGCACATTCAAGACCGCGGCGAGGGAAAATAGCGGCCAAAGATGACTAACACATTGATAATACGGAACTTGCCGAAATGTCGGGCGCGCCGCGGCGCGCCCGACTGGGCCAGAAGCTCACGCTCTGCCGGCGAGGCCCCTTACTTGCCCTTGTGCCCGTCGATGATGGGCTTTGCGGTGCGGAAGCAGTCGACGCCGATCGGGATGCCGCAATAGACCGCGATCTGGGTGAGCACGGCGCTGATCTCCTTCGGCGTGAGCCCGTTGGTCAGCGCGCCGCGTATATGGGTCTGGAACTCCTCCATCTTGCCCAGCGCCGCGATCATGCCGAGGTTGAGGATCGAGCGCTCGCGCGGCGTGAGCGTGGTGTCGCCCCAGGCTTCGCCCCAGCAGTACTGCGTAACGATACGCTGAAAATCGCGGTTGAAATCGTCGACGTTGGCGAGCGCGCGATCGACATACTCGGCGCCCAGCACCTTGCGGCGCATCGTCAATCCCTTGTCGTAGACGGCCTGATCCATGGTCAATCCTCCGGTTTGCGCTCGAGGCCGGCCAGGGCCGCGAGCAGGGTTTCGACTGCGGACTGGGAAAACGGGCCACGGCATATGGGCACGTATGCCGCGATATTGGCGCTCGCGGCGGCCTGCACCGACGGTGCAGGCGCTCCAACCGGCGATGCTCGGCCAAGTTCGTGCATCGCCTCCTGCTGCAGCCGCTCGGCTTCGAGTTCGACCGATTTGATCCGGGTGCGGAAGCCTTCCGCCGTCCCGCCCTCGACCAAGGCCGGCGGCGACTTCAGCGCGCGCCGCACCGCGCGCAGCGGGATCACGGTCATGTCGCGCCAGGGCGCGATCCGCGCCTCCAGCGCCGCGACTTCGGACGCCGCAAGCGCGCGCTCGTGCGTCGCCTGCCAGAGCAGGAACAGGAGCAGGTTGACGTCGACGCCGGCCTCCTCCTGCAGCGCGATGCAGACATCGGCCACCTTGGGCGCACGGTAGAAACGCAGCGAGAAGCGCCAGAACGGCGAGCCTTGCGCGGATGCGGCGTCGGCGGCGCTCATGCACGCGCGCTGAGCGGGGCGATGCCGAGCGATTTGGCAACGTCATCCACCTGCGCAATGAGCGTGGTGGAGAGCGGCACGCCGTTCTTCTCGCGTTCGCCGCGGCGCGCGACCCGCCCCTGCCCCGGCACGCGGATCTCCTCGACGCCCGGCAGCCGCTTGGACGACGTCAGATCGCGGATATGGCGGTCGACCTCGGTCTTGAAGGCGTCGAGCGGCACGAAGCGCTTGACGTCGAGCGCGATCACGAACTGCCCGACATTGGGCTCGCCGCCGCCGGGCGGCGCGGCGAAGTCGCGGATGTCGCGCCCGAACGCCGCGCGGTTAAGCGGGCCCGCGAGCAGCCCGATGATAAGCGAGAGCCCATAGCCCTTGTAGCCGGCCATCGGCACATAGGTGCCCTCGTTGATGCGCTCGGGATCGGTGATGGGCGAACCGTCGGCGCGGTCCATCACCCAGCCTTCCGGCAGCGGCGTGCCTTCGAGCTCGTGGGTCCTGATTGCGCCGTTGGATGCCACGGACGTCGCGATGTCGAACACCACCGGCGCCTCGCCGCCGGTCGGGATCGCGACCGCGATCGGGTTGGTGCCGAGCAGCGGCTCCGCGCCGCCCCACGGCGCCATGTGATGCACGCTCGAAGCCGCGCCGTAGATGCCGACCATGCCGTACGCCAGCGGGATGGTGGCGTAGATCGCGCCCGCGCCGGCGTGATTGGAGCGCCGCGCGCCGACCCATCCCACTCCCGAGGCGCGCGCCAGCTCGACCGCCAGGTTGGCGGCGTAGGTCATCACCACGTGGCCGATGCCCTGGTCCCCATCGATGAGCGCGGTCGCGGGCGCGCGCTCGATCACGCTGATCTTGGCTTTCGGATTGAATGCGCCGCGCTTGAGCTGGCGCACGTAGCCGGCCAGCCGGAACACGCCGTGGGCGTCCGAACCGGTGAGGTCGGCTTCCAGCATGGCGCCCGCCGTGGTGGCGGCATCGGTTTCGCTCATCCCACAAGCGCGAAAAGCGTCGGCGAGGAACGCCCCGAGGGTCGCGGCGGGAATCCGCCGGGTGGTTTCGGTCTGGGTCAGCACGAGGTTTGCCTGCTTGAACGGTCGGGTTGCCGGATCGGCGAGTGTCGCGATTTCAAAGCACGAATCCCGCATCGATGCCAGTTGCAAAGGACGTGCGATTTCGTGTCGCGCGCCGCCGGCGGCTCGGCGCAATGAGGCAACGAATCGCGTGAGGAACATGACCGAAGCACTTGCGATAGCGGGCCCCTGAGTCACGAAGCCGATCTGAGGATATCAACGGGGTCGATCGTGCCTGCATACCTTGAGCCCGTCACAAACTTGCGCAGTGCGCTCGTAAAGTGCTCGAGCCCAACAATCTCGCCCATTTGCCTATCTTCCCGGAGACGAAAACAGCATCCCTCGCTGGCATAGGGCGGAAGGCTCACGCCAAGCTCGGCAGCCATCTCGGTAACTTTTTGCCATGCCGCCGCGGTCGATCGGCGACCTTCCCGCGGCATGATGAAGACGGTTTTATCGAGAAGGTGACGCGACTGCACGATCTGGGCCAGCTCCCAAAGCAGGGCCGCCGAAGGGCCCGGCATCATGAGAATGAGCTGCGATGCTTTCGCTAACCGATAGAACGTCTCCTGCCACTCCTCTTCTTTCACGGTGATCTTCGCGGCCCCATAGGATGCGAGGCGGTCACCGATCGCTACGAACATCGCATTCAGTCCGATGGCATTGTCCAGGTGCTCTTCGACCTCATAGCGGCGGTCGACGAACCCCGCCGTATCCCCGACCAGCGAGGCAACACTGATGCTGAAAGATCCGCGTACGATGTAACTCAGCTCCGTTCTAAACCTGGCGATCAGCGACGACCGTGCAATGTCAAATGAGCGCAGAAAAAGGATGATCGGGCGATTGCTTTCGGTGTCCTTGGCAAGTGCAGCTGCAAACTCGCGACTGGCGAGCGTCTGCCCGAGCTGTAGCGCCACAAGATAGATAACGACCGCAATGACCGCCGCTACCGCGAGCACGCCTACAAATTCGTTGTTCGGGGCGTTGATGCCGATCAGTAGCAAGACCGCACTGAACCAAAATACGATGCGACTCGTTTTCCTGACCCACCGAGCAACCCGCAAAGCAACCGGAATACTCGTTAAGGCGCGAATTGTGCCGGCTGCCGGCGCATTGCGCGCAGAGACAGCGGGCGGTCTTCCTGGCCTGGTGAACATGTATTTGAGATTGACCAGACGGCTAAACTCGGTACCCCGGCTGTGTATCAGGATGTACTGGTGCAACAGGGCGAGCGCGCTGTTCCACGCCCGATATATCACGAGCCCCGCGGCGAAACTCGCGAACCAATAACCGACGATGATAGGCATGCAGTTGAATATGACTTTTTGAGTCGGATCGGCGGGCGCCGTGTTGAGCCTTATCAGCACCCACATCGTGATGCACATGATTGCCGGCCAAATGGCGAGATGCAGAAGCGAACCGATCAGCGGTATCGGTCGTTGGGTCGAATGAAGTCGGTCCGAATAAAGCAAATATGTTGGTTGGGTCCGGGACCGGAAGATCATCGATCCAACCAAAGAACGGCGCATGACGCAACTCGACCGCGACAAACAGCAACTTAAAGAGCGAAAACTGCATAAGAAGCTGGGCCACGACGTATACGCGCCGGAAGATCGGGCTGGCTCGCTCGGTCTTGCCGATTGAGCGCGTTGCCTTCCTCCTGGCCACCAGCGCATAGGACTTGTGGGCGAGCGGGAAGAACAGAAGCTGCATCAAGAGCACAAGGAAAAGGATGGAAGCGCCGTAATTCCGGAAGATATGAAAGAAGAAGTCGATCGCCAGAAACATTGGTTTGACGATGAAGGAAAAGCTACCCCAGTCGATCAGTAGGTCGAACCGGTTGAGCTGCAGGACAGCGTTGTAGCCGTCAACGACGAGAACTTCCTTGGCTCCCGCGAAAATTCGCGCATCGGCACTACCGGTGCCGCCGGGCAGGATTGTCTGAGGGTCGAGCAGGTAGTCTGCCTGATAGGCATCTTCGTTCCGCCTGAAGTTCGCCTGCATCCGCACGTCGGTATTGGGTAAGAGTGCGGTTGCCCAATATCGGTCGGCGATGCCAAGCCAGCCATTTGTTATGTTAAAGCTCTCGTGGCGTTTCTCATCGATACTTGGATACGAGACCTCGTGCAGGCCCATATCGCCGAGAACGCCGATAAGGCCTTCATGCGAGAGGTAGGAGCCGGACGTCGTCGACGTTGCGTGGCGTGAGATCAGCGCATAAGGGTGGAGGCTAACCGATTCCGTGTTCGGTCCGGGCACCGTTGGATTCGATCCCGCCGCGCCGCTCCAGCCAAATTCCGCATAATAGGGGCGTGGGCTGCCGATAGGTGAAAGGAGCGTGACCGGGGCCGAATTGGGATCGACAGTCTCGCGATAGCGCACGAGCGTGAGGTCATCGATTCTGCCGCCTTTGAGTGCTATCGATCCGCGCACTTTCGGCGACTTCGAACGTAATTCGCGGCGAAGCAGCCAGCGCAGCTTCGCGGTCCATTGGTTGCGCTGAGGGAGCACCTGGAGCCAGGAGGCAACAGAGGCCTAACAATGTGACGGGCAAAGACCCAAAGGCTTTCATTCGCCTCCATGATTCCATCGAACGCTTGGAGCGAGACCACCGGATTTAGAATATTGTCATATGCATGCAGAAGAAAGAGCGAGGCGTGGGGCCGTGTCTGCATGTGGCCCCCAAGCGGCGGTTTTTGAATGTCCGCTTTTCCGCCGGTTTTGGGGCTAAGCGGACATCAGTCGGCGAATGCAAGCGGTCACGATTTGTGAGTGCGCCCCTTAGCCCGGCAGCCGATAAAGCTCGCCGTACTTGCCGCGCAGATAGCCGAGATAAGGCGCCGTGCTCATCGGGCCGCCGGTCGCCCGCTCGACCAGGTCGGCCGGCAGATACTTGCGGCCGTGGCGGTAGAGATGCTCGCCGAGCCAGCCGCGCAGCGTGCCGAATTCGCCTTGGCCGATCAGCGCGGGAATCTCGGGATGCGCCTTGAGCGCGGCCGCATAGAACTGCACGCTCAGGACATTGCCGATGGTATAGCCCTGGAATGCGCCGCCGACCGAGCCGTAATACCAGTGCACGTCCTGCAGGCAGCCGTCGCGATCGTCGGGCGGGACGATGCCGAGGTCGGCCTGCATGGCGGCGCGCCAGGCCTGCGGCAGGTCCTGCACGCGCAGCCGGCCCTCGAGCAAGGCGCACTCCAGGTCGAAGCGCAGCATGATGTGGAGATTGTAGGTCACCTCGTCGGCGTCGGTGCGGATCAGCGAGCGCTCGACCTTGTTGATGGCGCGATAGAAGTCGTCGAGCGCCACCCGGCCTAGCTGCCCGGAAAAAATGCGCTGCAGCAGCGGATAGTAGTGCTCCCAGAACGGCGCGGCTGCGCGCGACGATATTCTCCCACAGCCGCGACTGGCTCTCGTGCACGCCGGCCGACGTTCCGCGGCCGAGCGGGGTGCCGTCGAGCGCCGCGCTCACGCCCTGCTCGTAGAGTGCGTGCCCGGCCTCGTGCACGGTCGAGAACAGCGCTTCGCCGATGTCGTCGTCGCGCACGCGCGTGGTGATGCGCACGTCGCCGGCGGCGAATTTCGTGCAGAACGGATGGTAGGTCTTGTCGAGCCGCCCGCGCGCGAAGTCGTATCCCATGCGCGCGGCTACCGCGCGGCCGAAATCGAGCTGCGCCGTCTCGCCGAACGAACCGTGCAGGCAGCCGATCGTCGGCGAGCGGCTGCTCCGCGATCGCGCGCACCATCGGCACCAGCGCTGCGCCGCAGCTCCTGAAAACAGCGCCTGCACCGAGGCGGTCGTCATGCCCTCGTCGAGCGTGCGTCGATCAGCGGATCGGCGATATGGTCGTATGGAGCGAAGATAGCCGGCATACTCCCGGCTCAGGTCGACCGCCTGCTCCAGGAACGGCACCATGGCGGCGAAATCGTTCGCCGGCCGCGCGCGTGTCCAGGCATCGTAGGAGGCGCAGCTGAGCGTATAGGCGCGCGACCACGAAATCGGCCGGGATCTTGATTCGCCTTCTCGAAATCGCGGCGCGCGACGTGTATGAGGCTCGCGTCGTCGCTGTCGGGCGCCAAAGCATCGGCCGCGGGCATCAGCGCGTCGAGCAGCTTGCCGAGCGCGGGATCGACCGACCGCTCGTGTTCCAAACGGTGCAGCATGGCGACCTGCCGGCCACGCGCGGCGGCGCCGGCTTCCGGCATGTAGGTGGCCTGATCCCAGGTCAGGATGGAAGCCGCAGCGTGAAGATCGCTGATTTCGCGCAGGCGATGCCTGAGCTCTGTGAGTTTGGTCTCGGCCGTGGTCATGTGCGGCGCAAGCCGTCCCGATGCGGCGCGGCCGCGCTTGCGGCCGGGGCGCCGCGGTGGCGCCCGGACGCGAACTCAGCGCGACGCGTTGGCAACAACCTTGGTCTTACCCGCGGGCGCCTCGCCCGGCGAGCGGGCCTTGGCAAGGCGCGTGCGCCCATCGCGCAGGGCACGCGCGAGCTTGCGCCAGTCGCCGGTCGACTGGATGTGCGGCGGATCGCCGTCCGGCATGGGTCGGTGCAGGCCGTATTTCTTGCCGTTCTCGTCGATCCAATCCCAGACCGCGGTGGCGTTGTCGTCGGCGGCGGTGACGTCGACCGCGCGGCCGTGGCCGTAGCCGCCGACCCGCCGGCTCCCGCCGTGCAGCGAATTCTTCGCGCTCGCCTTGTAACCGGAGGCGAGGCCCTGGCGGTAGTCGTCGCGGAATGCGCTCAGGATCGCCCATTGGATGCCGGCGGCGTCCATCGCCTTGCCCATGTGATAGAGCTGCTCGCGGAAGTCCGGATCCATGCCGGTGATCACGTAGGCCGGCATGGAAACGCCGAAGCGCTTGGCGGCCGCCGGATCCTTCCAGGTGAAGTCGCCCGACTTGTCCTTCTTGGTGGGCGCGCGCTTGTACACTTCCCAGAGATACTGCTCGACCTCGTCCATGCCGGCCAAGGCCTGCTTCTCCTGCGGGTCCTCGACGGTCCCGCCGGCACGCTCGGTGCCGCGGGCAGCCTCGCTCGGAGCGTAGGCAAGCGTGAAACGCGTCGCCGCGCCCGCGTCGGCGAAGGCAGGCGCGAACACCAGGTCATCCGGCCGGTAGTTGGTCTTGGCTACCTGGATGGTCTGGACCGCATTCGGAACGTCCCGCGCCGCCACCGCAAAGGGGCCCGCCATCTGTGTCCAGCGATCGTCGAAGCTCAGGCGTTGCTGGGTGTCGCGATACACCACCGTGTCGTAGACGCTCATGTCGTGCACGGGCGTGGCGTGCCGGCGCAGCTTCTGCTGCACGACGGGGGCCACGATGATCGCAAACACGACGGCGCTGGCGATGAACCAGATCGCACCGTTGCGGCCAAACGCCGCGCGCAGCGGATTGAATGGGGCTGCGAGCCGGATGGGCAATGGCGGCAAACTGAAGGAGCCGGCCGGTGACCAGTTCAGAACGCGTATGACGCGCGTCGCGTGCGTGGCACGTGCATTCACCTGCTGCTTCCCCCCGATCGTTCACCTTGCGGCGGCATCCCGCTCGCGCAGGCGTGCAACCGCTGACCCGGCGGCCCAAGGCCGCCGTCCCTGACAAGTCAAAAAGGTGAGTCTTTCCCCTGATCCCGACTTAGCGATTCCCCGATCGCTGAGGTTCAGTGTATCGACGATTAAGGAAAAAGATTGACCGTGATAAAATGGCGACAACCGGGCCCAAGCAAGGCACGCAAACCCTTGCCTGGCGCCGAATATCCCGCGTTTGCGCAGTTGCGGCGGGGTCGGCAAATTCCTAGCATGACGCCTTGCCACATTTCGGGAGACGACCAGTGACCCATTCCCACGAAAAGAGGGCGCCGACGCGCCGACGCATCATCAAGGCGGCGGGCGCGCTTGCGGCCGGCATCGCCGCTCCAGCGCTGCTGCGCATCGGCTCGGCGCTCGCCGCCTATCCCGAACGCCCGGTCAAGATCGTCGTCGCCAACACGCCGGGCGGACCGTCCGACATCATCGCCCGCATCATGGCGGCGGCGATGCAGGAGACGATGGGCGGCATCGGTGTTCGTGGAGAACAAGGGCGGCGCCGGCGGCAATATCGGCATGGGCCTGGCGGCGCGCGCGGAGCCCGACGGCTACACCATCCTGCTCACGACCAGCGCCTACTCGGTCAATCCCGGTCTCTACAACACGCTGCCGTACGACCCGTTCAAGGACTTCGTCGCGATCTGCGAGCTCGCGGTCTCGCCGCACGTGTTCGCGGTCAAGCCCGATCTCGGCGTCGAACACGATGAAGGAGTTCGTCGCGCTCGCGAAGAGCCAATCCGGACAAGTTCAACGTCTCGACCCCGCCGATCGGCACCACGCCGCAGCTGCAGGCCGAAGTGCTCAAGCAGCGCGAAGGCCTGCAGAAGATGGCGACCGTCGTGTTCGCCGGCGGCGGCGACGCGCTCAAGGCGCTGCTCAGCGGCACGGTGCAGCTCTCCTCCGGCGTGCTGGCGCCGGCGCATCCGCAGATCAAGGCCGGCAACATCAAGGGCCTCGCGGTCACCGGCGCCAAGCGCTGGCACGACCTGCCCGACATTCCGACCATGCTGGAGGCGGGCTACCAGGACTTCGTGTTCGAGACCTACACCGCGCTGATGGCGCCGGCGAAGACGCCGCCCGAAATCGTCGCGCCGGCTCGAAAAGGTCGCGCTCGACATCCTCAACAAGCCGGACGATGCGGGAGAGGCTGACGCAAGTCCGGCTTCGAGGTGACCGCCAAGGACGGCAAGGGCCACATGGCGCGCGTCGCCAAGGAAGTGCCGATGTTCCGCGACATCATCGAGCAGGCGGGGATCAAGAAGCTGTAGGCGCTGACCGTTCCGTATCGTCATGCCCGGCCTTGGGCCGGGCATCCACGTCTTTCTTTACTGGTGCGAGTAAGACGTAGATGGCCGGGACAAGCCCGGCCATGACGATTTCATGCGTCAGCACGGCGCGACGGCGATCTCCAGCGGGAAGTTGTCGACGCACTTCGTGGCCGTCCTCGGTCACGATGAAGGTGTGCCCGAGGAAGATGCCGAACAGCCCGTCGGCGGTGATCGGATTGGGCTCGGCCATGATGATCATGCCGGGCTTGAGCACCTTGTCGATCTCGTCGGCCTCGGTGCGCTCGGCGAACACGTGCGGCTTGTCGGTGACGATGTCGATGCCGTGCACCTGCACCGGACGCGACTGCACGCCCTTGTCGCGGAAGAACTTGCTGGCGTGGCGCATGTTGTCGGTGGCGTTGCCCGGGCTCGATCTCGGCGACGATCTTCTTGTAGCCGGGCAGCGTGATGTCCTCCCAGAACTGCCGCACCATCTCGTTCGGCTCGCCGAGCGTGATCGGCGAGCCGATCTGCGCCGAGTTGCCGTTGTAGCCGGCGGCCAGCTCCATGTTGATGATGTCGCCCTTCCGCAGCTTGCGCTGCGACGGCCGCGGATTGCCGAAGATCATCGCCGGATTGTCCATCGGCGTCGAGCCGATGATGAGGAAGTCGATGTCGCCGCCGCCTTCGAGGATCGCGGCGCCGGCCGCGGCGCGCAGCTCGTATTCCTTCACGCCGGGCTTCGCGCGCGCGATCATGGCCTCCATGGCGCGCTCGCACAGCACGCCGGCCTTGCGCACGCGTCGCAGCTCCTCCTCGCTGTGGATCACCACCAGCTCGTGCATGAAGCCCTTGGTGAAGACGAGCTCGGCGTCCGGCAGGATTGTCGCGCAGCACGTTGTACTGGTTGACCGGCAGGTAGTCGTTGTGGCGCGGGTCGATCTCCATCAGCCCGATGCGGCCGCGCTCGAGCTTCAGCTCCTTCAGGCGCTCGACCATGACCTCGGCGTAGTGGCCGCTGCGGCTGTGGCGCACGTCGGTGAGCGCATTGGCGCATTCGCGCCGCGCCGGCCTCGGCATGCGTGCCGCCCATCGAGAACACCAGCGTCGGCTCGCCGTCGAGCGGCACCACCACGTAGGACGCGATCGCGTGCCACTCCCAGTGGCCGGTGAGCCACTGCATGCCGCCGCCGAAGCTCCAGTGGCTCGGGCCGCCGGGCACGATCACGGCGTCGAGCTTGTGCTCGCGCATCTTGTCGCGCAGCGAGGCGTAACGGCGGGCGTATTCCGCCTTGGAGAACTGATCGTAGACCGCGTCGCGGTAGTACGGCGTGTCGTACATGTTGGAGAACGGCGCGTTCTGGTCGAGCTTGGCGCGCACCTGCTCCCAGGTGCTGCGTGGCCGTCTTGGGCAGCGGGGTCTGGATGTTCATGTTTCTTGGTCCTCATCACTTATGCTCGATGTTCAGCTCAACTCATACCGTGTCCCGGATGCGATGCGCGCGAGCACGAAGTGCGAGTGGTGCATCGCTGATCCGGGACCTCGCAGGGTCCCGGGTCTGCAGCGCATCAATTCGCGCCAGCGCGCTCGTGCTGCGCTGCGCCCGGGACACGGGGCACGCTAGTCCTTGCAGTTGCCGATGGTCACGCGGCCGCCGGCGCTTCCGACCGCCTCGCTTGGCGAGCGCGATGTTGGCGACCTGCTCGACCGTCGGCTTCTTGTCCTTCTCGATGTCGCCGTTCTCGACGCTGTTGTCGATCGTCCATTGCGTGCGCTTGGGATCGAAGCCGCCGTTGACCGACCAGACGCAGTTCTTGGTCTCGACGTCCCAGGCGTATTCGACGGCGTCCTTCGGCTTCTTGGTGGCCTCGACGATGATCGGCACCACCTTGTCCTTGTCGCGATAGATCGTGCGGTTGGCCTCGATCATCGCCGCCACCGTGTCGCGCAGCAGCGGACGGTCGCGCGCGATCCAGTCGAGCGAGGCGCCGTAGGCGTTGAACATGTAGTTCGGCATCAGGTCGGCGAGCTAGAGCAGCACGTTCAGCGTCGGCTTCTGCTTCTTGGCGAGATAGACGTCCTCCGGATGCAGCGCGACGCCGTCGATCTGGCCGGCGATCAGCCCGGGCAGCCGGCCGGCCGTCGGCGATGGAATGAACTGCGCGTCGCTCGACGTCGAGGCCGGCCGAGCGCAGGATGGCGCGGCCCATGCGCCAGTTGAAGCCGCCGACGCCGCCGCCGGTGGCGGAGAGCCGCTTGCCCTTGAGATCCGCCGCGCGTCTTGATGCCTTCCGCCACCATGTAGCCCTGCGGCATGCGCGGCGCCAGACCCCAGATCTGCTGCACCTTCATGCCGCGGCCGATCGCGACGTCGCCGACGCTCACGAGCGCCGAGCCCTGCACGGCAGCCACGTTGGCGGTCTGCGACTGCCCGCCTTCGAACTGGATGATGTTGGCGTCGATGCAGCGCTTGGCGAAGAGGCCGAGCGCCTTCGCCACATAGGGCGAGGTGTGCACGACGTTCGGCGGCGCCACCGACACGCCGACATTGATCTTGCGCATCGCGGCGCAGGATCTGCGCCGCCGCGTCATGCCCGCCGTGCGTCGGCAACGCGCCGGCAACCAGCCAGAGCCAGCGGACAGAATCCATCGATATCCATGCGACATGGCGTGTTTCCTCATCTCCATCGTTGTTTTCGGCGAAGCCCTAGTCTTCCTGCGACGCCGCGGTCCACGGCGCCACGCGCTTCTCGGCAACGCGCAGCAGCGCCGTGAGCGTGACGCCGAGCAGGCCGAGCGTCACGATCGGCACGAACATCTTGTCGATCTGGAAGGTCGAGGCGGTGCGCACGATCAGATAGCCGATGCCGGAGATCGCCGTGTAGAGGTCGGCGAGCACCATGCCGATCATGCCGCGGCCGACCGCGAGGCGGATGCCGGTGACGATGAACGGCAGCGACGCCGGCAGCACGATGTTGCCCCAGAGCTGGCGCTCCGAGCAGCGGAACGCGCGGCCGACTTCGAGCAGCTTCGGGATCGACCGCCTTCACGCCCTGATAGGTGTTGATCACCATCGGGAAGAACGCGAACATGAACAGGATGATCACCTTGGCGGTGGTCTCGTAGCCGGCCCACAGCACGATCAGCGGAACCAGCGCGACCGACGGGATCGAATAGAGGAACGTGATGTAGACGGTGAGCCCGATGTCGAGCACGCGGAAGCGCGCCAGCAGCAGGCCGATCGCGATGCCGAAGACGATGGCGAGGCAAAGCCCGATCACCAGCACGATCAGGCTCGGCCACAGATAGCTCCACAGCTCGCCGCTCCAGACCATCTCGACGGCCGCAACCGCGACCTTGCTCGGCGTCGTGAACAGCACCGGGTCGATGTTGGCCCCGGCGATCTCCCAGAGCGTCAAGCGCGATGCGCGAGCGAGACGACGCGGATGCCGAGATTCTGCAGCGCAGCCGGCGCCGGCGCTCGGCCGGCGACGCGTTCGGCGCGCGCCCGGTCGTCGGTCAGTTCGCGCGCGCCTCGGCCGCGGGCAGCCGATCATCGCCGGCGTGCTCGATCGTGGTCACGCGACCTCCCTCGGCGCCGGCGTCCGCGCGCGGCCGCGCGGTGTGAAGCTGGTGCCAGATGTGCAGGCGCAACTCGGTGAAACGCGGATCGGTGCGCACGGCATCGACGATCGCGCGGCCAGCCGAACGGCATGTCGAGCACTTCCTTGATGCGGCCCGGACGCGCGCTCATCACCGCGATGCGGTCGCCGAGCAGGATCGCCTCGTCGATCGAATGGGTGATGAACACCATGGTCTTGCGCTCGTCGGGCCGCTCCATGAGCTGGAGCAGTTCCTCCTGCAGGATCTCGCGGGTCTGCGCGTCGAGCGCGGCGAACGGCTCGTCCATCAGCAGGATCGACGGGTTCATCGCGAGCGCCCGCACCAGCCCGACGCGCTGCTGCATGCCGCCGGAGAGCTGGTAGGGATAATGCCTCTCGAATCCGGTCAGGCCGACCAGTTCGAGATAGTGCGCCGACGCGCTCGCTTGATCTCGGCGCGCGGCGCGTGCGCCATCGCCAGCCCGAAGGCGGCATTGTCGTACACCGTCTTCCACGGCAGCAGGCCGAAATGCTGGAACACCATGGCGACCCCGTCGGGCGGACGGCCGGCGACCGGCTTGCCGTGCACCAGCAGCTGCCCGCTGCTCAGATCGGTGAGGCCGGCGATGCAGCGCAGCAGCGTGGTCTTGCCGCAGCCCGACGGGCCGACGACGCACATGATCTCGTTGCGCCGCACCTGCAAGCGACAACTGATGGAAGGCGACCACGGCGCCGTCGAGAAAGAGCTTGCTGGCGCCATCGGCGACGATGGCGGGCTGGCCCGCCGGTTCGGATGTCATGACGCTTCCGCCCTGTTTGACGCCATGCCGGCCGGCCCGCCGGCATGCGACCGCGGACAATCGCCGGCCGCGGCCCATCTGCTTGTTGTTGCCCGCCAGTTTCCGGGAAAAGCCCGCCAAACGCAATGCGTTCCACCTTGGCCCGCGGCGGCACTCATAATACCTTGGTGACTTCGCGCCGCGAGGACCTGCCGCATGCCGTTGCATCCACCGTTTCGGGCCGAACATATCGGCAGCCTGCTGCGGCCGCCCGAGCTCTTGCGCGCGCGGCACGAGCACGCGGCGGGAAAGCTCGACTTCGACGGGCTCGAAGCCGTCGAGAACGAAGCGATCCGCGCGCGTGGTCACGCTGCAGGAAGAGGTCGGGCTCCAGGTCATCACCGACGGCGAGTTCCGGCGCGGGACCTACTCGGACTGCTTCACCAGTTCCGGCATCACCGGCGTGCAGGTCGAGATGACTGAGGACGCAAGGCTGGAGCCAGTCCGCGACCCACGGTCACCGGATGGCGCGCCGCATCCCCAGGGTCGTCAGCCGGATCGAGTGGGGTGGCCCGCAGAACGCCCGCGACTTTCGGTTTCTCAAATCGCTGACCAGCCGCACGCCCAAGCTCACCCTGCCCGGCCCGTGCTACATCCACTATCGCGCCGGTCGCGCGCAACATCAGCAAGGACGTCTACCCCGACCTCGACACTTTCTGGTCGGACATCGTCAAAGCCTACCATCAGGAAATGCGCTCGATCGCCGCGGCCGGCTGCACCTATCTGCAGATCGACGAGACCTCGCTGGTCAAGCTCGGCGATCCGCGCGTGCGCGAACTGCTCTCCGAACGCGGCGACGACTGGCGCGACCTCTTGCGCATCTACATCGGCGTCATCAACCAGGTGGTCGCGGGTGCGCCGAAAGGCCTGACCGTTGCGGTCCACATCTGCCGCAGCCAGGACCCGAGCTGGCAGGCCGACGTCGGCTACGACGCGATCGCCAAGCCGCTGTTCAACGACATGAACGTGAACATCTATTTCCTCGAATACGACAATGCGCGCGCCGGCTCGCTGCTCCCGCTGCGCTCGGTGCCGCCCGAGAAGTTCGTGGTGCTCGGCCTGGTCGCGTCCAAGGTGGCGCAGGTGGAGACGGCCGACTACCTCAAGCGCCGGATCGAGGATGCGACCCGCTACATCAAGCTCGAGCAGCTGGGCCTGAGCCCGCAATGCGGCTTCGCCACCAGCGCCGAGGAAGCGAGCGCGATGACCGAGGATCTGGAGCGCAGGAAGCTCGCCCGCATCGTGGAGGTCGCCCGCCAGATCTGGGGCGATTGAGCCCGGCGTCACGCACGCTGGCCGTCATCCTGAGGCGCCCGCGCGAACCGCGGGCCTCGAAGGATGACCACCTGGCACCGGGGCCGTCACCCTTCGAGGCTCGCTGCGCTCGCGCCTCAGGGTGACGGTGCAACGCCGCACCCGCGGCTACGGAGCGCGCGCGTTCACTCCACCTTGATCCCGGCCTCGCGCACCACGCGCTGCCATTTGGCGTAGTCGTTGTTGATGAACGCCGAGAATTCCTGCGGCGTATTGCCGGTCGCGACCGCACCGAGGTCGAGCAGCTTCTTGGCGAATTCCGGCTCCGCCGCGATCCGCCTGATCTCGTCGGCGATCTTGCTCACGATCGCCGGCGGCGTACCGGCCGGCGCCAGGACGCCTTCCCACGACGTCACGTCGAAGCCGGGCAAGGTCTCGGCGATGGCCGGCACGTCGGGCGCGGAGACGATACGCTTTGCACTCGCCACGCCGAGCGCGCGCAGCTTGCCGCCGCGGACCGTCGCCCAGATCGAGGGCATGGTGTCGAAGATCATGTCGACATGCCCGCCGAGCATCGCGGTGATGGCGGGCGCGCTGCCGGTGAACGGCACGTGCACCATCTCGGTCTTGGTCGTGAGCTTGAACAGCTCGCCCGCGAGATGCAGCGAGCTGCCGTAGCCCGAGCTCGCGAACGTGAACTTGCCGGGATTGGCCTTCACCGCCTCGATCAGCTCCTTAACGTTGGCGGCCGGGAAGTCGGCGCGCACCACCAGGATGTTGGGAAAGGTGGTGATGAGCGAGGCCGGGGCGAAGTCGTTGATCGGATCGAACGCGAGCTTGGGCTTGAGCACCTTGAGAATGGCGGTGGTGGTGCCGACGCCGGTCAGCAGGGTGTAGCCGTCGCGCGGGGCGCGCGCGACCTGCCCCGAGCCGATTGCGCCGGTCGCGCCGGCGATGTTTTCGATGACCACCGGCTGCTTCCAGGCCGCGCTCAGGCGCTCGGCCACCAGCCGCGCGACGATGTCGGTGGCGCCGCCCGGCGGGAACGGCACCACGATGCGCACCGTGCGCTCGGGATAGGACGCGGCCGGTTGGCCTCTTGCGTGTCTGTCGGCGGTGGCCAGCGCGGCGAGCAGCACGGCCGCAAGGACAGCGAAGCGTCGAGCATTCATGGCGTTCCTCCCTGAGTGTGTCGGCGTCATGTCTTGGTCTCACCGCCGACCGTCACGCCGTTCAATTCCTCCCAGTACCTGATTGCCGCCGAATGATCCGCCTGCGCGCCGAAGCGGTCGCGGGCGCGCGCCAGCAGGTCGCAGCTCAGCCGGCCGATCGGGGCATGCGCCTGCAGGTCATCGGCGAGATCGGCCGCGATCTTGACGTCCTTGGCGAGCAAGCCGAGCTGGAAGCCGGAGCCGAACTTGCGGTTCAGCACCTGCTGCTTGAGCAGGTTCTCGGTGGAGAAATTGCGCCCGGTCGACTGGTTGATGATGTCGGTCATCAGCACCGGATCGAGCCCGAAGCGCTGCCCGACGACCAGCGCCTCGGCGGCGGCGAGAAAATTCGTGCCGGCGATGAAATTGTTGAGCGCCTTCATGGCATGGCCGGTGCCGGAGCCGCCGGTCTCGAACAGTCTCTGCCCCATGGCGTTGAGGATCGGGCGCACGCGCTCGACCGCGGCCTTGTCGTCGCTGCCGATCATGATGGTGAGGCTTCCCGCCTCCGCTCCGCGCGTGCCACCAGAGACCGGCGCGTCGACCAGCGCGATCCCGCGGCGCGCCAGCGCGGCGGCGAGCGCGCGCGTCCCGCTCGGCTCCGACGAGCTCATGTCGATCACGATCGCGCCCGGCGGCAGCGAGTTCGCCAGCACGCCGTCCCCGGCCTCGAGCAGCACGCTGCGTACGTCGTGGCCCGTCGGCAGCATCGTGATGACGGTGGAGACGCCGTGCGCGAGGTCGGCGAGCGAGGACGCCGAGCGGCACTGATGCGAGCGCACGAATTCATCCTGCCGGGTGCGGTCGAGGTCGTAGACGGCGAGCGGGAACTGCTTACGCACGAGATGGCCGGCCATGTGCCGCCCCATGGCGCCGATGCCGACGATGCCGATTTGCGCCAGGTCCGCCATGATGCTCCCGACCTTGTTCCAGTGCGGCCGCCACGATAGCGTACCGCACCATCCGGCGGCAGGGGTCAAGGGACAGGCGATGCACGAAATCAAGATCGGCGACGTGACCATCACCAGCATCATCGAGCGCGACGGTCCGTGGCGCACGCCCGAAGCCATGTTCCCGGCCTTCGATCCGGTGATCGGGCATCGCCATCTCGCCGAGATGGAGCCGTTCGTCTACGACGCCAAATCGGGCATGCTGATCATCACCTATCAGACCTTCGTGGTGCGCACTCCGCACCACACCGTCCTGATCGACACCTGCACCGGCGAGGACAAGGGCTATCCGCCGCCGATGGATTTTCCCAAGGCGCCGTGGCTGGCGGGCTTTCGCGCGCTCGGGCTCGGCGTCGGCGACATCGACTACGTCTTCTGCACGCACCTGCACATCGACCACACCGGCTGGAACACGCGGCTCGAAGGCGGGCGCTGGGTGCCGACCTTCCCGCGCGCGAAATACATCTTCCACCGGCGCGAATACGAGTTCTGGGAGCAGCACGCCAACGCGCAGACGCCGGAAATCCACAGCCGCGCGGTCTGGAAGCAGAACTGCCTGCCGATCGTCGAGGCGGGTCGCGCGCAACTGGTCGACGACGATTTCTCGCTCGACGATACCTTCTACCTGACGGTGACGCCGGGACACAGCCCGCATCACTGCTGCGTGCACATCCGCTCGCGCGGTCAGGAAGCGATCGTGCTCGGCGACATGATGCATCACCCGCTGCAATGCCGCGAGCCGGATTGGTCGACGGTATTCTGCTGGGACAAGGCAAAGGCCGCGCAATCGCGCCGCCGCATGCTGGAGAAGGTCGCCGACAGCGGGGCGCTGGTAATGCCGGTGCACTTCCCCGCGCCGACCGCCGGCCGCGTCGAGGCCGACGGCGCGCGCTTCCGCTACCGCTTCGCGCACGGCTGACTATTGCCGGACGGACGGCTCGTCGTTCACTGCGGCTGGAGCTTGGCGATGCGGATGTAGTCGCCCCAGAGCGCAATGTCGCGCACAAGCCGCGCCTGCGCCTCTTCGGGCGTGGCGATCCAGGGATCGCCGCCGTAGTTCTTCAGGAAGGCCTGGGTCTCGGCGCTGCCGACCACCTCGCTGAACCACTTATTCAACTGGTCGACGATGGGCCGCGGCGTTGCGCTCGGCACCATGGCGGCAAACCAGCCCACGAGATCCATGGGCACGCCCGATTCGGTCATGGTCGGCAGCTCCGGGTTGGACTTGAGCCGATCCGCCGACGCCACCGCAAGCACCCGTAGCCTGCCCTCGCGATGCTGGCTCAGCGCAAAGACCGGGTCCTGCAGCGCGTAGTCTATCTTGCCGCTCGCCATGTCGTTGAGTGCATCGGCGGCGAGGCGGTAGCTCACCTCGACGGCCTGGAGGCCTGCCCGCTCGTTGTAGATCGCGCCCATGACCTTGCCGGAATTCGCAGACACGGCGTAGCTCGCCTTGTCGCCTTTCTGCTTCAGATAGGCGGTCAGTTCGCCGACAGACTTCCAAGGCCGATTGGCATCGACCGCGAGCATGAAGGCCTGCTTGTTGATGGTCGCGGCAACCTGGATGGCCTTGGCGGCGTCGAACGGCGGCTTCTTGATCAAATGCATGTTCGAGGCGACGGTGTTGCCGGCGTGGATGAAGATCGTGTGACCGTCGGGCTTCGAACGCACCATGGCTTCGGCGGCTATATTGCCGCCGGCGCCGGGCTTGTTCTCCACAATGATCGTGCGTTTGACCAGCGTGCGCATCTTTTCTGCGAAATAACGCACGATCACGTCGGCGCCGCTGCCGGCAGGGAAGGCGCAAAGGAAGCGCACATCCTGGTTCGGATAGTCCTGCGCGGATGCGCCGCTCGACGGGAGGCCGACGGCAGCCACCATGACCACTGCCGGGATGGCGGAGCGCAGGAACCTTGCCGACTGTTTCATGTCACCCTCCCACCGCGCTTGCGGACGGCCCGACGCATCGCCGTCACTGCGGCTCGATCTTGGCCGCCTTCACGAACCCTTCCCAGTCCTTGACGTGCTGGCGGAACAGCGCCTGCCCCTCCTCGGGCGTGGCGATGAACGGATCGCCGCCGAAGCTGTTGAGGAACTTCTTCGCTTCCTCGGTGACGAGCACGTCGTGAAACCACTTGTTGATCTTGTCGATGATCGGCCGCGGCGTCGCCGACGGCACCATGGCGGCGAACCAGGTGAGCAGCTCGACGCCGGGAACGCCGGCCTCCTTCATGGTGGGAAGATCGGGGACCGCCTGCATGCGCTCCGCGGTGCTGACCGCGAGCATGCGCCAACGGCCGGCGTTGGTCTGGCTGATCGCCGATACCGGATCCATCGTGCCGTAGTCGATGCGGCCGCTGGCGAAGTCGTTCAGGCTGTCGGTCGCGGTCCGGTACGCCACCTCCACCGCCGTTATCCCGGTGGCCTGCCGGTAGAGCTCGCCCATGACCTTGCCGCTGGTGTTCGACTGGCCGTAGCTCGCCTTGTCGCCCTTCGCCTTCATCGCCGCCGTCAGCTCGGCGAGCGTCTTGTAGGGGCTGTTGGCCGCGACCACCACCATGAACGGCTGCTTGTTGACGCCGGCGGCGATCTGCAGCTCCTTGGCCGCGTCGATCGGCGGTTTCTTGAACAGGTGCATGTTGGCCGCGATGGCGCTCGCGGCATGAACGTAGATGGTGTAGCCGTCGGGCTTGGCGCGCGCGGTGTAGACCGCTGCGATGTTGCCGGCCGCTCCCACCTTGTTCTCGACGATGACGGTGCGGTTGGCGAGCGGGCGCACCTTCTCGGCCATGAACCGGACCAGCACGTCGGCGCCGCTGCCGGCCGGGAAGCCGCAGATGAAGCGGATGTCCTGGTTCGGATAGTCCTGCGCCAGCGCGCCAATCGGCATCGCCGCAATCGCGGCCGCGAGCACGAACGCGCGCGCCGTACGCGGAAATTGAAGTGCGTAGATCATCGATTCCTCCCAGGTCTTGCGGCGGCGCGCGGACGCGCCGCCGCCATGACTGACTTCACATCGGCTGAATCTTGGCGATCCGCACGTAGTCGCCCCAATCCTTGATCGCCTTGAGGAACAGCGCCTGCGCGGCTTCGGGCGTATTGATGAACTGATCGCCGCCAAAGCTGTTGAGGAATTTCTTGGTCTCGTCGGTCTTGACGATCTCGATGAACCACGCATTGACCTGGTCGACGATGGGCTTGGGCGTGCCGGCCGGCAGCATGGCCGCCCACCAGCCGGTCAGGTCCATCGGCACGCCCTGTTCGGTCATCGTCGGCATGTCCGGGTTGGCCTGCAGGCGCGTCGCCGTGCTGACGCCGAGAATGCGCAGGCGTCCCTCGCGCTGTTGCGCCAGCGAGAACACCGGGTCGTGCATGCCGTAGTCGACCTTGCCGCTCAGCATCTCGTTGAGCGAGTTGGGCGCGGTCTTGTAGGCCACGTCGACCGCCTTGATGCCGGTGACGTTCTTGTAGATTTCGCCCATGATGTTGCCGGTCGGCGCGGCGTAGGCGTAGGTCGCCTTCTCGCCCTTCGGCTTCATGGCGTCGGTGAGATCGGCGACGGTCTTGTACGGGCTCTTGGCATCGACCACCAGCATGAACGGCTGCCGGTTGATCGAGGCCGCGATCTGGATCGCCTTGCCGGCATCGACCGGCGGCTTCTTGAACAGGTGCTGGTTGGCGGCGACCGCAGTCGCCGCATGGACGTAGATGGTGTACCCGTCGGGCTTGGCGCGCGCGACATATTCGGTGGCGATATTGCCGCCGGCGCCCGACTTGTTCTCCACGATCACGGTGCGGCCCACGATCGGGCGCAGCTTCTCGGCGAAATAGCGCACCAGCACGTCAGCGCCGCTGCCGGGCGGAAACGCGCAGATCAGGCGGATGTCCGCGCTGGGATAGGCTTGCGCACGGACGCCGGTCGGTAATACGACCACGGCCAAACCGAGAGCCACGCTCGCGCAACACGTGAGCCATATCGATCTTCGGTTCATCACTACTTCCTCCTTGTCTAGATTTCGGTACTACGAGCACGACATTGCGAATGGCGGCATCATTCCTGGAACGCCTCCTCGCGCGTCTTGCGGAACTGCGGCAGCACGATCAGCGCGATGATGGCCACCGTGATGGCCAGCAGCGTCGCCGAGATCGGCCGCTCGATGAACACGATCGGATCGCCGCGGGAAATAACCAGCGAACGCCGCAGGTTCTCCTCCATCAGCGGACCGAGAATGAAACCCAGCACCAGCGGCGCGGGTTCGCAGCCGAAACGCAGCAGCACGTAGCCGAACACCGCGAAGACCGCGCACAGCACCAGCTGCGCGATGTTGGTGTTGGTGCTGTAGATGCCGATCACGCAGAACAAAAGGATGGCCGGATAAAGCATCCGGTACGGCACCGACAGCAGCCGCACCCAGATGCCGATCAGCGGCAGATTGATCACCAGCAGCATCAGATTGCCGATCCACATGCTGGCGACCATGCCCCAGAACAGGTCCGGGCGCTTGGTCATCACCGCGGAGCCCGGCTGGATGCCCTGGATGATCATCGCCCCCATCATCAGCGCCATGATGGCGTTGGACGGCAGGCCGAGCGTCAACAGCGGAATGAACGAGGTCTGCGCGGCCGCGTTGTTGGCGGATTTCAGGCCCCGCCACGCCTTCGATCGCGCCTTTGCCGAAGCGGCTGGGATCGGTCGCGATCTTCTTCTCCAGCGTATAACTGGCAAATGCCGCCAGCACGGCCCCGCCGCCCGGCAAGATGCCGAGCACCGCACCAAGCCCGGTGCCGCGCAGTACGGGGCGCCAGGCGTCGTGGAAATCCTGCTTGCTCGGCCAGAGGTCCTTCAGCCTGGCGCTGAACTGCGCGCGCGGAAGGATGCGCTGCTCCAGATTGCGGATGATCTCGACGATGCCGAACATGCCGATCACCAGCGGCACGAAGTCGATGCCGTCCCACAGCTCCGAGACGCCGAAGGTGTAGCGCGTGAGCCCGCTGTTGACGTCGGTGCCGACGAGACCCAGCAGCAGGCCAACCAGCACCATGCCCACCGCCTTGATCACCGAGCCGTGCGCGAGCACGACGGCGGTGACGAGGCCGAGCACCATCAGGGAAAAATAGTCGGGCGAGTTGAATTCCTGCGCGATCGCCGCCAGCGGCGGGCCGAAGGCGGCGATGAAGATCGTGCCGACGCAGCCGGCGAAGAACGATCCGAGCGCAGCGACCGCAAGCGCGGCCCCGGCGCGCCCTTGCTTTGCCATCTGGTGGCCGTCGATGCAGGTGACGATGGACGACGCCTCGCCCGGAATGTTGACCAGGATCGAGGTGGTCGAACCGCCGTACTGCGCGCCGTAATAGATGCCGGCGAGCATGATGAGCGAAGGCAGCGGCCCGAGCCCGAAGGTGATCGGCAGCAGCATCGCGATGGTGGGGATCGGGCCGATGCCCGGCAGCACCCCGATCAGCGTGCCGAGCAGGCAGCCGAGCAGCGCGAAACCGAGATTGTTCCATGACACGGCCGCCCCGAAGCCGGTCGCCAGGTTCTGGAAGAGGTCGAACTCCATCTAGCGGCCCCACCAGGGGGGCAGCGCCTGCCCCAGCACGTAGACGAACACCACGACGGTAAAGGCCGCCAAACCGACGCCGAGCAGGATCGTTTCGGTGAGATTCACCTCGCGCCGCGCATAGGCGGCGAGGATCGTCAGCGCGATGGCGGTCAGCGCAAGCCCGATGGAGTTGATCAGAAACCCGAAAATGACGATGGCGGCGATGATGAACGTAATGGGGCGCAACTGCACCGGCTCGATCGGCGGCCCTGCGACCGTCATGCCCTTGAAGCCGACGATGAGCCCGATCGCGATGATGAGCACGCTCAGGAGCGTCGGGAAATAACCCGGCCCCATCCGCGCCGACGTCCCGAAGGCGAGTTCCTGGCCGAAATAGAGACCGGCAAGACCGATCGCCACAAACACCAGGCCCGCCCCGAGATCCTGGGGGCTCTTCACCCGGACCATGCCGCTCCCTCCGCTCGCCGGCAGTTTCGCTCCCGCCTGACCGGCGCGGAGAGCCTACGCCGATCCTGTCGGCGAAAACAGTTTCCGGCAAGCGGCACAACGCCCGGGCAGACCGCGCGATGGGAAGATGCCCAACGGCAGCGCCGAGCGGCCCTCGGCACAGACGTTCCGCGGACCGGGCCGCACCCGGCGCCTCATCGCCGACCCGATTGTGCGCGGACGCGCCCTGCCCCACTATGATCGCTCGATCCCGCGCACGCGCCACCCGGAAGCCGCACCATGACCACGCCCGACACCGAAAAATTCCGTCTGCGCCGTTTCGTCGAGAAGCTGGTGCAGGTGGGGGAATGCGTCGTGCACGATGCGCCGATCGACCTGATCGACGTCGCCGGGGTGCTCGATTGCAACCCCAAGGCGGTCTGGTTTCGTTCGGTCGGGCCGGAGAAGGCGGAACTGGTCGGCAACGTCATGGCCGCGCGCAGCCGGCTCGCCGCCGCGCTCGACACCGACGCGGCCGGATTTCCAGCGGCGCTGCGGCAACGCCTGGCGAAGCCGCACGCGCCGGTCGAGGTACCCTCGGCGCAGGCGCCGGTGCACGAAGTGGTGCAGACCGGGGCGCAGGCCGACCTCACGCAGCTTCCGGTGCACCTGCAGCACGCGCTCGACGGCGCGCCCTACATCTCGGCCAGCATCGACTATGCGCACGACGCCAAGACCGGCTTCACCAATGTCGGCATCCGCCGCCTGATGCTGCGCGGGCCGCAGGCCGCCGGCATCGACCTCAACGCGCCGAGCGATCTGCGCGCGCTCTATCAGGCCGCGGTCGCCAAGGGCGAACGCCTGCCGGTCGCGTTCACGGTTGGGGCGCATCCGGCGGATTTTCTGGGTGCCATGGCCGCAACCCCGCCGATGGACGAGCTTGCCGTGGTCGGCGCGGCGCGCGGCGCGCCGGTCCCGGTGGTCAAATGCGCGACGATCGACGTGAAGGTGCCGGCCGACGCCGAGATGGTGCTGGAAGGCTATATCGACGAGCGCGGACTGGTGGAGCCGGAAGGGCCGTACGGCGAATACATCGGCTATTACGGACTGGTCAAAACCAATCCGGTGTTCCACCTCACCGCCATCACGCGCCGGCGCGACGCGCTGTTCCAGACCGTGACCATCGGCGGCGCGCGGCTGGGCTACACCGACACCGCGCAGATCGGCGCCGCCAAGACCGAGGCGTCGGTCTGGAACGTGCTGCAACAGGCGATCCGCGAGCCGGTGGCGGTGTGCTGCACGCCCTCATCCGGCGGCATGTACAACGTGCGCGTCTCGCTGCGGCAGCGCAATCCGGGCGAGGCGCGCAACGCCATCGCGGCGGTGTTCTGCTCGTCGGGCGACGTCAAGCACGTGTTCGTGGTCGACGACGACATCGACGTGTTCTCCGACGAGCAGATCGACTGGGCGCTGGCCACGCGCTTCCAGGCCGACCGCGATTTCGTGGTGGCGTCGGGTTTTCGCTGCGTGCCGCTGGACCCTTCGCTGCAAGGCAGCCGCACCGGCGCCAAGGCCGGCTTCGATTGCACCAAGCCGTTCGGCAAAGGCGACAGCGCCGAGTTCACCGTGCCGACCGCGCCGCAACTGCCGGCACGCCCGCAGCAGTCGCTGGAAGCGGCGCTGAGCGCGGGGCCCGCCACCTATCTCGAACTGATGGCCGCGCTCGGCACCCGCGACGGCCGCGAGGTGGTGCGCGCCTTGGGTCCGCTCTACGACCAAGGCAAACTCGCGCGGCTCAAGGACGGCCGCTACACCCTCAACGGCAAGCACGGGTGAATCTGTGTAGGGTGGCGCGGAGGCGGCGCAGCGCGTAGCCCTTGCGCCGGTGCCCCGCTGATCCGTGCGAGCGGCACTGAACTCACCGAGGGGCGTCCCGGATCTACAGACAGCGTGGGCACGCGCCGAAGCTTGCGCAACCGATCGACCAAGCGCGCTCGTGTGCGCTTCGCCCACCCAACACCTTCTTATCGGGCTTGTTCAGAACACCGTGCCGTCGGCGGCGACCGCGAGCGGCGGTGGGCCGTCGGGCGGGCGCAATGTCAGCGCGATCTTGCGGCCGGCGCTCCAGGTGCCGCCCTGCAGAAGATGCGGGAGCGTGAACGTGTCGTCGAGGCCGAGACGGTCGCGCACCAGCGGCAGCAGGCGGTCCATCAGCGTCGACCGTCAGCGCGCGCCATTCGACGACCAGTTCCGAGTCGACCTTGTGCTTCAGCGCAGGATCGAGCGGCTGGCGCGGACGAATGACGCCGAGGTCGAGCAGCAGGCCGCCGTTGCGGTATTCGGCGAGCGCGGTGAGCCCGTCGAGATCGACCACGCGCAGCCCGGCCGTTTCCAGCGGCTCGATCAGCGAATAGACCAGCCACTGCGTGAGCTTGTGGAACGGCACGATGCCGTCGGCCGCATGTGCTGCCAGGATCGCGGGATGGCGCCCGGCATCGCCGAGCGGGACGTCGCCGATCGCCAGTCCCGACGGCCAGATCGGCGATAACGCATCGAGCAGCAGCGTGAGCAGCGCCGGCGCCGCGACCTCCCGCCCGCGCCCGAGCAGATGATCGACGATGTTGCCCGGCCGGGCGGGCGCGCCGCCGAACAGGTCCGGCCGTTGCTCGATCGCGTGCCCGAGATTGTTCAGCAAACCGGCGCGCGATTGCGCTCCGACCAGCGGGTTGTCCGGCGCAACCTGAAAGTAGCGCGCAAGCGAATCCGCGCTCAGGCTATCCAGGCCGCGACTGTCCACCCGCAGCGGCCGGTCGGCATCGCTGGAAAATCCGCCGGCGGCAAACATGTCGATGCTGGCGACCGCGAGCCCTTCCGAGCGCGCAAAGGTGCGCCCGGTCGCCGCCTCGCGATAGCGCCACGCCTCGCCGGCCCCGGCATCGAGCAGCACGCTCACGGTCGCGAGATCGACCGCCGCCCGCGCGACCTCGACCGGGTCGTCCCCGGCAAAGCGCGCGCGCACCCTGCTCCAGCGGTCGGCGCCGCCGGCGCAAAAATGCCGCCAGCGGCTGTGACAGGGAACGACGAGATCGGGATAGTTCGCGCGCGTCACATCGGCAACGTAATCGGCGACGGCCGGCAAGCGACCTTCAGCGAGCGTGAAGTGCGGCGAGCGGCCCGCCGCGACCCAATCGCAGATCAGCCCGCAACGCTCCCGCACCGCTCCTGCGCTGCGCAACGAATGCGCCTCGCCGGGAGCGGATTGTTGGGTGGACTGCACGCTCGCCGCCATTACGTCGTTTCCGGGCGATGGCTGTTTATGGTCGCCCCGGAGTGAAAAATGCCGACGCAGCCAATCGCAATCGACGTCACTCCTTGAGGCCCCGCCCGACCGTCGTACCGTTCGCGCTTGGCGGACGGTCGCCGGTGAAATAGCCAGCCGCGATCTTGGCCTCGATCTCGACCCGCGCGTCGCCCGGAATGAGGTGATCGGGCAGCGGCACGCGCTCGACGATGTCGATGCCCTGGCGGGTGAGCGCGTCATGCTTCTCGTCGCTCATCGAGGCGAAGCGGTCGATGCGGGTGATGCCGAGCCAGTGCAGCACGTCCGGCATCAGCTCCTGGAAGCGCATGTCCTCGACGCCGGCGACGCAGGCGGTACGGTGGAAATAGGCCTCTGGGCGGTCGCCGCCGTTCTGCCGCTTGCGCGCGTTGTAGACCAGGAACTTGGTCACCTCGCCGAGCGCGCGGCCTTCCTTGCGGTTGTAGACGATGAGCCCGCAGCCGCCGGCCTGCGCCATCTCGATGCAAAGCTCGATGCCGTGCGCGAGATAGGGACGGCAGGTGCAGATGTCGGAGCCGAACACGTCCGAGCCGTTGCACTCGTCGTGCACCCGGCAGGCCAGCGGCGTCTTGCTATCGCCGAGCCTGGCGGGATCGCCAAAACAATAGATCGTGGTGCCGCCGATCGGCGGCAGGAACACCTTGAGGTCCGGGCGCTCGACCAGTTCGGGATACATGCCGCCGGTCTGCTCGTGCAGCCCGCGGCGCAATTCGGTCTCGCTCACGCCGAAACGCGCGGCAATGCCGGGCAGATACCAGACCGGATCGATGGCGGCCTTCATCACCCGCACGTTGCCGCGCTCGCGGACGATGTTGCCGTCGATCCGCACGCGTCCCGCCTCGACCGCCGCGCGCACCTCCGGCATGTCGATGTGGGCGCGCGTCACCGCGATGGTCGGGCGGATGTCGTAGCCGCGCGCGAGATGATCGCGAAACGCCTCGCCGACCAGGTGGCCCCAGGGATCGAGCGAAACGATCTTGTCCGCGCTGGTCCATTGCGGATGCGGTCCGATGCGGTCGGCCGGCAAGGTGTCGGTCAGGTCGGCGACATGGTCGGGCTTGAGCGCCCGCGCGGCGATCGCGAGCGCGCGATAGACCGAATAGCCGCCGGCATGCGTCCCGATGGCGTTGCGGTGCGCGGGCTCGCTCAGCGTCGCGATCACCGGCCCGCGCTCCTGCGCGCTCGGCGCACCCCAGGAAATGGCCGGAGCAACGGCTGGAGCAATGGCCGGACGTCCGCCTTGGGCCGGCGCACCACTCGCCGCGCCGGTCGCGGTTCGGTCGAAATCAAGACCCGGTTTCATGACATAACCCTCATCGACTCAAACGTGTGCAACGGCACGAGCCGCCCCACTACCAGCGATTCCAGACCCGCCTCAGGATCGGGAAAAAACGAACAGTATAATCTCAGATGGTAAATTTTTCAAGATTATTTCTGACCGGGCGCGATTGTGCGCACCGCGATGGCCGGCCGCGCCGGCGCGCCGCTATGCCAACTGGTCGAGCGGATAGCGCGCGACGTCGCGCAGCAGCGCGATGAATCCATCGGCCTGAAACTCCGCGGTGAGGCGTCCCTTCTCCGCGGTCGCCGCCGAGGCATCGCCGACCGCGCCGTCGGGATTGAGGTCCTGCGCGATCCAGCCCATCCCTCCGACCGGCCGCAGTTGCGTGTATTGCTGCTCCACGTCGGCGGCCTTGGAGGGAAAGAACTTGGCCTTGCTCATGTCGACGAGATCGGGCCGGAACTTCAGCATCAGCGAAGTCTCGATATCGCCGGCGTGAATGCCGTGGGTGGCATCGAACGGCGAGTAGAGTCCCGCCGGCAGGCCGAAGCGCCGCCACTGCGCGGTCGCCACCAGCATATTTTGGCGCACGCGCAATTCGCGCGCGACGATGCCGATCAGCTCGGTGTTGCCGCCGTGCGAGTTGACGACCACGAGCTTGCGCAGGCCGGCGCGCTGCACGCTCTCGCCGATCTCGACCCAGATGCGGATCAGGTTCTCGGCCGAGAGCGTGATCGTACCGGGCGAGCGCAGATGCTCGTTCGACTTGCCGATGGTCTGGATCGGCAGAAACAGAACCGAGAGATCATCGGGCAGGCGCGCCAGCACCGTGTCGATCATGCCCTGCGCGATGGCGGTGTCGGTCATCACCGGCAGATGCGGCCCGTGCTGCTCGATCGCGGCCACGGGAAGGATCGCAATGGTGGAATGCGGATCGAGCCCGGCGAAGTCGGTCGTTTTCAGCTCGGCCCAGAATTGTTTGCGCGCCATTGTGCCTTCGCACCGTTCTCTCGTTCGTCATGCCCGGCCTTGTGCCGGGCATCCACGTCTTTGTTGCCGCAAGCAAGGCGTAGGCGGCCGCGACAAGCGCGGCCATGACGGAAACCGTGGTTACTCCGCCGCCTGCGGCGCCTGCGTCCGCCAGTCCTTGAGCTTGCCCGGATTCATCAGGCCGTAAGGGTCCGCCATGCGCTTGAACTCGGCCTGCGGCGCGTCGACCCGCTTCCAGCCCGCATTGTCCAGCACGTAGGTGTGCGGGTTGGACACCGCCACGTTGTGGGCGTCGAGCTCGGCCATGATCTCGTCGAGCCGCTGCGGCGTGGTGTAGCGCAGCAGCGGCAGGCTGGAGCACGTCACCTTGCCGAAGCGGCGCTGGAATTCGAGATGCAGCAGCACCTCGTTGTCGAAGCGCCGCGCGACCCAGTCGACCAGCTCCAAATTGTTGGCGGGCGGGAACCGCAGTTGCAGATAGGTGATCGTCGGATCGATCCGGATGGCGTGCAGCGTGGTGTGGTTCCAGGTGAACTCGTAGATCGGCGCCATCTCGCCGCCGCCGCCGAAGGCGGCGCGCTGCGCTTCCTCGGCCGGACGGCGGAAGGTGACGCGCCCGCCGTGCTCGGCGACGAGAAGCTCGAAGGCTTCCGCCTGCGGCTCCGACACCATGACGATCACCATGGCCTCGCCCGGCGCCGCGTAGCTCTCCAGCCGCCGCAGATAGGGCACCACCCTGGGGTCGTGCACGGTTACGAGCTTCTTGGCGATGCCGTCGCATTCGGTGAAGGCATGCGCGAAGCGCGCGGCCGCGGAGAGCGAGGCGAACGCGGCAATCCGTTCGCACCAGGGATGGCTCGGCGCCAGCGGCACCTCGACCTCGGTGATGATGCCGTTCACGCCGTAGGCGTGCATGACCTTGAGCACATCCTTGCCGCGCAGTTCGATCGCGCGCGGCTGATCCTCCACGGTGACGACTTCGACCCCGAGCACGGCGCCCGGGTCGGAAATCTGCCCCCAGGTGCAGGAGCCGGCGCCGGCGGCGCCGCCGGCGACGAACCCGCCGATGGTCGCGTGCTGGCGGGTCGAGGGATAGAACCGCAACTCGTGCGCGGCCGGTGCCAGCTCCCGATCAATGTCGAGCATGCGGGCGCCCGCTTCGAAGCGCCCTGCCCCGGGCTTGTGCCAGAGCACGCCGTCGAGCTTGGCCATGTCGATGAGCACGCCGCCCGCGAGCGGCACCGCCTGGCCGTAATTGCCGGTGCCGCCGCCACGCACGGTCAAAGGCACGCGATGGCGCGCGCAGGCCGCCGCGATCCGCATGACCTCGGCCTTGTTGGCCGGAACGGCGATCATGTCGGCCCGCTTGCCGTCCAGGCTTTCCTTGAGCAGTGGCGAGAACCAGTAGAAGTCGCGGCTTTTCATGCGCAGCGAGCCGGTGTCTTCCAGTGTCTGGATGCCGGCGAGGTCGCGGCGCAAGGCTTCGGGGATGGGCATCGGTTAGGCTCTGCGTTTCGGCCGCATGGTACAGTAAAAGCCACGGCTGTCAGCAACGTCGCGGCCGTCATCCTTCGGGCTCGGCCTTCGGCCGAGCGCCTCAGGATGACGGCCCCACCGTTTTGTGGATAGGATGCCCCCATGAAGCACATCACCCCGCGCGGCATCAGGCCGCCGTTCGCACGCTACAGCTACGGCGTGGAAATCCCGGCCGGCCACCGCATCCTGGTGTGCTCGGGCCAGCTCGGCATCACGCCCGACGACACGGTGCCGGCGGGCGTCGAGGAGCAGACGCATGTGTGCTTCCGCAACATCGAGGCGGTGCTCAAGGACGCCGGCGTGACCTTCGCCGACGTGGTGCGCATCAACGCCTATGTCAGCGGGCGCGAGCATCTCAAGGGCTACATGGCGGTGCGCGACCACTACATCGCCGATCCACCTCCCGCCTCCACCCTCATGATCGTCTCCGGATTCTCGCGGCCGGAGTTCCTGGTCGAGGTCGAAGTGATCGCCGCCGCGCCCGACACGAAAGGCCGCTGACCGTGGACGTGACGGCCGGCATCCACGAGCAGCTCACCAAAAGCGGGATCACGCTCGCGGCCTCGCTGCCCGACGACTGGGTGGCGCCGCTGATCACACGCATCGCCGCCGACAACAGCATCCGCCACGTGCCGGTGGCGCGCGAGGCGGAAGCGATCGCCATCTGCAGCGGCGCGTTCTTCGGCGGCGTGCGCGCGGTCGCGCTCATGGGCGCGACGGGCCTGCTGACCTGCACCGGCGAGCTTGCGACGCTCAACCTGCGCCATCAGATCCCGGTGTTCCTGATCGTGAGCCAGCGCGGCACCATCGACGACCACCGCATTTATCAGGAGGTGCAGGGCCGCCGCACGATTCCGCTGCTGGAAATGTACGATTTCCCCTACCACATCGTCGAAAAGCCCGAAGACATCGCCTGCATCCCGGATGCCTACGAGACCTGCCGCCTGCAGAAGCGGCCGTTCGTGCTGCTTCTCGCGCGCAAGCTGGTGAAGGGAGACGCGCGATGAGGGCGCGCGAGGCGATCGAAACGCTTGCCAGGCATCGCGGCGACGCGGTCGCGGTCTGCGCGCTCGGCATGGCGGCGAACGAGTGGTGGGCGGTGACGCAAGGCGAGGACAGCTTCTACATGCACGGCGCCATGGGCTTTGCCGCGAGCTTCGCGCTCGGGCTTTCGCTCTCGCTGCCGCAGGCGAAGATCTGGCTGCTCAACGCCGACGGCTCGCTCTGCATGAATCTCGGCTGCCTGCTCACCGAGGCCTCGCAGGCGCCGAAGAACCTCAAGCATTTCGTGGTCGACAACGGCGTCTATCAGACCGTCGGCGCGCTGCCGATGGTCAACCAGGGCCGCACCGACTACGCGGCGATCGCGCGCGGCGCCGGCTTTACGCGCGCGCACACCATCGAGACGCTGCCCGAAGTCGAGCGGCAGATGCCCGCGATCGCGGCCGAGGACGGGCCGTCGTTCACGGTGCTCCGGGTCGAGCCGGAAACCGGCTTCCTGCGTACGCCGCCGATGACCTATGAGGGCCCCGAGATGAAGTACCGCTTCGGCCGGGCAATGGAAAAGCGCTTCGGCATCAAGGTATTCGGCCCGCAGGGGTATTGAGCCTTCGCTCGGTCATCGGCCGAACTATGGACGTGCAACGACGATGGCAACGGCAGGCGAGCGCACGATCGATCCGGTGAGCATGCCGGGACGCGAGGGCGGCGTCAGCCTCACGTTACGCGATGGGTTCGTCGCCGCGATCTCCCCGTCGAAGCAGCCGGGCAAGGCCGACTGGCTGGCGCTCCCCGGCCTCGTCAACCTGCATGCGCACGCCGACCGCGCCTATACGGCCACGGCGTTCCGTCCGCGCTCATTCGCCGATGCACTCGCGGCCACCAACAAGGCGCGCGCGGAATTCGGCGTCCACGACGTCCACCGCCGCGCGCGGAACCTGTTCGAGCAGTCGATCAAACACGGTGTCACGCGCATCCGGACCCACACCGACGTCGACCCGGTGGTCGAACTCAAGTCGATGGAGGGCGTGCTCGCCGCCAAGCGCGACGTGGCGGACCGCCTCGATGTCGACATCATCGCCTTCTCGACCTCCCGCAACGACCCGGTCGAGGCGAGCGCGCTCGCGCGTCTCTCGCGCGCCATCGAGCTCAAGCCCGATCTCCTGGGGGTCAGTCTCAACTCCAGCACCGACCCCGAACGCGCGCTGGGGGCGATGCTCTACCTCGCGGAAAAATCCGGTCTGCCGCTCGATCTTCATCTCGACGAACACCTCGAGCCGCAGAGAATGCTGACGCGCATGGTGGCCGATGCCGTGATCGCCCGCGGCCTGCAAGGCCGGGTCACCATCAGCCACCTGTGCGCGCTTTCCGCCCTGGAGGCGAAGGCCGCGCACGACCTGATCGAGCGCATCGCGCGCGCCGGCATCACCGTGGTCGCACTGCCCGAGACCAACCTCTTCCTGCAGGATCGCGGCGAGAACAGCCCGCCGCGGCGCGGTATCGCGCCGGTCCGCGAATTGCTCGCGGCCGGCGTCAAAGTGCGCTTCGGCACCGACAACGTGCGCGATTTTTTCTATCCGTTCGGTGACGGCGACATGCTCGAAACGGCGTTGTTCGCGGCGGTCGGGGGTCATCTGGACGACCAGGCGAGCCTGATCGCAGGCGTTTGCGACGGCCGCTACGGCCTCGTCGAAGGCACGCCGGCCGACCTCGTGCTGGTGCGCGCGTCGTCTCTGGACGATGCGCTGGCACGGCGCCCGCGCGAGCGCATCGTGTTCAAAGCCGGGCGCGTGGTTGCCGGATCGGCCTTCGGCTGACGAGAGTGGATCAGGCACGGACGCAGTTAGTTCTCCGACAGCACGCCGAACGCCATGAAGTGCCGCCGGATGCGCTCGACCTCGTCGACGAAGTTCTTGTCGCTGCGGGTATGCGCGCCGCGCGGACGGCCGAGCCCGACCTCGATGATGTCGGCGACGCGACCCGGGCGCGCGGTCATCACCACCACCCGGTCGGACAGCAGCACCGCCTCCTCGATGCTGTGGGTAATGAACACGACCGTGCTGCGGTCGCGCAGCCAGATGCGCTGCAGATCGAGGTTCATCTGCTCGCGCGTGAGCGCATCGAGCGCGCCGAACGGCTCGTCCATCAGGAGCAGCCCCGGGTCCTGCACCAGCGCCCGGCAGATGGCGACGCGCTGGCGCATGCCGCCCGACAGCTCGGCGGGATACTTGTCCTCGAATTCGGCCAGCCCGACCGAACGCAGCAGATCGCGCGCCTTCTGCAGGTGGCTCGCGCGGTCGAGCTTCTTGATCTCGACCGGGAGCAGCACGTTGCCGAGCACGGTGCGCCAGTCGAGCAGCACGTCGCGCTGGAACACGATGCCGGCCTTGCTGACCGCCCCATTGACCGGCGTGCCGCCTACGTCGATCGCGCCGCCCGACGGCGCGATGAGCCCGGAGGCCAGCATCAGCAGCGTGCTCTTGCCGCAGCCGCTCGGGCCGACGATGGAGACGAACTCGCCCGCCGCAATCGACAGGCTGACCTCGTCGAGCGCCTGCACGCCCTCCCCGCTCGCGGTCATGTAGCGCTTCGACACCTTGCGGATGTCGATGCCGACCCCTTTGCCCGGGGCGCCCGTGCGATCCGGCATCGCGGTGGTCCGCGCCGTCTCCGGCATCGCTGCTACTCGCCCATCTCGGTGCGCAAGCGATTCCACGGCAGCATGACCTGCTCGAGCCAGGCCACGATGTTGAACAGCAGCACGCCGAGCAGCGAGAGCACCACCACGGCGGCGAACAGCAGCGGGGTATCGAGGCGCACTTGCGAAATCAGCTGCAGGTAACCGAGCCCCTGCTCGGCGGCGATGAACTCGCCCACGGTCGCGCCCACGACCGCCTGTCCCATGCCGACCTTGAGCCCGCCGAAGATCGACGGCAGCGCCTTCGGCAGCCTGATCTTGATGAAGGTGGTGAGCTCGTTCGCGCCCATCGACTGCACGAGATAGATCATCTCCTTCTCGGTCGAGCGCATGCCGACCACCGAGCTGATCACGATCGGAAAGAACGAAATCAGGAACGCCACCATGATCTTCGGCATGATGCCGTAGCCCAGCCACATCACCAGGATCGGCGCCAGCGCGACCTTGGGGATGGTCTGCAGCGAGACCATGAACGGGAACGCCACGCGCTCGAAGATGCGCGAATAGACGACCGCGATCGCGAGCGGAATGCCCAGCACCACGCTCATCCCGAAGCCGAGCACGATCTCCTTGGCGGTGACCACAGCATTTTCGAGCAGCAGGCGCCACGACACCACGATCTTGTCGACGATGACGGACGGTGCGGGCAGGACGTAGTCCGGCACCTGGAGCGCCCACACCGCCAATTCCCACAACGCGAAAATGACCAGGAGAATGGCGAGCACGGGCCCGTTGCGGGAAATCCAGCCGCCGACCCTGCCGATCCTGGCCGGAGCCAGAGTGGATTCAACGACCGTCGTCATGAACGATCCCTCCATCGCGGCTGATCGGCGCCGCTCTCAATATTCGGCCGTCATCCTGAGGCGCGAGGCCGCAGCGCGAAGCGCTGCGGCTGAGCCTCGAAGGATGACCCGGGAAACGCACGCCGCATGGTCGCCTGGGGTCATCCTTCGAGGCGCGCCTTCGGCGCGCGCCTCAGGATGACGGCCGCGAGGATGAGCCTACTGCAGGTAGTCGTTCGTGAAGTAGGCCGCGAGCGGCTTGACCTCGGATATGCCCCCGGTCTCCTTCAGCAGCTTGAGATTGGCCTCCCAGTCGGCCTGGCTCTGCCAGCCGATCGGCTTGCCGGCGGGTGCGTTGGTGGACCCTACCGTCGCTTCGACCTGAGCGTCGAGCACGTCGGGCTGCTCGGGGACTTTCATGTGTTTCGCCATGATCTTGGCGGCCTCTTTCGGGTTCGCCATGGCGTCCTTGTAGCCCTTCGCGGTGGCACTGAGCAGCTTCTTGACGGCCTGCGGGTTCTGCTCCGCGAACGCATTGCCGACGATAATGGAGGCGCCGAGCAGGTTGAGGCCGAAATCGGACACCCGCAGCACGTTGAACTTCACGTTGGCGCGCTTCTCGATCTGCGGCAGCTCGTTGCTCAGATAGACCGACATGACGTCGATCTTGCGGGTGAGGAACTGGGCGGTGCGCGCGGAGGCGTCCATCTGGATCCGCTGGATCTTTTCGATGTCGACGTTGTTGATCCGGCAGAACGGTCCGAGCATGTCGCCGAAGGTTTCGCCCACCGATATGGCGAGGCGCTTGCCTTCGAGGTCCTTGGGCGTCTTGAGCGCCACATCCGGGAACGAGATCACGCCCATCGGCGCCTTGGTCTGGTAGAGCGCAACCACCTTGATCGGAAGCCCCTGGCTGATCGCCTGCGCGGCGGAGACCGCCGGCCCGTAGCCGAACTTCTCGTTGCCCGCGGCCAGCAGCTTGAGCACGGTCTGGGCGCCGCTTCCTTCCGCCAGGTCCACGTCGAGGCCCTCGGCCTTGTAGTAGCCCTTGTCCAGGGCGACGAAGAGCGGCGCGTATTCGCCCTTGAGCTTCCAGGTGAAGCGAACGGTGAGCTTTTCGGCGCCTTGGGCCACAGCCGGGTGCCCGGACAGCCCGGCCGCGAACGGCAGCACCAGGCCGCCAAGCGCGGCGGTCGCGAACCTGCGTCTATCAAGTTTCATGGGTCCTACCTCTTCGATTGCCGACCGCTCCCGCGCGGCGACCGCAAAGTCCTCGACACGATAAGCACCGTCGCCTTGTCGCCGAGGACAATGGCGTCTGTTGTCGCATGGCAGGGGCAGCGCACGGCACGCAAGCGTCTTTGCCCGTTTCCAGTCTCGCCGCATTTGCCGGCACATCCACGGCGCTGGCGGGCGGCTACCATGCTAGGTGAAATCCCGCCGGAAGGAAACGGCGGCCGGCGCGGGCAGAGCCGCGCGCCGGCAAATTCCGGTTGAGAATTCCACAGGCTGTCGGGCGGCCGTTCGTTTGCGGCGATAGGCAGTTTTGCCAAAACGCGATAACCTTAGCGCGCGAGAGATTCGCTGGCACAGATTCGCTGGCACATGGCCGGCCGGGAGAGGGTCGCCTGATGATCATCACAGTCGCGACCATGAAGGGCGGCAGCGGCAAGAGCACCGTCGCGAGTTGCCTTGCCGTCCATTGGCAGCTTGCCGGCCGCCGCCCGACCATTATCGACGCCGACCCGCAGCGCTCGATACTGCGGCTCGCAAAGCGCGAACGCGCGCTCGGCGGCGTGCCGGTGGTTGAGGATTCGAGCGCCAAGGTGCTCACCACCGCGCATCGCCACGCCGCGGGCGGCCGTCCAGTCGTCATCGATACGCCGGGCTTTCGCTCGGAAGCGACGCTCGCCTGCCTTTCGGGGACCGACTTCCTGCTGGTCCCGGTGAAGCCCTCGCCGTTCGATGTCGACCGCATGCTGGATACGCTTGGCCTGGTCAGCATCAGCGCCAGCAGCAGGCACGGCGTCGTCTTTCGTTGCCTGCTGACCCAGGCGACCCGCGATTCCGTGATCAGCAAGCATATCCGGGCCGAGCTCGTCGAGGCTGGGATTCCCCTGCTCGAGAGCGAGTTGACCAACCGCGTCGCCTATACGGAGGCGGCGCTTTGGGGCGCGACGCCGAGCATGACCGACCCGAAGGGGGCCGCCGCGCGCGACATCGCCGCCGTCGCCGACGAGATCGACAGTATTCTCGGCTCGATGATGCAGAAAGCGAGCGCATGAGTAAGCGCAGACTGCCCGGCGCCATCAGGCGTCCGAGCGCCGACGAGGCCTCGGCATCGCCCGCTGTGCAGTACGAGGCGCCGGTGCCTGCGCCGGCCCTTGGCAAGGGCCGCCCGGCCGCGCACGGTTCGGCGCGTACCGTCGAGGTCATCGAGGCCAGTGCAGCAAGCGACGCGGCTGCGCCCGATACGGCGGCACCCGCCAGTGCCGACGCGGATAAGCGGCGCTCACAAGCCGTCGCCACGGTGGAGCGTCACGCGGCCGGCTCCGCATTCGGAGGGATCATCCCGCTGCCGATCGCCAACCTCGCCAGCGTGACGGCGCTCAACGTGCACATGCTGAAACGGCTGACCGCTCTTTACGACGTGCCGTACGAGCGCGACCGCGCCCGCGCGCTGGTCATCGCCTTGTTGGGTGGGATCATGCCGAGCGGGCTCGGAATGGTCGCCTCGTCGACCCTGGGCGCGCTCATACCGGCGAGCGGGCTGATCGGCCTCGCGGTCTCCTCGGTTTCGGCGCTTGTATGCACGCGCCGTATCGGACACACCCTGATCGAGCATTTCGAGAGCGGGAAGACATTGCATGAAATCCCGCTGATCGAGTGGCCCTGACCCCGGCCGCCCCGCGCAACTACGACGCCCGCGCTGATTGCCCATCTCCAGCCAGTCGAGTATCTTGAGCGAAGGGCCGACGGGCCGGTCGTTTCGCAATAGCGGGTTGGGCTTGCGAAAACCGCCCGTGCAATCTGCCGCGACGGCGTGATCTCGCGCGGGTTGGAAGGTGGCCGGCTACGTTATCATCGTCCGTCACGCACCACAGAAAGCATCGCGGCTGTGACCGTTACCGTTGAAACAGTTCTCGTTCAGGACAAGGAACCGATCCCCGCCACCGTCGACGAGGAAGTCGTCCTGCTGAGCGTTCGCGCCGGCAACTATTTCGGCTTCAACCGGGTCGGAACCGAAATCTGGAACATGCTGGCCGAGCCGCGGCGCGTCGGCGACATCTTCGACTCGCTGGCGAAAGCGCACGATGTCGACGCCGACACCATGACCCGCGACGTGACTCAGTTCCTGCAGACGCTGATCGACCGCGGCCTGGTGAGAGTGCTCAACGCTGGAAAAAGCCCATGAAGGCCAAGACCATGCGCCGCCGCTATCAGTGCGAGGCCGCGGTCATGCTGGCGGCGGCGCGGCTTGCGGTGTTCCTCATCCCGCCGGCACGGATCTTCGCCTGGTCAAGCCGGCCGCCCCGGCGCATCGTGCGCTTTGCCGGCGATGAGATCGGATGGGTGTCCTGGGCGGTCGAGACGGTGGGAGCGAAGCCCTGGATGAAGTCGCTCTGCCTGCCGCGCGCGCTGGCTGCGCAGACCATGCTGCGACGGCGCGGAATCGCGAGCAAGCTCTGCCTCGGCGTTGCGCGCAACGGCAGCGCCATGGAGGCGCATGCCTGGGTCGAGATCGGCCCCAACAAGATCGTGGGCGGCGCCGAAGCTCAGCGCTTCACCCGCCTGGCCGAGTTCGGCGGAGCGGCCAAATGACGGACATGCGTTTGGCATGAGCGCAATTGCCGGATTGCTGCGGTTCGACGGTCAGAGCGCCGCACGACACGACCTCGAACGCGTGGCGAGTGCGCTCAAGCCGCATGGCCCCGATAGGTCCGACGTGATGACGGCCGGCGGCGTCGGCCTCGTCCACGTGCTGATGCGCATGACGCCGGAAGACCAATCCGACCGCCAGCCATGGAAAGGCGCCAGCGGGGCGGTGATCACCGCCGACCTGCGGCTCGACAACCGCGACGAGATGCTCAGGCGCATCGGGGTGGCGCCGCAGGATGCGCTCACCTGGGCGGATTCGCGCGTCGTCCTGACGGCGTGGGAGAAATCTGGCGACGATGTCTGGGCGCAACTGCGCGGCCCGTTCGCGGCTGCGATCTGGGACCCGCGCGACCGCACCCTGACGCTGGCGCGCGACCCACTCGGGCTCAATGTGGTGATGTGGCACAAGAACGACCAGTTCTTCGCCTTCGCCACCATGCCCAAAGCGCTGTTCGCGCTGCCGGACGTGCCGCGCGAATTCAGCGAGGAGAAATTCGCCGACTTCCTGGTGCTCAACCATTCCGACCACGCCACCACGGTCTATCGCAACATCTTCCGCATCGCGCCGGCGCATCTGGCAAAGGTGAAGGCCGACGGATCGATGCAGCACAGCCGTTACTGGTCGACAGCCGACATCGAGCCGGTCCGTCTGGGCTCCGACCAGGCCTATGCGGAAGGCCTGCGCGACTGTCTCGACCGCTCCGTGCGGCGGCAGATGCGCAGCGCCCACCCGATCGGCTGCTACCTCAGCGGCGGCCTCGACTCATCGTCCGTAGCGGCGCTCGCCGCGCGCGCGCTGGCGGAAAAAAACCAGCGCCTTGCCGCCTTCACCCAGGTTCCGCGCGAAGGCTTCGACGGCCCGGTTCCGATCGGCCGCTATGCCGACGAGACGCCCTACGTCGAGGCCATCCGCCAGCTCGCCGGCAATGTCGACGTCACCTACGTCCGCAACGACACCTGCGACGACTTCGCCGATCTTGAGCGTCTGTTCCTGGCGCTCGAAGGCCCGGTGCGCAATCCGACCAACCTGGGCTGGATGCTGGCGATCCCGCGTCGGGCGCGCCAGCAGGGCCGCCGCGTGCTGCTCGGCGGCCTGTTCGGAAACTACACCATCAGCTGGAACGGCTGGTCGCAGGCACCCGGACATTTGTTCAAGGGGCGGCTGTTCACCGCCTTTCGGCAGTGGCGCCTGTTCTACCGTTACTCGGCCTATTCGCGCTGGGTGGCGTTCCGCAAGCTGTTCATCGAACCGCTGGTGCCGGAGAAGGTGGCGGTCTGGGCCGATCGCCGCCGCCACCCCGAACGCATCGCGCCGTGGCAGGTTCACGCGGCGATCCTGCCCGAATACGCCGCCTCGATGCACGTCGAAGCCCGCGCCCGGGAGGTCGGGCACGATTTCCTCTACCGGACGCGGCCGGGCGAGCGCTCGGCCGGCCTGGCGCAGGTCGACTATGTCGGCGACTGGATCGCGGCGGAGAAGGCGGTCACCGGGGTGGAAGTGCGCGATCCCACGGCCGATCTCGACGTGATCGCCTATTGCTTCGGGGTTCCACCCGAGCAGTATCTCGCCGAAGGCATCGATCGATCGCTCATACGCCGCGCCATGTGGGGTCTGCTGCCCGAAAGCGTATTGACCAACCGGTTGAGCGGTCTGCAATCGGCGGACTGGTACGAAAAGGTGCAAGGCCAGCGCGACCAGATCGCGGCCGAAATCGCCGAGCTGTCGTCCTCACCGCTCGCGCGCCGCGCCATCGACCTCGCGCGGCTCGAGCGGGCGATCAAGACTTTCCCGGCCGGCGGCTGGGAGTCGCCCAAGGTGATCGAGGAGTACCACCTCGCGCTCACCCGCGGGGTGGCCGGTGCGCGGTTTCTGCGCTGGGTGGAATCGGCCAATCGGTAGGATCGCCGAAGCCGGCGGCCGGCGCCGCTATTTTTCCGAACGGGACGCGAGCGGAAATGCCGCCTCGAGCGAAAAACCGAGCTTTGCCGCGGGCGCGGCAGGCGGCGGCGGGTGATCGGGCGGGGCCGAAATTTCGTGGTTCGACTTCGTATCGGTGCGAAGCGACAACACGCTCAGAAGCGGAGGCTCCCACGGCCGCCGCGCCGGCGGTACGCCAGCCTCTTGGCTCACGGATCGAGCGATCGACATTACAGCCTCCGCGTTGATCGTTTTTCGCACCATGGGCGTTGTATGGGACCAGCCCCTGCTTGGCAAGAAATGCCTTGTTTCTTCGGCACACTTGACTGGTCGAAATTGCCGCATCAGGCGTTGCGTGGAGGCTAAGCCACCTATTGATGCGTGACGGCGCGGAACTCGCTGACCAGGTTCTTGTACATCGGCAATTCCACCGTGGGCAGCGTGCGGTCGCCAAGTTTCGACAGGGCGCGGATTTCCATGAGCGTGGAGCAGAGGAATGCACCGTCGATGCCAGCGAGATCCTCGCGGCGCAACTCGGCTTCCCGGGTCTCGATGCCCTGGGCGCGCGCGAGCTCGAGGAACACCAGCCGCGTGATGCCGGGAAAGACATCCGGCTTGAGCCGGGGCGTGAGAAGGCGGTCGCCCGCGATCAGGAACACATTGGCCGCCGATGCTTCGGTCAGACAGCCTTCGCGGTCGAACATGAGGCCATCGTCGAAGCCGGATTTTTCGGCGGTCTTGCGGGCGAAGAAACTGTTGACGTAGGCGCCGCTGACCTTGATCTGGCCCGGAATCGAGCGGCTCGAAATCCGCTCGACCTCGGAGATTTCGCAGCGGATCGGAGCATCGATATCGCGGTGACCCTGGGTGCGGACGGTGAAGATTGTCACGTCCACCGGACGGCCTTCGGAACCGGTCACCCACAGTTCCGGCCCGCCCCGGAAAGCGATGGGGCGGACGTACTGGGTGCCTTTCGGTTCGAGCTTGAGAAGCTCGGTGATGCCGGTCAGCAACTGGGCGACCGACCAGGGAAACACCAGCCCCATGCAGGCGGCGCCCCGGCGAAACCGAACCAGATGCTCCTCGGCGCGGTGAATGTAATAATGATCGCGGTTCCAGTAGGCCATCATGCCGTCGAACACCCCGGTCCCGAGATGGAACGAAATGCTCGCTACCGACGGCGCGCCCTTCTCCCGCTCCTTGATGTCCCCGTTGGACCACGAATACGTGCTCACATCGGTCATGGTCGGCTCTGGCGCTAGTGGACCGCCTTCGAATTACCGCCCGAGGCCGGTTCACCCGCAGGGCCGGCTTGCTGTGTTTCCGGTTGCTCGCCTTTAGCCGCCGCGTTCATGCTGTCGATCAGGCTCTTTGGCCGCAAGTCGGTCCAGTTCTTGTTGATGTAGTCGAGGCAGGCGGCGCGACTGTCCGACTGGTGGACGACGGACCAGCCTTGCGGCACCTCGACAAAGGTCGGCCAAAGCGAATGCTGCCCTTCGTCGTTGACCAGAACATGGTAGATGCCGTTTTCGTCTTCGAATGGGTTAGTTGCCACGTTGCTCTCCCTTGACATGGACGCTGGGCATTGCGCGGTCGCCGCCCGACGGAGATGGCCGGTGCGGCCTCGAACGGCACGACCGCCGAAAGCGAGTCATCGCGGTGCCTCCGCAGCAAGCGCGCAACCGGTCGGGCAGACTGAGGCTCAAGCCGCGAATGTGAGGCCGGGGGCCATTGGTCGACCACGCTGTCCTGCGATCGTTTTGCAGCCCACGGCCAGCGTAAAAGCCGAGATCAGACACCGAACTTAATGATCCTGTTCGCAGCTAAATCAAGCGGATGCCGAGCGGCGCAATGCTCAATCCGCTTTGAAGCAGCATTGGGGCAAATGGTCATGCCGGCCGCCATTTTGTCAAGTGGAAGACCGCGCGTAAATCCCTGGCATCAGCCGCATATTTCAACTCGAACGGAGCGCTGGATAGGCTCGGAAGTCCGGTACAAACACCTTGGAACGGGCCGCCACGCTATGTTAGGGTTTGGCACTTGGCGCGGGCGGCGACGATGCACACATAAGCTTCATCCGATGTGAGTAAGCTCGACCGTTCACAGAGCCCGCAACACGGGTGACGAGAAAGGACTGGCGATGGCAAAGGAACCGACTGGGTCTGGAACGCCCGACAAAAAAGATCCGGTCGCGGTGCAGAAATCGGCTGGGTCGGACCTGAGCCCCGAAGAACGCGAGGCGCAGGCGACTAAGCTGGTCGAGCGCTACGCCTTGTGGTCCGGGGCTGCCGGCCTCGTGCCGGTGCCGGTCATCGACGTGGCCTTGGTCGGCGGCATCCAGCTCGACATGCTGCGCCGCCTTGCGACGCTCTACGACGTCCCCTTTTCCGACGACTGGGGCAAGTCGGTGCTGGCGAGCCTCGCCGGATCGCTGATCCCGGCGAGCAGCGGGATGGGCGTTGCCAGCGCGCTCAAGAGCGTTCCGGTGATCGGAACGGGCGTCGGCATCCTGACGATGTCGGGGGTTTCGGCGGGCGCGACCTACCTGATCGGCAAGGTCTTCATGCAGCACTTCGCCACCGGCGGGACGCTGCTTGACTTCAATCCGCCGGACTACAAGGAATTCATCAAGGCCACCAAGGACAAGCTGAGCTTTCGCTCAGGCGGAGCAGACGCCGGCGCGGACGCCGCCGCGCGAAACGCTTCGGCCAAGACCCCCGCCGGCACTTGATCGGCGGGCTTGGCATCGAGACAGGAGATAGCGCGTAATGCTTGAGGCATCCGTTTACGTGGCGTTCTGCCTGCTCACGGGTCTGTACGGCTTCGACCGCCGCATGGGATTTATCGGCACGTTTCTGGTTTCGATTGTGCTAACGCCGGTGGCGGTGCTGGTCGTGCTGCTCTTGACTGCTCCGAAGCATCGACACCCGAGCGATTGGTCGCCGCAAATTCGCCGTCCTTCGAGTCCGCAGGGCAATTGAGTGCTGTTGCGGGTCCATGCTGCAATTCTCCGCAGCCAGCGGGGTTGGTGCCCTGCGGAGGCGTAACCGGACCACATCGCAGTAATGTCCTTCTTCCCGCTTGTTCGCCGCGAAATGCACGGGTCCATGACCCGGATGGTCATCATGTCCGGGCTCGGCGGGGCCAGCAACGCGACGATTCTGTACGCGATCAACGCCGGCGCGCAGGCTGCGGCCGACAGCAAGTCCAACATAACCTGGGCGTTGCTGTTCCTCATTTCGCTGCTCGTCTACATCAAGACCCAGACCTACATTCTGATCAGCACCACCGTCGAGATCGAAGCGATCATCCACAAGCTGCGGATTCGCATCATGGATGCGGTCCGACGCTCGGAACTGCTGCCGCTGGAATCGATCGGACGCGCGCGGATCGTCGCCGCCATCACCCGGGACACCACGACGCTTGCGCAAGCCGCCAACGTGCTGGCGTTCACCGCGCAGGGGCTTGTGCTCCTGGTCCTGGTTTCGATCTACGTGATGTTCCTGTCCTGGCTGGCGTTCGTCATCAGCATGGCGATCATCGGCGGGGCGGCGCTGCTGTTCCATCTGAAGAGCGGCGACCTCGAGAAGGGAACGCGCGAGGCCACCGAGTGGCAGAACCGGCTGTTCGACCGGCTGATCGACGTCCTCGATGGATTCAAGGAAGTGCGGCTCAACCGCCTGCGAAGCGACGACTTGTTCGACGACATCGTCGAGGTGTCGCGAACGGCCGCCAACATCAAGATCAAGACCGACAGCGAATCCTTCAAACGGCTGGTGATGGCGCAGAGCTCGATGCAGATCGTGCTCGGCGCAATCGTCTTCATCGTTCCCGTTCTGAGCAGTTCGGCCGGCAAGTCCGTCACGTCGGCGATGACCGCCCTGCTGTTTGTTGTCGGCTCGGCGTTTGGCCTGGTGCAGACGATACCTATCATGGGCGCCGCCAACGGCGCGGCCGACAATATGGAGAACCTGGAGGCGGCGCTGAAGGCAACCGCCGTCGCCGCCGACATCGGGGCATCCGAACCGCCCAAGCGCTTCGACAAGATCGAGATGCGCGACATCGTGTTCCGCTATGTCGACAAGGCGTCCGAGGACATCTTCCAGGTCGGGCCGGTGAATTTCACGCTGGAATCGGGTGACCTCGTCTTCATCACCGGCGGCAATGGCTCGGGCAAATCGACCTTTCTGCGGGTGCTGTGCGGCCTGTACAAGCCGGATTCGGGCGAGATCACGCTCGACGGGGTGCGCGTCAACGAGAGCAACCTCGACAAATATCGCGCATTGATTTCGGCGATCTTCGTCGACTATCATCTGTTCAACCGGCTCTATGGAGTTCCCGAACCGGATTCCGCCGAGGTCGCGCGGCTGCTGTCGTTGATGCGGCTGAATGAGAAGACCGCCATCGTCGACGGCGCGTTTCGCACGATCGACCTGTCGGGCGGCCAGATGAAGCGGCTCGCGCTGATCGTGAGCCTCTTGGAAAAGCGCCCGATCCTGCTGCTGGACGAATGGACCGCGGATCAGGACCCGGAGTTCCGGCGCAAATTCTACCACGAGCTGCTGCCGGCGCTGAGCCAGGCCGGCGTCACCGTGGTGTTGATAACGCACGACGATCGTTATCTCGACGAACTGCACCTGCCCGCTCGCAGGCTACGCATGGATGTCGGTCGTTTCGTCGATTAGCAATCGGTGGAGTACGGCATGATCGCGAATCCCACGTCCCTGAACGGAATGCCGCCCCCGGACGAGGCCGAGCACAGATGGCGGCGCGCCGTCGGACGGCACCTGCGGGGCATCTCGCTCAGCTTGATGGTCGTGCTGTTCCTGGGCGTCATTCTCGCTCCCTACATGGTCAAGACGATCCCGAGCGGCCACGTCGGAGTCCTGTGGAAGCGCTTCTCGGGTCCGGGCATCTACTGCTGGTGCATACTCCAGCGCGGCACCGTGCTGCGGCCCGAAGAAATCAGAGAGGAAGGGCTCCACGTCATCTGGCCGTGGGACGAGCTGTTCGTCTATGACCTGAGGCTGCAAAGCAACACCGAGACCTTCAACACCATCTCCAAGGACGGTGTGAACGTAACCGCCGCGATCAACATGCGGACCCAGCTCAACCACGACTCGGTGCCCGTGCTGCACAAGTTCATCGGTCCGGCCTACATCGCACGCGTGGTAAGCCCGGAAATCGGCAGCCGGGCGCGCGAAGTCATCTCGCAATACGATGCCGAACAGGTCTATTCGACCAAGCGCCAGGAGATCGAGCAACTCATCCGGCAAGGCGCCCGAGAGAAGCTGAGCAGGGAGCTCAGCAGCGTGATGCAGCCGGAAGCCAGCGAGCAGACTGACGCCGACAAATTCAAGGCCATGCTGAAGGGCGCGATCATCATCATCGACACGCTTGTGCTCAGCATCGAACTGCCGCCAACCGTGGTCAGCGCCATCAATCGCAAGGCCGAGCAATATTACCTCGTTCAGGAATACAAATATCGCGTCGAGCGCGAGACGCTGGAGTCGGCGCGCAAGCGAATCGAGGCGGAAGGCATTCGCGACTTCCAGAAGACCGTCAGCCAGGGCATTTCCGATTCCTACCTGCGCTGGCGCGGAATCGAGGCAACGGTGCAGCTTTCGCAGTCGTCGAACTCGAAGATCGTGGTCATCGGCAGCGGCAAGGATGGCCTGCCGATCATCCTCGGCAACGTGGACACGCCGGCGAACACGGCGCCCAAGCCGGCAGACGGCGCCGACGGCGACAAGAAGGCGGACGAGAAGAAGGCCGACGCGGACAAGAAGCCGGCGGCGGATGCGGCCAAGCCGGCCGACGCCGCACCGGCGGACAAGCCAGCCGACAAGACCCCGGTCGCCGATGCCAAGCCCGCCGACAAGACGCCGACCGATGGTTCGGGCGATTCCTCCGGCAAGCCACGCGCGCTCTTGCCGCTGAGTTTTTCCGACCTCGAAAAGTACCTGGCCAAGTTTTTGAAGGCCAAGGATGCGGATTCGAAGCCCGCCGCGGACAAACCCGCAGCGGACAAGCAGGCCGAGGAGAAGGCAAAGTAGCGGAGGCGCCCTGCCCTCGCACTTTGCACGCGCGACCGGGCTGCGCGTTCACCTTGGCGCGGCAAGGAACGCCACCGCCACCAAATGGGTGGCGATGCAATACCGCAGTTCGACGGTCCGACCGTTGCAGATGACCGCCTTGCGGCCGGCGAGGTCGACCTCGACGTCGTGGTGCTCCAGGAAGGTCCGGTCGAGCGGGTAGACCGCCTTGTAGACGGCTTCCTTGGCGGCAAAGAGCAGGCGACCGCGGTAGGGATCCTCGGCTAGCGTCAAGCGCTCCCGCGGCGTCGCGACCATATCGAGCAGTTCGGACGGCAGGAACTCGGCCGGCTCCACGTCTATTCCAAGCGCACCGACGTCACGCTCCATCGCCACTGCCGCGAGCGCAATGCGCGCGTCATGCGCCAGCGACCCGACCACCCCGTCGGGCCAGACCGGCGCTCCCGATGCGGCTTTGGGCAAGGCCGTCCCCGGATACCCCAACCCCACCAGAAGCTGACGCGCGACGATGCGAACGGCGCCGCTCGCCCGCCGCACGGCAACGACACTGGAGGCGAACGCGGGCGCCTCCTCCGGCATCAAAGCATGTTCGTCGCCAGGCGAGATCAGTCGGTGACCGATCATGATGCCGGGCAACGCGAGCGAATCGAGCGCGGGCTGCAATGAGGAATCGGTGGTCATGTGACCGAGATCGTTCCTTGGGTCGACCGGCCTGCGCCGCCGAGACCGCAGGCGCGGCTGGAATAATCAAAGCGGACTGATCGTAAACTTTTGATCCCGCACTGCACACTGAAATTCCGCACGCCGACGCGACACAACGTGTGATCGTGGCCACACCTGTTGTCGAAACTGCACTGGGACCGTCGCGCGCCGGCTAAAGCAGCGCGCGTTCATCTGCCATTCAGCTTGCATTCACCTGCCGTTCAGATTTCTGCAATCCATCGCCATCGAATCCAGCAGCAGCGATGGCAGCGAGTGCTTCCATGAAGCACGCCTGCCGCCAGCATTCAGGCACGGTTCAGCTTGAAACAACGATGTTCGCGCTACGAGGCCGCACATCATCACCGTGGCGGACCTGACACAGAGACGCGGGAACAAGGGACACGACAATGTTGGATCGACAGAAGAACTGGCCGGAGAACGACGTCTTCGTCCGCAACGAATCCAAGGTGCAGTCCTATGCACGATCCTTCCCCCGCATCTTCAGCCACGCGCGCGGCACCGAACTGTGGGATGTGCAGGGCCGCCGCTATCTCGACTTTCTCGCCGGCGCCGGCTCGCTGAACTACGGACACAACAACCCGTTGTTCAAGGAAGCGCTGATCGATTACATCCAGCAGGACGGCATCACTCACAGCCTCGACCTGCACACGGCTGCGAAGGAGAAATTCCTCGAAGCCATGCGCGACATCATTTTCGCACCGCGCGGGCTCGACTACGTCGTGCAGTTCACGGGACCGACCGGCACCAACGCGGTCGAGGCGGCGCTCAAGATCGCCCGCAAGGTCACCGGGCGCACCAACATCATTCACTTCACCAACAGCTTCCACGGCGTATCCATGGGTGCGCTCACGGTCACCGGCAACAAGTACCTGCGCAATGCCGCCGGCGTGCCGCTCGCCAATACCAGCATGATGCCGTTCGACGGCTATCTCGGCGACGAAGTCGACACCGTCGCCTATCTCGACCGCGTGCTCTCCGACCCATCGGGCGGCGTCGATCATCCCGCCGCGGTGATCCTCGAATGCGTCCAGGGCGAAGGCGGACTCAATGCCGCGCGCATCGACTGGCTCAAGCGCCTGCAGGCGCTGTGCAAGGCCAAGGGCATCCTGCTCATCGTGGACGACATCCAGGCGGGCGTCGGCCGCACCGGCTCCTTCTTCAGCTTCGAGCCGGCCGGCATCAACCCCGACATCGTCACGCTGTCGAAGTCGCTGTCGGGCTACGGGCTGCCGTTCGCCGTCGTGCTCATCAAGCGCGAGTTCGACCAATGGAAGCCGGGCGAACACAACGGAACCTTCCGCGGCAACAACCACGCGTTCGTGACCGCCACCGCCGCGCTCGAGCATTACTGGCAGACCACCGCCTTTGCCGACAGCGTGCGCGCGAAAGGCGACCGTCTCGGCTTCCGGCTGCAGGCGATGGTGGCGCGGTTCTCCCCCAACCTCGTCGACGTGCGCGGACGCGGCATGATGCGCGGCGTGCGCTGTGCCGATCCGGCGCGGGCGGCCGCCATCACCGCGAAGGCCTTCGAGCACGGCCTCATCATCGAGCGCTGCGGCCCGGACGACGAAGTCATCAAGTGCATGATGCCGCTCACGACCACCTACGACCAGCTCGACGAGGGCCTGGAGATGCTGGAGAGGGCGCTCGAGGCCGAATTCAGCCTGGGCGCCGCGACGCCGCCGACCGTGATCTCCCGCAACGCTGGTGCCGTTGCCGTCAATGGCGCGGCGATCGGCTCACCCCTGGGCGCCAACTGAACAGCGACACGATACGAACAACAAAAAGAGCGCGGGGCTCAAGGCTCCGCGCCAACGACGCCAAGGACCAAAATGGGCAATATGCGACCATGGCCGCTGTCGGCGAGTGAGGAATTCGACCTCGCCTCGCCGCTTGCCCGATTGATCCCGGGCGCGGACGGCGCCCCCGGCACGATCACCCGCGACGATCCGCGCATCCTGACCTGCAAGCAGGCCGACAACGCCATCCGCTGGAAGGAAGGCGAGCGGCTCGATCACCTGTTCGAGCAGCGCTGCGACGCGTTCATCGGCAGGCGACGCGAAGCACGAGGCGGTCGTCACCGACGACCGCGTCCTCACCTACCGGGAGCTCGACAACCGTGCCAATCAGGTGGCGCGCTACCTGATCGAGCAGGGCATCAAGTCCGGCGACCGCGTCGGCCTCATGTTCGACAAGTCCGTCGAGACCTACGTCGCGCTGCTGGCGGTGCTGAAGATCAACGCCGCCTATGTCCCGCTCGACGCCGGCTTCCCCACCGAGCGCATCCGCTTCATCCTGCAGCGATGCCGAGCGTGAAGGCCGATCGTGTCGCTGTCGGCTTTCGTCCAAAGCTCGCCGAATTCGCGGTCCGACAGCATCTTCCTCGATGCCGCCGCGCGCGAGATCGACGAGCAAGTCGAGCGCGCGCCTGACCGACGGCGAGAAGGCTGCGCCGCGTCGATCAGCTCGCTACATCATCTACACCTCGGGCACGACCGGCAACGCCCAAGGGCGTCGCGATCGAGCACCCGAGCATCTGCAATTTCGTGCGGGTCGCGGCCGAGGTCTACGGCATCCGCCAGGACGATCGCGTCTACCAGGGCATGACGATCGCCTTCGACTTCTCGGTCGAGGAGCTGTGGGTTCCGCTCATCGCCGGCGCGACGCTGGTGCCGGGCAAGCCGGGCGCCAGCCTGGTCGGCGACGATCTCGCCGACTATCTCCTGCGAGCGAAGCACGTCACGGCGCTGTGCTGCGTGCCGACGCTGCTGGCGACGATCGAGAAGGACCTGCCGGATCTGCGCATCCTGCTCGTGTCGGGCGAGGCCTGTCCGCAGAACCTGGTGGTGCGCTGGCATCGTCCCGGCCGCATCATGCTGAACGCCTACGGTCCGACCGAGGCCACCGTCACGGCCACCCTGACCGAGCTGTACCCGGACAAGCCGGTGACCATCGGCGGTCCGCTGCCGACCTACTCGATCGTCATCCTCGACGAGCACAAGGACGAGGCGCGTCGACCGCGGCGGTCTGGGCGAGATCGGCATCGCCGGCATCGGGCTCGCCGCCGGCTATCTCAACCGGGACGACCTCACGCAGCAAGAAGTTCATTCCGGATTTCCTGGACATCCCGAACAACCCGTCGCGGCGCATCTACCGCACCGGCGACCTCGGCCGCATCAACGACCACGACGAGGTCGAGTTTCACGGCCGCATCGACACCCAGGTCAAGATCCGCGGCTACCGCATCGAGCTGACCGAGATCGAGTCGGTGCTGCTGCAGCTGCCGCAGATCGCGCAGGCGGTGGTGAGCACGCTACGAGCCCGAGCCGGGCGCGGTCGAGCTCGTGGCCTACTACAGCCGCTCAAGCAGGGCGCGCGGCGACTCTCGCCGCAGCGCCGATCTCGCGAGACGCTGCGCAAGCCGCCTGCCGCCCTACATGGTGCCGGCCTATCTCGAAGCAGCTGTCCGTCATCCCGATGTCGATCAGCCACAAGGCCGACCGCAAGAACCTGCCGGCGCCGAAGGGGCCGCGCTGCTCGGCCGGAAGCGACAAGTTCGTCGCCCCGCGAACCGAGACCGAGGGCGTCCTCGCGCGCGCGCTCGCCGAGGTGTTGAAGATCGAGCGGGTGTCGGTCGAGGACAATTTCTTCCAGGACCTGGGCGCGCATTCGCTGCTGATGGCGCGCTTCTGCTCCGAGATCCGGCAAGCAGCCTGCGCCTCTCCGACGTCTCGATGCGGGACATCTACCTTCAACCCGACCATCGCGAAGCTCGCCGCTCATCTGGCTTCGACCGGCCGAGGAGAGCTTCGATCCCGGTGAAGCAGGAGCCGTTCCGCATTCCGTCCGATCTCGAGTACTACGGCTGCGGCGCGCTCCAGCTGCTGTACTATGTCGGCTACGGCTGGCTCGGCCTCTGGACTGCTGGCCACGGGACTCGACGTGGACCTTCGCGGCGGTCGACAGCCCGGCCGAACTCTATCTGCGCGAGCGTGGCCTTCGTGTCGGCCGCCTTCGTCGGTCTGAACGCCATCCCGATCGCGGCGAAATGGCTGCTGATCGGACGATGGAAGGAAGAGGTCTTCCCGATCTGGAGCCTGCGCTACTTCCGCTTCTGGGTGGTCAAGACGCTGGTGCAGAGCGCCCCGATGGCGCTGTTCGTCGGCAACCCGCTCTACAACGTCTACCTGCGGCTGCTCGGCGCGAAGATCGGCCGCAACGTCGTCATCCAGTCCAGGGCTCGTGCCGGTTTGCACCGATCTGATCTCGATCGGCGACAACACGATCCTGCGGAAGGATTCGCTCGCTGCTCGGCTACAGGGCGCGCTCGAACTACATCCATACCGGCCCGATCTCGCATCGGCAGCGACGCCTTCGTCGGCGAAGCGAGCGTGCTCGATATCGACACCGTCATGGAGGACGGCACCCAGCTCGGCCATGCGTCGTCGCTGCAGAGCGGCCAGCGCGTGCCGCACGGAAAGCACTATCATGGCTCGCCGGCGCAGGAGACGACGGCCGACTATTGCACGGTCGAGAGCAAGGCGTGCACGCCGCTGCGCCGCTACGCTCTATCGACCTGGCTCAGCTGGCCGCGGGTTTCGCCTTCCTCGTGCCGGCGGCGATCGTGCTGTCGTACGTATCTGGTGCCGTATGCTTTACCGACTCACCTGCGCGTACGCTGCTCCATGCCGACGCTTCGGGCGCGACGCTGGCTGCGCTCCTGTCTCGACCTGCTGCTGGTCTCGCTCGCGCTGTTCTTCGGCGCTGCTGATCGTTCGGCTTGCTGCGGTCGTCTGATCGTCCCGCGGCTGCTTCAGTCTCTTCCTGCAGCGAGGACAGGACCTACCCGCTCTACGGCGTGCACTACTCGTCTACCGGGTCATCGCCGCGATCAGCAATTCGCGCCGTCTACAACCTGCTGTTCGGCGACAGCTCCGTACATCGTCCACTATCTGCGGCTGGCTCGGCTACGACCTGAACAAGATCGAGCAGACCGGCTCGAATTTCGGCACTCGACCAGAAGCACGACAATCCGTTCCTGTGCGACATCGGCAGCGGCACCATGGTCTCGGACGGGCTGTCGATGATCAACGTCGCAGATGTCGAGCACGTCCTTCAAGCTCGGCAAGGTGCAGGATCGGCGACCACAACTATCTCGGCAACAACATCCACTATCCGGCCGGCGAGCAAGGCCGGCGCGAACTGCCTGCTCGGCACCAAGGTCATGATCCCGATCGACGGCCCGGTGCGCGAGAACGTCGGGCTGCTGGGCTCGCCGTGCTTCGAAATTCCGCGCGCGGTCGAGCGCGACAAGAACTTCAACCTTGCGCTGGACGAGAGCTGCGCGGCGCGAGCGGCTGAGCCGAGAAGAACCGCTACAACCTCGTGACGGTGGCGGCATTCCTGCTCTGCAACTGGCTGTTCTTCTTCGTGACCCTGCTGGCCGGCTACGTCGCCGTGCTCGACTTCCAGCTCACGGCCTCCTGTCGCTCTGGGCGTTCGGCGTGTTCATCGCGCTCTTCGGGATCCTCTGCTTCGCGCTCGTCGAGCGGGCCAGCATCGGCTTCGGGCGGCTCCAGCCGCAGATCGTGTCGATCTACGACCCGTATTTCTGGTCGCCATGAGCGGCACTGGAAGTTCTGCGGATCGCCGCTGCATGTCGGCTGTTCAAGGGCACGCCGTTCAAGAACGTGATCTCGCGCCTGCTCGGCGTCAAGGTCGGCCGCAAGGTGTTCGACGACGGCTGCCAGTTCCTCGAAAAGACGCTGATCGAGATCGGCGACTACACCAACCTGAACGAAGGCTGCATGCTGCAGGGACACTCGCTCGAAGAGGGCGTGTTCAAGTCCGACTACATCAAGATCGGCAACGGCTGCTCGATCGGCTGCGCGGCGTTCGTGCACTACGGCGTGACCGATGGGCGACCACGTCGTGCTCGACGCCGACTCCTTCCTGATGAAGGGCGAGGTGCTCGAGCCGAATTCGATCTGGCGCGGGAACCCGGCCAAGGCGGTCCGGCAGCGCAAGCCGGCGGTCCGCGATCTGGCGCCGCCTGCCAAGCCTGAAGGCCGCGTCGCATCGGCGGCAGCCTGACGCGCGACATTGCCCTTCCTATTTCGCTTTGCTGCGGTTGTCCGCCGGCGCCGCTAAGGCGAATTTGCGATATGCAGATCGAAGCATGCCGAACAGGATCAAGCTGCGGGACGTGACCGCCGAGAATTGGGAGGCGGTGGCCGAGCTTGAGGTCGCCGACGAACAGAAGAACTTGGTCGCGGACAACGCCTATTCGATCGCCGAGTCCAAATTCGATCCCTTCGTTGTGCCGAAGGCGATCTGCGCAGGCAAACGGCCGGTCGGCTTCATCATGTGGGAATCGCTGAAAGGCGACGGCAAGCCGCACGACTATTCGATCTTTCGCTTCATGATCGACCGAAGTCAGCAGGGAAAGGGCTACGGCCGGGCCGCCCTCATAAAGGCGATCGAAGAAATCCGGAAGGACGCCCACGTCAATCGGATCACCATCTCCTACGTCCCCGGAAACACCGTCTCACAGCGATTCTATGCAAGTCTGGGCTTTGAGGAAGTCGGGGTTGACGAGGACGGCGAGATGATCGCGCAGCTTGCCGGCTCGAAACGGCGCTGACGGTCCCTGACTGCGGCCTTCCCAACGCGCGCACTGTGACGAGCCGTCCCGTTGACAAGCGGCGGCGATCCCGGAACACTTCCCGGCAGAGGAAACAGCCAGGCTTTGACCGGCACTCCCGGCTTGCGAATAGCCACCGGCCAACCCGTTCAACTGTCCATCGAGAGGAGAGTTTCATGCGGATGCTGCGATCCCTACCGACGACCGCCGCGGCGGTCCTGTTCGCCCTTCCCGTCTTCCTCGGCGCCGCCCATGCGCAGACCAAGGTCACGGTCGGCAAGATCATCAGCGGCAACGGCTTTCATATTCCGAGCTACGTCGCGATGGACCAGGGCTACTACAAGTCCGAAGGCCTCGATGCGAGCTTCATCTCCCTGACCGGCAAGGGGCTGGTGACGGCCGCGCTCGCCGGCAGCGTCGACCTCGTGCCGATCCCCTCCGGCGGCGCGCAGGCGGCGTTGAGCGGCGCCGAGATCCGCTACGTGGTCGGCGAGTCGCTCAAGTCGCAATGGCTCATCGTGGCGCGCCCGAACGTCGGCAAGGTCGAGGACCTCAAAGGCAAGACCATCGGCTACGGCCGCGCCGGCGCCGCCGACTACGACGAAGGCGCCGCGGTGATGCGTCGGGCCTTCAAGATGGAGGTCGGCAAGGACTACAAGGTGATCTCATTCCAGGGCGAGCCGGAGCGGATCGCCGCACTTATCAACGGCGACATCGAGGCCGCGCTGATTTCGGTCGCGCACGCCCCAAAGGCGCTCAACGCCGGAATGAAGGTGCTGATCCATACCGGCGACTACATCCAGCGCGCGGGCGGCACGTTCTGGACGCGCAAGGTCTACTCCGACCAGAATCCCGAGACGATCAAGAAATTCATCCGCGCGATCGCGAAGGGCGTGACGCACTATCGCGACAACAAGGACGCCTCGGTCAAGACCCTGCGGACGCATCTCGGCCTCGACAACGACAAGGATGCCACCATCGTCTGGGAGCAGACCCGCAACACCTTCGGGGCCGAGCTTCCCAAGGACATGTTCCGCGAGATCTTCGAATCGCGGCGCCTCGACATGATCGCGGCAAAGCAATGGCCGGCCGACAAGCCGCTGCCCGATCCGGAGCAGTTCCTGTTGCGCGCGACGCTAGACTCGACGCTCAAGGAAATGAACTACGTTCCGACTAAGCTCGACGCCCCCAAGGGCTGACGTTCAACTTGCAGCGTGGGCTGAGCGCCGCGAGGCTCGCCCTGCGCACCGTACGAGCGTGACCTGACTCGGCGCTGACGTTTGGCGCGCGTCATCAGATTTCTCCCGGCGGCTGCGGCCGCCAGCGGCTGAGCCGGTCTTCGAGCAGTTTGACCAGCCAGGTCATCACCAGCGACAGCGCGGCAAACAGGATCAGGCCGGAAAATACCACCGCGACCTGATAGCGGCCCGCCGCCTGCATCATCATGACGCCGAGCCCAGCCTCCGACCCGAAGAACTCGGCCACCACCACGCCGAGCACCGCGCGGCCGATCGCCAGCCGCAGGCCCGCGACGATGTAGGGCAGCGCGTTGGGCACCACCACCAGGCGCGCGATATCCCATTCCTTGGCGCCGAAGGCGCGCACGACATTGATCAGCACCTTGTCGGAATTGCGCACGCCCTCGTAGGTATTGATCAGAATAGGAAACAGCGCGCCGACGAACACGATCAAGACCTTCGACCATAGCCCGAGCCCGAGCCACAGTACCACCAGCGGCAGGAACACCAGGCGCGGTGTCGCGTTGAACGCGGTGATGAACGGGTCGCACATGGCGTTGAGCGTCGGCGATCGTCCGATCAGCACGCCCAGCGGCAATCCGACCGCAATCGCGAGGCCAAGACCGAGCGCAAAGCCCGACGCGCTGACGCCGAGCGGGTGCCAGATCTCGCCGGTCGCGAACATCTCCCAGAGCGTGCCGACGATCTGGCTCGGGGTGGTGAAGAACAGCTTCGTCCCGGGGGCCAGCGTGACGATGTGCGGGATGAGCTCCCAGACCAGCAGGAGGGCGACGATGCTGCCGGTGCCGAGGATCGTGGATTCGAACCGCTGCCAAACGCTTTTCGTAGGCGCGGCGAGATCGTCGGCCGGCGAGACCGCGGCTTTGATGGCGTGGGATTCGCTCATTGTCCGATCCGCCACGGGAACGCCGCCCGCTCCGTCCACCTGATCCCCTCGGTGAGCACCACCGCGATGACCATGATGACGAGGATGCAGGCAAACATCTTGTCGAGCGCGAACAGATCGCCGAAGCGGGCGATCGCGTAGCCGATGCCTTCCGAGGCCGCGAAGAACTCGCCGACCAGAACGCCGATCAGCCCGCGGCCGACGGCCAGGCGCGCGCCGGCGACGATATAGGGCAGCACGCTCGGCACTATCACCTTGAGATAGAGGTCCTTCTCGCTGCCGCCGAGCGAGCGCACGACGTTGATCAAGAGGTGGTCGACCGCATGTACGCCGGCATAGGCGTTGAAGATGAACGGAAAGACCGAGAGCAAAAAGATGATGATGGCCTTGCCCGACACGCCGACGCCGAAAAAGACGATCACCAGCGGCGCCAGCGCCACCAGCGGGCTCGCGTAGAACACCGTCATGAGCGGATCGAGCGCATAGCCCACCCGCACCCGCCAGCCCATGACGATGCCGAGCGTGACGCCGACTACCACAGCGGCGGAGAAGCCGTACACGAACGGCACCGCGCTGACTGCGAGATCGTGCGCCAGGTCGCCGCTGCTGATCAGTTCGACCAGGCTTTCCGCGATCAGACTCGGCTTGCTGATGAACAACGGGTTGAACGGAACGAAAAGAAATAGCGCCTGCCACGCGGCGATGAACAGTACGACCGAGAGGCCGCCGAGCAGCAGCTTGCGGTAGCGGGTGGAAAAGCTCAGGCGCGGCGCAAAATCGTCCGTCATCGCTGGCGCGGTATCGTCAGTCATTACTAGACCGTGATCTCGTCCTTGAGCGCATGCCAGATCTCGAGCTTGAGATCGTTAAATTCCGGCGTCACCCGCATCTCGTAGTCGCGCGGGCGCGGCAAATCGATGGTGAATATCTTCTTGGCGTGGCCGGGCCGCTTGGTCATCACCATGACGCGGTCGGAAAGATAGATCGCCTCGTCGATCTGGTGGGTGACGAACAGCACGGTCTTGCGCGCTTCCTGCCAGATGCGCAGCAGTTCGACCTGCATGAGGTCGCGGGTCTGGGCGTCGAGCGCGGCGAACGGCTCGTCCATCAGGAGCACGTCCGGATCGGTGGCGAGCGCGCGGGCAAGCCCGACGCGCTGCTTCATGCCGCCGGACAGCTCGTGCGGATAGTGCCCCTCGAACCCGGCAAGGCCGACCATGTCGATGAAGCCGCGGCAGATGCTCCGGCGCGTCTCGACCAGGACGCCCTTGAGCTCGAGCCCGAGCTCGATGTTATGGAGCACCGTGCGCCACGGCAGGAGCCCGAATTCCTGGAACACCATCGCACGGTCGGTGCCCGGTCCGGCGATCGGCTTGCCGCGGATGCGCAAGTCCCCGGAATCGGGCTTGATCAGGCCGAGCACGACGTTGAGAAAGGTGCTCTTGCCGCAGCCGGAGGGACCGACGATCGACAGGAACTCGCTTTCCTGGACGTCGATATCGAAACCATGCAGTGCGCGCACCGGCCCGCGGTTCGGCGGCCGGAAGGTGAGATTGACGTTGCGCCCTTCGATACACGCTGGCATGCGTTCGACCCGCCCTGCCGTCTCCTGCCCTGTTCGCACCGTGCCACATTTGCCGCCATGCCGCGCGGGGATTCATTGCCGCATGATGCGACAATTCGGACGTCCTGCAAGGCTCCCATGCGCGCCCAGCCGCGCGAATCCGGCGATATTTGGCACGCGTTTCGCTAAGTTGGTCCGGTCGGCATCGTGTTTGAAAGGCCCCGCATGACCCAGACGTTCCTGGTTACTCGCCGGACTGCGCTTTTGACGCTCGCAGCGTCGTTGCCCGCCACGTGGCGGTCTCTTGCCCAGTCCCCAGTTCCGGCGGATTTCCCCAAGCGTCCCATGACGCTGATTTTGCCGCTCGCAGCCGGCGGCCCGGTCGACCTGCTCGGACGCCTGTTGGCGCAGGAATATCAGGCCCGCTCCGGAATCGCCGCGGGCGTCGAAAACCGCACCGGCGGCGCTGGCAATATCGGCATCGACGCGGTTCGCCGCGCGGCCCCCGACGGCACCACGTTGCTGGTGATACCGGCCGGCAACCTGACGATCAATCCGACCCTCATGTCGAACCTGACGTTCGACGTGGAGCGGGATTTCGCGCCGATCACCATCCTTGCGACCGCCGCCAATCTGTTCGTCGCCTCGCCCAGCTCGGAGTCAAGACCATCCCCGAGCTCATCGCCAAGTCCAAGGAGCGCAAGCTCTCCTACGGCACACCCGGCGTCGGCAGCCAGCTTCACCTCGCCATGGAGCTGTTCAAACAGAAGGCCGGCGTCGATATCACCCACGTGCCCTACCGCGGAACGCCGCCGGCGTTGACCGATCTCATGGGCGGGCACATCGACCTGCTCGTGAGCAATCTCCCCGTTGTCCTGCCGGTCATCAAGCAGGGCAAGGTGATCCCGCTCGCCATGACCACCGCGCAGCGCAACCCATTGGCGCCCGACGTGCCGACTCTCGCCGAAGCCGGCGTGCCCGGCATCGACGTGACGTCCTGGTATGGGCTGCTCGCGCCGCGCGCGACCCCCAAGCCGGTGCTCGATGCCATCTTCACCGTCACCGCCGACATTCTCAGATCGCCGGCGCTGCAGCAAAAGCTGCAGGCGCAGGCCCTGGACGTGAAGATCGAGCAGCCCGACGAATTCGCGGAACGCATCCGGCGCGAGACGGCGATGTGGCGCGTGCTGATTCGCGAGCGCAACATCACGGCCAACTAGCGGGACGCTATCCCGGACCGATCAACTCCGCCCGCAACCGCTCGCGTGCCCGCATCCCCGCGTCCAGGTCGAGGCTGTTCACGACCGCGAGCCTGAAGCCCCCGGGCGGCATGGCGTGGCTCTCGGGCGCGCGATCCTCGTGGAAGGTGATCTGCACGCTCGTCACGCCGGGTATCTCGCGTGCTGCCTGCACGGCAGCGGCGGGCGGATGCCGGTAACGCCGCCCTTTGGGGCCGAACAGCACGACGCTGTAGCCGCCGCGCCGGTCGCGATCGGAAAAGCTCCACATCCCTTTGTGGTAGAGCCCAATCACGGCATCGATCCAGCCCCGACCGTAGAGGTCCGGCCATTGATCGCTGAACCGCAGGTGCCCCTCGATGATCATTCCCCCGATGGTCTCGAGATTGAGCATGCCGGTGTAGCCGGACAGATTCCGGCCGATCCAGGCGCCGCAATGCGCTTCGATCCCGGCGTCGTTTTCGGCGTGGACGGTCCAGTAGTCGAACGTACCCTCGCCCGCCGGCTGTCCGGTGGCATGCCGCCACCACTGCGGCTCACCCGCGATCACCGCGACATCCGAACTCACGTGCCGGCCTTCGAGCAATGTCATCCACATGTGTCCCGCGGTGTAGTGGCGCTCGTAGTCCTCCGGCGACTCGAGCACCCGGCTGCCCCCACCCATCCCACGGAGATTGACGATCGGCTTGGAAAACACCGGAAACCGCGGCGGAACGATGCCGTGCGGTGACGCGTCGAGACTTTGGCTCAATGCCACCGCCACCTTGTCGTAGATCCAGCGATGCTTCGGATACCACATCCAGGCATGCTCATCGTCGGTCGGGATATTCACCTCGGGCGGACAGGCGGCCCGCTCGAAATACTGCAGGCGCCATGGATCAGCTTCCTGGATCGGCATCGTCGGGCCTGCGGCTTCACAGTTTGAGGGAAAGGGCGGCTGCCGGGATCATTTCAGTTCCGCGCAATTCAAGCGCTGCAGACCGTCGCGGTTGAACCAGGATAGGCGGCCCCTGATGAGGAGGACGACCTCGCCGGGTTCGCCCGCATGCCGGCAGATCGCTCTCGCGACGCTCTTGTAGACGCGCGGTTCCGGGTAAGGCGGCACGTTCAGTTCGGCATAGGACCACTCGCCGACGTCGAGCCAGTTGGCATCGCGCCGCTCGGTCTGGACGAGCGCCTGCACCGGCTCGGGCAGCCTCTCCTTGACCTTGTCGCTCAGCAGGATCTCCGCTTCGTGCGTGGTGCCAGAATAGAGCGACCATGACAAATAGGCGTCCCACGCGTTGAAAAAATAGAGCAGCGGCAGCACCCCGAACCCGACCAGGACGGCCTTGTGAAACGCAGAGCCCTTGACCCACAGGATGTCGCGCAACGGAACCGCCTTGCTCCCGGCGAAGAGTGCGATAACGATCAGCGCCAGCGTGGCGTTCCACGGCCATACCACGCTGTTGACGTTGCGCCCGAATGGACCGAGCGTCCACAGCACGAATATGCACATCGCCAGCGCGAGCCCGATCGCGATGTTTCGCAATCGCATGGTCAGCAGACCAATTCCGATCGCCATCTCGACGGCGGGGACGAGCATTCCGAACATATTAAGCAACGGCTGGGCGGATTGCGGGAACAGTTGCGAAACCGGCCCGAGCATCCAGGGAAAGACATCGTTGACGAATTCTGCGTTCGCCTTCTGCAAACCGCTCCAGAAATAGATACCAGCCACCGCAAGCCGGCAAACATTGAGCGCTGCGTCCCTGCACTGCTCGTCGTCCACCCGCCATGAGAACAGCCCGAGCGCGGCCAGCATGACGGCATACTGGTAAACCCATGGCTGAAGCCGGGCCTGATCGAAAAACGCCAGCAGACAGACGATCGCGACGATCGCCCATATGAACGGCCGCGGTCGCGGGCTCAGGATTGTGGCCGCCAACACGGCAAGCAGCGCAAACAGAACGATCCAGTCGAGCGGAAAGGGAACCGGCGGAATGACGTCGAGGACCGGCGCCGGCGGAAAGAAGCGTGCGCCGGCCCACAAGCGCGGCGAGAGCAGCAGACCGAGAATGAGCCCGCATGCGACCAGAGCTTTCATCCAGTAGATCCGGCTCGCCGGCCCAAACAGGTTGGCGGCGCTGAATTCATCGCCGGTCGGGACGAGCCGACCCGGCAATCGCCCAAACCACGCAAGCGGTGCCCAACTGCCGTCGTCATGGACGGCGCGCTTGCTACCCGAGCGGCTGTTGGGCTGATCGTCCATGCAGATCACCGTCGCGCAGTATAATTGACCCGGCGAGGAATGGAATTCGGCGAGGCCCGTCGCATATTCAGCAGGAATGCCGGCCGAGGACCCCGCACGATACCGTGTCTCGCCGGACGAAGCCTGCCGCGGAACATTGCAGGGGCATGGCCGCAGCCGATAGTCTGCGCGCGCGAATGCCGGCGGCAGCGCGGCGGACAGAAGGTAAGCCGATGGCGCGGTGATCTTGCTCGCCGGGCGCAGCACAATGAAAGGGTTGGGCGCGCGTGTCACAGAACCTGGCATCGAACCGCTGGCGGCCGCGCCTCATCTATACGGCAATGTCGGCGCTGCTGGTCTGGCACACGCTCGCCATGCTGATCGGGTCGGCCCCAATCAGCACGATCACGCGCGCGGCACGCCAAGTGTTCCATCCTTACCTCACGTTGTTCAGGCTGGACAATCAGTGGGGCTTCTTTGCCCCCAACATCGACACCGGCGCGCAATTCCGCTACGCGGTCGAGGATGCGGCCGGAGTGCGCCACACCTTCGTGCCGGCCGACAAATTGAGCCGGCTCCTGCCATCGTCCATCTGGTTCCGGGACCGCTACCGGGTGGTCATGCGCTCGATCGAGACCTACGGCGGCGAATTGGCCGTTGCGTTCTGTCGCGAGCATGCCGCGCTCAACCCGGTCTCCATCACATTCCTGGAGGCCGAGCAAAAGGCCTTCACGCCGGCGGATCGGTTGCGCGGCAAGCACCCCCTCGATCCCGAGTTCGTCGACGTCCACGCGCTGGCGACCGTCCGATGCCCGGGACGGTAGCGTTGACGCCCGTGCAATCACCGCCGGCACAAGCAAATCGCCTTGCGCAATCCCGCCTCGGCCGGTTCTGGTCGCGGCTGTGGTTCCAGGACAAATCGACCTCTCCGCTGGAAATCGCCCGCATCGGCATCGCCGCCGCGATGCTGCTGCACTATGGCCTCGCCAGCCCATACCTCTCGATGTTCTGGGGCGATGCGGGCTGGCTGCCGCGCACGTTGCTGGCCGAGGACGGCCCCTATCTCTGGGCGCAATCGGTGTTCTTCTATTTTAGCGCGCCATGGCAATGGATCGCCTTTCACGCCCTGTTCCTCGTCTGCTGCGCCGCCTTCATGCTGGGTTGGCGGACCTCCTGGGTGAAGTGGCTCGTGCTGATCGGCCACGTCTCCTACGACAACCGCAATCCCGATATGGCCTACGGCGTGCACGCGATCCTCTCCTGCCTGCTGCTGATCCTGTGCTTTGCGCCGGTCGGGCGCGCGATGAGTCTCGACCGGGTGCGCGAGGTACGCAGAGCAAAGCGCAAGAGCCTCGATGCGCATTCGCCGCCGTATACCAGTCCGTGGGCATTCGCCTGCACCCGACTGATGCAAATCCAGATGGCGGTGGTGTTCTTCTTCAGCGCCGCCGACAAGATGCGGGGCGACGACTGGTGGAGCGGGGATGCCATCTGGAAGGTCTTCGCCAGCGACGATTACTACAACGGCATGCTGCTCGACGTGCTCGCCTCGCACTACTGGCTGGTCAATGTCGCGACCTACGGCACCGTGCTGATCGAAATCGCCTATCCGTTCCTGATCTGGCAGCGTCGCACGCGGCCGTATCTCCTGGCCGCCGCGATCGTCCTGCACCTACAGTTTGCGCTGCTGATGAATCTCTATTTCTTCTCCTTCGTGATGATCATGGGGCACATGAGCTTTGTGCGCCCGGAGTGGCTCGCGCGTCTAGGCGGCTGGTGGAAGCGCAAGACCGGCGCCATGGAGATGATCTACGACGGCCATTGCGGCTTCTGCAAACGGTCCATGGCGTGGTTCCTGGCGTTCGACGGGCTGCGGCAGATCGAGGTCCGCGACTTCCGCAGCAATCCCTCGCCGGCCGTGAGCCACGAGCAGATGCTCAAGGCGCTCTATCTGGTTCTGCCCGACGGACGGGCGCTGCCGGGGTTCGAAGCCTATCGCTACGTCGTCTTGCGCGCGCCCGGGCTGTGGTGGCAGATCCCGCTGTTCTACGTGCCGGTGTTCAGCCGCCTGTTCGGTCACCCGATCTACAACTGGTTCGCCGCCAACCGCAGCCGGCTCTAGCACCTCGGGCTCACGTTTGACCCCACCAGCCGAAGGAAGATAAAATTTGCTTTGCAGAGCGTGTCCGAACCCTGCGCGACCAATTGCATGGCACCGGAACACCGGCGATGCGATAGTGCAGAATTGGTCTCACGAAATGTGGACCGCGCCAAGACGGGAGAGGTTATCGTGACCAAGTCAGACGAAGATGCCATCCGCGATATTGAATTGAAGTTCAACGAGGCCTGGGGCCGGCACGACGCGGACAGCATGGTCGAGTCGCTGGTCGATGATGCCCAGTTCATTACTGTTAACGGCGCGTGGACCAAGACCCGCGACGGCTTCCGCGACCTGATGGTGCGCCTGCACGGTGCCAACGGACCGTTTCGATCGAGTACTCGTGTGACGCCGGAAATGCACGTGCGCTTTCTCGGAACGGACGTCGCGGTCATGCATACCCGGTTCCACATAAATGGCGATATCGACGAGAGCGAGCGCACCAGCATCGGCACCCGCGTGGTGCGCAAGCTCGATGGCCGATGGTGGACTGTCGCGGTGCAGAACACCGACCTGCGCTCCGGCCGGAGGCACTAGGCGGCCGTCAACTTTGACGGGCGTTCGTCCGCCGCACTAGGCGTTTCCCAGAGAGCCAAGACCCCGCTATAGGTCAACATGCCGGCGCTGCCGCGACGGCGGCTCACCGCAGGTTCTCAGCCCAACCGGGACAGGCATGACGGAAGTCGCAGGACAAGGCGTAGGAGCGCGGGTCCGCCGCAAGGAGGATTCACGCTTCCTGCGCGGGCGCGGCAGCTATGTCTCGGACATGGTGCTGCCGGGCCAGAGCGAAGTCGCCTTCCTGCGCAGCCCGATCGCTCACGGCCGCATCCGGCGCATTGTCGAAGCCGCCGGACAGCGAAGGGCGCGTGTTCATCCGGTCGGACCTCCACGAGGCGGCCGCCATGATCGCGCCGACCACGGTGCCCGGCTACAAGCTCTCCGAATGGCATCCGCTGGCGCACGACAAGGTGCGCTTCGTCGGCGAAGCGGTCGCGATGTGCGTCGCGCCGACGCGCGCCGAAGCCGAAGATCTGACGGAAGAGATCGAGGTCGAGTTCGACGAGCTTCCCGTGCTGGTCGACGCGCTTGCCGCGCGCGACGAGAAAAACGTCCGCGTGCACGAGCAATGGAACGACAATTCGTTCCTGACGCTCAACCTCGACAACGGCTACGACGCCAACGCCAAGGGCGCGCCGGTCGTGGTCAAGCGCGAACTGTCGCTCAACCGCCAGGCCATGGTGCCGATGGAGGGCAAGGCGATCCTGGCCCATTGGGACGAGCGCAGCGACCAGCTCGTCGTCTACTATTCGACGCAGGTGCCGCATGTCGTCCGCGTCGGCCTTGCGCAGTTCCTCGGCATCGACCAGGGGCAGGGTGCGGGTGATCTCGCCCGATGTCGGCGGCGGCTTCGGCTACAAGGTCATCGTGCATCCCGAAGAGCTGTGCGTTGCGTGGCTGGCGCTCAAGTATCGCCGGCCCTTCCGTTACATCGAGGATCGGCGCGAGCACCTGGTGGTCGGCGCCAACACGCGCCAGCATCACTACCGGCTCACCGCGCACGCGGACGAACGCGGCCGGCTGCTGGCGCTCGACGCCGAAATCACCATCGACGGCGGCGCCTATTCCAACTGGCCGTTCACGGTCGCGCTCGAGCCGGGGCAGGCGACCGGCAATCTGCCGGGGCCCTACGATTTCCGCGGCTACCGCTGCAAGACCCATTGCATAGCGACCAACAAGCCCGGGTTCCTGCCGTATCGCGGCGTCGCCCGCACCGGCGTCTGCTTTGCGATGGAACTGATGATCGACGCGATCGCGCGCGCGGTCGGCCGCGAGCCGTGGGAGGTGCGGCACGACAATCTCGTTCCAGCAGTCGGCGATGCCCTACGACAATGTCACGCGCAAGCACTACGACAGCGGCGACTACCGCAAGGCGCTGCTCACGGCGCGCGACAAGATCGGCTTCGAGGCATGGCGCGAACGCCAGCGCAAGGGCGAACCCGACGGCCGGCTGATCGGCATCGGCTTCGCGTCCTATTGCGAGCAGACCGCGCACGGAACCAGCGTGTTCTCCGGATGGGGCCTGCCGATCGTGCCGGGCTATGACCAGGCGACCGTGCGGGTGATGCCGGATGGCGGGCTCGAGGTGCGCGCCGGTGTGCATTCGCACGGCCAGGGCATGGAAACCACGATGGCGCAGATCGCGCACGAGGTGACCGGCGTGGCCCTCGACAAGATACGGGTCATCCTCGGCGACACCGGCACCACGCCGTATTCCACCGGAACCTACGCGTCGCGCAGCATCGTCATGTCGGGCGGCGCGGTGGCGAACGCCTGCAAGGAGCTGTTGCCGCGCTTCATCGCGATCGGCGCCCATCTCATGCAGGCCGCGGTGAGCACCGTGAAGTACGACAAGGGCATGATCGTGGGACCGCAGAAATCGATCCCGCTGCGCGAGGTCGCCGAAGCCTGGTATCTGCGCCCGCAGGACCTGCCGCCGGATGTCGATCGCGGCGGCCTCGAGACCACGATGGCCTTCAAGCCCGAGCGTGACACCGGCGCATTCAGCTACGCGTCGCACGCCGCCGTGGTCGCGGTCGATACCGGCATCGGCGAGGTCGAGATCCTGGACTACGTCGCGGTCGAGGATTGCGGCACGCTGGTCAACCCGATGGTGGTCGAGGGCCAATCGCTGGGCGGCATCGCACAGGGCATCGGCACCGCGCTGTACGAGGAGAGCCCGTTCGACGCCAACGGGCAGCCGCTCGCCTCGACCTTTGCCGACTATCTGCTGCCGGGTCCGACCGAAATCCCGGCCATCCGCATCTTTCACATGGAGACGCCGTCGCCCTATACCGAATTCGGAATCAAGGGCATGGGCGAGGGCGGCGCGATCGCTCCACCGGCCGTGATCTTCAATGCGGTCAACGACGCGCTCAAATCGCTGGGCGTGGAACTGACCGAGACGCCGCTCACGCCGCGCCGCCTGCTGGAGGCGATCGAACGCGCCAGGCAATCGGCGCCAGCCTCGTCGGGCGCCGCATGAAGGCCGCGCGTTTCGACTACGTCCGGCCGGGCGACGTCGGGCAGGCCCTGGCGGCGCTTGGCCAAGGCCGAGGGCAGCGCCAAGCTCCTGGCCGGCGGCCAGTCGCTCGGTCCGATGCTGAACCTGCGGCTCGCGCGCCCCTCGCTCCTCGTCGACGTGTCACGCCTCGAAGCGCTGGCGCGCGTGGATGACATCGGTTCCGCCTGGCGCATCGGCGCCGGCGTCACCCATTCCCGGATCGAAGACATGCGTGGACGGCTCGCCGGCGGCGAAATGCTGTGCGAGGTGGCGGCCGGCATTGCCTATCGGGCGATCCGCAACCGCGGCACCATCGGCGGCAGTGTTGCCCATGCCGACCCTGCGGCGGACTGGCCGCTGGCGCTCGCGGCGCTTGGCGCAACGATCAATATCAGAGGTGTCGGTGGTGCGCGCGCCATCCCGGTCGAGCAATTCGTGCTGGGCGCCTTCACCACGGCACTGCGGGACGACGAGATCATCGAGACCATCGACGTGCCCAAGCTCTCGCGCGCGGGGCGCTACGGCTATTACAAGTTCTGCCGCAAGACCGGCGAATTTGCCGAAGCGAGCGCGGCGGCGGTGTTCGATCCGGAGACCGGGGCCGCGCGCGTCTATCTCGCGGCGGTTCGCCCGGTGCCTGTCCCGCTCGGGGCGATCGCGCAGCGCGTCGCCCGGGAAGGAAAATCCGCCGCCTCGGAGGAAGTCGTGGCGAGGGTCGTCGCCGAAGCGGCGAGCGATCTCGATCCGGTCGAGCGTCGCATGGCGGCCGTCCGCCGTGACGCGCGCCTTGCAGCAGGTGTTCGCGCCGTGACACCGATCGCGCTCACCGTGAACGGGCGGACGGTGCAGGCGCTGGTCGAGCCGCGCACCCATCTTGCCGATTTTCTGCGCGAGCATTGCCGGCTCACCGGAACGCATCTCGGCTGCGAGCACGGCGTGTGCGGTGCCTGCACCGTCCTGATCGCCGGCGCGCCGGCGCGCTCCTGCATCACCTACGCGATCGCCTGCGATGGACTCGCCATCCAGACCATCGAGGGATTTGACGACGATCCGACCATGGCGGATTTGCGCGAGGCCTTTTCGCGCGAGCACGCGCTGCAATGCGGCTTCTGCACGCCCGGCATGCTGATCGCTTCGCGCGATATCGTGCAGCGGTTGCCGGATGCCGATGAGCGCCGTATCCGGGTCGAGCTTTCCGGCAATCTCTGCCGGTGCACCGGCTATCGCGGCATCGTCAATGCCGTGCGCAGCGTGGTCGAAGTCGGCCGGACGCAACCGGCCGCGGCTGAAGCCGGACGGGTGGTCGCGCCCGCCGCCACCCGCCGCTTGCGGCTTTCGTCCCCAATAAGACCGATGCAACGGCCGCGCCGGCCGCGCCTGCGGCGACCCCCGACGAGCCGCGCCAGGGCTGGACCCGGTTCGAGGAAAGCTTCGTGATCCGCAAGCCGCCAGCGACGGTGTGGACCATATTCGCGGACACTCCGGCGGTCGCGGCATGTCTGCCCGGGGCTGCGCTGACCGAATACGATGCCCACGCCGTGAAGGGAAAGATGTCGGTCAAGCTCGGTCCGATCTCGGCGTCCTTTGCCGGCTCGGCCGTCATCGAACGCGACGATGCGGCGCTGCGCGGCGTGATCCGCGGCGCGGGCAGCGACCGGGGCACGGGCTCGCGCACGAAGGGCGAGGTGACCTATCGCCTCGAGCCGGAGGGCGATGGCCAGCAGACGCGGGTCCTCTTGTCGGTCGAATACAGCCTGCAAGGTGCGCTTGCGCAATTCTCGCGATCCGGCATCGCCCAGGACCTCGGCCGCCGGCTGGTCGCCGATTTCGCCGCCAATCTCAACGCCCGCCTGGCGGGCGAACCGCCGGACAAACAGGCGAGTGCGCAGCTCAATATCGGGCGTTTTGTGTGGCTGTGGTTCGGTGAGCGGCTGCGGCGGCTACTGGGGCGCGGAACCGATGCCGGGGGCGACGGCTCGCGAAACCGCTAGAAATCCGAAACTTCGAACTTCGCAATCCCATGCAGCCCAACGTTCGGCACAGACCGCTATCGGCTTTGCGCCCTTTCGGCGGCGCCGACAGCCGCGAACTGCTGCTTCAACAGGAAGTGCTGAACCTTGCCGATCGCGTTGCGCGGCAGAGCGTCGAGGAAGACATAGGTTCGCGGCACCTTGAAGCGCGCGAGCTGCTCAAGGCAGAAACGTTCGATCCCCGCGGGATCGGCCGTAACGCCCAAATGCAGTACGACGCACGCGAGCGGCACCTCCTGCCATCTCGCATCCGGCACGCCGATCACGGCCGCTTCTGCCACCGAGGGGTGCCGAAGGAGCACGCGTTCCACTTCGGCCGGATAGATGTTCTCGCCGCCGGAGATGATCAGGTTCTTCTTGCGGTCGTTGATGAAGAAGTAACCGTCGGCGTCGCGCGTGCCGATGTCCCCGCTGTGATACCAGCCCTCGCGCAGCGCCTCGTGTGTCGCCGGCGCATTGCCCCAATATTCGAAGAACACGTTGGGGCCGCGCATGACCACCTCGCCGGGCTCACCGGGACGGGTCTCGCGCCCGGTTTCGTCGACAACCTTTGCCTCGCACACCAGGCCCGGCAGCCCGGTAGAACCTGATCGGGGCCGGTCTCCCGACAATCGGGTATAGATCGCGATCGGCGAGGTCTCGGTCGAGCCGTACACCTGCAGGACCGGCACGCCGCGCCGCAAGAAGGCCTCAACCAGGCTTTGCGGCACCTGGGTCGATCCGGTCGTCACGGCGCGCAGGCTGGACACGCTGGTCGCCTCCCAGCGCGGGTGGTCTAGGATCGCCTGCAGGGTCGCAGGAACCAGAACGGTCAGGCTCGGCCGGTCGCGCTCGATCGCCTCGAGCGCCGCTCCGGGAGCGAACCCTGCGTGGAGCGTAACGGTGGCACCAAGCTGGAGCGCCGGCGTGGTCTGGATGTTGAGCCCGCCGACATGGAACATCGGCAAGACGGTCAGCACGTGATCCTCCGCAGTCATGTCGTGCATGTGCTGGCTCATGACTGCGTTCCAGATCAGCGCCTCCTGCCGCAGCACCGCACCCTTGGGATGCCCGGTTGTGCCCGAGGTATAGACGATGAGCAGCGGGGATGAGATATCGACATTGGGAACGCGGCCGTCTCCGCTGGCCCCCTCCAAAATCGCGGCAAGCGACGTTCCAAATTCCGGCGTGAAATCGAGGCCCACCACTTGCACGTCGGGAAGCGCCTTTCGAAGTGGCACCGTCACCGCGGCGAACTCGCGCTCGACCAGAAGCGCCTTCACCGAGGCATCGGACAGGACATAGACCTGTTCGGCAACGGCGAGCCGCCAGTTGAGAGGGACGAGCAGCGCGCCCAGCCGCGCGCAGGCATAGAGCAGTATGAGATAGTCTGGACGGTTGCAGGCGAGGATCGCCACCCGGTCGCCCCGCCCGACGCCGAGTTGCGACTTCAGCGCGCACGCCATCTGCGCGATGCGAACGGCAAAATCCGCATAGGTCATGACCGTATCCGCGAAGCGGATCGCCGGCTTGCTCGGCGCAAACGCCGCGTTACGGTCGATAAGATCGGAAAGGTCCATGGATCGTCGCCGCGATCACTCGTCCTTCTCGCCGGGCTCGTAAAGTGTCTCCCGCCCCATCCGGTCGAGACAGATTTCCGCCGTCCACGGCAGCATCAGCGCGCCGCAACGGCTGTCCCGGTAGATGCGCTCCAGCGGCAGGTTCTTGAGCATGGCCTGCCCCCCGCAGGTGCGGATCGCCTTGGCGGCGATCGCATTGCAGGTCTCCATGACCGTGAACTGCGCGGCATAGGCCCGCAGCACCTGGTCCTTGCTGGGGTTGGCGCACGCCTCGGTGATCGCCTGGAACCACAGCGCCTTGGTCTGCTCGAGCGCAATGCGCATCTCGGCCACCGCGATCTGCTTGGTCGGAAACATGCGGCGCTTGACCGGCGGCGTCCCGGGCATCTCGCCGCGCAGATACGCCACCGTGAAATCGTAGGCGGCCTGGGCAAGGCCCATATAGGTCGGCGACAACGTGAGAAACATGTGCGGCCAGGACGTCGCGGCGCGGTAGTACACGCCGCGCGGCATCAGCATTTCCTGCTCGGGCACGAATGCCCCCTCGAACAGCAGCGTGCGCGACACCGTGCCGCGCATTCCGAGCGGGTCCCAATCGCCTACCACCGAGACGCCGGGCGCGTTGGCAGGAATGGCGAGATAAAGCGTGTTGCGGCGGCTCGCGGTGTCGCCCTCACCGCGTTCGGTGCAGAGCACTCCGTAGTAGTCGGCCGCTCCCGAGAGCGAGGCAAATATCTTCTTCCCACTGACCAGAAACCCGCCATCGACCGGTTTGGCTTCGGTACCGAAGGCAACCACACCTGCCGCGGCCGCGCCCCCCTCGGAGAACGGCTGCGAGTAGATCGCGCCGTCCTTGACGATCCGATTGTAATGCAGTTTGCGATGCTGGTTGTGTTCCGCGCGCTCCTTAGGCGTGAGGTCGAGGTCATCGGCAAGCGCGCCGGTCCAAAGCGTCGAGCACACGTGCATGTTCCAGGACAGCGCGGTCGCGCCGCAATAGCGGCCGAGTTCCGCTGCCGCCAGGCAATAGGTCCGGAAGCTCGCGCCCGCGCCGCCCGCCTCGCGCGGCACGCAGATCGCGAGCAAGCCTTCCGCCCACATGTCGCGAAAATTCTCGATCGGAAACACCGCGTCGCGATCGTATTGCGCAGCGCGCGGGGCAAGGGTCCGCGCGCCGAACCGGCGCGCCCGCTCGATCAGGTCGGCGTCTTTATCCGGGATACGGAAGCTCGCCCGGTCGAAGATCGGTGCGGCGCCGTCGTGCCGGTCGAGATCGCTCGTATTCATGACGCGGGCGGCCGGTCAGGAGCAGGAGGCATCGCGGAAAACTGCGACAATCGTAGAGTCATCGATGGCAGCGCATGTCGATCATGCCCGGCTGGCAGGCAAGCACGAGGACGTGGATATTTGCAAGGTTCGCGCGCGCGACGGGCCAAACGAGGCATTCTGCCGCTGCGGGAGGGGCGGCCAACGTCGCCACCAGGGCCTTGCGCCCGTAGCCGGGCTTCTGCCGTCATGATACACCTGCGATCAATGTCCGACGTCGGCCGGGTCCAATACGGAGACCCGTGCCCCGCCGCACGGACGACGACAATACTGCACGATCGGGAGGAGTTCATGAGATCGAAGACGCTTCTGCTTGCGGTCCTCGGCGGCGCCCTGATGCTGCCGGCAGCCACGGCCAGTTCGCAGACGGTGCTCAACGTCAACACCTGGGTGCCGCCGTCTCATCTCCTGGTCGCCGATATCACGATGCCGTTTTGCGCCGACGTCGAAAAGGCGACGCAAGGCCGGGTGAAGTGCAACCTGCTGCCCAAGGCGGTCGTGGCGCCGCCGCAGACGCTTGACGCCGTTCGCGACGGACTCGCCGACCTGTCGTTCATCGTCCACGGCTATACGCCCGGCCGCTTCGTGCTCACCGACGTGGCGGAGTTCCCGTTCCTGGGCAACACATCGGAATCGGTTTCGGTCGCCTACCAGCACCTGCACGACAAGGTCCTGGCCAAAATGGACGAGCACAAGGGCGTCCACGTTCTCGGGGTCTTCACCCACGGTCCGGGCCAGATCTACAACACCAAGCGCCCGATCAATTCGCTCAAGGATCTCGAAGGCCTGAAAATCCGCGTCGGCGGAGGGCTGGTGAACGATGTCGCAAAAGCGCTGGGCACGGTGCCGATGCTGAAGCCGGCGCCGGAAAGCTACGAACTCCTGAGCCAGGGTGTCGCCGACGGCGTGTTCTTCCCCAAGGAATCGCCGCTCTCCTTTAAGCTGGTGCCGCTCATCAAGTACGTCACCTATGTTCCCGGCGGACTATACAATGTCACCTTCGCCATGATCATGAACCCGGCCAAGTGGAGCGCCATTTCGGCGGCCGACCAGGCGGCGATCGCCAAGCTGTCCGGTGAAGCGCTCGCGCACCGGGCCGGCAAGGCGTGGGACGCGACCGATGCGAAGGGCGAACGCGCGGTTCGCGATGCCAATATCCCGGTCGTGACCGCCAGCCCGCAGTTCGTCGGCGAGATCAAGGCCAAGACCGCCGGACTCGAGCAAGCCTGGATCGAGAAGGTCAAGGCCAAGGGCGTCGACGGCGCCGCCGCGCTCGCGTCGCTCCGCGGCGATATCGCCAGCGGCGCGAAGTAGGAGCAAGCCCGTCGCCGCGCGTCACGGCGTCCGATGACGTCCGCTGGAACGGGATCGGACATGGAGCCCGGCAGGCAGCCGTTCGAGCTCTTCGACCGCATCCTGGCGCTGGTGCTCGGCGGTCTTGCCGCCCTGCTTCTGTTCTGCCTGATGACGCTGACGTGTGCGGACGTCATCGGGCGGTACTTCTTCGGCGCGCCGATCCACGGAGCCTTCGAAGTCACCGAGATGCTCCTGGCGTCGCTGATCTTCGCGGGGCTGCCGCTGGTCACCCTGCGCAACGATCACGTCATCGTCGACCTGCTCGATCCGATCATGCCGGAGCGCCTGTTCCGCACTCAGCACATCGTGGCCTGCGTGGTCGGATTCGTGGCGACCGCCTACCTGTCGTGGCGGCTCTGGGTCCGGGCTGTCAGCATGGACGAGGCCGGCGAGACCACGGCCCAGCTCAAGGTCAAGCTCGCCTATCTGACCTATTCGATGAGCATCCTGATGGCGCTGACGGCCCTGGTTTTGCTGGTGCTGGCCTTCCGCCGGCCGACCCACCACGTCACGTCGCAGGTCTAGCTCATGACCGAGGCGCTGATCGGATTCGCGGCGTTCCTGGCCTTGGCCCTGATCCGCATTCCCATGGCGTTCGCCATGGGCATCGTCGGATTCGTCGGCATCACCTACATGCTCAATTTAAACGTCGCCGCCGCGACGATCGCGCAGGTCACCTACGAGACCGGTCTCGCCTACACGCTTTCCGTGGTTCCGCTTTTCATCCTCATGGGCAATTTCGTGACCCACGCCAGGATGTCGGAGGAGCTGTATCACGCCGCCTACTGCTTTCTCGGACACCGGCGCGGCGGGCTCGCGATGTCGACGGTCGTAGCCTGCGCCGGCTTCGGCGCCATCTGCGGCTCCTCGATCGCGACCGCCGCCACCTTCACGAAGGTCGCCTATCCGTCGATGCGCAAGTACGGCTACAAGGACTCGCTCGCCACCGGTTCGATCGCCGCCGGCGGGACGCTGGGCATCCTGATCCCGCCGTCGGTCATCATGGTGATCTACGGCATCATGACCGAGATCAGCATCGGCAAGCTGTTCATCGCCGGCATCATCCCCGGAATCATCGGCACGGTGCTGCTTTGCCTTGCGGTGATGTGGACCACATGGCGCGACCCGGATGCCGGGCCGCCAGCGGAGCCCTATTCCTGGACCGAGCGATTTCGGTCGCTCAAGCACGTCTGGCCGGTGCTGGCGCTGTTCATCCTGGTGATCGGTGGAATTTACGCCGGCGCCTTTACCGCGACGGAAGGCGCCGGCATCGGCGCCGGCGGAGCGTTCCTGTTCGCCCTGGCCCGTCGCGCGCTGACCTGGCGAATACTGTTCGACGTGCTGGTCGAGAGCGCGCGCACGACGTCGATGCTGTTCATGATTCTGATCGGCGCGCTGCTGTTCGCCAATTTCGTGAACTACACGACGATGCCCTCCGACCTGAAGACTTTCGTGACGCAGTTCAGCCTGCATCCCATGCTGGTGATTGCCGCAATCTGCCTCGTCTACATCGTCCTCGGCACGGCCATGGAGGAGCTTTCGATGATCCTCCTGACCGTGCCTCTGTTCTATCCGGTCGTCGCGTCGCTCGGCTTCGACGGGATCTGGTTCGGTGTCCTCGTCGTGATCGTGGTGCAAATCGGAATGATCAGTCCGCCGGTCGGAATGAACATGTTCGTGGTGAAGAACCTGCTGCGCCATGTTTCGATCGCCGATGTGTTTCGCGGCGTGGCGCCGTTTTCGGTCGCGCTGATTATCCTTCTGGCGCTGGTTGTTGCATTTCCGCGCCTGGCGACCTGGCTTCCGGGCTACATGCGCTGAGGCGTGCGCGATGAACGATGCTTCCGCCGGAACGATGGTCGAAGAAACGCTGCGCCAAGCCGCGCTCGCGTTCGACCTGAAGCGCCTCGATCCGTCGTTCCTGGCCGATCCGTTCCCGACCTATCGCGCGCTTCGCCAGCACGATCCGCTCCATCGCATGCCCGACGGATCGTATTTCCTCAGTCGCTATGACGATTGCGCCGCCGTCTATCGCGACCCGGCAGTCTGGAGTTCCGACAAGACGCTCGATTTCAAGCCGGCCTTCGGTGACAGCGCGCTCTACGAGCACCACACCACCAGCCTCGTGTTCAATGATCCGCCCTACCACAGCCGGGTGCGGAAGCTGCTGGCGCCCGCGTTTACGCCGCGCGCGCTCGCCATGCTGCAGCCAAGGATCGAGGCGCTGGTGGACCGCCTGCTCGATCGCGCCGCTACGCGCGGCGGCATGGACCTGATCGAGGATTTCGCCGCCGCGATCCCCTTGCAGCTCATCGGCGATATGCTCGGCATCCCGGATGGCGAGCGCGGGTCGTTGCGCGACTGGTCGCTCGCGATCCTCGGTGCGCTTGAGCCGGCCTTGACGCCAGAACAGCTCAATCGCGGCAACCTGGCCGTGGAGGAATTCAAGGTCTACTTGCAGGACCTGATCGGGCAGCGCGCCGGCGACCGGACTCAGGGCGAAGGCGAAATACTGTCCAAGCTGATCGCCGCCAGCGACCTTTGTCCGGGCGGCCTGCCCGACGAGCGGCTGACGGTTCTGGAGCTTCTTCACAACTGCATCTTCATTCTCAATGCCGGGCATGAGACCACGACCAACCTCATCGGAAATGGCGTCGACCTCCTGCTGCGCAACCCCGACGCGATGCGCGGTCTCCGCGACAATCCCGAACTCATAGACTCAGCCGTCGAAGAGTTCCTGCGCATGGAGAGTCCCAACCAGCTCGGCAACCGGCGGGCGGCGGTGGCAACGGTGCTTGGAAGCATCCCGATGGCACAAGGCACCTACGTCCATATCGGCATCGCGGCTGCCAATCGCGACCCGGCACAGTTTTCCGAACCCGACACTCTGGACGTTCGCCGGCATCCTAACCGGCACCTTGCGTTCGGCACCGGCATCCATGCCTGCGCCGGGTTATCGCTTGCACGCATGGAAGCCCGGGTGGCGATTGGCAGGCTGGTGCAGCGCTTTGGAACCATCGCGCGTGGTGGAGAGCCGGTTCGCGGCGGCCGCGCGCGTTTCCGCGGATTCCGTCGTTATCCGGTGCAGATGACGTGAGGGGTCTGTCATATGTTGCCAGGCGATCGCCGCATTCGACTTAACCGGCGGGCGGCGCCTTGCGATGCCCGATGCCATGACCTAACGTCGCGCCCGCGGATTGAACCACAAGGCACCGGCGATGCTGCAGGAAGTCATCGAAGGCAAATGGGTCAAGTCGTTTGCCGATGTCTTCACGCTATGCGCGGTCAAGCCCGGCGAAGTGGTCGCCATTCTGGCGGAAACACAGACGCGCCCGATCCTCCCGCGCCTTGCCGAACTGGCGCTGCATCAACTCGGGGCGCGGCCGTTTCATGTCGTGGTGTGCTCGCCGGAACTGACCAGCCCGGTGCCCATCCGCTCGACCGGCACATCGCTCGCGGTCGGCGGGTTGGAGCCCGTGATCGCCGCGCTCGCCGGCAGCGGCATGGTGGTCGACTGCACCGTCGAGGGATTGCTGCACTCGCGCGAACTCCCTGGGATTCTCTCCGGAGGCACGCGCGTGATGATGATCAGCAACGAGCATCCGGAGGTCCTGGAGCGGACCAAACCGACGCCTGAGTTGCGCACCCGCGTCCGCCACGGAATGGAGCTGTTGAAACGAGCTTCCAGAATGCGCGTGACTTCGCAGGCCGGGACCGAGCTCGACGTCGACGTGCAAGGTGCGCCGGCGCGCGGCGCGACCGGCTTTGTCGACCAGCCGGGCCGCATCGGCTACTGGCCGGCCGGCCTGTGCCTCTGCTTCCCCAAGCCCGGTTCGGTCAACGGCAAGCTCGTATTGGCGCCGGGCGACGTGAACCTGACCTTCAAGCGCTATATCGAAACGCCCGTCGAGTTCACGATCGAGAACGACTACGTCACCCGGATCGAGGGAAGCGGACTGGACACCGCTTTGACGCGGTCCTACTACGAGGCTTGGAACGATCGCGAAGCCTACGCCACTTCGCATGTGGGCTGGGGAATGAACACCATCGCCCGCTGGGACGCGATGACGATGTACGATCGTACCCAGATCAACGGAACCGAATTGCGCGCGTTCGCCGGCAACTTCTTGTACTCAACCGGCGCCAACGAGACTGCCGGCCGGTTCACCGCGTGCCATTTCGATTTCCCCATGCGGGAGTGTACGGTTGAGTTGGACGGCAAGGCCGTCGTCGTAAAGGGCCGCTTGTGCGACGAGTTGGGATAGCTGGATTGAATCGCTGATTCCGGACCATTGCTCCATTCACCCCAAAATCCGGCTAGGGTCGCTGGCCGGCGCATGAACCCCGGAGGATCGGTTGGAGATCGGCGTCTATACTTTTGCGGACATCACGCCGGACTGGCGGACCGGCCGGGCGATCTCCGTTCCCGAGCGCATGCGTGAGGTGCTTGCAGCGGCGAAGCTTGCCGACGAGGCCGGCCTGCACGTCTTCGGCGTCGGCGAACACCATCGGCTCGACCTCGCCATCTCCGCACCCGACGTGGTCATGGCGGCGATCGCCGGTGCGACTGAGCGGATCCGGCTGACCAGCGCCGTCACCATCCTCAGCACTGCCGATCCGGTGCATGTGTTTGAGGATTTCGCCACCGTCGACATTGTATCGGATGGACGGGCCGAGATCATCGTCGGACGCGGGGCGTTCGTCGAATTGTTTCCCCTCTTCGGCTTCGACCTTGCCGAGTATGACGCCCTGTTCGCCGAGAAGCTCGGCCTCCTGATGACGCTCAACGCGGCTCCGCGCGTGACCTGGGAGGGGCGCTTTCGCCCCCCGCTCAACGATGCGGAGATTTCGCCGCGCCCGCAGCAGCGGGAATTGCCGATCTGGGTCGGCACCGGCGGCAACCCGCAAAGTGCGGCCAATGCCGCACGGCTCGGCCTGCCGATGACGCTCGCCAACATTTCTCTGCCGCCTGCAAGCCTTGCGGCGCAGGTCGCCGACTACAAACGGATCGGCGCGGAAGCCGGCCACAATCCCGGCCGTCTCAGGGTCGGCCTCGCCGGGCATATGCATATCGAAAAGGACAGCCAGCGGGCGCGCGAGACCTTCTACCCCTACTACTCGGCTTACTTCGCCAGCCACGCACCCAAGCGGAACTATCGCACCGAGATATCGCGCGAGGAATACGACAAGCGCGCCGGGCCGGAGGGCCCGGTCTTCGTGGGCAGCCCGCAGGAGATCGTCGACAAGATCATGTGGGAGCGCGAACTCTTCGGCCACCAGCGATTCTTGGGGCAGGTCGATATCGGTGGTCTGCCCTTTTCCGCCGTGGCCAATACCATCGAACTGCTCGGCGAGAAGGTCTTGCCGGCACTGAACCGGGACGCGGCGACCAATGCTACGATGGCTGCCTCCTCCTAGATGGAAGGCTCGCCATCCCTGCGCGCCGCGGCCGGACAAGGACCAAAGCCGCGCGCAAGTCCTTGCAAGCCGTGGCGAGCAGCGGTCGAGCCACAGGATTGCGATCGAAAAATGAGAGCTAGTCGATGAAGCGGCCCGTTGTCGGTGTGATCGGTAACACCCACCTGGTAGAGAACCGGTTCGCCGCTCAGCTTGTTGGCGAAAGAAATCTTCGTGCGATTGCCGACGTCTCCGGAGCATTGCCGGTGATGTTTGCGGGCACTCCGGACATCACGGACATCGGCGCATTGCTGGAGGCGGTCGATGGTGTCCTGCTGACGGGAGCGCGCGCCAACATCCATCCCACCCGCTTCGGCACCGAGCCGCATCCCAAGCACGAACCGTACGACATCCGCCGGGACGCATTGGCGCTGGCCTTGGTCGAGGCCTGCGTCGCTCGCGGCGTCCCGCTGTTCGGCGTCTGCCGCGGGTTCCAGGAGATGAATGTCGCGTTCGGCGGCTCGCTGCATCCGGAGATCCGCGAGCTGCCCGGGCGCACCAATCATCGGATGCCGCGGTTGGAAACGGGCGAGCTCCATCCGGACCCGGCGGTTCTCTTTGGCGACCGCCATGAGGTGCGCCTGGTCGCGGATGGTGCGTTCGCGCGGATACTCGGGCAGGAGACCATCCGGGTGAATTCGCTCCATGGTCAAGGCATTCTCGATCCTGGCGAACGCGTCGTCGTCGAGGGCGTGGCGGAAGACGATACGATCGAGGCCATTCGAATCGCCAACGCTCCGGGCTTTGCGCTCGGCGTTCAATGGCACGCGGAATACGATCCGCAGGTCAACCCGGTGAACCGTGCGCTGTTTCAGGCCTTCGGCGAAGCCGTCGCCGCGCGCAAGCGCCTGCCGTAGGCCTGTCCCCTCAGGCGTAAGTCGGCGGTGAGGATGGGCGGGCGACCGGCCTTACTCCGCCACGCCACGATCCACGATGATGGCGACCGGTCCGCCGCCGTCCGGCCCCTGATGCTCGGCGCCGCCGGACACATAGATCTCCGCGTGCCCCACAAGGCCGGCGAGCGCGCCGCACACGAAAGCGCGGGCGTGACGCGTGGCGGCGATGTCCGAATCGTCGAGCATGGTGTGGCGAAAACCGCGCAGGCGACCGTCATGACTGGCCTCCGCCTTTGCAAGCACGGCGACCAGCCGGCCGGACTCCGCGGGCGAAAGCTGGCCTTGGGCGGCGAGCCCGAGCCGCTTGAGCGCGGCCCGCACCGGCTCGACATCGATGGCGTCGGTCATGACGGCATGGTCGAGGGCGAGCCCCCCGGACCACACAGGCGACATCCCGAGCACGACGATCTCGTGCCCCAGAAGCTCGATGCCGGCCGAGCTGCTGGTGCGGCCGGACCAGAGATCAAACCGCGTGCCGATGTCTGCCTCGCGCAATGTGTCGCGTGAGATTTCGCCGAGCGCGACGGCGGCGCCGAGCGAGCTCGCGGCCCGCGACAGACCCATGGACTTCAGCGTATCGGTGGTCGCAACGATGGCGCCACGCTCCGACGCTTCGTGGATGCGTGGGGCGGTGAGCAGCGGACACTTGATCTGCACAAAATGCACATCCGCAGGACCGGTGATGGCGGCGTCCTCCATCGCCGCCCGCACCCCGGCGGTGACCTGATCGGCCTGTTGCAACCGGCCGAGATGCTCGAACGGCAAAGCCGCAGTGTGCGCGCGCCCGATCGCCAGCGCGGGGCGCTGCTCCGCCTCCCCTGCCCTTCGCTCGAACACCACCCAGTGCGGCGCCATGCCGCCTTCGGTGCCGCCCGACATCACGATGCAGACCTTCGCGGCCTCATCGTCAGGGAGAAACTTTCGGAACAACAGATTCAGGCAGAGCGTGGCATGGCCACGGCTGAAATCATTGACCAGTCCGTTGCCCTCGGTCTTGCCGAGAACCGCGACGACGCCTTTCGGATCGATACGGCCGGCTTCGATCGCAGCCTCGATTCCGGAGACATCGTCCGGGGCGGCGGCGGAAATACGATGAACGTTGGCGATCGGCATGGTGGGCTTTACTCAACAGCACGGCGGCTCAAAATGATGTTCGACAACGTGTTCAAGCGCGCGAAGCGCCGCCGAGAACGCTGCGTTCTGTGCCATTCCCGATCGCAGGCGCGCGAGCAGCTCCGCACGCAGCTCCGGCAGGACGATGCCAGGCACACGGCCGTCGCGCACCACCGTGCGGCCCGCGACGATCAGCTCCCGGATATGGCCCGCCTTGCCACGCGCGAACAAGAGGTCGAGCGGATCGAGATCGGAACGAAGGCGATCGTCATCGACCGCGTCCCAGTCGAGCAGGAGTATGTCGGCGGGCTCCCCGGAGGCAAGCGTGCCGCCGTCATCGCGGTTGGTGACCGAGCGGCGGCCGTTGCGGAGCGCCATCGTCAACATGGCAGTGCGGTCGACATCGACCTTGAAGCCCTTGCCCACGTGCAGAAGATGCGCAAGCCGCAGCTCGCGCAGTGCGTCGTCGTCCTCGTCGATGGTTGCGCCGTCGAGCCCGAGAGCGACGCGGCAGCCGCGCCGGATCATCTCGCCGATGGGCGCGATGCCGGAACGCAGCGTCAGGTTCGAGCTGGTGTTGACGGAAATCGTCACGCCCGCCTCCGCCAGGCGTTCCAGCTCCTCCGGGCGCGCCCAGGTGCAATGGGCGATCGTCAGGCGCGGGCCGAGCAGCCCGATCCGATCGAGATGGTCGACGATGCCGCCGGGAAACGCCTCGTCGGCCCAGACCCGCTGGTACCGCGTTTCGAGCAGGTGCATGTGAACGCGACGGCCGGTGCGTGCCGACCCCTCGGCGATGGCGGCGAGAAGCTCGTTCGAGCACCACTGCACACCCTGCGGCCCGTACTGCACGTCGAACATGTCGCTGCCCGCGGCATCCGCCACCGCATCGACCAGCGCGAGCCGGTCCCTCGCCGAGAGCGGCGCACGCATGAAGCGCCGCTCGATTTCCGCGCGCGCCTCGGACGACAGCGCCGCCAGGCCTCACACAGGAAGGCTCCCAAATGAACGCCCACATCGCTCTCGCCGCGCTGCTGCGTTCGGACCTGCGCTTTTTCGTCCGAAAGGCGTTCAATACGATCCTGCCCGGCACACCTTATCTTCCGAACTGGCACATCGACGCGATCGTCTATCAACTGATGCGGGTCAAGGCTGGCGAGGTGATCAGGCTCCTGATCAACCAACCGCCGCGCAGCCTCAAGTCGATCGCCGTTTCGGTCGCCTATGTTGCATGGCTTCTCGGGATCGATCCCACGCTACGGATAATTGTTGTGAGTTATTCCAACGAACTTGCGGCCGAACTTTACCGCCAATTCCGCATGATCATCGACACAGAGTGGTATCGCGCTCTATTCCCAACAATGCGGGTGGCACGGGATACCGGCACGGAATTGGTCACCACCGCAGGCGGCAGCCGCTATGCCACATCGGTGGGCGGCACGCTCACGGGTCGTGGCGCCGATCTCATCATCATCGACGATCCGCTGAAGGCCGAAGAGGCCAATTCCGATCTTCCCCGCAATCGCGTCAACGACTTTTTCTCGGGCAGTTTGGTGTCGCGGCTTAATGACAAGAACAAAGGTGGCATTATTGTCGTGGCGCAGCGGTTGCACGAAAACGACTTGCCGGGTTATCTCCTCGGTCAGGGTGGTTGGTCTGCTCGCGGTGTTCGCCTTTTACGCCACTTGCGTAGGTAGAACGGCCGTCGTAGTTGGCAAGGCCCGTCGAGATGGTCGCGCCGAACCAGAAAGGCGTTGACGTACCTGCTCGCGTCACGTATTCGCGTTCCGCCTCGCTCAGTAGCCGGTAAATTTTGCCGGTTTTCTTCGACAGCCATGCCGCATAGGCCTTGGCGTCGTCCCAAGACACGTTGATCACGGGACGCTGGTTGCGACCCCAACCCTCATCCGGTGGTCTATACCCACCACAGCCCCCATCGCCGACGCACGCATCCCATTCGACGAAGGTCACCGCAAACTTCCCGACCGCCAATGGGCGCGCGAACGTCACGCGATGGAGCGGTCCTTCATTGTCATCGTGTTCATCCTCCACCAGCGGCGAGCCCATCGTGAAGGAACCCGCCGGAACCACCACCATCTCCGGGCAATCGTCGCATTCCTTGAGCATATCCTTCAGCTTGAGCGCGCTTTCCTGCGCGGCCGTGAGCGTCTGGAATGGCGCCTTGGGAGGAGTGGGCGACTGTTGCGCGGCGATGGTGAGAGTCGTGAGCATAGCGATCGACGCGATGACGAATGCGTGCGCCGCAGCCGTCTTCAGGTGTTTCATCATGATGGACCGCTTTCTTAGCTTTAGGTGCTGTCGACGGTCAGGGATTCGCGCAGGATTTGACTTGTGATTCAAGGCTGCAGTTTCGGGGGAGGCAGCCTTGAAGCAGGAGATCCGGCGAGTTTTGAGCGACGTGGCGGTGGTATGAGAGCTTGTCCATACGGCCCGTCCGTATCAAGCCAGTATGTTACTGTGACCGTGCCGCACAGGTGCGGTCGCGTGGGCTCGTGGCGATAATGACGCGAAGTTCCTGGGACGGGACTCATTGGACGATGTGCAGCTTGTGAACGCTCCAGCCGGTTCGCGGTGCGCCGATCTCGATCTCGACCTCGCCGGCACCCTCGACGATCCACGTCATCGCGACATCGTGGACGCCCTGACTCTTCTGGAAGAATGGAGCGTTGCCCTCCTCGTCGGCGCCGCGGCCCCACCCGGGGAGGTGGCCGATATCGGCCGCGGGCTGGCCCGAGACGAGGTTGCAACCGGAATGCCGGAAGCGGACCTGCAATCCTCCATTCCAAGGCTGCGAGCGGCTCACGGCGGTGACGAAAGTCGGTAGGTAGCCGCTGTTGGTCGCGACCAGGCTGATCTTCGTTAGAGACTGCGCGATCGGTTCAGTGGAAATATGAGCTTCGACGCGCGGCGCGAACGATGCAAGCGCGATTGCCACCGTGGAGAGGCCGTGGGCGATCGGCGCAATCTCCTTCTCCGGTGGATTGAGCAGGCCGCGCACCGGATCGATGCCGCCGAGTTCCACTGCGCCAAGCTGGGGATGCACGAAAGGGCGCCAGGGCGCAAAGATACGGCCGCCGTTCTCCCGCTGGTCCCAGGCGACGAGTGCTGCAATCTCCTCGCGCTCCTGAATTGCATAGTTGCGATAATAGGGGCGCCGCTTGTCGAGGCCGGCCGCAGCGAACAGGTCCCATAATTCGACCGCCCAGGCGAGGCAGCCGCGCTCGCCATATGCCCATGCGGCCAGCGTCCCGGTCATCGGGCGCGACGCGACGGGCGTCATGTCGTCGATTGCGCTGACCGTCGGCATTCCGGTTTCCCGGGCTATCAGCGCGGCGGCATGTTCGTAGACGAGCAGGTCGGCACGTTCGACCTGCTGCCACGTCTGGGAAAACGGCGGGCGAATAAAAATGCCGCCGAACGTGTGGAGGTTGAGCCAGGCAAAGATATGCGGCGACCGCGTCGCGAACTCGATGAGCGCGCGCGTCTCCGGCTCCCATCCGGGAAAATACCCCGCCCCATCGCGCTCACTGCTCCAGTCGAACGGAAAATTGCGATTGAAGTCCGTGTCGTTGTCCGAGAGCGTGTGGGGGAAAGGGACGCTGCGGCCGTCGAAGAACTCGATGTACCCTTCCGGGAATACCTTGAAGAATGGACCTTCGTCGTGGATCGTGCGCGGCACTAGCACGTGCGGATGGTGGGGGTGCTGCACCAGCTCCCCGGCGGGATGCTTCAGTCGCATCTGGCGGATGCGGCCGTCGCCATCGACATCGCTACGGACCCAGTGCGGCGGTCCGCCGCGCCGTTCGCGCCGCCGCGGCGCCGAGCGCGAGAGCCGGCCGGCAGTCAAGACGTCCTCCGCCCCGTCCGGCGAGACGCGCGGGATGACGTAGTAAAGCCCGCGCAGAACCGCGTCCCGGATCGGCGGCGCGAATCGGTCCCGAACGGCAGGCACACCACGGTGCAGGTCGATGAGCGATTGCGCAATGGCGAGCGCGGCGTTGCTGCTGAGCAATTCGGCGGAATGCATATTCCCGTCGATGCAGATCGCCGGCCGCAGGCGACCGGGGTCTGTCCCGATCTCGAGCATCCAAACGTCGCGCCCGTGCTCCGACTTCGCGATCGAAGAAAGGCGGACGAACTCGCCATGTTCGCGCGCCCAGTATTGGAGAGTGCGCGTCAGCGCGTCGTAGCCGATATAGTCCGTCAGGAAGTCTGCCCGCGATTGACCCGCGCTCATTCACTCCAATCCCATCTCACCCGATAGCTGCGATCGGCGCTCGGAAATGGCACTTCCCACGTCAGCTTCTGCACGCGCCCTCCCCCATCCAACGCCAGTGACGTCCGTAGATCCTCGTCGTATGGGTGTTGTTTCGAGTCGACGTAAAAGTACGCGAGGGATCGTGGCAGGGGGCGCCTGACACTGGGGAACACGACCGAATACAGCGCGACCTTGGTCGCGTGCAGCACGCGGAAGCCGCCCCATTCCTGCGACTTCTGGAATGCGTTCCAGAATAGGAACTCAAATTCGACCTCGAACTTCTCGTCGAGCGGCATCTTCGAGATGTCGAATTCGATGTTCCATTCGTTCGGCGCACGCCCTGCGGTTTTGGAAGCGCGCGGCACCAGCCGGCAATTGGCGCAGCGGACCTCTGGCTCAAGCGCGCTCGACGTGCCGGCAATGTGGATGAAAGTGGTCGCGTGCAGGTGCGTGCGCACGACTGAGAATTGGTTGTGCGATACCGCCAGTGATTTCTTCACCGCGCCGATCTCGGTTTCTGTAGTCTCCTGCCATCCCGAGAGGTCCAGCGTCGTTTCGCGCTTGTCGACGCGGATGCCGGGAATTTGTCGCGCCAGCGACGTGTCGTAGTAAATCGAGGCGCGCCATGCGGCGAAGCCGCTGAGCCCCAGTAGCACGACAAAGAGCGCGGCGACGCCCTGCAGGATCATCAGGCGCCGGCGGGCGGCGACTACTTCGCGCTGTCGCAGTGTGTTGTAGGGGACGCCGAGCAGGCCGGCGATCAGCTTGAGCTTCGCGTTCTTGCGGCCGTCGCCGTCCGGGCGCAGGTCGGCGGCGAGCGGCTCGGTCGGTCGGTTTTTGTCAAGCTCGCCGTCAGCGCCAAGGTGGAAGCGCAGCGCCGACGGGTAGCATTCCCATTCGGGCGAGCCCGCGTTGGGCTCGCCGTCGACGATGAGCGCATGGATGCGGTCCGCGCGCCCGAGCTTCTTGAATTCGAGAATCTCCCGGTTGACCCACCGGCTCTTCGCCGCCGAGGGCGTGCACAGCGCGATCAGGTACGCCGATTGCTGCAGCGCCTCGCGGATTGATGCCGTGAGGTCGGCGGCAGACGCGAGCTCGTCGCGGTCGCGGAACACCGGGAACACCCGGCGCGGGATCGGCCCATCACGTCCGGCCCGCCCGACCAGCTCCTTTGGCACACGATAACTCTCGATGTCCTTGTGCAGCCGTTCCGCGACGACGCGGTCGCGCTGACTGTAGCTGATGAAGGCGCGGTAGCTGAAGCTCTGGCCCGCCGGGATGGCCGCGCGCGGGCCGGTGACGGGCGGCTCGGACGTGGCGGCAAGACTGGTGTCACCCGCGGTGTTGATCATTCGAGTCCGCCCGATTTCAGACAGGTGAACGCGACCATCCGGCGCCGGAAGCCAGCCCAAGTCACGCACGCGTGCCTGCGGCTTCTGAAGGCCGCCGGCTCCCACAGCGGAACTATGCCGCATGGACGCGGAGAATCAAATGACGAATTCGCGCGCGGCCAGCGCGCTGTGCGGCAAGCTTCACGCCTGCAATCGCTGTCGTTCCCGAAAATCCCATCCGCGGGATTCGCCCCTAAGGGAGAATCAGGGCAACATCGTATGCGATGTTGCCATCCTCTACCTGCTCGTGATGTTCATCGCCGACCGGTTCAAACCTCGGCGGCAGGTGGAAGTCGAGAATCTCTTTCTTCGTCACCAGCTCAACATCGCTCTCAGGCGTGTACCGCGCCGTCGGCGGCTGCATGGGAGCGACCGGGCGTTGTTGGTATGGATGTGCCGGCTTTGGCCAAGCCTTGTGTGTACCGAGAACCTCACCCGGTGTGCCGAAACTCAGGCCCGGCAATATTGGTGATGAAGGCCGCTAAGAACAGGTCGTGATGTGATGGCACCGAAGCGCTCGACCGCTCGATGGAATGGTGCATCTTTGTTCAGTGAGCGATGAATTCGGCACTCATTATAGTAGGTGGCGAACTCGATGAGGACCCGACGCAGGTGTGCCTCCCCGAGCACGATCAGGTGGTCGACGCACTCCCGCCGGATCGTGCCGATCAGTCGTTCCGCAAAACCGTTCTGCCACGGCGAGCCGGCCGAGATCGGTTACTTTATTCGCGCTTGCCAGTCTGGACGAGATCAGGGCCGCGAAGGTGGCCTCAGACAAAAACGCGTTCCCAAGCCTTGATCTCTAGCCTCGTTTCGGTCGGCAAATGACGAGGCCCGCCAACTGAGGTGGCCTACCTACCTCTCTCGCAACTCATATCGCCTACATTCCGACCGGCTATGGTCCGATCTACATCGACGACTTGCCAAGCGTGTACCGGTTTCACCGCGAGAATTTCTATCCGCTTCTGGAAATGGGCGAACTCGATCTGGTGGGGGAATTTGTGGATTCCCTTCGTCGGTATGGCTGTACCGAAGAAAACGATCTGCAAGTGCGCGACGGGACCCGTTACCTGCTAAAAGTCTTCCACGACGGGAAGGATCGGTGGATGAACTACAGGGAGCCTGGAGAGGCCCGCGGACCTTGACGACTCCGACCTGATCCATAAGGCATGGAGCGCGACAATCGGAATTCGACCTCGGGTATCAGAGCCGACGGTGCCCGGCACTTATGGCGGCGTGGTCCGCAATTGGTTGCCGGCTCCACTCTGATCGGGTAGCGAGCGATTTTCGCCCGGACAGGTCGCAGGCCGAAGAGCTCTGCCCATTCCAGCGGGTGTGCGCACGGTGCGAATCAGCTAGGACGCAGGCTCGTCCCGTTGGGACGATCCCTCCAACTTGATCCCCGCTTCTGCGCGGGGCTTTCTCTACTCGCTTGCACGTTGGCGATGGATGCCCAATCGCAGCAGCGGCAGTGGCGACGAAAATGATTGGCGCGATAACGTGGCACCCCACTAACCCCCCAGGCTGTCCGGCTCAGTTGATTCGCGCGGCTTACCCAACGGGTTCGAGGTACGGGGATGTTTGTCATGCAGGAAAACTGCAAGCTGCGTTCGCATGGTTTCGTCCTGAGATTTTGTCGTCTCGTCAAATAACTGTTGTTGAGCATCTTGCGGCAATTCACTCCATATTCGAACGACAGCCTCGCCTAGCGCGTGGATAAGCTGTTCCGCCGTCTCGCGAGGGATTGAATCCATAGGTCCGTCCTCCTGATCGTGCGTCAGTACCGCGTGGTTCCTACACCCCGCACCTTTACACCTAGCCGGTCGTTCCTGCCTGCGTTCAAGACAATGGCACAAGCCGCTTGAAGGAGGATGCTGGACCATGACGGTACACGTCGGGACGCAATACTGGCCATTCGGGTTCAATTGCTAAGCGGTTTCGGTGGTCGCGGGTCTTGCCCCGGTGTCGGCTCGGGATCACCGAAAGGCTGCACGGGTTCGGGCATGGGGTCGCCAGGGGGATCGCGCATAGGTTGGTCCGGCGGGTCTTTGATTGGCGGGATCGCTGGATCGTGCATAGGTTTCGGCTCTTTCGGCATGGATCACGTCCTTTTCCCCCGAAAAAACAACTCGGAGCGCACCGAGCCCGTTCCAGGGGTCATTCCTCAATTTCTGCGTTGCGTGGCGGTGGTGTTGATATTGTCTCCTGGGCATACTCACTCCGCGACAATGGAGAAAACCCGGCCGCCTCACCTTCCTGCTTGAACTGCTCGCATTTCCGAACGGCCGAAATGATGATCAGGTCGATAGTGTTTCGCAGTTTCTGAATTGGTCCGCATGGCGAACTTTCCTCGATGCAACCACGTCACTTGGCATGGGCCTAAGGTGTTTCGCGATGGAGTTCAGATCAACTAAGTGACTTCTCAGAAAATCCGACGTCTCACGATCACGCGCGAGATAACTGACTGCTGGCTGCGCCTAAAAACTAAGCGGGTCGTCGACGACGACTCCTTTTCGAACCCCTCGTTGAACGCTATGCGAAAGAGATCACTCACCTTCCGGAAATCGCGCGCGGCATCGTTCTAGTTGGTCGCGGAAGCTGGCTGTCGTACGCCGGAAACGAGTTCAGAAACTTTGTTTTTGATTTATCTCAAGGCACGCGTCATGCCAAAAACGCGAACTGAGCGAACCCCATCGTTGTGACTTCAAATGAGAGGGACGCTGTCACACTGTCCGGTATCAGACATTGATTTGCATCAAGATGAGGTTCTCTATATCCTTTATATAGTGCCGTTTTGGAGGAAAATGCCATGAAGACAGTCCTTTTAATTATTGTAGCCGCCCTGATTGCCGCTACGACATTCACAGGCTCAGCGATTGCGCAGTACCGCGCCGCACCGACCGCCGACCAACTTGTTGCTCAAGCGGATGCGCGCACAGCGCGTCTCAAAGCCGACTTGCGCCTCACGCCCGAACAGGTGAAGAACTGGCCCGGCTTCGAGAGCGCCTTGCACGACATCGCCAAGAGCCGCGCTGATCGTCTGGTCGCCTTCCGGGCCGAAAGCGCGGAGCGGAAGAAATCGGGCGATGTCATCGAACATTTGAACGGCCTCGCGAAGTTTCTCGGTGAGCGCTCCACCGATTTGAAGAAGCTCGCCGATGCCGCCCAGCCACTCTACGCGAGCCTTGACGAACAACAGAAAAGACGGTTCGCTAACAGGTTGATCCGCCTGAGCCGCGAGCGAGCCATTGATTGAACATCATGTCGGTGCCTCGTGCGAACAGCCGGACTGTAGTATGCTAATTTGCCTGGTCCTTCGCTGAAGCATGGTCTTGGCGGCAAGCCGGACCATGCTGCGGCGAATGCCGAGGCCGCTTTGCAATTGGCGGGCAGCCAACCGCGTGGCCACGATCGAGCGCGTTCGCTGTCTCCATTGTTTCACGGATCGGCGGTGCAATTGCGAATTGGTCGAGGCGATAACAACCGAAGCACACGATTTACCGTGCTGTTCCTGGTTGTTCACAAAGGAACTCCGAGAAGCCAACCGCAACGTTCTCTACCTCATCATCGGCGCGCTCGCCGTCGCCACCGCGGGCTTGGGGTATCAGTCCATCGAGATCAACATCGGCCAGCGCGGTGTTTCCATCGAGAAGAAGTAGTTCGAACGGTTAGGTTCTACAACGGGAGAAAGATCATGTCGCTCGGTCTGATACTCATCATCATCCTCGTCATCTTCTTACTGGGCGGCTTCAGTGGCCGCTTCGGCGGGTACGGCTACGGCTTCGGTCACGGTGGCATCGGTATCATCGGCATCATTCTGATCGTCCTCGTCGTCCTGCTTCTCATGGGAAAGCTTTGATCTGACAGGCGGAATACGAGCGGTGCAAGCGTTAAATGGCGGCCTCGGTGTGTTCGGCGCGAGTACGTGCCCGTTGGCGAACTGGGCATGCCCGGTCGCTAAGTAGCGTTCAGGCGCCTTGTTCTATTGTGTGTCGCCACGCGAGAATCCGCCATTCGGATCCATCGCAGCGATGATCGCCGCTTGGACGGCTTGGTCCTGCGCCGCTACGGCCGCTGTCAGTGACAATAGGCGCTGCCGGGTGTCGTAAAGCTGATCAACCAGTGACAACACCTGTCGTTTCCGAAAATCCCATCCGCGGGGTTCGCGCCTGAGGGAGAATCAGGGCAACATCTTATGCGATGCTTGCTGACCTCTTACTCGCTCTATTACAATGAGACGCGCACGCATCTGGGGGTTGGGCAAGGACTCGCCGCTAGGGCGAGCCGTCGAGGGGTCCGGGACAGTCGTCGCCATACCGGTTCTGCGCGGATTACATCATCGTTACGCGCGGATATAATTTTCGGGAAGGACAGCTGGTGTTATGGGTTGCTTTACATGCCGCGCTGAAATGCAGTCGGTGAATGGCGCAAACGGCGGCCCCGCCCGCGCGCCTGGGTTCGAGTATAGGACGTTCAAATGCTCGGGCTGCGGTCAGGCTGAGCATCGCCAGACCTACGTAGGCGGCCACAGGAATACCAGAGCGACGCAAAGCCTCCCGATTGAACCAATCTCTGCCCCACTACCGGACAGCGGCCGCCGGACAGGGCACCCGCCTCCGACTGAGCCAACCTTCACTCCACCCCCCGATTGCGGCCAGCAAGAGCACGCCGCTACACCGAACTGGCAGGCGCGAGCGGGCGAAACGCTCCATCGGCGCCACGCAGCACTCGTGTCGTCTACCGACAGTGGGATGCAAAAGGACGACCTGTCCCCCGCCGCGCCAATCTCCGCTCTACCAAAAGTTAGCCACCGGCAAGAAAACACTGCAACACCGAATGCATGGGCGCGGGCAGTTGAAAGGCTTCATCAGCGACACGCGGCTCCTGAGCAACACATGGCGGACCAACGCTTAGCCAATGCGGGCAAACTTGCGACGAAGGTCGCCAACCGCGCAGCCAAAGCAACAATTCCAAAGAGCAGCGAAGAGGCTACGGAATTTGACCGGCTGTGGGACAGCCTAGCTGTGCGTCAACCGTTACCCACATTGCCTTCAGTGCCTGCAATAGGTCGCACGCAGGCGCCTTATGTCAGGTCGGGCTTTTGAAGGGCCTGTGTGTACCGAAAATTTGATTCGGCTGGACGCGAGGCAGAGACGCAGTATCTTACCGCCTGATGCACCTCAACTCACGCATTCAAGTCATTGTTGTTGGTGGCGGTCCTGTGGGGCTCGCGCTCGCGGTAGAACTTGGTTGGCGCGGTGTCCGGTGCCTGCTGATTGAGCAGGGCGATGGCCTAATCACTCAGCCGAAAATGAACGAGGTCAACACCCGAACGATGGAGTTCTGCCGGCGCTGGGGTATTGTCGATCAGGTGCTCAACTGCCCGTTTCCCGGCGATTTTCCACTCGACACTGCGTTCGTCACCAGCCTATTCGGACACGAGATCGGCCGAGTCGAGCGGCCTGCGCGTAATCACCAGGCCCCTGAGCCGTACAGCCCCTATCGGCTACAGGCCTGCTCGCAATATTGGTTCGACCCGATTCTCCAAGCCACCGCCCGCTCCTTTTCATCGGTCGCGCTGAGCTACCGTCACCGCGTCGAGTCCTTTGTTCAGGACGCGAACGGCGTAAGCGTCGAGGTCGTAGATGTTTCAACCGCCAAGCGTGAACGCCTGGAAGCTGACTATCTTGTCGGCTGCGACGGTGCCGCCAGCATGGTGCGCGGTGCGCTCGGCATCGAACTGACCGGGCAAGGCACCATCGGTTACCCCATCCACATGTTTTTTCGTGCGCCCACGCTACTCGCAGCGAGCGGCCGGCGGCCGGCGACATTCTTCTTTACCGTCGACCACGAGGGCCTCTGGGGCAATATCCGAATCATCGATCCTGTTAACGGCATCTGGCGTCTCATGGTGGACAAGACCGACGGCACGCTAACGCCCGATGGGGTGGACCGTGAAGGCATCTTGCGTCGGGCCCTGGGGCGACCGTTCGATGTGGAATGGATGGGTGTCAATATCTGGCACAGACGTAGTCTTGTTGCCGAGCGATATGGTAGTGGCCGAGTCTTTCTCGCGGGTGACTCCGTACATCTGTTATCCCCGACGGGTGCCCTGGGTATGAACTCAGGCATCGCGGACGCAGTCGATCTCGGGTGGAAGCTTGCCGCTGTGCTGCAAGGATGGGGTGGTCCACGCCTGCTGGAAAGTTACGACCTCGAGCGCCGGCCTGTTGGCTTGCGCAACGTGCGCATGGCGACGACGATCTATCTCGACAATGAAGAGTTCGGCGGTCCAGGGGCGGACCTCGAAACAGATGACGAAGAAACCGCCCAACTCCGTCGACGCCTTGGCGCCGATCTCGAACGGATCGTCGGCCGCGAGTTTCGCACCACCGGTGCGCAGCTCGGCTATCGCTATGATCCATCACCAATTTGCATTCCAGACGACACACCGGCGCCCCCTGACGAGTTGGCAACATACGTGCCGTCGGCGCGACCAGGTTCGCGCGCGCCGCATGCTTGGCTTGCGGATGGCAGCACTACACTCGATTTTTTTGGACGCGGCTTCACGCTGCTGCGCTTTGGCAAAGCGCCTGATGGATTGGGATTCCTGAACGCGGCGGCGGCGCGCGGCATTCCATTCACGAAGGTCGCCATCGACCAGCCCGATGTGACGGCACTCTATGAGCGAAAGCTCGCGATCGTGCGGCCGGACGGACACGTGGTTTGGCGCGGCGACACTATGCCGTCGGATACGGTAAAGATAATCGAACGGATCAGAGGCATGGATTAGGCTCTTTTTTTGGAGCCTGTGGATGGTAAATTCGTAAATCCTTGCAGAAACGGATCACCCCGGGGCGCGCCTTGTGAGATACCGGCACGGTGCCACCGTTTGCATCCATGAAGCATCTGCTGATTCTTGTCATCCACCTGCTGGCCACCATCGCCAAACTTGCGCACCCGTTTGCCGAGCCACATCGCGTCATAGGTGCGATCGAAAATATCGTCACCCGTCGTGGCGTGCAGCAGCACACTCAAGTCATTACGGTTAAGCATAATCCCCTCGATAAACCGCGCCAAATCTTCGGTCGGCGTCTAAGGGAAAGACTGGACGTTCCTGCTCGCACCCCGTCCAGCTGCCATCACGTTAATTTCGAGCAACGACAGCTTGGTGGATATGGATCACCTTGCGTCTTGACGACGAGCAGCCCCTTTCGGGACGGGCCTAATTCGGCTAGCATAGAGGCAAGATTTTTTGCACTGTTGAGTTGAACGCCGCTGCCGCCAAATTGTCCGGGCCCGGCTGAGCCACAAAAAGGAAAGGATTGTACCGTGAACAGGCCCCTCGGCGGTTTCCAAGACCGTCCCATCGTCGCACAGCAAGCTGGCGTGACGATCACACGGGTCGGCGCTCACCTCGGGGCCGAGATTACCAACATCGATCTTCGCAAACCAATCTCAGACGAAGTGCGCGACGCCTTAGAGGATGCGCTGGCAGAGAACGAGCTGCTGATCTTCCGCACTCAGGATATCGGTTCGGAGAACCTGATGGATTTCGGCGGCCGGTTCGGCGAGCTGACTGTGCATCCATTCGCGCCCAGGGATAAAGACGTCTCGGTTCTGATCAAATTCCGCAACGACGAAACCAATCCACCGTTCCGCACCGATGTCTGGCATTCCGACGAGACGTTCCGCAAGGAGCCGCCCAAGGCCACGATCCTGGTCGCCAAGGAGGTGCCGGCCATCGGTGGCGATACCATGTTTGCCAGCATGTCGGCGGCCTTCGACGGGCTCAGCGACCGCATGCAACATTTCATCTCGGGCCTCGAAGCGATCCACGATTTCAAGCCGTTCCGCGAGCTGTTCGACGATTCCGAGGAGGATCGCAAGAACGTCCTGCGCTGGGAGCAGCTGTATCCGCCGGCGGTTCATCCGGTGGTACGCGTACATCCGGTGACCGGCCGCAAGGTTTTGTTCGTCAATCCGCAGTTCACCGTCGCGATCAAGAACATGGACGAACGCGAGAGCAAGTCGCTGCTCGATATCCTGTTCCAGCAGGCGCAGGTTCCCGAATATCAATTTCGGCACCACTGGGCCCCGCACACATTGATCATGTGGGACAATCGCTCGGCCCAGCATTACGCGGTCAACGACTACTTCCCGCAGCGCCGCTACATGGAGCGCGTCACCATCAAGGGCGGACCAGTGGACGGCGTCGAACGTGCCGACCCTGAGACCGTGCGCAAGGCCATCCGCCGTAGCACAGGCAAGCCGCGGTCCGCGCACGGTAAGCCTCAGGCGCCGATCACCCCGGAAACGGCCAAAGTCTGAGGTTAGCATCGTGCCCGGAATCCGCGTCATCACCTTGGCGGGGGCGACTGTCCTGCTGTCGCTCTGCGCCGCCTCTGCGCAGACTTGGCCGAGCCGGCCGGTGACGATGCTGGTGCCGTTCCCCGCGGGCGGCACAGCAGATCTTCTGGCGCGCGAGACGGCACAAGCATTGAGCGTGGAGCTCGGCCAGCAGTTCGTCGTAGAAAACCGCGCCGGCGCCGGCGGCAATCTGGCCGCGGCCGCGGTCGCGAGAGCCGCTCCGGACGGCTACAACTTGGTGTTCGCCTCGCAGGCGCAGGCGGCCCTCAACAAATTCATGTTCAAGAGCTTGCCGTATGATCCAGTGCGCGAACTGGTACCGGTCGTGCTGGTCATCAAGGCCCCGATTGCCATCGTCGCCGGCCTCGATGCGCCGGTCGCGAGCTTCCAGGCCCTGGTCGACCAGGCGAAGGCCAAGCCAGGCATGCTCACCGTAGGGCACGCGGGTATCGGATCGATGGCGCATATTGCGCTCGAATTGATGCAGCAGAGAGCAGGCATCAAGTTGACCGGCGTGCCCTACAAGGGCGGCGCGCCGATGGTAACTGATCTGCTGGGAGGTCATCTGCCACTGAGTTCGGACCTGGTTTCGAACTTCATTCGGCTAGCCCAGGAGAAAAAGGTGCGGCTTCTGGCCGTCACCACCAAGCGGCGCATGAGCGACCTTCCCGACATACCGACCGTACAGGAATTGATCCATGCGCCTTTCGAGGCGACCGCCTGGTTCGCCATCATGGCACCGGCTGGCACCCCGGCCGACATTGTTCAAAAGATCAACACCGTCGCCAACCATTACTTGCAGAGCACCAAAGGCAAGAATCTGATCGCGCGACAGGCGGTGGAAGCGGGCGGCGGCACACCAGCGGACGCCGCCGCGTTCGTGAAGAGCGAGATCGAAAAGTGGGAGCCAGTGATCAAAGCGGCGAACATTTCGCTCAACTAGGCGCAGGATGATGCGAAAGTGATTTAGGCCGTGTGACACGCCGGCAATCCGAACTCTTTCAGCAAGTCGAGTAGCAACTCCAGCGCCGCCGGCACCATCACTGCAACACTGGCTCGCGGATGGGGTGTCGGTACCGAAAGTTCCATCTGGGTTGATTCGGTAACAGAATTGTCTATCGTCAGCGAACAGTGGTCGCGCTGTCATGCGTCTTGCTTGTGGTGTTCACCTCGCCGTTTAAGTCGAAGAGCCAACTTGAGACCGAGAACGCTGCGCTCCGGCATCAGTTGGCTTGAGAATGACGGTGCCTACGGACAGACGTTCAAGGATCGGGGCCGGGCTATGGAGATACGGGACCGGCCGATCTCACCGAGATCGCCGTGGCAGAACCCCTATGTTGAGCGCCTGATCGGGACGCTTCGGCGCGATCTGTCGTTCCCGAAAATCCCATCCGCGGGGATTCGCTCCTGAGGGAGAATCAGGGCAACATCGTATGCGATGTTTGCCATCCTCTACCTGCTCGTGATGTTCATCGCCGACCGGTTCAAACCGCGGCGGCAGGTGGAGGTCGAGAATCTCTTTCTTCGTCACCAGCTTAACATCGCCCTCCGGTGTGCACCGCATCGTCTACGGCTGCGTGGGAGCGACCGGCGCTGTTGGTATGGATGTGCCGGCTTTGGCCAAGCCTGCTCAGGTCGGCCCGGATCGTTCAGCCTGACACGATACTGCGGTGGCATCGAGCCGGCTTTCGCGCCCATTGGCGCTGGAAATCTGGCGCTCGGCCAGGGCGGCCCCCGGTCAGCCGTGAGTTGCGCGAACTCATCCATCAAATGAATAAGGAGAACTCTTTGTGGGGTGCCCCGCGCATCCACGGTGAACTGCTGAAGCTCGGGTTCAAGATCGCCGAGTCGACGGTCTCCAAGTATCTGATCCGGTACCGAGTGCCGCCGTCGCAGACTTGGCGGACATTCCTGCGCAATGATGTAAATCGGCCCTTTAATTGCGGGTTGTCGTCAAGCCCTTTTTTGACTCACTCGCACACTGGCGGCGGATAGGTCTCGAATTGATGTCATCGCTGGGGTCATGGTCCTTTCCGAGGTCGTCGAGCGCCTCATGATGATGTCCGGGTCGGCGCCTCAACGTGTGGGGCGGAGTGCGGGCAAGCCGCCGCCAGCCGATTTACCGAGGTCGTCGCAACCACCGTCCCAGCGGGACATCGCCGGCTCGGGCGGACCGAGCCAGGAACTATCAGACCACCTTCGGTTGGCCCCACTCGAACGAGGTACCGTCTAACCAGATGCAATGGAGGATCACTGCGATCTTTCGGGCGACGGGAATCCAGCGTTCCTGCATCTCAGGGTGGGTGTCGAACCGCACCGCAAGGTCGAGCAGGAGATCAAGCGAGCGAATGGAAACTTTGGTAGAAAGCTAAACGATGGATAGCCGGGCCCGAAGTCGTCCAAGGCAATTCGCGCGCCCAGTTTATACAGCTGACCGAGCGTTGCGAATACGGCTTCACTATCATGCATCATGACCGACTCGGTAACCTCAAGCTCAAGTCTTTGTGGCGCAATTCCTGAAGTCTGAGAGCGCCAACAACCGGAACCAACTTCATGCTCCAAAATTGGGCGGCAACACCGGTTCTCGGCGTGAGAAGGCGCGCCTATTTGGATCAATTGATCCCTTCACAATAGGCCACGCCTAGCGCAGCCGAGAGACGGGGACTTTGGGGTCAAAACAGCCGTTCCACGGAGTAGGCTTTCAATCGTTACCGCGTGCCAGCTAACAAAAACTACGGCGCCGGTACGCGTTGCCGAAGTGCCATATTTTCCGCGTTCTAAAGCTGGTGCCGCAAAAGGGATTCAAACCCCTAACCCCGTATTACGAAGCGCGATCCCCGGACGTCGCACGGCGTTAACAAGGACATACCGCCGTCAAGTCCGCGCCGACGCGCAGCTATCGCTGTGGTGATGTGGTTAAACGAAATGCTCAACTTGTCTTCGCGGTTGCGGCATCGATCGCCTCGCCGAGGCGTTCAACAACAGTGTCAACCAAAGGCGCGTCCACTATGAAGGGCGGCGCCAGCAGTACATGATCGCCGCGTGCGCCATCGACCGTCCCGCCCATCGGGTAGACCATGAGGCCGCGGACCATCGCCTCGCGCTTCACACGCGCGTGGAGCTTCAGCTTCGGATCGAACGGCTCCTTGGTTTCGCGATCGGCGACAAGTTCGATCCCTTGAAACAGGCCCCGTCCGCGCACATCGCCGACGAAAGGATGATTGCCGAAGCGCTCCCTCAGCCGGCGAGAAAGATATGCACCCTGCGCGCGCACATTCGCCAGAAGGTTATCGCGGCGGATCACCTGCTGTACGGCCAAAGCGGCGGCGCACGCGAGGGGATGACCCATGTAAGTGTGGCTATGCTGGAAGGCGCCCGATCCTTCCGCAACGGCGTCGAAAATCTTGTCCTGCATCAGGAGAGCGCCGATCGGCGCGTAGCCGCCACCGAGGCCCTTTGCAATCGCCATTAGATCGGGGCTGATGCCTTCCTGCTCGCAGGCATGCAGCGTGCCCGTGCGGCCCATGCCGCACATCACCTCATCGAGAATGAGCAGGATACCATGGCGGTCGCAGATTTCGCGCACGCGCTTAAAATAGCCGGACACCGCCGGGACTGCTCCCAGCGTGGCTCCGACGACCGTCTCGGCCACAAATGCGATGACGTTGTCGCCGCCGAGCTCTTGAATCTCGGTTTCGAGTTCTTCGGCAAGGCGTGCGCCGTAGGCTAGCGGTGTCTCGACCGCATGACGGCCGCGATATTCGTAGACAGGCGACACATGATGCGTCTCGATCAAGAGTGGACTAAATTGCTTGCGCTGCCACTCCCGGCCTCCGACTGCGAGCGCGCCGAGCGTGACGCCATGATAGCTTTGACGTCGCGCGATGATGTATCGCCGCCGAGGCTCGCCACATTCGACGAAATATTGCCGCGCGAGTTTGAGCGCCGCCTCGACCGCCTCCGATCCGCCGCTGACGAAAAAGACGTGACCAATGCCCTTCGGGGCGTGCGCGATAAGATCGGCGGCCAGTTCCTCCGCAACCTGCGACGTGAAGAAACTGGTATGCGAATAAGCGAGCCTGTCGAGTTGCTCGTGCATGGCCGCCAACACGTCCGGATGCGAGTGCCCCAAACAGGACACCGCTGCACCGGCGGAAGCATCGATGTACTCCTTGCCAGCGCTGTCTCGGATGGTGACGCCCTGGCCACTCACGGCGACAGGATAGGAATGGCCGGTCTGACGATGAAGGATCTGGGTCATAATTGCTGTTCTTGACTGTCGACCGCAATGTGCCGTCCAAGCGACGAAATTCTCTGTCCAATCCCGAGCGTCAGTCTACAATAATTCCTCGACCAAAAGGGAGAACGGGTGGCATGGCCTGGCGGATCGGGGTTGATATCGGCGGGACTTTCACTGACGTCGCCTTGGTCGAAGGTACCAGTGGCCGCATCGGCGTGGCCAAGGTGCCGACTACGCCTGGGGACCTCGCTGAAGGCGTGCTGAGCGCCCTGAAACTGGCTATGAAGCGGTACGAGGTGGTCCCAGCCGACGTAGGGCTGCTGTCGCATGCGACGACGGTCGTGACCAACGCCATCCTCGAGGAAAGCGGCGCGCGCGCGGCGTTGATTACCACGCGCGGCTTCCGCGATGTGCTGGAACTGCGGCGCTCGGCTCGCTCGGATCTCTACGACCTGTTCCAGGACCCGCCGGCCATGCTGATTCCGCGCCGGCGCAGGTTCGAGATCACTGAGCGTGTCGGTGCCGACGGCATCATCGTCACGCCCCTCGCTGAGAATGAGATCGATGGATTGATCGAGGCGCTTAAGACGGCGCGGGTTGATGCGATTGCCGTCTCGCTCGTGTTCAGCTTCCTCAACCCGGAGCACGAGCGGCGGATCGGCGCGCTGTTGCGAGCGGCGCTGCCGGACGTGCCGGTCTATTTGTCGTGCGATGTGCTGCCCGAGATCAAGGAATTCGAACGCAGCAGCACGACCGCCGTTTGCGCCTATGTTGGGCCCATTCTCGCCTCATATCTCGAGCGGCTGCAGCAGGTCACGCGTAACAGTGCGTTACCGCCCATCTACGTGATGGGATCGAACGGCGGCATCCTCGAAGCGGCCGAGGCCATCGCCATGCCGGCCATGGCGGTTGAGTCAGGTCCCGCCGCCGGCGTCGTCGCGGCCGCGCTGGTGGCGCGCCAAACCGGGCGTCTCGACCTCCTGTCGTTCGATATGGGCGGCACCACCGCCAAGGCGAGCCTGATCCGCGGCGGCCGGTATGAAACGACGCCGGAATACGAGGTCGGCGGCGGATCAAGCATGACGCGCTGGATGAACGGAACCGGTCATCCGATCCGCGTGCCCGTGATCGATCTTGCCGAGGTATCGGCCGGCGGCGGATCGATTGCGTGGGTCGACCGGGCCGGCGCGCTGCGCGTCGGCCCGAAAAGCGCCGGCGCCCTCCCCGGCCCCGCCTGCTACGCGCGCGGCGGCACCGAGCCAACGGTCACGGACTGCAACCTCCTGCTCGGCTACCTCGACCAAGGGTCGCTGCTCGATGGAGAGCTCTCAATCGACCGCCGGGCAGCCGCAGCCGCGGTCCGCACCCGTCTCGCCGAGCCCCTCGGCGTTGATATGCGCACGGCCGCGGCCGCCGTCATCGATGTTGTCAATCACGCGATGGGGGAAGTGCTCAAGATCGTATCCGTCCAACGCGGCCACGATCCGCGTGATTTCGTGCTCGCCGCCTTCGGCGGCGCGGGACCGTTGCATGCCGCAGCGCTCGCCAGCGAGCTCGGCATCGCCGAGGTGATCTGTCCGCCGATCCCGGGAGCCTTTTCGGCGCTCGGCCTCATCGGTACGGACTTGAAGCGCGACTATGTGCAGACCCTGTTCACCACGACCGACTCCGCCGATCCGGCAGCCATGGAGGCTGCCTTCATCGCGCTGGAAGGCAAGGGAGCGGCAATGCTCGACCGGGCCGGCGTCACGCCCGAGCGGCGGCGCTTCGAGCGGTTCGTCGATGCACGCTATCGGCGTCAGTCCTACGAGCTTCTGGTGCCAGTTTTGTCCCGCCCGATCGACAAGATGACGCTCGCAAAAATCGCCGACACCTTCCACGCCCGCCACCTGCAGACCTACGGCCACGACAATCGCGACGAGCCGGTGCAGATCGTCAGTGTCCGCCTCGCTGCGATCGGCACGATCCCGCCGCTGGTGGTCCGAGACAATCCGGCCGCTCCCTGGGCGGACGCGGTCAAGTCCAAGCGCCAGTTGTGGTTCCGTGAAACCGGCGCCGTCGATGCCACGATCTACGAACGCCGGCGCATGCCGCCGGGGCTGGAGCTGGTGGGTCCGGTTGTGATCGAATCGCTCGAGTCCACCATTCTGGTTCCGCCGGGATGGCAGGCAAAAATGAACGAGGACGGTTTCGTGCTACTGACGCGTCGGCAACACGGGTGAAGCAACAATGCAAGACATGGTGCAGAAAGCCGATCCCGCCAGCTTTGAAATCGTCAAGAACAGTCTCTACAAGATCGCCGAGGAGATGCGGGTCGTTCTGGCGAAGACCGCCTACTCGCCGTTGTTGAAGTCGGCCGGCGATTATTCCTGTGGCGTGTTCGATGCCGGTGGCGAGATGGTGGCGCAAGGGCCCGATCTGCCCATCCACCTCGGCTCCATGCCTGATGCGGTTCGTGCCGTCGTCGCCGCGTTCGCATCGGACGTGCACGACGGCGATGTGTTTATCCACAACGACCCCTACTTCGGCGGGAGCCACTTGCCGGACGTGAACGTGGTGCGGCCTGCGTTCTACGAGGGTCGAGCTGCTCGGTTACGCCTGCCTGCGCGCGCATTGGCCGGATATCGGCTCCGCCACGCCCGGCAGCTACGGTGCAGTCACGGATATCTTCGGTGAAGGGTTGCGCATGCCGCCGCTTCGGCTGATTAGCCGCGGGGCGCTCAATGTCGACCTTGAAAAACTCATTCTGGCGAACGTTCGTACGCCCGACGAGCGCAAAGGTGATCTTGGCGCCCAGCTCGCCGCAACGCTGCGCGCAATCGAACGCCTGAAGGCGCTCGCCCGGCGCTATGGTAGCGCAGAGCTCATCGGCTACATGGCGCAGGTCCTGGATTATTCGGAGCGCCTGATGCGGGCGACCCTGATGGACCTGCCGGACGGAGAAGGATTTTTCGAAGATTTCTGCGATGGCGATGGGATTGTGGATGACAAGTCTGGCGTGGATGCGCAGTTCCGCATCCGCCTGTCGGTCAAAAAGATCGCGGACTGCGTGATCGTGGACTTTGCCGGCACCGACGCGCAGGTCAAAGGGCCGATGAACGCGCCGCTCTCGGTCACTGCATCGGGCGTCTATTGCGGCCTCAAGACCGCAATTGACCCGAACAATCTCATTCCTCCCAATTCCGGCTGCTGGCGCAGTATCGAGATCAGGGCCCGCAAGGGTTCGGTCGTGAACGCCGTGTTTCCCGCTCCGGTCGTCTATGCCAACCACGAGATGTCGCATCGAGTGGCCGACATGGTGATGGGCGCACTCGCAAACTTCATGCCGGAACAGGTGATGGCGTGCAGCCAAGGCACGTCGGCCATCTTGACGCTGGGCGGCGTCGACCCCCGCAGCGGGCGCCACTACGTTTCCTATGAGACGGTCAAGGGCGGGTATCGGGGCGCGACCAAACAAGGATGGCATCAACTGCATCGCCAGCGGTATCTCCAACACCATGAACACGCCGGTGGAAATCATGGAAATGGCATTTCCGGTGCGCATCGAACGCTACGAGGTCAACCCGGACTCGGGCGGCGCCGGCCGCTATCGCGGAGGCTGTGGCGCAATACGGGTTTGGCGCCTCCTGGAAGGCGCTGATGCGACCGGGGCGCTGTGCATGGAGCGGATGACCTCGCCGCCGTTCGGCTTGCTCGGAGGCAAGGCCGGGGTAGCCGCAGTGGTGAAGCTCACGACGCCGGACGGCGTGACGCGTCACCTGCCGAGCAAGGGTGCATTCGGCGCCCCGGCCGGCTCCGTGATCGACATGACCACGCCCGGCTCGGGTGGTTTTGGTCCGGTGACCGAACGTGATCCGGTTGCGATCGGGCGCGACCTTCTCGACGGCTATGTGAGCGCCGCGGCGGCCGAACGCGATTACGGCATTGCAGATCCAGCGGCGTTGCGGAAAGCCGCCGCATCGGAGGACTAAAGCGTGACCTATATTCCGAACTCGATTGAGGCGCGCGACGTCGCAAGCCTCGTCCACATGCAGACCAACCTGCGCAAGCACCAGCAGGACGGCCCGCTCGTTATTGCGCGCGGCGAGGGCTGCCGGGTGTTCGACGATTCCGGCCGCGATTACATCGAGGCGGTGGCGGGCCTGTGGTGCGCCTCGCTGGGTTTTGGCTCCGAGCGGCTCGCCAAGGTCGCCTACGAGCAGATGTGCAAGCTCGGCTACTACCACCTTTATCGCCACCGCTCGACCGAACCAGCGATTGAGCTGGCGGAGGAGCTTCTCAAGATTGCGCCCGTCCCCATGGCCCGCGTCGTTTTCCAATGCTCGGGCTCGGAGGCGAACGATACCGCCATCAAGCTAGCCTGGTATTATTGGAACTCCGTCGGGGAGCCGCAGCGGACCAAGATCATCGCGCGGCATATGGCGTATCACGGCAACACCTGCGCCGCCGTCAGCCTTTCGGGCAAGCCGGACATGCACGCGGGCTTCGGCTTACCGTTCGCGTCCTTCAAGCATACCGAATTTCCCCATTACTACCGCCGCCATGAGCCAGGCGAGACGGAGATGGAGTTTTCGGTCCGCATGGCCGAGGCGCTCGAGGCACTCATCCAAACGGAGGGACCCGACACCATTGCCGCCTTTTTCGCCGAGCCCATAATGGGCGCCGGCGGCGCCATCCTTCCGCCACAGGGTTATTTCGAGAAGGTCCAGGAGGTCTTGCGAAAGTATGACATCCTGCTTGTTGCCGACGAGGTGATTTGTGGTTTTGCCCGCACTGGCGAGATGTGGGGCTCTCAGACCTACGGCATTCGGCCCGATATGGTGACCTCGGCCAAGGCCCTTTCCGCCGCAATGCAACCGATTTCGGCAGTCCTCATCAACGATCGTATCCACGAGGCGATGCTCGAGCAGTCAGACAAGTTCGGCAACTTTGCGCATGGATTCACCTATGCGGGCCACCCGGTGGCCGCTGCAGTCGCGCTCGAGGTGCAGAAGATCTACGCCGAGCTCGACATTGTCGCTCGCGCAAAGCGCCTGGGCGCCGTCCTGCAAGCGACGCTCAGCCGGCTGAAGGCGCATCCGCTCGTCGGTGACGTGCGCGGGACGGGTCTCATTCTCGGCATGGAGTTGATGCGCGACGGTGAAAAGCGCATTCCCTTCGACAGCGCGCTCAAGATCGGCGCGAGGGTCGACGCCGCGGCGATGCGCCATGGATTGATCCTGCGCGTGGTGGGCGACCGGCTGGTGTTCGCACCCCCGCTGGTCATCGAAACCCACGAAATCGAAGAGCTTGGCCAGCGACTGCATCGCGGGCTGGATGACGTCGCGAGAGAGCTCAAGAGCGAAGGCGCTTTGGGGTGAACGCTGCGGTGTTAGTGACTAATCGGTGCGGTCAGCCAGCGCTATACCGGGACTAGCGCAAACCGCTGCCTAGCCCACACCATCCTGCGCCCTTGTTACATAATCAGCGCCGTGTGCGCGGCAATACCGACCGTGCCGAACTACGCTTTTGGACTTTCCCTCTTTTCTGACCGTAACGACCTCGATGCCCATCGGCACCGTGATCTGGCAGTCTTGGCAACGGACACATTCGGAGAGATAGACCTCTTCGGTAACGTTGAGATATTTAATCGGTATTTTTCCTAGAAGTTGACGCATCGATCGCCTCCTGAACAGAGGTTCTATATTTCAGACGGGAAGCCATAAATATTGTTCAAGAAAGCGCTGACAATTTATTCCAATGCGGTGTCATCCTCTTGCTCGACACAATCCGTATGGGTTCTGAGTTTTGAGACCAACCCAGACATGTCGTTGCGTTGCGTTGCGTTGCGTTGCATTGCGCTAAGCAACGAGAAGGGCCGGTTCCAGACTGATGCGGTGTAGCGAACCCCATCACTCGATCGCCTCGTCGGCGAGGAACTCGAACTTGGCCGGGATTTCAATCAACGTTTCTGCAGGATTGCTGGCGAAGGTGCTCGCAGTAGCGGCGCACGCTGTAAATCGGCGCGGGGTCTGGACGCCGATCGGCGTGGATAACCCATTGATGTCCCTCGTGTCGGTGGGGTCAAACTTCGGCGCTTAATCACACGGAGTCCATGGCCGGCGTTTTTTCTCTGCGAATGGTCTCTCTTGCCAGCCACGCTGGACTTGCCGATGCGATCCGCCGGTTGAAGATAAGCCAGGGCGGCCTGAGCTAGACGCGCGTCAACCGCTGCAGGCGGGGTGAAGAGCGCGTTCAACAAAGCGGCCTAATGGCTTCCGCCATCGTCGACTACGAATTCGTGATCGGCAGCGTTTCGCAACGCCTGCTCGACCTGCCTTCCGGCGATCTTCTGCTCGACCGACTTGGTTCCCGCGCTAATTTTTCTTCTCGGCTGCGTCTCGTCTCTTTCTATGGTCTTGATGTTTCATATTTTGATCGGTCTGCCGCCGCACTTTCTTGAGGATTTCGGATTTCCTGGCACTTGATTTTTCACCACTTCGCCATGGCAACCACATTGGCCGTTTCACGAAATATGCTCCTTGTAGCCCACGCAGAACCGCATACACGACCGGAGATAAACCTGATTTCAGCGGAGGAAGAGCCACAAGAGGATGATGATTGGGATGGGAATGCCGACCATCCAAAGGATTAAGCTACGACCCATGATGATTACTCCTATGATGTTGATTCAGTGCCCACGACGCCAAGTTGCTCCAAATAGGAATCCCAGCACCACACCCAGCGCAAGGGTGGTGTAGGGTCGTTTCGTGACCGATTTTTCAACGGCGATGGCGAGCGTGTCCCCCACTCCGCGCATGTTATCCATGGCTTCCCGGCCCTTCTTTCCCGCGTAGTCGCCTGCATCGGAAATCATAGTCTCGACGTTTGCCTTGGCTTCACGGAATAATTCCGCGCCTTTGGAGGCTGCATCCTTCGGGGCATCGGTAGCGTGCGTACTCGAAGAGCCGTATGGTTTGGATGAAGACCGTTCGGTGTTGGTCATTTGATGGCCCACTATTCGGATAGGATGTGTGGCAACGCCGCGCAGGGTACAAACGTTCCTTGGGAGCATTTTTGAACAGTTTTTTGCTTGGGGCCGATTTACGCTTTTCTCAACATCACTGTCAGCAGTGTGTGAAGGGCGCGCCATGGCAATACTCCATCAGGCAGGAGCAGAGCAGGTTACTGTCGATTTTGAGCGGCTTGTGCAACGGCACGACGCGGACGACGCACCTGACCTGAAATCGGTCCTCTCCACGGCTGAATTGCAACGACGACCGTCGCGTCCTCCTGACCACGCGATTGAGAATCGCGCCATGAACGCATTGATGCAGGAGTTGGCAACCTCACCCCACAACCTTTTGCGGAAACTTGCGGAAACTGCCATGGCCATGTGTCGCTCGCACTCGGCCGAAATCAGCCTATTGAACGATGATAAAGCGAGCTTTCACTGGCCCGCAATTGTCGGAAAGTGGGCCTCTCACCAGGGCAGTGGCACGCCGCGCGACTACGGCCCGTGCGGCACGGTCTTGGACCGCAATGTCGCCCTCCTGTTCTCGCACCCTGAACGCGATTTTAGCTACTTCGCCCCAGTAACGCCTTTGATTGAAGAGGCACTGCTGGTTCCGTTTTACGTTGACGGCAAAGCCGTCGGCACAGTTTGGATAATCGCCCACGATCACAGCCGCAAATTCGACACGGAAGACCTACGTGTGATGACCAGCCTTGGCAATTTCGCTCATTGCTCTGCCTGAACGCGGCACAGGAGCACGAGGAGCAAATCTCAATTCTTCGAGCACCGGACCAAGAACGTGTTGGCGACCGTGCATCTTTCCCACTCCGACACGCCCGACGGGCTCAAACACGCGATCTCGGGACGTATACGGGCGCTCGCAAACGTCCATTCGCTGTTCGTGCAATCGCGCTGGACAGGAGCCGAGCTGCACAATCTGGTCACGCAGGAGCTTGCGCCCTATCTTCAAGAAGGAGAGATGCGGCTGTGCGGCTTGACGGCCCGCGCCTGTTTCTAGAACCGAACACGGCCCAGACGGTTGCGGTCACTTTGCATGAGTTGGCGACCAACGCGGCCAAGTATGGCTCTCTGTCAGTCCCCAACGGCCACGTTCAAGTCGAGTGGTCGCGTGCGGCAAGCGGACGGCTGGTCCTCCGCTGGACAGAGACAGGCGGCCCGCTTGTCAAGCCACCCGCAGGTCAAGGCTTCGGCACGCGCTTGATGGAGCGATTGATACGAGGCCAGCTAAAAGGCGATATGCGCTTCGATTGGCACAGGGAAGGACTGGCCTGCGAAATCGTCCTACCAGCATGAGAATGGGAACGCCTGTGCAAATCTTAGCTCAAGCAAAAATAAAGGTGGCCGACGCGCGAAGCTGTCAAGCTGCGCGCGCGTAGCAGCGGCCAACACTGCGGCGCCGCCGACGAGGACCACGAACTCGCGCCGTTTCAGATGATTAAACTGCATTCGGTTGCTTGCCAGCGAGGGCCTGATAACAGGACAAAAGGGCTCCGATTTGGAGCAATCGGGGCCGCAGGGCAACGTAGACAAGGGCACGACGGCAACAAGGCGATCGGCGTCGAAATGCCGACCTCGATCTCATCCGCGCCGACCACCAGCGGATATGGCGCTATCCGTGGGCGAGATCTGCATGCGAGGCTTGTTGTCCACCCGCGTGGACGTAAAGTCGCCGGTTTCGAGAACATATACGTTCACCCGTTCATGGCCGTTAGCGTCCATGATGATCCGTGAGTGATCTGCCCTTCCGTTAAGCCCGGCATACCGCCTCAGTTGGCAGCCACGTGATGTAAAAGCTCTCTGAACGTTCTTTGGGCCGCTCTCAATGGGCACTCGCGCCTTCCACCTTGTAAGGTAGGTGGTCATTTTGGAACAGACTTGCCTCGGAACGGTTGATACCAAGATCGGGTTGCTTCGCGTAAGGAGCGATTTTATGCGTATGGAAGGCGTCCCGCCCATTTCCCCTCCTTGCCCGACCTGCGGCAAGGCGATGAGGCTAACAGGTCACTCTCCAACCTGCGAAAGCGTGATCTACGATTTCCTGTGCAGCGACGATGGAGACCGCCTCAGTTGGCGGTCTCGACGTGCCGCGGCCAATATCCGGTAAAGTGCCGCTGCCAATATCCCGTAAATTCGACCGATTGACTGCTGTCCTTGCTCAAATCTCCACAGGGCTGAGAGAAGCTGGTGATTTTCACGAGCCGGCCGTACCGTAACGGGCATGGTGGCGATTCTCTCTGCCGTTGTATCGATCTTCGTTTTCCGTTTTCGCAGCCGCGCAGCGCTCGAACTCAAGCTTGTCGCTCTTCAGCACCAGTTGGCCGTTTTGCGCCGACAGCGCCCCGGTCGACCTCAGCTTTCATCCCTGGATCGGCTTCTATGGTTGTTGCTCTACCGGATCTGGCCGAAGGTCATCGACGCGATGGTACTGGTCAAGCCCGCAATCGTCGTCGAGTGGCATCGCAAGGGCTTCCGGTTCTATTGGCGATGGCGATCACGTAATCCGGGACGGCCCAGGATCAGCGCGGACATCCGCGATTTGATCCGCCGCATGAGCAGAGCAAACCCGTTGTGGGGTGCGCCGCGCATTCACGGGGAGCTGCTCAAGCTCGGCATCAAGATCAGCCAGGCCACAGTGGGGCGGTGGATGCCGTGGCGCCCCAAGGTCCCCTCCCCGACTTGGCGGAGCTTTCTGCGCAACCACCTGCCAGACATTGCGGCAATTGACATGTTCGTGGTCGCCACGGCGACGTTCCACCTGCTCTACGCCTTGATCGTGCTAAGTCTTGATCGCCGACGGGTCGTCCACTTTGCGGTCACGCCAAATCCCACGCAAGATTGGCTCTCGCGCCAAATGACCGAGGCCTTTCCGTGGGACACGGCACCTCGGTATCTGCTGCGGGACCGCGATAAATCCTATGGTCCGGCATTCCGGCATCGCGTTCGCGCAATGGGGATCACGGAGGTCATCACCGCGCCGCGATCTCCCTGGCAGAACCCGTACGCAGAGCGTCTCATCGGTTCGATCCGCCGAGAATGCCTGGATCACGTCATCATCTTCAACGAGCGCCATTTACGCCGCGTTTTATCGAGTTATTTTCAATACCATCATGACACCCGAACACATCTTTCGCTCGGCAAAGACTGCCCGCGGCCTCGCCCCATACAATCTCCCCTGGCAGGCAGTATTATTGCCTTCCCGGAAGTTGGCGGTCTGCACCATCGCTATGAGCGTCGAGCCGCCTGAGGGAAAGACCGGACGTTCCTGCTCGCACCAAATGCCATCACGTTAATTTTGAGCAAGGACACCCGCCAGTTCGGGGCCTTTTGGTCCAAAGCGGGAAATTCCCAAGCTCGAGAGAGTGCGTGGTGGGCCCGGGAGGATTCGAACCTCCAACCAGACCGTTATGAGCGGCCGGCTCTAACCATTGAGCTACGGGCCCGTGCCGTGCGCGAGCGCGGGGTGGCAAGGCGCGGCGGCTCCCGCCGCCATCCCATGCGCGGCCTCGGCCGTTCCCATACAATGGCGGGCGGGAAGCGGCAATTGCGCAGCAGCCTGGGCCGTGGTCCCGCTGACTGCTCCGCCCTGCAGGCCGCGGCCGATTGACTCAAAGGCGCGGCCCGCCCTGCGCCCCGATCGGCGCCAGCGGCGGCCCAGCGGGACGCCCCGAATGCGCTCTGCCGGCGCTTGTCCACCTTGCCGCCGGTCTCCGGGCTCGCCACCGCCGATACGGGAGCGCCGGAGCCGACACCCCCGGCGAGCAGCCCGCGCAAACGTGCCTTGTGTTCGCCGTGGTCTACGATTCAGCTTTGCGATTCGGGGCAAATCAGTGTCGCGGACACGTTCGCGCCAAGGCTTGCGGCAGCATGCTCGGGGCGGCTGGTCCGGCCGGGCACGGGGCAAACGGGATGCTACCTGACTTGCGCTTTGCGATCGGCGGCGCCGTGGCGGTTTGCCTCCTGGGCATGACCGGCCTGGGCCTGGTCGCCACCGTGCGCCTCGCCCATCACGCCAAGATCGGACCGCTCGAAGCATCCCGCAGCCTGGCCTTCGCCAACCAGTCCGAATGGAACCCGTTCTACGACCCGGAAAGCCTGCGGCTGTTCATGGCGCGCAAGTCGGCGCCGGCGGAGCCGGTGGCGGGAATGCCGGAGCCACCCGCAGCCGTTGCCCCGGTCGTGCCCGCGCCCAGTCCGCCCCGGGATGTGGCCAGCGCGGCGCCGATCGTGATGCCGCCTCCGCCGCAGGAGAGCGCCGCCCCACCCGCCGCTCAGCCAGCCGCATCCCCGCCACCCGTCGGCGCCGCAGCGGGGGACGAGGCGGCCGAGCGCAAGGCCGCGCCTGTCGCAGAAGCCTCCGAGCCGCCGAGGGCAGCCATGAAGCCGGCTGAGATCGCCGCGGCCGAGCCGGAAGGGCCGGCCGCGGTCGTAGCCTCCCCGCCAATCGAGCAAAACGGAGCGGCCGCCTCCGAGCCCACCGCGACCGCCGCCGGTGCCTCGGTGCGTGCTGCCGTCATGACCGCGCCGGCCGCGGCGGCGGCCAGCGAGCCCGAGCCGATCGTCACCGGCGCCATCGCCACGGCCGCACCCGCTCCCCCCATTGCGAGCGCAAACGGCGCGCAGGCGCCGCTACCGATACCGCTCTACGTCAATATCGAAGAATTGGTCGCGCCGATTGCCAAACCTGCCATCGCTTCGCCGCCGCCAAAGGTCCAGGCCAAGCCGAAAGCGCGTGCCGGTGTCCGGCGTGCGGCGCGGCCTCGCGTGCCTTCGGCGCCGCGGCAGCGGCTCCCACAGCAGCGCGTCGGGGAATACGGGCCGTACTACTACGGCACCAACCCGTGGACCCAGTGAGCGGCCGCCGGCGCGCGGACCCACAGCTACATGCGCAGCAGGCGCTTGGCGTTGCCGCTCAGGATCTTGACCCTGTCTTCATCGCAGAGCGGAACCGATTCCATCCAATGAACGCCCGGTGGATTGGCGACGAACGGCCAGTCGACCGCGAATAGTATCCGGTCTATGCCCATCTCCATCACGCAGCACAGCAGTGCGGGATTGGAGAAATTGCCGCTCGTGGTGATCCAGAAATTGTTGCAGAACACGTCCCGAAAGCTCATCCGCTTGCTCGCGCCCGGACGCGCGATCGCCTGGTCGACGCGCCAGACCAGGAACGGCAGGGTCTCGCCGAGGTGCCCGAGGATGATCTTGAGCTTCGGGTGCTTGTCGAATACGCCGCTGAGTACCATGCGGATGGCAAGCGTCGCGGTCTCGACCGTGTAGCCCCAGGCCGCGCGCACCACCATCGGAAAGTCCTTGGCGTAGTCCTTGTAGTAGACATCCGTCACGGCCTGGTTCGGCAGGCCGGGATGCAGATAGATCGGCACGTCGAGCTTCTCGGCGCGCTCGTAAATCGGCCAGAAGCGCTTGTCGTCCAGGAAGAGGCCGTTGGCGAGGCCATGCAGCATGGCGCCCTTGAAGCCGAGCTTGACCGTGCGCTCGAGCTCGTCGGCGGCAGCGGCCGGATCGCTCGTGGGCAGCGCCGCGAAGGCGGCGAGACGCTTCGGATTGGCCGCGACGACCGCGTGCAGTCGGTCGTTGACCCGTTTCGTGAGCGGAACCGCGTTGTCCCCGCTGAGCTTCTGCGCCGAAGGCGCGCCGTGGGACAGCACCTGGATATCGATCCCGGCCTCGTCCATCTCGCGCAGCCGCCACTCGGCTAGATCGTACAGGCGTTTCTCGGTGTCGCCGCCGCGGGATGCTTCGACGCCAGTGAAAGTCGTGGCGAGCTCGGCATCCCAATAGTGCTCCTCCAGCGCGATGATTGGACAGTTCGGTTTTTTCATCATGACGGGTCGTTTCCAGTTCCCTTTGGTACGATGGCCCTGTCCTAGCAACGGCCAGCCGGGGTGTCACGGACTGCTGGAAAGGGTTTCCGGCGATGGCCGGCCGTCAGGCGGTGCAAATGCGCGTAAAGTCTGCATAAATGCGCGGTCGAGCTACGCCTGGGGTGCAACCCAGATTTGCCGCAACGCCCTTGGCGGAGCCGGCCGTCTGGCGTTGAATGCGAGGCGAGGTTCGGGCGACCTCATGAGGCGACAGCCATGGCCCATCTCGTCGACAAAGAAGTGGTGGAGCGCGCGAACGCGGTGCTTCTGCTTGGCGTGCTGTGGGGCGGGCTTGCGGCCTGCATCATAGCCGCGATGGTGTTTGAGATCGGATACTGGTTCGCAAGCTGGTGAAGCACGGCGCCCGATGATCCTGCCCGGCCCGATGTCGGGATCGGGCCGCACGGCACCGACATTTTTTTGAAATGTCGATCGTCCGGATTTCGCCGCCCTCAACCAAGAATCCAATAGGATACCAGGAACCAGGTTGCGAGCGCGCCGGTCATGAACATGAGGCTTGTGCTGGTCATGACGTAGGCCAGTTGCTTCGCGACCAACGACAGCACAAGCAACGCCGATAAGGCTACGAGCGGAACGGTGGCAGACATCTCGGCCGCCTTTCGCTGCCCCGCTCCCGCTCCTGCCATAGCTCCGCAAGGTCACCAATTTATCAACGCCATCGTGTGCTGATCGCTGCAACGCACCATGGCCATCGCCACCCGGCGCCCCGCGCGCTATGATGGATCGGTCGGTCGTGTCGCGATTCCGGCGCGGCTGCGTTCAGGGAGATCCGACATGTCGATGAACCCATCCGGTGACGTCAGCCGGCTGCAACAAGCAGTCGCGCAAACCGTGCATGAACACTGGAAGCTCTTCCTGTTCGAGGGCATCGTCCTGGTCGTGCTTGGCGTGCTGGCGGTGCTGATTCCGCAACTCGCCACGCTCACGGTTGCCATCCTGATCGGATGGCTCTTCCTCATCGGCGGCGTGGTCGGGCTGATCACCACGTTCATGGCGAAACGGGCGCCCGGTTTTTGGTGGTCGCTGCTGTCGGCCATCCTCGGCATCGCCGCCGGTCTCGTGCTGCTGATCTGGCCGGTGAGCGGGGCCGTCTCGCTCACGCTGCTGCTGATCGTGTTCTTCGTGATCGAGGGCGTCGTCTCCATCATGTACGCGGTCGAACACAAGAAGGAGCTGTCCGGCCGATGGGGCTGGATGATGGCAAGCGGCATCATCGATCTCGTTCTGGCCGGTATGATCTTCGCCGGGCTGCCGAGCACGGCGGCCTGGGCGATCGGGCTTCTGGTCGGCATCAATCTCGTGTTCGGCGGGGCGGCGATGATCGGGATGGCGCTGCACGCCCGTGTAAGTCCTGCCGGTTCGCCGAAGGCCGCCTGACGCAAGCGCAAACGACGCCGTCCTCTCCGCTGTCATGCCCGCGCAAGCGGGCATCCAGCAGCCGCGACACCGGGAAAAATTGCGTCGGCGATCGGAACTTGGCGTCCATGCGCTTGCACGCAGACGAGCGGGCGCTGGCCAATTCGACCGCGACGGTATACGCTTTTTCTGAAAACCCGCGAGACCACAAAAGGTTGACCGCACGATGAGCACCGAGAGCATGCCCGCCAAGAGCAATTCCGCCGGCAACATCGCCTATGACGATCTGCGCGAGTGGCTCAGCCTCGCCGAGCGGCTGGGCGAAGTGCGCACCGTCAAGGGCGCCAACTGCGAGGAAGACATCGGGCTCGCGGCCGAAGCCGTGCTGCGCGCGGAGAACGGCCCGTGTGTCGTATTCGAGGACATTCCCGGCTGCGCCAAGGGAGCGCGCCTGCTCATGAACGTGTTCGCCGGCGCCCGCCGCAACATGACGCTGGGCTTTCCCGACGAACTGACCAAGTGGGAACTGAGCGACGCCTATCGCCAATCGTACCTGCAACAGCAGCGCATCATCCCGCACGAGATCGTCGAGGACGGCCCCGTGCTGGAAAACGTCATGATGGGCGACGAGGTCGATGTCACCAAATTTCCCGCGCCGAAATGGCACGAGAAGGACGGCGGCCAATATATCGGCACCGGCACCTACTCGATCACCCGTGACCCGGAAGAGCACTGGCTCAACGCCGGCGCCTACCGCGCGCAGGTGCACGACAAGAAGACGGTCGGAATCGTGATGGCGTCCGGCCACCACGGCCGCATCCACCGCGACAAGTCGTTCAAGCGCGGCGACGCACTGCCGGTCGCGATGGTGCTCGGCGGCGATCCGATTTCCTTCTTCTTTGGCGGTCTCGAAACCCCCTATGGTGTGTTCGAGCTCGACCTGGTCGGAGGCTTGCGCGGCCGCCCGGTAAAAATGGTGCGCGGCAAGGTCACCGGGCTGCCGTTCCCGGCCAATGCCGAGATCGTGCTCGAAGGCTTCGTTCCGCCCGACCGCACGCATGCGGAAGGACCGTTCGGCGAATGGACCGGACACTACGCCGGTGGCATGCGGCAGATCCCGGTGCTCGACATCAAGGCGATCTACCACCGCAACGATCCGATCGTGCTGGGCGTGCCGCCCATGGGCGGTGGGCCCGACGAGATGGCGCGCTACCGCGCGGTGATGCGCTCGGCCACCATCAAGCAGAACATCGCCAACGCCGGCGTGCCGGGCGTCGAGCGGGTGTGGTGCCACGAGGTCGGCGGCGCGCGCATGTTCCATGCGGTCTCGATCACACAACGCTATCCCGGCCACGCGGTGCAGGTTGCGCATATCGCCGCGCAATGCGGCGCGTCGGCCTATGCGTCGAAATACATCGTGGTGGTCGACGAGGATGTCGACGTGACCAATCTCGATCATCTCCTGTGGGCCATGCTCACGCGCACCGACCCGAAGGAGTCCATCCAGTTCATTACCGGCTCGTGGGATTCGAACGCCGACCCGGCGCTGCCGCCGGAACGCCGGGCGAGCGGCGACCAGACCCACTCGGTCGCGCTCATCAATGCCTGCAAGCCCTGGCACTGGCGCGACAAGTTCCCGCCCACCAATGCCCCGAGCGCGGAAGTGGCGAGGAAGGCGCGGGAAAAATTCGGCTGGCTGCTCGACGGCAACGGGCGCACATAATGCTACGGCACGACCGCGCCGCGCGCGTGCGCGGCGGCTACGCAATGTAGTATGGTCATCTCGTCGGATGTTCGCGGAGGCCGTGTGCGATGCCCCCTTCAATCAGCGCGCCAAAAACCCCGCCGCTCCTGCCGGGTGCCACGCCCGCGCAGACCAAGGCCATCATCGGCGCGATGCGCGCGGTGGGGGAAACCGGCGGCGCGGCGAGCAAGGACGATCGGATCGCCTTGACGGGCGCCGACCAGTACGTCTTCGGGCATGCGGCGCCATTCGACTTCGCGTCGATCAAGCCGGTCGCGCCCGCGGCGCTGGCAGGCGCGCTGACCGGCAGCAAGCTCGGCGAGGACGCATTGAAGTTCCTCACCGTGATGGCGTTCGTCGACGGCAAGCTCGACAAGGCCAAGATCGCGAACGTGCTGGGCTACGCCGGCGCACTCGGCATCGCCGAGCACTACCTCGACGAGATCAAGGAGGCGGCGCAGGGCCGCCTGCAAGAGGTGCTCGCCGACATGACCCGCTGCAACATGGAGAGCATCACCGGCCGGCCGTGGAGCGGCGGCGACGTCAACAAGTGGCTGCTGCCGTACGATGGCGCCAACGCCGACTCGGCATTGGCGCGTCGCTTCGAAGCGCTCGAACGGCTCGGGGCCGACACGTTCGGGCACGCCTTCTGGGCGCATTTCAAGGACAACGGCTACACCTTCCCGGGTGATCCCAAGGCGCTCAATGCCGCGTTCTGCCTGCCCCACGACAGCGTCCACGTCATCACCGGCTACGACACCAAACCGCGCGGCGAGCTCCTCGCCTCGACCTTCACCGCGGCGATGCACCCGAAATATCCGATGGCCGGGCACGTGCTGCCGGTCATCTTCAGCTGGCACCTCAAGATGCAGATCAACGAGGTGGCGCGCGACGCCGGCGGCGCGCTCGATCCCAGGGAGTTCTGGCACGCCTGGGCGGCGGGCGCGGCAGCGCAGCGCTTCGATACGTTCGCGCCCGGCTGGGATTTCTGGGCCTATTCCGAGCGCCCGCTCGCGCAGTTGCGCGAGCAATGGTCGATCCCCGCCGCCGGCCTCGATGCCGCGGCATGACCGCGTTCAGATAACGCAGCGGCACGATCGCGCCGTATTTGCCCTCCCCAGCGGAGAAGGCAAATGCGGCTTGGCGGGCGCAGGCAGCTCGGCGGGTCGCGATCGGCCTGCGGCCGTCGTTGGAAGCCGCTCAGGCCAGCACGTCGACCGCGAATGCCTGGCGCCACAGCGTCGCCGGATCGGCCGGCTGCGCGCCATCGACCGCCTTGAGGCCAGTAGGCGCGGACGGTCCACTCAACGCGCCGCCGAACAGGACGGCGGGCTGATCGCTCCGCCCAGAGCCAGGAGGTGCGTTCTGCGCTTCGGTATTGACGTTGCCGGGATCGGTGGACGGATGTGGATTCTGCCCCTTCTTCGCCTTGCTCACGTCGCATGGGCTGGAGCAGAAAAACCCGTTAACGATTGATATCGCCATGCGCGCCCCCCGGCATTAGGCTAGGGCGCAGCGGTAAACGAAATGCTTCGGTCGCGTCGCCCGCGGTAACATCCCGATCACAGGTTGGTGCTTTCAGCCATCGTCCGGGCCAGCGAGCGGCCGACGCCGCGGTGTCGCCCTGCCTCAGCCAAATGCGATAGAGTCGCACCGTTCACGAGCGGGAGGAACGTGCATGGAGCTTGGACTTGGCGGCAAGGTTGCGCTGGTCACGGGATCGAGCCGCGGCATCGGCCGCGGCATTGCCTTGGCGTTCGCGGCGGAGGGTTGCGACCTCATGCTTACCGGCCGCGACGCGCCCGCGCTCGAGGAAGTTGCGGCAAGCATCCGCGCCAAGGGCCGCAAGGCCTCCCTCGCCGTGCTCGACCTGCGCGAGCCGGCGGCGCCCGCGGCCCTGGTCGACAACGTCAAGCGCGAGTACGGACGGCTCGACATCCTCGTCAATAATGCCGGCACCACCAGGCGCGGCGATTTCTTCGCCCTGACCGACGCCGATTGGGCCGACGGCTACGCGCTCAAGTTTTTCGCCCATGTTCGGCTTGCGCGGGCCGCCTGGCCGCTGCTGAAGGAGCGCCGCGGCTCGCTCATCGCCATCGGCGGCACCAGCGGGCGCAAGCCGGAAAAAAGCTTCACCATCGGCAGCTCGGTCAACGCCGCGGTCGCGGCCTTCACCAAATGCATGGCCGACCTCGGCAAGCAGGATCACGTCCAGGTCAACTGCATCCATCCGAGCCTGGTCGAGACCGAGCGCCAGTGGCGGCGCATCCGGGCCGAAGTGGAAAAGACCGGGGCGCCGGAAGACAAGGTGCGCGAGATGTTCTGCCGCGAGACCGGCATCACGCGCTTCGGCAAGGTCGAGGACGTCGCCGATCTCGTGACCTTCATCGTATCGCGGCGAGCGACCTGGCTGCACGGCGCCACCATCGACCTCGACGGCGGCGAGATTCCGGTCCTGTGAGTTCTCGGACCATTGTCATGGTGCCGATTGTAGCACTTTATTTTGCCGGAGCCTTAATCCTAGCGTCGTCCCCGCGCAAGCGGGGGCCCATAAATACCGGCCTCTGGAATATGGGTCCCCGCTTACGCGGGGACGACCGGATAGAATCATCGTGGCCATGAATATCCTGCTCACGCCGGCGCGTATCGGGCCGGTCGAGATAAAGAACCGCATCGTGATGCCGCCGATGACCACGCGCACGGCGGACGCGGAGGGCTTCGTCACCGACGACAGCGTGGCCTACTACATGGCGCGCGTGCGCGGCGGCACGGGCCTGATCACGATCGAGATGGCCTCGCCGGAGAAATGCGGGCGCCACCGCCGCCACGAGGTCGGCATCTACGACGACCGCTTCCTGCCCGGCCTCACCCGCTTGGTGAACGAAATCCATGGCGGCGGCGCCAAGGCCTCGATCCAGCTTGGCCACGGCGGCGGGCACACCCGCATCGACATCTGCGGCGAGACGCCGATCGCGCCCTCGGCGATCCCGCATCCGGTCTACGAGACGACCTTCGAGACCATCGTTCCGGCGGAGATGAGCAAGGCGCGCATCGCGCAGACGATCGCCGCTCATGCTGCGGCCGCGGTGCGCGCGCAAAAGGCCGGCTTCGACTGCGTCGAGATTCACGCCGCCCACGGCTACCTGATCTCGCAGTTCCACGCGCCGTTCGAGAACCGGCGCACGGACGACTACGGCGGCAGCCTGGAAAACCGCGCCCGCTTCGGACTCGAGGTGCTGCGCGCGGTGAAGGCGGCGGTTCCAGGGATGGGCGTGATCTACCGCCTCTCGGTGGAAGATTTCTTCCCGGGCGGCTTGCCGTTCGGGGAAGGCCGGCAGATCGCAGTCTGGGCGGCGCAAGCTGGCGCGGACGCGCTGCATGTCACCGCCGGGCACTACCGCTCGCTGCCGTCCGCCCAGATCGTGCTGCCACCGATGACCTTTCCGGACGCGATGTTTCTCGATTTCGCGGCCGAGGTGAAAAAGACCGTGGACGTGCCGGTGATCGCGGTCGGCAAGCTGGGCGATCCCGCGACCGCCACCGCGGCCGTCGCATCCGGAAAAGCCGATTTCGTCGCGCTGGGCCGCACCCTCGTCGCCGATCCGCAATGGGTCGAGAAGCTTGCGCGCAACGAGCCGATCCGCCGCTGCCTCGCCTGCAACACCTGCATCAACGAGATGCGCGGCGGCGCCCGCATCGGCTGCGTGGTCAACGGAGCGGCCGGCCGCGAGTCGCTATTCCTCGATGCCAAGTCCCCGCGCAGCGAGCGCATCGTGGTGATCGGCGCCGGTCCCGCGGGGCTCACCTACGCGTCGCTGGTCGCCAGGGAAAACCAGGTGACGGTATTCGAACAAGCTGCGGTCGCGGGCGGCGCGTTTCGCCATGCCGGCAAGGCGCCGCTGTTCCAGGAGGTCGAAGCGAGCCAAGCGAGCTTCGCGCGCTATACCGCCGACATGGTCGCCGCCTGCACCGCAATGGGTGCGGCATTTCGCTTCAAGGTCGACGTGACGGCCGATCCGGACCTGCTCGCGCCCTTCGATCGGATCGTCATCGCGACCGGGGCCGACTACCGCTTCGGCCTGGGCCCGGTCGCAAAAGCCCTGCTCGATTGGGGCGGCGGCCGCTGGCCGGGATTGTCGCAGCTGTTTTCCGTGCCGATTGTGCGCGATTGGTTCTACTACCGCGCGCGCCGCGGAACGGCAGACCGTTTCAGGCGTTTCGCCAGGCCCGGCCAGATCGTCATCGCCGTCGGCGACGCAGTTTCGGCGGGCAAGAGCAAACAGGCGATCGCCGGCGCCTTCGAAGCCGCGCTCCTGTCTGGCAGCGGCGCGGCGAACGTGGCACGCTCGGTGCAACGCTCGACGCCGGCAAGCTGATCGTTCCCATGGCCGTTATCCATTTTCTGTTGAACGGAGAACCGCGCGCCGAAGCCGGCGCTTCGCCGACCATGACGGTGCTCGACTGGCTGCGGCTGCGGGCGCGATTGACCGGAACCAAGGAGGGCTGCGCTGAAGGCGACTGTGGGGCCTGCACCATCGTGCTCGGCCGCGAGATCGGCGGGACGCTGCACTATCAGGCGGTCAACTCCTGCCTGATGATGCTGCCGCAGCTCGACGGTTGCGCGGTGCTGACCGTCGACGGGCTCGCGGCGGGCGACGGTACGCTGCATCCGGTGCAGCAGGCGCTGGTCGATGCCGACGCCACGCAATGCGGCTTCTGCACGCCGGGCTTCGTGATGGCGATGTTCGCCTTCCACCACGGCGGCGAGGTTGCCGAAGATGCCTCGATTCACGATGCGCTCGCCGGCAGTCTCTGCCGCTGCACCGGTTACCGCTCGATCGTGGATGCCTGCCGCCGCGTCGCTGCCGGGCCGGCTGACCGCTTTGCCGGCATGGCCGATGCCATCTCGGGCGCTTTGCACGCGCTGCCAGCGTGCACGGAGTATCGCCACGGCGGGCAGGTTTATCTTCGTCCCCGGTCGCTCGGCGAGTTGCATGCCGCACGGGCGGCGCATCCGGACGCGCTGCTGCTTGCCGGCGGCACCGACCTCGGGCTGCGCGTGAGCAAGGATCGCGAGGCGTTCCCGGCGGTGATTTCGACCGCCGCGGTCGCCGAGCTGCAAGGCATCGAGACGGATGCGCAGGAACTCGTCATCGGCGGCGCGGCGACCTATTCGCAGGCGCTGCCGTATCTCGACCGGCATTTTCCGGCGTTCGGCGCGCTCGTTCGCCGCATCGGCTCGCGCCAGATCCGCAATCTCGGCACCATCGCGGGCAACCTTGCGACCGCCTCGCCGATCGGCGACACCCTGCCCTGCCTGATGGCACTCGATGCGTCGGTGACGCTCGCCTCCCGCACGGGCGGGCGCACCATGCCGGTGGAGGCGTTCATCACCGGCTACCGCCAGACCGCGCTCGCGCCCGGCGAGGTCATCGCGGCGATCCGCATTCCGTTTCTTGTGGCGGATCAACGGCTTGCCGCCTACAAGCTATCCAAGCGCTTCGACCAGGACATCTCCACCGTGATGGCCGCCTTCCGCCTGGCGCTGACCGACGACACGGTGCCCAGAGTGCGCGCGGTGCGCGCTGTCTACGGCGGCATGGCGGCCCAGCCAATGCGTGCGGCCAATCTCGAAGCCGCACTAACTGGCCGCGACTGGACCCAAGGCGCGCTCGCCGACATCGACGCCGTGCTGGCGCGCGATTTCACCCCGATGAGCGATCACCGTGGCGGCAGCGCCTACCGCCTCCGCGCCGCGGCGGGCCTCGTGCGCCGCCTGCAACTCGAAACCACATCACACGTGCCGACATCGGTGGAGGCGCTATGAGCGAGCCGCTTGGCACCGGCGAACCTCTGGGGCGCATCCGTGGCGGCGTCCATACCGCAGCGCGCCACGACAGCGCAGCCGGCCACGTCACCGGGCGCGCGCTCTATCTCGACGACGTACCGAACGTGCCGGGCACGCTTGAAGCAGCGCTGGTGCTCAGCCCCTACCCCCATGCCCGCATCCGCCGCATCGATTTCTCCCGCGCGCTCGCAGCGCCCGGAGTGATTGCGGCGATTTCCGCTGCCGACATTCCGGGCAAGAACGACATCGCGCCAATCCGCAGCGACGAGCCACTGCTGCCGGCCGAAACCGTCGAGTACGAGGGCCAGCCGGTCGTCGCGGTCGCGGCGGCGACGCTCGATCAAGCCCGCGCCGCTGCGAAGCTGGTCGTCGTCGAGTACGAGCAGGTTGTGGCAATCCGCACGCTCGAGGAAGCCATCGTGCGCGAACATTACGTCGCGCCGCCGCAGAGCATCGTCCGCGGCGATGTTGCCCAAGCCCTCGCCGGTGCGCCGCATCGCCTGTCCGGCGAGTTGCGCTGCGGCGGCCAGGACCACTTCTATCTGGAGGGCCAGATCGCGCTGGCGACGCCGGGCGACGACGGCGGCATGCAGGTGCTTAGCTCCACCCAGCATCCGACCGAGGTGCAGCACGGCGTCGCGCATCTGCTCGGCATGCCGTTCAACGCGGTCACCGTCGAGGTGCGGCGCATGGGTGGCGCCTTCGGCGGCAAGGAGAGCCAGGCGACCATCATCGCCGGCATTGCGGCCGTGCTGGCGTGGAAAGCGCACCGGCCGGTCAAGCTGCGGCTGCCGCGCGATGACGACATGCGCGCAACCGGTAAGCGCCACCCGTTCCTGATCCGATATGAGGTGGGATTCGACCCCGAGGGAAAGATCCTCGCGCTCGATCTCACGCTGGCGGCGAACGGCGGCAATGTCGCCGACCACACGCCGGCGGTGCTGACGCGCGCGCTCTGCCACGCCGACAATTGTTATTGGCTGCCGAACGTGCGCCTGCGTGGGCTCGCCTGCAAGACCAACACCGTATCGAACACCGCCTTCCGCGGCTATGGCGGCCCGCAAGGCATGCTCGCGATCGAGACCATCGTCGATACCATTGCGCGCCATCTCGTGCTCCCAGTCGATACGGTGCGGCGGCGCAATTACTACGGCGTCGGCCGCAACGACGTGACGCCCTACGGCATGACGGTCGAGGACAACATCATCGAGCGGGTCGTCACCGAGCTCGAGCGCACGGTGAGCATGGACGACTGGCGAGGAAAGGTCGATGCGTTCAACCGCGACAGTCCGGTGGTGAAGAAGGGCCTCGCACTGATGCCGGTGAAATTCGGCATCTCGTTCAACCGCCCGGCGCTCAACCAAGCCGGTGCGCTGGTCCACGTGTATACCGACGGCAGCGTCGTGCTCAACCACGGCGGCACCGAGATGGGCCAAGGCTTGTTCGTCAAGGTCGCTCAGGTGGTGGCGGAAGCCTTCAGCGTCGACCTCGACCAGATCCGGGTGTCGGCGACGAGCACCGGCAAGGTCCCAAATACCTCGCCGACGGCGGCATCCTCCGGTTCCGACCTCAACGGCATGGCGGCGCTCAATGCCGCGGTCGAAATCAGAACGCGCATGACCGCGGTCGCAGCCGAGCATTTCGGCGTGCCGGCGGGCGAAATTCTGTTTTCGGCCAACCGCGTCTATGCCGGCAATCGCAGCATGTCGTTTGCCGAGCTCGCCGCGCTGTCATGGGAGAACCGCGTATCGCTGTCGGCGACCGGCTACTACCGCACGCCCAAGATCCATTGGGATTTCGCAACCAATACCGGGCGCCCGTTCTACTATTTCGCCTATGGCGCGGCGGCGGCGGAGGTCGCGGTCGATGCGCTGACCGGCGAGTTGCGGGTGCTGCGCGCCGAATTACTCCAGGACTGCGGCCGCTCGCTCAATCCGGCGATCGACCTCGGCCAGATCGAAGGCGCCTTTGTGCAGGGCATGGGCTGGCTCACCGCCGAGGAACTGTGGTGGGACGCCGAAGGACGGCTGCGCACGCACGGGCCATCGACCTACAAGATCCCAGGGAGCCGCGACGTGCCGCCGGTGTTCAACGTCCGCATCCTTGCCGACGCGCCCAACCGCGAGGCGACCATCTTCCGCTCCAAGGCCGTGGGCGAGCCCCCGCTGATGCTGGCGATCTCTGTGTTTCTTGCTATCCGCGACGCGATCGCGAGCGTGGCCGGCCATCGCGGCTCGCCGCATCTCGACGCCCCCGCCACGCCCGAGCGGGTGCTGGCCGCGATCGATGAATTGCGCGGCCGCTGATCTGACTATTTCCGACGCTCATGCGCCCGGCTGGACGTTCACGACCGCATCCAGCAGCACGCGCGCCGCAATGTCGGCATCGGCCGCCGTGATCGTTTCCAGCGGTGAATGGCTGATGCCGCCGTTGCCGCAGCGCACGAACAACATGCCGAGGTCGGTCACGCCCTCAAATTTCATGGCGTCGTGGCCGGCACCGCTAGGCAGATGCCGCACCGGCAGGCCGCTGCGCGCGATCGCGTCAGCAAGCAATTGCTGCATGACGGGCGAGCACGGAACGTTGTTCCCCCGGGCCACTTCGGTGGCCTCGATGGATACGCCGCGGCGCTCGGCGATCCGGCCGATTTCCGCGCGCACGTCCGCGACCGCGGCATCGCGCGTCGCGTCGTCGCCGGCGCGCATATCGAGCGACAGCTCGCATCGACCGGGAATGATGTTGGTGGCGCCGTTCGGCACGGCAAGCTGGCCGACCGTTCCGACGAGCGTGGGCACAGCCGAGCAGCGCCGCTCGACATAGAGCACGAGTTCGGCGGCGGCCGCGGCGGCATCGTGGCGCATCGCCATCGGGACCGTGCCGGCATGACCGGCGGTGCCGGCAACTGCGATCTGATGCCGCACCGAACCGGTGATCGACGTGACGATCCCGACCGGCAGGTCCTCGTGCAGCAACACCGGCCCCTGCTCGATATGGACTTCCAGGTAGCCCAGCAGGTCCTGCGGCCGGCGCGCAAGTGACGGAATGCTCTGCGGGTCGAACCCGGCTTCACGGATGACATCGGCCATGCGTATGCCGTCGGCGTCGCGCCGATCGAGCATATCCAGCCTGAATTTGCCGGATACCGCGCTGCTGCCGATATAGGGCGTGGAGAACCGCACGCCCTCCTCTTCCGAGAACGCGATCATCTCCAGGTGAAACGGGAGTCTGTAGCCGCTCCCGTGAAGGTGCTCGACCAGCACGAGCGCGGTCAGGACTCCGAGCCGGCCGTCATAGCGCCCGGCATTGCGCACGGTGTCGTAATGCGAACCGACGATCAGCGTCTTGGCTGCGGGGTTCGCGGAGGCATACCGGCCTACGACATTGCCGGCAGCATCGATCTCGGTCGCCATTCCGGCGGCGCGCATCATGTCGCGTAATTCCGCCGCGACTGCGCGGTGAGTGGGCGTCATGTAGGTGCAGGTAAGGCCGTCGGGCGTCTCCGACCATTGCGCCAGCCGGGCGGCCTGCTCGATGATCCGCCTGCCGAATGCGCCGTCCACCGCGACGCTAGCCGTGCTGCTTGCTTCCTTCGCCATGGGATTGCACTGTCCGGTCGGGACGCACTTGCAACGCTCAACAGCCGTCTGTCATCCTGCACGGGCTGGGTCAAGACAGGAAGAGGATTTCGACGTGGAGTTCGTGCTCACCGAGTGGTTGAGCCTGATTGTCCGATGGCTGCACGTCATCGCCGGCATCGCCTGGATCGGCAGTTCGTTCTATTTCATCCATCTCGATCTCAGCCTGAAATCCCGCTCTAATCTGCCCGAGGGCGTTAAGGGCGATGCCTGGCAGGTGCATGGCGGTGGCTTCTATCACATGGTGAAGTACCTGGTCGCGCCGAGCCAGATGCCCGACGAGCTGACATGGTTCAAGTGGGAGGCCTACACCACCTGGCTCTCCGGCTTCGCGCTCATGGTGATAGTCTACTACTTGGGCGCCGACCTGCTCCTGGTCGACCGCACGGTGCTGGACATCGACCCGCGCACCGCCATCGCACTGAGCCTGGCACTCCTGCTGGTGCCGTGGCTGATCTACGAAGGACTATGCCGCTCTCCCCTTGGCAAGAGCGAAATCGCACTCGCGCTTGTCGGCTATGTTTTTCTGGTCGCGATCACCTACGGTTATACCCATGTGTTCAGCGGGCGCGGGGCGTTCAACCAGATCGGCGCCTTGATCGGCACCATCATGGTGGCGAACGTCTTCGCCATCATCATTCCGAACCAGAAGAAGGTGGTCGCCGCGCTGCTCGCGGGCAAAGAACCGGAAGCGGCGCTGGGCGAGCAGGGTAAGCAGCGCTCGGTGCACAACAACTATCTCACGCTGCCGGTCGTCTTCCTGATGATCAGCATCCACTATCCGCTGCTTTATGCCACCAAATACAACTGGCTGATCGTGGGGATCGTGCTCGCCATCGGCCCGGTCATTCGCCACTTCTACAACTCGCGCCACGGGGGCAAAGGCAGCCCGTGGTGGACCTGGGGCGTGGCCGCCGCCGGAATGGCGGCGATCGCCTGGCTCTCGGCCGCCGGCCCGAGGGAGACCGGCGCACGCGTAAGCCGCCTCGACGTCAAGGCGGCGCACGACGTCGTACTGTCACGCTGCAGCATGTGCCACATGAGCGAGCCGGTGTGGGCCGGCATACATGCGCCGCCGCTCGGGGTGCTCCTCGACACGCCGGAAAATATCCGCCGCCACGCCCGGCTGATTGCCCTCAATGCGGTGCGATCGAGCGCGATGCCGCCGGGAAATATCACCCAGATGACACCGGACGAGCGCCAAATTCTGGCGGCCTGGATCGCCGCCGGCGCGCCGGCGGAGTAAGGCGCAACGATGTCCGATTTTTCCCGCTACCCGCGCGACCTCATCGGCTACGGCCGCACACCTCCCGACCCGCGCTGGCCGGGCCGGGCGCGTGTCGCCGTGCAGTTCGTCGTCAACTACGAAGAAGGCGGTGAACGCAACATCCTCCATGGTGACGCCACCTCCGAAGCCTTTCTGTCGGATGTGCTCGGGGCCACGCCGTGGCCGGGCCAGCGGCACATGAACGTCGAGTCGATGTACGAATACGGCTCGCGCGCGGGTGTGTGGCGGCTGCTGCGCCTGTTCGCTGAGCGCAAACTCCCGGCGACCGTGTTCGGCGTGGCGAACGCGCTGGCTCACAATCCGGACGCCGTTGCGGCGATGCAGGCGGCCGGCTGGGAGATTGCCAGCCACGGCCTGAAATGGATCGACTACAAGGACATGCCGGAGGCGGAAGAACGCGAGCATCTTGCGGAGGCGATCCGCATCCACACGCAGGCAACCGGCGAGCGGCCGTTGGGCTGGTATACCGGCCGCACATCGGTCAACACGCTCAAGGCCGTGCTAGACGAAGGCGGCTTCCTCTATTCGTCCGATTCCTATGCCGACGACCTGCCCTATTGGGTCAATGGGCCCAAGGGACCGCACTTGATCGTTCCGTATACGCTCGACGCCAACGATATGCGCTTCATCAACGGCCAGGGCTTTGGCAGCGGCAATGAGTTCTTCGCCTACCTCAAGGATGCCTTCGACCTGCTCTATGCGGAGGGCGAGCACGCGCCCAAGATGATGTCGGTCGGGCTCCATTGCCGGCTTGCGGGCCGGCCCGGGCGCGCGGCGGCGCTCATGCGGTTTCTCGACTATGTGGCGGCGCGCGAGCGCGTGTGGGTCGCGACCAGGCTCGATATCGCGCGGCACTGGCATCGCGAGCACCGCGCGCTGGCCGCACGTGCGCCAACTATCCTGTAGCGGAAAAGCCCGGCATGATGACGGTTTCGCTCCAGAGCTTGAACGTGGCCAATGCGGCGGACTTCGTCGCCGCGCTGGGCGACATCTATGAGCACGCGCCGTGGGTGGCGGAAGCGGTCTGTCGCCGGCGGCCGTTCGACTCCCTCGCGGCGCTGCACGCGGCTATGATCGATGCGGTGCGAGCGGCACCCGCAGACCGACGACTTGCGCTGATCAAGGGCCACCCCGATCTCGCCGGCAAGGCGGCGCGCGCCGGCACCTTGACCGCCAACTCCAGGGCGGAACAGACCAGCGCCGGTCTCGACCGGCTGTCGGAGCAGGAATTCACCGACTTCCATCGCCTCAACGACGCTTATGGCGCAAAATTCGGATTTCCCTTCATCGTCTGCGTGCGAAGGCACGGCAAGGATTCGATCCTGCGCCAGTTCGAGCTTCGGTTGCGCAACGATGCGGGAGCCGAAACGCAAACCGCGCTGGAGGAAATCTTCCGTATCGCGGCGCTGCGCCTCGATCAGCGCGTCGAGGCCGCCGACCGCCTCAAGGTGCACGGACGGATTTCGACCCACGTGCTCGACACCCATGGCGGCCGTCCAGCCGCAGGCGTGTTGATCGAGTTGCGGCAGCTATCCGCCGGCGACGACGGCTCCTTGGTTGCCAGCACGACGACCAACCCCGACGGCCGCACCGATCAGCCGATGATCGCCGGGCGGCCGATTCCGATCGGGCATTACGCGTTGCTTTTCCATGTCGGGAGTTACTTCGCCGGCACGGGCGCGCAGCTTGCCGATCCACCATTCCTCGATATCGTGCCGGTTCAATTCGCGGTGGCCGAGGCCGAAGGCCACTACCACGTGCCGTTGCTGGTAACGCCCTGGAGCTACACGACCTATCGCGGCAGCTAGCCCTCACATGCGCCTGATTGGGGAATAGGCAAGTACGCTTAAAATGCCTAGTCTTGAGGCAATAACCGAGACAATGCCGCGACGAGGTCCGGCAGCGTGTGGCCGTAGGGCTGGCACGCGGATTGCTGAGACCTGACACAAGGACGGCGTGCCGGCCAACCCGGCCCAAAAGGGAGCGTCAAACATGCAGCGGATTAGGCTTTTAGGAATGCTTTCGGGGGCGGCACTGGCCGCCTTGGCCGCAAGTTCGGCCGTGGCACAGACTGATGTGAAATTCGCCCTCGACTGGAAGTTCGAGGGACCGGCGGCGCCCTATTTCGTTGCAATCGACAAGGGCTACTACAAGGCCGAGGGCCTCAACGTCACCATCGACTCCGGCCCCGGCTCGGTCGCCGGCATCGCGCGGGTCGCGGCCGGCACCTATCCGATCGGATTCTTCGACATCAACTCGCTGGTCAAGTTCCAGGACCAGAACCCGGAGAAAAAGGTCCAAGCGGTGCTGATGATCTACGACAAGCCGCCGTTCGCGATTGCAAGCGTCGCAAAGACCGGCATCAACAAGCCTAAGGACCTGGAAGGCAAGGTGCTCGGCGCCCCGCCGCCCGATGGCGCATTCGCGCAATGGAAGGCGTTCGTACACGAGAACAAGATTGATGCATCCAAGGTGAAGATCGAGAGCATTGGCTTCCCGGTACGCGAGCCCATGCTCGCCGACGGCAAGGTCGACGCTATCACCGGCTTCTCGTTCTCGATGCACTACAACCTTATGGCAAAGGGTCTCAAGCCTGCGGACATCAAGATGATGCTGATGGCCGACTACGGCCTCGTGCTCTACGGCAACGCCATCATGGTCAATCCGGATTATGCCAAGGCCAACCCCAAGGTGGTCGCCGGCTTCGTGCGCGCCACGATCAAGGGCGTGCTCGACACCATCAAGGACCCGGACTCGGCGATCAAATCGGTAATGAAGCGCAACGATACGGGCGACGAGAAGATCGAGCTCGACCGGCTCAAGATGTCCCTGCGTGACAATTTCGTCACGCCCTGGGTGAAGGCCAACGGCTTCGGCGGCGTTGACATGGCGCGGCTGGCGAAATCGATCGACCAGATCGCGCTCACTTACGATTTCAAGAACCGGCCGAAGGCAGCGGATATCTTCACCAGCCAGTATCTGCCGCCCGCCGCCGAGCGGAAGCTGTGACCGAAGCGCATTCGCTCTCTCCCCGCGAAGCGGGGAGAGAGCGGCGCGAACGCTCGGCATCTTCTTCCCTCCCGGGGAGAAGGAAGAAGGGCCGCGCATGATCGCCGCCGCTTCCTCCGTCGACATCGGCGATGTCACGCTGACCTATCGCGGGGGTTCCGGCGGAGTGCTCGCCTTGCAGGGCACCACCCTCGACGTCCGCCGCGGCGAATTCGCCGCGGTGGTGGGACCGTCGGGCTGCGGCAAGTCGTCACTGATGAAGCTGGTCACCGGTCTGGTGCCCCCGGATAGCGGCAGCATTGTCATCTTTGGCGACAAGGTGCAGGGCCCGGTGAAGATCGCCGGAATGGCGTTCCAGAACCCGAACCTCCTGCCCTGGCGCAAGGTTGTCGAAAATGTGCTGCTGCCGCTCGAGATCGTGCAGCCGCATCGGCAACGGTTCCGGCAGCACAAGGCGCAATACCGCGAACAAGCCAACGCACTGCTCAAGACGGTGGGGCTCGACGGCTTCGGCGAGCGTTACCCGTGGGAACTATCCGGCGGAATGCAGCAACGTGTCTCGCTTTGCCGCGCCCTGATTCACGAACCGGCGCTGCTGATGCTGGACGAGCCGTTCGCCGCACTCGATGCATTCACGCGCGAGGAACTGTGGTGCGTATTGCGCGACCTCTGGCAGAAGCTCGGCTTTACCGTGATTCTGGTCACGCACGATCTCCGCGAAGCGGCGTTTCTTGCCGATAATATCCACGTCATGAGCGCACGGCCCGGGCGCATCGTCATGACCAAGCAGGTCGGCCTGCCGCGTCCGCGCGATTTGGACATCTGCTACGAGCCGCAATTCATCGAAATCGTGCACGAGTTGCGCGGCAAGATCGCCGAGGTGCGCAAGGCATGAACTCGACACTGGAAAAGCTGTCGCCATGGCTGTTCACCATCGGCCTGTTCCTGTTCTGGGAGGCGGTCTGCCGCATCTTCAAGATCGACAAGTTCATCTTGCCGACGCCGTCGGAGACCTTCGTCGCAATGGCACAGTATTGGCGCCCGCTGCTGCGGCACTCGCTGGTGACGTTGTGGACTACCATGGCAGGATTTGCCCTTGCGGTCGCGTTCGGCATCGTGCTCGGCCTGATCGTCGGCTGGTCGCGCACCATCTACCGAGGACTCTATCCGGTGATGATCGGGTTCAACTGCATCCCCAAGGTGGCGGTGGTGCCGATCCTGATCATGTGGTTCGGCATTGGTGAAATTCCCGCGATCCTCACCGCGTTCCTGATCTCGTTTTTCCCGATCGTGGTGAACGTCGCCACCGGCCTTGCCACCATGGAGCCGGAGCTCGAGGACGTGCTGCGCGCGCTCGGTGCCAAGAAGATCGACATCATGCTCAAGGTCGGCATCCCGCGCACCCAGCCTTATCTGTTCGGCTCGCTCAAGGTCGCCATCACGCTCGCCTTCGTCGGCACCGTCGTTTCGGAGACGGTGGGAGCCAATGCCGGGCTGGGCTACCAGATCGCGCTTGCCGGATCGAACTTTCAGATGCCACTGGTGTTCGCCGCGCTGCTGCTGCTCGCGGTCGAGGGCATCGCCATGTACGCGGCGTTCGCCTACGTCGAGGTCTATTTCACGCGCTGGGCGTTCCGTTCGTCCATGAGCGCTGCTGCCTGAAGCCGCTACGCGGTCTTGACCGGGAGGACGCTCACCGCCACGTCGAGCTTCTGCCCGCCCGAGGAGACTACGACACCATCGATCGGCGCCACGTCGGTGTAGTCGCGGCCGATCGCGAGCGTCACATGATCGTCGCCGGCGACGATGGCGTTGGTCGGATCGAGCCCCCACCAGCCCGCCTCGGCTCCGCACCAGACCAGCACCCAGGCATGCATGGCGTCGGCGCCGGTGAGACGTCCGGCATCCGGGCGCTGTGCGCTACGCAGGTAGCCACTGACATAGGCGGCGGGCAATCCCAGCCCGCGCAAGCCTGAAATCATGATGTGCGCGAAGTCCTGGCAGACCCCTCGCCGCAAGGCAAATGACATCGGCGGCGTCGTCGTCACGGTGGTTGCGCCGATTTCGTATACGAAATCGGCCTTGATTCGCCGCATCAGTTCGAGCGCGCCGTCGAGCACCGGCCGGCCGACCGGGAAGCTCTCGCGCGCATAGGCACGGATCTCCGGATCGAGCGATACCTGGCGGCTTGCGAACAGAAAATGCACCGGCGACGTCCGGCCGATGTCTCTGGTCGCGAATACCGCGTCGCGCACCTCCTCCCAGGCAGGAGTTTTGACGGCATCAGTTGTCATTCCGCCGACCGTCACGCGCGCGATCACCTTGATGACGAGCTTGTCGTGCGGCTCATCGAGCTTGATCCAGGTCACATGATTGCCGAAAAAGTCGTGCCCCTCGCGGCGCTCCACGGGGCTCGGCTCGACTTCGAGCGCCGCGGCATGCACCCGCTGCCGCGGTCGGTTGATCGGGGTGAGCCGGAGCACGTGGTGCGCATAGGCGACCGTGGACGCGTAGGTGTAGGACGTCGTCTGGCGCACGTCGTAGATCATTCAAGCGCCTCCGACAACGCACCCAAGCGCTCATGGTAGCTCAAATAGGTCGAAGCGATAGACTCCGATACCTTCATCAACGCACTCTCGGTCTCGGCCAACAGTGCATCGTCAATCCCGGCGGCGTCGGACGTACGCAGCGTGGTGGCGATCCCGGCCGCGGTCTGTTGCGGCGCCGACAGGCGGCCGTCCGCGTGCTGCTTGGGCAGGGCCGCAAGATGCGCCTCGATGTAGGTCAGTTGATGCACCACCGAGCGCGGATTGTTGGGATCGAGCACGACCAGGTCGATCACTGGCGCACGCGCCGCGATCATCACATAGCGCTGGCGATAGGTGATCTGGCTGTCGCAAAGCTCGAGCAGCACGTCGAGTGCGGCGTCCGGGGACGGACCGTGGGCGAACTGGCGGGCAAATCGGCAGGTCGCGAGGGCGCGTTCGAGGCGGCGGCCAAGCTCGAGAAAGCGCCAGCCCGCAAGTCGCGTCATGTTTTCGCGGGCAAGCCCGGAGAACGCCGAAATGATGCGCAACGCTGCCTCGACCCGGTCGAACATCTCGGTCTCCGAGAGTCCCGGAGGAAGGCGCGCCTCGATGACGGCGACGAGATCGTTCAGCGCGCGCCAGGCGTCCGGCGAAAAACGGTCGCGGATCACGGACGCGGCCGAGCGTGCGGCGCGAACGATGTTGGGCAGCGATCCATCGAAATCGCCGCGTAGCGCCGCGCGCGCAAACAAGCCGGGTTTGGCGTGCGGAATATCGCTCGGGCCCGCGCTCCAGCTCTCCAGCAACGAGGTGATCTCCGCGATCACCGGGGCCGAAGCCTCATCCGGTTCGCCGATGCGGTTGATCAACGCCCGCACCAGGCGCAACGTCGCTTCCGCCCGCTCGACGTAGCGGCCGACCCAGAACAAGTTGTCGGCGGCGCGGCTCGGCAGCACGCCGGTCGCCCGGCGGATCGCGATCTGCTCGGGCTTCGGGAGTAACGTCGTCTCCGCGACCGGTCCCTCCGACAGCACCCAGGCGTCGGCTGTCCGCCCTCCCCGCTGCAAGCTGACCGCGCGCGCGTCGACGTTGTCGGCGATGCGCACGAATCCCCCCGGCATGACGGTCCATTCCGCGCCGCTGCGCGCCAGGAACAGCCGCAGGATGAACGGCCGAGGCGCGAGATGGCCTTCCTGCCAGACCGGCATGGTCGACAGGGTCACCGCTTCCTGCATGACGAAATCCACGCCGCGATCGGCGATCGCTTGGACCAGGCGCGCATGCTCAGCTTCTTCAAGGGCGGCACCCAGCTTGCCAATGCCGATCGGGCCTCCCGGCACGTCGTCGCCGAATGCCGGGGCGATCACCATCGAGGCAAGCTTCTCAATCATCTCGCTGCGAACGTCCGCGTGGCCGAGCCACCAAGTCGCAACATTCGGAATGAGGAGTTGGCCGCCGCCAACGGCCGACGCCAGCGCCGGCAGGAAGGCCAACATCGCGCGCGCTTCCATCAGTCCGGCGCCGAGCGCATTGGCAATGACGACTTTGCCGTCTCGCACCGCCTGCACCAGACCGTCAACCCCCAGGCGAGAGCTGGCGTTGAGCTCCAACGGATCGGCGAAATCAGCGTCGACCCGGCGGAGCAGCACTTCGGCGCGCTTGAGGCCCGATACCGTGCGAATGAACACGCCATCATCGCGCACGGTCAGGTCCTGGCCCTCGACCAGCAGCAGCCCGAGATAGCGCGCGAGATAAGCGTGCTCGAAATAGATCTCGTTCATCGGCCCAGGCGTCAGCAGGCAAACGCGCGAATCGTCCTGCCGGTTGAAGGCGGAAAGGTCGGCGTGGAACGCCTGAAAGAAAGCGGCCACGCGCTCGACGCGCGCCGCGCGATAGATGTCCGGTATGGCCCGCGAGAGCGCAAGGCGGTTTTCCAGCGCATAGCCGGCGCCGGAAGGTGCCTGAGTGCGATCGCTGAGGACCCACCAGCGGCCATCCGCTCCACGACCGACATCGACCGCATAGAAGCGCAGATGCGCACCGCCGGCGGGTTTCACACCGGCGAGGGGCCGGAGAAACTCCGGGTTGCCCGCAATAAGCGCCGCCGGCAGGCGACCGTCCTGTACCAGCGAGGCTTCGCCGTAGGCGTCCGCCAATATCGTTTCGAGCAGTTCGGCGCGCTGCATGAGCCCGGCTTTGAGCGCGGCCCATTCGGTAGGGTCGATGAGCAGCGGGACGTGGCTCAACGGCCATGGCCGCTCGACCCCGGCAGGGTCTTCATAAACGCGATAGTAAGCTCCGGAATTGCGCAGATAACGGTCGGCCGCAGCAAAGCGCCGGCCAATCTCATCCACGTCCAGCCCTGCGAGCATGCCGAGGAACGGCTGCCAATGCGGACGCACGCGGCCGCGCCCATCCATCATCTCGTCGAAAATGCCGGTCAGCGGCTTGTAGCCCGACAAGAGCCGCTCAAGACCGTCGCTGATCGATTGCGGCGCGCTGTCCGGATTGGCTGGCATGTCGCTATTGTGGCTCGATCCGACGGCGCAGGTCGAGCGTCGTCGGGTACTCGACCGAGCGCTCATCCGGCGGCAGGTTGGCGAGGACACCGGGCGTGTGCCCCTGATCCTCGAAACGCGCCCGCCGGCGGGCCTCGGCCTCGTAGGAATTGACCGGGAAGGTCTCGTAGTTGCGCCCGCCCGGATGGGCTACATGGTACACGCACCCACCGAGGGAGCGCCGGCTCCAGCCATCAATAATGTCGAATGTCAGCGGCGCATGGACGTCGATGGTCGGGTGAAGGGCCGACTCCAATTTCCACGCCCTGAAACGTACACCGGCGACGAATTCGCCCGGCCTGCCGGTCGAGACGAGCGGCAAGCGGCGGCCGTTACAGGTGACGATGTGGCGGCTTGCGTTCAATCCTTCGACCTTCACCTGCAGGCGCTCGACCGATGAATCGACGAATCGCACGGTTGCGCCGATGTTGCCCTCTTCGCCGAGCACGTACCAGGGCTCGAGCGCGTGGCGTAGTTCAAGACGCACACCTCCATGCTCGACCGCCCCGTAGGCTGGAAAGCGGAATTCGCGCTGCGCGGCGAACCAGACCGGATCGAACGGATAGCCCTCGCGGCGAATGTCTTCGAGCACCTCCAGGAAATCCCGCCAAACGAAATGTTCGAGCATGAACCGGTCATGCAGGGCGGTGCCCCACCGGGTGAGCTTGCCGTCGAGCGGCTCCCGCCAGAACCAGGAGATAAGTGCGCGCAGGAGAAGTTGCTGCGCGAGCGACATGCGGGCGTCCGGCGGCATCTCGAACGAGCGGAATTCAACAAGGCCAAGCCGCCCGGTTGGGCTGTCCGGCGAGAATAACTTGTCGATGCAGATTTCGGTACGATGGGTGTTGCCGGTCACATCGACCAGCAGATTGCGGAAAAGGCGATCGACGAGCCACGGCGCCGGCGCCGGCCCGCCACCCGGCGGCGGCACCGACCCAAGCGCAATTTCCAGCTCGTAGAGCAGATCCTGCCGCGCTTCATCGACGCGTGGCGCCTGGCTGGTCGGGCCGATGAACAGACCGGAAAAGAGATAGGACAGCGAAGGCCGGCGCTGCCAATAGAGCAGCAGGCTCTTGAGCAGATCCGGCCGGCGCAGGAATGGGCTGTCGGGCGCGCTCGCACCACCGAGCACGATGTGGTTGCCGCCGCCGGTGCCGGTGTGGCGGCCATCGATCATGAATTTGTCGGTACCGAGCCGGGACACATGCGCGTCCTCGTAGAGACTCTTGGTAATGTCGACGGCCTCGCGCCACGATCTCGCGGGGTGGATGTTGACTTCGATCACGCCGGGGTCGGGCGTGACCTTGATGACATTGAGGCGCGGGTCGGGCGGCGGCTCGTAGCCCTCCACGCGGATCGGCATGGCAAGCTCGGCGGCTGTCGCCTCGACGACCATGAGCAGTTCGAGGTAATCCTCCAGCCGCTCGGTCGGCGGCATGAACACGCACAGCCGTCTGTTACGCGGTTCGACCACGAGTGCGGTGCGCACCGGGATGGGGACTCGCCTTACCCCCTTGCCCGGGCTGGCGGCAGGCCGTGGCAACGGCGCCTCGGGCGCAATCGGCGGTGCGGCCGCATCCGGTCCACGACGAGCAATCGCCAGCGCCATGGCACGCGGATCGGGCAAGGGCCCTCGTTCTGCGAACGGATCGGCAGGAACGAGGTGCGGATAGTCGACTGGCGGGACGTGTGGCAACGACCCGAGCGGAAGCCGCAGCCCAGACGGCGAATCTCCCGGCGCGAGAAACAGGCGGCCGCGGCGCAACTGCCAATGCTCGCTCAACCAACCGGGACTCGCCTGCGCAGTCCAGCGTTGCACCGGCAGCACGAAACCTATCGGCGCCCCGAGTTGCCGCTCGAACGCCCGCATGATGCGTGCACGCTCCTTCGGGTCGTCGATTTTGGGATTGCTCGGGTCGATATTGTCCGGCAACTCCCCTTCCCTGATCATCCGCTCGGCCGGATCCTCGAATGCCGGAATGACGAAGTCAGGCATGACGCCAAGGCGTGAGGCGATACCCTCGGCGAAACGTTGCGCGTCGCCGGCCGTGGGCGCACGGTTGCTGGCCTCGGTGGCAACCAGGGCGGCGTTACGCCAGACCGGCAGCCCATCCCGGCGCCAGTAAAGCGAGAAAGCCCAGCGCGGCAACTCTTCGCCGGGATACCATTTGCCCTGGCCGTGATGCAGAAGGCCGCCCGGCGCGAACCGCCCATGCAGCCGGCCGATGAGCTCATCTGCACGAATGCGCTTGGTCGGCCCGAGCGCCGCGATGTTCCATTCCGCCGACTGATAGTCGTCGATCGAGACGAAGGTCGGCTCGCCGCCCATAGTGAGGCGAACATCCTGAACCGCAAGGTCGACATCTACCTTTTCGCCAAGCGCATCGAGCGCGGCCCAGCTTTGGTCGGAAAACGGCAATGTGACGCGCGGCTTCTCGTCGATCCGCGTCACGGTCATCTCAAAACCGAACGACACTTCCGCCGGCTCGACCGCGCCGGTGATCGGCGCTGCCGAGCGATAGTGCGGCGTGGCGGCGACCGGCAGGTGCCCCTCGCCGCAAAGCAGGCCGGAGGTTGCATCGAGCCCAATCCAGCCGGCGCCCGGCAGATAGACCTCGGTCCAGGCATGCAGATCGGTGAAGTCCTGCGCGGCGCCGGCGGGACCGTCGAGCGGCTTCACGTCCGGCTTGAGTTGAATGAGGTAGCCCGAGACGAAGCGCGCGGCCAATCCAAGTTGGCGCAGTACCTGCACCATGAGCCAGGCCGTATCGCGGCATGAACCGGACTGTGCCGCGAGGGTCTGCTCCGGCGTCTGCACCCCCGGCTCCATCCGGATCAGGTAGCGGACCTCTCGATGCAGGCGCTGATTGAGTTCGACTACGAAATCGACGGTGTTGCGCGCATCGCGCGGGATCGTGGCGAGGAACTGCTTGAGACGCGGGCCAAGAGGCTCCAGCGCAAGATAGGCCCCGAGGTCGTCGCGCAGCTCATCGGCATAAGTGAATGGAAAGGCGTCCGCATAGGGCTCCACAAAAAAATCGAACGGATTGATCACTTGCAGATCGGCGAGAAGATCGATTGCGACCGAAAGTTCGGCCGTCTTCTCGGGGAAGACGAAGCGGGCGAGCCAGTTCCCATGCGGGTCCTGCTGCCAGTTCACGAAATGCTGCTCCGGCGTTACCTTGAGCGAATAGCTGAGCACTCGCGTGCGGCAATGCGGTGCCGGCCGCAGCCGCACGACATGCGGTCCAAGACCGACGGGCCGGTCGTACTGGTAACGGGTGACGTGATGGAGAGCCGCAAATACTGACATTGGTCCTAGCCGGCGCTTAACTCGATGCGTTGAAGACCCATGTCGTGACACGCCGGGCGACGGTTGCCGGCAGCACTCTAGCGCCCCAACGCCAGAAATTGATATGCAATTTCCGGGCCGCCCTCAGGGATCGCCGCCGGACGCTCCCCACGACCGGCCTTCCAGCAGGCGCGAGCAAGCCGGCACTCCTCTTAAGATCTTTCCCTGACGAGCATGTTCAGTGGCGGCCGGGCAAGCCGACCTTGCGCCTCAGTCCCGCGGCTATGGCGCGGATGGTCTCTCTGGCGGCGTCGGCGGTATCTTTGACATCGCGATCGCGCTTTGCGTGAATGAGCCGGTGGACAAAGGCCAGTTTGACGATCACAGCCGGCCCAAGCAGGAACGGATAGAGATCCGGCAGCCCCATGCTGCGGTTGATCGAATTGACCGTGAAGGTGAGCGGCAACCACGCGTCGATAATACGGTTCATGTCGACGTCGTGCGGATCGAAATCGATCTTGGCGGTGAGATCGGTGCCTTTGGATACCTTGGGCCGCATGCTCAATCCAAATGCGCTCGCAATCTCGACCGTATCCACCATGTGAAAATAGTGGGCCCAGGTTTCCGCGAAATCCTCCCAAGGATGGGAACTGGCATACGAAGTTACGAAGTGTTCCGGCCAATTCGGCGGCGGGCCACTGGCATAATGCTGTTGCAGGGCGACGGCATAGTCTAGTTGCTCGTCTCCGAAAATCTCTCGGAATTCCGCAAGAACTCTCCGACCCTGAGATGAGACGATCCCAATAATAGTGCGCAATTTCGTGGCGGAAATGCCCGAGCAACGTGCGGTAGGGCTCTCCCATCTGGCTGCGCTGGCGTTCGCGCTCGGGATCGTCCGCTTCCGCGAGGTTGATTGTGATGAGCCCGTTTTCGTGTCCGGTCAGCACCGGGATGTGACCTTGCGGTCCGTCCAGGCTGGCGACGAAGTCGAATGCCAGTCCACCCTCAGGGTCATCCTGCCTGGTGGCGAGCGGAAGCCGCAATTTAAGCAGCGAATAGAATAGCCGGTGTTTTGCGACTTCGATCTTGCGCCAGTGCGCCAGATTTTCTGGCTGCGACAGATCGGGAATCGTGCGGTTATGGCGGCAGGCCGCGCAAAATTGTTCGGACTGCTCAGCCTCGATCAACCAATTACACACTCCGTGCTGGGCATTGGCGCAATACCGGAAGTGTCCCTTCGGCTCAGCCAGGGCACACCAGGCTCCGCGATCGTCCTTGAGCGCGCTGATCGTCTGGCGCGACGGCAAATAGCCGAGCGCCAGACCGCAACTGCCGCAGGTCGTGTTCTCGAAATAGAGCGGCTGACCGCAATTCTGGCATTCAAACAGTTTCATGACGATACAGCCGCCACAATGCCCAACCTGTCCGAACGAAGTCAGCCCTGCTAATGTTCCGCACGTATGATCCGGATTCAACCGGCGGTCAAACGGGCTCTGACGCCGGCCCGTTAGGCGGGGAGCGGAACGAGGCTAAAGCAACGCCGCAGGCAATCAGCCCAATGCTTCCGCCCGGCGCAGGCTTGCGATCATCGATACCTTCAGCAGATAATCATGGGTACGGTCGCGATCGGCGGCAATGTGCTTCAGGCTCTGCCTGAACTCAGGCCCCGTCGATTCCAGATTGCGCTTGTTCTGGATCGATTGGGTCTCGATATATTCGAGCGTGACCAGCCGGCGCTGTGGATCATAGCGGTCAAGCTCTTGATCAGGCGCGTCCCCGCGCCAGACTGCGGCCAGACGGGCCGTCAGGTTGATGGCGTCGTGAATGCCGCCATTCATGCCCATGCCGCCCAACGGATTATTGATGTGCGCCGCGTCGCCGACCAGAAACGCGCGCCCTTGTCGGAACGACTTTGCGACGCGCTGGTGCACCTTGTAGAGCGTGACGTGCGCGATTTCATAGTCCGAAATGCCCGGCACCACGCTGGCCATCATGGATTGCGCAAATTCACGGTTTAACGCCAGTTCGTCGCTTTCGTGCGGCGCGATCGGAAACATCACCCGGCAAAGACCGGGGATTTGCAGCAGAAAGTGCCATCGCTCGGGATCCGCGATGTAACTGACTGAGACCAGGTCCGGCAGGACGCGGCGGAAGTCGAACGGCGTACTCACCACCAGAAAGCGTTCCGGCCAGGTGAACCCGTCGAATTCGATCCCGAGCGATCGCCGCACGTCGCTGCGCGCGCCGTCGGCGCCGATGAGCCAGCGGCCCGAGCGCGGCTCCACCCTCCCCTTGCGCTCAATCGCGAGCTCTACTCCCTTCGAGTGCTGTGACACGTCCTGTACCTGGGCGCCGAACTCCAATTCGAAATTCGGATTGTCGCGCAGTTGCTCGTACAGGATGCGCGTGAGCTTGGACTGCTCGCACTGCACGCGGAAGGGATGTCCGGTCATGTCGGCAATGACGCCAAAATCGAACTCCGCAACCACGCCGTCGCGCTTGGTTCGATACTGAAACTTTGGCGCAGTCAGCCCCTGCGCGATCAACGGCCCCGCGGCGCCGAGCAAATGCAACATGTCGAGCGTGGGCGGATGGAAGGTCGAGGCGCGGGACTCCTCGCTCAGGGCCGCCCCGGCCTCGAACACCGTAACCGGGACACCGTTGCGCACCAGATTGGCGGCGGCGACGAGCCCAACCGGGCCTGCGCCGGCAATGAGAACGCGATCCTGCGTCGTCACACGTTCACTGAGCGCCAATCAAGGCTACTCGATCTTCGGAATACCGGCCTTGATGATGATATCGTGATATTTCTTGATCTCATCGTGGTGAAATTTCTTGCCCTGGTCCAGGGGCACAAACATCGTCACGGCGCCTGCCTTGGCGAACCCGGCGACCACGGCGGGATCCTTCAGCGCTGCACTCATTTCCTTGTTGAGCTTTTCAAGGATCGGCTTCGGCGTGCCGGCGGGGGCCAGCAGGGCAAACCAGCCTGCGACCTTGAATTCAGGCAGCCCGGCCTCGGTGGTGGTCGGGGTATCGGGCAGCGCCGCAAGACGCGTGTCGCCGGCCACCGCGAGCGGAATCGCGCCCTTCGCACCGATTGGACCCGCGACGTTGGGGAACCACTGAAAGCCGAGCGGCACCGTACCCGCAATCAGGTCGGGGCCGTACTGCGCGATGTTGCGATACGGCACGTGCGTGATCTTCACGCCGGTGACCTGACTGAAGTACTCGCCGGCCAAGTGCTGCGAACTGCCGATGCCAACCGACCCGTAGTTGAGTTTGCCGGGATTGGCCTTGGCGTAATCGACCAACTCCTTGAGCGTTTTGACCGGAAGGTTCTTGCTGACCACGACGACGATCGTGAAGCCCGCAAAGGGCGAGATCATCTCAAGTTCCTTCTCGGGGTCATAGCCGAGATTCTTGTACAGCGTGAGATTTGCTGCGACCGGGCCCGAGCCGCCGCCGACCAGCGTGTACCCGTCCGGCGTCGCTTTTGCCGCTGCGGCGGTACCGGTATTGCCGCCGGCGCCGGGGCGGTTTTCGACGATGATCGGCTGCCCCATCGACTTCGACATCTTGTCGAACATGATGCGGCTGACCACGTCGCTCGCGCTACCGCCGGCAAAGGGGATGATCACGGTGATCGCCCGCGTCGGATAGCTCTGCGCGACCGCCGGAAGCCCTCCGAGCACGGTCGCGAGCGCGACGGTCGCACCCAGCGTGAGCCGATTAAGCATATTCATGGTTGAGTCCTTGCGCTTGAGTTCAGCTTCCCCGGAATTTGGCCGGCCGCTTAGCATGAAACGCTTCCACCCCTTCGCGGAAGTCGTCGGATTGCCGCAACCTGCTGTAGCAATGTCCTTCGAGTTCGATCGCCGTCGTTAGCATAGCATCCTCGGTATCGTTGAGGAGCTTTTTGGCGGTGCGCTGGGCGAGCGGCGAAAAGCCGCGCAATTCCTCGACCAGCGCGTCGGTCGCAGCCTCCAGTTGTCCGTCCGGCACGCATTCGGTTGCGATGCCCCAGTCGACGGCCTGCTTTGCGGCGATACGGCGCGAGCGCATCACGATGTCCTTGGTCCGGGTAATGCCCACGATTTTCTGCAACCGGGCTGAACCGCCTGAGCCCGGAATCTGGCCAAGCCGCTGCTCAGGCAGCGCATAGAAACACGTCTCCGAGATGACGCGGAAGTCGCAGGCGAGCGAGAGCTCGAACCCGACCCCGAAGCAATAGCCCCGATTGGCGGCGATCACCGGCTTCGAGCAGCGCGCCGGCGCAGCGATGTTCCAGGCAAGCTTGGAGACGGTCTCGGGCGATGCCTCCATGAACCCCTTGATATTGCCCCCGCTGGAAAAATGCTCGCCCGCCGCGCGCAGCACGATGATGCGCACGCGCGCGTCCTCGTCCAGTGTCTCGAATGCCAGGCGAAGCTGATCGCGCTGCGGCATCGACACGATGTTGAACGGCGGCCGGTCGAGCACGATGTCGGCGCGTTCGTGCGTGGAATCGACTTCGACCCGGAAGCCGTCAAGCGCCGCGAGACGGGGATCGGCGAAGCCTGGGCTCATGCTGCGGTTCCCTGTTGAGGCGGCGCGCCAGCCGCGCGTTCGGGCCGGTACTCGCCCGCGACAAGCATGCGGCGCAACAACTTGCCGACCGGCGACTTCGGAATCGCCTCGACGAAGACGTAGCGGCGCGGCCGCTTGAAACTGGCAAGCCCGGATGTGCGGCAAAATAGGTCGAGCTCCTCGTGGTCCACCGGCAAGCGCCGCTTGATGAAGGCGACGACGATCTTGCCCCAGCGTTCGTCCAGCAGTCCGACCACCGCCACCTCCGACACCGCGGCGTGCAGCGAGAGGCAGCTCTCGATCTCGACCGGGAAAACATTCTCGCCGCCGGTGATGATCATGTCGTCGACGCGCCCGGTCACGAACAGGTCTCCCTCGGCATCGAAATATCCGGTGTCGCCGGTGAAGTACCAGCCGCCGCGCAACGCCTTGGCGTCGGCCTCGGGCCGGCGCCAATACCCTTCGAAGGACTCGTCGCCGGCCAGGAGCGCGATGATCTCGCCCTCCTCGCCGGGCTTGGCGTTTTCATCGGGTGAAGCGGCGCCGAGCTTCACTACGCGCACCATCTGGTTGATGCCGGCGCGGCCGGCCGAACCCGGTTTGGCCGGGGCGTCCTGGGCGATGGTGAAGGTGTAGATTTCGGACGAACCGTAGTGGTTGACGAACAGGTCCGGCTTGAACGCGACCTGCAATTCCCTGAGCAACCCATCGGTCATGGATGCGCCGGCGAAGCCGAGCTTCCTGACAGAACCGACGTCTGACTCAGGGAAACGCTCGTGATGCAGCAGATCGTGATAGAGCGTCGGCACCAGATAGAGATTGGTGATCTTCTCCGCCGCGATCAGCTCCAGCGCGCGCGCAGCATCGAAGCGGGGCAGGCACACGAACGTGCCGCCGATGAGCGACATGGCGAGAAGCGAACGTACGCCCATGGTGTGGTAGAGCGGCATGACGCCAAGCGTGCGCTCGCCCGAACGATAGAGGTTCTGCGCCACATGGGCGACCGCCGCCGCACGCTCGGCACGGTGCCGCCGAGGCACGCCCTTGGGCTGTGCAGTCGTGCCGGACGTGTAGAGCATCACCGACCAAGCGTCGGGACCGGCACGCGGCTCGACGTCTGCAACGTTTCTGCGGACGATCTCCTGAAATGCGACCTCGTACGCACGCACCGATCCGATGGCGATGCGCGCGCGCCGATCCGCCTGCTGCGATGCGCTCACCGCCTCGGCCGCGGCGTCCTCGTAGACGACCGCCCTGGCTTCGGCGTTTTCGATGCAGAAATCGAGCTCTTGCGCCGTTGCACGCCAATTGAGCGGTGTCACGACGATGCCGGCGAATTGGCAGGCCCAGTGGATGGTCGCCGCCTCCCAGCGGTTCTGCAGCACGGTCACAAGGTGATCGCCCGGCGCGAGCCCTAGCTCGTCCAAGGCCGCGACTACCGCCGAAATCCGTCGGTAACATTGCGAATAGGTGAGGCGCTGATCGCCATCCACGATGGCCAGTGCTTCCGGATCGCGAGCGATGCTGGCCAGAAAACTCGTGCCGAGATCGAGCATGATGCGCGGCCCTAGTCTCCCGCGGCGACGATGCGAGGACACATGAACACAGCTCCCCTTATGTTCCTTCCCCCCCAACAATGCTACATCTTGGCACGATGACCAAGCACGACCTTCCGAGACAAGCCGGACACGGCCACGGCGACAACGCGCCGCAACCGGTTCGCTCCCTGCGCGACTGGCTCGACCATCTGGCGGCACGCAACCGGCTGGCGGTCATCAAGCCCAATGTCGATCTGCGCTTCGAGCTCGCGGCCTTCGCCAAGCGCCTCGACGGGCTGCGCGCCACCCTGTTCCCGCGCCCGGGCGGACACGCGATCCCGGTCGTCTCCGGGCTCATCTCCGATCGCGGCTGGATGGCCGAGGCGATGGGCGTGGAACCCCATGAGCTGCTCGCGCGGTTTCAGGGGGCTGCGCTCAATCCTATCCCCTGGCACGAAGTAACGATGGCGCCCGCCCAGGCGGTGGTCCATCGCGACATCGATCTTATGCGGCTGCTGCCGCTGCCGACCCACAACGAACATGACGGCGGCCCCTACATAAGCGCCGGCCTGATGATCACTCGCAATCCGAGGACCGGAAAGCAGAACGTCACCATTCACCGCTGCCAGGTCACCGGGCCGAACCGGCTGGGCGTGCTCTTGCTGCCGCGGCATACGCTCGCTTTCTTCCAGATGGCGGAGGAGGCCGGAGAGCCGCTCGATGCGGCGGTCGTCGTAGGTGTCGACCCGTTGACGCTCATGGCGTCACAGGCGATTGCGCCGCTCGACCAGGATGAGCTCGAGATCGCAGGTGCCCTGCAGAACCGGCCGCTGCCGGTGGCGAAGTGCCTGACCAGCGAGCTGCGCGTACCAGCCGAGGCCGAAATCGTGATCGAGGGCCGCCTGCTGCCGGGCGTGCGCGAGCCGGAAGGGCCGTTCGGCGAGTTCCCGCAGTACTACGGGGAGCGCGCGGAACGTCACGTGATGGAGGTCACGGCGGTCACGCACCGGCCGGATGCGATCTTCCACACCATCGTCGGCGGTGGCCTGGAACACCAGTTGCTCGGTGCGATCCCGAAAGAGGCGACCATGCTGGTGCATCTGCAGCGTTCGTTTCCAAACGTACGCGGCGTGCATTTCGCGCCCGGCGGCGTGATGCGCTATCATCTCTACGTCCAGATCAGGAAGCGCCAGGAGGGCGAGGCGAAGAACGTAATGCTCGGTGCGTTTGCCGGATCGTTCGACGTCAAGCATGTCATCGTCGTCGACGAAGACGTCGACATCTACAATCCGACCGAGGTGGAGTGGGCGGTGGCCACGCGCTTTCAGGCCGACCGCGATCTCGTCATCGTCCCGGAGAGCCAGGGCTCCAAGCTCGACCCCTCGACCCGCAACGGCGTCGGCGCAAAGATGGGCCTCGACGCGACCAAGCCACTCGCCGCATCCGAGATGACGTTCAAGCGCATTCGCGTACCGGGCGAGGAAAGCATCGACACGGCGGATATTCTCAAACGGGGCGGCAGCGTGAACTGGCGCGAGGAGATCAGCCGCTAGCCCCGCCCTGCTTCACCCGACAATCCAGCCAAAGCTCAAACACGGGAGTCAACGATGGCCAAGAAGAAACCCGCGCCAAAAACGGCTTTGAAGAAATATGGTGACTGGAAAAACGTACTGGTCGAATTCGACGACGGCATTGCCTGGGTGACGCTCAATCGTCCGGAAAAGCGCAATTGCATGAGTCCCGCGCTTAATGAGGACATGATCGAAGTGCTCGAGGCGCTCGAACTCGAAGACTCCGTCGGCGCCGTTGTCCTCACCGGCGCCGGCAATGCATTCTCCGCCGGCATGGATCTCAAGGAATTCTTCCGCGCGACCGACCACCTCCCCTACATCCAGCAGATGAAGGTGCGGCTCAGGGCCGTGCACTGGCAAAACCGGATCCTGCGAAGCTATCCCAAGCCGACCATCGCGATGGTGAACGGCTGGTGCTTCGGGGGCGCCTTCACGCCGATGGTGTCGTGCGATCTCGCCATCGCCGCGGAGGACGCCCAATTCGGTCTCTCCGAGATCAACTGGGGCATCATTCCGGGCGGCAATGTCACGCGCTCAGTGGTTGAGATGATGAACCCGCGCGACGCCATGATGTACATCATGACCGGGCGCACCTTCGACGGCCGCAAGGCCGCGCAGATGGGGCTCGTCAACGAGGCGGTGCCGCTCGCCAAGCTGCGCGCGCATACCCGCGCGCTGGCCAAGGAACTGCTCGGGAAAAACCCCATGGTGCTGCGCGCGTGCAAGGCCGCGGTCCATCATGTGCAGGGCATGCCCTGGGAGATGTCGAACGAATATCTCATGGCCAAGGGCGTGCAGGCGCGCTTCTACGATACCGAGGACGGACGCTCTAAGGGATTGCAGCAGTTCCTCGACGAGAAGAGCTATCGGCCGGGACTTGGCGGCTACCGTCGCGATGCCTGATCCGGCCGCGGCTCCCGCACGCTCGGCCATCGAGCGGCTGTTGCGTCCACGCTCGGTCGCGATCGTGGGCGCATCGCCTTCGCCCGGTTCACTCGGCGCGGGGGTGATGGCCAATCTCGGCCGCTTCGGCTTCAAGGGCGATGTGTTCCTCGTCAACCAGAACCGCCGGGAGATCGACGGCCGGCCATGTCTCGCTTCCGCGCAGGATCTGCCCATGGGTGTCGACTGCGCCGTACTCGCCATTCCGCGCGCCGGCATCCGCGATGCCGTCATCGCCTGCGCGGGGCGCAACGTCGGCGGAGTGATCGTGTTCTCCGGCGGCTTTGCCGAGGCCGGAGCCGAGGGGCGAGCGCTGCAGGAGGAGATCGCCGCGCTCGGGCGCGCCGGCGGCCTGGTGATCGAGGGGCCCAATTGCCTGGGTCTCGTCAACAATGTGGACGGCATTGCGCTGACGTTCGGGGTAGCGGTGCCGCTTCCGCTCGGCGGGCGGCCGGGGATCGGCATCGTGTCGCAGAGCGGGGCTATGGCGACGGCGCTGCGTACCGCGCTCGCCGCACACGAGATGGGCACGTCGTTCTCGATCTCGACGGGCAACGAAGCCTCGACCGGCATCGAAGATTACTTCGACTATTTGATTGACGACGCCTCGACCGCCATCGTGGCGCTCATCGTCGAGCAGTTCCGCGATCCCAAGCGCGCCCGTGCGCTGGCGCGCCGTGCGCAGGAGCGCGGCAAGCCGGTCGTCGTTCTGCACCCGGGCCGCAGCCGCGCAGCGCAGCTCTCCGCGCAGACCCATACCGCCGCGATGTGCGGCGACTACCAGGTAATGCGCGCGGTCCTCACCCATGAAGGCGTGATATTCGCGGATACGATCGAGGAGTTGATCGACATCAGCGAGCTGTTGGCGCGGTTCCCACATCCGCCGCGCGACGGCATCGCCGTGGTAACCGAATCCGGCATCTTCAAGGGCATCGCGCTCGACTATTGCGAGGCGCTCAACCTCCCGGTCGCGGAGCTGACGGCCGGCACGATCGCGGCTATCGACAAGCTCGCGCCCGGCCTCATCGCGCCGACCAATCCGCTCGATCTCACCGCCCAGGGCATCGTGGACCTCAGCCTGTTCCCGAATGCCATGCGTGCGCTGCTCGCCGATGAGCACACCGGCTGCGTCGTCCTCAACGCCATGTGCACGCACCCTCTCATGGTCCAGCGCCGCATGCCGCCGGTGATCGAGGCCCTACGGCAAGAAGCGCCGTCAAAGCCGCTGATCTTCACCATGATGGGTGACGACGTCGAAGTGCCAGCCGACATCATACGGGGATTCCGCGATCTCAACGTGCCGTTCTTCCGCTCGCCCGAACGGGCGCTGCGCGCGCTGGCCCGGGTGTACGAGCACGACCGCCGGAAGCCACGGCCGCGACGAACCGCCGACACGGCCGCCGGCGCGCCAAGCCTTGCAAGCGGCGTTATCCCCGAACACCGCTCCAAGGCCATTCTGGCCGAGGTGGGCATACCGTTTCCCAAGGGCGCGTTGGTCCGAGATCTGGCATCGGCGCGGCGCGCGGCCGATGGTATCGGTTATCCTGTGGCGCTGAAGGCGCAGTCATCGGGCTTGTCGCACAAGAGCGATGCCGGCGGGGTCGTGCTTGGGATTTCGGATGGCGGCGCGCTCTCGGCGGCGTGGGAGAAGCTGCACGCCGACATCGCCCACGCGCGTCCCGATCTGGCCCTCGACGGCATCCTCGTCGAGGCGATGAAGCCGAAGGGCATGGAATTGATCCTGGGCGCGCGCAACGATCCGGACTGGGGTGCGGTTCTCGCAGTCGGCCTCGGCGGCATTTTCGCCGAAGCGCTCGGCGACATGCGCGTCCTGCCCGCCGACTTCGCGGCCGATGCCATCGCGGACGAAATCATGCAACTTGAAGGCGCCAAGGCCCTGTCGGGCTTCAGAAGTGCCGCCGTCGCGGATGTTCGCGCGGCTGCGGACGTCGCGGCACGGCTCGCCGCCTTCGTGCTGCAGCATCCGGAGATCGCCGAAGTCGACCTCAATCCGGTCGTGGTCTATCCGGCGGGCCAGGGCGCTATGGCGCTTGATGCCCTGATCGTGGTGCGGTGAAATCGTAACATGAGGACAACATGACAAGAACGATGCGCGCAGCCCGCATGCACAAGGTGGGCGGGCCGATGTCGATCGACACGATCCCCGTGCCGACGCCGGGATCCACCGACGTGCTGGTGCAGGTGAAGGCCTGCGGCATGGTGCCAAACCTCGGCAATGTGCTGGCGAACTGGACCAAGTGGTTTCCGCATCTGCCGCTGCCCAAGCTGCCGGCGATCTTCGGCCTCGATCCCGCCGGCATCGTCGCGGAGGTCGGCAGCCAGGTGCTCGCGGTCAAGCCGGGCGACCGTGTCTACGTGAATCCGCTGCGCTCGTGCGGCGCCTGCCAGATGTGCCGCGCCGGCGAGCGCAGCCGCTGCCGGTTCTTTACCTTCAACGGCTATTTCGGCTTCGGCCCGAACTCGCCGCGGGTGTACGAGCTCTACCCCTACGGCGGGTTCTGCGAATACATGACCGCGCCGCAATATGCCCTGGTGCATCTTCCGGACAACGTGACGTTCGAGCAGGCCGCCCGCTTCGGCTATCTCGGCACTGCCTACAACGCGATGAAGAAAGCGGGCGCCGTCGCCGGCCAAACCATGCTGGTCGACGGCATCAGCGGCACGCTCGGGCTCGGCGCCTGCCTGTTCGGTCTGGCAATGGGCATGACGCGTATTCTCGGAACCGGCCGCAATCCGGCGCTGCTCGATCGCGTCAAGGCACTGGCGCCCGACCGCATCGAGGTGCTCGCGCTCGGCAGCGAGCCGACCCATCAGTGGGCGAAGGCGCGCACCGGCGGGGACGGCGTCGACTTCGTGATCAATGCGCTCGGCCCGGGCTCGCCGGCCTCGACGATGCTCAATTCGCTGCAAGCGGTGCGGCGCGGCGGCAAAGCGGTCAATGTCGGCGCAGTCGCCGAGCCCCTGCCGGTCGACATCCATTGGCTGATGGACGAGCAGGTACACTTGATCGGATCGAACTGGTTTTCCGCCGCGCAGGGCCAGGAGATGGCAGAAATGGCACGCGCCGGGACGCTCGATCTGTCGGTGTTCGAGCATCAGCGCTTTCCCCTCGCCGACATCAACAACGCCATCTCGGGGTTGAAAGCGCGCAACGGCGGCTTCAGCAATTACGTCGTCGTTCCGTAAGCTGCAATGCGCAAACTTCCCGCACGCAATGACTAAAGCGGATAGACCAGCGCACCGTCGGCAACGCCGACGCGCTGATGCTCGGTGAGGGGCGCGAGAAACGCCCTCCGGATGAGCCTGCGCACGTTCACCACATCGATGTCCGGAGACATCAAATTCTCTTCCTTGCGGGCGGTCACCACATCGCCCTGTGCTTCGGCGGCAAACGCGTCCTCGGCCGACACCTTCTGCAAGCGCGGGAGCGCGAGATCGCGAAAGACGCGATTGGCGCGTTCGCGTTCGGCGCTGGTGCGGGCGCGCCAGACCGCATAGCGCACGATCTGCGTCCGGTTCTCGTCGATTGCGAATTGCCACAGCCGCGATGTGTAGGGCTCGGCGCCGGGCGCCGGCATGATCGGGTTGGTGTGAATGCAGGGCAGCGCAAACCGGTCGCCTTTGACGTCCACGGTAAAGTGGCCGTGTTGAACGGGCTTGCCCTGCCTGTCCAGCGCGACTCCGCGAATGCCGTGTGAGGTCTTGATGATCTTCATGCGCCGCTCGGCCAAGGGAACCACCGCATGGTCGGCATGCCCGCCGGTCCAAGTCTTGTCGGTGACGGCCTGCGAGGAGGCATGCAGGACGACGGCATGAAATGCGTCGCTGCCGTCGATCGCGAGCAGCCAGTTAGTGTACCAGACTTCGGTCGGTAGCCGAAACCAGATGAATTCATCCGGTCTGGTCAGTTCCTCCGGCACCTCGCGCTCGAGCGGCGGCGGAGGAAATTCGCTGGCGTCGCCGAGATAGGCCCAGACGTAGCCCCCAAGCTCCCTGGCCGGGTAAGCCGCAACCGGCGGCCCCTTCTGCCTGCGGTCGTCCGCGTCTTCCCAGGGGACCATTGTGCAACGGCCTTCGCCGTTGAAGCGAAGTCCGTGCAGGATGCATTGCAGGTCGCCATCGGAGACCTGTCCTACCGACAGCTTGATGCTGCGATGCGGGCAGCGATCGCGGACGACGCACGCCCTGCCCCGCGCGTCCCGCCAGGCAACCAGCGGCTCGCCCAGCACCATGAAGCCGATGGGCTTGCCTTCCGGCAGTTCCTCGGTTTGCAGCACTGGATACCAGTAATTGCGCAAACCCTTAGGCAGACCGGCCGGCAGATTTGGGGCGATGTCCCGTGCCTCCGCAATCGGGTCATGGAGATCGCTCGCGACCTCCGACCCGCGTTGACGCTGGGCTGACAATTCCAGAGCGGCTGTGTCGGACACGCTACTCTCCGTTTCCTGGCTCGAAGGATGTTTGGCTCACGATCGGCGACGCCGGTCGGTGCGTTGTCCGAAGTGGTCGAGTGTCCGCTCCGGACGCGGACCATTCGCTACTTGACGAACTCGTTGGTGAAGAGTTCGTCCACCGGCAGAGCCGACTGGGCAATGCCCTGCTTCACGTAGAATTCTTGCAGCTTGAGAAGCTGATCGCGGTTCATCTCGCCCAGGACCCGCTGCCCGCCGTAGACGTATTGCTTGTACAGCTCGAACACGCGCTGCACGTGCTCCTCCTGCCCGGCGCGATCGGGCACAGCCTTGGTGTAGTCCGCCGCCGCGCCGGCGGGATCGTCGATGATGTCCTTCATGCCGCGCAAGGTCGCGCGCACGAGCTTGCGCACAAGCCCTGGCCGCTCCTTGATGGTCTGATCGGAGGCGAGGATGGCCTGGCCCATGCTCTGGAAATACTGGCTCGACGGGATGATCGTGATCTTGGCCCCTGCCCGTTCCACCTCCGCGATGAAGTCCGGAACACCCGCCATGGCATCGGCCTTACGCGCAAGAAAGAATTTCCAGATATTGGCCGGCCCCACGGCTTGAATATTGACGTCGCTCTTGGACAGCCCGACCGCCGCCAGCATGCCCAGCGTCGCGAAATACGTCGTCTCCTGGTAGGTGGTGACGTTGACGGTCTTTCCCTTCAGATCGGCCGGCCCCTTGATGCCGGAATCGGAATAGAACACGAGCTGCATCAGGCCCTGGCCGCCGAGCACTGCGACCGAGCGAACCGGCACGCCGTTGCTGCGGACGATGATCGAGGTGTCCCCCATTGCACCGCCGACGACCGCATTGCCGACCCCGACCTGCTTGGCGACATCGGCGCCGCCCCGGCCGGTCTCGAAATTGATCTCGAGCCCTTCGGCCGCGTAGTAGCCGCGCTGGCGGGCGATGATCCAGGGGCCGAATGCCGGCAAAAAAATCGGCGCGGGCAGGAGATAGGTCACCCGCTCGAGCGCGGCGGCCGTACGAGGCCCCCACGCCACACCCACTGCCAGCAACGCGAATATGATTGTTCGGCTTGTCGGCATCGCACGGACCTCGCTACAGCCGGAAATCGAGACTGCCGTCGATTGCGTATGCTGTCAACAAGAGCGCCGCTAATATCCCGATATCTTTCTGATTAATAACGAATAGTTGTTATGTATGCGCATCCATCATAGGTACCATAAAGCGCTTGCGGCATTGTTGGACGGCTGCCAGAGGCTATGCGGCATGCAGGCTGAGAAAGGGCGTCGTGGTGGCTGGTTCGGACAGGCGCGCGGCAGTGCAAGGGGCGGCGAAACCGCCAACGTCGGTCGCCGATCCGCTGCCCGATTTCCGCGCCATGCCCGGCTACCTCATTCGCCGCTGCAAGCAGCATTCGACCGGCATTTTCATGGAAGCGTGCAAAGGGACCGGGATCACACCGATCCAGTTTGCCGCCATGTCGGTTCTGCGCCTCCGGCCTGGCATCGACCAGACCGAGCTCGGGGAGCTTGCGGGCCTCGATCCATCCACCGCAGGGGGGGTTATCCAGCGGCTGCAGCGCGCAGGGCTGCTGCAAAGGACCGGCAAGGGCAACCGGCGGATCTGCCATCTGACCAGCGCGGGCGCCACGCTGCTTCAGCGCATAGCGCCCTTGGTGGCGGCGGCGCAGCAACGCATTCTCGCGCCGCTCACCGCGCGCGAACGTGCGCAGCTCCTGCGCCTGATGTCCAAGCTCAACGGCGTCTCGAACGCCCATTACACCGTGCCGCATCGGCGCCGGCGGCGGCGAGGCGGCGGCAGCGCATCGATGCAGCCTGATGCCGGCTAGGGCCGCGTCGCACTTTGACCGGCCGAACGCCCCGCCAGCATGCGCGTGGCTTCGTATCGCATCACGACCTCGTCGTTCTGATTCTTAACGTCGATTCGGGAGACAACGATGCCGCGGTTGCCCTTCGAAGTCGGCCGCACCGATACCACCTCGATCTCGCCGTGCACGGTGTCGCCCACGCGTACCGGCGCGACGATCTCCTTCTTGAGCTCCAGCATCGCCAGCCCGGTCGCCTGGATCATGCTCTGGCAGATCAGCCCCTCGATCACACTGTAGGTCAGTGCGGCCGGCACGAACCTCCCCTGGATAGAACCCTGGTCGGCGCCGAACGTATGATCGGTGAAGATCACTTCCAGCATGCCAGTCACGCCGGTGAACATCACCAAGTCGGTCTCGGTGACGGTGCGATTGAGCGTGCGGAAGCGCTGCCCGGGCGAAAGCTGCTCCCAGGTAAAGCCGAGGCCGAGCGTCTGCATCAATGTTCTCCCCGGTACATACTATGCATCGCCCACGGCTAGCGGGCGTTGGCCGCCCCGGTGACGGGATGGCCGATGCCGAGCGGCACCGCGTCGATCAGAACAAAAGCGACGCGCGCCCGTCGGTTGCTGCGATTGGCCCACGCATGATTGGTTCCGCGCTGGACCATGACATCGCCAGCCATCATCTTCACGGTCGAGTTGTCCATGTCCATCTCGATCTCGCCCTCGAGCACGATCACGTAGTCGATGGTCTCGGTGCGGTGCATTCTCGGCTCGTTGCCCGGCGGGAAGTCGATCACGGCAAAGCGCGTGCCATTGGCGGGTGGCGCGGTACCCAGGATGCGGGCACCAAAATCTTCGACACCCTCGCCGATGGCGATGTCGGCCGGCGTTCGGTCGGTCGACCAGATCAGGGTCGAGGCGGTTGCGGCGCCAGAATATTTCGCGTTGGTCGCCGGGCCTTCGATGATGACCTTGGCGACGTGCTTGTCGTCATGGCCGGTGACGAAACGGCGGATCGGTGGGTAGTTCGGCTTGTCGTTCACGGCAAAAGTCCTCCGGCTGCACGCCCATCATAGCGAACCTTCGGGCCGGTCACCTTGGCCAATGTCGCCGGATTGAAGTTTTAAGATCGAGACAAGCCCCGAGTTGACGGGGCGCGCGGGATAAGCGTTGAATGCCTAACGACCGACAGGAGAACGCTATGGGCTTCGACAAAGGACACAAGGAATTCCACGCCGTCGACATGAACGGCGGCTTTCACGCCGTGCCCGGCTATCCCTGGGGGTTTTCGGAGAAAATCCTGGCCGGCTCGCTGGACGAAAAGAACAAGGTCGGCAACCGCACGCGCATCCTCAAGATCGAGCCGGGCGCGTTCTCGACCGTGCCATTCGTGCACGAATATTGGGAGGAGGTTTTCCTGGTCTCCGGCGATCTCATCTGCGGCAGTGACGAACACGGCAAGGGCGGCGAGCAATTCACCGGCCCGACCTACTGCGTCCGCCCGCCTGGCGTCCATCACGGACCGTTCACGTCGAAGACCGGCTGCCTGCTGCTCGAGACGCACTACTACACGGAGAAATAGCCGTGCGGGCCGCTCAATGATCCAGCAGGAGCGAGCCGAACCCTTCGATCTTGTCGCCGATTCCGTTCTGGCGCAGCGACCACCAGTAGATGCAGGTATTGATCGCGAGCACCGGCTTGCCGAGCCAGAATTCGGCAATGCCGGCGAGCCGCGCCATCGCCAGATTGGTGCCAACCTGGATGATGGCATCGATGTCGGGCCCGTTGACGTCCACGATGGCGTCGCGCAGCTCGCGCTCCGATACATGTGCGATCTTGACCGGGCTCGTGCACTTGAGCCCCTTCAGGCGCACGATCTCGAAGCCGCAATCGGTGAGGAAGCGGCGCACCTGCTCGTCCCCGATCGGCATGTACGGCGTGATCACGCCCAGCCGCTTGGCGCCGTAGCGCCGCAACGCGGCCTGCGAAGCGTCCGAGCCCATGGAGACCTTGACACCAGCGCGCGCCTCGACCCGCTCATGCAGCCGCTTGCTGCCCTCGAGCCCGTCCCAGAACGTCTCCGACGACATGCCCATGATCAGGTAATCGGGCTCGCACGTCATCACGTCGTCGACCGCCTGCAACATCGCCATGCGGATGTTGTCCATCAGCTGGTTGAACTCGTCGTCGCTGCGGATCGGATCGTTCGGGATCGAGATGCGGCCGAAATGATTGGTGACGCCGCGCGGACGCATGGCCTCGAATTCCGGCTGTACCGTCGTATTGGTCGAGGGCGCGATGACGCCGAATTTTTTGCGAAAGCCAAGCGAGTCGGTCATGAACGGGAGCTTGCCGCATCTGCCATGCGCATGACAATGCCGGCGCCGCACGATCCGGCATGGCAGGATGCAACCCGAAGGCCTTAATGGAGCCCGCCCATGCTGCGAACCGGCAAGGAACATCTCGAATCACTGCGCGACGGCCGGATCGTCCATGTCGGCGGCGAGAGAGTCGATGACGTTACCGTTCATCCCGCCTTCCGTAGCGCCGCCGACACCGTGGCCGCGATCTACGACATGAAAGCGGCGCCCGAAAACCGCGATGCCATGACGTACGAGGAGGACGGCGCACGCCATTCGATCTATTTCTTGCAGCCGCGCCGCCGCGAAGACCTGCAGCGGCGCATGGAAGGACACCGCCGGATCGCCGATCTCACGTTCGGCATGTTCGGGCGCTCGCCCGACCACGTGGCCTCGTTCGTCACCGGCATGGCGATGAAGCCAGACGCGCTGGTCGCACCGCATGCCCGCGCCGACAATCTCTTGAGCTATTACCGCCACCTCCGCGACAATGACACCTATGTGGTCTACGCGGTGGTCCCGCCGCAGGCGGCGCGCAACCCGGAATTCTATCACAAGCAGAACATCCCGGTGCCGACGTTGCGCGTGGTGCGCGAGGAGGACGGCGGCGTCGTCATCTCCGGCATGAAGATGTTGGCCACAGGCGCGCTCTACGCCAACGAGATATGGATCGGCAACGTGATCCCGCTTGCGCCCGATCAAAAGAAGGAGGCGATCACTTGCGCGGTGCCGTGCAATGCGCCCGGGCTCTCGCTGTGGTCGCGCAAGCCGGCCGCCGCCGGCCTCACTTCGGAGTTCGATTCGCCGCTGGCGTGGCGCTACGACGAAAGCGACAGCATGGTGCTGTGCGACGAGGTCAAGGTGCCGTGGGAGCGGGTGTTTGTGCATGACGATGCGCTGCTCTCACGCGACATCTACATCAAGACCCCGAGTCATTGCTTCGGCAATCATCAGTCTAACGTCCGCTACTGGTCGAAGATGCGGCTCCTGCTAGGCCTGTGCAGCAAGATCGCAAACGCCACCGGAGCCGACCAGGTACCCGCCGTGCGCGAGACGCTGGGCAAGATGGCGGCGATCGAAGCGACCATCGGCGGTATGGTCAACGGACAGATCAACGCATTTGAACGCTGGCCGGACGGCTATGTCTGCTTCAACCGCCGGTTCATGTATGCGGGGCTCGAGTGGTGCACGCAGAACTACAGCATGTTCATCGACGAGTTGCGCACGCTGTGCGGCGGCAGCGTGTTCCAGATGCCGGCTGATATCTCGGTGATGGACGATCCCGAGCTCGCCAGGCAATTTTCAATCTATTGGCAGACGCCGCAGTCCGACCCCGTCACCCGCATGAAGCTGTTCAAGCTGGCCTGGGACATGGTCGGCTCCGAGTTCGCCGGCCGCCATCTGCAATACGAAAAATTCTATGCGGGCGCCTCGTTCATCATCCGCAACCATTCTTATCGCGAAACCGACTGGGGCGAGTTCAACGCGCTCGTCGAGGGCCTGATGGCGAGCTATGACGTCCCAGTCGGGACCGCGAAGTCGGGCAAGATGGTCGCCTGACGGTGCGTGCCCGCGTCGCTCAGAAAAATGCGAGCGTTCGAATCTCGATGCTTTCGCGCGGCCGCGCACTAGGCGGCGAGGTCGGGTCCTCGAACGCCGTGTGCGCCGACCAGCGCGCACGGCCGTCCTTGGCCGAGTCATAGACCTTGAACACCAGCGCCTCCTCGCGCCGCATGCGCGGGAACCAATACCAGCTATGCTTGGGATTGTAGGTGATCGCATAGGTCTGGCCGACCCGGTTCGGATAGCGCCGCTCGGATACCACGAAATCGTCCGGCGAAATGCTGCGCGCATCGCAGATTGCGAGCGGATAAGTCTCGACCGGATGACGGATCGGCCGCCACACCTGCACGATGGCAAACCGGCGGCGCAGCAGTTCTTCCGCCTCGTTCGGCAGCAGATCGCGCACGCGCTGTGGCCCGGACCATTCGGTGTAATCATTGTGAACGCGCCGTACGACCTCGCGGATCTTTTTCGAACTCGCGAAGCTCATCGTCGGCGGTGCGCAAGGTATGGTCGAACACGACCACGCGCGACGCACCGCTTTCCGCCCTCACCAGCGCTTCCATCTCCGGGTAATAAACGCGCCGGATATCGTCTTCGCTGTAGAAGTCGGAAACCTTCGTCTCGTGGCGAACGAAATGGAAGCCTTCGCGATCGAGTGCGAACCGGTCGGCGTGAAGCCGGCCATTCCGGATGACGACCTTGTGCGGGTCCTGGGTACCGCCGCTGCGAACGTCCGTGGCGCCGGGGCTCGCAGTGACGGTAAAAATCTTCTCCCCATTGTTCTCGATGTAGTTGACCATTGCCTCGATCGCTTCCGTGACAGTTTCTCTTTCCGCGACCTGCACCATGATCAACTCCCTCAGGCAGAGATTGCCCTTGCTTCAGCTCTCGGCTCGCGAGCCGATATAGGCCTGTGTTCGAAACGACACAACTACCACCAGTCCGGCGATCACGAAATCTCGTTCCGCACGATTCTCGGCGCCGTCGGCTAGCGCCCTGAGCTTGCCGAAGGCGATATCGCGCGGAAGGTATTTCATGCCGCAGTCCGGCGCCGGGATCAGATCTTCGGCTGCCACGTATTGCAGACCCTGCCGAACGCGGTCCGCCACCTGTTCCGCGGTCTCGACGATGGGGCTCCCCAGATCCAGGACGCCCAGCATGATCTTCTTGCCGGCGAGGTCAGCGAGCACTCCAAGATCGAGCTTGGGCTGAGCTGCTTCGATCGAAATCTGCTGCGCAACGGAGTCTGCCAGTTGCGGCAGGAAAGAGTAGCCGGTGGGCTTCGAGCCCGGTACAACCGCTGCGTAACCGAAGCAAAGGTGGACCACGGTCGGTACGCTGAGGCCTTCGAGCGCGCGGTTGATCGCCTTGATCGAGTAGCGCTTGGCGGCATCGGGGTCATTGCGCAGCCATGGCTCATCAATCTGGATGACGTCCGCGCCTGCCTTCTGCAAGTCGTGCGCCTCGGCATTCACCGCGGCGGCAAAGTCCATCGCCATCTCCTCATCGTCGCCATAGAATTCGTTCTTTGCCTGCTGCCCCATGGTGAATGGCCCGGGCAAGGTGATCTTGGCCACACGGTCGGTATTGCGGCGCAGGAACTCCATGTCGCGCAGCTCGACGGGGCGGGTGCGCCGGATCTTGGCGACCACGCGCGGCACTTCCGTGACACGGCCCGCCCGGTTCTTCACTTGAGCGGGGTTGTCGATGTCGATGCCGTCGAGCGCCGTGGCGAAACGGTTGGAATAGCTCTCGCGACGAATCTCGCCGTCCGTGATGATATCGATCCCGGCGCGTTCCATGTCGCGGATGGCAACCACCGTTGCGTCGTCCTGCGCCTGTTCGAGAAACGGCTCCGCAACACGCCAGATTCCGGTCATGCGCGTACGAGGCACGACCTTCGACAGCATATCGCGATTCACGAGCCAATCGGGCTGCGGGTAGCTGCCGACAACCGTTGTCGGCAAGACCTGCCGGTTCGTCGACCTCGGTGCGTCCCTATTCACCTTGCGTTCTCACATTTCTTCGGCGGGGCTGGACGTGCGCCGATCACACTGGCCGCGGCCTTAAAGCGCATTGGCGTTTGCGCGGAGGGCGATTGGCCGCGGCGTTGACTTGCTTACTCGCCTTTCTACTATATCGGGCGACAAGGCAAAGACGAAGCCGTCGAAGCGTGGCCGCTGGCTACAATGGGGCCTCCCCACCACCGTCTTCGAAACGACTTTGTGCCACAGGAACGATCGGCGCTCGAAGCGTCGGCTGGGCGGAACGATATCCAAGCGAGGTGGCCATGAGCGCGCCTATTCGATTCAACGCGATGCACTTCATGCCTTATGCACATCTGCCCGAGAATCATAAGGAATTCAAATCGCTGTGGGTGAACTTTTCCAACAAATACTACGACCCACAATTGGGCCATGAACTCTATGAGCGTTACCTGCGGGAATTGGTGCTCGCTGACCAGCTCGGCTTCGACGCCATCGTCGTCAACGAGCATCACAACACCGTCTACAGCATGATGGCGACGCCGAACTTGATCGCCGCCGCGCTCGTTCCGCAGACAAAGAACGCTAAGATCTGCGTCTGGGGAACGCCGCCCAATTTCATAATGCCGAACCGGCTTGCCGAAGAATACGCGATCCTCGATGTCATGTCGCAGGGACGCCTCGAAGTCGCCTTTCCACTCGGCACCGGAATGGAATATTGGGCCAACCCGGTGAACCCTGCGACGGCACGCGAAAAGTTCAAGGAAGGACTCAAGATCATTCTACAGTCCTGGACACAGGACGGGCCCACGACCCACTATGGCGAGCACTACACCTACCGCTTCCTCAATCCGTGGCCGCGGCCCTATCAAAAGCCGCATCCACCCTGCTACATCGTCGGCACCGGAAGCCCGGAAACGATTGAGATCGCGGCCGAGTTCGGCTTCGGCTATGCTTCCGTCTTCGTCACCCAGCAGCGTGCCTACGAGCTCAACGAGAGCCTGCGCCAGCGCGCCGCCCACTACGGCCACACCATGCGGCCCGACCAGTTTCCGCTCCTGACCTTCGTTTATGTGGCGGAGACGCAGGAGCAGGCCGAGAAGGAGTATGTCGGTCATCTGGAACGGTTTTTCTCCGATTATCTGCGGACCACCCCGCAAAACCTCGCGCCGCCCGGCTATCTCTCAGTCGAGCAACTGAAGACGCGCACGGCAATGGCCGACAAGTTGCACGGAGGCTTCAATTTCGAAGCGATCAGTCAATCGTTCTTCATTGCAGTCGGCACAGCGGAGAAGGTTGCCAATCAGATCGGCGAATGGTCGCAGCGAATGAAGACCAATCACATCAACAACGTCATGCACATCGCCGACATGCCGCACTGGAAAACCGTGAAGAACCTCACTCTTTTTGCCGAAGAGGTGATCCCGCGACTTCGCTCACGTGCGGGCTCGTCGCAACGTGTTGCAGCCGAGTAGAGCGAGGGACCGCGAATGAGCAAGTTCACGCGCGAAACGCTTACCGTAAATGGCGTGAAAACGGTTGTTCACACGGCCGGCCAGGGTGAGCCAATCGTCTTTTTTCACGGCGCCGGCACCATCGACGGCTTCGACTTTGCGGAGGCCTGGACCGAAAAGTTCAAGGTGATCGCGCCATATCATCCCGGCTTTGGCGAGTCGGGAGACGATCCGACGTTCACCGATCTGCACGACTATGTGATGCATTATCTCGAGTTGTTCGATGCGCTCAAGCTCGACAAATTCAATCTCGTCGGTCTTTCGCTCGGGGGATATCTCGCCGCCAAATTCGCGTCCGAGCACGGACACCGACTGAAGAAGCTCGCGCTCATCGCCCCTGCCGGCATAATCGACCCGAAGCACCCGACCATGGATATTCTTGCGATTCCGGGCGAACAGATACCGGGATTGCTGGTGTCCGATTTCGAGGTGATCAAAAAGCGGCTACCCGAAAAACCCGACCTCGATTTCATTGGCGACCGCTATCGCGAAGCGGGAACCGTTGCCCGACTGTTCTGGGAACATCCTGGGGACCCGAAATTCGCGCGCTATCTGCATCGCATCAAGGTGCCGACCACGATTGTCTGGGGGGAAGAGGACAAGATCATCCCCGTCCAGCAGGCGGACACCTGGCGCAAATTCCTGCCCAATGCGGATATCAAGATCTTCAAGGGCGCAGGGCACCTCGTGCACCTCGAAAAGCCGGAAGCGGTCGACGCGATCGCGAAATTTCTGGGTTGACCTCGAAGCCGCTCACTTCGTTTACAAAAGATTCCGGCATGCGTGGTGATGATCCGGTCGGTGGCGGTTTGCATTTTTGCCATCCCCAACAGAGGCCGACGGCGTTCTCACGGCCGGACTGCCGGCGCTATCCCTCGTCACCGCCAGGACTGCCCAATGTCGTGCCACTGCCACGCTATCCGCACGTCAGCCTGCGGCCGATGGTCCTATCCCGCCGCCGACGCTTGGTCCCATGACCTTATGAACGATAGGCCTTTGACCCTGCCCACAGTATCGGTATCCTGCCCAGGTGGGCTAAAGCATCCCCCCGAAGGTGGCGCGCAGTCGGAGCCTTGGTCGGCCGGTTCTCCCGACAGGCGACGGGCACCACAGCGAGGGTAACGAAGACAACACAGCAAGTCACACGTCGTTGGAGGAAAACATGTATCGGCGAGCACTACTGGCAATAGCCGCCACCACGGCCCTCACTGGGATACTTGGTCTGGGTGGCGCGAACGCCCAGGACGTCATCAAGATCGGCGTGGTCGGTCCGAAAACCGGTTTGATGGCGAGCGGCGCGGCGGTTACCCATTGGCCTGGATTCAAGCTCTGGGTTCACGAGGTCAACGCGCGCGGCGGGCTTAAGATGAAAGGCGGCCAGCGCAAGATCGAGCTGATCGAATACGACGACCGCAGCCAACCGGGCGAGACGATCAAGGCGGTCGAGCGCTTGGCCACGCAGGACAAAGTCGACTTCATCATGCCGGTGTACGGTACGGGCTATAACCTCGCGGCCGCGCCGATTTTCGACAAATACGGCTATCCGCAGGTTACCCAGGCCGCCGTCACCGACCAGATCGACGCTTTGACGAAGCGCTATCCTCGCCTGTTCTTCGTGCAGGGTTCAACCAGCTCGTATGCGCAGTCGGCAGTCAACATCCTCCATAAGCTGAAGGACGAGGGCAAGATCGGCAAGCGTGTCGCCGTCGTCAACGTCGCGGACGCCTTTGGCATCGAACTCGCCAATGCCGGCCGGCCGATCTTCCAGAAGGCCGGATTTGAGATCGTTTACGACAAGTCCTACCCGCTCGGCACCCAGGATCTGTCCCCGGTCATGAAGGCCGCCAAGGCCGCAACTCCGGACGCCTTCGTAGCCTGGTCCTATCCGCCGGACACCTTCGGATTGGCGGAGCAGGCCAAGATCGAAGGACTGAACGTGAAGGCCTACTACAGCGCGGTGGCGGTCGCCTTCCCGTCATTCCGCGGAAAATACGGCTCGGCCATCGAAAACGTCCTGGGCGCCGGCGGCATCCAGGATTCACCCGCCATCCGGGATTACTACAAGCGCCACAAGGAAGTGACCGGCGTGGACGCGGACTATTGGGGCAGTCCCGTGTACTACTCTTTCCTGCAAATTCTCGAACAGGCGTTCGAGGGCGTCGGAGTGATGGATCGCGAAAAGATCACGGCTTATCTCAAGAGTCACAAGTTCAAGACCATCATCGGCGAGGTCGACATCAGAAACCAGAAGCTCGACAAGTACTGGACAGTCGGGCAATGGCAGGACGGCTTCTTCCATGCAGTCGCCGGGGTGGGCTTCTCGGACTATAAGCCGGTCCGGCTGAAGACCGGCTGGTAAGTGCCATAAACCGGCCGCCCGGTAGCGCGTGCAGCTGCCGGGCGGCCGCTTTCTTGCGGTCATGGACATCCTCATTATCGGCCTGCTGCTTGGCGGCACCTACGCGTTGATCGCGATGGGCTTGCAGCTTCAGTATGGCGTCGCCCGGATCATGAACCTCGCCAACGGGGAAACCCTGATTGCCGGGGCATTCGGCGCCATCTGGTTCTTCACCGCGTTCAAGCTCAGTCCGCTCATATCGCTGTTTGGCGTCGTACCGCTCGTGTTCGCCATCAATTGGGTGATCTACCGCGTCATGATTCTGCCGCTCGTGAAGCGAGCCAAAAACCAGGGTCAGCTTGAAGTCGACTGCATTCTGGCGACCTTCGGTCTGAGCTTCATCTTGATCGGAGTGTTTCTGGCGCTGTTCGGCGGCGAATTCCTTACGTATTCATACTTGGCACGACCTTTCGTCATCTTCGGTGAACCGTATTCGCTCAACCGGGTCGTGGCCTTTCTGGGATCTGTCGTTCTGTGCGCCTGCCTGTATGTGTGGCTGCACTGGACACGGGCGGGACTCACCCTGCGCGCGATAGCGGTCAATCCGACCGCAGCCAGCCTCGTCAGCATCAACGTGGTTCGTACGTCGGCACTCGCCTTCGCACTCGGCGGAGCGGTGACCGCGGCCGGCGGCTGTCTGCTCAGCATGTTCCTGACCTTTGACGCTTCGCTCGGCGTCGCGTTCACCTTGAAGGCACTGGTGATCGTCATCATGGGCGGCGCAAGCGATATTCGCGGAGCCATCGTTGCCTCCTTCATTCTTGGATTGACCGAGACCGCCGTCGCCACGCTGATCGATCCGGGCCTGACCCTTGCGGCTGCCTACGTGCTGTTCATCATCATCCTGCTGGTACGGCCCGAAGGCTTGTTCGGAAGGCGATCGTCGTGACTGCTCGGGAAAATTCGGGCAGCACGCCAGAGCTGAAACCTTCCGAAGGGACTTGGCACAATACCCGCTCGATGCTGACGTTCTCTCGCCGTGAAAAACGCAATTTGGCGGTCAGCGGACTGCTCCTTGTCGCCGCCGCGCTTCTGCCGCTCACCAATTCCGGATACTGGCTTGGCATCGGCGTCTCGGTAGCGATGTTCACGGTCCTGGCTACCTCCTGGACATTGTTCTCGGGACCAACCAACTACATCTCGCTCGCCACCGCGGCCTTCTTCGGCATCGGAATGTACATCGTTGCCGGTGGCATCGACCTGATGCCATATCCGCTGCTGGTCATCCTCGCCGGCATAGCGGGGGCGGCGTTCGCCGCCGTGGTCGGTCTGGCGACGCTGCGCATCTCCGGCGTCTATTTCGTCATCTTCACACTCGGTCTGGCCGAGCTCGTGCGCCAGGTCATGGCCTGGGCACAGCACGTCATGGGTACAAGCAGTGGGCTCTACGTGCTGATCGGAATGTCGGATGCCACGCTTTATTGGCTGTTGTTGGCGATGGCCGCGCTCGTCTACATGGTCGGCTGGTGGATCGGCCGCTCGCGTCTCGGCTTTGCCTTGCGCATTATTGGGAACGACGAAGTGGTTGCCGTTCATTGCGGTATCAACACCGCGCGCGCCAAGGTGGTCCTCTTCGTGATTTCAAGCACATTTGCCGCCATCACGGGCGCATTAGTGGCGCCGCGTTACAGCTATGTCGAGCCCACCATCGCGTTCAGTCCATTTCTCTCGTTCGAGACCGTCATCATGGCGCTGCTTGGCGGCGTCCATCGGCTGTGGGGGCCGCTGGTCGGCGTGATCCCGTTCACGCTGCTGTGGGAGTTCATTTCGAAGGAATTTCCCTCCCAAACGACGCTGCTCCTGGGAGCATGCTTCCTGTTGATCGTCTACTTCATTCCGCGCGGCATGGTCGGATTGATCGAGGACACTGTCCGCAGCCGGCGCCTCGGCGTCGGAAAGGAGCACGACACTGCGAAGCACCAACTGGACGCGACGGTCGAGGCGCCCAACGAGACCCTGCAACGCCAGAAGAGCGGCAATGCATAGCCCCTCGCCAGCCACGCCTGCATTGGCCGTCGACCGCATCAGCAAGCGCTTCGGCGGCCTCGTCGCCGTCGATGCCATGTCGTTCGACTTGGCGCAAAACGAAGTCCTTGGCCTGATCGGGCCGAACGGCTCCGGCAAGACGACGATGCTGAATCTGATTTCCGGCGCGCTCATGCCGACCTCGGGTGAAATACGACTTTACGGCCAGAATATTTCCGGCAACCCGGCCAATGCGATCGCGACCAAGGGCGTTGCGCGCACGTTCCAAATCGTCCGCATGCTCGCCGGCCTTACCGTCCTGGAAAATGTGGCGGCCGGCGGCGTCTTCGGCCACAGCCGGAAATGGGGCAGCGAGCTTGACGATCACGCCCTTGGCCTGCTGCAGAAGGTCGGCCTGCAAGTCGCGCGGGATACTCCGGTGTCCACTCTGACCTACATCGACCAGAAGCGGGTTGAGCTGGCGCGCGCGCTTGCCTCCGATCCCAAGGTCTTGTTGCTCGACGAATGGCTCGCTGGACTCAACCCTACTGAGCTGAAGACCGGCATTTCGCTAATCGAGCAGTTGCGCGCCGAGGGCCGTACGATCATCGTAGTCGAGCACGTCATGGACGCCATCCGCAGCCTTTGCGATCGATGCGTGGTCATGAACAGCGGCGCAAAGATCGCCGAAGGCACCCCGAAGGAGGTGCTGGCAGACAGTGAGGTGATCCGGGCCTACCTCGGAGACGCCGATGCTTGAGAGCAGGAACCTCTCTGTTTTCTACGGTCGCCATCGCGCCGTCGAGAATGTGTCGGTGACGGTATTGGCGGGCGAAATCGTGGTGATGCTTGGGGCGAACGGCGCCGGAAAGAGCACATTCCTTCGCGCCATTGCCGGCCAGACGCCGCCGATGGCAGGCGAGGTCATCATGGATGGAACCGATATCACGCACCGTCCGCCGCACGAGATCGTCGAGGTCGGGATCGCCCTCGTGCCGGAGGACCGCGGCATATTCGCCGACCTGACCGTCCATGAAAACCTCGTGCTGGGCGCTCACCCGAAGCGCGCGCGCCCGCGCGAGACCGAAAACATGCAGCGCGTTCTCACGCTGTTTCCGAGGCTCGCCGAGCGGCGCAAGCAGATGGTGCGCACCATGAGCGGTGGTGAACGGCAGATGGTGGCGATCGGACGCGCCATGATGTCGGCACCGGCGATCCTGATGCTGGACGAGCCTTCCCTTGGCTTGTCGCCGCTCCTGTGCGGCGAACTGTTTCGCGCGCTCGCGAGGATCAAGGACACAGGTGTCGGCATCTTCCTCGTGGAACAGAACGCGAAACAGAGCCTTGCTATCGCCGACCGTGGCTATCTTCTGGACAACGGCCATATCGTAGGCTCCGACAGCGCAGACGCATTGGCCAAGGACGAAAAGGTAAGGAAGGCCTACCTGGGCGGGCCGTGAGCTGCGATTTGCAGCTTCGACAAATCCACGCTGGACGCGGACGGCCCGATGCGCGAAATTTGACGAGCCTTGCCCTGCCCAAGAACGCTGCCAGCAACCATTCCGCAAAAATCGACGCGCTCTCAAGCCCCTTCTTCGGAGAACGACATGAAGCTCGCGTATTTCGACGATTACAAACTCGGTGTGCTCAAGGGCGACACCGTGGTCGATGTCACGTCTGTGGTGCAAGGCATTCCACACACCGGCCCGCACGACCTGATCAACGGTGTAATCGAGCGCTTCGCCGAATACCGCCCGCGGCTCGAGGAAGCCGCCGCGCGCGCGCAAGGAATCGACGTCGCCGGGGTGCGCATTCGTCCGCCCCTGCCCCGGCCCGTGAACATCGACTGTATGGCCGTCAACTATATGGAGGACGGCACTCGCACCGAGCCTGCGCCGATCAATGCATTTCATAAATCGCCGAACGCCGTCATCGGTCACGGCGATACCATGGCGCTGCCGGATGTCCCGGCCACGATATTCGAGGGCGAAGCCGAAGTTGCCGTCGTAATCGGCAAGCGCGCGAAAAACGTGAAAGCCGCCGACGCCATGAGTTACATCTTCGGCTACGTCAATTTCATCGACGGTTCCGCGCGCGGCCTGCCGCCGCCCGGCAACGTGTTCTACCAGATGAAATCGCGCGACACCTTCGCGCCCATCGGACCCTATCTCGTCACGGCCGAAGAAATCCGCGACCCGCACAAGCTGCAGGTGCGGCTTTGGGTCAACGGTGTGCTCAAGCAGAATTTCAACACCGACGACATGGCGCACAAAATCCCCCGCTGTATCGAGTGGGTTAGTTCAATCCATACCCTCGAACCCGGCGACGTACTGGCGACAGGCACCAACCACCGGGGCTTGAGCTCGTTCATGGATGGGGATGTGGTCGAGCTTGAGTGCGAGGGCCTCGGGAAGCTCCGCATCAGTATTCGCGATGACCTCAAGCGCACGTGGAGCCGGGAGACTCGACTAGATATGCAGAATAAGAAGGCGAAGGAGGTGACAACGCCGCAACTGACCGGCAAGTATGCGCCGGCGAAGGCTTGAGAACCCATCGAGCCTCAAGTTGAACACCGAGCAGACCCTGTCGATTCCGGGGCAGTTTAGTGAAATGGCGCATCTGACGATGAAAATAGGATTGGTTGGTTTGGGGCGCATGGGCGCCGCGATCTATCAGCGGCTTTCTGAGAATGCCCTTGAGGTGACCGGTTGGGACCACAACGCGGCGACCGTCCGCGTGTGTGAGAGCCGGCAGTTCAGAATCGCAGCCAGTCCCCGCGCGGTCGCCGCCGGCGCCGACGTCGTCATTTCCAGCATCACGGAAGATTCCGGAGTGCGCCGCATTTTCACCGGACCCGACGGTTTTCTGCAGGCGGAGATCGCGGGCAAGCTATTCATCGAGATGAGCACACTGCAACCGATGACCGTGCGTGAGCTCGCACCGCTGGTAGAGCGGAAAGGCGCCCGCCTGATCGATTCGCCGGTCCTCGGCACAATTCCGTCGGTACGGGAAGGCAAGCTCTTCGCCATGGTGGGCGGCCGCGCTGAGGACCTCGAGCGGGCGCGGCCGGTCCTGGAAAAGCTCACGCGGCGCATCGCACATATGGGACCCATCGGCAGCGGCCATGCCACCAAGCTGGCCGCCAATATCGGTTTGGGAACGTACGTCCAGTCGCTCGCGGAATCGCTTGCGTTCGGGGCAAAGCAAGGGCTCCCAATCGACAAGGTCCTTGACGCACTGTGCGAGTCCGCGACCGTGACGCCTTGGCTCAAGGCAAAGCTCGCTGCGCTCCAGGGTGAGAAAGGCGACGTATCGCTCGACATCCGTACGCTGCGCAAAGACATCATGTCGGCGGTCGCGACCGGCGCACTGTCGGGCGTCGCCTTGCCGGCAGCGTCGGGGGCACTGGCATCGCTGTCGGCCGCTGTCGCTGATGGCCATGGCGATCAGGACATCGCGGAACTCGCAAAGTTCTTTCGTGAATCGATGGGACAGAGCTACGACTGAACGTAGCCTTTAGGGTTAGATCGAAGAGATCGCAAGGAGGGTTACATGTTGAAGAAGATCATGCTGGGCGCTGCGCTCGCTGCCTCGTGCGCTTGCCCGCTCGCGGCTGAACCGATCACACTCAAGCTCAATTCCCCGGCGCCTCCCTGGTCCTACCTGCACACAGACATTTTCACGCCATGGGCCGAGGCAGTCACAGCGGATTCCGGCGGAACTTTGAAGATCCAGACCTTCTACGGCGGAACGTTGGGCAATTTCGGCAACACCTACGACCGCGTAGTCGATCAGGCGATCGATATCGGATTCATTCTGTTCGCGGGCGCCGCCGGCAAGTTCAAGCAGCAGAACGTCGCCCAGCTGCCGTTCGAGACTCCGTCCGCGACGGTCGCATCGCTCGCCCTGTGGACGATTTTCGAGAAGGGCATCACCGCCAAAGAATTCGATGCAGTCCGGCCACTTGGGCTATGGACTTTCCCGAATGCCGCGATCCATTCGCGCGAGCCGATCCGGGCGATCGACGACTTCAAGGGTAAGAAATTGATTGCCTCGAATGCGATTGCGGCCACAATTGTCACATCGCTGGGCGCGACACCGATCAGCCTGCGTGTAGACGAGGCCTATTCGGCGATCCAGCGCGGCACTACGGACGGTGTGCTGATGCCGTTCACCGGAATGGAAACCTTCAAGATCCACGAGATCACGAAACATCATCTCGATGCGGCGCTCGGCAGCGATGCGGCCATGCTGTTTATCGGCAGAAAGCGCTACGACTCGTTGCCCGAAAAGGCCCGCGCGGCGATCGACAAGCATTCCTACCTGCCGCTCTCCCACAAGCTCGGCGAGAAGACTACCGCGCAATGGGTAAAGTCCCGCGACCTCGTCAAGGATCGGGTCGTGACATTGAGCGCCGAACAGGAGGCGCAATGGAAGAAGCGACTGGAGCCCATCGCGGGCGATTGGTCGAAAAACGTGCCGGAAGGTGCCAAAGTCCTCGAAGCCTTCCGCCAGGAGGTCGCCGCGGCGCCAAAATAACGAATCGCGCGCCGTGCATGTGATGGGCCGCCGCGCGACCGCAGGCTGCTGGATTTGGGCGATCCGCCATCCGATACCGGGCAGCATGGCCTTCGGCTTTGCGCCGAAGGCTTCGTCGCAGGACATAGTCCGTGACCGACATTGCACGGCCGGTTGAGGTTCTTCCGCTGATAGAGCGGCTCGCGCGATTGTGCATCGTCTGCACACGTCCGGTGGCGTTCATCGGCGTTGTGGGGATGCTGGCGGCGGCCAGCGTCACCGTCATCGACGTGCTGATGCGATGGCTTGCCAACACCGCAATCACCGCGCTCAATGAGATCACGGCGCTGGTATTCGCGGTCGCCGTTGCGGCATGCATGCCGGCAGGACTTGCCGGCGGGGTGAACCTGCGGATCGACCTGCTGGCCCGGTGGCTCACGGGCCGCGTTGCGGCATGGCTCGATGCGCTGGGGGCGCTGCTCCTGTTCATTTTCTTTTTTCTCTTGGCGTGGCGGATTGGCGTCTATGCCGGCAAGCTCGCGGACCAGGGGCGGACGACCATCATTCTCGGGTGGCCACTGGCACCGTTTATGTACGTCGTCTCGTGCCTGCTTTGCCTCGGGACGATCGTGCAGGCCGTGGTGACGGTGAATGCAACGCGACTTGCGCTCCGATACCGGACGTTGGCAGCGCAGTCGGAGGCGTCACCCATCGTAACCATCATCGTGCTCACGCTCGCGGTCTCGGTGTTCGTCCTCCTCGCCTTCGCCATCTACGAGTTCGCCTGGCTCGCCCACTGGGTCTCTCAAAATGTCGGGACGGCCGTGACCATAGCGTTCGTGGTCATGTGGCTGCTGATGCTCGGGCAAGTACCTCTTGCCGCCGTAATGGGTTTGACCGGCATTTTCGGCGCCGCGCTGTTCATCGGACCGACCCCGGCCATCAGCACATTCGCGAACGAAGCGACGAGCTTCCTCACCAACACCCAGGTCGCGACGCTGCCCCTGTTCCTCATGATGGGAAGCTTCGCGGCGGTGTCTGGCATGTCGGACGACATGTACCGGCTGGGCCACGTGCTGCTCAGCCGCTATCGCGGCGGATTAGCGCTCGCGACCATCGGCGGTTGCGCAGGGTTTGGCGCCCTGACCGGATCTTCACTCGCCACCGCGGCAACGATCGGGCGCGTGGCGATCCCAGAAATGCAGGCCCGCGGCTATTCGCCGGCGCTCGCGACAGGCTGCTGCGCGGCAGGCGGGACACTTGGCCCAATCGTGCCCCCGGGCTCGGGGCCAATCATTGTGTTCGCCCTGCTCACCGAGGCTTCGATCGGGCAGTTGTTCGTGGCTTCGGTCGGACCGGCCCTGCTGACCATTCTGTTCTATTTCATCACCGTGATGATCTACGTCCGCGTCGCACCGGGTTCGGCGCCGCAGACGCACGAGCGCGAGCCCGGAGAACTGCGAGAGACGGCGATACGCTGCATCCCGGTCGGGATTCTGGTGTTCGCTGTCATGGGCGGGCTCTATTTCGGCGTCTTCACCGACACCGAAGCCGCCGCGGTTGGCGCCGTTGGCGCTTTCGTTTTCGCTGCCTGGCGCGGCAAGCTCGGACACGGGGCATTCTGGAGCGTGATGGCGGAGACGACCGCCACGACGGCCATGATCTATGCCCTCATCTTCGGAGCGCAAATATTTTCGTTCTTCGTCGGCGTCAGCACCGTCGCGCATGCCGCCACGGCCTTTGTGGCGAGCCTGCACTGGTCGCCGCTTGCCGTCATAGCGGTGATCCTGCTCGGCTACCTCCTGCTCGGCTCCCTCATGGAGGCTTTCGCCGTCATGGTGATCACGGTACCGATCGTTACACCGCTGGTGCTGAGTCTTGGTTATGATCTCGTTTGGTGGGGTATCATTATGCTCATCGTGGTCGAGGTCGGCATGATTCATCCCCCACTTGGGCTCAACGTGTTCGTGCTCAAGAGCATTCTGCCGGAGGTGCCGCTCTGGACCATCTACAAAGGTGTTCTACCATTCTGCGCCATGGACCTGCTCAAGCTTGCCTTGATGGTGCTGTTCCCGGCGATCACGCTCTGGCTACCGTCGACCATGGCGCACTGAGAGGCGCAGAACGCGATCACGTGCTCGAAAGGCCGGATATGACGACCATCGATCGCCGCATCGTCGGCACTTGGCGGCTGGTGAGCACGATTGGCCGCGACGATGCCGGCAAAGCGTTGCCTTCGCCCTATGGCCCGCGGCCGCGCGGGCTCGTGGTCTTCCAGGACGACGGCCGCATGATGTGCGTGCTGTGCGACGGCCGCGATGAATTGCCGGCCAGCGAACCGCGGCAATTCATGTCGTACGCGGGCAACTACAGCTTCGATGGGGCGACGCTGGCCACGCGCGTTGACGCTTCGTCGGACGCAAGCCGCGTGGGTGGCGATCAGGTACGCAGCGTGCGTTTCGAGCGTGGGCGAATGGTGCTCGCGCCGCCACGGCGACTCTATGCCGGCATCATGCAGCACCAAGAGCTTACGTGGGAGCGCATCGATTGAAGTGGCGGCGCGGGCGCTATGCCGGATCAGCTTGTTATCGCCGCAATGGCGTTGATCTCGATGAGATAATCCGGCGACGTCATCTTGCAGACTTCGACCATGGTCGAAGCCGGCGCCGGCGGCCTGAAATATTCGCGCCGCACTTTGTGGATCTGGTCGAAATGCTCCATGTTGCGCACGAAAACATCGACCCGGCAGATGTCGTCCATCGTGCCGCCGGCCTCCTCCACCGCCGCTTTCAGGTTTTCGCAAACCTGCCGCGTCTGCGCCTCGATATCACCGATGCCCGCGATCGTTCCATCCGCCCGCCGCGAGGTCATGCCGGAGATAAACACCAGGCGGCCGCGCGCCTCGACCATGGTGGCGTGGGAAAAATGACCACTCGGCTGGCGGATTTTCGGCGACGTAATCTGCGTCTTCGGCATTCGCTGCTCCTCGATTACAGGTCGAATCGGCAAGGCAAAGTGGGCCGCGTCAGCTCGATAGCGGAATGATTGACCTTTAGCGGGCATCCTTCTCGTCGATGTAGAAGTCCGGCTTGAATGGATAGTGTGGGCCGTCGTAGATCTCGACCACGATGGTCTCCTCGTGCGCGATCGCCGGCCCGTGCACGTTGCCCTTCGGGTTGCAGTAGAACGAGCCCGGCGTAAGCGTCACGCCGGTCCCGGTATATTCGTAGCGGCCTTTGAGACAGACCATGAACTGATTCGAGGCATGATAGTGCGGCGCTGGGATTCCGGCGCCCTTGTCGAACTTGATCAGTGCTATGGACGCTCCGGTTTCCTCGTTGCGCCAGAGCATCTTTTCCGACACGCCCTGGAGCGACTTTTCCCGCCACGGCATCGCGTCGGTCTGGATGAGGATCTCGTCGAGGCTCGGGGCCCCGGTGGGCATTGGCACCATGGTCAACCTCATTGCGGTGACAGATCGAGTTGTGTGCCGCGGCCGCAGCTTGCTAGTGCGGGCATAGTCGGGACGCCTACAGGCCCGCCAGATTGTAGCGCGAAAAATCGTGACCCTCCTTGACCACGAACTCAAGCAGGAACGGTGCGCCAGCCTGCGTGATGCCGACGGCGTCTTTGATGGCCGGCACGATGTCGGCCGGCTTCTCGACCCGAGCCGCAGCCACGTTGAGGCCCTCGGCGACCTTGGTGTAGTTGCCACCGACCGTCATCGCTCCAAATTTCTCGTCGGACACCTTGAGCACGTCGCGCTCGGCCCCCATCACGCCATTGTTGAACACGATGGTGAGGATCGCGATGCGGTTGCGTGCCGCCGTTTCAATGTCCATGCCGGTCATGCCGATGGCGGCATCCCCCATGACGTTGACGCACAGCTTCCCGGGCGCAGCGAGCTTGGCGCCCATGATGATGCCGAGGCCGTAGCCGAGTTGAGTCGATTTGCCCCAGCCCATATAGGAGCCGGGCGCGGTCGTCTCCCAGAACGGAATAATCTGCTCACGCGGACTGCCGGAATCATGGGTGAGGATGACGTTGTCGCGATCCACGGTACGCATCAGGTCACGGAGCACACGATACTGATTGATCGGCGTCTCATTGGAGTCGAGATGCTTGCTCCATTCGGCCTGCCACGCCTTCTTACCGGCCGCGACCTCCTCCTTGAGAGAGGCGAGCGCATTGCCACCCCGCGCCGCGCCCATCTGCCGGCCAACCTCCGCGATGAGCGCATCCAGAACCAGCGCAGCGTCACCAACCACCGCATGATCGACGCGATACTCCTTGTTGATGTCGCCGGCGTCGTTGGTCGAGTGGATGATGGCCTTGCCGGGCGGCACGCCGGGTCCAAACGGCGTCTTGGTAAGACTTGAGCCGACCGCCAGCACTAGATCGGCCTTGGCCATGAAATCCGTGAACATCTTAGGCCGCGAGCGGGTCGAGGCGCCGAGCGCGAGCGGGTGGCTCTCCGGGATCGCGCTCTTACCCGGATTGGTCGTGACCACCGGCGCAGGCACCAATTCGGCAAGCTCCACGAGCCGGTCGCTCGCCTCGGCGTAGAGGACGCCCTGCCCCGCCCATAGCAGCGGGTTCTTGGCCGTCAGCAGCATTCGAGCCGCCTGCCTGACCGCTTCGGGATCGGGCGCCGCGCGGTGGACGAGCACCGGTGTGTAATCGAGCTCGCCCTTGTATTCGGCCTGAAACACCTCATCTGGAATCTCGATCAACACCGGCCCGCCTTTGCCGCTGCGCATGGCATGATAGGCGCGGCGCATCAGGTCCGGCAGTTCCTGTACAGAGTGTGCCAGCGCGGACCACTTGGTTACCGGACGATAGACATCGGCGGCGCGAAAGACCGGCCGAACATACTGCCTCGCCAGCGGCAGTCCGCCCGCGACCACCAGCAGGGGAACATTCTCCGAGAAGGCCTGGGCTACACCGGGGAAAGCATTCTCGATGCCAGGACCGGCCTGGGCTGCGAACACGCCGTTACGCTTGCCGCGCTTGGTGCGGGTATATCCGTCGGCGAGACCGACGCCGACGCGCTCCTGCCGACACAGGATGGGACGGATGTCCAGCTCGGCGCAGGCCTCGATCAGAGGGTTGCGCGGGTAACATGACAGGAATTCCGTACCCTCGCGCTTGAGGATTTCGGCAACGACGGCGGCGCCATTCATAGGTTGTAGCCCTTCTTTTCTGGTCCAGGATGCAAGGGAAGGACGGATTCATATCCGCTGCGGTCCCCGAAGCGCCGCATCATTGATCTCAATCCCCGCCTGCTGTTTTCACACGATCTTTGTATGCTAAGCAAATTGATGGGAGCCGTACAGCAGCCGAGGAGACCGCAATGACGCGCCCGTTCGAAGGCATTCGGGTGATCGACGTCACCCATGTTCTTGCCGGCCCGTTCGCCGCCTATCAGTTGGCCGTTCTAGGCGCCGACGTGATCAAGGTCGAGCACCCAACCGATCCGGATCAGAGCCGCAGTTCGGGTACCGACAAGGCGCTTAACCACCGCAACATGGGCACAGCGTTCCTCACCCAGGCATCCAATAAGCGATCGATAACGCTGGACCTGAAGACGGCAGAGGATCGCGAAATCCTGAAAAAATTGGTCGTCACCGCAGATATCTTCGTAGAGAACTACCGTCCCGGCGCGTTCGAAGCGCTGGGTCTTGGCTACGAGGCACTCGCCGCGATCAATCCGCGCTTGATCTACGCCTCCTTCTCCGCCTTTGGCCAAAAGGGGCCGCGCGGCCAGCAAACCGCCTACGACCACGTCATCCAGGCGACCTCCGGCATCATGGCGATGACAGGAACCGAAGAGGTTCACCCCATCAAGTTCGGGTCCCCGGCCATCGACTATGCGACCGGCATGACCGGTGCATTCGCCCTGTCGGCGGCGCTGTTCCAGCGCGAAAAGACCGGCCGCGGACAACGCATCGACATGGCGATGCTGGACGTGGCGATGATCCTGATGAGCTCGCATCTGACCGGCTACCTGCGCAATGGCGTCCACCCCAAGCCACACGGCAACCGCCATCCGCACGCCACCAACGGCGCCTTCGCCACCAAGAGCGGCTTGGTCATGCTGGGCGCCAGCAATTTGCGCCAGCAACGTCGTCTTTGGGAGGCTCTTGGGCGCCGCGACATGATCAAGCGCACCAACGATGAACGCGACCAGGATCACGCTCGCGAAATATCGGTATTATCGGAAATCATGCTCACCCGCACAGCCAACGAGTGGGAGGAGTTTCTTCAGGCCCGGCACGTTCCGGCGGCCCGCGTGCGCACCATGGGCGAGGCAGTGGCCGATCCCCAGATCGCGACCCGCGGCGTCATCCACCGTCATACGACCGCAACCGGAATCGAGGGCGGATTCGGGGTGCCGTTGGCCGCCTTCACGTTCGCGCATGGCGGCCCGCGCATCGATTCGAGCCCGCCCGCTCTCGGCCAACACAACGAGGAATTACTGCGCGAGATCGACTATGTCCGGCGCGAAGATTCTCGAGTCGGGGCATAGAATTTGCGCTAAGGTCCGCCGCAACAACACGGAAATCAAGATCGTCAGGGAGACAGGGAATGTTGGGTCTGTATTACGCGCCCGGTGCATGTTCGATGGCAGCGCACATCGTGCTCGAAGAAAGCGGGGAGACGTATGAACCGCTCCCAGTCGACCTTGCCAAAGGCGAGCAGCGCTCGGAGAGCTATCTCAAGATCAACCCACAAGGGCGCGTACCCGTGCTGCGCCTCGATAACGGTCAGCCGCTGACCGAGAACACTGCTATCCTGCCGTATCTCGGCAAGCGATTTGGACTATGGCCGTCCGATCCGGTGACCGATGCCAAGGCGATGTCGGTCATCGGATTCTTTGCAGCGAGTGTGCATCCGGCGCACGCTCACGTCGGTCGACCAGAGCGATACTCAGCCGACCCGTCGGACCATCCTGCGATCAAGGACATGGGTCTGAAGACCTTTCACCGCCATCTCAAGCAGATCGACGGCTTGTTAGCGGGACGGGAATGGTTGTCCGACAAATACAGCGTGCTCGATCCCTACGGTTTCGTGTTCTACACCTGGGGCGTGCGCCGCGAGCTTCCGATGGGAGAGCTTAAGAACTACACGGCGTTCAAAGACCGCATGCTCAAGCGTCCGGCCGTCCAACGGGTGGTAGAAAACGAGAAAGTCAAGGTTTGAGCACGAAATTTCCCGTTGCGGGCTCATCGCCGGTAAGGAGGACGCCATGAACGTCCAGCATTCATCACGCCTCGAAGCGAGGGTTGAGCTTGGCCAGCGCGGTCTCGCTCCTGGCTACATGTCAGGCTTCGGCAACTCCTTCGAGACCGAAGCGCTGGCCGGCGCGCTGCCGATTGGCCGCAATTCGCCGCAAAGGGTCCGTTATGGCCTTTATGCCGAACAGTTATCCGGCTCACCGTTCACGGCGCCGCAGTCTACAAATCAACGTTCCTGGCTCTATCGCATTCGACCGACCGTCAAGCATTCGGGACGCTTCCGTAAGATTGACCGGCGGTTCATTCGCACCGCCCCGATGGCGCGGGACGAGAGCGATTTGCCGATCGGCCAATTGCGCTGGGGACCCATCCCCATGCCAAAGGAAAAACTGACGTTCGTGCATGGCCTGCGCACAATGACAACAGCCGGCGACGCGGACACTCAGACCGGCATGGCGGCGCATGTGTTGTTTGTCACGGAATCGATGCGCAACGAATACTTCTTCAATGCCGACGGTGAGCTTCTTATCGTTGCCCAGGAGAACAAACTTCGATTCCGCACGGAGTTCGGCGTGATCGACATCGAGCCCGGTGAGATCTGCGTGATCCAGCGCGGCATGATCTTCAGGGTCGAACTCATCGACGGGCCTGCGCGCGCCTATGTGTGCGAAAATTACGGCGGCGCACTCAGGCTGCCGGATCGCGGTCCGATCGGCGCCAACTGTCTGGCCAATGCTCGAGACTTTCTGACCCCGGTAGCTGCCTACGAAGATAAAGAAGAGCCATCGACGCTGTTCGTGAAATGGGGTGGCGAGCTCTATGCCACCGAGATCGGCCAGTCGCCCCTCGACGTGGTCGCGTGGCATGGAAACTATGCGCCCTACAAGTACGATCTGCGCCGCTTCTCGCCGGTCGGCGCGCTGCTGTTCGACCACCCCGATCCGTCGATCTACACCGTCATGACCGCGCCATCTGAAACGCCCGGCACGGCCAACATCGATCTTGTCATCTTCCCCGAGCGCTGGGCGGTAGCGGAGGATACATTCCGTCCACCTTGGTATCATCGCAATCTGATGTCGGAATTCATGGGGTTGGTTTACGGCATCTATGATGCCAAGCCGGAAGGCTTTGTGCCGGGCGGGATCTCGCTCCACAATTGCATGCTGCCTCACGGACCCGACGATCAGGCGTTCGAGAGCGCAAGCAGCCGCAAGCTTGAACCTGTTAAGCTCACCAATACCCTGGCGTTCATGTTTGAGACGCGCTTTCCGCAGCGCGTGACGAAGTACGCCGCCACTCTGAGCGAGCTGCAGGTCGACTACATCGATTGCTGGAAGGGGCTGCGCAAACATTTCGATCCCGCCAGCAAGTCAGCGTAGTGCGCCCACCGGGCGGATTTCGCTTTCCCGAGCCCTCTCTCACGAGTGAGATGCATGATCGACGACACCCATGCGCCGGGCCGACGGAGCTGGGTCGCCTCGGCGAACCACCACGCCGGAATTCCCGATTCAGAACCTGCCCCTTGGTGTGTTCAGCCCGCCCGACGGCGCGCCGCGCGGTGGTGTCGCGATCGGCGACGAAATCCTCGACCTATCGGCCGCGCTGGAGCTGGGCCTTTTCAATGGCTCCGAATTAAGACCGCCGCAGAGGCGGCCGAAGCCGCTTCCGGCACCACACTTAACCCGCTGTTCGCGCTCGGCCGCGAGGCGCGGCATGGCACTGCGGCGACGAGTTGGCGAGATTCTCGATGGCGACCGTCGCAGACTGCGTCCGGAGCGAAGCGACACGCGCGCAACTTCTCCATCCAGCCGCCAGATTGCCGCCTCGAAGTTCCGGCCGCAATCGGTGACTACACCGACTTCTTTGCCGGCATCCACCACGCCACCAATGCCGGCAAGCTGTTCCGACCCGACAATCCGCTCATGCCGAACTACAAATATGTGCCGATCGGCTATCACGGTCGCGCCTCCTCCATCGTCGCTTCGGGCGAAAGGTGCGCCGCCCGACGGACAACGCAAACCGGCGAACGAAGCCATTCCGACCTTCGGGCCGTCCCGCAACCTCGACTTCGAACTTGAGCTTGGCGTCTGGATCGGACCGGGCAACGACCTTGGAAAGCCGATCGCTATCGCGGAAGCGGCCCGCATAGCGCGGGATTCTGTCTTCTCAACGACTGGTCGGCTCGCGACATTCAAGGTTGGGAATATCAGCCGCTCGGACCATTCCTCGGCAAGAGCTTCATGACGAGCATCTCACCATGGATCGTGACCCCCGAGGCGCTTGAGCCGTTTCGAATTTCGCAACCGCCCCGACCCGCGGGAGATCCCGTCTCCCCTCCCCTATCTCTTCGATGCGTCAGACCAGGCGGAGGGGGCGCTCGACATCCAACTTGAGGTCCTGCTGCACACCAAAGGCCTGCGGGCCAAAGGCCTTCCCCCTCACCGTCTCGCCATCAGCAACACCCGCCATCTTTACTGGACTGTCACCCAACTCGTCGCGCATCACACGTGCAACGGTTGCAACTTGCGGCCGGGCGACATTTTTGGAACCGGAACGATCTCCGGACCGAGCGAAGACAGCTTCGGCAGCCTGCTCGAGATCAGCGGTGGAGGACGCCGCGAGGTTGTGCTCGCTTCCGGAGAGACTCGTCGCTTCCTGGAAGACGGTGACACCGTCATCATGCGGGCGCAGTGCAGCCGCGATGGTTTCGCAACCATTGGATTCGGTGAATGCCGCGGAACCGTCGTCTGAGCATAACATCGGCGTCAGATCGGGGCGGGTTTGCAGGTTGTCGCAGGCCATCCAAATGATTAGGCTGGCGCCGTTGGGACATAACTGGAGTACCGGCCTAACGTTTGCGGGACTCTTCGAAGCCGGGGAACGACTATGACCGACTATTGGCTGAGCAAGATGTTTTTCGATCTACACAATGATCCCGGTCTCGCAGCGGAATTTCGCCGCGACATGCCTGCCGTTCTCGGTCGCTACGAGATTGCATCGGACGTTCGCAAGGCGGTGGTCGAGGATGACGTTGCCGCCCTTGCGCCCCTGGTGAACCCCTACCTGCTGCGCTTCTATTTCCAGGTACGCGGAATGCCGCAATCCGATTTCATCGCACGCCTCAATTCGCTCGATGCAAGGAAGGGCAGAGTCAATGGCTAGTCTTGTCGGCGTGTTCGCCGCCAGCCACGGTCCGATCATCGCGCGCGATTGGGACACGATGCCCAAGGGCCATCGCGACAAGCTTGCCGCAGGATTCGACGAGATCGGTCGACGCTTGAAAATGTGCAAACCGGACGTGCTTGTCGTCATTTCGCCCGACCATTGGGTCAATTTCTTCATCAGTAACTTGCCGGCCGTCTGCATCGGAATCGGGAACGAGCACGACGGTCCACCCGAGCCCTTCATGCGCAAGGTGTTTCCACGCGAGCGGCTCAAAGGTCATAGCGCATTTGCGCGACATCTCCTTGACACAGCACTCATTAACGATTTCGAGCCTGCACTCTCGCACCGGTTGAAGCTCGACCACGGAACCTGCATTCCCCTTTGGCGTATCGGTGTGGAGCCCGACTTGCCTATCGTTCCGATTATCATAAACGACCTTGAAGAACCGATGCCAAGCATCAAGCGCTGTCTCGCCTGGGGTCGGCTGCTGAGGCGGGCTATCGAGACCTATCCCGCGCCGTTGCGCATTGCCATCCTGGGCACGGGCGGCCTGAGCCACTCCATCGGCGAGTCGACAATGGGTTGGATCGACGAGGACTTCGATCATCGCTGCATCAAATGCTTCGAGGAGGGCGAGGATGAGCAACTCGCCGAGTTCCTTACGAAGCCTTGCCCCGCACCGGCAATGGTGCCCACGAGATTCGTGATTGGGTGGTCGCCCATGCGGCCGCCGGTAGCAAGGGCTTCGAGCTGATTGACTACTTTCCCAGTCCGGAGACGCTGGTGGGGGCCGGGTTTGCGTCGTGGAAGATGACCCCGGCTTCGCAGCGGTGAGCTCCGACAAGCGCAGCCGCGCGAACTGGAAACGCGGGCCTTGGTAATTTCTTAACGATCTGGGCAGAAGTCCTATTCGGTTGCCTTTTCAGAGCTAGGTTACGCACGCTCGATTAAGTTAATCTTATCCAAAATTGCATCCCTCGATTTTGATTAAGGCAGCCGAAACATCGGCACCGGCATTGTGGCGAGCACGTAGATAGGCTCGCTTCTCCGATGCACTTGCACATTCTGCAGCTTCCAAAGCTAATCGCCGAGCGGCGGAGCTCCGCCATTTTCGGCGTGGTGATCATTGCCATGCTGTGGGCCGGTATTGCCCTAAAATATTTTGAAGATGTTCAGGCCGACGAGAGAGACGCCGTACGAACAAACCAAAATTTCGCGATGGTGTTCGAAGAGAACGTCCTTCGCTCGATCGGGGAAATCGACAAGGCCCTGCTGTACCTGCGGCGGAGCATCGAGACACGCCAGGGTTCGACCGACTTCCACACCATCGTCAACACGACCGACGTGCTGAGCGAAATCATCGTTCAGGTCGCGATCATCGATGCCAAGGGCATCATGCGCGCATCGAACGCCGGACCGCAGCCCGCTCCGCCGCTCTGGATCTGAGCGACCGCGAGCACTACAAGGTCCACGTCAACAGCAACGAGGACCGGCTGTTCATCAGCAACCCGGTCGTCGGCCGCGTCAGCGGACAGTGGTCGGTTCAGTTCACGCGACGCTTCTCTGATCGCAACGGCGGCTTCGCCGGCGTCGTCGTGGCTTCGCTCAATCCCAACCATCTGACCAAATTCTACGACAAAATCGATTTCGGATCGTCCGCGTCGATCTCCGCTGATCGGCAGCGACGGCGTCGTTCGATCGAGCGGCGGCAATGCGGGCGGCTTTTCCTTGGGTCAGAATCTCGATCGGCACCGACCTGTGGAGCCATATCAAGGTCGGCAGCAATGCCACTTTCGACTTCACCGACCAAACAACCGGCGAAGTGAGCTTGACAACGATCCGGAAGGTCAAAGGTCATCCTTTGTGGGTCAGCGTCAGCACTAACAAGAGCGAGATCTTCAAGGAGCTCGTGGACCACGCTTCAACTCCTGGCGATGGCGGGAGTCTGTGCTTACGCTGATCATACTCGCCGCCATCGAAAGGATCCTGCAAACAGAGGCGCAGGCCAGACAGAAAGCCGACCAGCTTCGGCTTACGCTGGAGCACATGAGCCAGGGCATCATGCTGGTCACCAAAGACCTGCAAATCCCGATCATCAACGGACGATGCGCCGAGCTTTTGGATTTGCCCGCGGAGCTGATCGATAACCCGCCCCGCTTCGACCAACTTGTGAAGTATCAAAGTAAGACCACCGAGCCTCCTGATGCTGCACCAGCGCAGCAGAAGGCACCCATCGACCAACCCGTGCCACATCTCGAGGCGGGAGAGTTTGCAGTATCCGAACGAAAGATGCCGAACGGAAGCGTCATCGAAGTTCGCAGCGGACAACTACCGGACGGCAGCTTGGTGCAAACTTTCACCGACATCACCAAACGGTGCGAGGCGGAGGCCCACGTGGCACGCCTGGCATCCGAAGATCCTTTGACCGGATTGCCGAACCGACGCGTGTTCGGAACGGCGCTTGACCAGGTTGGTCAGCGGCACGCTTCAACAACAGATCCCGCTAGCGGATTTGCGGTCCTGTTTCTCGATCTGGACCGATTCAAGTTCGTCAACGATACGCTCGGTCATCGAATTGGTGACCTCCTTTTGCAGGAGGTGGCGCGCGCGGCTGAAACAATCACTCGGAGCAACGGGAGTTCTTGCCAGGCTTGGCGGTGATGAGTTTGCCGTGGTCGTGCCATCGTTCGAACTCTCGCACTCAACTGGAGGCGATAGCGATTCGCTTGGCCAAATCGGTGTGTGAACCGTGCGAACTCGACGGTCATCGCGTGCGCTCAAATGTCAGCATTGGAATTGCAGTGGGTCCGGCTGACGGGGCGACTTCCGATGATTTGCTCATGGCCGCAGATCTGGCGCTTTACGCGGTCAAGGCCAGCGGCCGCGGCACCTACCAATTCTACCAGCGCTCCATGAACAAGGACCTCAGAGATCGCCGTCAGATCGAGATGGATCTACGCGAGGCAATCGAGCGAAACGAGCTGGAGTTGCACTATCAGCCGATCGTGGACTTACGGCGCAATGTCATTACTGGGTTTGAGGCATTGGCGCGTTGGCGCCACCCGGTCAAGGGCATGGTGCCGCCGGCGGTATTCATACCGGTGGCCGAGGACAGCGGACTCATCCTGCCGCTCGGCGAATGGGCACTGATGGAGTCTTGCCGACGAGCGGTCCACTGGCCGAACGATCTGAAGATCGCGGTCAACCTGTCTCCGGTGCAGATTTCCGCCCCTAATCTCGTCGACAAGGTTCTGCGGATTCTGTCGGAAACCGGGTTGGCACCGGATCGCCTCGAGCTGGAAATCACGGAGCGAGTATTCATGGATGATAGCGAGCACACGCTATCAATCCTGCATCGCCTGAAAGATATTGGCGTTCGCATCTCGATGGACGACTTCGGTACGGGCTATTCTTCGCTCAGCTATCTGCGCAGCTTCCCGTTCGACAAGATCAAGATCGATCGCACCTTCGTCTCCGACCTCGCTGAGGGCACCGAGCATGTCGTGATCGTGCAAGCGGTCGTCAGCATTGCCAGCGTTCTCGGCATGACAGACGACCGCGGAGGGCGTCGAAACCGCCGATCAGCGACAGTTTCTGCAGGCACTCGGTTGCGACGAAGCACAGGGGTATCTCTTCGGTGCCCCCGTACCGATCGAGAAGGTATTCGACATGCTTACTAGTTCGACATTGAAGAAGACGATCGCGGCCTGATTTCTTTGCCTCCGTCTAAACTAGCCGCGCCGTCATCTTTCCTTGGTTCAGCGACGTTTGGATTCGTGCCACAGCAAGAACAATCCCGACATGACGACGATACCCGACCCAATAAGCAGCCCAATCGAGGGCACGTCACCCCACACGAAAAAGCCGATCACCAGAGCCCACACCAGCAAGAGATAGTAGAATGGCGACACCGCCGTGGTCGGCGCCAAAAGGAGTGCCTTGGTCCACGCATATTGCGCCATGGCATTGGCAACGCCGCTAAGCCCCAGCATCACTGCATCGACCGGCGTCGGCCAACGAAACCCGAACACGAGCAAAAAACTGTGCAGTATTGCAATAGTGACCATCTGCCACATCAGCAGTGTATTGGTCGACTCGGTCGCCGTCATGCCGCGAACCGCGACGGTGACGCTGCCGTACATCATGGCGTTGGCAAGCGCGAACAGTGCTCCGATTTGAAATGAGTCGACGCCCGGATTAGCCACGATTAATACGCCGCTGAACCCAGTCAGCAGCACCGCCCAGCGCGCCGGACCGGCTCTTTCCTTGAGCCAAAGGACGGACAGCAGTGCCGCCCACAACGGGGCAGAAAAATTGATGGCGATGGCGCCGGCAAGCGGCATGAGACTGAAGGCAATGACGGTAAACGTCTGTGAGATCGATTGCGATAGTCCGCGCGCGATGTGCGCCCCCGGGCGGCGCGTGGCGAAGACTGAGAACCCGGTCACAGGCAGGACGACGGCGGCGCAAACGATGAGTGAGGATATCGAGCGGAAGAACATTACCTCGCCGACCGGATAGATCGCGACTTGCCACTTCGCGATGGCACTCGTCAGTGCCAACAACATGGTCGCCGCAGCCATGTAAAGAATGCCCCGCGGCACGTCGTCCTTATTGGACGCGTGCTCTCCGGTGCCCTCGCCTATTCCTTCCGGAACCTTCAACGGCGCAGACGCCGGCGCCAGAAGGCGCGCGGTGAAACCTTCCGCGTTTCGGCACATCGACATACCAATGCGTGTCATGACCTGGGCCATTCAAGCGGCCGCATCGACAAAGCCGCTGATGAGATTGCAATCCTGAAGTTTGTGCAGAACATTTTCGCCGCCGGCTCTGAGCGGAACGATGCGGTTGCGAATTTGCGCAAACTCGGCGAAGAGTTCGCGGCACGCGACTTCGGCGTCCGCGATCGTGACCGGCTCGAACGAAATCCTTGCACCGATGGGAAGGCGGCCCATCGCGGGCAGATCGGCCGAGATGACGGTCGCAATCTTCGGATAACCTCCGGTTGTTTGGCGATCGGCAAGCAGCACGATCGGCTGTCCATTGCCGGGAATTTGGACGGAGCCGGGCGCAATCCCGTCGGACGCAATGTCGAATCCGCCGGCATGTCTGAGTTGCCGTCCGTTCAGGCGCATCCCCATCCGGTCGGAGCCGGCACAGACAGTATAGTCGCTGTCGAAGAACTTCGCGATCTCGCCGGCCGAGAAATGATCGCTTTGAGGTCCCAGGATGACGCGAACGCGTTGTGGCGAGCTAAGGTCAAGGCCATCAAGTCCGAATTCATCCCGGTCGCTTGCGCTCATTCGACATAGCGGTAGTTGGTCTCCTGCTACGAGCGCGCGCCCGTGCCATCCGCCAAGCCTACCGCGCAAATAGGTCGAAACGCTGCCAAGGACTGGGGCGATATCGAAACCGCCTTCAACCGCGAGGTAGAGCACCGCTCCGCCCGACAGAGAACCAATGCGGACAGCCTCGCCGCGGCACAGCCTGACGCTCCGCATCCCCTCGACACGCTTTCCAGCTGTCGCAGTTACGTCCGGGAGAATTTCGACCGCCGCCGGGGCGCCAACGACGGAAATCCGCACGTCATCGGCATCAACTGCGAGCGTCGGGCCCACATAAGCCACTTCGAGTGCTCCGGCGCCGGCGTCGTTCCCAACCAGCATATTTGCAGCGCGCAGGCTGACAGGATCCAGCGCGCCACTCACCGGAATCCCCACGTGCTGAAACCCGCGCCGTCCTAAATCCTGAACGGTGGTCAATAGGCCAGGTGCGAGAACGCCTAGTGTCGGTTTCATGCCGCTGCGTCCAAGATTTCTTCACTCGGAACAATCTTGAGACAACCATCCGCAGCTAGCGTCGACAAGCGCTCGTATTCGCGCAACGACACTGGCTCAAAGATTACCTGGTCGCCGGGGGCAAGCAGCGCCTTCGGACTTGGTCGAGTCTCCCACAACGCAATCGGCGACCTTCCAATGAGGTGCCACCCACACGGGGTCTCCAATGGAAAAATGCAGGTCATTGTCATCGCGATCGCGAGTGAGCCCGCCGGAATCTTCTGGCGCGGCGTCTCTCGCCTTGCCATCGCAAGCTCAGCAGGGATATCGCCCATATACGCTTGGCCGGGCAGAAACCCGAGCATGTAGACGTGATAGGTCACCCCACTATGCCGATCGATCACCTGTGCCGGTGACAGACCTGTCCGCTTCGCAACGTCCTCGAGATCAGGCGCGACCTGCGAGTCGTAACAGGCCGGTAGACGCCAGCATCGGCGCGCTCCTTCGGCGATTTTCAGGCCCTGCATCAGCTTGGCGATATGGCCGCCGAGCTCCATAGCCGGAAGCACCAATGGGTCGTAGTGCACCATGAGCGACCGGAATGTCGGAACGGTTTCGACCACCCCCGCGATTTGCTCGTTGTTCAGACGCCGAGCAAGGGCAAGAACCCAGTCGCTAAGCCGCCGGTCGATCCGGTCGCCAAACTCGATCACAAGCGCCGTGTCGCCCGCGTACAACAACTTATATTCGGGCATGACTAGAACCCTCGACGAGCCTGTCAGGGTCGGTCGGTTCGCGCCACGTCGATCGCCGGCGCAATGGGGGGAAGAAACCAAGGTTTGACGCTGACCCCGCGCCGAAGTGAGTAGATATAGAAAATCGGGAGCCGTTGCGGAAACAGGCTGCGAAGCTCGCTGCCATTGAAGGTGACAAAGATCGAATGAGGAAACGCGAATTCAACCGCCCGCTTTTCGAGCATATTCATTCGATAGTATTTCAAGGCGCCTTCTTCGGCAGTTCCGCCTCCGCGATACCATTTCGAGGCTGAGGCAACCAGCCGGCACAACGTGTCCTCTGGCAGCGCATCTTCAGGTGCGTCGCTAGTGGCGACCGCCGGCACTGCTTGTGTCAGCTTTCCCAACCAACAACTCTCGAACCCGCGCTCACGGGCAGCAAGTTCAATAGTGTCGAAATAGTCGCGGATACTCTCCGGACTATGCCCGTTCAGTTCGGCGTGGGTATCGGTGAAAATCAGCTTGAACACCGCCCCAGCCTCATAGGCCCCACGAACGCGGCGTGCCAGGCTGCCCAAATAATCCAGACACTCGATATCGGGTGTTGCCAGCTTGGATCGCGGACCTTTACCCCAATACAGGACGAAAGAGATCGGCTCCTGCCGCGCGATCGCCCTGGCGATGCATTGCAGCATCAAATGCGGGTTCTCGGGCTGCTCGCGCTTGAAGGCCCAGGTGTTGAAGGAGCGCAACACCGCCTGCGGCAGGAGGTCATGGAGCTGCCGAGGTTTTGGTGCTTTTGCATGCGAAGATCGACCGAGCCCCGAACCACCGGCAGTCTGCCCTGCCCGATCGGAATGACCCCGCTCGGCGCGCCCGGCCTCAAGAATATGCTCTCGAGAATGCGAAATTTGCGCGCCATCCTCGGCACGCGATACATCGTATCGCAACATGAAGGCCCCCTCACTACTCAACCACTCGCCGCCGCACGGTTAATAAAGATTAAGAGGCGCTTATCGTCAACGATTTCTTAAATTTTACCCTGTTTGATCGAGTATTAAGATTAATAATACTTAAGACTTGGCGGAGAATTTCCCCGTAAAGAACTTGCCCGTGGAGGGACCTTTGCCAAAACTCTTGGAATTGCCCGCCGGACCCGGCCAGATTGTCGCGCAACAAAGGTCTATTTGCAATTGAAATGACCCATCACCTTCGACGGGTACATGGATGCAGTGCGTAGGGAGGAGCCCTGCAAACTTGCCGTCATTGCCAGCCGAACGGGTAAACGCAGGAACGCGCGGAGACCGGCTGTTGGCTGTTGGCGTTGCCAGTTCGCCTTTGCGCCGCAGCAATAAACGGCGCCTTAGAGCCCATCCGGGAAGTTTGGATTCATGACGAGACGTTTGCGGCAAGCCGCCTGAGCATGATGCGGATCATGGCGAGGCGGACGAATGCTGCGACAGTTGCGGTATAGCGTTCGAAGTCGCGGGCCAGGCGGCGATTGCGGCTAATCCAGGCGAACGTCCTTTCGACGATCCATCGCTTGGGCAAGACCTCGAAGCCGGCCGCATCGGATCGTTTCACGATTTCCAGTTTCCATGCACCGGTGCGCCAGACGACGAGCGCCATCTTCTGGCCGGCGTAGCCACCATCGGCAAAGATGCGCTTGATGAATGGGAACAGCCGTCGTGCCCGACGCAACAACAGGAAGGCGCCGTCACGATCCTGAACATCGGCGGGATGAACGACAACGTTCAACAGGAGACCCAGCGTATCGACCAGGATGTGCCGCTTGCGACCTTTGATCTGTAGAGTCGAGGAGAGGCGCGGTTTTTGAGCCGTTGGCGCAAGCCCGTTTCCCCTCCCCGCTCATCAAACCGGACGTGCGGATTTCCCGCATCCGGCTTTCCGACTGGCTTCATCGTAAGGCCCACGGCGACGACCGTCCGCGCTCGCGCCGAAGACACCGCACCGCCAACTCCCCGTAGACATGGTCTCGGGAGAACTGGTCAGTGCCGCGTCCTTGCACTTTGTGCCGTTTGCGGAGGAAGTTCCTCGTGCGGTCATAGACATGTTGATCGACGGCTTCATACGCCGAGGCAAGGGCGCCATAGGAGAAGTACGCGGACCAACCGCCGAGAAGGCGATTCAATCGCATTCGCACTTCAGGCCACGCGCCCTTGTTGCCCGGCGTCAGCAGCGCGCCGATTTTCGTCTTGATCCGCCGCACGCTCTTCTTGGACGGGCTTGCGCCCAGATACCAGCGGCCACCTTTGGGAAGATGGCGTGGTCCCAGCGTATAGCCAAGGAAGTCGAAGCAATCACGCCGGGCGTCCTTCACCGAGGTTTTCGCCTCGTTGAGCGTCAGCCCGAGTTTCGTCATCACCGCCTTCGTCCAGGTCAGCGCCTCATCCGCGTGTCCACGGCTGAGGATGACGAAGTCGTCGGCATAAGAGACGATGTGCGCGTGAAACGCCTCGCCGCGTCTCGTCAAGCGCCAATGCTTCAGGAAACGGTTCATGTAGATGACGGAGAGCAACGGACTGGCGACGCCGCCCTGAGGCGTGCCGCGCTTGTTGCTCTTGCCACCGCTCATGCGCCGTGTCCCATCGCCGTCCCGCTCCTCGACCGGCGCTCGCAGCCATAGCTTGATCAGCCACAGCACGTTCCGGTCGACGATGCGGCGGGCCACCGATTTGAGGAGGTCCGCGTGCGGGATCGTGTCAAAATACTTCGACAAATCGGCGTCGACGACGTCGGTATAGCCCCGGCACATTAGCCGGTGCGTTTCCTTGACAGCATCGATCGCGCTACGACGCGGTCGATAGCCATAAGCGCTGTCCTCGAAGTCCGCCTCGAAGATCGGCTCCAACACGATCTTGGCGGCGGTTTGAACCACCCGGTCCCGGATCGTCGGGATACCGAGCGGACGTTCGCCGCCACCCGGCTTCGGGATGGTCACCCGCCGCACCAGATCAGGCCGGTACGTCTTCGAGACGAGGTCCTCGCGCAAGCCCGCCAACCACGCTTCCACACCCGACGCCTCGATCTGCTTGAAGGTCACCCCGTCCACGCCAGGCGCGCCCGCATTGGCGCGGGCTAACGTGAAGGCGTGGCTAAGAATGTCCTCGCGACAGACCTTGTCGTAGAGCACGTAGAAGCGGAAAGCAGGCTCCGCCTTCGCCTTACGATAGAGCTTTCTCTGAAGGGTCCTGATCTTTTCGGATGTTTCAAGGCTCATCGCCAATCACCCTCACCTCGCCAACTTCGAAAGCACACCAGAAGTCAGGGTCCTTTCCTCCGCCGGCATTACCCGGCCTCAACGGTCGTACGACCCTGTCCGACACCCGCCCGATCCACCGCCATAAGCGATGTTGAAGCCGCGACCTTCGATCTGGACGGGTCTCCCCCGATTACCCGCATCACCATTCCAACGTGCTGTGTCCAATACCCCGGCAGACCGAACAGGTGCATGTGTCGATTGCTTCCCTGCCCGCACGGCCTTCCCCGAGCAAAAGACGGGTCGGCGTCTGCATCGACTCTTTCGAGGCCTGCTCGAACTTCACTCGCGTTACAGCCCGCTGGATCGCTCGACCGCCCAAGGCGGCCTTTGTCACGAGGCTTCGGCCCGGCCAGTTACCCAGCCGAACCGCTCGTCAGCTTCCAGATCAATCGACAACTGTCTGGATGGAATCTTCCTCCATAGGTGACACGCGCCTTCGAGGCGCACTCTTGCCCGCGTCGTAGCCCGAAGGATCGAGCCAAGCCACCCCCTTTTTGAGCGCCCTTCGCGGTCTGTGAGCGATGCTGATGATCGCCACTGTCGGAGCTGGCGCTCTCACGTCCCTCCTGCTCGCGCACCGCTACGTAGAGCGCATGATGGATGCGCTCCAACGTGCCGTCCCAGTTCCAGAGTTCCAGATAGTCGTGCACCGTGCTCTTCGGCGGCAGGTCTTTGGGCAGCGCCTTCCATTGGCATCCGGTCCACAGCACGTAGAAAATCCCGTTCAGCACCTCGCGCACATTCACCGAGCGTTTACGCCCGCCATGTCTGGCCGGCGGGATCATCGGCGCCACGATCGCCCATTCGGTATCGCTCAGATCGCTCGGGTAACGAAGGCCGCTGCGGTCCGCAGCAAGGCGGTGTTCGGGCTTCCACATGGGGCGCGCTCCAGAGAATCAGGCGCCCAACAAGGAATCACATCCGATTCATTCGATTCAAGAAGTTTTCGGATCGGCTCTTACGGCAGCAGAATTTCCTTCTCGCCGAACAATCGTTCAGCCGGGATGCCGCGCGACCGGCAGGTCTCGATGAGCCGGTTTGAATGCACGATCGGGTTCGATTGGTCGGTGTATTTGATGCCCATCACGTGGTTGAGCCAAGGCTCCTGGCCCATCGCGTAGACATACACTTCTTTACAATGCAGTTCCTCGACGATCGCGATCGCGCGCTCGTAGTTGGAGCCGGCAAGGCGGCGCGAATGATCCTGCGCCCGCTCGAGCCGCTGCGTAAGCAGCGGGCCATAAAGCCAGGACAGCGGTGCGCCATCGCACTCCATCCCCAGGAAGATCGCATCGACATCGCCGATCTCGCGCTGCACGTGCTTGTACAGCGGCGGCGAGATATTGCAGGAATCGGCCGCGAACAGCAGCTTGTGACCATCGAGCTGGACCAGGTAAGCAGACTTGGTGAGTACATTCAGATCGGCGTGCTCGCCGAGGAAAGGCACCGCGGTTATGGCGCCCCCGTCGAACGCCAGCTGCTCCATCTCGGTGACTTCGATGACATTGCGGAATCCGCATTGCTGCAGGACCAATCGCAGCGACGGATCTTGCAGCGCCCCTCCGCCATTCCGGGGAACCACGACGGTGCGGATGCGATGACGCAACTGCAGCAGCGTCTCAAACAAGATATGATCTTGATGATTGTGCGTGATCAGCGCAAAGTCGATAACCTCCGGGAGATCGTCGTAGGTGTAGCGGGAAATATCGCTCTCGTACGTGTAGCTCAGCACGGGATCGAGCAGAATGCTCGTGCCTTTCGTCTCCAGCAGGATGCAGGCATGACCGAAATACCGCCAGCGCGCGCCGGGGCCGTCGTATTTCGCATAGGGCCGTGGCGGCTCGGTTGTGAAGAATGACCGAAACAAGTCGGCATCGCCCGCACCCACCTTGAGCGCGTTACAAATGGCTTCGAGCGGCTTCGGCTCGCGTTTCAGCCGGAAGAGATGATCATAGGTCTCGCTCGCAAATGGAATTTGCAGCTGAACCGCACTGCCCTTATCGAGACGAGGGGTACTCAGGACAAACGGACGATCATCGCCTGCAATCTTGGAAAGCATGACGCTCTGGGACGATACGTCGTAGTGCTGGCTACGGTAGAGCAGCGGCTCGATCAATCGAAACGATGGGTGGTTGTTGAGATCGTAGACGATCTCCACGTAGCCCTGAAGGCACGGCGGCACTTCCGCATACAGGCTTTCAAGACTGTTACCCTTTGCTTTGGTGCGCAGCATTGCGTCCAGCTGCTCGATCGAACGTGACAACTCGATCAAGTTCTTCCGCTCGCGGACCGTCCGATCGCGCAATGCCTTTACCTCCTCCACGCGATTGGGGCCGATATCCATGTACGGACCGCCGATCAACTTGGGGTCCTTGACCGCCGCTTCGTGTGCTTCCGGACACTCGATGTAAGACTCGATGATCTGCAAGTGGCGTTCGGTCAGATTCCGCGCCGCCGTCGCTGGCGAAATGAGATGCGTCCACGCGTACCAACCGTCGATCAGCGGCTCCGCAACGATGTTTGACCGGAGGTACAAAGAGTCACTCATAAAGCCTGATCCCTGTTGTCGGCCTGCCAGGTCCAGCTACCTTGAGCCGCGTCCGGCTGACGTCATTGAGCTTCTTCATGCTTAAAATTAGGCCGCCCTTGCTTCAAAATCCACCGGAGCACTGCGGCACGATGATGTCGTTTCGGCCGTGCACGGGTTCGGGCGCTGGTTTATTCGGCTGCCACATCGTTGTCGAGCGGACGAGCCGCCGATGGAATGGAGGTCGCGGCGACTTCGGTTCCATCCGGGTGAACGCGCGCGCTTATCTGCCGGCAGGCAAGCTCGGCCGCCAGCGTGCTGCCGATGGTTGCGGCCGGCAATTCGTCCATCATCGCGCGGTGGGGGCAATCGATCCGGTGGACTTTGATCGGGCCGACGACGTAGGGACTTCAGGATTCGACCGGCCCCCTGACGTCACTTTCGATTGATGCGAAGAACAGGAGGTCGCCGTCAAATCGCTGGGGCGAAAACTGCATTGCGAGCCGAAGATGGTCTTTGGAAGCTTCGAAGATCGTTTCGTATTGCCGCGGCGTCAGGAGATGCCCCTCGCGACGCAAGGTCTCCGACAGGTCCTGCAACGGTTTGTCGCCCAGCCCGGCGAAGAACTCCTCCACCCTTCGCCCACCGTCGCCGTTATGCAGCAGGTTTTCCGGCGCGACCGGGAAGCTGTCAAGGAGGGCGAGCAACGCGACCTCATGACCCGCATCCTGAAGTTGGGTCGCCATCGCATGGGCCACCAAGCCACCGAAGGACCAGCCAAGGAGATTGTAGGGTCCTGAAGGTTGAACCTCCCGGATCAGGCTCACATAGTCTGCGGCCATTTCCTCAATGGTGTCGGGTCCCTTGTCAGGCCGGGAGAGATTACGTGCCTGCAAACCGTAGATCGGGCGGTCCGCGGGAAGGTGGCGAATGAACCTCGCATAGGGCCAACTGAAGCCGCCGGCAGGGTGAATGCAGAACAACGGCGGCGAGTTTCCGGCTGGCTTTATCGGCAGCATGACTTCAAGATCGGACCCGCTTAGACCACCGGCCGCGAGATGCTTGGCCAGAGCCTCCACGGTCGGGGCCTCGAACAGGCTGCGGATCGCGATCTCGACATCCAGCGCCGAGCGGATGCGGCTGATCAGCCGCGTCGCAAGCAGCGAATGCCCCCCGAGCGCAAAGAAATTGTCGTCGATCCCGACCCGATCCACCCCCAGCACCTGCGCAAACAGCGCGCACAGCACCTCCTCGGACGGCGTACGCGGCTCCCGCCGCACCGCCGCCGGGGCCGTCTCGGGCGCCGGCAGCGCGCGCCGGTCGAGCTTGCCGTTCGGTGTCAGCGGCAGCCGCTCCAGCACCACGAACCCCGACGGAACCATGTAGTCCGGAAGCCGCGCGCCGACGAAGGCCCGCAGCGCCGCGCTGTCGAGTACAGCGCTGGCGAGCGCGGCGGTATCGCGCGCAGCGGTGTTGGGCGCAGCCACCGGAACGCGCGATCGATCCGCAGCCGACAGGCCCGCGGCCGGCGAACCGGCGTCCACGCCCGGGCCCGCGGCCGCAACCACATACGCCACCAGCCGCTTGTTGCCGGGCGCATCCTCGCGCAAAACCACCGCGCACTGCGCCACCCCCGCGTGCCGCAGCAGCAATGCCTCGATCTCGCCCGGCTCGATCCGGAACCCGCGCAGCTTCACCTGCGCGTCCGCGCGACCCACAAACTCCAGCACGCCGTCATGCCGCCAGCGCGCCAGGTCCCCGCTCCGGTACATCCGCGCACCCGCCGGACCAAACGGGTCGGCCACAAACCGCTCCCCGGTCAGCGCCGCACGCCCCACATAGCCGCGCGCAAGCCCCGCACCGGCAACGTAAAGCTCCCCCACAACACCCGCAGGTACCGGCTCAAGACCACCGTCCAGAACATAGACCCGCGTGTTGGCAATCGGACGACCGATCGGCGGCAGGCCCTCCCCGTACAACGGCTCGCTCATGGTCGCGCACACCGTCGTCTCGGTCGGGCCATAGGCATTGATCAGTTGCCGGCCCTCACCCCAGCGTGCTGCTAGGTCCGCAGAACACGCCTCGCCGGCCACCACCAGGGTCTGCAGCGGAAGGTCCGCCGGCAAGTCGGACAGCAGTGCCGGCGGCAAGGTCGCGTGGGTGACGTGCTGTTCACGGATCAGCGTCGCAAGCGCGTCGCCGCTGCGTTCTCCCGTAGGAAGAACGAGCGTGGCGCCAGATGTCAGGACGGTCGCGATCTCCGAAACGGCGGCATCGAAACTCAGCGATGCGAATTGCAGCACGCGTGCCGCGGCATCGATCGCGAACCGGTCAAGCTGGGCCGCCACCAGATTGGGAATGCCATCGTGTGTGACAGCAACCCCCTTGGGGGTTCCGGTGGAGCCCGAGGTGTAGATCACGTAGGCGGTGTTGTGCGGGCGCAGGCCAGGGGCTGGAGCGGTTGCGGGCTGGGCCGCGATGGCGGGCCAGTGGGTGTCGATGCGCACGACGCGGGCGTCGTGCGGGCCCGGCCGGTCGACCAGATGAGAATGCGCCACCAGCACGGGCGCGTTGGCATCCGCCAGCATGAAGGCGAGGCGCTCGGGCGGATAATCCGGGTCGAGTGGCAGGTAGGCGCCGCCAGCCCGGAGGATGCCGAGGAGCCCGACGATCATCTCGGGCGAGCGCTCCACGCACAGGGCGACGATGACTTCGGGCCCGACGCCGAGACCACGCAGATGGTGCGCCAGCTGATTGGAGCGGGCGTCAAGCTCCGCGTAGGTGAGCCGCTCGTCCCCGAACACGATGGCGGTCGCGCCGGGCGTACGTGCCGCCTGCGCGCCGAACAGCTCCGGCAGGGTCGCGGGCGCGATCGCACGCGCGGTGTCGTTCCACCCCCGCAGGAGGGTGGCGCGCTCCCCGGCGCCCAGGATATCCAGCCGCCCGATCGACTGCTCCGGCCGCGCCACCGCCGCCGCCAGCAGCCGCACCAGACGATCGCCCAGCGCCTCGACGCTGCCCCGCTCGAACAGGTCGCCGCGGTAGTCGAGACGCAGCCGCAGCGCGTCGCCCGGCACCACGCCCAGCGTCACGGGATAATGGGTGGCGTCCTGCCCACTCACCTGCGTGAGCCGCAAGCCGCCGGTCTCGGCCGCCAGCGTGCTGTGGTCGACCGGATAGTTCTCGAACACCAGCAGCGTGTCGAACAGCTCGCCCAAGCCCGTGAGACCTTGGATCTCCGCCAGCCCGACATGCTGGTGCGCGATCAGCCGAGATTGGGCGTCCTGCAGCTCCGACAGAAGGGTAAGCAGCGGGGTTGCCGGATCGAGCTTCAGCCGCAGCGGCAGCGTGTTGATGAACAGCCCCACCATGCGCTCGATGCCGGCAATCTCCGGCGGCCGGCCCGCCACCGTCACGCCGAACACCACGTCCGACCGTCCGGTCAGCCGGCCGAGCAGAATGCCCCACGCGGCCTGCATGATGGTGTTGAGCGTGAGGCCGTGCGCACGCGCCTGTTGCGTCAGCGCCGCCGTCAACGGCTGGCTCAGCGCCAGCACGATCTGCTCGGGCGCAATGGGCTTGCGCGCCGGATCGGGCGGCGAGAGCCGCGTGCCCTCCTCCAGCCCCGCCAATGCGGCGCGCCAGGCCGCGACCGCGGCGGCACGATCCTGCCGGGCGAGCCATGCCAGATAATCCCGATATGGCGTCACCCGCGGCAGCCCGCCCGCGTCGCCGCGGCTCTGGTAGAGCGTCAGCAACTCGCCCACCAGCACCGGCATCGACCAGCCGTCGATCAGCAGGTGGTGCGTGGTCAGCACCAGCCGGTGCTCGTTCTCGGCGATCCGGATCAGCGCAAAGCGGATGAGCGGCGGCGCCGCCAGATCGAAGCGACCGGCGTAATCCTGCGCCAGCAACTGTGTGAGCCGGTCGTCGCGCGCTGCCGCATCCAGACCCGACAGGTCGATGCTGCGCCACGGCGCCTGCGCGTGCGGCACCACGATCTGCACCGGATGGCTCAGGTTCTCCTGCCAGAACCCCGTCCGCAGGATCGCATGCCGCTCCACCAGCGCCTGCGCGGCGGCCGGCAGCGCAGCGCTATCGAGCGCTCCCTCCAGGCCGAGCACCAGCTGGGTGATGTAGACGTCGGGTCCCTGCGCGTCATAGAGCGCATGGAACAGCAGCCCCTCCTGCAACGCCGACAGCGGCAGGATGTCGTCGATCCGCGGATACCGGCTCTCCAGCCGCTCGATCTCGCCCTGCGTGAGCGCAATCAGTGGCAGGTCGGAGGGCGTGCGCCCGCCCGCGTCCGGTGAGTCAACATGCCGCACCAGTGCTTCCAGCACATGGAACCAGCTCCGCGCCAGTTCATGCACCTCGCCCTGGCTCAGCAGCGCGGGCGCAAAGCGCCAGTTCGCGCTCAGCACGGGGCCATCCGCCCCGTCGAGCGTCAGCGCATTGACCTCCAGCACATGCGACAGCGCCATGGCGGGATCGCCCCCGCCGCCCAACGCATCGCCCTCCACGGCCGGGGCCCAGTCCGCCGAGCCGGGCGCCGCGAACCGCCCCAGATAGTTGAAGGCGATCTGCGGCGGCGCAAACTCCGCAAGCTGCGCGCCAGTCTCGTCATTGAGATAGCGCAGCAGCCCATAGCCCAGCCCGTTGTCCCGGATGGCGCGCAACTGCTCCTTGATGCTCTTGAGCGCACGCCCGAGCGCGGCCCCCCCCGCCATCGCGTCCGCCAGATCGATCCCCCCGGCATCGAGCCGCACCGGATAAAGGCTGGTGAACCACCCGACCGTGCGCGAGAGTTCGACGTCGGTAAACACCTCCTCCCGCCCGTGTCCTTCCAGATCGACCAGCACCGCCTGGCCGCTGCCCCGGCCGCGCCGCCTGCACCATTGCGCCAGCGCAACCGCCAGCGCGCTCAGCAGCACGTCGTTGATGCCGCCATGGAACGCCGCCGGAACCCGCGTCAGCAGCGCGCCGGTCTGCCCGGCGTCGAGTGTCAGCGTCAGATGGCCGGCCGTGCCGGCCCTGTCGCGCGTGGCATCGAGCGCGCCATCGGCCAGCGAGACCGAGGGCGCACCCAGCATGCCGCGCCAGAACGGCAACTCCGCAACCCGCTCCTCGTCCTGCGCGTGCGCTGCGAGCCGCTGCGCCCAATGGCGGAACGAGGTGCCGCGCGCCGGCAGCGCGGGCGGCTCACCGCGCACAAGGGCTTCCCACGCGGCCGAGAGGTCGGGCAGCAGGATGCGCCACGACACCCCGTCGACCGACAGATGGTGGATGGTCAGCAGCAGACGCCCGGGATGCTCCACCCCGGCGTCGAACCACACCGCCTGCACCATGGTGCCGGACGACGGCGCAAGCCGGCATTCGGCCGCCGGCGCCTCCCGCGCGATGCACGCCCGCAAATCCGCATCCGAAAGGCCCGAGACCTCAATCCGCCGCAGGCACGCAGAAGCCGGAACCGATCCGGCCGGCAACACCTCAAACTGCCAAGTGTCCGCTGCTGCTTGGTCCTGCTGCCCATCTGCACCCACCGGGTCGCCCGTGCGCCGCAGCCGCAACCCATCGTGATGATCCAGCACGCTCTGCAAGGCACCCAGCAGATCGGCTTCCCGCACCCCGACCGGCAGCCGCAGCAGCATCGCCTGGTTGAGGCGATCGAGCGGACCGCCCTGCTCGGCCTGCCAGCGCATGATCGGCGTCATGGGCAACGAGCCGACCGCGACGTCGGCCACCACATCGGTGCCATCCGCCGCCACCGCGGCGGCCGCCGCCAGCGCCGCCACGGTCTGGTGCTGGAACACCGCGCGCGGCGTGATCGTCAGGCCGGCCTTGCGCGCCCGGCTCACCAGCTGGATCGACATGATGCTGTCGCCGCCCAGCGCAAAGAAATTGTCGTCGATCCCGACCCGATCCACCCCCAGCACCTGCGCAAACAGCGCGCACAGCACCTCCTCGGACGGCGTACGCGGCTCCCGCCGCACCGCCGCCGGGGCCGTCTCGGGCGCCGGCAGCGCGCGCCGGTCGAGCTTGCCGTTCGGTGTCAGCGGCAGCCGCTCCAGCACCACGAACCCCGACGGAACCATGTAGTCCGGAAGCCGCGCGCCGACGAAGGCCCGCAGCGCCGCGCTGTCGAGTACAGCGCTGGCGAGCGCGGCGGTATCGCGCGCAGCGGTGTTGGGCGCAGCCACCGGAACGCGCGATCGATCCGCAGCCGACAGGCCCGCGGCCGGCGAACCGGCGTCCACGCCCGGGCCCGCGGCCGCAACCACATACGCCACCAGCCGCTTGTTGCCGGGCGCATCCTCGCGCAAAACCACCGCGCACTGCGCCACCCCCGCGTGCCGCAGCAGCAATGCCTCGATCTCGCCCGGCTCGATCCGGAACCCGCGCAGCTTCACCTGCGCGTCCGCGCGACCCACAAACTCCAGCACGCCGTCATGCCGCCAGCGCGCCAGGTCCCCGCTCCGGTACATCCGCGCACCCGCCGGACCAAACGGGTCGGCCACAAACCGCTCCCCGGTCAGCGCCGCACGCCCCACATAGCCGCGCGCAAGCCCCGCACCGGCAACGTAAAGCTCCCCCACAACACCCGCAGGTACCGGCTCAAGACCACCGTCCAGAACATAGACCCGCGTGTTGGCAATCGGACGACCGATCGGCAAGGACGTCGACACATCGTCGGGTCGGTCCGCCGCGAACGTCACGCTGAAGGTCGTGGCCTCGGTCGGGCCGTAACAATGGATCAGCCGCAGGTCGGCGCGTTGGGTCAGGATCATTGCGTGCCTGTACGGTCGACACGACATCGCCGCCGGTCAGCAGTTGCCGCACGCCGCGCGAGGTCCGCACGATCGTCCGGCATCAGCGCATTGAACAGCGGCGCCGTCAGGTGCAGCACCGTCACGACCTGCGTGCAGCGTTATCTGCTGCTGCAGCTCCGCCATGCGCCACCGCCCGGGCGGCATCAGCACCAGCCGGGCGCCGCTGAGCAGCGGACCCCAGAGCTCGAAACTCGAGGCGTCGAACGCCAGCGGTGCGAGCTGAAGCCCGGTCTCGTTCGCCGACCACGCCGCATGGGAACCGCTCGCGCTGAACGTCGCACGACGTTGCCATGCGTGACGGCGACGCCCTTGGGGGTTCCGGTGGAGCCCGAGGTGTAGATCACGTAGGCGGTGTTGTGCGGGCGCAGGCCAGGGGCTGGAGCGGTTGCGGGCTGGGCCGCGATGGCGGGCCAGTCCGCATCGAGCCGCACGACGCGGGCGTCGTGCGGAGCCCGGCCGGTCGGCCAGATGAGAATGCGCCACCAGCACGGGCGCGTTGGCATCCGCCAGCATGAAGGCGAGGCGCTCGGGCGGATAATCCGGGTCGAGTGGCAGGTAGGCGCCGCCAGCCCGGAGGATGCCGAGGAGCCCGACGATCATCTCGGGCGAGCGCTCCACGCACAGGGCGACGATGACTTCGGGCCCGACGCCGAGACCACGCAGATGGTGCGCCAGCTGATTGGAGCGGGCGTCAAGCTCCGCGTAGGTGAGCCGCTCGTCCCCGAACACGATGGCGGTCGCGCCGGGCGTACGTGCCGCCTGCGCGCCGAACAGCTCCGGCAGGGTCGCGGGCGCGATCGCACGCGCGGTGTCGTTCCACCCCCGCAGGAGGGTGGCGCGCTCCCCGGCGCCCAGGATATCCAGCCGCCCGATCGACTGCTCCGGCCGCGCCACCGCCGCCGCCAGCAGCCGCACCAGACGATCGCCCAGCGCCTCGACGCTGCCCCGCTCGAACAGGTCGGTGGCGTATTCGATGATACCGCCGATGCCCCCCGGCGTGCCGTCCTCCGCACGCTGCTCGCCGAGAATAAACGACAGGTCGAACCGCGCGCTCGCGGTCGCGACCCGCTCGAACCCGACCTCCAGACCCGGCAGCGCCGCCTCGAACTCCGCGTTGTTCTGCAGCGCCAGCATCACCTGGAACAGTGCATGCCGCGCCATCGAGCGCTGCGGGTTGAGCACCTCCACCAGCCGCTCGAACGGCAGGTCCTGCTGCCCGTAGGCCGACAGGTTATCGGTCCGCACCCGCGCCACCAGGTCGACAAAGCTCGGAGCCCCCGACACGTCGGTGCGCAGCACCAGCGTGTTGACGAAGAACCCGACCAGATCGTCGAGCGCGCTGTCGGTGCGGCCAGCGATCGGGCTCCCGATCGGGATGTCGTCGCCCGCCCCCAGCCGGCTCAGCAGCGCTGCAAGCCCGGCCTGCAGCAGCATGAACAGGCTCGCGCCCGATGCCCGCGCCAGCGCCAGCAGGCGTTGGTGCAGCTCGGCCGGGATCTGCAGCGCCACGCTGTCGCCGCGGTGGCTCGCCTCCGCAGGCCGCGCACGGTCGCCAGGAAGATCGAGCTGATCAGGAAGCCCCGCCAGCCGCCCGGTCCAGTAGCCGAGCTGGCGCGAGATCGCGCTCTGCGGGTCGTCCTCGCTGCCCAGAACCTGGTGCTGCCACAGCGTGTAATCGGCATATTGCACCGGCAAGGCCGCAAGCCGCGGCCGCCGTCCCTCCCGCCGCGCCACATACCCATCCGCAAGGTCGCGCCACAGCGGCGCCATCGACCAGCCGTCGCCCGCGATGTGGTGCAGCAGCAGCAGCAGCACGTGCTCGTGCTCCGACAGCGCATACAGATGCGCCCGCAGCGGCGGCTCGCTCGCAAGATCAAAGCCCGCCCGCGCCGCCTCCGTCAACGCCCCCGCTAGAGCGGCCTCATCGATCTCGCTGATCGTGAGCCGCGGCCGCCCCGCAGCCGCCTCCAGGACCTGCTGGCGCGGCACCCCGAGCGTATCGGGGAACACCGTGCGCAGGCTCTCGTGCCGCTCCACCAGGTCGCCCAGCGCCATCTCCAGCGCGGCCCGGTCGAGCCCGCCCGTCAGCCGCAGCGCGATCGGGATCGTGTAGGTCGCGCCCGCGCCCTCCAGACGGTTGAGGAACCACAACCGGCGCTGCGCAAACGATAGCGGGATCTCGGCCGGCCGCGCCATCGGCCGCAACGCCGGCCGCGCCGCATCGCCCTCCGCCAGCGCTCCCGCCAGGCCCTCCACGGTCGGGGCCTCGAACAGGCTGCGGATCGCGATCTCGACATCCAGCGCCGAGCGGATGCGGCTGATCAGCCGCGTCGCAAGCAGCGAATGCCCCCCGAGCGCAAAGAAATTGTCGTCGATCCCGACCCGATCCACCCCCAGCACCTGCGCAAACAGCGCGCACAGCACCTCCTCGGACGGCGTACGCGGCTCCCGCCGCACCGCCGCCGGGGCCGTCTCGGGCGCCGGCAGCGCGCGCCGGTCGAGCTTGCCGTTCGGTGTCAGCGGCAGCCGCTCCAGCACCACGAACCCCGACGGAACCATGTAGTCCGGAAGCCGCGCGCCGACGAAGGCCCGCAGCGCCGCGCTGTCGAGTACAGCGCTGGCGAGCGCGGCGGTATCGCGCGCAGCGGTGTTGGGCGCAGCCACCGGAACGCGCGATCGATCCGCAGCCGACAGGCCCGCGGCCGGCGAACCGGCGTCCACGCCCGGGCCCGCGGCCGCAACCACATACGCCACCAGCCGCTTGTTGCCGGGCGCATCCTCGCGCAAAACCACCGCGCACTGCGCCACCCCCGCGTGCCGCAGCAGCAATGCCTCGATCTCGCCCGGCTCGATCCGGAACCCGCGCAGCTTCACCTGCGCGTCCGCGCGACCCACAAACTCCAGCACGCCGTCATGCCGCCAGCGCGCCAGGTCCCCGCTCCGGTACATCCGCGCACCCGCCGGACCAAACGGGTCGGCCACAAACCGCTCCCCGGTCAGCGCCGCACGCCCCACATAGCCGCGCGCAAGCCCCGCACCGGCAACGTAAAGCTCCCCCACAACACCCGCAGGTACCGGCTCAAGACCACCGTCCAGAACATAGACCCGCGTGTTGGCAATCGGACGACCGATCGGCGACAGGCCGACGACCACGTCGGACCGGTTCGCTGCGAATGATCGCGCTGACAGCGTCGTCGTCTCGGTCGGGCCGTAACAATTGATCAGCCGCGGTCGGCGCGTTGCGGTCACCAATCATTGCGTGCCTGCTAGGTCGCAGGACATCGCCGCCGGTCAGCAGTGCCGCAGCTCGCGAGGTCTGCACCAGATCGTCCGGCGTCAACGCATCGAACAGCGGTGCCGTCTGGTGCAGGACGTCGATGACCTGCGTGCAGCGGATCAGCTGCTAGCAGCTCCGCCGATGCGCCGCCGCCCGGACGGCATCAGCACCAGCCGGGCGCCGCTGCAGCAGCGGCCCCAGATCTCCCGAAACCGAGGCGTCGAACGCCAGCGATGCGAACTGAAGCCACGCGTCACGTTGCGTCGATCGGAACGCCGTCATGGTGGACCGCCGCAACGAGTTGCCAACGTTGCCATGCGTGACGGCGACGCCCTTGGGGGTTCCGGTGGAGCCCGAGGTGTAGATCACGTAGGCGGTGTTGTGCGGGCGCAGGCCAGGGGCTGGAGCGGTTGCGGGCTGGGCCGCGATGGCGGGCCAGTGGGTGTCGATGCGCACGATGCGGGCGTTGTGCGGAGCCCGGCCGCTCGACCAGATGAGAATGCGCCACCAGCACGGGCGCGTTGGCATCCGCCAGCATGAAGGCGAGGCGCTCGGGCGGATAATCCGGGTCGAGTGGCAGGTAGGCGCCGCCAGCCCGGAGGATGCCGAGGAGCCCGACGATCATCTCGGGCGAGCGCTCCACGCACAGGGCGACGATGACTTCGGGCCCGACGCCGAGACCACGCAGATGGTGCGCCAGCTGATTGGAGCGGGCGTCAAGCTCCGCGTAGGTGAGCCGCTCGTCCCCGAACACGATGGCGGTCGCGCCGGGCGTACGTGCCGCCTGCGCGCCGAACAGCTCCGGCAGGGTCGCGGGCGCGATCGCACGCGCGGTGTCGTTCCACCCCCGCAGGAGGGTGGCGCGCTCCCCGGCGCCCAGGATATCCAGCCGCCCGATCGACTGCTCCGGCCGCGCCACCGCCGCCGCCAGCAGCCGCACCAGACGATCGCCCAGCGCCTCGACGCTGCCCCGCTCGAACAGGTCGCCGCGGTAGTCGAGACGCAGCTGCAGCGCTCGCCCGGCAGTGCCGCCAGAGCCAGGGGATAATGTGTGGCATCGTGCCCGCTCACATTCGTGAGCCGCAGGCCGCCGATCTCGGCCGCCAGCGCTGCTCGTGATCGACCGGATAGTTCTCGAACACCACGCAGCGTGTCGAACAGCTCGCCCAACCGCCGTCAGACCCTGGATCTCCGCCAGCCCGAGATGCTGGTGCGCGATCAGCCGAGATTGGGCGTCCTGCAGCTCCGACAGAAGGGTAAGCAGCGGGGTTGCCGGATCGAGCTTCAGCCGCAGCGGCAGCGTGTTGATGAACAGCCCCACCATGCGCTCGATGCCGGCAATCTCCGGCGGCCGGCCCGCCACCGTCACGCCGAACACCACGTCCGACCGTCCGGTCAGCCGGCCGAGCAGAATGCCCCACGCGGCCTGCATGACGGTGTTGAGCGTTAGACCGGTGCGCGCGCCTGCTGCGTCAGCGCCGCCGTCAACGGCGGCGCTCAGCGCAAACAAGTGCTGCTCAGGCGCAATCGGCCTGCGCCCGCCAGCATCGGATGGCGCAAGGCGCGTGCCCTCCTCCAGCCCGGCCAATGCCTCGCGCCAGGCCGCAACCGCGGCAGCACGATCCTGCCGGGCGAGCCATGCCAGATAATCCCGGTATGGCGTCACCCGCGGCAGCCCGCCCGCGTCGCCGCGGCTCTGGTAGAGCGTCAGCAACTCGCCCACCAGCACCGGCATCGACCAGCCGTCCATCAGCATGTGATGAGTAGGTGAGCACCAGCCGATGCTTGCCCGCCGTCAGCCGGATCAACGCAAAGCGGATGAGCGGCGGCGCGGCGAGATCGAAGCGCTCGGCGCGATCCTGCGCCAGCAGCTGATCGCAGCCGTTCCTGCGCATTGTTCCGCGTCAAGTTCCGACAGATCGATGCTGCGCCAGCGGCGCATCGCCCGGGCACCATGATCTGCACCGGACGACTGAGGTTCTCATGCCAGAATCCCGCGCGCAGGACTCGCGTGCCGTTCCACCAGCGCATGCGCCGCGGCCTCCAGCGCCGTGCAGTCCAGCGCTCCCTCGAGATCGAGCACAATTTGGGTGGTATAGACGTCGGGCACCTGCGCGTCATAGAGCGCATGGAACAGCAGCCCCTCCTGCAGCGGAGACAGCGGCAGGATGTCGTCGATCTGCGGATACGCGCGCTCCAGCCGCTCGATCTCGCCCTGCGTGAGCGCAATCAGTGGCAGGTCGGAGGGCGTGCGCCCGCCCGCGTCCGGTGAGTCAACATGCCGCACCAGTGCTTCCAGCACATGGAACCAGCTCCGCGCCAGTTCATGCACCTCGCCCTGGCTCAGCAGCGCGGGCGCAAAGCGCCAGTTCGCGCTCAGCACGGGGCCATCCGCCCCGTCGAGCGTCAGCGCATTGACCTCCAGCACATGCGACAGCGCCATGGCGGGATCGCCCCCGCCGCCCAACGCATCGCCCTCCACGGCCGGGGCCCAGTCCGCCGAGCCGGGCGCCGCGAACCGCCCCAGATAGTTGAAGGCGATCTGCGGCGGCGCAAACTCCGCAAGCTGCGCGCCAGTCTCGTCATTGAGATAGCGCAGCAGCCCATAGCCCAGCCCGTTGTCCCGGATGGCGCGCAACTGCTCCTTGATGCTCTTGAGCGCACGCCCGAGCGCGGCCCCCCCCGCCATCGCGTCCGCCAGATCGATCCCCCCGGCATCGAGCCGCACCGGATAAAGGCTGGTGAACCACCCGACCGTGCGCGAGAGTTCGACGTCGGTAAACACCTCCTCCCGCCCGTGTCCTTCCAGATCGACCAGCACCGCCTGGCCGCTGCCCCGGCCGCGCCGCCTGCACCATTGCGCCAGCGCAACCGCCAGCGCGCTCAGCAGCACGTCGTTGATGCCGCCATGGAACGCCGCCGGAACCCGCGTCAGCAGCGCGCCGGTCTGCCCGGCGTCGAGTGTCAGCGTCAGATGGCCGGCCGTGCCGGCCCTGTCGCGCGTGGCATCGAGCGCGCCATCGGCCAGCGAGACCGAGGGCGCACCCAGCATGCCGCGCCAGAACGGCAACTCCGCAACCCGCTCCTCGTCCTGCGCGTGCGCTGCGAGCCGCTGCGCCCAATGGCGGAACGAGGTGCCGCGCGCCGGCAGCGCGGGCGGCTCACCGCGCACAAGGGCTTCCCACGCGGCCGAGAGGTCGGGCAGCAGGATGCGCCACGACACCCCGTCGACCGACAGATGGTGGATGGTCAGCAGCAGACGCCCGGGATGCTCCACCCCGGCGTCGAACCACACCGCCTGCACCATGGTGCCGGACGACGGCGCAAGCCGGCATTCGGCCGCCGGCGCCTCCCGCGCGATGCACGCCCGCAAATCCGCATCCGAAAGGCCCGAGACCTCAATCCGCCGCAGGCACGCAGAAGCCGGAACCGATCCGGCCGGCAACACCTCAAACTGCCAAGTGTCCGCTGCTGCTTGGTCCTGCTGCCCATCTGCACCCACCGGGTCGCCCGTGCGCCGCAGCCGCAACCCATCGTGATGATCCAGCACGCTCTGCAAGGCACCCAGCAGATCGGCTTCCCGCACCCCGACCGGCAGCCGCAGCAGCATCGCCTGGTTGAGGCGATCGAGCGGACCGCCCTGCTCGGCCTGCCAGCGCATGATCGGCGTCATGGGCAACGAGCCGACCGCGACGTCGGCCACCACATCGGTGCCATCCGCCGCCACCGCGGCGGCCGCCGCCAGCGCCGCCACGGTCTGGTGCTGGAACACCGCGCGCGGCGTGATCGTCAGGCCGGCCTTGCGCGCCCGGCTCACCAGCTGGATCGACATGATGCTGTCGCCGCCCAGCGCAAAGAAATTGTCGTCGATCCCGACCCGATCCACCCCCAGCACCTGCGCAAACAGCGCGCACAGCACCTCCTCGGACGGCGTACGCGGCTCCCGCCGCACCGCCGCCGGGGCCGTCTCGGGCGCCGGCAGCGCGCGCCGGTCGAGCTTGCCGTTCGGTGTCAGCGGCAGCCGCTCCAGCACCACGAACCCCGACGGAACCATGTAGTCCGGAAGCCGCGCGCCGACGAAGGCCCGCAGCGCCGCGCTGTCGAGTACAGCGCTGGCGAGCGCGGCGGTATCGCGCGCAGCGGTGTTGGGCGCAGCCACCGGAACGCGCGATCGATCCGCAGCCGACAGGCCCGCGGCCGGCGAACCGGCGTCCACGCCCGGGCCCGCGGCCGCAACCACATACGCCACCAGCCGCTTGTTGCCGGGCGCATCCTCGCGCAAAACCACCGCGCACTGCGCCACCCCCGCGTGCCGCAGCAGCAATGCCTCGATCTCGCCCGGCTCGATCCGGAACCCGCGCAGCTTCACCTGCGCGTCCGCGCGACCCACAAACTCCAGCACGCCGTCATGCCGCCAGCGCGCCAGGTCCCCGCTCCGGTACATCCGCGCACCCGCCGGACCAAACGGGTCGGCCACAAACCGCTCCCCGGTCAGCGCCGCACGCCCCACATAGCCGCGCGCAAGCCCCGCACCGGCAACGTAAAGCTCCCCCACAACACCCGCAGGTACCGGCTCAAGACCACCGTCCAGAACATAGACCCGCGTGTTGGCAATCGGACGACCGATCGGCGGCAGGCCCTCCCCGTACAACGGCTCGCTCATGGTCGCGCACACCGTCGTCTCGGTCGGGCCATAGGCATTGATCAGTTGCCGGCCCTCACCCCAGCGTGCTGCTAGGTCCGCAGAACACGCCTCGCCGGCCACCACCAGGGTCTGCAGCGGAAGGTCCGCCGGCAAGTCGGACAGCAGTGCCGGCGGCAAGGTCGCGTGGGTGACGTGCTGTTCACGGATCAGCGTCGCAAGCGCGTCGCCGCTGCGCGCGGCGGCCCCGGCCAGGACAAGCGAGGCACCGCCCGCCAGCGCGGCGGCGATCTCCCACAACGCGGCGTCGAAGCTCAGCGATGCAAACTGCAGCACGCGCGACGTAGGCGTGATGGTGAAACGCTCGATCTCAACCGCCGCAAGATTGGGAATGCCATCGTGTGTGACAGCAACCCCCTTGGGGGTTCCGGTGGAGCCCGAGGTGTAGATCACGTAGGCGGTGTTGTGCGGGCGCAGGCCAGGGGCTGGAGCGGTTGCGGGCTGGGCCGCGATGGCGGGCCAGTGGGTGTCGATGCGCACGATGCGGGCGTTGTGGGAGCCCGGCCGCTCGACCAGATGAGAATGCGCCACCAGCACGGGCGCGTTGGCATCCGCCAGCATGAAGGCGAGGCGCTCGGGCGGATAATCCGGGTCGAGTGGCAGGTAGGCGCCGCCAGCCCGGAGGATGCCGAGGAGCCCGACGATCATCTCGGGCGAGCGCTCCACGCACAGGGCGACGATGACTTCGGGCCCGACGCCGAGACCACGCAGATGGTGCGCCAGCTGATTGGAGCGGGCGTCAAGCTCCGCGTAGGTGAGCCGCTCGTCCCCGAACACGATGGCGGTCGCGCCGGGCGTACGTGCCGCCTGCGCGCCGAACAGCTCCGGCAGGGTCGCGGGCGCGATCGCACGCGCGGTGTCGTTCCACCCCCGCAGGAGGGTGGCGCGCTCCTTGGAACTGAGAATGTCGAGCCGCCCGGTTGTCCGCTCGGGCTCCGACGCCGCCAACTCCAGCACGCGAACCAACCGCCGGGCCAGCAGTCCTACGTCAGACCTATTGAATAAATCCGGCCGATAGTCGAGCCGAAGCTGCAGCTGTTCGCCCGGCATGGCGCCGAGGCTCATGGGATAATGCGCGGCATCGTGCCCGCTCACATTCGTGAGCCGCAGACCGTCACCCTTGGCTTCAAGGCCGCTATGATCGAGCGGATAGTTCTCGAACACCACCAGCGTGTCGAACAGCTCGCCCAAGCCCGTGAGACCTTGGATCTCCGCCAGCCCGACATGCTGGTGCGCGATCAGCCGAGATTGGGCGTCCTGCAGCTCCGACAGAAGGGTAAGCAGCGGGGTTGCCGGATCGAGCTTCAGCCGCAGCGGCAGCGTGTTGATGAACAGCCCCACCATGCGCTCGATGCCGGCAATCTCGGGCGGCCGGCCCGCCACCGTCACGCCGAACACCACGTCCGACCGTCCGGTCAGCCGGCCGAGCAATATGCCCCAGGCCGCCTGGATGAAGGTGTTGAGCGTAAGGCCGCGCGAACGCGCCTGCTGCATCAGGGCTGCCGTCAACGGCGCACTCAGCGCAAACAAATGCTGCTCAGGCGCTATCGGCGCGCGCCCCGGATCGGGTGATGCAAGATGCGTCCCTTCTTCCAGTCCCGCCAGGGCCTCCCGCCAGGCCGCAACCGCGACAGCACGATCCTGCCCAGCCAGCCACGCCAGATAATCCCGGTACGGCGTCACCTTTGGCAGGGCGGCCGTAGCCGGCCGCGCGTAGAGCGTCAGCAATTCCCCCACCAGCACCGGCCGCGACCAGCCATCCATCACCATGTGATGGGTCGTGATCACCAGTCGATGGTTGCCGGCTGCCAGCCGGATCAACGCAAAACGAATGAGCGGCGGCTTGGCAAAATCGAAGCGCCCGGCGCGATCCTGCGCCAGCAGATCCGCCAGCCGTTCCTCGCGTCCCGGTCCGTCCAACAAAGACAGATCGATGCTGCGCCACGGCGCCTCGGCGCGCGGCACCACGATCTGCACCGCACGGCTGAGATTCTCGTGCCAGAACCCCGCCCGCAGGCTCGCATGCCGCTCTACCAGCGTACGCGCCGCGGACACCATTGCGTCCCCATCCAGCGGACCTTCGAGATCGAGAAAGAGTCTGGCTGACATAGACGTCTGGCGCATGGGCATCGTAGAGCGCATGAAATAGCAGCCCCTCTTGCGAGGGAGACAACGGCAGGATGTCCTCGATCTGCGGGTAGTCGCGCCTAAGCTGTTCGCTCTCGCTCTGCGTGAGGGCAACCAGCGGCAAGTCGGATAGAATGCGGCCCTCGGTTCGTTTCTCCACGGGCTTGGCCACCGGAGCAAGGGCCGAAACCGTCGGATGCTGGAACACCGCGCGCGGCGTGATCGTCAGGCCGGCCTTGCGCGCCCGGCTCACCAGCTGGATCGACATGATGCTGTCGCCGCCCAGCGCAAAGAAATTGTCGTCGATCCCGACCCGATCCACCCCCAGCACCTGCGCAAACAGCGCGCACAGCACCTCCTCGGACGGCGTACGCGGCTCCCGCCGCACCGCCGCCGGGGCCGTCTCGGGCGCCGGCAGCGCGCGCCGGTCGAGCTTGCCGTTCGGTGTCAGCGGCAGCCGCTCCAGCACCACGAACCCCGACGGAACCATGTAGTCCGGAAGCCGCGCGCCGACGAAGGCCCGCAGCGCCGCGCTGTCGAGTACAGCGCTGGCGAGCGCGGCGGTATCGCGCGCAGCGGTGTTGGGCGCAGCCACCGGAACGCGCGATCGATCCGCAGCCGACAGGCCCGCGGCCGGCGAACCGGCGTCCACGCCCGGGCCCGCGGCCGCAACCACATACGCCACCAGCCGCTTGTTGCCGGGCGCATCCTCGCGCAAAACCACCGCGCACTGCGCCACCCCCGCGTGCCGCAGCAGCAATGCCTCGATCTCGCCCGGCTCGATCCGGAACCCGCGCAGCTTCACCTGCGCGTCCGCGCGACCCACAAACTCCAGCACGCCGTCATGCCGCCAGCGCGCCAGGTCCCCGCTCCGGTACATCCGCGCACCCGCCGGACCAAACGGGTCGGCCACAAACCGCTCCCCGGTCAGCGCCGCACGCCCCACATAGCCGCGCGCAAGCCCCGCACCGGCAACGTAAAGCTCCCCCACAACACCCGCAGGTACCGGCTCAAGACCACCGTCCAGAACATAGACCCGCGTGTTGGCAATCGGACGACCGATCGGCAAGGACGACGACACATCGTCGGGCCGGTCCGCCGCGAACGTCACGCTGAAGGTCGTGGCCTCGGTCGGGCCGTAACAATGGGTCAGCCGCAGGTCGGCGCGTTGGGTCAGGATATTGCGTGCCTGTACGGTCGACACGACATCGCCGCCGGTCAGCAGTTGCCGCACGCCCGCGAGGCCCGCACGATCGTCCGGCGTCAGCGCATTGAACAGCGGCGCCGTCAGGTGCAGCACCGAGACCTGGTGCAGCGTTATCTGCTGCTGCAGTTCCGCCATGCCCCACCGCCCGGGCGGCATCAGCACCAGCCGGGCGCCGCTGAGCAGCGGACCCCAGAGCTCGAAACTCGAGGCGTCGAACGCCAGCGGCGCGAGCTGAAGCCCGGTCTCGTTCGCCGACCACGCCGCATGGGAACCGCTCGCGATGAAGTTGCCGGCGTTGCCATGCGTGACGGCGACGCCCTTGGGGGTTCCGGTGGAGCCCGAGGTGTAGATCACGTAGGCGGTGTTGTGCGGGCGCAGGCCAGGGGCTGGAGCGGTTGCGGGCTGGGCCGCGATGGCGGGCCAGTCGGTGTCGATGCGCACGATGCGGGCGTCGTGGGAGCCCGGCCGCTCGGCCAGATGAGAATGCGCCACCAGCACGGGCGCGTTGGCATCCGCCAGCATGAAGGCGAGGCGCTCGGGCGGATAATCCGGGTCGAGTGGCAGGTAGGCGCCGCCAGCCCGGAGGATGCCGAGGAGCCCGACGATCATCTCGGGCGAGCGCTCCACGCACAGGGCGACGATGACTTCGGGCCCGACGCCGAGACCACGCAGATGGTGCGCCAGCTGATTGGAGCGGGCGTCAAGCTCCGCGTAGGTGAGCCGCTCGTCCCCGAACACGATGGCGGTCGCGCCGGGCGTACGTGCCGCCTGCGCGCCGAACAGCTCCGGCAGGGTCGCGGGCGCGATCGCACGCGCGGTGTCGTTCCACCCCCGCAGGAGGGTGGCGCGCTCCCCGGCGCCCAGGATATCCAGCCGCCCGATCGACTGCTCCGGCCGCGCCACCGCCGCCGCCAGCAGCCGCACCAGACGATCGCCCAGCGCCTCGACGCTGCCCCGCTCGAACAGGTCGCCGCGGTAGTCGAGGCGAAGCTGCAATTGCTCGCCGGGCGTTGCCATCAAGGTCAGCGGATAATTTGTGGCATCACGCACCACCAAGTCGGTCAGCCTCAAACCATTGACCTCGGCCACAAGCCCGGCATGGTCGACCGGATAGTTCTCGAACACCAGCAGCGTGTCGAACAGCTCGCCCAAGCCCGTGAGACCTTGGATCTCCGCCAGCCCGACATGCTGGTGCGCGATCAGCCGAGATTGGGCGTCCTGCAGCTCCGACAGAAGGGTAAGCAGCGGGGTTGCCGGATCGAGCTTCAGCCGCAGCGGCAGCGTGTTGATGAACAGCCCCACCATGCGCTCGATGCCGGCAATCTCGGGCGGCCGGCCCGCCACCGTCACGCCGAACACCACGTCCGACCGTCCGGTCAGCCGGCCGAGCAATATGCCCCAGGCCGCCTGGATGAAGGTGTTGAGCGTAAGGCCGCGCGAACGCGCCTGCTGCATCAGGGCTGCCGTCAACGGCGCACTCAGCGCAAACAAATGCTGCTCAGGCGCTATCGGCGCGCGCCCCGGATCGGGTGATGCAAGATGCGTCCCTTCTTCCAGTCCCGCCAGGGCCTCCCGCCAGGCCGCAACCGCGGCAGCACGATCCTGCCCAGCCAGCCACGCCAGATAATCCCGGTACGGCGTCACCCGCGGCAGCCCGCCCGCGTCGCCGCGGCTCGTGGTAGAGCGTCAGCAACTCGCCCACCAACACCGGCATCGACCAGCCGTCCATCACTAGGTGATGGTGCATAATGACCAACCGATGTGTGTTGCTCGCCGTCTTGATCAACGCAAATCGGACGAGCGGTGGCGCAGCAAGATCGAAGCGCCCGGCGCGATCCTGCGCCAGCAAATGTCCCAGCTGTTCTTCGCGGGACGCTGCATCGAGCCCCGACAGATCGATGCTGCGCCACGGCGCCTCGGCGCGCGGCACCACGATCTGCACCGCACGGCTGAGATTCTCGTGCCAGAACCCCGCCCGCAGGCTTGCATGTCGCGCCACCAACGCACGCGCCGCAGACGCCATTGCGTCCGCGTCGACCGGCCCTTCGAGATCGAGCACCACCTGGACCGTGTAGACATCCGGCGCCTGCGCGTCATAGAGCGCGTGGAACAGCAGCCCCTCCTGTAATGGGGCCAACGGCAAGATGTCCTCGGCCTGCGGGTAGTCGCGCTTAAGCTGTTCGCTCTCGCTCTGCGTGAGGGCAACCAGCGGCAAGTCGGATAGAATGCGGCCCTCGGTTCGTTCCTCCACGGGCTTGGCCACCGGAGCGAGGGCCGAAACCGTCGGATGCTGGAACACCGCGCGCGGCGTGATCGTCAGGCCGGCCTTGCACGCCCGGCTCACCAGTTGGATCGACATGATGCTGTCGCCGCCCAGCGCAAAGAAATTGTCGTCGATCCCGACCCGATCCACCCCCAGCACCTGCGCAAACAGCGCGCACAGCACCTCCTCGGACGGCGTACGCGGCTCCCGCCGCACCGCCGCCGGGGCCGTCTCGGGCGCCGGCAGCGCGCGCCGGTCGAGCTTGCCGTTCGGTGTCAGCGGCAGCCGCTCCAGCACCACGAACCCCGACGGAACCATGTAGTCCGGAAGCCGCGCGCCCACATGCGCGCGCAACGCCGCCGTGTCGGGTGGGCGCGCACCCGAGGTCGCCACCACGTAGGCCACCAGCCGCTTGTTGCCGGGCGCATCTTCGCGCGCGATGACCGCGCACTGCGCCACGCCATCGTGCCGCAGCAGCAATGCCTCGATCTCGCCCGGCTCGATCCGGAACCCGCGCAGCTTCACTTGGGCATCAGCACGCCCGACAAAATCCAGCATCCCATCCGAACGCCAGCGCACCAAGTCCCCGGTCCGGTACATCCGGCTTCCGCTGGGGCCGAACGGATCGGCCACGAACCGCTCCCCGGTCAGCGCCGCGCGCCCCACATAGCCGCGTGCAAGCCCTGCTCCCGCAATGTAAAGCTCCCCCACTACACCGGCCGGCACAGGCGCCAAATCGTCGTCCAACACATAAAGTTGTGTGTTCGCAATCGGACGCCCGATCGGCAAGGACGACGACACGTCGGCCGACCGGTCCACCGCGAACGTCACGCTGAAGGTCGTGGCCTCGGTCGGGCCGTAGCAATGGGTCAGCCGCAGGTCGGCGCGTTGGGTCAGGATATTGCGTGCCTGTACGGTCGACACGACATCGCCGCCGGTCAGCAGCTGCCGCACGCCCGCGAGGCCCGCATGATCGTCCGGCGTCAGCGCATTGAACAGCGGCGCTGTCAGATGCAGCACCGAGACCTGGTGCAGCTTTATCTGCTGCTGCAGCTCCGCCATGCCCCATCGGCCCGACGGCATGAGCACCAGCTTGGAGCCATGCAGTAGCGGTCCCCACAGCTCGAAGCTCGATGCGTCGAAGGCAAGCGGCGCAATCTGGATCGCGGTCTCGTTCGCCGACCACGACGCATAGGATGGGGTCTGGATCAAGTTGACGACCCCGCCATGCGTGACGGCGACGCCCTTGGGGATCCCGGTCGAGCCAGAGGTGTAGATCACATAAGCGGTGTTGTGCGGGCTAAGGCCATTCGCTGGCGCAGTGGTTGGCTGCGCCGCGATGATTGACCGGTCCGTATCCAAATGCACGGTCTCGATGTTGCCCGCCGGGATACGGTCGAACAGCCCCGACTGCATCACCAGCACGGCGGCCGCATCCATCAGCATGAAGGCAAGTCGCTCGCCTGGATAATCAGGATCGAGCGGCAGATAGGCGCCGCCGGCCTTGAGGATGCCGAGGAGGCCCACGACCATCTGGGGCGAGCGCTCCACGCACAGCCCGACGATCGTCTCTGGCCTGACGCCCAGCGCGCGCAGGTGATGCGCCAGCTGATTTGAGCGAGCGTCGAGCTGGCCATAGGTGAGCCGCTCGTCTCCGAACACCAACGCGATCGCATCGGGCGTTCGCGCCGCTTGCGCGCCGAACAGATCGGGCAACGTGGAACGCCCTTCGCGCAAAAACGTCAGCGGTCTGAAAATACCGTTGGCGATCGGTCCCTCCTCAACAGCGCCGGAATAAATTTCGCCAAGTCGCCGAGCGAGCAACGATATTCCACGGCAGTCCACTGCGATATGATGGTAGCGCGCGTACCAAAAGAATCGATCAGCCGAAACTTTGAACAACGCAAATCCAAACAGCGGCCCCCGCATTGGCGCAATGGGCTGCGCGAGGTCGTTCCTCATCCATCTTTCGGCGGCGGCTTGCGCATCGACTTCAGCGCTGACATCGAAAAGCGCCATCGACCAGGACGGCACATCGCCGACAATCGACCACAGGCCATCAGTGTCTTCAACGAATTGAAGACGTAATGCCTCGGTCTCATGGACCAATTGTCGTAGCGCCTGCTCAAATCGCTTTGGGTCGATCGATCCATGGATTTCGACGTACTCGCCAATATTGTAGGCGGAACTCGATGGATCGATCTGCTGCGCAAGCCAAATTTCACGCTGAGCAGGGGACAATTGGAGCAATTGAACGCCCTGACAGGCCCCCCTGTCACCAGATTTACGACTGCGATCAGACACCGACCGGATGACCCTGTTCGCCGACCCTTTTTGCCGGATAGCGATGTCCGGAAATTGCTCTAGCTTGACGAAATAAGCTTACTGCCGGATCGCGATGATTGTCCATACTCAAATCTCCAAAGCCCTGGAAAACTTGGAGATTGCGCCATTTTCGCGCAGTGATTCAGACCGTGGATAAGCCGCCCTCTTCCGCGCTCATAACGGCAATCGCAATGCAGAGTTCGTTGCCGTTCGACATCAAATCGCCATCCTGCCGCGCGAGCGCAGCGCCTGCCTTTTCGGCGGTCTCGGAGGTTGCCCGAGTAGGGCTCAGCGCGTGGACGCAGTCGTAGCGTCCGCAGAGCGCCGTGTTCCACCAATGAACGCCGCAAGGCGACTGCGATCTACCTTAGAAAAAATCCAGTTCGAGCCGGCGCTTTCCTCTGGAGGGGATTTGCCCGTCGGACGCGAGATGCGACGTCAGAAGCTTCACGGCCGCGCCTCGCTGCCTTGTCCCGGACGGAGAATTCGGAGAATCCGTCATGGCCTTCGAAGTCGTTGCCGGTTCGCTCTGCAACCCAATCCGAGCTTATCGACCATTGCCGCGTTCATATCGCGGGCTACAAACCGTCGAGGTCGGGGCCGTCCCCCCTCGCGACATGCCGCCTGACCTGTAATAGAAGGTGCTACCACGTACGAGGGGACCATGGCCGCCACGGTGACAATTCCCGCGCTCCAGCAGATGAAGCGTGACGGGCAGAAGAGCGTCGGCGTGGTCGCCTGGGACTACCAGATCGCGCGGATCGCGGACCGCGCCGGGGTGGATTTCGTCTCGGTCGGAGATTCGGTCGGCGTCAACCTATGGGGCCACCCCAATCCGCTCGAAGTCACGCTCGACGAGATGCTCGTCTGCTGCAAGGCGGTGCGGCGCGGCGTCACGCGCGCGCTCGTGAGCTGCGACTTTCCCTTTGGTCCGTTGCAGGAGGGCATCGACAGCGCGCTGCGGGCAGCGATCCGCCTGGTCAAGGAGGGCGGCGCCGACATGGTCAAGCTCGACGGCGCGGCGGAATTCCCCGACACGGTGCGCGCGGTGGTGCGCGCCGGCATTCCGGTGTTCGCGCAATTCGGCCTCACGCCGCAGACCGCGCTGAAATATGGCGTGCCCTATGGCGCGCAGTATTCGCCGGACGCGCAGGCCTCGCCGCAGATGACCGCGAAGCTGGTGGAAGAAGCCAGGATGCTCGAAGCGGCCGGCGCGTCGCTGCTCGATTTCACCAATTCCGGGCCGGTGGCAGGGGCCGCGGTGGTGCAGGCAGTCAAGATTCCGGTGATCGGCGGCTTCGGCGGTGGGCCTTGGCTCGACGGGCGTGTTCGCATGGCGCACACCGCCATCGGCTACGCCGAAAAATGGATCGACGCCAAGACCAATACCTACGCCAACACCGCCAAGGCCGCGCTCGAAGCCTTCGGTGCGCTGATCGGCGACGTGCGCGCGGGCCGCCAGATCAAGGGGTAGACGCTCATGGCAACCGCGATCATCGATGGCATCACGACCCGCTACGAACTGGTAGGCTCCGGCCCTCCCCTGCTGATGTACGCGCCCGGCGGCTTCAACGCGACGGTGGAGCAGTGGTCCGGCCTCGGCGTCTACGCCAAGATCAAGGTGCTCGACCATCTGCCCAAGCACTACACCTGCATCCTGTTCGACCGGCGCGAATGCGGCCAGTCGGGCGGCCGGATCGAGCGCCTGACCTGGGCACATTACGTCGCGCACGGCAAGGGACTGCTCGACCACCTCGACATCAAGCGGGCCCATCTCATGGGCGGCTGCATGGGCTGCTGTCCGGTCGTCGCCTTCGGCGTCGCGCATCCCGAGATGACTTTGAGCATGGTGCTGTACTGGCCGGTCGGCGGCGCCAAGTTCCGCATCGCCAGCCATCAGCGATTTGCCGAACACCTCGCCTTCGTGCAGCAGCACGGCCTCGCCGCGGTGGTCGCGCTGGTCGCCAAGGACGGCAAGCCGTTCGGTGCCGACCCGCGCGGCGGGCCGTGGGCCTCGGTGCTCAAGCACGACCGCGCGTTCGCCGAGCGCTATGCCCGGCAGGAAGTCGAGGCGTACAAGCTCGTGGTCGCCGGCATGGCGAAAAGCCTGTTCGATCGCGACACCGCGCCGGGCGCCGAACCCGAGGACCTGCTTCGCCTCGATATCCCGGCGCTGATCATTCCCGGCCGCGACCCGTCGCATGCGACTTCGGCCGCGCGCTATCTCGAGGAGTGCCTGCCGCGATCGGACTACTGGGACGTCGCGGTCGCCGAACAGACCGAAGCTCCGACCAACGCACGCCTGATGGAGTTTCTCGGCCGCGTCAGCGCGACGGCGAGCTAGCATCCAAACGTCACAGGACCCGCAATGAGTTCCAGCGAATACGATCGGTGGGAGGCCCGCTTCGCGGCGCCGGATTACGTGTTCGGGCGCGAGCCGAATTATTTTCTCGCCGCCTGCAAGCCGCCGCTGCCGAAATCGGGCCGCGCGCTCGCCGTTGCCGACGGCGAGGGACGCAACGGCGTGTGGCTCGCCGAGCAGGGGCTCGACGTCGTCTCGCTCGAGTTCTCGCCGACGGCACAGGCCAAGGCCAAGGCGCTGGCGCGCGCGCGCGGCGTGACCGTCACGTTTCACCTGGCCGACGTGCACACCTGGGATTATCCGGACAGCGCATTCGACGTGGTGGCGGAGATCTTCACCCAGTTCAGCACGCCCGAAGAACGCGAGACGAAATGGGCCGGCATCCGCAAGACGCTCAAGCCCGGCGGCCTGCTGATCGTGCAGGGCTACACGCCCAAGCAGCTGGAGTATGGGACCGGCGGCCCCAAGCAGATCGAAAATCTCTACACCCGCGCAATGCTCGAACAAGCCTTTGGCGACTTTCACGACATGCGGATCACCGAGGAAGAACTCGAGCTGCATGAAGGAACGTCGCACGCCGGAATGTCGGCCGTGATCGGTCTCACCGCACGAAAATGATTGCGTTGCGTGCGCGCACGACGAGCTGCCCGGCGCACCCATTGTCAAACAGCCAAAGCAAATCCGCCCGTGTTGTTTGAAAGGCGCCGGGTTCGCCTTCATTTCTCTGTCCCCTCGCGAGGGGGGAGGAGCGCCAAACGGCGCACCGGTGTCGTGCCTTGCGGTCACGACCTCCCGCCACGCAAACAAGTGTACGCAGTTTGCGCCACTTGCCTGCGCTTCGTGACGGGCGCCTCCCTGGCGAAGGAGGCTCGCCTTTCGGCGCTCCACCGCGGCGTTCTTGTTTCGGCTCCGGGCCGCGCTTCTCGGGGGCATTTGCGCCACCACCGTCAGCCAGCTCCTGGCAGCCAGGCCGTAGTACCCGGCGGGCGGAGCCCCAGAGCCGCCCGCTTGCGAGGCCATGCAGCGGGCGCCGCATCCCGTCCCACCATCACGACGCCTCATGACAGCGCCCCTCGGCGGACGGGACGGGTATAGGAATATCAGCATAAAATAGGAAATTAACGTTACGTGAGGAATTATTTCTGATTGCGGCAGATCGCGCACGCCGGCGCTGTCCCCTTGCTGGCACGCGCGGGACGAAACACAATTTTCGACGGGCAGGCTCTTTGTGCTCCGCGGCCACCCGCTTGAGGCAATGAAATTGTCGGAACGATCATGCCGAATGAATCTCCCGAACCAGCCGCCAAGAGCGAGTCGCAGGCCAAGGTCTTCATCTCCTATGCGCGCGAGGACATGGCGTTCGTCGACCGCCTGGAGGCCGCGCTGGCCGAACGCGGCTTCGAAGCGCTGATCGACCGCACGGAAATCCATGCCTTCGAGGACTGGTGGCAGCGCATCGAGGCGATCATCGCGCGCGCCGACACGTTCGTGTTTGTGGTCAGCCCGAATTCGGTCGCTTCCGATGTGTGCCGCAAGGAGCTTGATTTCGCACGCTCCCTCAACAAGCGGCTGGCGCCCATCGTCTGGCGGCGGGTCGACGATGCCGCCGTGCCGGAGACGCTCTCCAAGCTCAACTTCATCTTCTTCGACGACGGGCAGTTCGAGGCGAGCGCGCAGAAGCTGGTCGACGGGCTTTCCACCGACATCGGATGGATCAGGAAGCACACCGAGTTCGGCGAACATGCCCGGCGCTGGGCCGCCGCCGGACGTCCGGGTCCGCGCGGCCTGCTGCTTCGCTCGCCGGTGCTGGAGGAGGCGGAGCAGTGGATCGCCGCGCGCCCGGGCAACAGCCCGCCGCCGACGGACGACGTGCGCGCGTTCATCATGGAGAGCCGGCGCGCGGCGACGAAGCGGCGCAACACGCTCACCGCCAGCCTGTCGGCCGGGCTGATGGTGGCGCTCGTGCTCACGGGCCTCGCGGTCTGGCAATGGGCGGAAGCGGTGCGCGCCAAGCAGAACATTCTGTTCGAGATGCGCATGCAGCAGATGTCGCGGGACACCGCCGCCAACGTCAATATCCAGAACTCCAAGCTCTGGAACGGCAGCATCGTCCTCATGAGCGCGGTGCGGAAGGGGGCCGAGCTGCTGATCAAGCCGGACGCCAAGAACGCGCTGGAGATGACCCGCATCGCGCAGCCCGTGCTCAAGCAGATGCGGGAGATCTATCCCAACAATTACGGAGTGCTGATGGCGACCGCGCTCAACGAGGAACAGATCGGCGATGCGTTGCGCGCGCAAGGGGATCGCCCCGGCGCGCTCGCCGCCTTTCAGGGCGCCCTCGCGCCGCTGCAGGACATGGACGCGAAGGATCGCGACCATCCGGGGGTGCAGCTCTGGAAGGCCCACACGCTCCTGAAGGTGGCGGCGGTGGGCGGAGACGTGGACGCGGCCTGGACCGAGTCGCTCGACATCCTCAAGCGTCTCGATGCCGCCGGGAAACTGTCCGCCGGCGATAAGGAGCTGATTGCTCGGATCGAAAAGGCCTTGGCCGAGCGCCGGAAACGGCCGCCGGCCGGCCCGAAGCGATAGGCGTGCGGTCTTATTCTAGCGCTGCGGGATGGGAGCGTCCGGCTCGAACTTGAGCGCCGCCATGATCGCCAGCAGCACGAACACCACCAGCAGGACGCCCTGCACGATGAGAAACGGCGGCTCCGACTGGGTCGGCGCCAACGCGGTGAGCACCGGTATCTTCAGGAAGGCCTGTGCGACCGCGACGAAGGCATCGAGATAAAGGCCGATCACCGCGCTGACCGCGAAGATCCAGCGCCAGGCTCCGCTGGCGTGAAAGACGTAGAGCGCGAGGATCGAGATCGCGAGCACTGCCAGCGACACCATGCCGATAATATGCGACGGCAGAAGCTTGTCGAACGGGAACCCGAATCCCGTCACGCTGGTCAGCACCGCGGTCAGGAGAAAGAACGCGATCCAGCCGTTGTAGCGGTGGCCGGCCAGCAGCCCGTAGACCACCACGAAGCCCGCCACCAATGCCACCAGGCTCAACGCCGTGTGAAACCAGGTGAACGCCGACAGCGACAGTCCCAGCATCATGTCACGACCCCCAGCTCGATTTGATCGGCCTGCTCGCGCGCGCCAACCGTCACACACCATCATAACCCATCGCATGCAGCCGCGCTCGCATATCAGGCATGTGACGCGGCAGGCGGCATCATGCCGGCGTCATGGGGTCGAGCGCAGCGAGCGCGGCCTGCGCAACGATCACGTCCTGCTCGATCTTGGCGCCGCCCGCCGCCACCGCGCCGATCACCTGCCCGCCGACCGTGATCGGGAAGCCGCCCGGCACGTTGGTGAAGTCGCCCATGCGCACCGTCATGCTCAGCGCATTGTCCTCGGGCGCGTAGCCGGTCGGCATGCGCTGGGAAGCCGAGGTGATGGCCTTGCGCTGCGTGGTGATGATGGAGAAATGGCGCGCGCCGTCCATCATCAGGAAGGCGATCAGCCGGCAGCTTGGATCGACCACCGCGAGCGAGACCTTGCAGCCGAGCTCGTTCGCCTTGGCGACGCCGGCCGCGAGCATTTTCAGGCTCGCCTCCTCGGTGAGCCGGTGGGTCGGCAGGAAATCCGGCATGATGGCGCCTCATGGTTGTCGTGCCGCCGGCCGGTCCGTTGCGGCCGGCCCACGATGCCTTCCCCTGGTACAAAACCGCAATGCTGCTAATCTGTCGCGGGGCATTTACTGGCAAGCCTGCATTTGAGCAGATCGCCGCGCCGCCGGCGATGGCGCTTTGCGATTGGAGATGGTGGACAGCTAATCGGCCCCGGTCGTTCAGGCGCAGCGCATGCCAGAGCAATGGAAGCACGAGGCGGACGTCGTCGTCGATCGGTTCGGGAGCGACCGGGCTGCCGGCCGCGATCGTCGCGCGCGAGGCGGGCGCGTCGGTCATCCTGGTCGAGGCGCAGCCGCATGTCGGCGGCCATGCGCGCGTGCAGCGGCGGCAACGTGCCGCTCGGCGGCGGCACCAGCGCGCAGAAGAAATACGGCATCGAGGATTCCCCCGACCTCGTGTTCCAGGACCTCACCGACTGGTCGGTGGTGCAGCCCAACGGCTTTCCGGACTACCGCTACAACGACCGCGAGATCATCCGCGCCTTCGCCGATAACAACGTCGCCACCTTCGACTTTCTGCTCGCGCACGGCGTGGTGTTCGTCGACAAGCCGCCGGACCGGCGTGGCGGCATCGTCGGTCGGCAACTCGGTGCTGCGCATGATGCATGCCGCCGCCATGGACTGGCCGCTGATCCAGACCGGCGAGCCGGCCGATCCGAGCGTGCGCACCACCATCTCCACCGGCAACGGCCTGATGCAGCCGCTCGACGCCGCCGCGCGCAAGGCCGGCGTGCAGTATCTGCTCGAGCACAAGATGACGGCGATCCACCGCGAGACCGGCGCAGGCGGCCGCGTGACCGGCATCGCGGCCGAGCACGATGGCACCACGCGTCAATATCCGCGCGCGCAAGGCGGTCGATCATCGCGCACCGGCGGCTCGACCGGCAACGTCAATTTCCGCCGCATGTTCGATCCGCGCCTGACGGAGGAATATTGCGGGCTCGCCGGCATGCCCTATTCGGAGCAGGACGCCAGCGGCGAACTCGCCGCCATGGCGATCGGCGCCTCGCTGTGGGGGCTGTTCAACTTCACCGGCGAGATCGGCTCGGGCATCACCAAGCCCGGCCGGATCGGAACGCAGTACGGCTACGTGAACCTGCGCTGGTATCCCGGGCAGCCCGGTGTTCGACAAGGCGCGCGCCACCGGCCTGCGCGTCGCCGACTGGCAGAACGTCATCACCGTGAACATGCTCGGCAAGCGGTTCTACGACGAGACCGGCCGGCAGTTCACCGCCAACAACTACAAGGGCGTCGATCCCTACGTCCAGGGCAGCTATCTCAACGCCAAGAACATGCGCTACGAGCCCAACAACTGGATCAACGCGGCGATGGCCGGCATCGACGACGGCCACAACGGCGGCGGGCCGATCTGGGCGATCTTCGATGCCGCGCGCGGTCGAGCGCGAGAAGTGGGATCCGAAGCCGCCGAATGTCGACATCGACGGCGGCTTCTTCTTCAGCGCCGACACGGTCGAGGAGCTCGCGCAGAAGATCGTGATGAAGTACCAGCGCGTGCCGATGCCGCCGGACAACCTGGTGGAGACGGTGTCGCGCTACAACGGCTTCGTCGATCTCGGGCGCGATTTCGACTTCGGCAAGCCCGCGCCGCGCTACCGATCAGCAAGCCGCCGTTCTACGCCGCGTGGTCGACGCCGGTCGCTGCACGACACGCCGCGCCGGGCTGCGCATCAACGCGCGCTGCCAGGTGGTGGACATGAACGGCGCAGGTGATCCCGGGCCTCTACTGCGGCGGCGAGATCGGCCGGCGGCTTCAGCATGCACGGCCTCGCCCGCTGCCTCTGCCAGGGCTACATCGCCGGCCGCAACGCCGCCGCCGAGACAGCGTGACGCTAGCCGACAAGCCCGCGGGTTGACGGCGCGAACAGCTCGTCCGCCGTCACCGGCCTGGTGATGATGCCTTGCGTGAGGGCGTGGCCGATGAGTTCCTCGAGCACCTTGCGGTTGGGCGCGATGCCGTAAGGCAGCGGATCGCCGGTGATCGCCATCACCCGCTTGTGCATCTCGTCGACGTCGGTCGGCTTCTCGATTTGCCCGGCCTTCAGACGCTCGACATAGAGGCGCTTGGCCTGCGCGAAGGCGTCGAACACGTCGGCGGCGAGATCGGGATGCCGCGCGATCAGCTCGTCCTTGATCACGACCGTATGGTTGATCGGATAGTGGCCGCGGCTCTTCAGCGCCGAAAGCCCGGCGTCGAGCGCGTTCGGGATCAGCGGCCTCACGTCGGGCGACTTGACGTCGACACCGATGGCGGCGGCAAGCTCGCCGGACGCCAGCATGTCCTCCATCTTCTTTCCCGGATCGATCGGGACGACGTTGGCCGGCGGCTTGTACTCGGCGACATGCTCGTCGCCGGACAGCACCCAGGTGATCTTGGAGAGATCGACCCCGTGCTCCGCCTGCAGGATGCTGCGCGCCCACACCCCGGTGGTGACGGTGTAGCCGCGGTTGACGCCGACGCGCCTGCCTTCGAGATCCTTGGACGTGGCGATGCCGACCTTGCCGTTGACCAGGATCGCGCCGTGGTGAAAGGCGCGCACGATGAACACCGGCACCGCGGTCATCGGCTTGCCGTGCGCCTTGGCGCAGATGTAGGTGGTGATCGCCATCTCGCAGATGTCGAACTCGCCCCCGCGCACCATGCGGCGGAACGCGGCAATGAGCGGATCGACCTCGACGAAATCGAATTCGAAGGTTTTGGGCTTGACCGTGCCGTCCTTCAGCGCGCGGTTGTTGCCCTGCGTCCGCGTGACGGCTTTCAACGTGGGTCCGGCCATGGATTCTGCTTTTCTCGGAGAGCGATGGAGATAATGGAGTCTGGCAGCTATTCCTTCAACCCGGCCTTCCGAAGCCCCAGCAGGAAGCGGGAGCGATCGGACGGGTTGGCATACACCGTGTTCTTTTCGACATGCGCGGTGGTCAGATCGGGCTGGAGGCTGAGCGTGCGGGCGAGCGCTTCCTTGGCCTCGTCGATCTTCCCGAGCAATCCCAGGGAGACCGTCATCAGGCGCCAGGCACCGACGTGGTTGGGATTCAGCGCGGTGGTGGCACGGCAGACCGCAACGGCCTCCTCGTACTGCTCAAGGGCAAACAGCGCCATGTATCGTACAGTGGGCGCATAGATTGCGAGAAAGGGATCGCGCGGACTGAGCCGCTCGGCCTGCTCGAGCGACAACAACCCGTTTTCCGGCTGGCCGCCGCACGCCAGCACATAGCCGAGCCCGGCATGTCCGAGCGCAAAGCTCGGATTCAAATCGACGGATTCCGACAGGTGGGTGATCGCCGGTTCGGGACGCCGCCGGCGCGCGTGGCCGAGCCCGAGCACGAGGTGACCCCACGGCTCCTGGTCGTCGAGGCTCACGGCCTTGGCGCCCGCGTCGAGCGCCTTGTCGGTGAATTCGCTGATCGAGCGCGAGCCCAGATTGAACATGCTCACGTAGGTCCAGCCCAGCAGCGCATGCGCATGCGCGTAGTCGGGATCGATGGCGACCGCCTGCTGCAAGATCCCCTGCGCCCGCCCCTGCGCCTCCGTCGTCATGCGCCACATGTGCGGCAGCGCCTGCATGACCATGTCCCAGGCATCGATGCTCTGCGGCGGCTTGCGGCGCACGCGGGCGGCTTCCGCCACCAGGATTTGCGGCCCGACCGAACCGATCACCCGGTTCGTGATCTCGTCCTGAAGTTCGAAGACGTTGGCCAGTTCCCGGTCGTACTTGTCCGCCCACAAATGCCTGCCGTTCGTGGCATCGATCAGCTGCCCGGTGACCCGGACGGTCGTGGCCGCCTTGCGCACGCTGCCCTCGAGCACGTATCGCACGCCAAGCTGGCTCGCCACCTTGCGAACGTCGATCGCCTCGCCCTTGAAGGCGAAGGTGGAGTTGCGGGCGATCACGAAGAACCAGCGCTGCCGGGACAGGCCGGTGATGAGATCCTCCGTCAGTCCGTCCGCAAAATATTCCTGCTCCGGATCGCCGCTCATGTTCTGAAACGGCAGAACGGCAATCGAAGGCTTGTCCGGGAGCGCGAGTGCAAGCGCGGGCGCCCCTGCTTCGGCCTCCTGCGCGACATCGGCGCGAGCCGCGAGGCTCACGTCGTCCGCCGGCACGGTCGGCGGCGACATGTCGTCGTCGACTTCGCCGACAAAGCGGAATCCCCGCTTATGAATCGTCCGGATCAGCCGCTGGTCCTCGCCGTTGTCGCCGATGGCGCGGCGGGCCGCGCTGACGCGTGAGCTGAGCGCCGCCTCCGACACGATGCGGCCTTGCCAGACGGCCTCGATCAGGTCGTCCTTGCTGACGATCCGGTCGCGGTGGCGGATGAGGTGAACGAGCAGGTCGAATACCTGCGGCTCGATCGCCACAGGCATGCCGCCCCGGCGCAGCTCCTGCTGCCCAAGGTCGATCTCGTACTCGCCGAAGCGAAAGGCCAAGCCTCTCTCCTGTCCGTCGGGCACCCACTCACCGGCGTCCGGCCCCAAATGTGCCCGCGAGGTGCGAAAAGGATAGCACGTCAGGAAATCTCCAGAAAATCTCCAAGGAACCACATAGCCCGCAACGACGGTCCTTCAAGCCTGTCATGCGGTTCGCGCGTAGAAAGCCTGCACACACGCTGCCGCGACGCCAGCAAGTCCCGCGCCGCGGGCAGCTACCGATCAACTCACGGCCGGCAAACGCCGGATGTCCAGGAAACTTGACCCATGTCCAAGAGCACCAAGAACACGCTTTCCCTCGTCTCTTTCTATGAAATAGAGCGGCAGGCATGCGGGGAGCTCAGTCTCGTCATCAATGCGTGCACGGGCACCCTCGTGCACAGCTTTGCGCAATGGCTGCGCGACCTCGCTCGAGCGGGCGCCGCGGCGGCTCGCCGCATGGCCGCGGAAGGACACCGGCGAGCCGCCGTTCATACGCTCCAGCAACTTGACGACCGAACCCTCGCCGACATCGGCGTACCGCGCAGCGAGATCGACATCGCCATGCGCAGCGGACGGCTGGTGCGCGCTACCTTCAGGCAGCCTCAGGACTGGAACGGCGTTTCCGAGCGGCGAGAGGCGGCCTGATTGCCGATTGCGGCCGCCCGGCCAGATCGCATCCGGCCGGCGCTCCCGTGCCCTAAACCGTCGCCTGCGCGACGCCCGGGCGCGAGGTCAGCGCCTCCTTGGCGGCGTCCTTGAAGGCCTGGTCCGGCGGCAGCACCACCGAGGCCGAGCGCACCCGCTGGTGCGCCGGGTCGATGCCGGGCGGCGTGATCCCCTTCTCCACCAGCGCCTTGGCGGCCCGCAACAGGCGATGGCGCGCCATGATGATGCCGTTGTCGGTGGAGACGAGGTTCTCCTTGGTGCGGTCGCAGATCGGCCCCATGCTCTCCTGGAGCGACGCGTCTTGCGCGGCGAATCCGGCGACGCCGCTATAGGTCTTGCCGGCCTTCTGCGCCGCGCGATCCATCAGGTAGTCGTTGTCCTTGTTGGCGAGCGGCCGGTAGGTGCCGGGCACATAAGGGGAGTGCACGCCGAGGCCGGCACGCATGTCGTCAAGCTCGCGCTTGGAGAGCGCGCGCACCGGATGGAAATCGTACGACCACGCCCAGCAGTTCTCGTCGTCGATCGGGACCCAGAAATGACCGTGGATCGGATGGTCGCCGCGCGGCGGGATCATGGTGAAGCACGGCAGCACATACGGCGTGATCCGCCAGTAGTAGTTGCCCTTCTCGGCCTTGCGCCGCGCGCCGATGAACAGCCCGCCGGGCTGCTCGACCACCTCGAAATGCGGCTGCATGTCGGAGAGGTTGTAGTCGTTGCCCTTGGCGCCCTTGAACAGCGGATCGGAGTGCAGATCGCCACGGTGCAGGAACGAGACGTGGCTTGAGTCGATGCCGCCCTCCATGGCCTGCAGCCAGTTGCACTCCTGCAGGCGCTTGGAGATGAAGGTCTGTTCGGCGGGAACGGTGGCGAACTCCCACTCCGGCAGCGGCGGCTGTTTCTCCGGCGGGCCCATATAGGCCCACAGCACCGGGCCGCGCTTCACCAGCGGGTAGGACTTGAGCTTGATCTTCTGGCAGAAGCCCGACTCGATCGGCTCCGACGGCACCTCGATGCATTGCCCGGTCGTGTCGTATTTCCAGCCATGATAGGGGCAGCGCAGCCCGTGCTCCTCGTTGCGGCCGAACCAGAGCGAGACGCCGCGGTGCGCGCAGAATTCGTCGATCAGCCCGTACTTGCCGTCGGTATCGCGGAACGCGAGCAGCCGCTCCGACATGAGCTTCACCCGCACCGGCGGGCATTCGTTCTCGGGCAACTCGTCGGCGTGGAGCGCCGGCATCCAGTAGCTGCGGAAGAGCTGGCCCATGGCAGTACCGGGGCCGGTCTGGGTGAGATAGTCGTTCTGTTCTTTTCTGAGCATCGAGGCGTTCCGTGACGGTGCCGTGACCTTGGGCGGCAGTATCGGCCGATTCAACAGCAGGGGCAACCGACCCACTCGACGTCCGCGAGCGCGTCCTTCATCCAAGCCGGTGGAAAGTCGTCCGGCACCACATCGGCCACCGGCTTGAACACCTTGAAATGGTGGCGCCGGTTGCCCTCGGTCCAGAACGCCACGACGGTCTCCAGCGGCGCGCAACCGGGCAGCGAACAGGCGACTTCCGACACCATGAGCACCGCGTCGTCGGTGAGCCCGAAGCGATCGCGCGTCCACTCCCTGACCCGGTCGAGCGCCAGGCTGTGGCCGGGGCTTTTCTTGATGAAGCCGAGCATCGCGCACCCTAGAATGCTGCACTAAGAAGTGGCGTCATTACCGGAGGAACGCAACGGTGGAAAAAGTGCTGGCGGCGGTGCGCACGGGGCCGAGCAAGACCGAAATCCGCGAATATCCCATGCCGGACATCCCGGCCGACGCCGCCCTGATGAAGATGGACGTGGCTGGCATCTGTGGCACCGACGTCAAGCTCTACGCGCACCCGCCCAACGACAAGCCCACCATCATGGGCCACGAGAACATCGGCACCATCGCCAAGGCCGGCCGCGAGTTCACGAGCCGCAAGGGCTTCAAGGAGGGCGACCTCGTCTTCGTCGAGCATTATGTGAGCTGCGGCAAGTGCGAGTGGTGCCACCTCGGCCAGTACCGCCACTGCGAGAACACCAACTGGCGTACCAATCCCGACGCCATCCGCTACGGCTATACCTCCGAGGAGAAGCCGCCGCATCTGTGGGGCGGTTTTGCGCAATACGTCTACCTGCCGTGGAACGCGGTCGTGCACCACGTGCCCACGGGCGTCACGCCCGAGCTTGCCGGGCTGGTGACGCCGATGGCGAACGGGGTCGAGTGGTCGCTGTTCGACGGCGGGGTGGGCTACGACTCGCGCGTGCTGATCCAGGGGCCCGGCCAGCAGGGCCTGTCGCAGACCGTGATCTGCAAGCAGGCCGGCGCTTCCCTCATCATCGTCACCGGCACGTCCAAGGACGCCGCCCGCATGAAGGTCGCCAAGGAACTGGGCGCCGATTACGTGATCGACGTCGAGAAGGAGGACCCGCTCGCGCGGGTTCTGGACATCACCGGCGGCAAGGGCGTCGACGTCGCGCTCGACTGCACCGCTGGCGCCGGCACCATTCCCATTCTGCTCGGCATCGAGGCGCTCAAGCGCAAGGGCGGCGTGATCGTGGCGCAGGGCGAGATGGCGGCGTTTCCGAACTTCCCGCTGGAGAAGTTCACCGTGAAGTTCATCACCATGAAGAGCGCGCGCGGCCACAGCTACCGGGCCTGCGAGCTGGCGCTGGCGCAGCTTGCCTCGAAGCGCTTCCCGCTGGAGAAGGTGACCACGCACCGGTTCGGCTTGAAGGACGTCGACCTCGCCATCCGCTCGGTCGGCGGCAAGGGCGTGCCGGACGTGATCCACGCCTCGCTTATGCCGTGGGAGTAGGCGCGCGAGGATGCACGCTGGACGAAGAAGCACGGCCACAGCTTCTTCGGTTACAAGAACCACGTGAATGCCGATGCCAAGCACAAGCTGATCCGGCGCTACGAGGTGAGCGACGCGGCCGTCCATGATAGCCAAAAGCTGGATCGGCTCTTGAGCAAGGGAAACACTTCGGCCGCCGTGTTCGCCGACAGCGCCTATCGCTCGGCCGAGACCGAAAAGAAGCTCAAAGCCCGCGGCTTCAAAAGCCGTATCCACGTACGAGCAACGCGCGGTCATCCGCTGTCGGACGCCAAACAGGAGGCGAACCGGAAGAAGAGCCAGGTTCGCGCTCGCATCGAGCACGTGTTCGGAGCTCAGCAGAGCTCACCGGGTGGTAGGATCGTGCGAACCATTGGCATCGTCAGAGCGCGAGCGAAAATCGGATTGCAGAACCTCGCCTACAACATCCGCCGCCTCGTCACACTTGAACGGATGGCTGCCGCATGAGGATGTCCGGAGCCGCCCCGAAAATGACGCGGCTGGGTCAAGTCAATCGGACCGCGATCAACATCAGATCATCTGTGGATCGGCCGTTGATCCGCGCCGGATGACAATCATGCAGCAAGGTGCCATTGTTCGAGGTGCCCACAAGTCAGATAGATCGAGCACAGACCTGTTCATGACAGGCGACAAAGCCACTGTTGCCATCGCCGCCGGCGACCCGACGGGCATCGGGCCGGAGATCAGCCTCAAGGCCGCGCTCGATCCGGCTACGCGTGACGCATGCAATCCGATCGTGGTCGGCGATCCCGGCACGATCGAGCGCCACGCCAAGGCGTGCGGCATCGCCATCGACATGCGCGTGGTGGCGCGCGCCGGGGACGCAAACTGGCCGGACGGCCGCGTCAACGTGCTCGCCTGCGCGCAGCCCGAGGTGGCTGCGCTCGATTTCGGTGCGACCAGCGCGGCGGCAGGGCGCGCGTCGATCGCGTTCTGCCGCACGGCGGTCAAGGCCGCGCTCGCGGGCGAGGCCGATGCCGTGGTGGCCGCGCCGCAGAACGAGACCTCGATCGCGCTGGCCGGCATTGCGTACGACGGCCATCCCTCGTTCGTCGCGCGCGAGACCGGCACCGATCCGGACGACGTCTACATGATGCTCGCCCTCGGCGGCATGAACATCGCGCATACCACGCTGCACCAGAGCGTGCGCCACGCGCTCGCCGCGATCACGCGCGAGCGCGTGGCCCGCGTGATCCGCGTCACCGACCGCACCTTGCGCAGCCTCGGCATCGCCGCGCCGAAGCTCGCGGTGAGCGGGCTCAACCCGCATGCCGGCGAGGGTGGGCTGTTCGGAGCCGAGGAGACCGAGGTCATCAAGCCCGCGATGGACGACGTAACGGGCGAAGGCGTGTCGGTGGCGGGCCCGTTCGGCGCCGACACCATGTTTCATATGAAGGGCTTCGACGCCTTCATCGTCATGCTGCACGACCAGGGCCATATCGCTGCCAAGATTCTTGCACCGCATGCAACAGTTGCGCTGACCATCGGCACGCCAATTCTGTTCGCTTCCGTGGCGCACGGCAGCGCCCACGACATCGCCGGCAAGGGGATTGCCAACCCCGCCGCCATGATCGAGGCGGTGCTGCGGCTGTCCAAGGCAAGGCGGCAACGAGCCGAGCGGCGACCAGCACGACAGTAACCGCGGCGTGATCGCACTTGCACGCGACCGAACCGCGCCGAATGTGCCCTCTCCCGCAAGGGCACCTGCAGCTTGGCCGCGGCCGCGCCGTTTGTTGCAATTCGATCCTTGGCGCGGCCGCCGATGCCGTCGTGAAGGACTTTCGCATCATTTGGGCGTAGTGTCGGGCGCGCAGACAGCGCAATCGCACACAAGACAACTCGGAAACCAACGATGCTCGTCGGCGTACCCAAGGAAACCAAGGACAGCGAATATCGGGTCGGGCTCGTGCCTTCCACCGTGCGCGAGCTGACCGCGAGCGGTCACCAGGTCATCGTGGAGAGGAACGCCGGCCTGGCCGTAGGCCTCACCGACGCCGACTACCAGGCAGTCGGGGCCGAGATCGCCGCCGACGCCGATCAAGTCTTCGCGCGCGCCGAGATGATCGTGAAGGTCAAGGAGCCGCTCGCGGCGGAGCGCAAGAAGCTCCGAGCCGGTCAAATCCTCTTCACCTATCTGCACCTGGCGGCCGACCCGGAACAGACTGCCGACCTCGTTGCGTCCGACGCGATCGCCATCGCTTACGAGACGGTGACGAGCGCGCAAGGCGCCCTCCCCCTGCTCACCCCGATGTCGGAAGTCGCGGGCCGCATGGCCCCGCATGTCGGGGCGCGCTGCCTGGAAAAGGAAAACGGCGGGCGCGGCGTGCTGCTGGGCGGCGTTCCCGGCGTGCCGCCCGCCGACGTCATGATCCTCGGCGGCGGCGTGGCCGGCACCCATGCCGCGATCATCAGCGCCGGCATGGGCGCGACCGTGACGGTGGTCGACCGCAATCCGGAGGCGTTGCGCCGCATCGCCAGCCAGCTCGGATCGAGCGTGCGCACGGTATTTTCGACCACCGACGCGATCGAGACGCTGTGCCAGCGCGCCGACCTCGTGATCGCTTCGGTGCTGATCCCCGGCGCTGCGGCGCCGAAGCTGATCAAGGCCGCAACGGTCAAGGCGATGAAGCCCGGTGCGGTCATCGTCGACATCGCCATCGACCAGGGCGGCTGCTCGGAGACCTCGCGGCCGACCACCCATTCGGCGCCGACCTACATCGTGGACGACGTGGTGCATTACTGCGTCACCAACATGCCGGGCGCGGTCGCCCGCACGTCGACCTTCGCGCTCAACAACGTCACGCTGCCGTTCGTGCTGGCGCTTGCCGACAAAGGCTATCGCCGGGCGCTGGGCGAGGACCCGCACCTGCGCAACGGCCTCAATGTCTACCGCGGGATGGTGACTTACCGGGCGGTTGCTAGCGCCCTGAAGCTGAAATTCACGCCGCCGGAAGCGGCGCTTCGGCTGTGAGCCCACGCTCCGTTCGTCCCCGCGCCAAGCGGGGACCCAGTTCTTCGGTCCTCGCAACGTAAAGAAAGGTCTGGGTTCCCGCTTGCGCGGGAACGAACGGAGAGAGCGTGGATCGTTCTGAAAAAGCCCACACTCACGCGCGCTGGCGCAGCAGGCGCCGGATCACCTTGCCGGTCGTCGTCATCGGCATGGCGTCGATGAAGGCCACCTCGCGCGGATACTCGTGCGCGGAGAGCTGCGACTTGACGAAATCCTGGATCTCGCTCGCGAGTGCCGCGGAGGGCGCCTGCCCGGCCTTGAGCACGATGAACGCCTTGACGATCTCGGTGCGCAATGGATCGGGCTTTCCCACCACGGCGGCGAGCGCGACCGCGGGATGGCGGATCAGGCAGTCTTCGATCTCGCTCGGCCCGATGCGGTAGCCGGCCGACGTGATCACGTCGTCGTCGCGGCCAATGAACCGCACATAGCCGTCGTCGTCCGTCACGCCCTGGTCGCCGGTGGTCATCCAGTCGCCGATGAACTTCTCGGCCGTCGCGTCGGGCTTGCCCCAATATTCCAGGAACATCACCGGGTCCGGCCGCCTGATCGCGATCTGCCCGGTCTCACCGGTGGAACATCGCGTCCCGTCCGGCCGGATCACCGCGACCGTGTGCCCCGGCACCGGCCTGCCGATGGTTCCGGGGCGCGACACGCCGATCGCGGCGCAGGATGCGAGCACCAGGTTGCATTCGGTCTGGCCGTAGAACTCGTTGATGGTGAGGCCGAGCGCGGACTTGCCCCATTCCAGCGTTTCGGTGCCGAGCGCCTCGCCGCCCGAGCCGACGCTGCGCAAGCGGATGTCATGACGGCCCTGCGGATTGGGCGCCGAGCGCAGCATGCGCAGCGCGGTGGGCGGGATGAAGGCGTTGCGCACCGCCATCCTGGCCATCAGCGCGAACGCCTCCTCCGGATCGAACTTCTCGAAGCGCGCGGCCACCACCGGCACGCCGTAATGCAGGCCCGGCAGCAGCACGTTGAGTAGCCCGCCGGCCCATGCCCAGTCGGCCGGCGTCCAGAAGCGGTCGCCTTCCTGCGGCAGGAATTCGTGGGGAAACTCGATGCCGGGCAGATGCCCGAGCAGCACGCGGTGCGCATGCAGCGCGCCCTTCGGCGGGCCGGTCGTGCCCGACGTGTAGACCATCAGCGCCGGATCGTCGGCGGTGGTGTCCCGCGGCGCGAACTCGGGCGAGGCGCGCGCGAGCGTCTCGAACAGGCCGTCGACGCCGTCGGCGGGTCCGTCGATCGAGAGCACGAGCGCGAGCTCTGCCGGCGCGCCGCCCGCCTGCGCGAGCTTGGCGAGGCCCTGCGCGTTGGTGATCAGCGCGCGCGCGCCGGAATCCTTCAGGCGATAGGAGATCGCCTCGACCCCGAACAGCATGGCGAGCGGCAGCGCGACGGCGCCGAGCTTGTAGATCGCGATGTGGCTCGCCGCCACCGCGGGCGCCTGCGGTAACAGGATCGCGACCCGGTCGCCGCGCGCAATGCCGCGGGCGGCGAGCACGTTGGCGAGCCGGTTCGAGGTCTCGCGCAAGGCCCCGTAGCTCACCTCGTCGGTGCCGCCGTCGGCGCGCACATTGAGGATGGCGATGCGGCGCGGCTCGGCGAGCGCCCAGCGGTCGCAGGCATCGACGCCGATATTGTAGCGCGCCGGCGCGTGCCAGCGGAAATCGCGATAGAGCGCGTCGTAGTCGCGCGCAGTCGGGAGCACGTGGGGCGCGTACATCGCGGCGAACGCTATGGGCCCCGGGCCCGAGCGTCCAGTGGTCTCGTTCGTGCCTGCGGCATTCGGCAGCGCGCGGGGTCAGCCCTCGAACTGCAGGATGTAAAGGCCGGCATTGGAATCGGTGAGATACATCACGCCCTGGGGATCGACGAAGCAATCGCAGGACTGGATCACCTGCGGCCGGTTGGGCCGCGGATCGAACATGCGGAGCGGATCGGGCGGCACGAAATATCCAACCTCGCGCGGCGCAAACGGATTGTCGATGTCGTAGGCCCGCACGCCGGCGTTGTGCAAGGTCGCGAAGATGAAGCGCGAGCTCTGCAAGCCGCCCGGCCGGTTTTCCCAGAGATTGTGCGGACCGAAGTTTCCGCCCTTGGCGCAATAGTCCGCCTCGTCGGGAATCGGGAACGTCGCGATGCTCACCGGATTGGAGGGCACACGGACGTCGAACATCCAGATGTAGCGGAGCCCCAGGCTGCAATTCGCGAAGTTCGATTCGTCCGCCACTACCAGCAGATTGCGGTCCGGCAGCGGCAGCGGCGAGTGCGTGCCGCCGCCGAACGGCGGGTCCCAGGTGCGGTGGCAGACCAGGGTCGGCTTGGCCGGGTCGCGGACATCGATCACCGCAAGCCCGCCGTCCCGCCACGCGCTGTAGGCCAGATCGCCGGCGACCAACGCATGATGGAGAGCGTAGCGCTTGCCCTTGGGCCAGGTCGGCGTCTCGCCCCCGCCGGTCCACATGCCCGGCAGCCAATACTTGCCGACCATCTGCGGACGCGTCGGGTCGGCCATATCGACGATCGCCAGCACATGGTCGCTGAATTCGGGAGGATGGATCGAGACGTAGGCGTAACGGCCGCCGACGTACCAGATGCGATGCGGCCCCAGCCCGGGGATCGGCATGAAGGCTATTTCCCGCGGCGCCTCGGGGCGGGAAATGTCGTACACGCGCATTCCCGTCGTGTAGCTCGCTTCCTGTCCCTTCAATGCGTCGGCCGACGACCCGGCGAAATAGGCTTTCTCGCTCACCTGCATCGTCCAGATGCTCGGACCGTTGACCGCGAGCAGCAGATCGCCGTGGGTCTGCAAATGGTGGGCGCGGGTATTGGGCGGACAGGCAAGAAAATCGACGACCTTCGGGTGCTTGGGATCGCGCACGTCGATGACGGTGATGCCGTTGCTGTACCCATGACCGATATAGGCGTAGCCGCGGTGGACCATGACCTGCACGCCGTCGCCGCGCCCGCCCTGATCGCTGTGGCTGATGAACCGGATGTTTCGGGATGCAACGGCATTCATGGCTCGGTCTCCTGGCAACTTCGCGCTGACGCGGCCCGATTGAGCTCGTCTCAGCCAAATCGAGGACTAGCAAATTGCGACAACCGCGTCCCTGGCGATTTGCTTCGGCGACCGGGCGGAATCACATAGGGCTTTCGCGCTCGCGCATGATCGACGCGTTCAGGTTGCCGCCATAGATGAAAATCGACGCGGTGATGTAGAGAAACACCAGCGCGATCATGGCCGAGGCGAGACCCGCGTAGGTGCTCACGTAGGCAAAGGCGAACTGCGCCAGATAACGTCCGAAGGCGGCGCCGGCGACCAGCCACAGAACGAGCGTCATGGCGATGCCGGGCAAAATGTCGAGCACGCGGCGCCGGCCGGTCGGCAGCCACTTGTGCGCCACGAACAGCGCGATCATGAGCATGAAGCTGGCGGCGGCATAGCGCTCGAACGTGTATTTGGCGTCGTGCGGAGCGATCCACGGCGCATATTTGAGCGCTGCCTGCAGCAGGAGCGGCCCGAGCACGATCAGAAGGCCGAGCGCCAGCAGCGCCAGTGCTCCGAGCAGCACGTAGCCGATCGCCTCGAGCCGGAGCAAAATCCAGTTTCTCGCTTCCACCATGCCGTAGGCGCGATTGAGGCCGATGCGCAGGCTCTCGACCCCGCTCGAGGCGAAATAGACCGCGAGCATGAGACCGACGGTGAGCACGTCGCCGCGCGGGGTCGTCAGCACCTTGTGGATTTCCGCCGCGATCGGGGTCGCCACTTCCTGCGGCCAGGTCGCGAGCAGCAGGCTCACCACCTCGTCGGCGAGATCCCTGGCACCGAACAGGCCGGCTTCGCCGACGAATCCCCCGAGCGCGGTCAGCACGATGAAGAACGGGAACATCGCCATCAGCGCGGAGAGCGCGATGTGGCTTGCGATCGCCCAGCCGTCCTCTGCATTGAAATGCCGGAACGCATCCAGAGCGACCCTCAGGGCTTTTCGCATCGCCGTCTCCACCGGCTCTATCGAGCCGCGGGCTCCGCTTTTCAAGTCCGGCGGAGCCGCGCGCCCCTGGCGCCTTGTCACCCGATCCGACATGTTGCGCGGCAGGGCCCGCAATGCCGTCCACGCCGTCAGCCGACTTTCTGATTCGCGCCACGCCGCTCACTTTCGCGCTGCTGTGGTCGAGCGGCTTCATCGTGGCGAAATATGCCGTGCCCGACGCCGATCCGTTCACCTTTCTCGCCGCGCGCTTCGGCCTGGCCGCCCTCATCTTAGCGCTGATCGCGATGGCGAGCGACGCTCCCTGGCCTACGAGCGCGCGGGCGGCCGGGCACAGCGTGATGGCGGGCGTGCTCCTGCACGGCGGCTATCTCTGCGGTGTCTGGTGGGCGGTCGCGCAGGGACTGCCCGCCGGACTGGCCGCCCTGATCACGGCCGGACAGCCTCTCCTCACCGCGGTCCTGGCCGGGCCGCTCGTCGGCGAGCGGATTACGGCCTGGCAATGGGCCGGCATCGTCGGCGGCTTCGCCGGCATCGTGCTCGTGCTTGCACCGCGGCTTGCCGGTCTCGATGTCGCCGCGCTCGGCGCCGTTGCGGTGCCGATCATCGTCAACTTCGCCGCCACCGTCTCGGTGACGCTCGGCACGTTCTATCAGAAACGCTTCGGCGGCGGCGCCGACCTGCGCACCGGCACCTGCCTGCAATTTCTCGGCGCGCTCGCGGTGGTGGCGCCGCTTGCGTTGCTGACCGAGACGCTGCGTTTCGAGGTCACCGCGACGTCACTCGCGGCACTTGCCTTTTCGGTCCTGGTGCTGTCGATCGCCGCAATCGCGCTGTTGCTGCTGATGATCCGGCGAGGCGAAGTGTCGCGCGTCGCGGCGCTGATCTACCTCGTGCCGCCGCTCACCGCGATCGAGGCTTTCGTTCTGTTCGGCGAAAAGCTGAACGCGATCCAGATTGCCGGCACCGCGGTGACGGCGGCGGGGGTGTGGCTCGCCACACGCCGGGCCGGCCGCGCCGGCTAGGCCGCCTGGACGTTGGCGAGGAAGCGGCGCACTTCGCTGTCGAGGCTCTCGGCCTCGGCTGCGAGCGCATCGGCGAGCCCCTTGACGTCGACCGCGGTCCCGCGGGCGTCGCTCGAGGCGCCGGCGACGCGGCTCATGGCGTCGGCGCCCGTTCGCGCCTCGCTGGAGGCTCGATTGACGCCCTCGGCGATGAGCGCAACCGCCTGATGCTGCTCTTCGACCGTTACCGCGACGGTCGAGGCGATGGCCGACATCTCCTCGATGATTGTGTTGACCTGTTCGATCGCCTGCGCCGCGTCGGCGACCGCGGATTGGATGGCGCCGACCTGGCCCGCGATCTCCTCGGTGGCCTTGGAGGTCTGGCTGGCGAGCGATTTCACTTCGGATGCGACGACCGCAAACCCGCGCCCGGCGGCGCCCGCGCGCGCGGCCTCAATCGTGGCGTTGAGCGCGAGCAGGTTGGTCTGCCCGGCAATCGCCTGGATCAGCCCGACCACCTCGCCGATGCGGGTGGCCGCTTCGCCGAGTTCCGACATCGTGCGCCCCGTGCGGTGGGCTTCGGTGACCGCGCGGGTGGCGACCTCGGTCGAGCGCGTGGCCTGCTCGGCGATCCCGGCGATCGACGCCGCGAGTTCCTCGACCGAGCCGGCGGCGGCCGTGACGTTGCCGGAGGCGGAGCCGACCCGCTCTTCGGCGGTGCGCGCCTCGGACGACACGAGGTCCGCGGCGGTGTTGAGTTCGGCAGACGCGGTTTCGAGCCGGCTGGACGCCTCGCGCACCTTTGCCAGCGCCTGGTCGACCGACGTTTCGAACCTGGTGATCGTCGCGGCAATGGTTTCGCCGCGCTGTTCGCGTGCACGCGTGGTCTCGGCCTGCGCGGCGGCCAGCCGTTCGCGCTCGACCATGTTGTCGCGAAATACGATGACGGTGCGCGCCATTGCGCCGATTTCGTCGCGCGCCTGCGTCGCCGGGATGCGGGCGGACGTGTCGCCATCGGCGAGGCGCTTCATCACATCGGCCAGGCCATGCAGCGGCCGGGTGATGCTGCGGCCGATCCAGAGGCCGAAGACAAGACCGAAGATCACGGCCGCGAGACCGACCCAGATGATGATGTTGCGCGTTCGATTCTGCGAGAGCGCGAGCGCCGCACTTGCCTGAAGCCGCTGCTCATTGGCAAAGTCGACATTCGCGTTGGAGCTTCGGATCAGGAAATCGGTGTCGGAGCTGATACCCGCGACGCGGCTTGCAACGTCACGGTGCCACGCCATCCAGGCATCGAAGGCGGCGGCGTAATTCTTGGCCGAGTCGCGCACTTGCGACTTGAGTACTTCCGCTCCGACAATGCCGTCGAGCCGCTTGTTGAAGCGTTCGAACTCGGCGCGAAACGCCTCGCGGTCGTCGATGTTGAAGTTCAGCATGTACACCGCCTCGAAACGGCGCATCGACAGCAGGCTCTCGATCAGCCTGTGGGCGCTCGCCTCTTCGAGCCAGGTCATATCGAGACCTATGATCGCTTCCACATTGGCCGATGAGCGGCGAAGCTCGGATTGAATGCCGGTCGAGGCGTCGGCACCGAGCCGCCCAAACTCGTTGCGGAGCTCGTCGAAGTTCTCCTGAAGGCGCGCGAGCGTGCGCGCGATGGCGTTGAGCGCCGTCGTGTCGGCGCCCGAGCTCAATTGCCGGATGACCGCAAACTGCTGCGTCGCGGCGGTTTGGGCGGCGGCGAGGTTTTCCAGGTGGCCGGCGCGCGGGCGCTCGGCAAAACCGCTCGCCGCCGACCGGATGGTGCCGACCGCGCTCTTGAACTCGCGGCTGGCGTCGGCCAGCGCGGTCGCTTGCTGGACGCTGTTCAGCGCCTGATCGACATTGCGTTCGCCGGCCATGAAGGCGACGCCGTTGACGAGAAAACCGACGACAGGAATCAGCGTAATCGCAACGATCCGGGCGCGGACCGACAACTTTGCAATCAATCGTCGCGGTGAGATGACGCGTAGGAGTGGCAGCGGCATGATTTGTTTTGTCGTTGGCACGGAACGCGTCCCGCTGGCAGCCGTGCCCCACGAGCTGCCGCGGATGGGTATCCGGGTCAGGAAAGCGCGAAATGGTTAATAATTCAGCAACTGTCGCATAAGTGACCGGCAGTTTTGCTGAATATCTCCTTGTTCGGATTGTCTTTGTGCACTGCACGCGTAGTCTGGGTCTTGCATGACCCAAGTCCGCCGGGGACCGTCGCACGGAGACTACCATGCTGGAAAAAACTAGTCGGCGCGACGCCGGAGTGAAGCTCACCGCGCTTGCGCGCGAAGCGGCCCGGGTAGCCGAAACGCTCCTGGTCGACGCCAAGTCGGCCGTGGGGGCGCGCGTCACGGTCGAGAAACACGCGGTCGACCGGCTGTTCGAACGCGAGCAGCGCGCCGTGCACGGCCTCGCCTGGTTTGCCACCTATGTCGAGGCGGTACGTCAGCTCGCCGCCTATGCCGAGCGCATGCATGAGGGCGGCACGCTGGGCGAGATCGAGGAGTTGATCGTCCAGATCGGACTGGGCGAGTACCTCGCCCAGATGCTGGGCGGCATCGCCATGAGTCAGGGAGAGATCGTGCGCCCTGCCGATCTGGGGCTGTCGGCCCAGACGGTAGCGGAGCGCATGGCGGGCCCGATCGAGGGACTGATGGGCGCCGGCAACGTCGAGCGCCGCGCGCGGCTGGTCGAGCTGATGCGACAGAACAATGAGGCCACCGTCGGAGATTGCGGTCTCGACGAGACGCTCACCGCGATCCGCGAGGAGATGCGCAAGTTTGCCGACAGCGAAGTCAAGCCTCAGGCCAACGCATGGCACCTGGCGAACAGCTACATCCCGATCGAGATCATCGCGCAGATGTCCGAACTTGGCGTGTTCGGTCTCACCCTGCCCGAGGAATATGGCGGCCTCGGCCTGGGCAAGGAGTCGATGTGCGTCGTGTCGGAGGAATTGTCACGCGGCTACATCGGCGTCGGCTCGCTCGGCACGCGCTCCGAGATTGCGGCTGAGTTGATCCTGGGCAGCGGCACCGAAGAGCAGAAGCGCCATTGGCTTCCGAAGATCGCATCGGGCAAGGTGCTTCCGACTGCGGTATTCACCGAGCCTAACACCGGCTCCGACCTCGCCTCCGTCAAGACGCGCGCCACGCGCGAAGGCGACTTCTACAAGGTCGACGGCAACAAGACCTGGATCACCCACCCGGTGCGGGCCGACCTGATGACGCTGCTCGTGCGCACCAACCAGAAGGAGCCGGGCCACCGCGGCCTCTCCATGCTGCTCGCCGAGAAGCAGCGCGGCAGCGACGAAGATCCATTCCCGGTGGAGGGGATGTCGGGCACCGAGATCGGAGTGCTCGGCTATCGCGGCATGAAGGAATACGAGATCGCGTTCGACGGATTCAAGGTCAAGGCCGGGAACCTGCTCGGCGGCGTCGAAGGGCTTGGCTTCAAACAGCTCATGGCGACCTTCGAATCTGCGCGCATCCAGACGGCGGCGCGCGCCATCGGCGTGGCGCAGGCGGCGATGGAGGAAGCTCTCACCTATGCCCAGCAGCGCCAGCAGTTCGGCCAGCCGATCGTCAATTTCCCGCGGGTCGCCGACAAGATCGCCATGATGGCGGCCGAGATCATGATCGCGCGCCAGCTCACCTATTACGCCGCCCGGCAGAAGGATTCCGGGCGCCGCTGCGACCTCGAGGCCGGCATGGCGAAGCTGCTCGCCGCCCGCGTCGCCTGGGCGGCAGCCGACAACGCCGTGCAGATTTACGGCGGTAACGGCTTTGCGATCGAATTCCCGGTTTCGCGCATCCTGTGCGACGCGCGCATTCTCAATATTTTCGAGGGCGCGGCCGAGATTCAGGCGCAGGTGATCGCCCGGCGGCTGCTGGACGGATCGAACTGACGGTATCGGATCGCGCGACCGAAGAACCGCCACCGACGGCGGCGGCTTGATGACAGCACGGGACGGCGCGCAAACGGACCCTGCGCCGGCAACCGATCGGGTCCATGAGCGTTTGACTCACATCAAGGCGCGCGGGCCAGTGTCCCCGGCAAGGTGCGCCAGCTTTAGGGAGTTCAGTTCATGTCCAAGCTGAAGATCGCGCAGGGCGAGTGGGTGGTCGTTTGCGACGGCAAGAAGGCGCTCGTTTTCGAGAATATCGGCGACGAGAAATTCTTGAATCTCAAGACCCGCGAGGTTTTGGACCACCCGGACTTGAAAACGCAGGAGCTCGGCACCGACGCCCCCGGGCGTTCGTTCAGCTCGGTCGGGCACGGACGCAGCGCGGTGGAGCAGACCGACCGGCACGACCAGGAGGAACAGCGCTTCTTGCGCCGTCTCGCCCTCCATCTCGATGCCGAGGTCAATGCCGGCCGGGCAAAGGGGCTGTTCATCGTGGCACCGCCACGTGCGCTCGGCATGTTGCGCCCCGAGTATTCTCACAATCTGCGCCGCGCGCTGCGCGCGGAGATCGACAAGGATTTCGTCAAGCTGCCCGTGCACGAGATCGAGAAGCATCTCGCCGCATGACGCAGGCTGGCAGCCTGGCTAGGCCGCCTTGGCGGGCTCCTTCAGCAGCTTGTTCACGTTGCCCGACAGAATGGCTTCGCCGTCCTTGCCCAGCGCGTGCAATTGCTTGGCGAAATCGGCGACCGCCGCGCGCTCGCGGATTTCCTGCGGATAGTCGGTGGCAAACACGATGCGGGAGACCGGAATCTCGATCAGCGCGCTTTTCACCGCGCCCATGGCGCCGCAGAAGCCGGCGGTATCGAACACAAAATTGTTGCGGATGTAGTAGTCGAACTCCTGCTTGCCCTTGGCGCCGTGGCGCGCATTGTCGGCGGTGCCCCAGAAATCCTTGTCCTGGTACGAGCGGATGCGGCCAAGCAGCGCCGAGAGCCCGCCGCCGAGATGCGACATGTGGATCATCAGCCGGGGATGGCGGTCGAACACGCCCGAATTGATCAGCCGGATCATCGCCATCACCAGCGAAAACTCGCGACCGACCGAGCGGGCGGTGTCGTAGCCGTCGAACTGCCGGGTCTGGTTGAGCTTCAATGCCGGGTGCACGAACACGAACATGCCGAGCTTCTCGCATTCGGCCCAGAACGGCTCGAACTGCGGCGCGTCGAGGTAGAGGTCGTTGGTCTCCGACGTGATCACGACGCCCGGGAAGCCGAGTTCGTGCTTGCAGCGGGCGAGCTCGCGGAGCGCTTCCGCGCCGCCGAGCGGATTGGCGTGCGCGGCACCGATGAAGCGGCCGGGATAGTCGCGTTCCGCTTTCTTGGCGCTCTCGTTGCACAGCCGCGACTTATCGAGGTCGGCGCACATGCCGGCCGCGCTGGTGAGGAAGGCTACGTCGATGCCCGCCTCGTCCATCATCTTGATGTGCTCGTCGAGGTCGAACAGCATCCAATGCATGATGAAGCTCGGCGCGCCGTGCTCGTCGTAGGTGATGACCTTGCGCCTGCCGAGATCCTTCGGCATCAGCGCATGCGGGGTGAAGTGGTGCTGGAAATCGACGATCATGAGCGCTTCCTCTCGACGGCATCGTGTCCGGTCGCTGCCGGCAGCTTGAAAGCATTGGACATGCAGGCGGGTCAAGCCCGCCGCGGCCATCGCATTCACGCGGTGGCGTAAAGATCGCGCAAAGTATGCTCGACCGCGACGTCGAGGGGCGTGTGCGGAATCTCCCCGATCGCGGCCTTTAGCTTGTCGCCGTCGATCCGGTGCGGCTCCTTCCACAGATAGGCCATCTCGGAAAGTTCCCGGCTGAGCGGCACAAGGAGGCTCAGCGCATGGACGAGCCACCACGACATGCGCTTGACCTGGAGGCCGCGGCCCGCCGCCCGCGCCATCGCAGAGGTGAATTCACGCCCGGTCACCGCGTGGCCGGGAAAGCCGATTGTCTCGAACGGGCCGAGTTTACCGCGCACGTCGGCGAGCCGCACCAGCGTCGCGGCAAGATCGGGCAGGTAGGCCCATGCGTGCACCACGTCGAGCGGTCCCGGATAGGTGACGCGGCCGCGCTCGAAATCTCTCGCAATCACCAGGTCGAGCCACGATCCGCGGCCGCCGCCGAAGAAATCTCCCGCGCGCAGGATGATCGCCCGCACGCCGCGCTCCTCCGCCGCCTCCTGTATGCGGTCCTCGATCGCTATCCGCAGCCGGCCCTTTTGCGACCTCGGACGCATCGGCGTCGTCTCGCCGATGACCGGCGGCATCGGCGATCCGTAGTTGTAGACATTGCCGGGGAACAGCAGCGTCGCCCCGGTGGCTTCCGCTGCCGTGATGGCCGAATAGGCGAGCGGCAGCGCCATCTTTGCCCAGTCCGTATAGGGCGGGTTGAGCGCATGCAGGATGACGTCCGCGCCGTGCGCGGCGTTGGCGACCGCTTGATGATCGAGCGCCTGCACCTCGACAATTTCGGTGCCGCGCGGCGCGCGCTTGCCGGTACCCGGCCGCACCAGACTCGTGACCATCCAGCCGGCGTCACGGAAGGCTTCCGCCGCCACGTGGCCAAAGCGCCCCGCCGCGCCCAGCACCAGAATGCGTGCGCTCATGACCGCGGGCGACCGAGCGGGGTCGGAAGGCCGCGGTCTGTCTTTATCGTTTCAAATCGGCGAATTCGGCAGGCGGCGCTTTCGCAGGGGGCAGCACGCATCGTTGTTTTCCACTCGCGTCGAGACCATATGGATGAAGCGTGGCGGGCGCAATTGCAACCGTCGCCATCTCGCGGCGGTGGTGCGGCCGCGTGTCGAATGCTAGGACTGCCGCGATGTCCGAATTCCTGATGTATCTGCTGGTACCGCTGGCCGTCGGCGTGGTGGCGGTGGTGCTGCTGTTCGGCCTTGCCAACTTTGCCAAAGGCGGCTCGCCGCAGACGTCGCAAAAGCTGATGCGGCTGCGCGTGCTGATGCAATTCGTGGCGATCATCGTCATAATGCTGACGATCTGGGCCTTGGGGCGCTAGGAATTCGGGACGCTCGCGACGATGGTCGTTCTCAACAGGATCTACACGCGCACCGGCGACGACGGTACCACCGCGCTCGGCACCGGCGAACGGCGCAAGAAATACGATCTGCGCATCGAAGCCTACGGCACCCTCGACGAGGTCAACGCCGTGATCGGGATCGCACGGCTCCACACGGCGGGCGATACCGTGCTCGATCCGATGCTCGCGCGCATCCAGAACGACCTGTTCGACGTGGAGGCCGACCTCTGCATGCCGTCCGACAAGGGCAAGGGACCGGGCGGAGCGCGGCTCAACGTCACCGACGCGCAGGTGGCCTGGCTCGAACAGCAGATCGACCTGCTCAACGGCGATCTCGCGCCGCTCAGGTCGTTCATCCTGCCGGGCGGCAGCGCGGCCGCGGCACATCTGCATCTCGCGCGCACCGTCTGCCGGCGCGGCGAGCGGCTCATGGTCGCGCTCAACGACAGGCCCAACGAGAGCGTCACTCCGGCAGCGCTCAAATACGTCAACCGCCTGTCCGATTTCCTGTTCGTCGCAGGCCGGCACGCCAACGACAAGGGCGCGTCCGACGTCCTGTGGGCGCCCGGACAGAACCGGTGAACGCACGAGACCCGCAATGGTGATGCCGCTCTACGACGACAACCCGTTCACGCAGGCGGTCAAGCCGGTCGTCACCTGGTGTCTGATCGCCGCCAACCTCGCGGTCTATTTCTACGAAGCGGGCGCCGCGCAGGTCGCGCTCGAGCGCATGATCGACACCTTCAGCCTGACGCCGGCGGCCCTGATGGGCGACATGCCCGCGCGCGGATGGGTGCCGGCCTGGGCGACCACCGTCACCTACCTGTTCTTCCATGCCGATCTCGCCCACATCCTGGGCAACATGATCTTCCTCTGGGTGTTCGGCGACGACATCGAGCGCGCGCTCGGCCGCTGGCCCTATCTCGCCTTCTACCTGCTGTGCGGCGTCATCGGCGGACTGGTCTTCGCGTTCAGCACGCCGCATTCCAAGATCGAGCTGATCGGCGCCTCGGGCGCGATCTCGGGCATCGTGGTCGCCTATATCATGCTGCGGCCCTGCGCCAAGGTCACGGTGCTGCTCGGCATCATACCGTTGCGCATCAGCGCCTATTGGGTGATCGGCCTGTTCATCGTCATGCAGCTTTGGAATCTCGGCGCGGCGTCGAAGAGCGAGGTCGCCTACTGGTGCCACTTCGGCGGCATGCTGGCGGGCGCCTTCCTGTTCCCGCTCATGAAGCCGCCGGCGATCAAGCTGTTCGACTGCATGCAGCCCAAGCCCGACACGATCGTGCAGATCGGTCCCAACCGTGCCGCACGGGCGGCACGTGCGCACCCCTGGGGGCAGCCGCCGGCCGATCCCTTCCGTTGACCCCAAAGGCGGCGGCCATTAGGTTGCGCCGCACAAAGCGCGTTTATGCGCATTATTAATAGGCTGCCGGGCGTCCGGGACCGTCGCGGCGTGTCGGCGCGAGAGCAAATCCGATGAAAATTCTGGTGCCCGTGAAGCGGGTGGTCGACTACAACGTGAAAATCCGCGTCAAGAGCGACGGCTCGGGCGTCGAGCTCGCCAACGTCAAGATGTCGATGAATCCGTTCGACGAGATCGCCGTCGAGGAGGCGTTGCGCCTCAAGGAAAAAGGTCAGGCGGCCGAGATCGTGGTGGTGTCGATCGGACCCGCGCAGGCGGCCGAAACCATCCGCACCGCGCTCGCCATGGGGGCCGACCGCGGCATCCTGGTGAAGACCGACACCATGCTCGAGCCGCTGGCGGTGGCCAAGATCCTCAAGGCCATCGTCGCCGAGGAGCAGCCCGGCCTCGTCATCATGGGCAAGCAGGCGATCGACGACGACTGCAACCAGACCGGCCAGATGCTGGCTGCGCTCACCGGCTGGCCGCAAGGCACGTTTGCCTCCAAGCTGGTGATCGAGGGCGAGAGCATTCTCGTCACCCGCGAGGTCGACGGCGGCCTGCAGACCGTGAAGCTCAAGGCGCCCGCGATCGTCACCACCGATCTGCGGCTGAACGAGCCGCGCTATGCATCGCTGCCCAACATCATGAAGGCGAAGAAGAAGCCGATCGCCGAGAAGGCGCCGCAAGCCTACGGCGTCGACGTTTCGCCACACCTCGAAATCCTGAAAACTACCGAGCCACCGGGCCGCAAGGCCGGCGTGAAGGTGAAGACCGTTGGCGAACTGATCGACAAGCTCAAGAACGAGGCCGGCCTGTTGTGAGCACAAACGGCTCCTTCACCGATCGTCGGCACGCGGGCCATTTGGCATGAGGCGCCGCGAATTCATCGCTCTACTCGGCGGCGCGGCGGCACTCGCTCCCCTCGCCGCGCGCGCGCAGCATCCGGGCAAGCCGGCCCGCATCGCTGTGATCGCCGGCAGCACCAACGCGATCATGGGCCCGGCCTATCGCGCCTTCCTCGATGAACTGCGCCGGACCGGCTTCGTTGAGGGCCGGAATCTCAGCGTCCAACTGCGGCAGTCGGATCAGGATTTGGCCGCGCTCTCCGCCCAGGCTTTGGAGATGGCAGGCACTCACCCGGATGCGCTCGTCGCTCTCGGGCTGGAGGACGCGCTGCGGGCCTTCGTGCGGGCGAGCCAAACCATTCCGATCGTGTTCGTGGCCAACAACTACGATCCGATCGCGCGCGGCTATGTTCAGAGCCTGGCGAAACCGGGCGGCAATGTCACCGGCGTTTTCTTGCGTCAGACCGAACTCGCGGAAAAGCAGGTCGAGCTGCTCACGCAGGCCTTTCCGGACAAGAAGCGGCTGGCCGTGCTGTGGGATCACGTCTCGGCCGCACAGTTCGAGGCGGCCGAGCGGCGCGGAAAATTGCTGCGCCTGGAGGTCCATTCGCACAAGATGGAGAAGCCGCCCTACGACATCGCCGCCGTCTACCGAAGCATCGAAGATGCCGGAGCGGCCATGCTCCTCGCCCTGACCAGCCCGTTCTTCGCCCGGTACCGCGAGCAGATCGTCGAGCTTGCGATCCGTCAGCGGCTGCCCACGATGTTCATCTTCAAGGGTTACGCCGAGGCCGGCGGGCTGATGTCCTATGGAGCCGATCCGGTGGCGATGTATCGCCAGGGCGCAACCTTCGTGGCCAAGGTTCTCAAAGGCGCCAAGCCCGCCGATCTGCCGGTCGAGCAGCCGACCAAGTACGAGATGATGATCAACCTCAAGACCGCCAAGGCGATCGGCGTCGAACTGCCGACCTCGGTACTCATTCGCGCCGACGAGGTGATCGAATGAGATCGGCGCGCTATACTGAATACCCTTCCCGAAACGATCGTCTACAAGGCGGAACAGCCCGATGACCACCCTCCTCGTCGCCGAGCACGACAACAAGGTGCTCAAGGACGCCACCAACAAGGCGCTCACCGCCGCCAAGGCGCTGGGCGCCGACGTGCACGTGCTGGTCGCGGGCAAGGGCGCGCGCGGCGTCGCCGAAGCCGCCGCCAAGCTCGAGGGCGTGAGCAAGGTGCTGCTCGCCGACGGCGCGGCCTACGAGCACATGCTGGCCGAGCCGCTCGCCGCGCTCGCGGTTTCGCTCGCGCCGTCGTACGATGCGATCCTGGTGCCGGCGACCACGACGGGCAAGAATTTCATGCCGCGGGTCGCGGCGCTGCTCGACGTGATGCAGGTCTCCGACATCGTCAAGGTGATTGCGCCCGATACCTTCGAGCGGCTCATTTATGCCGGTAACGCGGTGCAGACCGTGCGCTCCAAGGACAAGATCAAGGTGATTACCGTGCGCACCTCGACCTTCCAGGCGGCCGGAGCCGGCACCGTCGCAGCGCCGATCGAGGACGCGGCCGCGCCCGCCGACCCGGGCATTTCCGCCTTCGTGGGCGAGGAACTGTCGAAATCCGAGCGGCCGGAACTGACCTCGGCAAAAATCATCATTTCCGGCGGGCGGGCGATGCAAAGCCGCGACAACTTCACCAAGTATATAGAACCGGTGGCCGACAAGCTCGGCGCCGCCGTCGGCGCCTCGCGCGCGGCGGTCGACGCGGGCTATGCGCCCAACGATTGGCAGGTCGGCCAGACCGGCAAGGTGGTCGCGCCCGAGCTCTACATCGCGGTCGGCATTTCGGGCGCCATCCAGCACCTCGCCGGCATGAAGGATTCGAAGGTGATCGTGGCGATCAACAAGGACGAGGAGGCGCCGATCTTCCAGGTCGCCGACTACGGGCTGGTCGCCGACCTCTACCAGGCACTGCCCGAGCTTGCGGCCGAACTCGGCAAGCTCGGGCGTTGACCATCATCGCAAGTGCGACCAACGGCGTGTGGTGCCGGAACCCGGATCGTCGTAGAAGAAGCGAAAGACGGACATGATCGAGGTCAAGGAACGGCCGAAGGCGCGCACGGACACCATGGCGCACAACATTCGCAAGATCGGCGTGATCGGCGCCGGTCAGATGGGCAACGGCATCGCGCATGTCTGCGCGCTCGCCGGATTCGACGTCAAGCTCAACGACATCAGCGCCGACCGCGTCAAGGCCGGCATCGCCACCATCAACGGCAACATGGCGCGGCAGGTGAGCCGCAAGCGCATCACCGAGGACGAGCGCCAGGCGGCGCTCAAGCGCATCGCGCCGGCGGAGAAGCTCGAAGCTTTCGCCGACTGCGACCTCGTCATCGAGGCGGCGGCCGAGAAGGAAGAGGTCAAGCGGCAGATTTTCGCCAGCGTCTGCCCGCTGCTCAAGCCCGAGGCGATCGTCGGCAGCAACACGTCTTCGATCTCGATCACGCGGCTCGCCTCCTCCACCGACCGGCCGGAGAAGTTCATCGGCATCCATTTCATGAATCCGGTGCCGCTGATGGAGCTGGTCGAACTCATCCGCGGCATCGCCACGGACGATGGCACGTTCGAATTGACCAAGCAGTTCGTATCGAAGCTGGGCAAGACGATCGCGGTCGCGGAGGATTTCCCCGCCTTCATCGTCAACCGTATCCTGCTGCCGATGATCAACGAGGCGATCTACACGCTCTACGAGGGCGTCGGCAATGTCGTGGCGATCGACACCGCGATGAAGCTCGGTGCCCACCACCCGATGGGTCCGCTGGAGCTGGCCGATTTCATCGGGCTCGATACCTGCCTCGCGGTCATGCAGGTGCTGCATGAGGGCCTGGCCGACACCAAGTACCGGCCGTGCCCGCTGCTGGTGAAATACGTCGAGGCCGGCTGGCTCGGCCGCAAGACCCAGCGCGGCTTCTACGACTACCGCGGCGAGAAGCCGGTGCCGACGCGCTGACGCGGCGCTTTCCGCATTTCCTTGATCCGCCGCCTTGCGACGCCCGAGCGACGCGAGGGTGCGGCGGCGGCTGACCGCCGCATCCTGCGGTCCGCCTCCCCCATTGTGGATTGATCCCGGTCGATATTGCCAAGGTTCCATATCATGCAGTAAAGGTCATGTTTGGTGCCTGACGTATTAAAATTGATGCATAAAACATGATATCCGCCGCCCAGCTGCGGGCCGCCCGGGCATTGCTCGGGATCGATCAGCGCAACCTCGCCGAGCTTTCCGCGCTCTCGCTGCCGACCATCCAGCGCATGGAAGCAAGCAACGGCGTGATCCGCGGCAACGTCGACTCGCTGATGAAGCTCGTGGCCGCGCTCGACGCGGCCGGCGTCGAGCTCATCGCCGACAATGCCGCCAGCACGAGCGGCGGGCGCGGGGTCCGGCTCAAGGCGGCGGCGCCATGACCATGCAACTCGCGCTGTGGTCCGTCGCCCTGCTGCTCGCGCTCGCACCGGTTGCGGTGGCCATTGGGCACCGGTCCGCCGCCACCCCGCTCGTGTACGGCGCGAGCCTCCTCGCCTCGCTGATCCTGCTGTTCGCGGCGGCCGGCCATCTGCTCGGCGCCGGTGCGCCGGCAAGCATCACGCTGCCGCTCGGGCTGCCGTGGCTGGGCGCGCATTTTCGCATCGACGCGCTGTCGGCGTTCTTCCTCGTCGTGGTCGACCTCGGCGCCGCCGCCGCGAGCCTGTTCGCGCTCGGCTACGGACGGCACGAGCCGGCGCCACTGCGTGTCCTGCCGTTCTATCCGGCCTTCCTCGCCGGCATGAACCTGGTCGTGCTGGCCGACGACGCCTTCACCTTCCTGGTGTCGTGGGAATTCATGTCGCTGTCGTCGTGGGCGCTGGTGATGGCGCACCACCGCGTGCGCGACAACGTGTACGCCGGCTACGTCTATCTCGTGATGGCGAGCTTCGGCACGCTCGCGCTGCTGCTCACCTTCGGCCTGCTCGCCGGGCCGGACGGCGGCTACGATTTCGCGGACATTCGCGCCGCGCACCCGTCCGCCCCGCTCGCCGCGCTGGTGCTGATCCTCGCGCTCGCTCGGCGCAGGCTCCAAGGCGGGCCTCGTGCCCCTGCACGTCTGGCTGCCGCTCGCGCATCCGGCCGCTCCCAGCCACGTCTCGGCGCTGATGAGCGGCGTGATGACCAAGGTCGCGGTCTACGGCTTCATCCGCATCGTCTTCGACCTGCTGGGCGATCCGGCCTGGTGGTGGAGCGTGGTCGTGCTCGCGCTCGCCGGCATCACCTGCGTGATGGGCGTGCTGTATGCGCTGATGCAGCACGATCTCAAGCGCCTGCTCGCCTACCACACGGTGGAGAACATCGGCATCATCTTCATCGGCCTCGGCCTCGCGCTCGCGTTCAAGGCCAATGGCATGGCGTGGGCGGCGGCGCTCGCGCTGACCGCGGCGCTGCTCCACGTCTTCAACCATTCGGTGTTCAAGAGCCTGCTGTTCTTCGGCGCCGGCGCCGTGCTGACCTCCACCGGCGAGCGCGACATGGAGCACCTCGGCGGCCTCATCCACCGCATGCCGCAGACCGCGTTCGTGTTTCTGGTCGGCTGCGTGGCGATCTCGGCGCTGCCGCCGCTCAACGGCTTCGTGTCGGAATGGCTCACTTTCCAGGCCATCCTGCTCAGCCCGCAACTGCCGTCAGTGGGGACTGAAGTTCCTGGTGCCGGCGGTGGGCGCGCTGCTTGGCACTCTCGGCGGCACTGGCCGCGGCCTGCTTCGTGAAGGCGTTCGGCGTGACCTTTCTCGGCCGCCCGCGCACGCCCGCGGCCGAGCATGCGCAAGAGACCGACCGCTTCTCGCTCGCGGCGATGTTCTTCCTGGCGGCGCTCTGCCTCGTCGCCGGCATCCTGCCCGGCCTCTTCATCGACGCCCTGGCGCCCGTGGTGCAAGGCCTGGTCGGCGAACGCATGCCCATCCAGCGCGGCGTCGAGTGGCTTTCGATCGTGCCGATCGCCGAGAGCCGCAGCTCCTACAACGGCCTGCTGGTGTTCCTGTTCATGGCGATCTCGGGCACGCTTGCCGCCTTCGCGATCCACCGGATCGCCTCCGACAAGCTCCGCCGCGCACCGGCCTGGGACTGCGGCTATCCCGACCCGAGCCCGGCGACCCAATACACGGCAGTCGAGCTTCGCCCAACCCATCCGCCGTGTGTTCGGCACCGTGGTGTTCCGTGCGCGCGAGCATGGCGAGATGCCGCCGCCCGGCGACGGCCGGCCCGCGCGGCTCACGGTGGAATTGCGCGATCTCATCTGGGAGGGGGTGTATGCGCCGATCGCCGGCGGCGTCGGCTTTGCCGCCGAACGGCTCAATCACCTGCAGTTCCTGACCATCCGCCAGTTCCTCAGCCTCGTCTTCGCCGCCCTCGTGCTCCTCCTGCTGGTGCTCGCGATATGGCCGTGATCGTCGATCTTGCCGTCCAGGGCGCGCAGATGCTGGTGGTGCTGCTGCTGGCGCCGCTGCTGACGGGCTTCGTGCGCAAGGTGAAGGCGCGGATGCTGCGCCGGCAGGGACCGCCGCTGATCCAGCCGTATCGCGAGCTCATCCGGCTCATGCGCAAGGATGTGGTGCTGGCGCACAACGCCTCGTGGCTGTTCCGCTTCGTCCCGTATCTCGTCTTTGCGGCAACGTGGGTTGCGGCTTCGCTGGTGCCGACCTTCCGCACCGGGCTGCTGTTCTCCTGGTCGGCCGATCTCATCGCCATCATCGCGTTGCTCGGCAGCGCGCGATTTTTCCTCGCGCTGGCCGGAATGGACGTCGGCACGAGCTTCGGCGGTATCGGTTCGAGCCGCGAAGTGATGATCGCCTCGCTCGCCGAGCCGGCGATGATCATGATCGTGTTCACGGTCGCCCTGGTCGCCGGGGCGACCCAACTCTCGACCATGGCCGGCTTCCTGGTCTCGTCGGAAGTCGGGCTGCGCGTCTCGCTGGGTCTGGCGCTCATCGCCTTGATCATGGTGGCGATCGCCGAGAATGCGCGGATCCCAGTCGACAATCCGGCGACGCATCTCGAGCTCACGATGGTGCACGAAGCCATGGTGCTGGAGTATTCCGGGCGGCATCTCGCGCTGATCGAGCTGTCCGCCGCGCTCAAGCTTCTACTGTACGTGTCGCTGATCGCGTGCCTGTTCGTGCCCTGGGGCATGGACGTGCCGGATGCCGGGACCGCAGTCATGGCGATCGGCCTTGCCAGCTATGTCGGCAAGCTTGCCGCCGGCGGCTTCCTGCTGGCGCTGTTCGAGACGTCGATCGCCAAGATGCGGGTGTTCCGCGTGCCGGAGTTTCTGGGCGCCGCGCTGATGCTCGGCCTCCTGGCCACGCTCCTCCTGTTCGTTTCGCGGAGCTCTGTGATGCGCGGGCTCACCTTCGACATTGCCCATATGCTGGCTGGCGGGCTGGTCCTGGTGAGCTTCATGCAGCTCTATCAGGATCGGCTCTACGCTCTGCTCAACATCTACGCCTTGCACGCCCTGGTGCTGGCGCTCTCGGTGGCTTGGCAGGCCTACATCCAGAACGCACCGCATCTCTATCTCACCGCCGCCATCGCGCTGGTGTTCAAGGCGATCGTCATCCCGGTGGTGCTGCATCGGATCATCGTGCGGCTCGGCATCCATCGCGAGATCGAGAAGGTGGTCGGGGTCGGCTCGGCCATGCTGCTCGGCATGGGGCTGGTCGCGCTCTCCATGGTGATCATGCTGCGGGTGACCGCCGACGCCGATCCGCTGGCGCGCGAGGATCTGGCCTTTGCGCTATCCGTCGTCCTGCTCGGGCTGCTGATGATGGTCACGCGGCGCAACGCCGTCAGCCAGGTGGTCGGGTTCATGTCGCTGGAAAACGGCCTCGTGCTGGCCGCGACCGGCGCCAAGGGCATGCCACTGGTGGTCGAGATCAGCATCGCCTTCTCGATTCTCATCGCCTTCATCGTGATCGGCATCTTCCTGTTCCGTATCCGGGAACGTTTCGACACCGTCGACATCCAGGCGCTTGACCGTTTCCGCGGGGAGCGGCGATGACGGTGCCCTTCGATGCGACGATCGCGGTCCTGATTATTCCGCTGCTGGCGGCGGTCCTGCTCGCCATACTGCCCGGCTACCGGCTGACCGCCACGCTCAACGTCATCGCGACCCTGCTGACTTTCCTCGCCGCGGTGTCGCTGTTCTTCGGCCGGCCGCAGCCGGGGCCGTACCTGCTCGTGGACGACCTCAACAACGTGTTCATCGTGCTGACCACGTTCGTCGGCTTCACCACCAGCGTGTTCAGCGCGAGCTATATCGCCCACGAACTCGAGATCGGCCGTCTCACTCCGACGTTCCTGCGCTTCTATCACGCCATGTACCAGGTGCTGATGTTCGCGATGAACCTCGCGCTCATGGCCAACAACATCGGCGTGATGTGGGTGGCGATCGAGCTTGCGACGCTGACGACCGTGCTGATGGTCGGCATCTACCGCACGCACGAGGCGCTGGAGGCGGCGTGGAAATACTTCATCCTCGGCAGCGTCGGAATCGCGCTTGCGCTGTTCGGCACCATCCTCGTGTATATGGCCGCGCGACCGGTGATCGGCGAAGGTCTCGACGCCATCGTATGGACCAATCTGGTGGCGCACGCGGCCGCTTTCGACGCGGCGCTGCTCAATGTGGCGTTCGTCTTCCTGCTGCTCGGCTACGGCACCAAGGTGGGGCTCGCGCCGCTGCATGCATGGCTGCCGGACGCCCATGCCGAAGGTCCAACCCCGATCTCCGCGGTGCTCTCGGGGCTGCTGCTCAATGTGGCGCTCTACGCGCTGCTGCGATTCAAGATGCTGCTCGCCGCCAACCCGCACGCGCTCGCGCCCGGCCCGCTGATGGTGACGATGGGGCTGATCTCACTCGTCTTCGCGGCCTTCATGCTCTACCGCCGGCGCGACATCAAACGGATGTTCGCCTATTCGTCGATCGAGCACATGGGCATCATCACGTTCGCGTTCGGCATGGGAGGGCCGCTCGCCAATTTCGCCGGTCTCCTGCACATGACCATGCATTCGCTGACCAAGTCGGCGATCTTCTTCGCCGTCGGTCACATCGCGCAGGTCAAGGGCACGCAGCGCATCGCCGACATGGGCGGGCTGACCGAGACCAATCCGGTGCTGGGATGGGGCCTGGTGCTTGGCGTCGTCGCCATCGCCGGCTTGCCGCCATTCGGCATCTTCATGAGCGAATTCCTGGTGGTGACCTCGACCTTCGCACGCGAACCGTGGCTCGCGCTCGTGCTTGTGTTCGGCATCCTGATCGGGGTTGCGCGCGCTGTTCTTGCGATTGAACACGATCGCGTTCGGGGAGCCGCGCGGCCCGACCGCCGAAGCCAAAGCCTCCTACATTCCGATGTTCGCGCATCTCTCGCTCGTGTTTGTCGCCGGCATCTACATGCCGCCGCCGCTCGTCGCTTGGTTTCAGAACGTGGCCAAGCTGTTGGGATAGACCTTGATGCCAGGGCTGATAGACATGATTGAAGGCGAGCGGGTCGAGGGGCATCGCCCCTGGCCGCGCATCGTCGTGCGCGCGGAAGCCTGGCGCTTCGCCACCTCCCAGCTTTCCGCCGGACATTGGACGCTGCTCGGCCTATGGGGCGATTCCGGCACGGTGCACATGGCCGTGCTCGACGAGCGTGCCGGCGAGATCGCCGTCATCACCATTGCCTGCCCGAACGGACACTTTCCGTCGGTCGGAACCATGCACCCGCCGGCGATCCGCCTGGAGCGGGCGATTCGCGATCTCTGGGGCCTTGAACCGATTGGTACGCCGGACAAGCGGCCCTGGCTCGATCTCGGGTTCTGGGGCGTGCAGCATCCGCTCGGTTTGCGCAGCGACGTACCGGCGGCGCGGGCGTCCTATGCGTTCCTTCCAACCGAAGGGGAAGGACTGCACCAGATCCCGGTCGGTCCGGTGCATGCCGGCATCATCGAGCCCGGGCATTTTCGCTTCACCGCCAACGGCGAGACCGTCGTTCGGCTCGAACAACGCCTCGGCTACGTGCACAAGGGCATCGAGGGACTGATGGCGGGGGCTCCGCTCGACAAGGCGGCGCGTCTGGCCGGGCGCACCTCCGGCGACAGCACGGTCGCCTATGGCATCGCGTTCGCGCAGGCGGTCGAGGCGGCCCTGGACATCACGCCGCCGCCGCGCGCCCTCCATCTGCGGGCGCTGATGGCGGAGCTCGAACGTCTCGCCAATCATTTCGGCGACATCGGCGCGATCTGCAACGATGCGTCGTTCGCGATCATGCACGCCCAGTGCGGTATTCTGCGCGAGCGGGTGCTGCGGGCCGCCGATGCCTGCTTCGGGCATCGGCTGATGATGGACTGCGTCATCCCCGGCGGCGTGGCGCGCGATCTCGGTCCCGATTGCGCCACGACAATTTTGGCATTGTTGAGCGATATCCGCCGGCAATTCCCCAAGCTGGTCGAGCTCTACGACAATACCGCGTCGTTGCAGGACCGCACCGCGACGACCGGCATTCTGCGCGGCGACCTTGCGAAGCAATTCGGCGCCGGGGGCTACGTCGGGCGTGCCAGCGGGCGGGCCTATGACGCTCGCAAGATGCCGGGCTATGCACCTTACGACCGGCTTGCCTTCGACGTGCCGGTGCTGGAGGCCGGCGACGTCAACGCCCGCGTGTGGATACGCATCCGCGAGGTCGAGCAAAGCCTCGCGCTGATCGATCAGGTTCTGCTGCACCTGCCCGGTGGCGCGACCGAGACTACGATCGGCCGCATCGCAGCCGGATTGCGCGAAGGCATCGGCCTCGCCGAAGGATTCCGCGGCGAGGTGTTGGTCTGGCTGCGGCTCGACGGCGATCGTGTCGCGCGCTGCCATTTGCGCGATCCGTCCTGGTTCCAATGGCCGCTGCTGGAAGCCGTGATCGAGGGCAACATCGTCGCCGACTTCCCGCTGTGCAACAAGTCGTTCAACTGCTCCTATTCGGGGCACGATCTCTAGAGCCGAGGCATGCGCAAGATCGTATTCGAGGGCCTGTTACGCCGAACGCTCACCGAAACGCCGCCGGCCAGGGACGATTCGATGTTGGCCGAACTCGCCGCCAGCGTCGACCGCGCGGCGCGGCGGCGGCTCGGCCGCTCGCTCTCGATCCGGGAGGTGGACGCCGGCTCATGCAACGGCTGCGAGCTGGAGATCCACGCCCTCAACAATGCGTTCTACGATCTCGAACGGTTTGGCTTTCGCTTCGTGGCCTCGCCACGGCACGCCGACGTGCTGATGGTGACCGGGCCGGTGACCGCCAACATGCGCGAGGCACTCAAGCGCACCTATGACGCCACGCCCGATCCCAAATGGGTCGTGGCGGTGGGCGATTGCGCGCTCGACGGCGGCATCTTTGCCGGCAGTTATGCCGTTGCCGGCGGGGTCTCGGCGGTGGTGCCTGTCGATCTGCATATCCGTGGCTGCCCACCACGCCCCGAGCAACTGCTCAAGGGATTGCTCGCGCTGCTCGGTTGAGAGCGTGTGCCTGGAGGCGCATGGGGCGCCGGGATCAGGCGCCCTGCCCCAGCAGCAGGCCGGCCATGGCCCGCGCGTCCATGCGCTTGGTCAATTCGTCATGAATGTTGCACAGCGTCACCTTGAGATAGTTTTTCGTGGTGAAGAAGTCGCGCCCGCGCAGCTTCTCGTGGATCGGCATCAGGTCGAAATAGAGCTGGGCGTAGGGCTCGGGGATGTCGATAACCCGCTTGGGGGCGTGCAGACCGATGAGCTGGAGGCGATGTGCGAGCTCGCCGCGCAGATTGCCCCAGGTCTCCTGGTCGAGCACTACCGGAACCGGATACCGGTCGAAAGCCGACAGAACGACGGCGCCGAGAGCGTCGATCTCCTGCAGGCGGTTGTCGCCGAAATACGGGCGGAGCACGCCGTCAACCAGTTCCGCCACCATGGCCAGGCCGAGCGGATAGGCGCGCCAGCGCGACGCCTCGACCGCGGCCTGGAAGCCCGCCTCGGCGAACAAGACTTTGGAATAGTGTCCGGCGCGCGCGCGCGAGTATTCGTAGATCCCCTTCTGCGCCACGAAGGCCGAATTCCGGTCGATGAAGTCGGCCAGCGCGGCAACGTCCTGCACTCGGCGGCCGGCGGCGCAGGAAGTCAAACAAACCCAACGATGCCTCCCGAGCGCACGGGCGCCGCGGACGAGCGCGCGACCGCCTTTTAGTGCCGGACTTTCATCGCCACAAACCTCGTCCCTAGGCCGAAAGTCTAATAAGGCGCTGACTGCCGCAATGATACCGTTTTCTATCGTCTCGGACCCGGCCGCAAGATCGGGCCGCAGTGGCAGTAGGGGGTGCCGCTTCCGCCGATAAATCGGCGCTCCTCGCATACTCACATCGGCCCCGCGGCGCGGGCCTGAAAGCATGGACAGGGAGGGTAACCGACCCATGGCTGAACCCAATCAACAGGCGAGAGATGAAGCGCACTGGCAGAAGACGACCAACCTGATGTGCACGCATCTCGGGATCTGGTTCGTTCTTCGGCTACGTCGTCCACATGTTCGTCGTCCCGCTCAACAAGATCATCATCCCGGTGCTCCGCTTCCCGCTCGGCTTCTACATGGCCGCGCAGGGCTCGCTGATCGTGTTCGTGGTCATGCTGTTCGTGTTCGCGAAGCAGCAGGACAAGATCGACCGCGAATTCGGCGTCGCCGAAGACGACTGAGGGAGAACCAGACCATGGCTACTCAAACCACTGCCGGCAGCTCGGATTTCATCAAGAATCTGGGCCGGATGTACGGCACCTATACCGGCAGCTTCGTCGCCTTCATCATCCTGCTCGCGATCCTCGAACAGGTCGGCGTGCCGAACAGGATTCTCGGCTACCTGTTCGTCGGCTTCACCATCGCGGTCTACGCCGTCATCGGCATCATGACGCGGACGGCGCAGATTTCCGAATACTACGTCGCCGGCCGGCGCGTGCCGGCCTTCTACAACGGCATGGCGACCGGCGCCGACTGGATGTCGGCGGCGTCCTTCGTCGGCATGGCCGGCACGCTGTTCCTGCTCGGCTATGACGGCCTGACCTGGGTGCTCGGCTGGACCGGCGGCTACGTGCTGGTGTCGATCCTGATCGGGCCCGTATCTGCGCAAGTTCGGCGCCTACACCGTGCCCGACTTCATGTCGTTCCGGTTCGGCGGCAACTTCGCCCGCTTCATCGCGGTGATCGTGCTGGTGTGCTGCTCCTTCACCTACGTGACGGCGCAGGTCTACGGCACCGGCCTCATCGCCTCGCGCTTCCTCGGCATGCCGTTCGAGTGGGCGGTGTTCGCCGGCCTCGCCGGCATCCTGCTCTGCTCGATGCTGGGCGGCATGCGGGCGGTGACCTGGACGCAGATCGCCCAGTACATCGTGCTGATCATCGCCTACCTGACGCCGATCGTGATCCTGTCGACCAAGCACTACGGGATTCCGATCCCGGAACTGACCTACGGGCAGGCGATCGCCGAAATCACCGCGCGCGAGCAGGAAATGCTGGCGACCGGACTGGCCACTGCGGCGGCGCTCAAGCCGCACATCCAGCCGTTCATCAACTACAGCCCGCTGAACTTCTTCGCCATCATGTTCTGCATGATGGTGGGCACGGCGTCGCTGCCGCACATCCTGATGCGCTACTTCACCACGCCGACGGTGCGTGAGGCGCGCCAGTCGGTGGCGTGGTCGCTGCTCTTCATCTTCCTGCTGTACTTCTCGGCGCCGGCCTATGCGGCGTTCTCGAAGCTCGAGGTCTACACCAACATCATCGGCCGAAACGTCGATGCGGTCCGTCCCTGGCTGTTCACCTGGGGCGAACTCGGCCTGATCCAGATCTGCGGCAAGAACGCGACCAACATCGATGCGATCGTCGCGGCCTGCAAGGCGATTGCCGGTCATCCCGGCGTCGTGCGGCTGCAGGACTTCGTCGATCAATACGGACGTGATCGTGCTCTCCACGCCGGAGATCGCGGGACTGCCGTATGTGATCTCGGGCCTGGTCGCGGCCGGCGGCCTCGCGGCGGCGCTCTCCACCGCCGACGGCCTGCTGCTCGCCATCGCCAACGCGCTCAGCCACGACGTCTACTACAAGATGCTCGATCCGAACGCGCCGACCATCCGTCGGCTCACCGTGGCCCGCGTGCTGCTTGTTCCTCGTCGCGGTGTGTGCGGCCTATCTGGCGTCGACCAGACCGGGCGACATCCTGGCCATGGTGGGCTGGGCGTTCTCGCTCGCCATGGCCGGCAACTTCCCGGCGCTCGTCATGGGCGTCTGGTGGAAGCGCACGACCGCAACAGGCGCCGTCTGCCGGCATGATCGCCGGCTTCGGCCTGTGCCTCTTCTACCTGCTGACCACCGCGCTACTTCCCCGGCTTCGGCGTGAAGTATTTCGGCATGACGTCGCTGCTCAACGCCGCGACCGGGGCACCGCTGGTCGCCGACATGGCCAAGGTGATGGCCGCTGCCCAACGCCATGGAGACCTGGCCGACGCTGGCGCACCCGCTGGCCAACAAGGTCGGCTGGTTCGACCTCAACAACATCGCCTGCGGATTGCTGGGCATGCCGCTCGGCTTCCTGGTGATCTACGTGGTCAGCCTGATGGGCAAGGAGCCGTCGAAGGAGATGCAGGCCTACGTCGACGAAATCCGCAAGCCGCGTGGCCGGACGATCCTCGAAGAGAAGACCTGACCGGCATAGCGCGGTAGTCGATCGGAGCGGGGCCCTGCGGGGCCCCGCTTCTTTTGTGGCCGCGGACGGACCTTGCCGATGCCGAACGCCGCGCCAGCATTCTGCCACGCTCGCAGGAGCGCACGAGCCGTGGACGCATCGAATCCGCTTCTCAGCCTACTGGTACTTCCACCTGCCGAACTTCGTTCTGGCGGCGTTGATGTACACGCTGCTCGGGCCGCGCCCTGCTCGGGCTGATCGTCGAGCCGGATTCGTCGAACTACATCTGGCGCTTCTTCTGCCGCCTCACCGATCCGTTCATCGCGCTGATCGCGCCGGTGACGCCGAAGGCGGCCGTGCCGGTCGTGATCTGGCTGTTCGGCGTCGTCTGGCTGTTCTGGCTGCGGGTCGGCCTGCTCTACGTGTTCCTGCTGCTGGGCGCGGTCCCGCGGGCGAGCTGAGCCGCCCATGGACCGCACCTTCTATTTCATCGGCATCGCCTTCTTCGGCATGATCAACGGCCTGTTCAATCAGACTTGGCTGCTGTTCGCGCTGATCCACGTTCAAATCCTGGCGCCGGCGCTGCTGTTCGGCAGCGTGCCGCTGACGCTGATGTTCTCCTCGCTGATGGTGTCGACCGCCACCATCATCCTCGGCGGCATCCCGGCCGCGATCTACGAGCGCATCGTCGGCGCCAAGGACGATTCGACCGAGGTTTCGCTGTGGATCTGGCTGGCCGGCACCGCGATCCTGACGCTGCCGGCGATCGGCAATTTCTTCGAATTCCGGCTCTGACGCACGCGAGGCGCCGCGCCCGTAGCCACACTCGGATGTGATGGCAACGACGTCCGATTTGCGTCAAAATGACCGGGCCGGAGCGGATTTCCCGACGCGGGGCAATATGGAACACATGCGTCGCATTGCCTACGAGACGGTGCTGCGCGCCTGCGGCTTCGGCTCGCTGGCCATCTTCTGCGTCATGATCGGCATGTCGTTCGAGCCGCGCCTGGCCTTCCAGGCCGGCGGCTTCCTGACCATGCTGATGACCGCGATTCTGATGTTCAAGGCGCATGAGGCGCGCACCAAGCATTACCGCCAGACCGAGATGTGGCTCTATCTGCCCGAGGAGCAGCGGCCGCCGGCATCCTATGCACAATGGGCGAGCGCGACCGTGATGCGCGAGACCTATCTCGTCTTCGCGCGCTGGACCGCCCTGATCTCCATCGCCATGTGGGTGCTGGCGCTGACCTTCTCGCTTGTCGGCAAGTGACGCGACGAACGGCCGCAACGGCAACCTGCCGCTGTTTTGACTTCCGACGTACCGCCAAAAGATTAGCCGACAAGCGAGCAAGCGGCACTTGCCCGGAGCACGGCCGTCGCCCATCATCGCCGCGTCTTGGTGACTGTCCTAGGGAGAAGCAACAATGCCGTTCATGGGTCGCACGATTTTGAGCAGCCTGCTCGCGCTCGCGGCGCTGAGCACGCCCGCCGCCGCTCAGTACCCGAATAAGCCGATTACCGTCATCGTGCCCTTTGCGGCCGGGGGGCCGACCGACGTCGTGGCGCGCCTCGTCGGTGACCATATGTCGCGCACCCTCGGCCAGCCGGTCCTGGTGGAGAACATCGGCGGCGCCGGCGGGACATTGGGCATGACGCGCGCCGCGCAGGCGCAGCCGGACGGCTATACGATCGCGGTCGGCAATATGGGGACGCAGTCGGCGGCACCCGCGCTCTACCCGAACCTCAAATACGATCCGGCCAAGAGCTTCGCGCAGGTCGGCATCGTCAACTACACGCCGCAGGCGATCGTGGCCAAGAAGGCGACGTCAGGCAGGAACCCTGAAAGAGTTCATCGACTACCTCAAGGCCAACTCTAAGAAGCTGAGCTATGGCCATGCCGGCGTCGGCTCGATCTCGCATGTGTCGGGCCTCGTCTTCAATTCGAAGTTCGGTTTCCAGCCGACCTTGATTCCCTACCGCGGCACCGGCCCAGCCATACAGGACCTGGTCGCCGGCCAGATCGACTACATCGTCGATCAGTCGCTCAACGTCATTCCGCAGATCAAGGCCGGAACGATCAAGGTCTATGCGATCGCCGCTCCGGAACGGCTGTCGAGCTTGCCGGACGTGCCGACGACCGGCGAAGCGGGCACCGACTTCATCTTCAGCGCCTGGAACGCAATGGTCGCGCCCAAGGATACGCCGAAGGAGATCGTCGCCAAGCTCGCGGACGCGCTCAGCAAGGCGCTCGACAATCCGGCGGTGCAGGCCCGCTATGTCGAACTCGGCAGCTCGGCTCCTAAACCGGCCGATCGCGGCCCCGCCGGCTTGCAGAAGCTGGTCGAGAGCGAGGTGGCGCGCATCACCCCGATCATCAAGGCAGCGGGCGTGACGGCGAACTGAGCCGAGACCGATGCCCGAAACACTCGACGTCCGGCTCTGGCGCGGCGCAGTCGAAGGCCGCTACGAGGCCTACGAGGTGCCGCTGCGCGCAGAACCAGACCGTGCTCGACGTCGTCACCTGGGTACAGCGCAACGTCGATGCCACGCTGTCCTACCGCTTCGCCTGCCGCGTCGGCATGTGCGGCTCCTGCGCCATGACGGTCAACGGCCGGCCGCGCTGGACCTGCCGCACCCACGTCTCGAAGGTGGCATCGGACGGCCGCCTCACCATCGGGCCGCTGGAGAACCTGCCGGTCATCAAGGATCTGGCGGCCGACATGCGCCCGTTCTTCGAGAAATGGCAGGACGCGAAGGCGCGTGTTCGCGCCGTCGAAGACGCGGTCCGATCCGATCGAGCGCATTGCGCCCGACGGCGCCGCCCGCCGGGCGGCGGACGCGGCGATCGAGTGCATCAATTGCGGCGTCTGCTATGCCGCGTGCGACACCGTGCGCTGGAACGCCGACTATCTGGGCCCCGCCGCGCTCAACCGCGCCTGGACGCTGGTCAACGACGAGCGCGATGCCGGCAACAAGGAGCGCCTCGCTGCGGTCGCCGCCGACGGCGGCTGCCACGCCTGCCACTCGCACCAGTCCTGCCAGGAGCATTGTCCGCTGGCGCTCAACCCGACCGCCTCGATCGCGGGTCTCAAGCGTCGCACGCATGCAGGCCTACCTCAGCGGCGAGATCAAGCCATGAACGTGCGCCTCTACGTCTGGCAGCGGGCGACCGCGGCGATCATGGTGCCACTCGTGCTGGTGCATCTCGCGGTAATCTTCTACGCCACGCACAAGGGCCTCTCCGCCGCCGACATCCTTGCGCGCACGCGCGGCAGCGTCGCCTGGGCCGCATTCTACGGCGCTGTTCGTCGTCGCAGCCGCCGTGCATGCCCCGATCGGCCTGCGCACGGTCTTGGCCGAATGGACGCCGCTCGGCGCCCGCGCCCGCGACCTGGTCGCGATCGCCTTCGGCATCCTGCTGCTCGCGCTCGGCCTGCGGGCCGTCGCCGCGGTGGTGCTGCCGTGACGCGCGCCTGCTCGCCCACCGCGGCAACGCGCTGTGGCTCGCCGCGCTGGTGCACCGGCTCTCGGGGCTCGCGCTGGCGGTCTTCCTGCCGCTCCATTTCCTCACCCTGGGCCTGGCGATCGAGGGCGAAGCCAGGCTCGAAAGCTTTCTGCGCTGGAGCGACCGCCCGATCGTCAAGCTGGCCGAAAGCCTCCTGGTGTTCCTGCTTGCGGTCCACATGCTGGGCGGACTGCGGCTGCTCGTGCTGGAGAACCTCGCCTGGCGCGACGGCCAGAAACGGCTTGCCCTGCTGGCGGTGGCGGCGGCGATGCTGCTCGCGTTCGCGTTTCTCGCGGGCACGCTGTGAGGGTCGCGTTAAGGACGCATGGCGCTCGAACGGCTCAGAACGGACATTCTGATTCTCGGCTCGGGCGGCGCCGGCCTGTTTGCCGCCCTGCACGCGCACGCCGCCGATCCGGCGCTCGACATCACGATCGCCACCAAGGGGCTGCTCGGAAAGTGCGGCTGCACGCGCATGGTGCAGGGCGGCTACAACGTCGCCCTCCACCGCGGCGACTTCGATCGAGCGCCATTTCATGGACACGATCGAGGGCGGCAAGTGGCTGCCGCGACCAGGACCTGGCCTGGACGCTGGTGACCAAGGCGGTCGAGCGCATCACCGAGCTCGAGAACGAGATCGGCTGCTTCTTCGACCGCAATCCCGACGGCACGCTGCACGGCAAGGCGTTCGCCGGCCAGACCTTCGACCGCACCGTGCACAAGGGCGATCTCACCGGCATCGAGATCATCAACCGGCTGATGGAGCAGGTGTGGGCGCGGCCCGCCATCCGGCGGCTGGAGGAGCATCGCGCGGTCGCGCTGATTCCGTCCAAGGACGGCGCGTCGATCGCCGGCGTGCTGCTGATCGACATCCGCACCGGCAGCTTCCGCTTCGTCGAGGCGCAGGCCGTGCTGCTCGCGACCGGCGGCGGCCCGACCATGTACCGCTATCACACGCCGTCCGGCGACAAGAGCATGGACGGGCTCGCCATGGCGCTGCGGCTCGGCCTGCCGCTGCGCGACATGGAGATGGTGCAGTTCCATCCGACCGGCCTGTTCGCCGGGCCGGACACCCGCATGACCGGCACCGTGCTGGAGGAAGGCCTGCGCGGCGCGGGCGGATATCTGCTCAACGGCGCCATGCACCGCTTCATGGGCGACTACGATCCGCAGCTCGAGCGCGCGACCCGCGACGTGGTCAGCCGCGCCATGTACGCCGAGATGCGGGCCGGACGCACCACCGAGAACGGCGGGCTCTACATCAAGATGAGCCATCTCGGCCCCGAGAACGTGCGCAAGCAGTTCAAGGGCATGGTCGAGCGCTGCGAGGACTGCGGCTTCGACCTCGCCGGCGGCCTGGTGGAAGTGGTGCCGACCGCGCACTATTTCATGGGCGGCGTGGTCTGCAACGTCGACACCTCGACCGAATTGCCCGGCCTGTTCGTCGCCGGCGAGGACGCGAGCGGCATGCACGGCGCCAACCGGCTCGGCGGCAACGGCGTCGCCAACTCGACCGTGTTCGGCGGCATCGCCGGCGACACGCATGCCGACGTGGATCGACGCCAATGGCGGGCATCGCGCACCCGACGAGACCGTGCTGGAGGCCGAACTGGCGCGCGCGCTGCATCCGTTCGGCGCAGAAGGCCGGCGACCTGAACCGCCTGCGAGAGCGGCTGCTCGACACCATGTGGGACGACGTCGGCGTGATGCGCGACGCGCGCGGGGCTCGACCGCGCGCTCGCCGCGCTCGACGAGATCGAGGCGGAGCTGCTGGCGACCGGCGTGGCCGACAGGCACCGCGCCTTCAATCTGACCTGGCACGACTGGCTCAACCTGCGCTCGCTCATCGAAATGAGCCGCGTCATCGCGCTCGCCGCGCGGCGCGCGAGAACAGCCGCGGCGCGCATTTCCGCGAGGACTTTCCCGACCCGGGCGAGCTCGAGACATCGACCTTCACGGTCGCGCGCCTGCAGGATGGAGCGACCGACGATCACCGACCGAACCGGTGCGATTCACCATCGTGCGTCCGGGCGAAACATTGCTTGATGACAAGGCCGCGGCGGAATAAAGCGAGGTCACCATGATACCGATCTCCGCGCTCGAACGCACCGCCCGCGAGCTGATGGCCAAGGCCGCCATCGAGATTCCCGACGACTATCTCGCGGGGCTGCGGCGCTGCGCCGACACCGAAAAGGGCGACCTCTCCGCCTTCGTGATCCAGGCGATGCTGGAGAACTACGAGGCCGCGAAGGAAGACCGCCGCGCCATGTGCGGCGACACCGGCTTGCCGCGCTGGTACGTCAAGATCGGCAACGAGGCGCAGATCGAGGGCGGGCCGGTCGCGCTGGAGGCGGCGCTGCGCCGCGCCACCGCCAAGGCGACCCAGGACGTGCCGCTGCGGCCCAACCGCGTGCATCCGCTCTGGCGCACCGACCACAACAACAATGTCGGCATCAACGCGCCCGAGATCGAATACGCGTTCCACCCCGACGCCGACTGGATCGACCTCACCACCGTGCACAAGGGCGGCCTGTTCGGCTCCGATTACCGCATGCTGTTCCCGGGCGACGGGATCGACGGCATCAAGCGCTTCTATCTCGACACGCTGATCGCGTTCGGCAAGCGCGGGCTCGCCTGCCAGCCGGCGATCGTCGGCGTCGGGCTCGGCGGCTCGAAGGACATCAGCGTGGTGCTCGGCAAGCAGGCCTCCTGCCTGCGCATCGTCGGCTCGCGCAATCCCGATCCGAAGATCGCCGCGCTCGAGGAGGAACTGAAGACAGCTCGGCAACTCGATCGGCATGGGCGCCATGGGCTTCATGGGTTCCTCCATGGTGGTCGATTGCCACATCGAGGTCGGCTACTGCCACACCGGCGGCATGCCGATGTCGGTGCACATGTTCTGCCTGTCCTCGCGCCGCGCCACCGCGCGCGTCTTCGCCGACGGGCGCGTCGAGTTCCGCACCGACCCGAAGTGGTTCACCGACTACATGCGGCGCTCGACGGTGGAATGGGAGCAGCCGATGGCCGAGGCGGCGGAGTGACCGGCGCGAGCGAGTCTCAAGACCGTCCAGCTCAATCTTCCGGCGAGCACCGAGATCTGCGCGCGCTTGGAGATCGGCTCCGTCGTCTATCTCGACCGGGCGCGTGTTCACCGCGCGCGAGGGCGTCTACAAGCACGCGATCGAGGACGGCGCCGGCATGCCGGCGTCGCGCGAGACGAACTCGGCCTCGCCAATTTCCACTGCTCGCCCGCGGCCTCGATCAACCCCGACGGCAGCCATACCGTCGGCGCGGTCACGGCGACCGCGTCGTTCCGCTTCGGCGAGTGGCTCGACGGCTGGCTCAAGCTGTCCGGCTGCAACGTCATCATCGGCAAGGGCGGCATGACGTCCGAGCATCTATCGGACCACATTCGTGCCCAACAACGCCGTCTATCTCACCACCGTCGGCTACGGCACCGGCGCGCTGCTCGGCCGCGGCATCAAGCGGGTCGTCGAGCGTCTACTGGGCTCGAGGAGCTCGGGCTGGCGCAGGCGGTCTGGGTGCTCGAGGTGGAGAACTTCGGGCCGTTCCTGGTCGAAAGCGATCTCGCCGGCAATTCGCTGTTCGAGCGCGAGAACGCCAAGATCGCGCCGGGCCTCGAACAGCTCTACGCAGGGCACCCGGCCGGCGACGCTGCGCCGCTACGGCGAAACCGACGACAAGACCGACGAACTGATCTGACCGGAGTCGCGCAACGATGCGCCCCGGAATGACGACCCACTTACACGATCCGGATGAACGGCCGCTCGCCGGTCGGATCGACCTCGACCAGCGCGCCATTCGCAACGGCCTGCGTGATGTCGCGGTCGAAGCCAGAAATCATGGTGAAGTCGGCAAGGGCCGCGCCCTGCACCATGATCGGATTGACGGCGTTGAGCACCAGCGCCGCCGGCACGACACCGCGCGCCGTCATGTCGTGCAGCATCCAGGCGGTGGCGACCCCGCCTTTCGCCGCATCGAGGATCAGCACGCGGCCGACATAGCTCTGGCCGGCGAGCTTGTGCTGGGGCCGCGAGAAGGTGCCTTTCACGCGATCGAGATCGTAGCGCGCCGAGAACCCATCCTTCGCGACCAGCGCCTGTGCCTGCACCTTGCGGCCCATGCCCGCCCGCGCGAAGAACACCGTATCGCTCATTGCGCAAGCGCTCCGCCAGCGCACGCGGCATCGACGCAGGCCTCCATGGACAGCAGCGCCGGCTGGTAGCCATAGCCGCCGATGATGTTGACGAGCTTGGCCGAGTTCGTCGCCAGCCGCTTCCAGCCATTCGCTTCCGCCATTTCCCGCGCGTAGCTCTGGTAAAAGCACATGCCCGAGAGCACGGTCGCGCCCGCGCCTTCGATTCGCGCCGTAATGCCCATGCGGTCGGCGTCCGGCTTCACCTGCGGGCTGGTAACGACGAGAAGCGGAATGGTCGCGCGTCGGCCGTCGAGCATGCCGGCGACCTGTTGCATCTCAACGAGGCTGAGCTGCGGAGCGGAGAACACGACAACATCGACCGCGTCCATTCCCTTGGCGTAGCTCTGCTGGAACGCGCGAATGTCGGCCTCGGCCACGTCGTGCGTGCGCAGGGGCGCGCCGGGCTCGACGACATCGTCGAGCCGCTGCGCTTCCGGCGTGATGCCCGCCATGTGGAACAGCGCGACCGAGCCGTAGCTCGCGAGCGCCGCGCCGAAATGTTTCATCTCGTCGGAGCCGGGGACCCGATCCAGGCCGACGAGCACGGGGACCTGCCAATAGTCCCCCGCCAGGCGGCCGACGATGCCGCCGAGCGCGCCCCACTCGTTGAGCTCGCGCGGCGTACAGCCGACATTGACGACGAGCGTCGCCTTGCGGTGCTCGTCGAGGTGATAGCCGTAGCGCGGCGTGCGGCCGGTCAGCCCGGCGCTGAGCGCCGAGGGCCCGCCCTCGAAATTCGAACGCGCCCCGCACACGCTGTTCGAATAGATCACGACGCCGGTGTCGCCATAGGCGACGTGCTCGCCGCGCACCGGCGGCATGATGGTCTGGTAGTTGATGCACGTGTCGGTCATCAGCACGCCGAGCGCCTCGAACGCGGCGATGGCGCGCCGCTCGAGGTCAAGCATCCACGGCTGCTGCTTGAGCCTATGCGCGGCCGCGAAGTCGGTGCCGCGCGGATCGGTGATGGTCGGGATGCGGACCTGCCGTTGCTTTTCCGGCTGGGCCGCCATGCGTTCAAGCCACTCGACGCCGGAGACGCCGAGCGATTCGGTGTCGGCCATGACATGGGCCTGGCTCACCGGCACGAAATCGGCGGCGCCGAGATACCGGCCGACCTTGATCTGATGCTCGATCGCCCACTGCGCCGCGGCGCCGAACTCGCCCGCCCGCAGCGCTTCCTCTTCGTCGGTCAGTTTCATGCAATCGCCGGCTGCTGCGCGACTTGGGTGCCGCGCTAATTGACTTTGATGTTCAGTTCCTTGACCAGCCGCCCGTATTTGGCGAAATCGTCGTGGACGAGGCGCGAGAACTGCTCGGCGCTGCCGCCGACCGGCTCCTGCGCCGACTGCAGGAAGCTTTCGCGGATCGCGGTCTCCGCGAGCGCCTTGTTCATCTCCGCATTGAGGCGCGCGACGATCGGCGGCGGAGTTCCGGCCGGCACGAACGCGCCGAGCCATTGGTCGAGGACCAGCTCGATGCCGGCTTCCCGATAGGTCGGCACGTCCGGCAGGCTCGGCGAGCGCGCCGCCGTGGTCTGCGCGAGCAGCCGCAAGGCGCCTGCCTTGTAGTGCGGGATGAGGGGCGTGGAACCGAGCGAGCCGATCATGACATGGCCGGCGATCAGATCGTTGATCGCCTGCCCGCCGCCCCGATAGGGAACGTGTTCGAGCTTTATGCCGGCAATCTTGGCAAACCACTCCGCCGTCATATGCTGCTGCGAGCCCACGCCCGACGTTGCGTAGCTCAGCCCCGGCCGCTGCTTCGCCACGGCGATCAGCTCGGCGAGCGAACCGACACCAAGCTTGGGATGGACGGCCAGCACCACCGGCTGGCGCGACAGCTGGATGACGGGCACCAGATCCTTGAGCGGATCGTAGTTCACCTTGAACACGTGCGGACCGCTGGTGACCTGATCGGGCGCGATCAGAACGGTGTAGCCGTCGGGGGCGCTCCTGGCGCCGGCCTCCATGCCGATATTGCCGCTGCCGCCGGACCGGTTTTCCACGACGATCTGCTGATTGAGCGAGCGCGACAGGTAGTCCGCGATCACGCGGGCACCGACGTCGGTCGAGCCGCCAGGCGGGTACGGAACGATAAATTTGACCGGCCGGTTCGGCCAATCCTGTGCAGCGGCCGCCGTCGTACCGGCAATCGCGAGAGCGAGGAACGCCAGAAAGACACGACGATTTGCCACTGGAACGCTCCCGCCTTTGATGTTCTCTTCGACCATCGTATCCGCCCTTCCGGCGCCGGGCCAGCGGCGTCTCTTCATCCAGGTGCTCTCCCCCATGCCGTTCTCGACCTATCTTCCCGAGCATATGGGCTCGATCGCGCTCTCGCCTGCCGGCCCGTTCGTGGCCGGCTCGCATGCCGAGCTCACGCTCGACCTATACTGCGGGCACGTTCGGCATCGACGACACCGGCATGGTGAAGATCTCGTGGCGGACAACCTCCGACATGAGCAAGCCGCAGTTCGACAAGCCCGCGGCGCCGAACTTCACCACCGTCGAAGCGAGCAACGGCGCCAAGCTGGAAGTCTGGTTCGACCGGCTCAATATCCGGCCCTACGCGAACACGCTGCTGATCCGGGTCGGCCGCGGCTATCTGCGCCGCGGCGACACGCTCACGATCCGCCTGGGCGACCGCCGGCAGGGCTCGCCCGGCTTCCGCCTGCAGACCAATTGCGAGGAGCGCGTCGAGCTGCGGAGCTCGGTCGATGCCTTTGCCACCTACGAATTCTGCGAACTGCCCGCGCAGCCGGGCTTCGCGCTGGTGCCGGGCCCGGCGGCAAGCTGGAAGGCGATCTGGCCTTCGCTTGCGGTCATCGGCGAGCCGTTCCGCCTCGCCATCGTCGCCGAGGACATGTGGGGCAATCCGACCGCGCAGGCCGATGCGCAGCTCGCGCTGGTGCCGTCACGGGCGGTGCGCGGCCTGCCCGACAGCGTGACGGTCAAGCCAGGCGAGGGCCCGCGCGTGATCGAGGGCCTTGTCGTGGCCGAGCCCGGGGACGTCGACCTGAGCATTCGCGCAAACGGCGACGAACTGTGCCGCGCCAATCCGCTACGCGCCGTGACATCCGCGCCGCTGCGGCGCTACTGGGGCGACCTGCATGGCCAGAGCGGCGAGACCATCGGCATGGGCTCAATCGAGAGCTATTTCCACTACGCGCGCGATGCCGCCTTTCTGGACATCACAGGACACCAGGGCAACGATTTTCAGATCACCGACGCGTTCTGGCAAAAACTCAACCGGCTCACGGCCGAATTCGACGTGCCGGGACGCTTCGTATGTCTGCCGGGCTACGAGTGGTCGGGCAACACCGGCATGGGCGGCGACCGCAACATCTTCTATCGCCACGAAGGCCGGTCCATTCGCCGCTCCTCGCACATCCTGGTCGAGGGCCAGACCTCGACCGACGCGATCTACACCGCGGACGAGCTTTTTCGCGCGCTGAAAGGCGAGGACGCCGTGGTCATCGCGCATGTCGGCGGGCGCTATGCCGACCTCAATTATGCGCACGACGGGAAGCTCGAACGTACCGTCGAAGTCCATTCGACCTGGGGCACCTTCGAGTGGCTGCTGCACGACGCGTTTGCCAAGGGCTACCGGGTCGGCATCGTGTGCCATAGCGACGATCACAAAGGGCGGCCGGGTGCCACCAAGCCCGGCGCCTCGACCTTCGGCGCCATCGGCGGGCTCACCTGCTACCTGATGCCCGAACTCACGCGCGATGCCTTGTTCGACGCGCTGCGCCGGCGGCGGCACTACGGCACCACCGGCACGCGCCTTTTTCTCGACCTGCGCGGCGCGTTCGAGCAGGCCGTAACGGGGTTTTCCGACGATCCGCAGCTTGGCCAAGCGCAGGAATTTCCTGTGCGCGAGGCCCTGATGGGCGACATTGTCCGGCCCGGAAACGTGCCGATGCGGCTTTTTGCCGAGGTTATCGGCACGGCGCCGGTCGAAAGGGTCGATGTACTGCATGGGACACGGGTCGCGCAAACGGTGCGGCCCTATGCGCCAGGCCAGCTCGGAGGGCGCGTGCGGGTACTCTGGGAGGGCGCCGAATACCGCGGACGCGGCCGTGAAACGATGTGGGAGGGCCGGCTGCGGCTCGACGGCAACCGCCTTACGCGTTTCGAGCCGGTGAATTTCCTCAACCCCGAGCGGCGGGTGCGGGACACCGCGCCCGGCACCGCGCTGGCCTGGACCTCAGTGACGACCGGCAATCTGGCCGGCATCGACATCTGGCTCGACCAGCCCCGAACGGGCACGCTCAGCATAGAGACCAACGTCGTTTCGGGGACGGTAGACCTCGCAGCGCTCGGCGATGCGACCGTCGCATTCGAGGGCGGCGGGCTCGGCCGCCGGCTCAGCGTCTTTCGGCTGCCCGAGGCCGACTGGAGCCGGCGCGTCACGCTCGACCATACGGTGGCCTTCCCGGGCGGCGCCGATCTCCCGGTCTATCTGCGGGTGACGCAGGCCGACGGCCACCAAGCCTGGTCGAGCCCGATCTACCTAATCGCGTAGGGCCGGCGCGACCACGTGGCAGGGAGATTGGGCAGCCGAAGTACGCTCGGCAGTTGTCGCCATTGGCCTGCCATGACACCATGGCGCGATCCCTCTCATGGTTTGAGGCACCATGCCGCGTCGGAAATTTGCCTGGGCCTCGCTGCCGCACGAGCAATTGCTCAAGCTTCGCCTCAAGGACCTAAAAGTCACCGTCGAAGGCACCTGGCTCGCGGACTGCGTTCGCGCACTCCATGACGAGCTCGAAGAGCACGGCATCCGGGTGCGGCCGCATACCTGGATTTCCAGCGAGTGGTTCAGCCCGGACAACACCCCCGGCATCGCGATCCCGTTCTATCTCGCGCATCCGCGTTTGATGCAGCTGGAGAAGAAAATGATCATCGATGTCGAAGGCGGCACCTGGTCCGAATGCATGAACATCCTCCGGCACGAAGCCGGCCATGTGCTGCAGCATTCCTATCAACTGCATCGCCGCCGCCGGTGGCAGCAACTGTTCGGCCCATCCTCGAAACGCTATCCGCGCTACTACCGGCCGAATCCGGCCAGCAAGCATTTCGTCCAGCATCTGCGGCTCTGGTACGCCCAGAGCCATCCGGACGAAGACTTCGCCGAGACGTTTGCCGTGTGGTTGCGGCCGCGTTCGAGCTGGCGGACACGCTACGCAGGCTGGCCGGCGCTCAAGAAGCTCGAATATGTCGACGAGCTGATGGCGGAGATCGGCAGCCAACGGCCGGTGCTCACCGGCCGCGAGCGGGTCGATCCGCTTTACCAGCTCACCGAGACGCTCGCCGACCACTACAAGAAAAAGCAGGCGCTCTATGCATTCGACACTCCCACGACATACGACCGCGATCTGCAGCGGCTGTTCTCCGCCGACCCACGGCATCACCGCTCGCAAGCCGCATCGATGTTCATCAGGCGTCACCGTGCACGAGTCCGGCAGCTGGTTGCAAAGTGGACGGGCGAATACCAGCTGACCCTCGACGCTGTGCTTGACGACATGATAGTGAGATGCCGCGAACTCAATCTGCGCGCGGTCGGTTCCGAACGAAAGCTAGTCATGGACTTCACGGTGCTGCTGACCGCCATGACGACGCATGCGCTGTTCGGACCGTCGCGGAGACGATGGATCGCGCTATGAAACGGCTTCGCGTCCTGGTGCTCGTACATCCGGATTTGATACCTCCGGATTCGACCAAGGGGTACAGTGAGCAGCAAATCAACGAATGGAAGACCGAGTACGACGTCGTGAGCACACTGCGTGCCGCCGGGCACGAAGTTCGCCCGCTCGGCGTACAGGACGAGCTCAAGGCAATCCGCGACGAGATCGAAGGCTGGAAACCCGACGTTGTGTTTACGCTGCTCGAGCAGTTTCACGGCGAGGTCATCTACGACCAGAACGTCGCCAGCTATCTCGAACTGATGCGGGTCCCCTATACCGGCTGCAATCCGCGCGGCTTGATGCTGGCGCGCGGCAAGGATCTGTCCAAGACGCTCGTGCACTACCACCGGATTCCGGTTCCGGCCTTTGCGGTATTTCCGATGCGCCGCAAGGTAAGACGGCCGGTGCGCCTCGCCCTGCCGCTGATCGTGAAGAGTCTGAGCGAGGACGCGTCCTACGGCATCGCGCAGGCATCCGTCGTGGACACGGACGAGAAACTCGCGGAGCGAGTCGCCTTCATCCACGAGCGCATCGGCACCGCCGCGATCGCCGAGCAGTATATCGAGGGGCGCGAGCTTTATGTCGGCGTGCTCGGCAACGACCGGCTGCGGGTGCTGCCGGTATGGGAGCTGAAATTCGGCAATCTTCCCGAAGGCGCGTGGCCCATCGCCACCGAGAGGGTCAAGCACAATACCAACTATCAGGAACGGCGCGGCATTTTGCACGGGCCGGCCAAGGACCTTGCGCCCGAGGTAAGCGCCCGCATCCAGCGAACGGCGAAGCGCATCTACCGGACGCTGGAGCTCGACGGCTATGCCCGTATCGACTTTCGCCTCTCCACCGATGGCATGCCCTATTTCCTCGAAGCCAATCCCAATCCCGAGATCGCGGAGAGCCAGGAATTTGCGACGGCGGCGCGGATCGACGGCCTCGCCTATCCGGACTTGTTGCAGCGCATTCTGACGCTCGGAATGCGGCGGGCCGCGTAGCCGGCAGGCGCGGGCTGCGAAAAATTAGCAATCTGTAAACTAACCGGGGATCGAAGCGCGCGAGCGAACCGCGCCGCTGGAGGTTTGCGTCCGCGATTAACGGAATCGAAGAGCGCAATCCCGCAATATCGCCGTGCAATCATCACAATGCGCCTTCCGTCTTAAGTCGGCCGATGCTCGGGAACAGCGTGTATCAGAATCAAGGCGTGACGCCGCAAGTGCCTGCGGATGTGCTCGGGCAGGTGCATGCGGTCAGCGGCTCGCAGGCGACGGTCGGCCTGCTGACCACGGCCCTGAACGGCCCGCACCGCGCGCTCATCACGGTCGGCAAATTCCTCAAGATCCGGACCGGCAAGGCCCTGCTGGTGGGCGTGATCACGGACGTCTCAATTCAGAACTCGCCCGACAGCAAGGAACAAGGCTGCTGTGCCATCGCCCACATCGATCTCATGGGCGAAATCGATCAGCGCAGCGCCGGTGGGACACATTTCCGCCGGGGCGTTACCGACTATCCGACGATCGGCGACGTCGTTGCGCCGCTGACCAACGCCGAGCTGCGCATCATATTCGACGGCTCGAGCGGAAGCACGATCGGCATCGGGACGCTCCAGCAGGACGAGACCGTCAATGCCTGCGTCGAAATCGAGGAGATGCTCAACAAGCATTTTGCGGTGCTCGGTTCGACCGGCGTTGGCAAATCAAGCGGGCTCGCCTACATTCTGCTTCAGACCATGCGGGCGCGACCGGAACTGCGAATCTTCCTGCTCGATGCCCACAACGAATACGATCGCTGCTTCGGCGACCGTGCAAACGTCGTCAACCCCGGAAATCTCCGGCTGCCGTTCTGGCTGTTCAATTTCGAAGAGATCGTCGACGTTTTCTTCGGCGGGCCGGCCCGGCTCGCAGGACGAAGTCGAGGTCCTGTCCGAGGTCATTCCGCTCGCCAAGACCAGCTATTCCCAATACCGCTCGGCGGTCGACCGGCCCGGCCTCAAGAAGCTCGACAACAAGATCATCGGCTACACGGTCGATACGCCGGTTCCCTATCGGCTCGCCGACCTGGTCGCCATCATCGACGACCGGATGGGGAAGCTCGAGAACCGCTCCTCGCGGATGATCTATCACAAGCTCATCTCGCGGATCGAATTGGTGAGCAACGACCCGCGCTATGCCTTCATGTTCGAAAACGCCAATGTCGGCGGCGACACGATGGCGGAAGCGATCGGCCAGCTCCTGCGTCTTCCCGCCGACGGCAAGACGATGACGATCATGCAGCTTGCCGGCTTTCCGGCGGAAGTCATCGACGCGGTGGTCTCGGTCATCACGCGCCTCGCCTTCGAATTCGGCCTCTGGAGCGACGGCGTCGATCCATTGCTGTTCGTTTGCGAAGAGGCTCACAAATACGCGTCCGCCGACCGAACCGCGGGCTTCGCCCCGACGCGGCGGGCGATCTCGCGCATCGCCAAGGAGGGACGCAAGTACGGCGTCTATCTCGGTCTCGTCACACAACGTCCGGCCGAGCTTGACCCGACAATCATCTCGCAATGCGGCACGCTGTTTGCGATGCGCATGTCCAACGACCGCGACCAGTCGCTCCTGCGCTCGGCCGTATCGGACACCGCCGCAAATCTCTTCGCCTTCGTGCCTTCGCTCGGCACGCGCGAAGCGCTGGCTTTTGGCGCGGGGATCCCCCTGCCGACACGGCTGACATTCGCTGAGCTGCCGAGCGGCCTCATCCCGAGGAGCGAAGCCTTCGTCCGGAAGTCCGAATTGAGTGCCGATGGCCACGATCAGGACTTCATCATCGCAGTCGTCGAGCGCTGGCGGCGGGCGACCATGAGCCGGAGAACGGCGCAGAGCGAGGCACCGAGCGAACCTGTGCAGATTTCGCCTATGGAAGCGCCGCCGCTTAAGCCCGCGGCGCCGGCCCCAGCTCTCGATCCCAGTCGCTTCAGCCTGCTGAAGAAGCCGGCCGCCGACCGCCCCGATCCCTACGCTGCGCTGCGTCGGCCGGTGTCCAGCGCCCCGAACCGCTGACCGGGCGGGAACTCATTTCCAACTCAGCCGCCGATGGCGGCCGAGGTCGCGCGGCGCGCGTCGATCCTATTCCCAGATTTGCCTGAATTGCCTAGCCGTCCGAACGGGCGGCGACCGCCAAGCGCGATGCGACAATGCCCGGCGATCCGGATAGCGCGCGTGACGGTGCCGGGGCACGGCTCGTGAGTTCGAGGCTTTTCGCGCCAAGGTCCTCGAGGTAGATCGGCTTCGAGAAATAGAAGCCTTGTGCGTATCGGATGCGCGTAGCAGCGTAGAGATACGCCAGCTCTTCGTACGTTTCGACGCCCTCGGCGACGATGGTCATGCCGAGCGCCACACCCAAGCGACTCGATGGCTCGCAGCACGCTCTGGCTGCGCGGGCGCTCGTGTATCGCCGTGATAAACGAACGATCGATCTTGATCTCATCGGCGGTAATATCGGCCAGCGCGCTCAGCGACGAGTAGCCGGTGCCAAAATCGTCGATCGAGACGCGCGTCCCGATTTCGCGCAGCATCGGAAGTACCTGCGTCTGAAATTTTCCCTTGGTGATGAACGCTTCTTCCGTCAGCTCGATGATGATGCGCTGGGCGTAACTGCTGTCGCTCAGCGAGCGCGCAAACGACTGCATGAATTCCAGGTCGCTGGCCTGCCTTGCGGCTACGTTGACGCTGATGGTCGTCTCCGGTCCGAACGCCGCATCCAGGCGGTCGATCGAATTCACCGCCTCGGCCAGCACAAAATTCGTGATCGGATTGATCAGGCCAAGCTCGACCGCCAGCCCGATGAACTCTCCGGGCGGGTGAATTTCGCCATCGTCGTCGCGCCAGCGTACCAGGGTCTCGAAACCGACCACCTGTTGGGTGTGGATGTCGACCTTGGGCTGGAAGGCGCAGCAGAATTTTCGGTCGCGAATGGCGAGCCGCAATCGCTGTTCGATTTCCATCCGCGCGGTTATCGCCTGCCCCATGTTGACGTCGAAGAAGATGGCATTGCCCTTGGTCACGTGCTTGGCCCGGTACATCGCGCTGTCGGCGTTGCGCCGCAACGCCTCGTAGCTACGGCCGTGCACCGGATAGATGCTGACGCCGATGGAGCACGAGCTGAATATCTCGAATGCCTCGATATGAAAGGGTTGCTTCAGGTCCTTCAGAATCCCGTCGATGGTCGACCTGACCCGTTCCTCGCTCTCGAGCGGGTCGAGCAGCAGCAGGAATTCGTCACCGCTGATGCGCGCAAGCATGTCGCTCGGGCGAAGCCAGCTCGTGATCCGCTGTCCGATCTTCGCCAGCAGCGCGTCGCCGACGGCGTGGCTGTAGTAGTCGTTGATGTGTTTGAAATTGTCGAGATCGATGAACGCAAGGGCGAATTGACGGTCGTTGCCGCCGTTGCGGATGACATCCTCGACGTGTTCCTCAATGAGGATGCGGTCGGGCAAGCCGGTCAGTTCGTCGATATGGGCGCGCTCGACCAGTTCGCGTTCGACCTGCTTGTGCTCGGTAATGTCGATCGAGCTCGAAATCAGCAGCGTGTGGTCGAGAATGCGCACCGGCTTGTGCGAAGTCAGCAGCGTGCAGATGCCGTCCTGATTGCAGACGTTGCCCTCGACGGCGATCGTTTCGCCCTGCCGGATCACGGTCTGCTCCCATTCACGCCGGCTCTGCGCTTCCGGTTCCGGCAGGAAGTCGTGCGGGGAGGCGCCGATCAGAACTTCCGCAGGCATCGCGAGGTTGGCAGCCGCCATCGCATTGACCAGGAGGAAGCGTCCGTTGGCGTCCTGGACCGTGAGGCTGATCGGCAGGTGGTCGATGATTTCCTTGAGCAGCCGCCGGTCCAGCACCGCGCCCTGCTCGCTCAGCCGCGCCTGCTCGACCAGCAGGTTGAGCCGCTCGACCTCGGCTTCGAGCTGGCTGCCCTTGCGTGCGGCGAGCGTCGCCAGGGCGATGGCCGCGCATTGCCGGGCGGCGGTAACCTGTCCGGCACTGAAGTCGGCCGCACCCGGCGCGCGCACGAGCACCAGCAAGGCCGGCCGGCCGTTCACGCCGACCGGCAGGCACAGGGCCGGCTCGCCGGGGGCCGCCAGTTCCGGCAACAAATCGTCGTGGGGGGCCGCCGCCGGGACGGCCCGAACGTCTAGGGCGCCGCGCAGCGTCTTGTCGGGCCAATGCCGGCCGAGAGAGTCCGCGGGCTCGGCCGCGATGCAGCGCAGGCCGTCGAGGGCGTCTTCCAGCACCAGTGCACGGTCGAAGGCGAAGAGCGGGCTGAGCGCCTCAAACAGCGCGCTGAGCGAAGCCTCACCGGCCCCGACGTTCAGCAGCGCGGCGAACGCGGCCAGATTGGCGTCGACCAAACGTGCCTGCACGAGGTCCGCTTCCGATGACGGAGCGGCAGACGGTTCCAGGTCTGCGAGGAGGCCGGGCCCCGGGATATGCATGCCGATTCGCTCAATGCCAAAGATGCGGACGGCACGCTAGCGGCAAACAATTGGAAATCAGTTTCGACGCGGCGGCTTCGGCGAGGCACGTGGTTAACGCCACGTTACCGCCCCGATCGCCCGGATCCCACAGCCGGTCTATTGCGCCAGCAGCGTGGCCATGATGCGCTCGCGCGTTAGCGGCAGGTCGCGAATGCGCGCACCCAGCGCATGCGAGACTGCATTGCCGATGGCGGCGGCGGTCGGGCCCGAGCTCGCCTCACCGACCCCGAGGGGGATGTCGGTGGCGGACCTCAGGAGCTCGACATGAATGTCGGGCACCTCGCTGAACCGCAGTACCGGATAGGTGTCCCAGTCGAGCGAAGCGATCCCCTCCCCCTCGAAGCGGACCTGCTCCTTGAGCACCCAGCTCGCGGACTGGATGATGCCGCCTTCGAGCTGGTTGACGGCGCCATTGGGATTGACCACCAGTCCGGCATCGGCCACGCACCACACCTCGCGCAGCCGAATGGTTTCATCGACCTCGAGGTCGACGACCACGGCCGCATAGGCCGCCCGGTTCTTGTACTGCGCGAACGCGATGCCACGCCCGCGTCCCGTGCCGGACGGCGCCTTGGCGTCCCATTTCGCCATCTGCGCCACCCGCTCGATCACGGCGCGGCAGCGGGGATCGGACATGTGGGCGAGCCGGTATTCCACCGGGTCCTGTCCCTTGCGCTGGGCGAGCTCGTCGATGAAGCATTCGATCGCAAAGACGTTGGGCATGGCGCCGAGGCCGCGCAGCGACGAGGTGCGAACCGGCGTTTCCGGCACCAGATGATGGATGATGCGCTTGGCCGGAATATCGTAGAGCGGCTCGGCGTTGCGCGTCGCACCGCCGCCGCTGGCGTCCGGCACGTCGGTCGGCGGCGGCACCGGCGGCGGGTTGGGCAGCGCGGCGGCCGCCAGCAGGTTGTTGCCGGCGCCCGGCCGTCCGCTGTGCGAGCCGCTCCAGATTTCGGCCGTCCAGTCGACCGGGCTCATCGGCGTCGTCGAGCAATGCGCTGACCTTCACCACCATCGCGGGCGAAACCGGCTCGAACGCGAATTCCTCAGCGCGGCGCCAGCGCACGCGGACCGGACGGCCCGGCCGTTGCAGCGCAATGATGGCGGCATCGGCAGCGGCATCATCTGCGCCGTTGTGGCCGTAGCAGCCCGGACCCTGGACATGCCGCACCGAGATCGTCGCGGGATCGAGCCCGAGGTTGCGCGCCAACGCCCCTTTGAGCGGATAGACCCCCTGGCAGTGCGTCCACACGGTGAGATGGCCGTCGCGAAAGACCGCCAGGCCGCAGGACGGCGCGATCGAGGCATGGCCGATATGCGGGCGGCTGTAGGTCGCCTCGTATCGTTTCCTGCCGGCAGCCGGGGCGGGCTCGGGTGCGCCGACAATCCGATCGATCGACGGCCGCTGCAGCAGCCAGCTCGCTTCCTGTTGCTGCGGGCTAGGATGCTCGACGTCCCTCCACGTCACATGGTTAGGCGCCGCCGCGCCCGCGGCTTCCACCGCCGTTTCGTCGTCGCCGACGATCGCGAGAAAATTGCCGTGCCGTACGAACTCGATCGGCGCCTTGGCGGCGCGCCGGATCGCCGCCTCGTCGATCGATTCGATGCTCGCGCCGCGATTGGGCTGGCGTACCACGCGCGCATGCGCCATGCCGTCGAGCGCCATGTCGTGGATGAAGGCCTCCGTGCCGAATATCTTGGCGGGCAGGTCGATGCGCGCGGCGCTGGCGCCGACGACCTTGTAGGCCGCGGCCGGCTTGCGGGCCGCCCTGCCGGTGGCATTCGTCGCAAGATCGACGGAGGCAGCCAGCGTCCAATAGTCGTGCCCGGTCGCGACGCCGTTGCGGTGGATTGCGCCGTCGCGCACCGCCAGTTGCGCCCGGCTCACACCCGAGCATTCCGGCTGCGTGCTCCAGCACGAGGGCGCGCACCTCGGCGCAGGCCTGCCGCAACGCGACGCCGCCAAACTGGATCGACTGGCTGCCGGCGGTGTAGCCCTCATTGGGGGTCAGGTCGGTATCGCCCGAGTGGATTTCGATGCGCTCGAGCGCAACGTCGAGTTCCTCGGCTGCGATCTGCTGCATCGCCGTCAGAACGCCCTGACCGAGTTCGACCCGGCCGGTCGAGATCGCGACCTTGCCAGGAGACGGAAAGGACACCCAGCGCGCCAAGCTTCGGATTGTCCGCCAAGGGGCCGGGAATGACAGGCGCGGTCATCGGGCCCTCCCCTCGCGCATGCGCGCGGCTGCCTTTTCCACCGCGCGCAGGATGCGGATGTGCGTCCCGCAGCGGCAGATGTTGCCGTCGAGCGCCAGCGCGATCTCCGCGCGCGACGGCGACGGGTTGCTGTCGAGCAGCGCCTTCGCCGAAATCAAAATTCCGCCGAGGCAATAGCCGCACTGGCCAGCCTGCTCCTCGAGAAAGGCCTGCTGCAACGGGTGTGGATCGCGCGGACTGCCAAGTCCCTCGACCGTCGTGACCGATCTTGCCGGTGACGGTCCCGATCTCGCGCGTGCAGGATTTCTCCGGCTTGCCGTCGATCAGCACCATGCAGCAACCGCACTGCTCCAGCCCGCAGCCGAACCGCGTGCCGAGCATGCCCAGGTCCTTGCGCAGCACATCGAGCAGCGGCGTCTCCGCCGCGGCGGCGGTCACGCTGACCGCGCGCCCATTGAGGGTGAATGCAACGCTTTGGGTCATCGAGCGGCGATCCGGTCAGCCGAACGTGAAGGCGTCGTGGTAGGCGCCCTGCACGCTGCCGCCGGGGAGCGGCCCGCCGCCGGGCACATGCACCATGTTGCCGATCACCGCGACGGTCGCGCCATGCAGGCCGTGACGCGGGATCCGCATCGGGGTAAGCGCCTCCCATTTGTCGGCCTTGGGATCGTAGGCTTCGTTGGTGCCGAAAACCCGGCCGGTGGCTTCGCCGCCGAACACGACGATCTTTTCGTTGATGTAGACCGCCGACACGCCGCTGCGCGCCGTCGGCAGCGGGGCGCGGAACGACCAGGCGTCCGATTTCGGATCGTAGACGGCGTTAAGGCTGGTGTTGAAGTCGTAGGAGTCCATGCGCCCGGCGATGGCGTGGATCTTTCCATCCACGACGGCAACACCCATGTGATCGCGCTGGCCGACGAAAGGCTGCGTCCCGGTCGAGCCACGCATGCCGGCGAGGAAGGTGTATTTGTCGGTCGCCGGATCGTAGATCTCATGCCACTCGACCGAGCGCACGTCGCGGCCGCCGAGCAGATGAATCTTGCCGTCCAGCACGATGGCCGAAATCGCGCCGCGCGGCCTGGCCAAGCCTGCTATTGCCGCCCACTGATCGCTCGCCTGGTCGTATACGAAGCACTTGGAATGCGGGCAACGGTTCTGTTCGATGAAGCCGCCGAACGTGTAGACCTTCGAACCGATCGAAACCCCCGCGACGTGATTGCACGGCAATGGAAACGGCGCCTTCATCGTCCAGGCACCGGATTTCGGGTCGAACACCTGATGAAAATTGCCGTCGACGCGATGGCGTGCATAGCCGGCGATCACATGGATTTTGCCGGCGCACTCGATCACGGCGTGCTCGCCGACCGGAATCGGAAGCCTCGGCTGCTCGACCCACTTGCCGGGATTAGCGGCAGGCGGCGCGACGCTGGTCATGTAACGCTGGTTCTGCACGGTCGCCGGAATGTCGGTGATCTTGCGGTCGAACAACCCGGCATAGAGCGGATCGGCGGTCGCGGCCTCCCCCGGCGCTGTGGTTATCGTCATTGTCTGCCTCCCAACTTTTCGTGCGCTGCTGGTTACGCCGCATAGGACGGGACGGCGTCCCGCAGCAGCTTGCGCGTCAATGTGACGCCTTCGAGCGCAACTTCATAAGGCGAACGCGCCCACAAATCCGGATTGGGCGCTTCGTAGCTCATATAGCCGGTGTAGTTCTTCTCAGCGAGCAGGCCAAGTATTTCACGCCATTTGACGATGCCTTTGCCGGGCGCGAGGCGATCGGTCGGGCGCCGGATTCCGGCCGGCACGGCCTGCGCGGGAACGTCGCTGTACTGGAACACGAAGATGTCCTTACCGGGCACGTCCTCGAAGCTTCGGCCGCCGGCACCGCTGCGCGTGAGATGATAGGCGTCGAGCAGCAGGCCGCAATTCGGCTTTCCGGCGCCGCTCACCAGTTCACGCAGGACTTCGAGGCGATTGAGCACATCGTGCTGGGAGTTGAATTCGATCGCCAGCCGCAGGCCGAACTCGGCGGCGATGTCGCCCGCCGCGCGCAAGTGGGTGATCGCGTCCTTGATCGTCCCGTTGACCTGGCCGGGCGCACTCATCAGCATCTCACAGCCAAGCGCCGCGGCGTTCTCGCAGGATTCCCGGAATACCTTGAACAATCGCTTGCTCTCGTCGCCTGCCGCGAACAGCCAGCCATACTCGACGCCGAGAATACCGACCTTGATGCCGCCCTTGCGGATCAGGTCGAGCACGGCCGTATTGTCCATGCCGGTGTCGTGGCAGCGCTTGAAATCGGTGCGCCGCAGCTCGACGGCGTCGTAGCCGGCCTGGCGTGCGGCATCGAGCGCGGTGGCGAGCGGCGTGGTATCGACCGTCCACATGTGCAGGGCCAACCGCCCGAACTTAGCTGTCATCTGTGGCTCCTATGCCTCGGGAGAATTGGGACGAGTTGGGGGCGCTTGCGGGTCGCATTGCCCCGGGGGAACGGCTTCGATCTACCATTCATTGCACCGGGTTTGAAACCTGTCCATGTCGTCCCAAGCCCGCAGCGGCACGCATGGAGAGAGGATTTGCTACCCGGTCAGACAGAGGCCGTGGTCGGGCTGGAAACTGACGAAGACCTTCTGTTGCGGGACGAGACTGCTCGTAATGGTCGATCTGGATGCCGATCTCGTAGCGGCGCCGACCCGCACGCGGCATTCGAGGAAATTGCCGAGATAGACCGTGTCGATCACCTCGCCCTCGAACAGATTGCCGTTCGCCGCGCCGTCCGGCCTGTTGCAGATGAACCGAAAGGTCCTCCGGCCGCACGCTCAGGATCAGCCGCTGCCCCGCCGACGGCGCCATCGCCGCCCAGCGCCCTGAGGCGCAGCGGCGCGCGGCCCTCGCCGAGCGGTATCTCCAGGTCGCAGAACTCGCCGCTGCGGCCGAGCAGCGTGCCCTGCATCAGATTGGCGACGCCGATGAAGTTCGCCACGAAGGCGTTGGCCGGCCGCACATAGATGGTCGTGCGGATCGCCGATCTGCTGGATCACGCCCTTGTTCATCACCACGACGCGGTCGCTCATCACCAGCGCCTCGGACTGATCGTGGGTGACGTAGATCGAGGTGATGCCGACCTCCTGCTGCAGCCGCACCAGTTCGATCCGCATCTGCTCGCGCAGCTTGGCGTCGAGGTTGGACAGCGGCTCGTCGAACAGCACCACCTTGGGCTCGTACACGATGGCGCGCGCCAGCGCGACGCGCTGGCGCTGGCCGCCGGAGAGCTTGGTGGCGTAGCGCTCGGCGAGATGGCCGAGGCCCACCAGCTCGAGCGCCCGCATGGTGCGCTCCCGGATGACGTCGGCCGGACGCACGCCGCACGCGCAGCCCGTAGGCGACGTTGTCGAACACGGTCATGTGCGGCCAGACCGCGTAGCTCTGGAACACCATGCCGATGTTGCGGTCCTCGGGATTGAGATAGATGCCGCGCGCGGCCGAGGCGACGACCTCGCCGTCGATGCGGATTTCGCCGCCGTCCGGCCGCTCGAGGCCGGCGATGCAGCGCAGCGTCGTGGTCTTGCCGCAGCCGGAGGGGCCGAGCAGGGTCACGAACTCGCCCGGCGCCACCGCGAGGCTGACGTCGTTGACGGCGCGCCTCGGCGCCGAAATTCTTGCCGAGGTGGTCGAGCTCGACCATCGGCTGCGCTGCTCGCGGTCATGGCTGCACCGCCAGCGTGTGCTCGGGATCGAGCCGCAGATACACCTTGTCGCCCTTGCGCAGGCCGGCGCGCGGATGCGCCAGCACCTTCCACTCGAAGTCGCCCGAGCGCACGCGGCAGTCGACGCAATTGCCGAGGAAGATGGCCTGCAGCACCTCGCCCTCGATGCCGGCGCCGCTGCCGTTCTCGCGCGAGGCCTGCACGTTCTCCGGCCGCACCGAAACCACCGCCTCGCTCGCCCGCCTTGACGCCGTCGCCAATGCCGGCAGGGCAACTGTGACGCTGCGCGCCGCCTTCGGCAACCTCGACCTCGCCGCGGCCGGGCGCGGTGACCGCGGACGACGCGTCCCTTGAGCAGGTTGGCGACGCCGATGAAGTTGCTGACATAGGCGTTGACCGGCCGCGCGTAGATTTCGTGCGGCCCGCCCTTCTGCTGGATGCGGCCCTTGCTCATCACGATGATCTCGTCGCTCATGACCAGCGCCTCGGCCTGGTCGTGGGTGACGTAGATCGAGGTGATGCCGACCTCGTGCTGGATGCGCTTGAGCTCGACCCGCATCTGCTCGCGCAGCTTGAGGTCGAGATTGGACAGCGGCTCGTCGAACAGCAGCAGCCGCGGCCGCGAGACGATGGCGCGCGCCAGTGCGGTGCGCTGCTGCTGGCCGCCGGAGAGCTGCGTGGCAAGCTTGTCGGCCATGTCCGCCGAGCCCGACCAGGCGCAGCACCTCGGCCACGCGGTCGGCGATCTCGGCGCGGCGCGACCTTGCGGATTTCCAGCGGATAGGCGACGTTCTGCGCAACCGTCATGTGCGGCCAGATCGCGTAGCTCTGGAACACCATGCCGATGTCGCGCTTCTCCGGCGGCAGGAACAGGCCTTCGGCCTTCGACGTGTAGGTGACGCCGCCGACGCGGATCGCGCCGGCATCGATGCCGTGCAGGCCGGCGATGCTCATCAGCGTGGTGGTCTTGCCGCAGCCGGACGGGCCGAGCAGGGTCAGGAACTTGCCGCGCGGGATGCTGAACGAGACGTCGTCCACGGCCCGGTCGTTGCCGAACCATTTCACCAGGCCCTGCACCTCGACGTAGCGGCCGGATGCGGTTCCGGTCTGCATGACGTCGGCGGCGCTCCTCATCGATCATGCCGTCAGCGCCTCGCGCCCGGCGACGCGCCGGAAGATCAGGATGCAGACGAGCAGCACGACGGTCTGCGCGATCGACAGCGCGGCGGTCAGCGGCTCGTTCTCGAAATTGACCGAGATAATAGACGCCGACCGACAGCGTCTCGGTGCCCGAGGTGTAGAGGATGATCGAGATCGACAGTTCGCGCAGGAAGATGATGAACAAGCAGCACCCAGCCGGCGAAAATGCCGGGTTTGAGCAGCGGAATGCGTGATCCGCCGCAGCGTCGTGAACCACGACGCGCCCGCCATGCGCGAGCTCTGATCGAGCTCCTCGGAGATCGCCAGCATCACCGAGGACATGTTGCGCTGGCCGTAGGGGAAGAAGCGGGTGATGTAGCCGAGCAGGATGATCCAGAGCGTGGCGTAGATCGGCGTCTTGATGTAGGTCACCAGCACGCCCATCGCGAGCACGATGCCGGGGAAGCCGATCGGCACGACGCAGAGGAAATCGAGCAGGCGCGAGCCGAAGCCCTTGGTGCGGTGGATCATGTGGCTCACCACCAGCGACAGGATCATGGCGATGGTGGCGCCGGCGAAGGCCAGGATGAAGCTGTTGTAGATGCCGTTGGTCGCGGCCTTGATGCTGTCGGTGCGCCAGAAGAACAGCGTCTTCTCGTAGTTGATGGACGTCAGGTCGGCCGGGATGATCCTGCCCTGCCAGACCGGATGCAGGCTCACGACCAGCAGGCAGAGGATCGGCAGCACGACCGCGACCAGGATGAAGGCGATGTTGTAGCCGAACGCCACCCACTTCCACGGCCCGAGATCGATCACGTTGGGCCGGAAGCCCTTGCCGGTCACGGTGGTGAACGAGCGCGGCGCGATGTAGCGCTGCTGGATGTAGATGAAGAACGCCGTGATGGCGCCGAGCGCCATGCTCATGGTGGCGCCGAGATAGTGGTTGGCGTCGTCGCCGACCGCCTTGGAGAAAATCTGCGTGGTCAGCGTCTCCCAGCCGTAGGGCGCGCTGAGCTTGAACGGCACGCCGAACTCGCCGGCGCTGGTCACGAACACGATGATCGCGCCCGACAGGATGCCGGGCACACCAGCGGCAGCGTGACCGTCATGGTGGTGCGCAACAGGCCCGCGCCGGTGGTGCGCGCGCTGTCCTCGAGCGACGGGTCCATGCGCCGCAGCGAGCCGACGACGAACAGATAGACCAGCGGCGCGAAGAAGATGCCGGTGACCCAGATCACGCCGTAGATGTTGTCGACGTTGATCAGGTGGCCGCTGATGCCGAGATAATCGCGCGCCCAGATGTTGAGCAGCCCGATCTTGGGCGAGGCGAGATTGTGCCAGGCGATCGCGCCGACGAACGGGCTGAGGAAGAACGGGATCAGATTGTAGGGCTCGAGCCGGTCGCGCCACGGGCAGTTGGTGCGGGCGTTGATCCAGGCGAGCGAGACGCCGAAGAACGTCGCCAGCACGGTCGAGCCGGTGCTGATCGAGCAGCGTGTTGACGAAGGCCTTCGGGATGATGCGGTCGGTGAACAGCGTCCGGTAGTTGTCGAGCCCCCAGGTCGTGTCGAAGCCGCCGGAATCGAGCACCCGGAAGCTCGACGACCACCAGCGTGAACAGCGGCAGCAGCACCGCCGCCGCCACGATGACGCTGACGACGAGCGTCGCCACCGATTCCTGCGTGACCAGGCTGCGCCAGCGGCTCGTTCGCGGCGCGCGGCTACGTGCATCGGACGTGCGCCGATCGTCTGTGTGCTCATCGCTCTGTCCCGTCGACGTGCGACGCGATCTCGGATCAGGCCGCGGGCCCGCCCGCGGGCCCCGCGCGGCACTCCACGCTCAGGCGCTACTGGAACTTCGCCTGCCAGGCGTCGCGGACTTCCTTGGCCGTCTTGCCGATGCGATCCAGTCCTTCAATCCGAGCAGCTTGGTCTTTTGTCAGGTCGAACAGATAGGGCGCTGGTCTCCGGCCGGCGGCTTGTAGCCCTTCATGAAGCTGTACATCGACTCGCCCTCGACGAAGATGTCGGTGCCTTCCTTGCTCAGCATGAACTCCATCGAACAGCTTGGCGGCGTTCGGATTCGGCGCGCCCTTGATCACGGCGGCCTGATTGCCGAGCATCACCTGGCCTTCCTTGTAGTGCCGATCTTGAGCACCTTGGCGAGGTCCGGCTTCTTGAGCACGTTCTGATAGACGCGCCCGGACAGGTTCCACATGTCGAGCGGCCGCTGGCAGGTGATGACCATCTGCATCTTCGGCTCGGTGCGGAACTCGACCAGCGGATCGGTCGCCTTGAGCTTGTCCCAGTAGGTCTTCGAGCTCGAGCACGCCGTTTTCCTGCAAGCGACATCACCGTGTTGGTGTAGGTGAGGCTCTTGGTGAGGTCGGAGGCGATGGTCTTGCCCTTCAACTCGGGCTTGACGACGTCGTCGTAGTTGCTCGCGTTGAAGTTCGCCATGCCGGGGCACGAGCTGTTCCAGACCGGCTGGAACGAATAGGCGAACGGCACCACGACGTAGGGATAGTTGGCGTACTGTCCGGCCGACTTGACCAGCTCGGCGTGGTTCTTCCAGTAGCCGCTGTCGAGCTTCTCGAAGGCGCCGCGCTTGGCGGCTTCGTCGAAGAACGCCGGGCCCGCTCACCAGCAGGATATCGACCGTGAACTTCTTGGCGACGATCTCCTGGCGCACCTGCGCCACGGTCTGGCCGGTGCCCTTGCGCAGGTTGTTGAACTTGAAATTCGGTCCCAGGTCGTAACGCTTGATGAAGGCCTGCTCCCAGGCGCTCGCCGGTGCGGTCGCTGAAGATCGCATTGAGAATCGTGACCGCGCCTTCCTTCTTGGCGCCCTCGACCAGCGCTCTTCTCCTGCGGCGTCAGATCGGCCGCCTGCGCGAAGCTGTCGCGGCGGCGAGCAATGGCGGCCGCGGTGCATGGGGCCGCGAGCGCCGCAGCGGCGATCAGTCTGGTCGTTACCTTGCGTGACTGCATCTTTTCCTCCCGCTTGCGCCTACGCCGACCGGAGGTCTTGGCGCTGTTCTTGTTGTCTGGCCTGCCGAGGCGCATCGATTGCTGCGGCGGCGACCCGATCGGTCGCCCATTAAACCGCAATTGGTCCGCCCCCGGACTTGCAAATTGCCGTCGATGATCGTGCCAGATTGCCGCACGTCTCGGCCAAGTTAATTCTTGCGCTCGCTGGCGCATCATCGGCCGGCGCGGCGTCTACAGGGGGCCTTTCCATGAAAGCGATGCTGTTCGAGGGACCGAATATGCCGTTCGAACCGGTCGCAACTGCCCGATCCGGTCGCCGGCCCGGGCGAGGCGGTGGCCCGCGTCATCACCTGCGGATCCGGGCTGACCATCCAGCACATCAAGGCCGGCCGGCGAAGATCCGCACCGTTCCCGCGCATCATCGGCCACGAGATCACCGGCGAGATCGTCGACGGTCGGCCCCGGCGTGTCGGGGCTCAAGGCCGGCGACGGCGTGACCGCCTATTTCTATCTCAACTGCGGCCATTGCCGCTGGTGCCTGCGCCAACCTCGAGCCGCTGTGCGCGAACAGCGGCGGCAATGTCGGACTGAACTGCGACGGCGGCTACGCCGAGTACATCAAGCTTGCCCGCGCATAACTTCATCAAGCTGCCGGAGGGCTCTGGACTACAGGGCGCATCCCGCCGAGATCGGTGTCGTCACCGACGCGCTGGCGACGCCCTACAAGGTGCTGCGCCGGGCCCGCGATCAAGGCGGGGGAAACGGTCGCGGTGATCGGCGCCGGCGGCGGGCTCGGCATCCACCAGGTGATGATGGCGAAATGGGCGCGAGCGCGGGTGATCGCGGTCGACACCGCGACCGGCAAGTTCGAGGCCTGCCGCAAGGCCGGCGCCGACGAGGTGGTCGATGCCAGCGCAGGGCCGACGTGGCCGAGGCAGCTTGCTCGATCTGACCAAGGGCGAGGGCGTCGATGTCGTGATCGACTACGTGTCGGCGACCTCGACGCTGGAGGCCGGCGCCAAGGCGCTGGGCCGCCGCGGCCGCCTGGTCACGCTCGGCGGCTCGGGCCAGACCGTTCCAGGCCTCGGCGCAGGACATGCTCAACAAGGAGCAGGACCTGCTGGGCAGCCGCTACGTCACCCGCGCTGAAATCCTGCAGACATGCGATCTCGTCGCGCGCGGCGAGGTCTTGCCGCTGGTCACCGAGCTGCGCCCGCTGGCGGAGGCCGAGGCGGTGCACGAGCGGGTCGAGCGGGGCGAGGTCGATCGGCCGGGCGGCCCTTCGCATCGCTTGATACCTTCTAGCGTTGAACAACACAGACGGATCGATCCCAAGGCGCCTTGCATGTTGATGACCGGCAACGAGTATCTCGAAAGCATCCGTGATGGACGCCGTGTCTACATCGGCGGCGAGCTGGTCCGCGACGTGACCGCCCATCCGGCGTTCCGCAACGCCGCGCAATCCTTCGCCATGATCTATGACCGCAAGCGCGCGCCGGAAAATCGCGACGTCATGACCTTCGAGGAAGGTGGCGAGACCTACTCGAGCTACTTTCTCCTGCCGCGCACGCGCGAGGACTTGCAGCGACGCTTCGAGACGCACCGGCGCATCGCGTCATGGACGCACGGCCTGCTTGGCCGCTCGCCCGATAATTTTCCGAGCTATGTGAGCGGTCTGGTCATGGACCCGGCGATGTTCGACCGCATCCGCCCCGGCTTCGGCGACAATATCCGCAATTATTACCGGTACATGCGCGCAAACGATGTGTTTGCGTCCCACACCGTGACCAATCCGCAAGGGTGGCGGCCGACCGGTGCGGCCGAAGGGCCACCGCGCACGCCCGCGACGCTGCGCGTCGTCGGCGAGGACGATCGCGGCGTCACCATCAACGGCCTCAAGATGCTCGGTACGGCGTCGCTGTTCTGCCACGAGACCTGGTGCGGCAATCTGCAACCGGTAGCGCCCGGCCAGGAGAAGGAATCGATCACCTGCGTGGTGCCATTGAACGCGCCCGGCGTCAGCATCTGGTCGCGCAAGCCCTACGAACGATATGCGGTGAGCGAATTCGACAACCCGCTTGCAGCACGCTTTGACGAAACCGACAGCGCGGTGCTGTTCGAGAATGTGAAAGTCCCATGGGAGCGCGTCTTCTGCCATGACAACGTCGAGATGACGCGCGCCATCTACATGCGGACGCCTGGTCATGTGATGGCCAATCACCAGGCCAATGTGCGCTTTCTCGAGAAGCTCAAGTTGATCGTCGGCATCGCGAGCAAGCTCGTCGAGATCAACAATGCCGGCGGCGTTCCCGCGGTACAGTTCACGCTCGGGCGGCTCGCCGCGCTGGAGGCGACGCTGGAAGGGCTGATCATGGGCCAGATCAATTGCGGCGAAGCGCAGGTGCCGGGTTATCTGACCGTCAACCGCCGCTACGTCTACGCGGCGCTGCACTGGTGTACCAATCACCATTCCGAAATCTGCGACACCGTGCGCGAGCTTATGGGCGCCGGCGTGTTTCAGATGCCGGCCGACGTTTCGGTGCTGGAGGACCCGCAATTGCGAGAGACGTTCGAGACCTACTGGTCAGTGCCGGGCCAGTCGGCTACGCAACGCATGAAGCTGTTCAAGCTGGCCTGGGACTTGCTCGGTTCCGACTTCGCCGGCCGCCACATGCAATATGAGAAGTTCTACGCCGGTCCGGGCTTCGTGATGAACAGCTACAGCAATCTGACGGCGCCGTGGAAGGACTGGAGTCGGACCGTGGACGAATTGATGGCGAGCTACGACGCGCCCGACGGCGGCTCGCAGGACTGACCCGCAACAACAACGACTTGTGCCCAAGGGAGACCGAGATGCCGCAAGAAGCGACCCAGGCGTTGGCGGGCTTTGCAGCCACGCTCAACCTCGACGACCTTCCGGAGCGGGCAACCCAACACTGCCGGAATCTTCTGCTGGACAGCCTCGCCTGCGCGGTTGCCGGTCACAGAGGCGAGGAAACCCACCAGCTTGCCGCGCTTGCGTCCGGGCTGGCGCAATCCGATGAAGCGAGCGTGATCGGCGGCGATCGTCTCTCGCTTGCCGGGGCAACGTTGCTAAACGGCTATCTGATCACAGCCGTCACGATGTGCGATGTCCATCGCGCGACCATGACCCACGTGACGCCGGAGGTGATCCCCCCTGCCCTGGCGATTGCCGAGCGCGACGGGCGATCCGGCCGCGATCTCCTCGTCGCGATTGCGGCTGGGTGCGAAGTGACGACGCGGATCGGGATCGGGCTCGACTATCCGGCATTCCGCGCGCGCGGCTTTCATGGACCGGGCGTCATCGGCCCGTTCGGAGCGGCGGCCGCGGTCGGCCGGTTGCGCGGCTTCGACGCCCAAACCATGGCGCGCGCGTTCGGCCTGGCCGGCAGTCAAGCCGCCGGCACCTACGCGGCCTGGGGGACGCCGACGGTCAAGTTCCATCAATGCCGCGGCGCGTTGTCCGGCCTCATGGCCGCGCTGCTGGCGGAACAGAAATTCGTGGCGACAAGCGAATTCCTGACTGCCAAGGACGGCGGCCTCTACAACGCCTACGCTCAAGGCGGGCGCGCCGATCTGGTGACGGCAAATCTCGGCGAGCGCTGGGAGCTCGAGCAGATCGCGTTGCGGCTGTGGCCGTCGGCATCATTGACGCAAGGCATGAACACCGCCCTGTTCGATCTGTTGGAGCAAAACAAGATCGATCCAGCCGGGGTCAAGGCATTGCGCGTGGCGCTGAGCCAGATGGCGTTCGACATGCACGGCAAGCTTCCCCGCTACAAGGGCAAGTTCGAAGCGCTCATCTCCGGCCACTATGCGGCTGCCGTGAGCTTGCACGATCGAGCACTCACGCTCAGCCAGTTCGAGCCGGCGCGCTACGACGACCCGAGTGTCCGTCGTTTCGCGGAGGAACGGGTCGAGCTCACAAGCGATCCGACGATGTCAGGCTCACAGGCGGTGGTGGAGATCGAGATGCTGAATGGTGAGCGCTCTTCGGCGCGCTGCGATCATCCCAGGGGTTCCTTCGAGAACCCGCTTTCGCGCGAGCAGGTCGAGGACAAGTTCCGCACCTATGCCAAGGAGCGGCTGTCCGGCGTCATCCATCGACGGGGTAATCGAAGCCGTGAAGCACCTTGAGCAGCTCGCTTCGGTGCGCGAACTTACGGCGCTTCTGCGCCCCGCATCGCAACCCGCGGCGAGAATGCGCAGTGCTGGCTGAATCACGTCGCGCACCTTCGCTCAATGCGAGCTGCTCCCGACCGACGTACACCATGATCGCCGCGTACACCATCTTGCAGCCTTAGACCCGGAATTTCAGCAAAGCAGCGCCAGTTTCGATCCAGGCATGCGCCGACAAACTTCAAGCCAAGTTGCACTTCGCCAGGAATTCCAAGGTCAGCCGGACGCACTCCTCGGGCTTCTCGATCTGCATCATATGGCCGGTCCCTTCGACGATGCTGAAGTCGTAGCCGCCTTCGATGCCGAGCGCCCGATTTGCCGCAGCGGTGGCGGGCGCACCCTTGCGGTTAGGATCGGCCCCGACAAGCTTCACCGGCCCACCGAAGGCACCGGCGCGCGGCCAGAGGTTCAGGGTCAGCGCCTGGTGGTAGATGTGCGCTTCGTTTTCCGGCGCACAGACGAGGACACAGCCCTGGCCTTCGGGAGCTTTGCGCAAGACTGAGCGGGCCATGAGTTCATGCGCGCCGGGCACCCAGTTTTGGGTCGCGCGCGACTGCCGGTACTCTTCCGTCAGTTCGTCGATCGAGGCGAATTGCCGGCGCCGGCCGCGCGCCCATTCGGTCAACTTGTCCTCGAAAATTCGCATTGCTTCGTAGGCGGGATGATGCGGCGGCGGCACGTTCGGCGGGTCGAACAGCATGAGGGCATCCCACCGCCAGCCGATCTCGATTGCATGCTTCATGGCGGTGCGGCCGGACATCGAATGGAAGATGCCGGCTGTCGGTTTTTCGCCGAGCCTGGACTTGACCTCTTGTATGACACGGTCGAGGTCGCGGGCGAGCTGGGCGTAGTGATGGTTCGACGGTTCGACCGGCGTGTTCTGCCCATGATTGCGAAAATCGAAGACGAGCAGGTCGAACCTCGACAGCAGGTGCTGCCAGTATGGGAAATAGGCATCGGCGGCAAACCCGTTGCCGTGGGTCAAAAGCAGCCGCACGCCTCCGGAATTGCCATGGCGCCGCACCCGAATCTTTGCGCCGTCGTCGAGAGCGACGTCGAATGTCGCGCTGGGATCGGGAAGCGCGAAATGCATCGGAGCCTCGTTGGCAAGGGGTGAGAATTGTCCTTACCGAATGGTCCCGCCAACGGTCAATGATCCCACTGCGACGAGGGAGTGGATTTGCCGCTAGCCCTGCCAGCCTTGTGCTCCCTGAGATATGCTATGCAAATGGACGCGATCACATATGACCCAGCCCGCCTTGCCCGGCGGCCACCATTGTAACCCCATGGCGTGGCTTTTTAGACCTTCGAGGTGATCTTTTGCCCCAGGCTCTCGGGACGCCAGCCCTTCGCAAGGAAGACCCCGCTCTCTTGTCCGGCCGCGGACGATTTGCCGATGACATGCCGGTTGCGGCCGCGACGCTCTCAGCACATGTCATCCGATCCCCGCATGCACATGCCGACATCGTCCACATCGATGCGGCCGAGGCGCTTGCCCAGGCCGGCGTGTGGGCGGTCATCATCGGCGAGGATGTCCGCAAGCTGTCCGACCCGTTCCTGGTCGCACTCAAAGTGCCGGTCAATCAGTGGTCGCTGGCGGTGGAACGCGTCCGTTACGTGGGCGAACCGGTGGCACTGGTTGTGGCCGATGACCGCTACCTCGCCGAGGATGCGGCGGAGCTGGTTGGCATCGAGTACCGTCCGCTCGAAGCGGTGGTCGACGTCGAAGCGGCACGAGGGCCATCGGCGCCGGTCCTGCACCCGCAGGCCGAGACCAACGAGATCTCGGTTCGCAAATTCTCCTATGGCGATGCCAAGACGGCATTTGAGAAGGCCGATGCTCGCGTCGCCTTGAAGGTCGATTACCCGCGATTGTCGTTCACGCCGATGGAATGCTATGTCGTCGTGGCCCAGTACAGCCCGGTCGACGATAGCTACGATGTCCTGGCGAACTTCCAGGGTCCCTTCAGCACGCATCCCGTGATGGCGCGCGCCCTGCGCGTGCCGGGTCCGAAACTGCGCCTGCGCATCCCGCCCGACAGCGGCGGAAGCTTCGGCATCAAGCTGTCGATCTTCCCCTACATCGTGCTTACGGCGATCGCGGCACGGATCACCGGGCGGCCGGTGAAATGGGTGGAGGACCGCGCCGAGCATCTTCTCGCCGCGAGCTCAGGGCCCAATCGCATCACCGAAATCGAGGCCGCAGTCACCAAGGACGGCCGCATTCTTGCGCTCAAGCTCGATCAGATGGAGGACTATGGCGCCTTCCTGCGGGCGCCGATGCCCGGCCCGCTCTACCGCATGCACGGAGCGCTCACCGGCGCCTACGATATTCCGAACCTGGATGTGACCAACCGCGTCGTGCTTACCAACAAGATGCCGGCGAGCTTGATCCGCGGCTTCGGCGGCCCGCAACTCTATCTCGCGTTGGAGCGCCTGGTCCAGCGCATCGCAATCGAGCTCGGGCTCGATCACCTCGACGTGCTCAAGCGCAATCTGGTTCCGCGCGAAAAGTTTCCTTACCGGGCGGCAGCCGGGGCGCTCTACGATTCCGGCGACTATTTGCGTGCCGTCGAGAGCGCGGTCGGTGATGGCCGGCTGGATGACCTCAAGCGCCGCCGTGCCGCGGCGCGCGCGGCCGGCCGGCATTATGGCATCGGATTTGCCGCCGTGGTCGAGCCCGGCATGTCGAACATGGGTTATCTCTCGACTTTGCTGACCGCCGAGGCGCGCGAAAGGGCCGGCCCCAAAAGTGGCGCCGTATCCATGGTGACCGTCAATATCGACCCCCTTGGCGCGGTGTCGGTCACCGCCGACGTCACCGTGCAGGGACAAGGCCACGAGACCGTGCTGTCGCAGATCGTCGCCGACCAGCTTGGGCTTGCGATCGACGACATCAAAGTCGTGTTGGAGATCGATACCGCGAAGGACCCCTGGTCGATCGCCGCCGGCACCTATTCCTGCCGGTTCACGCCCGGCACCGCGGTCGCGGCGCACATGGCAGCCGGGCAGATTCGCCAAAAGCTTGCGGCGATCGCAGCAAAGCAACTCAACGTGCTGCCCGCCGACATCGAGTTCGCCGCCGGCAAGGTGCGCAGCCGCATGAATCCGGACAACGCAATTCCGTTTGCACGCGTGGCCGGCACCGCGCACTGGTCGCCGACCATGCTGCCGGACGGTATGGCGCCGAGCCTGCGCGAGACCGCCGTCTGGTCGCCTCCCGAGCTCGAGCCGCCCTCGGACGACGACCGCATCAATACGTCGCTAACGTACGGATTCGTCTTCGACGTCTGCGGAATCGAGATCGACCCCTTGAGTTATCAGGTCCGCGTCGACCGCTATATATCGATGCACGACGCCGGCCGCATCCTCAACCCGATGATCGCGAACGGGCAGATGCGCGGGGCTTTCGCGCAAGGCATCGCGTCGGCGCTATACGAAGAGTTCGTGTATGACGAACAAGGCGCGTTTCTTACCGGAACGTTCGCCGATTACCTGGTGCCGACGGTGGCGGAAATTCCGGACGTGGAAATACTGCACCAGGAGACGCCGTCGCCGTTGACCCCGCTTGGCGCCAAGGGCCTCGCGGAGGGCAACTGCATGAGCGTCCCAGCATGCATCGCCAATGCAATCGCCGACGCCTTGAGCGTGAAGGACGTGCAATTGCCGGCGACACCGCGACGCATTCACGCCCTGATGGAGGGCCAGGACGCAAAGCCGCCCGTTCAGGCCCGAGGCCGGCAATGAAGCCACGGCCGTTCGACTACGTTTGCCCCGATACGATCGATGAGGCGGTCGCCGTGCTCGCCGAGCACGGCGACGCCGCCCGTGTGCTCGCCGGCGGGCAGTCTCTGATGGCAATGCTCAATCTGCGGCTGGCGGACACTGAAATCCTCCTCGACATCACCCGGATCAAGGAACTAGACGCCATCCGCGACCTCGGCGACAAGATCGAGGTCGGCGCCGCCGTCACCCAGAACAAGCTCCTGGACTGGCCGCTTCTCGGCGAGAAGCTTCCGCTGCTGGCTGCGGCATTGCCGTTTGTCGGCCACTTCCAGACTCGCAACAAAGGCACAGTTTGCGGGTCGATCGCCCATGCCGATCCCAGCTCCGAGCTTCCGCTCGCACTGGCCGTGCTCGCAGGCGAGGTCGTGCTGCGTTCGCACAAAGGCACCCGGGTTCTTGCCGCGAACGATTTTCAGCGCGACCTTCTGACCACCGCACGTGAGCCGGACGAACTGATCACCGCCGTGCGTTTCCCCGTCATGCGAGAGCGCGGTGTAGCGTTCCGGGAAGTCGCGCGTCGACATGGCGATTTCGCCATCATCGCGGTTGCCGCCGTCATGGGAAGCGTGAACACCGTGCGGCTTGGCGTCGGTGGAATGACGGGCCGTCCCGCCGTGCGGCAAATTCCGGCCGACAACGCCGCGAACGCCATCTCCGCATTGGCGGATGAGCTTGGCGGCTACGAGGACATCCACGCCTCGGCCCGCATGCGCCGCGATCTGTTGTGCCGCATCGCTCCCGCCGTCATCGCCGAGGCTCGCGCATGCGCCGGATAGACCGTCAGCATCGCGCCAAGATCAGCCTGACGCTCAATGGCCGCGCGGTTTCCGCACATGCCGAGCCGCGCACCCTGCTGAGCGACTTCCTGCGCCATTCGCTCGGGGCGACGGGCACTCATGTCGGCTGCGAGCATGGCGTCTGCGGCTGTTGCACCGTCATGATCGATGACGTGGCGGTACGCTCCTGTCTGACGCTCGCGGTCCAGGCCGAGGGCCGTCATGTCAAGACCGTGGAAGCGCTCGCCGCGTCCGACGGGACGCTCAACGCGCTACAACTGGCATTCCAGAAGCATCATGCCCTGCAATGCGGCTTCTGTACGCCCGGCATCCTGATGTCGTTTACCGATTTCCTGAAGCGCAATCCACGGCCGAGCGAGGCGGACATTCGCGACGTCTTAAGCGGACATCTATGCCGCTGCACCGGCTATGCTGGCATCGTCGCCGCGGTCAAGGAAGTCGCCGAACGGCAGGCCGACGAAGCGACATAAGAAGGCGTATCGTGAAAAGCGTCGATCTGATCATCGCCGACATCGACTGGTTGATTACGGTCGATCCCGCGCGCCGGGTCATCCGCGACGCGGCGATCGCCATCGACGCCGGAAAAATTGTCGCCATCGACAAGACTACGGAAATCTCCAAGGCCTATTCCGCACCTCGCACCATCGATGGGCGCCGCACCGTGGCAACGCCCGGATTCGTCGACGCACATCTGCATTCGTCGTTTGCACTCTCGCGCGGCCTGGCGGATGAAGCGAACGCGCAGTCATTCCTGTTCGACCGCATGTATCCGTATGAAGCGGCGCTCGATGGCGACGACGTGCGTCTTGCCGCCACCCTTGCGGCGGCGGAACTGCTCAAGCACGGCGTCACCTGTTTCATCGATCCGGGCAACTACCACCCGGACTCCTCGGTGGAAGGGATCATGGAGACGGGAATCCGATCGATCGTGTCGCGTTCGTCGTTCGATTTGACCAAGTCCGTCCTCGGTATCCTGCCCGATCGGATGATCGAGTCGACAGCCATGGCCTTGGAGCGCGCCGAGTTGGTTCTGGAGAAGTACGCCAAATCCGGCAATCCGCGGCTTGGCGCCAGCGCTTCATTTCGCGGACTCAATAACGCTTCCGATGAGCTGATCCTCGGCCTCGACAAGCTCGCGCGCAAGTACGGTACGCTTCTACAGACGCATGCCTGCTTCAGCTATTCGACACACGACTCGAGCGTTGCACGCACCGGCCAGGCCGAGATCGAGCGCCTGGAATCGCTCGGCGTCATCGACGAACGGATGTTGATCGTGCATTCGGGCTGGCTCGAACCGGAGGAACTCGCGGTCCTCGCCAGACGAAAGCCGTCGCTCGTGTGTGCGCCGAGTTCCAGCCTGCACAACGGATACGGCAATTTCCTGATGGGAAAACTGCCCGAACTGATCGCGCTCGGAGTCAATGTCGCCATCGGATCGGACCATGCGAGCTCCGGTATCGTCGACATGCCGCAGGAGATGCGGCTGGCGTGCTGTTGCTACAAGGAGGTCAGGCTCAACCCGCGCGTGATGCCGCCGGAGACGGCCGTGGAAATGGCAACCATCAACGGCGCGAGGGCCGCGCTGTGGAGCGATCGGATCGGCAGCATCGAGGTCGGCAAGGAGGCCGACATTGTCCTGTTCGACACCGCCCGCCCGGAGTGGCAGCCTTTGATCAATCCGGTCGCGAACCTGGTTTACAGCGCCACCGGGAGTTCGGTACGGGATGTCTTCGTTGCCGGCGAACAAGTGGTCGCCGAGGGGCGCCTCACTCGGATCGACGAATCCAAGCTTTACGAGGAGATTCCGGTCGCTGTTTCGCGATTCGGCAAGCACCTCAAACTCGATAGGATGGTTCAATTGCGCTGGCCGGTCACCTGACGGCCAGAGCCAGACAAGACCGGCGCCAAGGCCGGCAACGTCGATGGGAGCACGCTATGGCGGGCGTTTTCGGCAACCACCAGCTCGGCATTCCCTATCAACCGGTTGCCGAGCTCCTTGCAACATACCGCGCACGCGATCCGCGCAAGATTGCAATCGTCGATCTTGAATCCGGATCGTCCATCGCCTTTGGCGAACTTGAGCAGGTCACGGCCGACATCGCGGCCTTCCTCAAGGACAAGGGCGTCACGAAGGGAAGCCGCATCTTGCTGCTGTCGGACGAGTGCCTGGAGAAGCTCCTGCTTTGGCTTGCTGCTTGGCGCATCGGCGCGGTGATCTGCCCGCTCAATATAGAACTCAACGAGAAGGTGATGGTGGACCTGGCGCGGGCGGTGAACCCGGCTCTGATCCTCTGTCACAAGGACTTCGACATGGCGGCACTGGTCGGCGACCACCAGGCGCCGCGCGTTCGCTTCGGCGCCTGGTCGCCAACGGGCGCCATTGACCCGCAGGATGAATTGTTCCGCGCGGTATCAACGGGCCACGGCGCCGACCTACCCGAGCGTAACAACGCCGACGACATGGCGTGCATCTTCTGCACCTCGGGCACGACCGCCCGGCCCAAGATCGTGGTCTATGATCACGCCGCGTATTGGCTCAACGGGCTCGACACGCTCGAATTCCTCGGCCTGACCGAAGACGACCGCACGCTCGAATACCGCTCATTCGGCTGGAATTCGGCCCAGGTACTGAGCTTACTGCCGTTTCTGCAAAAGGGCTGCACGCTGCATATCGCGAAGCGATTCTCGCACAGCCATTTCTTCGAGTGGATCCAGACCCACGGCATTACCTTTGCGGCCGGTGTGCCGACCGTCGTGAACATGCTGCTCACCAAGCCCCTGGGTTACACCGCCAAGGACATCCCGACGCTGCGGCTGATGACATGCAGCACCGCACCGCTGACCGCGCAGCAATGGACGCAGTTCGAGGAGATGTATGGCGTGAAACTGCTCCAGCTCTACGGCATGTCGGAAACTGGCTGGGTGTGCGGCAACCGTCACTACAAATTCAAGCTCGGCACCGTCGGGCTCCCCGCGCTGCACCAGGAACTGCAGATCGTGGACCGCGACGGCGAGCCCTGCCCGGTCAATGTCGAAGGGGAGATCACCGTCGGCGGGCCGCAAATGGCCATCGGCTACCTGCTCGACGACGGCAGCATCGATCCCGTCCGACCCAATCGCATCAAGACAGGCGATCTCGGCGTCATGGATGAAGACGGTTTCGTGCGCGTGTCCGGCCGCGCCAAGGACCTGATTATCCGCGGCGGCGTCAACATCGCCCCGCTCGAGATCGACGAGATACTACTCAAGCATCAATATATCCTGGATGCTGCAGCTGTCGGCGTGCCCGATAAGATCTACGGCGAAGAGGTAGTCTGCTTCGTTGTGTCGAGGGACAAGGAGTTGACCGAAGCCGATGTAGTCGCGCATTGCTGCCGGTTCCTGCCGCCGGCCAAGGCACCAAAGCAGGTCTTCATCGTGCCGGAATTGCCGAAGAGCGACCGCGGGAAGGTGCTGCGCGACAGGTTGCGGGACGACTGGGCCGATCGCATGAAGATTTCAGCCTAGCGACATTTGCAATATCATTGGCGCAAACGATTGCGCAGAGGAACGGCCGACATGGATGCCATGACACGAACAAAGCGAAAGCCGTCCGCCAAGTCGGCACGCGCACGGCCGTATCCCGATCTGCATGATCACCTGCGCGCCCTCGACAAGGCCGGGCTGCTGGTGACGGTCGACCGGCCGATCAACAAGGACACCGAGATGCACCCGCTGGTGCGCTGGCAGTTCCGAGGCGGAATCGAGGAGCGCGATCGCAAGGCCTTTCTGTTCACCAACGTGGTCGACAGCAAGGGCCGGAAATACGACATCCCGGTCGTGGTCGGCGCGTTGGCCGCCAATCGTGAAATCTATCGGATCGGCATCGGCTGCCGTTTCGAGGAAATGGATGCGCGATGGATACGCGCAACCCAGAATCCAATTCCGCCGCGTATCATCGACAATGCGCCGTGCCACGAGATCGTCATCACCGGCAAGGCGCTCGACAAGCCGGGGCAAGGTCTCGACGGCATTCCGCTGCCGATTTCGACACCGGGCTGGGACATCGCGCCTTACGCCACGCTATCGCAATACATCACGAAGGATCCTGACACCGGCGTGCAAAACATGGGCAACTACCGCGGCCAGGTGAAGGCCCGGCGCCGGCTCGGCATGAACCCGTCCCTGGAACTACGTCCAGGCATCTACAATCACTGGGAGACGCTGCGCAAACGCGGATTCAAGAAACTGCCGTGCGCGGTCGTGCTGGGTGCGCCGCCATGCGTGACGTTCGCCTCGGTGCAGAAGCTGCCGGAGACCCTCGACGAACTGCATGTCGCAGGCGCCCTGGTCGGATCTCCGCTCAACGTGGTCAAGGCGAAGACCGTCGATCTGCTGGTTCCGGCCGAAGCCGAAATCGTCATCGAGGGCTTCATCGACACGGAGTATCTCGAGCCCGAGGCGCCGTTTGGCGAATCGCACGGCCACGTCAACCTGCAGGAGTTCAACGCCTACATGGACGTGACCTGCATCACGCGGCGCAAGGATGCGATCCTGACCTCCATCATCTCGCAGGTGACGCCCAGCGAATCGAGTTTGATCAAGCGCATCGGCATGGAGCCGCTGTTCCTGAACTTTCTCAAGAACACGCTCGGCATCAAGGGGGTCAAGCGGGTGTCGATGCACGAGCCGCTCACCAACATCCGCAAGGTGATCGTTCTGGTGTGCGAGCGCGACATGCCGACGACGGAAATCTGGCGGGCGCTCTATGGCGCCGCGGTGCTGCACCGCGCCGCCGGAAAATATGTCGTGGCCGTGAACGACGATATCGATCCCGAGAACGCCGATGCGTTGCTGTGGGCCATGTCCTACCGCGCCAACGCAAGCCTCGACATGCACATATTGCCGCATCGCGACCAGGGTCACGGTCCGCGCAGCAAGCGCAACGGCGGCGAGGACGGCTCCGTGCTGATCGATGCGACGTTGAAGGAGAACTTCCCGCCGATCTCGCTGCCGAAGCGCGAATACATGGAGCGAGCCAAGGCGATCTGGGAGGAGCTTGGGTTGCCGAAGCTCAAGCCGCAATCGCCCTGGTTCGGCTATTCGCTGGGCGAATGGTCGGTCGACCTCGATCGGGCGGCGGCGCGCGCCACGAGTGGCGACTATTTCGAGACCGGCAAGCTCCTGGAAAAGCGTCGGCGCAAGGATGTCCGCATGAATACCGAGGTGCGCAACGTCACGGAGCGGAAGCCGAAGCGGTGAAGACGGCATCTGCCATGCCGCCGGTGACGTCTGCGGGCATTCGCGTCCTTTGCGCCGGAGCGATGCACCGGATCATGGATAAACTGGTGCCGGCTTTCGAGCGGACATCGGGAAAGACGGTCACGATCGGATACGCCTCGTCCGGCGGGGTCAGGAAGCGCGTTCTGGACGGCGAAAACGTGGACGTCGTCATCACCACGCAAGCCGCCATCGCTGACCTCATCGCCAACGCAAAGGTTGCAAGAGACGACGCCGCGGTCATGGCGCGGTCGCCCATTGGGGTCGCAATCCGCGTCGGCGCGGCCAAGCCGGACATCAGCTCGGTCGAAGCGTTCAAGCGCGTCTTGCGATCCGCGGGATCGCTCGCCTACGCGGATCCTTCGACCGGCAGCCCGAGCGCAAACCATTTCGTCCGGGTCCTGGAGCGGCTCGAAATGGCGGCGGAGCTCGAGCCCAAGACCAAGTTGATCGGAGCCGCCGCCGGCAGCGTCGTCGTGGTCTGCGACGTCGTGGCCAAGGGTGAAGCTGAAATCGGCATTCAACAGATCAGCGAGATTCTCGGCGTGCCCGGCGTTGAACTGGCGGGACCGCTACCACCGGAGATTCAGCACTTGACGATTTTCTCCGCTGCGGTTGCGGCCCAGGCGAGCGACCCGCAGATCTCGCGCAGCCTAGTTGATTTCCTGATCTCGTCGGGCGCCGCGCCGGCCATCGTTGCCGGCGGCATGCTGACTTCATGACCGTCGCCAGAGGCATGACCGTCGCCAGAGGCGACGCCGTCGCGGGGCGCGGCGGGAAGGATTTCGTCGGCCCTGGTTGCATTAGACCCACCATGAGGCACTTGGATATGATGCCAATGGACCCCATGGGAGAGAGTTTGGACCGCTAATGCCGCAACACCCCGAAGCCATTTTAGAAGGCAAAAAACGCCCTTTCACGGGCGCCGAGTTCATCGAGTTGCTGCGCGACGGCCGTGAGGTCTACATCTATGGCGAGCGCGTCAAGGACGTCACGACCCATCCCGCGTTCCGCAATGGGGCCGCGTCCATCGCCCTGCTCTACGATGCGCTGCATGACGCCAAGACAAAGGACGCGCTGACCGGAACCACCGACACCGGCTCCGGCGGCTACACGCACAAGTTCTTCAAGGCCGCCCGCTCGCGCGAGGATGTGGTGGCGCAGCGCGATGCCATCGCCGCCTGGGCGCGCATCAACTACGGCTGGCTGGGTCGCAGCCCCGACTACAAGGCTGCCTTCCTCAATACGCTGGGCGCCAATGCCGACTTCTATGGAAAGTTCGCCGACAACGCCCGCTCCTGGCACAAGCGGGCGCAGGAGGCTGTGCTCTTTCTCAACCACGCCCTGGTCAATCCGCCGATCGACCGCAACAAGCCGGTCGAGCAGGTCAAGGACGTCTACATCACCATCCAGAAGGAGACCGACGCCGGCATCTACGTCTCGGGTGCCAAGGTGGTGGCCACCAATTCGGCACTCACCCACTATAACTTCCTCGGCCAGAACATGGGCCAGGAGATCAACGATCCGAGCATGGTGGTGATGTTCATCGCCCCCATGAACACGCCCGGCATCAAGCTCATCTGCCGACCATCGTACGAGCTCGCCGCGGCCGCCACCGGCTCGCCGTGGGATTATCCCCTCACCTCCCGCTTCGACGAAAACGATGCCATCTTCGTGTTCGATAATGCATTCATTCCATGGGAAAACGTCTTCATCCATCGCGACGTGGAACGCCTCAAGAACTTCTATCCGCGCTCGGGATTTTTCAATGGTTTCACTCTGCAGGGCTGCACGCGGCTGGCGGTGAAGCTCGATTTCATCGCCGGCCTCCTGCACAAGGCGGCGCGCGCGACCGGCGTCGAGGCCTTTCGCGGCGTGCAGGCGCAGATCGGCGAGGTGATCGGTTGGCGGAATTTGTTCTGGTCGCTGACCGACGCGATGGCTTTCAATCCAGAACCGTGGGTCAACGGAGCGGTGCTTCCCAATGCCCGGGCGTCGAGCACCTATCGCCTGTTCATGACCGAGGCCTATCCGGCGGTGCGCGCAATCGTCGAAAAAGTGATCGCCTCGGGCCTCATCTACCTGCCCTCCCACGCGCGCGACTTCAAGAATCCGGATATCGACAAGTATCTGGCGCGCTATGTGCGCGGCTCGAACGGCATCGACTACAAGGAGCGCATCAAGACCATGAAACTGCTCTGGGATGCGGTCGGAACGGAATTCGGAGCGCGGCACGAGCTTTATGAGATGAACTATTCGGGCAGCCACGAACTGGTGCGCATCTTCCCGCTCCAGCAAGCGATGGCCTCCGGTGCGCTGAAGGAGATGGAGTCGCTGGCCGAACGATGCATGGGGGACTACGACGAGGACGGCTGGAAACACCCCGCCTATCGCGACGGTTCCGACATCTCGATCCTCGGCAAATTGCAGGATTAGGCTCGTCGCGCCCTCGCGACGGCAACCTACCCGTGGGGTCTGTGGCCGCCGTGGACGTCGACGGTCTTCGGGGCTACGTATTTTGCCCTGCGTACACTCTCGGGGTCGGCGCGCTCGACGCCGGTTACCGGGCCGCCGCGAATGGTTACACGTTCCATGTAGCGCCGTTGCGGATAGTAGTCGTGCACGGCGTAATGCTGGGTCGAGCGATTGTCCCACATCGCAATGGTATGCGGCTCCCAGTGATGGCGGAATTGGTATTCCGGAACGAGCGCCTGTTGAAACAGCGTATCGAGCAGTGAGCGGCTTTCGCGCTCCTCCATGCCGTCGATGGCGATAGTGAACTGCGGATTGACGAACAACACCTTGCGGCTTGATACCGGATGAATGCGCACAACCGGATGGAGTTGCGGCGGGTATATCAGTTCGAATTCCTGCAGTTTTTTGCGTTCGTCGAGGCTCTTTCCGAACAACGGCCGGAACGGCTTCATGTCGTGAGTGGCGTAAAGCCCGGAAATGTGCTGCTGCATCCGGTCGCTGAGCCCATCGAACGCCGCGGCCATGCTCACGAACATGGTGTCTCCGCCCACCGCCGGGACTTCCTTCGCGACAAGAATCGTCGCCATCGGCGGTTCGGCGCGAAAAGTCTCGTCGGAGTGCCAGACATCTGTTCCGAACGGAGGCGTAGTTTCGTCGTTGCGAAACTTGATCAGTTCCGGCGCGTTCTTGCCTTCGTTCGGCGCGAACGGATGCACGGTCAACTGGCCGAACCGCCGGCCGAACGCCATCAGTTGCTCGGACGTGATGTCCTGATTGCGGAAAATGATCAGTTCGTTTTCGACCAGCGCAGCCTCGATTGCATCGAACTGCGTTTCCGACAGCGGACTACGAAGGTCGACCCCGGTGAGCTCGGCTCCGAGATTGACGCCGACGCGCCGCACGGTAACGCCCGCGCGCTGCGACACAACCGGCCGTGCCACACTCGGGTTGACGCGTTCGTTCATTGAACGATCCTCCACAAGGTCGGAACTATCCACTTTGGCGTGGTCAGGCGCAACTCTCAACGGGAAAGCGTGCCGATCGGTGTGATCGCGTTTTTTTACATCTCGAATACGGCACCGGGTTGCACGACGCGTCGAGCCCTTACAAGAGAGTTGGTTTCTGCCTTGCAGATCGCGTGCTGGTTGGGTCAGCAAGACTGACATAACAGGTGTGATACCGGCCCGAAACACAATCGGTCTTTTCGTCACGACAGATCGGCCGCATGTCAACGTGTGAACTTTGTTGCGGAGCGATGGCCACCCTCCTACGATGGTGATAACCGCGAACGAAGCGCAGAAGACGCGGACACGCTAGGAACATCGAGGGAGAAAACCATGACCAAGACTTCGCGGCGGGCATTCATTGAAGGCGGCATCGGGCTCACGGTCGCAAATTTCATACCCGGCACGACCCCACTCGCCCTCGCGGCGTCTTTGGAAGAGCGCACCGTCGCTGCCGCCAAAACCGCCGGCGCCGCGGATGTCACGGGCATGATCTGGTCGCCCTATCTCGTACCGATGCAGCCGGTGATCGCGGAGTTCAAGAAGCAGACCGGGATCGGCATCGGCGGGGTCCAGGACATCTCGATTTTCGACGCGCCGGCCCGCGCAATGGCGGAAGCGCTCTCGCGCTCGTCCCAATTCGACTTCATCCACATCGATTCCAATATGATTCCGTCGCTGGCATCGGCCGGCTACCTCGAGCCGCTCGATGCCTACATGAAGAAGGCGGACTTCAAGATCGAAGCCGTGGCCGACTATGCCAACTTCATGACCTACAAAGGCCAAACCTACGGCATTCCCACCGACGGCAACGTACACATTCAATATGTGCGAAAGGACCTGATCGAGGATCCCGACAACAAGAAGCGTTTCGCCGATAAACACGGCAAGGAGCTGAAGTTTCCGGAAACGTGGGAGGATGAACTTCGAATCCAGCAGACCCTGATGGATCCGGCGAAGGATCTCTATGGATCCGGCAGCCTGCGCAATCGCGCCAACGGGCCGACCTGGTGGTACATGATCTTCTACAGCGCCGGCGGCTTCACCTTCGACGACGATATGAACCCGACGCTCAACACCCCGGCCGGACAGTACGCCGTCGACATCTACCTGCAGGAAAAGAAAGGCGCGCATCCTGAGTTGGCCGGCTGGGGCACGCCGCAGATGATCCCGCGCATCGCGCAGGGCCACGTGGTCAGCTGCCAGTACTGGGACGGCACCGCCAAATTGAACGAGAATCCCGCGAAGTCGAAGACGACCGGGAAGTGGTTGTATGGTCTCGTGCCCGGTTCGGATTTCTCCGGCCGGCGCATCCATCGCTCGATCTCCTCGCCGCTCGCCGCACTGCTGGTCAACAAGTACAGCCCGCGCAAGGCGCAGGCGGCCTACCTCGCCATGTGGCTTGGCTCCGGCAAGAACAGCATTCCGATCGTGTCCGATCCCGTGAACACCTTCAACGATGCCTGGGCGAAGGAGCACATGACAGCGCCGGAGGTCATCAAAGCGTACAGCGCCGCCGGCATCAAGGCCATCGAGACCAACTTCCAGGTGGTCGCGCCGCCGACCTATCTGACCGGTTACCTGGAGTTCCAGGACACGCTCGGCAAGAACCTTTCGGAAGCCTATGTCGGACAGTTGCCGGCCAAGGATGTGCTGAAAAAGACCCAGGACGAATGGGCTGCCATCGTCCGCCGTATCGGCCGCACCAAACTCAAGGAAGAGCTGGCGAGCTACAAGGCGGTCATGCCGAAGCGCGACAAGCCGGCGTGACGGCGCGTTGCAACGGGACCATATCCACGATCCAATCGCCGCGTGTCCAGGCCGCCTGTCGGAGTTGAGTCATGAACGTGGCCGCCGTTCCGGCCACCAGTGAGCAGCCGCATCGCTCGGCGCGCGAGCTCTCCCGACAGCGCGGCGTGCGGCGCTTCAGGTGGTCGATCCTCGGCCCCCTGATCGCGCTGTTCGCGTTCATTCTGCTGCCGGTGCTGTTTCTGCAGCTTTATTTCTCCGTCCATCAGTGGACGGTGTACCTCGGCTCGTGGTGGGAAGCCGAATTCGTCGGCCTCGAACTTTTCCAGGAGGTCCTGACCGATCCGCGCTTCGGTTGGGCGGTCGTGCGCTCACTGGTGTTCGCGACCGGTTCCACGATCGGCTGTTTCCTGCTCGGCTTTCTGCTCGCCTATCTCATGTACAAACCGTTTCGCGGCCAGGCGCTCTACTACATCATTTTCCTTCTGCCGATGCTGACCGTGCCGGTGGTGGTGGCCTACACGGCGGAGATGCTTCTTTACCAGAGCGGTCCGATCAACGACCTCATCACGCGCATCAGCGGGCTCGAATTCAAGCCGGCGTGGCTGACCAACCCCCACATCGCGCTTCCGACGGTGATGCTGTTGGAGATTTGGAACTGGGCCCCCTTCTCGTTCATCATTATGATGGCGGGGCTTTCATCGATTCCCAAAGAGCCGCTCGAGGCCGCCGAAATCCTGGGCGCTTCAAAGTGGCGCATCTTCTGGGAAGTGCAACTGCCGCTGCTGCGGCCTGTCATTTTTCTGGCGTTGGTCCTGCGTTTCCTCGAGGCCATCGCCGAATTTCCCAAGACCTGGGCCCTGCTGCAGGGCGGCCCGGGAACGGCGACCGAGACCCTTCCGGTCTACATTTTTCTGACCACCTGGCAGTATTTTCAGATCTCCAAGGGAGCGGCGATGTCCTACATCGTCATGCTGATGATGATCGTCATCGTGCTGTTCGCCATCAAGCTGCTGCGGCGGGAAAAGCACGCGCTCGACCGAATGTATAGCGACAGCGTCGGCAGTCAGCAGGATCAAGAACGATGACCAAATCGCAGCGGCGCCGGGTCACCACGATCGTTCGGTATGTCGTCCTGAGCATCTGGGCCGTGATTGCATTCTTTCCGATCTATTGGATGGTTTCCACCTCGTTCAAACCGGACACCCAGTGGTTTGCCTGGCCGCCGATCTATTTCCCCGATCCGCCGACGCTCGCAAACTATCTCAATGTCTGGTTTGGCGCCGAAGAATATGCCACCACACAATATGCGATTTCCTCGCAGAAGCCCCTGATCTCGCTTCTGAACTCGACCGTCATCGCAACGTGCTCGACGCTGCTCGCTGTCCTGTTCGGATCGGTGATCGCCTACGGCGTCTCGCGCTACAGAGCGCTATCCGAAACGCGCATGTTCCAGCTCCTCATGCTGCGTATGATCCCGCCGATCGTGGTGGTGGCACCGCTCTCGCTCTACTATTCGGCCCTCGGGCTCCTGGACAGCAGGCTCGGATTGATTCTCATCTATTTTCTCACCAGCCTGCCCTACGCTGTATGGATGACGAAGAGTTTCATCGATGAGGTGCCGCGCGAGATCGAGCAGGCAGCCGAAATTCTTGGCGCCTCGCGCTGGCGTATCGTGTTCGAAATCGTGCTGCCGCTGATCCGATCGGGTCTCGTCGCGACCTTCCTTTTCATCCTCATCCTGACGTGGAGCGAGTATCTTTTGGCGCTCATCATCACCAAGACGCAGGTGACCACGCTGCCGGTCGAACTTTCGAAGTACCAGGGGTCCACCGAGGGGCGCGTGTACGGACGACAGGCGGCGCTCGCGGTCGGGATTACGGTCCCGTTGATGATCGTTGGCCTCATCATCCGCAAGCATCTCGCGCGCGGCTTCAGCTTCGGCATGGTACGGAGATAACAATAGTGGCCCGCATCGAGCTTCGTGACCTGACCAAGGCCTATGGTTCCGTACTCGCCGTGAAGAACCTCAACATCACGATCGAGGACGGCGAGTTTGTCGTCCTTGTCGGACCTTCGGGCTGCGGCAAGACCACGACGCTGCGCATGATTGCCGGGTTCGAGGACCCGACCTCGGGCGAGATCCGCAGCGACGGCCGCGTTATCAACGATCTGGAACCGCGCGACCGCGGGCTCGGCATGGTGTTTCAGAGCCATGCCCTGTTTCCGCATAAGAACGTCGCGCAGAATATTGAATTCGGTCTGCGCATGAAGAATGTTTCGACGCCCGAACGGGTCAAGCGGGTGCGCGAGGTCGCCGAGATGGTTCGGATTGGGCACCTGCTTGACAAGATGCCCAGTCAATGTTCCGGCGGCGAGTCGCAACGCGTTGCACTTGCCCGCACGCTGGTAACCAATCCGTCTACCTTCCTGCTGGATGAACCGCTGTCCAGCCTCGATGCAAAGTTGCGCCGCGAATTGCGCGCTGAATGCGATCGACTGCACGAAGAGCTACGGCGTACCTTCATCTACGTCACGCACGACCAGGAAGAGGCGATGACGCTTGCCGATCGCATCGTCGTCATGCGCGCGGGTCGAAATCGAGCAGATCGGCTCGCCCATGGACATATATTCGGAACCGGTGAGCTATTTCGTCGCCGACTTCTTCGGCTCGCCGTCGATGAACCTGGTAGCCGGCGAGGTCACACACGAAGGCGGCGTGGCCCGCTTCCGCTCTCCCCGCTTCGACCTGGCCCTGCCCGCGCAATTCAACGCGACCCAGCCGGGACGGGTAACCCTCGGTATTCGTCCCGAGCATGTCGGCGTCAACCTCGGCGGCAACGGCGATGCCGAACTCCCGGTCCGGCTGGTCGAGCCGCTTGGCAAGGACACGCTGCTCTACTTTGATGACGGAACCGAGCGTGCCTTCATCGCCGTCAACGAAGGTTTAGGCATGGCCGAGGTCAAGAGCGGCGCACGCATTACGCTGCGCTTCGACCCGCAGCGGCTCTACCTGTTCGGCGCGGACGGGATGCGGATCGGGGGCGCTCCGGCGTCGGATCGACTATAGACCGAGTATCGAGGGATCCATGGACTACCGCGAAAAAAGTGAAATCCGCGACGGAATGCGCATCGATTGGGATATGCCGATCACGATGGATGACGGCATCGTGTTGAGATGCGACATCTACCGGCCGGTCGCCGACGGCAAGTATCCGGTGATCATGACCCTCGGCCCGTACGGCAAGTGGCTGCATTTCGAGGACCTCTACAAGGACCAGTGGCGACGCATGTGCGCCGACCAGCCCGACGTGCCGACCGGCTCAACCAACAAATATCAGTGCTGGGAGGTCGTCGATCCCGAAAAATGGGTACCGGATGGCTACGTCTGCATCCGTATCGACAGCCGGGGCGCGGGCCGCTCGCAAGGGGTTATCGACATCTGGTCATTGCGCGAGGCGAAGGATCTGGCGCGATGCGTCGATTGGGCCGGCGTGCAGTCGTGGTCCAACGGCAAGGTTGGCCTCAACGGCATTTCCTATTATGCGCAGAACCAATGGCAGACCGCGGCGCTGCAACCCAAGCATCTCGCCGCGATTTGCACCTGGGAAGGCGCCGCCGATTTCTACCGCGACATGGCGCATCATGGCGGCATCTTCAACCGCGGCTTCGTGCAAGACTGGTCGAAGGCGCAGGTCTACAGCGTGCAGAACGGCCGCGGCACCCGCGGATTCAAGAGCCGCATGAATGGCGATTGGGTCTCCGGCCCGGAAACCCTGTCGGAAGAGCAACTCGGCCAAAATCGGCGCGATTTCTACGAAGACTGCATCTCGCGCAAGCTCGACACCGATCCGTTCTGGCGGTCACGTATGCCGGACTGGAGCAAGGTCAAAACGCCGCTATTTTCGGCCGCCAACTGGGGCGGCCAGGGTCTGCACCCGCGCGGCAATTTCGAGGGCTTCGTGCGATCCGCGTCGGACCAGAAATGGCTCGAATGCCACGGCATCGAGCACTGGACGCATTTCTACACCGACTACGGTGTCGGACTGCAGAAGAAGTTCTTCGGCCACTTCCTCAAGGGGGAAGACACCGGCTGGGACAAGCAGCCGAGAGTGCTGTTGCAGGTGCGCCATCCCGGCGAGCGGTTCGTCGAGCGGCATGAGAACGAGTGGCCGCTTGCGCGCACCAAGTGGACCAAGTTCCACATCCATCCGGCCGATATGACGATGTCGGAACGGACACAGGCGTCCCCTGGCTCCGTCACCTATGCCGGTCTGGGCGATGGCGTCACGTTCCTGACGGAGCCGCTCGAACAGGAAATCGAGATCACCGGGCCGATGGCGGCAAAACTTTGGGTGTCCTCGGCCACCGAAGACGCCGATCTGTTTCTGGTGGTGCGCGCATTCACGCCCGATCTCAAGGAGGTCACGTTCCAGGGCGCGCTCGATTCCCACACGCCGATCGCCCAAGGGTGGCTGCGCTGCTCGCACCGCAAGCTCGACCAAAAACTCACGCTGCCGTACCGCCCCTATCACACCCACGACGAAGAGCAGAAGCTCACGCCTGACAAGGTGTATGAGGTAGACGTGGAGATATGGCCGGCCTGCATCGTGGTCCCGAAAGGCTATCGGCTGGCGCTGTCGGTGCGCGGCACCGACTACGTCTTTCCGGGCGAACCCGGCGCGGGCGTCGAGACGCTCGGCAAGGTGTGGACAGGCGTCGGTCCGTTCACGCACAACGATCCCCGCGACCGTTCACCGGCGGTGTTCGGCGGCAATGTAACGCTGCACGCCAGCCCCGACCGGCCGGCCCACGTCTTGCTGCCGGTCATTTCGAAAAAGTGAGCGGCAGAACACCGGCCGTTGTCACGCGATTCCAGATTGTTGTCCCCGGGGGAAGAAACCATGAGCTACCGCGAACTCAGTGAGATCCGTGATGGAATGCGGATCGATTGGGATATGCCAATCACCATGGATGACGGGCTCGTGCTGCGATCCGACGTCTTCCGGCCGGTCAAGAAGGGACGCTACCCCGTCATCCTCAGTCACGGCCCCTACGGCAAGTGGCTCCACTTCGAGGACGGCTATAAGACGGCCTGGAGCCGGATGGTGGAGAAACATCCGAGCGTTACGGCAGGCTCGTCCAACAAGTACCAAAGCTGGGAAGTCTGCGACCCCGAAAAATGGGTGCCGGACGGCTATGTCTGCGTGCGGGTCGATTCGCGCGGCTGCGGCCGTTCGCCCGGCTACGTGGAGCACTGGTCGCCGCGCGAGACCAAAGACTTCTTCAATTGCATCGAGTGGGCAGGCAAACAGCCCTGGTCGAGCGGCAAAGTCGGCTTGAGCGGCATCTCGTATTACGCGATTAACCAATGGCAGGTGGCGAGTATGCAGCCCAAGCATCTCGCCGCAATCTGCGTTTGGGAGGGATTCGCCGACTTCTATCGCGAACTAAGCCACAACGGCGGCATCTACAACACCTTCGCACAGAACTGGTACGACATGCAGGTCAAGACCGTGCAGTACGGTTTGGGCACCAAGGGCTACCGCAGCCGCATGAATGGCGACTGGGTGTCGGGTCCGGAAACGCTCTCCGACGTCGAGATGGGCGCCAACCGTTACGATCTCGGAAAGACCTATTTCGAGCACCCGCTGGACGACGAATTCTACAAGGCGATGCTTCCAGACTGGTCGAAGGTAAAGGTACCCCTGTTATCGGCCGCCAATTGGGGTGGTCAGCCGCTGCACCCGCGCGGCAATTTCGAAGGTTTCTTCCGGTCGGCATCGCGACAGAAGTGGCTCGAAGTTCACGGCATCGAGCATTGGACGCACTACTACACCGACTACGGCATCAATCTTCAGAAGCAATTCTTCGGCTATTTCCTCAAGGGCGAAAAGAACGGCTGGGACAAGCAGCCGCGGGTTCAGCTCAATATCCGTCATCCCGGCGAACAATTTGTCATACGCCATGAGGAGGCTTGGCCTCTCCCACGCACTCAGTGGACGAAGTTTCACCTTGCAACCGACGGCCACAAGCTGGTCACTGAAGTGCCGAGGGGGGCGGCCAAGATCACATTCGACGCGCTCGGCGACGGGGTCACCTTCCTTACCGAGCCGATGCCGCACGCCACCGAGATCACCGGACCGCTTGCCGCCAAGCTTCAAATCTCATCGTCGACCGAGGACGCCGACCTCTTCCTTGTGTTCCGGGTATTTGCGCCCGATATGAAGGAGGTTGTATTCCAGGGCGCCCTCGATCCCCACACGGCCATCGGACAGGGCTGGTTGCGAGCCTCGCACCGCAAGCTCGACAAGAAGCTCGCGCTGCCATTCCGCCCCTATCACACCCATGACGAAAAGCAGCCGCTGAAGCCCGGTCAGGTGTACGAAGTTGAGATCGAGATCATTCCAACCTGCATCGTTGTGCCGAAGGGATATCGCGTGGGCCTGAGCGTGCGCGGATGCGATTACGTCTATCCCGGCGGCTCGGGCGGCAAGCTCTCCAACATGAAGAACGAATTCACCGGAAACGGTCCGTTCCTGCATGATGACCCGCGCGACCGGCCGGTTGCGGTCTACGGCGGCAAGACCACGCTGCATCTAGGCGGCGGTCGGGACAACTTCGTGCTGGTTCCAATTATTCCCGACGATAAGAGAACGCGGGTTCCGGCGCCCAAGGCGAGCACACCTGGGAAGCGCAGGACGCCATCGGGCAAGGCAGGTGCCAAATCGACGCGGCGTCGATGAGCAATCCAGCTGTTCGACGACGGCGGCTCTGGGGACGACGCTCTACTACAATCCAAGCCGCGCCATCATTGCCGCAGGATAGCGATCGCCTCGCGTGATGCCGGGCTTGAACATCGCGTCAAGGGCCTGGAGACTCGCGCTGGAGGGCTGCACCTCGACTGCTTTGGCGTTCTCCTCCAGCCATTTCCGTTTGCCTGTGCCGGCAAGCGGCACGACCCTCGGCTTGCGCGACAGGAGCCAGGCGATGGCGAGTTGCGCCGGCGTGCAACCTTCCTTGGCGGCGATCCGCGTCAGCCCATCGAGCAGGTTCTGATTGCTGCGCGCATTGTCGCCTTGAAATCGCGGCATGTCGCGACGGCGGTCGTTCTGCGGCAGAGCATCGCCGGTCGGAACGACGGCGGTCAGGAAGCCGCGGCCGAGCGGGGCGTAGGCGAGGAAGCCAATGCCCAACTCATGGCAGAGCGGGAGAAGCTCGTCTTCGACATCGCGCGTCCACAGCGAATACTCCGTCTGTAGCGCCGCCATCGGATGTATTTTATGAGCACGGCGGATCGTTCCGGGGCCCGCTTCGGAGATTCCCAGATGACGTATCTTGCCCTGCTCCTTGAGGCGAACCATGGCGCCGACCGTATCCTCGATCGGCACGGTATCGTCCACACGATGGATGAAGTAGAGGTCGATGTAATCGGTACCGAGCCGCTTGAGGCTCTTGTCGCACGCGTCCATGACGTATTCGGGGTTGCCCTTGGCGCCGGGCTTGCCATCGGGCAAACGAATATTGCCGAACTTTGTCGCAAGAACGTATCTTTCTCGCCGCCCTTTCAGGGCACGTCCGACCAATTCCTCGTTGGCGCCGTTCGCCCCGTAGGCATCGGACGTATCGATCAAATCGATGCCGATTTCCGGGGCCCGATGTAACGTGGCGATGGCCTCTTCAGGATCCGGAACGCCATAAATTGGCGTCATGCTCATGCAGCCAAGACCGACGGCTGACACTTCCAAAGCTCCAAGTTTCACGCGCTCCATCATCACCACCATTGGCTTCGGTTAAAATCAGAGGCGGAAGCGATGATCCCGGATCAAACGAGAGCACACCTGCCCGCTCGACGGCACCTCTTGCGAACCTGAGAACGGTGCGCAAGTCATCTCATCATGCATGGAAATTGTGAGGAGTTCTATGCCCTCATCGGTCTCGTTTTGGCCCTTGTGCCAAGCCACCGGCAAACCGCATTGCGTCACATGATGTTGAGACCGGCATCGACATTCAGCGCAACCCCGGTGACATAGGATGCCTCGTGCGACGCAAGAAACAGGATTGGATAGGCGATTTCGTGCGGCTCGGCCCAGCGCCGCATCAGCGAGTCGGATTTGACCTCGCTACGCATGTCCGCTTCGGTCTTGCCGCGCTGCTGCGCGCGGCCGACCGTGAATGGGGTCAGCGTTCCGCCGGGGCATACCGCATTGACACGAACGCCGTGCGGCGCCTCCTCCCAGGCCAGCGTGCGCGTGAGCGAAAGCAGCGCCGCCTTCGATGCGTCATAGGCGCCGAAGCCCTTGCGTCCCATCGTGGCGTAGCAGGAGGATACGATTACGATGCTCGCGCGCCCGTCCTTGCGCAGCTCGGCAAGGGTAGCGCGGCAAAACGCAACTGCGCCGAAGAGGTTCACGTTGATGACCCTGCTCCATTCGGCAAGATCGGCATTCTCGATCGAAGCGAGGTTTCGAACCGCCGCATTGCTGACGAGGATATTCAAAGCGCCGAATCGTTCGACGACGTGCGATACCGCGTGCGCTGCATCGCCAGGATTGGTCACGTCGGCGACAAGAACGTCGATCCGTGCGTCAGGTTGCGCCTTGCGGATCGCCACTGCCATTCGCACGAGTGTGCCTTCATCGGTGTCGACGAGCAGGACGTTCGCCCCTTCGGCGCAAAACAATTCCCCGGTTGCCGCTCCGATCCCGCCCGCGCCGCCGGTAATGATGGCAGTTCTTCCGGCCAGGCGTTCCACCATCTCATTCACCCAGTTCCCGAAACGTGACCCGGCTCGTCGAGCCCCGCGACAACCGATCGCGACCTGCCTTGACGCCCTGCACGAACGGCCGCGCGGGCAGCAATCTTGATCGCGCGCCCTTGCTAGACCGGAAGCACCATTGGCCTGCACCCGGTTTGGATGACACCCGCTTAAGCTCCGACCTGCCGCTCAACTCCCGGGGCTCAGATATCCGATCGTCGAGTGCCTATGTTTGGCATCGAAGAAGAGCTCGATTCGGAAAGCCGCCGCTTTGGGGTCGTAAGCAGGTCTTCAATCACTGCCATGCAGCCCGTGCCGGAAGGCCGCATTGGATTTTGGTGTCCCGATCACCCGCGTGCACCGCATTACTCACGCTACTCACGTCTTGAGCCGTGGCCCTCGTCTCTAAAGATGCCCATTAGCGCCCTCCGCAGCACCTCGAAAATGGCCGCAGTTGACCAGCCAAACAACAGCACGCCATTCATTGCCGTCATTGGACCAAGCAAATGCCAGCGCTCCACCGGCGTTACGTCGCCGTAACCAAGCGTTGTATAGTTTACAAGGGCAAAATAAACGAGATCAGTGCCGGGAGGTGCAACACTGAGGATTCTGTAAGTAAAGGACCAAACGAGCACTTCGGCAAGATGGGCGACCATCAAGACCGATCCGGTCGCAATCATGACGGCGATCAGTCGAAGCGATTGACGCGACTCTGCACTCTTATCCACGAAACGCGCCACCCGTATTGCGGCAACAGTGACCATTGCATGAATAGCAATGTTGCAAACACTGATGGCAGTACCCACCAGAAATTGGCGCAGCATACGATCGCTCCGGCGATGCGGACCCTTACTCCGGTCCGACCTGCCCTAGAGTAAGCGAAAAATTCAGGTTAGTCCGACGTGATGATCAGGCACATACATGTTTGGGCAGTTGGCCTTCGATATTGATTTCTGTGCGACGAGTGCAGACGGCCTAGCCGTTTGAAACGTCACTTTCCTGATATTTCCTGATGGCCGCGCGCGCATTGAAAAGCAGGCGTTCCTGGCCCAATCGGTCCGCGAGTGCAGACGAGCGGATGCACTCCAGCACGCTCGGGTTCAGCGCCGCCAGCCAGACCGTGATGCCTTCTTCGGTCATTCGCCGCTCACCTTCCATCAGCATCTGCAGGGCAGAGTATTCGATGTCGGGCACGCGGCTCATGTCCAGTGCCAGCACGCTCGGCCGATGCTCGGCGACGAGAGCCCGGATCTGGTCGCCGACCTGCTGTGCGTTGGCGAAGAACAGCCGCCCCTCCGGCCGCAGGATCAGAAGCCCGTCAAAGGTTTCGTCATCGGGATGCTCGGGCGACAGCGGCCGCAGCACGTCCTCTCCCCGCTTGCGGCCGATCACGTAGACCTTCGGATTGGCGGCCTGGCTGGAAAGTCCGATCAGCGACAGAACGATCGCCACCACGATCCCCTGCAGCGTGCCGAAGACGAGCACCCCCGCAAAGGCGGCAAGCGCCCAGGTGAATTCCATCGTCCGAATCTTGCTGATCGACGACGAACTCGGCCGGATCGATCAGGCCAATCGAATAGACGATGACGATGGCCGCCAGGACCGCCTGCGGCAACAGGCCGAGGAACGGCGCGAGCACCAGCATGGTGGCCGCCGCGGCTGCGGCCGTCACCAGCGACGCCTTCTGCGTTCGCCCGCCGACCGAGCGCACCACGGCCGTCTGCGACGTGCCGCCGCCCGCGGGCATGGCGCCGAAGAAGGCGCCCGAAAAATTCGCCGCCCCGGTCGCCAGCAGTTCGCGGTTGGGCTTGATCGGCGGGTCCGTCTGCTTGGCAAACGCACGCCCTGCGGCGATCGTCTCGGTAAAGCTCATCAAGGCGATGCCGAGCGCCCCGGGCAGCAACTGCTCGACCAGACCGAGGCTCGGAAGCGTGATCGAGGGCAGCGATTGCGGAATCACTCCCACCGTCCCCACCCCCAAGGCGCTCAGGCCGAACAACCATGATGCGGCAATTCCCGCGCCCACCACGACCAGCGGCGCGGGCGAGTGGGGCCTCATACGCTCCATGGCCAGCAATGCCAGCAGCGCCACAACCGCGATGGTCAGCGTGATCAGGGATGTCTCGGGAACATGATGCGCCACGCTCAGGATGTCCCGGAAAAAGCCCTCCTTGGTGATGTGGATGCCGAGCAGCTTCGGAATCTGATCGAGCACGATCACCATTCCGATGCCCGCCTTGAAGCCGGTGAGCACCGGGGTCGAAATGAAGTTCGCGACAAAGCCGAGCCGGAGCACCGATGCGCCGATCAGCAACGCGCCTGTCAGCGCAGTGAGCGTTGCGGTCGCGGTGATCAGCTTGCCGGGATCGCCGTCCGGGACCGCCAATCCCAGTTCCGCGCCTGTGAGGATTGCCAGCGTCGTCGTCGAACTGACGCTGAGAACTCGCGATGTCCCCAGCAGCGCGTAGACGATCATCGGGACGAAGGCGGTGTAGAGCCCGACGCTGACCGGAAGTCCAGCGACGGTCGCATAGGCCATCGCCTTGGGCAGCACGACGGCCGCCGCCGTCAGGCCGGCGATGACATCGAAGCGCAATGCCGGCGATGAAGTCTCGAGGGCATGCGCCATGACCTTCACCTCTTACGTCAGTCCGGCAACATCGATACTTCGCTGGGACCGGAAGTAGTTGCGCGACCACCGGCGATGCGGTCTCAAATCAAACGAACTCACCGCTAGTGGGATCGCGCGGCGCCCGGCTAGTAGCGCTCGGCCACGAAGTGGCGTCCCTCCAAGCTCGACTGATCGTCGTACGCGCCCTTGTTCGAACGGCGAGGCAGCTCGACCCTCGGCCTTTTGACCTTCTTGTACGGAATGGCGTTCAAGATGTGCGAAATGCAGTTGAGGCGTCCGCGGCGCTTGTCATCGGTGCGGACGATCAACCAGGGCGCATGTTTGCTATCGGTTGCTTTCAACATCGCGTCGCGGGCGCGTGAATAGTCGTACCAGCGCGTATATGACTCAACGTCCATCGGACTAAGCTTCCATTGACGGAGCGGATCGTCGACGCGGGCAGCGAACCGCCGTTCCTGCTCCTTCATGCCGACTTCCAGCCAGACCTTGATGAGTATGATGCCGGCATTGATGATGTACATCTCGATGTCGGGACACAGCTTCAGGAAGTTCTGGTAACGCTCCTCGTCGACGAATCCCATAACACGCTCGACGCCGGCGCGATTGTACCAACTACGATCGAAAATCACGACCTCGCCGGCGGCGGGAAAGCGTTCGATATAGCGCTGGATAAACATCTGCGTCTTCTCTCGGTCGGAAGGCGCCGCCAAGGCGACGACCCGAAAGACGCGCGGACTCACCCGTTCGACTAGGGCCTTGATCGTTCCGCCCTTTCCTGCAGCGTCGCGGCCCTCGAACACGACGATGACTTTGGCGCCCGTGGATTTCACCCATTCCTGCAGATGGCAGAGCTGAACCTGAAGCTTGCGCAGCTCCTTTTCGTAGAGCTTGCAATTCATTCGCCCGCCGTCCTCTTCTTTCTTTCGATCCTTGGCCATGGCCATTTGCGCCTTTCAATGCAGGACAATGACGCTATTGTCTCAGTGATCAACCCCAGATCAGCGTCATGCTGACGTCGCCGGGCATCCCGTTCGGCCAGTCGGCGATTTGACACTTGAGGCGGTAGCCGCGCGATTCGAGATGCTTCTTCCAGAACAGATGAAGCTCTCTCGGCAGGCCGGTGAGCGTGTCTTCCCAGCCGGGTTCTTGCTGATTGAGAGCGCGCCCTTTATCGGTACAAAGGGTGTTCGGAAAACGCCCGACTTCGACCTCGGTCAGACCGTTACTGACGGCACGCTTGATGATGGCCGCCGCCCGTTTCATGCGCTCTTCGTCGCTGACGCCCGACGGCTTCGCGAGGCGATCGAGCAACTCCTTCTTCTCGGCCTCGGCAGCCTCACGCTTGCGCATGTACTCGGAGGCCTTCTCGGCCTCCATCTCTGCGCTTTTTTTGCGGCAGTCCAATGCCGTGGGCAGAGCATCATCCATTTCGGTCGTCATCGGTACATCTCCTTGGGCAACGAGCTTCAAGCCGGCGGCGCGTTGCGGCTATTTCTTGCGCGCAACCAATTGCTCAGCTCGCGAAGCATTGAGGAATGAAGGAACGAAACGGTCGCATTTACACAGCATCGATCATTCATTCTGCGGCGCTCGTAAGCATGCCAAGCGCAGGTCGATGCGGTACCCCGGAGGTCAAGGTAGGCATTTTGAACAATAAATGGGGAAAACGCCAGCCAATCATTGATGTAAATCAAATTACAAACTCTCTGGAGGCCTATTTTTTAGCCAAAATGGGGCGTTGACGGAGTCCAGTACGTGTCGAAAAAGCGAAATTTTCGACCCGAGAAGGGAGGAGAAAAGCCGGCCGAACAGGTCACCCGCAATGATGAGTCTGTTTTTGATCTCTCTGAACGAAAAAGGGGCCGGCCTCACTCGAAGGGCTTGCGATCGCGGGTAGTCTTCGACGTTCAAGCCGGTGAATCTCCCCGCAAAGCCGCTGCTCGGTACGGCTTAAGCGTGAGCACAGTCGGTAAGTGGGTACTCCGGTTTCGCCGCACCGGAAGTCTTGCGGCTAAACCCATGGGCGGGGATCGTTACCGCTGCTCGAAAGACGAGCGAAATCGGCTGTTGCGAACCATCGCCGCCGAGCCCGGGCTGACACTGGCCGAACTGCACCAACGACTTCGTGCACATGGTGTCCGTGTGTCTTACCTGAGTGTCAAGAGGTTCCTAAACAAAGAAAAAATCAAGCGATGATGCGGCGATGGGGCGTCGACGATCTCAGAGCAATCAGTCGGCGGTGCCCGGATGCAGAAATGTAGCGTCTGGAAGAGCACGAGATAAAAAAGTCACAGACGATTTCAAATTGGGCCAAGCGACGCGAAACATTTACGACTGGACTTGACGAAGCAAGTGGAGTTCCTCCCAATTGCCCAGTCATCCAAAGGATGCACAGTTAGAGGATGCAAAGTACCTAGGGCGGCGAAATCGAGAGTAGCAGATCGGCGGGGGCGTCACATGCGGTCGTTGTGTCTAGGGCGCATCAGATTCGCCATTCTTGGATGTATTTGAGTTTGCGCCGGATGGATCGGTACAACCGCGTTGCGTAGGACTCAGGCGGAGCACAAATTCGTGAGGTCAACTCGGGGGGGAGCCGTGTGTTCGAAGTTGCAGCGAATTCCATGCGGGTATCGGCGGCGGCGAAGCAGATTGTCGACAGGCGCGCTTTCCACCGGTTGGATTGGCGCCGCTTTGCTGTCGCTGACGGCGGTTACGCCCGCCTATCCGCAAGCGTTCCCTGCTATTCGATACGAAGTGGCCGATGAGTCGTTGGGTGCCCCGGTCATACCCGGTCTCTCCTACATGAAGCAGCTCCCGTGGCTGTACGCTACGGATACACATCCGTTCATTCGGGACTCTCTCTTTCAGGTCGTCGCTCGCACCTACTACATGAATCGCGACAATTTCGACGGAACAAGATCGCAGGCTTGGGCCGGCGGGGGCTGGCTTGCTTATCGGTCGGGCTTGCTCGGCAATTTCTTCGGGGTCCACGCGGCGGTCTATACCTCGCAAAGAATTTATGGGCCGTTCGACGAAAGCGGCACGAAGCTTCTCAATCCTGAGCAGGAACCACTCAACGTGCTCGGTCAAGCGTATGCGCGCTTTGCAGTGCTGGACCAGGAGGTGCGCGCCGGCCGGCAACTTGTCGATACACCGTTGATCAATCCGCAGGACAACCGCATGGTGCCGAACACATTCGAGGGCGCCCAGCTGACCTCGCTTCCCGACAAGAACCGGATTTACGATTACTCGGTCGGCTACCTCTGGAACATCAAGCAACGTGATTCGAACGACTTCATACCGATGTCGGACGCCCTCGCCGGTGGAGACGTCATCAATCACGGTGCGGCATTCGGGATGTTGAAGGTGCGACCGATACCCGGTCTCTCGACCGCATTCTCGGACTATTACATCAGCGACTTCATCAATACCGGCTTCGCGCAGGTCGAATACACTTCGCAGTTGCCGAAAAACGTGCCGCAGTGGTTCGTGGGCGCCAATATCATCGATCAACGGAGCGTCGGCGCTGAGCTTCTCGCCGGTAGTCCGTTTCAGACCTACCAGTTCTCCGCAAAGGCGCAGGTCAGCTATGTCGGGTGGATTATCTTCGTCGCCGGCTCGGTCACGGGTGATGAATCCAAGATCTTTTCGCCGTTCGGAACGAAGCCAAACTACACCGATATGCAGCAGGTCTCGTTCGACAACGCGGGGGAGCAAGCCTTTGGCGGCAGCGTGGCCTATGACTTCAGCAATCTTGGCCTTCCCGGGTTCACCGCCGGCGCGTGGTACACGAAGGGTTGGGGCGCCATCAATCCTGCGACAAACACGCCCATTGCCGACCGCAGGGAACTGGATTTCTGGCTGCAATATCGTCCGACAGCAGGGCCATTCCAGGGGCTTCGCGTGAAAGTGCAGTACGGGAATGTCCGCCAGGACGACAACGTACGCGACAATCAGCCGGAATTCCGCTTCATCGTCGATTACACGATGTTGTTCAGGAACATGATGGCGGAGGCGCCCGCACTGATCAAGAAATAGTGTGATCTGACTGCTCGACGTAGCAGCGGGTACAGCCGTTTTCCCGCGCTCCAATGCGCCTTCATACGTGTCGCGGGCTTCACTTTTGCGTTGTGCTTTAGCAGCCTTGATAGCGCGTCCGGCGATCCGAGCCTCCAGCGCAAAGAGCATGGCATGCACAGGTATAGGGAAAGTGATCGTCGCCTCGATACTCTCTCGCTCATCGTTTCGAAAAGTTCGAGCGGTCGAGACGATCGCCAAACCGAGTGCGAGGCGGACACCGAACTGGATTGCAATAAGCGGGATCGAGCGCTCAGTTCCCGCAATGAATGCACCGTCTACGAACGCTCTCAGAGCTCTCAGAGCCGATCGGAAACTTCTTGAATCGAATGAATCGGATGTGATTCCTCGTTGCGCGCCTGATTCTCTGGAGCGCGCCCCATGTGGAAGCCCGAACATCGCCTTGCTGCGGACCGCAGCGGCCTTCGTTACCTGAGCGATATGACCGATATCGAATGGGCGATCGTGGAGCCCATAATCCCACCAGCCAGACCTGGCGGGCGTATCCGACCGTCCTAATTTCGGAGCCGAGCTCGATGCCGGTTAGTCCTGAGAGGCCGCGCCAGATGACGACATTTCCAGGCGGTGGATCGCTGGCCCTGGCCAGATAGCCGCCCAATCGTGCGAGTTTGGTAAGATAGAAAGCCAGCGATTTCTGTCCTTCCACGCCGCCACCTACAACACCTTCAACGTCCAGCGGCGTCTCACATCAGCAAAGACCCACCGGGCATTCCGAGCCTCGGCCGTGCTACATGGCGATAACGTTTCCGCGGCGGCATGATCGCGATTGCTTGCACGATTTGTCGCATCTATCATTCGCCAACGTGACAATGCCTGTCGGCCTGCTGGAATTCCTCGAAGATTTTAGCCTAATCGGCCGACGGACGACGACGAACACATGCCTCCGGTCATTGGGCTTACCGCGACGCCGTTTCGATTTTCCTCCGCGATTGCCTGCATCGCGCGGCCTTGACGGCGACCTCCGGACCGATCCCGGCGGGATCTCCGATGGCGATAGCGACTAGCGGCGCGGGGCGCGGCGTCATAGGCTCGGCTCGGAACGGACAGTCGACCGCCGGGCCGCCCCCGGCGGCGGACGGGCGGTAGAATCGCGCACGCTTTCGGGATGTTGGGGCCACCTGCATGTGGTGCATTGCAAGCCCAGGCGGGCGCAGTGCGTGCGGCCCCTGGCGCACGTGCTGCGCGCCGGCACCGCGGTTACCATCCAGCATTGCCATCACTTCACGGCATGGGGAAAGCGCATGGACCAGATCGCCGCCGGGCTCGATCGTTATCATATCAGCGTTGCCACGATTTTGGCGACCATCGGCGTTCTCGTTGTTGCGTCGATCGCCATCGGCCTTCTCAACCGGCTGCTCCGCCGCTGGCTGGCGCGGTCGGTCGCGCGTTTCAACTGGTCGTACGAGACCGGGCTGTTGATTGCCCGGCTGGTGCGAGGCGCACTGTGGGTCGTCACCGGGCTCTTGGCGCTGGACGTCTGGGGCGTCCCCATCGGCGGACTGTGGGCCATCCTGGCCAGCGCGGCGGCGGTCATCGGAGTAGGCTTCCTCGCCACCTGGACGATGGTGAGTAATCTCACCGCCAGCTTTTTCATTACTGTGTGGCGCCCGTTTCAAATCGGCCAGGTCATGGAGATCGTTCCCGAAAATCTCAAGGGCCGCGTAGTCGATCACAACCTCATGTTTACTGTGCTGCGGGAGGAGGGCGGCAGCCTGATCAAGATTCCGAACAACCTGTTCTTTCAGAAGATGTTCCGGGTGCGGGATGGCCAGCAGACGCCGTTCGAGCTGCACGAAGCGGACGGCGACGGCCGCTCGGGCTAGGTCTCATGAATTGCCCATGTCCGGCATTCCCTGTGTGTGCCCCTGCGCGGCGGCCGGATTGACCAAGCAGGTGACGGTGCACACCTTGCGGCACACATTCGCGACCCATCTGTTGGAGAGCGGGGCGGACGTGCACATCATCCAGGTCCTGCTCGGCCACGCCTGCATCTCCAGCGCGACCCGCTACGCACGGCCAAGACCATCAGCAACACACCGAGCCCGCTCGATCGGCTCCGCTTGGAAGTCGTGCCCCCCGGCTGAGCGGGTGCGTGACTCCGGCTCTGAGGTGGCGGATATCTTCCGCCGCCATGACGAAGCGTTCCGACAGGCGCATACCGGCCATCTTGGGTGCGGCGAGCGTCGTATCATGGGCGCCATTACGGCCTGCCGGACGGCGGCGCTCGGTGGCCATGTCGAGCAATGCGATGATTGTGGTGCGACCCGCATCGCCTACAACTCTTGCGGCAACCGCCATTGCCCGAAGTGCCAGGGACTGGCGCGGACCCCAATGGCTCGCGGAACGGCAGGCTGAGCTGCTTCCAGTGCCTTACTTTCATGTCGTCTTCACAATGCCGGCGCCGGTCAGTCAGCGAGATCGCGTTCCAGAACAAGGCCGCGGTCTATGCAATCCTATTCCGCGTGGCCGCGGAGCGCTCGGCACCATCGCGGCCGATCCCAGGCATCTCGGCGCCAAGCTCGGCATGACTATGGTTCTCCATACCTGGGGCCAGCCCCTGCAGCATCATCCGCATATTCACTGCGTCGTTCCAGGCGGCGGCCCCTCGCTCGACGGCACCCGCTGGATCGCTTGTCGCCCCGGCGTCATGAATTCAGGCTCGTGAGTATCTTGAGGCACGAAGCCCGAGGAACGGCCATCAGTCGATGGAGGCCAATAAGGTGCGTCCATTAAATCCAAGGAGGACACCCAAGCCTGTAATGGGCTTTTGGATTGTATCAGTTGATGCCCCGCCCTAAACAGGGCAAGATTGCAAGCGGTCTCGCTCATACTGCACCAGATGCCCAGTCTCGCGGGACCTTGAACGGCCCCACTCGATGAGCAAGTCGGTAAGCCCAGGCAGCCGTCGGACGAAGTTCGGCAGGAACTGGACGAAGACGAAATCGTCGCGGTCGGTGCCCAGGCCCCGAAGGCGGGCGTCACGCCGACGAGATTCGACCAAGTGTTCAGCGCCCACGCGCCGATGGTCTCGCCTTCCTTGACAACCGACGCTTTTGGAACGCGCAGGCTTGTTGTTAGGCAGACGGTTGTGCAGGCTGCTCGGCGACGTGCAAACTGAGAACAGGCGCACGGGTAACTAGCAATGCAGCTGTTTTTCAGAGCTTTGAAGAAGCGCGTCGCGGGCAGTCTATTGATAACTTTGGGCGCGTTTGCCGTATCGGCCCCCCTGGCGGCTGGCCGATGGTCGCTGGCCATCCTTGGGATTCCCTTGATGGCGTTGAGCGTGGCGGAGGGCTATGCCACTTTCACGTCTGCGCGACGCGCCGAGGTGAGCGCTTACGTTCCGAGCGTGCTCGCCATGCTTGCCGGAAATCTCCTCCTCTTGAGTTCTGCACTCGTCATCAGCGGCTTGCTGACGCTGCTGTTTGCGATTTTGGTGATTGATGGCGCCAGCAAGATTCTAACCGTTTGGCGCAAGCCATCGACCGAGCGCGGCTCCGTGATCGTCAACGCCCTCGTCGATTTCGCATCTGCGGCCCTGCTTTGGTATCTCAGCCACATCGTCAGCGGGGAACAGGCAGTCGGCATTGTCATTGGCGCTTATATCGCGGCTGCAGGCTGGCGGATGGTCATGGCGCCGACCGAAACTGTAATGCCCGCTGCGAACACTGGCGCCCTGACCATCCACCCTGACCCTCGGCTTGGCCTCCCTCCGAATGAGGTCTTCGCGCGCCTGCGAACGGAGACTGACAGCACGGCGCAGACGGTGCGCAACAGCGATCTCATGTGGATGCTGACGCTTGGGGGCGTGTTTTTCGCGATTCATCTTGGCCGGATGCCGATATCAGATACCTTGCTCGGCATCATTTCGCCCTTCGTTGCGACCGCGGGCGACCTTTTGATGACGGTGGTGTTCGCGACGCTCGTTGTCCTTCCCTGGCGTCTGCTGTGGAGACGATTTACGCGGCCGGCCGAACGATTGGCGTGGTCGCTCAATCTCGGCGCGAAGGACCGGGGCGCTCCCGTGCATCCCGCGGCTGACTGGCTGATCACCAGTTGGCTCGCGAACCGTTTTAGTTTCAACATGCGGCTACGTGATGCGCGCCTCTCGCTTCTGGCCACGCTCATTCTCCTCCTGCGCCTGGGCCTGCCAGTGACGGCCTTTTTTGTGGCTTTCAACCCGATCTGGGGCTTCAGTTGGTATTTCAACACGGAAAGCTGGGCGACGGGTGTCTATCAGAAGATGACGGAGCTGCGGGTCGACCCTTGGCGCGTCAACATGATCGACGCGGTCAGACGTGTCTACGGCAGCGACGATGACGAGCTCTTCCGCATCCGTCCCGACGGCGTCGATGGGACGGCGGATTTCAGCTTCCTCGTCATCGGTGACCCCGGAGAGGGCGATCCTTCGCAATATTCGTTAGTCTCGCGCTATCTGAGGCTGGGACTTCGCGATGATGTGAAGTTTCTCGTCGTGTCCTCCGATGTGATCTATCCTGCGGGCTCCATGCACGACTACGAAACCAATTTCTATCTTCCATTTCAGGGGTTCGCCAAGCCGATCTACGCGATACCGGGCAATCACGACTGGTTCGATGCACTTGAGGGATTTAACGCGAACTTTCTCGAGCCCAAGGCGGCACGTGCGGCAATAGAAGCACGCGTCGACGCCGATCTTGGGCTAACCAGTACCACTGCGCGCCGCATCGATCGCCTCATGGCGGAGGCTACGCGTTTGCGCCGGCTCTATGGCGTCAACGCCGGCACCCAGCGAGCGGTATTCTTCGAACTACAAACTCAGAATTTTGCACTGTTGGCGATCGATACTGGCATTCTCCGCACAGTCGACGAACGGCAATGGGCATGGATCGAGCGTGCGCTCGATCGCAGCCGCGGCAAGTTCACTATGGCCATCGTGGGCCATCCGCGCTTTGCCGGCGGCCATGATACCGTCTTGACGAGCGGAGGTCGTGACGCCTCCGGATATCCGAAAGACTTGGAGGCGCTCTATCGCCTCTTGACGCTCAACAAAGTCAGGATCGCCATGGCCGGCGATACGCATGATTTTGAATATTATAGGGAAAATATCGCCGGCGATGCCGCGCGCGTCATGCATCACTTCGTTACTGGTGGTGGCGGGGCTTATCTGAGCATCGGGACCGCCCTCGATTTTCCCGAGGTGCCGCCTGTCGCCGATTGGGCATTTTATCCGAGGACCGACAGCCTTCGCGGCAAGATGGACGCCGAAATGCCGCTTTGGAAGCAGCCGTTCTGGTACTGGATCAAGTGGTTCAAAGCCTGGCCGTTCAGCATTGAGGCTTTATCCGGCCTTTTCGATTTCAACCGCGCGCCCTTCTTCCAGAGCTTCATGGAGGTGCGGGTCGAGAGATCGAACAGGCGCGTAGTTTTCGTCCTCAACGGTGTCGACGGTCCTTTGCACTGGCGCGACCTGCAAACCGGCGGCGCGGTGCTCCCACCCAAGGCGACGCCCGACGACCCGGTCGAATTCGTCGTGCAGATGGACCGAGATTAGAGGCCAACAACTGAGGCGCCTCCCGACATGACCGCAACGCACTACGCGCCGCTTTGCGCCGAAGCGGCTAGGCGACGAGGCGTAACCCCCGCACGTCCTCCAAAATCTGCCGAAAGGCAGGCTCAGGAGCCAAGCACATGGTTCGATATGTATCCAGGAAGGGCAGGGTTCCTGGACGACAGCGTCGATTGCCGGCGCCGCTCACGAGCTGGTCGAGCAATGCGATCTCGGTATCGGTCAGCGCCATCTTCGGCGACGCATCCGGCGCGGTACGCTTGAGCATGGTGAGCCAGAGAACGCGCCTGCTGAGAATGCAGAAGACCGCCATCAGATTGGCGAGGCGCTCGGCGGTTCGCAATTTTGAAGTCTTCCGCCCTGCAGCCGGATTTCAGAGATCTTGTGGAACAACTCGATTTTCCAGCGCATGGCGTACCAGTTGATCTTCTCGATCGCCTCGGAGCGTCCGCGGACGGGCAGGTCCGTGATCAGCTTCCACTCAATCGGCTTTCGGCCTTTTGGTGCACCGCGTTCGCTGGCGTGGATCACCGTCAGGTCGAGCGCCGGATAGCGCTTCTGCTTGCCAATCGGAGGCAAGACCGTAATGCGTTTGAACTTGATCTCCAGCGCCGCTTTCGCCATTTCACCTCTGTCGTCGCGCACCTCGATGTGATGCAGGCCTTTGACACTGGTTTCGACCATCTCGACTGCAATCGTATGCAGGGCCATCGCCCGCAAGCCGGTCGACGCAGGCGCGGACAAGAAAGTGAGCGCCGAGGTCCCGCGTCAGGCAATACAATTCGTAGATATCGCTTTCGCGGTCGCCGACATGGATGCAGCGTTCTGGCCGCTCAAGGCGTTCGATCGATTGCCTGAGATTATCGATTATCGAGCCAGCGAATGCTCTCCTTCTTCTCGATGGGAATGCGAGTCGGGTTGATCTTCTTCTTGAGCTGCGCCGTGCCCTTGAACTTCTTTCGTGTCCAGAACTTCACCGCCGCCAATCCCAGCGGCAGGCCTTCGGTGGTTACCGCAAGGCTGGAATGCATCAGCATTCCGCAGACCGTGTGATGGCGCAAACGCCCGCTCTTGTCACGACCGCTATTGACGCTCTTGGTCATACCAATGGCGTCCGTGCTCGCGCGTTGGTAGGAGAATTCCGTCGTGTCCTGGATCAACAGAATCGGACCGCGACTGTCATCGTAACGTGCGCGCGTGGCGGCGAAGTGGCCGCTGAGAATATCGGCCTCCTCGACGCGATCGTTGGCGAAAAAGCGGTAGGCCGCCTTCGTGTTCGCCCAATCCTGGCACGCGAACGGTATACTGCCGCCCATGCCGTCACCAATCTGCTTCAACAGCCCGCCAAATCGTCGACCAAGACGGGCGTCTTTGAAAGCGCCTTCGTCAATCTCGCGGTCAGACCAATGCTCGAAACACTCTGACGGCTCCGCCGCGCCAATGGATTTCGTCTTCTCCCACAATCTTCTCAATGGATCAAAACTCTATGGGTAATTGAAAGGCTTCACCGGGTGCTTACGACGCATGTAGTCCTGAGTTTAGAGCGTAGTGGCAACGCGGACGCGTGTTAGACTCCCGCGTCATGTGGGAGGGCTGCCACCGAGTGGCAGCGTCGAGAGCAGTTCGCTCACCCCGGTCCAGAGAATCTGCACGCCGATGCAAAACAGGATGAATGCGGAAAACCGTACCGCGATATCGGTGCTGGCCCGGCCAAGAAGCTTCTGGACCCGGTCCGCATAGGCAAAGCAAATGTAGATGGACGCCGCAATAACGATTGCTGCTAACAAGACCATCACGACGTAACGTACCTCCTCGTAGGCGCTCGCCAGTTTGGATCTCCCGAAACCGAGGCTGATCATCACCGAAATCGTGCCGGGGCCGGTCGTAAGCGGCAGTGTCAAAGGATAGAACGCAATGCTGCGATAATCGGATTGGTCGAGTTCCGGCGCATCCTCCTGAGTCTTTTTGCTACCTTCGTTGAGCAGCCTCCAACCCGCTACTGCGACTATGATCCCCCCCGCCACGCGAAGGATCGGGACCGAGATGCCGTAGATGTTGAGCACGAAAGTTCCGAGCAGCAAGGATCCAGCCATTACGAGGAACGAATTTAACGCAACCCATCGCGCCAGGAAGCGCCGTGCATCTACTGACACGTTTGGCGTAAGGCTCAGGAATACCAGCGCTGATCCCGGCGGATTGACGACCGGGAAGACCGCGGCAAGAACGAGCAGAAAAATTTTCACCTGGCCTGCACCCGGTTTGGATGACACCCACCTAAGGGCACCTCGAACAATGGCACCTTGCTGCATGATTGTCATCCGGCGCGGATCAACGGCCGATCCACAGATGATCTGATGTCGATCGCGGTCCGATTGCTTGACCCGGCCGCGCCATTTTCGGGGCGGCTCCGGACATCCTCATGCGGCGGCCATCCGTTCAAGTGTGACGAGGCGGCGGATGTTGTAGGCGAGGTTCTGCAATCCGATTTTCGCTCGCGCTCTGACGATGCCAATGGTTCGCACGATCCTACCACCCGGTGAGCTCTGCTGAGCTCCGAACACGTGCTCGATGCGAGCGCGAACCTGGCTCTTCTTCCGGTTCGCCTCCTGTTTGGCGTTCGACAGCGGATGACCGCGCGTTGCTCGCACGTGGATACGGCTTTTGAAGCCGCGGGCTTTGAGCTTCGTTTCGGTCTCGGCCGAGCGATAGGCGCTGTCGGCGAACACGTCGGCCGAAGTGTTTCCCTTGCTCAAGAGCCGATCCAGCTTTTGGCTATCATGGACGGCCGCGTCGCTCACCTCGTAGCGCCGGATCAGCTTGTGCTTGGCATCGGCATTCACGTGGTTCTTGTAACCGAAGAAGCTGTGGCCGTGCTTCTTCGTCCAGCGTGCATCCTTGTCCTTCTGCCGGTTCTTGGCCGGCTTGCTCGCCCAATCCTCCGGCGTCTGCCCGTCCTTGATCGCCTCGTTCTCGTCGCGCGTGTTGCGCTGTCGGGGCACCGGCACGATGCTGGCATCGACGATCTGCCCGCCGCGAGCGATATAACCCTTGGCCTCGAGATGATGGTCGAAACGATCAAACAGCCGCTCGATCACGCCGGCCTTGACGAGCTTCTCACGGAACAGCCACAACGTCGTACCGTCGGGGATGCCGTCCTCGATCCCGAGCCTGAGAAATCGCGTGAACGACAGCCGATCGCGCACCTGATACTCGACCTGCTCGTCCGAGAGATTGTACAGCGACTGCAGGATCAGCATCCGGAACATCAACATCGCATCAAAGGGTTTGCGGCCGGCAGGGCTCTTCTTGGTATCGGCTGGCGTCAGCACCACTGCCTCGATGTCGGCACGAAAGCTCTCCCAAGGCACCAGTCGATCGATCGCCTCAAGCGGATCGCCTTGCTCCGACAGCGCCGAAAGCCGCTTGTCCGAATCAAAGAACCCCAGTTGGCCCATCGTCTGTCTCCGCGCGAATCATGCCGTCAGGCACACCAAACTCGCACAGGTCCCCCGGACCAGCTATTTTTCGAGGTGCCCATTAGCTGAAGAGATTGTCGTGAGACCGCCGCAGGTCGATGCTGGTCCCGCAGGGTGAGAGTTGTCTGAGCTAAATTTGGAAGCCGTGTTCGGTTGCTTTGGGGACTATTCCAGCCCCATTTCTTTTGAATGCTTGATGTATGTCAAATTGTCTCGGCATTGAGTGTGCCCTAATAAAAAAGTGGCGGGGTGCGGCCCCAGCTGAGGAGAGACGTCAAATGCCAAAGGGAGCCATTGGCAGTCCCATTCGGATTGATCAATTTTTTGCGGGTCCCGGAGCCCGGGGCGACCAGTGGCGAAATTTGGTGGAAATGGCTGAGGCGTGGTCTCGGGGCTCGGGTAGCCGCGCCAAGTTCGAGGTGGCGCTCGCCGAGATGGCCGTGACCGAAGGGTTCCACGCTTATCCGGGCCTTCAGTTGATGGCCGCACTGCAGGACCATGCCGAAGCGAACGACGCGCACGCGACTGCCACCCTGGCCCGGCGCATCGCCCGCGCGCTGCTCACGCGGTCCTTCCGTCAGAACTCGGGCGATTGGGAGGCGCACGAGGACGGTGAGGGAGTAACGCCGGATTTGCTGCCGCCAGCCCTGGGACGCTCGGATGCGCATCGGCCTTATTTCGAGGTTTTGATCGTCACCGGTGCGCCCGCCGCGCGCTGGCCCGCTCTTGGTGCGGAGTGGCGCCGCCTTCGCCGGCCGCTCGACGCATTCATTTATGAGCCGGTGATTGTCGGCAGTTTCGAGGACGCGTTCTGCGCAACCAGTCTCAACCCAGATCTTGCCGCCGTGGTTATCCATGAAGGATTCGCTTTCCGATCACGGCACGATGCGCCGATCCTGCGAATGCTGACCGAGGCCGTAGACCAAAATGAGAGTTCGGAAGCGTCGGCCTTGCACTTGGCGCAAGTCATCAAGCGAATACGGCCGGAGCTCGATCTATTCCTTCTGTCCAATGGGCGCGTGGAGGACATCGCCGGAGATCCCAAGGCGAACGTGCTGCGCCGCGTCTTCTACGCGGTGGAGGAACTGCTCGAATTGCATCTTGCGATCCTTGAGGGCGTACAGGATCGATATGACACGCCATTCTTCAACAATTTGAAAAAATACGCGCAACGGCCGATCGGCACATTCCACGCGCTTCCGATCGCACGCGGCAAATCGATTTTCAAATCGGATTGGATCCGCGATATGGGCGAATTCTACGGCCCCACCCTCTTCCTGGCCGAGAGCAGTGCCACTACCGGCGGGCTCGATAGCTTGCTGGAGCCGACGGGCAACATCAAGAAGGCGCAGGATATGGCGGCGCGCGCCTTCGGCGCCGATCACGTTTTCTTCGTCACCAATGGCACGTCCACGTCGAACAAGATGGCCGTTCAGGCGCTGTTGGCACCCGGCGATATCGCGATCGTGGATCGCAACTGCCACAAGTCGCACCATTATGGAATGGTGCTTGCGGGTGCGCAGCCGCTTTACGTCGAGGCTTTTCCGATGACGGAATACTCGATGTACGGTGCCGTGCCGCTCCGCACGATCAAGCAGGCGCTGTTGAACTTGAAAGCGGATGGCAGGCTGCATCGCGCCAAGATGGTGGACCTGACGAACTGCACATTCGACGGTCATATCTACAACACGCGACGGGTGATGGAAGAATGTCTGGCGATCAAGCCGGACCTGATTTTCCTATGGGATGAGGCGTGGTTCGGGTTTGCCCGATTTTCCCCGTTTCTGCGCCCGCGCACTGCGATGGGCGCGGCCAACGATATCGAGGCTTGGTTGCATGATCCTAAGTCGGTGGCTGACTATGAAAAGCAACAAGCCGCGCTCGGCGCTAATCCATCGGACGACACCCTGCTGGATACGCATCTGATCCCCGACCCGCGTAAGGTGAAGCTGCGAGTTTATCAGACGAATTCCACGCACAAGTCGATGTCTGCGCTGCGGCAGGGCTCGATGTTGTTCGTGAAGGACGTCGAATTCCATAGCGTGGAAGCGCAATTTCATGAGGCGGTGTTTACCCATGCCTCTACGAGCCCCAACCAGCAATTGATTGCCAGCCTGGACGTGGCGCGCCGGCAAATGGAATTGGAGGGGTACGGCCTTGTGCACAACGCGATCGAGGTCGCATTGGCAATTCGCCGGGCCGTCGCCGAGCACCCGCTGATCTCCAAGTATTTCCACATTCTCGGCGCCGATAAGATGGTGCCGGCGCGTTACCGAGAGAGCGGCTTCATCGATTATCTGGACCCCAAGTCGAACTGGGCGACGGCGCGGCGCAGCATCCAGGAGGACGAATTCTGCCTCGATCCCACGCGAATGACGCTCGTTTGCGGAACCGCCGGATACGACGGCACGCAATTCAAGGGGATCCTAGCGAACAACTACAACATCCAGCTCAACAAGACGTCGCGCAACTCCGTGCTGTTGCAATCCAACATCAACAATACGCGCAGCGACGTCGCCCACCTGATCCGCGTGCTGGTGGAGATCAGCAGCGAGCTCGACCGGCGCTTAGCGCAAGGCGGCTCCAATGCCCGGCAGACATTCGACGCCCGGGTGAAAAGCCTGATGACCGACGTACCTGATCTGCCGAATTTCTCGTATTTTCACGCTGCTTTCCGGAAGGATGCGGGCGATCGGACAAATGAAGGCGATATCCGCGGCGGCTTCTATTCCGCCTACGACGCTGCCGGCTGCGAATACATCCGGCTCGCCGATCCCGAGATCGACCGGCGCCTGAAAGACGGTCCCGAGCTGGTTTCGGCCAATTTCGTCATCCCGTATCCGCCGGGCTTCCCGATCATGGTGCCAGGCCAGGTCATCACGCAGGAAACGATCGACTTCATGCGCAAGCTCGACGTGAAGGAGATCCATGGTTACGACGCAGCCGAAGGCTTGAAGCTGGTGCGCGCCGATGCGCTGGCGATGCGCGCCAAATCGGCGCCGAAGCATGCCGCGTGAAAGAAACGCGAAGAGAATCATCCGCTAGGTTGGGAGAGCTGCCATGATTGACTGGTTCGTCCAGACTCTTCGAAGCTATCCGGAAATCGCCATCTTTATTTCCTTGGCTATTGGTTATTACGTCGGCTCGTTCACCTACAAAGGTCTTGGCCTCGGAGCGGTGACCGCAACGTTGCTTGCCGCGGTGGTCATTGGCCAGCTCGACATCCCGGTGCCGGGTCCGCTGAAGCCATTCTTCTTCCTGATGTTCCTGTTCGCCATCGGCTACGGCGTCGGGCCACAATTCGTGCGCGGCATCGCCAAGGACGGAGTTCCGCAGGCGGTATATGCCGCTGTGGTCTGCGTGCTTTGCCTGGCTGCCGCATATCTAGGTGCCAAGTTTGCCGGCTATGACCTCGGTGCCGCGGCAGGACTTTATGCAGGTTCGCAGACGATCTCGGCATCTATGGGCCTTGCCACCGATGCGATCAACCGCCTCGGTCTTTCGCCCGAACAGACTAAGGATCTGCTCGATGCAATGCCGGTTGCCTACGCCATCACTTATATTTTCGGCACAGTCGGTTCTGCCGTCGTCATTGCGCTATTGGGTCCGGCTCTCCTGGGCATCGATCTGGAAGCCGCGTGCAAGCGCTACGAAGAGAAGCACGGCGGCAAGAAGGAGTTGGGGGGCCCGGGCACCGCTTGGCACCAATTCGAGTTGCGCGCGTTCCGCGTCCGGGACGGCGGACCTGTTGTGGGCAAGACCGCGCAGGAGGCTGAGGCGCTGCTGCCCGAGCAGCGGGTATTCGTCCAACGTATCCGGCGTGGTGGACAGCTCATAGATGCGACCGCCGACACCGTGATCCAGGCTGGAGACATCGTGGCACTCGCCGGCCGGCGCGACGTGCTGGTGAAACTGACCGGTGCCGGGGCTGAAGAGGTCGAGGATCGCGAACTGCTGGCGGTGCCGGCGGAAGGCGTCGATGTCTATGTAACGAGCAAAGCGGTCGACGGAAAGACACTGGCCGAGCTGGCGACCCTTCCGGCCGCTCGTGGCATTTTTCTACGAAAGATCACCCGGGGAGCGACGGCGACCGATATCCCGATCCTGCCAAACACTCAGGTGGAACGCGGGGATATCCTCACCCTGGTCGGACGCACTCAGGATGTCACGGCAGCGACCAAGGCGTTCGGCGTTCTGGACCGCGCGACGGACATTGCGGACGTGGCGTTCATCGGCGGCGCGATTGCGATCGGCGCTCTGGTTGGTGCGCTGGTTTACAAGGTCGGCAGCGTGCCGCTGACTTTGTCCACGTCCGGCGGTGCGCTGATCGCTGGCCTGGTCTTCGGCTGGCTGCGTTCGGTGCGGCCGACTTTCGGGCGGATTCCGAGCCCCACGGTCTGGTTCATGAACTCTGTTGGCCTGAACGTATTCATCGCCATCGTCGGCATCTCGTCGGGGCCGAAATTCGTCGCCGGGCTGCAACAACTTGGCTTCGGCCTTTTCATCTGGGGTGTTGTCGTGACCACGGTGCCGCTGATCCTGGCGATGTATCTTGGAAAATATGTGTTTCGCTTCGATGACGCCATTGTACTGGGTTGCGTCTCCGGCGCGCGCACGACAACGGCCTCGCTCGGCATGGTCAACGACCGCGCCAATAGTCAGATACCCGGGCTTGGCTACACCGTGACATACGCGGTCGGCAATACGTTGCTGACGATCTGGGGGATGGTCATCATTTTGCTGCTGGCCTGACACGAAAGGTCGAAGAGTGTGCCCCGCGGAACGCTTTGCCCTCATCTCTATCCCTCAGTCCGAACACGTGGAAATCAGGAGTAAGTCATGGCCGATATGCTCACGTTGAAGAAATTCGAGGCTTTGGGCCCGTTCGAGATCAAGAACGAGCTCATCAACCTCGCCAAAGAAACCTCCAGGACGACTCAGGCCGCGTTCCTGGACGCTGGCCGCGGCAATCCGAATTGGGTCGCCACCACGCCGCGCGAAGGTTTCTTCCTGCTTGGCCAGTTTGCCATCACCGAATGCAAACGGACGATGGAGGAATCTCCCGGGATCGGTGGCATGCCACAGGCCAAAGGCATCGCAGCTCGCCTCGACGCATGGCTCGCGAAGCACATGGATATGCCCGGTGCAGACTTCCTGTCCTCGATGGTGAAGTTCGCGGTCAAGACCTTCGGGTTCGACCCTGATGCGTTCGTCCACGAGCTCGTCGATTCGATCATTGGCGACCGTTATCCGGTGCCCGATCGCATGCTGGTCCATAACGAGCGCATCGTGCACGAATATCTGATGTGGGCGATGTGCGGAAAGCCGCGCCCTTCCGGCAAGTTCGACCTTTACGCGGTCGAAGGCGGCACCGCCGCGATGTGCTACATCTTCAAATCGCTGAAGGCCAACCGATTGCTGTTTCCCGGCGACTTCATCGCGCTCGGCACGCCGATCTTCACGCCCTACCTCGAGATGACGCACCTCGAGGACTACGATCTGAAGATGGTGCCAATCAGAGCGCCGCAAGAGAACCGCTTCCAATATACGGAGGAGGAAATCAAGAAGCTGGAAGACCCGAAAATCAAGGCATTCTTCATCGTCAATCCCGGTAATCCCAGTGGCATGGGGATGAGCAGGGAGACGATCGCCATGATCGTGAAGCTCGTTAAGACCAAGCGCCCTGATCTGATGTTACTGACGGATGACGTCTACGGAACATTCGTCGACGATTTCCGCTCCCTGCTTGGCGAGCTTCCGCAGAACACCATCGGTGTCTATTCCTACTCCAAGTATTTCGGCTGCACCGGGTGGAGACTTGGCATCATCGCCATCCACGAGGACAACATTTTCGACAAGATGATCGCCAAATTGCCGGACCAGCACGCGAAAGCGCTTGACAAGCGCTACGGCCCAATCACGCTTGAACCGCGAAAATTCAAATTCATCGACCGCATCGTAGCCGACAGTCGCGACATCGGCCTCAACCACACCGCCGGGCTTTCGCTGCCGCAGCAGGTGATGATGACGATGTTCTCGCTCTACGAACTGATGGATACGAAGAAGGATTACCAAAAGGCTTGCATGGAGATCGTCCGTCGGCGTACCAAGGCGTTGATTGAAGGCCTGGGACTCCAGGTTCCTGCGAACCCGAACTTCGATGCGTATTACGCCCTCGTCGACTTCGAGTTCTGGGCACGCAAGAACATCGGAGATGAAGCGGTGGAGTATCTGAAGAAGAATGTCCACCCGCTCGATCTCACCTTCCGCTTGGCCGAGCTGCACGGCATCGTGCTGCTCAACGGCGGCGGATTCGAGGCGCCGAACTGGTCGATGCGCGTCTCGTTGGCAAACCTGCCCGACGAGGCTTACGAAGACATCGGACGTGGCGTCCGGGCGATTGCACGTGGCTACCGGGATGCATACGAGGCGTCGAAGGCGGCGCCTAAGAAATGAAATAAGATAGGCAAGGTGACCGGGGCGCCTCGGGCGAATCCGCATACTATGTCGGCCATTTTGCCATGGCTTTATCGCAACTACCGGGAGGAGCCAAACTTACCGGGAGGAGCCAAACATGGACTTTTTCGTACAGGCCCTGCGAAACAATCCCGAGCTGGCGATTTTCCTCGCGCTCGCGATTGGCTTCCTGATCGGCCGCGTCAAGTTCGGGAGCTTTAGCCTCGGGATCGTAGTCGGGACGCTCCTGGCCGGGGTTCTGATCGGGCAGCTCGACATCAAGGTCCCGGCCATCGTAAAGACGATCTTCTTCGATCTCTTCCTCTTCACCACCGGGTATAAGGTGGGACCGCAATTCTTTCGCGGGCTCAAGGGCGACGCCCTTCCCCAGGTGGCACTCACTGTCGTCTTGTGCGTAGCGTGTCTGCTCACGTCTTTCGGGTTCTCGAAGCTTCTCGGGTACGACGTCGGGACAGCCGCAGGGCTCCTTGCGGGAGCGTTCTCGGAGTCCACGGTGATCGGCACCGCCGGCGAGGCGATCCAGCACCTGGCGATTCCAGATGCGGAGAAGACCGCGCTGCTGAACAACATTCCGGTCGCGTATGCCGTGACTTACCTTGTCGGAACTGCCAGCCTCGTCTGGTTCCTTCCCACGATCGGGCCCAAGCTGATGAGGATCAACCTCCGCGAGGAAGGTGCGCGGATGCAGGCTGAGATCGCGGGCGCTGCCGAGTTGGAATTCGGCGTGGTCTCGGGGGCGAGGTTCTTCGATATGCGCGCATACCGCGTGACGAACCCAGATCTGGTGAACAAGACCGTGGCCGAACTCGAAGCGCTGCCCCAAGACCTCCGGGTCTTCATCGTGCGGATCCGCCACCGCGGCGAGATCATCGAAGCCGGGCCCGCCTCGGTCATTCACCAAGACGATGTGGTCGCGATCCTCGCCCGGCAGGAAGCGCATGTGGAACGCGGGGGCAGAATCGGCCTCGAAGTAGACGACAAGGCTCTGCTCGATATCCCGATCGAAGTACTGGATGTGGTGGTTACCCAGCGCTCTCCGATCGGAAAAACGATAGCGGAACTGGCACGAATCGAGTCCGCCCGTGGGGTCTTCCTGCGGAGTCTGACGCGGGCCGGGCAAGAGATCCCCATTGCCGCCAATACCCGTATCGATCGGGGAGACGTGTTGCGCCTGATCGGCACCAAGCCCGAAGTCGCGCGGGCGGCGAAGGAACTGGGGTATCCTGACCGCCCGACTGCGACGACAGACATGGTCTTTGTCGGGACTGGCATCGTGCTTGGAGGATTCGTCGGCCTGCTCTCGGTCACCATCGGAGGAATTCCGCTGACACTCACCGCCAGCGGGGGGGCCCTCGTCATGGGGCTGGTGTTCGGCTGGCTTCGCGCGGTGTATCCCTTTTTTGGTCGAATCCCCGAGCCAGCAATCTGGATCTTCGATACCGTCGGATTGTGTACCTTCATCGCCGTGGTCGGCATTAGCGCTGGCCCCAGTTTCTTTGCCGGCCTTCAGAAAACCGGACTCAGCCTGGTCGCCGTAGGCTTGGTATCAGCCTTACTGCCTCATACACTGGGCGTCCTCTTCGGCCGCTATGTCCTGAAGATGAACCCTCTCATCGTTCTCGGTGCCTGCGCTGGAGCTGGGACGATTACCGCCGCCCTTCGCGCCATCCAGGACGAGTCTCGGAGCAGCGTTCCTGTGCTGGGTTACACAGTGCCCTATGCCATCGGGAACATTCTGCTTACGGCCTGGGGACCGGTCCTCGTGGCGATGATGACGATCGGAAAATGAGACCATATAAAATCCGAAATATTGGCAACATCGGGTCAATGCTCTTCGGCCTGTTCTTACCATCGGCTATTTTTCCGGCCCTGAATTCTTTGCTTCGTTGAACGTGCGAACGCTGGCGCAGGTCGTTCTGGCGCTGGTCATGGGCGCCAGCGGGCTCGCCGTCATCCTCATCTTCGGCCACACGCTGCATCTCGACGCGGGCGCGGCCTCGCCGCCGGCTTATTGCTCGGGTTGCTCAGCATCACGATCGGTTCGATTCCGATGACCCTCGGCGGCGGCGGCGGTGCATTGATCGCAGGCCTAGTCTTCGGCTGGCTGCGCTCGCGCCGGCCGATCCGACCATGGGGGCGTTCCCGCCCCCGGCGCAGCAATCGCTGAGCGATCTCGGGCTTGCTGGATTTGTCGCCTGTATCGGTCTGGCCAGCGGGCCGGCCGCCTGGGCCGCTATCCAAGCGCATGGCCTGATGCTGGTTGCCCAATCTCCAGATCCCTCACCACGTATTGCGTCGGTCTTGAACTGAGGTCCCTTCCCTCCACCGGCATTGCCCGGCTTCAGCGGTACTACGAACCTCTCCGTCACCCCAGGGCGCCCGGCCTGTCCCTCACGGGCGTCCGGTTGATCATCGCTGAGCACGCCTTGGGGCTTGCCGTGTTGCGTACGCTTTCCTTGTGTACATGCTGTCGCCACTACCCCGGCGCAGCGGCTGGGCGTACTGCTTCGCTCATTTACCCCAGCCGTATCAGCCTTCCCCGAAAGGGTCACCGGGTCGGCCTGCGCATCGACCTTTTCGAGGCTTGCTCGGCGTTCATTCGCGTTACGGCCTGCACACTCGCGCCGCCACCAATTCGTGACGCGCTATACCGAAGGCTTCAGCCACTTCGTTACCTCCATAGCTGCTCCGGTTGCTACCGGCTGGAGCGGTTGCCGGGTGGGGCTTGCACCCACTGGAAAGCGCCGCCTTTCCACGGCGCACACCCGCGGCTGGTCGTTACGCCGCAGCCATCCGCTCCAGCGTCACGAGACGGCGAACATTGTACACGAAGTTCTGCAGTCCGATCTTCGCTCGTGCCCTGACGATACCGATCGTCCGCACGAGCCGGCCACCGGCTGAAGTCTCCTGGGCTCCGAACACATGCTCGATGCGAGCTCGGACGCGGCTCTTCTTCCGGTTCGCTTCCGCCTGAGGCTGCGACAGCGGATGATCGCGCGTCGCGCGCACGTGGATGCGGCTGCGAAAGCCTCGCGCCTTGAACCTCGCCTCAGTCTCGGCCGAGCGATAGGCGCTGTCTGCGAACACGTCGCGCGACGTGTTGGCTTTGTTCAGAAGCCCATTGAGCTTCCGGCTGTCATGCACGGCCGCGTCGGTCACCGCATAGCGCCGGATCAGCTTGTGCGTCCGGTCCACATTCACGTGGTTCTTGTAGCCGTAGAAGCTGCGACCGTGCTTCTTCGTCCAGCGTGCGTCCTTATCCTTCTGGCGGTTCTTGGCCGGTTTCTTCGCTCCCACTCCGCGGGCGTCTCGGCCGCTCTTGACTGCCTCGTTCTCCTCGCGCGTGTTGCGCTGTCTTCGGCACCTGCACAATGGTCGCATCGACCATCTGACCGCCGCGAGCGATATAGCCATTCGCCTCGAGATGCTGGTCGAAACGATCGAACAGCCGTGCAATGATGCCAGCCTGGGCGAGCTTCTCGCGGAACAGCCACAACGTCGTACCATCGGGGATGCAGTCCTCGATCCCGGAGGTGAGAAACCGCGTAAACGACAGCCGATCACGCACCTGATACTCAACCTGCTCGTCCGACAGATTGTACAGCGACTGCAAGATCAGCATCCGGAACAACACGATCGCATCGATCGACTTGCGACCAGCCGTGCTCTTGCGCTCAGCCTCCGGCGTCAGCACTGCGGCCTCAATGTCTCCGCGAAAGCTCTCCCATGGCACCCAGCCGGGCAATGGCTTCAAGCGGATCGCACTTCGCCGAGAGTGCCGCAAGCCGCTTATCCGTATCGAAAAAGCTCAGCTGTCCCATCGCCTATCTCCAAGAAGCATTGCCGTCAAACAGCAGACTCGCACAGGTTCGTGGAACGAACTATTCTCCGAGGTGCCCTCTACTCATTGGGGGCACGCGGTTTGTGATGTATTCGGCTCGGTAGGCGTGGGGCCGATTTCAGGAGTAAAGAACATGACGAGCGCGGATCATGATCGGTCCAGCCGTGATCAACTTTCGGCAACCTGGGTCGAGCTCACGATTCGGCTCGGCTTCCTCAGTCTACTACTCTACTTTTCTTTCATCCTAATTCGACCATTTATCAGTGTGGCTATCTGGAGTGTGGTGCTGACCGTAGCGCTCTACCCAGTGTATGAATGGATAGTTGGCCGGCTAGGCGGACGGCGTCGATTGGCGGCCGTCGTGCTTACCGCTATTAATCTCTTGATTGTGATCGGGCCGGCCACGTGGCTCGCTCTGGGTCTGTTTGATGGCCTTCGAACCCTGTCGGAACAGCTCGATTTGTCGTCCCTGGCGCTACCGCCGCCACCCGATAGTGTAAAAGCTTGGCCGATCTTCGGCGATCCGATTTATCAGTTTTGGCATCTCGCTTCGACCAATTTCCAAGCCGCGTTGGTCAAGATCGCTCCGCAATTGAAGCCGCTTGGCAGCACCCTTCTTGCGATCGCTGCGGGCGCGGGTATCGGCGTGATCAAATTCTTTATCGCCGTTGTCGTTGCGGGCTTTCTGTTTCCGCCGGCGCCTTCACTGGTCCATGCGCTCACCATGTTTTCACGCAGGCTCTCTTCGTGGAGAGGCGAGAAATTTGTCGATCTGGCCGGGGCTACCATCCGAGCTGTATCACGTGGCGTCATTGGCATCTCGGCCTTGCAAGCGTTTTTGGCCGGATTGGGTTTCATGATGGTCGGAATTCCCGCCGCCGGCTTGATCACAATCGGCGTGCTTGTCCTCGGAATCATTCAGATTGGTCCATCGATCATTATCGTCCCGCTGATTATTTGGAGCTGGACATCAATGGAAATGACGACCGCCTTGTTGTTCACCGCTTATATGATTCCAGTCAATCTACTGGACAACATTCTAAGGCCTCTCGTCATGGCACGAGGACTAAGCACCCCCATGTTGATTATTTTGATTGGAGTCATCGGAGGCACCATTTCCTACGGAATCTCCGGCCTTTTTCTGGGCCCTATCATTTTGGCGGTGATCTGGGAGCTGTTGGTGGCCTGGAGCAAGGAGAACGCTAGCGCTTAGGCGGCCGTCGAGCCACGTCTGCTCTTGGCTCTAATATCGACCGATTTTGAAAAAGCCTTCAGTTGCGAATGATGGCGTTCGCCGATTTAGTCGCTGCGAGAAGCAGCATTGCGAATCATGATCGGACATCGGCAAGTCGAACAGGCTGCGTTGGAGGTAATCAGGAATGGGCCAACGTCGGCGGTTCTCGGGAGATCAAGACCCGGGTGATCGAGGGAGACATTTGTTCCAGGCGCGATGGTTTGAAAGGCCGCAAATGCCCGCGCAAGGCCGTTATGGCTTCGGCGACCCATCGAGGTCCATCAAATTGGCCTCTCTTTTGATTTAGCTCAAGAAACACAGCGAATGGTTCGGTTAACTGAGGCGGCTCAAAATGTAGATGGCCCAAAATGTAGGAGGAATTCGCATGTTGAAAATCCTGTCGATTGGCGCTGCCCTGTCATTCCTTCTCGTGTCGAGCGCTGTGGCGGAACCGCGCTTCCCCTGCGCGGCGGACATCAAGAAGGCCTGCCCTAACGTCGATCCAGGCGGAGGCCGCATCATCGCCTGCATCAAGGAGCATTTCGACGACTTCTCCGATGTGTGCCAGAAGAGATTGGCGGCGGTCGCGGAGGCAGCCAATGCGTGCCGCGCGGACGTGCAGAAGGAGTGCGGGAGCGTGCGCGGCCGTGCGCGGAAGGCGGCTTGTGTTGTGGACGCCCTCACTGATCTCGGCGACGCTTGCAAAAGCGCTATCGCGGCTGCCGTCGCCCGCGAGAATTAGAAAGCCAAGCATGCGGATAGTCTGAAACATTTGCCGGGAGCTGTACTGGCAAATCGCGCGATCGGCGCGGCAAGGGCGGCGCAGCTCCGCATGGACATAGGCCAGTCCGGCAGCGGCTTCGACCGCGGCGGGTTGTAGCCCGCCGGCGGGGATAGCTTGCGCTCCAGCGCCGCATCGCCGAGCGCACCGGGGACCGGCAAAAGTGGTGCCGATCGCCAGCGACTGAGCGATCACCCGCTCGCTCGCCCCGCAGACGTACCTCTGGCGTAGAGCTTCGCGAACCTTGCGCATCGGCAATCTCCGGCGGGCATAGGGCCTCCCCTGCTGGAATCGCAAAGGGAGCGACCTTGCCTCGCTCAGCGTGCCGACAACGCACGCCAATTCACCCCATCAGCAAGGTGGTCGCCTGCGATCGGAATTGGTGGCCGCTTTGGATCGGGTTGAGTGGTCGCCCTCCGCCGGAACCACTGGCTGCCTTGCCCCGGATTCCGGTTGGCTCGTACGCTACTCCCCAATAAATGACGCAGAGTCAAATCTATTTTATTCAACGTTTCTGACTAAAATCATGCGTGACGCGTCAATTAGAGGCGGCCGTCTATTCGGCACCCAACGGCCTCGTCAGTGTCAGTCACCGGGTGCTAGTGTCCTGATTCTGAAGTTCCTATGCAGCTGTTTCGTAATCGCTGATTGTTCGGCGGCAGAAGCGCTCGATCGATGCGAGGATATCGTCGGCAGATTGGTCCATCGAAACGGCTTTGGATCGGCATTGCGGGTTTTGATGTAGGTGCCGCTGGCCAAAGTCTAACTTGCGGGGTGAAGCCCTTGCCAATCCTTGTTCACATCGTAGATGACGACGCATCGTATCGGACGACAATCGGCCGTCTTCTGCGTCTTTGCGGCTATGAAGTCGCGATGTATGAATCTGCCGAGCAACTGTTGGAGCGGCTGCCCGACGGCTCCGATCCGAGCTGTATTCTTCTCGATGTTCGCATCCCCGGCTTGAGCGGACCAGATTTGCAGGATCGCCTGGCGGGCCTGGGTTCGACCCTGCCGATTGTCTTTTTGACTGGCCATGGCGATGTTCCGACAACCGTGCGAGCAATCAAGGCGGGCGCAGAAGACTTTCTGATAAAGCCCGTAGCAAAGGATAAGCTGATCGATGCCATTGAACGTGCGGTCACCCGTTACAAAGCGACACAGGAAAAATCCGGGCAGCTCAATGCGTTGCGAGTTCTCATTAGCACTCTCACACCGCGTGAACGGCAGGTTTTTGAGCAGGTCGCAAGGGGTAAAATGAACAAGGAGATCGCTCGTGACCTGGGTCCGTCAGAACGGACGATCAAGGCGCATCGCCAGCGGGTCATGGAAAAGCTGTGCGTTGAATCCTTGACAGAACTCGTTCTGATCGCTGAGCGCCTGGGTATTCTGGCTATGGCACCGGACAAACATGAATCAAAGCAATAGGAAGAAAGAAAAGGCTGACCACGCTGCTATCTCTGTTCCAGCCTGGATGCCTTGAATTGAGCTGGCCCGCGTGCCGCGGAGTCATCGCGGATTGCAAGCACATTGCCAGTTCCTGATGCGTTCGCACCTGGCCACGTTCGGCGGTTTGGATCCATCGTTGTCAATACCGCCTGTCCTTAGGGACAATATCAAGGAGTGCGAATTCCATGTAGATAGGAGTTTAGGTAGACGTTCTAGAAATTCGATCACTGAAGGTGCATTGCCCAAATTCGGGTTTGGCTCCATTCACGTCGTTAAAGGACAGGTGGGTGACGACACGAAAGCTGATACTTGTCTTGGATGATGACCACAGCATCCTCGGAGCAGTCGAGCGCCTTCTAAAAGTGCATGGGTTCGACGCCGAAGTATTCGATACGATCGAAGGCTTCCTTAAACGAGGTGACCTTTCTGACGCCACATGTCTTGTGTTGGATATCCACTTGAACGGGATGTCCGGACTAGAACTGAGGCTACAGTTAGCGCGTTCCGGAATTGCGCTCCCGGTCATCTTCATCACCGCCAATGACAATGAGGTTACCCGCAAGGCGGCTATGGAAGCTGGGTGCGTCGCGTATCTCACGAAGCCATTTCCCACGGAATTGCTAATAAACGCAATCAACCGAACGTTGGCAGCCTAGTTAGACGGAATGAATGTAGGTTCCTCCTGGCCCGCCCCAAGCTTGGCGACCTGTGGACCTGTACCTAAGGACAATGCCCTCGAAGGCAATAGACTGACTGTTTCGAGTCCCTATAGCGTCGTGGTTACGGCTCAAACAGCGAAAATACGGAGGAAAATACGGAGAGTGAGGTAATCGAATTATGCGCCGCAGTTCATTCGAAGACACAGTCAGCGAAATCGGGCATGCACACTCGATGGTTTCTTTGGTCGAGTCGGCGGCAAAGAGAGATGAAGAAACGGTGCGGGTTCACCTTGTTGTATCAAAGCGTGCGGATCTCCCGTTTCGATTTGCGCTTGGCTTGAAGTAGGTCAGGCGTGTAGGCTGCGTGGACCGTGCGGAGAACGGATCGGCAATGGAGGTGCAGACATGCTGTTGCAAACCGAAGTCGAACCTGGATCCTCGTGGGCAACCCCAAAGGCCGACCTGGCGCTCTTCGGCAGCGACACTGTCGTTGGAGCGGCCAAACTCATGGGTTTCGCCATCTCCTATCCACGGAATACAGAGATTTATGGGGAAAATGAGCAGGCTGAATATCTCTATAAGATCGTAAGCGGGGCCGTGCGGACGTACAAAATATTGGAGAACGGCCGACGGCAGATCGTAGCATTTTATGTGCCCGGTGACGTTTTCGGCCTTGAGGCGAGGGGCGAATACACGCTTTCTGCCGAGACCATCATCCAATCCAAATTGCTCCTAATCAGGCGAAGCGAGCTTGTCGCGCTCGCGGATCGGGACAGCGACGTTGCGGATCGACTGTGGGCGCTCACTGCGGCCGAGCTTCGAAGGGTTCAGAAACATATACTGCTATTCGCAATGCCCTCCCGGGAGCGGGTCGCCAGTTTTCTAGTTGAAATGGCGCAGCGATTTTCTACCAATGACGAAATCGTATTGCCAATGGCGCGTCAGGACATCGCGGATTATCTTGGTCTCACGATCGAGACAATCTCTCGGTCGCTCACGGACTTGGAAAATATTTCCGCAATCAAGATACGAAAATCACGGCTGATCGTATTTCGTAACTATTCCACGCTGGTCCGCTTAGCCGCCTAATCACTCTCCTTATGAACGAGGACAAGTTGGGGCGCAGGTCACCCGATCAGGGGCGCAACCGGAACAGACTCTTCTTATGAACGGGCATAGGAGCCTAGTAAGGGGTCTTTACTAGTAAGGGATCTTTAGAGGTGAGGAGGGCTTAGAGATGACAATAACGGTATTGCTGATGACGATATTGACCGGACAAAATCATACCGTTGTCGCTGAGTATGACACCCCAAAAGCTTGCGAAGTCGCAGCACAAGCACACCAGAAAGTGCTTTTTGGGAACAACATCACCCTGGTCTATAGCTGTTCTCCTAAAGCGGGCTCACGCTAGCGAACTGCGCGCGCCTGGGACCTGCGGTGCATGAGTCTGGTTGTGGCCCTCTTCGCGACATTCTGCCCCCTAGGTGGCCGATGGTCGCTTTTGGGAGTATACGGACATTGAGAGACACGGGGCCTCAGGCGGCAGCGTTGAAAATGACCCGGTGCAGACACCAGCGGCTCGAAATTTTTGCAGAGCAAATAGCTTCCACCGTCCCCCTTTCGCTGGAGGCAAGCTCCTATTTTGATGGCCTGGTCGAAAGCAACATTTTGGCGAAGGCTAGCCGGCACTTGAACGGCTGTAAATCTTCCTTCGCTTTGATGGGCGCAACGCGCTAATCTGGGGTCCGTGATAAGGAGAGACGGTATGAACGAGCTTCACCCGGCTGCTTCCCACCATCTGCCGTCGTTCATCACCGCTCCTGGTGAGACAGACGTGCTGATGGTTGTAATGGGCGTAATTCTGGTGCTCGCCGTTCTGGTGTTCGGCAGCCTGTTCTTTCGGTTGCACACCATGCCGGAGCGCATGGCGCATAGGGGCCACAAGATGCAGTTCGAGATTGTCGCCGTCCTGGGCCTTCTTGCCCTCTTCACCCACATGCATCTCTTCTGGGTGGCCGGTCTGCTGCTTGCGTTGATCGATATTCCCGATTTTGGCGGCTCGCTCAACAGGATTGCAGGATCGACCGAGAAGATCGCCGGGATCGGGCCGGGCGAAGGCGCCGTGGACGTGCCGCACGAGGCAGTGGCCGCTGACAAGCAACGAAGCGGCAGCGCCGAACGAGCCCGCTGTCGGCATCGTGCGACGCCAGAAGCCGCTGCCGGCAGGCACAAGGAGCTGATCCATGCTTGAGATTCTTCTCTGCTCTCTGGTGACGATTGTTCCGGACTATCTCTACCGCCGGTATGTCCAGGGACAAGCGGATCGGCAAGGAAATCACCCTTTTCTCCGTGTGGTTCGAGCTGAGGTGGGGGATCACTGCCTGCGTGGTTCTCGCCGTGTGCCTGATCACCGTGATCTTCTACAACCACCCGTCCACCACCAACGTCACACTGTTCTTCAGAACCATCCCGATCATTTCTGAGACAACCGGGCGCGTCGCCGAGGTCTATGTTGGCTTCAGCGGTCCAGGTCGCCAAAGGAGCGCCGATCTTCAGGCTGGACAGCTCGAAGCAGGAGGCCGCTGTGGAGACCGCGCGGCGCAAGATTGCGGAAATCGAGGCGGACCTGGTGGTGGCGGGGGCCGATCTCCTGAAGGCTGAAGGCCAGATCCAGGAGGCCAAGAGCGCTCACCAGCAGGCCGTGGACGAACTGGAGACCAAGCAGGAGCTGCAAAGGCGCAATCCGGGTAACGTCGCGCGCGCGAGATCGAGCGGCTCCAGATTCTTGTAGAAGGCCGCCTGGGTGCGATCGCTGCCGCCACGGCTGCAAAACAGGCCGTAGAGGCGCGGATCTCGGCGCTTCTCCCAGCCCAGAAGGCCAGCGCCGAAGCTGCGCTGGCCCAGGCGCAGGTGGAGTTGGAAAAGACAGTTATCCGTGCCGGCGTGAGCGGGCGCGTGGAGCAGTTCGCGCTGCGGGTGGGCGACATCGTCAATCCGATCATGCGCCCGGCCGGCATCCTGATTCCGGATGAAGCCGGCCGGCGAGCCCTGCAGGCCGGCTTCGGGCAGATTGAAGCGCAGATCATGAAGGTCGGAATGACGGCCGAGGTCACGTGCGTATCCAAGCCGTTTACGATCATCCCGATGGTGGTCACGGATGTGCAGGACTACATTGCCGCCGGCCAGTTCCGCGGCGGCGAGCAACTGGTCGACGCGCAGCAGGTGACGCAGCCGGGCACACTTCTGGTCTTTCTCGAGCCTCTCTACAAAGGCGGGCTCGACGGCGTAACACCCGGCAGCAGTTGCATCGCCAACGCCTATTCGAGCAACCACGACGCTGATCGCCTCCAAAGACACTGGCGTGTCTACGAGGCATGGCTCTTCACGCTGTGGATGCGCTCGCGCTCGTGCACGCCTTGATTCTGCGGCTCCAGGCGCTGGTGCTTCCCTTCAAGAGCGCTCGTGTTCAGCGGACACTGACACGCGGTCGTGAAGGAACACGCCGCCCAATGTCTCGACGATCTTCGCCGCCCGAACCGCGTGATGCCTCCCCTGTTCGGCGCCAACCCTGCAGCTGGACGCCAAGGATTTCGCTTTGTGTTTTACGTGCGGCGCAACTTGCGGCCAATCGCTCGGCTTTCCACCGGGATATTGCAGCCGGACCGTTCTACGGCTTCAATCGACCGGGGGCAAAATCGTCCGAGCCCATCATCCGGAACTGGTGGCGGCAGGGCATGATGGGGGGCGCCAAGGCCCGTTACGACGGCAGACCGTCAAGGATGTTCCGCTCATCGACCCTCGCGCCAACGTGGTGATGCTCGCGAAACTCGCGTCTCTCCTGAAGATCCTGTGATTCACGACGGCATCGGAGCCCAACGGCCCTAGCCATTTTGTATATGCTAGCTCATGACAGCAATCATTAGGTGTGATTTGGCAGAACGAACCCAAATTAGTCAGCCGAGGCACGAAAGCGATTGCTCTCCAATGAGATACACACGGTCGAACCGATACAAGGTCCCAAGGCCCCCCGCACTTGAACTTACAACGCTTGTCGGGCGTGGCAGGCCTCGCCGGCAAATCAGGCGGGGGCATCCGGCGTGAAGGTCAGCGCGACGCCGTTCATGCAGTAGCGCAGCCCCGTGGGCTTTGGGCCGTCGTTGAAGACATCCCCGAGATGTCCGCCGCAGCGGCGACAATGCACCTCGGTGCGCGGCATCAGAAGCACATGGTCGGTCGAGGTGGCGACCGCGTTTGGCACCTCGCCGGTTCGCAGCAGCGCAAACCCGCGAACGCTGCCAGGCAGCCGGCGCCTGCCAGCAAAAGCCGATTTCTTTGCGCGTCGTACTATCGAACTCGTCACTACCCATTCGAACCGAGTCAGTGGCGCTGATAACGTACAAATCTTTCGCACTTTCGGGACTGACGGCTTCTTCATAAACTGAAGGAGCAACCGATGAGTGACGAGAAGCCGATGGGTCAGGTGATTCAGATCGACGAAGCCCGGATCCGGGATCATCTCGGTGAGATGGTTCGTGGAACTGTCGAGGAGACGCTGAACGCGATGCTGGATGCTGAAGCAGACCAGCTTTGCGGGGCAGGACGCTACGAACGCAGCGAGGCTCGGCAGGATACCCGCGCCGGCAGCTATCGAACGGACGCTTCAAACCAGCGCCGGCGAGGTCAGTCTCAAGGTTCCGAAGCTGCGGCGCCAGACCTTTGAGACGGCGATCATTGAGCGTTACCGTCGGCGGGAGAGCTCGGTCGAAGAAGCGCTGATCGAGATGTATCTGGCGGGGATTTCGGTTCGGCGCGTGGAAGACATCACCGAGGCGCTGTGGGGGACACGGGTGAGCCCGAGCACGGTGTCGAACCTCAACAAGAAGATCTACGCCAAGATCGAGGCCTGGCGGAACCGGCGCATCGAGGGCGAGCATCCGTATCTTTATCTCGACGGCATCGTGATGAAGCGCAGCTGGGCCGGCGAGGTGCGCAACGTCTCGTTGCTCGTGGCCAGCGCCGTCAACTCCGAAGGATATCGGGAGATTCTAGGCATCTGCGAGGGTGCCAAGGAGGACAAGTCGGGCTGGTCGGCGTTTCTGCGGCACCTGGTCGACCGTGGTCTCACGGGCGTGCAGCTGATTATTTCCGACGCATGCCGCGGCCTGACGGAGAGCGCCACCGAGTACCTGCCTGAGGCCCGCTGGCAGCGCTGCATGGTGCATTTCTATCGGAACGTCTTCAGTCACGTGCCCGCAACAAAGGTCCGCGAGGTGAGCCATATGCTCAAGGCCATCCATGCCCAGGAGAGCCGTGACGCCGCCGACCGGAAGGCGCGAGCAATCGTCGACGATCTGCGCGCCACCAGGATGAACGCAGCGGCCGATCTGGTCGAGCGGAGCGTGCAAGAGACGCTGACCTATTACGCCTTCCCGGACATTCACTGGCAGAAAATCCGAACCAATAATCCGCTCGAGCGGATCATGCGAGAATTCGTCGGCGAACCCGGGTCGTTGGAGCGTTCCCCGATGGCCAGTCTTGCCTCAACTTGGCAGCCGCTCGGCTGCGCTACATCGCCGGCACTGCTTGGTCGACCACGCGCTACATGAACATGCGGCCTCTCTATCAGCCGCAGGTCATGCAAACCGGAGCTGCGCGGCGACAATCAAGGTGAGAGAGCAGCGTCAATCAGGATGAGAATGCGCCGGGGGTGGGCTGACGGAGGGAGGGCGTAGCCCGACCGAAGGCAGGCCAGCCCCGGCGGCGGGCTTTTCGAAGACCCGTCTGGCGGTCGTGAGCGACCGGTGCCAAGCTGTCTGATTCGTCTCAGAACTTGAGGGATCAGACACTTGCCCGGCCTCCACATCACCGACCACCAGATGAGGCTGTACATGAGTTACCGACAGACCCACGACGCCGCCGTTGCCGCCGCCAAGGCCGGCTTCAGCACGGCGACCGGCTACCGGATCGAGGATGATCCGCGGCTGCCCTCGCAGAAGAAGGCGCCGCGTGGCCGGCGGCGGCCCGATCCGCTTGGCCGACGTTTGGGACAGCGAGATCGTGCCGATCCTGAAGGCGGCGCCCGGCATCCGGGCGATTGCCGTGCTCGAAGAGATCCGGCGGCGCCATCCCGAGATCGGCCCCGGCATCCGGCGCACGCTGGAACGGCGCATGCGGGCCTGGCGGGCGCTGGCCGGCCCGGAGCAGGACGTCATCTTCCGGCAGGAGCACGAGCCCGGCCGTCTTGGCCTGTCCGACTTCACCGACACGAGCGCGCTCGGCATCACGATCGCCGGCGTCGTGCTGGAGCATCGGCTCTATCACTTCCGGCTCGCGTTCTCGGGCTTCGAGCATGCCCATGTCGTGCTCGGCGGCGAGAGCTTCGTGGCGCTGGCCGAGGGCCTGCAGAATGCGCTGTGGGCGCTCGGCGGCGTGCCGCGCGAGCATCGCAGCGACAGCCTGTCGGCGGCATTCCGCAACCTGGACCGCGACGCCCAGGAGGATCTGACGCAGCGCTACCAGGGGCTCATGCGCCACTACGGCATGACGCCGACCCGCAACAACCCCGGCGTCGCGCACGAGAATGGCTCGATCGAGAGTTCGCACGGCCATCTCAAGAAGGCGCTCGAGGACGCGCTGCTGCTGCGCGGCAGCCGGGACTTCGACGACCTCGATGCCTACCGCCGCTTCGTCGACGAGATCGTCGGCCGGCGCAACGCCAACAACCGCAAGCGGATCGAGCTGGAGCGGCCCAGGCTTGCTCGCGCTGCCGAAGCGGCGCACGCGCCGACTACGAGGAGAAGATCGTCACCGTCACGTCGAGCGGCGGCTTCATCCTGCGCCGCGTGTTCTACACCGCGCCGTCGCGGCTCATCGGCCATCGCCTGCGCGTGCACCTCTACGACGACCGGCTCGACTGCTTCCTCGGCGCGACGCCGATGATGACGCTGCGGCGCGGGCGGCCGGTCTCGGAGAGCAAGGGCGGTCACGTCGTCGACTACCGGCACGTCATCCACGCGCTGCGCAAGAAGCCGATGGCGCTGCTCAATCTGGTCTACCGCGATCAGCTGTTCCCGCGTCCGGCCTATGCACGAGCCTTCGAGGCGTTGCGCGCCGAGCGTGGGCGACAAGCGGGCGTGCAAGGTTGACGGTCGAGCTGCTGGCGCTCGCGCACGATCGCGCCTGCGAGGCCGAGCTGGCGGGGCTGATCGACGCGGAACTCGATGCCGGGCCGGTTGCCGGATCTGGCGATGCTGCGCGAGCGCTTCGGCCCAAACCCGGCATCGGTGCCGGTGATCGAGGTGGAGCTGGTACCGCTCAGCACCTACGACGAACTGGCGGCTGTCCATGCCGTCGAGCCGACCTCCAGCCTGGAGGTCGTGGCATGACGACGACCAACACCGTCGACGCCGCCCGCGTCGAGCTCCTGCTCAGCGAGCTGCGCCTGCCGGGCATCAAGCTGATGTGGGCCAAGCTCGCCGAGCAATCCGACAAGGAAGGCTGGCCGGCGGCCCGCTTCCTCGCGGCGCTCGCCGAGCACGAGATGGCCGACCGTGGCCGCCGCCGCATCGAGCGGCATCTCGCCGAGGCGCGTCTGCCCGCCGGCAAGACGCTCGCCACCTTCGACTTCGAGGCCGTGCCGATGGTCTCGAAGGCCCAGGTGATGGCGCTCGCGTCCGGCGATGCGTGGCTGGAGCAAGGGCGCCAACATCCTGCTGTTCGGCCCGCCCGGCGGCGGCAAGAGCCATCTGGCGGCAGCGCTCGGCCTCGCCCTGGTCGAGAACGGCTGGCGCGTGCTGTTCGCCCGCACCACCGATCTCGTGCAACGGCTGCAGGTCGCACGTCGCGAGCTGGCGCTCGAAAGCGCCATCGCCAAGCTCGACCGCTACGATCTGCTGATCCTCGACGACATCGCCTACGTCACCAAGGATCAGGCCGAGACCAGCGTCCTGTTCGAGTTGATCGCCGCGCGCTACGAGCGGCGATCCATGCTGATCACCGCCAATCAGCCGTTCGGCGAATGGGGCAAGATCTTCCCCGATCAGGCCATGACGCTCGCGGCCATCGATCGCCTCGTCCATCACGCCACGATCCTGGAGATGAACGTCGAGAGCTATCGCCGCCGCGAAGCCCTCGATCGAAAGCGCGGGCGCGGCCGGCCAGCCGACCCACGCGACAATCAAGAAAACCGAGAACGCCGAAGACTGATTGACGCGCGCCGTCAATCAAAGCGCTTGCCAAGAGCGCGGCCAGCGTCAATCATCAATCCGCTCGGCCGCCTCGTCTCATCCAGATTGACGCGCCGTTCTCATCCAGATTGTCGCGCAACACGGAGCTGTCGCCTGATCAAATGTGCGAAAGATTCTGGACACTACCGTGGCGCTAGAACACGGATATCGAAATCTAGCGACGAGAGACAACGCTGAAAATTTGGCAGCATGTCGCTAAGAATCTCAGCGATTACAGACTAGAGACGCGGCATCCTCCCGCTACGTGCGGGAATGGGCGCGGCAATTTTTCAAACCGGACACGGCGCACAGAGACCGCACTGGCTGAGGTTGCAGTCGGATGCGAACCAGTCTGCGCGGCAAAATCCCTGCTAACAGGGAAAATAACAGGGAATTGTTCAAAATCTTGCCCTCGATGCGACGACGGCCCCTAAATTTGATTTAACAAATCAGGCGTTTACGGTCGAATTCCCTAAGAAAGAAACAGGGAATTTTTTGGCGACTAACAGGGAACTCGTTTGGAGTAGCAGGGAAATTTCTATCGACCATCAGCCGAGCGTCGCGCCGGGCGAGACGCTGTCGCTGAACTCGACGCAGTTGTCGTCGCTGCTTGACGGTATGGATTGGCGCTCGCCGGGACAACGGTGGCATCCGGCCGTAGCTGGATGATCGCTGCGACCGATTGACTCAATCACGCATGGAGATCGACGAGGACGAGCGCGAGTCAGCTAAGCTCTGCCGTCATGGACATCGATCTCGCCGCCCTGCCGGACGATGTGGAGACGCTGCGGCGGATGTCGACCGCGAGCTTCTTGACGTCCCGGGCATTGGCGATGCTGCCGTAAAATACTGTCGCAAGCGTCCAAGGTCCTTATTAAAACGCGTCTTAACCCGCCCGCACTGCATTTTAGCGGCCAGCCATGATCGCGCCGATGTTCTCCGGCGAGAAGAACTCCGCCGGTGAGATGGTCCCGGCGTTCATCTGCGCGAAGCCGTCCATGGCCTTCTGGTTGCCGTGGATCGCGCCGAACAGTTGCTGCATCTCGGGCGGCGGAGGCTCCAGCGTCGCCAGCTGGCACGTGAATTCGTACATCGGCAGCGCGTGCTGTCGCGGGCGCGCTGGTAGTCGCCCATCGCCTCGTCGAACGAGCGAGCTCCCGTGAAGCTCTCGTCCAGTGCGATCGCACAGCGCTCGGCGTCGCGGAAGGCGTCGTTGATGCCCTGCGCCGTGATCGGGTCCTTGATGATAGCCCGCGTCGCCGACCAGCGCCCAACCGGGACCATACGGCTTGCGGAAGAAGTTCGGCATGGGCGCGCCGGCGAACCGTGCTTCGCGCTTCGCGCCGCGTACGCGTTCGGCGAACTCGGGCGCGAGCTCGATCGTCTTCAGATAGTTGCCCTCGATGTCACTTCTTGTTCGCCGCGAATTCCGAGTACGGCCATCCCCCGACGACGAGCGTCAGACCGTCGTGGGTCGGCGCGGCCGCGAATCCGCGGTTCGGGCGGATGTAGGTTTCGAACCGCCCGTCCATCGGAAGACCGCTCCAGTAGGTGTAGTAGGGGGCGAGCAGCGGCGGCCTTTCGTTGTATTGCTCGGGCCGGACGGCCTCTGCCACGAGAGAGTTCCGGCCATCCGCGCCGACGACGACGTCGGCGCGCTCGGTGACAGCGTGCTGCCGCTCTTCGAATGGCCCTTGATGCCGACGACGCGTCCGTCTTCGATCAGGATCTCCTCGACGGTGAAGCCCTCACGGATCTCCGCACCGGCCTCGGCTGCGGCGTCGACGAGCAGCTTGTCGAGGATGGTCCGCCGCGGGCAGTACGCGACCGGAGCATCCTTCGTGCCAGGCGCGCCGGTGATCGTGAAAGGACCGAAGTCGAAGGCGTATGTGTCGATCGGCGGGCATCCGGTCGCGATGAGGCGGTCGAGCAGCCCCCATCTCGAGAGGGCGGCCACACCGAGCGGCTGCACCACGTGGGTGGACAGCGTGTCGCTCGGAAAGGTCGCGCGGTCGACGCACCAGAACGCGGTAGCCCTTGCGGGCCAGCAGCATCGCCGTCGGCGAGCCGGCGCAGCGCGCTCCCACGATGATGGCGTCGTATGAATTGCCCATTCTCTGCGTTCCTGTTTCTGCCTTTGTTCGATCTCGTCTCGTCCACGCGATCCTAATGTGACCCCGCTACCGTCGATGCCCGCACACAGCGACCCTCTGGATTCGCGATGTGGCCGTGGGCGCAGCGCACCCGCGATTTTCTCAGCGAGCGGCCTCAGATCGGCTTCGGAAAGGGTCGCCACCAAGGATTGCGGTCCTGCGGGGCATTCCGGCACGGACAAGCCTAGGCGTGCGTCGACTGCGAGAGAATATGTCACGATCGAAATGGATTGTTTCCTGTCCGGAAATGGTAGGGTGCTGCGATGGACACGTTGCAGGGCATGAAGGTGTTCGTTCGCGTCGCTCAACGCTCGGGCTTCGCCGCCGCTGCCCGCGACCTTCGCATTTCGCCGGCCGCCGTGACCAAGCACGTCGCGGCGCTGGAAACTCGTGTCGGCTCCCGCGTCTTCGATCGGACTACCCGCAGCATCAGTCTTACAGAAGCGGGCCGCATCTACCTTGAGCATTGTCTCGAATGTCTGCAGGCCTTCGAAGACGCCGACGCGTCCATGAGCGAGCTTTCGAAGGAGCCCAAGGGCCTCCTGCGCGTGACGGCACCGCTCGACCTCGGCAGCGTGGCGGCCATCGCCGCGCGCTTCATGAATACCTACCCCCACGTCACCGTCGATCTCCAAATGTCGAATCGCCCGGTGGATCTAGTCGAGGAGAGGATCGACGTCGCCGTCCGCGTCGCTGCCGCGCTCGACGGCGGTTACGTCGCGCAACCGCTCGCCTTGACTAGGGTCGGGATTTTTGCGGCGACCGCTTACCTGCGCAAATATGGCCGGCCCGGCAAGCCTGAGGATCTCGAACAGCACCGTGGCCTCGTTTTCCTTGAGCCACATCCTCGGGATGAATGGACTTTTGAACGCGACGGCACCCGTGTTCGTGTGAAACTTAAGGGAGTGCTGACGACCAACAGCGGCGCAGCGCTCTGCTCTGCCATGGCCGAGGGTGCTGGCCTAGTTGCCGCCCCGAGCTTTTTGGCGCGACCCTATCTCGATACAGGCGGGATCGAGCTTGTCCTGCTCGACTGGAAGGTTCTTCCCGAGCTGCGCGTGTACGCCGTCTACCCCCACCGGAGGTTTCTCGCGCCGAAGGTAAGGCTGTTTGTTGAGGCGCTACGGGCGACCTACGGAGGCGATGGGACAATGGATCCTTGGTGGCCCGAAACGCTCCGCCAGACCGCCGCCACGAAGCGCACCACTCGCCGCAGTTCGAAACGCGCGCCCATTTGTTCTTCGTAAAACGCGAATGCCAATGGGTGTTCGCCCGCGCAGTGCCCGTAGGAATATTGCAAGAAATTGGTACGCGTAAGCGGCGTCACCATCAGAGCGAGCTCGACGGGGCGCTCAAAGCCTACCGCGCCAGGCTTGCCATCGACGAGCGGGGCTTGCCGCCTCTGACCGCTGCCATACCACGTGGCAACGCGACGTGTCGGTGGCTTACATTAACCTCGGCGACGTATTGGCGCGGCTGGACAACTTCGACGACGCCCTATGTCTTTGACCGCCGAAGTCGTCTGACTGTCACAAGTGCTCAACTACGCATTCAATAGCTCTCACCAGGAAATCTTCCTCGGATGCGCGCCGAAGGTGTTTCGCGATGGAATTCAGATTTACTGAGCGCCCCTCAGAAAGTCCGTTACTTCTCACGATCAGGCGTTCATGCCAGTGGCGACTGAAACTCGAAAGCAATCCGACAGGAGTGGGGGATCGTCTAACCGCCAGGAGCACCTGCGCAAGATCGCTAGGAGGCTCAAGCTCGATCATCCGGAATATGCCGCCGACGATCCGACGCGTACGGTCGACCGCTGTCCTTCCCGAAAATTATATCCGCGCGTAACGATGATGTAATCCGCACAGAACCGGTATGGCGACGACGGTCCCGGATCGCTCGACGGCTCGCCCTAGCGGCGCGTCCTTGCCCAACCCCAGATGCGTGCGCGTCTCATTATAATAGACCGAGTACGAGGTCAGCACCCGCCGCAAATGCCGTTCGCCAAAGATCAGGACGTGATCCAAGCAGTCGCGCCGAAGCGTCCCGATCAGGCGCTCAACATAGGGGTTCTGCCAGGGCGACCTCGGTGAGATCGGCCGGTCCCGTATCCCCATAGCCCGGACCCGATCTTTGAAGGTCTGCCCGTAGGCACCGTCATTGTCGCGCACCAAATAGCTCGGCGCCGTATCCCAGGGAAATGCCTCCACGATCTGCTGCGCCAGCCATTCGGCGGTCGGGTGCCGCGTAACGGCAAACCAGAGCAGTTGTCGTCGACCGTGGCCTATGACGAGAAACGCAAACAGGCACTCAAATGTCAGGGTTCGAACCACGCAGAGATCGATTGCCGCAATGGCATCCGCGTGGTTGCGCAGGAATGTCCGCCAGGTCTGCGACGGCGGCCCTCGGTGCCGGATCATGTATTTGGAGACCGTCGATTCGGCGATCTCGAACCCGAGCTTCAGCAGTTCACCGTGGATGCGCGGGGCACCCCACAAAGGGTTCTCCTTGCTCATCCGATGGATGAGTTCGCGCAGCTCACGGCTAACCGGAGGCCGCCCTGGCCGAGTGCCGGATTTCCAGCGCCAATAGGCGCGAAATCCTGCTCGATGCCACCGCAGTATCGTGTCAGGCTGAACGATCCGGGCCGACCTGAGCAGGCTTGGCCAAAGCCGTGACATCCATACCAACAACGCCCGGTCGCTCCCACGCAGCCGCAGACGGCGCGGTGCACGCCGGAGGGCGATGTTGAGCTGGTGACGAAGAAAGAGATTCTCGACTTCCAGCTGCCGCCGCGGTTTGAACAGATCGGCGACGAACATCGCAAGCAGATGGAGGATGGCAAGCATCGCATATGATGTTGCCCTGATTCTCCTTCAGGCGCGAACCCCCGCGGATGGGATTTTCGGGAACGACAGGCCTAATATTTGCTGTCGAAACGACTGGACTTCAGCGGCAAACAGAGCGTCAGTGTCGTCATGTTGATGCGGGCTTGTTGGCCTCGTCTCGGATCCTGCCCCGCTGGCGATACCGCCACTGTGGGGCTTCGGTGGTGACGGCGCGTGTGCCGTCGCAACCGAAAGGATCTCGAAGATGTCGCATCGCAACACACCCAGCAAGACGAAGGTCGCGCCAGCTAAGCGTGCGAAGAAGCCTGCAAAGAGTGGAAAGGTTGCCTCGGGTTCAACCCGCGGCGGGACCAAACAGGAAACGGTCCTTGGCCTACTCAAGCAGCCCAAGGGGACAACAATCGCCGCGATCATGAAGGCGACCGGATGGCAGCAACACTCGGTACGCGGTTTCTTTGCTGGCGTCGTGCGTAAGAAACTCGGCTTGACGCTGACGTCGGAGAAGACCGCCGGCGAGCGCGTCTACCGCGTGACGACTGGAAGGGCGACCAAATCCAAGTCGACTCCAAGCATTCCGGCGTCACCCGCCGCCTAGCCATGGCCAGGGTGGATAAACTTGCGATCGAGCGCGAGCTCGATCGCATCCGTTCGCTCGGACTTGAGGAACTGCGTCTCGAATGGCGCCGGCTGCTCCACAGTGATGCGCCGAGGATCAGCCGCGATCTCCTTGTACTTGGACTCGGATACAGGCTTCAAGAATTGGAGCACGGCGGGCTCGGCAAGGCGACGCGTCGCAAGCTGCAAACGATAGCAAAGGCCTTGCGGACGACGGGTCTGGTTGGCGCAACGCCAAGGGTCAGATTCTTGCGTCCCATGATGTCGTGACCTTGAGAGTGCCAGCACGCCTCAAACGCGTTGGCCGCGAAATCCGAATGCTGGTCGAGGGCGCGGATGGCCAAACTGAGATTGATCGAAGCCTGCTCAGGGTAATCGCTCGCGCGCACGATAGCAGCGTCAAGCGCTGTGCGACTGTCTTGCGGCAACCAATTGCGCATCGCTATCATGCGGCGAAGCATGGTCGGCGTGACTTTGCCTTTGCGCGCGGCGTCTCCAAGTGAATCCGCCAACGTTTGCCGAACCGTTGCCGCCGGATCCAACAACCAACCGACTGAAGCCTCAACGGCTGTTGCCTCGCCAGAAAACAGGAACGCCGTGGCCATCACGCCGCGGTGCTCGTCTGGCATCCCTTCCGAACTCTCGGCCAGAACAGAATGGACCGCGAACGGGTCGCCACTCTGCCTGCTCTACAAGGTCGGTGACAAAGCCAAACAGATCACTGATATCCGTAGGATTGAGATCATCAGCGTTCGCCTCACCACCCTCTTCCAGCAGATGCTCGACGACGCCTCGCAACTCTTCACCAAGATCGAGCTTGGCAGAACCAAAACACTGAATGAGAAATAATAGAGTGGAAGGACCAACTGTCCCGGCTTTGCTCGCGGTGACTAGCCGCTTGCGAACACATTCTGCGAGTTCCGACGCGGTCTTGTAGCCCGAACTCGATGTCGAAACGTAAAGTCTCCAAAGACTGGCCAAACAGAAAGCCGAACGAATCAACCAGCGATTTTTGCTCCTTCGTGGCCTCCTCCAACGCAAGGTCAAGCAGCTCGATCGCAGCGTTCTGGGAATCGCCAAGCACCTCAACAGCCTGTCGAGCATTCCGGGATATGTGGCCGATTGCGATATCTTTGTGTACCAACCGTGCCAGTCGGATGAGCTCCGTCTTCGTAGGTTTCATGCCGGCATCTCCAGCGAATCGCGTGCATGTTGGACAAGTGTAGGCATTGGTAGCGCAGAATCTGAGACGGCAGATTTACCGCCGGGTCCACGAGCGCGCTGCGCCATCGCAAACTGCAGCCTGTTCGCCGACGTCCACAGACCTATGTGTGCAAGGTCGACGCCAATCACGATGTCCTCATCGGGGTTGGGAAATTGCCCCACGGTGACCTGCCGAACCGCCTGGAAACATTTCAACTCTTGGAGATTGAGGCGCACAGTGAGGTTCCGAACGAAGGTTTAACCCTGAAATGCCGGCCCGAAAGGGGCGCAATTTTATTCGCAGAAAACGACTGGACTTCCGCTGCCAACGGAGCGTCAGTGTCGTCGTATCGATGTGGGCCTTTTGGCCTCGTCTCGGATCCCGCCCCGCTGGCGATACCGCCACTGTGGGGCTTCGGTGGTGACGGCGCGTGTGCCGTCGCAACCGAAAGGATCTCAAGATGTCGCATCGCAACACACACAGCAAGACGAAGGTCGCGGCGGCCAAGCGCGCGAAGAAGCCTGCAAAACCTAAGAAGGGGATCTCGGGTTCGATCCGCGGCGGGACCAAACAGGAGACGGTCCTCGGGCTGCTCAAACAGCCCAAAGGAACCACGATCGCCGCCATCATGAAGGCGACCGGCTGGCAGCAGCACTCGGTCCGCGGTTTCTTTGCTGGCGTCGTGCGTAAGAAGCTCGGTTTGACGCTGACGTCGGAGAAGGCCGACGGCGAACGCACTACCGCGTGGCCGCCGGAAAGCCGGCCAAATCAAAGTCAGCTCCAAGCCTTCCGGCGTCACCCACCACCTAACCATGACCAGCGCAAATACACCGGCGATCGAGCGCGAGCTCGATCGCTTTCGGTCGCTCGGACGTCGAGGAGTTGCGTCGCGAATGGCGGCGACTGTACCAAAGCGACCCGCCAAAGATCAGCCGCGACCTCCTTGTCCTTGCGCTCGGTTACAGGCTTCAGGAAATCGAACACGGCGGGCTCGGCAAGGCGACGCGTCGCAAGCTGCAAACGATCGCAAAGGCCTTGCGAACGACGGGTCGGGTTGGCGCAACGCCAAGCCTCAGCCTGAAGCCCGGCGCGCGTCTGGTTCGCGAATGGCATGGCCGCACTCATACCGTCACGGTGACGGAGGATGGGTTTGAATACGCTGGCATGAGCTATCCGTCGCTGACCAAGATCGCCAAGAAGATCACCGGCGCACACTGGTCGGGTCCACGCTTCTTTGGGCTGCCTGCAGCGGGGACGCGACGTCAGTCAAAGGAGAGCGCAATGGCTGAGTCAGAAAAGATCCCGCGACGGCCCGGCAAACGGAACCGCTGCGCGATCTACACACGGAAATCGACCGACGAAGGCCTGGAGCAGGCGTTCAACTCACTCGACGCCCAGCGCGAAGCCTGCGCGGCCTTCATCCTGTCGCAGAAGCACGAAGGCTGGACCGTGTCTGCCGTCGCCGTATGATGACGGCGGGTATTCCGGCGGCACGATGGAGCGGCCGGCCCTGCAGCGGCTGCTGGCCGATATCGAGGCAGGCCAGGTCGACGTGGTCGTCGTCTACAAGGTCGACCGGTTGACGCGGGCGCTGTCGGACTTTGCCAAACTCGTGGAGGTCTTCGATCGCCGCGGCGTTTCGTTCGTGTCGATAACTCAGCAATTCAACACCACCACCAGCATGGGACGGCTGACGCTGAACGTGCTGTTGTCCTTCGCGCAGTTCGAGCGCGAGGTCATCGGCGAGCGCGTGCGCGACAAGATCGCCGCCTCCAAGAAGAAGGGCATGTGGATGGGCGGCATGCCGCCGCTCGGATACGACGTGAAAGACCGCAAGCTGGTCGTCAACGAAGACGAGGCCCGCACTCGTGGTCGATATCTTCCGGCGCTATCTTGCGCTCAAGTCGGTTCGCGACCTCAAGGAAGACCTTGCCGCCGCAGGGATCAGGAGCAAACGGCGCGTTCGGCCCGACGGCACCGAGTACGGCGGTCGGGAACTCGCCCGTGGCGCACTCTATCTGATGCTGCAAAATCGCATCTACCGCGGCGAGATCACCCACAAGGGCAATTCATATCCTGGAGAGCATCCGGCGATCATCGAACAGCCGCTTTGGGATGAGGTCCAGGCGGTGCTCGCCAAGAACCGCGTTGAGCGGGCCACTGGCGCACGCGCAAAGCATCCGAGTCTGCTCGGCGGCCTCGTGTTCGACGCGACCGGCGAGCGCCTGACGCCGACATACGCGATCAAGAAGGGCGCTCGCTATCGGTACTATATCTCGGCGTCTCTTATGAGGCAGGCAAAAACCCGCCGCTCGCATGGCTGGCGTATTCCTGCCGGCGATCTGGAAGGCCTCGTCATCAACAGGCTTCGCGCGTTTCTTTACCGATCCCACTGCCCTCCTCGACGCCATCGACGGCGAACCGCAGAGCGGTTCCGAAAAAGCCAATTGATCGAGCGTGGCTCTCAGATTGCGGACGAACTCGGAGCCCAACCACCGCAAGCATCAAAGCGACGCTCATGGCACTGCTATGCCGGGTCGTCGTCCATTCTGATCACGTCGAGATCAATCTTTCTCGGCACCGACTTGCAGATTTGCTTGCTGGCCAACCGATCGATCCGGCGAGCCAAGATCAGATCTCGGAGCCCAATGCCGACGACGCCGTGATCGTTGACGACGCCGGCTCGTCTCCGGCGGATCGGCCGCGAAATGAGGATGCTGGTCGACGGTTCTGACGACGAGAACAGCCGATCCGAGCTTGCTCAGGCTTATTGCGCGCGCGCACGACATCCAGGAGCGACTTTGCCAGAATACCAATCTGACCGTCCACGACATCGCGCGCGAGGAAGGTGTCACGGCCGCTTACATCTACACGCTGCTGCGGCTTCCGTGGCTGGCACCAGACATCACCACGGCGATCGTCAATGGTCGACAACCGCAACAGCTGAACGCCAAGTTCTTAATGCGCAGGCGTCGCGGTTGCCTACCGATTGGGTCGAGCAGCGCACGCTGCTCGGATTCTAAAATTTCCGCTACGGCGACAACTCGTCACGCACGTCCGCGTTGATGGCTGTTTGCACGCGTCGTTGCCGCTCCATCTGCAGCAAAAAAGTAAACCACGAAATGCCCGCCGAGAGATTTTCGTCGCGACGCGCGCCGAGAGAACGCGCATATTTGTCTCTGCGGATTTCGGGCGCAGAAAAGGCCCGCCAATTGGCGCAAAACGCGCCAAGACAAAAACTACTGTAATATCAATAACTTAGCTGGCTGGGGCGCCAGGACTTCGAACCTGGGAATGGCGGAATCAAAATCCGCTGCCTTACCACTTGGCTACGCCCCATCAGGCGGCCTCGTCGCCGCTGCGGCGCGCGGACCATAGCGGCGCGCCCCGGCACGATCAACGGCCGAGCCGGTTCACCTCCCCTTGGCCCAGGCCCTCTCGCTCGTCTGCTCCTTGGTCCGGATTGCTTCCATCGCTCAACCCTGCCGCTCCGTTTTCCTGACTTCGCCCGGGCCGCCCTCGGTCAGGCCGCGGATCGCTCAGGCCATGGACCGCCTTTTCTCCCACCTCCTCGTTCATCCTGGCTGCCCCTGCTCAGGTTGACCGCAGGACTGCCGCGGCTAGATTAGCAGAACCATCGAGATTCCATCGCCGAAGCCAGCTTCGGCGATGCGCGCCGGCAGCGCGGAGACTGCGCGCAGCGACATCCGGAGACAACACAATGAGCTACCGGGCGCCGGCCGCCGACCTGGTGTTTGCGTTGAAGCACGGCGCCGGCTTCGGCGCGGCCCTGTCGGAAGGGCTTTACGGCGACCTCGCCGAAGACGTGGTCGATGCGGTCATCGAGGAAGCCGGCCGATTCGCGACCGACATGATCGCACCGCTCAATCCCGTCGGTGACCGCCACGGCACGCCGTTTCTCGACGGCGCAGTCACCATGCCGCCGGGATGGAAAGAGGCCTATCGCGCATGGGCCAAGGCCGGGTGGAACGGACTTGCCTCGCCGGCGGACTGGGGCGGCCAGGACCTCCCGCACGCCGTCAATGCGGCCTGCGTCGAGATGTGGAACTCGGCCGCCATGGCGTTCGGCCTCGGACCGCTGCTCACCATGGCCGGCGTCGATGCGCTCGCCGCGCACGGCAGCGACGACCTTCAGCGCGCCTATCTGCCCAAGCTCGTCTCCGGCGAATGGATGGGCACAATGCAGCTGACCGAGCCGCAGGCGGGCTCCGACGTCGGCCTGTTGCGCACCAAGGCCGAACGCGCCCCCGACGGCAGCTATCGCATCAGCGGGCAGAAGATCTTCATCACCTACGGCGAGCACGATCTCACCGACAACATCATCCATTTCGTGCTGGCGCGGCTGCCCGACGCACCCGCGGGAACGCGCGGCATTTCCCTGTTCCTCGTTCCAAAATTCCTTCTGAACGCCGACGGTTCGATCGGAGGGCGCAACGACGTGCGCGCCCACTCGATCGAGCATAAGCTCGGCATTCACGGCTCGCCGACCTGCACCATGGCGTTCGGCGACAACGGCGGCGCCACCGGCTTCCTGATCGGGGAGGAAAACCGCGGCATGGCGTGCATGTTCACCATGATGAACCGGGCGCGACTGGCGGTCGGCATCCAGGGCGTCGCCATCGCCGAGCGCGCGACCCAGCAGGCGCTCGGCTACGCGCGCGAGCGCAAGCAAGGTCGCGCAACCGGCGCAGCCGACGGCGCAAGCCCGATCATCGCGCACCCCGACGTCAAGCGCATGCTGCTGAGCATGCGCGCGCTCACGCGCGCCGCCCGCACCATCTGCTATGCCACGGCGGTGGCGCTCGACCGGGCCGAACGCAGCCCCGACCAGGCGATGCGGAAGGCCGCGCACGAGCGTGCCTCGCTGCTCACGCCGATCGCGAAGGCGTTCGCCACCGACATCGGGGTCGAAGTCGCCTCGCTCGGCGTCCAGGTGCACGGCGGCATGGGTTATATCGAGGAGACCGGCGCCGCCCAGCATCTGCGCGACGCCCGTATCGCCCCGATCTACGAAGGCACCAACGGCATCCAGGCGATCGACCTCGTCACGCGCAAGCTTGCGCTCTCCGGCGGCGCCACGGCGAAGTCCTACATCGCGGAGCTTCGCCACACCGTCGAAGCGGTCAACGCCAGTACCGATCCGGGCTTCGGCTGGACCGGCGTGCGGCTCGAGGAAGCGCTCGACTGCCTGGAGCGTACGACCGACTGGCTGCTCGGCCGCCAGCAGAACGATCCCGACACCGTGCTGGCAGGCGCGACGCCCTATCTGCGCCTGTTCGCGCTCACTGCCGGCAGCGCCATGCTCGCAGAGGAGGCGCTTGCCGCCATGCGGCTCGCCGGCAACGGCGCGGACGCCAACGCCCGTATCGCAATCGCGCGCTTTTTCGCGGAGAATATCGCGGTGAATGCGAGCGGTCTCGAGCGCATCGTGTTCGAGAGCGCCGACAGCGTCAATCATGCGGACGCCGCGCTCGCGTGAACCTCGCAAGGCAACGGATAGTCGGCAACCATGACTTCGCTCAAAGGCAGAACATTGTTCATTACAGGCGCATCGCGCGGCATCGGGCTTGCCATTGCGCTGCGTGCAGCACGCGACGGCGCCAACATTGCCATCGCCGCCAAGACCGACACGCCTCATCCCAAGCTGCCGGGTACCATCTTCACCGCGGCCGACGAGATCGCCAAGGCCGGCGGCCAGCGCGCTGCCGCTGGTGGTCGACGTGCGTGACGAAGAGCAGGTGAAATCGGCGATCGCCAAGACCGTCGAAACCTTCGGCGGTCTCGACATCGTGGTGAACAATGCCAGCGCCGTTTCGCGCACCCCGGTGGCCGAAACCGACATGCGCCGTTTCGATCTGATGCATCAGGTCAACGCCCGCGGCACCTTCATGGTGTCCAAATACGCCATTCCGCATCTTGCCCGATCCGACAATCCGCACATCCTGATGAATTCGCCGCCGCTCGACATGCGGGAGAAATGGTTTGCCGGCTCCACCGGCTACACGATCGCCAAGTACGGCATGAGCCTCGTGGTGCTGGGCCTGGCCGGCGAGCTGCGCGCGCAAGGCATCGCGGTGAACGCACTGTGGCCGCGCACGACGATTGCGACCGCGGCGATCCGGAACCTGCTCGGCGGCGATGCGGTGATGCGCGATGTCGCGCAGCCCCGAGATCCTGGCGGATGCGGCCTATCTCGATCTTTCAAAAGCCGGCGCGGAGCTTCACCGGCCACTTCCTGATCGACGACACGTTCCTCGCCGGCGAAGGCGTCACCGAGTTCGAGAAATATCGCGTTGATCCGAGCGAGCCGCTGGCGCCGACATTCTTCGTCCCCGATGAACCGCCGCCGCCTGTAGGCGTCAGCATCACCGGCAAAAGATGGGACTGAGCGCACCTTTATTTGAATGCGTTCACTGACTAACTCTCTATGCGACCGCAGCCGGATAGCCCCATGTCCACTTTGCTCATCACCCATCCTGCCTGCCTCGACCACCTGACACCGCCCGGCCATCCGGAGCGGCCGGACCGCCTGCGCGCCATCGCGCGTGCGCTCGAGCAGGAACGCTTCCAGGACCTCGCCCGGGTCGAGGCGCCGTCCGCGTCGCTCGAGACGATCGCGCTCTGCCACCCGATGGACTACATCGTCGCGATCCGCGAGGCGACGCCCAAGCAAGGCCTGGTGCGGCATCGACGCCGACACCTCCATGTCGCCCGGCAGCTTCGAGGCGGCGTTGCGCGCGGCCGGCGGCGCGATCCATGCGGTCGACGAAGTCATGGGCAGGAAGGCGACCAACGCCTTCGTCGCGACCCGCCCGCCCGGCCATCACGCCGAGACCGCGCGCGCCGATGGGCTTCTGCCTGTTCAACAACGTGGCCATCGCCGCCCGCCACGCCCAGAAGCAGCATGGCGCCGAGCGCGTCGCCATCGTCGATTTCGACGTGCACCACGGCAACGGCTCGCAGGAGATCTTCTGGTCCGACCCGACGGTGATGTATTGCTCCACCCACGAGATGCCGCTCTATCCCGGCACCGGCGCGCTGGGCGAGCGCGGCGAGCACAACACCATCGTCAACGCGCCGCTGCGCGCGGGCGACGGCGGCGAACGCTTCCGCGAGGCGATCGAGACCGCGATCCTGCCGCGGCTGCGCAATTTCGGACCCGATCTGATCGTGATCTCGGCCGGCTTCGACGCCCACATGCGCGATCCGCTCGCCAACCTCAGGCTCCTGGAGGCCGACTTCGCCTGGGTGACGCAAAAGCTGATGGAGATTGCCGACCACAGCGCGCAGGGCCGGGTGGTCTCCCTGCTCGAAGGCGGCTACGACCTGGAGGGGCTCGCCAACTCGGCCGCCGCCCACGTGACCGCGCTGATGCGGGGATAGGACGCGCACGGCGCCGGCAATCCGGTGCACAACGTGGCGCGATACTCTATATAGAGGGTAGAATCGGGCACATCCGGACATCCCATGGCCGACGCCATCAATTCCGACGTCAGCCGCCTGCCCTTCGAACGGGCGATCGAGGAGCTCGAATCGATCGTCAAGCGGCTGGAAGAAGGCAAGGTGCCGCTCGAGGAATTGGTCGCGATCTACGAGCGCGGCGAGGCGCTCAAACGCCGCTGCGAGGAACTGCTGCGCCAGGCCGAGGCCCGGGTCGAGAAGATCACGCTCGATGCCAGCGGCAAGCCGACCGGAACCGAGCCGCTCGACGTCGGCTGACCGAGGCACCGCCTAGGCCAACCCCCGCCCCTGCCGGCTGCGCGCGAACCGGATCGCGAGATCGCGCGGCAGCAGCCGCAGCAGCGCGGCCGTCACCTTGTTGTGCGAGCCGGGGATGACGACCCGCTTGCCTTGCCGCAGGCCCTCATAGCCTTCGCGGGCGACGCGGCCGGCCGAGCGCGCCAGCGCCTGGGGGTGGTAGCCCTTCGGCACCCCCGAGCGCCCCTGGAACTCGGTCTCGACCGGGCCCGGACAGAGCGCCGTCACCCGCACCCCCTGCGGCTCGAGCTCCTGGTGGAGCGCTTCGCTCAGCGACAGCACGTAGGCCTTGGTGGCGTGGTAGATCGCCATGTTCGGCCCGGCCACGAACGCGGCGACCGAGGACACGTTGAGCAGGCCACCGCGATGGCGCACCAGGCTGTCGATCCAGCGCAGCGACAAATCCGTGAGCGTGCGCACGTTGAGGTCGATCATGGCGAGCTGCTCGGCGCGGTCGAGCCGCGCCGCCTGCCCGAACAGCCCGAACGCGGCGTTGTTGACCACGATGGCCGGCTCCAGCGCACGCGCCGCCAACTCGGCCGCGATCCGGTCGCCGGCGTCGCGGCGGGCGAGGTCGACGGTGAGCACATGCGGCCGCGGCCGGCGCGGGCCGGTGGCCGCAATGCGGTCCGCGATGGCGTCGAGCGGGGCGGCGCGGCGGGCGACCAGCACGATCTCGTGGCCATGGGCGGCGAACACGTCCGCCAGCGCCGCGCCGATGCCGGCCGATGCTCCGGTAATCAGGGTGACAGGCCTGCCCGCCATCGACCAGCGTCCATCAATGCGGCCATATTCGGGGACCAAACGGCTCCTAGCGAAGGCCGCTGCGCCAGGCCGTCCGCGACCTTATATTCCAGGTAATCGCAAGGAGTGACAATGAGCTTTGCCCCGGACAAGGACCCCGCGCCCGGCGACGCCGCGGCCGCCGACGCCATCGAGCTCGTGGTCGTGCCGCGCAGCGTCGACCTCGGCCATTTCAGCGTGCGCCGCGCGCTGCCGCATGCCAAGCGCCGCATGGTCGGGCCGTTCATCTTCTTCGACCATTTCGGCCCGGCCGAATTCCGCGGCGGCGCCGGCGTCGACGTGCGCCCGCACCCGCATATCGGGCTCTCGACCGTCACCTTCCTGTACGAGGGCGAGATCATGCACCGCGACAGCCTCGGCACCGCGCTGCCGATCCGTCCCGGCGAGGTCAACTGGATGACCGCCGGGCGCGGCATCGTGCATTCCGAGCGCACCGCGCCCGACCACCGGGTCGACGGCGAGCCGCTGCACGGCCTGCAGCTGTGGGTCGCGCTGCCCTCGCATCTGGAGGAGATCGACGCCAGCTTCGCGCACCACGACGCCGCCGAGCTGCCGCTGGTGAGCGGCGAGGACAAGACCATCCGCGTCGTCGCCGGCAGCGCGTATGGCGTGCGCTCGCCGGTGCCGACCTTGTGCGACACGCTGTTCGCCGACGCCAAGCTCGCGGCCGGCGCCGCACTGCCGGTCGATGCCGCCACCGAGGAGCGCGCGGTGTACGTGGTCGACGGCGAGATCGAGATCGCGGGCGACCGCTTCGAGGCCGGCAAGCTGCTCATCCTGCGCCCGGGCGATCCGATCACCGTGAACGCGGTGGGCGACGCGCGCGTCGTGCTGGTCGGCGGCGCCGCCATGGACGGTCCGCGCCACATCTGGTGGAACTTCGTCTCCTCGCGCAAGGAGCGCATCGAGCAGGCCAAGGCCGACTGGAAGCAGAACCGCTTCGACACCGTGCCGGGCGACGAGAGCGAGTTCATCCCGCTGCCGGACTGACCTCACCACTGTCATTCCGGCCGAGCGTTCCAGTGTCATTCCGGCCGAGCGGAGCCGGACGCAGTCCGGCGAAGCGAGAGCCGGAATCCAGTAAACGCCGGTCTGTGTTGGCTGCTCAATCCGTCCATCCCAGCAACTGTGTTTACTGGACGCCTGCTTGCGCAGGCATGACAGCGAGTGTGTGACTGCGCAGCGCGCCGGCGACCCTTGGCTGCTGAATTCGCGCCCATCGCAGCCAACGCTGCGCCGCGCACCGGCTGGGATGCCCCCGGATTTCGCTCCTCCGGGCTACGCGCTGGCGCGCTGGAGCATTCTCATGATTGACAGCCAGACCGTGCCGCAAGCTCGGTGCGCTCCCTCTCCCCGCAGGGGAGAGGGTCGGGGTGAGGGGGTTCGGGTATCGGGACTATCGAGAGAGCCGAGCCCCCTCACCCGCCGCGCAACTGCGTTGCGCGGCGACCTCTCCCCTCCGGGGAGAGGTGGAGCGTGCGGCACGCACCGCGCCGGACAACCCCAATGTTAAAATTTCCGGACGCGGGCTACGGCGCCAGCGGGGTCGGGTTCTCGGCCGGCGGCGCGATCCCGAAGGTGGCCGCCGTCAGGCAGGTCATCGAGAAGCTGCCGGTGGTGGCGACCGCCGCCACCAGGCTGTCGAGCCCCAGCGTCTTTTCCGCGGCGGCATAGCTGGCGTCGCTCAGGCCCTTATTGGCGAGCAGTTCGCTCGCCACCACGTGGCAGGCGCGCTCGCGCGCGTCGGAGAGGTCCGGCGGCTTACGCGCGTTGATGGCGTCGATCACCGCCTGCGTGAGGCCGACGCTGAGCGAGCGGCGCACCTGCGCGAACCAGGGATATTGCGCGTTCCAGTGCCGCGCGACCACGAGGTTCACGATCTGCTGCTCGCGCTGCGACAGCGGCCCGCCTGAGAGCAACTCGCGCAGGCCCTGGGCGGCCTCGAACAGCTTCGGCAGCCGGATATAGGCGGTGTACGGCCCGCCCACGATCCCGCTCGACTGCTTGGCGGCGTCATAGACGCGCGCCTGTTCGGCATTCATGGCGTTGCGCTCGATCATCGTAATGCGTGGCATGCGGTTTCTCCGACCCCGGTTTCCTTGGTGGGCGCGAGGCTAGCATCGGCCCGGCGCGCGTGCGAGCCGCAAATCGGAATGCGCGCGGATCGTAGCCCGGATAGAGCCGTCGCGCGTCGCAGACGCGCGGAAAGCGGAATCCGGGTCGCGGCGAGAGAGATCCCGCATTCCGCTTCGCTCCATGCGGGCTACGCTCCATGCTGGCTACGCGCTGAACGTTCCGCGTGGGCACGGCGCGCTTCGCGCGCCTTTGCCCACCCTGCGACGTCGCGCGGCGCCACGTTACCGCCGGCGCGGCGCACGCAGGTCCGGCAGCTTCTGGCGCACGCGCAGCATCTCCGCCCACGGATCGTCCTTGAGCGAGCCGAGGCGGCGCGCCACGTTGCGCACGCCGTACCGGTTGGAAGCCTTGCTGCCGCCGAGCTCCTCCCAGGTCACCGGCACCGACACCGGCGCGCCTTCGCGCGCGCGGGTGGAGTAGGCGGCGACCGCGGTCTGCTCGCGCGCGTTGCGCAGATAGTCGACGAAGATGCGTCCCCCGCGCAGCGACTTGGTCATCTTGGCGACGTAGCGCCTGGGCTCGTCCGCCGCCATCGCCATGCGCCAGCGCCTGCGCGAAGGTCTTGGCGGTGTCCCAGTCGGTGCCCTCGATCGGCAGCACCACGTGCAGGCCCTTGCCGCCGGTGAGCTTGACGAAGCTTTCGAGCTTGATGCCGGCGAGCCGCTCGCGCACGTCGCGCGCGGCGGCGACCAGGTCGGACCATGCCACCCCCTCGCCCGGATCGAGATCGAACACGATGCGGTCGCACACGTCGAGCCGGTCGATCTTCGAGCCGCGCACGTGCACTTCCAGCACGCCGGCCTGCGCCAGCGACAGCAGCCCGTCGAGCTCCTCGATCGCCAGCACCTGGCGGCGCTTCTTGTCGATCACGCTGCGCAGGAACTTTTCGTCCAGCCCGGCCGAGGCGTGCTTCTGGAAGAAGCATTGCCCGGCGGTACCGTCCGGGCAGCGCAGGAAGGCGAGCGGCCGGCCCGCGACATGCGGCGCCATCCACTCCCAGGCCGCGCGGTAGTAGTCGGCGAGGTCCTGCTTGGTGACGCCGGCGTCGGCCCAGTAGACGCGCTCGGGATGGGTGAAGCGCACCGCGCCATCGGCGGGCGCCGCGCGGGCGCGCGCCTTCGCCCTGGCCGGCGCCGTGCCGGCGGGCTTCGACTTGCGCGCCGCCACCTTCACGGTCTCGGCCGCGATCTTCGCCGGCCGCGCGGGCGTTTCGGCGCCGTTGCCCTTGGCGGGGATCTCGCGCACCACCTCTCTCGCCGGCTTGTCCTCGCGCACGCCCTTGAACGCCGCCTGGCGCAGCAGGCCGTCCGCCGTCCAGCCGCGGAATTCCGCCTCGATCACCATTCTGGGCTCGACCCAATGCACGTCGCGGCGGCGCTCGTCCGCCGGGATGCGCTCGAGCGGCGGCTTGCCGATCTCCAGCGGCTGCAACGTCTTCCAGAGTTCGCGCGCGGTCGCATGCGTGTAGCCGGTGCCGACGCGCCCGGCATAGATCAGCCGGCCGTTCTCGTAGTAGCCGACCACCAGCGCGCCGACCGCGCGCGGCATCGCGGTCGACGGCGCGTAGCCGCCGACCACCAGCTCCTGCGCGTTGGCGCACTTGATCTTGACGAAGGCGTCGGTGCGCCCGCTGCGATAGGGCGCAGGCCGTGCGCTTCGACACGATGCCCTCGAGCGACATCTTGCAGCGCGGCGCTGAGCACCTGCGATCCGTCTTCCGCGAAATGCTCGCTGTACCGGATCGACGCCGCGCTGGCGCCCGACAAGGCGCCGCAGTTCCTCCTTGCGCTCGATGAGCGGCAGCCTGGCGACGTCGCGCCCGTCGAGATGCAGCAGGTCGAAGACGTAGTAGACGAACCCGTCGTGCGCGTTCGCCTTGAGCGCGGCCTGCAGGGCGGAGAAATCGGACTTGCCGTCGTCGTCCTCGACCACGATCTCGCCGTCGATCAACGCGGTATCGGCGCGAGGTCCGCGACCGCCTGCGCCACGTTGGGGAATTTCGCGGTCCAGTCGAGACCCGTGCGGGTGAGCAGGCGGACCTCGCCGTGATCGAGCCGCGCCTGCATGCGATAGCCGTCGAACTTGATCTCGTGCACCCAGTCCGGACCGTTGGGCGCGCCAGTACGCAGGGTCGCGAGCGACGGCGGAACGAAATCGGGCAGCGCGGCCGAGCCCGCGCCGCGGCGCTTGCGTTTGGCCTTGCCGGCTTTGCCGGCATTGCTCTTGGCCTTGGCCTTACTCTTGCCGGCGGCCTTCGTCCGGCGCTTTGCCGGCGCCGCGCGGCGCTCCCCGTGCGCGCTCTTGCGCGCCGATGTAGCGCCGCCCTTGATGGCGCCGGCCTTCACGTTCTCTTCGACGCTGCGGTTCGACTGCCACACCCGTTTCTTGCCCTTGCCTTCGGCGATCTCGGCGATCGAGCGCCCGCTCACCGCCGAGAGCGGCTCCTGGTCGAGGATGTCGGGATCGTTCCGGCCCCGCGCGGCCTCGTCCTTGGCCTTGATCAGCAGCCACGGATGCTTGGTCTCGCCGCGCCGCCCGTGCATGCGCACGAGATGCCAGCGGCCATGCAGCTTCTCGCCGTCGAGCGAGAATTCGAGGTGGCCCTTCTGCAGGCCTTTGTGCGGATCGTCTTCGGGATGCCAGCGGCCGCGATCCCAGATCATCACCGTGCCGCCGCCGTACTGGCCCTGCGGGATGGTGCCTTCGAAACTGTTGTACTCGATCGGGTGGTCCTCGACCTCGACCGCGAGCCGCTTCTCGTCGGGATCGAGGCTCGGGCCGCGGGTGACCGCCCAGCTCTTCATCACGCCGTCGAGCTCGAGCCGCAGGTCGTAGTGCAGCCGGCGCGCGGCGTGCTTCTGGATGACGAAGCTGTCGCCCTTGCCGCGTGCGGTGCGGCCGCGCGGCTCGGGCGTGGCGTCGAACTTGCGCTTCTTGCGGTAGACCTGCAGTCCCACGGCGCTCAGCCCGCGCGCTCGTTTCGCATCGCCGCCGCGGCGCGCGCCGCAGCGCATGGCCCCGGCGATGACCCGGGACGGCTCTCCCAATCGTCGTGAGACGCCATATGCAACTCCTGCGCCCGTCCCTTGTTATGTAGAAGTATGACATCCGGAAACGCCCCCGATAAGTGCCGAGTTCCCTCCCCGGCGGAGCGAAAAATGCAAGGCGAAGTAACCACTTCCCCGTCGTTCCCGCTTTGCCCCCGCATTCGGTCTGGTTAAAATGCGGGCAGCCCGCTAAGGATAACCGCAAGGACGGCCGCAAGGCCAAGTCGGTGGGAGTTTGCCTGTGCCTGAATCAAAAACGCCCCTGCTCGATCAGATCAAGCTGCCGGCCGACCTGCGCCGCCTTGACGCCAGCAAGCTGCGGCAGGTGGCCGACGAGCTGCGGCAGGAGACCATCGACGCGGTGGCGGTCACGGGCGGCCACCTCGGCGCCGGGCTGGGCGTCATCGAGCTCACCGTTGCGCTGCATTATGTATTCGACACCCCCGCCGACCGGCTGGTCTGGGACGTCGGCCATCAGGCCTATCCGCACAAGATTCTCACCGGCCGGCGCGACCGCATCCGCACGCTGCGGCAGGGCGGCGGGCTCTCCGGCTTCACCAAGCGCGCCGAGAGCGAATACGACCCGTTCGGCGCCGCCCATTCCTCCACCTCGATCTCGGCCACGCTCGGCATGGCGGTGGCGCGCGACCTCGCCGGCAAGGAGAACAACGTCATCGCCGTGATGGGCGACGGCGCCATGTCGGCGGGCATGGCCTACGAGGCGATGAACAACGCCGGCGCGATGAACTCGCGCCTCATCGTCATTCTCAACGACAACGACATGTCGATCGCGCCGCCGGTCGGTGCGCTGTCGGCCTATCTCGCGCGCCGCGTCTCCGGCCGCACCTACCGCTCGCTGCGCCATCTGGTGCGCAAGGCCGCCAAGGTGCTGCCGCCGTTCCTGGAGCAGCGCGCCGTGGCGATGGAGGAATATGCGCGCGGCCTGGTCAACGGCGGCACGCTGTTCGACGAGCTCGGCTTCTTCTATGTCGGGCCGATCGACGGCCACAACATCGACCACCTGCTGCCGGTGCTGCGCAACGTGCGCGACGCCAAGAACGGGCCGTTCCTCGTTCACGTCGTGACCAAGAAGGGCAAGGGCTACGCGCCGGCCGAGAACTCGGCCGACAAGTATCATGGCGTGGTCAAGTTCGACGTCGCCACCGGCGCGCAGGCCAAGGCCAAGGCCGCGGCGCCGCAATACACCAAGGTCTACGCCGAGAGCCTGATCAAGGAGGCCAGGAAGGACCCCAAGATCGTCGCCATCACCGCCGCCATGCCGTCCGGCACCGGGCTCGACCTGTTCGAGAAGGAATTCCCCAATCGCTGCTTCGACGTCGGCATCGCCGAGCAGCACGGCGTGACCTTCTGCGCCGGGCTCGCCACCGAGGGCTACAAGCCGTTCGCCACCATCTATTCGACCTTCCTGCAGCGCGCCTACGACCAGGTGGTGCACGACGTCGCGATCCAGCGCCTGCCGGTGCGTTTCGCCATGGACCGCGCCGGGCTGGTCGGCGCCGACGGACCGACCCATGCCGGCGCCTTCGACGTGGCCTATCTCGGCTGCCTGCCCGGCTTCGTCGTGATGGCGGCGGCGGACGAGGCCGACCTCGTCCACATGGTGGCGACCGCGGCCGCGATCGACGACCGGCCGTCGGCCTTGCGTTACCCGCGCGGCGAGGGCCTGGGCGTGGCGATGCCGGCGGAGGGCAAGCCGCTCGAGATCGGCAAGGGACGCATCGTGCGCGAGGGCACGAAAGTGGCGCTGTTCTCGTTCGGTGCGCGGCTGGGCGAATGCCTCAAGGCGGCGGACGAACTCGGCGCGCTCGGCCTTTCGACCACGGTCGCGGACGCGCGCTTCGCCAAGCCGCTCGACGTCGACCTGCTGCTGCGGCTTGCCCGCGAGCACGAGGTGCTGATCACCGTCGAGGAAGGCTCGATCGGCGGCTTCGGCTCCTTCGTGCTGCAGGCGCTCGCCGAGCACGGCGTGCTCGACGGCGGCCTCAAGGTGCGCTCCATGGTGCTGCCCGACATCTTCATCGATCAGGATTCGCCGGCGGCGATGTACGCCATGGCCGGGCTCGACGCCAAGGGGATCGTCACCAAGGCGTTCGAGGCGCTCGGCCAGAACGTGCGCGGCGAAACCGTGAAGCTCGGACGCGCGTAAGGCGCCGGCGCGCGCGCTACTTCTTCTTGCGGCTACTCTTCTTCTTGCGCGGCACCTTCTTGCCCTTGGCGCGTGCCTCCGAAAGCCCGATCGCGATCGCCTGCTTGCGGCTCGTCACCGTCTTGCCGCTGCGGCCGCTCTTGAGCGTGCCTTTCTTGCGCTTCTTCATTGCGCGCTCGACATCCTTCGAGGCACTGCGTGAATATCTTCGGGCCATGACCTGTCCTCTTGCAATCGGTGGCGTTCCCATCGGCGGCTTGCGGCGCGGCCGCGGCCGCACCCACTGGAACTAATCCCCGGCGGCCGTTAGTTGTTCCGGGCCATGCGCACCCGCCGACGGATCGACCGCCTGCTGGTCGAACGCGGCCTGTTCGAGAGCCGCGCCAAGGCGCAGGCCGCCATCGCCGCCGGCCTGGTGACGGCCGACGGCGTCACCGTCGGCAAGGCCTCGGACGAAGTCGCCGCCGACGCGGTGCTGCGGGCCGAGCCGGCGCATCCGTGGGTCTCGCGCGGCGGCGTCAAGCTCGCGGCCGCGCTCGATCATTTCGGCATTCGATCCGAGCGGCCGCGTCTGCCTCGACGTCGGCGCCTCGACCGGCGGCTTCACCGCAGGTGCTGCTCGCGCGCGGCGCGCGGCGCGTCTATGCGGTCGACGTCGGCCACGGGCCAGCTGCACGCGCAGCCTGCGCGCGCGGCCCGAGGTGCGTCGCGTTCGAAGCAACCGACATCCGCGCGCTCGCGCCGGCTCAGCTTGCGCGAACCGCCGACCTTCGTCACCGATCGACGTGAGCTTCATCTCGCTCAAGCTCGTGCTGCCGGCGGCGCTCGCGCTGGCGCGGACGCCGGCGCGAGCTGGTGGCGCTGATCAAGCCGCAATTCGAGGCCGGGCCGGCGCCACGTCAAGAAGGGCATCGTGCGCGATCCGGCGGTCCACGCCGCGGTCTGCGCCGACATCGCCGACTTCGTGACGTCGCTCGGCTGGACGGTCGTCGGCGTCGTCCCCTCCCCGATCGCCGGCGGCGACGGCAATCGCGAGTTCCTGATCGGCGCGCAGCGCGGCTGAGAGCCGCCTTTCTCTCGCCACGCATATCGCTATGGTGCCGCGCCATGACCCTGCCGGGAACCATCACCGCCGCATCGCGCCGCCGGCGCGAGCGCGTCTGGCGCGCCGAGATCGTCGAGACGGTGAAGCTCGCCTGGCCGATCGCGCTGACCCAGCTCGGCCAGATCGCCATGATGACGACCGACCTCGCGCTGATCGGCCGGCTCGGCGACGCGGCGCGTCGCGGCGGTCGGGCTCGCGCACCTGATCCTGTTCCTCGGCTTCGTGCTCGGCATGGGCGTCGTGTCCGCGGTCGCGCGCGCTGGCGGCGCAGGCCTACGGCGCGCGCGAGCCGCGCATGGTGCGCCGCTCGCTGCGGATGGGCCTGTGGGCCGCCGTGCTGCTCGGCGTCCCGATCAATGTCGCGCAGCTGTGGGGCGAAGACATCCTGCTCGCGGCCGGGCAGACGCGCGAAGACCGCGGCGCTCGCCGCGCGCTATCTGCCGGGCTGACCTGGTCGATGATCCCGGCCTGGTGCTTCATCGCGCTGCGCAACTTCATGGGCGCGGTCAATCGCCCGGAGCCGGCGCTGTGGATGACGCTCGTCGGCGATCCCGGTCAACGCGCTGCTCGCCTATGCGCTGATTCACGGCCGCTTCGGGCTGCCGCGCCTCGATCTGCTCGGCGCCGGACTCGCGACCACGATCGTGAACATCGGCATGTGCGCGGCCGGCGATCTGGATCTGCTACGCCTGCCGCCCGTTCAAGAAGTATCGCGTGCTCGGCCGCTTCTGGCGCACGGACTGGAGCCTGATGCGGCAACTGTTCGTGATCGGCCTGCCGATCTCCGGCGGCATGCTGCTCGAATGGGGCCTGTTCTCCTCGGCCGCGATGCTGGTCGGCTGGATCGGCACCACCGCGCTCGCCGCGCACCAGATCGCGCTGCAGATCGCGACCATCCTGTTCATGGTGCCGTTCGGCATCTCGCTGGCGGCGACCGTGCGCGTCGGGCACGCGGTCGGCCGGCGCGATCCGGTCGCGACGCGCCGCGCGGGCTTCGCCGCGATGGCGCTGGGCGCCGCGTTCATGACGGCGACGACGCTGATCGTGGTCGCGCTGCGCGACCTCATTCCGCTCATGTTCCTCGGACGCGACGCGGCGAACGCCGAGACGGTGGGGCTCGCCGCCGCGCTGCTGCTGTCGGCGCGACCTTCTTCGTCACCGACGCCGTGCAGGGGATCGCGGCCGGCGCGCTGCGCGGCCTCAACGACACCCGCGTGCCGATGCTGTTCGCGGCGCTGAGCTTCTGGCTCATCGGCTTCACCAGCGCCTACGTGCTGGCGTTTCCGGGCGGGCCTCGGCGTGTTCGGCATCTGGATCGGATTTTCGCTCGGCGTCTGCGACGTTCGCCGCGCTGCTGATCGGGCGGTTCCACCTGCTGACGGCGCGCGGCTATCTGCCGCCGCTGGCCGAGCGGACAGCGCTGCGCTCGTGCGCTCCGCACGGCCGGCAGCGTCGTCGAACAATCCTGCCTGATTTGGCGGGGCGCAGCGATCCGGCTATCGAGGCCATGGTGGAACGGCTGACGATCGCCCGGCTCGGCCGGCGCGGCGACGGCATCGCCGACACGCCGGACGGGCCGATCTACGTGCCCGTACGCGCTGCCGGGCGAGACCGTCGAGGTCGAGGCATGGCCCGGCCATCCCGACCGCCGCCGCCTCGTCAAGGTCGATGATCGCGAGCCCCGAGCGCATCGCGCCGATCTGTCCGCATTTCGGCACCTGCGGCGGCTGCGCGCTGCAGCATTGGGCGACGCGCGCGCTATCGCGACTGGAAGCGCGCGCTCGTCGTCGAGGCGCTGGCGCAGGCCGGGCTCGACGCGCCGGTCGATGACCTGATCGACGCCCATGGCGAGGGCCGCCGCCGCGCGGTGTTGCACGCGCGGCGCGGCGAGCGCGACGTGCTCGAGGTCGGATTCGCGGCGCTGCGCGCGCACCACATCGTGGCGATCGACCGCTGTCCGATCCTGGCGCCGGCGCTCGACGGCGCGATCGAGGCCGCCTGGGCGATCGCCGAAGCGCTCGCGCCGCACGGGCAAGCCGCTCGACATCCAGGTGACCGCGACCGACGACGGGCCTCGACGTCGACGTGCGCGGATCGGGACCGCTGACGGCGGCACGCGATGGCCGCGCTGGCGCAGGTCGCCGGGCGCCATCGCCTGGCGCGGCTCACCCGCCACGGCGAGATCGTCGCGCAGCGCGCGGCCCCGACGATCACGATGGGCACGCGCGCGCGTGGCGTTGCCGCCGGGCGCGTTCCTGCAGGCGACCGCGGCGGGCGAAGCGGCGCTGGCAGGGCTGGTGCTGGAGCATTGCGGCAGCGGCCAAGACCGTCGCCGACCTGTTCGCGGGCGTCGGACCGTTCGCGTTGCGGCTTGCCGAGCGCGCGCGCGTCACCGCGGCCGACAGCGACGCGGACGCGATCGCCGCCTGCAGCGCGCCGCCGAGACCACGCAGGGGCTCAAGCCGATCGCGGCGGAGACGCGCGATCTCTTCCGCCGGCCGTTCGCTGCCGGCCGAGCTCAAGCCGTTCGACTGCGTCGTGTTCGATCCGCCGCGCCAGGGCGCCGAGGCGCAGGCGCGCGCGCTGGCCGCCTCGGCCGTGCCGGTCGTCGTCGCGGTGTCGTGCAATCCGGCGACCTTCGCGCGCGACGCCCGCATCCTCGTCGACGGCGGCTACCGGCTGGTGCGCGTCACGCCGGTCGACCAGTTCCGCTATTCGTCGCACGTGGAAATCGTCGCGCGGTTCGAGCGCTGAGTTTCGGCGACGGCGAACGTCAATTCCCCCAGCGGTCGCGCCACATCTGCTCGCCGATGGTGCAGGAGATGCGCGGCTGGCGCGCCTGCGCCGGCACCACGCGCCGCTCGGGCGTCGCGGCCGGCGATCTCGAGCACCAGCTTGGTGCGGATCGCCTCCTTGAACTGGTCGCGCTCGCTTGATCGGAATGACGAACGCGCCCGGCCCGCCGATCACGCAGTCCTCGTAGTAGATGTCGAGCTCGTTCGATATCCATGGTGAACGTGTTCGGCCGCTTGAGCATGATCGGCAGCCCGTTGATGGTGATGCCGGCCGCCACCAGCTCGTCGCGCACCGGCACCACCAGCGGGCCGCTGTTATTGGCGCCGTCGCCGGACACATCGATCACGCGCCGGATGCCGCGATAGCCGCTGCCGTCGAACAGCGTCTTGGCGAAGATGAGCGCGCCCGAAATCGAGGTGCGCGAGGCGCGCCGGTAGGGCGCGCGCGCGATCTCGTTCGCGAAAGCGTCGGCGGCTTCCGGGCCGTCGATCAGCCGCCACGGCACGACGATCCGCTGGTCGTAGGGGCCGGCCCATTCGAAATAGGTGACCGCCACCTTGCCGTGCATGCCCTCGCGCAACGCACGCAGGAATTCGCGCGAGGTCAGGCCGGCGACGTAGCCTTCGCGCTGCAACGCCTGCTCTTCCGGGTCCATCGAATAGGAAATGTCGACCGCGAGCACGAGCTCGACGTCGACCGGGATGGCATTCGGCGACCGGTCCGCGAGCACGCGCCCGGCGCCGGGCGCCGCGGAACCGCCGTTCCAAGCTGCGGCCGCGGCTACGGCTGCGGCCGTCGCAAGCAGCGTCAACCAGACGCGCGCGCGCATCCGAATCCTCCGGCTAGACCATGCGCCATGGTGGCATGGACGCCCCGGGGAGGGGAAGCGCTTCCGCTGCCGGAGGCCCGTTTCAGGCCGTTTCGACGGCCAAGAAAGCGTACCACCGGGTGCTTGAAGTTGCCCAAATGTGCCAGTAGCTTGGCGCGCCTTTTCGGCTGGGGATTTCCTTGGAGTTCACATGCAGCGGCTCTCTCGTGTGCGGATGGGCTTCTTGGCACTCGTGCTCGGCTGTGTCGCGCTCTGCCCGTCGGTTGCCGCCAGAGATGACGTGATCCTGGCGAAGGTCGGGCTGGATTGGTTGTCGAAGGAGCAGCAGCAGCAGCTCTGGAAGCGGGTCGAGCTTTACGCCGACATGGAATCGTTCGCGAATTTCTGCGGACGCCCGTCGCAGATCGAGCGCCGGGTGATCAGCGCGGTGAAGCCCTGCATCACGCCGGTATCGCTGCAACAGGTGATCTCGCACTTCCGCAAGAAGCTGTCCGAGAAGAACGGAACCATCACCGCCGACAAGTCGATCTGCGAGGAGCAGCGGATCAAGACGCTGGTGAAGGAGATTCACACCACCATCGACAAGCTCGTCACCGAAGTGACGCGCATGTGCAAGAGCTGCATCATCTGCTGAGGTTGAACCGGAACTTGAGCGGGATGATTTAAAGCCGAATCGCAATCCTCGTCATTGCGAGCGTCAGCGAAGCAATCCAGTCTTCAAAGGACTGGATTGCTTCGGCGGCTTCGCGGCTTCGCCGCCTCGCAATGACGGTCACTTTTGCGGCAACCTAGAATCATCGTGCTCTAGCCGTCCAGCATCTCGGTCGAGGCGATCTCGATCCCGAAGCCGGCCAGCCCCACATAGGTGAGCCGGGCCGAGGTCAGCAGCCGGATCGACGTAATCCCGAGGTCCTTGAGAATCTGCGCGCCGAGGCCGACCTCGCGCCATTGCCGCGAGCGCGCGACCTCCGAGCCGGTCGAGCCCGGCTGCGGGATGGCGTGGGTGGGAACGCCGGCCGCGCCGTCGCGCAGGAACACGATGACGCCGCGTCCGTCCTGCTTGAACCGTTGCAGCGACGCATGCACCGGATTGGCGCCGCCGAACACGTCGCGGATGATGTCGGCCCGGTGCAGCCGCGCGAGCATGTCCTTGCCGTCGCCGATGCGGCCATGGACGAAGGCCATGTGCTGGACCGCATCGAACGGCGTCACATAGGCGTAGCCGGTCAGCGTGCCGATCTCGCTCTGCACCGGGAATTCGCCGATGCGCTTGACCAGCTTGTCGCGCGTCTGCCGGTAGGCGATCAGATCGGCGATGGAGATCTGCTTGAGCTTGTGACGTTCGGCAAACGCCGTGATCGCCGGGCCGTGCATCACCGTGCCGTCGTCGTTCATCAATTCGGCCAGCACGCCGACCGGCGGCAGGCCGGCGAGCCGGCACAGGTCGATGCAGGCTTCGGTATGGCCCGAGCGCATCAGCACGCCGCCGTCCTTGGCCAGCAGCGGAAAGACGTGGCCGGGCCGCACGAAATCGGACGCCCCGCTGTTGCCGTTGGCGAGCGCGCGCACCGTGTTGCTGCGCTCCTCGGCCGAGATGCCGGTGACGAAGCCGTGGCGCACGTCGACCGAGACCGTGAAGGCCGTGCCGAGCGGCGCGTCGTTCGCCGCCACCATGGGATCGAGATGCAGCCGCTTGGCATCCTCTCCCGACAGCGGCGCGCACACGATGCCGGAGGTGTTGCGGATGATGAAGGCCATCTTCTCGGGCGTGCAGAGCGAGGCCGCGACGAACAGATCGCCTTCGTTCTCGCGGTCGTCGTCGTCGGTGACCACCACGATCTCGCCCTTGGCGAAGGCGGCGAGCAGAACTTCCACGCGGTGATGGTCGTCAGTCACTGGTTCGTGCTCCACGTCGTCGGTCACTCTCGGCTGTCGGAGAAGGCGGTTTGGAACCCGCCGCGGCCGGGCTTTATCACCGGCTCGGGCCGGGCGCCACCATACGACAAAAATGCCCAATATCCCAATATGTTATATCGGAATACACGGGCCCGCCCGGATCGTCCGGCCGGGCCTACCCCGGCGATGTGCTACCGATAACGGCCGTTTTTTCGCCCGCAACATCGCCGCCGCGTCCGCGCGGGCACCCGGTGACCGTTGGCATAGGGCACCATGAAGACGTCGCGGTCGGCGCGCACGCGCGTCGCGATCGCGTGCAGGACGTCGGTATCGTTGTCGATGTCGACGTCGTGATCGACCAGACGAGGTGATCGAATAGCGCCTCACCGCAATGTCCGGTCGAACGCATTATTGTGCGCCGATAAATCAGGCACGCGCATGCTCGCGCTTGACGGCATCGAGGAAGGCCGTCATCTCGGCCGGTGACTTCAGGTGATGAACCCGCTTGGAAGCGGCCACATCGGCAACAAGCTGCCGATACCTGGGCGTCAGTGTGCGATGACAGAGCCAAAGCACCTTGTAGCTGTTCATGGTGCTGCTCCAGATCGGACTGTTTTCCGGCCAGCCCTCCGGAGTTACGAACAGACCTTTGATCAGGCGCTTCGTCACCCGCCAGTGGTGCGTAACAAGCGGCAGGTCGACATAGACCAGCGTGTCGGCCTGGGAGAACCGTTCCCAGGCAGAAGCAACGCTGCCGAAGCCGTCAATGATCCACTCGTCCCGGCGCAGCAGGTCGGCATGCGCTTTCAAGTACTCTTCGTGCGGAACCTTGCCGCCACCGGCGCGAAATTGAATCGTGTCCAGCGGATATAACGGCAGCCGCGTCAGACTGGCCAGGCGTTTGGCAACCGTCGATTTTCCGCCGCCGGCGTTTCCGAATACCGCAACTCGTTTCATATAAAAGGTTCGTCATGTTCCATGTGAGACGATTGCGGTGCGCGGCGGCGTCACTCACCAGCGGGCGCACATTGCAGAATATCGGATCAGCACGGTCAGTGCAGCGGGTAATCGGTGCGGCGCCTATCAAGCCATTGCCCGGATACGGATCCACGCCCCGGATCGTCACCGCGGTCTGGCGAACGGCCATGCCGGTGTCTCGCCGACCTGGCCGCGATGGCGCAGATAATGATCGGCGATCGCGCAGGCGACCATCGCCTCGCCGATCGGCACCGCGCGAATGCCGACGCACGGATCGTGCCGGCCCTTGGTGCTGATCTCGGTTTCGTTGCCGTAGCGGTCGACCGTGCGCCGCGGGGTGAGGATCGACGACGTCGGCTTCACCACGAACCGGCAGACCACCGGCTGGCCGGTCGAAATCCCCCCCAGGATGCCGCCGGCATGGTTCGACAGGAACACCGGCTTGCCGTCGTTGCCGATGCGGATCTCGTCGCCGTTCTCCTCGCCGCTCAGCGCGGCCGCGGCAAAGCCGTCGCCGATCTCCACCCCCTTGACCGCATTGATGCCCATCAGCGCGGCGGCGAGATCGCCGTCGAGCTTGCCGTAGATCGGGGCGCCGAGCGCCGGCGGCACGCCCTCCGCAACCACCTCGATGACCGCGCCGACCGACGAGCCGCGTTTGCGGATGTCGTCGAGATAGCGCTCGAACAGTTCCGCGGCCTTGGCGTCCGGACAGAAGAACGCGTTGCGCTCGACCTCGTCCCAGTTCCAGCGCGCGCGATCGATCTTGTGCTCGCCCATCTGGATGAGCGCGCCGCGCACCTGCATCGCCGGCACGACCTTGCGCGCCACGGCGCCGGCGGCGACCCGCATGGCGGTCTCGCGCGCCGATTGGCGGCCGCCGCCGCGGTAGTCGCGCAGGCCGTATTTGACGTCATAGGTGTAGTCGGCGTGGCCCGGCCGGTACTTGTCCTTGATGTCGGAATAGTCCTTCGAGCGCTGGTCGACATTCTCGATGGTGAGCGCGATCGGCGTGCCGGTGGTGACCTGCTGGCCGGTGGCTTCGTCGACGAACACACCGGAGAGGATCTTCACCGCGTCCGGCTCGCGCCGCTGGGTGGTGAAGCGCGATTGGCCGGGCCGGCGCTTGTCGAGATAGGGCTGGATGTCGGCCTCGGTGAGCGCAATGCCCGGCGGGCAGCCGTCGACCACGCAACCGAGCGCGGGCCCGTGGCTCTCGCCGAAGGTCGTGACCCGGAACATATGGCCGAAGGTATTGAACGACATCGGGTTCCATCCGCGGCCGTGTGGTAGCCCGCGCACCCGCCGGGGTCAAATGGCACGGGAACCGCGCACCAGCCTACGCGTATCGCGTCACACCGCCGCCGGCGAACACATAGACCACGCCCTGGTCGATGGCTTGGTGCGTGGCGTCTTCGGGCGGCCGTGATGCCGAGGTGGGCGATCAGCGCACGCGCCGTGCCGCCATGCGCGGCGACCACCGTGTCGCGCGTCAGCGTCGCGTACCAGGCGCCGACCCGCGCGGTGACCTGCGCGTAGCTCTCCCCGCCGGGCGGCAGAAAGCTCCATTTGTTGCCTTCGCGCCGGGCGACGATGTCCTTGTCGCGCTCGAGCACGTCGTCGTAGGTCAACCCTTCCCATTCGCCGAATGCGATTTCGGCGAGCCGCGGCTCGACGTCGTAATCGGGCGCCTGCAGGCCGAGCGTCGCCCGCACCAGTTCCATGGTCGCGCGCGCGCGCACGAGCGGGCTCGACACGTAGCTCAGCGACCCCGGCACGCGGCCGTCGCGCTCGAACAGGTCGCCCAGGATGCCGCCGCAGCGGACCGCCTGCGCGCGCCCTTCGGCGTTGAGCGGCACGTCGTGCCGGCCCTGCAGGCGCTGCTGCACGTTCCAGTCGGTGAGGCCGTGGCGGATATAATAGACAACGTGACGTGACATTCGATCAGGTTCAACAGCAGACCGGCACTCGCCTCATTCCTTGGCGACCGCGATGTCGGGCGCGTCGGGGTGCTTCATGCCGACGATGTGATAGCCGGCGTCGACATGCTGGATCTCGCCGGTCACGCCGCGCGAGAGATCGGAGAGAAAATAGACCGCGGTGTCGCCGACTTCCTCGATCGACACCGTGCGCCGCATCGGCGAATTGAGCTCGTTCCATTTGAGGATGTAGCGGAAGTCGCCGATCCCGGACGCGGCCAGGGTCTTGATCGGCCCGGCCGAAATCGCATTGACGCGGATGTTCTTGGCGCCGAGATCGGCCGCCAGATAGCGCACCGAGGCTTCGAGCGCGGCCTTGGCCACCCCCATGACGTTGTAGTGCGGCATCCACTTCTCCGCCCCGTAGTAGGTGAGCGTGAGCAGCGAGCCGCCCTGCGGCATCAGCTTCTCGGCGCGCTGCGCGGCGGCCGTGAACGAGTAGCAGCTGACGTGCATGGTCTTGGAGAAATTATCGGCCGTCGTGTCGACGTAGCGGCCGGTGAGCTCGTCCTTGTCGGAAAAGGCAATGGCGTGCACCAGGAAATCGAGGCCACCCCATTTCTCCGCGACCGCCGCGAACACGGCATCCATGGTCGACGCCTCGGTGACGTCGCAATGGCCGGCCACGAGCCCCCCGAGCTCCTGCGCCAACGGCTCGACGCGCTTCTTCAGCGCGTCGCCCTGATAGGTGAAGGCGAGCTGCGCACCTTGCGCGTGGCAGGCCCGCGCAATGCCCCAGGCGATCGAGCGGTTGTTGGCTACGCCCATGATCAGGCCGCGCTTGGCGCGCATCAGGCCTGCAGCCTCCGGCATGCTGTCCTCGCTTTGCCGGGATTTGCCGAGAACCGGCGGTTTCCTATGACATAGGGGGGGTGCCCCCACAAGCAGCCCGCCTCGCGCGCGCAGCCGGGCTCATATCGCCGTGGGAATATCGATCGGAAGCAAGTGTTTGTCCCCCCGTGATGTGCTTTACAGACCGGGAGCGGCGAGCGGACTATTCGCGCTTTGAAGGTCGTCCGGGCAGGCGAAAGGCGGCTCGGACGGGTACGGCGGAAGCGGAGAACAATCTTGGGCGAGTTCCGGCGGGATGTCGAGGCGACGATTCCGGCGTTGCGGCGCTATGCGCGCGCGCTCACGCGCGACGGCGAACTGGCCGACGACCTGGTTCAGGACACTCTGGTGCGGGCACTGCGATCCGAGCATCTGTTTCACGGTGGCGACATGCGCAGCTGGCTCTACACCATCCTGACCAATCTCAACCGCAACCGCCTGCGCTCGTTGGCGCGGCGGCCGGCGCTGATGGCGATCGACGACAACGACGCGCCCGACATGGCCGGGCCCGAGGCCGGCGCGCGCGATATCGAGCGGGCGCTTGCCACGCTGGTCGACGACCAGCGCAGCGCGCTCCTGCTCGTGGTTCTCGAAGGCCTCAGCTATCGCGAGGTCGCCGAAGTGCAAGGCGTTCCGATCGGTACCGTCATGTCGCGGCTCTCGCGTGCGCGCGTGCAGATCAAAGCCTATCTCGACGGCGAGCGCCCTTCGCTTCGCCGCATCAAATAAGTCAGGGACATTCCGATGATCGATCGCAATTCACCCGTGACCGAAGACGAGCTCAACGCCCATGTCGACGGCGAGCTTCCGGCGGATCGCCAGGCGGCCGTCGAGGCGTGGCTCGCCGCCCATCCGGACGATGCCGCGCGCGTCGCGCAATGGCGCGCGCAGGCGGAGGCCATTCGCGCACGCTACGGCGCGATCGCCGCGGAGCCGGTGCCGGCGCGCTTCAATCTCGACAAGCTCGCGCGCAGCGGACGCTCGTGGCGCGCGACCGCCGCCGCCGCCGTGCTGGCCGCGTTCCTGGTCGGCGGCGTCGCCGGCTGGCTGGCGCACCGCGTGACCGCGCCGCCGCCCTCCCCGTTCGAGATCACCACGGCCGAGGCGCTCATCGCGCACAAGCTCTACATCGCCGAGGTGCGCCACCCGATCGAGGTGCGCGCCAGCGAGCAGCATCTGCTGCCGTGGCTGTCGCGGCGGGTCGGCGCGTCGCTGCGCGCGCCCAATCTCGAGCCGTTCTCGCTCAAGCTGCTCGGCGGCCGGCTGCTGCCCGGCCCGATCGGACCGGCGGCGCTGTTCATGTACGAGAGCCCGACCGGCGAGCGCTACACCTTCTATTGCTCCAAGACGAAGGCGCCGCCCACGGCGTTGCGCTACCACGCCGAGGAGAGCGCGGCCGCCGTGCAGTGGGTGGACAGCGACATCGGCTACGTGGTGAGCGGACCGGCCGACCGCGAGCGGCTGCTGCGGATCGCGAAATCCGCCTACGAGCAGCAGGTCGCGTTCCAGCGGATGCAGCCGCATCTGCCGATGCGCAGCCTCGCCAATCAGCTCATTTCGCGGCGCGGATCGTAGATTTCGCCGCGCCGGAAAGCCGGCTGAAAGTCTGCTATCGTGCGCCGGGCGGGTTTGGCGCCCGGCCGCCGGAGACGATGGCGTGGCGCAGACCGCTGCGATCAAATACCGGGCGTTTCTGAGCTACAGCCACCGAGACACGCCGTGGGCCAAGTGGCTGCACGCGGCGCTCGAAGGCTACCGTATCGACAAGGATCTGGTCGGACGCCAAACGCCGGCCGGCGCGGTGCCGAAGTCGCTGCGCCCGATCTTTCGCGACCGCGAGGAATTCTCCGCCGGCCATTCGCTCACCGAACAGACGACGGCCGCGCTCGAAGGCGCGCAGTTCCTGGTCGTGCTGTGCTCGCCGAACGCCGCCAAGAGCCAATACGTCAACGAGGAAATCCGCCGCTTCAAGGCGCTCGGCCGCGGCGGTCTGGTGATCCCGCTCATCATCGACGGCGAGCCGGGCGATGCGGAACGCGAATGCTTTCCGCCGGCCGTGCGCTTCAAGCTCGCGCCCGACGGCGCCCTCAGCGGCGAACGCGAGGAGCCGATCGCCGCCGACGCGCGGCCGCAGGGCGACGGCAAGGAGATCGCCAAGCTCAAGCTGGTCGCGGGCCTGCTCGGCCTCGGCTTCGACGAGATCGTGCGGCGCGAGGAGCGCGCGCGCAAACGCCGCAACCGCTTCTGGGCCGCGCTCGCCGGCGTCTTTCTGCTGCTCGCCATCCTGGCGACCGGCGGTTTCGCGTGGGCGCGCTACGAGCTCGGGCGCAACGAGGCGCTGCTCGACCGCACGCTGCAACGCGCGACGGGACTCGTCGACAAATCCGTCGCCATGTCCGAGCAGTTCGGCGTGCCGCGCGGCGTCTCGGTCGGCATTTTGGAAGAGGCCGAGGCCCTGTTCCGCGACATGGCTGAGCTCGGACGGCAAACCCCGCAGTTGCGCTACCGCAAGGCCGAGATGCTGGTCGCCTTCGCGCGCAACTACGCGGTGCTCGGCCGCAGCGAAGCCCAACGCGTGCGCATCACCGAAGCCAACCGCATCATGCAGGAGCTTGCGGCGGAATTCCCCGCGAAGCTCGATTGGCAGAGCGACCTCGCGGTGACCTACGAGGAACTGGGCGCGGTGCTGGCGGCGCAAGGATCGCTCGATGCGGCGCTCAAGAACTACCAGGCGAGCCTCGTCATTCGCCAGCGGCTGGCTTTGGCCGATCCGACCAACGGCGACTGGCAGCGCAACCTGTTCGTGTCCCACGACAAGATCGGAGACGTGCTCAAGGCCCAGGGAGAGCTTGCCGGCGCCATTAAGAGCTATCGCGCGAGCCTTGCCATCGCCGAGCGTTTGGCCGGCGCCGATCCCAAGAATGCGCGCTGGCAGCGCGACCTGTCGGTATCCTACGACAAGGTAGGCGACACGCTCTTCGCCGAGGACCGGCTTACCGAAGCGCTGCGCGCCTACCGCGCAGGGCTTGCCATCCGCCAACGCCTCGCCGCCGAGCACCCGAGCAACGCCGGCTGGCAGCGCGATCTTGCCGTCTCGCACGGCAAGATCGGGAATCTCCTGGTCGCCGGGCGTTTGTACGACCTGGCCCTCAAGAGTTTCCGCGACGGGCACGCCATCGCCGAACGGCTGGCCAATGCCGACCCGGCCAATACCGGCTGGCAACGTGACCTTGCCGTGTCGCACGACAACATCGGCGACGTGCTCCATGCGCAGGGCTCGTTCGACGAGGCGATCAAGCACTACCGCGCGGCCAACGTCGTCTTCGCGCGCCTCGCCGCCGCCGACCCGAAGAACACCGAATGGCAGCACGATCTGTCGCTATCGCATGGCAAGGTCGGCGACGCGCTCAAGGCCAAGAATTCGCTCGACGCGGCGCTCACGAGCTATCGCGCATCGCTGGCAATCATCGATCGTCTCGCCGCTACCGATCCCAGCAATGCGGACTGGCAGCGCGACCTGTGGCTGACCCACGACAAAATCGGCGACGCGTTCGTCGCCCAGGACAAGAGCGACGACGCGCTCAAGAGCTATCGCGCCGGCCTCGCCGCGATGCAGCGGCTTGCCGCCGCGCGGCCCGCCGTCCCGGCGTGGCAGCGCAATCTCACGGTGACGCTCGACAAGATCGGCAACGTGCTGCTGGGCCAAGGCGCCGCCGACGAAGCCCTCAGGAATTTTCGCGAAAGCCTCGCGATCCGAGCGCGGCTTGCGGCCGCAGCGCCCGGCCACGCGCAGACCCAGCGCGACCTCGCGGTGTCCTACTACAAGGTCGCCGGCGTCGCGGCTGCTCGCGGGGAGCGCGCCGACGCGATCGAGAATTACCGTGCCGGGCTTGCCATCGTCGAACGCCTGTGCGCGGCCGATCCCGGCAATATCGACTGCGAGTCCGATGCGGTGGCGTTCAATCGCGGCCTGGCCATGACCGGTGACGACGCGGGGCGCCGCTTCGCCTGGGTCGCCGCGACCCTGCGCAAGATCGCCGCGCGCCGAAACCTCAGCGCCGAGCAGACGAAGTGGCTCGCGGAAGCCGAGGAACGGCTGGCCAATCTGCAGGCCGTGTCGCCGCAATAGCCGCTTGCACGGCGCACGATCTCGGCAGGCGGATCAAGCCATATCCTTGCGCGGATCGTAGGGCTTGCCGTCGCGCCATTTCTGCATCAGCTCGTCGAGCTCGGCATCGCCGCCCTCCGGCAGCACGATGCGCACGGTCGCCATCAGGTCGCCGGCGCCGGTCCTTGGCCGGGAAGCCCTTGCCCTTGAGCCGGAAGGTGCGGCCCGAACTGGTGCCGGCCGGGATCGCGAGCTCGACCGCGCCGTCGAGCGTCGGCACGCGCACCTTGCCGCCCAGCACCGCCTCGTAGAGCGTCACCGGCAGCTCGAGCCGCAGGTCGTTGCCCTCGCGCTGCGAACAGATGGATGCGGCGCGACCGATGACCGTGATCAGCACGTCGCCGGCGCGTGCCGCCGGGCACCGGCGAGCCCCTGCCCCTTCAGCCTGATCTGCTGGCCCTCGGTCGAGGCCGGCCGGGATCTTGACCTCGACCTCCTTGCCGGTCGGCAGCACGACGCGCTGCTTCGTGCCCTTGGCCGCCTCCGGCAAGCGTGATGGTGAGCGCGGCGGTGACGTCGTGGCCGGCGCCGGCGCGAAATCCTCCTGCCTCGAACTGCGAAGCCGCCGCCCGGCGGCGCGCGCCGCGCCGCCGCGCCCGCCGAACATGTCGCGCAGCACGTCCTCGAAGCCGCCGACCCGCCGCGACCGCCGCCGGGCGCGCCGCCGCGTCCGCGCGCTGCATGCCTTCCGGGCCCCAGGTGAAGGTCTCGAACGCGCCCTCGCCGGCCCGCGCCGCCGCGCCGGGCCGCCGCGCCGCCGCCGCCGAAGCCTTCGAAGCCCTGGAAGCGCGGCTTGCCCTCGGCGTCGATCTCGCCGCGGTCGAAGGCCTTGCGCTTGTCGTCGTCGCCGACGATCTCGTAGGCGGCGTTCAGCTCGGCGAAGCGCGAGGCGCGTCCTTGGATCGTTCTTGTTGGCGTCGGGGTGAAGCTTCTTGGCGAGCTTGCGGAACGCGCTCTTGATGTCCGCGGCGCTCGCGCTCTTGGACACCCCCAACACGTCATAGGGGTCGCGCATCGTCGAGAACTCCGCTCCGGCGTCCCGTCATGGTGGGCAATTTCCCCCGCCATGAAGCCAAATGTGGGGGCTGGGAGCGCAAACTGCAACGAGGAGACGGTCCGAGCGCGGCGCGTCGCAGCTTGCGCTTCAAGTGCCGCCGCCAGGGCCGCATCTGGCGCACCTCCCAGCGGCCCTGCCGGCCGCGGCAGGCCTCGCCCTGCAGCCAGGATTCGGCGCCGTTGCGCACGTAGCTCGCCAGGAAGTCGCGGCAGGTGGTGCCGTCCTGGCTGTAGGCGGCGGCGAGCGGCGTGACCGTGCCGCGCGCGCCGGTGTGCGGATTCTCCCACGGCACGCTGGCGTCCTTGCCGCCCTTGGTCGAGCGCCTCGCTGACCGCGGCGCGGGCGGCGGCGAGATCGCCCTCGTGCGGCATTTCGGCGGCGGCCTTGCGCACGGCGCGGCCGGCCGGATCGAGCCGGTGGTCTCGACGTCCGCGGCATCGCGTCTTCGCGAACATGGCAGTCGAGCTGGTAGGAGAAGCTGCAGCCGCCCGCGGCGAGCGCCAGCGCCAGCGCAAAGCCCGCCGGCAGGCACCGCAGCCGCCGGCATAGGCGCGCGCGATGCGCTTCCTCTATAAGCAGGCTGCCGCAACCGGAACCAACGCCACCAACGGGTACTCCGGAATGTCCGAATCGCCTCCGATACAACACCCGAACGGGTTAACGACTGGTGATTTCACCGAGGCCGACGAGCCGTTGCGGCTGTTCGCCGCCTGGTTCGAGGAGGCCGAAGCGCGCGAGCCGGCCGACGCCAACGCCATGACGCTCGCCACCGTCGATGCCGACGGCCTGCCGAACGTCCGCATGGTGCTGCTGAAGGGCTTCGACGAGCGCGGCTTCGTCTTCTACACCAACACCGACAGCCCGAAGGGCCGCGAGCTCGACCGCAACCCGCAAGGCCGCGCTGGTGTTCCATTGGAAATCGCTCAACCGGCAGGTGCGGCTGCGCGGCCCGGTCGAGCCGGTCGACGACGCGGAGGCCGACGCCTATTTCGCCACCCGCCCGCGGCTCGCGCAGATCGGCGCCTGGGCGAGCAAGCAGTCGGCGCCGCTCGAAAGCCGCATGGCGTTCGAGAAGGCGATCGCGCTCGACCATGGCGAAATACGCGATCGGCACCGTGCCGCGGCCGCCGTACTGGTCGGCTACCGGCTGGCGCCGCTGGTCATCGAGTTCTGGCACGACCGGCCCTACCGGCTGCACGACCGGGTCGAATTCCGCCGCGGCGAGCCGGGCGCACCGTGGAGCAAGACGCGGCTCTATCCGTGAGCTAGCATGCTCGAGCTGTCAGGCATTGACATGCCGCACGTCGCACGACAACCAGCCGCGCCGCGCGCTGCTGCTCACCGGAGCGAGCCGCGGCATCGGGCACGCGACCGTGAAGCGCTTCTCCGCCGCCGGCTGGCGCGTGATCACCTGCTCGCGCCATCCCTTTCCCGGAGAACTGCCCGTGGGAGATGGGGCCGGAGGATCACATCCAGGTCGACCTCGCCGATCCCGAAGGCACGCTCGCGGCGATCGACGAGATCAAGCAGCGGCTCGAGAACGGCGAGCTGCACGCGCTGGTCAACAACGCCGCGATCTCGCCCAAGGCCGACGGCGGCAAGCGGCTGTCCTCGATCGACACCACGCTCGACGTCTGGCAGCACGTGTTCCAGGTCAACTTCTTCGCGCCGATCATGCTGGCGCGCGGGCTGGTCAACGAGCTCAAGGCGGCGCAGGGCGCGGTGGTCAACGTCACCTCGATCGCCGGCTCGCGCGTGCATCCGTTCGCGGGCGCGGCCTACGCCACCTCGAAGGCGGCGCTCGCCTCGCTGACGCGCGAGATGGCGGCCGATTTCGGCCCGCTCGGCATCCGCGTCAACGCGATCGCGCCGGGCGAGATCGACACCGCGATCCTGTCGCCCGGCACCGAGGAGATCGTCGCGCACCAGATCCCGCTGCACCGGCTCGGCACGCCCGACGAGGTGGCCAAGATCATCTACGTGCTGTGCACCGAGACGTCGTCCTACGTGAACGGCGCCGAGATCCACATCAACGGCGGCCAGCACGTGTAGGCTCGACTTTCACCCACGGTCGTCCCCGCGCAAGCGGGGACCCATATTCCAGAGGCCGGTGGTTATGGGTCCCCGCTTGCGCGGGGACGACCTGATCAAGGCGATCGAGCGCCCAAACACATCGCCTAAAGCCACTTCTTCCATTTGAAGAACATGTACGGCAGCGCGGCCGCGAGCATCATCAGGACGATCGCCAGCGGATAGCCGAATTCCCAGTCCGAGCTCCGGCATGTGCTTGAAATTCATGCCGTAGATCGAGGCGATCAGCGTCGGCGGCATGAACACGACGGCGGCGACCGAGAACAGCTTGATGATGTTGTTCTGCTCGATGGCTGACCACGCCGAGCATGGCGTCGAGCAGGAACGTGATCTTGTTGGTGAGATAGGCGGCGTGGTCGGACAGCGACTGCACGTCGCGCTGCATGCCGCGCAAGCTGCGCGCGCGGCTCCTTCGCCCAGCGCATGCTGTCGGCTTCGTTGGCGAGATAGAGCAGCAGGCGCCCGATCGACACCAGGCTCTCGCGCACCTTCGAGGTGAGATCGCCCTTGCGGCCGATCGCCTTGCAGGATGTCGTTGTAGCTGCGCGAGCGGTCGGCGCGCGCGCCCTCGGGCTCGAAGATGTCGTGCGACACCTGGTCGACGTCGATGCCGATCCGCTCCAGGATGTCGGCGGCGCGGTCGATCACCGCGTCGAGCAGCTCCATCAGCACGGTTTCGCCGGTCACGCCGGCGGGGCAGATCCGGCCGAGCTTGTTGCCGACGATCATGAACGGGCGCGGCTCGTCGTAGCGCACGGTGACCAGCCGGTGGCCGGACAGGATGAAGGTGACCGCCGTGGTCTTGGGCATGTCGGTGTCGGACTGGCACATCAGGGTCGCGGTCATGTAGCGCGCGCCGTTCTCCACGTAGAGCCGGCTGGTGACCTCGATCTCCTGCATCTCCTCGCGCGTCGGCACCGCGATGCCGAGCTGGCGCTCGACCAGCTTGTCTTCCGCCATCGTGGGCGTGACGAGGTCGAACCAGATCGCGTTCTCCGGCACGTCGCCATCCGACGTCGACCGGCACGCGCTCGAGCGTGGTGCCGCGCGGAACATAGACCGAGAGCATGACCCCTCCCGCCGGCCGCGTGCTGCTCGCCGGGCAACGGGCGCAAACAGCGTGGCCGGAGTCTGTGATGGCCCAATCAACCACGGTCATGCAAGAAATTTGCGACGCATGCGCAGCCGGCGCGGCGCCGCTCGCACAATGCGCCCGGACGGCCGGCCGGTACGGCTTATCTGCTCTGACGCGCCGCCGGGCCCGCTTGCCGGGCACGCCGCGGGAACGATCAGGCCGCGAGGTCCGCAGACCACGGGCTGGCCGGCTGCGAGGCGGCCGGGGCGTTGGCGGTGCTCTTGGTCTCGCTCTGGTATCGCACCGCGGCCGCTACCGCCGAGATGCCGATCGCGCCGTAGCGGCTGTCGAGATCGCTCGCGCCGCGTTCCGGCGCATTCCTGCGCGATCCTGGGCCGTTCAGCCGTGTCCGCTGCTCCAGCCGCATGCTTCGAATTCATTGTAGTCGCTCCTTGGAACTCTTTGCGTTTACTCGGATATTTCTTGGTCGCGTTGCGACCTCCTCGTCGGCGTCAGATGGCGGCCGAGTGGGGCGGAAATTGGCAGGAAATCGAGTCATATCGTGGCATTTGGCGCGGATCGGTTCCCAGCCCGGTCATGCTTCAACATTTGGTAAACAAAGGCCGTTAACGCGGCATTAACGCCTGCGACGGCCAACACCCCGCCCGGGCGATGACGCCCCGGGGCCGGCGCGGAATCGCAGTATTTCCACAGGTCCCGGCCGGAACTGCGACATTCCTGCAACAGCTTCCAAGGCAATTGCGCAGGCGCGGCATTCGGGCTGGAAGTGTTGCGCTTTCTTTCGCTAATTGAACGGTCGAGGGAATTGAAACGGCGCGGAATGCGCCGACTTGTAAGGGGCAAGCTCATGGCGGGACGGGGAATTGCGTTACTTTTGATCGGGGCTATTGCTCGGCGGCTGCGTGCACGGCGACGCTGGAGCCGGCGTCCGACGCCAACCTCGACGCCGCGCGACCGAAGCTGCTCGCCAACGCGCCCTACGCGCAGGCGACGATTCCGAGGCCTACCAGCGCCACATCGTGACCTATCACCGCAAGGAAGCGCCGGGCTCGATCGTGATCGATTCCGACGCGCGCTACCTCTATTACGTGCTGCCGGAGAGCAAGGCGATCCGCTACGGCGTGACCGTCGGCGAAGAGGCGCTGGTCCTGGTACGGCATCGCCAAGGTCGGCCGCAAGGAAGAGTGGCCGTCCTGGACCCCGACCGCCGACATCAAGCGGCGGCTCGGCCCTGGCATTCCCGATCGCGTCGGCGGCGGCCCGCACAATCCGCATGGGCGCGCGCGGCATCTATCTCTACCAGGGCAGCAAGGACACGCTGTTCCGCATCCACGGCACCAACCAGCCGGAATATATCGGACAGGCGATCTCGTCGGGCTGCATCCGCATGACCAACGAGGACGTGATCGACCTCTACAACCGGGTCAAGATCGGGCTCGATCGTGGTGGTGCTGGCGCCGAAGCAGGGCGACTCGCCGGTCAATCCGCGGGTGGCGCGACAGTCGCGCCGCGCACCTGAACGCATTCTACGGGGGCTGCTGACAGCGCCGGGCGAAAGCCCGGCGTTGTTGCATCCGGCGGCGCTATCCGCGCCCGCCGGCGGGACGCGGGCGCGGCAGCGGCACGGCCGCGGCCGCGGGCGGATCGGCGGGCTCGCGCACATCCCACTGGCACATGCGGTAGCCGCTGCGGCGCTCGGCGCGAGATCCACGTGCACGTGGTTCTCGTGATAGCCGTCGGAGCCGGGGCCGAGCACGGTGGTGAAGCGCGCGCAGGTCAGTTTGCGCAGCGTCTCCCGCAATTCCCTGGGCGCGGCGGGATCGGTGAGCTCCAGCACCTTGCCGTCGGCCAGCCTGAACAGCCGCACGTCGAGCGCATTGGCGCGGCCGTGCTCGGACAGTTTGGCGCCGACGACCCGGTTGCGTCCGCGGCAATCGTAGGAGGCATAGTTGTCGACGCTCCTGAGGGCCGAGCCGAGCGCGCGCGCCGCCGGCGCGATGTCCTCGCGCACCCAGTGCACGATCGCCTCGGCGAACTCGCAGCGCAGCGTGGCGGGCGGCATCACCGCGACCCGTGTCCGGTCGGCGAGCACGACGGCTTCGAGCTGGACCGCGTCGGGCGCGCCGCACTCGTTCGGCCCGGACAGCGCCGGGAGCGACGGCGCGACTGCAAGCTCCGCCGTGAGCCGCAGCCGGCAGGCCGACGGCGGCGCGGGTTCCGCGATTTCGGCTGCGGGAGCCGGCAGCGCCGCCGGCGCGGCGGCGGGACGCGGCGGCGGCACCGGAACGTTTTCGGCTGCCGCGGCGGTGCCGATCGCGACAACGAGGAGAGCCATGAGCGCGACGAGCTTCACGCGATCCGATGTCGGGGCTCTTTGCGGCGTTTGTGCGAGGTCCTGCGCGCGCGTCCTTCCATGCTACCGTCGCGCCGAACGAGGGCGGACTATGGCCGGTTTCGATGTCGTCGTCTGCGGGCTCGGCGCGATGGGCAGCGCGGCGCTGCATACCAGCTCGCGCGCCGGGGCGCGCGCGTGCTCGGGCTCGACCGCTTCGCGCCCGGCCATGACCGCGGCTCCTCGCACGGCGGGAACCCGCATCATCCGGCTCGGCTATTTCGAGCACCCGTCCTACGTGCCGCTGCTGCGCCGCGCCTATGCGCTGTGGCGCGAGCTCGAAGCCGCCAGCGGGCGGGAGCTTCTGCACGTCACCGGCATCGCCGAGATCGGACCGCCCGACGGCGAGCTGGTGGCCGGAACGCTCGCCTCTTCGCGCCTGCACGGGCTTGCGCACGAGATGCTGGCGGCGGCCGAACTGATGCGGCGCTTTCCGGCCTTCAGGCTGCCGGCGGACTATGTCGCCGTGATGCAGCCGGACGGCGGGTTCCTCGAGGCCGAGCCGGCGATCGACGCGCAGCTTGCGCTCGCGGCTGCGGCCGGTGCGCAAATCCGCCGCGGCGAGACCGTGCGCGCGATCGAGCCGCGCTCGGGCTCGGCGTGCGCATCGTCACCGATGGCGGCACTGTCGACGCCGGCGCCGCCATCGTCGCTGCCGGCCCGTGGGCGGCAATCGTTGCTGCCGCAACTTGCCGCTGCGCGTGACGCGCGCAGGTGATGGCCTGGTTCGCGCCGCACGATGCGGCGCCTTGTCGCGCCCGGCCGCTTGCCGGTCTTCATCATCGAGAGCCGGCACGGCATGCATTACGGCATCCCGCCCCATGGCGGCGCCGGCATCAAGATCGCCAAGCATCATCATCGCGACGAGACCGTCGATCCCGACGGCTACGACCGCACGGTGTCGGCCGCGGACGAAGCGCTTGATCCGCGCCGCGCTCGCCGACCATATCCCGGCTGCGAACGGCCGGCTGCTCGCGGCCAAGACCTGCCTCTACACCATGACGCCGGACGGCGATTTCATCATCGACCGCCTGCCCGGCGCGCCCAACGTCGTCGTCGCCTCGCCCTGCTCCGGCCACGGCTTCAAGTTCGCGCCGGTGATCGGCGAGATCGTCGCCGACCTCGCGACCGAGGGAGCGACGCGCACGACATCGCGCGCTTCCGGCTCGGCCGGTTCGGCTAGACGATGCGCGCCGCACCGGCGCCCTCTCGCCCAAGCGAAAGCCGCGCCCCAAGGCCGCAGCAGGAGGGTTGCGCCGTGACCGCGCGCCGGTAACCTAGGGTGCGCCGGACTAGAAACATTGGGGAACGCCATGCTCGGGCTGATGCAGGACTGGCCGCTGCTGTGCCATCGCGTCATCGACCACGCCGCCACCAACCATGCCGAGCCGCCGGTCATCTCCCGCTCGGTCGAAGGTCCGATCCACACCACCACCTATCCGCAGATCCGCGCACGCGCGCTCCAGGTCGCCCAGCGCCTCGACAAGGACGGCATCCGGCTCGGCGACCGGGTCGCGACGCTCGCCTGGAACACCTGGCGCCATCTCGAGGCCTGGTACGGCATCATGGGGATCGGCGCGATCTACCACACGGTCAATCCGCGGCTGTTTCCCGACCAGATCGTCTGGATCGTCAATCACGCCGAAGACCGCGTGCTGATGACCGACCTCACCTTCGTGCCGCTGCTGGAAAAGCTCGCCGACAAGCTGCCGTCGATCGAGCGCTACGTGGTGCTGACCGACGCCGCGCACATGCCGGCGACACCGCTCAAGAACGCCGTGCCCTACGAGGAATGGATCGGCGAAGTCGACGGCGATTTCGCCTGGAAATCGTTCGACGAGAACACCGCCGCCGGCATGTGCTACACCTCCGGCACCACCGGCAATCCGAAGGGCGTGGTCTATTCGCATCGCTCGAACGTGCTGCATTCGATGATGGCGAGCGCGCCCGACGCCATGGGCGTCGCCTCGCGCGACGTCGTGCTGCCGGTGGTGCCGATGTTCCACGCCAATTGCTGGGGGCTCGCGCTCACCTCGCCGATGGTGGGCGCGACGTTGGTGATGCCGGGCGCCAAGCTCGACGGCGCCTCGATCTACGAGCTGCTCAACGACTACCGCGTCACCTTCACCGCCGCGGTGCCGACGGTGTGGCTGATGCTGCTGCAGCATCTCGAGGCCAACAATGCGCAAGCTGCCGCATCTGCAGAAGGTCGTGATCGGCGGCTCGGCCTGCCCGCGCGCGATGACCAAGACCTTCCAGGACGTCTACGGCGTCGAGGTCTGCCACGCCTGGGGCATGACCGAGATGAGCCCGCTCGGCACGCTCGGCTCGCTGAAGCCGGAATACGCCAAGCTCGAGCGGCGAGGAGCGGCTCGACATCCAGATGAAGCAAGGGCACCCGCCGTTCGGCGTGGAGATGAAGATCGCCGACGACGCCGACAAGGAGCTTGCCGCGCGACGGCAAGACCTTCGGCCGCCTCAAGGTGCGCGGACCCGCGGTGGCCAGGGCCTACTACAAGGAGGGCGACAGCGTTCTCGACGAGGACGGCTTTTTCGACACCGGCGACGTCGTCCACCATCGACCGTCACGGCTACATGCAGATCACCGACCGCGCCAAGGACGTGATCAAGTCCGGCGGCGAATGGATTTCCTCGATCGATCTGGAGAATCTCGCCGTCGGCCATCCCAAGGTGGCGGAAGCCGCGGTCATCGGCGTGAAGCATCCGAAATGGGACGAGCGGCCGCTTGCTGATCGTGGTGCTGAAGAAGGATCAGTCGGCGTCGCAAGAGGAAATCCTGGCCTTCATGCGCGGCAAGATCGCCAACTGGTGGATGCCGGACGACGTGGTGTTCGTCGACGAAATCCCGCACACCGCCACCGGCAAAATCCAGAAGACGGCGTTGCGCGAACGCTTCAAGGATTACGTGCTGCCGACCGCGTCGGCCGCCTAGTAATGCTGTCGGCTCCGCCGCCCGACCGGCGATGCCGAGCGCGTTGCGGCGGTCCCAGGCAGGTGCAATGATCGACAAAGAAGCTCTCGAAATTCTCGGGCTCAAGCCAGGAGCCGGCACCGAGGAGATCAATCGCGCCCACCGGGACTTGATGCAGAAGCTCCACCCCGATCAGGGGGGATCGAGTTACCTCACGGATCAGGTCGAGGCCGCCCGGGCAACGCTGCTCGGCGAACAGGCGCCGGCGAAACTCCCGGCCGCGATGAGCGAAGCCGGACCGCGCGCGGCTGTGTCGGCCGACGGCAGGTCGCCCGCTTTCTCGGCCACGACCGCGACTATTGGCGGCTGCTCGTCCGCGGCGACGTGCTGGTGATGGTCACGCTCGGCATCTACCGGTTCTGGCTCACCACCGACATCCGCCGCTTCCTCTGGTCCAACACCGAGGTCGCGGGCGAAAGCTTCGAATATACCGGAACCGCGCGCGAGCTCCTGCTCGGCTTCCTGATCGCGATCGCGATCCTGGTTCCGCTCTATGCCGCCTTCTTCATCGCGGCGTTCAGCGCCGGGCCGATCGGCGAGATGTCCGGGCTGCTCAGCTTTCGTGCTGCTGACCGTGCTCGGCCAATACGCCGTCTATCGCGCGCGGCGCTATCGCCTGACCCGCACGGTCTATCGCGGCGTGCGCTTCCTGCAGACCGGCTCGGCCTGGCGCTACGCGGTCTGCGCCATGTTCTGGTGGACGCTGATCATACTGACCTCTCGGCCTCGCCTACCCGTTCGCGCAGGCGCGGCTCGAGCGCTTCAAGATGCGCTACACCTTCTTCGGCAATCTCGCCGGCCGTTTCGAAGGCTCCGGCGTCAGCCTGTTCCTGCGCGGCATCCTGATGTGGCTGCTCGCCGTCGTGCCGCTGATCGTCGGCCTGCTGGCGACGATCGGCAGCGTCGACTGGGAATCGTTCGCGGGCCTGAGCGGCCTCGGACTGAGCGCGGACGAATCTGATCGCCTGGATCGAGGCCAACGGCATCGCCGATGCGGCCGTCATCCTTCTGCTGACGCTGATCTGGACGCTGCTGTCGGTCGTCATCCTCTACCCATTTTCCAGGCCATGCTGCTGCGCTGGTGGACGTCGGGCCTTCGCTTCGGTGATATCGTCGTGACCTCTCGGCTGAGCACGGCGCAAGTCTACGGCATCTATGCGACGCTTTCTCTGGTATGCATTCCTGTTCACGCTGGCTGCGGGCACAATCGGTTTCGCGGGCCTTTACGCGTTCGGCGCGATCGTGGGGCCTGCGGATTCCCTGATCACCGAGATCGCCGCGACCGCGGCGCTGCTCGCCGGCTATGTCATACTCATGCTCGGCTATTCGACCATCTATCAGGCGACGGTGCGGCTCGGGCTCTGGCGGTGCGTCGCCGAATCGCTCGACCTCTCCAACCTCGCGGCGCTCGAACGCGTGACGGCTGCGGGCGAGCCAGCTCGCCGATCGGCGAGGGCCTGGCCGACGCGCTCAATGTGGGCGGGATCTGAACGACCCATGACGACATCGGGCAACGCGATCTTCTTCGACGGCAAGACCACGGCGCGCCACGACGTGACGGTCGAGCTCGCGGCCGGCGCGCTGCACATCCGCCGCGGCGGACCGGACGGCTGCTGGCCGAATGGCGCTACGACCAGATCGAGCCGCTGCCGGCGCCGCAGGGAATCCTGCGCCTGGCGCAGGCCGGGCAATCCGGTGCTCGCGCGGCTCGAGGTCCGCGATCCGCAGCTGGCGGCCGCGATCGACGAGCTGTCGGTCCCGGTCGACCGCAGCGGCGCCGGCGAGCGCCGCATGCGCCGCAAGGTGGTGGTCTGGAGCCTTGCCGCCACCGTCTCGCTGGTGTTCGTCGCGGTCGTCGGCGTGCCGGAGCTCGCGACGCGTCTGACGCCGCTCATTCCGATCGGCGTCGAGCGCCAGCTCGGCGCCGCCGTCGACGCGCAGGTGCGCGCCGAGCTCGACACCGGACGCGCCGGCGCCGCGTTCGAATGCGGCGGCCGGCGAGCGCGAGAAGGCCGGCCGCGCGGCGTTCGACAAGCTCATGGGGCAGATCGCAGCGGCGGCGGCGCTGCCGTTCCCGCTCACCGCCATGGTCGTGCGCCGCACGATGCCAATGCCATCGCGCTGCCGGGCGGCTACATCTACGTGTACCAGGGGCTGATCGACAAGGCCGAGACGCCGGACGAGCTCGCCGGCGTGATCGCACACGAGATCGGGCACGTCGCCCACCGCGACGGCACCCGCTCGGTGCTGCAGGGGGCCGGCGCTGTCGTTCCTGTTCGGCATGCTGCTCGGCGATTTCGTCGGCGGCGGCGCCGTCGTGCTACGCGGCCAAATCCATCCTGAAGACGAACTATTCGCGCGAGGTGGAAGCGCAGGCCGACGGCTACGCCGTCACGGTGATGCAGAAGATCGGCGGCGACCCGCGCGCGCTCGGCAGCATCCTGCAGCGCATCGCAGGAACGAGCCATCCGGGACCGAAACTCCTGCTCGATCATCCCGAGACCAAGGATCGCGTCGCCGCCATCGAGGCGCTGGCGGGCTCGGCGCCAACGCGGGCGCTGCTCGGCAGCGCCGAATGGGCCGCTCTCAAGCGCATCTGCGCGCCACGCGAGGCCGGCTGATGGTGCGCCGCTACATCCACCAGGATCCGACCTCGCGGCTCGCCATCTGGGCGCGGCGCATGGCCGCTGTTCGCGCTGGTGGCCTCGTTCCTCGCCGATCGTCATCGTGCGATCGGGGCTGCTCGAGATTCAGCCGGCGCTGGCGACCTTCGCCGGCGCGCTGCTGGTCGCCGTCATCGCGCTGCTGATCGTCGTTCGTCGCCTTCGTGGTGATCTGGAAGGAGGGGCTCGCCGGCATGGGCGCCGCGCTGACGGCGATGCTGGTGTCGCTCGCGCTGCTGGCCTATCCGGCCTATCTCGGCATCACGGCCTACCGGCTGCCGTGGATCTACGACATCACCACCGATCCGATCGATCCGCCGCGCTACGAGGCGCTGGCGCGGCTGCGCCCGCGCGATGCCAACCCGGTCGATCTATGCCGGCCTCTACGCCGCCGAGCAGCAGCGCAACGCCTATCCCGACATCGGACCGCTCGGCACCGAACGCCTCGGCGCAGAATGCCTATGACGCCGCGCTCGCGGTCGTCAACAAGCGCCGCTGGCGCGTCGTCGATGCGCGCCCGCCGCAGGCCGGACGCCGCGAGGGCCGCATCGAAGCGGTGGCGCGCACGCCGATCATGGGATTTCGCGACGACGTCGTGGTGCGCATACGCCGAAGCGCGGACGGCTCGCGCATCGACGTCCGCTCCTCCTCGCGCTACGGCAGCTTCGATTTCGGCACCAATGCCGCGCGCGTGCGCACCTTGCTCGACGAGATCGAGGAAGCGATCGTCAGCCAGACGGCAGCCGCGGCAGCCGGCCGCGCCGGCCGCAAAGAAGGCCAAGGGCAAGAAGAAGGATCAGCCGCAAGCGGTAGCGGCCGTCGATCGACGGGCGCGCCGTCGGTCGCGACCAGCCCGCGCGCGACCAGATCCTCCAGATGGGCGAGCACCGACAGGCCGGCCGCCCTGATGAGCCGCGGATCGAGCCCGATATAGATCGCGCGCACGATCGTCGGGATATCGGCCTCGCCCTTGCCGAGCCGGTGCAGGATCGAGGCTTCGCGCGCCTTGCGATGCGGATGTAGTGGCGACGAAGCGCGGCGCGTCGCGCACGGCGCCGCCGTGGCCGGGGAAATAGATCGTCTCGGTGCGGCGCGCGAGCTTCGTCGAGCGAAGCCATGTAGTCGCTCATGGCGCCGTCCGGCGGCGCCACCACCGGCGTCGACCACGCCATGACGTGATCGCCGGAGAACAGCACGTCCGCCTCCTTGAGCGCGAAGGCCATGTGGTTGGCGGTATGGCCGGGCGTGGTGACCGCCTCCAGGGTCCAGCCGTCGCCGCTCACGATCTCGCCGTCGGCCAGCGCGTGATCGGGGCGGAAATCGGTGTCGTTGCTGGCATCGAGCCGCGGCGCCTCGCCGACATTGAGCGCCCGCGCGGCGCGGTGCGGACCCTCGGCGAACACCGTCGCGCCGGTCGCCGCCTTGATGCGCGCCGCCGCCGGCGAATGGTCGCGATGGGTGTGGGTGACGAAGATGTGCGTCACGGTCTCGCCGCGCACCGCATCGAGCAGCGCCGCGATGTGGCGGCTCGTCGAGCGGGCCCGGATCGACGATGGCGACCTGGCCGCGCCCGACGATGTAGCTCACCGTGCCCTTGAAGGTGAACGGGCTCGGATTGTTGCACAGGATGCGGCGCACGCCGGGCATGACCTCGTCCACCTGGTCGGGCGGCAGGTCGAAGCGTCCGGTCGAACGGGATGTCGTCGCTCATGCGTATTTCAATTTTGACTGGTGAATATCCTCACGGTTGTCCCCGCGAAAGCGGGGACCCATAGCCACAGGCCTCGGGAATATGGGTCCCCGCTTTCGCGGGGACGACCATGGGAGGGTTCTTTCCTTCGCGGCGCTAGCTTGGCCCTTGGCGCGACAATCACCCGAGCTTGCGCCCGATGATGTCCTCGCAACGCACACCCTCGGGCGGCTCCTCGCCGAGATACATGCCGCCCGACATAGCAAACCGCATCCGGTTGGACGGTGGACCGGCGGTGCCCCAGCGATCGGGTGTCGGCGACACCTTGTCCCAGTAGTCGGGGCCCATCGGCACGTGCGCCGCGTCGTCGAGCTGATCGAGCTCGGTGGTGTATTCGGCCACGAAACCGTTCGGCTCGATGAAATACGAGAACACGTTGCTGCCCGGCCCGTGCCGGCCGATGCCCCACTCGATGTCGAAGCCGTTCTTCTTGAGCCGGCCGGCGCCGCGCATCAGCCCATCGATGTTGGGCAGCTCGTAGGCGACATGGTTGAGCGAGGGACCGTTGTTGCGGAACACCGCGATGGAATGGTGATCGGCGCTGCAGCGCAGGAACTCCATCAGGTGCGAGCTGTCGGAGAGCCTGAAGCCGAGCACGTCGACGAAGAACGGCACCTGGTCGTCGGTCTTGGCGCTGTTGAGCACGACGTGGCTGATCTTGGTCGGCCGCGAGCGGTCGAGCACCACGTTGGGATGCTGCACGCCGTCCGACGATATGCTCATCGGCAAGCCCTCCGGCGTCTGGAAGCGGAAGCCGTAACCGCCGCCCGCGCCGGCGGAAAGCGCCGCCGGCTCGCCCTCGACCTTGACGCCGTAGCCTTTCGCCTTGGCGCAAAGCTGATCGACCGCGGCGCGGTCGGTCGCCGCGAAATTCACGCCCAAGAGGCTCGGCTTTGCCCGCTCACGGATGGTGAGGACATGGTGCTCGCCGCCGGTCGCGCGGAAATGGATGCTGTCGGCCTCCGACGAGACCTCCTCGAGCGCCCAGATCTTGGTGTAGAACTCCGCCGATTGATGGAGGTCGCGCACGCCGAGCTCGATGCTCCGGACCCCCGTGACTCTGCCATTGATCATGGTGTTCTTCCTCTTGCTTCGCAGCCCGAAGACTGTCGCACAATCCGCACCCGAGGGCCAGCGTAGCGGCCAGCCCGTTCCGCAGTCGTCCCCGCGAAAGCGGGGACCCATGACCACAGGCCTCTGGAATATGGGTCACCGCTTTCGCAAGGACGACCGGCCAACTGAGCGTGCGGCAATCACAAGCGCGCGAGCTTCGGCATCACCTCGGTCGAGAACAGCGCGAGCGAGCGCAGCGCATCGGCGAGCGTCATGGTGCCCAGGAACAGATAAGTGAGCAGGTAGTTGACGCCGAGCTCGCGCACTTGCCGCTCGATCTCCGCCGTCACGGTCTCCGGCGTGCCGTAGATCACCGTACCGTCCGCCACGCAGGCCTCGAAGTCGGCGCCGCGCGGCACATTGAGCCGCGAGGTGAGCCCGGTCACGTCGTGCTTGGCGCGCAGCCAGTTCAGTTGCGCGAGATGCAGGTCCATCGCCGGCTTGGCGAAGCGCTTGGCCTCCGCCTCGGTGTCGGCGACGAAGATGTGGCGCTGCACGCCGATCGCGACGCCGCCGGGGAACTCGCGCCTTCGGCTGCGCCGGCTCTGCCGCGCTTGGCGAACGCCGCCTTGAACGCGTCGATATTGGGCTTGGCGGTCGTCATCGGGCCGAGCGTGACGAAATGCAGGCCGTGCTCGCCGGCCCAGGTCGAGCCGATGGCGTTGGAGGAGCCGTACCAGAATGCCGGATGCGGCTGTTGCAGCGGCCGCAGCGCGATCGGCACGTCCTCGTAGTTGAAGTGCGGGCCGGAATAGCTGAGCGTGTCGGTGACAAGTCCCGCGCTGATGCAGTTGAAGGCGTCGATGAAGATGTCGCGCGACTGGTCGTGCTCGACCTTGTGGTACTTGAGCTCGAACGGCGAGACGCCGCGTCCGACGCCGACTTCGAGCCGGCCGTAGCTGAGGTGATCGAGCATGCAGATTTCCTCGATCAGCCGCAGCGGCGAGTAGAGCGGCAACAGATAGACCAGCGGCCCGAGCCGCATCCGCCTGGTCGCGCGCGCGACCGCGCCGAGATAGGGACCCGGCACCGGCACCATGTTGAGCGGCGTGGCATGATGCTCAGCCACGTGCAGGCAGTAGATGCCGGCATCGTCGGCGGCCTTGACGAAGGTGAGGCGCTCGTCGAACAGCGTAGCCATCGGCCGGTCGCCGGTCGCCTCGACGTGATCGAACAGTCCGATTTTCATGTGTCCTCGGTGTGCAAGTTGTCGGAACGCAGGCTACGCAATACACGCGGCGCCACCGAGGAATGCAAGAGAGCCCCCCGGGCCCGGCGGGCAGGTCGCCGGGCCCCCACTTTCGCGTGGCAGATCACCAATTCATCAGCTTCTTGGTACTCTGCTCGTTGTCCTTGAGAAACTTGCGGTAGGCGTCGCCCTTGATGATCTGCGGATCGAGTGCCAGCCGTTCGGCCTTGGCTTTGTGCTCCGGCGAGCTGATGGTCTTTTCCAGGTAGCCGATCAGCGCGGCCTCGATGTCCTTCGGCAAGCCGGCCGGCCCCGCGATGCCGCGCGACACCGCCCACACCTCGTTGAAGCCCTGCTCGCGGAAGGTCGGCCCGTTCGGAATGAACGGCGAGCGCTCGGCTGACATCACGCCGAGGATGCGGAACTGGCCGGCCTTGATGTCCTCGGCGACTTCGCTGACGTTGCAGGCGAGCACTTCGATGTTGCCGGCGAGCACCTGGGTCTTGCCTTCCGGCGTGCCGCGGAAATGCACCATCTGGAAGCTCGCCCCATTGTTGGCGCCGATGCCGAGCGCCGCGACGTGATCGTCGGTGCCATGGCCGCCGCCGTTGAGCGTGATGGTGCCGGGCCGCTTCTTGGCCTCCTCGATGACGTCCTTGACGGTCTTGAACTTGCTGTCGGGCCGCACCGCCCAGAGATTGGGATCGACGACATGATTGATCAGCGGCGTGAAGCTCTCCAGGTTTTCCTTGCGCGAACCGCCCTGCTGCTTGTCCAGATAGCCGGCGAACATGCTCGGCGCATTGATGTAGCCGATGGTGTAGCCGTCGGGCTTCGACGCGGCGAGCGCGCCCCAACCGATCCAGCCACCGCCGCCGGCACGGTTCTCCACCGTCACCGGCTTGCCGAGGATCGGTTCGAGATCCCTGGCCAGCAGCCGCGCCGAGACGTCGCTGCCGCCGCCTGCGGCATAGGGCACGATCACCAAAATCCCGCGGGCGGGAAACGCCTGCGCCAATCCTGCGCGATGTCCGACAACGGACAGCGCCGCCGCTCCTGCGGCCGTCCCGAATAAGCCACGCCTGGTGATCGAATTCATGGTCGCCTCCCTTGCGGCCGGCGTGTTGCGCCAGCCATTGGTCTGATGGCACCCGAATTCGTCCTGGCGATCAAGCCGCCTCTAGTGAATTTCCGGCTCTCGGGTCGGCGCGGTGCCGGCCAGAAAGTCGAAGTCGCAGCCCTCGTCGGCCTGCCCGATGTGCTGGGAGAACATGGCGCCATAGCCGCGCGCATAGCGCGGCGGCGGCTGCTGCCATTGCGCGCGACGGCGATTGAGCTCCTCCTCGGACACGGCGAGATGGATGCTGCGCTTGTCCACGTCGATCTCGATCGCGTCGCCGGTCTGCACGAACGCGAGCGGGCCGCCGACGAAGCTTTCCGGGGAGACGTGCAGGATGCAGGCGCCGTAGCTCGTGCCGCTCATGCGGGCGTCGGAGATGCGCACCATGTCGCGGATGCCGGCCTTCACCAGCTTCTTGGGAATCGGCAGCATGCCCCATTCCGGCATGCCGGGGCCGCCCTTGGGCCCGCCGTTCTTGAGCACCAGCACGTGGTCGGGCGTGACCTCGAGGTCGTCGCGTTCGACCTCGCGCGCCATGTGGTTGTAATCCTCGAAGGCGAGCGCCAGGCCGCGATGCTTGAGGAAGCGCTGCTCGGCGGCGGCCGGCTTCATCACGCAGCCGCGCGGGGCGAGATTGCCCTTGAGCACGGCGGTTGCGCCTTCGCCATAGATCGGATCGGCGAGCGTGTGGATCACCTCGGGCAGGAAGATCTCCGCGCCGGCGATGTTCTCGCCCACGCTCTTGCCGGTGACCGTCAGGCAGGACAGATCGAGCCGGTCGCGCAGCGCCATCATCAGCGCGCGCAGGCCGCCGGCGTAGAAGAAATCCTCCATCAGATATTTGCCCGACGGGCGGATATTGGCGATCACCGGAATCTCGCGCGAAATCTCGTCGAAGCGCTCCATGTCGAGCTTGAGCCCGGCGCGGCGCGCCATCGCCACGACGTGGATGATGGCGTTGGTTGAGCCGCCGAGCGCCATGTGCACCTTGATGGCGTTGTCGAAGGCTGACGGCGTGAGGATGCGATCGAGCGTCAGGTCCTCCCACACCATGTCGACGATGCGCCGGCCGGCGGCGCCGCACATGCGCGGATGCGCGGAATCGGCCGCCGGGATCGACGACGCCCCGGGAAGCGTGAGGCCGGCGGCCTCGGTGATCGCCATCATGGTGGCGGCCGTGCCCATCACCATGCAGGTGCCGAACGAGCGGGAGATGCCGGCCTCCATCTCCTCCCATTGCGCCTCGCTGATGTTGCCGGCCTGCTTCTCCATCCAGTATTTCCAGACGTCGGAGCCGGAGCCGAGATACTGGCCGTGCCAGTTGCCGCGCAGCATCGGGCCGGCCGGCACGTAGATCGCCGGAATGCCCATGCTGATCGCCCCCATCACAAGACCCGGCGTGGTCTTGTCGCAGCCCCCGAGCAGCACCGCGCCGTCGATCGGATGGCAGCGCAACAGCTCTTCCGCCTCCATCGCCAGGAAATTGCGGTAGAGCATGGTGGAGGGCTTCACGAACGGCTCGGCGAGCGACATCGCCGGCAGCTCGATCGGAAAGCCGCCCGCCTGCAGCACGCCGCGTTTGACGCTTTCCGCGCGCTCGCGCAAATGCGCGTGGCAGGCGTTGATCTCGCTCCAGGTGTTGAGGATGCCGATGACCGGCTTGCCGCCCCAGTCCTCGGAGTCGAATCCGAACTGCTTGAGGCGCGAGCGGTGGCCGAACGAGCGCATGTCGTTGACGCCGAGCCAGCGGTGGCTGCGCAGGTCCTCGGGGCGTTTGCGGTTCATTGCGGCCTCGCTTCCGGGACCAGTCATGCATTGGCCAGTGTCATCGCACCTGTTGGGTAGCTGCGGCGCGGCGCTGCATGACTTGGGTGGCAACGACGATACCGGCAAGTGTGGCGCCCGCCAGATCGGTCCAGATACCAGGAAACACAAGGCAGAATCCGCCCGCCGTCAGAAGCGCCCGCTGCCAGTACGAAGCCGCGGTGACGAAATAGCCGTGAAGTCCGCCGGCGAACAACGCGATCCCGACGCATGAGGTCGATGAAGGCCCAGATAATGGTCGGCCAATCGCCGATCATCAGCAGCGCCGGCTGATAGACGAACATGAACGGAATGATGAAGCCGGCGATGCCGATCTTCATCGCCGCCCAACTGCTGGCCCACATGTCAGCCTTGGCAAGCCCGGCTGCGGCGAACACGGCGAGCGCGACCGGCGGCGTGATCGCCGACAGAACCGCGATAATAGAACGCGAACATATGCGCCGCCGGCTCGATCACGCCGAGCTTCATGATCGCCGGAATGAGCAGCGCGGTCAGGAGGATATAGGACGGTGTCGTCGGCAGTCCGCTGCCGAGCACGATGGCCGGCCAGCATCGTCATGACCAGCGCGACGAACAGCGCGTCCTGCGCCAAGCCGACAACCCATTGCGTGAACACGATGCCGAGTCCGGACAGCGTCACCACGCCGATCATGATTCCGGCCGACGCGCAGGCGAGCGCGACGGCGAGCGAGTTCTTCGCGCCGTCGACCATCGCCTCGATGATGTTGGTCAGCGTGACGTCGCCGCGCGTCGACTTGCGAAACGCCGCAACCGGGAAGCAGGCGAGCGTGCCGGCCAGCGCCGCCAGCGGCGCGCTGTAGCCCGAATACATAACAACCAGAAGGATGAGGATCGGGAGGAACAGGTGTCCGCGCTCGGCCATGACGATGCGCAGCTTCGGCAGCTCCGCGCGCGGCACGCCGACGATGCCGCGACGCTTGGCCTCGAAATGCACCGCCGCAAAGCAGGCGACGTAGTAGAGGATGGCGGGCATGCATCGCCCAGATGACGACCTGGCTGTACGGGACGGCCAGGAACTCTGCCATCACGAAGGCAGCTGCCCCCATGATCGGCGGCATGATCTGGCCGCCGGTCGAGGCGGTCGCCTCGACGCCCGCGGCGAAATGCGGTGGAAATCCGGAGCGCTTCATCAGCGGGATCGAGATCGGCCCGTCGACCATGACGTTGGCGACCGCGCTGCCGGAGATCGTTCCGAACAGGCTTGAACTGACCACCGACACCTTGCCGGGACCGCCGGCGGTGTGTCCGGTCAGCGCCATGGCGAAGTCCATGAACAATTGTCCGACGCCGGTGCGCTCCATGAAGCTGCCGAACACCACGAAGATGATCACGAACGACGCCGACACGGCGAGCGCCTGCCCGAATATGCCCTCGGTCGTCATGTAGAGCTGGTCGAGGATGCGCATCGGCTCGAGCCTGGCGATGAACAGCCCGTAGAGAAGAAATACGATCGACGTGACCGGCAGCGACATGTCGACGCAACGACGTGTCGCTTCGGTCACGACCACGATCAGGATCGTGCCGAAGATCATGTCGGCCCAAGTCAGATCGTCGATGTAGTAAATGCGGGTGACGACGTATTCGTAATTGATGAACAGGTAGAGCAGCGACGCGACGCCGAGCGCCAGCCACACGTAGTCGACGAGCGCTCGGGATCGGCCGTTGGACGCCCACCTTGTGGCCGTAAATCAGGAATACGAGCACGAGGGCGAACAGCAGGTGTGTTCCGCGAAAGATGATCGCTTCCGGCTGGCCGGCCACGATCACCCACATGTGATAGAGGCACCATCGCGACGGCGACCACCGTCACGGCGAGACGGACGAAGCCGCCGTAGCTGAGAGGTCGACCTTCATGCGCGGCACGGTCCTGGTGCGGAAGAGCAGCCGGCCGCAGGCGGGGCTACGCCGCGCGACCGGCGATCCGTCACTTGGTCAGCACGGTGATGCCGGCTTCCTTGTAGAACTTGGCCGCGCCGGATGGAACGGCACGCCGATGTCCTCGGCCATCCCCTTCGGCGTCAAGACCGCGATGTCCTTGACGATGGCCGAGAGCTGCTGGGTGTTCGCCGCGATGGCCTTGGTCATGCTGTAGACGGTGTCCTCCGGCAGTTTGCAGGACGCGACGATGTGGGTGGCGTAGCCGATCACCTGCACGTCCTTGTCCTGCTTCGGGTAGGTGCCCTTGGGGATCGTGTTGAGCGTGTAGCCCGGATTGAGCTTCTTCATCGCGTCGAGCTGGTCGGCGAGATCGAGAAGCTTGACCTCGCGCGCGGACGGCGAGGTCCATTACTGCCCCGGAGGGGATTGTGGTTCCGGCCGTGAAGGCGACCGCGTGTCCGTCCTGCACCTGGGTCGACGGCATCGGTGTAGGACACGAAGCTCATCTTGACGTCGTTGTAGCGTGATCCCGTTCACCTGCAGGAACTGCTTGGTGATCTCCTCGGCGGTGTTGCCGCGCGGCTGGGCGGCGATGCCCTTGCCCTTGAGATCCTTGATCGGTGTTGACGCGGCATCGGCGCGCACGACGACCTGGAAGTATTGCGGATAGAGCGTGGCGACATTGCACACGTTGGCGTGCGGCTTGTTGAATGGCGGCTTGCCGGCGATGGCATCGACGGTCGAGATCGAGTTGCCGAAGCCGAGGTCGGTCTTGTTTTCCTCGATGCCGCGCACGTTTGCGATGCCGGCGCCCGGCAGCGCCTGCACCGAAGAGTTGGGAACAGCCTTCTCCCACATGTCCTTGAGCTGGCCGCCGAGCGGCACCCAGGCGCCGCCCTGCGGGCCGGTCATCAATTTGAGGTCCACGGCCAGCACCGGGCCGGTGACGGCGAACGCCAGACCCAAGGCGAGCCCGGCGGCAATTCCGGCCGATTTCATCTTCGATTGCATGATGTTCCCTCTCCTGTGCCGGGGGGTTGATCCCGCCCCGCTTTAATGACATTAGGGCGTTCAATCCTCCAACCTGGAACAAAAGGTACGCGGCCTTAACGGGCTCGCACAAGGGCATTTCCGACCAACATCATCCCGGATCCGCGGCGTTTGGCGTGCAGGCCGCGAGCATCCCCAAATCACCGCCGGCGGGCGATCCGACGCGCGGACGCGGGACAGAGCAACGCGCCGGATGAAGTTCCCCGGCTTCCGCGCGCGCAACCAATAGCCAACAAGAGCGTTAAGACGAAGACCGGGCTCAACCGATTCCGGTCGCATCATATGAAGGGACGGTGTGGATGCTGTTACGAGCAGTCGGTATTTGCGTGCTTGGTTTCATCGCGGGCTTTGCGGCACCGGTTGCCGAAGCCGCGCTGTCGTGTGCAATCGTCGGCGACAGCATTGCGCTGGGCATCGCCGAACAAATGCCGGCGTGCCGGCGCAATGCGAAGATCGGGATTCCGTCGGACGCGATCATCGAACGCGTGGACATCTTCGCCGCGATCAATATCGTGTCGGCCGGCAGCAACGATCCGCTTAACCCGAACCTGCGCGACAACCTCGTGCGCATTCGCAGCCGGGCGAAGCAGGTCGTGTGGGTGCTGCCGATCGACGCCACCGCGCGTGCCGCGGTGAAGGAGATCGCGGCCGCGCATGGCGATCCGGTGGTTGCGTTCGAATCGTCCGACGACCGGGTTCATCCGCGCTCCTACCCCGAACTGGCACAGGCGGTTTCCACCGTTGCGGCGCTGCCGTAGTGCGCAGCGCGGACGTCTCATTCGATCACCTCGTCGGCGCGGCTGTCAGGCACTGCTGGCGCTCTTGCCGAAGCATACTGCGCAGGTCAAGCGGCTCTAGAGGCTTCAAGCACCAAGGCGGTGGTGGATGGACAACTGATTGATAAATCACAACAATTATTGCCGACAGAGGCCTACCCACTACCCAGCTAGCAGCCGGGCTCTCAAACGCATCAGCGGGCTTCTCTGGGGCACTGAGCGGCATCGTGAGAACGCCGATCCCAAGCTTGTTCTCCCCACGCGGCTTGCTTCCAGTCACCGACGCGCCGTGATGCTCGCGTGAGTACCAAGGGGTGCTCTGGCGGTGGGTAGCTAAAGTGCTCACCAGCACTCTGCGGCGTCACACCGTGCCCGGCACAGACCTGTAGCAGCTTCAATGTTGCACGAAACCGCGAAGCCTTGCCTCGTGTCCGAACCCGCTCCCCCGGATCGAACTCGGTGGTCTGGGTGTAACCGGGCTTGTGCTCCAGCAGCCCGCACGCAGTCCAAGCCTCGATGATGCTCTTGAAGTCACGCGAAGAGACCGCTTGCCCCGTGAAACTACCCTTGGCCAGCGGCCGATACACCCAGCCGTCAGCTTCAGGATGATTGCGTGCGTGGAGCAGATCGGCAGTAAAAGCCGCGATGGCATCTTTGAGGTTCTCAAGCCTCGTGTGCCGTACGTTCCGGCGACTACCCGACGCCGCCTCCCGGCCACAAGCTCATCGCCTAAGTGCATGGCAAGTCCTTTTGCGTGCTGGCCTCTTGCCCTCGCAATCAGGTTGGCACGGGGTGCATGTTGTAGACTGAGTTTTTCCTGCGCCGATATTGGCTCTCTGGGTTCCTGCTCGTCGCGCGCGTGACCCATGGTTCTCGTCCTCGTGTGCTCGCGCTGCGCCCCTGAAGAGCCAGACAAACCGCCAAGCTACCTGCGATGATTTGGGCGCAAGAAGCAACGAGGTCTCAGGCCGCACGCAGGGGATTTGCCTGCGAACCTCTTCCCTTCAGCGCATTCGGCAGTTTTCCGGGCACGCCTATGCGGCACCGACGCTCCTCGGCGCATGACCGGTGATATAGTCGGACATGCGCTCCGTAATTCCAGCGCGGTCCGCGATCTTCTTGAAGGTATGCCGCCACGCATGATTGGGTGAAATGTTCGGATCATCAACGCCCAATTCCCGCACCCAGGTCGCGAGGCGTTGACGTACTTGTGAGTAGCGGGGCTTCCTGCGCTCGATGGGATCAAGATTGGCGGTTTCCGTGTCGGGCTCGTAGAACAGCGGCCCGTCCTTGTGTTGCAGCACGAATGTCAGGAAACCTTGGGCTACGAGATGCTCATGCAGCGGAACGACACGGGCCGCGTCTCCCTTTACCGTGCCGGCCTCTGGCGTAATCCGAAACCCAGGCACCTACCCTCTTCAAACACGTCGGCCTTGCGAAGTTGGGTGATTTCACCGGGGCGCGCGCCAGTGTAGGCGCACAGCCAGGGCACCCAACGCTTGGCTGCTTCGCGCGGACTGTCGATGTCCGTGATTGCTAAGGCCGCTTGCAGAATGGTCCGCGTTTCTTGTGATCGGAAGGTGGGCTCGCGCAACTGTTTCTTCTTCGGGACCGTGACCTTCACGTTTGCGAACGGATTGCGCGCGATCAGTTTGTGTTCCAGTGCCCACCGGAACACCGTATTGGCGGCGTTCAGCCAAGTCTTCTTGACCACGGCTGCAGACCGCCCATGAGTGACGAGGGCTTTGATCCAGTTCCCGGCCTCCTCCGCCGTGATTGACACGGCGCTGCGGTTCCCAAAGTGTTCCTCAAGTCCTTTAAATACGTAGCGCCAACTCTCAATCGTCCCCCGCGCCGGTTTGCGTTCTGCAACCCAGTTCTCGAATAACTGCCAAGGCGTTACGCCACTGTCGATGCCTTCAACAACTTTGGAAAACCGTTCAGGATACGCGTCGTGACTGTAGTCGCCGCCTGACCTGCGAATGAGAAGCTCCAACGCAGCGCCAAGGTCGTCATAGAGGTAGTCCAGGAAGAGATTGCGAGCTTCAGAGGTGAGCGGCATTTGTTTCGCTGAAAGAAATTGCGCAGTCTCAGCCATGTCAGCGATCACGGGACGGACTGCCTCCCGCACGCGGGGCCTCTGCAACAGTTCATCGGCCTCGAAAAGTTTATAGTCGAACTCGGTTATTCCGGAGTTCACGAACGCGTCGTGAACCTGATCGCGGCGCCACTCGAAGCCGGTACGGTGCTCGGGGCCTGCGTCCGAGTGGATTGCGATGAACCATTCGTACCAGTCGCCCGCTAGTCTTCTTGCCTGAATAGGCGTGAGGTTCCGGCCCGTTCCGTCGCGAGCGGCGCGGATTGCTAGAATGCGGCTTTCTACTTCAGCGAGCCACTCGCCAAACAGCACCCTTACTTCATGGCTCTTGGTGCTATTGGGCGCGAAGAACTTCGCCTCATGGCGAGCGCCATAGAGACGACCGTACTCCTCGCGCACGTCGTCAGGGAGGCGCTTACGCGCCGTAAAATTGCCCCGGTCGTCCTGCTTCGGCTTGACCATCCGCAAGTCGCGTTTATGTACGCCCTTGTGTACTTGGGGCGCTTTAGAAACTATAGCAGTTGCGGATAGTTGAGCAAAATCAGCGTCGCCAGAGTGTATCTGGTCGGAGTGGCAGGATTTGAACCTGCGACCCCCACGTCCCGAACGTGGTGCGCTACCAGACTGCGCTACACTCCGACTGGCGCCGGTATATAGCCGCGCGACCATCAAGTCGCAAGCACAAGGGGCCGGCGCAACCGGGCGCCGGCGGGAGCCGCAATGAGCGTCGAACTGGCGACCGAGGCGGTCACCGACGACAGCGCGGCGATCGAGCGGGCGGCCCGCCTGCTCGCCGCGGGCGGCCTGGTCGCGTTTGCGACCGAGACGGTGTACGGCCTCGGTGCCAATGCCGCCAGTGGCGCCGCGGTCGCGCGCCTGTACGAGGCCAAGGGCCGGCCGGCGTTCAACCCTCTCATTGCCCACGTGGCCGACGCCGCAACGGCGCAGGCGCTGGCGCGCTTCGACGCGGCCGCCACGCGCCTTGCCGCGGCATTCTGGCCGGGCCCGCTGACCCTGGTGCTCCCGCGGCGTCCGGACTGCCCGGTCGCCGATCTCGCGACCGCCGGGCTCGACACCATCGCGGTGCGGGTGCCCGCGCACCCGGTGGCGCACGCGATCCTGGCGGCGTTCGGGGGGCCGGTGGTGGCGCCGTCGGCCAACCGCTCCGGCCATGTCTCGCCGACCACGGCCGCGCACGTGCTCGCCGACCTGCGCGGGCGCATCGACCTCGTCGTCGATGGCGGGCCGGCGCCGATGGGGCTGGAATCGACCATCGTCGCCTGCCTGGGCGGGCCGGTGCTGCTGCGCCCGGGCGCGCTGGCGCGCGCCGAGATCGAGCGCGTGCTCCCGCTCTCCAGTGCCGCGCCGCTGGCGGACGACGCGCCGATCGCTCCCGGCCAGCTCGCCTCGCACTACGCGCCGCGGGCGCGGCTGCGGCTCGATGCGGACAGCGTTGCTGCCGGCGAGGCGCTGCTCGCCTTCGGCCCCGCCCTGCCGGGCGGCGCCGAGCGCGCCGTGCGCGTGCTCAACCTCTCGCCGCGCGGCGACCTGATCGAGGCCGCGGCCAATCTGTTCTCGCATCTGCGCGCGCTCGATGCCGCGGGCGTCGCCGGCATCGCGGTGATGCCGGTGCCGCATGAGGGCTTGGGCGAGGCGATCAACGACCGGCTCGAACGCGCCGCCGCACCGCGCCGGTGATCCGCCCGATAATCATGAAAGATCGGCGCGGCCACGGTATAGTCGCGAATTCCGCAATCGAGCGTCCGCCATGAACATCGTTCAAACGCCGCCCAAGCCCGTCGCAACCAAGCCCATCGCGCCCGAACTGCTCGCCCGCTTCGCCGCCATCGTGGGGGAGAAATTCGCCATCACCGATCCGCAGGCGCAGGCGCCCTATCTGCTGGAAATGCGCGACATGTTCGCCGCCCACACCCCGCTGGTGCTGCGGCCGGGCTCGGTCGCCGAAGTGGCGAGCATCGTCAAGCTCGGCAACGAGACCGGCACGCCCATCGTGCCGCAAGGCGGCAACACCGGGCTGGTCGGCGGCCAGGTGCCGCACCACGGCGAGCTCGTGCTCTCGCTCAACCGGCTCGACAAGATCCGCGAGGTCGACCCGACCTCCAACACCATCACCTGCGAGGCGGGCGTCACGCTGATGCGCGCGCGCGAGGCGGCCGCCGCCGCCGACCGGCTCTATCCGCAACTGCTGCCGTCGGAGGGCACCTGCACGATCGGCGGCAACCTCTCGACCAACGCCGGCGGCACCGCGGCGCTGGCGCACGGCATCGCGCGCTCGCATGCGCTCGGCCTCGAAGTGGTGCTGGCGGACGGGCGCGTGCTCGACAACCTCAACAAGCTCAAGAAGGACAACACCGGCTACGACCTCAAGAATCTGTTTATCGGGGCAGAAGGAACGCTCGGCATCATCACCGCGGCGGTGCTGCGCCTGGTGCCGCGGCCGCGCTCGGTGGAGACCGCGTTCGTCGGCGTGCCCTCGCCCGAGGCCGCGCTCGAACTGCTCGGCATCGCGACCGAGAAGCACGGCGGGCGGCGTGACCAGCTTCGAGCTGATGCTGCGGCGGGGCGTCGAGATCGTGCTGCAACACGCGGCCGGCGTGCGCGACCCGCTGGCGCAGGTCCATCCCTGGTACGTGCTGATCGAGCTGTCGTCGCAGTCGCGCACCGGCCTGCGCGCGGTGCTGGAAGAGATCCTGGCGGATGGGCTCGAGCGCGGGCTCGTGGTCGACGCCACCATCGCGGACAGCCTCGACCAGGCCAGGATGCACTGGCGCATCCGCGAGATGTTCGGCGAGGTGCAGCGCCACGAGGGCGGCTCGATCAAGCACGACGTGTCGGTGCCGGTGGCGTCGGTACCGGCCTTCATCCAGGAGGCGACGGCGGCGGTGGTTGCGCTCATTCCGGGCGCGCGGCCCCTGCCCTTCGGCCATCTCGGCGACGGCAACATCCACTACAACGTCGCCCAGCCGGTGGGCGCCGACAAGGCGGATTTCCTGGCGCGCTGGGACGATGTGAACGAGGTGGTGTTCGACGTCGTGGCGAAATACCACGGCTCGATCTCGGCCGAGCACGGCATCGGCGTGATCAAGCGCGACCTCCTCCCGCACGTGAAGGACCCGGTGGCCTACGACCTGATGCGCACGCTCAAGCGCACGCTCGATCCCAAGGGCATCCTCAATCCGGGGAAGGTGCTGTAATGCTTCCCATCGGGAAGGCATCTCGCGCGCGCTTCTTCCTTCTCCCCGCGAAGCGGGGAGAAGGTGTCTCGCGCCGAAGGCGCGAGACGGATGAGGGCTCTCTCCAAGTGCAGAGGTCGTGGAAGCAACCCCTCACCCGGCCCTCGCTGCGCTCGGGCCACCCTCTCCCCGCTTCGCGGGGAGAGGGAAATGACGCACCGTCGCGATCAACAAATCGGCGCGCAGGGCCAAGCGTAGCCCGTAGCCCGGAGGGCGCAATAAGCGAAGCGCATTGCGCCGTCAGGCGGCTTCCAGACGAACCGAGATGTCGGGGACAAGCCAGGCCATGACGACGGCATGAGTCATTGCCAATGACCTCCCTTCCGTCATTCCGGCCGAGCGACGGAAGTGACCGAGAGCCGGAATCCAGAACACACCGACTTGAGTCGGCTCGCGTAGCGCGTCAATCCAGTCGCTGGTGTTTACTGGATGCCCGCTTGCGCGGGTATGACACCGAGTTTGAGATTACGGCCGTGCGTGAGCCAACTCTCCGCCGCCCGCATTGTTTGCGGCGCTTGCTGTTATTCGTATAGTCGTATATTTATATCTTCGATGAAGCCTGTCGTGTGGATGGGTTCGAGCCGCGAAGACCTGCGCGACATGCCGCAGCAGGTCCGCAAGGACATCGGGCAGGCGCTCTATACGGCCCAGCAGGGCGAGACCGATCCGGCGGCGAAGCCCCTGAAGGGCTTCGGCGGCACGCGGGTGATGGAGATCGTCGAACGGTACCGGAGCGACGCCTATCGGGCGGTCTATACCGCGCATTTCGCCGACGCGGTCTATGTGCTGCACGTCTTCCAGAAGAAATCGAAGCGCGGCATCGCGACGCCGAAGCCGGACATGGACCTGATCCGGCGGCGCTATGCCGAGGCCGAACGGCAACACAGGGAAAGGCAGAACTGAGATGGCCAAGAAAGACAAAATTCGGGTGCAGGAGAGCAGCGGCAACATCTTCGCCGATCTCGGCCTGCCGAACCCGGAGCAGGAACTGCTCAAGGCGCGGCTGACCCTGCAAATCTACAAGATCGTCAAGGCGCGCGGGCTGACGCAGGCGCAGGCCGGCGAGATCCTCGGCATCAAGCAGCCGCACGTCTCGGCGCTGATGCGCAACCGCGCGGGCAATTTTTCGGTCGGGCGGCTGATCGAGTTTCTCACCGCGCTCGGCCAGGACGTGAAGATCACGGTGAAGCCGACGCGCAAGCCGCAGGGGGAGATGTCGGTGGTAACGCGGTGAGCGGCGATTTTTGTAGGATGGGTTGAGCGCAGCGAAACCCATCGCGACGGCCTTCGCGAGAGATGATGGGTTTCCGTCATTCCGGCCGAGCGAACGAAGTGATCGAGAGCCGGAATCCAGTACACACCGACTTGAGTCGGCTCGCGCAGCGCGTCGATCCAGTCGCTGGTGTTCACTGGATGCCCGCTTGCGCGGGCATGACACCGGGCAAGCGTAGGGTGGGCAAAGGCGCGACGCAGACAAGTTTACGCAGTCCGCGCAAGCTTGCCTGCGCGCGCGCCGTGCCTACGCGGTCGGACAGCATGGGCTTCGCTGCGCTCAGCCCACCCTACAGCACCGAGCGATTGGAAAGAGCCCCTCACCCGGCCCTCGCTGCGCTCGGGCCACCCTCTCCCCGCTTCGCGGGGAGAGGGAAAGGACGCACCGTTGCGCCAACAAATCAGAACAGCGAGCCCTGGCGCTCGTCGGCCTTCGGCTTCTTCGTGCGCCTGGCGTCGGGCGCGCCCGCGCCGGGCGCCGGTTCGGGCGCGACGTAGGGCTCGATCAGCGAGGCATCGTCGTTGGCGACGCGGTTGACCGCGGGCGAGACCTCGTAGGCCGCGAGCAGCCCATCCCGCGCCGGCATGATCAGGGCGGCGGCGGTCGTGGCGTCGACGTTCCGGCAATCGAGCCAAAGATCGAATACCTCCGGCGGCACGATCACCGGCATGCGGTCGTGCAGGGAGGCGATCGCGCGGTTGGCCGCGGTGGTGACGATGGCGGCGGTTTCGGTCTCCTCGCCGTTCGGCCCGGTCCAGGTCTCCCACAGGCCGGCGAAGGCCACGGGGCCGCCGTCCTTCGCGCGCACGAAAAAGGGATGCTTGCGGGCGCCGACCGTCGTCCATTCGTAGAAGCCGTCGGCCGGAAACAGGCAGCGCCGCCGCTTCATGGCGTTGCGGAAGGCCGGCTTCTCGTGCACCGATTCGCCGCGCGCATTGACCAGCAGCGAGAAGGTGCGCGGATCCTTGACCCAGGCCGGGATCAGATCCCCAGCGCACCAGCGCGAACTGCCGCTTGCCCTCGTGCAGGCGCACGATCGGCACCGGCTGGGTCGGCGCCACGTTGTAGCGCGCCGGGAAGTTCGGCTGCTCGTCGTAGCGGAACAGCCGCCGGAACGCTTCCGGGGACGAGGTGATCAGGTAGCGTCCGCACATCGCTCGGACCGGCTCCGTGTGACTGTGGCGCGCGAACGAACGCGCTCACGCGAATATGGTCACTAACCATGGCACAGCCAACCGGCCGCCGGCCGCCTTCCCCAGCCTTTGGCACCAGCTCCAGGCACGATGAGTGCACGACCTCATCCTTCGAGACACGCGCCTTCGGCGCGCTCCTCAGGATGAAGTCTAATGTTGCAATTCCGCAATGATCCCTCCGCGATAGCCCAGAAATCCCTCATGGTGAGGAGCGTTCGCGCGCCGGCGGCAGCCGGCGCGCGAATGCGTCTCGAACCATGAGGGATCGTGCGCGCACCTGCGTTAGCGCCTATGGTTCCTCGCCAACGCTCCCGGAGCCGCCACCGATGCCGGACGACCGATCCTACCCGCAGCGCCCCTTCCTCGCAGTCAGCGCCGCGATCGTGCGCGACGGGCACGTGCTCGTGGTGCGCCGCGCGCAGCCGCCGGCGAACGGCCTGTTCAGCCTGCCGGGCGGCGTGGTCGAGATCGGCGAGACGCTGAGCGAGGCGGTGACCCGCGAGGTGCTGGAGGAAACCAGCCTCGCCATCGAGCCGGTCGGGCTCGCCGGCTTCCGCGAGACCGTCGTGCGCGACGCGCAGGCGCGGGTCGAGCGCCATTTCGTCATTCTGTGCTTCGCCGCGCGCTGGACGGGCGGCGAGCCGCGGCTCAACGAGGAGCTCAGCGAGGCGCGCTGGCTGCGGCCGTCCGAGCTCGCCGGCCTGCCGACCACCCCGGGGCTCGGCGGGATCGTGGCGGCGGCGTTCGAGCGGCTGGAGCAGGCGCGCTGAGGTGGCGGCGTGGCGCCGGGCGGCGCCGCCACGGGTGGAATCGATGCCTTTTTTCCGTCCGTTTGGACCCCTAGCTATGGCTGCGCCCTGCGATCGGCCGCAAGCCGATCCTGTCCCGGCCGCGACGGTTCGAGCGTCCATGCTACGACGTGTCCTGATCATCGCCGCGATCGTGCTCGCCAGCGCGGGTACGCCGGCGCGCGCGCAGAATCCGGCCGTCGCCCCGTTCGACGGCAGCCTGCAGCGGCTCGCCGAAATCCTCGGCTCGCTGCACTACCTGCGCAACATCTGCGGCGCCAACGAAGGCATGAAATGGCGCGGCGAGGTGGAGGCGCTGATCAGCGCCGAAGCCCCGAGCGGCGAACGGCGTGCGCGCATGATCGCGGCCTTCAACCGCGGCTACCGCGGATTCCAGCAGACCTATCGCACCTGCACGCCGTCGGCCGATCTGGTCATCCGCCGCTATCTCGAGGAAGGCTCGAAGATCGCGCGCGAGATGACGGCGCGCTACGCCAATTGACCGGCCGCCGAGGCCCGCCGCACATCGTCGCGAAATGGGCGCGGCTTGCTAGCTGGCGGGAGGCGTGAACGTCACGGTCTTGACCGGCTTGGGAAAGCTCGACGGACCGTCGGCTTCGCCGCCTGCGTCTGTGCCTGTCGCAGGCTGCTTCGGCCCGGCACGCACGATGTCCGTTACCCTGTCGGCGCCGGCGGCGAGGTAGCGATCGGACGGCGGCGTGGATACCGGCTTTGCGGCCATGCTCCAAAACGCGAACGTGACGAACGCGCCCGCCAGGGTGCTCGCAGCGAGCTTGAGGCCGAAGACGAGTTGCGCGACGAAGGCCGAACGCCGGCGCGCCGGCCGGCGCGATCCCTTGGCGACGCGCCGGTCCGCGATCCTGCCGTCGCCCGATCGGCTGCGGCTTTCGTACGCGTCGGCTGAGCGGTTGCAACTCATGGCTACACCGGTCCCATGCGGCGCACTCTCGAAGCCGGCGATGCCGGTCAGGACTGCGCGCGCGTGCCCCGTCACTCTATTATATTGAATAATAGGGAGAAAAATTGCCCCCGCGGCGGCGTCACGGAGGGACCGCAAACGCCGCGGCAACGCGAGTTCTCGCGCGCCATCAAGCCGTTGCCGGCGCGGGCGCATCCGGGCGCGCGCGCGGTCCACGGGTTTGCCAAATTGCTTAACGCAAGCCGCTACTTACGCAGAAACGCGTATTAACCTTTCCTAAACTTGCGCCTAGCCTGCGGATGCTCGCATGCTAGGTTGCCGCCGTTGCGATGGCCGCCGGGGGTGCGGCCATCGATTTAGCATGGGCACAACGATGCACGCGACGCAGGCACCGGGCTACGCTCCCGATCACGAGCAAAAGCGAGCGGCCCTCGGTTACCTGCACGAGGCCTGGGCGGAAGCCCGCATCGACGGCATCGACGGCGACTGCCTGGCGCAGGCCTGCCTGTTTGCCGCGATGGCGGAGTTCGTCACGACCTACGGCGAGGAAGCCGCCGCACGCTTCGCCGAGGGGCTGGCCGGGCGCATCCGCAACGGCGAATTCTCGCTCGCCATGCCGCGGCAATAGCCGTCGCCGGCGGCACCAGCCGTCCACTCTCGCAGCGCTTCCAAATCCACAAACACGCGAAGTCGATTTCCGCGGCCGCACGAGCGATCGGCTATTGCGGAGCCAGCGTCTCGAGAAAGCGCACCGCTTCGCCGCCGGCCGGCGCCGCGACCTGCCCTTCCCACATGACGCGGCGTCCGCGCACGACCGTGCCGACCGGCCAGCCGGTGACGCTGACGCCGTCGTACGGCGTCCAGCCGGCGCGCGAGGCGATCCAGCGGTTGCCGATGGTCTCGCGCCGCTTGAGATCGACCACCGTGAGATCGGCGTCGTAGCCCACCGCGACGCGGCCCTTGCGGGCGATCCCGAACAGCCGCGCGGGTCCCGCGCTGGTGAGATCGACCAGGCGCGCGAGCGTCAGGCGGCCGGCGTGGACGTGGTCGAGCATGATCGGGACCAGCGTCTGCACCCCCGTCATCCCGGAGGGAGTCTGCGGATAGGTCTTGGCCTTCTCCTCGCGCGTGTGCGGGGCGTGATCGGAGCCGAGCACGTCGACGATGCCCTGCGCGAGGCCGCGCCAGATGCCGGCGCGATGGTCGGCGTCGCGCACCGGCGGGTTCATCTGCGCCAGGGTGCCGAGCCGCTGGTAGCAGTCCGGCGCTTCCAGCGTGAGGTGGTGCGGGGTCGCCTCGACCGAGGCCACGTCCTTGTGGTCCTTGAGGAACCCCATCTCCTGCGCGGTCGATATGTGGAGCACGTGCACGCGCTTGCCGGTCTCGCGCGCGAGCGCGACCAGGCGCTGGGTACATTGCAGCGCGGCGATCTCGTCGCGCCACACCGGGTGCGAGCGCGCGTCGCCCTCGACGCGCAGGTGCTTGCGCTCGTTGAGCCGGTACTCGTCCTCGGAATGGAAGGAGGCGCGCCGCCGGATCGCCTTGAGAATGTCGCGCACGCCCGCGTCGTCCTCGACCAGCAGCGAGCCGGTGGACGAGCCCATGAACACCTTCACGCCCGCGCAGCCCGGCAGGCGTTCCAGCTCAGCCAGGTCCTTGGTGTTCTCCCGCGTGCCGCCCATGAAGAAGGCGAAATCGCAATGCATCCGGTGATGCGCGCGGGAAACCTTGTCGGCGAGCGCTTCCGCGCCGGTGGTGGTGGGATTGGTGTTGGGCATCTCGAACACCGCGGTGACGCCGCCCATGACCGCGCCGAGCGAGCCGGTCTCCAGGTCCTCCTTGTGGGTGGCGCCGGGCTCGCGGAAATGCACCTGGGTGTCGATCACCCCCGGCAGCAAGTGCAGCCCGCGGCAGTCGACGACTTCGGCGGCCGATGCGGAGCCAAGCTCGCCGATCGCCGCAAAGCGCCCGCCCGCGACGGCAAGGTCGCGCACGCCCTCGCCGTCATGATTGACCAGCGTGCCGCCCTTGAGGATCAGGTCGAAGCTTTGGGTCATTTCCAATCTGCCGCTCTTGTGACTGTGTGGTCAGCGCCTTACGTTTCTACACAATGTCTGGCAAGTACCGCTCATGAAAGCAGCGCTTCTCCCCGACCGCGGCGTGGTCAAGGTCGCGGGCGTCGACGCGGCGAAATTCCTCAACGGGCTGGTGACCGCCGATATCGGTGAGGTGACGCCCGAGCGTGCCCGCTTTGCCGCGCTGCTCACGCCGCAGGGCAAGATCATCGCCGATTTCATCGTGGCGCAGGCGCCGGCCGCCGACGGCGGCGGCTTCTTCCTCGACTGCCCGCGCGCGCTGGCGGGCGCGCTCACCGGGCGGCTCAATTTCTACAAGCTGCGGGCCAAGGTCATGATCGAGGACCTGTCGGAGACGCTCGGCGTTCTGGCGATCTGGGGCGGCCGTCCGGCGACGACCTACGGGCTGTCCTACGCCGACCCCCGGCTGCCGGATATGGGCATGCGCTGCATGCTCGCGCCCCATCTGGCGGCCGATGCAGCGGCCAAGACCGGGGTTGCATTGGTCGATTCCGCCGCCTACGAAGCCCATCGGATCGCGCTCGGAATCCCGCGCGGCGGCTTCGATTTCAGCTATGGCGACGCCTTCCCGCACGAGACCGACATGGACCAGCTTGCCGGGGTCGATTTCGACAAGGGCTGCTTCGTCGGCCAAGAAGTGGTCTCGCGCGTCGAGCACCGCGGCACCGCGCGCACGCGCGTCCTGCCGGTAGCGTTCGACGGGCCCGCGCCGGAGGCCGGCGCCGCCGTGATGGCCGGCGACAAGACCGTCGGCACGATGGGCTCCGGCCGCGACGGGCATGGGCTCGCGGCGCTGCGGCTCGACCGCGTCACCGAGGCGCTCGCAGCCGGCGCGACGCTCGCCGCCGGCGGCATCGCGCTTCGCCTGGTCAAGCCGGCCTGGGCGCGCTTTGCGTTTCCCGGCGAGGCCAAGGCCGCGGAATGAGAATATTCGCTCAAGTTGAGCCCCAATCTCCGCTCGTCCCCGCGCAAGCGGGGATCCAGTTTTTGAATGCGCGCTACGTGACGATAAGGCTGGGTCCCCGCTTTCGCCTGGACGAGCGGAAGAGTATCAACTTTATCGAATAGTCGCTTTCGATCGCACATTGTCGCGTTGCCGAGCCAAAAAAATGACCGCCGCCCTCCGCCACCCCGACGGCCTTGCGCGCTGCCCGTGGCCGAAGCTCGATCCGCTCTACGTCGCCTACCACGACCAGGAATGGGGCGTGCCGGAATACGACGACCGCGCGCTCTACGAGAAGCTCGTGCTCGACGGCTTCCAGGCCGGCCTCTCCTGGATCACCATCCTGCGCAAGCGCGACAATTTCCGCCGCGCCTTCGACGGTTTCGATCCGCAGAAGATCGCGCGCTACCGGCCGGCGAAGATCGAGAAGCTGATGGGCGACGCCGGCATCGTGCGCAACCGCATGAAGATCGAGGGCGCGGTCAGCTCGGCGCGCGCCTATCTCGAGGCGATGGAGAAAGGCCCGGGCTTCTCGGCGCTGCTCTGGGACTTCCTCGACGGCAAGCCCAAGCTCAACAGGTTCCGCAGCACGAAACAGGTCCCGGCCGAGACCGCGCTGTCGAAAAAAATGTCGAAGGAGCTCGCCGCCCGCGGCTTCAAGTTCGTCGGCCCCACCATCGTCTACGCCTTCATGCAGGCGACCGGCATGGTCAACGACCACTTGGTGAGCTGCCATCGGCACGCGGCCTGCGCCGGGCACGCGGGCCATTGATGCCGGGCAGGCCGCGAACGCGCTTCCACAATGCGCCGCGCGCCTGGCAGCGCATGCTGTCGGGACGGCGGCTCGACCTGCTCGATCCCTCGCCGCTCGACATCGAGATCGAGGACATCGCGCACGGCATCGCCCGGGTCGCGCGCTGGAACGGGCAGACCGAGGGCGCGCACATCTTCTCGGTCGCGCAGCATTCGCTGCTGGTCGAGGCCATGGCGCGCCTGCACGGGCAGCCCGACCGCCGCGCGCGGCTCGCGATCCTGCTGCACGACGCGCCCGAATACGTGATCGGCGACATGATCTCGCCGTTCAAGGCGATCATCGGGGATTCCTACAAGGCGGTGGAGGCGCGGCTGCTCGCCGCCATCCTGCTGCGCTTCGGCCTGCCGGTGACGCTGCCGGCCGAGATCGTCGCCGTGGTCAAGCGCGCCGACCGCGCCGCCGCCTATTTCGAAGCGACGCGGCTGGCCGGCTTTTCGGCGGCGGAGGCGAAGAAATTCTTCGGCCCGCCGCCAAAATTCTCCGCCGCCATCGAGCGCGACTATCTCGCGCCCTGGCCGGCCGAGACCGCCGAGAAGCGCTATCTCGAACGCTTCGCGCGGCTGGTGAAATGAGACGTCCAGACACTACTCGGCCGTCATCCTGAGGTGCTCGCCCGGCGAAGCCGGACGAGCCTCGAAGGATGACCCGCACGGCGCGTGCCTCCTGCAGGGAAGGTCGCACCACCGTGGCCGTCATCCTTCGAGGCTCGGCGACTTCGTCGCCTCGCACCTCAGGATGACGGAACGAAGGGTCTTTGCGAGGGCTGGTATTAGTCAGCCCCGCGCATCAATAGTCTTCGCTGAACTCCGCGCCGCTGGCCTTTGAATCGGGCGCCAGGCTCGGGGCGTCGGAAACCTGCTTCCAATGCGCCAGGTTCTCCGAAATGATCTTGGTCGATCGCATCGCCGATTGGCTCAGGTTCGCATACTCGACGATTTCGCGCTGGACGCGCGCGCCGTCGGCCTCCAGCTTGTCACGCAGGCTCTGGAGCTCGGCAATGAGGCTGTCGATCTGCTGCTCGGAGGTCCCCACCACCCTTTGCAGCAGCGCGCCGAGGCTGGTCGCCACGGATTGCCCTTCGGGCTCCGGCTTCCTGGTCTCCGGCTTTACGGCCTCCAGCTTTCTGGCATCCGGCTTTCTGGCCTCCGGAATTCTGGCCTCCGGATTGCGCCGCAGGGCGACGACATCCCGGCGGACGAACTCGCGCATTTCGCCTTCCATGTCCGTCTCTTTGTCGAGTTCGGACCGTTCACGCGTCGTGAAAAAACCCATGTCTGATGACCCCCGTTAAGCACGCTTTGTACTCCCACGTTTCGATTGCCGCATGAGAATGTGACGACTTCACGGTGCCGCAGACGCAGCGCGAATTTTCTCGGCTCGCGCCAAGGCGATCGCGTTCGGTTGTCTCAATCCGGCACATGCGGATCGTTGCAGGTAGCGGCCTCCCGAGTCACATGAGCCATGAACGCGGCATGCGAGCCCTTGCGCCCTACTTCTTGCCGCCCTTCCCCTTGGCCTTCGGCTTCGCCGGCACCTGCAGCGGCAGGACCGCGACCGCCTCGACCTCGAGCAGATGGGCCGTGTTGCCGAGGCGCGCGACCTGCACCAGGGTCGCGGCGGGCAGCGCCGCCTTGTTCACAAAATAGGACGCGCGGACTTCGAGGAATTCCGCGCCGTTCGTATCGATGTTGGTCATGTAGGTATTGAGCTTCACCACACGCTCGAATCCGGCGCCGACCGAGGCCAGCGCGGTCTTGAGATTCTCCATCACCTGCTGCGCCTGGGCGCGGAAGCCAACGGCGATCTTGCCGTCCGCGGTGACGCCGGTCTGGCCGGCGATGTAGACGGTGCGGTGCGGTCCGGTGACCTCCACCACGTGGCTGTAGGTGGACGGATTCGTCATGCCGGGCGGATTCGAGTAGCGCACGGTCGGCGTCTGCGCCTGCGCGCCGCCGGCCGCGCCGGCGACAACGGCGAACAGCGCAATGGCAGCGGCGATCGCCCGGCGCGACGGATCGGCGGCTGCAGACGTGCTGCGATCGAATGCGGAATCATAGCTTGTCTCCCTCGCGGAATCGATAACGGCCGCGCGACCGGCGCGCAGCGCAAGCCTAGCCCGAATGACGCGCCGGCAATATCGGCGTGTGAATGCGGTTCACGCCGGCGAGCGCCCGCGGCGCGCTCCGGTTCCAGCTAGCGGGCCGGCAATCTTCGAGGACGACGACGCGGCTACTCGGCCGGGGCCAGCGGACGCGATCGCGCGCGCCCGCGCTGCCGGAACGTGCGCCGGCACCAGATCCACAGGCCGGTGGTCAGCAGCAGCATGAAGGCGAGCGAGAGCACGACGTTCATCACGCCGCCCCAGATGCCGAGGAAATCGCCCTGGTGAAAGGCGCGCGGCCAATTGGAGGGCGCCGGATTGAGGCCGTCCTTCGACACGATATAGCTGAAGCGCGCATTGCCCTCGGTCACCTGCGCCACCTGGCGGCCGCCGCGGGTGCGGATCGTCTGCAGTCCGGAGAGGTCATGCTTCTGCGCGATCATCCGCACGGCCTCGAGCATGGGCGCGGCCTGCGAGCGCCCGGGCGGCTCGCTGAACGTGATGCGCAGCGCCATGAAAATGCCGGTCAGCGGCGAGAGCACCAGCAGCGGCAGCAGGAACCACGCCGTGGTCTTGTGCCATCCCGCGAGCGTATTGCTGATGCGCGGCAATCCCATCAACACGCCGAGCAGCATGGCGAACACCATGCCGATGGTGGAAACCAGCACGATCGGCACGCTGGTGATCCGCTCGAGGTCGAACACGAAATGCTCGTGCGTCGGGCGCGCCCAGGACATCAGCCTGCTGATCCAGCCCGGTTCGCCGGCCTTGTCGCCGGCCCTGAGATTGATGTCGACACCGCCGCCGCGCCCCTCGCCCTGGATGGAGAGCGTCTGCTCGAAATGGTCGATGCGCAGCCGGCGCGCCTTGTTCTCGGGATCGTGCTTGGCGAGATGACCTTCGATCGCCGCCAGCGTGATGCTGCCCGGCTTGATGCCGGCCGTCTGCAGGATCGGCTGAAACGACAGGATCAGCCCGGTGACGATGATGACCGCCAGCGGAATGGCGAATGCCAAAAAAATCCAGCGGTGAAGCCGCAACAGAATCGCCTGGGTCATGGATGTCTCTGCATGTGAAGTCGAAAGAACGCAGCCGCCGGGAAGCCCATGGTGCCGCGAACGGCCGTGCTCACGCCCGAGCATTATTTACCGGATCGGCCGCGGGCGCGCCACGGGATTGTTTGGCGCGGCTGGCCGTGTTTGGAAAGGCTCTTCGTTCCCGGACAGCTGCATCCGGATCGCCGGGTCGCTCGCGTTCGGCTCGCTGCCGGTCGCGACGGCAGGCGCATCGCGCCTTTTCCGCCGGGATCGTCCCCCTATATAAGACTCGAAACGAGGGGTCCGACGATTCGCATGATTCACGTCTGCTCGCTTGCACGCCTGTACGAGACGGTGGAAACCACCGGCTCCCGCCACGTGGTGACCCTGCTCAAGCAGACCGACCGGGTGCAGTGGCCCGATCACATCGTACCGGCCAATCACCTCGTGCTCGGGCTCGACGACATCAGCACGCCGGCCGAAGGCTACGTCGCGCCGGCCGGCGAGCACGTCACCCGGCTGATCGAATTCGCGCGCGGCTGGGACCGCGCCAGGCCGCTGGTGGTGCACTGCTATGCCGGCATCAGCCGCTCGACCGCGGGCGCCTTCGTCGCCGCCTGCGCGCTCAATCCCGGCCGCGACGAGCGCACGATCGCGCAGGCGCTGCGGCGGGCTTCGGCCACCGCGACGCCCAATGCGCTGATCGTGTCGCTTGCCGACCGGATTCTGGCGCGTGACGGCCGCATGGTGGCGGCGATCCAGGCGATCGGCTCGGGCAGCATGGCCTACGAGGCCGACCCGTTCCGGCTGGACCTGGACTGACCGCCCTGCCGGCCTGTGTGGCCAGCACGGTCCCCAAAATAGAGAAACCCGCCGAGGATTGCTCCTGGCGGGCCCCATGCCGTCAGCGCCATCACAGCTACCGGTACATCCGCGGCTGGCCGTACTGTCGCTATCGACACTCTCTATATAGGCCGCAATCGTGACAATTCAATGACGGGCGACGGCCGACGGGCCTGTCCCGCCAAGAGAAAAACCCCGGCTGCGACTGGTCCGGGGTTTTGACCGCGGCAAGGGCGGGTCGCAACCGCGGGATTTGCTGCGGTCGCAGCGACAACGCCGGCAACGGTTCCAGGTTCCGCAGGAAACGGGAGGGCGCCGCGTCAGTGCTTGGGGCGCGGCCGGTCGTCGAAATCGAGCGGCGTCATCACGCCGGTTGCTTCAAGCCATCTCAAGAGGAGAAACACCGCTCCGGTTGAGACGAGCGCAACGACCAGTACATAGAGCAGCGTCATGGCTCACCTCGTTGTCGTACCGGATAAAACGCGCGGCGGGGCCGGCCGTTCCGTTCATGGCGAGGCCGCCCCGGGCCTTGCTAGACTGCCGCCATGGCCGCCGCCCCCCTCACCCCGATCGGAATCGGACTGACCGCCGCCATCGTCACGGTCGAGCGCGAGGAACCCAAGATCCTGGTCGCGGGCGATGCCGCAGCCGGCGACACGCCCTCCCCCGCGGCCAATGACGCGGCGCGCACCGGCCTGCCGTTCGGGCCGTTCGACCCGCTCGCGCACCGCACCTTCGAAATGGGGCTCCGCGCCTTCGTCACCGCGCAGACCGGGCTCACCGTGGGCTATGTCGAGCAGCTCTACACCTTCGGCGACCGCGGACGCCACGCACGGCCCGACGACACCGGCGCGCACATGGTCTCGATCGGCTATCTCGCGCTCACGCGCGTGCCGGAAAGCGCCGTGCTGAGCGCGAGCGGCGCCGGGTTCGAGCCGTGGTACCGCTTCTTTCCGTGGGAAGACCGGCGCGAGCGGCGCCCGGAGATCCTCGACAAGATCATCCTGCCGCTGCTCGACGACTGGGCGGGACGCGCCGACAAGCCGGAGCCGGGACGCGCGCTGGGGCGGCGCGAGCGGCTGCGGCTCTGCTTCGGCGCCGGCGGCAGCCCGTGGGACGAGGAGAAGGTGCTCGACCGCTACGAGCTCTTGTACGAAGCCGGCCTGGTGGAGGAAGCGCGCCGCGACGGACGCGCGGCGGCGCTGGCGCGCCGCCCGTTCCCCGCGCTGGGCGAGCCGATGCGGTTCGACCATCGCCGCATCCTGGCGACCGCGATCGCGCGGCTGCGCGCCAAGCTCAAGTATCGCCCGGTGGTGTTCGAGGTGATGGCGAAGGAATTCACGCTGACCGAATTGCAGCGCACCGTCGAGGCGATCTCCGGCCGCCACCTGCACAAGCAGAACTTCCGCCGGCTGGTGGAGGCCGCGGCGCTGGTCGAGCCGACCGGCGAGACCTCGACCGCCACCGGCGGGCGGCCGGCAGCGCTCTTCCGCTTCCGCCGCGAGGTGGTGCAGGAGCGCCCGGCGCCCGGCCTGCGCCTCGGCGGGCGGCCGGCGTGATGCAATTCACATCGGCGTAGGGTAAGAATCGCGCGGCGGTTTCTCGCCGGGGCGGCGCATGGAAAGCCTGATCGTTCTGCTGGTTCTGCTGCTGCTGGCGCTGCCGATCCTGGCCATCGTCGCCATCGTGATGTCGGTCGGCACCCGCGACCGCCTGCGCGCGGCGCAGCACGACCTGCGGACGCTGCAGCAGCGGCTGCTGTCGCTCGAGCAGGGCCTGCGGCCGGCGCCCGCCGGCGCTCCCGCTGCCACGCCCGATCAGCCCGCGCCCGAGCCGATTCCGGCCGAGCGCGCCGAGCCCGCTGTGCGCGCAGAGGAAGAAGCGCCGCCGCCCGAGCCGGTGGAGCCGCCGGACGCGGCCGGCGCCGATGCGGCGATGCCGCCTCCGCCGCCACCCGACGCGGCGGCGGCAGCAGCAGCCGCCCCCACGCCGCCGCGCATGAGCCTGGAGGAACGCCTCGGCACGCAATGGGCGGTCTGGGTCGGCGGCCTGGCGCTCGCGCTCGGCGGCATCTTCCTGGTGCGCTATTCGATCGAGGCGGGCCTGCTCGGGCCGAAGGTGCGCGTCGCGCTCGGCGCGCTGTTTGCGGCCGCGCTGATCGTCGCGGGCGAATGGGCGCGGCGCTCGGAACGGCTCGCCGGCATATCCGGGCTGCCGAGCGCGCACATCCCGGGCATCCTCACGGCCGCCGGCACGACGGTCGCCTATGCGGTCGTCTATGCCGCGTTCTATCTCTACGAATTCATCGCGGCGGGCACCGCGTTCATCCTGCTCGGCATCGTCGCGCTGGCGACGCTTGCGGCCGCGCTGCTGCATGGACCGGCGCTGGCCGGGCTCGGGCTGGTCGGCGCCTATCTCACGCCGATCCTGGTCTCCACCGGCAAGGCGGACTACTGGGCGCTCTACCTCTATCTCGCGGTGGTGACCGCCGCCGCCTTCGCGCTGGCGCGCGTGCGCATGTGGCGCTGGCTGGCGTTGACCGCGATCGCGTTCAGCCTGCTGTGGGCGTTGCCGGGTCTCGAGCGCGTGCCGGTCGACGCGCTGGGCGCGCACGCGTTCCACATCATCGTCGGCTTTGCGCTGGCGGCGGCGCTGATCGTCTCCGGCCTGCTGTTCGGACCGGACGCGCAGGCGGGCCGGATCGATGGCGTGTCCTCGCTCGCGCTCGGCGCCTATCTTCTGGCCGCGACCTTGCTGACGCTCGCGAGCCGGCACGATCCGGTCGCGCTGATGACCTTCGCGCTGCTCACCGCCGCAACGATTGCGATCGCCTGGCGCAGCGAGGCCGCCGCCGGCGCGGTGCCGCTCGCCGCGCTGGCGGTCACGTGCGTGATGGCGCGCTGGGCGCTCGACTTCGACGTCGCCTACCTGATCGCGCCGTCCGGCCCGACCGCGCCCGCCATCCCGGAGCCGGCGCGCGCGTATACCGAGTGGCACCTCGCGCTCGGAATCGGCTTTGCGCTGCTGTTCGGCGGCACGGGCTTCTTTGCGCAGGGCCGCTCCGAGCGCCCGCAGGTGCCGACGCTGTGGGCGACGGTGGCGGTGTTCACACCGATCGCCATCCTGGCCGCGCTGTACTACCGCATCGCCAGGTTCGAGCCCTCGCTGCCGTTCGCGGGCGCCGCCCTGCTGCTCGCCGCGCTTTACGCATTCGCCACCGAGACGCTCGGCAAGCGCGCGCCGCGTCCGGGATCGGGAGCGGCGGACGCGCTGTTCGCCACCGGCGCGGTCGCCGCGCTCGCGCTCGCGCTTACCATGGCGCTGGAACAAGGTTGGCTCACCATCGCGCTCGCCTTGATGGTGCCGGGCATCGCCTGGATATCGCTCACGCGGCCGCTGCCGGCGCTGCGCTGGCTGATCGCCGCGATCGGCGTGCTGGTGCTGGCGCGCATCGGATGGGGACCGCGCTTCCTCAAGGACATCGGCACCACTCCGATCTTCAACTGGCTGCTCTACGGCTACGGCATACCGGCCGTCGCGTTCTGGCTCGGCGGCCATCTCATGCGCCGGCGCGCCGACGACGGGCCCGCGCGCGTGATCGAAGCGGGCGCGCTGCTGCTCACCGTGCTGACGGTCTTTCTCGAGATCCGCCACTACATCAACGACGGCGACATGTACCGGTCCACGGCGAGCCTCAACGAGCTCGCGCTGCAGGTCTGCGTCGGGCTCGCCATGACGATCGGGCTCGAGCACGTGCGCCGGCGCACCGGCAGCGTGGTGCATAACGTCGGCGGGCTGATCATCGCGGGGCTGACGCTGATCGCCATCGTGATCGGGCTCGGATTCGTCCAAAATCCGATGTCGACCGGCCAGCCGGTCGGCGGCCCCTTCGTCAACCTGATCCTGCTCGGCTACGGATTGCCCGCCGTGCTGACGGCGGGCCTCGCGCTCTATTCGCGCGGCGTGCGGCCGAAGAACTACAGCGCAACCGCGGCAGTGGTCGCGGTCGCGCTGGCGCTCGGCTATCTGTCGCTCGAAGTGCGCACGCTCTACCACGGCGAAGTGCTCACGCGCGGTCCCATGAGCGATGCCGAGCAGTACACCTACTCGGCGGTCTGGCTGACCTTCGGCGTCATTCTGCTGGCGGTCGGGATGGTCCTGCAGTCGCAGGCCGTGCGCATGGCGTCGGCCGCTGTGGTGATCCTGACCGTGTTCAAGGTATTCCTGATCGACATGAGCGATCTCACCGGCATCTATCAGGGGCTCTCCTTCATCGGCCTCGGCGCGGTGCTGCTGGGGATCGGCTGGCTCTATCAACGCCTGCTGTTTCCGCGCCGCCGGCCGGCGGGCGCATCCCCGGCTTGACCGGCGCCACCTGCCGTCCTTGGTACCGGCCACTTGCTTTTTCTACGGAAGGCTGTTGTGTTTCCGGCTGCTTTGCAATTGTGCAAACGATTGTTGTCGGAAACGCATGCTGTCCTGGGACGATTTCCGTTACGTGAAGGCCATCGCCGGCACCCGGTCGCTGTCGGGGGCGGCCGAGAATCTGGGCGTCAATCACTCCACCGTCTTTCGCCGCCTCGGCCAGATCGAGCAGCAACTGGGCTCGCGCCTGTTCGAGCGCGGACGCGCCGGCTACGCGCTCACGCCCTGCGGGGAGAAGATGGTCGAGCTGGCCGAGCGCATGGGCGAGGACATCGTCTCGTTCGAGCGCCGGGTTACCGGCCAGGATCTGCGGCCGTCTGGCGAACTGCGGGTCACGACCAGCGATGTCGTGCTGCTGCATCTGCTCAACGGCGTGCTGATCGGCTTCCGCCGCGCCTATCCGGAGATTTTGCTGGACGTGCTGGTGTCGAACCAGCGTCTCAACCTGTCGAAGCGCGACGCCGATGTGGCGCTGCGAGCGACCTACCAGGCGCCGGAGGCGCTCGAAGGCCACCGGATCGCGCGCATCGCCTGGGCGGTGTTCGGTCCGGCGGCGCTGGCGGCAAGTCCGTTCAATCCGGCGAAGGACGGCCGCCGCCATGATTGGATCACCTTCGCCGATCATTTTTCGATCGCCAAGGCGACGCGATGGCTGCGCGAGCACGTCGACGGCGCGCGCATCGTGTACAAGACCAACACCATGGTCGGCCTCGCCGAAGCCGCCGCCGGCGGAGTGGGACTTGCGCTCCTGCCCTGCTTCGTCGGCGCGGCGGTTCCGGGATTGACGCGGCTTGGCCCGCCGTTGCCCGATCTGGAAGGCCAGCTTTGGCTGCTCACGCATCCCGACCTGCGCAACACCGCGCGGGTTCGCGCGTTCCTCGACTACTGCACTGCCGAGATCGCCAAGCGGCGCAAAACGATCGAGTGCCTGGACTGAACGCCGGCCGGAATGGGATGGAACTTTCCTACACCCAGAACCTCGAGGACTATCATCTGTCGCTCGCCCTCGCGGGACAGGCGACCGGCTTCTACATCGACATCGGCGGCGGCCATCCGGTCGCCGACAACGTCTCGTTCTGGTTCTACGAGCGCGGCTGGCGGGGGATCGTGGTCGAGCCGCAGCCCGAGCTTGCGGCCCTCTATCCGCGCGTGCGCCCGCGCGACACCATCGTGCAGGGCCTCGTCGGCCGGGAGACGGGCGAGATCGACTTTCACGTGGTCGACCGGCTGCACGGATTTTCGACCACGCGCGAGGAGCACGCGCGGCAAGCCAAGAGCTTCGGCGTCGATTACCGCTCGGTTCGCATGCCGGTGATCACGTTCGCGCAATTGTGCGAGCGCCATGCGGTCGGAACGATCGACTTCCTCAAAATCGACGTCGAGGGCGCCGAAGCCGACGTGCTGTTCGGCGGCGACTGGCGCCGCTACCGGCCGAAGGTCATCGTCGCCGAGGCGGTGAAGCCGATCTCCGGCGAGCCGGCGTGGGAGGAGTGGGAGCCGTTCCTGCTCGCGCAGGATTACGAGTTCCGCCTGTTCGACACGCTCAACCGCTTCTACGTGGCGCGCGAGCACCCGGATGTCCTGGCTCGCCTGCCGTCCGAGCGCGCGCCATGGGATTCGGCGCGCCACATGTACGAAATCGGCCGCGCGCCGGAGAACCCGCTGCATCCCGATCACGCGCTCGCGCAGGATCTCGCGCGCGGCTTGTGGGCGAGCCTGCCCCATCTCGAGCGCGAACTGCTCGCCACGCTGCTGGTGCGGGCCCGCGCGCTCACGCGCCCCGAGGACATCGCCGCCCTCAACGCCGCGCTCGACAGCGAGGCGTTCCGGGCCGCGCTCGGCCGGATCGCCTGCGGCTACGACGGCGGACAGATCGTGGAGAAGTGAGCGCCGTCATCCTCGACGGTGCCGCGGACGGAGGTCACTCGCCGCCTTGCAGCACATAGGCCGCGGGATGCAGCGGCAGCGGCTGCGACGGGTGCAGCCGCGGCCGTGGCGTCACTTCGGCGACATGCGCGCTGCTGCGGGTGAAATCGCAATAGGCGAAGCTCATCCCCGATACCGAGCCGCGGAAGCTCCTGCCGTCGGTGCGGTTGAGGTTGAAGCACGGCTCGAACGGCATGCCCTTGACCAAGGCACAGACCGCTTCGCCCTTGACCCGCAGGGTTCCCGCCGGCATCCACACCGCCTTGGCGGCTCCCTTGCCGCCGAACTGAACGCTGCCGATGACGGAGCCGTCGCCATAGATGCGGCCGGCCCCGTGGGTGCCGTCGAAGCAGTTGAACGCGAACAGCTTGCCGACGACAAAGCGCCGCGCCGCATCCGCGTTCATGGTTTCGGCAAGAGACGCGCTGGCCGCGCACAGCAAGGACGCTACGATCGCAAATCGCACAAACATGCTGATCCCCCAGATCACGCTACGCAGGGTCACGCGTTAATCACGCGTTAACCAGGTAAATTAGACGCGCGTTAGCCACGCGAATCGAAAGGATTATGCGCCAGCTTTGTCGCCAAATTCTGAACGGCTTTACCCAATCTTGACCACGATTCGACCCCGCACCCGGCCCTCGACGATCTCCCGGCCGGCCTCGACCACGCCGTCGAGCCCGATTTCCCGCGTCATGGCGCGCAGTTTTGCCGGATCGAGGCCGCTCGCGAGGCGCCGCCAGGCTACGCGGCGGTCGGCGACCGGACGCATGACCGAGTCGATTCCGACCAGCGACACCCCGCGCAGGATGAACGGCGCGACGCTTCCCGGCAGATCCATCCCGCCCGCCAACCCGCAGGCCGCCACCGCCCCGCCATAGCGCGTCATCGAGAGCACATTGGCGAGCGTGGTGGAGCCGACCGCGTCGATGCCGCCCGCCCAACGTTCCTTCGCGAGCGGGCGCGGCGTGCCGGTCAGTTCCTTGCGCTCGATGATCTCGGCCGCCCCCATGCTCTTGAGGTAGTCGGCCTCCTGCGGGCGCCCGGTCGACGCCGTGACGGCAAAGCCGCGCTTGGACAGGATCGCCAGCGCGACCGAGCCGACGCCGCCCGCCGCGCCGGTCACGATCACCGGTCCGCTCGCGGGCGTGACGCCGTGCTGTTCGAGCGCCATCACCGCCAGCATGGCGGTGTAGCCGGCGGTCCCGATCGCCATGGCGTCGCGCGCGCTCATGCCGTCCGGCAGCGCGACGAGCCAGTCGCCCTTCACGCGCGCCTTCTCGCCGTAGGCGCCGAGATGGGTCTCGCCGCAGCCCCAGCCGTTGAGGATCACCTTGTCGCCCGGCTTCCACGCGGGATGGGTGGAGGTTTCGACCGTGCCGGCGAAATCGATGCCGGGGATCATCGGGAAGCGGCGTACCACCGGCGCCTTGTTGGTGACGGCGAGCCCGTCCTTGTAGTTCACCGTCGACCATTCGACGGCGACGGTGACGTCGCCCTCCATCAGGTTGGCTTCGTCGAAATCGGCGAGGCCAACCTGCTGGCCGCTCTCGGTCTTGTCGATCACGATGGCTTTGAACGTGGCCACATCATTCCCCAATGCAATCTGTCATGCCCGCGCAAGCGGGCATCCAGTAAACACAAAAGTGGCAACCAGGCACAACCGCACAGTGCCTCGATTTGAATTGGCGGCGGGTCCAAGCCGCTTGTGCCCTCTCCCCGCCGGGGAGAGGGCGGCTCGGTTGTAGCCGCGAGTCGTGATGGGTGAGGGGGTTCGGGCGCCGGGGAGAGAGCCGAACCCCCTCACCCATTCTTCGTGCTCCCCACAGCGAGACGCCCTCTCCCCTGCGGGGCGAGGGCGCGTGCGGCTCGGTCCGAAACCGACACACGACCAACAACCGAATTCGGAGATTACTGGATCATCCACTGTCGCGGATGATGACGGCCGAGGATCGTCACGCCGGCGCCACGGCCGGGCGTACCACCGGCTTCTCGACAATCGGCAGATTGATCAGCGCGGAGATGACGCCGAACAATACGCCCAGCCACCACACCACGTCGTAGGAGCCGGTGCGCTCGTACAGCAGCCCGCCGAGATAGACGCCGAGGAAGCCGCCGACCTGGTGGCTGAAGAAGGCGACGCCGAACAGCATGGCGAGCCAGCGCGTCCCGAACATCAGCGCGACCAGGCCGGTGGTCGGCGGCACCGACGAGAGCCACAGCAGCCCGGTGACCGCGCCGTAGATCAGCGTCACCACCGGGCTCGCCGGCAGCGTGATGAGCGCGACCACCGCGAGCGCGCGCGAGAAATAGATGATGGAGAGGATGTACCGCTTGGGAAATCGCCCGCCGAGCCAGCCCGACGCCATCGCGCCGACGATGTTGAACAGCCCGATAATGCCGAGTGTCCAGCCGCCGACCTCGGCCGAGAGGCCGCGGTCGAGCAGATAGGACGGCAGATGCACGGTGACGAAGCCGAGCTGGAAGCCGCAGGTGAAGAACCCGAGCACGAGCAGCACGTAGGAGCGGTGGCCGAACGCCTCCGCCAGCGCCTGCCGGTAGGTCTGCGTCATGGCCGCGCTCGGCGCCGCCGCGGGGCCCACCGGCGCATCGGCCCGCGGGGTGGCGATCGCGAACGCGAGCGGGATGATCAGCAGCAGCAGCCCGGCGAAGATTTCGAGCGCGCGCTGCCAGCCGAACGCGTCGATCAGGCTCACGCCGAGCGGCGAGAACAGGAACTGGCCGAACGAGCCCGCCGCCGTGCCGACGCCGAAAGCGGTCGAGCGCCAGCTTTCCGGCAGCAGCTTGCCGAACGAGGAGATGATCAGGTTGAACGAGCAGCCCGACAGCCCGAAGCCGATCAGCACGCCGCTCGACAGGTAGAGCAGGCCGGGCGTGCCGGCGTGCGCCATCATGAAGACGCCGGCGGCGTAGAGCAGCGCGCCCGCGATGATCACCCGCACGGTGCCGAACCGGTCGGCGATGGCGCCGGAGAACGGCTGCGCGGCGCCGTAGAGCAAGGTCTGCATCGCCACCGAGAGCGCGAACACCTCGCGGCCCCAGCCGTGCGCCTGCGACATCGGATTGAGAAACAGGCCGAGCGCCGAGCGCGGCCCGAAGCCGATCATGGCGATCAGGCAGCCGCACACGATGATGACCGCTGGCGTGCGCCAGTTGCCGGCCCGCAATCTGGTCATGGTGGTGGCCGGCTCGTGCCCGTGCATGGCGTCAGGCGGGCACCGCGACCGGGCGCGCGACCGGCTTCTCGACGATCGGCAGGTTGACCACCGCCGAGAGCACGCCGAACAGGATCGCGAGCCACCACACCACGTCGTAGGAGCCGGTGCGCTCGAACAGCAGGCCGCCGAGCCACACCCCGAGGAAGCCGCCGACCTGGTGGCTGAAGAACGCAAAGCCGAACAGCATGGCGAGCCAGCGGGTGCCGAACATCACGGCGACCAGGCCCGAGGTCGGCGGCACGGTGGAGAGCCAGAACACGCCCAGCACCGCGGCGAAGATCAGCGTTGCGGCCGTGCTCGGCGGCAGCATGATGTAGATCAGGATCGCGACCGCGCGCCCGATATAGATGAACGAGAGGATGTAGCGCTTGGGAATCTGGGCGGACAGCCAGCCGGCCCCGACCGCGCCGACGATGTTGAACAGGCCGATCATGGCGAGCGCCCAGCCGCCGACCTCGGCCGGCAGCCCGCGGTCGATCAGATAGGCCGGCAGATGCACGGCGATGAAGAAGATCTGGAAGCCGCAGGTGAAGAAGCCGATCACCAGCAGCACGTAGCTGCGCAGCCCCAGGGCCTCGACCAGCGCCTGCCTGGCGGACTGCTGCGGCGCCGACTGCGCGGCCTGCGCCGCTCCCCCGCGCGGCATCGCCAGCACCAGCGAGAGCGGCATGATCAGCAGCACGCTGGCGGCGAAGATCACCAGGGTGTGCTGCCAGCCGAATTGATCGATGAACGCCACCGCCAGCGGCGAGAACAGGAACTGGCCGAACGAGCCAGCCGCGGTCCCGGCGCCGAACGCCAGCGTTCGCCACTCCGGCGGCATCAGCCGGCCGAACGCGCCGATCACGATGGTGAAAGACGAGCCCGCAAGTCCGAGGCCGACCAGCACGCCGGCCGTGAGATGCAGCATGCCCGGCGTAGTCGAATACGCCATGGTGGCGAGGCCGACCGCGTACAGGAGCGCACCCACGCTCAGCACCCGCGGCGCCCCGTAGCGATCCGCCAGCCCGCCGGCGAACGGCTGCGCCGCGCCCCACAGCAGCATCTGGATCGCGAGCGCGAGCGAGAACACGTCGCGGCCCCAGCCGTGCGCGCTCGACATCGGGGTGAGGAAGAACCCGAGGCCCGAGCGCGCCCCGAAACCGAGCAGCGCAACGAGGCAGCCGCACAGCAGGATGACGGCGGGCAAACGCCAGAAGGTGAGTCGTGCGGTCATCGTTCACGTTGGGGCGAAGCGCCCCGTTTCCTTCCCTGATGCCAAGTCAGAACAGCGTCGCGACTTGCGGTCAAGCCGGCACCGCCGCGGCGGCGCGCACCACCGGCTTTTCGACGATCGGCAGGTTGATCACCGCCGAGAGCACGCCGAACAGGATCGCGAGCCACCACACCATATCGTAGGAGCCGGTGCGCTCGAACACGATGCCGCCGAGCCACACGCCGAGGAAGCCGCCGACCTGGTGGCTGAAGAAGGCAAAGCCGGCCAGCGTCGCCAGCCAGCGCGTGCCGAACATCAGCGCGATGAGCCCTTGTGTCGGCGCAACGGTGGAGAGCCACAGCAGTCCCATGGAGGCACCGAACATGATCGACGTGAATGGCGTCACCGGGAACGAGATGAAGGCCAGGATCGCCATGGCCCGGCTGAAATAGATCGCGGACAGGATGAAGCGCTTGGGCAGGAAGGTGGCGAGCCAGCCCGACATGAGCGAGCCGAAAATGTTGAACAGGCCGATCACCGCGATCGTCCACCCGCCGACCGAACTCGCCAGACCCTGGTCAACCAGATAAGGCGGCATATGGATGGTGATGAACGATAACTGGAAGCCGCAGGTGAAGAAGCCGATCACGAGCAGCACATAGGAGCGGTGCGCGATCGCCTCGGCCAGCGCCTGCCGGAGCGACTGTTGCGGCACGCCATGCGCACCGCCTTGCCCGGCGCCGCCGGTTCCGAGCACCAGCGAGGCCGGCACGATCACCAGCATGAGGAGCGCGAAAGTCAGCAGCGCGTTTTGCCACCCGACCACATCGATCAGTGCCACGGCGAGGGGCGAGTACAGGAACTGGCCGAACGAGCCGGCGGCGGCGCCCGCCCCGAACGCAAACGAGCGCATGCGCTCCGGCAGCAGCTTGCCGAACGCCGAGAGCACGATGCTGAACGAGGAGCACGCCAGCCCGAGCCCGATGAACACCCCGGCCGACAGATGCAGCAAAGCCGGCGTGGTCGAGAACGCCATGAGGGCAAGGCCGATGGCGTAGAGGACGGCACCGGTCCACAGCACGCGCACCACGCCGAACCGGTCGGCCATCATGCCGGCTAACGGCCCGGCCAGCCCCCACAGAATGTTCTGGATCGCGATCGCGAGGCCGAACACGTCGCGGCCCCAGTGGTATTCCTGCGACATTGGCGTGAGGAAGAAGCCGAGCGTCGCGCGCGGGCCGAAGCTCACGATGGCGCAGATGCAGCCGCACAGCACGACCACCGCCGGCGTGCGCCAGCCGATTGCCGCGGTCTTGGGAGTGAGTGAGGAAACCGCCATGACGACCTTGCCTGCGCGGCCTCGCGGCCGTGTTGCCTGCGGCACTTCTGCAAGACCGCCCCGGCCCAGCCAAGATCAGGACGTCGCTTGTCAGCTTGCCTTGACGCGTTGCCGTCGCCCGGCGCCGGACGCGCTGGGTGTGTTTTACGGACTTGGGCCGTCCCACCCAAACGAAACTTTGGCAGGGGTTCTCCGAGTGCAGCGCATGACACAGGTTTGTGAGGGGGCTGGCGAAGCCCCCGGCAAGGTGCTATATGTGTTTTGCTCGAAATGAGGATAACTAGTCCTCGATCGTGCATAACTGCCGGCGACGCCGGATGTTTTCGTCCCCATATATGCTCATTTTGAGTATATGAGCTGGGAGGTTGCAATGCCGATCCTGCAAGCCTTTGGGCCCTCCGCCGTACGCCCGCCGATCCCGCAAGCCCTCGCCGCGCCTTCGGCCGCCGCGCGCCGCTACGGCGCGCTGCCGATGCCGGCGCTGGAATGGACGCCGCAGGTCGAGCGCGAGACCGCCCACCTCTACGAGAAGGTGAAAGCCGTCATCCCGCCGGTCGAGTGGCCGTTCTTCGCGCCCTACGTGAAGGCGATCAACGCGCTCAAGCGCGAGCGCAACGCCGTGATCCTGGCGCACAACTACCAGACCCCGGAGATCTACAACTGCGTCGCCGATTTCGTCGGCAATTCGCTTCAGCTTGCGCGCGAGGCGGCGAAGGTCGACGCCGACATCATCGTGCAGTGCGGCGTGCACTTCATGGCCGAGACCTCCAAGATTCTCAACCCCGACAAGACCGTGCTGATCCCCGACCTCAAGGCCGGCTGCTCGCTCGCCGCCTCGATCACCGGCGAGGACGTGCGGCTGTTGCGGCAGAAATTCCCGGGCGTGCCGGTGGTCGCCTATGTCAACACCTCGGCCGACGTGAAGGCCGAGGTCGACATCTGCTGCACCTCGTCCAATGCCTTGCAGGTGGTCGAGAGCCTCGGCTCCGACACCGTCATCTTCCTGCCCGACCAGTATCTGGCGAAATACGTCGCCTCGCAGACCAAGGTGAAGATCATCGCCTGGACCGGCGCCTGCGAAGTGCACGAGCGCTTCACCGGCGAGGAATTGCGCCGCTATCGCGAGAGCGATCCCGCGCTGCAGATCATCGCGCATCCGGAGTGCCCGCCCGACGTGCTCGCGGCGGCGGACTATCACCGGCTCGACCGCCGGCATGATCGACTGGGTGCGCACGCGCCGGCCCAAGCGCGTCGTGATGGTGACCGAATGCTCGATGGCCGACAACGTCAAGGCCGAGCTGCCCGACGTCGAGTTCGTGCGACCGTGCAATCTCTGCCCGCACATGAAGCGCATCACGCTGCCGAAGATTCTCGACAGCCTCGTCTACATGAAGGAGGAGGTGGTGATCGACCCGGCCATCGCCGCTAAGGCGCGCCGCTCGGTCGAGCGCATGGTAAACTTGAAGGGCTGAGTCCCTTCCCTCTCCCCGTTCACGCGGGGAGAGGCTCTCGTGCCAACCGGCGAGCGCGCATGTCGCAATCCCTCCTTTGCCCCGACGCCTTCCTCTCGCCGCTTGAGATCGACGCGCAAGTGACGCGCGCGCTGGCCGAGGACCTGGGCCGCGCCGGCGACGTCACCTCGACCGCGACCATCCCGGACGGCACGCCAGGGCGCGCGATCGTGGTCGCGCGCAAGGCCGGCGTGATCGCGGGCCTGCCGCTGGTGGCTGCCGCCTTCCGCAAGCTCGCGCCCGAGATCGAGATCGCGGCGCACGTGCGCGACGGCGCCAGCGTGAGCGCGAAAACCGCGCTGATGACCGTCGCCGGCGACGCCCGCGCCATGCTCGCCGCCGAGCGCGTGGCGCTCAACTTCCTCGGGCGGCTTTCCGGCATCGCGAGCGCGACGCACGAGTTCGTGCAGCGCGCCGCCGGCACGCAGCTCCGCATCTGCTGCACGCGCAAGACCACGCCGGGGCTGCGCGCGCTGGAGAAATACGCGGTGCGTTGCGGCGGCGGCTTCAACCACCGCTTCGGGCTCGACGACGCCATGCTGATCAAGGACAACCACATCGCGGTCGCCGGCGGCATCCGCGCCGTGCTGGAGCGCGCCAAGGCGGCGGCCGGACATCTGGTGAAGATCGAGATCGAGGTCGACACGCTCGACCAGCTTGCCGAGGCGCTGCGCGTCGGGCTCGCCGACGCCGTGCTGCTCGACAACATGGACACCGCCGCCATGCGCAAGGCGGCGGAGATGGTCGGCGGCAAAATCCCGCTCGAGGCCTCGGGCGGCATCACGCTCGACACCATCGCGGCGGTGGCGGCGACCGGCGTCGACTACGCTTCGTCGGGCTGGATCACCCACTCGGCGCCCAACCTCGACGTCGGGCTCGATATCGCGATGTGACCCGCAACCGCGCCTCTAGCGGTCCCCTCCCCCGCATAGCCCGTCGAAGACGGGCGTAAACGCCCTTTCGCTGGGGGAGGGACAGGGAGGGGGCACACACGAAGATTCGTGCGAGACACCCCCTGGGAGGGAGTGCACCGAGTCTGTGGCAAAAGCGATCCCGCCTAAATCTTGAAATCTATTCTTGTTTCGCAAGAACGAGCTTGAGGATTGATCTTATTTGCTCGCGCCTTCCTGCGGCCCGGCCAGTTGCTTCACCAGCCGGTAGAGGAACTCCTTGCTGTCGTAGACCGACTGCACGCGCACCTGCTCGTTGCGCCCGTGCACGCCGCTGTTGCCGGGCTCGCTGAACAGGCCGGAGACGCCGTAGGCCGGGATGCCGGCATTGCGCAGCCAGCGGCTGTCGGTGGCACCGCCCGACATCGTCGGCACCACCGGAATGCCGGGCCACATCTGCGTGCGCAGGCGCGCGATCGCGTCCATGACCTGGGGATCGAGCGGCAGCACCGGGCTGCGCATGGTGGTATGCGTGGGCGTGATGACGACCTTGTCATCGGCAACCACGCGGACGAGCGTGCGCCCGACCTCCTCGACCGGCTCGTCCGGCAGCACCCGGCAGTTCACGATCGCGCGCGCGCTCTGCGGCAGGGCGTTCTCGGCGTGTCCCGCCTCCAGCATGGTGGCGACGCAGGTGGTGCGAATCTGGGCGTTGTAGTTCGGCCGGCTGGTGAGCGGCGTGAGCGCGGCGGGATCGGTGCTGCCCGCGAGCAGCGCCTTGATCGCGGCGGCGATCTCGGGCGGCTCGCTCGCCGCGATGCGCTCGAAATAGGCGCGTGTCACGGCGTTGAGCCGGGGCGGAAAGTCGAACTGCGCCAGCCGGCGCAAGGCATCGGCCAGGCGATAGATCGGGTTGTCGCGCCGCGGCGCCGCGCTGTGGCCGCCGCGGTCGGTCACTGCGAGCTGATAGGTCTGGTAGACCTTCTCGGCCATCTGCACGGCGAGGCGGAACGGCCCGCCGTTGCGCAGGGTGCCGCCACCGCCTTCGTTGATCGCGAACTCGGCATCGATCAGCGCGCGGTGGTTCTGCAGCAGCCAGAACACGCCGTTGTGCGGCGAGTCGGCCAGTTCCTCGTCGGCGGTGAGGGCCACGATGATGTCGCGCTCGGGCTTGAAGCCTTCGGCGGCGAGACGGATCAGGTTGGCGACGAACGCCGCCGCCATCGCCTTGTCGTCGATCACGCCGCGGCCGCGGAAATAGCCGCCAGTCTCCGTCAGCGTGAACGGGTCGGTGTCCCAGTCCTCGCGCCGCGCCTCGACCACGTCGAGATGGGCGAGCAGCAGGAGCGGCTTGCGCGCGCCGGTGCCGCGCAGGCGCGCCACCAGGTTGCCCTTGCGCGGCGCGGAGGCAAGCACGCGGATGTCCTCCGCCGGAATTCCGCCCGCGCGCAAGCGCGCCGCCATCGCCTCGGCCGCGCGCACGGTATCGCCGACCGAAGCGGTGGTGTTGATCTCGACCAGCTCCTGGTAGATGTCGCGGAACAGCGCGAGGTCGGGCGCGGGTGTTTCCGCCGCCTGCGCGCAGGTCAGCGTGGCGAGGGCGACTGCTGCGAGGATGCCGTATCGCATGGGTCGCAATCAATCCTTGCGTGGTTCGATACGGCCAGCACGCCCGTCAGCCGGCCCTAGGCTCGTTGCGTAGGAAGGCGGCGATGCCGGCGTCGGCTTGCATGTCCGCTAGGTCCGCCGCCGACGGCAACTGCGGCTTGTCGCGCATGGCGTTGACCATGCACAGAAATCCGAGCGGCTCGCCCTTGGTGGCGCGGAACTGGTGGAAGGTCATCGGCGGCACCGTGACCAGGTCGCGCGTCTCGATCGGCCGGACCTCGCGGCCGACGAGGCAGTGGCCGCGCCCGCGCAGAATCATGCACCGCGTGCATGTGCTCGTGCCGCTCGAGGGTGGAGAATCCGCCCGGCGCCACCTCGAAATAGCGCAGTTCCCCGTGCATTTCGGGGTCGGAGAACAGAATCTGGCGCGTGATCGCCTTGAACAGCGCGCGATCGTCCTCCTTGTAGGGAAGCTCGTCGACGCCCTGCCAGCGGAAGCCGGCCTCGGCCTTGCGGTAGATGGTTCGCTCGTGCGCCATGATCGCGGTCATATGGGTGTCAGGCGTAGCTATATCCGTGCACCTCGGCCACCAGCTCGGCGGTCGCCTCGGCCAGCCGGTCGCCGGCGGCGAGCAGGTCGCCGCCGATCAGCAACATGACGTTGGCGCCGTAGAAATCAAGCATCTCGGGCACCCGCCTGGTGCTCATGCCGCCCGCCGGCACCGGCACGCATGGGCGCAGTCCGTCGCGGTCCTCGAGCGCGGCATGGGCGAGCCGCCGGCAGGTCTCCGGCGAGTAGCCGAAGCGGCCGCCATGGTTGGGGAAGATCACGGCGTCGGCGCCGATCAGGCGGAACAGCTTGCCGATGAGCAGCGGCGGCGCGATGCGCGCGGCGCCCGCCATGGTGGGATGCGCCATGAAGGCGATGTCGGGATGCTCGCGCACGAGCGTGCGGACATTGGCAAAGCCCGCGATCATCGGGGCGACCATGACGGTATCGACCCCGGCCGCGGCGGCGCGCGCGATCTGCGCGCGCATGCTGCCGAGATCGCCCGAGAGGCTCGGCACGTAGCGCGTACGCCTGCCAGGCCCCAGGCCCGCGAGCGCGTGCGCGATCGCGTCGACGCGCGCGGCGAACGGCGAATAGGCCTGATCGGCGAGCCCATGATCGTCCTTGATGTAGTCGATGCCGCCCTGCGCGAAGCGCCTGGCGAGCTCCGCCAGCCGTGCCGGCGGCACCCCCTGCGGCTTGAGCGCCGCGCAGGTCAGCGCCCGCTCGCGTGCATCGACGCGCTCGCGCATGGCATGCAACCCATGGCGCGGGCCGCCGAACATCCGCACCAGCTCGGCCGGCAGCTCGACGTCGTGCAGCACGACGTCGTCGTGGATCGAGGTATTGCCGAACAGCATGTTGAGGAGCTGTCCGGCGTCGTCCCCGACCGTCGCGGCGGCGAGCGCGATGCGCACCTCGAACAGGCCCGGGCGCAGATTGCGGATCGCGAGCACGCGGCCCACGATGTTCGACAGCACGTTCTCGTCGTCGATCGCAGCGAGCGGCATCTCGACGCTCTGCTCGACCGCAATGGCCTCCGCACGGCGCTCGATCAATGGCGCGTCGCTGCGGACGTGATAGATGGCCTGAAGCGGGTGCACCAGCTGTACTTTATGAATGCCCGGGCCGGCTAATAGTAGCGGCCCGGATATCCCATGGACCCGGAACCGAAAGCCGCGAGCTTCGCCCGGTGCTGCATGTATTTGCGGACCAATTCGCAAAAGATGACGGCGGCGGCCAGCAGTCCCACCACGAACAGTATGATCAACAACGTCCCCATCAGCAAGGCGAGCCCGGCGAGGGAGGCAACCGCGATCGCCAGCGGCAGCAGCACGATGCGGAACAATCCCGACCGCGAGTCGGCCATCGCGCCCACACCATCCGGCGCCGCCGACATGCGCGGGCGGCGCGGAAACGGGATGATCGTCCGTTCGGGTGATCCTGCTTCGGCGGCCGGCGTCGCGTGTGGCATGGAGTGACGGCTGCGTTGGAAATCCGATGCGGCTACACCACCACGACCGCCACCGGCGGGAAAGCAATATTTTGATCCTAGGCGATTCGTTCCCACCCCGCGACCGCCGGTTCGCGGCTTTGCACGTTCCTTGCCATCGCTCGTCACCATCGTTCGTCGACCGGGGCCTTGCCCATCACCTCGACGATGCGCGCGCGGGTCGCCGCCGTGGTGTCGTTGGGCAGCGCGTCGAGCGGGAAAAAGCCGTGCGCGACGATCTCGTGGTTGCGGACCGGCGCGCCGGCCTGCTCGAACGCGCGCACCACGAACAGCGCCACGTGATCGCGCCGGGACGCGCGGTCGTTGAAGAACATGCCGTGCAGCGCGGGCGCGGCGGTCGAGCGCGATATTGCCCTCCTCGCGCAGTTCGCGCGCCAGCGCCTGGGCGAGCGTCTCCCCGGCCTCCACCCCGCCGCCCGGCAGATGCCAGCCGCTCACGTAGCTGTGCTTGACCAGGAAGATGCGGCCCTCCCGGTCGATCACCACCGCCCGCACGCCGAGCGTCATGGCGCGGGCGAAGCGCCAATAGAAATGCAGCACGCGCCGGAGCGCCGGCTCGAGCGCGCGGCGCGCGCCATCGATGCTGGGCTGCTTCATCAAGGCGCACTGATGCCACGGACCCCGCCTTGTCAAAAGCCTTCGTTTCTTGTTTAGAATACTTCTAAATAACACACCGTCCAGCCACGGGGCCGATGTGAAGCGCTTCTCCGATCTCAGCGAGCAGGAAGTTCTCGCGCTCGCCATCACCAACGAGGAAGAGGACAGCCGCATCTACCGCGGCTTCGCCGAGGGCCTGCGCGAGAAATATGCCGCGTCCGCCGAGGTGTTCGATGAAATGGCGGAGGAAGAGGTGCAGCCATCGCAGCATGCTGTTCGACCTCTACCGCTCGAAGTTCGGCGACTACCTGCCGCTGATCCGCCGCCAGGACGTCAAGGGCTTCATCCAGAAGAAGCCGCTCTGGCTGATGCAGCCGCTCAACCTCGACGACGTGCGCAAGTTCGCCGAGAACATGGAGTTCGAGGCCGAGCGGTTCTATCGCAAGGCCGCCGAAACCTCGCGCGACGCCTCGGTGCGCCAGTTGCTGGTCGAGCTCGCCGAGGCCGAGGCCAAGCACGAGAACCTGGCGCAGAAGCTCGAGCAGAAGATCCTGACCCCGAGCGCGCGCGCCGAGGAGGACGAGACCGCGCGGCGCATGTTCCTGCTGCAATACGTGCAGCCGGGACTGGTCGGCCTGATGGACGGGTCGGTCTCGACCCTGGCGCCGCTGTTTGCCGCGGCCTTCGCCACCCACAGCACCTGGAATACGTTTCTGGTCGGGCTCGCGGCCTCGGTCGGCGCCGGCATTTCCATGGGCTTTGCCGAAGCGCTCTCCGACGACGGCTCGCTCACCGGCCGCGGCACGCCCTGGCTGCGCGGCACCGTCTGCGGCGTGATGACCATGATCGGCGGGCTCGGCCACACGCTGCCCTATCTCATTCCCGATTTCTGGGTCGCCACCATCCTGGCCGTGGCCGTGGTCGTGGTCGAGCTCGTGGCAATCGCCTACATCCGCTATCGCTACATGGATACGCCCTTCATCTCGGCCACGTTCCAGATCGTATTCGGCGGCACGCTCGTTTTTCTCGCTGGCATCATCATCGGGAGCTCGTGACCGCTTGTGTCCCGGGCGCGGCGCAGCACGAGCGAAGCGAAGTGGTGCGCCGCAGACCCGGACCGCCCAAGGCTCGGTGCTTGTGGCGGTCCCGGATCAGCGGTGCAGCGTTCGCGCCATAGCGCGTCGAAGATGCGTGCAACCGCGCTTGTGGCGCTCACGCTGCACCGCGTCCGGGACACGGCCGGCATGTTTGCCTAAAGTGCGCCGATGGTCGTGCTCGCGCATCTGTCGGACCCGCATCTCGGACCGCTGCCGAAGCCGCGGCTCGCCGAGCTCGCCGGCAAGCGCGCGACCGGCTATCTCAACTGGCGGCGCAAGCGGCAGTCCGTCCACCGCGCCGACGTGCTCGCCCGCATCGTCGCCGACCTCAAGACGCAGGCGCCCGACCACATCGCGGTGACCGGCGACCTCGTCAACATCTCGCTGCCGGGCGAGTACGCCCCGGCGCGCGCATGGCTCGAAGCGCTCGGGCCGCCCCATGACGTGACCCTGGTGCCGGGCAACCACGACGTCTATGTGCGCAAGGCCGCGTCCGCGCCGGCGGCCCATTGGGGCGACTACATGCGCGGCGACGATCGCGCCGATGACGGCGATTTCCGTTCCTGCGCCGGCGCGGGCCGGTGGCGCTGATCGGGCTCTCAAGCGCGGTCCCGACCGCGCCGCTGATGGCCACTGGGCGGCTCGGCAGCGAGCAGATTTCTCCACCTGGCCGACATGCTCGACGGCTGCGCCCGCGAGGGGCTGTTCCGGATCGTGCTCATCCACCATCCGCCGGTCAGCACGCCGTCGCGCCGTTTCAAGCGGCTGGTCGACGGCCCGGCGCTGTGCGAAACGCTCGCGCGGCACGGCGCGGAACTGGTCATTCACGGCCACGACCATGAGCGATCGCTGATTCACGTCGCCGGACCGCGCGGGCCGATACCGGTGGCAGGCGTTCCCTCGGCGTCGGAAGCGCCGCCCGGCGAGCACGATCCCGCCGGCTACAACCTCTACCGCGTCGAGCAGGCGGGCGGCGCGTGGCGCTGCGAATTGCGCTCGCGCGGGATGGCGCGCGACGGCGAAACCATCACCGAGATCGCGCGGACGGTCTTGCTCGGCGATGAGGGTCGATGACGTTCAGGATCTACGGCCCGAACATCAGCGCCGCCGCGATCAGGGTCGCGAACCCGGCGAACAGGCCGAACAGGAACGCCTTGATGGCGCGCCGCTGCCGGCGCCGGCGTTCGAACCGCGCCTCCTGCTTGAGATCGCGCACCAACGGCACCGTACCGTCGGCGAGCGCGCGTTCGCGCTCGATCAGCCGCTGCGCCAGGTATTTGGTGACCGCGTCGACCATCTCGGTCACGTTCACCGTCTCGGCCAGCACCTTGCGGCCGTAGCGGGTGTCCTGCAGGAAGCGGTAGACGCGCTTGTCGCGGCCCATGGCGACATGCGCGATCGGATCGATCCACAGCCGCGGCGTCTCGCCCCGGCTGATGCCGCGGTCGAACAGATCGACCTCCGCCGGGAGTTCCTCGAACAACGGATCGAGCGCCTCGTCGAGCAGTTCGAGCCGGATCACCTCGGCGTCGTGCAGGTCGACGACCACGCCGGTGCGCTCGGCCTGCTCGACGCGCGCCTTGCGCAATGCGTCCTTGAGCCGGTGCGGCCGCGGTGGCGGCTCGCCCGGTTTGGCCTCGTCGTCGTCGGGACGGTTCCTGCCGAACATGCTTCAGGCTACCAACTGCCGGCGGCCGGCGCAAAGGCGAACGGTCCGTGTGCGTCAGCCGGCGGAACCTTCCATTCCGGCCGCATCAAGCGGCAACCACGGCGGCGCTCACCCCGAGACTGCAACGATCCGCCCGGTGCGCCCCGACTCCACCACGGCGTCGAACACCGCCATGCCGTGCAGCACCTCGTCGATCGGCACCGGGTAAGGCGTCTTCTCGCGGATGGCGCGGGCGAACGCGGTCATCTCGGCGTTGAGCATGTCGAACTGCGGATGCTCGGCGATCTCGTCCGGCGGCGCCGTCACCGGGCCGGTGGGCGCGTGCTCGGAACCCGGCACGAAGCGGAAGGTCTGCAGGTTGGGCCTGGAGATCTCGGCCAGCCCATTGGTGCCGTAGAGCGTGAAGCAGAAATTGGTGGCGGTGGCGACCGAGCAGAAGATGAGCCCGGTGGCGCCACTCTCGAAATGCAGCATCACTGTCGTGGTGTCGTCGGAAGGGCCGGGATAGAAGCGCGCCGTCACACAGTGCACGGTACGCACCCGGCCGGCGAATTCGATCATGTGGTCGAGCGAATGCACGCCGACCGCGGTGAGCGCGCCGCCGGGCGCTTCCTCCGGCGCATTGCGCCAGTTGTCCGGCGGGACGAATTGCGCCGTGCTGGTGGTGTGCTGCGCCACCATCGCGACGACGGTGCCGAGCCGGCCCTCGCGCAGGCGCCGGCGCGCCTCCACCACGGAGGGATGGAAGCGCCGGCAAAAGCCGACCGCCAGCACCAGGCCCGCCCGTTGCGCGGCGGCGGCCACGCTTTGCGCGCTCGCATGGTCGAGCGTGATCGGCTTCTCGACGTGGACGTGCTTGCCGGCGGCGAGCGCCCGGCGCACCTGCGCCTCGTGCTGGGTGTGCGGGGTCGCCAGCACGACCGCGTCGATGTCCGGATCGGCCAGGATGTCGTCGTAGCTGCCGGCGAGCCGCACGCCCTTCTCGCGGCAGAACGCTTCCGCGCTCGCGCGCGTGCGGGTATGGGCGCGGGTGAAGCGGATGGCGTCGCCCTTGTCCTGCACCGCGCCGACCAGCGAGCGGCCCCAGCGGCCCAATCCGATAATGGCGGCGCGGACAGTGGGACTCGTCATGGCCGGGCTTGTCCCGGCCATCCACGTCTTTCGTCCCGACCGGACAGAAAGCAAGACGTGGATGCCCGGCCCAGGGCCGGGCATGACGCAGCGAGAAATGTCCAGGACAACATCAGTCCTCTACCGCGGTGGAATGATCGGCAGCAGCACATACGGCGCTTTCCCGCCGCCGAAATGCAGCGTGTTGCTGCCGCCGAAAATCGCGGGCGGGCGGTCCTGCGGATGGGTGTGGGTGAACGGCCCGACGCCCTTCATCGGATAGGGGGCGTGCGGCAGCGCCGCGTCGGTGCCGTCGTATTCGTAGTCCTTGCCGCGCACGGTCAGCGCCACGCGATAGCCGGCCGGCACCACGATGCAGGTCGGCCAGATCTCGACGTCGAGCTCGACCGGCTCGCCGGGCGTGAGCGGCCATTCCTCGTCGTGGGTATGCCACGGGCGATAGGGCTTACTCTCGCGCGGGTCGAGCTTGCGGTGCGAGGCGCGCAGCCAGCCCAGGCCGACCGGCGTGCGCGGATCGTTCGAGCCGACGAACGGCACCTCCTGGCCGGCCGGATCGAACACGCGCAGCACCAGAAACAGGTCGGCGTCGGCGGTGTCGGACGATACGAACAGCTTGGCGGCCACCGGCCCGGTGATCTCCAGTTCCCGCTCCAGCGGCGGCGTCGAAAAGGTGAGCCCGTCGCCGGTGGTCGCGTAGGTCATCGCGGCCTCGCCGTTCGGCGGTCGCGTGCCCAGGCTGCCATCCGGCGCGAGATAGAATCGCGTCCACTGCGTGCGCGCCAGCGGCCATTCGTTCTCGGCGCGCGGCACGAACTTTTCGCCCGGATGGCGAATGTTGAGCAGCACCCTGGGCTGCTTGTCCCAGCCGGTGTCCTCGCCCTTGAGGAAATGCGCGAAGAAGCGCCGCTGCAGGTCCTGGCCGTACTTGGCGTAGAAGAGAGTAAAGTGGGTGTCGCCGTGCACCTCCAGCCATTTCTGCCTGGAGCCCGCGCGCAGGAACCCTTCGAAATTGCCGCGCGGATGCAGGCCCATGCCGCCCCAGTTGGCGGCCGACAGGATCGGCGCTTCGATATCGTCGAACTTCGGCAGCCGCGCCTTGTAGTAATCGTCGATCAGGCGGTGGCGCAGCGCCTCGCCGTCGCAGTCGGCGCGGTTGCGCCTGAGCTCGTCGTCCGACAGGTTCAGCGGCCCCGCCACCGGCTCGCCGGTCACCGCGCTCTTGAAGCCGCGCTCGCCCACCCCGTGCTGCACCGCCGTCACCTGGCGTGGATACCAGCTCGCAAAGAAGTCGCTGAGAATGCCGCCATGGCGGCAAAGCTCGCGGTAGTAGTCGGACGAGCCCTCCCAGATGCAGAGCGCCGCGAGGTGCTTCGGCCTGAGCGGGCCCGCCTGCCACTGGTTCATGGAATAATACGAGATGCCGTGGATGCCGACCTTGCCGTTCGACCAGGGCTGCACGCCCGCCCAGTCGACACAGGCGGCGATGTCCTGCGCCTCGCGCGGGGACCACACGTCGAGAATGCCGGGAGACCGCCCGGCTCCGCGCGAATCCACCCGCAGGCAGACATAGCCGTCCGGCACCCATTTCTCCGGATCGAACAGCTCCCAGTTCTGGTACTTGTTGCTGGAGCCCTCGAGCACTTCGGGCGCCGACTTGACGATCCGCAGCCAGGCGCTCTTGTAGCCCTCCTGCATGGCAAGGCCCTTGGCGTAGGGTCCGTAGCTCAGGATGACCGGATAACGGCCCGCGGCGACCGGCCGGAAGATGTCCGCGCGCAGCACGATGCCGTCGTCCATCGCGATCGGCGCGTTCCAGTCGATCGTCATTCCGTCGCGGGTTTCGGTCTTCATGGCGGTTGCGTCGGCTGGCAGGGATGTCCGGGATGCGGCGGCGGGTGCGCGCCGCGACGCTAGCATCAAGGCCCCTTCCTCTCAACGCGCGGCCGGTGGATAGTGGCGCGCCGTCGTGCCAGAACGATCCCGGCCATGACGGACTGAGGCGGAACGTATGAGTGCGGCCATCGTCGGCGTCGGACAATCGCTTTATACCCGGCATCCGGAGCCGGGACAGACCACGCACACCTTCATCCGCGATGCGGTCGTGGCCGCGCTCAAGGATGCCGCCATCGACGCGCGCGAGATCGACGGGCTGGCGGTCTCCTCGTTCTCGCTGGCGCCCGACGCCGCCGTCGATCTGGCCTGGAAGCTCGGCCTCAAGCTGCGCTGGCTGCTGCAGGACACCAACGGCGGCTCCTCCGCCATGAACATGCTGAGCCATGCGCTGCGCGGCGTCGAGACGCGCGCCGCCTCGGCGATCCTGGTCGTCGCCGGCGACGCCACCGGGCTCGAGGGCTATGCCAAGGTGGCGACGAATTTCAACATCGCGACGCGCGATCACCTGGCGCCGCTCGGGCACGGCGGTCCTAACGGCGTCTATGCGCTGGTGGCGGCGCGCCAGATGAAAAGGTTCCGCCTGGAAAAATCCGATTACGGCCAGCTCGCCATCGCGCAGCGCCGCTGGGCGGCCCTCAACCCCTACGCGGTCTATCGCAAGCCGCTGAGCATGGAGGAGTACCTGCTTGCGCCCATGATAGCCGACCCGTTGTGCCGCTACGACTGCGTGCCGGTGGTGGCCGGCGCGCAGGCGATGATCGTGGCGCAGCCGGACCGCTGTCCGGACGGCCGTGCGCCCGTGCAGGTGCGCGCGATCCGCACGAGCTTCAACCACGACAATCAGGAGGGCGACGGCCTGCAGACCGGCATCGGCACGTTTTCGGTCGAGCTGTGGCAGGCGGCGCGCGCGACGCCGGACGACATCGACGTGGCGAGCATCTACGACGACTACCCGACCATGGTGCTGGCGCAGGCCAACGATCTCGGCCTCGTCCCCGGCAACGATCTGCAGCGGTTCGCCCGCCAGACCATCGGGGAGCGCCGGTTTCCGCTCAACACCTGGGGCGGCATGCTCTCCGCCGGGCAGCCGGGCGGAGCGGCGGGCGGGCTCAACGGGATCACCGAGGCCGTGCTGCAGCTTCAGCACCGCGCCGGCGAGCGCCAGGTGCCCAACGCCAAGTTCGCGGTGGCGAGCGGATACGGCATGACGATGTACCGCTACGGCGGCACCGCCGGCGCCGCAGTGTTGGAGCGCATGGAATGACTCCCGGGGTCGGAATCTGGCGCTGCGTCAGTTGCCACGAGGGCACGTTCCCGCAGCGGCTGCTGTGCCCGCGCTGTCACAGCCCCGACATGGAGCCCGACCGCATCTACCGCGCGGTGGTCGAGGACATCGCGACGGTGCGGCACATGCTCGGGCACACCGACTGGCAGCCGCGCAAGATCGCGAACGTGCGCATGGCGGACGGGCTGCGGATCACCATCGGGCTGCTGGACGGCTCCACGCCCGGCACCGTGATCGAGCTGTTCGAACAGGACGGCGCGCCGTACGGGGCGGAGAGGAAAAGCGCCGACCTTCTATCCAAGCTTGCGAAAAAATAGGGCGGCGAAGTGCGGATTGACGCCAATCCCGATGTGCCGGCACGACCGAGGAACTCATGGACAAGCTGATCATCACGGTTGCGTGCAACTCGCGCACCTCCTACCCGCACAATCACCTCTGCCCCACCCAGGATGACATCGCGGGCTGCGCTCAGCAATACGTGGACGCGGTCAATGCCGGCGCGGCGATCGCGCACATCCATGGCCGCCGCACGCTGGAGGAGACGATCCAGGCCGACGGCCGGCAGGTGTCGAAGATCCATCACGCCGACTGGAAGAAGCTGCAGGACGCGATCATGAGCCGGGTCGATCCGATCTTGCAGTTCGGCGTCGCCTCGGCGCGCATCGAGGAGAAGATCGAGCTGATGAACCTCGGCCCCGACATGATGGCGGTCGCCTTCAACGCGCACGACGAATATTTCCAGCCCGAGCCATCGCTGCCGCCCAAGCGCATGATGGCGATCCATCCGGTTGAGGAGCTGATCGCCTATGCCCAGGCGGCCGAGGAGCACAAGGTGAAGCTCGAATGCGAGTGCTTCCAGACCGGCGCGTTCTGGCATCTCGAATTCGTGCGCCGCGCCGGCTACCTCAAGAAGGACACCTACTGCACGCTGTTCATCGGCTGGCCCGGCGGCACCTGGACACCGCCGACCGAGCGCGCGCTGCAGTTCATGGTCGACAACCTGCCGCCGGACTGCATCTGGAACGTCAGCGTGATGAATCCGCAGAAGCACTGGGACATTCTCGCGCTCGCGGTCGCGCTCGGCGGGCACGTGCGCGTCGGCTACGAGGACAACCCCTACATGGCGCCGGGCGAGTTCGCCAAGAACAACGCGGTGCTGGTCGAGCGCATGGTGTCGATTGCGCGCGGGCTCGGCCGCGAGGTGGCGAGCCCGGATGAGGCGCGGCGCATCCTGAAGCTCGCGCGCTCGCAGTAGCGTGCTGTCCTTCTCCCCGCGAAGCGGGGAGAAGGACAGCACGCTGATTGATGACGGCCTCGCTGCGCCTTTCCGATAATCGCATCGCCACGCGGACAGCCACAGAATGGAAAAACGCAGGCTCGGCCCCTCGACACTTGAAGTCTCCGCCGTCGGGCTGGGCGCCAACAATTTCGGGCGCCGCATCAACATCGCCGCAACAAGGCGCGTGGTCGAGAAAGCGCTCGATCTCGGCATCACGCTGATCGACACCGCCGACGCCTATGGCAACAACGGTGCCTCGGAACAATTTCTCGGCCAGATTCTTGGCCCGCGCCGCAAGGACGTCGTGCTGGCAACCAAGTTCGGGCTGCCGATTGAAGGCTCGCATACGCCCGGCGGCGCCTCCCGCGCTTACATCGTGGGCTCCGCCGAGGCGAGCCTCAAACGGCTGCGCACCGACTGGATCGACCTTTACCAGCTGCACCGCCCGGATCCGGCCACGCCGATCGAGGAAACCTTGCGCGCGCTGGATGATCTCGTGCGGCAGGGCAAGGTCCGTCATATCGGCTGCTCCGGCCTGTCGGCCGCGCAACTCGATGCCGCGCAAGCGACGGCGAAGAAGCACGGGCTCGCCGCCTTCGTCTCGTGCCAGGACCAGTACAGCCTTCTGACGCGACGGCACGAGCGCGAGCTTCTGCCGGCGATCGACGCGCATGGGCTCGGCCTGCTGCCGTATTTTCCGCTCGCGAGCGGGCTTCTCACCGGCAAGTACAAGCGCGGCGTGCCGATGCCGAAAGACTCGCGCTTGGGCTTGATGCGCTATTCGGACCGCTTCGTCAGCGATCAGAACTGGGCGATGGTCGAGGCGCTTGAAGCTTTCGCGGCGCGCCGGGGGCGCACGCTGCTCGAACTCGCCTTCGGCTGGCTGCTCGGCAGGCCGGCGATCGCGAGCGTGATCGCGGGCGCGACCACGCCCGAACAGATCGAGGCCAATGTGGGCGCCGCCGGGTGGCAATTGTCGGCGGACGACATGGCCGAGGCCGGCCGGATCACGGCAGGCGCGCTCGATCAGCCGTAGCCGGCCCGCCTCTGGCGTCCGGCCGCGGGATGCGCGAAAATGCGGCAGCCGAACTGACTGCGTGTTTGCGAATCGGAGGTACGGACATGGCCTATGAACTCGATCAATTCATCGCGGACTGCCGCACCATTCTGGCGCGCGATCCCGGCCCCGACGGCCGCGAGCAGGTGCGCGTGCACCTCGAAAAGCTCCTGTCCAACCAGGACTTCGTGCGTGAATATTGCGGCGAGGATGTCCCGCGCGGGCTCAAGGTGCTGTACGAAGACCCCAAGCTCGGGTTTCAGATTCTCGCCCATATCAACGACAAGGCGCGCAAATCGCCGCCGCACGACCATGGCGCATCGTGGGCGATCTACGGCCAGGCCGCCCTCTACACCGACATGATCGAGTGGGAGCGCGAGGATGACGGCGGCGATCCCAGCCAGGCCAAGCTGCGGCCGGCGAAGAAATACCGGCTCAATCCCGGCCATGCCGGCATCTATCAGGACGGCAAGATCCATTCGATCGACTATCCCGACAAATCGCGGTTCGTGCGCGTGACCGGCACCAACCTGGACAAGATCGCGCGCATCAGCATCGATCTTGCCAGCGGCAAGGTGCACCAGATGACGCCGCAGCAGGCGACGTAATTCGACATGCTCCGCGCACGAGTTCGTCATGGCCGGGCTTGTCCCGGCCATCTACGTCTTGTTTTGTTTCAAACAAAGAAAGACGTGGATGCCCGGCCCAAGGCCGGGCATGACGGGAGGAGCGGTTGATGCCTTTATCCACCAAGGTGCAGTCTGCAAGTCCGCGCGCCGTGAAGGCGATGCTCGGCGACGGACAGGAGCTGGCGCTGCTCGACCTGCGCGAGGAGCTGATTTTCTCCCAGAGCCATCTGTTATGGGCGCGCTCGCTGCCGCTGAGCCGCCTCGAGCTGCGCATCGCGCTGCTTGTGCCACGGCGGAGCACGCGCATCGTGCTGTGCGACGACGCCGACGGGCTCGCCGAGCGCGCGGCCGCGACCCTCGCGCGCGGCGGCTATAGCGATCTTTACGCGCTCGACGGCGGGGTCGCGGCCTGGGCGGCGGCCGGGTTCGAGCTGTTCTCCGGCGTCAACGTGCCGAGCAAGGCGTTCGGCGAGTTCGTCGAGCACGAAAGCGGCACGCCGAGCATCGCGGCCGACGAGCTCGAGAAGCTGGTGCGCGAGCGCGCCGACATCGTGGTACTGGACAGCCGCCCGTTCGACGAATATTCGCGCGTGTCGATCCCGACCTCCACCAACGTGCCGGGCGCCGAGCTGGTGCTGCGCGTGCGCGACCTCGCGCCCTCGCCCGAAACGATGGTGGTGGTCAATTGCGCGGGCCGCACCCGCAGCATCATCGGCGCGCAATCGCTGATCGACGCCGGCGTTCCGAACAAGGTCGTCGCCTTGCGCAACGGCACCATGGGATGGAGCCTCGCCGGATTCACCTGCGACCGCGGCAAGGACAAGCGCGCGCCGGCAGCTTCACGCGAAGGCCGGAGCTGGGCGCAATCCGCCGCCGGCGAGGTGGCGCGCCGCAGCGGCGTCGCCCGCATCGACGCGGACACGCTGGCGCGCTTCCGCGCCGAACAGCACACCCGCACGCTCTATCTGTTCGACGTGCGCGATCCGGCCGAATACGCGGCCGGCCACGTCGCCGGCGCCGTCTCCGCGCCGGGCGGGCAGCTGGTGCAGGCGACCGACCAGTATGTCGGCACGCTCGGCGCCCGCATCGTGCTGTGCGACGAGGCCGAGGTGCGCGCGGCGATGACCGGCTCGTGGCTGCGCCGGATGGGTTATGCCGACGTGTTCGTGCTGACGCAGGCCGGCAGCGAGACCGGATGGCCGGCCGCTCCCGTGCTCGGCGCCGACCCGCGCCCGGATTTGCGCATCGAGCCCGCGCAGCTCGCGGCGCTCATGGCGGGCGGCAGCGCGACCGTGATCGACCTGTCGTTCAGCCGCGACTACGTCAAGGCGCATATTCCGGGCGCATGGTTCGCGATCCGCGCACGGCTGGCGCAGGCGCTCGGGACAATCCCGCGCCGCGGCACGCTGGTGCTGACGTCGGAGGACGGCGTGCTGGCGGGACTGGCGTCGCCGGAACTTGCCGCGCTGGTGCCGGAGCCCGTGCGCTATCTCGCCGGTGGCAACGCGGCGTGGCGGGCGGCCGGTCATCCGCTCACGGGCGAGGCGCCGCAATGGGCGGACGAGCGCATCGACCTGTGGCTCAAGCCGTACGAGCGGCCGAACGACACCACGCAGGCGATGGCGGAATACCTTGCCTGGGAGATCGACCTGCTGCCGCGCATCGCGCGCGACGGCACCACGCATTTCACCCGGCTCCGGTCCGGCTGAGCCGGTAATGCCCTGCGACATCCTGATCCGCGGCGGCACGCTCTACGACGGGAGCGGCAGCGCCGGGGTTGCGGCCGATCTCGCCGTGCGGGACGGCCGCATCGCGGCGATCGGCCGTAGCCTCGCGGACGACGCCGCCAGGACCATCGACGCCGACGGGCTGGCGGTGGCGCCGGGCTTCATCGACATCAAGACCCATTCCGACTTTACGCTGCCGATCAATCCCAAGGCCGAGAGCAAGGTCCGCCAGGGCGTCACCACAGAGATCATCGGGCATTGCGGGTTTTCGGTCGCGCCGGTGCTGCCGCGCAAGGTCGAACTGTTGCGCGAATATCTCAGCCCGAGCGCGCCATGGCTGCCGTTCCGCGAGACCAGCTTTCCCGACTATCTCGACACGTTCCCGGCGACCGCCGTGAACGCCGGCATGCTGGTGGGGCACAACACGCTGCGCCTGATGGTGATGGGCATGGAAGCGCGCGCGCCGACGCCGCAGGAGCTTGCCGCCATGATCGCGCTGCTCGAAGAGGCGCTCGCGGCCGGCGCGCTCGGGCTTTCCTCCGGGCTCTTCACCGCGCCCGGATCGTACGCGGCGGCGGACGAGATGATCGCGCTCTGCAACGTGGTCAAGCGCCACAACGCCGGCTATTTCACCCATATCCGCGACGAGTTCGAACAAGGTGCTGGAATCGGTCGACGAGGCAATCGCGATCGCCCAGACGTGCGGGGTCCATGTCGAGATCGTGCACTTCAAGTGTTCGGGCGTCGACAACTGGGGCAAGACGGCGCGCGCGCTCGCGATGATCGCGGACGCCCGTGCGCGCGGCCTCGACATCGACTGCGACGCCTATCCCTACACGGCGGGCAGCAACCCGCTCAAGAACACGCTGCCGCAATGGGTGCAGGCCGGCGGCGTGCCGGCGATGATCGAGCGGCTGGCGCACCGGGAGACGCGCACGCGCATCGGCGCCGACATCGCGCGCGAGGGCCTCAACAACTGGGGGCGGATTCCATCCTGGGGGGCGGTGCAGATTTCGGTCTCGCCGCACCTGCCGCAGCATGCCGGCCGCACCATCGCCGCGCTGGCGGCCGAGCGCGGTCAGGATCCGATCGACACGCTGTGCGACTACCTCATCGAGGACAGAGGCGCGACGCGCGTGCTCATCACCGCGATCTCCGAGGACGACGTGCGCGACCTCGTGCGCTCGCCGCTTGCGCTGGTCGGTTCCGACGGCAATTGCGTGGCGACCTACGGCACCGTGAGCCAGGGCATGCCGCATCCGCGCTTCTACGGCACCTTCCCGCGCGTCCTCGGCCATTATGCCGGAGAGCTCGGCCTGCTGCCGCTGGAACTCGCCATCCACAAGATGACCGGTGCGACCGCGCGCGCGCTCAAGCTCGCGGACCGCGGTCTGCTGCGGGAGGGGTATCGCGCCGACATTGCGGTGTTCGATCCGGCCGATTTCCGCGACCGCGCGACCTACGCCGATCCGCACCAGTATCCGAGCGGCACGCGCACGAGCGTGATCGTCAACGGCACGATCGTGGTGGAGAACGCCACGCACACCGGCGCCCTGCCCGGCCACGTGCTTCGCCGCGATCGCAGCGGCGCGGTCGGATGACGACCTAGTCCTTGGGCAGGTACAAGTACAGCGTCGCGCCGAAGCTGGCCCAGGTCTGGACGTTCTGTATCACCTTCAACCCCTCGCCCGGGAACGTGACCGAGGCCCAGAGCGTGCCGGTGACGTTGGGTTTGAAATTATGGTTCCACTCCCCGTAGATCTCGTCGGCGAGATGCGGGTTCGTCAGCGTGGGAATGGTCAAGGCGTTGTTCAAGTCCGAGAGACGAATCAGCCGACCGAGCTGGACGCCGCTTCCCAGTTCGTTCGCCCGGGTGTGGATGTATTGGAACCGCAGTGAATCCTTCGGGTTCAGCGTCATCCTGAGGTTGACCCGGCTGAAATTGACGTTGGTGTTCTGGAACGCATAGGAGCTGTTGGAGCCGAACTCCCAGTTGTTCTGGCCGTTGCCGTAGAACAGCGGATCGAAACGCTCGAATTGCGGCGTGTTCGGATCATCGCCGCTGAAGGTGGCATAGCCGAAGGACAGGTTCGGCGCGTATGGCAGCGAGGTGAAGATGTAACCGAGCTCGCCGTAGTAGGCGCTGGCCCGCATGTCGATGCGCGCGTTGCGCTCCAGTGCGAATTCGGCGCGCATCCAGGCATTCGGCAGCCCGATCGGGGTGCCGTCGAACCGGGCAAAGCCCTGCAGCGCCTGAAGACCGTCGCGTCCGTTCTCGATGAAGAACGGAGCCCTGGCGACCGGATAGAACTGGGTCGATCCCAGCACCTGCAGGTAGGCCAGTCCGATGAACGACGTGTCGCTCCAGCGGCGCTGGATGACGCCGCCCGCGAACAGGGTGCCGGTGTTGAAGTCCGGGTTCTCGTTCGGATCGAGATAGAACGCCTCGACGCTGGTTCCATTGTAGGAAAAGCGTGCGATGGCGGTATTCGACCATGCCAGCCGCGGGGCCAGGAAATCGGCGCCGCGCGAGAACCCGTTCTGCGCGCCCTGCCAGAGCAGCATGCCGGTGCCGACGCCATAGGTCTGCTGGCCGAACGACACATCGACGTTCCACGATGTCAGCGGGTTGGTCGTGCGCACGCCGGCGAAGGCGTTCTCCGACCGCACCGCCGCCTTGTCCTGGCGGTCATAGAGGTCCGACGCCCGGGTGGCCGAAAGGCCCAGGCTGAACCCGGCATAAAGCTCGACCGCATCGGCCGGGTAGATCGTGACGTCGACGCCGGGCGCGAGCCAGCCCTCGGCCCAGGTCCGGTTGGGGTTGTAGGAAGGCACGACGCGGTTGAGGACGTTGAACCAGCTGCCGCGATAGGGCTGGACGCCGAACGTGCCTTCGACGCGTCCCTGGATCGTCATCGTGTCGGTATCGACGAACAGCAACTGCGATGCCGGACTCTCCGCGTGGAGCGGCGTCATCGTCGCGAGGACGATCGCCACCGCCAATCCCATGCCAACGGAAACGGAACGACAGTTCCCCCTCGGCCGCGAGGCCGCCTCGCCAATGGAGGAGGCCGCGGATTTGTCCGCCGGGCATCGCCGTCTTGCTCTCACGGATCGACTGCCTTCCAGAAGGGGCTCACGTAGCGAAGCGAGGCCGGCAACGCCTGCGACACCGGCAAACACGAGAATCTCGGCGACATTCTAAGTTGTGCGAAGGCCGCCGGACACGATTTACAACGGTTTTTGCGGGCAATCGCTCGCATTTTGGAGCACTGTGACCGCAAAGACGCATCGCCCTCGCGAGCGGGCACGCCGGCGCCGCGCGAAAGACATCGTCAGGACACGATGGACGCGAGAACGGGCGCCACTATATCAAGCAGGCGCTGCGCCGCCCCCGAACCGAGCGAAGGCAATTGGATGTCCGAAGATACCGAACGCACCTACCAACGTGGCGGCGTGAGATTCAAGCCGAAGCACATGCGATCCTGCCGGGGGAGCGGCGAAGACTGCGAAGCCCTGGCCGAAACCATCGTGGCGCTGCATGACGCCTGGATTCGTCAGGACTTGAACGCCTATCTCGCGATGGCGACGCCGGAAATCGCCCGGTTGAGCCAGCAATCGGGCCTGATCCAGTGCGGCCGCGACGAGGTGAAGGCCTGCATGCCGCAGGAATGGCAGGCGTTCGAGCGGGCGACGGCGATCGACATGACCATGCGGGTGCGCAACGCCCACCTGGCGGTCGATGGCGACACCGCGACCGCCCTCTACGAGGTCGAGGTGGCGGGCGGAAAGCGCTGGGATTTCGACGACCATGCGCTCTACTTCCAGGCCTTCGTGCGCGGCCGCGACGGCTGGAAGCTGGCCTACCAGACCGACAGTTGGAATTTGGATTTCGAGTCGGGCTCGGATGGCAGTTCGCTGGAGTTCGACTACGTCTATCCGGTGAGCGACCTCGCGCGCGCGCTCAAGTTCTACCAGCCGATCCTGGGCGAACCGGAGTCCGTCACGCCGACAAGGGCGGCGTTCAACCTCGGGGCGCGCGATTCTTCCTCGACACCGGCAACCTGCACGGCCATGCGAAGATCCAGCGCGGCCTACCGAGCGGCTATGCCGAAGTTCACGTCAAGAACGTGAAGGAACAGGCCGCGCGCTGGCGCACGCAGGGCGTCAAGTTCCTGACCGACGTGGAGCCGCGCGGCGGCGATCTGGCCGCACTGGTGCAGGACATCAGCGGAAACGTGTTCGTGCTGATCGAGCAGATGATCTCCAGCACAGGCTCGGCCCCGCCTCCCGCGCCGACGATCGGCGCGCAGGAAGACACCCCGCCGGAGATCGTTGCCGCCGTCGGCAAGCTGATGGGCGCCTGGCTGCGGATGGACCAGCAAGCCCTTTCGAATCAGGCCACCGCCGACGTCGGATGGTTCGACGACAGCCGCTGCAAGACGCGCGGCGTCGGCAGCGGCGTAAAATCGATCAGATGGGACGGCTACGACCGGACTTCGGCCGGGCTCGATGCCAAGATGGCCATCGAGGACCTCAGGGTCATGCCGTTCGGCTCGCGCCGGATTGCGTGCTACCGGATGACGTTGACCGGAACCGGCGCTCATCCATTCCGGGAACGGTCGATGGTGACGCAGATTTTCGAAGGCGAGCGCGTCGAGCAGTCCTTCATCGTGGCGTCCCCGACCACGCAGGCGCGCGTGCTGTCGCTCGATTACGTGGCCACGCCGGTCACCAATCTGAAGGCGAGCGCCGAGTTCTACACCAACGTCATGCGCTTCGGAAAACCGTATCGCGACGAGGACTGGCGCGGCTACTGGAGTTCGGCCTCGGTGTACGGCATCTACGTCACCGAACCGCGCCGCGACGGCATGCCGAGGCCGGGCCAGACCAGCGGCTACGCCAGCTTCTGGATCAAGTCGGCGCAAGACACCTACAACTATCTCCGGCAGGCCGGCGCCTCGTTTCCGCTCATCGAGGCGATCAGCAACAAAGCGGGCATCGACCCCGAGCCGGGCTATGTCCAGATCTACGCGACGGATTCGGAAGGCAATGGCGTCGTCTTCACCGAATATCCGAGCGGCGGATAGCCGGCGCGCTCAGCGCGGCGGCGGAACGAGCCCGGCGTACCAGTCGTAGATCTGCTGGCCGGTCCAGTGCAGCACGCCCTCGCGCGCGTTGATGTATTTGTACAGCTCCTCGAAATACCTGATGCGATGCGCGGCGCCGGTGACGTAGGGGTGCACGCCGATCGCCAGCACGCGCGCGGACTCCCTGGATTCCTCATACAGCCGGTCGAACGCGTCGATCGTACGCGTGAGCAGCACGTCCGACTCGTGGTGATGCGAGACCATCAGCGTGATGTCGTTGATCTCGGCGCTGTACGGCACCGACAGGATCGGGCCGTTCCTAGTCTTCACCCAGAACGGCTGGTCGTCGAGCACCCAGTCGCCGAACCAGCGGAATCCGCACTCGGTCGCATAGTCGAGCGTGTCGAAGGTCTGCCCGCGTCCCGGCCCGAGCCAACCCTGCGGCGTCTGGCCGGTGAACGCCTTGATGATGTCGATCGACTGGCGCATCACCGCGCGCTGGTCCTCGATCTGCTGGATCGGCATCTGCACGACGCTGTGCGCCATGAACTCCCAGCCGGCGTCACGCGCCGCCGCCGCCACCTCCCGGTAGGTCTCGCAGATCTTCGCGTTGAGCGACATGGTCGGCGTCACGCCCGCCTTGTCGAGCGCGCGCATCAGTCGCCAGAAGCCGACCCGCATCCCGTATTCGTACCAGGTCCAGTTCGGCATATCGGGGATGACGCTCTGTCCCTGCGGCGCGATCGAGAGCTGGCGCGCCATCGGCCGGGTGATCTCCCATTCCTCGACGTTGACCACCGTCCAGACGATCAGCCGCGCGCCGCCCGGCAGCTTCAGCGCCGGACGGGTGAAGGGCGAGGAATATCCGAAACGCTCGCGCGGCATCGTCATCGTGGTCTCCAGCGTCAAACCCAGCGATAGCCATAGCTGCGGATCGCGCCCGACAACCGGTCGGCGGCGGCCGGTGTGGCGTCTTCCGCCAGCGCCGCACCGACCAGCCAGGTGCGGCCATGCACTTCGAGGCCGCGCAGGTCGGCGCGCACCGCAAATACCGTGCGGTTGCCCCACAGGCCGCCGAAGCACTCGCTGTCCTGCAGCGATGCGGCGCCGTGCGAAACGCGTGCGGTCGAGCGACAGATTGCCGTAGCAGGTCATGCGGTCGAGGAAGGCGGCATCGCGGAACTCGGCCCGATCGAAACAGGCGACGCCGCGGAACTCGGCGCTGGAGAAGGTCGCCACGCGGTGGAACGTGGCGCCCTCGAAGCGGCCGTCGCTGAGGAAGAGCGCCGAGGAGAAGTCGGCGGGCGCGTTGAAGGTCGCGCCGGCGAACCAGGCGAGCCCCTGGAAGTGCGCGCCGCGCAGCGTAAGCGGCGCCTGGAAGGTCGCACCGGTGAAATCGAGATTGGGCAGATCGGCGCCGGAAAGGTCGAGCGCCTCGTCGATCGTGGCGCCGCGGAAGTCCTCGACTTCGCCCCGGCGCAGCGGACGCCGCAACCTGCTCGCCACCTCGCTCATGGACGCGTCCGCTTTCACGTGCTGCCGGCGGCGCCCGCCGGCGGGCCGGCAAAGGATTCGGCGAACGGTCCGATCGACACCATGTCGACCTCGACCAGTTGCGGCCCGCTCCGCGCAAGCGCGGCATCGAGCGCCGCCGCGAAGTCGGCGACACGCGACACGCGGCTGTGCGGCAGGCCGAGCGCGGCGCAGAGCAGGCCGAAGTCGGGCGTGTGCAGGTCGGCGTAATGCCGCCGGCCGCCGAACTGCGCGTCCTGGATATTGCGGATGACGCCGTAGCCGCGGTCGTTCATGAGCACGAACACGATGTCCGCCTTGGCATCGACCGCGGTCGCGAACTCGCCGAGGTTGACCATGGCGCCGCCGTCGCCGATGAGCGCGATCACCTTGGCGGGCTCGCCGGCGAGCGCCGCGCCGGCCGCCATCGCGACCCCCTGCCCGATGCCGCCGCCGAGCGCGTGCACGCCGAGATGCGGCGCCGCCAGATGAACATAGCGGTTTCCGAACGTGCTGTTGGACAAGGTCACGTCGCGCACGAACGGATGGTTCCCGGACGCGACGCGCGCCAGCAACGCGTCGGCCACAGCGCGGTAGGGACCGAGCGCGGCGGCGAGCTTGCTTTCGGACTGCCGGCGCGCCGCGCCGACCTCGTCGAGAAATTTCCGCTCGACATCGAGGCGCGCGGGAAGCCGGGCGGCGAGCGATTCGAGCGCGGCGGCGGCGTCCGCAGCGATGAACAGATCGACCGGGTGGTTGCGCGCCGCCTGCCCGGCATCGGCGTCGATCTGCACAAATGGATGCGGAAAGCGCGTCGTATTGTTGCGCGTTTCGTTGCCGCGCAGCCGCGAGCCGACCACGATCATCAGATCGGCGCGGTCGTAGATCGCCTGCGCTTCGGCGGTCATGTTGTAGGCACCGAGCGTATGCGGGTGCGCCTCCGGGACGACCGCCCGGCCGTTGGCGCTGGTCACGACCGCGAAGCCGCGCTGCGCGAGATCGAGCGCGGCCTTGCCCGCCTCGCGCGCGCCGCCGCCGAGCCATAGCATCGGGCGCCTGGCGCGCCGCACCATGTCCGCCAAGGCGTCGAGCGCGTTCGGATCGGGCGCCTGCGCCACGATCGGACCGATGCCAATGTGGCGCGGCCGCGGCACCTTCTCGCGCTGCACGTCGATCGGCACTTCGAGGGCCACCGGGCCGCGCGGGGCGGTCAGCGCCGCGCGCGCCGCCGCCTCGATCATGCCGACCGCGGTGCGCCCTTCCCACACCCGGAAATAGGCCTTGGAGATCGCCTTGAGCATGTCGGCCTGGCGCGGCACGTCGTGGATCGCCGCGCGGTCGCGGTCCATGTACGGCCGATCGATCTGCGAGGTGATGTGCAGCACCGGCGAGCCGGCGGTGAGCGCCTCGACCTGCGAACCGGCGGCATTGCCGGCCGCCGTTCCGGTCGAGGTGAGCACGACGCCGAGCGTGCGCTTCACCCGCGCATAGGCGTCGGCCATGTTTGTGGCGCCGGCTTCGCTGCGCGCCGGCACGAAACGGATGCGGGCTTGTCGCGCGATCGCGTCCAAAATCGGCATGTTGTGGATGGAGATCACGCCGAACACGGTGGTGACGCCGATTTCGGCGAGCGCGTGCGCGATCAGGTCTCCGACCGGCTCGGCGAGGGCAACGACGTCCGGCTGGCGGGCGGCGGCTGGCGTCATGGCTCGCTCCTCACATGTGGCGCGATGCGCCGCCCGAGATTTCGAGCTGGGCGCCGGTGATGAAGCCCGCGGCCGGCGAGCACAGGAACGCGATCGCGCGCGCAACCTCGTCGGGCTCGCCCAGCCGTTCGAGCGGAATGTGCCGTTCGCGCGCGATCTGCGCGATCCAGGCTTCGCGCGTCTGGCTCTTGTCCTCGCGCACGACAAAGCGGCGCTCCCATTGGCCCGAATCGATCAGGCCGAGCAGCACCGAATTGACGCGGATATGCGGCGCGAACTCGCCGGCGAGCGATTTCACCAGGCTCTGCGCACCCGCGCGCGCCGCGGCGGTCGCGACCATGTAGGGCTCGGGCTGATAGGCCAGCAGCGAGTTCACCGTCAGGATCGCCGCCGCCGGGCTGCCGTCGAGCATCGGCTTGAAGGCGCGTACCGGATAGATCTGGCTGAAGAATTTCAGCTCGAGCTCCTCGCGCCAGGCCTCGTCGGTGGTGTCCGCGAACTTGGACATGCGCGCCTTGCCGGCATTGTTGACCAGGATATCGCAACGGCCCCGCCATCGCTCGACCGCGCCGGCAAAGCGCGCGACCTGATCCTTGTCCAGGACATCGCAGCGCACGGCGAGCAGATCCTTCGCCGCGGCGTTGCCCAGCAACATCGATTGCGCCGCCGCCAGCCTGGCTTCGTCGCGACCGCAGATCGCGACCGCCGCGCCCTCGGCGAGAAACAAACGCGCGGTCGCAAGCCCGATGCCCGAGCTTCCGCCGGTGACGACCGCGACCTTGCCCGCCAGTCCGAGATCCATGCGCGTCAGCCCGCCAGCAGGGTCTTGGCCGCGGCGAGCGCAGGCGCATCGTGTCCGATCCATCCCAGGCGGCGCGAAATCTCCGCCCCCGCTGCGCGCAGCCTGCTCTCGATCAGGGCGCGGCGCTCCTCGGCGAAGGCGCCGACCGGGCCGGACACGTTGATCGCTCCCGGCGGCGTGCCGGCGAAATCGAACACCGCGACCGCGGCGGAGCCGATGCCGCGCTCGAAATGCGCCTCGCTCCAGGCGATCCCGGCGACGCGATCCTTCGCCACCTTCGCCCGCAGCGCCGGCAGCGTAGTCGCGGTGTGCGCGGTGAAGCGCGTCAGCTCCTTGCCGGCATAGAGCCGCTCGAGCTCGGCCGGCGGCATGAAGGCGAGGATCATGCGGCCCATGGTGGTGGCGTGCGCCGGCAGGCGGCTGCCGACGCGGATGTTGCTTGCGAGCGGGGTGTCCGGCGTGCGGCGCACGAGATAGAGCACGTCGGTGCCGTCGAGCACGCCGAGATGGGCGGAGAGCCGCAGTTCCTCCGCCAGCGCGGTGAGCACCGGCATGGCGACCTGCACCAGGTCTTGCGAGAACAGCGCGCGCGCCCCGACCTCCAGCAGCGAAATGCCGACCTGGTAGCCGACGCCGCTCGGGCGCTTCTCGAGAAAGCCCTCGGCTTCGAGCGTATGCAGCAGACGCAGCAAGGTGGTGCGGTTGATCTTCAGCACCTTGGCGGTCTCGCTCATGTTGACGACGGAGTTGCCTTCCGCCACATGGCGAATGAGCCGAACCGCGCGCTGCACCGGCGGCGCGATATAAAGGTCGGGCACGCGCTTTTTCTTGGTCTTTTCAAGCATGGGCAGTCGCCTTCTGGCCGACGAACGAAGCAATGGCGCGCGCAACCTCGACCGGCTGCTCCTGGCACACCGCATGGCCGGCGGCGGGGATCTCGAACAACTTGCGCTGGGCGGAGGACAGCAAGGCATCGAATACCCGCCGCGCCTGCTCGGGCGGCGTGATGCGGTCCTGCTGACCGACGATCACGGCGGTCGGCGTGACGATCTTCGCCGCGTCGGAGAGCATGCGCGCGACCGCCAGCATGCGCGCCGCGTGGTCGTATCCCGGGCGGCGAACGTCCGCCATCGCGCGCGCCACCGCCTGCAGTACGTCGGGCCGGCCGTCCGGATCGGCAAGCAACATGGGCGAACGTGCCGCCGCGAATTGCTCGGGCCCCAACCGGTCGAGGTCCTCGACGCGGCGCGCCACCGCGGGCGGCAACGGCGCGCCCTTCTCGGCTCCACCGCCAAGCGAAGGGGAGATCAGGCACAACATCGCGACACGGCCGGGCGATACCAGCGCAAAGCGCGCCGCGATCAGCGTTCCGAGCGAATGCCCGACCAGAATGCAGCGCGGCACATCGATTTCCACCAGCAGGCGGTTCAACGCCACCGCATAGTCGGAGGCGTCCGGCCACTCGACGGTGAGCGGATTGGAAACGCCGTAACCCGGCGCATCCCAGGCCACCACACGATGGCGCGGATCGATTGCCGCAATCAGCGGCTCGAACGAGCGTGCATTGCTGCCGATGCCGTGCAGCAGCACGACGGGTGTCCCCTCGCCCGCGCGCGCGAGATAGGAAAGCCCGGCCGCCGTGCCTTGCGTGATCGCGCTCATGTGAACACGAAGCCCGCGTTGACCGGCAGAACCTGGCCGGTGAGCGCCAGCGCGCCCGGCGTCAGCAGGAACACCACGGTGTCGACGATATCCTCCGGATCCTGCGGGCCGGGCACAGCGCGCCCGGTTTCATAGAGACGGTGGCGCTCGGCCGGCACGTATTCGGTCGCCTCGTTGCGCATGATGCCGGGCGCCACCACCGTGACGCCGATGCCGCGGGGGCCGAGCTCGCGCGCCAGCGAGCGTGTCATGGAGATGACCGCGCCCTTGCTCGCCACATAGGCCAGCAGCCGCGGCGCGCCCCACAGCGCGGTATCGGAAGCGAGATTGACGATGCGGCCGCCGTCCGAGAACAGCGGCGCCAGCGCGCGCGTCACCAGCCAGGTGCCGCGCACGTTCACGCGCATCACGCGGTCCCACAGGTCGAGGTCGATCTCGTCGAACGCCTTGCCGCCGACATTGGTGGCAATCGCCGCGTTGTTGACGAGCCCGTGGATGGCTCCCTCGCGCGCTTCGACATCACCCGCGAATGCCGCGATCGACGCGGGCTCGTTGAGGTCGATCGGCACAAAGCGCGCGGCCGCGCCGCCGGAGGTCAGTTCGTCCGCGACCGCGCGGCCGGCGTCCTGCAGGATATCGCCGAGCACGAGGCGGGCGCCGGCCTTGGCGCACGCGCGCGCGATCGCACGCCCCACCCCGCGCGCGGCGCCCGTGACGACGATGGTGCGCCCTGCGAGCATTCGCTACACCGCCGTTCGGACCGAGGCGGCGGCCTCGGCCTCGAGCTGGGCCTTGGCCTGCTGCATCAGCGTTCGCCGCATGCGCGCGACGCCGACGTCATGCTGGTAGAGCATCTCGCGCTTGTGGGCATCCGCCGGGATGTTGGTCAGCATCTCGCGATCCTGCTCGAGCACGTGCCAATGGCGCTTCTCGAGCGTCGCGCGATAGAGGAAGCGCCAGGACTCGCGCGCGATCCCGCTCACCTGCCGGAACCGCCAGAAGAAGACCATGCAGGAGCCCTCATCGACCGGCGTCGTATAGCCGATGATGCGGAACGGCCCGCCCGGTCCGGCGGCGCCGGGATAGGGAATATCGAGCCGGCAGTAGACCTGGCGCCCGTCGATCACCACGTGGGTCCAGTCCAGATTCACATCCTTTTGTTCGACTCTTGCGATGTAGAAGCCGTCGTCGCGCTGCTCGACCTGCATCACGTCCTGCTTGGCGCCGAATGCGAGCGTGAAGCTGTCGGCGTGCAGGTAGCAGGCGTGCATCGGGTCGGCGAAGTTGTCGTAGACGAAGCGGTGGCTGCACGACCAGCGCCCCATGCACAGCATGCTGTTCCATTGCGGGTCGGAAAATTCCGCCGGAAGATTCAGCGCGGCTGGCTCGGGCTGCTGCTTGCTCGGAAAATAGACGAAGATGCCGTCGTTGGCCTCGAACACGGTGTAGCTGTCGACCGCCTTGCGGCCTTCCAGCGCGCAGCCCGGCATCGCCGGCACCCGCACGATCGTGCCGGCGCCGTCGAGGGTCACGCCATGATAGCGGCACGAGAGATTGTCGCCGTTGACCTCGCCGCGCGAGAGCCGCGCGCCGCGGTGCGGGCAATAATCCTCCAGGCAATGCAGGGCCCCCGCTCCGTCGCGCCAGAGCACGAGATGGCGCCCCAGCGCCTTGACCGGATGCGGCTTGCCCGCTTTGACCTGGACCGATTTGGCAACGACATACCATTGGCCGAGAATCCCGGCGGTCAGGCGTTCCTCGACCTGCTCTTTGTCAACGACGGTCATGTGCGGCTCCCAAATGAACTGAACGCGAGCGATAAGCACTGCGCGTGCCGCAAGCTCCACCTCTCCCCGCAGGGGAGAGGTCGCCGCGCGAAGCGCGGCGGGTGAGGGGGTTCGGGTCTCTCGATAGACCCGACCCCCTCACCCCGACCCTCTCCCCTGCGGGGAGAGGGAGCACACCGAGTTCGCGGCAATCAGTCATGGCAATTCCATGAGCTCTTCACCCGGCCGCGCCGGCCTTCGGACGCTTGATCTTGGCGACCGGGTGATCGGGCGGATAGGTCGGCGTCACCGGCTTGCTGTTGCCGATGATGACGCACATCAGCGCCTCCTCGATGCCCTCGTTGACGAGGCCGCGGTAGACGCCGGGCGGCACCGAGAACAGGTCGCGCTCCTTGAGCACGGTCTCGAAGCGCTCGCCCTGGTGCTCGATGATGAAGCGCAGCTTGTTGCCGCGCAGCACGAAGAACACCTCCTCGGCGTCGGTGTGCAGATGCAGCGGCCCTTCGCAGCCGGCCGGCAGCACCATGGTGGAGAAGGTGAAGTGCTCGGCCGGAACCGCATTGTCGTCGGTCGCGACGCCGGTGCCGCCGGTGCCGATGTAGCGCATCTGGGCGCGGCGGTATTTCGGGTCGTAGTCGGCCTGGAACTTGAGCGCGTCCCAGTCAAGCTCGCGGGTCTCGTGACGCGCGATGCGCGTGTTGAGCCAGTCGGATAAGGTCTGGCCCTTCGGGATCACGACGCTTTCGGGCCTGATCTCGGGATAGAGCGTCTTGTGTTGTTCCATGGTGTCCTCCTTGAGAACGGTTAGCGCATGGCGCGCGGAATGTAGTGCAGCACCCGCGCCTCGAGCATGGCGACGGCGCCGTAGAGGAAAATTCCGATCACGGTCAGCAGCACGATGGCGTTGAACACCATCGCGGTATTGGCCTGGCCCTCGCCGAAGGTGATGAGATAACCGAGCCCGGTATTGCCGCCGACCAGTTCGCCGACGGTGACGCCGATCACCGCGAGCGTCGCGCCGATGCGCAGCCCCGCCATCAGCGCCGGCATCGAAGCCGGGACTTCGATCTTCCAGAAGATCTGCAGACGGCTCATGCTGTAGGCGCGCGCGAGATTGACCAGGTCGCGGTCGACCGTCTTCATCGATTGCAGCACGTTTATCAGGATGGGAAAGAACACGACCAGGACGGTGACGATCAGCTTCGGCCAGGCATTGTAGCCGAGCCACATGATGAAGAGCGGCGCGAACGCCACCTTGGGCGCAATCTGCAGGCCGAGCAGATACGGAGAGAGCACCTTCTCGATCATGGTCGACATGCCGAGCACGTAGCCGATCGCCGCACCGAGCAGGCTGCCGATCACGAAGCCCGCGAAGGCGATGGTCACGGTGGAGAACGTGTGGACGAGCAGGTTCTCGCGCTGGGCCATGCGGACGAATTCGCGCGCGAGATCGGTCACCGTCGGAATGATGTAGGACGGCACGCCGAGCGCCGGCGGCAGGAACTGCCAGATCAGCAGGAACACCACGCCGAACGCGCCGCTGGCCAGGAACACCGACGATCGCGACGCCAGCGTCGCGCGCGATTCATTGGCTTGGTGGCCAGCCACCACCGGCTCCCGCGCCACCCGCTCGGTGCCGAAGGCGCTTCGTCCCTGATTGACCGCCGAGAGTTCAGGACTCGTCATACCGAGTTCTCTTTACAGGCCGGGCCCCTTCCCGCTGTCGGAAGGAAAGTTCAGTCCGATCAACCGAAAACCGCGTCATGCCGCCTTTTCCTCGAGATGCAGGCTCGCCAGCAGGTGATCGACGTACTCCCGCGCGCGCGGCGCCGAGATGCGCGCCAGCGGATTGTCGCGGTTGGGCAGGTCGACCGGGATTTCCTCGACGATGCGGCCCGGCCGCTCGCTCATCACCAGGATGCGGTCCGACATGATCACCGCCTCCATCAGGTCGTGCGTGATCAGCAGGGTCGTGATGGCGGAGGAAGCGATGGTGCGCGCGAAGCTCTTCTGCAGGATCAGCTTGGTCTGCGCGTCGAGCGCGGTGAACGGCTCGTCCAGCAGCACGATCGCGGGATCGATCGCCAGCGTGCGCGCGAGCGCCGCGCGCTGACGCATGCCGCCGGAGAGCTGGTAGGGATAGCTCTGCGCGAAATCCGCGAGCCGGCAGCGGTCCAACTCGCGCAGCGCCTTTTCCCGCCGCTCGCCGCGGCTGATGGAGCGCGCCTCGAGCCCGAATTCCACGTTGTGGACGATGGTTCGCCACGGCAGCAGCAGATCCTTCTGCAGCATGAAGCCGACGCTCGGATTGGGTCCTTCCACCGGCACCTGATTGAGCAGGATGCGTCCTTCGCTCGGCCGGTCCAGGCCCGCGACCAGATTGAGGATCGTGCTCTTGCCGCAGCCCGACGGCCCGACGATGGCGACGAACTCGCCGTTGCGCACGTTGAGCGTGACGCGCTCGATCGCCGTGAGCGGCGACACGCCGTCCGGCGCGACGAAGCGCTTCGTCACCCCGATAAGGTCAAGCACCGATGCCGTGTTCAGCATAAGCCGTATCCAACGACGCATTGATGGCGACGAGTTCCTGCTCCAGCACGGCGGCGCTCCACGCTCCGCCGGCGCCGGAGGGCCGTTTCACGCCGTCGCGCTCGAGCGCGCGCGCGACCTCCTCGAAGTCCTGCACGCCCGAGCGGAAGACTTTTTCGAGCGCATCCGCGAGCGCGCGCTCCTGCGCGGTGAGCGGCCGGCCGAGCGATTGATGTTGCAGGCGAGCGTGGATGTCGGTCATAAAACGGGCACCTCGCTGCGTTTTGAACCTTGCGTTCGTATGCGAACAGGGTAACATGGCGGCCGATGGAGTCAACTGCCGCGGGCTTTCAGAGGTGGCTGCGTGAGTGCCGATCCTACCGAAACGATCCTGCTCACGATCTTTCTCAAGCACGATCAGTCGAAGAACCTGGAAGGCATCCAGGCTCACCTGGCGGCCACCGGCTGGTGGGAGCGCTTCCCGCCCAAGGGAGCCGAGATCGTCAGTTGGAACGTGGTGATGGGGATCGGACAGATTGTCACACTGCGCCTGCCGCCCCACCTCATCAACGCCGTGAACGTCGAGATCGAGCGCTGCGCCTGGGGCGCGTTCTCGACCGAATTCTTCGCGACCTACGACTTCATCCCGGTGCGGGAGCGGCTCGCGCGCGACTGGCGCGAGACCCGCGCAAAACATGCAGGCGCAACGCGGCCAAAAGAGTAAGCTACATTCACCTTGCAAAGGAGAACATGATGTCGACGGCTCTCCGGTTTCCACGATCGCTGTCTATGCTCGCCGCCGCGCTGTCGGCCGGGCTCTGGGCGAACTCCGCGGTCGCGGCGGAAAAGATCACCTACCTGCTGCCCGCTCCGCCCAGCCTGCCGGCCTTTGCGCCCTGGGTGCTGGCCAAGCACCTCGGCTACTACAGCGAGGCCGGCTACGACGTCGAATTCGTCGTGGCGCGCGGCGGCGTCGACGTGGCCAAGCAGGTCGGTGTCGGCAATGCGCCGATCGGCGGCGCCATCGGCGACACGCCGATCCTGGTGCGCGGCAACGGCGTGCCGGTGAAGGCGGTCGGCCTGATGGGCGGCGGCGCGCTCACCGTCGTGGTCGGACGCAAGGACCGCGGGATCGAGAAGATCGAGGACCTCAAGGGCAAGAAGATTTCGGTGCTCTCGTTCCAGGACACCACCTATTACGCGCTGCTCGGCGCGCTCGCCTCCAAGGGCATCACCAAGAACGATGTGAACGCCCAGGCGGTCGGCCCCGCCGCGGTCGCCAGCATGGTGATCGCCGGCACGGTCGATGCCTGCGCCTGCACGCCGGACTGGGAGATCAACGTCAAGGACGGCGTGAAGGACACCGTCTCGCTTCCGACCAAGGATTACTTCCAGTCGATGTCGCAGGCGATCCTGGCCTCCGACAAGATGATCGCGGAACGGCCCGACATGGTGCGCGCGATCGTCAAGGCCACGCTCAAGGGCATGAAGTTCGTCATGGACGATCCCAACAAGGCCGCGCTCGCCTATGTCGAGGCGTCGCCCTCCTTCAAGGGCAAGGAAGAGCTGATGAAGAAAATCCTCGCGAACTACACCGAGCGCACCTACAAGGGCCAGAGCGAGCTCGGCGCCATGGACCCGCAGCGGCTGGCCAAGCTGCAGCAGTTCTACAAGCAACAGGGCTTCATCGAGTTCGAGCTTCCGGTCGAGCAGCTCTACAGCAACGCGTTCATCAAATGACCCGATCTCCGTTCGTCCCCGCGCAAGCGGGGACCCAGACGAACGGAAGAGAGATTCTGCGTTCAATACCGGATAACGGCCATGGATAACGCACGGCAACAAATCGACGAATACGTCAACCGCGGCCTGCTGGACCAGTGGTACGCGGTGGCGAAGTCGGTGCAGGTCAAGCCCGGCCGGCCGCATGCCGTCACGGCGCTCGGGCGCAACCTCGTGCTCTGGCGCGATGCCGGCGGCACGCTCAAGTGCCTGGAGGACTACTGCCCGCACCGCGGCGCGCGGCTCTCGCGCGGCGAGGTGCTGGGCGACCATATCGCGTGCCGCTATCACGGCGTGACGCTCGACGGCGCGGGCACCATCGTGCGCGTGCCGGCGATGCCGGACTGCGCCTTGGAAGGGCGGCGCCCGGTCGAGAGCTTCCCGGTGGCCGAGGCGGCGGACGCGATCTTCGTCTATTTCGCCAGCGCCGAGCGCCCGGAGGCGCAGCCGCTGGTGCTGCCGGAGGAATTCTCCAGCCCCGAATGGTCGTCGATCCTGTGCGTCTCGCCATGGGCCTGCAACTACCGCTACGCGCTCGACAACTTGGCCGACCCGATGCACGGCTCATATCTGCATGCCAACTCGTTCACGCTGGCGTTCGGCGCCAAGCAGGACACCATGAAGATCGAGAAAAGCGCCACCAGCTTCGTGGTCGCGCGGGTCGGGCAGCAGGGTGAGAATTTCGACTGGACCGAGATGGTGACGGAGACCGCCGCGCCCTATTGCCGGCTCGATATCCCCTACCCGGCCGCCGCCGGTCCGGGCGGGCCGTTCCGCATCATCGGCTTCACCACGCCGGTCGACGAAGACAACTGCCTGGTGTTCTTCTGGCGGCTGCGCCGGGCGTCGGGCCTCGCGCGCGAGGTCTGGCGGTTCATGTATCGCGCCACGCTGGAAGCGCGGCACTGGCACGTGCTGGAGCAGGACCGCGAGATGCTGAGCGCGATGCCTCCCGACGCCCGCAAGCGCGAGATGCTCTATCAGCACGATGTCGGCGTCGCCCGCATCCGCCAATCGCTGGTCAACAAGGCGAAGGCGCAGCTCGCGGCGCAGGACGAACGCTCGGCGCGCAGCGCAGGCTGAATTGGCGCAGACTGACGACGCGATTTTCTCGGTATCATCGCCCGCGAAAGCGGGCGACCCGGTATTCCAGAGAACTCTGAGGCTTGAATGACCACGACTCCTGGATTCAGTGATTACTGGATGCCCGCTTTCGCGGGCATGACAGGAGAGGATGGGACCAGCGGAGCAGAAGTGCGGCTTCAAACCGGCGCAAGTCTGCCCTAACGTACCGGCGATGGACACGATCATCATCGGCGGCGGGATCGGCGGACTGGCACTGGCGCTCGCCGTGCATGCCAGCGGCAAGGCGCGCCGCATCCGCGTGTTCGAGGCGGCGCCGGAGATTCATCCGCTCGGCGTCGGCATCAACCTCGGGCCGCATGCGGTGAAGGAGCTGAGCGCGCTCGGCTTGCAGGACGCGCTCGCCGCGCTCGCCTGCCAGCCGCAGGACTACGCGTTCTTCACTCGCCACGGCCAGTTCATCTATCGCGAGCCGTGGGGGCTCGCGGCCGGCCACCAGTGGCCGCATTTCTCCATCCATCGCGCCGACCTGCACCGGGTCCTGCTCGATACCGTGCGCGCGCGCCTCGGCCCGGACAATTTCATCGCCGGCCATCGCTGCATCGGCGTCGACCAGAGCGAAACCGGCGTCACCGCGCGCTTTGCCGGCCCGGACGGCGCCACGCTCGCGGCGCAGCACGGCGAGGTGCTCGTCGCTTGCGACGGCATCCACTCGGCGGTGCGCGCGCAGTACCATCCCGGCGAAGCCCCGTTCGTCTATCGCGGTATCAACATGTGGCGCGGCGTGACGCGGCATGCGCCGATCCTGACCGGGCGGAGCATCGTGCGCATCGGCGCGCGCCACTCGACGCTGATCATCTATCCGATCCGCAACGCCGTCGACGCGGCCGGACGGCAACTGATCAACTGGGTGGCCGAGATCGAGCGCGAGGTGGCGGTGCCGGTCGACTGGAACAAGCCCGGCCGGCTGGACGACTTTTTCCCGGTCTACCAGGACTGGCGCTTCGACTGGCTCGACGTGCCGGCGATGATCCGCGGCGCCGACGCGGTCTACTCCTATCCCATGGTCGACCGCGATCCGCTGACGCGCTGGACGTTCGGACGGGTGACGCTGCTGGGCGACGCGGCGCACCCGATGTATCCACAGGGCGGCAATGGCGGCGCGCAGGCGGTCCTCGATGCCGCGACCTTGGCGCGATTGTTCGCGAGCGAGCCCGATGCGCCCGCGGCGCTACGGGCCTACGAAGCGGCGCGCCTGCCGGCAACCAGCCGCATCGTGTTGCAGAACCGCAGTGCGCCGCCCAATGTCATCGTCGACACGGTCGAGCAGCGCACCGGCGGCAAGCGCTTCGACAAGCTCGACGACGTCATCAGTCAGGACGAAATGCGGGCGATCTTCGAGAACTACCAGAAGGTCGCCGGCTATCATGTGCAACAGGTCGGACGGACATAAAGGGTGACTCCATGGCGGATACCGCGGCATCGCTGAAACTGACGGCGGACGGTGCGATGAAGCTGCTGCAGGCCGCGATCGCGAAGGCCAAGGCGATGGGCGTGCCGGAATGCATCGCGGTCGTGGACGCGGGCGGGCACCTGCTGGCCTTCACCCGCATGGACGGGGCGTTCGTGCAATCGACCGACACCGCGCTGGTGAAGGCGATGACGGCCGCCTCCTACGGCATCCCGACCGGCGGCATCCAGGCCGGCATCGACCTCAAGCTTGCGATCGCCACCCAAGGCAAGCGCGTCAACCTGCCCGGCGGCCTGCCCGTGATCGTCGACGGCCACGTCGTCGGCGCCATCGGCGTCGGATCAGGCACCGGCGAGCAGGACCGCGAGGTGGCGAACGCGGCGCTTGCCGCGGTTCCCGGCGCCAAGCGGTTCGACTGAGCCATACTCTCGGTGTCATCGTCCGCGAAAGCGGACGATCCAGAAAACGCTGAAGGACGTGTGTGGCACGGCCGTGCCAATGGCCAAAGAATCGTGATTACTGGATGCTCCGCTTTCGCGGAGCATGACCGCGGCATTACTTGCCGCCGTCGGCACCACCAAGCGCGCGCTCGACCATCGCGAGCAGCGGCGCCACGTCATGGTCGAGATAATACGCGGCGCCGACCCTGACCGGGTCGCCGGCGTAGTAGCGCTCGTATTGCACCATTCGCTGGGCAAACTGTGTGCCGGTCACATCCCAGGCGAGCTTGAAGATGCGGATGCGCCGTTCTGCATCGACTCCCGCGCCGCGATAGTAGCGATCGATGTCCGGCCCGATCTCGGAATTGAGATCGGCCTGCATCGGGTTCGACAGCAGTCCGCCGGCGCCGAACACCTGTGCGACGTGCACCATGCGATCGTACATCCTCGGCAGGTGATAGCGCAGCGCCTGCAGCGGAGCGTAGGCCGGTCTTATTGCACCTCGACCTGTGGGTTCGGCCTTCTGCTCCGCCATCAGAATCGCGCCTTCGATGAACTGCAGATAGCCCAGAAGTTCGCCAAGCTGCTCCTGCACGTGCAGGAAGACATCCGACTTCATCGTGCGCGTGAGCGCAATCGCCACGCCGGTGACGAGCTGGCACTTGGCGAGCCCGCGGATCGCGGTCTGGTGCCCGGTATGGTTGCGCACGCTCCCTTGCGCAAACATGGCGTTGCCCATCTTCACGTCGCCGTAAAGAAAGACCCGGTCCCACGGGATCAGCACGTCGTTGAACACGCAGACCGCGTCCGGCTCCTCGAAGCGTGCGCCGAGCGGATGGTCCCATTCCGATTGCGTGCCGCTGTCGAACGGCTCGCGGCAGATGAAGCGCAGCCCGGGCGTGCCAACCGGAATGCTGAAGGCCAGCACATAGCGCTCCTCGCCCTCACGGATGCCGGGCTGCGGATAGACGAAAAGCTCGTCCGCCGTCGGGCCGTGCGTCGCCAGCATCTTGGCGCCGCGCACAACGAGGCCATCCTTGGTCTCCTCGGCGACGCCGAGGTGCGCGAACACACCCTCCTGCTGGTGCGACCCTTTCGAACGGTCGGTCAGCGGATTGACCAGGGCATGGGTGAGGAAGAGATCGCGATCGCGGCAATGCTTGTAATAATTGCGGATGTTGTCGGCAAACATCGGCCCGCGTTGGCCGAAGAAGTCGGCGTTCTCCGCCAGAGTCATCAGCACGGTGTTGAGAAAATCCGGCGAGCGGCCGACCATGCCGAAGGTGGCATTGGCCCAGATCTTCATCGATTGTCGCCGCTTCACCAGGTCGGCATGGCTGCGCGGGGTCATGAACGACGTGCCGGCCGGTTCACCGGTGTCCTCGCACGCATAGCTCATGACCTCGCGGTGTTCCGACAATACTTGCAGGTCATAAAGCTGCGCGATCGATTGCACCGGCCGGCGGAAGACCGGGTCGTCCGTGACGTCGCTCACGCGACGGCCTTCGACCCAGACCTCGCGCGGATGGCGGCGCAGGCCGTCGATGAAATCCTTGCCGTTTCGCAGTGCCATACGGACTCCCGAGATATTGCCGGCGCTCTTGCGCAATGCGTATCATACCGCGCTCGGGTCCCGTAGCGACGGACCGCGGGCCAAATCCAAGGAGGGCGCATGCCCACGCCCGCTCCCGACTACACGGCCCGCGCGCGGCTGTTCGGCGGCAACCGCATGAAGCTCGGGGTGATGGCGTTCAACTGCAGCCACGGCTCGACCATCACCACCGTCCCCGAGGCCTGGAAGCTCAACTGGCCGGACACGCGCGACATCGCGCAGGCGGTCGACCGCTCCGGCATGGAGGCGCTGCTGCCGGTCGGCCGCTGGAAGGGCTACGGCGGGCCTTCGAACTTCAACAATTGCACGTTCGAGAGCTTCACCTGGGCCTCGGCCATCGGCGCGGTGACCGACTACTGCACGGTGCTCGCCACCGTCCATGTGCCGCTCGTTCATCCGCTCATGGCCGCCAAGATGGCGGCCACGATCGATCACGTCACCGGCGGGCGCTTCGCGCTCAACGTCGTGTGCGGCTGGTTCAAGAACGAGTTCGACATGTTCGGCGCCCACATGCGCCCGCATGACGATCGTTACAAATACGCGACCGAATGGCTCGATTTCGTGCGCCGTGCGTGGACGCAGGACGGCGAGTTCGACTACGACAGCGACAGCTTCCACGCCGTGGCGGCCTGGAGCGAACCCAAGCCGTTGCAGAAGCCCAATCCGCCGATCATGAACGCCGGCGGCTCGCCGGCCGCGCAGGATTTCACCACGCGCTATTGCGACATGAATTTCGTCATCCTCAAGGACCGCACCTTCCTCGAGGGGGCCCGTGCCCAGATCGCGCATCTCAAGACCCTGGCGCGCTCGCACGGACGGCAGACCCGGATCTGGATCCACGTCTACGTCGTGTGCCGCGAGACCGAGAAAGAGGCCAAGGACTACCTGCACCACTACGTGCACGAGAACGGCGACTGGGAGGCCGCCAGCAACCTCCTGCGCATCTTCGGGATGCAGACCGAAACCCTCGATCCCAAGACGCTGGAGGGCCACAAGGCTCATTTCATCGCCGGACACGGCGGCTATCCCCTGGTCGGCACCGCGCAACAGATCGTCGAGGAGCTCGGCAAGCTTGCGGATATCGGCGTCGACGGCTGCCTGATCTCCTGGGTCGACTACAAGAACGAGCTGGCGCAGTGGAACGCCGAGGTCCTGCCGCTGATGGTGCAGGCGGGATTGCGCGAGCCGTTCGCGCCTGCGGACCGGGCCGCCCCGGCGCCGGCGCGGACCGGGAGCATCGCGATGGCCTAGGGTCACGCATGCATTGAACGCGCGCCAAATCCGGCAGGTTCTCGGCTAATCTGGACGACACATCGACGGCACGCCGGAACGTGCCGCACATGGGAGGACATCGTGCTCAAATTCCTGGCCCTGTTCCTTGGTTGCCTGCTGGCGGCGCCGGCGTCGGCGCAATCGGACGCGAGCTACCCGAACAAGCCCGTGAAGGTCATCGTCAACGTGGCGCCGGGCGGCGGGGTCGACACCGCGACGCGGATCGTGACCGAGAAGGTTCGCCAGCGGCTCGGGCAGCCGATCGTGGTCGAGAACCGCCCGGGCGCGGGCGGCAACATCGGCGCGGAAGTCGTGTTCAACGCCGAGCCCGACGGCTACACGCTGCTGTCGTCCTCGCCCTCCCCGCTCGCCATCAACGGCTGGCTCTACAAGAAGCTCAATTTCGATCCGGCCGGCTTCGAGCCGGTGGCGATGATGTCGCGGATTCCCAACGTGCTCGTGGTGCGGCAGGACTTTCCCGCAAAGACGGTGGCGGAGTTCATCGCCTACGCCAAGGCCAATCCCGGCAAGCTCAATTACGGTTCGCAGGGGATCGGCACCGCGTCGCATCTCACCGCCGAGCTGTTCATGACCCTGACCGGGACGAAGCTGACGCACGTCCCCTACAAGGGCACCGGCCTGGTGCTGACCGACATGATGGCCGGCCGCATCGACCTGAGCTTCATCCAGTACGCCGCCGTCTACCAGTTGCAGCAGAGCGGCAAGCTGCGCGTGCTTGCGGTCGCGACCGATAAGCGCCTGGAGGTCTTCCCGGACGTGCCGACCATGGCGGAGGCGGGGCTGCCGGACGTCGTCTCGGAAACCTGGAACGCGATCAGCGCGCCGCCCAAGACGCCCACCGCGATCGTCACGAAGCTCAACGATGCCATCAACGCGGCGCTGCGGGAGCCGGATGTCGTCACGCGCTTTCGCGAGCTGCACGTCCTGATGGGGGGCGGGAGCGTCGAGGCGACCCGAAAATTCGTCGAAAACGAGCGGAACATGTGGGGAAAGGTGATAAAAGCCGCCGGCGTGCCGCAGCAGTAGCCCGAGGGACCGTACGGTTGAGCGCCGCGCCTGCGGCGCCTACAGTTTGCCCAACGATCAGGAACCGACCATGGCCGACAAGAAATACGACCGCACCACCCAGGATCTGGGCAATATCGTCGGGATCGGACACGTCAACGTCTGCATCACCGACCAGCACCTGGCGACGCATTATTATGTCACCGGGCTCGGGCTCACCCGCGACCCGTTCCTCAATACCGGCGCCCGGCTGATGTGGATCAATGTCGGGATGAGCCAGTTCCACCTGCCGATGGGCGAACCCGACGTGCTGCGCGGGATCACCGGCCTCGTGGTGCCCGATCGCGCGGCGCTGCTCGACCGCCTCACCCAGGTCAAGAAGGCGCTCGACGGCACCAAGTTCAGCTTCCGCGAGAGCAACGACTGCGTCGAGACCGTCTGTCCGTGGGGCAACCGCATCAACGTGCATGCGCCGAACGAGAGCCGGTTCGGCCGCATCGTGCTCGGCATGCCGTATGTCCAGTTCGACGTGCGTCCGGGCACGGTGGAGCGCATCGCGCGGTTCTACCGCGAGATTTTCGGGACGCCCGCCGAGGTGCTGGAGAACGGTCATGGCCGGGAGGCACGTGTTCAGACCGGCGAGAAGCAGTACTTCCACTTCCGCGAGACCGACGCGCCGGAAAAGCCGTATGACCGGCACCACGTGCAGATCTACATCGCGGACTTTTCCGGCCCCTACAAGAAGCTGGTCGACCTCGGCATCATCTCCGCGGAAACGAACGAGCACGAGTACCGCATCAAGGACGTGGTCGATCTCGATACGCGCGAAGTGCTGTTCACGGTCGAGCACGAGATCCGCAGCCAGACCAACCCGATGTTCGGCCGGCCGCTGATGAACCGCAACCCGGCGCAGAGCAACCGCAGCTACAAGCCGGGGCACGACACCATCTCGTGGGCAATGGGCCCCGAGTGGCGCCCGAACGCATGAGCCGACGCCGCGCCCTCATCATCGGCGGCTCGCTCGGCGGAATCTTCGCCGCGCATCTCCTGCGCAGCGTCGGGTGGGACGCAGTCGTATTCGAGCGCAACGCCGAAGAGCTTGCGAGCCGCGGCGTCGGCATCGGCACCCACCCGCAGCTGATCGCGGTCATGCGGCGCATCGGCATCCATTTCGACGAGACGATGGGGACCCGCCCGCAGAAGGTGATCTGCCTCGACCGCAGCGGCCGGATCGTTCTGGAGCGGCCGACCGTGCGCACCATGAGCGGCTGGGGCCGGCTCTACCGCGCGCTGCGCGACCCGCTGCCGGACGGCAGCTATCGCCTGGGGATGGAGCTGGCGCACGTCGAGCAGGATGCCGACGGCGTCACCGCGGTGTTTGCCGACGGCTCGCGCGAACGCAGCGATCTCCTGGTCGGCGCGGACGGCTTCCGCTCCACCGTGCGCGAGCAGTTCCTGCCCGATCTCAAGCCGCGCTACGCCGGCTACGTGGCGTGGCGCGGGATGCTCGACGAGAAGGACGTGCCGCGCGACATCTGGGAGGAAATCTTCGAGCTCTACTCGTTCTGCCTGCCGGAGGGCGAGCAGATGCTCGCCTACGCCATGCCCGGGCGCAACAACGAGACCCAGGTCGGACGCCGCTCCTACACCATCGTCTGGTACCACCCCTGCCATCCCGACGTGCTTGCCGACATTTGCACCGACGCGAGCGGCCGCCATCATGGCATTTCGATTCCCCCTCCCCTGATCCGTCCAGACGTGATCGCCGGCATCAAGGCAACGGCCCGCGCGGTGATTGCGCCGCAGCTCGCCGAGATTTTTTCGCGCACACAGCCGTTCTTCAACGCGATCTTCGATCTCGAATCGCCGCAGATCGTGTTCGGCCGGGTGGCGCTGCTCGGCGACGCCGCCTTCGTGGCGCGCCCGCATGTCGGCGCCGGCGTGACCAAGGCGGCGCTCGACGGCGCCTGCCTCGCCGATGCGATCAAGGCCGCGGGCGACGACGTCACGGCGGGCCTTGCGCAGTATCAGCGCGAGCAGAAGCCGTTCGGCACCGAGATCGTGGCGCTCGGACGCCAGCAGGGCACCTACCTCAGCGCCCAGATCAAGCCGCGCGAGCAGCGCACGCCGGCCGAGCTTCATCGCGACATCGACGACGTGATTCTCGCCCATTCCAACCGCAGCGATCAGGTCCGCGGCATCGTCGCCAAGCGCGGCCTCGACGCGCATTTCTGATGGGCATATAGTCCCGCCAACCGCGCCGCCGGAAACCCAGGAGCGCCCCATGGCCGCCACCAAGAAAACGCTCGTGATCCGCAACGGCACCCTGATCGACGGATCGGGCAAGGCCGCCGGCCCGCAACGACGCCATCGTCATCGAGGGCAACCGCATCAAGAGCGTCGGCGCGCTGCCGCCGCGACATTCAGCTCGAAGACCGCGGCAACGTCGAGGTGCTCGACGCCGGCGGCCAATGGATCATGCCCGGCCTGATCGACGCGCACTGCCACATGTCCTACGGCTATCCGACGATCAAGGGCGAGGGCAAAGGCAAGGGCACGACGCGGCCGGAATTCTCCACGCTGAAATCGGCGCGCAGCGCGCAGAAGGTGCTGCGCTCGGGCGTCACCAGCATCTCGGTGCCGGGCGGCACCTGGTTCACCGACGTCGGCGTGCGCGACGCCATCCGGCTCGGCCTGATGGAAGGCCCGCGCATGTTCACCGCCGGCCGCATGATCATCACCTACGGCTGCATCGAGGACGACGAGCCGTCCTGGGAAGGCACGCCCGACCACGCCATCGGCAAGCTCTGCAACACCGCCGACGAGATGGTCACCGAGGTGCGGCGCCAGCACAAGCACGGCGTCAACTTCATCAAGATGGCCGACAGCCGCTCCGGCGAATTCGCAGATGCTGTCGCGCAAGGACGAGATCGCCGCCGTGGTCGGCGAGGCGCACCGGCGCAACCTGCCGGTCGCGCATCCATTCGCGCGGCGCGGGCTCGACGCGCGCCGCGGCCGAGGCGGGCGTCGACTGGATCATGCACGCCGATCTCGCCACCGACGCCGATCTCGAAGCGGTGGCGAAGGGCGGCATGCCGATCCTGCCGACCGCGACCTTCCTCGGCCAGGTGGTCGAGCTCGGCCAGCAAGGTCGGTCGCCGAGCAGGTGCAGCTCGACTTCACCCGCATGAAGAAGCACTTCGACCTGCTGTGCGAGATCATGCACAAGGCGCGCAAGCTCGGCATCAAGCTCCTGGTCGGCACCGACACCGGCAACAACACCTTCATGACCCACGGCGACCTACACGCCAAGGAGCTGGAGATTTTCGTCAAGTACGGCGGCTACACGCCGATGGAGGCGATCGTCGCGGCGACCAAGGACAACGCCATCGCGGTCGGCCTCGACCGGCCAGGTCGGCGAGATCGCGACCGGCAAGCTCGCCGACGTGATCGTGCTCAACAAGGACCCGCTCGCCGACATCACCGTGCTGCAGGGCGGCAAGCATCTGTCCTGGGTGATCAAGGACGGCCGCATCGTCGACCTCGACCCGCGCGACGAGATGCTGACATTCCGCCACGCCGCGGAATGAGGCCGATTTTCTGCGTCATCGGCATTCCGAGACGCGTCGCTTCGCGACGCTCCTGCACCATGAGCGAGCGCCATAGTCAGGCCTCATTCCTGAGGAGCCGCCGAGGGTCCGGCGTCTCGCAGGATGCGGCCGTGCACGCGTCTCGCGCCATCTTATTGCATGACCGAGATCGCCCGGCTGCGGGTCGAGATCGAGGAGGTCGAGCCCGCGGTGATCCGCTGGGTCGAGGTGCCGCTCGACATCCGGCTCGATCAGCTGAATGTCGTGCTGCAGGTCGCGATCGGCTGGCAGAACTGCCATCCGTTCGAGTTCCGCCACGGCGACACGGTCTACGGCCTGGTCAGCCGCGAGGCCGAGACAATCCGCTGCCGGCCGAGAAGGCGACGCTGGCCGACCTGGCGAAGCTCGGCCGCACCTTCGACTACGACTACGTGTTCGGCGACGACTGGCAGCACACGCTGACGATCGAGCGGTCTGCGCCGGCCGAGCCGCGGCGCGAACTATCCGCGGCTGCTCAGCGCCGAAGGCCGCTGCCCGCCGGCCGACATCGGCGGCCCGTCGGGCTACGAGACCTACCTGCGCGCGCTCGCCGATCCCGAGCATCTGCACCACGAGGCCATGCTCGACTGGGACGATCCGGATTTCGACCCGCACAAGGTCGATGTCGCGGCGCTCGCGGCCAACCTCGCGAACCTCGCGAAGTATCTCGGCCGCCGCAAGGGCGGCACGCACTGAGCTTTCCCATTTGGACGGACGGTGCGCACGCGGCGGTCGACCGCCGCCGAAAGTTCGCGCGTGCGGAAAGCGCCGAATTGCCGTAAGACTCAGAAGCCGCAAGTGCCGTCACGGTCTGGAGAATTCCATGAAGCTCGGCTTCTTCATCATGCCGGTTCATCCGCTCGGACGCGACTACGCGCAAACGCTGCGCGAGGACCGCGAGGCGTTCATCCTGGCCGACAAGCTCGGTTACAGCGAAGCCTTTTGCGGCGAGCACCTGACCGACGTGGCCGAGAACATCCCCTCCAGCATGATGTTCATCGCGGCGATGGCCGGACTGACCTCGCAGATCAAGCTCGGTACTGCCGTGATCAACCTGCCGCACAGCCATCCGGCCGTGGTGGCGGCGGAGGCGGCCTTCCTCGACAACCTGCTGGAGGGCCGCTTCCTCATGGGGATCGGCGCCGGGATTCTGCGCTCCGACGCCGAGGCGCTCGAGCTGCTCGACCACAATCGCAACGAGATGTTCGCCGAGGCGATCGACCAGATCCTCGCCATCTGGGCGGGCGAAGCGCCCTACAATCTCAAGGGCAAGTACTGGAACATCTCGACCGAGAAGTCGTTGTGGCCCGAGATCGGGCTGGGCTCGATCGTCAAGCCCTACCAGCTGCCGCATCCGCCCATCCTCGGCACCGCCACCGATCCGGATTCCAAGGGCCTGATCGCGCTCGGCCGGCGCGGCTGGTGGCCGATCTCCTCGCATTTCCTGCACATGAACTGCCTCGGCAGCCAATGGCGCAACTATGCGCAAGGCTGCGCCGAGGGCGGCCACAAGGCCGATCGCGCCAATTGGCGCGTCGCCCGCTCGATCTTCGTCGCGGATGACGACCAGGTCGCGAAATCCTACGGCGGCGACGATCCGAAAAGCCCGTACCGGTTCTACATGAGCCAGCTCACCGCCAAGCTGCGCCGGGGCAAGAAGATCGGCGGCTTCAAGCATCACCCCAGCGTGCCGGACGAAATGGTGACGCTCGACTACATCTTCGAGAACGTCGTCATCCGCGGTACGCCCAACGCGGTGATCGACGGCATCCTTGCGCTGCACGAGAAGATCGGCGACTTCGGCACGCTGCTCTATTGCGGCAAGGACTGGGCCGACCCGGCGCTCGGCCGCCGATCGATGGAGCTGATGGCCGAAAAGGTGATGCCGGCGGTCAACGCCGCCATCGGCAAGTCGGTCGCGGCGGAATAGCGCGAACCAAGCCACTGGAACAATCTGCAGGGAGAGAACGTCCATGTCGCCAAAATCCCAGGACATCAAGCAAACCGGGCTGTCCGGCTTCCTGGCGCAACCGGATGAAGGCGCGACCGCCGGCGTCCTGATCCTGCCGACCATCTTCGGCGTCAACGCCTTCGTGCGCGGCTTTGCCGAGACGCTGGCGCGCGTGGGGCTCGCGGCCGCGGTCGTGGACTACTATTCCGGCGGCGGGCTCCCTCCATCCTATGAAGACGCCAAGACGAATTCGAACAAGCTCACCGACGCCCAGGTGGCGAGCATGGAAACGCGCTGGCTCGACTATCTCGCGGGCGACCTGCGGCTCGGCGCCCTCGGCGTGGCCGGCTTCTGTCTCGGCGGACGGTTCGCGCTGATCGCGGCCGCGCGCGACAAGCGCATCAAGGCCTGCGCGGCGTCTTATCCGTCGATCCACAACCCGCCGCAGGACAATCAGGAACTCGATGCGGTCGCGCTCGCGGCCGGCATCGCGTGTCCGGTCAATGTCGTCCAGCCCGGCCACGATCACGTCGCGAGCCCGGAGACCTACGCCAGCCTGAAGCAGACGCTGTTCAAGCGGACCGCGCCGACCATCTGGCAATCCTACCCGGACGGCGAGCACGGCTTCATGCACCGCAAGGAGCCGCCCGCGAACGTGGCCGCCACCGCGATCGCCTTTCCGCAGGTGGTCGCGTTCCTGAAGGGCAGTCTCGCCTGAGGCAGGCCGCGGCACGGCCGCGAAATTCAGGGCTTGCGGACCATCAAGCGCGCTTGTCCGCCGACGCGGACAGCACGTCGAGCAGCAGGTCGAGGGCGGCCGCGCTGAACGTGCGCATGTTGGCGATCCGGTCGGCGCTGCCGGTCTCGAGCGTGATCGCCCGCTCGGCCGCTCCCGCAACGGCGATGCAGCTATGCCCGGCGGCATCGCCGTAGCGGTTGCCGGTCGGGCCGGATGCGCCGCTCTCCGACAGCGCCCAGCTTGCCGCAAGGCGCTGCCGCATGGTCTGCGCCAGGAGCAGCGCATAGGGCTCGGTCGAGGCGCGCATGCCGAGCGATGCGAGGTCCGGCAGGTCGACCAGCGCGCGGCGCGCCGCCTGGGTGTAGACGACCGCGCCGCCCACGAAATAGGCGGACGCGCCCGGCAGGGCGAGCAGCGCGGCCGAAATCAGGCCGCCGGTCGACGACTCGGCGACGGCGATCGTCTCGCGACGCTGCTTGAGCAGCACGGCGACCTTTTCCGCGCGCGGTATCAGGTCCTGCATCGCGCCCCTCTCCTTCGTGCGCCCCAGCCCGGCTGACGGGCGAACCTTGCTCGCGCCGTCGCGCCCCGCCTATGATGCCAGAACTAGCTCAGCCGCAATCAATAAACTTGCACGCCCGTGCCGCGAAGGGGAGAGAGATGGCCAAGAAGCCTGCCCGGAACAAGCAAGCCAAGAACGGCGAACGGCGCTACGGCGATATTCTTTACGCGGTCAGGGACCAGGTCGCGTGGATCACCATCAATCGGCCGCGGGTCCTGAACGCGTTTCGCGAGCAGACCCTCGACGAGATGATCGACGCGGTCAAATCGACGCGCGAGGATCCCTCGATTGCCTGCATCGTATTCACCGGCGCCGGCGACAAATCGTTCTCGGCCGGCGGCGACTTCTACGCCATGAAGCGCCTCAACTGGATCAACGGCGCGATGTGGAACGACCGCATGCAGGGCCTCGCCATGGCGATCCGCGGCGTGCCTGTGCCGGCGATCGCGATGGTCAACGGCTGGTGCATGGGCGGCGGCCACGAGCTGGCATTGTGGTGCGATCTCGTCATCGCCTCGGAGGACGCCGTGCTCGGACAGACCGGGGCGCGCGTCGGCGCCTGCCCGACGGTGGGCGCGACGCAGTATCTGCCCCGCATCATCGGCGAGCGGCTGGCGCGCGAGATGATCTTCTGCGCCCGGCGCTTCACCGCCAAGGAGGCGGCCGAGATCGGCCTCATCAACAAGTGCGTGCGCAAGCAGGACCTTCTGAAGGAGACGCTGGTCTGGTGCGAGACCATCAAGGGCCACAGTCCGCAGACGCTGCGCATGACCAAGAAGAGCCTCAATTCCGAATCCGACAATCTGTATTCGTCCTGGCAGCACGGAATGGAATTGCTCGCCCACGTCTGGGGCTCGGAAGAGAGCCTCGAAGGCATGGACGCCTTCCTGCAGGGGCGAAAGCCCGACTTCCAGAAATTCCGCATGCGCAACAAGCGCGAGCTTGAAGAGTATCTCGACGGCTGCGCCAAGGACCTCAACGCGCCGCCGTCGATGCGGGGAACCGGCCGATGAGCGAACCCGGCACCGGCGCGCTCGCCGGGATTCGCGTGGTCGACCTCACGCGCATATTGGCGGGACCGCTCTGCACCATGATGCTCGGCGACATGGGCGCCGACGTCATCAAGATCGAGCCGCGCGAGGGCGGCGACGATACCCGCAGCTGGGGGCCGCCGTTTGCCGGCGATGACGCGGCCTATTTCCTCGGCGTCAACCGCAACAAGCGCTCGCTCACGCTCAACATGGCGGTGCCGGCCGGCCAGAAGATCCTGGCCGCCCTGATCGAGAAGGCCGACGTGCTGATCGACAATTTCAGGATCGGCACGCTGGCCAAATGGGGCTTCACCGACGCCTGGTTCGACCGGCACGCACCGCGTCTGGTGCGCGCCTCGATCACCGGATATGGCAGCAGCGGCCCGAAGGCGACGCTGCCCGGCTACGACTTCATCCTGCAGGCGGAATCCGGCCTGATGAGCATCTGCGGCGAGCCGGACGGCGTTCCGACCAAGTACGGCGTGGCGATCGTCGACGTCTGCACCGGGATGCTGGCGTCGAACTCGATCCTGGCCGCGCTCAACGCGCGCTCACGCACCGGCAAGGGCCAGAAGGTGGAGGTTTCGCTGTACGAGACTTCGCTCGCCATGCTGGTCAACGTGGCGCAGAACTATCTCACCGCCGGCCGCAACGGCGGACGCTTCGGCAACGGCCACCCCAGCATCGTGCCCTACACGACCTATCGGACGGCCGACGCGATGATCGCAATCGGGATCGGAAACGAGCGGCAGTTTGCGCGCTTCGCAGAAGTCCTCGGCCATCCGGAATGGCCGCAGGATGAGCGGCTCAACAGCAACCGCGCCCGCGTCGTGAACCGCGAACTGGCCGACGGCCTGATCAATGAGGCGCTGGCGCACGACAAGGCGGACGCATGGCTCGGCAAGATGATGGCGGTCGGCATTCCCTGCGGCAAGATCAACTCGGTTGCGGAAGCGCTCGACGACCCGCATACCGCCGCGCGCCGCATGGTCGAGACCGCGCAGCATCCGACGGTCGGCGAATTGCGGATGCTCGGCATTCCCTTCAAGTTCTCCGACACGCCGGCCTCGGTGCGGCGCCCGCCGCCGACGCTGGGCCAGCACTCGGATGAAATTCTCACCCAGGATCTCGGCCTCGACGCCAAGGCGATCGCCGATCTGCGGCGCGAGAAGGTGATCTAGATGGTGACCGGCCTCAATCACGTGTCCATCGTCGTGCCCGACATCGAGGCGGCGGCGCGCACGCTGGGAGAAAGATACGGGCTGCAAGTGGGCGAACGCAGGCTCAACGCCGAGCAGGGCGTGCGGCTCGCCTATGTCGAGCTTGCCGGCGCCAGGATCGAATTGATGGAGCCGTCGCGCCCGGACTCGCCGGTCGCCAGGTTCCTGGAGCGCAATCCGAAGGGCGGCATCCATCACGTCTGCCTCGGCGTCGACGACCTGGACGACACCGCGCGCGCACTACGCGAGAAGGGCGTGCGCATCCTCGGCGATGGCAAGCCCCAGCATAACGTCGCGGGCGAGCGCATCGCCTTCATTCATCCGGGCGATTTCCTCGGCGCCCTGGTCGAGCTGGAAGAGCACCGCGACTGACGGAGGCCATTGTGAAGATCAAGCAAATCGAGCCGATCGCGGTCAGCTTCCCGATGAAGAAACCGGTCTTCATGGCCGGCGTCGAGATCAGGCAGGCCGACAACGTGCTGGTCCGGGTCGAGACCGACAACGGTATCGTCGGCTGGGGCGAGGCGGCCTCCGCCCCGACCATGACCGGCGAGACGGTCGAGAGCATGGCGGCGGCGGTCTACTATCTCATCCCTGCCCTCACCGGCCGCCTGGCCGAGGACATCGCGGGTGCGAGCGCCGCGATGACCGGCCGCATGTACGGCAACAGCGCCGCCAAGGCCGCGATTGAAATTGCGCTGCACGATCTCGTCGGCCGCGCCACCGGCCGGCCGGCGCACGCGCTGCTCGGCGACAAGCGGCGCAGCCGCATTGCGCTCCTCGGCGTCATTAGCAACGGCGAGTTGGCGGCCGACCTGCGCGACGCCGAGCGGAAAAAGACCGAAGGCTTTCGCGCCTTCAAGATCAAGGTCGGCATCGACAAGCCGCTGATCGACGGCGAGCGCACGCGCCGCGTCTGCGAGCTGCTCGGTCCGGGCCTGCTGATTTCGTCCGACGCCAACCAGGGCTGGAGCACCGAGGAGGCCCTGCAATACGCCCGCACCGTCGCCGGCAGCGGGCTCGATTTCTTCGAGCAGCCGGTGCTGGCCGACGATATCGCCGGCATGGCCGCGATCGCGGCTACGGCCGATTGCGCCATCGGCGCCGACGAAAGCATCCATAGCCTGGACGACATCCGGCGCCACCACGAGCGCAAGGCCGCGCGCGGCGTGAGCCTCAAGACCATCAAGCTCGGCGGCATGCGCGGCGTGATGGCGGCGGGGCTGCTGTGCGAGGAGCTCGGAATGGCGGTGAACGTGTCCTGCAAGACCGGGGAATCGAGCATCGCCTGCGCGGCCGGCGTGCACATCGCGGCGGCGCTGCCGCAGATCGCGTGGGGGCTCACGCTCTCCAACGAGGGGCTCGCCGACGACACGACGGCGCGGCCGCTGCGCAGCCAAGCCGGACACATCGAGGTTTCCGATCGTCCAGGCCTCGGCGTCGACGTGGACGAGGACCGTGTCCGCCGCTACCGGCGCGACGCCGCGCCCAGGCAAGTGGCGTAGCGGCCCGCAGCATGGCGAAGCAATCCAACATCGGCATCGGCGTGGTCGGGGCCGGACGGATCGGGACGCTGCGCGCGCGGCTCGCGGCCAAGCACCCCAGCGTGCGCTTCCTGGCGATCTCCGACCGCGATCCCGCGCGCGCCCGCGCGCTCGCCGGCGAGGCGGGTGCCGACCTTCATAGCGCGAGCAACGAGGAGGTCATCGGCCACCCCGACGTCACCGCCGTGATCGTCTCGACGCCGGAGCAGCAGCACACGGCGCCGATCCTGCACGCGCTCAAGCTCGGCAAGCCGGTCCTGGTCGAAAAGCCGATCGGGTTTTCCCTCGCCGAGGCCGACACCATTCTCGACACGCTCAGAGCGACCAAGGGCGATCTGCGCGTCGGCTACAGCCGCCGCTACAAGGAGTGCTTCCTGCGCGCCAAGGAGCAGATGCGCCACGGCCGTCTCGGCAAGGTCGTGGGCGGCACGGCGCGGGTATACAACTCGCGCGCTCAGGCTTTCGCCATTCTCAAGCGCGACCCGCATGCCACGCCGGTGCTCGACGTGCTCACCTATTACGTCGACCTGATGTGCTGGTTCCTGGAAGGCAACCGGCCGGTCGAGGTGGTGGCGCGCGGCCAGCACGGCATCTTCAAGGACGCCGGCTACGGCGCACACGACGTGACCTGGGCGATCGTGACCTTTGCCGACGGCGCGGTGATCAATCTCGGCGTGAGCTATGCGCTGCCCGCGAAATATCCGACGCTCGGCCAGTCCGACCGCGTGGAGCTGCTCGGAACCGAAGGCACGATGATCATCGACGACGACCACATGGACCACCTTCTGTTTTCGGAGAAAGGCATTCCGCATGCCTACGTGCCGGACCACGCCGTCGACATGGCGTTCCTCGGCAGCAATACCGCCGGCGACTGGGCGCTCGGCGACTTCTGGGGGCCGCTCGGCAACGAGACGCGCGCCTGGCTCGATCACCTCGCGACCGGCGCGCCGACGGTGCACTGCACGCCCGAGCAGGCCCGTATCAACCTGGAAACGACCATCGCCATCGAACGCGCGGTGGCGTCGGGCCAGTCGGTGAGGCTGCCGCTGCAATCGGAAGAGTGATCCGCTTCGCCGCCGGGACGCACTGTCTCAAGCGAGTGCCACTTTCAGAGATCGGTGTGTCACGACACCCGCACGTGTCCCCGGCGCAGCGCAGCACGAGCGCCTGCCAGTGCGTTTGCGCGCATCTTCGGCGCACCTATGGGCGCGAAGTGGTGCGCTGCAGACCCGGAACGGCCCAACACGCGGTGCTCTTGGCGGTCCCGGATCAGCGGTGCACCGTTCGCACCTTCGGTGCTCACGCTGCATCGCATCCGGGACACACCAAGCCGGATCAGCTCGCCTCGTTAGCCGAGGCTTTTGCGCGGTGGCGTCAATTGAATTGACGGGGCGTCGTCGGGCATGCTTGTTGCATACCAGATCGCCTCACCATCCAAGTGAAACCGCGCCCATGCCCAAAATGTATGAAGCCCTCGCCGAAGCATTCCTTGCCGAGGGAGTCGACACGCAGTTCGTCCTGATGGGCGACGGTAACATGCACTGGTCCACCGCCTTTGCCAAACTGCCGGGCGTCGAAACCGTCCACGTCAGGCACGAGCACGTCACCGTAGCGGCGGCGACGGCCTACAACGTCGCCACCAACAAGGTCGCGGTTGCCTCCGTCACGTGCGGCCCGGGCGTGACCCAGCTGATGACGGCGCTGCCGGCCGCGGCTCGCGCCCGCCTGCCGATGGTGGTGTTCGCCGGCGAGGCGCCGATCAACGCCAAATTCTACAACCAGGCGATCGACCAGGCGCCGCTGGTGACGGCCACCGGGGCGCACTACATCGCCGCGCACAGCGTGCCGCGCATGATGGACTACGTGCGCGAGGCCTTCCACATCGCCAAGGTCGAGCGGCAGCCGGTGGTGCTGGGCATTCCCTACGACCTGCAGAAGGTCGAGCACATGGCCAACCAGCCCTACGAGACCTCGGCGATGTACCAGCCCAAGGTCGGTCGCATGCACCCCGACCCCGAGGTCGTGGCCGAGGCGGTCGAGCGGCTGGCCGCGGCCACGCGGCCGATCATCCTCGGCGGCCGCGGCGTGCTGTGGTCCGGCGCACGGGATGCGGTGATCAAGCTCGCCGATCGCTGCGGCGCCTTGCTCTCCAACACGCTGCCCGCACGCGGCCTTTTCCACGACCAACCGTACGGGCTCGGCATCGCCGGCAGCTACTTCACGTCGCTGGGCAGGGAGATGTACGAAACCGCGGACGTCGTGCTCGCGGTCGGCACCAGCCTGTCCTACTACGTCGGTGGCGGGCACTACTGGCCAAAGGCCTACAAGATTCAGCTGGACGATGCCCCGCGCGGCTTGCGCGATGGGCTCAAAGCCGCCGACCTCTACGTCAAATCGGATGCGCTCGTTGGCGTCGAGGCGATCCTTGCCAGCCTCGACAAGAAGCTGGGCGCCGGCAAACCGACCGCGGCGGCGATCCGCACCAAAGAGCTGGCGCATCGCATCGCGACCGAGCCGGCGGACTCGATGCCGTTCGACATCGCACCCGGGGAGCTGGATCCACGCAAGGTGGTGGAGGCCATCGACGCGGTGGTTCCAAAGGATTGGGACATCGTCGTCGGCGGCGGCCATCAGGCGTATTTCAACACTCAGATGCGCGGCCGGCCGGCGGAGCGCTACACGACCGTCCGCGAGTTCGGCGCGGTCGGCAACGGCCTGTCGTATGCGCTCGGGGTTGCGGCGGCGCGCCGGCAGGGCCGCGACGGTAGGATCGTGCTGTTCGAAGGCGACGGCGGGCTCCTGTTCCATATCCAGGAGCTCGAGACGCTCAAGCGTCACGGATATCGCATCCTGATCTGCGCCATGAACGACGGCGGCTACGGCTCGGAGTTTCACAAGCTGCGCGCCGACGGCATCGACGACAGCCTGGCCATATTCGGCCGGCCCGCGCTCGAAAACATCGCGCGCGGCTTCGGCCTGCGCGGCCACGAGATTCGCGATGTATCGGTGATCCCGAAGCTGTTTGCCGACTTCGACGCGCAGGGCGAAAGCGAAATCTGGAACATCCAGATCTCCGACCAGGTCACGGCGCCGGCGATCCGCCAGACCATCAAGCGTGGCCACGGGAATATGTGAGCAACTCGATCAGGCTGGCCTTGTTGGTCGCCGGGAGACGGCATGACGGCCGCTTGCCCTAAGTCGTCGAGTACTGACATCCCTTAATCAAGCAACACCATCAGGCCCGAAGCACGGCGCGTCCGCTTTGCCCCCGAAAGCCGACATCGGAGCGGACATGGGTTGATCTCGGCGAAGGCCAAACGCTTCACTTCGCACTGCAAGAAAAACAGCAACCTTTCTCGGCGTCAGGCCACCATGAAGTCGGCCCCAGACCTGCCAATCAGGCCGTGATATCCTTCCTCGCATTGCAGAGGGCACGATCCGATTGGGGCGTGGGTTAAATGGCAATCGACATCGGCAGACGGGTTGGCACACCCTCGTCGTTGATCTCGATCTGGAACATTTCAGACAAGCCCGCCCTTCCAGATGACGTTAGTTGGAGTGCACGGCTGCCCGGCACACATTTGAGCCATCCGAGCTCCAAGAGACGATCCAGAATCCGAGCTCCGACGAGTCCCTTGATGTGATAACGACGCTCGCTCCAATCGAGACAAGGCTGGCAGAAGATCCGCCGCGTCCGCGGCCTCAGATCAACGCCGAACGCGGAAAGGAAACGCCCGCCCGAAGACGTGACCTCACCGCCTTCATCGGTGAGTACGATGTGCCCCATGGCCACAAGTGCATCGGTGACAGCGACTCCTACCCGGCCAGCCAGGTGATCGTAGCAACTTCGGGCAAAACGGAGTGCATCCTCGTTTGCTGACCGCGGCTGACGGCGGGGCGGCACCTCTATGGCGGCGACGACCTTGATGCTCTCTAGCATTGTCGCGACCAGCGGGGACGCGATCCGATAATAGCTGAAGCGGCGATTGCGCGTGACGGTCAAAAGCCGCGCAGCAACCAGCTTGCTCAGGTGGTCGCTCGCTGTCGAGCGAGAGACATTGGCGCAATAAGAAAGCTCAGTGGCCGTCAGCGACTGGCCGCCCATAAGGGCGTTAAGCATCGTCGCTCGCGCAGTGTCACCCACGAGAGCGGCCACTTCCACCAGATTTGCCGCCGCGACCATCCTTAACCCTGTCGCTGATACCGGAAGCATGTCAATCGACAACAGTTCGGCATAGGCCGAACTGTTCGCGCGAGACAATCTCGAACCTCGCAGCAAGAATGCGCTGTAGCCCTAGTCTAGCAGGAGCGCCTACGGTTTGCATGGAGGATGAGATGGTCGCCTATTGGGTCGCGCGCTCGAAGGTCAACAATCCCGATCAGTACAAGAATTACGCCGACCTCGTGCCAGGCATCCTCCAAAAGTTCGGCGGCAAGTTCCTGGCGCGCGGCGGCAAGTTCAAGATCCTTGAGGGCCCGGATAAATTCCACCGCTTCGTCGTCATCGAGTTCCCGAGCTTCGAGAAGGCGGTCTTATGCCACGAATCGCCCGAGTACCTTGAGGCCGCGGCGCACCGCAAGAAGGACGGCGCGGGCGAGTTGGAGATCGTCATCGTCGAGAGCATCTGAGACCTACCGACACGCCTAGGCCCGGCGGCTCGTGAAGGAAGAAATGGGGATAAGGGGGATGTGGACCGGCGCGAAAGCCTGAGCAGGGAATGTGATCCTCCAGAAGCTTATTGCGCCCTACGGCCCTACGTGATCGACGCGGTCATTCCGAAGGACTGGAACAGCGTCATCGGCGGCGGCCATCAGGCCTAATTCAACACCCAGATGCGCGGCGGTGCGCCGGAGAAAGCTCATCCGCGCCGCGCGGCCTCGATTGCGGCGACATCGATCTTCCTCATGGTCATCATCGCCTCGAACACGCGCTTTGCTTCATCGCCTCCGGCCGCCATCGCTTCGGTCAGGACGCGCGGCGTGATTTGCCACGCCACGCCCCACTTGTCCTTGCACCAGCCGCACGCGCTCTCCTGACCGCCATTACCGACGATTGCGTTCCAATAGCGATCAGTCTCGGCTTGATCGTCGGTGGCGATCATGAACGAGAACGCTTCGGTGTGCTTGAACTGGGGACCGCCGTTGAGGCCGATGCACGAGACGCCGGCAACCTTGAACTCGACGACCAGCACATCTCCCTTCTTGCCCGACGGATAGTCGCCGGGTGCGCGCCAGATGGCGCCCACTGCGCTATCGGGAAAGGTCTTCGCGTAAAAACGGGCAGCGGCCTCGGCATCCTTGTCGTACCAGACGCAAATCGTGTTCTTGGCCATGGCATGTCCTTTCGCTTTGAAGCACGTCTCGATTGCCATCCGCTCCTTTCAAGATAGGCAGCCCGTAGGGCGGAATAGCGGAGCGGAGCGACGCGTATTCCGCCGTCTTGAAAGCGGCGCGATACGTTGCCGATGTGCGCCAGTTCAAGCCGTTGTTCGAAGCCTGTTCGGCGCAGAACGCCGCCGAACTCTGGAACATCGAGGTGTCCAGCCGGGTGGTCAGGGCCCACACCAGGCGCGGCGTCGGGCGCGGGCACGGCAAGATGCAGCGCCGCTCCGGCGGGCCTTCCCCAAAAGAAAAACCCCGCCGGGGGAGCGGGGTTCTCTTAACGAGACAGCCAATAGGGGGTCGGGGGGGACCGGGGGCTGGCTGTCTCACTCGCCTGAGTGATCATTAGTCGCCGCCGGCCGCGAAAAGGTTCAGCCCGCCCCATCTTTTTTTGGAAATTTTGCAACGTTGTTTTTATTGGCCTTTTTCGGCCCATCGGCCCCGTCAGGGCAGCTTGATGACGATTTTTCCGACGTGCCCGCCGGCGGCCTGGTGCTCGTAGGCCCGCCGGGCGTCCTCGAAGGCAAACGCCCGGTCGATCACGGGCCGGAACTTCGCCAGTGCAACCGCACGGTTCATGGCCGCGAACATTTCGCGCGATCCGACGTGGATGCCCTGGAGCCTCATCCCCTTGCGGTTGATCATGCGCGGGTTGATCGCCCCCGCGCCGGCAAGCGAGCCGATCACGTAGATCGAGCCGCCCGGCCGCACCGCGCCCATCGATTTCTCCAACGTATTGGCGCCGCCCACTTCCAGCACGTGATCGACCCCCTCCCCGCCGGTGGCTTTGAGGACCGCCTGGTCCCAGTCGGGCGTGGACTTGTAGTTGATCAGCACGTCGGCCCCGAGCGCCTTGGCGCGCGCGAGCTTGGCATCGCTGCTCGAGGTTGCGAGCACGTACGCCCCGTGCATCTTGGCGAACTGGATGGCGAAGCAGGCGACGCCGCCGGTTCCGAGGACCGCCACGCTCTCGCCCGCCTTGACGTGCCCGGCCTCGATCAGCGCGTGCCAAGCGGTGAGCGCCGCGCAGGGCAGCGTTGCGGCCTCCTCGAAGGAAAGATGGTCGGGAACGCCGATCGCGCCGCGCTGCGGCAGCAGCGCGTATTCGGTCAGCATGCCGTCGAGCTGGCCGCCGAGCGAATTGCGCGAGGCGTCGTGCGGCATGCGCCCGCCGGTCCAGGTCTGGAAGAAGGTGCCGGCGACGCGGTCGCCGACCTTGAACTCGGTCACGCCGGGGCCGACCGCCGCGACCTCCCCTGCCCCGTCCGAGAGCGGGATCACGGGAAAGCGCGTATAGCCATAGATACCGCGCGTGACGCCCTGGTCGCGAGAGTTGAGCGATGTCGCGCGCACCCGCACGACGATCTCGCCGTGGCCGGGCTCGGGCTGCGGGCGGTCGCGGTTGAGCACGAGCCCGTCGAGGCCGGTTGCCGCTCTGACTTCGTATGCTTGCACGCCGATCTCCGATGGTCTGCAGCGGCCGGGCGGGCTAAGCCGCACGCTTCTCGATGATATCTGCGACGGAGCGCAGCGCGTGCCGCAGGTTGTCGAACATCGCAAGCCCTTCGGCTTTGCTCTTGCGCTCGATTGCAAATCCGCGCGTGCCGGGCAGCCGCGGCGGCGGCGCGCCCTCGATCGGCTTGGCCCTCTTCAGGGTATCGGCAATGTGCGCCGCGCGCTTGCCGTAGCGGTCGAGGCCGACAAAGCCCGCCGGGTTCATCGCGAAGTAGAACTGGCTGATCGTGCTTGGGCGCTTCACCACGTTCTCGTAGGTGACCTGCATGCCGGGCTCGGCGTCCGATAGCGCGCTGCATAGCAGCTCGACCATGAGCGAGAGCGCGTAGCCTTTTGGTCCGCCGATCGGCAGCACCGAGCCTTTCACCGCCACCGCCGGATCGACCGTCGGCCGGCCGTCCGGATCGATCGCCCAGCCCTCCGGGATGGTCTTCTGGCCGAGCGCCAGCATGGCGCGGATGCGCGAACGCGCGACCACGCTGGTGGCCAGGTCGGCAATGATCGGATCGGCGTCCGGGAGCGGAAATGCCACCCCGATCGGGTTGGTGCCCAGCACCGCCTCGCGCGCACCGGTCGGCGCGATGGCGGGCGACGCATTGGTGAAGGCAAAGCCGATCAGGCCCTGCTTGGCGGCGCGCTCGGAAAAATAGCCGGCGCCGCCGAAATGGCTGCTGTTGCGCACCGCCACCGCGCCCAGGCCGTGGGTCTTTGCCAGGCCGATGGCGGCGTCGATCGCGTGCCGACCGACGATGAGGCCGAGACCGTGGTCCGCATCCATCACGATGCAGCACGGCAGGCTGTTGGTCGTCACGGTGTTGGGCGAGTGCTTGATCGTGCCGTCCAGGAGGCCGGTGACGTAGAGCGGAAGCTGCACGGCGCCGTGCGCATCCGAGCCGCGCAATTGTCCGTAGACCGCGACCTCGGCCGCGATACCGGCGTCGGACGCTGACAGCCCGGCGTGCCTGAACAATTCGCTCACGAGCAGGGTGAAGCCGTCGACCGGAACCCGATCGGCTCCCGCGGCGTCCCGCAGCCTTTGTGCAAGCCCGGCGGCACTCGTCGCCATCAGTGGTGCTCCTTCGTCACGCCTTGCCGCTGGAAGCGCGGTGTCATTTCGGGGCCGCGCCGGGAAAGAACGCCTCGGCGTTGCGGTGGAAGACCTTCTCGTAGATGTCTTCGGAATATCCCAGATCGCGCCAGTCATTGACCAGCCGCTCATGCGTCAGCGTGGGCCAGTCCCAGCCGAACATGATGCGATCCTGCAGACGCCCGCCGATCTCCTTCTTGAGCGCGGGCGTGAAATATTTCGGCGACCAGCCGTGCAGCTCGTACTGCACGTTCGCCTTATGCAGCAGGATCGCGATCATGTCGTCCTGCCACGGCCAGGCCGGGCGCCCGGCGAGAATCTTGAGCTCCGGAAAGCGCGCCGCCACCCGGTCGACGTGGCGCGGGTGGCCGTCGTCGAGGACGACGCCGGAGCCCCCGGGCATGCCCTGCCCGATCCCGGTCAGCCCGCACATCAGCAGGACCGGCGCGCCGGCCTCGATCGACAACTTGTAGAACGGATCCCAGATCGGGTCGCTCGGCGGAAAGCCCAGGCTGTTCTGGCTCTGGCAGAAGCCGAAGAAGCCGGCATTGCTGCCGGCGAGGCGCTTGAACTCGCCGAGCCAGAAATCCTTCATGGTCGGATTGGGGGCGAGCCAGTTGCCATAGACGACGTCGGGATTGTTGCGGGCGAACTCCACGACGTAGTCGTTGGAGGCCCGGATCTCGTCCGGATCGGTCATGCGCCAGGTGCGGTAGATGTCGAGCACGGTGCGCACGTTGCGCGCACGGAAGCCGTCGGCCATCTGCTGCTCGGTCTCGAAGTTGCGCTTGCGTTTGAACACGCGCTGCGCGTTCTCGTATTCCTCCATGGTGCGGTGATGCAGCCCGGCCTTGGTGCTGAAATGCGAATGACAGTCGAAATAGCGCATGTACTTTCCTTGCAGGCGTGAGCTGTCCATTCCTCCGTTCGTCCCCGCGCAAGCGGGGACCCAGTTCTTCCTTGCTTGTCCGCTGGTTGAAGATCTGGGTCCCCGCTTTCGCGGGGACGAACGGGAAATGCCTATTTCTTCTCGAACCGGCGGTCGAGGATGCGCTTGGGCTTGCCTTCCCGTCCGCGGTTCGACCATTCCATCAATGCATCTTCCTTGACCAGCTCGATCGTCATTCGCAGGCCGAGATCGGAGTGCAACTGCTTGGCGATCTGTTCCGCGATGCCGTCCCAGTTCCCGGCGTCGTCGCGCACCTCGACCCGAACGGTCATCTCGTCGCGCACCACGCCGTTCTCGTTGAGGCGGTCGGCGACGCACAGCCACTCGCCGGTGGTGCGCGGATCGGAGCGGATCGCCGGCAGGCAGGCCTGCGGCCAGACGCTCACGCCGCGGATGCGCACCATGGTGTCGCTTCGTCCCAGCATCTTCTGCATGCGGCGGAAGCAGCTGCCGCACCCGCAGCGGTCGGTGGCGACGATCTTGGTGAGGTCGCGCAGGTTGAAGCGGATCATCGGCATGGTGCGGCGGTGCAGGATGGTGCACACCATGTTGCCGACCGTGCCGTCGGGAACCGGCTTTTCGGTTTCGACGTCGACGATCTCGAAATAGGTGCAATCCTCCATGAAGTGCATGCCGCTCTTGTGGCTGCACTCGAACGAGCCCATGCCCATCTCGTGGGTCCCGTACATGTCGTAGACCGGGCAGCCCCACAGCTCCTCGATCTGCTTGGCGAATGCGCCGTCGGTGTCGGGGCCGAGCCCGCAGCCGAGAAACTTGGTCTTCAGCTCGCGCAGGTCGAACTTCAGCTCTTCGCGCGCGACCTTTGCCAACTGCGTGGAATATTCCGGGCGCACGTACCAGACGTTGGTGCCCCACTCCATCGCGATCTCGATCTGACGCCGCGAGCTCGTCACCACGCCGGTGCCGGTGGTGAGCGGCAGCGCGCCGAGATAATCGTGCGAAGCCTTGTAACAGCACCACCCGGCATTGCCGAGCGAGCAGGTGTGCGGAATTTGGATGATGTCGCCCGGCCGCATGCCGCAGATGTAGAGCACGCGCGCCATCGTGAGGCCGTTCATCTCCCATTCGATCGGGCCGTACATGGTCGGTCGCGGCTTGCCGGTGGTGCCGCCCGAGGTCTGCACCTTGACCGGCTCGCGCTTGAGCTGCTCGCGCACGTTGCCGTTGATCAGGCCGAACGGCGGGTTCTCCTGCTGGTCCTTCTTGATGTCGTCGGAGTCGAAGGTCGGCAGCTTGCCGATGTCGTCGATGCTCTTGATGTCTCCCGCCTCGATGCCGGCGGCCCTCCAGCGGCGCTGATAGAACCCGTTCTGCCATCCGGTCTTCATCAGATCGAGGAACTGCTCGTTCTGGAACGCACGGATCTGGTCGGCCGACCAGCGCCAGCGCGTCTTCTCGAACACGTCGGGAACCGGATAGCGCCGGTACAACGCATCCCAATCGACCGAGCGGTGGTAGATCGGAAGCGAAGACACCGGCTGCTGGGTTTCCATCACGTTCATTTGCAGTCTCCGTCGCAATTCCGCCTTCTGTCGTCCCCGCGCAAGCGGGCGACCCATATTCCAGAGGCCGGTGTGCATCGGGTCCCCGCTTACGCGGGGACGTCCGCGGGAAATTGCCGAGTCAATTACCCGGATTCAGCGCTCACGTCTTGTATTCCGGCGCCTCGCGGTCGAGCCGGCGAAGCCACGCGCGCCACACCATCGGATTGAACGGCGCGTTGCCGTCGGTGATGATCCGGCCCTGCTCGGGCACGACGTCGACCACATCCTGCGGCGGCACATAGGGCTTCACGCCGCCGGCAAGCGAGGAGATCTGCACCTCGCAGGCGCGGTTGAGCAGAAACGCCAGCATATAGGCCTCGTGGATCGAGTGCCCCCACAGCACGAAGCCGTGCGCTTTCTGCAGCACGATCTGCCCCTTCCCGAAAGCCTTGGCGAGCCGGTCGCCTTCTTCCGGGGTCGAGATGAAGCCCTCGTAATTGTGGTAGCCGATCGGCCCGAGCCACATGGCGTACTGGTTGCCGGGGATCAGACCCTGCTCCTGCATGGCGACCGCGGTCGCGGACTTGGTGTGCATGTGCACCACGCATTGCGCCGCCGGGAAGGCGTCGTAGATGCCTTTGTGGAACGGAAACGCGAAGCGGTGGGGCAGCTCGTCGCTCGGATTGACGTGGTTGCAGTTCTCGTCGAGCTTGTGAAGGTTCGAGGCGGTGACCTCCTCGAAGAACAGCGCAGCCGGATGAAAGAGAAACTGGTTGGTCGTGCCCGGCACGCGCGCCGAGATGTGCGCGAACAGGATCTCATCCCAGCCTTCGAGCGCGGAGAGCCGGAAGGCAGCCGCAAGATCGACGCGAGCCTTCCACTCCTCCGGGCTCATGTTGGGCTTATGCATTGAAACGGCGGCTGTCGAAGTTGCCATGATTTCCTCCACGTGATGTATCGAGCGGCATTATCTGCCGTTGTTTCGATCGTGCGGCACGTCAGCCCGCAAGTATCTGCGACCCTTCCTGCCGGATGATGTCCTCCGCCGGCTTGAGCATGTGGCTCCAGAACCACGACAGCCTGACCTCGGCGCGCGCATTGTCGTCGGCGACGTCGATCGTCCCGATCACGCTCTGGCCCAGCACGGCGGCGCGAAAGCTCAGGCGATCGCCGTCCCAGTTCTCCTCCGCAACCTTGAGCTTGGCGGCGTAGCGCGCGCGCACGTCCTCAAGCCCGGCCTTGATGCGGCTGGTCGCCTCCGGCCTTGCCGAGGCGGTGGGCAATGACGACGACGACCGGTTCCGTCTCCATAACCCCTCCCGCGCGCGCGATTCAATGCATTGACTCGCCCAGGCACGCCCGGCGCGCTCACGCCGCGGCCGGCCGGCCCAGCTCGTCGACCTTCTCCGCCCGCATGCGCTGATTGTAGATTTCGGCGATTGAGCCCGCACACCTCGAAGCGCGCCATGTAGGCCATGAGGAACGCATTCGCGCCCATGCGGAAGCAGCTTGCCGACATCACCGGCAAGGATGCGCGTTGCGCTCGTCCTCGCTCAGTTCCTTGCCGGTCAGCGCCTTGCCCGGATCGGCCTTCATCGCAGCACGGAACGCGTGGTCGCGCAGCAGTTCGCGGCAGAGATAGTTCACGGTGAAAATCGACATGGGTCAGCTCCAGCGCCACACGCCGTAGGCGTGGCCGTTCTGCATCTGCGGCGCGACGTAGTTGCGGCTTGCGGTTGCCGATCGCGCCGATCATGGCGATCCAGTTGAGCAGCTCGCCGCCGACATTGCCGGCCTTGAACATCTGCCGCGGCGTCGCCTGCTCGATCAGCGTGTCGATCTGCTGGTCCTCGAGATACTTGATGACGCGCATGCACCAGTCCGGATCCGGCACGCCGTCCGAGCGGCCGGGCGCCATGCGCGGGCCGCCCACCTCGAGCGAGAAGCTGCCGCTGCCCATGACCACCACGCGCTGCGACGACGGCCACGACTTCGATCGCGCGGCCGACCGCCTGGCCGAGCGCATAGCACCGCTTCGCCGGCGGCAGCGGGGGCACGTGTCCGCTGATGAAGAACGGAATGACCGGCACGTTCATCGCCGGCGTGAGAAAATGCAGCGGAACGGCGATCGAATGATCGACCGAGAAGTGCTGCGTCATGCCGATGTCGAAGCCGGCGTCGACGCCGGCCTGCCGGATATGGGCGGCGAGATCGGGTGCCGATTTCACGCATGTAGATCGGCATCTCGCGCGGCTCGTCGTTCGGCGCGGTGAAGCTGGTATCCACGCCCATCGCGAAGATCGGCAGGCTGTCCAGGAAGAACGTATTGAGGTGGTCGGTGTCGAACATCACGATGACATCCGGCCGCACCGCAGCAAGCTGCTCCTTCTGCGCCGCGAACAGCTTCGCGGTCTCGCAGTCGGGTCCGTCCCGCTTGACGAAGAACGGGAAGACCGGCGTGTGCGGAACCCCGAATCCGGCAACGATTTGAGCCATGCTGTGATGCTCCCGTGGCAGCCATTCCCACGCCGGTCGCCGCCGTGCCAATATTAGCGTGTCGGATCGCCAGCCGACCAGACCAAAACACAGATCAGCCCGAGGGGAAACACCGTGCCGCGCAAGCCTCGCCCCGCAAACGCTCGCGCAGCCTCGCAAAGCGCCGCCCGCGTCCGGCCAAAGGCAGCGCCCGCGCAAAAGCCGGCGATCCCGCGCGAGCACGGCCGCTTCGACTATTCCGCGATCATCGACCGGCCGCCGCTGCGCTGGCCGAACGGCGCGCGCGTCGCGCTCTGGGTCATCCCCAACATCGAGCATTTCCTGTTCGACCGCCCGTCGACGCGGCATGGCCGACGGCGCGCTCGGGCTCAATCCCGACGTGCTGAACTACTCGTGGCGCGACTACGGCGTGCGCGTCGGCATCTGGCGCATGATGGAGGTGATGGAGAAATACGGCGTCAAGGGCACCGTCGCGCTCAACTCCGACGTCTGCAAGCACTATCCGCGCATCATCGAGGAGGGCAAGAAGCTCGGCTGGGAATGGATGGGCCACGGCACCACCAACTCCATCCTCATCAGCGACCAGTCGGAGGCCGAAGAGCGCGCGCTGATCAGCGAGGTGGTGACCACGATCGCCAAGAGCATCGGCAAGGCGCCGCGCGGCTGGCTCAGCCCGGCCCTGAGCGAAACCGTGCACACGCTCGACATCCTGGCCGAGAACGGCATCGAATACGTCGGCAACTGGGTCAACGACGACCAGCCCTACCCGATGCGGGTGAAGAAGGGCTCGATGATCTCGATGCCCTATTCGTCCGAGATCAACGACATCCCGGCGCTGCTCGGCCTGCACCAGAGCCCGGAGACGTTCGGGCAGATGATCTGCGACCAGTTCGACGTGCTCTACGAGGACGGCGCCAAGACCGGGCGCGTGATGTCGATCTGCCTGCACCCGTTCCTGGTCGGTCATCCGCACCGCAGCAAGTATTTCGCCAAGGCGCTCGAAGCACATCACCGTCGCGGCAGGAGGTCTGGGTGACGACCGGCAGCGAGATCATCGACTGGTACAAGAACAACTATTTGAAGAAGTAGTCAGAGTCCAGGTCAGCGCGCTCCCGCTGCAAGCGGGACGGTTCGGCTGAGGGTCGCGCACGATGCCCGCTTCCGTGACCTCGCCTATTCGAGGCGCAGGCAACTGCGCACTAAATGCCCACGATGGCCTGGCCGCCGTTCGGGCTGAAATTCTGGCCGGTCACCGCGTCGGCTTCGCGGCTCGCCAGGAACGCCACCACGTAGGAGACTTCCTCCGGCCTGACCGTGCGGCCGATCACCATGCCGGCCACGATCTTCTGCATCATGCTCGGGCGTCAGGTCGCCGCGCGTCATCGGCGTCTCGACCAGGCCCGGCGACACGGTGTTGACCGTGATGCCGAACGGCGTGAGCTCGCGCGCCCAGGAGCGCGTGAGCGCGGTGAGCGCGCCCTTGGACATGGTGTAGTGGCTCATGGCGGGCGAGCCGGTCATGGCGAAGACCGAGCCGGTGTTGATGATGCGGCCGAACTTGCGCGCCTTCATCCCCGGCACGACCGCCTGCGCGGCGAAGAACGCGCCCTTGACGTGCGTGTCGAACATGCTGTCGAAGAACGCCTCGTCGATCTCCTCGATGTGCGCGTGCATGCCGCTGATGCCGGCGTTGTTGACGAGGATATCGAGCCGGCCGAACTGCCGCTTCGGCGGCCGCGACCGCGGCCTTCACCTCGGCGACGACGCGATTGTCGGCCTTGAGGCACAGCACGTCGATGCCCTCGCGCGTGAACTCCGCCTGCGCGCGATCGAGGTTCTCCTGCTTGAAATCGGTGACGGCCACCTTGGCGCCGCGCGCGGCCAGCACGCGGGCATGCGACAGGCCGAGGCCGCTGCTGCCGCCGGTGATGAACGCCGCATAACCGGCGAGACTGTTCGACATGATTACCCTCCTGTGCACGAGCCGCGCCGACTATGCCATCTCCCCAGCGGTTCTCGGGGCGGTATTTCTCCGAGCATGGAAGTTGGTTCGCTTGGCCGAACGTCGGTGGCGGAGTATGTTGCGTCGCGAGTTGTTTGACGAAGATTTGGCAATGGCTCAAGCTCGCTCCTTTCAACATGGAAAACGATCATGTCGTCAATGTCGTCATCGTCGAGCCAGAGCAAATCCACCGCAATCCGTCCGTTTCGCGTTGACGTACCGGAAGAGCAACTCGTCGAACTCCGCCGACGCATCAAGGCCACGCGCTGGCCCGAAAAGGAGACCGTCGCAGATCCGTCGCAAGGCGTGCAGCTCGCGACGACCCAGAAACTCGCGCACTATTGGGCCACCGAATACGACTGGCGCAAGTGCGAGGCGAGACTGAAGGCCCTGCCGCATTTCATCACCGAGATCGACGGGCTCGACATTCATTTCATTCACGTCCGCTCGAAACACGAGAATGCGCTGCCGGTCATCATCACGCACGGATGGCCCGGCTCGATCATCGAGCTGTTGAAGATCATCGATCCACTGACCAATCCCACGGCGCATGGCGGCAGCGCGTCGGACGCGTTCCATGTGGTGATTCCGTCGATGCCGGGCACGTCTTCTGTGGCCGGGGCTATGAGAACTGTGTGAGCGCCTCTATCCAACAACTACGATTGGAGCGAGATCGCGCGAGTTGCACCGCAATTCCGCGTGGTGGCGGAGGGACGACCGAATGATGCCGCGTGGCTCGGCGCCGCTCCGGGCGTACCGGCGTCATGCCACCTCAATGCGAACTGCGATGGCTGCGCTGGCAATGACCGCGGGATCGTTGTTCTCGGGGTCGGCAACATCGAGACCGCCCTTGGTGGCCCTCACGGTGACATTGCCGACGGGCAAGGAGTTCTTGACCGCTTCGAGGTCCACCTGCTCGGGGCGCTGGACACCGATCGTAACCTCCACATCCAGTTTGGTCTTGTCGATCTTCAACGATCGAATGAAGGTCAGCGAGCTGTGATGGAGGGCATCTTGCACGGCACGCAGCGCGGCCTTGGTGTAGTCGGAGCCATGCAAATCGTTGCCGGTACCCAGCTCCAGAATGACGCGCGTCTTTGGCATCGATGGCTCCTTCAAGCGATGTCGAGGCTGACGACGACGCAGGCGTTGGCAATCAACGTGCGGTCGGTGCCCGCATCGTTGGCGATCTCCAGGCCACCTTCGGTCACAGTCACCGTGCCCTTCCCGTAAGGCAGCACGGCCAGCACCTGCGCTTTGTCGACCATTTCGGGTTGGGGCACGCCGATATGGACGTCGACGATCATCGCATCCAGCGGATGACCAAGCGCGGTCGCGATCGACAACGAGTTATGCCAAAGCGCGTCACGGAGAGCCCTGCAGGCGGCCTTCGTCGGGTCCGCGCCGCGGATGTCGGTGCCCATGCCGATTTCGAGCACCACACGCTTCTTCGTCATCGTCTTCCCCGTCCGGTGGCTATTCGAAGCAAGGTACCAAGGCGGATCGGACGGCACCACGATTTTTGCCCAATGGCCGCCATTTTCGGGGGCAAAGCGGACGCCATGCCCCTCGGCGGGGGCAAATCGTTGGCCGGCCGCGAATTGCTCCGGGCGCGCCACATGGCATAAGGGCGCCGCGACTCTCTCAGGGGCTAAAAGCGCACATGATCCGTCTTGACAATGTTAGCAAGCAGATTGGCCACCAGATCCTGTTCATCGAGGCCTCCGCGGCGCTCCAGAAAGGCGACAAGGTCGGCCTGGTCGGTCCGAACGGTTCCGGCAAGACGACGCTGTTCCGGATGATCACGGGCGAGGAGCAGCCCGACGAGGGTCAGGTGGCGATCGATCGCGGAGTTGCCGTCGGCTATTTCAGCCAGGACGTGGGCGAGATGTCGGGGCGCAGCGCCGTGTCCGAGGTGATGGACGGCGCCGGCCCGGTGAGCACCGTGGCGGCCCAGTTGAAGGCGCTGGAAGCCGCCATGGGCGATCCGGACCGGGCGGACGAGATAGAAAGCATCGTCGAACGCTACGGCGAGGTGCAGGCCCGCTTCGAGGAGCTTGACGGCTACGCCCTGGAGGGACGCGCGCGCGAAGTGCTGGCGGGCCTCGGCTTCAGCCAGGAGATGATGGATGGTGACGTCGGCGCGCTGTCGGGCGGCTGGAAAATGCGCGTGGCGCTTGCCCGCATCCTGCTCATGCGTCCCAACGCCATGCTGCTGGACGAGCCGAGCAACCACCTCGACCTGGAGAGCCTGATCTGGCTGGAGCAGTTCCTCAAGGGCTATGAGGGCGCGCTGATCATGACCTCGCATGACCGTGAGTTCATGAATCGCATCGTCACTAAGGTGGTGGAAATCGACGGCGGCGCGCTGACCGCGTACGCAGGCAACTATGAATTCTACGAGCAGCAGCGTGCGCTGAACGAGAAGCAGCAACAGGCCCAGTTCGAGCGCCAGCAGGCGATGCTCGCCAAGGAGATCAAATTCATCGAACGCTTCAAGGCGCGCGCATCGCACGCCGCGCAGGTGCAGAGCCGGGTGAAGAAGCTGGAGAAGATCGACCGGGTGGAGCCGCCCAAGCGCCGCCAGACCGTGTTGTTCGAGTTCTTGCCGGCGCCTCGCTCCGGCGAGGACGTGGTCAGTCTCAAGAACGTGCACAAGGGCTACGGCAACCGCAGCATCTATCAGGGTCTGGCGTTGCAGGTGCGCCGCAGGGAGCGCTGGTGCGTCATGGGCGTCAACGGCGCAGGTAAATCGACGCTGCTCAAGCTGGTCGCGGGCGCCACCGAGCCGGACGACGGAACGGTGGCCTTGGGCGGCAGCGTCAAGATGGGCTATTTCGCGCAGCACGCCATGGATCTGCTGGACGGAGAGCGCACGGTGTTCCAATCGCTGGAGGAACTCATTCCCCGAGGCGGGGCAAGGCTCGCTGCGCGCGCTCGCCGGGTGCTTCGGCTTCTCCGGCGACGACGTGGAGAAGAAGTGCCGGGTGCTGTCGGGCGGTGAGAAGGCGCGGCTGGTCATGGCGAAGATGCTCTACGACCCGCCGAACTTCCTGGTGCTGGACGAGCCCACGAACCACCTGGACATGGCGACGAAGGAGATGCTCATCAGAGCGCTGTCGGAGTACGAAGGCAGCATGCTGTTCGTCTCGCACGACCGCCACTTTCTGGCCGCGCTGTCCAATCGGGTGCTTGAACTAACGCCCGAGGGCATCCACCAGTACGGCGGCGGCTATACAGAGTATGTGGCGCGCACGGGCCATGAGGCTCCTGGCCTGCGTAGCTGAGCCGGAAGTTGGGGCAACGCGATCCGCCGGCCTCGCAAACCAAAATTGGACGCATAGACCGCATCCGGGCGACGGCCGGTTGTGGCAGTCCGGAGCGGACGCCATAAAGTGTCCGGTTGCCTGCGGTCCGTCGAATGGCCATTTTGCACTCCGCTGCCGCCCGGAAGGAGACGATCATGTCCCAGCTCTCAGAAGAACAGCGTCTGATGCGGCAGTCGTGCCGCGATTTCGTCGACGACGTCGTCATTCCGTTCATCAGAGGCAACTGGCAGCGCGAATGGACCATGACCCCGGAGAACCGGCTTCCGCCCGAGATTTTGGTCGGCGCCGATAAGATCGGCATCCGCACGCTCGGGGTGCCGGAGGAGTTCGGTGGCATCGAGCTCGAACCGGGTACGGAAGTACAGACCTTCGCCCTCATCTCCGAGGAAATCGCGCGTGGCGATTCCGGCCTTTCCGACAAGCTTGTCCAGAACTGGAAGGTTTCGGTTCTGTTGCGCAATCTCGCGCCGCGTCACCTGCAGGAGAGATGGTTCAAGCGCCTCATCGAGGATCCGCAGTTCCTGCTTGCCCATTGCCTCACCGAACCTCGGGGTGCATCCGACCGCTGGCTCCCCTACAACGTGCCCGAAGCCGCGATGCAGACCCGCGCGGTGAAGCAAAACGGCGAATGGATCATCAATGGCCGCAAGCAGTTCATTTCGAACGGCTACGACGCCGGACTGTATGTGGTCTACGCCAACACCAATCCGAAAGTGGGCATGCTGCAAGGCACGTCGTCATTCCTGGTGCCTCGCGACACGCCCGGGCTTACCATCGCGCGCTGCAACGAGACGCTGGGTTGCCGGTTCATGAACAACGGCGAACTGGTGTTCGAAGACATGCGCGTGCCGGAGGATCACCTGCTTGTCGAGAATGATGCACTGGGCCAGGCCGGTGTCTATTTTCGGCCCGGGAAGATCATCCAGGCCTCGAAAAATCTCGGCGTCGGTGTGCGCGCCTTTGAAGTCACCTCCGACTATGTGCAGAACTACGTGCAGGGTGGGCGGACACTCATCAAGCACCAGGCGGTGGCGCTGCGGCTGGCCGATATGGCGACCCGGATCGAGGCCGTGCGCGCGCTGCTCGAGCGCGCCGCCCGTGCCGTCGACGAAAGCGCGCCCGACGCCGATACCCTTTGCAACATGACCAAGGTGTTCGCGTCCGAGGAGATCATGAAGGTCGCCCAACACGCGGTGGAGCTCCACGGCGGCAACGGAATGATGCTCGATTTCGGTGTCGAGAAACTGCTCCGCGATGCCGCAATCTTCTTGCACATGGATGCTACGGTGGATATTTCGAAAATGAAAATCGTCAAGTCGATGTTCCCGGCAACGGCCGGACGATATGCCGGCCCTGAGTAAGAATGCGAAAAACATGAATAGTACCGGAGGAAGTTCGCTGCGTTTCGGCATGTTCATGGGGCCGTTCCATGCCACCAATCTCGACCCCACCTACGCCCTGGAACGCGACCTGCAGCTCGTGACGCTGCTGGACCGGCTTGGCTTCGACGAGGCGTGGATCGGCGAGCATCATTCCGGCGGCTTCGAGATCATCGCCGCTCCCGAAGTCTTCATTGCCGCGGCGGCGGAGCGCACCAAGCACATCAGGCTGGGCACGGGCGTCAAATCGCTGCCCTATCATCATCCTTTCGTGGTGGCCGAAACGATGGCGCAGCTCGATCACATGACGCGCGGCCGCGTGATGTTCGGCGCCGGGCCGGGCGCCCTGCCATCGGACTCCAAGATGTTCGGCCTGGCGCCGGTCGATCTGCGCCCGCGCATGGACGAGGCGCTCGATTGCATCGTCGCGCTGCTGCGCGGTGAAACCGTTACCAAAAAGACCGGTTGGTTCGAGCTGTGCGAAGCGCGTCTGTCCGTCGGTTGCTATTCGAAGCCGACGATGGAGATTGCGGTTGCGTCGGTCCGCTCGCCGGCGGGCGCGCTGGCGGCGGGACGGCACGGGGCGGGGCTGCTGGTGCTGTCGGGCGTCGACGACGCCTCGCTGAAGCATCATGTGTCCAACTGGAACAATCTACGAAGAAACATGCCGCCGTCACGGCCATACCGCCGACCGCTCGCGCTGGCAGTTTGCGGTGCAGATTCATCTTGCGGAAAGCCGCGAGCAGGCGCGCAAGGATGTGGAATATGGCCTCGAAAAATGGATCGGCTACGCCAACGATATCGTGCCCGCGCCCAATCCCCCGCCGCGCGGGCTCGCCGATCCCGCGAGCTGGATGCTGAAAAACGAACGCGCGATCATCGGTACGCCGGACGACGCGGTGGAGAAAATCGAGCACATGCTTGAAGTCACCGGCGGTTTCGGCGGCATCCTGGTGTTCGCGCAGGACTGGGCCAATTGGCAGGCGACGCAGCGAAGCCTCGAACTGATCGCCGAGGAGGTGCGGCCGAAACTCCACGGCAGCAACAGGCTGCGGCAGGCGAGCTACGATCGCAACGCGCCGATCCAGGACGCCAATCGCGCTCTGGCGCGGGCCGGAATCGAAGAAGCATTGGCGCGGTCTGAGGCGATGAAGGCGCGACGATAGCGGTGTGCTTGGCGCAACCCAAGGCTCGAATTGCGGAGAGGATGAATGGGACAACTCGTCGACGGCAAATGGAGCACCGAGAATGTCCTCTTCAATCATGACGACAGAGGGCTCTACTTCAAGCGCGATTCTGTTTTCCGGGAGCGCATCAGCAACGAAGCCCAGTCCGAGTTTCCTGCCGAGCCCGGCAGATATCACCTTTACTGCGCCGTTGCCTGCCCGTGGGCTCATCGCGCCACGCTGATGCGCACGCTCAAGAAGCTCGAGCCTTTCGTGACGCTGACCGACACCTTCCAGGAGCCCGGCGGCCAGGGATGGTCGTTCGGAGAAGCGGGCCACATCGTGCCCGGAACCGATCGGCGCGTGCGATGGCTGCATGAGCTCTATACGATCGCCGATCCGACGTGCACGACCCGTGTGACCGTTCCAACGCTTTGGGATGCCAAGACGCGCCGTGTCGTCAACAACGAGTCCTCTGAAATCATTCGGATGTTCAACACTGCATTTGCCGGCATCGCGCAGCCTTCGCCGGACTACTACCCCGAAGCGCTGCGCCCCGAGATCGACGAAACGAATGCGCTCGTCCTCAAGGGCGTGAATAATGCCGTCAATGGCTGCGGCTACTCGATCTCGCAGGAGGCCTACGACAGTTCCGTCAAGCTCCTGTTCGAGACGCTGGACAGCCTGGAGGAGCGGCTTTCGAAGCAACGCTATTTGTGCGGCGACGTCGAGACCGAGGCAGACTGGCGGCTCTTTCCGAGCCTGGTGCGTTTCGATCCCTGCTATTACGTCGGCTACAAGTGCAACCTGCGCCGTCTCGATGAGTACCCCAACCTGTCGAACTATCTTCGGGAGCTCTACCAGACGCCGGGCATCGCCGAAGTCTGCGACGTCGCCGGCATGAAGCGCGGAGTGTTCAGCAAGGCCGGCCCGGTTGGCTCGAACGGAATCATCCCCATCGGTCCCACCGTCGACTATTCAAGGCCGCATGATCGCGACCGTCTGGCGCGGCAGGGTTGAAAATTCCAGCAAGCCAGGAGCCGATCTTCGGTATCGGCGCCGGCGCGGTGGATAATCTCAATTAGAGAGACGCTGGTCTCGCTCCCGTCCCGCCGAACGCCGCCTCAATACATGAACCGGCCGCCGTCGACGTTGATCATCTGCCCGGTGATGAAGTCGCTGTCGGGCGTCATCAGGAAGACGATCGCACCGACGAGGTCGTCGGGTACCATGTCGCGCTTGATGACGCGGGCGGCCAGCGTCGGCACGCGCGCGACGTGCAGCGACGGGTTCTCGCGCACGCCGTCGCTTTCGGTGTAGCCCGGCGCCACGCTGTTGACCGTGATGTTCAGCCCTGAAAGCTCGCGCGCCATCGAGCGCGTCATCGCGATGACGCCGCCCTTGGAGGTCACGTAGTGCATGTGGCCCTGACCGCCGTGAAACACCGTGCCGGAGCTGATGTTGACGATCTTGCCGCGGCCACCCGCGCGCATGCTCGGCAGCACCCCCTTGGCGACCTGGAACCCGCCGCGCACGTTGACCCGCATCACCTGGTCCCATTCCTCCTCGCTCAGCTCCCAGAACGGCTTGAGCCGGATGGTGGCGAACATGCCGGCGTTGTTGAGCAGGCACTCGATCGGCCCGAAGCTGTCCTCCGCGGCCTTCACCATGGCGGTGATGTCGGCGTTGCTGGTCACGTCCATCTTGCGGCCGATCGCTTCACCGCCGGCCGCCTTGATCGCATTGACGGTCGCGCCGGTGTCGGCGACGTCGGCCACGACGACCTTGGCACCCTCCGCCGCGAACGCCTTGGCCAGCGTCGCGCCGATCCCGCGCGCCGCGCCCGTCACCACAGCCACCTTGCCCTTCAGCCGATCCATCAGACGCTCCCACCCTCTGCCGCTTTGTTCCGCTGTCCGTTCGTCCCCGCGAAAGCGGGGACCCAGTTCTTGTTGCGCTGGATGCCCGCTTTCGCGGGCACGAACGGAGCGTCTATCCGTTCACCACGACCACTAGATCAGCGATGTCCCATGCAGGTCGGTGGCGCGGCTGATCTTGATCAGGACGCCGATGCCGGTATCGGCTCCGACGTGCTCCTGCTCGCGCTTGGTGAGGCGCGCGAAGATCGCCTCGCGCATCGGGCCTGCTTCGTAGAGCTCGGCCGTTCCCCAGAACCGCAGGAATCCGGCGTCGAGCACCTTGTCGCGCTGCGCCTTGAAGTTGGCGTACATCACCACGACGCGGCGGTCGTCCCCCAGGTTCTCCAGCGCCTTCTTCTTCGAGCGCTCCCAGTAGGCCAGATGCTGGTCGTCGTAGACGAACAGGCTCCCTTTCGGACTGATGTTGGGCCCGTCCTTGCCGGTTGTCGCCAGCAGGCACGGAAAGCCGTCCTCCCAGGCATTGTTGATCAGGGTCTTGATCTTCTCGCTGATCGCCATCGCAAATGCTCTCCGCTATTTCCATTCCGGTCGCAACCGGTTCGACATCAGTCTAAGGCTGCAGTCAGCCCGGACAAGAGCACAACCCCCGGCAAATCAGGGCCGCAGATACCCACCAGATTCCAGCATCGCACCTATCGAATGAGGAGCGGCAGCAGTGCGAGCGACAGCCATGGAACATAGGTGACGATCATCAGCGCCAGGACGGCGAGCGCCACGAACGGGATCAGCCCCGGATAGAGGATGTTTGACGGCGTCTTGAACATAGCCTGGAACACGAAGATGTTGAGCCCGAACGGCGGATGGAACGTTCCGATCGTCAGGTTCATGACCACGATGACGCCGAAATGGATCGGATCGACCCCGACCTGTTTCGCGATCGGCAGCAGCAGCGGCGCGAGGATGAGCAGCGCGGTTCCAGGGTCGAGGAAGCAGCCGACGAACAGCAGAAAACAGTTCATCAGCAGCAGGATGAACCATCCCGGTGCGTTCAACGCCGCGATGGCGTCCGAAAGCTGACCCGCCACACCGCTGATGGTCAACAACCAGCCGAACATGCCGGCCGCCGACACGATGATGAAGATCATGGCGGTAAGCAGGAGTGTGCGGGCCGCAATTTGGAACAGATCGTTGAGCGTGGTTTCGCCATAGATGACGAAGGCCACGAACATCGCGTAGACGCAGGACACGCCGGCTGCCTCGGTCGGCGAGAACACGCCCGAATAGATGCCGCCGAAGATGACCGCGATCGCGCCGAGCGGCCAGATTCCCTCGCGCGACGCGTCCAGAAACTCCGACCAGCTGAATTTCTCGCGGACATCGATGTTCTGCCGGATGGAGTAGAGGTAGATGTAGATCGCAAAAATTCCGCCGAGCACGACGCCGGGCAGGATACCGGCGGCGAACAGATGGGCCACCGAGGTCTCGGTCGCGATGCCATAGATGATGAAGGCGATCGAGGGCGGGATCAGGTTGTCGAGCGCGCATTCCGCTACGATCAGCGCGGAGGCGAATTTCTCGCTATAGCCGGCCTGCCGCAAACGCGGATAGGTGATCGAGCCTACCGCGGCGACGGAGGCCGTCGTTGCGCCCGATATGGCGCCGAAGATCGCTGCAAAGCCGAGCGAGGTCAGCGGCAGGCTGCCGCGAAATCCGCCGACTATGGACGCGACCCAGCGCAGGAGGCGCTTGGACAGGCCGCCACGCGACATCAGATCGCCAGTAAACAGAAAGAACGGTACCGCGATCAGCGGAAACTTTGCGACGCTGTCGTAGAGCACCTGGTGCAGCACGGTGTGCGGCAATTTTGAAAAGAACACGACCGCGGTAATGCAGGTCGACAGCACCAGAAGAAAAATCGGAATCCCCAGCAGCAACAATACGAGGGGCATCCAGACCATGACCCAACCCATCTACGTCCCCTCCCAGGGTGCTAGGCCGCTTGGCGCGGACACATCAGCTCGCGGAATGGCGTTTGGGCGACTCAATCGAACTTGCCGGTGAGATAGCAGCGAAAACGAATGATTGCCGCGACAGCAAGGCCGGCGAAGCCGACCAAAAGCGCAGTGTGCGGAATGACCAGCGGAATCTTCGCGCCCATGCTGGTCTCACCGCTGGCCACGTAAAGCCGCAAGACAGTCCAGGTCTGAAACAACATAAAGACCGAGCAACCCAACATCAGAACCGCGGTCAGGCCTCCCAGCAATCCCTTGAGCCATCCCTTCACCCGCATCACCAGGAGGTCCATCCGCAGGTGAGTGCCCTGATAGGTGATCGAGCCCACCGAGATGAAGACCCCCCATACGATCAGGTAGATCAGGACCTCCTCGGCCCAGTCGACCGGGCGCGAGAAAACGTAACGGCCAACGACGTTGGCGACATTGATCGCGATCGCCGCCAGCAGCAGCAGCCCGCAAATGACATGCGGGATCCGCACCAGGATGAACCGGGCCGGCGAGGACCGCGGCTCCGGAGGCGCCGCCGGCGCCGAATCTGCTGTCTGATTGCGATCCAGGCACCGCGTTCATGGACGCATCCTCCCCACCTCACGCTTTATGGTTGCAGCATTCTGGGCGTGCGTAAAAATTGTAGTTTAGCGGTCCGTGGCCAACAAGGGCTGCTTTCGACGGCTGCGGCAAGAAAGCCGAATGCGGACCGGGGCGCGAGCGATTGCGCCGTGTGCATGCTTCGATTAGGCTCGCTTTCGACACTGGGAAAGCGTCGGCAAGACGCAAACAACGAATACGCAAGGGAGGAAGCGCATGATCACGACAACGAGTGTTCACCGGAGCATCAGGGGTGCGCATGCCGTCTCCCTCGCTTTCGGCTTGACGATTGGGGTAGCCGGCCTTGGCGCCGTCGCGCCGGCGGGAGCCGCGGACTTCACCATGAAGATCGGGTTGAGTTCGGCCGAGGACACCGAGCACACCTACGCCCGCGGCATGAAAGAGGTGATCGAGGCCAAGTCGAACGGCAAGATCGAAGTGCAGATCTTCCCGCGCGGGCAACTCGGCTCGCAGTCCGCCACCATCCAGGGCATGCAGCTCGGCTCGGTGGAAGGCTTCATCACCCCCGGCGACTTCTACCAAGGCATCGACCCGCGCATGGGGATTTTGAGCTTCCCGTTCCTGTTCAAGGACCGCGCCCACGCCAACCGGGTGCTGGCCGATCCCGCCCTGCAGGAAAAGGTCGCCTCGATCCTCGACCAGAAGGGCATCATCGGTTGCGGCCAGATCGCCACCGCCGACGTGCGCTACATCGCGCACAACCCGCTCCACAAGCTTGCCGATTTCAACGGCAAGAAATTCCGCATCAACGGCACCGACGCGGAGCGCGAGCGCTTCAAGCGGGTCGGCGTGACTTCGGTCGCGATGAACCTCGCCGACATGCTGACCGCACTGCAGAACAAGACCATCGACGGCACCGGCAGCGGTACGACCATCTTCGTGAACTTCAATCTGGACACCGTGTCGAAGGAACTGCTGCAGATCGAGGATACGCTGATCGTCTCCTACTGCGGCATGAGCAAGAAGTGGCTCGATACGCTCCCCGCCGACCTGCGGGCAATGGTGATCAAGGAATCGCGTCAGGTCTTCTTCAAGACCACCAAAGCCTCCGACGATTTCAACGTCACGCTCGGCAAGCGCTGGGAAGCCAAGGGCGGCAAGTTCAACCGCCTCTCCGACGCAGAGCAGAAGGAACTCCGCGAGAAATTTGCCACCGTCGGCGAGGTCGTGACCGAAGGTAAACCCGAGATGCGAACGCTCTACAACGAGATCAAGGCGGCCAGCAGCAAGATCCAGTAGCCCGCTCTTTTTGCAGGGTCGCAAGACGCATGGCCCCGGCACGCGGTTGTCCGTATGCCGGGGCCGATTGCATTTAAGGCGCTCACCGCCACCGGCCGGCGCACCGGCGAAACGCAACAACCAAGAAAGCACAGGGAGACCGTCATGCTCAGGACATCACGCACGAAGTTCTTTTCCGGCTGCGTCTGCTGCGACACCCCGGACGCCGGCAGCTTCAGCCCGGACCGGCGAACGTTTCTCGCCGGAGGCGCCGCCGCCGCGCTCGGCGGGCTCGGCAATCTCGGAACCGCCGGCGCGCAGGCCAATCCCCGCCGCATCGACGTGCATCATCACTTTTCGTCGCCCGGTTTCATCAAGGAAATCTCCTCGCGCAAGACCGGCCAGATCCCGCTGGAGCGCTGGACCGCGGAGAAGTCGGTCGAAGACATGGACAAGGGCGGGGTCGCCACCTCCATCGTCTCGATCAGCGAGCCGGGCGTGCATTTCGGCAACAACGATGCGGCGCGCGCGCTTGCGCGCGAATGCAACGAATATGCCGCCAAGCTCAGGAGCGACCATCGCGGCCGCTTCGGCAGCTTCGCGATCGTGCCGATGCCCGACGTCGATGGCAGCCTCAAGGAGATCGCCTACGCGCTCGACACGCTCAAGCACGAAGGCATCTGCCTGATGACCAGCTACCAGAGCAAGTATCTCGGCGATCCGGCGTTCATGCCGGTCATGGACGAGCTCAACCGCCGCAAGGCCGTGGTCTATGTGCATCCGGTGCGCGCGGACTGCTGCCGCGCTCTGGTGCCGAACGTGAACGAGCCGACGATCGAACTGCCGCAGGACACCGCCCGCACCATGCTGAGCGTGGTCTTCAGCGGAAACGCGCGGCGCTACCCCGACATCCGGTTCATCTTCTCGCATGCCGGCGGCACGCTGCCGCTGCTCATCCACCGGGTGGAATCCTGGGCCAATCTGCGCAAGGATCTGGCCGCCGAACGCTTCCCCGACGGCGTGCGGGCGGAGTTCCGGCGGTTCTACTTCGACACCGCGTCGTCGGATTATCCCTGGACGCTGATGCCGCTGACCAAACTGGTGGAAACCACGCAGGTCGTGTTCGGCACCGATTTCCCGTTCCGCTCGGCCGCGGTGACCGCCAAAGGCCTCGCCGAATACGGCTTCAGTCCCGCCGACCTGGCCGCGATCGAGCGCGGCAATGCCGCCAAGCTGATGCCCACGCTCGCCTGACCGCCAACCCGTGGCTGGCGGCGCAACTCACACACCCGTCATGGCCGAGCGTGCTTCGGCCATGGCGCGCTCCATCATTGGTGGCCGATAGCATCGGCAAAGAGGGTCGCTGCCCATGTGCCTGCTGTGCGATTTCGGCATTACCGCGTTCGCAACCACCGCGGCGATGGTTGCGCCCATGTTTGCCGCCGGCGGGCGCAGTGCGACATCGTCGAAGCTGCCGCCGCGCGGCGAGTTCATCGTCAAGAACGCCTATGTCTTCACGATGGACGACAAGCTCGGCGAGATCGAGAACGGCAGCGTGCATGTGCGCGACGGCGCGATCGTCGCCGTCGGCCGCGGCCTGGACGCGCCGGGCGCGAAAGCGATCGACGGCCGGGGTATGATCGTACTGCCGGGCCTGATCGATACCCACTGGCACATGTGGCACACGCTCTACCGCAGCTTTTCGGGCGACGAGCCCGCCAAGGGCTTCTTCCCCACCATCACGCGCTTCTCCGCCCACATGACGCCGCAGGACATGTACACCTCGGCGCGCCTGTCGGCGGCGGAAGCGGTCAACTGCGGCATCACCACCGTGCACGACTGGTGCCACAACGTGCGCAGCCGCGAGCATCCCGAAGGCGATCTCCGCGCGCTCGCCGAAGTCGGCGTTCGTGCGCATTTTTCGGTCGGCCAGCGCATCGACCAGCCCGACGACACGTTGATGCCACTCGATGTCGTGCAGGCGATCCATGCCGATTGGAGGAATTATGCCAGCGACGGCCTGCTCACGCTCGGCATGGCGTGGCGCGGCATGTTCCGCAATTCGTGGGCGCCGCCGGAAATCTACCGCCCGGAGTTCGAATGCGCGCGCGGGTTGAAGCTGCCGATCACCGTCCATATCGGCACGCTGACCTCGCGCACCGGCCACGTCACGGCGCACTACAAGGAGAAGCTGCTCGGGCCCGACGTCAACATCGTGCATGCCTGCTCGGCCTCGGCGGACGAGATCAAGATGATCAAGGAGACCGGCGCCTCGATCAGCATCCTGTCGCTGTCGGAGATGCGCGGCGGCTGGGGCTTCCCGCTGCTGACCGAGTTTATCGATGCCGGCATCCCGACCGCGCTTGGCGTCAACTCGATGGGCGTCGTCGGCAACGGCAATCTGTTCAACCTGCTCAAGTTCGCCGCTGCGATCGAGAACGGCAAGACGCTCAACGAGTTCAAGTTCACGCCGCGCCGGATGCTCAAGCTCGCCACCATCGATGCGGCGGGAATCCTCGGCCTCGCCGACAAGGTGGGCTCGCTGGTTCCCGGCAAGCGCGCCGACATCGTCATGGTGTCGACCGACGCGCTCAACATGGCGCCCTATACAGACCCGGCCAACATGCTGATCGAATCGACTCAGGCCGAGAACGTCGACACGGTGGTGGTCGACGGCCGCATCCTCAAGGAGCGCGGCAAGCTGACAGCTGTCGAGACCGGCGAAGTGGTGCGCGAGGCGAATGCATCCCTGACCGAGATTCGCAAGCGCGCGGCGTGGAAGTAGGCGCCGGCGACACGGCAGTTCACTTCCGCACTCGGGCGGTGACGCTCCAGCCGTCACGGCCGGCAATGACTGCACATATTTTATTTTGGATCGTAACCGCCTTGAATGGTTCACACGAGCGAGCTAAATTTGCTCCGCCTCTCGATGACCTTCAGTGTGCCGGTCAGCGCTGAACTTTTCAATCCTCTCCGTGAACTGGTAGCTGGAGACAACGCCATCAGCCGTTTTGAGGAAATTCTACCGCGCGGACGGGGCGTCGTCCCTCCGCTGATCGAGTCGCTGCGGCTTCATCAGTGGACGAAGAACCTGCTCGTTTTCGTGCCCCTGATACTTGGCGGCAAGATCGAGAGCGCGGAAGCGTGGACCGCCGCCGCGCTCGGCTTTCTCGCGCTCGGTATTCTTGCTTCGTCGACTTATCTCATCAACGATCTTTGCGATCTTCGTTTCGACCGCGATCATTGGTCGAAGCAGGAACGGCCGCTCGCCCGCGGCGACCTTCCGATGCATGTCGCGCTGATGGCGGCGGTCGCAGGCGTGCTGCTCAGCCTGGGCATTGCCGCAACGATCGGGCGCGGCGCGGTCCTGCTGCTTGTAACTTATGGCGCCCTCAGCCTCGCCTATTCCTTTCACCTGAAACGGCTGCCCATCCTCGACGTGTTCATGCTGGCCGTCCTCGTGACCTTCCGGCTGTGGTTCGGGATCAAGATTGCCGACGTCGTTCCGTCCCCGTGGCTCATCGCCTTTTCGATGTTCATCTTCACATCGCTGTCGCTCGCCAAGCGGCACGTGGAGCTTGGACGCAGCGAAATGCTCGGCCGCGAACGGATCGCCGGCCGCGGTTATACCAAGAAGGACGCCCCGCTGATTCTGGCGCTCGGCCTGTCGGCCGCGGTCGGTGCGGTTCTGATCATGGCGCTCTACCTGATCAACGGCGCATTCATCGCAAATTTCTACAAGAGCCCGGGATTGCTTTGGATGCTGCCGGCGATCTTATTTCTGTGGTCGAGTCGGGTGTGGCTCCTGGCAGGACGCGACGAACTCGATGACGATCCGGTGTGGTTTGCGCTGACCGATAACATCAGCCTGGCCTTGGGAGGCGCCACGATCGCGATCTTTCTGTGCGCGTGGCACCTTTGAGTGCAGCCCCGCTATGGATGAGACATCTAACGAACGAGGGTTCCCTATGAGAATGCGTCACATCATTGCGTCCGCCCTGGTTCTCCTCGCCACGCCGGCGGCGGCGGCCGATATCACGTTCAACGGCATCACCATCACCTGCCCTTGGACGGAAGCAACCCGGACCGGCGTCACGATCGCTCCGGTCTATATGAATATTCGCACCAGCGCCGCGGTCGCCGACCGCCTGTCGGAGGCGATCAGCGATCTCTCGGAGCGGATCGAGATCTACACCTACGCGAGAATTGCCGGTGTCCTGCAGCGTCAGCCGCTTCCCAATATCGCCATCGACCCCGGTGTGTTGGTGCAGCTTCAACCCGGCGGCCTTCACCTTCTCATGGTGGAGTTGAAGGAGCCGATCGTTGCCGACATTCCGTTCAAGATATGGGTCAAATTCGACAATGCCGGGGGCTTTGAAGTCGAGCTCGATGTCGTCCCGATCGGAGGCAGCCCGGCTTGCGGCAGGGCGCCCGCCGGTGGAGGCCCGGCTCCGGGACCAAGACCTCTTCCACTGCCGCTTCCACTGCCGCCGCGCGGATCGTTCTAGGCGGCCGGCATCGTGCAGCGCGCGGTGACGCGAACTTCGCGGACAGCGATCGCGCTGCATTGACGTGAGTCGCATCGGCGTCAAAATGTATCGATGAGTGACTGGCATCAGTCCGGCGGGTCACGGCAAAAGGGCAATGAGTCGACAAAGCTCGCTGCCCTGCTGCCTTTCAAAATCGATACGCCGCTGATTTGGTGGGGCCTGGCCGGCGCCTTGCTGTTCGCCGCCCTGTGGCAGGTCACGGCCCCCCCCGATTCAATTCTCTTTTCGGATTTCTACCAGGCCTACTACGCGACGGCAGAACGTCTCTGGAGCGACGGGCCGGTCGCAACCTGGCCGCCGAATCGGACCTGCACCGAGGGGTTCGTCAATATTCCCGTGCTGGGATGGCTCTACGTCCCATTCGCCTGGTTGAGCAAGCCGGTCGCAGGCTGGGTCTACCTGAGCCTAGGGGCGATCGCAGTCGCTACGGCGTGGGCCCTGCTGACGCGCTTTGGCCGCACCGATGTGCAACTGAGCGCGCCGCTGCTTTTCCTTTTTCTGGTCAACGGCCCGTTGGTTCACAGCTTTCGGGAGGGCAACAACTCCCACTTCATGCTCCTGCTGCTCCTTCTTGCGCTGCTTTTCTGGGGCGGCGGAAAAGAGTATGCGGCCGGCCTCGTTCTAGGGGTATGCGCGGCGGTCAAGCCGCCGCTGATGCTTTACGGCCTTTACTTCCTGCTTCGCCGGCGCTGGCGGGTCGTCGCCGGCGGCGCGACCGCTATCGCGCTCATCGCCGCATTGTCGTTGCTGATCTTCGGGTTGGCCCTCAATATCGGCTGGTACGACCACTGTGTTGGACCGTTCCTCAACAACATTATACCGGGTTTCAACGCTCAATCGATCGACGCATTTCTGTTTCGTCTGGTCTACGGCGAGTATTACCTGCATGTCTGGAACCTGATCGAGCCACCCGCTGCAATCAGGGTGGTCCGCAACATCATTCTTGCTGTGCTCCTCTCCGGAGCGGCGGCGCTGATCTGGCGCGCGAACCGCATGGAGCCTGTGCCGCCTGCCGTCGGCGCGCTGAGCCCGCGCGATCTGCTCGAATACGTGCTCGTTCTCAACCTCGCGATCGTTGCGAGCCCGTTGTCGTGGTCGCACTATTATCTTTTGCTGCTCCTGCCATGGGGCCTTTATCTCGCACATCGTCTGCCGTTGGCCGACGATGCCACGACCAAGTGGTTGATGGGCGGCGGCATCGTGCTTGGCTCTTTGCCCGTATTCATGCTGCCGCAGGACCTGGGCACGCTTGGGCCTGCCCTTTCGCGGTCGGCGGTTTCCGCGACCCTTTTCGGCGGGCTGCTCACGCTGGCCGCGCTCATGCGCGGCGCTTGGCAAATGCCGAAGCTAAGCGCGGAGCGCTCCTGTCTCGTCTACAGGGGCGGCCCTGCGAGGCCCGCCGCATGGCCGAGAGCCGTTCGGTTGTTGAAAGGCAAAGGGCTCTCGTCCTCCGAACTGCTGTCCCGCAACCTGATGCTGTTCTTTCTGCTGAACGCCGTCCTATTGAACGTCATCCTCTGGATTGTTCCCCTGACCGGCTTTGGCGAGTTCGTTCTGCAGCACACGAGGGACTTTCTTCTGGGGCAAAGCGACAACGATTCTTGGGGCCCCATGTATCGCGCGCTTGCCTACTTTGAACAGGAGTACCTGCCGCCGGCATCGCCAACGCCAATCTATACCGAGCTGGTCTTCAATCGAAGCGAGAAGTTCCAGTACCCCCCTTCATCCCTCTTCATCATCGCGGCAGCGCGCGGCCTCGATGAAAGCCTGCACGTGCCGTTTGCCATTGGAGCGTTGTCGTGGCTCTCGGTGATCGTCACGGCCCTGGCAACGGTGCTGTTGCTCGAGAACCGGCTGAGGCTGAGCGATCCCTCCTGCAAGGTCGACAACACCGCGTGGCTGCGCATCGCGGCGGTGCTTGGCCTTTCGCTGATATTCTATCCGGTCATCAAGGCCTTCACGCTTGGCCAGATCCAGGCGTGGATCAACGGGCTGTTCGCGCTCACTTTGCTGTTCTGGGCCTTGGGAAGGAGAGCATTTGCCGGCTTGCTGATCGGCCTCATAGCGCTCATCAAGCCCCACTACGGACTGATCCTGTTGTGGGGGCTGCTGCGCCAGGCATGGTCATTTGCGGCGGCAGGCATCGTGGTCGTCCTCGCCGGCGTTGCTTTGTCCCTGTACGTTTTCGGATGGGCCAATCACGTCGACTACCTGCACTTCTTGTCGTATCTCTCGGCACGCGGAGAGGCCTACTACCCCAATCAATCCATCAACGGGCTTCTCAATCGCCTGATGGGCCTGACCGATCCATTGAACTACAACAACCTGACATGGCTCGATGGGCGTTTTCCGCCATTCAATCCCTGGGTCTATGCCGGCACAGTCGGTTCCTCGCTGTTGATCCTGGCGTTGGCGTTTCTGCGCGGTCGCCGCGCTGAGGATCCGGATGGAACGCTGGACTTCTGCACCATCGCCGTTGCATGCACGGTCGCTTCCCCGATCGCATGGGAGCATCATTACGGCATCCTTTTGCCGGTATACGCCGTCCTGCTTGCCGCCTTCCGATTTGACCATCGCCGGCTGATCTGGATCGGCGTGAGTTACGTCCTCGCGAGCAATTATTTTTCCGCAGCCAAGCTGCTGGCCCAGTCATCGTTCAATTTTGCGCAATCCTATCTGCTGGCGGCAGCCCTGATCGTCCTGGCGGCGCTGCTGTGGCGCCCGGCTTCGCTGAAGGCCAGGGCCGCGATCGGCGTGCCGGCGGACGCCCACCGCAACACGGTCCCCTAGCGTCAATGACATCAGCCCAACCCCGTGCGCCGATGCGTGTGACAGCCCTCTGGCTGGCGGTCGGCGCCATCCTGACGTTGTTTGCGGGCTTGCTGGTGGCTTATTCGCACCTGTTCGACTGGGCGCTACCGGTTGAAGAGATGCCGGCGGCGACACTTGGCGTCGCCATGGCATTGTCCGGAGCCGTGTTTGTCACGTTGCTGCCTCTGATCCGGGCCTCTGTGGCGCTGCCAGCCGGCTTGCAGGCGAAGCTGCTCATGCTGGTTCTCGCGGTCGGGTGCAGTATCCGGATTGCGCTGTTCTTTACCGAACCCGCACTCGAGGACGACTACAATCGATATCTCTGGGAAGGAGCGCTGACCGCCAACGGCATTAGTCCTTACGCGGTATCCCCGCTCGAGGCGCGTCGTGCATCGCCGGACACGACCCTTGGACGCCTCGCCCAGGAAGGCGCGCCCGTTCTTGCGCGCGTCAACCACCCCGAGCTGAAGACGACCTATCCGCCCATCGCCCACGCGGCCTTCGCGCTGGCCTATTTGGCATCGCCCTGGAACATCAATGCCTGGAAGCTGATCGCCCTCGCCACCGACGCGGCGACGATGCTGCTGCTGCTCATGCTGCTCAGAGCGGCGGGACGTCCCGCGCTGTGGGCGGCGCTCTATTGGTGGAACCCGATCGTCGTCAAGGAACTCGTCAATTCGGCGCACATGGATGGGCTCGCCGTGGCTCTCCTGCTCGCGGTTCTGTTGCTTTCGACCCGGCGGCATCATGTCTGGGCCGTGATTCTTCTGGCGGCCGCGATCGGAACCAAGCTCTGGCCGATCCTGTTCGCTCCGCTTGTGCTTCGGCCGCTGTGCAATGGTATCCGTCCGTTGCTTGCATCGCTCGCGTTTCTTGGTGCAACGACGGTCCTTTGGCTACTGCCGGCATGGCTCGGCGGGCTCGATCCGCACTCCGGCTACGTCGCTTATCTTCAGCGATGGGCCACGAACAGCGCCCTCTTTCCGCTGCTTGAGGCGTCGGCCCTCACATCACTGCAATGGCTTGGACTGGGCGGCAGTGCCTGGGCCGTGGCGCGCGGCGCGATCGCGCTCGTCCTCGGCGGTCTCGCGCTGCGGCAAGCATGGAAGCCGATCTCCTCGACCGGCGATTTGATGCGGCGGGCGGGCTTCCTCGCGGCCAGTCTGGTGCTGCTGAGCCCCGCTCAATTCCCCTGGTACATGATTTGGATGATCCCATTCCTTGCCTTCCGCCCGCATTGGGGCCTGCTTGCCATCAGCATCACGACGCCGCTCTATTACGCCGCGTTTCACTACTATGCGCGCGGCAGCTACGACGTATTCCTGAATCTGGTCGTTTGGATCATCTGGCTGCCGGTCTGGGCGTTGCTGGCCGCGGAAGCCATCGGGAAGGCGAGGTCGAAGGGGAAATCCGGGACGATCGACGGTGCCCAGACCGCAATCGACCCGGGAGGAAGCGCCGCTCCGCTGGCCTTTGCCGCACATGGCTCGCAGCACTCCGCCGGTTCGGCAACTGCGCAGGGTTCCCGCTGGCTCAATCTGGGGCTGGTTGTCGTTTCGACCCTGTCGACAGTGCTCCTCGTGGAGCTTGCCTATCGGGTGACTGTGGGAAAGCCGGTCTTCAGACTGATCGATTGGCGCGCCGAGCGCGTTCTCGCCAACTGGATCGGCGACCGCGTGATCGTCGATCCGGTCCTGGGCTGGACCTTGCGGCCATGGAACGACAACAAATCATACACGACCATCGACTATGGCATTCGCAAGAATGCCGATGAGACAACGATCCGGACCGGATCCATTCTCGCGGTTGGAGATTCGTTCACCGAGGGCTGGGAGGTCGAAAACGACCATACCTGGCCGGCAATCCTTGAAGTGCTGACCGGCAGGCCGGTCGTCAACGGCGGCGTCGGCGCATACGGGGCCGACCAGATTTTCCTGCGCGCGGAGCAACTCCTGCCGATCGTCAAACCCAAAGTCCTGATCATCGGAATTCTGGAGAACGACATCCATCGATCTGCATTTACGATCTTCGGCGCCCCAAAGCCCTATTTCACGCTCGAGCGTGGGGAACTGCGCTACCATCCGCCGGAACCCATCGAACAGCAAGCGCGGGAAGGCGTTCTGTCGCGCGCTGCCGACGGCGTGCGCGAGGCGCTCGCGTACTCGGCCGTGAGCGACTTCGTGCTGTCCCGCCTCGCGCCGAACTATTGGTATCACCGCGGAAGGCAGGTCTTTCGCAAGATCGGGATGGATGAGCCGGCCGTCACCTGCGCGCTTGTTGCGCGGCTGAAGACCCGGCTCGACAAGGAGGGGATTCGTGCGCTGCTCTTCATGCAGCACGACGCGTACAACGTCCTTGGAGGGGACACTCCATCAATCCATGCGCAACGCGTCGTGGCCTGCGCCGAAGCGGCGGGCGTCCAGGTCGTGGACCAGTTCAAATCATTACGCGCGATCGTGGCCGCCGATCCGGATTCCATTCGCGACTATTACCACAAGCGCCCGGCCAACGCTTATGGGCACATGACTTGGAAGGGAAACCGGCACGCAGCAAGGTTGCTGGCCGAAGCGCTCGGCAAGGAACCGCCCTAGTACCGGCAGGCCCTTTGCGCGTGCCCGGGCAAGCAGGCATGCCAGGCGACGCAAGATAGCCGGCCGATGCGCGACGCTCTGGGCAGCAGTGGTAGCGGGGGCCGGATTCGAACCGGCGACCTCCGGATTATGATTCCGCTGCTCTAACCAACTGAGCTACCCCGCCACGCTGCAACCCGGATCGCGGCCGAACGCCACCTATAGCACATCTGCGACGCTTGGCGGTCGCGGCCGATCCAGGCGCCGCGATATAGAAACGCCCAGGATGGGTGTCAAGGCAACCGCCGAACGGCCCATCAGGCGTAGCGGCGGGCGGCCGCGGCCGCCGTCTCGGGCATCGTCGCGCTCGCCGCGAGGCGCTCGAACCGGATCAGCGAGAAATGCCCGAGCGGCGGCATCGGCGCGCCGCTCGATCAGGCGCACGCCGCCGTGGCGCTCGGCCCATTGCGCGAGACGCGCCCAGGCGAATTCCGGCCGCCAGCCGAGCCGGCGCGCCAGCGGCGCGAAGCCCTGCTCGAACAGCGCGCCGCAGCCCTGCTTCGGCGCCGAGATGATTGACCAGGATGATCTCGCCGCCCGGCCGCATGACGCGCGCGAACTCGTCGAGCGTCGCCTCCGGGTCCGGCACCGCCGTGATGACGTATTGCGCGACCACCACGTCGAAGCAGGCGTCGGGAAGCCGAGATGCTGGGCGTCCATCACCGCCAGCGCGTCGACGTGGGCGAGCTTGTGCTCGGCGACGCGCTCGTGCGCCTTGCGCAGCATCGGCTCCGAATAGTCGACGCCGACGATGCGGTTGCTGCGGCGAATAGTCGGTCAGCGAAATGCCGGTGCCGATGCCGACGTCGAGAATGCGTCCGCCGATGCCCCCGCTCGGCCGCCGCGATCGACGCCTTGCGGCCGCGCGTCGAACACCGCGCCGAAGACGAGATCGTAGACCGGCGCCCAGCGCGCATAGGCCTTGGCGATCGTGTGCTTGTCGAGCTCGGCCGCCATCGCCCTCACCGCCCGCGCGCACGCGATAGCAGATGCCCCGCTCGCGCGGGGCATGATGGCCGGAATGCGCGATGCGCGATCGGCCCGTCATCCGCGCGCCGCCGCAAGCGGTGGCAGCTCGCGCGCTACCGCGCGCGCCGCCGACGCGCTCTGGATGAAGCCGCCGCCGAGCACGCGCGCCTGGCCGTCGGCCGCGTCGTAGAACACGCAGGCCTGGCCGGGCGAGACGCCGTCCTCGCCGTCGACCAGATCGACCTCGATGCCGCCCGCGCCGCGGCTCAGCCACGCCGGCTGCGGCGGCCGGGTCGAGCGCACCTTCACGAAGACCTCGTGCCAGCCGGCGCACAGCGCATGGTCGATCGTGCCCTCGCCGAGCCAGTTGACGTCGCGCAGCTGCATGCGGCTCGTGCGCAGCGCCTCGCGCGGCCCGACCACGACGCGGCGCGATGCCGCGTCGAGCCGCACCACATAGAGCGGATGGCCGGCCGCGATGCCGAGCCCGCGCCGCTGCCCGACGGTGAAATGGATGATGCCGTCGTGGCGGCCGAGCACGCGGCCGTCGAGATCGACGATGTCGCCCGGCTCGGCGGCGCCGGGCCTGCAGCCGCTCGATCACCTCGGTGTAGCGGCCGGTCGGCACGAAGCAGATGTCCTGGCTGTCGTGCTTGTCGGCGACCGACAAGCCCGAAGCGGCGCGCGAGCTCGCGCGTCTCGGCCTTGGTCCTGTCGCCGAGCGGAAAGCGCAGCAGCGTCGAGCTGCTCGCGCGTGGTGGCGAACAGGAAATAGCTCTGGTCGCGCTCCTCCTCGCGCGCGCGATAGAGCGCGCGCCCGCCGCCCGGCAGCGGCGCGCGAGGCGACGTAATGGCCGGTCGCCAGCACCTTGGCGCCGAGCTCGCGCGCGGTGGTCGAGCAGATCGCGGAACTTGATCGACTGGTTGCACTCGACGCACGGGCACCGGCGTCTCGCCCGCCACATAGCTCTCGGCGAAACGGTCGATCACCGCTTCCTTGAAGCGGCTCTCGTAGTCGAGCACGTAGTGCGGAATGCCGATGCGCTGCGGCGACCGCGCGCGCGTCGTGGATGTCCTGGCCGGCGCAGCAGGCGCCCTTGCGATGGGTCGCGGCGCCGTGGTCGTAGAGCTGCAGCGTCACGCCGACGACGTCGTAGCCCTCGGCCTTGAGCAGCGCCGCCGTGACCGACGAATCGACGCCGCCCGACATGGCGACGACCACGCGGGTCGTCTCGCGGCGGACCTTCGATATCGAGACTGTTGAGCATCGCGGCTGCCGGTCCTGTCGCGGGATTCGCGCTCGCCCGAACTCCCAGGCGACGCTCCAAGGCCTACTATAGGCATTCGGCCGGAGGATCGCACGGTACAAAGCCGGAATGGCGTCATGCCGGCCCGGCGCCCGGCAGTTCTTGCCGCCAGGGGCCGGCGATGCCGAGAGAAGCCGCCTGCCGCCCCCGGTCGCGCGGCGTATCCAATTGAAATAAATGACTCTTTCTCGGCTTACCGCTGGCCCGCGGATTGCAGAGTGACAAGCGGATCCCAAGTGCCGAGAGGTCTCGCCCGTGTCGCGTGTCGCGTCTGAACCCAGCCATGCCAGGCCCCACCTCCACGGCGCCGGCTCGCGCCGGCCGCCGCCGGACGCTGCCGCCAGGCCGCAATCCGTTCGACGCGCTGCTCGACGGGCTCGAGCGAGCCCCCTCCCCCGCCGCGCAAGAACGCTCGCGGCCGCGCGGACGCAGCCCGGCGCGGCGGCGCGCACCCCGGGCACCGCCCGCGATGAACCGGCGCGCATCGCATCCGGCAAGCCGCCCAAGGCAGGCGCCGAACCAGCCGCCGGCTGCGCGGACCCGCAGCCGATCGCCGCGGAAGATGCCGTCATCGAGGACGCCGGCGCGAAAGCCGAAGATGTCCCGCGACGGCCGAAGGCTGCACCACGGACGAGAAGGCAGCGCGATGCCACGCCGATCGAGGCCGCATTGCTGTCAGCGGTGACCGACGAATCCGCCGCGACGCCGCCGGCCGTGACCGCTCAGCCGGCTGCCACGCCGCTTGCGGCCACCTCGTTGCTGGACGCACAGGCGCGAACGCCAGCGGCGGCCGACGGCGAGGCCTGCGCCGCGGTCGACGCGGAAGGCAATCGCGGCGGCAGCCGGCACGGACATCGCGGCGGCGGATGGCCGCGAACTCGCCGCAGCGGTTGCCGAAGCGCCCGCCGGGCACGCGGCGCAACCAACCCCAAGGCCGGCCGCAGGCGGCACAGCCGCAAGCGCCGATGCCAACGCGTCGAAGGCCAACGGCTCGAAGCCGGCGGGCGCGGCAGACGCGCCACGGTCCGAGGCGGCCGCCGTTGCGACCGTTGGCGACGGAGCAGAGCCAATGGCGAGGCGACGTCCCGACGCGAAGGCCAAGAGCGAGCAGCCCCGCCGCCCGGCAGCAGCCGCAGGCAGCACCGATGCCCCGCCGCCAAAGCCGGGCGAGACGCCGAACCGGCATCGCGACGAGGCAGCCGCCGCGCGGTCGACGCCGGCAAGCCGCCGGTCGATGCCGCCCAGATCGCGAGGGCCGCGCATCCCGCCGACCAGTTCGGCACCGTCGGCGCGCACGCAGCGCAGGCCGCGACGACCGCACCCGCCGCCGCCACGACGCCCCGGGCGACGTGTCCGTGCCGATTGCCGGGACTCGCGGTCGAGATCGCCGCGCGCGCGCAGACCGGCCGCAACCGCTTCGAGATCCGGCTCGATCCGCCCGAACTCGGCCGCATCGACGTGCGGCTCGACGTCGACCGCAGCGGCCACGTGACCTCGCGGCTGGTGGTGGAGAAGGCCGAGACGCTCGATCTCCTGCGGCGCGACGCCCCCGAGCTCGAGCGCGCCTTGCAGCAGGCCGGCCTCAAGACCAGCGACAACGGTCTGCAGTTCACGTTGCGCGACCAGGCCTTCGCCGGCCGCGACCAGGGGCACCCGGCCCCGAACGCGGCGCGGCTTGCGGTCGCGGACGCCGATCTTGCCCCGATCGAAACCGTTGCCGGCGGCTACGGCCCGTTCGCTGCGGCCGCGACGGCGGCATCGATATTCGCGTGTGAGGAGCCCCAGATGGCCGACAGCATCATTCCAGCGATTACACCCTCGGTCACCGCCGCGGTCGAATTCCGCAGCGCGCGACCGCAAGCACGACCGGCGTGGACAAGAACACGCTGGCGGGCAATTTCCAGACCTTCCTGACGCTGCTGACGACGCAGCTCAAGAACCAGAACCCGCTCGACCCGCTCGACACCAACCAGTTCACCCAGCAGCTCGTGCAGTTCGCGCAGGTCGAGCAGCAGCTCAGGCAGAACGATCAGCTTGCCACCCTGGTGTCGCTGGAGAAAACCGCGCAGTCCACCACCGCCCTCGCCTATGTCGGCTCGACCGTCGCGGTCGATGGCCAGACGGCGGTGTTGAGCAACGGGCAGGCCACGTGGAGCTTCACGGTCCCCAAGCCGGTCTCCGCGACCGTCACGATCAAGAGCGACACCGGGCAAACGGCCTATTCCGGCTCCTACACAATGAACCCCGGCTTGCAGAACTTCTCCTGGGACGGCCGCGACGCCAACGGCGTGCAATGGCCGGACGGCAACTACACGATCTCGATCACCGCCAAGGACACGAGCGGCCAGGTGGTTTCGATCGCGAGCGAGGTGCAGGGCGTGGTCGACTCCGTCGACCTGACCAAGAACCCGCCGATGCTGTCGATCGGCGGGCAGTCCTTCTCGCTCGACAAGATCAAGCGCGTCGTGCGTCCGAACGCGTGACCGCGCAAGAGGCCGGCAACGGGCCAGGTTTCGCCGTCGTCTACGTTGCGGACGTGCTCACGGCACGACGCTTGGGCGACTTGGACTTCCGCGCCAAGGCCTCCGCTACGGCCCGTTGCAGCCCGGCCACCTCGAACGGCTTGCGCAGGATTGGGAAGTGCGTCTCTGCGGCGGCCGCCACGTCGCTGTAGCCGGTGGTCAGCAACACGCCGATCTCCGGATGGTGCTCGCTCACTTCCTGCGCGAGATGAATTCCATTCATGCCGTGCGGCATGACGATGTCGCTGAATACCAAATCGATCCGGTTGCCGCTTTGGAGCAATCTCAGCGCCTCGGGCGCGTTCAGCGCGCGCAGCACCCGATAGCCGATCTGCTCGAGCAGGGCCCCGGTCACGTCCGCGACTTCGGGATTGTCCTCCACCACCAGGATCGTGCCGCGCGCATGGACCTGCCCTGGCGCGATGGGCGCCTCCGGCTTGGCCGCGGCGGCAATACTGCGCGGCAGCCGGATGATGATGGTGGTGCCGCGGCCGACCTCGCTCTTCACGCTCACCACGCCGCCCGATTGATGTACGAATCCGTAGACCTGCGACAGGCCAAGCCCGGTGCCCTTGCCGACCACCTTGGTGGTGAAGAACGGATCGAAAATCTTCGCCACGACGTCGGCCGGAATGCCCTCGCCGGTATCGCTGAGCGCAAGCTCGACCATGCCGCCCGCAGGACCGGCCTTCTCGCGGCCCGGCCGCGCGGGCAGGTTGCGCGCCGTCAGGGTGAACGTGCCGCCCTGCGGCATGGCATCGCGCGCGTTCACCGCGATGTTGACGAGCGCGAGCTCGAACTCGGCGACATCGACCTTGACCCGCCACACGTCGTCCGGCAGGTCGACGGCGAGCGTAATGTTGCCGCGCAACGAACTACCGAGCATGTCGCGCACCGCCTCGATGCGCTCCTTGAGGTCGATCACCACCGGGCTGAGCGGCTGGCGGCGCGAGAATGTCAGCAGCTGGCGCGTGAGGCTCTCGCCGCGCCGCGCCGCGCCCGCAATGGAATCGAGCCCGTGCAGGGCCTTCGGCTCGAACACGCGCCGGCGCAGCATCTCGGCGTGCCCGCCGATGATCATCAGGATGTTGTTGAAGTCGTGCGCGATCCCGCCGGTGAGCTGGCCGAGCGCTTCCAGCTTCTGCGCCTGGGCGAGCCGCTCTTCGGATTCGCGCAGGGCATCCTCGGCCTGCTTGCGTTCGGTGACGTCCTGACAGACGCCGAGCAGACGCACCACCCGGCCCAAATCGTCCTTGACGACTTCCATGCAATTGTGGATGTGCCGGATCTGGCCGTCCGGCCGCACGATCCGCCGCTCGCTGCGAAAACCTTGCCCGGTCTGCAGGACCTGGGCGAACTCCTCCCGCACCGGTCGCGGTCGTCGGGATGGACGAGCGTCATGAACCCTTCGAACGAGCCGTCATGCGTACCCGGCTGCACGCCATAGATCTCGCAGAACTGGTCCGACCAGACCCCGCTGTCCTTGTCGATATCGCGCACCCAGCTTCCAAGGTTGGCGAGGCGCTGCGCTTCCGTCAGGTGCACGCGCTGCTGGTCGAATTCGGCCTGGACGCGCTTGCGGCGGTCGACCTCCTCCTGCAGCTCGCGGTTTGCCGCCGTCAGCGCCGACGTGCGCGTCTCGACCCGCAGGCTCAGCTCGTCCTGGGTGCGGCGCAACTCCTCGCCGGTGCGCTTGCGCACCGCTACATCGGCGCCAAGCGCCAAGGTCGGCACCGCCGTAGCGATCATGAACATGAGCAGCATCAGGAAGGAATCGTTGAGATTGTCGCGAGCGAACGGGCCGCCGCCCGCGAGCGTGCCCCAGACCGCGAAGAACGAAATCAGCAGCGCAATGGTCGCGGTGTCGCGCTGGCCGCGGCGCAGCGCCGACCACAGCAACGGCAGAATCGCCAGAAATCCGAGCGGCGTGCGGTGCGCGGTCTGCTCGATCAGCGGACTGAAAGCAAGCACGCCGACGACGCAAGCGCCCACGAAGGCGATGGCCGAATCGAGCAGTTCCCGCGCTTTCCAGGCCGACCGCTCGCCCCTCGCCCATAAGACAATGACCGGCGTGACCACCAGCGCGCCGGCGAGATCGCCGAGCCACCAGGTCAGCCAGATCGATCCGAATTTCGACCAATCGGCAAACCCGGCGACCGCCAAGCTGCCGACGCCGATGCTGGCGCTGACCATGGTGGGCAGAAAACTGAGCACCGCGAACTTGGCGACGCCGGCCGGCGTGTCGAAGACGTCGCGGCCGTCGGCCCAGCGGTTGACCAGATATGCCCCGATCACCGCCTTCGAGCGTATTGCCGGCGCTGATCGCGAACGATGTGGCAAGCGACCCGGCCGTGATCGCATTGGCGAGCAATGCGGCGACGAAGATCGCCGGCCAGACGCGATACCCGCGCAGCAGGATGGCGGCGAGCGCGAATCCGGTCGGTGGCCAGATCGGCGTCGCGCTCGGATTGATCGAGGCGAGCGCAAGCCCGCCCTTCGCCAGTGCGAAATAGGCGAGCCCGATGAGGCACAGTTCGATCACATAAACCGCCGGCCGGCGAAATCGCGAACCGTTACGCGCGGCAAACGCCTCAGAAAAGGTCATGCCGAAAGCTGTCCCCGGTCAGGCCGCGTTGCTCAAATCAGGATAACCCCGTCCTGTCGCTCCCTCCACCCTTCCACCGATCCGATTGATGGCACGAGATTCAGGCAGAAGTAAATAATTCACGGAGGATCGGCAGTTCCATGAACCGCAGCACAACCGCTGAGTTCCACATGGCCGGCATGCGGGATCGGTAGAACCATGCTCCCGTCCGCGCATTGGGCGGAATAACCGCCGCTTAAGCGTGAGGCGGCAACAATTTCCCAACTGACCGATACGCTTAGGCAAATTTTAAGCCGCGACCAGTAGATTTTGGCCGAAGTTGGTCAGTCGAGTGCGTGAGCGTTCCATGACGGAGCCCCTTCGACCGCGGGCAAAATATGTGATCGGCCCGGACGGAAGTCCGCTGACGATCGCCGATCTGCCTGCACCGGGCACAAAACGCTGGGTAATCCGGCGCAAAGCCGAGGTGGTAGCCGCCGTACGCGGTGGACTGCTCTCGCTGGAGGAAGCCTGCAGCCGCTACACGTTGACGGTTGAGGAGTTCCTCTCCTGGCAATATTCCATTGACCAGCATGGCCTCGCCGGCCTGCGCACCACGCGCATCCAGCAATACCGGCAATAGGCGAATCCACTCAGGTTTGATGCAATACCGGCCCCGAGGAGGCCGGTATTGTCGTTTGTGCGCCGCGAAGCGGCCGCGCAGTCACACCAGCGCCTGCAAATCGCTTCCCCGCGCACGGCATTAACCAGACGGTAACCACAAACCAGGCAATTCTTGCCGGGTAGAACGTTACCGGGCGGGGATCGTGCAGGGATTCGTCGATTTTCTGAAGTCGCTGGGGGCGGCGCGAATCGCCGCCATGGGCGCCGTCACGGTCGCGCTGATGGGGTTCTTCGCCTTCCTGATCCTGCGCGTGACCGCCCCGCACATGACCCCCCTCTTCACCGATCTGACCTTCGAGGACTCGGCCGCGATCGTCAAAGACCTCGAGCGCCAGGGCATTCCCTACGATCTCAAGAACGACGGCGCCATCGTGCTGGTCCCGAAGGACCGCGTGCCGCGGCTGCGCATGAAGCTGGCCGAAAGCGGGCTGCCCAAGGGCGGCGGGGTCGGCTACGAGATTTTCGACAAATCGGACGCGCTCGGCGCCACGAGCTTCGTGCAGAACATCAACCACCTGCGCGCGCTCGAAGGCGAGCTCGTCGCGCACGATCAAGGCGCTCGACCGGGTGCAGGCGTGCCCGCGTCCACCTCGTGCTGCCCGAGCGGGTGCTGTTCGCGCGCGACAAGGCGGAAGCCTCGGCCTCGATCGTGCTCAAGGTCCGCGGCACGCTCGAGCCGCAGCAGGTGCGCGCGATTCGCCACCTGGTGGCCTCGGCGGTGAACGGCCTCAAGCCCGAGCGCGTGTCGATCGTCGACGAGACCGGCCGCCTGCTGGCCGACGGGGCCAAGGGCGAGAGCGCGCTCGGCGTCGGCGCCGAGGAGCGGCAGGCCAGCTTTGAGCGGCGCCTGCGCGACCAGATCGAGGCCATCGTCTCGTCCGTCGTCGGGCCGGGGCAGCGCCCGCGTGCAGCTCACGGCGGACTTCGACTTTAACCGCGTCACGCAGACGTCGGAGAAATACGACCCCGAAGGCCGCGTGATGCGCTCGAGCCAGACGCGCGAGGAATCCTCCGCCGCGAGCGACGGCAAGGAGGGCCAGGTCACCGTCGGCAACGAATTGCCCAATGCGCCAGCGTCCGGGAGACAGCGCCACCGCAAACCCGCGCGAGCAGACCCGCAAGTCCGAGGAGATCGTCAACTACGAGATTTCACGCTCGACCAAGACCGAAGTAACCGAAGGCGGCCGCGTAAACCGCATCTCGGTCGCGGTGCTGGTCGACGGCGTCTACACCAAGAACGACAAGGGCGAAGCCGCCTACCAGCCGCGCCAAAGGAAGAGATCGACCGCATCGCGGCGCTGGTGCGCACCGCCATCGGCTTCGACCAGAAGCGCGGCGACCAGGTCGAGGTCGTCAATCTGCGCTTTGCCGAGATCCCGACCAATGCCATCCCGGAGCCGCACAGGCCTGATGTCGTACCTGCAATTCACCAAGGACGACATCATGCACTGGATCGAGATGCTCGTCATGCTGACTGCTCGGCCTCGTCGTCCTGCTCCTGGTCGTGCGGCCGCTGGTGCGGCGCATCCTCGCGCCCGATCATCAGGTTGCGCCACAGGCCGTGATCGCCGCCGCGATCGCGGGCGGCGACGTGCAGAGCGCCATCGCGGCCGGCGCCACCGCCGAGGACATCAAGGCGGTTCCGAGCCAGACCGCCAAGATGATCGACATCGCCCAGGTCCAGGGCCAGGTGCACGCCCAATCGGTTCAGAAGGTCGGCGAACTGGCCGACAAGAACCCGAACGAGACCGTCGCCATCATCCGTAGCTGGCTGCACGAGACCGCGGCCTGATCGAGCACAAGACAATGGCCTCCGCATACAGCGAGAAAGACAAGGACAAGTCCGCCAGGTCGCAAGCCGAGCTGGCGAACGTGATGGCGGCGTCTCGCTCCCCGCCCGGGCGAGACCGGCGGCCGCAAATTGACCGGCCCGGAACGCGCCGCGGTGCTGATGCTCGCGCTCGGCGACGCGCACGGCAGCAAGATCTGGAGCATGCTCGACGACGACGAGCTGCGCGAACTCTCCATCATGATGTCGACGCTCGGCACGATCGAGGCGCCGTCGGTCGAGGGCCTGCTGCTCGAATTCGTCTCGCGCATGTCGGCATCCGGCGCGCTGATGGGCAACTACGACGCACACCGAGCGGCTGCTGCAGCAGTATCCTGCCGCCCGAGCGAGTCGGCGGCATCATGGACGAGATCCGCGGGCCGGCCGGCCGCAACATGTGGGAGAAGCTCTCCAACGTGCAGGAGGAGGTGCTCGCCAACTACCTCAAGAACGAATACCCGCAGACCGTCGCCGTGGTGCTCTCCAAGCTCAGGCCAGAGCACGCCGCGCGGGTGCTCGCAATCCTGCCGGAGGACCTCGCGCTCGACGTGGTCAATCGCATGCTGAAGATGGAATCGGTGCAGAAGGAGGTGATCGAGCGGGTCGAGAACACGCTTGCGCACCGAGTTCATGTCGAACCTCTCGCAGACGCGCCGGCGCGACGCGCACGAGGTGATGGCGGAAATCTTCAACAATTTCGACCGCCAGACCGAAACCCGCTTCATGACCGCGCTCGAGGACGACAACCGCGAAGCGGCCGAGCGCATCAAGACCTTGATGTTCACCTTCGACGATCTCACGCGCCTCGATTCCGCATCGGCGCAGACCCTGATGCGCCACATCGACAAGGACAAGCTCGCCGTCGCGCTGAAGGGTGCGACCGAAGCGGTGCGCCAGTTCTTCCTGAGCAACATGTCGACGCGCGCGGCCAAGATGCTCACCGACGACATGGGCGCGCTCGGCCCGGTGCGGCTCAAGGACGTCGACGACGCGCAGGCGCAACTCGTCAACCTCGCCAAGGACCTCGCCGCCAAGGGCGAGATCATGATCGCCAAGAGTGGCGGCGACGACGAATTGATCTATTGAGGCCGCACCGATGGGATCGTCCGCAAAATATCTGTTCGACAACGATTTCGCCTCGGCCGGCGAGCGCAAGTCGTCGATCGCGCTGGCCGAACACGCGGCCAAGCTCGCCGAGGCGGAGGCGGTCGGCTATCGCAACGGATTTACGGCCGGCCAAGGCCGAAGCCGAGCAGCGCGCGGCGGCGGCGTTCGAGCGGATCGCCGCCGCGCTGGCAGACCTCAATCGCGGCCTCGTCGGCGGTGGAAGGCCGGCTCGAGACCGAGGCGGTCGAGGTCGCCGTGGCGGTCGCCAAGAAGCTCGCGCCGGAGCTGGTCGCGACGCGAGCCCTTCGCCGAGATTTCGGCCCTGGTGGCCGATTGCTTCCGGCATCTGGTCGCCGCGCCGCACGTGGTCGTGCGCGTGAGCGACGCGCTGCACGCCGGCGCGCGCGAGAAGCTCGAGGATCGCTGGCGCGCAACTCCGAGACCCGGCTGGTGGTGCTGGCCGAGCCCGACATTGCGCCCGGCGATTGCCGCATCGAATGGGCGGACGGCGGCATCAAGCGCGACAGCGCAGCGATCAAGGCGGCGATCGACGAGGCCGTCGCCCGCTACATCGGCGCGCGCCGCGGCGAGCCAACGGCGCGCCGAGCGCGACCATTCCTGAAGTTGCCTGGAGAGGCGAACCATGAGCGAAACCGACAGCAAGCTTGCGCTCCCCGACCTCGAAGGGAGCGCCGGGATGGTTCCGCCGGGCGGCGACGTGCCGCTGGCGCCGGAGCCGGACACCGCCGACCACAACGCCGCCGATCTCGAAGCGGTGTTCGACGTGCCGGTGAAGGTGTCGGCCGTGCTCGGGCGCGCCCACATGGAGGTCGGCGAGCTGCTCAAGCTCGGTCCCGGCGCCGTGCTCGAGCTCGACCGCAAGGTCGGCGAGGCGATCGACATCTACGTCAACAACCGCCTGGTCGCGCGCGGCGAGGTCGTGCTGGTGGAAGACAAGCTCGGCGTGACCATGACGGAAATCATCAAGGCGGAACGCAGTTGAAGGGCAAGCAGCTACCAGGACGAGTAGCGCCCGGTGAGGGCGCGTGCGGCGAAGCGGGCGCTTTGATTTCTCCATCCGCCGTTCACCGTTGGAAATAAGCGACTTTACGATGCGAGGAACCCGACCATGCGTCTTCTGATCATCGGCACGCTCAAGGGCCAGCTCACCGCCGCGACCAAGCTCGCGATGGACAAGGGCGCGAGCGTCACGCATGCCGAAACCGTCGAGCAGGCGCTCGCCGTGCTGCGCTCGGGCCGCGGCGCCGACCTGCTCATGGTCGACGTCGCGCTCGATATCCGCGACCTGGTGCTGCGCCTGGACGCCGAACGCATCGCGGTGCCGATCGTCGCCTGCGGCGTGAGCACCGACGCCCGCGCCGCCGTCGCCGCCATCCATGCCGGCGCCAAGGAGTACATCCCGCTGCCGCCCGATCCGGAGCTGATCGCGGCCGTGCTCGCGGCGGTCACCGACGACGCGCGCGACCTCGTCTATCGCGACGAGACCATGGCGCACGTGGTCAAGCTCGCCCAGCAGATCGCGCCGTCGGACGCATCCGTGCTGATCACCGGCGAGTCGGGCACCGGCAAGGAAGTGGTCGCGCGCTATGTGCACAGCCGCTCGAACCGCGCGCGCGCCCCGTTCATCTCGGTCAACTGCGCGGCGATCCCGGAGAACCTCCTGGAGTCCGAGCTGTTCGGCCACGAGAAGGGCGCCTTCACCGGCGCGATCGGCCGCCGCATCGGCAAGTTCGAGGAGGCGACCGGCGGCACGCTGCTGCTCGACGAAATCTCCGAGATGGATCCGCGGCTGCAGGCCAAGCTCCTGCGCGCGATCCAGGAGCGGGTGATCGACCGCGTCGGCGGGACCAAGCCGGTGCCGGTCGATATCCGCATCATCGCCACCTCCAACCGCAACCTGGTCGAGGCGGTGCGCGACGGGCATTTCCGCGAAGACCTGCTGTTCCGCCTCAACGTCGTGAACCTGAAGATTCCGCCGCTGCGCGAGCGCCCGGCCGACGTGCTCGAGCTCGCCCAGCACTTCATCAAGAAATATTCCGGCGCCAACGGCCTGCCGGCGCGCCCGCTCTCGGCGGAGGCGCGCCGCACGCTGGTGCTCAACCGCTGGCCCGGCAACGTGCGCGAGCTGGAGAACACGCTGCACCGCGCGGTGCTGCTCGCCTCCGGCGACGAGATCGGCATCGACGGCATCCTGACGCCGGACGGCATGCGGCTCGATCAGGCCAAGAACCCGCCGGCGGTGGCGCATGCGACGCTCGCCGCCGAGGCGGTGACGCGCGCCCTGGTCGGCCGCACGGTCGCCGACGTCGAGCGCGACCTCATCCTGGAGACGCTCAAGCATTGTCTCGGCAACCGCACGCACGCCGCCAACATCCTCGGCATCTCGATCCGCACCCTGCGCAACAAGCTCAACGAATACACCACCGACGGCGTGCCGGTGCCGCCGCCCGGCAGCGGCTCCGCCGGCGAGGTGCGCGGCGCGGCGTAGACGCCATCCCTGGCAACAAGGGTAGGGTGGGCAAAGGCGCGAAGCGCCGTGCCCACGCCGAGCCACGCCAGTTCAAAGGCGGCCTGCGCTCCGTACGAGCAACTCCCTGCGCGCGTCAGCGTGGGCACGGCGCGCTTCGCGCGCCTTTGCCCACGCTACGGCTCAGTGGCCGAAGAACCACAACAGCGCGCTCAGCACCAGGCTGAACACGACGCAGGTCGCGATCGGAATGAAATAGGAGCGGCCCTTGCGCTCGACCACGACGTCGCCGGGCAGCCGGCCGGCGCCGAGCCTGCTCAGGTAGGGCCACGCCAGGGCCACCACGATCGACGCCAGCACGAGAATGATGATGAAGCGGACCATGTTCGCCGATCTTTCCCGCCGGTGAAATGGTATCTTGGTTGCGTCCCCGCCAAAACGCAAACCGGAAACCGCCATGCCCTATGACCGCTTCAACACCGCCCTGATCGTGGGCGCCGGCGCCGGCCTGTCGGCTTCGCTCGCGCGCGTGCTGGCCAAGGAAGGCGTCAAGGTCGCGCTCGCGGCCAGATCCACCGGCGACCTCGAGGCGCTGGCGAAGGAAACCGGCGCGGTCCTGTTCGCCTGCGACGCCAGCAAGCGCGCCGAGGTGGACAAGCTGTTCGCCGGCCTCGACGCCGGCATGGGCGCGCCCGAGATCGTGATCTACAACCCGAGCTATCGCACCCGCGGCCCGCTGGTCGAGCTCGATCCCGCCGAAGTCGAGAAGGCGCTCGCCGTCACGGCGTTCGGCGCGTTCCTGGTCGCGCAGCAGGCGGCCAAACGCATGCTGCCGAAGAAGCGCGGCGCCATCCTGTTCACCGGCGCCTCGGCGGGGGTGAAGGGCTATGCGCAGTCGGCGCCGTTCGCCATGGGCAAGTTCGCGCTGCGCGGCCTCGCGCAGAGCATGGCGCGCGAGCTTTCCCCGCAGGGCATCCACGTGGCGCATTTCGTGATCGACGGCGGCATCAAGAGCGCGCGCCGCTCCGAGCCGCCCGACGCACCCGCGAGCATGCTCGACCCCGACGCCATCGCCGCCACCTATCTGCACGTGATCCACCAGCCGCACAGCGCCTGGTCCTGGGAGGTGGAGCTGCGGCCGTGGGTGGAGAAGTTTTCGGCAGCGCGCAGCCAGCGGCAAGCATTTGCGTGGTGCCGGACACAATGCGGCCCAGCCGAGCGCACGTAGGACAAAGTCCCCCTTTGAAATGATTGATTAATTTGGCCTTGTTTCGCCAAATTAACATCCTATACGCGAAATTCTCAGTGACCACAATCTACTATCACAAAGTCGTCCACCACCGCCCCACCGCCCACCGTATCGGAGTGCCCAAACGATGATCCGATCGCCGGGCATGATTCGACTGCCGAGAACATGACAGGGTTAAGAGTTCATTAAGAATTATGATGTAGAGATCATTTATATTCCGCTATTTCGACGGCCGCCTACGCAGAAAAAAGAGCGGCCGAGGGCGACGGCATAGGCCCCGCAGGTTGGGCTGTCCAAGAATACGGCGATCACGCCAGTCGGCTTTTGGGCCGGCAGAAAATGGCTATTCGCCGCCCCGTCGACCACCGCGGACATTGGCAACCAATCGGGAGGACACCCATGCCAAAGAAGCCACCGCGTACAGGCCTTAACGCCATCAAGCACGGCGCCTACTCGAATTTGGGGCTGCTGCCTGGCGAAGATGCTAACGAGTATTTGGAGCTGCACGCCCGGCTACGCGAGGAGCACGCGCCGTCCGGTCCGGTCGCGGAGGATGCGGTAGACGACCTCGCCAAGCTCATCTGGCGCAAGTCGCGACTGGGGATTTATCAACGTGCAAAATTTGCGAAAATCAAATGGAGCAAACATCTGACGGACAAAGACGATCCGGACTTCGACGTAGACATCGTGTTGAAGAGGCACCTGCTCGGCGTCTTGCATAGGGCAACGGTCACGCTTGAACACGTGCAGGAGCACGGGTCCATAGACGCGAAAGTGATGCCGGCCCTAAACGACCTGACAGACACGGCGAGCAAGGTCTTCAACATTGAAGCGCCCGACCTAGATGACGATGTCGCGGTGGAAGAAGCCAACATCCACCTTGCATTGCTTGGCGACTTGGTCACGACCGACCAACTGCTCAAGGAGTTGGAATTGGCCGAGCGCTTGGACGCGAAAATCGACCGCGTCTTGAAGCGGCTCATGCAGTTGAAGACGATGAATCAGATGGGGGATTGGGAGCGCCAGCAGCGGGCACTGCGGCCGGAGCGTCTTCCTCACGCGTGACCATTGAGCATGGAGCGAAAAAGGACTGAGGGCGGGCGAGGCCAGTAGTTGCTGCGGCTGATCTGTCCAACTGTCCAACTGCCCAACTGTCGCGGCAGCGTCGAGAAGGCGTGGCGGACGGCGGCCCCCGCACGGCCCATCGCATCTGGCAAAAGTACTAGACGAAAGCGCTCGACATCGCGTTGTCGTGCCAGGTCATTTTGATCGACGCCGTGATCCTGCATCGCCACACGCACAACCTTGCCGCTCGTCTAAGTCGAACTACTTTGTCTCTGCCGTGAAGACACCATCCCAATCAGGGGCCGGCGGATTCTGTTCGAGGTGCCGAATTCGCGCCTCGTAGGCATCAATCAAGCCAACAAGTCCAAACCTCTCACAATCGTGCCGACAGTCGCCACTCGCTTTAAGCGCGCCGGTCCAATCCTGCTTGCGATAACAGAAAAGAAAATTGGCCCAACGGTCTTGCAGAGCTTTGAAGTCCTGAGTCTCGGCAACGTCAGCGCGGGCAGCGATCGTAAAGACCACTTCGGCTTCCGTTTTCCCCTTCACCCGGAGGGAAATCAACCTCAAGCAAGGCAAACTGTTCCGCCACGGCTGCGGCGGTTCTCGACCCTATGAGCATCGACAAACCGTAGGCTCGGGTTTGGTCCTGCAGCCGGGAGGCGAGATTCACACTATCGCCCATTGCGGTATACTGGAACCGCAAATCGGATCCCATGTTGCCAACTGTGCAGCGCCCGGTGTTGACGCCGATCCCAATCTTAATTGGCACAAACCGAACTCCCGTCGCGGCTGCTTCGCGCTCGCGTTCCTCGTTCAGCGCCTCCACGCGCTCAAGCATGTCCAGCGCCGCATGGCATGCGTCGCTCTCATGGTTTTGATCATCAAGTGGAGCGTTCCAGAACGCCATGACCGCATCCCCGATATATTTATCAATGGTCCCGTCCCGCGCCACGATTGCGTTGGTCAGAGGCGTCAAAAAACGATTGATTAGCGTCGTCAATCCCTGAGGGTTGTCTTTAAAGGTTTCAGAGATAGTCGTGAAGCCGCGTACGTCGCTGAACAGGACCGTTATGATGCGATCCTGGCCACCGAGGACGAGTTGTTTCGGCGATTTCGCGAGTTCCTCCACCAGAGTTGGTGATAAATACTGAGCGAACGCGAACCGGATGCGCCGACGATCCAATTGCTCGCGAAAGTATCCGATTAGGACCAAGCTCATGTATACCGACAATGTAACGACCAGGGGGAACGTCACGTCGAGCAGCATCTGATACCGGCTAAATAAAATCCACGATCCGGCGACAAAAGCTGCCACCGCAAGTGACACACTCACGAACAGTGTGAGAGCGCTTGCGAGCGGAGCCAGCAGCGAGAGCGCAATTCCAGCGATCAGCGCACAAAGCATTTCAACGACAACTGCGTAGCCCGGGGCTGAAAGGAGAGAACCTGTCAATGCCGCTTCAAGCAGTTGCGCATGCACCTCCACGCCTGGCACTGCCGCATGGACGGGTGTGGTCTTCACGTCCACCAAGCCAATCGCCGATGTCCCGATGAGCACCAGCTTGCCCGCCAATTTCTCGGGCGCGACCTTTCCTTCGATAACATCTCTAACCGAAACGTACCGCGTTTTGTCGTAGGTGCTGAAATGCACCCAAATTCGCCCGTTACGATCGGTCGGCAATTCCAAACCGGGCACGGCAACACTACGAACTCCCGCCTCATCCGTGCGAATCAAAATGGCACCCGATCCCGTGACCACTCGCAGCAAGTCGAGCGTGAGCGCCGGGACAATTTTGTTGCCAGCACTCATCACGATCGGCACCCGACGTACAATTCCATCCCTCTCCGGCCGGATGCTGAATAGCCCGCGCCCGGCAGCGCTTTGTTCCAGCTCACGAAGATTCCGCAGGAGGTGAGGAAAGCCGATGAGGTAGGGCATGGGATCCGGTCCCACGGTGGCAAAGCCGGTCTCGGGGTAATTCTCCGGGGAGCGCACATTGCTCGCGTTGGCGCCAGACTGTCCAACAACCACGGTTCCGCGACTGATCGCCTGCGCGAAGATATGATCGTTACTAGGCAGGTGAATAAGTTTGTCGCGCGTGACGTCGTCCAAGTTACGAAAATATTTTACAACCTCGCCGGGAGAGGTGCGGTCCGGTTCGGCAAAAACGACATCGAATGCAATCGCCACGGCCTTCATCTCGTAGAGCCGGGCGAGCAGCTCGGCCATCACGGTCCGTGGCCAGGGCCATTGCCCATAGACCCCTACACTTTCCTCATCGATATCGACGATAACGATCGGACGAGCGGCGGGCTGTCGAGGACTGATATTTTGATAAAGATCGAAGCATCGAAGCCTAAGCTCCTCCAGTGGATATGGATCCCAAATGCGGATAGCGAGAAGAATTGCTAGGAGAAAAAGGCCCACGCTTTGCCGCGAACTCAACGCATGCACCAATCGCAAAAATACGTTCTTCATCGTGAATTATTCTCTAGTCCCGCAGTCGCTGCATCCGCGGCCGGGTCTTTAACTCGTCTCGAACGGCACCCGGCTTGAGCAGATATGAACGAGAAAATTATTCGGTAAACTAGCAATAGCAGCCGAGAACACGAATGTCGGTTTATCCCCTTTTATCCCCTTTCGCGAAATGCCCGCATCAACTGGTCGCGCAGTGGCTTCAGCAAATAGGAGATCATCGTCCTTTCTCCTGTTTGGATAAAGCATTCGACCGGCATCCCGGGAACCAGCCTGATCTTGCCTAGCCGCGCGAACTCATCCGGATGGATTGAAATTCGAATAACATAGAAACTCTGACCGCTACGTTGATCCGAACTGATATCGGCGGAGATTCTGCTGACCTGCCCATTTATTTCGGGAGTAGTCGCAAGATTGAATGCAGAAAAGCGCAGAACGGCCTTCTGATTCAACTGCACTTGTTCAATATCTTGCGGATTGACTCTGGCCTCCACCGTCAGACTGTCAGCATTCGGAACGATCAACATGATTGGATCGCCCGGAGCAATGACGCCTCCGACGGTATGGGCCGTGAGCTGGAAAACGGTGCCATCCTGCGGAGAGCGGATGTCCACCCGCCGGAGCTGATCCTCGGCAGCGATCTTACGTTCCGAGAATTCACCAATCTTGGCGTCGATCTCGCGCATCTCCTTTGCAACTTCACTGCTGAGATCTTGGTCGATCTGAATAATCTTGAGCTCAATTTCAGTTATCTTGCCTTTGGCCTGCGCCACAGCCGCCACGAGCTGAGCCCGCTCGCCGTCGATTCTTGTCGCTTCCCGCTCTAATTGGGTAAGGCGATTGATTTGCACCAAATTCTTTTTGAATAGTTCGCGCACGCCCTCGAGTTCGCGATTTATCAATTCCGTCTCTCGTAGCTTGGCTCGTTGTTGAGCTGTCAGTCCGATAATCTCTTCGAGCAGCTGAACAGATTGTTGGCGCAACTGAGCCTTCAGACCTGAACGAGCGGTTCGGCGCAATTCAAACAACTTGCGCTCGCCCTCAACAATCTGAGCGACTTCCGGCTCTTTGATGCGATGCTCGAGAACATCCGGAAATGTCAACACATCCGCACCGTCCCTTTCGCTCGCGAGACGCCCCTTGCGCGCCAATAGCTCGTCGAGACCTCTCGTGATGATTGCCAAGTTTGCCCGTGTGACCGTCTGGTCCAGGCGCGCAACAATATCACCCTCTTTGACGTGATCGCCTTCACGAACCCGTAGCTCTCCCACTACTCCGCCGGTGGGGTGTTGCACCTTCTTGACATTGGAATCGACAACGATCGTGCCGGACGCGATCAACGCGCCAGCGAGCTCGGTTGTGCCAGCCCAGCCGCCCACCGCGCCGGCAAGGACGACAACAACAACCATGCCGGCAACAATATTGCGTCGGATCGATTTTCGCGTTGGCGAGGGCTGCGTTGCCATTCTAAGCGCTCCCAGGTCCAAGTGCAGTCTTGAGCGGGCGTGACGGCGGTTCTCTATGCAACACTTTCGCAACAACTTCGTCTTTTGGACCAAAGGCCACGGCTCGCCCATGGTTCATGGCCAAAAGGAGGTCCACTCCGGCGATTGCCGCCGGGCGATGTGCAATCACGACCGCGATGCCGCCGCGTGCGCGGATGCCGAGAATTGCCTGCGTCACAGCAGCCTCGCCTTCCGCATCCAAATTGGAATTTGGCTCGTCGAGAACAACCAAAAAAGGATCGCGATAAAGCGCGCGGGCAAGCGCTACGCGCTGTGCTTGCCCTGCCGAGAGCGCGGCCCCTCGCTCACCGATTTGGGTGTCATATCCATTCTCCCATGAAACGATCATGTCATGCACACCGGCGTTGGCGGCCGCCGCTCTGATGGCCTTCGGGTCCGCATTGAGCTCGAACCGACTGATGTTTTGTGCCACCGAACCGCTGAGAAGCTCGACGTCTTGCGGAAGATAGCCGATATAGCGTCCTAAGATATCGCGGGACCATTGATCCAACGAAGCGCCATCATAACAAACTTTGCCCCTTGCCGGCGCCCAATATCCGACCAGCATGCGGGCCAGTGATGACTTGCCCGAGCCACTGGGCCCGATCACGCCGAGGCCATGCCCGCGCTGGAGTTTCAAGGAGAGATCGAAGACCACCAGTTTCTGCAGACCAGGCGGCGCAACGCTGGCGTTTTCGACGACAACTGTCCGCTGCGGCGGCTCCAAAGGCATCGGCTCCGCGTCCTGCGGCAGGGTCGCCAACAAAGCTCTTAGCCGATCCCAGCTTTGCCGGGCCAACACCCAACCTCTCCAGTGTGCGATTGCAATATCGATTGGCGCCAGCGCGCGTGCACTCAGGATAGAACCGGCGATAATGATGCCCGCCGAGGCTTGTTGATAGATGACGAGATAGGCGCCAACACCGAGGACGGTTGATTGGAGCATCAAGCGCAGAACCTTGGAGATTGCTCCAAGGCCTCCGGCGGCGTCACTCGCGCGCCTGTTGCTCGCAAGATAATCTTGATTGACCTTGCTCCAGCGTTCGGTGAAACGCTGGACCATGCCCATGGTCAGCAGGGCCTCGGAATTAAGCCGGGCCGACTCGAGCATGGCAGCGCGTGAGTGCGCCAGTTTGGTTGCCGCCATTGTCGGCTTGAGCGCGAGCCATTCGGTCAACAGAGTCAGAATGATCAAAATAACCGCTCCGATCGTCGCCGTCATGCCAATCCAGAAATGAAATGCAAAGCAAATGCCAAGGTAGACCGGCATCCAAGGCAAATCGAATAGCGCCACCGGTCCAAGGCCTCCCAGAAACGAACGAATGTTGTCCAGATCCCGCATCGGAACGGACCCGTCGTTCCGAAGTCCCACAATTGACGGCAGTCGCACAATCGTCTGATAGATTCGCTCGCTCAACGCTTCATCGAGACTGATGCCGATGCGAACAAGGATGCGCCCCCGGATCAGATCGAGCATCCCCAGCGCGAGGTAGAGGCTCACCGCGAGGACAGCGAGCCCAACAAGCGTTGGCACGCTCCGGCTAGGCAGCACCCGGTCATAGATTTCGAGCATGAAAATCGCACCGGTGAGCATCAGAATGTTGCTCATACCGCTGATCAGCCCGGTTGCGACGAATGCGCCGCGACAGGAGGCGAGGGCAGCAGCCAGCTCGGCCGCTTGGCTGTTGCGGCTTAACGGGGATTTGTTGGCGGACCGGCTCATCGGCCCAACTTAAATCCGTGCTCGAGCATGCCTGGCTCCGCCCCACGCAGGCTCCGACATGATCGAGACGACGACATGGTCAGGATTCTTCTTGTCAATGAACAATGAAATCACCCGCAATCAATTCGATGTGCCCATTCAAGTGAATCTCAAGTTCCGCCACGGACGTATTGCCGTCAGCATCGCCCTGAATGATGGTCTGATTTGTCGTCTGATCATAATACCAAGTCAGACTGTTGGCCTGAATATTCTGCGTTGCGGCGGCAACAAAGGTAAATGCATCTTGGCTCGACGTGGCAATATTCGCATCGATCGCGGACACATCTATCTTGTCGCCACTGCTAAAATCGTTGATCGTATCGGCCGCGCCCGGCTGAGAATCGAGGGTGCTTAAGTACTTGAACGTGTCGTTAGCGGCGCCCCCGGTAAGGGTGTCCGCACCAAATCCTCCGACGATGACATCGGAACCATTACCGCCATTTATGGTGTCGCTTCCGGAGCCACCATAGAGGGTGTCGGTCCCATTGTTGCCCTTGATTTGGTCATCACCGGACCCTCCGTAGATGGTGTCCCCACTATTGCTGCCATTGATCTCGTCGCTGCCGGCGCCAGCATAGATCGTTTGGCTCTGGGTGCCTCCCTCAATCTCGTCGTTCCCTGTGGTCCCGAACACATTCGACCCACTGACTGTGACATACGAACCAGTCGCTAAGAAATCGAAATCGTTGGGATCCCCCGTGGTGTCGAGCGTGAAGTTAGCATTGCTCGGCGCCGCCTGATTGCCGGCATTGTCGGTCACCGTGGCCGATACTGTGATTAGGCTATCGGCATGGTTGAGCGTGCCGAAGCCACTGAAATCGCCGGCCTGCAGCGTCACCGTGCCGGCCGCTATCTCGGCCGCCGTTAGCGTGTGGGTGGCGGTGTGGCCATTGCCGTCGCTCAGCGTGATCGTGCTCGACACGATGTCGCCGTCGAGGCCCGCCAGCGTGATCGAAACCGCAGCCGCGTTCACCCCGCCGGCCGCATTGAACGCGCTCAGCACCAGCGCTGTCCCGGTATCCCCCGTGGTGTCGAGCGTGAAATTGGCATTGCTCGGCGCCGCCGAATTGCCAGCGTCGTCGGTCAGCAGGGCCGACACTGTGATCAGGCTATCGGCATGGTTGAGCGTGCCGAAGCCACTGAAGTCGCCGGCCTGCAGCGTCACCGTACCGGCCGCTATCTCGGCCGCGGTCAGGGTGTGGGTGGCGGTGTGGCCATTGCCGTCGCTCAGCGTGATCTTGCCCGACACGATGTCGCCGTCGAGGCCCGTCAGCGTGATCGAAACCGCAGCCGCGTTCACTCCGCCGGCCGCATTGAACGCGCTCAGCACCAGATTGTTGTCGGCGTCCGCCGTGCTGTCGAGCACAAAGCTGTCACTAGCCGGCGTCGCCGCATTGCCGGCATTGTCGGTCACCGTGGCCGACACGGTGATCAGGCTATCGGCATGGTTGAGCGTGCCGAAGCCACTGAAATCGCCGGCCTGCAGCGTCACCGTGCCCGCCGCTATCTCGGCCGCCGTCAGCGTATGAGTGGCGGTGTGGCCATGACCGTCGCTCAGCGTGATCGTGCCCGAAACGATGTCGCTGTCGATGCCCGACAATCTGATCACAACGATCGCCTGACCGCCGCCACCAGCCGCGTGAAACGCGCTCAGCACCAGGTTGTTGTCGGCGTCCGCCGTGGTGTCGAGCGTGAAGTTCGCATTGCTTGGCGTCGCCTGATTGCCGACATTGTCGGTCACCGTAGCCGATACGGTGATCAGGCTATCGGCATGGTTGAGCGTGCCGAAGCCGCTGAAGGCGCCAGCCTGCAGCGTCACCGTGCCGGCCGCTATCTCGGCCGCCGTCAGCGTATGGGTGGCGATGTGGCCATTGCCGTCGCTCAGCGTGATCATGCCCGACACGATGTCGCCGTCGAGGCCCGCCAGCGTGATCGAAACCGCAGCCGCGTTCACCCCGCCGGCCGCATTGAACGCGCTCAGCACCAGGTTGTTGTCGGCGTCCGCCGTGGTATCGAGCGTGAAGTTCGCATTGCTTGGCGTCGCCTGATTGCCGACATTGTCGGTCACCGTGGCTGATACGGTGATCAGGCTATCGGCATGGTTGAGCGTGCCGAAGCCACTGAAGTCGCCGGCCTGCAGCGTCACCGTGCCGGCCGCTATCTCGGCCGCCGTCAGCGTGTGGGTGGCGGTGTGGCCATTGCCGTCGCTCAGCGTGATCGTGCTCGACACGATGTCGCCGTCGAGGCCCGCCAGCGTGATCGAAACCGCAGCCGCGTTCACCCCGCCGGCCGCATTGAACGCGCTCAGCACCAGGTTGCTGTCGGCGTCCGCCGTGCTGTCGAGCGTGAAGCTGGCATTGCTCGGCGTCGCCGGATTGCCGGCATTGTCGGTCACCGTGGCCGACACTGTGATCAGGCTATCGGCATGGTTGAGCGTGCCGAAGCCACTGAAATCGCCGGCCTGCAGCGTCACCGTGCCGGCCGCTATCTCGGCCGCCGTCAGCGTGTGGGTGGCGGTGTGGCCATTGCCGTCGCTCAGCGTGATCGTGCCCGACACGATGTCGCTGTCGAGGCCCGCCAGCGTGATCGAAACCGCAGCCGTGTTCACCCCACCGGCCGCATTGAACGCGCTCAGCACCAGGTTGCTGTCGGCGTCCGCCGTGGTGTCGAGCGTGAAGCTGGCATTGCTTGGCGTCGCCTGATTGCCGACATTGTCGGTCACCGTGGCCGATACTGTGATCAGGCTGTCGGCATGGTTGAGCGTGCCAAAGCCACTGAAATCGCCGGCCAGCAGCGTCACCGTGCCGGCCGCTATCTCGGCCGCCGTCAGCGTATGGGTGGCGGTGTGGCCAGTGCCGTCGCTCAGCGTGATCGTGCCCGACACGATGTCGCTGTCGAGGCCCGCCAGCGTGATCGAAACCGCAGCCGCGTTCACCCCGCCGGCCGCATTGAACGCGCTCAGCACCAGGTTGTTGTCGGCGTCCGCCGTGGTGTCGAGCGTGAAGCTGGCATTGCTCGGCGCCGCCTGATTGCCGGCATTGTCGGTCACCGTGGCCGATACTGTGATTAGGCTATCGGCATGGTTGAGCGTGCCGAAGCCACTGAAATCGCCGGCCTGCAGCGTCACCGTGCCGGCCGCTATCTCGGCCGCCGTCAGCGTGTGGGTGGCGGTGTGGCCATTGCCGTCGCTCAGCGTGATCGTGCCCGACACGATGTCGCTGTCGAGGCCCGCCAGCGTGATCGAAACCGCAGCCGCGTTCACTCCGCCGGCCGCATTGAACGCGCTCAGCACCAGGTTGTTGTCGGCGTCCGCCGTGGTGTCGAGCATGAAATTGGCATTGCTCGGCGTCGCCGAATTGCCGGCATTGTCGGTCACCGTGGCCGACACGGTGATCAGGCTATCGGCATGGTTGAGCGTGCCGAAGCCACTGAAATCGCCGGCCTGCAGCGTCACCGTACCGGCCGCTATCTCGGCCGCCGTCAGCGTGTGGGTGGCGGTGTGGCCATTGCCGTCGCTCAGCGTGATCGTGCCCGACACGATGTCGCCGTCGAGGCCCGTCAGCGTGATCGACAACCGCAGCCGCGTTCACTCCGCCGGCCGCATTGAACGCGCTCAGCACCAGGTTGTTGTCGGCGTCCGCCGTGGTGTCGAGCGTGAAGCTGTCGCATTGCTCGGCGTCGCCGGATTGCCGGCATTGTCGGTCACCGTGGCCGACACGGTGATCAGGCTATCGGCATGGTTGAGCGTGCCGAAGCCACTGAAGTCGCCGGCCTGCAGCGTCACCGTGCCGGCCGCTATCTCGGCCGCCGTCAGCGTATGGGTGGCGGTGTGGCCATTGCCGTCGCTCAGCGTGATCGTGCCCGACACGATGTCGCTGTCGAGGCCCGACAGCGTGATCGACACCGCCGCCGCGTTCACCCCGCCGGCCGCGTTGAACGCGCTCAGCACCAGGTTGTTGTCGGCGTCCGCCGTGGTGTCGAGCGTGAAGTTCGCATTGCTCGGCGTCGCCGGATTGCCGGCATTGTCGGTCACCGTGGCCGATACGGTGATCAGGCTATCGGCATGGTTGAGCGTGCCGAAGCCACTGAAGTCGCCGGCCTGCAGCGTCACCGTGCCGGCCGCTATCTCGGCCGCCGTCAGCGTGTGGGTGGCGGTGTGGCCATTGCCGTCGCTCAGCGTGATCGTGCCCGACACGATGTCGCCGTCGAGGCCCGCCAGCGTGATCGAAACCGCAGCCGCGTTCACCCCGCCGGCCGCATTGAACGCGCTCAGCACCAGGTTGTTGTCGGCGTCCGCCGTGGTGTCGAGCACAAAGCTGTCACTAGCCGGCGTCGCCGGATTGCCGGCATTGTCGGTCACCGTGGCCGACACGGTGATCAGGCTATCGGCATGGTTGAGCGTGCCGAAGCCACTGAAGTCGCCGGCCTGCAGCGTCACCGTACCGGCCGCTATCTCGGCCGCCGTCAGCGTGTGGGTGGCGGTGTGGCCATTGCCGTCGCTCAGCGTGATCGTGCCCGACACGATATCGCTGTCGAGGCCCGCCAGCGTGATCAAAACCGCAGCCGCGTTCACCCCGCCGGCCGCATTGAACGCGCTCAGCACCAGGTTGCTGTCGGCGTCCGCCGTGGTGTCGAGCGTGAAGCTCGCATTGCTCGGCGCCGCCGGATTGCCGGCCGCATCCGACACGATTACTGATACGGTGTAATTCCCGTCAGCCAGCCCCTGTGCATCGGTCGCGCTGACATTTACCGACCAAAAACCGCTGGCCGCCGTGGTGGCATAACTACCGATCACATGGCCTTGGCTATCAAGGATCGTAACCGTGACCTGCTGACCGTCTGCGCCCGTTTCGGTGCCGCTAATGGCAAAGCCCGCATTGGCCACATTTGCGTTGATAATGTTGTTCCCGACGTTGGCGATAGTCGTGATGGCGATCGTCGGCGGAGTTTGATCTACCGTGATCGGTTGCGAGGCTTGCACCAGATTGCCGGTCGAGTTCGTGATGGTCGCCGTGACCGTGTAATCGCCGTCGCTCAGTGCCGTCGCCTGCGCCGGCGTGACTGTCACCAACCATTTGCCCGCCGCGGCCGTGGCCACAAAGGTTAGGACCACCTGGTCTTGGCTATCGACGATCGTGAGTGTGACCGTCTGACCGTCGGCCCCCGTCTCGGTGCCCTCGATGGTAAAGCCGGCATTGGCAGCGCTAGCGTTGACGATCTTGGTTCCGGCAACGGTGGCATTTACGGTGTTGATACTCTCGATCGCGATGACCGGCGTGTTGGTCAGCGGAGGGGCGGCAGGCGCGCTGGGCGGGAGAATTAGATTTGAGGGGGTAAAAAGAACCGGATCGGAGATGAGGGCAGGCTGTGGAGTTAGGCCTCCGTTACCTTGAAAAAGGTTGATTGGCTGCGGCTGAAATAGGATTTCGGCAGAACCCGAACTCGAGCTTGACCCTATATCGGTGGGTCCCGAAGGCCCCAGCGCACGGATTACTCGTACGTCCAGCTCGTCCTTTTGCAACTGCAAAATTTGTTCTTGGCTATTTGGCACAATGTCCGCGGTAATGACGGACCCTCTCCGTGCGATGACGACTGAAAGACCGGGGTCATCGAGAACGATCACCCGCGGGACAGGGACAGCTTCTTTGATGTGGATCTCGAGGGCGCCGGCGAGATCTTTGAGTGTGATGGTGTCGTTATCTAGGAGGTCCGGCCCTGCAGCCTTGATTTTCTCGATCACAGACAAGGTCAATGCTGCAAATGACAGCACGCCGATGCCAACGGCCGAAGCGCGGCTCCGAAGGCTTGCGAGAGGAGTATCGATCCTGATCCCGCCCGCCGTCGTCATTTGACCGGCGGTGAAAGCAAAGATTCCGCGGAAGATGTTGAACAGCGCCGAATGCGCAGCCCCGTTATGGTCGCAGACAAATTCGCACAGCTCTATGCGGGCGGCCGCAGAGAGATTGAACGTAGTGCCGTCGATGAAGCAAACGCTAATCCGGCCGTCAGTCGCGGTTTCAATGACATCGCCCTGGAAAACAGGATCGTTGGCGCTCGCTTGAACGGCCACGCCGTTTGCACGCGTGATGGTACCGGAACCGGTTACCGTCTGGATTTTGCCGATGACTTTGGGGGGAGCGACAACGTGCTCTCGACCGCTTTCGGCCGGGCCAACCGCGTGCCCGGGCAGATCGCAGTGGCTACCGAACACGGGGCACAATCCTTGCTCTGTCCGAACCTTGCTCTGTCCGAAGGCCTCGCGCCGTCAATCCCCGATTTGCCAGCACCAATTCAAAAAAATATCACTTTGGAGCCCGCTTAATCAACGGTAAAGGATAAAAATGGTTGAAGTTCAACATTGTACTGTTGTGGGACAACCTGGATGCCCTGGCTCTCCGTGACACTCCAGGGCCGCGGATCCTCTTGATTAGCTGAGATAATTTTGCTATTTTAGACATTATGCGAGGTGACCTAGATGCGCCCGCGTGTAGTCGCATGTCTTGTGATTGGCTTCGTCTTAGGCGCAGTTGGCATTTGCCCTGAGCCGAGCTTGGCCCAAAGCGATCCCCCTCGCCCTGCCGTTTTGACCTCTCCGGTGAATCCGATCGGGAAAGTGGTAAAGGTCGCGGGTTCGGTCACCATCGAACACGTGAGCGCGGTAGTGCTGCAAGCAAGTGTCGGACAATCCGATCGGGTGAAAGTCGGTAATGCGGTCTACCAAGGCGATGTGGTGCAAACTGGAGCTGATGGCATAGTCGGCATTATCTTCACAGATGACACGGCATTCAATGTGTCCAACAACGCCCGCATAGTCCTGAATGAGTTCGTGTACACCCCGAACGGAAAGTCCAACTCGGCACTCATTAGTCTGACCAAAGGAACCCTGGTATTTGTTGCCGGCAAGGTGGCGAAAACTGGCGACATGAAGGTAGACACCCCGCTTGCGACCATGGGCATTCGAGGGACGACGCCACGTGTCGAGATTTCTGCTGATGGATACTGAAAAATTTTCCACTCTGATCGAAAATGGCACGAACAAGGTTACAAACAGGCAGCGTGGGATACTGATGAAACGGCAAAATAACGGCGCCAAGTAGCGCCTGCGCACGCACGCCGTCCGTATCCTAGACTTCGGAAGCCGACCGTGCAGTCCCGAATTCCAAACTTGGCGCAATCCAGCACCAAAGCGGGCCTCGGCTGCGCCGCGACAGTGGCACTGATCGTGCTGTCTGTCGCGCCGCTGGCCGGAGAGCAGAGCACAATCACACAGGATTCGCGGCTCAAGAATGTCGAATTGTGCAACGGCGGCGATCGCGCTTCAGTTGAGCTTCAAATCCAGGGCTGCACGGCACTTATCGAGGCCGGCAACGAAAAGCCGCATGTCTTGGCGATCGCCTACAACAATCGTGGCAACGCCTACGTCATGAAACGGGACTACGATCGTGCCATTGAGGATTACGATCAGTCGATCAAGCTCATGCCTGACTACGCCAAGCCGTTCAACAACCGCGGGCTAGCTTATCAGAAGAAGAATGAATACGAGCGAGCGATCAAGGACTTTGACGAGGCGATCAAGCTTGACCCAAAGTATGCGAGCGCCTTCGCCAATCGAGGCAGCACCTATCAAAAAATGAACGAATACAATCGCGCTTTGAAAGACTTCGATGAAGCGATCCGCCTTGCACCCAAAGTTTCCGCTGCGTGGAATGGACGTTGTTGGACCCGCGCCATCATGGGGGAATTGCCAGCGGCGTTGGCGGACTGCAACCGAGCAATTCAGTTGCAAGTGGATGATGCTGCCGCTTACGATTCGCGTGGACTGGTTTACCTAAAAATGGCGCGGTTTGATTCTGCTATTGACGATTACAGTTTGGCGCTGCGCTTCCAGCCGAAGCTGGCTAGTGCTCTCTACGGACGCGGACTGGCCAAGCTCAAAAAAGGCGACGCAAGCGGAGGCAATGCCGATATCGCAGCGGCAGGCGCAATCGAAGCGAAAATTGAGGCTCAGTTTGCGCACTATGGCGTGCGATAATAAAATATCGGCCACGCGTGAGCCTGCATCTCCCTCGGTAAGGTAGCACTCAAGCAGTCCCTCCTATTTGTGGCTGCTCGCGACGGAACGCTGCCGGCATCGCATAACGCTGCCGGCATCGCATTCTGTCTGGGCGTGCGACAGCCCCCGATCGGCGTGACTATGTTGCCTGGGCTTGATTGGCTCTCGACCCTCGACCCACTACGGAACGGTGTTTCAACGGTCTGTTCACCGCAATTTTTTAAAAACATCACAACTGGCGCGCCTTTAACTCCATCGCAAAAAGGCCTGGCGCAACGTGTCGCCCAAGCATTCGGAAACCGGATCTTCCAAGCCGACCGATATTCCGACTGCGGGGCCTTCATCCGATGTCCGCATTCGTCAAGTTTGCGTGTATCCTGTTTTTGGTTGCGGTTGTCTGCGGAGCTGCTTGTGCAGACCCACACCTGGGCGGACGGTCCCGATCGCTCGACGCCTCCGCGAATGAAGGACTTGGCGATCAGGCGATAGCCGAAAACAAATTGGAAAGTCGCGAACGGTCGCGGGTCGGCGCGCTGACAGCAAGCGTTAAAGGTCACATTCAGCAGCGTACCAAGTTTCTTGCGGAACCGTTTGGCCCGCACGCAACAAACCCTCTACCAAATGAAGCGTCCGAAATATCGGCAAAATGGGCAGAGTTGCAGTCTCGAATCCTCACAGAGGCGAAGACCATTGCGGCGTGCCGTTCTGGGGATGGCCCCTGCCCTCCCGCCGCACGACGATTCTTGTCCATCGTTGAACTGGGTCGGCAGCGCCAAGGCCGTGCCCGATTGGCCGAAATCAATCGTGCCGTGAATCTGGGAATCAAGCCTGTGAGCGATTGGGCTCAGTATGGCGTTGATGATTTCTGGTCTGCCCCCCTTGCCACGCTAAACGTCGGGGTCGGCGACTGCGAAGATTACGCAATCGTAAAATACGTCGCGCTCCGCGAAACCGGAATTGCTCCCGGCGATCTACGATTTGTCATTGTCCACGACGCGAGGCGCAAAGCCACACATGCAATTGTCGCCGTCCGCCATGATGAACAATGGCTCATACTCGACAATCGGACATTGATCATTGCCAATGCCGAAGCAACTCGACACTATTTTCCTCTGTTCGTATTAGACCACCAAGGCGTCAGGACGGTCGGTATGGCGGACGCTCGTCGCTGAGCGAACCGCCGGCAACGTCAACAGTATCAATTGCCTACTGCTGTGGACCGGACAAATTCCGGTCACGTTCGGCGCGGAACACGTTGCTATAAAGATTTGCTATCCATTGTCGACCGCTCGATGTGACATTGAGATACCGGATGGCTGTCTGAATGTGGGAAGAAACGCTATTCCAATAAAATTGCGAGTATAAATCCACGACGTCGGCCGGCGACTTGTAGCCAAATTTCTTATTCATTCCGGTTTCTTCGAACTCATAATATAATGCGTTTGCCTTACGGATGTAATGCGGATCACCGAGCTGCCCAATGAGATCAGCGGCTCGCACAAGCAACCCTTCTTCGTCGTTCCCATCATCCAGTTTTGCAGAGACCGGAAACCGCGTGAATTCGATGGCGCGCGCGACTCTGGCTGGATCGATAACGTCGAGCGTTGCAACGTGCTCCATTACGAACAGTTTGGACCGATCGACATGATACGGAAGAAGAGCAGCGTCGGATGACCCCCGTACCAACTGCGTCTTGCGTCCATCCCCGATCACGTATTCGTTGTCGCCGTCGCCTTTTAGAATGCCTCGGACGAATCCAATATCGTGCATCAGACACGCAACAATGACGTGTGCATAATCGCTGGCGGGAGTGGGGGAAAGAAGAGCTCGTCCTTTCATAATGTCGTGCCCAGCCAGCGTGACAAGCATTGTGTGCTCGACATTGTGATAGAGGGCATCGCTATTTCCGATGCACTCGAGCGCAAGCCGGGCGATGGACGGGATCAGCTCAGCCAGATGTGCATGCGAGGATCCGAATCTGCGGGTCATATCGGTGGCAAGGCAGGAGCCCAACGCCTCGGCCGCCAATTCGGGCACCGTAATCATCGCTCGTTTCCTCAGTTCGATGAATAAAGTATTTCGAACAATTCTGCCCGCCGGATTCGGAATTAGCAACGTCATCAAGGGGTAGTGTCTCAGTTTGAAATTTAGGCTACTTTCAACGAGCGCCAAATCAGTTCAAGCAGAAGCCATGCAATGCCGCCCCAAATCACGACGACGCCCGTTAGTAACAGAAGGGCAGCGGCCAAATCCGACTTGGACATCTCGCGTATTTTGATAGTCAATGCCCGTACTCCTCATTTTGGTGTCCTATATTAGCTCCATGCCCTGAGGCCTCAAAGGTGAGAAGCGCCTCGCCGATGTGATCGGCAATGCGGTCGCTACAGAAAACAACCCGCCAATATTTCAAACTGAGACACTACCCATCAAGGATCCGACGGACCCGATCGAAAGCGTCGGCGGTCGTCTTAATTCAATCCGATGTTCCGAGGAGAGGGTGTGCACTCTCGAAAAAGGTTGCCGCAATCAATGCTGCACGGTCAAACTAAAATGCTCTGCGTCCCGTCATGAGTTGTATTAGTGACTATCCGATGCCGACTTGCATCGTAAACATCGCGAGAAATAGAATGCCGAGGATGAGCACGCTGCATGTAGCGACTACAATCCCGGCTTTCATGGCCTCATCCATAGCCAAGCGGGGGCGAGACCCCGACGCGGCAATCGCCGCATGCGTTGTCGGGGACGTCGGCTGCCTCCGCCGAATGGATTGCTCGAGCATTGTTTCCCCGTGGGTCGCCGCCCGCATGCCTAACGATAGCGTGTGAGCACGGTGGGTGCCTGTGACGAATTTCACAGGAGGCCAATTTTTATGCCCAGAAAATCCGAACCGACTTTGTCTGTGAAAACAATGCCATACGAGGCATTCAGCGGAGGGTCGTCGTGCTTGGGGCCAGGAAGCCTCGGTCGCCTCGTTGGAGAGTGTCGATTGACACACCGCGCCGGCGCCCTATTTTGAGCCGAGCGGAATACGCTCCCACCCGGTCTAATCGAGGCTAATCGTGCGCCTTGCGATCGGGCTCTCCGCGGCCGTGGCGGTTTTGGTGCCGGTCGGCTGCGCAGCGGCCCAGCCCACCGACAATTCCTTGCTCGTTTACGCGGTCCACATCGTGCAACATCCACCGCAATCGTGGACCGGGTATGGCATATATCTCGGAAACGGCCTGGTCATCACCGCCGCCCACGTCGTTGGTTCGGCCGCTCGTACCAAACCGAGCGTGCGTATTGCCGGTCTGGAGCTGCCGGCCAAGGCCGTAAAGGAAGGCGCTTACCAGCGCGTGGACCTGACGTTACTTTCCGTTGACGGGCGGAAACTACCGATCAGCTTACAAATGCGAAGGATGCCGCTGTGTGAAAGAGCTCCGTGGGTCGGACAGCCGGTCATTGTAGCAGTTCCAGAAGGCACTGCGCGTTCGCACATCATGTCGCCGAATTTGCTTCCCCTTGCTTACCGAAAGAGATTTTCCACGGTGATCAGCGATGTAGCAAGCACCGGAAATTCAGGGTCCGGCGTATTCGATGCCGCCAGCAAATGCCTCCTCGGCATCATGAGCCGGAAGATCCAGGTGCGCCCGTTCGGCGATCCTCGACGCGAGCTAAAAGATCTCGCCAAATATTTCGTACCGGCCTCGACCATCAAAGCCTTCATACCGCCCCATATTCCAACCCAATCACGATTTTAAGGCGAGGGAAGGTTGCAAAGCCGTGCTCGAAAGCAGTCACCCCTCCCCCATTCCAGCTCCGAATCCCAGAGGCCGTGGCGCTTTTGCCGGTCACATCGTGTTCGTCGGCGGCAACGACAGCAAGGCACGTCAAGATAGCGAACACGTAGGATGAAAACACTCATCTACAAGCTTGGCTTCATCCTCTATAAGACGCTGATGCGTCCATTTGGGCGTACTCCAACGCGATGGTCAGCAATCATCTTTAACCAGGCCGGAGAGTTTGTGGTTGAGCACAATGTTCAGGGGCGATGCTTACCTTCCGGGGACGCACGACCGGGCTTTCCGATCATACACCTCTGTCGGCGTGAGTTGGGTCTTGAGCAGTGTCATTTTGCAAGTGGCGCGCCTCTTCGATTGATTGGAATTGTGGGAAGGGGCGGCCATCAAATGACGTTGTACTATTCAGGCGAGATAACTTCCGAAGTTGCGCTCGCCAAGCGCTTTGGCACCAACATATCATTCGCTCACCACTCAGAACTCAGTTCCTTTATCCCCGCTGAAATCGAAATGACCCCAAATAGCGCTTCTAAATATCTTTCTAACATGTGATCCGACAATTTTAGTCGCACAGCGGCACGTCTCAATCATCGGCCGTTTGCGCCGAGAACCGTGGGAAGGGAGGTGCCAAGGCAGTCACAATCAGCGCCCGCGTTTCGCGACGCGAGCCGTCTGACGCTTTTTGTTTTTGGCTGGGCTCGAAAGCTGCTTTTGGTCCAAGGTCAACAGCTGATCGAAGTACTCAATGGTTTTTGTCAATCCTTCGCGCAGTTGTATCCGCGGCGCCCATGCGAGCAGCTCCTGTGCCTTGCTGATGTCGGGGCAGCGCTGCTTGGGATCGTCCTCGGGCAGCGGTTGATACACGATCTTTGATGACGATCCGGCGAGAGCAATGACCATTTCGGCCAATTGCCGAATCGTGAATTCGATCGGGTTTCCGAGATTCACGGGGCCGGTTACATCATCGGGCGTCTCCATCAATCGCGTGAGCCCATCGACGAGATCGCTGACATAGCAAAATGAGCGCGTCTGATTGCCCTCGCCATAGACCGTAATATCGTTATTGCGCAAAGCTTGGATGATAAAATTCGAAACAACCCGCCCATCATTTGGATGCATGCCGGGGCCATAGGTATTGAAGATCCGCGCAACCTTGATCGGCAGGCGGTGCTGTCGCCGATAATCGAAGAATAGGGTCTCCGCGCAGCGCTTACCTTCATCGTAGCAGGAGCGCAACCCGATCGGGTTGACGTTGCCCCAATAGTCCTCTTTCTGCGGGTGAACCGTCGGATCGCCGTAAACCTCCGAGGTCGACGCTTGCAAGATTTTTGCCTTCACGCGCTTGGCGAGACCCAACATATTGATCGCCCCATGCACGCTCACCTTCGTGGTCTGCACCGGATCGAATTGATAGTGAATGGGCGAAGCCGGACAGGCCAGATTGAAAATTTCATCAACTTCTACATAGAGCGGGAAACAGATATCGTGACGCTCCAACTCAAACATAGGGTTCGACAGCAGGTGTCGCACGTTGTGACGCGTCCCAGTGTAAAAATTATCGACGCACAAAACTTCATCGCCGCGCTCCAGTAGTCGTTTGCACAGGTGTGCGCCGATGAATCCGGCTCCGCCCGTTACGAGAACACGACGTTCCGTCAGCATGAGTGACTCCCATTGGCAGACATTGGCTGCAAGGCGCTACGCGAGGTTGAGCGTCCTGGGCGATGTGGGCGCGGTGATCGCCGAAAGAAGCTCCGCCGGATATCGCGTGAGTCTGATATAGATCGTTGAAACGGCTGATGTCGAGGAGGAACGACCAGGCAACCCCGCAGTGATCACTACACCGAGGGATGAGGCGAAGGGCGTCTTGACTGAAATATCCGGCGGCGGGGGTACGTCACCGATAGCTAGAAAGAGGCGGAATCGGCTTTGAGGGGGCCACCTCAGGGGTGACCTCGGTCTTGCTGACGGTGATCGTCGGGGCCGAAGGGGCGCGGGCGGTCCCGCCTGACATACCCAGGATAACAACCTCGACGCCATTGTCCGAAACTTTGACGATATAGTCATTGCCATCGAGGACCCGCCCCAAGACTTGGTGAAGGGTCCCGGAATAGAGCCCGGTCAGGTTGCGGCCGATGTTTGGCGGGAGCTTGTAACGCAGCTTGAACTTGGCAGATAGCGCCTCCAGGACCTCCCTGGTCGATGCGTTCTCCGTGCGCAGTTGCATATCCTCCAGTCGACCCTGCACCTCACTCGCGGCCGAGGCCGGCCCCGGCATTGCGGCCAGCACAGCCCCGAAGACAGCCGAGAAGATTATGGTCCCGATCACGCGAGAACCGCTGCGCCCGGAGACGAATGGATGGTCAGTTCGCTGACGCATGGATTTTTTTCCGTTGCTACGCAGGGCAAAGCACCAAGGGCATTTGGTTGGTCGTGTGGTCGGAAGTCGCATCACTCAGACCCAACCATCATGCTGGCCCCAGTTATCAATTGGTTAAAGTGGGCGCGGACTCGATTGATGAGACTAACCAATCACTTAATTTGCGGGCTGGCTGGCCATTTGCCGGGCGCTACCGGGCGCGACGAACGAGCGACAGACTCTGCTCGAGTGTTGCCGGCCAGCAACAGTCAGTGATGGATTTTGTAGTATGATATTAGATGCTCTTGAGGGGGAATTGAGATGAAGAAAATCTTGCTCGCATGCGCTGCACTGGTGGCGCAAATTGCGGGCCCTGCAGTGGCGGCCGACCTGCCGATCAAGGTTGCCTATGGTCCTCCGCCTACGCCCGTTGTGTATAGCTGGTGGACTGGCTGCTATCTGGGCGGCAATGTTGGAGGCGCGTGGTCACGAGCCAATTATAGCTACGACAACTCGGTTGCCGTTGAGGGCTTCAGTTTCAAACCGGTGTCATTGATTGGCGGCGGTCACGTCGGCTGCCAGTACGAGTGGAAGACTTCAGGTTATGGTGCCTTCGTTTTCGGTATTGAGGGCACTTGGTCGAAAGCCCACTTTCAAGAATCCCAAACTAGCGTTCTCTTCCCCACCCGTGATAGGTCTCTCACTATCGACAACATCGTCACCGTCACTGGGAAGCTGGGTTACGCTTGGGACCGGACCATGATCTATGGCAAGGCCGGTTGGGCGGGCGTGAGAGTGAGCGGCAGTACGGTGAACTTCGCTGTGCCTACGGATTTCGCCACTTGGAGCAATAGTTGGACGGTCGGGATGGGCCTCGAATACGTGCCGTGGCAAAGCATCATCCTGGGGGTGGAGGCCAACTACTACCGTGCTACATTTGATCATGCCGGAACAGATAGCGCTGGAGTCTTTTTGCGGACGTCCGACGGCCACGCGGATATTTTCGCCGTGACCGCGCGAGCGAGTTACTTGTTCGGACCTACCGCCCCAATTTACTGATCACGAATTCGGCCAGGTCCAGTCATCACCCGCTGCGCGTTCGGCAAGCACCTCTCTTGTTTGCCTAACGTGTGACATTGGTCACACCCTAACGCGCCCTAGCCGTGATAGATTTCCGTCTGTGCAAAGCACCGAGCGATCGATACGATCGACACAGAGCCATTGATCATGCGATTGGCGGGCCCTTGAGCCTTTTGCCGGGGCCCAACACCAGGAGCCTAGCAATGCCTACCGAACACACTAAAAAATTGGGCTCTATCCGGTTCCCGATGAAAGTAGTTGCACTCTGGATTCTCGGTTTGATCATTACCGGTGCTATTGGCGGTCTGATTGGAATGCAATTCGGTTCAGATAACAATGGCTGGCTCGGAGTTGTAGCGGGCATGCTTGTTTTCGGTTGCTATGCCCAAGTGGCGAACTTGTGAGTGATGAGGTGAATACGATCGTTACCCCGAGCCACACGCACCTTCATATGGCAGCTTCACGCTAGATCAGACTATGTCTCGCCCGGGGCCAAGCGCTCTAGCACCTCGCGACGTTGAGGGGCTGTAAGCTTGCGGGGACGGCCAAACCGCACACCGCGTTCTTGCGCTCGCTTCCTGCCCTCCTCGGTGCGGGCACGCATGAGGTTCCGATCGAATGTGGCTAGCCCGCCCAAGATGGTGACCACCAGCTCGCCGTATGGGGTCGTCGTGTCCGCCCATTCGTCCGCGAGCGACTTGAAGCTGGCGCCGCGTTTTACCACCGCGTCCAATACATTGAGCAGGTCGCGCGTCGATCTCGCCAACCTGTCTAAGCGCGTGACAATGAGCAGGTCTCCGGGCTCGAGGCTGCGCAACGCCTTGGCCAGTTCGGCGCGGTGGGTGGTAGAGGCACCGCTTACCCTCTCTTTGAACACCTTGGTGCAGCCCGCAGCCTCCAACTCGGCAACCTGCCCATGATAGCTCAACTCCTTAGTCGAGCAGCGGGCATATCCGAAGATCGTCATCTTCGCCCCAATATATTAATGCGGTAGATTATTGCAGGATAAATCTGCAGATATTTCAGCGTCAACTTAAAAGTGCAGATGTGACAAGATTTGCAGAACCGTTTCCAGTCGAACCACTTGGTGTCGCAGTCGTGCACGAGATAGTGGGCAATGAATTTGCGTCACGACGCGAACCCAAATTGGACGGAATTTTCGGAAAGACAGCGGTTCCAGGTGCTGGCCTGCCCGCGATAGTGGGGCCCCCGCGTTATTGCCTCAGAGACAACAAACTCGAACTCCTCACTCACCTTGCGGCCGCACGATTTTAATCACTTTGACCGAGTACGCCGTTGGAGGTCAGGCCACCGCGAGCCAACAACAAACCCGGCAATCCAGCACCGACGATGGGGTTGGCTGGCCGGAACAATCAAGCCAATTTATGAGTGCGCAGCCTCGCTGAAGGAAACCCCGACCCTATTTCCAGTTCGCCATCGTAAGCGGCACCGTCGGGCAGAGCGGAAAGAATCGAAGCTCAACTCAAATGTTTCGGGACATTTGACCGGACTAGATATCTCCAGGCAGGCCCCACCGATGGATAGATTGTGCACAATGCACTGCATCGCAGGCCAGCGCTGATCGTAGAACAATTTGGCCGGCATCAGCACGCGTGTTCGAACCGCTTGGCGTTGATCCGGCATGCGATGCTCCGCTGACTGCGACTGCACAAGCCACCAACTTGCCCATGTGGTCATTGCAATTCGCCTAAAGTCCTCGTGACCTGGCCATGGCGTGCTTCAATGATTCGCTAATCATCAGCTCGATCGGGGCGAATATGGGCTGCCGTCCGCCATATCGGTGTCTCGGCTGGTCGATGCGCCCTTCCATCAGCACCGGGCCATCGCCTCCGGGCCATCGCTTCCGGGCCATCACCGCCGGGCGGTTATGGTTTCCAATTCGTTAACGAAATCCCGATACCGTCGAGGCATCACCAATTGCAGCAATTCGCCAATGCTGATCGTCTGTTCGAAATGCGCGACTGAATACTGGATCGAGACGCCTGTCCTGGGGGCGGCCGGCCGGGCGGTTCGCTGCCCGTGCTGCCACCACGTCAAATTCGTCAGCAACCCTGCAGCCTTTTCGGCCATCGCGCAGGCATATCGGAGCGAGATCGCAGCGCTTTGCGCCGCCGTAACCGTCCAACGGCTGGCTGATGCGTCCCAGGAAGCGCCGATAACACGCCTCGCAGGTCGCGCCACCGCTGAGCTTGCCGCCGAGCGCACGATCGAGGCCGAGTGGACTGCGGGCAAGATCGAACAACAGGCTCCGATGGCGCAGATACCCCCGCCCGCGGTTGTCGCCGAGCCGCTCTCCCAAGAGCCACCCTCGCCCGCGCCGCCCTCACGAATGCAGCAGTATGAGCCGGGCGTGTTCGCGGATACGCCATCGCGGGCGCCGGTGGCAACGGGCACCGCGCTAACCGTGTTGCCTGCCGAGGCTGCGCTCGGCCCGGCCCTCGAAATGCCTGCCGCTCACCGAGCCCCGCCGCGCGCCGGGCGGCGCCCGCCGTGGCCGCTACTCGTCCTAGCGATTGGCATTCCGGCGCTGGCCGCACTCAATTTCGCGCTGATCGGCTGGCGTCACCAGGTGGTAGAACTGGCGCCCCAGACCGCGTCGCTGTACGCGGCGATCGGTCTGCCGGTCAATCTGCACGGGCTTGCATTCAGCCATGTCGCCTCGGTGATCGAAACCGATGGAGGCGTACCGGTGCTCGTGGTTGCGGGCACGATCGCGAGCGTTTCGCCGCGTTCGGTCAAGGTGCCGCGGCTGCATTTTTCAATCCGCGATCGCAGCACACAAGAGGTCTATCGCTGGACCACGCTTCTGGCACAGACTGTGCTGGAGCCGGGCAAGACCTTGACGTTCCGCTCGCGGCTTGCATCACCACCGCCGCAGACCCATGAGGTGGTGGTCCGCTTTTTACATGTCGGCGATGTTATCGCCGATCTCCCACCCCGGGCGGCAAACTGGTCCATTACGAACAGCCCGCTCCCTCCTCTTGATCCCCACAACGGCATCTGTGGAGAGCGTGAGCGGCGATTATTTGAATGCGGTCGCAACCAGCATGAACGCCGCGCTCAGGTTCTGACCAAGCAATCAACCCTGCGATAACATGGCTGGCCGCCGACCTACCCGCTGGCCGTCCTTGCCATGCCGATGTCAAATGGCACGGCGCTCGGGACGATGAGAAATCCTTGGCGGTAACGTAAGGTCCCTAAGGGGAGCCGGCACCCGCCAGGCATTTTCTGCTGGCAGCATTTTCAGCATCGGAACGGGCAGTCCGTAGACCCGATGCAGAACCATATCAACTTGATCGGTGGAGAAAGGCTTCGGCATGACGGCAGCCGCGCCCAATTTCGCCGCGGCCTGCTTGCGACGCTGGTCAAGCTCGCCCGAAATCATGACAACTTTGATCAAAGGATTATGCGCCTTCAAGCGTTTCAGCGTCGCCAATCCGCTAACCCCCGGCATGTTGCAGTCGAGAAAGACAACGTCGAACAGCTCGGACCTGCAGATGGCGACCGCCGTTTCGCCATCGGCCGCTTGTTCCAGCATCAGTCGGAATACGCTTCGCGCCAGGACCTTTTGGATCAGATTTCGTGTCGTTTCGGAGTCGTCGACGATCAACGCACGAAGCGGTGACGCCAGGTGATTGTAGGTCCTGATGATGGACTGAACGTCCGCTACGCCAAATGGCTTCACCAGAAATTCGTAGACTTTGAGCTGGCGCGCGATGGCGAAGAGTTCATCATCTTCACGCGCGCTCATCAAGGTGATGAAAGTCTTGACGCCTGCCTGACGAGCCGCCAAGGCCACGTCGATGCCGGAGGCACCGGGCATGTAGATGTCGATAAACGCCAGCTGCAGGTGCCCCTTGCAGATCAACGCCTTGCATTCATCGCCGCTGCTCGCCTCGACAATGCTCATTGGCATGCCGGCTCGGGCTGCCGCCTTTCGAAAGATCTGCCGGGTTGCGGCGGAGTTGTCGGCTACAAGCATTCTGCATCCCGGTTCCATCGCTCGGGCTCCTCAAACGTTACGTTGCGAGCCGAAAATTCGCGGCCGGCGAGCTGAGTTCCGTCCGCGGACCGCATTTATGTCGTGTACCTTAGTCAAGCGTATGAATGGCCGCGCAACTTGTCGCCGAAGGCTATTCAATTGCGCACGACCGTCGCAAACATGATTGCGCATTGCGATCGCAGAGTGCCCGGGGTCGGGGCCAATACGGGTCTCGGAGCGCGAGGTGATGCAATCGTGGCGCTTCGATCGGCCTGCAGCGAAGCTGCTCGGCTCGCACCGTCAGGATGTAATCGTCTCGATCACCGCTTCCGACGGCAATGTCAGCACGGAGATCTGCTGGAAGACCAGAAGCCCGATCCCAGTCTCAATCCACATGTCAACGCCGGCAAATTGTTTGAACGAATTAGCACGGTGCTCTTGTTCTTATCACACGTCCCTGCGGCGCGGGTTGAGACGCACACGCATGTCCTTCCCAGTCTTAAATGCGGGCACGACTTTCTTTGGCACCGATATGTCCTTTCCGGTCCGTGGATTTCGTCCGGTACGAGCTCGGCGAACCTTAACGGAGAATGCGCCAAACCCCCGCAGCTCTACTCGGTCACCACGAGCCATTGCTGAGACGACACAATCCAGAATCGCATCAACGATCTTCTCAACATCGCGCCGGTACAAGTGGGGATACTGGTTCGCAATTCGCACTATAAGCTCTGACTTGATCATCGCATTACGCCTGCTTTGAGCCTCAGGATGTTCAAGGAAAGTAAGGGCCATCAATCGTCCAGGAATACGCGACCTGTAGCAGGACTGGCAATGACGTGCGCTTCCAGGTCGCAACGCGATCGGAGGCACACGGTATTGAATGAATGGCGACGACTGTCGCGAGAATTTGACCTGGGTGGTGACCAAAATGAAAGAGCCTCGGTCGGACGGGAACCGAGGCTCTCTATGACGCCTACCAGAAAGGTAGCACAAGGATGTACGGCAACATGGTTCACAAAAAGCTAAAGTAGGGGCTCCTCCCCCAACCGGTCGCCCCGTCGCAATGGATCTGCTGGCGCTTTAGTCGCCCATCGGCTGCAATCTGCCGCTTGGCACAATCACCGGCGGATCGGCTCGAGCTCAGTCCCTTCGGCTCCGTTCTGCCACATTAGCGGGTTTGACTTTCGTCGCATGCCAGCCTTGCGGCACGGTGTTCTTGACGCCAGCCCGTGGGTCGGCAAGTCTAATGTTCCATTGTTCCGACTTACCGTCACGGTCACCAGGGGGTCGGATTTGCTGCATCGCACCGAAGGCCGGGGGCGCGAATGACCGGGTCGATCTTGAATAACAACTGAAGGCTTGCCACCGGGACGTGTGTCTCCACACCGATCAGGAGCAAGCCATGGTTGCGATGTCACATGACTACAGTTTGGCGCGCGCCGCGGCGGCCGCCGACGGTGCTGTTGCGAGCAATGTCGACCCGATCCTTGCCGCTATCGAAGCACATTTCAGGGCTGAAGAAGAGTTCTTGGCTGCGTTGCAGCACCTATCCGAGCTTGAGGACGAGCTTCCAACGGACCGGCGCCGAAGCGACATCAATATGGGTGTCCTCACAATTGTTTCGGAGGATGACCCCAGGTGGATCGCGGTGCAGAAAGCCGTCCTGGCGACCTGCAAGGCCACAGACGAAGCCGCAACCCAGCTTCTCCTGATCCAACCGACCACCCTTGCCGGCGTTGTCGCCGTCTTGCGGCACGCCTACGACTACGAGCGGCGCGGTTCGGAGTTCCCGGGCGGGTACGATGATGGCGACCTAAGTCCATGTCTTTTGGGGGCGGAGTGGTCGGTCTACTTCCACCGCAATCTCGCCCAGGCGATCGAGACCATGATCGCGCAAGGGCGTCCTAAACAGCGCTAGATGCTTTCGATGGTGCCCTTGCGCCCGGCGTGATGGTCCACCGCGGATCGCAGCAAGTGGTCGGAAATCATTAGCCGGTCAACGAGTGCAGCAGCAATTCGCAAAAGATCGCCATCATGCGGCGGTGCGGTGGCGCGGGCTGCTCGGGCGTTGCGCACTAGCGCGGTCGCCCTCGCGCCCCGCATGGCCGGTCGGCTCGAGTGACAAGCGAGCGGCAAATCTGCGACATTGCATGTCGTTATGACCATAACGGCCGGCCGCTTTTTCTTCGACATACTCAAGCAGTTTGGCTCGAACGAGGGGATGCAGCTGCGGACCCGCCAGCATGCGCTTGATCACCGATGCCGAGAGACCGCTGGCTTTGTGGTTCGCCTTGAGAATGGTCCAGGTCGTGCTGCGCGCCAGCCCAAGTGCCTCGGCTTGCTGATTGAGCGTGCGAAATCCCGCCGCAACGAGTGCATCGCCGAGTTCTCTGATTTTGGAGGATTGTCGGGCCTTCATGTTCGAACGCCTACTGCCAGATCGCGTCGACATTGACCGTGCACGCCGACGCGAAAGTTCATTGTCGGGAGCTCGCTTGTGGCGGGCCCTTAGCTATGCTTGCTTGATCGACTTGCGAGGTGCATTATTTATCGACACAGAGCGCCCACGTCACGTGAATTCACGATTGGACTCCGCGATGACTGGTTGTCGTGACATCTGAGTGACAGAAAGCACTCCACCCCATTCGCCCGCGCGGCCGAAAAATCCGGGGGTGCGTTTTGGATGTGACAAATCTCACAGCTCGTAGCAGGAATTAAGCTCGCCACAGCGAATTTTTTGCAGCGCCGGAGAGGCCTGCAAGAGCCAAGTTCCGGCGCCACGTGGGCTCCCGACACGGGCAGTCTCCCCGCCTCGCGCTCTTCAGACTCGTGTGTGCTGGTCTACGTCTCGGGTCATGTGGCGCCAAAAAGCGTACGTATTTGAATGACCTCGGTGCACATCCTGAACAATTGCATTGATGGCGTGAAGGCGGAGCGATAGCAGGTCGTAAACTCTGTCTTGATCATCTCAGCAGACGGATGTGATTTGGTTGTTTCTGACGGCAAAGAGCCGCAATGTTCTGGAGAATGGCCGACTGTAGCGTGTGAAATAGGTGAATCGCATGAACCTAGTCGAAGCGTTTGATCAAGAGGCAACCGCCACTATGACGGAAGCTTACGAGAAGGCATGCCAATCGATGCGCGACTGGGGACAGCCGGATATCCTCAAAGAAATTATAGCCAAGCGAATTGTTGAACTGGCAAGGAAGGGTGAGTGCGACCCAGATCAACTTTGTGAGCAGGCTCTAAAATCGTTGGGCTTCAGTGAGACTCCTGCTTTGCAACCAGATCGCCTCTGATGGGTGTTCGATTTCACCTGCTCCGCAATTATCTGCGAGCGCGCGCAACCGTATGGATCGACATGCCCGGCCGTTGGCTGCTTTCGCCGCGATCAAACGTGCAATTTTAGAAGCGCTGAAAATGACCGATTGTCGCAATCATGTCTCTGACACTGGCCACCTGGGATTCGTAAGCTTCACAACGCAGATCGATGTCGGCTCCGCAAGATGGACATTTGAGCCGTTGATTTTCGGCGATTGCGGATAGCTTGAAATAAAACGCCCCGCCACATCCGAAACAGTCGACGGGCCGCTTGAAGACTGCTGCTGTGTCGACCACGTTCTTCATCACTACGCATGATCCCTATTCGATCAATCGAACCGTATCCACCATGCTCGCGTCAAGGCGAACTTTTTGGACAAGCGCGACCGTTTTGGCAACCGGACCGGCGGCCACAATTCATCAGGGCCAATGTGGCGGTTAGGCTTCGGATGATTGAAAAACTGATCTGAGACCGAAGAGTTTCGCCCGCGGACGGCAGGCACTCTGATATGTGAACCATTCGCCCCTCGCGATTTCGAAGCGGGTCACCAACCCCGAGAGCTCATTGCGCCTGCAACCGCCCTGCGCGGTCGTCCAACAAATAATTTCCATGGTCATCCTTCAGATAGCCCGCCGGTTGTGAAGGACGGCCCGAAGTCGTCCGGATCATCAGCGTCGTGGCCCTGGTCCCGCTACCCTGCCCGTTTGTCACGTTTGTGAACGCGACGCTTGATTTGTAGGTGCGAGGCGCCAAGCCAGAGGCACTCGTATTGATCGTAAGCGTGAGCGTGACGCCGCGTGTGTCGGTCGCGCCAAATGCTGAGCTGGCTGTAAGCCAGGATGGCGTTCTAATCGAGTAACGGATCGTGCCTTCAGAGGCGCTCAAGCGGTACTGGAAAGACGGGGGCGAGAACGGTCCGCCCTGAGGTCCAGCGAACGCCATGCTGCTGAGCGGCGTGATGATCAACGAAGGCAGCGGCCGCCTGACGGGGTTTTGGGCACTGGCGGCCGACGTGAGCAGCAACGTTGCGGTCGCGGTGAGCAAAGTTATCGCGCATGCCTGCGGCACCAACGCACCCACTAAAACGAAATCGATCGCAATGCCCATTCTCGCACAAAGATGCTCGGCGCGCTTCCTGCCGATCGCCACGCCCCGCCCTCCGCCGCCCTGGACACGCGGAGACCGGCACAGGCATCCGGCAATTGCGGCACGGGGCAACCGTGCGTCAGCGGCGACGACCGTTCCAATGGCTAAACAGCGACCTTCGCTTTGGCACTTGAGCCAGGACGGCTTTGATCTGCCGACTTGGTGGCCGTCGACAGCTTGCGCGAAGGCTGCGACCGCTGTGGTCCCTGGCCGATACAGTGTCGAGCTTGGTTTGTTCGATTTACACACGGTCCAGCGGTAATAGCTCGGTTCTGGATTTGTATTCACATATTTGGAATGGCAAAGCCGCCTCCGCACGGCAATCGATCGAAAAAACGAAAGCGTAAAATTGTTACCGTTCAACCTGCTCAAACTTTGTCTTCAGAAAGTTCTGATCGAGCATCGGCACGAACCGCTTTTCAAATTCATCCACGGCCGCATCAATTTTTGAGCTTTGAATGTCTTTCAGCAATTGAAGAAAGAGCTTTACGCCTTCTGCGCCCTCAGCAAATGCCGCGCGGCAATTTCGCTCCACGACATCAAAAGCGATCTGGCGCTTCGCAGGATCGGCCATTGCTGCGATAAACAAGGCGCGATTGTTCGCGGGCGGCTGCAAAGGCGAAAAACGTGGAGAAGACGCGACCTCGTTTTGGGCAGCCAATTCCGCCGCAAGGCCAGACGCTCGCTTGAAAATTCCCATGGTGACGTCCTTTTTGGCGACGGGTCGGGGCGGAGGCGAATTGGCCAACATCTGTCGATGCTCTGGCGTCCGTGGCTAATAGCACAAGATTTCCGCAGGGCAACCGCCATGCTCGGCAGTTGCGGCCAGGAAGAGTTGAAGAGTTAAAGAGTTGAAGAGTGGTGGCGCGCGGCGGTCGTCCCGATTGGGCCCGATCGATGACCTCGCGAACGGCGAACTCGCCGCTGAATTCCCTTGCTTTTTTTGGGTTCGTTCTGTCAGTTTTGCTGCTACTATCTAGAGTTGTTTTAATTGGGGGATGCCCGACCGCCTGACGGTTCTCCACTGGCTCGAGCAAGTCCCGAAATTTCGCGAGTTCTACGAATTCTCGCGTGAGGGTTACGCGGATGACATTGCCATGGACGTTATCAACATCGTTGATGACGAAGACATCAGCCTGCCCGATGCTCGACTCATGATGGACGTTCGGAAGTGGCTTGCAGCCCGGATTGCGCCGAACAAGTATGGCGATAAGCGGTCGCGCGCCGGTAAACGGAGTCGTAGGAGGCGTCTCTAGTGGATTGCACTTTGCAACACGTTGCAATCCTCAGCTCATCGATCATGGCGGCACCGACGATCATCGATAACCTTGATATCTTCGTTTCGTTCATCGAGACTTCTGATCGGCCACAATCCGCGAAGCCAGACGACCGGTGCCCGCCTTGTTCAATCCATTATTCGTAGGTTCCCGCCACCAAAAAAATGGTGGCGGCTTCTGCGTCCGGAGATATCGACCCCTCAACTCCGGACAATCTGTCAAGCTGCCGCTTGCTTCACCGGCGCGATCCGCTCCAGCTCATCGGTTAGCTCGTCTTGCGCACGCTCCAAATCGTACTGCGTCTGCATCCCCATCCAAAAGCCGGCAGTCGTGCCAAAGTAACGTGCGAGCCGAAGCGCAGTATCAGCAGTCACAGGCGTCTCCTCCCGCGCCAAACGTTCAATCCGCGTGCGCGGAACACCGCAGGCCTGCGCCACGGAATAAGGTGTCAGCCGCATGGGCTTGAGGAAGTCCTCGCGGAGCACTTCCCCGGGATGGACCGGGGGGAGTCGCTTCGATTTAGCCATCGATCTTTCCTCGTCAGTGGTAGTCCCTGATCTCTACTTCCTCGGGTCCAACGCTGGTCCACCGAAAAACGATCCGCCATTGGTCGTTGATACGAATTGAATATCTGCCAGCAAGGTTGCCTTTAAGAGCTTCCAAGCGATTGCCCGGTGGAACAGCGAGATCGCCGAGGTCATCTGCGTTGTTTAACTGAATGAGCTTGCGGCGGGCAATCTTGGCGAAGCTGGTCGGGAAACCCTTGGGAATACGGCGCTCATCCAAAATCATCCTCGCCAAATGGCCTTTGAAAGATCGGATCACATAATTGTTCCTGAGCTGATAAATAGAGTGTATCATAACATGATACGTTTGGCAACGTAACTTTACCGGGCGCTGAACGTTTAATCATGTCCAGTTGGCGTTCGCGCGCATGGTAGCCGGCGCTTCTTCTTTCGGGCTCCCGCACGCTGGTGCGGTGGCGCGAGGCTAGAGGGCATGGATTCTGGAGTACAATTCGGTACACTGTTTCGTCCTTCACCCGTGGGCGGGATGACAAATGAGCAAATGGTTTAACGATGTGATGGGCCGTACGATGGTCCAGACAAAGGGCTCTCTCGCCCGTTGGAACCCACTTCTTTTGCTCGGGTTCTTTGGAATGATTGCTTTTGCCATCATCTTCGCTGTTCGCGACTATGGAAACGTAAACGTTCTGCTCGCTCTAATCGTTGGCTTTTTCACTGGCAGCGTGTTCCTTGTGCTTTCGTACGGTCCAATTGCTCTGTATCTTTTCCTCGAAGCATTCTTTTCGCATTTGAGCGGCCAACAAAATCCGACAGCAGCGAGTTCAAACGATCGCTGTAATCGCAGCGCTCATCGTGGTCACTGCCACTTGGGCGACGGCCTTCGGTGTGGCAACTCACATCCCGATAGGGCAACAGGGTACATACATGTTTCGCGATGACTAAGAAGCTGTCACCGTTCTGAAAAAACGGAGGACGATCATCAAAGCTCGCGCTGTGACGGCGCTTTTCAAGCGACGCGAAGCTGCGCGGCCTGCCGGCTATCCCGATGCGGCTTGATAACGATCTCTACGTCTTGCCCTAGCGCCACCAGGAATCGCAGCAACCGCTCGACCGAAAACTGCCTGAAGTCACCGCGCAGCATCTTGGAAATGTCGGGCTGCTTGACCCCAAACAGCAGGGCGGCCTCAACCTGCTTGAGCTTGCGCTCCTTCATCAGGGTATCGATCTTGTAGACGAGTTGCGCCTTGATCAGGTGTTCCTCAGCATTGGGAAGGCCGAGATCGGCAAAGACGTTGCCGCTCCCCACTTCGTATCCGATCTTCCTTTTCCTCATGGTCGTTCACCTTTTGCAATGCGCTCCGCTTCGCGCAACCGCCGCCTGATTAGCTCGATCTCGACCTTCGGTGTTTCACGCCCCTTCGTCGATTTCTTCTGAAAGGCGTGCAATACATAAACCGAGCCGGCAAAGCGCACTGTATAGATGCAGCGGTAGGTGTCGCCTCGATGATCGCTCACGATCTCCACCACCCCGGCCCCGCCGAAACCCTTCAGCGGCTTTGACTTTCGGTGCATACCGGCCTGCTGCGCCACGTATAGCGCATATCCGAAGTCGCTCTGCACCGCCTGCGGCATGGCGCTTAGTTCTCGGCGGCTCGTACCAATCCAAATGAGCGGCTTAAGATGGTCGGGATCAATCATTCACGCTGTACTATATAGAGAAATCACTATATCATCAAGCCACAAGTTCCCCCGGCCGCCGCAGCCAGATTCGAAAGCGTTGCCGCGGATTGCGGTCGCGCAATTTCATCATCGACATACGGCGCAAGGAGTATCATCCTATATCGAATACTCTTTCCTTGGGAATTATGTTGCTATATATTTCCTGCAGAAATAGAGGCTCCTATGGCGCAAACTAAGCCCCGCCCCGCTTCTGCTGCAGACCAAGCTGCCGTCCTGACAAAAGCAACTCTCAAGGCAGCGCAGCGACTGGGCCTGACGAACAAGTTGCTCGCGACCGTGATCGGCGTGTCGGAGGCGACCGTCTCCCGCATGCGGAGCGGTGCTTACAAGCTCCAGCGCGGACAAAAGTCATTCGAACTCGCGGTTCTTTTCTTGCGTCTCTATCGTTCGCTCGATGCCATCGTCGGCGGCGACGATACGGTTGCGGGCGCTTGGCTCACGAACCGTAACACCATACTTGATGCCGCGCCGCTCGCCTTGATTCAGACCGTTCCCGGGCTGATGAATGTCATCCAGTACCTCGACGCCCGCCGCGCTGTCGTCTGACGCTCGCTCGCTCGCCGGCACCTGCTGGCGGCTGGTCGAAGCGCAACACCATGTCTCGACACTGAAGCTCGTGGATTCGGTGGACGAGCAAGAGCTGCTTGAAGACCTCATCGAAGCCACCAAGCCACCGGTGCCTCCCGAGTGCCGGGATCTGCACTACCTGCTGTCGACGCCATTCCGGTACGGTGCTGTGTATGCGAGCGGATCGCGATTTCGGAAAGCGGGACTGACCGAGGGGGTCTTCTACGCATCCGAACGGCCAGAGACGGCCGTGGCGGAGATCGCGTTCTACCGGCTGCTCTTTTTCGCTAAGTTGCCCCATACCCCCTGGCCTACAAACCCTGCCGAGTACACGGCATTCTCAACCGAATATGCAACCAAGAAAGCAATCGATCTGACCAAAGGCAAATACAGAGCTGGCATAGCCCTGTGGATGCACCCGAACGACTACACCTATTGTCAGGCGTTCGCCGAGACTGCTCGCGCGGCCAAGGTCGAGATTATTCGCTACGCATCAGTTCGGGATCCCGGGGGTGGCATTAATCTCGCTTTGCTCACTTGCCGCGTTTTCACGAAACCCAATCCTTTAGATCAGCAGACGTGGCGCATTCGCCTAAGCGAAGCTGGTGTCCAGGCGATCTGCGAGGCGCCAAAATTCGGAATCACATTCGACCGCAAAAATTTTGCGGCCGACCCGCGCATCGCGAAGCTGCGCTGGGTTCGCGCTTAGAAGTTGGCGTTGAGACACGCATGCCGAGCCATGAGCCGCATCGGATGCAAGTGCCGACGGTCCATATAAACTTGACGAACGCGATCTGCGTCGACGGAATGTGGCGAGGCTGATCCAGCATTGAATTCCTCGACGCCGTCACGCGTATTTCACCGCGGGCGGCTCATCGCACGCGTCGAGCGCCTGTCTGTCGAGCGGCGTGATGACAGCCCGCCAGTGCGTCGCTGACCGTCAGCCAACTGCGCGCGCGGCGTCGGCGCACCGGCTCAACTGGTTTCGAGGATGTTCGGCCGCCCTTTTTGATTCAATCCGCAATGGTCAACCGAAACAGACTCTCCTAATGAACGGGTACAAATTGGGGAGCAGGTCACACCTCACCCGAGATGATGCGACAAACCCGTCCCATTAAATATTTACTGAAGTGATTAGCGAAACTCAAACACCTGCGCCATAAAATTCGCGTATCCACCAGGTTCCCCACTAGGTCCTACATATCCACTAGGTCCGATGGGTCCCTTGTTGGACTTGAGTAACAGGATGCGTTTGAACAGGAGCTGGATGATGAACAAGTTTATTCTGAGTTTCCTCAAGGACGAATCCGGAGCGACCGCCATCGAGTACGGCCTCATTGCCGCGGGCATTTCGGTCGCGATCATCGCCGTGGTTCAGAGCCTCGGCACGTCCCTCAACTCGACGTTCACCTCCGTTGCGACCGCGCTTAAGTAAATCGGTTCGTTCTGGTCGATACGTGGCTCTGTCTAGCCCAGCCCCTCAGCTGGGCATTTTTTTAAACGTTTGAAATCAACGTGCGTCGATTAGCACCCGCGCGACAATGGCGCAAAGGAAGCATTGAGCGATTACCAGCGGGCGGCTCGATCGCTTCGTCGCCATGGGCGGCTGACGGCCGCCGTTAGGTGGTCTAGGCGGTGGCGTTCTCACTTCTGGGTACGTCTCCACAACTTTCTTGTTGATTGGACAAGTTCAGGGGCAATCCAGCGGTCGAGTTCCGACACGCGGCTGATAGAATGCGGCACACCAAGTCTACGGAAGTAGCCGGCAGCTCCTCGAGAATTGTGAGCACGACATATGGCCAGCGCCCATTCACTTCGAGGGCTAATGAAATGGCTGACGCGCGACGAGTGGCGTGATCGTTTTTCGGAGGTCTATGATGCACATTTACAGCCCGCCTGCGAACGGATCGGCATCGACGTTGAGGAGGTCGTATCGATCCTGGGCGAAGGTTGGTTCATGACGACGGTTTGGGGCAGCGCGTTTGAAGATTTTTTGACCCGAGACTTCGACGACGGCAGCAACGTTGTCGACGATTATTTAAAGCGTCGAGGCTGGAAAGAGAACGCGTCGGTGCGGGCTTACATGGCCGGCTTACGAGCTTCGGTGACAAGCCTCTACGAGGTCAGCGACGTCATCATTGATACGTCGTTTCGAGCGCGGGATCTTGTCCGCGGTGGCGATCCCATTCTGATCAGAGAACGCTCGGCAACACGCTCCCTTAAACAATGGGATCGCATCGCCACGCGAGTTGTTCAGGCAGGCCCACAGACGCGCATCAGTGGGGTTGTGTTGCCGTATCAACGCGAGGCGTCTGAGGATGTCCTGGAGTTGTTACGGAGCTTTGCAAAACCTGCCGGTAAGGCGAGGCAAAAGGTCGCCAATCAACGTGGCCACGAGGCCAATCATCCAGCCATCGTTGACTCGATCTCTCAGACGGCGGTCTTGCGCGCCGCAGCGCCGATAATCACTACCCAGTGGCTGATCGACGCTATCAATCGCGTCGTAAACCCGCCGGCTATTGAGTTGGCAAATACTGAAGGCGAGGATCTGCTGTTCTGTGCTGTGCATTTTCCGTTCGCCGCTGGCACGACGAGTTACGACATACAAATGGCGTTGAGCCGAAGTCCGGAGTTGCGTCAAGAAACTACGACAGTCTGGAATTGGCTCGGGTCTCGGAATTTGGCCGAAGCCCTAAGCAAGCAGAAGGGAAAGTCCAAATCCCACACCTTCGCCACAACTCTCGATGACGGCTCGCTCGTGCTGGGTAGCTTGGAAGTGAAGGGCAAGACGTTGGTCTTGTCTGTGAACTCGCAAGGTCGGAGCGAGCGCGGCCGCGCACTGCTGTCCGATTTGCTTGGCGATTTAGTGCGCGAACCCATGGTCGAAATGCAAGCGCTCGATCAGATCAGAGCAGCGCGTCAGGGTTCTCCAGCGTCACAAAAGCTAGACCTCAATGAAGACGAGCGACGCACCGTAATCCATCAAAGCTTGGATCGGCAGTATCGAGACATGGAAGCGACAGGCCTCTATCTGGACAACCATTGTTGTCGGTGAGGTGAGCCATGCTGACGACGAAACGAAAACCGGCAGAGCATTGGCGAAATTCTGATTAAAGAGCTCATGGAGCCGATGGGCCTGACACAAGCGTTGGCAGAAGCGATCGGCGTGCAACGCAAGCACGTGAATGAGCTGTGCAACGACCGCAGGGCCGTGACCGCCTCGACCGCGCTCATCCTTGCTCGCGTGTTTGGCAACAGCCCTGATTTCTGGTTGAACGTGCAGCGGCGCAGCGACTCTGTGGGTGGCGATGCACTCGCCCCGCGAACGCGAACGGATCAAACGTGCTCGACGGCTGACAGCCGCCGCGTGATGTCGGCATTTTTCGAACGTCGCCCTATTGTGGCAACGTCGGTAGGCCATTCGCGACGGCGATTTCCTACAGAAATAGAGGCTCCTATGGCGCAAACCAAGCCCCGCCCCGCTTCTGCTGCAGACCAAGCTGCCGTCCTTACAAAAGCAACTCTTCATGGGGCTCATCGTCGAGCCATTACCTACGGCTGGAAAAGCCGGGGATCCAGCCTAAATGGCGTAACCGCAGCAACGGATATTCGAGTGCAATCTTGGTGACGGTGATTGATCAGCACGTTGCGATCTGGGGCGCTGGCGATCGGCATGATGACCGAGGGGACCACAAGGATGACCTCGGAACATCTGACGAGCCACTGATCTCCGAGATTCTGCGTGTACGTCTCGCGTGTCGCCCAATCGCTCGGTAGCTCACCGATGGATATGGTAAGGGCTGAGATATCGTCCGGGACGACATACTCGACCAGTGCTTGCGGTGGCAGCAGGCCGGCATCGGTGACGTGGACTCGTTTCTCCAATGCGGTCAGCGACGGCACCGTAGCGCAATAGGTCACCGGACGTCCGTGTGAATTCCAGCGACCAGGGTTTGCAATCCCGTATCCACCATCAAAGTCGCGAGCGCGGCGCAGGCTAGAGAGCCGCCAAAGACGCATTACGCCGCAGCCCCCCAATCGATTTTCGCTAAGATTTGCTCGATAAGGCGGCCACCCGATTCCGTTTGCGCCAGTTCAAGCGGCGGCTTGCCATCAAGAATTCCGAGACGTTCACGCAGCCACTGCTTCGCCCTTTGTGCGTCGCCAAATACGTCCTCGGCCAAGGCCAGGACCCGCGCCATTCGCACGACCCGATCGGACTCCTCGACCGTAAGAGGCTGTTTCTTGGCCCTCCGGTGCCGTTGGGTACGCTCAGGAATGATGAATTGCCCGATTTCTCGGTCTGATAGTCCGCCGCGTTTGACATGGGCGAGTACGCGCAAGGGTATGCGGCGATGGACAAGGCGGGCAAGATCGGCCTCTGAGCTGACCTCCTCACCGAGCACCGCGCGACCACCCAGTTTGCGATAGACCCTGTCCACGACCGGCTGCGAGATCTCCATTTGCAAGCAACTCCATTCCGGCAATCTGCCGGAGATATATCCAGCACTTTGCCACCTTTCAAGCGTGAGGTCCAAACAATAATCTCGGCGCTGGGCCGTGTGCTCCTGCCGAAATGGCTCGCAGCGTATTCCGTCACCTCCTCCACTAATCAGCCGCGAATGCCGACGTAGTCGGCGGACCCAACTTGCGCGTCATGATGCCGTTCATCGCACCCAACTGCTGACCGATAACACAGTCTCGCCACTTGACATATGCCACGGCATATGTCAAAAAATCCAAATGGTCGAGAGGCACGTTAAGCTGTTCAAAAACGGACGGAATCAGGCCGTCCGAATCCCGCGCGAGTTCGAGTTGCCCGGAGAGGACGCAATTATCCGCAAGGATGGACAGCGACTAATTATTGAGCCGGCACCGCCCCAGTCGCTCTTGGCGGTCCTCGCCGGCCTCTCCACACTCGAGGAGGAATTTCCGCCGATCGAAGATCCGTTGGCAGGGCCGGTGGAACTCTAACGAGATGCGATTTCTACTCGACACAAACATCGTGTCGGACCTCGTGCGGCACCCACACGGCCGGATCGCTCATCGTATTGCGGAGGTTGGGGAACAGCAGGTTTGCACCAGCGTCATTGTGGCCGCCGAGTTGCGGTATGGCGCTGCTAAGAAAGCTTCGGCGCGGCTGAGCACGCAGCTCGAAGCCGTGCTTGGTGCCGTCGATGTGCTCGCGCTCGAAACGCCAGTGGACATCGTTTATGGCGGGCTAAGGGCACGACTGGAGGAGGCTGGCCGCTCCGTCGGTGCAAACGATTTGTTCATTGCGGCTCACGCGCTGGCGTTAGGTCATACAGTTGTGACCGACAACGAGCGCGAATTCTTGCGGATCGATACTCTGCGGGTCGAGAATTGGTTGCGGTGAATTGTTGAACGACAGTGGCGGGCGGCCTCAGCTGTTGTTGCTCAAGTTTAGCGTCAGCATCGTCAACATGTGGCCCGCATTGTTGCAAAAGTCGCAAATTAGGGCGACCCAAAGCCGACTGATCTGCCTTTCCGGCAGCCTCGAAAAAGCGCCCAGAAGTTCCGGTCGTCACCGCCAAGGTCGCCAATAGATTGGGACCATGCCAGCGAACACAACGGCCATCCCAATTTCAGATTCGACGTTCGGAAGGAAGTCGGCGATCCACCAGGGAGTGTTGGCATGCCAAGCAACAAGCGAGGGATGGCCGACAACAAAATATCCGTAAGCCCAAAGGGCTGTTCCTCCAAGTAAGATGATCCATCCAGTGATTTGCGACTTACTCATCCGCGGCACATCTCCAATGTGCGAGCCCTCAAACACCTTCGCGCCAAAATACAGGAATCGAACCTTAAATTACTTGGTATATTCTCAAGGAGGTGTGACCTAGGTCATAACGCCGCTTTAGTAGGTTGCATTAAACTGGTGGCGATTCACCCGAGATGATGCGACAAAATCATCGCCACCTCGTCGATTCCGCGTGGAGTGGGAACCGGGGGAGCGGGCATTGCGCAAACCTCTTCAATTGCCTTACTGAAATTCCCCGTCCGCAATTGTTCTTCGGTCAACAACAGGCCGCGGCCATTTCGCATGAGCCATTCTTGTAATGAATCTTGCTCGGGCCATTCTGGCCGAGGCACAACAAGAATTGGGACGCCATTACAGGCCGCCTCCGTGACCACACCGTAGCTTGGCTTTCCAATCATCGCGTCGCAGGAGCGCACGAGATCGATGAATGAAAAATCCAGCAGCGAGGACGAACTGACATCCGGATGGGACAATTCAAGCTGGGGTACCGCCACCAGCTTAACGCGACCCAACCGTGGCCACCGCGTAATATCTAGCTCCATCGGCGTTCCGCCTAGCGCCAAGAGTACAACAAGGCTATCGGCATTCCATCCAAGGCGCCTTCGCAGTTCTTGTCGCCGATCTTGTCCCAGCAAGGCGACCGGGCCAACAACCTGCCCATTATGGATGCTCGGCATCGCCATCGCTGGGGTCAGCTGAAGAAACATGCGGGCGCACGCATAGGCCTCGACCATCTGTTGCAGGATTGCGCTTGCTCCCGGCAGCCGCCCGCAATAGTGATCAAAAACGTCCGCCCAATTCAACGAACTCATCGCGATGGCGGGAACGCCGGCTTTCTTGGCGGCAGCGAGGGAAAGGTAGGGAATGTTGGAAAGCAGCAAGCTTGGCTGCAGCTTCGCCAAGCCAGCTGCCGCGTCGGAAACTTTCTCTGTCCAATTTTCGTGAATGATCGCGTAGGCCAAAGCGCTTTCATTGGGCCGCACGTGCAGCGCGTCGGCCATCACCATCCCGAAATCAGCCTGATGCCGATAGGCAAATGAGCCCTCGAGGCGTTCGGCAATCCAAGCCTCGGGCACACTCGTTCGGATCGTTAGCTCCAGATCAGGTCGAGCCCGTCGCAACGCATTCAGAATGGGCAACGTCATGGCGGCGTGCCCGAATCCATGACCGGATAAGTCGACAACCAAGTGAGGGATCGCCATTTTCAATAAATCAACCGTTGTTGCTGATTGGTTCGTTCCTATGTGGCCAGATCAAAGGCATCCAGCCCTGGGGTCGCGGTTATCCATATAGTAAAACGACGGCTCCATGTCCAAGTCGACCAAAGCGCCGACCGATTGGTGCGGCTACCGGACGTGGTGATCCTCGAATTGGGCCGGCCTGTTTGCCCGTCGGTCTGTCACCGCTCCCGAACGGAAGTCGCCAGAAAATCCTCGTAGGCTTTTCCAAGCCCTTCCCGTAAAGGAACTTTGGCCTTCCAGCCCATCGCCGCAAGCCGCGACACATCCACGAGCTTTCGCGGTGCACCGTCAGGCTTTGCGGTGTCGTAGACAATTTTGCCGGGGAACCCGACGACCTCCGCCAGTGTTTGAGCAAATTCCGCAATCGTCAGATCCGCGCCGAACCCAATGTTGATGAATTGCGATCCCGAATAATTCTTCAGAACGAATATGCAGGCATCGGCAAAATCATCCACGTAAAGAAACTCACGACGCGGCGCTCCCGTGCCCCACACGACTACCGTCGACGCGCCGTTAATTTTAGCCTCGTGGAATCGTCTAATCAGAGCGGCAACAACATGGCTGTTTTCGGGATGATAATTGTCGCCGGGTCCATAGAGGTTGGTGGGCATCACCGACACGAAATTGCTGCCGTACTGGCGGTGGTACGCCTCGCATAGCTTGACGCCGGCAATCTTCGCAATCGCATACCATTGGTTCGTCGGCTCGAGCTCACCGGTCAGCAATTGGTCTTCGCTCATGGGCTGCTTGGAAAATTTAGGGTATATGCAAGTTGAGCCGAGGTACAACAGCTTCTGCACGCCGACCCGGTGGCTGGAATGGATGCAGTTGAGCGCCATAGCGAGGTTCTCGGCGAGGAAGTTCGCGGGGTATGCGTCGTTGGCGAATATTCCGCCGACGCGACCTGCCGCCATGATCACCACGTCGGGACGAGTCGTCGACAGGTAATGCTCGGTTTGGTCCTGACGCAAAAGGTCGAGCTCGCGGCGGTCTGCGACCAGCACGGTGCATGCTTCTTGTCGGAGACGGCGCACGATTGCAGAACCGGCCATGCCGGTATGGCCCGCTACGAAAACGCGCTTTCCCGCGAGATCGAATGCGGTAGCAGAGGCCTCTCTCGAATCAATGTTCGACGGTGAACGCACGTGACCTCTCGACGGCAACTTCTTTAAGATCGGCGGCGACCATTTCGCTTACCAGCTGATCGAAGGAGATTTTGTGCTGCCACCCAAGCTTTGACCTCGCCTTCGATGGGTCGCCGATCAAGAGGTCGACCTCGGTGGGACGGAAATAGCGCGGATCAACGCTGACCAGGACGCGGCTCGTTTTGGCATCGACCCCTTTTTCGTCAAGCCCCTGCCCCTCCCACACGATCCGAGTTCCGATCTCGATAAACGCCTTCTCGACGAATTCACGCACCGAATGGCTCTCGCCTGTCGCGAGAACAAAATCATCCGGTTCAGGGTGCTGCAGAATTTTCCACATGCCTTCGGCATAATCTCGCGCATGCCCCCAATCGCGCTTGGCATCCAGATTCCCAAGAAAAAGCTTGTCCTGTAGTCCGAGCTTGATGGCTGCGACCGCACGGGTAATTTTTCGGGTCACGAAAGTCTCTCCGCGAGTCGGCCCTTCATGATTGAATAGAATGCCGTTTGAAGCATAGCATGCCGTAGGCCTCTCGGTAATTTACCGTCACCCAGTAGGCATACAGTTTTGCGGCCGCATACGGCGAGCGCGGGTAGAAGGGGGTGGTCTCTCGCTGGGGAATTTCGCGGACAGCTCCGTACAGCTCCGATGTGGAAGCCTGATAAAATCTTACCCGCTTTTCCATCTTGAGAATGCGAATAGCCTCGAGCAGCCGCAAGGTGCCGAGCCCATCGGCATTGGCGGTGTATTCCGGCGTTTCGAACGAGACGTGTACATGGCTCTGGGCCGCAAGATTGTAAATCTCGTCAGGTTGCGTGTCTTGGACGATGCGGATGAGGTTAGTCGAATCGGTCATGTCGCCATAGTGCAGAACAAAGCGCAGCCCCGTGTCATGGGGGTCCTGATAGAGATGGTCGACCCGGCCAGTGTTGAAGGACGACGAACGACGCTTGATACCATGCACGAGGTATCCTTTGGTGAGCAGGAATTCTGCAAGATAAGCGCCGTCTTGACCGGTAGCGCCGGTGATCAGGGCCACACGTTTTGTCATGAATTTTTCCCGTTCCCCTAAACACTGCCCATTTTATCGCTGGCCTTCTATCATTTCGTAGATCATTGAAAAATTAGACAATTTGCTCCCGGTTGCTTCAATGGTTCGCCGTGCCTCTCTCGGCAAATTTTATTCAACGACAAACTTGGGACGCCGCTACTCGGCGAGTGCCGGCCCCTTAGCCCACCGTCGCGCGGCGGCCTTTTTGGCTATCTCTGTCCTTTTCTTGGGGGACATGCTTTTTGCTCGCGCCTTGCCGCCCATGCGCCCGAGTGCCACGGCGGCGGCGTTCTTACCATCCTCGGTGGTTATATCCTCGATCTCGCCGGTCGCGATCATGGCGATCATGACGGCGCGGGCGTTCACGTCGGCGAGCCTGCGCTCGCCTCTTGGACCTTTGGCCATTGTCATAAGCTAATGCTTAGCGGTACGCTTGGCAAGCTGTCGTCAAGGATTAGCCATGAATTCCAGTGCACCAAATGCAGCCGCAGCCCAATCCCAAAAGCCAATTCCGACAGATGGCATCAAATTGCACATTGGCGGTCAGGTGAAGCACGAAGACTGGGCAATCCTGGATGCCTTACCGGGCCCGATTGTGGACTACGTCGGCAACTGCAACGACTTGTCGTTCCTTTCCGACGAAAGTTGTTCCGAGGTCTACGCATCCCACGTTTTGGAACATCTGGGTTACAACGGCGAACTGCAGAATACGCTCAAGGGCATTCATCGCGTCCTAAAGCCCGGTGGTCGCTTGCGCGTCTCAGTTCCCGACTTGGAAACGCTTTGCCGATTATTCCTGCATCCATCAAACACCCCAGAAGGCCGATTTCATGTCATGCGAATGATGTTCGGCGGTCGAACAACTGCCTTTGACATTCACTATGTCGGTTTGAATTTTGAGTTCCTTGGTTCGTTTCTGAATGAAGCAGGGTTTCGCGATATTAAGCGGGTTCCTAATTTTGGATTGTTTGAGGATACCAGTACCCTTCTGTTTGGTAATGCACCGATAAGCCTCAACGTTGAGGCACGGAAGTAACGCTACAATCAAACTGAGACACTACCGATCATCCGGCGGCCCAATGCCACATCAGATCGATGATCGTCGGCGCCGACAGTACCGGGCGGTCCTATCCTGCGCCGAGCCATAGCCCATGTGGTGGAGGCTGCTGTCGGCATTTTCGAACGTCACCCTATTGGGGCAACGTCGGTAGGGCCATTCGCCACGGCGAAGAGCGCGCCCAGGATCTGCGGTCGCACAATTTCATCTCGACGCATAAGGATTATAGCCCTATATGCTGTATTGGGCATCGGAAGGGGCTTGGATGGTCATGGACACGTTCTCAGAAGCACGCTTTCACGATGATACGGCGGCCAGGGAGTACCTGGAAAAGCTGCGCTGGCCGGATGGTCCGGTCTGCCCGCATTGCGGCGTCATCAACCACGCCTACCCGACCAAGCGCCCGGCGTGTACCGCTGCGCCGAGAAGGAATGCCGCAAGGATTTCACCGTCACGATGAGCACGGTCATGGAGCGCAGCCACATCGCCGCTGCACAAGTGGCTGCATGGCCTTCCACCTGATGGCGCCAGCAAGAAGGGCGTCAGCGCCCACCAGCTCCACCGCACGCTGGGCATCACTATCAGGTCGGCTTGGTTCATGTGCCACCGCATTCGCGAGGCCATGCGCGACGGCGGGCTTGGCCCCGATGGGCGGCGGTGGCGGCATCGTCGAGGCCGACGAAACCTATTTCGGCAAGGTCGCGAAGCCGCGGCGTCTCCAAGCACCGTCAGGGCCGCCCCTACCCAAGCGCGGCAAGCATGCCTGGAACAAGCGCGCCATCTGTCGCGCTGGTCGAGCGCGGCGGCAACGGTCCGCATCGTTCCACGTCGCCGACTGCCGACAAGGCGACGCGTGAGCAAGATCGTGCGCGAAAACATCGCCAAGGAGAGCGCTGCACACCGACGAAAGCAAACTCTATCGGCAACGCGGCCGACGCATTTCGCTGCGCACGAAACCGTGAAGCACAGCGCCGGGAATACGTGCGCGACGTTCGCATGACGGCTGCACGCGACAAGGTTCACACCAATTCAGCGGAAGGCTATCTTCTCGATCTTCAAGCGCGGCATGCGCGGCATCTACCAGCATTGCGGCGAGAAGCATCTGCATCGCTATCTGGCCGAATACGATTTCCGCTACAATCACCGCGTCGCGCTCGGCTTCAATGATGGGGAACGTGCGGCGCTTGCCGTCAAGGGCGCGGCTGGCAAGCGTCTCACGTACCGACATTCTCACTAGACCTAGTTACACATTTGCTGCAGCGCGCTTCCTGAGATGGCGAAAAAACTCAAAAGGGCGTTCTGGTACAAGAAATAAGCTCTAACTGGGCTTCGCTCTATTTTTACGTGGACTCTCGCGAGTTTTTCTTTAGGGTTATGCAGCCTCATTGCGGATTGGGGCTTAGCCGACATGGTAAAAGCCGCTTTCAGTGCTCTTTCCGTACGATGTTCAGCTTCTTTTCATCGGTGTATTGATCTGGTTTCCTTGGTGCCATGTTTTACCTCGATCCATTTACTCATCGCGAGCTTAGAGCACGAGTGGCGCGCCTTCCAACGATGACGTTCGAGTGGATGATATCACCGCCCTGTTCCTCGCGATGCGGGACCGCTGCGAGGGGCGGAAAATAATGAGTGAGATTGGAGATTTTGTCGCGCATCGAGACTACCGCACTAAGGGCATAACGACTAGACGGGCCCGCGATTTCTTTTTGGTGACTAGATTTATTTTTGAGTACCGTCTTATGAAGAAGACGCTCAATCTGAACGATCTTCCATCAGACTTTATTGACATCCTTTGGGGCGCATTGCGTCGGTTACCAAATGCTGTGTTGAAAACACAGCTGAAATGCAAGCGTTCGGTCTTAGAAGAAAGGTTGCGAGAATTTGGAAAGAGGGTCGCTGCATATCCAAACGGTCGGCAGCATTTGATCTACGCTACACAAGATGACAAAGATTTAATTGATACTTTGACGCGACATTTGGTTGCGACGCCGGCTTTTAATGATGACGAATTATTCGATCAGTTCTACAAAACTCTAGTTCGTCATAAACTAATGGAACGAAAAGAGCGCGGGCTGCTTGAATCCCAAAAAAATGCCATTATTCTCTTCGCTATAAGTTGCATGCACGGATGTGTCATTGAATTAGCGGACAATTGGCGGGCAGAACTTTGGGCTTCCCCCAAGTCGGGGCGCGACTCCAAAAGTATTGGGGTGAATTCTTTCGCCCTGGCCGTCGGTGACAAAAATATCAACGTTGGCTTTGAGATGTTTGCATACTTCCATATTGTCCAAGGAGGGTTACGCACCAGAACTGCTGAGGGACCCAAAAATTTGGTCCGAACCCATTGAACTTACTAAAAACTGCAAACTAGGCAGCGTTGGCGCTGAAACATCAGCTCCCCACAATTGGAGAATTTGGTTGTTATTGAGTGTGACCACGTTGCTAGTTTCAGCATTACTGATATTGGCAATTCGCTAAAAACCAAACTTACCTAATGGGTATCCCCATCATCTACTCTGCGGTAAATCGCAGTTGCTTCCCTTGCCTGCCTCAGGACGCGCTCGGCTTCCTCAACCAGCCGCTCCACATTCTGCGCAAGGACCGAAAGAATGCGCTTTAATTCCTTATTCTCAGCAACGCTTGGCTCACGAACCGTGCCACCGTACTTGATGCCGCGCCGCTCGCCCCCTGATTCAGACCGTTCCCGGGCTGATGAATGTCATCCAATACCTCGACGCCCGCCGCGCTGTCGTCTGACGCTCGCTCGCTCGCCGACACCTGCTAGCGGCTCGTCGAGGCGCAACACCATGCGGCGCATTCGCCTAAGCGAAACTGGTGTCCAGGCGATCTGCGAGGCGCCACAATTCGGAAGCACATTCGACCGCAAGAATTTCGCGGCCGACCCGCGCATCGCGAAGCTGCGCTGGCTTCGCGGTTAAAAGTTGGCTTGCGCTGCGATCGAGAAATGTGAATATCTCGATGACGAATGGAGATGTGAAGCTTTGCGCCCGCTCCGCACAACAGGTCCCATTGCTCTCGCGCTTGCGCATGGACAGGGTCCCGTGACGGCGCAGGGCGATCCACGCCCCGCTATCGACGAAACCGCTTCCCCTTGCCGCATCAGGGCGGTCGTGAACGCGATCGTGTTCGACGGACGCACGTTTTGGCTCGCCGTCCCCAGATGGCAACCGGGCCTGCGGCTTGAGCACGGCCTTGCGGATTGCATCGCGGACCAGTTCCGCCACGCTGCGCCCTGACCGCGTCGCGGCCTTACGCAGCGCGTCAAGCTCTTCCTTGTAGACTAGGCTGTGTGGACGGATTTGAACGAGATGAAGCGGAGTACGAGAGCGACCGGGTGCAGGCCAGACCCTGGCAAAAGGGTTAGCCGCTCGACCGTTCTGATGGCAGCGTCTCTTGCCAATCTGACCGGCGGAATTGCAATGTGTCGCGCTGGTGCTCGAGAAAGGCGGCGCTTTTCGAATTTGTTGCAGAGGCCACTCTGACTAATTCGACTAGCGTGGTAGCATCCCGATCGCCCGGCAAAGAGCGGTTTTCTAGGTCAACTGGCCCTCGGGAAGCCAAAAGTCTGAGCCGGAGATTTATGCGTATTCCGATCAAAAAAAAGATCAAGGACGCTGCTCTAGGCGTGTTTCCGGGGCTCGCCTTGAAGTTTTTTTCAATCAGATCGCGCCGGCTGATAGAGTTTCAGGCACGAACACTGGGACTTGACAAGGTGGCGAGAGCGATCTCCCAGGCGACGCGAGGAGCCGTGGCCGCGGGCCCGTTTACGGGCATGAGACTTCGATTACGAGCTCTTGCCCGTGCACAGCTCGCCGAAGTTTCTAGGCACGTATGAGCTGGAACTTCATAGCGTCATTGAAAGAGCCATCCAGCTTGCGCCAACGTATGTCCTGAATGTTGGTTGTGCCGAGGGTTTCTACGCTGTCGGACTGGCAATCCGATTGAGTAACGCCCAAGTGTTTGCAGCTGACGCCGACCCGAAAGCCCTGCGGGCGACCTTAAAAAATGCAGAGCTCAATTGCGTGTCAGACCGAGTGTCCGCAATTGGTATCATCAATCCACGTCAGTTCCACAAATACCTGAAACCCGATACGTCGCTGCTCGTAATGGACTGTGAAGGAGCCGAGTTTAGTCTGCTGGACCCTGGAAACGATCCCATCTTGCTTCGAAGCAACATCCTTGTAGAAATTCACTCCGCGTTCGGCGACAAGTATGATATTGTACGGAGATTTTCGCCGACACACGACGTGCTTGAAATTAGTGCTTCGGCTCGAACAATGTCGGATATTTGTCTCGGTCCGATCACGGGTATCGATTTGCTAAACGCCGCCAATGAGCGGCGCGACCGGACAAGTTGGCTCTTTCTCGAAATCAAATCCAAATGACCACAACGTAAGCCGAGCAGGTCCATTTTACGGCCGAAGCTGATTTTAACGTCGACGAAGAGTTTTAAGGTGGGTCGCTGGGAAGGATGGATACTTTGCGGCCGTTGCAGTAGAATTTGGCACGGTTCCAATTTTCGGATGTGGAGTGTGTCGCGTTCAACCAGAACAGTCGCGTCAATCTCATGCAAGATCGGCTGTTTTCTGACCTGGCGCCCCAACATCGAACTATTGATCAGCCGGCTGCGCAATCGCTATGCTCGTGCGGGGCTCTCCGTTCTGCTGGAGAAAGCCTTCCCCGCCAATGCACACGCGCACAATTTTACAGCGTGGAACATCATCTGGCGCATCTTTCTCAGATCGCAACATTAGCTAAGGAAGGACGTCGTTGCTGCTCACGGTGTTTTGCCGTCGCCCGCAGGGTCGACGAGACCCTGATCGGAATGGGGTCCCCCAACACCAATGACTTCAAATCCAGAGTTCGCGTCCTCGGCCGCTGCGCCCGCTCGACCTCCTGACGATCCTGACCATCATCATCGAGTCCGGGTTTGTCTCCAAAGCTTGCGGGCGACCTTGACCGCGTCGATGCCGGCCGCCCTCCACCAGGCGCGCTCATTGCCTGATCGATGCGCCTCCCGGTGATGGCCGCGGCAGAGCGGAACGGCGAACTCATCGCTCACCTTGCGGCTCAGCGCCCGTGGCTGCGTAAAGCGCAGGTGATGCGGATCTGATGGTCTGCGACCACAGATCAGGCAGGCCTGTGCGGCAACGAACCGCAGATGCTCCTTGTTGCGATAGCGTCGCTCCTTGCCGACGAGAAGACCACCCCTGCTCTCCTCGGCCGCAGGAGCTGTTGTCGCGGGCACCATGCGATCGACTGGGACGGCGGAGCTGTATTCAGCTTTCATCGCCGCACGCCGTGCGCCGTTTGCCGATGGTATCCTTTTAGAGGGGCGGCGATCAGCCTGATCGAGAGGAATACCCACGGCCTTCAGGCCTCGTGCCGTTTCACGGTCAGAGCTATCCACCTTGGTCACATCAGCTGCTTAGGACTGAAGCAACTCCAGCCTAGAGGCGAATGCCGCCTCTACCTACGAGACATCGTCCGACGATAACCTGGTCATGGCTTTAAGAATGACCGCGGCCCTGGAACTGACCTGTGAAAGCGCCAGCAGATCGTGAATGCCAAATGTTAGCTGATCG
>CAVWJL010000011.1:0-288238 GCA_963755305.1 uncultured Alphaproteobacteria bacterium | reverse complement strand
TGGTGATCGCGCAGCAGGCGATTGGCGAAACCGGCGACGGCGGCGAGCGTCGCCTGCGGCGCCTCGCGATGCGGCGCGTGCCGCACTTTCGGCAACAGCGCCACCTCGACCGGGCAGTAGCATTCCTGCTCGGCGACCTCGATCTGCTTCACCGTGCCGTACTGGTCGTCCTCGCCCTGCACGATCAGGATCGGCACCCGAGGATATAGGCGAGCGGCTCGGTGATGTCCCAGTCGCGGAATTTTGCATCGAGCCAGGCGTCGTTCCAGCCGCGGAACGCGTTGTCGACATCGGCATGCCAGCGCGCGAGTTTTTGCCGCAGGTCGGTGGTCTCATAGGCTTCTTTGGCGCGCGCGATCTCGGCGATGCCCATGTCCTCGGTGAAGAAATGCGGCGCCATCAGCACCAGGCCGCGTACGCGATGATCCTCGACGCTGCCGGCATAGATTGTAGCGATCGACGCGCCGTCGCTGTGGCCGGCGAGCAGGCCGCGGCGAAAGCCGATGGCGTCGAGCAGGCGCGGCAACACGTCGCGCGCCTCGTCGTGCATGAAGGTGAGCGGCCGCGGCAGCTTGGCCGGGCTCGAGCGGCCATAGCCCGCGCGCGAATAGACGAACACGCCGGCATTGGTGGCGGCGGCCAGCTTGTCGGGAAAATCGCCCCACAGACCGACGCAGCCGAGCCCCTCGTGCAGCAGCACGATGGTCGGTCCGGCGTCCGGCCGCGGCCCGATCATGCGGTATTCGAGCCGCATCGCGCCGAGATCGAGAAAGCCCTGGTCGGCAAGCTGCATGACTCACACGTGTTGCGCAGCGCATGCCACATGCGCGACTTGCTCCCTCCCCCCTTGCGGGGGAGGGTTGGGGGAGGGGGGTCGTCAAACCCAGCGCAGCCATTAGTCACCCCCCTCCCGGATCGCTTCGCGATCCGACCTCCCCCGCAAGGGGGGAGGTGAAGATGCTGGCAGGGGGTCGCCAATCACATTCGCCACGATGCGACGGAGCTTGGCAAAGCTCTGCTCCAACGTGTCGCCGGACGTGTCGAGCTGCGCCTGCGCGCGGGCATAGTCGCTGCCGCGCGCCTCGAGAATGGCGACGAGATCGGCCATCGCTTCGCGGTTCTGCGCCATCGGGCGGAAGTCGCCTTGCTCCATCACGCGGCGCATGTGCTCGTCGGGCTTGGCCTTGATCCAGACGGTGTGAGTTCGCCGCAGCAGCAACGCGTAGGTGTCGGGGTTGGCGACGATGCCGCCGGCGGTGGCGATGACAGCCGCCTGGTGCTCGCCGATCACCCGTTCAAGGCAGGTGCGCTCGTAGCGGCGGAAGGTGGAAAGGCCCGACATCTCGATGAGCAAGGGAAGGCTTGCGCCATAGTCCTGCTCGATCACGCGGTCGAGCTCGATGAAGGGGCAACCAAGCTCCTGCGCCAGCATGCGGCCGAGCGTCGACTTGCCGGCGCCGCGCAGGCCGACCAGCGCGATCCGCCGGGCCCGGTCGGCGGCGGCGCCCTGCGCCGCGCGCGCTTCGATCAGCTCGGCGATGGCCGGCAGCTCGGCGGCCGGCAAGCGGGCGACGAGATCGTGGATCGGCTCAGCGCCGCGATGCGTCCGCCAGGCCGCGGCAGCAGCTCGATCAGCGCGACGTCGAGCGCCTCGGCGATCGCCTTGAGCATGATCACGGAGGGATTGCCCTGGCCGCCCTCGATCTGGGCGAGGTAGCGCTCCGACGCGCCGGAGCTGTTGGCGAGCTGGCGGCGCGTCATGCCGCGCTTGGCGCGGTTGAGCCGCAGCAGTTCGCCGATCTGCGCGGCGAACTCGCCGGCGGCTGCCGGGGCGGCCGTTCTCGCCGGCGCCGCCGGCGGCGCCTTGGACCTGCTTGCCACTGCCGCATCCTTTGCTAAGCCGACCGGCAATATAATTCATGATGGATAATTCATGCAAGCCAAAAGGCGCACGCTCGCGCACCCCACCGATGAGAGCTAAGCGCCTGAATTCTTGAGTTATTTTCGGCCTGGAAGGCTGGGAGATCTCAAGCCGGCGTAAAGCCGTTCGCCCACAGCTCATTGAGCTTCGACACCGCCGCGCTCGGCAGCGGGCCCTGCTCGACGGCGTCGAGCGCTTCTTGCAACTGTTTGAGATCGGAAATGCCGATGATGCGCGTCGTGAGGTCGTGATTGCCCATGACGAAGCGCAAGGCCGCCTGCGCCGGCGTGCCGTACTCCTCGCCGAGCGCCGCACGCACCGCCTCGGCGCAGCGCATCTCGTTGTCGAGATCGGTGCCGGAAGTCATCACCGCGAGACGGCCGGGGCGTTTCGGCGCCGCCAGCGGGCCGCCGGCCCGACGCGGATGTTCAATATCCCCATGTTCTGGCGAAAGCATGCCGCGATGATGCCGGCGAAGCTCTGCGCCTTCCACATTTTTGACGCGCGCGCCCAGGCAGCACTCGGATTGATCGCGTTGTAATAGACTTGCGCCGCGTCGAAGCGGCCGCTCTCGATCACTTCGAGACAGGCGCCGGTGTCGCCGGTGGCGGTGATGCCGCAGGCCTGAAAGAGGCCGTACTCCTTCAGGCGATCGAAGTATCGGCAACGCCGCCGCGGCCGAGCACCTGCTCGGGCGTCACGGTCGGCCGGTCGCCCACCGCTTCGCCGAGCTGATTGTGAAGCTGGTAGAGCGCGACCTTGTCCACCCGCAGCCGGCGGAGGCTTTTTTCCAGGCTGCGCTCGATCGCGCCGGCGATGTCCTTCATGTCGCCGGGCTCGAGCCGTACCTTGGTGGACACGTGCGGCCGCGGATCGAGCGCTTCGAGATGGCGCCCGATCGCCTCCTCGGAGGCGCCGTTGCCGTAAAGCGGCGCAGTGTCGATCCAGTTGATGCCGCCGGCGACCGCGCGCTTGAGCACCGCCGCCTTGGTGGTCTCGTCCCCCTCGATCAGGATGCCGCCGGTGACGCCGCCGCCGAGCGCGATCTCGGAGATTTCCAGCCCGCTGCGCCCGAAATACGTTTTTCGCATCAATCAACCCCAGCTCGCAGACACTGGACGGAGGCGCTGGACGCCCCGGACGTGCGAATCCCGGATTTTACGTCATGAACTCCGGATTTTATCATGAACTCTCGGCGCGCAGCCGGAAGCGCTGGATCTTGCCGGTCGCGGTCTTCGGCAGCTCGGCGCGAAACTCGATCCAGCGCGGGCACTTGTACGCCGCGAGCTGCTCCTTGGCGTGGTCCTGGAGCGCGGCGGCGAGCGCGTCGAGGCCTTCGTCGGGCGCCTTGAGCACCACGAACGCCTTGCGGCTTGATCAGACCGTCCGTCGTCCGGCCGGCCGACGACCGCGGCTTCGAGCACCGCCGGGGTGGGCGAGCAGCGCCCCCTCGACCTCGAACGGCGAGACCCAGATGCCGCCGACCTTGAGCATGTCGTCGCTGCGGCCGCAGTAGACGTAATAGCCGTCCTCGTCCTGCGATGTATTTGTCGCCGGTGCGCGTCCACTCGCCGCGGAAAGTGTGGCGCGACTGCGTCGCGATTGTTCCAGTACATCAGCGCGCTGGTCGGGCCCGCGCACCTGCAGTTCGCCCATCTCGCCTCTGGCGGATGCCGCGCCGTCGTCGTCGACGATCCGCAGCTCGTAGCCGGGCACCGGCTTGCCGGTGGTGCCGTATCGCACGTCGCCCGGCCGGTTGCTGAGGAAGATGTGCAGCATCTCGGTCGAGCCGATGCCGTCGAGGATGTCGACTGCCGTAGCGCGCCGACCAGCGCCGGCCGATATGGCGCCGGCAGCGCCTCGCCGGCGAGACGCACGCCGCAGCGCAGCTCGGTGCCGTGCGGAGCCGGCCGGGCTCGGCGAGGAGCGCCGCATAGAGGGTCGGCACCCCGTAGAAGATCGTCGGCCGGTGCTGGCGCAGCATCGCGCAACGCCGCCCGGGGTCGGCCGGTCCGCCAGCAGCACCGTGGTGGCGCCGACCGCCAGCGGAAACGTCATGCGCGTTGCCGAGCCCATAGGCGAAGAACAGCTTCGCCACCGAGAAGCAGACGTCGGTGTCGGTGATGCCGAGGACGGGCGCGGCATAGAGATCGGCGGTGAGCCGAGGTTCGCGTGGACGTGGACCGCGCCCTTGGGCTTGCCGGTCGAGCCCGAGGAATAGAGCCAGAAGCACATGTCGTCGCGCGTGGTCGGCGCGGTGATGTCTTCCGCCTTCGCGCCCGCTATCAGGTCCTCGAAGCGGGCGTGGCCATGTGCGTTGTCGCCGGAGACGATGACGTGTTCGAGATCGGGCGCGGAATTGATGAGGTTTGCGAATTTCGGATAGAGCGCCTCGGAGACGACCAGCATCCGCGCGCGGCTGTCGGCCAGCATGAAGCGGTAGTCGTCCTCCGTCATCAGGGTGTTGACCGGCACCGCGACCACCCCAGCCTTGATCGCGCCGAGAAACGCGGTCGGCCAGTCGATGGTGTCGAGCAGCGCCAGAAGGATGCGCTCCTCGCGCCGCACCCCGAGCGAGCGCAGCACGTGCGCAAAGCGCGCCACCCGGTCGGCAAGCGGCCCGTAGGTCCAAGTGCCGAGCGGATCGACATAGACGGGTTTGTCCGCGCGGCCGGCCTTGATGTTTCGCCCAAGAAAGTCGGCGGTGAAATTGTAGGCGCACGGGATGCCATCGACCGCCGTGCGAGCATCGACCGCTGGCGCGGGCGAGAACGGTTCGTTCGGCGAGTGCCATCGAGTCGTCCTTACGCGTTCACGGCGGGCGATCGGCCCGCCGGCCCGCCGATTATCCAGACCGGCAGGAACCACTCGCAATGCGCCCGCCGGCAGTCGTCTTGTCGCGGGCCGCTTCGTGCCGGTCCATCGTCCATGGCAAGTTGCCGCGCTACGATGCAAGGAGCGCCGGAAATGATCTTCGGTCGCCGAGGACGCCCGTATCCTGACCACCCATGTCGGCAGCCTGCCTCGCGACGAAAAGCTGTCCGACCTCCTGATCCGGCGCGAGGCCGGCCAGCCGTGCGAGGCCGCCGAGCTCGACCGGGAAATGGACAAGGCGGTGCGCCAGGTGGTGCAGAAGCAGAAGTCCGCCGGCATCGACATCGGCAACGACGGCGAGCAGCAGCGGGTCGGCTTCCCGACACCTACGTGCCGCAGCGCATGACCGGATATGCCGGCGCATCGAAGCGCCGGCGCAGGGGCGCAACTCGACGAATTTCCCGAGCTCATGCACTACCTGGTGCGCCGGTTTCCATCGGGCAGCAAGCAGGTGAATGCGCCCGAAGCGCGCAGCGAGATGTCAGCTACGAGGACACGAGCGCGATCGAGAGCGAGATCGGGCGATTCAAGACGATCGCATCGGCGGCCGGCTTTTCCGAGCTGTTCATGACGGCAGCTTCGCCGGCATCATCGCCAGCACGATGCTCAATGCCTATTACCCGAGCCAAGGCGTGTCTCGAGGTGATCGCGCGCGAGATGAAGAAGGAATACCAGGCGATCCACAAGGCCGGACTGATCCTGCAGATCGATGCGCCCGATCTCGCCATGGACCGCACCATGTTCTATCGCGACCAGTCGGACAGCGAATTCTCCAAGACGGTCGAGATGCACGTCACGCGCGAGCCGCTGCAATTCCGCGCCGAGGATATCAATCCGCGCTACAACTGGGGCCGCGCGCTGCCGGCGCTCGGCACCATGGGGGTCGATTTCGAGGAGCGCGTCGACTATCGGCGGCTGCACCGCTATCGGCTCGCACGCGTCAAGCAGGCGCTGGAGAAATCCGACCTCGGCGCGCTGCTCGTGTTCGACGTCAACAACATCCGCTACATCACCTCGACCAAGATCGGCGAGTGGGAGCGCGACAAGCTCTGCCGCTGGGCGCTGCTCACCCGCACCGGCGAGCCGATCCTGTGGGATTTCGGCTCGGCCGCCGTCCATCACAAGCTCTACACGCCGTGGCTCGCGCCGGAGAACTGCAAGGCCGGCCATCGGGTTGCGCGGCACGGTCAATCCGGCGTTCGGGCTGATGGCGCGCCACGCCAAGGAGATCGCGTCCCGCATCAAGGAGGCCGGCTGCGAGAAGATGCCGGTCGGCGTCGACATCATCGAGCCGCCGATGCTGTTCGAGCTCGAGAAGGTGGGCCAAAAGTGGCCGACGGCCAGCAGACCATGCTGGAGGCGCGCGCGAGATCAAGTCGTCCGACGAGATCCTCGCGCTGCTCAACCGGTCTGCCGCCATGGTGGACGGCGCCTATCACCTCATCCACGAGCAGCTCAAGCCGGGCGTGCGCGAGAACGACATCGTCGCCAACGTCAACCAGTTCCTCTACCACCACGGCTCCGACGACGTGGAGGTGATCAACGCCATCTCGGTGAGCGCGGCGCCCCAATGCGTACCGCACGCCGCGCCGCGTTCTTCGACAGCGCCGCAGAAGCCTTCATGGGCTACCGCACCTGCTACTACCCGCACTTTCAATGTCGGGCGCGCCACTGTGGTGCAGGACGACGCCTACAAGAAGGCGCGCGAATCGCTCGATATTGCGATCGACCTGATCAAGCCGGGCGTGAGCACCGTATCGCGCTGTGCTCGGTGAGGCCGAGGGCGCCGGAGTTCGCTTCCCCGACGAGATGTCGGCGTTCGGCCTCAATGTCGGCCACGGCATCGGGCTTGGCGGACGAGCGGCCGATGATCTCGCGCGTGGTCTCGCTCGAACATCCGACCGAGATCAAGGAGGGCGTGGTGTTCGCGCTGGAAACCGATCGCCCGGCGACCGACGGCGACCTCGGCCGCGCGCATCGAGGAGGAGGTCGTGGTCCTCACCGACAAGGGCTGCCGGGTGATCACGCTGTTCCCGGCCGAGGAACTGCCGATCGCGAACCGGTATTGAGGCTTTGTAACCGCGCGCAGCAGCTATCGCCGGAGTTCCCGCCGTCCGCCGCAACGCGCCGGTCCAGCGCGGCAAAGTGGAGTTTGGGGAACGAGTTGACTACAACAAAGGCGCCATGGAACGCCTGCCGCTTCGCCTGCGCCTGCCGCTCTTGGTGGCCGGCACGATGCTGCCGCGTGTTCGCGGCCGGCGTGGTCTATCTCAACCACATGCGCGAGCGCGACGCCGCCTTCGAGCACGTGCTGGAGACGGTACGCGGCATGCGCATCGTGCTGGATGCGGGAATCCACGGCGTACGCTCGCGCTGTGGACGCTCGCCAGCTCGCAGGCGCTGCAACAGGGCGACATCGAGGTTTTCGCCGCAACGTGGATATGTTCCTCAAGCAGTTCCCGGAAGGCACCTCGGCGGTCACGATTTCCGACCGCACCGGGCGGCCGCTATTCAACAGCAATGCCTCACCCGGCACGCCGTTGCCGGCGCGCGTCAACCGCGAGGCGGGCGAGCACGTGTTCAAGACCGGGGAGCTGGTTCATCCAACCTCTTCATCGGCTCGGTGTCGGGGGCGTCGCATCGTCGCCGTGAGCATTCCGGTCACGCGCGGCGAGATCGTCTACGAGCTGTAGGTTCAATCCCGCCGTTCGACACCTTTCAGAGGATCATCGAGCGGCAACAGCCGAGCCCGGACTGGACCATCGCATCCTTCCACCGCAAGGGCTTCAACTTCGCGCGTGTGCCCAATCCGCAGCAGACGATCGGCGGGCGCCTCGCCCACGCTCTATGCGGAAATGTTCAAGACGGCGAGGCGAAGATTCCAGCACCGTTTCGCTCGCAAGGCGTGCCGCTCCGCCCACTCCACTCGCCGATTTCCGGCTGGATCGTTGCCGCCGACAGGCCACGGTCAACGCGCCGCTCTGGCGCAGCCTGGCGATCTCGGCGCGGTCCTGCTGTTCGTCGGGCTGAGCTTTACCGTCGGCATGGCCCGGCGCATCGCGCACGCCGAAACGCTGCAGACGCTGCTGGTCAACGAACTCAATCACCGGGTCAAGAACACGCTGCGACCGTGCAGTCGATCGCAGCGCAGACGCTTTCCGCGAGGTCGCGACCTGACCGAAGCGTGGCGCAAGTTCGACGGGCCGCGTCGTCGCGATCGGGCGTGCCCACGACGTGCTCAGCGACGAGAGTCCGGCGAACGTGGACGTGGGGCGATCGTGGTGGGCGTGATCGAGCCGTTCGCGCTAAGACCGACAACGCTGCATGCTCGCCGGGCCCCGCCTGCCGCTCGCGCCGCACTGCGCCGTGATGATCTCCATGGTGCTGCACCAGCTGGCGACCAACGCCGCCAAGTATGGGGCGTTGTCGAACGGCCGGGGCGAGATGCTTCATCGACTGGGCGGAAGAGGCGCCGCTGATGTCGAGAACCTGCGTCTGGATCTGGAAGGGCTGCGGCTCGAGGAGAGGCAGGGGCTTCGGTCTCGCGGCTCATCCAGGACGGGTTCGCCCAACAGCTTGGCGGCAGCGCGACGCTGCGAGAGCGGGCTGACCTGCACGCTGCATTGCCCGCGCGCAGCGCACTCGCAGCCGCCGAACGAGATCGAGGACAGTATCGATCGAACCAGGCCCGATGGATCGGGTCTCCGGCAGGGTCACTGGTGGCCGAACTACGTCCCCAGATGTTTCTCACCGAAGAAAGCCGCGCAGAACCGGGCGCGCGCCGGCCGACCGCTGTATTGGGTCGCGCTGGCGCTGCCGGTCCTGTTCGCGCTGCTGGTATTCGGAGCGATCAGGCGCCGGCGTTCCCTTCGCACCGTGACGACGACGATCGACCGCGCCTTCGGTTATCCCATCCTCATCAGCGCGATCGCGTCGCGCTAGCCACCCGCGCCCATCTGGCACAATGCCCATGGATCTTGCCGAGCGGCCGAAAAAAGACAACATCCGCCATGGTGATGGTAAGTGACGCGCGTCAATTCAGCGAACTCCGGGGGCTAGCATCCATGACGCTCCGCCTGCGCCACCTCTATCTGGTGGCAAGCCTTCTGCTTGGCCTTGTGGTTCTTGGCGCGATGGCGTCGTCGCCGGCCGCGGCGCAGGGAACGCCGGAGCAACGCGCGGCCTGCGAAAACGACGCCATGCGCGTATGCGGGCAATTCGTTCCGGACGTGGCAACTGCATCACTCCACCTGCGGCGCAATTGCCGCAACCTCAGCGCGCTGCCGCGCCGCCATGCACTGCGGAAAACGCCGGGGGCGGTAAACCGTCCCAACGCGTCAGGTGCGCACGTGCTCGGGCCGGAGCCGACGCCGATCAGGCGCGCCGGGATGCGCCGCAGCAACGGGCAGCGCGTCGAGCAGCCGCACCGGCCACGGCGGTGCCGGCGCAGTCCGCGCTGGCGAGCACGCGGCGCGAGCACGTGGTTCTGGACTTGCACCTGCAGCCACTGCGTGACGCGCGTGGGCAACATGCGCCGGCGCTGCACGGCGGCCAGATCCGTCGCGCGAGCGCGCCCGCGCGCAGCGGCGCGGCCAGCAGGTTGGCCGCCGCGACCGCGTCCTGGATGGCGAGGTTGATGCCGACGCCGCCGACCGGCGACATGGCGTGCGCCGCGTCGCCGATGCACAGCAGGCCCGGCCGATACCAGCTGCGTGCAGCCGGTCGACCGTCACGGTCAGCAGCTTGACGTCGTCCCAGCTCGTCGCAGCTCGTCGACGCGATCGCGCAGCGAACGGCGCGACGCTCGGCGATCGCGGTCGCGGAACGCGGCGAGCCCCGCGCGCTGCACCTCCTCGATGCCGCCCTTGGGAATCACGAAGGCGCACTGCCAGTAGTCGCCGCGGTCGATCATGACGAAGATCGTGCCGGCGTCGAATGCGCCCGAGCGAGCTCGGTCGGGTCGCTCGGCGCTGCGCGACAGCCGCATCCACAGCACGTCGATCGGCGCGCCGAGGTCCTCGACCGGCAGGCCCGCGCGCTCGCGCACGATCGAGTGGCGGCCGTCGGCGCCGACGACGAGATCGGCGCGCACCTCGAGCGGCCCGTCCGGCGTCGTCGGCGCGCACGCCGACGACGCGGTCGCCGTCCTCGATCAGGTCGGTCGCCTCGGCCTGCATGCGCAGCTGGAAACGTCGGGTAGCGCCGCGCCGTGCTCGGCGAGGAAGTCGAGGAAGTCCCACTGCGGCATGAGCGCGATGAACTTGCAGCGCGTCGGCAGGTGGCGTGAAATCGGCGATCGTCACGCGCTGTCGCCGACCTGCGCCGCGAGCTGCTGCACCTCCTGGTGCGGCCGCTGCGAGGAACTCGTCGAGCAGGCCGAGCTCGTGCATCACCTCGAGCGTCGAGGGATGGATCGTGTCGCCGCGAAAGTCGCGCAGGAAGTCGGCGTGCTTCTCGAGCACGATGACGTCGACGCCGGCGCGCGCCAGCAGGAAGCCCGAGCATCATCCCGGCCGGGCCGCCGCCGGCGATGGCGCAGGTCGCGGACGCGTAGACCTTACCCGTCCCCGGGCTATCCGCGATGGTGGCGGACGTCAGGCCCGAGGTGGCTGAGTCGACCCGTCTCCCGCAGGTGGCCGTTTTTACCCGTGTCGCGGGATCTCGGCTCGTCCTCGACCCTGGGGCGACGGGGAGGCGCCCCCAGCGACCGGAGGTGGGAGCGCCCGCAACAGACACTTGCCGCTTGATGCCCGAAAAACTTCCATTTTTGCTGGCTTTTTCCGCAGCCTAACCCCGGCGTTAACCACCCGCTAACCATAAACTGGGCGCGTTGCCGGAAGACGTTGCGACCTTTCACGCCGGAAGCGGGGTCGCAATTCCTCGGACGCCAGCACTGTTCCTCTCGCCACGGGCCGAGCCTCGCTGGCCGCCACGGAAAGCTTTCATGCCGACTGATCGGGCCAGACGGGAATCGGCGGGTGGCATGACTGGGGAGATGGGAGCCGGCGCAGGCAAGTTTTCGCTTCCGCGCGATCTCGGGGCGAAAATCGAGCGCGCCGACATCGCGCTCGCCGTGCACACGCGATGTCGGCGCGCTTGAACATCGCCCCGATGTCGCCCATGCGCGGAAGCGAAAACTTGCCTGCGCCGGCCGCCGTCGTGTCCGTCATGTCACCCGCCGAGCCCCGTCTGGCCCGATCGTGGGCATGAAAGCTTTGCGTGGCGGCCGCGAGGCCGCTCACCCGTGCGAGAGGAACAGTGCTGGCGTCCAGATCGTCCCCGCTTGCCGCGTGAAAGGTCGCAACGTCTCCCCGGCAAAATTTGCCCAGTTTATGGTTAGCGGGTGGTTAACGCCGGGGTTAGGCTGCGGAAAAAGCCAGCAAAAATGGAACCGGACATCAAGACGGCGAGTGTCTGTTGCGGGCGTGCCACCTTGGTCGCTGGGGGCGCCTCCCCGTCGCCCCAGGGTCGAGGACGAGCCGATGCCGCAACACGGGTGAAATGGCCGCCTGCAGGGGGACGGGTCGACAAGCCACCTGGGCCTGACGATAAGGCCGGTCAGATCCTCCGGGGACGGGTAAGGTCTACGCGCATGAATGAGACGATTCGCGCGACCTGCGCCATCGCCGGCGGCGGCCCGGCCGGGATGATGCTGGGCTACCTGCTGGCGCGCGCCGGCGTCGAGGTCGTCGTGCTGGAGAAGCACGCCGATTTCCTGCGCGATTTTCGCGGCGACACCATTCATCCCTCCACGCTCGAGGTGATGCACGAGCTTGGACTGCTCGAGGAGTTCCTGAAGCTTCCGCACACGAAGTGCGCCACTTGTCCGGGCCGTCATCGGCGATGCCAGCGTGACGATCGCCGATTTCACCCACCTGCCGACGCGCTGCAAGTTCATCGCGCTGATGCCGCAGTGGGACTTTCTCAATTTCCTCGCCGACCAAGGCGCGCGCTCTCCCGCGTTCCGACTGCGCATGGAGACCGAGGCGACCGACCTGATCGAGGAGGGCGGCCGCATCGTCGGCCTGCGCGCGACGACGCCGGAGGGCTCGCTCGACGATCAGGGCCGACCTTGTCGTCGGCGCCGACGGCCGCCACTCGATCGTGCGCGAGCGCGCGGGGCTGGCGGTCGAGGACCTCGGCGCGCCGATCGACGTGCTGTGGATGCGGCTCTCGCGCAGGCCGGCGACGACCGAAGAGCCGCTCGGCTGGATCGAGCGCCGGAAAGATCTTCGTGATGATCGACCGCGGCGACTACTGGCAGTGCGCCTACGTGATCCCGAAAGGCGGCTTCGAGGAGGTGCGGGCGAGCGGGCTCGATGCCTTCCGTGCCGCGCGTCGTCGACGGTGGCGCCGTTCCTGCGCGACCGCGTCGCCGAGCTCGAGCAGCTGGGACGACGTGAAGCTGCTCACCGTCAAGGTCGATCGGCTGCGGCAATGGTACCGGCCGGGCCTGCTGTGCATCGGCGACGCCGCGCACGCCATGTCGCCGGTCGGCGGGGTCGGCATCAACCTCGCGATCCAGGATGCGGTAGCGGCGGCCAACATCCTGGCCGCGCCGCTGCGTGCGGGTGCCGTGGGCGTGGACGAGTTAGCCGCCGTGCAGCGCCGGCGGATGTTTCCGACCCGCGCCACCCAGTGGCTGCAATTGCAGGTGCAGAACCGTTTCCTGCGCCGCGTGCTGGCGAGCCGGGCGCAGCCGGCGCCGCCCTGGCCGGTACGGCTGCTCGGTCGCTGCCCGTTGTTGCAGCGCATTCCCGCGCGACTGGTCGGCGTGGGCCTGCGGCCCGAGCACGTGCGCAGCTGACGCGTTGGGACGGTTTACCGCCCCCGGCGTTTTCCGCAGTGCATGGCGGCGCGGCAGCGCGCGCTGAGGTTGCGGCAATTGCGCCGCATGCAGGAGGTGATCCGTGCCACGTCCGGAACGAATTGCCCGCATACGCGCATGGCGTCGTTTTCGCAGGCCGCGCGTTGCTCCGGCGTTCCCTGCGCCGCGGCCGGCGACGACGCCATCGCGCCAAGAACCACAAGGCCAAGCAGAAGGCTTGCCACCAGATAGAGGTGGCGCAGGCGGACGGTCATGGATGCTAGCCCCCGGAGTTCGCTGAATTGACGCGCGTCACTTACCATCACCATGGCGATGGATGTTGGTCTTTTTTCGGCCGCTCGGGCAAGATCCATGGGCATTGTGCCAGATGGGCGCGGGTGGCTAGCGCGACGCGATCGCGCTGATGAGCGCCAGGATGGGATAACCGAAGGCGCGGTCGATCGTCGTCGTCACGGTGCGAAGGAACGCCGGCGCCTGATCGCTGTAGCCGAATACCAGCAGCGCGAACAGGACCGGCAGGCCAAGCGCGACCCAATACAGCCGTGCGCGCAGCCGCGCCCGGTTCTGCGCGGCTTCCTTCGGTGAGACGTATTTGGGGACGTAGTTCGCCATCCGTCCTGCCGGAGACCCGATCCATCGGGCCTGGTTCGATCGATATTGTCCTCGATCTCGTTCGGCGGCTCAAGTGCGCTACTAGGCGCGCGGGCAATGCAGCGTGCAGGTCAGCCCGCTCTCGCGATAATCGAGCGTCGCGCTGCCGCCAAGCTGTTGGGCGAACCCGTCCTGGATGAGCCGCGACCCGAAGCCCCTGCGTCCGCTCTCCTGCACCGGCGGTCCGCCTCGCTCCTTCCAGATCAGACGCAGGTTCTCGACATCGGCGGTCGCCTCTTCCGCCCAGTTGATGAAGATCTCCCCACTGCCGTTCGACAGCGCCCCGTACTTGGCGGCGTTGGTCGCCAGTTCGTGCAGCGCCATGGACAGCATCAGGGCGGTGCGCGGCGCGACGCGGATTTCGGGACCGGAGAGATGCAGCCGTTTTCGGTTGGTGGCCGCGTGCGGCTCGATCACGCCTTCCACGATCTCGCGCACCTCCGCGTTCTCCCATTTCTCGTTGCTGAGCACGTCGTGGGCGCGGCCGAGCGCGGCGACGCGGGCGTCGAACTTTCGCCGCGCTTCCATCGGGTCGCCGGCCTCGCGAAACGTCTGCGCTGCGATCGACTGCACGGTCGCGAGCGTGTTCTTGACCCGGTGATTGAGCTCGTTGACCAGCAGCGTATGCAGCGTTTCGGCGTGCGCGATGCGCCGGGCCATGCCGACGGCAAAGCTCAGCCCGACGAACAGCAGGACCGCGCCGATGCCGGTCGTGATCGCCAGGCTGCGCCAGAGCGGCGCGTTGACCGTGGCGGTTCGAATTCCGGCGGCAACGATCCAGCCGGAAATCGGCGAGTGCGAATAGGCGGTCAGCAGCGGCACGCCTTCGAGCGAAACGGTGTGGATCTTCGCCTCGCCCGTCTTGAACATTTCCGCATAGAGCGTGGGCGAGGCGCGCTCGCCGATCGTCTGCTGCGGATTGGGCACACGCGCGAAGTTGAAGCCCTTGCGGTCGAAGATCGAGATGGTCCAGTCCGGGCTCGGCTGTTGCCGCTCGATGATCCTCTGAAAGGTGTCGAACGGCGGATTGAAGCTCAGCTCGTAGACGATCTCGCCGTTGCGCGTGACCGGAATGCTCACGGCGACGATGCGACGCCCCGACACCGAGCCGATGAAGAGGTTGGAATAGAACGGCTGCCCGGTCTTGAACACGTGCTCGACCGCCTCGCGGTTGACGCGCGCCGGCAACGGCGTGCCGGGTGAGGCATTGCTGTTGAATAGCGGCCGCCCGGTGCGGTCGGAAATCGTGACCGCCGAGGTGCCTTCCGGGAACTGCTTGAGGAACGCATCCACGTTGCGGCGAAAACCTTCGATGTCGCCCTGTTGCAGCGCCTGCGAGCTGGCGAGCGTCCGCAGCGCGAGCGTATGCCGTGGATTTCCGCATCCAGCACGATGCGCATGCCGCGTACCGTCTCCAGCACGTGCTCGAAGGCGGCGTCGCGCTCGCGCATGTGGTTGAGATAGACCACGCCGGCCGCGAACACGATGAGCGGCAGCATCGTGCCGGCCACCAAGAGCGGCAGGCGCAGGCGAAGCGGCAGGCGTTCCATGGCGCCTTTGTTGTAGTCGAGTCGTTCCCCAAACTCCACTTTGCCGCGCTGGACCGGCGCGGTTCGGCGGACGGCGGGAACTCCGGCGAATGACGCTGCTGCGCGCGGTTACAAAGCCTCAATACCGGTTCGCGATCGGCAGTTCCTCGGCCGGGAACAGCGTGATCACCCGGCAGCCCTTGTCGGTGACCACGACCTCCTCCTCGATGCGCGCGGCCGAGTAGCCGTCGGTCGCCGGGCAATAGGTTTCCAGCGCGAACACCATGCCCTCCTTGATCTCGGTCGGATGCTCGAGCGAGACCACGCGCGAGATGATCGGCCGCTCGTGCAGCGCAAGCCCGATGCCGTGGCCGAATTGCAGGCCGAACGCCGACATCTCGTCGGGGAAGCCGAACTCCGGCGCCTTCGGCCACACCGAGCACACGCGATCGGTGCTCACGCCCGGCTTGATCAGGTCGATCGCAAGATCGAGCCATTCGCGCGCCTTCTTGTAGGCGTCGTGCTGCACCGGCGTGGCGCGCCCGACATTGAAGGTGCGGTAGTAGCAGGTGCGGTAGCCCATGAAGCTCTGCAGGATGTCGAAGAACGCCTGGTCGCCCGGGCGCAGCATGCGGTCGGTGAAATTGTGCGGGTGCGGGTTGCAGCGCTCACCCGAGATGGCGTTGATCGCCTCCACGTCGTCGGAGCCGTGGTGGTAGAGGAACTGGTTGACGTTGGCGACGATGTCGTTCTCGCGCACGCCCGGCTTGAGCTGCTCGTGGATGAGGTGATAGGCGCCGTCCACCATGGCGGCGGACCGGTTGAGCAGCGCGATCTCGTCGGACGACTTGATCTCGCGCGCCTCCAGCATGGTCTGCTGGCCGTCGGCCACTTTCAGGCCCGCCTTCTCGAGCTCGAACAGCATCGGCGGCTCGATGATGTCGACGCCGACCGGCATCTTCTCGCAGCCGGCCTCCTTGATCAGGGACGCGATCTCCTTGGCGTGGCGCGCCATCAGCCCGAACGCCGGATTGACCGTGCCGCGCAACCCGATCAGGCCGGCCTTGCAGTTCTCCGGCGCGAGCCACGGCGTGTAGAGCTTGTGATGGACGGCGGCCGAGCCGAAATCCCACAGGATCGGCTCGCCGGTGCGGGTGAGCAGCGCCCAGCGGCAGAGCTTGTCGCGCTCCCACTCGCCGATCTTGGTCGAGGTGATGTAGCGGATGTTGTTGACGTCGAACACGAGCAGCGCGCCGAGGTCGGATTTCTCCAGCGCCTGCTTGACGCGTGCGAGCCGATAGCGGTGCAGCCGCCGATAGTCGACGCGCTCCTCGAAATCGACCCCCATGGTGCCGAGCGCCGGCAGCGCGCGGCCCCAGTTGTAGCGCGGATTGATATCCTCGGCGCGGATCTGCAGCGGCTCGCGCGTGACGTCGTCCATGGGGCTCTCCTTCGCATTCTTGGTGGCCGGCCCGACCGGCGGTGTGCGGCGATTATAAGCGAGGGCTCAGCCGATGTCCGATGACTGCTCGCCGCCGTTCCCGTGGTTATGAAATACCCTGCCGGCGAGCGTCTTCAAATGATCGCGAATGTCCGCGGGCCACCGCCGGATCAGGGTTTCGAAGCGCCCTTCCTGGTGGGCGAACAGGGCCCGCGCCGCTTCCTCGAATCCCCGCTCATTGCCCGCCATGGCCGACATGAACTTGTAGGCCGCCTCGCGCGCCTGCCGCACCCGGTCGCGGTCCTTATGCATATGGCGGGCATCCTCGACCAGCTTGCGCAACGCCACTGATGCCCCGCCGGGCTGGCGGTTGAGCCACTCCCAATGCCGCGGCAGCAGCGTGACCTCGCGGGCCACGACCCCGAGCCTGGGACGGCCGGGACCGCGCGCGGCCGTGGCCGGCGCCTCGTCGTCGGAGGCTTTTGCAAGCCGATGCAGCACGTCGTCCGCGGTGCCGCGGAAATCGACTTCGATCGGTTCGCCGGTGGTGTCGTCGAAAATCAGCACCGGCGCGCCCTCCTCGCGCGCGAGGATTTCCTTGGTCCGGCGCGCGACATGGCTCAATGCGCCGGTCGCGATGCGCCGTGGGCCGGCGAAGGCAGTGCATCGCGTTTGTGCATTCATCTTGATCCCCTCCTCGGAGGGGTCTGGTTTTACCCGGGTAAAAACAGGATGTCAATATTACCCGGGTAAAATGGATTCCGACGCCAACCGCGCGAATTGCGCCGGCGCACGCCTACGCCACCTTCTTTCCCCACAGCCGCTGCGAGGCGATGTCGGCGCCCTCGCGGATCGATTTGAGCTTGAGCCATACGGCAGGCTCGATCACCCATTCGCGGCCGGTGAAGGTGCCGAAGCCGCAGTCGGTGGAAGCGATCACGCGCTCGCGGTCGCCGACCGCCGCCACCGCCTCTTCGATCCGCCGCGCCACCACTTCGGGGTGCTCGACAAAATTTGACGTGGTCTCCACCACGCCGGGGATCAGGATCATGTCCTTGGGAAACGGCGCCTGCCTGAGCGCCGGATATTCGTGGGCATGGCGCGGATTGGAGAACTCGATCGAGAGTGCGCCTACCTTGGCCTGGTAGAGCGCCGGCAGAATCTTCACCAGCGGAATGTCGTGGATGTGCGGCCCTTCCCAGTTTCCATAGCAGACGTGCAGGCGCACCCGGTCGCGCGGAATGCCCTCGATGCCCTTGTTGATCATGGCGACCAGCATCTCGACCGTCTTGGAGAATTCGCTGTCCGACTGGTCGCGATAGAACATGGTGCGGTCCATGGCGAGATCGGGCGCATCGATCTGCAGGATCAGTCCGGCCTTGTGGATCGCCTGGTATTCCTTCTTCATCTCGCGCGCGATCACCTCGAGATACGCCTCCTGGCTCGGGTAATAGGCATTGAGCATCGTGCTGGCGATGATGCCGGGCGAAGCTGCCGTCATGAACAGCTCGGAAAAGCCGGCCGCCGATGCGATCGTCTTGAATCGCCCGATCTCGCTCTCGATCGCGCTCGTGTCCTTGTAGTGAATCTCGCTGTGCGCTTCGGGCGCATTCACCTGCTTGCTGCCCGATGGAAACCGGCGCACCAGGTAGTGCATGAGCTCGGGAAATTCGTCGAATTCGCGCCCGCGCCGGCGCTTCGATGCGCCGGCATATCCGGTCATGCGCTGCGGCACGTAGGTCTGGAAGCCGACCCGCTGCTGCTCGCCGTCGTTGCCGATGTCGATGCCGGCGGACTTCTGCTTCTCGACCACCTGGCGCACCGCCTTGTCCATTTCCCGGTCGAACTCGGCGGCCTCGCACGGCTCGCCGGCCTCGCGCCGGATCAGGAGGTCGGACAGCTTTTCGTTGCGAGGCAGGCTGCCGACATGGGTGGTCAGGATACGGTCGCGACTGAAGATCATTTCCGGCGCTCCTTGCATCGTAGCGCGGCAACTTGCCATGGACCATGGACCGGCACAAAGCGGCCCGCGACAAGACGACTGCCGGCGGGCGCATTGCGATGCTTCCTGCCGGTCTGCATAATCGGCGCCGGTGGGCCATCGCCCTCCGTGAACGCGTAAGGACCACTCGATGGCACTCGCCGAACGAACCGTCTTGCCCGCGCCAGCGGTCGATGCTCGCACGGCGGTCGATGGCATCCCGCGTGCATACAATTTCACCGCCGATATCCTGGGGCGCAACATCAGGGCCGGCCGCGCCGACAAGCCGGTCTACGTCGATCCGCTCGGCACATGGACCTACGCCCAGCTTGCCGACCGGGTCGAGCGCTTCGGCCGCGTGCTGCGCCGGCTTGGGGTGCGGCGCGAAGAACGCATCCTGTTGGCGCTGCTCGACACCATCGACTGGCCGACCGCCTTTCTCGGGGCGATCAAGTCCGGCGTCATCCCGGTGCCGGTCAACACGCTGATGACCGAGGACGACTACCGCTTCATGCTCGCCGACAGCCGCGCCCGGATTCTGGTCGTGTCTGAGGCGCTGTTTCCGAAGTTCGCCAACTTGATCGGCTCGAGCCCCGATCTGGTGCAGGTGATCGTGTCCGGCAACAACGCGCGCGGCTATCGCCGCTTCGAAGACCTCCTGCAGGCGATCCAGCCCGACCCTTATCTTCACACCACGCCGACCATGCGCGACGATATGTGCTTCTGGCTCTACACGTCGGGCTCGACCGGCAAGCCCAAGGGCGCGGTGCACGTCCAGGCCAACATGCGGCTCACCGCCGACCTCTACGGCGAGGGCGTGCTGGGGCTCAAGGACACCGACGTCTGCTACTCGGTGGCCAAGCTCTTTTTCGCTTACGGGCTGGGCAACGCCATGACCTTCCCGCTGGCGGTCGGGGCCACCACCGTCCTGTCGCCCGACCGGCCGACGCCGGAGGGCGTCGCGAAGATCCTGCGCGAGCATCAGGTGACGGTGTTCTACGCGGTACCGACATTCTATGCCGCCTTCCTCGCGAGCCCGGCCGCGCCCAAACGCTCCGAGCTCAAGCTGCGGCTGTGCATCTCGGCCGGCGAGGCGCTGCCGCCCGAGATCGGGCTGCGCTGGAAAGAACGCTACGGCGTCGACATCCTCGACGGCATCGGCTCGACCGAGATGCTGCACATCTTTCTCTCGAACAATCCGGGCGCGGTTAAGTACGGCACCACCGGCAAGCCGGTGCCGGGCTACGATGTCCGACTGGTCGACGATAACGGCGAGGTGATCAAGACCAGGGGCGAGATGGGCGAATTGCAGGTGCGCGGGCCGACCGGCGCAATCATGTACTGGAACGACCGGGACAAATCGCGCGACACTTTCCTTGGCGAATGGACGCGCTCCGGCGACAAATATCTCGAAGACGAGGACGGCTACTACGTCTACTGCGGCCGGCGCGATGACATGCTCAAGGTCGGCGGCATCTATGTCTCGCCGTTCGAGGTCGAGGGTGCGCTGTGCACGCATGCGGACGTGCTGGAAGCTGCCGTCGTCGCCTGGCCGGACGACGATCAACTGATCAAGCCCAAGGCCTTCGTGGTGCTGAAATCGCCGGAGAAGGCCTGCGAGGCCTTGGCCTCGGCGCTGCAGGACCACGTCAAGGAAAAGCTTGCGCCTTACAAATATCCGCGCTGGATCGAGTTCCGCGCCGATCTGCCGAAGACTGCGACCGGCAAGAATCCAGCGCTTCAAGCTGCGGGCCGAAAGCGCGAGTGCTGTTGCCTCGTAGTGTCCGGAGGGGCGTCCACTTGACTGAAATCCACGACTCGCTCCCACTTATGATGGGCCGGGCGCGGCCGTGCCGCGCGGCCCAAGCGTCGCGAGGGGCTGGGGAATGCCGCTGAGAAAGACCATCCTGGGACGCACCGGGCTCGAAATTTCGGAAATCGCTTTCGGCGGCGGCGTCACCGGCGGTGTCCTGATCAAGGCCGACGAGACGACCCGGGTCCTGGCGCTGCGCCGCGCGATGACGGGCGGCATCAACTGGATCGACACCGCGCCGATCTATGGCAACGGCGCCTCGGAAGAGACCATCGGCCGGCATTTGTCTTCGCTCGTGCCGCGGCCGTACGTCTCGACCAAGGTGCGGCTCGAAACCGAAGACCTGCAGGACATTCCGGGCGCGATCGAGCGCAGCCTCGAGCAGAGCCTCAAGCGACTGCAAAGCGAGAGCGTCACGCTGTTCCAGTTGCACAATCATATCGGCGAGGGCGTGGAAGGCCGGCTGACATTGACTCCGAACCAGGTGCTCGGACGCGGTGGCGTCGCGGATGCGTTCGACCACCTCAAATCGCAAGGACTGCTCACCGCCACCGGTCTCACCGTTGCGGGCGATACCGATGCCTGCCTCGAAGTGATCGACAGCGGCCGCTTCGACTGCGCACAGGTCTACTACAACGCCATCAATCCGAGCGCCGCCTGGTCACGCGTGCCGCAGAATTGGACCGGGCAGGATTTCGCCGGGATCATCGCGGCGTGCTTCCGTCTCAACATGGGCGTGCTGAACATCCGGGTCTGGGCGGGCGGCCTCTTGGCGAGCGCAAACCGGCCGGACGCCTTGTTCATGATGACCACCGGCACCGATCTCGACAACGAGATGCGCTGCGCCGCAGCGGTGCGCGGCGTGCTGGGCAGCGGCTACGGTACTCCCGCGCAGGCGGCGTTGCGCTTCGTGCTCGGCAACCGCGACATCACCAGCCGGGTGATCGGAATTTCCGATCTCAAACAGTTGCAAGAAGCGCTCGACGCCGTCGAGCAGGGCCCGCTGCCGAGCGCGGCGGTGTCGAAGCTCAATGAGCTGTGGGCGAACGGCTTTACGCCGGCTTGAGATCTCCGAGCCTTCCAGGCCGAAAATAACTCAAGAATTCAGGCGCTTAGCTCTCATCGGTGGGGTGCGCGAGCGTGCGCGCTTTTGGCTTGCATGAATTATCCATCATGAATTATATTGCCGGTCGGCTTAGCAAAGGATGCGGCAGTGGCAAGACCCAGGTCCAAGGCGCCGCCGGCGGCGCCGGCGAGAACGGCCGCCCCGGCAGCCGACGGCTTCGCCGCCGCGGTCGGGCAGCTGGTCCGGACCTCGCGCGCCAAGCGCGGCATGACGCGGCGCCAGCTCGCGCAGGAATCGGGCGCCTCCGAACGCTACCTCGCGCAGATCGAGAGCGGGCAGGGCAACCCGTCGGTGATCATCCTGAAGGCGGTCGCGGACGCCCTCGATCTTCCGGTCGCCGACCTGCTGCCGCGCACGAACGCGCGCAACCCGGCGCTCGCGCAGATCCTCGAGGTGATCGAGCGGGTGCCGCCCTCCGAGCTTCCTGCGATCGCGGAGCTGATCGAAGGGCGCGCCGATGCGGGCACAGCACCCCGCCGCGCGCGGCGGATCGCGCTGGTCGGCCTGCGCGGCGCCGGCAAGTCGACGCTGGGGCGCACGCTCGCCGATCGGCTCGGCTGTCCCTTCATCGAGCTCGACCGTCTGGTCGAGCAGGACTACGGCGCGCGCATTCCCGATCTGATCGAGATCGCCGGGATGGCGACCTTCCGCCGCTATGAGCGCGCCTGCCTCGAGCGGGTGATTGCCGAGCACGAGACGGCCGTCATCGCCACCGCCGGCGGGATCGTCTCGAACCCGGAGACCTACGCGCTGCTGCTGCGGCGAACCCACGCCATCTGGATCAAGACGCGGCCCGAAGAGCACATGCGCCGCGTGATGGAGCAGGGCGATTTCCGTCCGATGGCGCAGAACCGCGAAGCCATGGCCGATCTGGTCGCGATCCTGGACGCGCGCCGCGCCGACTACGGGCGGGCGGATGCCGAGCTCGACACCTCGGGCGACACGGTCGAGCAGAGCCAGGCGAAACTCGCGCAGATCGTCGCGCGTTATGGCACCGGAGCCAACGAATGACGCTCGCCGACCAGGGTTTCCTCAACCTCGGGCCGGACATGCGGCTCGAATACCGCATGATCGGACCGCAGCCCGATGCCGCGCCGACCCTCGTGCTGCTGCACGAAGGGCTCGGCTCGGTCGGGATCTGGGGCAATTTCGCCGACGAGCTTGCCGCCGCGACCGGGGCCGGCGTGTTCGCCTACTCGCGTGCCGGCTATGGCCAGTCGTCGCCGGCCAAGCTGCCGCGCCCGGTCTCGTTCATGCATGACGAGGCGCGCGAGAGTTCTCGCGCGCGTGCTCGACGCCATCGGCTTTCGGCGCGGCCTGCTGGTCGGCCACAGCGACGGCGCCTCGATCGCCGCGATCTACGCCGGCAGCGTCCAGGATCACCGCGTGCGCGGCCTCGCCTTGATGGCACCGCATTTCTTCACCGAGGACATGGGCATCGCCGAGATCGAACGCGCCAAGGCGGCGTTCGAAGCGGGCCCGCTGCGCGAGAAGCTCGCGAGGATGCACCGCGATCCCGACAATGCGTTCCACAATTGGTGCGGGCCGTGGCTCGATCCCGAATTCCGCAAGTGGGACATCACCGACGCGCTGGCTCACATCCGCGTTCCGATCCTGATCGTGCAGGGCGAGAACGATCAGTACGGCACCATGCGGCAGATCGAGGTGGCCAAGGAGGAGTGCTACTGTCCGGTCGAGGTGGCGTTGCTGGCGGACACGTGGCACGCGCCGCATCGCGAAGCGCCGCAGGCGACGCTCGCCGCCGTCGCCGGTTTCGCCAATCGCCTGCTGCGCGATCACCACGAGGGCGAACCGGCCGCCGGCAGGGAGGCGCGTGCATGAACTATATTGCATATCGAACATGACGGGCACGGCCGGCCGAAATCCGCCGGTCCGCTTGGCTGCTCGCGCGTTATCGCGGGCAGCGGCCGGCGGTTGTCGGCATGCATGGACGGTGCAGGCCGGCACGGCGGCACGTCGTCGATTCCGGCGCACAAGGACGGGTGTGAGATGGCAGACGCAGAGCGCAAGCTGAGCGACGGCAAGAGCCGGATCGATTTCCAGACCGATCCGTCGCGCTACCGCCACTGGAAGCTCACCGTCGACGGCGACGTCGCCACCCTCACGATGGACGTCGACGAGAAGGCGACGCTGTTCGAGGGCTACGAGCTCAAGCTCAATTCCTACGACCTCGGCGTCGACATCGAACTGGCGGACGCGCTCGATCGCATCCGCTTCGAGCATCCGCAGGCGCGGGTGATCCTGCTGCGCTCGGGCAAGCCGCGGGTGTTCTGCGCCGGCGCCAATATCCGCATGCTGGCGGGCGCGACCCACGCCCACAAGGTCAATTTCTGCAAGTTCACCAACGAGACCCGCAACGGCATCGAGGACACGAGCGAGGCGTCCGGCCTGCCCACCATCTGCGTGATCAACGGCACGGCGGCGGGCGGCGGCTACGAGCTGGCGCTCGCCGCCGACCACATCATGCTGGTGGACGACGGGTCGTCCGCGGTGTCGCTGCCCGAGCTGCCGCTGCTGGCGGTGCTGCCGGGGACCGGCGGGCTCACCCGCGTCACCGACAAGCGCAAGGTGCGCCGCGACCATGCCGATTTCTTCTGCACCACCGAGGAAGGCATCAAGGGCAGGCGCGCGGTGGACTGGCGGCTGGTGGACGAAGTGGTGCCGGGCTCGAAGTTCGAGGCCGCCGTCGCCGAGCGGGCTCGGGAATTCGCCGCGAAGTCGGCCCGTCCGGCCGCCACCAAGGGAATCGCGCTCACGCCGCTCAGGCGCGAGCGGTCCGGCGACGGCATCGAATACGCCACGGTGTCGGTCGAGCTCTCGCGGGCCGAGCGCATCGCCACCGTCATCGTGCGCGGTCCCGACGCGCCGCCTCCGGCCGACGCCGGCGCGATGGCCGCGCTGGGCGCCGATTTCTGGCCGCTCAAGCTCGCACGCGAGCTCGACGACGCGATCCTCGACATCCGCGCCAACGAGTTCGATACCGCCGCCATCGTGTTCAAGTCGTCGGGCGATGCCGCGCAGGTGCTGGCCTACGACGCGTTCCTCGACGCCAACAAGGACTTCTGGCTCGCGCGCGAAATCAGGAACTTATGGAAGCGCGTGCTCAAGCGCGTCGATCTGACCTCGCGCTCGCTGGTCGCCCTGGTCGAGCCCGGCTCCTGCTTTGCCGGCACGCTCGCCGAGCTGGTCCTGGCCACCGATCGCTCATACATGCTGATCGGCCAGCGCGACGGCGACAACAAGCCGCCGGCAGCGCTCGCGCTTGCGGGCGTGAATTTCGGCGCCTATCCGATGTCGAACGGGCTGTCGCGGCTGGCGAGCCGCTTCCTGGCCGACCCGGCCGATCTGGAAAAGGCGCGCGCCGAGATCGGCAGGACGCTCGACGCGGAAGCGGCCGAAGCGCTCGGCCTCGTCACCTTCGCGCTCGACGACATCGATTGGGACGACGAGGTTCGCATCTTCCTGCAGGAGCGCGCGAGCTTCTCGCCCGACGGCTTGACCGGGCTCGAGGCCAACTTGCGCTTCGGCGGGCCCGAGACCATGGAATCGAAAATCTTCGCGCGCCTGACTGCCTGGCAGAACTGGATCTTCCAGCGTCCCAACGCGGTCGGCGAGGAGGGCGCGCTGCGCCGCTACGGCACCGGCCAGCGGCCGGTGTTCGACACCAAGCGGGTGTGAGGACGGACGATGACGCAATCACTCGCCGCATTCACCGGCTGTCGTCCCCGCGAAAGCGGGGACCCCAGTAAACACCGACAGAGTGGTGATTACTGGATGCCCGCTTTCGCGGGCATGACAGCAGGTTTGTCGCGTAACGAATAAGGAGGATGCCATGGACATTCAGAACGTCGATTACTCGACCAAGATTCCGAACAATGTCGGCCTCACCGAGGATCGGCAGGTGCTCAAGGCCCTGGAAGGCTGGCATCCGGGCTTCATCGACTGGTGGATGGACATGGGACCGGCCGGCTTCCAGGACGCGCTGGTCTATCTGCGCACCGCGGTCTCGGTCGATCCCAAGGGCTGGGCCAAGTTCGACTACGTGAAGATGCCCGAGTACCGCTGGGGCGTGCTCCTGGCTCCGGCCGAAGACGGCCGCAAGATTCCGTTCGGGCGGCACTATGGCGAGCCGGCCTGGCAGGAGGTGCCGGGCGAGTACCGCGCCATGCTGCGCCGCCTGATCGTGATCCAGGGCGACACCGAGCCTGCCTCGGTCGAGCAGCAGCACTTTCTCGGCCGGACCGCGCCCTCGCTCTACGACATGCGCAACGTGTTCCAGGTCAATGTCGAGGAGGGCCGCCACCTCTGGGCCATGGTCTACCTGCTGCAGAAGTATTTCGGCCGCGATGGCCGCGAGGAGGCGCAGGAGCTGCTGCAGCGCCGTTCCGGCGACGCCGACAAGCCGCGCATGCTCGGCGCCTTCAACGAGGAAACGCCGGACTGGCTCTCGTTCCACATGTTCACTTTCTTCACCGATCGTGACGGCAAGATGCAGCTCGAAAGTCTCGCGCAATCCGGCTTCGATCCGCTCTCGCGCACCTGCCGGTTCATGCTCACCGAGGAGGCCCATCACATGTTCGTGGGCGAGACCGGCATCGGCCGCACGCTCCAGCGCACATGCGAGGCGATGAAGGCGGCCGGCATCGAGGACCCGAACGAGATCGAGAAGGTGCGCGCGCTCGGCGTCATCGACCTGCCGACGATGAAGCGCAAGCTGAACCTGCACTACACGCTCTCGCTCGACCTGTTCGGCTCGGAGGTGTCGACCAACGCCGCCAACGCGTTCAACGCCGGCATCAAGGGCCGCTTCCAGGAGACCAAGATCGACGACGATCATCGCCTGGAGAATTCAGCCTATCCGGTGCTCAAGCTGGTCGACGGCGAGATCAAGCTGGTGGACGAGCCTGCGCTCACCGCCATCAACATGCGGCTGCGCGACGACTACACCGCCGACTGCCAGCGCGGGCTGGACCGCTGGAACAAGATCATCGAGCGTACCGGCGTGCAGTACAAGCTCGAGCTGCCGCATGTCGCATTTCACCGCCAGATCGGCGAGTTCAAAGACGTCAAGGTCACTCCCGAGGGCAAGCTCCTCGACGAGGCGACCTGGAACAAGCAGAAGGACAAGTGGCTGCCGACGGGCGACGACCGCGACTTCATCCAGAGCCTGATGAAGCAGGTGGTCGAGCCCGGCCAGTTCGCGAGCTGGATCGCGCCGCCCCGCGTCGGCATCGACAACAAGCCGGGCGATTTCGAATACGTGAAGATCGCGGCCTGATCCAGGCCGCGACCCCACGCACTGCGGCACCGCGTTCGTCCTCCGGGAGGGCCCGTCGCAAGAGCCCTTCCGGTCTAGACTAGCGAGCGGGTTGGCGCGGTACGGGAGATGGCATCCGATCACCGCCACCCGCTCCGGTGTTTTCGCTCGGGAGCGGAACGCAGGACAGGCTCATGCCCAGCCTCTTCTTCGCCGCCTCGCACTGGGCCATCGAGTCGAAATTGCAGTCGAGGACGCCTTGGGTTTCCTGAAGGCAGAACGCCTTCCTGGCTGGGTTACCCGATTGGGCAAACGCGCCCGGTGTGGCGGCAAGCATCGCGGCTGCAACGACGGCCGATGCAACGATCAGATTGCGCATTGGTTTCTCCGCATCTTGCTCCCGTGACTCGGCCGCAACGAATCATCCGCCCATTCGTTCCGCATCCGGCATTTATTAACCAATTGTTGGTAACCAATGCGTTTCTGGAGGCTGCCGTGCGAATCCAGCCTCGCCACGACGCCACAGTCCGAAAAGTCCTGACCCGGCGTACTGCGCCCGCTGTCCGGACTACAAGCCGTCGAATTTTGATTGGTGACGATTGCGGCGTGAGACGCCCGCCCGTGCGTGGGTATTGACCGGTCGCCGGCCGGCGTTTGCATCCCACGGTCGCAAACGGATGCCGGTATCGGCCTGAATATGCGAGGACGCCCGTGGATCACGGGCGTCCTCGTTTTCCTCGCGGTTACTTCGGCGCCGGAGCGCGCGAGCCGCTGCCCGTGTTCTCCGCGGCGCGCGGCACGCAGGAGTTATTGTTCTGTCCCTTCTTGGCGGCCTCGCACTGCGCCATGCTGTCCTAGATGCAGTTCTTGGCGCCGGTGTCGGTCTGCAGGCAGAACGCCTTGTTGTTGTTGCCGGACTGGGCATACGCGCCGGGAGCCGAGGCGAGGAGCGCGGCGGCCACGAGAGCGGATGAAGCGATCAGAGTGCGCATGGGTGTCTCCTTGTTCGTTTCCCCGTTGCCTACGCGCAACGAATCGCACGCCGGATCGTTCCCGCGGAACCGTTGTTCCGTAAAACGCACCACGCTCGTTGAATGGAACGGCCGCGCGATGCGCGGCCGCTTCAGATATCGCCGTACCGAGTTCGCAGATTGCGCGGGCTATTCCGCTGCCTCGCCGCGCGCCACGGCGTCCCACCAGGGACAGACGCCATCCATGACGTGGTAGTTGCCGTCGATCACGTTGACCGGCTTGCGCAGCCCGGTCGCGGCCGCGGCGATGCGGATCTTGCGCGCCTCGACGCGCTTCTCCGGCGTCATCCACATGCGGTCGTGGCCCCACATGCTCGGGCCCCAGGGGACCTCTTCCTCCCGCCAGTTCTTGACGTCGATGACGCGCCCGCCCCAGCCGTACTCCACCATGAAGTTGGACGGCGAGTTGGAGTAGAACGACGTGACCTCGTCGTTGATGTGGCGGCCGAGCGTCACGCCGATCAGCTTTTCCGGATCGGTCAGCGCGAGGTCGTAGCATTGGCCGACGTCGTCGAGGCTGAACAGCTCGACCATGAGATGGTGCGTGGCGTTGCGCCCGGTCTCGATGAAGGCGATCGAGTGGTGGCGCGGATTGGCGTGGAAGAAATAGGCGTTGAACGGGCGCAGCATGTAGTCGGACAGCTTGAAGCCGAGCACGTCGCGATAGAACGGCACCGCGTCGTTGATGTCCTTCACGTGCAGCACCACGTGACCCATGCCGAGCGGGCCGGTGCGGAAGCCCGAGATCGAGCGGCCGGGCTTGAACGCCTCATGCGTGGTTTCCGGGCCGTGGAACACCTCGAGGCGGTTGCCGAGCGGGTCGGCGAGCACGATCAGGTCCTTCACCCGCCGCTCGTCGGCCAGCGCGCGCGAGCCGCGCGCGACCTGCACGCCGGCTTTTTCCAGCCGTGCGCCGAACCGGTCGAGCGCCGCGGCATCCGCCACTTCCCAGCCGAAGAAGGCGACGCCCTCGCCGCCGTCCTCGCTCACCACCACGCGCTGCTTGCGGTCGTCCATGCGCAGCGCGAGCGACTTGGCGCTCTTGTCGACGAGCTGCATGCCCAGGAACCTGGTGCCGAAATTCGACCAGTCCTCCAGCGATTTCGCGCGCACACCCACATATCCGAGACCCTCGATCGACATGGGCGACCTCCGTCGTTCATGGCCCGGCAGCGGCGCGGGCCGATCGCAGGTCCAATGTATTCCATTGGACAATCTTCACAAGGCCGGGCGCGTGGCTCAGTCGAGCTTCGGGATGCGCGCGTCGGCCACGATTTTTGCAAGCTTTGCGAGGTCGGCCTTGAACAGCGCGTCGAATTCTTCCGGCGTGCTGCCGACCGGCTCGTTGCCGACCGCGCGGATGCGGTCGCCGACCTCGGGCGTGGCGAGCGCCTTGGCGGCAGCCTGCTGGATGCGCAGGACGATGTCGCGCGGCGTGCCGGCGGCCACGAACAGCCCGTTCCAGATCGGGAAGGCGTAGCCGGGGACGCCGCTTTCCGCGATCGTCGGCACTTCGGGCAGCGCACGCGAGCGCTTCGGAGTGACCACGCCCAGCGCGCGCACGGTCCCGGCCTTGATGTGCTGCAGGCCGGTCGCCTGCGGCACCACCGCCACCTGGACGTCGCCGGCGATGAGCGCGGTGAGCAGCGGCGCGTCGCCCCGGTAGGGGACGTGCAGGATGTCGATGCCCGGCCGCGCTCTTGAGCATCTCCATCGCCAGATGCAGCGGCGCGCCGACGCCGCTCGAGCCGTAGTTGAGGCTGCCGGGCTTGGCCTTGGCGAGCGCGATCAGGTCCTTGCTGTCGGCGGCGGGAAGCTTGGTGTTGGCGACCAGGACGAGCGTGGAGGCGACCACCTGGGTGACGGCGGCGAAATCCTTCGCCGCGTCGAACGGCAGCGAGCGGTAGAGCGCCGGGCTCGCGGCGTGGCCGCTGGTGGTCACCAGCACCGTGTAGCCGTCGGGCGCCGACTTGGCGACCATGTCGGCGCCGACGTTGCCGCCGGCGCCGGGCTTATGCTCGACGATGACGGGCTGACCCAGGAAATCCGGAAGCTTGGCGGCCAAGAGGCGCGCGAGCACATCGACGCCGCCGCCGGGCGCGAACGGTACGATCAGGCGGACCGGCTTGCTGGGATAACTTTGGGCGAGGGCAGGAGCGATGGCGGCGAGCAAAAGCAATGTGGCCGCAAGCGCGCAACGGTATCGTCGCATGGAGCGTCTCCTCGTCAGGCCCGGCGATGTCGCGGCCCGCGTCTTCCTCGCCGGCCGGCAAACGATGTAGCTTGCTATGGGCCGTCTGGCATCGTTCCCGAACGATGCGGACCCGGGAAGGTAACATATCATGGATACTCGCTTATTGTTGGCGATCGCGCTCGTTCTCGCCGCGTCCGGGCACCTCGCGGCGCAGACGCCGCCTCCGCCAATCGTCAAGCCGGAGGGACTTCGCCAGGTCTCCACGCACGTCCACGTCATCCCCGACAACAGCGTGCCGACGGTCTCTAACGTCGGGTTCATCGTCGGCAATACCGGCGTGCTCGTGGTCGACACCGGGCTCGGGCCGCCCAACGGTGCAAAGGTGCTGGCCGAGGCGCAAAAGCTGGGCGGCTCGCGGGCGCTCTACCTCGTCACCACGCATTTCCATCCCGAGCACGATCTCGGCGCGCAGGCATTTCCCGCCACGACCAAGCTGATCCGCTCGACCGACCAGATCAAGGACATCGCCGAGTTCGGCCTTCAGCTTGCGCGGGTTTTCGCGACGCGCTCCCCGGTCCACGCCGAACTGCTCAAGGGCGCGGAGTTCCGCAAGGCCGACATCACCTTCGAGCGCGACTACGACCTCGACCTCGGCGGCGTGCGGGCTCACATCGTCGCGATGGGCCCGAACCATACCCGCGGGGACACCGTCGTCTGGATCGAGGCGGACCGCGTCTTGTTTGCCGGCGATGTCGCGATGAAAGCTCAACCGGCCTTCGCGAGCCCCTATTCCTCACTCCGTCATTGGCTCGCGAGCCTCGATCGGCTGGAGGCGCTCAAGCCCGTCCTGATCGTGCCGAGTTACGGTCCGAATGGCGACGGTGTCGCCTTCATCTCGGGCTATCGGACCTACCTGACCGAGGTGCGCGACCGTACCGCGGCCGAGAAGCACGCCGGAAAGAGCGCCGACCAGGCGGTGGAGACCGTGACGGCCGCGCTCGCGCCGCGCTACCCGGACAAAGGCCGGCTCGCCGGCGCGATCCGGGCGGCCTACAAGGAGGCGCCCTGAGTGTCGCGGCCGCGCCGGCTGCGCCCGGCACAAGCGAGCAGCGTGAGGGGGCAAGGCACAACAGCCGGCATGGGTTGCCTCCTCCGCCGGTCAGCTAATGCGAGCGCGAACTGCCGTAAGGTCCGCCGAGCCAGTAGGCGGCCCAGGCGAAAACAAGGGCACCCACCAGCATCCCGACATAGCCGCCCGTGTCGGTGCTGACTTGAATTCCAAGCAGCCCGCCAAAGCCCGCGCTGATCGGCAGGCCGATAATCCAGACCCAGAGTCTTGCCATCGGGACCCCCTGACCGCGGCCGGAAGGTACGTCGCCCCTTTAATCCGCACAGGCCGATGTCGGGGTCGCACCGGTCGTGGCGCGGCGTTCGCTCCTGCGCAGCTTAAACGCTAGACCCGGCACGTCTCAACATCATGACGCGCCGTCACTCGGCCGCCGCCCGCGCCGGACCGGCCAGCGCCGAGACCAGATAGTCCAGCGCCGCCTGCACGCCGCCCTTCTTGTGCGGAATGCCGGCGAGCCCCAGCGCCATCTCGGTGATCGCCAGCGCGCCCATGAGATGGCCGTCGTTGACGTCGCCGAGATGCCCGATCCGAAAGTATTTTCCGGCGTAGGCGCCGAAGCTCGCGCCGTAGGAGATGTTGAAGGTGTCGAGCGCGAGGCTGCGGAAGGCGTCCGCGTTGTGGCCGTCCGGCAGCATCACGGCGGTGATGGTGGGCGAATAGTAGCGCGCTTCGCGGCACATGATCTCGAGCCCCCAGCCGCGCACTGCGCGCCGCGTCGCCTCCGCCAGCCGGTCATGGCGGGCAAAGACGTTGTCGAGGCCTTCCTCGTGCAGCATCTCGATGCCGGCCGCGAGCCCGTGCAGCATTTGCGTCGCCGGCGTGTACGGGAAGAAGCCGATCTTGTTCATGTTGAGCATGTCGTCCCAGGCCCAGAACGACTTGGTCATGGTCGAGCTCTTGGCGGCGGCGAGCGCCTTGTCGCTCACCGCGTTGAACGACATGCCGGGCGGCAGCATCAGCCCCTTCTGCGCGCCTCCGACCGTGACATCGACGCCCCACTCGTCGTGGCGGTAGTCGGTCGAGGCGAGCGAGGAGATGGTATCGACGAAGAACAGCGCCGGATGGCCGGCGGCGTCGATCGCCTTGCGGATGTCGGCGATCGGCGAGAGGCAGCCGGTCGAGGTCTCGTTGTGCAGGACGCACACGGCCTTGATCTCGCGCGCCTTGTCCTTGCGCAGATGCTCCTCGATCACGGCCGGGTCGGCGCCGACGCGCCAGTCGGTCTTGATGAATTCCGGCTTGAGGCCGAGCTTCTCGGCCATCACCTTCCAGAGCGTGCCGAACTGGCCGGTCTCCACCATCAGCACGCGGTCGCCGGGCGAGAGCGTGTTGACCAGCGCCGCTTCCCAGGCGCCGGTGCCGGTGGCGGTGTAGATGATCACCGGATTGGTGGTCTTGAAGATGGTCTTGATGCCGTCCAGGCAGCGCTTGGCCAGCTTGGCGAATTCCGGTCCGCGATGGTCGATGATCGGCGTGTCCATCGCGCGGAGCACGCGGTCGGGCAGCGGAGTGGGGCCCGGAATTTGCAGGAAATGGCGGCCAACGGGGCGGGAGGAATTCTTCGACATCAGCAAGTCCTTGCAGGTGTTGTCTTAACGACTCGTTCGGCCGTCGGTTGATAGCGCTCGCTTCGCCTCTCTGTCGTCCCCGCGAAAGCGGGATACATATTCCAGAGGCCGGTGTTCATGGGTTCCCGCTTTCGCGGGGACGACGCCAGAGCCAGGCAAATCAGCCCGGCCCGGCCGCAGCTTGCCGCCATCAAGGACGAATGCGACAGTCAGTCAAGCCTCTTTGGCGCCGTCGCTGGCAGGGCTTATCGTTGCGAAATCTGTATGATCCGACATGCCCGGCCTTGTGCCGGGCATCCACGTCATTACCGTTCCCATAAAGCAAAGACGTGGATGGCCGGGACAAGCTCGGCCATGACGAACCCGAAGGTTACGCGTGAATGAGTGAGACGATCCTTCCAGGTCTCGAACGGCGGCTCAAGGCGGACCTTCAGGGCGAAGTGAGCTTCGATGCGTTCACCCGCGGCCGTTACGCCACCGACGCCTCACACTACCAGATCATGCCGATCGGAGTGGTCGCGCCGCGCACCCTGGCGGACGCCGAGCGCGCGCTCGCGCTCGCGCGCGACGAGGGCGTGAGCGTCACCGCGCGGGGCGGCGGTACCTCGCAGGCGGGGCAGACCGTCAACCGTTCGCTCATCGTCGACTGCTCGCAACATCTCGACCAGGTGCTCGAGCTCGACGCCGCCGGCCGGCGCTGCGTGGTCGAGCCGGGCATCGTGCTCGACGAGCTCAATCGCAGACTGAAACCGCACGGCCTGTGGTTCCCGGTCGATATCTCCACCGCCTCGCGCGCCACCATCGGCGGCATGGTCGGCAACAATTCCTGCGGCGCGCGCTCGCTGCGCTACGGCAACACGCGCGAGAACGTGCTCGCCATCGACGCGATCCTGGCGGACGGCGCGGCGGCGCATTTCGGCGAGGTCGCTCCCGATCTCTCCGACATTCCCGAGGCGTCGCCGCTGAAGCCGCTGGCGCGCGATCTTGCCGCGCTCGGCGCGCGCGAGGCCGGCGCGATCGAGGTCCGATTTCCGAAGGTCCAGCGCCGGGTCGGCGGCTACAACATCGATTCGCTCACGCCCGGCCGCAACAGCCTCAATCTCGCGCACATTCTGGTCGGCTCCGAAGGCACGCTCGCGTTCTCGACCAGGATCGAGCTCAAGCTTTCGCCGCTGCTCGGCCGCCGCGCCGTCGGCGCCGTGCATTTCGGCAGCTTCCACGCGGCGATGGATGCCGCCCAGCACATCGTCAAGCTTGGGCCCATCGCGGTCGAGCTGGTCGATCGCACCATGCTGGGCTTGGCGCGCGAGATTGCCATGTTCCAGCCGACCATCGACGCGGTCGTGCACGGCGATCCGGAGGCGATCCTGTTCGTCGAATTTGCGGAAGCCGATCAGGGTGAGAATTTCCGGCGCGTCACGCGGCTGACCGAGATGCTGGGGGATCTCGGTCTCGGCCTGGGACAAGCCCGGGGCGAAATGCGGCGGCGTGATCGAAGTGTTCGATCCCAAACTGCAAACCGCCATTAACGAGATGCGCACGGCCGGCCTCAACATCATGATGTCGATGAAGGAGGAGGGCAAACCCATCTCCTTCGTCGAGGACTGCGCGGTGCCGCTCGAGCATTTGGCCGAGTACACGGCAAGGCTCACCGACATCTTCGCGCGGCACGGCACGCGCGGCACCTGGTACGCGCATGCCTCGGTCGGCTGCCTGCACGTGCGCCCGGTGCTCAACCTGCGCCTCGACAAGGACGTCAAGGCGATGCGCGCGATCGCCGAAGAGGCGTTCGAGATGGTGCGCGACTACAAGGGCTCGCATTCGGGCGAACACGGCGACGGCATCGTGCGCTCGGAGTTCCATGAGACGATGTTCGGCTCGCGGCTGGTGCAGGCCTTCGAGGAGGTCAAGGACCGTTTCGACCCGAAAGGCCTGTTCAACCCCGGCAAGATCGTGCGCGCGCCGAAGTTCGACGACCGCGGCAATTTCCGTTACGGCCCGGACTACCGCGGTGAGGATATCGCCACGCGGCTCGACTGGTCGGCCTATCCGGGTGCCGGCGGCGGTTTCCAGGGCGCGGTCGAGATGTGCAACAACAACGGGGCCTGCCGCGCGCTCGCGGGCGGCGTCATGTGCCCGAGCTACCGCGTCACCCGCGACGAGCGCGACGTCACGCGCGGGCGCGCCAATACCTTGCGCCTCGCCATCACCGGCCAGCTCGGCCCCGACGCGCTCACGTCGAACGAGATGGCGGACACGCTCAAGCTTTGCGTCTCCTGCAAGGCCTGCCGGCGCGAATGTCCGACCGGCGTCGACATGGCGCGCATGAAGATCGAGGTTCTGGCGGCGCGCGCCGCCAGGCACGGTCTCAGCCTGCACGACCGGTTGGTCGGGTATCTGCCGCGCTATGCGCCGTATGCGGCGCGGTTGGCGCCGTTGATGAATCTGCGCGACGAGCAGCCGCGTCTGGCGCGCTGGTCGGAACAATACACCGGCCTCAGTGCGCAGCGCCGTCTTCCGCGCTGGCGCAGCGATTTTTATCGCGAGAAGGCGGACTATGTCGGCGCGGCGGACGCGCCGCAGGTCGTGCTGTTCGCCGACACCTTCAGCCGCTATTTCGAGCCGGAGAATATCGCGGCCGCGATCGCCGTGCTCACCGCGGCCGGCTGCGGGGTGCAGTTGCCGAAGCCGGCCGGGAGCGCGCGTCCGCTCTGCTGCGGGCGCACCTTCCTGTCGGTCGGACTGGTCGAGGAAGCGCGCCGCGAAGCGGAGCGCACGGTCGCCGCACTTGCGGCATTTGCCGAACGCGGCATTCCGGTGGTCGGGCTCGAACCGAGTTGCGTGCTTGGGTTTCGCGATGAAATTCCGGGGTTGCTCAAGAGCGAGGCGGCGCGGGCGCTGGCCTCGAACGTGTTGTTATTCGAGGAATATGTGGTGCGCGCTGTCGGGCAGGGCATGTTCAGTCCGCCGCTCAAGCCGCTTGCCAAGCGCGCGCTGCTGCATGGCCATTGCCACCAGAAAGCCTTCGGCGCCATGGAGGCGGTCGAGAGCACGCTCAAGCTCGTGCCCGATCTCGCGGTCGAGACGGTGGAGTCGAGCTGCTGCGGCATGGCGGGCGCCTTCGGATACGGTGCCGACACCATCGACGTGTCGCGCAAGATGGCCGAGCTTTCGCTCCTGCCCGCGGTGCGCAAGGCGGAAGCCGACACGCTCGTGGTTGCCGATGGGACTTCGTGCCGCGCGCAGATCGAGGACGGTACCGGTCGCGAGGCGCTGCATGTCGCCCAGGTGCTGGCGATGAGCCTCGAGACCGGAATGGCATAGATCGAAATATCCGGAGAGAGAAAATGCCGCTGCCGCTGTTACCTTCCTCGCTCGTCGGCTCGTACGCGCAGCCGGAATGGCTGATCGATCGCAAGAACCTCGCCGGCCGCTTCCCGCCTCGCGTGCGCGCGAAGGAATTGTGGCGCGTCGCGCCCGAATGGCTGGAGCAGGCGCAGGACGACGCAACGCTGATCGCCATCCGCGACCAGGAGCGCGCCGGCCTCGACATCATCACCGATGGCGAGATGCGGCGCGAAAGCTATTCCAACCGCTTCGCTACCGCGCTCGACGGAGTCGATGTCGACAACCCCGGCACCGCGCTCGACCGCTCCGGCCACCCCAACCCGGTGCCGCGCGTGGTCGGCAAGGTGCGCCGCAGGCATGCGGTCGAGGTGCGCGACGTGCAATTCCTGCGCGCCAACACCGACCGGACCATCAAGATGACGGTGCCCGGCCCGTTCACCATGTCGCAGCAGGCGCAGAACGACTTCTACTCGGACGAAGAGGAGATGGCGTTCGACTATGCCGCGGCCGTCAACGCCGAGATCAAGGACCTGTTCGCGGCCGGCGCCGACATCGTCCAGGTCGACGAACCCTACATGCAGGCGCGGCCCGACAAGGCGCGCAAGTTCGGCCTGAACGCCTTCAATCGCGCGATCGCCGGCGTGCCGGGAAGAACCGCGGTGCACATCTGCTTCGGCTATGCGGCGATCATTCATGTGCGGCCGCCCGGCTATTCGTTCCTGCCGGAGCTCGCGACGTCGCCGGTTCAGCAGATTTCGATCGAGACCGCGCAATCCAATCTCGATTGCTCGGTGCTGGAAAAGCTGCCGATGAAGACCATCATTCTGGGCGTGCTCGATCTCTCCGACATGGCGGTCGAAACGCCCGAACAGGTGGCTGCGCGCATCCGCCGCGCGCTGCCGTTCGTGCCGGTGGAGCGCGTTGTCGTGGCGCCCGATTGCGGCCTCAAATATCTCCCGCGGGAGGTGGCGTTCGGCAAGATGAGGGCGATGGTGGAAGGCGCGAAGATCGTGCGCCGGGAGATCGGAGGTGGTTAGCCGCCGAACCGCGCATTGAGGCCGATCGTGATCCAATTCGCGTTCTCGCCGAAAACGTTGCGGCCGTAGATCACATCGATGTCGAAACTGCTGACCGGCGTGAAACGCAACCCGATCTGCGCGCGCGGGTCGGTACGGGTCGAGGGCTCGACGCTGTTGCCCGTCAGGCCGAACACCTCGCCGATCAGCGTCACCGGCTTGACGAAATTCCATTCGAAACCCGCACCGTAGACGAACCAGTGCAGTTGCTCCCGCCGCTCGTGCAGCCATCCGGCGTTGAGGTTGATCTTGAACTGCTCGACGAGCTGGAAGGTGGCCAGAAGGTTGCCGAACGCCGCCGCGGCTTCGGAGTTCAGGAGATCGAACACGCTGCCGCCGCTGACGGCGAGGCCAAGCTTTCCCGTTTCGGCGGGCACGAGGTTCATTTTCCCCTTGAACATCAGTTCGGTTCCCCACTCGCCGTCGAAGCGGGAGCGCGCCAGCGAGAAGCCGAGTTCCAGCGGTCGGCCGGCATCCACGACGCAGGCCGGCGAGACCACGGCGATTTGGTCGTGATTGCTGGCGGATGACTTCCAGGAACTCGACCTTGCATTCGCCGGGCTTCGCGACCTCGACGTCGTCAACGAAGAAGGCGCCGCCGGCCGCCTCGACCCGCGCCGGCAAGGCGGTCCCGAACCATCCCGCCGCAAGGAAGAAAGTCAGGAGATGGGTCAAAAACCTTGACGAACGCATGAGACACCGGTTGGCGCTTTATTGCGAGTAATTCGCAACTATCCGGGGAAGCGGACACGGTGGCAAGCGCGTTCCGGTTCTGCGGGCGCAATTCATCGTCGTTGTGACAATTGCGCCGCAGCCGGCGCTTCGTGACGCGCTCGCACCATTGGAGCGGAGATCAACTCCAGAGACCCAGCATCGCGATGCCGGCGATCACCGCCAGCCCGCCGCCGACCCGGTAGATCAGCCGGCCTTGCGTTTCGGCCACACGTCCGGCGAGAAAACCGATTGCAACGCCGCCGGCAAGGAGCAGCGCCGTCGCCAGCAGGAAGCCCGCCGCATAGGTCAGGCCGTCGGCGGCGGCCGGCATCTCCGATCCGTGCGCGAAGCCGTGGAAGATCGCGAACACACCGGCGATGGCGGCAGCCAGCGCCACCGGCGCATTCACCCGGAGCGCGACCATGGCGCCGAGCGCGACGACCGAGCCGGCGATCCCGATTTCGACGAACGGCAGCGCGCCACCGGCGAAGCCGAGACCACCGCCCGCCGCCAAGACCAGGATGAAGGTCGCCGGCACGAGCCAGACCGCGCGGCCGCCCAGTTGCCAGGCGAAGATGCCGACCATCACCATCGCCAGCGCATGGTCGAGCCCGCCGAGCGGATGCACGAAGCCTTGCACGAAGCCATGCACGTGTCCGAGGCCGGTATGGGCGAAGGCCGCGGTCGGCAGAAACGCAATGGCGGCGACAATCGCGCGGGTCAGTCCGGTGCGCATGAAAATCGGTCCCCTGTGGATAAGACGATCAGCCGAAAATTGCATACCAAGCGCACCGGGGCCCCGCAAGGTACGGTCCTGCTCGAAGGAATTGTGCTCCAGGCCCACGCGCGCGCGAGACCTCTCAGCGCCCGCTGCGCGGCCCGGCGTGGCGATGCCGCCGGGGAGCGCCGCCGGCCGCCGCCTTGTCGGTCGGCAGCAGCACCACGCGGCCGTGGCGCACGCCGCGCTCGGCGATAACGTGCTCGGCGAAATGCTGCACGTCGCCGGTCTGGCCCTTGAGCACGGTCACCTCCATGCAGCTGTCGTGATCGAGATGCACGTGCAGGGAGGACAGCGAAAGCTCGTGATGATCGTGGAACGTCTCGGTCAGGCGCTTGGGAAGCTGGCGCGCGGCATGATCGTAGACATAGACCAGGGCCGCCACGCACTCGCGCTTGGGGTCGAGCGTTTCGGCGGCCTCGCGGATGCCGGCGCGGGCAAGGTCGCGGATCGCCTCGGAGCGATTCTGATAGCCGCGGGTCGCAATGATGCGATCGAGCTCGGTCATGAGTTCGTCGTCGATGGTGATGGTCACGCGCTGCATGGGATGCCGCCTGGTCGGGGGCCGGTCGATATCGCCGCCCGTTGTATTCCGTTCGCGCGTGACGGCCAATGCGTCGACGGACGCGGCCCATTTTGCCGGCAAGGAAAAGCAAGCCCGCCCCGATAGGTGACTATCTGGGCGGGCCGCCTTGAGACCGACGCGGGGGTGGATGGGGGCGCACGCGTCGATCGCAACTGCGAAGAGTTGAGGCGGGTCCGATGATGGACAACGCTTGCTTTTCTTGGATCGGGCGGCTCTTGTTGACCGCACATCTGATTGGTCGCGAGCCGCGGCAATCAGGTTCAACGCTCGCAAGCGCCCGAAAATGCAGGCATTTCTCCCGCCCTAAGGATTCACAAGGCGCTTGTGCGCAGCCGGGGCAAAACCAATACTGCTCGCAGCGATTGCTGGAGACAATGCCGTCCAATCTCGCCCATGCCCCGCAGGCTCAGGTCCGCGTTCGCAAAGCCGAGCGCGACGACCTCGATGCGCTCATGGCGCTCGAGCATCGGGTGTTTGCCACCGACCGCCTGTCGCGCCGCAGCCTGCGGCATTTTCTTGCATCGCCTGGCGCCGAAGTGATCGTGGCGGAGGAGGACGGCCGTGTTGCCGGCACCGCGATCGTGCTGTTTCCCCCGCGCACGGCGATCGCCCGGCTCTATTCCATCGCGGTCGCGCCGGACATGGGCGGACGCGGGGTCGGCGCGAGGCTGCTCGATGCGGCGGAGGAGGCCACGCTGGCGCGCGACCGGCGCGCAATCCGGCTCGAAGTGCATCACGGCAACCACGCCGCGATCGCGCGCTACCGCAAGAGCGGATACCGGGAATTCGGTCGCCACGCGCGCTACTACCAGGACGGCGGCGATGCGCTGCGCTTCGAGAAGCGGCTCGTTGCCAGGCTTGCCGTGCGCCACGCGCCGCCGCCCTATTTTCACCAGACCACCGAATTTACCTGCGGCCCGGCCTGCATCATGATGGCGCTGGCGTGGGCCGACCGCTCGTTCAAGCCGCCGCCGGCCATGGAGTTTGCGCTCTGGCGCGAAGCAACCACCATCGTCATGGGTGCCGGCCCGGCCGGATGCGAGCCTTACGGGATGGCGGTGACGCTCAAACGCCATGGGCTCGATCCGGAAATCTACGTGAGCCGTCCTGGTCCCTACTTCCTCGAAACCGCGACGTCGGCCGACAGGCGCCGCGTCATGCAGGTGACACAACTGGAATTCCAACGGCAGGCGAAGGCGCTCGATATCCCCAGCCACCTGACTCCGGTGAGCGAATCGGTCTTGATGAAGACATTCGATTCCGGAAACGTGGCCATCATGCTGGTTTCGGGCTATCATTTGGTCGCCAGGGGGAGGCCTCACTGGATATTCGCATTCGGTCGCGATCGGCGGCATGTCCTCATGCATGATCCGGCGGCCATCAGAGACGATAATGGTATGGCGTACGCGCCGGAGACCTACGCGGTCCCTTGGACCGCGTTCGAACCCATGACCCGCATGGTGACCCGTTCGGGGCGTGAGCGGCTGAGCGCGGCGATCGTCATCCGGAAAGGATAGCCATGACCGGCTGGGTCATTCTGGTCGACCAGCCCAGAGACCTTCCCAACGCCGAGACCCCGCACAAGGTGATCACGACGAGCGAGTACCTCGCCCGTCCGCGCCTGTTCGACATGGGACGGCCCAAGCTCGTCAACCTGGCGCGCTCCTATGCCTACCAGTCGAAGGGGTACTATGCCTCGCTGCTGGCGGAGGCGCGCGGCCACCGGGTGGTGCCGACGGTCGAGACCATGCTCGAGCTGCGCGAGGCCAAGCTCTACGAGCATGCGCTGCCCGAGCTCGAGGACGAGCTCAACCGCTGCGCCCGGCGCGCCGATTTCCAGCCCGAGGGCGAGCTCAAGCTGCTGTTCTGCTTCGGGATCGCCCGCGACCAGCGCTTCGAATCGTTCGGGCGGCTCTTGTTCGACTGGTTCCGCTGCCCGGCGCTCGAAGTGATCGTGGAGCCGGGCACGTGGCTGTCGATCGACCGCATCCGTCCGCGCAACATAACCAGGCTCGCCAATGGCGAGGCCGCGTTCCTGCGCGAATCGCTGCATCACCACACCAAACGCGAGTGGCGCGATCCCAAGGCGCGCTCGGTGGCGAAGTACGACCTCGCCGTGCTCTACGACCCGAACGAGAAGCTGCCGCCGTCCTCGCCGACTACGATCAAGTACATGGCGCGCATCGCCGAGAAGCTCTCGATCGACGTCGAGCCGATCACTCGCCGGCAACTGGCCGAGCTCGCCGAGTACGACGGCCTGTTCATCCGCGAGACCACCTCGATCGACAACCACACCTACCGGTTCGCGCGCCGCGCCTGGCAGGAAGGCATGCCGGTGATCGACGATCCGATCTCCATGATCCGCTGCACCAACAAGGTGTTCCTGATGGAGCTGCTCGGCCAGAACCAGGTGGCGACGCCGCCGACCGTGCTGCTGGCGGAGGCCGGCGACCTGCCCCGGGCGATGGACGAACTTGGGCTGCCGCTTGTTGTGAAGATCCCGGACGGCTCGTTCTCACGCGGCGTCCACAAGGTCGGCACGCCGGAGGAGTTCAAGCGCATCGCCGACGAGCTGTTCGAGGAGACCGACCTGCTGCTGGCGCAGAAGTTCCTGCCGACCGAATTCGACTGGCGCGTCGGCGTGCTCTCGGGCGAGCCGCTGTTCGTATGCCAATATCGCATGGCGCGCGGCCACTGGCAGATCGTCAAGCACCGCGCCGACGGCTCCGCCCGCGAGGGCGGCTTCAAGACCTTCGATCTCGACCAGGCGCCGCGCGAACTGATCGACATGGCGGTGCGCGCCGCGAAACCGATCGGGGAGGGGTTCTACGGCGTCGACCTCAAGCAGACCGACCACGGCTTCATCGTCATGGAGGTCAACGACAACCCCAACCTGGAGCACGGCATCGAAGACCAGGTCGGCAAGGACGAGATCTGGACCAAGCTCTTGCGCTGGTTCGTCGACCGCTTCGAGCAGTGACGGGTTTTGGTGCCGCGAACGTAAGACCCCATGAGCGAAGCGACACGCGGGCTGACCCGCGGATGGCTGGAATAATATGAGAATAGGAAAGACCCGCATTTCGCTTCGCTTATGCGGGCTGCTTGTCACTATTCGACCACCTCATCCGCAAGCGCGAGCAGGGTCGGCGGGATGTCGAGGCCGAGCGCCTTCGCGGTCTTGAGGTTGAGGACGAGGTCGAACTTGGTAGGTTGCAGCACCGGCAGGTCGGCGGGCTTTTCGCCCTTGAGGATGCGGCCGACATAGACGCCGACCTGACGGAACGAGTTCGGCAAGGCTCGCCGCGTAGCTCATCAGGCCGCCGGCCGCGACTGCCTCGCTCTCGCCGAACATGGTTGGGACGCGGTGACGCAGCGCGAGTGAGGTGATCAGGCCACGCCGGTCGATGAACAACGAACTCGTGGCAACGAGAGTCGCCGCGGCGTTGCTTTGCGCGATGGCCGCCAGCGCCGGCTCGAACTCGCGTCCGCGGCTGCCTTGAAAACAGCGAGCTCCAGCCCGCGCATCTTTGTGGCCTGCTGGATTTCCTGCAATTGCGCAGCGGCTTGCGGGCCGTTCGGATTCCACAGCATCGCGATTGCCGTCATTTTCGGCCTCAACTCTGCCATCACGCCGAGCCGTTTCGGGATCAGGTCGGTCGACAGCCGCGTGGCGCCGGTGAGGTTTCCTCCTGGCCGGTTGAGACTGGCGACGAGGCCTGAGGCGACGGGATCCTCGCCGACCTGAAACACGATCGGAATCGTCGAGGTCGCAGCTTTGGCGGCGGTCGCCGGACCGTTGCTGCGGGTGGCCGCAATCACAGCGACTTGCTGGCGCACCAGATCGGCTGCCAGCACCGGCAATTGTTCGGGTCGCAACCGCCCCCAGCGATAGTCGATCGCGACGTTCTTGCCCTCGGCGTAGCCAGTTTCGCCCAAGCCGCGGCGGAACGCCTCCAGAAAGACGGCAGCGCCTTCGGGCGTTCCGCTGTCGAGGAAGCCGATCACCGGCGTCGCCTGTTGTGCGTGCACGGCGCGCGGCCACGTTATGGACGCGCCGCCGAGCAACGCCATGAATTCGCGTCGTCTCATCTGCAACTCATTGCTGTGAAATTCGTCCTTGCGCTCGCTCGTATAGACGGGATCGGGGTGCGTGTGAATGGCTCAGACGGTCGCGGTGCAGGGGCGGCAGTAGCGCAGCCGTCGCAAAGGGCCTTACAGTGCCTCCAGCACGAAGGAGAAACACATGCCCCAAGCAGCGCGCGCCGATCAGTTGCGCGAATCCGAAAATCCGCTGTTCGCCAGCAGGAGCAAGCTCAAGCTCGGCACGTTCTGCAGCAATCTCAGCCATGGCTGCGCAATCTCCTCGATCGACGGCGTGCTGCAGGCGGATTGGCCCTCGACGCTCGCGCTCGCGCAGATGGGCGACGAGATGGGGTTCGAGGCGCTGGTGCCGGTCGGGCGCTGGAAGGGCTTCGGCGGCGTCACCAATTTCAACAATGCCGGGTTCGAGTGCTTCACCTGGGCGGCCGGCATCGGCGCCTCGGTCAAGCGGCCGAGCGTATTCGCTACCTCGCACGTGCCGACCATGCATCCGGTGATGGCTGCGAAGCAGGCGACCACCATCGATCATCTCACCAACGGCCGTTTCACGCTCAACATCGTCACCGGCTGGTTCCAGCCCGAGATCGAGATGTTCGGCGAGCCGCAGATGGAGCACGACATGCGCTACGACCGTGCCATCGAATGGCTCGACGTCATCAAGCGGCTGTGGACGGAGGAGCAGGAGTTCGACTACGAGGGCAAGTTCTACAAGATCAAGAAGGGCTGGCTGCAGCCCAAGCCGATCCAGAAGCCCTATCCGGTGGTGATGAATGCCGGCGGCTCCGACAAGGGCCGTCATTACGCCGCCAAGTTCTGTGACGTGGCCTTCGTCGCGGTGCAGTCGCACGATCCGGCGCAGATCAAGGCGCAGGTCGACAAGTACCGCAACCTGGCGCGCGACGAATACGGCCGCGAGATCCAGGTCTGGACCAACGCCTATATCGTGCAGGGCGAGACCGAGAAGGCGGCCAAGGACTTCCACCACTATTACGTCCACGAGAAGGGCGACTGGGTCGCGGTCGAGAACCTTGTCACCACCATGGGCATCAATGCGCAGACCTTTCCGCCCGGCGTGCTGCAGCACCTGAAGGAGCACTTCATCGGCGGCTGGGGCGGCTTTCCCCTGGTCGGCACCAAGGAGCAGGTGGTCGATGGCCTGGCGATGCTGTCCAATGCCGGCTTCGACGGCGTGATCCTGTCCTGGGCGCGCTACATCGAGGAGATGCGCCAGTTCCAGCAGGAAACCTTCCCGCTGCTCGCGCAAGCGGGATTGCGCTGACACTGGCGGTCCTTGATCTCGTGGAGCCGTCGTCTTCGAGGCGCGCGCGCGCAAGGCTGTGCAAATCGGCGCTTCTCGCCTATTGTCCCGGATGCCGGACAAACGCAGGACCATCATGATGCTTGCCAAACTGGGTTGCGCCGTCCTCGCGCTCCGCTCGCGACCGCAGCCGCGCCGGCGGCGGCACAGAATCTCGACAAGGTCTCGTTCGGCACCAACTGGGTGGCGGAGGCCGAGCACGGCGGGCACTACCAGGCGGTCGCCGACGGCACCTATCGCAGGTACGGCCTCGACGTCACCATCGTGCAGGGCGGCCCGAACGTGAACAACCGCATCCTCCTGCCGGTCGGCAAGCTCGACTTCTTCATGAGCGCGAACACCCTGCAGGGCTTCGACGCGGTCGAGCAGAACGTCCCCACCTTGGCGGTGGCGTCGATGTTCCAGAAGGACCCGCAGGTGCTCCTTGCTCACCCTAACCAGGGTATCGAGAAGTTCGAGGACCTGAAGAAGCTCACGCTGTTCGTCTCGAAGGAGGGGCTTGCGAGCTATTTCCAGTGGCTCAAGGCCGAGTTCGGCTTCAGCGAGGCCAAGGTGAAGCCCTACACCTTCAACCCGCAGCCGTTCCTCGCCGACAAGAACAGCGCGATGCAGGGCTACGTGACCTCCGAGCCCTACGCGGTCGAGAAGCAGGGCGGCTTCAAGCCGAAGATTTTTCTGATCGCCGATCAGGGCTTCAACAGCTATTCGACCCTGATCGAGACCCGGCGCGAGCTGGTCGAGAAGAAGCCCGATCTGGTGCAGCGCTTCGTCGATGCCTCGATCGTTGGCTGGTACAACTACATCTACGGCGACAACCGGGCGGGGAACGCGTTGATCAGGCGCCATAATCCGGAAATGACCGACGAACTGCTGGCCTATTCGGTCGCCAAGATGAAGAAATTCGGCATTGTCGATTCCGGCGATGCCGCGATGCTCGGCATCGGCGCCATGACCGACGCGCGCATGAAGAGCTTCTTCGACAAGATGGTGCGCGCCGGCGTGACCAAGCCGTCGCTCGATTTTGCCAAGTCCTACACCTTGCAGTTCGTCAACAAGAAGGTGGGGCTCGATCTGCGGCCGAAGCGCTGAGATTGCGGAAGGGAGTGATCGATATGCGAGGGATCCTGGCTTTCTGTTGGCTGCTCGTGCTGTCGGCAGCGGCGCTCGCCCAATCATTTCCGTCCCGGCAGATCCGGTTGATCATTCCGTTCCCGCCCGCCGGCATCACCGACCTGTCCGGCCGCCTGGTCGCGGAAGGGTTGCGGGCCAAGTTCAACCAGCCGGTGATCATCGAGAATAAGCCGGGCGCCAACGGCATCATCGGCCTGCGCGAACTGATGAAGGCGGAATCCGACGGCTACACGTTGATGATGGGCACCGTCGGATCGGTCGCCATCGGCTACGCCATCGACAGCAAGGCGCCGTTCGATCCCACCCGCGACATGGTGCCGATCGCCGGCACCGCCGAATACGCGACCGCCATGGTGGTCAACAACAAGATGCCGGTGAATTCGGTGAAGGAGTTCGTCGACTACGCCAAGGCGCGGCCCGGCAAGCTCACCTTCGGCTCGACCGGCGTCGGCGCCATGGACTACCTCGCGGTCGAGCTGTTCATGAAGGCGACCGGGACCAGCATGGTGCACGTGCCCTACAAGGGCGGACCGGCCGCGCTGCACGACCTGATGGGCGGCAATATCGATGTTCTTATCGAGGTGTTTCCGGTCGTCATGGAGCAGATCAAGACCGGCCTGGTCAAAGGCCTTGCGGTGAGCAGTCCCTATCGGCTGCCCTCCGTCCCCGACCTGCCGACCTTCAAGGAGGCCGGCGTGCCGGGTGTTGAACTGACCGGCTGGCTCGGCGTCTACGGGCCGCCGCGGCTTGCCGAGGATGCGCGCGGCACGCTCGGCAGAGCCACCGTCGAGGTGGTCAAGCAGCCCGATATCCAGGCCAAGTTTCGTGCCATCGGCTTCGAGCCCACCGGGCTTGGTGTAGGCGAGTTCTCCGCGTTGCACGCGGCCGAGATCAAGCGGTGGGTCGCGTTCCTGACTGAAATCGGCTTGCGCAAATAACGTTTGTCCGGCTCTCGGGAAGCGAACATTATTGCCCGCGTGCCTGACGTTTCCGACCTGTCTGCGGCCGCCCCCGGTCCCCCCATTGTCTCCCTCGACGGGGTGGGCAAGACGTTCGCCAGCGGCGTTGTCGCGCTCGACCACCTGAGCCTCGATGTCCGGCCCGGCGAGTTCGTCTCGCTGCTCGGCCCGTCCGGCTGCGGCAAGTCGACGGCGCTGCGGCTGGTTGCCGGCCTGAGCGAGCCCAGCCGCGGCAATATCGAATGGTCCGGCGCGGCCCAGACCGACGCCGGTGCGCGCGAGCTCGGCTTCGTGTTCCAGGAGCCGACGCTGATGCCCTGGGCCACGGTGCGGGAAAATGTCCGCCTGCCGCTGAAGCTCAAAGGAGCCGGGGAGGGCGTCGAGCCGCGCATCGACGCGGCGCTGGAGCGGGTCGGCCTGGCCGGCTTTGCGGGAAGCTATCCGCGCGAACTCTCGGGCGGCATGAAGATGCGCGCGTCGATCGCGCGCGCTCTCGTCACTGAGCCGGGATTGCTGCTGATGGACGAACCGTTCGCGGCGCTCGACGAGATCACCCGCTTCAAGCTCAACAACGACCTGCTGGTGCTCTGGCAGTCGCTGCGCAAGACCGTGGTGTTCGTCACCCATTCGGTGTTCGAGTTCGGTCTATCTCTCGCAGCGGATCGTGGTGATGACCTCGCGGCCGGGCCGCGTTTTCGCCGAGCTTGCGGTCGATGCGCCCTATCCGCGCGACGAGCGCTTTCGCACCTCGGCCGAATATGCCGGCTACTGCCGGCGCGCATCGGAGGCGCTGGCCGGCGCCATGACGGCGGGGGCGCCATGAGCGGCCGTGCACCGAAGTCCGCGATCGAGGTGACCGCCGCGCGTGCGCGCGCCGACCGTGTCCTGCGCGTGCTTCTGCCGGTGCTCGTGCTCGGCCTCACGCTGCTCGCCTGGCAGGCGGTTGTGAGCCTCAACCGCATCCCGCCCTACATCCTGCCCGGTCCGTTGCTGGTGTCGGAAACCCTGATCGCCGACTGGGCGGTCCTCTCCGACTCGCTCGTCGTCACGCTCACCACCACGCTCGAAGGCTTCCTGCTGGCGCTGGCCGGCGGGGTGGGGCTCGCCGTGCTGTTCAATCAGTCGCGGGTGATCGAATATTCGCTCTATCCCTATGCGGTGATCATGCAGGTGACGCCGGTCGTCGCGATCGCGCCGCTCCTGCTGATCTACCTACCGCAGCAGGCCGCGGTGCTGGCCTGCGCCTGGATCGTCGCGTTCTTCCCGGTATTGGCCAACACCACGCTTGGGCTGAATTCGGTCGACCACAATCTCGCCGACCTGTTCCGGCTCTACGGCGCCTCGCGCTGGCAGGTGCTGCGCGACCTCAAGCTGCCGTCGGCGCTGCCCTATATCCTCGGCGGGCTGAAGATCGCGGGCGGACTCTCGCTCATCGGCGCCGTGGTGGCCGAGATCGCGGCGGGCTCGGCCGGCGCCGGCTCCGGGCTTGCCTACCGCATCGCCGAATCCGGCTATCGCCTCAATATTCCGCGCATGTTCGCTGCGCTGCTGCTGCTGTCGGTGGCCGGGATCGTGATCTTCTTCGCGCTCTCGCTCCTCTCCAACCGGCTGCTGCGGCGCTGGCACGAAAGTGCCGTGGTACGGGACGTCTAGGATGCGTCGCGCTTGGCGGCCCTGAAGCCGGCTGCAGCCATGCCGCTCAGCGGTGTCAGCACTGCCGCAATCGAACCCATTCGCCGCGGCGCGCGCATTGTGCCTCCGCGAAGGAATTGCCATTGTGCCCGGCCCTACGCCCGGTCGAACCGATCCTCCGTGCATGCATGACGTTACCCACGAGCGCCGGCAGCGGCTTACCGGCATCGCGCTGATGTGCGGAGCGGTGACCTGCTTCGCGCTGCTCGATACCACCGCCAAATACCTCAATCTGCACATGGATACGCTGCAGGTGGTGTGGGCGCGCTACACCGGCGCGTTCCTGTTCCCGTTCATCGTTTCGAACCCGTGGACGCGTCCGGGCCTCACCTTCACCACCCGCCCGGTCTTGCAGATCGGCCGTTCGATGCTGCTGCTGTTTTCGACACTCGCGAACTTCCTGGCGCTACGGTATCTGCAGCTCGACGAGGCGATCGCGATCATCTTCTCGACGCCGTTCTTTGTGGCGGCCCTGTCCGGCCCGATCCTGGGCGAATGGGTGCACTGGCGGCGCTGGACCGCGATCGCGGTCGGCTTCATCGGCGTGCTGGTGATTGCCCGTCCGGGCACCAGCAGCTTCCAGCCGGCGGCGCTGCTTTCGCTCGCCGGTGCGGCGTTCTACGCGCTCTATTCCATCATAACTCGCATTCTCGCCCGCACCGACTTCAACGAGACCACGCTGTTCTATTCGAACCTCATCGGCGCCATGGCGATGATGCCGATCGTGCCGTTCGTCTGGGTGACGCCATCGGACCCGCTCATCATCGCGCTGATGGTGGCGACCGGGGCGTTCGGCAGTTTCGGCCACTATCTCCTGATCGCCGGGCACCGGCTGGCACCGGCCTCCGTGCTTTCGCCGTTCATCTATACCGAACTGGTCTGGGTGATCGCGCTCGGATTTTTCGTGTTCGGCGACGTTCCGAACCGCTGGACGCTGGCGGGCTCCGCCATCGTGGTCGCGTCGGGCCTCTACCTCCTGCATCGCGAGCGGGTGCGCGGGCGCCGCTGAAGCGCACGAAGGGCGGCGTCCCATCGCGTTTTGCGGCGTTGCTTCCCCGGCAAGACTAAGGCTAGTTTCGCCCGCCGGTCCTGCCTGCCACTTCGATCGGCCCATCAGCTTGAGGTTCCAGAATGGCGAAAGAGCCGGCGACCAACGGGGCCCCGCAGGGCATCAACGACGACATCGGCGAGAATATGCGGCTGCGCATGTTCGCGATGCAGGTCGTGATCCGCGAGAGCGAGCAGCGCGCCTTCGACCTGTTCCTGCAGAACCTGGTCAAGGGCACGAGCCATCTTTCGCTCGGCCAGGAGGCGGTCGCCACCGGCTTTGCCGCCGCCATGAAAACGGGCGACCTGTCGTTCTGCACCTATCGCGGGCATGCCCATACGCTCGCGCGCGGCGTGCCGATCGAGAAGGTGCTGGGCGAGCTGATGCAACGCGACAACGGCCTGATGCGCGGCAAGGGCGGATCGATGCATCTCACCTCGGCCGAGCACGGGGTGATGGGCTCCTACGCCATCATCGGCTCCCACCTGCCCATCGCCTGCGGCGCCGCGCTACGCGCGCAGTACAGGGGCGACGGCGACGTGACCGTGTGTTTCTTCGGCGACGGCACCACCAATATCGGCGCCTTCCACGAGGCGCTCAACTTCGCGGCGGTGTGGAAGCTGCCGGTGATCTTCGTGTGCGAGAACAACCTCTACATGGAATACACGCCGATCGGCGACGTCACCGCGGTGAAGAGGCCGGCGGCGGACCGCGCATCCGCCTATGGGCTCGAGCCGATCATCGTCGACGGGCAGGACGCCGATGCGGTCTATCGCTCGGCGCGCACCGCCTATGAACGGGCGCGTGCGGGCGGAGGACCGTCGCTGATCGAGTGCCTGACCTACCGCTACAGCGGCCATTCGCGCGCCGATCCGGCCAAGTACCGGCCGGAGGGCGAGCTCGACGCCTGGAAGAAACGCGATCCGATCGTCATCTATCGCGAGCGGCTCCGGCAGTTCGGCGTCGACGGCCAAGTGATCGCCAACATCGAGGCCGACGTGAAGCGGCGCGTGGACGAAGCCACCGAGAAGTGCAAAGCGTCCCCGCCGCCGCCGCTCGATATCCTGACGACCGACGTTTATGCCGACGGAGGCTTCGCATGGCGGAACTGACCTATCGTGACGCCGTGGCGCGCGGGATCGCACAGGAGATGAATTGCGATCCCGACGTGATCTTCTTCGGCGAGGACGTCGCCAAGGCCGGCGGCGTGTTCAAGACCACGGTCGGGCTGTGGGAGCAGTTCGGCGACCGGCGCGTGCGCGACTGCCCGATCTCCGAGCAGGCCATTCTCGGCGCCGCCATGGGCGCGGCGATGACCGGGCTCAAGCCGATCGCCGAGATCATGTTCTCGGACTTCTTCGCGGTGTGCTTCGACTACATCGCCAACGAGTTCGGCAAGAGCCGGTATATGAGCAACGGCCAGCTCAAATGCCCGCTGGTGGTGCGCACCGCGAACGGTGCGGGCTCGCGCTTCGGCGCGCAGCATTCGCAGAGCGTGGAGAACTGGGCGATGATGATCCCGGGGCTGAAGGTGGTGGCGCCTTCGACCCCGCGCGACGTGATCGGGCTTTTGGCCGCCGCGGTACGCGATCCCGACCCGGTGATCTTCTTCGAGCACAAGTCGCTCTATGCGACCAAGGGCGAAGTGCCGGACGGCGAAATCCTCGACACGCTCGGCACCGCCAAAATCGTGCGGCCGGGCAAGGATGCGACCATTCTGGCGCTGGCGCTGATGGTGCCGCGTGCGATCGAGGCGGCCGACCAACTCAAGGCGGAACACGGGATCGACTGCGAGGTTGTCGACGTGCGCTCGCTGGTGCCGCTCGACACCCAGACCATTCTCGGCTCGGTCGGACGCACGCATCGCCTGTTCACCGTGGAGGAGAACCCGCGGCTGTGCGGCTGGGGCGCCGAGATCGTCTCGATCGTGGCGGACGAAGCGTTCTACGATCTCGACGGGCCGCCGGTGCGGATCACGACGCCGCACATCCCGCTGCCCGCCGCCGACATCCTGGAGGACATCGCGCTGCCCACTCCCGACCGCATCGTCGACCGCGTGCGGCGCTCGATGCAATCGTAGCAATTGTAGGATGGGTTGAGCGAAGCGAAACTCATCGCCACAGGATTCGTTGCAAGATTTGATGGGTTTCGCTGCGCTCAACCCATCTACGGACTGAGAGGCCGCATCATGAGTTCGAGATACGACAACCTGCTGGCGAACGTCCCGACCGATCTGTGGATCGGCGGCAAATGGCGCAAGGCTTCCGACGGCGGCCGCTTCGACGTGCTCGATCCAGCGACCGAGAACAAGATCGCCTCGGTCGCGAGCGCCACCGTGGAGGACGCCAAGGCCGCGGTCGATGCGGCGAGCGACGCATTCCCGGCCTGGGCCGCCAAGAAGCCGCGCGAGCGCGCGGAGATCCTGCGCAAGTCCTACGAGCTGATCATGCGCGACGCCGAGCGGCTCGCCAAGCTGATCACCATCGAGAACGGCAAGGCGCTCTCGGATTCGCGCGGCGAAGTGGCCTATGCCGCGGAATTCTTCCGCTGGAACGCGGAGGAAGCGGTGCGCGCCATCGGGTCGGTGTCGAAGGCGCCGGCCTCGGGCGCGCAGATCTACGTCCACCACAAGCCGGCGGGCGTCGCGGTGCTGGTGACGCCGTGGAATTTTCCCGCCGCCATGGCGACCCGCAAGATCGGCCCGGCGCTGGCCGCCGGCTGCACGGTGGTGCTCAAGCCCGCTTCCGACACGCCGCTCACCATGCTGGCGCTGATGCCGATCCTGGAGGAGGCGGGCGTGCCGGCGGGCGCGGTCAACGTCATTCCCTCGCGCTCGTCCGGCAAGGTGGTCAGCGCGATGTTGCATGACCCTCGCGTGCGGGTGGTGTCGTTCACCGGCTCGACCGAGGTCGGGCGCAAGCTGCTGCACGAGGCCGCCGACAACGTAGTCAAGCCGGCGATGGAGCTCGGCGGCAACGCGCCGTTCATCGTGTTCGAGGATGCCGACATCGACGCCGCCATCGACGGCGCCATGATCGCGAAGATGCGCAACATGGGCGAAGCCTGCACCTCGGCGAACCGCTTCTACGTGCACGAGACGGTGCACGACGAGTTCGCCAAGAAGCTCACCGCCAAGATGGCTGCGCTCAAGGTCGGCAATGGGCTCGACGACGGCGTTGCGGTCGGCCCGCTGGTCAATGAGGACGCACGGAAGAAGGTCGTCGAGCTGGTCGACGACGCGGTCGGCAAGGGCGCGAAGATTTTGACCGGCGGCAAGTCGCCGAGCGGTCCCGGCCACTTCTATCCTCCGACCGTGCTCGACCACGTGCCGGACGGCGCCAAGATGCTCAACGACGAGATTTTCGGGCCGGTGGCGGCGATCCAGACCTTCAAGTCCGAGGACGAGGTGATCAGGCGCTCGAACGACACCGAGTACGGGCTGGTCGCCTATCTCTACACCAAGGACCTGGGCCGCGGCATGCGCGTCTCCGAAAAGCTCGACTTCGGCATGATCGGGCTCAACCGCGGCCTCGTCTCCGATCCGGCTTCGCCGTTCGGCGGCATGAAGCAGTCGGGCATCGGCCGCGAAGGCGCGCACGAAGGGCTGATGGAATTTCTCGAAACGCAATACATCTCGGTGACGTGGTGAGCGAAAAACAGACAAGCGAGGACGCCGAGGCAGCTCTACGGCGCCTGGCGCTATATCGGCGCAACGCTCGACGGCAAGCCGAGGGCCGGGACCGCGGCGCCAACCCCAAGGGGATGATCTACTACGGCCCCTGCGGCGAGATGATCGTGCAGGTCGCGCCCGACAAGGAACGCAAGATGGCGGGCGCCAAGCACGACGCCGGAGGAGGCGTTTGCCGCGCTCGACGAATACATCGCCTATTTCGGCACCTATTCGCTCGACGATCGCGCCGAGACCGTGACGCATCACCGCGCAGGCAGCGTGCAGCCCAGCGACACCAAGGACGCTCGTGCGCGGCTACCGGATTCGTCGGCAATCGCCTGATCCTTCAGCCGCCCGGCTCGACGATGGAGGTCATGTGGGAGCGGATCAGTTGATTCTGTTCGGAGACCAACCGGTGTCGTGGTGACGACGTTCGACCGCTGCATGGCGCGTGGCGCTACATCGACGCAACGACTTGACGGCAAGCCGAGGGCCGGCCGCGGCGCCAATCGCCAAGGGCATGATCTACTACGGGTCTGCACGGCGAGATGATCGTGCCAGGTCGCGCCCGACAGGGAACGCAAGATCGGCGGGAGCCAAGCCGACGCCGGAGGAGGCGCTGGCCGCGCTCGACGGAATACATCGCCTATTTCGGCACCTATTCGCTCGACGACCGCGCCAAGACCGTGACGCATCATCGTGCGGGCAGCGTGCAGCCCAACGACACCAAGGACCTCGTGCGCGGCTACCGGTTCGTCGGCAATCGTCTGATCCTGCAACCGCCCGGCACCAACTACGAAGTGATGTGGGAACGGATCACGTGACGTGGCCCTGAAGCCGGGACCCGCCAGGTCCGCATCCTGAGGTGGCCGCGCAGCGGCCCTCGAAGGATGACGGACCCAGAAGCGGACCGTCACCCTTCGAGGCTCGGCGCTCCGCGCCTCGCTCCTCAGGGTGACGGAGAGGAGAGCACGGCTGTGTGGGGGGGCCCACATGGACGTCCTGATGCCGCAGCTCGGCGAGACCGTCGCCGAAGGCAAGATCACGCAATGGTTCAAGTCGGCGGGCGACAAGGTCGCGCCGGGCGACAATCTGTTCGAGATCGAGACCGACAAGGTGTCGATGGAGGTGCCCTCGACCACCGCCGGCGTGCTGGCGGAAATCCGGGTTCCCGCGGGCGACGTGGCGCCGGTCGGCGCCGTCGTCGCGGTGATCTCCGACGGCAGCGGTGCGGCGGCAACGGCGTCCGCCGCGGCATCGAAGCCGGCGCCCGCGCGCCCGGCGCCCGCACGGCCACCGGCGCCGCCGCGGTTCGTCCGCAATCGCCGCGGCCGGCGGCCGAGGCGCGTCCTGCGCCAGCCGGCCCGATCGCGCTCGATCCGTTCTTCGAGGTGCGCACGCCGGAGCGCAACTACGGCGCCGCGCGCCTGCCGGGCGGTGCCGTGAGCACGCCGCTGGCGCGGCGTCTCGCCGCCGAGGCCGGCATCGATCTCGCGCGGGTCAAGGGCTCGGGTCCGCACGGACGCGTCATCGCGCGCGACGTCGAGCAGGCCTACGGCCGCAGCACCACGGCCGGCGGTCGCCGCCGCTGGCCCGAGCGCCGAGCAGATCAAGGCGCTCTACCGCGACGTGCCGTTCGAGGAAGTGCCGCTCGACGGCATGCGCAGGACCATCGCGACGCGGCTCATGCAGGCGAAGCAGACCATTCCGCATTTCTACCTGACCGCGGACGTCGAGATCGGCCGGATGCTGGCGCTGCGCGAGGAAGCGAACGCCGCCGCGCCCAAGGACAAGGAGGGCGCCGCCGCGTTCAAGCTTTCGGTCAACGACATCGTCATCAAGGCCTGGGCGGCGGCGCTGCAGCGCGTGCCGGCCGCCAACGCGGTGTGGGCCGACGACCGCATCCTGCGGTTCGAGCATTCCGACATCGGCGTCGCGGTGGCGATCGACGGCGGCCTGATCACGCCGGTCATCCGCCAGGCCGAGAGCAAGACGCTGTCGGCGATCTCGCGCGAGATGAGGGAGCTTGCCGCTCGCGCGCGCGCGAAAAAGCTCAAGCCCAACGAGTACCAGGGCGGCTCGTCCGCCATCTCCAATCTCGGCATGTACGGCGTGCGCGAATTCTCCGCCATCATCAATCCGCCGCACGCGACCATCCTGGCGATCGGCGCGGCGCGCCGGCAGGCGGTCGAGCGCGAGGATGGCGGCGTCGCCTTTGCCAGCGTCATGGCGGTGACGCTCTCGTGCGACCACCGCGTGGTCGACGGCGCGCTCGGCGCCGAGCTGCTGGCAGCCTTCACCGGCTTTATCGAGCAGCCGGTCACCATGCTGGTGTAGGCTCTATTCCGACCGGCGCTACGAACGGCGCGCCTCGACGGGCAATCGCATTGCAAGGGACGATCAATGGCCGGTGAAAAAATCGATGTGCTGCTGGTCGGTCCACCCAAACCGGTTGTCGTCAACGGACTGGCGCCGGCCGTCAATCTGCTCAAGTTGTCCGACGCCAAGGACCACGACAAGTTCCTGGCCGAGACCGGCCCGCGCGTGCGCGCGATTGCGTGCTCGGCGACCTCCGAGCGCGTCGACGCCGCGTTGATGGGAAAGCTCCCCCGGCTCGAAATCGTCTCCTCGTTCGGCGTCGGCTACGACCACATGGACGTGGCTTTCGCGCGCGCCCACGGCATCACGCTCACCAACACGCCCGATGTCCTCACCGAGGAAGTGGCCGACACCGCCCTCGGCCTGCTTTTGTGCACCGTGCGCGAGTTCCCGCAGGCGGAGCGCTACCTGCGTGCCGGCCGCTGGCGCGAACGAGATTACCCGCTCTCCAAGGCGAGCCTGCGCAACCGCACCGTCGGCCTGGTCGGCATGGGGCGCATCGGCCAGGCGATCGCGCGCCGGCTCGACGCCATGCAGGTTCCGGTCGCGTACCATTCGCGCAAGCCGGCGCCGGGCGTTTCCTATCGTCACTATCCCAAGCTGATCGACCTCGCGCGCGACGTCGGCGTGCTGCTCGTGATCACGCCGGGCGGCGCGGGGACCCAGAACCTGATCGACGCGGACGTGCTCGCGGCGCTCGGGCCGCAGGGCATCCTCATCAACATGGCGCGCGGCTCGGTGGTGGACGAAGCCGCCCTGATCAAGGCACTGCAGAACAAGACCATCCTGTCCGCCGGCCTCGACGTGTATGCGCGCGAGCCCGAAGTGCAGCCGGAACTGATCGCGATGGAGCATGTCGTGCTGTTCCCGCATCTCGGATCGGCTTCGGTCGCGACCCGCGAGCGCATGGACCAACTGGTGGTTGACAACATCCTGGCCTGGGCTGCGGGCAAGCCGCCGCTTACGCCGGTGCCGGAGACGCCGTGGCCGCCCGCGAAGCGCGCCACAACCTGAATGTTTGTTCAGCTTCGGCGCGCATTAAGCACCGCATCGTCACGCCATGACGACAATCGGCGCGCGTGCTAGCGTCGATACCGGTTCGACATCCCGTTCGCATTTTTCGGTTCTCCCATGCTGCGTCGTGTTTGCCTCCTGGCATTAGCGCTCGCGTTCTCCGCCGGACTTTGCGCCGCGCAAACGCCCGCTCCGCCGGAGCCGAGCGAAGCCGCCAAGGACATGGTCGGGGCCTGGGAAATCTCCAACGCGGCGCGCGACAAGACCTGCCCGATTACCTTCAAGCTCGACACCGCGCCCGGCGGCTACGGGCTCGAGCACGAATGCGGGCCGGTGTTCCCCTCGCTCAAGGACATCGTGGCCTGGGTGGTGACGGCGGACGACGCGGTGCGGCTGCTCGACGGCAAAGGTACCGTCGTGCTCGAATTCGCCGAGGTCGAGAGCGGCATGTACGAAGCCGAGCGCAAGGGCGAGGGACTGTTCTTCATGCGCAGCCAGGCCGCCATCAAGGACGCCACGGTGAGCGCCGATCAGCTGTTCGGCGATTGGGTACTGTTGCAGGAATTCGAGAAACCGCTCTGCCAGGTCACGCTGTCGAATGCGCCGGCCGGCGCGGAGAGCTATGCAGTCGTCGTGAAGCCCGGTTGCGATGCGGCCATCGCCGGCTTCGGGCTCACCTCCTGGCGGCTCGACAGCAACGAACTGCTGTTCACCGGCCGCGCGGGCACCTGGCGGTTCGCCGAAAGTGCCGCGACGATCTGGGAGCGCATCCCGCCCTCGACCAATCCGCTCCTGCTGATGCGCAAGTAATCTCCCGCAATTGCGGTCCGCGCTTATCGCCCGGCCGTCGGCCCGAAGTGGTCCGGCGGTACCGCGTGCACCTTTTCGTATTGCAACTTATAGTAATTCATTCGTTCAATCGTCTCCACCCCCGATTGCGGTCGGATCGAAGCAATTCTATCCGGGTGCGCCGGCTCGGATTGCGGGCACCCGGCGGTCGGCGAGGGCGTGATCAGTCATGGTCGCCGGAACGGAAATGCGCGCATTGCGCACAACGCTCGAGCGGGCGGAAGTCCTCGAGAAGTGCCCCGTGCTCACGTTGGGGTGGCATTGGCGCTGCATCTTGGCGCCGGCACCGGCCTGTCGGTGCTGTGTATCTGGCTCCCGCTCTGGGCCGTCGTTCTGGTAACGCCGCTTGCGGCCGTGACCTACCTCGTCGGGGTGATGCTGGGCCACGACGGCGCGCACGGCGGGGCCTTCCATTCCAGGAAAGCCAACGCGGCGCTGCGCCATATCGCCTTCCCGCTAGCCACCGGGATGAGCGGCCTGTTCTGGCAGTACAAGCACAACGTCCTCCACCATCCCAACCCCAACGTCATCGAGCGCGACGAGGACATCGAGATCTATCCGATGGCGCAGGGGCGCGCGTATCACATCGCCTCGCCGCCGGTGCTCCAGGCCTGCCAGCGGCGATGCCAGGGCATCCTGTTCTGGCTGTTCGCGTCCGGCCTTCCGATCGATCTGCGAACGCGCGGCTTCAGGTACCTGATCTCGCACGCCCGGGCGCGGCCCGTCGATCTGAACTACGCCACCGATGTCACGATGGTCGTGCTGCACCACGTGCTGTGGATCGTGCTGCCGTCGATCTGGCTCGGGCCGCTGCCGGTGTGCGCCTTTTATCTCTACTTCTGGACCGCCGGGGGGCTCTGGCTCTCCCTGCTCGGCCTGTGCGGGCACGCCGGTCTGCCGCTGATCGCCCGATACGACGATCCGATCGTGCTGACCTTCCACACCACCCGCAACATCAAGCTCGGACCGGTCGTGTCCTGGTGCTTCGTCGGGCTCGACTTCCAGATCGAGCATCACCTGTTCCCGACGCTGTCGAGCTTCCAGCTCCGCAAGGCGGCGCCGTTCGTCCGCCGTTTCGCCGCCGAACGGAATCTCCCCTATCACGAGGAGACGCTGGGATCGTGCCTCGTTCTGATCACGCGATACTACGCGCACGCCTGGAACGATCCCGGGCGCGAGCTGGCGGACAACCGGCTGCATGTCGTCGACGATGAACCGGCGCGGCTGTTCCTGGGCCGGCTGCGCGGCAAGGGCACGCAGCGTCCGGTGCGCATCGAGAGTTCGGCGCGATGACGCCGAGGCACGCGTTCACCGTGGTTGCGGCGGTGCGCGACGGCTGCCTCCCTGACATGCGACGGATCGTCAAGCGCATCGCGGCCGATGTCCGCGACAATCCGCTTTGTCCGTTCGGCCGCATGGAGACGGTGCATTATGCCCGATGGGTGTTGCTGGAGGCCGTCGCCCCGCTCGACGGCAAGGCGCCGCTGCCTGCCGAGCTGGTCTTCACCACGGTCTACGACGGGAGCCTCGACATCCATATCGACGAATTGCTGCGCCACGGGCGCGCGGGCATCGATGCGCTCTACGCGCTGTGCGAAGGGTACCCCGCGCCGGGCAATCGTACAGATTCCGCCCGGGGAACCTACCTGCGCGATCGCAGCGTGCGTACCGCCGCTATTTATGGTGCGCACGACGGCCGCGCGCTGGCGCGCATCCGGCTCGAACATCGTCTGTGGCGCTTTCTCGACGGTATCGTCGATGCCCGGCGGGAGGACTGGATCGCCGGCAACAGCTCGCCCGAAGAAATCCGGCAACAACTGCTGCGCGCGGTCCGCGCTCAGAAGGAATTCGCCGCGGCTCCCCGCTATGCCGCCAATTCGACGACGTGGCCGCCGCAGCGCATCGCGAATCTCTGCGATGATCGCGATCGCCGCTGTCGCGGCGCTCGCGATGCTGCCGATCGTCCTTCTGCTGTTTGCGGTCTGGCTCGCGATCCTGCGATACCATGAGCGACGCGACGCCTCCGCGCAGGACCGTCGCTCGCCCGAGCAGCTCGACGAACTGGCCGGGCGCGAGAACCTGTTTACCCAGAGCCAGATCACCGTCGTCACCTGGGTCAAGCCGGGATGGTTCCGCCAGCTCACGCTGCGGCTGGTACTGTTTTCGGCCAATACGACGTCGCGCGTTCTGCTGTGGCCCAAGCGCGATTTCTTCGGCATCGAATCGATCCACTACGCCCAGTGGATCGTCATCGACCACGGCCGGCGCCTGCTGTTCTTCAGCAATTTCGACGGCTCCTGGGAGAATTGCATCGGCGATTTTGTCGACAAGGCGCACACCATCCTGACGTCCGTCTGGACGAACTGCATCGGCTTCCCGAAGACGTCGTTCCTGTTCTTCGGCGGCGCTGCGATCGAGGAGCAATTCAAGGATCTCGTGCGCGACAATCAGCTGCCCACCCACGTCTGGTACGCGGCCTATCCCCACCTCTCGGTCCCGAACGTCAACGATGCGTCGGACATCAACTGCGGCCTGCACCGGGCGCGCCGGTCGCCGGCCGAGTGGCTGTCATTGCTGTGAAGCCGTCCATGAAGCCGCTGGAAACCGCCGACATACAGGGGATCATCTTGCGGGGGTACGGCTACCTCCAGCACGCCAGCTATTTCGTCCTGCACTTCGCCGAAGGCTGTGATGCAAAGGGCTGGCTGCGCGAGCTTCTGCCCCACATCACCTACGCCGACCGGAAGCCGCAGACCGCGGCCGTCCAGGTTGCGCTGAGCCTGACTGGCTTCACGCGCCTCGGGCTGGCCGGCGACGACCTGGCCGGTTTCTCGCTGGAATTCCGCGGCGGCATGGCGGTCCCGTGGCGAAGCCGGCTGCTCGGCGACCAGGGCGCCTCGGCGCCGCAGGCCTGGCTGTGGGGCGGCCCGGACAATCCAGGGGTCGCCGCCACCCTGCTGATCTACGCCCGTAGTGCCGAAGACCTCGCGCGACTGGAGCAGCAGCAGCAGGAGACTGCCGCAAGGCACGGCGTGCTCGTATGCCAGCATCTGACGACGGTCTGTCTGCACGGACGCGAGCATTTCGGCTTCCGCGATGGCATCAGCCAGCCGAGGCTTCGCGGCTATCGCGAGGATCGCGGCCGGCAGCAGGACGATGCGCCCAACAATCTCATCTCGGCCAGTGAATTCGTCCTCGGATATGAAAACGAGTACGACGCCTTGCCGTTCAGCCCGAGTGTCGAGGCTTCTGCCGACGCGCTGCCGCGCCATGGCGAGCGGGCAGACCGTGCAGACCTGGGAGCCAATGGAAGCTACATGGTCTTCCGGCAACTCGAGCAGGACGTGCATGGCTTCTGGGACTTCATCAGGGACCAGTGCGGCCCGGATTCGACCGCGCCGCGGTCCGCCGCGATCGCCCTGGCCTCGAAGATGGTTGGCCGCTGGCCCAGCGGCGCGCCGCTGGTCCTCTCGCCCGATGCCGACAATGAAAATCTGGTGCGCAACGATTTCGACTACGGCGGCGATCCGAAAGGACACAGTTGCCCGATCGGCTCGCACATCCGCCGCGTCAATCCGCGCGGCGCGGTTCGCCCGGCGCCGGGCAATGCCACCTCCTTGCGCGCGGCGCGGCGCCATCGGCTGCTGCGCAGGGGGCGGCCCTATGGCGATCCGCTGCTGATGATGCCAGCCGCCCCGGGGGCGCCGATGGTTTCCGCGCAAGAGGCTTCTCCGCGCGGCCTGCATTTCATTTGCTTTGTCGCCAATATCAGGCGCCAGTTCGAGTTCGTTCAGCAGTCCTGGATGAACAATCCGAAGTTCAACGGTCTGGTCAGCGACCCCGACCCGGTATCGGGCCAGGCTGAGGCCGGCGACTGCAATTTCACCATCCAAGGCGATCCGGTCAGGCGGCGCATCTGCGGCGTCCCACCTTTTGTCCGGGTTCGCGGCGGACAATACCTGTTTCTGCCGGGCCGCCATGCGCTGGCCTGGCTGGCACGTTGAATCGTCAGATCAGCTTCAGTCCCTTGAGGCTCGCGTGCCCGTCCTTGCCGACGATGATGTGGTCGTGCACGGCGATGCCGAGCGGCTTTGCCACCTCGACGATCGCCTGCGTCATCTGGATGTCGGCGCGCGAGGGCGTCGGATCGCCGGAGGGATGGTTGTGCACCAGGATGATCGCGGTGGCCGACAGTTCGAGCGCGCGCTTGACCACCTCGCGCGGATAGACCGGCGTGTGGTCGACGGTGCCGGTCTGCTGCAATTCGTCGGCGATGAGCTGGTTGCGCTTGTCGAGGAACAGGATGCGGAACTGCTCCTTGTCGGCGAACGCCATGGCGGTGCGGCAATAGTCGAGCACGCTCGACCATGATGACAGCACCGGCCGGCGCTTCACCTGGCCGCGCGCGAGCCGGCTCGCCGCCGCCTGCACGATCTTGAGCTCGGTGATGGCCGCGTCGCCCAGCCCCTTGATCTCCGCGAGCCGCTGCGCGCGGCGCGGCGATCACCTCGGCGAACGAGCCGAACGTGCGCGATCAGCTCCTTGGCGAGCGGCTTGACGTCGCGGCGCGGGATGGCGCGGAACAGCACCAGCTCCAGCAGCTCGTAGTCGCTGACCGCGTCGCTGCCGGCTTCGAGGAAGCGCTCGCGCAGCCGCTCGCGATGGCCGATGATAATGCGGCGCGCCTTCGGCCAGCCCGGATGAGCTCTCGCCGTCGTCATCGCCCGACATGGCATGCCACGCACGCACTGTCGTCCGCGCACCATCGGTGACGGCGCGCCTGAATGCAACTACAGGATGCCGGTAATGCGGTAATTTGCAATGGACCTGGAGCCGCCGGGTCAGCCGCGGGCTTCGGGCCTTGAAGAGCGGCTGGTCGAGCCCCTTGGGCGAGAGCGTGAAGATCTCGACGCCGCTCTCGGTCACCGCCACCGTGTGCTCGAACTGGGCCGAGAGCGAGCGGTCGCGCGTCACCGCGGTCCAGCCGTCGGACAGCACCTTCACGTGCGGGCGGCCGAGATTGATCATCGGCTCGACCGTGAAGAACATGCCGGGCCGCAGCACGATGCCCTCGCCGGGCCGGCCGACATGCACGATGTTGGGCTCGTCGTGGAACAGGCGGCCGAGGCCGTGGCCGCAGAAGTCGCGCACCACGCTCATGTGCTGGGCTTCGACATAGGTCTGGATGGCGGCGCCGATGTCGCCGGTGGTGGCGCCCGGGCGGATCGCGGCGATGCCGCGCATCATCGCCTCGTAGGTCACCTCGATCAGCCGCTCGGCGCGGCGCGGGATCTCGCCGACCGCGTACATGCGGCTGGAATCGCCGTGCCAGCCGTCGAGGATCAGCGTCACGTCGACATTGACGATGTCGCCCTCCTTGAGCGGCTTGTCGCCCGGGATGCCGTGGCAGACCACGTGATTGACCGAGGTGCAGGTCGACTTGCGGTAGCCGCGATACATCAGCGTCGCCGGCATCGCGTTGTGGTCCATGGCGAACTCGAACACCAGCCGGTCGATGCGCTCGGTCGGCACGCCGGGCCGCGACCTCGCCGGCGAGCATGTCGAGGCATTCGGCCGCCAGCCGCCCGGCCTTGCGCATGCCCTCGAAGGCGGCCGGGCCGTGCAGCTTGATCTGTCCGGTCTTGCGTTGCGGCGCGAGGGCCGCGTCGACGTAGCTCATGGAAACTTGGCGGCGCCGCCGCCTCCTCGCGGCCAGGGAGGCCGCTGCTGCTGCATCGCAATGTAAGCGAGGGCGCGCGCAGGCAATCAATCCATGGATCGGCACCGGCTCGGCCACCTCGATCCCCTCGCAGCGTCAGGCCGCAGCGATAGGCGATGGCCTCGACGCCGGCCGCGCGCGCCGCGTCGAAGGCGCGGCCATAGGCCGGGTCGATGTCGCGGGCGAGCGCGAAGCGCTCGCGCCGAGCCGATCTGGATCAGGAACAGCATCACCGCGCGGGCGCCGGCCGCGACCATGTCGGCGAGCTCGGCGAGGTGCTTCGCGCCGCGCTCTGGTCACTGCATCGGGAAATTCGGCCAGCCCCGGCCGGCGCATCAGGTGGACGTTCTTGATCTCGACGTAGCAGGGCGGCCGGCCGGGCGCTTCGAGCAGGAAATCGACCCGCGAGTTCTTGCCGTACTTCACCTCGCGCCGGATCGAGGCGTAGCCGGCGAGCTCCGGGAATGCGGCCGGCCGCGATCGCCTCGGCCGCGAGCGCATTCGGGATGCGCCGGTGTTGATGCCGACCAGCTCGGCGCCGCCGCCGAGATCGACCTCGATCAGTTCCCAGCTATGGGCGAGCTTGCGCTTCGGATTGTCCGACTTCGACAGCCACACCCGCGCGCCCGGCGCGTTGAGGCCGATCATCGAGCCCGGATTGGCGCAATGCACGGTCATCGGTCTCGCCCGACGGCAAGCACGACGTCGGCCAGGAAGCGCTTGTAGCGCCTGACCAGCGTTGCGGGAACGAGCGGGGCGGGGAAACGCATGCGCTATCTCGCGTAACAGCGCGGGTCAGCCGCGCCGCACGCCGATCGCCGAATCGGAGAGCAGGCCCCCGTCGATCGTCACCGCGCTGCCGCTGATATAGGAGGCGTGGTCGGAGGCGAGGAACGCCACCATGCCCGACACTTCCTCGGGCAGCGCCGCGCGCTTCATCGGCAACCCGGCCATGACCTCTCGCCAACGCGATTTGTCGCCGAACTTCTCCTGCGCCAGGCGCTCGGTATCGCGGATATGCTTCTCGGTCTCCACCGGCCCCGGATTGACCGCCACCACGCGCACGCCGTGGCGGATGCTGTCGCCGCCGAGCGAGCGCGAGAACATGATCAGCGCCGCGTTGGCCGAGCTGCCGGCGATGTAATAGGCGTCCGGCCGGTCGCCGGAGAGCCCGACGATGTTGATGATCACGCCTTTGCCGCGCGCGCACATCGGCCGATAGATCTCGCGCGTGAGGTTGATGGCGCCGAATACCTTGAGGTCCCAGGCGCGCCGCCATTTCTCCTCGTCGATTTCCAGCAGCGTGCCGCGCGGAATGCCGCCCGCGCTGTTCACCAGGATGTCGACCCCCTGGCATGCGGCGGCGACCGTCTTCACCTGCGCGCTGTCGGTGAGGTCGGCCGGGTGGGTGGTGACCCGGACCTTGTGGCGCGTACGGATATCGTCGGCGGCCTTGTCGAGCTCGGAGGCGGTGCGCGCGGCGAGATGGACGTGACAACCTTCGGCGGCGAGCGACTTCGCGATCGCCAGCCCGATGCCCTTCGATCCGCCGGTGATCAGCGCCGTGCGGTCTTGCAGATTCAAATCCAAGGCTGGCTCCTTGTTGGCAATCACGCACTGTACCATAATAAGCGCCGGGTCAGGGTCCGGGACATTCTCGGGCGGGCGTCAGTACGGGCGACGACAATGAGCCGGGGGGCATTTTCATCGCTGTCGGTTCCTCAGCGCGTGCTGTTTGTTTTGATGCTGATCTACAGCATCCCGATCGTCGTGCTTTTTCCCGCTTACGCGTTTTCTCTTCCCGGTGCGGGAGGCATGCGGCTTTCCGCGATCGGCCTTGCCGCGCTGGCGCTGCTCACGCTGTACGCACTGTGGCGCCACTACGTCTGGGCGGCCTGGTCGGCGCTCGCCGTCGTATCGGGAAAGCTGACCGTCGATCTGTATGCGTGGTCGATCCAGCTCCACGGCAATTGGCCGCTTGTCAGCATCGCTTTCGCCGCGGTCGCGATCTTCGTCATCTTTCAAGTCGGCGAGCCGGCGTCGGAGACGTTGACCCGCCGGCAGCGGATTTTCTTTGGCATCATCATCGCATTCCCGGCGTGGGTCGCCGCCGGCGGCCTGTTTCTTCCGGGCCGGATCGACGATTTCCTGCCCTTCACCCCGCCGCCGCTGCATGCGCGCTTCATCGGCGCGATGTATCTCGCCGGCGCGACGATGATGCTGCTCGCCGCGGTGGCGAACGCCTGGTACGAAGTCAGGGTCGTCACCGTCATTCTGGGGATATGGACCGGGTTGCTCGGTCTCGTCTCTCTGCTCTATCTCGACGTATTCAACTGGTCCTCGCGCCCGACATGGTTCTGGTGGTTTGCCTACATCTGGTTTCCGTTCGGGGCAGCCTTCATCGCCTGGAATCAGAGACACGAAAACCGCCATCCTGACGAGCCGCCGTTGTCGCCGCTCCTGCGCGGCTTTCTGCTTGTACAGGGCATCGTCGCCGTCGCGCTCGCGCTCTGGCTTCTGCTGGCGCCTCGCATCATGATCGAGCTCTGGCCGTGGAAGATCACGGCGCTGCTGGCGCAAATCTACAGCGCGCCGTTTCTCGCCTATGGCGTCGGCAGCCTCTACTCGGCGCGGCAACATGGCTGGAGCGAGGTGCGGATTCCCGTCATCGCGACACTCGTGTTGACGCTTGTCGCCATCGTTGGATCGTTTCTGCACAGCGCCTTGTTCAACGCCGCCAACCCGTCGACCTGGGTGTGGTTCGGCGGCCTGGGGACCGCCGCCGTGGCGCTCGCCGCGTTCGCCGCAGTTTCGCGCCTGCGCAGCGCCCCGACGGTCTGAGAGGATTGGCCATGGCTCACAGTGACCAGACAGCGTCCTTGTCGGCTGCGCCGGACGAGACGCCGGCGGCGTGGCCGCTGCGGGCCTGGTTCGGTGCCGAGATTTTCTTCGCGATCGCCTCAAGCTGGGCGATCTTCCTGTCGCCGCAAGCGGCGGCGAGCAATTTTGCCTGGCCGATCACGCCCGCCGTCACCGCCGCCTTGTTCGGTGCGGTCTATCTAAGCGCCCTGCCGCTGATGGTCGCTGGCCTGTGCACGCGCGTCTGGGAACATGTGCGTGTCATCGTCCTGCCGGCCGCCGCCTTCACCGCCGTGATGCTGTTGCCGACCTTTCTCCATCTCGGGAGATTCTCGACCGGATCGGTCTCGTTCGCGATCTGGCTCGCGAGCTACGTGCTGCCGCCGCCGGTTTTTGTCGCGTGCTACGTGTGGCAGCAGCGGCGGGCGCAACGCGTCGGATCGGGCGTCACCGCCCCGCTGCCGAATCTCTTGCGTGGTTTCCTCCTTGCCAACGGCGTCGCGCTCATCATCTTCTCCACCGTCGTAATGCTGTTTCCTGCCGCCCTGCAGGCGATCGCTCCGTTCAATTTCACGCCGCTCACCGCGCGAGCGCTGGCGGGCTATGTCACTCTGCCCGCCCTGCTGCAGATTTCGATGGCCTTTGAGAACGACTGGGCGCGCAGCAGGCTGGCGACCATCCTGCTCATCCCGCTGCCGTTCCTCATTGTGTTCCAGCTCGTCCGCTTCGGGAATGGCGTGCAGTGGAGCAATGTCGCATTGTGGATTTTCCTGCTCGACGTGGGCCTCGTTGCCGCGCTCTGCGCTGGACTGTGGCTGCGGCCCCCCGTCGTTCAACGCGCGGGAAAGCCGACGTGATCCTGGGCCTCTCGACCTACGGCTTTGTGCACACGGCGTTGTGTCTGTTGGCGCTGGTCCTTGGGCTGATCGTGGTGATCGGGCTCGTCGGAGCGCGCAGGCTCGACACCCTGACGTTGCTCTTTCTCGCGATCGCGGTGGTGGCGAACGCAACCGGTTTCGGCTTTCCGGCAGACTTCGGCGTTCCCCATTATCTCGGCAGCGCGGCACTCGTCTTTCTTCTGGCGGCGATCCTGGCGCGCTACGTGTTCCGCTTGGCGGGACATTGGCGCTGGATCTACGTAATCGCCGCCGTGGCGGCTGTGCATTCGCTGATGTTCTTTACGGTCGGCGAGGCTTTTCGGCGCGTGCCAGCCTTGAACGCGCTGGCCCCGAATTTGACCGAGCGGCCGTTCGTACTTGCGCAGGTCGTCGTTGGGGCGTTGTTCGTTCTGCTTGCGATCGCGGCCGTGAGGCAGTTTCGCCCTACTGCCGCGGCAGCTTGATGTCGTCGACCACCTTGGTCCATGTCGCAAGTTCGCGCACGATGCGCGCGCGGAATTCCGCCGGCGTGCTGGGCGCCACCTCGCCGCCGATCTGCTCCAGACGGGCCTTGATCTCGGGCGCCGCCAGCGCCTTGCGCAGTTCGGCATTGAGCCGGTTCACGATCGCGGCGGGCACGCCTGCGGGCGCCGCGAGCCCGAACCAGGTGCGCACGTCGAAATCCTTGAAGCCGGTCGCCTGCTCCATGGTCGGCACGTCGGGGAGCTTCGGCATGCGGGTGTTGCCGGTGACGGCGAGCGCGCGCACCTTGCCGCCCTGGATGTTGCCGATGGCCTGCGTCGGCGTGGCGATGGTGAACTTCACCTGATCGGCGAGCAGCGCGCCCAGCGCCGGGGCGTCGCCCTGGTAGGGCACGTGCAGGAACTTCACGCCCGCGCGATTGGCCAGCAGTTCGATCGTGAGGTGATGGGTCGAGCCGGCCCCGGCGCTCGCATAGGTGATCGTCTCCGGCGCGGCCTTGGCGGCGGCGATCAGGTCGGGAACCGATTTGTACGGGCCTTCGGGCCGTGCCAGCGCGATGAATTGCAACGTCACGATGGTCGAAATCCACTCGAAGCTCTTGACCGTGTCGAACGGCAGCGACTTGTGGGTCGCGCCATAGAGCGGATGGCCGCCCGGCAGCATCACCAAGGTGTAGCCGTCGGGGTCGCTACGCGCGGCGGCAGCGGCGCCAATGGTGCCAGCGGCGCCTGGCCGGTTCTCGACCACCACCGGCTGGCCCAGGCCCTTCGACATCTCCTGACCGACCAGCCGCGCGACCGTGTCGACACCGCCGCCGGGCGCAAACCCGACGACGATCTTGATCGGACGATTGGGATAATCCTGCGCGGTGGCCAGGCCCGGGCCGAGCGCAAGCGCCAAACCGAGCGCCGTCGCGGGCGCAATCAATCGACAGATACTCATCCTGGTTATCTCCGTCGTCTGGGCTATCCCAAAGCGAACATGGACGCACGTGCGATGGTGTTCAGATTGCCAGTGCCTCAACCGCGGGCGCCTGCCAAGTGCGAGCAGCGGCGCAATCCGGCGTAGCGAACACGACGTCCAGCTCTGCATCGCATGACTTGCGAACCCCCAATTTTGGAACATCGAGGGGAGGGCGTTGCTCGGTTGCGCTCATCATGCAGAAATCGACTGCCAATCCCGGTGTCATGGGTCTATCCTCGGAAGCCGCCCCGGACGAACAATCTGACTTTGGCGCAAATTGTCAACCGCTCCTCGGTGCGGGAATTCGCTCTCTATTCCGCGCGGGGACGAGCGGGACGTGTGATTCATGCTACGCGACAAACGTGCCGCCAAGCTCGTCGTCGATATGCGCACGGACGATCTCGTCGAATGTCGCTTCGGCCTTGAAGCCGAGCTGCGCGCGCGCGCTGCGCATCCATGCGTTGCGGCCAGCCTTCGACGATGCGTGCGACCAGCGGATCGGGCTCGCGGCGGATGCGCGCCGCGACCCGTTCGCCGGCGATGCGGCGCAAGGCCGCGATCTGTTCGGCGACCGTGCAGCAGACGCCCGGCATGGCCAGATTGATGCGCGGTCCGAGCGCGTCGCGCGACAGTCCCGCCGCATGGATGAGAAAGCCCACCGCGGCGCGCGGGGTGGCATGGGTGTGCAGCACCGTGTCGGGGACCGGCAGCACGGCCTCGAGGCCGGCGAGCGGCTCGCGGATGATGCCGGAGAAGAAGCCGGAGGCCGCCCGGTTGGGCTTGCCCGGCCGCACCACGATGGTGGGCAGGCGGATGCCGACGCCGTCGCAAAATCCGCGCCGCGTGTAGTCGGCCAGCAGCGCCTCGCCGATCGCCTTCTGGGTGCCGTAAGAGGTCAGCGGCGTCGAGGTGAAAATCGTCCGGGATCGAGTCGCGGGAACGGCGCGCCGAACACCGCGATCGATGACGTGATAGACGAGCTTGCGGCCGGTAGCCGTCGCCGACGGCGCGGATAGCTTCCAGCAGCGCGCGGGTGCCGTCGAGATTGACGCGGTAGCCCTTGTCGAAATCGAGCTCGGCCTCGCCCGAAACGACGCCGGCAAGATGGAAGATGACGTCGGGCCGCGTGGCGACGGCCTGTTGCGCTTCGCTGGCTTCCGCGAGATCCGCGGTCGCGAGCTTGACCGCGCCGGAAAACCTTTCAGGCGCCGCCGGGGCGACGACATCGAGCAGCGTCAGCGCGCTGATCGCCTTGCCGTTGAGCGCTCCGTCCTGCACGAGCCGCGCGGTGAGCTTGCGCCCGATCATTCCTGCCGCGCCGGTGATGAGGATATGCACGGCGCTGCCTAGCTGGCGCCGTTCAAGGCGGCGAGGCTGGCCTTCTGCCTGCCGGCGGCGTCGAAATTGTCCGGCGCGAGCCAGCGCTCGAACGCGGCCTTGCGCGCGGGCCACTCGCTGTCGAGCATGGAGATAATAGGCGTCGTCGCGATTGCGGCCCTTGGCGATCATGCGCTGGCGCAGGGTGCCTTCGTAGACGAAGCCGTAGCGCAGCGCCGCGCGCCGCGAGGGTGCGTTGAGCGCGTTGCATTTCCATTCGTAGCGCCGGTAGCCGAGCGTCTCGAACGCGTAGCGCGCGAGCAGGTATTGCGCCTCGGTCCCGAGCGGCGTGCGCTGCAAGCGCCGGCGAGTAGACGATATGGCCGACCTCGATCGACGCGCATCGCCGGGCGGATTTCCATCAGCGTGGCGATGCCGACCGCCCGGCCCGACTGGTCGACGATCGCATAGGAATACGGATCGTCGAGCGCGACGCGGCCGGCGAGCCACTCCGAGAAGGCGGCGAAATTCGCGAACGGGCCGTAGCTGGACAGATAGGTCCAGATCGGATCGTGGCCCTTGACCGCGTTCCACAATGCGCCGGCATGGTCGGGGCGAAGCCGCTCCACGCGTCCGTAGCGGCCGTCGAGCACCACCGGCTCCGGCCGCCGCGCGGGCGCCGTGTCGACCTCCGGCCCGACCGGCTGGCCGGTGAACGGGTGACGTTCCGATGTTCCCGTCATGACGATCGCTTGCTGCGGTCTTCGCTGAAGAACGTGTTGAGCTCCGCGTTGGTGATCAGGCCCGTGAAGCCGTCGAACTTGCCTTCGTCGGCGATCTGGCGCGCGGTGCGGATGAAGGCGTGCATGGCGACGCGCGCGAGCGAGCCGCCGACGCTGATGCGGCGCACGCCCATGGCGGCGAGATCGCCGACCGTAAAGCCGAACGCGCCGCGAGTTGAGGAAGTTGACGGGCTTGGGCGCCACCGCCTTGACGGTGGCCTCGATCTGCTCGCGCGTCCGGATGCCGGGCGAGTAGAGGCAGTCGGCGCCGGCGTCGGCGAACGCCTTGAGCCGGCGGATGGTCTCGTCGAGATCGGGCCGCGCCGTGGATGAAGCCTTCGGTGCGCGCGGTGAAGACCACGTCGCCGCCGGCCTTGTCGATCGCCGCGCGCGCGGCCTTCACGCGCGCGAGCGCGAGGTCGAAGTCGTAGAGCGGGTTGGCGTCGTCGCCGGTGAAGTCCTCGATCGACAACCCGGCCACGCCGGTCTCGATGCAGCGCGTCACGTTCTCGGCCACGCCGGCGGGATCGTGCGCGAAGCCGTTCTCGAAATCGCCGTTGAGCGGCACGTCGGTCGCCTCCGCGATCTCGCGGAAATGGGCGAGCACCTGGTCCATGGACTGGTCGCCGTCGGCGTAGCCCTGCGAATGGGCGTGGCCGGAACTGGTGGTGGCCAGCGCCTTGAAGCCGAGACCCTGCAGATAGCGCGCGCTGCCCACGCTCCAGGGATTGGGGATGACGAAGCAGCCGGCCTCGTGCAGCTTGCGGAAGGTGCGGCGTTTTTCGGCAATGACGGAAACGGTGCTGGCCATGGCGTCAACTCGTCGATGGAGGCGATCGCGCGAGCTTGCCATGACCGCATCCGTCACGACAACGCAATTCGATGGTCGATGCGGTCACTGGTGCAGATGGCGACAAGAAGCCGAGCAGGTTAGAGATTCGGAAGGAAGGTCGCGACCTGCGGGAATGCCGCAATCACCGCGATCACGAACAGCAGCGCGATCCAGTAGGGAATCGCGCCCTGAAAGATTTCGGCGAGCGGAATGTCGCGGTCGGGCACCGCGGCCTTGACGGTGAACACCAGCAGCCCGAACGGCGGCGTCAGCAGGCCGGTCTCGACCGCCAGGATGCCGATGATCGCGAACGCAAGCGGATCGAAGCCGAGTTGCATCGCGATCGGCGCGAAAATCGGCACCGTCAGCAGGATGATCGAGATCGAATCGATCAGGCAGCCGAGCACGAACCAGATCGCCACCATCACCAGCAGGATGCCCCAGGGACCTGCCCCGGTGCCGAGCAGAAACTGCTTGGCCGCCTCGGTGAAGCCGGTCATCGACAGCACGCGCGAATAGAGCTGGGCGCAGAACAGCAGCAGGAGCAGCGGTCCCGAGGTGCGGCCGACGTCGAGAATGACCTGCCAGACCTCGCGCGGTTTGATGCCCTTGATCATTGCGAGCACGAACGCCCCGACGGCGCCGACGCCGGCGCCTTCGGTCGGTGTGCAGACGCCGAGCCAGATCGCGCCCAGGACGCCGATAACCAGCACCACGACGAGACCCGTGCTCGCGAGCAGCCGCCGCAGCGATTCCTCGGGGACTGGAAGGGGTGCGGCCGCCGGCGTGACGGCGGCGCCGAGCGGGGCCGCCGTGACGGGGACGCGGCGCTTGCCGCCCACCAGATCGGGCTTGAGGATCGCGGCACCGACCACATAGGCGATCATGATGCCGGCGGTCAGCAATCCCGGGATCACCCCGGCGAGAAACAGTTTGCCGATCGAGATTTCGGTGAGTACCGCCCAGACGATCATCAGCACGGAGGGCGGGATCAGCATGCCGAGACAGGCGCTGCCGGCGACGCAGCCGAGCGCGAAATCGCGGCGGTAGCCGTAGCGCTTCATCTCGGGGTAGGCGATGCGCGAGAACGCGGCGGCGGCCGCGATGCTGACCCCAGTGACGAAGGCGAACAAGGCATTGCTGAGGATCGTCGCCACGGCAAGCTGCGCCGGCAGCCAGCGGCTCAGGCGATGGCCGAGCGCGTAGAGGTCGCGCGCCGCCCCGCATTTGGCCAGGAAATCGCCCATCAGCATGAACAAAGGGATGACCGCGAAGACATAGTCGCGCAGCGCCTCGTAGGCGGTGTTGGCAACGAAATTGCGCACCACCTCGATGTCGCCGAGCATCAGGTAGATGCCGAGCACTGCCGTGATGCCGAGCGCCACCGCGATGTGGACGCCGGCGAATACGAGCGCCAGCACCACCACCACGATGACGATCATGTCGATGCCTTGCATCGTGCCGGTTCCTAGAGGCCGTGGGTCGATGGGCTCTCCGGCCTGGCCGGCGTTGCGCCGCGGACCAGCGCCAAGATGGTAGCCAAAGCTTGGCCCAGATAGGTGACGACGACGAGGGCGGCGCCGAACATCACCACGAAGCGCGCCGGCCAGACCGGGACACGCAATGCGCCCTCGCCTTCGAACTCGCCGCTGGTCCACGCATGCAGCGCCGGCTCGTAGCTTCCCCAAACGATCAGCGCGAAGAATCCGGCGCCCAGAATTCCCGACAGCAGCGACGAAACAAGCGGGCCACGCTTGCCCATCAGCGCCGACCAGAATGTCGGCATGCAGCATGCCGCCGCTGTGCACCGCATAGCCCGCCAGCAGGAAGCAGATGATGACGATCGACATCGACACGATTTCGGGCGTGCCCTTGACCGGGCTGTTGAAGACGCACGCGCCCGATGACGTCGGCGACGACCAGGAAGCTCAAGCTGAACGTGAGCAGGGCCGCCGCCGCGAGGAGAACCCGCACGAGCCGGCTGTTGAGTCGATCGAACACGCAGTGTCTCCGCAAGCGGACGGCGAACCGATGCAGGGGCAGGCCGCGGGCCTGCCCCCGAAGTCTCAGGCGGCTATTTCACCTTGTAGCGCACCGGCCACTTGTGGCCGTTGTCCTCGGACGCCTTGAGCGCGATGTCGAGCACCTGCGAGCCGGGCAGGCCTTGGCCGTCGAGCTCCTTGGCCTTCTGCGCGGGCCAGGGTGCGAGCGAGTTGCGCCCAGTCCTGGCGAACCTTCTCGGGCAGGGTGCGCACGATCGCGCCTTTGGCTTTGAGCTCCTCGATCTGCTTGGGGTAGTTCTCTTTGTTCACCGTGCCGGTCTTGGCCTCGTATTCCTTGGCGACTTCGAGGATGATGTCCTGCACGTCCTTCGGAAGTCGGCTCCAGCGCGCCGAGTTGATGGTCAGGCCGTGCCAGGTGATCGCGCCGAAGCCGATCTCGGTGTAGTACTTGCCGACCTCGTAGAGCTTGAAGTTGACATAGCCCGACGGGAACATGATCCAGCCGTTGTAGACGCCGGTCTGCAGCCCGGTATAGGCCTCCACCAGCGAGCCCTGAACGGGCACCGCGCCGGCGAATTCCAGCCATTTCAGGTTGAGGCCGGCGCCGGCGAGCTTGACGCCCTTGAGGTCGGAGACGTTGTTCCACTCCATCGTGGTGCCGAGGTTGTAGCCATTGTCGGCGATCAGGGCGAGCAGCTTCTGCTTGTACTTGTCCTCGAATACTTTCGACATGTACGGGACCTTGTCGTACACCGCGCGCGCCACTTTCAGGCTCACGACCGGGTCCATCGTGCCGAACGGCAGCATGACCTGGAAGGCATGCAGCGGCAGATTCGACGGCTCGAAGCAGAAGCAGTAGCCGCCGATGTCGATGATGCCCGATTGCACGCCTTCGAGCGTATCGGCGACCTTGACCATGGCGCCGCCGTAGCCCTCGACGAACTCGACCTTGCTCTTGGTCCTGGCGGCGACCCGCTTGGTCACCTCCGGCACGAAGAAATTCTGCATCAGGTTGACGTAGGTGTTGACCGGCGGATGGCCGGAGGCGATGCGCAGGCGGATCGTCTCCTGTGCGGACGCCGATGTGGCGATGCCGGCGAGTACGGCGATCGCGCAAGACGCAGTAATGGCTCGGATGGTCATCGTGTCTCCTCCCGGCCGCGATGGCGGCTTGTTGTTATGGCCCGAACCATGGTGCGCCGACGGCCGCGATGTCAACGCCTCCACCATGGTTTGCGGCTGCGGCGAGCCGTCGCCCGGCATGTGCTTTCGCCCACGGCGGCTGATTGCAATCGGCCCGGGGATGCGCTGAACTCCGGCGCAAAATCAACGCGCCCCTCGGGGCAGGACGTGCAAAAGGACGAGCCATGCTGAAGACCGTCGCCGCCTTCGACCGCATCGGCGAGGAGAACGCCTTCGCGGTGCTGGCGCGCGCCAACGCGCTGATCGCGCAGGGCCGCGACGTCATCAATCTCGGCATCGGCCAGCCCGACTTCCGCACGCCGGAGTTCATCGTCGAGGCCGCGATCAAGGCGCTGCGCGACGGCCACCACGGCTACACGCCGGCGACCGGCATCCCGCCGCTGCGCGAGGCGGTGGCGGCCGACCTGCACAAGCGCTTCAAGGTGAACGTGTCGCCCGACGAGGTGATGATCCTGCCGGGCGGCAAGCCCACCATGTTCATGTCGATCCTGATGTTCGGCGAGCCCGGCGCCGACATCCTCTATCCCGATCCGGGCTTTCCGATCTATCGCTCGATGATCGAATTCACCGGCGCGCGGCCCGATTCCGGTGCCGATCCGCGAAGAGAACGGCTTTGCGTTCTCGGCCGACGAGACGCTGAAGCTGATCACGCCGCAGACGCGGCTCCTCATCGTCAACTCGCCGGCCAATCCGACCGGCGGCGTCACGCCCAAGTCCGAGGTCGACAAGCTGGTCGCGGGGCTGGAGAGATTTCCCGACGTCTGCGTGATGTCGGACGAGATCTACGACCACATGGTCTATGACGGCGAGACCCATGTGTGCCTGCTGTCCTATCCGTCGATCCGCGACCGGCTGATCCTGCTCAACGGCTGGTCGAAGACCTACGCGATGACCGGCTGGCGGCTCGGCTATGCGATCTGGCCGGGCAAGCTCTACGACTATGCGCGCAAGCTCGCGGTCAACCTGCACTCCTGCGTCAACGCCTCGCGCGCAATATGCCGGCCTCGCCGCGCTCACCGGCCCGCAGGACGAAGTGCGCAAGATGGTCGCCGAGTTCGACAGGCGGCGAAAGGTCGTGGTGGACGGCCTGAACAGCCTGCCGGGCGTGTCCTGCGCCACGCCCAAGGGCGCGTTCTACGCGTTTCCCAACGTCAAGCGCACCGGCTGGAAGGCGAAGGCGCTCGCCACCTCGCTGCTGGAAGACGCCGGCGTCGCCATCATCGGCGGCCCGGACTTCGGCATTCTGGGCGAGGGCTATGTGCGGCTCTCCTACGCCAACTCGACCGAGAACATCCTCAAGGCGCTCGATCGCATGGGCGAATTTCTCGCGAGCCGCAAGGCCGCCTGAGCCTGTTGCCATCCTGCCGCCGCCGAAGCCAACCCCGGGGCCCGTCATCCTGAGGCGCGAGCGAAGCGAGCCTCGAAGGATGACGGTCAGAGATTGACTTCGTTGGTGTTAGACGACGCCCACGAGCCACAGCACGAGCACGACGCTCAGCGGAACGCCCAGCAGCCATAAGAGGATAGGCATGATCGTCTCCCAGTCTTGTTGTTTCCCCCCAATCAACATTGACCGCGCTGGAAAGTTCCGCGTCACGCTTTCTGCGTGAGCCGGAATCCCGTCAGCACGATCAGGAATCCGATCACCTGTGCGAGGCTCGGCACCTCGCCGAGCACGAGCAGCCCGACCAGCAACGTGAAGCCGGGTACCAGCGAGGGGAACACCGCCGCGCGGCCGGCGCCCAGGAACATCACCGAGCGCGCAAACAGATAGGTCGAGAGCGCGCCCGCGAACACGCCCTGCACGACGATCTGCAGCAGGTTCTCCCAAAGCCCGAGCGCAAGCATGCGCGCGAAGCCGAATACCAGCCAATGCACCGGGAGATAGACCAGCGCGACGACGCCGGTGACCATCACCGCCCGCATCGGCGCGATGCGCCATAGCCGCAGCAGCATCGCGAAGACCGCGAACATCAGGCCCGCCAGCGCAAAGGAAAAGTCGCCGAGCAGCCCGTGCGTGCCGATGACGGTGAGCGCTTCCCCCGCGATCACGACGAGGCCGGCGACGATGACGCCGGCGCCGACCGCACGCCAGACCGGAAGCTTCTCCTTGAGCACGACGGTCGCCAGCAGGAGCCCGCCGAGCGCCGCGCAGGACGGCTGGATCACCCCGCCGTGTCCGAGCGGCACCAGCAGAAACCCGGCATAGCTGATGATCGAGAACAGCGGGCCGACGAACAGCGTCAGCGTCACCGCCTTGCCCCAGCCGGTGCCGCCGAGGTCGAGCAGGCCCTCGCGCGCGATCACCGGCAGGAACACCAATCCGGTCCAGATGTAGCGGTGAAAGGCGACGTCGGCGGGCGACAATCCGGCCGCAATGCCATGGCGCGCGGCGACGAATCCGGCCGCCCAGAACAGGGCTGCGCCGGTTCCGCAGGCGATGCCGGCGGCCGTGGCGGAGAATGCGGTCGTGACGGTATCGCCGGGACGCGCCAAGCGTGCACCTTTCGCTGGTCGCCGAGCCATAACGCGGCAGGGCCGGGTCCGCCAGCCGCGATCGCCGCCGGCATGGCTGCTCCATCGTTCGGGCGTGGCGGCGAGCGCGAACGGCCGTGCACGCAAATAGCAGTTTGCCGCTGCGCTCGATCGCATTTACACCCATATCATGGATGGTTCGAACACGGTGGCTTCCCTCGACGCCATCAGCATCGGCATCCTGCTCGGTGCACTGCTGGTGCTGGCCGGCATCCTGTCGAGCCTGATGGCGCTGCGGTTCGGCGCGCCGTTGCTGCTGGTGTTCCTGATCGTCGGCATGCTGGCCGGGGAGGCCGGGCCGGGCGGCATCAAGTTCGACGACGTGCGGCTCGACCTATATGGTCGGCTCGATCGCGCTGGCGCTGATCCTGTTCGACGGCGGGCTTGCGCACGCGCTTTGCCACCTTCCGCAGCGTGCTGGCGCCCGTCGGCTGTGCTGGCGACGGTCGGCGTCGCTGCTCACCGCGGCGCTGACCGCGCCGGTCGCCAAATTACCTGCTCGGCATGAACTGGGTCGAGGCGCTGCTGGTCGGCGCGGTGGTCGCCTCGACCGACGCGGCGGCGGTGTTCTTCCTGGTCCACGCGGGGGGCTTGCGCCTGCGCCCGCGCGTCGGCGCGACGCTCGAAGTCGAATCCGGCAGCAACGATCCCGTTCGCGGTCCTGCTCACCATTGCTGCTGGTCGAGTTCCTCGCCGTCGGGCGACCGGGTCCTGGTGGCATGTGTCGAGCGTGCTTGCGCGGCAGGCGATCCTCGGCACGGTCATCGGCATGCTCGGGCGGGCGGGCGATCGTGCTCGTGCTCAACCGGCTCGATCTTGCCGCAGGGCCTGCACGCGCCGTTCGTCGCCGCTGGCGCGTGGTGGTGATCTTCGGCTTCGCCGCGGCCGTGCACGGCTCGGGCTTCCTCGCCGTCTATCTCGCCGGCCTGGTGGTCGGCAACCAGCCCGACGCGCGCGCACAACACCGTCGTGGTGTTCCTCGACGCGGTGACCTGGCTGGCGCAGATCGTGATGTTCGTGCTGCTCGGTCTGCTGGTGTCGCCGCAACGTCTGCCTGGAAAGCCTTTGGCCGGCGCTGGCGGTGGCCGCGGTGCTGATGTTCATCGCGCGGCCGGTCGCGGTGTTTCTGTGCCTGGCGCCGTTCCGCTTTCCGTGGCGGGACATGACGTTCATCGCCTGGGTCGGGCTGCGCGGCGCGGTCGGCATCTTCCTCGCGTCGATCCCGCTGCTGGTCGGACGTGCCGAAGGCGCACGTCTATTTCGACATCGCCTTCGTGGTCGTGCTGACCTCGCTGCTGATCCAGGGCTGGACGATCGCGCCGGCCGCGCGGCTGCCTCGGCGTCTCGTTCCCGCGCCATGATCCGCTGCCGCGGCGCGTCGAGCTCGACCTGCCCGGCCAGCTCGCGCAGGAGATGGTCGGCTATCCGGTCGCCGCCAAGAGCCCGTATCTGCGGCGCGGGCTCATTCCGTCCTGGGCGAAGCCGACGCTGGTGGTGCGCGACGAGCGCATCCTCACGCCGGACGAGGCGGCGCCGGTGCGCGAGGGCGACTACCTCTATCTGCTGGCGCCGCCCGAGAAGGCGCAGGCGCTCGACCGCTTCTTTGTCGACATGCCGCCGCCGGCCGCGCCCGATCCGCGGCTGCTGGGCGATTTCTTCGTGTCGGGCGACGTCACGCTCGGCGCGCTGGCGGAAATCTACGGGCTGTCGGTCGCCGCCGACGCACGCGGAAACCACGCTGGCGGATCATTTCGCCGAGCGAGCTCAAGCGCCCGCCGCGGCAGGGCGACATCGTGCCGCTCGGGCCGATCGCGCTGCTCGCCCACAAGGTCGCCGACGGCCGCGTCGCCACCGTCGGCCTGCGGCTCGCCGAGGACGGACGAAGCGCCGGCGGGCACGCTCGGCAGGCCGCGCGACGACAGTTCGCGCGGCGCCTGCTGGCGCGGCTGCGGCTGAGCAAGCCGGTCAGATCGGCCGGCGCAGGATGGGGATCGCGCCCGCCGTCGGTGTCGGTGATGACGACCTCGACGCCGAACACCTCCGCGATCCGCTCCGGCGTGAGCGCCTCGCGCGGCGGCGCCGTCGGCGACGAGCCGCCCGCGATCCATCACCACGACGCGGTCGGCGAAGCGCGCGGCGAGCGCGAGATCGTGCACGATCGCGAGCACGGCGCCGCCGTCGTGCGCGGCGTGCGCGCAGCAGCTCCATCACCACGAGCTGATGGCGCGGATCGAGCGACACGGTCGGCTCGTCGGCGAGCAGGATCGGCGCCTCGCGTCGCGAGCGCGCGCGCGAGCGCGACGCGCGCGCGCTCGCCGCCCGACAGCGTCGTGACCGCGCGCTCGCGACCACGGCTCGATCGCGGTCGCCGCGAGCGCGCGCGCGCACCGCCGCGCGGTCGTCGTCGGACGGCGGCGAGAACGGATCGGCGTGCGGATGGCGCCCGAGCGCCACCACGGCGGCGACGCTCATCGGCCAGTGGAAGACGTGGCCCTGCGGCAGATAGGCGATGCGGCGGGCGCGCTCGCGCGCGGCGTAGCGTCGCGAGCGGCGCGGCCGGCGAGCTCGATGCGGCCCTCGGCCGGCAGCAGGCCGGCGAGCGCGCGCATCAGCGTGGTCTTGCCGGCGCCGTTCGGGCCGACCAGCGCGACCAGCTCGCCGGCCGCGAGCTCGAGCGTGGCGCGCTCGACGATCGAGCGTGCCGCCGAGCCGCACCGACACGTCGGCGCGCGCAGACCGGAGCGGCGGCGGCGCTCACGACGGCGCGCCTTCCAGCAGCCGCCGCTCGGAGAAGATCATGGCGAGGAAGAACGGCACGCCGATCAGCGCGGTGACCACGCCGACCTTGAGCTCGACCGCGTGGCGTCGGATTGGCCGGCACGAGACGCACCGCGATGTCGGCGGCGATCAGCAGCGCCGCGCCCATCAGCGCCGCCGGCACGCACACGCGCGCCGGATCGGAGCCGACCGCGCGCCGCACCAGATGCGGCGCCACCAGCCCGACGAAGCCGATCGAGCCCGCGACCGCGACCGCGGCGCCGACGCCGAGCGCGACGCCGATCACCACCGTGAGCCGCGTGCGGTCGATGTCGACGCCGAGCGAGGCGGCGGCGTCCTCGCCCAGCGTCAGCGCGCGGAAGGCGCGCGCGTTGAGCGCCAGCAGCAGCCAGCTCGCGGCGAAGAACGGCGCCGCGATCGACGAGGTGCTCGATGCTGCGGTCCTCGAGCGAGCCGAGCAGCCAGAACGCGATCTCGAGCGCGGCGTAGGGCGTTGGGCGCGAGGTTGAGGATGAGCGCGGTCACCGCGCCCGCGAAGCTCGCGAGCGCGAGCCCGGCGAGCAGCGTGACGGTCAGGCTGGCGCGCCGGCCGGCGATCGCGACCAGGCCGCCGATCGAGACGAGCGCGCCGGCGATGCCGGCGAGCGGCACCGCGAACGACGTCGCGCCCGCAAGGCCGATAGGCGATCACGAACGAGGCGCCGGCCGCGGCCGCCTGCGGCGCGCCGAACAGCGCGGGCTCGGCCAGCGGATTGCGCAGCAGGCCTTGCAGCGCGGCGCCGGAGAGCCCGAGCGTCGCGCCGATCAGCAGCGCGAGCAGCGTGCGCGGCAGCCGGATGCTCGCGCACGATGATGCCGGCCGGCCCTTCGCCGTCGAACAGGCCGGCGAGCGCCGCGCGCGGGCGAGAGCCCGGCCGGGCCGACCATCAGCGAGAGCACCGCGAGCACCGACGAGCGAGCGCCGCGAGCGCCAAGATCAGGCCTGAGCTCGGGTCTTGGCGCGCGTCATCGCATGGCTCTCCGGCCGCCTTCCTACAGGCTTCCGGGCTTGCGGTCGAACGGATTTGCGGCACTATCGATGCGCAGGGCGACTCGATGCACGTTCGACAGCCCGCGTCCTGCGAGCGAGCCTTGCAGTCGTTGCGCTGCTCGTGCGTCGGCGCATGCGCCGTCTGCACGCGTCGCGCTCGCGCGCCGCCGATCCGCCGCGCCGCATCGTGTCGTTCAACGTCTGCGCCGACCAGCTCGTGGTTGCGCTCGCCGACCCGGACGCAGATCGCCGGGCTCTCGCCCTATGCGGCCGATCCCGACGTTTCGATCGTGGCCGACAAGGCGCGCGCGTTCCGCCGGCTCGGGTGGCAGGCCGAATCGGTGATCCCGCTCGATCCCGATCTCGTGCTGGTCGGCTCCTGGGACCGCTCGCTCACGCAGCGGATGCTGCGCGCGCTGGGCTTTCGCGTGGTCGCGGTCGACGTGGTCGCCGATCTCGACGGCGCGCGCGCGCAGATCCGCGAGGTCGCCGCGCTGCTCGGCCATCCCGAGCGCGGCGAGGCGCTGATCGCGCGAGATCGAAGCCGCGCGCGCAGCGGCTGGCGAGGCGCCGCGGCCGCCGGCCGACCGCGCTCCTGGTCGGCAATGGCGGCTACACGGTCGGCCCCGCGAGTCTCGCCGCCGCGCTGATGGAGCGAGGCCGGGCTCAAGCCGCCGCCGGGCGCGCCCGCCGGCTACGGCGGCTTCGTGCCGCTCGAACGGCTCATCGTGCTGCGTCCGGATTTGCTGGTGATGGCGAACCCGCTCGAGGAGCCGGACGGACAGGGCGCGCTCTACCTCACGCATCCGGCGCTTGCGCGCGCTCTATCCGCCGGCGCGGCGCATCATCCTGCCGAGCCGCTACACGCTGTGCGGCGGCCCGAGCCTGATCGCGGCGTTCGACTATCTTGCCGGAGTCGTAGCGCGCATTGCCGCGGGCAATTAGGCGCTCGGTTGAGTGCACGACCTCATCCTTCGAGACGCGGCCTGCGGCCGCTCCTCAGGATGAGGTCTGACGGACGACGGCCCTCATGGTGAGGAGCGAGCGAAGCGAGCGTCTCGAACAATGAGGGTCGCGTTCACTCGTCTGCTTTACCCACTCCGCGACGATGCCGGCGAGCGCATCGAGCCCGTCGGTCAGCGCCGCCGGGCCCGGCTGCAGGATCAGCGGCGACTTGATCTCGCGCAGGAAGCCGTCGCGCACCGCCGGGATCGCCGCAAAGCCCGGCGCGCGCCGCGACCTTCGCCGGCACGAATTTCTTGCCGCACCAGGAGCCGACGATGATGTCGGGCGCGGCGGCGATCACCTGCTGCGGCCGACACGATGCGGTCCTTGGCGTTCTTGCGCTGCGACAGTTCCGGGAACACCTCGATGCCGCCGGCGACCTCGATCAGCTCCGCCACCCAGCGGATGCCGGAGATCATCGGCTCGTCCCATTCCTCGAAATAGACGCGCGGGCGGCGCGGCAGTTGCGCGGCGCGCTCGCGCGCCTGCGTCGAGCCGCGCTTCCAGCGAGTCGCGCGAGCGCGTCGGCCTTGCGCGGCGCGCCGACGAGCGCGCCGAGCGTGCGGATCATCGCGAGGATGCCGGCGACGTCGCGCTGGTTGAAGGCATGCACGGCGACGTTGCGGCGGATCAGCTCGGCCGCGATGTCGGCCTGCAGGTCGGAGAAGGTGAGAACGAGGTCGGGCTCGAGCGCGAGGATCTTCTCGAAGTCGGCGCGAGATGAAGGCGGAGACGCGCGGCTTCTCCTTGCGCACCCGCGGCGGCCGCACCGCATAGCCCGAGACGCCGACGATGCGGCGCTCCTCGCCGAGAAGATAGAGCGTCTCGACGGTCTCCTCGGTCAGGCAGACGATGCGTTCGGGCGGAAACATCGGCCGATGGTATCAGACCGCGTCGGCATCGGCCTCCGCGAGCAGTTCGATGCCGCCCACCGCCACCACGCGCCCGGCGTCGAGCCGCACCACCGCGTCGCGATGCGCCGCAGCTCGCCGGCGTGGTGGCTGACATAGATCATCGGCACGCGGCGCCTCGTCGCGCAGCCGCTCGAGATAGGGCAGGATCTCGCGCTTGCGCGCGGTGTCGAGCGAGGCGAGCGGCTCGTCGAGCAGGAGCAGGCGCGGGCGCATCAGCAGCGCGCGGCCGACCGCGACGCGCTGGCGCTCGCCGCCGGAAAGCTTGCCGGGCCGGCGGTCGAGCAGGTGGCCGATGTCGAGCAGGCGACGATGCGCTCGTGCTCGGCCGGGTCGGCGCGCGAGCCCATACATGCGCGGCCATAGTCGAGATTGGCCGCGACCGTGAGATGCGGAAACAGCCGGCCCTCCTGGAACACATAGCCGATGCGCCGGCGGTGCGCCGGCACGTCGATGCGCGCCGCGGAATCGAACAGCACCGTATCGTCGAGCGCGATGCGGCCGCGATCGGGCGCGATCAGCCCGGCGATCAGGTTGACGAGCGTGGTCTTGCCGGCGCCGGAGGGTCCGAACAGCGCGGTCACGCCGCCCGCGCTCTCGAATTGCGCGGCGAGCGAGAACTCGCCGAGCCGCTTTTCGACGTCGACGGTGAGCATCGTCATTCCCCGTGGAAGCGCGTGCCGGCGCGGCGCGCGAGCCATTCGGAGGCGACCAGCGCGGCGAGCGAGATCGCGATCGCGACCAGCACCAGGCGGCCGGCCGCGGCGTCGCCGCCCGGGATCTGGGTGAAGGTGTAGATCGCGGCCGAGATGGTCTGCGTCTCGCCCGGGATGTTGGAGACGAAGGTGATGGTCGCGCCGAACTCGCCCAGCGCCTTGGCGAAGCACAGCACCATGCCGGCGATCAGGCCCGGCAGCGCGAGCGGCAGCGTGACGGTGAGGAACACCCAGCAGCCGGTTGGCGCCGAGCGTCGCGGCGGCGTCCTCGAGCTTGCGGTCGATCGCCTCGATGGCGAGCCGGATCGGGCGCACCAGCAGCGGAAAGCCCATCACGCCGCAGGCGAGCGCCGCGCCGGTCCAGCGGAACGAGAACACGATGCCGAAATGCTCGGCGAGGAAGGCGCCGATCGGTCCCTTGCGGCCGAACGAGATCAGCAGGAGATAGCCGGTCACCACCGGCGGCAGCACCAGCGGCAGATGGACGAGCCCGTCGAGCAGCGCCTTGCCCCAGAACTCCTTGCGCGCCAGCAGCCACGCCACCGCGATGCCGAACGGCAGCGCCACGACCGTCGCCACCAGCGCGATCCGCAGCGACAGGTGGATCGCGGTCCATTCGTCCGGGCTGAGGTCGAGCATGCGGTCTCGATGCTACGACGTCGGCCGCACCAGAAACGTGAAGCCGTATGGCCTCGAACACGGCCTTGGCCGCCTGCGAGCGCAGGAAGGCGAGATACTGCGCTGCCTCGGGTTTCGCAGCTGCGGTCAGCGCCACCGGGTAGACGATCGGCGGGTGCGAGTCGGCCGGGAAGCGGCCGACGATCTTCACGTTCGGCTCGACCTTGGCGTCGGTCTCGTAGACGATGCCGAGCGCCGCTTCGCCGCGCGCGACCAGCGCGAGCGCCGCGCGCACGTTCTCCACCATGGCGATCTTGGCTCTGCGCCGACGCCCATACGCCGAGCTTTTCCAGCGCGGCCTTGGCGTATTTGCCGACCGGCACCGCGCGCACGTCGCCGGTCGCGATCCGGCCGTCGCCCGCGAGCCTGGCGAGGTCGAAGCCCGGCCCGATCGTTACCTCGCCGATCTTGGAATCCTTCGGCGCGATCAGCACCAGCCGGTTGCCGAGCAGATTGATCCGGCGTGTCGTCCTTGCACCAGCTTCTTCTGCGACGCCGTAGTCCATCCAGTCGAGATCGGCCGAGACGAACACGTCGGCCGGCGCGCCGTTCTCGATCTGCTTCATCAGCGCGGAGCTCGCGGCATAGCTCGCGACCACCTTGATGCCGGTCGCCTTGGAGAAAGCGGCATTGACGTCGTCGAGCGCGTTCTTCATCGAGGCGGCGGCGAACACGGTGATGGTCTTCTCCTGCGCCAGCGCGGGCAGACGGCACGCTGGCTGCGCGAGAACAAAGGCGATGGCGGCGGCGGGCAGATTGCGGCGTGTGAACATGCGGCGCTCCTTGCAGGATGCGCGGCGGCCTCGCGTGCAAGCCACGCCATGGCCGGCAACATCCTCGTTTCGGGAAGCGACCAATCCGGAAGCGCCGTTCCGGGCAGGCGGCGCGCTTACGGCGCGTCGCGGGTCGCAAACGCATGCTAGCAAGCCCGATCGCGGATGTCATGATCTCCCGGACCAGCGCCTGCGATTGCAAAGCCGCGCGGGGCCGCTCACACTGCGGCTCAAAAAAGCGGGAGCGACTGCCCATGCCCGAAACCAAGCCCCTGGAGGGCGAATACGACTACATCATCGCGGGCGCGGGCTCGGCCGGCTGCGTGCTGGCGAACCGGCTCTCCGCCGATCCGGGCACGCGCGTGCTGCTGCTGGAGGCGGGCGGCAAGGACAACTGGATCTGGTTCCACATCCCGGTCGGCTACCTGTTCGCCATCGGCAATCCGCGCTCGGACTGGATGTTCAAGACCGAGCCGGAAGCGGGCCTCAACGGCCGCAGCCTCAACTATCCGCGCGGCAAGGTGATCGGCGGCTCCTCCTCCATCAACGCCATGATCTACATGCGCGGGCAGGCCGCCGACTACGATCATTGGCGCCAGCTCGGGCTTACCGGCTGGGGCTGGGACGACGTGCTGCCGTTCTTCACCAGGCACGAGCATCATTTTCTGGGCGAGAGCGCGCATCATAAGGTCGGCGGCGAATGGCACGTGTCGCCGCCGCGCGTGCGCTGGGACATTCTCGACGCTTTCCGCGATGCCGCCGAGCAGGTCGGCATCAAGCCGATCCCCGACTTCAATACCGGCGACAACGAAGGCTCCTGCGCCTTCCACGTCAATCAGCGGCGCGGGCGGCGCTGGTCGGCGGCGCGCGGCTTTCTCAAGCCGGTGCTGGACCGGCCCAACCTGCGGCTCGAGACCGGCTGCCTGGTCGAGGGCATCGTGTTCGACGGCAAGCGCGCCGCGGGCGTGCGCTGGCGGCAGAACGGCGAGGTGAAGACGGCGCGCTGCCGCGGCGAAGTGATCCTGGCGGCCGGCGCCATCGGCTCGGTGCAACTGCTGCTGCTGTCCGGGGTCGGACCGGCGCCGGACCTGCAAGCGCTCGGCATTCCGCTCGTGCTCGACAAGCCCGGCGTCGGCGCAAACCTGCAGGATCACCTGCAACTGCGGCTGATCTACCGGATCTCGGGCGCGAAGACGCTCAACGAGCGCTACCACTCGCGCTTCGGCCGTGCCGGCATGGGGCTCGAATACGCGCTGTTCCGCAGTGGCCCGCTCACCATGGCGCCCTCGCAGCTCGGCCTGTTCACGCGCTCCGATCCCGCGCGCGAGCGCGCGAACATCCAGTTCCACGTGCAGCCGCTCTCGCTCGACAAGTTCGGCGACCCACTGCACGAGTTCCCGGCCTTCACGGCGAGCGTCGCCAACCTGCAGCCGACCAGCCGCGGCTATGTTCGGCTGCGCTCGCGCGATCCCGGCGACAAGCCGGTGATCAAGCCGAACTATCTTGCGACCGACGACGATCGCCGGGTCGCCGTCGATTCCATCCGGGTCGCGCGCAAGATCGCGGCGCAGCCGGCGCTGGCGATATTCAATCCGGTCGAGCATCTGCCCGGCCCCAACGTGGGCAACGACGACGCGGCCCTGATCAAGGCCGCGGGCGACATCGGCACCACCATCTTCCATCCCGTCGGCACCGCCAAGATGGGGCGTGCCAGCGATCCGACGGCGGTGGTCGACGAACGGCTGCGCTTCATCGGGCTGGAGGGATTGCGCGTGGTCGATGCCTCGGTCATGCCGACCATCACCTCCGGCAACACCAACTCGCCCACCATGATGATCGCCGAGAAGGGCGCCGCCATGATCCGCGCCGACAGGCGTTGATCGAACGTTTCTAATGCGCGAGAGTTGGCCCGGGGTCATCGCGGCTGGCGCTGCCAGCGCGGTTGGAAGCCAAGCCGGGAGCGGGGGATGGACCTGAGTAATGACGTCCTGATTTCTCGCGTCAGGGCGATTCTGCAGACGCCGCGGGCGGAATGGGCCAAAATCGAGGGCGAGCCGGATGCGCCGTTCGATCTGTATTCCCGCTATGTCGCCACGCTGGGTGCCATCCCGCCGGTCGCGCGCTTCCTCGGAGAGACGCTGGTAGGCGGCTACACCACCTTGCGGTGGAGCTTCTTTGGCGCGCTGTTCGTCTACGCGGCGACGTTTGCGGCGGTCTATTTCGTGGCGACGATAATCAACGCGCTGGCGCCGCGCTTCGAGGCCACCAAGAATTTCTCCCAAGCGCTCAAGCTCGCGGTCTACTGCTATATCCCCGCCTGGCTCGCGGGCATCTTTCTGCTGGTGCCGGGCCTGAGCTTCCTGATGGCGTTCGGCTTCTACGGCGTCTACCTGCTGTGGATCGGCCTGCCGCCGCTGATGCGGGTGCCGAACGAGCACAAGCTTCCTTATGTGGCGATCGTCGCGGCGTGCGCGGCCATCCCGGCCATCGTGCTGGCGGTGACGTAAGCCCTCTGCGCCGATCCCTACGGCAGCGCCTTGAGATACCGGATCGGGCGGCCGGGCGTGAGCGCGGCGGCCGCCGCCACGATCGCGTTGGCGTCGATGCCGTAGTGACGGTAGAGGTCGGGGATCGAGCCGGTCTGGCCGAAATGCTCGACGCCCAGCGGCCGCACGCGATGGCCGTGCACGGCGCCGAGCCAGGCCAGCGTCGCCGGATGGCCGTCGAGCACCGTGACGATGCCGCAGTGCGAGGGCACATCGGCGAGCAGCCTTTCGACATGGCGAGCGGGCATGCACGAGCCCGCGCTCGCGCGCGCGTTGCGCCGCGGTCCAGCCGGCATTGAGCCGGTCGGCCGAGGTGACGGCGAGCAAACCCACGTCGCGGCGGTCCTCGGCCATCAGCCCCACCGCCTGGATCGCCTCGGGCGCGACCGCGCCGGTATAGGCGACGACCACCTGGCAGTTGGGGCCGGGCGCGCGCTGCCAATAGGCGCCGTCGACCATGGCCTGGCGCAGCTCTGCCGTCATCGTGCGCGGAATCTGTTCGATCGGCCGGGTCGAGAGCCGCAGATAGACCGAGCCGCCGGTCTCGTCGCGCAGCCAGTTGCGCTCGGACGCCTCGCCCGCGCCGTCGCGCTGGATGTAGTCGAACGCGAACGCCAGGATGACCGCAAGCTCGTCGACGAAGGCCGGCTCGAAGGCGGCGATGCCGTCCTGCGCCATGCCGATCAGCGGCGTTCCGATCGACTGATGCGCGCCGCCCTCGGGCGCCAGCGTGATGCCGGACGGCGTCGCCACCAGGATGAAGCGCGCATCCTGGTAGCAGGCGTAGTTGAGCGCATCGAGCCCGCGCTGGATGAAGGGATCGTAGAGCGTGCCGATCGGGATCAGCCGCTCGCCGTTGATCGCGTGCGAGAGGCCGAGCGCGGAGAGCAGGATGAACAGGTTCATCTCGGCGATGCCGAGCTCGATGTGCTGGCCCTTGGGCGAGAATTCCCAGTTGAAGGTCGAGGGGATGTGCTCGCTCTTGAAGGTGTCGGCCAGTTTCTCGAGCGCGAACAGCCCGCGGCGGTTGACCCACGCCCCGAGATTGGTCGAGACGGTGACGTCGGGCGAGGTGGTGACCACGCGGTCGGCGATCGCGGACTGCCCGCGGCCAAGCTCGTTGAGCAGCGCGCCGAAACCCTCCTGCGTCGACATCTCCGGCTTGATCGGTGACCGCGAGGTCGGCCGGCGCCGCGATGCGCTCGGCCGCGCGGCGGCGCTCGCGTGCGGCGAACGGCACGCGCTCGAGGAAGGCGCTCAGCTCGTGTTCCGGAACCGCCAGCCCTTCGAACTTGTCCCATTCGTGCCCCGGCCGGACGTTCATCTGCGCCTGAAAGCTTTCCATCTGCGCGGGCGTCATCAGCCCGGCGTGATTGTCCTTGTGGCCGGCGAACGGCAGCCCGTAGCCCTTGATGGTGTAGGCGATGAAGCAGATCGGCCGGTCATGATCGACCTTGCCGAACGCGTCGATGAGCGCGGGCAGGTCGTGACCGGCGAGATTGGTCATCAGCCGGGCAAGCTCGGCGTCCGAGCGCGCCTCGATCAGCCGCGTGACGTCGCCCTGGTCGCCGATCTCGTCGTTGAGACGCTTGCGCCAGGCCGCGCCGCCCTGGAACACCAGCGCCGAGTAGAGCTGGTTCGGGCAACTGTCGATCCATTGCCGCAGCTTCTCGCCGCCCGGCTCCTCGAACGCCGCCTGCAGCAGCGAGCCGTACTTGAGGATCACCACGTCCCAGCCGAAGCTGCGGAACAGCGCTTCGTAGCGCGCCCACAGGCCCTCGCGGATCACCGCGTCGAGGCTCTGGCGATTGTAGTCGATGATCCACCAGCAATTGCGCAAGCCCTGCTTCCAGCCTTCGAGGATGGCCTCGAAGATGTTGCCCTCGTCGAGCTCGGCGTCGCCGACGAGCGCGATCATGCGGCCTTCCGGCTCGTCCTTGCCCCAGCCGTGCGCGCGCACATAGTCCTGCACGAGCGAGGAGAACAGCGTCTGCGCGACGCCCAGGCCGACCGAGCCGGTGGAGAAATCGACGTCGTCCACGTCCTTGGTGCGCGAGGGATAGCTCTGCGCGCCCTTGTAGCCGCGGAAATCTTCCAGCTTCTCGCGCGTCTGGCGGCCGAGCAGATATTGGATGGCGTGAAAGATCGGGCTGGCATGCGGCTTGACCGCCACGCGGTCCTGCGGACGCAGCGCGCGGAAATACAGCGCGGTCATGATGGTGGCGAGCGAGGCGGACGACGCCTGGTGGCCGCCGACTTTCAGTCCGTCGGCATTCTCGCGCAGATGATTGGCGTGGTGGATGGTCCAGCTCGCCAGCCACAGCACCTTGCGTTCTCAAGCGCGCGCAGAATGCGCGAGCTCGTCGGTGCCTGCATCTGAATTCGGCGCGTGTGCCATCGGGACGTCATTTCCATGCCGTGACGCGGCGGTCAGCCGGTCAACGGAATCGAGATTATGGCTCGCCGTCCCACATTGTCGTCCCCGCGCAGCGGGGACCATAACCACAAGCCTCGGAATATGGGTCCCGCTTGCGCGGGGACGACCGGAAACGAACGACTGCCGGATGATTCGCCTAAGGCGCCAGCAGCACCTGGCCGACAGGCGGGCGGCAGGTCGGCCATCCGCAGCGGCGGGCGCGGCTTGATGACGGTCTTGGGCGCCGCCGGCTTGGGGTACAGGATCGAATCCTTGAACCAATGGTCGAGTTCCTTGCCGCAGCCTTCGCCCGCGGGCACCGGATCCTGCGGCTTGCATTGCGGGCTGTCGTCCGGGCAGGCGATGCGCACGTGGAAATGATAGTCGTGCCCCCAATAGGCGCGCACCTTGTGCAGCCATGAGCGATCGTTGCCGGCCTCGCGGCAGAGCGCCTTCTTGATCGCCGCATTGACGAAGATGCGTTCGACGATCGGGTCCTGCGCCGCGGTCTTGACGATCGCGAGATGCGCCGGCGTCCATACGTTCGGGTCGACGTCCTTGCGATCATCGGCCACGATCATGGTGGCCGACATCTCCTCGCGCTCGCGCAGGGTCAGTTCGCGATTCGGCATCGGCGTGAACCAGATGTCGGCGTCGAGCCCGACCTGATGACTGGCGTGGCCGGTGAGCATCGGACCGCCGCGCGCCTGCGACATGTCGCCGACCAGCAGACCGTGCCAGCCGAGCTTCGCCCCCTTGTCGGACAGGCGCTCGAGGAACTGCACCAGATTCGGATGGCCCCAATTGCGATTGCGCGAGAGCCGCATCACCTGCCAGGTCTTGCCGTTGATCGGCAGCGCCCAGGCGCCGGCGAGGCAGCCTTTGGCGTAGAACCCGATGACGCGTGATTCCAGCGGAGCCGGGGTCACCCGGCGGCCGAACAGTTCCTTGGCGGGGGTATGGGGGTCGTCGGGCTTGGCCAGTGGCGGCAGCGGCTTGGGGTCGACGGTGCCCCTGTCCTGCGCGCCGGCCTGGCTCGCCGCTGCCAGTCCGAGCGCGAGCGCGGCGATCAGCCGGCCGCGAAGCGCGCGGCACGATGCTGTGGCTGTCGTCGTCATGCTTCCGGCATCCGGTCGATGCTCCCCTCGAGCCCGCAAGACGCACGTGCACCAAAGTCGCGGCAAGTCCCGTCAGCGCCGCGCCCGGTAGACCGCGAGGTCGGTCCCATCCAGGGGAATACGCTCGAGAAAGTCCGGCACATCGCCCCGCGCCAGTGCGGCGGCGAGACCGTCCGGAGCGGCTGCGGCATAATTGTGGCGCTCCGGGGCCCCGGGGCAGAAGGCCACATAGTCGATCCCGAGCGCGCGCAGGCGCTCCACCGACGACGCCGCGGCGCCGTCCATGGGGGCGAGAACGCCGTCGGTGGGGGCGAGAAAGGCATCGAGCATCGCTCCATTGCCCTTGAGATTGCGATGGTAGGGGGCCGCCAGCACGGCATGCGGCGTCTCCATCAGCAGGAACGGGCCGGAATCGATGAAGCCGAGCACCAGGCCGCGCGGCAAATGCGCTAGCGGCGCGTAATCGCTGGCTTTCCGGCAGGTGCCGGGGCCGTCCGAGATCACGATCGGCCGCGTCCGGCCGGTCATGAATTCAGCAGCGCGCGCGCCGACCCCTCCAACCACAATAAAAATCAGCGGGTTGAGCACGAGCGCGGCGATCAAAGCGGTGCGGCCCAGTCCCAGATAGACCGTGCCGCCGCTCGGCGCCGGAAACAGCCGCACCAGCGCCGCCGGCAGGAGCGCGACGGCCACCGCGTTGGCGGCCGCGCTGGCACGCACCTGCCACAGCGCGACGATGAAGAGTGCCGCCAGCACCGATAGCGCGGCGATCCAGCCCCACCGTTCTCCGCGCGCCGCCCGGGCGCATCGCACGCCGGCGAATGCGAGCGCGGCGGCGGCAAGACCGTAATGGGCCAGAACCTCGTGCGGCAGATCGCGCAGCATGCTGAACACGCTGCGCGCTTCGCTGACGTTCGCGAGCCACAGCGCCGCGAGGCGCGGATCGAGCTGCGCATAGGGGTCGGCGAGGCAACCCGGAAACACGAAGACCAGCACCGCTGCAAGCAGCGCAGCCGAGCACGCCGGCGCCGGCCAGCCGGCTCCACGGCGATGCCAGGCCGCGGGCCGCGCTCAGCGCCGCGAGCCCGATGCCGCCGAGCGCCGCCACGCTCACATGCACGATCGAGAGCGCGTCGCAGGCCGCGACCGCGTAGCGCGCGGGCGGGATGGTCGCGGCGGCGAGAACGCATACGGTCGCGGCCAGGGCCAGCGCGAACGCCGCGGTCGTTCGCCCCACCGCCTCGCCGCGCACGACCCAGGCGCAGCGCGATCGCTGCCGCAAGCGCGGCGACCGCCGGCGCCAGTTCGAGCCCGATCGCGAGCGAAAGCGCCGAGAGCACGCCGGCGAGCGCGGCATCGCGCGGGCGCAGGTCCGCGCGTACGGCGAGCGCGAGCGTCCAGACCAGCAGCACCAGTTGCGCATTGTGGTGGTCGATGGCGCCCGGCCGGAAATGCTGCAGCAGCGGCGCCGTCAGGGCAGCGAAGATCAGCGCCAGCCTGGCGGCGGCCTCGCCGGCCAGATCGTGCGCAAGCCGCGCGATCCCAACGAGAAACAGGAGCAGCAGCCCGACCGGCCAGACGGCGGCGGCGACCCGCTCCGCCAGCGCCGGTGACAGCGCCATTTCGCCGCAGCGCACCAAGATCGCGAGTGGCAGATCGATCAGCCGCGACCAGTGCATGGCCACGCCTGCGGGCGGGTCGAGCCGGTATTGCGTGAGGTCGAACCAGCCTTGGCCGGCAAGGAAATCGCGCACCTGAACGAGCCGCATGGCGTCGTCGGTGGAAAGCTCGCTGCCGCCGCTCAATCCGGCCACAAGGTAAGCAACTACCGTCGCCAGCCAGACGATCGCCAGCAGCGTTCGGGTCTCGATCCCCGCCTGCGCGCGCGCAAGGCCGGGATGGCTGGCCGACAGGGACATGCCTCTCTCCGCGACGGCGTCGCGGAGCAAGCTAGGATCTCATGCTTAAAACGGCATAAACGCCGCGTTGCGTTTCGGCGGCCGCGCCGCCACCGCCGGTTTTGCATATGGGAGGATTGCGCGCGCGTCCCGCCGCATTCCACAGGGCGCGGCAACGGGACGTTAGCGTCGCGGGCGTAGTCGGCGGTATGATGTGAGTCTCCAACTGTGCTCGATGGATGGAAGCCTGCAATGAAGCAACTTGCTGTTGTCATTTCCCTCGCGGCCGCGCTCGTTTCGCTGCCGCTCGCCGATCGCGCCCGCGCGGACATCCTCGTGCGGGTCGACAAGTCGAGCCAGCGCATGGCGGTCATCGTGAACGGCGAGCACCGCTACAGCTGGGCGGTGTCGACCGGCGTGCGCGGCACGCCGAGCGGATCCTTCCGGGCGCAATCGCTCGACCGCTACCACCGCTCCAGTCTCTACGGCAATGCGCCGATGCCCTATTCGATCTTCTACGACGGCAATTTCGCCATCCACGGCACGCCGCATGTCAGGCAACTCGGCGGCCGGGCGTCGAAGGGCTGCATCCGCCTGCATCCGGCCAATGCCGCGGTGCTGTTCTCGCTGGTGCAGAAGGTCGGGCTCGGCAACACCAGGATTCAGATTCAGTAGCTTCGGCTTCGAAGCCGTAGCTGTCGCAGCGTAGCAACCGCTTGATCGTTGCAGCGCCGTCAGTACGCGCCGTCGACTTTTTCTCCGATGGGTTCCCAGTCCCGAATTGCGGCGTGAAATGGAACGAACGCCGCCGCACGCCGTTGCTTGGCAAGGGAGTGCAGGGCAAATCCACATGGGAGAAGAGTTAATGGATAGCGTCCAAGGTACGACAACCGACTCGCGCGAGACCTCGAGCCTGATCGGCAGCGACAAGGTGGAAGGCACCGCGGTCTACCGGTCGAACGGCGAGAAGGTCGGCGCGATCGAGCGCGTCATGATCGACAAGCGCAGCGGCAAGGTTGCCTATGCCGTGATGAGCTTCGGCGGCTTCATGGGCATCGGCGAAGACTACTACCCGCTGCCGTGGTCGCTGCTCACCTATAATCCCAAGCTCGAGGGTTACGAGGTCAACATCCGCGAGGATCAGCTCAAGGGTGCGCCGAAATATTCCAAGCACCAGAGCTGGGACTGGGCCGACCGCAATCGCGAGCGCAAGGTCTACGACTATTACGGCGTGCCGCCCTATTGGGGCGTGTAAGCCCGCCCAAGCGAGGAGGCCGGCATGGCCCCCGGCCTTTGGCCGGGGGCCATGTTCATTGGCTTTTGTGATCGGCGCAAATGCGCTGGCGCCGCGGCGTCGAGGAAACTGATATCTACGCTTCCGCTGCGGACGGCGGTCCGCGCTATGGTGCACGGGGTAAATTCCGCTCGCGCCGTTGTGCGCTGAACGCGAGCGCGACGTTTTTGCCCGCCGTGCCCAATAGCCGACCCGACTCGAAGCTGTTGGCAACGACCCGAACTATGTGGCTAATGGTTGCGGAAAATTGCTCGGAAAGGTGCAGGTATGCGGACGCTGGCTTTTCTCGCGATTCTAGCAATCGGCCCTATGACCTTTGCGTCTACCAAGGTACTTGCACAAGGATGCCCGTCGAGCGCAAACCAAGCCAGCTATTCGTTATGGCCACCGAATAGCATAAAGACCGGCCAGACCAAGACCGGCACACACCCGTGCGGACGAAAGACTTCGCTGCACAGGCGGCAAATACAATGTGCGTGCAAGCCGTTCGTGCTCGTGGCTGTGAGACAGGCACGCAGGGCGGACACCGGCTCGAAAATTAATTTTCCGGACGCAAGCCGCGCGGGCTATCTCACGCGACCTCAAATTTGCCGACCACGATTGTGCAGGATCGCTCGTGACGTGCGCCATCGACCAGCAGGGTTTGTTTGCCTGACAGGGTTCCGCCGGTCCCAGACAACCGGCCGATATAGTTTCCGTCAAAACGACTTGTCGGACCAACCCAGCTGGTCTTTAGCTGCAGTATGCCATCGGCATCGATAGTGCCGGTGCCGCTCTCGACTCCGGTCTTGCGCCTGCCGTCACTCGAATATACGTCGCGCTCGAAGGTGGCGTTGCCGCCCTTTATCGAGAGCGTGACGGCAGCCTGAAGGGGCACTTTAGTCCAAGGCAGCTTGTCACACTGCATCGTGCCCCTGGATATACCTTCGACCGCGGTAGGGCGGGGCAGCCCTGATGTTGGCGGATCCCGCAAGGCGAGCCAAACCATCGCTGCCCCCGCTGCCGCCACAACGCACACACCCGCCGCACCGAGCGGCCAAAGCAGCCGGGTCGCGAAAGTGCGCTGGTTGCTGCCAGGCGACTGTCGAATTGTGCGGAATTCTTGCGCACCAACGGCTGCCTCACCACTCGCCAGCTGCTTGTCCATGAGCGCCTTCACGGCACCGCTCAAGCGCTTGAACTGGGCGTCAAACGGCGGGGTCAGCGCGTCGAGCCAATGAACCGATCCGAGGTAGTAGGCCAATGACTGCGCCGGCTCGACATTCTCTACGCGCACAGGCACCACGGGTATGGCGCGCTCGAATGCCCGCTGCACCTCGCGATAGACTTGCTTTGACCGGTTCGCGTTTGAGGAAAAAATCAGGACCATGCCGCGGCAGCGATCCAGCGCATCGACGATTGCCCCAGCCCACTCGGCGCCGGGCGCGATGTCCCGCGGGGCAATCCAACACCTGATGCCGTCAGCTTCAAGCGCAGCACAGGCGTAGTCGGCCATCGCCTTGTCCTGATGCGGATAGCTAATGAACACATCGAAATTCATGATGCGTCGCTAGGGTCCAGCCGACGGCAGTATCGGCGCGTTGATCTTGCCGGTGGATTTCATATCACAGGTTGGGCACGCCCCTAGATTAGAGGTCGCAGCCTGTCAGCGAGTTGAAGGTTAGATTTGCCCTTCAGCCGAGGTTGAGAAAAAATGGCGCGCCCGGAAGGATTTCGAACCTCCGACCCCCAGATTCGTAGTCTGGTGCTCTATCCAGCTGAGCTACGGGCGCTTTTGGCCGAGGCCGCAACGGCGATAAGCTCGCGGCGGCGGCTCTAGCTATAGGCTGCGGCCGGTATTGGCAAGGCCGGCATGGGCGCGGGCAAGGGGCTGCGGCGCTACGTTCGCGCCGGATCGTCGTCAGCCAACCGCCGCCCCGGCCCGAAAGCCGCCGTCGCGCATGATGCGCTCGCCCGATTGCGCAAGCTCCTCGCTCCGCCGGCGCAGCACGTCGGCCGCGATGGTGAGCTTGCCGCCTTGCTTGCGCACGATGCCGTCGACGATCACGGTGTCGACATTGCCGGCGCCGGCGATCTCGACGATCGAGAGGACCGGATCGTGGACCGGCACCATGTTGATGTCGTTCGCGCGCAGCATGACGATGTCGGCCTTCTTGCCGGGCGAGAGCGTGCCGATATCGCTCTCCATCCGGAATGCGCGCGCCCCGCCGATGGTCGCCCATTCCAGCGCCTCGCGCGACTTGACCGGCATCGCTCTGAGCGGCGAGTTGCCGCGCAGCGCGTTGTTGCGGATCTCCTTGCCGCGCACGAACAGCAGCGCCGCCTGCATCTCGCGAAACATCTGGCCGGAACAGAACGGCTCGACGTCGATGCCGAGCGAAGGCATGCCGCCGGCCGCGCGCACGCGCGCCACCATGGTGTCGCCGATGTGGTGGTGCAGCTCGACCAGCACGGTCGAGGTCAGCGTGGCGCCGCTGTCGATCACCACGCGCAGGTCCGCCTCGTCGTAGCTCGTGCCGTGCACGAGGTTGTGGTCGGGTCCGAGCAGGCCGGCCTTCGCCATGCGCGCATAGCCGTCGGGCACCACGCAATCTTCCCGCCGCCTGGTGTGCGAGGAGGAGATCAGGCCAAACTCGCGCGCCATGCGGATGTCGTGCTCGACCACCTCCCAGGTGCCCCAGTCGGGCCCGAGGATCGCCATGGCGAGCGTGACGCGGCCGTCATCGCTCGCGAGCCGCCCCTTGCGCAGCGCCTCGATGCGCTCGCGCGGATGCGGAACGTGGGTGAAGGGCGTGCTGCCGGTCTGGCCGATCGGCTTGGCGGTGCCGTGGGCGAACACCGCGCGGATGCCTGAATCCACCAGGCCGTCGACCGCGCGCTCGGCGTGCTCGAGCGAGGTGATGTTGTGGCACCAGTCGACCAGCGTGGTGACGCCCGCCGTCGATCTGGGCGAGCGCGCCCATCAGGTTGCCGATGTAATTGTCCCCGGGCTGGTAAAGTGTCGCCAGGTTGGAATGGATGTGCTTGAAATAGTCGGCCGACATCCATTCGGCGCCGATGCCGCGCAACGCCGTTTCCCAGGTGTGCATGTGGGCGTTGACCAGGCCGGGCATCACGATCATGTCGCTGGCGTCGACCACTTCGTCCGCGGCCGCATTAAGGTTACGGCCTGCAGCCTCGATCCGGTCGCCGCGGTAGAGCAGTTCGCCGCCTTTGCAGTCGCCGATCTTGGGATCGAGCGTGACCAGCCATCCGCACTTGATCAGGACGCGTTTCATTCTTGGCCTCCCGGCTCCGACAGGGTGCGAAGGTATCAAACTTGGCGGGATGGAACTAACGCGCAAAGGGCGATTGAGCCGCCTGCTGAAAACTGGTTAGTTGGTTGCCCGTATCCGAGGCCCGATGAAAAACATCAATCCCAATCCGTTTACGACGCGTCCCGAGATCGAAGGGACCTTCGGCGTCGTCACCTCGACGCATTGGATCGCCACCGCCGTCGGCATGGCAACGCTGGAGCGGGGCGGCAACGCATTCGACGCCGCGGTCGCCACCGCCTTCACGCTGCAGGTGGTGGAGCCGCATCTCAACGGACCGGGCGGCGATGTGCCGGTCATCGTCTACGACGTATGCCGCGGCCGGGTGGAAGTGCTCTGCGGTCAGGGCCCGGCGCCGGCCGGTGCCACCATCGCGCACTACAAGCGCGAAGGCCTCGACATGGTGCCGGGCACCGGGCTGCTGGCGGCATGCGTCCCGGGCATGTTCGACACATGGATGACGATGCTGCGCGACTACGGAACGATGACGCTTGCCGACGTCCTGTCGCCGGCGATTTCGTACGCGACCGATGGCCATCCGCTGGTCGAGCGCGCGAGCGCGACCATCGCCAGCGTAGAGCAGCTCTTCACCGTGCACTGGCCGACATCGGCGGAAGTCTATCTGCCGGGCGGCAAGGTGCCCAAGCCCGGAACGCTGTTCACCAACAAGGCGCTGGCCGCGACCTACAGGCGCGTGCTGCGCGAGGCCGCGCGTGAAGGCTCCGATCGCGTCAAGCAGATAGAGCGCGCGCGCAAGAGCTGGTCGCAGGGCTTCGTCGCCGCGGCGATCGACCGATTCTGCCGCACGCAGGAGGTCATGGATGTGAGCGGTGGGCGTCATCGCGGCGTCCTCTCGGGCAACGACATGGCCTATTGGCAGGCGCAGGTCGAGGCGCCGCTCACCTACGACTATGGCCGCTACACCGCGTGCAAGGCCGGCCCGTGGTCGCAGGGCCCGGTGATGCTGCAGCAGCTTGCACTGCTCAAGGGATTTGATTTCGACGAGGTCGATCCCCTGAGCGCGGAATTCGTCCACACGATGGTCGAGTGCTCCAAGCTTGCCTATGCCGACCGCGAGAAATTCTACGGCGACCCCGATTTCGTCGACGTGCCGATGGCGACGCTCCTCTCGGATGCCTACAACGACGAGCGGCGCAAGCTCGTCGCCCACCAGGCCTCGCTCGAACTGCGTCCCGGCTCGGTCGAAGGCTTCGGCGCGGTGGTCAAGCTGCGGCGCGCCGACAGCCAGCCGCGCGTCGCCGCCGGCATGGGCGCGGGCGAGCCGACCGTGGGCCGCATGGGCGAGATGCGCGGCGACACCGTGCATTTCGACATCATCGACAAGGCCGGCAACATGGTCTCCGCGACGCCCTCGGGCGGCTGGCTGCAATCCTCGCCGGTCATTCCCGAGCTCGGCTTCTGCCTGGGCACGCGTGCGCAGATGTTCTGGCTGGAGGAGGGGCATCCGGCCTCGCTCGCCCCCGGCAAGCGTCCGCGTACGACCCTATCGCCCACGCTCGCGCTGCGCGACGGCGAGCCGTACATGGCCTGGGGCTCGCCCGGCGGCGACCAGCAGGACCAATGGACGACGCAGCTCTTCCTGCGCCACGTCCACGCCGGGATGAACCTGCAGGAGGCGATCGACGCGCCGGCCTGGCATTCGGAGCATTTCCCGATCTCGTTCTGGCCGCGCACCGCGCGCCCCGGCGTGCTGATCATCGAGGGCCGCTTGCCGGCCGACACCGTCACGGAGCTGGAGCGGCGCGGCCATATCGTCGAGGTCGATGCCGACTGGTGCGAGGGCCGCCTCACCGCCGCCGCGCGCGACGGCCGCCGCCGCCGCGCCGCCGCCAATCCGCGCGGCATGCAGGGCTACGCCGCCGGCCGCTGACTTTGCGCAGCGACGGCGCGGCCTTCTTCCTTCTCCCCGCGCAGCGGCGAGGCGGATGAGGGGCTCCCTCCAATCGCTGTTGCGAGTGGGACGATGCCTCATCCGCCTTCGCTTTTCTCACCGTCGTCCCCGCGAAAGCGGGCACCCTATTCCAGAGGCCGTGTTTATGGGTCCCCGCTTTCACGGGGACGACACACGAGGGAATTCGCGCCAACGCTCGCGCAGTCACTCCGCCTTCCAGGGGATGGCCTTGCGCTCGATCTCCTGGAACAGCACCGAGGTGATGAGCCCGAGGATGCCGATGGTCACGATGCCGACGAACATGGTGTCGACCTGCAGGAGCTCCCACGAGTTCCAGATCATGTAGCCGATGCCGCTCTTGGTGGCGACGAATTCGGACGCCACCAGCACGATGAACGAGACCGCGAGCGCGATGCGCAGTCCGGCGAAGATCATCGGCAGCGCCCCGAAGAACACGATGCGCGTGAACATCACCGTCTGGCTCGCGCCGTAGTTCTTCGCCACGTCCCAGTAGATCTTGTCGATATTGGCGGCGCCCACATAGGTGTTCACGATCACCGGGAAGAACACCGCGATCGCCACCAGCGCGATCTTGGAGGCGTCGCCGAAGCCGAATGCGAGCAGCAACAGCGGCATCAGCGCGATCTTGGGGATCGGGAACAGCGCGGCGATCAGCGGGTCGAAGAAGATGCGCACCGGCTTGAACATCGCCATGAGCAGACCCATGGCGACCGCCGGAACGACGCCGATGACGAAACCGGCCGATACCCGCATCAGCGTGACCCCGGTGTGCCAGGGAAGTTCGCCGCTTTGAATGAGCAGCCAGAAGCGCCACGCGATGTCGGTCGGCGTCGGGATGAAGCGGCGATCGCCGATCCCCAGCTCCAGCAGAACCTGCCACAGCAGCAGCAGGCCGATCGGCGAGATCAGATAGAGCAGCCGCTCGCGCGCCTTGCCGGACAGTCCGCTCATCGCTCCGCCTCCGCGCGCGCGCGCATGACCTCGTCCTCCAGCACCCGCCAGATGTCGAGCTTGAGCGCGCCGAACTCGGCCGAGGCCGACAGCGTCATCAGGTCGCGCGGATGCGGGAACGGCACGTCGATGATGCGCTTGATGCGGCCGGGCTGCGCGGTCATCACCACGGTGCGGTCGCCGAGCAGCAGCGCCTCCTCGATCGAGTGGGTGATGTAGACCACGGTCTTGCGGGTCTCCTCCCAGATGCGCACCAGCTCGGCCTGCAGGATGACCCGGTTCTGCGCATCGAGCGCGGCGAACGGCTCGTCCATCAGCAGCACGCCCGGATCGGTCACGAAGGCGCGCGCGATCGCGCTGCGCTGGCGCATGCCGCCGGAGAGCTGGTGCGGGATAGTGACGGCGGAATTTCGTCAGCCCCACGAGCCTGAGCGCGGCGTCGACGCGCTCGGCTGCCTCCGCGGCCGGCACGCCGCGCGTCATCAGGCCGAAGCCGACATTGGCCTCGACGCTCATCCAGGGAAACAGGCCGCTGTCCTGGAACACCATGGCGTTCTCGACCGCCCAGCCCGGCGCCGTCGATCGTCTGGTGTGCCGCCGGTCTGGTGGTCGAGCCCGGCGAGGATGCGCAGCAGCGTCGACTTTCCGCAGCCCGAGGGCCCGACGATGCAGACGAACTCGCCCGGCGCGATGGCGAGGTCGATGCCGTCGAGCGCGACCACGCGGCCGGTGCCGCTCACATATTCCTTGCGCAATCCGGCAATTTCGATCGCCGCGCCGCGCCGCTCGCCGGCCATTGATGTTTCCTCCCCGCACTCACGCTACTACATCGGAGTGCGCGCCCACCATTCCGCCTCACCCTGAGGAGCGAGCGAAGCGAGCGTCTCGAAGGGTGGGGCGGCCGATGCTTCGAGACGCGCCTTCGGCGCTCCTCAGCATGAGGCCGTGCGCGGGTTCAATCCGCGGGAACGATGGCAAGAGTTCTCACCGGCAGCCGGCAAGCTTGCTCTCCTTGTTCTCGAGCACGAACGGCCCGAGCTTCGCCACGGCGTATTCCACGTAGCGGGTGTCGACCAGACGTTCTGCCGGGAACACGACGTTGCTCATCTTGTTCTTCACGTACCAGGCATTCATGTCGAGCATGCTCGCGACGTTCACCTTGCCATTCGGGTCGCGCGCCGGCCATGGATATTTGTTCAGCACCGCCGGACGCGTTTCGGTGCCGGTGCGCACCGAGAGGTCGATGATGGCCTGGCGGTTGGAGCCGTGATGATAGGCTTGGCAGTATTCGCGCGCCGCCCGGAGATAGGCGACGTAGTAGTTCTTCAACACTTGCTCGTGCGCCTTCGCCCAGTCGGTGTTGATGATGTTGACCGCGATGTTCATCGGGTGCGGCTTCACGATCTCGTCGGGATCCTTGAAGTTCACGGCCAGGCCGCTGTCGGCCAGTTGTCCGGTGAACGGCGGAATTGCGATGCCGGCGTCGATGGCCTTGTTCTTGAACGCGAGGCCGTACTGGGTGAACGGAATCACCTTGATGTCGACATCGGCGATGGTCAGGCCCTCGGTCTCCAGCATCTTGCCGACCTCGTAGGTCGAGACCGCCCCGTGGCCGTTGGTGGCCACGGTCTTGCCCTTGAGCTGCTTGAGCGACGTGATCTGATCCTTGAGGTCGGGGCGCAGCATCAGATTGTGGCCGATCGGGCTGGTGACGCGGTCGATGACGATGGCAACCGGCAGGTTCTTTTCCAGCGCATTGAAATAGCCGGCGGAAATCCCGCCTTCGATGATCTGGAACTGGTTCTGCGCCACCAGCGCGATCGAATTGGCGGTGGTGTCGAGAAAGTCGGTCTCGACCTTGATGCCGAACTCCTTGAAATAGCCTTTGTCGATCGCGGAGAGAACGACCACCGACGTGATCGACTTCACCATGCCGACCTTGATGGTGACCTCCTGGGCGTGGGCGACGCAGATGCTGCCGGCGACGGCGAGCGATGCGAGCAGAGCGCGGTGCAGCTTCACGGACATGGAATTCCTCCCCTGCGGTGGTTCGTATTTTGCCTTCAAGACATATCGCCCATCGGCGTCGCGATCGAGCCCGCCGTTGGCGTAGAGCGGTTCGAGCGCGAGCACGATGTCGCGGCCGTCGCGGCTGCCCACCGCGGCCATCAGCTCCTCGAAATATTTTGGGCCGTGGGCAAGCGCGGCCTCGACCGAGGCGAAGCGTTCGCCCGCAAAGCGCGGCGGCTCGGGAACGCGCGTCTCGATGCGCGTTTGCGGTGCCGAACGGCCAGGTCAGGTCGAAGCCGGCTTTGGCGCCGGTGCGCGTTCCGGGGGTGACCGACGGATCGAGCGGGAGCGTGCGCATGCCGCCGACCACGACCAGGTCGCGGTCGGGCTGGAAGCGCGTGGCGAACGCCCAGTCCATCTGCTCGTCGGAGAAGATGTCGATGTCGGGATCGACCACGAAGACATTCTTGACGTTGGCGAGCGCGCCGAAGCAGGCCGCGATGGCGTTCCTCGCCTCGCCCGGCACGCGCTGGCGCAGCGCCACGCGCAGGTTGAACATGCCGCCGCTCGATGTGGTGGCGTAGACGGCGAGCGGTTCGCGCACCGCGGTCTCGAGTGCGCGCCAGATCATCACCTCGGTGCGCAGCCCGGAAAGCTGCGCGGTGTCGGTGCGGCCGAGCGCGCGCCCGCCGATGGTCGAGGTCTGGAACAGCGCGTCGCGCCGGCGGGTGATGGCGGTGAGGTGAAACACCGGGTTGCGCTTGAGTGCGCCGTAGTAGCCCAAAAACTCCCCGTAAGGCCCCTCAGGCTCAACGTGTCCACGCGCGTCGAAATAGCCTTCCAGCACCCATTCGGCGTCGGCCGGCACGCGGATGTCGTTGGTGACGCATTTGACCACCGGCAGCGGACTATCGCGCAGCGATGCGATCAACCCCAGTTCATCGACCGGCAGCCGCATCATGGCGGCGACCTGGTCGATGGGATGCGAGCCGACCACGAAGCTCACCGGCAGGTTCTTCCCCTCCGCGGCGCTGGCCTCGTAGATCGCGCGCAGGTCGCTCGGCGAGACGAGATCGACGCCGGTCTCGCGCCGGCCGCGCAGCATCAGGCGGCGCATGCCCACATTGGTCCAGCCGGTCCTGCGGGTCGACGACGAAGTCGACCGAGGCCGAGATATAGGGCCCGCCGTCGGCGCCGTGGCCGAGATGCACCGGCAGCTTGGTGAGGTCGGCATCCTCGCCGGTGAGCACGACTTGCTGCGCGGGTGCTTCGGCACGCACGACCTCGAAGATCTCCGGCTTGCTCTTCAGGCGGCGCTGGATTTCGCCAACCAGCGCGCGCGGCTCGACACCGAAAGCGCGTGCGAGCCGGGAGCGGCTGCCGGCGACGTTCGCGACCAGCTCCTGCCGCTCCGGTCCGACCGCGCGGAACATCACCGCACGCGGGTTGCCTTCGAGGATGGGCGCCACGTCTGCGAGATCGAGCGGCATCGCATGCGTCTCGATCTCGCCGGTGCCTTCCAGGCTTGCAATGAATGAGCGCAAGCGGAAGCGATCGAAATCCGCTGCCGCTGAATGGATGGCCGCTTGCGTTTTTTCGACGATGCCCATGGTCGCCTTCCGCGCGACTATAGCGGAAAGGTCGGCCGCGAGCACCAACCCAGGGCGCCCGATTGGCAATGGCATGTGAGCTTGGCTAGGGTTGCGGCCCGCGGCGGGCTGCCGCAGGTTGGGGACGCAATGAATTCAAGCGATCGAGCCTCCGGCAAGGCCGCCCATGAGCGGGGCCCGTTCATCGGCCGGGCCATGCCGCGGTTCGAGGACCTGCGCCTCGTGCGCGGGGCGGGCCGCTACACCGACGACGTCTCGGTGCCGGGGCAGGCCTATGCGGTGTTCGTGCGGGCGCCGCATGCGCATGCGGCCGTCGTGCGCATCGGGACTTCGCGCGCCGGCGCAGTCCCCGGCGTGCTGGCGGTGCTCACTGGCCGCGACTATGTCGCCGACGGCTTTGCCGGCATGCCGCATTTTCCCAATCCGGGCGATGCCATCGACGTGCGCGTTCTCTCGTTCCTGCCGACCGCGGAGCGCAAGATCCTGGACGAGCCGCAACTGCCGTTCGCGCTCGAGCGCGTGCGCTATGTGGGCGAGGCGGTCGCCCTGGTCGTGGCCGAAAGCATCGCGGCCGCGCGCGACGCCGCCGAGGCCGTTGAGGTCGACTATGAGGTCCTGCCCGCGGTGACCGACGTGCTCGCGGCGCTGGCCGAGGGCGCGCCGACGGTCGCGCCCGATGCGCCCGACAACATCGGGCTCGACAACGCGTTCGGCAATCGGGCCGCGGTGGAAAAGGCGCTCGCCGGCGCCCACCTGGTGGTCGAGGAGACCATCCGCAACCAGCGCACCGCGAGCGGCTTCATGGAGCCGCGCGCCGCGATCGGCACCTATGACAAGGCGGCGGACAAATACACGCTGATCTCGGGCTGCCAGGGCGTGCACCGCATCCGCCATCCGCTGGCGGTCTGCCTCAAGGTGCCGCAGGAGCAGGTGCACGTGATCTGCCCCGACGTCGGCGGCGGATTTGGTTCGCGCACCAATCTGTATCCCGAGCAGGTTGCGGTCACCTGGGCGGCGCGCCGCGTCGGCCGCCCGGTGAAATGGACCGGCGACCGCAGCGAGGCGTTTCTCACCGACTACACCGCGCGCGACGTGGTGACCAAAGCGAAGCTCGGTTTCGACCGCAGAGGCCGCATCGTCGCCGCCGCGCTGGAACTCACCGCCAACACCGGCGCGCACACCGTTTCCTACGTGCCGCTGAGCAACGGCTATCGCGTCGCGCCCACCGTCTACGATGTACCGGTGGCGTGGGTGCGGCTCGTCGGCGTGATGACCAACACCGTGCCCACCGCGCCGTTCCGCGGCGCGGGCCGGCCGGAAGCGACCGCCGTCATGGAGCGCCTGCTCGATATCGCGGCGCGCCGGCTCAAGCTCGATCGGGTCGAACTGCGCCGGCGCAATCTCATCGCGCACGACAAGCTGCCCCACCGCACCGCCACCGGGCTCACCTATGACAGCGGGGAGTTCGCCGAGAACCTCGCCCGCGTACTGGCCGCCGCCGATTGGGATGGCTTCCCGGCGCGGCGCAAGGAAGCGAAGAAACGTGGCAAGCGTCTCGGCATCGGCGTCGCCAACTACGTCGAGACGCCGGTGGGGATGCCGCACGAGCGTGTCAAGGTGACCGTCACGGCCGACGCGGTCGATCTGATCGTCGGAACGCAATCGAGCGGGCAGGGGCACGAGACCAGCTTCCGCCAAGTGATGGCCGACCGCCTCGGGGTTGCGCCCGAGGCGATCAATTTCGTCAGCGGCGACAGCGAGACGTTGGCATCGGGGGGCGGCACGCATTCCGACCGCTCCATGCGGCTGGCCGGTTCGCTGATGGTCGAAACCTCGCGCACCATTGTGGGCAAGGCGCGCAAGCTCGCCGCGCACATGCTCGAGGTGGCCGAAGACGACATCGCATTCACGGACGGACTGTTCGTCACGCCGAAGAGCAACCGGCGACTCAGCCTGTTCGACATCGCGCGCGCGCAAGGCGAACTGCCGAACCTGCCCGCGGAGTTGCGTGCGCCGCTCGGCGCGGAAGCGACCTTCACCGGCCGCATTCCGGCCTATCCCACCGGCGCCGCGGTGTGCGAGGTCGAGGTCGATCCCGCCACCGGCACGGTCGAGATCCGCCGCTACACGTCGATCGACGACGGGGGCCAGGCGATCAATCCGCTGATCCTGCACGGCCAGGTGCACGGCGGCGTCGCCCACGGCATCGGTCAGGCGATGCTGGAGGCGCTGGTTTGGGAGCCGGGTTCCGGCCAGATGCTGTCGGCAAGCTTTCTCGACTACGCCATGCCGCGGGCCGACCACTTCCCGCCCATGGATATCGACCTGACCGAGGACCCCTACCGCGGCACGGGCAACGAGCTCCGCGTCAAGGGCGGCGGCGAGGCCGGCATCACGCCGAGCCCGGCCGCGTTCATCAATGCGGTGATCGACGCGCTCGCCGACACCGGCATCGAGCACATCGACATGCCGGCGACCCCGCAGCGGCTGTGGAATGCGATCCGCGCGGCGCGGCGGTAATGCAGGGAATACGCGCTCGACGCGTCCCTGAATTCGTTGCAAAATGTCCGGCATATCCGCTGATCGACCCTTGCCAATTCGATGCTTCAAGCGCACTTGATTGCATCGAGCCGGTGCGACCTTGGTACGCTGGTTGGCGGTGTGACGAGGATGGCGCGCGAATTGCGCGCAATGCCGGCGAAGGCATGATCGCCGACCAGGTCGACGAGGTCACCATCCTGTTCGCCGACATCGTCAATTTCACGCGCATGGCGGGGCGGCAGTCGGCCGGCGACCTCGTTCAGTTTCTCAATACCATCTTCACGGCCTTCGACCGTCTCTCCCAGCGGTTCGGCGCGGAAAAGATCAAGACGATCGGCGATGCCTACATGGTGGCGTTCGGACTGCCCGATCCGCGCGAGGACCACGTCAATGCCGCCGCTCTCCTGGCGCGCGCCATGCTGGACGAGGTCGGCGCATTTCGTGACGCCGACGGCGCCCCCGTCGGCCTCCGGATCGGCATGCATACCGGGGCGGCCATTGCGGGCGTCATCGGCCAGCATAAGTTCTCGTTCGACGTCTGGGGCAACACCGTGAACATCGCCAGCCGCATGGAGTCCTTTGGCGAGCCGGGAAAGATGCACGTCAGCGAGGACGTCGCGCGCGCCCTTGCCGGCCGGTTCTCGTTTGTCGAACGCGGATTGATTGACGTGAAAGGCACCGGCATGATGCGGACGTTCTTTCTGGGCGATCCGATCGGTCGGACCGATTGATTGCGAAGACATGATCTGGCCGCCCGTGTTGAAGCGCGTCGTAGCTTCGAAGACCATGTCCGCCATGCCGCTGTTCAAGCCTTCGCGCGCACCTCGTCCCGCCGCTCGCGGATCGGTTCCAGACAAGAAAGGTTGTTATGACGTCAGTTAATTCCAGCTCGCTCAAGATCGCGGCATCGGCCGCGTTCGGCGAACTCTCCGCCGATCAGCTGGCGGAAATCTGGTCGCGGGCCAAGATCCGCCATCTGCTGAGAGGCGAAAAGCTCATTCTGCAAAATACGCCGGCCGATGCGGTCTACATCGTTCTTTCGGGTCGATTTGAGGTTCGAGGTCGAGCACAACCCGCTCCCGCTCGCCGAGATCGGGGTGGGCCAGCCGATCGGTGAAATCGCTTTCTTTGCCGGAGGATTGCGCACGGCGACGGTTACCGCACTGCGCGATTCGGTCGTGTTGGAGCTCGACCGCAAGGCTTTCGACGACGTGGTCCGTCATGTACCTGCGGTCTACGACCGGCTGCTGGCTGCCCTTGCGCGCAGACTCGCAGAGACAACCGCGCGGATCATGGCCAGCACCGCCGTCGCCCCGGCCCGGACCGCGGCCGTCATTTCAGGTGGACGGGTTCCCGCTGCCCCGGAGGTCGTTCGCCGTCTCCAGGATACCTTCGCCGGCATGGGTAAGTGCCTTTTTCTCACGCATGCGAACATCAAAGAACAATTCCCGCATATGGCGCTTGACGATTCCCACATCTTGAACTGGCTCAACGCCATCGAAAGCGAGTACGAGCTGATCGTCTACCTCGCGGACGAGGAACCCAGCGAGTGGACGCACAAGGCAATCCGTCAAGCCGACCAGCTTGTGATTTTGGCGTCCGGGGCAGCCCCGGCGTCGCTCAATCCGGTCGAGCAGATGGGGTTCGCGGTCCATCCGGCGAGCCGCCGGAGGTTGGTGCGCATACACGATCGGCGGGTGCCATTCGTGACCGGCACGAGCGAATGGCTGCGCGAGCGCGACGTCGCGATGCATCACCATGTTGCGCTCGAGGACAACGATGACCTGAAGAGTCTCTTTCGGTTTCTCACCGGCAAGGCGGTGGGTTTCGTGGCTGGCGGCGGTGGCGGGTTCGGTCCGGCCCACATCGGTATCTACAAAGCCTTTCAGGAGAGAGGCGCGAAATTCGACATCCTGGGCGGCGCGAGCGTCGGGGCCGCGGTGCTGGCGGGATTCGCCCTCCTGGCGTCGCCGGAGGATCTCGATCAGGTCATCGACGATATTTTTGTCGCGAGCCGCGGGTTCAAACGCCGCACGTTCCCTCGCTATTCGCTGCTCGACCATGTCGCGTTCGACGCCGCGCTGGAGCGGCAATGTCGCGGCGCGCAGGTCGAGGATGCCTGGCTTCCCTATTTTGCGGTCGCGACCGATGTCGACCGCGCCGGCCAGGGCCCTTTCGTCATGCGCACCGGCCCGCTGTGGAAGGCCGTTCGTGCGTCGGCCTCCATTCCGGCGGTCCTGCCGCCGATGTTCACGGACGATGGCCGGATGCTGGTCGATGGCGGCGTCATCGACAATATCCCTCTCAGCCCCATGAAAGCGTTGAAGAGCGGACCGAACCTGGTCGTGCATTTCGGAGTGCCGGAAGCGGAACCCTACAATATCAAATACGAGAGCATCCCCGGGCGGGGACAATTGTTCGCCAGAATGCTCAATCCGTTCAGGCGCGAGCGGCTGCCGGATGTGCCCGGTCCGATTTCAGTTCTTCGTCGATGTTTCGGAATTCACCAGAATCCGAAAATGCTTCCGGTCGGGCCGCTCGACCTCGTTCTCGCTCCGCCGGAGTTTCCCGGCTCGAGTTTCGTCGATTTCGACCGCCATACCGAAGTCTTCGAGGCTGCCTATCGATGGTGCAGCGGCCAGCTTGATCAACTGGCGGCCGAGAACAGCAAAGCTCTCGCGGCGATCCTTGTGGACAGACGATGAGGGCGAAGGGATTTGGCTCCCGCGCGCGGCGTCCACTTTGCTGACCCTTTGGGCGGCCGCGAGCAACCGCGATCTCTCCCGCCGGAGGTTTTTCTGAACCGGCGCCGGCCGCTTAAAAAGTCTGATTTTGGTCCAAAAGCTGACCTAATACGCTAACCAATTGCGCGCTCACGAGTTCACGCCCTAGTATTCAGTCGAACCGTTCGCTCCGGCGCGAGCAAAGGCCACGCCCGCGATTTCGATTGCAGGCCCAGTGCGGGAGGATCGCCATGATCATCATCCGGCATCGCAGCGGACCCCTGACGGGACGCCGGCAGGACCTCGACGGAGCATCCGGACGGATCACGTTCGGGCGCGATCCCGCGGTCTGCGACGTCGTCTTTCCGCCCGACCTGACCATCGTGGCGCGGCGGCATTTTGCGCTCGCGCGTTCGCCCGCGGGCGACTGGATGTTCGAGCTCTTCGGCGAGCCTTTCGTCAGGGTGAACGGCGAGCCTGCCGATATCGGCGAGGCGGTGCGCGACGGCGCAACGATCGAGCTCGGCCGGCAGGGCGGACCATCGTTCCAGATCGAGCTCAAGGACGAGGGGCTTTCCGGCTCGCTGCCGGTGACCGAGCCGCAGGAGAAGCTGGAGGACGCGCACGTGGCGGCGGCGCGGGCGCGCCGGTTCGCCACCATCGGACTTGTGATCGCGCTCCTCGCCATCGCGGGTGGAGGCGGGCTGTTCTACTTCAGCCACAGCGAAGGCGCGCGGCTGGACAGCGCCATCGCCGCGCTCGGCGAGGCGCAGGCCAAAGCCGCCGCCGACACGATCGGCGCGGCGGTGCGCGACAGGGTCGCCCAGGCGGCCTATCTGGTCGTAGTGCGATTCGAGAGCGGAGAGGAGCGCGCCTACGGCACCGCGGTCCCGATCGGGCCCGACATCCTCGCCACCAACGCGCATATCGTGGAAGGGCGCGAAACGCTGGTGAAGGGCGCCCGCATGTTCGTGCGCCAGCCGGGCGCCGGCGGCCGGCAGTTCGAGGTGACCGGGAGCGGCAAGCATCCGAGCTACGCGGTATTCAACGAATTTCTGAAATCCGACCCGTTCTTCGTGATGTCGAGCAAGAACTGCCCGGCCTGCTATCCGTCGATCCTGACGTCGGTGCCCAACTACGACGTGGGCATCCTGCGGGTGGCCGCCGGATCGAACCTGAGCCCGATTCTCGAAATCGCGAGCGCCGATGAGATCGCGAGCCTCAAGACCGGCACGCCGGTGGCACTCGCGGGCTATCCGACCGAGGGCGTGCGCGGCGCGGAGGTCCAGCCGCTCGGCGCGGTGCCGACCCTGTCGGTCGGCATGATCACCGCCATCACCGACATGTTCAACATGCCGGCGGAGCTCGGCCAGCGCCGCCTGATCCACCATAACTTGCCGACCACCGGCGGTTCGAGCGGAAGCCCGATGGTCAATTCGTCCGGCAAGATCGTCGCGCTCAACAACGCCATGAACATGTTCGGGGTGCCGCGCGAGGTGTCGGGCAGCGGGCGCATTCCCAACCCGGTGCTCATCAACTACGCGCAGCGTATCGATCTATTGACCGACCTGATGTCCGGGAAAGCCGAGAAGGAGGTCGACGCCGAGCGCGCCTACTGGCTCAAGCGCACCGCCGATTTCAAACGCGGCATCGACTTCTACATCCCGCAGATTCTCGCCGAACTCAAGCCGAAGAACGGCGCGACCTCGTCGCTCGTCAATCAGGAGAAATCCACGCTGACCAAGGCCGATCAGGTCAGCCGGCGCGACAGCTCCAACCGCGAGATCGTCACGCGTCAGAGGAAATACGGCGTGACGCTCAACGCCGGCAAGGCGCGCACCTTCATCGCCTACGCGCAGAAGGCGACGAACATCAGGCTGTACATGATGATCGACGGCAAGATCGTCGTGAAGGACGAGCGCGCAGTCTGGTTCCCCAACGTCTCCTATATGCCGGCACAGGACGGCAACGCCGAAGTCTGGATCGTCGGTCCCGACGCGGACGTCGATTACACCCTCAGCGATTTCGGCTGGACCCCGCCGCCGTCCTGACGCGTCCTCAAACTCCGCCGGGCACGGCTATGCGCGCGCCTGGGCGGCGCGCGCCGCAGTGCGGAGCGCGGCCTCGGCGAAGCAGGCACCGACCGCGGCGGCGGATCTGGGCCGCCAAAACGGGTGCGGGGCCAGCATGCTGACGATCGTGTCCGCGGCAGCTTCGCCGCAGCCGCTCGCTAGCAGCCGGCGGCGGACTTCGCCCGGCGGCATGAAGCGCAGGATGCTCAGCGGCCCGTCCGATCGTTCGGGCAGTTCTCCGGCCAGGAGTTCATGCGCGAGAACGCCGAGTGCGTAGAGGTCGGCCCGTCCGTCGATCCTGCGGCCGCGCGACTGCTCGGGCGCCATATAGGCGCGCGTGCCCCCCTTCGGCGTGGGTTTGCCGACGATGTGCGCGATGCCGAAATCCACCAGCACGGGCGCGCCCGCGCCGCGCAGAATGATGTTCTCGGGCTTGATGTCGCAGTGCACGACGCCGGCCGGATGGATCGCCGCGAGCGCAAAGGCGATGCGCGACAGCAGATCGAGTGCGTGCGCCGGATCGATCGATTTTGCCATGGCGTCGCGCAGGGTCGGCCCCTCGACGAATTCCTCGATCAGCAGCGCGTGATGGTCGCCCTCGATCAGCAGTCCGTGGATTTTGGCGACCCCGGGATGGCCGATCCGCGAGGCCGCCGCGATTTCGGTCCTGGCGGCCTCCACCAGGCGCTGCCGCATGGCCGGATCGTAGATGCCCTTGAGCGAGGTGCGCTTGAGCGCCACCTCGATGCCGAGCTCGAGGTCGTAGGCGCGCACTACGCTGCCGAATCCGCCCGCGCCGAGCGGGCGCCGGCGCACGAAGCGCCGGTTCGCATCGGGCAGGGGCCCGACCGACACGGTATCGCCGGTGTCGCCGGTGCCGTCGGTCCCGCCGCGCTCGGCAATGCGTGAACGCACGGCGTCGGCGTGGCCCGAGAGCCCGTTCGCCAGCGCGCGCCGCAAGCCCGCCATCAACGTGCGATCCGCCTCCTCGACGTGGCCGAGCGCATCGAGCGCGCTCGCATGCAGGAGCCGCGCAGCGACCTCGCGGCCCGGCAGATTGTCTTCCGAATAGCGCAGAATGACGCCTTCGAGCGCTTCGGCGGCCTTGGCCGGCGCGCGCTCGGCGAGGGCGAGTTCGGCCTCGGCGTGCGCCACTTCGATGCGCTCGAACGGGTCCGGATAGGACGGGATGTGGACCGCGGCGCGGGCGAGCGCGGCGCGTGCGGCCGCGATGTCGCCGCAAGCGAGCGCAATGCGCGCGCGCTCGATCTCGATGAGCAGTGTCAGCCGCGCGGACGCGCCGGCCAGCAAGGGCGCCGCCGCCGCAAGCGCGTTCTGCGCCGCCTCGATGCGCTTGGCCGCGACCAGCGCCTGCACGAGATTGACGCTGGCGCGCTGCATTTCGTGGGTGGGAATCTCGGTTGCGACTTTGAGGCCGCGCGCGATCAGATCCTGGCAATCACCCGGCCGGCCGATCTCCATCTGCAGGCGGCCCGCTTCGATCAGCGCCAGCGCCACGCCGGTACGGTCACCGGCGGCCGCCGATTCGCCGACCGCCGCGAGCAGGGCCAGCGCGGCTTCGCGCGCGTCGCTGCGCCAGCTATGCACGACCGCAAGGGCATGAAAGACCTCGGCGCGCTCCCGGTGCTCGGCGTCGCCTTCGAGCAGTTGCAAGGCTTCCATCAGGTCGCCCAGCGCCTCGCTCGGGAAGCCCAGCCGGTTGGTCGCGATCGCCTTGGCCCTGAGCCAGCGCGCACGGGTCACCCCCTGCACCTGCCCCTCGAGCGTGCGCAGGCGGCCGGCTACCTCCTCGGGCGGCTCGTTGGCGGCGAGGCTCGCCAGGCAGGCGGCAATCAGCGCCTCCGGATCGGAACCCGTCTCGGCCGGCGCGGGCGTATCTGCGTTGGCAGGCATGGTCGGTCCGGTGGCGTACCGTGAGCTTTGGCGCGACGGTAGCATTTCCGGCCTGGAGTAGCCTCACCCCGGCGGGCTACTTGCCCGGCACGGCGATCGGAACGACAATCGCAGCCCGTGCCCGCCGCGTCGCCAGCCGATCGAAAGGGACCGCAATGCCCGAGTGCTTCGTTGCCAAGGCGTCCGACCTCAAGGACGGCGACCGCCGCATCGTCGTTTCGGGCGCCGAGGAGATCGGGGTCTTCTGCAAGGACGGGGCGTATTTCGCCTATAGCAACTATTGTGCGCATTCGGGCGGGCCGGCCTGCGAAGGCGTCATGATCAACCGCGTGGTGGACGTGATCGCGGCCGACCGCACCTACCAGGGCCAGGCGTTCGCCGACGACGTGCATTTCGTCTGCCCCTGGCACGGCTACGAGTACGAGCTCAAGACCGGCGTGTGCGTCGGCGACCGCCGCCTGCGTCTGAAGAAATACGAGATCGTCCGGCGCGGTGACGATATCTACGTCGTCGCGTGAATCATGTAGGGTGGGCCATCGCGGCGCCGGCCGCATGCCGACCCGAGGAGCGTGGGCGCATCGCCCACTCGACGGTGGAGAAGATCGATGGACATGGCCCGCAACGAGGTCCGCAATCTGGCCGGCGACAACTACACGACCGCGCAGCACCTGGAGCATGCCTCGCAACAGGCGCGCGAGCGCAACTATCAGGATTTCCTGATCGTCGACGTGGACGCGCATCACTACGAGAGCGAATCCTACAAGGAAGTGTTCCAGTACATCGAGAGCCCGGTCATCCGCCATCAGGCGCTGGAATCATCCAAGCGCGGCCAGCGCGCCTCGATGCTCGGCGGCACCGTCGGCTACCAGGACATCAGCGGGCGCATTACGCGGCATGATCTGCGGCGCGTCGACATGGCGCGTCACGACAAGCTCGACGCCGTCAAGCATCGCGACATAGGCATGACGCTGGAATGGATGGACGCCATGGGCGTCGACTATTCCTGCATGTTTCCGACCCCGATGCTGTTCCTGGGGACCCATCCGCAGGTCGAGGTCGAAACCGCGATGGCGCGCGCCTACAACGCCTGGCTCTGCGAACGCATTCTGGCGGTCGAGCCGCGCATCGTGTCGATGCTCTATCTGCCGTTCAACGATCCGGAAGCGGCCTACAAGACCGTGAAGGATTTCGGCGACAAGAAAGGCGTGGTCGGATTCATGGTGACCTCGCCGCGCTACAAGCCGGTGCACGACAACGCCTACGTCAAGACCTACGCATTGCTCGAAGAGATGGGCAAGCCGATCGCCTTCCACGCCGCCTACAATTGGAACGACCAGTCGCTGGCGCTCACCAACCGCTTCATCTCGGTGCATGCGCTCGGCTTCATGTGGTTCAACATGGTTCACATGACCAATTGGGTGGTCAACGGCATTCCGGAGCGCTTCCCCAAGCTCAAGACCATGTGGATCGAGAGCGGGCTCACCTGGGCCTACTGCCTGATGCAGCGGCTCGACCATTCCTACCTGATGCGCACCTCGGACTGCCCGTCGCTCAAGCGCAAGCCGAGCGAATATATGCGCGAGATGTACTACTCCTCGCAGCCGATGGAAAAGCCCGCCGACAAGTCGATCCTGGAGGCGACCTTCAAGATGATCAACGCCGAGACCCAGCTGATGTGGTCCTCGGACTATCCACACTGGGACTTCGACCTGCCGAGCGTGATCTACGATTTGCCGTTCCTGTCCGACAAAGGCCGGCGCAACATCCTGGGCGGTACCGCCGCCAAGGTGTTCGGGCTCGACACCAAGCCGGTGAAGCGGGCACTTTAGGACGCAGGCGAACAGCCGGCCGGTCCGCGAGCCGCCGGCAGCAAGCAAAAGCCCGCCGCGTTTCCACGGCGGGCTTCCGGGGCGATCGATGCAAGCGTCGGGGGGTCGGGGCTGCGCCGATCAACCCATCGCGTCCCAGGGCGGTGCAGCTACGCACACCGTTGACCCGGGCCGCGAAACGCAACTCGTTACTACAGTATAGCACGTAGTTACGGGTTCTGCCTGCCGCAAGACGCCTCAGCCCGGCATCAGGACGGTGTCCACCACGTGGATGACGCCGTTGGACTGGAAAACGTTCTGGATCGTCACCTTGGAGGCATTGCCTTTGGCGTCCCAGACGGTGAAGGTATTGCCCTTGCTCTCGACCCAGAGGGTGTCGCCCTCGACGGTTTTGAAGCTGGCCTTGCCGCCGGCCTTTTTGGCTGCCGCCATCAGGTCTTTGGCGGACAGGCGGCCGGGGACTACGTGGTATGTCAATACCGCCACGAGCTTCTCCCGGTTCTCCGGCTTGAGCAGGGCCTCGACCGCTCCGGCCGGAAGTTTCTTGAACGCCGCGTTGACCGGGGCGAACACCGTGAATGGGCCGGGCCCCTGCAAGGTTTCGACCAGGCCGGCGGCCTTCACGGCGGCCACCAGCGTGGTGTGATCCTTCGAATTGACCGCGTTCTCGATGATGTTTTTTGACGGATACATCGGCGCGCCGCCGACGGTGACGGCCTTTTCGTCCTTCATGCCGGTGCTCCTCATCTGCGCGAGGGCCGGCGTTGCGGTGCCCGCGGCCAATGCGAGGGCGATGGCGGCGGCGGTTGCCGTGAGGGTGCGGCGGGAAATCTTCATGTCGTTCTCCTGTATGTGACGTCTTGGGTCCCGTTTGCGGGCTGCGACGTCAGATACGGCGGGCGGCGCGGGCGGACGCAGCGCGGCCGCTGGCCTGCCGATCACAAATTTATGAGCTTGCCGCTGGCGATGACCGGCCCGGTCGGCTGTCCGGTGGGGGAGCCGCCGGGCGGCTCAACCGACACCGCGAGCACCGCGTCGGTCGTGGCGCGCGCGACCAGCGCCGGCGGCACGGTCAGGCGCACCGGCCGGCCGGGCTCGATCAGTCCGAGCGAATGCGGCCGGTCGCCGGGCGGAATCAGCCACAGCTCGAAGCTGCGCTGGTCGGCCGCCAGGAGCGACGCCGGCACCACCATCAGATTGCCGCCGCTGCCGATCGCGGCGACGAAGCTTGGCGCCCCGCTGCTGCCGCCGAGCGATGCCAGGAGCGGCGCGCGCGGCGCCGGGATGAGCCCGATATAGGCCAGTGCGCAGAGGCTTGCGGCCGCGACCGCGGCCGAGCCGATGGCGCAGGAACGCCAGAAGGCGAGGCTCTGCCACAGCCCCGGAGCGGCCTCCGGGGCCGGCGCGGCGCCCGCGATAGCCCCCTCGATTCGCGACCACATGTCCGCCGGAGGCGCCGCCGGGGCGACCGCGCCGGCCAGGCCGCCGAGGCGCTCCTCCCAGTATGCGACCTGCGAGGCGAGCGCGGGCTCGTGCGGAAGACGCCGCTCGACCGCGCGCCGCTCCTGCGCCCCGAGCACGCCCAGCACGTATTCGGCGGCGAGCAGCGCGCCGTCGTCGGCCGGATTGATGGTGTCGTCGTCGCTCATCGTTCGAGGCACGCTCTCAGCTTCAGCAGTCCGCGCCGCACCCAGCTTTTCATGGTGCCGAGCGGCACGCTCATGCGCTCGGCCAATTCCTCGTAGGTGGCGCCGTCGAGAAAGGCCGCCCGGATGGCGGCCGAATGGCGCGGCTCCAGCTCCCCGAGACACAGCGCCAGGTGCTGATGCTGCTCGGCCGCCTCGACCTGCTCGCTCGCGGCCGGAGCGGGGTCGCGCACATCGGCCGCCGCGTCGATCGGCTGCGTGCGGCGGCTGACCGCGCTTGCCCGCAGCCGGTCGATGGCGCGGTTGCGCGCGATGGCGACCATCCAGGTAATCGGACTGGCCCGGCTCGGGTCGAAGGTTGCGGCCTTGCGCCACACCGTCACGTAGACGTCCTGGAGCACGTCCTCGGCCTCGCTTCTGTCGTTCAATATACGGAGACAGACGCCGAAAAGCTTCGCCGAGGTGTCCTGATAGACAATTCGCAGTGCAGCACGATCGCCTGCGGCGGCGCGGGCGAGGGCGGCGGTGAGCTGACTGCGCGCTGCGGCGACGTCCATGGGATCGACCTGCTCGCCCACACTACCGGAGAATTGCCACATCCCGATGCGGCCGTCATCGGGGATCGGCAGGTTGCCCCAATAGCAAACGCCCGGCGTCACTGACGCCGGGCGTTTCCATCATTCGGGATCGGCAATCGGCCGGATCGGGTCAGGCTGCCTGGAGATTCGAGGCGGCCTGCTTGCCGCGCTCGGTCACCACCTCGTAGCTGACCTTTTGGCCTTCCACGAGCGTGCGCATGCCCGCGCGCTCGACGGCGCTGATGTGCACGAACACATCCTTGGAACCGTCGCTCGGCTGAATGAAGCCAAACCCTTTTTGGCTGTTGAAGAACTTAACCGTACCTGTGGCCATCATGGCCTCCTTGCGTTCTACGCGTCTGAAAACCGGCCACGCGAACGTCGCGGGCCGGGGTTAACATCCGAGTTTTGGGAGCTAGCTGAGCGCCCTAAAAACGGGAGCGTAGCAAGGCAGACCGAAAACCTGGTTGCGGCCGTGCATATATAGGATTGCAGGGTTCCCGTCAAACACGCCACCGTGGCAATTTTCGTCAATTTGCGGTGGCGCGTTGCAGCGGATATTCACCACTGTCGTACAGGCGCTGGATGTCGTCGCTGTCGAAGCGCTGGTCGCCGACCTGCATCCACGCGCCGAGCGTGCGCACCGCAGGAAACTCCTCGATCGCGAACCGAATGGCCTCCGCCGCCCTGGTGAAACGACGGTAACCGAGCGGCTGCCGCGCGCCGCCCTTGCGCTTGGCCATGAACAGTTCGGCCGGTGCGTCGTAGTCGAATGCCATCGCGGTTTCACTCTTGCGCAGTTCGGACCACGCGCGGCTGTCGCTTGCCTGTCCGGGTGCGCGCCGTCACGAATCGCGGGCGAGCTGGCTTTCCTTGACCACGCGCTCGTGCGGCTCGCTCGCGCTCTTGATGCGGTATTGCCGGTCATCGCCTTCGGGTGGGAGCAACTGCGTGATCTTGTAGACGCCGCTCGACGATCCGCGGCCATAGGGCCCGGATGTGTAGTGAACGGTCTGCCCAATCTTGAATCTGTGGTCGCTCAAGTCGTTACTCCTCAATTCCGGAAAAGATCCGCGGCCCGCCGCTAGGGCGGGGCCGGCCAGTTCTGCTTGTCGGATTCATGACGAATACTACCATGGAAATGGGACCGGGCGGGAATTAATTGTAAGATATTGTAACCGGGCGTCGGAATGACGCGGTTTCGCCTTGGATTCACGGCCGAGTGCAGCAATGGTCACGGCCATACGCCCGATCGCCATAGTCGCGGGTTCGCTCCTGGCCGCGCTGGCCTTGCTGCGCTCGCCGCCGGCATCCGCGCAGGCTGCGCCTCCGGCGGGCTTCGTCGACGCTGCGAGCGTGATCGACGAACTCGTGCTCGACATGCGCTATTTCGGCGATAACAACTTCGTCGGCGAGCCGATCAATGGCTACGAACGGCCGCGCTGCCTGCTGACGCGACAAGCCGCGGCTGCGCTCGCCAAGGTCCAGGGCGACCTCGCCGCGCAGGGTCTCGGCCTCAAGGTGTTCGATTGCTACCGCCCGGGCCGCGCGGTCGCCCATTTCGTGCGCTGGGCGCAACGGATCAACGATCTCAAGCGCAAATCCGAGTTCTATCCCGACGTCGACAAGCGCAACCTGTTCAGGCTCGGCTACATCGCCGCGCGCTCCGGCCATTCGCGCGGCTCGACCGCCGACCTCACCCTGGTGCGGCGCACCGGCGCGGGCGCGCCCGTCGAGCTCGACATGGGGACTCCGTTCGACTTCTTCAGCCCGAAGTCATGGCCGGCGGACCGCAGCGTAACCCCGGAGCAGCGCGCCAACCGCATGATCCTGGCGGCTGCGATGAAGCGCCGTGGATTTGTGCCGTACACCAAGGAATGGTGGCACTTCACGCTCGGACACGAGCCCTATCCGACCAGCTATTTCGATTTTCCCGTGCGATAGCCCCACGGTTTCACGCTGCTCAGCGCCCGGGAGATGTGATACGGAACCCGGGTGAGCGATAGCGTTGCGTCTGCCCCGCGCAAGCGGGACCAATAACCACCGGCCTCCGGAATATCGGCCCTGCATGCGCGGGGTCGACCGTGAGAGGAGGCCGAACCATCGACGGGACACGTCTCGCGCGCCATGATCCGCCCCGTTCTCACCGAACTCGCCCTGTTCGTCGCGCCGTTTGCTGCCTACGCCATTTTTCTGTGGGCGACACGGGCGGGCGTGCTCGATCCGGCGCACTGGTCGCTCGCACGCCTCGCCTGGCTCGTCATCGCCGCGCTCGTGCTGGTGATCGGCAGCTTCGTCGTGCTTGCCCATTGGGGCGGCGCGCCACCGGGCTCCAAATACGTCCCGGCGCATATCGAAGACGGCAACCTCGTGCCGGGCGAAACGAAGTAATGGCTCGCCGGCTCGACGCCGCCTGGCTCAACGAGGCGCCGCTCCGCGACCTCCTGGCGGCGCTCGACCGCGACGGGGAGGAAGCCCGGGTCGTCGGTGGCGCGGTGCGCAACACACTGCTCGGCGAGACGCCCGGCGACATCGATATCGCCACCACCGCGCTCCCGAAAGAGGTGATGCGCCGGGTGGCGGCCGCGGGCTTCAAGGGTGTGCCTACCGGTATCGAGCACGGCACCATCACGGTGGTGGCCGGCGGCACCCCGTTCGAGGTGACGACGCTGCGCGAGGATATCGAGACCTTCGGGCGCCACGCCAAGGTAGCCTTCGGACGCGACTGGCAGCGCGATGCCGAGCGCCGCGACTTCACCATGAATTCGCTCTCGGCCGGAGCTGACGGCACGCTGTTCGACTATGTCGGCGGGCTCGCCGACATCGCGGCGCGGCGCGTGCGCTTCATCGGCGATCCGGCGAAGCGCATCGCCGAGGATTATCTGCGCATCCTGCGGTTCTTCCGCTTCCACGCTTCCTATGGTCACGGCGCGCCCGATCCGGAGGGGCTGCACGCCTGCATCGTCGCACGTGCGGGCCTCGAGCAGTTGTCGCGGGAACGCGTGCGCATGGAGACGATGCGGCTCCTGCTTGCCCCGCACGCGGTGCCGACGCTCGCGGTGATGACGGAAACCGGCCTGCTCGAAGCGGTGCTCGGCGGAGTGCCGCTGCTGGCGAGCTTTGCCAACATGGTAAAGCTCGAGGCGGCGCTCGATCTTGCCCCCGACGCGGTCCAGCGCCTGGGCGCGCTCGGCGTATCGGTGGTCGAGGACGCCGAACGGTTGCGCGTGCGGCTGCGGCTTGCCAATACGGAGTACGAACGTCTCGTGTCCATGGGCGAGGGCTGGTGGCAAATCTCCTCGCAGTGGGAGGAGCGGGAAGGGCGTGCGCTGCTCTATCGGCTGGGTCCGGAAAAATTCACCGACCGGGTGCTGGTCGCCTGGACGCGTTCGCCGCAGGGCGCCGCCGATGTGCGCTGGCTTGCGCTCGCGAGCCTGCGGTCGCGCTGGAGCGCGCCGGCGTTTCCGCTGCGCGCGGCGGATTTTCTGGCCCGCGGCATCGAGCGGGGCCCCAAGCTCGGCACCGCCATGCGCGAGGCGGAAGCCGCGTGGATCGCGGCGGATTTTCCGCGCGATGCGGCAGCCCTCGCGGCGATCGCCGATGCGGCGGCGCGCGGGCGGTGAGCTTGTCCCGCATCGACCGCGACTCGCCCGGCTTGCGTGGATGCGCTAGATTGGCCTCGTGAGACCAGCCATGAACGCCTCCCGCCGCCCTGCCGATATCGCCAAGCGCTCGGCGCATGCGCTCGCCGGCCGGGCCGGTGCTCGCGACAGCTTCCGGCGCGAGACCTTCGCGCTGCCGCGGGCGGCCGCGCGCGAGAAGGCACGCGAATTCTTCCGCCGCTTCCCGAAGGCCGCCTACATGACCGAGATCGAGTCGTGGCGAGAGCTTCCCGACGACCGCATCGAGTTCACTATGCGGCGGCTCCCGAGCGCGGACTAGCGGGCTTTGCTTTGGGTTGGGCGTGGTCGCCGCGTGCTCGGTGCTCTTCCCCTCTCCCCGCGAAGCGGGGAGAGCGGAAGAAGAGCCCGCCGTTGCTGCTTCCATCCACGCTACTTCTGTGAATGTATGCGAATGCAGGCCGGCACAAAGAAAATCGGATCGGCCCCTTCCCATGCTCAATTCGCTCCTCACCGGTTTCGCCGACATCTCGCTCGCCCAGTTTGCGCTGATCGTGGCGGCGACGCTCGTCACGTCGGTGGTCGGCGGGGTCGCGGGCTACGGCACCGGTGCGCTGATGCCGCTGGTGCTGGTGCCGATCGTAGGGCCCGAGCCGGTGGTGCCGATCATTTCGCTGTCGGCGCTGTTCACCAATACTAGCCGCGTCGCCGCCTTTCGCCGTCTGGTCGATTACCGCAAGGCGCTGATCGTGGTCATCGCTGCGGTGCCGACCTGCGCGCTCGGGGCCTGGGGCTACACCATGCTCAGCGGCCGGGGCGCGCTGATCGTGATCGGCAGCATGCTGATCGCGAGCGTGCCGTTGCGCCGGCTGATGCGCCGGCGCGGGCTTGCGCTCACGCAGCGCGGGCTTGCGGCGGCGGCGTTCGCGTGGGGACCGCTTGCCGGCGGCACCGTCGGTGCCGGCGTCATTCTGCTCTCGCTCTTGATGGCGGCCGGGCTCGAAGGCGCCGCCGTGGTGGCGACCGACGCGGTGATCTCGATCGGAATCGGACTGACCAAATTCGTAGTATTCGGCGTGGCGGGCGCGGTGAACGCGCAGGTGATCGCGGTCGCGCTGCTCATCGGCTGCGTGGCGTTTCCCGGCGCCTTTCTGGCGAAGCGCTTGGTCGACAACCTGCCGATCCACCTCCACGCCGCGATCCTCGACGCGGTGGTGATCTGCGGCGGGCTGGTGATGGTGGTCAACGCGTTCTTGCGGTGATGCGACGTGCCAGGGACGCACGCGCGTGTTGCGTGACGCCTAAGGCCACTTCACCACGGGCGGGAGCGAGGACAGGATCGAGTCGACGTTGCCGCCGGTGCGCAGCCCGAAGATGGTACCGCGGTCGTAGAGCAGGTTGAACTCGACATAGCGCCCGCGCCGCACCAGTTGCTCCTCGCGCTCGGCCTCACTCCACGGCGTGGCGAAGTTTCCGCGCACCAGCCCGGGATAGACCTCGAGAAAGGCGCGGCCGACGGCTTGGGTGAAGGCGAAATCGGCGTCCCAGTCGCCGGACGTGAGATAATCGTAGAAGATGCCGCCGATGCCGCGCATCTCCTTGCGGTGCTTGAGATCGAAATACTCGTCGCACCACGCCTTGTACTTGTCATAGGGCGCCACCTGCGCATGCGCGTCGCAGGCCGCCTTCATCGCCGCGTGGAACGCCACCGTGTCGGGATCGGCCTGCGTGCGGCGGGCATCGAGCACCGGCGTCAGGTCCGCCCCGCCGCCGAACCAGGCCTTGGTGGTCACCACGAAGCGCGTGTTCATGTGCACCGCCGGCACATGCGGGTTGTGCAGGTGGGCGATCAGCGAAATGCCGGAGGCGAAGAAGCGCGGGTCGTCGGCCGCGCCCGGAATCTCCTTGCGGAACTCGGGCGCGAACTGGCCGAACACGGTCGAGGCGTGGACGCCGACCTTCTCGAACACGCGCCCCTTCATCAGCGCCATGACGCCGCCGCCGCCGTCGCTGCCGGCATGATCGGTGCGGCTCCAGGGCGTGCGCACGAATCGTCCGGGTGGGCGTTCGGCAAACGGCGCGCCGGCGGGCAGCGCGTCCTCGATCGTCTCGAATGCGGCGCAGATGTCGTCGCGCAACGCTTCGAACCACGCGCGCGCGCGTTCTTTGCGGGGTGCGAGCTGTTCGGCGTCCATCGGCGGCTCCATCGTCGATCCTATCATCGCCACATCGCAACCGGCTCGGCAAAACCCGGCCGCGCGGCGCGCATGATCGTGGCCGGGCGTTTTGCAAACGGCCCGTGGATGAACACAAGCCAGGCCATTTTTTGCCACGGTTGTTACGGAAGCTCCGCGCCGTGGGGGAGATCGGGGAGTGTGATGTCGCCCTCCGTTTGCACGGGGCAAATTTGCAAGCGGTGAGCGGCGACTGAGCGCCAGCGAGCGCGGCGGGTGAGGGGCAGCGCCCAGGGGCGTGAAATTGTCCCTCACCCGCCGCGTAGCTTTTTCCGGATCATTCATAGCCGACTTACGCCGGAGCGGCCGGAAACGTGCCCAGTTGGCGCATGGCTTCGCCCAGCGCCATGGCGCAGGCGAGCGCCACGTTGAGCGATCGCAGCCCTTCGCGCACTGGAATCACCAGCCGGGCCTCGGCCGCCTGGTGCACGCGGTCCGGCACGCCGGCCGATTCGCGTCCGAACAGCAGGACGTCGCCTTGCCGGAATGCATGGTCGAGATAGGACACCCGCGAACGGGTCGTGAACAGCACCAGCCGCGCGCGCTCGGCGGCGCGCCAGCGCTCGAACGCCGCCCAGTCGACGTGACGCACGAGCGCGACCTGATCGAGGTAGTCCATCCCGGCGCGGCGGAAGGCGCGGTCGCTGGTCGGAAAGCCCGCCGGCTCGATGATGTGCGCCTCGGCGCCGAGACAGGCGGCGAGCCGCAGGATCGTCCCGGTGTTCTGGGGAATGTCGGGCTCGTAGAGTGCGACTCGCATGATGTGGCCAGCGGGGCGTGCGCTCAAGGCACCCCCAAGTCGCCCCCGTCCTCGCGCCGGCTATTCGGCCGCAGCCGCCTGCGGCCGCTTCGCGAACAGGTATTTCTCGAGCGAGAACGGTTCGCGCTGCTCGGCCGAGTGCACCACCCTAGCGCCGAGGAGCGGCGTCGTCTCCTCGAACCAGGAGCGCGGCGGCGGCAGGCCCCAGAGATTGGTATTCCGGCCCGGTGTCACGGTGTAGCGCATCGGCTCGTCGTCGATGTCGATGATCTGCGTCGCCGGCAGCAGCAGCTCGACGCGATGCCCGTCGGGATCGCGCAGGTAGGCGTAGTAGGAGTGCCCGCCGCCATGGCGGCCCGGCCCGTGCTCGAGACTGTCGCCGAAACCGATGTTGCCGGCGATGTCGAGCGCGCGCACGACGTGATGCATCTCCTGCACCATGTAGCCGAAATGGTGGAACCGCGGCCCGGAGCGCTGCAGGAACACCATGTCGTGCGGGTTGTTCTTGCGATACATGAAGATCGCGACGATCTTGTCCTCGCCGAATACGGTGTAGTCCGACACGCGGAAGCCGAGATCGAGATAGAACTTCGCCGCCGCCGCCACGTCCGGCACCAGCACCTGATAGTGGTCCATGCGCAGTGCGCCTGCGCCCTTGTGGGTGTGCGTCTTGGTCTGCGTGCGCACGTGCGTCGGTTGCGTCGCGACCAGTTCGAGCGGCGTGCCGGCACTATCGCTCGACATGCAGCGTGCGGCCCTGGAACGGCACCTCGACGAACCGCGCTTCGACGCCGGTGCGGTCGAAATGCGCCTTGGCCTTGACGAGATCGTCGTCGGTGAAGACGCGAAAGCCGACCCGCTCGCACACCGGCTCGCCCTTGGTCTTCTTCAGGGTGAGGCTGTGGTGGCAGCGCTCCTCGACGCCGTGCAGCCAGAGCGTGTCGTCGGTCTCGTCGCTGACGACGAGGCCGATGACCTCGGTGTAGAACTTCCGGCTCGCCGCGAGATCGCGCGCGGTGAACACGAGATGGCTCGCGCGCGTGATGTTGAACGGCGGGGTGAAGTTGGTCTGCGGATGGTTCATCGCATGCGCATTCACAGATCGATCGATGCTTCGTCGAGTTGTTCGAATCAGTTCACGCGCACGCCGGTTTCCTTGACGACCTGCGACCAGTTCTTGAGATCGTCGTCGAAGAACGCCAGCGTCTGCTCCGGCGACAGGCGCGCCGGCTCGTAGGAGCCCTTTTCGCAGCCGGTCCTTGATGTCCGGCTTGTCCTGGCAGGCGACGATCTCGCGGTTGAGCGCAGCGACGATCGGCTTCGGCGTTCCGGCCGGCGCCAGCGCGCTCGAGCGACACGAACAGGCCGTCGAAGCCCTCGACGCCGAGCTCGCCGAACGACGGAACGTCCGGCATCGCGCTGGCGCGGCCCTTGCCGGACACCGCCAGCGCGATGATCTTGCCGCTCTCGACCACTGCCTTGGCGTTGCCGACGCGTGTCGAAGGTGAAGTCGAGATGCCCGCCGGCGGTCGCCAGCATCTGCTGCGTCGTCGCCTGATAGGGCACGTGCACCGCCTGGATGCCGGTGCGCTTGAGCATCAGTTCGGTCACCAGATGTCCGCCGGTGCCGATGCCGGGCGAGCCGTAGTTCAGCTGGCCGGGCTGCGCCTTGGCGTAGTCGAGAAATTCCTTCCAGGTCTTCACGCCGTGCTTGGGATTGACCACCAGCAGGAAGCGGATAGCTGAACAGGAGCGCGATCGGCACGAGGTCGCGCTTGGTGTTGACCGGCGAATTGGCGAACACCAGCGGATTGAGAATGGTGAAGCTGTTGGAGCCGACCATGATGGTGTGGCCGTCGGGCGCCGAGCGCACCACTTCCATCGTGCCGATCGAGCCGGAGCCGCCCGGCCGGTTCTCGTAGATGAACGGCTGGCCGAATCTTGTCCTTCATATATTCGCCGTACATGCGGAAAATCTCGCTCGGGCCGCCGGCGCCGGTCGGGAACACCACGCGGATCGGCTTCGACGGCCAGCCGTTCACCTGCTGTGCGCCGGCGGGCGCGGCCGCGAGGGCGAGACCGGCGGTGCCGCCGGCCAGGAAATGGCGCCGAGTGAACATGAGATCTCCCGATACGGTGTTCTGGTTATGGCGATCTTATCGTACCGCCGGCCCGCCGGGGAGCGCGATCATTCGATCACCTCGTCGGCGGTGGCGAGCAGCGTCGGCGGTACGGTGAGGCCGAGCATGCGGGCGGTCTAGTGGTTGATCACCAGCTCGAACTTCGATGCCTGCACCACGGGCAAGTCCGCGGGCTTTGCGCCCTTGAGGATGCGACCGGTGTAGGCGCCCTGCTGACGCCACGCATCCGCAAGGTTGGATCCGTAGCTCATCAGCCCGCCGGCGTCGGCAAATTCACGCACCGCATAGGTCGTGGGGACCGCATGGCGCATCGCGAGGAGGATCAACCGGACCCGCCGGCTGGTAAAATAGGGATCAGTGCCGACAAAGAGGGCGTCGGGCCGTGCACGCACAAGGGCGGCGAAGGCTGCATCGATCTCGCGGCTCGTGGTCGCGTTTTGCACTTCTATTTGTAATCCGATGGCGCGAGCAGCCGCTGCCAGGTCTCGCACCGTGGACTCGGCATTGGAATTGCTCGGGTTGACGAGCACGGCCACACGAGTGGCAGCGGGCACCAGCGCGCGCAGGAGCTCCAACCGTTTTCCCGTCAGCTCAGCATTGAGCAGATTGATGCCTGTCGCATTGCCGCCCGGCCGGGCGAGGCTGGCGACCAGACCGAGCCTGACCGGGTCTTCGACGACATTGAAGACGATGGGGATCGTGTTGGTTGCCGCCTTGGCCGCCAACGGTGAGGAGGCACCTCCGGTCGCGGCGATCACGGTGACCCCTCGGCGAACCAAATCAGCCGCCAGTTCCTGCAGTCGATCCATTTGATTCTCGGCGAAGCGGTATGCGATCGCCACGTTCTCGCCCTCGACATAGCCGGTGTCCTTGAGGCCCTGGCGAAAGGCACGCAGACGGTCCGCCACCACGTCAAGCGATTGGCCGTTGAGGAATCCGATCACCGGCATCGCCGGCTGCTGCGCGTGCACGGCGCGCGGCCAGATCACAGGTGCGGCCGCCGCACCGCCAATAAGCGTGAGGAAAGCGCGCCGCCGCATGCGATCCCTCATTCGATCACGACGTCGGCAGTGGCGAGCAGGGTCGGTGGCACGGTGAGGCCGAGCATGCGCGCGGTCTGGTGGTTGATGACCAGCTCGAATTTGGTCGATTGCTCGACCGGCAATTCGGAAGGTTTCGCGCCCTTGAGAAGGCGGCCGGTATAGACGCCAACCCGACGATAGGCATCCGCGGCGTTGGTCCCGTAGCTCATCAGTTCGCCGGCTTCGGCATATTCGCGCAACGAATATGCCGCGGGGACTTTGTAATACGCCGCGAGCAGGGCCAATTGAACACGCCGGCTGTTGAACAAGAAGCCAGGGCCAACGAAAAGCGCGTCAGGCCGCTCGCGCGCAATCGCTACGAAAGCCGCATTGATCTCGCCTGCGCTGCTGACTTTGAACACCTGGATTCGCAACCCCAAAGAGTGAGCAGCCGCTTCCACCTCCTGCAACGTCGTCACGGTCGGGGGGATGGCCGGGTGGACGAGCACGGCCACATTCACGGCTCCCGGCACCAGTTCGCGCAGCAGTTCCAGCCGCTTCGCTGCCAACTCGGCGGTGAAAAAATTGACGCCGGTCAGATTGCCTCCCGGCCGGGCGAGGCTTGCGACAAGGCCAACTCTGACCGGGTCCTCGCTGACGCCGAACACGATCGGGACCGTCGTCGTTGCCGCCTTGGCCGCCAGCGCAGGAGCGTTTCCCCAAGTGGCGAGGACGGCGACCCGCCGCCGGGCCAGGTCGTCCGCCAGTTCGCGCAGCCGATCCTGATGACTTTCGGCCCAGCGATAGAGGACGGTGACGTTATCGCCCTCGACGTAGCCCGTCTCTTTCAGGCCCTGGTGAAATGCCTGCATGCGGTCCACGTTCGTCTCAGGCGACGAGGCGCCGAGGAATCCGATCACCGGCATCGCCGGTTGCTGCGCGTGCGCGGCGCGCGGCCCAAGCGCAGGCGCGGCCGCCGCCCCGCCGATAAGCGTGAGGAAAGCGCGCCGTCGCATGCGATCCCTCATTCGATCACCACGTCGGCGGTGGCCAGCAGCGTCGGCGGGACGGTTATGCCGAGCATGCGGGCGGTCTGGACGTTGACGGCCAACTCGAACTTGCTTGACTGAACGACGGGGAGGTCCGCGGGCCTGGCGCCCTTGAGAATGCGGCCGGTGTAGAGCCCGACCTGGCGCCAAGCGTCCAGCAGGCTCGTGCCGTAGCTGATGAGGCCTCCGGCTTCGACGTACTGGCGTCCGGAAAAGATCGTGGGAATCCCGTGACGTCCCGACAGCATGGCCATCTGCACCCGCCGGGTGTTGAAGAAGGGGCCGCTGCCAATCAACAGAGCGTCGGTCCGGTCGCGCGACATGGTGGTGAAGGCGGCATTCATCTCTTCGATGGTGCGGGTGTTGAAGACCTTGATCTGCAGTCCGAATGCCTGAGAAGCCGCCTCCACGTCCCGCAAAGTGGCCTCGGTGATCGAAATAAAGTTCGGGTTGACCAGCACCGCAAAGCGCGTGGCTCCGGGGACCAGCTCGCGCAGCAGACCTAAACGCTTCGCCGCCAGATCGGCGGCGAAAAAGTTGACGCCGGTAAGATTGCCGTCCGGCCGCGCGAGGCTGGTGACGAGCCCGTCCCTGACCGGATCGCCCCCGGTACTGAAGACGATGGCGATCGTGCTGGTCGCAGCCTTCGCTGCCGCCGCCGATGGGGTATCCATCGCGACAATGGCCGTTACCCGTCGGCGCACAAGATCGGCCGCCATCGCCGGCAGCCGCCCGGTTTGATTCTCCGCCCAGCGGTACTCGATCGCCAGGTTGTCGCCCTCGGCGAAGCCGATCTCCTTGAGCGCCCCGCGAAGGGCGCGCAGAGGCTCGGTGAAGCTGTCGGCCGATTGGCTGTTGAGAAAGCCCACTGTCGGCATCGCCGGCTGCTGCGCGCGCGCCGAGCCTGCCGAAAGCAACGATGCCGCCCCGCCGAGAAGGGTGATGACGTCGCGGCGCTTCATGCGAACATTGCCCGCAGCCATATCGATCACAAGAATCCGCCGATCCTAGCACGTTTCGGCCAGTGGAATTCGACGGCGGGGCATGACGGCCGGCCGTGAATCGGCCGTCGGCGGGCCTGTCATTTGCCGGGTGCCGGCGGCCCGGATGGCGCGCCCGCGTCCGGCAAAAAATGGCGGTGGCAGCGCGCCTTACCCGACTTTTGGACAGAGCGGCACCGGCCCACTTGCACTCCCCCGGCAAGGGTGCCAATAGAACCCCGCCGGATTGGCTGACTTTAAGCCGCTTGGCCCCCTTCCCCAGGGTGGAGAGCGGCCGGTTAGGTCCGACGGGCTTGTCGGGCGGCAGGGGGTGGCCACGGCGGCCTTCAGGCAGGTTGAGTGCAGGCCTGAGCGGCCCGACCGCGGGTAGACCGAGGGACGGAAAGGATTTTGCACGTGGCAACGATGTCTTCGGCCGAACCGACGCGTCGCGATTTTCTCTACATTGCGACGGGCGCGGTGGCAGCCGTTGGAGCAGCCGGCGCGCTCTGGCCGCTCGTCATGCAGATGAACCCCGATGCCTCGACCATCGCGGCTGGCGCGCCGATCGAGGTCGATCTCGCCCCGATCGCCGAAGGGCAGGCGATCAAGGTGTTCTGGCGCGGCAAGCCGATCTACATCAACCATCGCACCAAGAAGCAGATCGAGGAGGCCGAGAACGTCAATCTCGCGAGCCTGCCCGACCCTCAGCCCGATTCGGCCAGGGTGAAGGCCGGGCACGCGCAGTTTCAGGTGCTGATCGGCATCTGCACCCATCTCGGCTGCATCCCGATCGTGCACCAGGGGCCGTACGACGGCTATTTCTGCCCCTGCCACGGCTCGGTCTACGACACCTCCGGCCGCATCCGGCAGGGTCCCGCGCCGCTCAACCTCGCGCTGCCGCCCTACGAGTTTCTGTCCGACAGCAAAATCCGGATCGGCTGACGGCCGTTCGACTTCATCTCTGAAGGTTCCATCATGAGCGGACATCAGACCTACCAGCCGCAGAACCCATTCATGCAATGGATGGAGCGGCGGCTGCCGATCGCCGGGCTCGTCTATTCCTCCTTCATCGTCTATCCGACGCCGCGCAATCTGAACTACTGGTGGACGTTCGGCGGCATCCTCGCGTTCATGTTGGGGGTTCAGATCGTCACCGGCATCGTGCTGGCGATGCACTACACCCCGCACGTCGACTTCGCCTTCAATTCCGTCGAGCACATCATGCGCGACGTGAACTACGGCTGGCTGCTGCGCTACGTGCACGCCAACGGCGCCTCGATGTTCTTCCTCGCCGCCTACATCCACATGTTCCGCGGCATGTATTACGGCTCCTACAAGGAGCCGCGCGAGGTGCTGTGGATCCTCGGCGTCATCCTGCTGCTGCTCATGATCATGACCGGGTTCATGGGCTATGTGCTGCCGTGGGGCCAGATGAGCTTCTGGGCGGCGACCGTCATCACCAACCTGTTCTCGGCCATTCCGATCTTCGGCGAGCCGATCGTGACCTGGCTGTGGGGCGGCTATGCGGTCGGCAACCCGACGCTCAACCGTTTCTACTCGCTGCACTACCTGCTGCCGTTCGTAATCGTGGGCGTGGTCGTGCTGCACATCTGGGCGCTGCACATGGTCGGCCAGAACAACCCGACCGGCGTCGAGCCGAAGTCCGAAAAGGACACCGTCGCGTTCACGCCCTATGCCACCGTCAAGGACAGCTTCCTGATGGTGGTGTTCTGCATCCTGTTCGCCTGGTTCGTGTTCTACATCCCGAACTTCCTGGGCCACTCCGACAACTACATCCCGGCCAATCCGGCGGTGACGCCGATGCATATCGTGCCGGAATGGTACTACCTGCCGTTCTACGCCATCCTGCGCGCGATCCCGAACAAGCTTATGGGCGTGGCCGCGCTCGGCGCCTCGATCGTGATTCTGGCGTTTCTGCCGTGGCTCGACACCTCGAAGGTGCGCTCGGCGCGCTACCGTCCGGTCTATCGCCAGTTCTTCTGGCTGTTCGTGATCGTCTGCATCGGGCTCGGCTGGCTCGGATCGAAGCCGCCGGAGGGCAACTACGTGCTCTTCGCGCGCATCTTCACGATTTACTATTTCGCCTATTTCCTGGTGATCCTGCCGCTGCTCGGCCGGTTCGAGAAGACCAAGCCGCTGCCGAACTCGATCTCCGAGTCGGTGCTGTACGAGGGCGTCCCGATCGGCGCACAGGCGCAGCCGCCCTCGGGCGCGAAGGCTTGAGGTGAACGCCATGGCCATCGCGCGCACAATTCTCGCTCTCGCGGTCTCGCTGTCCGCTCTCGCCGTACCTGCGATGGCGCAGGAGCACGACATGCCGATGCCGCCCAAGCACAAGTGGTCGTTCTCCGGCCCGTTCGGCAAATACGATCCCGGCCAGCTTCAGCGCGGCTTCAAGGTCTACAAGGAAGTCTGCCTGACCTGCCACGGCATGGAACTGCTCTCGTTCCGCAATCTGGCCGAGCCCGGCGGCCCCGGGTTCTCCATCGCGCAGGCCGCGGCGGTCGCCGCCGAATACAAGATTCAGGAGGGCGTCGACGTCGACGGCAAGCCGATCGAGCGCGAACGGCGCCTTGCCGATCGCTTCCCGCCGCCCCTGACCAAGTTTCCGACCGTCACGCCGCCCGATATGTCGGTGATCGCCAAGGCGCGCGGCTACGAGCGCGGCTTCCCGCGCTGGGTCGGCGACATGTTCACGCAATATCAGGAGCACGGCGTCGACTACATCGTGGCGCTGCTGACCGGCTACGAGGACGCGCCGAAGGATTTCTCGCTGCCGTCGGGGCTGGTCTACAACAAGTATTTTCCCGGCCACGCCATCGCGATGCCGTCGCCCTTGTCCGACAAGCAGGTCGACTATACCGACGGCTCGCCGCAAACGGTCGAGCAGTATGCCAAGGATATCGCGGCCTTTCTGACGTGGGCGGCCGAGCCGCACCTGGATACGCGCAAGCGCGTCGGCTTTCAGGTGATGATCTTTCTCCTGGTGTTCGCGGGCCTGCTCTTTTTCGTCAAGAAGAAGGTGTGGCGCGAGGTCGACGTGCACTCCGACGCGCTCAAGCCGCGTCCGCCGAGCGAATATCCGAAGGCATAAGGCCGGCGGTCCTTGCAAGCGTCGCCGCGCAAGCGGGGACCTGCGAACACCGGCCTCTGGAATAGGCGTCTCCGCTTGCCGGGGACGGCCACAGTGATGGTCGAGCGAGGCGAGTACGGGTCATGACCAAAGCGGTGCTCGGCATCATCGGCGGCTCCGGCATCTACGACCTGCCGGGGCTGGAGAAGGTAAAGCAGCGGAAGATCAAAAGCCCGTGGGGCGAGCCTTCGGCGGCGCTGCGCATCGGCGAGATCGGCGGCCTGCCGGTGGTGTTTCTCTCGCGCCACGACAAGGGCCACAGGCTCTCGCCCTCCGACATCAACTACCGCGCCAATATCGACGTGCTCAAGCGCGCGGGCGTGACCGATCTGGTCTCGCTCTCGGCCTGCGGCTCATTCAAGCAGGAGTTGCCGCCCGGCACCTTCGTGCTGATCGATCAGTTCGTCGACCGCACCTATAACCGCGCCAACTCGTTCTTCGGCAAGGGCTGCGTCGCACATGTCTCGATGGCGCATCCGGTCTCGCCGCTGCTGCAGGACCGCATCGCCGCCGCGGCCGGCCTCGAAAAGCTCAAGCTCGCGCGCGGCGGCACCTATGTCTGCATGGAGGGGCCGCAGTTCTCCAGCTACGCCGAGAGCATGACCTACAAAGGCGCGGGCTATTCGGTGATCGGTATGACCAACCTGCCGGAGGCGAAGCTCGCGCGCGAGGCGGAGCTCTGCTACGCGACCGTCGCCATGGTCACGGATTTCGACTGCTGGCACCCCGACCACGACGCGGTCACCGTGCAGGACATCATCCGCGTGCTCACCGAGAACGCCGAGAAGGCCAAGCGTCTGGTCGCCCGCCTGGCAGCCGACTTTCCCCGTGAGCACGAGCCGTGCCCGATCGGCTCCGACCGCGCGCTCGACACCGCGCTGATCACGGCGCCCGAGGCGCGCGACAAGAAGCTGCTGAAAAAGCTCGAGACGGTGGCCGGACGGGTTCTCAAGCAGAAGCGCTGATCGCCGCCGCTCAGCGCGTCAGCCGCTGCTGGATCGTGCGGGCGGCCATCGTGCCGCTGCCGATCGCGGTCGCGACGGAGGGATGCACGGGATTGGCGACGTCGCCGACCGCGAAGATGCCGGGGCACGACGTTTCCATGTTGCCGTCGACCGCCAGATAGCCGTCCCGATCCTGCGCGAGCGCAAGCGCGGCGAGCCAGGGCGCGTCGGTGTTGGGCCGATAGCCGAGCGTGAGCACGACGTGATCGGCGAGAAGCTCCGTCCCGTCATTCAGGCGCAGGCGAAGCCCCGCGCCATGCTCTTCGAGCGCCGCGACGGTACGGCCGGTCAGAACCGCGGCGAGGCCGTCGGCGATGCCCGCCTTGACCCGTTCGACCAGCAACGCCTGCGCCCGCGGCGCCGTTGCGCGCAGCACGATGGTCGCCTTCACGCCCTTGCGGATGAGGAAGTCGGCGACGTCGAAGGCATTGTCGCCGCCACCGATGACGGCGACGTGCGCGCCCAATTGCGTGTCCGGCTCCCCGACCCAGGTCGGCCCGACATGCACGCGGCCTTGGGCCGCCAGGCGCCGCGCGTTCCCGGCGCGATCGAGCCACTCGGCGCCGCGGAAATCGGTCCCGGTCGCGAGTACGAGCGCCCGGCACGGCAACGACTGCGGCGGCCGGCCACCGGAAAACGCGACATCGAGGCCGAAGCCGCCGCCGGCTTCGCGGTTGACGCGCGCGGGTTCGGCGCCCAGCCAGCATTCGACCCCGGCCTGGCGGATGTGGCGCGCGAATTCGTCCGCATTGTCGCGTGCCTGCGCCGCCGGCCGTCCGAGCAGCGAATGGTGGGGGAAGGGGTTTCGCCGCACCATACCGCCAAGCGCCGGCTCCCGCTCGATGATGAGCGGGCGAAGACCGTAATTGGAGAGCCACAGCGCGCACGACATGCCGGCCGGCCCGCCGCCGATGATGGGTACGGTCGCCGTCATCTCACGCGGCCCGAGGACTGCCCTTCAGGTCCACCTTGGCGTTGCCGGTTGCGGCGAAGGTTGCGCATTGCGTCATGGTTCGCCAGAGTGGGTGCTTAATCAAGCTTGCTCTCGCGCAGGAAGCCCATGGTCAGCATGCCGTTCGAACACGATCTCAAGGCCGCGATCCGCACCATCCCGGACTATCCCAAGCCCGGGATCATGTTTCGCGACATCACCACGCTGCTCGGCGACGCGCGCGCGTTCCGCCGCGCGGTCGACGAACTGGTGCAGCCCTGGGCCGGGTCGAAGATCGACAAGGTCGCCGGCATCGAGGCGCGCGGCTTCATCCTGGGCGGAGCGGTGGCGCATCAGGTTTCGGCCGGGTTCGTGCCGATCCGCAAGAAGGGCAAGCTGCCGCACAAGCGGGTATCGATCGCGTACTCGCTGGAATATGGCCTCGACGAGATGGAGATGCACGAGGACGCGGTGGAGAAGGGCGACCGCGTCATCCTGGTGGACGATCTGATCGCCACCGGCGGCACGGCGGAAGGGGCGGTCAAGCTCCTGCGCCAGCTTGGCGCCGATGTGCTCGCCGCCTGCTTCATCATCGATCTGCCCGACCTCGGCGGCGCCGACAAGCTGCGCAAGCTCGACGTGCCGGTGCGCACGCTCATCACCTTCGAGGGGCATTGAGAGGGCTTCAGGACGCCTGCAGCGCCACCCCCGGCAGCGAGGCGCGCAGCTTCTCCAGGAGCAGGCGTAGCTCCAGCTCGCGGAATTCCAGAAACGTGCGCTTGGTCCAGGCGCGCAGCTCGAAGGCCGGGCCGATGGGGATTCCGGTCGGCAGCAGCGAGTGGAAGTCGGCGAACGAGTAGGCCGACCTGTGCGCAAAAAACTTGAGCTCCGGCGCCAGGATCGGAATCTGCAGCGGCACCGCGGCCGCGCGATCGATCTTGAACCGGTCGCGCAGCTTCTTCTCCTTCAGCACCGCCTCATTGAACACCGGAACCACCACGGCATCGGGAAGCCGCCTGTGCAGCCTGGCATAGGCCTTGGCCGAAGCCGGGTGCGGATCGGCGGCGAACAGCACCACCGGCTCGATCGCGCGGCGCTGCGCCTGCGAGACGAAGCCGATCTCCTCCATGATCGCGAAGAACTGCTCGAACCATGCGCTGTCGAGATCGATCACCTTGGGGATGCCGTCGGCGACGATTAGACAATCGAACAGCACCATCTGGTGGCGCATGTCGCTGAGATCGGCTGCGTCCGCCATCTTGGGCAGGACAGCCTGCAATGCTTCGCTGCCCGGATTGAGCTCGAAGCTGAGCGCGCCGCCTTCGTCCAGGCGCAGGAAGTCGGTGAGAAGCCGCGCCACGAAGGTCTTGCCGACCTGCGGGCGCGGCGAGGCCACGATGAACAGCGGCGTGCGATGCCTGGCGCCGGACGCCCGGTCGGCTGTCACGTCCGGTATCTCCTCCTGGACGGCCGCGAGAGCCGTTCGGCTGTCGGTCGTCGGCACGGTGCGCTTGTGTCCCCCGGGCCGTGCCCGGCGCGTGTCGGTTGCCCCATGGCTGCGCGCTGCGCGCACCCGCATAGGCATGACGAGCTACGCCTTACCCTTATCCGTTCGCCTGGGCCTTCTGCACCGGGGAGGCCGGGGCGCGCGCGGCGACGAGGTCGCTGAGCCCGATGCGGTCGTACTCGGCCCAGACGTTGCCGAGCCAGTGGCGGACATAGCCGCGCAGCACGAACGAATAGGCCGCGGCCTCGCCGCTCTGCTTCTTGTTCGCGATGAAGGTGATGTACGGCACCGATGCCAGTTCGACCTGCTCGCTCGCCATCTCGTTGAGCTTGCGGGATCGTGACTTCGACCGCGTCCTTGATCGGTCTTGAAATAGGAGGCGTGCGTCGCCTCGTCCCACTCGAAGAAATGGTGGTTGTTGATGAAGTTCTTGACCATGAAGTATTTGGCGTCGCCGAGATAGGTGGCGGTCTCGGCGATCTCGTCGAGCGAGGCGATCGAGGGCCCGAGAATGTGGAACACCGCGAAGGTGATCTGGCCCTTCTTGGCCGCCTCGATGAAGCCGATGTCGCGCAGCGCCTTGAGCGTCGGCGACATCAGGCCGGCGCGCACGTCGATCACGGTGACCGTGGCGTCGGCGGAATTGAGCGTGTCGAAGATCTTCATCTGGTCGGGGACGTGCGTCATGTCGACGACGTCGGTCAGGTCCGGATGGAAGCGCTTGAGGGTGCCCTTCGGCGCTTCGGTGTCGAACGCGCGTGTCGGTATCTGGTGGGCGGTGAAATAGTCGAGCAGCGTGCGCGCTACCGTCGTCTTGCCGACGCCACCCTTGTCCGCACCCACGATGATGACTGCTGGCTTCGCCATTGGCGCTCCCCAAGATCACGGTTGTCGCAAACACGAAAAGCCACCGAATCACAAACTGATTCGAAGAATGCCAGAACGGGTGCGCGATAGACATGCCGCCGGTTGGGCAGCCGGCCAATCGGCCCGATGCGAGGCGGCGGTCACGCGGCCGGCGCAACGAAGGTCCCGGCCGCCGAAGTAGCGGTTGCGATTGAAAATTGCCGATAAAGGCGCAGCCCCCGTCCGAATGCGGCGCGAACCGGTGCGGCGCCGCGGCGCGTGGGCCCAGGCATTCCTCTTCCGTAAACTGTGGATAATTGCCGCTCAGCGCCGGTGCGGTCCCCACGGGCCGGGATCGCTGCCCGAGGGCGCCTCGCCGCCAAGCTCGATCGGCGGCCGTGCCGGCAGGAACGGCTCGGCGCCGCCGCGCTGGTCGCCGGGCGGTTCGGCCGGATCGAGCCGGCTGGGATCGTCGTCGTCCCCGCCGCCGGGCTCGCGCTCGGAATAATCCGGCAACGCCAGCGGGCCCGGATCGTGGCCGCCGGCGAACTGGATGATCGCCGCGATCCGGCTGTCGATCGACGGGTGGGTGGCGAACAGGTCGGCAAACCCCTGGCGTGGGTTGTCGACGCACATTTCCATCACCGCCGAGGTGGCGCCCTCCAGCTCGCCGCGCCCCTCGATCTTGCGCAGCGCCGAGATCATGGAGTCCGGATTCTTGGTGAGCTCGACCGAGCCGGCGTCGGCCAGGTATTCGCGTTTGCGCGACAGCGCGAAGCGAATCACGATCGACAACAGCCAGGCCACCGCGATCAGCGCTACCGCGATCATGATCGCGATGATGGCGCCGCCCTTGCCCTTGTCGCCGCCGCCGCTGCTGCTGCTGCGGCTGCCGCCCCAGCGGAAGCCGCCCTGGAAGATCAGCCGGAACACCATCTCGGCGAAAAACGAGACTACGCCCGCGATGATCACCGCGATCACCAGCATGCGGACGTCGCCGTTGCGGATGTGGGTCAATTCGTGGCCCAGCACCGCCTCGACCTCCGGATCGTTGAGACGCTTGAGCAGGCCGGTCGTGACGGTGATCGAGTATTGCTTCTCGTTCAGGCCGCTGGCGAAAGCGTTGAGCGCGTCGCTGTCCATCACCTTGAGCTTGGGCATGGTGATCCCGCGCGAGATGCAGAGATCTTCCAGGAGATTGTAGAGCCGCGGCTGCTCCGCCCGCGTCACTTCGCGCCCGCCGGTCACCATGTCGATCATCGACTGGTTGAATTTGTAGCCGATGAGAATCCACAGTCCCGTTCCGATCGTCACGAACGGGAAGGCGTAGACGACGTCGCGCAGCGCTGCCCGCATGAGATAGTCGAGCGACGCGTCGCCCATCAGCGCCTCCGCGATCAGGGCGCCGGCAAAGGTCATCACGTACACCAAGAAGAACAGGCCGATCAGCAGCGCGATCGAGCGGCGCTTGTTCGATTGGATGTGGGTGTAGAGCCCGTAGGCGGCCATCGGCGGCCTCAACGATTCACGCTTGTTGCAATTCCCTCATGGTTCGAGACGCGTCGCTTCGCGACGCTCCTCACCATGAGAGATCGCGTGGTTGGCCTCATCCTGAGGAGGCCGCGAAGCGGCCGTCTCGAAGGATGAGGTCAGCCATCCCGCTCTCATCAGAACTTCACTTCCGGCGGCTTCTCGAGTTGCGCACGAACCTCGGGTCCGCCGACGTCGTAGAACTCCCTCGGCATGAAGCCGAACGAGGCCGCGAACAATGCGGCCGGGAATTGCTGGATGCCGGTGTTGTATTCCTGCACGGCGTTGTTGAAGAAGCGCCGCGCGGCGGCGATCTTGTTCTCGATGTCGGAGAGCTGGTTCTGCAACTGCTGGAAGTTCTCGTTCGCCTTGAGGTTCGGATAGGCCTCGCTCAGCGCGAACAGCTGGCGCAGCGCTCCGGACAGCATGTTTTCGGCCTGGGCCTGCGCCGCCGGCCCGCTGCCTTGCGCGCTGACGGCGGCGTTGCGCGCCTTGATTACGGCCTCGAGCGTGCCGCGCTCGTGGCCGGCATAGCCCTTCACCGTCTCGACCAGGTTGGGGATCAGGTCGTGGCGCTGTTTGGTCTGCACGTCGATGTCGGAGAAAGCCTGATTGACCCGCTGCCGCATGGCAACGAGGCCGTTGTAGATCATTATGATCCACAAGATGAGCAGAACGATCGCGCCGATCACAATCCAGGTGATGACAGATCCAGACATGAGGCGGCTCCTCGGGGAGGTTTGTGGTTGGCCGGCATCAATCTATGGTGCGCCGGGGCCGGGGGGAAGCGGCTCAACAAGGGAACGCAGGATGCAAGGCAAGATCGCGCTCGAAGAGCATTTCGCCATCGAGGATACGGTTAACGATTCCAAGGGCTTCTTTCCGGACAAAGTATGGCAGGAAGTGCGCGCTCGCATCCTCGATCTGCATGATCGGCGGCTGCGGCTGATGGACGAATACGGCATCGAGATGATGCTGCTCTCGCTCAATGCGCCGGCGGTGCAGGCGATACCCGATCCGGCCCGTGCCAGCGAGGTCGCGCGCAAGGCCAACGACTATCTGGCCGAGCAGGTGCGCAAGCGGCCCGATCGTTTCCAGGGGCTGGCGGCGCTGCCGATGCAGGACCCCGATCTTGCCGCCAAGGAATTGCAGCGTTGTGTGCGGGACCTGGGCTTCAAGGGCGCGCTGGTCAACGGCTTCTCCCAGGTCGGCGACAAGGACACAACGGCCTACTACGACCTCGCGCAGTACTGGCCGTTCTGGGCGGTGGTCGAGCAACTCGACGTGCCGTTCTACCTGCATCCGCGAAATCCGCTGCCGCGCGACTCGCGGATTTACGAAGGCCATCCGTGGCTGATGGGACCGGTGTGGGCGTTCGGGCAGGAGACCGCGGTTCACGCGCTGCGCCTGATGGGCAGCGGCCTGTTCGACAAGCATCCGCGGCTTGCCATCATCCTCGGGCACATGGGTGAGGGCCTGCCGTTTTCCATGTGGCGGGTCGACAACTGCAACGCCTGGATCGAGAACCGCAACCACTATCCGGCCAAGAAGAAGATCGCCGACTACTTCTGCGCCAATTTCCATCTGACCACGTCGGGCAACTTCCGCGACCAGGCGTTGATCAACGCCATGCTGGAGATCGGCTCCGACCGCATCATGTTCTCCACCGACTGGCCGTTCGAGAACATCGACCACGCCGCGGTATGGTTCGACGCCGCCGCCATCAGCGAGAACGACCGCGTCAAGATCGGGCGCGACAACGCGCGGCGGCTGTTCAAGCTGGGGAGGAACTGACGGCCCGCCATCGTTCCGCGACGCCGCGAACGGCGGGCCCGGAACCCCATACTCCGAAGCTATGGTGATGATTCCGGCTCGCGAGCTTTGCTCGCGACAAGCCGGCTAGCTCGCCTCGCGCAGCTTCACCGCGCCTTCGAGGTCGACCGAGACGAGCTGCGAGATGCCGCGCTCGGCCATGGTGACGCCGTAGAGCCGGTTCATCCGCGCCATGGTGATCGGATTGTGCGTGATGATGACGAAGCGCGTGTCGGTCGACTTCGTCATCTCGTCGAGCAGGTCGCAGAAGCGCTCGATATTGTGGTCGTCGAGCGGAGCGTCGACCTCGTCGAGCACGCAGATCGGCGCCGGATTGGTCAGGAACACCGCGAAGATGAGCGCGAGCGCGGTGAGCGCCTGCTCGCCGCCGGAGAGCAGCGACAGCGTCGCCGGCTTCTTGCCGGGCGGCTTGGCGATGATCTCGAGGCCGGCTTCCAGCGGGTCGTCGTTCTCGATCAGCTGCAGGTCGGCGGTCCCGCCGCCGAACAGCTCGGTGAACAGGTGCTTGAAGTGGGCGTTGACCACTTCGAAGGAGGCGAGCAGCCGCTCGCGCGCCTCGCGGTTGAGGTTGGCGATGCCCTGGCGCAGCCGCTTGATCGCCTCGACCAGATCGTCGCGCTCGGTGGTCAGCGACGTGTGCTGGGTCTCGACCTCGCGCAATTCCTCCTCGGCGCGCAGGTTGACGGCGCCGAGCCGTTCGCGGTCGCGCCGCAGCCGTTCGAGATTGGCCTCGACCTCGGCGACGTCGGGCAGCGGCTTGGCCGGATCGAGGCCGGCGAGCTTGGCGACCTCGGCGGGCTCGACTTCGAGCATCTCGCGGAATCTCGTGCGCCACATCGGCGAGCCGGCGCTTGCCGCCCTCGTAGCGCTCCTCCGCGCGCGCCGCATTGCTCGCGCGCCGCGCCCATCGCTTCGAGCGCCGCGCGGGCGTCGCGGTCGGCCTCGGTGAGCTCGGTCTCGGCGCCGGCGAGCGCGTCGGCCGCGGCGCGGCGGGTGGCGTCGGCCGCCTCGATCTCGCCGATCAGCGCCTCGCGCTTCTCGGCGAACAGGCGGCGGGGCGTCTTCCAGGCTCGCGCGCTCGCCTCTCGCCTCTTCGGCGCGGGTTTCGAGCGTCGCGATCTGGGAGGCGGCGCCGGCGTGGCGCGTCGGTCCAGCCCTCGCGGTCGGACGCGATCGTGGCGAGCCGGCGCGCGGAAAGCTCGGCCTCGCGCGCGAGCGCCTGCGCCTCCGCCGCGCACTTCCGCGAGCGTGACGCGCGTCGTCCTCGACCTCGGTCCGCACGACGGCGAGCCGGCCTTCGACCTCGGACGCCGGCGCCAGCGCCGCGAGCGCCTGTTCGGCCTCGCGCTGGCCGGCGGCGGCCTCGTCGCGGCTCGCGGAGAGCCGCGCCTTCGCCTCGCCGAGCGCCGAGAGGCGCGCCGCATAGCGGCCGGCCTCGCGTTCGGCTTCCGCATGCCGGTCGCGCGCGGCGTCGGCCAGGTGTTGCGTTTCGCGCCAGCGGGCGCGCGCATTGGTCTCGGCCTCGGCGGCAGCGGCGACTTCGGCTTCCGCCGCCGCGACCGCCGCGTGCTTGGCCTCGACCTCGCCGCGCACCGCCTGCAGTTCGGCCTCGATGTCGGCGAGCCGGTTCTTGCCGGCGAGCCGCCGCGCGGCGCCGGTCGGCGCATTGGCGGCGACCGAGAACCCGTCCCAGCGCCAGAGATCGCCGTCGCGCGAGACCAGCCGCTGTCCGGGCTTGAGCAGCTTGGCGAGACGCTCGGCGTCGGTCGCGCTCGACCACGCCGATCTGGGCGAGCCGGCGCGCCAGCTCCTTCGGCGCCGTGACGTGGGTGGACAGCGGCTCGACGCCCTCCGGCAGCGCCGGATCGGTGGGATCGATCGTCCGCGCCGGCCCAGCGCATGGGCGCGGACGGATCGATCGGCGCATCGAGATCGTCGCCGAGCGCCGCGCCGAGCGCGGTCTCGTAGCCCTTCTCGACCGTGAGATCGTCGATCACCGCCGGCCACAGGTTCTTGGTGTCGACATGCAGCAGCCTTGCCAGCGTCTTCGCCTCGGTCTCGAGGCGCTGCGCGCGCCGCTCCGCCTCGGCGAGCGGCGGGCGTGCGACGTCGAGCGCCTGGCGGGCGGCCGAATGCGCGGCTTCGGCGCGCAGCGTCGCCGCTTCCGCGTCGGCGACCGCGCCCTGCGCCGCCTCGACCGCGCGCGGCGAGCGCCGCCAGATCGGCGATGCGCCGGCGCGTCCGGCGTCGAGCTCGGCCAGCTCGGTCTCGACCGCGGCGATCTCGCCGGTCGAGGCGCGCCAGCCGCTCGCTCTGCTCGCGCGCGCTGCGTCTCGAGCTGCGTTGCGCCGCGCCGTCAGATCGGCGAGCGTGCCGGTCAGCTCGCCGAACGTCTTTTCGGCGGCGGCGCAGCACGGCGTCGGCCTGCGGCGACGCGCTCGTCGACGCCGGCGCGCTGCGGTCGGCGTTGGCTGCGGTCTCGCGCTTGAGCGCTGTCCTCTTCGGCGGCGAGCCGGGTCAGCGCCGCCTCGGCGTCGGCCGCCAGCGGCGTTCGCGCTCGATGTCGTCGGCGAGCTGGACGAGCCGCCGGTCGAGCTCGGCCATGCGCTCCTTGGCGCGCGGCCTCCTCGCGGTCGAGCGTCTCGCGCGCGACTGACGAGCCGCTGCAACGCGGCGGCCGCCGCGCGCCTCGGCCTCGCGCAGCGCCGGCAGCGCGGCGGCGGCCAGCGCCTGGCGCTTGGCCGCGTCGGCCTGCGCGCCGGTGCGCTCGGCGACCAGCCGGACGGCCAGCATCCTTGGCGCTGCTCGGCCTCGGCGAGCTCGGCGTTGGCGGCGAGCCAGCGCAGGTGGAACAGCGTCGCCTCGGCCTTGCGCACCTGGGCCGCGACCGTCGCGGTAGCGGATCGCCTGGCGCGCCTGCGCTTGAGCGCGTCGATCTGGCTGCGCGAGCTGGCCGATCACGTCCTCGAGCCGCAGCAGATTCTGCTCGGCGGCGCGCAGCCGCAGCTCGGCCTCGTGCCGGCGCGCATGCAGGCCGGAAATGCCGGCCGCCTCTTCGAGCACGCGCCGGCGCTGCTCGGGCTTGGCCTGGATGATCTCGCCGATGCGGCCCTGGTGCACCAGCGCGGGCGAGCGCGAGCCGGTCGAGGCGTCGGCGAACAGGATCTGCACGTCGCGCGCGCGCACCTCGCGGCCGTTGATGCGATAGGTCGAGCCCTGCTCGCGCTCGATCCGGCGCGAGACGTCGAGCGTGTCGTGCTCGTTGAACTGGGCGGGCGCCTTGCGCTCGCTGTTGTCGATCAGCATCGCGACTTCGGCATTGTTGCGCGCCGGCCGGCTGTTGGTGCCGGAGAAGATCACGTCGTCCATGTCGGCGGCGCGCATCGCCTTGTGCGAGGTCTCGCCCATCACCCAGCGCAGCGCCTCGACCAGATTGGACTTGCCGCAGCCGTTCGGCCCGACGACGCCGGTCAGTCCGGGCTCGATCAGGAAATCGGTCGGCTCGACGAAGGACTTGAAGCCGAGCAGGCGCAGCCGCGTCAGCTTCATGCCTGGCGACATCGTCCGACTGCAGAGAGACGCGCCGCGACGGCGAATCGATCAAGGCTCGGGCCCAGGCCGTGGGTCGAGAGTGATTCGGATTTGCCGCATCGGCGCGGAGAATGAATCGGCGCGGCTGATTCCGGCAACAGGGATTGAGCCGAATTTTCCAACGCAAATGACGCTGTGTACCGCCGCCGGCGGCGCGGCCGGCGGGCGCCGCGCAGCGGCTGCCGCGCAAGCGAAAAAACCCTTATCACGCCTTGAGATAGGGCTCGATCTCCTTCTCCAGCTCCTCGATCGAGAGCGCGCCGCGCGAACTTCTTGCCGTTGATGAAGAAGGTCGGCGTGGAGCTGACGCCGAACTTCTCGGCGGCGCGGTCGCGCACCGTCTCGATGCCGTCGAGCAGCTTGCTGATTCGCCAGGCACGCCTCGAAGCGTCTGCTGGGTGAAGCCGGCCTGCTTGGCGATCGCGAGCAGCGGCCGCAGCGGCTTCTGCACCACCCAGTCGCGTCTGCTGGTGGAACAGCGTCTCGATCATCGGGAAATATTTGTCCTTGCCGGCGCAGCGCGCCAGCATGAAGGCGGCGGCCGCCAGCGGATCGAGCGGGAATTCGCGGAAGATGAAGCGCACCTTGCCGGTGTCGATGTAGCGCTTCTTCAGCTCCGGAAAGGTCGTCTCGCTGAAATGCGCGCAATGCGGGCAGGTCATCGAGGCGTATTCGATGATGGTGACCGGCGCATTCGTCGTCGCCGAGCACGATGTCGCCGAGCGGGCCGGGCTGCATCAGGTCGGCCGGCGAGGGCGGTCTGCGCCAGCGCCGGGGTGCATCAGCGCCGAGCCGGGCCGGCCAGGCTGCGGCGAGCGCGCGCCAGAGCGCCAGCGCGCCGGTGCCGTGCAGAATTCGCGACGAGTGATCGTCAAGGCACGACTCCATATGCTCCGGTACGTGCCTCGTGCACCGCCAGTCGCGCCGTATCGCGCGACCCTGATGTGGCTAGCCCTGACAACCGCAAATGTGGCAATGGCGCCGCTGCCGGCGAAGCGCCCAGCTCACGCCCGTTTGATCGCCGCGCCGAGCCGCGCCAGCGCCTGCGCGCAGGCCGCTCGTCGGCGATGTCGGGCAGGCTGGCGGCGATGCGCGCGGTCGCCTCGGGGTCGGGCGCCGGCGCGGCTTGCGCGGTTGTGCCCGGCGCCGCAGCGGCGCCTGGCGCAGCGCAAGCCGCCGACCGCCTGCCAGCCGAAGAAGCGGTTGACGCGCTCGAGCGATGACGCCGGACAGATGCTGGATCTCGATCGCGGTCGGGCCCTCGACCCGCAGCACCAGCGTCGCCGGGCTCGGCGTCCTCGCCGTCCATTGCCGCGCGGCCACTGCATCTTGATCGGCTCGCGCATGGGCGGCGATCTCCGCGCCGACGATCTCCGGCCAGCGGGTGACGAGCTCGGTCGAGGCGAAGCCCTGCTTGGCGAAGGCGTCTCGTCGAGGCACGTTGCCGAGCAGATCGGCGAGCGGGCGCGCGGATGCGAGTCCTGCGCGGGCTTGTTCACGGCGGTCGCGCTCTGCCACATCGGTCGGCCATGACGCGTAGCAGGCGACGGCGAGCAGCACGGCAACGCAGCCGAGCGAAACGCGGTCGCGGCCGCCGGCCGACGAGCCGCGATGCCGCCGGCGCCTGCTCGCCTGGTACGACCGCCATCGCCGCGAGCTGCCGTGGCGCGCGCGCGCCGGGCGAGACGCCCGATCCCTATCGGGTCTGGCTCTCCGAGATCATGCTGCAGCAGACCACCGTGAAGGCGGTCGCGCCGTATTATCGCGCGCTTCCTCGCGCGCTGGCCGACCGTCGAGCGCTCGCCGCCGCGCCGCTCGAGGACGTGCTCAAGCCTGTGGGCCGGGCTCGGCTATTACGCGCGCGCCCGCAACCTGCACGCCTGCGCCACAGGCGGTGGTCGAGCGGCATGGCGGCCGCTTTCCCGCGCAGCGAAGCGGCGCTGCGCGCGCTGCCCGGCATCGGCGCCTACACGGCGGCGGCGATCGCGGCGATCGCGTTCGACGCAGCGCGCGAGCCCGGTCGACGGCAATGTCGAGCGCGTGGTGGCGCGGCTGTTCGCGGTCGAGGAGCGAGCTGCCGGCGGCCAAGCCCGACATCCGCCGCGCTCGCCGCAAGCGCTGGCGCCGGCGCGCGCGCGCCGGCGATTTCGCGCAGGCGCTGATGGACCTCGGCGCGACCATCTGCACGCCGAAGAAGCCGGCCTGCGCGCTCTGTCCGTGGACGCGACGCCTGCGCGGCGCGGCGGCGCGGCGATCCGGAGACGCTTTCCGCGCAAGGCGCCGAAGACCGAGGGCCGGCTGCGGCGCGGCGCGGCCTTCGTCGCGCGTGCGCGCCGACGGCTGCGTGCTGGTGCGCACGCGGCCGCCGCAGGGCCTGCTCGGCGGCATGACCGAGGTGCCGACCACGCGAATGGACGCATGATTTCGACGCCGAGACGGCGCTCGCGGCGGCGCCGCGTCGCTGCGCGCGACACGACCGCGATGGCGCCGGCTTCCCGGCGTCGTCACGCACGTGTTCACGCATTTTCCGCTGGAGCTCGTGGTCTATGTCGCCAAGCGTGCCGGCGAATGCCGGCGCGCCGGCCGGCATGCGCTGGGTCGCGCTCGCCGAGCTCGCCGGCGAAGCGCTGCCGAACCTCATGCGCAAGGTGCTGGCGCATGCGCTGGTCGACCGCATCGCACCGCAGAGGTCGAGCTGGGAGGACGTCATGATCACGAGCGCGATGCTCGCCGCCGACGAGGCGACAGCGGCATGACATTCGCGACACCGCGCGGCGATGGGAGCCGAGCCTGCGCTATCCGGATCCCGGCGTCCAGGATCCTCGATCCGAGCTTCGCCAAGTATCGCCTGGCGCTCGCCGAGCGTCGAGCGGCTCGCCACCGGCATGCGCTGGTGCGAGGGGCCGGTCTAGTTCGGCGACGCGCGCTACCTGCTGTGGAGCGACATCCCCAACAACCGCATCATGCGCTGGGACGAGGAGACCGGCGCGCGTCAGCGTCTTCCGCAAGCCGTCCAACAATGCCAACGGCAACACGCGCGACCGCCAGGGCCGGCTCGTCACCTGCGAGCACGACGCGCGGCGCGTCACGCGCACCGAGTACGACGGCACGATCACCGTGCTGATCGACAAGTTCGACGGCAAGCGGCTCAACTCGCCGAACGACGTGGTGGTGAAATCCGACGACTCGATCTGGTTCACCGATCCGCCGTTCGGCATCCTCGGCAACTACGAGGGCCACGTCGCCACGCCCGAGCTGCCGACCAACGTCTACCGGCTCGATCCGCAAGACCGGGCGCGCGACGGTCGTCGCCGGCGACGTCAACCGGCCGAACGGGCTCGCCTTCTCGCCCGACGAGAGAAGCTCTACATCGTCGAGGCGCGCGTCGACGCCGCGCGTGATCCAGGTCTACGACGTGGTCGACGACGGCACCAAGCTCGCCAACGGCCGCGTCTTCATCACCGCCGAGCCCGGCGGCACGCCCGACGGCTTCCGCGTCGACGTCGACGGCAATCTGTGGTGCGGCTGGGGCATGGGCAACGCGAAGCAGGACGGCGTGAAGATCTTCGATCCCGACCGGCAAGCCGATCGGCCTCATCGCGCTGCCCGAGCGCTGCGCCAACGTCTGCTTCGGCGGCGTCAAGCGCAACCGCCTGTTCATGGCGGCGAGCCATTCGCTCTATTCGCTCTACGTGAACACGCAGGGCGCGCGGGCGGCTGAGCATGCGTCGTCATGTCCGCGTCGCGCCATGACGGCCAATTCTGTCGACAAGCACGGAGAGAAAACGATGAGCGTCGAACGCAAGGAAGTCGGACCGCGGATGAGCCAGATCGTGGTCCACGGCAACACCGTCTATCTCGCCGGCATCGTCGCGCGCGACAACGCCGGCAAGAGCGTCACCGAGCAGACGCGCGAAATCCTCGCCACTGATCGACGCGCTATCTGGCGCAGGCCGGCACCGACAAGTCCAAGCTCCTGTCCGCCAACATCTGGCTCACCGACATCGGCGACCTTCGCCGAGATGAACGCGGTGTGGGACGCCTGGGTCGCGCCCGGCAACACGCCGGCGCGCGCCACCGTCGAGAGCCAAGCTCGCCGCGCCGCAGTACAAGGTCGAGATCATGGTGGTGGCGGCGCGCTGAGCGCGGCCGCCGGCAGGCGACAGGGCGCCGCTGCTGAGATAGCGTTAGAGGGCTACAGTCGACTTCGTCGGAGCCAGAGCGTGCCGGACATCTTCATCAGCTACGCCAGAGAAGATCGCGCACTGGCTCACCGCCTCGCGCACGCTCTCGAACAAGAAGGCTTCAAGGTCTGGTGGGATTGGGATCTTATCGGCGGCACCAACTATCGGGCCAAGATTCGCGAGGTTATTGCAGAGGCGAAGAAGGCGATTGTGCTTTGGTCGCGGCATTCTGTTGTCTCAGGCTTTGTGATCGATGAGGCGACAGAAGCCAAGAAGCTTGGCAAGCTCGTTCCGGTATCGGTCGATGAAACCGACCCGCCGTTTGGATTCGGCGATCTCCATACCATCGTGCTGCGTGAGCCGGAGCTTGAGATCGAAGCGATCGTCGCGGCGCTTCACGAACGCCCCTTGCACCGTACGCCGCAGCTTCCGTCTCGGCGGCGAATTGGCAAAGGCCTTGCTGCCACGTTCGCGGCATCTTGTATCGTCGCGGCAGCCGGCGCCGCGTTCTGGCACTATAAGGGACCGTTGATAGAAGACCCTGAACAGGCGCCATCGCAGCGCATCGCATTGGTAATCGGCAATACCGAATACCTTCAACTGCCACCGCTTGCTAACGCAGTGCGTGACGCCGAGCGAGTGACAGAAATGCTCGAGAAACGAAGGTTCAGGGTGATCAAGGCGGTCAACGTCAAGCGGGACGCCATGGTGAAGGCGGTGACCGACTTCGAGAGCGCCCTCTCGGTCGTCGGCGGTGTCGGCCTCTTCTACTACGCCGGAAGCGCCGTCTATATCGATGGTGAAGACATCATGCTTCCGATCGATGCGGCGGAAGACCCAGGAAAATCAGAGAATCACGAACGGGGTCAATCTGACCCAGTTGATGAAAGAGGTGCAGTCGCGAACGACACAAAAGCTGAAGGACAACGGCACGGCCGTCATCTATTCCGCCTCCAAGGGGCAGGTGGCTGCCGATGGTCCGGCGGGCGGGAACTCGCCATTCACCACCGCATTTCTAAATTCGCTTTCCCATGCGAGTGACGAGTTGGGAGACACGTTTCGTCGGATACGATCCGAGATGGAAGCAGCGCCGGAGGCCGCTCCCCAGGCGTTTAAGCAGACCCCATTTTTCGAGAACACGCTGTCGGTCAAGTTCTACCTTAGTAGGCCTGAACGTGACAGTCGGACTGGCGTCAGCAAGATCCTCATATTCGATTCCTGCCGTGACAACCCTTTCAAGATGAGCGTGGCGACGAAGTGACGGGTTCAGTCGCGCAGCCTCGCTTGCGGTATCGCGATCCAGCGCGGCTCTGCTGTAGAGTACAGCGATCATGTCGGCGGTAACGATCGAGCGCATCGAGGCGATCCCGCTCAGCATCCCGTTCGATCACTGGGCGCCGCCGCCGGTGTTCGGCGGGCGGCCGTGCACCAGCATGGATGCGCTCTATCTGCGGCTCACCGCCAGCGGCGGCGTCGTCGGCTGGGGCGAAGCCTTCTGGGGCGGCTGGCAGGCGACCGCCGCGGTGCTGGAGCACGCAGTCGCCCCGCTCGCGCTCGGCCAGGACGCGGCCGACGCGGCGCTGCCGGCTCGCCTCGAACGCGCGCTGCACAATATGGGGCGCTCGGGTCCGCTGATGAACGCGCTCTCCGCGCTCGACATCGCGCTGTGGGACGTGCGCGGCAAGCTCGCGGGCAAACCGGTGCATGCGCTGCTCGGCAGCAGGAAACGCGGCCGGCTCGCGGTCTACGCCTCGCTGCTGCGCTACGGCAGCGTGCTCGAGCATGTGCGCCGCAATGTCGGACGCGCGCTGGAGCGTGGCTACCGCCAGATCAAGCTGCACGAGACGACCGCGGAAGCTGTTGCTGCCACCCGCGAGGTCACCGGCCCCGATATTCCGCTCATGGTCGACACCAACTGCGCCTGGACGCCCGATGCGGCGGTGGCCGCGGTGAGCGCGATGGCGCCGGCGAAACCGCTATGGGTCGAGGAGCCGGTCTGGCCGCCGGAGGATTTCGAGGCGCTGGCGCAGGTGCGGCGCGTAACGGGCGTCGCGCTCGCCGCCGGCGAGAACGCGAGCAGCGCGCTCGACTTCCGGCGCATGATCGCGGCCGGTGCCGTCGACTACGTGCAGCCGAGCGCGATCAAGATCGGCGGCATCACCGCGCTGTGGCGGATCGCCGCCGAGTCCGAGGCCGCGGGCGTCGCCTGCGTGCCGCATGTGCCCTATTTCGGTCCGGGCTACCTCGCCTCGCTGCACGTGTTGGCCGCGAAGGAGCGCGAAAGCGCGCTGGAGCGCTTCTTCTGCGACCTCGCGCTCATGCCCTATGCGCGGAGCGTGCCGATCGTCGATGGGTTCGTGGATGTGCCCGACGGTCCCGGCCTGGGCGCCGATCCGGAGCCCGCATTGATCGAGCGCTTCCGCGTCTGACGCCGCGCTATTCGGCGGCGACCGCCATCCCGGCCCTGATCTCGGCGCGCAGCGCGTCGATCGAGATGAGGCCCTGCGCGGTCTCCAGGTGCCAGAACGCCCAGCCGTTGCAGGCTTCGAGCCCTTGCGCCAGCGCGCCGATGCGGTGGATGGAGCCGACCGTTTCGCCGAACGCAATGGCGCCGTCGGCGCGCACCAGTGCGTTCACCCGGCGCTTGGAATCGACCAGCCGCGCGCCGGCCGAAACCAGCCCGCGCTCGATCAGCGCGGCGAACGGCACGCGCGGCGCCTCGCGCGCGGTCATGAACGGGGCGAGACTCGGCGCCGGCAGCGGCGCGACCTTGGCCATGCGCGCCCGCGCGGCCTTGGCATAGGCGCGCTCGCGTTCGATGCCGATGAAGCGGCGGCCCAGCCGCTTGGCGACCGCGCCGGTCGTGCCGGTGCCGCAGAACGGGTCGAGCACCAGATCATCCGGCCGCGACGCCGCCAGGATCACGCGCGCCAGCAGTGCCTCGGGCTTCTGCGTCGGATGCAGCTTCCGGCCGTCGCCGCCCTTGAGCCGCTCCTCGCCGGTGCAGAGCGCGAGCGTCCAGTCCGAGCGCACCTGGATATCCTCGTTGCCGGCCTTGAGCGCCTCGTAGTTGAAGGTGTAGCCCTTGGCGTGCGAATCGCGCGCCGCCCAGATCAGGGTTTCGTGCGCGTTGGTGAAACGCCGGCCGCGGAAATTCGGCATCGGGTTCGACTTGCGCCACACCACGTCGTTGAGGATCCAGAAGCCGAGATCCTGCACGATCGCGCCGACGCGGAAGATGTTGTGGTAGGAGCCGATCACCCACAGCGTGGCGGCGGGCTTCATCACCCGCCGGCAGGCGAGCAGCCAGGCGCGGGTGAAATCGTCGTAGGCCGAAAAGCTCGTGAACTTGTCCCAGTGGTCGTCGACCGCGTCGACGCGCGAATTGTCCGGCCGTTTGAGGTCGCCTTGTAGCTGCAAGTTATAAGGCGGATCGGCAAAAACGAGGTCGACCGATTCGGCCGGCAGGCCTGCCATTTCGGCAACACAGTCGCCGAGCAGGATCTGTCCGGAATTTCGGGGCTCAAAACTGACGCGGGGCGCCCTGACGGACGCCCCGCGACGCGACACAACCATGACTCAGAACTCTGACTCAGGCGACGCGGCCGGTGACGCGGGACCTACAACCGACAGTGACGTACTATGGGCGCCCAAGGTAAAAATCGGCTTAATCGCGGCGGCGTCGGCACTGGGAAAGATTTGCCCAGCAACTATATTGGCGCGGGCGCGTTGATTTGCGCGATAGTAGTGTAAGGGCGAGCAGCCATGGCGGCCCCGACCGCCGCGTTTCGAGGAGGGCGAACCATGCGCTTGGACGATCTGCCGGAGAGCAGCAACGTCGAGGATCGACGCGCCGACAGCGGCGGCGGAGGCGGCTTCGGAGTGCCGGGCGGTGCCGGCGGCCTCGGCATCGGCACCGTGGTCGTGCTCGGCCTGATCGGCTGGGCGTTGGGCATCGACCCGAGCCTGCTGATCGGCGGCGCCGAAATGCTCAACCGCCAACAGCAGCAGCACCAACAGCAGCGGCCGTCGCAGCAACGTTCGGGCTCGCCGCAGGACGAGATGGGCCGGTTCGTGAGCCGCGTGCTCGGCAGCACCGAGCTGCAATGGACGCAGATTCTCGGCAAGGACGGCAAGGTCCGCTATCGCAAGCCGGTGCTGGTGCTCTATCGCGGCCGGACCAACGCCAGTTGCGGCGGCGTCGCCCAGTCCAGCATGGGGCCGTTCTACTGTCCGGCCGACATGAAGATCTATCTCGACACCTCGTTCTTCGATCAGATCGCGACGCGCTTTCGCGGCTGCGACGTCGGCAGCAAGACCTGCCAGTTCTCCCAGGCCTATGTGATCTCGCACGAGGTCGGCCATCACGTGCAGAACCTGCTCGGCATCCTGGAGAAGGCGCAGCAGGCCAAGCGCGTGGCCGCGGGCCAAGCGGCGGCCAACCAGATCCAGGTGCAGGTCGAGTTGCAGGCCGATTGCCTCGCAGGTGTCTGGGCGAACGTCGAAAACGAAAGCCTCAAGCGGCAGGGCAAGCAGCCGTTCATCGAAGCGGGCGACGTCGAGGCCGCGCTGCGCACCGCGGCGGCGATCGGCGACGACACGCTGCAGCGGCGTTCGCGCGGCTACGTGGTGCCCGACAGTTTCACCCACGGCAGCGCGGAGCAGCGCCAGCGCTGGTTCAGCAACGGCTTCCGCTCCGGCAAGGTCGAGGCCTGCAACACCTTCGCCGCCGCCCAGCTTTGAGCGCCCCCGTCAGGCCGGGACGTCAGCCATCCGTGCGCGCCGCCACGACCCCGGCGGCACGCCGACCTGCTTCTTGAACGCGCGGTTGAACGCGGCCTCCGACTCGTAGCCCACTTCGCGGGCCGCCTGCGCGACGCTGGTGCCGTGGCGCTCCAGCATTTGCGCCGCCAGTTGGAGCCGCCAATTGCCGAGATAATGCATCGACGGCACGCCCATCAGCTCGGTGAAGCGCTCGGCGAATGCCGAGCGCGACAATCCGACTTCGCGCGCCAGCGCATCGATCGTCCAGCGCTCGGCCGGACGGTCGTGCATCAGGCGCAGCGCCATCCCGACGTGGCGGTCGCGCAGTCCGGAAAGCCAGCCCGGTCGCTTCCGGCGGCAGGCCGTCGATGTGTTGGCGCAGCGCCTGCAGGAACATCAGCTCGCTCAGCTTGGACAGGATGGTCTCGCCGCCGGCGCGGGGTCGCTCGCTCTCCTGCAGCGCGGCGCGGATGAGGTTGAGCGTGAGATTGATCCCCTCCTCGTTGGCGTGGACCAGAAGCATGCGCGGCAGAGCATCCAGGATCGGATTGAACGGACGCGCGTCGCATCCGAGATACCCGCAGACGAGATGCGTTCGATCGCCGTCGCCGCCGAATTCGCTGAACACGAACGGCAGCGGACGGTTTTTCAGGCCGCGGTAGAGGTTCAGATCGGGCGTGGCGCGCTGGCCGCGCTCGGCGCTCATGACGTGGGCGTCGCCGTCGACGAAAATGACCGCGTCCCCGGCCTCCATCCGGACCGCGGAGGCGGTGTCGTCGGTCATCTGCGCCCAGCAACACCCCTCCAGCACGATATGGAAGGCAATGACGTGCTCGAAATCGGGCATGACCTCGGCGCAGATGCTGGAGACCGGCGGCGTTTCTGCCACCCAGGGCGCATGCGCCTGGACGTCGAAATAGACCGCGCCGGTCAGCCGAATGGCGCGCAGGACATCGGACAAAACGTCCACTCAATCCCTCCAGACCCGTTCCGGACGATCGGTCAATTTTTCCGGCGTAATGATCAATGCTCTTGGACGAGCGAGCAAGTTTTTGGGCGCCGCGATCATAGCTGGTCGGGGCGCCGCTATCTATCTCCTCGCCATTGTCGATAAGCGGCAGAATGGCCGCATCCCTGGAGCAGACACCATGACCGACACCCAAGCCTTCGCAACGTTCAAAGCGAGCTTTCGCGGCGATTTGTTGACCCCAGCCGACGCCGGCTACGACGAAGCGCGCAAGCTCTACAACGGCATGATCGACAAGCGCCCGCGCCTGATCGCGCGCTGCACCGATGTTGCCGACGTCATCGCGGCGGTGAATTTCGGTCGCGACGCCGACATGCTGGTGGCGATCAGGAGCGGCGGCCACAACGGCCCCGGGCTCGGCTCCTGCGACGGCGGGCTGATGATCGATCTCTCGCGCCTCAAGGGCGTGCGCGTCGATCCGGCCGCGCGCACCGTGCGGGTCGAACCCGGCTGCACGCAAGGCGAAGTCGAGCATGCCGCGCATGCCTTCGGGCTCGCGGTGCCGGCGGGCATCGTCTCCAACACCGGCGTCGCCGGCCTTACGCTGGGCGGCGGACACGGCTATCTCAGCCGCGCGCACGGCCTGACCATCGACAACCTGATCGAGGCGGACGTGGTGCTGGCGGACGGCCGGTTCGTCCCCGCCAGCGAGCGCCAGAACAGCGACCTGTTCTGGGCGGTGCGCGGCGGCGGCGGAAATTTCGGCGTCGTGACGAGCTTCCTCTATCGCGCGCACCCGGTGACGACCGTCTACGGCGGCCCGATCTTCTGGGACATCAAGCACGCCAAGGAGATCATGCGCTTCTATCGCGACTTCTTGCCGAAGGCGCCGGAGAAGCTGTGCCCGTTCGTCGGGTTGAAGACCGTGCCGTCGACCGCGCCGTTCCCGGAAGCGATCTGGGGCAAGCGCATCTGTGCCCTGATCTCGTGCTTCAACGGCTCCGCCGCCGAAGGCGAGAAGGCGATGCGGCCGGTGCGCGAGGCGCTGCCCAAGCCGTTGCTCGATGCCATGGGCGAAATGCCGTTCACGGCGTTGCAGTCGCTGTTCGACCCGCTGCTGCCCAAGGGCCTGCAGTGGTACTGGAAGGGCGACTTCGTGCACGAATTGCCCGACGCTGCCATCGACGCGCATATCGAGCACGCGTCGAAATCGCCGAGTGCGCTCTCGCTCATGCATCTCTATCCGATCGACGGCGCGGTGCATCGCGTCGGGCCGCAGGACACGGCGTGGGGTGCCCGCGACGCGACCTGGTCCATGGTGATCGCGGCATCGACCCGGACCCCAAGAAGGCCGGCGCGCTCAAGACCTGGGGCCGCGCCTATTGGGAGGCGGTGCATCCGCACAATCTCGGCGGCGGCTACGTGAACTTCATGATGGACGACGAAGACGACGGCTCGCGTCGAGGCGACCTACGGCCCCAACTACCGCCGCCTCGCCGAGGTGAAGAAGAAATACGATCCGGACAACCTGTTCCGGGTCAACCAGAACATCCGCCCGGCGGCCCCGGCGCAGCGCCAGACGGCCGAAGCGCGGCTGAGCGCCTAGACAAAGGCAAACGATGTCGCTCGCGGGGTCTCGCACATCGAGGCAACCGCGAGCGCCCGAAGCTACGGCACGGCGCCGCCGCACGGCGCCGCGCCCGCGGCAATGTCCGCACGGAGAACGATGATGCGTCCCAATTCCCTGGCCGCCGTCATGCCGGCGAAAGGCATACCCACCGGCAACGGTAGGCTGCGCGAGCACGCCGCCCCGTTGGCGAGTGCGTTGCGCCGGTGGTGGCAGGCGTATCGCGAGAACCGCAGCCGCCGGGCGACCGCGCAGTTGCTGCATTCGCTCGACGACCGGATGCTCGCGGATATCGGCTTCGACCGAAGCGAGATCAATTCGGTGGTGTTCGGCCGCTATTTCGAGCGGGTGCGCCACTACGATCCGCCGCGCCGCCGATCCGGCCGCTCTTGAGCGACCCATGCTGCGCGCGCCGACCGCGTGCTAAAGCGGGCTTGCGCTGTTTGTCGGGGCTGGCCCGAATCCAGCCCGATGGCGCCGCCGTCCCACCCGATGCGCCCCTTGCCCAAGGCGGCCGACTTGCTTACCACCGGACTTTGGCCGGAGCGTAGGGCGCTCCGGCACGGTCCGATGGTCCGTGTTTCAAAGCGGGGGGAGACGTCATGAACAAGCTCAGGGCGCGGCTGAAGTCCGGCAAGGCCTGCGTCAACGCCTGGCTCGCGATCCCGTCCGGCTTCTCGGCCGAGGTGATGGCGCAATGCGGCTTCGACAGCGTCACCGTCGACATGCAGCACGGCGTGCAGGACTACCAGTCGATGGTGCAGTGCTTCCAGGCGATGGACAAATATCCGATCACCCCGCTGGTGCGCATTCCCTGGAACGAGCCCGGCATCATCGGCAAGGTGCTCGACGGCGGCGCCTGGGGCGTGATCTGCCCGATGGTGAATACGCCGGCCGAAGCCAAGGCGCTGGCGAGCGCCTGCCTCTATCCGCCGACAGGGCAAGCGCAGCAACGGCCCGATCCGCGCGGCGGCCTACGGCGAGGCCAGCCCCTACCAGTCGATCGCCAACGACGAAGTGCTGGTGATGCCGATGATCGAGACGCAGGAGGCGATCGACAATCTCGACGCCATCCTCGACGTGCCGGGCATCTCGGGCATCTATGTCGGTCCGAGCGACCTCGGTTTCTCGCTCGGCATGAAGCCGATGCTCGACCGCGAGGAGCCGGAGATCTTTCGCGATCTACGAGAAGCTGCTGACGGCGACCCGCAAGCGCGGCCAGTTCGCCGGCATCCACAATGCCACCGGCGCCTACGCGGCGCGCATGATCGCCATGGGCTTCCGCTTCGTCACGCTGTTCAACGACAGCGGCCTGATGGCGCGCGCCGCGCGCGCGGAGATCGCCGTGACGCGCAAGACAGCGGGGAACGTGGCGGGGTGAGCAACCGCGTCGCGCACATTTGCGACATACGCTAGCTGCGCTCGGACCCCACAGGCTCGGTGTAGTGCTGTCACAGGCTCGGTGTCATGCCTGCGCAAGCAGGCATCCAGTAAACACCGATTCTTGCGATCACGGTCGCGCAAGCCTCCATCATTCGGCGTTTACTGGATTCCGGCTCGCTCGGCCGGAATGACAAGGGAGAGGGCGGCCGGAACGACGGCGGAAAGTGAGCCCGGAACAATCGATGGGCGGTCATTCCGGACAGCGCCGCGGCGCAGGTGCCGGCGGAAGCGGAGTCCACAATTCCATTCCGAATTTGCTAAGGTCGCGCCCATGCTCGGCATCGACGAAAGCCGCCAGTTCATCCCGCTCAGGATCGCGGTGCTCACCGTGTCCGACACGCGCGCGCTCGCCGACGACAAGTCGGGCGCGACGCTGGCCGAGCGCATCGCCAAGGCCGGCCACGCGGTGGCCGAGCGCGCCATCGTCACCGACGACGTGGAAGAAATCCGCGCGCGCATCAAGGCCTGGATCGCCAATCCGGCCATCGACGTCATCATCAGCACCGGCGGCACCGGCTTCACCGGCCGCGACGTGACGCCGGAGGCGGTCGAGCCGCTCTTCGAGAAGCGCATGGACGGTTTCGCTACGCTGTTCCTCATGGTGAGTCACGGCAAGATCGGCACCTCGGCGATCCAGACCCGCGCCACCGCGGGCGTCGCGGGCGCGACCTACATCTTCTGCCTGCCGGGCTCGCCCGGCGCCTGCCGCGACGCCTGGGACGACATCCTGGTGCACCAGCTCGACTACCGCTACCGCCCGTGCAATTTCGTCGAGATCATGCCGCGGCTCGACGAGCACCTGCGCCGCGCCAAGGCCAAGGGCGCGACGGTCTAGCGCACCGCCGGGCCAGGGGAAGGCATGCTGCAGGAACTCACCATACAGCGAGAATTTGCCGCGCCTCGCCGCCGATGCCTACGAGGTGTCCGGCCGGCTGTGCGCGTCGTGCCGCGACATGCATGCGCTGTGGCCTTATATCCGCCTCGCCCGCGCCTCCACCGGGGTCGAGGGTCAGGCGTCGGCGCTGGAAACGCGGCTAGCCGACCTGCTGGCGCCCGGCGGCCGCCGGGTGCTGCTCGCGGGCTCGCAGGATACCGGCATCGTCGCACTGGCGGCGCGCGCCGGCGCCGGCCGCGACGCGAGCCTGACCGTGCTCGATATCTGCGAGACGCCGCTGGAGCTGTGCCGGCGGTTCGCGGCGAGCCGGTCGCTGCCGATTGCGACCATCAGGCAGGACATTCTCGCGCTCGACATCGAGCGGCGTTTCGACGTCGTGGTGGTGCACGGGACGCTGCAGTTCATCGCAGCGGACCGTCGCGCCGACGCATTGGCGCGGCTGCAGCGCGCGCTCCGTCCGGGCGGCCGGCTCGTGCTGATGTTCAACACCGGCCGCCGGGTGGCCGGCCGGCTCGCGCAGGAAAGCCGCGACGGCTACGCGGATTGGGTCATGCAGGAACTGCGCCGCCTCGACGTGCCGCTGCCGGAGAGAGACGATGACTTCCGTGCCCGTCTCGCCCGCCATTCGCAGCGGCGCGAACTGCGCGAAGGCGCGTTCGCCGAACCGGGCGAGGTCGAAATCTCTATTGAGAGCCGCCGGCTTCGCCATCGAGCAGTGCGAGGAGATCGGCATGGAGCTTGCGCGGCCGGTGCAAGGCTTCGTCGCGAAAATCTCGAAGCGGCGGTTCATGGCGCTCGCCGAGCCGGTCATATAGCGGAAGTGCGAGTGAGCGAAGGGCGCCATGGCAGTCGAGCGTCATCTGATCCTCGTTCATACGCCGGGCTATCAGGATGTGGCTGACTTTCAGGACATCGCCCGCAAGGTCCGCGCGCAGGCCCCCGACATCGAAGTGTTCATCGCGTCGAACACCATCCCGTCCTCGGTCACGCGCCGGCAGGCCGGAAAATTGCCGACGCTGGTCTTCTCGCCCGGCAATTTGCTCGAATTCCGCCCGCTGCGGGGCAAGGTCTATGCCGGCGCCGCGATACCGAAGCTGGAGCAGATCGCCCGCTTCCAGGCCGCCGGCCTGCCGGTGCCGGCCACGGCGGAAATCACGCCCGGTGTCATGCTGCCGGAAGCGGCGTTCGGCCCGCTCGTCGTGGTCAAGCCCGGGTTTTCGGAAGCCTCGCACGGACATCACATGACGCTGCTGCGGCGGGAAGCCGTCCGCTTCCAGCCGAGGGAAGCCTATCCGGACGATCACCCGGGACGGTTCGGGCCGATGTTCGCGCAGCGGTTTGTCGATACCGGTCCGTTCGTCAGCCATCACCGCGTGCTGACGCTGTTCGGGGAACCGCTGCTGGCGTTCAAGACCGCCTCGCAGGCGGCGCGGCCTTCGCTCGACGCACTGGACGACGTGCTCGCGTCGATTGCCCTGAAGGCGCGACGGCGCGACGGCCCGATCGCCCGCGAACTCACCGGTGACGCCGACATTCTCTCCTTGGCGCGGCGCGCCTACACGGCGCTGCCCGAGATCGCGCTGCAGGGGATCGACATCATCAGGGAGGCCGGCACGGGAAAGCTGTTCGTGCTGGAAGCCAATCCCGGCGGGAACACCTGGATCTTCTCCAAGGGCGCGATGACCGAGCGGTTGAAAAAAGCGCTCGGCGTCGAGCACCTCACCGACCAGTTCGACGCCTTCACCGCCGCCGCCAGAGTGCTGATCGAGCGCACGCGGCGGGAAGCCGCGTGATCCCCGTTCGCATTGTCAATACGGTCAGGGGGGAGGCATATTGAGCGGCGTGTCATCCGAGGACTACGCATCACTGGAAAGGGCTTCGTTGTGAAATACGCACTCGCGATGCTCCTCGTCCTTGGCTCGGCCGCGACGGCCGCCGAAGTGGGGCCGTGCAACGATCTGGACCGGATCAGCTACCTGGTCGGCCAGACCAAATCGTTTTCCCAGGGCAAGATCAGGATCGCGCACGTCGACACCGACGGAGAACCGGTCTGCTGCAGCTCGCACCTTCTGGTCCTGATCCCCGGTCCGGATATCGGCAGTCAGTGTTTTGCGCTCAGCCAGAAGGCCGCCCAAGGCTCCGAAAGCCAGTCGGGGTTCAGCAGCATCGAGTTCAGCCGGATCAAGGCAGCCTACGACCCGCGCCACGGACTGCTGCTGACCGTGCCGTACACCCTGTACAATCCCGAAGGCGGGCAGGGAAAACCCGGCAGCGGAAACCTGCGAATCGATTTGAGAGGCAAAGGCTCGGTCAAGATCGAGCGCTAGCCGCGGCGCGAATCTTCGATCTCAGTGGTTACGGGCTCAGTTTGACGTTGAATCCCACCCGCAGGATGTCGCCGATCACTCGCGCCGACGCGTTCCACTGAGGCAATACCGCGACCGCCGGAATGACCCGGTAGTCGACGCTGCCGAGATCGAAATGCAGGTACTCGATCTTCCCCGACACCCGGTCGGTGAACATGTGCTCGATGCCCGCGCCGATCGTGCCGCCAAAGCGGGTCTGGGAATAGGACCCGGCGTAAGTCGTATCGAGCCCGAACGTGGTCGTGGCGGCAACGGAGGCTTCGATCTTGCCGACCGCCAGGCCGCCGGTCACGTAGAGAAAGGTGCGATCCCAGGTCGGCCCGAGGCGTCCGCGCACGGTCGACAGCCAGCGCAGCCGCGAGTTCAGCGAACCGACCACGTCCTCGCTGTTGCGGGTAAATCCGAAAACGCTGTCCTGCTTGGTCTCGGCATAGTTGATGTCGCCCTCGAGGCCGAGCACCCAGTTCGAGGCGAACTGGTAGTTGCAGCCGATCTGGCCGCCGCCGATGAACCCGGTGGCCCGGTCGTCCGACTCGAAGGTTATCGGCGTGGGAGGGATGTTGGGGATTTCGACGCTGTGCCGCAACTGCGTGGAAATGCCGCCGGCGTTCAGTCCCACATAGCAGCCGGTCCAGGAGAACGGCACGGCCAACGGCGCCTTCACCGGCATGCGCATGTCCGCCGCCAGCGCCGCGCCCGAAGCGAGGGCCACGGATGCCGTCAACGCGGTCGACGTCAGCAGATTGAACTTCTGTCCCATCGGAGCCCCGCCGCAAAAATCCCCATCGCGCCAGTCGACACAATAGGACACAATAGCAAGAAGCGGCGGAAGGCAGAACGGCTCGCAACAAGAACGGCTTGATTTGCGAAGTTTGGTTGTCCAGTGATGCAAAGGCGCAACACGCTTTGGGGGAAAGGCCACCAAAGGTGCGGCGGCGGCGACAGAGATCCCGGCGTTTCCCCGTTCTTGACGAACGGCGCGCCGATAGAGGCGAAGTTACGTCCTGCCGCGGATGAATGCGCCGATTCGCGCGATCGCGGCCTGTGCCTCCGGCACGACGCGCGCCCAGACTTGCCAGGCGTGCGGCATACGCGGCCAGATTTCGAGCGCGACCTCGCAGCCGGCCGCCCGCAGGCGCTCGGCCATGCGCACCGAATCGTCCAGCAGCACCTCGTCGCTGCCGACCTGGATCAGCGCGGGCGGCAAGCCGCTTGGGTCGCCGTAGAGCGGAGAGGCATAGGGCGTGCGCGGATCGGCGCCGGCGAGGTAATAGCGCGCGAGCCGCGGCGCTTCGTCGGCGCGGATCATCGGGTCGGCCTTGGCGTTGTCCCGTAGCGACCGGCCGGTCAGTGCGAGATCGGTCCAGGGCGAGAGCGCGACCGCCGCGGCGGGAAGCGCCGTGCCCTCGTCGCGCAGCCGCAGCAGCGCGGAGAGCGCGAGCCCGCCGCCGGAGGATTCGCCCATGATCGCCGATTCGGCGTGGATCGGCGCCATTGGCGAGTAGCTGGCGGTAGGCCGTGACAGCGTCGTCGAGCGCGGCCGGAAACGGATGTTCCGGGGCGAGTCGGTGATCGAGAATGACCACGCGCGCCCGCGCCGCCGCGGCGATGCGCCAGATGAAATCGCGGTAGAGCCCGGGCGAGCCCGACACGTGCCCGCCGCCGTGCAGATAGAGCACGGTGCGGGCGCGGTCCGTTTCGGGCGTGGCCACGGCGATGGCTTTGACGCCGTCGAGGTCGACGCGCTCGACCTGGGTGCCCTTGGGCGGCGCCGGCACGAACCGGCCGAAGGCCGCCAGCCGCTGGCGCACCTCGTCGATGGTCGTGCCGGGCCCGCTCTTGCGCTTGAGGAACCAGCGCAGCCCCAGGCGCACGAATTCGGCGCGCAGGCTCAAGCGATGCTCCCGTCCGTCAAGCGGCATGCGGGACCTATTTCGGCGGCTGGCGCAGGTCCAGGTCCCAGGTCTCCCCCATGAGCATCTTGCCGAAGCTGTCATGCGGTTCCTTGCTGACGAGCGTGAAGCCGGCGTTGCGATAGATGCGCCGCGCGGCGGAGAGCACGCTGTGCGTCCACAGCGTGAGCTTGCGATAGCGCGCCTCGCGCGCAAAGCGCACGCATTCATCGACCAGCCGCGCGCCGATGCCAAGTCCGCGCGCCTGCGGATCGACCAGCAGCAGGCGCAGGCGCGCGACGCGTTCGCTGTCCTTCACCAGCAGCACGCAGCCGACGTTCTCGCCCTCGCGCTCGGCGATCCAGCAGCGCTCGCGCCGGGCGTCGAACTTGCGCACGAAGGCGGCGACGATTTCGGCCGTCAGCGCTTCGAGCCGCTCGTCCCAGCCGTATTCGGCGCCGTAGATCGCGCCGTGGCGGCTGACGATCCAGCCCATGTCGCCCGGCCGCGGCGGGCGCAGGATGTAGGGTGCTTCGCGCGCGGGCGCCTCGCCCAGCACGCGCTCGATAGTTTGCATGGCGGCGAGCAGGCGCGCCTGCTCGGTCTGCGGCAGCGTGCCCAGCATCGCGCCGACCTCGGCGTTGCTGTGAGCCTCGACCGGAGCGAACTGCCGGCGGCCGCGCGCCGTGATCGACAGCAGGTTCTGCCGGCCGTCGCTCTTGGACGACTGCTTGACGATCAGGCCGCGCGCCGCGAAACCGCGCACGATGCGGCTGAGATAGCCCGCGTCCATGCCGAGGCTCTTGGCGAGCTCGCTGGCGGTCTGCCGGTCGCGGCGAAACAGCTCGTACAGCACGCGCGCCTCGGCGAGCGAGAACGGGCTCTTCTGCCAGCTCTCCTGCAGCAGCCCGATGCGCTGGGTGTAGAAGCGGTTGAAGCGGCGCACCGCCGCGATGCGCGGTTCGAGATCGGTGGTCGGCATGGCACGGCCCTGCGCCAGGCGGGATATATGACATGGTCAAAGACTTGTTTGACAAAGTCAAGTATATCGGCCGCCGGTCGCGATCATGGTGCCGGTGCGCAGCATCACGATCCGGCCCCGGCCGATCCGGCGCACGAGGCCGTGCGCGGCCGCGTCGCGGTGGCCGCCGATCGCCTGGTAGAGCTGCTTGCTGATCAGCAGTCCCTGCTGGATTTTCGGCCGCGCGCCGAGCGCCGCGCGCAGCAGCGCGAACGCCTCGCCGATCGTGGGACGGAATGCGCCGATGGGGCGCGCCGGCCGGAATACCGCGGCATGCGTGGCGGCAAGCCCGCGCAGCTGCGCCTCCTCGACGAAGCGTCTGGTCTCGTCGGTCCAGGTCCCGTCGGGCACGACGCCGGGTTCGATAAACAGGAGCCACGGTCCGCGCGCCGCCTCTGCCGCCGCCGTCAGGCGCGCTTCGCGTGCGCCGGGCAAGGGCATGAACCGGCAGCCCGCCACGTCGGCGATCTCGGCTGTGGCGTCCTGCGAGCCGGCGTCGGCGACGATCACCTCGCGCACTATTCCGGCCGCCGCGCCCGCAACCAGCGCCGCCAGCGTCGGCAGGAGCACGCGTTCGCTGTCGTGCGTGGGAATAACCACGCTCAGCATGGAAAATGACCCCCAGGGCGCGCCACTATAGCGCGCCCCGAGCGGATCAACAGAGTACGGTCTTGCGGCTGGCTCCGCCCACTCTGGGGGCGGGTCCGCCGCTGCCCGGTCAACCGCCCTGATAGTTCGGCCGGCAATAGCCGCCGGCGCCGCGGATGGTGTCGAGGCACTGCTGGTAGCTGTGGAAGCCGCAATTGTAGGTCGAATGATCGTAGTAGGCGCACCACGATCCGGCGTTAGCCGGCGTAGCCATGCCGCCCGCAAGCATCAGGAGACCCGCAGCGGCGGCAATCAGACGCGTTTTCATGGTTGTTTCCTTTCTTGATGGGCGTTGACCCTGTCCGGTTGGGAACGCCCGTTCTAGCTATTGGTTTCGGCAGGAGGGTTTCAGGTTCAAATATTTGTTCTTGTTTTGTTCCATTGATCGCGCTACTATCCGCCATGGCTCGACCTGACGCAGCAGCCCTGAGACGCCCGCCGGTGCACGCGCCCTCCGCGCCGGCGGGCGGCTTTGCGCGCAGAAGGCCGGCTGCCGACCTCGAAATGCCGGCCGATGCCGCGGTGGCAGTGGAGACCGAGCGCCGGCGTGGCCGCGGCGCGCAATCGAATGCATCCGGTCGCTATGAGCCGATGGCGCGCGTCCAATTCGACGACGGCTGGCAAAATCTCGAAGACCTGCCGCCGTTCAAGACCACGGTCACGGTCGATTCCACCCGCAAGATCATCACCCGCAACGATTCGCCAGACTTGTCCTTCGACCGTTCGATCAATCCCTATCGCGGCTGCGAGCACGGCTGCATCTACTGCTTCGCGCGGCCGACCCATGCCTATCTCGGATTGTCGCCCGGGCTCGATTTCGAATCGAAGTTGTTCGTCAAGCCGGAAGCGGCCAGACTGCTCGAACGCGAGTTGGCTGCGCCGGGCTACGTGCCGCGCACCATCGCGATCGGCACCAACACCGATCCCTACCAGCCGATCGAGCGCGAGCATCAGGTCATGCGCCGCATCCTGGAGGTGCTCGAGCGCTGCGGCCATCCGGTCGGGATCGTCACCAAGTCGGCGCTGGTCACGCGCGACCTCGATATCCTGGCGCGCATGGCCGAGCGCAACCTCGCCAAGGTCGCGCTGTCGGTCACCACGCTCGACGGAAAGCTCGCGCGCGTGATGGAGCCGCGCGCCGCGACGCCGGCCCGCCGGATCGAGGCGCTGCGGCAACTGACCGCCGCCGGCGTGCCGACGTCGGTCCTGGTCGCGCCGGCAATCCCGGCGCTCAACGATGCCGAAATCGAGCGCATCCTCGATGCCGCCGCCGCCGTCGGCGTCAAGCAGGCGGGCTACGTTCTGCTGCGGCTTCCGCTCGAGGTGCGCGACCTGTTCCGCGAATGGCTGATGTCCAATTTTCCCGATCGCTACCGCCATGTGTTCAAGCTGGTTCGCGATACCCGCGACGGCAAGGACTACGACTCGACCTGGGGCAAGCGCCAGACCGGCGGCGGCCCGGTCGCCTGGATGATCGGGCGGCGTTTCGAGGTCGCCTGCCAGAAGCTCGGCCTGAACAAGACGTCGACCAGGCTTGCGACCCACCATTTCACGCCGCCGCAGCGCGAGGCCGCGCAACTCAGCTTGCTTTGATGGGGCGCCACGTCGCGCAGTGGCAACATCAAGAGACCGGTGACGCATGCAGGATGCTCCGCCTTTCGCCCTCAACGTCGTCACCCTCGGCGTGAGCGACTTAGCCCGCAGCGTGCGGTTCTATGAAGCGCTCGGGCTGCAGCGGAGAATGCGCGCGACCGGCGATTCGATCGCGTTCTTCGATGGCGGCGGCATCATTCTTGCGCTGTTCCGCTGGGACGAGCTCGCCGCCGATGCGGCGCTGGCGGATGAGCCGCGGCCGCAGGCGTTTCGCGGGACGACGCTCGCGCGCATGTGCCGCTCGGACGCCGAGGTCGACCGGCTCATGGCGCACGCGCTCGGCATCGGCGCGAGGCTGCTCAAGCCGGCACACGCGACGAGCTTCGGCGGCTATTCCGGCTATTTCGCCGATCCCGATGGCCACGCCTGGGAGGCGGTGCGGGCGCCCGGATTCTCGTTCGCGCCCGATGGCCGGGTGGTGCTGCCCGACTGAAGGCGAGCGACCGCACGCCGCGGCGTTCGGCCGGGGCTTCGAGTTAGGCGCTTGCGCTCGTCGCCTTGTCCTTGCCGTCGACGTGGCGCTCGACGCTCACGCTCATGCGCTGGTAGCCGCCCAGGCCGACCACGAGCAGAATTCCCGAAAGCAGCAGCGCGGTGGGATAGAGCAGTTGCGTCACGTCTTCCTGGCTCACGCGAAAGACGGTGACCAGCGCCTCCAGGAAAACCGCGATCGCGATGGTCGAAACGAACCGCGTCAGGCTGCGCCGCGCCTCCGACGCGACGCGCATCTGCCGCCCGCGGATCACCTCCTCCTCGATCAGATATTTCGCGACATCGAATACCGCGATCGACACCACGACATAGCCGATGCCGCTCAAGGCCGAGATGCCGACGCGCTGCCCGCCGATGAGTGCGAGCACGAACTGCGCAACCGCGTCGCAGGTCAGGACGATCGCGAGCAGCATCAGGATGCCGGCCGCCAGTCCAAAGATGGCCCGCGACAGGTTGTCGAAATGATCGGCCGCTGCCGGCAGTTTGACGTTCTTGCCTTCCGGTCTGGGTGCCATGGGGTCTCGCTGTACCAGCCGGAGAGCCAACGGGGCCGGCGCGCCGAAGTTCCATCCACAGCGCGAGCGCCGCCGGTTGACTTGGCGCCGCCTCGCATGCGCACCATCGTCCATGAGTCGCACCGCCATCGCCGTCCGTCTGCCGCTGGGCGAGGACGATGTCCGCCCGACCTTCCGGCGCGAGCGCGCGGCGCTCAAGCGCGGCGTGTGGCCGGTGGCGGGCTGCGACGAGGCGGGCAGGGGGCCGCTCGCCGGTCCGGTCGTCGCCGCCGCAGTCATCCTCGATCCCAAGCGCGTGCCGCGCGGGCTCGACGATTCCAAAAAGCTCGATCCGCAGACCCGCGAGAAGCTCTACGCCAGGATTTGCGCCAGCGCCGAGGTGGCGGTGGCCTTCGCGCCGCCCGCGCGCATCGACCGCGACAACATCCTGCGCGCTTCGTTGTGGGCGCTCGCGCGGGCGGTCGCGGGCCTGCCGGTCAAGCCCAGGCTGGTCTTCGTCGATGGCCGCGACCGCATCGATGCCGGCTGCGACTGCCAGGCGGTGGTGAGCGGGGACGCCATCATCGCATCGATTGCGGCCGCCTCGATCGTCGCCAAGGTGACCCGCGACCGGCTGATGACGCGCCTGGGATTGCTTCACCCCGGCTATGGATTCGAGAGCCATAAAGGCTACAGCGTGCCCGAGCATTTCGCCGCGCTGGCGCGTCTCGGCCCGACCATCCACCACCGCCGCTCCTTTGCCCCGGTCGCCGCCGCGTATGGCGAGCCCGTCACCGGGGAGATGAAGGCCGGCGAGCCGTTGCCTCTCTAGCGGCCGCGGCTTATCTCTGCCGGCCTGTCCTCGAACCGCGCCGGTCCATGCTCTACGTCTCCATTCTGGTTGAACTGGTTCGGTCGAGGCCGGCGCTCGCGGTCTGGCTGGCCGCGCTTGCCCAGGCCGCGCTGTGGACGCTGGTTCCGGACCTGTTCTATGCCGGGCCGCCGGGCGACGTGCCCAATGTGCTGGCGGTCGGGCACGAATTTCAGCTCGGCACCTATCTGGGGCCTCCGCTCGCGTTCTGGCTGGCCGAGCTCGCGTTCGACCTCGCGGGCGGCAAGATGCTCGGCATTTATCTGCTGTCGCAGATCTGCGTGGTCACGACCTACTGGGCGGTGTTCGCGCTCGGACGCTCGATCGTCGGCCCGCAGCATGCCGCGCTCGCCGTCCTGCTTATGCTGGGCGTTGCGGCCTTCACGGTGCCGACCGCCGATTTCGGGCCGACGATCCTCACGATGCCGTTGTGGGCGCTGATCCTGCTGCATTACTGGCGCGCGGTCGGAGAGGGCCGGCGCGGCTATTGGCTCGTGCTGGCGCTCGAGGTCGGGCTCCTCCTGCTGACCACCTATATCGGCCTGATCCTGGTCGGGCTGCTCGCGCTGTTCACGCTTGCCAATGCGCGCGCGCGCGCCACGCTGCTGTCGATCGATCCCTGGATCGCGGCGGTCGTTGCCGTCATCGTCATGCTGCCGCATCTCGTGTGGCTGGCGGAGGTGGGCGGCGGCGTGCTCCCGGTGCTGGCGCGGCTGCGCGCGCCGGAAGCGGTCGCGGGAAATTTCGTCGCATGGCTGCGCCAGCTCGGGCTGATCCTGGCGGCGCATGCCGGCCTTATCGTTCTGGTCGCCCTGGTGGCGGGCTGGCCGTGGCCGCGCAACGAGCCGGCACCCGTGATCGTACGGCCCCCGGTCGATTCGTTCGCCCGGCAATACGTTTATTTCTTCGCGCTGCTGCCGGCCTTCCTGGGGACGCTGATCGCGGTCCTCATCGGCTGGGCGGGACCGGTCGGCGGCGTTGCGCCGCTGGTCGTGCTCTCGGGCCTGGCCGTGGTGGTGGCGGCCGGCGACGGCATCCGGTTCGGGCGCCAGCATGTCGTCATCGCGACCTGGTTCGGACTGCTGATCATTCCGCCGGTCATGGCGGTCATGGGGCTGTATGTCCTGCCGTGGCTCAATATCGACCTCAAGGTGACTTATCCGGCGGATGCCATTGCCCGCTTCTTCGCCGAGAGCTTCGAGCGACGGGTCGGCGCGCCGCTGCAGATCGTGGCGGGCGAGCCGCGCATGGCGGCGCTCGTCGCGCTCGGCGCGCCGAGCCGGCCGAGCCTCTTTCTCAACGACGCGCCCGAGCGTTCGCCCTGGGTGACGCTCGATGCCATCAAGGCCAAGGGCGCGCTCGTGGTCTGGCCGACGACCGACACGTCCGGCACGCCGCCGCCCGATATCCGGGAGCGCTTTCCCGAGCTCGTGCCGGAGGTGCCGCGCGCATTCGAGCGGTCGGTGCAAGGGCGGCTGCCGCTCCTGCGCGTCGGCTGGGGGATCATCCGGCCGCAGTCGGCCGACAGCAAGCCGCCCGCGGCGGACGGGGACAAGAGCAAGGCGCCGTGACGTCGGCGCGCGCAACGCGCTCAGTGATAGCCTTCGCCTTCGCGCACCTTGCCGCGGAACATCCAATAGACGAACACGATGTAGCCGAGGATGATCGGCAGCAGCAGCGAGCGTGCCGACCAGCATGAACATCTGGCTCGCCGGCGCCGCCGCGGTCTGCCACACCGTCAGCGTGGGCGGCACGAGATACGGGATAGGTCGAGATCGCCAGGCCGAGATAGCCGAGCAGGAACAGCGACGATCGACGCCAGGAACGGCGGCACGCTCGCGCCCCGTTCGAGCCAGCGCCAGGCCAGCCAGCGCGGTCAGCGCGGTGAGCAACGGCACCGGCCAGAGGAAGTAGATGTTCGGCGTCGAGAACCAGCGCGCGGCGATGCGCTCGAAGGCGAGCGGCGTCCACAGGCTCACCACCGCCATGAACGCCAGCACGCCGAGCAGCAGCCGCTTGCGCCTGCCGGCGCGCTGCGCTCGGCGACCGCGCCGTCGGTCTTCATCACCAGCCAGGTCGCGCCGAGCAGCGCGTAGCCGACGACGACGGCGAGCCCGCACAGCAGCGCGAACGGCGTCGCCCAGTCGAACGGCCCGCCGGCGAATGCGCCGTTCTCGACCTTGATGCCCTGCAGCAGCCCGCCGAGGATCACGCCCTGGCAGAAGGCGGCGAGCGTCGAGCCGCGCGGCGAATGCGAAGTTCCAGTATGTCTTGCTGGTCGTCGCCACCCAGCGGAACTCGAACGCCACGCCGCGGAACACCAGCGCGAGCAGCATCACGATCACCGGCAGATAGAGCGCCGGCATGATCACCGCGTAGGCCTGCGGGAAGGCGACCCACAGCCCGCCGCCGCCGAGCACCAGCCAGGTTTCGTTGCCGTCCCAGAACGGCGCGACCGAATTCATCATCTGGTCGCGCTCGCGCTCGTGCGCCGGCGAACGGAAACAGGATGCCGACGCCGAGATCGAAGCCGTCGAGGATGACGTAGAGCGCGACCGCGGTGCCGATCAGCGCGGCCCAGATCGACGGGAAGATACGGTTCCATGGCGCCTCCTCCGGCGTCACGCGTTGCGGGCGAGAGACCTCGCGCCCGGCCTCGATGCGCCGACGACAGCGGCCGTCCGGGCGAGCCCGCTTCCGGCGGCTCGACCGCGCGTCCTTCCGGCCCTTTGTCGATCAGCCGGTTGATGTAGTAGATGCCCATCGTGAACACGATGCCGTAGACCAGCACGAACAGCGCGAGCGTCGTCGCGATGCTCGCCGCCCGGCACCGGCGAGATCGCGTCGGCGGTGCGCAGGATGCCGTACGCGACCCACGGCTGGCGTCCGCTTTCGGTGACGACCCAGCCGGCGATCACCGCGACGAAGCCGAGCCACCAGGCTGCGCGACACCGGCACGAGATACCAGCGCGCTGTCGAACAGCCGCCCGCGCCACCACAGCCAGGCGCCGACGAGCCCGACGGCGATCATGAAGAGGCCGATGCCGACCATGATGCGGAAGGCGAAGAACACCGGCAGCACCGGCGGCCGGTCGGCCGGCGGCACGCTCTTGAGCCCGGGAAACAGGCCGTCGGATCGTGCGTGAGAATGAGCGAGGCGCCGTTCGGGATCGAGATCTCGAAGCGGTTGATCTCGGCCTTCTCGTCGGGCCAGGCGAACAGCACGAGGCTGCCGGGCTTGGTGCCGTCCCAGTGCGCCTCCATCGCGGCGATCTTGATCGGCTGGTGCTCGAGCGTGTTGAGGCCGTGCTGGTCGCCGATGAAGAGCTGCAGCGGCGCCGAGCAGCGCCAGCATGCCGATGCCCATGTGCATCATGGTGCGCGCTTCCTCGCCGTGGCGGCCGGCCAGCAGGTAGCGCGCGCCGACCGCCAGCACGACCAGCGAGGTGGTCAGATACGCGGCCGTGAGCATGTGCGCGAGGCGATAGGGGAAGCTCGGGTTGAAGATGATCGCGAGCCAGTCGACCGGATAGGCGATGCCGTCGCGCATCTCATGGCCGGCCGGCGTCTGCATCCAGCTATTGGCCGACAGGATCCAGAACGCCGAGATCGCGGTGCCGACCGCGACGAAGATCGCCGACATCACGTGCAGCCAGGGCGGCACGCGGTTCCAGCCGAACAGCAGGATGCCGAGGAACGTCGCCTCGAGGAAGAACGCGGTCAGCACCTCGTAGCCGATCAGCGGGCCGATGACGTTGCCGACCACGACCGAGAAGCGGCTCCAGTTGGTGCCGAACTGGTAGCTGAGCACGATGCCCGACACCACGCCCATGGCGAACGAGACCGCGAAGATCTTGGTCCAGAACCGCGCGAGCCGGTGCAGGTGCTCGCGGCCGGTCCATCGCCAGCGCAGCAGCAGCGTCGCGATGAACGCCGACAGCCCGATGGTGAAGCTCGGGAAGATGATGTGGAACGTGATCGTGAAGGCGAACTGCAGCCGCGCGAGCAGGACGGGATCGAACTCCATCGGTCATTCCCTCCGCGGGCGAGGCGCGATTCGAACCGCGCCGGCATGATCGCGCAAGTGCGCGCCCACGCGCCAGACTGAACGGGTCGGGCCGCGGCCCGGTTCCCGCGTCGCAAGCATCGCTGGCATTCCCGCTTGCGGTGGACAAATCGCCGATGGCCCATGGGTTTGCGGCCTTTCGGGCGCTATGCTGACGACGGCTCCGGCCGGCGCCGATACCGGGTGAAAAACACGCGGCTTAGAGCGGAGCCGAGCAAACCGGTTGGGGGGTGCGCGATGACCGACACCAGAGCGCCTGCGGGCGAGACGTCCTTTCTCGATCGTTATTTCGGCCTGACCGCGAACGGCACCAACGTCCGCACCGAGTTCATCGCCGGGCTCACGACCTTCCTCACGATGGTCTACATCGTCTTCGTCAACCCGCAGATCCTCGGCAATGCCGGCATGGACAAGGGCGCGGTGTTCGTCGCGACCTGCATCGCGGCGGCGGTCTCGACGCTGGTGATGGCGCTCTACGCCAATTATCCGATCGCGCTCGCGCCCGGCATGGGGCTCAACGCCTTCTTCGCCTTCACCGTGGTGCTCACCTACAAGTACACGTGGCAGCAGGCGCTCGCCGCCGTGTTCTGCTCGGGCGTGATCTTCTTCCTGCTCTCGATCTTCCGCATCCGCGAATACATCATCAATGCCATCCCGAAGAACCTGAAGTTCGCGATCTCCGCCGGGCGTCGGGCTGTTCCTCGGCATCATCGCGCTGGAGCAGGCCAAGATCGTGGTGGCGCATCCGGCGACGCTGGTCACGCTGGGCGATCTCAAGAATCCGGCCGGCGATCCTGTGCCTGCTCGGCTTCGTGCTGATCGCGGCGCTCAACTATCCGCAAGATCATCGGCGGCACGCTGATCGGCATCCTGGTCGTGGCCCTGATCGGCCTGCCGCTCGGGCTCGCGCAGTACGGCGGCATCGTCTCGCTGCCGCCGTCGCTGGCGCCGACCTTCCTGCAGCTCGACTTCTCGCGCGTGTTCGAGCTGACCTTCATCATCGTGGTCTTCAGCTTCCTGCTGATCGACGTGTTCGACAATGCCGGCACGCTGATCGGCGTCACCCATCGCGCCGGCCTGCTCGACAAGGACGGCAACCTGCCGCGCATGAAGCAGGCGCTGATCGCCGACAGCTTCGCCGCCATGTTCGGCTCGCTGATCGGCACCTCGACCACCACCAGCTACATCGAGAGCGCGGCCGGGCGTCGTCGGCCGGCGGACGCACCGGCCTGACCGCGCTGTTCGTCGCGATCTTCTTCCTGCTGGCGCTGTTCTTCGCGCCGCTCGCCGGCATGGTCCCGGCCTATGCGTCGGCGGCGGCGCTGCTCTACGTCGCCTGCGTGATGACGCGCGGCCTCGCCGAGATGGACTGGGACGACCTCACCGAATACGCGCCGGCGGTGGTCGCCGCCGTCACCATGCCGCTGACCTACTCGATCGCGACCGGCATCGGGCTCGGCTTCATCACCTATGCGCTGGCCAAGATCATCGCCGGCAAGTTCGCCGAGGCCAAGCCCGCGGTGCTGATCCTGGCGGTGCATCTTCGCCGATCAAGTTCTACGTCTCGGGGTGAGCGCGCCATGCCAAAGTTGTCCGGGTACGGATCGCTCGCCGCGCTTCCGGAGGAGCAGATCACCGACAAGATCACGCGCCGCCTGGTCGCGGGCGAGCACGGCATGATCGTGTGGTGGAGCATCAAGGCGGGCGCGCACGCCGCGGCGCACAAGCATCCGCACGAGCAGATCTTCTGGATGCTCAAGGGCCGGATGGAGTTCCGCCTCGGCAGCGAGCGGCGGGTGTGCGGGCCGGGCGACATCGCGGTGATCCCGGGCGGCGTCGAGCACGAGGCCTGGTTCCCCGAGGACACCGAGGTGATCGACGTGTTCGCCCCGCCGCGCGAGGATTTCCTCGCCGGCGGCCCGCCGCCCTACATGCGAGAAGGCTGAATTCTCCGGAGCGCACGACCTCATCCTGAACCATGAGGGATCGCGACACGGATTGAGCGCGAGGACGGCCGGGAATCGCCGAAGCCAAGCGTCAGTCGATCACCGCGACCGCGTTGATCTCGCACCAGGCAGCGCGGATCGGTGGCGAGCCGCACCACCTGCACGGTGGTCGTGGTCGGGCTTGGCGTCGCGGAAATATTCGCGCCCACACCCGGTTGAGCGCATCCTGGTCGGAGAGGTCGGTGCACGAACCGGTCGGCGGTGACGATGTCGGCGAAGGTCGCGCCCACCGCCTCAAGTCCGCGCTTGAGGTTTTCCAGCGCGGCGCGCGCCTGGCCCGCCATGTCGCGCGGCATCGAATCGAATTCCTCCGGCCGGTGCGGATGGTGGTGGTAGACCGGCGCAGCGGTGATCGCCGCGCGAGCGTCAAGGCACCGTCGGTGCGCGCCAGTCCTGCACCTTGATCGCGTGGCGCATAGGGCATCGCAACATCGTCGGGCGCGTCCGCGCCAATGCACGTGCTCGATCGTGACTGTCGCCAGGTGGGCCGGTGCTGCCGATCGCACTGACGCAGGTCGGCAAGCGCCTTCTTGATCGCGAGGAAATCCCGCCAGACGAGCGCTTCTGCAGCGGCTGGCGCAGCAGATAGGCGGGATGCAGCGTCGGCGATCGCGCGGATCTCGCGCGTGCCGGTGTCGAACTTGAACCAGCGCCCGCGCGTCTTGGTGATGCCGTCCCGGGTCGCCGAGCAGGGTCTGCGTCGACGGATTGCCCAGGCACACCAGCACGTCGGGATCGGCGAGCTCGATCTGCCGCAGGATGAACGGCAGGCAGATCGCGGTTTCCTGCGGCGTCGGCGTCGCGATTGCCGGGCGGACGCCACGGGACGATGTTGGCGATATAGACCGCGGTGCGGTCGAGCCCGATCGCCGCCAGCATGCGGTCGAGCAGCTTGCCGGAGCGGCCGACGAACGGCAGCCCCTCGATGTCCTCGTCGCGGCCCGGCGCCTCGCCGACGAACATCACGCGCGCGCTCGGATTGCCGTCGGCAAACACCAGCCGGGACGCGGTCGCGCGCAGCGCGCAGCCGTCGAAGCGCTCGAGGATCGCGCGCAGCTCATCCAGGCTGGCGGCGCTCCGGGCGGCCTCGCGCGCCGCCATGACGGCGGCATCGGGGGAGGGCGGCGGAAGCGCGCTCGGCTGCGGGGCAAGCGTCGTGCTTCGCGCGGGCGCGGAACCGTCGCGGCGCCGGCTGTCGCCACGCTTGCCGGCGCACGCGCCGGTGCCGGCGCGCTTGGGGCGGGGGCGGGAGGTTCCGCCAGCCGGTCGACCGGCGCCTCGCCGATAAGCGCATCGACGCCCGCCTCCCGGTAGAAGGCGAGCAGCTCGCGGGCGGCCTTGTCGCGGTCGCCTGACATCATTTTGGGCTCGAAGCTTACGATCTGAGTCTATGCCATCAGGTGGCGGCGTGAAAGGATATGGCCGGCCGCCGGGGACAACGATGTCGTTGCGGAGATACGGATGAGCACTGACGATCTGCCCGCGCGCGAGGCGATGGAGTTCGACGTCGTGATCGTCGGCGCGGGCCGGCCGGGCTCGCTGCCGCGATCCGGCTCAAGCAGCTTTCGCCCGACGTCTCGGTGGTCGTGGTCGAGAAGGGCTCGGAGGTCGGCGCGCACATCCTCTCCGGCGCGGTGATCGATCCGATCGGGCTCGACCGGCTGCTGCCCGAGCTGGCGCGAGGAGGACACGCCGATCAAGACGCAGGTGAGCGAGGACCGCTTCTACTGGCTCTCGGCCACGCGCGCGCTGCGCCTGCCGAACCTCATGATGCCGCCGCTGATGAACAACCACGGCAACTTCGTCGTCTCGCTCGGCAACGTGTGCCGCTGGCTCGCCACCAAGGCCGAGGCGCTCGGCGTCGAGATCTATCCGGGCTTTGCCGCCGCCGAGGTGCTGTACGACGCGAACGGCGCGGTCGCCGGCGTCGCGACCGGCGACATGGGTGTCGGCCAAGGACGGCCAGCACAAGGACGGCTTCACCCGCGGCATGGAGCTGCGCGCCAAGTACACGCTGTTCGCCGAAGGCGCGCGCGGCAGCCTGAGCAAGGCGCTGATCGCAGCGCTTCGGCCTCGACGGAAGGCCGCGAGCCGCAGAAATTCGGCATCGGCCTCAAGGAGCTGTGGCAGGTCGCGCCCGGACCAGCACAAGCCCGGCCTGGTGCAGCACACCTTCGGCTGGCCGCTCGACAAGCAGACCGGCGGCGGCTCGTTCCTCTACCATTTCGACGACAACCTGGTGTCGGTCGGCTTCGTCGTGCACCTCAACTACGCCAACCCGTACCTGTCGCCGTTCGAGGAGTTCCAGCGCTTCAAGACCCATCCGCTGGTGCGCGACACGTTCGAGGGCGGCAAGCGCATCGCCTATGGCGCGCGCGCCATCACCGAAGGCGGCTACCAGTCGGTGCCGAAGCTCGCCTTCCCCGGCGGCGCGCTGATCGGCTGCGCGGCGGGCTTCGTCAACGTGCCGCGCATCAAGGGCAGCCACAACGCCATGCTCTCCGGCATGCTGGCGGCCGAGCACGTCGCGGCGGCGCTCGCGGCCGGCCGCGCCAACGACGAGCTTGCGAGCTACGAGGCGGCGTGGCGCGGCTCCGACGTCGGCCGCGACCTTTGGAAGGTGCGCAACGTCAAGCCGCTGTGGTCGAGCTTCGGCACCTATGCTCGGCATCGCGCTCGGCGGCTTCGACATGTGGACGAACACGCTCGGCTTCTCGCTGTTCGGCACGCTGCGCCACGGCAAGCCCGATGCGGCGACCCTCAAGCCGGCGGCGCAATGCGCGCGCGATCGACTATCCCAAGCCCGACGGCAAGCTCACCTTCGACCGGCTCTCCTCGGTGTTTCTCTCCAACACCAATCACGAGGAGGACCAGCCGGTGCACCTCCAGGTCGCCGACCTCGCGTTGCAGAAGGCCTCCGAGCACGACGTCTATGCCGGGCCATCGGCGCGCTATTGTCCGGCCGGCGGTGTACGAATGGGTGCAAGAACCGTTGGAGGAGGGGGGCAGCCCGCGCTTCGTGATCAACGCGCAGAACTGCGTGCACTGCAAGACCTGCGACATCAAGGATCCCGAACGGCAATATCACCTGGGTGCCGCCCGAGGGCGGCGGCGGGCCGAACTACCCGAACATGTGACGACTTCAGAGGAGTGGCGCATTTTGGATGTTGCGTGGATGGCCGTCCTGGCCGCGGCGATCGTTGTCGGGGTCTTTGCGGCCTACAACCTGCTTCACTACATCCTGTTCTTGCTTGCGACGCACCCGAAGGACGCGGGCGGGATCGGCCATCGGCTCAACGCGTTCGAGCGGCGCCAGCTGGTCGAGTGGGCGCCGAAGGCGCAGGATTTCTTCAAGCACGACGACCAGGACCGCACCTACGACGACGTCTTCAAGTCGTATCGCGGCGAGCACGACAATTACAGCACCTGCGTCTTTCCCCGCGCGGCATTCACGCAACCCTATGAAGCCGACCGTCTGTTGCTCGAGCCGCGCGACGGGATGCGCCTGCTCGAGCTCGGATGCGGCTCGGGCGCGGCGGCCGACTATCTGGCGAGCCGCTACAAGGTCGACATCACCTGCGTTACCAATTCTCCGGTGCAGGCCGAAATCTGCCGGCGCAAGTTCGAGAAATTCGGCGGCCGGGTCCAGGTCGTGGTCGCCGATTTCGACCGGTTGGATCTGGCCGACGCAAGCTTCGACGCGATCTACGCGTTCGAATCGATCGGCTACTCGAAGGACGTGGACGCCTGGCTGGAACGCTGCTGGCGCATGCTGCGGCCGGGTGGACGCCTGCTGATCCGTTCGCCCGGGTCGTTGGATTTTTGCCGCCGCGAAAAGGATTTTCAAAGCGTAACCGCCTTCTTCGAGAACTGGCGCTACAATTTTCTCGGGGCCAATGTCCTTGTGTTCAAGCTGCGGCGGCTCGGGTTCGAGCCGATCCGCTATCGGCATCTGCCGTTCTGGGCCTGGGGTCTGACCTGGAATTTCATTCAGCACCTGTACCTGTGGAAGGTTCGCCTGCGGATGCGCACCATGGTGGAACTGGAAAAGATCATCTGGCGGACATCCAAGGTGTTCGTGTTCGGCAACGGCTACAACATCGTCCTCGCCACCAAGCCCGCCGCTTCGCCGCCCCCGCTGGCGCCGGCGGAGGCCGCGCGGACCCGCGAGGCGGTGACCAACTGACGCGGCGCTCCGTATTCGCAGATCGCCAGATCGAAAATGTGCTAGAATTTCATCAGGACGTAACCCCGAGGAGGGGAGACATCCGATGGGACGAAGGCGCTCGACCTCGACCTGCCGGCGGCCGTGCGCGCGTGCCGGAGAGGTGATCGGATGAAGGGCGAGGCCATGCGACGCCGCGAATTCATCGCACTGCTCGGCAACGCGGTCTTCGCCACGCCGTTTGCTGCGCGCGCGCAAGGGGCGCCGAAACCGTTGCGCGTCGGAACGGTGTCGCTGAACCCGAGAGGCAGCGTACAGCGGGCGGCGTTCGAACAGCGTTTGCGCGAACTTGGCCATATCGAGGGCCAAAATCTTGCAATCGAATTCCTCAGAACGCCGGACCGCGCCGATCTCATCGACGAAGCGGCACGCGAGCTGGTTCGCCGCAAGGTCGATATCTTTGTCCAGGAAAATCACATCACCTTGAAATCGGTGATGGCGGCGACCAGTACCGCTCCCATCGTCATCATCGCGACCAGCTTCGATCCCGTGGCGCTCGGCGTCGTGACGAGCATCGCTCGACCCGGCGGCAACATCACCGGCTTTTACGTTCGCCGGCCCGAACTTGTCGAAAAGCAGATGGGGCTCCTCGCCGAGGCCTTTCCGGCAAGAACCAGATTGGGCGTGCTCTGGGATGCCGTGTCGGGGGAGGCGTTCCCCGCTGCCGAACGCACGGCCGGTGTGCTGCGCTGGGAACTTCAGCCGCTCAAGCTCGAAAACCCGCCGTACGATTTCGTGGCGGCGTTCCGGGGCCTGGCCGAGCGCGGCGCGCAATCGGTCCTCGTCCTGCACAGCGGGCTTTTCACTGAAGATCGAGCCCATATCGCTGCACTGGCCTTGCAACAGGGGCTGCCGACGATGTTCACGGACAAAATCTACGCGGATGCCGGTGGATTGCTGTCGTATGGCCCGGACCTCACGGCCGCGTTTCGGCGGGCGGCAGAGTATGTCGACCGCATCGCCAAGGGTGAGAAACCCGCCGACCTGCCGATCGAGCAGCCGACACGCTTTATCCTCACGATCAACCTCAAGACCGCGAAGGCGCTCAGCCTCGACATCCCGCCGACGCTGTTGGCGCGCGCCGACGAGGTGATCGAATGAAACGCCGCGAATTCATCGCGCTGCTCGGTGGCGCGGCGGCGGCATGGCCGGTTCACACGCTGGCACAGGGCGGCGGCATGCGCCGCGTCGCGGTGCTGACCGGCCTGCCACCCGGGGATGGCTTGGGGGATCAGGAAATAACCGCCCTGCAGCAGGGGTTGCAGGAGCTGGGCTGGGTCAAGGGTCGCAATCTCCAGCTCGAGGTCCGCTGGCCGGGTGCCAACGTCGACAGGATCGAGGCGGCCGCGAAAGAACTCGTGGCGGGGAGCCCCGATCTGATTCTGGCGCGCGCGACCCCCTCGGTGGCCGCGGTCCGCCAGGTTGCCGGTACGATCCCGGTCCTGTTCCTGCAAGTCGCCGATCCGCTCGGCATGCATTTCATCGAGAGCCTGGCGCGTCCCGGCGGCAACATCACCGGGTTCACCAATTTCGAGGCGTCGCTGGGCGGCAAATGGCTGGAGCTGCTCAAGGTGATGGCGCCGCGCGTGCGGCGGGTCGCGGTCTTGTTCAATCCCGATACCGCCCCGTTTGCCCGCATCTTTCTGCAGACCATCGATGCCGCCGCTCCCACGTTCAAGGTCGAGCCGTTCACGGCGCCCGCCCGCGACGTGGCCGCAATCGAACGTGCCATCGCCGCGGTCGCAGGCGAAGGCGGCGGCCTGGTGCAGATTCCTGACAGCTTTACCGTCGCCAATCGCGATCTGATCGTCCGGCTGGCGGCCCGGTACCGCCTGCCCGCCGTGTATTCGAACAACGTCTTTGCCCGGGACGGCGGCCTGCTGTCCTATGCGGTCGACTCGCGCGACGTGTTCCGGCGCGCCGCCGCCTACGTCGACCGCATCCTCAAGGGCGCGCGGGCCGGCGAGATGCCGGTGCAGCAGCCGAACAAGTTCGAACTGGTTCTCAATCTCAGGACCGCCAAGGCGCTCGGCCTGGCCGTGCCGCCGACGCTGCTGGCGCTGGCCGACGCCGTGATCGAATGACGCGGGCCTGGCCGGGGGGCGCTCCCCCGCCTCCTGCGGCATCTGGGCCGAACCGCCCCCCGCCGGGCGCGGCATTGCCGCCAAGCCGGCCTGCGCAGGGTCGCTGCGGTCCTGGCCGAACGATCAAAATTTGTGAGCGGACAGCGCTTGAAACGGTCACGATGCTGCCCTTATCCCGGCATTCAACGTGGTTGGCAGGCCCGATCCGGGCACGTTATTGCGGGCTGGCCCCAAACAGGCCATTCTCGCCCTTGCGGCCACGCCGAAGGCGTTCGACCGCCAAATGGAGTCGACGCGCCGTGATCTCTTCGCCCCGCTTCCGCCACGCGGCCCTCGCCGCGATGGGCGCGCTCGTATTGTCCTGTTCCGGCAACGCGCCGGCCGAAGCACAGTACGCGGCGAATTTTTCGCGCGCCTCGCCCTCCGGCAGCTACCTCGCCGCCCGTCATGCCAGCGGACAGCGCGACGCCGCGGCGGCCGCGAGCTACTACCGCGCGGCGCTGCGCAGCGATCCGCGCAACAACGAGCTTCTCAGCCGCGCCTTCCTGGCGGTGCTGGCCAACGGCGAGGTCGACGAGGCGGTCAAGCTTGCCGAGCGCGTGGTCCAGGTCGACAAGACCGACCGCATCGCGCGGCTCGTGCTCGGCGTGCGCGCGATCAAGCACAAGCAATATCCGAACGCACGGCGGGAACTGGCGCAGTCGGTGCGCGGCCCGATCACGGACCTCGCGGCGGCGCTGCTCGCGGCCTGGACGCATGCGAGCCCGGGCGAGGCCAGGCAGGCGACCGATGCCATCGACAAGCTGCCCGGCCCTGAATGGTACGCCATCTTCAAGGACATGCATGCCGGCCTGATCCTCGAGCTCGCCGGCCATCGCAAGGACGCCGGCAAGCGGCTGGAGCGCGCCTACAAGCTCGACGCCGCCGCGCTGCGCGTGGTGCAGGCCTATGGCAACTACCTCTCGCGGGTCGGCAACAGGGACGAGGCGCTCAAGGTCTTCACGGCTTTCGACGAGGCGCTGCCCCGTCATCCGCTGATCACCGAGGCGATCGGCGAGCTCAAGGCCGGCAAGAAGCTGCCGCTTGCTGGTCGACACCCCGCAGGCGGGCGCCGCCGAAGTGCTGTACGGGCTCGGCGCCGCGCTCGGGCGCCGGGGCGGCGAGGATCTCGGCCTCATCTATCTGCAGCTGGCGCTCTATCTGTCGCCGTCGCATCCGCTGGCGCTGCTGTCGCTCGCGGACCTCTACGAGGCGATGAAGAAGCCCGAGCTCGCGATCAAGACCTACGAGCGGGTGCCGCTGGCATCGCCGCTGCAGCGCAATGCGCAAATCCAGATGGCGATCAATCTCGACGCGCTCGAGCGCACCGACGAGGCCAAGGCCAGCCTGGAGAAGCTGATCGCCGCGCATCCCGCCGACCAGGAAGCGATCATGGCGCTCGGCAACATCCTGCGCGCGCGCAAGCAGTTCGCCGAATGCGCCGACGTCTACAGCAAGGGCGTCGACACCATCACCAAGCCCGAGAAGTCGAACTGGGTGATCTATTACTTCCGCGGCATCTGCTACGAGCGCTCCAAGCAATGGCCGAAGGCGGAGATCGATCTCAAGAAGTCGCTCGAGCTGTTCCCCGATCAGCCGCACGTGCTCAACTATCTCGGCTATTCGTGGGTCGATCAGGGCATCAACCTCGACGAGGGCATGCGCATGATCAAGCGCGCGGTCGAGCAGCGCGCCGACGACGGCTACATCGTGGACTCGCTGGGCTGGGCCTATTTACCGGGTCGGCAACTACGAAGAGGCGGTCAAGCATCTCGACAAGCGCGGTCGAGCTCAAGCCCGAGGACCCGACCATCAACGATCATCTCGGCGACGCCTACTGGCGGGTCGGACGCAAGCTCGAGGCGCGCTTCCAGTGGTCGCATGCGCGCGACCTCAAGCCGGAGCCCGAAGAGCTCACCAAGATCGAGGAGAAGCTCAAGTCCGGGCTGCCGGAGGACCCGTCCTCGGCGGCGGATGCCGAGAACGCCAAGAAGCGCGGCGGCGGCTGAGGCCTTCGGCGGCCGTGCCGAGCGCGCGCGTCGAATGGGCGCCCGCCAAGGTCAATCTGACGCTGCGCGTCATCGCCAGACGCCCGACGGCTACCATGACATCGAGAGCCTGGTCGCCTTCGCGGACATCGGCGACGCCTTGAGCTTCACGCCCGGCTGTGCGCTCGCGCTCGACGTGCGCGGCCCGACCGCGGCGGCAGCGGGCGATACTACCGACAATCTCGTGCTCAAGGCCGCCCGCGCGCTGGCCGAACGCGTCGCGGGCCTCAAGGTCGGGCGGTTTGCACTCTCCAAGCGGCTTCCGGTCGCGGCCGGCCTCGGTGGCGGCTCGGCGGACGCGGCGGCGGCGTTGCGGCTTCTCGCGCGCGCCAATCGCATCGCGCCCGGCGATCCGCGCCTGCTGGATGCGGCGCGCGCGACCGGCGCCGACGTGCCGGTGTGCCTCGATCCGCGTCCGCGCATCATGCGCGGCATCGGCGACGTCCTGTCCGGGCCGCTCGACCTGCCGCGGCTGCCGGCGGTGCTGGTCAATCCCGGCGTGGCGGTGCCGACCAAGGACGTGTTCGCGGCGCTGCGGCTGTCCTCGTTTGCGGGGGAGGCCGGCGAGCGAAACGAGCCGGGAGGGGGTACTTACCAAGACTCGCTCAAGCTCACCCCCTCCCCAGCCCGCGCCCGCAAGCGGGGGAGGGGGCACACCGAGCTTGTGGCCGTATTGGTGAACGACCGCAATGATTTGGAAGCGCCCGCGATCGGGCTTGCGCCGGTCATCGCCGACGTGCTGGCGGCTTTACGCAACATGCGCACGTGCCAACTGGCGCGCATGTCGGGCTCCGGCGCGACCTGCTACGGGCTGTTCGATTCAGCGCGTGCCGCGACGGCGGCGGCGCGAGCACTGCACCAGGCACATCCGGGATGGTGGGTGCGCGCGACCGTAATGGCGCGCTAATTCGACCGCGCGATGCAGAACTCGACGGTCTCTTCGAGCGCGTCCTTCATCGCCGAGGCGGGAAACAGCGCGAGCGCGTCCTTGGCGATGGCGCCGTAGTGGCGCGCGCGCTGGATAGTGTCCTCGAGCGCGCGGTGCTTGATCATCAGCGCGATGGCCTGTTCTAGATCGGCATCGGTCGCCTCGCCCTCTTCGAGGGTACGCCGCCAGAACGAGCGCTCGCTTTCCGAGCCGCGCCGGAACGACAGCACGACCGGCAGCGTGATCTTGCCCTCGCGGAAATCGTCGCCGACGTTCTTGCCGAGCTTGGCGGCCTTGCCGCCGTAGTCCAGCGCGTCGTCCACCAGCTGGAATGCGATACCGAGGTTCATGCCGAACGAGCGGCAGGCGGACTGCTCGTCCGTCGGCCGCACCGCGAGCGCGGGGCCGACCTCGCAGGCGGCGGCGAACAGCTCGGCGGTCTTGGCGCGGATCACCGCGAGATAGGCGTCCTCGGTGGTGGCCGTGTTCTTGGCGGCGCCGAGCTGCATCACCTCGCCTTCGGCGATGACGGCGGCGGCCGACGAGAGGATTTCGAGCGCCGGCAGCGAGCCCACCTCGACCATCATCTTGAACGCCTGGCCGAGCAGGAAATCGCCGACCAGAACGCTGGCGTCGTTGCCCCACAGCATGCGGGCGGCCTGCTTGCCGCGGCGCATGTCGCTCTCGTCCACCACGTCGTCGTGCAGCAGGGTCGCCGTATGCATGAACTCGACCGCGGCCGCGAGCTTGACATGGCGGTCGCCCGCATAGCCGGCGAGCCTCGCCATGGCGAGCGTGAGAATCGGGCGCAGGCGCTTGCCGCCGGACGAGATCAGGTGGTTGGCGACCTCGGGTATCATCGTCACCTGGGATCCGGTCCGCGCCAGAATCGTGGCGTTGACCCGCTCCATGTCGGCGGCGACGAGGTCGAGCAGGGGATCGATGGAGGTGGGGAGACGGCTTTCGAAGGGAACGATGACGGCCAAGTGCAGCTCTCCGGATTTAGGACGCGCGAGAATAGAAACGCTATGCTGGCGCGGCAAGTGCGCCATAGTGTCAGTGGGTGCGTCCGAGCGGCGGCGAAAGAGGCGAATTGATGTCGGAGGCCGGTGGAGGCACGGCCGGCGCGGATGGGCACAAGCCCAAGAACCCGCGCGTGGCGGTCCTGGTTCCCTGTTTCAACGAGGAGGCCGCCATCGCCACCGTCATCGGCGACTTTCGCGTCGCCCTGCCGCAGGCGGCGATCTACGTCTACGACAACAATTCGACCGACCGCACGGCCGAAGTCGCCCGGGCCGCCGGCGCCCTGGTACGGCGTGAGACGCTCCAGGGCAAAGGCAACGTGGTGCGGCGCATGTTCGCCGATGTCGATGCCGACATCTACGTGCTGGTCGACGGCGACGCGACTTACGACGCGCCGAGCGCGCCCGGCATGGTCGCGCGGCTGATCGAGGATCGCCTCGACATGGTGGTGGCGGCGCGTGCCGATCGGGAACAGGCGGCCTACCGCCGCGGGCACCGGACCGGAAACCGGCTGCTGAGCGCGTTCTTCGCGTCGGTGTTCAAGGCGACGTTCACCGACATTCTGTCCGGATATCGCGTGTTCTCGCGCCGCTTCGTGAAATCGTTCCCGGTGCTGTCGCGCGGCTTCGAGATCGAGACCGAGCTCGCCGTCCATGCGCTCGAGCTCGAACTGGCGGTGGTCGAGGTCGCAACGCCCTACTATGCCAGGCCGGAAGGATCGGTATCGAAGCTCAGTACCTGGCGCGACGGCGTGCGCATCCTGTTCACCATCCTCAATCTCTACCGTTCCGAGCGTCCGCTGGCGTTTTTCTCGGGCGTGGCCATCGCGCTCGCTATCGTTTCCATCGGCTTTGCGATTCCGATATTCGTGACCTACCTGGAGCAGGGCATCGTTCCGCGCCTTCCGACGGCGATCCTCTCCACCGGCTTGATGCTGCTGGCTTGTCTCTCCCTGGTCGCGGGCCTCGTGCTCGATACCGTGACCAAGGGACGGCGTGAAATGAAGCTGCTGGCCTATCTCGCCCAGCGTTCGCCCGGCGAGGATTGGGATCGGCGGCAGGACTGAAGGCGGGGAGGGAGCAGTGCGCGAAATCGTGCGGACCAACGACCCGGTGCTGGTGTCGGCCATCGTGGCGCTGCTCGACGCCGCCGATATCCATAATATGGTGCTCGATCAGAACATGAGCGTGCTGGAAGGCTCGATCGGCGTTCTGCCGCGCCGCATACTCGTCCCCGACGAAAACGTCGCCGCCGCGCGCGAGCTGCTGCAACAAGCCGGCCTCGGCCACGAGCTTCGCCCGGATGGCCCCTGAGCGCCGCACCGGCGAACTGACCGACGATGCCGTGCTCGGCGGCCGGCTGCGGCTTCGTCAGCCCAGGCGCGGCCACCGCGTCGGGCACGATGCCATTCTGCTGGCGGCGGCGACGCCTGCTTATGCGGGCGAGCACGCGGTCGATCTCGGCGCCGGCGTCGGCGCGGCCGGGCTGGCGCTCGCCGCGCGCGTCGACGGCATCACCGTGACCTTGGTCGAAATCGACCCTGGCCTTGCGGCGCTGGCCGCCGACAATGCCGGGCGCAACGCGCTGGGCATGCGTGTACGCGCGGTCGCGCTGGACGCAACGGCGCCGGCACGGGCCTTGACCGCGGCGGGATTCAAGCCGGGATGCGCCGCGCGCGTGCTGATGAACCCGCCGTTCAACGATCCGGCGCGGCAACGAACTTCACCCGACCGCCGGTGCCGGCTGGCGCATGCCGGGCGGGGCGAATCGCTCGCCGCGTGGATCAAGACCGCCGCCTGGCTCCTCTCTGCGCGCGGCACCGTGAGCCTGATCTGGCGGGCGGACGGCCTTGCCGAGGTGCTGGGCGCGCTGGCGTCCGGTTTCGGCGCGATCGCGATCTTGCCGGTCCACGGCAAGCCCGCCGATCCGGCCATCCGCGTGCTGGTGCGGGCAACCAAGGCGAGCCGCGCGCCCACCGTGCTGCTGCCCGGCCTCGTGCTCAACGACGCGTCGGGGCGCCCCACCGCGGAGGCCGAAGCGGTTCTGCGTGCCGCCGCCACACTGCCGCTCGGCGAAATGTGACGGTTGAGCGTATCGCCAGGGCACGGAGTCGTGCCCGGTACACCGCTCGACCGGGCACGCCGAATGAGCCAAGCCCGGCGACCGTTGCTATAAGAGGCGCCACCGCGTCCGGGCGGGAACGATCCCCACCGCTCCTGCTTCTACTTTACGTGCGTACCGAAGGATGATGCCGCATGGCCGACCAGGACAAGCCCGAGCACTTCAAGCAGCTTCTTGCGAGCGTGCGTGCGACATTGCGTCCGTTTGTGCCGCGGATGTTTCGCGGCGCGCCGGTGGTGCCGGTGGTGCGGCTCGCCGGTGTGATCGGCTTTTCGACCCCGCTCAAGCCCGGGCTCACGCTGGCCGGCGTCGCGCGTGCGCTCGATCGCGCCTTCGCCGTGCGCAAGGCCAAGGCGGTGGCGCTGCTGATCAACTCGCCGGGCGGCTCGGCGGTGCAGTCGCACCTGATCTATCGCCGCATCCGCGCGCTCGCCGAGGAGCACAAGCGTCCGGTGATTGCATTCACCGAGGATGTCGCGGCGTCCGGCGGCTACATGATCGCCTGCGCCGCCGATGAGATCGTCAGCGACGCCGCCTCCATCGTGGGCTCGATCGGCGTGGTCGGCGGCTCGTTCGGCTTCGCCAAACTGATGGACAAGATCGGCGTCGAGCGCCGCCTCTATACCTCCGGCGAGCACAAGGCTATGCTCGATCCGTTCCTGCCCGAGAAGCCCGAGGACGTCGAGCGGCTCAAGGCGGTGCAGCGGGAAATCCACGACGGCTTCATCGCGCTCGTGAAGGCGAGCCGCGGTGCGCGGCTCAGGGGCCCGGAAAAAACCGTGTTCTCGGGCGAATATTGGAGCGGCACCAAGGCGCTGGAGTTCGGCTTGGTGGACGGTATCGGCGACGTGCGCTCGACCTTGCGCGCGCGCTTCGGTGAGAAGGTTGCGATGCCGCTCGTTTCGCCCGCGCGCGGCTGGTTCGGGCGGCTGCCGGCGGGCGTCGGCGGTGACGGGCTCGGCCTGTTACGCCGCACCGATCTGGCCGAGGACGTCATCTCGGCGCTCGAGGCGCGCGCGATCTGGGCGCGCTACGGACTGTAAGGGCTGGGAGTTCGAAGGAGAAACGACATGGCGTGGCCGGTCATCATTCCCGCGGTGGTCAAGGGACTTGCCGTCATCGGCGGCGCGACCGTGGTGGGCTGGTTCGTCAAGGAGGTCCGCCGGGTCAACAAGGAGCTCGGCCGGGTGACGACCAAGCCGGCCGGCGAGCCGGTTCCCCACCGCGAGCTGCCGACCCTGCGGCGCGATCCCGACAGCGGCGAGTGGCGCGTGCTATGACCCCGGCGCGCCCGGTCAACCGATTGTAACCACGCGAGTTTCCGGCCGCCTTTGCCTTGACCCCCACCGGACGCGCCGATAGGGTCCCGCGCCCATCCGGAACCAGAAGCGCCGCGCAATGGCCGCTGCCGACCTGCCTGACCACATGCGTCCCGAGCGGTCGTTCCAGGGCCTGATCCTGGCGTTACAACGCTATTGGGCGGACTACGGCTGCGTGATCCTGCAGCCCTACGACATGGAGATGGGGGCGGGCACCTTTCATCCGGCCACCACCCTGCGCGCGCTCGGGCCGCGGCCGTGGAACGCGGCCTACGTGCAGCCTTCGCGCCGGCCGAAGGACGGCCGCTACGGCGAGAACCCCAACCGGCTGCAGCACTACTACCAGTTCCAGGTGATCCTCAAACCGTCGCCGAGCGACCTGCAGGACCTCTATCTCAACTCGCTCTACGCCATCGGCATCGATCCCAGGCTGCACGACCTGCGCTTCGTCGAGGACGACTGGGAATCGCCGACGCTCGGCGCCTGGGGTCTCGGCTGGGAATGCTGGTGCGACGGCATGGAGGTGTCGCAGTTCACCTATTTCCAGCAGGTCGCCGGCTTTGAATGCGCGCCGGTGTCGGGCGAACTAACCTATGGCCTGGAGCGGCTCGCGATGTACGTGCAGGGCGTCGACCGCGTGTACGATCTCAACGTCAACGGCCGCGAGGGCGCGCGCAAGGTCACCTACGGCGACGTCTTCCTGCAGGCCGAGAAGGAATATTCCCGGCACAATTTCGAGTTCGCCGACACCGTCATGCTGTTCGAGCAGTTCAAAATGGCGGAAACCGCCTGCCGGAGATATCTCGACGCCGGCTGGACCGTCGAAGGCAACGCGCGCCGCAACCTGATGGCGCAGCCCGCCTACGACCAGGTGATCAAGGCGAGCCACGTGTTCAACCTGCTCGACGCGCGCGGCGTGATCTCGGTCACCGAGCGGCAGAGCTACATTCTGCGCGTGCGCGAGCTGGCCAAGGCGTGCGGCGAGGCCTGGCTCGCGACCGAGGTGGGGGGCGGCGCTTGATCCGGCGCAGGGTGCTGCGGGTGTTCCTGTTCGCGAGCGCCGGCTTGAGCTTTTTGTTCGCGGTCTTCACCTGGCTCAACATCGATCTCGATCTCTCGGCGGCGTATTTCTCCGGCGAGGACCTGGCGCAGACCCGCTACGTATGGGTCGAGATCAACCTGATGCTCGGGGCGCTCGCGGTCGCGGTCATCGCGCTGCTGGTGGCGTTGCGCCAGCAATGGTAGCCTGTCGGAAGGCGGTTTGCGCATGATCTTGTCCGAAAAGTCTGCAACTTTTCGGGATCATGCGACGGAGGCGGGACATGGATCCTGAAATCGGCGGACGGCAACCGATCGCGGTCGATGTGGAGGCGGGCAAGAGCTACTGGTGGTGCGCCTGCGGCCGCTCCAGGAAGCAGCCGTTCTGCGACGGCTCGCACAAGGGCACCGGCTTTTCGCCGGTCGAGTTCAAGCCCGCCGCCGCCGAACAGGCCTGGTTCTGCGCCTGCAAGCGCACCGGCAGCCGCCCGATGTGCGACGGCAGCCACAACAAGCTTTGAGTTGTTGCAAGACGGTGCGCGCTTTCCCTCTCCCGCAAGAGCGGGGAGAGGGAAAGCGCGAGCAATTCGAACGATCGCGTTCACCGTTCGCCATCCACCCGGTGCGATAGTTCGGCACGGGCGCCCATTTCTGCCATTATCGCGGTGGTTGGGCCGCGAGGCGAGCCATGCGTGAGCTGACCTACGACATCGTTCCCCGCGACGACGGCTGGGCGATCGTGCTCGCACCCGGCCGCGCCATGGCATTCCCGACCAAGCAGGCCGCCTTCGATGCCGCGGTCGAGCTCGCCCGCAAGATGCGCTTCGTGGGCCTGTCGGTGAATGTGCGGGTCCGGCACGCGGGCGACGCACCCGCCCAGGCCAAGGCGTCCTGACTCTCGCGATTTCTGCAATGCGCGTGCCTCCGTTCGTCCTCGCGCAAGCGGACCGGCTAACTTACGCTTGCACAAATGTCGGATTAGGCTCTGTCGTCCGTGCGATGAGCGCATGCGATGCCGCACGCTCGCTCCCTCCCCCGCTTGCGGAGCGTTGGGGAGGGGGTGAGCTTGCACGAGTCTTCGTGGGTGCCCCCTCCCTGGCCCTCCCCCGACGAAAGGGCGTTCACGCCCGTCTTCGACGGGCTATGCGGGGGAGGGGACGCTAGAGCCGCGGGCGCTGTTCGAAATAGAGCCTCTGGAATATTGGATCGCCCGCGCGGGCGATGACAGCTGATGCGTGACAAGCGCGCCGGTGCCTGCTACCTGCCGTTACCTCACAGGTAACAGCGCATGCCCGACCTGCTGCTCGAATTCTTCTCCGAGGAAATCCCCGCGCGCATGCAGGCGCGCGCCGCGGACGATCTCAAGAAGCTCGTGACCGACGCCCTGGTCGCCGCCGGGCTCCCCTACGAGGGCGCCAAGGCGTTCGCCACCCCGCGAAGGCTCGCGCTCGCGGTGCAGGGCGTGCCGGCGCGCGCCCCCGACCTCAAGGAGGAGAAGAAGGGTCCGCGCGTGGGCGCGCCCGAGAACGCGATCAAGGGGTTCCTGCGCGCCGCCGGCCTCGCTTCGATCGAGCAGGCCAAGGTGCAGGGCGACAAGAAGGGCGACTTCTACGTCGCAGTGATCGACCGGCCCGGCCGGCCGGCGATCGAGCTGCTGGCCGAGATCGTGCCCGAGGTGGCCAGGGGCTTCCCCTGGCCGAAGTCGATGCGCTGGGGCGAGGGCTCGGCCACGCCCGGCTCGCTCGGCTGGGTGCGGCCGCTGCATTCCATCGTCGCGACCTTCGGGCCGGAGACGGAGGAGCCGGAGATCGTATCCTGCGCGGTCGGCGGCATCGCGGCGGGCGCCGAGACGCGCGGCCACCGCTTTCTGGCGCCCGCGCCGTTTCAGGTGCGCCGGCTCGACGACTACATGGCCAAGCTCGAAGCCGCCAAAGTCGTGCTCGATCCCGAGCGGCGCAAGGCGATGATCCTGGCCGACGCCACCAATCTCGCCTTCGCGCAGGGCTACGAACTGGTGCGCGACGACGGGCTCTTGGCCGAGGTCGCCGGGCTGGTCGAATGGCCGGTGGTGCTGATGGGGTCGTTCGACGAGGCGTTCCTCGCCATCCCGGACGAGGTGATCCGCGCCACCATCCGCAACAACCAGAAATGCTTCGTGCTGCGCGACCCGCAGACCGCGCGGCTGGTGAACAGGTTCATCCTGGTCTCCAACATCGAGGCGCAGGACGGCGGCAAGGCCATCGTCGCCGGCAACGAGCGCGTGATCCGCGCGCGCCTGAGCGATGCCAAGTTCTTCTACGAGACCGATCTCAAGACGCGGCTGGAAGACCGGCTGGAGAAGTTCAAGCAGATCGTGTTCCACGAGAAGCTCGGCTCGCAATGGGAGCGCATCGAGCGGATCGAGCGGCTCGCCGCCGAGCTTGCGCCGCTGGTGGGCGCCGACGTGGAGAAGGCCAAGCGCGCGGCAAAGCTTTGCAAGGCCGACCTGCTGACCGAAGTGGTCGGCGAATTTCCCGAATTGCAAGGCTTGATGGGGAAATACTACGCGCTGGCGCAGGGCGAGGACGCAGCGGTCGCCAATGCCTGCGAGGATCACTACAAGCCGAAGGGGCCGGACGATCTCGTACCCGCCGACCCGGTGTCCGTCGCGGTCGCGCTCGCCGACAAGCTCGACACGCTGGTTGGTTTCTGGGCGATCGACGAGAAGCCGACGGGGAGCAAAGACCCATATGCTCTGCGCCGCGCGGCGCTTGGGATGATTCGGATAGTGCTGGAGAACAAGGTTCGGTTACTCCTCTGGCCTGCATTCGTCGTCTTGGGTCGCAGAGCGATGGGTCAGCTTCTTAAAGGAGCTACCGCTGACGTTGTACGCCGAATGGCACCCTTTCAAGCAACGGGTGACATAAACCCAGAGGGCCTTCTTTCTCAGTTGACGAAGCTTTCCGGGGAAGCGGCAGGATTAATGTTAGGTGAGCAGCACCTTTCCGTGCCGGTACAGGAATGGGAAAGAAAGAAGGCTGACGACCTTCTCGCTTTCTTCGCCGACCGCCTGAAAGTCCAGCTGCGCGAGCAGGGTGCGCGGCACGATCTGGTCGACGCCGTGTTCGCGCTCGAAGGCCAGGACGACCTTGTGCTCATCGTCCGCCGGGTCGAGGCGCTAGGCAAATTCCTCGACACCGAGGATGGCAAAAATCTGCTCGCCGGCTACAAGCGCGCCACCAACATCCTGCGCATCGAGGAGAAGAAGGACACGCGCGGCGTCCCCTATGCCGGCCGGCCCGACCCCTCGCTCTATCGCCAGGACGAGGAATGGGCGCTGGCGAAGGCCATCGACGCCGCCAGGGAGGAAGCCTCCGCCGCGGTCGCGCGCGAGGACTTCGCGGCCGCCATGACGGCCATGGCCAAGCTGCGCCCGCATGTCGACGCCTTCTTCGACAAGGTCACGGTCAACGTCAGCGAAGGCGCCGAGGCGGCGAAGCTGCGCGAGAACCGTCTGCGGCTGCTCAACGAAATCCGCGAAGCCACCCGCGCGGTCGCCGACTTCTCCCGCATCGAGGGGTAGACCGCGCGGTGCTCGCGGCCCATCCAACGTCCGCTTGTTCCCGCTGAAGCGTCGCTTGCGCGGGGACGAACGGAGCGGGTTTACCGGCCCTGCGCAGCGCGGTCACGCGGCAGGATGTCATACCAGCGATCCTTGAGCGTGACTCATGCGTTCGTCATGGCCGGGCATAGCCCGTCGAAGACGGGCGTAAACGCCCTGGTGTCCCGGCCATCCACGTCTTGCTTTTGTTCAACGACGAAAGGCGTGCATGCCCGGCACAAGAGTCTACACTCGGGCCCGCCGAAGGCAGGACCCGGGTGCCGGGCATGACGTGGGGACAGGTCAACCTTTATTGCCGTTGGTATTAGCGCCGCCCGAACCAGCCGAAATGCGATCCCGCCGCCATGATCGAAAATAGCGCCGCGAGAAGAATGTCCGGATAGACCGCCATGAGAAACCGCGGCGTCGAGACATTGATAAGGCTGATGAGCAAAGTATAGCTCTGCGCGGTCGCGGCGAAGAAGCAGGCGAGCATGAGGTCGTGTCGCGGCCTGGATGCGTCGGCCATCGATGGGCGAACGATGAAGGCGATCAGTCCGAGGCCGAGAACGAACGTGGCCACCCCGGCGATCAGGAATGCGGGATAGGCCGCGAGGCTGCTCCGGGCGGGAGTGGGGTGCAAGATGACGTCGGTCAACGCCTCCCGCATCGGAACCGGATGGGTCGCCACATAGGCGTTCATGGTTCTTGCGACCGGGGGAAATCGCAAGGCGGTGATCGACCATTGGCCGAGGTAGTGGATCAGCGAAATCTTGATATAGCCGGGAATGTTGCCGAGGATCGATTGCATGCCGAGCGCGGAGCGCAATTCGTTCGGCGAGAGGCCCGTTCGATCGGATGCTTCGATAAGTTCGTCTTCCAGGAAGTGTTCCGACTGTGCGATCGCCTCATAGGCCGCGGTCCATACCGGCCAGGCGGCAAGCGAAGGCATCGCCGACAGAAATTCGCGCACCGGCGCGTCGATGGCGTACATCGCCTTGCCGAGCGCCGCGAGCTCCGTGGCATGCGGGCCGCTGAAGGTCGCGTCCTGGCGAATGACCATCTCGCCGCGGCCGATCAGCGTATAGGACAGGATCGACTCCCGTTGATTGTCGTGTACGGCCCGGTAGGCCACCATTTCCAGCGCTGGCCCGACCATGATTGGGGCGATCAGGCTGACGGCAAAGACGGCGGCCGATGCACGCCGCTGATGCCACTTGAGCCAGGCGGCTATCGCGATCATCGGCAGCAGGAGGATCCCGGCCGGATGCCGATCAATAAGCCGCTGCAAAGGCCGGCGAGCGCAAGAAATCCCACTTTGCCAGACCGCAGATAATCGATCAGCCAGGCGGTCGTGAGCGCAAAAACCGTGAACGAAATCGATTCGGTCATGATGGTGTGATGAAACGAGGAAAAATAGGAATTTCCGGCAAGCAGGAGCGTAAAGGCGACCACCAGGCTGCGCGCGACCCCGGCCCGCAGCAATGCGGCCAGCAGCACCGTCAGTGCGGCGGCATACAGCAAGGCTTGCACGACGGTAATCTGCCCGAGATGAAGTCCGAGCTCGAACAGCGCCCACAGGAACAGCGGATAGAACGCGGTGCGGCTGCTGGTGAAATAGATGTAGGTGGTGGTGTCGGCCTCGATCAGCGGGAAGCTGGACGGCACCGCAAACACGATCGCCAAATAGAGCGCAGCGCATCCCAACAGAACGGGCCAGGCGGCGGGTCGTTTCGTGGGCTCCATCCCAGGTCCGTGAATTCCTTGCGCCGGCCACCGCGGCGGCATTCCGGTTTCAATCATTACCGGTTTGAAACCGGATTGTCCGATTCCGCCGCCGCGCGAGGATCGCTGCGTCTGACAATCCAATATGATGCAGTCTTGCTTAGCCTTCACCCCGCTTTGGCCGATGTTGCCAAACCGCAACGGTCGTCAGGCTTCGCATGGGGAAATTCGCCCGCAGTATATACTCGGTGACGGCGGCGAGGCAGTCTACTTGGGGTCTTACCATGCCCCCAGGGGGGTCACCGTGCGGCGTCGCTTTTCATGGCTTTCGAGCACGATGCTGTCTGGCATCGTCGGCGCTGGATTCTTTCCGATCATGGCAGCGCAATCTGCCGATCTGGTGCCGAAAGCGCCGGCATGGGGCGTGGAGCAGCCGGCGGTCGACGGCGTCAACTGGAAAACGGAGGGCTTCGGCGGCTCGTTCGCGAACAAGTCGATAGCCGGCGCCAAAGGCTCCTGGTCTGTGCCTCTTGGCGGTCGGTTCGGCGCCCAAATCGATGGGGCAGTCGGCGCTTTCGATCAACGCGCGTTTGGCGCGGTCGGAGGCCATTTGTTTTGGCGCGATCCCGCAAAGGGTCTAATCGGTATCTACGCCAATCACACCTATTGGAACCAGTTTGGCGGCGCCCGTGTCAGCCAAGTCGCCGGCGAGGGCGAACTCTATCTGGGGCAATGGACGATCCAAGGCATTGCGGGCGTCGAGTTCGGCAACTCGGCCACCAATGTCACGAGCACGTCGTCGACCGTCAACCTTGTCACGACGAATTCGACCTTGCTCGAATTCTATGACGTGAAGACGCGGTTCTTCGACCAGGTCAATGTCGCGTACTACATCCAGCCCGACTGGAAGGCATTCATCGGCCACCGCTATCTTGGCGGCAGGCACGCCCTCGCGGCCGGTAGCGAATGGGCCATGCCGTTCGGAGGGGGGAGGATGGCCTCGCTGTTTGTGGAAGGCCGCCTTGGCGAAGACGATTTCCGCGGGCTCTGGGGCGGCGTCAAATTCTATTTCGGCCAAAAGGACAAGCCGCTGATCCAGCGCCACCGTCAGGACGACCCGATCGACTGGTCGCCGGAGTCGCTGTTCAGCCTCGTCAACTCATTCGGCTCGTCGGGTACAAGCGTCTCGACCTGTCCGTTTCCGGAAGTGTACGTCAGCGGTTCCTGCCAAAGCGCCCCTTTATGAGGATTGTCCCGGCGCCTGCGCGGTTGACGCCTGGTCGATCTCACACGTCGTATAGTCATATTTCCCCGAGGCGTGCCGCGCGATCTCCGATACGCGGGTGACCACGATCTTCACCGGCTCGGGCGTTGCCGAACGCAGGTAGTCCGAGAGCCGTTCGGCATCCTTGACCGGCTCGGGACGATCTGACGCATAGCGGATTTCGATGCGGTCACGCGCGGTCTGGGCGAATTGGATCTGCTTGTAGTCGAGAAGGTCGCACAGAATCTTGTTCTGATACGTCGGCCACCAGCGACGGCCGCTTGGAAGAACGAAGTAGTTGCGCTGACGTCCGGCGATGCGCGCGAGACGTCGCAGTGTCCGCCCGTCCGGCGCGTGCGCCAGATCGGGGACGGCGAAGTCGCCGCAGGCATACCGAATGAGCGGCATAGCGTAGTTGTAGAATGGCGTGAAGATCAGTTCGACCAGCCGGTCGCCCATGTCAACGAATTCATCGTTCTGCCGGTATTCTACAAATGTCAGCTCTTCGCAAACGAACATGCGATGACAGCCCGGGTCCTCCACCGCGACCGGGCCGAATTCCGAACCCGAATAGAAATCCATCACCGCGCATTGGAAACGCTCCTCGATGATAGCGCGGGTCTGTTCGGAGGTGACTTCGCCGACGCAGATGACAAGCTTGAACTGGCGCCGCAAGTCATCCGGTAATTTCTCCGCGACCAGTGCCAGAGCGCCGGGATAGCTCATGATCACGTCGGGCCGAATGCGGGTAAGCCAGCGGCATTGATCCTCGACGGAGGTCTGAACCGCCAAGTGATGCATCATCCGTGTCGCCCCCCGGATGGTCGACCGGTAGGTCAGGCCCTGTGGATAGGGGCATTCGCCATTCCTGTCGTTGCGCAATCCCGCAATTGTCACCTGCGCCGGAAGGCCCGCCCACATGAGGCCGCGTTCAAGGACCGCGCTCCCGGCCGCCGCGACGAGGCTGTTGAGCCGAAACGCAAGCGGAGTGCCGGTCGATCCCGCGGTATAGCCCGACACGACCGTGCCGCACTCGGGTGGCACGAACTCTGCGTAAAGAGCCTCTTCGTTTCGTTGCGCCTCGGCGCGGGTGAGCACCGGAATCTCGGACCAGCGGCTCCAATCAACCGCGTCGTCGCGGGTAAACAACGGTTCGAGCCGTCCCTGCTCACGATAGAACGGCACATGGGCACGTGCATGGCGCACCGCGCGCTCGATCAAGCCGCGCTGATACTTGAGCATCTGGTCGGGTGGCAGGAACTGCGTCCGCATCAGCGTCTCGAAGAAAGGCTGGGTCGGATCCGACATTCGAGGCAGACGCCCTGTGCTCCGCGACGTTCAGCCTCGACGGTGGACGCATCGTTGCTGCATCGGCACCGAGCTTAGCGCGGATTTGAGACATCGCGACAGCCAAAACGCGCGTCGTCCTGAAGGGTTCTGACGGTGACCGAAAAACCGCGGCAGGCCCGGAGACGCCCCGGCGCCCGGAAAAATCGGTGAATGGTCCCGCCTGCGATTGCCTTCGCGGTGCCGGCATGGTCAAGGGAAGCGGAACCGCCGCCCGTATCGCCGGTTATGCCGCATGTTGCCATAGGAGATCGCCATGGTCCTGACCGCCGCCCATATCTCGCCGCTCGTCGCCATCATCGCCGGTGTGCTGATCCTGATCATGCCGCGGCTCCTGAACTACATCGTTGCCCTCTACCTCATTCTGGTCGGGCTGATGCAGCTCAATGCCATCCATCATTTCATCAAGTGACGTGTATCGCCTGCCGGACCTGGGACGGCTTGCATCGGGGTCCCCGGCCGTGATCATTAGGACGCCGGAGGTAATCCAATCCGTGAGCCCATGGTGAAATCGCAACGTACGCGATCGAGCAAGAAGACCGCCCGCCCGGTCCGCACCGCCAAGAGCGAAGCGCGGCGCAAGTCCCCGGCGCCCAAATCGCCCGCCCCGTCGCCGTCCAAGGCGCGCGCGCGATGGGTCTACGGCTTTGGCGGCGGCAAGGCCGAAGGCAAGGCCGGCATGCGCAATCTGCTCGGCGGCAAGGGCGCGGGCCTGGCCGAAATGGCCAATCTCGGCCTGCCGGTGCCGCCCGGCTTTACCATCACGACCGAGGTCTGCACGCACTACTACGCCCATGAGAAGACCTACCCGAAGGAGCTGGAAGCGCAGGTCGCGGCCGCGCTCAAGGAGGTCGGGCGCGCCGCCGGCAAGGCATTCGGCGACAAGTCCAATCCGCTGCTGGTCTCGGTGCGCTCGGGCGGGCGCGCGTCGATGCCGGGCATGATGGACACCGTGCTCAATCTCGGCCTCAACGACGAGACGGTCGAGGCACTGGCCAGGAAATCCGGCGACAAGCGCTTCGCCTACGACAGCTACCGGCGCTTCATCACGATGTATTCCGACGTGGTGCTCGGCGTCGGCCACCATCATTTCGAGGAGATCCTCGACGACCGCAAGGACCGCAACGGCTACACGCTCGACACCGATCTGTCGGCCGACGACTGGGTCGATCTGGTGGAGCGCTACAAGGAGCGGCTGGAAGAGGAGCACGGCGAGCCGTTTCCGCAGGACGTGCACCGGCAGCTATGGGGAGCGATCGGCGCGGTGTTCGGGTCGTGGATGAACCAGCGCGCCATCACCTATCGGCGGCTCCACAACATTCCGGAAAGCTGGGGCACCGCGGTCAACGTGCAGGCCATGGTGTTCGGCAACATGGGCGAGACCTCGGCCACCGGCGTCGCCTTCACCCGCAATCCGTCGACCGGCGAGAAGCAGCTCTACGGCGAGTTCCTGATCAACGCGCAGGGCGAGGACGTGGTCGCCGGCATCCGCACGCCGCAGGAGATCACGGAAGCCGCGCGCAAGGAGGCCGGCTCCGACAAGCCGTCGATGGAAGGCGCGCTGCCGCAGGCGTTCCGGGAGCTCATCCGCATTCACGAAAAGCTCGAGCGCCACTATCGCGACATGCAGGACCTGGAGTTCACGGTCGAGCAGGGCAAGCTGTGGATGCTGCAGACCCGCTCGGGCAAGCGCACCACCAAGGCGGCGCTGCGCATCGCGGTCGAGCTGGCGAACGAAGGCCTGATCACGCGCCAGGAGGCGGTCACGCGGATCGACCCGGCCGCGCTCGACCAGCTGCTGCACCCCACCATCGATCCCAACGCCGAGCGCAAGGTGATCGCCACCGGGCTGCCCGCCTCGCCCGGCGCGGCGTCGGGCGAGATCGTGTTTTCCGCCGACGAGGCCGAGGCGCTCAAGGCGCAGGGCCGCAAGGTCATCCTGGTGCGGGTCGAGACCTCGCCCGAGGATATCCACGGCATGCACGCGGCCGAGGGCATCCTCACCACCCGCGGCGGCATGACCTCGCACGCGGCCGTGGTGGCGCGCGGCATGGGCAAGCCGTGCGTATCGGGCGCCGGCTCGCTGCGGGTCGACTATGCGGCGGCGAGCTTCATGACCGCGGGTCAGATGTTCAGGCGGGGCGACACCATCACCATCGACGGCTCGACCGGCCAGGTATTGGCCGGCCGCGTGGCGATGGTCGAGCCTGCGCTGTCGGGCGAATTTGGCACCCTCATGGGCTGGGCCGATAAGGCGCGAAAGCTCGGCGTGCGGGCCAACGCCGACACGCCGAACGATGCGCGCGTGGCGCTCAAGTTCGGTGCCGAAGGCATCGGGCTGTGCCGCACCGAACACATGTTCTTCGACGAAGATCGCATCCGCGCGATGCGCGAGATGATCCTTGCCGACGACGAGAAATCGCGCCGCGCCGCGCTCGCCAAGCTGTTGCCCATGCAGCGCGCAGATTTCGTCGAGCTGTTCGAGATCATGCAGGGGTTGCCGGTGACCATCCGGCTGCTCGACCCGCCGCTGCATGAATTCCTGCCCCACGGTCATGACGAGATCGCCGAGGTCGCCGCCGCCATGGGCGCCGACCCGCGCAAGCTCACCGACCGCGTGCGCGAGCTCGCCGAATCCAACCCGATGCTCGGCTTCCGCGGCTGCCGGCTGGCGATCGCCTATCCGGAGATCGCCGAGATGCAGGCGCGTGCCATCTTCGAGGCGGCGGTGGCGGCCGCCAATCGTACCGGCAAGCCGGTGGTGCCGGAGGTGATGGTGCCGCTGATCGCCTCCAAGGCCGAGCTCGACCTGGTCAAGGCGCGCATCGACGCCATGGCGGCGGCGGTGGCCGCCGAGACCAAGGCCAAGATCGCCTACCAGGTCGGCACCATGATCGAGCTGCCGCGCGCTTCGCTGCGTGCCGGCGAGATCGCGCAAAGCGCGGAGTTCTTCTCCTTCGGCACCAACGACCTCACGCAGACCGCGTTCGGCATTTCGCGCGACGACGCGGCGAGCTTCCTCGGCACCTACATGGCGCGCGGGATACTCGGCGCCGACCCGTTCGTCTCGATCGACCGCGAGGGCGTCGGCGAGCTGATGCGGATCGGGGTCGAGCGTGGCCGCAAGGTGCGCCCCGGGCTCAAGGTCGGCATCTGCGGCGAGCACGGCGGCGACCCGGCCTCGGTGGCGTTCTGCCATGCACTCGGGCTGGACTACGTGTCGTGCTCGCCGTTCCGGGTGCCGATCGCGCGGCTTTCCGCGGCGCAGGCGGCGCTCGGCAAGGGGCCGGCCGGGGAGGCGTGAACGCCTGCGTCTCGCAGGTCCACGCGGGCGGCCGCCGCGGCTTTTCGGCTCTCTTTTCGCGTCGCGATTCGGGGCCTGCGCGCAGCCCTCCAATCCCGCTCCTGCGACGGCCCGCCATGTGGCCACATCGTGCAACGGATGTGGCGGCGGGCCTGCGGCCGGCGCCCTCGGCAGTCGCGAAAAATGGCGGTGAAATGGCGGATTAACACGCCTGCAAGGTTAACCGGAAAATAAAAAAGAGTGTCGCATTTGTGCCATAACTGCGCCTTGTCGCTTGCAGAACATACGCCCCGTCGCGATAGGGGATGACTAAGGTCGCGTCGGGGGATTGCGTCCAAATGCCAGCTTCGCCTTGCCGGCCAAGGGATGGCCTTGCGGTCCCCTTTGGTCTCGGCATCCTGACATTGCTGTTGCTGCCGAGCGAGATCGCGCGCCAGGATCTGGTCGCCTACATTGCGCGCCAGCCCGCGGTCCCGGATCGTGCCCACAAGCAGGGTATGGCCTCCGCGCCCGGCGCCGCGCATTCCGCCAATAACGTAACCCAGCCATTCGGCACGGCGATCTCGCCGCAGCTCGCCTACACGCTCGCCAGTGCCGCCTCCGACGATGCCGAACCGACCGGGACGATCCGCGAGCGCCTGATGGGGGATAGCGCCAGGTTTGCGACCCTCGGCGGCTTCCCGTCGTTCGAGCGCCGCCTCAAGGGCGACCGTGAACTCGTGATCGAGCCGGAGCGCGTTGCCTCCGGCAAAGGCGACCGCCTGCCGATCAAGGCCGGCGTGGTCGCGACTGGATCGCAGCCCGGTGCCGTAGCGCCGGAAGAACCCAGGCAGGCGAAGGTCGAACCGCCGGCGCCCGCAGACGTCGCCGAGCAGGCGGCGGAGCCGGCCAAACCGACGGTGCAGGCGAGCCGGCAGCGCGCGGCAAAGCCGCCGAAGACCGGCGGGTTTGTGCTCGCCAATGTCGGCGACTATCGGGTGGCGAGCGTCGCGCCCGCACAGCCGGCCGCGCGGTCGGCCTATCCGGTGATGGCGCCGCCTGAGGCGGACAAGACCGCTCAGCCCGAGGCCGAGCGCGAAGACGCAGCGGGCGATGTGAATCCAGCGTTGCGCGCGGCGCGGCTCTTCTTCGGCGCCGATCCGATGGGACCAAAGCTCGGCACGATCGAGCCATGGGCGGCCGGGCAGGCACCGAAATTCGAGGATGGGGCAACCGAGGCCGTCGTTGCCGCGTCCAAGGCCGACGCCAAGACTGCCGGCAAGACCGCCGCCAAGAAAGCTGAGCCGAAGAGCGCCGAACCCAAAGTGGCCGAGCCGAAGACTGCCGAATCCAAGGCCGGCGAACCCACGGTTGCCGAGGCGAAGGGTGTCGCGCCCAAAGCTGCCGACGCTAAGCCTGCCGAAACCAGGCCTGCCGAAATCAAGCCTGCCGAACCGCAGAGTGCGCAGGCCGGGATCAAACTCGCCGCGCTGCCGTCCGGCAAGGACGGGGTGGTGATGACGAAGGATGCGCCGGCGGTAAAGGTCAGCCTGCCGTCACCCGCAACGTCCGAGCAGAGCGTGTCCAAGACCGGCGAGGGGCCGGGCGGACAGTCGGTCGCGCCCAAGGGTGAGGTGACCGGTGCCGACAAGCGGCCGATGACGCCGTCCGAGCGGCTCAAGCTCGACGAGACGAGTCGCCCCAAATCGGAGAAATGTCTGTCGGAGGCGATCTATTTCGAGGCGCGTGGCGAAACCGCGCGCGGCCAGATCGGAGTCGCGCAAGTGATCCTCAATCGCGCCTTCTCGGGCCACTATCCGACCACGGTCTGCGGCGTCGTCTATCAAAATGCGCACCAGTACATGGCCTGCCAGTTCAGCTTCGCGTGCGACGGCATCCCCGATGCCATCCGCGAGCCCGAGCGGTGGGAGCGTGCGAAGAAGATCGCGACCGACATGCTCGATGGCAAGTTGTGGCTGCCTGAAGTCGGTAAGGCCACCCATTACCACGCCACCTATGTGAGCCCGAGCTGGGCGCGGCAGATGAGAAAGATGCACAAGGTCGGCTTGCACATCTTCTATCGCCCGCGCGCCTGGGGCGACGGCTCCGGCGCTCCCGAATGGGGCGATCCGGCCATCACCGAGGCCTCCGCTAAGCAGCTCTAGTCATGTGAATCTAAAATTCGCTGCATAACGCTCGTTCGGTTTTCTGACAGAAGCGTTTGACGGAGGCGAGGATTTCGTCTGCGGATTTGGTCCATCGGTACGGCTTTGGGTTCTCGTTATGATGCGCGATGAAGGTGCGGATGTCTGCTTCCAATTGCTTCGTTGAGGTGTGGACCCCGCGTCGCAGTTGCTTTCGGGTAAGCTCGGCGAACCATCGTTCAACCTGATTGATCCAGGACGCCGATGTTGGCGTGAAATGCACATGATAGTGCGGGCGCCGCGCCAACCAGTTTTTGATCACGGCGGTTTTGTGGGTGGCGTAATTGTCCATGATGATGTGGACGTCGAGACCGTTTGGAATGTGGGTGTCGATCCGCTTGAGGAAATCCAGGAACTCGGCGGCTCGGTGGCGCTTGTAGCACTTGCCGATCACAAAACCGGAGGCCACGTCGAGCGCAGCGAATAGCGAAGTGACGCCGTGGCGCACATAGGAATGTGTCCGACGCTCCGGAACGCCGGGCATCATCGGCAGAACAGGCTGCTCGCGATCCAGGGCTTGTATCTGGCTCTTCTCATCGACGCTGAGCACCAGCGCCCGATTGGGTGGTGACAGATAAAGACCGACGATGTCGCGGACCTTATCGACGAACAACGGGTCACTGGAAAGCTTAAATGTCTGCGAGCGATGTGGCTGCAGGCCGAAAGCGGTCCAAATCCTGCGGATCGTCGTGTGCGAAAAGCCAGTCGCGGCCCCCATCGAACGGATCGACCAATGGGTGGCGTCAGCCGGGATCGAACGGAGCGTGCGCTCGATCACAGCGGCAACCTGATCATCACCGATCGTTCGCGGTCTGCCTGGACGGGCCTCATCCAAGAGCCCTTCGATGCGATCCTGTAGAAAGCGCCGACGCCACTTGCCAACGGTGTGCTCGTGCAGACCAAGCTCAGTCGCAACGGACTTGCTGGGCACACCCGCTGCACACCTGAGGACCACCCGGCAGCGATCCGATAACGACCGCGCAACACGACGACGCCGGACCTGCCGCTCAAGGTATTCCCGCTCGTCCGGACTCAGGACCAAAGGCGTGATTGGGCGCCCCATATTGCGCTCCCAAAAGATCCGCAAAGCGCAATTCTATAATGAGATGAACTTCAGTTCCAGAAGACTAGCGGCCCTTCCCATCCGACGGTTCATCCGGCCGCGCGCAAGTGCGCGGCCTCAGCTGCAATCAATTGCCAAGCCGCGCGCGGTCGTGCGGCGCCATGAAATCGAGGATTGGTCCGAGCGGCACGATGCCGGTCGGGTTCACGTGCGGCTGGCTGCCGTAATAGTGGCGCTTGATGTGGTCCATGTTCACGGTCGCCGCGATCCCGGGCTGCTGGTAGAGGTCGCGCAGATAATTCGACAGATTGGGATAGTCGGCGATGCGGCGCAGATTGCATTTGAAATGGCTGAAATAGACCGCGTCGAACCGTACGAGCGTGCAGAACAGTCGCCAGTCCGCCTCGGTGATGGCCGAGCCGGCGACATAGCGGCGGCGTGCGAGTAGCGCTTCGATCTCGCCGAGCGCCGAGAACACCGCCCGGCACGCCTCTTCGTAGGCCTCCTGCGATACGGCGAAACCCGACCGGTAAACCCCGTTGTTGATGTTCGGGTAGACGAGGTCGTTGATCCGGTCGATCTCGGCGCGCAGTTCCTGCGGATAGTAGTCCGTTCGTACATTGGTGAAGCGGCCGAAGGCGCCGTTGAACATGCGGATGATCTCGGACGACTCGTTGCTGACGATGGTTTTGCGTTCCTTGTCCCACAGCACCGGTACGCTCACCCGGCCGCTATAGCGCGGGTCGGCGAGCACATAGATGTCCGCAAGCTCGCTCTTGCCGTTGACGGTGTCGGGGACGGTGCCCGGGCTGGTGCCGAACCACCAGCCGTGCGGGCCGTAGAGCGGCTCGACCACCGACATCGAGACGACCTCCTCCAGCCCCTTGAGCATGCGCATGATCACCGTGCGGTGCGCCCATGGGCAGGCCAGCGAGACATAAAGGTGATAGCGGCCGCGCGCGGCGGCAAAGCCGCCGATGCCGCTCGGCCCGGTGCTGCCGTCCTCCGTCACCCAGTTGCGGAAGCGCGTGGCGGGGCGCTCGAACCGGCCGGCCTTGGTGCGGACTTCGTGCCGCTCCTCCTGCCAGCGTCCCTCGACCAGAAGGCCCATCCGTAACTCCCGGGTTCGCGCCTGGCGCCTAATGTAGTGGTCCGCGGGCGTGATGGCACCCGAGGCGGGGGAGGCAAGATGGACCTTGCGGCTGGCAAATGCTAAGCGCGGCGCGTCCCGCCAAAGCACGCTTGCGTACTTGAGGCCGATTGCGGGTAAACCCAAGGTCGGCGTGACGAACCCCCGATGACCGATCTGTCCCTCACCATCCTGCCCGAGACGATAGACGACGCCGTGGCGATCGAGCGGCTGCATGAGCGCACGTTCGGCCCCGGCCGCCTCGCCAAGTCGGCCTATCGCCTGCGCGAGGGCGTCAGTCATCGGCTCGACCTGTCGTTCACCGCACGCATCGGCACGCTCCTGGTAGGCTCGGTGCGCCTGTCGCCGATCAGGATCGGCGAGGCCAAGGCGCTGCTGCTCGGGCCGCTCACCGTGGAGCCGCCGTTTCGCGAGCATGGGATCGGGCACGCGCTGATCGCGCGCGCGCTGGCCGAGGCGAAGTCCAACGGTCACCGGCTGGTGGTGCTGGTGGGGGACGAGCCCTATTACGGCAAGAGCGGGTTCAAACGCATTGCAAAGGGCGCCGCGGTGATGCCGGGGCCGGTCGATCTGGCGCGCCTGCTGGTGTGCGAACTCCACCCAGGCGCCTTCGAGGGTGTGTCGGGAGCGATCCGGCCGGACGGGCCGGCGGAATGACCGCCGTACCGCGTAACGACCGGCATCATCGCCACGACCTTGACCGTCAGCGCCGGCCTGACTAGCGTCGATTGCGCCCGCCTCAACTCAACGATCCTTCAACGTGTACAGGATGCAAATATGAAAATCGCGAGTGCCGTCGCCGTCGCCGCCGCGTTGTTCAGCGCCATTCCGGCCAGTGCCGAAACGATCGATCTGGCCAATCTCAAGTGCAAGGACCTGGTGGCTCTTCCGCGGGAGCGGATCGAATCGATCACGATCTGGCTGGACGGCTTTTCGAGCGACGTCAACGAGGCCGACAGCATGAAGGTGGATTTCGACGCCGTGCGAGACACCGCGAACGAGATCAAGTACTACTGTACCCAAAATCCGGACAACACCGTGCTCGCGGCGGCCGAGCAAGTCCTCGATAAATAGGTCCTGGCTCGTTTTCAGCGCACCTGCCGGCGCGAAGCCCGCCGCCTCGCCACCTCGGTGCCGCGGAGGTGGCTTCGCGTCGAGAGATGCCTCCGAAGACTGGCGCGCGCGAGCAGCTGCTTCAGCGGCCCTCGCGCACCCATGTCAGCGCGAGCGAACCCACCAGCAGCAGCAGGCCGATGAGCCCCGCGAACACCGGCAGCACGCCGATGCCGCGCACGACGCTGGCTTCGCGCAGCTTGAGGCCGATCCAGTCGTCGCCCCTGAACGTGTCGCCCGAGCGCACTCCGACGACTCGCGGCAGATGGAGGCCGCTGCCGTCCGCGACTCGCACCACATCGCCGCCGGTCGCGCTGGCGACCGGTGCGAGCACTTCCCGCGTCGATGTCACCTCGGAGAATTCGCGCGGATTGGCGGGGCCCACATTGACCAATGCGGTAAGCTTGCCGTCGGTGGCTCGCCAGAGGCCGAGCTCGTTGGCTTCGATCGTCGAGCGCCAGACGCCGGGTTCGGCCTGCGTAAGGGTCAACGCGCGGGTCTTGCCTGACGGCAGCGTCAGCGTCACCTCGTCGACGCCGTCCGCCATGGTCTGGCGCTGAATGGTGAGATCGCGGCCGCGCACGAGCAGGCGCAGCGCCTCTTCCTCCAGGTCCGGCTGTTTCATCAGCCAATGCGAGAGGCGCCGCAACAGGTCGATGTGCGGCCCGCCGCCTTCGTAGCCGCGCGCCCACAGCCAGATATGGTCGGACAGGAGCAACGCGACGCGGCCCTCGCCTTCGCGCGAGAGCACAAGCGCGGGCTTGTTCGACGGGCCTTGCAGCACCGGGGTGCCCTTCAACGGCCGCGAGTCGACCAGGCGGAACCAGCGGCTCCAATGCGGCGGGTCGGTGTCGGAGCCTTCAAGGCCGCGGGTGACCGGATGACGCTTGCCGAGTTCGGTGAGGGTGGCCCGGTAGGGCCCGTCGGACGTGCGGCCGGTCGGCTCGGCCGGCAGGATGACGTCGAGCGGCGTGCGCCAGATGCTGGTGGTGCTGGCGTAATCGGGCCCCGCCGCCACCAGCACCGCGCCGCCGGCGCGCACATAGCGTGCGATATTGTCGAAATAGATGATCGGCAGCACGCCCTGGCGCGCATATCGGTCGAAAATGATGAGCTGGAACTCGTTGATCTTTTGCTGGAACAGTTCGCGCGTCGGGAAGGCGATGAGCGAGAGCTCGTTGATCGGCGTGCCGTCCTGCTTCTCCGGCGGACGCAGAATGGTGAAATGGACGAGGTCGACCGAGGCGTCGGACTTGAGAAGGTTACGCCAAGTGCGCTCGCCCGCGTGCGGCTCGCCCGAGACCAGCAGTACGCGCAGCTTGTCGCGCACGCCGTCGATGGAGACGACCGCGCGGTTGTTCACGCCGGTGAGCTCGTTCTCCAGCGGCGACGCCTCGATCTCGACGATGTTCGGGCCGGCATGCGGGATCGGCACATTGAGGCTGATATTCGCTCCCACCCGCACGCTGCGGTTCTCGATCGTCTCGCCGTCGCGGCGCACCGCGATGTCGGCGCTGCCCGCCGATGCGCCCTGATCGTCGACCCGGAAGGTGATGGTCTGCGACTGCCCGACGATGCCGAAGCGCGGGGCGGCAACCAGCACGACGCGGCGATCGCGTTCGTTAGGCTGGCCGGTAATCAGGCCATGGACCGGAGCGGAAAAGCCGAGCGCCGCGACGTCGGGCGGGACATCGTGCACGCGCCCGTCGGTGATCAGGATGGCGCCCGCCACGCGCTCGCGCGGGACGTCGGAGAGCGCGGCCGACAGCGCCGAGAACAGCCGGGTGCCGTCGGTCTCGCCGTCGGCCTGGCCGGCTTCCACGAACCGCACTTCGAGGCCGGCGACGCGGCCCAGCCGTTCGGCGAGCTGCGCGCGCACCGCCTCGGTCTGCGCCGTACGGTCGGAAAATTCCTGGCTCGGGCTCTTGTCGACCACCACGACGGCGACCGAGGTCAGCGGCTCGCGATCCTCGCGGGTGAGCGAGGGATTGGCGAGCGCCAGCACGAACAGCGCGAGCGCGACGGTGCGCATGAGCGCGCCGCGGCTGCGCGAAAGCACCAGCAGCAGCGCGACGGCGAACGCGATCGCGGTGCCCGTCCATAGAACGTAGTCGGGCACCAGCGGTGAAAATGCGATACCGAAATTCAACTGGTCGGGTTCCTTTTTCTCCCGTCGCCGTTCCTGCTTGCGAGGAGACGACGCGGTCTCGTTGTCGCTACTGCCCCAGCCGCTCCAGCAGCGCCGGGATGTGCACCTGATCGGCCTTGTAGTTGCCGGTCAGCGTGTACATCACGATGTTGACCCCGGCGCGGAAGGAGAACTCGCGCTGGCGCGGTTCGGCCGACACCAGCGGCAGCATGGCCTGGCCGTCCGGCCGCATCGCCCAGGCGCCGGCGAAATCGTTTGACGTGATGATGATCGAGGAGACGCCGTCGCCCGCGCGCGCCGGCCGGCTCGACGGTTCTTCCTCGTTGGCCGGCTGCGTGGCTTCGACCCAGAGCTGGCCGGTGGCGAAACGACCGGGAAACTCCTTCAGCAGGTAGAACGTCTTGGTCAGCACGTGGTCGCGCGGCACCAGCTCGAGCTCGGGAATGTCGAGCGAAGACAGGATCTGGCGCAGCGCCGCCATGCCGGGACCGCGCGTGGCGCCGCCGGCGCCCGCCGGCGCCTCGACCGCGTCGCGGGTGTCGAACAGGACCGTGCCGCCCTGTTTCATGTAGGCGTCGATGCGTTCGAGCGCCTCGCGGCTGGGCTTGGCCGCGCCCGGCACGACCGGCCAGTAGATCAGCGGATAGAACACGAGCTCGTCGCGCGCCGGATCGAGACCGATCGGCTCGCCGGCTTCGAGCGCGGTGCGCTGCGCGAGAAACAAGGTCAGGCCCTGCAGCCCGGCCTTGCTGATCCGATCGACCTCCGCATCGCCGGTGACGATGTAGGCGAGGCGGGTTTCCAGCGTCGATTTCATCGCCTGCTCGTCGTTCTGCGCCCGCGCGGGCGGTGCGGCGAGCAGCGCCGCGCCGATCACCGCGATGGCAAGAACGGCGGCCGCCGGCCGGCCCCGCTTGCGCACCAGCTGGGAAATGCCGCCGCCGAGCAGAAACACGATCAGCGCGTCGAGCGCGAGCATCGCCAGCGCGGCCAGCAGGATCGGCCCGCGCAGATCCTCCGGCTCGCTCAACCGGTAGGTGTCGCGGCGGGCGTTGAGCGGGGAAACATCGAGCGGGACAAGTCGATCGGCGGGCGCGAGCGTGTTCACGGCCAGCATTCCTTCAGGCGGCCCGTAGAAGCCGGGCGGATGATCGGCGTTCGCGCGTCCGGCGAACCCGGCCGGTACCGGCCGGGCGGACGAAGGCGGTGGCCCGAATACGCCGAATCCATCGAGCAGGCGGCTCGGCGCCACCACTTCGCGCGGGGCGCTTGCGCCTGCCGGGTTGGTGTCCGCGCTCGCGGCCGAGCCGGACAGGGCGACGATTCGCTTGAGCATTTCCACGAATGTGCCCGATAGCGGCAGGTCAGACCAGCGCGTATCGGCGGTGATGTGAAACAGGACGATCAGTCCCTTGCCGCGGCGCTGCGCGGTGACCAGCGGCGTGCCGTCGGCCAGCGTCGCCCAGGTGCGCTCGGTCAGCCTGGCATCGGGCTCCGCCAGCACCTGCCGGGACACGGTGACGTCCGGCGGCACCGGAATGCCGAAGAACGGGCTCTCGCGCGGGAAAGGCGCCAGCTGCTGGGGCTGGTCCCAGGACAGGCTTCCGCCCAGGACGCGGCCGCCTCGGCGCAGCTTCACCGGCACGAGGTCGTCGTCGGCTGCCGCCAACCGGGGACCGGCAAACCGGACCAGCACGCCGCCATCCTCGATCCAGCGTGTGAGCGGCTCGCGGCCCTCCGCGACGTTGCCGACGTCCGCAAGGACCAGCATGGGCAGCCGCTGTTCGATGAATTGCCCGACCGCCTGCGCGGGCGAGCCGCGGTCGGCGAGCCGCACATCGGCAAACGGGTTGAGCGCCCGGGAGAGATAATAGGTTGCGGCCAGCAGCGGCTGCGCGGTATCGGCGGTTGCGCCGGTGATGACGCCGATCGAACGCCGCCGCCAGCGCTTGTCGAGCAACTGGACGGCGCCGGCCGAGCGCTCGCCGCCGATTTCAAGCCGCGCGATATCGTTCCTGATCTCCACCGGCAGGGTGAGCTCGGCCTCGGTCTCGCGTTCATTGGCCGCGAATGAATAGGTGGCGTCGCCCAGCGGAAGGCTCTTGAGATCGAGCGCGCGCACCGTGCCGGTTTCCGCGCTCCCGCTCACGACGCGCAAGACCTTGACGGTGAGCGCCCCCGCCGTGTGATCGGCGGCAGCGAGCGCGCGGGCGCCCGGGATGCCGCCCTCGACCACGGTGATCGGCCTTTGCTCTACCAGGCGCCCGAGCGCGGCGACGAACTCCGGCCCGCCGCCCAGATCGACGCCGTCGGTGAGCCAGACCAGTTCGACGTCGGGCGTGGCGCCGAGGAAGCGGCCGATTGCCGGCAACGCATCCGCGCGGGTGACCGCGTGCGGCTTTGGCTTGATCTGCTTGAGGCGCACGCGCGCCGCCGCCGGAGTATCGAGCGAAATGTCGCGGGTTGGTTCCGACAACGGGATCAGAGCCACGCCGCGGCCGTCCGTCTCCGCGCGCGCCATCATGTCGTCGGCGGTACGCATGCGCAGCTCCCAGGTGCCGGCAGCCGGGAAGCCGTCGTCGATGAGCAGCGCGAGCGGCGTCCTGGCGGTCGACGACGCGACCGGCGGGTTCCACAGCGGACCGGCCGCCGCGATGATGACGAGTGCCGCAAGCGTCAGGCGCAGCAACGTGAGCCACCAGGGCGTGCGCCGCGGCGTCTCTTCCTTCGGCGTGATGTCGAACAGCAACCGGGTCGGCGGGAAATTGATGCGCCGCGGCTGCGGCGGGATCAGCCGCAGCAGCCACCACAAGACCGGCAGACTCAACAGGCCGAGCAGCACCAGGGGCTGCGCGAAGCCGAGCGGCAGCCACGGGATCATGCGGACCTCCGCGCCTGTCCCGACAGGCGTCCGCCCACCGCTGCGCCAGGAGGCGGCGCGCTCATGCGCGCGTGCAGCGCAAGCAGCAGCTCGGTTGCCGGCCGGTCGGTGCGGTGGATCGCGAAACTCCAACCGAGCTTGTCGGTTTCGGCTCTGATCTCGGCGCGGTGACGCGCGACCCTCGCCTCGTAATCCGCCTTCCACGTCTCGGCGCGGCCGGCGGTGATGGAGCCCGCGCCTTCCGGCTCGATGAACTCGACGCGGCCCGAATAGGGAAAGGTCTCCTCCGCCGGATCGACGACCTGAATGACATGGCCGTGCGCGCCGGTCGACGACAGTTGGGCAAGGCTCCTGCGTACCTCTGCCATCGGCGACCAGAAGTCCGATATCATCACGATCTCGGAGAGCGCGGATGGCGCGAAGGTCGGCGGCAGGCTCGTTCGTTCGGTCACGTCATGCACGATCGCGTTCGCCATCTTGTCGAGCACGTTGCGGCTTCCGGTCGGCCGCATCAGGCCCGGCACCCCGACACGCTCGCCGGCCTGCACCAGAACCTCGGCAAGCGAGAAGGCGACGACGAGGGCACGATCGAGCTTGGATTCCTGCGCCAGGTTCGAGTTAAACGCCATGGAAGGCGAGCGGTCCGCCCAGATCCACACCGTGTGCGCGGCTTCCCATTCCTGCTCGCGTACGTAGAGATGATCGTCGCGCGCCGAGCGGCGCCAATCGACCCGGCGGGCGGGCTCGCCCGAGAGGAAGCGCCGGTATTGCCAGAAGTTCTCGCCCGGGCCCGCGCGCTTGCGGCCGTGCAGCCCGTGAATCACCGTGGCGGCGATGCGGCGCGACTCGAGGATGAGGCGCGGCATGGCTTCCGCAAGCGAGCGGGCTACGCCGCCCGCGCGCTCGGTCGCCTTGACCTCGTGCTTCTCCGCTCGCCGTGGCGCCATCAGGTCATCCGATGCGCGTCTTGAGCTTGGCGATGACGCCTTCGACGGTCTCGCCGTCGGCGCGCGCGGCGAAGGTCAGCGCCATGCGGTGCTTGAGGATGGGCTCGGCCATGTCCATGACATCGTCGATCGAGGGCGAGAGCCGTCCGTCGATCAGCGCGCGTGCGCGCGCCACCAGCATCAGCGCCTGGCTCGCGCGCGGGCTCGGTCCCCAGGCGATCTGCTTGCCGAGCTCGCCGGTCTCGGGACCGGGACGCGCCGAGCGCACGAGATTGAGGATCGACTCCACCACCGATTCGCCGACCGGCAGGCGGCGCACGAGGCGCTGCGCGGCGACGAGCTCGTCGGCGGTCATGGTCGGCTTCGGCTTGCTCTCCTCGGTGCCGGTGGTGTCGAACACGATCTTCCGCTCGGCGGCGTGGTCGGGATAGTAGACGTCGATCTGCATCAGGAAGCGGTCGAGCTGCGCTTCGGGCAGGGGGTAGGTGCCTTCCTGCTCGATCGGATTTTGCGTGGCGAGCACATGGAACGGGCGCGGCACGTCGTGACGGTTGCCGGACACCGTCACGTGGTGTTCCTGCATCGCCTGCAGCAGCGCCGACTGGGTGCGCGGGCTCGCGCGGTTGATCTCGTCCGCCATCAGGATCTGGCCGAAGATCGGCCCCGGGATGAAGCGGAAGCTGCGCTTGCCGCCGGCGCTCTCTTCGAGCACTTCGCTGCCGACGATGTCGGAGGGCATGAGATCGGGCGTGAACTGGATGCGCTTGGCTTCGAGCCCGAGCACGATGCCCATGGTGTCGACCAGCTTGGTCTTGGCAAGGCCGGGAAGCCCGATCAACAGTGCGTGACCGCCGCAGAGCACGGTGATCAGCGCCTGCTCGAGCACCTTTTCCTGGCCGAAAATCACGTTGCCGATGGCGGCCTTGGCGGCGGCGACTTGCGCCCCGGTTGCCTCCGCCTGGCGGACGATCATGTCGTCCAGCTTCTCCACTTCGCTGCCGGCTGCCGCCATCACCTTGCTCCTTGATCGAGGCTTGTTAGCGAGATTTGTTGCGTTCCGGGCCGTCGATCGCAGCGTCCGGATTGATCAAAAAACCTGCAACATTCGGGCCAAGTGCCACGCTGAATGCCGCAATCTGCGGCGCTCGAATTCCCGAATCCAATCAACTGCCTACAGAATACGCCATTTTTCAAGCGCCGCGATCCCGCCTTTCTGCAGGTCTGCCACCATCGCCGGTTGTCCGCTGCGGCGGGCGCGCTGCCTGTCGGATGCAGCGAAGTATCCGGCCCGATCCACGGACGTTGCGGTGGCTAAGTGCAATCGCACGCGCTAAATGGCCTCTCACGGGCGGAAGTTCCAGGCAAACCATGGCGAAGGAAGGGCAAACAAAAATCGGTGGATTGGACGCGATCGCGGGCGCGGCCGGCGCGGCCGCCCGCACGGGGCCGCCGCCGGTCGAACTGTGGAATCCGCCGTTCTGCGGCGACCTCGACATGCGCATCGCCGCCGACGGCACCTGGTACTACCTGAAGACGCCGATCGGGCGGCCGGCACTGGTCAAGCTGTTCGCCTCGGTACTCAAGCGCGAAGGCGAGCGCTACTTCCTGGTCACGCCGGTGGAGAAGTGCGGAATATGGGTAGACGACGCCCCGTTTCTGGCCGTGGAACTGGCTTGCGACGCGAGCGTACCGGAGCGAATCTGCGATTTCGGACCAACGTGGACGACTGGGTCGCCTGCGGCGCGGACCATCCGCTGCGCTTCGAGCGCGAGGCGCAGACCGGCGGCCTCAAGCCCTACCTGCACGTGCGCCGCAACCTGTGGGCCAAGGTCACGCGCGCGCTGTTCTACGATCTGGTCGAACTGGGCGAGGAGCGCGACGTGGAGGGCGTGCGCATGTTCGGCGTCGCCTCGGGCGGGTCGTTCTTCGCCATGGCTCCCGCCGACGGCCTGAAGGAGTTCGTCTGATGCAGGACCTTCGCTGATGGACGTGGCGCTGCCGAGCGGGCAAGCCGTTCCCGACCAGGATTTCTTCGCGCGCGCCCGCGCGCGGCTCAATCTCGAGGTGCCGCCCGCGCTCAGCGACTATTCGGCCCAGGCCGTGCGCGGCGACCTCGACCTCGACCCCGCGATGTGGGAGCGCGCCGGCGTGAAGGCGACGCGTCCGGCCGCCGTGCTGATCCCGGTGATCGACCGCCCCGAGCCCGCGGTGCTGCTCACGCTGCGCACCGAACTGCCGAGCCATCCCGGCCAGATCGCGTTCCCCGGCGGCAAGATCGACCCGGGCGACGCGACGCCGGCTTCGGCGGCGCTACGTGAAGCGCAGGAGGAAATCGGGCTCGGGCACGACCTGATCGAGCCGATCGGCTATCTCGACCTTTATCTCACCTTCTCCGGCTACCGCATCCTGCCGACGCTGGCGCGCGTTTCGCCCGACTACCGGCTCACGCTCAACGCGCACGAGGTCGCCGACGCCTTCGAGGTGCCGCTCGCCTTCCTGATGGATGCGGGCAACCATGCGCTGCACAGCCGCGACTGGAAGGGGATCGAGCGCAAGTACTACGCCATGCCGTTCGGCGAGCGTTACATCTGGGGGGTCACCGCGGGCATTTTGCGGAACTTGTACGAGCGGGTTTACGGGCCTTCATAGTACGAGATCAGTGGAGGATCGGCTGGGTCACCCGTCATCGTATCTCGATATCCCGCTCGGACAACGGGACCGACCGCGGACCGGCTTCGGCTGCGTGTACCCCATTGGAGGGCAAAGATTTTCCGCGGCTGAAGGACCAATTTGGGTTCGTTCTGCCAACTCACGCTTTATGATTGTGGTCATGAGTTAACATATACAAAATGGCGGTCTGAAGTTGCGCTGGGCCTGCTCTATGATCTAAAAACCAGACATTTCAGCCCCCGCTCCGCCCGGTTCGCCCTGGACTGGTAGCCAGGCCAGTCCGACGATGGAACAATGCGCGGGCTGCTCGGCTACCTATTCGATCACCTCGTCGGCGCGCGCGAGCAACATGGGCGAAAGCCTGAGGCCGAGTGCCTTCGCCGTGACCAGATTAAAAACAAGCTCGAACTTGGTTGGCTGCTCGACTGGAAGGTCACCCGGCCTGGCCCCGCGCAGAATCTTGTCGACGAATTCTCCCGCGCGCCGGAATAGTTCCGGATAGCTTGGACCATACGACATCAGACCGCCCGCTTCGACGAACTCCCGTACACTATGCATGGTCGGCAGACGAGCGGCGTTGGCCACCGTATTGATGCGAATTCGATTTGTACTGACCAGCGGACCTGTACAGACGTACAGCGCATCGGCGCGTCCATGAAGCGTCTCGATAGCGGGCGCGATTTCTTCCACGCGCCGGACTTCGAGCCTGATGACCTCCAGACCGAGCGCACGGGCTGGAGCCTCCACCTCTCCCATTTCCAGCACGGAAGCCGGATACCCGACGTCGGCCAGCATGCCCAAACGGCGTAGACCGGGGAGCACCTCGCGCAGAATTTCGAGGCGCTTACCGGCGAGGTCGGGAGCAAGAAGCGACAGGCCGGTTACATTGCCGCCAGGTCGCGAAAGGCTTGCCACGAGGCCGCTGCCAACCGGGTCGTTCGCTACCGCAAAGACGATCGGAATGACCGACGTCGCTTGTTGTGCCGCACGGATGGCACCTCCCGATGTGACGATGACATCGATCTTGAGCCGGACGAATTCCGCCGCGATTTCAACGAAGCGCTCGTTGCGTCCCTCCGCCCAGCGATACTCGATCGCCATAGTACGCCCGTCGATCCAGCCGAGTTCGTTCAGTCGCTGCACAAATGCGGTAACCCAGCTGCTCCAAGCCGAACGCGTGGTCGTGCCCAGGAACCCGATCGTCGGTAGTTTCCCCGCCGGCTGTGCTTGCACAGCGAGCGGCCAACCGACCGCTGCGCCGCCGAGAAGCGTCACGAATTCGCGGCGTTGCATCATTCGAGCGGGCCCTCAAGCTAGTAACTCAGAGTAGCACAAGCCCATGAGCAATGTCCGACCACCCGCTGACCCGTTCCCATGTCCGTTCATGGTTCCAGCTCACCGTTCGCCGCAGCGCAAGATTACGTCTGGAGTTGAAGCATAAGCCGACATTGGGCGGACATCGTCAATCGGTTGAATTTGTTCCAAGCAGAAGTTGAAGAGCGTTCCGATCTTTGCTGTTCGATCACGGTATCGGCCGGTTGCGCACGCTCTGAAACCTTAGGTACAATTTGTTTAGCCTCGGCCATTGGACCACCTCGATGGTTGGGGTTAGAGCCTGCGAGTGAGTCCATTCGCTCGCGGGCTCGCCTTGTCGATGGCGATCTGGCGACGGGCCAGGCCTGGCGGGCGATTGCATTGCTCACTTGGCCTCAACATACCGACGGTGACGAGCGGATCGTGCAATCGAATAAAGATGCCGATCCTGTTGCGGCGTATAAGGCCGCTTGTTGCAATTTCTTGTTTTTGCGCTACCGTTTCACACCCGTCGCAATTCAGGTAGATCATTCAGATGACATGGCTCGGGCGGTATTCTGATGCGCACTGGAATGCCTATGATCGCCCCGTTGCAATTCCAGTTCCTTCACCGAGCAATCAGGCGGTGCCCGCGATGCATGCACATCTCTCCGGTTCGGAGGATCACGCTTGTTTGAAATCGCCCATGCACGAGATTTCGCTAGACGAGATTTCGCTAGACGAGATTTGCCGTTGTTTGTTGCGCGGTGCATCGCCGCCGAGACTCGGGCCCCCGTTGCTCGAATCATGATATTTAAGAAAATTGGCTGCAAACTACGCGAGATAGGACAAGTTCAGATTCACGTCTCGGCGCGACGCTGTTGCTGTCCCTGCCAGTCGGGCAATCAGCGAGCTGACCATGCCATTATTGCGCTTCTTGAAGAATGAGTCCGGTGCTACCGCCATCGAATATGCCATCATCGCGGGCGGGCTATCGATCGTGATGGTCGTCGCCGTACAGGCGATCGGCACCAGCTTGAATACGACCTTCACTTCGATCGTGACCGGGCTCAAGTGACGCCGAGATTTTTCAAATTGTACCTGCACGCGCCCTGGTGGATTACCGGCGCGCCGCGGAAGCCGCGGACTATGTCGCCCGCATCTTCAAGAGGGCGAATCCGGCTGTTTCCATGTTCCCGAGAGAGGCGGATTGAGGCGCATGCGCATTTCCTTCCCCGCTTTGAATGCGGGCACGACTTTCTTTGATACTGATACAGTTTTTCCAGTCCGCGGGTTGCGGCCATTACGAGCTGCGTGAATCCTAACGGAGAATGTACCAAAACCCCGCACTTCTACGCGGTCGCCGCCGGCCATTGCTGAGGCGATTCGGTCCAAAATCGCGTCGACGATTTTTTCAACGTCGCGCCGGTACAGATGGGTATTCTGGTTTGTAATTCGCTCTACGAGCTTTGATTTGAGCATGAAATTGCGCACATCGCGATCTGGCTCTGACAAGGGTGATCAGTCGTTTTCGGGCTGATTGATCTTCTCAACGTCTCTAGGTGCTTGGGCTGGAAGCCTACCCAAAATTGCAAGTCTTGCCAGGGGTCACGGCGCTTTTATTCGATGAGCCGTTCGGGCAGCGTTCGCAACAATGCGCTGCGGGAGAGCCCTGCCGTTGAAGGCCGAACGAACAGCGCGCAAGATATGTCGGACGCGGGAGCAGATTCAGTCCCGGCTTCTTCACAGTGTCGCTCCCGACTCTAGGCCAATGGCGGTTGGTCGCCATTAGCGCCAGGTCGTCGCTAGCGGCTGGCCGCCACAGCTCGCGGCTGGCGTCGCGCAACTTTATTGAAAGACATTCCCGATATGCCGGATGGGAGCCGTCCGCCAACTTCGGCTCAATCGTCTGGAAGCCCCGGCCGTCGATAGGCGGCCGGGGCTTTCGCCATTGCGGACGCTGTAAGTCTACGCCGCAATGGCCGCCACGCATTTGCAGCCAGCTATACGGTCGCTACTTAGCGGGGGCGGCTCGTAGCGAGCCGCTGGCTTGATTCAGCCCACCCGCCCATCCGGGCATCACGCCGCATGGATCTACGCGACACCAAGGAATCGTCCGTCCCGCCATACCACGCGGCAGCTACGTTCCACGGCCTCATTTCAAGCCCAAAGAAAAGTGATCCGACAGATCCTCGACATGGTGTGCGGCCGTCACGCGAGCCTGCCGTCCGAAGTGTCCCAAAGGACGCAGCGTACCAGCGGCAATAACGGCCACGTTTGCGCCGGCCAACATCACAGCGACCAAATCACTGAAGATCGAATTTATCGGCTACAGCAATAAAGGTCGAGTTTATGGGTTGACATATGACTGGGCCTCTTTGTCAATTGGAGAGGAATATCTTGGCGCCGAACGGGCCAACTCCCATCGGCACGGGGACGCTGGTTGCGCTGTAGTCGGTGTTTAGAATCAGGTTCGGCCCAGAAAAGAGGTGGAGCTGATTGACCACGAGCACGGTGTAGGCGGACTTGTCCGCGATCGGCTTGGTGGCATCGATAATGATCTCGCCTTTCGGCATGTAGATGGTGCCGAGCAAATTGCGGGCGTTGTCGCTGAGGATTTGGTGCTGCCGCGGCGCGCTGTTCCCCTTTCCTCGGCCACCGGCCCCTCGACCGCTCTTGGGTGCCTTGGCGGGGGCGCTGGCGCCCGAGGGATCGTCGAAAATCAGTATTCCCGCGAGTGGACCGTCCTTGGGGGCGGAGAGACTGATGGTGGTGTCCGCATCGAACGTAAGGTTGGCCGCGCTGCCCTTGAGATAGATCCCCACCTCGGTGCCGGAAATGGATGCGCCGGCGTCGACGGTCAGCGGCCCGTCCTTGATAATGAAAATCCCGCTCGAAAGTTTGACCACCGCGCCATTGGTCAGCTTCAGTCCGCCGCAATAGACGCCGGGCTGGAGAGTCTCGTAGCTGCCGTCGACAACCTTGTTGTTATGGCTGCAGGCGCCGATGGGCGGTGTGGCGCGGGCACTCAAAGGGTCCGGCAAGGCCGGGCAATCGGTGGTAGGAGTGGGAGAATAGTTGGCGTTATTGGTCTGCACTTTTCCGCCGGCAGAGCAGATCATGCCGGCCTTCATGATGGCGTTGTTCTTCGATTGCAGGCCGACGGCACTCGTGGAATTCGACTGCACCAAGCAGCCGGGCGCCGTTAGCAATGCCGATTGCTCCAGACCGATAGTCTGCGGCGCTTTGGGATCGAGCCCGAGCAGACACAACGGCATGGAACCGCTCATCTTGGCCTTGGCGCTGACGCGCAATTGCGTTCCAGATGAGATGCGAATGACGGGGGTGTATTGCTTCTGGATGACGACCTGAACCGTCATGGCTTGAAAGTCGACAGTGATCGTCGGCGTCACGTTCTGAAGCGAGCTATTGATAACATTGTTGGCGATGACGGTGACCCTGCTCGAATCCGTGCGGGCAAGCTGAAGTTCGCGAACCGAGGCCAACGCCGCCGAGTCGGCAACCGCTTGCATCTTGCTGCGTGTCGACGCCGCAAGACTGTAATCGACGGCGGCCCCTCCAGCGGCCACGACGACCGGTAAGGTCAGCGCGAACATCATCATTGTGCCGGCAGCTTCGTCACCGACGAAGCGTCGCGCCCGCCGCCTCAGAGCGCCGGCAAAAGCTCTTGCGCGTCTATAATTGCAAATCCACAAGCATTAACAGACTTTCTGTCAGCAAACGAGTCGATCCTCTGCGGCGACATCGCGCCGGTTGGCGCGATGCGCGCCGTCCGTGGTAGAACCTCCAATCTTTCTGGAATATTCGGCAAAGGCCCGTTGGGCGGATGAACGGACACCCATGATCTGTTCCGAAAATCGTGCGCGATCGTCGGCCGACATCTTCTGCTCGAGCATATCCGCGCGATGAAGGACCGATTGCAGAAAATCGCGGACGTCGCGTTCGATCACCGGTGGCGCCGGTCCTGAGGCTAAGTCTTCCAATGGGACATGCGAGCCCCCCTGCAAATCGTCCGCCCGTCTCGTGCGGATGACGTATCGAACCTGATAGCTGAGCTGGCGCCAATTGACGGGCTTCGTGGCGAACGAATTAGCGCCCAATCTGGTAGGCCCGATCAATCGACGCGATATCGTCGTGGCCGGTCAGCATGATGACCGGGAGATGCCTCAGCCTTTCGTCCGATCGGATTTCCTCAAGCAGCGAGAAGCCGTTGAGGCGAGGCATTTCAATATCGAGCAGAAGCACGTCGTAGGCCGCCTGAGCGAGACGAATCCGCGCCTCAGCGCCGTCGCACGCCGTATCAATCGTGGCCGATGGCGTGGCGAGATAGACGCTCGCGAATTCACGCAAAATAGGATCGTCATCCACGACGAGTATTCGTAGTGGCTCGTCCAAGACGAAGGTCCACGGCGTCGTTCGGTTGTCTGGCATTGCCATGACATAAAGCCTCTCGCGATCGTGACCGTAAGCAAAATCATCTAAAATTGCCTCAAAGTGCCGCGTAAATGATGGATTAGGACTTTAGTGATTTATTTACCGGTCGAATGTCCGTTGATTTCGGAGAATTTTCGTTGTGCGCCGCCGGTCGCTGGTTCGAAAGCTCGTCATATTGGTGGCGACTGCCGTAACGGCGGGCATGGCCGTCTCCGCGCTGCTTGCGACCTGGCAGGAGGTCGAGCGCTATGCGGATGCGCGCCGCCAGCTCATGCATGCGACGGCGCAGGCCTTTGCGGCCGCAGCCGCGAGTTCCGTCGCCGAGCTCAAGCAACAGGAAACGCTGGAGGCCATTCGGGCGATTGGGCGCGTGCCCGGATTTCTGTTTGTCCAGGTGAGAACCCCGGACGGCCATGTGCTCGCCGCGCTCGGCGGGGTATCGCGTCTGGTTACCGATCCTTTGCTGAACGACCGAGAGACACCGTCCATCCTTGATTTGCTGCGCAGCGGAACCGTTCTCGTTTCGGTGCCGGTGATCGACGGCGGCAAGGAGGTCGGACGGATCAATTTGATCAGCGATACCGCGGACCTCTGGCCGCGGCTGCTGTCGACCCTGTGGCTGACCCTGCTCGCCTCGGTTGCGGCGCTTGCGGTCGGTCTACTCATCGCATGGCGATTTCAGCGGGCGATCACGCATCCGTTGCATCGTCTGCTGGGGGCCATGCAGGAGGTCCGAAGGGACCATCGCTACGATGTGCACGTCGAGGAGGCGACCGATCAGGAGATCGGCCTTTTGGTCGATGGCTTCAATGCAATGCTGAGCGACATCCGCGATCGCGACGAGCGCCTGACCGCATACCGGGAGACTCTTGAACAGAAAGTCGTCGACCGCACGCGCGAGTTGGCCTGCGCCCGAGACGCCGCCGAGAAAGCCAATCACGCCAAATCCGACTTTGTCGCCACCATGAGCCACGAAATTCGCACGCCGATGAATGGCATCATGGTCATGGCGGATCTGCTGGCGAACGCGGACATCCCGCGGCGCCTGCATCGATATGCGGAGGTCATCGCCACATCCGGCCGAAGCCTGTTGTCGATCATCAACGACATCCTGGATTTCTCGAAGATCGAAGCCGGCAAGCTCGAATTGGAGAGCGGGCAGATTCGACCTCGACGAGGTCGTGGAGAACGTGACCAGCCTGTTCGCCGAGCGCGCGAGCTTCGCAAAACATCGACCTTGCCGCCGTGATCGATCCGGACGTGCCACGAAGGATATCGGGTGATGTGGTTCGCCTCAGCCAAGTCGTCGGCAACCTGGTCAACAACGCGCTGAAGTTCACCGAAAGCGGATTTGTCAGGCTCGCCAGTCAGCAAGTGTCCGGTCGATTCGCAACTGATCGATCTGTCGGTCGAAGACACCGGGATCGGAATTCCCGAGGAGAAGCTTTCGACGATCTTCGAGGTCTTTTCGCAAGCGGACCAATCCACGACCCGGAAGTTTGGCGGCACCGGATTGGGGCTGGCCATCTGCCGGCGTATCGTCACCGCCATGGGCGGCGACATAGAGGTCTCCAGCACCGTCGGCGTCGGGTCGAAGTTCCGCGTCCGGATTCCGACCGGCGAGACGATCAGCCGTCCGTGGCCGACGCTCGCCACCAAGTCGCCGGAGCGACCCGTTTGCATCGTCGACGTAGCGGGGGAAGCGACCGCTTCGGCATTGTCGGATTATCTCTGCGCCTTCGGCTATGCGGTGTGCGCGCGCCGAGCCGCGGATGTCGATCGCGGATTACGGATCGGCTGCGATGGTATGCGCGGACGCCGACCGCCTGGAGAAGCTCCCGCTGCGGGGACCGGTCCGGCCGAATTCCCATCGTGGTGGCGGTGACACGATTTGGGGACGCCACGGCCGACGTCGTCATCGCGAATGGCGCGGCCGATGCCGCGATCAGCCGCCCGCTGCTGCGCTCGGAAATCGAGGAGCTGTTGCGCCGTGTCGCCGCCGGAGAAAAGCAGCTGCACGGCCGGGCGGCCGGGCAACGACGAGATGGCCCGCTGCCGAGATTCGCGAACCTCAGGGTGCTGGTGGCCGACGACAGCGCGGTCAATCGCGAGGTCGCCATCGAGGCGTTGTCCCGATTGGGCGCTCAAGTCGAGACCGTCGAAAACGGCGCTGAGGCGGTCAGCGCCGCATCGAGGCGTTCGCATGACATCATCCTGATGGATGGCAGCATGCCGCAAATGGATGGCTATACGGCCGCCCGCATCATTCGGCAGGCGGAGCAAGCGGAAAATCGTGTCCGTATTCCGATTGTCGCCTTGACCGCGCACGTGATTGGCGCGGCCGCCGAGGAGTGGCGGCTCGCCGGCATGGACGCGGTCATCCACAAGCCGTTCACGATCGCGCAGCTCGCCCAATGCCTGGTGGATCAGGTGCCGCAATTCCAGATGCCGGCCGGCGAGGCCTGCGGAGGTCAATGATGACGGCCCGGTCGCGAGCGCGAGGTTGCGACAGGATCATCCAGCGCCGACGGAGGCGCGACATGCCGCTCGTCGATCCTGCCACCTTGGGGCAATTGAGGACGCTGAGCGAGGCCAAGAAGGGCGACTTCCTCAAGCGCGTGGTTGACCTTTATTCCGAGCATGCGCCGAAGCGCCTGCGGTCAATTGAGGCAACAAGCGCAGGCCGGTGAAGCCGAGGCGTGTGGCTCGCTGGCCCATTCCCTCAAATCGATGAGCCTCAATATCGGCGCGCATCGAGGTCGCCAAGATCGCCGCCAGCTTCGAGCAAATGGCGAGGAGTGACGGCAAGGTGCCCGATCAGAACCAGCTCGATGCGCTGTCGAGCACGCTGGAGCGCACGTTGGCGGTTTTGGCCGACGAAATCGGAGAGAAATACGGCGGTCAGCCATTGCTTGAGACGGGCCATGCCGCGCCGGCCCTGATCGTGCCGGTGGACAGCCTTACGCAGGATCTCCACCTCGCAATCCAGCGTCAGGAACTCGACGTCGAGTACCAGCCGTTTGTGGACCGCACCGGTCAGCAGGTGCTCGGTGTCGAAGCGCTCGTTCGCTGGCTGAGGAACGGCGCGGACAATGTACCTCCTTCGGTGTTCGTGCCGGTCGCCGAACGGACCGGATTCATTGATGAATTGGGCGAATGGGTGTTGCGGCGCGCCTGTGCGGATGCGCTTGCCTGGTCCAGGCTCACCGTCGCCGTGAACCTGTCGGCGGTTCAGTTTCGTCGGCCGGGGCTCGGCGGACCGCATTGAGCAGATTCTGTTTGAATCAACCATCGACCCAAGCCGCGTCGAGCTTGAGATCACCGAGACGGCTTTGCTCGATGCCGAAGCCGCCGTGCTGCAGTCCATCGAACAATTGCATCACTGCGGCGTGTCGTTTGCGCTCGATGACTTTGGCACCGGATATTCGAGCCTGACGTCCCTGCGCCGCTTCCCGATCGATAAGATCAAGATCGATCAAAGTTTCGTATCGAATGTCGGTTTGGCGGTTGACGCGACGATCGTGCATGCAGTCGTAAGCATCGGCCGGGCATTGGGCCTGAAGGTCGTTGCCGAGGGTGTCGAAACCGTCGAACAACAGAAATTCGTCACAGCGGCCGGAGTGCATGCGATGCAGGGGTTCCTATTTGCAAAACCGATGAGAAGCGCCGAATGTGGCAACCTTCGTCGCCGAATTTGACGGGCGCTTTCGGGCATCAGGACTTGCAGTCCGGTGAGCCCAAATCGCTTCTGACAACGTCGTCTCTAAGCGATCTATCGCATCACGCCGATCGCGGCAGCCAGTGCAACGGTGAGCAGTTGTAGAGCCATCACACTGCAAAATGCGGCGATGGAGGGCTTCTGTGGTTGAAGACCGAGCGAACAGCGCGCAAGATGAACCGGACGCGGGAGCACGCGACCCCAGCGCCCTTGCTGCATCACCCGCGACTTCGGGTAATAGCGGCTATTCGTTGCGTCGCGCAACTTTATTGAAAGACATTCCCGATATGCGGTGGGGGAGCCGTCCACCAACTTCGGCTCAACCTTCTGGAAGCTCCGGTCGTTCGCAATGTGGCCGGAGCTTTCATTGTTGCGCATTCCGTGAATCCACGGTCGATATGACCAACGCGGGCCCCAGCCATTCGTCGCAATCGGGGTAGCGGACTCGGAGCGAGCGCAGTCAATAAGCTTGATTTGGCACACGACCCAGTCCAGGCGTCACGCAGTATAGATGAACGCAATGCCAACGAAGCGTCCATTCCGCCAAACCACGCGGCAGCTGCGTTCCACAGCAGCATTCAAGACCAGAGAAAAGTGATCGGGCAGATCTTCGACATTGCGCGCGGCAGTGAGGCGGGCCCCGCCGTCGGAAATATCCCAAAAGATGCAGCGCACCCGCGGGCAATGATCGCCAAGGTTGATCCATGTTGCTTGGCGCGATGGTCTACGTCTGCTTTTTCGAAAGTCCTGACGAGCACCTGACATCGCGGTCACCGACCATAGGATGCCAAAATCGTCGGGCACAAAGGTAAATATTGAGGGCAGTTTCGACGGCCCGCAACCGTGTATAGATAGGGCAAAGGCGCCCAAGACGGCTGATCGAGCCGTAGTTCGATGATACCCCTGGCGGTGGAAGATTGGATAAGCTTGATGCCATCCCGCCCGCAAAGCGAGCAGACTTTCCGTAGAAGCACCAGATGAACCTCCTAAAAAAAATTGCGCTGGTCGTTCTGTGGTCGGTACTGCTGCTCGATACCAGCCTGGCGCGATCGCCGGAGGAGTGTGAACGGCAAACGAAAAATATTGCGTCTGAACTATCTACCGCGCTGACCCAGATCGGCGGTGCTGATGCCCCGGCCATCGACGCATGCCGGGCGGCGCTCAAAGCCAAACCAAACGATCCAGGTTTGATGTTTCTGTTGGGTCGGGCGCTGTCTGTCGCCCAAAGGCACCGGGAGGCCATCCAACTTTTTCTCGATGCCGCTGATCGTGGGCATACAGGCGCGATGACCGAGCTTGGCCTGTTGTTTGAATACGGCCGCGGTGTCCCGAGAAATCTTGCGACGGCGCTGACGTGGTACGAAAAGGCGGCGGAGGGCGGCGATCCGCGGGCCATGAATGAGCTCGGTCGGTGGAGCGAGTACGGCGTCGGCGGCGACGTCAATCTGGCGACTGCCAAAGCCTGGTACGCGAAGGCCGCCGCGCTTGGCGACGCCTTCGCCATGAACCAACTCGGCATGTTCTATGAGGAAGGCCGAGGCGTGCCACAGAATTTGGCGCTCGCTCGCGACTGGTATGCCAAAGCAGCCGACCTCAACCTGCCGGCTGCTATGACTCATCTCGGACGATTGAGCGAGGCCGGCAAGGGTGTGCCAGAGAATGTGGCACTGGCGCGCAAATGGTACGAAAGAGCCGTCGCACTCGGCGATCCCGACGCCATGGCCTACCTTGGTGGGCTGTTCGAGCGCGGCCGCGGCGTGTCGCCCAACCTAGCGACCGCGAGGGATTTGTACGAAAAGGGCGCCGCACTCGGCAGCGCTCCTGCCATGGCTAGCCTCGCTGAGCTTTTTCAAGACGGCCGCGGCATGTCCCGGGACCTTGAACAAGCGAGACTCTGGTACGAACGGGCGGCTGCGCTGGGACTGCCGCGCGCCCTCAACGCGTTGGGCCAGCTCTATCTCGCCGGCAGCGGTGGCCCGACGAATTTCAGCCGCGCCAAGGAATTGTTCGAAAAGGCAGCCGCGCGCGGCGATGGTTCCGCCATGAACAATATTGGGCTCCTCTATCTGAACGGACGAGGTGTAGACAGAGACGAAGCGGAGGCCAAAGCTTGGTTTATGAGGGCGGCGGCCCTCGGCGACAAGGAAGCGCAAAGCAACCTGTCGCGCCTCGAGGATGCGCTTCGCGCCGGCTATCCGAGTTTAGGAATGCAAATCGGCGCTCGACGAGCTGCGTGCAGTCAATCGTGCCGGTCTCTGCACCGAACGTACATTACTTCCGTTTGCGAGCGATATTTTCCCGCTGCTTCCATTGAGCAAGGGGAACGTCGAAATTGCATTGATTTTAGTTTGCGGCTTTCTCATCAATGCATGGGATCATGCCGAGAATGGGCGCAGTCAGTCGAGAAGCAGAACGCATGCGAAGTGTGCTTCCATACATTCATCACATGTAATGCAAAAGGCCACACTGAGACCGGTCAGAACCAGGAAGCCCAATACGCGGAAATCCTACAAAGTTGCCTTGCGAGCGTTTCCCATTGTTCGGCGGCATGCCAACCAAGGTGATTTGCTGGGCATAGCGATGTCATCGAGCCGGCGCTCGAGGTGTGGACCGGCGTGGGATCAGACTTGAGGCCGGCCAACATAGACCCGATATGCGTCTAGTCTAGCATCCCTTTGTCACAGCCCTCAATTCAAACGCCATGCAGGGGTCACGCGTTGGCGCCGAAAAAGATCACTCAAGCGCGCTGATTTACAACAGTGGGTCGAAGCGCTCATTTCGGGGAGGGCGCCTCTTTCGCCGGCGAGTACGAGCGACCCGATTGCCTTGCTGGCTTACTACGGGCCGCTTTCATCCCCCTGCCGCAAGCCTTGTCTCGATCTCTTCCATTAGCGGATGTGTAAGCCCCGCCTTTCGCATCTTGGCGAAGTCCTCGATTATAATCTTGTCCCAGGACCTTCCACTCTGCACATTGTTCTCACCGCGATACTGAAGATAGAGCGCACGCGCTTCGCCCCCACGGCCGAGGAACATGAGCGCGTGGGCGCGGTTGGTGTAGAGCCATACCGCGTCGGGCGCGAGGGAGATGGCTTGGTCCGCGACTTCAAGAGCTTTCGCGAAATCATTCCCCAGGACAAAGCGGTAAGCCATACTGCCGACCCTGCCGATGCTGATCTGAAGGTCATTTCGCCACTCGGCATTGCTACGGTCGGTCGCGGCGAGTTGCAGTGCAATGGCGAGGCCGTCGCGGTAGGCTTTGAGCGCGTCCTCCAGCTTGCCTTGCGCCACCAACACATCACCGAGCTTCCCGTACGACACCGACAGATCGCGCTGCCACTCGGCGTTGCTGCGATCGGCGACGGCGAGGCGCTCCCTGATAGCGAGGCTGTCGCGATACACCTTGAACGCCTCGTCTAGATTGCCCTGCCGTACCAGCACGTCGCCGATCTTGTTATACGACACCGACAAATCGCGCTGTGCCTCGCTATTGCTGGGATCGGCGGCGACAAGGCGCTCGGCGATGGTTAGGCTGTCACGATAGGCCTTGAGCGCCTCATCGATCTTATCCTGCCGTACCAGCACGTCGCCGAGCTTCTCGTAAGACAGCGCCAGATCGTTCTGCCACTCAGCATTGTTGCGATCCACGACGGCCAGGCGCTCGGCGATCGCGAGGCCGTCGCGGTAGGCCTTGAGCGCTTCCTCCAGCTTACCCTGCCGTACCAGCACGTTGCCGACCTTCTCGTATGAAACCGACAGATCGCGCTGCCATTGCGTATTGCTGCGATCGCCGGCGGCGAGGCGCTCCGCGATCGCGAGGCCGTCGCGGAAGGCTTTGAGCGCCCGCTCGAGCTTGCCCTGCCGTACCAGCACGTCACCGATGTTGTTGTACGAGACCGTTAAATCGCTTTGCCACTCGGTATTGCCGGGTTCGGCGGCAGCGAGGCGCTCCCTGATGGCGAGGCTGCCGCTGTAGACCCTAAGCGCCTCCTCGAGCTTGCCTTGCCTTACCAGAACTTCGCCGAGGCTGATGTAGGACAACGACAGATCGCGCTGCCACTCGGTGTTGCCCCGATCGGCGGCGGTCAGGCGCTCCTTGATCCCGAGGCCGGCGCGATAACTCTTGACCGCCTCCTCGAGCTTGCCTTGCCGCACCAGCACATCACCAATTTTGTCATACGACACCGACAGGTCGCGCTGCCATTGTGCATTGCTGGGATCGGCGCCGGCGAGACGTTCCGCGATGGCGAGGCTTTCGCGGTAGGCCTTGAAAGCCTCCTCGAGCTTGCCCCTTCGCACCAGCGCTTCGCCGATCCTGCCATACGACACCGACAGATCGCGCTGCCATTGTGTATTGCTGAGATCGGTGCCGGCGAGCCGCTTTCTGATGGCGAGGCTGTCGCGGTAGGCCTTGAGAGCCTCCTCGAGGTCGCCGAGCGTCTCGAAGGTCTCGCCGAATTCGTCGAGCATTACAGAGCGGCTTCGCTGCAGAGCGAGATTGTCGGGCGCAGAGGCTGCGAGCTGCTCGAAAGTCGCCCTTGCGGTTTCGAAGAATCTTGCGGACCGATTCGGCGCTCATGCCGTGCACATTTCGCAGGCCGCGCGCAATATCGACCACCAGGCTATCGGCGGTTTGTTGCGCAAGATTGAAGCTGTGCGTTGCCTTGTCGCGCTCGGCGAGCGCTATTCCTTGCTGCTCTATTGCGATCCCACGCTGCCAATAGGCGAGCCCGGCAAGGACGAGAGCGACCATCAACCCTGTCGCTAGGCTTCCGGTAAGAATATTCCGCCGGCGCAGCGCACCCTTCCGACTTTCTGCAATAAAGATCTGCGTTTCTTCCGTAGCCGCCGGTGCACTTTCGGGACGAACAGCTATCCATCGCTCGGCCTCTTCCAGGAGCGGCGTCCGTAGGAGCAGCCCCCGTGGGCGACCGGCCGCTGTCCAACGCCGCGACACCTCGCCGAATTCTGTGTGTCTTCTAATCCAGTCGATGTCGGTCTGCAGAGCTTCGACAAGTTGATTTTCGTTGGCGTCAGTCCGAGCAGCGTCATCAAAAAAAATGAAATTGAGGCGCCGCAATGCCTCAGGCACCGCGTTGGCATCGACCCGCCGGTAGACAATCGGCGCGAAGCGCTTGTTCAGCGCAGTTGCGTAGGCAAGCTCCTTCAGCGCCACCTCGGACGCGACCGCATCGGGACTGAGCACGAATACGACCGTATCTGCTCGCGCGATCAGGACTTCGATACGTTTCCACCAGTCTTCGAAGGCATAGATTTCGCTGCGGTCTATGAGCGCGTCGATACCGCGCGCCGTCAGCGCCGCTTCAAGCTGGTCGGCAAAGGCCATATCCTTGCGCGAGTAGGAAATGAAGACCTTGGCCTTTGGCTGCCGGTCGTCAAGTACGGCATCAACAGTAGTGCTCATCGAGACATCCTCGGGAGGATTGGCACCTAAGGAATAAATACGCCTCGGGTGCGCAAGCATTGCCCCCAATTGATCCTACAATTTTTCGGGTGCGTGGACGATTAATGTAGAACGCGCGCGAAATTAGAACGTTCAGGACAATGCGGCGATGGAGAGCCTCTTTCATTGAGGGCCGAGCGACAGCGCACAGGATGAACCGGACGCGGGAGCAGACCATTCCAGCGCCTTCGCAGTATCGCCCCACGGCTTTAGGAATAGTGGCTGTTCTTCGCGTCGCGCAACTTTATCGAAAGACATTCCCGTTATGCCGTGGGGGAGCCGTCCACCAACTTCGGCTCAACCTTCTGGAAGCTCCGGTCGTTCGCAAGGCGGCCGGGGCTTTCATTGTTACGGACGCCTTGAGCCCATGGTCGATTGCCCGCACCCAATGGCGCAAGACCGATCGAGCGCTGGGAACCGGACGCCCCGTTCAAGCGAGAAATCATTAATCAAATCTCAACCTGAAGTTTACGCGGAAGCTTGATCATGGCGGCGGGACGGGCAAGGAACGGCCCGGTTGCTGGGGTGGGCAGAATGCGATCGAGCGGCGGCACAAGATTCTACGTTAATCCAGCGCGGGGAGGCTGCCGGCAATAACCCAAGTCTCGGCACCGTTCGTGTCATACGCGCAAGCACTCAATCCAGTGGACTGGGCGGCCTGCTGTGACTGCCGAACTCAAGTCCATCAAGGACGTCGAAGTCGCAATCGTGACCGGGTCGGTTGATCGCTCCGCGATGTTGCTGCGACGTGTGACGGACCTCTTTATCGTCGGGTCGAATCAGTATTCGGACGAAGAGATCGATTTATTCGATGACATCTTCAATCGACTAGCGGTGCAGATCGAGATTTCCGCACGGGCGTTGCTCGCGATCCGCTTGGCACCTATTCCACACGCGCCGCCCAGAACTGTTCGCGCGCTTGCGTTCGACGAGGCCATTGAAGTGGCCCGTCCTATTCTTATCCATTCCGCAGTGCTCGATGAGCCAACGCTTGTCGAAAATGCGAAGCGGATGGGGCAAGATCACCTCCTCGCAATCTCGCGCCGACGGGTTGTGAGCGAGGCGATCACCGACGTCCTAGTCGCGCGCGGGGATCAACAAGTCGTACTGAGTACGGTCGGAAACCGAGGCGCAAAGTTCTCAGGCGCAGGATTTGAGATACTTGTGCGGCGCTCAAATGGCGACGATAGCCTTTCGGCTTGTGTTGGATCGCGGCCAGATATTCCGCAGCATTTGTTCCGTAAGCTGCTTGCGTGGGCATCTCAACACGTCCGAGCAAAGCTCGAGGCCGAGCACCCGCACGCGCGGCGCGCCGTTAATCAAGTCGTTGACGAGGTCACCAACCGGATTGAGGCAGAAGCCTTCACCAAAACGCCCGACCATCCCGGCGTGGTGGCGCCGGTCGGAGCGCTACATCGCTCAAGTAAGCTCAACGACAACGCATTAGGAGCTATGGCTGAGAACGGTCAGTCTGATGACACAATAACCGCGCTCGCAACAATGTGCCAACTGCCGCTTCATTCCGTCGAACGAATGGTTAGACAAGGGCCCGCAGAGTCAGTGCTGGTTGTCGCTCGTGCGATCGGGCTGACGTGGTCCACGGTAAAGGGAATACTGTTATTCCGCGCAACAGATCGCAAAATGTCGCAAGGCGAGATTGCGCGATGCCTCGCGAATTTCGAGCGGCTTAGGCCCGCAACGGCTCGAGAAATTCTTCACTTCTATCAGGCACGGGAACGGCCGGAAAAGAAGGCGAAGCTCCGAACGCGAGCCCCTAGCGGACATTTGTAATGTTAAGAAAAATGCCCACGAATTGGGTAAGGAGCGGACGCATCAAATCAAAAGGTAAGAGAGCGCCGAAAGAGAAGGGCCCAGCATCTAGCCGGGCCCCTTGATGTATTTCGCGCTTGCGGGAACCTTCACCAAGGTGCGCTCAGATGAGCAAGGATAGACGACAAAGCCGTCGCAGGCATGTGGGCCAGTTCGCAAGAATTTTCCACGGTGACGGTTCGATTTTGTACCCATGCCTGATGATGGATGTGTCCGCCAGCGGCGCGCGGTTGCAGCTGAACGAGGTACCTGAAATTCCGGATGAATTCGTGTTGGTGTTGTCAAGAAAGGGGGAATGCGTCGACGCTGCCAGGTCGTGTGGCGAGATAAAAAAATGATCGGTATTCGTTTTCTCGTTACGGACGGCCCGATCAAGCATCAATCCGCCGCCGCAGTCTTCACTTAGGTTTCAGACAGATCTTTAAGCACAACGCGATGGGTTCAGTCGAGTTCCTGCTGGGGGCCAGCAACGGCGTCGCTCCCTACGGTTATGTTGCATCTCACTGCTCGCGAAACGTGCACCAAGAACTTTGGCCCGGCGTTGTGCGCCCCCTGCCGGCCCTCCATTTCCATCTCACCAACCTTATTTCAATCAAGCCTTCACCCCGCAAGCCTTTACCCCACATTAATGTAATTCATCTGCCAGGGCAAAACACTGGAACAATTCAAAGGCTTCCGTAATGGTCCATATGTTAACCGTCACCATATGCGTCAGATTCATCTGTGGTTGGAAACATTTATTCAACGGGTTCGCGCCGGCGCTGCCGGCTTTATCAGCTTCACAAAGCGAGCATTCAATACCGGCGCTCGGGGCAGCATCTTCCTCGCAGGATTCGCGGTCGGAATAATATGGTCTGGCGCATGGTATATGGCCAGCGAAGACGCCCGACGGACCGAGGCTGCTGCTTACAACGACACTGCTAACCTTGCACTCGTCTTTGAAGAGAACATCATTCGATTGATCCAGGCACACGATCAGATCTTGCTTTTCGCCCGTGCATCCTTCGCGGCAGACCCAGATCGGTTCGATCTGATGCAATGGGCCCATGTCCAGAAGTTCGTGGCTGACGTATCGCTTCAAATTGTGATCATCAACAAGGAAGGAATGCTGGCAGCTACCACTCTCGGAATGCCGAAGGCCCCAATGGACCTGAGCGATCGCGAGCATTTCCGTGTGCACATCGATACTGATGGGGACGAACTGTTCATCAGCAAACCAGTGTTCGGGCGGGTCAGTGGCAAGTGGTCCATTCAACTGAGCCGCCGCATCATCGCTGCTGACGGTACATTTTCCGGCGTTATCCTGGTGGCGATTGACCCATACTACCTGGCCAATTTCTACGGATCGATTGACGTTCGTAAGAAGGGCATGGTGTTGCTGGCTGGATTGGATGGAATCGTCCGCGCTCGGGTGTCTTCCGGTGATCGAACCATTGGCCAGTCAATTACGTCGGGCGCGCTATTTCGGCAGCTCGCGCTGGCGAGTTCCGGTTCATTCCTCACCGATGGGCGGCGAGACGGTGTCTCACGCATTTCGAGCTATCGCCGTGTCAAGGGATATCCGCTCGTCGTCGCGGTAGGCTTCGCCCGAGCCGAAGTGCTGGCAGGCGCGGGCCAGCGACGGATGATTCATTACAGCGTGGCGACTTTCGTGAGTTGTCTTGTCCTGATCTTCTCTACAATGATCGTGAGGCGCCAAATTCGACTGCTGCGCGCTAGGGACAACCTTTGGGAGGCTGCCAACTATGATTTGCTGACCAAGCTGCCAAACCGGAACAGGTTGCACGAAGTGGTAAGTGCGATCATCGCAGAACCGCACACTACTCGCAGCCAACGATTTGCAGCGCTGTTGATTGATCTCGACAATTTCAAATTCATCAATGACACGCTTGGCCACGAAGCTGGCGACCTCGTACTACGTACCGCCGCCAAACGAATCCAGAGAATGTCACGTAGAGCCCAGGTTGTTGCCCGACTCGGCGGCGACGAATTTGCGGTTGTTTTGCGCGACATGCCAACGCGACAAGAGGCCGAAGCGACAGGTGTTCGTATCCTGCGCGCCATGCGACGAAAAGTGGACTATCGGGGTCATGCCATCGAAATATCCGCGAGCGTCGGGATCGCTTGCTTCCCTGATCATGCGACAAATTGGAGTGGCGTTTTTCGCGCAGCCGATCTCGCGCTCTATCGCGCAAAACAATCCGGCCGCAATCGCGTTGTGGTGTTCGAGCCGGCCATGCAGATCGAGGTCGAGAACAGGTTTCTGGTGCTTGAGACATTGCGGTCCGCAATAGAAATGGACCGGGTCACTCCATTCTATCAGCCCGAGATCGCCGTTGAGACTGGCGAGGTCGTTGGATTTGAAGCCCTCTCCCGCATCGTGCTGGACGATGGGCGCCAATGCATGCCGGCGGAGTTCATGTCCGCGCTCGAAGATATGGAAGTAGGGCGCGAATTCGGCTGGCGCATGATGGAGAAGGTCATCTCCGATATGAAAGCATGGCTTGCGGCCGGACTGAATGTGAACAGGATCGCAATCAACGTGACGAATGTCGATCTTCGCGCAGAGGACTATGCTGAACGTGTGATCGCAATGCTGCAAGAAAATGGCATCAATCCCGGAAACTTAGAGATTGAGGTAACCGAAACAGCCGCGCTTGATGACAATATTGTCACGATTAAACGCAATCTGAATATTTTGGCCGGTTACGGAGTTTTGATTTCGCTTGATGATTTCGGTACTGGTTTTGCCTCCCTTGCCCACCTTAAATTGCTGCCGGTTACGAAAATCAAGATCGACCGGTCATTTGTTGGGAGCATCATGACGGACCCAGAAAGTCGATCGATCATCGACGCCATCGTGCGTCTGTCCCACAGTCTTGGAAAAGCGGTAGTGGCGGAAGGCGTCGAGGACGAAGCGCAACTCGCAATGCTACGCGAGCTCGATTGCGATATCGTACAGGGCTTCTTGTTCTCAAGGGCAATACGGTTCGACGAAGTGGGAACCTACCTTTTGCGGCATGCTGCCAAGTCGCTTGGTTCCTCGGCATGGCGACACAAAAATCACTCCGGTGGAGAGTTGTGGGTCGGACGTCATGTGGAAGTCGTCCGCACGTTAATGCCCTAGAGGGCACCGCCAAATCGGTTAACTATGCTGCGCTTGAATGCGGTAGCGCCGGCGCCGTCGGATCGACAAGGGTGACCGTAGTAGGCTCACGCAGATCGCGCGCGAACACGGAGCCCTGCGGGAACCCTCGCGCAATAAAGCAAACGGAGTGTGTCTGTGCCGCTCACAGCACTCAGCCATCGCCCAGAGAGTTGGGGTTGGCTGGCACTGTCAGATGTCGTGAGAAGTGCGCGGGTGTTCCGGCAGACCGCAATACCAGGTCCCTGATGAACTTGCGGATCATGCAATCGGGTTTGCCAAATCACAAGGCGCGTTACTGGGGCGCGTACTCATAACCCCGGTGCTGCAAACCGCCGCTGATGTCCGCTCGCTCCGAAAGCGATCGAATTGCTGCGACGCCGCGAAATGTCGCGATGGGCCCAAGAGCGACTTTTCCGACACACCGCTTCACAGCGCGGTCAAGTCCCACAGCTTGAGCGTCTTGTCGACGCTGCCGGACAGAGCCGTGCGCCCATCGGGTGAGAATTTGGCCGACCAGACTGAGTCAGTATGTCCTCGGAAGATGTGCAGGTCTTTGCCAGTCGCTACCTCCCACAGCCTAAACGTCGTGCGGAGGGCGCAGGACAGCGCGGTACGGCCGTCGGGTGAAAATACGACCGAAGTGATCCACTCCGCGTCCTCCCTGAAAGTGCGGAGTTCGTTGCCGGTCGCCAGCTCCCATAGTCTGATCGTCCGGTCGAGAGCGCCCGACAGCGCGGTGCGCCCATCGGGTGAGAATACGACCGAAAACACCTCCTCCCTATGTCCTCTGAAAGTGCGGAGTTCCTCGCCGGTCGCGACCTCCCACAGCTTGAGCGTCCTGTCTTCGCTGCCTGACAGCGCGGCGCGGCCATCGGGCGAAAATGCAATCGAAGTGACCGATCCCTCGTGCTCCCCGAAGGTGCGCAACTCGCTGCCCGTCGCCACGTCCCACAGCTTGATCGTTCTGTCTTCGCTGCCTGATAGCGCGGTGCGGCCATCCGGCGAGAACGCGACGGACCTGACAAATTCCGAATGCCCCGTGAAGGTTCGCAATGTCTTGCCTGTACTCACCTCCCACTGCCTGAAGGTCTTGTCTTTGCTGCCTGACAGCGCCGTGCGGCCATCGGGTGAGAATGCGACCGAAAGCACTGGCTTCGTATGCCCACTGAAAGTGCGGAGTCCCTTGCCGGTCGCCACCTCCCACAGCTTGAGCGTCCTGTCTTCGCTGCCTGACAGCGCGGTGCGGCCATCCGGCGAGAACGCGACAGAGCTGACAAGGTCCGAATGCCCTGTGAAGGTGCGGATCAAGCGGCCGGGGGAGAGTAATTGCTGCGCACCGGCAGTGACTGGCCACGCGGCTGCTGATGCAGCAATGACTTTGAAGAGATCGCGCCGCCGCATGTTAACCTCTCCGTTGCCCGCATTTGACAACGCAACCGATGATGATGCTGTCTCACGGCGTCATTCGCTTCAACTCAGCGACAGCGGCCGCATGGTGGGGCACAACGACGCTGCATCCGTCGACGGCCGCCGACTGCAAATGTGTCCGCGCCTGGTCGCGGCTGCCGCGAATGAGGTGCCACTGCCCGACGTAAAACTCCGCTTCACAGTGGTCGCGAGGCCTGTCGAGCGCAGCCTCTGGCGCGCTGCGGCCGAGATAGAGTTCGAAGACGGGGTCGGGCAACTTGAACCCCGCATAATACGCTGCCAGCTCCGGCGTCGCGTCCTGACCGGCGCGGGTGCGTGCGATAAAGCGGAACAACGCAACGTGCAACTTCTTGAAGCCACCAAGCTTCACTTCGAGGGCATGTTTAAGATCGGCCGCCGACGCGGGAAAGTCGCCCAGGCAGAAATGGGCAAAACCCCGATCGGCGTGGTGGTCGCCATTGTCCGGTGCGAGCCGGATCGCCTCCGTGTAGTCGGCGATGGCACGGGCGAACTCGTCCTTGTCAAACCAGACCTTCCCCCGATCGCGATAAACATCAGCGTTTTTTGGGTCGAGTCGGATCGCTTCCGAATAGTCCGCGATGGCGCGGTCGAACTCGCGCTTTTGGTACCAAATGTCACCGCGGTACGTATACGCATCCGGCCAATTCGGCGCGATCCGGATCGCCTCCGTGACATCGGCGATGGCACGGTCAATGTCGTTTTTGAAGTGCCAAGCCATGGCGCGGTAGAAATACGCCTCGGCGTGATTGGGATCGAGCCGGATCGCGTCCGAGAAATCAGCGATGGCGCCGCTTAGCTCCTGGTTGTAGTAATAGGCGACGCCGCGGTTAAAATAGGCGTCGGCCAGGCTCGGATCGAGCCGGATCGCCTCCGTGTAGTCGGCGATGGCACGGGCGAACTCGCCCTTTTTGTTCCAGGCCTTGCCGCGGTTGTTGTAGGCGATTGCAAGTCTGGCCCGCGTCTCCTTTTTCGAATTGATGATCGCGGTGCAGCTCTTGAGTTTCTGTTCGACATCCGACTCGCCGGTGCAGGTGTTCCACGGCGTCGTACGCTCCGCATGAGCGGGCGAAGTTAACAATGCTGCCGTGAGGGCAAAGAAAAAATGCACACGAGCATACATAGCGTGCTTCCAGCAGCGAGAAAGCCAAGTGCAGTTTAGCGCGACGCCATCGGGTTGTCATTAGTGAAGACCTCATCGCCGTTTCGATCCGCGCCACCATTGGGCCGCTCGCGCCTGGCCGGGACTTCGATTGGGATCATCGAACAGATTGGGCTGGACGCGCACAGCGTTCGGTGACCCGCACCATCTGCGCTTCACTCCGCCGAGTGCGCTCGGCCGCAAGGTGAGTGATGAATTCACGGTCCCGCTCTGTCGAATACATCATCGTTTGGTGCACCGGGTCGGCAATGAGGCAGCCTGGTGGAAAGAAGCCGGTATTGATCCAATCAAGGTCGCTCGAAAGCTCTGGAGACAGACCTGAGATACCCGAAGTGGGCCGCAGGTCGAGGAAACAGCCGCGCGACCACGACATCACGCCACCTTGGCCGTCGACCGCGGGGAACTCCAGATCGGTATTGCCGTGAAAAGCTAGAATTGAGGCGGCCCGATCCCTCCACTCGCCACTCGCCGCGCGCGCACAGCAGCCGCCTGTACCGACAATTGATTCCTCGGCGCCCGGTCGCGTGAATGACCGCGCACCCTAACCAAACGAAATATTCGGTACGCCAATAACATTGAGCGCAGCGAAACGGGTCGGACTTTGCTCATATGATCGTGCTACCCTGATTCAGCTTGAGGGGCAGCACGAATGAGACGCCGTGATTGCTTTCTCTCCCCATCGAAGTTTCTTGCTACGCTTCCAAGTCGCGGTAGCGCTACAAATGAGGTCAGCATGACAGAGCGAATCCTCGTTGTTGAGGATCAGGAAGACAATGTACAAATCCTGCGCGATCTTTTGACAAGTGCGGGTTTCGAAATGATCGAAGCGTTAGATGGCGAGGAGGGAGTAAGGATGGCTAAAGCCGAACGGCCAGACCTTATTTTGATGGATATTCAGCTGCCATTGCTCGATGGTTATGAGGCGACTCGGCGCATTAAGGCCGTTCCGGCATTACGGGCGATTCCAATCATCGTCGTCACCTCCTATGCCTTGAGTGGGGATGAGGACAAAGCGCGTGAAGCTGGTTGCGATGCCTACGTAGCCAAACCGTATAGCCCGCGTGAGCTCCTTGCAAAGGTCAGAGAACTTTTGCCCAAGGATGAGAAATAGCGGGCGCTGATCCGCCTAGACCAAAGCCGCTGCCCGGGAACAGCCTATCGCGACCGTGCGGCTCTCGGGGCAACGTGACCTCAGCAATTATCCGTCAACTAATTAAAGGCGCAGGACAAACGGGACTGACCTCACTCCGCTTCTGCACTTCCGACCAAATGCCAGTTGTTAGGTCTTTCTTCCAAGTGTACCCGTATTCTCGTTGGAGTCCCACCTGATAGGCTCCTGCGAGCACGGCCCGACTCTGCGAATCTCAGCCTGTTACTGACCGAATATTAAGGTGCAGCGCGAGGATGTGTCGGTGTTGCGGGCTCGAAAACAAATCTTGGACGCATTGCAAGCGGAACCAGCGGGCTTGACTACCAGCGAGTTGTCCAAGCAGCTTGGGCTACGTCCCGACAACCTGTCCTCGCGCATGAGCAAACTCTTCGCCTATGGCGTCATCGAGCGCTCGCGCGGCAAAAATAAAAATGGTCAGGTCCAGACAAAATGGAAAGCCGGAAGCGGCCGATCAACAGCACGTTAAAATCTTCAGCCGTTGAGGAGAGTGGCATTGGCTCGGTTTCCTCCGCTCTCCCGCTTTTCGCCGCCGGCCTCGGCGTGATGGGGTCTGCTCGCGTGACGCAGGAGCAATTTGGAATGACGATGATGATAGCGCGCGCGAACTCGCGCGGACGCACTGTGTTCATGATTTTGCTCCGGCCGGTATCCAACGCTGCGGGAGACGGGGTTGGCGAACGCTGTCGCAGTGATTACAACGTCGCCATCGAGGAAGGCGTGACGACGATCTTGGCGGTCAACTCCTCACGCGTGAGCGAGCCGTCATCGATGTGGACGATCCTGTCGGCAAATTCGAATAACCGCGGATCGTGTGTCACCACCAGAACGGCGCGTTTTCGCTCCTTGGCGATCGCGGATAGAATCGTCATGATTGCCTGCCCATTGGCGGCGTCTAGCGCGGCGGTCGGCTCGTCGGCCAGGATGACTGAAGGCTCCGCTACAATGGCTCGGGCGATCGCGACCCGCTGTTGCTCGCCGCCGCTGAGCTGGCGCGGGAAGGACGCCAATTTAGATGTTAAGCCAACGCTCGCCAGTATCTCCTCGGTTTTCGTCATCGCTGCAGGCCCGCGCTCGCCGCGCACATCGAGCGCCAAACGAACATTTTCGGCGACGGTGAGTGTAGAAAACAAGTGATAGGATTGGAACACGAAGCCGATATGCTGCCGCCGGATCCTCGCAAGCTCTTGCGGGGGCGCCCCGCTGGTGAGGGTGCCGCAAACCCGTACAGTACCGCTCGTCGGTGTAAGCATGCAGCCTAGAATCGACAGGAGGGTGGTCTTGCCGCTGCCAGACGGCCCCATCAACACTGTCAATTCGCCGCCAACAAGGGTCAGATTGACATCTTTCAGCGCCTGCACCCATGCGGGCCCGCTGCCGAAACTCTTGCTGACATTTGCAGCCTGAATGACGAGCCCGGTCATCGGGTCAGCACAATCGCAGGATCGACGCGAACGACGCGAAGAATCGCGGCAATCGCCGAGGCGATGCACATGACAACAGTGAGAATGAACAGCGCGATCATCAAATTTGGCGTGATCACGACCTGCACTGCGCTTTTTGCGGTGAAATGGACGACGGCCGCTCCAATCAAAGCCGCAATGGCAAATCCAATTATCGCGTTGAGCAGCGCCTGACAGATAATAACTTTATAAATATAGCTATCGGATGCTCCCATGGCGCGCAGTGTGGCGAATTCGTAAAGATGGTCTTTGGTGCTGGAGTAGAGTGTCTGTGCGACGATGACAGTGCCGACAATGACGCCGAGCAGCGCGCCTACAAAGAGTGCCGCGCCGGCCCCCGTTCCGAACAGCCAGAACGACCGACTTTGATCCCGGAACTGATCCGGGGTAAGCGCCTCGACGCCGGAAATGTTCGAAAGAATATTCTGGCGGATTTGGTCGATATTGGCGTCTGGCGTTCGCCGAACGAGAAAATGGCTTGTGAAGATTGCCGGCAGTCCGACGTAGGACCGAGAACCGCCGAGGTCCGAGAATACATAAGGCGTCGTCGTGAAAGAGCGAATGCCGTCCGTGACCGCACCAACCTTCACTGATAAGCCGCGAATTTGCGCGGTTGCGCCCACCCCGGACACGCCGAGCCGTTCGTAGTAGGACCGGTCGATTGCCACTGTTCCCGGGACAGTCAAACTCTCGGCCGTCCCTTCCACGACATTCCAAGGTGGCAACCCGCCGGCGGTGAAGTCAAATCCTACGACGAACACCGGAGTCATGGTTCCATCCGGCAAGCTCCAAGCGGAAAATCCGACCATTAGCGGAATGACTTCGGCCACCCCGTCGATCGCCTTCAGGCGGTCTCCCATTCCCGTGTTGAGAAGCGAGAGATCCTCAAAGTATTTCGCTCCCTTCGAAACGATCCAGAGGTCGGTATGAGCGTGATCGATCATAGTTGTCAGCATGCGGCTGAAGCCGAAGTAGAGGCCCAGTTGCACCATCACCAGTACTACCGAAAACACGGTGCCCGTGAGCGAGGCGATAAAGCGAAGCCGGTCTTGGAGAAGATTGCGCGATGCCAGCGTGAAAACGAGTGACCTGTTTCGGAGCCTTAGTTCGCGCGCTGAAAAGTTGAACATGGACCGCCAAATATGTTGCAGACAAATTGCCAAACGGAGAACAGACCCCCCCGGGGGCCTTTCATCTATGCTTCTTTGGGGCAGCGCTATTGATATGTATCAATGTTCATTGTGTTCGCTGCTTTGGAACTTGGTCGGGTAGATCTTCTCGGCGCCGGCTGAGACCCATCGCCTTCCGCTGATGAACGCTGCTAAGTTCAGGTTTGGTCAACCGCGGCGGGCTGGCCATGTCGGCAATGTGACCGCTCATTTTCAATTATGTTTTGCGCTGAGGAGTTACATTCGAACCGGCGCCGTCGGCGCGGGCGTGCAATCCCATCGCGATCAGAGCGGATCCACCGAGGATCATGTTTATCCCAACAAGAAGTCCCATCGTCCAGGCAGAAGTCCCCGGAAGATCGAAAATAATAATGCTCGCCAAAAGGATGTCGATGATGCCGCTTGCTAACATCCAGACCCATCGCCCGGACAATTGACGTCGGTGCTCGACGGCGAACATGATCGAGGCGCCACCTTCGATCATGAAGAACAGGACCAATATTAGCCGCAACGGGCCGGTCGTCTCGAGCGGCCATCCAAGCAGGCCGCCATATAATTCCTGTGATTTGTTCGCGATCAGGGTCACACCGACAAGAATCGCGAGCAAGGCCGATACGAGAGACCACCAGAACCCTGGTGCGTGTCGCGTCCAAATGGATGTCGCCAACCCGATGGCTCCGCTGACAAGAAATAGCCAGCCTAATGAAACGGTCACGTACGAGGCGGTAATTGATGGCACGATGACCGCCAGGAGCCCCAATACAATGAGGCTCACTCCTTCGACACGAAAGAGAAACCGGTGATCATGTATGAATCTTGCGGCTGACCCTGAAATTTGGTCCGAATGTTGGTTCGCAGCCATTTTTAATATCCCATTATGAGAATTGCCGATGGAATGTGTGGTGCGACGCCTATACTGGAGGGTTTCGATGTCCACAGCTTGATTTGGGTCAAAAGCTGAAACGCTGGCCTCTAGGCGCGCGCGCTGTCAGCGTCCTGATTTTGGTCGCCGTTTTTTGGATGATTTCCACATGTGACGCGCGCAGTGTGGATGCCAGACCTGCGCTGTTCGACGGAGAGTGGCATTGGCTCGGGTTCCTCCGCTCTACCGCTCTTCGCCACCTGCCTCGGCGTGGTACCGCTATGTTGAATTTACCACCGCGCGGTTCCGCTCTGCCGCATCGGTACTGCAGTCGGTGTCATGAAGGACCTCTCCCAATGAGAGCCAGATATTCCCAGACAACTGTCGCTGCAGCGAGTGCTGTGGTCTCAGCGACATCATAGGGCGGCGCCACCTCGACAACATCCATGCCGACGAAATGCAGGCTCCCAAGGCGGCGCATGATCGCCTGCATTTGCCAGCTCGCCAGACCGCCAATCTCCGGCGTTCCGGTGCCCGGGGCGAACGCGGGATCGAGCGCATCAATGTCGAAACTAAGGTAGACGGGCGCCTCGCCGACAATCGCTGCAGCTCGTTCGGCGATCACGCTCGGGCCGAGTTCGTGAAGGTCTTGGGCCGTGATGATCGTGACGCCTTTTGCGATTGTCCAATTGTAAACGTCTTTCTGAACCGGAGAACGGATACCGATCTGCACCGCACGCCTCGGATCAATCAGCCGATCCTCGATCGCGTGGAAGAACACGGACCCATGAGCATAGCTTTGGCCGAAATTGTCGGGCCAAGTGTCGACGTGGGCGTCGAAGTGCACCAGTGCCAAGGGACCGCCATGCTTGTTGGCGGCAGCCCGTAACAGCGGTAGCGTTATAGTATGGTCTCCGCCGAGAGCTATGAGGTGATCCAGACCCGCTGCCTGCTCTTCTATGAGCAAGAGGCTCTTCGGGATATCGCCGAGCATAATGCGGAAGTCACCGATGTCGGCTACAGACTGCGCCGCGGGGTCGATCCACCAATGCGGATGGTCGCCGTCCACCAGCATGCGGCTCGCTTGTCGGATGGCTGCCGGCCCAAAGCGCGCGCCGCTGCGGTTGGTCGTGCCAAGGTCGAACGGAATACCGGCAATGCAGAACGAAGCATCGGTATCGCGACGCTCGATCGCTAGAAAGCTCGGCGGCAGCGCGAAGGTCGGAACGGTAGTCATTGTCGCGGGGCGGCGAAGCGGAAGACCGCGGCCGCGACTGCGCACGTCCAGCGCCCCCCGGGATCGCCTTCGGCGGCTGCGGTCAAGGACGTGCTGCCGATGATGAGGTTGCTCGTCTGATAGACGCGCTTGCGCTCATCCCAGGCCGCGTCCGGGTCGAACTCAATTCCCAGGGTGGATGCCAACATGGTCGCGGCGAGGTCCTCGGCATAGTCGCCGCTCTCCCCACGCGTCATGCCATAGCCGTGATGCTCAGAGATGTAGCCGTACATCGCCGGGTCCGTGGGACGCGCCAATCCGATACTCGAGTGAATGCGGCGGCCGGGCTCGTTGGTCTCCGTGCGCGCCATGACGCAGAAAGTGATCTCCCCCGGTCGTAGCGTACCCACGCCGTCCTCCCGTTCGACCTGCTCGCAATGGGGCGGCAGAATGGATGACACGCTCACCAGGTTCTGCTGCTCGATGTCCGCATCGCGCAAGGCGAGTTCAAATGCTGTCAGGCGATCCCGATGGACACCGACGCCGCTGGTGAGGAAGAAGTTCGACGGAATCGGAAACATGTGGAGGCTGCTATTTGTTCTAGGAAAGCGTATGGATGCCAACTATAGCAGGACCAGCCGATTTGAACGCGACGGTCGAGGTGAGTTTCTGACTTATCCACCCGTCACTGATCCCTAATTTGACGCCAACTGTGAGGCGTTGGCAACGGATCGAAAAACCTTCGCTCCTCCTCCGCAAGCTGTCATAATGTCACTCTGCAATAACTGCCGCGATGCGCCAAGGCGTATCAGCCCCAATCGCCGCCGGATGAAATTCAGTGGCGGGTCAACTCGATCAGACAAATCAGCGTTAGGAAAGACGATGGCCAGCGACGATAAGAAAATCAAAACTAACCCCGCTCCAAAAAAAGAGGTCCCTCCGAACGACAAGAGTGCTTCAGGTGTAGACACATCCAAGGCTGAGGGCGGCAAGATTGCTGACGCCTCACCCTCCAGCTATAGCAGGGGCGAGGGCCAGAAGCCGGTTTCTAAAGCTTATAAGGATAACTGGAACGCGATTTTCGCGAAGAAAAAGAAGCGATAATTCGGCAGCTTTTTTTGCCAGCATCACTGTCATTTTTTGCCGGCAAGCCGATGCATTTTTCCGTGGCTGCGGCACAAGAAAAAAGGCCCGGAAGAAATCCGGGCCTTCGTCATTTCGGTTGAGGGTGGGCTTAATAGTCCATACCGCCCATACCGCCCATGCCACCGCCAGGCATACCGGGCGCCCCACTGTCCTTCTTCGGCCTTTCGGCGACCATGGCTTCCGTGGTGATCAGAAGCCCAGCGATCGATGCTGCATTCTGCAACGCCGCCCGCACAACCTTGGTTGGGTCGATGATGCCCTTGGTGACGAGATTGACGTACTCGCCGTTCTGGGCGTCGAAGCCGTACGAGTATTGGTCCTTCTCGAGGATCTTGCCGACGATGATCGACCCGTCTTCGCCCGCATTGATGGCGATCTGGCGCGCCGGCCAGGAGAGCGCCTTGCGCACGATCTCGACGCCGGTTTTCTGGTCGTCGTTCTGCGTGCGTACCTTCTTCAGTACTTCGCCGGCGCGCAGGAGTGCGACGCCGCCGCCTGGCAGGATGCCTTCCTCGACTGCGGCACGGGTCGCGTGCATCGCGTCGTCGACGCGATCCTTGCGCTCCTTCACCTCGACCTCGCTGGCCCCGCCGACGCGGATCACTGCAACGCCGCCGGCGAGCTTCGCCAGCCGCTCCTGCAGCTTCTCCTGGTCGTAGTCGGACGTGGTCTCCTCGATCTGCGCCTTGATCTGGGCGATACGCGCTTCGATGTCGGCCTTCTTGCCGGCACCGTTGACGATCGTGGTGTTCTCTTTCTCGATCACCACTTTCTTGGCGCGCCCGAGCATGTTCACAGTAACCTTGTCGAGTTTGATGCCGAGATCCTCGCTGATCGCCTGAGCGCCGGTGAGGATCGCGATGTCTTCGAGCATCGCCTTGCGGCGGTCGCCGAAGCCCGGAGCCTTCACTGCCGCAACTTTCAGTCCGCCGCGCAGCTTGTTGACGACAAGCGTTGCCAAGGCCTCGCCCTCAACGTCCTCGGCCACGATGACGAGCGGCTTCGAGGTCTGCACTACCGCTTCGAGCAGCGGAAGCAGTTCCTGCAGGCCGGACAGCTTCTTCTCGTAGATCAGGATATAGGGGTCATCCATCTCAACGCGCATCTTGTCGGCGTTGGTGACGAAGTAGGGAGAGATATAACCGCGATCGAATTGCATGCCTTCGACCACTTCGAGTTCAGTCTCCAAGGATTTCGCCTCTTCGACCGTGATCACGCCCTCGTTGCCGACTTTCTTCATCGCGTCGGCGAGGAACTTGCCGATCTCGAGATCGCCATTGGCGGAAATCGTGCCGACCTGGGCGATCTCTTCGTTCGATGTGACCTTCTTCGAGTTCTTCTTCAGGTCCGCGACCACCGCTTCAACCGCGAGGTCGATGCCGCGCTTGAGATCCATCGGGTTCATACCCGCGGCCACGGCCTTCGAGCCTTCCTTCACGATAGCCTGCGCCAGAACCGTTGCGGTTGTGGTGCCGTCACCGGCGAAGTCGGATGACTTCGAAGCAACCTCGCGCACCATCTGCGCGCCCATATTCTCGAACTTGTCTTCGAGCTCGATCTCTTTAGCGACGGTGACGCCGTCCTTGGTGATGCGCGGCGCGCCGTACGACTTGTCTAGCACGACATTGCGCCCCTTGGGGCCGAGCGTCACGCGAACCGCATTGGCGAGTATGTCGACGCCGCGCAGCATCTTGTCGCGCGCATCAACGCCGAATTTTACGTCTTTAGAAGCCATTTTTGTTCTCCATTATGTTTGATGCGACAGCCCTTAGGCAGCCTTCTTGCGGGCGACGGTCTGTTCGATCACGCCCATGATGTCGCTCTCTTTCATGATCAAATATTCGACCCCGTCGATCTTGACCTCCGTGCCCGACCATTTGCCGAACAGCACGCGGTCGCCAACCTTGAGGTCGATGGGGATGATTTTCCCGGCCTCATCGCGGCCGCCTGGACCGACGGAGATCACCTCTCCCTCAGAAGGCTTCTCTTTGGCGGTATCCGGAATGATGATTCCACCTGCGGTCTTATCCTCGGCGTCGATGCGCGTAACCACGACGCGGTCGTGAAGCGGCCGAAACTTCATATCAATCCTCCTAAGTATCTGTTGCTGTTAGTTTTTTCGAAAAGCAGAGGCTCATTACGAGTCGCACGATCAAAACAACCTCTCTCCTCTAATTGGTATGTTTTTGGCACTCTGCAAGTGAGAGTGCCAATTCGCCATCAGGCAGGGGGTCCTAATGCTGCTAATGCGTTGAAAAGAAGATCATAATTGACCGCTCGGTTTGCCGCCGGATTTCAGAAGCAGGTGGAGGGTTGTCACGTCTCCCGGATGCCGGGGTTGATGGCCAACGACGCCCCCGCTGCACCGCCGGCTTCATAGGCCATTGTCGACACGATGCGGCTTGTGCCTCGTAGCACCCGCAGCTTTAAGTCGAGCTTTCCGAACTCGGCATCGACGATCGCCGCCTTGAGAACGACGAGAGCGCGTCCGGAGCCGGAGTTCACCTTATCGCGCGCGGCCTTCATCGCTGTCAGTTTGTCCGCGATGGACGCGACCATCCCCAGCGCAAATGAGGCGTTCGCCATGTGCCGCTCCTTGTGCCGGAACCGCCGATATTCAGATGTGGTCTTGTAGCGGCCGAGCTCGGACCGAACGGCAGTGTCGATCAGTTCGGTCAGGTAGTTCGCGACTTCGATATCCGAGCGAAGACCGAAGAATACGTATCGGGTCTCACCGGCCTGGTTTTTCTCGCGCCAGACCCGGCAGTCGCAGAAATTCGCAACAGCGCCTATGCAGTCGTCGAGCGGAATTCGCTTCTTGCGGTGGGTCTCATACTCGCGCCGCTCGCACGGTGCCTCGCGAATTTCGACGTCGGTCAGCGACAGGTCGTAGCGATCGAGCAGCTCGGCGACTTTGGCGGCGGCGGACAACGCCTCGTCTTCGGTGCAGCCGTTGTCGATGGTCTTGGCGCGCAATGCCTGGATGCGCGTCTTGAGCTTGTCGAGCGCGGCGAGATTAGGTTGTTCGTCCATTGCCGGGAGAGGATTATGTCGCTCCAGAGTCCTTGGACATCGATCGAAAATAATGTTCGGCGTGCTGGTAATAGTTCTCTGCTCCGACCAAATTGCCGCTCTGGGCTTCGGCTTGAGCCAGCGCCAGATACCGCTCATAGCTTTTTTGCGCGTTGTGAGAATGCCTTGGCTCTGAGCGGGAGGCATTCGATGACGACCGTTTTGAGCGGTCAGCAAATGACGTTGCCGGTCTGGGGTGGCGCGAATTCATGTTTCTATTTGGCCATTCTGCATGGCTCACTCCTTGGTATTGGGAAGATAATGGCAGGTGAAAACGCTCTGCATGCCCGCCCATTCGCTGCGCTGCTTCAGCACGCTGCAAGGCTGCGCGCCCGCTCGCTGACGGCCTTTCCACGACAGATTTCTTGTACGTGCTGTGGTATGCAAAGGCCCCGGTGGAAACTGCTCACAATTTTGTGGAGCTAGCCAGTTCAATCGTCGCGGCGGCTCCTGCCGGCTACACGCGACACAAATGAACCAACTATGCCCATATGCGGATGGGCCGAGGAATTGTCAAGGCACGGGAGAGCCAATCGGCACCACTCGGCGAGGGCAGGACGAAACGTTGACAACTGAGGAGGAAAGCCCATGCCGTCAAAGGCGCCAAACCCAACCGATAAGCATGTGGGCCTCCTTTTACGCATGCGACGCAAGATGCTGGGAATGAGCCAGACCAAACTAGGCGATGCGCTTGGCCTCACCTTCCAGCAAGTCCAGAAATACGAGAAAGGCACGAACCGCATCAGTGCCAGTACACTGCAGAAATGCGCTCATATTCTGCAGGTTCCGGTGGCATTTTTCTTCGAAGGCGCGCCGAACGCAACAGGTGAACCCAAGGTCAAGGGCATGCCTCCGACGGTGGATTATACAACGGCATTTTTTGCTACCTCAGACGGGCTTGCCCTCTCCAGAGCGTTCATGCGGATTAAGAACGTGCAGCTGCGGCGCAAAATCGTCAATCTCGTGCAGGAAATCGATGGCGATAGCGGCAGATTTGTTAGCTAGTAGGCCGTGTACTCATAGGACGCAGTGGCGCAACTCAGTGCGCTGATGTCCGCTTCCCCCAACAGCAGCGTGAAAGCGGGCATGCCCGCAGGTCCGAGAAGGGCCCCAAGACCGGCGGTTCTAGCAGCGTCCGCGCGGAGTCAGCTTTACCCCGATGAGCCGACATCAATCGCTAATATAAGGCCAGCAGGTCGCTTGGCTCAAGGCCTGGGCGATGCAGATCGCCAGGCGCCGCGGAATGAAATAGGCGATCGTGGCGCTGGCGCGCCGGTTGGCCGTGATCATGCACCGCATCTGGGTTGACGGCACTGAGTTCCGGTGGACCGAGACCAGGCACCGGCAGCAGCATGAAAACCGTGCGGCATCTGATCCGATGGGAGGAACTCGAGCTCCACCGCGTGGTGGAATCATGTCCCTCGCGGGGCGATGGATGAGGTGACTTCGCATGTTGGCTTGGAACTGCCGTCACGCTACGGCAAGGCCGTCCGTTAGATTGTTCCGCCTCGTCTTCGAACCCCACGATGGAAGGTCCCTAGTGCCGATTCCGAAGCGACCGAACTCCTCAATATCCGGCACCCCAACGATACTGCCACGCGACTGCAACCACGCTGAACTCGCTTCCGGTACGGGTCGTTATGCCAGTGCTGCCATTAAGTTTGATCGAGTTGTGACGGTCCACCGGTAGAGCGAGGGTCAAGCCAGCCCGCGTGTTCGTTTGCTCGTTATCCCCTCTCACGCCGTTTACGGTGGTGCGGCCGCCCGTAAAGTAGATACCATCCAATGACACCCATGCGCCGGATTCGAAATTGTACATGATGTGCCCCCGCATCAAATAAATCGGCGCCTGCGCGAACTTGCTACCGTTGAAGAAATCAGGGTTGTCGGTGAAAAATGTAACGCTAGGGACGACCTCCACCGTCCATGGGCCCCACGCCTTGGAAATACCCAGCTCGGGTCTGAACGACCAACGGTTGTTGCCGAGGTTGAGCAATTTTCTGTTGTCGTATTGCCCCAGTGGAGCCGACACCTGCAGGCTCACGCCGATAATGAGGTCCTGCTGGTAGTTCGCAAACTCCTTCACTGAAAGCGCGGGAGCCCCGAACAAGTTTATCGAAAAACGAAATCGCGGATCGCCCAATCCCGACATCTCGCGCTCTCTAGGCAAGCCGGCTACGAGAGCCTGCGCGGAAAAAGACGAATATGGCAATAGTACATCGAACTTGGCGGACTTACCCCATACGTCAAGGGACCGCACGTAAGCTAAGGCCTCGGCATGTGTGTGAAATTGTGCGTCGGCGATCGCCAAAGATGGATTAAATGCGATTTTGCCTTGAGAGTACGCGTAACCTGCAATCAAAAAATTAAGTCCGACCGGCGTGTTCGTGTATGACCTTGGCTCGGCATCCTGGGCCTTCGCGTTTGCGACGATTAACACGGTCGCGATGGTCCCGAACGCCACCCAAGATAAAGCGCTATTTTTGACCGAGGCCACACCTGCACCACTGTATCATCAATACCCCCGGGTTACTTGCTAACGCGCAAGTTTCGCCGTCAGGCTACGTAGGGTACCATCAAGCGCATTCGACGCCTGTCGCGGTTGGGTCACAGCCAAGGGAAATCGATCAGTGCCGCGCGGGCGAAGCTTCAAAGCCTCAAAGCCTCAAAAGCCCAAATGACCGCTCGGGGTCCACGGGCAGAAGAGCTCACAGTGAGTATATCTCGGCAGGTCTACCCCAGAAAGCCGTCGGATTGCGGTCTGAGGCGACGCCTCGTTAGACAGTACTAAGCTTGCCGCCCAACCGGATCGCGTCGACGCGCGCCTTGCGCGCGAGGGCCGCTTCGCCACCGGCTGTTGCATGGTAGAGATCAAGCGTCGCGAATTCTTCCTCGCTCGGCGGGGCGATGGCAATGTCTGTATAGGTCCAGCGATCCGGCGCGGCGAGGACTTCGTTAAGGATGGCTTTGCACTGTCGGTAGATCAAAACAGCGCCACGGTGTTGGGCGTGTTTTGCGTAAGAATAAGGTCGGGGCGGAGCGCGACGAGCTCCTTGGCGAATCGCTGGATCGACGCCGTGTCGCTTGGTATCGCCCAGCGATAGTCCATCCGGATTAATGAAGGGCTCGAGTCATGCGCTACGAACTCACCGACGATGAGTGGACTGCCGTCAGGCCGATGCTGCCGAACAAACCGCGCGGTGTGCCTCGGGTGAATGATCGTCGTGTGCTCAACGGCATCTGCTGGGTCCTGCGATCTGGCACGCATGGCGCGATCCGCCCGGCAGCTTCGGCCCCTATACCACCTACTACAATCGCTTCGTTGGCTGGCGGGGTGCTGGTGTCTGGGCCAAGATCATGAATACTCTTGGCTAGCGGTCGTGACACCGCCGTGCGCCTGAAAAGAAAATGCCCCGGCGCGTGTGCCGGGGCGAAGGGCTCGCGTCGCAGGTGGGCCCACTAGGCTGGTTTGGCCGCTGCTTCTTTCCAGATGCTCAGTTTGCGAGTTCTCGGGCATCAGGAAGAGCGCGAGCAGAAAGCACACCGCCGGAACCGCAATCGGGTAGATCAGCGCGTAGCCAATACTGCCCGTCGCCGCGAAAGCCGCCGAGGTGATGAACGGCACCAATCCGCCACCCCAGCCGTTGCCGATGTGATATGGCACCGACACCGACGTGTAGCGAATCCTGCCGGGGAAGAATTCCGCCAGGAACGCCCCGACCGGCCCATACACCATTCCGACGTAGCAAACGAGGATGAAGATGATGAAGACCGCGACCGGATAGTTGATGTTGCCGGGCACCGTGACCGTTCCCAGCCACAAATACAGCGGATAGTAGGTGATCGACGCGAGCAACATGCCTCCCAGGATCACCGGCTTGCGGCCGATCTTGTCGGACAGCCAGCCGAAGAAGATCAAGCTCGGCGTTGCAATGAGCAGCGCGGCTCCCACGATGTAGGCCGAAGTCAACGGGTCCACCTTGGAAACCTGCTGCAGGAAGTACAGCGCCCAGAACTGACCGCTGTACCAGACCACTCCCTGACCGATCAGCACGACGGTGGCGATCAGGATGTATTTGATATTCGAGCTGAGGAAGGCCTCTTTCCAGGGATTCTTGGTCATCTGTCCCTTGGCCTTGATCTCCTGGAAGATCGGCGTCTCCTGCAGTTGCAGCCGGATGTAGATTGCCATCGCCACCAGCAGGAAGGAGATCAGGAAGGGAATTCGCCAGGCCCACGCATCGAACTCGGCATTGCCGTAATACTGGCGCGTCGCGATGATCACGGCCAGCGACACTACGATGCCGAGCGTCGGAGAGGTCTGCAGCCAGCCGGTGTAGTAGCCGCGGCGTTCGTCCGAGACATGCTCGGCGACGTAGGTGATGGCGCCGCCATATTCGCCGCCCAGGCACAGGCCCTGGATCATGCGCAGGCCGAACAGAATGAAGGCGGCGGAGAGACCGATCTGCTCGTAGGTCGGGATCAACCCGATCGCCCCGGTTCCCAGCCCCATGCCGGTGAGCGTGACGAGGAAGGTGTATTTGCGCCCGATCCGGTCGCCCATCCATCCGAACAGGAATGCCCCCAGCGGACGGATCAGAAAGCCCGCGGTGAACAGCGCGATCGTGCTCAAGAGCGCCGCGACCGGATGGCTCTTCTCGAAGAACTTGACCGACAACACAGCAGCCAAGCTGCCGAAGATATAAAAGTCATACCACTCGATGACGTTTCCCACCGCCGCAGCGATGATCACGCGTCGGAAATCTTTCGGAACTTCCGGACCAGCCATAGTTGTTTCCTCCTATTTTCTCAGGCTTCCCGCTGCGCGGATGGCCGCGCAGCAAACGACTTCTCGCCATTGAGCTTTGCGACCATTTTTTTGAGCTGGAGTCCGCCGTGTTCGCTCGGATCGAACAAACCCCCATACCGCCCGTGCAAAGCCAGGGCCGCTTGTCCCGACGCTAGGGACAGCCAGGGCAGCTTGTCTGTGCGCAACTTGTATTAGACCAAAAGCCATAGCTTGATCGGCAACCATCTGTTCTAGAATGGCTTTTCACTCAAATCTGGGTTTGTGCGGGAGGCGCGATAAATCGACGGATTGGATCGTGTCAAAACGTATAATTGGCCTTCGGTTTGAGGCCTCCGTCGCGGGCAATCGCAAGTCCTGTCGACGGCGGAAGCCGAAGCGGTATCGGCGCATCATGCGGCAGCAAGACGCAAACCAGGATCAGCGTGCGTCAGTCGGGCAACTGGTGAAAGACCAGTTGCTGCCGATGTTGAAATCGCTCGCGCTTGTGGCGATCACGACAATCGGTCTGCTGTTGTTGGATTATGTCTTTGCGCTGCGACACGTAACGCTGGTTTATCTCGTCCCCGTCGTCATCGCGGCGACGAAATTGGGGATCGTGCCGGCAGTCTTCGTGGCGCTTGCAGGCTGTGGGGCGACAGCGTTCTTCTTCTATCCGCCGATCTACGACTTTCGCGTGCACGACCCGCAGCAACTGATCGACCTCCCGCTCTTCGTTTTCGTCGCGATCGTCACCGGTCATCTTGCGACCAGTTTGCGGCGGCAGGCCGATGTCGCCCGCCGCCGCGAAAATGAAGTGCAGGAACTGTACAAGTTCTCCCGGCGGCTCGCGGCCGCCCACACCGCAAGCGACATTTACACTGCCATTCGGGAGCATCTCGCCTCCGTGATCGGTTGCCGTATGCTGCTGTTCGAAACCGCGCCGCGCGGAGGAACTGGGACGTCTCTCGCCATCGAGGAGCCGCTGCCGGCTCTTGTGAAGCATGAGACCGAAGCCTTGGCGGACGGCCGGAAGGTCGGGCGCAAGGGGGATGTAATCGACGACGGTGAGGGTCATGCCTGGATCGTCCGGCCGGTGTCGGGAAAGACCGGTGATATTGCCGTTCTTGCAATCGATCTCGGCGCGCACGCAGGAGATGCTGCCGACCTCATCAAGGAGCGCGTGGACGCGATGCTTGACGATGCGACTGCGAAGCTCGACCGCCTCGACCTCGATCAGGCGATTAGCGGCGCGCGCGTGCGTTCCGAGACTGAGGCGCTGCGCGACGCGCTCATCGGTTCGGTTTCGCATCAGTTGCGCACGCCGCTGGTTTCGATTCTCGGCGCCGCAACGGTGATCAGTCAGGCGCCGGGGAACAACGCCAATCCGAAGCTCGCCTCGCTCGCCAACGTCTTGCGCTACGAGGTGGACCGGTTGAACGGCGATGTGCAGGATTTGCTCGATGCCGCGCTGATTTCCAGCGCGGGCGTGCGGCTCGATTGCGAGTGGGTTGAGCCGACCGACATCATCAATGCGGCGATCGAACGGCGCCAACGGCTGCTGTCCGGCCACCGCGTCGCGCTGGATTTACCAGCCGATCTGCCGTTCGTTTACGTCGATCCGGTTCTGCTCGAGCAAGCCCTCGGGCAGATCATCGACAACGCGGCAAAATACTCCCGCCCCGGGACGACCATCACGCTCTCGATCAAGACCAAGGACAGATCAATCGTGCTGTTGGTCAAGGATGAAGGCATCGGTCTCGTAGGGGACGAGCGCACACGGCTATGGGAGCGATTCTTCAGGGGCGAACGGCACGCGTCGAATGTGACGGGTTCCGGTCTCGGCCTGTGGATCGCCAAAGCCTTTGTGACGGCGAACGAAGGCGAAATCCACAGGCAGAGGGACATCTCATGGGCTACTTGTTGTCCGGCATAATTATCTTCAGCGCGTCAACAGGAGGGCTGTGGGTCAGTCTTCCGGGCGCCGACGGACAAATCAACCCGCTTGCGAAGAACGGGCGCGATACCTGGATCGCGATCGCGGTAACGGTCGGCATGGGGATGGGCATGGGCGCGCTTGTCGTCGGCATCGCCGAGCTCATTAGTTAGGTCACTGCCGCTCCCCGCTTCTTCGTTAACGCCGCAAAATGATGCGAGAAATCCTCGAACAGCGTGATGAAATCGCGGCATCTCGCCGCTGAAACGCCGGATCAACTGCCATTTGCGACCCGCTGGAATTGTTTGGGGGTTCCGGCTATTTCTGGTAAGCTACTTTATGGCTTTGAAGCAGCAATGCGCTCGGATTGTCGCGATGGTGGTCTTTATCGCGGCCTTTGCCGTGCCGTCTGTCGTTATGGCTCATGACGGTCATGCCCATCATCGCGCGCCCGTCGTTGCGAAAGCGACCGCGTCCTCCCCGGATGTAACCCCTTCAATGAATATCCCCGTGACTTCGGGCCGGTGAGGAGGTTGTCTCGATATTTACCCTTGGGCCGCTTTCCGAGGCCCCCAACGCCCCGGCGAATTGCGGCGGACGGTGCTGCGGCGGGATCACCGGCATGGCCTGTTGTGGCGTTGCTCTCGCGCCGAACCCGTTTGAAATTTGTCCAATCCTGCGGTTTGTGCCGTGTGTGTTCAAACAGGCGCTGCCAGCGCACGGCCTCCCTCCTGAAGCATTGCCGAAACCTCCTAAATTCTTCGCCTGAACCGTCGCGTTCCCGCGGTGAGCTCACGGTGCAGCCGTGCACGCGTGGGGCGCATCTCCGTTCAAGGCGAAGGATGCTCCATGAAGTTCATATCCGCCGCCATAGGCATGGCGGTCTTGCTCATCTTCCTCGGTGCGGGTCTGCTCCCTGCACATGAGGGGCACGATCACGGCGCGCCGCCGCCGCTGACAAGCGCCACGATCGCCCCACGCGGCGAGTCGCCGAGGTACGGCGTGAGGCCAGCGCGAGCAAGCTCCCGGAAGGCTATTTCATCAATCTCGAAGGGACCTTCCAGGCGCAGGAGGAGGCGAGCCGTACCATCGGCGCGCTCTCGGCGGTATCGCTCGCCCTGATCTTTGTCATCCTTTACGGCCGTTACCGCTCGGCGGTGCTTGCCCTCATCATCATGGCCATTGTGCCGCTCGGGCTAATCGGTGCAGTCGCCGCACTTTGGGTTGCCGGACAGCCTCTCTCCATCGCCAGCATGATCGGATTCATTACTCTCGCCGGCATTGCCGCCCGCAACGGCATTCTCAAGATTTCTCATTACATCAACCTGTCCCTGCACGAAGGCGTGCCGTTCGGACGCGAGCTTGTCGTGCGCGGCACGCTGGAGCGGCTCACCCCCGTATTGATGACTGCGTTGGCGGCCGCGGTCGCGCTGTTTCCCTTGCTTATCGATCCATCCAGCCCCGGCACCGAAATCCTCCATCCGGTCGCGGTCACCATCTTCGGCGGCCTGATCAGCGCGACCGTCCTCGACACCTTTCTCACGCCGATCCTGTTCCTGAAATTCGGCCTCCAGCCGCTGGAGAATTTGCGCGTCGCCACCGCAGCTTCACCGTCTTCCACTCCCAGCGCCGCCCTAGCCTCCGCGCCGCCGACGTTTTGATCGCCATGAAAGAGAACCCAATGCGGCTCAGAATCGTTGCCCTCGCATCGCTCTTTTTCATCGCCACTCCGGTGCTGGCGCACGAAATCATCAAAGGTCCAAACGGCGGCCGGGTCGTGGATGCCGGCTCGTACCACGTCGAGCTGGTCATCCGAGACAAGACGGTGACCGTGTTTGTGAGCGATTCTGCCGAAAAGGCGGTTGCCATCACCGGCTTCAAAGGCATGGCCATTCTGACGGCGGACGGCAAGGCTCAGCGTATCGCGCTTGCGCCGCAGGACGGCGTCCGCCTTTCGGGAACATCTCCGGTGACGTTACCCGCTGACGCAAAAGGCGTTGTCCAGCTAACCGGGCCGGACGGAAAGACCGCGCAAGGGAGGTTTTAGTGATCCTCTATCCTCGCAGCTATTGCCGGTGTGACCATTTAGGTTCCGCTGGCTGCGGATCAGCCACGTTGGCCTAAGCTGCTCAAAACGGCACCGTCGGTTTGGGTAGCCAGTCTTTTTTCAAGATCTTTTGCGCAAGATCGCGATCAATGTGAGGCAGGATCACTGCGTCGAAAGCGTCATATATCTGCTCGTATTCGTCTTGGCACTGCTCGGATCGGATCTTCGGCAGGTATCGCTTGGACACAACATCGGCGAAGAGCTTCGGATCGGCACCATATGCGATGCACAATAGATTGGCCGCTCGCTGCGCAGGCGTGCCGTGTTCTTCGGAGAACTCCTCCAGATCCGGTGGCCCACCAGAATTTTTCGCTTCTGTCATATAGGCGTGCCGGGTCGCCATGATCAGTCGGCGCGCCTCGTCCTTGCCGAGGTGAAGTAAAATGAAAGCTGCGACTTGATCGGCTGCATCTTCCTCGCGCCCGAACACCGGAACCTTCAGCATGTCAAACAAGGCATGCGCGAATTCGTGCAGCGTGGTGTCAATCAGGGGACCCAGGATCGTGTCGATTGGCGCGATGCCAGATGCGGTCACTTTTTTAGGCATGTTCCTCCAAAGCTCGTCGAGATATTCGTAGCAAATGGTGATGACGTTATCAAAATATCGGGCATCAGCTTCGCCGTCACATCCGGCCAACTCGATCTTCAACGGTCTTGGAAGTCGGAATGGACTTAGAAATTCCTGCAAATTTTCAAGCGAACGACGCTCCTGCATGCGCTTGTATATGCGCTGGTGCTTTGGGTTCTTGGGAATCTCGTAGCTGATACTTACTTGGCTGGGTTTCGAAGCTTCCTCGGCTGGCACAGCCGCTACAGTGATGAGAAGCGTGCCGGCAATGGCTGGAATCAGTACTGCCTTCATGATCTCGTCCTCCTGTGGCGCCGAAAATCTTGTCCGGTCTGATCTGTCGACAGAGACACCCAATGTCGGCCGGGATGCTCGCACGCATTATATGCAATTTTCAACTGCAATCGCGCGTTTCATTTGCCCGCCGAAGCTGCTCTGCGTTTGGCGGGAGCCTATCATAATTGGCTTCGCTGTGCGCCGCGCGCGCTGCGGTTGGACGCAACTTTCGAAGACCGAGTTGAATTATTGCATCGTCAACGGCACTATATAGAATTCGGACGCGTCTTGCACTCGGCTATGCCGCCGCGACGGTCCACATCTACGGAGGTAACACAATGCGTGCTAACACAATGCGTGCTCTTACCACGGCCACTGCGCTATTCCTCATCGCCACCCCCACGTACGCCGCCAGCCCTCAGGTGGAGGCCGCCATCAAGCTGATCCAGGCCGTTGGCTCCGACTCCGCCAGGCTGGCTAGGTTCTGTAAAGTGATGGAGATCGTGGAGGGTATTCAAGACCGGATTGATCAACTTGAGGCCGAGGTCGCTACATCGCTTGATCAGGCGCTTGGGGCGAATTTCAAGGCCGCCAGGGAAGCTGTAAAAAAAATCGAGGATGAAGCGGACGAAACATCCGACAGCAAAGCGCTGAACGCGGCGTTGGACGAGCTTTCGGATAAGTGCCCCGACTAACCTACGCCAAGTTGGTTCTGGCAGGCTTGGTGTGGCTGCGCGTCATTGAGTACGCCCAAAGAGTAGCTGACATCGATGCGGAGGAGGATCGACATGCCGGTCGTCATTGAAAGTCTTACGCGCCTTATGCGCGTTCCCGTTCTTCTGATCGTTCTGGGACTGGGCCTGTCCGGATGCGGGATCAACACCATTCCGTCACTGGACGAGCAGGCTAAAGCCAAGTGGTCCGATGTTCAAAATCAGTATCAGCGGCGTGCTGACCTGATCCCAAACCTGGTCGAAACCGTCAAAGGTTATGCGGCACAGGAGCGCGAAGTGCTCACCGCGGTGATCGAGGCGCGCGCAAAAGCAAGCCAGATCAAGATCGATGCGTCTACCATAACCGATCCTGAGAAATTCAAGCAATTTCAGGATGCCCAGAACGCGCTCACCAGCGCGCTCAGCAGATTGCTGGTCACGGTCGAACGCTATCCCGAACTCAAATCGAACCAGAATTTCCTGGCGCTCCAGTCCCAACTTGAAGGAACCGAAAACCGCATCGCGGTTGCGCGGCGCGACTACATCGAGGCGGTGCGCGCCTATAATACCGAGCTCAAGACGTTTCCGGGCATCCTCTGGGCGTCGACGCTCTACCGAAACTACAAACCGATGGAAGCGTTCGCCGCCACCCCTGAATCGCAGCGGCCTCCGAGCGTGAAGTTCTGACGGGGTCGTGGACTCCGGCTGAATATGGAGTCTCGGAGAATGCGTGCGCTCCATCTCGCGATTCGCGCTGCTTTGCCTTTCCCGAGCAAGGCAGCCCTTGCGCTTTGCTTTCTCGTTCTCGCCGCCGTCCATGTGGCGCAGGCGCTGACCTTTCCGCAGCTCACCGGCCGCGTCGTCGACGAGGCCGGAATTCTCGATGCGACGACCAAGGCGACGCTGGAACAGAAGCTCGCCGAATTCGAAACCAAGACCACCGGTCAGTTCGTGGTGGTCACCCTGAAATCCCTGCAAGGCACTTCGATCGAGGACTACGGCTATCAGCTCGGACGGCACTGGGGGATCGGCCAGAAGGACAAGAACAGCGGCGTCTTGCTGATCGTGGCACCCAACGAGCGCAAAGTGCGCATCGAGGTCGGCTACGGCCTCGAAGGCAACCTGACTGACGCGGTGTCGAAGCTGATCATCGAGAATTCCATCTTGCCGCGATTTCGGGCGGGGGATTTCCCCGGAGGCATCACCCGGGGCGTCGATGACATCATCCAGGCGGCGACGGTCGATCCGGAAGACTGGAAGCAGCGGCGCAAAGCAGCGGCCGGACACCCAGTCGAAAGGCGCCGACCTGATCATCCTGTTGCTGGTCCTGATCGCGGTCGTATTCATCGCGTACAAGATTTCGCGACGGGGCAGCCAGGATCCTCGCAACGCGGCTGCGCGGCGTGCAGGCCGAAGCGGACCGATCTTTTTCCCGATTCCATCGGATTGGGGCTCGGGATCGTCGGGCTCGTCATGGTCGGGATCGTCAGGCGGGGGTTTCTCAGGCGGAGGCGGCTCGTTCGGCGGCGGTGGCGCCTCGGGGAGTTGGTGACGGATGATCGAGAAAGCCGACATCGATCGTGTGATCGAGGCGATCCGCGCAGCGGAAACACGCACCGCGGGCGAGATCTTCTGCGTGGTCGCTCATTCGTCCAGCAGCTACCGGCTTGTGCCGATCGCCTGGGCGGCGATGGTCGCCCTGCTCGTGCCGTTGCTGCTGATCTATCTGACGGCCTGGCCGGCGGGGACGATCTACATGGTGCAGCTGATCGCCTTCATCGTCACCGCCATGGTGCTGTCGGTGCCTGCGGTCCGGTTCCGGATCGTGCCGAGGCCGGCGATGCATCGCCGCGCGCATGTTGAGGCAATGCGCCAATTCCTGGCGCAGGGGCTCCATCTGACCGAGGCGCGCACCGGCGTGTTGATCTTTGCGTCGGTGGCCGAACGCTATGCCGAGATCGTCGCCGACGCCGGAATCAACGCCAAGGTCAGCCCGCAGGTATGGGAAGCCGCTATGGGCGCGCTGATCTCCGCGATCAAAAACGGCCGGACAGCCGATGGATTTGTCGCGGCAGTCGATCACTGTGCCGCGGTGCTTGCCAAGCATTTCCCACCGGGGTCAATCAACCGCGACGAACTGCCGAACAAGCTCGTGGTGATGTGACCGATCGCTGCTACGTGGCTCGGGGGGCGGTAACGAACGTGGGTGATTGCACAGCCGAGCCGCTCGATCACGTTGCGAGCTTTATGAAGCTGGCAGCGCTGAAGCGGCGTGTGCAGCCGGCAGGCCATCGGGTCGAGCCCGCGCTCAATCAGATTGTCGATTCCGCGCCTGTACGACGGCGGCGTTATCGGTGGCTTCTTCGACCAGGCCAAGCGGATGCTGTGGCCTTCTGCATCAGAGCCAATTGCGTATAGATCATCGGCCCGATCGTCTCAATTTTACTTACTCGTTTAATCGAATAACAGAGAATAATTGCTAAAAGCGTCGCAAACACAGCTGGGGATCAGCATGAACCGCTACTTTTTCGATTATCTCTCGAGCGACGACACGCTCCGTGACTACGAAGGTCGACAATTTCGGACCATTCACGCTGCTTGCGAACACGCGGAGCTAATCGCGATTCACTTACAATACGATCCGGATGGCGCGTATTCGGGCTGGTCCATCGTAGTTCGTGATGCACTGGGTGTGAAAATTCACGACGTACCGGTGCCGCCACTTGAACCCGGCTCATATGTGGTCTTCAAGGCGGCACACAACGCCTGCCTCGGGCCTGCCCTGCCAGTTTCGCGCAACATTCGAAAACCTCAGGGGAGTTGTGCGCCAACGTGAAGGTCGCAAGGAACGAAATGCGCCGATTCGGATTATGTCTAAGACACAAACAAAAATGCCCCGAGAGGCGCCACCAAACGCCCCGGTGCGCTAAGCAATCATTCGCGAACCGGTAGTCCGCGCGACGAGGGTGTGTAAGGAGCATGAGCACATTCGACGCTCAATCTGACATTCACGTCAGTTGAGAACCCCGACACGGGGCCAAGAGCCAGCTCGATCAGGAGCTGATCTATTTAAGCCAACGCTGCCACTCCGTACACTGAATTGTCGGCCTTGCGAACTGGCTTCCCGCCAAACCGCACCGCTGTAGCGGCCATCGCAGGCGACGACATCCACTGCCCAGAAGGCGCCAATTGTGACTATGAGCAAGAGAAAGCCGCGCACGCCTTGTCCACGCGATATAGGGCATGCACCTACAAAAGAGGCTCACAAGCGCTGTTGACTGTCACCCAAGCCATACCGAATGACGCTGCTGCCGACACGAACGCAATCATTATAGTCAAGGGATTGGCATTAGCGCGTCCTTACCGTTCGTCTACCCCCCAATCATGTCACTTGCACATTGAAATCGAATAAAATTGGTTGAAAGCAATTTCAGCGCGCCGTTAATCAGCTGCACACCATGTGGCTCACATTTCCACCATCGCTTTGGCGCTGCTGGAGCGCGGTCTAGGCCGATCTCGAGGGGCAGCAAATCGCCCGGGACCTTGGCTACAAGGTCGGCCTCGAAATCTATCGGGCCACGCCAAAGGACATTGTGCTTTTACCGCCTTGCCCCCGCAGCGGTCACCAGCGCCTCCGTTCAATCACGTTATCGATATGCCTAGGCAATCGCGCTGGTCCAGGCAGCCGTTAAGAGTCTATTTACCATTCGCCCAACATAATCAAGGAACTTAACGGTTCTGAAACTATCGGACTGTGGAGGGGTGGATGAAAAATCAGCTGGCGTGGCTTCGAGATGACATGAGAAGCCAAGTAGCCAACTCACCAGCAATCGAGCCCGCCGAAAAAGTCTTGCATTTTCCCAGTGCTCTTGGATCTGCAGCAACCACTGAGCGGGAAACGGCACTGGACCTAGTCAATCAAGCCGCCGAGGTGATCATGAGTATTGAGGCTCAGGCAGCCGAGATTGAGGTGCGGGCTAAAAATCTGGCTCGAGAGGCCTGTGAAAAATTGCGACTTGGGGAAAGTCGCATGCAATCGTTGGAGGCTGCGCGACGTATGGCTGAGCAAGGCATGCAGGAAGCCAACGCGCGGGCACAAAAAGCAGAGCAGGCCTTCAAGGAAACGCAATTGCGTGCGGCGGCCGCCGAAACAGACCTTTGCGCTATGGAGCGACGCTTGAAAGCTGCGGAGACGCGTGCAGATGATTTGCAGCAGTCTCTAATGCGCGTTGAGGACGCGATCCGGACTAAACTTCTCAATCTGCCACGCGCCGGATTGACCAAACAGGCTGCGGCTGCTTGAGCAGAAGATAGTTGTCCACAAATCAAGCACGCTGACTGGCTACGGTAACATCGGAGTCCATTCGGTCGTTGGTCAGTCGAGACCGGAACGGTCTAGAACGCACGTTCATGCGCTCCGGCATTATCTATCAAAATAGACCTAAAATCAGGGCGTTTGTCTGGGCAGCAAGCGTCCGATCACTTGTTAGAAATCCTTCATGTGCACGAACGACAATGGAGCTCCTTGATGAGCCGCAATTGGCAGATGAGTTGAATGCGATGCGCTGTCTAGTGTGCGGAGCAGAGATGCTCCTGACGACGGTCGTTCAGGACGACACCATGGCGGTTCCTGGCTTTGAGCACCACACTTTCATGTGCTCGGCCTGCCATGACGTCGAGGAGCGGCTCGTTTTCACCAAGCCTCTCGAACAACGTGCTCAGCCCGTGCCAATGCATGCGGCGCCACCTGTCGCGCCGGCTTCCGCAGTCGAGACGCCGGGTTCGCCGGTCACGGTAATCGACCACAAGCACGCTGCCGCCCCGAGCCTCGTGCGACGCATGTTCGAAAGGCTACTCAGCGATTATAGGCATTGAGCTCAAGGCGTAGGCTTATCTCACTAGGAAGTAGGCTTATCTCACTAGGAAGATGTCTCGTCAGAGAGCCAATCAGCTCGCCAATCATCGACGGAAATCGGGACGCTCATCAACCTCAACGTACGCAACGCGTTTGTCTAACCATCGCCAGTGCTGCTTGCACGCGACGATCGGTTTACTCGCTGAATTGGGACTCGCGTTACCGGCGATTCGGCGACCTCGACGAGAAGTGCGATCCATGGTAGTTGTCGCCAAACCTCACCTATCAAAGTTAATAGCAGAGTCATGACCAGAAAACTGCTGCTGATGGGCTTGCCGGGAGCCGGCAAGACAACGTTGGCAACAGCCCTTGCACCGCGCTTGAACGCCGTCCATTTCAATGCCGATGCGGTGCGGGCCAATTTAAACAAGGACCTCGGTTTCAGCGTCGCCGATCGCATCGAGCAGGCTCGCCGCATGGGGTGGCTGTGCGACCGAGTGGTCGAGGCTGGCGCTTGTGCCATTGCGGACTTTGTCTGCCCGACCGAAGACACTCGGGCTGCATTTGGCGATGCTTTCATCGTTTGGCTGGATCGCGTCCAGACATCCCGATTTGCGGACACCAATCAAATGTTCGAGCCGCCGCATCGCTACGATATTCGCGTCGAGGCACAAGGGTCCCCGAGCTACTGGGCGGAAAAAGTATGCGAGAAGCTGCTTCCGAAGTTCGACCCCCAGGCACCGACGGCGCTCTTCCTCGGCCGCTACCAGCCATTTCATGATGGGCACAAGAAACTGATCGAAGAAGGATTGCGGCGCGTCGGACAGGTCTGTATCGCAATTCGCGATACGCACCACACGAATGACAGTAATCCGTTATCTTTTCACGAAGTAAAAGCGCGCATCGAATCCGCGCTTTGGCAGTATCGGGGGCGTATTGTCATCGTGCCAGTTCCAAACATCACGAACGTGTTCTATGGGCGCGAGGTCGGATATGCCGTCGAGCGGCTAGTGCTCGATGAGTCAACCGAACAGATTTCGGCAACAAAGGTTCGGAAAGAATTGTTTGGAACGTGATGCCACCGTTTCGGATGGTAGTGGGGGCTGAGTACCCACGCCAGAATGGTTCAGCGGTAACCTTTACTGCTGGCAGTTCTGTGCCCCGGACGAAGAGAAGGTATCTTCCGGGGACAGCTGCAGGCTTCGGGCTTGACGAGCGCTTAAAAGACCCACCGATGAGGAACGATTTATGATGGTGCGCATCGACCCTCGCCGTCTTGCTGGGGAGGCGGCGCGGCGCGAGCGAGGGGCATGGCTTTACCTTTCGCTCACTGCCGTACTGATCGTGATGATCATTTTGGCGCTCATATGGTGGTGGTAGTGAACGCGCCCGAAACTGGGCGCCACCAAAATTCAGAGAGGCTCATCATCGGAGTTGGCCAGGCGGTTTGACCTCGCGGTCGCAGGCCGTTAGCAAGTTGAGGGCGGCGGCGACCTTGACGGAAAATCCAATATGCTGCACGACAAGCGCACGGGGTGCGAGCGCAGGAACCGCTACAGCATAGCCAAGTTGATCAAGCAGCGTGGCCGCAGTGGAAACCTGCCCGCGTGGGTCGTCGACGTTCTTGGTGTTTGACCATGCGCGACGCGTCTGTGCTAGCCGAATGTTGCAATCTGCGTTGCCTGGCAACGGCAAAGGTGCACTGACGTGAGATTAGCACATTGTGCCGCCTGCGACGACACGCGCTGGGTCTGTGAGGCGCATCCCAACAAGCCCTGGGCCGGCTCGCCGAGAAAATGCTGGTGTGGTCAACCCGGTATGCCATGCCGCAAGTGCAACACTAGGGCGCGGACTCATTAACGCGCAGCCATAGCCTGATTGATGCAAGCTGGACGAAGGCAAGGTAGTTGGCGGCAAGCCTGTCGTAGCGCGTCGCAACCCGACGACATTGTTTGATCCGGTTGAAGAACCGCTCGACCCGGTTGCGGGCGCGGTAGAGATAAGGGCTGAAGCAGATCGGATCGCTGCGATTGCTTTTCGGCGGGATGTTGGCCCACGCGCCCTTCTTCATGGCAAGCTCTCTGATCCAGTCGGCGTCATAGCCACGGTCGGCAAGCAGCATTGATCCGGATTTCAGACGAGACAGCAGTTTTCCGGCAAGTCGAACGTCGTGGGCCTCACCGGGGCTCAACGCCAGCCGTACCGGCAGACCATTGCTATCGACCACCGCATGAATTTTGCTCGTCAACCCGCCGCGTGACCTTCCCATCGATTGGCGCTGGTTCCTTGTGATGCATGCTCCATGCTGATGCACGCGGACAATGGAGGTGTCGATCATCTGGACAGCGGCATCATGGGCAGCGGCAAGTGCGTCTATGATGCGGCTCCAGACACCAGCCCGCCGCCAGCGAACGAAGCGGTTGTAGCAAGTGGTGTACGGGCCAAACGCCTCCGGCAGATCACGCCAGGGTGCTCCAGATCGCAAGACCCAGAAGATGCCATTGAGGACACGACGGTCGTTTACCCGAGGAACGCCACGCGGCTTGTTCGGCAGCATCGGCTTGATGGCGGTCCATTCATAGTCGGCGAGTTCATAGCGCATGATTCGAGCCCCTGTTTGGGAGCTTGAATCACAGGCGTAAGGCCAAGCACAATGCCCCTTGGCCGACCCCGGCACCGGGCGCTTTGGGGCAAAGCGAACATCGACCGGCCGACAAATCTCCGCCGGAATCGGTCGAAAATGACCCTTCCCGACACGGCTCGCTCCTTCATAATAACCTCGAAAGTACAATGGAGGTAAAAAGATGAAGTGCCTGCGCATTTTCGCTACGCCTGATGGCGAATCCCATTTTGGGGAAGTTGATATCCCCACGACACTAACGCGATCGTTTCCGAATGGAGCGCCTGCCGCTAACTACGAATCCTCGCGTTCCGCTTTCTACGAAGCCTCGCGAGTTCGTTTTGTTCATATCCCTGCAGGGGCGCGCGAAGCGGACTTTCATAACCCACCGGGTCGACTCCTTGCCATTTGGTTGGATGGCGAGGTCGAGTTTGAAACGAGCGACGGAGAGATGAGACGTGTCTCCGCTGGAAAGGCGGTTCTAGTCGAGGATACGCATGGGAAAGGGCATATCTCGCGCCATCCACCGGAAGGGCAAAATGTTATACAGGTTTTACTGCCGCACGGCCTTGACGCGCCTTCTGCGTAGTCGGTTGTTGGCCCATCGCATCACTTCGCGGCGACGTGGCAATTCACTCGCTGTCGGATCGAAGCGTCATTCGGCGAAGCAGCTCCCACCGATAACCCACCTGAGCTACCGCCGAATCTCTCAGTGACGGTTGACCAGGGATCGACCCACTGAGCGTGGTGTCGTTTTTGGACGTTGCTAGCGACATGGGTCATTAATCCAATCGGCATTTGCGAAACGGCCGTTGCCCGCCAAAGGCACGCCCCCAAATGGTCGGATCATGCTGCTGGAAACAAGCGCTGTTCGATCGGCCGCCGGACAAGGCAGAGTCGCAGCCGGGAGCATCGAAATGCGCTTTTCGCTAACCGGATCGATGCAAAATCCAGATGAAGGCGAGGTCAGTATTTAGGTTACCGAGACAATGTGCTGGCGGCGCGCAATACCACCCATTTAGGATGCGTCAGCAGCCGGAAAATATCGGCGGGATAGATCGTCTCCGTCTGTGCCCACCATAATCCCGGAACAGTGACAGGCGCGACCCCGGCGCCGCCGAGGGTTGTCGAAGTATCGAGAAAAGTCAGTATGGGTAATCTGAAACTTGCAATGGTCGCTGTGGCTGTTGCGATCGGCACGTCGCACGTTATGCCGGATTCCGCCACCGCGCGTGCGCGCGGCGCTTCCATCGGCAAGGGTTCCCACAGCGCACCTTTCGCAAGCCAGCGCCATGGTGGGTTTGCAGGACGTGGCAGGGCTCACGGTTGGCGCGCCGGGGCGGTCCGCCGGGGTACCGAATTGGCCCGACGACAGCCGAGCTTGGGTTGGGGCGCGGTCGCGGTAGGCGCCGACCCTGCCTACGATCCAGATTTCAATCCCGATTGCCAAGTGCACCGCGTGCAATTTTCTGATGATTATGGTTGGCGCGTACGTAATGTGGTCGTGTGTCCCTAACCTCCTGCGAGCCGGTTGTCACGCGCCTCACCTGTTGTAAGCGCGAGCCGGATCGGCAGGCCGTTGATATCGACCACCGCATGAATCTCGCTGGTCAAACCGCCGCGTGATAGGCTCATAAATTGTCTTTTGTTCCGCGCGATGCAGGCGGCGTGCTGATGCACGCGGATAATCGACGTATCGATCATTTGTACGGCCGCGTCATGGGTGGCGGCCAGCGCGTTCATAATCCCGCCCCAGACGCCCCCCGTCGCCAGCGAACGAAGCGATTGTAGAGGTAGTGTACGCGATTGCGCCACGGCGCACCCGAACGCAGCACCCAAAAGATGCCGTTCAGCACGCGCCCGTCATTTACAAGCGGCACGCCGCGCGACTTGGTCGGTAGGAATGGCTTGATGGCGGCCCATTCATGAACGGTGAGTTCGTAGCGCAGGATGATTCGAGGTTTGGCGATGGCCGCTGGCAGCGTGAACACCACATGGAAGTACGCAACCGGAAGCAGGTCGGCCTCGCGCGAGGAAAGCCACACGCGTGCCTGCCCGGCATTGGCTTTGCGCCACGCCGCCCCGTGGGCGCGGAAGATGTCCGCGACCTCCAGCACTGGACGGACATGGCCGCCGGCCGTTATGCCGGCACGAGAGCCAACCAGTTATGTGCTAAAGCTGGGCGGGACTTGCGGTTAGGAGGCTGCTAACCGAACAGTGGAGCAAGGCTCGGATGATATCGTACTTCCGCACATCGATCTCGATCCCCTCGAACCATGGACCCATCGCTGCAAGGCTGTCAGCCGGGTTCCCTTCGCTGCTTCGCGGATCGTCGGAGTGTGTGTAGACCGGTGTGAACGTGACGTCGCCGCGGCCGAGTGCGCCAACTGCTTTCCAAATCTGCCCGCCCTCCACGTCCACCGACGCCTTCTGTGATCGGAGTAGCTTTTCCTCGATGTAGTCGTAAGTCTCGACCGCCGGTGCGGCCACCGCCGCGTGGTGGCTGGTGAAGTTCACCGAAATGGGTTCGACAACACCGATGTCGCGCAGCATCCGCGCCAACGCCGCCTCGGGCGTATCGTCCCTCCTGCAAAACAGAGTACGCATGCGCGCAGGTCCGGAACCGTCGTCAATTTGCTCAATTGTCTCCAAGGGGATGATGATTCCGCCCGGCTTGATCTCGCCGAGTCCGCGGGCTCCCTCGAATTCCGGCGTGCCCGCGGTGTAGGCAAAGCCGCCGGCCGTGCCATTGAAGATGACGTGCGGGAGAAGCCGCGCAATGCCGGCGGTGAACACGCCGCTAACGAATAACCCCGCAGTGTCGCCGTAGAGACCGTCGCCACCGACCTTGGGCACGACGAGGCGAACGAGTTGGTTACCAACCAGGACGAAGCCGGTGTAAAAACGGAAGAGGGCGTCCTTGGACCGCTCGAGCACTACTGCGTCCTGGCCGAACGCCTCGAGCAACTCCAGCGGGTTCTGAAGGATAAGGAGCTGAATCGGGAGCGATTCCACGTCCCGAATTGTGTGACGTAGGATCTCTTTATCTTTCCAGGCTGCGACCTGTGCGGCAAGTGCGCGGAGGACGTCATCGCGGCTTCGACCTACGTAATCGTAGTTTTGGGTCGCGAGTTCCAGCCGGTCCTCCGGCACCCGCCTCTGCTCATCGTCGTGGTGGAGCAAAATTGCACCGGCATTGTGAAGCTGCCGGGACGCACCGTAGCCCGCGATAATCAGATATTGCGTCGTCGCGCCGCGAGACTTCTTCACGGTGAGAAGGGTCCGCGGTCCCGAGCCATCGAGTCCCTGGATCTTCGTCGTGAGCCCGTGCCATACCGTCCCGGTGAGAGGGTCCTTGGTATACTGGCGGCGGACGTAGCGTTCGGCTTCGTCTGGGTCACCGTCGTAGACGACGACACCAATCTCCCCGCATGCGACGGCGTCTAGCACCGCTTTACTGAAACGCTGTTGCGGGTACGCTGGGCCCCCAATTGCGGAAGCCTCGCCACGCGCGAGCCTAAGGCGTAGCTCGCCAAGCACGCCGTAATTCTGTGCGCAGGGGTTCTCGTCCGAAGCATCAATTGCGGGAGGGTCGAGCGCCCGCGTGTCGAACTCATGGATCTCGAACGGCACCTTCTCGAACATCACGGTGCTCAGCTCACCAAACAATTGCTCCGAACCCTGGCGAATCCCCAGCTCCATCAGGGTTCGAAACTCATCGTCGAGAGCTTGGATTGGATCACCCGCCAGTGCGACTGAGCGCACATGATCCCCGAGCGCTCGTTCCTTGAGCCGTTGCTGTTCGATGATCAATGGATCCTTCCGAAGTTTCTGCTCGAGCCAGCGGATCCGTTTTATTCGTTCGACGAGCAGAGCAAAATGCGGCGCGCCGTGCTCGGCGGGTTTAAGCTCCATTACCTGATCCGAATACATCGAGTCCGAGTGCGCCGCGTACTCTACGAACGCAACGATCGCCTTCTGAACCACATCGTCCGCAGCGCGCGGCTTGTGGGATTCTACCTGCTGGCGGACGTATGCAGCTGCTTCAAGAACCTCGGCGATCGACCGGCCGCACTTCAGCATCTTCTCCGCTGCCGCTAACAATGCGTACTTCTGGTCAACAGCCTCGACATGGGTGCCATCGATTTCGATGGCACCGCCGTGAGGGTTCAGAATCCGGAACACGCCGTTCCCGGCAATGACACGAAGCCCCTGCCGGCGGATCAGCGCATCGGTGTTCTGGTCGCGCACAATGCGCAGCCGCTCCTCTGTGCCCGGGTCCAGACGCTCCGCTTCGTATTGTTCGCGAAGGCGGTGGAGTGCGAGTTCTCGCACTGCCACGCGGGCGCGGGCGTCAGTGAGCACCTGATGCTGAAAATCGAGGCGGGAGAGATGGAGCACCTCAATCGGCTCAGGCCCGGCCACGACGGTAGCGGTGGGGAGACGTCCGCTCAGCGCGGACATCTCACCAAGCAGTGTCCCCGGCCCGATCGTTATGTCCGAACGATAAGCTTTACGGATCAGAGCGGTTCCGCGGACGATGATCGACACCGCATCCAGCGGCTCTCCCTCCACAATAAGTGTCTCCCCTGGCCCATAACGTCTCCACCGCAAGATGTCCGGCCGCGTCAGCAGTATGTCTTCAGTAATCTTCTCCAGGATCGCCTGCTGCGGCGAACTCGCACCGACTTCGCCTGCCAGGCGAAGGAGCCCTCGAGCAATCAGCGGCGTGACGACACCGCCGTCCGCAAGTTGGTCGATCAGCCGGCCAGTGACAAGGTTTCTATAGTGTTCCGAGGTCCCGGGAATCTCTGACTTCACTGCCTCGAAGTCCGCTTGCGAGAGCACCAGCACGGTGGCCCCGTCCAAATCAACCTCCACCGTAGCTGTCGCACCACCAGCTTGGCGTGCGATCTCGCCGACGAGGGCCGGCGCCCCAAGCCGGGCGAGCAGCCTACTGCCATCACCGTAGACGGCGAGTTGACCCTCGATAAGCACGTAAACATCGTCGAGTTGTTGCCCATGCTTGATCAGCACGACACTGTCGAGCTGCCGCCGGACCAGAATGGTCCGCTCGGGGTGGTGCCTGGCGTAAGCGGCGATCGCCTCGAGGAGTGCGTGGCTCGGCGATGTGGCCGCCGACGGGACGGCAAGCAGTGCTTCGAGCAGCTCGATATTCGAGGTTTTGGGATCGTTTGCGGGGAATAGCCGCGTCATCGGCGCAACTGGGGTTGTTTGGGGCATTCCGCGTATCCTACACACGAGATATGTTGCTCGGCAACGTTGCTCGCTATACACCGCCAAACGAAGCATGTGCGCGGAGGGAACACTGCAACCGGTCCTGACAGTCGACTGTGTCCTGTTCGGCAGGGCGGGGAGTGTCCTCCTCGTGAGACGGAGCCGTTCGCCGTTCCAGGGGACGTGGGCGCTGCCTGGCGGGAAGATTGACTACGGCGAGACAGTCGAGACGGCTTGCCGACGAGAGGTGCGTGAGGAGACCGGGCTAGACATCCGAGACTTGCGGCTCGTCGGCGTATACTCCGACCCCGCCCGCGACCCGCGCGGGCATTTTATCTCGGTGGTCTTCCTGGGAAGCGTCGACCTTGCGGCCGACCCACGCGCTGGCTCGGACGCTGCTGCCGTCGAATTCGTGAGCGATTGGCGGAGTGTGCCGATCGCATTCGACCATCGGCAGATAATCGAAGATGCCGAACGCCTTCGAGACTTCGGGGCGACCGCACGAGCTGACTGACGACGCGGCTTGCGTAATAACTATGACGTAGCGTGGCCGAACGTGCCCTCAACCCGGTTTGGAAGCCCCCAAGATGGATCGGCGCATGGCGCAGATCGAGGAGAGCGTCGCGCGCTATCTGTAGCAGCTCGACAGCGCCGACCGGCAGGAGCCGTCCGAGTTGCTCAAGACCAAGACGGACCGCCTGAAAGAGAAGATCGAGAAGCTGAAGGAACAGATGCGGCGTCTCCAGGTTCTCAAGGTGGAAATGCTCGCCACCCCGGCCAGCAGATATCGTTGACCGATCCGGATGCCCGCTCAATGGCGACCAGCGGCCGAGGCTCCGGTGTCGTAGGCTATAAAGTCCAGGTCGCTGTGGACACCACGCATCATCTGATCGTCACGCATGAGGTGACCAACGTCGGGACGCGACCGTTCACAGCTCTCGTCCGTGGCCAAGCAGGCCAAGGCGACGCTGGAAGTGGAGAACCTCGATGCGGTTGCTGACCGTGGCTACTTCAGCAGCGAGGAAATCCTGGCCTGCGAGAATGCCGGCATCACGGTTACTCTGCCCAAGCCGATGACCTCGGGCATCATTGCCAAAGGCCGTTTCGGCAAACAGGACTTCCGCTACTTCGCGGAGGAAGACATCTACATCTGTCCGGCCGGCGAAAGGCTCGCCTACCACTACACGAACGAAGAGCATGGCTTGGTCCTGCGCCGCTACTGGACCAACGTCTGTCAGAGCTGCGCCATCAAGCAGACTTGCACCAGCGGCAAGGAGCGGCGCATCACCCGATGGGAGCATGAGCATGTTCTCGAAGCGGTGCAGCGCCGGCTCGATGAGCACCCGGAGAAGATGCGTCAGCGGCGCGAGACGGTCGAGCATCCGTTCGGCACGATCAAGGCCCGGATGGGTGCAACCCACTTCCTGATGAAGACGCTGCCGCGCGTCGCCACCGAGATGGCGCTCCACGTGCTGGCCTACAATATGACGCGCGTCTTGAACATCATCGGCGTCCGGCCGCTCATGGCCGCGATCAGGGCATAACCGCCGCCGACATCCGCCCGTATCCCGTTGCAGAACAGCCCAGGACGGCCAGTATCCCAATCGGCCGCGATTCCAGAACAAAAACCACAAACTCGGGAAAATCACTGCGCTCGGCCCCCGCGCACGGGATCGCCCAGTGTCAATGCTTCGGCCAAGGCGTTTTTGCACAACCAAAACCGGAAGCAGACATCAGGCCAACTGGCATTTTCGCCTGGCCGGATTGATACCGTCATCCACGCCCGTTAGGCTGGCCTCAACAACTCGTCCCAAGTGGATCGCTTGCAGCCCGCGCCGCGAGCGTGAACGGAGGCAGATTTTGCGAGTTCTCGGGCCGACTAAATTTGAATTGGTTGCCAATCTCAAGATTACTAAGGCAGCCTCCAATAATGAGTTGTCTTCGACGCTCGATGTGCTGGATCTATTGCGCCGCTCCTCGTGAACATTTTGGCCGAGTTATTCGACTGTGCCCCCAAACGTCAATCGAGAGCTCGCCGTTTTCACGATAATGCAGGACGAGCCGGAATTTATTCATCCGTGGATCAATCATTACAAGAAGCACGTTAGCGATCCGCGAGATCTATATGTGCTGATCCATTCGCCCACACGGCCCGACGGGACGCCGATGCGAAGCGAAGAAACGCCCGCATGGCATCGTGCTCAAGAGCTGATGACAGACTATCACGGCGTTACCGCCGTGCCGGTGCATCGTGCGTTAGCCTTTGATCACCGATGGCTTGCTGAAGTGGTCGCGCGATTTCAATCGTTCCTGCTTTCCTCATACGCGTGGGTGCTGTTTGCCGAGGCCGATGAATTCATCCTGCCCATGCCTGTTGCGTCGACGCTCGTGAGGAGCTCTCTTGATTGTACTCAAGGAGCCACGACGCTCGTCGATTTTGTCCAAGGACTTGGCCCTAATCCACCGCCGGCTGTCCGGGCGACCGGTTTCGAGGTCGTGCAGCAACCTGGCGAGCCGCCGGTGGCGCCGGGGCTCTACTGCGATGGTGCCAACGTGAACCTCGCCGCGGCAGATCTCATTGGTGGCTGCAAGTTCTGGTATCGATCTGACATGTATTCCAAAACGGTTCTGGCGAACATTCCGTTGCGGTGGGAGGTAGGCTTCCACACGACGGACAACGTGGCGCTGGAAATCGCCCGAGGGATGCCAGCTCAATCCCTGGCACTGGTACACTTACATAAAGCCGACTTCGACCTTGCCTTGGGCCGAGCGCGCCGGTCTCGCGCGCGAAAGTGGTCGCAACCCGATATTGAGCAACGATGGGGATGGCAGAACCGAATCGACGATGTAGCTGAGCTCCGAGCATTTTGGGGCATGGATGACGCCGGGAGCGCCCTGGAGAGCAGTCGCCTTGGGCCCATCGCGCCTGGCATTAAGGAAGCACTTCGCTGATGCGTCAAATTGCTAAACAAAGCGCAACGGGCCAAATATGACCAAGGCAAAAGTCTTGGCCGTCGTGGCGTCAAATCGCGGTAAATCCCTGCAGGAATTCCTAAAAGCTTGGGCCCCATTCCCTTGGGATGAAACACTCATAGTCGAGGATGGCCCCAGCCGGTCGATGGAAATCAATAATGCGGGTGAGAAATCAATTCGCCATTATTCATGGGCGGAAATAGCAGCTGATCCTGATGTGATTGATCCCAGTCCGTTCAGTCAACGCGACTCAGCGATCAAGATGTATGGTTTCTGGGCCGCAGTCCGCTTGGCGGCGGATGTCGTCATCGCCCTGGACGACGATTGTTTGCCGTCAGGTTCGCCGGGCGACTTTGTCGCGGCACACATCGCCGCACTATCGCCGCGGCTGCGTTGGGTGCCCTCAATTGATGAAAGTCCGACGCGGGGTCTCCCATATTTCGATCGGGGCATCATTCCCGGCGCAGTCGCAAACATGGGCCTCTGGCGGGGTGTGGCCGACTACGATGCACCGCAGATGCTGGCTTTGCACCGGAACGGTAATGTGCATCACTCACACAACCCTCCGGCTGGAAATCGTCTGATGCACCCGCAGCATTACTGGCCGTTATGCGCCATGAACATTGCCTTCCGGCGCGAACTCGCGCCGCTGATGTACATGCCGAAGATGGGTGAAGGGTCGCCGTATCATCGCTTTGACGACATCTGGTGCGGGGTCATTCTTCAGCGATGCTGCCGCCATCTTGGACTTTTACTTGCCGTTGGCGAGCCCCACATTCAACACGTCCGAGCGTCCGACCCGCTCGTCAATCTGGAGAGGGAGGCACCTGGAATTCGCGCGAACGAGGACCTTTGGAAGGTGATTGAGGTGATACCCTTTGATGCGTCAAGGCAGACAACACCGTTGACTTGCGTCGAGCTTGTCTCCGCGCACTTGATGTCGGCGGACCGCCTCGACGTAAGTCCGATCCGAGACGTCACTTTGGTGAGCTATCTCGCTGCCGAAGGCGCGCGTATGCAAAGCTGGTGCAAGATGTTCCGCAATGCCGGCTGGCAGTGAATCTGTAGGATGGTCAGGTTAGAAGCACTTGCGATTGAGCAGTTAGTCGCGCAGGTATCGTGTTTATGTGCCAATCGCATGCCGAGCCACACGTCCTCGAGCAAATTCACTGCTACAGTTTCGGCTATAGCTTCGCAAAAATGAAGGCGGCTACTACGACCGCTCCTCTATGGCCGTGGAGACCGGCATCATCGGGCGATACCGTTAAGCAAGTCGCGCCGACACGAGTAGATAGGGCCAGCGCATGGTAATGGCTCCGTCAACACGCATTGCCTCTGCCGCGGACATAATGTCCTTCTTGACCGCTTCGCGCGCTTCCGGCGCCTGTGCCTCTATAATCATTGGCGCCCTGACAATTGCTTTGTAGATCAATGCGAGGAGTTGCTCACCGGTAGTCCCGGTCCAAAGAGCCATTCTCTTCTGGAGAGATATGTTCCGGAACCCGTGGGATGCGAGTGCACGTTTCGCTTCGGTCTCGTCCGCGAACCGAAATGGCGCCGGAGCCGGTGGCAGATCTACGTCCATTGTGCCATGCGCGTGAACGGCCTTCACCAGGAGATCGAACATATCCCAACCTTGCTGTGGCGGCAGCCATGTTGTGTAGGCATATACGCCGTCTTTCTTGAGGACGCGTGCGGCTTCTTCCAGGGCCTTGTCCGGCTCGGACATGTGCCACAATCCGAAGGAGCACATGGCGACGTTGAAGCTTTCGTTTGGAAACTGGAGTGCTTCCGCGTCGCCGACTTGAAAGGTAGCGGCAGCAACCTTCGAGCGAGCGATCTCGATCATGGTCGGCGCGAAATCAACCCCGGTGACGTGCCCCCCGCGTGCCGCAACTGCAGCAGCGAGATTCCCGGTGCCGCAGCAGATATCGAGCACCTCGTGCTCTGCAACGTCACCCACTGTGTCGAGAATGGGTTCAATGGCCTGATCCGTTACCGCGGCGAAATGCTCGTCATACGCTGCTGCCTTCGTAGTCCAGCCGGATTGTTCGAGGGTCTTGAATGTTGCCATGGCGCATCTCGAAATAATGCAGACGGCCGGATGATACACCGATCGAATGAAACTGCCGATGTCCGTTCCATGGCCCCTTCACGACACGCCGGAATTCAATGAGGGGCGGTCGCGATTGGAGGCATAGCGGACAAATATCGACGCCGGCGCTAGTTGGGTCGGTCGCGAATGATGCGGTGGACGGCGCCCACTCTGCGGCATCGAAGTGCCATAGGGTAGTTGCGTCGAAACGCAACCACATTGAGGGGAGCCGCCCATGGGCGAGGTTAGCACGATCGGTGTCGATATTGCGAAGTCGGTGTTTCCGATTCATGGCGTCGATGCGGATGGCACGGTGGTGATCCATAGGCGCGTTGGTCGAGCGAAGGTTCTTGAGTTTTTATCGATCTGCCGCCTTGCCTCATTGGCATGGAAACATGCGCAACGGCGCACCAAGTTGGTCACCAGGGCGAACATGCGTTTCGTCGCGACCAAGGCGCCCGACCTTGCCGCACTATGCCCGCCATCAACGTCGGGCAGCGTTATCAGAACAATAAATAAAAGGCTCCGGCCAGTCGCCGGGGAACGGAGGAGTGGCCGGGGCTTCGATCCGGGATGATTCGCGATGGCGCGCGCCGGGTAAGCGCTGTCAGGCGGAAATCCGCGCCTCGTCCTCGCTCGGCTCGTGCAATACATAGCCGCGGCCCCACACCGTTTCGATGTAGTCCTTTCCGCCAGAAGCGCTTGCGAGCTTCTTGCGCAACTTGCACATGAACACGTCGATGATCTTGATTTCCGGCTCGTCCATGCCGCCATAGAGATGGTTCAAGAACATGTCCTTGGTGAGCGTAGAGCCCCTACGGAGCGCGAGGAGCTCCAGAATCTGGTACTCTTTTCCGGTCAGATGCACTCGGGCGCCGCCGACCTCGACCGTCTTGGTGTCAAGATTGACGCAGAGGTCGCCAGCGTACAGGACCGACTGCGCGTGTCCCTTGGAGCGGCGCACGATAGCATGGATGCGCGCCACCAGTTCGTCCTTGTGAAACGGTTTGGTCATGTAGTCGTCGGCGCCGTAGCCGAGACCGTTGACTTTGTCCTCGATGCCGGCAAGGCCTGAGAGGATCAGAATGGGTGTTCTTACCTTGGTGACGCGCAGCGACCGCAGAACCTCAAATCCAGACATGTCCGGTAGATTCAGGTCGAGCAGAACGATGTCGTAATCGTAGAGTTTAGCGAGATCGATGCCCTCTTCGCCAAGATCGGTGGTATAGACATTGAAGTTCTCGGACTTCAGCATCAGCTCAATGGATTGAGCTGTGGTAATGTCGTCCTCGATCAGTAGAAGGCGCATGCCAATCCGGTTCCTCACCACTTAGGGCGTCGAATATTAGGCGCTCACATGCTTAATAAAGTTTGAACTCGGTCACGCAGCAGCAATGCTCGTGGAGGTCACGCAGACGACCGTCCCGCTCAGTGTCCGGCGCGAGCGCCGTCAACCTCGCCGGGCTATCTCTGCTGCGGCTCGCGATGACGTGATCGAATACGGGTGCAATTTTTGCTGCGGTGCATGAGTTCGGTATTGGCTGAAGCTGCGGATCAATTCAGGGATTTACGCAGCATTGATGAACGCGACACCTAGGAAGCGTCCATTTCGCCAAATCACGCGGCAGCTACGTTCCACAGCGTCATTCATGACCAGAGAAAAGCAATCCGGCAGGTCCTCGACATTGCGTGCAGCGGTGAGGCGAGCCCCGCCCTCGGAAATATCCCAAAGCACGCAGCGCACGGGCGGGCAATGATCGCCAAGATTGATCCATGCGGCGTAGCGCGTGGGCTTACGCTTGCTTTTTCGAAGGTCCTGACGAGCAGCCAACATCACGATCACCAGCCAGCGGGCCTTAATTATCCGGACCAGGAGTAAAAATAAGGTGTACAGCCGCTGGAGCACAACCAAAGCAAATTAGCGCGGCAGAGCACCGACGGTATGGCAGGGTGGCAAGCAGCTTTAGGGGTCATGGAATCCAGTGGCGCCCGTTCGATGGATATTACTTAAGCGCGGCTGCAACCGACGTGAAGGTTGTATTCAGACTCGTGCCAATCGTCTGCACCGCCGCAACGATCACGATCGATATGCCGCCAGCGATGATGGCATATTCGATGGCCGTAGCGCCTGACTCACTCTTTAAGAAGCGCAACAATTCCATCGTCAGTTCCTTCCCGTCTGTTCAGCGAGCACCAAAATACGTGAGGCGTGGCAATATAAGGCGGACATCAAGTGCGGATACCAGCTTCCAGGCAAGAGTTTGCGCTCGCGGCCCAAGCAATCCAAGCGCTCGCGGCGGGTCGTAGACCGCCGCACTGGCGAGCAACAGAAATGCCAGCAACGTTTTGGACATGGCGCACCTCAGATCTACTTTCTGTCTGACGAGGCACACGAAGGATCCCACCTAGAAATAAATTGAGGCTTGTCCTGTCCCGCACAATTCGCAGCCAATTGTTCATAACATTGGGGCAAGGTCGCTCGGCGCGCAGGTTCAATCGCCGACCCAAGGTTAATGATTTCGACCCGCAGCCTTGGCTCGCCGACTTGGCTCACCCAGTTACCAGATTATCCCGCCGAGCGCATCCACGACCTGCCCTGGAATTGGCAGCCGAGTTGTCGCCGTTGAAACGATCTGCCCAACGCGTTGCGTTAATCTCAGTTTTTTGATCCGGCGCATCCCGACAATCCGGGTGCAATTGATCGCGCAATCCTAGGCCGTGTGGGCGGATTCCGATAACGCGATTTATAGAACGTCGGAGCGTGCCCGAGATCACTGCGGCTTGATGCCCGCGAACTTGATCACCTTGGTCCATTTTTCGATATTTTCGGCGATGAACTTGGCGAACTCGTCCGGCGAGTTCGGTGGCACCGCCACGGCGCCGAGATCAGCGAACCGTTGCTGGATGTTCGGGTCGAGCACCGCCGCGTTGGTCTGCTTGTTGAGCGTCGCGATGATCTCAGGCGGCGTGCCCTTGGGGACGCCGAAACCGATCCAGCCAGCCGCCTCGTAGCCCTTGAGGAAGCTGTCGATCGTCGGCACGTCCGGCAAGAATGGAAGCCGCTCTGTCGTCGTCACGCCCAACGGCCGGAGCTTTCCGGCCTTGATCTGCGGCAGTGCAGTCGGCGTAACGTCGAACATCACTTGCACCTGGCCCGCGACGAGATCCATCACCGCCGGCGTCGAGCCCTTATAGGGGATGTGCGTCAGGTCCACGCCGGCCATGAACTTGAACAATTCTCCGGCGATATGCTGCGGGCCGCCGATGCCGGCCGAGGCCATGTTCAGCTTGCCGGGATTCGCCTTGGCGTAGGCGATGAACTCGGGGATGGTCTTGGCCGGCACCGAGGGGTGGACCACCATGACCAGCGGAACGTTCTCGACCCTCCCGACCGGCGTGATGTCGCGGACAAAGTCGAAGCTGAGCTTTTCATAGAGCGCGACGTTGATCGCGTTCTGCGAGTTCACCAGCAGCAGCGTGTAGCCGTCGGGCGGCATGCGGGTCACGGCTTCGGTCGCGATGTTGCCGGTGGCGCCCGGTCGGACTTCGATGAGGAATTGTTGGCCAAGTCTTTCCGACAGGAATTGGGCGACTAGACGCGCGACGATGTCGGACGCGCTGCCCGCCGCCTGGCCGACGATGATTTTCACCGGCCGCGACGGATAGGCTTGCGCCCGCGCGATCCGCGATGCGGCCGGCAGCGCGGCAGCGCCCGCGACCAGATGCAGAAATTGTCGGCGGGGAAGTTTCAGGTTCGTCATGTGCGTGCCCTCTCGGATTATGCAAGGGTGATGAAAGTCCGCGCCAGGGCGAGCGATTGACATCGTCATCGCGGATTGCCGAAACTGCCAACGAGGCGATATCAGCCTAGCCGCCCTCGCGCTTGTTAGCGGCTGGCGATTGCCCCGAAAAACAAGCCCAGCGTGAACATGGCGATCACGGAGACGTACGGCCTCTGCCGAATAAGGCCGAGCGCCTGGTCATTGATGTGAGACGCCCCTTCCTTTGCTTTGTCAGCCGCTTCCGTCGCCGCGTCGCGTGCCGCGCCATATGCTTTCTGCACATGCTTGGCTGCAGCATCGAGCTTGGCATGAAGATCGTCATCTTCGCTTATTACAGTGGCCATAGCAGCGTCCTCGGATTTGGAAACACCTTAATTTTAGCCTGCCCGATAGCATTCAACAACAGAGACATTTCGCGGATCGCTTAATATAAGAGAGTGGCACAGAGCACGGCGATGAATTCGCGCTAAGCGCCAAGCGTTGCAAGGATACCGGATATGGGCCAAAGTTATCCGGCAGATCAGGCCACGGTACGTGCACGGCGCACACTAGCGTGCATCCAGGTGAGCCCCATCATGCGCCTTCTCCTACCGGTTGCTGCCGTCGTCGCGATCATGCTGGCCGCGCCAGCAACGGCGCTCGATCTACCCGCCCGTAAGCCCGGCTTGTGGGACATCAAGATGACATTCGAAGGCATCAACAGGCCACCGCGAAGCTCCCAGCACTGCATCGATGCCGCGACCGACAAACTGATGAATTCGATCGGCGGCGGCCTGCGTCAGGAGGAGTGCTCGAAGCAGGATATCCAGCGCTTGGGCAGCAGCATCGTGGTGGACTCGATCTGCAAGGTCGGCGCGGCGACCATCACCTCGCACGGTGTGATTACTGGCGACTTCAATAGCGCCTACACGGTCAAGGTAACGTCGAAGGGGGGACCGCCGCCGCAGGGACAGTCGGAAGGCAGGTCCACCATCCTGACCATCGAGGCGACGTGGACCGGCGCCTGCAAGGCCGACCAGAAGCCGGGAGACGTCATCCTGCCGGATGGCAGCAAGATTAACATCCGCGACCTGCAGAACATGCCGGGGATGCCGAAGAAGAACTGATCTGCGCGTCGGTCGTCGGTGGATGCGCTTATTGGAGAATTGGCCAAGGCTCTGTGGCGGTCGCGTGTGAGGCGGGGTCGGTAGAGTTTATCGGCTCAAGCGGCCGCGGTCTGCCTGTTGACCCCGGTGCTCGGTAGTTTGAGAAGTTTAGTTCGGATCGCATCCTCAACACGAGTGAGTGTCTGCTGAGACTTATTGGCGCGCATCTCTGCAGCAGTCACCCGTTGTGCCAGTGCGAAATTCTCAGCTTCGGTCGCTTGTGCGCGTGATAGCGCCTGCTTGAGGGCATCCTCTGTTTCTTGTGCCCGCGCATTGGCTTCATGCTTGTCTTTCTCAGCCGCACGCAGCGCGGCCTCCAACGACTGAATGTGACCGTCGGCAATTCGCAAGCTTTCGCCTGCTTCCCGAGCCAGGCTTCGAGCGCGAGCCTCAATATCAGCTGCCTGAGCCTCAATGCTCATGATCACTTCGGACGCTTGATTGACAAGATCGAGGGCCGTTTCCCCCTCAGTGGCGGCTGGAGATGATCGAACGGCGTTGGGGAACGACAAGACCTTTTCTCTGGGCTCGGTTGATTGTGCATTTGCGATGTGGCTTTTCATATGATCTCGAAGCCATGCCATTCGGTTGTCCATGCGTCCGATTCCCGAATCAGTCTGATACTTTCGAAATGGTTAAGTCCGCAGATATTATATATTAAATCAATGGTAAAGAGAGTCTTAACGACCGCCTCCCGCGACACGGCACGCAGCACATTAGCTTCGATGAGCAAGAGACAGCGGGTTTCTTATCGGCCCACTTGGTCGATAGTCGCCTGGGCGTCGTCGACTGTCGTTGAAGCCCCATTTACGGATTGTGATTACGTTCCAATCACCGGAGGAACTGGCATGAACAATAGGAATTCGAAACTGGGAATGAAAAACCGCTCTAGTCACAACCGGCGCGCTGGCCGCGATCGGCGGTCCGAGGTTGATACTCGATCGGAAGAGGATAAACGATTAGTTGGCGAACGGCGTTCAGGATCCGATCGGCGGTCGGGCGCGGATCGGCGTGCGCCAAGACCCAGTTAGGTTCGTTCCGGCTATTCGTCACCGCGATCTTTGTCATGATTCCCGGGGGCGGACCAGTCGCACCCGGCTTAGGTCCCTCCATGCTGGTCGTGGACACTCGGTGAAGAGGCCACCTGGTTTTTGTGCTACTGTTACTAGCAAAGGTGATTCGACCGATGCTAGACGATACGCCTCATGCCCAATTCTTCCTCTTCGCTGGGAGGAAGATGAGGAAGGACGCTCTTATAGAGGCGGCGGAAGCAATATCTGGACCTAAGGTGGCGCCCCCTCAACGTGAGTCGGTTCCTCCTACTCCACCCAAGGACAATCGCACCCTCTTTATCGAAGCAATGGCCGATCCTACGAAACGACAGATCGCTTTCAATGTCGTGGAGCGTAATTGCCGCGCGAGATTTGCCGAGGGCGAAGAGGGGATAAACCTCTATTTCCAATTGTTGACGGACGTTAGGTACGCACGCCTTGACGAAGCAGAGGACGAGTTTGAAAGGCGCTTCTTGCCAATGCTTGATCGAGACCTGCTACTAAAGCGGATTGAGCAGGCTAGGAAGGCTGCGTAGGTTTCCCTGCGCCAGGCAGCGATTTATTTCCGGCGCGAATCGGAAGATGGGAAAGCGCTGAAAAGAAAAGCCACTTGCGGCCTTCGACGTCGCTGGCTTCCCTCCAGCCCGCGCCGGAACGCAGCCGTCCAGTTAAGTCGATCATTCCGTCTCAGGCGTTCAGAAACCTGGCCACCAGCATTGCGGCCTGCTGAGCGTGCCCCACGAGGAGCCACGTAGCCAAATTGCCCAGGAGTGTGATGAGCGCAACGTAGTGCATTTGATCACGCTACGCCCCTTTGCTGCTCGGCCTGAACAGGAAGCATGAAGGAAAACTTCGATCCCTGGCCCGGGCTCGACTCGACCCAGATGCGTCCGCCGTGCAACTCGACGATACGCTTGGAGATCGTCAGTCCAAGTCCGGTGCCGCCTTTTTCGCGAGTGACCGCCGAATTCGGCCTGCTGGAATTCCTGGAAAATCTTGGCTTGATCGGCTTCGGTGATGCCGGGGCCGGAGTCGCGCACCGAAACCGTGATCGACCCATTGGCGGCGGAGGCTTTGATTGCAATTTCGCCTTCGTCGGTGAACTTGATCGCATTGCCGACGAGGTTAAGCAGCACCTGCGTGAGCTTGCGTTCGTCCCCATGCGCGCCCGGCAGATCGGGCGGAACCTCCACCTTGAGCGCGATGTGCTTCTCCTTAGCGAGGGATTCCACCGCGGTGCAGACGGTCGAGACGACCTCCCGCATCGAGTAGTCGGCAAGTGAGAGCGTGAGCTGACCGGCCTCGATCTTGGAGAGATCGAGCACATCGTTGATCAGACCGAGTAAATGCTTGCCGTTGCGCTGGATGCGATCGAGCACTTCGCGCATTTTCGCCGGCGTCTCGCCATAGACATCGTCGAGGATTAATTCGGTGTAGCCGAGCACGGCATTGAGTGGCGTGCGCAGCTCGTGGCTCATGCTGGCGAGGAACTGCGACTTGTGCTGGCTCGCCTCCGCCAGCTGTCGGCTCTTCTGCTCGATCTCGCTGAACAGCCTGCGCGTTCTGGATCGCGAGCGCCGACTGCGCGGCGAAGGTCTGCAACAGCTCGACGGTGTTGCGAGGGAACTCTCCCGGCGCCTTGCGACGGACCACCAGGGCTCCCACCATGCGATCGGCGGCCAGCAGGGGGACGACCAGGCGCGCGCGGAATCCCAGGCGGATGACGAGCTCGTTTGCCCGCGAGGACGGCTGAAGATCGGCGACCTGCTCGGGTTCCTGCCGTTGCGTCGCCACCCGCACCGCCTCGGAGAAATCGGCGTGGTGCTCCTTGATGACCGCAAGCATGCTCTCCGTCATGCCGAACGTGGCGCGCACCTCGAACTGCCCGCTGAGCTCGTCGAACACATAGATCACGCCGGCTTCGGTTCCGGACAGCTGGGTCGCCTTGGCGACGATGGTGTCGAGCACGGTCTGCAGATCGAGCGTGGAATTGACCGCCTGGCCGACGTCGCTCAGCGCGCGTAGCTCCTCGACCGAGCGCGCGAGCTCGTCGGTGCGCAGCCTCACCTGCTGCTCGAGCCGCTCGGCCGCGTTCGCTTTCTCGCTCAAGAGCTCGTCGCGCTCGAGCGTGTTCTTGCGCAGGGCCTCGGCCACGCGCCCCATCTCGGCGATCTCGTCGTCGCCGGAGACGACGATCGGAACGCGCACGTTTCCGCCCGCAATGGCTAGCATGCCACCGCTCAGCCCCATGAGGCGGCGGATGAGATCGCGGCTGACATACAGCCACACGATCAGGATGGAGCTGAACAGGCTCAGCGCCCGCCAGGGCCAGCAGCATGCGCGCGCTGAACCGCTGCACCGAAAGGGCGTCGGTGGTCGAGGATGTCACGTCGGCTTCCGCTTCGGCCACCAGGCGGTCGACGGCGGCGGTGAGCCTGACGGACAGGTTGGCATTCTCGGCGATGAGCTTCTCGGCCTGGGCGATCAGGTCGAGCTCCTGGCCGCGGACCGCGAGCATGGCGTCCGGCCCCATGGCGAGAGCGCGCACGCGCTTGATCTGGTCGACGAACAGGGTGCGCAGCTTGGGATCGAGATCCCTGGCTCTCGCCTCGAGCTCGTCGAGGTTCCGGCGAATCTGGAACTCGACGATCGGAAGCCGCTGCTTCTCGGTCGCGGTCGCGGCCTGCACCAGCTCGTTGACGACGCCGGAGAACCCGCGTTGCGCCGCCTGCGCCGACCGGTCGAGCAGGATCGAGCCGGCGAGGTCGCGGCCGGCGGGAGCGCCTTGCCCGCCATCGGCTTTGCGCGCCTCATCGAGCGAGCGGTTGATCTGCATTTCCATGACCTGGATCCAGGGCGCGAACAACCGCTGCGCCTCCTGGTTGGACTGGAATACGCCGCGCAAGTGACCGGCCAGGCGCTCCCGGGTCGTCAGGCGCAGGCCTACCAGGTTCTCGAGCTCCGCCAGGTTGGAGCGCAGTGAGCCCACCAGCAGCTGGATGGTGACCGCCTCGCCGCTCGCCGACCCCATGCGCCCGACCGCGTTCAATCCGACGACGAGCCGATCGATCTCTGGTCGCATGCGATTGACGATTTCATCGTGCTCCTGCGCCGTCGCGGCGGCGAGCAGCGCCGGCGCTGCGGCGATCAGCCGGTCCGCGGCGCGCGACACTTCCATCGAGCTGATGACCTGCGGCACGCGGGCGTCGATCAACTCCAGCCGGTCACCGACCTCGCGGAACGCATAGATGCCGGCGACGGCGGCGAGCACGGCAAAGGCGCTGATGCCGAAGAACGCGAGCAGCAGCCGTGCCCGCACTCCTGGATTCCAGCCCCCCCGTATTGTAGCGTTTTTCGCGTCTTTCTCGGTCGCAGTCACGATCTGCCGGGACATCGATCAGTTTGCGCCAGACTAGCACGAGTTGCGAAGGATTGTCGCGGCAAACCTCCGCGGGCGGGGAGGCGGCATGACGGCCACAACCTTTTCGAGCATTCGGATGCCGCCGTCCAGGCAAGCGGGGTGGTGCCAGCCATGAGGCGGCGCGACGTTCTGTCCGGCGCGGGTTGGTTGGCCGCCGGGGCGGCGGCAGCCTTTCCGGCACCTGCCATCGCCCAGCGCGTCCGACAACTCACGATGGTGACCGACTGGCCGGAGAATATGCCCGGCCTGCTTCCGGGCGCCCGCCAGATGGCGCAGGCAATCGGCGACGCCACCGGCGGCCGTCTCAAGATCGAGGTCTTCGCGGCCGGCGCCCTGGTGCGGCCGTTCGAAACGTTCGACGCGGTTTCGGCCGGCGTCGCCGACATGTTTCACACGTTCATGGGCTATTTCGAAAGCAAGTCGCCGGCGTTCCATTTCTTCGTCCGCGATTCCCTTCGGCCTCACCGCCGACGAGCTGTTCGCGTGGGTCCAGTTCGGCGGCGGCCAGGAGCTGTGGGATACGCTCAGCGCTCCGTTCAACATCAAGCCGCTGCTTTCGCAAAGTACCGGAACGCAGATGGGCGGCTGGTTCACCAGCGAGGTCACGTCGCTCGAACGGTTCAAGGGGCTGCGCTATCGGATGGCCGGGCCGGGCGCCGAAGTCCTGCGCCGCCTCGGCGCCACCGTCGTCGTCCTTGCCGGCAGCGACATCGTGTCTTCGCTCAAGTCCGGGGCGATCGATGCCTGCGAGTGGGTCGGGCCCTGGCTGGATATGGCCATGGGCCTGCATGGCGCGGCCTCCTATTACTACTATCCCGCCTGGCACGAGCCGGGCACCTCGCAAACCCTCGGCATCAACAGGCGCGTGTGGGAAAGCCTCGACGCGAGCGACCGGGCCGTGATCGAGGCGGTGGCCGCGGCGGAATATGCGCGGTCCCTGGCGGAGTACAATGCCAACAATGCCTTGTCGCTTCGCAAGCTGCGACAGGACGGCGCCGTCAAAATCACGAAGTTCGATGATTCCATGCTGAAGGCCTTTTTCGCGCTCAGCAAGGACGTGGTTGCCGAGCTGGGCGCGTCCGACCAGCTGGCTGGGAAGATCTCCGTTAGCTACCAGCAGTTCGTCGCCTCGAGCGCGGATTGGAGCGACATTTCCGTGCGCGCTTTTCTCAACAGCCGCAGGCTCGGCTAAATTTAGCTCGCAGGGATGGCATGAGGACGTCGAGACGACGCGATATTCTGATCGGCGCAGGAACGTTGGCGACTGCGGCGGGCTGTAAGCCTTCCCGGCGCCTGCAATTGCACAGGGCTTCCGACAGCTGAAGATGGTGACCGACTGGCCGGCGGGGTTGCCAGGGTTTCAGACCAGCGCGGCGCGTCTGGCGCAAAGGATCGGCGCTGCAACAGGGGGCCGAATCCGAATCGAGGTATTTGCCGCTGGGGAGCTTGTTCCCGCCTTCGCAAGCTTCGACGCGGTGGGAGCCGGTGTCGCCGACATGTACCACTCCGCCGAGTACTATTGGGAAAAGAAATCGCCGGCTTACAATTTTTTCGCAGCCGTTCCTCTCGGCTTCACGGCCGCCGAACTATTCGCCTGGATTCAGTACGGCGGCGGCCAAGAATTGTGGGACGCACTCAGCGCCCAGTTCAAATCAAGCCGTTGCTGTGCTCAAGCACCGGTACGCAGATGGGCGGTTGGTGCACGCGCGAGATCTCCTCCCCCGATGGTTTCAAAGGGCTGCGCTACCGTATGCCTGGATTTGGCGGCGAGGTCCTTCGGCGGGCGGGCGGCATCGTGGTCAATGTACCCGGCGGCGAGATCGTCCAATCGCTCCAATCCGGTGCGATCCATGGCAGTGAATGGGTCGGGCCGTGGCTCGACATGGCGCTCGGCCTCCACAAGGTGGCTTCCTATTACTATTATCCGGGGTTTCACGAGCCCGGCACCGGAATCACACTCGGGATCAACAAGCGTCTGTGGGAGAGCTTCGAGATCAGCGACCAGCGCGTTTTCGAGGATGCAAGCGCGGCCGAATACGCGCGCTCGCTGGCGGAATTCAACGCCAATAATGCCCTGTGGCTGCGCCGGCTGCACCAAGAAAGCTCGGTGAAAATTCTGAAATTTGATGACGACTTGCTCAAGGAACTCTACCGCCACAGCAAGGACGTGGTCGCCGAGGCTGGCTCCGCGGATGAAATCTCAGGGAAGATTTACGTCAGCCATCAGCAATTCCTTGGATTGATTAAGGAATGGAGCGACATTGCTGAAGGCGCCGTGTTGGGCAGCCGCAGCCTTGCTTAGTGGAGTGCAGCCGCGGTCTCGCTTGCCAAGTGGGCTCAGGCGGTGACGAACGAGAGCGCAGGCTCGTGGGGCATGAAGGGGAGCGCATGCGGCGACGAGATATTCTGACTGCGGCAGCACCCCTGGCGGCAAGTGCAAGCTTTTCGGCGCCGGCAATTGCGCAGGGCATCCGACAGCTCAAGATGGTGACCGACTGGCCCGACGGCACGCCGGGCCTTCACACCAGCGCGGTTCGCTTCGCGCAGTCGATCGGCACCGCGACGGGCGGGCGCATCACGATCCAGGTTTTTCCGGCCGGCACGCTGGTCCGCTCGTTCGAGACCTTCGATGCCGTGGGGGCGGGCGTCGCCGACCTCTATCATTCGTTCGAAGGCTATTTCGAGCAGAAATCTCGCGCCCTGCATTTCTTCGCGGCGATCCCGTTCGGGTTCACCGCCGACGAGCTTTTCGCCTGGCTCCGGTATGGCGGCGGCCAGGAGCTGTGGGATGCGCTCAGCGCCGGCTTCAACATCAAGCCGCTGCATGTGCACCAGCACCGGATGCCAGATGGGCGGATGGTTCGTACGCGAGGTCGGCTCTCCCGACGATTACAAGGGGCTGCGCTACCGCATGGGCGGGCTTGGCGCCGAGGTACTCCGCCGGCTGGGAGCCATCGTCGTGACCCTGCCGGGCGGCGAGATCATGGCGGCGCTCGAATCCGGCGCCATCGATGCGAGCGAATGGATCGGACCTTGGCTCGACATGGCGATCGGCCTGCACGAGGCGGTCGGATATTACTACTATCCTGGTTTTCACGAGCCGGGGTCCGGATTCTCCGTGGGCATCAACAAGGGCGTGTGGGACAGCCTGGATGCGAGTGACAAGCGGGTGTTCGAGGCGATGGCCGCCTGCGAATACGCGCGCTCGCTGGCGGAGTTCGACACCAACAACGCCGCGTCGCTGCGCAAGCTGCGCGATGCCGGAGCCGTCAGGATCCTGAAGTTCGACGATTCCCTGCTCAGGACATTGCTGACCGTCAGCCGGGACGTCATTGCCGATGCCGGCTCCGGCGACGACCTTTCTCGGAAGATATTGGCCAGCTACCAGCAATTTCGCGAAACGATCATCGATTGGAGCGAGGTCGCCGAACGCGCCTACCTGAACAGCCGCGCGCTCGGCTGACCGAATTCAGACCAAGAACGAGTACTCTGACCGGGGGTGGAATTGACCTCGGGCACAGGTGGTCCGTGGGCGACCGGCCACCAGATGCGCCTTGAGGCATACGGCAGGGCACGCAGGTCTTGGCTCAAACTGCCAAGGCCTCCAGCAGCCCGGCCAAGCTCGCAGCCAATTATCTTGCCTCGAACGGCCTACATCTCTTCGATGGTCTCGAACCAGGTTTGCCTTCCTTCGCCGCGGAAGCTCCTGCGCACACAAATCTCGATCGACGGTGCCAAGGGTTTGATTTGGGCAAAACTCACTCGACAGGCCCAATATTCACATGAATTTCTGAATGCTTCGGACGCCCGCTTTCAAATAGAAAACCCCGCTGGGGTGGGGCAAAAGCGGGGTTTTCCAGTTTTGGCGGCAGGGGGATCGGGGGGATCGGTGCCGCCATCTTCATGGTTGCATGCTGGGCTTTTGCGATTTAACAGAGCCTCGATTTCGTCGACGATCGTTCCGAATTTGTTCTCGTGAGTACGCCATCCGCACCCCAACGTCGGATTCCAATGTCCATAAAATCACGAGAGACTTGAGAGCGACTGATCCTCAAACATGGATGCCGCTATGCGCGCTTACTGCAGCGCGTCGCGCTCGCACCTGACTTTCCCTTCACCGAAGCTGGCGTCCTCGGGCGGGTAACCTTTACTGCTCACAGTTATGCGCTGAGGACGAAGAAGAGGCTACCTTCCGGGCAAAGCGGAGGAAGGGATGAAGCGTTGCGATCACTGCAATGGTAAGCTGGGCCTTGGTGTTATTTCCAGGCGTTACTGGCAACGTGCCAGCTTTTTTTGGCAGACGTACCGGTTCTGCTCGACCAACTGTCGAGTGTCTTTTGACCGCGCACGGCTAGAGGCGCTCGCACGGGAACGGGCCGTGCTCCAGCTCTTCCGCAGCAAGCTCCCCTAACCAAACGTGCTCGCTTGCCTTGCCGCGCTGTGCGCAGCGGACACCGGCGCATTCCTCCCGCAGCGACCGACGCAGAGCCTCTTGCTCGCGCGTCCAGACCGGCTATCGTCCTTGGCGAGTCAGCCGTCCGCCGCGCATGCTGGTGCGTCCAGGACGATTGCGCGCCAACGCAACTGGCTTCTGCCAGATCTTGCCGATGAGCACAGACGCGCTGTCGGACGTCCTTTCTGCGGTGCAGTTGTCGGGATCGGTGTTCTTCGACGTCACCGCTCGATCGCCATGGGTCGCGGAGGCGCCACCCGCAGCACAAATCGCCAACGAGGTCACGCCCGGCGCGCAGCACGCTATCGAGTATCACGTCATCACCCGTGGCGCGTGCTGGATATCGCTTGTCGGTGACAACGCATCCGAGCCGGTAAGGCTCAATGAAGGCGACATAGCCGTCATTCCGCACGGCGACCCGCATGTGGCGTCGAGCGCGCCGGGCATGCGCGCCGAGCCGAACTGGGACGTGCACCGCCGGCCCGAGGACCCCAAGCCGCGGCCCTTCGCCATGCGAACCGGCAGCGAAGGCCCGAGCGACACCCACCTCATATGCGGCTTCTTCAGTTGCGACGCGCGTCCATTCAATCCACTGCTCGACGCGCTGCCGCGCTTTATGCGGTTCAACCGCGATGTATCGCCTGCGTCACACGGTCTGCTCGATCAGTTCATCCGCTTCGCCACCTCCGAGACGGCAACAAGCGACCCGGCAGTCAAAGCGTTCTCAACCGACTGTCGGAATTGATGTTCGTCGAAGTCATCCGTCTGCACATGGATCAGCTAGCGAACAACAACACCGGCTGGCTCGCGGGCCTGCGGGACCCCGTGGTAGGCCGCGCCTTGATGCTACTTCACGCGCGGCCCGCGCACGCCTGGACCTTGGAGGAACTCGCCTCCGAGGCAGCCGCTTCGCGCTCGGCGCTGGCCGA
>CAVWJL010000010.1:0-377260 GCA_963755305.1 uncultured Alphaproteobacteria bacterium | reverse complement strand
CAAGCTCGCCGATTATGAGGTGATCCGCAATCCCGACCTGACCGCCGAGGATCACATGATCGCCCAAGACCACACTCCCAGAGAGCCCCCACATTGGGCAACTATAATGCAATGGCGGCCAATCGTGACATTGTGGCCAATCTGAACGAGGTTGTCGATCTTCGTTCCCTCGCCGATGACCGTGTCGCCAGTGCCGCCCCGGTCAATCGTCGTGCCAGCGCCAATCTCCACATTATCCTGAATGATTACGCGGCCGACTTGAGGCACCTTGGTGTGTCCTTTGGCACTCGGGTGGAAGCGAAATCCGTCTTGCCCAATTCGGCAACCGGGATGAATGATCACGTTGTCGCCGATGAGTGCATGGATGATCGAGGCCCCCGGACCAATTGAGCAATCACGACCGATACATACGTCCGGGCCAATCACCGCCGTGGCGCCGATCACGGTTCCCGCTCCAATCGCAGCTCGCGGCCCAATCACCGCAACCGGATCAATGATCACTCCATTCTCGATCTTGGCCGACGAATGCACGATCGCCCCTGGCGCCACTCCCTTCCCCTCAAACAGCGCGGACGGGCGTAAGGCATCGGGGTAAAACTTCCGCGCCACGGCAACGAATGCCGGATACGGCTCTTGCGTGCGGAGCACAATGAGGCCGCTTGGTGCTTTGCTTTCGAAACGCGCAGTCATTAAGCAGGCGCCGGCACGGGTGCAACTCAACGCGTCGGCGTGTTTGCCGCTGTCGAGAAAGGTGAGGTCGGACGAGTCTGCGCGATCGAGTGGCGCAATATTAGTAATGAGGTGATCGAGCTGAGCCCCGTCGCCGGGCTCGGCTCCGGTGACGACAGCGATCTCGCCTACGGTTAGCCCCGACGGGGGCTTGAAGAAATACGGCCTGGCCATGCCATCCGTCCCCACACGCAACCACCAAACCAACTCCCCCGATGAGCCCTGGAGCGGCTTGGCTGTTAGCAATCTGCGGGGTTGTCCAGAAGCCGAACGGTGCCCTTGGAACGGTTCCCGCGTCCACGAAGCCCTCGGTGAACGCGGAGCACTTAACGATCTCCTCCGTGGCCAAGGGGCCCGATAGACAGAGCGTACACTCAACATGCGCTGGCGAAAAGGGGCGGGAGCGCCGTTTCGCTTCTATGCCTGCAGGGGACTGCGCCCCATTCTCAATGCCTCCCCAAATACCTTGGTGGCTGCGAGAGGGCATGTGACGGAATGTCTGACTGGCGGCTCCATAGCCGGGGGAAATCGCCGATGACGCAACCACCGCGCCGCTACAAAGGCGCCTACGACGATTGGCTCCGCCACCTCGACGCCGAACGCGCGGCCAATGAAATCGATGCCGTCGGCGGGCTGCAAGGAGGTGCCTTGCCTCGTTGGTAGTGTTCCTAATTTGCCTTGGCACACGGGAAAGCGGTCCAAAGTGCAGCCACTGCAAGCGTGCCAGGCGGCTCATGAAGCCGCTCGGGATGTTCGCGTAAATACTTTTCAATAACTAACCGAACTTGCCCCCCTGATAGCCCCATGGGGGGCAAAATCGACCGGCCGGACCGCATTCGCGCCGAGCGAAATGCCTCAGCCACGCCGACCGAGCCAGCACGATCCCGAAGACGACGGCAATGACCCCGCGCTCACTCTCTCGAAGAATAAGTGGACTACGAGTTAGAGCGCCAATCACGGTCAGTTATGCGCGCGCGCTCATGGAACTCGGGATTTGGAGTGATGATGGCGTTTGGTATAGGACGCAGAAGGAGCATTGGCTGGGCTGGCTATCAGAATACGACAGTCCCGGTGCTTACGGCCGAAAAACTGTGTCGGGGCGTTCCGCAGAGTTTGTCTACAACCACATCAACTGTCCACCCATGCTGCTGTGGCTGGCGGAAGCAGCAGGTGTTTCGAGACGAAATGTTCTAGCCGCAAAGCGATCTGCGCTCGCAGCCCGACGAAGCCGCGGGACCCATTGTGCGGTGATACGAAGGACTATCCCGTGGCTTATGATCGAAGAGCGGCTTTATGGCTCACGCTCAAACTGAGACCACCACTGATGCCCAAGGACTTGCCCGATAAACCCAGCCGAGCCCATGCCTGAAAATCCTTCATTTGACCCTGCATCGCGAATTTTTCCATGCTATCGCCCGCAAGCAGAAGCGCATCGAAAATCGCAATCAATCGCCCCACTGGCGCAGACTGGCGAACCTACAACGTCAGCCACAGCACGATCAGTCGGCTTCGATAGGACCCAACCTAGCCTTCATTCGATCACCTCGTCTGCGGTGGCGAGCAGCGTCGGCGGCACGGTCAACCGAAGCATCCTGGCCGTCTCGGCGTTGATGACTAGCTCGAACTTGGTCGATTGCACGACCGGCAGGTCTGCGGGCTTCGCACCCTTGAGGACGCGGCCTGTATAGACACCCATCCGACGATAGGCATCCGCCACGCTCGCACCGTAGCTCATCAACCCGCCGGCTTCGGTGTATTGGCGCGTGCTATATATCGCCGGGACCGAGTAGTGCCCTGCCAGGAGCGCAAATTGGACACGCCGGCTGGATAAAAAGGGACCAGTGCCGACGACGAGGGCGTCGGGCCGCTCACGCACAAAGGCTTCGAAGGCCGCATTGATCTCGCGGCTGGTGCTGACGTTGAGGACCTGGATTTGCAGCCCCATTTTGCGAGCCGCCGTTTCGGCATCTCCCACTTGTAGCTTGGTCAAGGTAAAATTCGGATCAACTAGCACCGCAACGCGAGCGGCCGCGGGCACCATCTCACGCAGTAATTCCAGGCGTTTTGCCGCTAGCTCCGCCGCGAAAAAATTAATGCCCGTCAGATTGCCGCCAGGCCGGGCGAGGCTGGCAACAAGACCAATTCTGACCGGGTCATCGCCGGCGCCAAAAACAATAGGGATCGTCGTGGTTGCCGCCTTGGCAGCTAGGGCCGCAGGAGGGCCGCCGGCGACGATCACCGCGACCCGGCGGCGAACTAGATCGGCTGCCAGCGCCGGCAGCCGATCAATTTGATTCTCGGCGAAATGGTATTCGATCGCTACGTTCTCACCTTCGACATAACCGGTGTCCTTGAGGCCTTCGCGAAAGGTACGCAAATAGTCTGCGAACGCGCCAGGCGATTGGCTATCAAGATACCCGATCACCGGCACCGCCGACTGCTGCGCGTGCGCGGAGCGCGGCCAAAGCATCGGCGCGGTCGCCGCCGCGCCACCGAGCAGCGTGATGAACTCGCGCCGCTTCATTCGATCACCTCGTCGGCGCGCGCGAGCAGCGTCGGCGGCACGTCGAGGCCGAGCATCCTGGCGGTCTGGAGCGTTGATGACCAGCTCGAACTTGCTCGCCTGCACGACCGGCAAGTCCGCCGGCTTGGTACCCTTGAGGATGCGACCGGTGTAGACGCCGACCTGACGCCACGCATCCGCAATGTTGGTTCCGTAGCTCATCAGTCCGCCGGCTTCGGCAAGGTCACGATTCGAATATGTTGCGGGGACTCTGTGGTACGCCGCCACATTGGCCAGTTGGACACGCCGGTCGTTGAAGAAGGGGTCGCCGCCGACGAAGACGGCGTCGGGCCGCTCGCTCACGAAGGTTGCGAAGGCCGCATTGATCTCGCGGCTGGTGCTGGCGCTGAGGACCTGGATTTGCAGGCCGATGGCGCGAGCAGCTAGCTTCCACGTCTCTCACCGTGGTCTTGGCAGCGGGACCGGCCGGATTGACGAGCACGGCGACGCGAGCTGGCTGTGGGCACCAGCTCACGCAGGAGTTCCAGTCGCTTTGCCACCAACTCACCAACGAAAAAATTAATACCTGTCAGATTGCCGCCAGGCCGGGCGAGGCTGGCGACAAGACCAAGCCTGACCGGGTCTTCGGGGACGGTGAAAACGATGGGGATCGTCGCGGTCGCCGCCTTGGCCGCCAACGCCGCGGGCGGCGCGAACGCGGCGATCACGGCGACCCGTCGGCGAACCAAATCGGCCGCCTGCGCCGGCAGTCGGTCGTATTGGCCCTCCGCCCAGCGGTACTCGATCGCCACGTTTTCGCCCTCGACATGGCCGGTGTCTTTGAGGCCTTGGCGGAATGCGCGCAGACGATTCGCGCTTGTGTCAGAGCGATTGGGCGTTGAGGAACCCGATCACCGGCATCGCCGGCTGCTGCGCGCGCACGGCGCGCGGCCCTGCAAATGACGCCGCGCCGCCGATGAGCGTGATGAACTCGCGGCGTTTCATGTAGCCATCCCCCAGAGGTTCAGGACCACGTCGTGCGGATCAAGACATAGCACATCAAGCGCGTCGGGGTTCGGAGGTGGATTGGGATATGGAAATCAGGGGATTCTGTACGCTTCCCTCGTCATGCCCGGTTCGGGCATCCATGCCACCGCCCTGCAGGCGAATAAAAAAGCCCCGCGCAAGAGCGGGGCTCAAGTGGGAGGAATCGTCCCAACGGACGAACCAAGATGGCTGATTCACGCTGCGCGCGCCGGCCTATCGCCGCTGGCGCTGATGCCCAGATGGTCTGCCACGCCACCACTTGCGCACGAGAACATACGGCGTCCATTGCTACCGAATTTGCTACCGAACGCCGAGGTACGGCTCGGGACGAAGGCTGACGGGGAGGTCTGCTGCCCTCGAAATAGCGAGATAATCTGGGACGTTCCGGGACCGGCCCAGATAGAACGGAACGGCTACGATAGAATTTCGAGTGCGGTGCTTGATTCTTGATTCCGTAATCGTTGTTAGTGCAACGGCCGGCCTTTTCAGGATTGGCTATGGGCCCAGAAGGCGGCCTTGCGTGGGTAGATGCGTGGGTAAGTTGGTGAGTTCGAGTTAACCTACTGAGAAAGCGTTTGAATATTCGAATATCGGCGGACACTCCCTCCACCATCGAGGCTCATCATACTAGGAAATATGGGTCGATCAACTCATGATCTGAAACCCACCCATAACCGTACCCATAAAATGGCTTTGGGTGTGGCCGACTAACGATCTGGATGTGTGCTCCCAACCTTCTTGTGGGCTGCGTTCTCCAAGGCGCGCAACGATGACCGAAGTTGGGCATGCCTGCTTCGTCAGAATGTTTCCTCCACCGGGCTGAGGGATACGCCGGGGGATGTCCCCCACGCCCCCGGTCTGGGTCCTAGGTCGGCGATTGGGGCCCAGCGTCTTGGCCAGGGAGGGCTGGTGGGAGAGCAGCCCTGGGACAGGGTGCAGGTGCAGTAGCGGGCAGACAATTTCCCCCAGGGGGGCGACCACCCGGCACGTGGCCGGGGTCGGGCCCCAGCACCTGGCTCGCGGAGGGTCGGTGGTAGAGCAGCCGGAGAGACAGATGCGGGCAGGAGCGGGGAGATCATTTCCCCCAGGGGGTGGGGTCCGCCCTCGGGAAGCGTGCCAAAATTTCAAAACAGAAAATCAAAAGGGGGGTCGAGGATGACAGATGGGCGACGGACGCCCGGCAAGTCCTCCCTCGCAATCGACGGCCCGTCATGGCGCCCCGTATTCCTATGCGTCCCCATATTGAGCCACATCAAAGCGAGAAGACGGTAGCGTCGTCATGGTTTCACATGGCGACGGTCCTCTTCCACTGCCCGAACACTGGGATGCGAGTACAAGGCTGGTTCGCGGACAACGGGTCCGAGAATGGCGGCGAGACGTATGAGACGGTAGTGTGTGCGGCTTGCAGCCGTCTCCACCTAGTCAATCCAAAGACCGGCAAGACGGTGGGCGCTGACGAGGAATAGGCCCTCTCAGTTGGCAGCCTCTATGCCATGCGGCGGCGGGACCGCAGGCTGGACTGTGTCTGAACCAGCACCTCAGCCAACTCTCATATAGAGGGTATCATATCAGAGGGTATAAGAAATGGCCGGGGTCCACTATGGGCCGACACTGATCGTATGACGCTGGTCACCCGGCCGGCGGCCGAGGGTCCACTTTGCCTCGAAATCGACCGACAACCGTCTCGGGACCGCATGTCGCGATGGGCTATGGCCAGCGATCTCTCGTGAGCGTGCAAAGACCTCGGACAAATGAAATTCGCCCCAGCGAATTTCTCCGCTGGAGCGAACTTAGCAACCGGGGGGTTCAATCCCGGTGTCCCCTCTCCGGGAACCTCAGTATTTCGCGACCACCGGCGTGTACCAGTCGAACTTGTAGTTCATGCCGATCCGCCAGATAAACTCCTGCATCTTGACGTCTGCGGAGAAGCACTGGAGGCAGCCGCCCGTCGGGGAAGGAACGTCGGTGTAGTGGAACGTGCCGAAATTGGCATAGAGCCACTCGCTCTTGACCGACCAGCCGTGGCTGACGTGATACTCGGAGCCGAAGCCCACGATCCAGCCGGAGCGGTCGACGCGAGTTGGCTGGCGATTGAAAACGGCGGCATTAGCGATGTTAGCAGCCGCCGCATCGTTGTTGACGTCGAAGCCCGAGTAGGCCACGCCGGCCGTTACGTACCACACCCACTTATCCCAAGCGTAGCCGAGCCTGCCGCGAGCAGTGGCCAGCCAGCGCTCGTCGGTGCTGAAGCGGCGAACCGGATTGATGCCCTGCGCGATGGCTGCCGCCGATGTGTTGGCTTGCCCGCTCGCAGCGGACCACGAACCGTCAACCTCGATGCCCCAGACCCAATTGCCCCATTGATATTGGCAACCTGCCTCGCCGCCGCCGACTGCGCCATTGACGTGGTAGTTGTCGGTCAAGTTAACTCCCACGAGTTGTGGGAGGAGCACGCCACCGAAATTCCCATCGGAGGTCTGCTTGCTGTACCCCCACTTGTAGCCGACCTGCACACCGACATAGCAGCCGGTCCACGAGTACACCGGAATTGGCGCGACGGCCTTGACCGGCATGTCTGCAGCCTGCACGGCGTTGCCCCCGAAGCTCAGGGCCATCAACGCCGCTGTCGCAAAAAGGAGCTTTTTCATTTGACCCCCCGATCAATTTGGATTGAGAGCTAATTTAACATGTCCGGATCGGCACAGCTGTGTCATTAGGGCAACTGTAAACAAGACTTTAACTAAGCGGTCTTCGTCACGACCACTTCCGCATCGGGTCCATACATCGGGTCAATTTCGACCGGGTCGAGCCAGCAGCATGTCAATCGGCAGCGGATTGGGACCCCCCATATTGCCTCACGAAGCAATGTTACCCGAACGTGGCAGGTGTCGAGGCCCGGGCCTCATGGCAGCCGCGATCGACGTTTGCGCCGCCATAGTCACAATCACCGTCTCCGTTGCCTTGCGCCGCAATGATCGAAGCAGGCGCTGCACGATCGAGTGCTGCTCATCGCTGAAAGTGGCTGGATCGATCGCGGCGAGCCGGCGCACAATGGCGAGGGCCGTGATCTGCGGCTCCGTCGCGAGCCAGCTCTCGATCGTCGTCAGATGCGGATCGAGCTTGGAGGGCATGCGTATCCGTTTCTTGTAACGCCGCTTTGGCCGGCGATGTGTGGCGCGCACCTCGGCGGTCTTGGCCGTCGTGCCGAGCGATCGCGCAAACACGAGCGGATCGACCGGGAATGGGACGGCCGCCGCTGCAAGACCACGCTTGCCAATCCGCTCACCGAGCTCGTCCTGTGCCGCGCGGATCTCAGCCAGCAACGCCACCGGGTCGAGACTGCGATAGGTCTCGCGCAGCCGCCGCTTGATGGCCTTGGACAGCTTGGGATGAGCCAGCGCTCGCTCGTAGGGCGTCGCCGGCGGGTGATAGCGCTTGATGACCTTTGCGCCCTCGCGACGCTTCTCCCTAAGCTTGAACGACGGCTGGAAGAAGTTCACATGCAGACGCGCCGCCGCGTAAAGACGCGCCATCACGCGGGCCGTCTCTACTCCGTCAAAGCGACCGTAGCCAACCAGACGGCGTACCACCGCGCCGTTCTTCTGCTCCACGAACGCCTGGTCGTTCTTCTTGTAGGCGCGCGAGCGCGTCACCTCGATCTTCTGTTCTCGACACCACGGCACGACCACGTCGTTCATGAATGCGCTGTCGTTGTCGAAGTCGGCACCACGAATTAGCCATGGGAACAAGCTCTGCGCACGCGTTATCGCTTCAACGACGAGGCTGCCATCGCGTGCCACCAGCGGCAGACACTCCGTCCACCCCGTCGCGATATCCACCATCGTCAGCGTCTGGATGAACGAGCCCGCCACGCTCGTGCCGCCGTGCGCAACCATGTCGATCTCACAGAAGCCTGGTGGCGGATTGCCCCAGTCGTTGAACGTGCGGATCGGCACCTCCCGGCGGATCGCCGAGTAGAAGCCGACACGCCGACGGCGACCGCCCGCCGCCGCGATCTTCACGTCGACCAGCATCCGATCAATTGTCGCTGCGCTCACCGACAGAAGCAGTCCGCGATCTTCGTTCGTCGGCTGCAGCCGGCCATGCCGCTCAAGCGCCGGCAACAGCGCCGGGATCATCGCCACGAGGCGCTTGCCGCACACACGATCGGAGGCTTCCCACAGCGCGATCAGTGCATTGCGAGCACCTGCGTACTTGCGCCGCCGACCGATCGCTCGCTGTGCCGTGTCGTCGACCGTGCGGGACGTCTCCTCACAGGACTGCTGTCGGCCTTCCGGCTCGCCGCGGCGGCCGACAACGCCCGTACCGCGTGCTTGCGATGCCAACCCGTCGTCGCCGTCAGTTCGTCCAGAATGCGCCCTTTTTCGCGCCGTCGCGCCGATCCGTAGCGCTCCGCCACCGCCCACACCACCTCGCGCCGCGCACCCATGCTGATACGTCTCGCCATTGGCGCCACCGGCCCGATTCGGTGACGCTCCCCCAGTCATCGGCGCACGATCTTCGGTAACATTTTCGATGAGGCAATGCGCCCCCCCGATTGGATGCCGATCACCCCGAAAAGGGGGTCCTTCTTGCATGCCGATTCACACAAATCCGATGCGCTCTGCGTGCGGCGCTCGCTTACGAAGCAGTTCGCTCAAGGCGCCCGGGTTGGACTTCACCCGTCCTTCGTAAACGCTCCGCCCCACCTGGTCGACAACGCAAACCGAGGTCTCCTGCTGCGACACGTCCAGCCCAACATATTGCTTCATCGATTGCCCTCCGATTCGTTGCATTGCGTGAGGGCTGGAAAGTAGCGGACATTCCGTGCCGCGAGCGCCGAACGCAATTACGTCATCGTGCCCAAATTTTGCACACGATTAACAGGCATCGCGCTATCAACCCGCCGAATCCTGCACCGTGAATGTAGTTCATCCCACCGCCCGAGCGATCCAGCCCTTCGGCTGCTAGCCGAGAAACCTACTGCCCCACTTGCCCTTCTTGATAATGTCGGCGGTCTCTGTTTTCGCGATTTTGAGAACCGCTTTCATTTGTAGTGTATTTGGCCGCTCGCTCGACCAAGCGACGAACAGGGTCCGGTAGATCGGCGGGTCGACAATGGTCAAGATCTTGATCCGCCCGCCCGCCAGTTCTTCCTCCATCTCACCGCGTGGTAGGATGGTATAGAGGCCGTCCTGCTGCGCGCACTGCTTGAGCCCGACGATGGATTCAAGTTCAGTGTGAACCCTCGGAGCTCGCCCGATCGTCTGCATGGCCTGCTCGACGGCCACTCGCAGCCCGTGCTCATGGCTCGGCAGCGCGAGCGGCAAGTCCGCGACGTCAGCCAGTGCGATAGACCCGCGGCTGGCGAGCTTGTCGCCAGGTGAACAGAGAAGAAAGTGTTCTTCGGACGCCAACGGCGCGGTGCGCAGGACGTCGCTCTTGAGCGTGTGGTCGTAAATGATCCCGAGATCGAGGCGGCCCCGCAGTAGCCACTCGATGATGAATCCGGTCCAGCCATCGATCACGCGCAGCGCCACGCCCGGCAGTTCATCGCGCACGCGTTGCACCAGCGCGCGCGTGAGCGCTTGGCTGATCGAAAATGGCATGCCAAAGTCGATCCGGCCCCCCGGCGAACGCGACAGCGCCTGCACCTCAAGCTGAGCACGATCGAGTTCTCGCAGAATCGACCGGGTACGGTCTCGGAACACGAGTCCCGCGTTGGTCAGGATGATGCCGCGGCCCTCGCGCTCGAACAGACGCACGCCGAGCTCGCGCTCGAGTGATCGAATGTGACGGCTGACCGCGGGCTGAGCGACATGAAGTCGGTCGGCGGCCCTCGTGACGCTTTCGAGTTCACTGACCTCTATGAAGTATTGAAGCTGACGCAATTTCATCGTCGCCTCTCTGTGGCGCATTAATGTCCGGTTCGCCAGGTTCGTGATAGATCAACCGCTACAATGGCGGACTATTCATACCAATTTCGGCATGAATTATCGGCAGAATCAATATTAATCATTGGGTCGATTCCGGCTACCATTTGAGCCTTGAGAAACCGGATCCTCAGGGGTCGGCCGCCGCGAGACAGGGTAATTTGGTGATCGGCTTACGCGCGTGAGAGCGGCTGCAGGGCCAATCGCCAGAGAGCAAGAAAACTGCCAGGCGCGTAGCGACGACCTGCTTTGGAAACCGGCCCTAGGGCTTCGGAGAGCAAAGCGGAATCAGGTGCATGCAATGGCACGCGTAATCGTCGACTTGTCCGTTCCACTGACCAACAACATGCCGGCGCACAAGTTCTTCCCGCGCCCGGTGATCCTTCCGCAATTCACCCACGACGAAATGGAGACCTGGGGCAATGGTACGCCCGAGGATCCGCTCGGTGGCTGCACGACGTTCCTCGCAATGATGGATCATGTCGGCACCCACGTGGATTCGTTCTGTCACACCAAACGTGGCGGCGCGACCATCGATCAGATGCCCCTCGACATGTTCATGGGAAAGGCAGTCTGCTTCGATATGCGGCACATTCCCGATCTTGGCGACATGGACGTCAAGGATTTCGAGGAGGCCGAACGGAAGGCCGGCGTAAAGATTGACGGCCACATCGTCCTGATCTGCACCGGCTTGCACAAGCGCCATTACCCGACCGACAAGGTAGTGTGGTCGAATGCCGGCATTACCGCGGCGGCGACCCATTGGCTCGCCGACCGCTCGCGGATGCACGGCGTCGAAGGCCCGTCTACCGACCGGCCGAACAGCAATCTGTTTCCCAACCACCGCGTCTGCCGCGACCGCGGCATCACCCACTACGAGTGGCTGTGCAATCTCGAGGAACTGGTCGGCAAGGGCGAGTTTGAGTTCACCGGCCTTCCGCTTCGCATTTGTAACGGCAGTGGCTCGCCGGTCCGCGCCATTGCGATCCTCGACTGAGGAACACGAATGGCCGTGGCCCCGCCCGCAACCAAGGCGCCTCCCGGCGGATCGACGCAACCGGAGAGCCGGTCGCTCGCGCCGCCAACGGACGATTTCGCGTTCATGACCGCAACGCAGATGCGGAACTTAATCCGGACCAGGCAGGTTTCGCCCGTCGAGATCGTGGCAAGCACGCTGCGGCGTATCGAGGCGTCACAGCCGGTGATCAATGCCTTCGTCACGCTCACGCCGGAGCTTGCCATTGACGCCGCGCGTGCGGCCGAGAAGGTGGTGATGGCCGGCGATGACCACGGCCTACTGACCGGAATTCCGCTCTCGATCAAGGACCTCACTGCCGTCAAAGGCGTCCGATTCACGTCGGGCTCCCGCACGCTCGCCGACTTCATCGCGCCGGTCGATTCACCGGCCTCCGAGCGGGTGAAGTCAAATGGCGGGGCGATCGTTGGCAAGACCACGACGACCGAATTTGGCTGCAAGGGCTCCAGCAACAGTCCGCTCACCGGTGAGACCCGCAATCCGTGGCATCTTGGAAAGACCACCGGAGGCTCCTCAGCCGGCGCGGGAGCTAGCGTCGCCGCCGGCCTAACGCCGTTCGCACTGGGTACCGACGGCGGCGGATCGATCCGCATTCCGTCGTCGTTCTGCGGCCTGTTCGGCATCAAAGCGCATTTCGGGCGCGTGCCGGTGTTTCCCGCTGCGGCGACGCCGACGCTCGCGCATGTCGGTCCCATGGCGCGTACTGTTCGCGACGCGGCGCTACTGCTCACAGCGATTTCTGGCTTCGACCCCCGCGACCCGGCAAGCGTCGCCGCCGAAGTACCAGACTATCTCGGCGCCTGCGAACGGTCGCCCAAGGGCTTGCGCATCGCCTTCAGTCCGACGCTCGGCTACGCGCGGCCCACGCGCGAAGTGGCGGATGCAGCGGCCGCGGCCGCGCAGCGCTTTGAAAGCCTCGGCTGCAGGGTCGAACTCGTCGAGAAAGTGTTCGACGACCCGATCGATCTGTGGATGGCCGAGTTCTATGCGGGCGTCGGCACGCGGTTGAAGAAGACCCTCGCCACGCAGCGAGAGTTGATCGATCCAGCGGTGGCGAGTGTGCTCGACCACGCGCTCGACCAGCGCATCGACGAGTACTATGACCGCGTGTTTGCTCGCTACGAGTTTCGCGAGCAGGTGCGGCAATTCTTCACAAGGTTCGATCTCCTGATGACGCCGACTACGCCCGTGGTGGCTTTCGATCTCGGCCGTGATGTGCCCCCCGAGCTCGACGGCGCAAACATCGTATCGTGGGTCGGCTACACCTATCCGATCAATCTGTGCGGATTGCCGGCTGCGTCGGTGCCTTGCGGATTTACCCAGGCCGGGTTGCCGGTTGGACTACACATCGTCGCGAATGCGCTTTGTGAGACCGACATCCTGCGCGCGGCCGCGGCCTTCGAGGTTGCATGCCCGTGGGCGGAAAAGAAGCCTTCACTCGGAAACCCGGGGGACAGCAGAAACAGTCGCATAGTGAAAGAGAAAAGTCGCAAGGCAGACTGAACACTTAACAGAGCGGAGGTCGCTATGAGTCACACGAAATATGCAGCTCGGCTTGCTGCCGCCGTTGCGGTAGCGTCGCTTGGAATGATAGCAAGCGGATATTCACAGGACATCAAGATCGGGTTTGCCGGCGCACTGAGCGGTCCAGCGTCGTTCGTCGGCGTCGAAATCAAGCGCGGCGCTGAGATCGCAATCGACGAGATCAACGCCAAGGGCGGCGTCAAGGGCCGCAAGCTCGTGCTGGTCGCGCGCGACGACGAGCACAATCCGGTGAAGACCGTCGCACAATACCGCGAGCTGGTCGAGCGCGAGAAGGTCGTCGGCATCCTCGGTGCGACCAACAGCGCGTCGATGCTGGCGGTTGCGCCGATCGTCAACGACACGCTCAAGGTGCCGGTCATCTGCCCGGCCACCGACGCGACCGAGATCACCGAGAACGACGCGCAAAAAGAAAAGCGGGACAACTATCTGTTCCGGGTCGGCATGTACGGCACCGGCCAGGCCAACTTTATGGTCGACACCATGGTGAAGAAGTTCGGCCACCAGAAGGTCGGTCTGCTGAACTGGACCGGCGGCTGGGGCGTCACCGGGCGCGGCGAGCTGAATCGCCGGCTCAAGGAGAACGGCCTCACGCCGGTGGCGGACGAGACCTTCGACAACAACGACACCGACATGACGCCGCAGATCATCAAGATCAAGAACGCCGGCGCTCAGAGCATCCTGAACTATGCCCTTGTGCGCGAGAACACGTTCGTGGTGAAGACAAAGGAAAAGCTCAGCGACGACACGCCCTATGTGTCGGCCTGGGGCATCGCCGGTCCGGCGTTCTGGAAGGCGGCCGGAGCCTCGGCCGAGGGCGTGCTGACCAGCACGACAGTGACGATCGACGGTCCGCAATCGCCTGAGCGGCAGGCGTTCATCGACGCCTACAGCAAGCGATACAATGAGACTATGAGCGCCGCGGTCTTCGCAGTCGGTGCCTATGACGCGGTCTATCTGTTCAAGGCGGCCATGGAGAAGGGCAGCGCCGAGCCGGGCAAAATCCGGACTGCGCTGGAAAATATCCCAACGTTCAAGGGGCTGGTCAAGAACTTCACGCGACCGGTCTTCACCCGCGAGCGCCACAACGCAATGACCGAGGAGGACATGATCATGACGCGCTGGACGAACGGCAAGATGCTGGAGATCAAGTTCGACGGCAACGGGCCCTATGTCGAGATCGACGCCAAGACCAAGAAGTACATCGACAAGGCAACCATGAAGCTGATGTGATCCCCAGACGAAAGATGAGCCCGCGCTGCCGTGGCGCGGGCTCATGCCGCGACGATGGCGCTATCGTGGGGATTGGCTTCAGACGGAAATGTATTTCTTCCTGCAGATTGCCTTGAGCGGGATCGCGACCGGAGCGATCTACGGGTTGATCGCCGTCGGCTACAGCCTCACCTTCATGACCACGAAGGCGCTGAATTTCGCGCTTGGCATGTGGGTGATGCTCGGCGGCATGCTGACCTATTCGCTCAACGTGCAGTACGGTGTTCACCCGCTGATCGTGCTGCCCATCGTCATCGTGGCGCTGTTCCTGCTGGGCATCGTCGCCGAACGCTATTCCGTGCTGCCGTTTCTGCGCGCCGGCAGCGACGTGTGGGTGATGAGCACGCTCGCCGTCGGCTTCCTCATGATCGATTTCGCCGAGATCATCTGGGGCCGCAGCCCGACGCCGGTGCCGCCGTATCTGGGCAAGGAGCCGGTCCATCTCGGAGCGGTGACCATTCTGCCGCAGCAGTTGCTGATAATCGCCGCCGCTTGCGTTACCTTCGTCGCCTCGATTTTTTCTATCGCCGCACGCTGCTCGGCAAGGCGTTCCGCGCCGTCGCCCATAGCGGCGACGTCAGCAGCCTGATGGGCATCAACACGCGGCGCGTCCAGGCGCTGTCCTATGCCGCGGCCTCAGCGCTGGCCGGCATCGCGGGCTTCATGGTGGTGCCGCTGACGCTCGCCGAACCGCAGCTCGGCACCGTGCTGGGGCTCAAGGCATTCGCCATCGCCATCATCGCTGGGCTCGCCGCGCCACGCGGCATCCTGATCTGCGGCCTGCTGTACGGAGCCTTTGAGGGCCTGATATCCGGCTATCTCTACACCGGCATCCGCGACATTCTCGGCTTCTCCCTCATGATCATCGTTCTTTATCTGCGGCCGGAGGGCATTTTCGGCAGGCGGCAAGAGGAGCGCGCCTGATGTCAGGCGCGAAGGTGCTGACCATCGCAGCGTCGGTCGCGGCACTGCTGGCGATGCCGCTTATCACCGGCGGCACCTACTACAGTTACCTCGGCATCATCGTGTTCATCTATGGCATCGTCGCCATCGGGCTGAACATCCTGACCGGGTATGCCGGACAATTCTCCCTTGGCCACGCCGCTTTCATGGCGATGGGCGCCTACACGACGGCGCTGGTCAGCAAGGCGCTCGCCGCAATTCCGTTTTTTGCGCAAATCGGGCTCCACATCTGGCTTGGTGTCGTCTGCGGCACCGTCGTCGCGGCGCTGTCTGGCGTTGTGCTGGCGGTGCCGGCGCTTCGCGTCCGCGGGCCCTATCTCGCCATGGTGACGATCGCTTTCGGGTGGGTTGTCTGGAAGATCCTGCAGGAGTGGGTGTCCGTGACCGGCGGCGACCTCGGCATATCGTCGATTCCGAAGCCGCAGATTGCGACGCTTCTGCTTGATACACGGGAATTCTACTACTGTGTGCTGGCGTTCTTTCTTGCGGCTCTCACGTTGCAGTATCGCCTGATCAATTCAGATTTCGGCATGCGCATTCGTGCCATCAAGCATAGCGAAATCGCCGTCGCATCGGTCGGCGTCGACGTATATCGCCTCAAGGTGATAGTGTTCGTTATCAGCGCGGCGTTCGCCGGTTTCGGCGGGACGTTATTCGCGCATCAACAGAACTACATCAGCCCTGACAATTTCCAGTTCTTCAGCTCGGTCTTCTTCCTGCTCGCGGTGCTGTTCGGCGGCGCCGGCACCATCCTCGGGCCGGTGATCGGCGCGGCCGTTCTGATCCTGCTGCCCGAGATGCTTCACGATTTCGACAAGTACCGCCTCATCGTCTACGGCTGCCTTATCCTGCTCACTCTCTATTTCCTCCCGCGCGGTGTGATGGGGTTGGTGGAGCGGCCGAAAGTGTCGAGAGGTGAACCGCGCAAGCCGGCGAGTGGCGCCGACGAAACGATCAAGTTGCCACCAACATCCGGTGCGGAATTGCAGATCGAAGGACTGACCCGCTCGTTCGGTGGGCTGGTTGCGTTGTCGGATGTGAGTTTTCGCATCAAGGGCGGATCAATCCATGCGTTGATCGGACCAAATGGCGCCGGCAAAACGACGCTCATCAACATTGTCTCGGGCATTTATCGGGCCGACGTCGGTCGCATTATCGTCGATGGCCAGGACGCAGCGATCGGCTCGATGCACATGGCCGCGAGGAAAGGCATCGTCCGGACGTTCCAAACCTTGAAGTTGTTCGGCGACATGACCGTTATCGAACACGTGCTGGTCGGCATGGCGTTGCATTCGCGTACTAATCTATGGGATGCGGTGGTCGGCTCTCGCCGCGCCCGCAAACAATCCAGCGATCAACTGCGCGAGGCGCGGGACTTGCTGCGGCTGGTTGGAATCGCCCATTTGGAACGGGTTCCGGCGACTTCGCTCGCCTATGGCCACCGCAGGCTGGTCGAGCTTGCCCGGGCCTTGGCCGTTCGTCCGCGAATACTGCTGCTCGACGAGCCGGCGGCAGGACTTGTAGCGGGAGAAATTCGTTCGCTGGCAGCGGTCATCAGAAGGCTAAACGACATCGGGATGACCATTCTCCTCGTTGAGCACCACATGGAGCTCATCCTCAGTGTTTCCGAGCGCGTTACGGTGCTTGACCACGGTGCGGTGATTGCTGACGGGCCGCCGTCTGACATTCGCCAGAATGAGCGGGTGATCGCAGCGTATCTGGGGCCCTCCCATGCCTCTGCTTGAGATCGACGATCTCCATGTCGCGTATGGTGCACTTGACGTCGTGAAGGGCGTGTCCTTCGCTGTTGAGCGGGGTGAAATCGTCACGATTCTCGGCAGCAATGGCGCCGGCAAAACCACGACCTTGTGCAGTATTGCTGGGCTAATCCGCGCCACGCAGGGACGCATGCGGTTTGCCGGCTGCGACATCGAAAATTTACCCGCGCACGAGATCGCCAATCTGGGGCTCGCGTTGGTGCCGGAGGGGCGCCAGCTCTTCCCGGAGCACACGGTACGAGAGAATCTCGAACTCGGTGGTTACCGGCATTTGCGACACGGCAAGCAGCGCGAGTTCCGTGAAAGCTTGGATGATGTTTTTGAGTTGTTTCCTCGTGTTCGCGAACGTCTCGATCAGCCAGCAGGCCTCTTGAGCGGCGGCGAGCAGCAAATGGTTGCGATCGCTCGTGCCTTGGTCGGCCGACCACAATTGCTGCTGTTGGACGAACCCTCTCTCGGTCTTGCGCCGATCGTACTGCACACTATCTTTGGTGCCTTTGCGCAACTGAGGCTGCGCGGCCTGACAATCCTGATTGTCGAGCAAATGGCGTGGCTCGGACTGGAAATCTGCGATCGTGCGCACGTATTGGAAACAGGAAAGATTGCGCTTTCCGGCTCGGCGGAAGAATTGAAAGCCAATCCTCGTGTCTTGGAGGCATACCTTGGAACCTCGGTCTGAGGACAGCGCAGCGGATGACCGGATAGGCTAGTGGCTGACCGGCCGGGCGTTGGCAGGCACCTCACCCCCTCGCGTTTTCCCATAATCGATCGATATTTGAATGCAGATTGCGATTTGCCACTATTTCTTTTCCAAGGCGCCCATCTGCTTGGACGCCCGAAGGGTTACCTCCTTACGTCGCGTCAGCATTCCCTTTGCCATTTCATTGAATGCCGCGAGGACCGCCGGCGGCGCCGAATCCGGCGAACCGGAGTCAAACGGCGGTTTCGGATTGTATTCCATATAGAGCTGGATCTTTTCGGCCGTCACCGCGTCGGTCAGCTTGCTCGCCAGCACCAGGCCGAAATCGATGCCCGCCGTCACGCCGCCTCCGGTGATGCGATTGCGATCGACGCAGACCCGCGTTTTCACGGCCTCCGCGCCGAAATAGGCGAGATTGTCCATCGATGCCCAGTGCGTCGCGGCCTTGTAGCCGTATAGCAAGCCGGCGGCTCCGAGCACCAGCGCGCCGGTGCAAACCGAGGTGACGTATCGCGCCTGTTGGCCCTGCCGCCGGACGAACTCGATCACTTCGGCATCTTCCATCAGATCGATCTGTCCAGGTCCGCCGGGGATGCAGATCACGTCGAGCGGCGGGCAGGTGGACAATATTGTGGTCGGCGTCAGCGCTAGTCCGGTATCGCACACGACCGGCTCAATCCGTTTCCAGATCAAATGGACCGCTGTGTTCGGAAGCCGCGCAAACACCTCGAACGGGCCGGTCATGTCCAGTTGCGTCATGCGAGGGAAAATCAGGAGTCCGATTTGAATCTTGTCCATCGCTCGCTTCCTCATGTGCCGGCTTGGCGGCATTGCGACCAGACAACTTCAAGCGAAGCCCGGTCGGTCAATTCGCGGTTGGCCTTGCCGATGGTGCGGGAAGCGACCTTTCGTCGCCTTCGTCCGAGAACACGATCGGTGTAAGTCGCTTACGCGTGACATTGAGCTCGAAGATATCGAAGCGATTGTAGTACCCCACGATGTCGTGAAACTGCTTGGGCTCGACGCATTGCGAAATGTCGATGTCCTGATAGAGCAGCCCTTCGGACTCACAAAGCGTATCGCTGATCGCTTCGCCGGATGGTCCGAGCACCATGGAGACGGCCTTTGGACTTTGTTCGATAGTAGTGAGTGCTTCGCTATCAATGCCGCGCAATGCCTCCAGCGTCGATTTGTCCAAAAAGGCCGAGGCAACGATGTTGAACACCTTGCCTTCGAACGAATGAGCGCCGGCTCTAATCCGAATTGCCGAGGCAAGATCATAACGTCCGGGTTCGTTGGATGGACGCGTCGGCCAGACCGGAGGATAGGAGGAAATGTGAATCTGCTCGCCCTGGGCGATCAGCGAATAGCGTGCGAGCGGATTGGTATTTTCACCGCAAATCAACATTCCGATCTTTCCGATCGGCGTGTCGCTGACGCACAAACCGGCGCCATCTCCATTCGCCCACACAAGCTTTTCATAGAAGGTCGGCACCAGCTTTCGATGATGATTGAGGATCACGCCATCGGCGCCGATGAGCAGGTTCGAGTTCCACAGGCAGCCAACGGAAACCTGGGTCCGCTCGCTAATCCCGATCGAGACAATGATGCTGTGTTCGCGTGCGGTTTCACAAAGCAGCTGCACCTCCGGTCCCGGAACCTCGACCGAGTTTGCAGCCAACCGCTTAAAATACTCATGGCTCTTGATTGGCGCTTGAACTGCGGCCCAAACCGGAAATCCCGGCACGAAAGATTCCGGAAATGCAATCAATTGCGCTCCAGCGGTCGCGGCCTCGGCGACCAGCGCGCATGCTTTTTGCAGGGTGGCCTGGGAATCGAGGAAAACCGGCGCCACATGCGCAGCGCAAACCTTTGACTTCGGATAGATCATTCTGGACCCGTGGGTGGCCACCGGCGGCGGCGCGCCTCGGGCGCGCCGCCGTCGCGCCATCAGGCCGGCATGGTCGAGAGATTGAACCGAGCCGGCATGTGCTTGACCAATTCTTCCTTGGGGATCTTTTTCTTCACCTCAAGGCGTCCGTTCTCCACGCGGCTGATGTAGCAGTCGATGATACCGGCGTGGTCTTCCTTGCGGATCATCTTGTCGCCTTGCGGGTGACCGATCGAGTTCTTCATCGTCATGCCTTCCAGCGCCTGGATCACGCCTTCGACATCCTTACGTGTCTTGTAGCCGGAGGCTTCGATCGCCTGCTTGATCGCGAACATGTCTTCCCAGGCTTGCCAAGCATGGCTCTTATCCATCACGCGCCTGCTGGTCAGTTCGCGCGCATGGATGTCGTCGATCTCGATCAGCTTGTTATGCTCACGGTGGAATGCGTCGTCCTTGGCCTGGAGCATACGGGGGAAGGTTTCGAAGAAGTAGGAACCCTCGGCCGCGCCTCCGATATCATCGGGGGCGATCGCTTCGATACTGGGCGACTGTGAGAACATCTTGATGTTTTTCTTGTCGAAACCCATCGACTTCGACTGTGTGTAGAAGGCAACCGCCAGCGGCCCAATAAAGGCCGGCAGCAAGACCTCCGTATCCGCCGGAACCTGGGCGAGGTAGGGCACGAAGTCCTTGGTGTCGAGCGGCACCGGAATGCTGGCGAGAACCTTACCGCCCAGCTTCTCGCAGATCAGCTTGGATTCGGCCGCCGTGCTCTGGCCCCAGGCATAGTCGGCGAACATCATCGTCCATTTTTTGCCGAGGTTCTCGTAGGCCCAGGGCACGCCCGACGCGGCGATGGAATAGCAGTCGGCTCCGGTCCTGAAGCTATAGCGGGTGCCCTTGGAACCGGTTACGTCGGCCGACTCGCCGGTCGAAAAGTAGATGGTCTTGAGTTCGGTTGCGATCGGCAATGCGGCGAGCATGATGCCGGAATGCACGGAGCCCACTATGAATTCGGCGTTACTGCGCTGGATGAGGTTGCGCAGCTTGCGAGCGCCGGTAGCAGGGTTGGATTCGGTGTCTTCAGTCGCAAGCTCGACCTTGCGGCCGGCGATACCGCCGCCTTTGTTGATGAGATCGATTGCGATCTTTGCCGCCTTGTCGTGCCAGTATCCCCAGGAGGTGAACACACCGGTCAGATCGCAATGGTGCCCGATCACGATCGGTCCAGACGCCTGCGCGTACATGTCTCGCATGAGTGTCAGGTTGGCGGTACCGGCCGCTGCGCCCCCCGCGAGGGCGCATTGGAGGAAGCTGCGGCGTGAGACTTTCCTTGCCATTGTAGTGTCTCCCTGTTTGAAGCTGCATCTACTGTGTCAGTCCCAAGTAACGATGCACAATTTCGGGCTGCGATTTCAATTCATGTGAGGCGCCCGAATAGACGATCGTGCCTTTCTCCATCAAGAACACCCGCGGACAGAGCTTGAGCGCGGTCTCGACGTTCTGCTCGACCAGTAGAACAGACACGCCAGTCTGGTTGATACGGTGAATCTCGCGCCGGATCTGCGAGACCAGCTTTGGCATTATCCCTTCCGTCGGTTCGTCGAGGATGATCAACTTTGGCCGCATCATGAGGCAGCGCGCGATTGCAAGCATCTGCTGTTCGCCGCCGGAAAGCGTGTTTCCTGATTGTTTGAGCCGCTCTTTGAGGCGCGGAAAACACGTGAAAACGTAGTCCTCACGCTCGCTATCGCGTTGGCCCGGCAACCCGATATTGAGATTCTCGAGCACCGTCAGATTTGGAAAAATTCCACGGCCTTGCGGGACATAACCGATGCCGTGGCGCGGAACTTCATGAGCAGGGCAGCGCGCTAGATCGGCGTTGTTGAATTCGATCATCCCGCGGCTGCGCGGCGCAAGACCCATGATCGCGCGCAGCGTCGTCGTCTTGCCCACCCCGTTTCGGCCGAGCAACGCGGCGCTCTCGCCGGGCTTCACTTCCAAGCTTACGCCCTGCAAGATGTGAAGCTTGCCGATGTGGACGTGGACGTCGCGGAGGCTAAGCACCAATCGCCTCCTCGACGTAGTCTTCGTCTTCGGGGCGGCCGAGATAGGCCTCGCGCACACGTTCATCGCCGGAAATTTCGTCCGGGCTGCCGGACGCAAGGATTCCACCCTGTGCCATTACGGTGATGTCGTCCGCAATTTCAAACACGACGCTCATGTCGTGTTCTATGATGACGATATCGATTTTACGCGCTAATTGCTTGATCTTGGCGACCGCACGCTCGGTCTCAGCCGGACTCATGCCGCAAGTCGGCTCATCGAGAAGCAATAATCGCGGATCAGAGATCAGCGCCATCCCGATCTCGAGCAATGCGACGTCGCCGTATGACAGCGTTCCCGCCGGACGATTGGCGAGTGCCGCCAGTCCAATCTGCTCGAGAGTCAGCTCGACGCGTTCGCGCGTCTCCGGATCGCTCGAAGCTGCGCGGAAGGGGTGCAGAATTCGATTTTTGGCATGCCGCGTGACCCAAAGGTTTTCTGCGACGCTGAGCTGTGGGAACACGCTCTTGATCTGCATCGTTCGCTTGATGCCGAGCCGGCTGACCTCATGCGGCTTAAGTCCGGTAATGTCGCGGCCTTTGAAGAATACGCGCCCGCTATCGGCGGCAAGCAAGCCTGAAACGAGATTGAAAAATGTGGTCTTGCCCGCGCCGTTCGGGCCGATGATGGCGTGCAGACGGCCGCTGGGAATGCTCAGATTGAGCTCGTCGACCGCGATCAGGCCGCCAAATCTCTTGGTCAAGTTCTCGGTTCGCAGCGCCGGTTCGGTCATGGGTCAGTCTGCAAACTGGTTCTAGCCGATGCACCTTTGGCGCGCGCAACCCAGCGCGCGAGCCCCTCATTCCACAAGCCAACCAACCCCTTTGGAGCCAGAATGACCACCAGGATCGCCATGGCACCGACAATCAAGGAATGATGTTCCCAGTGGGTCGACACCAACTCTCGGATCACGATGAACAACGTGGTTCCCACGATCGGTCCGAACAATGTTCCGGCGCCACCGACGATAGCCCATACCACTGCCTCGCCGGACACGTGATAGAACATGTACGATGCGGATGCGTAGCGGCCGAAAAAGGCGAACAATGCCCCCGAGACACCGGCCAGGAACCCCGCCATCACGAATGCGATGAGTCGAAGCTGATAGACGTTGAGGCCAATCAGCGCGGCCCGAACATCGTTGTCGCGGATGGCCACGAACGCTTTGCCTAGTGGACTCTGGATCACGCGATGCATGAGGAAAAAGCAAAGCGAGACGCACGCCAGGATGAAGAGGTACTGAAAGGTCGCGTCGCTGAAGCTTCCAGTGAAGCCGCCAAAAGAGAAAGTCGGCGGCAATGAGAAGTTGATGCCGTCGTCGCCGCCGGTCAGCGGCTTTACCGATACCGCGAAGAAATAAAAGATCAGAGAAAACACCACTGTAATGATCGCGAAATAGTGCCAGGTCAGGCGCACCGCGAAAATGCCGGAGACCAGCGCGATCGCCACAGAGGCCGCTATCCCCACTGCAAATGCCGGCCAAAACGACAATCCGAGAGTGGCGACGCCAATCGCCACTCCATACATCCCAAAACCGAAATAGAGCGCCTGCCCAAACGACAACAAGCCAACATATCCGAACAGCAAGTTTACGCTGGCGGCGAACAGAGACCAGATCATGATCTCCGCGATAACGCTTACCCAAAATTTGTTGAGGATCACAGGGATCAGCCATGGGACGGCGACTAGAAACGCCCCGAATGCGATCAACATCACGCGCGCGATGACATTGGGCGTCGTCATCTAGTCAATCCCTTAAACAGGCCTTGTGGTCTCACCAGCAAGACGGCGCTCATCAGCACAAGGGAGGAAATGCGCGCGACGGTCGGATCGGCGAAACTTTGGATAATCCCTTCGAGAACCGCGAGTAGGACCGCAGCCGCCGCGGTCCCGGGAAGATTACCGAGGCCGCCGATGATCACGGCCATGAAACAGAATGGCAATATGTCGACTCCGGTGCGAAACTCGACAGTCGTAATCGGCGCCGCTACAACGCCGCCGAGCGCGGCGAGTGCGAAGCCAATTCCAAATGTCAGCACGTAGACGCGTTGCGCCGGCACCCCCATTGCGATCGCGGTTTCGCGGTCATGACGTACCGCGCGCATCCAAGTGCCGAGCTTGGTACGATGCAGGAAAATAAAAAATCCCGCCAACGCGATAATCGCGATCAACGCGGCAAATAGCCGATAGACTTCGTAGTTGATTCCAAACAGCGGAAAGGTGCTCTGGATCGGCGGCAGGATGCGGCGCGGTGTCGTTCCAAAGGTGATACGTACGCCTTCCTGCAGGATCAGCGATAGCCCGAACGTTGCCACGATGGTCAGCGCGGCAACGTTGCGGATGGGCTGAATGACGACGCGCTGTATCAGCGCGCCGAGAATAAAGCCGATGAGCGGCACGATAAGGAAAGCCGCCCAGAAGTTGCCGGTCAGTTCGAGCGTGAACCAGGCCAGCACAGTGCCGACCATAAAGAAATCGCCGTGCGCAATATTGATGATGTCGAGCAAACCGAAAATGATCGATAGACCGAGCGCGATGAGGGCGATGATCAGACCCCAAATGAGCCCGTTCAAGGCCAGCAAGAACAGCGTATCCAACATGAGTTACGGCCCGGGATCGGGAAGTTGATCCATCCCCACGATAGCTTCCGATTATAGGTGATTGGAGGCAATAGCCAATGATGTGGCGCTGGATGCGCTACCGTCGGTTGCTGGATATCAGCTGCTAAATCGACGCGAAGGTGCGTCGCGACACTGGTATATTTCGAGGTCTGAAATCGGTCGAACCCTAAGGCAGCGGCGAAGAGCCGCGGGTGGGTTTGTGCTCCGCCTGGGTAGCGTCATGTCTTGGCGTAGGAACGAAGCATCTCGGCCGATACCATGTGTCGGTCGATTTTCAGTTCTTTGGGCGACATTCCGAGCGCCAAACCGACCAATTGCGGAAGATGCAGTATCGGCATGCCGAGTTTTTGTCCGATATCCTTTTCGATCTCGCGCTGAAAGCTGTCCAAGACGGTGTGGCAAAGCGGACAAGGTGTCACCATCGTCTTCGCGCCACCGGCTTTTGCGGAGAGAATGTGTTGTCCGGTCAATCTAATTGCTACTCTTTCATCGTGGGCGGCCGTATGAAACCCACAACATTCGGTGCGGCCGCTATAGTCGATCGGCCGGCAGCCCAGTATCTCCGCGAGCTTTTCTAGCGCGATGTTATTGCGGGAGTCGACGAACCCATATCGCAGCGGCGGTCGCGTTATGTGGCAACCGTAGAACGCTGCTACGGTCAGGTCCGTCAGCGGATTGACGACCAATTCCCGCAGTCGAGTCTCACCGATATCCTCGTGTAGTACCCAGAGAAAATGACTGATTCTGGTCAGCCCACTGTAATGTAGACCTTCTTCTGCCAACCGCGCATTGATCGATGCGGCAAGCTCGGAATCGCTAACGAAGGCGGCATGAGCATCAAGAACATTCAGTGTGCAGGTGTTGCAGATTGTCATCAGCGGCAAGCCATAGCGCTCCGCCAACGCCAAGATACGCACATTGAGGGCGTAAAATCCGGCTGGATCGATCGCGCGGAGTTCTCTCGCGCCCGTGCAGGAAGCGGAATCCAGTTGCAGCAGATCAAGCCCGAGCTTGGCCGCCACGAGATGGGTTGCTTCGTTGAGTTCCGCGCAAGTGCTTCGGGCGGAGCAGCCGGGGTAATAGGCGAACTTCATTTCGTGTGAGCCTTGTTACGAAGAAGGCGGCCGGCTGCGGTGGCGGCTGCGGTTTTGATGCTCAGGAAGGTTTTGATGGGATTTATTTTTCCGCGCATCAGCAGCCTTACTATGCGCGGAAAATTCGACAACGCTCGCAAACCCTGTACCTGCAGCACCAGTGCACCAGGATCGACGCGGCCACGGTTTGCGACGATGTTCCGAAGCGCTATCGAATGTTTCGCCATTTCCGGGATAAGCTGTGCAGTCTTGGCCTTGAGCGGCTCAATGATCCGACTGACGATTGGGATGCTTGCCGGGCACACCTCTTCGCATTTGTAGCAAGATATGCAATTGAATATGCCGGTGCGCGCGAGCGCGCGCTTGACCTTTTCCGGGTCATTGCGCGGGTCGAGTGCAGTCTGCGCCAACTGGACGAGCGGGGCCGGGCCGGCAAAATTCGTCAGATCGCCAAGACCGATCACCGGACAAGCCGAGTAGCAGCACATGCAGCTGATGCAATCGAGCGCCTTCGAGGCATCCTTCATCTGCTTGTGGGTAAGCCGCTCCGGAAAATGCGAATAATCCGTAGTGCGTTCGATCCAAGGCTCCAGGCTTGCGACCTTGTCTTCGTAGCCCGATCTGTCGACCACCAGGTCGCGGATAACGGGAAGATTTCTCAGCGGCTCGATCGTCATCGCTGGTTCGACGGCTTCCCAACAGGCGAGAACTTCACGCCCGTTCATCCGGACGGCGCAGGTTCCGCACATCTTGGACCCGCAAAACCAGCGATAGGCGAGATCGGTCGCGGCGTTCTCGGCGATCCAATTGAGCGCATCCAGGACGCGCATCCATTTCTGGTAGGGCACGTGGAAGTCTTGAAAGCGGCTGATGTCGTCGGAACGGCGAATCCGTACCGCAATGTGCTCGCCCGGCGACAGGCGTGAATTGCGCGCCGCGAGCGTATCGTAATTCTCGGCCTGGCCCAGTCCGCCATGGACCAGCCGCGATTGCGCCGGCGCATGATCAGAGTTCACCAGGCAACCTCCAGATTATTGTTTGTTGCGAAATCCGGCTTGAAGAACGGCAGGTCGTAGGGGCGTCGCTCGAAACGCATGCCGTTGCTGGATTTTTTCAATACATTGGCGACAAGCCATTTTTCGTTGTCCATTCGGGGGAAGTCTTGGCGAAAGAACGGTCCTCTGCTCTCCTTGCGTTCGAGCGAGGAATGAACGATGAGTTCGCATGCATCGACCATGTTCACGACGTCGATGGCATCCAGCCATTCGTAATTGACAGAACTCGTGTGGTTTGAGATTCGCATTTCGGGCAGCAGGTCGAGGCGTATTCGCTCGATGTCGTCGAGGGCGGACTTCAGGTCCGTTGCATTTTTCTCCACGCCTACTTTGTCCCACATCAGGGCGCGCACTGCCGCTTTCGCTTCAATCGGGCTCATCCCGCGGCCGGACGAGCGACGCAACTTCTCGAGCCTCCGGCTTTCCAGTTCGATTTCCTGCTCCGGCATGGGTGAGGATTTGAGCTCTGTAAAATCACGAGCGATGCCGTCGGCAACCACTTTTCCATCATAGGTTGCGAGCCCGATCAAACCGTTGCTGTGTCCGCCAACGCCTCCGGCGACATAGAGTCCGGGGATGGAACTGCGCATTGTTGATGTATCGACGTCGATCCCGCCCTGCCGATAATGGGACGTAACGGCGGTCTCGACCATCTGCTGCGGGAAGGGCAACCCGAGTTGGCGAAACGCTTTTCCATAAGTCGTATAGGCTTCGACCTCCGTTGGGTCGCAATGATCGAAACCAGCATAGTAGCCGCCATCATAGCGCGCCTTTCCGGCGTGGACTTGTTTCGCAAGAGCCTTGAGTTGCACCGTATAGGGCCCGAACGCGAGAGGATCATCCTGTTGCTGGTTGAAGAACTCCTCTCCCGCCGAATTGACCATTCTTGCCGATTTTTCCGAGCCCAACATCGGATTGGGATAAACCTGCATCCGTTGCCATGATGGCGGATTGGCGATGTCGTTCGTGTGCCACCATTGCATTTCCATGTTGACGAGCGTCGCGCCAACGCGCCATGCGAGCGCGATGCCATCAGCCGACATTTCGCGCGTACCAGTGGAACGTGTGTGCAGGCGATCGGAATAGCCGGTGGCCAAGATGACCGCTCGTGCCCGGACAACGATGTATTCCCCCGTGATGATGTTCAAACAGAACACGCCTCCGATGGAGCCGTCGGGGTTGCGCAACAGGGAAGTCGCAACGGTTTCCTCCAACCGCGCGATACCGGCCTTGATGATTTGCTTGCGCCGCAAATCCATGAAGGGGACACCGGAATTGCCCTGCACGTTTGCCGCGATGCTGCGGATTTTGCCGGGGCTGGTGACGACGTGCCCCGCGTCGTCACGCCGGAAATACAGCCCAGCTTCTTCCAATTCCGGGTAATAAACGCTCTCGATCCACTCACCACATCTGCGCGCCCAGTGCTGATCGATGAGAAACTGATTGTGGTATTTGATCAAGAATTCGGCGGTGTTCTTGGCGTTTTCGTCGGTATTGCCCAGCAGCCGGCCGGAAATGACCAGATTGCCAGCAAAAAGCGAAGCGCCGGACTTGCCCACCAAACCCTTGCAGATGATGAGCGGATTGATCCCGCTCTTTTGCAGGTTGAGGGCAGCATAACAGCCGGCAGCCCCCCCACCTACGACAGCAACATCCGCAGTCAGCACTTGCATTGCGAGCCTCGAATAGCCCCGCTTGCCTCACGCGACACGGCGCAACCGCTTCCTCAGGCTTTAAATTTCGCAATCCCATTCAAATCGCCAATCGTCTGCGCCGGCATGTGATCGGCATATTCGTTCGGCATTTTGCCGCGGTTGACCCAGAGCGAATCGAAGCCGAACGCGACTGCGCCCATGACATCCCAGCGGTTCGACGACACGAAGGTCACGTCCTTCGAGGCACATTTGAAATGTCCGGTCACCAGCGCGTAGACCTCGGGTCGCGGCTTGTACATGCGAATCGTATCGACCGAGAGCACGGCGTCGAGGCTGCCGCCGATCCCTGCTGCATCGACCGCACCCTTGAGCATGGCCGGCGAACCGTTGGAAAGGATGCCGGTCTTGTGGCCCTGCTGCTTGAGCCGGTCAAGTGCTGCGCGTGCGTCGGGGAAGGCATCGAGCTTGAAATAAGCTTCGAGCAATTTGGGCTTGAGGGCCTTGTCGACAGATGGCACGCGTTCGAGTGCAAAGCCGAGTGCACGCTCCGTCAAGGTCCAGAAGTCGGCGTAGCGGCCGGCGAGCGTCAGCGTCCATGTATATTCGAGTTGCTTGGCCCGCCAGATTTCCGACATGCGGTCGGCGTCCGAGCCGGTGGCATACCGTCGGATTGCGGCGTGTACGTCGAACAGCGTGCCGTACGCGTCGAATACAAAAATGGGCATTGATCCGGAAATCTCCGATGGCTCACGATTTGACGTGAACAGTATCAATGTTCTGGATGAAAGCCAGTCGCGAGTTGCGGACTAATATCGGCTCCGGCATCGACCGAGCCTGCCGCGTGGCTTGGTGTGGACGAGGCTGCGCAGAGGCGAACAAGCCCTAGGTCGCGGCCCGGTTCATCCGGCTGAATTCGTCACGCACCCATTCCACGATTTGCACCAGAAATTGCGGCACGCTACGCGCCTCAATTGCTCGACGGAACGCTTCGCAGACCCGGCCGCGGAAATAGTCCGACTTCAGGATCAACTGCACCGTGAGCCCATCGAGCAGCGTCGGCATGTCGTTTTCCCGGATGCTAGCTTCCGTTGCGTCGACGCGTTCACGGAGATTGGCGAGGTTCCGATGCTGCTCGATGAATGCGTCGACCAGCGGCTGATCCTGCAACCGGACGGTCGCCAAACTTTTAAGGACCCTGTCCTCAAGCGATGCCCCGCCGATCTGCAGTGCGCGTTCGAGCAGGTTGAGCGCCAGCGCCGCACGGCCGTAAGCAAACGCAATTGAATCAATCGCGGCGAATAAGCCTTCTATTTGTGGCGCATCGTCGGCTTCGATTGCGCGACCGATGAGCTCCGGCAAGATGCGCGGACCGGTGCCGGGCCGATGCTGGTCGATAATAATCTCGGGCCAGCATAGATGGCTGGCAAAATTATACTCCCCCGCCGACGTCGTCATGCGCCAACTGTTCGAAGTGAAAAATTCTTCACACAGCGCGACGTAGCGATTGAGCCAATCGTCATCCACTTTTGGCAGGTTATTGAGCACATGAAACAAAATGTAAATCACCGATTGTCGGAACGAGGTATTGCCCTCGGAGAATATGCGTTCGAGGACCGCCAGAGTGCCGGGCGTGTCGCGGGTGACGCCATGATAGATCAGCGTGCGCTCGCACAGCAGCATCATGTACAGATCGAATGCCCCGTCCTTTTGTGTCAGCGCTACGGCGATCGGTCCAATACCGGTTTCGGGGCGTTCGAGGCAAACCAGAGTTTCACGCCAAATCTGGCGTAAATCGTCCGGGCGCGCGAAAGTCGCGTGTAGTTCCCGCAGATTGAGCGGCTGGAAGGCTGGCTGTCGCGCCAGCACCTGGCTCACCGGCCTCGCCAAGAGCCGCAGCACTAGGCCTTGTCCAAGCAGCCGCGCCAGAGGGGTTGTGAAGATTCGCTCGAGCCGGATGCGCCAGATGTCCGCCAACCTGTCGAGTTGCGGCTGGTCATCACGGCAACGATTAAGAACCGCCAACGAAAATTCGGCGAATGTTTCCATCGAATAACTGTCTACCAGGTAAGGAAAGCGACTTCCGATCACGTCGTCGCCGATCTGTTCGAGCAAGCCCCAGCCTTCCTCGCGATTGCGAAACCAAAATCGGTATAGCAACGGCACCAGCATGCCGCGGACGCCCGGTGTGCGGTCCCGTGCAGCCTCCAGCAGGCGGTCGGTGAGGCCTCTCGCCTCGGCGGTCCGGATTGCGACGTAGCGCGCACTGAGGATTTGCTGCGGCGAATTCTGATCCGGCATCAGATCACCAGCAACAATTCGCCTACGGTACCGTGAACGAAATCGTCCGCCGATTTCGGCGCCGCTTGCAGTCCGGCCACGACGCCATCCCGCTGCCAGACGTTAGCGGTCTGCGCCAATTCGAGGATCGTTTCGTGGTCACGGCGGGCAACAAGGGCGAGGACCAGGATGCGTGTGTCGTTCAGGTCCTGCGATGCGCCGACGCCATAACGGCGTCGCTCGCCGAAAAAGCCGGCTCGCACCGTGAACAGCGCCTCCTCGAGCGCTTCGGGCAGGTCATCCGGCAGCAACAGATGGTCAATCAAATAGGTAAGAGCATAGGATTCGTGATGTGTTGCCCAATTGCGGCAGTGCTTCAGGATCAATTCGCGTCCTCTTGCCGGTTCCACTCTGAATCGGTCGGAGCCGCCGGGTGGATCGACGAGCCAATCGGCAATCGATTTGTGAGCCACCCGATAGAATCGATCTTTGCTGCCGTCGTCCCAGGTCAGGAACATGCTGAGCTGGTCAAGTGTCTGTCGCAGCACTGTGGGCCGGTCGAGGCCGGTGATGAGCGCGAGCTGCACTCTGTTGAGCGGTTGGCGCGCGGCCAGCAGAATGGCAAGGATGGTGCGCGCGATTTCGAAATCCGAGCCTTCCGGAAACCGTGCATAAGCGCGATCATCATACAAATCGGCAAGCGATGCCGGCAGACTTCCGATCTGGTCGGATTTCAGCCGCCCTCTGGCCAGTTCATCGAGCACCGTCGTGGCATACTGGAAATTTCCCAGGCTGCGCTCGACCAGCGCACTAATGACGCGGCGGCGATGGGCCTCGTCGGCGCACTGGCTATGCAGCGTGGGCTCCAGGAAGCGGCGCTCGATATACTGTCGCAGATCGTCCTTTTGTTCGGCACCAGTTCCGGACAGAATATACCGGTCGGCGGAAAGGAACCGCGGCACCCGGTCGTCACGCCGCGTCGTGATTACAAGCTTCAGCCAGCTTGGGAAGTCGGGCAGTGCCTGGGACAGGAGCCTCGGTATCGTGATCTGCTCTGCAGCGCCCGCCGCTTCGTCGAGGCCGTCGACAATAATGAAACCCGCGCTCTCCGGGTTCATGTCATGCAGCGGTTCCAACACGCCTTGCCACAACATCGTCCTCGGATTGTTGTCGCGCTTCAGCGCCGTAATGAGATTGGTCGTCTTCAGTCGGTCCCGGTACTCGGGGAGCGTGCCGCACAGCATCGCGGCGATCGAGCGGACGAAGCGTTCCGGCTTCACCGTGTCCTCGTTCTGCGAATTGCAGAAGTGATAAGCGAGGATACGATCACCGTGATTGCGCCGTACGAGCTCGGCGACGAGCGCCGTCTTGCCCGTGCCGGTCTCGGCTTCGATCATGAAGCAACGCGGACCGGTCTCAAGCCAGCTGTCCAGCTTGCCGCGGATCAACCACTCCCGCCCGACGAAATTGTCGTTGGCTGACATTTCTTCCGGAAACGTCAGCTTGTCTTGTGAAAGATTGTCGACGTAACTGCTGTAACGTCGGCGCGGTTGCGGCGAAGAAAGCCCTTCCTGAATCCAGTGCAGAATCTCCTGAAGGCCGTTGCGGTAGGCTTCAGGCGAACTGTTCCAGTTGGTGAAGGGGATCGGGTCATAGTGGATGAGCGCGAGCGGCGGCTTGCATTCCATCACGGTTACGCAAACGACTGTCTTGTCCATCTGCACAGCAGATATCAATTCGTGGTGGCACACGCTCATGCGCGGATTTGCACTCAGATCTCCTTCCAGGCGCCGTGAATGCGGACTTAAGAGCGCCACCACCACTTGGCTCCCTTTCAATGCCGCTTCGATTGGATGCCAAAAGTCCTTCTCGTCTTGCGCGAGGTGCTCGCGATCGATCCAGACGTCATATCCTTCCTGCTGGAGCGAGAGCTTGATCTGCTCGGCCGCATCGGTCGCGTCGCCGCGTCCATAGCTCTCAAAGATCGCCGCTCGGCGCGGTGGGTGAGTCTTGCTGGCGTCCGGGTTGATATCTGGCGCTGGCATATAGCTGCCCTTGTCGACTATGCCGCGGGAGGGTCGTCAGGTTGCCCGATTATGCACGAACAAGCTACACCTTGTGCACTGGCTGCCTTCAGCCTGGCGGAGCCAATGATGCGCCCTGGGGATGTCAGCGCGGCAGGTCCTCTATCCCTGAGCGCCCGCGGCAATTGTTGGGCGCCGATCAAGTGCTCATTTCGGCGCTTTGGCTGGCGCTGTACACGCAGTGGCTGAGCGTTTTGCCGATCGTCCTGCCCGATCAAGTCGCCAACGATTGTTGGATCCGACAACGCCGAGTAAGGCGGGGATTGCCGGCAGTATCGCGGCTGCGGGCGCGCTCATATCGCTTTTTGTCGCGCCAATTGCAGGCGCGCTGTCGGACCGGCTGCACGCGCCGAATGGCCGGCGCCGCCCGTTTCTCATAACTGGCACGGTTTTGAGTTGCGCCGCTCTTGTCCCGCTCGCGTTTTTCGCACCAGGCAGCAGCCTTGTGCTCTACACGCTCGCGATCCTTAATTTGCAAATCTGGTGGAATTGGACGGCCGGCGCCTACGCGGGACTCATCCCGGACATCGTGCCCGCGGAGCTGCAACCACGAGCCAGTGGCTGGCTCAATGTCATGACGATCATCGGGACGCTATTGGGCAATTTGCTGGTGTGGACACTCTACCGTTCGGACCGGGTGCTCCCGCTTATTGGCGTGTTCATTGCCCTCAATCTCGGCTGCCTTGCGTTGACTTTGCGCGGCGCGCGGGAACCGCCGGCAACCGGCGCCACGTCGGCTTTTGATCTGCGCGCCTTCGCGGGTTCGTTCTTTCTCGATCCGAGTGCTAACGCGAATATCTACTGGGTTCTGATCACGCGTTTGTTTGCCAATATGGGAATTTGGTCGGTATTTACCTTTCTCCTGTTTTATATCGAAAATGTGCTCGGTCTTGGTAGCGATGCGGCGGTGACGTTATTGTCGTCGTTGCTTATCGCGGGCACGATCGTCGCTATCCCGGCGAGCGTTATCGGCATCCGGCTCGCCGAACACTATGGCATCGTCCGGCTCGTTCGCATCACAAGCTGGATCATGGCGGCTGCGGTTTCGTGCTTTGCACTCATCGCATTCAATCCGAATTTGGCGCTGGTCGCGGCACTGACAGTGGTGTTCGGAGCCGCGAACGGTGCGTATGGCGCAGTCGATTGGGCGCTGGCGCTCAAAGTCTTGCCGGCCGGGCGCGACGCCGGAAAAGACATGGGCATTTGGCACGTCTCGATGGTGGTGCCGCAGATTATCGGACCCGCGACCATGGGTTGGGTAATCACCGCGATTGATAAGGCCGTCTCGGCGCGGCTTGCCTATGCGGTCGCCTTCGGCGCCGCCGCGGCTTGGTTCTCGTTGGCGGCCGTCCTGGTCACGCGGGTGCGACTAGAGAACATCGGGAATGACGCGGCTTGAACTGCAGCAGGAAGTCGGACCTGGCAGTCAGTTATCCTGATCTTTTCCGGCGCGCTGCAGACGGGTTGAATTGGCGGTGAACCTAAAGACGGCGAAGGCGATCGGGCTGAGCGTTCCACAGACGCTGCTCGCGTCCGTGTGACGCTATGCCGATCCACATATGGTTGGTTTTCGCGCGGTGGAGGTCTTAGGAGCATTGAGGACGTTGCCAGCGTGTTGTAGTATTTCATGCGGATTAAGAATGGCTTTGCGATTCATGAGTTGACCTGAAAGATGTTTTTTCGAGGCTTGATCAGTGCATTGATAGCCTGGATGCTTCTGTCCGCGATGGCAGGGCCGGTGTCTGCCGATGCGCAATCGAAGAAGGTCAGCCGGGACGTGCTCGCACTGTACGACGGCGCAGCCGAACCGGCGCCCGACGCAACGGCCATCCACCAATTTGCCGAGATGCCGCTCAACCACCTCGGGCTGCGGCTCACCTTCGTGGACTTTCGCAAGCCGCTGCCGGATCTGGCCTTTGGCGCCGAATTTCGGGCGATTCTGCTTTGGCTCAAGGCGGATGCCCGGCCGTCGTTGACGGCTTTGGAGTGGGTCGCCGATGCGGCGGATGCCGGGGTGCGGGTCGTGCTGATGGGCGCGACCGCCGATTTGGGCTCCGAACAATATGGCACTGTCGGACAACGCCTGTTCGGCAGGCTCGGCCTGCGCCACGAGGGGCTTGAGATAGACGCCACCTATCGCGCGCAAATTGCAGAGAGCGACGACGTCATCGCCGGCGGAGAAAGAGAGCCTGTGCCGCTGCCGCCCTTTCCGGTCGTCAGTTCCGAGAGCGATCTGGCTCGCGTCCACCTTTCGGTTCGCTACCCTGCGGGAGATGCCTTGCGCGAGAGCGTGTTGGTGGCCACCGCCGCTACAGGCGGCTATGTCGCCGGCAACTATGCGATCACCTACGACGTGCGTGCCGATCGAACGCAATGGTTGATCGATCCGTTCCCGTTCTTTCGCCGCGCGATCCTCGGCGATGAGACTATGCCGGCTCCAGATGTGACGACGCTGAGCGGGCGGCGGATCTATTTCAGCCACATCGACGGCGATGGCTGGAACAACATTTCGAACGCCGAGCGATACCGGGGCCAGCGGATGCCCTCCGCCATTGTGGTCCAGCGCGAACTGATCGAACGTTACCCCGATTTGCCCGTCACGGTCGGTTATGTGGCCGGCGACGGTGATCCGGTCCACGGCGGGCAGGCTTCGGCGAGGCAGATCGCGCGGGAAATCTTCGCGCTCGCACAGGTGGAGATCGGCAGCCACACCTACACTCATCCCTATCGCTGGCGCTTCTTTGAAACCTATGATCGCGCGCAGGAGGAACGACTCTTGCGGGAGGCAAGGCAGGCGGCACCATCGCGCGCGACAAGCCTTGCGAGAGATGCCCTCGCCAAACCGGAACCCGACGCCGATCTGCCGCGCGTCTATGCGCGGTTGCCGTTCGATCTGAGTAACGAGGTCGAAGGCGCAGTTCGCGCCGCGGAGGCATTGGCGCCGTCCGGCAAGCGCGCCGCGTTGTATCAGTGGAGCGGAGACACCAGTCCGTTCGAGGCGGCCGTAGGTATGACGCGTGCCATCGGTGTGCGGAACATCAACGGCGGCGATACCCGGCTGGACAGCTCCTATCCCTCTCTGACCTATGTACCTCCGATTGCGCGAAAGGTCGGCAGCGAGCGCCAGATCTATGCGGTGAACAGCAACGATTACATCTATCTGGTAGAGGCCGGCCAGGACCACGCCTTTCTGTTTCTCGACGAGACACTGCTCAACACCGACTGGCCGCGTCGGCTCAAGGGCTTCAATCTCTACTACCACATGTACGCCGGGGAACGCAGCGCGAGCCTCAACGCAGTACGGTATTTCCTGGAGGCCGCCCGCAACGGGCCTTATGTTCCGATCACGGCCGCGAGGTATGCCGCCATCGCTGACGGTTTCTTTTCGCTCGAGCTCTGGCGCGAAGGCGCGAATCGTTGGTCGATTCGCAATCGGGGCGCGGTCGAGACGGTACGGTTCGAAGATGCCACCGGCATGACGGTCGACCTAGCCTCCAGCGCCGGCATTGTCGGCATGCGGCACCATGGGAATGCGCTCTACGTCGCCCTGGATCCGGCGGCCGAGGCACCTCTCCTAGCCCTGCGCGCGGAGGCTGATGAGCCCGGCGCCGACATGCGCAAGCCGTATCTGAGCGAGAGCCGATGGCGCGTGAGCCACTTGGTGCGTGCGCCTTGCGTGGTATCCTTTCAAGCCGGGGGCTTCGGTCCAGGCCAGATGGCATGGCGGGATTTGCCGCCCGGCCGCTATCGGATCGACGCGTGGAGCGGGCCGACCTTGGTCTGGACGTCCAACGCCGAGGTCGGCGCCACGGGCAAGCTGGATTTCATCGTTGGCGCAGCCGGTTTGGAGCCATTGGCGATCGACATTGCATGCCTCACGGCGGGGCGCCGATGAGGTCGTGGGAGCTGCCCTATCGGCCACTCCTTTTCGTGTTTGCCGCAGCCGCGGCTGCGGCCGCCGGGCTTTCGCTCCCCGATGAACGCGAAACGCTGGCGCTGCTCGAGCGCGATGGCCGGATTTCCGCAGTGCTCGAACGCGTTCGCGCGCACATGACGGCGCCGCGTCCCGATCCGTTCATTCTGCAGACGGCCGTTCGATTGCACCTGCAGTCGGGGGATCGCGAGGCCGCACTCGCGGCCGCCGAACTGCACGCCGCGGCGCGGCCGGACAGCCTCCATGCGCAGGTGCAGTTGCTGGATCTGCTCCGCGAGCCGAGACACTACGAACGCCACGTTGCGCTCGCCGAGCGGATCGTCGATCGTTGGGTAGAGCCGAATGTGTTGGCAAATCTGCTACGCCACTATCGGCTGAACCGGCAGTTCTCCGCAGAAGCGCGGCTGCTGCAGGTCGCCGCCGGCACCGGCTATGCGACGGCGGCCGATATAGAGCGGCTCGGCATGATCCTTGCCACCCAGGGAGATTATGCGTCGGCCACACAGCTTTTGCTTGACGGCGATAGCACGCGCGTGGGCATCGACCGCCAGGCGCGCGTCACCTTGTTTCATCTGCTGGTCGAACAGGGCCGGGCCGAGGAGGCAGTCCGCCGCGCCACGAATTGGCTTGCCGCCCGCCCGGACGACGCTGACGCCGCCCAATTCTGCGGTCGGCTCGCGGTGGCCGGCGACCTCGCGCGGGCCGAAGCCATGACGCAGTACGCCGGGCACCGCGCAGACGCGATCTATAGCGCCTGCATCGAATGGGCGCTAAAGCAGCGATACACTGACGTGGCCATTCGGCTCCTGGAGACATGGCAGACCGACCATCGCGCCGCGAGCGGGGAGGTTGTCGGTCGCTTCATTCAGTCGGGACTGCAGCTCGCGCGGCCCGATATCGCGCTCCAGCTGTGGGCGGGCGCCAGGGCCTACGCACTCTCATTCCCTACTTGTCTTGCGGCGACGCTGGCTGCGGCTCGGATGGCCGCATCCGACGGTGTCGAAGCGCTCGCCCCGCCGGTGCGGCGGCTTTTGATACTGCATATTCGGTCATTGCAGATGGGGCTGGCGCGCATCAGCGACCGCGAACTCGGGCCGATCGACCGTAATGCGTCGAGCGAAAGCCTGGGGCAGCTTGCGGCTGCCCTAGGGGGCGATGCTGCGTCGCTGCGCATCGCGCCATTGGCGGCGCGCGGGTCAGATAGCCCAGCTTGCAAAGGCGAAAACGATGACAACTGAAGCAGAGCCCGCGCCTGTGAAGCAGCTCGAATCGTTCAATGCGGCGGGCTTACTCTTGCACCGCAATGCTCTCATCGAACTCGCTATTTTTTTTCTTGCTGCAATCGTCGTCCAGTCGACCTTGCTTGAGCCCGGCAAGCTCGCGACTTTTCAACCGCACCCGTTCTGGATTCCGGTCGTTCTGGTCAGCCTGCAATACGGGACGGTGGATGGTATCGTCGCCGTAGCTGGAGCGATTCTGACCCAGTGGCTGCTTGGGTGGCCGGGCGCGCAGGCCGACGAGGATTACGTGGCCTATATGAGCCGAACGCTGCACGAGCCCATGTTGTGGCTTGGTGCGGCGATTGTCATCGGTGAATACCGGCTTCGCCAGCTTTCCGAAAACGCGCGCCTTCGGGAGGAAAGCGGCGATCTCGCTCATCAGCGCGATTTATTGGCCCGACATCTTCACGAGATTCGGGAACGCGCGGATCGGCTGGAAGTCACGCTCGCTGCGCGCCGCGCAGACCGCTCCCGACAACTGACCGAAGCACTCGCGCAGTTGCACGTTGCGGACCATCGCGATGTACGGTTCGAGCAGGCGCTAGCGACCTGTGCCGGGATCCTCCTCGACGCCGAAGGGGTGTCCCTGTTTGAATTGTCCGATGGCTGGCTCACCGCGGTACTGCGGGTCGGTTCGAGTGCCGCACTGCCGGCGCGCCAACGCTTCGCGCCAGGCGAACCCTTGCATGATCGAGTCGTGCACACGCAGGCGGTTCTTAGCGTTCTACGGCCCGAAGATAGCGATGTTCTCGGAGATCAGGGTTTGTTCGCTGCACCGATCGTCTCTGCGCGCACGGGAGAGGTAACGGGGATGCTGAAGATAGAGCATATGGGCCCGACCGAGGATGCTGGGGCGTTGGAGGCGCGCCTGATCGCCCTGTGCAGGCACCTCGCCGATATCTTTGAATAGGCTCTACGCGAGGGCAGGGCGCGCGGCGGGCCATGCAAAAATGACGGCGGTTATGGAGGCACCCGGCGCGCCCTCGCGCACAAGCCTGTCGGCGCACATGCTCGACGCGGGCGCGTGCTCGGTCGCGGCGGCGTTCGAATTGCTCGCTGTTTTGCTCGCCTGGCGAGGGATGGGCGCTGCAGCCTTTCTGCTTGCGCACGGACTGGCGGTTGCTGTGATCGGCGGTTGTCTGGTTTGGCGCCGACGGGCGGCGGGCGATTTCGATATGTTGGCGCTGGCGCTGGTCATGATCGGCTCGACCGGTCCCGCCGGAGCAGCGGGTAGCGCGGCTCTCGCCTGGCTACGCGTATTCGAGAGCCCGGCATCGACCCGACTGAGACAGCTCGATGTGGCAAGCGGCAGGTTCCAGGATCCGGCCGCTGCGCTGGCAGACCGAATCCGATCAGGGCGCGTGAGCGATCCTCATGCACCAATGCCGGAGAGTCTCTGAGGCGGCCTTGCTCGGCGAAACGCCGGCGGATCGCAAGGCAGCTCTTGGCAGGCTCGCGGCGCGCTACGACGGACCGTTGGCGGGGACGCTGCATGCAGCGCTCAGCAGCGACCGCCCGACCGTCCGGGTTCCGGCCTATGCGATCCTGTCGTCGCTGGGAAGCATCGCGAGCGTTTCTACTAAGGGATGGGACGGGCTTTCCGTCGAGACGCAGAGCGACGCCGACGAAGCGGCAGCTGGAGTGAACCGGCTTTTGCGGCAATGTCCGCCTCGCACCGATGCATCGGCCGGCTATGAAAGCGTTGCCCGTGACGTGATCAGCTTGTGTACCCGAATTATGGAGCGATATCCCGGCCACGGTCCCGCAGTCGCCGCAGCCATTCACGCGTACATCATACTGGGGCGCTGTGCGGAAGCCGGACCTCTGCTGCGAACGCTTCGTGTAGGCGGGCGGGAGGAGGCTCTCGGCCGGCTGCTTGACGATCTTGCCCAAGGGGGCAGGCTCGATGAGTTCGGCCAGGTCGTCATTGCGAGCCGTGGACTCTAGCGTCATGTGGCCCCGGCAAAGCGAGGCAACGGAATATGCCCGGCGGGAGCGTCGGATCCCGGAGGCGGTCGATGTCTGTCTGATAGTCGAGGGCTGCTACCCCTACCGCCGGGGCGGGGTCTCCAACTGGGTCGACACGCTGTTACGCGACCAATCCACGTTCAGTTTTGCGGTCGTATCGATACAGCCGGCCAATGCCGGGCCGGCGGCACTGTATTCAATTCCCTCCAATGTCCGCCTTCTGCAACGGTTGGAGCTCGGTCGGGCCGCGCGCCGGCACGCATGGTCTGATCGCCGCTCGAATTCATGGTCCGCAGAACTTGCCGACCGGCTAGTCGAATTTTCCGCGGCGGGCGGGCTTCAATCATTCAGGCGCGTGCTGGAGACGGTGCGCGCCGCCAGCCTCGATGCGCGCGACTTGTCGCATTTGGTGGACACGAGGGCAGGCTGGGACGTCGCCTGCCGCATGTACCGGACAAGCGCACACGGCATATCGTTCCGAAACTACTACTGGGCGTGGCGCGCCCTGTTGGGCGGTTTGTTCGCAACGCTTGCCCATCCTTTGCCGCGGGCCCGCGTTTTTCACGCCGCGTCCACCGGCTTTTCCGGCCTGTTGGCCGCCCGTGCCGCGGTCGAGACCGGACGGCCGGCGCTGCTCACGGAGCATGGCATCTACACTAACGAACGTCTGATCGAGATTCTCCTGGCCGACTGGATCTCCGACGATATCGAGGTTGGTTTCTCCGTGCGCGAGCGAAGACCGAGCCTGCGATCGTTCTGGATCGACTGCTTCGAAAGCTATGCCCGCACCTGCTACGAGGCGAGCGAAACCATTGTCACGCTATTTTCGGAAAACCAGACGTTCGAGCGCGATCTCGGCGCCGATCCGGCGAAGCTCAGGGTCATCCCGAACGGCGTGCATGCCCGCTCATACTCCGGCCTGCCGATCGCGCCGACCGATGCAACGCCGACGGTCGCCTTGATCGGACGGGTAGTTCCGATCAAGGACGTCAAGACTTTTCTGCTCGCGGTCCGTGCGGCTCGAGAGCAGGTAGTGAACCTCAAGGGATTCGTGCTCGGCGACCTTGCCGAAGACCCGGCCTATGCGAGGCAGTGCCGTGCCTTCGCCAGTGAGCTTGGCCTGGACGGGTGCGTCGAATTCACCGGAACAGTGGACGTGGCCGAGATGCTTCCACGGCTGCATGTTGTGGTGCTTACCAGCTTGTCGGAGTCGCAGCCGCTAGTCATTCTGGAAGCGGGCGCGGCAGGCGTGCCGTGCATCGCCAGCGATGTCGGCGCCTGCCGCGAAATGATCTTGGGTCGCTCCCGGGGGGATGGCGACGATGATCCGGGAGGAATGATCACCCCGCCGTTGGCGCCGCGGGATGTAGCCGACGCAATGATCCGGATGCTGCGCGATCACGATTTTCGCCGCCGTTGCGGAAAGTCGTTGCGCAAGCGGGTGAGGCAATACTACGACCGGGACAAGGTAAGGGAGGCGTATCGGGAGCTCTATCAGGCAAGCTGTCACGATTCGCCCGCAAGCATGAACTGAACACGTGGCCGGCATCGGATTCGAGCTTCGCGCGCTGAGCTCCCGCCACTCGCTGGCGGGTCCCCTGATGTCGTTGACCCATGCGACATGGGTCAGCTCGGGACCGCTGGTCCTGACCGCCGTTGGACTGATGATCGTCAACGTCTACACGCTGGACGGCGTGCCTGCTTTTCAGTTCACGCTTTTTCACGTCCTGTTGACCTACGCATCCGTCCTGGCGCTGGTGACGGTTTCGCCATCGATTGTCGTGGTGACGCGCTTGGTCGCTGACTCCGTCTACGCCAAGCGCGAAAGGGACATCCAGCCGCTGTTCGTCGGCGCACTCGTCCTTGCCGCCCTGTCGACCGGGGTGATTGGCGCCGGGGTTTGGGGTTCGCTGCGCTTGCTGCCCTGGAGCGCTGCGATGGCGGCCTGGGCGCTCTCTCAATCGGTGGCGTTGCTGTGGATCGCAACAATTTTCTGCGGGACCCTCAGGGATTACGTGGGCGTAACCGGTGCGTTCGTCGCCGGCATTATGCTTTCGGCCGTGGTCGCGACCGCGCTCGCGCGGTTCGATTTCGACGCCGTCGCGATGATGTGGACCATGACTGCAGCGATGACGGCGACCCTGACTTGGCTCGCCGCGCGTATTCTGTCAGCCTATCCCGAAGGGTCTCCGGTGCCTGCCCTTGCCGGCGTCGGTGCGATCCGCAATGGTTTGCGGCGGTTCCCGCTGTTGGCCATCGGCGGGGCTGCGGGAGCGCTGGGAGTGTGGGTCGATAAGCTGGTCGTTTGGAGCTCGGACATCGGGACGTCGGTAGCTGCCGGCCTCGTCTATGCACCGGTCTACGACAGCGGGATGTTCATTTCCTTTCTTGTGATCGTGCCTGCGCTCGCAGCGTTCGTGATTCACATTGAGACGGAGCTCACGATCGAACTTGGGAGGTTCCTGTCGCAGGTGCTCAACGACGGCACGCTGGAAGACATAGAAGCTGCAGCAAACCGCCTGGGTATGACGACGCGATCGTCTATATTCCACCTGTTTCTTTGTCCAGGGCGCCTTTGCCGTCTGCGCCATTCTGGCGCTGCCGTCGATCGTGGAGTTGCTCGGCGTGCCGTTTCGACAAATCCCGATCATGCGGCTCGGCCTGATCGGATCGACATTTCATCTGTTGTTTCTGCTTTGCAGTTCGGTCCTGCTCTTCGTCAACAGGCAGCAATCATATTGCCTGCTGCAAATTCTGTTTCAGTGCTCAACGGCCTGCTCACCTGGATTTCCCTGCAGCTCGGCCCCTCATATGTCGGCATGGGATATCTTGCCGCTGCGATCGCGGCGGGCGTCGTGGCGTTCCTTTGGCTTGATCGCACGCTGCGCGATATTGTCTATCTGACCTTCGCCAGCGCGAGTTCGCAGACCCAGGGCGCTGCGCCCGCAACCTGAAGGCGGTCAGTATAGGCCGGATCACTTCGACAGGGCTCGGGGACGAGGTGGCCGGCGTGCCAGGACTCCGGGTGTGCGGTCGAGCAACCGCTCGGCAAAGTACGGGATGAAGCCGAATTGGCGAAGCTCATCGCGTACCGCAGCGCCGGCGACCGGATCAATATATTCCACGACGAATACGGATTTCCCGTCCTGACGGGCGAGTTGCAGATGCGCGACGCTGTGCCTGATGTCTTCCGGCCGATTGCGAATGCCCTCGCCCGCTACGCCGAACAGCAGGTCTTCCTTGGCGACGGCGTCGATGGTGGAACGATAGTAGCGGGATGCCAGCAACTCTTCGGCGTTCTGGGTGACGATCCTGAATCCCGAGCGGCGGGCGCGTGCAGCTTTCGCGATCTCCTCGACCAGGGCGATCATTTGCGCCTTGGCCTGCGGGTTCTCCGCCGTCAGATCGTAATAGGCATCGACGTTGTCCAGATAGGCCCCGTCGAAGTCGGCATCGACGATAGCATCGAGATACGACTGCCGACCTTTGTAGAGGATGTGCTGCCACTCGGGATGCCAATACCGTACCCGGAAATTACCGCGCCACGCCTGGTTTCGGCCGACCAGCCATTCCGGCGGGTTCGCTATCCAGGCATATTGCCAGTAGTAGCGATACATTTCGGCCTCACCGATGTTGATATAGGCAAGCACGTTGCGGCGGGTTCCGTCCGGATTCGTCCTCAGCTGCCGTAACACGCTTGCCGGATAGGGCCGGCGCATGTCGTCGGTCATGTCGATCACGAGCATGTCGCAGCTTGTTGTCGTCAGCGCCTTGAGATCGACGGCGAAAAGCTGATAGCACCAGTTCTGCGCAGCCGCGAGAGGCGCCGACCGCGCGACGCGGTTCAGAAGCGACATTGCCCCCTCGGCGTTCATAAGCATCAGGCCGAGCGCAAGGACCGCGACGCCGGCGGCTAGTCGTGCAGCGCTTGCCGTGGACACCCTGCCGATCGACTTGGCATCGCGATGCACGAGCTCTCCTTTCAGCCCGAAGCCAGCAAAGCTTCGAGCCCGAGAAAATTGAGCCTACTGCAGGGGACGTACAGGCTCGGCCGACCCCCTATCAGGGGATCGACCCGCTCTTGGTCCGTGAATGCCAATGCTCCGACGAATTGCTCGTGGCAGATGCGCTCCCGGAGTTCGCTTGCGGACGGCGGCGGCGGATAGTCGACGTCCCAGTAGCGCGCAGTACCGTCTTCCGAAACTGAAATCACCGATTTGCCACCGTTCGCGAATTCCGCCATCGCAACGTCCGCGGTATGTCCGCGCAGGACCGAGATCATCCTTTGAGTTGCCAGGTCCCAAAGGCGCACGGTCCCATCGCGGGATGCCGTTGCGACGCGGCTGCCATCTGGGCTGAACGCGCCATATTGCACTGGTGCCGAATGCCCCCTGAGCGCAAACAACTGCTTGCCCGTTGCGGCATCCCAGATGCGCGCCGTGCTGTCGTCGGACGTTGTGAGCACTCGTCCATTTCCGCCGAAAACCGCGCTCGACAACGGGCTGGCGTGCCCGCCTAGCACGGCCACCTGCTCTCCGGTGCTTGTATCCCATATTCGCGCCGTACCGTCGTCAGACGCCGTCACCACGCGGCTGCCGTCGTTGTTGAACGCCACGGTCCAGACCTTGCCCAGGTGCTCCTTGCCCGGCTTTCCTCCGAGGATGTGTACCGGCCGTCCGGTCCTGGCGTCCCACAGGCGCGCCGTCCTGTCCCACGAGGCCGTGGCGATCAGTCGGCCGTCGGGACTGATAGCAACGGTGTAGACCGTGTCGGCATGTGCTAGCGCAGGGTAGGCGAGCGTTCCATCCGCCGTGCGCGAACTCGTGCCGTCCTATCGTGCGATCCCGACACCACCATGCGGCCATCGGCGCTCACCGCGACGCTTTGGACGTTGCCGTTGTGGCCAGTCAGGGCAGGCCGCGCTGCAAATTCCGGTCCCCGCCAAAGGCGGACCGTTCCGTCGACCGAACCCGTTGCGAGCAGCCGTTCGTCCTTGGAAAAGGCTATGCTCGTGACGGTCTGGGAATGTCCATGCAGGATCCGTTCATTGCGAATGTCCGCGAGCGCGATGAGACGAACGTTTCCATCGGCCGAGCCGACTGCCGCGATGCCGCGTTCCAAATCTACTGCAAGCGCCTCGGACGCGCTACGGTACTTGCCAAGAATGCGTCCACTCCCCTTCCAACTCGTGCTCCAAACGCGCGCGGTCTTGTCCTGCGACGCAGTCACGAAAAACCCGCCATCGCCGCTGACCGCCAATGCTTCGACCGCGGAACTGTGGCCGCGCAGGACCGCAACCGACGAGCCTTGGTGGATGTCCCAGATTCGGGCCGCGCCGTCCTGCGACACGGTCACAAGCCGTTCCTCGTCCGGAAGAAAAGCCAGGCTGAGCACCGCGCCGTTATGGCCGGCGAGCACGAAGCTCTCGCCGGATGCGGTACTCCACAACCGGGCGGTTTTGTCGGCAGAGGCCGTTGCGATTCGCTGCCCTTTTGGGTCGAACGCAATTTTCACCACGGCTGCGCCATGCGCCTCCAGGACCCGATCCGGCGTACCGTCGGCAGCGTTCCAGAGTCGCGCTGTACCATCGTCGGAGCCGGTAGCGATCTGCCTGCCATCTGGCTACAGTGTTGCGGTGCGCACAGCCGCCCTGTGACCGACCAGCGTGGCGACTTTGCGCCCGGTCGGGGCGTCCCACACGATGACCGTGTTGTCCTGCGATCCGCTGACGACCGTAGTGCCTTGCCGATCATCCAGGAATGCGAAGGTGAGCGGGCCGCGGTGGCCAGCCAACTCGTGCACGGTTTTGCCGCTCTCGACGTCCCAAATGCGCGCGGTGCCGTCGGCGGACGCCGTCACGACGCGGCGACCCGTCGGGTCGAACTGCGCTGACACGACCGCTTCGGCATGTCCCGACAGGGTCTGCACCAGCTCGCCGGTCGCCGCATCGAAGATTTGCGCCGTCCTGTCCCGCGACGCCGTCACGACGCGGCGACCGCTACGGTCAAACTCCGCTTGCACCACTTCCCCGCCATGGCCCCGGAGGGTTACCGGCTCCTTCCCATCGACGAGGCCCCAGACGATGGCCGTGCCGTCGGCTGAAGACGTGACGATGCGGGTATTGTCCGCGCTGATGGCGACCGAATGCAAGTCCTCCTTGTGGAGGGAAAGAACACGCAGCAGGCGGCAATCGTTGGCCGCCTTGCGAAGCTCGTCCTCGGCCTCCTGCGACCAGACCGCGAACGAGAAAAAGGGCGCGCAGCGGAAGGCCGGCGATGGCAAAGCGGATGGCGCGGTCGCAATAGCCGAGCTCGAAGGCGTCCCGCGCTTTGGATGCGAAGAGCCGCGATTCGCGCTCGTTGACGCTGAACCCCAGCCAGATCAGCGCAGCAATTCCGATTCCGGTCAGCGTGGCAACCGTGACCATCGCGGTCCACATGCGGCGCTGGACCTTGCGGATTCTGCGCGATTGCCTGCTTCTCGCGCTCGATCCGCGCTGCTTCCGCGTCTTTTTCGGCATCGGCCCGCCTGATGCTGGCATTCGACGAAATCCCGCAGGTCCTTTTCGATTTTGTGCGGCCGCTCCTTCAACCAGTTCCGTGCGCGCTCAAGCTTAAGCCCGCCGAGAAGGGCATCATCCCTCTGACGCCGCGCCGCATTCACCCAATCGCGCAGATCATGCTGCAGGCGCTGTCGGCCGACAAGGAATTCGCGCTCGTCGTCGAGCCAGCCCTTGAGCAGAGGCCATTTTCGCAGTAATGATTCGTGCGCTACCTCGACCATGTCCAGGCCATCAACGCTGCGGCTGGTAAGGAGGCGGGCGTCGACGCAGCTTTCCGATCAGCGTGTGTGCCTCCCGCGGCAGCTTGTGGAGGGGAGCCATCTGGCGCGCGTATTCGCCCTTATCGTCGACGTAGACGAGGTGAGGTGAAAGGCGTCCCGCAACGCATTGAGCATGCATTCGGCGGCCTCCGGGTCGCCCTGGCTCGTGCGAATCGTCGATCACCGCCAGCCTTTCGCCGGATCGAATTCTCGATCGGATTGAGTTCGGATTTCGCGTCCGGCGATTTGCGGTATTCATCATCCCCGAGCGATACATAGTTGTCGTAAGTCAGCGCTCCGGTCGCGCCGAATTTTTCGTACAGCACGCTCATGGTGAATGCGAGCAGCGGAAGGGCGCTCCTCCGTTCCGCAATCGTTTACCGCCTCGACGACGAGACGTTCTTCCACCTGCAGCTTCGCCCGTCGCGCGGGCCCCTCGATGATCTGGCTCAAACGCGAGTGCGGCATCGGTTTGAGCGAAAATTCCTCGACGGCGCACCGTCAGTTCTTCCTCCACCTGAAGCGGATCGAGGAAACTCGAGCGGATCGTCATGACGACCATCACCGGCGCCTCGTCCCTCAAGACGGCGCTTAGCAGGCGAAGAACTGGCCGGCTTCGCCACGGTCGGCCATGGTGAAAAGCTCTTCCCTCTGGTCGATCGACACCAGAATATGCGCGTTGTTCGAGTCAGCCTTGGCGCGGGAGTCGTTTGCCGCGCCGCGTAGGGCGGCAAGGCGTTTTCGCCTGCGAGCTGCTGTGACAATTCCCGCCATCGCTCGGGCTGTCCCAGCGCGATCGCGAGCGCCACGCGCCAGCTCTTGCAATGGGTCCTTCTGTGGCCGAAACGGCGGCACTGCAAACCAGTGCAAAGGTTCACGCCGCAGCCGGGGCAGGATACCGGCCCGCAACAACGAGGACTTGCCGGCGCCCGAGGCGCCGAGCAACAGGATTCAGCTTTTTGCCGCCGTGGACCCGCCTCGCATTGAGCCGCTCGATCAGCTTGCGGATCTCCTCGTCGCGACCGAAATAGATAGCCGCGTCTTCCTCCTGGACTGCCGCAAGTCCAGGGTAAGGCGAGCGTTTCGTATCCCAATCGAACTGGCTTTTCGCGACACGGCTGAGCTCCTGGGACAGGCGTTCAAGTCCTCCTTGCTCCGATTCGAGAAGATTGAGATGCTGGATGTCGGGTGAGATCAGTCGGTCTCCGACCGGTGCGACGATGATCGGAAAAATCGCCTTCCCGAGCGCTCTCGCCTGGGTAAATTCGGCGAAGCACCATTTGCTGTCGAGCCAGTTCGGAGTGACGATGACGATCATCGCATCCGAGCGGTCGATCGCGGCGTACAGATCCCTTTCCCAATGCGCTCCGGGCGCCAACCCACCGTGCTTGTCGATGTCGAGAAAGACCTCGTGGAAACCTTGCTCATTCAACCATTTTTTTATCCACTCGGACTCCTTGACGTCGCGGCTCGAATGGGAAATGAAAATATTGGCCACGTTTTGCTTCCGTTATCAGCGCCGTCCGATGTACGGCGATGACGATCGTTCGCTCAACTCAGCTGCGGAGGAAAGCAAAGAGCTTTTCGGGGTCAGCGGCCGACGCGAAAGTGATCTGCCGCAAGTCATGAGAGTTTGACCGTGAGGCAATCGGTCCGGCAGCAACAATAATCAGCATTTCCGCAATGTTACTGCCTTTTCCATCGATAGATTGCCCCAGCTTGTTCTAGACCGCAATGGCACAAACGGTGCGGATGAAGACCACAGGACGAGGTGCCGTGCTGGGCAGGGAGTGCGCCCGCGGCCTGATCGAGTTGGCCGTCCTGCTCGCCGTCGCTTTGGGAAGCGCGGCTTCGCAGGCGGCGCGGGCGGAAGATTTTCAATCCGGCGCTCGGCTGCCACCCTGCGCGCGCCAAGCCGACCCGTCAAAAAGCGAAAGCGTTCAATTTACCGGGCTCTATCCGGCAATTGAGGGCAAGCTCCATTTGTCGAATTTCAAGGCCGGACAGATCGTCGAGATCGATCCCCGCACGATGTCCGTCGAAGAGGCGGGATCGTATGTCAAGAGCCTGCAGGCGTTGGGAGCCTTGGTCAGCATCTATCTCGTCGGCGGGCACTGCGATCTTGGTGAGGACTGCGACAGTCTCAAGGGCGTGCAGCTGGGTCCGACCGGGAGTTGGAAATGGAACGAGAGCGAGCGCCGCATTCTCGATATTACCCATCCTGCTGTCCTGACGCGCCTCGCAAATGGCATTCGTAACGGGTGGCGGTTGGGTGCAAACTTCATTCGTATCGACAACCTGCATAATCCCGCCGGTTCGACTCATCCGCGTACGCCCGCGCAACTCAAGATGATCGCCGATCTCGGCCACGACATCGAGGACCGATTGCGTGCCGAAGGCACCATAGCGTCCGAACGGGTCACCGGCCTGGTGGCCCACAACAGCCTGGCGACCTGGCGCCGCCTCATAGAGGATGGAGCTCTACGGCGATTACCTTCGTTTCTAACCTCCGAACGCACGGCCCAACTTGCAGCGTTCCCTGGTTACGAGGGCGATGCCCGACAGAAAGCTGGCCGACTGGTTCCGTCCGATGTCCCCGACATTGAGGCGGGGCGGCGGATCGCCGAGTTTTTCCAGATACCCTACTCGATCGTCGAGTTTCGCCAGGCGCACGACCTCGCCCATCCAGGGGGATATTACCTACCGCCTCGATCATACGTCGAGGCACTTAAGAATCTCAGCGGCGTGACTGAAGTTCTGATCATCGAAGACGAGAGCAGCTACGTGGGCCGCCCGGAGGTTCTGGATGGGCCCGGGCCGAGGCGGCTGCCCCGGAAGTTTCGATGCTGCCGAAGCCGGATTGGTCTGGACGAAATGCGTGCTTGATCACCGGTAAGCGCACCTTCCCTCGGGACAAATAGCGCGTCACTGTGCATTTGATCTCTCAGTTTGGCGACGGAGTTCCTGGATAAGACGCGCAAGGTCACCGTCAGAAGGATAGAATTCGTGCGAGCTGCTCGGCGTACTCAAGCGCGCCGGCGATGTTGCCTGCCTCGCGGCTGAAGTTGATGAGAGCTAGCAAGATGTCACGATCGTTTGGATGCCTCGCCAACGATTCCTTCAGAATGCTTATCGCCTCATTGCCGCGGCCGGCGGAATGGAGGGCAACAGCGTACACATAGGCGTATCGCGCACGAGCCGGATCGAGTTCGAATGCGTGGCGAAATTCCGCGAGCGCCTCGTTGGGTTGTTTCAACCGCGTGAGGGTGAGACCGAGCGCATAGTGGAGACCTGCATCCCGCGAACTCGCCGCGATTGTCATGCGCAGGACCTTTTCTCCCTCTGCATCCCGACCAAGCTGGCGATAGAGATCGGCGAGATTGACCGCCGCCGGCGCATATTGCGGGCTGAGGCGCAGCGCGGCCTGGTATTCAGCTTCGGCATCGGCCGGAAGCCCACGCCGTGCGAGGAAGTTGCCCAATGTGGCGCGCGCTTCCGGTCGATCGGCATTGAGGCGCTGCGCCGCGATGAACTCCGCGGCGGCACGCTCGAATTTGTCGCGATCGGCGGGAGGCTGGCTTGCGGTCGGAACCGCAGAGAGCAGGGAGGCCGCCCTGATTCGCACCCCGCGATTGGAATCGGACAGAAGCGGCGACACGAGAGCCCACAGCTGACCGACGGGCGCGCCATCGAGCATGTCTAAGGCTCCGATCCTCACCATCGGATCGGTATCCGCTAGCCCGGTTCGAGCCAAACTGACGTTCGCCGGTGATACGCGTCCCCTCAATTCGCTCAGCGCGCTCGCGCGGGCGAATGCCGGGTTATTGCCATCGGACGCTACGACAGCCAGGAGCGCCGCCGCTTCCGCCTGCTCGGTCCAGGAAGCGCGAAATGCTTCGGCATATTTTTGAAAGCCCTTTCTGTTCGGACCATGCCAACCTTCAATCGCTGCCGCAGCCCATGCAGCCGGCTTATCTTTGTGGCAGTCGTTGCAGGCATTCGGGGTGCCGAGCTTCACCGACAAATCGGGCCGCGGAACACGGAAGCTGTGATCGTGCCGCCGATCGACCACCATGTACGTGTTGGTCGGCATGTGGCATGACGCGCACGCCAGTGTCGAGTTCACGCCTTGGTGTTGGTTATGCGAGGCGGTGGCGTACTTGTCGGAAGCATGACATTGCAGGCAGACGCCGTCGCCGGGAGCGCGAAGCTTCGCGCTGTGCGGCTCGTGACAATCGCCACAGGTGACGCCCGCCGCAAACATTTTGCTCTGCTTGAATGAACCGTAATTGTAGACCTCGTCGAGCATCTGCCCATCCGCGTGATAGAGCCCGCGGGCGAGCGGTGAAACCGCGTGCGTATCGGAGAGCCATCGGCCTGGAATCCAATCTTCGGAAAACTCAGCGCGTCGCGCATGGCACAGACCGCAAGTCTCAACCTCTCTGCGAGGCGTGGCCGGCGGGAAGTTGCGCCGGGCGTTGCCGGTCTTCGGATCGATTGCCCAAGTAACATCGCGCCGTTCGTCAAGCTGAACAAGCAGCCCCTTGCTGCGGTCTTCAATCTTTCCGAACGGCCACCAGCTTTGCTGGGTCTGCGCCCAACCGATGTGCCGCGACCCTTGCCCATGACAGGCCTCGCAGCCCACGCTGATTTCCGCCCAGGTCGTGGCGAAGCGATCCGTCTTAGCGTCATAGTTTTTGCGCACGCCAGTCGAGTGGCACTCGGCGCACATGAAATTCCAATTCTGATTGAGCTTGGTCCAATGCAGGATATCGTCGTGCTTGATTTCTTCGTCCGGGTAGAGATGGAACCAGCGCTGGCCGCCCTGATCCTTCGGTCTGCTATCCCAGGCAAGCGAGAGTGCCTGCACCCGGCCATCGGGAAATTCGACGAGATATTGCTGCAGTGGATCGAGGCCGAAGGTGTATTTGACCTCGAAAGTTGCAAGCTTGCCATCGAGGCCGTCGGTCTCAACCAGGAATTTGCCATCGCGGCGGAAGAACCGTGATTTGACTCCGTAGTAATCGAAGCTCGCACCGGAGAAATCGCCCAGCACCGATTTGTCGGTCGCATGGTCCATCGCATGCTTATGTTGCGACGTGCGCCACCGCTCGGCCTCGCCCCGGTGGCAACCGGCACAGGTCTCGCTGCCGACAAAGCTCGCCGCGGATTGGGTCGCGGTCCGATCGCCAGTGATGTAAAGCGCACCGGCGCCGGCCAGGATGAGTGCCGCCCCGGCCCCGAGAATGACCCATCGGGCACGTCTAGGCTTTGACGCAGGCTTAATGCCGTCAGGCGATACGCGCGATCTGCCAGTCGCCTTACGCGGCCGTTTCGCTTTTGCCATCGATGGGCATGCCTCCCTTTGCCCATTTTGGCATATGTCACCTCACTGCGAAGCGTCTAATTCGGACTGGTCAGCGCTTCTCGAACGGGAAAATCACCTTCCAATCACGCTTCATATCCGCAACGGTCCACTTGTTCACGGCGGCGGCGTCCAGCGCCTTGTCGAGCTTTCCGAAGTGCGATTGGCGGTCGTACGCGTATTCACGCTCCGCATCGGTATGGTGGACGATCAGGCCGAGGCGCGCACCGCCGCTCAGCGTCGTCCATTGCAGCATTTCAAGGTCGCCGTCGGAATTGCCGAACGCCGCGATCGGGCGGCGGCCGATGTGCTCGTTGATGCCGATGGGCTTGCCGGTCTTGTCGTCGATGAAGTTGACCTCGGGCAGGCGGAACAAGGCGGGTTTGCCGTCGCGCATCTCGAACTTGGTCTTGATCGAGGAGCCGACCACCTGTTCGGGCGGGACTCCGTAGACTCGCTCGGTCCACGGCCGCATGAACTCGATGCCGCCGCCCGACACGATGAAGGTCTTGAAGCCGTTGGCACGCAGGTAGGCGAGCAGTTCGAGCATCGGCTGATAGACCAGTTCGGTATAGGGCCGCTTGAAGCGATGGTCGCGCGCGGTCGCAAGCCAGTCGGTGGCGATCTTCTCGAACTCGGCGGTCGTCATGCCCGCGTGGGTCACCATGATCAGTTCCACCAGGCCGCGCTCGCCGGATTCGGCCAAGGTCTTCATGTCCCCTTCAAGCACGGCCTTGAAGGGTTGCTTGTCCTTCCATTCCGGATGCTGGGGAGCCATCGCCTTGACGCGGTCGAGCGCGAAGGCGAGCTGGATATACATCGGCTGCTCGATCCACAGCGTGCCGTCGTTGTCGAAGGTTGCGATGCGCTGCGTCGGGCGGTACGAAGTCCGGTCCGCCTTGTCTGGTGACACGCGCGACGAAATCGGTGATCGATGTTTTGACCGCGCCGTCTGTTCCAAGACGGGCAGCGGATCGGCCTGGGCATGTGCGGAATTGGGACGAAACGGCCCAAGCACCGCCGGAAGCGAAGCCAAGGCCGAGAGCAGGACACGTCGACTGAGCGTGGAAGAAACGATCGGCATGTTAGCCTCCTCCAAGAGCAGCCTAGGTTCGATTTCAAAATTTCGTCATGTTCGCGGCCTGCGGCTAGTTGCTCGACGGCGGGTTCCTGCAGCTTCTCCATGGCCTGTTCGACCGAGAAGCTGCCCGGCTTCTGGCGCGGCGGGAATTGCTGGAAACTCACCAGATGCTGGCCCACGATCGCCTGCGCCGGGACGAGCACGAAGGCGTGCTCGACGAACCACCGCACGTAGTCGCCCGCTTCGTGCTGCGCCCGCTCGAACGGGTCGGAGCGCAGATTGAACAGCGCCGGCAAGCGCAGCTGCACCATCGGCTGCGCCCAGACGGCGAAGCCGTGCGCCTTCTGCTCCATGAACACCGCCTTCCACTGCTCGTAACGAAGGCCGGCGAGGTTGCCGTCGTCGGTCCAGTAGAAGAACTCGCGGCGCTGGTTCGGGCCCTTGCGGGCGAGCAGATCGCGCTGGTCGTAGCCGTCGAGGTGCACCTTGAAGGTCTTGCCGGCGGCGCTATAGCCCTGCAGCAGCTTGTTCTTGACGTCCGGCTCACCGGCCGCGGCGACCAGTGTCGTCGCCCAGTCCTCCGCGGAGAAGATGTCGTTGATCTCGGTGCGCGGCGGCACCAGGCCGGGCCAGCGCACCATCGCGGGTACGCGATAGCCGCCCTCCCAATTGGTGTTCTTCTCGCCTCGGAACGGCGTCGTGCCGCCGTCCGGCCAGGAGAACGTCTCGGCGCCGTTGTCGGTCGTGTAGATGACGATCGTGTTGTTGGCGATCCCGAGGTCGTCGAGCTTTTTCAAAACCTGGCCGACCTGTCCATCGTGCTCCACCATGCCGTCGGGATAGATGCCGAGCCCGGTCTTGCCCTGCGACTCGGGCTTGAGCCGGGTCCAGATGTGCATGCGGCTCGGATTGAACCAGACGAAGAACGGCTTCTTGTCCCGGTTCGCGCGGTCGATGAAGTCGAGTCGAGGCCGTCGAGGAATTCCTCGTCGATCGTCTCCATGCGCTTCTTGGTGAGCGGGCCGGTGTCCTCGCACTTCTGCTTGCCCCAGGGGCCGAAGCGGGGATCGTCACCCGGCGTATCGGTCGCCGTCGCGACGCACTTCATGACCCCGCGCGGACCGAATTGCGCCCTGAACGCAGGATTCTTCGGATAGTCCGGATGCTCGGGCTCGTCCTCGGCATTGAGGTGGTAGAGGTTGCCGAAAAACTCGTCGAAGCCGTGCACGGTCGGCAGGAATTCGTTGCGGTCGCCGAGATGGTTCTTGCCGAATTGCCCGGTCGCGTAGCCTTGCGGCTTGAGCAGCTCGGCAATCGTCGGATCCTTCGCCGACAACCCTTCCTTCGCCGCCGGCAGGCCGACTTTCAGAAGCCCGGTACGCATCGGACTCTGGCCGGTGATGAACGCGGCGCGGCCGGCGGTGCAGGATTGCTGGCCGTAATAGTCGGTGAAGATCGCGCCTTCGTTGGCGATGCGGTCGATGTTCGGCGTGCGATAGCCCATCATGCCGCGGTTGTAGGCGCTGATGTTCCAGTAGCCGATGTCGTCGCCCATGATGACGAGGATGTTCGGCTTCTGTTGCCTGCTGCGCGAAGGCGGAGGTGGTGCATCGCGGGCGCGAGCGACCCCAGCAGCGCAAGCAGAAGAGTCCACGTCTTGTTCATCGTGATTCCTCCTGGCGAGAGCAGCGGACTTGACGCACACAAGCTCAACGGCGTCGGCGGGCGCTTTGTGAGGCGCCCACCGATCGCTTGTTCAACAGCGTCAGTCGCTGCGGTTTTTCGTCTGCTTGATCTGGTTTATGACCTGCTCGAGGTTGTAGCTCGCCGGGTCCTGCATCGGCGGGAACTCCTTGTAGGATTCCAGCTCCTTCAGCCACAGCGCCTGGCCGATTGGCAGCATGTTCCAATCGTAGATGTAGGCGGTGGAGGGAGAGCCGATCGTGCCGCCCAGGCCCATGAGCGTCTTGTATTGAGAACCAATGGAGGTCTCGAAGGGATCACGCTTGATATTGACGACCTGGGCCCAGTGGAAGGGGAGCACGCCCGTGATGAAGCCAGCCGGCGCGTCGGACACCATCGCGAAGTAGATCTTCCAGTTCTTGTAGCGGACCGCCGACGGGTCCTTGCCCGAATAGTAGAAGAACGTCTCGCGGGCCGACTTCTCCGAACGCCCGGCCAGGTATTCGGTCTGGTCGACGCCATCGAGCTTGGTCTTGACGATGCCCGGATAATTGCCGGCCATGATGCGTTCGTTCAGCGCATTGCCCTTCGGCACCGCCGGCGATGTTGACCAGCGTGGGCAGCCAGTCGAGCGCCGCGAACATCTCGTTCTTGATCGTGCCCGGCCTGATGACGCCCGGCCAGCGGACGAGCAGCGGGGCGCGCATGCCGCCTTCCCAGGTGCTCAGCTTGCCGCCCTTGAACGGCGTGGTGCCGCCGTCCGGGAAGGTGATCGTCTCGGCGCCGTTGTCGGTGGTGAAGACGACGATGGTGTTGGCGAGCTGGCCCATGTCTTCGAGCTTCTTCAGCACGACGCCGATGTTGTCATCCATCTGCTTCATGCCGGCTTCGTTGAGGCCCCAGTCCTTGCCGCCGGGCTCGCCGATCATGGCCTGGTATTTGTCCGACAGCACGGTCGTGACGTGCATGCGTGCCGGGTTGTACCAGACGAAGAACGGCTTGTTGGTGCGGCGTGGGATCGTTGCGATCGAGGAAGTCGACGACCTTGGCGGAGATTTCCTCGTCCACGGTCTTCGAGCGTTCCAACGTCAGCGGACCTTCGTCCCGGCACGTTTGATTGGCCGCAGTGCCGTTCGAAGACCGGCACGCCAGCACGGGGCGTGGTGGCGTGAGACAGGTCGTGGTCCGCGGGTCGACTGCGCCGGGGACTTCGGCAAGCCCGGGATCGGCGTGTTGCGGCACGGCGGCGCAACGGTTTGCTGGGTCGGGGTCTTGTTGATGTCGGGGAAGCTCACGCCCTGCATCGCGTCGAGGTGATAGAGGTAGCCCCAGAATTCCTGGAAGCCGTGCGCGGTCGGCAGCGCGTCAGTGTGATCGCCAAGGTGGTTCTTGCCGAACTCGCCGGTGTTGTAGCCGAGATCGAGCAGGAATTTGGCGATCGCCGGCGTGCCGGGCCGCAGATAGGACGGGCTGCCAGGGAGTTGCGGTGGAATCATACCGGTGCGCAGCGGGTGCATGCCGGTGAAGAAGGCGTTGCGGCCGGCGGTGCAGCTCTGCTCGGCGTAATAGTGCCAGAACATCGCACCTTCGTTGCCGATACGGTCGATGTTGGGGGTTTCACCGACCATCAGGCCGCGGTGGTAGATGCTCGGCTGCAACAAGCCGATGTCATCGCCCATGATAAAGAGGATGTTGGGCTTCTGCGGTGGCTGCTGCGCGGCAGCCGGCATGCACGCCGTCGTCACGGCGGTAAACAATGCCAGCAGACCGAGCCAGATCGTTCTAGCTGAGTTCATGTCGGTTTCCTCCTGTGTCGACTGCCCGAGACGGGGCCGGCAGCCTATGCCCAATCATTGATGAGGCGTAAGACACTTCTGCAGAGAAATCTTCCATCTAAAGTTCTATGCCGCCAAGCGACTTCACGGATGTGTGATGCGGCGCCCTACCGGACGCGCACCGGAGATAACTCGCCGATGTATCGACCTGCCCGCCACGGCACGTGGCAAAAACAACAATGCATATCGATTGCGCATAAAATTAAGCGGCTCGCTCATTTGATCCACTGGCTTTGAACTTTACAGGGACCTGAACAGGAACCTCACTCGGTCTGCCCAATATGGAGCAACACCGTGTGACAATTGGATAACGGCGGTCCTGCGTTCAGCGCTCCTGAGGTCTGTTTGACCCTGATTGCTGCCATGGGCGGCTGAATGCCTATGATGTTCATGACGCGGGTGAGGTTGTAGGCCAAGATATGGAGTGCCATTTCTGAGGCGACCCGCGGCAGCGTTTTCATCAGGAAGTGAGTAGCTCCCATTCGAGCCTTCATTGTGCCGAACGGATGCTCAACCGTCTCGCGTCGCTGACGCATTTTCTCCGGATGCTCGTCAAGCCGCCGCTATAAAGCTTCGAGAACATGCTCGTGTTCCCATCGTGAGATCAACCGTTCCTTGCTGGTGGTGCATTTATGCTTGATCACGCAATTCGGACAGGCGTTAGTCCGGTAGGGTCGTTCGCGACCGGGTCGAGCCAGCAGCAAGTCTGCGATGCCCGCTATGCGCCGAAAGCGCCGCCGTTGATCTCGCCCGCGCAAGTTCATACTGCCATTTTGTATATGTTAAATCATTACTACAATCATTAAGTGCTATTTGGCAGAACGAACCCAAATTGGTCAGTCGGGCGCGAAAACGATTGCGCTCCAATGGGGTACACGCAGCCGAAGCTGGCCCTGCCCATCGGTAGGGTGCCACCGAGAACTCACGCTGCTCTCGATGGTAGACTTCTTTGATGACGGCGAAGGCATTCGGCCTACGGACCATCCTCGCTCCGCCCGCGCAGCGGGCGCTCCTCCATCCGGATCACAGCGATCAGGCTCACGATCAGGCAAAGCACCCCGAGTGCGAACACCCCGCGGAAGACATGCGCCAGGTCGGCGCCGGTTGCAGCTACGCCCGTAACTCTGCCGCCGCGTTCGATCGAAACGCCAAGCCCGGCGAGCACGATCGCGCCCATGATCGCCACGATGAACACGGCAGTCAGCCCGCGAAAGAAGTTCATGGCCCCCATGGCGGCGCCAACCTGGTAGCGCGAGACTGCGTTCTGGATCGAGACGGTACCGACCGGATAGGTGGTGCCGATCCCGAAAGCGACGACGCTCAGCACAGCCGTGACCGCCAGCGCCGGCATTGCCGGCTTCCACACCAACAGCAGGAGTGCTGCGATCGAGCATGACAGGAAGATGACCGGTACGCGCTTGTAGTGGTCGATATGCATCATGGCCCGGCCGGCTGCGATCGACCCGGGGGTCGACATCACGATGATGGGAATGAGCGCAAGCCCGGCATCGCTCGCCGAGAATTTGTGCACGACTTCAAAATACAGCGGTATGAAAATGGTAAGCCCGATCACCACGCTTTGTGAGAACGAAGTGCACACGGTGCCCGTGCGCATCACCCGGTTGGCAAGGACAGGCAGCGGCAGGAACGGCTCCGCGGCTCGCTTCAAGCGCCAGGCGAACAGGAACCACAGCACGGCCGAGGCGCTGACCAGCGCGCCGATCGGCGGCGACAGCCAGGGATAGCGCGCCCCGCCCCAGGTCAGCGCAAGCAGGAGCGGAATTGCCGCGACCGTCATCAGGCTCGCGCCGAGCAGGTCGAGCTTGTGCCGGTACTCATGGTGCGGCAATCGCTTGAGTGTCGTGTGCGCCATGAGGGCGGCGGCTAGCCCCAATGGGACATTGACCCAGAAGATGACCGACCAATGGAAATGCTCGGACAGGATGCCGCCGAGTAGCGGTCCGGCAAGGCCAGCGGTCACCCACACGCTTCCCATGTAGGCTTGGTAGCGGCCGCGTTCGCGCGGCGCTGCCGCGTCCCCGAGGATGGTTTGCGCCAATGGAAGCATGCCGCCCCCGCCGATTCCCTGCAGGCCGCGAGCAAGGATGAGCGTGATCATGTCGGGCGCCAGGGCGCAGGCGGCGGAGCCGACGATAAAAATGCCGATGCTCGCAAGCATCATGATGCGCCGCCCATGGATGTCGCTCAGCTTCCCGTAGAGCGGGGATACAACGGTGGAGGTCAGCAGATAGGCCGTGACCACCCACGGCAACAATTCGAAATCGCCGAAATCGCGCCCGATCGTCGGTAGCGCCGTGGCAACGATGGTCTGGTTGAGCGCGGCGAGGAACATCGCCAGCATGAGACCAAACACGATGGTACGGATATCGCCATGGCTGAGCACCCAGCGACCGGGTTGTGGGCCGGAGGGCTGCGAAGGGGGCGTCGTCATGTCCGGCATTCTAGGCAACTACATTGCCGGGCTCCTCTCGCGCCCAGGCAGCGCCGCATGCCGGACCGCGAGCAAAAATTGCCTCGCAGAAATGTCAATCGATGCGCAACGGCCATGCGGTTCATATTCTTAGAATTTCCGACAACCGTCGCTGTTGACACTGCGCGTACCGTCGTCATCCAGATTGCCGCAACAAGTCCGGACGACTACTCTTACGAGCGAAGCCCAAGTTCAATCTAGACGATACCACCGATCACGAAGCTGTTGGAGGGCCAAGACTATGAAGACCATTCTTGTTCCGACCGAGCAGCATGACCTTCTGCCTTCGATGCTGGAGACGGCGGTTCTTCTTGCACGCAAGTTTGACAGTTACGTCGAAGGGTTCGCTCTGTTTCCCACCATGGTCGAACTCTACGCTATCGATTCCGGCGTCCCTCTGGCGAGCGATATTCGGGAACATGACGCCGAAATGGCGAAGCAGATCTCGTGAGTTTTTTGAGAAGTTCATGAATGAGCGAGGCGTCGCCATGTCGAAAAAGGTCGACGCATCGCTCTCGTTCGGCTGGCTGGATGAAGCGCCGGACGGCGATGCCTTTGTGGGCAACTACGGGCGTGTCTTCGATGTCATCGTCTTGGGCAAACCTGGCGCTGGCAGGGGGGGAAGACCGAGCATGGCGACGATTGAGGCTGCCTTGTTCGAAGCGGGTCGACCCGTCTTGATAGCACCACCATTGCCACCACAGCAGATCGGCAAAAATATCCTGATCGCTTGGAACTGCAGCACAGAGCAGGCGCGGGCCACTGCATCTGCCATGCCGCTCCTTCAACAGGCCGATCGCGTGACGGTCCTCACCGTCGTTGGCGGAACGGCGGTGCCGGGGCCGTCCGCCGAGCAGTTGATCCGGTACCTGCAGCGCAACGAGGTTTCACCAGAGTCGCTGACGGTCGAGCTCAACGGCAGGAGTACCGGCGAGGCGATCTTGGCCACAGCCAATTCATTGGCGTGTGATCTTCTGATCAAGGGCGCCTATACGCAAAGCCGATTGAGGCAGATGATTTTCGGCGGTGCAACCCGACACGTCTTGGCTCATGCGACGTTGCCCGTGCTGATGGCGCATTGAGCCAATTGCAATGCGCTCCGCCTCGTAGGTCCCACCGCCAGTCAGCGTCAAGTTGCGCTTGTAGCGCGCATTGTCGAACAGGTCGGCACCGCAATCCGTTTGCTGCTCGCGGGGGCGACCTCAATGATGCAAGCCGAGAGCACCGGTGGAAAGGCGGGCGTCGCAGCCGATGGCGGCCAAGGTGGCGTGCAAGGTCGCCACAACCTACGCGCCCTCGCCGACTGCCGCGGCGACACGTTTCACCGAACCTGAGCGAACGTCGCCGATCGCGAAGACACCGCGTCGACTTGTCTCCAGCGGTCGGCGGTTCTCGGTGGTGTCTGCGCCGGTCAACACAAATCCCTTGGGGTCCAAGGCCACGCCTGATCCGGTCAGCCAATTCGTGTTCGGCTCCGCTCCGATGAAGAGGAACAGATGCTGAATCGGCCGCTGAATTTGCTCCGCTGACGTGCCTCGACGCCAGCGAATTGCCTCCAATTTACCGTTGCGGCCTTCGAGCCCGGTGATCGTAGTTTGCGCCAGCACCTCCACATTGGCGAGGCCCGCGATGCGGTCGACGAGGTAGCGCGACATGCCTGCCGCGAGCCGGCGGGCTGCTCAGGGCCTGCGCGATGCCGGTGCGACGGTCGCGCAGGTCTCGTTCGATGTCTCCGACGGCCGCGATCCTTACCAAACCTGGCGCGGCGCCTGGATGGTGGGACAACAGTTCGCGCGCCTGGCGCAACTCGAACAATTCGGCGAAAATCTCAAGGGCAATGTCAAGGCCGGGCTGAAGGTCACCGCACTCGATATTGCTAGGGCGGAACAGACGCGCCTTCGGGTGTTTCATCGCTTTCGCGAGTTGTACGAGCGGTTTGACATTCTGCTCACGCCGGCAGCGCCGGTGCGGCCCTACCCCGTGACGATGAATTTTCCCTCCGAGATTAATGGGCGCAAATTCGAGAACTATGTTGAATGGATCGCGCCTGCGTTTCTGGTCACCCTCGTCAGTCTGCCGGCCGGCAGCGTACCCGCCGGCAAGACCACCGATGGCCTGCCTGTCGGAATGCAAATTGTCGCGCCGCGATTTGACGAACCGACGATCCTTTCCGTTGCAAAACTGGTCCAACAGATGAATCCAGTCGGCTGGCCTCCTTACTCCTAGGGGGCACCGCTCCCGGGTCCGATTTAGCCCCCCGCAATTCGCGCCCGTGGGTTGCACGGTGCGCGCGATCCACGTGGCTGCTATCACTCGACGTTGCTCGCGCAATTGCTCTAGATTGACCGCAAGCGACGCCCCGCGGCCGAAAGGCTCGGTCCAACGCGTCAGCATGTGGAGGACCTGTCATGCCCCTGATCCCGAACTCGGTTTCGGACATTCTCAAATCGAAAACGATGCGCGGATTGCCTAGTCCGGTGGAATATCCGAAGGCCGATACCATCAGTTACACCCAGGGCGCCGATAACTTCCACAAGGTGATGGCGATCAAGCCGGGCGACCACGTTGTCATGCTGACCGATCCGCTACTCGATCCGCGCGTGATTCAAGCGGTGTATGGCGTGGCCAAGGCACGCGGCGCCACGTTCGCGTCCTACATGGGTACTTCGACCCGGCTAATGGAGGTGCCGGACGAGGCGAAGGCGCTGATCGAGCGAGCGACCTTCGTCGTCTCGACCTGGTTTGCTTCGGTTATCGATCCGTTCTGCATCAATCTGCGGCGCAAGAAGGGGCAGCGCTGGGTGAAGATCACCTTCTTCCGCAATCTCGATCTGCTCAACACCCCGCAAGCGCGCTTCCCGATCGACCTCCTGGGCGAGATTATCCGCGCTTCGTCGCGCGCCTATCCCGACACAGGCAATTTCGATCTGCGGTTCACCGACGAGCGCGGGACCGATATCGTGGTGAATTTCACCGAGCAGATGCGCGCCATCATGAAACAGGACAACCGCTGGCGTGGCCACAACATCGCCGACGAAGACGGTTGCTATGTCCACTATCTGCCGACCCACGGCCCGAACCTGTACGAGCTCAAGATGGTCGGCGGTGACCACGCCGCGCATATGCCGGTCAACGGCATCCTCTATCCGCAATGGGCGGTCGGCTTCGAGAAGCCGTTCGAGGAGAAGATCGGCGTCGAGTTCGTGAACGGCCACGTCAAGGCCGTGCATGGCCATAGCGAGCAGGCTGAATTCCTCCGCTTCATCGTCGGCGGCCCGCTCGAGGAACTGGGCTGTGGGCACAATCCGAAGGCGCCGCGCTTCGACATCTATCCGGCCGGTCCGAACTCGCCGGGGGCGCTGCATTTCGGCGTCAACGGACCCGCCGAGTCCGAATATTTCCGCCGCACGATGCCATACTGGGAAGAGCCGCACGTGCATTGCGATATGGTCACCTTCGACACCACTGTCACGGCCGGCAACCGCACCGTCATCGACAAGGGCTTCCTGATGGCATTGCGGGATCCCAAGGTGGTGGCGCTGGCCGAGCGTTACGGCGATCCGATCGATCTGCTCGAGAATTTTCCGGTTTGAGCCGGGCGCCTTGAACGCGATTGAGGGGTCGAGACGCGGCACATGGACTTCGGCGTTTTCGACCATCTCGATCGCGGCAACCTGCCGCTGCAAGATTACTATGAGGCGCGCCTCAAGCTGATCGAGGGCTATGACCGTGCCGGCTTTTACGCCTATCACCTTGCCGAGCACCACATGACGCCGCTCGGCATGGCGCCTTCGCCGTCGATCTTCCTCGCTGCGGCCGCGCAGCGCACCAAGCGATTGCGCCTTGGTACGCTGGTATACGCGCTGCCACTTCATCATCCGCTCAGGATGATCGAGGAGATCTGCATGCTCGATCATCTCAGCAATGGGCGGCTCGACATGGGGTTCGGCCGCGGATCGTCGCCGATCGAGCTCGAGTACTACGGCCAGAGCCCAGAAGACGCGCCCCGCGCCTATGCCGAGGCCATCGAAGTGGTGTTGCGAGGGCTTAAGGCACGCGTTCTCAGCGCCGAAACGTGGAAGCACCGCTTCAGCAACGTCCCGATGGAGCTCGCGCCATTGCAGCAGCCCCACCCGCCACTTTGGTACGGCGTGCACTCGACCGACAGCGCCGAACGTGCCGCGCGCGCCGGCTTCAACGTCGCTTGCAACGAGCCTGCGGCGGATTCGGCGCTCTATACCGCGCGTTTCTGGTCGGTGTGGCGCGAGATTCACGGCGACGGCGTGCCGCCCCCGAAGGTGGGAACGACGCAATTCGTCGTGATAGCGGATAGCGACGATGAAGCTCTCACGATCGCGCGACGCGCTTACCTTGTCTGGCACAAGAGCTTCCACCACCTTTTCCGCCGTCATGGGCGTGTGGCAAAGATCAGCGGCGGCGAGGCCGATTTCGACGAGCTCCATGCGCGCGGCAAGGGCGTCGCGGGCACGCCCAGCAAGGTCATCGGCTTTCTCAAGGCGCGGCTGCAGACCGCCGGCGCCAACTATTGCATCAACCGTTTCGCGTTCGGCGATCTGACGCTTGCCGAATCGATGCGATCAGTCGAACTGTTCGTGCGTGACGTACGGCCGGCATTGATGCAAGCATAAGAGCACCTAGGGAGGAATCCATGTCTACCATCAGATCTGCATATTTGACGCTGGCCACGCTGCTTTGTCTCGCGAATCCCATGAAGGCCGCCGAGGTCGACGACGCGATGGCGAAGCTCGCCACGGAGGCCGCCAAGGTCGGTAACATCATCTGGTACGAAAGCTCGCCCGATGCCGCTGCCGACAAGATCGCGGCGGTCTTTCACAAGCGGTTCCCGAACCTCAAGCTCGAGCACGTCCGCGACACCGGCGGCAATTCCATCGGTGGCCGCATCGTGCAGGAGAGCCAGGGCGACACCCGTACCGCCGACATCGCCACCTCCGGAGCCGCGATCATGATGCCGCTCAAGGAGCGCAAATTGATGAAAGAGTTCGATTGGCGCGCCTATGGGTTGAGTGCCGAGCTCGCGCCGACCCCGTTCGGGGTCGTCACCACTTCGGTCATCTACGTCATCATCTACAACACGCAGCTGGTGAAGGAAGCCGACGCGCCGAAATCCTGGGATGACCTGCTCGACCCGCGTTGGGAGGGCAAGCTCGGCATCTGGGTGCGCGGCGAAGGGCAGGGCGCGCTCGCCGCCACCTGGGGCGTCGACAAGGTCTTGGACTACGTCCGCAAGATGAATGCGCGCAAGCCCGTACTGTTGCCGAGCACGTTCCCCCTGGCGCAGCAGGTCGCGGCCGGCGAAATCCTCGTCGGTTTCGGGCTCAATCACAGCGCGCAGATCCCGGTGCGGCGCGGCGCCCCAATCAAGGTCGTGATAGCCGAGCCGGCGCCGATCTCGACGCTCTATTCCTTCGTGCCCGCCAAGGCGAAGAATCCGAGCGGTGGCGCTTTGCTCGCGCTTTGGCTAGCCACGTCCGAGGGTGCCAAGGCCTACGAAGACGCGACCGATCGCGGCAATCCGTTCATCGCGACCACCAAGACCCACGCCCTGCTGAAGGGACATACCATATCCCAGTTCAGTGTAGAGCAGGCGCCCCAGGAAGCGGCCGTGGTCCAGCGCATCAACAAGATGATCGAGAGTCGTGAGACCCAGTGAGGTGGTGACCGCGGTCGCGACCGACGCGCCAAGGGAGACAGCCGGATATCGCCATCGACGGGAGTGGTTGCGCTTCATGCCATCGTTGGGCATGGGCGCGCTGCTTTCCTACCTCGTTCTCCTCCCGCTTGCGCTTGTCGTGCTTTCCAGCTTTCGCCCGGGAGGATTCCCGCTCGATTCCGGCTTCACGCTGCAAAACTACGTCACCGCTTACGGCGACCCGAGCTTCCTGACTCTCCTTGCGAACACGGTGGCATTCGGGTTGGGGGCATCGACTTTCGCATTGGTGCTGGGTCTCGGGCTCGCATGGCTCGTCGAGCGCTCGGACCTGCCGGGTCGTGAGATCTTGCGCGGTCTTGTGCTGCTGCCGATGGCAACGCCACCCATCCTTCTTGCCATCGCCTGGGCGATGTTGCTCAGCCCGCGCAACGGGGTGATCAATCAATTCCTGGTCAACGTGTTCGGGCTCGACGGCGCGCCGTTCAATATCTATACGCTGCCCGGCATGGTGTTCGTCCAGGGGCTCGCGCTGGTGCCTACGGCGTACCTGTTTCTTTCGCCGGCATTCGCCAACATGGATCCGAACCTGGAGGAAGCGGCAATGGCGTCCGGCGCCGGCACCTGGACGCTGATCCGCCGCGTGATGGTGCCGCTGCTGTGGCCGCCGATCCTCTCCGCGGCGATCTTTCTCTCGATCGTTTCCCTGGTGGTGTTCGACGTGCCGGGAACACTCGGGACACCGGCGCGGGTCTTTGTCCTGAGCTCTCAAATCTATTATCTCATCGCCAATGCGCCGGGCGGCATCCCGCTCTACGGCCAAGTCAGCGCGCTGGCCATGCTTTTCCTGCTCATTCTCCTCGCGCTGGGTTTTGCCTATCATCGCTTGACGCGCCAGGCGCAGCGCTATCGCACCATAACCGGGAAGGGGTTCCGCCCGCGCCTGTTTCCACTCGGCCATGGGCGGCCGTGGGCCCTCGCCGCGGTCGTCCTCTATTTCCTGCTCAGTGTCGTGGCCCCATTGCTCATCCTGTTGTGGATGAGCCTCATGCCCTATCAGGCCGGTGTGTCGTGGGCGGCATTCGATCTGCTCACGCTCGAGAATCACATCGATTTCTTCAAGAATGCACGGGTGTTGGCAGCAACCCGCAATTCGCTGGTCATCGCCATTGTGGCGGCGACCGTCGTGGCGGTGCTCTCGCTCCTGGTGTCGTGGCTCACCGTGCGACTGCGTGTTCCGGGACGCCAGGCGCTCGATGTGCTCGCCTTTATTCCGATTGCGATTCCAGGCGTGATGATCGGCGTCGCGCTGATCTATGTCTACATCACGCTCGGTGGTATCCTGCCGATCTACGGCACGATCTGGATCATAGCGATAGCCTACGTCACGCAATATCTGCCGTTCGGCGCGCGCGCGACCGGCGGTGTGATGATGCAGCTCCATCCCGAGCTTGAAGAGGCGGGGTCGACTTCCGGGGCCGGAAAGCTGCGCATTCTGCGGCGCATCACCTTGCCCTTGATCTGGCCGGCTTTCGGGGCGGTGTGGATCTGGGTGCTGGCCCATGCGCTGCGTGAACTGTCATCCGCATTGCTTCTGCAGGGCCGCGACAACCCGGTGATCCCGACGCTTCTTTGGGACTATTGGTCGGGCGGCGAACCCAACCGCACAGCGGCCGGAGGCCTTTGGCTGACCGTCGCGTTGGTTCTCTTTCTTGTCATGTGGCGGGTGTTGTCGCAGCGAGCGGGCCTCGAGCGGATGCGGTGACGAGCGGCTAATCTAGTGGGTGTCGGCCGTCGTGCCGGAAATATGAATGTGCTGAAGCTTGAGAATCCGCGAGATGTTCGACGACCCCTCGATAGGACGCAAGGGCAGCCTAGCTAGCTTAATTTTGCCGGCCGCCGCAGGTATTGCCCCCGCGCCGGCCCAACAATCTCGCCATCATGATAGATAAGGGCGCCGCGGAGAAAGGTGCTTCTCACTCTGCCTGTAAGCTCCTGTCCTTCGAACGGCGTATATCCTTGCTTGGATTTCGGACTCGGCCGCCCGCACGACAAAGCTTTGATGCGGGTCGACAAGCGCAATGTCGGCATCGAAGCCCGGAGCGATATCGCCCTTGTTGAGCAGGCCGAACCGCCGAGCCGGGTTCCAACTCAGGAGCTCGGCCATATGATTATAGGACATGCCGCGTTTGCTGCCTTGGCTCAGCACACCTGAGAGCAGGTACTCGGTGCCGCCAAATCCCGCCTTGGCGAGCCAAATATCGCCCGGATCGTCCTTCGACCATTTCTGCTCGCTGGAACAGCAGGCGTGGTCGCTGACGATCCAGTCGATCTTGCGGTCAAGCACGGCCCGCCACAGCGCCTCGACATCCTCTCGCGGCCGGATCGGCGGATTGACCTTGGCATGGACGGCGCATTCGCAATCGGTATCCAGCAGGAGATGCCCCACCGTAACTTCGTGCCGGAACGCAATGTGGGGAAACACCTGCTGCATGGTCCAGGCGGCGTCCACGGCTTTGCGCGAGCTCAAGTGCAGCAGATTGATGTTCAGGCAATTAGTTTCATTGGCGAGATATGACGCAATCCAAATCGCAAGCCCTTCGGAGTGGGGAGGACGGGCGGCGCTGTAAGCATGCAGCCCGGTAAGCTTACCTTCGCGCTCTACGATCTTGGTGTAGGCGTTGAGAATGTCCGCAAGTTCACAGTGCAGGCTGACGCTGACATAGTCTGCAAGCTCGGGATGCTTCGCCACCAAACGTTGGGCGGAGCGCATGATGAATTCGAAATGCGCGATGTCGTAGCGCTCCTCTGGCCCGATCATGAGAAAGTCGCTTTGAGCATTCGATCGTCCGTGCAGGCCGTAGCCGCCGTAGAACATAAATATCTTGAACGACGGGATGCCGTAGTCGCAGGCTAAAAGCTCCATCTCGTCGATGTGCTGCGCTTCGATCGGAGCAACGTGATAACCATAGTCGACCCAGAAGCGCCCCTCGGATTGTTTGAGTACTTCGGGCATGAAGTTGCGATAAGGCCCGTTGCGGTTGAGATAATATTGCCCGGTCCGCATATAGTTGAGGCTCGACGTTACTCCGCCCATCGCCGCCGCTTTGCTCTCCGAAACGGCGTCCTTAGCCAGAGGCTGATAGATGCCGACATGCATGTGGGCGTCGACGCAGCCGGGGAAAGCCAAATAATTTTTTGCATCGAAAATCTCGTTTGATTGCTCGGCGCGAATGTCCGGTGCGACCTGGGCGATACGTCCGTCCTTGATCGCGATGTCGAGACAGTCGACCGAGGTCTTGTTCGGACGGACGATCCGGGCATTCTTGATCAGAAGATCAAAAGGCTTATTCATTCTGGGGACTCTCGTACTGCTTGCCGAGCGAGACCGTCTCCGGCGTTCCGATCAAGATGTTGAGGGTGTCAAAGTCGAGCATTCGGGAGCGGAATGGCTCGGTCGAGCCGTGGCGGGCGAGGGAGGCGTAGTAATCGCGTGACGCTTGTGCCAGCGCGCGCACAATCCCGCCGGGAAAGATCACGAGCGAGAACCCGATTGCCTCCAGTTCGGTCGCCGACAATGGCGGCGTTTTGCCCCCTTCGACCATATTGGCGAGCAACGGCAGGCCTGGACGCAGGGTCGAAGTGATGCGGGATAGATCGTCGCGTGTCCTGGGCGCCTCCACGAACAGCACATCGGAGCCGGCATCGCGATAAAGCTCGGCGCGCTCGATCGCGCGTGCGAATCCTTCCACCGCCACCGCATCGGTCCGTCCGACGATCAGCGTGTCGCGCGAATGCCGGGCATCGACGGCGGCGCGGATCTTGCCGCACATTTCCTGCGGCGAGATCAGCGCCTTGCCGTCGAGATGTCCACAGCGTTTCGGAAAATCCTGGTCTTCCAGTTGGATGGCATTTGCCCCCATGCGCTCGAAGGAGCGCACAGTGCGGGCCACGTTCAGGGCGTTGCCGTAGCCGGTGTCGGCGTCGACGATCAGACAGGCATCCACGCGATCGCGGATCAGGGCGAGCGTATCGGCAACCTCGCTCATACTGACGAGGCCGATATCCGGCCGGCCAAGGCGGGTATAAGCAATGGCGGCTCCCGAGACATACAGTGTCTTGAACCCAGCCTAAGTCGCGACCAGCGCGGTGAATGCGTCATAGACGCCGGGCGCCACGACAATAGGACTTCGGTTCAGACGAGAGCGCAGTGTTTCCGCATCAGCCATGGCTCACATTCCGAGATAGGCGCGTTTGAGGTTGGGGTCCGTCAACAGGTCTACGGCTCTTCCCTCTAGCACGAACATGCCGTTGTCGAGGATATAGGCGCGCGCCGCGACCTCAAGGCTCTGCATCACATTCTGTTCGACCAGCAGGACGGCCATCCCCTCCGCGTTGATAGTCTTGATCAGCGCGAACAACTCCTCGACCAGGAGAGGTGACAGGCCTAGTGACGGCTCGTCGAGAATCAGGAGCCTCGGCTCGGCCATCAATCCGCGACCGATCGCCAACATCTGCTGCTCGCCGCCGGAGAGCGTCCCGGCCCGCTGGCTCTGCCGCTCTGCGAGGCGTGGAAAGGTCGAGAAGACCCAGTCGCGGTTTCGCTCGCGGCGCGCGCGCGCGCGTCGGTAGGCGCCGAGGTCGAGATTTTCACGCACGCTCATGTTCGGAAAAATTCGCCGTCCCTCCGGCACCTGGATAAGGCCGCGCGCGACGATCGCGGCCGGGTGCTCACGCTCGATCGCCGCCTGCGCGAATTGGATCGAGCCGCGCCATGGCCGCACAACACCCGATATGGTCCGGTTTAGGGTCGACTTTCCGGCACCATTGGAGCCTAAGACCGCGACGATCTCACCCTCCCTCACCGTGAGGTCGAACTCCCCGCAGAATTTCGGTCGCACCGTAACCGGCGTGCAGCCCGCTCAGTGCGAGGATGGGTTCAGCCATGAGTCCCTGCGATTGCCATCCGGGCGGCCGCCCCGTGCCCGAGATAGGCCTCCACGACGCGCGGATCGCCCGCGATGAGTTGAGGCGGGCCGTCAGCGATGATGCGACCCTCGGACAGGACGAACACCTGTTCAGCAAGGCTCATAACCGCCTGCATGACATGTTCGATCATCACGATCGTGACGCCGCGATCGCGAATGGCGCGGATGATCGGGACCATATCGCGGATTTCCGAGGGGTTCAGACCCGCGAGAACTTCGTCGAGCAGGAGCAGCCGGGGCTCGATCGCCAGCGCCCGCGCCAGCTCGAGGCGCTTGCGGCCGGCGACGGTCAGCGTGGCGGCCGGCCGGTCAAGCAGTTTGCCCAATCCGACCGCCCGCGCGATATCGCCAGCGGCGGCAAGCGCCTCCGAGCGCACCCGCCGGGACAGATGCGTGCCGACCGCTATGTTCTCACGTACGCTAAGCTCTGCGAAGGGCTGCACGATCTGAAAGGTGCGCGCGATGCCGCGCCGAGCGAGTCGGTGCGGCGGTTCCCCAGCAATATCGACGCCGTCGTAGACGATGCGGCCTGCACTTGGCGCCAAGAATCCGGTGATGATCGCAAACAGGGTGGTCTTGCCGGCGCCGTTCGGGCCGATCAGAGCGGTGATGCACCCCGGCGCTGCCGTCAACGAGGCGCGGTCGACCGCAAGCAGTCCGCCGAATCGCTTCGATACCTGCTCGACGCGCAGAAGTGGCTCAGCCATGGCCGCGCTCCAGCGACGCCGGCGGGACGCTCTTGGGAGCCAGGCGATTGCGTACATCGGCAAGGATGCTGACAATGCCGCGCGGCGCGAACGCGACGATCAGAATGAGAACGCCCCCATAGATGACGAGATCGAGGCCCGGCGCATCGCCGATCAGGTGTCTGGTCGATTCACCGAGCGCCTTGACCACCAATGCGCCGAGCAGCGGTCCGAACACGGTGCCGATTCCGCCGACGATGGGAGCGAGCAGCGCCTCGACCGAGATCCACGGCCCGTAGGCGATCCCGGCATCGATGAACAGGAAATACTGGGCGTAGAAGCAGCCGCCCGCCGCCGCGATCCCGGCCGAGACCGTCATGGCGCCGAGCTTGACCAGCGCCGCATTGACGCCGAGCGCCTGTGCGGCCTCCTCGTTTTCACGTACCGCGACGAGATAGGCGCCAAAGCGGCTGTCCTCGATCATCCGGACCAAGATGAGAGACAGCCCGACTAGTCCGAGAATGATCCAGTAGAACGGCGCGCGGCTCTGAAACTGGAATGCCTCCGGCCGCAGGTCGAGCTTGATGAGCGTACCGACACCGGCGCCGGTGATCGGTGCAACGCTGGCGATGATCCGCAGAACTTCCGCAAAGGCCAGGGTGACGAGCGCAAAATACGAGCCCTTCAGGCCTGAGCGAAAGCTCAACGCTCCAATCACGGCCCCGACCAGTGCTCCGCCGGCAATCCCTATGCAGAAGCCCACCCAGGCATTGATGCCGTATCGCACCTGCAGGACGGCCGTGACGTAGGCGCCGGTGCCGAAGAAAGCGGCGTGGCCGAACGAATATTGGCCGCCATAGCCGCCGAGCAGGTTCCAGCCCTGACCGACCAGAGCGATGAGAAGCGCGCCAACGAGAAAATTAAGCACGACATTGGATGATGTGAGCAACGGCACCGTGGCGAGCAGCGCCACCACGACAAGGATCGGCGCGAGCCTCCTCATGCCCGCTCTCCGAATAAGCCGTTCGGACGAAACAGCAGCACCAGGATGAACATGGCGAAAATGCCGATCTGCCCGAGCAATTCCCCGAGATAGAGACCGGATAGGCTCTCCACCACGCCGACAAAGAGCCCACCGAGCAACGCGCCCGCCACCGAGCCCATGCCGCCGAGCACGACAATGGTAAAGGCGATCAGGACAAAGGCATTCCCGGCTTGCGGATTGACGTAGTAAGTCGGGATCAGCAGACAGGCCGCGATCGCAACACACGCGGTGCCCAATCCGAAGGTAACCGCATAGATATGAGCGACATCGATGCCGGAGAGCTCGGCTCCGAGCTTCTCCTTGGCCACGGCGCGGATCGCCATTCCGGTATCGGTCCATCGCATGATGCCCCAAAGGGCTAGCGCAAGGGCGATGACGATGACGAAGGCGATAAGACGGGGCACCGCCAGGAATGCCGAGCCGACCTCAACGACATCGAAGGCATAGGACAGGTTGATGGTGCGCGTATCGGCACGGAAGGCGTAGAGCAGCGCATTCTCGATGACGACGGCAAGCCCAAGCGTCACCAGGAGGATATTACGATCCTCGCCGTGCGCCGCCGGTCCGATGACGAAGCGTTGCAGGCCGTAGCCGAGCAGGTAGAACAGCGGCGCGATCCCGATCGCGGCGACATAGGGGTCGAGCCCAAGACCTGTGTACGCAAAGAATGCCGCGAACATAGCGGCCGTCAGGAGCGCGCCATGCGCGAAATTGATGATGTGCAGGACGCCGTAGATCAACGTCAGCCCAAGCGCGATAAGCGCGTAGACCGCGCCTGTCATCAATCCGTTCAGGACCGCCGGAAACAGGATCGCGGGTGACAGCATGGCGGACTGCCGCGCCCGGACGGCGCGAGTTGCGCCGTCCATGCCGGCATTGTTCAGGCCCGCGGCATCGGGAACACCGGCTTCGCCGATGCGAAGGCGGCCGGGAAGATCACCTGAATGTCGTTGTTGAGCACCTGGGTGTTGACCGGTGCGGCCCCCTGGTTCTGACCGTTGACGAACTTGGTCGGACCGTAAGGCATCACATGGCCGGAGAATGTCGAGGACCCGAGCGCGCCAATGATCTTGCCGCGATCGGCGCTAGCCGCGCGCTCGAGCGCGTCGGCGAGGAGCAGTACGCAGGAATAGTTCATGTACACTTCGTAGGTGTAGAACCCACCCTTGTCCTCGACCTTCTTTTTCAGCGCGAGGGCCTTCGGGTTCTTCGGATCGAACCAATGGTTGCAGTCCATGATGTACTGCGCAGCCTCGGGGAATTCCTTCACGAACTTGTAGGACGAAGCCGCCCCGCCGAGCACCGAATAGATGCCCTTCGGACGCACGCGCTGCTGCTGCATCGTGCGCGCAAGCAGAACATACTCGTTGTAGTAATCGGCGGGGATGACGAGATCGGGGTTCTGCGCCTTGATCTTGAGTACGACATTGTTGAAATCGCGCGTCGGCGTGGGATGCGAAATGGTTTCGATCACCTGGAACCCGCGCTCGGGGAGTTGCGCATTCAGAAGCTTGGCGAGGCCGGAGCCGAACGCCGAATCCTCGTGCACGATCATCACCGTCTTCGCGGCCTTGCCGGCCTGGTCGTTGAGCGTGACGAGATTGTCCAGCGCGGTCTTGGCGATGACGCCGAAGCCAGGCCCGAAACGGAACGTGTTTTTCAATCCTCGGGTGACGATGGCGTCGACCACGCCCACGTCTACGATATAGGGCAGATCATAGCGGGCCGCGGTCTGGCTGGCCGCCAGGCAAATGCCGCTCGCATACCCGCCGACGATGGCGGCCACGCCCGCCGCATTCATTTTCTCGACCTCGGCATTGCCGCCTTCCGGTGTCGATTGCGCATCGCCCAGCACCGCCTCAATCTTGGCGCCGCCCAGCGCCTTGAGCCCGCCGCTCGCATTGATCTCTTCGATGGCCATCACCGCTCCGATCCGGCCTTGCTGCCCGGAATATGACAGCGCGCCTGAAACGGGATGCAATACGCCGACCTTCACCGCGGCGCCCTGCGCGCGCAGCAGGGCAGGGGCCTGCACGAGCCCGGCCGCCGCCGCGGCGGCGCCGAGTGCGGACGACTGCAGGAACCGGCGGCGGCTGACGGACAAAGGCTTACGAGACATTTGATCCCTCCTGAGGCTGGAGCACGAGACTAACATTGGTCCGCACGGGCTTCTATATTATCTTACCCAGTTGGATCCCGAGAGGCGGCAATTCCGAGCATGAATGAACCCCGCACCCTCATCGATAAGCTGTGGGAAGCCCACGAGATCGTGCGGCGGGAGGACGGCGAGTCGTTGCTCTGGGTTGATCGCCATTACGTGCATGAAGGGTCTCTCCACGCTTTCGGCCAAATTGCCGAACGGGCCGCGGAGGTCGCGGAACCTGGACTGACTTTTGCGGTCGCCGACCACTACGTCCCGACGCGCGGTGCTCGCCGCGACATTGCCAATCCCGAGATTGCACGCATGGTGCGGCAACTCGAGGAGAACTCGGCGAAGTACCGAATCAAGCTGTTCGGGCTGGGCGATCCGCGCCAGGGCATCGTGCACGTGGTCGGGCCCGAGCAGGGGTTGACCCTGCCGGGCCTGCTGGTCGTCTGCGGCGACAGTCACACGTCGACGCACGGCGCGCTCGGCGCCTACGCCTTCGGCATCGGAGCCTCCGAGGTCGCGCATGTGCTGATGACGCAGACGATCTGGCAAAGGAAGCCCAAGCGCATGCGCATCACGGTCGACGGCCGCGCCGCGCCTGGGGTTGCCGCGAAGGACATCGTGCTCGCTATCATCGCGCATATCGGGGCGGACGGCGCGACCGGCTGTGCGGTGGAATATGCCGGCTCGGCGATCCGCGCGCTGTCGATCGAGGGGAGGCTCACGCTCTGCAACATGTCGATCGAGGCGGGCGCTCGCTGCGGAATGATCGCGCCCGACGAAGCGGTATTTGCCTATCTGAAGAAGCGTCCCTACGCTCCTGCGGGCGCGGCTTTCGACCGGGCAGCCGAGGCATGGTCGGCGCTCACAACCGACAGCGACGCGCAATTCGATCGGGAGGTCAGCCTCGAAGCCGGAACGATCGCGCCGATCGTCACCTGGGGCACCAGCCCGGAGGATGCGCTGCCGATCGACGCCAGTGTGCCCGATCCGGCCCGGGAGCTGGACGAAGCGCGTGCCCGGCAATTGCGCGAGGCGCTCGACTATATGGGTATTGCGCCGGGTGGGAAGCTCACCGATATCGCGATCGACCGTATCTTCATCGGCTCCTGCACCAATTCGCGCATCGAGGACCTTCGGGCCGCCGCCGCGGTGCTCGCAGGGCGGACCAGCAAGGTACCCGGTTTGGTTTCCGCCGGCTCGTCGCTGATCAAGCGCCAGGCGGAGGAGGAGGGGCTCGACCGCATCTTCCGCGCGGCCGGGCTGGAGTGGGGCGAGTCCGGGTGTTCGATGTGCGTCGGCATGAACGGCGACCTTGTCCTGCCAGGGGAGCGTTGCGCGTCCACGACCAACCGCAACTTCCGCGGCCGGCAGGGTCCCGGAGCGCGCACGCATTTGATGTCGCCGGCGATGGTAGCGGCCGCCGCGGTGGCCGGACATCTCGCCGATGTTCGTCCGCTGTTGGACGGACGAAAGGTCTAGGGCCGCGCGATGGACAAGTTCACGCGACTGACCGCGACGGCCTGCCCGCTCGATTATGCCAATCTCAATACCGACCAGCTCGTTCCGGCGCGCTTTCTCAGACGGCCGCGTTCGGCCGGCTTCGGCGAGGGCCTGCTGCACGATCTGCGGTTCGACGCCGATGGCCGGGAACGGCAGGATTTCCCGCTCAACCGGCCGGCCTGGCGCGCTGCGAAGATCGTCGTTGGCGGCCGCAATTTCGGGTGCGGCTCGTCGCGCGAGGGCGCGGTCTATGCGCTCCACGACTACGGCATCCGCTGTGTGATTGCACCTTCCTTCGGTGACATCTTCTCCGGCAATGCGTTGCAGAACGGGCTCCTCACCGCGATCGTCTCGGACGAGGAGGCAGCCGAGATCATGGCCACGTTGGCTCACATTCCGGAGCTTGCGGTGACGGTCGATCTCGAGCAGCAGACGATCTTGTGCGGAAATCGCAGCTACCGCTTCACGATCGATCCGGTCCGGCGCAAGCGCCTGCTCGAAGGCTGGGATGACGTCGCGCTGACCGCAAGCTACCGCGACCGAATCTCCGCGTTCAAGGCAAGCGATCAAAGCCGCCGGCCCTGGGCCGCGCCCGTTTTCAGGCCCTCGTAACGGCGAAGGACCAAGGTGCTGTGCCGGCTGTATTCCTGATGCATCCGGCGGCACCGTTCCGATATACTGTAGCCGTCGCCGGGGTTACGCTGGACATCGCGGCTGACACGTAGCAGAGGGTCGTGCCGCAAGCCTATACAGGGAGGACATCGTAATGAACCTTAGGAGCATCATCCCCATCGTTGCGCTTGGTCTTGCGTCGGCTTGGCCGGCCAACGGCGCAGACCTCCTAGTCACTCAATACAAGAACGACCCTTCCGGCGCCCCGTACGGCATTGCGCTCGAAAAGGGCCTCTTCAAGAAGTACGGCATCGATATCACCGGCATCATCTCCGGCGCGGGCGGCGGCAGCTCCGTGCGCAATGCGATGGCCAGCGAACTCGGTTACGGCGACGTCACGGCCGCCCCCGTCATCGCGGCGGCCGAACAGGGTCAGGACGTCAAGATCGTCAGCATCACGTCGCGATCGCTCGCCGACCTGGTGCTGATCGTCATGCCCAATTCCCCGCTCAAGACCGCCGCGGATCTCAAGGGCAAGAAGTTCGGAATCAGCAACCCAAAATCGCTCGGCGAGATGATGGGTGTCCTGGTGATGGAGAAGGCGGGGCTCAAGCAGGGTGATGTGCAGATGACGGCGCTCGGCAGTCTGAGCGGCGCGCTCACCGCCCTGGAGAACGGCGTGGTCGACGCCACCGCCATGCCGGTCATTCTGTTCCGGCAGCGCGGCGCCGAGAGCAGGTACCGTGTGCTGGTTGGTCCCAAAGACCTGCCGCTCATTCCCTCGCAACTCGGCATGGCCACAGGCAAGGCGATCAAGGAGTGGCCGGAGAAGCTGCGCGCGATCCAAACTGCGCGTCGTGAAGGCACCAAGTTTATCTACGAGCATACCGACGAAGCCATCCAAATTCTCAGCAAGGTCTACGAGCCGCTGCCGCCGAAGGAAGTCGGCATCATGATTAAGGAGCTCGTGGATGCGAAATTCTGGATCGAAGGCCGGATCGAGATGCCGCTGCTTGAGAACACGGTCCGCGCGATGAAAGGCGTTGGAATGCTGGAGAAGGACGTCGATCTCAAAAAAATGATCGACGCATCCTTCCTGCCGGCCGACCTGCAGAAATGACTGAAGCGGCTCCGGACCGGCAACCCCACGCCTCACTCCTGGGGGTGACTCGGGTCTATCCGGCCGCAGCCGGTAACCGGCCGGTCCATGCACTTGGACCGGTCGATCTCGGTCTCAGGCACGGCGAATTTTTCGCCGTCGTTGGTCCGTCCGGCTGCGGCAAGTCCACGTTGCTGGAGGTGCTGGCCGGACTCCAGCCGCCGACAGCGGGAACGGTGACATTCGAGGACCGGCCGGTCGCGGGCGAGGTGCCCGATGGCATCGGTGTCGTGTTCCAGGAAGACGCCACCTTTCCATGGCTGACGGTCTGGGACAACGCCGCGTTCGGCCTGCGCCGCAGCGGGATGGACGACGCGGAAGTTCGCCGCCGGGTCGATGACGCGCTTGCCTTCATGGGATTGAAGGACTTCGCCCGCGCCTATCCCGCGCAGCTTTCGGGCGGCATGCGCCAGCGCGTCTGTATTGCTCGCACGCTTGTCCTTCAGCCACGTCTCATTCTGCTCGATGAGCCGTTCGGCGCACTCGATGCGCAGACCCGGCTGCTGATGGGTGACGAGGTGCTGCGATTGTGGCGGCGCACCGGCGCGACCGTCCTTCTGATCACGCACGCGCTCGACGAAGCGGCGATGTTGTCCGACCGCATCGGGGCGATGTCGGCGCGGCCGGGACGTTTCCTCGATATTGTCGTGACCGGTTGGCCGCGCGAGCGCGACAGCAAGATCGTCAGCGAACCGGGCTTCGGCGAGATTACCGGCCGGCTGTGGGACAATCTCCGTGGCGAATCCATGAAATCGCTCGGCTATTCCGGGATGGCGGCCGAATGAGTCGGGTCGGCTGGATCAGAATCGCGGTCATGGTGATCGCGGTGGGCCTGCTCGAATTGTGCTGTCAAACCGGCCTGATCGACCACCGCGTCGTAATCCCTCCGTCGGAGATGGCCGACGCCTTGGTCCGCCTGCTGATTTCGGGGCAGGCGAACGACCAGATCGTCCGCACTTTCGGCATCGTCGCAGTCGCCGTTCTGATCTCGGTGGTGGCGGGCTTTGGGCTGGGCCTTGTCATTCACGCTCTGCCGCGCGTGCGGCAGGCGCTCGACCCGTTCTTCGCCACCTACTACGCGGTTCCGATCTTCATATTCTATCCGGTGATGATCGTGATCTTCGGTCTCTCTGTCATGCCGATTGTGCTGATGGGGGTAGCGACCGCGATCGTGGCGATGATCATCGCCACTCTGAACGGGTTGGACCGCGTGCCGCGTGTGCTCACCAAGGTGGCGCGCGTACACCGGATGGGACCCGTCGCCACGGCGTTTCTCTTGAAATTGCCGGCGGCCGCGCCGCATCTTTTCACCGGTGTCAAGCTTGCGGTCAGCTATGGCTTCATCGGTGTCATCGCCAGCGAATTCATCCTCGCGCCGGCGGGGCTCGGGCGCGTCATCGCCGACGCCTACAACGACTTCAACAATCGCCGGATGTATGCGCTCATGCTGTTGCTGGTCATCGTGGCGACCGTCGTCAACATGCTGCTGCACGTCCTCGATCAGCGCTGGGCGGAACGGCGCGGGATCGGCCGGTCATGATCGCGACCAACCGGGCCGCCGACACGGCGATCATCCTGGTCGTCATGCTGCTGACGTGGCAGGCGCTGCATCAGGTCGTTGGCGCGACGGCCCTGCCGGGTCCCGTACCAACCCTGTCCTATCTCGTCAGGTTCGTGCCGACCGCACGCTTTGCCGAGAACGCCTGGGCGACGCTCGTCTGCTTCTTTTATGCGCTGGTGCTGTCCTACGCGATCGGGCTCGCGGTCGGGGTGTGGATGGGGTTTCACCGGCTGTCCGGGGCGGTCGGCGAGCCGATTCTCATTTCACTCTACACGCTGCCGAAGCTCACGCTCTATCCCGTCGTGTTGCTGATCTTTGGCCTCACCTTGTCGGGCCGGGTGACATTCGGCGCCATGCACGGGGTTCTGCCGGTCGCGCTGTTGACCATGGCCGCGATCCGCAACATTCCGCCGGTCTATCTGAAATCGGCGCGGTCGCTCCGGCTGTCGACATGGCAGACGATTGTCACGGTGCTTTTTCCAGCCACGCTTCCGGAGGTGGTTGCGGGTCTCCGGATCGGCTTCACCCTGACACTGCTCGGCGTGCTTTTGGCCGAAATGTTCGCCGCGAAGCATGGACTGGGCTTTTTGATCATCAACGCCATGCAGATTCTTCAGGCCGAGGAGATGATAGCCGTTGCGGTGGTTTTGTTTGTCTTTGCCGCGCTCGCCAATGCGCTCCTGCTGTGGATCGAGCATCAGCTTCATCGGCGAGTGTAGATACCTAATTGGCCGGGCTTGGCCGAATGCTGCCGCGGCCGTGCGTCGCTAACGACGCTCTGTCGGTTGGGCAACGGACTTCGCGTCACGTCCATGGGACGATGGCGCGACATCCCGTGATCCAAGACGGCCCGGCCGCACTCGGGCGACCCATGCGCGCGTACGCGGACGCAGATAGGCCCGCCAGCGGCGCGCCCGCCAGAGCGGACCCTCATTGGTCGAGAAGTCGCGGCAATATTCCGCAGCCTGCGACGCCCGCAGATCGCAATTCGACTTCACCTCGTCGTTGTAGAATTCGGCAGTCTTCTCCACCCCCATGCCAGCGCTCGAGAACCAGCGCGGCACATGAATATTGCAGAGCCGACCGACGTCGGTGAGAGCGCGCGTCACGCCGTTGCCGGCGGCGGGACACGTGGTCTGGAAGGCGTCTCCGATGAGCACGATACCGTCACGGTGAAAGTTCTCCACGCGATAGAGGTCGACCACCCTGAGTTTCACTTTGCTCACGGTCTGGAAATCGCCCACGAACCGCCGCAGCCCGGGCATGGCGGCAAACAGCCTCTCCCGCGGCGAATTCCTGAGCGCGCGCCCCCAGGCGCCGTCGTGGCCGCGGTAGCAAAACAAGTTGACGCGCATGGTGTCCCTGATGGGGAAGAAGCTGACATAGGCCATGCGATCGGCCGTCCTCTCACCATAATAGGTGAGAGCCGGGAAATCGAATGTCTCCCCCTGCGCCGGTGCGACGTCAAACCCGGCACTGAGTGAATGCTTGTCGCGGATGACACGCCGTTCGATTCCGAGACCGTGACGCAACGAATCCCCCAGACCAGAGGCCAGCACGAGCAGGCGAGCCTCGATGGCATCGCCATTGGACAGTGTTACCCGCTGACAGTCGGGTCCGGTAACGAGGTCGGCAGCGCGGCCGACGATGAACGCGACGTTCGGCGGCAATTGTGCGCGTATGGCGTTGACCACGTGCTCATAGTAGAAGCCATATTCCGGCTTTCCGGTCCGTTCGACCACGCGCCCGAAGCGGGCTACCACCATGTCAGGCGCAGGCGTGGTCAGCGCCGTCAGTTGCTCGAACAGCCCCAGCCCTTGCAGCAGATCGATCTGTTCGTTGGCGAATTTCTCGCACCGGAAATCCGGGGGATACTCGGCGTGGATGTCGACCAGAGCGACGCGATATCCCGATCGTCCAAGCACGAGTGCCGCGGTCGAGCCCGCCAGGCCGCCGCCGACGATTGCGATATCAGCCTTGTGGGTTATGCCCGTCATCGCTGCTTTAAACTATGCCGAGACGGTCGGCGCAAATTCCTGCTCGCGTTATGCCTAACGGCGCGGACGCAGCTCGCGATGACGATTGGCTCTGCGTGCGCGTCCGTTGGTCGGTTGAATGTTCGACACACGGAGCGCCTTGCTTCTTCATTGAGCGGCCGTAACCGCTATATCTCATCGGTGGAGTTTACCGTGCCTGTAATTGGTGCTGGAAACATGGACGTATTTTAATAGGATGCGCCTTGGCTCGATGGCGGAAAGATACGCGGGGACGGGGCACCGTCTCTCATCCTGGTTCAAATCCAGGTCGAGCCTCCAATCACCCCGACCTTTACGCCAAACGATGCGCGGTGGCTCTGACCGATTCACGCCGCAATCAAGGCATGTCATACGATGCAATACCGAGTTGCATCGACAGGATTTGAGAGGGGGTTCAATCGAACGGATGCCGGCTCCGGCAATCCGAAGCCGACGCAATTCTTCCCTCACGTTCGCGTGAGCAAACATTAGGGTTAACCATTCGTTGATGTCGATTCAACGTTTTGATTCGACTACGACAATGATCGAGCATTGGTGGGATCAAGGTCATGTCGAGTGAGCGTCCTGGCTTGCTTCGGGCGAGCAGTACAGACTGGGACAAGGCGTGGGATGTCGTCAGCCGGCTCGGCGCCGCGCGGAAGCATCTTGAGCATGACACCGGCGCCACGGCCGTCGAGCCGATCGTTTCTCCCGATCGAGGATCAGCGACCGAGATCGTGCCCAAGACGCGGCCGCTGTGTCGCCCGCTGTCTGTCTGGATCCTCATTGGGGCTCTGTGGATTTCGATCGGAATGATCGTTTCGGCTGCGATTGTTACCGCTGCCTACCTGGTTTGAAATGGCGGTCTGTTCCCTTGTCGTAAATCGATTTTCGCGGGCGCCTCTGCCTGACCCGCATGTCGTCATGCCGTCCCGCCGGCGGCCCGCTTAAAAAGCGTTCTCATAAGCTCTTCGAAAGAAGACCGTCGCAAACAATATCCGCAAGTCGAGCCAGATCGACCAGTTGTCGATGTAATAGAGGTCATGCTCGATGCGGCCCTGCAGCTGCCTGTCGTTATCGACGTTGCCGCGGAAGCCATGGATTTGCGCCCAGCCCGTGATGCCCGGCTTGACGTTGTGGCGCCTGGCGTAGAGCGCGATGCTGGGACCCCAGCTCTGGTCATGGGCGAGGGCGTGCGGGCGTGGCCCGACCAGCGACATGTGACCCGTTAGGACATTGATGAGCTGAGGCAGCTCGTCGATGTTCCAGCGGCGCAGGAACTTCCCCAGGCGCGTGAGCCTTCCATCGTTCCGCATGACCTGTTTGACCACGGGCCCATCATCGAGCGACGTCATGGTACGGAACTTGATGATACGGAACGGCTTCTGGTTGAAGCCGTAGCGCCGCTGCAGGAAGAAGGCCGGTCCAGGGCTGTCGAGCTTGATCAGAATGGCGACCGCGATCAGGAGAGGCAGCAGGACAAGCAAGCCGACTGCGGAGAGCATGATGTCCAGCAGACGCTTGACCAGCACCGATACCAGCGACAACGGCGGTCGCAGTAGATGCAGGCTGGCGATGGGGCCAATCTGCTCGATCGCGACGCTCTCGAAGCGGTCGAGCAGGCGTTCCGGTGCGAGGTAGATCGAGGTCGGAACCGTCATAAAGGCTTCGACGCACCGGTCGATTGCCTCCCGATCGTGCCAGGGGACGATGACAAAGACTCCGTCGAGTTCGTGCGTTCTTGCGGCAGCGACAGCCGCCCGCAGATCCTCGCCAAACCGCCGTTTGCTCTCGTACGTTCCGGCCGGGTGCTGGAGGTGCGCCGTTCCAACGATTTCCAATCCGAGTTCCCAAACCCGATAGCGCCGGATGAAATCGCGAATGTCAGGCTCGCCGCCGACAAGAAACAGGCGCTTGGTCGCAATCAGGCCGACCTCGCTGCCCGCCACGGCGGCTTTCACCAGCAGTGCGTGCACGATGACGATGGTCGAAAATCCTCCGACGTAGAAGAGGATGAGCCATCCGCGCGAGTGGACGTCGGTTGTCTTGGTGAGAAACGCGAGCGTGATCAGGCCGACAAAGGTCAAATTCCAGAAGCGCACAATGCGTTCGGGGTGCCGCTTGAACTCGAAATAGGAAAGAACCGAGTATTCGTTATGGTAAATGTTGATGACCGCGTAGAGCCATGCCGCCAGCAGGCCGACCTCCACATAGTTCGTGATGATGCCCGCGCTTCCGTAGAGCACCCGGTGATAGAGAATGCCGGTTCCGATCGCCAACAGGAGAATTGCTGCGGCATCGGTGGCGCCCGCCAGGAAGCCAAAGACGACGCGCAGCACCATCCCTCGCCGCGCGGCAACCGAGCCGGTCTCGAAACCATATTGCGGGGCGGTGCTCATTCCAGGCAAGTGTCCGGTTTATGGACAGTTCAAACCAGAACGGGACAATCCCGTCCTGGCGCGACGTCACGGGATCGATGTTGCAAAGGGCACGCCAGCGCATAATTCACCAAACGGCCCGAGGACGCTCAGGGTCAGTCGCGCGACGAAACGCAATGGAGAAGGTTAAGCGGTTCGAGCGTGCCATCGACGATTAACCAACGTACGGCAATGACGCGTTTTTGTTTGGTCGCGATTTGCGGGATGTGACAAGGCTGTCGGCTACCGACAGGAAGAGCCGCCACGTGGGTCGTCGATCCGACATCGCTTGCGATACCTTCGCCGTGGTGATGCGCGCCTTCGAAGGCGGCGGCGCGCAGCGCGATATGATTCTGCTTTGCAATGCGCTCGCCGCCAAAGGTGTGCCGCTCGTCGTCCTTGTCCTCCGCAACGAAGGACCGCTGCGTCACCTGCTTGACCCCGCGATCCGTTCGATCGAGATTCCGGGAGGCCGAATCCGGTATGCCATTCCGGGATTGCGCCGACTGATCCTGGACATCGCGCCGCGGCTGGTCATCAGCTCGGAATCCAATCTCAACCTCTGCTGTCTCGCGGCCGTGCGTTCCTTGCCGCGTGCGACCCGTCCCAAACTGGTTTTGCGGGAAGTCGGCAGTCCATCGATAGCGCAAAGCCACGATCCCCACCTGCAAAACCGGATTGCCTACCGCGTTTTGCGTCATCTCTACCGCTACGCGGACAAGGTGGTCACGCTCACCCGCGGAGCACGGCAGGATCTGGCGAAAAATTTCTCTGTCCCAGACCGGACATTGTCCTGGATGCCGAGCAATGCCGTCATTCCGCCCGCGGCTGCCGCTCGCATCGAACGCTGGGACGGCGAGGCGGGGCGCGAACGCGATCTGATCGTGTGTGTGGGCCGGCTCTCGGCGGAGAAGGATCACAGAACGCTGCTGCGCGCCATGGCATTGCTGCCAAAGAATCGGCCTTGGCGTCTCGCCGTAGTTGGAGACGGACGGGAACGCGCCGCACTCGAGCAGTTCGTGCGCGATCACGGATTGTCGGAGCGGACGACGTTCACCGGCTTTGTCGGCGACCCCTTCGAATGGATGATGCGGGCACGCGTGGCCGTGTGTTCGTCGATCTACGAAGGGCTGTGCAACGCGATCATCGAGGCGCTCGCCTGCGGCACGCCGGTGGTGTCGACGGACTGTCCCTATGGCCCGCGGGAAATCCTGCAGGACGGCCGGTTCGGGACGCTGGTGCCTGTCGGCGACGCGTACGCCCTGGCATCGGCAATCGAGGCCGCAATGGACCGCCCGGTCGACCGCAAGAGCTTGATGCAGCGCGGCTTCGACTACACGGCCGACCGTGCCGCCAAGAGCTTCCTCGAGATCGTGTCCGACCTGGCGACGGTTCCATTGAGCACCGAGCGGCCCGCGATCGCCGCGAGCACGACGTGAGCTACGCCATGCTGCAAACCCTGCTGACCGGTGTTTCAAGAAAGATGGCGCGGCACCATCGCTCGAAGCCGTTCCAGATGCAAAATCGCGAGCCGATCGTGAGCTTCACGTTCGACGACGTTCCGGATTCGGCCCACAGCAACGGCGCTACCATTCTCGAAGAGCGCGGAATCCGGGGAACCTTCTACATTGCGGCGGGAATCTGCGGCACGGCCGACACCCACTGGCGGGTCATCGGCCGCGATGAGGTGCGCGCGCTGCACGCCCACGGCCACGAAATCGGCTGTCACACATTTTCGCATGTCAATGTCGAGCGGCTTGATGCTGCGGGGATGGCGGCTGAATGCCAACGCAACGCCGAAGCGCTCGCGCAGCTCGCTCCGGACCTACGTCCGACGAATTTCTGCTTTCCGTTCGGGCGCCTGTCGCTCGCGCGCAAGCTGCAGCTGCAGGGGCGTTTCGACAGCTGCCGCGGCATCTACGAGGGGATCAACGCCGGCGCCGTCGATCTTGGGTTGCTAAGGGTGATCGAGCTCTACGATCGGACGCTGACGCCCGACAAACTGCAGACCGCCTTGCGCGAGACGCGCGAGCGCAACGGCTGGCTCATCTTCTACACCCATGACGTGGCCGATCCGCCGAGCTGGATCGGGTGTTCGCCGGCACTGTTGCGTTCGACCGTCGACGCCGTTCAGGCGGCGGGATTGCGCTGCCTGCCGATCCGCGACGCCTTGACTTAGGCCGGCTATTCATCCGCACGCGCAACGGACGACCGGATTGTATCGCCAGCGCGCGTTACGGCCCTCTGAAGCCCGCACGCCTGATCGGCGCCATGTCAGGGACGCCGGGCGAACCGCGTGGCCAGAAAGATCGAAAAGATCCTCGGCGACTTCACGAGATACCGGCGCCAAAGCCGGCGCGGTTCCGATGCCAGCCGAAAGGCCCATTCCAGGCCCAATTCGCTGGAGAAGCTTCGGTGCCCTGGCGCGACGGCCGACGACAAAGTCGATCGATGCGCCGACACACAGCGCGATTCCGGAGCGGCGCCCGAGCTGTCCGATCAGGTGCGCGATCAATTCCTGCGCTGGGCAGCCCACACAGAGCAGTAGGATGTCCCACGGGCGCTCAAGGCAGGAACGCGCCACCTGCTTACGCAGTTCGGCGCTTTGTGCCAAGCCGGCCGGCGCCGGCAGCACCTCGACATTCAAGCCCGGATACCGTGCCTGCAGCGCGCGCTCGGCAGCGACGTCGGGGCCGACCACCAACAGCCGCCGGCGCTTGAATTCGACCGCGCGCGCGCTTTGCACGGACAATAGCGCCGCCACCAGGTCGCTGCCGGTGACATGCGGCAGGTGCTTGCGCTCCAATATCGCAAGCCCCCGGATGATCTGGCTGTCGCAGAGCGACATCAAGGCATCCCGATAGATCGGGAGCAGCAGATCGGGCTGTTCGCGAACGTTCACCACGTGGTGGGCGTTCGGCGTGACCACATAGCCATAGGTCTCGTCGCATCGCTGAACGATCAGGTCGACGGATTGCGCCGGGGACAGCAGGCAAAACGGCAAACCCAGGAACTCAACGTGTGGCGGCCGCCGGTCCTTGCTGATCTTTTGCGGCATGTAGGTCATTGACGGTGTTCCGTTGCTGGCCGTGGCGTCACAACGAGATCGGCCCCGCGCGCGGTTCGGCTGGCAGCGGCTTGCTGACGATGTCTCCCGAGGTGACGAAAAGCAGCCGGAAGCGGTACATCGCGAAGCCGCTGAACAGGACGAAGATGAGTACGTCGAGCAGCAGCAGCACGCTCGGGTTTGCCACGACATGGGCAATCCCGCGCGCACTGAGCACAAAAAGGGCCGCCAGCAAGGGAATGACGCCGAGACCGGCAGAATCGATCGGCAGGCTGTACCAGCGCCGCCCGATCAGGAAGAATGCAAGGCACGACACGATAGAGGCCGTCATGAGGCTGAACGCAGCTCCGAGCGGGCCGTAGGCGGGAATGAGCAACAGCGACATCGTCGTGGATATGGCGAGGAACAGCGAGGAGACGATGAGCTCGAGGTAGCTTGCCTGGGTGAAATAGATCACTTGGGCGAAGTAGAAGTTGCGCATGGTCATGAATGCGAACGCGATCGCGAATATGGGGATGAGATCGCGGCTCGGTGCCAGATACTCTCGCCCGAGAAGCAGCCCCAATACCGGCTCGCCGAAGACGAGGAAGAACCCCGCGCCGAAGGCCGCCGCGGCAAGGCACGCGTTGAATGCCTTCTGCAATGTCCGGTTGGACGCGTGGATATCGCCGTCATTTGCCTGCTGCTTCGCCACCGTGACCAGCGCCAGGATGATGGCTTCTCCGAATACTGCGAAGCTTTGCCGCAGGACGTCGGCAACCACGCCATAGGGGCCGAGCGCGGCCGTACCGGCGTAGTGCTCCAGCAGAAGGCGGTCGATGCTCAGTCCGACCGCGGTAACGCCGAACGAAAACAGAAGCGGCCAGCCATATTTGAGAATGTGCAACGAGGCAGCGCGCGAGCTTTGCGACAACCGGACGTCCGCGAAGGTCGCGAGACAGGGGATGGCCGCGATCAGATGGGCGAGCGCGAGAGCGATGGCGAGCCCGGTCGATCCCCCGCCCAGCCACAGCGTCACGCTTCCAAGTACAACCGTGAGGCAGGTGCGCAGGATCATCGACAGCGCGGCCGAGCGCGCGTTGAGCAAGGTTCGCGTCACTTCGAATGCGGCCTCGTAAATCGACATGCCGCAGACAAGCGAAAAAACCGCCAATAGGAAAATCGGCTCAAACAACCCGAGGATCGCCATCCCGCCGAATATCGCCGCCAACGCCACGATCGTGACGCCGAGCAGCTGTGCCAGCGAAGCGACGTATTCGGGAACTCGACCGGATTGGTAAACGCCGAAATAGGCGAACCGCATCCACTGCGTGCCAAATCCATAAACGATCATGGACCAGGCGAAAATCAGCACGTAGTGGCCGTACTCGGCGGGGCCGGCGAGGCGCGTGAAGATCGCAACCGCCAGCAGATTACCGGCGGCGGCCGTTGCCCTCGATCCGAGGTAAAGGAGCCCCGACGTATTAAGCATCACGCGTAATAGGTCGGGCTGGCGGCAAAGAAAAGTGGCTGCACAGGGTTTCGCTGGGTATCGTTAAATGAACGCCGCATCCGCGGCATTTGCCGTCGCCACGGACAGTTCATGATGCGCATCCTGCAGATTCTTCACGATCGCGAGCGCGGGGGCGTGCAGACCTTGGCCGCGATGATCGAGGATGGGCTGCGTCCTCACGACGTCGTGTTCGATACCGTCTATCTTTTCCCGCGACCGGGTTTGTCGACCTTCGCCAAGTTGCGCTGCGCCTTTGCCATGGCGCGCCGTATCATGGGCGGGCAGTTCGACGCGCTGGTGGCATACCAGGCGACTGCATCGATTCTGGCCGGCACCATCGGGTGGCTCCGGGGCTGTCCGCTGCGCATCGTCCACCAGACCTGTACGCCGGCCGAGATCGCGTGGCCGGTACGGCTGATCGACAGGATCGCCGGCACGCTCGGCCTCTACACGGTCAATATCGCCAACAGCGCATCGACGCGCGCCGAATTCGATGCCTACCCGGCGCGGTATTGCCGCTCGATGAAGCTCATCGAGCACGGGCTCGACCCTCCCTCGCCCGGGCGCGCGCGTGAGGAGACGCGGCGCCAGTTCGGTTTGCCGAGGCAGTACCCGGTCCTGCTCAATGTCGGCCGCCTGGTGGAGCAAAAGAACCAGGGCATTCTGATTCGCGCGCTCGCATGCCTGCCGGATGTGCATCTGGCCTTGGCCGGTGGCGGCGTCAACGAGGACGTCTATCGCTCGCTCGCCGCGACGCTTGGGGTGACGGATCGCGTGCATTTCCTCGGTGCCGTCGCGGCAGATGATGTTGCGGACCTGTATGCGGCCGCCGATCTGTTCGTGATGCCGTCGACCTGGGAGACATTCGGCCTCGCCGCAGTCGAAGCGGCGATGGTCGGGGTACCGCAGGTGGTGTCCGACCTGCCGGTTCTGCGGGAAGTGCTGTCGGTTCCAAGCTCGGAGCCCGTCACCTTTGTCGCACCCGACGACGTGGAGGGCTGGGTGTCGGCCGTCGGCTCGGCTCTGCGCGCGCTTCCCGCGCGCGAGACGGTACAACGGTTTGCGCAGGCGATGGCGCGGAAGTATTCGCGCACCCGCATGATCGACAACTATCTCTCGTTGTTGCGATCCCATGGCTTCGAGCCTGCGCCGGCGTGGTCCGGACGGGAAGTCATGTCATGATGACGATGGCGCGGCGGATGGCCCTTGCGGCGCTCTCGCTAGCGTTCGCAATGGGAATCGCCGGCCAAGCATCCGCCGGCTTCAAGCGCGGCGCCACGCTGGTCGAGTTCTTCAATTTCGCGGCAACCACCGGCGAGGGTGCCGCCAAGGTCTACGCCAGTCCGCCATTTCCGAAAGCGCGCCCCGCGCTGGCGCGGAGCAATTTCGCCGATCTGCGAAGCCTCGGCTTCGACCACATGCGGGTCCCGATCGATCTCGGCCCCATGATGTGGGGCGACGAAAAGCAGCGGCTCGACATCGTCGAGCAGCTCGCTTGCGGTGATCGCCGAGCTGCATCGCCACGATCTTGCGGTGCTGGTCACGTTGTATCCGCCATCGCTCCAGCGCGAGCTGCCGGAGACCTATCTGGACGGCCTGGATGGCAAGAAATTCCGGCTCTATTTCGAGATGGTGGAGCGGATCGCCGGCGCCTTGAAGACCGTCAGCTCGGGAACCGTCGCGCTCGAGCCGATGAATGAGCCGCAATCGACCTGCCGGGTGCGCTTCGGCGTCGACTGGACGGCATACCAGGAGTTCATGGTCGAACGTCTTCGCCGCATCGCGCCGGACATGCTGCTGTTCCTGACCGGCGGGTGCTGGTCCAACATCGAAGGCATCGAGATTCTGGACTCTCCCTTGCTGCGGGATCCGCGCAATCTGGTGAGCGTGCACTTCTACTATCCGTTCCTGTTCACCCATCAGGGTGCGACCTGGTCGATGCCGTATCTGGCCGGCACGATCGGTGTGCCTTACCCGGCCTCCGCCGGCAACCTGGATGAGACGCTCTCGCTGACGCGCGAACAATTCAAGGCCGTCCCGCTGGCTAACGCGGACCGGATGGCCGCTCGCCAGAAGGCGGAAGCCGAAATCCGGAAGTATTTCCGCGAGGACCAGGACCAGCGGCAGATCAAGGGCTGGATGGACCGGGTCGCGGACTGGCAGCGGCGCCAAGGCATCGAATCGGATCGGATCGTGTTCACAGAATTCGGCGCGATGAAGCAGAAGATCGATGGTATTGAGATCGACAGGTCATCGCGAGTGCGATGGTTCTACGACACATCGTCGGAGATCGAACGCCGCGGCTGGGGCTGGACGATCTACGTGCTGCGCGACGATCCATTTGGGTTGTACGACCGGCCGACCGATCGGTATCCCGATGCCGCGCTTCTTCGGGTCTTGCGGCTCAACGTGCCGAAAGATGGGAATCGCGCGGCGCGCTGACCGGCGGCCGAGTGACGATCCCTCTCAGGTCTTCAACTGCGTGACCGCCAGATAGCGAAGCCCGAAGGTCGACGTCATCATGAAGAACCAGGCTTCTCCGATCTGCTGAAACAGTACGCTCTCGAAGCAGGACGCGAGAATCCCGAACAGCCACACACGCAGGAACAGCATTTGGAGCGGAGTGGCGCCTGTCTCCCGAACTTGGCAGAAATCCATCACGGGAAGCAGGACGATCCAGATCGCCACGAGCAGCAGCCCAGGGATGCCGACCGTTACCGCGAGATTGAGATAGGCATTGTGCGCATCGGTTGCGGCATTGGCCCAGTTCAAGCTCCGGCTCAATCCGTGCACGACGTATTCGGTACCCCAAAAGGCCGAGAAACCGAAACCTGTGATCGGCCGCTCGGCAATATGTTCCAAAGCGAATTGCCAGATATCGGTTCTGCCGGTGAAGGTCGGATCCGACAGAGTTGCGCTCAGGATGGTTTGGACCGGCCCGATATGAACTGAACCGATCGTAAACAGATTGAGAGTCCCCAGGATTGCAATGACGGTCGCGACTGCAAGCCATCGTGGCGCTCTCGCGATGAACGCCACGAGAAGCATGATGACCGGGAACAGCGCAATGGCGGTCTTGGAATACGAAAAGACCATGAATGTCAGCGATAGCGCGACGATCAGTCCGCCAATGAAAAGACTGCGTGCGCGGGCGACGAACAGCCCGATGAAGATGAAAATGACCATCGTCGCTCCCGCCTGGTTCTTGTGCGGGAATACGCCGCGCCAGTTGCCGGCATGTTCGGGCTCGAGAAAGTCCGTGGGCTGGTGAATGGTCAACGAGGGAACCAGCAGCATTCCCAGGTAGCTCAGGGCCAGGACGATCAGCACCGCTGCCGCGATCAAATCGGAGAAATGCCGAAGGCTTCTAGGGAGCAGCAGAACGATGGCGGAAATCGCCATAAGGATGAGCGCAAACGCCAGGCGCCGGGCGGCCAGGCCCGGTTCCCAGGACAATAGAACGCTCAGCGCGAACCACAGCACCATGGCGACCAGCGCCGGCCGCAGCAGCACCCTCAGCCGGTGTAGGTCGTTGAAAAACGCCCATCCGCCGAGGAGCAGAAACACCAGCGCAAACCCGATCTGATTGACCCGGCTGCCTCCTTCCGTGATTTCGATGGGAGGCTGGGCCAGGCTTTGGAACGGCTGAAACGAAATCCACACGATCAGGAAGACGCCGACGAACAGGATGCTGCGGACGCAGGCATCCACCGCATCGATCGTCCGCTCGCTCGAGCCGGTTGTTGCCGGAAGGCCGCGATCGGTCACGGGCATGACCCTTCCGGCGACGCGATCGGCGCTTGACCGGACCAGGCCAAGGACATCAGGCCGCCTTTGCGTCGGTAAGGACCGTCCCACGGACCTTGCGCGAAGTCGATGTGCAGCCCCGCGACGAGCTGGTCGAGGGCACGCCTGCCCGCCTCGCCGGACTTGTGAATAAGCACGATATGGTCCACCAGGCCGGCGAAGAAGCGGGCGCTCGGATCGGAGGCGTGGTTCGGTGCGACCACGATCACGAGGTCGAACCGCCGTGTCTGTTCGAATGCGGCCTTGAGATCCTCCTCGTTGATCGCGCCCTTGCGCCGGCTCTTGGGCGATACCAACGGCAGCACCGTGATCCTGGTCCGCAGATCCTCGATGACGGCGCCGGCGAGGCCCTTGCGCCCGACCGCGACGTCCACGAGCCCGGCTTCGGCCTGATCGGGAACAAGCGCCGACATGGTCCGCCGGTTGATGTCGGCATCGATCAGCAAGACCCGCTGCGTCGCCGCCGCTGCGGCCGCGAGCTGGAGAGCGACGGTGGTAGTGTCGTCATCGTCGTGCGGGGCCACGACCAGGACGGTTGCGCCGACGTTCTTCTTATGATTCGCGCGGATGACGTCGTACACCTTGCGCATCTCGCTTGTGGCTCCTTGCTCGTCGAGAGCGCCAGTCTGTGCGGCATCGCTGCGATCGGGAAGCTCTGCCAGCACCGGAAATGCGGCGGCGGGAGCGGGGGAGCGCTCAGTCGCGCCTTGCGACCGCGCGCCGCGCGGCGACGCCTGCATAAGCTCGCCGCCCTCGCGCCAGTCTCGCAGGAAGCCAAGCCCAAGACCCGAGCCGATCCCGGCGATGAGAGCGACGACCGCCAGGATCATGTTACCCGGCGGCCAACTGCGGCGCAGAGGCTCGTCGGCCTTGGAAATGATACGGACGTTCTTGGTGTCGAGGCCGCCTTGCTCGCCGGTTTCCCGTGCCCGCACCAGAAAGGCCTCGTAGACGGCGCGGTTGGCCTGCACGTCGCGCTCGAGCTCCCGCAGCGCTACCATCGCCTCGTTCATCGCGAGGGCGTTGCGCTTGAGCCCTTCGAGCGAACGCGCAAGCGATTCCTCGTTTGCCCGGGCGCGCTCGTACTCATTGCGGGTCGCCAGCGCAATCCGGTTGACTTCCTCGGCGATCACCCGCCGCAGGCGCTCGGCCTGGGCGCGGACTTCCACGACCGCCGGATGCCGGGCGCCGAGCGTAGTCGACTGTTCGGCTTCCCGCCGCATGATCTCGGCGTACTGGGCGCGCAGCGGAGCCAGCGTCTGCGATTGAACGGCTTCCGTGAAGGCGCCGATTTCGGCACCCGTGCGCTGCAGATGCTCGATCTGCTCGAACCGGGATTTCGCCTCCGCCGTGCGCGCGCGCGCAAGCGTCAACTGATTGTTAAGCTCGTGAAGCTGCTGCTCGTTGACGAGTTGCCCGGTCGCACCGACGATATTGTGGCGTGCCTTGAAGGTTTCGACCCGCTCCTCGGCCTCGCGTACGCGCTCCTTGAGCTCGGCCAGACGCGCCGACAGGGAGCCGGACGCGCGACGGGCGGCTTCCAGCCGGGCTGCCGTCTGCTCCGCAAGGTAGGCCTCGGCGATGCCGTTGGCGATGCGGGCCGATTTCTCCCGGCTCCCGGTCGTGACCGACACGTCGATGACATAGGTTCGTTCGGCGCGCCGCACCCGCACACGCCGGTCCAGCTCACTCAAGGCTGCGCGGATGGCATCGTTGCGCGCGCCCTGATCGAGCCCGAACGGGGCGAGCAACGGAGCGAGCCATTTACGCAGCATCGACGTGCTGCCGGCAAATTCGATATCCTGATCGAGCTTCTCTTCGGCGATGACGCGGCGCAGGACGTTGTCGGAGGTCAGCACCCGGACCTGACTCTCGACCTGAAGAACGACGGCATCCGGCATTTGATTGGACGGCGTCAGCCCGTTTTCGACGACGCGCAGATCGCTCGGATCGATGAGAAGCTGCGTGACCGCGGTGTATTGATGCTTCACAAGCACGACGAACAGCAGCATCGCGACGAAGGAAGCGACCGTCGTCGCCGCGATGGTGCGCCGGTGGCGATTGACGAAGTGCCAAATCTTGCCGGGGTCGATGCGCAGCGCCGTAGACTCGTCTGCTCGCCCGGTATTGATCGTCGGGGGCGCGGATTTTGAAACCGGATGAATTGGCTGAAACATTTCTTGGCCTCGCTTGGTCGCGTGGCTCGCCGCACGCACTGACGGTTGCCCTCTTCAGTATCCCCGTGTCGATTATCTACAGTCATCGCGACCGGTAAAATGAAAGTCCAGGCGATTCTTTTTGCGTTCGATTAACCGTTAAGGATCAAAGTTAATGCGCTCCCGGATGGAACCGGGAGACGTCGTTAAACACCTCCTCAAACGCGCGCCGTAGAGACGGCGCGGGCGTCCGGCCTGCGCACGCCTCATAGATGGAATGGCCGCCGCGCCGCGGGATCGCTCAACTCGGGGAATTCAGTTCGTGGCCGGCTTGATGCCCAGCACCTTGGCGATCTCGGCCACGGTCGCGCGCTGTTTGTCGATCGAGGCGGCGAACTCGGCCGCCGATCCGGGAGCCACCACCTGTCCTGTGGCGGTCAGCCGGGTCACGATCGCCGGATCGGAAAGCGCAGTCTTCACATCGGCGGCGATGCGTTCGCGCAGCTCGATGGGCATGTCGCGCGTGCCGTAGATGCCGACCAGACCGTCGAACGTCAGTTGCGGGAAGCCGGATTCGGCAACTGTCGGGGTGTCAGGGGAGATCGCCGCGCGCTCGCTGGCGGTGAACGCAATCAACTTGACGCGGCCGGCCTGGATCGCGCCGCGTACGATCGCCAGCGCCGCCCAATAAATGTGCAGACGCCCTTCGGCGGCATCGTTGAGGGCTTGGACCGTATCGCGATAGGGAATCTTCGCCATGTCGATCCCGGACGTCTTGAGATAGGCGGCGAGGATCAAATCGGTGGCGCCCGTGACCGTCGTCCAGTTGAGCTTGCCCGGTTGCGCGCGCGCCATCGCGAACAGTTCCTTGAGCGAACCGATGTTGAGCGAGGGCGGCACGACGATGGCCACGAGCGTGGAGCTGACGCGGGCCACCGGGGAGAGATCGCGCGGATCGTAGGGCAACTTGGCGTGCAGATAGGGATGCGCGGTGAACGAGGACGCCGGTCCGAACAGCAGCACGTGGTCGTCGCGGGCGGAGGCGAATGCGTTGATCGCGACAAAGCCGTCGCCACCCGGCCGGTTCTCGACCACCACGGGCTGACCCCAGCGTGCGCTGAGCTTTTCGGCGATCAGACGAGCGCCGATATCGGCACCCGAGCCGGGGCCGAGCGGCAGGATGAATTTCACCGTGCGCGTCGGCCAGGTTTGCGACTGTGCCGGCAACGACGCCACCAACAGCGCAAGCGCAGACAGGGCGACGGCGGCGCCGACGCGAAGTGGATTTGTCATCGTGTGCATGGCATCCTCCCATCCGTCACCGAATTGCGGCCGCGCGTTGCGATGGGCCGTCGGTACCGGCACAAACTTTATGCGCGGCTGCGCGTCGGCCGTAAGCCGGCTTCCCCGGTCGGCCGTTCTTGCGAGCTAGGATGCCCCGCTCGGGCTATGCTGCCAAGGCCGTCCGGGGTCATTCGACGCCGATCTGACGCCTTCCAAGACGTGTCCGATCGCCGCAGCTAATTTTGGTTCGCAACTTTCTGGATTGCCGAGCCGGGCACCGCGCTCACCGCCGAACAAACGCTGCCGAGCATGACCAGCACCGGACCTTGAAGTCGCGCCTGTGCAAGCTGAGCAGGCAGTTCGGCGATACAGGTGGCGATGACGACCTGATCCGGCCGCGTCGCCCGCGCGACGGCGATCGCCGGCGTGCGGGGATCGAGCCCCTCCGCGATGGCTTTGTCGGCCAGCGCCGCGATCGTGCGGGTCGGCATGTAGATGGCCGTGGTGGTCGCCGAATCGGCAAGGCTTCTCCAATCCAGATTGACCGGTAGCGCACCATCCTTGCCATGGCCGGTCAGAAATTGCATGCGCCGGACCTGGCGGCGATCCGTCAATGGCAGCGCAAGCCTGCTTGCCGCGCCTAGCGCCGCCGTGATGCCGGGCACCACCTCGATAGGTATACCCACAGCGCGACAAGCCGCGATCTCTTCGCCGGCACGGGCGAAGATCATCGGGTCGCCGCCCTTGAGACGAACCACGCGCTTGCCGCTCCTGGCCAGATTGACCATCAGCGCATTGATGTCCTCCTGTTTGCAGGACGGACCATGGCCGGTCTTGCCGACCAGCATCTTCTTTGCTTCGCGGCGGGCGAACTCGAGGATGTCCGCCGACACCAGTTCGTCGAACAGGATGACGTCGGCGGACTGCAGCGCCCGAACCGCGCGCAGGGTGAGCAATTCCGGATCGCCGGGTCCGGCGCCGACCAGGGTTACCGAACCGTTTTCGACCGCGTTTCCAAGTCCGCGTGCCTCCGCGAGCATGCATTCAAAATCGCGCTCGGCCGGCTCCCGGTCCGGGCAGGTCACGGCCTGGGTGGTGAACAGCTGCCAGAAGCGTCTGCGGCCGGCGAACGACAGGCCGGAGGTTTTGACCGCGCCGCGCCAGCGCGCAGCGGCTTGCGCCCAGCGGGCGAAGCCGCGCGGCAGCAAGGCTTCGAGCTTGGCGCGGATGGCCTGGGCGAACACCGGCGCCGCGCCGTCGGTGGAGATGCCGATCACCAGCGGCGAGCGGTTGACGATCGATCCGAACGCAAAGTCGCAGAAGGCCGGCTTGTCGATCACGTTGACGGGGACGCCGGCAGCGCGGGCGGCGGCGGCGAACTCCCGCGCTTCCCGGTCATCGGCGCAGGCGCCCACCGCGATGGCGGCGCCGCGGAGATCGCCGGGCGTCCAGCCGCGCCGGTGAACCGTGACGATGCCGCGCGGCGGATTGGCCGCCAGGAGCAACAGCTCGTCGGATGCGTCATCCGCGTAGACATCCACGTCCGCGCCGGCCGCTGACAACAGCTCCGCCTTCCACGTGGCGGCGGTGTCACCCCCGGCGACGAGGGCGCGCTTGCGGTGGAGGGCGAGGAAGACCGGCAGCCGCGCCAGTGCCGCCATCGGTGCCACGGGTGCCTCAAGCGGTTTGCGCGACATGGCCATGACCGACGAGCCTTTTGAGTTCGGGAATGCAGGAGCCGCAATTGGTGCCGGCGCGCAGCGCCACGCCGATATCCTCCACGCTGACCGCGGCACGGCTGTCGATCGCGGCGCGGATGATGTTGAGGCCGACACCGAAGCAGGCGCAGATCGTCGGCCCGGGATCGGCTAGGCCGTCGGTCGATTTTCCCGACAGCACGGCGCGCCGCTGCGCATCGCCCAGGGCCTCGGCCTCGAACAGCGCCTTGATCGCATCCCATTGCGGCATCGCCGCCGCCGGTCCGGTGAACAGGCAGCCCGCGAGCCGGCCCTCGACGAAACCCGCCATGCGATAGCTCCCGCGCGGCTCGTCGATATATTCCGCGACCTCCACGCCGCTCCCGAACCAGCCGCACGCCGTGTCGTGCCATGCCGCCCGGTGCGACATCGCTCGCCAGGAGCAGGCCGAAACCGTTCGCCACCGTTACCCGCGACCACCAGGTGCCGGCAGGCGGATCGATGCGGTGGCGCGTCAGCGCGAAGCCGCGGAAGGGATAGTCGACCGGCGCAATCGCGGCGGGCGTCGCCTTGGCCTCGGGCTGACCGGAATACGGATCGGTCGCCGGCGTGACCAGATCGCCGATCCGCGCAGACGACGCCGTCTCGTCGCTCCAGTGGATCGGCGCAAACAGCGAACCGCGGCCGCTGCCCCGCGCTGACGACGACCTTGAGCACGCATGAGCCGTGCGCCGATCGCACGCGCGCGAAGCCGCCGTCGCGCGAGCCCCGCGCGTCGCGGCGTCGTCCGGATGGACCTCGACGAACGGCTCCGGCAGATGGGCGGCCAGCCGCGGGCTGAGGCCGGTGCGCGTCATCGTGTGCCACTGGTCGCGCACGCGGCCGGTGTTGAGGCGGAACGGGAATTGCTCGCAGGTCGGCGCCTGCGGGGCGGGCGGCTCCGGCGCGATCAAGCGCGCCTTGCGGTCGGCGGTGAAAAAGCCGCCGTCGCGCGAAGAAGCGGCTTTCGCCGTCCGCCGCCCCGGTGCGCGACGGCCATTGCACCGGCTCGAGCGCGTCGAATTCGCTCGTCGCCGAGCCGGGCCAGCGCGCCGATGTCGAAGTCGCGGCTGCCGTCGTTCTCGAACGCCGACAGCGCCGCATGCTCGCGGAACACGTCGGCGGCCGAGCGATAGGCGAATGCCGTCGCCGAAGCCCATGCGCCGCGCCGACCTCGGCGACGATCCACCAGTCCGGCCTGGCCTCGCCCGGCAGCGGCAGGAACGGCGCGCTGGCGCGAGATGCGCCGCTCCGAATTGGTGACGGTGCCGTCCTTCTCGCCCCAGGCCGCCGCCGGCAACAGGACATGCGCGCCGGCATTGACGGTGTCGTTCGACAGCACGTTCTCCGAGACGACGAACAGTTCGAGCCCGCGCAGCGCGTCGCGCATCGCGCCGCGCGCGCGGCAGCGACACCGCGGGATTGGTCGCCATCACCCACAGCGCCTTGATCTCGCCGCGTTCGATCGCCTCGAACATCTGCACCGCCTTGAGGCCTTCGCGCTGCGCCATGCTCGGGGCGCGCCAGAACCGTCCGCACCCGGTCGATCTCCGGCGGCGTGAAGCCCATATGGGCGGCAAGCTGGTTGGCGAGACCGCCGACCTCGCGTCCGCCCATGGCGTTGGGCTGGCCGGTGAGCGAGAACGGTCCCATGCCCGGCCGGCCGATGCGGCCGGTGGCGAGATGGCAGTTGATGATGGCGTTGACCTTGTCGGTGCCCTGGGCCGACTGGTTCACGCCCTGCGAGAAGCAGGTGACGACGTTCGGCGTGGCGCGGAACAGGTCGAAGAACCGCGCGACGTCGGTCTCGCTCAGCCCGGTCGCCATGGCGGTCGTCGTAGTATCGGGCGCGATTTCGCGGGCGCGTGCGAGGGCGGCCTCGCAAGCCGGACGTGTGGGACTCGATATAGTCGCGGTCGAGCGTCCCATTGTCGGCCAGGTGGACGAGCAGACCGCTGAACAACGCCGCGTCCATTCCGGGCGCAATCGGCAGGAACAGGTCGGCGTCCTCGGCGGTCGCGGTGCGCCGCGGATCGATCACGACGATCCTGGCGCCGCGCTCATGCCTGTTCCGCGACCATGCGCTGATACAGCACCGGGTGGCACCAGGCGGCGTTCGAGCCGCAGAGGACGATCAGATCGGCCAGATCCAGGTCTTCATACGTGCCGGGCACGGTGTCGGCGCCGAAGGCGCGGCGATGGCCGGCGACCGACGAGGCCATGCACAGGCGCGAATTGGTGTCGACGTTGGCGGTGCCGATGAAGCCTTTCATCAGCTTGTTGGCGACGTAGTAATCCTCGGTCAGCAACTGACCGGAGAGATAGAACGCGACCGCGTCGGGGCCGTGCTCGCGCGATGATGTCGGCGAAGCCGCCGCGCCACGCGATCGAGCGCCACGTTCCACGAGACCTGCGCCAACGCCCCGTCCGCTTGCCGCAGCATCGGGTACAGCAGCCGGCCATCGAGGCCGAGCGTTTCGCCAAGCGCCGAGCCCTTCGAGCACAGCCGGCCGAAATTCGCCGGGTGATCGGGATCGCCCGCGATCGCGGCGCCGCCGCGGCCGTCCGGCTTGGCGAGCACGCCGCAACCGACGCCGCAATAAGGGCAGGTGGTGCGCACGGCCGGTGGATGCTGCGCGGGCGCATTCATCAGTAGACGTCCTGCTGGTAGCGGCCGGCTTTCTTGAGGTCGCCGACGAAGGCCGCCGCCTCGTCCGCGCTGCGCACGCCGTGTTGCGCGACGATGTCGACCAGCGCGCGCTCGACGTCCTTCGCCATGCGCTTGGCGTCGCCGCAGACATAGATGTGGGCGCCGTCGGCAATCCATGACCACAGGTCGCGGCCGACCTCGCGCATGCGGTCCTGCACGTAGATCTTCTGGTCGCCGTCGCGCGACCAGGCGAGCGACAGCCGCGTGAGCACGCCGGCGGCTCTCATCGCCTTCAATTCGTCCTCGTAGAAGAAGTCGCAGTTCGAGCGCTGGTGGCCGAAGAACAGCCAGTTGCGGCCGGGCGCCGCGGTCGCCCGGCGCTCCTGCAGGAAGGCGCGGAACGGCGCGACGCCGGTGCCGGGTCCGACCATGATGATCGGCACCGCCGGGTCGGCCGGCAGCGCGAAGGCATGCGCCTTCTGCACGTAGACCTTGATGGCGCCGCCCGGGCGCGACGCGCTCGGCGAGAAACGTCGAGGCGACGCCCAGGCGGCGGCGCTCGTCGATGTCGTAGCGCACGGCATCGACCGTGAGCGCGACGCGGCCGGGGTCGACCTTGGGCGACGACGAGATCGAATAGAGCCGCGGCTGCAGCGGATCGAGCGCCTCGATGAAAGCTTCGGGATCGGGCCGGATGCCGGGAAATTTCTGCGATTGCCGCCAGCACGTCGAGGGTGGCGGCGTCACCGTCCGGGTCCTCGCCGGTGGCGAGCGCGCGCGCCTTCTTCCGGCGGTCGCCGCCGGTGATGTAGGAGAACAGCTGGAACAGCATGTCGGGCGCGGGCGACAGCGACACGCCGTCGAACAGCACGTCGCGCAGCGTCCGCCCGCCGATCGGAAAGTCCGCGCGGCGCATCGAGCGCCTCGATCACCGCATCGACCAGCGCCGGATCGTTGGTCGGGAACAGGCCGAAGGAATCGCCGACCGTGTAGTCGATGCCGGACGACGACAGATCGAACTCGACGTGCCAGGTTTCCTTCTCGGAGCCCGGCTTGTTGAGCCGCGTGCGCGCGTGCAGCGTCGCGACCGCCGGATTGATCGCGCGAACAGCCGGGCGCGGTTGGCGGGGCGGCAGTCGGCTCGGCGCTCGGCACGCAGGGTTGCCGGAGCCGCCGGCGGCGGCCTTCGATCTCCTCGAACAGCGTCTTGAGCATGCGGGCGGTTTCCTTGCCGCCGGGCACGCACAGGTTCAGCCGCTCCTCCTTGCGCGCAAAGATCGCCGCGGAATAATTCCTGCAGTCGTAGCCGCACTGGCCGCAGTCCTGCTGCGCCATCGCCGCCATCATGCGCCAGCGCAGCGGCCGCCCATCGGCGAGCTTCATGCGCTCGGCCATCGGCATGGTCTGGTCGTGCCAGGGCGCGCCGCCGTCGTCGTCATCGCCGGCACTCTTGGCGCCTGAAGCGCGCCGGCGAGCAGCGCCGCCGCCTGCTCGTTGCGACAGCGGCGTGATGCCGGTGCCGTCGAGCGAAACCAGGCCGGCGAAGAAGCCGTTGAGCCAGGCGCGCTGCTCGTCGGAGAACGGCGCGGTGTCCGGCACCAGCGAGGGGATCGGCGGCGGCAGGTTCTGGCTCATTCGGCCGCCTCCGCCTCGAACATCGCCTTGAGCGCGTCGATCTCGTGGCGGCGCGAAAAGGCGAGAAACGTCTCGTCGCGCGAAGCGCGATGCGCCAGATAGCCCTTGAGCATGCGCTCGACGACGCGCGGCGCGTCGGTCGGCCTTCACGTCGCGATAGATTTCGCGGCCGAGCGCGGCATCCGGTCCGAAGCCGCCGCCGACATAGATGTGATAGCCCTCGACGGTCGTCGTCCTCCGAGACCTCGACCTTGCAGGCGAGCAGGCCGATCTCGCCGATGTAGTGCTGCGCGCAGGAATGATGGCAGCCGGTGAGATGGATGTTGACCGGTCCGTCGAGATCGACGCGCGCCTCGCACCAGTGCGCGATCTCCTCGGCGTGCCGCTTGGTGTCGGAGGCCGCGAACCGGCAGCCGACGTTGCCGGTGCAGGCGATCAGCCCGGCGCGGATCGAGGTCGCCTTGGTGGAAAGGCCGATCGCCGCGATGGCGGCCTCTGCGCGAGCGCGACCTTGTCGTCGGGCACGCCGGAGATCAGCAGATTCTGCCAGACCGTGAGGCGGATATCGCCGTCGCCGAAATCGCTGGCGATCTTCGCCAGGCCGCGCATCTGGGCGGCGGTGAGCCGCGCGACCGGCAGCACCACGCCGATCCAGTTCAAGCCCGGCTGCTTCTGCTTGTGGACGCCGATATGCGCGCCGCGGTCGATACGCCGGCCGCGGCGCGATCGCTTCCGCCGGCACCTTGATCAAGCGTCCGGCCGAGCTTTTCCTCGACATGGGCGATGAATTTCTCCAGCCCCAGGCGTCGAGCACATATTTGAGCCGCGCCTTGGTGCGGTCGGTGCGGTCGCCGTGCTCGATATAGACGCGCACCACGGCGTCGGCGACCTGCGTCGCCTCTTCCGGCTTGACGATCACGCCGGTGTCGCGCGCGAAATCCTTGTGACCGGTGATGCCGCCGAGCGCGAGCCGGAACCAGACGCCGGCCTCGGCGCCGAAGCCGTCCTTCACCTCGACCGCCTGGAAGCCGATGTCGTTGGTGTCCTCCAGCACCGCGAATGCGGCCGCCGCCGTCGAAGCCGACGTTGAACTTGCGCGGCAGGCCGTAGAGCGCGCGTTCGTTGAGGATGTGGAAATGCCATTCGCGCGCATAGGGCCGCGTGTCGATCAGCTCCTGCGGATCGATGCCGGCGGTCGGCGTGCCGGTGACGTTGCGGATATTGTCGGCGCCCGAGCCGCGCGAGCCGAGGCCGAGGTCCTGGATCGCCTCGACCATCGCCACCGCGTTCTTCGGCTCGATCTCGCGCATCTGCAGATTGGCGCGGGTGGTGACGTGCGAATAGCCGCCGGCATAGCGTTCGGCGAGATCGGCAAGCCCGGCGAGCTGCCAGTGCTTGAGGATGCCGTTGGGGATGCGCAGCCGGCACATGTAGGACGTTCTGCGCCGGCGCGACGTAGAACAGGCCGTAGAAGCGCCAGCGGAAATTGTCGGCAGGTTTCGGCGGTTCGTTGTTTCGCGCCTGCTGCTTGAGCCGCTCATAGGCGTCGAACGGATGCTGCTCGCGCTTGAATTTTTCCTGGTCGGCGAGCTGTCCGCCCGCTGCGAGAACGCGGTCCTGCGCCTTGATGTGGATGGCGTCGGGTCCGGTCGGTTCGCCCTGCGCGGCGGTGCCGGCCGGAAGCTGGCCGCGCGCGGCGCGCGCCGCGGTGAGGCCCGACGCAAAGCCTTCGAGATAGCGCTTCTGGTCGGGGGTGAAGTCGCTCGACATCGCCCGCCCTCACGCCGCCAGTTCTTTTGTCGCCGATCGTTCGGCGAGCGCGCGGCCGAACACGAGGTCCTCGCGGATCGCCTCGATCGATGCGCCCGAACGGATGAGATCGAGATACCAGAGTGCGTCGGCGGTATCGCCGAACAGAACCGCGCCGGCGAGGCGGCCATCCGCGATCACCAGCTTCTTGTAGCTGCCAAGGCCGGGATCGGAGAGCACGATCTGCTCGGTCCCGGCTGCTCCGAGAAAATCCCCGGCCGAAAACACGTTCACGCCGGACACCTTGAGATTGGTCGCCTGTACGCTGCCGGGATAGCGGCCGCCCGTCTCCCGCAAGATGCGACGCGAGCGCGTGCGCCTGTTCGTAGGCCGGCTCGACCAGCCCGTAGCAGATGCCGCGGTGCTCGGCGCATTCGCCGATCGCGTAGATCCCGGGCTTGCTGGTTTGCAGATGATCGTCGACCATGATCCCGCGATCGACCGCGAGATCGGCGGTGCGCGCGAGGTCGATGTTGGGGCGGATGCCGGCTGCGACCACCACCAGCGGGGCCTCGATCTGCCGCCCGTCCTTGAGGGCGACGGCCTCGGCGCGGCGGTTGCCGAGGATGCCGGCGGTCTCGGCGTTGAGATGGACGGCGATGCCGCGCGCTTCGACCGCGCGCAGGAGCATGGCCGAGGCGCGCGCATCGAGCTGGCGCTCCATCAGCCGGTCCATCAGGTGAACGACGGAAACCTGCAAACCGGCCTTCGCCAGGCCGTAAGCGGCCTCCAAGCCGAGCAATCCGCCGCCGATCACCACCGCTTTGGGAAGCTTGGCCGCCGCGGCTTCGATGGCCGCGACATCGCCCAGGTCGCGGAACGTGCGTACTCCGCGCAGGTCGATGCCGGGTACGTTGAGCCTGATCGGGCGCGAGCCGGTGGCGAGCACCAGCCGGGCGAACGGCAGCGTCGCTCCATCGGCCAGCCGAAGGCGGTGGATGGTCGGATCGATCGCGGTGGCGGTGCGTCCGTAGAGCAGCGTCACCCCACGGTCGCGCCACCATCGCGCCGGCTGCAGCTCGATTTCGCTGCGCGAGACCTCCTGCGCCAGCACTGAGGACAGCAGCACGCGGTTGTAGGCGAGCCGCGGTTCCTCGCCGATCACGGCGATGGCATAGCGTCCGAGCGTGCGGCGCGCGAGCTCGTCGACCAGCCGCATGGCGGCCATTCCGTTGCCGACGATGACGAGCGGCTCGCTCATCGGCGGTTCCTTTCGGGCGCTGAGAGTATTCCGACGCGCGATTCATGCCGCATCGGCGAAGCGATGGCGCTCATAAAGGAACTCCAGCACCCGCTGTCGGCACTTGAGAAAAGTGGCGTCGGCCACCAGCTCGAGCCTTTTGCGCGGCCGCGCGAGAGGCACGACGAGAATCTCGCCGATCTGCGCCGATGGACCGTTCGTCATCATGATGATGCGATCCGAAAGCAGCACGGCTTCGTCCACGTCGTGGGTGATCATCATGACGGTGTTTCTGAGCTTCTGGTGCAGCGCCATCACCGTGTCCTGCAGATGCGCGCGCGTGAGCGCATCGAGCGCGCCGAAAGGCTCATCGAGCAGAAGAACTTTCGGCTCCATCGCCAGCGCGCGGGCAAGGCCGACGCGCTGCTTCATGCCGCCGGAAATCTCCGCCGGGTGCTTGTCCTTGGCGTGGGTCATCTGCACGAGATCGAGATTGTGCAGCGTCCAGGCGTTACGTTCAGCGCGCGACTTCGCCGAGGAAAGCACCTTGTCCACGGCGAGCCGCACATTCTCGTAGACCGTGAGCCATGGCAGCAGGCTGTGATTCTGGAACACGACAGCGCGATCCGGCCCCGGCTCGTTCACTTCGCGGCCTTCGAGGATGACTCCGCCGTTCGTGGCCGGAATGAGCCCCGCGACGATGTTGAGCAACGTCGATTTCCCGCAACCGGAATGCCCGATGATGGAGAGATATTCGCCTTTCTCGACTTCGAAGGTGATCTCCCTGAGCACGCGGGTTTCCATCGTGCCGCGCGTGAAGGTCTTGTCGACGTGATCGATCTTGCAATAAGGAATCATCGATGCGTTCCTCAGTTGGCCGCTGTTCCGCGCGTCACGATGGAAGCGATGCCGGCAACGATGCGATCGAGCACGAAACCGACCACGCCGACATAGATCAGCGCGACGATGATTTCGGAGATGTGCGAGGAGTTCCACGCATCCCAGATGAAGAAGCCGATGCCGACCCCGCCGATCAGCATTTCGGCGGCCACGATTGCGAGCCATGACAGACCGATGCCGATGCGCAATCCGGTGAAAATGTAGGGCGCCGCCGACGGCACCATGATCTTCACGAAAAATTCGAACGGATTGAGCCGCAGCACCGCGGCGACGTTGCGGTAGTCCTGCGGAATATTGCGGATGCCGACCGCGGTATTGATGATGATCGGCCAGATCGCGGTGATGAAGATCACGAAGATCGCCGATGGCTGCCCATCGCGGAACGCCGCAAGCGACAGCGGCAGCCAGGCCAGCGGCGGTACCGTGCGCAGCACCTGAAAAATCGGATCGAGCCCGCGCATCGCCCAGACCGACTGGCCAACGAGGGTGCCAAGCGCAACGCCGGCGAGGCAGGCGAGCGCGTAACCGATCGCAACACGGTGCAGGCTTGCCGACATATGCCAGAACAGGCCCTTGTCGAGGCCGCCGTGGTCGTAGAACGGATCGATGATCAGCCCCCAGGTGTCGCGCAGAACCCGAGAGGGTGGCGGCAAGGTGGCGCCGGCCTTCCGGCACAGCAATTCCCACACCAGCAGCAAGAGCGCGACCACGACGATTGGCGGCAAAATCTTCACCGCGACCTCGCCCAATACGGTTAGCGTTCTGGTCTTCAACGCCGGCCGCTTGCGCGTGAGCGGAAATACCTTCGCGGCAACGGCCGCAGGTGGCGCCGACGGTACGCTCGCGACAACATCGGATTTGACCGCAGGCATGTTCATCGTGTGGATTCTCCGTTGTAAAAGCGGCGGGCCGCTCGCGGATGGGCGGCCCGCAGGGATCACACTTCGACACGTTTGATCGTCAGGCTCTTGAGGTAGGCGGCGGGATTCTCGGGATCGAAAATCTTGCCGTCGAAGAACTTTTCCTTGCCGCGCGAGGTCGAGGCCGGGATATCGGCGGCGGCGACGCCCAGGGTTTTGGCCGCCTCGCGCCAGAGATCCTCGCGGTTGACCTTCTTGACGAGCGCCCTGGTATCGAAGCCGGGTTCGAATTTGCCCCAGCGGATATCCTCGGTGAGGAACCAGAGTTCATGGCTCTGGAACGGATAGGAGGCAAAGTCCTTCCAATACTTCATGACGTGCGGGCTGTTCTCGACGACACGGCCGGTGCCGTAGTCGAACCTGCCTTTGGCGCGGTCGAGAATGTCTTCGACGGGACAGTTGATCCACTGCCGCTTGGCCATGATGGCGGCGAGCTCGCCCTTGTTCTCGGTCTTGTCGGCCCATTGTTGAGCCTCCATGACCGCCATCAGAATCGCCTGCGTCGCCTTTCGGATTCTTGTCGACGAACGCGGCGCGCATGCCGAGCGATTTTTCCGGATGTTTGTTCCACAGTTCGCCGGTGTTGATCGCGGTGTAGCCAATGCCTTGATGAACGAGCTGACCGGGCCAAGGCTCGCCGACGCAGAAGCAGTCCATCGTTCCGACCTTCATGTTCGCCACCATTTGCGGAGGCGGCACGGTGATGGTCTCGATGTCCTTGTCCGGGTCGATGCCGCCGGCGGCGAGCCAGTAGCGGAGCCAGAGGTCGTGGGTGCCGCCGGGGAACGTCATCGCCGCCTTCACGGACTTGCCGGAGGCTTTCTTTGCGTCGAATGCAACTTTCAAGCGGCGTCGCATCGATGCCGATCTTGAGACCGGCGTATTCCTTGGCGACCGAGATGCACTGGGCATCGAGATTGAGCCGCGCCAGGATGTACATCGGCGTCGGCAGGTTGTTCTGCGTCACCTTGCCGGCACTGATGAGGTAAGGCATCGGCGTCAGGATGTGCGCGCCGTCGATGCCGTTGCCCTCGGACCCGAGCACGAGATTGTCGCGCGTGGCGCCCCACGACGCCTGCTTGGCGACCTCGACGCTGGGCATGCCGTGCTTGGCGAAGAAGCCTTTATCCTTGGCAACGAAGAGCGGACCGGCGTCGCTCAGCGCGATGAAGCCGAGCGTCGCCTTGGCGACTTCCGGTCCGGCCGCCTGCGCGATGTGGGCGCCGAAGGGGAATTGCGTGCAGACTGCGCCGAGCAGCGCGGCTGTGCCCGCGCCGGATTTGAGGAACGACCGGCGGCTATAACCGCGCCGGCTGTGGCTTTCATGGTTGATCGTCATTGTGGTCGTTGTCCTGTTTGTGTTCGAGTGACCCGGTCGATGTGCCCGCCCGACGTTTCCCCTCTTTTTCGCGTCTCGTGTTCCCTTCGACCCAACAAAAAACCGCAGCACCCGAGGCGCGCTTGGCGCGATTCCCCAGGGCAGCGGCGTTGCTTGTCGGCCCGTCGTTGGACCACGGACGCCGGCGTTGCGCGGCGCCCCTCGGTGCAGACAATTCAAGCGCCGTGCCAAGTGCTCGGAAAATCGATAAATGTAATTGATATTCAATCTGTTAGACCAGGACGGGTGGCGTGCAAAAGAGCCCCGCACGCACTCAGTTCTGCTCACGCGCGGCGCATGGTGCGGAAAGATTGTGCAATGCAAAAAGGGTCAGCGGACCACCGATAGCTGGGGTCGTCCCGTCCGTTTGATGCGCCAGGCGGCCAAATGACCGGCGATGTTGCCGGCATCGAACACCGGGCCGATGAAGCCGCCGACGCCATCATGCGGTTCACCACTGTCGGGCGCCGGCGCGACGCCAAGTGCCGCGTCGTAGAGATCGGGGCGGAACACGGCCTGTGCGGTCGCGCGCAGGTCCTCCGACAACGGGGCCTGGCCCGCGCGCACGATCTGGGCGTAGAGCCAGGCCGCCTGCACCGGGTCCGGACGGCTCGCGCCGTTGCGGCCGATCAGGATGTAGCGGTCGCTCATTCGGGTCGTGCCGTCGGGTGCGATCTTCAGGTTTCCGGTTAGGCTGCGGATAACCAAGTCGGCATCGACGTCGAGCCGCCGTGCCACCGCCGCCGCCACCGCGGCGCGGTTGCCTGCATCGTCGACGAAGGCGCTCGCGCGCGCCAGCGCGCGAACGAGCGCGGCGAGCGTGTCGGGATTGCCGGTCGCCCATTGCTCGCGCACCGCCAGCACCTTCTCCGAGGCGCGCGCCATGATTTCGCAGCCGAAATGCAGGATGCGGCCGACCCCGCAGTCCACCGCCACCGAATTCCACGGCGCGCCCACGCAGAAGCCGTCGACGTGCCCGCTCGAGAGGCTTTCCACCATGTAGGGCGGCGGCAGCACCACCAGCCGCACGTCTTCGTCCGGATCGATCCCGCCGGCCGCCATCCAGAACCGCAGTTGATAGTTGTGATTGGAGAACGGAAACGTCATGCCGAAAGTGAGCGGCTCGCCGCCGCGCGCCTTGCGCTCCGCCACCACCCGCGCCAATGCGCGCGCCGAGACGATCGGCTCGGCGATGTCGCCATCGGCGAGGTCCGAGAGGCTGGAATAGAGGCGCGGCGAAACCGTGATGGCGTTGCCATTGAGCCCGAGATTGAAGGGCGCGACGATCGGCACTCGCACATGGCCGATGCCGAGGCTCGAGGCCACCGCCACCGGCGACAGCAGATGCGCGGCGTCGAACAGGCCGATATTGAGCTTGTCGCGCACGTTCGACCACGAGACTTCCCGCACCAGCCCGATATCGAGATTCTCGGCGGCGGCAAAGCCGAAGTCGACCGCGACGATCAGGGCGGCCGCGTCGACCAGAGGGATGAAACCGATCCGAAGCTTGCTCATCTCAGCAGCTCCGCGGCGGTGAGCACGGATTGCGCGATCTCGACGATCTTCTTGTTCTCGTTCATGGCGGTCTTGCGCATCAAGGCATAGGCGTCCTGCTCGGTGAGATTTTTTGCCTTCATCAGCACGCCCTTGGCGCGGTCGATGACCTTGCGCTCCTCCAGCGCGTCCTTGGCGCGGTCGAGCTCGCTCTGCAGGCGCGCGAACGCGTTGAAACGCGAGATGCAAAGGTCGAGGATGCTGGTGATGCGCTCCTTTTTCAGCCCGTCCACGATATAGGCCGATACTCCGGCATCGACCGCGGCCTGGATCGATGCGCTGTCGCTCTGGTCGACGAACATCGCCACCGGGCGCTTGACCGCCCGGCTCATCTGGAACATCTGTTCGAGCATGTCGCGGCTCGGGCTTTCCAGGTCGATCAGGATTACGTCCGGATCCATGGCGTAAATGCGCGCCAGGAGGTTGCGGGTTTCGGCAATGCGCTCGACCTGCACGAAGCCGGCTTCGCGCAGCCCGTCTTCGAGGATGGCGGCGCGGATCGGGCTTTCGTCCACAATCGCGATCTTCAGCGTCGAATCCCGGTGACCGCCGGGAGACGGCGTACCGTGGTGGCCGGGCGGGTCCGATCCTTTACGCGTCTGTCCCAAATCCCTTGTCCTTGCCGCGACGCCGCTGGTCGGCCCCGTGCGGGCAAAGGCGTTCCGGTCTTGCCCATGGTCATGCAAGACCCATTCCGTCAGGTCCGGCTGCGGGGAACGCTGATCGCTCGCTACCCGGCATGCGGCCGAGCTTCGCAATTGCAGCAAGGAGCATGCCATGCCTATTTTCCCCGGGGGCCAGTCGTATGATATTGATCCAAATAAGATCTGGCGCTGCTGCGGATCCGGGCGAACGCCCGCCGAGCCCCCGCATTGTGCATTTGCGTAAAGCCCAGGCAGCAATGGCGCGAACCTGAGTGTCACGAGCATCTGAGAGGTGGTACGCGTTGCGCGCGGTTCTCTTTGCCGGGCTCGCCAGCATGCAAATGGACTCGCGGCCGCGAAGCCAGTAGTCGTCTCTGCCAATTCGAGAACCGACATGAGCCGGCTGCCGATTACGATTGCGACGTGGGACTATGATCGGGTGCGGGCGCTGGTTGACGGTCGCGTTCAGGTCGAGGGCTGTGACGTCAATTACGTCACGATGCCGGTCGAAGAGATCCTGGAGCGCGCGTTCTTCCACCACGACTTCGATGTGGCCGAGATCGGGTTCAGTCCCTACCTGATTGCGCTGTCGCGGGGCGTCGCTCCATACCTCGCCATTCCGGCATTTCTGTCGCGGATGTTCCGCCACTCCGCGATCTATATCCGCGCCGATCGGGGCATCGGAGGCCCGGCCGATCTCAAGGGCCGGCGCATCGGTGTGCCCGAGTACCAGATGTCGGCGGCGATGTGGGCACGCGGTTTCCTGCAGGACGACTGCGGCATCGCGGCAAATGACATCAACTGGGTGCAGGGCGGGCTCGAGACGCCCGGCCGGCGCGACAAGTTTCCGCTCAACCTGCCTGCCGGGTTCCCGCTCACCTCTGCTCCGGAGGGCGAGACCCTGTCACGGATGCTGGAGGCCGGCACGCTCGACGCGGTGATCTCGGCGCGGGTGCCCTCCTGCTTTGCCGGTGGGCATCCGATGGTAAAGCGGTTGTTCCCAGACTACCGCGCCGCCGAGCGCGACTACTATCGCCGCACCGGCGTGTTCCCGATCATGCACGCCGTCGGCATCCGCCGCGATCTCCTGGAGCGGTATCCCTGGCTTGCGGCGAGCGTCTACAAGGCGTTCGCGCAGGCCAAACGCCTCGCCGATGCCGAGTTCATGGAGACGACCGCGCTCAAGATCGGCCTGCCCTGGGTCGCCGCGGAATTCGACGCCACGCGCGAAGTGATGGGCGACGATTTCTGGTCCTACGGCGTCGAAGCAAATCGCAAGACGCTGGAGCTGATGGCGCGCTATTCTCACGAACAGGGCCTGGCGGTTCGCGTAATCCCGGTCGAGGAGATGTTCGCCAAGAGCACCATGAGCCCGGTCCGGGTCTAGGGAGACGCCCATGAGCGTACAGCTGATCTGCTGCTCGCATAGTCCGCTGATGACGACGGACGTCGAGGAGAGCGAGACTGACGTCCATGCGGCGTTCTTTCGCGAACTCGACTCCTGCGCCGCCGCTTTGCACGATTTTCGTCCGGACCTCGTGGTCGTGTTCGGGCCCGACCATTTCAACGGCTTCTTCTACGAACTGATGCCGGCCTTCTGCATCGGCACCGCGGCGGAAGGCACCAAGGATTGGCACCTGCAGGGCGGCCCGTTGCGCGTGCCGCGGGATTTGGCCATCGCCTGCGTCCGGCACTTGCAGGCCCGCGACATCGACGTGGCGATTTCGCACCAGATGAAGGTCGATCACGGCATTACCATCCCGTTGTTCAAGCTGACCGGCGCGCTCGCCCGCTACGACGTGCTGCCGATCTTCGTGAATTGCGCCGCCGATCCGCGGCCGTCGTTTCGGCGCGTACGCGCCTTCGGCGAGGCGATCGGCGAATTCCTGGCCGGGCAGGACATGCGCGTCACGCTCGTGGGCTCCGGCGGCCTCTCGCACGATCCGCCGACGCCGCGGCTCGACAAGAGCCCGCCCGACGTCGCGCGGCGTATCATCGTTCGCCACACGCCGACCCAGGACGAACTCGACGCCCGCGAAAATCGCGTGATCCAGGCGGCCCGCGATCTCGTGGTCGGCAAGGGCCCTTGCCTGCCGCCGAGCGAGCAATGGGATCGCGATTTTCTCGATAAATTTCTCGGTCCGCAGCAGGAATGCTTCGATGCGATGACCGATACCGAGATCGACCGCGTCGCGGGGTTCGGCGCCCACGAGGTGCGCACCTGGGTTGCCGCCGCCGCCGCCGCCCGGAAGATGGGTAAGCTGCGAACCGAGCTTCGCTACTATCATCTCGTGCCGGAGTGGATCACCGGCATGGGCATCGTGATCGGCCAGGCTTGAGCGCGCCGGGAAAGTTGCGTCGATGACGTTCCAAGCGGGAGCGACCGCCACGGTGCCGTCGGGCGATGTCCAGATCGCCTATCGGCGATTCGGCGACCCGGCGCGACGCCGCTGCTCATCGTGCACGGACTGTCGTTTTTCTCCTACGACTGGATCGAACCGGCTTCCCGCATCGCGACCGACCGCGAGGTCGTGGCCATGGACATGCGCGGCTTCGGCCATTCGGGCTGGAGCCCGACGCGCGACTACAAGCTCGAAACGCTCGCCGCCGACACCGTCAACCTCATGGACGCCTTGGGCTGGAAGCAGGCCGTTCTGATGGGTCATTCGTTCGGCGGCCGCGTTTGCCTCGCAACCGCCGGCTGGAATCCGCAACGCGTCGCGGCCTTGATCAGCGTCGATTTTGCGCCGGATATCGCGCCGGCGGGGCGGCGGCACGTGGCCGAGCGGATCGGCCGCCAGCCCGATGAATTCGCCTCGGTCGACGAGGCCCTGGCCTATCACGGCCACCACGCGGTCGCGCCCGGTGCGCCGCTGCGCGTGCGCTACGAGGCGTTCCTCAAGAAGGGCGACACCGGCTACAGGCTGCGCCGCGATCTTGCCTTTCGCGACAATTTCAAACGCGCACTCGATTCCGGCCAGTCGCAGCCGGTGCCGGCGTTCCTCTGGCCGATGCTGTCGGAACTGCAAATCCCGGCCCTGGTCATCCGCGCGGCCGATTCCGACATGTTTGCGCCCGAGACGCTCGACAAGGTCCGCAGCGCCAATCCGCGCGTGACGGCGATCGAGCTTGCGGGTAGCCACGATCTCGCCGGCGACAATCCCGACGGATTGGTGGCCGCGGTGCGCACATTCCTGGCGGCGAACGCATTATGATCGAAAAGATCGAACTCGAACGATGCACCGGCTGCGGCATCTGCGATGCGGTCTGTCCGGCCGACGTCATCCACATGGAGCCGGTCGCTGTTGCGGTCGAAGTCGAGGGGCTTGCGCGCACCAAGCTGCTTCCGGTGATCAAGTACCGCGAGCACTGCATCACCTGCTTCAGCTGCGAGATATTCTGTCCCGAGCGGATCGTCGACGTGCACCCCTCCGTCAAGAACCGGCCGCGGCCCTGGTGATCGATGGCAAAGCTTGACGGTGTCCTGATCGAAACGGACGTGCTCGTGGTCGGCGCGGGCGCCGGCGGCCTGGTCGCCGCGCTCAGCGCCAAGCGCCACGGTCCTTCCGGAACGAGGGTCACCTTGCTCGATTCCTGGATGGTCGGCCGCACCGGACACACCGCGTTCTCGAACGCCTGGATGATCGTCGCCCTGCCCGGGGACGATATCGACGCCATCACGCGCGAGATCGTGGCCGGCAATGACGGGATCGCCGATCAGCTTCTGGTGCGCGAATCGCTCGAGCAGTCGAACGATCGCCTGAAGGATTTCGAAGCGATCGGCATGAAGTTCCACCGCGCCGATGACGGCAGCTACGCCAGGCGTCCCACCCGCGGCCTCGACGTGGCGCGCGTGATGTATCCCGAAGGCGGCGGCCTCGAATATTGCTGGCGGCTGCGCCTTGCGCTGCGACAGCGAGGGGGTGCAGCTCCTCGATCGTATTTTCGTGACCGGGCTGCTGCGCGCGGACGACGGCCGCATCGTCGGCGCGGTCGGCATTCACAGCCGCTCGGGCGTATTCCATGTCATCAAGGCGCGCGCCACCATCGTGTGCACCAACGCGATCACGTTCCGGTCGGGCTTTGTCCGCGACATCACCGGGACGGGCACGCTGCTCGCCTATGGAGCCGGCGCGGCGCTGCGCAATGCCGAGTTCAGCTATGTGCGGCCGGGCACGCCGAAATTCTATTTCGAAGGCATAACGTTTGCGATCCAGGAGGGTGCGCACTTCGTCAATGCCAAGGGCGAGGCGTTCATGCGCGAATACGAGCCGGACTGGGGCGACGAAGCCGACGTTCCGCGGATCGCGCGCGCCATGGCGGCCGAGCACGAGAAGGGCAGCGATCCGATCTATCTCGACATGTCGGCGATCCCCGAGGAGCTGCGGGACTATTTCATCCAGAGCAAAGTCAAATGGATGGACTATTTCTTCCGCAAGCTCGGATCGGAAGCCCGCACCGACATGTTCGGCAAGACGCCGTACTACGCGCTCAACCAGATGACCAAGATGGGCATCCGCACCGGCCCGGATTGCCGCGCCGATCTTCCCGGCCTCTATGCCGCCGGGCTGGCGCAGGCCGGCTGCGCCAATCACTTCGCCGGCTTCCATATCGGGTTGTGCAACGGCAATGGCTGGATCGCCGGGCGCAGCGCCATCGAGGACCTCGACCGACTGGCGCCGCCGAAGCTCGACGCGGGCCAGATCCAGCATTCTTCACGACGAGGCGATGCAGCCGTTGAATGCGGCAGCTGCGGCGCAATCCGACCGCATCCTGCGCGACCTGCAAGCCGTGATGTTCGCCTACGACGTCGGCATCCTCAAGAGCGCCGAGCGGCTGCAGCGCGCGTTGCAGAATGTCGGTGCGCTGGAACTGCAATTCCGCGATCTTGCCGCGCCGCATACGCACGAACTGGTGCGGCTGAAGGAGACCGAGGCGATGCTGCTGGCGGCCCGCTTCATTCTCCAGGCCTCGCTGTTTCGCACCGAGTCGCGGCTCAGCCATTTCCGCGACGACCACCAGCAGCGTGACGACGAGAATTGGCTGGTGTGGGTCGACGTATCGCCCGGTGCCGACCGGCAGCCGCAACTGTCGACGACGCCGATTCCGACTCCGGTCTGCCCGGTTCTCACGCGCGTCCGGTTCGGCCGACACGGCTCAAGGAACGCCTCGCCGTTGCCGGCAGCTGACTTGCGCAAAAGCCGCGGTCCTGCCGATTGCCCGGCAACACCGATACTGTTTCAATGTATCCGACAAGATCGGCCAGACGAACCGATAGGCAGCGCAGCCACGCCGCCGCAAGAGAGAGGGAGGAACTCATGTTCTGGAACCGCATCGTTCGCTACGGTATGGCGCTCGCCCTTGCGTTGCCGGGACTAACCGTCGCGCATGCGCAGGATTTCCCGAGCAAGCCGATCACCATCATGGTCGGACTCTCGGCCGGCGGCATCACCGACATCACGACCCGTCTTTATGCCGAGGTCGTGTCGAAAAGCATCGGCCAGCGCATCATCATCGAAAATCGCCCGGGTGCGGGCGGGGCCGTGGCTGCCGCCGCGGTGCAGAACGCGACACCGGACGGCTACACGCTCCTGGTGTTCTCCGGCTCGCAGCACGCCGCCGTGCCGGCGGTGCAATCGGCGCCCTACGATCCGGTCAAAGGCTTCCAATCGGTCACCCTGCTGTTCAATCTCGCGGCCCTGGTCGCCACGCCGGTGACCCTTCCCGCCAACACGGTCGCGGAATTGCTCGAGCATGGCAGGAAGAAGCCGGGCGGGCTCCTGTTCGGGTCTCCCGGCGTCGGCACGCCCTCGCACCTCCTCGCGGCCAAGATCAGCGATGCCACGAAGACCCCGATGCAATACGTGCACTATCGCGGCGGCTCTCCGATGATGGCCGACCTCGTCACCGGCCGGGTCGATTTCGCGCTGGCCTCCTATACGGTGTCGAAAGGCTTTTTCCTGGACAAGAAGCTGAAGGCGCTGGCCGTCGACGCCGAAGCCCGCCTCAAGGTGATGCCCGATGTCCCGACCTTGACGGAAGCCGGGCTCGGCCACGTCAAGGTCGCGAGCTGGTTTGCGCATCGCCGCCCCGGCGGGCACGCCGGCCAACATCGTGAAGAAGCTGAACGAGGAGTTCGTCAAGGCATCGCGCGATCCCGACCTGCAACGGCGCCTGACCGAAAACGGCACGCTGATCAACACGAGCACGCCCGAGCAGATGGCCAAGCTCCTCGCCGAAGAGGTGGAAAGCACCAACCAGTTGGTGAAGGCCTTGGGACTAGGAGTGAAGTGACCGCCGTTCGCTGGACGGTGCCGAGCTCGCGGCACGGATGAAGCCGGCCGCCGCGGCGTTGAATTCCGCCGGCCGCTCGATGTTCACCAGATGGCCGGCGTCGGGAATCACGGTGAGTCTGGCGCCGGGAATCATCGACGCCAGCTCCCGGCACATGGCCGGCGTGGTGAGCCGGTCTTCCGCGCCGACGATCACGTGGGTCGGCACGCGGATGTCCTCCAGCCTGCCGTGACCGGCCGCCATGGTCGAAGCCTCGATGCACTTGATGTAGGACTCCTTGTGCAGCCGCGACAGGCTGTCGACCAGCGCCTCGAATGCTTCCGGCGTCACGTTCGGTCCGCACAGCGACTTCGCCACCGGCACCGCGATGTCCTTTGGCGAACCGCCCTTTTCCAGCGGCTCCTTGCGCAGGCGGATGAATTCGCGCTTGGCCTCATCGGAGAAATGCGCGAAACCGCGGTGCGTGTCGCATAGCGTCAGCGTCAGCAGCCGTCCGGGATAGACCGCGGCGAAATCGAGCGCGATCCGCCCGCCCATGGAGAGCCCGATGATGTGGGCCTTCTCGGTCCCGAAATGATCGAGAACGCGGGCGAGGTCGCGCGAGTAATCGAGGAAGTCGAGCGGCCCTTCGTAGTCGTCGCTCTCGCCGTAGCCGCGCGCGTCCCAGGCCACCGGATGCCAGTGCTGCGCAAAGGCCGCGAGGTTCGGATGCCAGTTGCGCTTGTTGCCGCCGATCCCGTGCAGGAACACGACGAGTTCGCCTGAACCCATATGGTCGACCGCGATGTGCGGCGCCGGCCCGATGCGCGTCGTGGTCCACCCGGTCATGTCCGTTCTCCCTGGTTCTTCGAATAGGCGCGCGCAAGCCGGCTGAGGATCAGCCGGTCCATGGCAAATACCACCAGCACGATGACGAAGCAGCAGGCGAAGACCATCGCCGCGTCGGACGTCGATTGCGCCCGCAGCAGCAGATAGCCCAGCCCGGACTGGCTGCCGAACAGCTCCGCGACCAGCGCGATCTTCCAGCAGATCCCGAAGCCGATGCGCAGGCCGGCCACCAGGAAGGGCATCACCAGCGGCAGCGTCACGCGAAGGAACAGCCGTATGCGGCTGCGGCTCAAGCTGCGGCCCATCTCCTCGAGCTCGGTGTCGATCTGCCGAAAGCCTTCGAGCGCATTGATCAGGCAGAACGGCAGCACGATCGCCACCTCGATGAAGATCACGGTCGCGTTCGACACCTGGAACCAGACGACGCCGAGGATCGCCCAGCCGACCGACGGAAAGCAGTTGAGCACGAGGAGCAGGCGCTGCTCGATCACCGCGGCGGCGATCGTGGAGCGCCGCGCCGCCAGCGCCAGCGCGAGCGCGAGGATCATCGCGACCGTCACCGCGGCCGTCACCCGCAGGAAGCTGACACCCAGGTGATAGAGCAGCGCGGGATCGACGGCGAAGCGCGCCAGTGTCGACAGCACCTGGAGCGGCGAGGGCAGCACGAAGTCCGGAACGCCGCGTGCGGTCAGCCACCACCCGAGGACGGCGAGCAGCATGGCGCCGTCGGCGATGCCGGCTTGCACCAGGGCGTTGCGATCAACCCTGGGCATGGCGGTAGCGCCGGTCGAGGCGCCGCTGCAGCGGGCGGAAGAACAGCGTCTCCACGCAGGCCACGAACAGCAGAATGAACAGGATGATCGCGAAGATGGTCTCGGTCTCGAATTCCTGGCGCGCCACGTTGAGCAGATAGCCGACGCCGGCGTTTCCGCCGAACAGCTCGGCGGTCAGGGTCACCTTCCAGGCGACGCCGAAGCTGGTGCGCAGCGTGGCGAATACATAGGGCACCAGCATCGGCACGAGCAGCTTGAGCAGGCGCCGCCAGCGCGAGCGCGAGAGGCTGCGGCCGAGTTCCACCAGCTCGGCGTCGAGCTCGATCAGTCCCGTGCGCAGATTGATCGTGGCGAACGGGATCAGGATCATGGTGACGGCGAAGATCACCGTGGTGCTGTCGATACCGAACCACAGGATCGCGAGAAACAGCCAGCCGATCCCCGAGAATGCATTGAGGAACGGGGTGAGACGCGCGTCCACGAGCTTGCGCAATGGCCAGAGATAGTGCGCGGCGAAGGCAAGCGCCGCGCCGATCGCGAAGGAAAGTGCGATCGCGGCCGCGACGTGGCCGAGCGAGATTGCGAGTTGAAGCGAAAGCTGCACGTCGGTGAGGAACGCCGCCATGCGCCGGAGAACCGCAATCGGGCCGGGCAGCAGATAGGCCGGCACGAACTGCGCATAGGTCCACCACGCCAGGATGGCCGCGACGGTAAAGCCGTGCAGCGCCAGCGCCCGCGAGGTCTCGTACGGGCGCGCCGCCGCGGCGCCCTGCGGTGCGCCGACGCGCTGGCTGGTCACGTCAGTTGGTGACGGCCGGCTTCCACACGGTGTCCATCACCGGCGGGATCGTCTTCAGGATTCCGAGATCCACCGAGCGCTTCCAGAGCAGGTCGATCGCCTTGATGTCGTCCTGCGTCAGCAGCACCGGGAAGTCCGAGAAACGCGTGAACCACGCCTTGAAGAACTCCGGATCGGTGTTGGTCTCCTTCGCGACGGCGGGAAATACCTCAGCCTGGTTCTTCAGCGCGTAGTCGACCGAAGCGTGCAGGACGCGCAGGAACTCCTTGTAGGTCTCCGGCTTGGCGTCGAGCTTCTCGCCGTAGCCGGCGAGCACCGCCGACACCATGCGCACGCCGAACTTCCGGGTGAGGTCCTGGGCGGTCTGCGTGATGGCGACGAACTCGCCGGTCTGCAGCGCCTTGAAGGCCTGGGCATGGATCAGCGTCGCTGCATCGATCCGGCTGGCGGAGAGCGCCGCCGGCAAGGCCGGCGCCGGCATCTCGACGAACTCGATGTCGCCGCCGCGCACCGCGACGTTGAAGCCATGCACGTCGGCCAGTGCGATGCGGATGAGCGTGATTCCCGCCGAACCGAGCGAATAGACGCCGAGCTTCTTGCCCTTGAGGTCGGCGACGGACTTGAGCGGGCTGTCCTTCTTCACCCAGATGCCGGCGCCTTCACCGGACGTGTGGTAGCGCAAGCCGGTACCGACGATGCGCAGGTCGAGACCGCGCTCGCGCGCACGCGGCACCGCAACGGCGGCGGTCTGCACCACGTCATAGGTGCGTGCCGCCGTCGCCTGGATGAGCGCGGAGATGTCGAGCGGTGTCGCCTCGATCTTCACCTGGTCCGATTTCACCTTGCCGTTGCGCACCGCCCACAAGACCGCCTCGTGCGAAGGGTCGGCGAGATAGCCGAAGGTGACCGGGGTCTGCGCCTGCGCGGGGTTCGCCAGCAGCGTCGCGGCGACGAAGCCGCCGATCATCCAGATCCTCATGTCGCATTCTCCATTGCGTTGATCGTCACTGAGCGAACAGCTCCAGCAGCTCGTGGCGCGCGTCGCGCAGCGCAGGGTCGCTTTCGATCTGCCGGGGACGCGGCGCCGCCACGTCCATCACCTGCACCACGCGTGCCGGTTTGGGCGACAGGACGACGATCCGGTCGGCGAGGGTGAGCGCCTCGTCCACGTCGTGCGTCACGAACAGGATGGCCTTGCCGCTGTCCTGCCACAGCTCGATCAGCTGCTGGCGCAACCGCGCCCGCGTGTTCGGGTCGAGCGCCGAAAACGGCTCGTCCATGAGAATAATGTCGGGATCGAGCGCCAGGGCGCGCGCCAGCGCGACGCGCTGGCGCTCGCCGCCGGACAGCATCAGCGGCATCTTGTGGGCGTCCGCGGCAAGCCCCATGCGGTCGAGTTGCCGCCTGGCGCGCTCGCGCCGCTCGTCCACCGGCATGGCGGGTACGCGCATTTCCAGGCCGAAGGCGGCGTTGTCGAGCGCATCCTTCCACGGCAAGAGGCGCGGCGACTGGAATACGTAGGCGAGGCGTTCCCAGGCTTCGGCCGGCGAACGGCCTTCGACCAGGACCGTGCCCGCCTGGACCGGCAGGAGATCGCCGATGAGCCGCAGCGCCGTCGATTTGCCGCAACCGGACGGGCCCAGGAGGCAGACGAACTCGCCAGCGCGCACGTCGAAGCTGAGCGCGTCATAGATGGTGACGCCGCCGAGACGCAGCCCGACCTGCTCGAAGGCGATGGCGTGTTCGGCCGTCGCGGCGTGAATTGGTGAGGGCTGACGCATCGCGCGATCTTGTCCGGCTTTACCGGCCAAAGCAATCGAGCGGCGCGCGCGTGTTGTGCGGCCCGCGGTCGCTAGGACGGCATCGACCATACGGGGAGGGCGCTCGCCTCACGGTTGCGCAACGAATGCAATCGGTGCATCGGCAAAAATCTTGTACTGCTGCGATCGCGGCTTGCTCTTGTCGTCCTCGTTGACCAGTTGGATCGAGCTTTTGCCGATCAGCTCGCGCGGCAGGATCATCACGCGGATGAAGCGGCTCGGCCGGTCGGCCGCCGCCTGCGCAAAGACCGGGTCCGGCCCGCTCTCGTACCACGCACTGCCCGGGCCGTAGCAGGTCGAGCGGCCATGCGTGTCGATGCGAATGGCGCCCTCGATCAGGCAGCGGATGCCCGGTCCGCGATGGGTGTGGAGATAGGCGCAGCCCCCTGGCGGAAAAGCGACGCTGTCGCCGCGCAGCAGCAGTTCGCCTTGCGGGCAGGTTTCGAGCCGCGCCGAAAGCTTCTCGCGTGACGTGACGCCGGTACCCGCTGCCGTGCCATCGGCCGCACCGGCCAGCTCCCAGCGCCAGCAGGCCGCTCCGGTCGGGCCGGCCGCGAGCGTCGCCGCGCTTTCGCCGTGCCAGGCCTCGCCATCGCGAAAGGACTGGCCGGCGATCGTCATCGCGCCGTGCACCACGAAGATCATGCGCGGCCGCGCCGGCAGCGGCAGCGTGCCGCCGTTCGATACGGCGTCCTCGTAGAGCGAAAGCACGGGTTGCATGGCGGGTCTCCGTTGCGGCGCTGCAAGAATCGAGAATAGTGAAGTTCGCCGGTTCGACAACCGCGGTGTGAGACGGTACCGTTCGCGGGGAAAGACCGGGCCCCAGCATTGAGCAGTCCCCATGACATGATCGCCGGGCCGGCGGGCGCCGGCGAGGCGGCGGCGACGCAGCAACTGTGGTTGAAGCTCGCGGCGGTCGTTCTGGTGGCGGGGTCGCTCGGGCTGCCGGTCAACGGTCTCCTGCAATATGCCGTGCTCGTGGTCGCGGTCGTGCTGGTCTGCACCGGGACGGTGTCGACGCGGCTTGTGGCGTGGATCGCTGCCGTAGCGGTGGCAGCGCTTTGCGTGTTCGTCCAGGCGGTCGCGCCGGCCCCGCGCATCGAGGAGGGCCACAACGTCTTTCTGGCCGACGGACCGGGCGGCGCGCTCGAGGCCGGGCTGCCGCCGGGAGCCTTTCGGCTCATGCGCGCCGAGTTCGACGCCAGATATCCGCCGGAGCGCCGCTGCGACCCCGCTATGTTCGGCTGCTGGCGCGGGCAGGGATTTCCGGACCGGGCCTATGCGTTTTCGTCCGACGGAATACTCGGCCGCCCGGCCCATTCGCGGCGGGTGACCGGCGTCGATTTCGCCGACCCGGTGTGGCTGCGCCTCGGGTTCATCAACGACCTGCGCTACAATTGGAACGGACAGGTCAGCGACCTCGACCGTGCCACGCGCGACCGCCGCTTCTGGGCGTTCGTGCACAAGTGGCGGATCGAGATGCCGTGGTTCGTCATGTACCGGTTCCCGGCCGATTTTGCCGGCAGCGCGCTGTGCTGGCGCGGCGCAGGTGCTGTGGGAAGGCGCGGGCGAGCAGTTCGCCGCGATCCGGCATGCGTCGATGGAATGCCGGGCGATCGCCGCCGAGGACGCCGGCCGGCGAATTTTCGGCGTCGCGATCAAGAACGACGTACCGCTCGCGATGCGGCTCGAGCCAGGCGCGAAGGTCCGCTTTCGGCAGTTGCTGGACCCGGCCTTGGCGCTGGGCGCCAGTGCCGCGATCCTGCTTGCCTTGGTGCGGTGGCGCCCGCGCCGTGCGGTTCTGCCGTTCATGTTCGTCACGCTCGCGCTCGCCGTTGCGTTCCTCAACGATGCGAGCTTCCTCGGCGGCGTGCGGCCATTCGACGGCGGCGACGACGGGTTGGTCTACGACGGCTATGCGCGCGCGATGCTGCAAAAGCTGCTCGCCGGCGATGTGGTCGGCGCGCTTCGCGGCGAGGAGAGCGTGTTCTATTTCACGCCCGGCCTGCGCTATCTGCGCGCGGTCGAGCACGTGATCTTCGGCGAGAGCTACCTCGGCTATCTCGCGCTGATGCTGCTCCTGCCGGTCCTCGTCCACGGCATGTTCCGCCGCTTTCTCCCGGCGCGCTGGGCACTGGCGCTCGCGCTTGTGTTCGCGGCCGTTCCGGTCGGCGTGCTGTTCGGTTCGAGCCTGGTGCTCTACGTCAAGTGGGCGGCGCGCGGATTTGCCGATCCGGCGGCCTACGTATTTTTTCTCGCAGGATTTCTGCTGCTGGTTGGCCGCCCCGGCGCCGGACCGAGCGCGCGCCTTGCGCCGGCGAGCGGCGCGGGCCTCATGTTCGCGCTCGCGCTGTTTCTGCGGCCCAACTTCGCGCCCGCGGCCGGCGTCCTGCTGGCGGGCGCCGGATTGGCCGCGCTCTGGCAGGGCCAACTTTGGCGCGTTGCCGGGCTATGCACCGGGTTCCTGCCCGTGCTCGGCATGGCGTTGCACAATTGGGCTTATGGCGGGGTGTTTGCGCTGTTCACCTCGACGGCCGCCCATCCCTCCACGCTGGTGATGCCGCCATCGGCCTATCTCGCCGCATTCGCCGAATTGGCGCGGTTCGACTTCGCGGGCGAGCATGTGACGCGCGCGCTGCGCCAGATCGGCGCCTGGCTTGCGGGCCCGTCGGAGCTGTTGGTGATGGTGCCGCTGAATATGGCGGCCATCGCTGTGCTCGTGCGCGTCGCGGTATGGGGCGGCGTCGACCCGTGGCTGCGGCTGACCGCGTGGGCGACGCTGACGCAGCATTGCGTCGGCCCGTTCTATCTGGCTATCGGCCGCTACCACTATCTGACCTGGCTGCTCACGCTCCTGGTGGTAGCGGTCTGGGTGCACGGCGAGGGGCTCGGCTGGCTGCGGCACCGACTTCCCGCCCTGTGCAGGCGCCTGCAAGATCATCCGGCGAGCGCTGCGCTGGCTCGTGGTCTCGACCGCATGGTGCGCGATTGGGAAGGCGGCGATGCCGGCGCGCCGCGCCGCACTACGGTCTAAAGCATGATGATGTTAGGTTTGGGCATATCCTGAGTTCTTGAAATAGTTGGCGCATTCGATGGCTGTGAACGCGCCGAGGAGCTCGCCGATCGCGGCGCAAACGGTTTCGACCGTTCGCGCCGCGGCCTTCCGCAACAGATGCTTGAGCTTGGCGAAGACCTGTTCGATGGGGTTCAGGTCAGGGGAGTATTTTGGCAGGAAGAAGAGCTTGGCGCCGGCCGAGCGGATGAGTTGGCGCACCGCCTTGCCTTTGTGACTGCCGAGATTGTCCATGATGACGATATCGCCTTCACGCAGCGTGGGCAGGAGGACCTTCTCGACATAGGTTCGGAAGCTCTCGCCGTCGATCGGCCCCTCCAGCAGCCACGGCGCGGCGATGCCGTCGTGGCGCAACGCGGCCAGGAAGGTCGAGGTCTTCCAGCGGCCGTGCGGGACCTTGGCAATGAGGCGCTCGCCGCACGGCGCCCATCCCCGCAGCGGGGCCATGTTGGTCCGGGTCCAGGTCTCGTCGATGAAGAGCGCGCCTTGCGGGCGGAGCGGGCTGTCCGTTGTCCGGTCCGCGGCTTGCGGTAACGCGGCAGTGCCAGGAAACCGTGCAGCCCCGCAAGCATCAGCGTACCGATATGAAGCTGCGAGATGAACTCGCCGGCCGTGATCAGACGGGCGAGCTCCGCCGGCCGCACGAACTTAACGGTGAGGCCCGCTTCGCCTACGAACTTCGCCGCGCGCTCCGCTTCGACGAAGAACGAGTGGATGCGGTTGCTCAGCCGTCCTGTGCAGGGCGAGCCGTCGCCCAGGCAGTGGACGGCGCGCGCCAGGCAGCCGGTCTCTTCCAGCAGTTCGCGGCGGCAGCTTGCGGCCGGGTCCTCGCCGGGATCGACCATGCCGGCCGGCAGCTCCCAGGTGAACGCCTCGGCCGCCGGCCGGTATTGCCGTACAATCGGGATGCGCCCATCGGGCAGGATCGCGAGGATCGAAACGTAATCGGCCTGCTCGACCGCGTGATAGACGTGCGTGGGACCCCTGGCCGAGAATTCGACCTCGCGTGCGACGACGCTCATCCACGGCGATACCTTGGTGACCCGGCGCGAGCGGATCTTCGGCCATGCTCCGGCCTTGGGCGCTGCGGCCGGTTGTTTGGCGGATTTGCACTTCACGCTTGTGCGCCTCGGTGTCACGCGCCTGCGCCCTTCAAGGTGACCGTGTCAGGCGGGCGCCGCAGCCAGGTCGTGGCGAAGGCGTAGAAGTACCAGCGCAGATAGGCCGGCAGCCACGTGAACACCCGAAACCGGCTCTCGCCGTGCACGCGCCCAAACCATTGCGCCGGAACCTCTCCGATCCGCCAGCCCAGTCGGTGGGCCTTCACCAGCAGCTCGATGCTGTAGCAAAATCCCTGGTCCAATTCGACCGCGATCCGGTCGATCACCCGGCGCGAGAACAATCGCAGCCCGTTGCTCGCATCCGTCGTGGGCACGCGCGCGATATGGCGCAGCGTGAAATTGGCGGTACGAACCAGCGTGGCCTTGATCAAGGGGCATCCCACCATGGACCCGCCCGGCATGAAGCGGCTGGCGCAAATGATGTCGCAGCCCTGTCGGGCCAATGCGACCATGGAATCGATAATCGCGCCATTGTAGTCATCGTCCGCTGGATGCATCAGCACGAACGGCGCCCGGCTCGCGGCGAACCCGGTCATGACCGCGGCATGGGCGCCCGAGCCGCGATTTTGGACGAAATCGACTTGCAGGCCGGCATAGGCTTGCGGGTTATCGCGGACCGCTGGGAGCGTGTCGTCGTCGGCATGATCGTAGCAGATCAGGACGCGCGTACGCGTGCTCACCCCCTTCGCCAGCGCGGAAAGGGTCGACACGATATTGCGGCCCTCATTGTAGACCGGGATGACGATATCGAGGTCGGGTTCCATCACGCGCTGCGCAACCTGCTGTCCACCCCGCCGAAGATTTCGTGCCAGACCACGCGGGCTGCATTATTTTTGCGCGCGCCGTTGCAGCACGACCAGGGCATCGAGCGCCATTCCCCCCTGCGGCAAGGCAACGAACGGATTGACGTCGACCGACTGGATGACGTCCTCCAGGTCGACGGCGATCCGGCCGAGCGCGACCAGCGCATCGACCACCGCCTCGGTATCGAGTGCCGCCGACCCGCGGTAGCCGCGCAGCAGCGTGGCGCCGCGCATGCGGTCGAGCATGTCGCGTGCCTTGTCGCGGCTCACCGGCGGCGCGCAGAACGTCACATCCTTGATGAGTTCGAGCAGCACGCCGCCGGCGCCGGCCATCACCACCAGCCCCATCTCGGGATCGCGATGAAGGCCGAGGACCAGTTCCGTGCCGCCGCGGATTTGCCGGCAGACCAGCATGCCGGCGAGGCTGTGCTGCGCAAGATCGCGGGCCATCCGGCTATAGGCGGCCGCCACTTCCTTGCCGAGGGTGAGATCGAGTGCGACCGCGCCCACGTCCGATTTGTGCAGCAACGTCGGGGAAACCGCCTTGAGCACGACCGGATAGCCGATGCGCTCCGCGGCATCGATCGCGTCTTCGACCGAGGTGGCGAGGAACTCCGCCGGAGTAGCAATGCCGTAGGCGCGCAGGACATCTTTCGAGGCAGCCTCGTCGAGCGCGGCGGCGTCCGTTGTCGCGCGCGCGCGCAGCCGCTCGATGACGGCGCGCTGCTCGGCGGTCGGAACCCGCCGCTCCACCGGGCTGCGTGCCAGGCGTTCGCGCTCCTCGCGCCGGACGACGCTGGCGACGGTGCGCAGCGACTTGTAGGCCTCCTGCAGGAACGACAGGTGCGGCACCGTCGCGCGGATCGCGCGGCTGTAGTCGGTCTGGCCGTGGGAAATTGGCGTGACGAAGGCGATCGGCTTTTTGGCTTTGGTCGCGGCGTAGTCATTGGCGAGCTTGAGGTAGTGCTCGGAGCGGTCGGAGCCAGGTGCGCGCGGCGGGCTTTCCTGGACGAGCACCATGTCGACGTTGGGATCGGCGTGCAGGGCATCGATCGAGGCCATGAAATTGTCGGCGCTGCTGAGCACGCCGAACCCGCCGTCGATCGGGTTTGCGACCATCGATCCGACCGTGAGCACGGCATTCAGCCGCTCGGTCGTGGCGGGCGCCAGCGGCCGGAATTCCAGGCCGTTCGGCTCCGCCGCATCGAGCAGCAGCCCGCGAAAGGCGCCCGAGAGCGTGACCGCGCCGAGCCGGCGGCCAGCGGGCGCGGGCGTGTGCACGAGCAGTTCGGTGAGCTCGACCGCGTCGTCGAGCGTCTCGGCACGGATGACGCCGACCTCGCCGGCAACCGCATCGAACGCCTCGAAGCTGCCCGCGAGCGAGCCGGTATGCGCCATGGCGGCGCTGCGGCCGGCTTCCGACCGGCCGAGCTTGACTGCCACAATCGATTTTCCGGCGGCGCGCGCCGCCCGGCAGGCGGCCTTGAATTTGGCCACGTCCGAGATCGCCTCGATATAGACGACGATGACCTTGAGCTCGGGCTGGTCGGCGAAATACGCGATGTAGTCCCCGATCGAAAGTCCGGATTCGTTGCCGCTGGTGATCAGGTATCCCGGCGATATGCCGCGCTCCTGCAGCGCTTGGTTGGTGAAGATCATCATGCCGCCACTCTGGCCGACAAGCGCCACCGGACCCGGTTGCACCGTCAGCGGACGGTCCTCGGTGAGCGTCACAAGGCGGGACTTGGCGCAGACGTTGCCCATGCAATTGGGGCCCGATACGCCGAGCCCGGTTTGCGCGATCACCGCGGCAAGCTCGCGCCCGAGTGCCTCAGCTTCGGATTTGAAGCCTTCGCCGAAGCCCGCCGAGAACACCGTGGCGCTGCGTGCCCCGGCCTCGGCGCCGCTCTTGAGCGTTTCGATCACGCCGGCCGCCGGCACCAGCACCACCATGTGGTCGGGTGGCTCGGGCAGTGACTTGAAGTCCGGATAACAGGGTTTGTCCCAGATCTCGGTGCGGCGCGGGTTGATCAGGTAGATCGGCCCGGGAAACTTGTATTCGTTGAGATTGCGCCAGACGCGCGCCGCCCAGCTTCCGGGCCGATCGCTCGCTCCGACCAGGACTGCGTTGCGCGGCGCGGTGAGCGCCGCCACTTTCTTCTTGGACGCTTCAAGATCCAATTTGGATTCTCCAAATACTCTCGGACGGCAATATCATTTGAACAATTCGTTCACGGTCTTGATCCAGCCGGGGACGCGATCGTAGGTGTCGTCGGGACGAAAGAACGTGGCCTTGAATCCTCCGTCCTCCGGCCGCAGCCCCGGCTTCATCGCCGGCACGCTCGGCAGGGCCGGAAGGTAGTTGGCCTTCTGCAGCACCGTCTGGCCGTCCTCCGACGTGAGGAACTCGATCAGGAGGCGCGCCGCATTGGGGTGGGGCGCAGCCTTGAGAATGCCGGCGGCGTCCAGCGCGACCGGAACCGGCTCCATCTTGAGCCAGTCCGACGGCGCCCCCTTCTGGGCGCTGATCACCGTGTGATGGTTGAACATCATCAACCCGATCGGGTATTCGCCGGCGATCACCTGATCGAGGATGGCGCGTGCCGACGCTTCGATGTTGACCACCTTCTGCTGCGCGAGCGCCCGCAGATAGTCCATGCCCTGTGCATCGCCCATGCTGGTCAGGATGTTGCCGACGAACCCGATGGCGCCCGCCATCGAGCTCGGGTTCCAGGCCATCTTTCCTTTCCATTTTGGGTCGAGCAGGTCGCGGTAGGTCTTGGGCGCCTGATCCTTCGGCACCAGCGTGGTGTTGATGCCGGGCGTGAAGACATAGAGCAGCAGCGCGTGCCAGTAGCCTTCGGCGTCCTTGAGTTCCGGCGGATACTGCCGCGCCCCGGCCGGAACGTAGGGGGTGAGCAGTTGCGCCCGCTTGAGCGGGATCATGTTGGTGATGCCGTCGAAGATGTCCGCCTGGATGCGGCCGGCGGTTCCTTCCGCCAGGATCTTGGCGGCGGTCGGGCTTTCGTCGGCGCGGCTGTATTGCAGCTCGATGCCGGGATACTTCTTCTCGAACGCGTCCTTCAGCGGACGGATCGCCTGATTGACGATCAGGGTCGTGTACCAGACGATCTTGCCTTCCTTCTTGGCGGCTTCGACCAGCGCGGGATCGGCGGCCTGCGCCTGCATGCTCGCGAGAACGGCGGTGAGCGCCACAACCGCGGCGGCCGCCAGTCGGCAATAGGACATGTGTACTTCTCCCCAGGCGACGATCATGCAAGTCGCATGCTTTCGGCCGCGAGCATATCACGACATGGTCGCGAGGACATCGCCGGCCCGACCCGGCCTATTCGGGACTTCGCGTGCCCCTCGATGGAGTAGCGGACGAGCCTCGATGGTGCGAAAATGGTGCACTTGTCGATCGAAAGGTGCGCGCCCGGCCGCGTGGGACCATCTTCATGGAATCGCTCCCCGACCGTCTGCCGCTGGTGATCGGCGTCACCGGCCACCGCGACCTGCGCGATCAGGACGTGGCGCAGCTCGAAGAGCAGGTCGCCGCGGTCATCGCGGGCCTGCGCCGCCACTATCTGGGGCACGATCCTGAGACGCCCATCATCGTTCTCTCGGCCCTGGCGGAAGGGGCGGACCGGTTGGTCGCGCGGGTCGCGCTCGCGCAGGGCGCACATCTCATCGCGCCCCTGCCGATGCCGCTGGAGGAATATCGGCGCGATTTCGACCCCGGGTTGAAGCCCGGCAACGCCGTTGAGTTCGATCAGCTTCTGGCGCGGGCGGTCGCGGCCCCGGTCATGCCGTTCATGACCGGCAATTCGCTCGAGGCGGTCCGCGCCGGCCGCAAGAAGCGTGCGCTGCAATATCGCGCGGTCGGCCTGTTCATCGTCCAGCACTGCCACGTCCTGCTGGCCCTTTCGGATGGCGACGAGCGGGACATGGCCGCCGGCGGGACCGCCGAGGTGGTGACGTACAAGCGCGACGGCATACCGCTCATGATTGCCGGCTCGGTGCGGGCGAGCCTCGATGCCTCCGAGGTCGGTCCGGTGGTTCATATCGTCACCCCGCGCGCGAAGGAGGGCAACACCGTCGACCACGTCTCGGTCGAGCCTTGGGGGAACGATATCGTCAAGCGCTTCCGCGGCGGCGCCTTGCGCCGGTCCTGGCGCCACCTGTCGGCGATTGTCGGGCGCGCGCTTCGGCGCGAGCACCATGACGAGCGGGCGGGATTGAGCGCCGAGCAGCGCCGCGCGCTCGACACTTGGGAATCGTTCGAGGTGCTGATCGGGCTGACGCGGGAGTTCAATACCGAGGCGGCGGCGCTCGCGCGTTCGCCGGACGGTCCTGCGCGCGTGGCCCAGAGCGTCGACTATCTATTCTCCGATCCTGAGGGTGGCGGCGTCAACAGCGAAGCCAGGGCGCACGCACTGAGCGTCGCTCCACGCTGGTGCGCGCTTTACGCCATCGCGGATGTCCTTGCGCAGAAGCGCCAGCGCCAGTTCGTATGGGACTGGAAGCTGCTGTTCGCGGTCGGCCTGTTCGCTTTTACCTGTTTCGCCATCTTCTCCCATGCCGGATACGTCCGAAACCCGATCCTGGCCGCCTACAGCATCAGCTTCGGAGTCATTGCCGCGCTGTTTGCGCGCGCGCGGATCGGACAGCACCAGGAGCGCTTCCTCGACTACCGCGCGCTGGCCGAGATGCTGCGCGTGGCGGTGTACTGGAAGCTCGTCGGCATCGGCGCGCGCGACGTCGACGCCAAGGCGCCGCCTGCCGGCGAGCAGGCCGCATTCGACGCAAACCCGGTCGAGGCGATGGCGGATGCCTACCCGATCGTGCAATCGAGCGAGCTCGCCTGGGTGAAGATCTCCCTGCGTACCGTTGAACGGCTCGACAAGGCCGCCGTCGTACCGCGCCGCGTTCTCGATCCGGTCGGGCACGATATCGCCCGGCGCTACTGGGTGGCGAGCCAGTTGGCCTATTTCAGGCGGCAGGGGTTTCGCTACAACGTCCTCGGCGAGACGATCGAGACCTACGCATTCCTGATCGTGTCGATCTCTCCGCTGCTGCTGGTCCCGCTCCTGATCTGGGACGTCGTGCCGCATGCGTTCCATCTGCACGAGGGCGTTCACATCGTCATCGGGCTGCTGCCGGGTTTTGCCGCCGCGCTGGCGGGATACGCCGAGCGGCTCGCGTTCAGCGCGCAGGCCCGGCAATACGATCGCATGCGCATGCTGTATGCGCGCGCCTACGAGCTGCTCCCCGAGGTGGTCGACGAGCGCACCGCGCCGCTGGTGCGGGAGCTCTATGCGGAGCTCGGCCGCGAGGCGATGAAGGAAAACGCCGAGTGGGTGGCGATCTATCGCCAGCGCCCGATTCAGCCGCAGGCCGGCTAGTCTAGGCCGCCGTCTGCCCGGCCGGGCTGACGCTGCGGACCGGCTTGCTCTCCGCGCCCTTGAAATAGTGCTCGGCCTTGACCTGCCTGGCGGCGGCGACCTTGGCGATCTCGTAGATCGATTTGACGATGCCGGGGTCATCCATCTGCCGGAATCGCTCGACGTCCTTCTCCGGCACGTCGAGATCGAGCTCCTTGAGCAGCCACGGCCGCTCGAGGCGAACGTCGTAGCGCATGAACTTGAACAGCTTTCCGCCCGGCGGGCCGTTGCCGGCGAGGTTGCCGATTTCCGAATTGATCGTCCACGGCGCCGGGCACTCTCCCAGCCACTGCATCTGCGCGAGCACCATCATCTCGGTGTCGGTCATCAGCGACATGAGTGCGTGCAAGGCGAGCTGCGCGTAGCGGGTGAAACCGAGGTCCTCGTATTTGATGCGCGGCCGGTACGTGCCGGTGCCGACCGACGTGACGGACAGATTCTCCGGCCCCGGAGTCCAGCACAGCTTGAAAGGCGTCAGCGAGACCATCTGCAACAGCGCGAACGACGGATTGTTGTGGGGCGTCACGCCGCCATCGATGAAGAGGCCATAGTCTTTCGGGTCGAGCACGGTTTTGGCCCGCAGACCGATCCGCTCGAGCACCGTTTGCAGGAAGCGCGCAATGAGCGGCTTCTCAAGCGGCGTGGCGTCCTCATCGGACAGCTGCTTGGTGCGGCCGCTGATGGGCAGCAATTCCGGATCGAAAAAGCTCGGCGCCGCCGTGCTCGCGCGCACCAGCGTCGCAAGCTTGTAATATTTGTTCCCGTCGTGCCCGCGGCCATCCTCCCAATACGGCGCCGCCGGATTGTTCGCCAGAATCCAGGGGCTGCCGGTATCGATGCGCTTGGTGACCACGCAGACCCCGGTGACCAGCTGATCGCTCTGGATCTCCAGGTCGCCGACGATCTTCTCGATCTCGCTGCGCAGGCCGCGCACGTCGAATTTCGCGTGCAGGAGAGGAATGCTCCACTTCTGCCGCTTGAAGGCGAGAGGAGCGAGCGACGTGTAGAATTCGCGTACCTGGGTGGCCCGGAAGCCGAGCGCCAGTGCGCCGGCGATGATCGCACCCGTCGATGTGCCGCCGACCAGATTGAAATGATTGCCGAGCCGGACCTCCCTGCCGAAATGCTGGGAGAAGACCTCCTCCATCCGCTCCAGGAACGCGACCGTGATCGCGCCGCGCACGCCGCCGCCGTCGAGCGCCAGCACCCGCTTCGGACCGGGGCCGAAAAGCTGGTAGTCGCGCGCGCAGTTGTACCCTGGGACTGGATCGGGCTTGTCGGTCGACGTGTTCACGTGAACGTTTTCCACCTGACCCCGGCCGCTGCGCGTGGCCGGAACGACGCCGCCCGGCCGGAACATGCCACGGGCAGTCCCTGGTCGCCAGAGAAATCAAGAAAAAGGCCCGGAATGCGGCGTTCTGCGCGTCCGTTCACGCGGTGTTTTCGGGCTTGCCCGGCCGTGCCGGCAGCAGATGCTCCAGCTTTATCTGCTGCTCCGCCGCCTGTTGGGCGATCTGGTAGATCGTCTGGATGATGCCCGGGTCGTCCATCTGGCGGAACCGCTCGATCTCCGCATCCGTGAAGGTCAAGCCCAACTCGTCCTTGAGCCACGGCCGTTCAAGGCGAACGTCGTAGCGCAGGAAGCGGAACCATTTTTGGCCGGGGGGCGAATCCGCGGCCAGATCCTTGATCTCGCTGTTGATCACCCAGGGCTGCGGGCACTCGCCAAGCCATTGCATCTGCGCGAGCGCGAGCGTCTCCGAGTCGCTCATCAGCGAGAGCATCGCGCGCAGCGTCACTTTGAGCGGACCGAACCAGCGCAGGTCCTGGAACGACAGCTTGGTGCGGAATGTGCCGGTGCCGATCGAGACGATCGTCAGGTGCTCGGGCCCGAGCGGCCATTTGATGCCGAAGCCCTGAAGCTGCGTCATCATCAGCAGCGCCATGGTCGGATTGTTGTATGGCGTCACGCCGCCGTCGACAAAGAGGCCATGCGTATCGTTGTCTCTGGTGTTGTCCTTTCTCAGCGCCAGCTTGAGCGCGCGGATCTTGCTCACCATCAACGAAAGCCATGGATAGCCGGCGAGCCTGGCGCTGACGTCGGCCAGGGGCTCCTTGCGCTCGTCCTCGATGATTGCCAACACCTCCGGATCGAAAAAGTGCGGCGCCGCCGTGCTGGCCCGCACCAGGTTCGAGAGCCGGTAGTGCCGGTTGCCGGTATATCCCTTCTCGTTCTTGGCCGGATCCGCCGGCCTGGAATTCCAGTATTGCGCCCTGGGATTGTTGGCGAGAATCCAGGGGCTTCCGGTATCCAGCCGTTTCGTCACGACGCACAGGCCGGTGAGAAGGTCGGGGCTGTCGAGCCTGCGGTCGCGGACGATCTCGTCGATCTCCTGGCGCAGCGCGCGGGCGTCGAATTTCGCGCGCAAGCCGGGGATTCTCCATAGCGAGCTTTGAAAGACTCGCGGCGCCAGCTGAAGGTAGAATCGCTTGATCTCCGCGGTGGTGTGGCCGAGCGCCAACGCGCCGGCGATGACGGCGCCGGTCGAGGTGCCGCCGACGAGATCGAACCAGTCGCTCAGGAGAAGCTGCTTCTGCGCCTGGTCCTGCGGCGGCGCGGTGCCGTTCCGGTGCTCCGACAGGAGCTTTTCCATGCGCTCCAGAAAAGCGACCGTGATGGCGCCGCGCACGCCGCCGCCGTCGAGGGCCAGCATCCGCTTCGGGCCGGGCGCAAAGAGATGGTTGTCGCGGGACGGGTTGTTATCGGCGGACGGGTCTCGCCTTTCGGTCGCTTCGGTCACCTGCGAAATTCCCAACGTATCGGCCGGCGCTCGTCGGCGGCCGATCATCGCCCCGCCGGCACCATGCCATGGGCGCCGCTCCGCAGCCATATGAAATGGGGCGGATTCCGGATCGTGTCACCGGCGAGAGCTGGCCCCCGGTCAGTGGCCGGCGCCGACCGCCGTCTTCCTGGGAGCCGCTGCGACCGGGAAATACTCGCCGAGCCAGGCCCGCACCAGGTCCCATACCCGCGTGTTACCCTCTGCGAACATGAAATGGTCGGCGTCGCTGATGAGGTGCAGTTCGGTCGGCTGGCCCGAGCGCTTGAACAGCTCGATCGACTGTTCGGTCGGCGTCACGGAGTCGTTCGCGGCATGCAGCAGCATCAGCGGCCGCGGCGCGATCTTGCCGACGACGTCGTCGGCGCGGAAGTCGTACATGCTCTGCGCAGTCTCGGAGGTGAACTCGTGGATCGAGTTCTGCGCCAGGTTGTTGCGCAGGTGCGGCGGAATCGGCACGATGTCGTAGCGCGGCACCATCAGCGGCTTTCCGAACTTGGCGCGGTGCCCGCGGCCCTTTTCCAGCATGTCGGTGAACTTCTTCCAGGCCTCGGGCGTGGGATGCTGGCCGCGGAACTTGCGCTCGCCGTCGCCCCATCCGCCGTTCGAGACGACCGCCGCGACCCGTTCATCGACACCGCCGGCATAGACCGCGACGGCGCCGCCGAAGCTGGAGCCGATCAGCGCGATGCGGCCCGGGTCGACCGCAGGGTGCTTTGCCAGGAACGTCAGCGCGTTGCGGGTATCCTCCACCTGTTCGAGGCAGATCAGGTTGCCGCGCTCGCCCTCGCTCGTGCCGCAGCCGCGCATGTCGAAGCCGAGCGTGACGTAGCCCGCATCGTTGAGCACCTTGGTCGGCTGCAGCACGTTGGTGGAGGTGTGGTTGCTGCCGAAGCCGTGCAGCACCATGAAGGCGGGACGCCGCTCGCCCGGGCGCATGCCGTCCGGAACGCGAACGGTCCCGGCCAGACGCAGTCCGGCGGAGGGGATGGTCACGGCTTGTTCGTTCATGGACGGCGCTCCCGTTGCTGCTGTTTCGCAGCACGCTAGCCCAAAATCGGGGAAAGTTGAAGCAAGCCGCCCACATGGGTCTGATGCCAGCGGCATCGGCGGCTGACCGGTCCACACGTCATGCCCGGGCTTGTCCCGGGCATCCACGTCGTTCTTCCTTGAACCAAAGCAAGACGTGGATGGCCGCGACAAGGCGCGGCCATGACCAACGCATGAGTCTCGCTCAAGCGCCGGCGGTTTGGTCCCGGATTGCCTGGCTCAATCCGGGTTACGGCCCCGCTGTTTGGTCCAGCAGGAGTCTACTCCGACCGACTCGCGATCACGCGGCTTTTTCGGTTTCGACCGCACGGCCGCGCGCGAGTTCTTCCACGTCGCCGAGCTTGATTCGCCCCGCGGCGGCGGGAGGCTGGATCGAATGGCCGGACGTCAGGGCCAGCCGATCGGCGCTCTCATTAGGCTGCATGCCCGCCTCCAGACACGGCGCCATGGCCGTATCCACGGCTTGATCCGGTGGATGACCGCGCTTGAAGAACGTCGGCAGGTTTCCGAAATCGCCCACCAGCCACAAGACGAACGCACCGCACATCAGAATCACAAACTGACCGAACATCAGAAACATCAATGTGATCACGGTTGAATTATGCATGCGACGGCCCCCGATATTGCAACCGGGTGACATAGGAGCAGAAAATCGGTCCGACACTTTGACCTATTTCAAATAAACGTAGACCGTTGCAAAAATCCCACAGTCTGCACCGGCGGCCCCCGATCGTTTTGCCTTGTCCACCCATGGCCCGCTCGTCATCTCGCCGGCGCGGGTCCTCCGGAAGGCGTCAGTGCACCTCCACGCCGGAAGCTTTGACGATCCGGCCGAACCGCTCGAAGTCGCGACGAATGCGGGCTTTGAATTCGTCGAGCGTCGTCATGTAGGGCTCGCCCGAGCCGGTCTTGGTCAGCTTGTCCGCGAAGTCCTTCGACTCGAGGATCGCGCTGACTTCCTTGCGCAGCTTGTCGATGATTTCCTGCGGTGTGCCGGCGGGAGCGAACAGTCCCTGCCAGATGGCGGCTTCGTAGCCCGGATAGAATTCGGAGATGCTCGGAAGCTCGGGCAACAGCGGCGAACGCTTGCGGCTCGACACCGCGAGACCGCGCAACTGGCCGGACTTCACCATCGGGAACACCGATCCGCCGCCGAACATGCCGGACACGTCGCCCGCCAGCGCCGCGATGCCGGCCGGTCCACCGCCGCGATAGGGCACGTGGATGAGCTTGATGTCCGCCTCCTGCTTGAGCATCTCCATGGCGAGGTGATGCAGACTGCCGTTGCCGATCGAAGCGTAGAACAGCGGCGGCTCGGTACGCTTGGCGAGCGAGACGAACTCCTTGAAGTCGTTGGCGGGGACCTTGGGGTTGATCGCCAGGACGAGTTGATTGGACTGCACGGTGGCGACCGGAACGATGTCCTTGAGCGGATCGAACGACATCTTACGGAAAATGTGCGGGTTGATCGTGAACAGGTTGTCCGGGCCGATCAGCAGGCTGTAACCGTCCGGCGCCGCACGCGCGATCAATTCGCCGACGACATTGCCGCCGGCGCCGGGCTTGTTCTCGACTACCACGGGCTGGCCGAGCCGCTCCGACAGCGGCTGCGCCACCAGCCGCGCGACGATGTCGGCGGCGCCACCCGGCGGGAACGCCACATAGAGCCGCACCGGCCGCGTGGGATAGGTCTCCGCCCCGGCGGGCAGCGCAGAGAGCGCGACGGCGGCAATCAGGAACAACCGTACGAAGGGACGCATATCATCGCTCCCGAGCTGATCCGATCTCGCTTGCGAGGTGCAGCGTCCCCCTAAGCGGGTCAAGCCCGCATGACAAAGGAGGTGTCATTCGATCACCTCGTCGGCGAGGGCGAGCAGCGTCGGCGGGATGTCGAGGCCGAGCGTCTTGGCGGTCTTGAGGTTGAGCACGAGCTCGAATTTGGTGGACCGCATGACCGGCAAATCAGCGGGCTTCTCGCCCTTGAGAATGCGCCCGGTGTAGATGCCGGCCTGGCGATAGGCATCGGTGACGCTGCTCCCGTAGCTCATCAGACCGTCGTCCGCGACCGCCTCGCGCCAAGGATAGCTCACCGGCAACCTGTCGCGAGCCGCCAGCGCGATTATCTGTTTCCGATGAGAGTTCATGAACGCGCCGGAGCCTACGAGGAGCGCGCCAACCCCGTGTTGCGCGAACGTCGCGAAGGCTGTGTCGATGTCGCGGTCGCCGCTGGCATCGTGAATGATGATTTGCTGCCCGATCGTCTGCGCCGCCGCTTGCACGTCCTCTCGCTCGGCCTCGGTCGTGGGCGTGTGCGGGTTCACGAGCACGCCGATCGTTGTTGCCTTGGGCGCGAGCTGGCGCAGCAGCTCCAGTCGCTTCGCCCCCACCCGCCCGCCGAAGAAGACCACGCCGGTGACGTTGCCGCCCGGCCGGTTCAGGCTGGCGACGAGGCCGCTCTTGACCGGGTCACCCGCGGCTGCGAAAACGATCGGCACCGTCGTGGTCGCAGCCTTGGCGGCGATGGCCGCAATGTTGTCGCCGACGATCACGTCGACCGGCCGGTGGATCAACTCGGCCGCCAGAGCTGGCAACCGATCGGGGTGACCGTCCGCCCAGCGCGATTCGATCACGACATTCTGGCCCTCGACGAAGCCTGCTTGCTTCAAGCCATGGCGGAGCGCAGTGACTAGGTGCTCGACCGGCGCCCGCAGCGTGCTTCGCAGAAGCCCGACCACCGGCATCGCCGGCTGCTGCGCGCGCGCCACGAGCGGCCATGTGGCGGCGGCGCCGCCGACAAGTGCGATGAAATCGCGCCGTTTGAATTGATCGAATTGCATGCGATTCCAGCCACCACGTACGATGGGTTGAGCGAAGTGAAACCCATCATTGCTCTGCCCGGCAAGATAAGCGATGGGTTTCGCTGCGCTCGACCCATCCCGCGAAGTTACCCGCCTTTCGGCTTGCCCAGTCCGAGCTCGCTCCAGCGCGCATGGGCCTTGTCGATGTCGGCCTGTTCCGGCCACGCCTTGGGCGGGAAACGCGCGCCGCCGAAATCCGGATCGGGGTCGTAGTCGAGGTTCATGGTGGCGTCGATCAGCACCCGGTTCCACTTGCCGGTGCCGAACAGCGCGGGATTGCGGTCGCGCTTGCGGGTGGAAGGATCGAGGCCAAGCCCGAAGGTCGAGGGCATGATGACGATGTCGTCTTCGCCCGCGTTCACGCGGTAGGCGATCGCCCAGTCGACCGCGGCGTAGTCGTGGATGTCGATGTCGTCGTCCACCACGATGATGTGCTTGTAACGCACATGCGCGGCGGACGAGCCCCAGATCGCGTTGGCCGCCTGCTTGGCCTGGTTGCGGTAGCTCTGCTGCATGCGGATGAGCAGGTGAATGCCGGCCTGCACCGGGTTGCACCACACGTCGGTGACGCCCGGCACGCCCGCGCGGTCGAGCACGTTCCAGGCGGTGGCCGCGCGCATGATCGAGGAGGTGACGGCGTTCTCCGAATAGCTGCCCGGCAGCGCGCCCTCGATGGTGCCGCGCAGGATCGGATCGTTGCGGTGGGTGATGGCGGTGACGCGGATCGGCGGCTTGGGCGAGGGGTCGCCCGCCAGATAGCCGGTGAACTCGGCGAACGGGCCTTCCGGGAGATATTTTGCCGGGTCGATCTGGAGATAGCCTTCGATCACGATCTCGGCGGTGGCGGGAACGTAGAGGTCCACGGTCTCGCATTTGACGATCTCGATCGGCGCGCCGCGGATCGCGCCCGCCACGTCGTACTCGCAGATGCCCTTGGGCACCGGCGCGCCGGCGCAGAATTCGAGCGACGGCTCGACGCCGATCGCGACCGCAATCGGCACTTCGCTGGCGCCGCCGCTCTGCCAGGCCGTGACATGGTGGCCGATGTGCTGGGCGCGCCACATCAGGATCGGGATGCGGTTCTTGTCGTGGATCATGCCGCGGTAGACGCCGACGTTCATGACCGCGGTCTGCGGGTCGTTGGTCACGCAGGCGCCGTAGGTGAGCAGGTAGCGGCCGCCGTCGAGCCGGTTCCAGTAGGGTGCCGGGAACTCGTACAGATCGACCGCATCGCCGGTGATGATGTTCTCCTTCACCGGGCCGGTCTTGACGATCTTGGGCGGTATAGCGCCCGACAAGATGCCGCGGCCGAGCTTCACCAGTTCGCGCGGATGGGTGTCGGGCGGCAGTCCCATCATCATGGCGATGCGGCGATAGGCCGAAAGTCCCCCGGTGAACACCTTGCGGCAGCGGCTTTCCGGCCGGTTGTAGTCCTTGATGTTGTTGAACATGACCGAGGGTCCGGTCGCCGGTCCCTGCAGCAGCCGCGCGATCGTCCCCAGCTCGATATTCCAGTCGACCTCGCCGTCGATGTCCTGGATCTCGCCTTGCGCGCGCAGCGCGGTGAGCCAGCCGCGCAGGTCGCCGAAAGCGGCCGGCTTGCGCTCGACGGTCATGTCTTCCTTGCGGGTCTGGAACACGATCACTGATCCCTTTGCCTGCTGTTAGCCGCTCGCGGGGTCATCGTTCAAGGAAGCGTTCGGACGGCGGCGCAATTTCGGTGACGAGGTCGCGCACGAGCCGCTTGTTGGACAGCGGCGCGAGCGTCATTTCGCGCGGCTCGAGCCGCGCGGTGCAGGCATAGACGGTCTTGCCGTCAAGCTCCAGCATGCATTCCTTGCAGGCATTGGCATTGATGCAGGAAAACCGGACGGCGAGCGATGGATCGCGGTTGGCTCGGATCCAACGCAGCCCGTCGAGCACAGACTGGCCGGGCTCGAAGGGAACGTCGTAGCTTTCCCATCGTCCCGCCCGGGGGCTTTGGCTGCGCCATACCTTGAGGGTTGCGGCGGCGGTCATTGCGCGGCCGCCTGCGCGGGAGTGGGCACGGACGTGAGCGCGATGCCGTCGTGCGCAAGCCGGGCCACCTGGTTGACGCGCCATTGCGGCAGCATGCCGGGGCAATCCTCGCGCTGTTGGGCGCCGCGACTTTCGGTGCGCGCGAGCGCCGCCATCGCGACCGTGCGCGCGACCATGAGCATGTTGCGTAGATCGAACCATTCCAGACGCCGCAGGTCGAAGGCCTGGCCGCCGACCGGCCGCTCGCCCAGTGCACGCGCCATGCCGTCGATGGACGCGAGCGCACGTTTGAGCCCGGTTTCGGTGCGGAATGGGCCGACGTCGTCCGCCATGATGGCCTGGAGCTGCTGGATCATGGCCGCGGTGTTGATGTCGTCGCGCTCGATGCTGGCCGCGACGAGATCGAGTGCAGGGCGAGCGGCCTCCGGGGCAAACGCCTGCCGGTTCATCCGCGTCGCGCGCTCGGCGGCGCTACGCCCGGCGCGACGGCCGAACACCAGCGCCTCGGTGATGGCATTGCCGGAGAGCCGGTTGGCGCCATTGGCGCCGCCCACGACTTCTCCGGCTACCAGCAGGCCCGGTACCTCGGTCTCCATGCGCTCGTCCGCCACCACGCCGCCCATGTGATAATGCGCGATCGGCGCGACTTCGACCGGCATTTTGGTGAGATCGATGCCGTTCCTGGCGAGGCGGTCGATCACCGGGCCGAAGGCCTCGCGCAACGCAGTCTCCGGGCAATGCTGAAAGCTCAGGTAAGCGCCGCCGTGGGGCGATCCGCGCCCGGCTTCCACTTCCTTGACGATCGCATAGGTCGCGACATCGCGGGTGACGACATAGCGGCCGTCCTCGGTCACGCCGTAGCGCGCGGTGAATTCCTCGCCCGCGCTGTTGAGCAGGCGCCCGCCGAGCTTGTAGCGGAACGGGTCCCACATGATCGGGTCCATCCCGATCAACCGCGGAGCGAGATGTCCGATCGGGAAGAACTGCACGAACTCCATATCGACGAGCGGTGCCCCCGCGCGCAGCGCCAGCGCGTAGCCGTCACCGCCCATGTTGGCGGAGGCGCTGTTGCGGCGGTAAAGCCGCGTGAGGCCGCCGGTCGCCACGATGGTCGCCTTGGCGGCGATGGTGACCGGTGTGCCGCTCGGCAGATGCAGCGCGACCGCACCGGCGAGCTCGCCGCCGGCGCGCAGCAGATCGACGATCAGGAGATCGCCGGCCTTGCGGATGCCGCTGGCGCGGGTGACGACCGCGCGCAGCGTCTTCGACACCGCCGGGCCGGTGTTGAGGAAGTCCACATAGACGCAACGCGGCCGATCGTGGCCCGGCGCGAAGGCCTGCACGATGCGGCCATCCTTGCGCGCCCAGCCCACGCCCCAGGCATCCATCTCGCGAATGCAATCGGGGCCGTCCTCGCACAGCAGCCGGGCGCGACGCTCGTCGCAGAGCCCGCGGCCGGCTTCCAGCGTATCGTCGTAGTGGTGGCTCCAATGGTCCGGCGTTTCCGAGCCGAGCGCGACCGCAACCGTCATCTGCGCCATGACGGTGGCGCCGCCGCGCCCGATCAAGCTCCGGTCGGCGAGCAGGACGCTGGCGCCCGCGCGGGCCGCTTCGATTGCCGCATACATACCGGCGCCGCCCGACCCGATGATCAGGACGTCGGTCTCGACATGCATGGGCTCGGCGGTCATGCGCGGCGTTCCGTAGAGTGGGCAAAGGCGCGAAGCGCCGTGCCCACGTTGTTCTACCATGCCCCGAGTGATCTTGTTATTCGCGCCCGGCCTGCCTTGATATCCGAGTTTTCTGCGTGGGCACGGCGCGCGCAGTCAAGCTTGCGCAGACTGCGTAATTGTCTGCGGTGCGCGCCTTTGCCCACCCTACGGAATCGGCGGTCAGGCCTTTTCCTTGCGCCGGCGCGCGGCGAGCTTCACCGCCTCGATGATTTCCGGATAGGCGGCGCAGCGGCACAGGTTACCCGAGAGGTAATGCCGGATCTGGTCCTCGTCCGGGTCGGGATGCCGGTCGAGCAACTGGGTCGCCATCAGCAGGAAGCCCGAGGTGCAGTAACCGCACTGGAATCCGCCGGCTTCGATGAATGCCTCCTGCACCGGGCTGAGCGTGTCGCCATTCGCCAGGCTCTCCACCGTCTTCACCTCGGTGCCGTCGACGAAGGCCGCGAGATAGAGACACCCGGACACCGCCGTGCCGTCGACCAGCACGGTGCAACAGCCGCACATGCCCTGGCCGCAGCTCTCGCGCGCGCCCATCAGGTTGAACTCGCCCTGCAGCAGATCGACCAGATTGTGGTGCGGCTTGACTTCCGCCGATACCGCTTCGCCGTTGAGCGTGAACTGGATCGTGCGGGTCATGTCACGCATCCCCCAGCGGCCTGCCGGCCCGTTCACGCAACGCGCGGAACACGGCTTCCGGATTGAGCGGCAATTCCATCAGCCGCACGCCACAGGCATCTTCGATGGCGTTGGCGATCGCGGGCGAGCCGCAGAAAGTCGCGGTCTCGCCGACGCCTTTGGCGCCATAGGGTCCATCCTTCTGGTAGTTATCGACCGCCTCGCCTTCCATCACGGGCGGGACGTCGAGGATGGCGGGAATCTTGTAGTCGGCGAGCGACGCATTGGTCACCTGGCCACCGTCGATGTGCATCTTCTCGAACATGGTGAAACCGAGCTGCATCAGCGACGCACTGGAGATCTGCGTCTCGACGATCTTCGGATTGATCGGCCGGCCGCAGTCGACCACGTTGACATACTTGGTCACCCGGACCTGGCCGGTTTCGGTGTCGACTTCGACCTCGGCGCCGGAGGCCGCAACCATCCAGAACGGCGTGACATTGGGCGTAAGCCCGGTTGCCGGATCGGGCGGCGTGTAGTCGGGTTTGTAGGTTCCCGAACCGACGATGTTGCCGGCTTGCATGCCGTATCTTTTCTGGAACAGATCGGGGAGGGGAATATTCGAGCCCTCCGGCTCGCCGACTTCGCGCGCCAGCGCGGCAATCTTGTTGCGCACGTCCTCGGCGGCGAGCTTGACCGCATTGCCCATGTGAAAAAGCGAGCGTGAGCCGAGTGTCCCCATGTCGTAAGGCGTCACGTCGGTGTCGCGCTGCACGACCTTGACGCTTTCCGCCGGCATGTTGAGCACGTCCCCGACGATCTGCGCCATGGCGGTATCGGACCCCTGGCCCATGTCGACCGTGCCGCAATAGAGAGTCGGGCTGCCGTCGGCGCTGACATTGAGGATCGCGACCGACGTGGTGGGCGAGATCACCGCCTTGTTGGCGATCGCGAGGCCGCGGCCGCGCCGTACCGTCCCGGTGCCGCGGTCGAACGGCGCATTCCAGTTGAGCCGAGCGGCGACGCGATCGAGCACCTTCTCCAGTCCGTCGTCGTGGATGAGCGTGCCGGTCGCCTGCGGGCGGCCCTTGCGCAGCAGGTTCTTGCGGCGAAACTCGATCGGATCGAGCTTGAGCGCGCGCGCGATCATGTCGGTGTGGCTCTCATAGCCCCACACCAGCTGCGGGACGCCAAAGCCGCGCAGCGCCCCGGCCGGCGGCAAATTGGTATAGAGGGCATACGAATCGATCCAGACGTTGTCGATGTCGTAAGGGCCTGATGCGGTAAAGCCGGACTTCTGCGTCACGCGCGGCCCGATGTCGGCGTAGGCGCCGCCGTTCCAATACACTTCGCATTTGCGCGCCGTGATGCGCCCGTCTTTGTCCACGCCGGTCTTGATGCGGAACGTGGTCGGATGCTTGGTGATGGTGTAGAACTGCTCTTCCATCGTGAGCGCCACCTTCACCGGCCGCCGCACGATCATCGAGAGCGCGGTGACCAGCGCTTCCAGCTTGATGTAGAGCTTGCCGCCGAATCCGCCGCCCAGATACGGCACCTTGATGCGCACCTTGTTCTCCGGCCAGCCGAGCAGCCGCGCGATCTCGGTGCGTACGAAGGATGGTCCCTGCGCGCCGCTGTAGATCGTGATGCCCGACGGCCTCCAGTCGGCGATCGAAGCGTACGGCTCGAGCGCGAGATGCAGCACCTTCTGGGTGCGGAACGTGTGCTCGAACACGTGCGCGGCTTGCGCAAATCCCTTCTCCACGTCGCCGCGGCGCAGCTTGAAATCGAGCGCCACGTTGGTGCCCTTGCGGCCCTTGAGATGCTTGAGGTCCGCGAACGTGCCAGCGGGCTTCAGTTCCTGATGCACGAGGGTGTCCGGCGCCATCGCCTCGAGCTCGTCGAACACCGCGGGCAATTCTTCGTAGTCGGCGACGACGAGCTGCGCCGCCTCCTCGGCCACGTGCGGGTCGGCCGCGAGCACGACCGCCACGGGTTCGCCGACATAGTGCACCTTGCCGATGGCAAGGATCGGCTGGTCGTGGAATGCCGGGCCGTAATAGGGGTCGGGGATGACTTTCAGCACGTCTTCGGACGTGACGACGCGATAGACGCCGGGCACTTTCTTCGCTGCGCTCGTGTCGATCGACTTGATCCGGCCGTGCGGGACCGTGCTGCGAACGATCTTGCCGTACAACATGCCCGGCAGCCGCATCGTATGGGTGTACTCGGCGCGGCCGGTGACCTTCTCGCGCGCTTCGAGCCGCGGCAGCGAGCGGCCGATCTGTCCGCCCGGCATGGTGGTTGTTGCCATTGCTTGGCTCCCGATACGGCTAGCTGTTCAGGGCGTGACGCACGGCACGCCCGACATAGACGCGCAGCAGTTCGCGCTTGTAGGCGGCCGAGCCGCGCACGTCCGATATGCATTCGACTTCGGCGGCCGCGGCCTCGCCCGCCCGCGCGAGACGCTGATCGTCAAGCGGGCCTTCGGCGAGCACCTTCTCGGCGGCCTTCAGCCGGGTCGCCTTTTCGGTCGCGGCGCTGACCACGACGCGCGCCGACTTGACCGTCGCTCCGTCGCCGTCGAGCACGACCGCGACCCCGAGCGCCGGCCAGTCTTCGGCCGATCCGGTGGTGACCTTGAGATAGGCGGCGCGCTTCTTGCCCTGGGACGGGATGCGCAGCTCGGATATCAGTTCGTTTCTGGCGAGCACGGTCTCGAAATAGCCGGCGAACAAATCCTCGATCGCAATCGTGCGCTCACCCTTCGGACCGGTTGCCGACACCTGCGCGCCGAGTGCGATCAGCACCGGCGGCAGGTCCATGTGCGGGTCGCCATGGGCCAGGTTGCCGCCAACGGTCGCCACGTTGCGCACGCGGATGTTGGAGAGGCGCCGCATGGCGCGCACGATCACCGGCGCGTGGCGGGCCAGCTCCGGGGAGCGTTCGAGCACCGCGAGTGGTGTCATGGCGCCGACCGTGAGATCGCCGTTGGACGCCGTCGCGATCCGCGTGAGCGCGTCGCCGGCCTTGCGCAGGCTCACCAGCCGGGTCGGGCGGAACACGCCGGCTTTCATCATCAGCATCAGCGCGGTGCCGCCGGCGATCGGACGCACCGCCGAATCGTCCGGATCGAGTAGCGCGATGGCGTCGGGCAAAGAGGTTGGTTCCAGGAGCTCGAACGGGGTCATTGCGCCGCTCCCGATGCCGGTGCGAATGCGGCGCGCAGCCGTTCGGCGAACTGCCGCTCCATCTCCTTGGCCTTGGAGCGGAGCACCGGCTGGCCGAGGCTGCCGAGCTTGCCGGTCAGCGCGGCATCGATCTCATAACTCACCTTGGTTCCCCCGTTTTCATCCGCCAGCCGCGTCACCGAGCTTGCGGTCAGCCGCCCGACGATGCCGAGCGGCGTGCCTTCGATCTTGGCCTCGATCTCGCTTGGCGGCTCGGTGCGCACCACTTCGACCGTGATATTGAACTTGAATTTGAGGTAGGCGACCTTGGTTTCCAGCACGGCGGTATAGTGTTCCGCGTCGATCTCGTTGAGCGCCTGCACGCCCTCCACGCAGGAAGCGAAAAAGCGTGCATCGCGCACTTTCGCGAACACCGCCTCGCGCGGCGCGCCGATCACAATGTCTCCGGTAAATTTCATCGCGTCGCCCCATGGCCGGCGCGCGGCTTGCGCGCGGCGCGGTCGCGGGCCGAAGCCTCGATCGGTCTCTCGTTCGGGCGTGAATGATGGACTGACGAACTTTTGTGCACGCGAATGAATTGCCCCAGCAGGTGTACGAACCGCCAGCGAGTGGAGGTTGCGGCCGCCCCAGGAATACTCGCCCATAGCTTCCCTGGCGTCAAAGCGCGGGCGGCGGGGCTCGCGGCATGGCGACCATTGGCCCCCCAAACGGCACGGCCGGCTCGTGGTGGTAAAATATTACCTGTTCCAGGAACAAGCGGCCATGATTCGCGTTGAACATCGCGTTGCACGGGATCGCGCAACGGCCTCCAAACAGAGGAGCCCGGCCATGTGGGTTGCACTATTCATGTTTGCCTCCGCGGCTGCCATCGGTCTGAGCGTTGCGGCAATCGTGATGCAGCCGGCCAACCGGCGAATTCTTCGCAATTAGCGCGGCCGGCACGGCAGCACCTGAATTGGCGGGCGGCCATCGGCCGCCCGCTTCATTTCCAAGGCCACGATTGAGAAAATCGCACTGCTTTGGGTCCGATCGCGTGACAACCCGACGATCAATCTGAGCCCGGGGGCTTGACCTCGCGCCCGGTGATTGTCCTTTTGCCCAAATTATCGTCTCTTACATGCGTGTCGGGCGGCTATGCCCGGCCGAACGACCGGAGAGGCCATGTCCTCGTCCTTGCTGATGACGCGGCGCTTCGCGCCTCTGTTCTGGTGCCAGTTCTTTTCGGCATTCAGCGACAACTTTCTCAAGAATGCCCTCGTCTTCCTGATTCTGTTCAAGATCGGCGGCCCGGATGCGGAGGCGCTGATCACGCTGGCGGCGGCCACTTTCATCTCGCCCTATTTCATCTTGTCCGCGCTGGGCGGACAGCTAGCCGACCGCTTCGACAAGGCGATCGTGGCGCAACGGCTCAAGCTCGCGGAAATCGGGGTCGCCTTCATCGCGGTCCTCGGGTTCACCTTGCATTCCGTGCCCATCCTGTTTTGCGCGCTGTTTCTGTTCGGCGTAATCGCCTCGCTGTTCGGGCCGATCAAATACGGCATCCTGCCGGACCATCTCGCCCGCTCGGAATTGCCGGCCGGCAATGCTCTGGTCGAGGGCGCGACCTTCATCGCGATCCTGCTCGGCACCATTGTCGGCGGCATTGCCGCCAAGGACGGCGGCGATCCCGCCCATTTCGCCCTTCTGATGATCGTGTTCTCGATCATGTGCTGGGTCGCGAGCCTGTTCATTCCGCGTACCGGGGAGGCCGCGCCGGAGCTTGTCCCCGAGAAAAACCTCCTGCGCTCGACCGTGGGGCTGCTGGCCTTCCTGCGCGAGGATCGCCGGCTCTGGTGGGGCGCCCTGGTCACGAGCTGGTTCTGGCTCGTCGGCGCGGTGGCGCTCTCGCTGATGCCGCCGCTCGTCAAGAACGTGCTGCACGGCAATGAAGCGGTGGTGACCACTTGCCTCGCGGTCTTCTCGATCTCGATCGCGATCGGCTCGGGGCTGGCAGCCTGGCTCGCGGCCGGGCGCATCATCCTCTTGCCGACGATGATCGGCGCCGTGCTGCTCGGCCTGTGCGCGATCGACCTCGGCTGGTCGACCTGGCGTGCGGCGCCGATACCCGATCTCGCCGGCTATTTCGCGCTGTTCGGTTCGGGCCGCGGGATCCGCTTCGCGATCGATCTCGCCGGGCTGGCGATCGCCGGCGGCCTGTTCATCGTGCCGACCTTTGCCGCGGTGCAGGCCTGGGCCGGCGCCGACCGGCGCGCGCGCGTAGTGGCCGGCGTCAACGTGCTCAACGCGGCCTGCATGGCCGGCAGCGCCGTGCTGGTCGCGCTGCTGCAGATCGCCGGCATGACCACCTCCACGCTGTTCATGCTGCTCGGTTTCGCAAGTCTTGCGGTCGCGGTCATAGTCGGCCGTACCATGCCGGCGAGCGCGCTCAGCGATGCGCTGTCGATCATCTACCGCGCGCTGTTCCGCATCGAGGTCAAGGGCATCGAGCATCTCAACAATGCCGGGCCGAACGTCATCATCGCGCTCAATCACGTAAGCTTCCTCGACGCCGGGCTCGCGTTGTCGCTCCACAAGCGCAAGCCGATCTTCGCCATCGATATCGGCATCGCCAAGCTGTGGTGGGTGCGGCCGTTCCTGCGCCTTGCCAACGCATTCCCGCTCGATCCCCTGAAGCCGATGGCGGTGCGCGGCCTGATCGACGCGGTCAAGTCCGGCGACGCGCTGATCATCTTTCCCGAAGGGCGCATCACCGTCACCGGCAGCCTGATGAAGGTCTATGACGGCGCCGCCATGATCGCCGACAAGTCGGATGCCGTGGTGGTGCCGGTTCGCATCGAGGGCCTGGAGCAGACGCCGTTCAGCCGGTTGTCCAAGAGCCAGGTGCGCCGCAAATGGTTCCCGAAGGTGACGGTGACAATTCTGGAACCGGTGAAGCTATCGGTCGACCCGGCCCTCAGGGGGCGCTACCGCCGGCAGGCCGCGGGCGCGGCGCTCTACAGCATCATGTCCGATCTCGTGTTTCGCACCACCTCGACCGACCGAACGGTTTTCGAAGCGCTGGTCGAGGCCGCGGCTTTGCATGGGCGCAAACGCATCGCCGTCGAGGATCCGCTGGGCGGTGGACTGAGCTACAAGCGGCTGCTGGCTGGAGCAGCGATCCTCGGCAGCAAGCTCACCCCGTTTGCGCCTGCCGGCCGCGCCGTCGGCGTGATGCTGCCCAACTCGAACGGCGCCGTCGTCACGGTCGTCGGCCTGATGTCGGCCGGCCGCGTGCCGGCGATGATCAATTTCACCGCCGGCGCGACCAGCATCCTGGCCGCGTGCAAGGCCGCCGAGATCACAACCATCCTGACGTCGCGCGCCTTTGTGGAGAAGGGCAAGCTCACCAACCTGCTGACGGAGCTCGAGCGTACCCTCAAGATCGTCTACCTCGAGGACGTCCGCACCAGCATCACCTTCAGCGACAAGATCCGCGGCCTTCTCAACGCCGAAAAGCCTTTGGTCGCGCGCCAGCCGGACGACTGGGCGGCGATCCTGTTCACGTCGGGCTCCGAAGGCGTGCCGAAGGGCGTGGTGCTCTCCCATCGCAACATGCTGGCAAACGCCGCGCAGGCGGCGGCGCGCATCGACTTCGGCCGCGAAGACAAGGTGTTCAACGTGCTGCCGATGTTCCATTCGTTCGGCCTCACGGTTGGCACCATGCTGCCGCTGGTCTCGGGCGTGCCGGTCTATCTCTATCCGTCGCCGCTGCATTACCGCACGGTGTCGGAACTGATCTACGCCGTGAACGCCACCATCATGTTCGGCACCGACACCTTCCTCGCCGGCTATGCGCGCGTGGCGCACGCCTACGACTTCCGCTCGTTGCGCTACATCATGGCGGGTGCCGAACCGGTCAAGGAATCGACACGCCGCACCTACATGGACAAATTCGGCTTGCGCATCCTCGAGGGCTACGGCGTCACCGAAACCGCGCCGGCGCTCGCCTTGAACACGCCGATGTTCAACAAGTCCGGCACCGTCGGGCGCATCCTGCCGGGCATGCAGGCGCGTCTGGAAAAGGTCGAGGGAGTGGAGGAGGGCGGTCGGCTCTACGTAAGCGGTCCGAACGTCATGCTCGGCTACCTCAAGGCCGACAATCCGGGCGTGCTGGAGCCTCCGCCGGAGGGCTGGCACGACACCGGCGACATCGTGACGATCGACGAGCAGGGCTTCGTCACCATCAAGGGGCGCGCCAAGCGCTTCGCCAAGATCGGCGGCGAGATGATTTCGTTCGCCGCGGTCGAAGCTCTGGCGGCCGAACTGTGGCCGCAGGCGCTGTCCGCGGTCGCGTCGGTGCCGGATGCCCGTAAGGGCGAGCGGCTGATCCTGGTCACGCAGCAGAAGGACGCGACGCGCGCGCAGTTCCAGCAATTCGCCCGCTCGAGACACGCTTCCGACCTGATGGTGCCTTCCGACGTGTGGGTGCTCGATAAGCTGCCGATCCTCGGCTCCGGCAAGGTCGACCTGGTGGCGGTTGCCAAGCTCGTGCACGAGCGGGTCGCGGCGCAGCCGAACGCGGAACCGATGGCGCGCGCCCACGCATGAACTCGGCCGCGGCCGACAGGACGGTGCTGCCGCTCGCGCCGCGGCTCAGGCAAATACTGGACGCCGAGTATCCGCGCTTCAGCGAGCGCGAAATGGCGCGCCGCCGCGCGCTGGTCGAGGCTGCGCTCGCCGAAGCCGGCTGCGACCATCTCGTGTTCTGCGGCGCCAATCGCGCGGGCTCTTCGGTGCAATGGCTCACGCAATGGCCGGTGACCGCCGAGGCCGTCGGCGTGTTCACGCCGGGGCTTCCCGATGCGCTGTTCCTGCAATGGGTCAACCATCCGCCGCTGGCCAGGAAGCTCGCGAGCGAAGCCGAAGTGGCGTGGGGCGGCGAGTCTTCGATCCGCGCCGCCATCGCCGCTCTGGAAAAGCGCGGTGCGCGCGAAAACCGCGTCGGCGTCATCGGCCCGATGACTTTCGAACAGCATGGCGCGCTCGCCGCGCGTTTCGGCAGGATCGAGAACCTCAACCGCGCTTACGTGCGCATGCGCCGCGTGAAATCGCAGGAGGAGCTCGATTGGTTTCGCATCGGCGCCTGGCTGAGCGATCTCGGCATGGCGGGATTGCGCGACGGACTTGTTCCAGGGCTCACGGAACGCGAACTCGGCGACCTCGTCGAGCGCGCCTACTTGCGTGAAGGCGGCACCAACGTGATCCACTATATCGGCGTTACGCCCATGCGCGATCCGCGGCTGGGCGTGCCGGCGCAGTTTCCCTCGACCCGCCGCGTCGCGCCGGGTGATGTCGTGTTCGCCGAGATCAGCGCCGCGTTCTGGGACCAGCCTGGACAGGTGTTGCGCAGCTTCGCGGTCGGCGAGGAGCCGCCGCCGCTCTACCGCGCCCTGCACGCAGCGGCGGACGCGACCTTCGACGCGGTTGCCGCCGTGCTCAAGCACGGCGCAATACCCGCTCAGGTGATAGCGGCCTCGAGCGTGATCGAGGAGGCGGGCTTCACCATCATCGACGACCTGCTGCACGGCTACGGCGGCGGCTATTTCCCGCCGATCTTGGGCTGCCGGAGCCGTCCGGCGGGCCCGATCCCGGTCGAGCCGTTCGAAACCGGACAGACGGTGGTGATCCAGCCCAACGTGGTCACGCCCGACGGCAAGGCGGGCGTGCAGACCGGCGAGATGGTGCTGATCACGCCGAGCGGGATCGAGCGGCTGCACGCGTTCCCGCGCGGATTTGTGCGGGTGTAGCCGCCCGGTGGAAGCACTGAGCGCGGCGAACGGGTAGGGCTACTCCGCCGCCTCGGAATGCGGTTTCGCGGGCGTCTTGGTCCAATAGTTCGCGGCGGCCTTCGAGCGCTTGAGCGCGTCCTCGGTCTCGAAGCCCGGCGCCATCGAGGCGTCGGTGCCGGCCAGAATCTGGTGGTGCTCGATGTTGAGCGTGCGCAGCCAGCGCTGCTGGCCCATGGTCAGCGCGACGAAATAGCCGATCTCGACCAGTTCCGGCTCGCTGAAATGCTTGTGCAGCCGCGCCCAGAACTTGTCGTCGACCGGCAGGTCCCAGGTGATCGCCTCGGCGTAGGAGAGCGCGGCCTTCTGCCGCTCGTCGTAGCGCGTCGAGCTCTCGAAATTGATCAGGTCGCTGATAGTCGTCCTCGACCAGCGCCCTGGCGTTCGCGGCCTTCATCGAGCGCTGGTTGCCGCAGAACTCGCACAGCACCGAGCGCGACACATAGAGCCGGCAGAGCTCCTTGATGGCGTGGTCGGCGACGCCGTTGTTGAACGTGTCGCGCCAGGTATTGGCGAACGACCAGAACACCGCCGGCACGTGCGCGCGGATCGCCTGGCTTTCCGGCCGCGGCGTGCCTTCGCGGGCGCAGCGGTCGAACTCGGCCTGCATGGCGGCGTCCTTGACGGTCGCCGGGTCGACGTAGCTGATCCGTGGCTTCGTCATCTGCGATGTCTCCCGGCTGTGCCTGTGCCGCCGGCTTCGATGGGCAGTCGAGCGGCCGCATGTTGCCGCATGGCGGACGATGCGATCAACGGCGGTCGTGCATTGTTTACCACGCGACTTGCCGCACTTCGCCGGCATCGATCCGCTAGCGAATTCTGACAGGCCGATCGCGCTGCCACGATCCGGTAACCACGCGTTGCGCCGCAACGACGCGCAGCGATCGAACCGCGTCGTTGCGCCGCGAATCGCGCGCGTCGCGATGGTGAAGCATCGTAGTTGTGAATCTCGGTAAAGGTTACTCGAGCAGTTCGAGCGATTCGATACACGATCCGTAAAACATAGCGCTTCAACCAATCTTCAGCATAGGGGCAGAAGCCGCTGCGTCACTTCACCAATTCAATACCTCCCGCGCGCCTATATGGCGCCGACGAAGACACGCGAACGATCGCGTCGCAGTCCAAAGGGATGTCGTCGTGCGTACCAGCACCATCGTCATGATCGGCTTCGCCGTCCTGTTCGGCCTGCTCGCGGTGTTCATCGCGCAGTCGTGGCTCAACAGCCAGGCCGAGATGCGCATGCGCAGTCTCGAAGCGCAGAAGAAGCCGATCGCGACGCAGACCATCGTCGTCGCCAGCAAGCCGCTGCGCTTCGGCAACGAGCTCGGCTCGATCGTCGCTGCGCGAGATCGCGTGGCCGGAGGACGCCGTGCCGGCCGGCGCCTTCGCAAAGATCTCCGACCTGATCGCCGAACGGCCGGCGCGTCGTGCTCACCGCGATCGAGGCGAACGAGCCGATCCTGGCGTCGAAGATCACCGGGCCGGGCCAGCGCGCGACGCTGTCGGCGATGATCGCGGACGGCATGAGGCCGTCACCATTCGCGTCAACGATGTCGAAGGCGTCGCCGGCTTCGTGCTGCCGGGCGATCGCGTCGATGTCGCGCTGACGCGCCAGCGCGACAAGAGCGCAGCACCACCGACGTGGTGCTGCAGAACGTGCGGTGCTCGCGATCGACCAGATCGCCGACGAGCGCGCCGACAAGCCGTCGATCGCGCAGGCGGTCACGCTCGAAGTCGACGTCGACGTCGGCGCAGAAGCTCGCGCTGGCCGCCATCGGTCGGCACGCTGTCGCTGATGCTGCGCCGGGCCGGCGAGGCGACGCGCGCGAACACGCGCCGCATCACGCTCGGCGATCTGCCGAACGGCCAGTGCGCCGGTCGGCGCACGGACATCGCAGTTCGCGACCATCGGCGTGCGGCGCGGGCAGCAAGCGCGACGACGTCAGCGTGCCGATCGAGGATGCGAACGTCACAGTCGGCGCGGCCGCGCGGGGGCAGATGGCCGCTCACTAGGGGACGAGACGGCGTTTCGGGGAAGCTGAAAATGGGTGGGGAGTTCAAAAGTGATCAAGGCGATCGAGGGCGTCATGCCGCAGGACAGCGTCTGCTGCAGAGCGGTGGACAGGAGCAACCGGGCGGGGAGCTGGCAAGCGCCGCAAGAGCGCGCCGGCTCCTCGCCACGCTCGCCGGCGATCGCGGCGGTGACATCGGCCTTGCTGGTGTCGCCGCACGCGGTCGGCGACGGCGCAGGCGCAGCGCGCTGCTCGCAGATCAGCGGCGCCAAGCGGACCGCCTCGCGTGACGGTCCCGGTCGGCAAGACCGAGGACGTGCGCATCGACGCGCCGTTCACCGACATCACGGTCGGCGATCCGGAGGTCGCGGACGTCACGCCGCTGACCGACCGCGCGCTCTCGATCCTCGGCAAGAAGATCGGCACGACGCGCGTCACGGTCTATGGCGAGGGCCGCGGCAGGTCGGCATCTTCGACATCGAGGTGTCCTACGACGTGTCGCGGCTCGCGACCGAGATCGCGCCGCGTCACCGGCGGCGGCATCAGGGTGTCCTCGGTCAACGGCCGCATCATGCTGTCGGGCACGGCGCCGACGCCGTCACGCTCGACCGGGCGGTGACGATCGCGCGCCAGTTCGCGCCGGAGATCATCAACACCGTGCAGGTGGCGGCAGCCGCAGCAGGTCATGCTGGAGGTCCGCTTCGTCGAGGCCTCGCGCCAGGCCGGCCGCGAGCTCGGCGTGCAGTGGAACATGTTCAACAGCCAGCATGACCGCCAATATCGGCTCGCGCCAGCCGGCCAGCCAGCTGCCGATCACGGCGCCGACCAGCCCGACCAACATCCCGGTCGGCGAAGTCGCCGCGGGCGTGCTCTCCGGCGCGTCGCCGTTCGGCTTCATGCTCGGCCGCATGATCGCCGGCGGCACCACCGATCGACGTGCTGATCAACGCGCTCGAGCAGAGCGGCCTGGTGCGCACGCTGGCCGAGCCGAACCTCGTCGGCGCTGTCGGGCGACACCGCGAGCTTCCTCGCCGGCGGCGAATTTCCGATCCCGGTGCCGGGCACGCTCGGCAACCGATCATCGATCGAGTACAAGCGCTACGGCGTCGGCCTCGCCTTCACGCCGACCGTGCTGCAGGGACGGCGCTGATCAACCTCAAGATCGAGCCCGAGGTGAGCCAGCTCGACCCGAGCAATCCGGTGCACGATCGCGCGGCTACCGCGATCCCGCCGCTGATCGTGCGCCGCGCCTCGACCACGATCGAGCTGCGCGACGGCCAGAGCTTCGTGATCGGCGGCCTGCTGCAGAACAAGAGCACGACCGCGCAGCGAGCAGGTGCCCTGGCTCGGCGACGTGCCGGTGCTCGGCGCGCTGTTCTCCAGCCGCTCCTACCAGAAGAACGAGACCGATCTCGCCATCATCGTCACGCCGCGCCTCGTGCGGCCGGCGCGGCCGGGCGACCCGGTCAAGACGCCGCTCGACAACACGCTGCCGGCCAACGACGTCGACTTCTTCCTGATGGGCAAGGCCGAGATCACGCCGGCCGACGCGCGGCTCGCGGTCGGTCATCAGCGGCCGTTCGTCGGGTCACATCCTCGATCTGCCGAAGGGAGGCGCCAATGTCGTCGCGGTCAAGAACTAAGCGCGATGCAGGCGCTGGCGCGGTCGTCGCGCTCGGCGCCATGCTCGGCGGCTGCTCGGACATCTACTACGACCGCCGCGAGACCGTCGCGCTCGGCGCCGACGATGCAGTCGCGACCAACCAGGTCGCGCAGATGGTCGATCCGTGGCCGCGCTACGGCGCCAACAAGAACATCGCGTTCAACGGCGAGCGGATGCAGGCGGCGGTCGAGCGCTACCGCCGGCACGAGGTGATCCGGCCGGTCAGCCCGACCACGAACTCGGTCGACGCAGCAGCAGGCGCCCATCAGCGACGGCGAGGCGCATCGACCGCGCCGGCAGACGCACGGTCGGCGCGCCGGCCGCGCGCGGTCAAATAGCAGCGGGCCTGCGAGCCATCGATCGCGCGAATGAGTGCAGTAGCGATGAGAATTGGCCGGCCCAACAGTCCAGCGAGCAAGACGCAGGTCGTCGTGCTGACCGCTGACGCCGGCTTCGAGGAGCAGGCGCGCGCCACCTTCGGCGCCAGCGAGCAGATCGCGCTGCGCGTCGTGTCCGGCACGCTCGACCGCGCTCGGCGACGAGCTTCGACGCTCGAAGGCGCGACCGTCGTGGTCATCGACCTCGACGCCGGCGCAGCCGGGCGAGATGCAGGCGCTCGAGCGGCTGATGGCGCGGATCGGCGCCTGGCCGCCGGTGATCGTGGTCACGCAGAGCCTTCGACGAGAGCGTGGCGCGCACGCTGCTGCAGATGCGGGTCGCCGATTTCCTGGTGAAGCCGGTGTCGCCGGTCGAACTGGTGCGCACCTGCGCGCGCGTCGCCAAGGGCGCCGGCCAGCGGCGGAGGCGACCGAGGCGCAGATCTACACCTTCCTGCCGGCGGTCGGCGGCGCCGGCGTCACCACGCTCGCGGTGCAGACCGCGATGATGCTGCTCAACAGCGGCCAGCGCGGCAAGTCGTCGACCTGCCTGGTCGATCTCGACTTCCAGCACGGCGCCTGCGCCGACTATCTCGACCTCGAGCCGCGGCTCAATCTCGGCGAGATCGAGCCGCGGCCGGAGCGGCTCGACCGGCAACTGCTCGAGGTCATGCTGTCGCATCATCCGTCCGGCCTCGCGGTGATCGCGGCGCCCAACCGGCCGGCCGAGATGCGCTCGTTCGATCCGGACGTGGTGACGCGCGCTGCTCGACATGGTCTCGACGCAATTTCGACTACGTCGTGTTCGACATGCCGCGCACCTGGTTCTCCTGGACCGACAGCGTGCTGCTCGGCTCGAACAAGCTGTTCATCGTCAGCGAGATGACGGTGCCGGGCTTGCGCCACGCCAAGCAGCTGGTCGAGGCGATCCGCGAGCGGCTCGGCGACGGGCCGCAAGCCGCAGGTGATCGTCAACCGCTTCGAGCAGAAGATGTTCTCGTCCGGCCTGCGCAAGGCCGACATCGAGCAGGTGCTCGGCGAGTCGTTCGCCGCCTGCATCCCGAACCACTACGGCCTGGTGCGCGAAGCCATCGACCGCGGCGTTCCGCTCGACGAGGTCAAGCCGGGCAACAAGATCACGCTGCAGCTCAAGAAGCTGATCCTGCCGCAGCCGGCCGCGAAGCCGGCGGCGCGCAGCCGGCGGCCTGGTCAAGAAGTTCAAGCTGTCCTGGGCGCGATAGCGCGACCGGCAACGACCCGCAAGACCACGGATCGAGGAACGAGAATGGTCGGTCGTTTCACCGCTCGCCGCGCCGCTGCGCCGGAGCCTGTGCCGGCGCTGGAGGAGCCGCGCCTGCGCTCGAAGGCGTCGTCCTGGACGGTGCTTCCCGGAGGCCGAGCGCGGAGCCGTCGCCGCGCAGGCGTCGCCAATCCGCTGCTCACCGACAAGCTGCTCGACGCCAAGGTCCGCCTGCATCGCCGGCTGATCGAGGAGATCAACCTGTCGGCGCTGGAGAAGCTGCCGGAAGACGAGATGCGCGCGCATATCCAGCAGCTCGTCACGCAATACATCCTGGTCGAGCGGCTGGCGCTCAACCAGCAGGAGCTCAACGACTTCGTCTCCGAGATCCTCGACGAGATGACCGGGCTTGGGCCGCTCGAGCCGCTGCTCAAGGACGGGACCATCAGCGACATCCTGATCAACGGTCACGAATGCGTCTATGTGGAGCGCGGCGGCCTGCTCGAGCCCTGCGGCGTGCGCTTCAAGGACGAGCGCATCTCCTGCGCATCATCAACAAGATCGTCGTCGGCGGTCGGCCGGCGCGTCGATGAATCGCATCCGCTGTGCGACGCGCGCCTGCTCGACGGCTCGCGCGTCAACGTCGCGGTGCGCCCGGTCGGCGTCGACGGGCCGCTGGTCTCGATCCGCAAGTTCTCCAAGAAGCCGTTCAACCTGAACAAGCTGGTCGAGATACGACGCGATCCGCCCGCAGATGGCCGAGGTGCTGGCGGCGGCGGTGAAGGCGCGCATCACCACGATCATCTCCGGCGGCACCGGCTCCGGCAAGACCACCATGCTCAACGCGCTCTCGGCCTTCATCTCCGAGAAGGAGCGCCTGATCACCATCGAGGACGCCGCCGAGCTGCAATTGCAGCAGCCGCATGTCGGCGCGCATGGAGACGCGGCCGCCCAACCTCGAAGGCAAGGGCGAAATCCGCCAGCGCGAGCTGGTCAAGAACGCGCTGCGCATGCGGCCCGAACGCATCATCCTCGGCGAGTGCCGCGGCGAGGAAGCCTTCGACATGCTGCAGGCCATGAACACCGGCCACGAAGGCTCGATGGCGACCATCCACGCCAACAATCCGCGCGAGGCGATCTCGCGTCTCGAGCAGCTCATCGGCATGGCCGGCATGCCGATGACCATCGCGTCGATCCGCGGCCAGATCGCGTCCGCCATCAAGCTGATCGTGCAGCTCTCGCGCCTGTCCGACGGCAAGCGCAAGGTGACCTCGATCGCCGAGATCACCGGGCTCGAAGGCGACATCATCCAGATGCAGGAAATCTTCAAGTTCGTGCGCACCGGCACCGGCGCCGGACGGCAGCGTGATCGGCCATTTCCAGGCGACCGGCGTGCGCCCGCGCTTCCTCGGCGACCTGATCGCCATGGGCATCAAGATTCCCGGGCACCTATTTCGACCCGTCGCAGCCGCTGTGAGCCGGCAGCCGCCATGTCGTTCGATTTCGACCCGATCTATCTGATCTATCTGCTCGTCGCGGTCTCGGCCGGCCTGTTCGTCGAGGGCGTCTATCTGCTGTTCTTCTCCGGCGCCTCGTATCGCAAGAACGTCAATCGCCGGCTGAAGCTCCTGAAGAACGAGCCCAACCGCGAGAACATCCTGGTGCAGCTGCGCAGCGAGCGCGGCCTCACCAGCAGCGGCGACTACCGCATCGGCTGGAATCGCTCAACCGGCTGGTGCTGCAGTCCGGGCTGACGATCGGGCTCGGCAAGCTCCTGATCATTCGTCGCCATCGGCGCCGTCGATCGTCGTTCGGCGCTCGGCATGTTCTTCCGCGGCAATCTGCATCGAAGCGCTGCTGATCGCGCTGTTCTGCGGCATCGCGCTGCCCTACCTGATGCTGCGCATTCCTGCGCGGCGCGCCGGCAGAAGGCGTTCGGCGCGCAGTTTCCCGACGCGCTCGACATGATCGTGCGCAGCCTGCGCGCCGGCCATCCGGTGCCGATCGCGATCACCATGGTCGCGCGCGAAATGCAGGACCCGATCGGCAGCGAATTCGGCATCGTCGTCGACGAGATCACCTACGGCGCCGATCTCGAAACCGCGTTGCGCAATCTCTATTTCCGCATCGGCCAGGACGACCTGCCGCTGTTCGTCACCGCCGTCGCGATCCAGGGATCGACCGGCGGCAATCTCGGCGAAATTCTGGAAAATCTGTCCGGCGTGATCCGCCAGCGCTTCAAGATGCGGCGCAAGATCCGCGCGCTGGCGGCGGAAGGCCGCGCCTCCGCGATGATCCTGTCGTCGCTGCCGATCGCCATGTTCCTGATCATCCAGATCGTGGCGCCCGATTTCTATGCCAGCGTCTGGGACATGAGGACATCACCAAGACAGGCGCTGCTGGCCGCCGGCGCCTGGATGGGGCTCGGCAATCTCATCATGTACCGGCTGGTGAATTTCAGGATCTGAGCGATGGACGGCATCTACGACATCCTGATCGGCGTGTTCGGCGACAGCTCGGCGATGATGCTGGCGCTGCTGGTCTTCCTGGCGACCGCGGTGCTGGCCTTCGGCGTCATGGTGGCGGCGCGCGCGCGCAGCGCCGTCAAGCGCCGCGCCGCCGGCATCGCCGAGTACATCGGGCGAGCGCCGAGCGACCAGCGCGTCGCTGCGCAGCTCGAGCCTCAAGGCCGTGCAGCGCCTGCTCGACTACACCACCAAGCACTATCGGCGCGACCGACAAAGACAGGCGACGATGAAGGTGCTGCGGCGCCGGCTGATCCAGGCCGGCATCTTCGATGCGCGCGCGGTCGCGCTACTTCTTCGTCGCGCGCACCGCGCTGGCGGTCGGCCTCGGCGTTCGGCGCATTCGTCTTGCTGCCGATGGTCGTCACGCGAAGCCGCTCGATGTTCTGGCTGTCCGTGATGGCGGGCGGCATCGTCGGCTATGTCGGCCCGAGCATGTATATCGACCGGCGGATCGCCGCGCGCCGCGACGAGCACCGCTCGGGCTTTCCGGATTTCATGGACCTGCTGGTGGTGTGCGCCGATTCCGGCCTGAGCATGGAAGCGGCGCTCGAGCGGGTCGGGCGCGAGCTCGGCGATTCCTATCCGTCGCTGTGCGCCAACATCCACATGACCAATCTCGAAATCCGCGCCGGCCGCACCATGACCGAGGCGCTGGAGCATTTCGGCGACCGGCTCGGGCTCGAGGAGGCGCGCTCGTTCGCGACCCTGATCCAGCAGTCGGCCGAGCTCGGATCGAGCATCACCGATGCGCTGCGCGTCTATTCCGACGACATGCGCCACAAGCGGCTCTCGCGCGCCGAGGAGAAGGCCTACAGCCTGCCGGCGAAGCTGTCGGTGCCGATGATGGTCTGCATCTTCCCGGTGCTGTTCGTCGTGATCCTGCTGCCGGTCGTCGTGCGGCTCTATACCGGGCACTACTGAGCCGCCGGCTCGCGCGGCGGAGGTATCCTCACGGTCCGCCATCGGCAGGTCCCGGAGGGCTATCGGATTGAATTTGCTGGTCTATCTGTTCCCGCCGGGAGCCGCCCGCCGGGCTGAAAACCGCGCCGTGGCGAGGAATTCTTAACCATCGTCCCCTAGCTTGCTCTGGGCTGCCTTTCGAGGCCGTATCGGAGCGTCGCGCGCGTGCTTTCGCCCCGGCGGGCTGTATCCGAACCGCCTGGTCGCCCCGGAGAGCGCGTCGATGGGAGCGAGAGCGGGTCGAGTTGTCGTCGCGACGGTCGCATGCCTCGTCTGGCTCAACGGCTGCGAGACCTCGACCAAGCTCGGCGACCTGTTTCAAAAATCGGACAGCACCACCCAGGCCCAGCCCGCCCGGGACCGACGTCGCAGCGGAAGCGACCGGCAAGCGTCGACCGTCGACCGACGCAGCCCGACGCCGTTCCCAAGGGATTGCTCGGCAGGGATCCCGAACGACGATCTCAGCCTCGGCAAGAAGCATTTCCGCGCCGCCAATTTCGGCCTGGCCGAAAAGCACTTCCGCCGCGCCGTCGAGCAGCATCCGCGCGATCTCGAATCCTGGGTCGGGCTGGCCGCGTCCTATGACCGGCTGCGTCGATGCGACCTGGCCGACCGCGCCTACGACCAGGCGATCAAGATCGCCGGACCGACGGCGGAGCTGCTCAACAACCGGGGCTATTCCTACATGCTGCGCGGCGACTACGCGCGCGCGCGCGAACCTTGCTGCAGGCGCAGGCGCAGGACCCGAGCAATCCCTACGTCAAGAACAATCTCGAGCTGCTCGAGGTGAGCTACCGCAAGGGCAAGGCCATCCAGTAGCGCCGGCTCTCGCAGCGGCGCAGTGCGCGCCCTGGACAGCGCGGTGCCGGCGTGCAACCTGACGGCATCGGCAACGCCGGACTGCGCCAGCGACCATGTTTCAAGCATTCAGAATGTTTCTGTCCGAGGTCGCCGCCGGCGGCAAGCATCCGAGCCGCTTCGCCGAGAACGACTATCGCCTGGCGGCGGCGGCGCTGCTCATCCATGCCGCCGCGATCGACGGCAACATGTCCGACGTCGAGCGCGACAAGCTGCACGCCGTCATCAAGCGGCGGTTCGATCTCGACGATGCGGCGACCGACGAGCTGGTGGACGAGGCGACCGCGGCCGAGCACGAGGCGATCGATCTCTATCACTTCACCAGCCTGATCAACCGCTCGCTCGACGAGGACGGCCGCCGGCGCATCGTCGAGATGATGTGGGAGATCGTCTACGCCGACGGCCGCGTCACCGAATTCGAGGACAACCTGATCTGGCGCGCCGCCGATCTGCTCGGCGTCTCGTCGCGCGATCGCATCGAGCTGCGCCAGCGCGTGGCGAGCCGGACGCGGGACCGGCGGGACGTGACCGAGCGGCGTCCGGTCACGCTGATCACCGGCGCATCGGCCGGCATCGGCGCGGCGCTGGCGCACGAGTTCGCCGCGCAACGGTCACGAGCTCGTGCTGGTTGCGCGCCGCGAGCAGGCGCTGGCCGAGCTTGCCGACGCGATCGCCGGCGAAGGGCCATGCCCGGCCGATCGTGCTGCCGGTCGATCTCGAACGCGCCGACGCCGCCGACCGGATCGGCGACGCGCATCTGCGCGTGCTCGGGCTCGAGCCGGAGATCGTGGTCAACAATGCCGGCTTCGGCCTGCTCGGAGCCGCGGCCGCGCTCGATCGCGCCGAGCAGCTTGCCATGATCGACCTCAACGTGCGCGCGCTGACCGATCTGTCGCTCGCCTTCGTCGACAGCCTCGAACGCCGCCGGGCGGCATCCTCAACGTCGCCTCGGTCGCGGGGTTCCTGCCCGGGCCCGACATGGCGGTCTACTACGCCACCAAGGCCTACGTGCTGTCGTTCAGCGAGGCGCTGCATCACGAGCTCAAGCCGCGCGGCGTGCGGGTGACGGCGCTCTGTCCCGGGCCGGTGCCGACCGAATTCCAGGCGCGCGCCGGCATCAGCGCGAGACGACCTTCCGCGCGCTGCTGACGCGCTCTGCCGAGCGAGGTGGCGCGAGGAGGGCTATCGCGGCTTCAAGGAAGGCCGCCGCGTGGTGGTCCCGGGTTTCGGCAACAAGCTCGTGACCGCGCTGATCGCGTCTGGTGCCGCGTCGATCCTGCTCAAAGCGGCGCAGACGCAGCAGCAGGGACGCGGCCGCTAGCGCAGGTCCGGGACGTTGCGATCTTGTCCGGAAAGATCACGCGCAAATCCCAGGCGCACGCCGGTTTCATGGCGGGTGCGCGCGCCGGGGTCTTGCATTCCCGCGGCGAGCGGCTAATAGGCTGAATTCCTGTCCCATTTGCAGATTACCGACGACTGCCCGCCCATGCTCCAGCCGATCCTGATCGTGCTGCACCAGGAGAACTCGACGCCCGGGCGGGTCGGCTATTCGCTCGCGCGAGCGCGGCTATCCGCTCGACATCCGCCGCCCGCGCTTCGGCGATCCGCTGCCCGAGACCATGGAGGGGCACGCCGGCGCCATCATCTTCGGCGGTCCGATGAGCGCCAACGACACCGACGATTTCATCCGCCGCGAGATCGATTGGCTCGCCGTGCCGCTCAGGGAGAAGAAGCCGTTTCTCGGCATCTGCCTCGGCGCCCAGATGCTGGCGCATCATCTCGGCAGCCGCGTCTACAAGCATCCGGATGGCCATGCCGAGGTCGGCTACTACCCGATCCGGCCGACCGATACCGGGCGCGCGGTGTGCGATCCCTGGCCGGAGCAGGTCTACCAATGGCATCGCGAAGGCTTCGACCTGCCGCTCGGCGCCGAGCTGCTGGCGGAGGGCGACAGCTTTCCGGTGCAGGCCTTCCGCTACGGCGACGCGGCCTATCGCGCTGCAATTCCATCCCGACGTGACCCACGCCACGATGTGCCGGTGGACCACGCGCGGGCACGAACGCATGGCGATGCCGAACGCCAAGCCGCGCGCCGCGCATTTTGCCGATCGCGCGGTCTACGATCCGGCCGGCCGGGCCTGGCTGGCGGCGTTCCTCAACCATTGGCTCGGGCAAGCGGACGCCGAGCCCGACCGGGCGCAAACCAACGGGGTTTAGCCTTTGCCCGCGTAGAAGGTGTTGACCTGGGTGAGCGCCGGGAAGACGCGGGTCCAGATCAGGACCACGAGCAGAATGCCGACGCCGCCGACCAGCACCGCCGGAATGACGCCGAGCCAGGCCGCCATCGCGCCCGCCCGGAAATCGCCGAGCTGATTGGACGTGCCGGAGAACAGCGAATTCACCGCGTTCACGCGGCCGCGCATCGCGTCGGGCGTCTCGATCTGCACCAGCGTCATGCGGATCACCACGCTGACCGAGTCCGAGGCGCCGAGCACCGCCAGCGCGAACAGCGACAACGGCGAACGACCGCGACAGCGCGAACACGATGGTGGCGACGCCGAAACAGGCCACGCTCGCGAACATGATGCGGCCGACGCGCTGCGTGAGCGGCCAGTTGCGTGAGCACGAACGCGATCGACGAGCGCGCCGACCGCCGGCGCCGCGCGCAACAGCCCGAGCCCCTGCGGGCCGATGTGGAAGATCTCGTCGGCGAAGATCGGCAGCAGCGCGGTCGCGCCGCCGAGCAGGACCGCGAACAGGTCGAGCGAGATGATGCCGAGCACGATCGGACTGCGCCGGATGTAGGAAATGCCGGCGAAGAACGCCTCGATATTGATGGGCGTCCGCGGTCGTGGCCTGGCGTTCGATCGCGCACGAAGATCAGGAGCAGGATCGATATGCCGAACAGGAGCGCAGCCGACGGTGTAGGGAACCGGTCGGGCCGAACGGATAGAGAAACCCGCCGAGCGCCGGGCCGGCGATGGTCGCGAGCTGGGTGGTGGAGGACGCGGCGGCGATCGCGCGCGGAAACAGCGCGATCGGCACCACGTGCGGGCAACAGCGTCTGCTGGGTCGGGAGCCTCGAACGCCCGCCCGCTCCCGAGGACGAATACCGTCGCCAGGATGAATTCCTTGGCTCACGCAGCCGGAGATCGAGCCGATCGCCAATGCCGCGGCAGCGAGGCCCTTCGACCGTCTGGCAAATCTGCAGCAGGCGGCGGCGGTCGTAGCGGTCGGCGACCTGGCCCGCCACCAGCATGAACGCGGCCGACGGACAGGAACTGCACGAGGCCGACCAGGCCGAGGTCGAACGCGCTGCCGGTGAGCGCGTACATCTGCCAGGCCACCGCGACGCCCAGCATCTGGTAGCCGAGGCGGCGCAGGTCCGCGCGCTCCAATACAGCACGAACGGCCGGTGGCGCAGGATGGTTGCCGGAACGGCGTCGGGTTCGCTGCTCATCGGCGGGGACTGGTTGGCGGCCGCTGCGGCAGGGCCGTTCGCGCCAAACCGTCGGATCGCGCATGGACTTTGGCGTGGTGGAGCCGAGGGGGCTCGAACCCCTGACCTCCTCATTGCGAACGAGGCGCTCTCCCAACTGAGCTACGGCCCCGCCACGGCACCGCGGACTGCGGCGTTTCGCCGGGAATTCACGGGAGGCGGCATTTACGGCGTGCGATTCCACGCTGTCAAGGACGCAGGCCCCGCCGCCCGGCGCGCCGGAACCTCGCATTGACGTAGGCTCGCGCAACGCGACTATCAAGCACCCTGCAAACGGCTCGCCGCTATTGGTCGACCGGGCTCCTGGGGTGAACGCCGATGGGAAATCCCTTTCTCTGGCTCATCAGTACCCTGATCTGGACCTACATCTACATTCTGGTCGCGGCGGTGGTGCTGTCCTGGCTCATCGCCTTCAACGTCGTCAACGTGCGCAACCAGTTCGTGGCGATGCTTGCGAATTTCCTGTACCAGCGTCACCGAGCCGGCTTTGCGCCCAATCCGCAATCGCATGCCCAACCTGGGCGGCATCGACATTTCGCCGGCTGATCCTCATCATCGCGCTCATGTTTCTCGAGCAGTTCATCTCTGGCTGTACTGCTCTGCTGTTCCGCTGAGTGGACAAGCTGCATCCCCCTTGGCGGATATCGGCGGACGGCCTCGATCTCAGCGTCCGGCTCACGCCCAAGGGCGGCCGCGACGCGATCGACGGTGATCGAGCGCCTGGCGGACGGACGCAGCGTTCTCAAGGTGCGCGTGCGCGCGGCCGCCAGCGACGGGCGAGGCGAACGCGGCGCTGGTCAGGCTCATTGCCGCCACGGTGGGCGTTGCCGCCGCGCGTCAGCGTCCAGTTGATCGCGGGCCAGCGAGGCGCCGCGCATCAAGCGGCTGAAGATCGCCGGCGACGCGGCCCGCGCGCTTGCCGCCGCGCTGGAGAAAATCCGCGCGATCGGCCGGTAATGCCGCGGAAGGGTCGCAGGCGAGGGCAGCGGGCATGACCGCACTGATCATCGACGGCAAGGCGATCGCCGCGGACCTGCGCGGCAAGGTCGCGGATGCCGTGCACCGCCTGGGTCGCGACCGCGGCATCGTGCCGGGGCTCGCGGTCGTGCTGGTCGGCGACAATCCGGCCAGCGAGGATCTACGTCGGCAGCAAGATGAAGATGACGACCGGCAGCGGCATGCGATTCGTTCGATCACCGCTGCCGGAGACGACCAGCGAAGACGAGCTGCTGACCCTGATCGGGCGCCTCAACCGCCGATCCGACCGTGCACGGCATCCTGGTGCAGCTGCCGCTGCCGCCGCAGATCGATTCGCAGAAGGTGCTGGACGCGATCGATCCGGCCAAGGATGTCGACGGCTTCACCCCGGTGAATGCCGGGCGGCTGTCGGCCGGGGCTGCCGGCGCTCGCGCCCTGCACGCCGGTCGGCTGCGTTCATCTTGCCAAGACCGTGCATCCGTCGCTCGAAGGGCTGGAAGCCGTCGTGGTCGGCCGCTCCAACATCGTCGGCAAGCCGCTCGCGCAGCTCCTGCTCGCGGAGAACGCGACGGTGACGATCGCGCATTCGAAGACGCAGCGACCTACCCGCCGTGTGCCGTCGCGCCGACCTCCTGTTCGCCGCCGTGGGCCGCGCCGAGATGGTGCGGCGCGACTGGATCAAGCCGGGCGCGACGGTGATCGACGTCGGCATCAACCGCGTCGCGGACGACGGCGGCAAGTCGCGCATCGTGGGCGACGTCGCGTTCGCCGAAGTGTCGGAGGTCGCGGGCGCGATCACGCCGGTGCCGGGCGGCGTCGGGCCGATGACCATCGCGTGCCTGCTCGTCAATACGGTGCGCGCGGCCTGCGCGCTCGCCGGCTTCACGGCGCCGACGCTGTGGTTCACGACCGGGATGGAAGTGAAGAACGTCTACGGCCGGGACTGACCCCGCCGCCGGCCCAAACTGCTCCACTCCTGCTGCGAGAAAAGTGCTATTGTCGCGGTTGCGGCAATGGGTTGGCACCCCGTGTACGATCTCTTTCTGAGCTACCACTGGCGCGACCACGAAACCGTCGAACGGGTCGCCCATGCGCTGCGCGAGCGCGGGGTCAGCCCGTTCCTCGACCGCTGGTATCTGCCGCGGGGCCAGCCCTGGGTCGTGGAGCTGGAGAGCAGGCTCGCCGACTGCCGGGCGCTTGCGGTGTTCTACGGACCCGAAGGCCTCGGCTCCTGGCAGCAGCGCGAACGGCAGTGGGGTCTCGACCGCCAGGCTTCCGATCCGAAATTTCCCGTCATACCGGCGCTGCTTCCAGGGGCGGCCCCGGTGGTCGATCTGTTGCGGCTCAACACATGGGTCGATCTGCGCAACGGTCTGACACCCGAGGCGATCGAAAACCTCGCAAACGCCGCACACGGCAAGCTGCCGGGCCCCGGCGGGGATGACGAGGCGGCTCGCATCTGCCCCTATCGCGGACTGCAGCCATTCCGCGAAGAGGATGCGGGGTTCTTTTGCGGTCGGCTGAGCTTTACCGAGAAGCTGGTCGCGGCGGTGGAGGCGGGCAGCTTCGTCGCCGTCGTCGGCGCCTCCGGCAGCGGCAAGTCGTCGGTGGTGCGCGCGGGTCTCATTCCTGCGCTGCGGCATCGCAGCAGCCAGCGCAAGGCGCAAGGTCACGTCTGGGACATGGTTGCGATGCGGCCGCTCGAACAGCCGCTGCATTCGCTCGCGACCTGCCTTCTGCCGCTGCTCGAGCCGGACATGGACGAAGTGGACCGCCTGATCAGGGCGGAGAAACTGTCCGCGTCGATCCTTGCAGGCGACGTGAAGCTGCGCGCGGTGGTCGAGCGCGTGCTCGAGAAGCAGCCGGGGACCGACCGGCTCCTCCTTGTGGTCGATCAATGGGAGGAGCTCTACACGCTTTGCCGCGACGATGGGGCCGCCCGCGCGTTCGTCGATCAGTTGCTCGATGCCTCGACCGGATCCCGGCTATCGGTCGTCATCACGCTCCGGGGCGATTTCTTCGGGCATGCGCTGGGCGACCGGCGGCTGTCGGACCGGCTCCAGAACGGCATGGTGACGATCGGGCCGATGACGCGCGATGAGTTGCGCGCCGCAATCGTCGAGCCGGCAAAGAAGGTGAAGCTGCGCTTCGAGGATGGACTGGACACCCGCATCCTCAGCGACCTCGGCGAGGAGCCTGGAAACCTGCCGCTGCTGGAATTCCTGCTGACGGAACTTTGGCACCGGCGGCGCGGCAGCATGCTGCTGCACGAGGCTTACGGTGCGATCGGCGGCGTGCGCCGCGCTATCGCCGAACACGCCGACCGCGCCTTCGGCAAACTGTCCGCCCACGAACAGGAGGCGGCGCGCTGGGCGCTCATGCAACTCGTTGCACCCGGCGAGGGCGCGCTCGATTCGCGGCGCCGCGCGCTGCTCGGCTCGCTCGACGCCACCGAACGCGAGGTCGTCACCAAGCTCGCGCAGGATCGGCTGCTCGTCACCCGGCGCGACGAGGCCGGCCAGGATATCGTCGAAATCGGTCACGAAGCGCTGATCCGCGAATGGGGACGATTGCGCGGATGGCTCAATGAGGATCGCGAATTCCTGCGCGTCCTGATCCGGTTGGATGAGCAGGCTGCGCTCTGGTACGAGGAACGTCAGCCGAACGATCTGCTGCTGCGGGCGCGCCGCAGGCTGGCCGAGGCGGAGGAACTGCTGAAGGCGCGGCCGAGGGCGGTCAGCCCCGCACTGCGCGTCTTCCTAGACGCATCGCTCAAGGCCGAGCGGGAGCGGCAGGAAGCCGAGCAGAATGTCGAACGCGAACGCCTGGCGAATACGCTGCGCATGGCGCGCCGCACGCGAAACGCGGCGGTGATCGTTTCGGTCCTGTTTGCCGTTGCATCGATCGCGGCAGGTTTTGCCCTTTACAAGGAATCCGAGGCGAAACGGGCGGAAGCGGTCGCCAAGCAGAACGCGCTGGTAGCGGAGCGCAACGCCCAGGTGGCGCTCAAGTCGGCGACCGACCTGGTGGTCAAGGTCGGCGAACACGTCGACACGTCGGAGATTACCAGCCGCCTGGCGCGCGACATGCTGAAGGCTGCCGAGCAGACGCTCGCCAAGCTGGAAGAAATGCGCGGCGCGCCCGATTTTACGAAGGCGCAGATCCTGCTGCTGACGAGCTTGTCCGACGTCTACACGCATCTGGGTGCGACCGGCGAAGCGCTCGAACGCGCGCGCAAGGGCAAGGCGCTCGTGGATCAGCTTGCCGACCCAATCGACCGCCAACGCGCCCTGTTCTTGACGTGCTTCCGCATCGGCGACGCGCTCGCCGACCAAGGCTATCTCGACAATGCGCTCGTTGAATATCGCATCGCGCTCGACGGCGCGAATTTCGTGTCGGCTCGGATACCGGACGGCCCGGTTTCGCGCGGGCACGTCTCGTTCATGCACAACAAGGTCGGCGACATCCTCCGGGTGCAGGGGTTCCAGCGCGCGGCGATGGCGGAATATGAGAAGTCGCTCGCCGTCATGCGCGACCTGGCCAGGGAAAAGCCCGGCCATCCTGGACAACTTCGCAGTCTGGCCGCCGCTCTCAACCGGGTCGGGGACGGCCTGCGCGCGCAGGGAAACCACGACGCCGCGCTCGATCCCTATCTTGAGGCGCTCGCAATCTACCGGGGGCTGGCGGAGCGCAACCGGGTCAACGCCTCGCTCCTGAGCAATTATGCGACCAGCATCTCGAATATCGGGAACGTCTACAGGCTGCTCGGCGATTTCGACCGAGCGATGCAGGAATTCCAGGAATCGTTGCGGATACGCCGGGAGATGGCGCAGCGCGATCTGAGCAATGCGACGTGGCAGAACCTCTTGAGCTTCGTCTATATCCGCATCGGCGAAACCCTGTCGGACAAGGCCGACTTCGATGGCGCGCTGGCGGAATACCGGAAGGCCCTGAACATCAGGCAGAAGCTCGCCGACAGCGATCCGAAGAACGCGCTGCGGCAGAGCAATCTTGCCTCAACCCTGTCCAAGATCGGCGACGTCCAGGTCGGTAAGCATGACCCGGCGACGGCGCTCGCCGAATATCGTAAGGCATTCGGCATCCTCGACAAGCTTGCGCAGACGACGGACGGCAAATTCAAGCCCGAGCGCGATCTGTTCGCCACCCGCATCAGGCTCGGGGGTGCGCTGCTGGCCGGAGGCAAGCCGGCCGATGCGCTCGCCGAGTTCACAATCGCATTGCAGATCACCGAGCCGTTCCTCAAGCGCGATGCCAGCGACAGTACCTGGCAAACGAACAGTTCGGCCGCGCAGAAGAGGATCGGCGACGCCCTCACGGCGCAAAACGACCTGGCGCGCGCGATCGGGCACTATTTGATCGCGGTCGACGTCAGCGATCAGGTGTGGCGAAAGGATACCGCCAATGCCGAGCAGCAGGTCGCCCTTGCCGACAATCATCTGGCGCTGGCGGCCGCCTATTATGCGCAGCCCAATCGCGACAAGGCGCGCGAGCGATACAAGGAAGCGCTCGACCTTCTGCGGAACGTCACCACGGCGCATCCGAACAACCGGATCTGGGCGCGCAAGCTCAACGACACGGTGCAGAAGGCGCAGGAACTCGCGTTGCTGCAGTGAGCCGCCGGAGAGATGGAGCGCGCCCGCGGCTCAGCCGTTCCAGGCGAAGGCGACCTTGTCGAGCACCTTGACGCCGAAGCGTTCGGAGGAGCGCGCCACCGCCTTGCCGCCGAGCACGCGATAGAACTCCACCGCCGGCTCGTTGTCCGAGAGCGCCCACACGACGAGGCTTTGCAGGCCGCTTTGCCCGAGGTCGCGGCGAGCCGCAGTGAACAGCTTGCGGCCGAAGCCGAGTCCCTGGAACTCGGGCCGCAGATAAAGCTCGTAGATTTCACCGTCGTAGTAGAGGCTGCGCGCGCGGTTGCGGCCGTAATTGGCGTAACCCGCCACCAGATCCCCGAAGGCCAACACCGCGATGCGGCTGCCCTTGCGGATGGCGCTGTCCCACCACTGTGCGCCGCGCCGGTTGATGAGCTTGTCGAGTTCCGGGCCTGGGATGACGCCCTGATAGGCGCCCCGCCAGGCTTCGTCATGAGTCGCCGCTATCGCCGGCGCATCTGCCGGCTTCGCGCGACGGACCTCGATAAGGGTTGTGCTCATGTCGTGATTGAAGCAAGCAGTTCGGCGTCCTTCAAGTCCTATGTTTAACGATCGGTTAACGTCGTCGCCAAGCGATGTGGATTAGCAACACTCGGGCGCGCCGAAACCGCGCGCAGGGGGACAAAAACTCCAGAAATGATCGCGATATGTGCATGCTGTGGCAGCGAGGACACGTCCGCCCGGTAAAAGAGCGCGGATGTGGTCAACTCCGGTGCCGAAGCGCGGTATGCGAGTCCCGTGGCGGGCGACAACGGCCGGTTGGCGGCGTGCGTATTGATTCGATGCGCCTGAGTCGAATCAACCGAGCGGCCGAATCAGACCCGCTCGGCTTCCTTGCGCCGGTCTTCCTTCTTGCGGTCGTTGGGATCGAGCAGCTTCTTGCGCAGGCGAATCGCTTTCGGCGTCACCTCGACCAGCTCGTCGTCGGAAATATAGGCGAGCGCCCGCTCCAGCGTCATCTGGATCGGCGGGATGAGGCGCACGGCCTCGTCCTTGGAGTGGGTGCGGATGTTGGTGAGCTTCTTGCCCTTGAGCACGTTGACGATGAGGTCGTTGCCGCGGGTGTGCTCGCCTACGATCATGCCCGGATAAACCTTCCAGCCCGGCTCGATCATCATCGGGCCGCGGTCCTCCAGGTTCCACAGCGCGTAGGCGACCGCGTCACCCGAATCGCTGGAGATCAGCACCCCGTTTCGCCGGCCGACGATCTCGCCCCGATAGGGGCCGTAGCCGTGGAACAGGCGGTTCATCACCGCGGTGCCGCGCGTATCGGTGAGCAGCTCGCCCTGATAGCCGATGAGGCCGCGTGTGGGACCGTAGAACACCAATCGCACGCGCCCGCCGCCCGAGGGGCGCATCTCGACCATCTCGGCTTTGCGCTCGGCGAGCTTCTGCACGACGATGCCGGAGTGCTCCTGGTCGACGTCGATGACGACTTCCTCGATCGGCTCCAGGATCTCGCCATCGGCGTTTCGTTCGAACAGAACCTTCGGCCGCGATACCGACAGCTCGAATCCCTCGCGCCGCATGGTCTCGATCAGCACGCCGAGCTGCAGCTCGCCGCGGCCGGCGACCTCCATGGAATCCTTCTCGCTCGATTCGCCGATGCGCAGTGCGACGTTGCCTTCCGCCTCGCGCAGGAGCCGCTCGCGGATGACGCGGCTCTGCACCTTGTCGCCCTCGGTGCCGGCGAGCGGCGAATCGTTGATGCGGAAGGTCATCGCCAGGGTCGGCGGGTCGATCGGCTGGGCAGGAAGCGGCACCGTCACTTCCGGCGCGCAGATGGTATGGGCGACGGTCGCTTCCGGCAACCCGGCAATGGCGACGATGTCGCCGGCTTCCGCCTCGTCGACCGCGGTGCGTTCGAGCCCGCGGAACGCGAGCACCTTGGTCACGCGGCCTTCCTCGATCAGATCGCCGTTGCGATCGAGCACCTTGACGGCCTGATTCGGCTTCACCGCACCCGACGTGATGCGGCCGGTGACGACGCGCCCGAGATACGGGTTGGACTCCAGGATGGTGCCGAGCATGCGGAACGGCCCGTCTTCCACCGTCGGCGGCGACACGTGGCGCAGCATCAGATCGAACAGCGGCACCATGCGCGCGTCTTTCGGCCCCTCCGGGCTCGCTGCCATCCAGCCTTCGCGCGCCGAGCCGTAGAGCACCGGAAAGTCGAGCTGCTCCTCGCTGGCGTCGAGCGCGGCGAACAGGTCGAACACTTCGTTGACGACCTCGATCGGGCGCGCGTCGGAGCGGTCGACCTTGTTGATGACCACGATCGGCTTCAAGCCGACCTTGAGCGCCTTCGACACCACGAACTTGGTCTGCGGCAGCGGCCCCTCGGCGGCGTCGACCAGGACCAGCGCACCCTCGACCATATTGAGGATGCGCTCGACCTCGCCGCCGAAATCGGCGTGGCCCGGCGTGTCCACGATGTTGATGCGGGTATCGTGCCAGAGAATCGACGTCACTTTGGACAGGATGGTGATGCCGCGCTCGCGCTCGAGATCGTTGGAATCCATCGCGCGCTCTTGCATGCGTTGATTCTCGCGGACCGAGCCCGCCTGCTGCAGCAGCCGGTCGACCAGGGTGGTCTTGCCATGATCGACATGGGCGATGATCGCGACGTTGCGTAGCTTCATTCTTTGCTCGAAATTCCCTGCGCTCAAAAAACCAAGCGCGGGCCGCTAAGGGCCCGCATTTCGCCGGAATATAGTCACCGAATTGAAAGAAGCAATGCACTATTAGCAGGCATATTGGCGGCATTGAATCGGTACCCCTTGCATCGCCGCCCGCGGGAGGCGACCATGGTGCCGAGTTCCAGGGAGGTCGCGTGCGGTCACCGGTACCAGTCAGGAATAGCCGCCGGGTGCTTTGCGTGTTCCCGCACTACACCCCGGCGTTCGGCACGTTCAACCACGCCTACCGGCTGATGAAGGGTGTGCGCGCCTTCATGCCGCCGCAGGGCCTCCTGCTGGTCGCCGCCTACATGCCGGAGGGCTGGCCGGTCCGCTTCGTCGACGAGAACATCCGCAAGGCCACCGCCGCCGAATTCGAATGGGCCGATGTGGTGGTGGTCAGCGGCATGCACGTGCAGGCGCCGCAGGTTCACGACATCACCGAGCGCGCGCATGCCGCCGGCAAGCCGGTGATGCTGGGCGGGCCGTCGGCCTCAGCCTCGCCCGAAATGTATCCGGACATCGACTATCTCCACATCGGCGAGATGGGGGATGCCACCGACGCGATCATCGCGCTGGTCGATGAAAGCGCCGCGCGGCCGGCCACGCCGATGCGTTTCATCACCAAGGAACGGCTGCCGCTGCAGGAGTTCCCGATCCCGGCCTATGACCTCATCCCGCTCAAGCACTACCTGATGCTGACGGTGCAGTTTTCGAGCGGCTGCCCCTACCTGTGCGAGTTCTGCGACATCCCCGGCCTCTACGGCCGGCAGCCGCGGCTCAAGACCCCGCAGCAGATCACCGCCGAGCTTGACGCCATGCGCAAGCAGGCGCATCCGCCGGTGGTCTATTTCGTCGACGACAATTTCGTCGGCAATCGCAAGGCCGCCAAGGACATGCTGCCGGTCTTGGTCGAATGGCAGAAGCAGCACGGCTATCCGCTGCAGTTCGCCTGCGAGGCGACCCTCAATATCGCCAAGCAGACCGAGATCCTGGAGTTGATGCGCGAGGCCTCGTTCCTCGGCCTGTTCGTCGGCATCGAGACGCCGGAGGCCGACGCGCTTCACGCCATGCGCAAGGACCAGAACAACGCCGTCCCGATGATGGCGTCGATCAAGACGCTCAACGACTACGGCCTGGAGGTGACCTCGGGCATCATCCTCGGCCTCGACACCGACAGCGACGACACCGAGAGCCGGTTGAAGGACTTCATCGACATCTCGCAGATCCCGATGCTGACCATCAACCTGCTGCAGGCGCTGCCGAAGACGCCGCTGTGGGACCGGCTGCAGAAGGCCGACCGGCTGGCCGATGACGCGTCGCTCGAAAGCAACGTGCGCTTCCTGCGGCCCTACGACGAGGTGGTGGCGACGTGGCGGCGCTGCATCGCCTATGCCAACGATCCGGAGCGGCTGTTCGCGCGCTTCCACCATCAGGTCGACTCGACCTATGTGAACCGCATGATCCCGCCCGCGAAGGGCAAGCTCAACTGGTCGAACCTGTCGGGCGCCGCGGTACTGGCCTTCCGCGTGTTCTGGCATATCGGCGTGCTCTCGGACTACCGCCGGCCGTTCTGGCGGGCGGCGCGCCACGCGTTCAAGCGCGGGCAGATCGACGCCGTGCTCGGCATCGGCTTCATCGCCCACCACTTGATCCAGTTCACGCGCGAAGCGCTGCGCGGGGAGCAGAACGCGTCCTACTACTCGGTCAAGGCTCGGGACCGGCGTCCCGAGAGCCGCACCATGGGCCCCGACGGCCTGGCGACGCTGCGCAAGTCGGCCTAGCTGCCGCGTTCAAGTTAGCTGCGCGATGCCCCCGACAGCCGGCTCCAGGGACCCCAGGTCACGCCCTTGGGCAGCGCCTGGTGCAGCATCATCATCTCGCCGATTGTTTCCGGCGTGATGAGGCCGACGAGCTTGCCGGCGCCGTCGACCACGGCGACCGCGGGCGCCGATTTCTCCTGCAGGATGCGGAAGGCCTCGTCGAGGCAGCGGCGGTGACTGAGCGTCGGCAGCGTGGTCGACATCGCGTCGGCGACGCGGGCATCGGGACCGCGCTCCTTCAGCGCACGCATGAGGTCGGCACGCCCGAGCAGCCCGACCGGCTTGCCGTCGCCGTCGATCACCGGGAACTCGCTCTGGCTGGTGCGCAGCAGCGTCTGCACCGCATCCTCGACCGGCGCCTGCGGCGTGAGCGTCGCGTATTGCGTCATCATCGCGGTGCCGACCGGAACGCCGCGCGACATCGCCCGCAGCGCCACCGAATGCGCTTCGCCGGCGGCCGCGAGATAAACGAAGATGGCGATGAAGATCAGCATCGGATTGTAGAACAGCCCGATGAAGCCGAGCGCAAAGGCGACGCCCTGGCCGATCGAAGCGGCCATTTCGGTGGCGCGCACAAAGCCCAGCCGGCTCGACAGCAGCGCCCGCAGCACGCGCCCGCCGTCCATCGGGAAGGCGGGGATCATATTGAACAGCGCCAGGAACAGATTGACGATTGCGAGCCGGTCGACAAGGGAGACGCCGGCGCTGTCCACCGCGGCAAGATTGCCGGCATCGAGGTGCGCGCCGGCGAGCACGACCAGTCCGAATGCGATCACGACATTGACCAGGGGGCCGGCGATCGCGACGAGAAATTCCTCATAAGGCACTTCGGGGATGCGCTCGAGGCGCGCCACGCCGCCGATCGGGAGCAGCGTCACGTCGGGCGTCGCCACGCCGAAGGCACGGGCGGTGAAGATATGGCCGAACTCGTGCGCGAGGACGCAGACGAACAACAGAATCATAAAGAGCAGCGCGGACCAGGCCGCGTCCGCGCCGCCCGACGAGTAGCTCGCGGCGAAAATCCACCCCAGGAACAGCAGGAACGTGATGTGCACGCGCACTGCCGTGCCTGCGATCGTGCCGATATTCAGGGACCAGGACATGGAGGCCTCGCTGCCGGTATCATTGGCTATAGCTAATCGGCCGCGGCCGTCTTTGCGAGTGGCGGCCGCACCGCGATCGTGTCACAATCCGATCGTTCGAGAGGTTTTCGGTCATGGCCCAGAAACTCACTGGCAACGCCCGCAAGACGGCGCTCGGCAAGCTCGATGGCTGGGTCGAGGTCAAGGGCCGCGATGCCATCAGCCGCAAATTCACCTTCAAGGACTTCAACGAGGCATTCGGCTTCATGGCGCGGGCGGCGCTGGTCGCCGAGAAGCTCAATCATCATCCGGAATGGTTCAACGTCTACAACAAGGTCGAGGTGACCTTGGCGACGCACGATGCCGGCGGCGTAACCGAGCGCGACGTGGCGCTGGCGGAGGCGTTGAACGAACTGGCTGCGACTTCGGCCGAGACCTGACGCCGGCCCCGCGCCGTCAAGGCCGCACCACCAGCTTGCCTATCGCCTTGCGGTCGGCGAGCGCCTGGATCGCGGCGGGGGTTTCGGCCAGCGCATAGACCTTCTGGATGTGGCACGAGAGCTTGCCGGCGGCGCACCAATGCGCGAGCTGGTCGAGCGCGGCGCGGTAGCCCGGCGGATCGAGCCGCACCCAGTTGCCCCAGAACACGCCGAGAATATCGCAGCCCTTGAGCAGCACCAGGTTGAGCGGCAGCTTCGGGATCTCGCCGGCCGCAAACCCGACCACGAGGTAGCGGCCTTCCCAGGCGAGCGAGCGCACGGCCGGCTCGCTGTAGCGACCGCCGACCGGATCGTAAACCACATCGATACCGTGCGTGCCGCCAAGACGCTTGAGCGCCTCGCGCAGGTCCTGCTTGTCGTAGTTCACCACCTCGTCGGCGCCATGCTGACGGGCAAACGCGAGCTTGTCGTCGCTCGATGCGCAGGCGATCACGCGCGCCCCCATGAGCTTGCCGAGCTCGACGGCAGCGAGCCCCGCGCCGCCCGAGGCGCCGAGCACGGCGAGCGTCTCGCCCGCCTGCAGGTCCGCGCGGTGCCTGAGTGCGTGGTAGCCGGTTCCGTAGGTGATGGTCAGCGCGGCGGCGCGATCGAAGTCGATCTCGGCGGCGACCTTGCCGAGCGTGTCGGCCGCGACCGCGATGCGTTCGCGCGCCGCGCCGAAATTGGTATAGCCCATCACGCGGTCGCCGGGCGCCAGGCCGGTCACGCCGGAGCCGACGCTTTCCACCACGCCCGAAAACTCGCCTCCCGGCGAGAACGGGAACGGCGGCTTGACCTGGTATTTGCCGGCGATCACCAGCGTATCGAAGAAATTCAGCCCGACCGCGGCAACCTTGGCGACGACCTCGCCGGGCCCTGCCGCCGGCTCGGGGATATCCGCGAGCACGAGGTCGCCGGGTGGGCCGAAGCGATGGCAGAGGATGGCTTTCACGGGGGTGCGGCCGCGCCAGGTTGAGAGTCCAGCTTAGCAGGTCCGGACCGACGCACCATGGCGATCGCCGGAGCGTTTACGTTTTGTCAACCATGCGGAGCTGGAACCGCGGTGATGTCGCTCGCATCTTCCCCGTAACGCTTCGGAATGGCCCATTCGTCATTGTTCTTCGTCGTCCTTCGAAAGTTCCATTTTAACCGTTATTTAGCGCAGATTGTACATGATCGCGCGGCGAAAAATGCGCGCAACGAAACGCCGGCGCCATCGACAATCCGTGCTCGCGCGGGCTGGCGCGGAGCGCGCCACACGCCCAGGACGGGACGCACATGGATTCCGGTCACTCCCTCATCGAGGAGCTCGAGGAAGCGATCCAAAGCGGCGTCAAGGACAAGCGCGTCACGACCTTGCGGCGCGTGACCGATCTGTTTCTGACGGACGCGGAGCGGCTCAGCGATCAGCAGATTGCGGTTTTCGACGACGTCCTGGGACATCTGATCGCCAAGATCGAGAACCGGGCGCTCGCGGAGCTGAGTACGCGCCTCGCCCCGGTCGACAATGCACCGATCGGAGTCGTGCGGCGTCTCGCGCGCGACGATGAGATCGAAGTCGCCGGACCCGTCCTGACCCAATCGACGCGCCTGACGACCGACGATCTGGTCGGTGTCGCCGCGACAAAGTCCCAAGCCCATCTACTGGCGATCTCCGGGCGGGCGCAACTCAACACGGTCGTTACCGACGTTCTGCTGCAGCGCGGCGATCGCACCGTCGTTCACCGGCTCGCTGACAACTCGGGCGCCCGGTTCTCCGAGACCGGATTTGCGACCCTAGTCAAGCGTTCGGAGAAAGACGATTCCCTTGCGGAGAAAGTCGGGCTGAGGCTCGACATACCGTTGCAGCTGTTCCGCCAGCTCCTGCTGCGCGCGACCGAAGCGGTGCGCAACCGTCTTCTGGCCTCGGCCAGTCCGCAGAACCGCGACGAGGTCCAGCGCGTTCTCGCCAGCATTTCGAAGGGCGTCGAACGCGAGACGGCCGACCATCGTCACACCGACCTCGCCACGGCTCAGCGCCTGGTGCTCGCGATGAAGAACAAGGGCGAGCTGGACGAAATGGCGCTCTGCACGTTCGCGAAAGCGAACCAGTACACGGAATTGATTGCCGCGATCGCGCTGCTGTGTTCGGCGCCGGTCGATCTGATCGAACGGCTGATGCACAGCGAGCAGCGGGAAGTATTCCTGATCCCTTGCAAGGCCGCCGGGTTCGATTGGTCGACCGTGCAGGCGGTTTTGAGATGCCGATCGCCAGGGCACATCCTCTCGGACCACGACGTCGATCGTGCGCGCAGCGATTACCAGCGATTGTCGGTTGGCAGCGCCCAGCGCGTCCTGCGCTTTTGGCAGGTCCGCCAGACGACCGCCAAGCCAGGCGAGCCGCTCGCAGCCGACACGGCCCAAAAGCAGGGTAGAGCCGGAGCGAATTGATGCCGGACGCTGACAAGGGATCGGGGAGGCGGAATTCAGGCGTGTGAGTTGGGCGCGGCATTTCATCGGGCATCGATCCGGCGGTGTCCTGGGCAGGGCCACGCCGAAGGGGATATGGGGACAATGGCAACCGATCTGACGATGGCCGTGCTGGTGGTCGAGGACTATCGAACCATGGCACAGATCGTCCGCGTTCTCCTGGCGCAAATCGGCTTCAAGGACATCGACACGGTGTCCGACGGGGCTTCGGCGCTGGCGAAAATGCGCGAGAAGAAATACGGGCTGGTGATCTCCGATTGGAACATGACGCCGATGAGCGGCATCGATCTGCTCAAGGCCGTACGCTCCGATCCGGATCTGAAGAAGACGCCGTTCATCATGGTGACGGGCGACGTCAAGGTGGACAACGTGGTCGCCGCGAAAAAGGCGGGCGTGGACAACTACATGGTCAAGCCGTTCACCGCCCCCGCGCTCAAGGCAAAGATCGACGCTGCCCTGGGCTACCCGGGGGAGCCAACGCCGCTGCTTGTGGACCAGCCGGTGCCGCGCAAGCGTGAGTTGGGGGCCATTCTGGCCCGTTGGGGGTCGGCGAAGGGACAGCAATGACCAAATTCGAAAGTCTGGCCGTGAACGTTCAGGCGTTGATATTGGCGAAGCTTGGGCTGGAGGTCGCCACCGAGGATTGCACCAACCTGTCCAATCTGGCCAACAAGCGCGGTCAGGACATCGCCACGCTCTGGCGCGACATTTGCCGCAAGGCAGGACAGGATGTCTGCACCATTCCGGACAAGCTCTTGTCCTATCCCGAGTGACGTCGTCGCGGACGGCCTTGTCACGGCGATGATGCCGGAGGCCGCTGTGCCGCCGCGGATCCGCCGGTCCGAGCCCGGGACGGCCCCGGCTGCGGACTGCCGCACGGGTGTTTTGGTAGGCAACGGCCGGCCATATCGCCTTCACATTGCCGAATTCCCCAGATAGTGCGCACCCTTGGTGGGCTCACGGCTTCGATGCGACGTAGGAGGGGCCGATGATTCATGGTGTGGCGCGTGCTTTTTCGATCGTCCTTGCAACCGGTTTGGGCGTGACCTCTGCCGCCTGGGCGGAACCGTCGGCAAAGGCCGCCAAGCCCAAGCCGGCGAAGCCGAATGTCCAGGCCGCGGCGCGGCCGGGCGACACCCAGCCGACCCTGCTCGGCCAATACGGCGACTGGGGCGCCTATTCCGCGGTGCCCAGCGGCAGCAAGGTGTGCTTCGCGCTCGCCAAGCCGAAGAGCGCCAAGACCGATCCTCCCGGCCGCAATCGCGATCAGGCCTACATGTTCATCTCCACGCGGCCGGCCGAGAACGTCAAGAACGAGGTGTCGGTGATCGTCGGATATCCGCTCAAGCCGAGTTCGGATGCCACCGCCGAAATCGGTTCCGCCAAGTTCGCCATGTACACCCAGAACGACGGCGCCTGGATCAAGAACGTCGCCGAGGAAGAGCGCATGATCGATGCGATGCGCAAGGGCGCGGAGCTGATCATCAAGGGCGTGTCCAGCCGCGGCACCGAATCAACCGACCTGTATTCGCTCAAGGGTGTGAGCGAGGCGCTCGCGCGCGCCGAGCAGGAATGCAAGTAGCGCGTCCGGAATTTCAGATCGGCCGCTGTCATCGCCGGGCTTGACCCGGCGATCCATCTTTCTGCAAAAGCGTGCTTGCGCAAAGTCGAGTTTGCGCCGACGGATGGTTGCCCGGACCGGGCCCGGGCACAGCGAGCGGGCAGGCGACATGATCCGTGTCGGCATCGGCGGCTGGGTGTTCGAGCCGTGGCGCGGCGTGTTCTATCCCAAGGGGCTGCCGCAGGCGCGAGAGCTCGACTACGCCAGCCGCAAGCTCACCAGCATCGAGATCAACGGCACGTTCTATCGCACCCAGAAGCCGGACAGCTTCCGCAAGTGGGCCGACGAGACGCCGGACGATTTCGTGTTTGCGCTCAAGGGCCCGCAGTTCGCCACCAATCGCCGCGTGCTGGCGGAGGCCGGGCCGTCGATCGAGCGTTTCTTCGGCAGCGGCGTCACCGAGCTGAAGTCGAAGCTCGGGCCCGTGTTGTGGCAGATGGCGCCGACCAAGAAATTCGACCCCGACGATTTTGCGGCCTTTCTGGCGTTGCTGCCCCGCACGCTCGACGGCAAGGCCATGCGCCATGCCGTCGAGGTGCTGCACGAAAGCTTCCTCGTGCCCGGCTTTGTCGAGCTGCTGCGCAGGTTTTCGGTCGCGGTCGTGCTGGTCGAGTCCGAGAAGCACCCGCTGATCGCCGACCTGACGAGCGATTTCGTCTATGCCCGCCTGCAGAAGACCGCCGAGAAAGTGGCGACCGGCTACACCCCCGCCGCGCTCGACGCCTGGGCGAAGCGCGCGAAGGCATGGGAAACCGGCGGCGCGCCCGCCGATCTGGCGACGATCGCCGGCAAATCGCCGGCCAAGCAGAAGTGCGACGTGTTCCTCTACATGATCTCCGGCGCCAAGGTGCGCGCGCCCGCCGCCGCGATGGCGCTGATCGAGCGGGTATAGTGAGTGGCGCGATTATTCTCGTTGTAATGCCACCTGTGGCTACCTGCGGCCTGATCCCATCTATGCTAGAAGGCGCCGCAACGGCCATTGGACCCCATGAGCACTTCGCTGCCATCCACCGACACGCTCGCGCCCGGTGCGCCGCCCGCGGGCTTTGTCGAGAAGAGCCCGCTCGAGCGCTATGTGCCGCCGCGCAAGCCTTCGCTCGTCGGCTTGACCCGCGCGGAGCTTGCCGCGGCGCTCGGGCGCGTCGGCGTGCCCGAAAGGGCGTGCAAGATGCGCGTGCAGCAGATTTGGCACTGGCTGTACGTGCGCGGCGCGACCCGCTTCGCCGAGATGACCAGCGTGTCGAAGGAGCTGCACGCACTGCTCGACGAGCATTTCACGCTGGCGCGCCCCGAGGTGGTGGCCGAACAGGTCTCGGTCGACGGTACCCGCAAGTGGCTCATCCGGCTGCCGGGCGAGGTCGCGGGCGAGCGCCCGCACGAGGTCGAATGCGTCTACATCCCGGAGGCCGATCGCGGCACGCTCTGCCTGTCGAGCCAGGTCGGCTGCACGCTCACCTGCACGTTCTGCCACACCGGCACGCAACGGCTGGTGCGCAACCTCACGGCCGGCGAGATCGTCGGCCAGGTGATGGTCGCGCGCGACCGGCTGGGCGATTTTCTGGGCGCGCAGCGCGCGCGGGGCGAGGGGCTGCCCACAGAAGGTGACCGCCTCGTCTCCAACATCGTGATGATGGGCATGGGCGAGCCGCTCTACAATTTCGAGGCAGTGCGCGACGCCATCGGGGTGATCGCCGACGGCGAAGGGCTCAGCCTCTCCAAGCGGCGGATCACGCTGTCGACCTCGGGCGTGGTACCGATGATCGCGCGCGCCGGTGCCGAGATCGGCTCGATGCTGGCGGTCTCGCTGCATGCCGTGCGCGACGATCTGCGCAACGAGCTGGTGCCGCTCAACCGTAAATACCCGATCGCGGAGCTGCTCGAAGCCTGCCGCAGCTATCCGGGGCTATCCAATGCCCGGCGCATCACGTTCGAGTACGTGATGCTCAAGGGTGTGAACGACACGCTCGCCGACGCGCGCGCGCTGGTGAGACTGCTCAAGGGCATCCCGGCGAAGATCAACCTCATTCCGTTCAACCCGTGGCCCGGCACGAAGTACGAGTGCTCGGACTGGGAGACGATCGAGAAATTCTCCGAGGTCGTGTTCGACGCCGGCTATGCCTCGCCGGTGCGCACGCCGCGCGGGCGCGACATTCTCGCCGCCTGCGGCCAGCTCAAGAGCGCGACCGAAAAGCTGTCCGCCCGCGAGCGGCTGGCGCTGCGCGCCATGGCGATGACCGATTGAGCGAGCTGGTGACGAGCCGTCGACCCGGATCCGCATCCGGGGAACCGCGATCTGAGAGACGATAGCGTCCATGGACAATTTCGGCCGCCTGCTCCTGCGCTTCGTTCTGGTGCCGCTCGGCTATGTCGTCGCGGTGCTGGCCGGCACGCTGGTGATCCTGTTCGGCTCCTGGAAGCTCGGCCAGCCGATCGGCAATCCCGACGCGGACGCGATCGCGATCTTCGGCTTCGCGTTCGCGGCGCCGGTGCTGCTGGTGCTGCTGCTCAGCGTGATGTGGCTGCCGGGCTCGATCGGCATCCTCATCTCGGAGGCGTTCGCCGTCCGATCCTGGATGTTCCATGCCGGCAACGGCGCGGTAACGGCCTGGGTCGGCTGGAGCCTGTTCGGCTATGTCGACGCCAGCCGCGTCCCGATCAACGGGCCGCTTCCGGTCGTCGCGGCGGGGCTGGCGGCGGGCCTTGCCTATTGGCTGGTGGCCGGCTGGAGCGCGGGCTTCTGGAAGCCGGTGTTTCGCCAAGCGGATATCGCGCCGCGCCGCGCGCCCGGCGCGCTGCCGCAGCGGCCTGAAATCCGTTAGGAACTCTGCTATAAGATCCCATCCCCGTCATGGCCGGGCTTGTCCCGGCCATCCACGCCTTGCTTGCCGCGAGAAAGACGTGGATGCCCGGCATAAAGCCGGGCATGACGAACGTAAGAGTTGGTCCTCTGCCGGAGCGTCCTGTGACTGCGCGTCCAATCAATTCGTCGACCTGGCGCAAACGCGCGTGCCGCATCGCGTGCCTGATCGTGCTCGGCGCCATGCTCGCCGGCTGCGACCGCTGCGGTGACTGGTGGTCCCCGATGCGGGGCGAGAGCCAGTCCTGCCGCGACCAGGCCCCCAAGCCGCAATAGCCGGCGCCCCGCCGCCCATGAACCGAACCGGCCTCGCGTTCGCGCTCGTCGTTGCCGCCGCGGTCGGCCTCGTGTTCGGCATCTGGCCCGACCTCGACCTCAAGCTCGCGGGATTGTTCTTCGATCCGGCCAGGAACGGATTCTGGCGCGCCTACAATCCGGTCTATCTGCGCTTGCGCGACGCCAGCACCGTGCTGATCGCGCTGGTCGCGGCGCCAGCGGTCGTCGCTGCGGTGCTGAAGTTGCTGCGCCCGCGCCGACCGCTCCTCATCCCGGGGCGCGCGATCGTGCTGATGCTGGTAACGCTCGCGTTTGTGCCCGGCGTGGTCGCCAATCTGGTGTTCAAGGAGCACTGGGGCCGCCCGCGTCCGATCGACGTCGGCGAGTTCGGCGGCGGCGAGCATTTCCGGCCGTGGTGGGATCCGCGTGGCGACTGCCCCAAGAACTGCTCCTTCGTCGCCGGCGAGCCATCAGGGGCGTTCTGGACTCTCGCCGCCGCCGCGGTCGTGCCACCGCCGTGGCGGGCGGGCGCCTATGCCGCGGCGCTCGTCTTCGGCACCGCCGTCGGCGTGCTGCGTATGGCGGCGGGCGCGCATTTCTTCTCCGACGTGGTGTTCGCCGGCGTGTTCGCCTTCCTGGTGATCTGGCTCACCCACGGGCTGATCTACCGCTGGTCGGCGACGCGCATCACCGACGAGGCGGTCGAGCGGGCGCTCGAACGCATGTCGCTGTTCCGATCCTGAGCGTTCGCCTCCTGCGCGGGACGCTGCGAGCAGCGGTCAGGCGCGCGCCCGCCGCGCCTTGCGGGCCTTGGCGGCGCGCCGCTCCGCCCGCAGCTTCGCCCGCTTCCGGGCGCAATGATCGCATCGGCAGCCGCGCGCCTTGATGTAGGCGTCGACGTAATTGCGGCCGTAGTGATAGGTGATCTCGTCGCCGGCCTTGATATTCTTGATCGCGCGGATCTTGATCACGTGCTTGACGAAATAGGGCCCAGCGTTCGGCCGGCAGGCATGGTTGATGTAGCGCGCCATGTTCCGCCGGCTGGAGCCTTCGATGGTCCAGCGCGTGTTGATCTCGAACATGTAGCGGTTGTCGAGATCGTCGGTCGTTTCCGTGCGGATCTTGCGCCCGCTGTAGCGCACGATGAACTGCCCCCGGCGGATCGGGACGCGGGCAAACAGGCCAAGACCGGACTTGGCCCGGCCGACGCGCAGATGGCGCGACGGTGACAATTTTGTCGGCATGCTAATAGGATGGGTTCTTCTGCGAGGTTGGCGGCCAGGCTTCTATGACGATCGGGCGGAAATGATCAATCCCTGTTCGCGCCGCGCCGTTCGAAACTGTGAATACAATGGCGCAGTATGACGTCGTCATTATCGGCGCGGGTCACAACGGCCTGACCTGCGCGGCCTATCTCGGCATGGCGGGGCTCAAGGTCAAGGTGCTGGAGCGCCGGCCGGTCGTGGGCGGCGCGGCGGTGACGGAGGAGTTCCACCCGGGTTTCCGCAATTCGACCGCCGCCTATACGGTCAGCCTGTTGAATCCCAAGGTGATGGCCGACCTGCGCCTGCACGACCACGGCCTCACCATCGTCGAGCGCCGCGTCCAGAACTTCCTGCCCACGCCGGACGGCCGCTACCTGATCGCCGCCGAGGGCCGCACCGAGCGCGAGATCGCGAAGTTCAGCCGCGCTGACGCCGAGCGCTATAGCGCGTTCAACCGCGAGCTCGACGCCGTCGCCGACGTGCTGCGCGAACTGGTGCTACGGGCCCCGCCGAACCTGGCGCGCGGGTTCACGCCTTCGGCGTTCGCCGAGCTGCTGAAGGCGGGCCGTTTCGGCAACCGGCTGCGACGGCTCTCCACGCCGGACCTGCAGGCGCTCCTCGACCTGTTCACCAAGTCGGCCGCCGACTACCTCGCGCAATGGTTCGAGAGCGACCTGATCAAGGCGCTGCACGGCTTCGATGCGATCGTGGGCAATTACGCCAGCCCCTATACGCCCGGCACCGCCTATGTGCTGCTGCACCACGCCTTCGGCGAAGTGAACGGCAAGAAACGGATCTGGGGCCATGCGCTCGGCGGCATGGGCGCGATCACGCAGGCCATGGCGCGCGCGGCGCGCGGCCACGGCGTCGAGATCGAGACCCGCGCGTCCGTGCGCGAAATCCTGATCGAGCGGGGCAGGGCGGGGGGTGTCGTGCTCGACGACGGGAGGATCGTGCGCGCCGCCGCGGTGGCGGCGAACGTGACGCCGCGGCTCCTTTACACCGCGATGGTCCCGCCGGACGCGCTCGATCCCGCCTTCCTGCGCCGCATGCAGCACTGGCGCTGCGGCTCCGGCACGTTCCGCATGAACGTCGCGCTCTCCGAGCTGCCGAGCTTTGCGGCGCTGACCGGGCGCGAGCCGGCCGACCATCACACCGCGGGCATCATCCTGGCGCCGAGCCTGGCCTACATGGATCGCGCCTACTCCGACGCGCGGGCGCACGGCTGGAGCGCCGAGCCGATCATCGAAATGCTGATCCCCTCGACGCTCGACGCCACGCTGGCGCCGAAAGGCGCCCATGTCGCCAGCCTGTTCTGCCAGCATGTCGCGCCCGAACTGTCCGATGGCCGCTCCTGGAACGACCATCGCGACACCGTGGCCGACCTGATGATCGACACGGTCGAGCGTTACGCGCCGGGCTTCAAGGCCAGCGTGCTGGGGCAGCAGGCGCTCACCCCGCTCGACCTCGAAACCGAGTTCGGCCTGACCGGCGGCGACATCTTCCACGGCGCGCTGTCGCTCGACCAGCTGTTCTCGCTGCGGCCGGCGCTCGGCCATGCCGACTATCGCTCGCCGGTCGCCGGGCTCTATCATTGCGGCGCGGGCGCGCACCCGGGCGGCGGAGTCACCGGCGCGCCCGGCCACAATGCCGCCAGTGCCATCATTGCCGACCGGCGCCGCCGCCGGTGGTTCAACTGACAGCGTGGCCGCAATGACCGACCCCATCATCGCTCCCTACGGCTCGTGGAAATCGCCGATCACGTCCGACCTGATCGTGGCGCAGTCGATCGGGCTGTCGGAGGTGCGGCTCGACGGCGGCGCCGTTTATTGGCTCGAGGGCCGGCCGCAGGAGCAGGGCCGCAGCGTGGTGGTGCGCGCGGCCGGCGAGGGCACGGCCGACCTGACGCCGAAGCCGCTCAACGCGCGTACGCGCGTGCATGAATATGGCGGCGGCGCGTGGACCGTCGCCGATGGCACGGTCTATTTTTCCAACTTCGCCGACGGGCGGCTTTATCGCCTGCCGCCCGGCGCGGCGGAGGCCGAGCCGCTCACGCCCGCGCCGCCCGCGCGCGAACGGCAGTGGCGGTTCGCCGACGGTGCCATCGACGCGGGGCGCCGGCGCTGGATCGGCGTGCGCGAAGACCACACCGGCGAAGGAGAACCCGTCAACACCGTGGTCGCGGTCGATCTGGCAAATCCGGGCGCCGAGCCTGGCCGCGTGCTGGTGCCGGGCCACGACTTTTTCTCCAATCCGCGGCTGTCGCCCGACGGCGGCGCGCTGTTGTGGCTGGCGTGGGATCACCCCAACATGCCGTGGAACGGCACCACGCTATATCTGGCGCCGCTCGGCGGCGACGGGTCGCCGGGGATGCCCAAGGTGATTGCGGGCGGCGCCACCGAATCGATCTTCCAGCCCGAATGGTCGCCCGACGGCGCCAGCATCGTGTTCGTGTCCGACCGCTCCGGCTGGTGGAATCTCTACCGCTACGAACTGGCGGGCGGAACGACGCAAGCGCTCGCGCCGATGCAGGCCGAATTCGGCCTGCCGCAATGGTCGTTCGGCAGTTCGACCTACGCGTTCGCTGGTCCCGGCCGCATCGTCTGCAGCTACTCGCAGTCCGGGCTCGACCGTCTTGCCGTGCTCGATCTGGCGAACGGCGCGCTTCGGCCGATCGAGACCCCGTTCACCGAGTTCGGCTCCGTGCGCTGTGACGGCGAACGCGTCCTCCTGCGTGCCGGCGCGACGACCATGCCGACCGCGATCGTCGCGATCGATCTCGCGACCGGGGTCCAGCGCATCCTCAAGCGCGCGACCGAGCTGTTCGCCGACGCCGCGCTCAACCTTGCCGCCTCCCTGACGCGCGTCGAGCCGGTCGAATTCCCCACCACCGGCGGCGCCACCGCCCACGGCCTGTACTACCCGCCGCACAATCCCGATTTCGCCGCGCCCGTGTCGGAGCGGCCGCCGCTGCTGGTGAAAATCCACGGCGGGCCGACCTCGCAGGCCGGCAGCGCGCTCAGCCTCGGCACCCAGTTCTGGACCAGCCGCGGCATCGCGGTGCTCGACGTGAACTACGGCGGCTCGACCGGCTACGGCCGCGCCTACCGCGAGCGGCTTTATCCGACCTGGGGGGTGGTCGACGTCGACGACGCCTGCAACGGCGCGCTCCACCTCGTGCGCCAGGGCCGCGTCGACGGCAAGCGCATGGTGATCACCGGCGGCAGCGCCGGCGGCTACACCGCGCTCGCCGCGCTCACGTTTCGCGACGTCTTTGCGGGGGGTGCCAGCTATTACGGCGTGAGCGACGCCGCCGCGCTGGCGCAGGACACCCACAAGTTCGAGTCGCGCTACCTCGACTGGCTGATCGGCCCTTATCCGCAGGAGGCCGCGCGCTATCGCGAGCGCTCGCCCGTGCACCACGCCGAGCGGCTTTCGGCGCCGGTGATCTTCTTCCAGGGCGAGGACGACAAGATCGTGCCGCCGAACCAGGCCGAGGTCATGGTCGCGGCGCTGCGCGCCAAGGGTAACGCGGTCGGCTATTTCCTGCTGGCGGGCGAAGGGCACGGCTTCCGCGCCGCCGCCAACATCAAGCGCTGCCTCGACGCCGAGCTGGCGTTCTACGCCGTCGAGGTCTTCCGCGTCGGCCTGCGGTTCTAGCGCGTCTGCCGTCGTAATGAGCGCGGCGCGTGCCCCACGCTCGAACTCTCCCCATAGGGGAGAGGTGGGCCGCCCAAGGCGGCCGGGTGAGGGGGTTCGGCTCTCTCCATAGACCCGAACCTCCTCACCCAACCCTCCCCCAGTCGAAGTCGGATTTATCCGACTTCGACCACTCAGGAGTGCCGAACTCGGGTAAACCCGAGTTCGGACGGGGAGAGGGGCACACCGCGCTTGCGGCACCATGATTGCTCACCAGCACGAGCGGCGTTTTCGCCATGCGTTCCTGCGCTGTTGACCTCGATCAATGCGCGCGCGCCCGCCGTCGGCTATAAAGGTACTGATGCAATGCCGATGGCTGCGGAGCCGGGAAGCCGCAAATCGGATCGCAACGGTGCGAGGATCGACGATCATGCTGCGCACAGTTCTGGCCGTGCTTGCCGCCGCGGCGGTGCTGGCGGGCGCGCCCGCGCTGCCCGCCGACGCGCGCCCGAAACAGGCCAAGCGATCCGCCCCGCCGCCAAGCTCGCTCGACAACCGCGTAACCGGCGAGCCCCGCTCCTGCGGGCAGGACGGCCTGCGCTACGACAGCAGCGGCGCCCCGCGCGGGCCGTATTGTCACTGAGGCGCGGGTGCGGCGCGCGTCGTGGCATGCTGTAGGATAAGTTGAGCGCTTCGCGAAACCCATCGCGAGCGGTTGCCGCGGCAAGGGGATGGGTTTCGCTGCGCTCGACCCATCCTACATGCTGCGCCGCGTGGGATATGCTAAGAACGTCCAGTTGCGGCGCCGGGGGCCCGCACAGCGATCACGGAGCCGACATGTCCAAACCGGTCATCTTCACGATTGCCGCCGCCTGGGACCAGGAAGCGTCGGTCTGGAGCGGGCACTGCGACGACATTCCGGCCGCCGCGGACGCGCCGACGCTCGACGAATTGCTGGCGAAGATATCCGCCATGGCGCTCGATCTCCTGCCGGACAATCATCCGGGCGTCGATCCCGCCTCGCTGTTCCTGCAGATCACCGCGTTGCGCGAAGCCGAGCCGACGGCGGCCTGAATGGCTCCGCAGTTCGATCGCGCGCTGCGCGAACTGCTGTGCGCCGCCGGTTGCACGCTGGTGCGGCAAGGCAAGGGCAGCCACGAAATCTGGCACAGCCCGATCACGCGGCGAAATTTCCCGGTTCCCGTCGGCATCGCGAGCCGACACACCGCCAACGCCATCCTGCGGCAAAGCCGGTTTGCCGAAGGCGTTCTGAGCCGGCGAACTCCAGCAGGGACCGCCATCGATGTGAGTCGCGACGGTGCGTCTGACGTTCCCTCCCTGACGAGCCTCGGGCTTGTAGCTAACAAGAAGCCCCGGCTCTTGGCCGGGGCTGCAGAGTCTGGGCTTCAAACCAACAAGACCTGTTCGCGACCGGCTCGCAGGCCGAGTTGTTCGAAGCTGATGAAGCCCCTCCAGCCTATCGACCCAATCTCGATGACGTCCGGGCGCGGCTGAACAAAAGCGCGCGCGGCTGCGAACCTTCCGTCAGACGCTGATAAGGTCCTGCTTTATCGGACGATCTTTCCGCACATGGCCGGCTGGTTGCCTGAGGAGGAGGCCGTGCAGCTGCGGTTCGAATTCGACACCGAGATGGCGCGCCTGAAGGCGGCGTGACCTGGACTCCATCGTTCTTTCATCGTCGAACGGGCGAGGATCGAAGCCTCAGCGAGCGATTTGGCCATGATCCGTTAGTTCACGCCGCCCGGCGTGCTTGCTTCGGGCGTCGGTTCCGTCGCGGCGTCGCAACGTCGAGCGCCTTCACAACGGCGGGCAGGTCGGCCTGCATCACCAGCAGCAGCGACTTGGCCGCGCCGCTCGGGCGGCGCTCGCCGCGCTCCCATTTCTGCAAGGTGCCAAGTCCGATGCCGAACGTGGCGGCGAATTGCTGCTGCGTCATGCCGGAGCGCTCGCGCACCGCACGGATGTCAGGCGGATCGATCGCGATCTCGCTGATGCGACCGGCAAAACGGCCGGTCGTAACGTGCCCGCGCACCTCTTCAAGACTTTCGACTAGCCGGTCGAACCTGTTCTTCTTCATCGTCTCGTCCTTATTTGGGCCTCGCGCCTTGATGTCGTCGACCAACCGCAGCAACGTTTTAGTTTGGCTGGCGGACAGATTTTCGCGCTCATTCTTCGCGAAGATGAAGACGGCGTAGACCGGAAATCGCTCGCCAAGGTAAAGCGTGATCACGCGTGCTCCTCCGCGTTTGCCACGCCCCGGCAGCGGGATACGTCGCTTACGCAGCCCGCCGCTATCGGGAATCAAGTCGCCCCCATCGGGGACGCGTGCAATGCTCTCGATGACGGCGTCGCGCTCCGCCGCGGACAGCATCGCGTCGATGTCCTGCGTGAACACGCGCGTTTCGGCAACAGCTTGCAGCCGCTTGCGGTCGGTCACGCTTTTATGTAGCCCAATGGGCGAGTCGTTTCAAGCCGGTCTAGCTGCCGTTGCGAGTGGCAATCGGGCCTGCGGGCTTGCTTGCACAGTATGTCTTTCCCCCTATAGTCCGCGCCCGGTGTCATCGCCCGCGCAAGCGGGCGATCCAGTAGACACCTGATTTTGTTGTTGGCTCGGGCCGTCAAAATTCCCGAAGCCGGTGATTACTGGATGCCCGCTTGCGCGGGCATGACAACGTGAGCGGTTCGGAGCGATGCATGCCCGCGGGCGACGGAAAAAAACGCGACGTGAAGAAGGTGGTGCTGGCCTATTCGGGCGGGCTCGACACCTCCATCATCCTCAAGTGGCTGCAGACCACCTATGGCTGCGAGGTCGTCACCTTCACGGCCGACCTCGGCCAGGGCGAGGAGCTCGAGCCCGCGCGGCAGAAGGCTCTGCTGCTCGGCATCAAGCCCGGCAACATCTTCATCGAGGACCTGCGCGAGGAGTTCGTGCGCGACTACGTGTTCCCGATGTTCCGGGCGAACGCGCTCTACGAGGGGCAGTATCTGCTCGGCACCTCGATCGCGCGCCCGCTCATCGCCAAGAAGCAGATCGAGATCGCCGAGCGGGTCGGCGCCGATGCCGTCGCGCACGGGGCTACCGGCAAGGGCAACGACCAGGTGCGTTTCGAGCTCGCCTACTACGCGCTCAAGCCCGACGTGACGGTGATCGCGCCCTGGCGGGAATGGGACCTGCGCTCGCGCGAGGCGCTCATCGCGTTCGCCGAGGCGCACCAGATCCCGATCGCCAAGGACAAAAGGGGCGAGGCCCCGTTTTCCGTCGACGCCAACCTGCTGCATGCGAGCTCGGAAGGGAAGGTGCTGGAGAATCCGGCCGAGGAGGTGCCGGATTACGTCTACTCGCGCACGAATTCGCCCGAGCACGCGCCGGCGCAACCCCAGTACGTGCCCATACGGTTCGAGCGCGGGGACGCGGTGGCGGTCGACGGCAAGCGGCTTTCGCCGGCGGCGCTGCTCGCCGAACTCAACCGTATCGGCCGCATTCATGGCATCGGACGGCTCGACCTGGTGGAGAACCGGTTCGTCGGCATGAAGTCGCGCGGCATGTATGAAACCCCTGGCGGGACTATCCTTTTGGCCGCGCACCGGGGGATCGAGAGCATCACTTTGGACCGCGGGGCGGCCCACCTCAAAGACCAGATGATGCCCATATACGCGGAGCTGATCTACAACGGCTTCTGGTTTGCGCCCGAGCGCGAGATGCTGCAGGCCGCCATTGATAAGTCACAGGAATTCGTCACCGGCGAGGTGCGCCTGCGGCTGTACAAGGGGAGCGTCGCGGTGGTTGGGCGCACGAGCGAGTTTTCCCTGTACGATCGGGAGCTTGTGACGTTCGAGGAGGGCAAGGTGGCGTACGACCAGCGCGATGCCGAAGGCTTCATCAAGCTCAATGCGCTGCGCCTGCGCACGCTCGCCCAGCGGCGCAAGAAGCTCAAGCTGGACAAGTAGTTGGGCGTTGCGACGCGGGCGGGGAAGGGCATGCAATTCGGCGTCTTCGATCATCTCGACCGTTCCGGCACTTCGCTCGTGGCGTTTTACGAGGACCGGCTGAAGATCGCCGAAGCCTATGATCGCGCAGGCTTTTACGCCTACCACCTGGCCGAGCATCACGCGACGCCGCTGGGCATGGCGCCCTCGCCCTCGATCTTCCTCGCCTGCGTCGCCCAACGCACCAAACGGCTGCGATTCGGCCCATTGGTCTGGGCGATGCCGCTCCATCACCCGCTGCGGCTGATCGAGGAAATCTGCATGCTCGATCAGTTGAGCGGCGGGCGGCTCGAAATCGGCTTCGGCCGCGGCTCGGTGGGGATCGAGATCGAATACTACGGCGCCAACCCGGACGAGGCGCAGGAAATCTACACCGAAAGCGTGGCGCTCGTACTCAAGGGGCTCACGCAGAGCGTGCTCGATCACCACGGCAAGCATTTTTCCTTCAGCAACGTGCCGATGGAGATCGCGCCGTTGCAGAAGCCGCATCCGCCGATCTGGTATGGCGTGCACATGCCCGACAGCGCCGAACGGGCAGCCAGGCGCAACCTCAACGTGGTGAGCCTCGACCCGCCGGACGAGACGCGGCTCTCGATCGAGCGCTACCGGGCGATCTGGCCGCAGGCCAACGCGGCGACCGTGCCGTTTCCCAAGCTCGGGCTCGGCCGCTTTGTCGTGGTCGCGCCGACCGACGCCGAAGCGCTGGCGCTCGCGCGCCGCGCCTATCCGGTCTGGCACGCCAGCTTCACCCACCTGTTCAGACTGCACGGGCGCTCCCAGTCGCACCCGCGCCCGGCGACCTTCGATCTAGTGATGGAGCGCGGACAAGGCATCGCCGGCTCGCCTGCGACCGTTGCGGAGGTCCTCGCCCGGCAACTCGACCACACGCTCTGCAACTACATGGTCGGGCAGTTCGCCTTCGGCGATCTGACGATCGGCGAATGCCTGCGCTCGATCGGGCTGTTCGCCAGCGACGTGATGCCGGCATTGCGCGCCAAGACCGTCCCGGCAGGACGGACGGCACTCGCCGATCAAGGCGCCGGCTCCTAGACGAGCGACGCGGCCTCAAATGATCGCGTGGCGCACCCTGGCGGAAACCCATTCGCTCACCACCACGGTCGCGATGATGATCAGGAGAATGAGCGACACCTGGGTCCAGGCGAGCGTGGTTATGGCGGCGTTGAGGGGCAGGCCGATGCCGCCGGCGCCGACCAGGCCCAGCACCGTCGACTCGCGGATGTTGATGTCCCAACGGAACACCGAAATGCCGGCGAAGGCCGGCAGCACCTGCGGCACCATGCCGTAGGCCGTGACCTGCGCCCCGCTCGCGCCGGTCGCGCGCACCGCCTCGACCTGGCTCTCGTCGATCTCCTCGATCGCCTCGTACAGCAGCTTGGCGCAGAACCCGATCGAGCGCAGCCCGATCGCCAGAATGCCGGCGAACACGCCCGGCCCGATGATGGTGACTAGCATCAGTGCCCAGATCAGGGAATTGATCGAACGCGACGATACGATGACGAACAGCGCCACCGGCCGCACGAAGGCCACGCTCCGCGTGGTGTTGCGCGCCGCGCAATAGGCCACCGGCACCGCGAGCACGATCGCCATCGCGGTGCCGAGCGTCGCGATGTTGATGGTGTCCCACAACGGGCGCCACAGCGTGTGGATGAAGCCCCAGTCCGGCGGCACCATGCGCACCGCGAGGTCGGCGGCCTGCGCCGGAGCGTCGGTGACGAACGCCCAGATGGTCCGGTCGGAGATCAGCTGCCAGCAATAGATGAAGATCGCGACGCCCACGAGCCACGCCGCCCAGGTCGCGAACTGCGCGCCGCGCTCGCGGCGATGCCACACTTTCGTTCCGTGCCGGAGCGCGACCGCCATCACTGCACCCGGCGGCGAAGGTAGCCGGACGAATATTCCACCATCATCACGATGCCGATGATGATGAGCAGGATGGCGGCTGCGGAATCGAACTCGTAGCGGTCGAAGGCGGTGTTCAGCGTTGCGCCGATGCCGCCGCCGCCCACGATGCCGACCACCGCGGATTCGCGGAAGTTGATGTCGAACCGGTAGAGGCCGAGCCCGATCATGCGCGGCATCACCTGCGGCTGCACCCCGTAATTGATCCATTGCAGCCAACCGGCGCCGGTCGCCCGCACCGCTTCCGCCTGCGCGGGGTCCATGTCCTCGATGTCCTCGGCGAGCAGCTTGCCGTAGAAGCCGACGGTGGCGACCGACAGCGTGACGACGCCGGCGAACGGGCCGAAGCCGAACAGCTTGACGAAGAAGATCGCGAGGATGATCTCCTGGAAGCTGCGCGATACCGCGAGGATGCCGCGGCAGACATAGTAGACCGGCGCCGGCGCGATGTTTTTCGCGGCGCCCACGCCCACCGGGATCGAGATCGCGATGCCGATGACGGTCGAGACCACCGTCATCCACAGGCTCTCCTCGATGCCCTCGACGATCTCGCTCCAGCGGCTGACGAAGTCCGGCGGGAAGAACGAAGCGAAAAATCGCAGGCCGCGCGGCAGTCCCTCCCAGACGCGGGTCCAGTTCACCTCGGTCGTTCCCAGCGCCAGCGCCAGATAGACGGCGGCTCCGAGCGCCAGCGACCAGCGCAGCCATGCCGACTTGATGAGCGGCGGCTTCTTCCAGCGGCGCGGAGCGACGGCAGCGACGGACATCACGTCAGCCCCGCCAAGCGGTCGCGGTGCGGCTGGTGGCTGTCCAGCAAGACGACGTTGCTCGCTTCCTCGGCTTCCCCCGCGCCTTCCTCGACCTTGCGGATGGTGGCCGACCAGTCCTCCTCGCCGTAGATTTTCGTCAGCACTTCGGCGGTGAGGCCGTCGGGCGGGCCGTCATAGACGATCGCGCCGAGTTGGAGGCCGACGATCCGTTCGGCGAACATCTGCGCCAGCATGACATCGTGGATGTTGATGATGGCCGAGAGCTTGCGCTCGCCGCACAGCTCCTTGATCAACCGCATGATCTGCCGCGACGTCTTCGGATCGAGCGAGGCGGTCGGCTCGTCGACCAGAAGCAGCTCGGGATTCTGGATCAGCGCCCGGCAGATGCCCACGCGCTGGCGCTGGCCGCCGGAGAGCTCGTCGGCGCGCTTGTCGGCCATGTGGTCGAGGCCAACGCGGGAGAGCAGCCGGAACGCTTCGTCGATGTCGGCCTGGGGAAACTTGCGCAGCCAGCTTTGCCAGAAGCCGACATAGCCCAACCGCCCGCTCAGCACGTTCTCCATCACGCTGAGGCGCTCGACCAGCGCGTATTCCTGAAAGATCATCCCCATGCGCCGGCGCGCGCGGCGCAATTCACGGCTGCGAAGCGTCGTGATCTCGGTATCGTTGAGCGCGACCGTGCCGGACGTCGGCTCGACCAGGCGGTTGATGCAGCGGATGACGGTCGATTTGCCCGCGCCCGACGGGCCGATCAGCGCCATCACCTGGCCGTCGGGCAGGTCAAGGTCGATGCCCTTGAGCGCCAAATCCCCGGTCCGGTAACGCTTCACCAGGCCTTTGATGCGAAGCATGCGCCCCTCAAGCCGCGACGGCGAAGAGGCCGCAGCCCCGTCGCCTCTCACTTGCAAGTGTATTTGACGCCGTTGGCTTCGTCGATCTTGCGCAGGACGGCCCAGTCCTTCTTGAACTCGATGGGAATGAATTTGGCCTCTTTCTTGAACTCAGCCTGCAGCGCCGAGCCTTCCCAGGGGAAGTTGAAGAAGGCCTCCTTGATCTTCTCGACCAGCTTGGGATCGAGATTGTAGGCATGACCGTAGCCGGTGGTCGGGAAGGTTTGTGACTTGTAGATCGAGCGGATCTTGGCGGGATCGAACACTTTGCGATCGATCATCCGGTTGAGCACGGAATTGGCCACGGCGGCCGCCTGGTAGTCCTTGTTGACCACGCCGAGGATCGAATTGTCGTGCTTGCCGGAGAACACCGGCTCGAAGTCGCGCTTCGCCACCAGATCGAATTCTGCTTTCAGGATCGCTGATGGCGCCTTGAAGCCGGAATTCGACGTGGCGTCGGTAAACGCCACCTTGCGGCCCTTGAGGTCGGCGGGCGTCCTGATCGGGCTGTCGGCCGGCACGATGATCTCCATCTCGTAGCCGAACGAATTGTCCTTCGCCGCCATCATCGCGAACGGCACGTAGCCGGCGCAGTTCACCGCGATGGCGTTGCCGCCGGCGTTGACGCCGGCGACGTGCAGGCGGCCCGAGCGCATCGCCTCGTACTGCGCGGCGTTGGACTGTACCGGGAAGAACACCACGCGCTTGCCGGTGGTCTTCTCCAGGTTCTTGATGAAGCCGTCCCAGACCTTCTGATACACGGCCGGATCTTCGACCGGCGTGTAGGAGAAGATCAGCGTCGGCGGGTTGACGATCTTCTTCGGATCGGTCGGCAGGTCGGCCACGAGATCGCCGTTGCGGTCGCAATAGGCCTGGTCGAGCGCGCCGCGTGGACAATCCTCTTGCGCGGCGGCCACGCCGGACAACCCGACGGCACCGGCCAGCGCGGCGACAAGCGTCAGCGATCCGTTCCGAACCATGCTCCGCGCTCCCTGGGTCGTCACTTGCAGGTGTATTTCACGCCGGTCGCCTCGTCGATCTTGCGGATCACGCTCCAGTCCTTCTTGAACGCGATCGGAACGAACCGGTCTTCGGTCTTGAATTCCGCCTTCAGCGCCGAGCCTTCCCACGGGAAGCTGAAGAATGCGTCCTTGACCTTGGCGGCGAGATCGGGCTGCAGGTTGTAGGCATGGCCGTAGCTGGTGGTCGGGAAGGTCTCGGATTTATAGATCGACCTGATCTTGGCGCGGTCGACGACCTTGCGGTCGAACATCCGGAACATCACCTCGTTGGCGATGGCGGCGGCGTCATAGTCCTTGTTGGCGACGCCGAGCACGGAGTTGTCGTGCTTGCCGGAGAACACGGGCTCGAAATCGCGCTTCGCTTCGAGACCGAATTCGGCCTTGAGGATCGCCGAGGGTGCCTTAAAGCCCGAATTCGACGTCGGAGACGTGAACGCCACCTTCTTGCCTTTGAGATCGGCCGGCGTCTTGATCGCGCTGACGGCCGGTACGATGATCTCCATCTCGTAGCCGAAGGTGCCGTTCTGCGTCCCCATGATGGCGAACGGCACGTAGCCCGCGCAATTCACCGCGATCGGGGTCGGGCCGGTGCTGACGCCGGCGATGTGCAGGCGGCCGGATCGCATCGCCTCGATCTCGGCGGCGTTCGACTGCACCGGGTAGAACACCACCTTCTTTCCGGTCACCTTCTCCAGGTGGCGCAGGAAGCCGTCCCACACCTTGCTGTACAACGCCGGGTCTTCGACCGGCGTGTAGGCGAAGATCAGCGTCGGCGGATTGAGCAGCAACTTGGGATCGGTCGGCGCGTCGGCCACGAGATCGCCGTCGCGATCGCAATAGGCCTTGTCGAGATCGCCGCGCGGACAGTCCTGCGCGCGGGCCGGGCCGGCCAGACCGGCGCCCAAGATGAGTGTTGCGATCAGCGTCGGGACTGTGTTGGTTCGGCGCAGCATGATCGCCCTCCCTGCGGTTCCGGCGCCCGGAGCCGTGGTCGCGACGCGGACAGGTTGCCAGCGATCGGCAGCTTAGCCCATCGCTCGGGAAAGCGAAATTGGGCCTCGGCATTGCAATCCCATTCGGGCGTATGAGCGCGCGACCGCATGTGGAGTCGAATAGTGCAAAGACTTTGCGTCAATGTGACACCAATAAGCTGTCATCGGGCCGATCGCGATTCATGAGCACACGCCTTCAGCTGCCGAGGGACGACCGGTTGCCTTAAGCGACGTTGCGGTACATGGCGGCGGTTGATAACGTTCCCGCGCCCGACATCCGCCGTGGACCTCCCTGGGAGAAATCGCCGAGCATGCTGGAATCCCGTCAAATCCGGCTGTCGGCGGATGTCGGCGGGACCTTCACGGACGTCGCTGCGTTCGACGAAGCGAGCGGGGAACTCAAGCTCGGCAAGACGCTCACCACCCCGGCGCGCCTGGTCGACGGCACCGAAACAGGCGTCGCCAAGGCCGGCGCCGATTTCCGCTCGGCGCGGCTGTTCCTGCACGGCACCACGGTCGCGATCAACACCATCCTGGAGCGCACCGGCGCGCGTTGCGCGCTCATCACCACGCAGGGCTTTCGTGACATCTACGAGATCGGGCGGGTCAACCGGCCGGAGTCCTACAACCTGTTCTTCCGCCGCCACGAGCCGCTGATCGACCGCGACCTGCGCTATGAAATCCGCGAGCGCATGGATGCGCAGGGCAAGGTGCTGATCGCGCTCGATGAGGACGAGGTCCGCTCGGTCGTCGCCGACGCGGTCAAGCAGGACGTACAGGCGGTCGCCATACTGTTCCTGCACTCCTATCGCAATCCGGCGCACGAGCAGCGCGTGAAGGCGATCGTGCAGGAGATGCATCCGCAGCTGTTCGTCACCGCTTCGCACGAGCTCTCGCAGGAGTACCGCGAGTTCGAGCGCACCTCGACGGCGGCGGCCAACGCCTATGTCGGGCCGCGCGTGCGGCGCTATCTCGGCGAGATGGGCGAGCACCTCGACGCCGCCGGCTTTGGCGGCGAATTCCTGATCGTGCAATCGACCGGCGGTCTGTTCGCCGTCGAGGAGGCACAGAGCGCCTGCATCAAGATGCTGGAATCGGGGCCGGCCGCGGGCGTGATCGGCACCAAGGTGCTGTGCGACGGCATCGGCCTGAGGAACGCCATCGCGTTCGACATGGGCGGCACCACCGCCAAGGCCGGCGTGATCCACGGCGGCGACGTGCTGATGATCGGCAGCACGCTCGTCGGCGGCTATGCCACCGGCCTGCCGGTGCAGATCCCGATGATCGACATCCAGGAGGTCGGCACGGGCGGCGGCTCCATCGCGCGGGTCGAGATGGGCGCGCTGCACGTCGGACCGGAGAGCGCCGGCGCGCAACCCGGCCCGGCCTGCTACGGGCAGGGCGGCACGGAGCCCACGATCACCGACGCCAATCTCATTCTCGGGCGGCTCGACGCCGAGCGTTTTCTCGGCGGCGAGATGAAGCTGGACACCGCAGGAGCGGAGCGCGCATTGCAGGTGCGTGTCGCCAATCCGCTCGGGTTCGATCTCACGCACGCGGCCGACGGCATCTTGCGGATCGCGGTCACCAAGATGGCGCACATGGTGCGCTGGGTGACGACCGAGCGCGGGCTTGACGCCGCCGATTTTTCGCTCGTCGCCTATGGCGGCGCCGGCCCGCTGCATGCCGCAATGGTCGCGAGAGAACTCCGCATCGCCAAGGTCGTGATCCCGCGCGCGCCCGGACATTTCTCGGCCTACGGCATGCTGGTCGCCGACCTGCGGCGCGATTTCGTCGGAACCTGGTTCAACCCGCTGGCGGAGGCGTCGTTTACCGCCATGGAAGCGATCTACGCCGACATGGAGCGGCGCGGGCGCGAGGCGGTCGCGCAAAGCGCCCTCGCACTTGCCGGCGTGACGGTGCAGCGCTCGGCCGACATGCGCTACGTCGGGCAGGAGCATGCGGTCACGGTCGACTTGCCGGCCGAGCTGTTCCGGACGCAGGATCGCGACGGCATCAAGCGGCGGTTCGACGCCGTACACGAGACCCGCTACGGCTACTCGGCGCCGGCCGAGAAGGCCGAAATCGTGAGCCTGCGCAGCGCCGTCACCGGGCTGATGCGCAAGCCGGCCTTCGAGCATATCGCGGCGGGTGGGGCGCAACCGGCGGCGGCGGCCTTCCGCGGCACGCGGCCGGTCTATTTCGCCGAGGCCGGCAAGCACCTCGACACGCCGACCTATGACCGCGCGTTACTGGCCGGCGGCAATCGTATCGAAGGCCCGGCGCTGGTCGAGGAATATGCGTCCACCACCGTCGTCCACCCGGGCGATATACTGACGGTCGATGCCTATGGCGACCTGGTGATCGAGATCATGCGGAGCTGACGATGGACGCGGAAGTCAAATCCAAGACGATCGCCGCCAGCCGCCGCATCGATCCGGTGACCACCGAAATTGTGCGCAATGGCCTCATCGCCGCGACCGAGGAGATGAAGACCAACCTGATGCGCACTGCCTACAACATGATCATCTACGAGGCGCTCGACTTCACCGTCGGGCTGTTCGACGCGCACGGCAACACCGTTTCGATCGGTCTCGGGCTGCCGATGTTCATCCGCGGCATGAGCGACACGGTGAAGACCAAGCTCGATCATTATGGCGTCGAGAACCTCGACCCCGGCGACATCCTGCTGACCAACGACGCCTATATTACCGGCAGCCATCTCAACCACATGACCTTCACGGTGCCGGTATTCTGGGAGGGCGAACTGGTGGCGTTCTCCTGCTGCATGGCGCACTGGCCGGACGTCGGCGGCACGCTCGATGGCGCCACCACCGACATCTTCTCCGAAGGCCTGCAGATGCCGATCGTGAAGATGTACCGCAAGGGTGTGATCAACGAGGAACTGGTCTCGATCATCCGCACCAACGTGCGGCTCCCCGAGCGCGCCATGGGCGACTTCCGCGCCCAGATCGCGGCGGTGAAGGCCGGCGAGCGGCGCTTCCTGGAGATGCTGCAGAAATACGGCCGCGACGCCGTGCTCGGCGGCATCGAGGCGATCATGGATCACAGCGAGGCGATGACGCGCGCGCGCGTCGCCGAGATTCCGGACGGCGTCTATGAGGCGGATTCCTTCATGGACGACGACGGCGTCAATGTCGGCCACCGCGTGCCGATCAAGGTGCGTGTCGAGGTCGCGGGCGACCGGATGAAGGTCGACCTCACCGAGGTGTCGAAGCAGGTGGCGGGCTTCTACAATTCCGGCGAGACCGCCGGCCGCTCCTGCTGCCAGGTGGCGTTCAAGTGCCTCACCTCCGCTTTGGACCTGCCGATCAACGACGGCCAGTTCCGCGCGCTCGACATCGTGCTGCCGCCCGGCCGCGTGGTGAGCGCGGTCAAGCCCGCCGCCATGCGCATGTGGATGACCTATCCGATGACGGTGATCGATACGATCTTCAAGGCGCTCGCGCCCGCGATCCCCGAGCAGGTGATGGCCGGCCATCACGCCGATCTGGTGGTCGGGCGCGTCAATGGGCGCAGGCCGAAGGACGACAGCTTCTACATCTATCTCGGCGGACTGATCGGTGGCGGCTGGGGCGCCAAGTACGATAGCGACGGCCGCAACTCGACCATCGCGATGAACGACGGCGACACCCATAACGGGCCGTCCGAGCAGGTCGAGGCGAAATACCCGCTGCTGGTGGAGCGCTATGCGCTGCGCCCGGATTCCGGCGGGGCAGGGCGTTTCCGCGGCGGGCTCGGCTGCGAGCAGGTGGTACAGGCGCGGCACACCATCCGGTTCAGTTCGCAGATGGACCGGGTGAAGTGCAAGCCGTGGGGACTGGAGGGCGGGCTCTCGGGCTCAGGCAACGGGGTGGCGATCGCGCGCTTTGGCGGGACGCAGGAGCAGCGTTTCCACAACGGCAAGGCCCTCAATCAGGTCTTGCATGCTGGCGACGCCTATATCCTGCGCTCGGGAGGCGGCGGCGGGTTCGGCTCGCCGCTGGAGCGCGATCTCGCGGCGCTGGAGCGCGACGTGCGCTGCGGTTATGTGACCAGAGACGCTGCGGAGCGGGACTACGGCGCGGTGTTCGCGCCCAACTCCGACCGGATCGATGCCGCCGCGACTGAAAAGCGCCGTGCGCAGATGCGCACGCAAAGCCTGCCGCACGATGAGCCGATCGCCGATACCGGCGTGCCGGCACCTGCGCCCGCGCACCAGCATCACCACGACCACGCGCACGAGAAGCTCACCGAAGAGGAGCGCGTCGCGCTGGCGATGACCGGGCGCTGCTGTTCGTAGCACAAACGTGGTCTCGCCCTCATCCTGAGGAGCGAGCGAAGCGAGCGTCTCGAAGGATGAGGGCGCTCACGGTCGCGGCGGCCCCATGCTTCGAGACGCCGCACTTCGTGCGGCTCCTCAGCATGAGGCCGAGCAGGGGCGCTCACGCCGAACGTTGCCCGCGCAGCGGCAGCGGCTGCTCGTCGAGCATGGCCTGGATGGCGGCGCGGGTGGTCTCGGGGTCGAGCCCGTGTTGCGCAATGAGGTCCCGGCAGTCGGCCGCGATGGCGTCGGCATCCTGCATCATTTTGAGTCGCTTGAACGCATCGTCGTGGTGGAGGCCCATGCTCTCGCCGACGATCTCCAGCAGGTTCACGATCCGGAACGGATAATCGCGCTCGTGCGCGCACAACTCGCGATGGTCGGCATGGTAGATCGCCACCAGCGCATCGACGCCGGCCCGTTCGCAGGCATCGAGCTCGTTCCTCTGCAGTTCGCGGCGGTAGGCCGGCAGCGCGCGGAAATAATTGCTCATCATGCCGACCGCCGGCTGCTGGAGATCGACCAGCTCGATTCCGGGCACCGCGTTCAGCATGTCCTCCGCGGCCTGTACCACACCCGGGATGCCGGGGTGGCGGTGCAGAGCGACGCGCATCTCCACGCGCCGGGTAAGGTGCGGCCGCAAGGCGTCGAGGTGCCGGCGCAGGAACAGCATGAACGGCGTCATCTCGAACGGCTTCGATCCGCGCGTCTTCTCCACCGTCGGCAGCGTGGTCTCGTTGAATTGCGTGTGACAGCTCGGGCACCAGGCCAGCACTTCCTTGGTCTTGCCGCTCGCGAGCTTGTCCATGGTGGCCTCGGCGAACCGGCCGGACGTGGCGACATCGCCGGTGCGCATCTGCACCACGCCGCAGCAGTGGGTGGGGCCGCCCATCACCTTGTAGGTGATCCCGAGCGTGTCCATGACATCGAGGGCCAACAACGCAATGTGCGGCGTCTTGAGCACGTTGCAGCCGGTGTAGAACACGAAATCCGGCGCCACGTCGGGCGAGGGACGGCTGTCGGGCTTCTGCCCGAGCCGTTCCAGGATTTTGTCGTCAAGCTGCATGCGCGAAATGTGCTGCACCTCGCGCGCGACCTTGCGGAAGCCGTCGACGCCGCCGCGGCGCTGCTCGGCCGGTGCGTTGGCGTGCTGCGCCATCTTCACCCGCGCCATGTTGAGCATGAAGCGCGGATTGACGCCGTAATCGCAGGCCTTGATGCATTCGCCGGTGAGCACGCAGGCGTTCGCCCATTTGCGCGACGCCTCCGGCCCGTCGCCGGTGCGCAAGATATCGATGATGCCGCTGATGACCGCCACCGGCTCGGCCTTTACCCCGCCGGGGCCGGTCACCGGGCAGACCTCCACGCACTTGCCGCAGCGCGTGCAGGCGTCCGCCATTTCGGCGGCGCGGGTGGTGAGGGCGGATTCGAAGCTTTCGGGCATGCGGTCTCGCGGGCTCATTGCATGCAGTTTATCGCTGCTGTGCAGCCATATGAAGCCCCGGCAGACTTGTGACGTTCGTGCAACAATGCACCGCCTCGGTCGTCCCCGCGTTCGCGGGGACGACAGCGCGGTTGCGGCACGCGCAGAGCAAGATCACCCCGTCACCGCGATGCCCTGCACCTCGATCATCATTTCGGGTTGCGCAAACCCCTGCACGGTGATGGCGGCGCTCGCTGGAAAGTCCTTGCCGAACAATTCGCCGCGCAGCTCGGTCATGCGGGTGGTGTGGCGCGCGTCGATCAGGAACACCGTCATGGTCACCATGTCGGACGAGTTTTGCGCCGACTTCGGCCAGCGTCTTCTCGATGTTGCGGAAGGTCTGCTTGAACTGGGCGTCGAAATCGCCGGCCAACGATTTGCCCTGGTCATCCGCACTGCGCCGGTATGCCCGGCGATCCAGATCGTGCGGCCCGCGCCTTCGGTGACGACGGCGGGCGAGAACGCGCGCTTTTGCTGCCAGGTGCCGCGAAAGAACGATTTTTTCATAGGGTGTTCCTCCTCGTGGTTGCGACCGGTCATGCTGCTGTCGTCCCCGCGAACGCGGGGGCCCATAACCACCGGCCTCTGGAATATGGGTCCCCGCGTTCGCGGGGACGGCAGTGGAGTGTGGCGTCACCCGCCGTTGGCCTGCCGGATCGTGCGCCACACCCGTTCCGGCGTCGCCGGCATCTCGATGTGCTTCACGCCGAGGTGCGAGAGCGCGTCGACCAGCGCGTTCGCCACCGCCGGCATGGCGCCGACGCAGCCGGCTTCGCCGGCACCCTTGACGCCGAGCGGATTGGTCGCGGTCGGTACCGGGTTGCTCTTGACCTCGACCGGGCTGAAATTGTCGGCGCGCGGCATGGCGTAATCCATGAACGAGCCGGTCATGAGCTGGCCGTCGGCGTCGAACTGGATGTCCTCCATCAGGATCTGCCCGACACCCTGCGCCACGCCGCCGACGATCTGGCCCTTGAGCAGCAGCGGATTGAGCACGGTGCCGACGTCGTCCACCACGCTGTAGCGCGTGATCTCGACCGTGCCGGTCTCGGGATCGATCTCGAGCTCGCAGATGTGGCAGCCGTTGGGGAAGTTCTGCACCGGCGCGGTCCAGGTGGCGGTGGCGATCAGGCCCACGTCCATGCCCTTGCGGCAGCTTGGCCGGATCGACCGCCTCCTTGGCGACCTCCTGGATGGTGAGGGTCTGGTTGGTCTTCGGGCTGGAGAACACGCCGTCGGCGAAATTCATGTCGGCGAGCATCGACCTTGAGCAGATGCGCGGCGATCGCTTTCGCCTTGGCGGTGATGCGTCTCGGCGGCGATGTCGACCGCCGAGCCGCCGATCGTGGCCGAGCGCGAGCCGCCGGTGCCCTCGCCGATGAAGACCTGGTCGGTATCACCCTGGATGTAGTGCACGTCGTCCGGACTGATGCCGAGACGGTCGCAGGCGATCTGCTTGTAGATGGTCTCGTGCCCCTGGCCCTGGGTGACGCTGCCCGAGAACAGCGTGACCGCGCCGGACTTGTCGAAGCGGATCTCGGCGCCTTCGAAGCCTTGCGCGGCGGCGCGCTCGATGGTGTTGGAGAGGCCGATGCCGGCGAGCCTGCCGCGCTTCTTCGCCTCCGCGCGGCGCTTCTCGAAGCCGGCGACATCGGCGAGCTTGAGCGCCATGTCCATGCTCTTCTCGAACTCGCCGTTGTCGTAGGTGAAGGTGAGCGCGGTCTTGTACGGCATCGCGCCCGGATCGATGTAGTTCTTGCGCCGCAGCTCGGCCGGATCGATCTTCAGCTCGTCCGCGGCAAGATCGACGATGCGCTCGATCACGTAGGCCGCTTCCGGCCGGCCGTTGCCGCGATAGGGCCGCACCGGATTGGTGTGGGTGAACACCGCGGTGACGTCGGCGTGCGCCGCCGGGATGTTGTAGACGCCGGCGAGCGTGCCGATGTTGCCGGTGAACGCATTCATGCCGGTCTGCAGATAGGCGCCGATCGCGGCGATCACCTTTACGCGCAGGCCGACGAAGCGGCCGTCCCGGTCGAGCGCGAGCTCGGCCTCGGTCACGTTGTCGCGCGCCTGCGCGTCGGCCAGAAAGGCCTCCGAGCGGGTGCTCACCCACTTGACCGGCCGCCCCAGCAGCTTCGACGAAAGGAGCACGAGCGCGACCTCGTTGTAGACCGCCGATTTCATCCCGAAGCTGCCGCCAATGTCGCCGGCGACCACGCGAATGCGGCTCTCGGGCACCTTCAGGATGGGCGCGAGGTCCGAACGATAGGGATGCACGCGCTGCAACGTGGTGTAGATGGTGTAGCGGTCCTCCATCGGGTGGTAATCGCCCAGGCAGGCGCGCGGCTCCATGGTGGCGGCGGTGACGCGGTTGATCACGAAGCGATGCCTGGTCACATGCGCGGCGCTCGCGATGGCGGCGTCGGCCGCCGCCTTATCGCCGAACAGCTGCACGAAGCCGATATTGTCCGCGCAGCCCTCCCACACCTTCGGGGCGTTCGGCGCCGAGGCCTCCGCGGTCGAGGTCGCGGCCGGCAGCGGCTCGTAGTCGACCGCGATCAGCTCGGCAGCGTCGAGCGCCTGGTGCAGCGTCTCGGCCACCACGAACGCGACGTAGTCGCCGACCCAGCGGACCCGGTCCTTGACCAGCGCCGGGTAGGGGGGCTTGAACGCGGTGCCGTCGCGGCGCTTGAGGCCGCCGGGCACCGGCAGGTCGCCCCAGCCGGACGCCTGCCAGTCGGCGCCGGTGAGCACGGCGAGCACGCCGTGCGCGGCCTTGGCCTTGGCGGTGTCGATCTTGCGGATGTGGGCGTGGGCATGGGGCGAGCGCAGCACGCAGCCGAACGCCATTCCGGGCAGCACCATGTCGGCGACGTAGCGGCCGCCGCCCTTGAGCAGCCGCGGATCCTCGAAGCGGGAGACCGATTGACCTATCGCGAATTCGCCCATTGCAATCCTCGCAGCCTGATCGAACGAATACTCGCCTTTGTATGATCGGCTTGCCCTTTCCTCCGGTCGTCCCCGCGCAAGCGGGGACCCATAACCACGATTCTCAGGAATATGGGTCCCCGCTTGCGCGGGGACGACGGCGGGGATGACAAACCGAGCACGCAAGACCGCAAGCGTTATCGCAAAGCTCCGGCGCAATGGCTATGGGGTTGGCCCCACCTGGCGAGCATTGACCGGGAATGCGGAAACGCCACAATGAACGGCACCGAGGAGCGAAGCCGATGCTCGAGCGTGTCACGTCGGGGGAAAGCCGGGCGGAAGCCGCCGGCGATTGCATCGCGCGGGCCCGGGAACTCGGTCCGCTGATCGCGGCGCACTCGGCCCGGATCGAGCGCGAGCGCGAGATTTCACCCGAAGTGCATCACCGCGCTGCACGACGCCCGCCTGTTCCGTATGCTGCTGCCGCGCTCCTGCGGCGGCGAGGAGGTGGCGCCGGCCGTTTTCATGCAGGCGATCGAGGAGATCGCCAAGGCCGATGCCAGCACCGCCTGGTGCCTCGCCCAGGGCTCGGGCTCGTCCATGGCGGCCGCCTACTTAACGCCGGCGGCGGCGCGCACGTTCTTCGGCGATCCGCGCGCGGTGATGGCGTCCGGGCCGTCCGGCACGACCGCCAAGGCGGTGGTGGCCGAGGGCGGCTATCGGGTGACCGGCACCTGGGCGTTCGCCAGCGGCATCCGGCACGCCACCGTGCTGGGCGCGCACTGCAGCGTCGCCGAGCCCGACGGCACCTTGCGGCTCGGCGCCGACGGCAAGCCGGTCGAGCGCACCGTGCTGGCGCCCAAGGCGAGCGGCACGGTCGAGGACGTCTGGCACGTCGTCGGCCTGAAAGGCACCGGCAGCAACACCTATTCGATCTCGGACCTGTTCATTCCAGAGGATCACACCTTCAACCGCGAGTCGGCCGAGAACCGGCGCGAGAGCGGGCCGCTCTACCGCTTCAGCACCTACCAGCTTTACGGCACCGGCTTTGCCGGCATCGCGCTCGGGATCGGACGCGCCGCGCTCGACGCGTTCATGGCGCTGGCAGTGGAGAAGACCCCGTACCGCCGCATGCAGGTGCTGCGCGACAACGCGGTGGTGCAGTCGCAGGTCGCGCTGTGCGAGGCCAAGCTCAACGCCTCGCGCGCATACATGCTGCAGACGCTGAACGCATTGTGGGACACCGCCTCACAGGGCGAGAACCTGACGCTGCAGCAGCGCGCGGCGCTGCGGCTTGCCGCCGTTCACGCGATCCACCAGGCCAAGGACGTGGTCGATACCGTCTACCATGCGGCCGGCGCCACCGCGATCTTCGAGAGCAATCCGTTCGAGCGGCGCTTCCGCGACCTGCACACGGTCACCCAACAGATCCAGGGCCAGCTCAGCAATTTCGAATTGGTCGGGCAGGTGCTGCTCGGCCTGCCGAGCCAGACCAAGCTGATTTGAAATCCGCCGAGAAAAATCAGGTTCTCCCGGCCTCATGCTGAGGAGGCCGCCGAAGGCGGCCGTCTCGAAGCATGACACCGCCCCTCATCCTTCGAGACGCGTCGCATCGCAGCCAAGTACACGCAGGCTGCGCCTGCTATGGCGACGCTCCTCAGGATGAGGGCGGACTGCGGTCAAAAATTCACGGCGCGCTTGGGCGGCGGCACGGCCGCGGCCGTGCCCTTGGGCAGGTCGAACATGCCGCCCGGCAGCGAATCGAGGAACTTGAGCGCGTCGGCGGTCTTCACCACGTCGGCATACTTGGCGTTCATGTCGCAGAGGTTGATGGCGTGGCTCGCCTGCGAGCGGTCGAAGCAGCCTTCCTCGGCGATCGCCACCCGGTAGTTGAGGCTGAAAGCGTCGATCACGGTGGCGCGCACGCAGCCCGAGGTGGTTGTGCCGGTCACGATCACGCTGTCGCAGCCGAGCAGCGTGAGGTAGCTCGTCATGTTGCTGCCGAAGAAGCCGGACGGTTTCTGCTTGAGGATCACGATGTCCTGCGGCGACGGCGCGATGTCGGAGACGATCTCGTTGCCGTCGAGATTGGTGACGATCTGCTTGCGATCCTCGTCGCCGCGCGCGTTCTTCCACAGCCAGGAGCCGGAATCCCAGTTGTCGTCGCGCCGCACGCCGGTGGTGTAGATCACCGGCACGCCCTTGTCGTGACACTTGTCGATCAGCGACTTGATGTAGGGCATGGCGACCCAGGCGTCCTCGCCGCAAGAATTGCGCCATTTCTTGATCGACTGGAGGATCGGCTCGGACTTCTCGCCGCAGAACGCCCAGCTCACGTCGATGACCAGCAGGGCGGGGCGCTTGCCGAATCCGCCCGGTGCCGCGTAGCCGGACGCATTGAAGACCGCCTTGTCGCGCTCGGTGAGGAACTTGTTCCAGATGGGTTCTGACATGGGAATGCTGGCTCCTGCGGATCGGTCGATGGGTAAAGTCTAGCGCGGGAAAGCCGCCAGGAGAAGGCGGGCCTGCTCAACCGCAAATCGTGTCAGAGGTCCTGCTCGATCCATTTGCGCTGCACGTCCTCGCACCAGTTGCCGACGTTCCATTCGCCCCAGGCGCCGAGCGGCCGAGCTCGTCGGGCCCGCATAGACCGGAACATGCACCACCGACGAGGCCGTCATGGGCATGCGCCGTGCGCAGCGCGGCGCTTGCAGCTCGTCGGCCGACCAGCCGCCGTGCATGGCGCGCACGCCGTCGACCGCGCTGGCGAGCTGCACATAATCGACGGCGACGCGATCGCTGGTGCGGAACTCGCTGGCCATACTGCGCCATCTGCAGCCCGGTGATCGCCGCCATGCGGCGGTTGTCGAAGATCACGATCATGCCGCGGACGCCGTGCTCGACGCCGTCGATCAGGATCTGCGGGTTCATCATGAAGGAGCCGTCGCCGCAGAACGCGATGCCGTAGCGCGGCGTGTCGGCGAGCGCGGAGGCGAGCAGCGCGCTCGGCGCAAAGCCCATGTAGGAGGCGCCGGACTCGGTGAAGGTGTCGCCGGTCCGGTCGTCCTCGACGATCTGGAAGCCGTTGGCCTGCACGTCGCCGGCATCGAAGAATTTCGCGGCGTCGATCTCCTTGGCGAAATCGGCGACGATCTTGATGGCGGCCGGCTGCGTCAGCGCCGGGCGCTGCCAGACCTCGTCGACGATCGGCGCGGCGGCGAAGCGCGCGCGCTTGTAGGCGGACCATTCCGCTCTTCTTGGCGCGCAGGCGGCGAGCCATTCGCGCCTTGTTGGCGATTGCGCCTTGATCGCAACGATGCGCGCGGTCAGGCGTTCGGCCACCGCCGAAATGTCGCCCAGCGAGCGCGAGTCGTGTTGTTGTAATGGCTGCGCGTCGGCGAAATCGCCGTTGATGTTGATGACGGCCTGCGCCGACTTGTAGCCGATGCCGGAGCAGTCGGCCTGGCAGACCGCGCGCGAGCCGATGACGATGAGCAGGTCGGCGTTCGCCATCGCGTAGTTGCCGCTGATCGAGCCTTTCGAACCGCCGACATGCATGTTCTGCGGATGCGCGTCGGGCAGCACGCCGGTCGAGCCGGGCGACAGCACGACCGCGGCGCCGGCGGCCTCCGCGAGCTTGCGCACCGCCGCGTCATGGCCGCGCGTGCCGCCGCCGGCCTTGATGGCGACGCGCGCTGCCGACTGGCGATCAGCTTCGCGGCTGCCTCGATAGACCTCGTCGTCGACGCGGGCGCGAGCGGCGGCAAGCTCCGGCCGGTCCGGCAGCGCGGCGAGATTGAGCGTCGATCCGCGCCGGCTGGGTGTTGAGCGGCAGCAGCAGATAGAACGGCCCGGCGCGATAGGGATGGTTCACGGTGAGCGCGCCGCGGCGCAGCGCATCGCGCAGCGCCTGCGGCGTATGCAGCACGTAGGAGCGGCCCATGATCGCGGTCATCTGGCCGAACAGGTGCTGCTCCTCCTTCGGCACCTGCTGCATGTTGTAGCCTTCGCCGAAGGTCGTCTCGTCGCCGTAGATGTGATAGACGCCGACGCCGTTCGACGCGGCCGCGAGCGAGCCGGCGAAGGCCTGCATGGCGCCCGGGCCGATCGAGGTCACGACCGCGGGCATCTCGCCGTACTGCCAGCGCAAGCGCGGTCGCGGCGTGCGCCATCTCGACTTCGTTGCGGCAGTTGAAGGTGCGGGTGACGCCCTCTTCCTCATAGATGCGCAGCACTTCGCCGAGATCGGTCGAGCCGTGGCCGAAGATCGCGAGATACTTGCGCACGCCCTGCCTGAGCAGGCCGAGCACGAGCGCTTCCGACAGCGTGGTCTCGATCAGCTTGGGAAGCGCGCCGCTTGCGAAAGCGCCGGCCGTCGATACTGCCGGCGGCGCGGATCGCGCGCGCGCGCGCGCATCTGTCGGCATGATCGGCTTCCGGACTGGCTGAGCTGATCCTGCAGTACGTCAGTTCGGCGCGGCGCCGCCGCCTTCGAGGATCGGCGTCCAGCGCGCGATCTCGGCCTTCACGAAGGTCTCGAACTTGGCCGGGCGTACGCTCCGTCCTTGGTCGGAATCGAGCCGCCGAGATCGGCGAGCCGCTTCATCACGTTCGGATCGTCGAGCGCCTTGTCGAGCGCGCCGGCGAGCTTGTCGACGACGTCCTTCGGGGTGCCCTTGGGCGCGAAAATGCCGGCCCAGATGCTCATCTGGTAATTGACGCCGGCCTCCTTCGCGGTCGGCACGTCGGGCAGCGCCGCGAGCCGTTGCGGTCGCGGAGACGCCGTAGGCCTTGATCGTGCCGCCCGTGACCTGCTCGGCGACGCTCACCGCCTGCTCGCAGAAGAAATCGACGTGCCCGCCGATCAGATCGTTCATCGCCGGGCCGGTGCCGCGATAGGCGACGAGGTTCGGCTTGACGCCGGCCGCAGTGTTGAACAGCAGGCACGCCATGTGCGAGGAGGAGCCGATGCCGCCATGCGCCTGCTTCACCTTGTCGCCGTTCGCCTTCAGGTAGGCGACGAACTCCTTCAAATCCTTGGCCGGAAAATCCTTGCGCGCGACGATGACCGCCGGCGAATCGGCGGTGAACCCGATCGGCGTGAAATCGCGCTCGGAATCGTATTTGACGTTCGGCGTCAGCACCGGCGCCGCGACGTGCGAGCCCATGCTGCCGGCGAGCAGCGTGTAGCCGTCCGGGTGCGCCGCTCGCGACGCGGCCGCTGCCGAGCGTGCCGCCGGCGCCGCCGACATTCTCGATCACCATCGACTGGCCGAGCTGCTTCGACATCGCCTCGGTCGACGATGCGCGCGACCACGTCGCTCGGGCCGCCGGCCGGGAACGGCACGATCACGGTGATGGACTTGGTCGGATAGTCCTGCGCCAGCGCGCCGAGCGGGGTTCCGCCCAGGCCAAGCACGGCGATGCAGAACAGTCCCTTCAAGGTCGGTGAAAGCGGTCATACAAATCCTCCCTGTCGGTTCAACTCTTCGACAATCGTTGTCAGAGCGCCAGTTGCGGCCCGACAACGCCGCTCGTTGTCACCCGGGCGTAGAAGCTCGTCGTCGTGCGTGACCAGGATCGTGAGGTTGCGCTCGGTCTCGTGCACGCTCTTGAGCCAGCGCAACTGCCCGATCACCGCCGGCACGTCCTCCTTCACCCAGGGCGCGGCCTTGCCCTTGACCTGGAGAATGTTGTCCAGGTTCCAGGCGGAATCGACGCTGTGCAGGATTTCGCGGCCGGATTGCAGGCGCAGGTAGACCATCTGCGAGTCGGCGCTGTGGCCGCGGCGCCTTGATCAGCACCATGCCGGGCGCAACCGGATAATAGCGTCGGATAGTCGAGCAGATGAACTTGTCGATCGCGCTCTGCGCGAGTTTGAGATGCGGCCGATGCGGCGTGTTCATCAGGCAGTCGGCGGTGTCCATGGTGATGATGGTCTTGCGCGGCAAGCGCGGCGAAATTCGCCGCGCGTGACGACGCCGCCGGCATGGTCGGCGTGGAAATGCGTGAGCACGATCAGGCGCGCGGCGTCGAGCGCGCGCTTGAGCTTGGCGAAGCTCGTCGGGAAAGTACGGCTCCGGCTTGTCGGGGCTGAACGAATCGTGCGTCGCCTTGTCGATGCCGGAATCGATCATCACCGTGCAATCGGGATAGACCACCTGAAACGCCGTGCGCGGCATGGTGACGGGCGTCTCGTCGCCGCCCTCGATGACGAATTTCTGCGGACGGATCGAGGCCGCGACGCGCACGCCGTTGACGCCGAGCGGCAGCGGGCCGGGCAGCACCTGCGCCAGCGCGCGAATCGCCGCAAGATCGGCAGCGAAGACTGTCCGCGCCGGCGCGCGGTCCTTCGATTCGGCATCGTCGCTCAACATTCCGCTGCCTGCATGCTATTCGGCCGCATGCGCGCGGCGCGTTGCGCGGCCGCTTTTGCGCATGATCGCGTCGAGCACTTTTTCCGGCGTCGCCGGCAGCGACGTGATGCGCACGCCGACCGCGTCATAGATCGCATTCATGATCGCCGGAATGGTCGGCACCATCGCCGGCTCGCCGATGCCCTTGACGCCGAGCGGGCCGATCGGATCGGGGTCCTCGACGATGATCGAGGTGACGTGCGGCACGTCGAGCGACGTCGGAAGAATATATTTGGCGAGACCCGGCGTGGTGGTGTGGCCGTCGTCGAGCTTGTAGTCCTCCATCAGCGCCTGGCCGAGCGCCTGCACGATGCCGCCCTCGATCTGGCCTTCGACGCCCTGCGGATTGACCGCGCGGCCGACGTCGTGCGCCGCCCAGATGCCGAGCACCTGCACTTCGCCGGTGACGGTATCGACCTCGACTTCGGCCACCTGGCAGCCGAACACATAGGCCTGCCAGGGCCGGCCCGAGCCATCGACCGGATCGAGCCCGGTGGTGTCGGTGCCGAAGGAGCGCCGAGCCGACCGGCACCACGCCGCGGCTCTTGCGAGATGTCACCGCCTCGCCCATGGTGATGCGATGGTTGGTGCCCTCCGCCCAGATTTCGCCGGAGGCGGTGCGGATCGATGTCGGCATCGACGTCCCAGTACTCCGCGATCACTTCGACCAGCTTGGCGCGGGCCTCGCGCGCAGGCGAGCGCCACCGACATTGCCGATCATGTAGGTCTGGCGCGTGGCGCCGGCATGCGCGGCCTCCGGCGAGCGCGCGGTGTCGTTGTCGCCGATGGTCACGTCCTGCGGCCGCACGCCGAGTTCCTCGGCGGCGATCTGCGCCAGCACGGTGAGGATGCCTTCGCCGATCTCGGTCACGCCGGTGACGATCTTGGCGGTGCCGCCGTCGTCGATCTCCACCCAGGCGCCGGCGCGATCGACCGTCGCGGTGCGGGCGATCCCGTACCAGCAGCCGGCCATGCCGCGTCCGCGTTTCCGTGCCATTACGCCACCTCGCTCGCTTCGCCGGTGCGAGGGCTCGGCAAAGCGCGCGCCGAGGGTGCAGGGGGCGCGCGTGCCTTCGCCGCCAATGATCGCCGCGCGTGCCGCCGCGCGAGACCGGCGCGCCCGTTCTCCCAGCTCGAGGCCGTTTCGGCAGCGTCGAGCGCGCGCGAGAAGCTCACCGATTTCAGCTGTTGCTTGGTGTGCGTGTCCGCGCCGTCGCGCATGGCGTTGATGCGGCGGATTTCGAACGGATCGAGCCCGAGCTTCTCGGCGCAGATGTCGAGATGCGATTCGGTCGCGAACTGCGTCTGCAAGCGCGCCGAAGGAGCGAAACGCGCCGGACGGCGTGTTGTTGGTGTAGACGCCGTAGGTGTCGATCTTCAGGTTCGGAATATTGTAAGGCCCGGCGCCGAGGATCGCGGCCTTGCGCATCACGCCTTCGGTCGACAGGCCGTAGGCGCCGCCGTCGCAGATCATCTTGATCTCCACCGCCCGGATGCGGCCGTCGCGCGTCAGGCCCATCTTGCAAGCGTGGTGCGCGAGGGATGGCGCTTGGCGGTGGACACGATCGATTCCTCGCGCGTGAACACGAGCCGCACCGGACGGCCGCGTCTTCATCGCCATCAGCGCCGAGCATGCCCTGGATAGATCATGTCTTCCTTGCCGCCGAAGCCGCCGCCGACCGGCGACATGATGAAGCGCACCTTGTTGATCGGCTTGGCGATGATCTTCGCCAGCATGTGGCGGTGATGGGTGATGTTCTGGCTCGGCGACACGATCGTCACGACGCCGTCGTGGTCGACATAGCCGAGCCCGGCTTCCGGCTCGAGATAGGCGTGCTCGACCGCCTGGGTCGAGTAGTCCTGCTCGACCACCAGATCGGATTCCGCAAAGCCCCTGGCCACGTCGCCGTCGCGGATCGGGATGTGCTTGGTGACGTTGTCCGGCGCGTAATCGTGCAGCACCGGCGCGCCGGCCTGCATCGCCTCCTCGGCGTCGAACACCGCCGGCAGCGGCTCGTACGATCACCTTGATCTTCGACGAGCGCGCGCCTCGCGATCGCCTCGTCCTCGGCCGCGACCGCCGCCACCGCCTCGCCGACATAGCGCACCTTGCCGCGCGCCATCACCGGCTGGTCGTGCACGAACACGCCGAAGCCGTCCTCGCCCGGCACGTCGGCGCAGGTGATGACGCCCTTCGACGCCCGGCATCGCCTCGGCTTCGCCGAGGTGTCGATCGACACGATGCGCGCGTGCGCATGCGGCGAGCGCAGCACCTGCATGTGCAGCATGCCGGGCATCGTCATGTCGCCGGCATATTTCAGCGCGCCGGAAACCTTGCTCGGGCGCGTCGAGGCGGCGCACATTGGCGCCGATGAATTTGCCGTCCGCCGGCTCGTCTTCGGCAAGCGCGGTCGCCGGCAGGCGGCCGTTCTAGCACGTCGCGCGCCAGTTCGACCGCGTCGAAAATCTTCTGATAGCCGGTGCAGCGGCAGATATTGCCGCCGAGCCGCTCCTTGATCTCCTCGCGGCCGGCGAACGGATTGGCGCGCATCGCCGCGGTCGCCGCCATCACCATGCCGGGAATGCAATAGCCGCACTGGCTGGCGCCGGTCTTGTGGAACGCCTTCTGCAGCACGCGACAGTTCGCCCTTGTGCGCGAGCCCTTCGACCGTCTCGATCTCGGTGCCTTGCGCCTTGGCGACCGGCATCAGGCAGGACTTCATCAGCACGCCGTCGACGAACACCGAACAGGCGCCGCATTCGCCCGCGCCGCAGCCTTCCTTGGTGCCGGTGAGATGCAGATCCTCGCGCAGGAAATCGAGCAGCCGCTGCGACGGCTGGGCGGCGCGCGTAACTCTGCGGCCATTGACGGTGGCGTCGATGCGCAACTCAGGCATAGGCCGCCTCCAGTTCGGGCGTCAGCGCGTCCGGATCGGCGCCGGCGCGCTGCGCCGCATTGATCAGGCCGCGCAGCATGAAGCCGCGCACCACCTCGCGGCGATAATCCTGGCGCGTGCGCGACGCACGAGTTCGACCGGCATGTCCGCGGCCTGTTCCAGCCGCTCCGATGTGACCGGCCCGGAACGCAGAAATGCCTCGACATCGGCAAGACGCCGCGGCACCGGGCCGATGCCGCCGATGGCGAGCCGCACGTCCTCGAACTTGCGGCCGGTGGCATCGAGCTTGACCAGCGCCGCGAGGCACACGAGCGAGATCACCAGCGAGCGGCGGTGGCCGACCTTCTCGAAGCTGCCGCCATAGCCGGGCAGCGCGTCGCATTCGATGGCGGTCAGGATTTCGCCGGGCGCGAGCGCAGTCTTGCCGGGACCGGTGATGAATTCATCGAGCGGCATGCGGCGGCGCGTCGATCTTGCCGTTGCGGCGCGCCGCCAGTTCCACCACGGCCTCATGCGCGAACAGCGGCGGCGTGCCGTCGGCGGCCGGCGACGCATTGACGATGTTGCCGCCGATGGTCGCCGACTTCGCGCAACTGGTCGTCGGCGAACCACACCGCGCAGCGCGGCATGCAGGGCATCGCGCGGGCGAGCGCCGGATCGTCGAGAAAGCGCTGGATCGGCGTCGCGGCGCCGATGCGCACGCGGCGTGTCATCCACGCGGCGCTCGCGCAGTTCGGGAATTTGCGCGATGTCGATCAGCACCGGAATGTCGCACGTCGCCGGCACGGCCTTCGCGCGCCCAGGGCAGCGTGTCGGTCGCGCCCGCGACGATGCGATGGCGGCCGGCGATTGCGCTTCGATGGCGTCGAAGGCCTCGTCGAGCGAGGTCGGCGTCAGATATTCGTCGCAGAGGAGCATCGCTTCTCCAGTCACCCGGTGTCGCCTTTACGCGGTGTCATCATCCGCGAAAGCGGATGATCCAGTAATCATGGACGCTGGCTTTCAATCGCCACGCCGGTGATTACTGGATGCCCGCTTTCGCGGGCATGACAGCGGTGGCTGGGCCCGGCGCACGCGCCAAGCCGCTACTCCGCCGCCACCTTGCTGCGCGGCCGACACGCCGCGCGCCTTCACCACCACCTTGATCGCGTCCTCGACGCGGTCCTTGGCGTAGCGGATCGCGGTCGGCAGATCGTCGAGCGGGAACGTGTGGGTGTGGATCTTGGTGGCGTCGAAGCGCTTCTGCCGCATGAAGGCCTCGGCGCGATGCGTCGCGGTCTTGCCCTCGCCGCGGATGCCGTAGACGTAGATGTTGTTGCGCACGATGTGCGCGATATCGACCAGCGCCTCGCCGTGCGGGAATGCCGCGAGACAGACCTTGCCGCCGCGGTTGACCATCTTGATGGCGTCATTGATCGCGCTCGGCGCGGCCGAACATTCGACCACGTAATCGACGCCCTTGCCGCCATTGAGGTCCTTCACCGCCTGGACCACGTCGTTGACCTTGCGGATGTTGACGACGTGGTCGGCGCCGAGCTCCAGGCCGATCTTGCAGCCGGTTGTCGCGCGTGCCGGTCAGGATCACCGGATGCGCGCCCATCGCCTTGGCGACGGCAACGCCAAGAAGCCCGATCGGACCGGGGCCGGTCACCACCACGCTCTCGCCCGCGACCAGCCCACCCAGCTCGGTGAGCCCGTACATCGCGGTGCCGGCGGTGACGACCAGCGTCGCCTCCTCGTCCGACATGTCGTCTGGGATCGCGACCAGCGTGTTGATGTGGTTGACCTGGTACTCGCAGAAGCCGCCGTCGGTGGTGAAGCCGTTGGCGCGATGGCCCTTGTCGACGTCGCCGTAGTTCAAGCCGTAGTTGTGGCAGGAGGTGTACATGCCCTCGCGGCAGCGCTTGCATTGGCCGCAGCCGGCGTGGATTTCCACCGTGATGCGCTGGCCGATCTTGTACTCGTCGACGCCGGGGCCGAGCGCCACCACCGTGCCCATGTATTCATGGCCCGGCGTGAAGTTCTTGTTGAACGGCATAGCCGCCCTGGATCGACGCCGGCGGGCCGTGATAGATGATTTCGAGGTCGGTCGCGCAGATCGCCACCGCGTCGATGCGCACCAGCACCTCGGCCTTCTTCGGCACCGGCACCGGCTTTTCGCTTGAGCGAAAGCTCGCCCGGATCGCCCAGCACCCAGGCTTTCATCGTGTCCGGGATGGGGTAGTCCTTGCTGGTCTTCACTCCGGCTGGGGCGTACATCAACGTCTCCTCTCGCGTGCAGCTGTCATGTTAGCATGGGGGAGGGACCACCCAGAAGCGATTTCAAAGAAGCTAAACGATGGCCAAACATACCGAAGAGATGATCGCGATCGGCGGCTGCCGCATTCGCCTGATGCGGGGCGGGGCGGGGAGCCCGATGCTCATGCTGCACGGCGGGGGCGGCGCCGGCATCTGGCTGCCCTGCATGGCGGAATTCGCCAACCGGTTCGACGTGCTCGCCCCCGAGCACCCCGGGTTCGGGGCCTCCGATACGCCGGAGTGGCTCGATACCATCAGCGACCTCGCGAACTTCTACCTGGATTTTCTCGACCAGCTCGACCTTAAGGGCGTGCATCTGGTCGGCAGCTCGCTCGGCGGCTGGATCGCGGCCGACCTCGCGGTGCGCAACAGCGCGCGGCTCGCCTCGCTCACGCTGGTGGGCGCCGCCGGCATCTACGTGCAGGGCGTGGAGCAGGTCGATTCCTGCCTGAGCAGCGACGAGCAGCGTATCCGCGAACTGTTCTACGACCAGGAGCTGGCCGAGGCGGTGGTATGCAGCATGGAGCGACCGGAGCAGGAGGACGCCGCGCTGAAGAACCGCGCGACTGCCGCGAAGCTCGCATGGCAGCCGCGCAACTACGACCCGCACCTCTACAAGTGGCTGCGCCGCATCAAGGTGCCGACGCTGCTGATCTGGGGCGAGCATGACCGGCTGTTCCCGAAGGATTATGCCTTCGCCTACCAGCGGCTCATTCCCGGATCGAAGGCGGTAATCATCCCCGACTGCGGGCATCTGCCGCACGTCGAGAAGAGCGACGCGTTCGTCGCCGAGCTTGAAGCCTTCATCGGTGACAAGAGGATTGCAGCATGAAAATCTTCAACTTTCATCTCATGCCGTATCGCCATGCCGACCTCGACGCGATCGGCAGGAACGGCTCGGCCTGGGTCACGTTCTCGAACAGCCATTACGATCCGGCGAAGGGCGCCGAGCTCTACCACGAGTATCTCGACCAGATGGAGTTCGCCGACCGGCTCGGCTTCGACGGCGTCTGCCTCAACGAGCACCACCAGACCGCCTACGGCTTGATGCCGATCCCGGGCGTGCTCGCGGGCGCGCTCGCGCGCTCGGTCAAGCGCGGCAAGCTCGCGGTGCTCGGCCGCGCGCTGCCGCTGCTCAACAATCCGCTGATGATCGCCGAAGAATACGCCATGCTCGACAACATCACGCGCGGGCGGCTGATCGCCGGCTTCGTGCGCGGCATCGGCGCCGAATACCACGCGATGGGGATCAATCCGGCCTATTCGCAGGAACGCTTTTCCGAGGCGCACGAACTGATCGTGCGCGCGTGGACCGAGCCCGGGCCGTTTCAGTACGCGGGCAAGCATTACCATTTCAAATACGTGAACACCTGGCCGCGTCCCTACCAGAACCCGCATCCGCCGATCTGGATTCCCTCGCAGGGTTCGGGCTCGACCATCCGCTGGGCGGCGAAGATGAAATACACGTATTGCCAGACGCTCTCTCCGATCGCGGCGGTGGCGAAGTTCTTCCAGATGTATCGCGACGAGGCCGACAAGCTCGGCTACCAGGCTTCGCCCGACCAGCTCGCGTGGTCGAACACCATCTACGTGGCCGAGACCGACGCCAAGGCCATGCGCGAGGCCAAGCCGCACCTGGAGGCGCTGGTCAATTACTTCCTGAAGATGCCGGTCGAGATGCTGCTGCCGCCCGGCTACACCGATCCCGCTTCGCTCAAGCGCGTGCGCGGCATCAAGGTGACCGGCAAGACCACGACGCTCGAGGACCTGGTGCAGTCCGGCGTGGTGATCGTGGGAAGCCCGAACACCGTGCGCGAGAAGCTCGCCGAATATCAGGATCTGGCGGGCTTCAACACGTCGCTGACCAAGACCCAGTTCGGCACGCTGCCCGACGACATGGCGCGCGCCAACATGACGGCGATCGCCGAGGAAATCCTGCCGCACTTCCGCAATCGCCTGCCGCAGGGCAAGCAGCAGCAGGCGGCGGAGTGACGGGATAGGATTTATACCAACGGCACTAAAGGCTGACCCATCCCCACGTCATGCCCGGCCATGACGAACGCATGAGTCACGCTCAAGGACCAGACGCTTGTGTTTATAGGTCCCCGCTTTCGCGGGGACGACGCATTGGTGAGAGCGTCACACCGCCTTGAGGTGCGCTTCGCGCCGCTTGTAGAGGTCGTCGTCGGCGTAGCCCATGGCCTCGGGCTTGCCGCGTCCCAGCATGACCTGGAAATAGACCGGCCCGAGGCTGTCGTTCTGGTAGCCGTGGATGACGCCGGCCGGGCACGCGATGCATTCCCACGGGCCGAGCCGGGTGGTGACGCGCTTGCCGCTCTCGTCCTCGACGAACACGTCGAGGAAGCCCCGCAGCACGAAGAAGCATTCCTCGACCTCGTGGGTGTGCGCGGCGTTGCCCTGGCCCGGCTCCACATACATGATCGAGAGCGTGAAATTCCCCGCCGGGATCACGCTCGGGTCGCCGTGCTTGCCGGAGCCGCCGGCGCCGATGAAGCGATGCTGCGCGCGCTTGTAGCCTTCGATCTTGGCGTCCTCGAAGGCGGCCCAGTCCGGCTTCTTCTCGCGGAAGCGGCCGACGTATTTCTGCATGATCTCTTCGACCGGCACGCCTTCGAGTTCCGGCGGCCGCGGATGCCGTGCAACGCTCATGGCGCGCTCCTGTCACAAGGAAATCGGTTGCCTCGACTGTAGGCGCCGCGCCGCCGCCGCGTCAACGCACGGCGCACGCGGCAACCGCGGCCGGAAGCGCCGTTCGGTCATTGCTTTCCTGCGTCAACTTGGGAACAATCGCCGCAACGGCCGCAGGAAATGGCCGAACGGGAGGAAACATGCTGACCTTCGTGCTGCGCCTGCTGCGCACGTGCGCGCTGGTGCCGTTCGCGATTGCGGTGATGCCCCACGCCGCGCGCGCCCAGGCCTATCCCTCGCAGGACGTGAATTTCATCTGCGGGTTCGCGGCCGGCAGCGGCGCCGACATCATCGTGCGATACTTCGCCGACAAGATGCGCCCCCTCATGAACCGCACGATCATCGTGCAGAACAAGCCGGGCGCGCTCGGCAATATCGCCACCGAATTCGTCGCGCGCTCGAAACCGGACGGCCACACCATCTACGTCACCGGGGCGAATTCGGTCGCCGCCAACATGCACGTGTTTCGCAAGCCGCCGGTCGATGCCGGCAAGGCGTTCCAGATCGCCGCCACCATCAACCGGGCGACCATGATGCTCGCGGTGCGCGCCGACGCGCCCTGGAAGACCGTGGCCGATCTGACCGCGGCGATGAAGCAGAAGGGCGACAAGGCGAGCTACGCGTTCGCCAATCCGACCGCCAAGGTGCTGGGCGCCATGTACAAGGAAAGGGCCGGCCTGCAAGCCGTCGAGGTGGCCTATCGCACCGGCGCCGATTTCCTCAACGAGCTCTACGGCGGGAAGATCGACTATGCGTTCCCGGACAACATCCAGGCGATGGCGCAGTCGAACGCCGGGCGCATGCGTATTCTGGCGGTCGGCGCCGGCTCGCGCATGCAGGCGGCGCCCGACCTTCCGACCTTGACCGAGCTCGGATATCCGATGGACATCCGCAGCTGGTGGGCCGCGCTGGTGCCGGCGGCGACCCCGAAAGCGGTCGTCGACCAGCTCAATGCCTGGTTCAGCCGGGTGGTCGAAAGTCCTGAGACCAAGACGTTTCTCAACAGCATTGCCAGCGATCCCTGGGTCAGCACCCCGGCCGAGGGGCAGGCCTTCCTCCTTCAGCAGATCAAGGATTGGGAAGACTACGTGCGGATCGCCAAGATCGAGCCGCAGGGATAGCGCGCGCCTGAGCCCATACCGTCGGCGGGCGGCGATCCACCAGCGAGAGAATTCGTGCAAGTCTTCGTGTTCGATCTTCTGCCCTATGCCGAGCCGCTCGACGACCTCGTGAGCGGGACGGCGCTGCCGTATCCGCTCGGCAAGGCCTATTTCAAGCCGGACGTCGCGGTGCGCACCTATGCCGAGCACCTGGAGGCATGGGAGCTGCTCGACCGGCTCGGCTATGACGGCGTGGGCTTCAACGAGCACCACACCTCGCCCTATGGGCTGATGAACTCGCCCAACCTGATGGCGGCCGCCGCCTCGCAGCGCACCAAACGGCTCAAGCTGCTGATCTACGGCAACCTGCTTCCGCTGCATCAGCCGCTGCGGCTGGCCGAGGAGCTGGCCATGCTCGACTGCCTGTCGAACGGCCGTCTCATCGCCGGCATCGCGCGCGGCATCCCGCGCGAATACGCCGTGCATCACATTCCGATGACGGAATCGCGGGCGCGCTTCGAGGAAGCCTTCGAGATCATCACGCGGGCCTGGACCGAGGACGTGTTCTCGTTCGAGGGCAAATTCCACAGCTACAAGGACATCGCGCTGTGGCCGCGCCCGGTGCAGCAGCCGCATCCGCCGATCTGGACGCCGATCACCACCAGCAAGGAATCGATCGAGTTCGCCGCCAGGCACAACATCCCGATCACGCCGGGTGAAAGCGGCGCACGCGGGCTGCAGGCCGATATCATCCGCTATTACGCCCAATGCCTCGCGCGCAACGGCCGCAGCATCACGCCCGGTCATCTGAGCATCGCGCAAGGCGCCTATATCGCCGACAGCAAGGCCCAGGCGGTGCGGGAGGCCGGACCCTATTTCCTCTACTTCAACCGCTGCCTGTTCAGCCACGGCAACGTCACGGAAACCGCATTGCAGCGCCAGACCGGCTATGTCAGCGACGCCTCGCTCGACTACGTGCGCCCCGAGAACATGCACGAGGCGGCGCGCCTGCGGGAGAACTTCCGCAACATGACCATGGCGGACGTCGAGAAGCGGGCCGAGACCATGCCGTGGGGTACCGCCGACGAGGTTGCCGAGCGCATCATCGAGGCGGCGGACCGGACGGGCGCCGGAACGGTGCATGTGCGCATGAACACCGGCGCGCTGCCGCACGAGCTGTTCATGCATCAGATCAGGCTGTTCGCGGAGAAGGTGCTGCCCAGGCTGCAGGCCCACGGCATAACGCAGGTGCCGGCCGCCGCGCAGGCGGCGCCGCACCAGGCGGCGGAGTAGGAATTAATCGTTGTCGTCTCGGCGCAAGCCGGGCCGCATCGACACCGGCCTTTGGAACATGGCTCCCGCGTGTGCGGGGACGCTGCAGACGAAGCGGCGAGATCGAGGGAGAACATCATGGCGATCGCCAAGCGCTCGCGAGCCTGCCTGGTCGCCGCCTGCCTCGCGCTGTTCGCGACGCCGGCGGCGGCGCAAGCGCAGGACTATCCCACCAAGACGATCTACGCCATCTGCCCGTTCGGGGCCGGCACCGGCGCGGACATCCTGGTGCGCTTCTTCGCCGCCAAGCTCTCCGACGCGCTCGGCAAGACGGTGGTGGTCGAGAACAAGACCGGCGCGCAGGGCAACATCGCGACCGAAGCCGTCGCCAAGGCCAAGCCCGACGGCTACACCATCGCGATCACGCCGGGGTCTTCGACCCTCGCCATGGCGGCGCACATCTTCAAGAAGCTCAACTACGATCCGGTCAAGGACTTCACGCCGGTGACGCCGCTCTCGACGCTGACCTTTGCGATGGTGGTCGACGCCAAGAAGCCGCTGCACGCGATGGCCGACCTCACGAAATTCCTCAAGGACGGCAAGGGCCGCGGCATCTACGGCGCCGGCGCCAATACCGGCATCGTCTCCGCCGAGCTCTACCTGAACGCGATCGGGGTCAAGGCCGAGCGCGTGGCGTTCCGCTCGCCGGTCGACACGCTCAAGGCGCTGCAGATCGGCGACATCGACTTCACCTCGACCGACACGAGCTGGGCGGTCGGGCAGGTCAACGAAGGCCGCGTGCGGGCCCTCGCGGTCACCGGGTCGAAGCGCACACGCGCGCTGCCGGATGTGCCGACCTTGATCGAGGCCGGCTTCCCGGACATCGCGATCGAGCCGTGGTGGGGCGTGTTCGTGCCCGCCGGCACGCCGGCGGCGGTCGTCGACAAGCTGCACCGGGCCTTTCAGCAGATTCTGGCCATGCAGGACACCAAGGACTTTCTCGCGCGCATCGCCAACGATCCCCTGCCGGGGACGCCGGACATGCTGCGGCAGATGCTCGCCCGCGACCTCGCAAAATGGGGCGAATACATCCGTCTCGCCAAGATCGAGCCGCAGTAAAGCGTGCGGCCGCCTACGACGCCACAGCGATGCCGCCGTTCGCGCAACAACTCAACCGATACGTGAGGGAGAACCATGAAAAAACCGATCGTCGCAATCGCGCTGGCGCTGCTTGCCGGTATCGCGGGCGCGCAGGCGCAGAGCTATCCGTCGCGCCAGATCACGCTGATCGTGCCGTTCCCGCCGGGCGGCTCGACCGACGTGACCGCGCGTATCCTGGCCGAGAAGATGCGGCCGATCCTCGGCCAGCCGATCATCATCGAGAATGTCGGCGGCGCCGGCGGCTCGATTGCGGTCGGGCGTCTCGCGCGCGCGGCGCCCGACGGCTACACCATCGACATCGGCCAGTGGGACACTCATGTCGGCAGCATCATCTACAATCTGAACTACGACCTGCAGAAGGATTTCGCGCCGGTCGGGCTGATCTCGACCAATCCGCAGCTCATGGTCGCGAAGAAGACCCTGCCGGCCAACCGACTCAACGAGCTGGTGGCCTGGATGAAGGCCCATCCGGGCGAAGCGAAGTTCGTCAACCAGAACGCCGCCGCGCTGGTCACCGGCATCCTGATGGAGAAGGCCACCGGAACGAAGGTGACCTACATTCCCTATCGCGGCGCCGGACCGGCCATGACCGACCTGATCTCCGGACAGGTCGACCTGCTGGTGATCCAGGGCGCCGCGGCGCTGCCGCAGGTCCGCGCCGGCACCATCAAGGCGATCGCGAACCTGTCGCCGCAGCGCTCCGCGTCCATGCCCGACATCCCGACCTCGGACGAGACCGGCGTCCCCGGCCTCTACATGTCGGGCTGGTTCGGATTCTTCGCGCCCAAGGGCACGCCGAAAGACGTCATCGCCAAGCTCAACGGCGCGACGATGCAGGTGCTGGCCGATCCGGCCGTGAAGGCGAGGTTCACCGAGCTCGGCCTCGACGTCGCCTCGCGCGAGCAGCAGACGCCGGAGGGGCTCGCCGCCTTCCACAAGGGCGAGATCGAGAAGTGGTGGCCGATCATCAAGGCGGCCGGCATCAAGCCGGAGTGATGCCCAATCGAGGGTATCTCCTCACCGTTTCCTCCGGTCGTCCCCGCGAAAGCGGGGACCCATAACCACGGTCTCTGGAATATGGGTCCCCGCTTGCGCGGGGACGACGACAGGAATCGGCTAGGTCGCACGTCCGCAAATGCGGAGCCTACTCCGCTGCCTCGCGCCGGCCGGCCTGTATCAGCTCCCAGATGGCGCCGGGCGTGAGCGGCAGCGCGCGCGGCTGCGCGCCGAACGACTGCAAGGCGTCGGCCACCGCGTTCGCCATGGCGCCGCCGGCGCCGATTATGCCACCTTCGCCCGCGCCCTTGGCGCCGAGCGGGTTGATCGGGGAGGGGTGCTCGTCCAGCACCACGCAGCGCAGATTCGGAAAGTCGGTGGCGGTCGGCAGCAGGTAGTCGGCGAGCGATCCGGTGAGGAACTGGCCCTGCTCGTCGTATTGCAGATGCTCCAGCACGGCGCCGCCGAGGCCTTGTACCAGCGAGCCGATCACCTGCCCGCGCAGCGTCAGCGGATTGATCGCGCGGCCGACGTCCTGCACCACGACGTAGTCGACGATCTCGATGCGGCCGAGCTTGGGATCGACCGTGATATGCGCGGCATGGGTGCCGTAGCTGTAGGTGTGGCGGTGGTTGAGAAACGCGCCCTCGACCGAGAGGCCCGCAAGCTCGCTCAGCGGGAACGATTTGCCGCCCGGGCCGCTCACCTTGTGCTCGTCGATGGCGACGGCGGAGGGATCGCAGCCGAAGCGTTTGGCGCCGGCCGCGCGGATGGCGGCCTGGAAATTCGTGGCGGCCTCGAGCAGGGCCGAGCCGCCCATCACGGTCGAGCGCGAGTGGTAGGCGCCGTAGCCGTCGCTCACGTAGGTGGTCGAGCCGTGGTGGACGTGACGGATGCGCTCGACCGGGACTTCCAGCGCGTCGGCGGCGATCTGCGCGAAGATGGTCTCGACGCCTTGCCCGACCGAGGTGGTGCCGAGATAGACCGATATGCTGCCGTCCTCGTTGAGCGCGAGCCGCGCGGTCTCCTTCGGGCCGGCCGCGCCGCCCTCGATGAAGCAAGACACGCCGAGCCCATGATAGCGGCCGTCGATCAGCTTGCCGGCAAGCTTTGCCTTTTCGTCCCAGCGGATTTCGGCGAGGCAGCGCTCCAAGGTCGAGCGGTAGTCGCCGCTGTCGTACTGGTCCTTGGCGTCGGTCGGCTGCACGTGGGCGACCGGATAGGGCTGCTCGGCGCCGGTGATCAGGTTGCGGCGGCGCAGCGCGATGCGGTCGATGCCGAGATCGGCCGCGACCATGTCGAGCATCCGCTCGATAAAGAAATTCGACTCGAAGCGTCCCGGGCCGCGGTAGGTGCCGACCGGCGTCTTGTTGGTCATCCAGAGCGCGGAATCGATCTTGACGTGCGGGATGCGGTAAGGCCCCGCCATGAACTGCGCGACGTTGCGCGCGCCGACCGCGCCGTTGGTGCGCATGTAGGCGCCCATGTCGGTGTGCACCTTCCCGCGCAGCGCCAGGATGGTGCCGTCGCGCGCGCAGGCGATTTCGAGGTCGGCCTCGGACTCGCGTGCGTGGTTCATCGCCATCAGGTTCTCGCGCCGGTCCTCGGTCCATTTCACCGGACGGTTGACGTGGCGCGCAGCGAATGGAATGAGGAAGTCTTCCGGATAGAACTCGCCGCGCGCGCCGTAGCCGCCGCCGACGTCGTTCTCGATCATGTCGATGGCGTCTTCGGGCAGGCCGATCTGCTTCGCCAGGATGCGGCGGTTGAAGAACGGCACCTTGGCGGCGCCGGACACCGTGAGCCTGCCCTTGGCGGCGTCCCATTGCGCCAGGACGCCGCGCGGCTCCAACGTAAGGCCATAGTGGCGTCCGGTGCGCAGTCGCTCGCGCCGGGTATACGGCGCGTCGCGGAAGGCGGCGTCGGCGTCGCCCTTGCGCGCTTCGAAGATGAGCGAGCGGTTGGTGCCGGTCGCTTCGAACAGCAGGCTCGCGTCCTTCGCCGCGACCGTCCAGTCGGCGACCGCGGGAAGTGCGTCGATCGCGAGCGCGATGGCTTCCAGCGCGTCCTCGGCCGCCGCGGCGCTGTCCGCCAGCACGACGGCAACCGGCTCGCCGACATAGCGCACCTTGTCGTGCGCGATCACCGGCTGCTCGTAGGGCTTGAACTGCGGCAGCGGCTGCAGCCGCATCGGCACGATCGGCGGCCCGCCCGGCATGTTGGCCGCGGTGATCACCGCGTGCACGCCGGGACGCCGGCGCGCCGCCGCGACATCGAGCGAGACGATGCGCCCGTGCGCAACCGAACTGCGCAGGATCGCGGCGTGCAGCACGCCGGGGGCGGCGAGATCGTCGACATATTCCCCGCGCCCGCGCAGGAAGCGCAGGTCCTCGCGCCGCTCCATCGGCGTGCCGATATAGGTGTTCTTCATGACCGGCCCTTGTCCTTGTAGGCGGCGCGCGCATCGAGCACCGCCTCGACGATCGACACATAGCCGGTGCAGCGGCAGATGTTGCCGGAGAGCACTTCGCGCACGCGGTCGGCGTCGCAGTCGGGCTCCTCGCTCAGCAGCACGTGCGCGGTGGTGATCATGCCGGGCGTGCAGAAGCCGCATTGCAGCGCATGATGCTTGCGGAAGGACTTCTGCAGCGGCGTGAGATCGGCGTCGTTCGACAGCCCCTCGACCGTGATCACCTTGCTGCCGTCCGCCTGCACCGCGAGCATGAGGCAGGCGCGCACCGCGTCGCCGTCGACGATCACCGTGCAGGCGCCGCACACGCCGTGCTCGCATCCGACATGGGTGCCGGTGAGCCGCAGATGATGGCGCAGGCAGTCGGCGAGCGTGAGCCGCGGCTCGACCTCGACCTCGACCTGCCTGCCGTTGACTTCAAAGCGGACCATTCATGCCTGCGTGTGTGAGCCCGCGCCGAATTTGCCCTCTCCCCGCAGGGGAGAGGGCTGCTCGGTCTTTGGGTTTCGATGAATGGGTGAGGGGGTTCGGCTGTTAGGCGAGAGCGGAGCCCCCTCACCCCTTCTTCGTGCTCCACACATTGAGATGCCCTCTCCCCTACGGGGAGAGGGCGAATGCGGCGCGGACCGCGCAGCGAGCGAGCGTGCGTGGAAATGCAGGGGGGACATCATCCGTGGTTTCCTGTTGTGCAATTCAAGCGGCCGCGCTGCGCAGCGCGCGTTCGACCATGGTGGCGGCAAGCGCGCGCCGATAGGCGGCGCTGGCATGGATGTCGTCCTGCGGATCGACGGCGGCGGCGGTGGCCGCTTCGGCCCGGGCGATCGTCGCCTCGTCGATCGTCTGGCCGTCGAGCACCGCTTCCACCGCGGGCAACCGCGCCGGCCGGTCGCCGACGCCGATGATGCCGACATGGGCGTTGCGCGCGCGGCCGCGCTCGTCCCGGTCGTAGAAGACGGCGGCGGCCGCCATGGCGAAATCGCCGCGGCGGCGGGCAAATTCCTGGAACCCCCAGCGGCGGCCGGACGGCCAGGCTGGCAGCCGGACCTCCACGATGATCTCGTCGCCCGCCAGCACGGTCGTGAGCGCGCCGCGAAAGAAATCGGCGGCCTTGATCGTGCGCGCGCCCGATGTCCCGACCACCGCGATCTCCGCCTCGCAGGTCACCGCGATGCCGGGCATTTCGGCGGCCGGATCGGCATGTGCGATGCTGCCGCCGACGGTGCCGCGATTGCGGATCTGGTAGTGCGCGACGTGCGCGATGGCGGCCCTGAGCAAGGGATGCGCGGCGGCGAGCCGTTTGTCGTCCTCGATGTCGCGCCATCGCGTCATGGCGCCGAGCGCGACGCCGTTCCCGGTGATGGTGATGTGGCGCAGCTCCGCAAGCTTGCGCAGGTCGACCAGCAGCGCGGGCGCGGCAAGCCGGAAGGCGAGGATCGGCACCAGGCTCTGCCCGCCCGCGATCGCCTTGGCGTTGCCGTCGTGCGAGGCGAGCAGCGCGACCGCCTCGGAGATTGTGGTGGGGCAGGCGTATTCGAAGGGCGGCATTTTCATCAGTGATGCGTCCTTCGCACGATCGCTCCTCCTGTCGTCCCCGCGAAAGCGGGGACCCATATTCCAGAGGCCGGTGGTTATGGGTCCCCGCTTTCGCGGGGACGACGGGAGAGATCGTCGAGATTATCGTCGGCCTGAGGCCGAGGGTCAACGTGCGGGCCCTTGGTTGCCTCCTGGATCAGCGTCCACACCCGCTGCGGCGACAGCGGCAGCTCGCGCGGCTCGACGCCGAACGAGGCGAGCGCCGCCGCGACCGCGTTGGCGATGATGCCGCCGACCGGAATGATGCCGCCTTCGCCCGCGCCCTTGGCGCCGAGCGGGTTGTGCGGGGAGGGCTTCTGCTCCAGCGCGACCGCCCGGATGGCGGGGAAGTCGCTCGCCGTCGGCAGCAGATAGTCGGCGAGCGAGCCGGTGAGCAACTGGCCGTCCGCGTCATAGGCGAGCTGCTCCAGCAGCGCGCCGCCCAGGCCCTGCACCACGGCGCCGACGGCCTGTCCATGCAAGGTCAGCGGGTTGATGATGCGGCCGACGTCTTCCACCGCCACGTAGTCGATCACCGCGATGTGCCCGGTCTTGGGATCGACCGCCACGTGTGCCGCATGCGCGCCGTAGCTGTAGGTGCGCTTGCTGCTCGCATGGGTGCCGTCGGCGGAGATGCCCTCGGCGGCGAGGTCGCCCCAGGGGATCGAAGCGCCCTGCGGACCGATCGCGCGATCGCCGTCGAGCACCACGTCCTGCGCGCGGCACTTGAGGCGTTGCGCCGCCGCCGCCCGGATCTTGTCCTTCAGCGCCGCCGCCGCCACCACCAGGGCGGAGCCGCCCATCACGATCGAGCGGGAGCTGTAGGAGCCGTAGCCCTGCTTCAGATGGCCGGTCGAGCCGTGATGGACGGCGCGAATGGCCGTCATCGGGCGTTCGAGCGCATCCGCGGCGATCTGCGCGAACACCGTCTCGACGCCCTGGCCGACCGAGGATGAGCCGACATAGACCGACACCGAGCCGTCGGTTTCGAGATCGAGCCGCACGTTCTCGCGCGGCCCGGCGCCGCCGCCCTCGATGTAGCAGCCGATTGCGAGACCGTGATAGCGGCCGCCGAGCAGCCGGCCCTGCAGCGCGGCCTTCTCGCTCCAGCCGAATTCGGTGAGGCAGCGCTCCAGCGTGGCGCGGTAGTCGCCGCTGTCGGTTTCGGTCTCGATGTCGAGCGGCACCACCTTGGCGAGCGCGTAGGGCATCTCCGTTTCCGCGATCAGGTTGCGCCGGCGGAACTCGACGCGGTCGAGCCCGAGATCGCGCGCCGCCAGGTCGAGCAGCCGCTCGCGGAAGAAATCGGCCTCGAACCGGCCCGGCCCGCGATAGGTGCCCGACGGCGTCTTGTTGGTGAGCAGGAGGTCGACGTCGACGTCGATGTTCGGGATGCGGTAGGGACCGGAGAGCACCTGGATGATGTTGCGGGCGGCGGTCACGCCGTTGGTGCGGATGTAGGCGCCGAGATCGACCGCGACGCGGCCGCGCAGGCCGAGGATCGCTCCGTCTTTATCGCACGCGATCTCGAGCTCGCACGCGGCGTCGCGCGCGTGATTGGTCGCCAGCAGATGCTCGCGCCGGTCCTCGATCCATCTCACCGGGCGTCCGAGCTTGCGCGCGGCAAACGGAATGAGGAAATCCTCCGGGTAGAACTCGCCGCGCACGCCGAACCCGCCGCCGACGTCGCACTCGACCATGGCAATGGCGCCTTCGGGGAGTCCCATCTGCGCCGCCAGGATGCGGCGGTTATGGAACGGCACCTTGGCGGAGCCGTGGACGGTCAATCGCTGCTCGTGCGCGTTCCAGTCGGCGAGCAGCCCGCGCGGCTCCATGGGGACGGCGGTGAAGCGCTGGACCGAGAACCGCTCGCGGCGGGTGAAGGGGGCGTCCCGGAAGGCGGCGTCGGCGTCGCCGCGCAGCGCCGTGAGCGTGCCGGCGAGATTGGTGCCGGTCGCTTCGAACAGGAGGTTGGCGTTCCGTCTGGCGGTATCGCGGTCGGCGACCGCCGGCAGCGGCGCGATGTCGAGCGCGATCGCTTCAAGCGCGTCCTCGGCCACGCCGGCATCGTCGGCCAGCACGACCGCAACCGGCTCGCCTACGTAGCGCACCTTGTCGCGCGCGATCGCCGGCTGCTGGTAGGGCTCGAACTGCGGCAGCAGTTCCTGCCGCATGGTGATCACCGGCACGTCGCCGATGTCGCCGGCGGTGATGACGGCATGGACGCCCGGCAGCGCCCGCGCGGCGGCCGTTCCGACCGCGCGGATGCGTCCGTGCGCGAGCGGGCTGCGCAGGATCGCGGCGTGCAGCAGGTTGGAGGCGTATACGTCATCGACGAACAGGCCGCGCCCGCGCAGGAAGCGCAAATCCTCGAGGCGCTCCACCGGGCTGCCGACCAAAGCGTTGGTTGCACGTTTCTGATCCATGCTCGCTGCCAGGGCGCTCAAGGGGCGCTGTGATCGTGCATGGCATGATCCGTCACCCTGAGGAGCGAGGCGCGAAGCGCCGAGCCTCGAAGGGTGACGGCCTGGATGGTGCCCGTCATCCTTCGAGGCCCGCGCTGCGCGCGGGCGCCTCAGGATGACGGATCATGTCGCAGGCTCGCGTCTTCATATCACGATGGTCGCGCGTTCGTTGAGCAGGGCGCGCGCGACGCTCATGGCGGCGAGCGCCGAGGTCTTCGGGTTGCTGCGCGACGGCTTGCCTTGCAGCTGGATCGCGAACCGCCCGGCGGCGCCCTCCGCCTCGATCTCGTGCACGTTGCCCGGCGCGTCGGGGTCGGCGACCAGCTCGACCTCGGTGGCGTCGAAGCCCAGCCCCGCCAGCGCCACGGCGGCCGCCACGTTGGCGTTCTGCGGATAGAGCAGGGCGGCCTCGCCGGCGGTGCCTTTGTAGAGCACGGTTCGTCTTGTGAGCTTGCCGAGGTCGACAAGCTTTTCGGCCGGGGAGCCGCGCCAGGCCGCGGGCGGCTTGCGCGAGCGGTAACGCACGGCGGTGAGGCCGGCGACCCGCATTGCCGCAATCGCGTCGATGCCTCCGATTGCACCCGCCGGCAGCAGGATGCGGCTGTTGCCCGCATGCGCGGCGGATTTCAGCCGCGCCAGCAATGCCGGCTCGGCGAGTGCGCCGATCGAGATCACCAGGCAGTCGGCCCCGCTGCGCAGCACCGCCTCGCCATGCTCGGTTACCGCCTGCTGGCCGGCCACCTCTGCGACGACTTTCGGGCCGCGCGCGAGCAGGTCGCCCAGCGCCTCGACGATGTCGATGTCGCAGAGCGCGGCGCGCGCCGTCTCGCCGCGTCCGGGCCGGGCGAGCGCCGCGACGATGCTCACCCCGTTCGGCGGACTGGTCCGCAGCGCCGCCACCACGTCCTGGGCGATCCCGCCGCAGCCGATCAGGCCGACCGCTGTCATCGGATGTCTCTACCTCTGCACGAGCTGGCCTTCGCTGAGCGGTATATCGCTCAGCGTGGCGGGCGCGAACAGCTCCTCGATGGTCAGGCGGCGGTCGGAGAGCCCCTGCTCGTGGGTGTATTGCAGCAGCGCGTCGAGCGAGGGCCGGTTCTGCCCGATGCCGTAGGGGAACCAGTCGCGCCCGATGATGGCTTGCTCCTCCTCGATCAGCGGCTGCAGCCAGGCGAACGACGCCTTGGACGAGCCGAGATCGGCGAGCTGCTCGTAGGCGTGCTCCTTCGCCTTGCACAGCGCCTTGTAGAGCTCGAGCGCCACCCACGGATCGCGGTCGTAGATGTCGCGGCGGATCACCACCGTGTGCATGATCGGATAGATCCGGGTGCGGCGGTAGTAGGCCTTCTCCTCCTCCGCATAGTTGGGGAACAGCCGGTGCACCGTCGGCGCGCCGCGGCGGAACGCCAGCGGATTGTTGGCGGTGATCAGAAAGTCGATCTCGCCGCGCTCGAGCAGGTCGCCGAGCTCGCTGCCGGGCGGCGCCTGGGTCAGCTGGATGTCGGCGGGCAGCCTGCGGCCGAGCCGGTCGGTGCGGCCCTGCACCCATTCGACGTCGCCCGGCTTGACGCCGTATTCGTGCTGAAGGAGCCCGCGCATGTAGACGGCGGCGGTCATGCTGTATTCCGGCACGCCGCCGCGCCTGCCCTTGAGGTCGGCGGGGCCCGCAATGCCCTTCGTGGTATTGATGAAGAAATAGCCGTGGCGGAACACGCGCGACGGGAAGGCCGGGACCGCGATGAACGGCGCATTGCCGCCGCTCACCAGCGAGGTGTAGTTCGACAGCGACATCTCGGAGGCGTCGAACTCCTTGTATTGCAGCATCCGCCAGAAGATCTCCGCGGGCTGCAAGGTCAGGTAGTTGAGCGCGATGCCCTCCGGCCGGACGGTGCCGTCACGCAGCGCCAGAGTGCGGTCGTACGGGCCGCAGGCAAAGGTCAGACGAAGGGGATTCATGCTGACACCCGAACCAACATCAGTCGCGCGCGACGATAACACGCTGTGCGAATGCTCCAATATCGAAAACGACACGGTTGTTTCCGTTCGTCCCCGCGCAAGCGGGGACCCAGTTCGTTACCGCGCACGGGGCACCGAGGCTGGTGGTCGCTACGCAATTGAGCTTCTGAGGCGTGTACTCACAAATCCTGATTGTGCGGCAATTGCGAGCCGATGTCCGCTTTCCCCTGACTCCGGACGTGTTGCTGCACTGCCGCGATTGGTCGAAGCGGGCCAATCGCGACACTTCGCAACGCAGCAAACTGGCGGGCCTATTCGATAACCTCGTCCGCGCGTGCGAGCAGCATCGGCGGCACGTTAAGCCCGAGCGCCTTCGCGGTTTTGAGGTTGATGACAAGCTCGTAGCTTCGTCGGCGCCTGCACCGGTAGGTCGCCGGGTTTCGCGCCCTTCAGGATGCTTGATCGACGTAACCGGCTGCGCGCCGAAAGTTCTCCGCGTCGGCTGACCCCGTAGCTGATCAGGCCGCCGTCCTCGACACCCTCGCGCTCGCCCCACACGGTCGGCAACCGTACTGCCATTGCCGACGCCGCCAATCTTGCGCGTTGGGTGAAGAACAGTGTGTCCCGAAGTAAGATAACCGCGTCTACCCGTTCTTTCGCCAGCGTCGGGAAGATCGAATCGACGTCTTCGGGCGTCGCGCGCCTCGATAGTTGCGATCTTGATGGCCTTTGCTGCGACCGCGGTCTCCAATTCTTGACGCTGGCTCAGGCTATGGGCGTTGTCGGGATTGACCAGCAGCCCGATTTTGGTTGCGCCCGGGTTCAGATCGAGCACCAATTCGAGTTGCTTGCTGGGAAGCCCATCTACGGAAAACCGCAGGCCAGTCACGGCGCCTCCCGGTCGCGCGTCGTTCTTGATCAGACCTAGGCGCACGGGATCGGCGAGCAGAGGGCAAACGATTGGGGTCGTTTTGGTGACATGGCTTGCTGCCACTGCCGCGTGCGTGATGACCGCAAAGATCAGATCGGGTTTCGCATTGAACGAGTTCTTCGGCGAGCGTCGATATGCGCTCGATGTGGCCATCGGCAAAGCGATAGTCCATCTCGAAGTTGCGGCCCTCGACGTAACCGTGCGATCGCATGCCTTCGAGAAAAGCGACGATCAACGTTGCGGACGTTGCGCGCGAGGCCCCGGACAAATAAGCAATCCGCCGTGGTTGGTTGTCGAATACTTGGGCAATCGCCACGAGCGGTGATGTCCACCCTGCCGTCGCGCCGCCCAGGAGCGTCATAAACTCGCGACGCTTCATGGTGCCTCCCTGGGTCGAGGATCACACCCTACCACATTGCTGAAGAACAGCTGGGTTTTGCATCGCAGCAATTTTGGCCACCCAACTTCCGCAGTGGGTCAATCGCGACCAAGGCTGTTAAGGCGCTCGTTCCGTGCACGTCCGCTTTTCCCCTGAAGCGAACCTTTGATTTGCTCGTTAGTGAGTAAGGGCTGGGTCCCCGCTTTCGCGGGGACGAACGGAGGGGCCGCCGGCACGACAATCGAGCGTGCGGTGGTGGTTCATTGAATCGCTTCCGCCTCGAGCAGGCTCTCGATCAATGACGTGCGCAGCAGGAAGGCGCGCGCGAGCTTGGGGTCTTCCGCCGTGCGGCGAAGCTCGTCGCGATTTCTGGCGCGCACGGCCGGGTCCTTCTCCGCCAGCAGGCGCTTGTTGCGGATGGTCTGCGCCTGGCTGTGCTCGACCGCGACGTGCCGGCGCTGGCGTTCGTAACGGTCGAGCAGACCGTCACCGGCTTCGCCGCGCATGATCGCCACCAGCTTGCCGGCGAGATTGAAGGCGTCGTGAATGCCGCTGTTCATGCCCATGGCGCCGATCGGGCTGTTCACGTGGGCGGAATCGCCCGCGAGGATCGCCCGGCCGACCCGGAACTTGCTCGCGACCCGCTGATGCACCTGGTAGAGATTGCAGCCGACGATCTCGAACGCATTGCCGGTGGGGAGAAAACGCTGCAGCCGCGCTTGCAGCGCCTGCGGCCGCATCAGGGCCACCTCGTCCTCGCGCTCGTCGGTCGGGAAGTGCACCCGCCAGCGGTCGGGCGGGCCCTTCCAGTGAAACAGGTTCGACCACTCGTGCGGGTCGGAAATGTAGTTGCGCTCGGTGTAGCCGTGCCGGCGGAAATCATAGGCGACTTCGATGTTCAGGGTGCGGTCAGGATAGGTGAAGCCATCGAACGCGATGTCGAGGTCCTTGCGTACGATGCTGCGCGCGCCCTCGGCGCTCACCAGATAGGCGCCGCGGATCGATTCGGTTTCACCCTCTGCGTTATTGATATGAGCGGTAACTCCGTCGACGTCCTGCTCGAACGCGGTGAACGTCGTCGACAGCCGCAGGTCGATGTTGGGATGCGCCTTGGCGAGCTTGAGCGCTTCCTCGACGATCTTGATGCGCTCGCATTGCAGCACGTAGGGGAAGCGGGTGTCGCCTTTGAGGTGGGCGTGGTCGAACTCGGCAATGAGCTTGTTCTCGTGGCGGTCCCAGTAGTGGAACAGCGGCGCAATGATGCCGCGCGGCTCGAGCTTGTCGTAGAGGCCGATGCGCTCGAACAGCTCCAGGGTGGCGGGATGATTGGTGCCGGCGCGCGGCACCTGCTCGAGAAAATTGTCGTCGCCCAGTGCCTCGACCAGGCAGACGCCCACATCCTCTTGCGCCAGCGCGAGCGAGAGGCAAAGCCCGACCGGCCCCGCGCCGATGACGATGATCCGCTTCTGCTTCGTCGTCATGAATGGTCGAGCGTGCCGCGCACTCGGTGAACTCCCTCTCCCCGGAGGGGAGAGGGTCGGGGTGAGGGGGGCGGGTCTTATCGAGAGAGCCGACCCCCCTCACCCGGCCGCCTTCGGCGGCCGACCTCTCCCCTGCGGGGAGAGGTGGAGCAAGCGGGCATCGTCGCGCGTTTTTCCCCACGTGGCGCGCTGCGAGAACACCGCGCTCATCAACCCTAAGTCTTCGCCACCACGTCCTTCACCGCGCCGATCCAGCCGGTGTGGGTGAGATCGAACACGATGCCGTGGGGATCCTTGTACTTCGCCTCGTAATACGAGTGCGCGTTGGCCGGCGTTCCGGGCTTGGCGGGCTCCGGGCGGCCGTCGAGGTAGGTCCCGCCGGCGCCCACGACCTTCTTCTCGGCCTCGTCGAGGTCGTCCACCCACATGCCGAAATGGTAGATGCCGGTCTTCTCGCTGCCTTCCTGCTTGAGCAGCGCGACGTTGATGGTGCCGTCGGACACGTAGAGCCCGCGCCGCGCGCGGCCCGCGATCTTCATGTCGAAGGCCTCCTCGAAAAATTTGGCCGCCTTCTCGGGATCGGGGACGATGAGCGCGATGTGGCGTAGCTTGGCCATGGCATAATCCTTCTTGGTCGGGCGAACCGGATGCATGACAATAGCGAGGAAGCACGGCCGGCCACAAGGCGCGCCCTTGTTGGGTTGAGGCATCTCCGTTCAAACTGTCGTCCCCGCGAAAGCGGGGACCCATAACCACGGTCTTGGGAGTATGGGTCCCCGCTTTCGCGGGGACGACGCTGACGAGACGCGGGGGCCAGGCGGAGGGTGAATGTACCAAGACTTGCGCGAATTCATCGGGCGCGTCGATGAGCTGGGTGCGCTGCGGCGGGTTGCGGGCGCGGACCCTCGCTTCGAGATCGGCGGCATCACCGAAGTCGCCGCCGGGCAGCCGGACTGTCCGGCGCTGCTGTTCGACGACATCAAGGGCTATCCGCGCGGGTTCCGCATCTTCACCAACGCCGTCACCAACCCGCAGCGCGCCGCGCTCGCGCTCGGGCTCGATCCCGCGCTGCTGCCGCTCGACGCGCTCAAGGCCTGGATGGAGAGGCGCAAGGCGCTCCAGGGGCACGCGCCGATCCTAGTGCAGGATGCGGCCTTCCTCCGCAACACGATGACGGGCCCCGATGTCGACCTGGCGAAATATCCGGCGCCGGTCTGGCACCGCCACGACGGCGGGCCGTTCATCGGCTCGGGCTCGGTCGTGATCATGCGCGATCCCGACGGCGGCTGGATCAATGCCTCGATCTACCGCGTGCAGGTGCACGGACGGAACCGAGTGACGGTGCAGTTCGATCATGGCGGCAGACATGGGGCGATGATCGCCAGAAAGTACTGGTCGGCGGGCCGGCCGTGCCCATGCATCGTGGTCAACGGCGAGGACCCCGCGCTGTTCATCGCCGGTTTCGAATACCTGCCGAGCGGCCAGTCGGAATACGAGTTTGCCGGCGCGATCAAGGGGATGCCGATCGAGATCGTGGCCGGGCCGCAGACCGGCCTGCCCGTGCCGGCGCACGCCGAGATCGTGTTCGAGGGCCACCTCCTGCCGATGAGCGAAATAACACTGCCAGAAGGGCCGTTCGGCGAATTCACCGGCTATTACGCGGCCGAGGCGCGGCCCGGCCCGGTAATGGAGGTAACGGCGGCTTACCATCGCGACGATCCGATCCTGCTCGGCTCGCCGCCGCTCAAGCCGCCGCGTTTTCACTTCGGGCTGCCGTTCCGCGCCGCCACCATCTGGCAGAACCTGGAAGCTTCTGGCGTTACGGACGTGGTCGGCGCCTGGCAGCACGTCTCGCAGCTCATGACCGTGGTTGCGATCAGGCAGCGCTACGACGGCCACGCCAAGCGCGCCGCCCTCATCGCCGCGGCGCACAGCTACATGGCGCGCATCGTCGTGGTGGTGGACGAGGACGTCGATCCCTCGAACCTCGCCGACGTGATGTGGGCGGTGGCGACGCGCTGCGAGCCGTCCGAGCAGCTCGACATCGTGCGCAACGCCTGGTCGTCGGCGCTCGATCCGCGCATATCGCCGGCCGACAAGGCGCGCGGCGTCACCGCGCACTCAAAGGTGGTTCTGGAGGCGGTGAAGCCGTTTTCCTGGATCGACAAGTTCCCGCCCGCCTCCGCCCTCACGCCCGACGAGGCGCGCGCGATCGAGGAGAAATGGGGAGGGGTGCTGAAGGGCGCGCCGCGCAATGTGTAGGGTGGGCAAAGGCGCCGAAGGCGCCGTGCCCACGCTGAGCTACGACAAAAACATTCCTGCCATTGATTTCGAATGACCTATAGCGACCCCCACAATTGTGTGTTGTCAGCGTGGGCACGGCGCGCTGCGCGCGCCTTTGCCCACCCTACACAGCTAAACCAGCCGCAGCGTCGTCCCCGCGCAAGCGGGGACCCATAACCACAGGCCTCTGGAATATGGGTCCCCGCTTTCGCGGGGACGACAACGGGGAACGGCTTGCCGGTCAACGAAGCGCGTTACTCCACCGCGTTGGCGGTCTTGAGGCTGTCGAACAGCGAGGAGCGGTAGAGATACTGCTTGTGCAATGTCACGTCCTCGGAGGTGCGGCGCAGATCGTCGAGATGCTTGCGGCGCATCACCGGGTCCTTCTCCTCCAGCGCCTTCTTGTTCTGGATGGTCAGCGCCTGCACGTAGTCGGTCTGCGCCTTGCGGCGCTGCCGCGTGTAGCGGTCGAGCACGCCGGCTTCAGCGCGGCCCTGCCAGATGTCGGCGAGCTTGTCGGCGAGATTGATGGCGTCATGAATGCCGCCGTTCATGCCCATGCCGCCGATCGGGTTGTTGACGTGGGCGCTGTCGCCCGCGAGCAGCACCCGGCCCTTGTTGAAGGTCGCCGCCACCCGCTGATGCACCGAATAGAGCGCGTAGTAGGGAATGTCGTAGTCGCCGCTCTTGCGGCGGATGCTCTGCAGCCGGCGCTGGATGCCTTCCATGCTCAGCGCCTGTTCGTCGGTTTCGTCGGCCGCGACCGGGAACACGCCGCGCCAGATGCCGGGCGGGCCGTAGCCCTTCACCTTGAACAGGTTGAGCCACTCCCTGGGATCGGAGAAATAATTGCGGGTGCAGAAGTTCGGGCTGCCGGCCTGCAGATCGGCGGTGGTCGCGATCTTGATGAAACGCTCGGCCCAGGTGAAGCCCTCGAAGGCGATCCCGGCAAGCCGGCGTACCGTGCTCGACCCGCCGTCGGTGCCGACCAGGTATCGTCCGCGCAGGGTTTCGGTTTCGCCGGCCGCGTTGGTCACGGTGACGACGACATGATCGGCGTGCTGGTCGAGCCCGGTCACCTTGGTGGAGAAGCGCACCTCGGCGAGCCCGCTCGCTTCGAGCCGCGGCACCACGGCGCGCACCAGCTTGTACTGCTCCCACTGCACCACGTAAGGGTAGGGCACCTCGCCCTTGAGCAGGCCGATGTCGAACACGGCGATCAGGTCGCCGGTGGTGCGGTCGAGAAAATGGAACAGCGGCGCCAGGAAGCCGCCCGAGGGGTCGTCCGTAAACAGCGCGTCCTTGAGGCCGAGTGCTACCAGCATCTCGATCGTCGGTGCATGGATGGTGGCGGCGCGCTGGTCTTCGGGCGGCTCGGCTTCCGCTTCCAGCAGCGTGACCGGGATGCCCTTCTTCACCAGCGCGAGCGCCAGGATGGCGCCCACCGGCCCGGCGCCCGCCACGATCACGCGGTTTTCAGTTTGCATCGTCTTTTCCGCTCAATATCGAAGTCGCATCATAGATCAATTGGGGCGCGTGTCACTTGCACACGAAGCCGACGGCGACAAACCTACCATCCGTCATCCTGAGGTGCGAGCCGCGAAGCGGCGAGCCTCGAAGGATGACGGCCCCGCTGTCGGGATTGGATTTCTTGCGATGCGTGCCCGGCGTCATCCTTCGAGGCTCGCTTCGCTCGCACCTCAGGATGACGCCGGAACGTTGGTCCCGCCCGCAGCCTCACACCTTCGAGATCTCGAACATCGAGGGGTGGAACAACTCCTCCACGGCAACCTTGCGGTCGACCAGGCCCTGCTCGAAGGCATACTGGGTGAGCGCGTCGATCTCGCGCATGTTCTCGTGGATGCCGTAGGCCCAGAAATCCCTGCCCATCAGCGCCATGGTCTCCTGCGTCTCGGGGATGAGCCAGGGCAGCGTGGTCATCAGCGCGTTGACATCGAGCAGATCGACCATGGCGAGCGCCTTGGCCTCGCAGAACGCCTTGTAGACGCTGGTCGGCAGCCACGGATATTGCTCGACCAGCGTCTTGCGGATGCCGACGAGATGCATCAGTGGGAACATCCTGGTCTTTTTCCAGTAGGCCTGCTCCGCCGCGCGGGTGTCGGGAAACAGCCGCCGGATATGCGGCTCGCCGTTGAGGAACGACGACGGCCCGCGCGCCGTGAACAGCGCGTCGAGTTCGCCGTCGCGCAGCATGCCGACCAGCGTCTGGTCCTTGCCGATCGGTTTCAGATCGAGCCCGGGGATCGGCTTGAGCGGGGTGCGCTCGTCGCGCCCCGCTTCCTCCTGGCCGCCGCTGCGCCAATGGATTTCGGTCGGGTGCACGCCGTATTCGTGCTGCAGCATGCCGCGCATCCACACCACCGCGGTGATCTGGTATTCCGGCAGCCCGACGCGCTTGCCGCGCAGGTCCTGCGGCTTCTCGATGCCGGCGTCGGCGCGCACATAGATGCCGGAATGGCGGAACAGCCGCGACACAAAGGCCGGGATGCCGACATAGGCCGAGGTGCCGGCGGCGACGGTGCGGATGTAGCTCGAGAACGACAGCTCCGGGACGTCGAATTCCCGGTAGCGGAAGGTGCGAAAGAAAATCTCTTCCGGATAGAGCGGCAGATAGGTGACGGCGCAGCCCTCGACCTTGACGCGGCCGTCCTTGATCGCGCGGCAGCGGTCGTAGTTGCCGCAGGCAATGGTGATCGGCACCTCGACCATTGGACTTTCCCCCTATGCCATCGTCATGCCCGCGCCCGTCGCGGGCATCCACGTCTTGTGTCCGGTTGCGGGAAGAAAGACTTGGATGGCCGGGACAAGCCCGGCCATGACGCGCGGATGGTACTTGCTTCCATTCCGGCTGTGAAGCCGATCAGGTTCCGCTGCAGTTGCGCGGCGTTCGTGGGCAAACGTAAGATGGACGCTACACCGTTGATGGACCTGTCTTGCGTCGTCCCCGAGCAAGCGGGGACGACGAGAGAGGCCCGATCTGCGCGCCAGGTGAAGGAGAATTGCCATGATGTCGACCGTTGTTGGCGGCGCGATGCTGCCGCATGCGCCGCAATTCTTCACCATGCCGGCCACCGAGGACAAGAACCTCGTCGCCCACGTTCGCGCAATTGCGGCCGACATCGGCAACAGGCTGCGCGCGCTCGACCCCGACCTCTGGATCATCTTCTCCAACGACCACGCCGAGCAGTTCTTCCACACCGCGGCGCCGCCGTTCACCGTGCATGTCGGGGGCGAGGCGACCGGCGAATTCGCGGGGCGCAAGTTCCATTGGAAGATCGCGAGCGAGATCGGCTTCGAGATCGTGCGGCAGCTCTACCGGCAGAATTTCGATCCGGCCTTCACCTCGACCGCCAAGATCGACTATGCGATCGGGATTCCGTTGACCCATCTCGGCCACACCGGGCCGGTGCTGCCGATCTACGTCAACGCCTATCTGCCGCCGCAGCCCACCATGGAGCGCTGCTATTCGTTCGGGCAGGCGGTGGCGCGCACCGTCACCGCGCTCGGCCTCAAGACCGTGATCCTGTCGAGCGGCGGCATGTCGCACTTTCCCGGCACCGACCGCTACTCCAATCCGGAACTGGCGTGGGATCAGCGCGTGCTCGAGAAGCTCAAGACCGGAAACCTCAAGTCACTGATCGGCTACGACGAGGCCGAGCTCGACGAGACCGGCAATATCGAGCTGCGCTGCTGGGCCTGCGCGGCGGGCGCCTTGGGCGAACGCAAGCCCGACATCGTCTCCATGGACCCGAGCTGGCACCACAACTACGCTTCGCTCGCCTGGACCGGCGGCCAGCGCGAAGCCGAGCATGCCGCGCACTATCCCTCCATCAAGCCCGAGCTGGTCGAGCTGACCTCCGCGCTGCACGATCTCGCCCACGATGCCGACAAGCGCGCGCAGTATCTGGCCGACGCGAAGGCCTATGCGGACCGCTTCCAGCTGCCGCCCGACCAGCGCGAGGCGCTGATCAAGCTCGATCTGCCGTCGATCGTGAAGATGGGGGCGCACCCGCTGGTGCCGTTCCTGGCGCAGCTGCAGATCCAGCGCCTGCGCCCGCAGCGCTGATCGTCACGCGGCCGGCCTCAAGGATTGGACGGGCCGAAGCGATAGTTGGCGGCGACGCGCACGAGGTTCTCGCGGAAGCGCCAGGTCTCGGTGACGGTGCCGCCGGTGATGGGAAGCACGAATGCATTGGCGACGCCGCCGGTGGAGGTGAGCCCATCGACGTCGATATAGAGGTATTCGATCCGCGCCGACCAGTTGCCCCAGAACGCGCCCTCGATGCCGACGCCTGCGGTCCATCCGGCCTTGCTGTTCGATATCGTCAGGAAGCTGGCGGTTGTTCCGCCGAACGTCACGGTCTGGTCGTCGGACGCGCTGATCCAGGCCGCGCCCGCGGTCGCATAGACCAGGACCCGGTCGAACGCGGCGCCGATGCGGGCGCGTCCGGTCACCAGGGCTTTGAGCTTGACCGTGTCGGCCACCAGGCAGCCGGCGCCGCAGACGGTGGTGACGGTCTGCTGCTGGCCGGCCCACTGGCCGTCCAGTTCGAGGCCGAACACGGCCCAGCCGGCTTGCCAGTTGAAGCCGATCTGGCCGCCGGCAACTGCGCCGTCGAGATCCGCCGAACTGGTCACCACGATTCCGGCCGCGCCGAGCGTGCCGCCGGTGAATCCCGTGCTCGACGCGCCTTGCGCCCAGCCGTAGCCGACATTCACCCCGAAATAGAGCCCGGTCCAATCGTAGACCGGCTGCAGAATGGGAGGCCGGTAAACCGGCGACACGTCGAGGTCGGCCGCAAGCGATGCTTCACTCGCCAATGCAATGGCGCAGGCCGCGATCAAGATGCGAGTTTTCATAGCACGCTCGACTGTACACGCGACATGGGATCACTCGCATGATCCTAAACCCATCGCCTGCCTGGCGCAGTGATACATTTGCCACAGATCGGGGAAGATTTTGCAGCACGCAAAGTGAATTGCGTGGAGATTCCGCCGGACGTCGTGCTAGCGCGGCATCAGGGCAAGCTCGCCCGGGCCGGTCATCGCGATCAGCAGCAGGCCGCCGACGATCGCCAGATGTTCCAGCGAGAGCATGCACTCGCGCCGGAATGCCTCGCCCTTGAGGCCGATCGGATTGTGGCACGCGATGGTCGCAACGATGGTGAACAGCAGCAGCACCACCGCGCCTTCGCGCGCGAAAATCCCGAGCAGCACCGCCAGCCCGCCGGCCAGTTGCACGATGATCGTGCCTGCGAGCACCGGTCCCGGCCAGGGCAGCCGGTGGTGAACGACAAAGTCGATGCCGTTCTGCCAATTCACCAGCTTGTCGAAGGCGCTGTAGAGATAGACCGCGCTCAGGCAGATGCGCGCCGCCAACAACACGTAGTCCACGCCGGCACCGTCTGGGCCAGGCAAGCTCAGGCGCCGTGCTTCTTCAACTCGACCAGCACGTTCTCGTACTGGTGTTCGTTCAGGTTGCGCAACTGGTGGGTCTCGCCGGCCTCCTGCCAGATCACGTCGCCGCGCTTGTCTTCCGGGTAGCGCGCCTTGCCCTCGAGCGTCGTGATCTCGACCTTGCCGCCGGTGAGCGGCACGATCAGATAAGGCAGGTCATGCCGATGCATGCGCTTGATGCCGCCCGAGGGGACCGAGAAGATCCAAACGCGGATCGACTCGTTCTCGAAGATCACCTTGTCGCCGATCGGGCCCAACTGAACGTCCGTTTGTGCCGTGCTTGTCATGGGATGTTTCCGGTTCGTACCAAGCATGAAGCAGCGCATCGGCAGACTCAAGCGGTCCGGCCAGCGAGGCCCGGTGGCGGACCCGGCCGCGTACTGGCAATATCGCCCAAAAATCCGCGAGGGCAGGAAACATGTGCGCCGATATCGCCATGGCATCGTACGGGATCGGCCAGCCGGTACGGCGCGTCGAGGATGCGCGCTTCATCACCGGCCGCGGGCGCTTCGTCGACGATATCCGGCTCGACCGGCAATGCCATGCCGTCGTCGTGCTCTCGCCGCACGCGCACGCGCGCATCCTGCACATCGGGGCCGGTGCGGCGCGCGCCGCGCCCGGCGTCGTGTGCGTCCTCACCGGCGAGGACGTGAAGGCCGAAGGACTCGGCGGCCTGCTGCCGAACTTCATGCCGGAGGACATCGGCGGCCCGAAAGGCCTGCGCACGCGGCGGCCGATCCTCGCGATCGACAAGGTGCGTTGTGTCGGCGACCGCGTGGCGATGGTCGTCGCCGATACGCCGGCGCAGGCGCAAGACGCCGCCGAACTCCTCGAGGTCGACTACGAGCCGCTGCCGGCGGTGGTCGGTATCGAGGACGCCACGAAGCCGGGTGCGCCCGCGGTGTGGGACGAATGCCCGGGCAACGTCTCGTTCACGCTCACGATCGGCGACGAGAAGGCGGCCGACGCCGCCTTCGCCAGGGCGGCGCACCGGGTCGCGTTGCGGCTCGAAAACAATCGCGTGGCGCCGAACGCGATGGAGCCGCGCACCGCAATCGGCGACTATGATCCGGCGGGCGGGACCTTCACGCTCTATACCGCGTCGCAGGCGCCACACGCCGTGCGCACGCAGGTGGCGAGCTATGTCTTCCACCTGCCGGAGACCAGCTTCCGCGTGATCGCACCCGACGTGGGCGGCGGCTTCGGCGTGAAGGCGGACGCCTACCCGGAGGACGCGCTCGTGCTGTGGGCCGCGCGCCGTTGCGGCCGTCCGGTCAAATGGACGGCGACCCGCTCGGATTCGCTGCTCGGCGACAACCACGGCCGCGACCAGGTGATGCACGCCGAGCTGGCGCTCGATCCGGCCGGAAAAATCCTCGCGATCAGGGGCCATGCGCTCCATGCCGTCGGCGCCTACATCGCCTCGGCGGCGGTGGCGCCGCTGATGTACTCGCTGCGATACATGCCGGGCACCTACGACGTGAAGACCGTCTGGCTCACCACCAAGGCGGTGTTCACCAACACCACGCCGCTCGGGGTCTATCGCGGCGCCGGGCGGCCGGAGGGCATCTATGCCATCGAGCGGCTGCTCGACCGCGCCGCCGCCGTGATCGGCATCACGCCCGAGGAGATCAGGCGGCGCAATTTCATCCCGCCGCAGGCGATGCCCTATGCGACGCCGACCGGCTCGGTCTACGACAGCGGCGAATTTGCGCGGCTGATGGACGAATGCCGCGAGCTCGCCGACTGGAAAGGCTACCCGGGGCGACGGGCGGCGTCCAAACGCGCCGGCAAGCTGCGCGGCCGTTCGGTCGGCGCCTATATCGAGCACGCCGGCATCTTCAACGAGCGCATGGACCTGCGCTTCGATCCGGGCGGCACGCTCACGATCGTCGCCGGCACCCATTCGCACGGGCAGGGCCACGCCACCGCCTTCGCCCAGCTGGTGAGCGAATGGCTCGGTGTTCCGTTCGCCTCGATCCGGTATCTGCAGGGTGATACCGATGCGGTGCCGTTCGGACGCGGCACCTATGCGGCGCGCAGCGCCGTGCTGGGTGGGACGGCGCTGCGGATCGCCGCCGATGCGATCATCGAGAAGGGCCGCGCGATGGCGGCGCATCTGCTGGAGGCGTCGGCCGACGACATCGCGTTCGAGCGCGGCGCCTTTCACGTGCGCGGGACCGACCGCGCGGTGTCTCTCATTGACACCGCGAAGGCGTTCTATCGCCCGGTCCATCTGCCGTCCGATGTGGGGCTTGGCCTCGAAGGCAGCGGCACTTTCGCCGGCGACATCCCGAGCTATCCGAACGGCTGTCACGTGGTCGAGGTCGAGATCGATCCCGACACCGGCGCAACCGCCATCGACCGCTATGCCGTGGTCGACGATTGCGGGCGGCCGATCAACCCGATGATCTGCGAGGGACAGATCCAAGGGGGCATCGCCCAGGGCATCGGCCAGGCGCTGACCGAGAACGTGGTCTACGACCGCGCGAGCGGACAACTCGTCTCCGGCAGCTTCCTGGATTACGCCATGCCGCGCGCCGACGACATGGGGACCTTGACTGCTATGTTCAGCCTCGTGCCCTGCACGACCAATCCTCTCGGCATCAAGGGCGTCGGCGAGTTCGGGCGCCATCGGCGCGCCGCCCGCCGTGATCAACGCCGTGCTCGATGCGCTGCGCCCGCTCGGCGTCGATCACATCGACATGCCGGCCACGCCGTTCCGGGTCTGGCAGGCGATCGCGCGCGCCGGTTCAGCGCGATAGCAGCGATCTGAGCACGCGTGCGATGGTCGCACCGGCGGCGTCATCGCCTTCCATTGCGCGCCAGGCGACGAATCCGTCGGGGCGCACCAGAACGGCGCCGGCGGGCGATATGCCGTAGGCGGCGGGAAAGCCGCCGTCCGGATCGGCGAGATCGCCCGACGGGCCGACACGATAGGCATCGACCGTCACGCCGCATTGCCGCCCGGCGTCGCGTACGGCTTCGCACCAGGCCTTGCCGTCCGGCCCCGCGAGCAGCACGACATTCTTCGTGAACAGATCGAGCGTCGAGATGCGTGCGCCTGTGCGCACCACCTCGCAATGCGGTGCCCGCGTTCCCGGCCGCGCGCGCGACTGGAACGGATCGTCGTGCAGCGCGCCATCGTCGTCCGGCTCCGACACGACGGCGGACGAATGATACTTATGGCCGATCTCCATGCGCCATTCGTCGACCAGCGGCGCCACGGTCTCGACCCCGAGATAGGGCGCGGAGCGGCGCACGTAGCGCGAATAGGCCTGCTCGCAGGTCAGCGCACCGAACGGATGGCGCTCCGCATTGTATGTGTCGAGCAGCGCCTCGCCGGCCTCGCCTTTGAGCACCATCGCGAGCTTCCAGGCCAGATTGTGCGCATCCTGCACGCCGGTATTGCCGCCGAAGCCGCCATTGGGCGGCATGGTGTGGGCGGCGTCGCCCGCGAGAAACACGCGGCCCTCGCGGTAGCGGTCGGCGTTGTCGGCGACGCAGCGCCACGCGATCACCTGGCTGATCGCGATCGGCGTATCCGGCACGCCGACCGCCGAGCGCACCAGCTCCACGCAGCGCGCCTCGCTCATGTCGGCCGACACGTTGGTATCGGGCTTGGCAGGGTCGCCGACCGTGTTGATGCCGATGAAGCCCGAGCGGTCGCCCTTGTCCATGCGCAGGAAGCCGCGAATCTGCGGATTGGTCACGTAGATCACGCCCAGCCTGCGGTCCTTGAGCAGCGAGGCCGCCACGTCGGCGCGAAAATAGATCGTGACGCTCTGCGAAATGAGCCCGCGCCCGCGCATCGGGATGCCGAGCCGTTCGCGCGCAGGGCTGCGATGGCCGTCGCAGGCGATCATGTAGCGGGCACGCACCTCCCGCTCACTGCCGCTGTTGAGGTTCTTGATGACGGCCGTGACGCCTTCGGCATCCTGCGCGAATGAGACCAGCTCGGTGCTGAACAGGAGCCGCGCTCCCATCGCTTCGGCCCGTTCCCGCAACAGCGGCTCGAGCGACTGCTGGGTCATGAAAAAGCGGATCGACGGGCTGATCTTCTCGACGCCCTCGTTGAGGTTCTTGATGAAGACCGCGATCTCCTTGCCCGCCATGGATTCGATCGCCGCAATGCCGAAATCGAGGTCGTACTGATCCTCGGCCTCGCGCCGCACCGCGTCCTGCATGCCGACCGAACGCAGCACCTCCATGGTTCGCAGTTGGAAGTGCCCGGCGCGCGGATGGATCGCCGTGCCCTTGTGTCGCTCGACGTTGAGAGTGCGGATGCCATGATGCGCCAGAAAGATCGCGCACGAGATGCCGACCAGGCTTCCGCCCACGATGAGGACCGGGACCTCTTCGCGGTCTCGTCGGCTGCTCGGGCTCACGGATGATCCTCAATCACGGGCGTGCACTCCGCTTCGATGGGGTCGTTGACGCCTCGCTCCCTTGCGCCGTCCCCGCGCAAGCGGGGACCCATATTCCAGAGACCCGGTGTTCATGGGTCCCCGCTTTCGCGGGGACGGCAGCACGAGGTCGAGCTACGTCGCCATGGCGGCAGCCGCCGCCTTGGCCTTCGGCAGCTCGAATCCGGCATATTGCCGATCGTCGAGCGCCGCAGCGCCGGCAGCAATCTCCTTGGCGAAGCGGCGGATGTTCTTCTCCGTGAGCTTGGCCGAGCAGCGAGCCGAAATGCAGCAGCGCACGAAGATTGCTGAAGCCGAGCTGGCGGTGGCAGTCCGTGATCTGCTTGCGCACGGTATCGGGGCTGCCGATGATGACCACGCCCTGTTCGACCAGGTTCTCGATGGTCTTGTGCGCCGCCATGATCGACGACTTCGCCGTCACGATCTGGCGCATGCGACGCGGGCTGACGTGTAGCCCGGCGGGAAGAACATGCCGCGCGGCATCTTGAACGATCTTGTTGAACAGGAACTCGAGCGGTCGCGCGCCTCGTTCATCGCCTGCTCGTCGGTGTCGGCGACGTAGACCGGGCGCGCCGAAGCCGAGCTGCGTCCGACGAGTCGCATCGTAGCCGTACCGGGTCTGCGCGACCTCGCGATAGTAGTTGAGATATTTCACGCGCCGCGCTGAACGGATTGAAGTTCTGCAGATAGAGATATTTGCGGTCGGGATGCGCCGCCCACTCGATGGTCTCGTTCGAGCCCTGCGACGGGCACCAGATCGGCGGATGCGGCTGCTGATAGGGCCGCGGCCAGACGTTGACGTATTCGAAGTGATAGTGCTTGCCCTCGAAGGCGAACGGGCCGGGCCGCGTCCACGCCTGCACGACAGATCGTGCGCCTCGATAGTGGCGCTCATGCGACAGCGCCGGGTTGACGCCGAACGACGGTGTACTCGGCGCCGATGCCGCGCACGAAGCCGGTGATCAGCCGCCCGCCGGTGATGTTGTCGATCATCGCGTGCTCTTCGGCGAGCGTGAGCGGATGCTCGCGCAGGCAGAAGGCGCTGCCGAGGATCGCGATCTTGCAGTGCTTGGTGCGGCGCGCGAGCGCGGACGCGGTGACGATCGGGCGACGGCATCATGCCGTAGGGCGTCTGATGATGCTCGTTGACGCGATGCCGTCGAAGCCGAGCTCGTCGCACAGCTCGAGCTCGTCGAGATAGCGGTTGTAGGTCGTCGTGGCCGACCTTCGGGTCGTAGTGCGTGTTGGGCATGCGTGACCCAATAGCTGTCGTGCGGCGTCGATCACCTCGTCCGGCAGCCGCGGATAGGGCATCAGGTGGAACATCGTGACCTTCATGATCGCCTCCGTCGCGATCGCGTTCGCGCTCAGCCGTTGCGCATGACGAAATTGGTGATCGCCGACGTCGACATCGTCGAGCTTCTCGGCATACGGAATGTGGCCGGCCTTCGGCACCATCGTCACCGTCGCGCTGCGGGATGAGCCGCTTGAATTCGGCGGCATAGACCGGCGGAACGATCTTGTCCTCGTCGCCCCAGACGATCTGCGTCGGCACCGTGACGCGATGCAGCCATTTGCGCAGCTTCGGATTGAAGAAGCGCGGCTGCCAGCCGAGCCGCGCGGCCGCGACCTGGTTGGTCGACGATCGCGTCGATGTCCGCCGGCGTCGGGGTGACGCGCCAGTTCCCGCTCGGCGATCGCTCGGATCGGCGATAGAGCGAGTTCATGAGCTGGTCGGCGCGGTCCATGAGGAACGATGTTGGCGATCGGCGTGCCCTTGATGCGGATGCCGGCGGAGGCGATCAGCGTCAGGCTCTTGATGCGCTCGTGTCGACCGGATCGCCATTTCGAGCGCGAGCCAGCCGCCCATGGAATGGCCGACGACGTGCACGTCCTTCAGGTTCAGTTCGGCGAGCAGGTCGAGATAGAAATAGGCGAGGTCCGCGACATCGTCGAGCCAGTCGGGCGTCGGACGAGCGGCCGAAGCTCGGATGGTCCGGCACCAGCAGGTCGAAGCGCTCGGCGAGCTTGTCGAAGAACGGCACCCAGCCTGGCACGCCGCCCGCGCCGTGCAGAAACAGCACGGCGGGGCCTTTGCCGGCGCGCCGCAGTAGCAGCTTGCAATTGCGGACGTCCAGCGTGGTTTCGGTGGGGGTCATTGAGACTCCTGGCAGCAAGGAGCTGCGCGAGCCTCGTCATGGCCGGGCTTGTCCCGGCCATCCACGTCTTGCTTTGCTTCAAACGAAGAAAGACGTGGATGCCCGGCACAAGGCCGGGCATGACGATGTGGATCGGTTCGCGTTTGAGCCATTCGCGTCACTCGTTCGGGATCACGGGCAGCAGCAGATGCGAGGGGTGCTTCGGATCGTGATAGATCCGATGCAGCACGGTCTTGCTGCTGCAGATGTGGTAGGGGATGTATTCCACGTTGGTGGCGCCGCCGACGCCGGTGCGCGACGTCGAGGCTGGTGATCTCGACGCAGATGCGGTGACCTGCCTTGAACTGATTGGCGGTCGCCACGATCTCGATCGCGTATTCGTTGATCTCGCCCGGCACCACCTTCTTTTGCGCCGCGCGCGTGAGCGGGTGCCACGGCCGTCCGGGCAGCGAGCGCGTCGGATCGACCGCGCGGTGCGAGGCCTTGAGCCAGCCGCGCGTCAGTTCGCGCTCATGCAGACCGGGCGTGACAGCTCGCGCTCGCCCTCGCGCGCGGTCTGCACCGCCCACGTCGGGACCGACGTCCTTGAGGATCACGATCCAGTTGGTGTCGTCCTGGTCGATCGACGCGAAGAGGTTGAGCACGCTCGGCCCCGCGATCGGTCAGGTCGTGCGCCAGCGGCTCGCTGAGATAGCGCAGCTTCTGGATCCGGTTGGTCTGGGTCGCCGGCATCTGCACGAACGCATCGGGCGCCTGGTAGTCGTCGGCGCTCGACGGCACGAACGGGTCGGTGGTGCAGGCGCTCCCAGCCATTGAGATAGAACTTGATCCACTGCGTTTCCGGCAGCGGCCAGTCGCGAGCCGTGCGCCACTCGTTGGCGCCCATCACCCAGAACCGCACCGGCGGCTCGTTCATAACGCCGGTGTCGATGCCTTTGAGCCAGTGGTCGTACCAGCGCAGGATCTCGTGGTGGAACGCCTTGAACGGCCGCTCGAGATGCGCGGGCCCGATGAACGAGCAGCTTCTTCGCCGGCGGATCGATATTGCGATACCAGTTCTGCGCGCCGTTGAGATGGGTCTTGTAGGTGTAGCCGTACCAGCCCGAGCCGGTGTAGGTCGGGATGTTGATCTTGGCGAACTCAGCCTCGCTTTTCTTGATCGCGTCCTCGTTGTCGTACGGATTGATCAGCACCTCGAAATAGGGCGGCAAGTGCTGCCCCTTCTGCGCCAGCACGTTGTAGACGTGCGGGTACATCTTGATAGTCGGGGTTCGCCATCGCCTCCTGCCAGAGCGTCTCGCGCTCGGGCGGCAGCGGCTTGGGCTGGCCCTTCTGCTGATGGGCGGAGGCGTAGACCTGCAGCAGAAAGCGGAACAGATGAATGACGCCGCCCGGATATTCGTCGCGGAAGCCGCCGAGCATCGCCGTAGGCGCCGCGCGGATCGAACGGAAAGATCGCCTTGAGATGCGGCGGCTTGCAGCTTCGCCGCCATGAACTGCTCGGCGCCGAAGCCGGAAATCCCGATCATGCCGACCTTGCCGTCGCACCAGGGCTGCGCCGCGATCCACTCGATCAGGTCGTAGCTGTCGAATACGCGCGAACCGCCGCCCTCGGACTTGCCGACTCCGCGCGGGTTGCCGATCACGTGCACGTAGCCGCGCGAGACGAGAAAGCGCGTGTCGCCGGCCTCCACCGGACCGGTCCACAGCGTCGACCAGGCCGGCTGCAGCAGGCCGCGTCTCGGCCATGTCCGGGCCCTGCAAATCCTTGTTGTGGATCGCGAAGGCGAGCAGCGCCGGCAGCTTCTCGGCGGTGTCGGGGCGATAGATGTCGACCGCGAGCTTCACGCCGTCGCGCATGGGCACCATCACGTCCTTCTCGGCGATCATGCCGGAAAACGTGGGCGCCCGGTCGTAGTCGACCGGCGGCCGATGGCTGGTATAGGCCAGCGCGGAAGCTTGATCGGTCCCCTTCGTCATCGTCTCCCCCAGTCGCGACCGGTCTGTGCCGGTCTTGCATATCCGTGAACGCTACGCGCGCCCACTCGGCTCAAACGTCCTTCGCATCGATGAGAACGAAGGCGATGCGGCAGGTCTCCTTGCCCTTGTTGACCCAGGCATGGATGGTGCCTTGCTGCACCAGCACGTCGCCGGCCCGCAAGGTTACCTCGCTGTCGTCGAGCAGCATGTCGATCTCGCCTGATAGCACGACCGCATAGTCGATGCTGCGGGTCTTATGCATGCCTGGGTGGCGCGGCGGCTTCGCTCCCGGCTTGGCGTCGTGTCCGCCGGCAACCTTGGAGAGAAAGCTCGGGTCGAGATTGTCGAGCTTCTGCGGCGTGGGATGGAAATCGACGATGCGGAAGATCGAGCCGCTGGCGGGCGGCGGGATGCCGACCTTGCGGGCGGCGCGGTCTTCCTTTTTGGACATGTCGGCCGGGGTCTCGTCGGTGATCCAGAAATTGTAGACCTCGACGCCGAGCTCCGGCTCGCCGCCCGAGACCGGACGGACGTCGTCGAACCCGACGATCGCCTTGCCGCCCGCGTCATGCGTCGTGACGACGCGTCGTACGCCTTTTGCCATTTGTGCCCCTATCGTTTGCTTGCGCTGCCTTCGGTCGCTGCCTTCGGTCGCCGTCATGCCCCGCCTTGTGCCGGGCATCCACGTCTTTCTTGCTTTCATGCAGAGCAAGACGTGGATGGCCGGGACAAATCCGGCCATGACGATGTGGCTGAGTTATGGGCGATACGGCACGCGATCATTCCGCCGCCTGATGGGCGTAGCGCTGCACGTCCATGTTGACGAGCTGCAGCGGCGAGGCGGTTTCCTCCAGCATCCCCCAGCTCTTGAGCCAGTCGTAGGTGCGTTGCATCTCGTCGAGCGGGATGGGGGCGGGATCGCACACGACCAGCCGGCTTTCGCGCAGGTCCTCGACCTTGAGCGCCGCAACCTCGGGGTCGGTCTTGCCGTGATAGTCGATGAAATGGTGCAGGTAGGCGCGCTTGTCGGCGTTGATACGCTTGACCGCCGCGCGCACCGCGCGGGTGAAGGCCGCGTAGGTCTCGGCATCGACCCGGTCGGACGCCACTTCGGTGCCGTGGAAGAACGCCGAGCAGACGATGCGACAGCCCTTCTTCTCCGCCAGCGTCACGTGCGGCTCGGTCAGCGTGGTGGCGTCGATCTCGCCCTTGAGCAGCGCGGCGAGCCGGTAGCGCGAGCCGTTGGGCGCGCGGCAGAGCTTGATCTCCTCGCGTCGCAGGAACCCTTCCAGCATGTGCAGCGCGATGTAGTGCGTGCCGAAATAGAACGGCACGCCGATCGTCTTGTTGGCGAGCTGCTGCGGCGTGTAGACCGGCGAATTGGGCGCCACCACCAGTGCCGAGTAGGTCACGATGGCGCGCCGGCCGAGCTGGCGGCTGCCGGTTGCTGTATCCTGTACGCGGCAGTAGTTGCCCCACTCGCAGGCATTATACATGTCGGCCTTGCCCTGCTCGAACAGCTTGCCGTGGCTGGCAAAGGGATCGACCCCCTTCGGGCTGGTGACGCCGGTCTCGACCTTCTTCTCCACGCCCTGTTCGCGGTCGGCCCATTCGACGGCGAGCCCTTCGTTCGCAAACAGGCCCTCCTCGTAGGCCACAAGTTCCGGCAGGCCCTGAAACGGCGCCGTCGTTTCCAGCACCAGCTTTTTCATTGTCGATCGCTCCGCGGCCAATAATTTTGAAGAACCGTCGAAGCTTAGTCTCGGCGCATGGCCGAATCAAGAAAGCGCCGGGCAACGGCTGCTGTCCCGGTCCCCGCCGGTTCGTTCTCGTTGCAGCCAATATCGTGGCGCGCTCGCAGGTCAAAGACTCGGTTTCAAGGAAGTCGGCGAGGGCATCCGGCTCGTCGGCTTGATGCACTACGATCTCGGCTACTTCGTACCCGCGCAGAAGATCTTGCAACCCCTCGACAACCCGTTCGGCCAAAGGTTGTCACCCATGTCCTGGGTGCGATCTGCTACCCGTGTCTTAGGTACGATCTGCTACCCGTGTGTCCGGGCCGGCACGGCAGGACTGGCGGAGAGGGAGGAACTGGGATTCCAACATTCTCCACGTAGCACCGCATTCCAGCGTTCTCGGAAGTAAGTCGGGGTTGGTCCCAGACCACCGATAGATCGAAGGAATCAAACGGCACGCCAAGGCCCAGGCCAAGCGCCTTCATGTAGGCTTTAATGCGGTCGTACGCCGGCCTTGGCCGTCCGTCGCATAAGAAGAAGATTATGCGGTTCCAGTAGAACGACATCGCCTCGAAGCATAAGATGTTTGTAACTACGACCAAGGGCCCGTTCTTGCGAGGCGACCGCAGCGGCAAGCATGGAGAAGATAGAGGCAATCACACGCGCCGTCCGCCGCGCCAGCGTCCGCGCTATGCAGCGCCTCCAAGAACGGATGTGGGTGTTGGTCGGCAGCTCGGCCGAAATGCTCTTGCCCGATCTCGCACGCGAGATCGATGAGGGGCGCGGCAGCGGCCGTGCGCTCAAGCTCAAGCGTGTCATCGTGCGTTCCCGGCTCTGGCGCGCCGAGCGGTCGGGCGATCCCGCCGCGATCGAGCAGGCGCTGCTGGACCGGTGGCGTAGCGACGTGGATGACGGTTTCTACGCGACGTTCATCAAGCGGTTCGATCGCTGGTTCTACGGGCCGCACTATTGCCTCATCAACGCACTGGCCGACGTGGTGGCCGCGAACCCCGGCTTCGCTCGGCTCGTCGAGGTCGGCTGCGGCAACGGCCGAGCGCTCTCGCATCTGGCTCAGCGGTTGCCGCGACTGCAGGAGTTCGTCGGGCTCGATATCAATGCACGCATCATCGCCCGGAATGTGGAAGCTTACGGTGATTGCCCCCGGCTCAGTTTCATTCACGGGGACGCGCGCGAGTGTCTGGCGAAAGAGATACGCGACGGCACCATCTTTTTCAGCTACGGCGGTGTGCTCGAATACTTCAGAGAAGCCGAAGTCGCCCTGATCTTGGGGCGGCTCGGGCGCTGCCGCGACAGCGCCGTAGCGCTGGTAGAACCGGTTGATCGCCGTCACGACTTGGTCCGCGACGCCGGATCGCACATCCATGGGCTGGAGCGCTCGTTTTCGCACAATCATCTGGCGCTGCTTGCGGCCGCGGAATTCAACATTCGATACACCAAGGAGCTCACTACGGACGGCATCCGCTGGATGATGATTGTCGCGACCAGGAGCCCACCGATGGCGCCTGCGGAGAGCTGAAAGGGATTGCATGCCCGCCTTGTCAATCATCCTGATTGGAGATGGATTGCTCCCGCTGCGCTGCGCCGACTTGCTCTTAGAAAAGGGCTTCGACGTCGTCAGGAGTGGTCTCCACCACCGAAGAATTGCGTTGCTGGGCCGATGAGCGAGGCATCGCACACATCGACGGCGGCGATGATATTGAGGCATTTCTCCGCCGACAGCCATTCGACCTGATGTTCAGCGTCGTCAACAGCCGCATCCTAGGCTCGGCTGCGCTGTCCCGCCCACGGCTCGCCGCGGTGAACTTCCACAACTCACTCCTGCCTCGGTTTGCCGGAACGAACGCCTCGAGCTGGGCGATCCTTGAAGGAGAGGACATCCACGGAGTGACGTGGCATCTGATGGCGTCACGCGTCGATGCCGGCGATATCCTGAGCCAAGCTTCGCCTTCCCCTGCGAGCCCGAGGAAACGGCACAGACCTTGAACCTGAAGTGCTACGAACTTGGGCTGGCGACGTTCGAGGCGTTGCTCACTGATCTTCCAGGACTGCTCCAGAGAGCCGCGAAGCAGGACCTCGCGCGTCGGACGTTTTACGCTGCGACTCGGAAGCCGCCGAACGCGGGGATCATCTCTTGGCGCTCGAGTGCTGAAGAGATCGACCGCCTGGTCCGCGCTCTTACCATCTCACCGCACGTCAATTCATTGGCGTCGCCGCTGGTAGCGTTGGGAGATGCATATTTCGTCGTGTCTCGTCTCGATGTGATGGCGGCACGATCCCTGCACCAACCTGGGACGATCGTCGATTGCTCCGCTCACGGGCTGCAGGTTTCCACGGCCACGCAGGACGTCAGCATGCGTGCTCTGCGGTCTCTCGACGGCGCAGAAGTCGACATTCCGCGAACTCGTGAGAAGTTTGGGTCTGGCGAGAGGGAGCTTACTTCCCGAGATTGAGTCCGGCAGTCGTCGAGACCATCGCACAGGAGTTCCGTCGCATCGCACCCTACGAGGCATTCTGGGCCTCGCGCCTGGGAACCATCGCTCCACTTCGCCTTCCCTCGGCCGGACCGCCATCCGGCAATCGCGGGAAGTCTTGCTCAAGCTATGCGCTCGAAAATCTCTTGCGCATCGAATTCCCGCTTGATCTGACGAATGCATTGCCTAGCGTCCTCAGTCTGCTCCTCGTGTTTCTCGGCCGGGTAGCGGGTGCCTGGTCTTTCGACGTCGGTTTCAGCGACAAAGGCCGAGGGCAACAGCGGCGATGGCAGGAGCGTTTCTTCGCGCCCTACCTGCCTTTCCGAACTGATTTCCAGCCGTCATGGACGGTCGGACAAGCGGAAGCTCACGTCCGCGACCGCCTGCGGCAACTCGCCGAAATGGAAACCTTCACGCGTGACCTTGGTGCGCGATACTCCAACCTCCGAGGCACGTCAGGGCCCGCGTGGCAAATGCCGATCGTCGTCACCGTGGAAGCGGATGAAGCGTGCACGGCTTGGACCCCGGGCACCGAGCTGGTGATCGACCTCTCCCTTCAGCGGAAGCAAATCACCTGGTGGTTTGATGTGCGCACGCTGCCAACCGACTTGGTGCGCGGCTTGGCACGCGGCTATGCAGCCTTCTTGCGCCATGCCGAAATGTCGCCTGTTGCGCTGCTCGGCCATCTGCCGCTCGTCGATCAAGCCGAGCGTCAGCATTTGCTCGTGGCGCTAAACTCGATGCGCCCCGGCCCGCCACACTTTCCGGAGGTCGAGCCGACGCCCTTCCCCCGAGATGCTTGCCTGCACGAGCTCTTTGAAGCCCGAAGCGGAACAGAACCCTGATGCGCCGGCCGTAGTGCTGCACCACGGAGCCCACAGACTGACCTACCGAGAACTGAACGAACTGGCTAACCAGTTGGCCCATGCTCTTCGGCAACTCGGCGTCGGCCCCAACGTTCCCGTCGCGGTGATTCTTGACCGATCCATTGAACTGATCGCGGCGATCGTGGCGATCCTCAAAGGCCGGAGGCGCGTACGTGCCACTCGATGCTTCCTGGCCAGAGCAGCGACTGCGGATGCTGCTCGATGACACTAATCCGCCCGTGTTGCTGACCACCCAGCTGTTGGCCGCCAATCTATCCCTGGGCGATCGAAACATCCTGTGCCTGGATGGAGCGTCTGCTCTCGTCAACGGTCAACCCAGTACAAACCCTGAGCGGCGGAATGTGGCCACCGATCTCGCTTCGATCATGTTCACCTCGGGTTCCACGGGTCGGCCCAAAGGCGTGACGGTGCCCCACCGGGCGATCGTGCGCCTCGTCGTTGGCAGTGATTTCGTTCCTTGGTCTGAGAAACTCACCTTTCTGCATCTGGCGCCCGTCGCCTTTGATGCCTCTTTCCTCGAGGTATGGGGACCACTTGTGCACGGCGGGACCTGTGTCGTGTACGACGGACGCCTGCCTGATCTACAGGAAATCGCGCACGCCCTGGAGCACCATCACGTCAGCTGCCTCTGGTTGACGGCATCGCTGTTCAATCTCGTGATCGACCAGCAGCCGGAGATTCTGAAAGGCGTCCGCTACCTCGTGACGGGTGGCGAAGCGCTGTCCGCGCGGCACGTGCGGCTCGCCTTGTCGAAACTGCCCCAGACGCGGCTTGTCAATGGGTATGGACCCACGGAAGGCGTCACCTTCACGTTGTTGTTGTCCTATTCCCACGTCGCTCCCCGCTGATCTGTCTTCTGTTCCGATTGGCCGGCCCGTGGCCAACACCCAGGTGTATGTCCTGGACGAACAACAGCAGCCTCGTCCCGATGGGAGTGCCGGGAGAGCTGTACATTGGAGGCGACGGCCTAGCACGGGGCTACTGGAACCGCCCGGAGCTGACGGCGGAGCGGTTCCTACCCGATCCGTTCGCCGCCGATCCGAATGCCCGCATGTATCGCAGCGGTGATCGCTGCCGCTGGCTGCCGGATGGTAATCTGGAATTCCTCGGACGCCTCGACGATCAGGTCAAGCTGCGCGGGTTCCGCATCGAACCCGGCGAGATCGAGGCCGTGCTGTCTCGACATTCTGCGGTGCGCCAGTGCGCGGTCGTCGCGCACGGGCAGGAGGGAGAAAAGCAGTTGGCTGGCTTACGTGGTGCCCCGGGCGGAGCCGCCGTCGCCCCAGGATCTGCGCCGCTATCTCGCCGAACACCTGCCGGAGTACATGGTTCCGTCGGCCTTCGTCAGTGTCGACGCACTACCGCTGACGAGCTCAGGCAAGGTCGATCGGGCTGCCTTGCCGGCGCCGCTGCCGCGACGCCTCGTCGACTTTGCCGCACCTATGACTTCCCTGGAGGCAGAAATCGCCGATGCTTGGAATAGCGTCCTCGGCACCGCCTGTGTCGGCCTTGACGACAACTTCTGCGATCTCGGCGGCACATCACTGATGCTTGTCGAGCTCCATCGTCAGCTCACAGCCAATCTGCACCTGGACCTCTCCATAGTGGACCTGTTTCAGCATTCGACGGTCCGATCGCTCGCGCGCCACATCGGTCACGGTGGCGACCACCCCATAACGGACGCAACGGCACAGCGAGCTCTCCGGCAGCGGCATGCGTTTGCCGAACAACGTCGCCGGAGCCAATAATCCTAGTCGACCCCGTGTGGCCGCCAGGCGCCGCTGCGAGACACGCAGGCCCATCTAGCATCGCGACTGCGTCCACTTATACTGGCGTCATGTCCGCGCCTCGCATTCACATCGATCCCGCCACGTTCGATCCTTGGAAGATCCAGGACGTGACGCACGCGCTGGCCGACCATCCGCTCCTCCAGATCGACGCGCTTGTCGAGCTTGGGAAGCGGCAGCAAGAGCGGAAGCTCGTCCGCACTCACACCTCCGACGCCAGGGCCGGGACCCACTTCAACGACGCGCCGAGGCTCCACCCAAACCCCAAGGGAGCGGCTGCCACGCTTGCCGATATCGAGAAGGCGAATGCGTGGATGTCGCTGCTTAACGTACAGGCCGATCCGCTCTACCGCCGGCTGGTCGGCGAAGTCCTCGAGGAAATCCGCCCGATCGTCGAGCGCCGCGACCCGGGCACGTGCCACCGCGCCGGCTGGATCTTCGTTGCGTCACCGAAGGCGGTGACACCGTTCCACATGGACCCCGAACACAACTTTATCCTCCAGATCCGCGGCTCCAAGCGGCTCTATACCTGGGACCCGCTGGATCGCGTGGTGGTCTCGGAGCGCGATGCCGAGCAGTACCATGACAAATACTGGGTCCACATGGCCCCCTGGAACGAGGCCTGGCGCGCGCGGGCTCGCGTGTTCGAACTCGCGCCAGGCCTCGGCGGCTACATGCCGGCGACTACGCCGCACATGGTTGAGAACGGCGACGGCCCGTCGGTCACGATGAGCTTCACTTACCTCAGCGACGCGACCCGCCGGCGCGAACTCCTCTATCGTGGAAACCTGCGGCTGCGCCGTCTCGGCCTCGATCCACTCCCGGTCGGTGCATCGCCTGGCCGCGACCGCGTAAAGTATGCCGTGCTCGCCAGCTATATGTCGGCCGGCAACAAGATCCGCCGCGCGATCGGCCGAAGAGTGCGGGAGGATGGCCAGCCTTATGCCCCGGCGTAACAACGGGCGATCGCAACCAAGGCGGTCGAACATGGCAGGCAATGCGACGGACGTTGCGGACGGCATCGCAATCGTCGGGCTCGCCGGCCGTTTCCCGGGCGCAGCCAACGTCGCGCAATTCTGGCGCAACCTCTGCGACGGCGTCGAGTCCGTTTCGTTCTTCACGGACGACGAGCTGGAAGCTTCCGGCATCGATACGCGGGGGCTTGCCCCCAAACTACGTCAAAGCGCGGGCCATCCTCGACGCCCCGGATTGGTTCGACGCGGCGTTCTTCGGCTTCAGCCCGCGTGAGGCGGAGATTCTCGACCCGCAACAGCGCGTCTTCCTCGAGGCCGCCTGGGAGGCGCTCGAAGACGCCGGCTGCGACCCCGAACAATTCGCCGGCTCGATCGGCGTCTTCGCCGGCATGGCCAACAACACCTACTACCTGTCGAATCTGCACGGGCACCCCGACCTTCTCGCCAGCGCCGGGACGTTCGCCGCGATGATCGCCAACGAGAAGGACTACCTGGCCACGCGCACCTCGTACAAGCTGAACCTCAAGGGCCCGAGCCTCAACATCAACACCGCCTGCTCCACGTCGCTCGTGGCCGTCTGTCAGGCGTGCCAGAGCTTGCTGAGCTACCAGTGCGACGTCGCGCTCGCCGGCGGCGTGGCCATCGAGTTTCCGCAGAAGAAGGGCTCGCTCTACCAGGAGGGTGGCATCACGTCGGCCGACGGCCACTGCCGAGCCTTCGACGAGCGCGCGACCGGCATGGTGCCCGGCGAGGGCGTCGGCGTTGTCGTCCTCCGCCGCCTGTCGGAGGCGCTGGCGGACGGCGATCACGTGTACGCGGTCATCCGCGGCTTCGCCGTCAACAACGACGGCGCGCACAAGGTCGGCTACACGGCCCCGAGCGTCGAGGGCCAGGCGGAGGTGATCGCGCTGGCGCAGGCGATGGCGGCGTGTGAATCCGGAAACGATCTCCTACGTCGAGGCGCACGGCACCGGCACGCCTCTGGGGGACCCGATCGAGATCGCCGGCCTGACCCGCGCGTTCAGGGCGCAGACGAATGCGCGGGGTTACTGCGCCATCGGGTCGGTGAAGACCAACATCGGGCACCTGGACGCGGCCGCGGGCGTCGCCGGCCTCATCAAGACGGTGCTCGCGCTGCAGCACGGCCAGCTGCCTCCCAGCCTCCACTTCACGAAGCCGAATCCGCAGATCGACTTCGCCGAGCAGCCCGTTCTTCGTCAACGACCGGCTGCGCGACTGGGACCCGGCAGCGGCCCGCGACGAGCCGGAGTCAGCTCCTTCGGCATCGGCGGCACGAACGCTCACGTCGTCCTCGAGGAGGCGCCTGCGCGCGAAGCCTCGGGACCGTCAGGACCGTGCGAGGTCCTGGCCTTGTCGGCGAAGTCCCCGGCGGCGCTGGCGAAGATGTCCGCCAACCTGGCCGACTACCTGAGAGCACACCCCGACGTGAACATTGCCGACGTCGCCTACACGCTGCAGGTCGGGCGCCGGGCGTTCCCGCATCGGCAGGTTGTCGTTTGCTCCGATCGCGCCGACGCCGTGCGCGCCCTGGAAGAAGGCCGCGTCCTTGCTCGCGCCGACCGACGCGAGCCGCCGCAGCGCACGAGGTCGCCGAGCTGTGGATGCGTGGCGCGGCTGTCGATTGGCGGGCGCTGCACGCCGGACGCGCGCCACAAGATTCCGCTGCCGACCTATCCCGTTCGAGCGGCAGCGATACTGGGTCGCCCCTGTCCGCGCAGCACGTCGTCTAGCGGACGGTATCCGGAGCGCCGCCCCGCTCGACCAACGGGCAACTGGTCGAAGACGTCCGCTCTCTCTTTCAAGAGCTCTCGGGCCTGTCCGCCGGAGCAAATGCAGCGCGGCCACCACCATTGCGGAGCTGGGGCTGGACTCCCTCGCTCTGGCCCAGGCGAGCGTGGAGATTGAGCGCCGCTTCGGCGTGCTCGTCGGCTTTCGCGAGATCCAGGAGAACTTTCCCACCTTCGCGAGCCTGGCTGAGCACCTTGCCGCGAAGCAGCACGCTCCGAACCAACGTGGCCCGGCCGGCCGACGAAGAGCGCTCGAGCCGGCCACCGTCCAACCGCCCGCGCCGACAGAACCGGTGGAACTGACCGCCGGAGCAGCGCGAGCGATCTCGAGCGGCTGATCGAGCGCTACACGCGCCGCACGGCGCGATCGAAGCAGATCGCTCAGGAGCACCGTGCCCACTATGCCGACCCTCGCGCCGCGGCCGGCTTTCGCCAGCAGTGGAAGGAGATGGTCTACCCCATCGTCGTCGGAGCGCTCGTCGGGGGCCAGGCTCCGTGACGTGGACGGCAACGAGTACGTCGATTTGGTGATGGGGTTCGGCGCCAATCTGTTCGGGCACTCGCCCGACTTCGTGACCCGAGCACTGCAGGAGCAACTCGGCCGAGGTGTCGAGATCGGGCCGCAGTCGCCGCTGGCGGGTCAGGTCGCCGCCGCCATCTGCCGGCTCACCGGCGCCGAGCGGGCCACGTTCTGCAACACCGGCTCGGAGGCCGTACTCGCCGCGCTGCGCATCGCCCGCGCCACGACGAACCGCGACAAGGTCGTGCATGTTCGCCGGGCTCCTACCACGGCATCTTCGACGAGGTGCTGGTGCGCGCGCCGACCGCGGCGCGGCCCGCAGCTCGTGCCGATCGCCGCAGGCATCCTGCCGGACGCCCTGGCCAACATCCACGTGCTCGAGTACGGCGATCGCGCGTTCGCTGGACTTCATCGCAGAGCACGCGCACGAGTTGGCCGCCGTCCTGGTCGAGCCGGTACAGAGCCGCAACCCGGAGCTGCAGCCCAGAGACTTCCTGCACCAGTTGCGCCGACTGACGGAGGACAACGGCGTCGCCCTGATTTTCGACGAGATCATCACCGGCTTCCGCTGCCACCCGGGCGGCGCCCAGGCCCACTTCGGCGTGCGCGCGGACATCGCGACCTACGGCAAGGTCCTCGGCGGCGGCATGCCCATCGGCGTGGTGGCCGGAAGCTCGCGCTTCCTCGACGCGCTCGACGGCGGCGCGTGGCGTTACGGCGATTCGTCAGGCCCGTCGCGCGCGATGACCTATTTCGCCGGCACGTTCGTGCGCCACCCGCTGGCCATCGCTGCCGCCGACGCGGTGTTGCGGCGGCTCGACGCGGAAGGGTCGAAGCTCCAGGAGACCCTCAACGAGCGGACGGCAAACCTCGCTGCGGCGTCTCGGTCAGCTGCTCGCGGACTCCGGCCTGCCCATGCGGCTCGGACACTTCGCCTCGATGCTGTTCCTCCGTCCGACCGAACCGGCGTCCGCTGGCGAGCCTGCTCTTCTACCACCTGCGCGCGGACGGCATTCACCTCTGGGAAGGCCGGCCCGCGTTCCTCTCCACTGCCCACACGGACCAGGATCTCGCGACGATCGAAAGTGCCTTCGCGGCGAGTATCGCCGAGCTGACCGGCAGAACGGTCGTGCCCGTGACGCTCGCCGCCGCAGCGCTCCCGGGCGCGTCGCGCTGCCGATGACGCCGGCGCAAACCGACCTCTGGATCGCCGCCAACATGGGCACGGGCGCTTCGCTCGAGTTACAACCTCTCCTTCGTCATTCATGCCCGCGGCCCGCTGACCCCCGCGGCGCTGCGCGGGGCGCTGCAAGACCTGGTGGACCGCCACGAGGCCCTGCGAACGACCTTCGACGCGCACGGACGCTACCAGTACATCTGGGACCAGATGGCGGTGGACGTGCCGTTGCAGGACGTCTCGGCCCTGCCGCCCGCGGAGGCTCAAGCCGCGCTCGACGAAGTCGTCGCCGCAGGCGGCGCAGCGGCCCTTCGACCTGGAGAACGGCCCCCTGTTCCGCGCGCAGCTCGTCAAGCTCGCGCCCGCGCACCACGCCCTGCTGCTGACCGTGCATCATCTCGTCGTGGACGGCTCGTCGTTCGAACGTGCTGCTGGAAGAAATGGGCCACCTGTACAAGGCCCGTCTGACCGGTGCCGCGGCGTGCTTGCCGCCGCCTCTGGCGACGCGCACCTACTCCCGGCTCGAAGCAGGAGCAACTGCCGACTGCCGAGGTCGCGGCGATTCGGGACTACTGGCTGAAGCAATTCGCCAGCCTGCCGGACCCGCTGGAGTTGCCGACGGCACGACCGCGTCCGGCCGTCCGGTCCTACCGCGCCGCGACCGAGAGCTTCGTCCTCGGCGGGGACGACTGCGGCGCGGCTCCGCAAGGCGAGCGCGGGGCTGGGTTGCGGGCTGATGCACCTGCTGCTGGCGAGCTACTCGGCGCTCGTGCACCGGCTGAGCAACGTCGGACGATTTTGTCGTCGGCGTTCCGGCCACCAGCTCGCTCAGCGACGCCGGCCTGCGCATCAAAGGAGATCGGTCGCTGGTCGGCGATCACGTCAACCTCCTGCCGTTGCGGATGCGCCACCGCGCCGGAGCAGACGTTCGAAGAGCACGTACGATCCGTCAAGGATCTCGTGCTCGGTGGGTACGAGCATCAGCACTTCACGCTCGGCGAGCTGGTGAGCCAGCTCGGGGTGTCACGTGAACCTGGTCACGTGCCCCTGGTGTCGATCACCTTCAACTTCGACCGCGCCGTCAGCGTCCCCGCGATCGAGGGAGTCGAGACGGAGGTGCGAGTTGCCGCCGAAAGCGTTCGAATTCTTCGACCTCGCCGCCAACGTCACCGAGGCCGGAGACGAGCTGCGCGTGGACCTCACGTTCAACACCGACATCTTCGACGCCGAGGTCATCCGCGCCTGGCTGGCGGCCTGGCGAGTCCTGCTCGACGGCGTCGCCACCGCGGCGAGGTTGCGGGTGGCCGAGATCCCGTTGCTCTCGCTTGAGGAGCAGGAGGTACTCCTCGAAGACTGGAACGCCACTGACTGCGCGATTCCCGACGAGTGCGTGCATCGGCAGATCGCGCGCTGGGCTGCGTCAGACGCCCGACGCGATTGCGGTTCGAAACGCGCTGACCTACAGGGAACTGCACGAGCGACCAATCGGCTGGCCGATCGTCTGCGCGAAGTCGGAGTTGGCCCGGATGGGGTGGTCGGCCTCTGCGTCGAGAGTCGCCGCAACTCCTCGTCGGCCTGCTCGCGATCCTCGAGGCGGGGGGCGCCTACTTGCCGCTCGACCCGGCGCTTCCCGACGAGCGACTGCGCTTCATGCTCGCGGATGCCGGCGCGACGGTCGTAGTGACGCAGTCGCACGACTCCGACCTGGTCGTCATTCCGGCGAGACGATGTGGCCATGTTCCCTCTCCTTACCAAGGAGAGGGCTAGGGTGAGGTCGACGTTTCGCGGGGAAGAACCTCCCCCTCCCCCCTCCTTGGTAAGGAGGTCGACTGGGCCGGGCAACCTGGCGTACGTCGTCTACACCTCCGGTTCGACGGGCGTTCCCAAGGGCGTCGCCGTCGAGCACCGCGCCCTGACCAACCTGCTGCAGGCGATGCGGCGCGAGATCGACTTCACAGCCAGACGACGTGTGGCTCGCCGTCACGACGATCTCCTTCGACATCGCCGCGCTCGAGCTGCTGCTGCCGCTGGTCGCGGGTGGCCGCGTGGCGCTCGCCACGCGTGAGACAGCCGGCGACGGCCGACGGCCCTGGTTCGAGCGCTCCATGCGACGAGGCGCCACGGTGATGCAGGCCACGCCGGCGACGTGGCGTCTGCTGCTCGATGCCGGCTGGGACGGCGAGCCGCAGCTCAAGGTACTCTGTGGACGGCGAGGCATTGCTCCCCGGCCTCGCGCACGAGCTACGGCGTGCGCTCGGCAGCAGGTCTGGAACCTCTACGGTCCGACCGAGAACGACGATCTGGTCCGCTGCGCACCGGGTGACCCGGCGAAGACGAGGTCGTGCCGATCGGCCGGCCGCTGGCGAACACGCGCATCCACATCCTCGGACCGCAACGGGAGCTCGTTCCGGTCGGTGTGCCGGGCGACCTCTTCATCGGCGGCGCTGGGCTGGCGCGCGGCTACTGGGGCCGTCCGGATCTGACCAGCGAGAGCTTCCTCCTCGTACCGCTTCGGCGGCGAGGCTCCGGTCCGTCTCTACCGAACGGGCGACCGGGCTCGCTATCGCCCCGACGGCGCGATCGAGTTTCTCGGACGCCGCGATCACCAGGTGAAGCTGCGCGGCTTCCGCATCGAGCTCGGGGAGATCGAGGCGGCGCTCGAGCAGCATCCGTCGGTGGCGCAGAGCGTGGTGCTCTTGCGCGAGGACCGTCCGGGCGACCAGCGGCTGGTGGCCTACGCGGTGCTCGCCGGTAACGCTGCGCTCGACGTCGCCGAGTTGACGCGCCATCTGCGGACACGTCTGCCCGACTACATGGTGCCCTCGACCTTCGTCCCGCTGGAGACATTGCCGCTGACGCCCAGCGGCAAGATCGACCGCCGCGTGCTGCCGGCGCCGGACGACACCCGCCCGCAGCTGGCAGGCGGCTATGTCGCCCCGCGCAACCCCATCGAAGAACACCTGGCGTCGCTCTGGTGCGAAGTGCTGGGCATCGAGGGCATCGGGATCCACGACAACTTCTTCGCGCTGGGCGGCCATTCGCTGCTGGCGGCGCGCGTGGCGGCGCGGGCGGCGGCGGCGCTGGAGGTGGACGCTCCCGCTGCGCACGCTGTTCGAAGCCCCGACGATCGCCGAACTGGCCGTTGAGATCGACCGGCTGCGGTCCGGTGCGGCGCAGGACGCCGGCCGCTGCCGCTGGAGCGGATCGAGCGGGCAGCCGAGCGAGCGGCTACCGCTGTCGTTTGCCCAGCAGCGGCTGTGGTTTCTGGAGCAGATGGAAGGCGAGCTGACGGCGTACAACATGCCGTACGCCTGGCGGCTGCGCGGGCCGCTGAATCCGGAGGCGTTAGCGCGGGCGATTGGAAGCGATCGTCGCGACGGCATGAGCCGCTGCGCACGACGTTCGCGGTGGTCGAGGGAGAACCCGTCCAGATCATTCGGCACAATCGAGCGGTTGGAGCTGCCGCTGGAGGATCTCCGTGGGCTGACGCCGGACCAGCAGGCCGCAGAAATCGATGCAGCGTTGCCGGGCGGAGGCGGAGCGACCCTTCGACCTGACCCGCGACCTGATGCTGCGGGCGTCGCTGCTTGCGCCTGGCCGAAGACGAACATGTGCTGCTGCTGACGATGCACCACATCGCCGCGGATGGCTGGTCGTTGCGGGTGTTCTGGCGTGAGTTGGCGAGTTCTGTACGACGCCTATTGTCGCGATGTGCGACGCTGGATTGCCGGATCTGCCGGTGCAGTATGCCGACTATGCGGTCTGGCAGCGGAAGCGACTCGAGGGCGAGCGCCTCGCCGGCTTGCTGCAGTACTGGCGTGAGCAACTGGAGGGCTTGCGTGCGTTGGAGTTGCCGACCGATCGTCCGCGGCCTGCTCGGCCGTCGTATCGCGGAGCGCGGCACGATTTCGCGCTGCGTCCGGAACTGATCCGGCAACTGCAGGCGCTGGGCCAGGCCGAAGGCGTCACGCTTGCTCATGACGCTGCTGGCGGCGTTCCAGATGCTGCTGTCGCGCTACAGCGGCCAGGACGATATCGCGGTGGGGACGCCGATTGCCGGCCGGAATCACGCAGCGCTCGAAGACCTGATCGGTTTCTTCGTCAACACGCTGGTGCTGCGCACGGACCTGTCGGGCGATCCGACGTTCCGCGAGTTGCTGGGGCGCGTCCGGGAGATGTCGCTGGCGGCCTACGACCATCAGGATCTGCCGTTCGAGAAGCTGGTGGAGGAGCTGCAGCCGGAGCGGCATCTCAGTCGCAGCCCGCTGGTCCAGGTGCTGTTCCAGCTGCTTGAGTTTTGTCGGACCAGGGTCTGACCCTGCCGAGGTCTGGAGGTGTCCCGATTGCCGCGAGTCCGGCGGGCGGGTGCGGTTCGACCTGGAGATGCACGTGTGGCAGCCGGCGGAAGCGGGGAAGGTCTCCGCGGCGATCGTGGTCTACAGCACGGACCTGTTCGATGCGGCCACGATCGAGCGGCTGGTGGGTCACTTTGTGACGTTGCTGGAAGGCATCGTCGCGGATGCGGATCAGCGGATCAGCGCAGCTGCCGCTGCTGACGGAGGCGGAACGTCATCAGCTGCTGGTGGAGTGGAACGACACGGCCGCTGCTTATCCACGGGACAAGTGCGTGCACCAGCTTGTTCGAGGAGCAGGTGGAACGGACGCCCGATGCGGTCGCGGTGGTCTTCGAAGAACAGGAGTTGACCTATCGCGAGCTGAACGAGCGGGCCAATCAGCTGGCGCATCATCTTGCGTGGCTGGGAGTCGGGCCGGAAGCGCTCGTGGGACTGTGCCTGGAACGCTCCCTGGAGATGGTGGTCGGCCTCCTGGGCATCCTCAAGGCGGGCGGCGCCTACGTGCCGCTGGATGCGGATTATCCGGCGCAGCGGCTGGCGTTCATGCTGGCAGACGCCGAAGATCGGGTATCCTTGTCACGCAGCAGCGCTGCTCGGACCGCCTTCCCGCAACCGGCTGCCAAGTCGTCTGCCTGGATACCGACGCAGCGAAGCTGCAGAGACCTGTGCCCGGTCGAATCCATCGGTCAACGTCGGCGCGAACCATCCTCGCCTACGTCATGTACACCTCCGGTTCCACCGGGCAGCCCAAAGGGGTGGCGATTCGACATCGCGTCGATTGCGCGTCTGGTGTTCGGAAACGACTACACAACCTTCGGGCCGGATCGTGTGTTCCTGCAATTGGCGACGGTATCCTTCGATGCTTCGACCTTCGAGCTGTGGGGCGCGCTGCTGCATGGCGCGAAGCTGGTGATGGCTCCTGCCGGTCTTCCGGACTTCCGGCAACTGGAAGACCTCCTCGAGCGCATCGGGTGACCACGCTCTGGTCTGACCGCGACGCTGTTCAATCAGATCGTCGAGCATTACCCCCAGGCTCTCGCGGCGTCGCGGAGATCCTCACCGGGGGTGAGGCCCTGTCCGTACGGCACATCGCCAGGCGCAGGCGGCAGCTCGGAAGCAGTCGCAATTGATCAACGGGTACGGACCGACGGAAAGCACGACGTTCACCACCTGTTATCGGATCCCGCCTTCCAGTCGCGCCGGACCTGGAATCGATCCCGATCGGCCGCCCGATCGCCAACACGCAGGTGTATGTGCTGGACGAGCGTCGGCCAGCCGGTGCCGATCGGCGTGCCAGGCGAACTGTACATCGGCGGAGCGGGCTTGGCGCGCGGATACCTGAACCGTCCGGAGCTGACGGCCGAGAGGTTTGTCGCCAATCCGTTCAGCGACGATCCTCAGGCACGGCTGTACCGGACGGGCGACCGTGCCGCTGGCGCGCGGACGGCAACCTGGAGTTCCTGGGACGGCTCGACGATCAGGTCAAGCTGCGCGGATTTCGCATCGAGCTGGGTGAGATCGAGGCGCTGCTGAACGAACATCCGTCGGTGGCGCAGTGCGTCGTCGTGCTGCGCGAGGACCGCCCCGGGCGACAAGCGGCTGGTGGCTTACTGTGTCCCTGCCGGCGACGCTGCTATCGACGACACCGACTTGGCCGGTCATCTGCGTGACCGTTTGCCGGAGTACATGATCCCCTCGGCGTTCGTCCCGCTTGAGGCGTTGCCACTGACGTCGAGCAGTAAGATTGATCGCCGCGCGCTGCCAGCTCCGGCAGAGCCTTCCGAGCCTCATCCTGTCAAATCCAAGCCGAGAGATATGCTCGAGTTACGATTGTTGCAAATCTGGAGGGAACTTTTCGGTCGCAATTCGATCAGCACGAAGGACAGCTTCTTCGATCTGGGCGGGCATTCCCTGCTGGCAGTCCGCCTGGCGACCGAAGTCGAGAAGGTGCTGATGCGCCGTCTGCCCATCAAATGGCTATTCGAGGCACCGACCATCCACTCCCTGGCCAACTTGTTGCGTGAGGAGAACTCGGCAGCTCACCGGTCGCTGGTTCCCCTGCAGCCACGAGGCCGTAAGCCACCGCTTTTTCTTGTGCATGGCTATGGCGGAGAGGTATGGGAATTTTTGAAATTGGTGCGATGCCTTGCGCCCGATCAGCCAGTTTACGGTTTACAGAGTATCGATCGGTTCGGAGAAGAGTATCAACATACTTCTGTCGAGGAAATGGCCGCTTGTTATGTGAAGGAAATCCGTTCTCTGCAGCCCGATGGACCGTACTACCTGGGCGGTTACTCCGTGGGTGGATGGATCGCCTACGAAACCGCCCAGCAGTTAGCCCGACAAGGCCAGTCGGTCCAGATGTTGGCCCTGTTCGACACCCAGATTAACTGCAGGCTGTCCACGCTCATGTTTTGGCTTTTCAAGATGCCGTTGCTCGTTTCGTGGCAAAGGCAACGTCTGTGGCCCCTAGTCCGCTATTATGTTGGCTGGTCTCGGCAAAAGCCATCGAACCAACCCAAGATAAAGGAATACTACAGTGTGTTGACCTCACGTTATCGTCCCGCGAAATATGTTGGCTCCGTGGACCTGTTTGCGAGCCACACGACGAACCCTGCTGTGACGCGGATGTTTCGGCATCTGGCACGTGGCGGAGCCGTGATTCGTCGTGTCGCCGGCAGTCACCTTTCCATGATGCGAGAAGAGAAACATGTGCAAGAGCTGGCCGGACTGTTCCAGCAGGCGCTCCAATCGGCTCAGGAATGCGACAAACGCACTACCTTCTCGTCGCAAATCGATGTCCGCTTCGATGTCGGCTAATGGGAGTTAAGCGGAAATGTTTCGAACGCGACCAATCTGGCGTTCATGACCCTGGCCGTGCGAAAACGTTTTGGTGGGGGCAACAACTGACGAGACCCGGCTCAAGCACACCAAGACGAGCTCAGTTAGCATATTTGTGCGGTTTGGGGGCTGGATCAATTCCCACCACTTGCCCTTGGCCGCTGTGAGCGATCTGGTGGTGGTGAAGATGGGCGTGGCGAAGCCCAGCCCTCATGCCTGGATCGCCACCAAGAGCGGCTTGACGCCGATGATGTTCATGGCGCGCGTGAGATTGTAGGCGAGCACATGCAGGGCCATCTCGGTCGCGACCTTGGGCAGGCGCTTCATCAGAAAGTGGGTTGCTCCCATCCGCATCTTGAGCGTGCCGAAGGGATGCTCGGCCGTCTCGCGGCGCACGCGCATCGCCTGCGGGTTCGCATCGAGACGCTCCTGCACTGCTTCGAGCAGGTGCTCGTGCTCCCATCGCGTGATGCGTCGCTCCGGTCCTGTCGTGCAACGAGCCTTGAGCGGGCAACGTGGGCATGCCGTCGTCCAATAGCGGCGTAGCGTCTTGCCGTCTTCCTCGTTCGTGTACCGATAGGTCAGCGTCTCGCCCGCCGGGCAGCGGTATACATCCTGCGCAGATTGATAGACGAAGTCTTGCTTGCCGAAACGGCCATCCGATTTCGCGCCCGATGTCATCGGCTTCGGCAGCGTCACCGTGATGTCAGCTTGCGCGCAGGCCAAAATCTCGAGGCTGTTGAAGTAGCCACGGTCGGCGACGACATCGAGACGGTCAGTGCCAAGAACAGCCTTCGCCTGCGACGCGACCTTGGCAAGTTGTGAACGATCCGAGCCGGTATTCGTGACCTCATGGGTGACGATCAGATGATGTTCCGTATCCACGGCCACCTGCACGTTGTAGCCAACGACGCCCGAGCCGCGCCCGCTCGTCGCCATCGAACGTGAATCGGGGTCGGTCAAGGAAATCTGCTGATCAGGCGAAGCCAGCATCGCCCTCTCGATCGCTTTCAAGCGCTCCATCTCGCTCGCGAGCTTGGCAAGCTTGTCCTTGAGGTGCGCCGTCTTCGCCGCAAGCGCTTCCGATGGCTCCTGCAGGTCGGCCGTGTCGAGCTGGCTCAGATAGCGCGCCACGCTCTCCTCAATCTGCGCCAGCCGGCGCTCCATCTTCGCCCGCGTGAAGTTCTTGTCGCGGTTGTTGACCGCTTTGAACTTGCTGCCGTCAATCGCCACGCTCGCCTTCGTCAGCAGACCGATCTCTCGGCACAGCGCCACAAACTGTGCGCACACCTTGCGGATCGCAGGCCCGTTATCCTTGCGGAAATCCGCAATCGTCTTGTGATCAGGAACCAGTCGACCAGTGAGCCACATCACCTCAACGTTGCGGCCGGCCTCACGCTCAAGCCGCCGGCTCGACTGAACCCGGTTGAGATATCCGTAGATGTAGAGCTTCAGCAGCACCGACGGATGGTACGACGGCCGGCCGGTGACCTCGGGATCAACCCCGTCAAACCTCAGATCGGCCAGATCGAGCTCATCGACAAATACCTCGATCACACGAACCGGATTGTCCTCGCAAATCCAGTCTTCCAGGCATTCGGGAAACAGAGTAGCCTGATCGCGATCCGTGCCCTCAATGAAGCGTCTCATTCGATCCCTCCGCAAATCGCGCAGGAATCATACCGTGAGAATCATTTCCCTCAGCACGTTTTCACACAACCAAGACCCACTGCGGTCATCGGCGGCTCGGGATTGCTGCTAGCGCAAACTGACCATTGAACCCCATTTCGCTGGTCGCAATTTCCTGATTTGATCGCCTGCGTTGCAACCAAGCTGACGTGGCTCCTGCGCCTGGGGAAGGCAATGCGACGACGCGATTTCATTACAGGAATTGCTGGATCAGCGGCGACGTGGCCGCTCGCGGCGCGCGCGCAGCAGGCGGAGCGCGTGCGGCGCATCGGCGTGCTGATGGGGTATCCCGAGGACGACCGGAAAGGACAAGCCTTCGTCGCTGCATTTCGTGACGGACTCCAGATGCTCGGGAGGGCGGAGGGCCGCAACATCCGGATCGTCACTCGCTGGGTGACGCCTGGCGACGCGGAGACGAGACAGCGGTTCGCCAAGGAACTTATTGCGCTACCGCCCGACCTGATTCTTTCGCATGGCACGCCCAACACGGCGACTTTGCTGCAGCAAACGCGCGCTATCCCGATCGTTTTTGCGGCCGTTTCCGATCCGGTCGGCAGCGGCTTCGTCGCAAGCTTTCCGCGGCCGGGCGGTAACGTCACTGGCTTTGCCAATATGGAGCCGACGATGGCCGGCAAGTGGCTGGAGTTGCTCAAGGAGATTGCGCCGCGCGTCGAGAGGGTCGCCATCTTGTTTAACCCGGCAACGGCGCCCTATGCCGAATATTGGCTGAACCCCTTCAAAGCTGCCGCCGCGTCTTTCGCAGTGGAGGCGAACGCCGCACCTGTTCACGACACGTCGGAGCTCGAATCCGTCGTTGCCGCACAGGCGCACTCGCCGAATGGCGGCCTGATCGTAATGCCAGATACCTTCACGACCGCCCATCGCGCGGAGATTACAGCACTGGCGGCACGTCACCGCCTCCCGGCCGTCTATCCGTTCCGTTTCTTCACTGAACTCGGCGGCCTGCTCTCCTATGGAAATGACCTAATCGATGATTTTCGGCGCGCGGCGAACTACGTCGACCGTATCCTGAGGGGCGCGAAGCCGAACGAACTTCCCGTGCAGTTTCCAGTCAAATTTGAAATGGTGATCAACCTCAAGACCGCCAAGGCACTCGGCCTCGAAGTGCCTTTGCAACTGCAGCAGCGCGCCGACGAGGTGATCGAGTAACACTGGTTTCTGCACAAACGTTACTGCACCTGCTCAGGTCGGTTTGTGGGCCCGGAAGAGACCTGCTGGCCTTAGCGATTAATGTCGGCTCATCGGGGTAAAGCTGTTTTCGACCCGACTCGGGCATGGGCCAACATTTCCTGTTGCAGTCGCGAAGTCGGTTTCAGTCTCTTTCAAAATGCCAATTTGAGCGGCTACGATGCCGCCTCCTGAACCAGGGATGGGCATGCGACGGCGGGAATTTATTGGTATTCTGGGGAACGCGGCTTCCGGCTGATTTTGATTGAAACCATTTGTGGAGGAAAACACAAAACACAATGGCCATCAATGTCACCGACTGGCTCCACTCGCTCGGTCTTGAGCAATATGCGGCGGCCTTCCGCGACAACGATCTTGATGGCGAGGTGCTGCCTGAAGTCAACGCCGATGATTTGATTGCCATCGGCATCACCTCGATCGGTCACCGCCGCAAGCTGCTGGCCGCCATCGCGGCCCTGAAGTCCGAAGTGGCGCCCTCCGCGGGCGCAGGCGTATTCGCTGACCCAATGCCAACTCTGCTTCCGGTCTCCGCCGTACGATCTACCGATGCGGAGCGTCGACAGCTAACCGTGATGTTCTGCGATCTCGTCGGTTCGACCGCGTTATCGGCGCAGCTCGATCCCGAAGAGCTGAGTAATGTGATCGGCGCATTTCAAAAGGCCTGTGCCAGCGCCGTCGGTTTGTTCGGCGGCTCGGTTGCCAAATACATGGGCGATGGAGCGCTCGTCTATTTTGGCTACCCGGAAGCGCACGAGGATGATGCGGAACGGGCGGTTCGTGCCGGACTTGCGCTGCTTGACGCGATAGCGGCGATGCAACTGCCGGTACCGGTCCGGCCGCAGGTTAGGATCGGCATTGCCACCGGTTTGGCGGTAGTCGGCGAGTTGATCGGCGAGGGAACTGCGCAGGAACGCGTTGCCGTCGGCGACACATTGAACCTGGCCGCGAGGATCCAAGCCGCGGCGTCTGCCGACACCGTGGTAGTTGGGGAATTGACCCACCGTCTTGCCGGCGCGGCGTTCGACTACAAAGACCTCGGGCAGCACGAATTGAAGGGAATTCCAGGCGCGGTGAGGCTGTGGCGCGTCTTGAGTGAAAGCGGGGCCCGAGGGCGCTTCGATAGTAGGGTGGTCAAGGGCTTAACGCCATTGGTCGGCCGCGCCGAGGAGCTCGGTCTGCTGCGCCGCCGCTGGGACTACGCCAAGGATGGCGAAGGACAACTCATTCTCCTGTCGGCACCGGCAGGCTTCGGCAAATCACGCATGACGGAAGCATTCCGCGAGCATCTTGGCGATTCATCAATTCCATATCTGCAATATCTGGCGTCGCCGTTTTACGTGAACAGCCCTTTTTATCCGTTCATCAAGCGGCTCGAATGGACCGCGGGCATCGTCCGAACGGATACCGAGGACCAAAAGCTCGACAAGCTGGAAGCAATTTTGCAGGGCTCGGCGGAAAGCAAACGCGAGGCTGCCCCGCTTTTGGCCGCTTTGTTATCGATCCCGTTCGGCGAGCGCTATCCGCCGTTACAGATCAACGAGCTTGTGCAGAAGCAAAGGACCATGCGGGTGCTGGAGGAGCAATTGGTCCTGCTGTCGAGTCGTGGTTCGGTATTGGCCGTTTTCGAGGACGCGCACTGGATCGACCGAACCTCGCTCGAGCTGATGGACAAGATTGTTCGCCGGGTGGCGGACCTTCCGGTGATGACGATCGTGACATATCGCCCGGAATTCACACCACCTTGGCTGGATCTCGGTCACGTGACATTGCTGAAGCTCAATCAGTTGGGCCGAAGCCAGGTGGTCGACCTCATTCACAAGGCGGCGGGCGGCAAGACGCTGCCCGAAGCGATTGTCGGGCAGATTGCTGTCAAGTCGGGCGGCGTTCCGTTGTTTGTTGAGGAAATCACACGGTCGATTTTGGAATCGGGCGATCTGGAGCTTAAAGGTGAGCGTTACGTCTTGCGGCAGTCGATTCGGGATTTCAACATTCCATCGACATTGCAGGACTCGCTGGTCGCGCGTCTGGATCGCCTCGGGTCGGCCAAGGACGTGGTGCTTACGGCGTCGATCATCGGCAGGGAGTTTTCTTACGAGCTGATCGAGGCGATATCGCCGGTACCTGAGGCGACGCTGCTGGCGGACCTTGAGCGGCTGGTCCATTCCGATCTGCTGGGACAACGCGGCTCGCCGCCGCAATCGCGCTACATCTTCAAGCATGCGCTCATTCGCGACGCGGCTTATCAGTCGGTCCTGAAGGCGAGGAAACGCGAACTGCACCAACGCATCGCCGAAGTCCTTGCGAGCCGGTTTCCCGAAGTCGCCGAAACCGAGCCCGAGCTGCTGGCGCACCATTATACGGAAGCCAACGTCGTCGACCGTGCGCTCACGAATTGGCGCCAGGCCGCCGAGCGAGCGACGGCGAGGATGGCTCACGCCGAGGCGCTCGGTCATGTCGACAAGGCGAACAAGCTCATTGTGGCGCTGCCCGCCGGCACCGAAAAGGATGAATGGGAACTCGCTTTTCTGGTGATCGAAGGGGCCTTGCAGATGACTCTGCACGGCTGGGAAAGCCCGGAGGCGAATCGGGTTTATGAGGCGGCGCGCGTTGTCGCGGAAAGACTGGGGCGCCCGGCTGAACTATTCCCGGCGCTCTGGGGCCTGTGGTTGGGGGCGCACAGCAGCGGGCAACACGCGCGAGCCCACAAGCTTTACCGGGAAATGTTCGACCTGCTCAAGCAGACGAACGACGTTGAATGTGTGGTTCAGGCCAACCATGCTGGCTGCACGCAGATGTTGGCGGAAGGCTTGCCGCACGCGGCGCTGGACCATGTCGAGCAATTGCTGAACAACTACCAGTTCGACGTCCACCGCAACCTCGGGCTCATATACGGCGCCCATGATCCCGGGTGCTGCGGGCTCAGCAATCGCGCTTTTATCCTGGTGATGCTGGGGCATCTCGATCAGGCCGAGGCGGAAAGCGCAAAAGCCCTGGAGTTGAGCGAGCGCGTTGGTCACAAGCCAAGCGTCGCTCATACCTGCCAATTCCGCGGCGAGTACGATATCATCCTGAACCGGCCGGAAAAAGCCGAGGCGTATCTAGTCACTTGCATGTCGCTGTCCGAGAAATATTCGTTGGCCGCCTACCACAATGCGGCCGACCTGATGCAGGGGTTTGTCCGTGTGGTGCGAGGCGACGTTGAAGCAGGTGTCCAGCAGGCAGAGGCGGCGCTGATTACCCTGAAGTCGGTTCCGTCGCGCCAATTCCACCTGCCGATCCGCATGTCAATCGTCGGACGAGCCAAAGCGGCGGCCGGCGATATCGAGGGAGCGCTGGCGATTTTCGAATCCGCGCTCGACGCGACATCGAGCACGGGCGAAATCTGGTACGAACCTGAAACGCTGCGCCTGAAAGCCGAGATGCTGCTCGCCTTGCCCGAACCGCGGACGTGCGAAGCAGAACAATGCCTGACGGCGGCGATCGCTAGCGCGCAGAAGCAAGACGCAAAATTCTGGGAGCTCAGAGCCGCAACGGTGCTCGCCGGCCTTTGGGCACGACAAGGACGCCGCGCCGAGGCTCGCGGCCTCCTCGCGCCAGTTTATGGTTGGTTTACCGAGGGATTTGGCAACCCCGACGTCAAGGATGCGGCTGCGCTGCTGACCGAACTGGCGTAATGTTCGGCCCCTCGGCGAATTTCGAAACAGCCGTCGCACGTCTGCTGTTGATGCTGTGGACATGCGCCTGCAATTTACTCGGGCATTCCTGCGCTTTGGCGCTTGAACCGATACTTATCGCCTGGTGCCGCATTCGATCACCTTGTCGAAATGCCAAAAGACAAGTTAGTGTCGCACTGTGGATCTAGACCTGCTTAGAGTTGATCAATCCGGTGGTAGGATTTTGAACAGAGGCAGCAATGGCGACTTACTCGATCGGTGATCTCAGCCGCCGGAAAATCTTGCGGATGTCCGCCGCACTGGCCCTCGGTAGCGTGGCCTCAACAAGGTTTGCGATGGCGCAAATGACCGCGCAGCGAACGCCAGAGCAAATCCTCGGTCCCTTCTATCCGATGAAAACTCTGGATCAAAATGCCGATCTGACCAAGGTGCCCGGCCGGCCCGGGCGTGCCGCAGGTCTTGTCCTCAATGTTATGGGACGAGTGCTCAACCTAAAGGGAGAGCCTGTTCGCAATGCGAAGGTTGAAATATGGCAAGCCAACTCTCATGGGCGTTACGCGCATCCAAGCGATCGTAATCCTGCGCCGCTCGATCCGAACTTCGAGGGGTCAGCTGTTCTGACGACCGACAACGACGGCCGATATCGGTTCAAGACGATCAAACCTGCCGCGTATCCAGCGGGCCCCAACAGAATGCGGCCCGCGCACATTCACTTCCAGGTTTCGGGACGGCAAGATCGGCTCGTGACCCAGATGTATTTCGAAGGCGACCCTTACAACGCAGCGGATCGCTTTCTGCAAACCGCGTTGGACCGACAGGCCATGCTGATTGCCAAGCTATCGCCGCCGGCCCCGGAGATGGAGCCGGAGTTGAAATTGGTGGTGTTCGACATCGTGTTGTATGCGGGCTAGTCCGATGCCACTTTGATCTCGATCGAGGCGCGCTGTCACGGCTAGCCCGTAGTGGAGGTGCTGTCTGTCCTTGTACGTTCCTAGCCCGAAGGCGAACTCGACTGATGTCGCTTCGATGTCGGCAATCGGGGGATAAGATGGGGTAATCGGCCGGCAGCTTGTGGAAGTTTTGGATTCGAAATGTCTCCCGGCATCCGCAAGGTTTCGAGTGGCTTTGAATTTCTCGACCGAGCGGGCGTAGACTAGAATGTACTCATGAACGTCGCCGATGACCTCTCTATTTTCCCGAGAATAACGCTTCTGCCAAACGTTCGTGGCTACGAAGCAATTCCTGCCAAACACTTCATCCATGATGACTTTGAGGTAATGACCCTCGTTGTCATCGATCGACACCCAAATCGAGCCATCTTCCGCTAACAGGTCCCGCAGCAATTCAAGCCGCGGCCACATCATCGCGAGCCATTGCGTGTGTTCGAGATTGTCGTCGTAATGCTCGAAGGCCGACCGCGTGTTGTAGGGCGGGTCGATGTAGATGCACTTCACCTGCCCGGCGTAAAACGGCAGCAGCGCCTTGAGCGCCTCCAGATTGTCGCCCTGGATGAGCAGATTGCCAGCGCCCGGGTCGCCAGCCGAAAGCTCAGCCGCCTCTTGGAGCAGCCGGTAGGGAACGCTTTTTGCGGCGCGAACGTCCTGTTGTCGGGTCAGCCAGCTCAAAATTGGCATGGATCGCTCAAGATCATCATGAAGGCTGTCCGGAAAACGCGGTAGCCATAGCTACAATGCCGCCTCTGTACCACACGAACGTCCCGAAGGGGCGGCATGCAGGTTTGGCAGCCTCAAATACCGACCACTCAAAAAAATCTCGCACAATCAGCGGCCGAGTTGGATCCCGGTCGCTCCCGCTCCCCCACTATTTCTCTGCAAAGTGCGGAGCTTGCCTATCCAAAAAACGATTCGAAATCAGCCGCTTACGAAATCCGTACTAAATCCGCGCAGTCGGGAGGTTTGGAGACAAACAGGTCGAGAGAGAGCATTTCAGCTCTCAGGCAGCCCGTCGCAGTGCGGAGGTTTTCATGCGAAGTCCCCGATTATTGGGCTTCCATGCCCGCTCAAAGTCGGCGGAGAATGTTCGTCGCGGAAGGACTGGCGGAGAGGGAGGGATTCGAACCCCCGATACGGTTACCCGTATGCCGCATTTCGAGTGCGGTGCTTTCAACCACTCAGCCACCTCTCCGTGGCCGCCGAGCGCAAGCGCCCATCGGCTGGCCGCTATGTAGCCAAGCACATGAGTCGGCACAAGGCCGAGCTCCGTCGGCGCGCCACGGCAGGCGTGCGGTCCGCAGCGATCGTAAGAATGCCCCGGACCGCTCAAATCGGCGTGGCGCTCCCGCGACCTGGCATAGCAGACGTCGTCCGGACAGATGGCGGAAGGGATGACCGGCAGGCCCGCTGGACGTATGATCCCCGCGGCCCGTCACATCGCCGCCGCTGCGGCCGGGCGTGAGAGGTGAGCTTGCTCAGACTTGATGCGGTTCGGCGCGAATTGCGCGGCATCGTGCTCGCGCTGTTGCTGGTCGCTGCCGCAAACGTTGTTGCCTATCTGCTGATCCTGACCCTGGATGTGCGCCGGGGGTCGGTCATCTATTTGCTGCCCGTCCTTTTGGCAGGGTGGCATCTCGGTCTCATCCCGGCGCTGGTGGCGGCGGTCGCCGGCGTGCTCTGGTCCGGCTACTTCTTCTTCTCTCCATTCTACAGCTATTACGTCTCGCGGCCGAACGAGATCCTCAATCTGGTGCTGTTCATGGTGGTGGCGGTGGTCACGAGCCATCTCGCCAATTCGATGAAGCGGCAGACGGAGCTCGCCCGCAAACGCGAGAACGAGATGAGCGATCTCTACGCGTTCTCGCGCCGGCTCGCGGGCGCGGATTCGGCGGACGAAATCTACACCGCGATCGAGGAGCATCTGGCCAATCTTGTCGGCCGCAAGGTGGTGCTGTTCGGGACGGCCGGCGCCCGCGATGCCCGTTCGGTGCCCGACGAGAAGGGCGTTCCCGAGCGCGTGCGCGGCGAGATTGCGAAGGTGCAGCAGGGCTCGCCCCCCGGCGTCATCGTGGACCAGGGCACCGGCAACATCTGGCTGGTCCGCGGCGTGTCACAGAGCAATTCGGATTTCGGCGTCATCGCCATCGATCTCGGCAGGGCGCCGGCCGAGGCCATCGGCGACGTCCGCAAGCGGGTTGACGACGCATTGTCGGATGCCGCCGCCACGCTGGAGCGGCTCGACGTCGCGCGCGCTCTCAATGAAGCGCGCATGCGCTCCGAGACCGAGCTGCTGCGCGAAGCCCTCATCGGCTCGGTCAGCCATGAATTGCGCACGCCGCTGGCGTCTATTCTCGGCGCTGCGACGGTCCTGAGCAAGTCGCCGGCCGTTGCCCAGGACGAGCGGGCCATGTCGCTTGCCGAAGTGGTGCGCGACGAGGCGGAGCGGCTCAACAACGACATCCAGAATCTCCTGGACGCGACGCGGATCAGCCGTCAGCAGATCAAGCCGCGCCAGGAATGGATTGAACCGCAGGATATCGTCAACTCGGCGCTGGAGCGGCGGCAGCGGCGGCTCGCCGGCCATTCCATCACGCTCGATATGGACTCGAATTTGCCGTTCATCTATGTCGATCCAGTCATGGTCCAACAGGCATTCGTGCAGATCGTCGACAACGCGGCGAAATATTCGCCGGCCGGGTCGACGATCGCGGTGGCGGCCAAGCGGAACGGTCATGACGTGATCCTGTCGGTCAAAGACAAGGGCGTCGGTCTGACGAGCGAGGAGAACGCGCAACTGGGCGAGCGCTTCTTCCGCGGGGCGCGCAATGCCGCCACGACGTCCGGCTCGGGTCTCGGTCTGTGGATCGCCAAGGCCTTTGTGGTCGCCAATGGCGGCAAGATTCACGCGGAAAGCTCCGGCGCGGATTGCGGCACGACGGTGTCTATCCATTTGCCGCTCGCGACCCATGCGAGCCAACCAGAGGCGGGCCCTGATGACTGAAGCATCGCCGGTTGTCCTCGTCGTCGATGACGAAGTGCAGATCCGACGCTTCCTGCGCGCCGGGCTCGAGATCGACGGCTTTACCGTGCAGGACGCGGAGACAGGCACCGATGCGCTGCGTTGGGCGACGCTCAAGCCGCCCGATCTCGTCATCCTCGATCTCGGCTTGCCGGACATGGACGGCTCGGAGGTGCTGGAGCGCCTGCGCGCGTGGTCGAGCGTTCCGCTGATCGTGCTTTCGGTGCGCTCAAACGAGGCCGAGAAGGTCCGCCTTTTGGAGAGCGGGGCCGACGACTACGTGGTCAAGCCGTTCGGCATGGCCGAGCTCCTGGCGCGCGCGCGCGCAGCGATGCGCCGGCAGGTGCGCGTCTCCTCGGGCGAGCCGGTGGTCAGGGTAGGGCCGCTCGCCATCGACCTCGCGGCGCGCATCGTCACCGTCAACGGCGCGCGCGTGACGCTGACGCCGAAGGAGTACCGGCTGCTGCAGCTGCTGGCCCAGCACTCCGGCAACGTCGTCACGCATCAGTTCCTGCTGAAGGAAGTGTGGGGTTCGCCGCATCTGCAGGATACGCATTACCTGCGGATATTCGTGCGCAAGCTGCGCCAGAAGATCGAGACCGACCCGACCCAGCCGCGCATCCTGTTGACCGAACTCGGCGTCGGTTACCGGCTGGTGGCGCCCGAACCGGCCGCGGCTGTGCCGGCGAATTGAGGGATGTGCGTCAAGACTCCCGCAGGGCCGCCTTGAGCGCCTTGCGGCGGGCCGGATCGTACAGGTTGGGATAGTCGTAGGTGAGCGCCTTCGACGGCTCGACGTGCAGCGTAGCGAACACCGGTCCGTCCTGCTTGAGCACGTACGCAGCCTGCTGCTCGAAATTGGCGAGCTCGGAGAATTCGTGCACGTGCGCGTAGCCGGCCGAACGCGCCATGCCGGCGAAATCGACCTTGGTGTTCGGGATCGGATGGCTGCCGTTGGCCTCGTAGGTCCCGTTCTGGACAACGAAATGCACGAGGTTGCGGGTAGCGGCCGCTCCGATGGTGACCAGGCACCCGAGGTTCATCAGCAGGCTGCCGTCGCCTTGCAGGCAGATGATGCGCTTGTCGGGCCGCCCGAGCGCGAGGCCAAGCGCGTGGGAAGAGTCGAGGCCCATCGCGCCGATCGAAAAATAATTGAACGTGCGCTCGCCGAGTTCGAGCCAGTCGACCGCCGAGCTGTAGGTCGACACCACGATCTCGTCGCCGACGTGGCGCGCGAGGATGCGGAAACATTCGTCCCGTTTCATCATGATGCCGACGGCCTCCGGCCGACCAGGAGCGCAACCGGGAAGGACTTCTCGTAGGCCTGCTCGATCGCGGGACGAATCTTGGCCACGTCCGCGTCCTCGCCGATGTAATGGTGCGGAATTCCCATGGCCTCGAGGATCGGTTCGACAATCCGCACGCCGTAGCGCGGCGAATTGCGCGGCGTCGTGTCGGGATCGTGTTGCAGCAGGCCCACCATCATGCAGATCGGCTGGCCGTACTCGACCGCAACGCCGCGAATGGCGTTGATCGAATTGAGAAATCCGGTGTGCTGGATCAGGCTGAGCGCGCGCTTGTCGCAGTAGGACAGACCCGACGCGATGCCGATGCATTCGTCTTCCTTGCAGACGCGGATCAGCTTGAGCGAGGGGTCACGCGCAATGGGCCGCAACAGCCCGCCGCTGGTCGTGATGTCGGGCACCGACAGGATATATTCGATGCCGCTCGCCTTGATCGCGGTGAGGATGCTCGAACCCTTGAGCAATGCCTTGGCATTGCCTTCCTCGACCAGATCCGCGTCCATGCAGGCCCCCCGCCGAATGGTATTACTCGATCGCGCTGGAAGGCGACGAGTTTGCAGATAAGCCGAATTCTGCAAGCCTCGCAACGTCCATGCACGTGGCGCCGCCGCGTTTGCCGCAACGCAGTCATGCCCCGGCTTGCGGTGTCCGGACCCATCGCGACGGCTCTTGCCGGGCGGCAGCAAAGCCCGCATCATCATTGCCGCAACCATCGGCCCCGAGGACATCATGCGCCGACTTGCTGCGCTGCTCACGGCAGTCGTGTTTGCCGCGCCATTCACCGCCACTGCGGCCGAATGGCCGAGCAGGCCGATCCGCGTCATCGCGCCCGCTCCGGCCGGCGGGGCGGCGGACACGTTCGCGCGCATGCTTTCCGATCATCTGCCCGACATGGTCGGCGGACGTGGCTTCGTCGAGAATCGGCCGGGCGCCGGCGGGCTGATCGGGGCGGCGGCCGCCGCGCATGCCGAGCCGGACGGTCACACCCTCTACACCTCGAGCATCGCCTACAATGCGATCGCGCCCGCGGTGAGCGCCAATCCGGGGTTCGACCCGCTCAAGGACTTCACCCACATCGCGTATTTCGGCGGGCCGCCGATCGTATTCATCGTGCGGCCCGAATTCGGCGTGCGTTCGATCAAGGATCTGGTCGAGCGCGCGCGCAAGGGCGAGGCGATCAACTACGTCTCTCCGGGCGTCGGGACGCTTGGACACCTGGTCGGTGAAATGTTCGCCCAAAGCGCAAACATCAAGCTGCAGCACGTGCCGACCAAGGGCGCCTCGCAGGCGATGGTCGACCTGATCTCCGGCAACGTTCCACTTGCGACCATGACCTGGACCTCGGCGCTCGGGCAGGTCCGCGCCGGCAAGGTGATCCCGCTCGCGCTGACGTCGAACAAGCGGGTCGCGGAAGCGCCCGACCTGCCCACGCTCCGGGACCTCGGGTTCGACGACCTCGTGGCGACGACCTGGTTCGGGCTCTCCGGACCGGCGGGAATTCCCGCCGACATCACGCAAAAGCTCAACCGGGCGGTGGTGAAAATCCTCGATCTTCCGGCCGTACGCGCCCGGCTCGATCGCGATGCGGTCGAAACCAGGGCGATGACCGCGCCGGAATTCACCGCCTTCATGGCGAGCGAGATCGGCAAATGGGGGCCGGTCGCCAAGCGCGTGATGAAGACGAATTAGGCCCTCAAGCAGTGGAACGCCGGTCCGGACCGAAGGCAGCCGCCCTTCAGCGCTCCATCCCTTTGACCGCCAGATAGACGACGGTCATCGCGACACTGGCCGCGCCCGTCCATTCCGGATGCTGGCAGAAGTTTGCGGCGTTGTTGCAGATCTTGGCCGTCCAAGCCGTATCGCTCTGCATGCCGGCGAAAGCGAACAACGCGGTAGTCGCCGCAAGCAGGACCAGCATGAGCAAGGCGATCGACGACACCGCAAGCGGGCGCGGCTCGGCCTTCAGCGCGGTGCGCGGACTGTATCCCGGCAGCACGAGCTGTTCGATGGTCACATCGTCCGGCCGCGCGGCTTTCGGCGCCGGAGGTGGAGCCGGAACGGCTTTCCGCCGCGCGCGTCGCGGCGTCGGGTCCACGTCGATGCCGGCGGTGTGTTCGTCGATGAAGCGGATGCCGAGTTGCCCGTCCCTGCGCCACACCACGCGGCAAAAGCGGCGCGACTTGCCGTCCTTGGTCAGGAACAGGCCGAAGACGTTGGGTATCGAGTTCACCCGAGGGGCAGCGATCCGCGCCCCGCCGTCCGAAATATCCCAAAGCACGCAGGGGATCGGGGAGCCGCCCCGTCCAGCACGATCGAGGCGGCGTTGCGCCGCGGCGTGCGCTTGGTCTTTCTGAGTTCACGCCCCCGCGCACGCGCGTCAACGCGCCCTCCGGTCATGAAGGTCTTTGCAAGTCACTTAGGGCCGCCGGTACGTGCCAGCCTGGTGGGCTGCCGAGCAACAATGCCGCGATCTTAATTCAACAGTTATTACATCGCGGCTAAGTGGAATTGTGCAATTTTAGGGAAGGGCTAAAGTCATGCCGCGGCGAAGGGCCCTTGCGGCCGGTTCGCTGGGGACCTGCCTTTGACCGTCCTGACGCGTAGGCGGCGCGCGGCAAACCGGATACCGCTCGCTCAATCTTTCTTAGCGTTTACTGCGAGCTCACTGCGATCCCGCGACACCTGCCTGCTGTAGCACCTTGGCCCAGCGTGTGGTCTCGGTCTGGACGAAGCGCGCAAGCTCCTCGGGCGAACCCTTGCCGATCGGGATGAACTGCAGGCTGGTCAACTGCGTCGTCACGTCGGGCGCAGAGACGGCGGCGTTGATCGCGCCGTTGAGCTTCGCCACGATCTCCTTCGGCACTCCACCCGGCACTGCGACCGCCTGCCAGGCCGCCCAGTCGAAGCCCGGGGCGCCGACTTCGGCGAGCGGAGGCAGCTCCGGCGCCGAGGCGACGCGCTGCGCGGTCGTCACGCCGAGCGCGCGCACCTTGCCGGACTGGATCAGCGCGTAGGCCGGCGCGAGGTCGCTGAACATCAGATCGATATGGCCGGCAATGACGTCGTTGAGCGCCGGCAGCGTGCCGCGGTAGGGCACGTGCGTCATCTTGATTCCGAAATGCGTGTCGAACGTCTCGCCCAGGATATGGTGAAAGGCGCCGACGCCGCCCGAGCCGTAGCTGAGCTTGCGTTCCTTCGCGAGCTTGACCAGGTCGGCCACCGATTTCACCGGCAGGTCGGGATTGACCACCAGCACGAACGGCACATGACAGATGAGCGCCGCGAGGATGAGGTCCTTGCCCGGCTCGTAGGGCAGCTTCTTGTAGAGCGTCGGGTTCATCGCCATCGTGCCGCTGGTCGCCATCATGATGGTGTAGCCGTCGGGCGCGCTTTTCGCGACCTGGACGGCCGCCACCACCGTGCCGGCGCCGGGGCGGTTCTCGACCACGAATTGCTTGCCGAAACGGTCGGTGAGTTTCTGCCCGATCAGCCGGCCGAGAATGTCGGTGCCGCCGCCGGGAGCGAACGGCACCACGAAGGTGACCTGGCGGCTGGGATAGTCCTCGGCCGGTGCCCGATCAGCCGCGAGGCCGACGAGCGCAACGCCGATGAGCAGCGATGGCATGACCTTCATGGTTCGTCCTCCCAAGTAACCGACGCTTGAAAGGCGCTACCGGTGCCAACACGCTCGGTGCAAGGCGGCAAGGAAAGACCCGAGGGGGTGCTTCATGGCTTGCCGAATTGCGAACGCGCGGGGATTGGGCCGGGGCGCGATGTCGGCAAGCCTATCGCAAGCCGATCGGCGCGATAAGTGGCCGGAAGCCGCGGGCCGAAGCGGCCGCCAAGAGACCGTCGGACCGTCGGGCCGTCCTTGACTTGGGCGGACCCCGCTCCTAGGTTCCGCGCGCTCTCGCAATAGAGCCGTTAATGCAATCCGCCGACCGGTCGATGGGGCCGGAGGCAGCCGCCCGACAGCGCTGTGCGCCCTCGGGCGCCATAGGTGTTTGGTGGTTGCCTCATCCTTCGAGGCGCGTCGCTTCGCGACGCTCCGCAGGATGAGGCGCACACGGAACGGAAGCGCATGTTCGATAATCTGTCCGACCGGCTGAGCGGCATTCTCGACACGCTGACGCGGCGCGGCGCGCTGACCGACGCCGATGTCGATGTGGCGATGCGCGAGGTACGGCGCGCGCTGCTCGAAGCCGACGTTGCGCTCGATGTGATGCGCGCCTTCGTCGACAAGGTGAAGCAGCAGGCCGTCGGCGTCGACGTCATCAAATCGGTGACGCCGGGCCAGATGGTCGTGAAGATCGTGCACGACCAGCTGATCGAGACGCTCGGCGCGCAGGCCGAGCCGATCGATCTCAACGCGCCTTCGCCGGTGCCGATCATGCTGGTCGGCCTGCAGGGCTCCGGCAAGACCACGACCGCCGCCAAGATCGCCAAGCGCCTGACCGAACAGGGCCGCCGCAAGGTGCTGATGGCCTCGCTCGACGTATACCGGCCGGCCGCGATGGAGCAGCTTGCCGTGCTCGGGCAGCAGATCGCGCGTCGAGACGCTTGCCGATCGTCGTGGGCCAGCAGCCGGCGCAGATTGCGCAACGTGCGTTGCAGGCCGCGAGGCTCGGCGGCTACGACGTGGTGCTGCTCGACACCGCCGGCCGCACCACGCTCGACGACGCCATGATGGCGGAGGCGGCCGAAGTCAAGCGCGCCGCCAATCCGCACGAGGTGCTGCTGGTCGCCGACGCGCTCACCGGCCAGGACGCGGTCAACCTCGCGCGTGCGTTCGACGAGCGCGTCGGCCTCACCGGCATCGTGCTCACCCGCGTCGACGGCGACGGCCGCGGCGGCGCCGCGCTCTCCATGCGCGCGGTCACCGGCAAGCCGATCAAGCTGATCGGCGTCGGCGAGAAGATGGACGCGCTCGAGGATTTCCATCCCTCGCGCATTGCCGACCGCATTCTCGGCATGGGCGACATCGTCTCGCTGGTCGAGAAGGCCGCGGCCACCATCGACGCCGAGAAGGCCGCGCGCGTCGCCGAGAAGATGCGCAAGGGTCAGTTCGACCTCATCGATTTGCGCGAGCAGCTTCTGCAGATGGCCCAGATGGGCGGGCTCACCGGCCTGATGGGCATGCTGCCGGGCGTCGCCAAGATGAAGAACCAGCTCGCCGCCGCGAACCTCGACGAGAAGGTGCTCAAGCGCCAGGTCGCGATGATCGATTCGATGACGCCGAAGGAGCGCCGGCACCCGGACCTTCTCAAGGCGAGCCGCAAGAAGCGCATCGCGGCGGGCTCGGGCGTGAAGGTCGAGGACATCAACCGTATGCTCAAGATGCACCGCTCCATGTCCGACGTGATGAAGGCGATGGGCTCGGGCAAGCGCGGGCCGATGGCTGGGCTCGCCAACATGCTCGGGCTCGGCGGCGGCATGCCGAGCGCGGAGGAGATGGCCAAGCTCGCGCAGCAGATGCCGGGCGGCATTCCGCCCGGTTCGCTGCCGCCCGGCATGGGCGGTGGACTGCCGCCGAACTTTCCAGGCCTGCCGTCCAAAGCGCCGGGCGGGCCGCTGCTTCCCGGTCTCGGCGGCAAGCCGTCCGGGCTGGGTGGATTTCCCGGATTGGGGAAGAAGAAATGATGCGCCCACACGGTGCTCGATCCGTCATCCTTCGAGGCTCGGCGGCCTCGCCGCCTCGCACCTCAGGATGACGGACTGATCGTTCGAACGAATTGAAAGAATCGACTGAGAAAGGAAAATCGATGTCCCTGAAAATCCGACTTGCCCGCGCCGGCACCAAGAAGCGGCCGGTCTATCACATCGTGATCGCCGACAGCCGCTCGCCGCGCGACGGGCGCTTCATCGAGCGGCTCGGCTATTTCAATCCGCTGTTGCCGAAGGACAAGACCGAGCGGCTCAAGCTCGATCTGGAAAAGGTCAAGGCCTGGATGGCCAAGGGCGCGCTGCCGACCGATCGCGTGTCGCGCTTCCTCGACGAGGCCGGCATCATGAAGCGCGAGAAGCGCAACAATCCGACCCGCGCCATTCCGCGCAAGCAGCGCAAGCAGATGGCCGAGGACGCCGCCAAGGCGGCGGCCGAAGCCAAGACCGCGGCTGCGGCGGCCAAGGCGGCTGCTGCCGCCGCACCGTCAAGCTGATGTCGGCGACGGCCGGATAGGCGTCCGTGGCCGAGCGCATCTGCGTCGCCCAGATCGGTGCCGCGCACGGCATCCGCGGCGAGGTCAAGCTCAAGCCGTTCACCGCCGATCCGCTGGCGGTCGCGCACTACGGGGCGCTCGAGAGCGAGGACGGCACGCGCGCCTTCGAGATCGAGAGCATCCGGCCGGCGAAGGGCTTCCTGGTCGTCCGGTTCAAGGGCATCGCGGACCGCTCGGCGGCGGAGGGGCTGCGCAACCTCAGCCTCTACGTTCCGCGCGAGCGGCTGCCGGCGCCGCAATCGGATGAGTTCTACCATGCCGACCTGATCGGGCTTGCGGCCGTGACCGCGGACGGCGCCGAGGTCGCCACGGTGGTGGCGGTGCACGATTTCGGCGCGGGCGATCTTCTGGAATTGCGCGCGCCCGGCAGGCGCGACACCGTCATGCTGCTGTTCACGGCCGAGACGGTGCCGGTGGTCGACATCGCGGGCGGAAGGATCGTGATCGAGCCGCCGCCGGGACTGTTGAACGAGTAGTGGCAGTGCCACATCCTCGCTGTCGTTCCCGCGCAAGCGGGGAGCCATAAACACCGGCCTCTGGAATATGGGTCCCCGCTTGCGCGGGGACGACCGGAAAACAAGGGTCGGTCCGACTTCAGCGGTACGAATGCCAGGTAGACCATGTGGCGCGCCAGCGTGCTGACCATCTTTCCGGAGATGTTCCCGGGCCCGCTCGGCTTGAGCCTTGCCGGCAAGGCCCTTGCCGGACGCCTGTGGTCGCTCGACGCCGTCGATATCCGCGCCCATGCAACCGACAAGCACCGCTCGGTCGACGATACCCCGGCGGGCGGCGGTCCCGGCATGGTCATGCGCGCCGACGTTCTGGCGCGCGCGCTCGATGCCACGGCACCACGCGACGATCCGCGCCCGCGCCTCCTGATGAGCGCCCGTGGAGCGCCGCTTACGCAGGCCCGCGTCGAATCCCTGGCCCGCGGAGCGGGAGCGGTCATCCTCTGCGGGCGGTTCGAGGGTGTGGACGAGCGCCTGATCGCGGGTCGCAATGTGGAGGAGATTTCCGTCGGCGACTACGTGCTCTCGGGCGGCGAGATCGCCGCCTTTGCCCTGCTCGATGCCTGCGTGCGGCTCATTCCCGGCGTCATGGGCAAGGAGGCCTCGGCGGGGGAGGAAAGCTTTGCCCAGGGCCTGCTGGAATACCCGCATTACACCCGGCCGCAGGTCTGGGAGGGCAGGGCGATCCCCGACGTGTTGACCGGCGGCGACCACGCCAAGATCGCGGCCTGGAGGCGCGCGGAGGCCGAAAGTCTCACGCGCGCACGCCGCGCCGACCTCTGGGCCGCCTATTTGGCCCGGAAAAACACGGAAAAGAAGGGCTAACGCCACCCCGCCACCGAGGGTGACAACGGCCGCACAGTGTCGTAGAAGCTCGCGCAACCTGGACGCCACAACGCCGACGTGCGCCCTGCATTCCCGGCGCAGCCGACGGAGAATTCCGATGAATCTGATCCAACAGCTCGAAAAAGAGCAGATGGCGAAGCTTACCGCCAAGAAGGAAATCCCCGATTTCCAGCCGGGCGATACGGTGCTCGTCAACTACAAGGTGGTCGAGGGCGAACGCAGCCGAATCCAGGCCTACGAAGGCGTCTGCATCGGCCGCGCGGGCGCTGGCCTCAACGAGAACTTCACCGTGCGCAAGATTTCCTATGGCGAGGGGGTGGAGCGCGTGTTTCCGCTCTATTCGCCAATGATCAACTCGATCAAGGTCGTGCGCCGCGGCAAGGTGCGCCGCGCCAAGCTCTATTACCTGCGCGGCCTGCGCGGCAAACGCGCGCGCATCACGGAGCGGCAGGACCATCGCGGGGAGGCGGCCGAGAAGGCCGCCGAATAGCCGCGGACGTACTCGCGCCGACGGTGTCGGCGGGCGCCGTGCCCGATAGGGGTCCGCCTCACACGGCCTGTGGCGGTTCGTGCAAGATCACGCCCTCGAGCGGATCGCAATCGTCATTCCACGGCACGCGCTGCAGCGACCGCATGGTGTCGGCGTAGCCCGCTTCCCAGCGCAGCCGAATGCCGGTCGGGCTGAAGTCGACATCCTTGGTGTGGTTCTCGTTGTCGAGGCGCGGCGCCAGCAGCCGCACGACATGCATGCGCGTCAGGCAGCCGTATTCGGCCAGGTCCTTGATCGCCGGATCATTGCGCTCGCTCTCGGGGATATGTTTCACCAGTTCCGAGACCACATGTCTGAGCTTGTGCACCTGACGCTGCCGCGAAATGTGGCTGGCGACGCGGCTCGAATATTGGATGTCCTTGTGCCGATGGAGCACGTCCCAGATCGACTGCGGCTCCGAGCCCATGGGATTTCGCGGGCGCGCTTGAAGGCTTCGTCCAGGCTTTCTGCGCCAGCAATCATTCGAAGCCCCGCAGCCTGGTTGATGGCCGCAACAGATTGGTTTGGCGCAGTCTCCAGGCGCCTTTTCCAGGACAAGTCAGACATGGTGCGGTTCGGCACGGTCGTGCACGTTGGCGGCTGGCGGACGACGGGCCACCTGCTCGCCGGGCTCCATCGCGCCCGTCGGCGCCGTCGTCCGGGCCGGCATCACGTCTTCGATCCGCGAGCCTGAAATACCAGTGATCAACCGGGTGCCGCGCTGGAACGTGAGGTAGTTCCATCCCCAGTTCATGGCCACGACCAGACGATTGCGGAAGCCGATCAGGAAGTAGATGTGAGCGAGGCTCCACAGCAGCCAGGCGGGGAACCCCGATACCTTGAACGCACCGATCTGCGCGACGGCGCGCTTGCGGCCGATCGTGGCGAGCGCACCGAAATCGCGATAGCGGAATGCCGGAAGCGTCTTGCCCGCGACGCGCGCCATCAGCAGATCAGCGACGTACGATCCCTGCTGCTTGGCGACCGGCGCGATGCCGGGCAGCGGTTCGCCGTCGGACCCACTCGCGGCGGCGACATCGCCGATGACGAAGACGTCCGGATGGCCCGGCACCGAGAGATCGGTCTGCACTTTCACCCGGCCGGCTCGGTCGCTGCCGGCGCCGAGCCACTCGGCGGCGGGAGATGCCTTGACGCCGGCGGCCCAGATGATGGTTCGGGTTTCCAGGCGTTCCGCGCCGAGCAGAACACCCGAGCCGTCGCAATCGGTGACCCCGACGCCGAGCCGGACCTCGACCCCGAGCTGTTCGAGCGAGCGCCGCGCCGCTTCCGACAGCGATGGATCGAACGGCGTGAGCAGCCGCGGGGCGGCCTCGATCAGGATGATCCGGGCCGAGCGCGGATCGATGGCGCGGAAGTCCGAGGCCAGCGCCCGCTTGGCCAGTTCGGCGATAGCGCCTGCCATCTCCACGCCGGTCGGGCCACCGCCCACCACCACGAAGTTCAGCAGGCGGCGCCGCTCATCGGCGTCCGGCTCGGTCTCGGCGCGCTCGAACGCGAGCAGGATGCGCCGGCGCAAATACGTGGCATCGTCGATGGTCTTCAGGCCGGGTGCGAAGGACGACCAATCGTGCCCGAAATAGGCGTGCTCGGCCCCTGTCGCGACGATGAGATAATCGTAGGGAATGCGGCGGCCTTCGGCGATCACGTCCTTGCGCGCGGTGTCGACCGCCGAGACTTTCGCCAGGATCACGTTGGCGTTCTTCTGCCGTTGCAGAATGCCGCGAATCGGCGAGGCGATGTCGCCGGGCGACAGCGCGGCCGTTGCGACCTGATAGAGCAGCGGCTGGAACAGATGGTAGTTGTGGCGATCGACGATCGTGACATCGAACGGCGCGCGTGCCAGTCGCTTGGCTGCCGACAGTCCGCCGAAGCCGGCTCCGATGATCACCACGCGAGGGCGCCGGGAGGCGGGATCGATCGGGGTCATGACGCGATTTACCTTTGGTTGAACAGTTCGACTCACGCAGGGTCGCTAATATTCACGATAACGTTCGCCTCCACGAGCAGCGTCAGGTTGACGGCGAGCTCGAATTTGGGCGTTGCCGCGGCCGCCATGTCCGCCGCCGTCGCCACGGTCTGTCCGCCGGACAGGGCACTGAGGAAGGCATAGCCGCCCGCAGGCAAACAGCGCACTTCCACTTCCAAACACGGGCGCGCCACCAAGGCGGCTTCCGCGCTCCAGCGTTCGATCATACCGCCTTCCTCGGATTGGTTGTTTTCCCAGATCGTGACGATCGGAAAGCGCGATTGAACCAGGCAAACCGACGGATACAGCACGACGCGTAGTCCATTGAGCCGGCGCGCGCGCAACGACGACAGGGCCTCGGCGCCGAGGGGCTGTGCGCGCGCGGCGAAGCGGGCTTTGGCGCACGCCGCCTCGAGTTCGGCGATATCGGCCACATACGCGATCGACGCGGCGTTGCCCTGGCCTCGAAGAAAATTTGGGAAGTCCCGACGTAATTGCAAGGAATCGGAGCGCCGGGCGGCTGACTTTGAATGAAGCGACGCGCCACCACGCGAATTGACAATTCCCCCACCAGATGGCGGATGACTGGAAACCGCCCGGCCACGTGATGTTCGTCGACCTCGGCGGCCTGTGTTCGTTCAAGGGCAGCCAACGCTATCCGATCCCGGCCGGCGTCAATCTCAAGGACTACCAGAGCGTGATCAGCTGGTGCGAGCGCTTCGGCGTGCTGATCTCGCCGGCCGATCTGACGACCGCGGTGGCATCAAGGTAAGGCTCGCGTGCCGTAGCCCGGCAAACGACACGCCTCGACGGCAATGCCGCCGAGGCCGCCCGTTGGCCTGCGAGCGGTACTGGCGTGGCGTTATTGCGCCGGAGAGGCGAGCGGCTTGCCCTTTTCGAGGACATAGACGGCGGTCAGTTTAGCCGGGGTCGATCCCTGCGCGCCCTCGTTATGGACGGCACGATCCGGAACGGTGAGCGCCTCGCCCGCGCGGAACACTTTCTCCGGTTGGCCGTCGAAATGGATCCAGAATTCGCCCTCGACCACCTGCGCCATCACGACGCCAGGATGGAAATGCCGGCCGGCCTTGAAGCCGGGGGCGATCTCGACGCTGGCGTAGATGAGTTCGAGATTGGTGCCCGGCACGTCGGCCTTTTGCAGGATGGTGCGCTTGACCGGCGAAGGCGCTACCGGGGCCGGCGCCTGGGCGTTGAGCGTCGCGAACGCAGCGAATGACAGCAATGCGGTGCAAATCGCGAAAATCCTGAACATGCTTCCTCCTGCGCGGCAGGTTGGTTGCAAGCGTCGCGCCACCTGCCTTGGCGGCGAGCTGTTATTGATCAGGTAAGGCTACTCGAGCTCGACCGTCTCGAAGTCCGCCGGCAGCACGATTTCCAGCACTTCGCAATCATCCGAGTAGCCAAGCACCGTGTGCTTGGCGCGCGGCGGCTGCAGGAAGCAGCTTCCCTCGCGGAACACGTGCTCACCCTCGCCGTCGATCTCGGTCTTGAGCCAGCCCTTGAGCACATAGATCATCTGGAAATCGACGTCGTGATAGTGCCGCTTGGAAACCTCCTCGGGCCGGAACGGCGGGAGGAAGCGGATCACGTGCGCCAGCACCATGCCGTTGCTGGCCTTCTTGATCCCGAGATCGCGGTATTTGGCGTAGGTGCGCAGCCCCTCGCTCCTGAAATCCTCTTCCCGGTGGTGGCTGGCGGCGAACGCGTGCTTCGGCCGCGGCTTGGCCCTGGATTTGGTCTTGGCTCTGGCCTTGGGCGGGGTGCGGCTCTTGCTCGTCAGCCGCGGGGCTGAATGCCTTAGCGACTTCACCTTTGTTCTGGCCATGGAGACCTCCCGTGTTGGGGGCGATCCTACTCGGAATGCGGGGCCTGGAACAGCGAGCCTGAGCGCCGCCCTTTTCCTCACCGCCGCCAGGCGCTAAAGGATTGCGCGAACCCCATATATCCTAGCGACCGCCCGCAGGTTCCGGAGCATTTGAATGGCCAAGCCGCGCACCCTCTACGACAAGATCTGGGAAGACCATCTGGTGGACGAGGCGCCGGATGGCACCTGCCTCATCTATGTCGACCGCCATCTCGTGCATGAAGTGACCTCACCGCAGGCGTTCGAGAGCCTGCGCCTGTCCGGCCGCAAGGTGCGCGCGCCCGAAAAGACGCTGCTCGTGGTCGACCACAACGTGCCGACGACCGACCGCCGGCAGAAAAATCCCGATCCCGAGAGCGAGGCGCAGATCGCCTACCTCGCCGAGAACGCCAAGCATTTCGGGCTCGAGTATTTCGACGAGTTCGACCAGCGTCAGGGCATCGTCCACATCATCGGGCCGGAGCAGGGCTTCACGCTGCCCGGCGTCACGCTCGTATGCGGCGACAGCCACACCGCGACTCACGGCGCCTTCGGGGCGCTCGCCTACGGCATCGGCACGTCCGAGGTCGAGCACGTGCTGGCGACTCAGACACTGATCCAGTCGAAGTCGAAGAACATGCGCGCGGTGGTGGACGGCAAGCTGCCGCAGGGGGTCACCGCCAAGGACATCATCCTCGCCATCATCGGCGAGATCGGCACCGCCGGCGGCACCGGCTACGCGCTCGAATACGCCGGCGAGGCGATCCGCGCGCTGTCGATGGAAGGCCGCATGACCGTGTGCAACATGTCGGTCGAGGGCGGCGCCAAGGCCGGTTTCATCGCACCCGACGAGAAGGCGTTCGAGTACCTGAAGGGCCGGCCGAAGTCGCCCAAAGGCGCGGCCTGGGAGCAGGCGATGCGCCACTGGGAGACGTTGCGCTCCGACGAGGACGCCCATTTCGACCGCGAGATTAGCCTCGACGCCTCAAAGCTCCCGCCGCTGGTGACCTGGGGCACCAGCCCCGAGCAGGTAATATCGGTCACCGGCCGCGTGCCGATTCCGGCCGATATCGCCGACGAGAACAAGCGCCGCGCCGCGGCGACCTCACTCGCCTATATGGGCCTCAACGGCGGCGAGAAGATCACCGACATCAAGCTCGATCGGGTGTTCATCGGCTCCTGCACCAATGGCCGCATCGAGGATTTGCGCGCGGTCGCCAAGGTGGTGGCGGGAAAGACCGTCAACGCCAATGTGAGCGCGATGATCGTGCCGGGCTCCGGGCTGGTGAAGGAACAAGCCGAGGCCGAGGGGCTCGACCAGATTTTCGTCAAGGCCGGGTTCGACTGGCGCGAGCCGGGATGTTCCATGTGCCTCGCCATGAACCCGGACAAGCTCGCCCCCGGGGAGCGCTGTGCGTCGACCTCGAACCGCAATTTCGAAGGCCGCCAGGGCTACAAGGGCCGCACGCACCTGGTCTCGCCTGCGATGGCGGGAGCGGCCGCGATCGCCGGCCATTTCGTGGACGTGCGGGAGTGGCACTGAGCAATGTTCGGTTCGTATCGGGCGCGTGCCGAGCGTGGATGATGGATCGATGGAGACACGTGTGATGGTTCGATCGCGTTCGACGATGTATCGGTGGGCGCGGCTTGCGGCCGCCGCGCTGGCGCTGACTCTGGTCACCGCAGCGGCGCAGGCGCAGAACTATCCGAACCGGCCGATCCGCCTGATCGTGCCGTTCGCGGCGGGAGGGCTCAACGACGTGGTCGCGCGGCTCGTCGGGCCCTATCTCGAACGCGCGCTCGGCCAGCCGGTGATCGTGGACAACCGGCCGGCGGCGAGCGGCATCGTCGGCACCGACGCGGTCGCCAAGGCCCAGCCCGACGGCCACACGCTGCTGATGGTGGCCTCGAGCTTCACGGTGGTTCCGGCCACCAAATCCAAGCTGCCCTACGACGCCGTGCGCGATCTCGCGCCGGTCGGGAAGGTGGCGCAGAACTCGCTGCTGTTCGTGGTCAACGCGAATAAGGTGCCCGCCAAGTCGCTGACCGAATTCGTCGCGCTCGCCAAGGCCAATGCCGGCAAGTTCAACTACGCCACGCCCGGCGCGGCCTCGCAGGCCCATCTCCTGATCGAGCTGTTCAGCCAGAAGGCGGGCATCAAGCTTCAGCACATTCCCTATCGCGGCGGTGCGCCGGCGATCCAGGCGGTGGTGGCCGGCGACACCGAATTCTCGGTGATCTCCACCTTGGCGTCGCTGCCGCATCTGAAGTCCGGCATCCTGCGTGCGCTCGCCACCGGAAGCCTCACGCGCGAGGCGCAGTTCCCCGATCTGCCGACGGTCGCGGAGCAGGGCTTTCCCGGTTTCGAGGCGATCCAGTGGATCGGGCTGTTGACCACCGCCGGCACGCCCAAGCCGATCATCGAGCGGCTCAACGCCGAGGTGAACCGCGCATTGCGCGACCCCGACCTGATCGCGAAGCTGGCGCTGCAGGGGCTCGCGCCAGGCGGCGGATCGGCGGACGAGTTCGCGCGCACGATCGTGAACGACATCAAGGATTGGACCGCCATCGCGCAGGCGGCGAACATCAAGTCGGATTGAGACCGGCGAGCGCCGACCGGGTGTAGGCTCGCTGCTGTTCCTTCCCCGGGGCCAGTTGATCGAAATCAACGAACGCCGGCCGCAAATCTGCTTGCTTCACTTTGGATGCGCCAAGATGGCGCGTATCGTCAGTGTTGCAGGCTGCACGATGGCGCAAAGGTCTCGTTTTGTTGCCCTCGCGGTGGCGGTTGTACTCGCCACGCTGTGCAACATGCCTGCCAATGCAGCCAAGAAAATGAAACAAGGACAACGCTCAGACAACTCTGTCGCTTGACGGCCGCGTTACAGGTTCGCCACGGACGTGCGGCCATAACTCGCTTCGATATGGAAGTAGCGGGGCTCCGACCAGCCCGTATTGCCACTGACAGCGGGTCATCGGAATAGTGCCATTCCCGATAAGAGCCGAGAAGCTGCTGATCCGAACGGGCTGAAATCATGAATAGCCGCCCGGTGACACCGAGAGATTGGCTTCCCGCCACCGTTGGCTCCGCGGCCGTCGAGCGCAGGCTCAAGGCCGGTCAGGCGGTTTTTCGGCGCGGCGACCGCAGCATGGGGCTCTATGAGGTCGTGAAAGGAAAAGTGCATCTGGTGCGCGTCGACCGTTCCGGCCGGGAAGCGGTCCTCCACGTCGCCACGCAAGGCGATACGATCGCCGAAGCCTCGCTTTTTTCTGCAGCCTATCACTGCGACGCCGTCGCGACGACGGATGCGATCGTTCGCCGCTATCCGAAAGACGTGTTGCTGGTGGAATTCGAGCGCGATCCCAAGGCCGCGCATGCCTTCATGGCGATGCTCGCGCGCCAGGTCATGACCCAGCGCACCCGGTTGGAACAGCGCAACATCCACTCGGCGCACGATCGCATTCGACACTATCTCACTGCCAATGCCGGGGAAGACGGACGCACCGTCGAGCTACCGGGATCGCTGAAGGACCTCGCGGGCGAGTTGGGGCTCAGCCATGAAGCGCTCTATCGGGCGCTCGCGGACATGGCGGCCAACGGTGAGATCGAACGGCTCAAGGGGACGATCAGGCTGATTGGTAGCCTATGATCCGGATCATATGACGGTCGGGGTGACCGGAGTAAGCAGCCATCGCGAACGCCCGAATCAACCGGTTTCCGGAAAGGTCGTTTCATGGCCATCAAGACACTGCTCACGCGACGAGGAGCTTTGCTCGGGGGGAGCGCCGGCATGGCAGGATTGGCCCTTGGCGGCCTACCGAAGATCGCAAATGGCGCTCCTGCGATCGCGCAACCCCTTCCCATTCCGAACCTTGTCGAGGCACGCGACGGCGAACCCATCACGCTCGCCCTGCAGAAGGCCCGCCACCGTTTCGGCGCCGGGGCCGCCGTGGCATCGAGAGGCATCTCGTCGAGCTATCTTGGCCCGGTTGTGCGCGTTCGCAGCGGCGACACGATTCCCTTTCGGGTGGAAAATCGTCTCGATGAGGAGACGACGCTGCATTGGCACGGCTTGCTGGTGCCGTCACACGTGGATGGCGGTCCCCACAACACCATCATGCCCGGCGCAGTCTGGCGCCCGGAGATCACGATCAAGCAGTCACCAGCTACGACCTGGTTCCATCCCCACCCACATGGCAACACAGCCCGCCAAGTCTACAGCGGGCTCGCCGGCGTGATGATCGTGAGCGACGGCGACGACCGTGATCGCGGTCTCCCAACAGCCTACGGCATCGATGACCTGCCGATCGTGATGCAGGACAAGCGCTTCAGCCGCAGCGGCGAGTTCGCCTATCGGCCCGAGATGATGGACATGATGCATGGGTTCCGAGGCGACACCTTGCTTGTGAACGGCGCGATCGCTCCAGTCGCAAATGTCCCGGCCGGTTTTGTGCGGTTGCGTTTGTTGAATGCCGCGAACGCCCGCAATTTCGATCTGCGTTTTTCCGACCGGCGGCCGTTCTTCGTCGTTGCGGGGGACGCCGGATATCTCTCCGAGCCGGTGGAACTGCGGCGATTGGTGATCGCTCCCGCGGAGCGCTACGAAGTCCTCGTCGATTTTTCAGACGGCCAGCCGGCCGAATTGATCACGGCGTCCGACCCGCATGGCATGGGCGGGGGCATGATGATGGGTGGCTCCCACGGAGGGGCCGGCGAAGGTCCGCGGCGTCTCATGCGGTTCAAGCCCGATCCTGCACTGCCGATCGCGGTCACGACGTTGCCGCGCGCGATGGCCGCACTCGCCGCTCCCGATGTCGGATCGGTCGTTGCGCGCCGCAACTTCGTGCTCGATCCGATGATGGGAATGGGACATGGGCATGGGGGGAACGCACGGGATGGGCGGTGCGCAAGCCAACCGAAGCGCCAGCCGCGACCACGCCGGTGGATCGCAGATGATGGCCATCAACGGCCGTCCATTCTCGATGCATCGGGTCGATGTCACCGCGAAGCTTGGAACATCGGAAATCTGGAAAGTATCGTCCGACGCCATGGCGCATCCGTTCCATATCCACGGCGTGAGTTTCCGCATCCTTAGCAACAAGAGCCGCAAGCCGAGCGCCGAGCAAGCCGGCTGGAAGGACGTCGTGCTGGTGGACGAGCGGGCGGAGATCCTTGTCCGGTTCGGCCATCCGGCCTCGCCGAAAATGCCCTTCATGTACCACTGCCACATCCTCGAACATGAGGACCATGGGATGATGGGGCAGGTCGCCGTCGTCTGAACGGCGCCTGCGGAGAATGATCGGTTCACTCGAAATGGAACGGAAGATTGGAGTCCGATGATGTGGTCGAAGAAACGCGTATTGAGCCTTCTTGTCGTTGTTGCGGTAGCAGCCAGCGCTGTCGTTGCCGGCAGCGGTCTGGTTGGTGCGCAGCACGGTCAACACATGCAGGCCAAGCCGCACGGTAAGCAGCCTGGCCGGCACGTGCACGGCAATGCGGCCGCCATGCCCAAGATGCCCGGGCAGGATACCTTCGGCGCAATTCAGGAGATCGTACAAATCCTGGAGGCGGACCCCGCGACCGACTGGTCGAAGGTCAACATCGCGGCGCTGCGTGAGCATCTCATCGACATGAACGAGGTGGCGCTACACGCCGTCGCAGCTGAGCGCCCAATCCGCAATGGCGTGGAGATCGTGGTCACTGGCGAGGGCCGAACCCGCGAGGCCATCAGGCGCATGGTCCCGGCTCACGCCAATGAGTTGCGCGGGCTCGGCTGGAACGCGGCGACCGAAGAGGTCGCCGACGGCGTAAAGCTCGTCGTCACCAGCGCCGATGCAGCGCAGGCCACCAAGCTCAACGCGCTCGGCTTCATGGGTATCATGGTGCAAGGTGGCCACCACCAGCCGCACCATCTCATGGTCGCCAAAGGCGAACGCCACGGGCATTGACGGTGGCGCAATGCCAAACCGGCCACGCGCTCGCGCTCGGCAAAGGGCTGGGTTTGCGTCAGTAGTTCAGGCCGGGGATGTCCCACGGGCCTTGCGGCATGGGCGAGCGATCCCAACCGACGCGGCCGCCTGTATTGGTCACCGCGCCCACGCCAAAGTGGTTGGACGGCGGGAACGCGTAGTCGGTAAACTTGCGCTCGCCCGGCACCACCTCTGTACCCGCGTCGAGGAACGAGCGCGGCGCCACGACGATGCGGGCGCGCGGGCGTTTCGCGTTCGCGGCACGGCTCGGATTGGCCACGTAGCGCTTCTTCGGCGCCGCGTCGGCCGGCGGCACTGCAAACGCGGTGATCGCGATGGCCGCAGCACAGAAAACGGCCGCACAAGCCTTGAAGCCCATGGCCTTCCTCCTGGTTCAGTCCGTTTGACCGGCAAGCCTAGCACGTCGAATTTAAGATAATCCGGGCGCCAGACCGGCGTTCCGGCCGCTGCGCGCGATTTCTCCAAGGTGTGTCCCAAATGCGTCACATGGTTGCACTGGAAAAAAGGAGTTTAATATATTCAGGCTTCTTGATATGAAAATTGCCTCAAAATCCGCCATCAAAGAAAAATCGACCACGGAGGACGCCATGCCGGACAGGATCGAACGTTCGATCGAAGAGCTTTATCGAGACGACCCCGAACGCGCCGATGCGGTCGTGTTCGGTCGCAAGAGCGCCCTGAACCGACGCGGCTTTCTGGGCGGAAGCGGGCTTGCCGCCGTGGGTGCGGTGGTCGGCGGCACCATTCCATTCGCGGGCAATATGCCGGCCGGGTTGATCCCGTCGGCGCTCGCACAGGCTCCGGCCGCGCCGGCCAAGCCGAAGGGACCGCAGTATCTCAACTTCCCGGGCAAGAACGACAAGCTCGTCGTCCTGGGCGAGCGTCCGCTGGTGGCCGAGACGCCCGAGGACATGCTCGACGACGACACCACGCCGACCGATCGGCTGTTTGTCCGCAACAACGGGCAGATTCCGGAAGCCGTCACGGAGCCGGACAAATGGAAATTTGTCGTTGACGGCGAAGTCAACAACAAGCTCGAGCTGACGCTGGGCGAGCTCAAGTCCAAGTACAAGCCGGTTACGCGGCGCATGGTGCTGGAATGCGGCGGAAACGGCCGCGCGTTCTTTTCTCCGCAGGCGCGCGGCAACCAATGGACCAACGGCGGCGCGGGCTGCTGCGAGTGGACCGGCGTGCGCGTATCCGACGTCTTGAAGGCGGCCGGACTGAAGCCGTCAGCCGTGTTCAGCGGGCACTATGGCTCGGATCCGCACCTGTCCGGCGATCCCAGCAAGCCGTCGCTTTCCCGCGGCGTCCCCCTGAAGAAGCTGATGGACGAGAACAGCCTGATCGTCTGGGGGCTCAACGGCCAGCCGCTGCCGAATATCCATGGCGGCCCGCTGCGACTGCTGATACCCGGCTGGCCGGGCTCGGCATCGGCGAAATGGCTCACCCGCATCTGGATACGCGATAAGGAGCACGATGGCCCGGGCATGGGCGAGTTCTCCTATCGCGTTGCCATCAAGCCGATGATCCCGGGCGAAAAGGGCGATCCCAAGAATTTCCGGATTCTCGAATCGATGCCGGTGCGCTCGATCATCACCAGCCCCGCCAACGGCGCGAAGATGCCGGCCGGTACCAAGGAGATCAGGCTGCGGGGCGCTGCCTGGGCGGGCGATCTGACGGTCAGGCAGGTCGACGTGTCCACCGACTTCGGCGCCACGTGGACACGGGCCAAGCTCGAAAAGCCGAAGAACAAATACGACTGGCAGCGCTGGACCGCGACCGTGAAGCTGCCGTCCGACGGATATTACGAGATCTGGACGCGAGGGACTGATTCCAAAGGCGCGATGCAGCCCCATCAGGCGGGCTTCTGGAACCCGCAGGGCTACGGCGGCAATCCAATGCACCGGATCGCGGTGCTGATCGCCTGACGCCTGTGCGCAAATCATTGCCATTGACGGCGGCCAGCCTTGTGCTGGCCGCTGTTCTTCTCGTGTCCGGCGGAACCCCGACGCAGGCGCAGGATTTCGTCCCAGGCGAAGAAAAGCCGGAGGACTATCCGGCCGGCCCGGGACGCGACGACACCTTCTACGCCTGCACCGCCTGCCACGGCTTCAAGATCGTGGCGCAGCAGGGCCAATCGCGCCGGCAATGGGAAGAGACGCTCGACTGGATGACGGAGAGGCACAACATGCCGCGGGTCGAGGGCGACCTGCGCAAGGTCGTGCTCGACTATCTCGAGGCAGCCTTCCCACCGCGCAAGTCGCCAGGCGGCTGGCAGAATCCGTTCCAGAAGCGGTGAGGCCGGCTCAGCGGTGATTGGCCGACGGTCTTGACCAGCGCGAGGGCGGCGCCATGCGCCGCGCCTGGGTATCGATGGTCTGGCTGACCGGCGTCGATGTGCAATAGGGGCGTTGCGCCATGCGCGCGCGCAAGAATGCGTCGGCTTCCGCTGCCGTGAGGCGCGTGTCGAGCACCAGGCCGTCGATGATGCAGGCGAGCCGATGCGGGTTCGGCTTTGACCCATCGGCCTCGCAATAGGCGCCCTCCAGGCGGACCGCCTCGGTCTCGAAGCGGCTGTAGAACAACAGGCATGGCTTGATCAGTCCGTCGGCATTGATGCGGGTCTCCGCCGCACGCACGGGGCCGAACCGGGTCTCGAGATCGTAGCGCGCTCCGCTCGATACCGCGTAGTTGGCGGCGCTGATGGAGAGCGTGTTGCGCACGCCCGCGAAGCCGGGGCGCACCATGCGATCTGCGAGTTTTGGGGGCAGGATCAGGGCGATGCTCAGGTTGGCGGTACGATCGTGCGGCTGTCCATAGTGGCGGACCTCGATGCGGCCGATCGCGCCGCCGTCCGCGATCTTGCTCCGGGTCGGCAGCCGGGCAAGCGCACTATCGACCAGACGGAACGAGGGAGCCGTGTCGACGGCCTTGACGCGATTGAACGACACGAAGGCATCGACCTTGATGATCGCGACGGCGATCAGGCCGAACGCAAGGGCGCCTGCCAGATAAAACGCGTACCGGATGATCGTCCCTGAGTGACTGATGGCAGACGAGACATTGCCGCGCGACGCGAAATCCGACATCGGGTTCCCCTGCTGGGATGACGGACGCGTTTGCCGTAAGGCCGGGCCCGGCGAACGCCCAGTGAGGCATTCTCGCCGCAAAGCATGCACGAAAAGGTTTCCGGCACCGGCTGCGCGCGGGTGATTTCGGGCGGAATGTTAACGAACGGTCAGCAGCGACAGATAAAGCCGCGGTCGCCTTCCCGGCGGCACGGCGCGCCGACCCCGCGATCCTGCGGCCGCGCCGCCTCAGGCCACCCCGGGGCCCGCGAATCGCCGTTGTTTTCGCCAAACTTCTCCCCTAGAAGCGGTGCCGCTATGGCGACCGTCCCCAGGTGGTCGCCGGAAGGCACCTTCGGAGAGCTAACAATGGGTTACAAAGTCGCGGTCGTCGGCGCCACGGGCAATGTGGGGCGCGCGATGCTCGAAATCCTCGCCGAGCGGTCGTTCCCGGCCGATGAGGTGGTGGCGCTCGCCTCGCGCCGGAGCATGGGCACCGAAGTGTCCTACGGCGACGGCGTGCTCAAGTGCAAGACGCTCGAGCATTACGACTTCTCCGACGTCGATATCTGCCTGATGTCGGCGGGCTCCGCTGTGTCGAAAGAGTGGTCGCCGAAGATCGTCGCCAAGGGCGCGGTGGTGATCGACAATTCGTCGTGCTGGCGCTACGACGCCGACGTTCCGCTGATCGTGCCGGAAGTAAACGCCGACGCAGTCGCGGGCTTCCGCAAAAAGGGCATCATCGCCAATCCGAACTGCTCGACCGCGCAGCTCGTGGTCGCGCTCAAGCCGCTGCACGACAAGGCCAGGATCAAGCGCGTGGTGGTCGCGACCTACCAGTCGGTGTCGGGCGCCGGCAAGGAAGCGATGGACGAGCTGTTCTCGCAGACCAAGGCGGTCTACACGCTCGATGAGGTGGACTCGAAGAAGTTTCCCAAGCGCATCGCCTTCAACATCATCCCGCAGATCGACGTATTTCAGGACGACGGCTTCACTCGGGAAGAGTGGAAGATGGTGGTCGAGACCAAGAAGATCCTCGATCCCAAGATCAAGGTCGTCGCCACCTGCGTGCGCGTGCCGGTTTTCGTGGGGCACTCGGAGGCGGTCAACATCGAGTTCGAGGAGCCGATCACCGCCGACGAGGCGCGCGAGATCCTGCGCAACGCGCCGGGTTGCATCGTGATCGACAAGCGCGAGGCGGGCGGCTACGTCACGCCGTTCGAGGCGGCGGGCGAGGACGCGACCTATATCAGCCGCATCCGCGAGGATGCCACCGTCGAGAACGGGCTCGTGCTGTGGTGCGTGTCCGACAACCTGCGCAAGGGCGCCGCGCTCAACGCCATCCAGATCGCCGAGTGCCTGATCAACCGCAAGCTCATCCAGGCCAAGCAGAAGGCGGCATAGCCGCGCGGTTACCTGCCTGCCCGGACTGCCATGAACTCGCCGCTGGCGCGATCGAGCACCGACAGTTCGCCGGTCGCCACGTCGAAATAGGCGCCGTGGGTTGCGACCTTGCCGCGCTCGATCAACTTTCGCAGGCGCGGGAATGTGAGCAGCGTGTCGAGGCTGTTCACGATCGAGGCACGTTCGAGCCTTCCGAGATAGTCTGCCGCTGGCGCCTCGCCCCGCGGCCCGAGCTTGTCCGCCGCGGGTGCCATGAGCGACATCCATTTCCCGATGAAATCGCCGGGGGAGAGCGGTGCGCGTTCCTCGGCAAACGCCTGCACGCCGCCGCAACGGGCGTGGCCGAGCACGACGATATGCTTCACGCGCAGCGCGCCGACCGCGAATTCCAGCGCGGCCGAGACGCCGTGCTGGCCGCCGTCCGGTGAATAAGGCGGTATCAGGTTGGCAACGTTGCGCACCACGAAGAGTTCGCCCGGACCCGCATCGAAGATCAGTTCGGGCGAAACCCGCGAGTCGCAGCAGCCGATCACCATGGTCTCGGGCGACTGCCCGCGCTCGGCCAGCTCGCGGTAGCGCGCCTGCTCCTGCGGCAGGCGGCCGTCGCGAAACGACCGGTAGCCGTCAATCAGCCGGGTTGGAAATGTCATGCTTTTTCCCACATTGGCCGCTGCGGCCATTTGGCGACAGGTCCGTGCAAGGTTTGCGCCGCCCTGCCGGATCGGCCGACCCGGGTAGTGGCATGGCTCGTGCAGCGTGGGTAGAGTGATACGACCGATCCGGGGGCTATTGTCATGACCATCCGTCCGCGCCGCAGCGTGCTTTACATGCCGGGGTCGAACGCGCGCGCCATTGAGAAGGCGCGCACGCTGCCGGCCGACGCCATCATCCTCGACCTCGAGGACTCGGTCGCACCCGACGCCAAGGCGGCGGCACGCAAGCAGGTCGTGGACGCGGTCGCGGCCGGCGGCTTCGGGGCGCGGGAGGTCATCGTGCGCATCAACGGCATCGACACCCCCTGGCACGCGGACGACTTGACCGCCGCCGCGCATGCCGCGCCCGACGCCATCCTGGTGCCGAAAATTTCAGCCCCCGATCAGCTCGAATTGGTCGGCCAGCGGCTGCTCGACATGCATACCGATCTGCGCACGCGCGTCTGGGCGATGATCGAAACGCCGGTCGCGCTGTTCAACATCGTGGCGATCGCCGCCGAGGCGAAGGATTCCGAATCGCGGCTCACTGCGTTCGTGATGGGCACCAACGACATCGCCAAGGATACGCGCGCGCGGATCGTGCCCGGTCGCGCGCCGATGATGGCCTGGCTCATGGACTGCGTTGCCGCCGCGCACATCTACGGCATCGATATCCTCGATGGCGTCTACAACGACCTTGCCAACCTGGAAGGCTTTGCGCGCGAATGCGGTGAGGCGCGCGACATGGGCTTCGACGGCAAGACCCTGATCCATCCGAACCAGATCGGGCCCTGCAACGCCGCCTTCTCGCCGAGCGGCGAGGAGGTCGCGCAGGCGCGCAAGATGATCGCGGCCTTCGATCTGCCGGAAAATCAAGGCAAGGGCGTTGTGCAGCTCGACGGCCGCATGGTCGAGCGGCTGCACGCCGACATGGCGCGCCGCACGGTCGCGATCGCCGATGCGATCGCGGCCCGCGCCGCCGCGGCGCAGCCGGCCGGTTGACCGGGCGATTATTTGATATACCCGCGCTCGCGCAGGACGCGAGCGAAGGCCTCCTGCGTCTTGATCTGCAGCTCCTGCAGGCGCGGCATCACCGCAGCCATGGATTCGGCCGTCACCGCTGGCATCTCGCGCAGCGCCTTGGCGCCGGTCGGCGTGCGGTAGAAGGCGGTGATCTCGCGCAGCTCCGTGGCGGTGAAATGCCGCGCATAGATTGCCGGCGCGTCCTTCAACAGATCGGCAAGATACTCGATCTGGATGCGCTCAAATTCGCGGCGCAGTTCGCCGCGCGCCGCGTCGTCGATGTTGCGGGCCCTCAGGTCGCGCTCGATCAGCGGCCAGAACTGGGCCCGCAGCTGGGCGCCGAGCTGGTCGATCATGTCCTTGGACAGCAGCGCGAACAGCTCGTTGGCGGCCTCCAGCGCCTCGGAGGGTGCCTGGCCTTGCGCGGGCGAAGGCACGGGCATCCCGGCCGGCGCAACCAGCGCGGCGATCACCAACAGGATACGAAGCTGTCTCACTCGCGCCTCCTTGGCATCGCCCTGTGGGTCGGCCGATTGACCGCCGCAAAGCTAGCATGCTCGGCCGCGCTCCGTCCCCGCCTTGCCAAGCAGCGCCGCGGCCGATAGCAAGTCACCGCGCCGCGGCATCGAGGACACCGATATGGCAACGCACAAGCTCCTGCTTCTCGCCGGCGACGGCATCGGCCCGGAAGTGATGGCCGAAGTAAAGAAGCTGATCGGCTGGATGAACGCCCATCGCATGGGTTCGTTCGAAACCGAGGAGGGGCTGGTCGGCGGCGCCTGCTACGAAGCGCACAAGGTCGCCATCACCGACGAAACCATGGCCAAGGCAGGGTCGGCCGACGCCGTGATCTTCGGCGCAGTCGGCGGGCCGAAATGGGACAAGGTCGCCTACGACGTGCGGCCGGAGGCTGGGCTCCTGCGCCTGCGCAAGGATCTGGGCCTGTTCGCCAACATCCGTCCGGCGATCTGCTATCCGGCGCTGGCGGAGTCCTCCTCGCTCAAGCGCGAGGTGGTGGACGGGCTCGACATCGTCATTTTGCGCGAGCTCACCGGCGGGGTCTATTTCGGCGAGCCCAAGACCATCACCGATCTCGGCAACGGCCAGAAGCGCGCGGTCGACACCCAGGTCTACGACACCTACGAGATCGAGCGCATCACGCGCGTCGCCTTCGAGCTGGCGCGTGCGCGCAAGAAGCTCAACAAGGTGACCTCGATGGAGAAGCGCAACGTGATGAAGACCGGCGTGCTCTGGCACGAGGTGGTCGAGGAGGTGCACGCGCGCGAATTCAAGGACGTGACGCTCGAGCATCAGCTGGCGGATGCCGGCGGCATGCAGCTCGTACGCTGGCCCAAGCAGTTCGACGTGATCGTGACCGACAACCTGTTCGGCGACATGCTGTCCGACATCGCCGCCATGCTCACCGGCTCGCTCGGAATGCTGCCGTCGGCCTCGCTCGGCGAGATCGATCCCAAGACCAGGAAGCGCAAGGCGATGTACGAGCCGGTGCACGGCTCGGCGCCCGATATCGCCGGCAAGGGCGTGGCCAATCCGATCGCCATGATCGCCTCGTTCGGGATGGCGCTGCGCTATTCGCTCGACATGGCGAAGGAGGCCGACCTGATCGATGCGGCGATCGCGGCCGCCCTCGCCAAGGGGTTGCGCACTGCCGACATCAAGTCGGACGGCTGTACGCTGGTCGGCACCCGGGAGATGGGCGACGCCGTCATCGCCGAGATGGAGACGCTCGCGACGGCCTGAGCCGCGTCCGCCCGCGGGGCCGGAAGAGTTAGCGCTCCCACCAGCAGCGCATCCGTGGCACGATGACGGGGCCGCTCGGACGATACTCCGGTACTAGTCTCGACACGCACTGCCGAACCGCGCCGGGGCCCGGATACTCGTATTCGTACGGGATCGGATAGATCGACGGCGCCAGACGATAAGGGTAGGCCGGGCCGACGCGGATGCGCGCGCGCGGGCGCCGCGCCTTCGGCCGCGCCTGCGCGTAGGCGGAGAGCGCCGCATCGGGATTGCGCCGGGCGCCGGGCGCCGACTGGGCGGAAACGCCGTCGGCCCCCGCCAGCCCGAACAGGATCAGCCCGGTTGCCGCCGTCAAAACGGTTGCTCTGGTCATCGTCGCCTTCAGCATGGAACCGTCCCGAGCGTTACGCTCACCCATCGAGGGGCGGCCGTCAACGCCCATGGTGTCCGGCGCTCATTTCGATATCTTGGCCGGCGGTGCGCCATCGCCTAGAACAACCGCCATGGCCAATCCTCCGTCCGCCGATCCGCTCGCATGGCACGGCATGAAGGCGCCCTCGCTCGACGAGCTCGAACTGCTCGCGACCGAGGCCTTTCGGCGCCTGCCGGAGCGGTTCCGCGCGCTGTGCGACGGTCTCGTGGTCCAGGTCGAGGACTTCCCGACCGACGAGGTGCTCGAGCACATGAACGCGCAGACCGACTTCGACCTGCTCGGGCTGTTCCAGGGCGTCGGCCTGCCGTTCCGCTCCGAGAGCGCGCCGGTGCAGATGCCGAACATGATCTGGCTCTACCGCCGGCCGATCCTGGATTACTGGGCCGAGCACGACGAGACGCTGGGCGCACTCATCACCCATGTGCTGGTGCACGAGATCGGCCACCATTTCGGCCTGTCTGACGACGACATGGCGGCGATCGAAAAAGCCGCCGATTAAAGAAAGGACCACGGCGATGAAGATCACCGGCGCATGCCACTGCGGCCACATCACCATCGAGGGCGAGGCCGATCCCGAGCGGGTCTCAGTCTGCCATTGCACCGACTGCCAAACCGGCACCGGGTCGGCGTTCCGTGTCTCGGTCCCGATCCCCGGCGCCACGTTCAAGATGACGGGCCAGCCGGCGAATTATCTGAAGACCACCGCGGAGAGCGGCAATCCACGCGTACAGGCGTTCTGCCCGAAATGCGGCTCGCCGATCTATTCGACCTCCCCGGGCGAGGGCCAGCAGGCGTCCTATATGGTTCGAGTCGGTATCCTCGATCAGCGCGACCAGCTCGTGCCCAAGCGGCAGAACTGGTTCCGCTCGGCGCGATCCTGGGTCACCGGCCTCGCCGCACTCCCCAAGAACGAGAAGCAGGCCTGATGCGCTCGTTGCCGCGGGCGCGCGACGCTCGCCGGTCCCCGCTACCAGTCCGAGCGCTGCGACGCTGGGCGCCGTTGCGACTGCCGCTTTAGCTCGCGCTCGGCCCGGTCTTCGAGATAGTGCGCACGGCCGCAGATGCCGCCGGCGACCGCGATTCCCCTGAGGCAGTATTGCAACGGCGCGGCAACGCCACCCTTGCCGCCCGAATCGCCGAAACTGCGCAGGTACCAGTTTTCGGCGGCCTGCGCGCCCGGTGCCGCGATCAGACCGAGCTGGGTCGCGACGGCGGCTGCGATCAGCTTGCTCATCGGCGTCTCCTCGATGCGAGCCATCGGTGCCTATATACGCTCCGGCCCTTGACAAAACCACCGGCCGCGTCATGAACAGAACAATTCCAAAGTAACCGGGCAAGCTGGAAATGGACAAGTTCACCACGCTGGAAGGGGTGGCCGCGCCCCTCAACATGATCAATGTCGACACCGACATGATCATCCCCAAGCAGTACCTCAAGACGATCAAGCGCACCGGGCTCGGCACCGGCCTGTTCTCCGAGAAGCGTTACAAGGACGACGGCAGCGAGAACCCGGATTTCGTGCTCAACAAGCCGGCCTATCGCAAGGCCAAGATTCTGGTAGCCGGCGACAATTTCGGCTGCGGCTCCTCGCGCGAGCATGCGCCGTGGGCGCTCAAGGACTTCGGCATCCGCTGCGTGATCTCGACCTCGTTCGGCGACATCTTCTACAACAACTGCTTCAAGAACGGCGTGCTGCCGATCAAGGTCTCGCCCGAGGACCTGGAGAAGCTGTTCGACGATGCCGAGCGCGGCGCCAACGCCACGCTCTCGATCGATCTCGAGAAGCAGGAAATCCGCGGGCCCGACGGCGGTGTGGTGCATTTCGAGATCGACGCGCACCGCAAGCAGTGCATGCTCAACGGCCTCGACGACATCGGGCTGACCATGGTCAAGGGCGACAAGATCGCCAGCTTCGAGGAGAAGGCCAGAGCCGCCCGCCCGTGGGCTTGATCTGATGATTGAGTGACAAATCGTCAGCGCCGTCCGATCAAACGCGCCCGCCTTGGCTGAGTTTGCGCGCTAACCCGGGCAGCCGTGCTGGCTGACCGGCCCGGCCGGCGCCACGTCGACGCCGATGGCGCCACCGCGCGCGATCAATTCCTTCAGGAAGCCCGAGGCCCGCACCTCGTCGATCAGCGCGTTGACGGCGGCGAGCGCGGCCGGCTTGCCCATCGGCACGATGATGTTCTGCGGCACGTTGAACAGGTTGTCGGGCAGGAGGCGCGTGCCCGGGGTGCTCTTGCTCAGCGTCGTCAGGCGCTGGCGATTGGCGCCGAGGGCATCGATCTCGCGCGCGGTGAGCGCCTTGCCGAGTGCAGCCGGGTTGTTCTCCAGCTCCACCGGCGTTGCCTGCTTGAGGATGCGCTTGAGGCAGAGCGTGATCGAATCGTTGCGCGTGCCGGCGATCTTCTGGCCGGCGCGGTCGATGTCGGCGATCGCCTTGATGGACGAACCGTCGAGCACCAGGAAGCTCTGGCGCACCAGCATGTAGGTCTGCGAGAACTCCACCGAGCCGAGCCGCGTCGCCTCGTAGGCGACGAAGCCGATATCGGCCGCCCCGCTCCTGACCGCTTCGATGACCGCGGGCGGGCCGGCGATCGGCTTGAGGTCGAGCGGAACGCCGGCGCGCCTGGCCAGCTCGCGCCCGAGATCGGCGGCGGGGCCGCGGGTTTCGCCGGTCGCGGCATCGCGCACCGCCTGCGCGGGGTTGCTGCCGAGGTAGACCGCCCGCAACGTGCCGGTCGGCGCGACGTCGTTGGCAGAGGCGACCGGGCTTGCGGCCAAGGTCAGGAGAAGCGTTCCGGCGATGCGGGCGAGATATGGCATGGCGATTCCTCAGCACTTCTTCCACTGTATTGCTTGTAGCCTGATCCGTAGGGTGGGCAAAGGCGCGCGAAGTCGCCGTGCCCACGCCGTCACTGGTCTACGGGATTTACGCCCACGCGGGAGCAGTGGTTGCTCGTGATGGCGCGCGTGCAAAATAATGATCGTGGATCAGCGTGGGCACGGCGCCTTCGGCGCCTTTGTCCACCCTGCGAAATCCACACGATCAAATCCCGCTGAACCAGTTGTACCCCTGTTCTTCCCAGTAGCCGGGATTCCAGTTGTTGATGACGGCGATCTCCATCACGTGCTTGGGGTTCTTGAATCCGAGCTTGGTCGGGATGCGCACCTTCATCGGGAAGCCGTACTTGCGCGGCAGGATTTCGCCATCGAACCTGAACGTCATCTGCGTCTGCGGATGCAGCGCGGTCGCCATGTCGATCGAGGTGGAATAACCCTCGGCACAGCGGAACCAGACGTATTTGGCGCGCGTGTCGGCGCCGACCCGGTGCAGGAAATCGGAAAAGCGCACGCCGCTCCATTTTCCGATCGCGCTCCAGCCTTCGATGCAGATGTGGCGCGTGACCTGGGTCTCCTGCGGCAGCGCATAGAGCGCGTCGAGCGTCCACGTTTTCTTGTCGTCGACCAGCCCGCCCACCTCGAGCGCATAGTCGGCCTTGTCGACCACGGGCGCCTCGTCCTCCGGATAATAGGCGTTAAACGGGAACGGCCGCGTGATCGCACTGTCGGGATAGGTCGGTGCCAGCTTGTTCGGATTGAAGATCCAGCTCTGTACCCGGTCGTTGAAATAGGACACCTTCATCAAGGCTCGCTCGGCCGAGAAGCCGTCGACGATGTCGCAGCCGGTGAGGAAGGCGAGCGCGCCGAGCGACGCGCCGCCGCGCAGGAACAGCCGGCGGGTGGGATCGGGCATGAGCCTGGCGGCGTCCTTGATCAGCAACCTCGGATCGACGCCGGGCGGATTCTTTCGGATGCGCGACATGGCTGGTTTTCCTCAGCGGCCGATGATCATGGCACGCAGCGATTTCGGTACGAGAAACGACAGCACGACATGAACCCCAAGAAATCCGACGATCGCCGCCATGGCGAAGAAATGCACATAGCGCGCGGCCTCGTAGCCGCCGAACACCGCCGTCAGTTCCTGCAGCTGCACCGGCTTCCACATTGCCAGCCCCGACAGCACGATCACGATACCGGCTAGGATCACGCCGAGATAAAACAGCTTCTGCACCGCGTTGTAGACCGAAAGGTCGGCGCGCGAGAGCTTGAAAGTGAGCGCCGCCCTGGTGTCGGCGATCACCTCGCGAGGAGTGATCGGCAGCAGCTTGCGCCGGAAGCGTTCGCTCGCAAGGCCGAGCGCGAGATAGACGATGCCGTTGACCGCAAGCAGCCACATAGCGGCGAAATGCCAGAGCAGGGCGCCCGCGAGCCAGCCGCCGAGCGTGATGCTGCGCGGAAACCTGAAACCGAACAGCGGCGAGGCGTTGTAGATCTCCCAGCCCGACATGATCATCACCACCATGGCGAGCGCGTTGATCCAGTGGGTCGCGCGCACCCAGCGGGGGTGGATTGCCGGCGGAGCGGCTGCCTGCGCCGGGAGGCTTGGGGTACCGGCCGTTTCAACTGTCATGTCGGCTCTCGATTGCCGCCGGCCTATAGCAAATTCCGCGCGCTACGTGCTCTCACATTCGCGTCACGCGCGACCAGCGCTGCGGAAACTGCTGCGGAAGCTACGTGACGGCACCGCCGTCGGATGCAGCCGGGCAGGGACCGTGCTAGATTGACGCCGCCGGATAGCCGTTCAAGTCCCAGCGAGCGTAACCATGCCCAAGGCCAGCACCGGCAATTTCTTCGAAGATTTCCGCCTCAATCAGGTGATCCCCCACGCCACCCCGCGCACCGTCACGGTCGGCGACGTGGCGCTCTACAACGGCCTGTTCGGCCCGCGCTTTGCGGTGCAGTCCTCCGACGCCTTTGCGCAAAAGCTCGGCTACCCGCGCGCGCCGGTCGACGATTTCCTCATCTTCCACGTCGTGTTCGGCAAGACCGTGCCGGACATTTCGCTCAATGCCGTCGCCAATCTCGGCTATGCCGGCTGCCGGTTCCTGGCGCCGGTCTATCCCGGCGATACGCTCAATGCCTCCTCCGAGGTGATCGGGCTGAAGGAGAACTCCAGCCGCAAGACCGGCATCGTGTTCGTGCGCTCGTCGGGTTACCGGCAGGACGGCACCAAGGTGCTCGAATACGTGCGCTGGGTGATGGTGCGAAAGCGCGATGAAAATGCGCCCGCACCCGCCGATCACGTGCCGCGGCTGCCGGACGTGGTGACACCGGCGACGCTCGGCGGCGCCTGCCCGGTGCTCGACCTTGCCCGCTACGACGACGGGCTTGCCGGCAGCCCCCTCCGCTTCAACGATTACGCGGTGGGCGAGAAGATCGATCATGTCGATGGCGTGACGGTGGAGGAGGCCGAGCATCAGACCGCTACGCGGCTCTACCAGAACACCGCCCGCATCCATTTCGACCAGTTCTCGGCGGCGCAAGGCCGCTTCGGCCGCCGGCTGATCTACGGCGGCCATGTGATCTCGCTCGCCCGCGCGCTCTCCTTCAACGGCCTCGCCAACGCCTTCCATGTCGCCGGCATCAACGGCGGACGGCACGTGGCGCCGCTGTTTGCCGGTCTCACCGTGTTCGCCTGGTCCGAGGTCCTGGCCAAGGCCGATCTTCCGGGACGCCACGACGTCGGCGCGCTTCGCCTGCGCACGGTCGCCACGAAAGATCGCCCGTGCGCCGATTTTCCGCTCAAGACGGCGAGCGGCGAGGACGATCCGGCGGTGCTGCTCGACCTCGACTACTGGGTGCTGATGCCGCGCTGACGCCCGGTCGCTCTATTGGATCACGCCACAGGCGATGCGGCCGCCGGCCTCGCCGGTCGGATCGCTCCTGTAGTCGTCCTTGCCGGCATGAACGATCAGCGCGGAGCCGTCGGCGTCGAACACCGAATTGGGCTTGCCCTTTTCCAGCGTGATGGCGGCATTCAGAACCTCGATGGTCAACTCGCCGCTGGCGGGAATGTGCAGGTTCGGCATGTCGCCGGCGTGATGGCCTTCCTTCGCCATCAGGCCGTGCTTCTTGTTGTCGGGATTGAAGTGGCCGCCCGCCGACGTGAACGGCGGCTCGCACTTGCCCACGGCGTGCACGTGGAAGGCATGCTCACCGGCGGGCAGTCCCTTGACCGCGATCTTGACCAGCACGCCCGCCGGCGTCTGAGTCAATTCCGCCGCGCCGACATCCTTGCCGTCCGCGCTCTTGAGCGCGGCCTTGGCGGACTGCGCTGCGGCAGGCAGCGCGCCAAACAGCAGGATGGCGGCGGCGCCTGCAAGTCCCATGTTTATGAAATGCCTCATCGTTTGCTCCCTTCAGCCCGGCTGAATCGCCGGGGAATGCTTCACTCGCTGATAACCCCTTCCGGGGTGATTGGTCCCAGGGCGCGAGTAGATTTCCGGCCTGGGCCGCGATCAATTCACTGCCCGGTGCGCAGGTGCTCGACCAGCTTGCGCGCATAGGGCGGCAGTTCGCGCGTGCTGCGCACGCAGATCGTGAGTTCGCGCGCCGCCCAGGCGTCGGTGAGCGCGACGACCGAGATCGCCATCGCCTTGGCGGTCCGTCGCGCCGTGGTCTCGGGCACGATGCCGATGCCGACATTGCATTCGACCAGCCGGCAGACCGCGTCGAAGCTGCGCAGCTGTACGCGCAGCCGCAGCGGCGCCCCGATGCGCGCGGCCTTGTCGGCGAGGAAGCGCTGCAGCGCGCTGGCGCGGTCGAGCCCGACGAAATCGTGGTCGAGCACCTGCGCGAAGGCGACCTTGCTGCGCTTGGCCAGCGGATGATCGCGCGACACCGCCAGCACGAATCGATCCTTCCGGAACGGATAGGTTTCCAGCGCGCTCATATCGACGGTGCCGGCGACGATGCCGAGGTCCGCCACCCCTTCGGCGATCAAGCCCACGATCTCGTCGCTCAGGCGTTCCTCGAGGTCGACGCTGACGTTGGGGTTGGCGGTGAGAAACGAGCTCAACGCCTCCGGCAGGAACTCGGTGAGCGCGTTGGTGTTAGAGAGCACCCGGATCTGGCCGACGAGCCCGCCCGCATAGGCGCCGAGGTCCTCGCGCAGGCGCTCGGCCTGACGCAGGATCGCGCGGGCATGCTGCAGCAGGGTGCGGCCGGCCTGGGTCGGGGTCACGCCGGCCCGGCCGCGCACCAGCAGTGCCGCGCCGAGCGCGCTCTCCATGTTGCGGATGCGCGTCGACGCGGCCGCAAGCGCGAGGTGCGCGCGCTGTGCGCCCGCGGTGATGCTGCCGGCGTCGACGACGTGACGAAACAGGCTCAGATCGGCAAGGTCGAAGCGCATGGCTGTACCTTCGCGTTTGGCGAAGTCACCTTACGTCAAATCCTGATTGTGCATACCTATTCTAGGTATCATATTCGCGGTCTGCGAAGCAACCGCCAGCGGCGATCCCTAGCCGCCCTCGCGTTGCCGGACGCTCTGACATCGCCCGGGAAGCGCGCTATAAGTTCGCCCGGCGGGCCGGATTCGGTCTCCTGCGGAGCGGAGAACAACAATGGCCGAAACCAAGGCACCCGGCGAGCGGCCGCTCTCGCCGCATCTCTTCATCTACAAGCCGATGCTGACGATGATGATGTCGATCGTGCATCGCATCACCGGCTTCGGGCTCTATTTCGGCACGCTGCTGATGGCCTGGTGGCTGATCGCTGCGGCCTCCGGTCCCGACGCCTATGCGGGGATCGGTTCGTTCATGAGCTCGTGGATCGGCCGGATCATCCTGTTCTGCTATACCTGGGCGCTGTTCCATCACATGCTGGGCGGCATCCGCCATCTGATCTGGGATACCGGCCGGGGCTTCGGCCCGGTCGAGCGCGAGTGGATGGCGCACGCCAATCTCATGGGATCGAGCACGCTGACCGTCATCACCTGGGTGATCGGATACCTGTTCATGGGAGGGCCGCGCTGATGGCCGGCGGCAAGCTCTCGACGCCGCTCGCGCGCGTGCGCGGGCTAGGCTCCGCCCGCGCGGGCACCGAGCATTTCTGGCGCCAGCGCCTCACCGCCGTCGCCAACGTGCCGCTGACCATTGTGTTCGTCGTCATCGTGGTGGGACTGCTCGGCCGCAACCACGCCGCCGTGGTGCAGATCCTCGGATCGCCGCTGATCGCGATCGTCATGCTTCTGGTCATCACGTCGGTCTGCATCCACATGCGCATCGGCATGCAGGTCATCATCGAGGACTATGTGCACGACGAGGGCGTCAAGCTCGTCCTGCTCATGTCCAACACGTTTTTCGCGGCGGCAGTCGGGCTCGCGTCTGCGTTCGCCATCCTCATGCTCAGCTTCAAGGTGTGAACCGTGGCAGCAAACGGCGGATCGAATGGCAAGGCGCCGGCCGTCAACGGCCGGGCCTATCCGATCGAGGATCATAACTACGACGTGGTCGTGATCGGCGCGGGCGGCTCGGGCCTGCGCGCCGTGGTCGGCTGCAGCGAGGCCGGGCTCAAGACCGCCTGCATCAGCAAGGTGTTTCCCACCCGTTCGCACACGGTCTCGGCGCAGGGCGGCATCGCAGCCGCGCTCGGCAACATGGGCGACGACGACTGGCGCTGGCACATGTACGACACCGTGAAGGGGTCGGACTGGCTGGGCGACCAGGACGCGATCGAATACCTCTGCCGCAACGCGCCCGATGCGGTGTACGAACTGGAGCATTGGGGTCTGCCGTTCTCGCGCCGCGAGGACGGCAAGATCTACCAGCGCCCGTTCGGCGGCATGACCACGCACTACGGCAAGGGCACCGCACAGCGCACCTGCGCGGCCGCCGACCGCACCGGCCACGCCATGCTGCACACGATGTACGGGCAGGCGCTGCGCCACGCGGCCGAGTTCTTCATCGAGTACTTCGCCATCGACCTGATCATGGACGAGGAGGGCCGCTGCCGCGGCGTCATCGCCATCAAGCTCGACGACGGCTCGATCCATCGTTTCCGCGCCCACATGACGATCCTCGCCACCGGCGGCTACGGCCGCGCCTATTATTCCTGCACCGGCGCCCATACTCAGACCGGGGACGGCAACGCCATGGTGCTGCGCGCCGGGCTGCCGCTGCAGGACATGGAGTTCGTGCAGTTCCATCCGACCGGGGTCTACGGCGCCGGCGTCCTGATCACCGAAGGCGCGCGCGGGGAGGGCGCCTATCTGGTCAATTCCGAGGGCGAGCGCTTCATGGAGCGCTACGCACCCTCCGCCAAGGACCTGGCGTCGCGCGACGTGGTCTCGCGCGCCATGACCATCGAGATCCGCGAGGGCCGCGGTGTCGGCAAGCAGAAGGACTACATCCTGCTGCATCTCGACCATCTCGATCCTGCGGTCCTGCACGAGCGGCTGCCCGGCATCGCCGAGCTGGCGCGCATCTTCGCCGGCGTCGACATCGCGCGCGAGCCGATCCCGATCGTGCCGACGGTGCACTACAACATGGGCGGGATTCCCGTGAACTACCACGGCGAGGCACTGACCAAGAAGAACGGCCAGGACGACACCGTGGTGCCTGGCCTGATGGCGCTGGGCGAGGCGGCGTGCGTTTCGGTGCATGGCGCAAATCGCCTCGGCTCGAATTCGCTGATCGACCTCGTGGTGTTCGGTCGCGCGGCGGCGCTGCGCTGCGCCGAGATATTGCAGGCCGGCGACCGGCACGCCGACCTGCCGAAGGACGCCTCCGATCTCGCGCTCGCGCGCCTGGACAAGTTCCGCAATGCCGCGGGCAAGACGCCGACGGCGCAGCTGCGCGGGCGGATGCAGAAGGTGATGCAGGACAACTGCGCCGTGTTCCGCACCGGCGAGGTGCTGGCGGAGGGCCACAAGCTCATCCACGAGGTGCTGGGCAGCGTGGCGGACGCGAAGGTCACCGACCGCTCGCTGATCTGGAACTCGGACCTGATCGAGACGCTGGAATTCGACAATCTCATCGCGCAGGCCGTGGTCACCATGGACTCGGCGGCGAACCGCACCGAGAGCCGCGGCGCGCACGCGCGCGAGGACTTCCCCGAGCGTGACGACAAGGTCTGGATGAAGCACACGCTCGCCTGGCTCGACGCGCACGGCAAGGTGGCGATCGACTATCGCCCGGTGCACACCTACACGCTCACCAACGAGGTGACCTATATCGAGCCGAAGGCTCGCGTCTACTGACGCGAAGGAAAGGGATTATGGTCCAGCTCACGCTACCCAAGAATTCCAAGGTCACCGCAGGCAAGTCCTGGGCCTATCCGACCGGCGCGGACGATGTGCGCGAGTACCGCATCTATCGCTGGAACCCGGATGACGGCAAGAATCCGCGGCTCGACACCTATTACGTCGACACCGGCGACTGCGGGCCGATGGTGCTCGACGCGCTGATCTGGATCAAGAACAACATCGATCCGACGCTCACCTTCCGCCGCTCCTGCCGCGAGGGCGTGTGCGGCTCGTGCTCGATGAACATCGACGGCACCAACACGCTCGCCTGCACCAAGGCGATGGCAGAAGTGAAAGGCGTGGTGAAGATCTACCCGCTGCCGCACCAGCCGGTGGTGAAGGATCTCGTGCCCGACCTCACCAATTTCTATGCCCAGCACGCGTCGATCCAGCCGTGGCTGCAGACCGTTTCGCCCACGCCGCAGAAGGAGTGGAAGCAGAGCCACGACGACCGCGTAAAGCTCGACGGGCTGTACGAATGCATCCTGTGCGCCTGCTGCTCGACCGCCTGTCCGAGCTACTGGTGGAACTCGGACCGTTTCCTCGGCCCCGCCGCGCTGCTGCAGGCCCACCGCTGGCTCAAGGACAGCCGCGACGAGGCGACCGGCGAGCGGCTCGACAATCTCGAGGACCCGTTCCGGCTCTATCGCTGCCACACCATCATGAATTGCACCAAGGCCTGCCCGAAGGGCCTCAATCCCGCCAAGGCCATTGCCGAGATCAAGCAGATGATGGTCGAGCGCAAGGCGTGACGCGAAGTCCGCTTTCCCTGCGCGACGGCTAGCGGCGCATTCGCTCGCTAACTTCCGCTACCATTCAAATATCTGGCACGCGCTGAGCTTGCGCAGGGCGCGTAAACTTGCCTACGGTGCCGGTCATCGGCGCCGCTGATACGTCGCCGCAACAGAAAAGCGCGAATGGCCGGGACAAGCCCGACCATGACGCAATTCGAAGGGAGAAGCCCAGCCATGGCTCTGAGTGCAGACATCCGCCGCGTGGTCACCATCGTCGATCCGAACGACAAGGCGGTGGTGCTGGCCGACGGTCCGACCCCGCACAAGAAGGTCCGCCCGGGCACGGGAACCGTGTCGCGCCTGATGTGGGTCACCGACCAGACGCCGGCCAACGTCTCCAGCCCGGAGGACGCCGCCGCGATCGAGATCGGCATCATGCCGCCGCGCGGCGGCTCGGTCCTGCGGGTGGTCGATTTCCCGCCCGAGACGGCGGAGATGCGCAAGCTCGACCCGCACACCATGCATGCGAGCCTGGGCGACGGCGCGCCCAAGCGCGGCAAGCCGCCCCGGCATCCGGCTATGCACCGCACCCGGACGGTCGACTACGCCATCGTGCTGGCGGGCGAGATCGACATGCTGCTCGACGATTCCGAGGTGCATCTCAAGGCCGGCGACATCCTGATCCAGCAGGCCACCAACCACGCCTGGGTCAACCGCGGCACCGAGCCCTGCCGCATCGCGTTCGTGCTGATCGACTCCAAGGAGCCTTGACCGCGGCGCATGGATCGTCGGTTGCCTGGCGCGTATACTGGCATCGGACTTTCTCAGCGTCGTCCCCGCGCAAGCGGGGACCCATAAACACGGCCTCTGGAATATGGGTCCCCGCTTGCGCGGGGACGACGCGGGATAGTCGGTGCTTCCAACCGCATCGGACCAACGGAGCGATGGCAATGGAAAAGGGACAGGTTGCTCTGGACACCAAGCTCCACCCTGCATCGCTGCAAACCCGGCCGCTGTCGCCGGCGCTCGGCGCCGAGATCATCGGCGTCGACCTGCGCGACACGCTCGACGACCGAACCGTCGCGCAGATGCGCGACATCTGGCACCAAAACCTCGTCATCCTGCTGCGCAATCAGCATCTCTCCGAAGAGGACGAGGTTCGCTTCGCCGAGATGTTCGGCCCACCGGCCAAGATTCATACGCCGCAGTTCGTACGCGGCCATCCCGCGGTAATGCTCATCTCCAATATCCGCGAAGACGGCAAGCCGATCGGCGCGCTCCCCGACGGCGAGATGCACTTCCATACCGACCAGTGTCACCAGGAGCGGCCTGCCATGGCCTCGATGCTGTACGCCCTCGAGGTGCCGAGCGTCGGCGGCAACACGCTGTTCGCCAACGGCTACGCCGCCTACGAGACGCTTGCCGGCCGACATCAAGCGACGCATCGAGGGGCGCCGCGCGCTCAATGCCTACGACTACGACAATGCCGCGACCAAGCGCGGCACGAAAGTGGCCGACGGCGTGCCGTTCTGCGTGCATCCGGTTGTGCGCACCCATCCGGCGACCGGCCGGAAGGCGCTCTACGTCAACCGGCTGATGACGGTGGGGATCGAGGACATGGACGAGCAGGAGAGCGATGAGCTGCTCGCTCTGCTGTTCGATCACCAGGAGCAGCGGCAGTTCGTCTACGAGCACGTCTGGCGGGTCGGCGATATCCTGATGTGGGACAACCGCTGCACGCTGCATGCGCGCACCGATTTCAGTGCCGGCGAGCGCCGCCTGATGCGGCGCGTCACCATCCTGGGCGAGAAGCCGGTGTGAGCACATCGCCGATGGCCAATGCCGCGACGCGCTCCACTGTCATCATCCGCGAAAGCGGATGATCCAGTAAACACACCAATCTGGGATAGGTGATGCCGTGCCTAATCCAAATCTTGGCGATTACTGGATGCCCGCTTGCGCGGGCATGACAGTCTCAGCATATGGAGCAACGCCGTGATCGGCCGCAAAGACGACCCCGCGTTTCTTTATTTTCCCACCAACTATCGCTGGTCGATGGGATTGCTCATCTGCCTGTCGGGCGCGCCATGGATGGGCGCGGAGATCGACGACGTGCAGCGCGTCGGCCGCGCGCTCGACAATCATGTCGGCGACGACAATGCGTGGTTCGAGGAATGGACCCGCATGGGCGACAAGATCGAGACGCGCGGGCGCGACGAGGAGCGCAAGGGTCACAAGCGCACCGCGGCGTGGTGCTTCATGCGCGCGAGCCGCTACTACCAGACCGGCGAGCGGTTCATTCATCCGCGCTCGCAACGCAGCAACGACATCTACGCCAAGGCGGTGAAGATCTTCCAGGAGGCAGCCGCCATCCTGCGCACTCCGCGCATCGAGCCGGTCGAGGTGCCCTACGGGAATGCGAGCCTTCCTGCGCTTCTCGTGCATCCCGATCCGGCCGTGACCGGGGGCAAGCCGGCGCCCTGCATGGTGTTCTTCGACGGCTTCGACGTCACCAAGGAGCTGCAATACGGCTATGGCGTCCCCGATCTTGCGGCGCGCGGCATCGGCTGCCTGATCGTCGACGGGCCGGGCAACGGCGAGAGCGTACGCTTTCGCAACCTGCCGCTGATCGCCGAGACCGAGCGTTACGCCACGCCGGCCTACGACTATCTGGCCGGCCGCCGCGAATTCGATCAAAAGCGTATCGGCGTGATGGCGCTTTCGCTCGGCGGCTACTACGCGCCGCGGGCGGCCGCGCTCGAGCCGCGCTTCGCCTGCTGCGTCGCCTGGGGCGCGCAGTGGGACTACCATGCGATCTGGGCCAAGCGCCTCGATGAGCTTGCAAGTGGCAAGGTGCTGTCGCTCTCGGTGCCGCCCGAGCACCTGCAATGGGTGCTGGGCGTCGACAGCAACGCGGCCGCGCTCAAGAAGCTCGAAGGCTTCCGGCTCGACGGCATCGTGCAGAAGATCGCCTGTCCGTTCCTGCTGCTGCACGGTGCCGGCGACGAGCAGATCCCGCTGTCGCTGGCGGAGAAATGCTTCGCCGCGGTCGGCTCGAAGCAGAAGACCCTCAAGGTATTCCAGCGCGAAGAGGGCGGCTTCCACCACTGTCAGGTCGACAACGTCACCGTGGGCGTGCACTTCATGTGGGACTGGATCGAGGAGACGCTCAAGCCCGGCGCGTGAATCCATCCCACGATCGGCAGGACGTTTCTCCGTCGTCCCCGCGAAAGCAGGGACCCATAGAGACCTGTGGTTATGGGTCCCCGCTTTCGCGGGGCGACTGGAATCCATAGATTGCGCCTAGGAGTTCAAATGCCGCAACCCATCTACCTTACCGAAGCCGACGTCGCGCGCCTCGTCACCGTCAAGGATGCCATCGCCGCGCTCGACGAGCTGTTCGCCACCTGGGGCAGCCCCGGCACCACCAACCTGCCGCGCCAGCGCGCGCGGCTGGCGAACGGCGCGTTCAACCACATGGGCGCGGCCTGGCTCGCCAAGAACGTCTACGGGCTCAAGGCCTATGCGGGCGGCAAGGGCGCGACCCACGGCCACGTCGCGCTCTATTCGACCGAGGATAACGCGCTCAAGGCGCTGATCGAGTGCGACCTGTTCGGGCAAACCCGCACCGGCGCGGCGAGCGGAATCGCCACCAGGCTGCTCGCCAATCCCGATGCGCACACGCTCGGCGTCATCGGTACTGGTAAGCAGTCGCGCGCGCAGTTGATGGCGGTCTGCGCGGTGCGTCCGATCAGGCGCGTCAACGTGTTTGCCCGCAACGCCGAGCACCGCGAGAGCTATGCGCGCGAGATGGAGCAGGCGCTCGGCATCGAGACACGGCCGGCGCCGACGGCGGAGGCCTGCGTGCGCGATGCCGACGTTGTCGTCACCATTACCAAGTCGGCCGAGCCGGTATTTCGCGGCGAATGGCTGCCGAAGGGCGCGCATGTGAACGCCGCCGGCGCCAACGGCGCGGATCGCCACGAGATCGACGCCGACACCGTGCTGCGCGCAGCCGTGAAGGTGACCGACCACCGCGAGCAGGCCAAGGTCGAGGCCGGCGAATTCCGCGACCTGGTCGCGGCCGGCAAGCTCGCCTGGTCGGACGTGGGTGAGCTCGGCGAATTGGTGACCGGCAAGGCCAAGGGCCGCGCAGCGCCGGGCGACCTCACGCTGTTCAAGTCGCTCGGCATCGCGCTCGAGGATGTGGCGTTCGGCGAAATGGTGTACCGGAAGGCGATCGCGCAAGGCGTCGGCCGCCGAATCTGACCGGCATGCTGACGCGACGGCTGACGCGGCGTGGCCGCTACCTGTCCTTTCCGGTTTCGGCTTCCGTGCTCGCTTGCGGCGCGGATTGTTTCGATTGTTCCCGGGCGAGCCATGCTTCGCGCGACAGGGTGAAGAAGCACACATCGAGCATCGTGCCGTCGGCATGCGACTTGACGTGTCGCGGAACGGTTTGCTCCAGGATCCAGCCGCGCGTCAGCAGATAGTTGATGATTGGCTGATTGTGCGAGAGCGCCATCGCCACCATGGTCTTCAGCCCGAGGGTCACGAAGGTATTGTGCTCGGTCGCTGCTGTGATCTCCCGGGTGACCCCTTTGTTGCGGTATTCGGGCTCCCCGATCAGCAAATTGACGAGACATCGGCTCCGCTCGTAATCGATATCGCACCTAATGATTCCAAGATGCTTCCACGATTCCTTCTCGAATATGCCGAGCAGCACGCGGGATCGCTGATCGAACGTCTCGATATAGGAAGCGATATCGCTCTTTTTCATCTGGCGCGGCGGCGCGTTCAGCATGTGACTGGCGTCGGGGTCCGCCATCCAGCTTCCCCATCGTTCGGAGGCGTCCTCGACCGTCACCGTGCGAACGAGATAATTGCCGCAATCGAGCCGGATTCTCAGCTTCGGAATCTTCGCTGGGCTTTTCTGCATGCCATCGTACTCCGACCACAACTGCGGCGTGCCCGAGACGGGGCCTGACCGCCATTGAGCGCGCACCCTATCGAACCCGGCGCTGTTTGATGTCGCAGAATAACGTGATCCGGGGGTTGCTGGCGAGGGCGGTCTCGCGGTCAAGATCGCGCATGGCGCGCGGCCTTGCGGCACATATCGATTTCTTGCGGTTCGACGAGCCTTGCGCGCCGAAAAGCATCACCCCCGGCCTGAGCCGGAGGTGATGCACGCGATGATGCAAGGTCCAGCTAGTTCCAGCGGCCGACTACCCCGATCTTGGGCCCGTGAACGTAGCGGTCGATCGATTGCGCCGGCAAGGTATCATCAGGATTTTGCCGCAGCGCATCGAGGTACGCATCAACGCGATAGGTCGCGGTCAGCTTCATGTTCGGCGTGATCCAGTAGCCGAAGCCGGCCTGCATGTCGAAATTCCACACGTAGATCGATTTGGACCAGTGGCTGCTGAAGGGGAATGTGCCGCTGACATTCGGCCCGCCGGCGGAAACGACATTGAACGACACGGTCGAGTCGGTGGTGATCTTGGTGTTGCCGAACAGGACCGCAGCGTCGCCCTTGTAGTCGAATGTCCACCCCGCCCACAGCGGGAACTCACCCTCTATGCCGATCCGCGGACCGGCGCCCAAGAACGAGCGTTCGGTCTTTGCGCTGGTGTTGAAGGTTCCGGTCGTGTCCACGACTCCCGTGTCGAACACCGTAAACGAAGCGTCGGTGTTGACCTTGTTGCTCGACGCCACCTCGGCGATGCGCAGGCCGAACTTCAATTGCAGCGGAGCGCGACCGGTGAAGACGTCGTATCCCATGCCCAGGTCCGCGAACCAGTGCCACTCGGTCAGCTTCGCTTGGGTGTTGGCGCTGAACACGATGCCATCCGGGCCAGGATCGAGGAGAGAGAATGCTGACGTGGAGTCATCCTTGCCGAAGGAGACGCCCGCACGGCCTTCGCCGTTGATGTGCCAGCGAGTGCCGGCGAAGTGGTGATCGAATCCGGCCGCGCCGTTGATGCCCAGCCAGGGCCGAACCGTCACGGCGCCGCCCTTGCCGCCGAAGAACGGGTCGCCGTCGCCAACTTGGATCGGATCGCCACCCGTCCAGAAGACACCGGCTTCGGTCCACAGACGCGTCTCGCCTCGCGTCACTCTGGCTTTGACATCCAGGTCGGCGGCGCTCGCAGGTGCCGCGACGCTGAGAGCAGCAATCGACAGGCTAGCGCAAAGGACCGCGCGCAGGCTGCTATGAACGGTACTCGTGCTCATTGAAGACCCCCGCCCCGTTTGATCCATTCGTGCCGATCTTCGCGATCAGTGCATTCGATGGACTTCCCTTGCCGCGCACACTACGCGCCAGGGCTGCAACACCTCAACCGTGCACACAGCAACGGACGTGGAATCATGCATCGTTGTGGCAATTGCAGCACAAGCGCGTTGAGCGCAAAGCTCGCTGAGCGTCTCTTCATTTCGCTGCGCGTTGAATTTGTTCGCGAAAAATATTGTTGTCTCGAAACGAGACATCAATGGTGCGGCGTCTGCATCCGGCGCGCGATACAAGCCCGCAGAATTTCGGAGGTCTGCGCGCTCGCAAGGAAGTTCGCGTTTCGCAGTGGCGCGCGTTCACTAGATTTTGTGACGCCGATGGTGCCGCATACTTTCGGCAGTGTGTTGTCGCCATGTCACGCGCACGAATTCCATTCGCGCGCCGTCGCCGTCCGGCAATCCGATCGCCGCCTGATCGGTGTGTGCATCCGGTCACGTGACAAAAATCACGCACGATATCGGATTCGATGAGCAGCGAAGCAATCCGCGTTAGCGTGTGCTGCTATCGCGCGGCATAGTGCGAAGGTCAGTCCACTTTAAACTTTAAGAAGAAATGAAAAATGAAAATAAGGGCTGAGATCGCCTCAGGTGAGTGGCGATCAGAACTGGGGCAGGCGTTGACGGAAGACAGTGGGGCGCACGATGAGTAACCATCGGCTCGTGACAGCGGTTGTCGCCGGATTCTTGGCAGGCGTCGCGCAGTGCGCGAACGCGGCCGATCTCGAGTTGGCCTACAAGGCGCCGACCAACACCTGGACGGGATGCTACGGCGGCGTTCACGTCGGATTGGGCGGGATGCAGGACAGCTGGAGCTCCGACGACGGCCCCACCTTATGGGGCTATGGCTTCATCGGCGGGGGGCAGCTCGGCTGCAACTACGAGCTCGGCCGTTTCGTCGTCGGCATCGAGTCCGAAGTCTGGGGATCGTCGCTGAGGTCGGAGAGGAATTTCACCACGCAGAACACTGCGATCAAGACATCGACGTCAAATCCGTGGAATTTTGCCACCTCGTTCCGCGCCGGCATCGCAATCGACACCTTCCTCATCTATCTGAAAGGCGGCATCGTCTGGGGAGCCTTCAATTACAACGTGACCTCCTTTAATGACGCGGCGCGTTCCTCCGCCATCAACACCGGTGTGCTGTTGGGATTGGGCCTGGAGCATGCCGTTACGCCGCTCTGGACCATGAAGGCCGAAGGCAACGTTCTCCTGTACACCGCATCGAATGCGCACTTCCAGGATGACTTTGGCGGCATTCAGCTGACCCAAAGCGCCACCCAGTTCCTCATCAAGGTCGGCGCGAACCGCAGGTTCGGTTCCGACTTCAGCATCGCCCTCGATTGAGGACGCGGCGGCGGCCGAGGCGTGAGCGAGCCGATCGGCGGGCGCGATGACGCGCGTTGCCGTCGCTCATTGCGGAGCGGTTCGGTTTAGCAAAAATCATCCGGCGGGCGCGGGCACGAGCGCGAACATCTCTTGCCCATAGGTGCCGCGCGCTTCCTGAAGCAGCGGCGCGACCGCCGCCGCGAACGCTTCGTGCTCGGCGGCCGAAAGCTCGGCCACCTCGCAGCCCTGTGCCTCGATCGTCTTGCGGGCGTCCTCTTCTTCCTGCTCATGCAGGTCGCGCTGGAACGCCACCGCCGCCGTCACCGCATCGCGCATCGCGCGCTGGAGATCGGCGGGCCAGGCATCGAACGCGGCGCGGTGGAGGAAGATCGGCCGCGAAATGTAAAAATGGTTCGACAATGTGTGGAAGCGGTGGAATTTGTGCACGCCGTAGGTCACCGTGTTGGTGAGCGGGTTCTCCTGCGCGTCGATCTCGCCCTTGGTGATCATCGTGATCGCCTGCGTGAGGTCCATGCGCATCGGCACGGCGCCCAGCAGTTCGAAGGTGCGCTCCTGCACCTTGCTCGGCAGCACACGGATGCGCAGCCCCTTCAGGTCGGCGGGGCCGTGCACCGGGCGCACGCGGTTGGAGACGTGGCGGAAGCCGTTCTCGAACCAGCCGAGGATGCGGTAGCTCACCGTCTCCTCGATCTTGCGCGCGAGCGTGGCGCCGAGCGCGCCGTCCATGGCGGCGCGGGCGGTCGCCGTGTCCGGGAACAGAAATGGCAGGTCGACAAAGCCGAGCGCTGGGACGCGGTCGGTCAGGTAGCTCGACGACTGGTAGCCGAGCGTGAGCAGCCCATGTTCGACCAGCCACAAGATGTCTTCCGCCTTGTAGCCGAATTCCATGATGTTCCAGACGTACTTGACCTCGACGCGGTCGCCGAACTCGGCGGTGAGACGGTCGCCGATCAATTTGAGCGCGCGGCTGAAGCCGGTGGTGGCAGGGCCGTAGCCGCCCATGCGGATCTGGATCGGATTGGTCACGTGTCGCCTCCCTGGCGTGCGCGCAGGCTGATTGGGACGGCCACGCCCGAGACCGCAAGGCTGATCCCGATGATGGCGAGAATGCCCGCCACTCCGGTCGCGGCCGCGAGCAAGCCCGACAGCGCCGGAAACATCACCTGGCCGATGCGGTTACCCGTCATCCGCAGCGTGAGCGCCGTGCCGTAGGCGGCGGCCGGCGCAATGTGTACCACGCCCGAAATCGTCAGCGTCGAGGCGATGCCCATGGCAAATCCCAGCACGATCAGCACGCCATACATCGCCGGCAGCGAGAGCGGAAGCGCCAGCGCGATGAAGGCCGCGGCGGCGCCGAGCATGCTGGTGAGCGTCAGCGGCGCGCGGCCGATGCTGAAGATCATCCGGGAATAAAACATCCGCGATGCCAGCGACGCCAGCGAGCGGGCGGTGAGCAGCATGCCGATGTGGCTCGAATTGATGTTCCGTTCCGCGCCCAGCAGCGGCAGATAGATGACCAGAAGGTCGAGCGCCGTGACCGTCACCACGCTGGCCACGATCACCGCCGGCAGTCCGCGCAGCCGCATCAGCGTGCCGACCGGGATGGCGTCGCCGGCGTCGCCCCGCCGCGCGCGGCCTGCGGCCGGCCTGATCGCCAGCGCCACGGCGACGCTGGCGAGAGCGACCACGAGCGAGATCGCGAACAGCGGCCCGGTCGGCGGCACCGCCGCCGCGCCGCCAAGCCAACCGACCAGGAACGGTCCGGTGCCCTGTCCGATCGCGGCGGCGATCATGTAGTAGCCGAGCACGCTTTCGCGTCCGCGCGCGCTGGTCGAGCGCACCGCCAGCATCTGATGGCCGGCCATGCAGAACGTGTGCCCGAAGCCGAGCACGATCGAGAAGCCGAGCAGGTGCAGGGCCGAGGACGGAGCCAGCCAGAAGCCCAGACACGCGACCGCAATCAGCGCGGCGCCGGTCCAGCACGCTCTGGCGTCGTTGCCACGGTCGATCCAGCGGCCGACCGGCAGCGCCACGAACACCGGAAGGATGGCAAAGCCGGTTGCGACGATCCCGAGCCAGACCACCGGCAGGTCGAGCTCGATCACCCGGTACGAGGTGGTGATGCGGACAATCAGGATCAGGGTCTGGATCAGCGCGGTGTGGGCGAGAAACGGGACGAGCAGCCGGTAGTCGTATGGTTCGGCGGTGCTCGGCTCCTCGGACATTGAAGCAATCGTCTCTCCGGCCAAACCGGCGGTAGCGGCGTCGACTTGTTTAGCGGCTCGCCTCACGGCCGCAAAGGGCGCCCGCAGCGGGTGTCCTCCCGCAATTGTGCATGAACGGAGCTGCCGAACCGGCGTCCTGTGGCGGCAAGCACTTGGCTGGCCGATTCAGGTCGCCGGCAGCACGCCGCGGGCGGGACCGGCGCTCGGGCGCCGCCGCCGGTTGCTTGGTCGGACGCGATGATCGCTTTGAGCGATTATGCTTTGCAGCCTGTCTAATCGATTGACAGGTGGTAATCCGCTCTTCCAGACTGCCCCTATAGAGAGCCGCTTCAGCGGCCCTGCGGGAGGACGACATGGCCCAGACAATCGAGGGATTCGTTGGCAAGTCTATGGACGATGCCAAGATCTCATCACTGCACGTCAAGGTGATCGGGCTCATCGCGGCGGGCTATTTCTTCGACGTCATCGACTTGATCGTGCTGGGCTCGCTGATCCCGGACATGCTTGCGACCAAGTTTGCGACCGGACCCGAGGCCGCATGGATCGGAAGCGCGACGGTGCTCGGAATGTTCATCGGGGCGGCCGGACAGGGCCAGTTTTCCGATCGCTGGGGCCGCAAGACGGTCTACCAGTTCAACCTGCTGCTGTTCGGCATCTTCACCATTCTCGGTGCGCTGGCGCCGAACGTCTGGTGGCTCATAGCGGCCCGCTTTATTGCCGGTATCGGCCTCGGCGGCGAGCAGCCGCTCGCCTTTGCCTACGCCGGCGAATACTCGCCCAAGGACATCCGCGGCCGAATTCTTGCAATCGTGCACTTCATCGGCGGCGCCTGCGTGTGGCCGATCGCGGCACTGTTCACGCTGTTCTTCCGTGATTCCATCGGCTGGCGCGGGATATGGATCGTCATCGGCATCGGCGCGCTGATCGTCTGGCTGTTCCGCTTCACCTTGCCGGAATCGCCGCGCTACCTCGCCACCCACGGCAAGGGCAAGGAAGCGCTGGATGTTCTGGCGCGCTTGGGGATCGCCGGGCCGAAGGAGCCGCTCACCACCAGCGCGGCGAGCGACACCAAGAGCGATCCGTTCGCCATCGTGTTCAAGATGTTTCCGAGGCGCGTGATCGCCGGCATGATCTGCTTCTCGGCGTTCTTCGGCGTCGCGATCGGGCTGGGCACCTGGCTGCCCAACATCATGACCGAGAAGGGCTTCACCATCACCAAATCGCTCGCCTACACCTTCGGCATGACGCTGGCGGTGCCGTGCGCCAGCATCTTTATGATGTATGCGCTCGACAAGTTCGGCCGCAAGATAACGTCGGTGTGTGCCTTCATAGCGGCGGGACTGATGGCCATCGTGTTCGCGAATGCCGTATCCGATACCCATCTGCTGGTCGCCGGCTTCATCATGATCTTCTTCATTCAGGTGGCCGGAAACTCGATGCAGATCTTCGCGTCTGAAGTGTTCCCCACCAACGCGCGGGCATCGGGATTCGGCTGGGCTGCGGGGGTGGGCCGGCTCGCCACCGCCGGTATCGTGCCGGCGATCCTGTGGATCCAGAAGGGCTGGGGGCTTACCGCGGTGTTCGTCAGCCTTGCGGCCGTTCTGCTGATCGCCGCCGGCGCAGTCACGCAGCTCGGCCCGGAGGCCAGGCAGAAGGGGCTCGACGAGATCGCCCCGCCGACGGGCTGAGGCCCGGCGGCGGCTTGCGCAATCGGGGGCCGGCCAAGGTCGCGTTCGCGGCCTAGCCGGCCCCCGCCGCTTCCACGGCATCCTCGAAGGTCCGCAGTCCGGTTTGCGGCGCATTGACCAGCACCGCCATGTTGCCGGGCGGATGCTTGTTGGTGCGCATCAGTTCATGCGCGTGCGGGATCTTCGCCCAGGGAAACACTTCGCTCATGCACGGATCGATGCGGCGGTCGAGCACGAACTGGTTGGCCGCTGACGCCTGCTTCAAGTGCGCAAAGTGCGAGCCCTGCACGCGCTTCTGGCGCATCCACACGTAGCGGGCATCGAACGTGATGTTGTAGCCCGAGGTGCCGGCGCAGAACACCACCATCCCGCCGCGCTTCACCACCAGGCAGGAGACCGGGAACGTCGCCTCGCCGGGATGCTCGAATACGATGTCGACGTCGCGCTTGCCGGTGATGTCCCAGATCGCTTTGCCGAACTTGCGGGCCTCCTTCACCCAGGTGTCGTATTCGCTGGTGCCGACCTTGGGCATCTGGCCCCAGCAGTTGAAATCCTTGCGGTTGATCACCCCCTTGGCGCCGAGGTCGAGCACGTATTGCCGCTTGCTCTCGTCCGAGATGACGCCGATGGCGTTGGCGCCGGCCGCCGCGCACAGCTGCACGCCGAACACGCCGAGCCCGCCGGAGGCGCCCCATACCAGCACGTGGTCGCCGGGCTTCATGGTGTGCGGCGGATGGCCATACAGCATGCGGTAGGCGGTGGCGAGGGTGAGCGTGTAGCAGGCCGACTCTTCCCAGGTGAGATGCGCGGGCTTGGTCATGAGCTGGCGCGACTGCACGCGGCAGAATTGCGCGAACGAGCCGTCCGGCGTCTCGTAGCCCCAGATGCGCTGCGAGGGCGAGAGCAGCGGATCGCCGCCGTTGCAGTCCTCGTCGTCGCCGTCGTCCTGATTGCAGTGGACGATGACTTCGTCGCCGACCTTCCAGCGCCGCACCTTCTTGCCGACCGCCCACACGATGCCGGAAGCATCCGAGCCTGCCACGTGAAAGGGCTGCTTGTGCACGTCGAGCGGCGAGATCGGAATCCCGAGCCCCGCCCAGACTCCGTTGTAGTTGACCCCGCCGGCCATCACGTAGACCAGCACCTCGTCCTCGCCGATCGGCCAGGTCGGCAGCACTTCGATCTGCATCGCGGCTTCGGGCGGGCCGTGGCGCTCCTTGCGGATCGCCCAGGCATACATCTGCGCCGGCACGTGGCCGAGCGGAGGGATTTCGCCGATCTCGTAAAGGTCCTTGGGGCCTGGGCGCGGTGCGCGTGTGCGCGCAGCTGTGGGCATGGTCGTTTCTCCCGCGCTGCACCGGCGCGGTCAGGCCGGCGGCACCGCAGTATGCCGCAATCCATGCTGCGGTGCAACAGAGGCTCGGCGTCTGCTACCGCGATGCGAGAGCCGAAATGCTGCGTGCCGGCGGCGTACGATTCATGTGCACATCGTCGCCGCGTTGTCCTGCGAGGTCGCTGACACCAACGCGTGCGCGGGATATCCTTTCATCGCTGCGATACGCAGCAAACTGCGGCCGGGGGCGATCTCCGCCGCAATGATGCGGAGGAAACCATGCTCGTTGATCTGATCGTTTGGCTGGTCGTGGGCGCGGTCGCAGGCTGGCTCGCCGGCCTGCTGGTGAAGGGCTACGGCTTCGGCCTGCTCTGGAACATCGTCATCGGCATTGTCGGCGGCTTGATCGCCGGCTGGCTGCTGCCCAAGCTCGGCATCTTCAGCATCGGCGGCATCGCCGGCTCGATCCTCTATTCGGTGATCGGCGCGGTCATCCTGCTGCTGATCGTCGGACTGATCAAACGCTAGCGCGATCGCTCGGCGACGCTGATAGCCGGGTCAGACGGCCGGGACGCGCCACGAGTCTGTCGCGGTCCGGCACGCGCTTTGCTGGTGGCGAAAGCGCCGCCCGAAAGGGGCTGTTCTCGGCGTTCGCGCGCGGTATGATCGCGGGCGCTTAACATCAACGTTCATGTCGGGAGGACCACCGTGGAAGGTGTAGGCATCATAGGCTCGGTGATCGTCGGCGCGATCGCCGGCTGGCTGGCCGGTCAGATCGTTCGCGGGTTCGGATTCGGCCTGCTCTGGAACATCGTCATCGGCATCGTGGGCGCGTTCATCGGCGTTTGGCTGCTGCAGACGCTCGGCTTCGTTCCGTTCGCCGGCTTCATCGGATCGATCGTCAACGCCACCATCGGCGCGGTCGTGCTCCTGGTCATTGTGGGTTTCATCCGGCGCTAGCGGGGGCTGGCCGAGCCTGCCCGCCGTTCGCGCGCGAGATCTGTCGGTTGCGGTGCCCGGCCAGCCGGGCGCCGTTCGCGGCCCGCTTGATCGCGTGATCGAACGCCGCCAAACGAGACCCGAACACACCGGAATGGAGGACGCGCATGAACCCCAAGACCCTCACGCCCGCCGAGATGGAGAAGCGCACCGCCCGGTTTGGCAAGCTTGAAAGCTACCAGCGGCAGAACCTGAGCGCCCACGACATTCCGCCCGGCGCGATGGAGAAGATCACCGCGCGGCGCGTCTATCCGGTGATGGCGCCGGTTGACTACCAAGGGCGCAGCGCCGGCGCGCCGGTCAAGGGCCCACGCGGCCTGATCGTCACCATCGCCGAATGCGAGGCCGGCAACGGTCCGGGCCTGCACCGGCACCTCAACACGGTGGAAAATTTCATGTGCCTGACCGGCCGCTTCGAGATCGCCTGGGGTGACGAGGGCGAGCACAGCCTCGTGCTCGAGCCGTTCGATATGATCTCGGTGCCGCGCGGCGAGAACCGCCGCTTCCGCAACGTCTCGAATGAGCTCGGCCGCCTGCTCGTGATGATCGTGCCGGAAACCGACGAGCAGGCCGATCCGATCTCGTACGCGCCGAGCCTCGCCCGCGAGATCGAGAACGAATACGGCAAGAAGGCGCTCGAAGGGCTGCAAAACATCGGCTTCAAGTTCGAGGAGCCGGTGGCCTGAGCGCGGACCGCGCATGGATACGACAGACGGCACCTGCAGCGTCACGCGCGCGGTAGATGGGGTGGCGCGCCTCACGATTGAGCACGCCCGCAAGGCCAACATCCTCAGCGCTACGGTGATGGAAGCACTGCTGGTGGAGCTGGCGGAGCTCGCGCGGGATCGCTCGCTGCGCGTACTGGTGCTCGCCGGCAGCGGCGAACGCAGTTTTATCAGCGGCGTCGATGTGCGGGAAATGGCGGCGCTCGACCAGACCTCGGCGAAGCCGTTCATCGAACGCTTGCGCGCCGTGTGCGAGGCGGTGCGAATGTTTCCGGCGCCGGTGGTCGCGCGCATCAACGGCTGGTGTCTGGGCGGCGGGCTTGAACTGGCGATGGCCTGCGACCTGCGCGCCGCCTCGACCGCGGCAAAATTCGCGATGCCCGAGGTCAAGCTCGGCATTCCCTCGGTGATCCACGCCGCACTGATGCCGCGCCTGATCGGCTCCGCCCGCGCGCGCTTAATGATCCTGACCGGCGCGACCATCGATGCGCAGTGCGCGCTCGACTGGGGTTTGGTCGACGCCGTCGCTGCGCCGGCGGACCTAGATGCCGCCGTCACGAAGATGATCGCGCCGATCCTGGAATGCGGGGCGCAGGTCATCAGCGCGCAGAAGATGTTGCTGCGGGAATGGGAAGAACTGCCGTTGAGCGAGGCGATCGAGGCGAGCGTCCCGGTGTTCGCGCGCGCCTTCGCCACCGGCGAGCCCCAGCGTTCCATGAACGATTTTCTGCGTGCGAAGGAGAAAACCGGGAGGATCGTGTGAAATTGGTCGACCTGAGCCGCGACATCTACCACAAGATGCCGCGGCTCCTGAACCATCCCACCATCGTCATCACGCCCTTCGCCACCCACGACGAGGTGCGCGAGGCCGACGGCTACAAGTTCTCCTCCGCCACCATGTCGCTGGCGCTCGGCGACCACGCCGGCACGCATGTCGATGCGCCGTATCATTTCGACGCGCGGCCCGGCGCGCTCACCATCGACCAGGTGCCGCTGGAGAACTTCTTTCTCGACGCGGTCTGCCTCGACCTGTCGGCGAAGCCGCTCAAGTCGGACATTTCGATCGATGACCTGCAACGCGCGGAAGCCGCCGCGGGCGTCACCATTCAAGCGAAGGACATGGTGCTGCTGCACATGGACTTCTTCCGCCGCTGCTACGGCACCGACGGCTACCTCACGGACTTTCCGGGCCTCACCAAGGAATCCGCCACCTGGCTCGGCCACAAGGGCATCGCCATGTTCGGGGTCGAGGCGGTGAGCCCGGGCCGGCCCGGGCGCAGCAATTTCGAAGTGCACCACGTCTGCCGCGATCTCGGCTTCACCCATGTCGAGGGGCTGGTGAACATGGAAAAGCTGATCGGCAAGGGCCGCTTCAAGTTCATCGGCTTCCCGCTCAAGATCAAAGGCGGCACCGGCAGCCCGATCCGTGCCGTCGCGATGCTGGAGGAATAGCGAGGGCGCGATGGATTGAGACGCAATCGTAGCCCGTATTCGCCCCCGCGCCTTCGCGCGGGAACGAAATACGGGCCGGTGCCGCGTCCGCGCGCGATCCCGCATTCCGCTGCGCTCCATGTGGGCTACTTGCATCGGCAGCTTAAGCAACAATCCCGCTTGCGACCGCGCCGCGGTTATGCTGCACTGCACAATCGCCAGCAGCGAGACGGCAGCATGAGCGAGCCATCGGACGGCGCCCGGAGCGAGGCCCCGCCCCGCGACAAGCCCTGGATCTTCCGCACCTATGCGGGCCACTCCACCGCGCGCGCTTCCAACGAGCTCTATCGCAAGAACCTCGCCAAGGGGCAGACCGGGCTCTCGGTCGCCTTCGATCTGCCGACCCAGACCGGCTACGACTGCGACCATCCGCTCGCCAAGGGCGAAGTCGGCAAGGTCGGCGTGCCGGTTTCGCATCTCGGCGACATGCGCACGCTGTTCGACGGCATCCCGCTCGGCGCCATGAACACGTCGATGACCATCAATGCCACCGCGCCCTGGCTGCTCGCGCTCTACGTGGCGCTCGCGGATGAACAAGGCGTGGCCCGCGAAAAACTCGCCGGCACCACCCAGAACGACATCATCAAGGAATACCTCGCGCGCGGCACCTACGTGTTTCCGCCCAAGCCTTCCATGCGGCTCACCCGCGACATGATTTTGTTCACGACGCGGGAAATGCCGAAATGGAATCCGATGAACGTGTGCTCCTACCACCTGCAGGAGGCCGGCGCGACGCCGGTGCAGGAGCTCGCCTTCGCGCTCGCCACCGCCATCGCGGTGCTCGACAGCGTCAAGGCCTCGAACCAGGTGGAGGCGAGCGCCTTCGGCGAAGTGGTCGGGCACATCTCGTTCTTCGTCAATGCCGGGCTGCGCTTCATCACCGAGATCTGCAAGATGCGCGCCTTCACCGAGCTGTGGGACGAGATCACCGCGACGCGCTACGGCGTCAACGATCCCAAGCAGCGGCTGTTCCGCTACGGCGTGCAGGTCAACTCGCTCGGGCTGACCGAGCAGCAGCCGGAGAACAACGTCACCCGCATCATGATCGAGATGCTGGCGGTGACGCTCTCCAAGAACGCGCGCGCGCGCGCCGTGCAGCTCCCGGCCTGGAACGAGGCGCTCGGCCTGCCGCGGCCGTGGGATCAGCAATGGTCGCTGCGCATGCAGCAGATCCTGGCCTACGAAACCGACCTGCTGGAATACGGCGACATACTCGACGGATCGCCGGAGATTTCCGCCAAGGTCGACCAGCTCAAGCGCGATGCCAGGACGGAGCTTGCCCATATCGAGGGGCTCGGCGGCGCGGTCGCGGCGGTCGAGCAGGGCTACATGAAGCAGCAGCTGGTGGAATCCAACACCCGGCGCGTGGAGGCGATCGAGCGCGGCGAGCAGACCGTGGTCGGGGTCAATCGCTTCGTGGAGACGGAGGCCTCGCCGCTCACCGGCGCGGCCGATGCCATCCTCACGGTGTCGCCGCAGGCCGAGGCCGATCAGATCGAGCGGCTGGCGGCCTGGCGCGCGGCGCGCGACCAGGCCGCCGTCGCGTCGGCGCTCAAGGAATTGCGCGCCGCGGCGCGCGACAACCGCAACATCATGCCGGCCTCGATCGCCTGCGCCAAAGCCGGCGTGACCACCGGCGAGTGGGGCTTTGCGCTGCGCGAAAGCTTCGGCGAGTACCGCGCGCCGACCGGCGTCGGCCGCGCCGTGCGCAACGAGACGCAGGGGCTCGACGAACTGCGCGCCGATGTCGACCGCGTGTCGCGCAAGCTCGGCCGGCGGCTCAAATTCGTGCTCGGCAAGCCCGGCCTCGACGGCCATTCCAACGGCGCCGAGCAGATCGCGGTGCGCGCGCGCGATGCCGGCATGGACGTGGTCTATGAGGGCATCCGGATGACTCCGGCGGAGATCGTGGACGCCGCGCGCGAGCAGCGCGCCCACGTGATCGGGCTCTCGATCCTGTCCGGCTCGCACGTGCCTCTGGTCGCGGAGATCGTGACGCGCATGAAAACCGCCGGACTGCGACGTGCCGGTGGTGGTCGGCGGCATCATTCCGCCGGAGGACGCGCACGCCTTACAGCAGGCCGGCGTGGCGGCGGTCTATACGCCGAAGGATTTCGAGCTGAACCGTATCATGTCCGACATCGTGCGCATCGTGGACGGCGCAGCCATCGTGAGTGGATGACCGGCTCGGCGCACGCGAAGCGATGGTATCCCGATGCATATTCGCAAAAACCGTGGAGGTATTTTTCCTCCAAGTGTTGTGGACGCGGATTCAGTTTGGGTGTGGCATTGCTGCCATAGTGTTCAAATTTGTGATCCAATTTCAAATGTTTAGCGGCGGCGTTTGCACTGGTAGCGAGAGCCCGCGAGCCTGGGCGTTCCTTGACTTGTAGGCCACTCAGCGAGATTTTGGGTCAAGCACCCGGGCGCGCATGGGGACGACGGCGATGCATCCGCCCGGTGACGACAGCGACGTAATTCCAAATTCCAACCGTCGATCGGGGATGCCAAAATGAAGAAGTTGCTCGTTGGAGGCGTCGGCCTGCTCGCCTTGGCCACTGCGATGCAGCCAGCGCTCGCGGCTGACCTACCTGTCAGGAAAGCTCCGCTGGCGCCGGTATACGGGTATAGCTGGACCGGCTGCTACTTCGGCGGCCACTTTGGCGGCGTGTGGATCACGAAGGACTATGACCTGGGATCGGTCGGCACGGCCATCGGCGGCATCGTCTTTGACACCCCGATTGGGTTCGGCAGCCACGATGCCAACGGCTGGCTCGGCGGCCTGCAGGGCGGCTGCAACTATCAATTCGCCGGTGGGTTCGTGATCGGCATCCAGGGTGACTATGCCTGGATGGACGCCGAAGGAAGCCACGCCGGTCCATTCGGTGGCGTGACGAGCCTGCAATCGAACGTCAAATCGCTCGCCTCGATCACCGGCCGGATCGGCTATGCCTGGGACCGCTTCCTCGGCTACGTGAAAGGCGGCGGCGCCTGGGAGAGGGACGAATACCTTTGGTATGTCACCGCAGCTCCTGGCCTGAGCACGTCCGCCAGCGAAACGCGCAGCGGCTGGACGATCGGCGTCGGCGGCGAATACGCCTTCAGCGACTGGCTCACGGGCTTTGTCGAGTACAACTACTACGACTTCGGCACCAGCACAGTCGCCTTCCCGGTTGGTCCGTTGGACTTCAACTTCGACATCGAAGAGCGCAAGAGCGTCATCAAGGCCGGCTTGAACTTCAAGTTCGGCGGTAAGGGACCGGTCGCGGCGAGGTACTGATCGCCGGCGCGCGAGAACATCGAGAACCCCGGGGCTCCGTCCCCGGGGTTTTTCTTTTCACCAATCACTCGAAGGTGAAATGGCTGTCGTCCGTGACCGGCCGCGTTGGCTATGCGTGGGATCGTTTCCTGCGCTACGTCAAGGGCGTCGTCGCCTGGGAAGGCGATGACCATAGCTACACCGATGGTGTGACCACCGGTACGGTCAGTGCGACCCGCAACGGTTGGACGATCGGCGTGGGCGGTGAGTATGCATTCACCAATTTCCTTTCCGGCTTCGTCGAGTACAATTACTACGAATTCGGTAGCCGCGACCTGACGTTCGTCGATAATATTGGCGGCACGTATGTCTACGGGATCGACGCCGCGGTTCGGCACCGATCGCGGCGAAATACTGATCGCCGGCAGAAAGCAACATCGAGAGCCCCGGGCGCTTGCCCGGGGTTCCTTGCTTCCGGCACAACGCGCCGCTTTCTCCGCGGGATTTTGCCGGCGGCGAGCGATTGGGATTAAACAGCGCGGCGATGCGAAATCGCTACAGCCGCGGAGGTATTGTTTTCCTCCCGGTTGACTGCGATGATTTGGTTTGGGTGTTGCAGTATTGCCCCACCGGTTCGCTTCATCGCGCAATTTCAAACCGTTAGGGTCGGTGCTCGCGGCGTTATCGAGTGCACGCGAGCGCCTGCGTTGCTTGACTCCTTAAGCCGTCAGCGGGATTTTGGGGGCAACCCATCGAGCGCGCATGTGGGGACGACGATGCGCGATGCGATGGCAAGCAACGACGGATTCGACCGTCAGATCGGGGATGTCAAATGAAGAAGATTCTGGTTGCAGGCGTCGGCCTGCTCGCCTTGGCGACCGCGATGCCCGCGCTTGCGGCGGATTTGCCGGCCAGGCCGGCGCCCGTCTACAAGGCCCCGCCGCCGGCGGTGATCTACTACAGCTGGACCGGTTGCTACATCGGCGGTCATGGCGGCGGCGTGTGGATCAGCAAGGACGCTAGGGCGGGGAGTGACTTAGTTCCGGTCGGCTTCCCGGTCGCCCCGGCCGGCACCGACTTCGGGAGCCATGATGCCAGCAGCTGGATTGTCGGCGTTCAGGGCGGCTGCAACTATCAATTCGCCGGCGGGTTCGTGATCGGCATCCAGGGCGACTATGCCTGGACCGATGCCGAGGGCACTCATGCTGATCCGTTCTACATCGGAGAAACCCAGCGGTCGAAGACCAAGTCCCTGGCATCGGTGACCGGCCGGGTCGGTTATGCCTGGGATCGCTTCCTCGGCTATGTGAAGGGGGGCTGGGCCTGGGAGCGCGACGATTACGACTCCTACGTCACCGCAACGAGTTTCGTATTGGCGACGGGGAGTGAGACTCGCGGCGGTTGGACCGTCGGCGTCGGTGGCGAATATGCCTTCACCGACTGGCTCACGGGCTTCGTCGAGTACAACTACTACGACTTCGGCAGCAAGTGGGTCGCGTTCACCGACTTTAACGGTGTGTCGATCGGTAGCATCGACATCAATGAGACCAAGAGCGTCGTCAAGGCCGGCTTGAACTTCAAGTTCGGCGGCGGCGGACCGGTCGCGGCGAGATACTGAGCGCCGGCGTGCGACGAAATCGGAGCCTCGGGACACCGTCCCGGGGCTCTTTTCAGCACGTGGCGTGCGACACGGCTGACGCCAGCACCTGGGTGAGGGCGCTCGGACTGAGCGGCTTGGTCACATAGCCGGCCATTCCGGCAGCGCGCCCCAGGGCCTCGTCGGCGGCGTTGGAGCGGCCGGATATTCCGACGATCGCGACGTGGCCGGCCGGGCCGCTGAGCGCACGGATGCGCCGCGTCGCCTCGATCCCGTCGATGCCCGGCAGGGTCACATCGATCAGCACGACGTCGTAGCTGCCTTGCGCCACCGCCTCGACCCCGGCCTCGCCGCTGCCGACGAAATCGGCGCGATGGCCGAGTTCGGTCAGGATGGTGTTGAGCACCACCCGGCCATAGGGATTGTCCTCGACGCAAAGCACGTGCAGCGGGACGAGCGGCGCTGCGCGCGCGGCCGCCGCATCGCCGAGCGCCGCGTCCGCCGCGGTGTCGACCGCGACCGTGAGCCTGAACCGGCTGCCGCCGCCGGGCTCGCCCGCCACCGTGAGGTCGCCTCCCATCGCTTTGGCGATGCGCTTGACGAAGGCGAGGCCGAGCCCGGCGCCGCCGTAGCGGCGGGCAACGGCTTCGTTCGCCTGCGCGAACGGGCGAAACAGCCGCCTGATCTCGGCCGCGCTGAGCCCGACGCCGCTGTCGGTCACGGTGAACACGAGCCGCACCCGGGAACGGCCGGCCGGCTTGCTGCGCACGTCCAATGCGATGCCGCCGCGCTCGGTAAACTTCACCGCGTTGTCGACCAGATTTTCGAGCGCGGCCCGCAGGCGAAGCGGGTCCCCGATCACCGCCTGCGGCAGGTCGTCGGCGAGCGAGACCGCGGCCTTGAGGCCCTTGGCCTCGGCCCGCGCCGTCAGCGTCGCCGCAACGTCGGCGGCCAGGCGGCGCGGGCGAATGAGCTCGCGCCGCAGCACGAGCCCCTTGGCGTCGGCGCGCGCGGCATCGACGATGAGCGAGGTGAGCAGGGCGAGATGCTCGGCCGTGTTCTTGATCGCCACCGCCCAGCCGCGCTCGCGCTCGGCCAGCTCCGAGGTCGCCAGCAATTCGCCCAGCGCCAGGATGCCCGAAAGCGGCGTGCGGATTTCATGCGCCAGATCCGCCAGCGTCGCCTCGACCGCGCGGGCGTGCAGCGGCGCCCGCCGGGGCGCAGGCTTGGCACGCCGGGACGCAGGCTTGGGGCGGCGCACCCGCTTGCGGGCCGGTACTTTCTTGCTCGGCATCCAGTCACCAGGGTCGTTGCAACGGTGATAAGCAGTCGGCCGCGCCGGCTCAAGCGAGCCCCACCATCCGCCGGATGTCGGCCGGGGTCGCGCCGCCCGCGCGCAGCGCCCGCAGCGCCGTTGCGCGCGTGGACTTGGCGAGCTTTTGCCCCCCGGCGTCGAGGATCAGGCGGTGGTGATGGTAGCGCGGCGCCGGCAGGCCGAGCAGGGCCTGCAGCAGGCGATGAATGCCGGTCGCCCAGAACAGGTCCTGGCCGCGCACGACGTCGGTCACGCCCTGGCGGGCATCGTCGACCACCACCGAGAGGTGGTAGCTGGTCGGCGTCTCCTTGCGGGCCAGGATCACGTCGCCCCACATCTGTGCGGCCGCGACGACCGATCCGGTCTCGCCGCCGGGGCCGGCGCCGGTCTCGCTCCAGGTCAGCGGACCGGCGCGCTCCATCGCGCTCCGCGTGTCCAGGCGCAGCGTGTGCGGCCGGTCGGGATCGGCTGGAGGTGCCGGCGCGGCTCTGCGCGCGCCGTCCGGGCGGCCGGGATAGAGCGGCGCCCCGTCCGGATCGCGCGGCCAGGACGCCCCGCGCGCGGCCACCAGCCGCGCGATCTCGCTGCGGCTCTCGAAGCTCGGATAGACCAGACCGAGCTCGGAGAGCTGCGCGAGTGCGGCGCGGTAGTCGGCGAAGTGCTCGCTTTGCCGGCGCGGCGGCTGCTCCCAGGCGATTCCAAGCCAGGCGAGGTCCTGGTAGATCGCCGTCTCGTATTCGCCGCGGCAGCGCGCGGCGTCAATGTCCTCGATCCGCAGCAGCAGCCGCCCGCCCGCCCGCCGCGCCATGTCGGCGTTGAGCAGCGCGGACAGGGCATGGCCATGTAGCGCTCCGGCACCAGTTGGCGGCGCTGCGACGCAATGTCCGAGGGCGTCCAACTCACGGACGGCGATCGCTTGCTCTTGATCCAGCTGTATCGCGGGTTGGCAGGTCATCGTCCAGCAGGGGACGGACGGCGGCGCCTTCGAGATCGTCATACTGGTCGTTGCTCAGCGACCAAACGAACGCCGCCAGCCCCGCCAGCCCGAGCGCCAGCGCCATCGGCACCAGGTAGACCAGCACGTTCATGACGGTTGTCATCCGCGGCGCGAGGGTGCGGGCCTGCCTGGTTCGCATCCACGGCCGGACGTGCGGCCTGCCGGCGCGCGCGCAGCGCATTGAGCGTCACCAGGATCGACGAGCCCGACATGGCGGCCGCCGCGATCAGCGGCGTGACGAAGCCCGCGATCGCGATCGGCACCGCGATCGCGTTGTAGATCGACGGCGAGCCACAGATTCTGCTGCATCAGCCGGCGCGCCTGCCGTGCGATGGTCAGCGCGTCGAGCACGGGCGTGAGCCGCTCGCCGAGAAACACGCGCGTCGGCCTGCGCCTGCGTGAGGTCGGCGGCGCTGATCGGCGACAGCGACACATGCGCGGCGGCGAGCGCCGGCGCGTCGTTGAGGCCGTCGCCGACCATCAGCACGCGGCGCCCCTGCGCCTTCAGCTGTCGATGACCGCGATCTTCTCGACCGGCGTCAGCCCGGCGTGCCAATTGCCGATGCCGAGCGCTGCCGCGATCGGCGCCACCGCCTCCGGCCGATCGCCCGACAGGATGACCATGATCGAGACCGCGTTGCCTGAGCGCGCGTCACCACCGCGACCGCATCCGGCCGCAGCGTCTGGCGGATCGGCCAGCAGCCGCTGATCGGCCGGCATGCGAAAGCGATGACCGAAGTGCCCGGCTCCGTCAATGCTGCGATCGTCATGCCGACAGGCCGCAGAAGGCCGGGCTGCCGAGCCGCGCCTCGCTGCCCGTCGATGATCGCGCGCACGCCCTGTCCCGGCTCCTCGACCGCGCCGTCGATAGGGCGTCCGCTCGCGCGCCTCGCGCGCGACCGCCGCGCGCCAAGCGGATGGCGGCTCGACAGCGCAAGCCGCGCGGCCTTCTCCAGCAGGTCCGGATCGAGGTCGGCGCCGTTGGCGACGCGCGGCTCCGGCAGCGTCAGCGTGCCGGTCTTGTCGAACACGACCGTGTCGGCCTCGGCCAGCCGCTCGATGGCGTCGCCGCGCATTGAGGATGATGCCGGAGCGGAACAGCGCGCCGGACGCCACCACCTGCACCGCCGGGATCGCCAGCGCCAGCGCGCACGGACAGGTGATGATCAGCACCGCGATCGCGGTGACGATCGCATCGTGCACCGACGCGCCGGCGATCAGCCAGCCGACCGCGGTGAGCGCCGCGGTGGCGTGCACCATCGGCGCATAGAGCCGCGCCGCGCGGTCGGCGAGCCGCAGATAGCGCGACTGCGCGCCGGCCGCCTTGCTCGAGCAGCCGCTCGACCTCGTCGATCAGCGCTGCCGGCGCCGGCCGCGGTCACGCGCATGGTCAGCGCGCCGGAATAGTTCAGGCTGCCGGCATAGATCGGTCGCGCCGGCCGCGACCTTCGCGGCGCGTCGTCTCGCCGGTGATCAGGCTCTCGTCGATCTCCGAGATCTGCCGGAGATCACGACGCCGTCGGCCGGCACCCGCTCGCCCGGCCGCACCAGCAGGCGGTCGCCCGGCTTGAGCGCCGCGACCGGCACCATGACGAGTTCGCCGCCTGCGCTCGAAGCGGTGCGCGACCTCGGCCTTCAGCGCGGCGAGATTGCCGGCGACCGCGCGCGTCTTGCGGCGCATGGCGTGGTCGAGATAGCGGCCGCACAGCAGGAAGAACAGCAGCATCACGGCCGAATCGAAATAGGCGTGCTGGGCGTGGTTGGCGGTCTCGACCACCGACATGCCGAGCGCGAGCAGGACGCCGAGCGAGATCGGCACGTCCATGTTGAGCTGCCGCGCGCGCAGCGCGCGCCAGGCGCTCTCGGAAGAACGGCTGGCCGGCATAGGCCGCGGCCGGCAGCGCGATCAGCGCCGAGAGCCAGTGGAAGAAGTCGCGCGTCTCCTGGCGTCATGTCGGCTGACGCCCGACCACACCGACACCGACAGCAGCATGATGTTCATCGCCGCGAAGCCCGCGACCGCGAGGCATCGCATCAGCCAGCGCGCGCCTGGCGCGCCTCGTCGGCCTCCGCGCGTTCGGGCTCGAACGGATGGGCGCGGTAGCCGATGCGCTCGCAGCGCGCCGATCACGTCGCCGGCGTCGAGCTCGCCCGTCGCGCCAGTCGCACGGTCAGGCGGCGGTTGGTGAAATTGAGCCGCGCGTCGACGATGCCGGCATTGCCTTCAGCCCGCCTTCGATCTTGCGGATGCAGCCGGCGCAGCCGACGCCCTCGACCGCGAGAGTCCATGTGCGCGGCGTCGCCGCTGTCATGCCGCACGAAGATCGAGAGATCGAGCGTCTCGGTCATGGCGCATCCTCACGTGCAGGAAGACGCGGTTGCTGCGAGCGGAACACGCGCTTGCCGTCGCGCGACAGCTCGATGACCAGGATCCAGTGGCCGGCACGCCGCGCCGGTCCGCCCGCGAAACGTCCCGGGCGCGCTTTCGTCGAGCGGCACGACATGGTCGGCCCGCCGGTCGGTCGGATGCGCGAGCCGCGCGCTGCGCCTCGAGGCCGGCGAGCGGCCGGCCGCCTGCATCGGCGCGCGACGAGTTCGACGATCGTTGCGTCGCGCGTCGGCCGAGACCTTGGCCCGCGACCTGCCAGTGCAGCGCGTCCTGCGCCTCGGCCGCGGCGATCTCGCGCGCGAAGGCGAGGCCGGCCTGATAGGAGCTTCCGGTCTCGACGCCGCCGAAGGTCGAGATCGCGGCGCGTGATCATGATGGCGTTGACGCCGGCGACGACCGCGAAGAAGGCGACCAGGCAGATGAGCACCATCCGCCCCGTCACCTCCGCGGGGCCTGCGTCCGCTCCACGGCGCACTCGTTCGGTCGGCATCGGCATGCCTCATGGTCCGCGGAAATGGTCGACGGCGGTCGCCTGCCGCCCGGTCTTCGCGATCGGTGATGCGGAAGGTCAGCGGGATCGAGGCCGCCGGCGGAAGCGGTCTGATAGGTGCTGACCAGCGCGCGCAGCTCGTGGGTCTGGTCGGGGCCGACCGCGACGATCGACGGTGCGGCCGGTCGTCACCGTGTCGCCGACGACCTTGAGGTCGATGTCGGTCAGGCCCTCGACCGTCAGCGCGAAGCTGCGGGTCTCCAGCGCCTTGTTGAGGATGCGCACGGTGTAGCCGTTGCGCAGCTCGCCGTCGGACAGCCGCACGAACATCGGATTGCGGTCGTGGATGACGCTGATCGCCTCGCTCGCCGCGCGTCGCCAGCGTGTAGAGCATGATCGCGCCGACGAGCGCGATGATCGCCGCGTAGAGCACGCGTGCGCATGCGCACGATCCTGATAGACCGGCGGCTTGCCGTCGCTGCCGGCGCTTGATGTTGAGGTCGGTGTCGTAGGCGATCAGCCGCGGCGGCCGGCCGATCTTCGCCATCACGGTGTCGCAGGCGTCGATGCACAGCCCGCACTGGATGCAGCCGAGATTGGGCCCGTTGCGGATGTCGACGCCGGTCGGGCAGACATAGACGCACTGGTAGCAATCGATGCAGTCGCCCGCCGGCTGGCCCTGCTGCGCGCAGCGCCGCGTTCTTCTTGACCGAGCCGCGCGGCTCGCCGCGGTCGTAGCGATAGGTGACGTTGAGCGCGTATTCGTCGGTCAGCGCGGCCTGGATGCGCGGCCACGGGCACATGTAGAGGCAGACCTGCTCGCGCATGTGGCCGGCGAGCGCATAGGTCGTGAAGGTCAGGATGCCGATCCACACATAGGCGATCGAGCGGCGCCTGGAAGGTCGCGAGCTCCTTCACCAGCGTCGGCGCATCGGCGAAATAGAGCACCCAGGCGCCGCCGGTCCACCACGCCACCATCAGCCAGAGGAAATGCTTGAGCGCCGGCGCGCGCGACCCGCTCGGCGGTCCACGGCTGCTGGTCGCGCTGCAGGTGCTCGCGCCGGTCGCCCTCGCACCAGCGCTCGATGGTCTGGAACAGATCGGTCCACACCGTCTGCGGGCAGAGATAGCCGCACCAGACGCGGCCGGCGACCGCGTTCATCAGGAACAGCGCCATCGCCGCGAGGATGAGCAGGCCGGTGAAGTAGTAGACTTCCTGCGGCCAGATCTCGATGAAGAAGAAATAGAAGCGGCGGTTGGGAAGATCGACCAGCACCGCCTGGTCGGGCGCGTTCGGCCCGCGATCCCAGCGCACGAACGGCAGCAGGTAGTAGATGCCGAGCGTGACGAACAGCACGATCCATTTGATCGTGCGGTAGGTGCCGTGCACGCGCTGCGGATAGATCTTCCGGCGCGCGACGTAGAGCGGCCCTTCGTCGTCGGGCTCCGGCACGGTCGATGCCGGCTGCGGTGGCGCCGGCGCCGGCGCAGTCTTCGCGGCCTCGCTGACGAGCTTGAGAAGCGGCGGCTGCGACCCGCGTGCCGCGTGCAGATCGATGGCGATGTCGCAGCCCGGGCACATGGCTCATTTCTCGCCGCCGCCGAGCGTGTGGACGTAGACCGCGAGCGCCTTGATGGTCGCGTCGTCGAGCCGCCCGGCCCAGGCCGGCATCACGCCGCCGCGGCCGTTCCAGATGCCGTCGACGATCGCCGCCTTGTCCGGAGCCGTAGAGCCAGATCGCGTCGGTCAGGTTCGGGCGCGCCGAGCTCGCGCTTGCCCTTGCCGTCGTCGCCATGACAGACCGCGCAGTTGTCGGCGAAGACCTTCTTGCCGGCTGCGAGATCGGCCTTCGGATCGGCCGGCAGGCCGGCGAGCGAGCGCACATAGTCGGCGACGGTCTCGATGTCGGCGCGCTTGAGGATGCCGTCGCGGCCGAAGGCCGGCATCACCGGCCCCTGCCGGGTCTTGGCGTCGGCCGGAGCGGACGCCGTGGCGGATGGTCTGCGCGATCTCGTCGAGCTTGCCGCCCCAGATCCAGTCGTCGTCGTTGAGATTCGGATAGCCCTTGGCGCCGCCGCCGCCGGCGCCGTGGCACGGCGCGCAATTCTCGGCGAAGGCCGGGCGGCCCTGCGCGCGCGCAAAGTCGAGCAGCTGCGGGTCGGCGACGATCTCCTGCAGCGACGCCGGCGCGAGCCTGCCGACCATCGGGCCGCGCTGCGCCTTGAGCGCGTCGAGATCGGAGACGACCGCCTCGCGCGAATGCCAGTTGAACATGCCGGTCGTGTAGGACGAGACCAGCGGCCAGGACGGATAGACGATCCAGTAGCCGATCGACCAGACGATGGTGGCGTAGAACAGCCACAGCCACCAGCGCGGCAGCGGCGTGTTCAGCTCGCGGATGCCGTCCCAGACGTGGCCGGTGGTGGCGGTGCCGGTGACGGCATCGATGTCCTGTCTTGATGGTCGGCCATGTCAGTCCTCACGCAGCGGCATGCGGGCGGCCTCGTCGAACTGCTGCTGGCGCGACGGCCAGAGCGCGTAGACGAGCACGACGAGGAACACCGCGACGAAATAGGCGAGCCCCCAGGTCTGGGCGAACTCGGCGAGCATGCGATAGGTCGAGACATCGATCGCGTCTCCTCAGCGGATGTTGGCCTTGTCGTTGTAGAGCTTGAAGTCGACGAGCGTGCCGAGCACCTGCAGATAGGCGATCAGCGCATCGGCTTCGGTGATGCGGCCGGGATTGCCGTCGAAGTCGCGCGCCTGCGCCTTCGGATAGCGCTTGGCCAGATCGGCGGCGTCGGGCGCATCGGTCGACGCCTGCGCCGCGACGTCGGCCTGCGCGTTGGCGATCATCTCGGCGCGTGTAGGGCACGCCGAGCGCGGCCTGCACCCGCAGATCGTCGGCGATGTGCGCGATAGTCGAGCTCGGTCGTGGCGAGCCACGGATAGGCCGGCATGACCGTGCCGGGCACCACCGACTTCGGCGCGTTGAGATGGTCGCGGTGCCAGTCGTCGGAATACTTGCCGCCGACGCGCGCGAGATCGGGGCCGGTGCGCTTCGAGCCCCACTGGAACGGCCGGTCGTACATGCTCTCGGCCGCGAGCGAATAGTGGCCGTAGCGCTCGACCTCGTCGCGCAGCGGCCGGATCATCTGCGAATGGCAGTTGTAGCAGCCCTCGCGCACATAGATGTTGCGGCCGGCGAGTTCGAGCGGCGTATAGGGCCGCACGCCGTCGACCTTCTCGATCGTGTTCTTGAGATAGAACAGCGGCGCGATCTCGACGAGGCCGCCGATCGCGATCACGATCAGGACGCCGATCACGAGCAGGATCGAGTTCTTCTCGAAGATCGGCGTGTTTCTGCCAAAGCGACATGCCGCTCCTCCTCACTCTGCCGGCGCCAGCGCGGCGCTGGCCGAGCGGAGCGATCGGCTTCGCGCGGATAGACGGTCCGCCACAGGTTCCAGACCATGATCAGCGCGCCGGCGAGGAACAGCGCGCCGCCGAGCGCGCGGATGACGTAGAACGGGATGCATCGCCTCGACGGTCTCGATGAACGAGTATTCGAGGAAGCCGAGCTTGGTGTAGGCGCGCCACATCAGGCCCTGCAGGATGCCCGACACCCACATCGCCGAGATGTAGAGCACGATGCCGATGGTCGAGATCCAGAAGTGCCAGTTGACGAGCTTGAGCGAGTAGAGCTCGCGGTTCCACAGCCACGGCACCAGGCAGTAGATCGCGCCGAACGAGACGTAGCCGACCCAGCCGAGCGCGCCGGAATGCACGTGGCCGATGGTCCAGTCGGTGTAGTGGGACGAGCGAGTTCACCGCCTTGATCGACATCAGCGGCCCTTCGAACGTCGCCATGCCGTAGAACGCGACCGACACCACCATCATGCGCAGCACCGGATCGGTGCGCAGCTTGTCCCACGCGCCCGACAGCGTCATCAGGCCGTTGATCATGCCGCCCCAGGACGGCATCCACAGCATGATCGAGAACGTCATGCCGAGCGTCTGCGCCCAGTCCGGCAGCGCCGTGTAGTGCAGGTGATGCGGGCCGGCCCAGATGTAGAGGAAGATCAGCGCCCAGAAGTGGATGATCGAGAGCCGATAGGAATAGATCGGCCGCTCCGCGCGCTTGGGGATGAAGTAGTACATGATGGCGAGGAAGCCGGCGGTGAGGAAGAAGCCGACCGCGTTGTGGCCGTACCACCACTGCACCATGGCGTCCTGCACGCCGGCCCAGACGATGTAGGACTTCGGCGAGAACAGCGACACCGGGATCGCGGCGTTGTTGCCGAGATGCAGCACCGCGATGGTGAGGATGAAGGCGAGATAGAACCAGTTGGCGACGTAGATGTGCGGCTCGCTGCGCCGCATGATCGTGCCGAGAAAGACCAGGAAATACGACGACCCAGACCACGGTCAGCCACAGGTCGGCGTACCATTCCGGCTCGGCGTATTCCTTCGACTGCGTGATGCCGAGCAGATAGCCGGTGCCGGCGATGACGATGAAGAAGTTGTAGCCGAGCACGACGAACCACGGCGCGATGTCGCCGGCGAGCCGCGCGCGGCAGGTGCGCTGCACGACGTAGAACGACGTCGCGATCAGCACGTTGCCGCCGAAGGCGAAGATCACCGCCGAGGTGTGCAGCGGCCGGATGCGGCCGAACGAGATCCACGGCAGATCGAAGTTGAGCACCGGAAAGGCGAGCTCGAGCGCCGCCCACAGCCCGACCGTGAAGCCGGCGATGCCCCAGAACACCGCGGCGACGGTCGCGAACTTGACCGGCCCGAAGTTGTAGTTGGGCTTGCCGTCGATCGTCAGCGGCGGCAGCTCGGCCGGCCGGTCGTAGTAGCGATTGACGATCGCGAACGACGGCCGCGACGCTGCCGGCGGCGAACAGATAGGCGTGGAACGCGTATTCCGGCGTATGCGCGTTGGCCGCGACGATGAGCGAAAGCACCGCCAGCGCCGCGAATGCGATGGCCGATCCGCCTTCGCCGATGGTCATGGTCTTGCGCGCGCCGGCGGCAGCGGTCATGTCCCCAGTCCTCTCTCACGATCTCTCTTCGGCTAGGCGGCGCGATTCGTGCGGCGCACGACGGTGAAATTCTATGTAGCGCGCGATTTTGCCGTGTTGACGCAGGTCAATTTGCGGGCGCTTTTTCATTCTGGGAGCGGCGCCGGCCTTGATAGTCGCCTGTGCCGGCGGCACCGCTGTTGCCGGCGATCTGTCAGGCGTGACCCATGTCCGGGGAGCCGTGCGGAGTTTGCCGGATCGGTTGGTAAAATTGTCGTTGTCGCGGATTTGCCATGACCAACGGAGGCCACTACAAACCGAGCCGTGATTGCCCTTGCTGGGCTACAATACCTGGTCGCGCCTCGGTCGGTTCACCGCGCTTCGATCTACTCCGGCAGCAGCACGGGCAAAGGGGAAGGGCTCCGCCCATCGCGTGGGACCTCGGCATCAGCGTTGGTACAGTGATCAGTACCCAATCCCGCGCGCTGAACGTAAGGCCCTGGAAGGCTAGCCCAGGACCCGCCACGGACAATACGACTGGAATTACCATCGCGATGGTTATACGCCGAGCCATCACTTGGCCTGTCGGCGTAGCCGTAGGAGCAAGGGCAATCTTGAACCCACTCCAGACGTTGCCGACCCGTCATAGAGGCCAAAGGGATTGGCAGCGAACGAACCGACCGCAGCGGGTTGCCTATTGTCCCACTGGCTTCCGCAGCCGTCGCAACTGGCGTTCCCCTTGCCGACGTTGGTGCCCCACCAATTGGCGGTCTGTGTCCAGTGCGCGCCGCATACTCGTATTCCGCCTCAGTTAGCAGTCGATAGGTCTTGCCGCGGCCGGCTGCTGCGCGACGCAGATCGCGCCGGCCAGACGGCGCTAACAACCGCGATCTCCCCGTTGGGGTCGCGAACAACAAGGATGAGCTGTTCGCCGTCTTCGGTGCCTATGCCGGCGAGGCCCGCACTGCTTTAGGGTCGATTTTGTCGAAGGAGTCGGACAATTGATCGAGTTGCTGCCGCGCGGAAGGTGCAGGCTCGACATCAATTCAGGCGGTATATCCACCATCGATCGCCAAAATGGTACCCACAGCGAATGAACTGGCATCGGAACAGAGCCAGAGTACCGCTGCCGCGACTTCATCCGGGCTGCCGATCTTTCCAAGCGGAGTCTGCCTTATGATTGCTTCAGCAACGGCTTTGTCGCGTTTCATCCAACTTTCTACGGGCGGCGTATTGATCCATCCCGGACAGACCGCGCAAATGCGAGGGCCGTGCGCCGCATGTTCCAGCGCAGCACTACGAGTGAGACCAATAACCCCATGCTTCGCCGCCGAGTAAGCGGCACCACCTGGGAACGGATAGCCACGCAGCCCATCGACAGAAGCATTGTTCACGATCACGGCAGTGCTCGGCTCTTTCATCGCCGCAATTTCAGCGTTCATGCATAAGAACACGGATGTCAAATATCCATCGATAGTCTTGCGCCAAACGTCTTCTGGCATCCTAGAAACCGGAGCGAGTCGCCCACCGCTACCACCATTGTTGAATGCGTAATCGAGGAGACCATGCATGCTAACGACGGCTTCCATCAAACGCGCGACAGATTTCCCGTCAGCCGCATCCAGAAAACGCCATTGTACGTCGCTCAAAGTCGTAAGGTGCTTAAGAGCGGTTTTGGCGCTAGCCTCTCGTCTGCTTGCGATGACAACTCGCGCACCTTGGCGCGCAAAAGCACTCGCAGTCGCGAGGCCGATACCACTGCTGCCGCCGGTAACAAGCGCGACCTTGCCCTTCATACCTGGATAAATGAACGAGCTGGCATTCTGGTCCCGAGTGCTGGTCGCCACGAATCGCTCCATCGTTGGACGGAAAGAGTAGGGAATATGGCTCAACGAAGCCATTCTCGTTACGACGCAAGATAGCCGGATAGTTTGCGACGCAAGGTCGGCGGCACGTCGAGGCCGAGGGCCTTGGCAGTTTTGAGGTTGATTACCAGGTGGGATTCTGCACCGGAAGGTCGGACAGCATATCGGAAAAACTTCAAGCCCGCCGATTTGCCGTCTACGTACCCTTGGGCGACTGATGTCGCCAATGGTAGCAGGGCGGGCAGGATAGGCCGATAGGCTGGAAGGGTGAGTTTGCTACCTAATGCCGGAGGCGCGCCTTCTTCGCTCCAGCAATGCCAGAATGGCTGGCAACACGATCAGCGAAGCGACCAACGACAACGTCGTGGCAAGTGCGAGCAAGACCCCCAAACTGAACAATCCCCGATGTGACGATACCGCGAGCGTGCCGAAGGCCAACGCCGTGTTGGCATCGGTCAGCAGGACGGCGCGCGGCGTGCTGCTGTCGAGAAATCCCGCTTGTCCGCTTTGGTGCGGCTGATCCATCTCGCGGGCACGGGCGACGACGTGGATGGCGCTCGCGACGCCCACTCCGAGCAGAACCGGTATCACGATCACGTTGGCAAAATTGAAAGTGAGGCCGAGAAGAGCCGCCCCGGCGACGGTCCAGAGGCTCGCCAGCACGAGTGGGGTCAGGATCAGAACCACATCCGCCAGAGCTGCGTCGCACCAGGGCGATGATCGCGATGATGGCGATGGCCGTCATAAGGACGGCCTGCGCAAACGACTGGCGCACGACCTTCCCGGCTTCGGCAATGATGATGGGAACGCCCGTGGCCGTCGCAGAAACGGCCTGCATGCGTGCGGCGAATGCCTCCAGTTCATCACCGTCAGTGGCCGCCGCAGTCGGAATGGCCTGAACCCGCACGGTGCCATCCGGCGCGAGCCAATCGCGCCGGATGTCGTCCGGCAAGTCGTCCAGCGTCACCGACACGGCGGTTTGGCGCAGCTGATCGAACAAGGCCTGGCAGACCGCCCGCCAGCGCCTGGTTCAGCGATTCGATTTGGTTCAGGATTCGAGTCCGCCCGGCGCTGACGAAGCGCCGCGTCGCAAAGTCATCGAGTGCGGCCGCGAGGGCCTCTGCGGCTGCGCGCAGGGACGGCAGATTGGCCGCGGCCGATGCCGCCACGAGCAAACGTGCGCTGCCCTGCAGCTCTCACCAGCCCGTCGCGAAGCTTGGCAGCATCGGGCTCGCGCCCGGCCGTCTTCCCGAGCCCCTTGAACTGCTCGACGATGGCCGAAAGCGCGGCTCTCTTCTGCTCCTGACCTTCGGGGATGAAGCTCTCCACCGTGCGAACCAGCGCCACGCCGGCCACGCCGCGCAGCCGCTCGACCAGGTCGCGGGCCGACTGCAGGTTGGGCGCGGTGAGATTGACCTCGTAGGGCGAGGTGGCCGGGTCGCGCGCCAGTTCTCGATAGACCTGCACCGCCTCGGTGTTCGGGTCCTGCAGGTTGAGAGGGTTCAAATCCACGCGCGCGCGTGTTCCGACGACCGCCGCCACCAGCGTGCCCAGCGCCGCAATACCGACGATCAGGCCCGCCCGCCGGCGCACCCAGGTCGAGAAGCGAGGAGTGTCGTGGTTGCGGACCGCGCCCGCCGGCGGCCAAACGGCGAGCATCGCCGGCAGCAGTACCAGCGTGACGGCAAAGGCAGCCACCATGCCGAGCGCGGAAATCAGCCCCAATTGCGCGAGGCCGAGGTATTCGGTCGGCAAGAACGAGAGAAAACCGGCGGAGGCGCAGATCACGCTGAGAGTGATCGCCGGGCCTTCTCCGATCACCGAGCGCGTGATGGCCTGCTCGGAGCTCGCACCCACGACCTGCTCCATGTAGCGTAGGCCCAGATGGGTGCCGAAATCCACCCCGACGGCGAAAAACAGCACGCCGAATGCGAGCGAGATGAGATTCAATTCGCCGACGACGATCGCGGCGAGCCCGGATGTCCACACCGAGCCGATCACGATCGTAGTAACGAGGATCAGTATCAGCCGCCATGATCGTATGCCGAGCACGAGTGTTAAGGCGACCAACGCGAACGAAAGCAGGCTTGCGGCAAGCGCCCCCGAAAAGGCGGCGTCGAGCTCCTGCTGATCCAGCACGGGCTGGCCGGTCAACCGAATGCGGACGTCACGCGCCGTCTCATCGGTAGACACAGCCAGCGCCGCCGCGCGAGCCGCATCCATCGCAGGCGCGAGCGCGCTTGACCGTAGTCTTGTCGAACACAGGATATGCGAGCACGAAGCGCCTTTTTCCGCTCTCCTGCAGTCCCTCCATTCCGAAGAGCGAGCTCCACGAAAGCATCGTCGCGCGGCCGTCGGCCTGCAGTCGGATGGTTTCGGCCAGCTCCTGAACGAAATGGGAGGCCAGCGCCGGCATATCGTAGTTCACCTTCACGCCAGTCGTGATCAGATCGACGAACCTGGAAATCCCGAACAGATTGGGTTGCGCCGAAAGCACGTTCAGGGCGTGGCGCGCCTGGTGCAGTTGATCCTGCAGGCTTTGCAGTTGCACGGCGTCGAGGAACAATAGCCCGGCACGACGGAAATACGCCTGTGAGCCAGGCACATCTATGCGCTGGAAAAGCGAGTTACCGCGCAACGTCTCGGCCAGCCTGTCGGCGGCAGCCTGCGCGCGATCCGCTGCCGGCGCATCGACCACGGCGACAATGGGGTCGCCCTTGTTCGGGAACAGACGCTCATAGGCGCGCACGTTGCGGAGAAATTCAACCTTCGGGGAGAAAATGCCTTCGGTGCTGGTATTGATGACGATGCCGAACGACGCATAGGTCGCCAGCATCGTTATTATGAGACACGCGAGCAAAACGCTCCACGGCCGGCCAACCGCCATCCTGGCGCAAAGCAGGAAAAAGCGATCGGCTGTTCTCTTGGGATCCATTAATCGGAGGGCCGCTCTGGAATCGGAAGGCCTTTGTGCAGATCGAGACGCATCATCGGGCTATGATTATGTTTCAGGAGGTACGAGCGCGACCGAGCTCGCTCTGCAGGGATCGCCGTTCAAGGACGTGATGGTCTCTCGCTCACTTGCCTTGCAGCGACGCGATGTACTCAATGAGCATCAACATTCGCATGCGCACCATTGCTTCAGCCAAGTCCTTCGAGAAATTTAGGGGAAGCCCGGATATCCACTCGCGCATGTACACTTCGCCCCACACGGGCATGTCCCTTGTGCCATGGACGATGATGTCGATTCTGCCGTCGATCACGTCGAAGACCCGTGAGAATGGGAACAGGCCTTTGTTGGCTTCCGAAAGCTTGGTTAAATCCGGCGGAGGTTTGATGAGGGATTTGACGACAGGTCCGTCCCCCTTGCCGGTCACCCCGTGGCACGACGCACAGGATTTAAGGTACTCATTTTTGCCGAGCTCCGTTCCCTGCGCATCTACTTCATCCATTATCCCGATCGTCGCTATGGCGATGGCAAGTGCAATCCAAATCGCGTGCACGGTCATTGCTCCGTAATCCTCTTCCACTCTTCGTCTCGTGTGTTCAGGCCTTCGGGTACCGCCGTATCGAAACAAGTTGTATCCACAAGTACGAGGCGAACCTGTCACGCGCCCATCAAGTGATGGGGTACCTGAGTGGGTATTGCTTCTTTACCTTCTTGGCCGCCTCGGCGGGTACGACGGAGAACGTAGCGGTTATTACGGTCACAGCGAGGACGCCGGCCAGAGTCTTTTGCGCCATTATCGTGTGTTCTCCAGAGCAGCCGCACGAGACCGGTGGTTCGAAGCCACCACCCTAACCAAATCACGCTGTCAGCCGTCCTCAACGGCCGTGGTAATAGGGGCCGATCGGGGCGCCGGAACCGTCGTATCCACTGCCGGCCGGCTCATATCTCTCCTCGCCCGTCGCTTGGGCTCCCGAGATTCTCACCAAACTCGCAGGGGATGCCGCGCACAGCAAGATGACGTTGTTCATGCCGGACGGCGGGCGCCGTGGCCTTAGATAACCAGCGTCGTGACGACCGGGCCTTCCCAGGTTCGGTGATCAGCATCGCCAAGCTTGGCGGTCACGGTAAGGGCGGGGACCGGAAGGGCTCCAACATCGGCCAACGGAGCGGTTGGGGCTATGCCAGGGCGATTGAACATATCGGTCCGCAGGAAATTATCCGGGCCCGGGCCCGCACCGCTTGCGGTGCTGCGAATGGATAGAGCGATCGCGACTGGAGTCTCCCAAGCGCGCTTATGACTGAAAGATGACATCGCCGAACTCCTCGAGTTGATGCAAACACAAGCAATCTTTACGAAATCGTGGCCCGGCTATCATTGATTTGGATCAAGAAGACCGTACGCTTTCCGGACTTCTGAATTAGAAGCTCCAATGCTCGTCCGTTGGCCGGCTTTTTGATTTGGATCAGGGTCGGCTTCCCGCTTGAGGCGTATTTTTTTTAACATATGTCGCCGTGCCCAACCTCGATTGGATGAAGGTCTATGCTTGATATTCCAAAACCAACGCTAAAAGAGAGCAAGCCAATTGTTGAGAGCGCAAAAGATCAACGGGGCAACGTCGGCAAGAAGCGAGACTTTACAAGTTGGCGACGTTTCACTTTGCTTGCCCTTGTGGTGGCGCTGATAGCTGCGACTACTGCGGTTTCCTGGGCTCTGTTTTTTCGTCCGGTCAATGTGCAGGTTGCGCGTCTTGGACGCGATGTACCGGTTCAAGTGTTCGGCCTTGGCACAGTCGAGGCGAGGGTGACATCCAAAATCGGGTTCAAGGTATCGGGCGTCCTTGTCGATCTTCGGGCGGACGTGGGGGATCGGGTCTCGAAGGGCGCAGTGCTGGCTCGACTAGACGACCGCGAGCAGAGCGCTCGCGTAGCCAGAGCCAAAGCGGCCATCGAGCACGGCGCGGCCAATCTTGAGAAAGCCATGGCGAGCCTGGAAAAGGCTCAGGTGAATTACGCCAATGCCAAGCGCATTAATGAACGTCGCCAAAAGCTCTTGCAGAGCAGTGCCACGACGGTCGAGGCGGCGGAGACGGCACAAGCAGTGCACGACGCCACGCTCGCCGAGGTGAGCGTAGCATCGAGCGAGGTCGAGGTCGCCCGCGCCGCTATCAGCGATGCCAAAGCGCAGAGTCAGCTGGAAGCAGCGACATTGGACTTTCATATTCTCGCATCACCGTACGATGCCATGGTGATCACTCGACACAAGGAGCTCGGGTCCGCCCTTACGGCCGGAGAGCCGATCTTCACGTTGATCGATCCGCAGTCGGTGTGGGTGCTGGCCCATTTCGACGAGAGCAAAGCTGGAGAAATTCAGGTGGGCAAGCGAGCGGAACTCGTTCTGCGATCGCTCCCGGGCCAGCGGTTTCAGGGTCGAGTCGCGCGGATTGAGCCGGAAGGCGATCGAGTGAACGAAGAGCGTCGCGTCCAGGTTTCATTCGACCGCCTGCCGGAGGATTTTCACCTCGGCGAACAAGCCGAGGTCTTCATCACGACTGTCCGCCTGACGAAGGCGCTGTTGGTTCCCGAGGCGGCGATCGAGGGACTGGGCAGCAGCCGCGGAACGGTGTGGACGGTCGAGGATGGACATCTTCAGCGGCGCGCGGTGACCCTTGGGCATCGCCTGCTGGATGGACGCTACGAAATCACCGGTGGCATCCCGGACAATACCGCTGTGATCAATCGGTTGCGCAGCGGGCTGCGCGTCGGACGGGCCGCCAAGATAACCGAAGAGCATTCCCCATGAATCTGGCTTTTCGGGACATCAGGCACGATCGGTTGCGGTTTGTCCTGACCTGCGTCGGGTTGAGCCTGCTGCTCGGGATCGTGATCACGATGACAGGCATATACCGCGGCGCTCTTGACGACGCGCTGCGTCTAGCCCAAGCCACGAGCCCAGACCTCTGGGTCGTCGAGGCCGGCACCAATGGACCCTTCGCGGAGGCTTCCCGCATCCCGGGCGATACCAGAGAAATGGTCGCCCGCATCTACGGGGTGGAGCGAGCTGGTGCCGTTACCTACCAATCGGTTCAGACAGAGATCAGGGACCGGCGGATTCGCCTCTTCGTGGTCGGTTTCCAACTTGGCCGGCTGGGCGGACCCCGGAAGCTGGTTGCCGGCCGGCATATCATGCGAAGCCACTTTGAAATGGTGGTTGACCGCTCTGCCGGCCTTGCGCTCGGGGCGGAGGTTCCACTTGGCACGCACGGCCACAAATACACCGTGGTCGGCCTGACACGGGACCAATTGACGTCCGGGGGAGACCCGGTCGCCTACCTCACGCTGCTCGACGCGCAGCAACTCCAATTCGAACGGGCGCCTCCGATCCAGCGGCGGGAAGCGGCACGCGGCGGCGCATCGGTAAGCACCGATGTCGTCAATGCCGTGGTCGCCCAGGTGTTTCCCTACGTGCCGGTTGCGGAAGTAGCCGCAGCCGTCGCACGCTGGAAATATCTCTCGGTACTGACCCAGGCGCAGCAGGAAGAACTGGTTAGCAAGTTTGTCATCGAACGCCAGCGCAAGCAGCTCGGCATGTTCATGGTGCTATTGGTCATCGTGTCGGCGGTCATCATTGCCTTGATCATCTACACGCTGACGATGGACAAGCTGCGATCGATCGCGACGCTGAAGCTGATCGGCGCTCCCGACCGTACGATCATCGGCCTCATCGTCCAGCAGGCTCTGTCGATGGGGGTGGTTGGATTTTTCTTCGGACTGGTGCTCGTAAGCCTATTTGGGGGCTACTTTCCCCGGCGGGTGATCCTGTTGCCCGGCGATATGGCCGTTCTATTCGGAATCGTAGCCGTCGTGTGCCTGGCGGCCAGTAGCCTCGGCGTCCGCGCCGCGGTCAAGGTCGACCCTGCGGCTGCGCTGGCGGGATAGGAAAATGCACGCCGCGAACGAAGAGCCAGCGCTCGTACAGGTCGAGAACCTTTCCAAACACTTCGGCGAGGGCGCCACACGTGTCGATGCGGTGCGCAATGTGAGCATGGAGCTTTATCCTGGTCAGGTCGTTGGTCTGCTCGGCGCGAGCGGGTCCGGAAAGACGACGCTGCTCAACTGCATCGGCTGCATCGTGAAGCCAAGCGAAGGCCGTATCGTGCTCGACGGCGAGCTTGTTTACGACGGTCGCTGGCTCAGGTCCGATCTGCGTCGGTTGCGTCTGGAGAAGATTGGCTTCATCTTTCAAACTCACAATCTACTTCCGTTTCTGGACAGTACCGACAACGTTGCGCTTGTCCTACACTTGGCCGGACGGCCACGCGATGAATCAGCGCAACGGGCCGTCGAGCTACTCGACTATCTTCAGGTTGGACATCGCAAGAATGCCCTGCCCGCGCAGCTGTCCGGCGGCGAGGCGCAGCGTGTGGCGATTGCTCGGGCTTTGGCCAATCGGCCGCGCATCATCTTGGCCGACGAGCCGACTGCCGCGCTTGATTCAGTTCGTGCCGGCGTCGTCATGGACCTCTTGCGCAAGCTGGCAGCAGAGCAACGGGCGACGATCATCGCGGTCACCCATGACGATAAGATTTTTAATCGTTTTGACAAGTTATTCCGCCTCCGAGACGGTCGGCTCGAATCGGAGCTGCCGAGTTGGGAGGCCGCTTGATGCTATTACTGAACGATAAACGGCAAATCCGATCGCAGGCGTGCTGAGTGGCTGGCCCAAACAAATCACCAGCGTTCCCGGGACAACAGCGCCGGCCAACTGGTACGCGACAATGATTGTTCTTACGGACATGTCTTCAAGCGACCGGCTCGCCCGGACCGGCATGAGCTTCCGACGCTGAAGCGCGGAGGTAGCGCAGGCGCCACGTAAGCAAGGTTCGTGGTGGCCCACTGGGTTGCTTGGCTTAACGCGCGCTCCGGCGATATTGTCGCTCCGCCCACCATCGGGGCAGATGCCACAGACTATGTGCCGCTGGGCGCTTCCCCGGGAAGCTACGTGCTTCAGGAGTAGTGGGCATCGATCGATCGTCCAAAACGCCTGATTTTGCGGGTTGTCACCGTTGTCGTTGCACAGTATTTGCCACAATGGATGATACCGCTCGTTGCCGCGACGCGATCACACAGTTGATGGCGTGCACGTCCCGCTTCCTGAGCAAACTTCTGCCAATCCTAACACTTAGGGGATTTCTTGGCACGGAGGCTCACTGCCACTCAAAGTCCGAACGGATAGGTATCGGGCATTTCTTCCAAGATCTTTGTCTCGAATGGCTCAATCGCTTTTGTCCGGTCAAACCAGATGTATTCATCAAACTGCTCGGGCAGGACAGCTTGAAAATAGTGGCTGGCGAGCTCCGTCTCTGGCCGATAGATCACGCCGATGGCCCGCTCCAGGCGTGGTTTGTGCAGTCCTTCCGAGCCGCTCAGGGCCGCCTGGCGCAAATCGAGACAGAAGGCCGGGACACCGGCCTCGTGGCACCATCGCTCGTAGCTTTCAGGGATGGCCGGCAAAACCTTCTTGATCTCCATCGGTCCATCCCAGTTCGACGCGGCAGCCACCGTGCCGGTATTGGTGCCAAAGCCGATTGCGTAAGCTTGCCGACCAAATTCTTTGCGGCAAAGATGCCCAATATTGTATTCGCCGCGTGCGAACATCTCGGTCGCCGAGGCGTCACCAATGTGGGAATTGTGAGCCCAGATGATCCCCTTGGATTTCGGACCGTGGAAGGAAAGCAATGTTTTAAGAGTCTCGAACATGTGATTGTCGCGCAAATTCCACGAGGCACGCGAGCCGTAGTACATGATGCGGTAATACCGCTCGGCATTTGTAATCAGGCGGGCATTCTGAACCGCATCCAGGAATCGCTCACCATCGCGTTCGGCGTAGGCTTGGCGCTTGTGAAGAAGGTCGGTCAGTACAACTGCCACTTCCGATTCGCAGGTCGGATAAGTTCCAGTTAACGCTGCGTGGCCATAGGTGGCAGGATCGGATTGCCAAGGCGTCAAGCAACCGTAGCGTTCGCGTGCGACCCGCGCGGTCGCGGGATCGACATCATCAAGGTATGTCAGCACAGCTCGGATCGAGTCGTAGAGGCTGTACAAATCAAGCCCGTGAAATGCCACCCGGCTGGCCGGCTTTAGCGTCGCGTTGTGCGCACGCAGCCAGTCCACAAAGGCGCGTACCTCGTTGTTGCGCCACATCCAGGTCGGGAAGCGGGCGAAGGCGGTCCATTCGGAGGGCGGATATTCCAAGTGGCGAACATAGTGGTCTATGCGCGCGGCGTCGGGCCAATCTCCCTCGATTGCCACGAAGTCAAAGCCCTTCTTTTCAATGAGTCCGCGCGAGATTCGATCGCGCATTCTGTAAAATTCAGAAGTGCCGCGACTAGCCTCTCCAAGCAGCACGATGCGAGCCTCGCCAATACGCGCGAGCAACGGACCCAACTCGGCTGTTTCGGGCGCGTTGAATGGCTCGCAAGCGGATGAAATCTTTTGCGCCAGGTTCTCCTGCAGCAACCTCGTGATTGATTTGACAGGGCGGGGCCTTGTCGTTTCTCGCTCGGTCGGCGCCCAGCCCTCTTGACCGACCAGGGGCACGAACCGAACGTCCGCCAAGTCTTCGCGCTTGTAATCATCCTCGGAAATCCGGGTGAATCTCGAACGAGCTCTTGCACCCTGGGATCGCGCCCGACTGGAATGACAAGGCGCCCGCCGATCTTGAGCTGCTCCTTCAGCGATTCCGGAATTTTCGGTCCGCCGGCCGCGACGATGATGGCATCGTAGGGAGCGTGCTCGGACCATCCCTTGGTCCCATCGCCGTGCAGCACGTGCACATTGGCATAGCCGAGATCGGCCAGCGTGGAGGCGGCCTTCTCGGCAAGTTGGCCGATGCGTTCGACGGTATAGACCTCGCCGGCAATCTCGGAGAGAACGGCGGCGGCGTAGCCTGATCCGGCGCCGATCTCCAGAACTCGCTCGCCGCCCTCAAGGGCGAGCGCTTCGATCATGAACGCAACGATGTAGGGCTGCGAAATTGTCTGGCCGCCTTCTATCGGCAGCGGGCTATCGTCATAGGCAAACTCGCGCAAGTTTTGCGGCAGGAATGACTTCACGCGGTACTTTCCGCACCGCATTGAGGACCAACTCTGAACGAACACCTCGACCGAATATCGCCTGATCGACCATCTCGTCTCGAAGGCGGTGGAAATCGCGCGACGTATGGATATTCATGAGCGTCGCTCTCCATGAGCGCGGATATTGCGCCAGCGACTTTTCTCGACGGTTCGCCTGCCAGCAAACGACACCGCTTGGAAATGTCTTTGATTCAAGTCAATTCCCAACCGGTTCAGCCGTGCCCGGGATTGGTCGGTGCTCAATTTGACGAGTTATTTTGAGCTGCATCAACTACGTGCGAACGCCTCGTGCCTAGACGTACGGTCTGGACATTGAGGTGGACAATGCAAATGCCAGTCGAGATCGACTTTCATGGCATCGATGCGAACGCGCAGATTCGGGCTTCGATCACCGATCACCTTGCGCAACTTGAGCAGCGCTTCGGCCGTGTGACCGCATGCCGGGTCGTGCTGAAGGGACCGGGCGGCCACCACCGCACGGGTGGACTTTACGAAGTCCATATTCGGCTTGCGCTTCCAAATGGCCGGGAGGTCAACGTGGAACGCACCGCGCAGGCCGACGAACGGCACTCCGATCTGACGTTCGCCATCACCGATGCTTTCAAACGGGCACGGAGGCGGCTGCAGGATCAAGCCCACCGGCTACAGGGGCTGGTAAAACATCATGACAGCCAGTCGATTGGGACGGTGCTGCGGCTCGATCCAGAGGGTCGGTTCGGGTTTCTTGAGTCGGGCGATGGCCGCGAGATCTATTTCCATCACAACAGCGTGCTCGACGATGGGTTTTCCCGTTTGGCCGTTGGCTCACGGTTGATGTTTACCGAGGAGACAGGCGAGAAGGGTCCGCAGGCGAGCACCGTGAAGCTGCTAGGCAAGCACCGGCTGCGAGCGTGACCTCAGGTGCGCAATGGGGGCCAAGCAGGCAAGAGCACAAATGCGATCATCTTGAACGTGTCCGGGCGGACCGGATGAGGCTTTAAGTCCAGGACGGACATGCCCTACGAAGCCAATATGGATCTTCCGAGACGCGTGCGGCGCCATCTTCCGGCTCACGCACAAGATATTTTCCGGGCGGCGTTCAATCATGCCTTTGAGACTTATTCGCATGATCCGCGGCGGGAGGAGATTGCCCACCGTATTGCTTGGTCGGCGGTCAAGCGATCATACATGAAAGCCGGGGACCGTTGGATTGCCAGGACAGAGCCTCGCTCGCTAGTGCACCAGCGGACGACGGACCTGCGCCATTAAAATCCGAGGCGTACGACGTTGGCCGAGCCGATTGAACGCACAAACATCGTCATTTGCGGCGCCGCGGGCCGAGATTTTCACCTAGCCTCGGTTGTCTTGTGGTCGATTATCACATGCCTGGAATGAATGGACTGGAATTGGTGACTCAGCTGAGGGATCGGGTGTTAATCCCGGCCATTCTCATAACGCCTGCTCCGAGCCAAAACCTGCACGATCGTGCCGCTGCGGCTGGGATTTCGATTGTGGAGAAGCCGCTACTGGGCAGTCGCTTGTTGGTCTCCATTCGCGAGGCTTTTGATGGGAATATCAAGTCCACGTCGTAAGTTCCGGCCCGATCGCCGATGAGCGGAAATGCTCACTTCAAGGCTCAGTGGCGACTGTAACCCGCACCCTCAAGAAGCTTCCCCATGCGCCGGCGGGCGTAGAACATGCGGGTCTTAACGGTGCTTGCGGGCACCCCAATAATCTGAGCAACCTCCTCCACCTTCATCTCATGATAGTAGACGAGATCGATGACTTCCCGCTGGGCTGCAGAAAGCTGGGATAAGCATTTCTGCATGATCGCACTCCGTTCCTTGTTGTGGACCAAGACTTCCGGGTCATCCGCAGGATCCTCGAGAGCTATGCGGGAGATTGGGTGACGAGGTTGATCAGGCGGCGTGGTGAGCCGGCGTTTCAGTGACCTCGATTCCATTTTTGAATTTGACGCCTTGGACGACTTTCGGCAACTGGTTTTCGCCATTTAATCGCCGCCATGTTTTCGCGGCGGCGTTGACGAGTTTGAACACCATGAGCTTGGCGGTCTTCGCCGACAGGGCGCCCTTGGTCCGCACGGTTCGATGGCGTACGGTCGCAAATACGCTTTCGATCGGGTTTGACGTTCGCAGATGGTCCCAGTGCTCGGCAGGGAAGTCGAAGAAGGCGAGCAGAGCTTCCCGATCCTTCGTCAAACAGGCGACCGCCTTGTCGTACTTGGCGCCGTATTTGTCGGCGAACACGTCGATCGCCATCTCGGCTGCCGCGCGGGTCGGCGCGCCGTAAATCTCACGAAGGTCTGCCTTCATGTTGGCCTGGACCGAGATGGCGACCTTGTTCAGCACGTTGGCGGTCTTGTGAACCCAACATCGCTGGTGCCTGGTGCTCGAAAAGACCTCCTCGATCCCCTTCCAGAAGCCGAGCGCCCCGTCGCCGACCGCGAGGTCCGGCGCGATCTCGAGCCCACGCTGCTTGATGTCGATGAGGAGCTCACGCCAGCTCTGAGCGCTCTCGCGTACTCCGGTCTGGAAGCCGACAAGTTCCTTCTTGCCTTCGGGTGTCGCGCCGATCAGCACCAGCATGCATTCGGCATTGTCTTCCATCCGGGCCTGCAGGTAGACCCCGTCCGCCCACACGTACACGTATCGCCGCGCCGAGAGATCGCGCTTCTGCCAGGCGTCATAATCCGCCTGCCACTCCGCCGTCAGCCGCGAGATCACGGCCGGCGACAGGTTCGGCGCGTCCTTGCCCAAGAGGGCGGCGAGCGCCTCCTGGAAATCGCCAGTCGACACTCCGCGCAGGTAGAGAACCGGCAACAGTGCGTCGAGACTCTTCGTCCGCCGCGCCCACTTCGGCAGGATCGATGAGGTGAAGCGGATTTTCTCCTGCGTGCCCACGTCGCCCCGATCGCGCACCTTGGCGCGACGGACCTCGACAGGCCCGACCCCGGTCTGGATCGCGCGATGCGGCCCGTGGCCGTGACGCACGACGCGGTCGCGGCCATCCGGCAATTTCAAGTCTTTCCACATGGCGACGAAGGCGTCGGCTTCGACGATCAGCACCTGAGCCAATATTCGGCGGGCACCTTCGCGTGCAAGTTCGGTCAGAGGATCGTCGATAACGTCAGGCTGACGGAAGGGGATGACAGTGGTATCTCTCGACATGGCGTATCGCTCCTTTCGGGAGGTTCTGGCAGGCTCGACACCCGCCTCGATACGCCGCCTTCAATCTATCGTCGTCACCCAGATTCCAGCTTAGCCCGGATCCTCGATCGTGGCCACCTTGTCGTCTTCCAGCGGCTGATCGACACGGCGTCTGAGAGCCGATAGCGCCTTGTTGCGAGCAATGGCCAATAGCCACGTGGAAACTTGCGAATTCGACTTGAACCCATTGGCTTGCCGCCAGACATCAAAAAACACTTCACTAACGATGTCCTCGGCCAAGGCCGTGTTCCCGGTGATGCGAAGACTGAAGCGGTACACTCGCACATGGTACCGCGAATAAAGCACCTCCATCGCGCGTCGGTCGCCGCGCGAGATTTCCCCAATCAAGACGTCGTCTGACACATGCGAGCTGAGAGTGAGCGGCAGTGTCGCCGCACGCGCATCTGTCCGTGCCGGACCGTGTCGCCCCGTCTTGAGCACATTGGCTTCAGTGATTGTGAGCATGACCCCGTCCCCTGTCATAGTTAATAATCTATGAATAGGCTCGGTTTCGCCAAAGTAACATTCAGAATTTGTCCCTAAGGAGAGGCGTCTAAGGGAAAGTACGTAGGGTGGCGTAGTGGCCGTAGTCTTCATCGCACAATCTGCCGCCATTCCTGAGCTTCTTCGCCAAACTGTCAGCCAGCTTTGATCGCGCGCGCGTCGGTCTAGCTCGAGCCGCGTTAGCAGACGTTGACGTCAAGCGCAGGTCGTACAATCACTTGCGGAGCCAGACGCCTCACATCCTCAGACTGGCAAAGCTCCGTTCCCGGATTGAGTAGCGCCGCCGATCCGGCGGCAACTCCATATCTTAAGGCGGCATCGAGACCATTGTCGTGCGCCAAACTCCAGACCATCGCACCCACGAAACTGTCACCGGCCCCGACAACGCTGGCAGGTTTGATTGGCAGGCCATCCGCGCGCAGAGCTTGATCCCGAGCGATAAATAGAGCGCCGTGCGACCCCAGAGTAAGCGCAATGAATTCAACGAGACCCTGGTCGATAAGACTGCGGCCGGCTTCGACTAGCTCGACATCGTCAGCGGAGCTGGTGCCCGTCAATTCCTGGAACTCGCGAAGGTTCGGCTTGATGAGATAGACGCCTTCTTTCAAAGCAGCCTTAAGCGGCGGACCGGACGTATCCACGATCACCTTGGCGCTCAGCTCCTTTGCAACGCGAGCAACTCTACCAAAGAAATCCTCGGGGACGCCCGGTGGCAGGCTCCCACTCGCAACAACGAATTGCGGACGAGGTTCGGCGCACGCGAGCACCCTGAGGCATTCCTGCCATTCCTGCTCGCTGAGCGGAGCACCTGGCAAGACGAAGCGGTACTGCTGCTTTGTCGTCTCCTCGAAGACCGTGAAGTCCTCGCGGGTTTCCTCCGAGGTCGGGATCGCAATGCTCTGTACTCCTTCCCGGTCCATCAGGCCGGCGAAGCAATTGACCGGTCGCACCGCCGGCCGGGTAAATGGCGGCGGCTTCGCCGCCAAGCCTATTCACGACGCGAGCGACGTTGATCCCGCCTCCGCCCGGGTCTCGGCGCGCCGGGGCACAGCGCAGCTTGGTGAATGGAGCTATCCTGCCGACCGACGTTGAGACGTCGATGGCGGGGTTCACGGTGAGAGTAATGATCTGGGTCAATGGCGCCCCCGGCATCAGGCTACTATTCTATTTAGCAGTCTCACCCGTGGGTCTTACAATATGAACGCCGCCGATACATCGCGTCCGCAACTGAAGATCCGTCGGATCAATCTGGATACCGGCCGCGAGAACGTGGCCGTGATCTCGCGCCGGTCAAAGGCGCTGCGACCCGAGGTGTTTCGTGGGTTCAGCCGTGTCGAACTACGATGCAATTCCAAGGTCCTGCTGGCAACCCTGCTCGTGACGCAAGACGACGCGCTCGTTGGTCCCGAAGATATCGGCCTTGCCGAACCGGCGTTTCGCCGATTTGCCGAGCCGGTCGGCGCTCTGGTGACGGTTACGCCTTCTTCGCCCCCGAACAGCCTCGATGCCGTTCGTGCCAAGATCCAAGGTCATACCCTGAGCGCGCCAGAAATCACTGCAATCGTGGATGACCTCACGCATTATCGCTATTCCGACATGGAGATTGCTGCATTTCTTATCAGTTCCGCCAGCTTCATGACGAGCGACGAGCTTCTCGCCCTCACCCACGCGATGGCTCAAGCAGGAACGCAACTCAAGTGGAATAAGTCGATCGTGGTCGACAAGCATTGCATCGGTGGAATCCCGGGCAATCGCACCTCAATGATAGTCGTGCCGATCGTGGCAGCGCACGGACTAACGATCCCAAAAACCTCGTCGCGAGCAATCACCTCCCCGGCCGGCACGGCCGACACGATGGAAGTGCTGGCGCGGGTCGATCTTGGGGTCGACGAGATGAAAGAGGTCGTCTCGGCATGTCACGGCTGTCTGGTCTGGGGCGGGCATGTGAACCTGTCGCCCGCCGATGATATTCTCATCTCGGTGGAGCGGCCGCTCAGTCTCGATACGCGCGAGCAGATGGTCGCCTCGATCATGTCAAAGAAAATCGCGGCGGGCTCGACCCATCTCTTGATCGATCTTCCGGTTGGCCCGGCGGCCAAGCTTACGAATGCCACGGAAGCGATGCGGCTGCGCAAGCTGTTCGAGTTCGTCGGCGATCACTTCGGCATATCGGTGGAGGTAATCACGACCGACGGCCACCAGCCGATCGGCAACGGCATCGGTCCGGTGCTCGAAGCTCAGGATGTCATGGCCGTGTTGGCCAATGATCCGAAAGCGCCACCAGACCTGCGTGAAAAGTCTCTGCGGCTTTCGGCTCATTTGCTTGAATATGACCCGCAGCTACGTGGCGGGAGTGGTTACTCGCGCGCACGCGAGCTTCTCGACAGCGGTGCCGCCCTAAAGCAGATGCAGAAGATCATCGACGCGCAGGGCCCCTCGATCTGTCAAACTGATCTTGGGACTCTGACAGCCGACGTGACGGCGCCGAACGATGGCGTCGTCTCGAGTATCGATTGCCTACGCCTCAATCGCCTTGCTCGAACCGCCGGCGCACCTATCGACAAGGGCGCGGGCATCAAGATCTTCAAGAAGATTGGTGATCGCGTCGAGAAGGGCGAGCCGCTCTATCGCATCTATGCCCTCGATCACTCGGAATACGATCTTGCGGTGGCCGCCGCAAAGTCCGACCCAGGCTATCTGATCGACGGGCAGCGACCGTCCAGTCGCGAGACCACGCCGTGAGCGAGATAATCATTCAAAGCCTGCCGTCGGGTACGCGCGATGCAAAACGGCTCGCGTCGCGGCTTGGCATTGCCGCAGCCGAAATCGCGATACACCGGTTTCCGGACGGCGAATTGAGCGTGACCGTTGCGCCGGCAGCGCCGGTCGCTATTATTTATGCGCCGCTCGATCGGCCTAATGAAAAGCTTCTCAGTATCTTGTTCGCCGCCGAGGCGTTGCGCCGCAATGGCGCGAAGCGGCTCGTTCTAGTCGCGCCCTATCTCTGCTACATGCGCCAGGACGCCGCTTTTCACCCGGGGGAGGCAATCAGCCAAAAGGCCGTTGGCCGGTTGCTCGCTGGTCTTGTGGATCGTGTCATTACAGTCGACGCGCATCTCCATCGTACTGCCGACATCCATGACGTCTTCCCTGGCATCGAGGCCGACAACCTCTCGGCCATGCCGGCGATCGCAGACGCCCTTCATGCGGCCGGACTTGACCCGCGAACGGTCATCGTCGGCCCGGACGCCGAGTCCCGGCCGTGGGTAAGCGACCTTGCCACCCGCCTGGGCGTGGCCCACGCGGTTGCGCAGAAGACACGGCATGGCGATCATTCGGTAGAGGTCGCGTTGGCAGACCCGAAGATCGTTCAAGGACGGCCGGTCCTGCTCGTCGACGACATTGTATCATCGGGCGGCACGCTGATGGCTTGCGCCAGAAGCTATTATCGAGGCAGGCGCCACATCGGTTGACGCTATTGTTACGCATGCGCTGTTTCCCCCGGACACAACCGAAGAACTTTTCCGCGCCGGCACTGGCTCCATCCGTTCAACCTACAGCGTTCCTCACCCAACCAATGCGATTGTGCTCGACGACATTTTCGTGGAGGCGTTACGCAACGAGTTGAATGACGTCGCTCTGCCGGGGAGAGCATCATGAGCGTGACCATTCGCTTTTGCGGGGCGGCGCGCACCGTGACTGGATCCTGCTATCTATTCCAAACCCAATCCGGGCGCTTCCTGGTCGACTGCGGACTGTTTCAGGGACCGAAGACGTTGAAAGCACTGAACTACGGTGCTTTTCCCTTCCGCCCGGCAGACATCGATACCGTGCTCCTGACCCACGCGCACATTGACCATAGCGGCTTGCTCCCGAAGCTTGTACGTGAAGGCTTTCGTGGAAAGATCCTTGCCACCCGCGGCACAATCGACTTGTGCTCCTATATGCTGCCCGATGCAGGAAGCATCCAGGAATCCGAGGTCAGAACCCTCAACCGACGCAATGCAGCGCGTGGGCGATCCGAGGTAACCCCAATCTACACTCAGGCCGATGCTATCGCATCTCTCGATGTTTTCCGGTCGATCGAGTACGAGGCATGGTTTGAGGTCATCCGAGGCGTGCGCGCTCGTTATTGGAACGCCGGTCATCTTCTCGGCTCCGCTTCAATCGAACTGGAGTTTGTCGGCGACGGTTCTATCGGGGCAGCAATTGAGGATTCTTGCCTCTGGCGACATTGGTCCTGACGCGAAGCTGCTCCAGCCGGACCCAGAAGCGCCAACTGGATTTGACTATGTTATTTCGGAGTCGACCTATGGCGATACCGACCGCCCGCCAACGACCCCCGAAGCCCGTCGCGAACGCTTGGCTGTCGAGGTTCGCGACGCATCGGTCGCCAAGGGCGCCATGCTCATTCCGGCCTTTGCCGTTGAACGTACTCAGGAATTGATCATTGATCTCGTTGATTTGATGGAACGCGGTGCAGTGCCCTCGGCGCCGATCTTTCTGGATTCCCCACTCGCCATTCGGGCTACCGAGGTATTTCGACAACATTCATCGAGCCTCGATCCAGATATCGACCTTGACCGACTACTGAGCTCACCACATCTGCGCTTCACCGAGACGGTCGACGAAAGCAAGTCGATCGCGAAACTCACTGGCTTTCACATTATTGTTGCGGCGAGCGGCATGTGTGATGCGGGCCGAATTCGGCATCATCTCAAGCGCTGGCTATGGAACAGTGGGGCCACAGTGCTTCTAGTCGGCTTCCAGGCTCGTGGTACGCTTGGGCGGTTCCTTGAAGATGGCGCCAAAGCCGTGCGTATCCAAGGCGAGGAAATCAAGGTTGCTGCCCGCATCCGCCGTATCGACGAATACTCAGGACATGCCGACGGCCCTGAGCTTGCACGCTGGATTGCAGCGCGCCGCCCCATCCGCAGGGGGGTATTCTTGGTTCATGGTGAGGAGCCAGCACTCTCAGGTCTATCGGACCGCATTGCCGAGCGGACAATTCCTACCTCACAGATCTTCCGTCCCCTTCTGGACGACATCTACGACCTCTCAACGTCGGCTCCCACCCCCGTCGACGTTTCACGGCGCCGTCGGCTGGCGCCTGAGGCTGTCGTCGCTCTTGATTGGCACAACGACATGTCGAAACTGATCCTCGACATCAACGACCGGATTGAAGCGGCCGCCGATGACCGCGCACGAGACATCATAATCCGAAAATTACGTCGCGCGCTCGATGTGGAGCAATAAGCGTGCTGTCGAATGCGGAACAGAACAAAAAAGATAATCACGAGAGGCTGATTCCAAATCGGCAACCATACCTTCAAGATCGATTTTCATGCCCACGCCATAGAGCGTCATGATCAGGGCACGAGCAACGACGACAGGCTCATGGCGAGAACGATGCTCCACATCTTGAGATCAGCGTAGCGTACTTCGATCAGAGGTCGGCTGAACGCAGGGCGGAACCTTAGCACGCAAAACCTACATTTGATGAGGCGATGCGTCTCCGCGACTTACAAGTCGGTTCGCGCGTTCTCTCTGACGACCTTGGGAAGCCTCCCCATGTCATGATCGAGGTTCCGGCCTCTTTCGTAATCTCCTCGTCTGCGCCAAGGCTGGTTTCCTTCGCCGAGTCTTTATCTTACGCGGCTGTCGACCGCGCTCTCGCTCAAAATGACCGACGCTGTACGAGATGAACCGTGCATCCGGAGAATATCGGTTTGATATATATCATGTCTCTCCGGCAGACCAATCGATAGAATTTAGAATGCTGCGAACCAGATAGAGTAGATATGCGCAAAACATTGACGCCGCTCTTAATCATCATTGTACTGACGGCATCAGGATTTTACTTCATTCGGCCTTACGTAGACTTTTTGATGCCAGCGGCATTCGCTCAACGTGCGATCGAGCCAAGGGGTAGCCTCTCGGAGCTCGAACGCTCGACCATCGAATTATTCGAGCGCGCCTCGCCATCCGTTGTGCAGGTCGTCGCACGCGCTGCTGAGGTGCGGCAGCCCGACGTGGAGAGTGGCAGCCAAGGCCAAAGCCAATCGGGGACTGGCTTCGTCTGGGATACCGCGGGACACATCGTCACCAATGATCACGTTATTGAAGGAACTAAGGTTGTCGCCATTAGGCTTGCGTCCGGGCAGGTGCTGAAATCCGAAATCGTAGGGTTGGCGCCCAATTACGATCTCGCTGTGCTGCGCGTCGACAGTCCAAAATCCCTTCCGAAACCCATTTCGATCGGAACGTCGGACGATCTCAAGGTCGGACAATTAGTCTTTGCGATTGGAAATCCATTCGGTTTGGATCAGTCGCTGACCACAGGCATCATCAGCGCACTCAAGCGCACGCTGCCGACCAAAAGCGGCCGCGAAATCTCGAACGTGATCCAGACTGACGCCGCTATCAATCCTGGCAATTCGGGTGGTCCGTTGCTCGATTCGGCCGGGCGACTCACAGGAGTGACAACCGCTATTCTCTCTCCTTCCGGTTCGTATGCCGGCATCGGCTTTGCGATACCGGTCGATACGGTCAATCGCATCGTACCAGAACTCATCAGCAAGGGTTACGTGCCGACGCCCGGCATCGGCATCAGCGCAGCCAATGAGGCGGCGGCCACGCGCGCTGGAGTGGAGGGAGTCGTGATCGTCGCGATCGTCGCAGGCTCCCCGGCTGCGCGTGCCGGTTTACGTGGCATCGATGTGCACACCGGGAAACTCGGCGATATCATTGTTGGCGTGAACGGCAAGGCTGTCCGCCGTTTGCCGGATTTGACCCAAGAGCTAGAACGGGTCGGGGTCGGCAAGAAGGTTACGCTTGCGATCAAACGCGGTGGCCGGGACCGGTCCGTCGAAGTCGAAATAGCCGATATCGGTCGCAAGTCCTAACGTCGTGCGTCGGGTCATCTACGAATATCGCGGATAATACATTGGTCGCGCCGCGCGCTGGGCGCATTCAATACACCAACCCTCCTCGGGAACCATCCGCGGCGGTCGAGTACAAATTGGAGATACGGGGGAAGCTGTTGATCCAAATCAACATGAACATGAAGAGTTTACGCAATTAAGCTCCTGTGGTTGTTCAGTGGGCCGAGCTTTGACGGGCGCGCTACGGCTCCAGGAGATTGCAATGAACGAGCAAGTGGCGCCGAGCGTGCGGCAACTCGAAAGCGCCCCACAGAGTGAGGCCCCGTCTCGTTTAATCCGATTTCCGGTGGCAACGCCTCTACAAGCGAGCGGACCTAGCTTCAGAAGCTATTGGCTTATTGCAGGCTTGGTGTCGCTGTTGCTAGTAGCGGCAATAGCGGTGACGTGGTGGGCGCTGGATGCCAGAAGTACTATCCATTACACAACCGTGCCGGTGACGCGGGGCGCGCTCGCCCGCACCGTGACGGCAACGGGCACGGTCAATCCCGAACTCACAATCATTGTCGGGACGTACGTGTCTGGCGTCATCCAGGAGGTCTATTGCGACTACAATACGAAAGTTAAGAAAGGCCAAGTTTGCGCCAAAATCGATCCTCGCCCCTATCAGACGGTAGTCGACCAGAACAAAGCAAATGTAGCAGTCGCAAGGGCCCAACTCGCAAAAGATAAAGCGTCCCTCGAATATGCGAAAGTGGCCTTCGACCGCGCCGCCAGACTCGTCAAGACCAACGCGATCTCGCAAGATGCGTTCGACAATGCGAGGAGTACCTACGACCAAGCGCAGGCGCAAATGCTGTTCGATGAAGCCACGATCCAGTTGCGCCAAGCCGCGCTCGACGCAGCGCAAGTTAACCTAGACTATACGGACATAGTGTCTCCGGTGGATGGCACCGTCGTCTCGCGCAACGTGACGATCGGACAGACCGTGGCAGCGAGCTTCCAGACCCCAACGCTCTTTCTCATCGCCACCGATCTCGCCAAGATGCAGGTTGATACGAATGTGTCCGAAAGCGACATTGGCAGCATCAAGATCGGCAACGAAACCAGCTTCACCGTGGATGCGTTCCCCAAGCGTATCTTCCAAGGGACGGTGAGCCAAGTTCGTCAGTCTCCGCAGACGATCCAAAATGTCGTCACCTATGACGTCGTTGTCACTATCGACAACTCGGATCTGGACCTGAAGCCCGGAATGACCGCAGCGACGCGCGTTGTCGTCGATCAACGTACTGACGTGATTCGCGTGCCGAACTTGGCGCTGCGCTATAAGCCCAGCGCCCTCACCGGACGCAGAAATGCGGATGAAGCTCAGGTCTGGGTCCTTCGAGACGGCCAAGCGACGGCCATTCCGGTCATCCTCGGCCTCGAGGGCGACAACTTCACCGAGATCGTGAGCGGAGAGGTGAAGCCAGGGGATCAGATCATCACGGCCGAACGAAGCAGCCCCACCAACCGACCAGTCCTGCCGCGGCTGGGTTTCTGACCGTTCGAACCGCAATCAGGCGAACCGCAGATGCCAGGGCCAATCATAAGGGTCGAGAACGCCACGCGGACTTACCACGTCGGCGAAGTCGATGTACACGCGCTCCGCGGCGTGAGCCTTGTAGTGGAGTCAGGCGAACTCGTCGCAATTATGGGCTCGTCGGGGTCGGGGAAATCGACGCTAATGTCGCTCCTCGGTTGCCTCGACAGCCCAGACAGCGGCGAATACTATTTTGAAGGCGTCGACGTTGCGCGACTGAGCGAGCCGGAGCTTGCGCGCATCCGGAGCGAGCGAATCGGCTTCGTCTTCCAGAGCTTTAACCTACTCCCGCGCACTAGCGCGATCGAGAACGTGGCGCTGCCGCTGTTCTATACGGGCTCCGGACCGCCCAGTAGACTGGCGCGCCTTGAGCGAGCGCGCTTGGCGTTGGCCATCCTAGGCCTCAAAGGACGGGAACGGAACACGCCCAGCCAACTCTCGGGCGGCGAGCAACAGCGCGTCGCAATCTCGCGCGCGCTTATCAACTCGCCAAGCCTGTTACTTGCCGACGAACCAACCGGGAATCTTGATACCCGGAACTCGCACGAACTCATGGGGACCCTCCAAAGGCTCAACCGCGAGCAGAGGGTGACGATCGTCGTCGTCACGCACGAGGTAGACATTGCCAGTTTTGCGGATCGCGTTATCACGATGCGCGACGGCCAGATCATATCTGACGAGCGAAAACGGAAGCTGGAGGCATCTGTGTGCGCCGCTCCAGTCCCGGCGGCGGATTTTGCTTTTCTCCACCGGCGCAAGGCTGGTGTCGACGCGGCCCCAGCCGGGACGTTTTGGGGCTTCGGGTTGATGATCGGTGCGGCCGCGCTGCAAGCGCTCGCACGCAACAAGATGCGGTCCGCACTCACCATGCTCGGCGTTTTCATCGGAGTTGCTGCGCTCATTGCAATGGTTGCCATAGGCCGGGGCGCCAATGAGGCGGTGCGCAAGCAGATCGAGAGGCTTGGCACAAACCTGGTGGTCGTCGTCCCGGGTGCGTCCGCGATGGGTGGTTTTCGAGGTGGGTCCGGCAGTGCCTCCACGCTGACGGTCGCCGATGCTGAGGCGATTCGCCGCGAGGCCCCGGCGGTGGGTAATGTCAGCTATCTCATCCGCCAGATGGGGCAGATCGAATACGCCAATCAGAACTGGCAGACGAGCATCCAGGGAGTCAGCCCCAACTATCCGCCAATCACCAATTGGCAAATCGCCGCCGGCCGCGAGATTTCGGAGGAAGATGATAGTGGTGCCGCGTTGGTCGTAGTTCTTGGTCAGACCGTCGTCCGGCAATTGTTCAGCGCCAACGAAAACCCCATCGGCGCCGTTATGCAAGTTAAGGGCGTGCCGTTGCGCGTGATCGGCATGCTGGCCCCCAAGGGACAACGCCCACCGGCAACGACCAGGACGACGTCATCATGATCCCGTTCACCACCGCCGAACGCAAAGTGCTCGGGGTGGCCGCGCCAAGCCAACAGCAGGCTCCGCTCAACTGGGTTTATCCGTTGCCGCCCAATCCTTACAATCTGCAGCGGCGGTTGACCGGATATGTGAACCAAATCTACGTCCAGGCTGTCAGCTCGGCCCAGATTCGGCAGGCGATCACACAGGTCACGGAGATTCTCGCGCGGCGGCACCGGATTCGGTCCGGCGAGGTCAACGATTTTTCCATCCGAAACCTCAGTCAAATCGCCGAGACCGCCGAAAGCAGCAGCCGCATCATGGCGCTCCTGCTCGCGGCGGTCGCTTCGATATCGCTCGTGGTCGGCGGCATCGGCATTATGAACATATTGCTCGTATCGGTGACCGAGCGGACACGAGAGATTGGGCTTCGCATGGCGATCGGCGCCCGCCGTTTGCAAGTCCTCCTCCAGTTTCTCGCCGAAGCGGTATTTCTGAGCGTGACCGGCGGCATCGCTGGGATCGCCATGGGCGTGGCGTTTTCGAAAGTCATTTCGTTTACTGCAGGTTGGCCGACTCCGATCTCATTAACGGCAATCCTTGGCGGATTCCTGTTCTCCGGCGCGGTCGGAATCTTCTTTGGCTATCACCCGGCGCGGAAGGCTGCCCGACTCAACCCCATCGAGGCGCTGCGCTACGAATAGGCGTTGTTCAGCGATAGCGGCGCCGATCAATGAAAATTATCAATCTTTTTGCCCGCGTTGAATGTTTGATGTGGATCAACATGTAAAGAAAATTAAGACGTAGTTTTGCGTCTAAGCAGCCGGTTCTGAGTTCCATGCCGCAACGCTGCGGGGGGCAGAGATCGATGGCTGCTATGTCGTGCTGGTCCATGTGGGTGCCGACAGCTCGCCCGAACTAAGGTCTTTCCGCAAGTCTGGCCGACAAGGTCAATGCAACCCTGATCGGGATATCGGCCGCAACCTATAGACGCCTGTCATGATCGAAGGCGTTCCTTTCAGGGCACCCAGAGAGTTGGTATTCGGCGGCATGACCCGAGAGCTTCTCGCCACGAGTTCGATCGGCTGCCTCATGTCCCATTAAGGCCTTGCCGGCAAGCTTTTGGAGGAAGACGATGCAAACGCCCGTTCAAATTGACTATCAGGGAATGAGCGGGGGATCCGAGCTTCAGGCGTTAATCGAGCAACATGTAGACGGGTTAGAGTAGCGATTTGGCCGCGTGACGGCTTGTCGGGTCGTGGTCAAGGGGCCGGGCGGTCACCATCGAACTGGCGGTATCGCGACGTGGCCGGCCGGGCCGC
>CAVWJL010000009.1:0-125566 GCA_963755305.1 uncultured Alphaproteobacteria bacterium | reverse complement strand
ACCCGGTGCGCGAAGTTCAGTTCGTCCCAGGTGATCCGGGCGACTTCCTCGCGGCGCTGTCCTGTAAGGGCCAGCAACTCGACAATGCCGCCATATGGCCCGCCCATGTTCCTCGCAGCGAGGATGACTTGCGCGAGTTCCTGATCGGTGAGAACCCGGTCTCGGGCAACCTCCTTGGCCGGCAGCGGAATACCCTCCGCCGGTGACTGGTCGATAACGGCTCGGCCAACGCACCAGCGAAGGAACGTTTTGATCAATTTCAAGGTCTTATTGGCCGCAACCGGAGCTCCTCGCTGGTCAATCGCCGAGACCACCTCGACGACGTCCCGCTTGCTGATTTCGTGGATGCTTCGGGTCCCCCAAGCACGGCCAATCTCTCGACGGAGGTGGCGAGATGTCATGCTGGCAGAACGATTCTGCGACACGTGTTGAGCAATGAAGGCTTCTAACAGGTCCGCAACCTGGTCGGTCACGATCCGTCGCTTGGCTTCCCGTTTCTCACCGGCGAGATCGCGCCCTTCAAGTTTGGCTGCAAAAACCTTCTGCGCTGCCACCCGCGCCTGATGAAGGGTGACGCGCCCGTACGGCCCGATAGTGAACTTGCGCAGCCGCGAACCGGCACCGCCGGTGCGATAAAGCACAACGAACACTTTGCGGCCCTTGGGTGTGACCTTCACGCCGAAGCCTGGGCAACCGGTGTCCCAATAGACTACGTCGGCTGGAGCAGTCGGCAGCGCATCGATGCTGCTCTTGGTCAACTTGATGCGAGGCATATCATCGGACCCCTGTCAGGCGCTGCTACCTTCGCTCCAAATAGGTAGCGTCGCAAATGAAACGACAGGACCGAACGTGATGCTCCATCCGCATCAATGCAAGAGAAATCAATGTGTTATGAACCGCCAGCTATCAACTTCCATCTCGGGGAAACACCCTTCCGATAACGCGAGGTGATCGAGGCCCGTGGGTCCTCCGCGGACCCGGCGTCCCGCGCGCCCCTCACGTTTGCGAGGAGCGCAGGTGAACAAGGCCCCGCGCTGCGGGGAGACGGAAGGCCCTCGTCACGAGGGCGAGGACGGAAGGGCGACGCCCGGCGCCCGAAAAAATATCCCAGCCGGTGCGCGGCGCAGCGTTGGCTTTTCCCGAACGACGATTGTGGCGCGATCCCTCATGGTTCGAGACGCGCGCCGACGTCGGCTGGCGCCGACGCCGGCGTGCTCCTCACCATGAGGATCGCTTCGCAAGCAGGGATCGTTGCGCAAGCGTAGCGGCCGTCTGGTTAAACCTCGTCCCAGCGCAGAGCGCGCAGATGGTTGGACCTCAGTCGGCCGGGATGACAGCAAGGCCGGCCGGCACCGCGTTGCCGGCCGGCTATTTCACCGCGATGCCGGCGGCCTTGGCGAGCGCGAGCGCGCCGGTCGTCTCCTTGGCGATCCGCGCGTCGAACGCCTCCGGCTGCATGATCAACGGCTCGACCCCGAGCTTGGTGAGCCGCTCCTTCACGGCCGGGCTCTCGAGCGCCTTCACGGTTTCCAGATGCATCTTGCCCACCACGTCGCGCGGCGTCTTCTTCGGCACCAGCGACCCGATCCAGAAATCGAAGTCGGAATCGGGGAAGCCGGCCTCCACCGTCGTCGGCACGTCCGGCAGCGCGGACGCGCGCTTGGAGCTGCTCACCGCCAGCGCCAGCACCTTGCCGTCGCGGATCAGCGGCATCGCCGGCGTGATCGGGCAGAAATAGAAGTGGACGCGGCCCGCCATCACTTCGGTCAGCGCCTCCGGCGCGCCGCGGAACGGCACGAGCTGGGCCTGGAAGCCGGCGGCGATCAAAAAGCGCACCGCGGTCAGGTGCGGCGGCGTGCCGATGCCGGCGGCGGCGTAGTTGATCGACCCGGGATTGGCCTTGCCGGCGGCGACCAGCTCCTTGAGCGTCTTGATGTTCTTCTCCGGCGAGATCACCAGCACCAGCGGCACATTGCCGAGCGGGGTGATGCCGGAAAAATCCTGCACCGGATCGTACGGGCTGTTGGCCTGGATCGCCGGCGTGGTCACCAACGCGTTGGAATGCACCAGGATGGTGTGGCCGTCGGGATCGGACTTGGCGACCGCGCTGGTGCCGAGCGTGGTTCCGCCGCCGGTGCGGTTCTCGATGATGATGGTCTGCCCGACCTGGCGCGACACCTGGTCGTAGACCGCGCGCGGGACGATGTCGGTGGCGCTGCCGGCCGAGAACGGCACGATCACGCGGATCGGCTTGGTCGGCCAGGCCTGCGCCGATGCGGCCGTTACGGCCGCCAGCATGCAGCCTGCGGTCATTGCAAGAACTGCGCCCGCGCGGCGCCCGTTCGTGGTCATGCGTCGTCCTCCAGCAGCGGATACGGGATAGCGTGCGCCGCCGATCGGCGGGCGCGCAAGCCTAGCCGATCGGATTTTGCATCGCCATCGCCAAAAGCGCCGCAGTCAGTGCACGGGGATTCAGTGCGTGAGGACGATGAACTCGGTGCCGCGCCCGGTCTCGTGGCTGATGCCCTGGTCGGAGATGACCAGGGACGAGCCGCGGACCAGCAGCTCGCCGATACGGTCGACCGCTTCCTTCGGCATCTGGATGCGATCGAGCGCTTCCTTGGCGGTGGTGGGTGGCACCGCCGCGACGACGGGATTGGGCTGTCCCTTGGCGTTCTTCTTGCGCCGCGGCTCGCGGTGCTCGCCCTTGATCGGATCGGTGACGGTGACGAGGTTCCAGCGCATCCCGCCGGTCTCATTCGGGCCCAGCGCGGTGAGCACGTGCGTGCCGAGCGGCCGGCCGACGTCCTCGATCTCGATCGGCATGTCGAACAGCGGCGAGAATCCCTGCCGCACGAAGATCTTCTTTTCCTTGCGGCTGACGAACACCGCCACCTGGCCGTTGCGCTTGGGCGGCTGCTCGGCCTTCTTGTATTTCGGCGCCGGGAGCTTGGGCGCTTCGGCGCCGTCAGCCGCGGGCTTCACCGCGAGTTCGGCGGGCGGAGCGGCCTCGGCCGCCTTCGGCTCGGCGACGGCCGCCGCAGGCGCGGCAGCCGCCGGCTCGCTCACGGCCGGGATCTCGACCGCCTTGCGCAACTCGGCCGGCGGCACCACCGCCTCCTGGGGCGGCGGCGGAACGACCGTGCCGGTCGCCTTGACCGCATCGTCCTCGGCCACCGCCGCCGGCTTCTCGGCCGCGCTGCCGTCGTCGCGCGGCTTGCTCTCCGCCGCCATGGCGGCATCCACCGGCTTGCGCTCTTCGACGGGCATCACGGCCGCGGGCTTGTCGGTCTCGGCCACGGCTGCCGGAGCCGCCGGCTTGGCCGGCTCGGATGCCGAGCGGGTCAGGTCGATGCCGCCCGCGTCCCTCACCGACTCGCCGGCCTGCGCCAGATGCACGCGCAGCCCCGGCTTGCCGCCGTCGTCAAGCATGGCCATCGGCGGCTCCGCCGGCTTGGGCTTCGGCAAGAACAGGCTCGGATGTTCGAACTCGACGGGCGCGATCTCGTGGCGCGACACGATCACCCGAACGCCCATGCGGGTGGTCGGCCACAGCCGCGCGGCAAAATCGCGGGGCAGGCGGATGCAGCCGTGCGAAGCCGGATAGCCCGGCAGCACGCCCTCATGCATGGCCACGCCCGACCAGGTGATGCGCTGCATGAACGGCATCGGCGCGTTGCTGTAGATGTTGGAGCGGTGGTGGCGATCCTTCTCGATCACCGAGAACACTCCCATCGGGGTCGGATGGCTGGCGGTACCGCTCGATATCGGTCCCTGCACGATGCGCTTGCCGTCGCGGAATACGGTCACGCGCTGGCTGGCGATGGAAATGCCGATCTGCAGCACGCCGTCTTTCGGCATGTCGACGAAGCCTTCCCGTTCCGGGCTCGCCTTGCTGGGAGCTTGCCTGTTGAGCGACCGTCTATACAGGCGCTGCTTCTTCACCGCCGGATACGACGGCGCGTAATAGTACCTGGACCGCCACGGCGCGGCGTCCGACGAACCCATCAGTGCGGCGAGCATCGCCAACGCAATGCCGGACGCCAGCGCGGCCCGCAGGGCCGTGCGTCCCGGACGATCGCAGACCGGCAGAATGGAGACGGTCTCCATGAATTTCACCAAGTGTATTCTCCCAACGATTTTCGGAAATTTTACGCCCTGGGGTGCGCCAGAGATTCGATCTCGAACATACAAAATAAGCGTTGCGCGCGGGTAAAGTCGATACAACTTCTCGACACCCGGCATGGCGGCCCGCTGCGCGGCGCTCACTCAAAGCGTGAGCCTAGGCCAGCCCGCATCCCCGCACCAATCGATTCATCCCGTTGAGGTTAAAGGTCAAATCAGCAGGGAAAGGGAACGCCGACGGGTTCCATCGATCATACGCGCAGCGCGCGCGTGGTGTCGTCGAACAGATCTTCAACCGCGATTTTTCGCGGGATGAGGTTTTGCTGCAACGCATAATTAATGATTGTGGCCAGTGCCGGCCGGCACGCGTCGAAACCGAACGGAAGAAAGTCGATGCCGGCGGCCTTGGGCGCTGCCGCCTTGCCCTGCGCCAGCAGCCGGAACACTTCGCGCACCGCGTCGGGATTCGATTTCGCGAGTTTTTCCGTCACCACCACCATGTGGTTGATCGGCACGACCTGGTGCTTGGCGAACCATTTCTGCGCGGCCTGCTCCGGGTCCGCGATGACGCTCCGCAGGGTCGGATCCTTGGGCAAATCGGCGCCGTAGATCGCGGCGTCGAGTTCGCCCGCGCGCAGCATATTCAAGAGGTTCTTGTCGGCGGCAATGCGCTCGACGCCCGCTGGTTCACGGTATTCGGCCACATGGCCGTCCTCCTGCGTGACCCAGTGCACGCGGTCGATGTCGACGCCGTAGTCGTTCTGCAGGATGCCGCGCACCCACACGGCCGTGGTCTGGCTGTAGGCGCGCACGCCCACCCGCTTGCCGGGAAGCTCCTGCGGTGCGACCGGCCGCGCCGCATTGCACAGGATGGTGCCGTGCTGGAAGCGCCCCATCATCGTGGCCGGGAGGAGGACGAGCGGCTTGCCGTAGGCCTTGGCCTGCACATAGGTGGCGACCGCCATTTCGCTCACGTCGAATTTGAGCTCGCGCACCATCGGTTTGAAGAACCGGTTCGCCGGCCTGATGTCGCTGAAGATCAGCGCAAGGCGCGGCGATGTGATCTCGCCGCGCTTGAGCGGCAGCGTATGGGGATAGTCGTCGAAGGCTGCGCTCAGCGTGGTGACCTGGGTGTCGACGCTCATCATGGCCTCGTTGGTGCCGGCGACGCCGCCCGACCGGGAGCGCCCTGCCGCTCCATTCTGGAACATTTGTTGCCCGGAATGCGAGCGCCTTCTTGCGGGCGCCGCACCGTTGCGGTTCATTGCCCGGCGGCGATGTCTGCCAACACCGCGCGGCCGCACCCATGACCCTCATCCTCTCCAATGCCGACGTCGAGAAGGTGCTGACGATGCGCGACTGCATCGAGGTCATGGAAGAGGCTTACGTGGAACTGGCCGAAGGGCGCGGCGTCTCGCGCCCGCGTTCCGATTGCTTCACGCCGACCGGCCGCCCCGACGCCCTCTACAGCCTCAAGTCGATGGACGGCGTGGCGCCCAAGCTCGGTGTCGGCGCCGTACGCATCAACTCCGACATCATCAGTTGGCCCAAGCGCGGCAACAACATGCGGCGCGAGAAGGTGCCGGCGGCGCCCAACGGCCGCTATGTCGGGCTGGTGCTGCTGTTCTCGGTGCAGACCGGCGAGCCGCTAGCGATTCTGCCGGATGGCGTCATGCAACGCATGCGGGTCGGGGCCGCCAACGGGCTCGGCATCAAGCATCTGGCGCGCGCGGATGCCGGCGTCGTGGGCATCCTCGGCTCAGGCTGGCAAGCGGGCGCGCAACTCATGGCGGCGTGCGCGGTGCGCCGCATCGGCCTGATCCGCTGTTTCAGCCCCAATGCGGAGCGTTGCGCGGCCTTCGCCCGATCAATGACGGAGTTGCTGGGTGTCGAGGTTCGTCCCACCGCGCATCCCGAGGAGGCGATCCAAGGGGCCGATATCGTGATGTGCGCCACCAATTCCATCGACAACATCTTCTTCGAGCGCTGGATCGAGCCGGGCATGCATCTCACCTCGGTCAAGCGGCCGGAAATTGCGGCCGAGGCGGTCAAGCGTGCCGACCGGGTCGTGATCCACTGGAACGAGCCGAGCCCGATCCAAGTCGCCGCCAAAGGCGTGGTGATCGAGGAGAGGGTCGCGGGCCGCGGCTGGCAGGCCGCCGGCGAGATCGATTTCAAGGCTTTGCCGACGCTGCCCGAGCTTGTCGCCGGCCGGGCCGAGGGACGGCGATCCGATCAGGATGTGACGTGCTTCATCAACAATATCGGGATCGGCTACCAGTTCGCCGTCGCGGGCTCGCTGGTCTACCGCAAGGCGAAGGAAAACGGGCTCGGACACGAGTTGCCGACCGACTGGTTCACCGAAGACGTGCATCCCTGACGTCGGGCTTTTGCGTGACCTGTTCGCGATCGCATCAGCTCGCGCGTTTGATGTCCTTGCGGCGCCGCGTGAGGTGTTCCAGCGTCTCGTCGGCACGCTTCCGATAGATCTCGTGCAGCTTCTCGAGTTCGTCCTCGTCGAGATCCTCCGCGGTCGCCAGCTTGTTCTCGGCGCCATGCGCCACAATGATCAACTCGGCGAGCTTGAGCTGGAGCGCCAGCGTATCGCGGTTCTGGGTATGCTGAATGAGGAAGACCATCAGAAACGTCACGATCGTGGTCGAGGTGTTGATCACAAGCTGCCAAGTGTCGCTGTAATTGAACAGCGGCCCGCTCAGCATCCAGGCCACCACCAGGGCGAACGCCGTCATGAACGCGACCGGCTGGCCGGCGAAATGCGCGGTGGCGCAGGCCAGTCGCGAGAACAGATTGGCCGCGCCTTTGCTGCCCTGGTTGCTGCCGCCTTTGCCGGTTGCCTTGCTTCCCCGGTTCGATGCTTTCGGGCCGGCCGGTTTGCCCGACGCAGCGGAAGACTTTGAATGCGCCATGACGATGCTCGTTGACAGATGTAAGTGCCCCGGCAACCAGCGAAGCCGGGAACTGTTCCCTCAACCGCGGCACGCTCCAGAAACGTGCGAGGCTTTATGTTTTGCAGGAATTTTTAGAGTGCGCCGAAGTGGGTACCGGGTCGCGTCAGCCGCGGCCGCCTGCGCTCAGAATGGCGCGCGTGGTGTGATCGGGGCCGAAATCCTCGGCGCCTTCGATCGACAGCAGTTCCGACAGCCGCGTGCGCGCGCGGTTGACCCGGCTCTTGATCGTCCCCACGGCGCACTCGCAGATTTCGGCGGCTTCCTCGTAGGAGAAGCCGGATGCGCCGACCAGGATGAGGGCCTCGCGCTGGTCCTGCGGCAGCTTGCCGAGCGCCACTCGAAACTCCTCGAATTCGAGCCGCCCATGCTGCTCCGGATGGGATTTCAAGCTTTCGGCATAACTGCCGTCGGCATCCTCCACTTCCCGTCGACGCTTGCGGTACTCGGACCGGAACAGATTGCGCAGAATCGTGAAAAGCCACGCGGACATGTTCGTTCCGGGCTGGAACGAATCGATGTTCGCCATGGCGCGCAGCAAAGTTTCCTGCACGAGATCATCCGCGCGATCGACGTTGCCGCTCAGCGAGATTGCAAACGCGCGCAAGCTCGGCACGGCGGCAAGCATGACCTCACGAACGGATGGCTGATGCGTCATCAGTTCGATCCCTTGTCGTGGGGCTCGTCCAGATCCGAGGCTCGGACAGCCTGCTCGGCGGAGACGTTGTCAGTGGCGTCGGCACTCAGGCCGACGGCTCCCAGCGGCTTGGCTGTGCGGCCGGGCTCTTCGATCTGCCGTAACAGCCTCTCGAACCGGTCGGGGACGCCCTCCTTCACCACGTCGTCGTAGAGACGGTGCAGAATGTCCCCCAGCCTGCGCTGGTCCTCCCGGCTGAGGCGGCCGTGGGCCTTTCTTGATCGGATTTCCGTGTGCATTATCGTTTCCGGCCTCAACGGCTTTGGCTCTACCCATCCCGTCCGGTCGAGCTTTTGTTGCCCCGACGTGGGTCTGACTGGCTTACGCTCTTTCATTTCGCTTCACGCCGGCCGGCGTCCCGCCCGGCGTGCCCCTTTCGTGCTCATTTCAACCCAACGTCATGCGAAACCATTAGTTCCAACAGCCGTGGAACTTTTTTTCCACGCGTGAGTTTGGGCAAGGTACCATGATGGAACACGGGAGGGCCTCGGTGCCAAACTCGAAAGCGGTAGCCCAATACTTGCCGTTCTTGCGGCGTTACGCCCGTGCGCTCACGGGAAGCCAGGCATCGGGGGATTCCTATGTCGCCGCGACCCTGGAAGCCTTGATCGCCGAACCGGCCCTGATCGACGAAGCCCCGGGCCCACGGGTCGCTCTCTACCGGCTGTTCACCAAGATCTGGAGCTCGATCTCCGTCAACGGCGGGCCGGTCGCGGCGGAAACCAAGCTGCCGGGCGAGCAGAAGCTCGCCCATATGACCCCCCTCCCCCGCCAGGCCTTCCTGCTGGTCGCGCTTGAGGGCTTCACGGAGGCGGACGCGGCCCAGACACTCGGCATCGACGTGATGACGCTGCGGGGCCTGGTCGAGGAAGCCGGCCGCGAACTCGCCGCCGAAATCGCCACCGACGTGCTGATCATCGAGGACGACACGTTCATCGCCATGGAGCTGGAAACGCTCGTGGAGAGCCTTGGGCATCGCGTGCTCGGGGTCGCGCGCACCCACGCAGAGGCCGTTGCGATGACGCAGAAGAAGCAGCCCGGGTTGATCCTGGCCGACATCCAGCTTGCGGATGGCAGTTCCGGGCTCGAAGCGGTCAACGAGGTGCTCGGCACGCTGGAAGCGCCGGTGATCTTCATCACCGCCTATCCGGAGCGATTCCTCACCGGCGAACGGCCCGAGCCGGCCTTCCTGATTGCCAAGCCGTTCCAGCCCGCAACGGTTTCGGCCGTTGCCAGCCAGGCGCTGTTCTTCGGGCGCAGTGCGAAACGTCGCGAGCGGCGACTAACGGCTTGAGGGCTTTCGACAGAAATAAATTTCAGACGCAAGCGTGCGGCGCGCAACGCGCGCCGCACGTGTAAGCAGACGGTTGGCTGCGGCCGATCGTCAGCTTCGGCGCAAAGACAATCCCAGCAAGATACCCACCCCGGCCACGATCGCGACGGTCGCGAGCGGGTGTTGTCTCGCCTCGGCGCCCATGCGGCGCACGGCGTCGTTGCCGAACGAGGCCACCTCGCCGCCGAGCTTCCAGGCCTGATCGGTTGCAGAACCGGCACCACCGCGAAAGCGTTCGGCAACGTCGCTCAGCGCGCCGGCGATGACGTCGCTGACGCTGTCGAGCGCCTGCGATGCGTTCGCGGAAACGCGTGTGCCCGCGCGCTCGAGCCGGCGTTCAAGTGCCTGCAGGCGCCGCTCGATCTGAGCAATATCTGTCGTGATTGCGCGCGAATATGCTGGTTGGCGAAACATCGCAGCCTCATTTGCATCGGCGAAAAATTGAAATGCCCCGCAGAGCACTGCGACAAAAGGGGGACCGCGCGAGGCGCGTCCCCCTTTCGATTGCGCTTCAGTGGCCGTGCGCTAATGCGCGCTGCCGAGCCAGCTATCGATCTCGCGCTCGGCTTCGTCCTTCGCAAGGCCGTAGCGCTGCTGGATGCGGCCGGCGAGTTCCGTGCGCTTGCCCTCGATGACATCGAGGTCGTCCTGGGTGAGCTTGCCCCACTTCTGCTGAACCTGACCCTTGAATTGCTTCCAGTTTCCTTCGACGCGATCCCAGTTCATCGTTTGCTCCTGATTGTTGAAACACAGAGATGGCCATAAAACCCGTGCCGCTCTGAAATGTTCCGCCGCTGCTGCGCGCGCACGCCGCTGCACGATCTCGCCGCATGACAGATGCCCGCAAAAAAGTACGGGCGTAGCCGACGCGACGCCGGCTACGCCCGAGACGCCGGCCGAGCACGGGGAGGGGAAATGGGCGGCCGGTTGCCACGACAACACGCGACGCCCGCGCCCGGTTCCGGGCAGCATGCGGGTTTGCAGCTCCGCTGAACCGCCGCGGCGCGCCCGGTTCTGCCGTCCCACGAACCAGCCAGGCGGGAGATGGCAGTGCCGGATCGTGTTCCCAGCGAGGCCCAGATCCCGCAACGACGGCTCCGTCGGGAACCCCGGCGGGCCGCCGGGCGTTCTGGAGCGGGGGCAAAAATGGCGTCCCGGGGCGTGAACCTAACAGACCCTTAAGGCGACTAACGGGTAACAGGGATCGTGGGAGCAGCCCAATGCGGCGTCATTCTCGTCTTTTTGTCGGCGGTTGCGGAGCGGCCTTCGCAATTATGGCATTTGTCATCGGTCTTGAGGTTTCGGCCACGACCGCTGCCCCGGGCGCCGACCTTGCCAACCAGACGGTCAATCGCGTCCTGAAAAGCGACCGTTTGCCTCAGGTCCAGAAAAGCCGCCGCAACGCCGTGAACGGGCCCGTCGAGCTTCTTCCGGTTCCCGCCGCGCAGCCGGAGCTGCCGGACGGATGCGAGCCCCTGGTCAGCCCAATCACCCAATCCCCGCTGGCGCAGGTCCCGGGACGTTGCGTGTCCTAGCCGCTTCGCGGGCGGAAATCGCGAATTTACCCCTGAATTTCAAATATTCGCTGGATCGCTAGCGGTCCGGCCTTGACCCGGCGACGGTCCCGGCGCGAGTCCGAGCCCGGACTTCCGCCCGGCCGGGCACCCCCCAACAGGCGCGACGGTCGGACGCTCCCTCGGCGGCAACTCGACCATTCCGCGGTCGTTCGTTGCGGCTGGAACCATTGCCAGCCTCGATTGTTGTGCGACTACACCATCATCTCCCGCCAATATCGTACCTAAAGCGCGCGGAGTGGGGGCATCGTCAGCGAACGTGGCGCGAACGCGCGCTTTGGCGTGCATTCCGGCATCCAGACCCGGCAAGAGCCTCGCCCACCCGAAGGGGGAGCACACTCGCATGATCGGCATTTGAACGCGCGTTCCCGCCGCTATTGAATCGTGGGGCATTGTGCAACACCTGCCGCAGAGCAGGGTCAATCGGAATGACAAACCATGGCCGGGCCTGAAGCTCAGGAGAGACCGCAGAACCAAGGTGAAGCCAGGACCGACGGCGTTTCGTCAGAGGGCAGGTCAGCCCCCACCGATGTCGAAACGTTCCGATCGGCACTCGAGGCGGGCCACATCGGGATGTGGCATTGGGATGTCGCGTCGGATCGGATTTCCTGGTCCGCGAGTAAGCAGGATTTGCACGGTCATCCGTCGGCCGCTCACGACGGCAGCTTTTCGTTTTCGGCAAATGACCTCGGCTCGCACGGGCAATCGGGCATCATTGCCGCAATCCAGGAGACGTTTCGCACGCACAAGCCGTCGCGGGTGGAATTTCGGCTGGCGGCCGATGCCGACGGCGAGCGTTGGCTTGAAGTGTCGACCTCGGTCATCCTGAAGGATGGCGCACCGGGGCAATTGCTGGGCGTCTGCCAGGACATCACGGAAAGGCTGAAGATCAACCGCGAGGTGCGCATCCGCGCGCGACAACAGGAAGCGCTGGCCCGGCTCGGCGAGCGCGCGCTCATCGAAAACGATCTGCAGAAGTTCTTCGACGACACCGTGGCTACGGTTGCCGATATCCTCGATGTCGAGCTGGTGAAAGTTCTGGAATTGGTGCCGGGCGATGCCGAGCTGTTGCTGCGAGCTGGAACCGGCTGGCGGCCGGGACAGGTTGGAAAGGCCCACGAATCGACCGGGCGCGCCTCCCTGGCCGGCTATGCGCTCGCCGCCGGACGCCCGGTCATCGTCGAGGACCTAGCAACCGAAACGCGATTTACCGGCCCGCAATTGCTGCACGACCACGGCGTCGTCAGTGGAGTGTCGACGCCGATCGCGGGCCACGACGGCCGCGCCTATGGCGTGCTTGGCGCGCACACCACGAAAAGGCGGAGGTTCAACGACTATGACGTCTCGTTCCTCGCCGCCGTAGCGAACGTGGTGGCGGGTGCGATCACGCGCCGGCAACTCGATCAGCGCCAGGAGCTGATGATCCGCGAGTTGCGTCACCGTTCGGGGAATCTGTTCTCCCAACTCCTGGCTCTGTTCTCCCAGACCGCCAAGAACTCCAAGAGCGTCGCCGAGCTCGCCGGTAAATACGAGGCGCGCGTGCTGGCGCTGGCGAACGCGCACCGCCTCATCACCGAGGGCGGCTGGAAATCGACGTCGCTCACCGAGCTGCTCAACACGCTGATGGCTCCTTATCTCGACCGCACGTCTCTTCAGGGGCCCAATGTGTTTCTCGAACCGGACCCGACCTTCGCCTTGGGCATGGCTTTGCATGAGCTCGTGACCAATGCCAGCAAGCACGGCAGCCTGTCCCTTCCGGACGGCCGCGTCGACCTGGCGTGGTCGGTTTCGCGTACCCAGCGCGGGCTCACGCTGACGCTGGACTGGAAGGAGCGCCAAGGCCCCTCGCCCAAGCGCAGTCGGCGGCCGGGCTTCGGCTCCCGGCTGATCACCATGGTGATCGAGCGCCAGCTCAACGGCGAGGTGCGCCAGACCTTCGAGCCGGAAGGATTTCAGGCCACGCTGATCGTTCCCCTGACCCATGAGCGATGGCCTGGAGGAGCGGCGCGCGAAACACCCGACCTGCTCTGAGGCGTGCCGCGCCGCGATCCGAGCCGTCCGGCGGCCGTTGCCGGGCGCCGCGCGGCCCGCAGAACTTTCTAGCGATCATGTCCATGTGGAGCGGAGCACTTGCCGTGCTTCGGAGAATACTCTTTTCAATGCGGACCCAAGATGAAAGGATGCAGCGCACCGCACGGGAGAAAAAACATGCCCATCAGCCGCTTCGGTAGAGCCTGCGCCCTGATCATCGCCACCTTGCTGCTCGGCGTGGGCGTGACGACCGCGCAGGCGCAGACGATCGAACTGAAACTGTCGCACTTCGTTCCCCCGCAGCACGCCTTCCACAAATGGGCGGTCGAATGGGCCAAACGGCTGGAAGACGAGTCGAAGGGCCGGCTCAAGATCACGATCTATCCGAACGGCCAACTGGTGGGCCCGCCCAACCGGCAGTTCGACGCCGCCCGCAACGGCATCACCGACATTGCATTCACGCTGCACGGCGTGACGCCCGGCCGCTACCCGATGACCGAATTGGCCAATCTCCCGTTCACCTGGCCGCCGGAAGGCGCGCTTTGCTCGGTCATGGGAAAGCGGATGACGGAGCTCGCCCCAAAGTACCTCGCGCAGGAACATACCGGCCTGCACATCCTGTTCATGGCGATGGCAAATCCGATCGTTATCTATTCCAAAGTGCCGATCAGATCTGTCGCAGACTTCAAGGGCCTGAAGATCCGCTACGCGTCCATCACCAACAAGAACATGCTCGACGCGCTTGGGGCGACGACGCTGCTCATCCCGCCCCCGGAATCGCAGGATGCGTTAGCGAAGGGTATCGCCCAGGCCGCGACCTTCCCGCATGAAGCCGGCCTCGCCTACGATCTCGCCTCGGTGGTCAAGTACGCGATCGAGCCGCCGCTCGCGTCGGCTACCTTTGCGCTGGTGATGAATCCGGCGAAATACAACTCGCTTCCGGCGGATCTGCGGGCGCTGCTCGACAAGGAAACCGGTGTCAACGGCGCCGTGAACTTCGGCAAGGTCTGGGAAGCGCAGGAGAAGATCGCGCGCGAAAACGAAATTACCAAGAAGGGCCTCGAAATCATCACGCTGCCGGACAGCGAAGTGGCCAAGCTCAAGGAAATCGGGAAGAAGCAGACCGAAGAAGCGATCGCCGCGCTCGAAAAGCAAGGCAAGCCCGCTCGCGAGTTTCTCCAGGCATACATCAAGTAGGCGGCGGCCGGCGTGCCGCGGATTGAACGCGGCACGCCCCCACCGCAACAGAGGAATGCGGCACGCTCGAACGCGCAGCCCCGCGAGCGGCGGCACGGCCCAAGCGCAGCCCCATGAAGACGATGCATCAGTTGCTGCGCCTGGCAGATCGGATCCAGCGCGCCCAGCTCTGGGTGGCCGTATCGGCGCTCGTCATCCTGATGATGGTGACGGTCTGCGATGTCTTCCTGCGCTATCTGTTCAACCGGCCGATCCGCGGCTCCTACGACATGGTCGAGGCGCTGCTGCTGGTGTTCGTATTCAATGGGATGGCGGCAGCGTTCTTCGGCCGACGCAACATCGTGATCGACCTGCTCGATTCGCTTGTCGGCAAACGCGCGACCGCCGCGCTGATCCGCGTTGCCGATGTCCTGTCGGTGCTCTGCCTGGGATTGATCCTGTGGGCGATGGTGCTGCCGATGATGCAGTCGTATCAGTACGGCGAGATCAAGCTTGAGCTGCGTCTTCCCATTTATGTCCTCTGGGTGATCGCGCTCGTCAGCCTGGCCGGGACGACCTTCTGCGCGTTCGTGACGCTCGTGGCCAAGCCGGCAACCGCCGACGATATCGGGCACTCCGAATGACTCCATCGCTGATCGGCGCCGCCGGCATTCTCCTGCTGTTCGTGCTGCTGTTCCTGCGCGTGCCGGTCTGGATCGCACTCGTTCTGGTTGGATTCTTCGGCAACGTCATCGCCCTGGGCTGGCAAGGCGCGTTCGCTCTGGCGGGAACGGTTCCGTTCGACGTTGCCTCGTCCTACACCCTTTCGGTCGTTCCGCTCTTCATACTGATGGGAGAGGTCGCATCGGAGTCGCGACTGTCCGGAGAGCTGTTCAAGGCCGCGCGGGTGATCCTGTCCGGCTTCCGCGGCGGATTGGCGGTCGCAACGCTTGCCGCCTCGGCCTTGTTCGGCGCCGTGTCCGGGTCGTCGCTCGCCAATGCCGCGACCATGACGCGGATGGCGCTGCCGGAACTGCGCAAGGCCGGTTACGACGATGGCCTTGCGACCGGCTGCATCGCAGCGGGCGGCAGCACGGACATTCTCATCCCGCCGTCCATCATCCTGGTCATCTACGCCGCCATCGCCGAGCTGTCGGTCCCTAGGCTGCTCGCGGCCGGCCTGATGCCCGGCCTCCTGCTCACCGGCCTCTACATGGCGGTTGCGCTGGCGATAGCCCACATCAAGCCCCACTACGCTCCCGACTCCGAGAACTATTCCCTCCGCGACCGGATCGCCGCTTTGCGTGAGCCGTGGCAATTCCTCGCGCTCTTCATCGTGACCATCGGCGGCATCTACGCCGGCGTCTTCAGCCCGACCGAGGCGGCGTCGATCGGCGCGTTCGGCGCGATTCTCCTCGGCATGCTCGGACGCCGGATGACGGTGCGAGATCTTCTGCGCGCGATCGAGAATTCCGTCGTGGTCAGCGGGCTGCTGTTCGTGATCGTCATGGGCGCCAACCTGTTCTCCTCCTTTGTCGTGCAGACGCACCTGCCGGAATTGCTGCTCGACGGGGCGAAGGCGCTCGACCTCTCGGCGCTCACCGTGATGATCCTCATCATCGTGGGCTACATTTTTCTGGGATGCTTTCTCGAAGGCATCGGCATGGTGCTGATCACCGTGCCGGTGTTCCAGCCGATCGTCACCAATTTCGGGTACGACCCGATCTGGTTCGCCATCATCGTGGTCGTGATGGTCGAGGTCGGGCTGATCCATCCGCCGGTGGGAATGAACCTGTTCGTGATCCAGGCGCAGGCGCCGGATGTGAAGATCACCAGCATCTACCGCGGCATCGTTCCGTTCCTGATCGCGCCGCTGATCCTGATCGTGCTGATGTTCCTGTTTCCGGGCCTCGCCCTGTGGCTGCCGAAGGCGCTATACGGCTGACGCGCCGGTTTATTTCTTCATCTCGTCGGTCGGGCCGATGCCCCAGAGATTGGAGGCGGATGGATCGGGCGTCCAGACTTTCGGCTTCTGCGGATTGTCGCGATGCCAGGGCCGCGGCTCGAAATAGCCAAGCTCCTCGTTCATTTTGTCGAGCTCGGCAAAGAACTCGGTGATCAGGCCGTTGGGCGCGCGGTGATAGGCGAAGAGGTTGTGGCCGATGCCGTGCCGGCCCGGACCCCACAGCAGCTTGTAGCCGTTGAGGCTGAGATAGTCGCACGCGGTCTGCATGTGCGCCCAGTCGCGCAGCTCGAACGCGGTGTGAAAGTGCCGATCCTCCGGCGTCTGCATGAGGTTGATGGTGTGGTGGTCGGACCCGCAGCGCAGGAACGAGAAGAAATCTCCCATCCAGTCGGACTCGCGAAATCCGAGCACGTCGCAATAGAACTTCGTCACGTGCTTCACGTCCTTGGTGAAGAACGCGACATGGCCGAGCTTGTGCGGCACCACGCCCTTGGTCGGAAAGCGCTGGCCGGCGAAGGCATCGCGTTTGAATACCTCCATGACCGTGCCCTTGGGATCCTCGAAGGTGACCGCATCCGCGATCGAGGGCTCCGGATCCTTCTTGCGCACGGTCTTGATGCCCTGACCCTGGACCTGCTTCTCGAACGCGCTGAGATCATCGTCGGGCGCGATCTGAAAGCCGATGCGCACGCATTTCGCCTGCGCCCCCTTGCGCAGCACGACCGAATGGTGGTCGACGGTCGAGGCGAGATAGACGGCGTCCTTGTCCTTGCCGGTCACCGTGAGGCCCATGACCTCGGTGTAGTATTCCACCTGCTTGTCGACATCGGGCATCTCGTAGGACGCGTGGGCGATCTTCTTGACCCGGATCATGCAAACCTCCGTTGCTATTTCTTCAGGCGCGGCAGCGACGCGAGGACCTCGATCATCGCGGCGTTGTCCTCGTCGCCAAGTCCCATTTGGATGGCGCGCTCCGTCAGTTCGACCGCGCGGTCGAACAGCGGCGTCGCGCTACCGACGCTGCCGGCCAGATCGTCGATCATGCCGAAATAGTGCGCCAAGGTCGCGTTGCTGGCCATCTTGGGCGTATACTTTCGGTGCGCCATCATCGGCGCGCGGATGCCGAACTGGGTCGAGCCCCCGCTGCCGTTGGCGATCGCCTTGACCATCATGTCGATATCGACGCCGGCCTTCTGGCCGAGCGCCACCGCCTCGGCGGCAGCCGCGATATTGATCGTGACCAGCATGTTGTTGACGAGCTTCACCCGGCTCGCGCTGCCGAAGGCGCCGAAGTACATGCAGAGGTCGGCGAAGCCCTTGACCAGCGGCTCGATCGTCTTGGCGGCGCCGGCGTCGCCGGCGAGATAGATCACGGCCTTGCGCGCCGATACCATGCTGGGCGTGCCGCTCACCTCGCCGTCGAGGAAGACCGCGCCCTTGGCGGCGAGCGGCGCAATCTGGCGCGCCTTGTCGGGCACCGGATGCGAGCCGAGCTCGACGATGATCTGGCCCGGGCGCGCGGACTTCACCAGCCCGTTCGGCCCCTGCATGGCCTCGTCGAGCGCCTGCGTCGACGGCAGGCAGGAGAACACCACGTCCACCTGGGCGCCGACATCGGCGGGCGAACGCGCGGGCGTGCCGCCGATCTTCTCGAACTCGGCCATGGAGCTGCGGCGGTATCCCAGCACGCGATAACCGCTCTTGATCAGGTTCTCGGAGATCGGCAAGCCGATCTTGCCGACGCCAACAAAGCCGACCGTTTCCATGTCACCACTCCTCGACACGCAAACCGACCATAACCCGGGCAGAACCGTGAGGCGAGCTTTGCCGGCGGTTCATTGTCGCACCAAGGCCGCCGTGGCATCGCCGCGGACGATGACCTCGCCGTCCTGGTTCACGGCCGAAAATTCGCAATCGACCAGCCCTTCCCGCTTGCCGGTGACGCGCGCCGTGCAGGTCAGCACATCGCCCGGCCAGAACCGCGAGGCAAACCGGATGCGCAACCGCGTGAGCGCGCCGTGGCCGAGCCAGTCGGTCATCAGCCGCGCGCAGTAGCCGCCGGCCAACATGCCCATGCCGAACACCGCCTTGTTGCCGCTCGCGCGCGCGTAGACCTCGTCATGATGGTTCGGATTGAAATCGTGCGAGGCCCCGGCGTAGCGCACGAAATCCGTGCGCGTGAGCGGCCCGCACACGAGCGGCGCCGGTGCGTCGCCCACCCTGATCGTCCCGATCGTCGGATGCGCAGCCATCACTCGCTGATCCGCTTGCCGGTCTCGACCAGGGTACGGCGGGCGATCTGCACCTTCTCGCCGCGCTGATTGTGGAAGGTCGTCTCGATGACGGCGATCTGCAGCTTGCCGGCGCGGCGGCTGTCCTTTTCCTCGATGCTGACGATGCGGTCCTGCGCGGTTAGCACGTCGCCGGCAAGTACCGGGACGAGATATTCGAACTCCTGCTCGCCGTGCACGATGTAGCTCCAGTCCTTCACCTGCAGCGCGTCGCGCGCTGCGGTCGGCTCGTAAAGAAACGTCCGCAGCAAAGTGGGCGGCGCCGGAATTCCGCCGAGCCGCGTCCTGGCCGCGTAATCCGGGTCGCGGTAGATCGGATTGGGATCCCCGAGAGCATCGGCGAATTCCTTGATCTTGCCGCGCTCGACCCGGAATTCGTAAGGCGGAAAGCTCTTGCCCGCTGCGTTCATATCCATGCCGGTCGCCTCCTCACTCCACCTGCGGACGCAAATCGAGCACCCGCTTTGCCTTGATCGACACCTCGTGGTCGTACAGCGCGCCGCGTGCCACGAACTCGACCTCGGGACGCAGCGCCACCGCCTGCTGCACGCTTTTGGCCAACTGCTCGCGCAGCGAATCCGTTTCGGCGCTCTCGGCCGTGTCCCGCTCGATGCGGATCGTCATACGATCCATGCCGCGATCCTCGCGCGTGAAGACGATCTGGCATACGCCGGCGCCACCCATCGCCGACACGGTATCGAGAACCACATCGGTGTTGACCAGCATGCCGCGGCACTTCACCAGATTTCCGATCCGCCGCGGGGTCGCGACCAGCCGCTCGCCCTCCCGTCCGCAGATCGGGCAACGCTCGCGCGACAGCGTGACCACATCGCCGACCAGGTAGCGCAACAACACCGTGCCGCGCCGGTGCAGATGCGTGACGGCGAGCATGCCGCTCTCGCCGTCCGGCAGGCGGCGGCCAGTGCCCTCTTCAACCGCTTCGAGATAATAGAGGTCGGGCCCGAGATTCTGCGCTTGCGCCTCCGCGGCGCACTGCACCAGCCCGCCCTGCATCTCGGTGAACGCATAGCGCGCGCGGATATCGACCGCGGGCGCTCCGAGGCGCACGAGCTGCTCGCGCGTCTCCTTGCGCAGGGCGGCCGGCATCGGCTCGCCCGAGGTGATGACCAGCCGAACCGCGGAGAAATCGGCGCCGCGCCGGTGCGCCTCATCGAGAAAGCGGCGCAGGAAGCTCGGCACGCCCCACAACGCCGTCGGACGGAAGTGCGCGACCTTCGTCCAGCGCCTCGCCGAGCGAATTGCGCACCTTGAACTCGGAATTGGCCGAACCGGTCAGTCCATGCACGACCGGAATGCCCAGCATCATGGCCGAGCGCACGACGCTGAGGAACGCACCGGTCGGATAGTTCGCCAGCGGGTAGAGATTCGCCACCCGATCGCCGAAGCGCAGCCCCTCCCCCTCGTTGCAGCGGCGCGCGTGGTCCCATACCGCATAGGCGTCGTGCGCGGTGTTGAAGAACGGCGCCGGCCGCGAGGTGGTTCCCGTGGTGTAGACGATGTCCCACAGCGTGCGCTCCTCGGCCGAGAAATCCGCCGGCAGATCGTCCGATCGCAGCCGAAACGCTTCGGGGTCGGCGGAGAAATCGTCCTTGCGCGTCAACGGCAGCGCCTGCAGGTCGTCGATCGAGCGAATGTCTCCTGCCTTCACACCCATGTCGCGCAGGCGCGCGCGGTAGAACGGATGCGCGGCGGCGACCGCCTGCATGGTGCGCGCCAGCCTTTGGTTGCGCAGCGCCGCAAGGTCAGGCATGCGGCGACCCCAGGAGCTCGCGGGCGCGCCCACCGAGCACGCTGTCGCGCGCCGTCTGCGGCACCGGCAGCGCCTGCACGCGGGCGGCGCAATCGAGATTGCCCATGTCGAACGGATAGTCGCTGCCGAGGAGCACGCGCTCGGGCCCCGCCGCATCCAGGAGAAATTCGAGTGCGCGCGCCGAATGCGTGATCGAATTGTAGTGCAGGCGCCCGATCGACGCCTCGGGCGAACCGCGCAGATGCGCCTTCGGTTCGGCGCGCACCTGCCACGCATGCAGGAAGCGACCGGCCTGGTACGGCAGAAATCCGCCGCCATGACAGAGGCAGAAGGTGATGTCCGGCCAGCGCTCGATCACCCCGCCAAACACAAGGGCCGCGCCGGCCATCGTGGTCTCGAACGGCAGGCCGACGAAATTGCGCATGTAATAGGATTTGAGGCGATCGCCCGGCAGGATATCGCCGTGCGGATGGACCAGGATGAAGGCCTTGAGCTCGTGCGCCATCGCCCATACCGGCTCGAGCGCCGGATCGTCGAGGTTGCTGCCGTTGACGTTTGAGCCGATCTGCGCCCCGCGCAGACCGAGTGAGCGCACGGCGCGCCGAAGCTCGTCGGCGGCAGCTTGCGGGGATTGCAGCGGCAGCGTTGCAAGCCCTAGGAAGCGGTCCGGATGGCGCTTGACCACGGCGGCAATCCCGTCGTTCTGCACGGACCCGCACGCCGCGCCGAGCGCAGGCTCCTGGTCGTAGAAGAAGGTCTGAACGGTCGTGCAGACCGCCTGCATGTCGATGCCGTTCGCGTCCATGTCGCGCAACCGCAGGTCCAGATCGAAAATCGCGCGCGGCATCGGCCGTTGCACGAGCCTGCCGGCAATTTCCATGTCGATCGTGCCGTCGGAACGATCGATCAGCTTAGGGGCGACGCGCGGCGATTCCGTCCCCAGGCGTTTCATCGTTTCGTCCGGCAGCATGTGGGCATGCACGTCGATCGTGACGACGCGGCTCATGCCGGCTGTGCCCTGATCGCCGCCGAAATCTTCTCCGCCAGCATGATGGTCGGAATGTTGGTGTTGCCGCGCGGCGCGGTCGGCATCAGCGAGGCGTCGACCACGCGCAGGCCCTCGAGCGAGCGCACGCGCCCGCTGGTATCGGTCACCGCCTCGCGGTCATCGGCCGCGCCCATGCGGCACGTGCCCACCGGATGGAACGTGCCGGCGACATTCTCCCGGATGTGATCGGCGAGTGCGTCGTCGTCCTCGACCAGCGTGGCGAGATCGACACGGCGATCCGCGAGCGTCGAGAAGATCGGGCCCGCCAGCGGCGGAATAAGATCGACGAGCCTGGCGACGACCGCGCTCTTGATCTTGTTGCCGGTGTTGATCCGGTTGAGCCGTCGCAGGCGATCGCTGAACTTCACCGGAAACGTGACCCCGCTCATGGCGCGCACCTTCTCATGCGCCAGGATGTCCACCGCCCGGCGGAAACCCTGCATGAACCGGCGCAGGTCTAGCTCGTGGCCGGCAAAATTGAATTCCACCTGCGGCGGGCCCGCGTGCGGCCCCTTGAGCGAGACGCGTCCGCGCGCCATCGGCTTGAGCAGGCTGGGCGCGAGATTGGCGACCTGAAAGCCGAGCGGGCTCCACGACGTCTTGCACTGCACGTTGATGTACATGTCGCTCGGCGGAGCGCCCGGCAGCCCGGAGGAATAGCGGAACGCCGTCATCGGGTGCGGCCGGATCGACTGAGCCTGCCGCGCGCCCGGCTTCTGAAGCAGGCCGACGAACAAGATGGCATGGTTGGACAGGTTCCCGCCGACGCCCGGCAGATCGGCGCGCACCGCGATGCCGTTCTCGCGCAGATGTTGCGCCGGCCCGATCCCCATCCGCATCAGAAACGCCGGCGAGTGGATGCCGCCGGCCGACAGGATGACCTCGCGGGCGGAAAACTGCTGCTCCTCGCCGCCGATCCGCGCGGTCACGCCGGTCACGCGGCGGCCGTCGAAGACGAGGCCCGTCGCCATCGCTCCGTTGATGATCGTCAGATTCTTGCGCGCCCGCACGGCCGCGTCGAGGTAGCAGATCGCGGCCGATGCGCGTTTGTGCGGCCAGTTGCTCATCGGCACGGAGCCGTAGCCGTCGCGGAAGTCCGCATTCATGTCGGCGACGAAGGGTATCTGGCGCTCCTGCGCATAGACCTGCACCGCCTTGGAGAGTGGCGCCCAGTCGTCCTGCCGGGTGCGTCGGATCGGCACCGGGCCGTCCTTGCCGTGCAGTTCGCCGTCGAAATCCATCTCGTGCTCGAGCGCCTTGTAGTAGGGCAGCACGTCATTCCAGCCCCACCCGGCGGCGCCCAGCGCCTCCCATTCGGCGTAGTCGTCGGGGGTGCCGCGGTAGGCCACCATGCCCATGACCGAGGAGCCCCCGCCCATGATGCGGCCCTGGGAAAAGCCGACCGGCGGGGAGTTGTCCTTGCGCCGCCAATGCACCTTCAGGTCCGGCCAGAAATAGGAGTCGTTGTAGTAGGACGTGGCATAGGTATCGAGCACGTCGGCGGGCTCTCCCCCCGGCGGGGTATCGCGCCCCGCTTCGAGCAGCAGCACCTGCGCGCCCGACCGTGCCGAGAGCCGGTTGGCCAGCACGCATCCGGCCGCCCCGCCGCCGATGATGATGATGTCGAAACTTGTCGTCATGCCCGGTCCCGTCCCAACGTCCTTCAGTGCAGCCGATTGAAGCATGCCGCATCGGGCCGGCAAAGCCCGCGGACCGGATCGGCCGCTCGTCGCGCCGTGGACGCATGACGGCGGCTGAAATGGCTGCCATACTCGCCGGGTCATTCAAGAACAAATGGCCGGAGGAAAATCCATGTCGAGGACGGTGCGAGTCTCGATGATCGGGCGGCACACGCTGTGCGCGCTGGGCGCGGCCGCCCTCGCCGCATCCACCCCAATCGGCGACGCGCGCGCCGACTGGCCCGAGCGCCAGATCACCATGATCGCCTGTTTCCCGGCCGGCGGCGGCACCGACATTGCCGCGCGCCTGATCAACACCCAGCTCGGCGAGGCGCTGGGCAAGCCGGTGATCGTGGAAAATCGCGGCGGCGCCGGCGGCAGCATCGCCACCGGAGCGGTCGCGCGCATGGCGCCCGATGGCTACACCCTGCTCGTCTGCTCCAGCGCCTTCGTGGTCAATCCGAGCCTTTACGCCAACGTCACCTATGACCCGATCAAGGATTTCGCCCCGATCATGGTGATCGGCGCATCGCCGAACGTGTTCGTCGTCCCCGAGAAATCGGAGATCAAGTCGCTGCCCGACTTCATCGCCAAGGCGAAGGCCAATCCGGGCAAGCTCAACTGGACGAGCCCGGGCGCCGGCACGACCCCGCAACTCGCGGGCGAACTGATCAAGCTGCGCACCGGCATCCAGATGGTGCATCTGCCGTTCGCCGGCGCCGGACCGGCGACCACCGCCGTGCTCGCCGGCCAGGTCGACCTGTACACCGCCAATCTCGGCTCGGTCAGCGCCCTGATCGAAGCCGGCAAGGTGCGCCCGATCGCGGTCACGTCGAAGCAGCGCTGGCCCGATCTGCCCAATGTTCCGACGCTCGAAGAGGCCGGCATCAAGGACGCCGAATCGGACACCTTCCAGGGCATCTACGCGCCGGGAAAGACGCCGCAGCCCGTCGTCGACCGGCTGGCGAAGGAACTCACCGCGATCCTCGGCCGGGCGGATGTCCGCGAGAAATTCAAGAAGATCGGCCTGCCGGTGCTGGCCGAAGGCCCGGACGCCTTCCGCGCGCGCATCGCCCGCGAGGTGCCGATGTACAAGGAGATCATCGACAAGGCCGGGCTCAAGATCAAATAGCGCCGACCCCGATGATCTGAGGACTGTGACATGGCAAAACCGCTCGCCGGCATTCGCGTCATCGAGCTCGCCAATTTCATCGCCGGCCCACTCGCCGGCACGCTGCTGGCCGACATCGGCGCCGACGTCATCAAGGTGGAGCCGCCGCAGGGCGACATGGGCCGCGCCACCCCGCCGATCCGCAACGGCGAGAGCGTGAGCTTCACCGCGCTCAACCGCAACAAGCGCAGCCTCGTGCTCGACCTCAAGCGGCCGGAGGCGACCGGCATTCTGCTCAAGCTTGCGGAAAAATCCGACGTGTTCCTGGAAGCCTACCGCCCCGGCGCGCTCGACAAGCTCGGCCTCGGCGCGGCGCAGGTGAAGGCGGTCAATCCGCGCATCGTCTATACGTCGGTCTCGGGCTTCGGCCAGACCGGTCCGGACCGCCGCCGCGCCGGCGTCAACCTGATCATCGAGGCGTTTTCCGGCGCGCTGTCGGTCACCGGCGAGCCCGGCAAGATGCCGATGCGGCCGGGGGTGCAGACCGCCGACGTGTTCGGCGCGCTGTTTGCGACCTACGCGACGCTGGCCGGGCTGGTCGGCGCCGCGCGTGCCGGCGAAGGGCGCATCGCCGACGTGTCGCTGGTGGAAGCCTCGATCGCGGCCGCCGCCTGGGAAGCGGCCGAATATCTCGAGACCGGCAACGCGCCGCAGCCGATGGGCAACCGGCACCGTCTCACCGCGCCCTACCAGCTGTTCGAGACCAGGGACGGACACTACCTCGCCATCGGCACGCCCAACGACGGGCTGTTCGCCAGGTTCATGCAGGAGCTTGGGCTTGCGGCGCATCTCGGCGACGCACGCTTTGCCTCCTACGCCAAGCGCAAGGCCAACGAGGACGCGCTGCTCGCCATCGTCGAGCCCGCGATCCGCACGCGCGGCGCCGGCGAGCTCGAGGCCGCCCTGATGGCGGCCGGCGTGCCGTGCGCGCGCGTCAACACCTTCAAGGACGTGTTCGCGCATCCGCAGATCGTCGCGCGCGGCGTGGTCAAGGAGGTGGAGCATCCGCGCCTGGGCAAGATGCGCACCACCCGCAACCCGGTCCTGTTCGATCACGGCGGCCCCGCGATCGACCGCCACTCGCCGATGCTGGGCGAGCACTCGCAGGAGATATTGCGCGAGCTCGGCTATTCGCAGGCCGCGATCGGCGATCTCGTCGCGGCGGGCGTGACACGGACCGCCGCGCCGTCGACAGGACCGGCGCAGGCCGCCGAGTAGCCCGACGTCCGCAAGACGCGGCGCCGCACTAACCTCGCCGCACCGCCTCCCAGGTGCCGACGCAGGCGCCGAGCGAGCCCTGCCCGCGCCACGCGCCGGTGCCGAAATTCCGCGACAGGCGGCCCTCGCCGTCGGCGCGCGCGCCGCCGGCCGACACGCTGACCCAGATGTTGCCGTTGGGCGCGACCTGTCCTTGCAGATTGACCGGCCCGCCGCCGTCATAGGCGACGTTGCCGTCGACGATCTGCGCGCCGAACTGATATTGCGGATCGCACGGGCCGCTGCGGGTGACGATGGTGACGTTCCAGCTGCCGTCGAAGGACGTTTGCCCGAGCGCGCTGCTCGGAGGCGGAGGCGGTGGCGCCGGCGGCAATGCGGCGCGCCGGCCCGGGGCCACCCGCGGCGCAACCGCCTCGCCGATGTCGCGCTGCCAGACCGTTCCGCGGTCGAACTGGATGGTCATGCCGTCGGGCGAATAGATCGCGCCCTGGTTGGCGCGCTCGACCCAGATGCGGCCGGGGCGATCGATCCAGCCGCGCGACGGGTTGCCGGCATCGTTCACCACATTGAGCTCACGGCCGCTCTGGGTGATGTAGGCGAACTGGCCGGGCTGGTCCGACAGGCACAGCGACACGCAGCGATAGCGGCCGCTCAGATCCACCGTTTCAAACGTCTGCGCCGATGCGGCGCCGGCCGCCAAAGCCGCCGCCAAGGCCATCGCGGAAAGCATCACTCTCATCGCACTCTCCTCACGCCAGGAACATCCGCCGCGGCCCGGTCCGCTCCAGCACCATGCTAGCACGCGGCTGCCGCCTGCGCCGGGGGAGATCTGATCTTAGTTGATTTTTTGTGCCGCACGAAGGGCGCGCAAGCGCAAACGCTAGTGGGTGGTATCGCCGTCGGTGGCCCCGCTCTTTTCGAGCAGCATGTCGCCGAAATGCGCGAGCGTGTGCGCGATCAGCTTGGCCTGCTGGTCCTCCGGCACCGCGGACAGGATCAGGTCGGCGAGACTTTCGGCCATGCGGGCGGCGAGCTCCGCCACATCGGCCGCTTCGCCGCTGCGCTCGATATGCTGCTGCACCAGGTCGTTGATATCGCAGTGAAGGCAATCGGACATGAAACCGCTCCGCTCGAATGGCCTCGCCATGCTTATTTAAGCACCCCGCGCGCATTAGCGAAGGGTCATTCGCGGCCTTCCTGCCGCCCGCGCCCGACGCCATCGGCCAACGGCGCGCACATTGCTATGCTGAGCGCCCACGCGCCTGCCATTCCGAAGGGTCCCGCCATGCGCCAGATGACCCTCGTCGCCTTCCTGCAGGCGCAGAACTGCACCAATCTCGCGAGCTCCTGGCGCCATCCGCAGTCGCGCACCGACACCTGGTCGGCCGGACTACTACCGCCACATCGGCCGCGTGCTGGAGGCCGGCAAGTTCCATCTCGGCTTCTTCGACGACCGCCTGTCGATGCCCGACATGTACGGCCGCGACCACGCGCACACCGTCGAGCACGGCATCCGCTGCGTGAAGATGGACGCCGTCACCGTGCTCACCGTCATGGGCATGGCGACGCGAGCGGCTCGGGCTCGGCGCCACCTATTCGACCACCTACTACGAGCCGTTCCACGTCGCGCGCGCTGTTCGCCACGCTCGACCTGATGACCGACGGTCGCGCCGCCTGGAACGTCGTCACCTCGCTCAACGACGGCGAGGCGCAGAACATGGGCCGCGACGAGGTGATCGAGCACGACCTGCGCTACGACCGCGCCGACGAGTTCATGGAGGTCGTGCTCGGCCACTGGGACGCCTGGGAGGACGACGCCATCGTGCAGGACAAGGCGACGCGGCCTGTTCGCGCATCCCGACAAGGTGCATCGCCTCGATCACGCAGGGCCGCTTCTTCCGCTCGCGCGGGCCGTTCACCGTGCCGCGCTCGGCGCAGGGCCATCCGGTCATCATCCAGGCCGGCCAGAGCGGCCGCGGCAAGCGCTTCGCGGCGCAGTGGGGCGAGCTGATCTTCGTCGTCTATCCGAACATCGAGACCGGCAAGCGCGACTACGCCGAGTTCAAGGCCGAGGTCGCGCGCTGCGGCCGCGATCCCGAGCACGTCAAGGTCGCGCAGCTCGTCAACACCGTGTCGGCCGCGACCAAGGCCGAGGCCGAGGACAAGTGGGCGGTGATCGAGACGCTGCCGCTCGAGATCGACGCGCTGTCGCTGCTGTCGGAGGCGCTCAACTTCGACTTCGCGACGCAAGGGCATGGACGAGCCGTTCACCGACGCGGAGATTGCGGAAATGTCCGGCCTGCAGGGCATCCGCGACCGCGTGCTGCGCGGTGAAAAAGAATCCGACGGTGCGCGACTTCATCCAGATCAGCGGCCGCGGCCGGGTGCACGACCCGATCGTCGGCGGCCCGAAGGAGGTCGCCGACCGGCTGGAGCAATGGTTCGTCGAGCGCGCCTGCGACGGCTTCGTGGTGTCGGCCACCCACGTGCCGGGCGCCTACGAGGACTTCGTGCGCTTCGTCGTGCCCGAACTGCAGCGCCGCGGGCTGTTTCGCAAGGACTATGCCGGCACCACCCTGCGCGAGAACCTCGGGCTGCCGATCCCGAAGGTGGGAGCAGCGCGCCGCCCGCCTATGGCCGCACGGTGACTTCGGACTCCGTTGGGCGCGAGATCTGCAGCCTCTCTGCGGTCATTCCGGCCGAGCGGAGCCGGACGCAGTCCAGCGAAGCGAGAGCCGGAATCCGGTAACGCCAGTGTGTATTGGCCGCGCAATCCGTCCATCCCGGCAGTTGTGCTTACTGGATGCCTGCTTGCGCAGGCATGACACCGAGTTTGTGTTCCGCGGGTATGACACCGAGTTTGTGTTGCGCACGCAAGTCACCGAGTTTGTGATGCGCAGGCGTGACACCGAGTTTGTGACGAAGAGACACGCAAGCAATGTTCGGGACTCCTGTGTTCGGTGACTCCTGTCGATGTTCGGAGGCTCCTGTCGTGTGCGCTTGAGCCAACGCTGCGCCGCCCGTGTTGTTTGAAAAAGGCGCCGGGTTCGCCTTCATTTCTCTGTCCCCTCGCGATGAGGGGGGAGGAGCGCCGAACGGCGCACCGGTGTCGTGCCTTACGGTCACGACCTCCCGCCACGCAAACAAGTGTACGCAGTTTGCGCCACTCGCCTGCGCTTAGTGACGGGCGCCTCCCTGGCGAAGGAGGCTCGCCTTTCGGCGCTCCACCGCGGTGTTCTTGTCCCGGCTCCGGGCCGCGCTTCTCGGGGGCATTTGCGCCACCACCGTCAGCCAGCTCCTGGCAGCCAGGCCGTAGTACCCGGCGGGCGGAGCCCCAGAGCCGCCCGAGTGCAGGCTTGCGAAACCTGCCCGCGGGCGCCGCATCCCGTCCCACCATCACGACGCCTCATGACAGCGCCCCTCGGCGGACGGGACGATCGGAATTATGTAGGTCAAGGACTATCTTCCGCCAATGTGACCAGTGCCACCGCAATGAGATTCCCGAATTTTCGCTTTTGCTCAGGAAGTAACCCACATGCGCGCGGCGAAATGTGGGATTCCTAGCGGCAGATGATTTTGCCCCAGATTCCTCTGCGCTCAATCCGGGCTGCGGGCTACGCCGCCGTTCCCGCCAACAGCCGCTTCATCGCCTTCGGGTCGCGCTCGATCGCCAGCAGCAGTGCACACGCCGGCGCATCGGGCGTGCTGCGGCGCTGCTCCCAGTCGCGCAGCGTGCTCAGCGGCAGGTGAAACGCCCGCGCGAACGCCTCCTGCGTCATACCGAGGCGCTGGCGGAGCGCCTTCACGCGCGATACGCGGCGCATGCGCGCGAGTTCCTTTGCCGTCAGTGGCTTGGCGTCGGGATCGGCCAGTGCCGCCGCCACGACCTCCTCGTCGCTCATGGCGTCGAGCTTTGCCCAATCGGTGCGGCCGCGCGGCGGCGGCTTACCATTCTTCACGGTCACCCGCGTATGACCGGTCTTGCTCATGTCGCGTGGCCTTTCGGGCCGAAATGATCCTGCACGTATCCTGGTCCAGTAACGTTGTGACGACGAACAGAACGCGGCCGTGGCCCATGCCGATCACCCGGATCCGTTGTTCGCCGTGCCCGGCCTCGGGATCGAGATCTTCTAGCCGGTTCGGGTCTTCCAAAGCGGCGATGGCGTCCGTGAAATCGAGGCCGTGCTTGCCACGGTTAAGAAGGTTCTTGGCCTCGTCCCATTCGTAGTCCACGGCCGCGCAAACTACCGGATTCCGGTAGTCGCAGCAATCGACACAAACATCATGTAAACGCTTTGACCCGCGACGCCGTCCTCCTCTATTGGATAGCCATGCTCCCCAATTCCGCCTTCCACATCGCGGTGCTGCCGGGCGACGGCATCGGGCCGGAGGTGATGGCGCCGGCGCTCGAGATCCTGCGCAAGGTCGCCGGCGACACGCCCGGGCTGGCGCTGCGCTTCACTGAAGGCGCCGCCGGCGCAAACCATTACCAGGCGACCGGCAAGTCGATGCCCGAGAGCACGATCGCGCTGTGCAAGGAGGCCGACGCCATCCTGCTCGGCGCCTGCGGGCTGCCGCACGTGCGCTATCCCGACAACACCGAGATCATGCCGCAGGTCGAACTGCGCTTCATCTTCGACCTCTATGCCGGCGTGCGGCCGTGCCGGCTCATCCCCGGCATCCCCTCCCCGATCGTCGGCGCCGTCGAGCGCGGCATCGACCTCGTGCTGATCCGGGAATCGACCGAGGGCCTGTTCGCCTCCATGGGCAAGGGCGTGGTCACGCACGACGAGGCGCGCGAGACCCTGCTGATCACGCGCAGGACCTGCGAGCGGCTGTTCGCGTTCGCCTTCCGCCTGGCGCAGCGGCGCAAGGCGCAAGGGCGGCCCGGCACGCTCGCCTGCGTCGACAAGGCCAACGCGTTCAAGGCCTATGCGTTCTTCCGCACGCTGTTCGACGAGGCCGCCGCGCGTCATCCGCAGGTCAAGACCGAGCGGCTCTATGTCGATGCCTGCGCCGCCATGCTGGTGCGCAAGCCGTGGGACTTCGACGTCATGGTGATGGAGAACATGTTCGGCGACATTCTCTCCGATCTCACCGCCGGCCTGATCGGCGGCATGGGCATGGCGCCCTCCGCCGACATCGGCGACGACCACGCGGTGTTCCAGCCCTGCCACGGCACCGCGCCCGACATCATGGGCAAGGGCCTGGCCAACCCCACCGCCATGATCCTCTCCGCCGCCATGATGCTCGACTGGCTCGCCGACCGGCACGAGCACGCGCCGGCGGCCGCCGCCGCGCAGGCGATCGAGGGCGCGGTCGACCGGGCGTTCGCGGCCGGGCTCAAGCCGGCGGAATTCGGCGGCGGCGACGGCACTGCCGCGATCGCCCGCGCCGTGCTCGCGCAACTGGACGGCGGCCGGCCGGGCTGATTTGGCCTCCTGCCCGCGCTAAAGTGGGCGGCATCCCCGGATTGGCTGTTTTCGGCAGCGGCCCTGCTGGCTCCTTCGGACCGCTTATGTAATTGTTCAGCTTTTTCTCTTTCGGCAATTGCCCATAAACCGTCCCACTCACCTAGTGGGCCGTTTTGTGGTTGACGGGCGGGGCGCCCCTTGGTTCCCTGCCCCGTCCCGCGCTGCCAATTGTCCCAGCAAAAAAAGCCCGCGCGCGGCACGGAGCGAAACCCCGATCGAGGCGTGCGCCATGAACGCCCAGGAACTGCTCACCGAAATCGCCGACTATTGCCGGCACACCGGCCTCGCCGAATCGACCTTCGGCCGGCGCGCCGTCAACGACGGCAAACTGACCGCGCGCCTGCGCAACGGCGGGCGCATCACCACCGTGACGCTCGACCGCATCCGCGCCTTCATGGAGGCGACGCGCAGCGCCAACGCCGCCGCGCGTCCGACCATCATCGAGCGCGCGCGCGAGCCGCGGCCGCCGGCCGCCGCGACGTCCGGCCCTCCGGGCGGCGGCCCCGCCGGCCAGCGCGACCCGCAGCGCAATTTCCGCTTCTTCGACAACCGGCAGAAGTACCTGCTGTTCGTCAACACCTGCAGCGAAAAGTGGGTGGTGGCGAGCCGCGTCGGGCTGGAGCTCGCCAACATCCATCCCCGTCCGCCGGCGCTGCGCCTGTTCGACGCCGGCGTCGGCGACGGCACCGTGCTGTTGCGCGTAATGCGCGCGATGCACGACCGCTATCCGCACACGCCGTTCTATGTGGTCGGCAAGGAGATCAGCCTCGAGGACGTGCGGCTTGCGCTGCAGAAGATGTCGGACCGCTTCTTCGAGCATCCGGCGACCGTGCTGGTGCTGACCAACCTCGCCTACGCGGACGCGCCCTGGCTGCACGTGAAGTCGCTCTCGGCGGCCTCCAGCATGGTCTGGCACGAGGTGCCGCTCGCCGGCAATTCGGCCCATCGGTTCGAGCAGCAGATCACCGATCTGGTGCCGTTCCTGTCGGAGAACTGGAAGGCCGGCGTCTCGGCCAAGACCGGCAATCCGGTGTACGAGCGGCCGGTGGTCCTGGTGCTGTACCGCGAGGACCACAAGTTCCTGCTCGACCCGATCCTGCCGCGGCCGGGCGGCACGACCGCGGGCTACGACCTCGTCATCGCCTCGCAGCCCTATCGCGCGCGCGCCTCGCTCGAGTTCAAGACCAAGCGGGTGATCGCGCCGCTCGCGCGCGCGCTCGGGCCGGGCGGGCGGCTGATCGCGATCCACTCGCACGGCCACGACCCGGGCCTCGAAATCATCCAGCGCGTGTGGCCGGACGACAATCCGTTCATCCACGACCGCCACCAGATCATGAAAGCGGTGAAGCAGGAGCTCGGACCGGCGGCGCGCGACCTCAACTTCAACGTCTACGCCGACAACCGCTCGCTGTTCCGCTACGACATGCACACGCTGCCGTCCGAGGTCGGCCGAATCGATCGGCACCTCGACCGCGTTCGCGGCCTGGAACGCCGCGATCTACGTGGCCCAGGTCGAGGACGACCGGCTCGCGGAGGTCTCCGAGAGCGGCTATCTCGACGCCACCCGCGACGTGCTGCGCCAGCACGGCGGCCTGTGGTTCTACGACGAATCCTACGTGATCTCGCGCCGGCGCGAGTGATGCCGCGGCAGGCCGTGCAGCCGTTGGCCGGAGGTGCGGCCGTGACCGTCGCCAGCAACCGCATCGAGCCGGCCGCCGCCATCGCCGATTTCATGCGCGGCTATTCGCTCGAAGCGACGCGGCCGTCCGCCGCCGAGGTGGCGGCGCTCGCCGGCACGGTTCCCGCCGGCACGCGCGTCTATGTCGAGCGCGGTGCCGACGCGGCCGGCGCGCGAGATCGTCGAGGCGGCGGCGCTGCTCAAGGCCGCGGGCCTGGAGCCGGTGCCGCATCTGGCGGTGCGCAATTTCGCGAGCGCGCGCGAGCTCGACGAGTTCCTCGCGCGGGTGAGCGGCGAGGGCGGCGTGCGCCGCGTCCTGGTCATCGCGGGCGACCGCGCCGAGCCGGCGGGCGAGTTCCGCAGCGCCCTCGAGGTGATCGACGGCGGCGCGCTCAAGCGCCACGGCATCGTGCAGATCGGCATCGCGGGCTATCCCGACGGCCATCCGCGCATCTCGCAGCAGGACCTCGACCGCGCGCTCGCCGACAAGGTCGCGCGCCGCCGAGGCGATCGGCATGGCGGTTCACGTCGTCACCCAGTTCTGCTTCGACGGCGGGACGGTGCTGAACTGGATCGCGCGCCTGCGCGCGTTCGGCCTCGACCATCCGGTGCGCATCGGGCTCGCCGGCCCGACCGATCTCGCGACGCTGCTGCGCTACGCGCAGCGCTGCGGCGTGCGCGCGTCCGCGCAGGCGCTCGCGCGCCAGGCCGGGCTGGTGCGCCAGCTGTTCGCGCTGTCGGCGCCGGACGCGCTCGTGCGCGTGCTGGCCGAGGCGCGCCTGCAACGGCAGCCTCGGGCCAGGTCGCGCCGCATTTCTTCTCGTTCGGCGGGCTCGCGCGCGCCGGCGCGCTGGGCGCAGGCGGTGGCCGAGCGCCGCATCGCGCTCGAAGGCGAGGGCTTCCGGGTCGAGCCGCCGCGGGAGTGCAGCGCCGCTGACGCTCAGGTGTTCACCGCCGCCGCCGCAGCAGCGCGCGCACATGTCCGCGCCTGAGACCGCGCGCGGCACCGTTGATCGCCAGCGCCGCGACCTCGCTCGCCACGAACTCGATCTTGCCGCGGTCGAAGCCGACCTCGGACAGCGTGTGCGGGATCGGGAAGCCGGCGCAGCATCTGCGCCAGGCGATCGGCCGGATCGTCGGCGCCGAGCGCCTCCGACAGCCGCGCGCGCGCGTCGGGCGCCGCCGCCAGATTGAAGCGCGTGGTGTGCGGCAGGATGATCGCATGGGTCTCGGCATGCGGCAGGCCGAGCCCGCCCAGCACGTGGGCGAGCTTGTGCTGCAGCCAGGTGCCGGCGTTGAGCACGACGCCCGCGAGCCAGGCCGCGATCAGGCATTCGGCGCGCGCCTCGCGATCGCCGCCGTCGGCCACGACGCGCGGCAGGAACCGGCCGAAGCGCCGCACCGCCTCGATGGCGTAGGCCATGGTGGCGGGCGTGCGGTCGGGCACCATCAGCGCGCCGACGCAATGCGCGAGCGCGTTCATGCCGCTGGCGGCGCTCACCGCGCTGGGCAATCCGAGCGTCAATTCCGGATCGTAGACGATCGTGCGCGGCAGCACGCGGTTGTCGCGGCCGGTGAATTTGCGCTCGCCCTCGCTCATGCCCCAGATCGGGGTCGCCTCCGATCCGGCATAGGTCGTCGGTACGGCGAGAATGGGCAGGCCGGTGTCGCGTGCGACGATCTTGGCGAGCCCGATGGCCGCCCCGCCGCCGGCGGCGACGAGACCGTCGGCCCTGGTCTCGCGCGCCGCCGCGAGGCCGGCTTCCGCCACCGCCTTCGGCACGTGCACGACCGCGCGCGCATGCAGACCGCGGCGCGCGCGCCCAGCAGCTCGACCAGCCGTTCCGCGAGCCTTGCACCGCTGCCTGGAGTTGCAACGACCAGCGCCCGGTCGAGACCGAGCCGCGCCGCCTCGTCCGCCGCGCGCGCAAGCGCGCCGGCCGCGAACACCACCCGCTGGGATGCGACATCATGGACAAACGATGCAGTCATGGGACCTCGCCCGCCCACCGCTTCGCCGCCATCCGGGGCGCGTCGTCTTCAACCTCGCATTGTCCGCAACGACGTGCAAATATTGTCCGTCAGGGAACGCGCCCACTCCCAGAGGGTGGTCTTCAACGCTGAACAACGACGGGAGGAACGATCGCATGAACGCAACGGTCAGACAGTCCAGGCCGACGCCGCGCCGCGCGTGGTGGCTTACCTGGCAGGGCTCGCCTTGATCGGGCTCGGCGCACAGCCGGCAGCGGCGCAGACCTACGGCTTCGCCACGTTGCAGCCGGGCTCGCTCAACCACACCACCGCCTCGTCGATCGCCAAGGTGCTCAAGGAAAAGGCCGGCATGAACGTGCTGGTGCAGCCGACCGCCGGCGACACCGTGATCATTCCGATGGTCGGCCGCGGCGAAGCCGAGATCGGCATCAGCAATATCATGGAGACGCAGGACGGCCTCGAACGCTTCAAGGACCTGCGCCTCATTGCCGCCGTGCACGCGCTGCGCACTCCGTTCTTCGTGCGCAAGGACAGCCACGATGCGAGACGATCGCCGACCTCAAGGGCAAGCGGGTGGCCATGGGGCTATTCCGCCATGCGCGTGCTCGACACGGTGGCGCGCGCGATGCTGGCCACCGCGAACCTGACCGAGAGCGACATCAAGCCGGTGCTGGTGCCCAACGTGGTGCGCGGCGCCGACGACTTCGTCGCCGGAGCCGTGGACGTATTTTTCTTCGCCTTCGGCGCGCCGAAGGTGCGCGAGGTCGACGCCACCGTCGGCGGCATCCGCGCGATCGAGACCGACGAGAAGGGCATGCCGGCGGCGCGCAAGATCATGCCCTGGGGCTATCTCACCGAGGTCAGCCCGGGCCCGGTCTTCATCGGCGTCGAGAAGCCGATGAACGTGTACAGCTTCGACAACGTGATCTTCACCAACGCCAAGGTGCCGGAGGCGACGATCTACAAGATCCTCGACACGCTGGACAAGAACAAGGCCGACCTGGTCGCGGTGCAGCCGGTGCTGCGCGAGTTCTCGGCCGCCTTCGCCTACAAGAAGTACGGCGTGCCCTATCATCCGGGCGCGTTGAAATACTTCAAGGAGCACAACCTCGAGCCGCAGGCCGCTGGATTGAGGCGGCGAGCCCGGCGAAACGCGCACGACCAGCAGGGAGGAACTACCATGTCAGCAACACGATACCTGATCACCGCCTGCGCCGGCGCGGCCGCGCTGGCGCTCGCGAGCGGGGCCGTGCAGGCCCAGACCCTCGGCTTCGCCTCGATGCAGCCGGGCACCATCAACCACACCACCAGCTCCGCCATCGCCAAGGTGCTGAAGGAAAAGGGCGGCCTCAACACGCTGGTCCAGGCCACCGCCGGCGAATCGGTGATGATCGCGATCGTCGGCCGCGGCGAGGCCGATTTCGGCATGGCGAACGCGCCGGAGATCGGCACGGCGCTCGCCAACAACGGACAGCCGAACCTGCGCATGATCGGAGCCGGTCTATACGCTGCAAGACCGGCTTCTGGGTGCGCAAGGACTCGCAACATGCACACCATCGCCGACCTGCGCGGCAAGCGCGTGACCATGGGCTATTCCGCCATGCGCGCGCTCGATCCGATGTCGCGCGCCATCCTTGCGACCGGCGGCCTGACCGAGAACGACATCAAGCCGGTCCTGGTCCCCAACGTGATGCGCTCGGCGGACGACTTCGTCGGCCGGCGCGGCCGACATGTTCATGTTCGCCTTCGGCGCGCCGAAGGTGCGCGAGGTCGATGCCAGCGTCGGCGGCACGCGCTTCCTGGCGATCCCGGATTCGCCCGGCATGGCCGCGGCCCGCAAGATTTCGCCCTACGGCTATCTGAGCGACGTCGCGCCCGGACCGATCTTCATCGGCGTCGAAAAGCCGATGAAGGTCTACACCATCGACAACCTGCTGTTCACCAACGCCAAGGTGTCCGACGACGTGGTGTACAAGGTGATCGAGACCATGGAGGCCAACAAGGCCGACATGGTCGCGATCGCGCCGAACCTGCGGGAGTTCTCCGCGGCCGGGCTCAACAAGACGTACGAGCTTCCCGTACCACCCCGGCGCCCTGAAGTACTTCAAGGACAAGAACATCGCGGCCAAGGCGATCCAGTGAGCGAAGAGCGGCAGTCTTCGGACGCGGCGGAGCCGGCCTCCGCCGCGTCGCGGACGACCGTCATCGCGACGGACGTTCTGCAGGCGCTGCTGCTCGCCTGCGTCGTCGGCTGGGTGCTCGATGTCCCGCGGCGCGCGCTCGGGCTGGCGTTCTACACCGAGCAGCTCCTGGCCGTGTGCATGGGGCTCGCGCTCGCGCTGTGCTTCATCGGCGGCAGCGACCGCAAGCCGGGCCGCTTCGACTGGGGCGGCGCCATCGCGTCGTTCGGGATTGCCGCCTACCTCGTCTACCGCTTCACCACGTCGGCTCGCATTCCGCTGGCGCTGATCCCCTGCCTCGGCCTGACCCTGGTCTGGACCGCCATCGGCAGCCGGGCCTGGGCGATGCGCTGGTTCGACTGGATCGCCGCCGCGCTGTCGCTCGTCATCTGCCTCTACATCACCGTGCGCTACGAGCCGCTGACCTACGAGATCGCGATGCTGCCGCTCGAAGGCATCATCGGCAGCGCGATCCTGGTACTGCTGGTGCTCGAAGGCGACGCGGCGCACCGCCGGCGCCACGCTGCGTCGCCATCATCCTGGTCGCTGATCGTCTATGTCTTCATCGGCCCGCACCTGCCGGGCGACTTCGCGACCCGGCCGGTGACGCCCGAGCGGCTGCTCGTCTATTTCGGCCTCGACGTCAACGGCATGATCGGGCCGCTGCTCGGCGTCGCGATCCTGATCGTGATGCCGTTCACGCTCATGGGCCAGGTGCTCGGCCGCACCGGCGGCGCCGGCCTATTTCGCCGACATCGCCATGTCGGGCATGGGCCACTTCCGCGGCGGCGCCGCCAAGATCGCGGTGGTGGGCTCGGCGCTGTTCGGCATGATCTCGGGCGCCGCGGTCAGCAACGTGGTGGCGGTCGGCATCGTCACCATCCCGCTGATGGTGCGCTCGGGCTTTTCGCCCTACCGCGCGGCCGCGATCGAGTCGGTCGGCTCGACCGGCGGCCAGCTCATGCCGCCGGTGATGGGCGCCGCCGCCTTCATCATGGCGGAGTTCCTGCAGGTGTCCTACGGCGCGGTCTGCATCGCGGCCGCCATTCCGTCGATGCTCTACTACGCCGCCCTGTTCATGCACGTCGATCTCGAAGCCGCCAAGCAGAAGATCGGCGCCGCCCAGGTCGACGAACGTGCCGTCGTTCCTCGAGGTCCTCAAGTCCGGCTGGCATTTCCCGATCCCGATCGTCGTTTCTGATCGTCACCATCGCCTATCCGGAAGTCTTCCAGATTCCGATCGAGCGGGCCGCCGTCTATTCGACCGGCATCCTGATCGTGCTGTGCCTGATGTTCGGCTACCGCGGCAAGCGCAACACCCTGGGCGAGATCGTGCGCGCGGTGCTCGACACCGGGCGCGCCGCGCTCGACATCGTGCTGATCGGCGCCGCCGCCGGCATGGTGGTCGGGCGCGCTGAACATCTCCGGGCATCTCCTTCGGCCTGACGCTGCAGCTCATCGCGATCGTCGGGCGACAACCTGTATCGTGCTGCTGCTGCTCACCGCGGTCATCAGCATCATTCTCGGCATGGGCATGCCGACGGTCAGCGTCTACGTCCTGACCGCGACGCTGCTCGCGCCCGTCGCTGGTCAAGCTCGGCGTCACGCCGATGGCGGCGCACATGTACGTCATGTATTTCGGCATGCTGTCGATGATCACGCCGCCGGTGGCGATCGCCGCCTATGCGGCGGCCAACATCGCGCGCGTCGTCGGGCTGGACCACCGGCTGGACCGCGGTGCGTGGTCGGCTGGTGCACGTTCTTCATGCCATTCCTGTTCGTGCTGGACGCCGTCGCTGCTGATGGACGGCCCGACCTGGCTCGATCGTCTGGAACTTCGCGCGCAACCTGCTCGGCATCTTCGTCGGTACGGCGGCGATCGTGGGCTTCGCGCTGGGCGCCGCTGTCGATGCCCTGGCGCCTGCTCTATGGCGTCTTGAGCCTCGCTGATCGTGCTGCCGCCAGACCCGTTCCGGCATCACCGGACATTCCGTCAATCTGGTCGGCATCGGCGCGGCCATCGCGCTGCTTGTCGTCGAACGTCTGCGCCGCCGGGGTGCAGCCGAGCCGCAAGACCGCTTGAGGCTCCGCCGACGGCGGGGCCAACTCGATTTCTGGACTGCAAAGGCCGGGCCTTAAGGCCCTATACGTCCTCGCGCCAGATGCCGAGCGCTTCCTGCGCCGGGCGGTCGGAGATCGAGAACAACACCGACTCCTTTGCCGTATTGTGCGCGTAGTGCTTCCACGGCGGCACGACGAAGACGTCGTTCTTGCCCCACTCCAGCACCTTGCCGTCGACCGTGGTCGAGCCCTGGCCTTCGGCGCAGACGAACACGGTGCCGTCGGTCGAGCGATACTTCTCGCCCTTGAAGCCCTTCGGGAACAGCGCGAGATAGGCGCCCATGGTCGGCAGCGCCGAGCCGCCGGTGACCGGATTGATGTACTGCACGCGCGCGCCGTGGCGCTTGTCGACATCGCCGGCCTTCCTGAGCCGTTCGAGGATCGGGCGCGTGCGCGCGTAGGTATAATTGATGACCGGCGTACGCTGCTTCATTTCCACCGGCACGCCGTCCGGCAGCACGCCCGAACCGAAAAACGCCAGCGAATCGCCATCGCCGCGGCCGGTCGGCTGGGTCTTGTCGGCGAACTGCTGGGCAAACGACGTCTCGAAGAAATTGACCATGGGGAAATCGAGCACGTCGAGCCACAGCATCGGCTGCTTGGATTCGTTGCCGTGGTCGTGCGGGGCCCAGTTCGCGGTGATGACGAAGTCGCCGGGCGACATGAGCGACTTCTCGCCCTCCACCGCAGTATAGGCGCCTTCCCCATCGAGCACGAAGCGGATCGCCGACGACACATGCTGGTGGGCGGGCGCGATCTCACCCGGCAGGATCATCTGCACGCCGGCAAACAACGTGTTGGTCGCCTTCGATTGGCCGCGCAGGGCGGGATTCTCCAGGATCAGCACCCGCCGGTTGGCCTCCTCGGCGGTGATCAGGCCGCCCGATTCCATGACCAGGCGCTTGATGTCGTCGAAATGCCAGATCACCGGCACGCAATGCGTCACCGGCTCCTTGGTGACGACGCTGTCCATCACCTTCCAGAGCGGGGTCATGTCGTGCTTGGAGATGCGCTCGTAATACTCCTGCCGAATCGCTTCGATGTTGTGCTTGGGGCCCGGGGCCTTGCGTTCGGTTGGTCTGGTCGCGGTGGCGCTCGGCATGGCGCTCTCTCCTTTGATTGGCTGGCTCTATTGGCTCGGATTTGGCCCGATCGGCTCGACGGCAACGGTCGCGCTTAGAATAATCCAAAACTGGAAATTAGTATATAATGAAACTATCTGCCGGGAAAACCACCGCATATCAGGTATTCACGTTTCCGCCGTCGACCGCGATGGTCTGGCCGGTGACGAAATCGCTGTCGGCGGAGGCCAGGAATACCAGGGCGCCCAGCAGGTCCTGGGGCTGCTCGTCGCGCTTGAGCGAGCGCGACTGCACCGCCCGATCGCGGGCCGTTTGCACGTGGCCAGGATTTTCGGCCATCACGGTTTCGCTCAGGGTGAAGCCCGGCGCCAGCGTGTTGACCCGGATGCCGTGGTCGCCCAGTTCGCGCGACAGCGCCCGCGTCATGGCGGTGATGCCGCCCTTGGACGTGACGTAGTGCAGGAACCACGGGATGCCGCGAAAGGCGGTGCCCGAGCCGATATTGATGATCTTGCCGTAGCCCTGGATGATCATGTGCGGCACCACGTGCTTCACCATCAGGAACGGGCCGCGCAGATTGACCGCCATGACGCGGTCCCAGGTCGCCACGTCGATCTCGGTGCATTTGGCTTCCGGCAGCGTGGCGAAATAGGCCGCGTTGTTCACCAGCACGTCGATCTTGCCGAAGCGCTCGATGGTCTGCCCGACCAGCGCTTCCACCGCCTTCTCGTCGCTCACGTCGGTGACGGTGCTGGTCACCGAATTGATGCCGTGGCGCGCGGCAATCTCATCGGCAACCTCGCGGCCGTCGGCGATGTCGGCGATCATCACGCGCGCGCCCTCGTCGGCGAGCGCGTGCGAATAGTGCCGGCCGATGCCCTTGGCACCCCCGGTCACGATCGCGGTGCGTCCGGCCAGTCGCGACATGGTCCTACGACTTTCCGCTCACCTTGCGGGCGAAGGTCTCGAAGCCGGCGAGCTGCTGCTTGATCAGGTCGATGGCGGTCTGGTCCTTCAGCGCGAGCGTCTGCTCGTCGAACTTCTGCGCGGCGAAGGTGACGATCACTTCCGGCCGGCCGAACAGGTGGGCGTCGAGCGCGGTGAGCGACATGCGCAGGTGATACTGCATGCGCGAGCCGCCGAGGATGCCGCCGGCGCAGGATTGCAACGCCACCGGCTTGCCGGCGAACGGCTGCTCCTTCAGGCGCGATACCCAGTCGATGGCGTTCTTGAGCCCGCCCGGGATCGACCAGTTGTATTCCGGCGATACGACGACGATCGCGTCGGCGGTGCGGATGGCGTCCGCCCAGGCGTTCACGTCGGCCGGGAAGCCGCCCGATTGCTGGACGTCGAAATTGTAGATCGGAAATTTCTCGAACGACGGCGCGGTGCGCAGTTTCAGCCCCGCCGGCGCCAGCGAGGGCAGCGTGCGCGCGAGCGCCGCGTTGTAGGAGCCCTTGCGCAGCGAGCCGCAGATGACGAGCGTATCGAGTTGATCGGCCACATATTACTCCCAAATCGCCGCGCCACCGTCGGCGCCGGAATTGCATTGATAGCGGATCGGCCATCGGGGGCAAGGGCGCTAGGGCTGCTGCTCGGCCGTTACCCTTGGGCCCTCGTTTCGCTCCGGGCGCCTCAAGGCGGCGGAAACCAGGCGCTTCGAGCCGGAATCGTCATCACGTCTCGTCGGCGATCGGGTTCGACAGCACGCCGACGCCCTCGATGTCGATCTCGCAGGTGTCGCCCGGCTTCATCCAGATCGGCGGCTTGCGCGGATGGCCCACGCCCGAGGGCGTGCCGGTGAACACGATGTCGCCCGGCTCGAGCGTGATGCCCTGGGTGAGATAGACCAGCGTCTCCGCCACCGGAAACATCATGTTGTCGGTGTTGTCCGACTGCAGCGTCTGGCCGTTGAGCCGGGTCTGGATCTTCAGGCCCTTGCCGCCGGGCGGCACCTCGTCGGCGGTGACCATCCAGGGACCGAAGCCGCCGGTGCGGTCGAAATTCTTGCCCATGTCCCACTGCGTGGTCTTGCGCTGGAATTCGCGCACCGAACCCTCGTTGCCGCAGGACCAGCCGGCGATGCACGAATGGGCGTTGTCCATCGTGAGGTGCTTGGCGCGCTTGCCGACGACAAAGATCAGCTCGGCCTCGTAGTCGAGCGTCTCCGAGGCCTTCGGCCGGATGATCGGCTGCCCATGCGGGACGAGCGAGGTGTTGACGCGGAAGAAGATGGTCGGGAATTTCGGGATGTTGTCGCGCTGCGAGCCTTCCTTGACGTGCTCCAGGTAGTTCAGGCCGAGGCAGACCACCTTGCCCGGGCGCGCCACCGGCAGGCCGAACTTGAGCCCCTTGAGCGGCCGGCGGGCGGCGGCGCCCGCGCGCTTGGCGGTCTCCTTGAGCGGCGAGAGGTCGCCGTTCCGGCGCCGCAGCACCTCGCCGAGATCGCCCGGCAAGGTCTTGTCGACCTCGTTCAGGTCGATCACCTGGTCGCCCTCGACCACGCCGAGCCGCAGTCCGCCGCCGGCTTCGAACCCTACGATTTTCATAGCTGCTCCCTTGCCTGAATCCCGGGCCCTTCTAGCGCGACGCACCGATGGCTGGGAAGCGGACATGGCGGACATGACGCTCGCATGCGAATTCGGCGCAGCCGCGGGGTCGGCCCGGCCGCGGGCGCTCGCTGCAATGCGCAGCCGCGCAGCGTCTCAGTCGTCGTTGAAGGTCAGGACCTGGACGGAGAAGTAGCCGTCCGCATCGGTCCATACCGACACCGGACGCCATCCGGAGCCGCGCGCCAGCGCGCCGAACGACTCCAGCGTGTACTTGTAGCTGTTCTCGGTGTGGATGGTCTCGCCGGCGCGAAAATCGATCATCCGCCCGGCCACCCTCGCCTTTTGGCGCTTCCGGCTGACGAGATGCATCTCGATGCGGTGGCGCTCGGAATTGTAGAACGCCTTGTGACTGAAACCGTCGGGATCGAGATTTCCGTCAAGCTCGCGGTTGATGCGCGCGAGCAGGTTGAGATTGAACTTCGCGGTGACGCCGGCGGCGTCGTCATAGGCGGCATTGAGGATGGCCGTGTCCTTGACGAGGTCGACGCCGATGATCAGCGTTTCGCCCGTGCCGAGCATGCGCCCGGCGTGGCGCAGGAACGAGCACGCCTCATGCGGCTCGAAATTCCCGATGGTGGAGCCGGGGAAGAATCCCGTTCGCGGCATGCCGGTGAGCGCGGCCGGCAGGCGGAACGGCCGCGTGAAGTCGGCTTCGACCGGCATGACCCGCAGGCGGGGATAGTCGCGCCGAAGCTCCTCGGCCTCCTGGGTCAACATCTCCGAGGAGATGTCGACCGGCACATAGGCGCCGATCGTCGGTGCCGCCGCCAGCAGGATGCTCGCCTTGCGGGTCGACCCGCTGCCGAACTCGACCAGGGCGGCGCCTTCGGGGACGTGGCGCGCGATCGCGTCGGCATTGTCGCGCAGGATCGCGAGCTCGCAGCGCGTCGGATAGTACTCCGGCAGGGTCGTGATCCGTTCGAACAGCCGCGCGCCGGCCTCGTCGTAGAAGTATTTCGGCGACAGTCGTTTCGGACGCGCCGAGAATCCGACCATGACGTCGTGCGCAAAGGACGATTCCACCTCGGTGGGCTCGTAGCGAAGGGCGGTCGGCGCGGCCATTCAAAGCTCCGTTTCGTCAATCGTCATGCGGCGGGATAAGATTCCAAGAGCCGTCAATATTCCAGGAGCCGAAGGCCGCTGAACTGCCACCGCGCCGGCGGGTAAAAGAAGTTGCGGTAGGTCGCGCGCGCGTGCCCGTCGGGAGTTGCGTGCGAACTGCCGCGCAGGACCATCTGGTTGACCATGAACTTGCCGTTGTACTCGCCCAGCGCGCCGTCGGCCGCGCGGTAGCCGGGATAGGGCAGATAGGCGCTGCGTGTCCACTGCCAAGCCATACCAAAGGCGTACTCCAGCAGACCCGCACGCGCGGCGACTTCCCATTCGGCCTCGGTCGGAAGGTCCTTTCCGGCCCAGCGCGCGAAGGCATCCGCTTCGTAATAGGTGACATGCATTACCGGCGCGTCCGCCTCGATCGGCCTGAGTCCCGCAAGCGTGAGCGCAAACCAGCCGCCGTCGACCTCGCGCCAATAGCCCGGCGCCCTCCAACCTTCGGCTTCGACCGTTCCCCAACCGTCCGAAAGCCACAGAGAGGGCGTCGCATAGCCGCCGTCGGTCATGAATTCAAGCCACTGCGCATTGGTGACGAGGCTGCGCCCGATGCGCGCGGGCGGGATGAAGACCCGGTGCGCGGGGCCTTCGTTATCGAAGCAATAGCCCTCGCCCTCGAAGCCGATGACATGGATGCCGGACGGCAGGTCCACAAACTCGCGCGACGGCGCGGGCGCGGGCGGCGGCGACCATCGCGCGTCGTAGCAAGGCGCGGTCGGGTTCTGCGCGAAGGCGTGCAGGATATCGGTCAGCAGAAGCTCCTGGTGCTGCTGCTCGTGGTTGAGCCCGATCTCCAGGACGCGGCGGATCTCCGGCCAGTCGCCGTCGCCCGCGTCCGCCAGCAGCCGGTCCACCGCGTCGTCGACATGGGCGCGGTAGGCCGTGACCTCGGCGGCGTCGGGACGCGTGATCATGCCGCGGCTCGGCCGTGCGTGGCGCGGCCCCGCGGCGACGTAATACGAGTTGAACAGGTAGCCGAAGCGCTCGTCGAACACGCGATAGCCGCGAAGGTGCGGCACCAGCAGGAACTGCTCGAAAAACCAGGTCATGTGCGCGCGATGCCACTTGGTCGGGCTGGCGTCGGGCATCGACTGCACCATCTGGTCCTCGGGACCGAGCGGGAGCGCGCGGCGTTCGGTCTCCGCGCGCACCGCGCGATAGGCCTCGCGCCAGACCGCGCGCGGATCGTTCGGCGCGGCGGCAGTCGGGAGTGGTCTGGGCTCTCCTTCATCGGCGACGCGATGAAGGAGGAGCGAGGACGTTGCGGGCCCCATGCCCCAATCCTTTGGTTCGAGAATGAATGTTCTTCGATGTGCGGAAACGGCCGTGGGCCGCCGATAGTTCCCCCATTATACGGGGCCGGGCCGAATCCGGTTGCCGCCTCGCGCAGAATTTACGCGCCCTGTCCGCCGCGCAAAAATGACCTAGATTTCATCGATTTAGGCTCTGCTCCGGAGATCGGCCACAGGCCCGTCGCGGCCGCCGCCGGGGTGGCGCCACCCGATCCGCCGGGTCCGGGCGGGGGCCGATTCGCCCGCCCCGGCGGCGTCCAGCAGCCGCGATTGATCACTTCACCGCGTTGGCGCCCGCCAGCGCGGCGATGCCGTCCTGCTGACCGGTGCCGCCGCTGGCGCCGATCGCTCCGACGATCTTGCCGTTCAGCATGATGGGAACGCCGCCCTCGGAGGCGACCGGCTTCTCCGGAAAGGTCGAGAACGACGTGTTGCCCGCGGCATATTGGTCGGCGAAGGCCTTGGTCGGGCGGCGAAAGGAAACCGAGGTCTGCGCCTTGGCGCGCGAAATCTCGACCGACGCGAGCTGGGTGCCGTCCATCTTCTCGAAGATAGACCAGTTCGCCCGCCGACCCGACGATGGTGAACGCCATGCGCCAGTTGTTCTTCTTCGCCTCGGCGAACGCGGCGGCGGCGGCCGCCTTGGCCTGCTCGTTGGTGATCGGCGGCCCATAGTCGGCCGGCGGCGACACCGCGGGCGTCGCGGGCGCCGGCTGCTGCGCGCGCGTCACGCTCCCGGACACCAGCAGTGCGCCGATGCTCAGAGCGATCAAGAGATGAGTTCGCATGGTCTTGTCTCCCGCCTGCTTGCGCGCCGACCCGGCTGCAGCGTCATGATGTTGTCGAAAATTCGTCGTCTTTCGAGATTCGCGCCAATCGACCCGCCCTTTTGCCAGGGGTCGCAACTCGCCGCTCCAGGCGGCCCTCGGCTAGGATAGGCGAGGTGCCTTTCTGCGGGCAAGAACGCCGTGATCGCAAGGCGGCGGACCGGCCGGACGCTGGCAGCGTCGGGCGGTCATGGGGCAAGAACGGACATGACGATGCAACCGACGCGATGGGCTGCGCCCGCACTGGCGGCTTTGCTGATGGCGGCGCCGGGCGTCGCGCTCGGACAGCCGAATTGCCGCAATACCGGCAGCTTCGATCGATGGCTCGCCGAATTCAAGCAGGAGGCTCTCAGCCAGGGCATTTCCCCCACCGCGCTGGCGGCGGCCGCGCCCTACCTCGTGCTCGATCAGCGCATCATCAATATCGACCGCGGGCAGCGCTTCTTCGCGCAGAATTTCCTGGAGATATCCACCAAGATGCTCGCCGGCGGACGCCTGCCCGGCGGCGCCGCCAAGATGAAGCAGCACCACGCGCTGTTCGCGCGGGAGGCGAAGGATTTCGGCGTTCCGGCATCCGTGATCACGGCGTTCTGGGGGCTGGAGAGCGACTTCGGCGCCGGCCAGGGCAAGGAGCACTCGATCAAATCGCTGGCGACGCTGGCCTACGACTGCCGCCGGCCCGAGCGCTTCCGCGGCCATCTGTTCGACGCGCTGCGCCTGGTCCAGCGCGGCGACCTGCGCGCCGACGAGATGATCGGCTCGTGGGCGGGCGAACTCGGCCAGACGCAGATGATGCCGTCGGAATATTTCGCGCATGCCATCGACTATGATGGCGACGGCAAGCGCAACCTGATCAAGAGCGTGCCCGACGTGATCGGCTCGACCGGCAAATACCTTGCCCATCTCGGATGGAAGCGCGGCGAGCCGTGGGTCGAGGAGGTGCACGTGCCCGCCAACCTGCCATGGAAGGAGGCCGACCTTTCGGTGCAGCACCCGCGTTCGAAATGGGCGAGCTGGGGCGTAAAGCGTCCCGACGGCAAACCGATCCCGTCCGACAGCGTGCCGGTCTCGGTGGTTCTGCCGGTCGGACGATTCGGGCCGACCTTTTTCGCCTACAACAATTTCCAGGCGCATCTGCAATGGAACCAGTCGCTGAACTATTCGCTCACCGCCGCCTATTACGCCACGCGGCTGGACGGCGCGCCGGCCATGAGCCGGGGCAGCGGGCAGGTTCCGAAGATCAGCTTCGAGGAGATCCGCGAGGTCCAGCAACTGCTGGCCAAACGCGGCTACGATGTCGGCCGGATCGACGGCGTGCTCGGGCTCAAGAGCCGCACCGCGATCCGGGAGATGCAGCTCAAGTTCGGGATGCCCGCCGATGGCTGGCCGACCGCCGAGCTCCTGGGACGCCTGCGTACCGGGCGGTAGCGACGATGCGTTGTCCGGCGGCCGGGCAGCCGGATCGGCAATCGTGAACGGCTGTTCATTGATTCTTGTGGCGGCAGCCACCGCGCCGGCATCAAAGTCCGGACGCAATATGCCGGTACTGCACATGCAAATGCAGGGCGTCGCGCCCCGCCGCCCAGATCGGAGGAAATCTTGAAATCGCTGCGCTCTCGCGGCTGCCTTGTGCTCGCCGGCTCGACGTTTTCACTCTTTGCCCTGCAACAGTGCCTTGCGGGCAACGTGTCATCCGCTCGGCCCCAGCAGGGCAACATCATTCTCGCGCAGGGTATTGACGCGAAGGATCCCCGCAAGGACGCGCCAAAGCCGAAAGGCGCGCCGGCAGCAAAACAGCCGAATGCGGCTCCGAGAAATGTTCAGCCACCGGTGCAGCCACGGGTGACCACGCCGGTTCAGCCGACCACGCCGAAAATACAGCCGGTAAAGCCGGTTCAGCCCGCCGTCGGCGCGCGGCAGGTGAACCCGGTTAACCCGACGGGGCGCTCGGGCGCCACGCCGCCGGCGGAGCCGAAGAAGCTGCAGGTGGAACCGAAGAGGCTGCCGGGCGTGCAGACCCCCGCGGTCGGCGCGCGTCAAACTCCGACAAATCCGAGCTGGCAGTCGCCGCCCGCCGCGCGCCAACCGGGCTCGCCGAAGGGCGCACAGCCCGGCGTGAACCCGGTTCAGGCCGTGGCCCCGGTTCAGAACATCGATCAGCTGCGCGGACGGCGAAAAGAGCAGATGGTGGGCAATCAGAAGGTTCTGGTGGAGCCCGACAAGCGCATGATCGTGCGCGACGGCAAGCGGGCCTTCATCCGGCACGACGAGAACAACCGCTTCCGGATGCTCGGCGTCACGCCGCGGCTGGAGCGGCGCGGCAATGAGCATTTTGCCTATGTTCGGCGGCCGAACGGATATCAGATCATCTCGGTCACCGACGGCAATGGCCGGCTGCTGCGGCGCATCCGGCGCGGCCCGGACGGGCGCGACGTCATTCTGATCAACAACGGACGGGGCGCCGCGCTGGCGGCCGGCATCGGCGCCGGTCTGCTGCTCGGGCTCGCCGCGCCTCATATCCGCATTCCGCGCGATCAATATATCGTCGACGTGAGCAACGCACCGGCCGACATGCTCTACGACGCGCTCGATGCGGAACCGCTGGAGCCGCTGGAGCGCGCCTACTTGCTGGACGAGATTCGCTACAATGTCGAATTGCGCGATCGCCTGCGGCGGCTCGACATCAACTCGATCACGTTCGCGAGCGGCGCGTGGGAGATCACGCCGGAACAGTATCCCGCGCTCGAAGCCCTCGCCGGCGCGATGAAGCGGGTGCTTGCCCGCAACCCGAACGCGATGTTCTTCGTCGAAGGGCACACGGATCGGGTCGGCAACGAGGACGACAATCTCTCGCTCTCGGACCGGCGCGCGGAAGCGGTCGCCGTCGTTCTCACGAACGAATTTCAGATCCCGCCGGAGAATCTCGTGACCCAGGGCTACGGCGAGCAGTTCCTCAAGGTCGAGACCGACGGACCGAACCGCTCGAACCGGCGCGTGTCGGTGCGCAACATCTTCCGCCTGCTGGCGGGCTCCTGATCGAAGCGCGCGCCCCGCGCAAACGCGGGGCGCGCGTCCGCACTCATCCCCTGCCCCATAACTGCCTGCTGGCGATGCGCGTCCCGTCGACCAGGGCCTTGAGCTTCGCCCAGACGATGCTCGGGTGGACCTCCTTCGAGCCGGCGAAGGTCGCAAAGCCGCAGTCGGCGCCGGCGATCACGTTCTCGCGTCCCACCACCTTGGCGTAGCGCCCGATCCGCTCGGCGATCAGCTCCGGATGCTCGACCAGCACGGTCGAGTGGCTGATCACGCCGGGAATGAGCGCCTTTTCGGCCGGCAGCTTGACCGTCGACCACACTTGCCACTCGTGCTCGTGGCGGGGGTTGGCCGCCTCGAACGAGTAGGCTCCGGCCTTGATCTTCAGAATGATGTCGATGATGTCCTTGAGTTCGAGGTCGTGGATGCGCGGCCCCATGTTGATGCCGTAGCAGGTGTGGTGGCGCACCTTCTCGGGCGCAATGTTGCGCAGCGCATGATTGAGCGCTTCGACCCGCCCCTCGGCCCATTTTCGGTTCTGCGCCATGGTGAGATCGGGCTTCTTGATCCAGTAGGTCACCAGTTCCGGATCGTCGATCTGCAGCAGAAATCCGGCCTGAACGATCGCCTCGTATTCCTCGCGCATCGCATCGGCGACCGCGAACACATACTCCTCGTCGGTCTTGTAATGGGCGTTGCGCTGCCAGTCGGCCGCGCTCGACGGCGAGATCGCCGGCATGAACACCTCGCCCGGCTTGACGCCGTTGAGCGCCGCCTTGAGGTTGTCGATGTCGCGCTGCAGCTGTGCCTTGCCGCGGTAGGTGACCGGCCCGGTGCAGACCATGTGGTTCTGCCGCGCGGCGACGTGGCCGAGCGCATAGAATTCCGGAAACGACCGGTCCTCGCGCGTACCCGCCCACGGGCTTTGCCCGGGCATTTCCTTGTCGACGTCGAAGCCGCCGAGCCGCTCGTTGACGTAGGAGACGAAACTCGGCTTGCCGTACTCGCCGTCGTCGATGATGTCGATGCCCAGTTCCACCTGCTTGCGCACGATCTCGCCGACCGCGGCGGTGAGCCGCGCGGCATGCGCCTTCTCGTCGACCGGCCTGCCCTGCTCCCTGGCCTGAATGACGTCGAGCAGATCGGGAGGCCGCGGCAGGCTGCCGACGTGAGTCGTGAGAATTCTTTCGCTGCTGCGCAACATTGATCACCCGCTCGTTCGTTTCCCCGATCGGGACCTTGGTCCGCGATCATTCGCGGAAAACAGTTTGATCGAGCGGGCGGTGAATGTCACGGGCCTGCCGGCCCGCCAGGCGCAAGGCGGATCAGCCGCCGCGCTGTGCTTCGATGAAGAGCTTGCGCAGATAATCGAGAAACTCCGGCGGCGCGCCGGCGATCCGGTCGATCGCCCGCAGCACGTCCGCGCCGCTGACCGGGCTCACGTCGATCTTGAGCTTTGCCGCCTCGTCCAGGTATTGCGGATCGCGGTGAACGGCGAGAAATGCCGCCTGCAGGGCCTTCGCCCGGTCGACCGGCACCTGCGGCGGCGCCGCGAACGGCCGCGTAAAGATGTAGGGCAACTCCGCAAGCTCGATCAGGGCACGGGCGTCTTCGTTCTTCGCCAGTTCGCGCGCCATCGGCACGGCAGGAAAATCCGGATGGCGGGTCGCGCGCGCGAACTGTACCAGCGCGCGATAGTTGCTGTCAGGACTGAGCCATTCCGGCCGCGCGGATTTCAGCACGGACAGACTGACCACGCGGCCATGCACCTCCGCGCGCTCCACCGCGAGAAAGCTTGCGGCGGTGTCGGGATAGGCGACGACCTGCTTGACGTGCAGTCCAATCGTGTCGCGCAAGACGATCGGCAGATTGGCTCCGGTGACGCCCTTGGTCGAACTGCCGAGCACGAGCGCGGGCAGGTCTTCCCGGCGCGCCTCCTCGAGTGACTTCACCGGCGCGTCCTTGCGCAGGATCAGCACGTAAACGTCGTTCACGAAGCTCGACGAGGAGCCGAGCCACGTGAGCTTGCGCGCATCGAACGCAACGCTGGAATTACCGCCGATGATGCCGACGAGCGGCACGTTGCGCGAAAACATGCCGATCGCGGTGCCGTCCGCCGGCGCCCCGTCGTAAAGGTAATTGACGGCGCGGACGCTGCCCCCGCCCGGCATGTTCTGCACGACGACACGCGGATTGCCGGGAACGTATTTGCCGAGACAGCGCGCAAGCAGCCGCGCGTAAATATCGTGATGGCCGCCGGCTCCATAGCCGACGATGAGATCGATCTGCCGGTCCTTGTAAAATTGAGCGACCGGATCGGCCTGCGCCGGCATCGCACATGCCGCGCTCAACACCGCCGCCATCAACCAGCGCGCCAGCATCCTTCCTCCCGGGGCCAGCGCAAGGTAGTAACCGGGTAGGCCAGGCGGTTCAATGCTTGGCGCTCGGGTAGGGTTAAGCTGGGCGCACTGCCCGACCCTTCTGCGACCTTTGGACGCTCCGCGGCTGGCATTTGTGTTCCCCGGCGTTCAGCTTTCTCGCAACCCGAACATGGATTCCGCATTGCGGTGGCAGATCTTCTCCAGGTCGTCCTTCGGCAGATCGAGCGACTGCATGACCTCGATGGTGGCGCGGATGTAGCCGCGGCCTTTTTCCTTGTCGAATGGGCAATCCGACGCGAACAGCACGTGGTCGGCTCCGAAGAATGAAATGCCGCAAACAGTCGGCGCGCGAGCCCCCGCGAGCGCGGTATCGCCGTAGAAATTCTTGAAATAGTCGAACGGCCGTTTCTTCAGCCGTTTCAGGATGAGCGAATAGTCCTCGTCCGACGTGCGAACGCCCAACTGATCCCAGCTGTGCGCAACCCGGCCTTCGAAATAAGGGATGATGCCGCCGAGATGATGCGTGATCACCTTCAGGTCCGGAAAGCGGTCCATGATGCCCGAGAACACCAGGCGCGCGAGCGCGGCGCCGGTCTCGAACGGCCAGCCGATCACGCTGCAGATTTCGTATTTCGATTTGTCTTCCGTGCGGTAATCAGCCATTTCGCGCGTGCGGATAGGATGCAGTAGGATCGGCTTGCCGGACTTCTCGATCACCTCGTAGATCGGCAGCAGTGCGGCCTGGTCGATCGGCGCGCCGTCGATATTGGTATGGAGCTGGATCGCGTTGGCACCGTTCTTGAGAACGCGTTCGGCTTCCCGAACGGCGGCTTCGGGCGCGTTCATCGGCAGCGAGGCCGCGTAGCCGACGAAGCGGTCGGGATATTTCGCCACGATCTCGGCGAGACCGTCGTTGCCGATCCGCGCCCATTCCGGCGCCTGGTCCGGGCCGACGAGCCGGTCGATCGCCGGCATGCCGAGACACAGAATCTGGGTGTAATCCGGGAACGAATCGACCACGCGCAGGCGCTCTTCGATATCGTAGAGCGCCGGAATTCCGCGCATGCGCTTGCCGAGATCCTTTTGTCCGGCCGGCGAGTTCAGCATCAGTTCGTAAAGCCGCGCGGGGAAAAAATGATTGAAGACGTCAATGTAGCGCATGTCTTGTCTCTCCACTGGTGATGGCCGCCCAGGATGCCGGTCATGATACCGGCATATGCATGCGCGTTTCGCGGAAAAAACGGGTGGAGAGTGGGGCCGCGCCCGTCACCTCGGCTGGCTGAGGATGACGCTGCGAAAAAGCTCCTGCCACTTTTTCGCCTGGTCGAGCATCAGCGCCGAATCGATGAGCTTGAGCGAACCGTTGGTGAGCGGCGTGTCGACCTTCCGGCTTGCCGGCGTGAAATGACGGCTCGCCAGGATCTGCTGAGCCTCGCCGATCAGGAAATCGTAGAACAGCACCGCGGCGTGCGGGTGCGGGGCATTGCGCGCCAGGCCTTGCGCGGTCGGCCGCGCGAGCGCGGGCGGGATCAGGAACCAGTCGAGCGGAGCGCCCTTGCGCTTGGCCTGCTCGGCGCTGAAGCCGTAGACCGTCAGCGCGAGCGGCACCTCGCCCGCCGCCACGAGGTTGGTGAGCAGGCTGTGGCCCTTGCGCACCGAGATGCCGTTGAGCGCGACAATGTTGCGGAACAATTGCAGCCCGGCAGTCTCGCCGATGTCGGTGACGACCTGCGCGAACCAGTCGAAGTCCTCGGCTTCGATGCCGAGCCGGCCAATCCATTCGGCCGCCAGCAGATCCTGGTAGCTCTTGGGCAGCCGTTCCTTCTTCACCAGATCGGTGTTGTAGGCCTGCGCGAAGGTGCTGAGGTAGACCGCCGCCCATTGACGGTGGGGCGCGACCGCCTCCGGGACGAGGTCCGCGAGATGGGGCGACTTCACCTCCTGCAGCAGGTTCTCGCGATAGAGCGACTCGAGCGTCAGACCTCGCCCCCACGACGACGTCGACCTCGAAGCGCCGGGCCCTGGCTTCGTTCACCACGCGCTGCAGAAGACTTTCGGAATCGGCGCGCCAGACCTTGACCTTGACGCCGTATTTCTTGTGGAAGGCGGCCACGATCACCGCGATGTCCTCGGCCGGGATCGACGAATAGAACGTGAGCTCGCCTTCGCGCTTGGCGCCCTCGAGCAGCCGCTTCTCGCGATCGGCGCCCTGCAGACTCGCGACTTCCGCGACCCGGTTCGGCTGGGCAACTGGCGGCTGGGCGACCGGCGGCTGGGCGACGGCCGGCGGCGCGGCAAGCAGCAGGGCGGCCACGACGAGCGCGCCGCGCAGGACTTGTGCGGTCTGGCGCATTCCGGCCATTGCCGTCTCCGCAGTTGGTCGCCTTCTCAAAGCATGGCACAGTTTCGCCGGTGTTGTCGGTGCGACCAGTTGGCCGGGCGGCGGGGGCAGCGAATGAAGATCGTCAAGTTCGAGGACCTCCATGCCGACGGCGGCTGGGACACCTATTCGTTCCTGAAGATCACCACCGACGAGGGGATCGTCGGCTGGTCGGAGTTCAACGAGAGCCGGCGCAAGGGAATGGCGGGGCTGATCCTCGGCCTGGGCGCGGGCCTGATCGGGGCGGACCCGCGCGCGATCGGACGGATCGACGCCGCGCTCACGGCGCAGACCCGCTCGACGGCGGGCGGGCTGCAATCCCATGCCATCGCGGCGATCCTCAATGCCTGCCTGGACATCAAGGGCAAGGCGCTCGGCGTTCCGGTCTACGAGCTGTTCGGCGGCGCGGTGCGCGATCGCCTGCCGGTCTACTGGTCGCGCTGCGGGGTGCTGCGGGCGCGCTGCGCTGACCTGTTCGACGGCAAGGTGGTCGACGCCCCGGCGGTGCGCACGCTCGGCGACCTCACGGCGGCCGCACGCGAGGCGCGCGAGCGCGGGTTCAAGGCGCTCAAGACCAATCTGCTGCTGTTCGACGCCAGGGGCGGCCGGCAGTTCGCGCCCGGCATGACCGGCGCGGGGCCCGGCCATCCCGAGCTCAACCTCGACGACCACATCCTCGACGCCATGCTGGCGCAGTTGTCCGCCCTGCGCGAAGGCGCCGGGGCGGGCGTGCGGCTGCTGCTCGATCTCAATTTTAACTACAAGCCCGAGGGACTCAGGCGCATCGCCAAGGCGGTCGAGCCGTTCAACCTGCTCTGGCTCGAAATGGACCTGTTCGAGCCCAGGGCGCTCGCGCTCATCCGGCAGTCGACGACGACGCCGGTCGGCTCGCTCGAGACCATTCTTGGACGGCGCAACCTCCGGCCCTATCTGGAGAACCATGCTGCCGACGTCGCGATCATCGACGCGCAATGGAACGGGCTGGTCGAGTCGATCAAGATGGCCGCCATGGCGGACGCCTACGAGGTCAATGTCGCCTCGCACAATTTCAACGGGCCGCTCGCGAACCTCATGAGCGCGCATTTCTGCGCGGTGGTCCCAAATTTTCGCATTATGGAGTTCGATGCCGACGAGGTGCCGTGGAAGCCGAAGATGCTGACCAGGCCCTACACGATCGAGAACGGCGAAATGCTGCTCCCGACCGGCCCCGGCTGGGGCAGCGAAATCGACGAAGCCGTCATCCGCGCCCACCCGCCGAAAGGCTGATTCACGCCCGGGCGCGCTGCTCCACGTTGGCGATCCGCTCCGGCACGCCGTATTCGCGACGGCACACCTCGGCCAGCGCGGCTATCCCCTGGCGGATCTCGTCCTTCGAGGGGCTGGCGAAGCACAGCCGCATGCGGCTCTTGCTGTAGGTCCTGTCGGTCGACCATTCCGGTCCGGGGTTGATCGCGACCCCGGCGGCAAGCGCCGACTGGTTGAGCTTCTGGGTATCGACCACGTCGGGCAGCTTCACCCACAAGAAGATGCCGCCCTTCGGCTCGTCGAATTCCGCCGCCGTGCCGAAATGCTCGTTGAGCGATTCCATCAGCGTATCGAGCTTGGCCCGCAGGCCGCGCGTCAATGCCGGCACGTGCTGCGTGAAATGCGGCGCGCAATATTCCGCCAGCACCATCTGCTCCAGGGCGCCGGAGCCGGCGTCGGTCTTGAGCGCGAGCATGCGCGCGAGCAGGTCCCACGGCGCGACGATGTAGCCGACCCGCAGCGCCGGGGCGATCGACTTGGAGAACGACCCGATATGGATGACCCCGCCCTGCCGGCTCATGGCGTAGAGCGCGGGCGGGCGCCGGCCGTCCCAGATCAGATCGGCGTAGCAATCGTCCTCGAAGATCGGCACGCCGTGCTCCTGCGCGATCCGCAGGAGTTCGACGCGGCGCTGCTCGCCCATGATGGTGCCGGTCGGATTCTGCACGGTGGGGATGGTGTAGATGTATTTGGGTTTGATGTTGCGGCGCTTGAGGTCGCTGAGCGCGGCGGCGAGCGCGTCCATGCGCAGGCCTTCGCGATCGAGCGGGATTCCGACCGCGTTCACGCCGCGGCGCGCGAGCCGTTTGAGCGACCCTTCGTAGGATTCCTGCTCGATGATGACGGTGTCGCCGGGCGACAGCAGCACACCGTTGACGAGGTCGAGCGCCTGCAACGAGCCCGACGTGATGAGGATGTCGCCGCTCTGGCAGACAATGCCGGCCGTGCGCTTGAGCTTGTCGGCCAGAAATTCGCGCAGGCGAAGATAGCCCTGCGGGCCGTTCGCGACGCCGTAGGTCGCCAGCGTCCGGCCTTCACGCCCGAGCACAGCGGTCGCCGCCGCGATCAGGCCTTCGACCGGGACCTGATCGGCGTCGTTGTTGCCGCCGGTGAAATTGTATTTGGGCAGTCCGGCCCACCTGGCCGCCGGCGGCGGCAGGCCGGCCGCCAGCAGCGGCCCGAAGTCAAACGCTGTCATCGGCCGACATCCTTCCCGCGTCGGGGCCCTCGCCTAGAGCGAAACCGGCGTGCCCATGAAATCGCGCTTGCCGAGGTCGACCCCGCAATGGCGCAGAATGTCGTACGCGGTCGTGCAGTGGAAATAGAAATTCGGCAGCGCGTTGTTGAGCAGCAGCGACTGCCCGGTGAACTCGCGCACGGCCCCGCTCGGGAACGTGATCTTGATGTCCTTGTCCTCCTGGCCGTCGATCTGCGCGGCCTTGAGACCCTTGAGGAAGTCGATGGTCTTGGCGATGCGGTCCTTCAGCTCCGGAATGGTCGCTTCGGCATTGGAGAAGGTCGGCAGGTCCACGCCGGCGAGCCGCCCGCTGCCGTTGATGGCATGGTCGGTCGCCGCCCGCACCTGCCGCACCAGCGGGAACATGTCGGGCGCAAGCCGGGTGTTCAGCAGCACGGAAGGCTCGATCTTCTTGGCTTCCGCGAAGGCTGCCGCCTTGTCGAGGCTTGCCGACAGGCCGGTCAGAAACTGCACAAAAATCGGAACCGAGGTCTTGTAGAGCGAGATGGTCATCGCATTCTCCTTACACCGGACCTTAAAGAAGCCGAATGAGCTTAGCGAGGTTCACCGCAAGCTTGAAGCACCTTTGGACCCTCGCCAGCAATCGCCTTCCGAGGCTACCCTGTCGCCCCTCGCAATGCCTGCAGTCCTTGAAGCTCAATGCTCTGATTGCGCGAAAGCCCCGCGCAGGACCGCCGCGTAAAGCCGTTCCATCAATCCCGATTGCCGATCGAGCCCCATGCGGGCGAGGCACTCGCGCGTCTCTGGCGACGGCGGGCCTGAGGTGAGGCCCCGCATGAGCACCTGCGCGAGCCGCAACGGCGGCATCGTGTCGAGACGCCTGAGCGTCGGGAGCAGCCGCTGCTCGGCGGCGGTGAAATCCGAGCCGAACGGAAATGCCGGCATCAGCCCCTGTTCGCGCGCGGGCTTGAGCGCGCGCTCGATGCGCTCGGGCGTGTTGTCGCGGCAGGCGGCCGGCAGATCGAAAGTCTTGGCAACCTTGCCGGCGTCCTTGGCGCGCCGCAGCAGTTCGTCCTGAAAGCGCGAGTCGGCGATCGCCAGCATGGCGGCGATCACGTCCTGATCGGTCTTGCCGCGCAGATCCGCGACGCCGTATTCGGTGATCACGATGTCGCGCAGGTGGCGCGGGATGGTGGTGTGACCGTAGTTCCAGCGGATGTTCGACGTCGCGCGCCCCTTGGCCTCCCGCGTCGCCTTCAGCATGATGACGGAGCGGGCGCCTTCCAGCGCAAAGCTCTGGGCGACGAAGTTGTACTGTCCGCCCACCCCGCTGACGACCCGGCCATCCTCCAGCCCGTCCGAGACCACCGCGCCCAGCAGCGTCGCCATCATTGCATTGTTGATGAAGCGCGCCCGCACCCGGGCGCGGCGCTTTGCCGGCTCGTCGCCGTAGAGCTCGTTGACGAACGATATCGCCGTCATGCGAAGCTTCGCCAGTTCGCTTTCCGGCATGTCGCGCAGCGCACGGTAGAACGCCTGTGAGCCCAGAAAGAAGCCCGCATAAAGCAAGGCGCCATCGACCTCGCGCTTGAGAATCCCCCCGCGCTTGAGGTCGAGGAAGCCTTCGACGAACATCTCGCTCAACCCATGCAATCCTGCCTCGAACGGCGCGCTCTCGCGCAATGCCGGCGGGGTCAGGCCGGCCGGGTCGAGCCGCGCCGCGATCTCGCGAAACTGCGCATTCTTCTGCTGGCGCAGGATGAGCGACTGCACCACCGCGTCGCCGAGCGAGCCGATGCCGATCTGCAGCGTACCGCCGTCGGCAATGGTGCGCGCCGCGTGCAGGCCGGCGGCATATTCGGCCAGCACGATCGGCTCGCGCGGCGGCGCGAACAGCGGAAAGTCGGTCTGCGGGCTCTCCAGGATGCATTCGAGGTCGCCGGGGGAAATTTCCGCCTCCCCCGGCATGTACGGCAATTCCGAATTGACCTGCCCGACGATCATGAGCTCGCACAGGCCCTCGCGGTGACACCGGATCAGATCGAGCGAGAGATCGGTATTGCAGCTCAGGCTGAAGCGCTCGTCCCCGTCGCGCACGCGCTTTGCCACCAGTTGCGCGAGCACGTTGACGCCGCGGTCGAGCACGTAACGCAGCGCATGGGTGTAGTTCGCCGAGATGTAACTTTGCTGCGCCTTCGGCACGCCGAGCCTGGTACCGGCCTGAAAGAAGAACTCGTCGACCTCCACGTTCGGCGGCAGCCGGCCCTGACGGAGCGCCGCCGCATAAGCGAGATCGGGATAACCGCCAAAAAAGCGCTCCGAGAGCGGCCCGATGAAGCGGCGCTCGAGGTCGCTGCGCGCCCGCGGCTTTTCCAGCGTCAGCGCCGTGAAGATGCGCAGATGGATCGATGGGTCGGCCGCCGCGCGCCCAAACAGGGCGTTGGCGACGTGATTGGCCTTGCCGAGTGCGAGCGGGAGCGCGAGAACGATCTTCTTGCCAACACGCTCGATGATCGCGTCGGCGACGCGGTCCGCATCCGCGAACCGCGCGGGGCCGCCACTCGCACCCGTCATGTCAGGCGGTCCCACCCCGGAGCCGGCCGGAAGCGCTCGCCATATTGCTGCTGAAGCCTGGTGAGGACTTCCAGGATCTTCGCAACGCCGCGCGACCGTGCGTAGTGGATCGGGCCGCCACGAAACGGCGCGAACCCGGTCGCGAAGATCATGGCGCCATCGAGCGTCTCCTCATCGGCAACCACGCCTTCGCGCAGGCACGCGACGCACACGTCGACCATGGGCAAGATCAGCCGGTCGGTCATCTCATCGGTCGGGGGCGGCGCGCCGGGCTCCTTCACCACGTCGCCGTCCTTCCAGTCGTAGAGACCCTTGCCGGTCTTGCGGCCAAGCTCGCCCTTCTCGACCTTCTCTTTCAGCCAGTTGGGCGCGTCCGGCATCGGCCGGCTGAGCGTGCTCTTGAGCGTTTGCGCCACGTGCAGGCAGATGTCGAGGCCGACCTGGTCGGCCAGCTCGATCGGCCCCATCGGCATGCCGAATGCGAGCGCCGCGGCGTCGATCGTCTCACGCTTGATGCCTTCGTCCAGCATCACCATGGCTTCGAGCATGTAGGGCGTGAGCGCGCGGTTGACCAAAAATCCCGGCGCACTCTTGACCGGCGCCGGCAGGCGGTCGATGCGGCCAAGGAAGGCGCGCGCTTTCTTCAGGACGTCGGACGAAACCTGATCGTGGCTCACCACCTCGACCAGTTGCATGCGCGACACCGGATTGAAGAAGTGCAGGCCCACCAGCCGGTCCGCCCGCCGCAGGCCGCCGCGCAATTGCTCCAGCGGAATGCTCGACGTATTGGTGGCTAGGATGGCATCGGCGCGCATTTTGGGCTCGGTCGCGGCATAGACCTTCTTCTTGAGTTCGAGCGTCTCCGGCACCGCTTCGATGACGAGGTCGGCCGAGCGCACGCCCTCGCCTTTCAGATCGGGAATCAGCCGGTCGAGGGCATCGCGGATGTCGGTGCGCTTGTGGCCGATCTTGCCGAACAGATCGGCGGCGCGCTGGATCGCCTTGGCGAGCGGCTCGGCCTTCATGTCCGCGAGACTCACGGTGAAGCCGTGCCAGGCGCACCAGGCGGCGATATCGCCGCCCATGGCACCCGCGCCGATGACGTGGATGCGTTTGCCCGGCCAGTCGCCGTCGGCAAGGCTCTTGAGCTTCTCGCGCAGGAAGAACACCCGCACGAGGTTGCGCGACGTGTCGGTCACCATGAGGCGCGCGAACGAGGCGATCTCCGCCTTCTGCATCGCCTGGACGTCACCGCCGTGCGCCTCCCACAGGTCGATCAGCGCGTGCGGGGCGGGATAGTGCTCGACCGGCGCCTTCTTCGCCGTTTCGGTACGCATGCGTTGGGCGGCAAGCTTGCGCCCGGGCAGGGTGTTGATCAGCCGCCCCAGAATGCCTCCACGCGCGGTCTTGAGCTTGCCCGCGATTGCCGCGGTGGCGGCCGCGCGCACGTGACGTTCCTGAGTGACGGCGTCGATTAGGCCAAGCGATTTGGCGCGCCCGGCGCGCAGCGTGCGGCCGGTCAGCATCAGGCTCATGGCCTCGATCGGATTGATCAGGCGCGGCGTGCGTACGGTGCCGCCGAGACCGGGATGCAGGCCGAGCATCACCTCGGGAAATCCCAGCCGCGCATCGTCGACCGCGATCCGGAAGTCGCAGGCGAGCGCGATTTCGAGCCCGCCGCCGAGACAATAGCCGTGGATGACCGCAATCGTCGGGATCTTGAGCCGATCCAGGTGGTCGATCACCGCATGCGCGCGGGTGAGCCGCGTTTCGATCTCCGCAGCATCGGTCATCCCGCGGAACTCGCCGATATCGGCGCCGGCGATGAAGCCGCCGGGCTTGCCCGACCGGATGATGAGCCCCTTCATCAGGTTGCGTTCGAGCGTGCCGAGCACATCGGCAAATTCGGTCAGCACGTCCTCGGAGAGGGTATTGGCGCTCGCGCCCTGCTTGTCGAGGATGAGCCAGGCGATCCCGTCATCGTCGCGTCCAAGCCGCCAATGCCGCCACGGGCCGCCGGCGTCCGGCGGACCGAGTTCGAGCTTGCGCGCAGCGAGCGTATCCCAGACCTTCGCCATCGACCGCCCCTACACCGCCTCGATCAACATCGCGCCGCCCTGCCCGCCGCCGATGCACTCGGTCGCAATCCCTTGCTTGACGCCGAGCCGCTTCATCGCGTTGACGAGATGCAGCACGATGCGGTTGCCGCTGGCGCCGACCGGGTGGCCAAGCCCGATGGCCCCCCCGTCGACATTGAGCTTGTCGCGCGCAATGCGGCCGGCCGCGCCGTCGAGCCCCAGGACGTTGCGGCAGAACGCTTCGTCCTCCCAGGCGGCGAGGCAGGACAGCACCTGCGCCGCGAAGGCTTCGTTGATCTCCCAGAGCGCGATATCACCGAGCTTGAGGCCGCGCCGGCGCAGGATCGCGGTCGAGCACAGCACCGGCCCGAGCCCCATGATCGACGGATCGAGCGCCGACCACTCGCTGTCGACGATTACCGCGCGGGGAGTAAGGCCGTGCTCGGCCACCGCCATCTCGGACGCCAGGATCACCCACGAGGCGCCGTCCGTGATCTGAGAACTGTTGCCGGCCGTGACCTTGCCCCACGGCCGCTCGAATGCCGGCTTGAGCTCTGCGAGCTTGTCGACCGAGCTGTCCGGCCGCACGCCATCGTCGCGATCGTGGACTTTTCCGTCGCGGGCGAACGCAGGCTCGAGCTCGCCGTCGAACCACTTTTCGGTTTGCGCGTTGGCGAGGCGCTGATGGCTCTCGACCGCATACTGGTCGGCGTCGCGCCGCGATACGTGGAAGAGATGCGCAAGAACTTCGGCGGTCTGGCCCATGTTGAGCTCGACGATGGGATCGGTCAGGCCGCGCTCGAGCCCAATGACGGGCTTGAGCATCGACGGCCGGAATCCGGCCAGCGCCTGCAACTGCGACCACAGGTCGCGCGCGCCGAACAGCGACGCATACCACCCGACCGCGCGCCGGTTGAACACCAGCGGCGCGTGGCTGAGCGCCTCGGCGCCACCCGCCAGGATGAGATCGGCTTTCCCGGCGCGGATGTACTGGTAGGCGGTGTCGATCGACTGCATGCCCGAGCCGCAATTGATCTGGACGGTGAACGCCGTCATCGCCTCGCCCATGCCGAGCCGGAGCGCCGCGACCCGCGCCGGGTTCATCTCGTCGGCGATGACGTTGACGCAACCGAGGATGACCTGGTCGAACTCATGCGGCGCGAACGGCTGGCGCAGCAGCAACGGCCGCCCGCAGGCCACCGCCAGGTCGACCGGGGTGAACGGCCCCGGCTTGCCGCGCGCCTTCATGAAGGGCGTCCGGCTGCCGTCGACGATGTAGACCGGACGGCCCTCTATTCCGCGGCGCTTGGACGGGACAGGCGTTGCGATAACACGTCTCCTTCGGAGGCACGGCGCGACACGATGTCCTCGGGCGCGAAGTCGTCGACCTCGACAACCGCCAACACCGCCTGCGCGACAGCTTCAAGCTGCGCCAACTCGGTGTCGTTGATCAATCCCTGCTCGTGCGCCTTGGCCGGATCGCGGACATGGGCCTTGCGTAGGCGGTCGCGCAGATCGTGGCTCGCGATCCTGAGCTTGAAGGCGCGTTCGAGCCGGGACAGCGGCCCGTCGTCGGCGCAACTGAAGACGTCGGCGGTGAGCCGGTCGCGCGTCGCCGAAGGTTCGAGCAGGATGACGGCGCAGGACTGCGTCAGCCGGTCGGACGGGCCGCGCCGGCGCACTCCGAGCGGCAACAGCATGAAACGCAGCAGCCACGCCACCGGACGGTTGGGAAAATTGGCGAAGATCTCGTCGAATCGCGCCTCGATGGTCGCAAAGCCGCTCTCCATGCACCATTGCAGCAGCGGAAGATCGGCATCCTGTCGCCCCTCGTCGTGCCAGCGCTTGAGCGCGGTCGACAGCAGGTAAAGCTCGGAAAGGATATCGCCGAAGCGGGCCGAAATCATCTCCTTGCGCTTGAGCGCACCGCCCAGCGTCAGCATCGCCATGTCGGCGGCGAATGCGAAGGCGGAGGTGTATCGCCCGAGCAACTGGAAGAAGCGGCGCGCGCCGCCCGCATCCGGCGCCGGAGCCAGCAGGCCACCGGTCCAGGCGCGCCCCCAGGCGCGAAATGCATTGGCAAAGCTGTGCCCGAGATGCCCCCAGAACGCCTGATCGAACTGGTCGAGGCCGCGCTCGCGATCGTCGTCCTCGAGCGCCAGCATCTCCTTCAGCAGGTACGGATGGCTGCGGATCGCGCCCTGGCCGAACTGGATGAGCGCCCGGGTGACGATATTCGCGCCTTCGACCGTGATGCCGATCGGCACCGCGCGATAGGAGCTGCCGAGATAATTCAACGGGCCTTCCTGGATGGCCTTGCCGCCGTGCACGTCCATGGCGTCGTTGACGGTCACGCGCATGCGTTCGGTCGCCTGCGCCTTCATGATGGCGGTCACCACCGCGGGCTTGTGACCATGGTCGAGGCCCGCACAGGTGTGGCGCCGTGCCGCGTCGAGCAGATAGGCGGTCGCGGCCATGCGGCCAAGCCGCTCCTGGATCGCTTCGAAGCGGCCGATCGGCACGTGGAATTGTTCGCGCACGCGCGCATACATGCCGGTGGCGTGGGCATGGAAGGCGCAGCCGGCTGCCGAGAGCGACGGCAGCGAGATGCCGCGGCCGGCCGCCAGCGCGCTGACCAGCATCTTCCAGCCCTTGCCGGCCTGCTCCACCCCGCCGATCACGTGATCCATCGGGATGAACACGTCATGGCCCCAGTTGGGACCGTTCTGGAAGGCGAGCAGCAACGGCAGGTGGCGCCGCCCGATCTTCACGCCCGGCAGGTTCGTGGGCACAAGCGCGACCGTGATACCGAGTTCGTCGCGCTCGCCGATCAGGTGGTCGGGATCGTACAGCTTGAAGGCAAGCCCGAGCACGGTGGCGACCGGTCCGAGCGTGATGTAGCGCTTGTGCCAGTTGAGCCGGATGCCCAGCACCTCGCGCCCCTGCCAGCTGCCGCGACAGACCACGCCGGTATCCACCATCGAAGCGGCGTCGGACCCGGCCTGCGGGCTGGTCAGCCCGAAGCACGGGATTTCCTTGCCGTCCGCCAGGCGCGGCAACCAGTAGTCCCGCTGCGCCTGCGTGCCGAACTGCAACAGCAACTCGCCGGGGCCGAGCGAATTCGGCACCATCGCGGTGACCGCCGCGGTGATCGAGCGCGTGGACAGCTTGCGGATGACTTCCGAATGGGCGTAGGCGGAAAACCCGAGCCCGCCGTACGTCTTCGGGATGATCATGGCGAAGAACCGGTGAGCCTTGAGAAAGGCCCACACCTCGCCCGGCAGATCGTGCAGCTCCCAGGTGATGCGCCAGTCGTCGAGCATCTGGCACAGCTCTTCGACCGGGCCGTCGAGGAAGGCCTTCTCCTCCGCGCTCAGCGTCGCGGTCGGAAAGGCGAGCAGCTTCGCCCAATCGGGATTGCCGGTGAACAGATCGGCGTCCCACCAGACGTCGCCGGCCTCGATCGCCTCGCGCTCGGTATTGGACAGGCTCGGCAGGACGCCGCGCGCCCAGCGGAAGATCGGCTTGGTTATCCAGTCCCGGCGAAAGGTTGAATTGCCCATTGAGCGCTCCGACTCGATCGAGCGGTTGAGGCGCGAGAGGCGCCGTCCCGGCCAAATGCCCGGCCAACACGGCAACAACGAGAATCAAGGCCGGTTTGGTATATCACAATAAAGTCAAGTCTCGGGCGGCACCGGCCGCGGGCGGCGGTCGTCGCCGACCGCCACGTAGGTGAAAGTGCCCTCGGTGACCGCGATCTGCTCCTGCCCGATGCCGCGGCGCACCCAGCTTTCGACCTTCACCGTGATCGACGTCGTCCCGATCTTGACGATCTGGGCGTAGCAGGTGACCTCGTCGCCGATGAAGACCGGACGATGGAACGACATCGCGGTGACCGCCACGGTCACCGTGCGGCCCTGGGCGCGGCGGGTCGCAACCGTGCCGCCGGCCAAGTCCATCTGCGAGAGCAGCCAGCCGCCGAAGATGTCGCCGTGCGGATTGGCGTCCGCCGGCATGGCGATGGCGCGCAGCGTGGGTTCGCAGTGCGGTGGCTTGTCTTCGGTGACTGACATCGGCGTCCCTCCAGGCTGCCCCTTTCGGCCGGGCCGGTCATTGCTATCGTAGCAAAGATAGCATCAAAGTCCCGGCCGCCCGGCACCGGCCGGGCGCAACCAAGACGCGTTCCGCGAGCAACATAGGAGAAGCCAGTGTCCAACGAAATCCTCACCGCCCGCAAAGGCCCGGTGCTCGAGATCACGCTCAACCGGCCGCAGATCGGCAACGCCGCGTCCGACGCGATGGCGGCCGAACTGACCAGGCTTCTCACCGGCGCGGGCGAAGAGGCGGAGATCGTGGTGCTGCGCGGCGCGGGCGACGATTTCTGCGTCGGGCGCGAGACCATGGGCAAGCGTCCGCCCGGCGTGCAGCCCGATGCGTTGCAGCTGCGGCGGCGCAACGACGTGGTGTTCAACTGCTACGGCGCCTTCCGCCGCTGCGAAATTCCGGTGATCGGCGTGGTGAAGGGGCGTGCGCTCGGCTTCGGCTGCGCCATCGCGGCGGTCTGCGATATCACGCTCGCCGCCGACACCGCCAAATTCCAAGTGCCGGAAATGGCGCACAACATCATGCCCACCATGGTGATGTCGGCGCTGGTCGATCGCGTCCCGCGCAAGGCCTTGACCTATCTGGTCTGGTCGACCGCCGTGGTCAGCGCCGCCCGCGCGCGCGAAGCCGGTATCGTGAGCGAGGTGCATCCGGCCGGCGACCTCGACGCCGTGGTCGAAGCGTTGTGTGCGCAGATCATGCAGGCGCCGCGCCCGGCCCGCGTCGGCTGCAAGGACTACGCGCGCGCCGCCCTCGACATGGACGTGACCGGCGCCATCGAATACGCGCGCAGCATCCATGCGGTGATCAACTCGGCGGGCGAGATGATGCCGGTGCAGAAATAAAGCGCGATGCGCGGTACCCCGCCCGTCCCCGCGGTCGTCCCCGCGAAAGCGGGGACCCATATTCCAGAGGCCTGTGGTTATGGGTCCCCGCTTTCGCGGGGACGACGCCAGGGTGTGCTTTGAACAACTGGATCAAGTGTCACCGCATCTCGGCGGCGACGAACTTCTCCAGCGTGAGCGGATCGCCCTTGTGCGGCGGATCGCGCGGCTCGACGCCGGCAAAACGGCTCGCCTCGGTGTACCATTGCCGGCGCGCCGGAAGCTGCCAGCGGCGCTTGGCGGCATAGGACAGGTCCCAGCGCACCGGTTCGTTCTCGATGTCCATGCACTGGTAGTGCGTGTTGAACAGCTCGATGCGGTGGCCGTCGGGATCGCGCATGTAGACGAACAGGGCGTGGCCCGGACCGTGCCGGCCGGGTCCGAACTCGACGTTGGCGGCAAAACCCATATTGGCGGCAAGGTCGCAGACGTAGAACATCTGGTAGGACTCTGGAATGCCGAAGGCGTGGTGATGCAGCCTCGGGCCGGCGCCTGGCGCGAACACGATGTCGTGCGGGTTGCCTTTGCGCTGGAGGAAGACAAACAGCATCTCGTCCTTGCCGTCGGGCGAAATGTATTCGGACAGCCGGAACCCCAGGCTCATCCAGAACTCGCACGCCTTGCGCACGTCCGGCACCAGCAGTTGGAAATGATCGAGCCGCTGCGGAACGGCGCCGTGATGGTGCTCGAACTCGACGATCAGGCGTGGCTTCAGATCCATGCGCGCGCAGAACTCGATCGGCGCGCCCGATACGTCCGACACTTGCAGCGTGCGCCCCTGATAGGGCACCTCGACCCATTTCGCCGGCAGCCCCAGCCGGTCGAAGTGCGCCTTGGCCTTCTCCAGGTCCTCCTCGGTGAACACGCGCATGCCGACGCGCTCCGACTGCGGCTCGCCCGACGCGCGCTTGAGCACGATACTGTGGTGACAGGCCTCGGCCACGCCGCGCAGCCAGATCGTGTCCTTGTCCTCATCGCTGACGATGAAGCCGATGAGGTCGACATAGAAGGCGCGGCTCTTGCCGAGGTCCTTCACCGTCACCACCGAGTGGCTCGCACGCGTAACGTTGAAGGGCGGGTTGTAGACGGGCTTCGGGATGCTCATGGATGCTCCGCGGACTGTTGATTGCCGACCGGTAACACGGCCGCACGCCGGGCGTCACGGGGCGAATAGTGCGTGTGGCCGGCCGGGAGGCCATCGCCGCCCTTGTTTGGACGCGCCGGCTTTCTGAATTTGACCCGGTGCGCAGGAGACGCAACCGCAGTAAGCTAGGCCGTCGTCCTTCGCCAAACCGTTCCCGGTAGAAATCGCAACGCACGCATGGCCAAGCGTCGTAAGAAACGGGGATCCAAGGCTGCTGCTGCGCCTCGCCCTCGGCCGCCGGACCCGCGCCGTGCGCGCAAGCCGCGCGAGGCGCCCCGCAAGAAGGAACCGGCCAAGACGAAAACCACCGCCCTGCTCGCGCGCGAGCTGGACGAGGCGCGCCAACAGCAGGCCGCCACTGCCGACGTTCTCAAGGTCATCAGCCGCTCGACCTTCGACCTGCAGGCGGTCTTCGACACGCTGGTCGAATCCGCCGCCAAGCTGTGCGAGGCGGACATCGGTTACCTTCGCCATCGTGACGGCGACACGTACCGGCTGGCGGCCACCTACGGGTTGTCGCGGAAGGAGCGAGATGTTTACGACCGATACTCAACCAAGCCCGATCGCGGCTCGTCGTTCGGTCGCGCGATCATCGACGGCCGTACCGCGCACATCCCGGATGTGCTGGCCGACCGCGGTTTCGATCGTCATGAAGCGCAGAAGGTCATTGGTTTTCGCGCCGCATTGGCGGTGCCTCTGCGACGCGAGAACGATACCATCGGCGTCCTGACCGTCCAGCGCAAACGAGCCGAGCCCTTCAGTCCAGATCAGATCGCCCTGATCGAAACCTTCGCTGCCCAAGCCGTCATCGCGATCGAAAACACGCGCCTACTCAACGAGCTGCGCCAGCGCACCGATGACCTCAGCGAGGCGCTGGAGCAGCAGACCGCGACGTCCGAGGTGTTGCAGGTCATCTCGAGCTCGCCCGGCGAGCTGGAGCCGGTGTTCCAGGCCATGCTTGCGAATGCGACGCGCATCTGTGGGGCCAAGATCGGGATACTTTTCCGATACGCCGACGGTGCCTACACCGCCATCGCAAAGCTCGGCGTGTCGCCGGCCTATGCGGAATATCTCGATCGCGGACCGATCCGGGCCGGTCCGGCGACCGGGCTCGGTCGCGTCGCCAGCACAAGGCAGACCATCCACATCGCGGATACGCGGGCCGAGCAGGCCTACACCGATCGCGAACCCCTTCGCGTAGCAACGGCGCAACTCGGCGGCGCGCGAAGCCTTCTCAACGTTCCGATGCTCAAGGAGGGCGAGCTGATCGGCGCGATCGGCATCTATCGGCAGGAGGTACGGCCGTTCACTGACAAGCAGATCGAACTGATTACGAACTTCGCGAGTCAGGCCGTCATAGCTATCGAGAACACCCGCCTGCTCAACGAGCTGCGGGCGCGCACCGACGATCTGACGAAGTCGCTGGAACAGCAGACCGCGACCTCGCGAAGTGCTGCGGTTATTTCCAGCTCACCCGGCGAACTGGAGCCCGTGTTCAACGCCATGCTGGCGAACGCGGTTCGCATCTGCGGGGCGAAGTTCGGATCCATGTTCCGCTTCGACGATGATACGTTCTATCCGGTGGCCAGCCTGGATTCGCCTCCGGCTCTCGATGAATTCCTTCGACAGCGTGGTCGCCGCAACCCGGATCCCGGCGCTAACCTCGACCAGATGTGCGAAGTCGATGGAGGTGATCCACACGATCGATGACCAAGGATCGCTGAACGCCAGCCCACCCGCCAGGCTCGCCGGCGCTCGAACCGACCTCGCCGTGCCCATGCTCAAGGACGGCGACTTGGTCGGCGCCATCATCATCTACCGCCAGGAGGTTCGCCCGTTCACCGACAAGCAGATCGAACTGGTGAAAAACTTCGCCGCCCAGGCCGTGATCGCTATCGAGAACACGCGCCTGCTCAACGAGCTGCGCCAGCGCACCGACGATCTCTCCGAGTCGCTGGAACAGCAGACCGCGACCTCGGAGGTATTGCAAGTCATCTCGCGCTCGCCGGGAGAGCTAAATCCCGTTTTCGATGCAATGCTGGCGAACGCGACAAAGCTTTGCGAAGCGAGCTACGGCACAATGTGGCTCCGCGAAGGCGACGCCTTCCGCACGGCCGCGCTGCACGGTGATCTACCGCAGGAATGGTTCGACCGATGGCGCAGTGGAACCCTTTACCGGCCGGGACCGGATGTAACGATTTCGCGGGCGATCGCGGCTCGCAAGCCCGTACAGACCGCAGATCTCCGAGAAGATCCGGCCTATCTCGGCGGCGAACCGTTGCCCGTGAGTGCAGTCCAGCTCGCCGGCATTCGGACCGTAGTTGTGGTCCCAATGCTCAAGGAAAGCGAACCGATTGGCGGTATCGCCATTTACCGCAGGGAAGTGCGTCCCTTCTCCGAAAAACAGATAGAGCTGGTTCAGAACTTCGCCGCCCAGGCCGTGATCGCCATCGAGAACGCCCGCCTGCTCAACGAGCTCCGCCAGCGCACCGACGATCTGACGGAGTCGCTGGAACAGCAGACCGCGACCAGCGAGGTGCTCAAGGTCATCTCCAGCTCGCCCGGCGAGCTTGAGCCGGTGTTCCAGTCGCTCCTGGAAAACGCCACCCGCATCTGCGGGGCGAAGTTCGGTGCTCTGTGGTTGCGTGAAGAAGAAGAGCTGTTCCGCGCCGTCGCGGTTCACGGCGCTCCGCAGGCCTACCGCGAACTCCTGTTCCGCGAGCCGATCCGGCCCGGGCCGGACACCGGGCTCGGCAAGCTGCTGCAGACCAAGCAATTCGTGCAAATCGAGGACATCACTCAGGGCAAGGCCTATCGCGACCGCGATCCGCTGCGCGTTGCCACGGTCGAGCTGGCGGGCGGCCGAACGCTCGCCGAGGTACCGATGCTGAAGGATGGCGAGCTGATCGGGTCGATCAACATTTACAAACAGGAGGTGCGGCCGTTCACCGACAAGCAGATCGAGCTGTTGCAGAACTTCGCCGCCCAGGCGGTCATCGCGATCGAGAACACGCGGCTGCTCAACGAGCTGCGCCAGCGCACCGACGATCTGACGGAATCGCTGGAACAGCAGACCGCGACCTCGCAGGTGCTGCAAGTCATCTCAAGTTCGCCCGGCGAACTGCAACCGGTCTTTGCGAGCATGTTGTCGAATGCCACGCGCATCTGCGAGGCCGGGTTCGGCATGTTGTGGCTGACCGAAGACGACGGATTCCGATCGGTCGCGCTGCACGGCGTGCCGGCCGGACTTGTCGATGAGCGAGAGCGCGAAAGCGTTATTCGGCCCGGGCCGGAGATCCCGCTCGGCCAGCTCGGCCGCACCAAACAGCTCATTCACGTCACCGACATCACGGCCGAACCCGGATACCTGAAAGGATCCCGGCCGCTCGTCGCACTGGCGGACCTCGGCGGCGCGCGGACCTTGCTGCTGGTGCCGATGCTGAAGGAAAGCGACTCTGATCGGCGCCATTGCGATCTATCGCCAGGAGGTACGGGCCTTCACCGACAAGCAGATTGCGCTGGTGCAGAACTTCGCCGCGCAGGCCGTCATCGCCATCGAGAACACCCGCCTGCTCAACGAGTTGCGCCAGCGCACCGACGATCTCTCCGAGGCGCTGGAGCAGCAGACCGCGACCTCGCAGGTGCTGCAAGTCATCTCAAGTTCGCCGGGAGAACTGGAACCGGTGTTCAACGCCATGCTGGCCAACGCCACGCGCATCTGCGAGGCCAAGTTTGGCATCCTGTTTCTCTCCGCTGGAGATGGCTTCCACACAGCCGCAATGCACAACGCCCCGCCGGCATTGGCAGAGGCTCGGCGCCGCGAACCGCTGTTCCGGCCGCCCCCAGAAGCGCGCTCGGGCAAATGGCGGGATACCAAGCGCCCGACCCAGATCGCCGACATGCTCGCAGAGCCGGGATATTTCGATCCGAAGCCGGGGTACTCGCAGCCGCAAATCGGCCGTCTAGCCGACGCCCGTACCGTGGTTGCCGTACCCCTGCTCAAGGACGACGAGCTGGTCGGAGCGATCGTCATCTACCGCCAGGAGGTCCGCTCCTTCACCGACAAGCAGATCGAACTGGTCACGAATTTCGCCGCCCAGGCCGTCATCGCGATCGAGAACACGCGCCTGCTCAACGAGCTGCGCCAGCGCACCGACGATCTGACCGAGGCGCTGGAGCAGCAGACCGCGACATCGGAAGTACTGGGGGTCATTTCCAGCACGCCCGGCGACCTCCAGCCGGTGTTCCAGGCCATGCTGGAGAGCGCGACGCGCATCTGCGCAGCCAAGTTCGGTGTGCTGTATCGCTTCGAGAACGGTGCATTCCAACCGACGTCATTGGTGAATGCGCCGCACGCCTACGCCGATTTCGTGCAGGCGCGCGGGGCGTTCCTGCCGGCGGCGGGCAACGCGCTCGACCGCCTGTTGCAGACGAAGCAGGTGGTCCACAGTCTCGACGAGGCGAAGGAGCGGGTCCAGACCGCCTCGGCCAGGCTCGCCGGTGCGCGCACCCAGGTTCTCGTGCCGATGCTCAAGGACGACAAGCTCGTCGGCGCCATCACCATCTATCGCCAGGAGGTGCGGCCTTTCACCGACAAGCAGATCGAGCTATTGCGGAACTTCGCCGCACCAGGCCGTCATCGCCATCGAGAATACCCGGCTGCTCAACGAGCTGCGCGAATCGCTGCAGCAGCAGACCGCCACCGCCGACGTGCTCAAGGTCATCAGCCGCTCGACCTTCGATCTGCAGGCGGTGCTCGACACGCTGACCGAATTCGGCGGCGCGGCTGTGCGATGCCGAGCATAGTTGGCACACCGCCGCGATGGCGAGACCTATCGTTGGGGTGCTAGCTACGGCCACTCCCGCGAAGAGCACGCGATCCATCAAGGAATTTTCATCGAGCATCCCTTCACCCCTGGGCGCGGGACGCTGATCGGGCGCACGGCATTCGAAGGCAGACCGGTCCACATCGCAGACTACTGCGCCGACCCCGAACTACAATGGCGGCGGACCCAAATTGCGCGAGGCGCAACGGATCGGAAAATACCGCACCGTGCTGGGCGTGCCGCTGTTGCGCGAGGGGCTCCCGATCGGCGTGCTGGCCGTGACCCGCTCGACGGTCCGACCATTCACCGACAAGCAGATCGAGCTGGTCACTACGTTCGCCGACCAGGCGGTGATCGCGATCGAGAACGTGCGGCTGTTCGACGAAATCCAGGACAAGAGCCGCCAGCTCGCCGACGCGAGCAAGCACAAGTCGCAATTCCTCGCCAACATGAGCCACGAGCTGCGCACGCCGCTCAACGCCGTGCTCGGCTACACCGAATTGATCCTCGACGACGTCTACGGCGAGCAGTCCGCCAAGATGCGCGAGGTGCTCGACCGCATCCAGCGCAACGGCAAGCATCTGCTCGGCCTGATCAACGACGTGCTCGACCTCTCCAAGATCGAGGCCGGCCAGCTCACGCTTTCGCTCGCCGACTACTCGATGCGCGAAGTCGTCTCCACCGTCTACACCGCGGTCGAATCGCTCGCCAAGGAGAAGCAGATCGCGCTCAAGGTCGAGCTTGCGCCCGACCTGCCCGCCGCGCACGGCGACGAGCGCAAGCTGACCCAGGTCCTGCTCAACCTCGTGGGCAACGCCATCAAGTTCACCGACCAAGGCGAGGTGGCGATCGAGGCCTCGGCGGCCAACGGCTCGATCACCGTCGCGGTCCGCGATTCCGGCCCCGGCATCGCCGAAGCCGATCAGGTCAAGATTTTTCAGGAGTTTCAGCAGGCCAACTCGTCGATCACGCGCGAGAAGGGCGGCACCGGGCTCGGGCTGACGATCTCCAAGCGCATCGTCGAACTGCACGGCGGGCGGATCTGGGTCGAGTTCGAGCGCGGGCCGAGGCGCCACCTTCTCCTTCACGCTTCCGATCAGGGCCGGCCAGCGCGCCGGGGAGGCCTGAGCAAACCCGCGCCCGATCCCGGTCCGCCGCCTCATCCGATGAAGCGCACGAGCCACAGCGACAGCTCGGGCACATAGGTCACGATCATGAGGCCGACGATGGCGACGGCGATGAACGGCACGAGGCCGGCATAGATGCTGCGCAGCGGCACATCGAAGATCGACTGCGCGACGAAAATGTTGATGCCGAACGGCGGCGTGAACGTGCCGATGCTCAGATTGGTGACCACGATGATCCCGAAGTGGATCGGGTCGACGCCGATCGACAGGGCGATCGGAAGCAGGAGCGGCGACAGCACCAGAATCGACGATGCGGTGTCGATGAAGCACCCGACGATCAGCAGAAACACGTTGATGGTCAGCAGCACCATCCAGGGCTGGACCTGCAGGTGCGAGATGTAGTCGACCGCCGCGCCGGCGGCCCCGTTGGTCGTGAGCAGCCAGGAGAACACGCCGGCGACGGCCACGATCAGGAAAATCTGCGCCGTCAGGTACATCGAGGAGACCGCCACGTCCCAGAATTCGCGCCAGCCGATCTCGCGATGGATCACCATGGTGACGAAGATCGCGTACACGCAGGCGACGCCGGCGGCCTCGGTCGGCGAAAAGACGCCGCCATAGATGCCGCCGAACACGATCACCGGCATCATGATCGCCCAGGCGCCCTCCTTCAGCGCGGCGAGCGAACACCGCCAGGCGAAACCGCGTCCCGGTATCGAGCCGTTTCCACGCGCGCATAGACGTAGATGTAGAGCGCCATGATGGCGGCCAGCACGATGCCCGGGATGACGCCGGCGGCGAACAGCTTGATCACCGACTGCTCGGCGGCGGCGCAATAGAGGATCATCGCGATCGAGGGCGGGATGATGTTGTCGAGATAGCCGGCGCAGGTGATGACGCCGGTGGAGAACTTCTCGTCGTAGCCGGTCTTGCGCAATTGCGGATAGAACAGCGGCCCGAGCGCCGCCACCGTCGCCGCCGTCGAGCCGGAAATCGAGCCGTACAGCGCGGCCGCCCCGACCGTGGTGATCGGCACGCCGCCGCGGATGCCGCCGAACAGCGCGATCACCACGGCCACGAGCCGCCGCGCCATGCCGCCGCGGCCCATCAGCTCGCCCGCGAAGATGAAGAACGGCACCGCCAGCAGCGCGAAATTCCCGACGCTGCCGAACATGATCTGCAGCACCGCCGTGGGCGGCACCGACGTGAACACAACGATCGCGATGGTCGACGGTCGTCAGCAGGGCGAGGAAGAACGGAAAGCCCAGGACCAGAAGCCCGATCGGCAGGAGAAAGCATGAGCCACAGCATGTCCGTGCGCCCTCAGCGCCCGGCCGACGGCGCCGGCCCGGCCGCGCGGTTGAGCCGGCGTTCGACCGCTCCGGCAATCGCCGCGACGGCGATGAGCGCGAAGCCGGCGACGAATGCCGCGTAGGGAACCGTCATCGGCACGCCCGCCGTGATGCTCACCTGCCCGTTGCGCGCCATCAGCGCGACGATGGTCGCAGGCGTTGACGAGCGTGAAAGCGCAGAAGCCGACCAGCACCGACCAGCTTCATGAGTTCCAGAGCGGCGCGCAGCTTCGGCGGGAAGGCGCGCGGCGAACAGGTCCATGTCGAGATGCCGGTTGTCGTAGGTCACCGCCGACGCGCCGAGGCACACGCCCCAGATCACCAGGAACACCAGCACCTCTTCCGCCCACGGCAGCGGCGCGAGAAACACATAGCGGCCGATGATGTTGGCGAAATTGATCGCGATGGCGAGCAGGATGATCACCCCGATCGCCGCGCGCGGAATGTCCCGCAGCAGCAGACGCAACGCGCCCCTGATGGTCATGGCGGCGAAGGCGGGGCGCCCGGGCGATGCGGCTTCGCCGCACCGCCCCTGCGCGTTGCCCGCCTGGCTCAATGCTTGGCCGCGACTGCGCGGACCTGCTTGAGCAGATCGAGCACCGCCGGCTGATCCTTGCTGACGTCGTCGCCGACGGAGGCCAGCAGCGTCTTCATCTTGGCGAGGTCCTCCGGCGGCAGCGTGTGCATCTGGCCGCCCATCTCGCCCCATCTCTTTTCCAGGGTCTTGCTGAACACCTGCTCCCACTTGTGGGTCTTCACCTGGGTCTCGTGGCCGGTGTCGATCACGATCTTGCGCAGGTCGGGCGGCAGCTTGTCGAGCCAGACCTTGCTGACCACGGCGAGCGACACCAGCATCGTATCGTTGGTCACGGTGATGACCTTGACCACGTCGTTGAACTTGAACGCGACGAAGATCGACGTCCCGCTCATGGTGCCGTCGATCACGCCGCGCTGGAGCGCCGGCAGCACCTCGTTCAGCGGCATCGGAACGGCGGTGGCGCCGAGCCGCTTCATCTTCTCGCGCTCCATGGCGGTGGCGTTGACGCGCAGCTTCTTGCCGGCGAAATCGGACAGCCGCAGGATCGGAGACTTGGCGGCGTAGTTCGAGGCGCCGAGGCCGAAGGTGCCGATGCCCTGGATTCCCTTGGGCACGCCCAGATTGAGAATGGCGCTGTTGAGCGCGGGGTCGAGCACGATCGTCCGAGGCGTGGTCGTTGTTCTTGAACAACATCGGCGTGCTGAACACGCCGAAGCGCGGATCGACCCCGACATAGAAGTCCGCCGGGCCGATATAGGCCTCGACGGTGCCGAGCTGCAGGCCGTCGATCATGCGCGGGATCGGACCGAGCTCGCTGCGCGGATAGATGCCGACCTCGATCCGGCCCTTGGAGGCCTTCTCGACCGCCTCCTTGTACATCTTGATGTACTCGTGCTGGCTCTCGTTGAAGGTCGCGGTGCCGAACTTCATGGTGAATTCGGCCGCCAGCGTCGCGGATGGACCGATGGCCAGCGCGAGCGCGACGCCCGCGATGAGACACCCGGTTCGGCGCGTGAAATCGCTCATGAATCCTCCCCTGGACTGCTTGTGATCGTTGATTGGGCCTCGGCAACCTAACAAATGAACGACCGAGCGCCAATGCCGCCAACCCAGCCGGCCCGGCGCGCGGTGTCGCACCCCGGTGGGATCAATAGGACTTGGGCAGGCCCAGCGCCTTCTCGGCGATGAAATTCAGGATCATGTGCGGCGTGATCGGCGCGATGCGCGGAATGAGCGACTCGCGCAGATAGCGCTCGACATGGAATTCCTTGGAATAGCCCATGCCGCCGTGCGTCATCACCGCGGTCTCGCAGGCGCGGAAGCCCGCCTCCGCCGCGAGATACTTGGCGGCGTTGGCTTCCACGCCGCAGTCCTTGCCCTGGTCGTAGAGCCAGGCCGCCTTCATCACCATGAGGTTGGCGGCCTCCAGCTCCATCCAGCATTGCGCGAGCGGATGCGCGATGCCCTGGTTCTGGCCGATCGGGCGGCGGAACACGACGCGCTCGCGCGCGTATCGCGCCGCGCGCTGCAAGGCGGCGCGCCCGATGCCGACCGCTTCGGCCGCGATCAGTATCCGTTCCGGATTCATGCCGTGCAGGATCGAGCGGAAGCCCTCGCCCTCCGCGCCGATGCGATCGGCCGCGGGCACGGCCATGCCGTCGAAGAACATCTCGTTGGAATCGACCGCCTTGCGGCCCATCTTGTCGATCACGCGGATGTCGACCTTGCTGCGATCGAGGTCGGTGTAGAACAGGCTCAGGCCGTCGGTCCGGCGCTTGACCTCCTCGAGCGGCGTGGTGCGGGCAAGGATCAGGATCTTGTTGGCGGCCTGCGCGGTCGAGATCCAGATTTTCTGCCCCGAGATGACGTAGCGGTCGCCCTGCCGGTCGGCGCGGACCTTGAGACTGGTGGTGTCGAGCCCGGCATTCGGCTCGGTCACGGCGAAACACGCCTTGTCCTTGCCGGCGATGAGCGGCGGCAGCATGCGGCGCTTCTGTTCGTCCGTGCCGAACACGACCACGGGATGCAGCCCGAAGATGTTGATGTGGACGGCGGACGCCCCGCTCATGGCCGCGCCGGATTCGGCCACCGCCTGCATCATGATGGTGGCCTCGGTGATGCCGAGCCCGGCCCCGCCGTAGTCGGCCGGCATCGCGATGCCGAGCCATCCGGCCTGCGCCAGCGCCGCGTGGAGTTCGTGCGGGAAGTCGCCGCTGCGGTCCTTGGCGAGCCAGTAGGCGTCGTCGAAGCGGGCGCACAGCTTCAGGATCGAGTCTCTGATCTGCTCCTGCTCCTCGCTCAGCGAGAAATCCATGGCGAGCCTTTCTGCCCTCGGCGCCGGCCTCCCGATGCGCCGTTGCATTGCCGGCCTCAGCCGGCCGGTGCCAACTTAGGCGAAACGGCCCGCTCGATCGCGGCCGCGATGGCGAGCAATCGCCGGTCGCCGTCATGCTCGCCCAACAGCATCAGCCCGACCGGCGCCTCGCCCGCGCGGTGGCAGGGAATCGAGATCGAGCAGAGATCGAGGAAATTGGCGATCGAGGGGTTGCGCAGCACCGCCGCATTGGCGGTGCGATAGGCGTCGTCGGACGCAAGATCGTCGATCCGCGGCGCGGTGATCGGCGTGGTCGGCATGACCAGGGCGTCGTACGGCGCCGTGACGGCCACCACGCGGCGGATGAAATCGGTGCGCGCATGCACCAGGTCGATGAAGTCGGCCGCGTCCTGTTCCCTCCCGCGCAGGATGCGCACGAGCACGCGCGGATCGTACATGCTCTCGCCCTTGGCGATCAGGCTGCGGTGGATGGCGTAGGATTCGGCGGCGGACAGGCCGCCCTTGGCGTTGATCGTGCCCAGCTCCGCCAGCTCGCGCAGGGCAAGATCGGAAATATGCACGCCGGCCTTGCCGAGCGCCGTCAGCGCCGCCTCGAAGGCGCGCGCCACCGCGGGCGCGAGCCCGTCGAGCACCACGGTCTGCGGGACCGCGAGCCGCAGCCCGGCGAGCGGGAATGCCGGCAGCTCGGCCGGCTCGTCGCCCGCGAGCACCGCATCGAGCGCGGCACAGCAGGCGACCGACGGCGCCAGCGGGCCGATGGAATCGAGCGATTGCGACAGTGGGAATGCACCGGCGGTCGGAATCCGGTGCGCGGTCGGTTTGAAGCCGACGATGCCGCAGAGCGCGGCCGGAATCCGGCAGGAGCCCCCGGTATCCGTGCCCAGCGCGGCGGCCGCCATGCCGTCGGTCACCGCCACCGCCGCTCCCGAGGAGGAGCCGCCGGGGATGCGGCCGGCCTGGCGGTCGTACGGGTTGAGCGGCGTGCCGTAGTGCGGATTGATGCCGATCCCGGAGAACGCGAACTCGGTCATGTTGCCGCGCCCGATCGGGATGAATCCCGCCGCACGCAGCCTGGCGATGCTCGGCGCGTCGCGCGAGGCGGGCGGCGCATCGCGCAGGATCACGGAGCCGGCGGTGGTCACGTCGCCGGCGACGTCGAACAGGTCTTTGACCGAGACCGGAATGCCTGCAAACCGTGACGGCGCGGCGCCGCCGGCGCGCATGCGGTCATGGAAATCGGCGGCGGCAAGCGCCTGCTCGGCATGGACCTTGAGGTAGACGCGGCGGCCCTCGCCGCCGGGATCGCCGATGCGCGCGAGGCAGTCCTCGACCAGGGCGCGGCTTTTGCGGCCGGCGGCGAGCGCGGTTGCGAGCTGGGCGAGTGTCTGCATCTGCGATTGTGCGGGAAAATTGCCGTTGTAGAGAATGCCCCGCCTCGCGTATGTCAAGCAAGATACCCTCCAACGCAAAGGCCGATGATCGCGATGATGCTGTCGCTGACGCTGCAGAGCGGATCGAATGCACAACCCGCCGAGGTCGCAATCGACCAGGCCGTGATCGCGGGCTGGACCGGCCGCGACCCGGCGGCGGTCGAGAAGCATATCCGCGAGCTGGAGGCGCTCGGCGTGAAGCGTCCCGCCACCACACCGATCTTCTATCGCGTGTCGGCGGCGCGCCTCACCACCGGGGACACCATCGAGGCGGTCGGCGAAAGCTCCGGCGGCGAGGTCGAGTTCGTCCTGCTGCAACACGCCGGCGTGCTATGGGTCGGCGCCGGCTCCGACCACACCGACCGCGAGGTGGAAAAGTACGGCGTCACGGTCTCCAAGCAGATGTGCGACAAGCCGCTCGCGCCGGTGTTCTGGCGATATGACGAGGTCGCTCCGCACTGGGACCGGCTGCTGTTGCGCTCGTACGCGATCGAGGACGGCAAGCGCACGCTCTACCAGGACGGCGGCGTGGCCGCGATGATGGCCCCGCGCGCGCTGCTTGCGCGCTTCGTGCCGGACGGGCGCCTGGACGAAGGCACGGTCATGTTCTGCGGCACGCTCGCAGCCCATGGCGGGGTGCGGGCAACGCCCGAGTTCGCGTTCGAACTTGAGGACCCTGTGCTGGGCCGCAAGATCGCGCACGCCTACCGCGTGCGCCGCCTGCCGATACTGGGATGAGGGACCGACAATGAAACTCGCTGTGCCCGACATGATCTCCAATTCCTATTTCCCGGCCATTGCCGCCATCGAACTCGGCTTCTTCAAGCAGCAGGGCCTCGATGTGACGCTGGAGATGATCTACCCGGTAGACAAATGCTACGCGGCACTGCGCGACGGCACGGTCGATTTTGTCGGCGGCTCGGCGCATTCGGCGCTGGCGGCATTTCCGCAGTGGCAGGGCGTCAAGCTGCTGTGTGCGCAGGCGCAGGGCATGTACTGGTTCCTGGTCATGCACAAGGAATTCGGCGCAAGGCGCGGCGAGATCGACGCCGTGAAGGGCAGAAGCATCGGCGCCGCACCGTGGGTCGAGATGGGATTGCGGCGGCTCCTGGTCGAAGCCGGCATCGATCTCGACGCCGATCGCGTCAAGATCGCGCCGGTGCCCGGCATGCAGGGTGCCGGGGTGAATTTCGGCGTGACCGCCGCCCGCGCGCTGGAGGAACGCAGGATCGACGGATTCTGGGCCAACGGCATGGGCGCCGAGGTCGCGGTGCGCCGCGGGATCGGCACCGTGGTGCTCGACGTGCGGCGCGGCGACGGGCCTAAGCCCTGCTTCAACTACACGATGGCGTCGATCGCCACCACGGAGACACTGATCGAGCGCGCGCCCGAAACCGCCGCGGCCGCGGTGCGGGCGATCGTCGGTACCCACGCCGCGTTGAAGAAGGACGTGGCGTTCGCGACCAAAGTAGGACGCAAGCTGTTTCCGCCGTCCGAAGCCGAGCTGATCGCCGAACTGATCCGCCGCGATCTGCCGTACTACGACGCGTCGATCTCGCCGGAGTTCGTGGCCGGCATGAACAGGTTCTCGCGCGACGTCGTCATTCTTGCGGGCGACGTCCCCTACGAGCAGGTCGTCGCGCGCCAGTTCGCGCATCTCTGGGGGGCGGCGCCCCCGGCCGGGTGACTACTTCGTCTCGACCGGCGGCAGCGCGAGCGCGGCGTCGACCAGCGCGGTGGCGCGCTTGAAATCGAAATTGCGATAGACGTTCTGCTTCACGATTGCCGGCGAGCCGCCGTAGAACTTCTCGTACTGCTGATGGCGACTGCCGAACTCGGTGCCGAGGAAGTCCCACAGCAGCCGTACCAGCGCGGTGCGCGACTTCGCGTCCATCGTGCCCGAGCGCATGTAGCGCTCGATCATCGGCGCAATCTCCGGATTGTCGAAATCGGCGGCGGACGACGGCTGCGAGATCACGGACGATGAGACCAGCTCGCGGATCGTTTCGAGCATCCGGCCGTTGAACTCCGACTGCATCGCCATCGCCGCGTAGAGCGTGATCACCGACGGCCAGAGCACGCCGTCCCGGATCGGCGCGCTGGTCTCGTGCGCGAGCAGCAAGCCCCTCGTAGATCGACACCAGCGCCGCCAGCTCTCCCATCGCGATCTGCACCGGCGGCAGCCCGGCGCTGCCGATCATCTCGATCGTGCGCTGCGCCAGCCCCATCATGAAGCGCAGCTTGGTCACGTAGCGCACCTGCGCCTGGTGGTTGCCGTAGGAATGCGACGGCGTCTTGAACCACTGGTCGCGGGTCAGCTCCAGATTGCGATAGATGAACACATGCTCCCACGGCACGAACACGTTGTCGAACACCACGTAGCTGTCGGACTCGTCGAACCGGCTCGACAGCGGATAGTCGAACGAATTGTCGGCATGGAGAGCAAACGGACGGCGCGGAATGAGCTTCACGCCCGGCGCGTTGACCGGAACGGCGACGCAGTTGGCGTAGTTCTCGTCGCCGGGCTGGAGCGGATGGATGCAGCTCAGATGAATCCAGTCCGAGAGCACGCCGCCGGTCGCGACCTGCTGCGCGCCGGCGATGACGATGCCGTCGTCGCGCTCCTTGACCACGCCGGCGTAGAGCGTGGGGTCGCTCTGCTTGTGCGCGGGCTTCGAGCGGTCGATCTGCGGCGGCACGATCGCATAGCTGAGATAGAGATGCTCGTCGCGCATCTTCTCGTAGAACGCAACCACGTTGTCGACGAACTTCTGCCCGCCGGCGGCGAACACGCCGGGCACCGCCGCATAGCCGGTGAAGAAGCCCGCGACGTGATCGGGCGAGCGCCCCATCAGGCCGAAGGTCGCCTCCGCCCAGGTCTCGGAGAACAGCCGCCGCGCCCGCAGGTCGGCGTGGCTGCGGGGAATCTGGTAGGCGCGCAGCACCGGCTCATCGGTCGTGGGCGAGACGAAGGTCATGCGCTCGCGCATCTCGGGAGCGGCCGCGATGTCGTAGAGCCTTGCAACCGAGCGCGCCGCCTCGCGAAAGGCGCGGTGTCTGGTGACGTCGGCCACGCGCTCGCCGTCGACGAACACCTGCCGACCGTCGTTGAGCGACCGAAGATATTCGGCACCTGTGCGCATCGAAAAAACGCCCCGTGAATTTTTCCGCCGCTACCTTACTCCATAGCCGACCGGCGATGTAGGGTTTGCGCCCGGCTTCCCGCCGGTAATGAGCTCGACCAGCTTCGCCGGCATCACCGGCGTCTGCGCGATCCGCACGCCGAACGGGGACAACGCATCCTCGATGGCGGAGATGATCGCGGCGGCGGTTGGGATGGTGCTGACCTCCCCTGCCCCCTTGGCGCCGAGCGGATTGAGCGGCGACGGCGTCTGCTTGTAGAGCGTGTCGATGCTCGGCACCTCCATCGCGCCGGGCAGTAGATAATCGGCGAAGGTGGTAGTGACCGGCTGCCCGTTTTCGTCGAATCCCATCCATTCGAACAGCGCATTGCCGATGCCGTGCGCCACGCCGCCCCGCACCTGGCCGTCGACCAGCATCGGGTTGATCAGCACGCCCGAATCCTGGAGCGCGACGTACTGGACAATGTGCACGCCGCCGGTCTCGATATCGACCTCGACCTCGGCGGCGTGGCAGGCGTTGGCATAGGCGAGCGCGTCGGTGCGCCAGTTGACGTTGGCGTCGAGGCCGGGCTCGACGTCGGGTGGGAAGCCGTAGCCGGGCGCGCCCTTCAGGATGCGCGCCAGCTCGCCGAGCTTGACGGCAAGTTGCGGCGCGCCGACCACGCGCACCTCGCCGTCGGCGATCTCCAGGTCGTGCTCGGCCGCTTCCAGCACATGGCTCGCAAGCTTCTTCGCCTTGCCGGCGATCGCGCGCGCGGCGAGCAGCACCGACGATCCCGCCGTCACGGTCTGTCGGCTGGCGAAGGCGCCGAGGCCCAGGGCAACGGTGCCAGTGTCGCCAGCGATGACAGTGATGTCAGCCGCCCGCAGGCCAAGCTCGCCGGCGCAAATCTGTGCCAGCACGGTGCCCAGCCCCTGCCCGATCGCGGCCGCGCCGGTGAACACCGACACGCGCCCCGTGTTGGAGACCCGCACCAGCCCCGACTCGAACGGCCCGCGGCCGGTGCCCTTGATGCCGTGCGCAAGCCCCAGCCCGATATAGCGGCGTTGCGCGCGGGCCGCGGCCTGGCGTTGCGGGAAGCCGTCCCAGCCGACCGCCTTGAGCACATCGGCCTGGCAGGCCGGATAGTCCCCGCTGTCGTACTGCATGCTGGCGCCGGAGCGCGCCTTGAGCGGCTTGGTGTAGGGCATCTTCTCCGGCGGGATGAGATTGCGCCGCCGCAGCTCGGCACGGTCGAGCCGCAGCTCGCGCGCCACGCGATCCATCAGGCGTTCCATGGCGAACGCCGCCTGCGGGTAGCCGGCGCCGCGCACCGACGACACCGGCGTCTTGTTGGTGGCGGCGACCGTCACCTCCATGGCCAGCGCCGGCAACAGGTAGGGGCCGCTCATCATCGAGGCCGAATTGTAAGGAATGTTGACGTCCTGCAGGGCATAGGCGCCGAGATCGTGGATCAGGCCGCCGCGCACGCCGAGGAGCTTGCCGCTCGCCTCGACCGCGACCTCGACCGACCAGTACTGGTCGCGCTCCTGCGCAGCATTGGTGAAATGCTCGCGCCGGTCCTCGATCCATTTGATCGAGCGCCCGGTGAGCTTGGCGGCCGCCACCACGGCGATGTCCTCGGGATAGACGCACAGCTTCGGACCGAAGCCGCCGCCGACGTCCGGGGTGGCGACGCGCAGCCGGCTCTCGTCGAAGCCGAGCAGCGCGGTCAGCGACTGGAACAGGTCGTGCGCCTTCTGGGTCGAGGCCCAGACCGTCATGCCGTCGCCGCGACCGCGCCATTCCGCGACCAGGCCGCGGGCTTCGATCGGGTGCGCGGCGCCGCGATGCTGCCAAAGCTCTTCGCGGAAGACGTGGTCGGCCCTGCCGAACGCGGCATCGGCGCCGCCATAGGCCACCTTGTAGGTTGCGACCACGTTGCTGTTGAGCTCGCGGCGGACCGCGGGCGCGCCCGCGGCGACGGCCTTGCGGCAGTCGGACACCGCGGGCAGCACGTCGTAGTCGACCGCGACCAGCGTGGCGGCATCCTCGGCGACATAGCGATCCTGCGCCACCACGATGGCGACCGCCTCGCCCACGTAGGACACCTCGCCGTCGGCAAGCGCGAACGACCACAAGCGGTCGAGCGGCGTGCCCGAATTGGAGTGGCGCAGCATCCGCCGCTGGGCGAGCACGGGAGCGAGATCGTCCAGGGTCAGCACGGCATGCACCCCGGGCAGCGCGCGCGCTTCGGTCGCGTCGACCCGGCGGATCACCGCGTGCGGATGCGGGCTGCGCACGAACGCGGCGTGCAGAAGACCGGGCAGCGCGATGTCGTCGACGAAGCGCCCCTGGCCGATGAGCAGCGGCCGGTCCTCGAGCCGGGGCACGCGGGCGCCGATCATGACGCAACACCGATGGGAGCAGCAGCCGACCGATCCCCGTCATGCCCGGCCCTGTGCCGGGCATCCACGTCCTTCCGCGTAGAAGCGAAGCAAGACGTGGATGGCCGGGACAAGCCCGGACATGACGAAGGGGATCGGGCAATGCTGGTAACCATTCTCTCTACTGGGTGATGGCCTGGCTGGCCTTGCGGATCACATCCTTCGGCGTGGCGTAGAGCTCGGCCAGAAGCTTGTCGATCTCGGCGCCGCTGACCGGGTTGACGTCGATGTTCAACCGCTGGGCGTCAGCGAGATAATCGCTGTCCTTCATGGTGGCGTCGAAGGCCGCGATCAGCGCGGCCTTGCGATCGGCGGGAATGTCGGGCGGCGCCGCGAACGGGCGCGCCATCTGCTGCGCGGCGAGGATCAGCTTGAGAATCTGGAGCTTCTCCGTGTCCTTGGTCATGTCCATCACCAGCGGCACGTCGCCGAGGTCGGGCTCCTTCTTGAACGAGGACTGGACCAGCACGTTGATCTTCTTCTCGCGAAACCACGCGGCGTGGCGGGTCTTGATCGTGCTCCAGGACAGCCCGCACAGTCCTTCCACTTCGCCGCGCTCCATGGCGAGCGTGATCTCGTTGGTGCCGGGATAGCCGGCGACCAGCTTGATCGGCGCGCCGAACACGTTCTTGAACAGGCGGGCGAAAATGTCGGGCTCGGAGCTGGGCCCCTGGCCGCCGAGCGTCGATGGCTTGGTGAGGAAATCCTGCCAGGTCTTCACCGGCGAGGTGTGCCAGGTGACGCAGGTGCTGACGTCGTCGGTGACGCTGCCGAGCCAGGAGAACTTGGTGCTGTCGAAGGTCGCACCGCTTTCCAAGAGCGGATTGATGCCGGTGGTGCGCGCGAACGTGCCGAACACGCTGGCGTCCTTGGGCGCGGCCGAGTAGAGGAAATTGGCCGCGCGCAGGCTGCCCGCCCCCGCCATGTTCTGCGGGATGATGGTGGGCCTGCCCGGAATATGCTTGCCGATATGGCGGGCGAGATGGCGGGCATACAGATCGTAGCCGCCGCCGACCGAAAACCCGATCAGCAGGCTGATGCTCCTGCCTTTGTAGAAGTCCTCGACGCTCTGGGCGCGAGCGGATGTCACAAACATCGTCAACGAAACCAGCACGCACGCCAATAGCCGCGTCATGCCCGGCCTTGTGCCGGGCATCCACGTCTTGCTGCCGCGAAAGGAAAGACGTGGATGGCCGGGACAAGCCCGGCCATGACGACGTCGGAGGAAATGCGAATTTGCCATTCGTTGCTCCACCGCTGAACTATTGAGCCGGGAAGAGTTGCGGGAACTTCGCCCGCAGCGCCTTGCGCAGATCGGCGCTGACATCGACCGTGACCGGGAACGTCCCCTTGAGTTTCTTGTCATAGGGGATGCAGGCATCCACGAGAATGCGGTTGTTGTAGTTGCCCGGCAGAAACAGCGGGTCGCGCTTGGAGGCCCAGGCCTTCTGGATGGTGTCGATGTCGGTGAGCGGATCGAACCGCGTGCACATCGCCCACAGGACCTGATCGAGGTCGCCGGCGTCGATGTCCTCGTCGACCACCACGGTCCACTTGCCCGCATAGGCGCCGCCCTGGCAGGAGGCCGCAATGTGCAGCGCCTGCCGGGCGTGGCCGGGATAGCGCTGCTTGATCTGGATGGCGGTGAAGCGCGTCGCCGGTCCCGCCTCGTGGTTCCAGACGCCGAGCACTTCGGGCACGCCGCAGGCGTCGAGCGCGCGCCAGATCTGCGCCGCGCCGGCGATGCCCTTGAGCAGGCCGGTCTCATCGACCGGCTTGTGCTGCGGCGCGCAGGTCAGGATCGGATCGTTGCGATAGAGAATGGTCTTCACGTTGACGTAGGGCCGCTCCTGGGTGTCGTCGGAGTAGTAGCCCATCCACTCGCCGAACGGGCCTTCCGGCCTGACCTGGCCCGGCACGGTCTCGCCTTCGATCGCGATCTCGCAGTCGGCCGGGATCGGAAAGCCGGTATACGGGCCGCGCACCACGTCGATCGGCTCGCCGCGCAAACCGCCGGCGATGTCCATCTCGCCGACTTCGGGCAGCGGGCTCGACGACAACATGAACAAGAGCGGGTCCTGACCGCACAGGATCACCACCTTCATCGGCTCGCCACGCTCGAAATATTTGTCGCGATGGATGCGGCCGTGCTTGCCCTCGGTGATCTGGCAGCCCACCGTCTTGCCGTCGTAGACCTGGCTGCGGTAGGCGCCGAGGTTGAACCAGCCGGTGTCCGGGTCCTTGGTCATCACGCAGTCGGCGGTGCCGATGAAGCGCGCCTTGTCCATCTCGTGGTGGCGCGGCACCGGAAATTTCAGCACGTCGCAGGCGTCGCCCTCGACCACGTTCTCGAAGATCGGCCCGTCATTGACGAAGCGCGGCGGCAGCGGTTCGAGCTCCTGCATGCGCGCGTGATAGTTCTGCACGATGTCGACCTTGCGATCGTATTCGAGCGGCAGGCCCAGCGTGAGCGCGATGCGCCGCACCGAGGAAAGCTGCCCGTAGAGCGTGCGGTAGCCCTTGGGATAGCCGGGCACCTGGTCGAACAGGATCGCGGGCGCGCTGCCGCGGCTCTTCTCGGTGAGCATGTGGGTGAGCGCGCCCATCTCGACGTCCCAGTGCGCGCCGTCGACCTTGCGCAGCTCGCCCATCTTGTCGACCTGGTCGAGCCAGCCGCGCAGCCCGCGATATTGCATGCGCGACTTGGAAGCCGTGGCGGCGGTGGGCATGTAGCTCTCCCTGCGATTTCTCAACATCTATAGCGCCGGGTGGGGCGCCGAGCAAAGCTGACGATTAGAGCATGAACGTCATTGCGAGGCGGCGAAGCCGCCGAAGCAATCCAGTGATTTGAAGAATAAGCCTGGATTGCTTCGATGACGCTCGCAATGACGAGAGTTGCGATTCGGCCTTAAATCAGCCCGCGCTAACTGCGCGGCAGCACGTGCGCCCACTTGGCGCGGATCTTGGCGTCGAGCTCCTGGCTCGACCGCGCCACGATCGGGAAGGTGTCGCGCCGGTTCCACGGCTTGCAGGCGTCGATCACCACGCGCGCGTTGCGCGGATCGCTGCTGGAATAGGCCATCGGGTCGAGCACCGTGCTCCAGCAGCCGCGCAGGATTTCGATGCCCTCGCGCGGATCGCAGCGCGTGCACATCGCCCACACCACCTGGTCCATGTCGGCGGGATCGATGTCGTCGTCGACCACCACCACGAAGCGGTTGGCATAGGCGCCGGCGTGGCACTGCGAGGCGATCAGCCCGGCCTGCTTGGAATGGCCGCCGTATTGCTGCTTGATCGCGACCGTGAGCCAGAGCCGGCTGCCGCCGGCGGCATGCGCCCACACGCCCTTCACCTCCGGTACGCCGGCGGCTTCGAGCTGGTTCCACACCGCGCCGGAGCGATAGGTGCCGCGATAGAACGAAGTCGTCGTCCGGCGGCACGCCCGGGATCGCGCCGAGCAGGATCGGATCGTTGCGGTGCATGAAGGTCTCGATGCGGATCGCCGGCTCCTTCTTGTTGCCGCCGGCGTAATAGCCGGTCCATTCGCCGAGCGGGCCCTCGTCGATCAGGTCGTCGGGATGCACGAAGCCTTCGAAGGCGATCTCGGCATGCGCCGGGATCGGCAGGCCGGTGCGCGGCCCCTTGATCACCTCGACCGGCTCGCCGATCAGACCGCCGGCGACGTCGTATTCGTTCTTGCCGTAGGGAATCTCGAGCCCCGCCACCATGAACAGCGCCGGATGCATGCCGACCACGACCGCGATCGGGCACGGCTCGCCGCGCTCGTGGTAGCGGCGCTTGATCAGGTCGCCGTGCTTGCCCTTCGAGCACATCACCGTCGCGACGTTCGGCCCGTGCGACTGCACCCGGTAGGCGCCGTAGTTGATCCAGCCGGTGTCGGGATCCTTCATGATCACCATGCAGCCGGTGCCGATGTAGTAGCCGCCGTCGTGCTCGTGCCAGCGCGGCGTCGGGATTTTCTGGATGTCGATGTCCTTGCCGGTGAAGACGTTCTCCATGAGCGGGCCGGTCTTGACCGTGACCGGCGGGATGCTCTTCGCCTCCTTCATGTATTTGCGCCAGTAGGAGACGAGCTCGACCGCGCGAGCCGTCGATCGGCAGGCCGAGCGTGAGATTGATCCGCCGCACCGAGGTGAGGATGTTGGCGAGGATGCGGTGGCCGCGCGGATAGCCCGGAACGTCGTCGAACAGGACCGCCGGGTTGCCCATCTTGCGCATGTAGAGATCGACGATGCCGCCGATCTCCTGCTCGCGCTCGGCGCCGCTGATCTCCTGCACCTCGCCGGCCGCGCGCAGCGCCTCGAGCCAGGCGCGCAGGTCCTGCTTCGACGTTTTTCGCGACGCGTTGCGCGGTTCGCCGCACATCTTGCATCTGACACTCCTCGCTTCGCGGCTCAGCGCAATGATCGGCTGAACGTCGCCGCGACACTCGGTCTGCTCCCATCTCCCCCTTTGGGGAGAGGGTTGGGGTGAGCGCCGGTTCGAAGCGCATCATCGACAGACCTTGACGCCCTCACCCCACCCCTCTCCCTAGGGAGAGGGAGCAGACCGAGCGCGCTGCGTCTTCATCGTCACACGCGAACATAGTATCACCGCCGCCCGTTCAAAATCTGCTTCAGCCGCTGCGGCGTCACCGGCAGCTGCGTCACCGCGCCCGGGCATGCCGATCGCGTCGTCGATCGCCGAGGCGATCGCGGCGCCGACGCCGGTGATGCCGCTCTCGCCGGCCCCCTTGATGCCGAGCGGATTGAGCGGGCTCGGCGTAGTCCTCGTGCAGCATGACCTCGACCGGCGGCGTCTCGCGCACCGTCGGCATCAGGTAGTCGGCGAAGGTGATCGCGAGCGGATCGCCGCGCTCGTCGTAGGTGAACTCCTCGAGCAGCGCGCCGCCCAGCCCCTGCGCGAAGCCGCCGACGATCTGGCCCTCGACCAGCATCGGGTTGATCGCGCGGCCGATGTCGTAGGCGATGACGATAGCGCTCGACCGTCGACGCCGCCGGTCTCGCGGTCGACCTTCACGACCGCGATGTGGACGCCGTAGGGATAGGTCATGATGCTTGGTGCGGAACCAGCCCTCGGCCGACAAGCCCGGGCTCGCGGTCGCCGAGCGTCTGCGAGGTCGGCGCCAGATGCGCGGCGATCTCGCCGAGCGTCGATCGACGGCCCGGCGGGCTGATCCTTGCGCACCACCTTGCCGTCGACGATGTCGAGCGCGTCGGGCGGCGCCTGCATCAGCGCGGCCGCCATCTCGAGCGCCTTGGCGCGCACCTTCAGCGCGCCGTTGTGGGTCGCCGATGCCGGTCATCACCGTGGCGCGCGAGGCATGCGCGCCGATGCCGAACTGGATGCGGTCGGTCTGGCCGTGGATGACGCGCACGCGCCGGTAATCGACGCCGAGCGTGTCGGCGCAGATCTGCGCCATCACGGTCTCGAAGCCCTGGCCGACCGAGGCGCCGCCGGTGACCAGCTCGACCGCGCCCGAGGTGTCGACCTCGATCGCGCACGCCGTCGGCGGGCCCGAGCCCGCTCTTCTCGACGAACATGCGCGATGCCGGCGCCGACCACCTCGCCGGCGGCACGGCGGCGCGCCGCAGATCGGCCTTGCAGCTTGTCCCAGTCGACCGCGGCGAGCGACTTGTCGAGCAGCCCGCCGTAGTCGCCGGAATCGTAGCTCGATCTCGTCGCCGAGCGCTTCGAGCGGCCGGTGATAGGGCATCTCGTCCTTGCGCGATGAGCATTGCGCCGGCGCACGTCGATTCGGATCGAGGCCGAGCCGGTCGCGCGATCGCGTCGATCAGCCGCTCGCGCACGAACGTGCGTCTCGTAGCGGCCGGGCGCGCGATAGGTCGCCGCCGGCGTCTTGTTGGTCAGGCGGAAATGGCCGACCGACGCGATAGGCCGGGATGCGGTAGGGCCCGGGCAGCATGCCGGCCGTCATGTCGCACGACGCGGGCGCCGTGGGTGCGCACATAGGCGCCCTGGTCGTGAAAGAAGACGTCGTCGATGCGCGAGGATGCGGCCCTCGCGCGTCGACCGCGGCGCGGATGCGATGCCGCTGCTGGCGCGAATGATTGGCGGCGATCAGATGCTCGCGCCGGTCCTCGATCCATTTGACCGGCCGGCCGAGCCGCATGGCGGCGAGCGCAGACCAGCACGTCCTCGGGATAGAGCTCGCCGCGGATGCCGAAGCCGCCGCCGACGTGGCCCTCGTGCAGCATGAATGGCCGACGGCGCCGCGGCCGAGCATGCGCGCCAGCAGCGTCGCGGTTGCGGTGCGGCACCTTGGCGGCGCCGTGCAGCTCGAGCATGTCGCGCGACGCGTCGTAGCGGCGCGATCGCGCCGCGCGTCTCCAGCGGCACGCCGGAGTGGCGGCCGATCGTCAAGCTCGAGCTCGACGACCGCGTGCGGCGCGCGCGCAAACGCCGCATCGACGTCGCCGTAGCCCTGGCGGATGATCGTCGGCTCGGTCGTTGCGGCCGGGCGCGAACTCGCCCGGCGGCGCCGTCGGCGTCGAGCACGGCCGGCAGTTCCTCGATCTCGATGGTGACGAGATCGGCCGCGTCCTCGGCCACGATAGGGGTCGTCGGCGAACACCGCGGCGACCGGCTCGCCGACGTAGCGCACCCGGTCCGGTCGCCAGCACCGGCTGGCGGTAGGGATCGAGCTCCTCGATGCGGCCCTCGCGGAAATCGATCGGCGGCAGATCCGCGATGTCGGCGCCGGTCCAGACCGCGACCACGCCGGGCAGCGCGCCGCGCCGCCGCGGTATCGATCGCGAGCAATCCGGCCGTGCGCGTGATTGCGAGCGCACCACGCGCATGTGCAGCTGGTGCGGAAAGCGAGATGTCGCCGGCGTAGCGGCCGCGGCCCGGTGCACCAGCGGCGGGTCCTCCAGCCGCGGCGACCGATTGGCCGATCCACGTGCCGGTTGCGCGGTCCGGTCATCGCGCGCGCTGCCCTCATCTCGGCCGCGGCGGCGCGCACCGCCTTGACGATGTTCTCGTAGCCGGTGCAGCGGCAGAGATTGGACGAGAGCACGTCGAGCAGCTCCTCGTCGCCGATGTCGGGCTCGCGCTCCAGCACGCCGGCCGCCAGCATCAGGAAGCCCGGCGTGCAGAAGCCGCATTGCAGCCCGTGATGCGTCGATGAAGGCCGCTGCAGCGGATGCAGCTCCTCGCCGTTCGCCAGCCCCTCGACGGTGCGGATTGCGCGGCCCTCGCGCCTGCACCGCGAACATCAGGCAGGAGCGCACCGGCTCGCCGTCGAGCAGCACCGTGCAGGCGCCGCAGACGCCGTGCTCGCAGCCGATATGCGTGCCGGTCTGGCCGCAATCGTCGCGGATCGCATCGACCAGCGTGCGGCGCGGCTCGACGCGCACGGCGTAGCTGCGGCCGTTGATGGTCAGCGTGATCTCGCGCGTCTCGCTCATGCCGCGGCCTGTCTCGCAGCGCGCGCGCGCGTGACGGTGCGCACCAGGTCGCGGCGGTAGTCGCGCGCTGGTTGCGGCATCCTCGAGCGGATCGACCGCGGCGGCGGCGGCCTCGGCGGCTGCCGCGAAAGACCGCGCGCGCTCGGGCGCGTGCCCCGCGAGCGCCGCTCGGCCGCGGCGATCCGGCGCGGCTGCGCCTCGGCGCCGCCGATGGCCGATGCGCGGCTCGGCGATGACTGCCGTCCTCGATGCCGATAGCGTCGCCAGCGCCATCGCGATCGCGAAGTCGCCGGCGCGGCGGCTGAACTCGTAGAAGCCGAAGCGCGTGTCGGCCGGCAGGAGCGGCAGCCGCACCTCGGCGAGCAGTTCGTCCGCGGCCAGCGCCGTCGTCATGATGCCGCGGAAGAAGTCGTCGCGCCGCGATGGTCCGCGCGCCGCGCGTGCTGCTGCGCCACCATCTCGGCGTCGAGCGTCGCCGCGACCAGGCACCATTCGGATGCCGGATCGGCATGCGCGATGCTGCCGCAGAAGGTGCCGCGCGTGCGGATCGGATAATGCGCGATGTGGCGCACCACCGTCGACAAGCAGCGCCCCGAGCGGCCCGTCGACCACCGGCCGGTGGAAGGCGGCGTGGCGCACGCAGGCGCCGATCGCAGATGCCGTCGCCGTCGACCGCGAGCCGATCGAGCCCGGCGACGCCGTTGATGTCGACGAGATGCGCCGGGCGCGCCAGCCGGAACGCCATGATCGGCACCAGGCTCTGGCCGCCCGCCAGCACGCGGCCGTCCTCGCGGCGCGACCTCCGCGAGCATTGCGACCGCTTCGTCGACGGTCTTCGGCGCGTGATAGCGAAACGGCGCGGGCTTCATCGTTCCTCACCGATGAGCGGTGGACGTTGCACCCGAGAAGAACGATCACCGCGGCGGTCCCATTTTGCGGGAAACCTTGCTTTTTTTGATTGATGCACAGTCATTGCTATATGTAAAGAAGTCGCCGCAGGCTCGATCCCAATGAAGCCACCGCCCTTCCGCTATCACGATCCGCAGACGGTCAGCGAGGCCGTCGGACTGCTCGGCAGCCTCGAGAACGCCAAGCTTCTGGCGGGCGGTCAGTCGCTGATGCCGATGCTCAACTTTCGCTTCGTGCAGCCGGACCACATCATCGATCTCAACCGGGTCGAGGGCCTGTCCTACATTCGCGAAGCGGACGGCGCGCTCGCCATCGGCGCCATGACGCGCCAGCGCGATCTCGAATTCTCCGACCTGGCGCGCGCGCGCTGGCCGATCATGCACGAGGCGCTGCTGCAGGTCGGGCACCGGCAGACCCGCAACCGCGGCACCATCGGCGGCTCGCTCTGCCATCTCGACCCGGCGGCCGAGCTGGTGTCGCTCGCCACCGGCTACGACGCGACCGTGACGGTCGCCGGCCCGAGCGGCGCGCGCGAGCTGCCGTTTGCCGATTTTCCCGTCGCCTACATGACGCCCGCGATCGAACTCAACGAGCTGGTCATCGGCATCCGCTTCCCGCAATGGGCGGCCGACCACGGCTATGCCTTCGTCGAATTCTCCCGCCGCCACGGCGATTTCGCCATCACGTCGGCGGCCGTGCTGCTCGAGGGCGACGCGGCCGGCACGATCACGCGCGCCTCGGTGACGATCGGCGGCATGGGCACGGCGCCGGTGCGGGCGCGCGAGGTGGAGCAGGCGATCGTCGGGCAGGTGCCGAACGGCGCGCTGTTCCGCGACGCCTGCGAGAGCTGCCGCAAGCTCGACGCCATCGACGACGTGCACGCACCGGCCACCTATCGCCAGCATCTGGCGGCGGTGCTGTCGCGGCGCGCGCTGGAGAAAGCATACGCGCGGCTGCGCGGCACCGAGCCCCGGCAGGACCGGCATTAGATGCGTTTGGATCGGATCGAACCCAATCCTCCGTTCGTGCCCGCGCAAGCGGGCACCCAGTCCTTGCTGCTGAGGTACGCAACAAAAGCGATCAGCGAAGAACTGGGTCCCCGCTTTCGCGGGGACGAACGGACAACGGTGGTGCATCTCCGCCAAGGTGGGCGGTAATGGGCGAAACGCGAAACATCGCGCTGACCGTCAACGGCAAGCGCTACCAGGAAGAGGTCGAGGTCCGCTGGACGCTCGCCGATTTCCTGCGCCACCAGATCGGCCTGACCGGAACGCATCTCGGCTGCGAGCACGGCGTGTGCGGCGCCTGCACCATCCTGATCGACGGACGCTCGGCGCGTTCCTGCCTGATGCTGGCGGTGCAGGCGAACGGCCACGACATTCTCACGGTGGAAGGGATCGCGCCCTCCCCCGACGAGCTGCATCCACTGCAGCAGGCGTTCCACGAGCATCACGGCCTGCAATGCGGCTTCTGCACGCCCGGAATGCTCACCACCCTGATCGAGTTCCTGCGCGACAATCCCGACCCGACCGAGCAGGAGGTGCGGATCGCGATTTCCGGCAATCTGTGCCGCTGCACCGGCTACCAGAACATCGTTGCGGCCACGCTCGACGCGGCCAAGCGCCTGCAGGCACGAGCGGAACCCGCGACGGGCAGCGTATAAACCTTGAACTCGAATCCGGCGATGGACTATTGAAGGTCCCACTGGAACCACGCCGCGAGGCCGCAGGTCATGGCACATCAGCCGTTCGCGTCGGCACCCTTCGTGGTAGGCACCGGCACCGCCTTGCCGGCGGACGTGGAACCTCGCATTCCGACTGAAGAAACGCTGTGTCCGGTGGTATCGCACCGCTGGGTTAATTCCGAATACAAGCACCTGATCGTCGAGGCTTCGCCCAAGGCGCTGGCCGTCAAGCCCGGGCAATTCTTCAACCTGCTGTGCCCCTCGCCCGACGCCGGCGAACTGTGGCTGCGGCGGCCGCAGAGCGTGTACCGCATCGATCGCCCCAGCGGCCGGATCGAGTTCCTGTACAAATGCGTCGGCCGCGGCACGCACGGGCTCGCCAAGCTCGACCCGGGCGACACGCTCAACATCGTCGGACCGCTCGGCGTCGGCTTTTCGGTCGATCCCGCCTGGAAGCACATCGTGGTGCTCGGCCGCGGCGTCGGCCTTGCGACGCTCGGGCCGCTCTCCCAGCTCGCGGGCGAGCACGGTATCCGCGTCACCGCCATCCTCAGCGCGCGCAGCCCGGAATTCGTGATGGCGGGCGACCTGTTCGCGCAGGTCGGCGACGTGATCGGGGTGCTCGACACCGACGGCACCAGCGACGTGGAGAACGTCGAAGCGATCGTCGACGGCCTGATCGCCCAAGGCCGCGCCGACGCGTTTTTCACCTGCGGCTCGAACCGCCTGTTCCAGCTCTTGAAGCGGCTCGGCAGGCTGCACGACATTCCGGGCCAGATCGCCATGGAGCAGGTCATGGCCTGCGGGCTCGGCCCCTGCTACGTCTGCGTGCGCACCTTCGAGGTCGGCGGCAGGAAAGAGCTGCGCCGCGTGTGCATCGACGGCCCGGTGTTCGACATGCAGGAGGCGCTCGGATGGTAGACATGTCGGTCAGGATCGGGAGCGTGACGCTCGAGAATCCGATCATGCCGGCCTCGGGCGCGTTCTCGACCGAGCTCGCCCAGGTGATGGACATCAACCGGCTGGGCGCGCTCGTGTGCAAGACCGTGTCGCGCGCGCACCGCGACGGCAACCCGCCGCCGCGCGTCGCCGAGGTGGAAGGCGGCATGATCAACTCGATCGGGCTGCCGACCAAGGGCCTCGGCTATTTCCTCGACCACCAGCTTGCGGACTACAAGCGTTTCACGCCGCCGCTGGTCGCCAACATCACCGCGACGACGGCCGAGGATTTCGAGGCGATGGCGCGCGACGTGAACCTGCCGCAGGTCGACGTCATCGAGATGAACATCTCCTGCCCGACGCGCGAACCGGGCGGCGGCAACTTCGCTTTGCACGAAGACCATACCTACGAGATCGTACGGCGGGTGCGCGCGGCGACCGATAAGCCGCTGTGGGCGAAACTCTCGCCCAATGCCGGCGAGATCGATCTGGTCGCCAAGGCGGCCGAAAAGGCCGGAGCGGATGCGCTGACCATCTCCAACACGCTGCTGGGCCTCAAGATCAACACCGAGACCTTTCGCCCGGCAATCGGCAACGGCTACGGCGGGCTGTCCGGCCCCGGCATCAAGCCGATCATCCTGCGCATGGTGCATCAGTGCTCGCGCGCGGTGAAGATCCCGATCGTCGGCTGCGGCGGCATCGTCAAGGTCGAGGACGTGGTGGAATACATGCTGGCCGGCGCCAGCGCGGTAATGATCGGATACCTCACGTTCCGCAATCCGTCCGGCATGATCGCGATCATCGACGGGCTGGAGGAATGGTGCGCCAGGCGCGGCTTCGCGCGCGTCGCCGACCTCACCGGCGCGATGAAGTTCGACAAGCCGGCGGAGACGTTCGCGGCAGCGGCGGCGCCGATTGGGTGATGCAAACCGATCCGCGATCCACACTCGGTGTCATCGTCCGCGCAAGCGGACGATCCAGTAAACGCGGAATCATGGTATCGGCACGGCGCGATATTGTAACTGAGAATGGCGATTACTGGATGCCCGCTTGCGCGGGCATGACAGCCGGTGCGATCGGCAGCAACCGTCAACGCCCATGACCACGCGCATCACCATCCGCAAGCCGGACGACTGGCATCTGCATGTGCGTGACGGCGCCATGCTCAAGGCGGTGCTGCCCTACACAGCCAAGCATTTCGGTCGCGCCATCCTGATGCCGAACCTGATCCCGCCGGTCACCACCACGAACGACGCCATCGCCTATCGCGAGCGGGTGATGGCGGCCCTGCCCCCGGGTTCGACCTTCAAGCCGCTGATGACCTGCTACCTGACCGACGACACCGACCCCGACGACGTCGAGAGCGGCTTCCGCGAGGGCGTGTTCACCGGCGTGAAGCTCTATCCCGCCAACGCCACCACCAATTCGGCGGCGGGCGTGACCGACTACGACAAAGTCATGCGCGTGCTCGAGCGCATGGAAAAGATCGGCATGCCGTTCCTGATGCACGGCGAGGACGTCGATCCCGAGGTCGACATCTTCGACCGCGAGGCCAGTGTTCATCGAGCGCTACCTGTCGAAATGGGTGAAGCGGTTTCCCGGCCTGCGGTTCATCCTGGAGCATCTCTCGTCCAAGGACGGCGTCGACTTCGTGCGCAGCGCGGCGCCGCAGGTCGGCGGCACCATCACGCCCTATCACCTCGTGCTCACCCGCACCGACTGGCTGGGCTGGGGGCTCAAGCCCTACATGTACTGCATGCCGGTGATCAAAACCGCCAAGGACCGCGCGGCGCTGCGCAGGGCCGCGACCTCGGGCGAGGCGTGCTATTTCCTCGGCACCGACTCGGCGCCGCACCCGTACGCGAAGAAGCTCGCGGTCAACGGCATTCCCGGCCTGTTCAATGCGCCGGTCGCGATCGAGACCTATGCAAAGGTGTTCGAGGAAGAAGGCGCGCTCGACAAGCTCGAAGCCTTCGCCTCGCTCAACGGCCCGAAGCACTACCGCATGGCGCCGAACGAGGAGCGCATCACGCTCGAAAAGGCCGCGTGGACCGCGCCCGAGGAGATCAAGGTCGAAGGCCCGGACGAGCAGGCGCTGGTCTATCGCGGCGGCGAGACAATCGAGTGGAAAGTGGTCGCGACAAGTTGACAGCCGCGGCCCCCGGGCACAACGGTTACGCCGTCACCTTCGGGCCGCTGGCCGGGTCCGGCGTCATCCTGAGGTGCGAGCGTAGCGAGCCTCGAAGGATGACACCGGCACGAGCCGAGCCGGACGAGTGAGCGGAACCGGATAGTGCCGTCATCCTTCGAGGCGCGCCTTCGGCGCGCACCTCAGGATGACGGAACCCAAAGCGAGAGCAAGCGAGAATACGATGGCCGCAGGTGCTGGATTTCCCGACCGGACGGTGATCGCCGAGCTCACCGCCAGGATGCTCCTGGAGGTCGAGGCGGTCCGCTTCATGCAGGACAAGCCGTTCATCTTCACCTCCGGCTGGGCGAGCCCGGTCTATACCGACTGCCGGCGGCTGATCTCGTTTCCGCGTGTGCGCCGCACGCTGATCGATTTCGGCGCCGCGACCCTCATGCGCGAGGCCGGATTCGAGCAGTTCGACGCGGTGGCGGGCGGCGAGACCGCCGGCATTCCGTTCGCCGCCTGGATGGCCGACAGGCTCGACCTGCCCATGCTCTACGTACGCAAGAAGGCGAAGGGCTTCGGCCGCAATGCCCAGATCGAGGGCCACCTGACGGAAGGCCAGCGCGTGCTGCTGGTCGAGGACATGACCTCCGACGGCCGCAGCAAGATCAACTTCTGCAACGCGCTGCGCGAGGCCGGCGCGACGGTCGAGCACGTGTTCGTGGTGTTCTTCTACGACATCTTCCCGGAGGCGCCCGGCATCATGCGCGACCTCGGCGTCACGCTGCACGCGCTCGCCACCTGGTGGGACGTGCTCGCCGCCGCCAAGGCGAGCGGCAAGTTCGACGCCGGCAAGCTCGCCGAGGTCGAGACCTTCATGCGCGATCCGGCGGCCTGGTCGAAGGCCCATGGCGGCGTCTCCGCCGTCGCGGCGGAGTAGCAAGCGGGCAGCAGCCTTGCGATTTCGTCATGCCCGGCCTTGTGCCGGGCATCCACCTCTTGCTTACTTGCGAGCGAGCAAAGAAAAGACGTGGATGGCCGGGCACCAGGGCGTCCACGCCCGTCTTCGACGGGCTATGCCCGGCCATGACGTGGAAAGAGTGTCGGGCATCGAGGGGAACCTGGAATGGCTGGAGCGTTCGATGTGATCGTCGTCGGCGGCGGCAACGCGGCGTTCTGCGCGGCGCTCGCCGCGCAGGAGCAGGGCGCCAAGGTGCTGATGCTGGAAGCGGCGCCCGAGGACGAGTCGGGCGGCAACAGCCGCTTCACCGCGGGCTCGGTGCGCGTGGTCTACAACGGCGTCGACGACATCAAGGCGCTGGTTCCCGACCTCACGCCGCAGGAGATCGCCGAAACCGATTTCGGCACCTACACGGCCGAGAAGTTCTTCGACGACATGGCGCAGGTCACGCAGAACCGCGCCGACCCGGACCTGGTCGAGCTGCTGGTCACCAGGAGCTTCGACACCTTCTGCTGGCTGCGCGACAAGGGCGTGCGCTTCATCCCGATCTACGGCCGCCAGGCGTTCAAGATCGACGGCAAGTTCAAGTTCTGGGGCGGGCTCACGGTCGAGGCGGTGGGCGGCGGTCCGGGCCTGATCAAGATGGAGACCGACGCGGCGCAGAAGCGCGGCATCGAGATCCGCTACGCCACCCGCGCGCTCAGCCTGCTGTTCGACGGGGTGCGCATCAAGGGCGTGCGCATCCGCCACGACGGCGTGGAAAGCGACCTGCACGCCGACGCGGTGGTGCTCGCCTGCGGCGGGTTCGAGGCGAATTCCGAATGGCGCACGCGCTATCTCGGCCCCGGCTGGGACCTCGCCAAGGTGCGCGGCACCCGCTTCAACACCGGCGACGGCATCCGCATGGCGACCGAGATCGGCGCCTCCACGCGCGGCAACTGGTCGGGCTGCCATGCCGTGCAGTGGGAGATGAACGCTCCCGAGTTCGGCGACCTCGCGGTCGGCGACCAGTTCCAGAAGCATTCCTACCCGTTCTGCGTCCTCATCAACGCGACCGGCAAGCGCTTCGTCGACGAGGGCGCCGATTTCCGCAACTACACCTATGCGAAATACGGCCGCGTCGTGCTGGAGCAGCCCGGGCAGTTCGCCTGGCAGGTGTTCGACGCCAAGGTCAAGCACATGCAGCGCGACGAGTACCGCATCCGCCAGATCACCAAGGTGACCGCCGACACACTGGAGGAGTTTGCCCGCAAGCTCGAGGGCGTGAACGCCGAGCAGTTCCTCAAGACCATCGCCGAGTACAACGCGGCGGTGAAAAAGGACGTGCCGTTCAATCCCAACATCAAGGACGGCCGGCGCACCGTCGGGCTCGCGATCGACAAGAGCAACTGGGCCAACACCATCGATACCCCGCCCTATGAAGGCTACGCGGTGACCTGCGGCATTTCCTTCACGTTCGGGGGCGTGCGCATCAACAACGACGGCGAGGTGCTCAACACCGACTATCAGCCGATCCGCGGGCTCTATGCCGCGGGCGAACTGGTGGGCGGGCTGTTCTATTTCAACTATCCGGGCGGATCGGGGCTGACCTCGGGCGCGGTGTTCGGCAGGATCGCCGGCACGTCGGCCGCGCGCGCCGGCAAGAATTGAAGGCGTCGATTCGAGGCATGCCGTGAATGTCCGGGTCGCGCATTCCTCACGGTCGTTCCCGCGAAAGCGGGGACCCATAGACACCGGTCTCTGGAATATGGGTCCCCGCTTTCGCGGGGACGACGCAAGAAAGGCGCGTTAACAAGTGGGTCCGACACGATGAGCTTGGCGCAAACCAGAACGCGGTTCACCGGCAACGAACAACTCAACAAATTGACCGCAACCGAGATCGTGCGCGCAACTACGGCCGGTGAGATCACCTGCGAGGCGGTGACGCGGGATTGCCTCGCCCGCATCGCGGCGCGCGAAGGCGACATCCACGCCTGGGCCAGCATCGATCCGGAGCTTGCGCTCGCCCAGGCGCGCGCGCTCGACCGTGCGGGCGCGCGCGGGCCGCTGCATGGCGTGCCGGTCGGCGTAAAGGACATCATCGACACCTTCGACCAGCCGACCGAGATGGGCTCGCCGATCTACAAGGGTCACCGGCCGGGGGCCGACGCCGCCTGTGTCGGGCTGGTGCGCGCGGCCGGCGCGGTGATCCTGGGCAAGACCGTCACCTGCGAGTTCGCCGGCATGACGCCGGGCATCACCACCAACCCGCACGACACCGCGCGCACGCCCGGCGGCTCGTCGAGCGGATCGGGTGCGGCGGTAGCCGATTGGATGGCGACGGCCGCCTTCGGCACCCAGACCGGCGGCTCGGTGCTGCGCCCGGCCGCCTATTGCGGCGTGTTCGGTTTCAAGCCGACCTTCGGCGCGTTCAACCGGCGCGGCGTCTATCCGGCGGCCGAAAGCCTCGACACGCTCGGGCTCATTGCGCGCTCGCTCGACGACATCGAGCTCGTCAGCGCGGTGCTGGAGCTGCGCGCGCCGTCTCCCGCCGCCGCGCCCGATCGTCCGCCGCGCGTGGGCCTGTGCCGCACGCCGCTGTGGGACAAGGCGCAGCCCGAGACCGTGGCGGCGATCGAAGATGCCGCCGCCCGGCTCGGCAGGGCCGGCGCCACGGTGCGCGAAGTCGTGCTGCCCGGCGCGTTCTCCGGGCTGCGCGACGCCGCGCGCGAGACCATCAACAATTACGAGCGCGCCGCCGCCATGGCGCACGAATGGAACAATCACCGCGCGGCGATCAGCGAGCGGCTGAGCAAGCGCATCGCGCTCGGCCGCGCCATGCCGCACGACGACTATCGCGCGGCGCTGCGGCTCGCCGAAGACTGCCGCGCGCGGCTGCCGGCGGTGTTCGACGGCGTCGATGTGCTGCTCGCGCCGTGCGCCGACGGCGAGGCGCCGCGCGGGCTCGGCGAGACCGGCGATCCGGGCTTCCAGGCGATCTGGACCATCCTGCACACCCCTGCCCTGACGCTGCCCACGCACCGCGGGCCGAACGGCCTGCCGGTCGGCATCCAGCTCGTCGCGCAGCGCCATGACGACCGCCGCCTGTTCGCCTGCGCGCGCTGGGTATGGGACAAGATCGGCGCGCCTGAATTCGTTGGCTATCAAGGCTAGTTCGGCAAAAATCGAAATCACATTCTCCGTTCGTCCCCGCGGAAGCGGGGACCCAGACCTTGAACGCCGAAGAACTGGGTCCCCGCTTCCGCGGGGACGAACGGATGGGTTTAGTCGGAGTAGCCGCATGGAGTTCGACAATTCGTTCGAGGTGCCGCTGCCGCCGGCGCAGGCCTGGATGGTACTGCTGGACATCGAGCGTATCGCGCCCTGCATGCCGGGCGCCGAACTGACCGAGGTGATCGACAAGACGTCCTACAAGGGCAGGATCGCGGTGCGGCTCGGGCCGGTGGCGCTCACCTTCGCGGGCATGGTCAAGTTCGACGCGATCGACCAGGCGGGCCACACGGCGCGCATTTCCGCGCACGGCAGCGACTCCAAAGGGCGCGGCGGCGCGATTGCCACGTCGGACTTTCGCCTGGAGCCGGCGGGCAGCGGCTCCAGGGTGCTGGTTCATACCAACCTGACGCTATCGGGATCGGTCGCGCAGTACGGCCGCGGCGTGGGCATCATCCAGGCTACCGCCGCGCAGCTCATGAGCCAGTTCGCCAAATGCCTGAAGGAGAAGATCGCGCAGGAGCACGTGGCAGCCCCGCCCCTGGTGCCGCACGATCCCGCGCCCGGGCACGCGCCGCCGCCGCGCGCGCCTGCGCCCGCGATCCCCGCCAAGCCGATCTCGGGATTCACGCTGATCGCAAAGTCGATCTGGAGCGCGCTGACAAGTTTGTTCCGGCGGTCTTAAGACGCCGTGTCCCGGATGCGGTGCAGCGTGAGCACGCACTGCAAACGGTGCACCGCTGATCCGGGACCGCCAAGAGCGCCGAGCTTTGGGCGGTCCCGGGTCGGCAGCGCAGCACGCGCCACTTCGTGACGCGTGCTGCACTGCGCCCGGGACGATGACTACTCCTTCAGCGCCTCCGCGCGCTTGGCGCGAATGGTCGGCAGCGCGATCACCAGCAGCAGGCCGACCGCCACCAGCAGGAACGCGAGGCTGATCGGCTCCTCCAGAAAAACCATGGGGTCGCCGCGCGAAAGCAGCAGGGCGCGGCGCAGGTTCTCCTCCATCAGCGGCCCGAGCACGAAGCCGAGCACCAGCGGAGCGGGTTCGCAGTCGAGCTTGATCGCCAGGTATCCGAACACGGCGAAGAACGCCATGACGAACAGATCGAACGACTTGGTGTTGATGGTATAGGCGCCGATGCAGCAGAACACGATGATGGCCGGATAGAGCAGCCGGTAGGGCACGCGCAACAGCCGCACCCATACCCCGATCAACGGCAGGTTCAGCACCACCAGCAGGAAGTTTCCGATCCACATGCTGGCGATCAGCCCCCAGAACAGGCCGGGCCGGTCGGTCATCACGCGCGGGCCCGGCGCGATGCCGTGGATCATCAGCGCGCCGATCATCATCGCCATAGTCGGATTGCCGGGGATGCCCAGCGTCAACATCGGGATGAACGAAGTCTGCGCGCCCGCATTGTTGGCGGATTCGGGCGCCGCGACGCCGCGGATGTCGCCGCTGCCGAACGTGCGCGGCGGCCGGGCGACGTGCTTCTCCAGCGTATAGGCGGCAAACGCGGCGAGCAGCGCCCCTCCCCCCGGCAGCACGCCCAGAATCGAGCCGAGCCCGGTGCCGCGCAGGATGGCGCCGGCGCAGTGCTTGAGATCGGCGAAACTCGGCCACACCTGGCCGACCGGCGACGACACGATGCCGGTCGCAAGTTTCTTCTCCAGGTTGTAGGCGACTTCGGCGATGCCGTAGATCGCCATCGACAGCGCGACGAACTCGACGCCGTCGGCGAGCCCGGTCATGCCGAAATTGAACCGCCGCGAGCCGGAATTCACGTCGGTTCCGGCGAGCCCGAGCAGCAGACCGAGCACCACCATGGCAATCGCCTTGACCAGCGAGCCGTGCGCGAGCACGACCGCCGCGATCAGCCCGCACACCATGAGCGAGAAATATTCCGCCGGCCCGAACTCCAGGGCGAGCGCGGCGAGCGGCGGCGCGGCGAACGCAATCACCAGCGTCGCCACGCAACCCGCAAAGAACGAACCGATCGCCGCGATGCCGAGGGCCGGACCGGCACGCCCCTGCCGCGCCATCTGATAGCCGTCGATGGTGGTGACCACCGAGGAGGCCTCGCCCGGGATGTTGACCAGGATCGCGGTGGTCGAGCCGCCGTACTGCGCACCGTAGTAGATGCCGGCGAGCAGGATCATGGCGGACTCGGGCGACAGCGTGAACGAGATCGGCAGCAGCATCGCCACGGTGGTGACCGGGCCGATCCCCGGCAGCACGCCGATGACGGTGCCGAGCAGCACGCCGAGAAAGCAGTAGGTGATGATTCTGCAGCGTCAGCGCGACGGAAAATCCAAGCGCGAGGTGGGAGAGCACTTCCATCGGACCGCTACAGGCTCGGCCAGACGTTGAGCGGCAACCCCAGCCCATAGACGAAAACGGCGACCGAGAACGCGATCAGCGCGGCCGCCAGCACGACGGTCTCCGTCAGGCGGAATTGCGGACCGGCCCACGCGGTCAGCACGGTCAACACCGCGAGCGAGATCACGAGGCCGAGCGGCTCGATCATGACGCCGAACAGGCACACCGCCGACGGCCATGACCGCGAGCGGCAGCACATGGATGGCAGGCATTGGCATCGCCGTCGATCAGGACCGAGCGGCCGACCAGAATGAGACCGAGCAGGGCCAGCACAAGGCCCAGCAGCAGCGGGAAATAACCCGGGCCCATCTTGCCGGCGGTGCCGAGCGAATAGCCCTGCGCGGCAAGCAAGGCGACCGCGGCAAAGCCGCAGAACATCACGCCCGACCAGAAGTCCTTCGGCGCGCGGATCCTCATGGTCCCCTCACGGCGTGCGCTGCACCGCGAGCGATCAAATCGGCTGCCCCTGCGCCCGTCAATGGCGGCGCGGCGATCTTGCACGGCCGGCCGCGGCAAGCTTTATCGCCTGCGCGCGATCATCTACATTCCGGCCCTTCCCGGATCGTCATGGACAATTGCTGGTGAACAAGCCCCTCGGTTTCGTCGAAAAGCACGGCCTCTGGAACGACGACCAGAGGCGGCACGCCGAGGAGGTCAAGCTCAGGCTGGAGAAGGACGACATCCGGCTCGTGCGCGTCGCCTGGGCCGATCCGCATGGCGCCTCGCGCGCCAAGGCGGTGACGGTGCCGGCCTTCATCGCCGCGCTCGCCAACGGCTACAACATCAACGTCGCGACCACCACGCTCGATTCGGCGAACGCGCGCACCTTCGCGTCGTTCACGCCCGGCGGCGGAATGGGCCTTCCCGAGATGACGGGCTCGCCCAATCTCACCGTCGTTCCCGATCCTGCGACCTTTCGCGTGCTGCCGTGGGCGCCGGGCGTCGCCTGGGTGCTGTGCGACGAATATTTCGGCAACGGCGTGCCGTTTCATTTCTCGCCGCGGCAGCTCCTGCGCAGGGAGCTCAAGCGGCTCGCCGACCGTGGCCTAGGCTGCGTCGTCGGCCTGGAGATCGAGTGGTACCTGCTGCGCGTCGCGGAGGATCAGCTCGGGCGAGCGGCACATCGGAATTCCCGGCGTGCGCGGCCGGCCGATCGGCACCAGCCCGGCCGAGCCGGGCTTTTCCTACCATTCCGAATCCAACATGGACCTGATGCAGCCGGTGCTGTCGGCGCTGGCGGACGGCTACAAGAAGATCGGCCTGCCGCTGCGCTCGATCGAGAACGAGTGGGGACCCGGCCAGGTCGAATGCACCTTCGCGGCGAAGCGGCGCGCTGGAGGCCGCCGACCACGCCTTCCTGTTCCGCACGGCGACCCGCCAGATCTGCCGCCGCATGGGCTATTTCGCCACCTTCATGTGCCGGCCCGCGCTCAAGGGCTACTATTCGAGCGGCTGGCACCTGCACCAGTCGCTGGTCGACACCAGGAGCGGGCAGAACCTGTTCATGCCCGAGCGTGAGCACTGGGATCACCTCTCGCCGCTCGGCCGCAGCTATCTCGCCGGCCTGCTCAAGCATGCCGGGCCCTGCACCGCGTTCGCGACCCCGACCGTCAACGGCTACCGGCGCTTCCGGCCGAACTCGCTCGCGCCCGACCGCGCCACCTGGTGCCACGACCATCGCGGCGTGATGGTGCGCGTGCTCGGCGCGCCCGGGCGATACGGGCACGCGCCTGGAGAACCGCATCGGCGAGCCCGCCGCCAACCCCTATCTCTTCATCCTGTCGCAGATCGTGGCGGGGCTCGACGGCATCGACAATAAGCTCGATCCCGGGCCGCCCGACGACGACGCCCTATGCCGCCGACCGGCCGATGCTGCCGACGAGCCTGCCGGCGGCGCTCGACGCGCTTGGAGAAGGAGCCGCTGTTTCGTGCCCAGCTCGGCGAGGTGTTCGTCGACTACTACCTCAAGCTCAAGCGCAACGAAGCGGGCCGCTTCGAGACATGGCGCTCCGATGACGCGCGCGCGCGGCCTGGGCGACGAAACCACCGAGTGGGAGCAGAACGAGTATTTCGATTTTTTCTAGCTGCTGCGGCGGATCACAAACTCTGGTACGAGAGAGGCAATCTCGGCGTCGTCCCCGCGAAAGCGGGGACCCATAACCACGGCCTCTGGAATATGGGTCCCCGCTTTCGCGGGGACGACGGGTGAGAGAGTTGCCACCGGGGATGACGCCATGCTGGAAAAAATCAGTGCGTCGCCAAGCAGGCCGGCCAACGCCGCCGAGCTCTACGACTGGGACGAGCTGGTGCAGGAGGATCGCGTCCACCGCCTGATCTACACCGATCCCGCGATCTTCCAGGCCGAGATGACGCACATCTTCGGCGCGGTCTGGGTCTATCTCGGCCACGAGAGCCAGATCGCCAAGCCCGACGACTACATCACCGTGCGGCTGGGCCTGCGCCCGATCATCCTGCTGCGCGATTCCGGCGGCAAGATCCGCGCGCTGTTCAACCGCTGCACCCACCGCGGCACCACGCTCTGCCGCAAGGACAAGGGCTCGGCGCGCATCTTCACCTGCCCGTATCACGGCTGGAGCTATCTCAACTCCGGCAAGCTGCGCGCCGTGCCGTGGCCGGACGGCTACGCCTGCGACTTCAAGGACGCGAAGTACAACGTCGCGCAGGTGCCGCGCGTCGACAGCTATCGCGGCTTCATCTTCGCCACGCTCAATCTCGACGCGCCGCCGCTGCTCGACTATCTCGGCGCGATCACCAAGCCGATCGACGAATGGCTCGACCGCCAGCCCGAGGGCCGGATCGCGGTCTGCGAGGCCAACCGGCTCAAGTACAAGGGCAACTGGAAGCTCGCCTACGACAATTCCGGCGACGGCTACCACGTCGTGTTCTCGCACCGCTCGCTGCTGGAGATGGAGAACCGCCAGGCCGACGTCGCCAACAAGGGCATGTCCTACTACAAGAGCTCGCCCGACACCGCGCCGATGTACATGGCCTATATGGGCCACGGGCATCACTTCAAGGACAAGCGGCCGACGATCGAGAAGCGCGCCGGCGGGCTATGGGCGGTGGAAGGACCGGCGCCCGGGACCGAGCACTACCAGGACGAATTGCGCCGCCGCTACGGCGCCAAGGCCGAGGACATCCTCGACCTCGCGTCGTCGGAGCCGGTCAACATCAACGTGTTCCCGAACTTCTCGCTGCTCGGCAACCACATCCAGGTGTTCGAGCCGGTGTCGGTCGACGAAACGAACGTCACCTGGTACGGCACCGCGGTGGTGGACGAGGACGGCACGCTCGGCGGCGCGGTCGACGAGATCAACTCGCTGCGCATGCGCACGCAGGAGCAGTTCCCGAACTTCGGCGAGGTCGACGATCTCGCCAATTTCGAGGAGATCCAGCGCGGGCTGGCATGCCTGGAGGACGAGTGGATCTACATGCACCGGGGGCTCGGCATCCCCGGCCGCGTCAAGACCGACGAGCACGGCATCATCACCGCGCCGGCCACCGACGAGGCCTTCATGCGCGAATACATCAAGGAATGGAAGCGGCTGATGAAGGCCGCGCCGAACCTGGCGGTGCAGCGCGAGCCATGACCAAGGCGACGCACATGCAGCCCGCCCACGACCCGTCGGTCAGCTCCTACTACGTCACCGAGGCGTTCTACCGCACCTGGTCGAGAGCTTCACCGACTGGCAGCGCGACGATCTGCTCGTCGGCGACCCGCAGAGCGCGATCGCTTCCGCGCGCTGATCGAGCGCGAAGCGCGGCTGCTCGATCAGCTCAAGTTCGACGAATGGCTGGCGATGTACGCGCCCGAATGCATCTACTGGGTGCCGGGAACGCCCGAGGCGGGCGATCCGCGCCGCGAGATCGCGATCTCGTTCGACGACCGCCGGCGCATGGAAGACCGCATCTATCGCCTGCGCACCGGCTATGCCTGGTCGCAGGCGCCGAAATCGCGCACCGTGCGCATGGTCTCGAACGTCGAGGTGTTCGCCGCCAGGCGAGAGCGACGCGCGCATGGTGCGCTCGAACTATCTCATCAGCGAGTTCCGCGTCGACGGCACGCGCTAGCTTTCGGGCTGGTGCGGGCATCGCTTCGTCGAGCGCGGCGGGCGCTGGGAGATCGCGGTCCGCCAGGTCAACCTGATCGACTGCGACCAGAACCTGCGCAATCCCAGCATCGTGCTGTAAGCTCGCCGATTGACATCCGCATGTCGGGCGTGCCCCAAGAGCGGCCCGCCCCGCCTTCGATTGGAGACCTTCGCAAATGCCCGCAACGGCGCTCGACTCGGCGATCTTCCGCGACATCTTCAGCACGCCGCAGATGCGGCAGGTTTTTTCCGACGAGGCGAGGACCGGCTACTATCTCGAGATCGAGCGGGCACTCGCGCGCGTGCAGGCGCGCCTCGGCATCATTCCGGAAAAAGCCGCGCGCGAGATCGAGCACAAGGCGCGCATCGAGAACATCGACCTGGCGCGGCTCAAGCAGCAGACCGAGCGCATCGGCTATCCGATCCTCGGCGTGGTGCAGCAGATCGTCGGCCTGTGCGCGGACGGGCTGGGCGAATGGTGCCACTGGGGCGCCACCACCCAGGACATCACCGACACCGCCACGGTCATGCAGATCCGCGCGGCGCTCGACCTGGTCGAGCAGGACATGGAGGCGATCGCGGCGGCGCTGGCGGATCTGTCGCGGCGCCACCGCGATACCCCCATGGCCGGGCGCAGCAACCTGCAGCAGGCGGTCCCCCTGACCTTCGGCTTCAAGACCGCAGCGCTGCTCGCCGCCATGCAGCGCCATCGCGAGCGGCTGCGGCAGCTTCGCCCGCGCGTGCTGGTCGGCGAGTTCGGCGGCGCGGTCGGCACGCTCGCCTCGCTCGGCGCCGACGGCCTCAGAGTGCAGGCCGCGCTGATGGACGAACTCGGTCTCGGCCAGCCGGAGATCGCCTGGCACACGGTGCGCGACCGCATCGGCGAGGTCGGGTGCTTTCTCGGCCTTGTTACCGGCACGCTCGGCAAGATTTCGATGGACGTGAAGCTCCTGATGCAGACGGAGGTCGGCGAGGTGTACGAGCCCTTCCATGAAGGCCGCGGCTCCTCGAGCACCATGCCGCAGAAGCGCAATCCGGTCTCGAGCCTCTACATCCACGCCACCGCCGCCCTGGTGCGCCAGAACGCGGCTGCGCTGCTGGAAGCCGCGGTCGCCGATCACGAGCGCTCGACCGGGCCGTGGGAGATCGAATGGATCGCGCTGCCGGAGATATTCCTGCTCTCCTCCGGCGCGCTGGCGCAGACCCGCGTGCTGGTGGCCGGGCTGGAAGTGGATGCGGCCCGCATGCGGGCCAATCTCGACCTCACGCTCGGCACAATCGTGTCGGAGGCCGTCATGATGGGGCTCGGTCCGCATCTCGGCCGTCAGCGCGCCCACGACCTCGTCTATGACATCTGCCGCAAGGTTGCCACGACCGGCACTCCGCTCCTCGATCTGCTGGCGCAGGACGCCGAGATCGTGCGCCACCTGACGCGGCCTGAACTGGAAAAGATGTGCGATCCGGGGCAATACCTGGGGCTTGCGGGCGAGATGGTCGACAAGGTACTGGCGCTGGAGGCCCGCAAGCGTTAGCGAAGGGCTGCGTTGACCGGCTTCGCGCGCTCGATCGCGGCCGGCAGGAGGCGTTTGTTGACGGCCTTCCGCCCAAACGAATACTGTTGGCGCAATTTCACCGCGAAATCGTCATTGGGACGCTTGTTTATGTTCATCGGATCGCAACGCAACTGCTGCCTTGCCGGCGTCGTCTTCGCCGCAATGGCGGGCTTTTCGCCCGCCGCAGCAGCGCGCGAATTCCGCGTGGCCGATACCCAGGTGGTCGATTACCCGACGGTGCAGGCGCTGATGTACATGGCGCGCGAGGTCGAACAGAAAACCGGCGGACGCCATCGCATCACGGTGTTTCACTCGCGCCAGCTCGGGGAAGAAAAGGACACCATCGAGCAGACCCGGGTCGGAGCGATCGACCTCAATCGCACCAATGTGGCGCCGATCGGCTCCATGGTGCCGATGGCGAACGTGCTCGCGCTGCCGTTCCTGTTCCGCTCCTTCAACCACCTGCACCACGTGCTCGACCATTCCATCGGCGAAGAGGTGCTGGCGAGCTTCCGGCAGGCGGGATTTGTCGGGCTGGCCTATTACGATTCCGGGGCGCGGTCGATCTACAACAGCGTCCGGCTGGTGCGCACGCTGGCGGACATGAAGGGGCTGCGGATCCGGGTCCAGCAATCCGATCTCATGTTCAACATGATCAAGGCGCTCGGCGCCGAACCGGTCGAACTGCCCTACGGTCAGGTGCTCACCGGCCTGAACACCAAGCTGATCGATGGCGCGGAAAACAACTGGCCTTCCTATGTCACCACCAATCACTACAAGGTCGCGCAGAATTATACCTTGACCGAACACACGATGGGGCCCGAAGTGCTCATCATGTCGTTGCGCGCGTGGGAAAGCCTCTCGGCCGACGACCAGACGATCTTCCTGGATGCCGCCCGCAAATCGAGCGAGTTCATGCGCAACATCTGGCTCGGGCTGGAGGCCCGCTCCCGCCGGCAGGCGCGCGATGCCGGCACCGTCATCGTTGACAATTTCGACCGCAAGCCGTTCGAGCAGGCAATGAGCGCCGTCATCGAAACAGCGCTGACGGACCCGGGCGCGCGCCAATTGGCCGAGCGCATCCGGCAGGTTCAGTGAGTTCGCGAATTGGCAGCCGCCGATAAACAACCTTCAACCTTGCCGGACGTTCGGCCTCGGCACAGCTTTGACCTGGAGACCGAGAGCGTCGTCCGGGTGCTGCCGATCCGCTGGCGCCTCGTCTCGCTTGCGCTGCTCAACGGCGCGGTCGCCATCATTCTCGCCGGGCTGATCTGGAACGGCGGCAATGTTCTCAACAGCGCCTGGAACGAAGTCCGCAAGGTCCGCGAGTCCGACCGGCTGCTGGTCCTGCTGGAGAGCGAGGCCAGCCGCCTGCAGAACCTGATCCATCGTTACATCAACCAGCCCAACAAGGCGGTGTTTGCCGAAATCCTGCGCCTGCACGGCGAGGTCCTGAGCACGCTGCGCAATCGCGGCACCATCGACCCGGTGCTGTCGGGCTCGGTCGACGAACTGCGTGCCGTTACCGAGCGCTTCCTTCTCGGCTTCGGCCAGGTGCGCGAAGTCCAGGCCATGATCGAGCAGACCTACGAGGGCGACGTGCTCAAGCCGGCGCGGGAAATGGCCGGGCTCTATTCCATCATCGAAGGCGCCATCGGCAAGCGCGACGCCTTGCTCTGGCCTTCGCTCGGAAAGTCGCGCGAGGCGTTCACCGCAAGCCTCGTCGCCGCCAATGCCTTCTATCTCTCGCTCGCCTCGGACGCGGCCGATGACGCACGCAAGAACATCTCCACCGTCGAGCAGACGATCCCGGTCATGATCGACCTGGCGGAGAACAACCTGCAACGCACCGCCCTCGCCGCTCTGGCGCAGCGCGCCGCGCTGTTCCGCGACGGCTTGGCCAGCCTGATCGAGCATTTCACGACACGGGCCAACCTGCTGCGGAGCGCGATCGACGACAATCAGGCAGAGATGATCGCGGTGATCAACAAGCTGTCCGCGCAGATGAGACTGCGCGAGTTGCAGGCGCAGGGGAGCTTCGATCGGACGCTCGCCGACATCTATCAGTACGTCGCCCTGGTTGCCGTCATTTTCCTCACGATCATCGTCGTCATTGGCGTGCTGATCGCGCGCAGCATCAGCCTGCCGCTCAAGGAGATCGTGGGTGCGATGCATGCCGTGGTGGCGGAAAAGTACGATCGTCCGATCCAGGGGACGCAGGCCCGCGACGAGATCGGCGAAATGGCGCGCGCCGTCGAGGTGTTCCGCGACAACGCCATCGCCAAGCGCAGGGCGGAAAACGAGCTGCGGGCCTCGAAGGAGCACGCCGAGAGCGCACTGCAGGATCTGCGGGAGGCGCAGGTCAATCTGATCGCAGCCGAAAAGCTCGCGGCGCTCGGCGGGCTGGTCGCCGGCGTCGCCCACGAAGTCAACAATCCGATCGGCATCAGCCTGACCGTCGCTTCGAGCTTCGCGCGCCGCTGCGACGATTTCGCGCGCGAGGTCAAGGCCGGGCCGCTGCGGCGCTCGCGACTCGACGAATTCCTCGAGGGCGGGCGCGACGCGGCCAATCAGCTGGTGGCAAACCTGCAGCGCGCCGGCGAGCTGGTGCATTCGTTCAAGCAGGTCGCGGTCGATCGCAGCCACGCCGACCGGCGCCAGTTCGACCTCAAGGAATCGACCGACCAGATCATTGCGAGCCTGCGCCCGGTGCTCAAGAAGTCGCAGATTGCGCTCGCCGTCGACATGCCGGCCGGCATCATGATGGACAGCTATCCGGGCTCCTATGGTCAGGTGCTGACCAATCTGTTCCTCAACAGCGTCATCCATGCATTCCCGGACGGCCGCGCCGGCCAGGTCATCATCGAAGCGCGCCAGATCAACGGCGACGACGTGGATATCTTCGTCTCCGACGACGGCGTCGGCATGAGCGAGGATACCCAGCGGCGCGCACTCGATCCGTTCTTCACCACGCGCCGGTCCGAGGGCGGCACCGGGCTGGGGCTCCATATCATATTCAATCTGGTCACCCAGCAGCTCGGCGGCCGGTTGACGTTCGAATCGAAGCTCGGATGGGGCACCCGTTTCCGCATTTCGATCCCGCGGGTCGCTCCGAGCGAATCCCCGCCGATGCAAGCCGACCTACATCATGGACCGAACTCATGGCCGAACCAGACGACATCGTCCACCTGATCGAGGATCCCGGCGCCGAGACGCCGCGCGAAGAGGGACCGCGCTGGAAAGTCGCGGTGATCGACGACGAGCCGGCCGTGCACGAAGGCACGCGGTTCGCGCTCGCGGACTACAAGCTCAACGGCCAGGGGATCGATATCGTCTCGGCCTATTCGGCGGCCGAAGGCCGCGAGCTCATGCGCGCCCATCCGGACGTGGCGGTCGTGCTGCTCGACGTCATCATGGAGAGCGACACGGCGGGCCTCGACCTGGTCCAGTTCATCCGCAAGAACCTCAAGAACGATACGGTGCGTATCATCCTGCGCACCGGCCAGCCCGGCCAGGCGCCGGAGCGGCGCATCATCGTCGACTACGACATCAACGACTACAAGGCGAAGACCGAGCTCACGGCCGACAAGCTGTTCACGGCGCTGACCGCGGCGCTGCGCAGCTACCAGCAGCTCGAGCGGATGGTGGAAACCCGCCGCGGTCTCGAAATCATCATCGAGGCGGCCTCGACGCTGTTCGATTTCAAGTCGATGCAACGGCTCGCCGAAGGCGTCCTGACCCAGATCGCGTCGTTGCTGAACGTGAGCTGCGCGGGAATCCTGGTACTGCGCGAAGCGCAGAATTCGCACGAGCACTTCTCGGTGCTGGCGGGATCGGGATGCTACAGCCGCTTCATCGGCACCGACGTGCAGGAAATGATCGACCACGACCTCAAGCACTTGGTCGCGGAGGCCTTCGCACGCCGTCAGCACGAATTTTCCGCGCGCCGCTCCGTCATCTATATCAAGACGATGAGCAACCGCGAGGTTGTGGTCGTGCTGGAGGCGGCGCGCAAGCTCTCCGAGACCGATCGCGCGCTGGTCGAGATCTTCTGCAGCCGGCTCTCGATCGCCTTCGACAACGTCATCCTGTACGAGCAATTGCAGGCGGCCAACGCCAGCCTGGAGGAGCGCGTGGAGCAACGCACGCAGGACCTGACAGCGGCCAATCGCCGGCTCGCCGCGCAATGGGCGCGGCTGCGTCAGGCCAACTCGTTCAAGAGCGAGATCCTGGGCACCGTGGCCCACGACCTGAAGAACCCGCTGGGCGTCATTCTCGGCCGCACCGAGATCCTCAAGGAGATGATCGCGGCGGCCGGCGCGCTCGACGAGAACGTGCAGGTGCAACTCGGCTATGTGCGCGACGCCGCCAACCGGCTCACCGAAATGGTCGACGATCTCGTGTCCGACGCCATGGCCGACGCGCTCGACATCACGATCAAGCGCGAGGCGATCGATCTCGCGATCCTGGTCGAGGAGGTCGCAGAGGCAAACCGCCCGCTCGCCGCCCGCAAGGAGCAGACCATCACGGTGACGGCGCCGCCCAGTCACATCGCGATGTGCGACGCCGACCGAGTCCGCGACGCCATCGACAATCTCGTCAGCAACGCCGTCAAATACAGCCCGATCGGCGGCCCGATCGACCTGGTGGTGACGCGCGACGACGACGGCATCATCGTCCACGTCAAGGATCGCGGGCCCGGCCTGTCGCCCGAGGACATCTCGCGGCTGTTCGGACGGTTTCAGCGGCTGTCCGCCAAGCCGACGGCGGGCGAGACCTCGACCGGGCTCGGCCTGTCGATCGTCAAGCGCATCGTCGATCTGCACGGCGGACGCATCACGGTCGAAAGCGCGGGCCCCGGGCACGGCGCAACCTTCGTCATGATTTTGCCCGTCACCTGAGCAACAAATCGGCGTGAGCAGGTTGGGTCATGAGCCAGGTGCAACACATCGTCGTCGTCGATGACGAAAAGCCGGCCCGCGACATGGTCGGCGACTATCTGCGCATGCACGGCTTCAGCGTCGACCTGTGCGACGGCGGCGCGAGCCTGCGCAAGGCCATCGCCGTTCAGATGCCAGACCTGATCATTCTCGATCTTCACATGCCGGAAGAGGATGGCCTGTCGATCATCCGCGACCTCAAGCGCCGCGCCAGCGTCCCGATCATCATGCTGACCGCGACCGCGAGCGCGATCGACCGCGTCGTCGGTCTCGAAATGGGGGCGGACGACTACATCGCCAAGCCCTGCGAGTTGCGCGAGCTGCTGGCGCGGGTGCGGGTGGTGTTGCGGCGAAGCACGGCTGCGCCGCGGCCGGTGACGGGGCCCGAGCCGGCCGCCGCCGCCCCCGCCAAGGCCACGCTCGTGCGCTTCGGCACCAAATGGCTCGACCACGACGCCCAGTCGCTGCGCGACAACGACGGCAACGAGCACCAGCTCACGGCCTCCGAGTACGGCCTGCTCAAGGTCTTCGCCGAGAACCCCAAGCGCGTGCTGTCGCGCGACCGCCTGCTCGACCTGGCCATGGCGCGGGGGGCCGAGCCGCTCGACCGGGCGATCGACCTGCGGATCATGCGGCTCCGGCGGAAAATCGAGCCCGACCCCACCAACCCGACGGTCATCCGGACCGTCCGGGGCGGGGGCTACGTATTCTCCCCCGGCGGGGAAGCACCCTGAGCCGACGGTTTCGTCGCCCTGCCGCGACGAAACAATGGAGGTATTAAATTACCTTTTGTTTCGTCGCCGCATTCCGACGAAACAATTCCTCCCAGCGACGAAACCATTTTTCCGCTTCCACGTAACATCCATGCAACAGCCGCCTGTTAATCAAGCTGCCAAGGGCTAGTTAACAGGGGATCGTCATGCAAACTGGATATGCGCTGCGCGATATTGCATCGACGCGCGCTCGTACGTCTGTCCCGGAGACTTCGGACGAGGCACTCATCGGCGCAATCGCCGATGGCGACAAGCGCGCGATGCAGGTTCTGTACGCCCGGCACAATGTGCGGGTGTTCCGTTTCATCCTGCGCCTCACCAGCAACACGTCGATGGCCGAAGACCTCGTCAGCGAGGTGTTCCTGGACGTGTGGCGGCAGGCCGACGCCTTCGAGTCGAAGTGCCAGGTTTCGACGTGGCTGCTCGCCATCGCCCGCTACAAGTCGCTGTCGGCGCTGCGCCGCCGCGCGGACGAGCAGTTGGACGACAAGGTCGCCGCCGCGATCGAGGATCCTTCCGACACCCCCGAGATGGTGGTGTTCAACAAGGATCGCAGCGAGATCGTGCAGAAGTGCCTGACCCAGCTCTCGCCGGCGCACCGCGAAGTGCTCGATCTCGTCTACTATCACGAGAAGTCGGTCGAGGAAGTCGCCAAGATCGTCGGCGTCCCGGCTGCGACCGTGAAGACCCGCATGTTCTATGCCCGCAACAAGATGGCCGAGCTGCTCACCCAGGCGGGCGTGACCACCCACTAATCCCGGTAACGGGGCGCCGTTCGATCTCCCCCGATCAACCTCCCGGCGTCCCGGTATCCGGCCCCTTTGACACCCATGATAAAGCAAACGGGCTGAGCATCTTGCTCAGCCCGTTATAATTTTGGGTACCCGACGACGATCGGACTGCGGACTGGGCCGCGCCGATCGCGGCGTACTCAATCCTTACCGCCGAAATGCGCGCGCGCCAGGCCGGAGATGATGGCAACCGCCAGGAGCAGGCCCGCCACCGGAATCAGGATCAAGAACACGCCCAGTATCAGCAGCACCGTGGCTGCAGCGAACAGCCCGATCCCGAGTGCCAGCATCCCGAGACCGAACGGTCCCACCCGCCCGACATAGACGCGATGCACCCCGCTCGCATGCATCCAGCCCGGATCGTCCGACCCCTGCTGTGCGGGCTCCTGACCCGGCGGGATGATTTCCGGCTCGAAGCGAGGCTTTTCGGGCGGCTGTGACATTGCACGGTCTCGCGGTTTCCTATCCGCATGTAGGGACGGCGGCTGCCGGCCACAACGTTCGCCCGGGCCCGCCCACGCGATGGCTTGCAAATACCGCCCGTTTCTGACGAATTCAGCCCGGTTCCGATCCCGAATGGCGAGTGCCCGATGCCGCAAACCGATCGCTTCCTGCTCGCCGGCGTCATGGGCTGGCCGATCGCGCATTCGCGCTCGCCGCAACTGCACAACTATTGGTACGCCAAGTACGGCCTGCACGGCACCTATGTGCCGCTCGCGGTGCGGCCCGACAATCTGCATACCGCCCTGCGGGCGCTGCCGGCGCTCGGTTTCGTCGGGACCAACCTCACCATCCCGCTCAAAGAGGCCGCGCTCGGCATCGTCGACCGCGCCGACCCGCTGGCCCAGCGCGTCGGAGCGGTGAACTGCGTCATCGTGATGCCCGACGGCACGTTGGCCGGGGAAAACCACGACGGCTTCGGCTTCATCGAGAGCGTGCTGGAGGCGCAGCCGGCCTGGCGGCCGGATGCCGGCCCGGTGGTGGTGATCGGCGCAGGCGGTAGTTCGCGCGCCATCCTGGTCGCCCTGGTGGACCGCGGCGCGCGCGAGATCCGCCTGATCAACCGCACGCCCGCCCGCGCGCAGGCGATCGAGCGGGAATTCGGCGGCGCAATCCGGGCGTTGCCGTGGGAGGATCGCAGTGCCGCGCTCGAAGGTGCCGCCACTCTGGTCAACACCACCAGCCAGGGCATGGCCGGCGAACCGCCGCTGGAGCTGGCACTCGACCGTCTGCCCACGAGCGCGCTGGTCTTCGACGTCGTCTACATCCCGCGCGAGACGCCGCTGCTGGCGGCGGCGCGGGCGCGCGGCAATCCGGCCGTCAACGGGCTCGGCATGCTGATCCACCAGGCGCGCCCGGCATTCCAGGCCTGGTTCGGCATCATGCCGGAAGCAACGGACGAATTGCGCGCGCTGATCGAGGCGGAGACCTGACCTTCGTCGTGGTCGTCAATTTACAAATCCCGCGATCGGGCCCAACATTACCGGCGACCGGCATCCCCGAGGAGAGAGCATGAACCGACGTGAATTGATGGCCACGGGCCTTGCCTCTTTCGCCACGCTCGCGCTGTCGCGTGGGGCGTTCGGTTACCCCGATCGCGCCATCAAGCTCGTCGTTCCGTTCTCGCCGGGCGGGGCGACCGACGTGGTCGGGCGGCTGTGGGCGGAGAAGATGAAGCCCGTCCTCGGCACCGTGGTCACCGAAAACCGCGGCGGCGCCGGCGGGGTTACCGGCGCGGCCGAAGTGGCGCGCGCGCAGCCCGATGGCCACACCTTCCTGTTCGGCAATACCAGCACGCAGGTGCTGATTCCGTCGATCATGACCAACCCGCCCTACGATCCGCTCAAGGATTTCGTCGGCATCTACATTCTCTGCAATTCGCCGACCTCGATCGTCGTGCACGAGGCGGTGCCCGCGCACACCCTCAAGGAGCTGATCGCCTACGCCAAGGCCAATCCCGGCAAGCTGTCCTACGGCTCGGCCGGCGCCGGCACGCTCACCAATCTGGCCGGCGAGCTGTTCAAGCAGCTCATCGGCGTGCCGGACATCGTCCACGTCCCCTACAAGGGCGCGGCACCGGGGATAAAGGACCTCGCCAGCGGGCACATTCCGATGATGACGCCGAACGTAGGCGGTCCGCTGCTCGAGCTCCATCGCGCCGGCCGGGTGCGCATCCTCGCCATCAACGCCAATACGCGGCTGAAGGCGGCGCCCGACATTCCGACCGCTGCGGAAGCCGGCCTGTCCGGCATGGTGGCGGGCAATCTCAACGGGCTCTTTGCGCCGGCGGGAGTGCCGCAGCAGATCGTCGATCAGATCGCCGCGGCCACCCGCAAGATCATGGCGGAGGCGGACCTGCAGAACCTGCTGGTCAAATCCGGCTTCGAGCCGATCCTAAATTCGAGCCCCGAAGCGACGCGGGCGTTCATCACGGCCGAGATCGCGCGCTGGACGCCGATCGTGAAGGCGACCGGCTTTCGGATGTAGCGAGGCCGACGTCATGCCCGGCACCCGGGTCCCGCCTTCGGCGGGCCCGAGTGTAGACTCTTGTGCCGGGCATCGCCGTCTTTGTACGGTGCCGGCAAGCAAAACCTGAATGGCCGGGACAAGCCCAGCCATGCGAAAACCGAAAAGGCCATCCATGGCACGCGTTCCCCTGATTCAAGAGCAAGACCATCCCGAGCACGCCGAGCTGATCGATAAATTCCGCTCCGGCCGGCGCGGCAAGCTGATCAACATCTACCGCATGCTGCTCAACAGCCCGGCGCTGGCCGAGAGCTGGTTCAACCATTCCAATGCGGTGCGCTGGAAAACCAAGCTCAGCGGGCGCCTGCGCGAGATCGCGATCATCCGCATGGGCAATCTGGCCGGGTCGAAATACGTGCTGCGCCAGCATGTGCCGTCGCTGGCGCTGGCGGACGGCCTCACGCTCGAGGAATGCGACGCGCTCGCGGATTGGCGCGGCACGGCATTCTTCAGTGAGAGCGAGCGCGCGGTGCTCGCCTATACCGATACGATGACGCGCGACATCACGGTGCCGGATGCGGTGTTCGCCGAAGTCAAACGCCACTTCGACGACCGCCAGATCGTCGAGCTGACGGTCCTGATCGGCACCTACAACATGAACGCCCGCGTGCTGCAGGCGCTCGAGCTCGACCTCGAACCGGCCTGACGGACCGCGCCGTGCCCGCCGCCGAGCGTCCGGTCCTGGCCGTGGAAGACGACCGCTTTCTGCGCGTCGTCGGCATCGTGCTCGACCCAGGCACGCCGGCCGACCGCATTGCCGCCTACGCCGATTTCTTCGCCCATGACGAGCCCGACTTCGCCGGCTGGTGCGGCCGTGTGCGTGCGCGCGTGCCGGGGCTTTATCCGTCCGAAGTGCGGCTGGTCAGGACGCAGGAAGAGCTGCGCGCGGCGCTGCCCGGCAGCCGCGCGGCAATCGTCGAATCGCTCGCGTTCGGACCGGAGGAAATCGCCGCCGCCCCCCGCCTCGCCGCGGTGCAGACCTACGGTCTGAGCGTGCGCGGCATCGACACCGCGGCCTGTTCCGCCCGCGGCATCAAGGTGCTCACGATCCGCCGCCGCGCCAACATCGCCTGCGCCGAGGTCGCGTTCATGCTCATGCTGACGCTCGCCAAGAAGATGCATCGCGTGATGAACCGCATCAGCGTCGAGCAACTGACCGAGGCCGGCTACCCGTACAAGCCGTTCGACCGCCGCCACACGCCCAACTCCAACTGGCCGCGCATTTCCGGCATCCGCATGCTCAACGGCGCGACTGTCGGCATCATCGGGCTGGGCGAGATCGGCTGCGAGATCGCGCTGCGCGCCGCGGCGTTCGGAATGCGGATCCTCTATCACCAGCGCCGGCGGCTGCCCGACGTGGAAGAGCGCGAGTTGCAGGCCAGCTACCTGCCGCTCGAACGTCTCCTGGCCGAGAGCGACTGGATCGTGCCGCAGCTGCCGAGCTCGCCGTCGACGCGCGGGCTGATCGGCCGCGCGGCCTTCAAGGCGATGAAGCCGGGCGCGTTCCTGGTGAACGTGTCGCGCCCCGACGTGATCGACCGGGCGGCGCTGATCGAGGCGCTGGCCGCGGGACGGCTCGGCGGCTTTGCGCTCGACCCACTCTACGAGGAGCCCGGCCGCCGCGACGACGAGTTGTTGGCGTTCGACAACGTCGTCATGTCGCCGCACATCGCGGCGCAGCCGCGCTTCAACGCGCTCGACGACCTCGCCGACATGATGGAACGGCTGGCCAGGGAGTTTGCATCCTGACGCACGCGGCGAGACCAGCCCGCATTTGCCCTCTCCCCTTGTGGGAGAGGACGCAAGATCGACGCCGTCCAATTCCAACTTGATATCAAGCATTTATGATGCGGCGCCAGCGAGGTTTCCAGAGAGGGCTGCATATAGGTAGCAAATTCGGGTCTTTAGGCACCGCACTCGAAATTCTATCGTAGCCGTTCCGTTCCGTCCGGGCCGGTCCCGAAACGTCCCGGATTATCTCTCTGTTTCGCAGGCAGCGGACCTCCGCGTCTGCCTTCGTCCCATGGCGTACCACGGTGTTCGGTAGCAAATTCGGTAGCAACGGACTCGATATGTTCTCGGGCGCAAATGCTGGCTGGCAGGCGACCTTAGTTCAGCGTCAGCAGCGTGGGCGAGGTGCGGGAGGTGGGGAGTTACAGGGCGGGCACATTGATGGCCTACAAGGAAACCCTCGTGATCGGGCGCAGGCTTTATCCGTTTGGCCAAATGCACCGGCGCTGATCTTAGTGGCGTCAGCGCCGATGGCCGAGCGGCAGGTCGAGACTGTACGCCCGTTGACGAAGCGCACCCGACGTTCGCTTCATCAACTTTGACATTCTTGCGACTGGCGTTTTGTTGCGCGAATGGTGGCGCAACTCTTTATCTTCTGCCTTAGTCCACCGAACGAGCTTGCGGCGCTTCGCCTTCTTAGCCATGTGCTACCTCTCAAGTGTGCGATCTTGGTAATCGCCAGTGTGTGTCAGATTTGCGTGCTGCGGCAAGCGGAGTACAATTTTTTCAAGCAGACCCCCTCGTAGTGGCCGCGCGATTGGGCCGAACGGCGCCATGGCGGTGGCAGTCCCCGAGAGGACTGAACCAATTGAGCAAAATCAATGCCTTGTCGAAAGGTGGGACACTTAACCTTCCCACACAATCATTATCCTTTTCGGCGTGAGTGTCTCACCGAAACACGGCGGATTCCTTCATCAGATCACCGCAGGCAAATTCGGCATATTGATTACGGAGGTCGCCCAGACCACTTTCATTTGCACGGGATTCTAGGAACTCCGGGCCATCGCAGGACTAGCCGTCTTTTATGCGCGAACCATCGTGCGACCCAAAATACATTGTGTCAGCAGCGACTGCGTGGCCCTCAGGGCAATAGGGGCAAGCGACCGCTTCCGGGCCCAGGCTGTGTGAAAAATCCCGTCGATGTTATGATTCTGCGCGTGAATCGGCGCAGCGGGAGGGATGGATGTCAGGCTTCGTGGAGGGGATTGATCGGAGCCAAAGAAGTTTGTTCCCAGCCGCACTTGAAGACTATGTGGCCGAGGACCATCTGGTTCGCGCGGTTGACGCTTTCGTTGATGGTCTTGATCTTGGCAAGCTTGGCTTTGGTCGGTTTGCGCCGCTGGAAAGAGGGCGGCCCTGCTATCACCCAGCGACGCTTCTCAAGATTTACATTTATGGCTACCTCAATCGCGTCCCATCGAGCCGTCGCCTAGAGCGCGAGTGCCAGCGCAACATCGAGCTGATCTGGCTGACGGGACACTTGGCACCGGACTTCAAGACCATTGCGGACTTCCGCAAGGACAACGGCGGGGCCATTCGTGAGGTTTGCCGTACCTTTGTGGCGCTGTGCCGCGAGCTTGATTTGCTGAGCGAGGCGAGTGTCGCCATCGATGGTTCCAAATTCAAGGCTGTCAATGCGCGCGATAAGAACTTCACCGAGGCCAAGATGAAACGGCGTCTGGAGCGGATCGAGGAGAGCATCGCGCGCTACATAGCACAACTGGAGACCGCCGACCGCCGTGGTGATGCGGTGCCAGAGGCACAGGTTGCGCGGTTCAAGGACAAAATTGTGAAACTGAACGAAGAGATCGCGCGGCTCAGTGTGATCAATGCCGAGATGATGAAGAGCAAGGACAAGCAAATCTCACTGACCGATCCTGATGCGCGTTCGATGGCAACGAGCGGCAAGGACACCGGAATCGTCGGCTACAACGTGCAAACCGCAGTCGACACCAAGAACCATATCATCGTCGCCCACGAGGTGACGAACGTCGGCACTGATCGCCATCAACTATCGAATATGGCCGAGCAGGCGCGAACCGAGATGGGCGTTGAGACGCTCGATGCTGTGGCCGATCGCGGCTATTACGCGAGCGAGGAGATCCGCGCCTGCGAGGAGGCTGGCATCGCTGTCACGCTGCCGAAGCCGATGACCTCGAACGCAAAGGCGGCAGGCCGTTTCGGCAAGCAGGACTTTGTCTATATCGCGGCCGACGATGTTTATATTTGTCCCGCGCGTGAGCGGTTGACCTATCGCTATACCAGCGAAGGCGATGGCAAGATGATGCGGCGCTACTGGACCGATGCGTGCAAGACCTGTGCGTTGAAAACAAAGTGTACGACCGGCCCCGAGCGGCGCGTCGCACGCTGGGAGCACGAAGCTGTGCTGGAGGCGGTGCAGTCGCGTCTCGATCACCATCCGGAAAAAATGACGATGCGTCGTTCGACAGCCGAACATCCCTTCGGCACCATCAAGTGCTGGATGGGATGGACGCACTTTCTTACGAAGAGACTGCCGAAAGTCTCAACCGAGATGGCACTCAATGTGCTCGCCTACAACATGAAGCGCGTGATGGCGATCATCGGCGTGGCCGGGCTGCTGGAGGCCTTGGCGGCCTGAGCAGGACTTGCGCATCCAAATCGGCGCCAACAGACGCCCCAGGGCGCCTCAGGGGCGCTCGGAAAATGGATTCCAGGAGCATTTGCGTTCGGCGATGCGAATGCCGGCGGCGTTCTGCGCGCGGTGCCGATACGGAGCCATTTTCACACAGCCTGGGCCAAAACCTGCCGTGAGCAGCTGCAGCAGCGGGATGCGCAAAGGTTAGTTACTCGATCACCTCGTCGGCGCGGGCGCTGAACATGGGCGGAAACTGGAAGCCGATCGCCTTCGCCGTCTTCAGGTTGATCACCAGCTCGGTCTTGACCGACTGCATCACAGGGAGGTCCGCCGGCTTTTCTCCATTGAGAATCCTGGCCGCATAACCGCCAAGCGCGCGGTATGCCTCGTCGAGGCTGACGCCGTAGCTCATCAACCCGCCGGCCAGGGCGTATTCCCGAAAATGGTAGATGGCGGGGAGTTTCTGACGGGCTGCGAGCGCGATGATCTGATTGCGCCGTGTGTCGAAGAACGGATCGCTCGCAACCACGACCGCAGCGACGTGCTGCCGAGCCAGGGCCGCGAAAGCGGCGTCGATCTCGGCGTCCGTGCTGGCATTCTGGAACGTGATCGGCCGACCGACGGTGCGCGCTGCTTCCGACAGCTCCTCTCTCTGCTGAGCGACAGCCGGGTATTTCGGGTTGAGCAACGCACCGAACAGGGCCGTAACAGGAAAAAGCTCGTGCAAAAGGCCGAAGCGCTTCGCCTCCAGGTCGGTGGTGAGCAGGTGCACGCCGGTTGCATTGCCGCCGGGCCGACTGAGAACTCGCTACCAATCCGGATTTGACCGGGTCTGTGCTCACAAAGAGGGTCGGTATGGTCGAAGTCGCCGTCCTCGCGGCGTAGGCCGCAGGGGGGCCGGCCCCCACGAGCACGCTCACCGGCCGGCCCACAAGCTCAGCCGCCAATGCAGGCAATCGGGCGTAATCGCCGTTCGCCCAGCGAAATTCAATGAGCAAGTTGCGCCCTTCGATCATGCCGCGCTCGCCAAGACCTCGCCGGAACGCGGCAACAATATCGACCGAGTCTTCAGACCCTCGACTGCTCAAGAATCCAACCAATGGCTGTTGGGCGCGCGCGGCGACCGACCACGCGGCGGCGCCGCCGAGGAGCGTGATGAACTCGCGCCGTTTCCAATGCATCCGTTGCCCCGTAAGGAGAGAGTGCCAAAATAACGCATCGGCCAAGACCAAGCCAAGGGGCTCGCTGCGTTGCGGGACTTTGGCGCGGCTAATGACCGGTTCGGGTCAAACTCAGCCATGCGCTTGCGCGGCAAGCACGACCGCTCAACCCCAGAAAGCTGCCGGATTGCTGTGCTGCAAAAGTCGGCAGGGTCGGGCCAAGAGGCGACATGAACCTTCTTCCGCGGGACGTGCGGAGATACGGACGAAGCCGAAGGCAGGCAACGCCCTGGGGCTATTTCGCCTCGGCCGCTTCCGGCGGCAGCTTCGCGAGCGCGTCGCGCAAGAGCTTCGGCCAATTCTGCTGCGCGGCGGTAAGCCTCTTGTCGCGAGCGAGTGCCTCCGCGATGTCGAGCGCCTCGCGCAGCGCCGCTCGCGCCCGCGGCGGGTCGGATACGGTGCCTACTATATAGAGGCTGATGACAAGATCGGCTTGCCATTCGGCATTGCCCGGATCGGCCGCGGCGAGCTTGCGTCGGATGGCAAGGCTTTCTTCATAGGCCGAAAGCGCTCCCACACGGTCGCCCATTGCCCCTCGTGCGTTGCCGACCTCGAAAAGGCTCTGGCCCACGTCGCTTTGCCAATCCGTATTGCCCGGATCGGTGGCGGCGAGCTTGCGCATGATGGCGAGGGCTTCTTCATAGGCCGAAAGCGCTCCCTCACGGTCGCCCGCCTCCAGCCGCACGTCGCCGACCCTTGCGATTCACGCCCACGTCGCGCTGCCATTCGGCATTGCTGGGATCGGTGGCGGCGAGCTTGCGCCGGATGGCGAGGCTTTCTTCATAGGCCGAAAGCGCACCGGGCCGGTCGCCCGCCGCCTGCCGCACGTCGCCGACCCTGTTGAGGCTCACGCTCACGTCGCGCTGCCACACGGTGTTGCCCGGATCGGCGGCGGCGAGCTTGCGCATGATGGCGAGGCCTTCCTCATAGGCCGAAAGCGCACCGGGCCGATCCCCCGCCGCGCGCCGCACGTCGCCGACCTTATTGAGGCTCACGCTCACGTCGCGCTGCCATACCACGTTGCCTGGATCGGCGGCGGCGAGCTTGCGGGCGATGGCGAGGCTTTCCTCATGGGCCGTGAGCGCCCCCGCCCGATCCCCCGCCGCGCGCCGCACGTCGCCGACCTTATTGAGGCTCACGCTCAAATCACGCTGCCATTCGGCATTGCCCGGATCGATGGCGACGAGCTTGCGCCTGATGGTGAGGCTCTCCTCGTAGGCGGCCAGCGCCCCCGCCCGGTCGCCAGTAGCGAGCCGCACGTCGCCGACCATGTCGAGGCCCTGGCTTACGCGGCGCTGCCAATCCGTATTGCCCGGATCGGCGGCGACGAGCTTGCGCGCGATGGCGAGACTTTCCTCGGCCGCCGGCTTCGCTCGAGATAAGATCGCCGGCCCGCAAATACGTGATGCTGAATTCGCGCAGCATCGCTGAGCGGCTGCTCTGAAGTTCCAGGTCATCCGGCGCGGCCTTGGCAAGCTCATCCATCATGCTGCGCGGCATCGAGAATGCGCCGCAGCAACTCCACCCGCATCCCCTGTACGTCGCGCAAGTCTCCGGCGATGCGGAACACCACATGGTCGGCCGCGTTCTTGGCGATGCCGAAATTAGTCTCGGCCCGGTCGCGCTGCTGTTGGGCGATCTCCTTCTGTTCCTGTCGCCGTTCCCCTTCACCACGACCGCGCGGTCGCGCTGGCGCTGGGCGGCGCGTTTAGCACCTTCCGCCTCCCACCATCGTCCAGCCGCAAGCGCAATCAGCACCGCGAGCGTCCCCGCCGCCGACCAAGCCAGGTCAGCGCGCGGCGCTGCTGACGCACCTCCTGCGAGAGCAGGTCCTCCTTCGGCACTCCGTGGATGGCGGCGGCGAATCGGCGCCGGCTTCGATGATTTCGCGTTGCGGGC
>CAVWJL010000008.1:0-1220746 GCA_963755305.1 uncultured Alphaproteobacteria bacterium | reverse complement strand
CCAGGATTCGAACCTAGATTCTCGGAGTCAGAGTTCCGATGTTCGACCCAATAGAATGTTGCGATGCTGTTGTAAGAGAGGTCCAGTACTGGGTATATCCTTGCATAAATCATTGGAAACAAATGCCGATTCGATATGGTTGACAAGCGCATCCAGCCTTTGAACCAGCGCGTGCGCTGGCGCAGCCACGGGGCGAGACGGGCGGGCGCCTCCTCATAGGTGGTCGAGGCGATGACGGTCGAGTGGTATCCGAACCGCGCGAGCCGGGTGCCGAGATCGGCGTCCTCGGTGACGTTGTAGGGGTCCCAGGCGCCGCATTCGCGCAGCACCGACGTGCGGAAATGATTGGACGAGCCGCCGAGCGGCAGCGGCAGGCCGAGCGCCGCAAGCCCCGGCAGGAACAGGTCGAATTGCGCGGCATGCGACGACGATGGTGTAGACCGGCAGGGCGCGGTCGGGCATGCGCGCCGGCCGCGGCCGCGCCGGCTCGATCAGCGAGCCGAACAGCCGCAACGCCAGCCAGGCCAGAAAGCCGGCCGCCAGGAAGGCTTCGAGCGCGGACTTCGCTTCGCCCGGAAAGGCGAAGCACAAGCCGGGCAGGACCGTGGCGGCGATCGCGCCGGCGAGCGTGATCCGCCAGCTGCGCGGCGCGGCCGAGAGATGCGGCCGCGCGAGACGCAGGGCGTCGGCGGCCTTGCTGCCGAGCGCAGCGCGCGCGTGCAGCGCGATAAAGCGGTTGAGGCTTGCGGTCGAGGTCAGGCGTATCCGCCGGGCAAGCTCGGGATGCGACGTAATCAACCCTGTCACCATGCGCGCCGCGAGGTTGCGCGGGGCGATGACCCAGATCATTTCGCCGCCGAGGTTGAGCGGCAGGAGCCCGACCGCGGCCGCCTCGATCAGCCGGTTCCCGTCGAGCGGGCAGGCATGGCGGGGCAGGTTGTGGAGCGGCTCGTGCGCGATGCCGAGGAAGGCGGTCAACGCGTCGAGATAGTCGTCCTCCGTGATGGTTCCGGCCGCCACCAGAACCCGGTCGGCGCCGATGCCGAGCGCGGCCGCCCGCCGCTCCGCCGCGGCCAGCACCCAGTGGGGCAGGCGGTTGCGCAGGCAGGCGATCTCGGGGCAGCTTTGCGCCTGGGCCGGGCGCAGATCGACCACGTTGCCGGTGGTCGCCGGTCGAGGCACGATCGACCGTGAACGCTGCGCGGCGCCTTGCACCCGCCGGGCGTGGCTGACGGCCTCGCGGCCGTGCCGGGCGCGGCCGAACGCCGGACTGTCGTACGCCATGACCCAACCCCGAACGCCACGAACGCCACTGATCCGCCGCAACCCGATCGTCTATAAGCCGGGCTCAACCGCCTCGGCGGGGTCGCCCGTCCCAATACAACCAGAGATTACATTGACCGAATACCTCTTGCGAAGACCCCTCCGGATGATCGGACGGCTCGCCGCCCTGGCGGCGGCGCTCACGGTACTGATGCCGTTCATCGCCGCCGACCGCGCCAGCGCGCAGGTGGCCGGCAACGATCCCGGAGTCGAGGTGCCGGGGTTCTGGGACCCGCGGCGCCGGCCGGAGCGGCCGGACCTGTCGCGCGCTCAACGCTGATCCGATTTCTCACCGAGATCGACTATCCGCCGTTCAACTACGCCGGGCCGGACGGCAATCCGGCGGGGCTTCAACGTCGATCTCGCGCGCATGATCTGCGAGGAGCTCAAGATCGCCTGCACCGTCCAGATGCGGCGGTTCGATACGCTGATCACGGCGCTCAACGACAACCGCGGCGATGCGGTGATCGCCTCGATCGCGGTGACGCCGGAAATGCGCGCGCGCGTCGATTTCACCGATCCCTACTACCGCACGCCGGCGCGTTTCGTGGCGCGGCGCGATTCGCCGATCGACGATCCGCGGCCGGAGCAGCTCGAAGGCAAGAAGGTCGCCGTCGTCGCCGGCACCGCGCACGAGGCCTATCTCAAGGCGCTGTTCACCGAGGTCGAGCTGCGCCCCTATCCCAGCAACGACGTGGCGCGCGATGGCGCTCAAGCCAGGCGACGTCGATCTCCTGTTCGGCGACGGCGATCTCGCTCGCCTTCTGGCTCAACGGCACGGATTCGGAGAACTGCTGCGGCTTTCGCGGCGGGCCGTTCACCGAGAGCCGCTATTTCGGCGAAGGCATCGGCATCGCGGTCAAGCGCGGCAACGACACGCTGCGGCTCGGCGTTCAACTGGGCGCTGTTCCGGCTGTGGGAGAAGGGCCGGTTCAGCGATCTGTGGCTGCGCTATTTCCCGGTCAGCCCATTTTGAACGGCTTGCCGCCTGCGGGCTATTCAAACCGCCCGGCGTGGCCTAGCTTCTCCCGGGGCTTGTTGATTGGAGAATGCGAATGACGCGCCAAGCCAACGCGGTCGATTTCTGGCGCGGCTTTGCGCTGGTCTCCATCTTCATCAATCACATCCCGGGCATCTACTACAGCAAGTTCACGCACGCGAACTATTCGATCTCGGATTCGGCCGATCTGTTCGTGTTCCTGGCCGGCTGGTCGCTGCGCTGCTGGTCGGATCGGGCGACCGGCAGCAGCCGGCGTGGTATCTCGTGCTGCGGCTCGGCGGGCGCGCGCTGACGCTCTACGCCGCGCAGATCCTGATCACGATGATCGCGATCGCGATGCTGGCGGCGGCGCGCCCTGGTCCTGGACAATCCGCTGCTGCTCGAATGGCACAACGCGGCCGCCGTGTTCCACGATCCGGTGCCGACCCATATCGGGCTCGCCCTGCATCACCCATCAGCTCGGCTATTTCGACATCCTGCCGCTCTACGTCGTGCTGATGCTGATGGCGCCCGGGATTCGCGCTGATCGACCGCTATGCGCCCAATCTGGTGCTGCCGGTCTCGCTGCTGATCTACGGCGTGACGCTCGGCGTTCCAGTTTCCGATTCCGACCTGGCCGGTCGAGGGCGCAGTGGTTCTTCAATCCGCTGGCCTGGCAGCTCGTGTTCGTGCTCGGCTTCGTGCTGGCGCGGACGACGGCATCGGCGGCTTCGGTGCGGCGCCATATCGTGCCGATCCGCTGCATTGCGCTCGCCGATCGTGCGTCGGGCTGTTCGTGGTGCCTGTAACGACTGGTGGTACGACCCGACCAAGGTGCCGCAGCCGCAGCTGTTCTTCCTGCTCGAGCAAGACCTACGTCACGCCGCCGCGCATCATTCAGTTCCTGGCGCTGATCGCGGTGTTGTCGGTGGCCTATCCCTACATCCGATGGGTCGTGCCCTGGCTGGTCGATTTCCTGTCGATGCTCGGGCGCAATTCGCTCTACGTGTTCTGCGTCGGCTCGATCTTGAGCCTCGCCGGCCAGATCGTCCGCTTCCTCTATCGCGGCAATATCGGCGTCGACACCGTCGTGGTAATCTGTCGGCGTCGCGATCATGGCGTTGACCGCATGGCTTCCGGAATGGCGCGAAGACATGCAAGGCACGATCGCGCCGGCACGATCGCCGGCGTCGTCCTGAGCCTGCTGCATTGAGCGCTCGGCATTCGCCAGGCCGCGCCGGCGCCAGGCAGCCGCGCGCCGATGCCGGCGCCGTTCTCGCAGGATTGCCAGGTCGGCGAGCGACCGCGATCGTCGAGGAATCGCCGCTGCCGAACGTCGCGGCCGCGCTGCAAGACCAGCAAGCAGATCTGCGCATCCTCGCGATCGGCGCGGCCGGCGGCCTGCGCCGGCGCGCGCGGCAGCTACACCGAGCAGATCGAGAGGCTCCTGGCAGCAGGCCATCAAGGGTCTCAACGTCGTGATCATCAATCGCGGCGTGTCGGGCGAGCTTGCGGCGCAGACGCGGCACGCCGCATCAAGAACGAGGTCGCGCTGAACGAGCCCGATCTGGTGCTCTGGCAGGTCGGGACCAACGATGCGCTCGCCTATGTGCCGCTCGACGAGCTCGAGGAGACCGTCGTCGAGCACCGTGCGCTGGCTCAAGGAGCACAAGGTCGACGTCGTGCTGGTCGGCCTGCAATACGTCGACCGGATGGAGCAGGACGACCACTACGCGCGGTGCGCGAACTGCTGCGCAAGATCGCGGCGCAGGAGAACGTGATGATCGTGCGCCGCTACGAGGCGCAGCGAGCTGATCGCGCAGGCCGCCGGCGAGCGGCGGCGGTCTGGTGCCGGACGAGTTCGAGCGCACCGAGGCCGGCTATGCCTGCCTGGCGCAGTACATGGCGCGCGCGATCACGCTCGGCATTTTCGGCCAGCGGCTGCGCGTGCGTCCGATCACGCCCGCAGCCGACGCCGCAGTGCTGACGCGCTGCGATTGACGCCGCCCGGCGCCGGTTCGTATGAAATGGCCGTTCCGGAGTGTCCTCGATGTCCGTCGCTCGAAACCGCCGCCTCGTCTGCGCGAGCTCGCCGAGCAGTCGAACGCCTGGCCGTTCGAGGAGGCGCGCAAGATCGTCGCGCGCCTCAAGCGCCGGCCCAAGGACGAGGTGATCTTCGAGACCGGCTACGGCCCATCCGGCCTGCCGCACATCGGCACCTTCGGCGAGGTCGCGCGCACCACCATGGTGCGCCATGCCTTCCGCGTGCTGACCGACGACAAGGTCAAGACCCGGCTGATCGCGTTCTCCGACGACATGGACGGCCTGCGCAAGGTGCCCGACAACGTGCCGAACAAGGACATGCTGGCGCGGCATCTCGGCAAGCCGCTGACGCGGTGCCCGACCCGTTCGGCACGCACCCCTCCTTCGGCGAGCACAACAACGCGCGGCTGCGCGCCTTCCTCGACCATTCGGCTTCGAGTACGAGTTCCTGTCCTCGACGCGAGTGCTACATGTCGGGCCGTTTCGACGCGGCGCTGCTCAAGGTGCTGGAGCGCTTCGACGCGGTGATGGAGATCATGCTGCCGTCGCTGCGCGAGGAGCGCGCGCAGACCTATTCGCCGTTCCTGCCGATCGACCCGCGACCGGCATCGTGCTGCAGGTGCCGATCCTCGCGCACGACGCCAAGGCCGGCACCATCACCTACGAGGACCCCGACACCCGCGAGCGGGTGACGACGCCGGTCACCGGCGGGCGCTGCAAGCTGCAATGGAAGCCGGACTGGGCGATGCGCTGGGTCGCGCTCGGCGTCGACTACGAGATGGCCGGCAAGGACCTGATCGATTCGGTCAAGCTCTCGGGCGAGATCTGCCGCGCGCTCGGCGGCGCGCCGCCGGAGGGGTTCAACTACGAGCTCTTCCTGGACGAGAAGGGCCAGAAGATTTCCAAGTCGAAGGGCAACGGCCTGACCATCGAGGAATGGCTGCGCTATGCCAGCCCCGAGAGTCCTGTCGCTGTTCATGTATCGCGAGCCGAAGGCGGCCAAGCGGCTCTACTTCGACGTCATCCCGCGCCACGTCGACGAGTACCAGCAGTTCCTCGAAGCCTACGAGCGGCAGGACGCCAAGCAGCGGCTGGGCAATCCGGTCTGGCACATCCACTCCGGCGCGCCGCCCAAGGCCGACATGCCGATCTCGTTCTCCATGCTGCTCACGCTGGTGTCGTCGTCGAACGCCGAGAACGCCGAGACGCTGTGGGGCTTCATCGGCCGCTACCGGCCGGGCGTGACGCGCGCGACCCATCCGAAGCTCGACGAGCTGGTCGGCTACGCCATCCACTATTTCCGCGACTTCGTGCTGCCGGAGAAGAACTTCCGCGAGCCGACCGACGCGGAGCGCGCGGCGCTTGCAGGATCTGCGCGACGCGCTCTCGCAGCTGCCCGCGGAGGCGACGCCTGAGCAGATCCAGAACGTGGTCTACGAGATCGGCCGGCGCGAGCCGTTCCTCGATCACAAGAAGAAGGCCAAGGACGGCAAGCCCGGCGTCTCGCTCGACTGGTTCAACATGCTCTACCAGGTGCTGCTCGGCCAGGAGAAGGGCCCGCGCTTCGGCTCGTTCGTCGCGGTCTACGGCCTGAAGAACACCGTCGACATGATCGACGGCGCGCTGGCGCGCTCGGCGTAGCGAGACTCGATTCCCATTGCTCAAAGTCTTGTCCGAACTGATACTGGTGTCGGTTGCTCGATCTTTCCTCCGTCGTCCCCGCGCAAGCGGGGACCCATATTCCAGAGGCTTGTGGTTATGGGTCCCCGCTTGCGCGGGGACGACAGCGAGAAAGGCCGCGCGAAACGTCCGGTTTCTGAATGACCGCCTCCGCCCTCGCCGTCATCGGCGTCACCATCGTCTTTTCATCCTTCCTCTCCGGCCGTGTTCGGCATGGCCGGCGGCATGATCCTGCTCGGCGTGCTGCTGGTCTATTTCGACGTCGCGACCGGCATGATCCTGTTCTCGATCATCCAGTTCTTCGTCAACGGCTGGCGCGTCGTGCAATGGCGGCGACTACGTGATCTGGCCGATCTTCTACTGGTACGTCGTCGGCGCGGCTGGTCGCGTTCGCGATCATGTGGACGATCGCCTTCGTGCCCGACAAGGCCACGGTCTACCTGCTGCTCGGCCTCATGCCGTTCGTGGTCGAAATTCTGCCGGCCGCCATGCGGCCCGAACATCGAATGGCGCGGCGTGCCGTTCGTCACCGGCTTCCTCACCACCGTCATCCAGATTCTGTCCGGCGTCGGCGGGCTGTTGCTCGATATCTTCTTCCAGAAGAGCATGCTCGACCGCAAGACCACCAACGCCACCAAGGCGGTGGCGCAGACCTTCAGCCACGTCGCTGCGCTGCGATCTATTTCGGCTCGCTCGCCGGCATCGGCGACCTGCCGCTGTCGGACCGTGCGCGCCCGCGGTCGCTGCTCGGCGATCGGTCGGCGCGTGGCTGGCGCCCTACGTGGTCGAGCGCATGACCGACCACGGCTTCCGGCAATGGACGCGGGCGCTCATCCTCGCCATCAGCGTCGTCTATCTCGCGCGCGCCGGCTGGCTGTTCTGGCACGGGTGACCGGCCGCTTCCAACAGGGGATCGCGTAAGGCATTGCGCGCAGCGCGCCCCACCTCTCTTTCGCGCAGAATCCCTACTGAGCGGTGATCTTTGCAGCCGCGATGACCTCGCGCCACTGCACGATCTCGCGCGCGATGAGAGCGCGGAAGTCCTCGGGCGTTCCGCCGGCCGGTTCGACGCCGTCGCGCCGCAGGCGCTCCACGAGGTCCGGCAGGCGCATCGCGCGCATCGCCGCCGCGGCGAGCTTGTCGACGATCGGCTTCGGCGTCCCCGCCGGCGCCACCATGCCGATCCACAGGATGCCTTCGTATCCCGGCAGCCCCAGTTCGGCGACGGTCGGCACGTCCGGCATCAGCGAAGAGCGCGCGCGGCTGGCAAATGCAAGCGCGCGCAGCTTGCCGCTGGCGACATGCTGAGCGGCGGTCGCGTAGGTGTCCATCTTGAGCTGCACATGTCCCGCCAGTAGGTCGGTCATGGCGGGTGCCGCGCCCCGGTAGGGGATGTGCCGCACGTCGATCGCCACACGCCGCAGCAGCAGCTCCATGGTGATATGCGGCAGCGTGCCGTTGCCGGCGGAGGCGTAGTTCAGCTTGCCGGGATTCTTCTTGGCGTAGTCGACGAAGCCCGGGAAGCTGTCGAACGGCGCGGCGGGATGGCTCACCAGCAGCTCGGGCACTTCGGCCACGATCGAGACCGGCGTCAGGTCCTTTTCGGTGTCGTAGGGCAGCTTGGGCTGCAGCGCCGCGTTGATGGTGTGATTGGGCGTGGTGAGGAGGAGCGTATAGCCGTCCGGCGCGGCCTTGGCCGTGGCCTCCGTCGCGATGATACCGCCGGCGCCGGCCTTGTTCTCGATCACGATCGGGCGGCCGAGATCGTCGGCCATCTTCGCGGCGACGAGGCGCGCCACGAAATCCACCGCGCCGCCGGCCGGGAACGGCAGCACGAGGCGGATCGGTTTCTCCGGATAGTCGGCCAAGGCGGGGCCGTCCGCCGCCGCCAGCAGGAGAAAGACGGCGGCGCAAGCCGCGGCAAGCGGGCGCCGGAGCAAGGGCGATTGCGACATGATGATCTCCGAAGGCCGGTCTTGGCGCCGATGGCCGATCGACGTCTAGCTTCCGGTCACTGGCTGGCCCAGACGATGCGCGCGATCCACAGCACGTCGCGCACCGACAGGGTGCGCTCCTTGTGCGCCGGATTGATCGAGCGCAGCTCGACCGTCTTGGAGGTGCGGCGCTTGAGTTCCTTGACCATCACCTCGCCGTCCCTGGTCTTGACCACCACGCGGTCGCCGCGGCGAACCGGCGCGCCCGGCGAGACCACGATGGTATCGCCGTCGCGATAGACCGGTGCCATCGACTCGCCGGATATTTCGAGCGCATAGGCATGCTCGTCCTTGACCGCCGGAAAGGCGATCTCGTCCCAGCCCTTGCCGGCCGGGAAGCCGCCGTCGTCGAAAAAGCCGCCGCTGCCGGCCTGCGCCAACCCGATCAGCGGCACCGCCTGCACCGTCATCCGGCCGCTGTCCTCGATCAGCTGGACGAAGGTGTCGATGGTGGTGTCGGTGGCGGCCAGCGCCTTCGCGACCGATTCGGTCGAGGGCCAGCGCGGGCGGCCTTCCGGGGTGATGCGCTTCGACTTGTTGAAGGTGGTGGGGTCGAGCCCGGATTTCTTGGCGAGGCCGGACGGCGAGAGCCCGGCGCGGGCAGCGAGACGATCGAGGGCCGTCCAGATCTGGGCATGGGTCAACATGGCGTGGTCCCGGTTCGCGGCGTCGGACTATTATCAATTATGTAGGAATTATAACCGAAAACGTGAGTCGTCCAGCAACTTCGACGGGAATATGGTTAACACACAATCGGCCGACATGGGCACGGACCGGCGAATTCCGGCAGAAAGACGGGGATGTCGGGCAGATGGACCGGGCATCGGCGGTCAAAATTTGCCACGCTCGGGGTTCCAGCGTGAAGGGGCGGGCCGGCCGGTGGCGAACACCGTCTACAAGATTTGCGAGCGCGCGCTCTGGCGCGATGCGGAAGCGAGCGGGGTCTTTGGCGGCGCCGCGATCGACCTGAGCGACGGGTTCATCCACTTCTCGACCGCCGCGCAGGTGAGCGAGACCGCGGCGAAGCATTTCGCCGGCGCCCGCGATCTGGTGCTGGTTGCGGTCGATGCCGGCGCGCTCGGCGGCGCGCTCAAATGGGAGCCTTCGCGCGGCGGCGCGCTTTTTCCGCATCTCTACGGCCCGCTGGCAATAACCGCCGTGCGCTGGGTGAAGCCGCTCCCGCTCGGCGCCGGCGGGGCGCACGTCTTTCCGGAGCTGGCACCGTGATAGCGATGCTCGAGTCCTGGGCGCGGCCGCTGCTGCGGCTGCTCGACGCCGAGGATGCCCACCGGCTCGCGATCCTGGCGCTGAAGATCCCGCCGTTCGTGCGGCTCTTGCCGGACGACCCCCGCCTCGGGGTGCGCGCCTTCGGGCTCAATTTCCCCAATCCGGTCGGCATGGCGGCGGGCTTCGACAAGCACGCCGAGGTGCCCGGCGCACTCATCCGGCTCGGCTTCGGCCATGTCGAGATCGGCACCGTCACGCCGCAGCCGCAGACCGGCAATCCGCGGCCGCGGGTCTTTCGCCTTGACGCCGACGCGGGCGTGATCAACCGGCTCGGCTTCAACAGCGAAGGCGCCGACGCCGTGCTGCGCCGGCTCGCCGCGCGGGCGAACGAGGGCGGCATCGTCGGGGTCAATGTCGGCGCCAACAGGGATTCGCCCGACCGCATCGCCGACTATGTGCGGCTCATTGAAGCTTTCGCACCCGTTGCGAGCTATTTCACCGTCAACATCTCCTCGCCCAACACGCCCGGACTGCGCGATCTGCAGCAGGGCAAGGTGCTCGACGATCTGCTGGCGCGGGTGGTGGATGCGCGCGCGCGCATGAGCCGGGAGGCGGGGACGACACCGGTGCTGGTCAAGATTGCGCCCGACCTGTCGCTGTCCGAGCTCGACGACATGGTCGGCGCCGCGCGCCGTCACCGCGTCGACGGCATGATCGTCGGCAACACCACGTTGGCGCGGCCGCCGAGCTTGCGTGATCGCCGCGCCAAGGAGGCGGGCGGCCTGTCGGGCGCGCCGCTGTTCGCGCTGTCGACGCGCATGCTGGCGGAGACCTATGTGCGGGTGGAAGGCGCGTTTCCGCTCGTCGGCGTCGGCGGGATCGATTCCGGGGCGAGCGCGCTCGCCAAGATCAAGGCAGGGGCGTGCCTGATCCAACTCTACAGCGCGCTCGTGTTCCGCGGGCTGCGGCTGATCGACGACATCAAGGAGACGCTTGCGGATTCGCTCGCGCAGGGCCAGCGCATCGACGACCTGGTCGGCGTCGATGCCGCGGCGATGACGGCGGAGCGCTGGCCGGCGTGAGCGGCGGCATCAATTCGTACGCGTCCATTGCACGTCGCCGAGGTCCTCGCGAAACGCAAAGCGCTTGACGTGATCGACGACGACGGGCTGCAGTCGCTCCAGCGCTTCCGCATCGGGCGCTTCGGCCCGCAGCGTGAGCGTATCGGCGCTTGCTTCCAGGTCGCACACGCGCCCGTCCGAAAATGGAATGCGGCCGTTCTCCGGCGTGAACTCCACCGCGAATTTGTGGCTCCAATGCTTGCAGACCTGCTGGAGGTAGCGGCTGGCGGAAGCGGTCGGAATTTGCGTCTGCGACGTCGGCATGAGATTTCCCTGCTGCGATCGGTTCGACCCGAATCTAGGCACGGCGTGCTCGTCGCGCCAGCCGCGACATGCCGCGGCAACCTGGAATCGCTCCAGAGAATCAGCCGGCCTTGTGATGCCGGGCACGACGTTCGGGTCGGTCGCGCTCCGATGCCGCGAGACCTGCCGGTCACCGGCCCTTCGCGGCGCGCATGAGTCGGATGACGAGCCAGATCGGAACGACGATCGCGGCGCCCAGGATGAGATAGCGCCACAGCCAGCGTATGGCGTCGAAGCCCATGTCCCAGATGCGCTCGAACAGCGTGCGCAGGCTCTCGAAGATGTTCCAGGGATCGAGCCCCATCACCTGCAGGATCACGCCGATCAGGATCGAGAGCAGCGCCAGCCGGAAGATCACCGACAGCGGCGGGCCGCCGAAGAAGCGGGCAAGATAGCCGTCGTTCGCCGGACGGCGATCTTCGATGGTAGGCCGTTCACCGGGCATGCTCATGACGCCATCTTATCACGTTCGGGGAGTTGCGGTTGCGTCTCATCGCGCGCGGTCTCGCTCTTGTCCAGCATTCGTTCGAGGGTTTCGAGCCGGTCGGCCTCGCGCGGCGGCTTGTCCCAGCGCAGGCGGCTGATGCGGGGGAAGCGCATGGCTACGCCCGACTTGTGGCGGGTGGAGCGCTGCAGCCCTTCGAAGGCGACTTCCAGCACGAGGCCCTGCTCCGCCTCGTGCACGACTTCGCGCACCGGCCCGAAGCGATCGACCGTGTTGCGGCGCACGTAGCGGTCGATCTCGATGAGTTCCTCGTCGGTGAAGCCGAAATAGGCCTTGCCGACCGGCACCAGCTCGTCGCCGTCCTCGCCCGCGGTCCAGACCCCGAAGGTGTAATCGGAATAATAGGAGGAGCGCTTGCCGTGCCCGCGCTGGGCGTACATCAGCACCGCATCGAGCAGGAACGGATCGCGCTTCCATTTCCACCACGGGCCTTTCGGCCGGCCCGGCACATAGGCGCTGTCGCGACGCTTGAGCATGACGCCTTCGACCGCCTCGGCGTCGGCGGAGCCGGCCGCGGCCGGGTCCGCGCGCGCCGCCGCAAGCTCGTCCCAGGTGGCGAACGCCACCGGCGGCGAGACGTCGACGCGCGGATCGCGCAGGCGCGCCACGAAGGCTTCGAGCCGGGCGCGGCGCGCGGCAAACGGCTGGTCGCGCAGATCGTCCCCGCCGTCGGCGAGAAGGTCGTAGGCGCGCAGATGCGCCGGAAACTCGGCGAGCAATTTGGCGTTGACGGTTTTGCGGTTGAGCCGCTGCTGCAGCACGTTGAAGCTCTGCACCCGGCCCTCGCGCACGATCAGCAGTTCGCCGTCGATCGTGCCCGGCAGCCGCAGCGCCTGCGTGAGATCGGGAAAGCCCGCGGAAATGTCCTCGCCGGTGCGCGAGTAGAGCTTCGCGACGGCCGTGCCATCGTCGCGCCGGCCGGCCACCGCCTGCACGCGGATGCCGTCCCATTTCCATTCGGCGATGAAATCTGCGGGATCGAGCGCGGCGAAGTCGCCGTCCTCGAGCGCATGCGCCAGCATCGCGGGCCGGAACGGCGTCGGATCGTTGCTCGAAGGCTTCTCCGCGCGGCCTTCGAGCCAGGCGAACAGCTCGGCATAAGGCGGCTTGAGGCCGGGCCAGATCAGCTCGATGTCCTGCGGCTCCTTGCCGCCCAGCGCCGCGGCCGCGGTCTTGGCGAGGCGCGCGGACACGCCGATGCGCAGGGCGCCGGTGACGAGCTTCAACAGCGCCCAGCGCCCGGTCTCGTCGAGTTGGTCGAGCCAGCGCGCAAGCTGGCCGGGCAGCTCGGATTTGCCGAGCGAGGCCAGCGCCGTGATAATGTCGGCGAGCGCGAGGCTTCTGCCATTTGCGTCTCCACTTGCCGCAGCGTGCTCCCCTCCCCCCGCGAGCGAAGCGAGCGGTGGGGAGGGGTTGGGGGTAGGGGGCGCTTTCTTTTCCGAGGACGGCGTGATGTGGAGGGCCCCCCCACCCCGGCGCTCACTTCGTTCGCGCCGACCCTCCCCACCGCTCGCACGCAGCCAAGCTTGCGCAGGCTGCGTAAACTTGCCTGCGCTGCTCGCGGGGGGAGGATAAGAAGCGCATTCGTTGGGCGAGAGCGCTGGACGCGGCACGGGCGCCGGCCACATCAGCGCCACCGTCTCGGAGAGGTCGCCGACACAATCGTAGGACAGCTCGAACAGCACCGGGTCGGCGCGCTCGGCGATGAGTGCGCGGATGACGCCGGGCTTGGCATGCTGGAAGCTGAGCGCGCCGGTGAGCGCCGCAAGCGCCCAGCCGCGCTCCGGGTCGGGTGTCTGACGCAGGTAGTCCGTGATCAGCCGCAGCTTGTTGTTGCGTCCCCCCTCGTAGGCTAGGCGATCGAGCAGTTCGGCGAACCGGTTCATGGGACCGCGCGGTCCTTCGGCTTGGCGGGAATGAGCCGGACCTTGGGGATCAGGCTGTACCAGGGCTCCTCCTGCAACGCCTGCATGGCGGCAATCCGATCGACCTGCGATGCGATGCCGTAGGCGCTGTTCTCCTCGGCCGGCTCGACCTGCCAGAAGAAATGCTGCTGCCACCAGTTGATTTGCCGGCCGAGCAGGGTCCACAGCGTGCGCCGGTCGACGGAGTTGCTTTCGTGCAGCAGCACGAGCCGTTCGAAGAACTGGATGAAGGACACCAGCATGCGGCGTTCCTCGTCGTTGAGGTCGGAGCTGAATTCGCCGAAGGTGCAGCGATAGTCCGGCGCGTCCTGCAGAAACTGCCGGCGGGTGTTGCCGCCGCGGGGAATATGCTTCTCCACGATCGTGCGGATGCGCTCGACGTCGAAACGCTGGTATTCGTCGAGCAGCGCCAGGGCGGCGTCGCGCTGTTTTTGCCATCGCAGGGCAAACACAGCGGCCGCGAACACGAGCAGCGCGGCGGTCAGCGAAGCCAGCATTTGCAGCACGAACTGCCCCATCTCAGCCTCCGGAACTGTCTTCGTCCTCGTCGCCATAGCCGACGATGTCGAGCGGCCGCGCCTTGAGCCCGCGCGTCACGCCCCAATGCACCAGCGCATCTTCCTGCCCGTGCGTCACCCAGATCTCGCCGGCGCCGGTCGCCGCGATGGTGGCGGTGAGCCCGTCCCAGTCCGCGTGATCGGAGATGACGAGCGGCAACGCGACGCCGTGCTGGCGCGCCCTTGCGCGCACCCGCATCCAGCCCGAGGCGAACGCGGTGACCGGGTCGGGGAAGCGGCGCGACCACAGCTCGCTCAGCTCGGAGGGCGGACAGAGCGCGATCGCGCCCGCAAGCTCGGTCTTCTTGGCGCCGCTGACCAGCCGCAGCTCGCCCAGATTCATGCGCTCGGCGTAGTAGCGCGTGATCTTCTCCATGGCGCCGTGCAGATAGATCGGCTCGTCGTAGCCGGCCTGGCGGATGAGCGCGATCACGCGCTGCGCCTTGCCGAGCGAATAGGCTCCGACCAAGTGCGCGCGCTCGGGAAACAGCGCGACCGAGCGCAGCAGCCGGGCGATCTCGCCGTTGGCGTCGCCGTGGCGGAACACCGGCAGGGCGAAGGTCGCCTCGGTGATGAAGACGTCGCACGCCACCAGCTCGAACGGCGCGCAGGTCGGGTCGGCCACATCCTTGTAGTCGCCGGAGGCCACGATGGTGAGGCTGTTCGCCTCGACCGCGATCTGCGCGGAGCCGAGCACATGGCCGGCGGGATGAAAGGTCACCCGGGCGCCGTCGAGGGTCACGCTCTCGCCGTAGCGGATCGCCTGGGTGGCGCCGGCGAAGTTCTCGCCATAGCGCAGCCGCATCAGGTCGAGCGTTTCCTGCGTGGCGAGCACCGCGCCGTGGCCCGCGCGCGCGTGGTCGGAATGGCCGTGCGTGATCACCGCCTTGGCGACCGACCGCGTCGGGTCGATGTGGAATCCGCCGAGCTTGCAGCACAGGCCTGCGGGCGTCGGCAGCAGGATGTCTTCGGCACGCATCGCTCACCAGATATAGACTAAATGACGCAATGACAGGTGGCCCGGCTGGCGGTTCCCAATGACGCGGGCGGCGGCCCCGCCGCGATCTTTGGCCCTTTCATTGCGCTGGTGCTGGCCTCGACCATGTCACGCGAACACGCTAGCCCTTGCCGGATGAGCGTGCTTGACCACCCCGTCGCAGCGCCGCCGCTGCCGGACATTTTCACCCGCTGGTTTGCGGACCGCGGCTGGACGCCGCGCGCCCATCAGTTGGACCTGCTGGCGAAGGCGCGCGCCGGCCGTTCGGTGCTGCTGATCGCGCCGACCGGCGCCGGCAAGACGCTCGCCGGCTTCCTGCCGTCGCTTGTTGAATTGAGTGCGGGCCTCTCCACGCACGCGGTGCGCTCCCTCCCCCGCTTGCGGGGGAGGGTCGGGGAGGAGGCAGGAGGCACGAACAGTGCGACTCAGTTGCCCCCTCCCGCCGCGCTGCGCGCGGCGACCTCCCCCGCAAGCGGGGGAGGTGAGCAAGCGGCCCGGACGTCCGGCCCACTACGCCGCCTCGTCTCCACCGGGCGAGAGGTGCGGCGCGAGGGCGGGCTGCACACGCTCTATATCTCGCCGCTCAAGGCGCTCGCCGTCGATATCGCGCGCAACCTCGAGCAGCCGGTCGCCGAGATGGCGCTGCCGATCCGCATCGAGACCCGTACCGGGGACACGCCGGCGTCGAAGCGCCAGCGCCAGCGCCGCGATCCGCCGCATATTCTGCTCACCACGCCGGAGCAGCTTGCGCTGATCCTGGCCTCGCCGGACGCGCCCTACCTGTTCGGTTCGCTCCGGCGCATCGTGCTCGACGAGCTGCATTCGCTGGTGATCTCCAAGCGCGGCGACCTGCTGTCGCTTGGGCTCGCGCGCCTGTTCGCGCTTGCGCCCGCTGTGACCAGCGTCGGGCTGTCGGCGACCGTGGCGGAGCCGGACGATCTGCGCCGCTATCTCGTGCTGCAATCCGGCAACGGCGGACAGCTCGCCGACCTGGTGATGGCGGAGGGCGGCGCGCCGCCGCACGTGACCATGCTCGACAGCGCCGAGCGCCTGCCGTGGGCGGGGCACTCCGCCCATCACGCGCTCGGCGAGGTCTACGACCTGATCAAGCGCTACAAGACGACGCTGGTGTTCGTGAACACGCGCAGCCAGGCCGAGAGCATCTTCCAGGCGCTCTGGCGCATGAACGAGGATGCGCTGGCGATCGCGCTCCACCACGGCTCGCTCGATGTGGCGCAGCGCCGCAAGGTGGAAGCCGCCATGGCGGCCGGGCGGCTGCGCGCGGTGGTCGCCACCTCCTCGCTCGATCTCGGCGTCGACTGGGGCGATGTCGACCTGGTGATCAATGTCGGGGCGCCCAAGGGCGCGTCCCGGCTGCTCCAGCGCATCGGCCGCGCCAGCCACCGCATGGACGAGCCCTCGCGCGGCGTTCTGATTCCGGCCAACCGCTTCGAGGTGCTCGAATGCACCGCCGCTTTGGGCGCGATCGCCGAGAACGCGCAGGACACGCCCGCCGCGCACGTGGGTGCGCTCGACGTGCTGGCGCAGCACGTGCTCGGCTCGGCCTGCGGCGAGCCCTTCCTCGCCGACGCGCTCTACGCCGAGGTGAGGAGCGCGGCGCCTTATGCCGGCCTCGCGCGCGCGGACTTCGATGCGGCGCTCGATTTCGTCGCGACCGGCGGCTACGCGCTCAAGGCCTACGAGCGTTTCGCCAAGATCAGGCAGGGCAAGGACGGGCGCTGGCGCGTGAGCAATCCCATGATCGCGCAGCGCTACCGCATGAACGTCGGCACCATCGTGGAGGCCGACATGCTCAAGGTGCGCCTGGTGCGCTCCCGCGTGTCCAAGATGATCCCGCGCGGCGGACGGCTCCTGGGCGAGGTCGAGGAGTATTTCATCGAGATGCTCACCCCCGGCGACACCTTCGTCTTCGCCGGCGAAATCTTGCGCTACGAGGCCATCGTGTCGGACGAAGTCTACGTCTCGCGCGCCGCCTCCGACGACCCCAAGGTGCCGGCCTACGAGGGCGGCAAGTTCCCGCTCTCGACCTATCTCGCCGACCGCGTGCGCAAGATCATCTCCGACCACGACCAGTGGCGGCCATTGCCCGGCCAGGTGCGCGAATGGCTGGAAATCCAGGAATGGCGCTCGCAAGTGCCGGGGCCGCACCAGCTGCTGGTCGAGACCTTCCCGCGCGCCAACAAGCACTATCTGGTCTGCTACCCGTTCGAAGGGCGTCTTGCACACCAAACTCTTGGCATGCTCTTGACCCGGCGGCTGGAGCGCGCCCGGGCACGCCCGCTCGGCTTCGTCGCCAACGAATATGCGCTCGCGGTGTGGGGGCTGGGCGACGTCGCGCAACGCATCGCGGGCGGCGAGCTCTCGCTCGACGCGCTGTTCGACCGCGACATGCTCGGCGACGACCTCGAGGCTTGGCTGGCCGAATCGGCGCTGATGAAGCGCACCTTCCGCACCTGCGCGATCATCGCGGGGCTGATTGAGCGCCGCTTCCCCGGCAAGGAGAAGTCGCGCCGCGAAATCACGATCTCGACCGACCTGGTCTACGACGTGCTGCGCAAGCACCAGGGCGACCATATCCTGCTGCGCGCAGCGCGGGCGGACGCCGCCACCGGGCTGCTCGACATCAAGCGGCTGGGCGAAATGCTCGCCCGCATTCAGGGCCGCATCGTCCACCGGGCGCTCGACCACGTCTCGCCGCTGGCGGTCCCGGTCATGCTGGAGATAGGCCGCGAGACGGTCTACGGCGAGGCCGCCGACGCGCTCCTGGCGGAAGCCGAGGCCGAACTGGTGAAGGAGGCCATGGGTTAGCCGAGGGTCCCGCCCGATCCCTTTGAAGTTGACGCCGAATCGCTGGTTGGCGCATGAATGGTGGCAGGTGATTCGGCAAAGCGAGAACGATGTCCCCCGCTCTGAATCGGCGCCCGCAACCTGACCAGCCGGAATGCGTGCTGTCCGTGGCCGACGCCGATCTGGTGGCGGATTGCGGCGGGGCGCTCTACTGGCCGGACGAAAGCGTGCTGGTCGTTGCCGACCTGCATTTCGAGAAGGGCTCGAGCTACGCCGCGCGCGGGGTGTTCCTGCCGCCCTACGACACCGCGGCGACCTTGGCGCGCCTGGCTCACGTGCTCGCCCACTATGTGCCGCGCGCCGTGATCGCGCTCGGCGACAGCTTTCACGACGGCGGGGGCCCGGCCCGGCTCGCCGACACCGACCGCGCCGTGCTGCGCGCGCTCCAGCGCGGGCGCGAGTGGATCTGGATCACCGGCAATCACGACCCGGAGCCGGCCGACGGCATCGGCGGCTGCTTCGGCGGCGCGCTCGGCATCGGCGCCTTGATGTTCCGGCACGAGCCGACCGGTGCCGACGGCGAGATCGCCGGCCACCTGCATCCGGTCGCGCGCGTGGCAAGCCGCGGGCGCAGCGTCAGCCGGCGCTGCTTCGCCAGCGACGGCCGGCGCATCGTGATGCCGGCCTTCGGCGCCTATGCGGGCGGGCTCAACGTGCGCGACCGCGCATTCGCCGACGTGTTCGGCTCGCTCGCCTTCACCGCCCACATGCTGGGCGAGGGGCGGCTCTACGCGATCGCGGCCACGCGCTGCCTGGGCGACTGACGCGAAGTTCGCTGAAAACTCGTCGGCGCACATCCAACCCTATCGGTTGCATCTTAAGGTTGTATTCATGGGGAATTGTATGTTACCGATTTGCTTGATGGGATAGGCGTCCGAGCGGCGATCAAGCGGTTCATTGGCGCGCGAGTTTCTCGGCCTCCTTCCCGCCAGCAATCCAGGGGAGAGCGCCATGAGCATAACCGCACTGGTCGATGAGGACGTCATTGCGAAGGACCCGGCGTTTCGCCAGCTGCGGCTGCAGCCGATGGTCGATCGTCACGTCGCCGAGCTTGCAACCAAATTCCACCTTGACCCCGAAATAGCGAGCGCGCTGCGAGGCGACTTGGTGCCGTTGGCCGCCGAGCGTCCGATCGAGAAGACCAACGCTTCAAACGCCCTCGATGCTCTCACTCGGTACATCCCAACCGAAGTGGTGACGCTTTACCTGGCGGCTTTGGCCGCGATGCCGTCAATTCTCACAACCTTTCCCACACGCTGACCAACAGCCGCATGTATTGGGCGTTCGTCGTGCTGACGCCGGTGCTGTTCCTCATTGTCTATCTTGGCAAGAGGCGGATCCAGAAGCTGCCGCTGTGGCCCGCATCATGGAGACAATTGCCGATCTGGAAAATCATCGCCTCCACTATCGCCTTCGCGGTGTGGGCGCTGGCCATTCCGGACGCTCCATACTTTGAGGGCGCCGCGGGTCACGTCGTGGCGGCGTTCTGCGCGCTGGCGGTATCCACGTTCTTGACGTTGTTCGATCCCATTTTCGATGCGGTCGGCTGAGGCCGGAACGGCGGATGGCCGGATGCACAGCCGCGCGGCCGGGCAAGCGTCGCCGTTGCCTCATCCCGGATGGCGTCGCATCCAGTCCGCGAGATCCTGCACGGCCTCCTGCAACCTGAACTGCGGCTCGTAGCCGAGAGAATGCTTGGCGCGGCGCAGATCGGCGCTGCTGTTGCGGTTCGTCAGCGCGATCTTTGCGCTGGCCGGCGCATCGAACGTCACCTTGGCGCCGGGAACCGCGTCCGCGATCGCCGAAGCGAACTCGCTCGGCGTGGTCAGCGCGCCCATGGTGATATTGAACACGCCGCTGCCGAGTTCCTTGGCGTCGAGCGCCATCACCGTGCCGCGCGCCGCATCCTTGGAATAGACCCATTCCATCGCGCCCGGCGGGACGCTCGCCTCCCGGCCGGCGAGCGCGTTGCGCATCGCCTCGCGCACGATGTTCGACGGCCCGCCGCCGCCCGCGCCGCTCCACGGCCCGAATGCCGCGCCGTAGCGCAGCCCGGCGAATTCGATCCCGCACCATTTCGCGTAGTTGAGGCCGAGGCTCTCCACCGCCTGCTTGGTCGCGGAATAGAACGTGGTCGGGCGCGGGAATGCTTCTTCCCTGCCGAAGTCGCTGTCGTCTTCGCCGCCCTCCAGGTAGGAGTTGAGCACGCTCGACGACGACACCACGACGCGCTTGAGGCCGGTCACCCGCGCGGCCTCCAGCACGTTCACGGTGCCCATGATGTTGAGGTTGATCGCCGCGTAGGGGTCGCGCTGCGCGCCGAGCGTGAGCAGGGGATTGGCGGCGGTATGCGCAATCCTGGTGATGCCGTGGGCGCGCAGCGCGTCCACGATCGAAAGCGGCCGCAGCACGTCGCCGGCGATCAGCGTCACCTTGGCCGGATCGACGATCTGGCCGATCGCCTGCGGCTGCGCCGCGCTGTCCATCAGCACGGGCTTCTCCCCGCGCTCGACCAGAATGCGCGCCACCTGCGAGCCGATCAGCCCCGAACCGATCACCAGTGTGGTCATTTTTGGACTCCCCTCGCCTTAGCCCTGACTCGTCCCCAACCCCGCCCCGCCCTAATCCCGCCGGAACACCACGCTGGCGAACCAGCCGGTCACGATCGCCATCATCGCGGTGGCGAGACCGTAGAGCGTGCCGTGATCGCGCGCGGCAGCGGTGACCGCCTGTTCGAATCCCGCCTTGTAGACCTCGAACGGCGAGGGCTCGCGCGCGATCTGAGCGCCGTCCGCGAACAGCCTGACCTCGACATTGTAGGTGCCGACCGGAACTTCGGCCGGCAGCGGGATCGACGCGCGAAACAGCAGCGGCGTCAGCATCGTCACGCCGTTCGACACCTCGCGGTAGAGGCCCTGATCCTGCTTGATCTTCAGGAACGCGAGGCGGAACGGATCGTCCTGCGAGGCGTCGGCGATGTCGACGCTGGCGCGCTGCGGCAGCGGGATGTTGACGAGGCCGAGCTGGAGCCGGCGCTGGGTTTCCTCATTGGCGATGGCGTCGAGCTCGCGGTTGGAGAGCACCGCCAGATAGGCCGGCGCGTTCTCGAACACGCGCGAATCCGAGTTGACCCAGATGCCGAGCACGCGCGCCTTGCGGTAGGTGACCAGGTTCTGGCGCGGTCCGGTGACGGTGACCACGATGTCGTAGCCGCCGCGGCGCGGCCGCGATGCCTGGTCCTGCTCGACTCCGCCGAACAGCACCAGTTCCTCGCCGGTAAAATTGGAGGTCACCATCACGCGGTGGATGGAGAGCGAAGCCACCAGCCGTTCGGCCGCCGCCGGCGGCGCGGAGCAGGCGATCGCCGCGAGCGCGCCGAGCAGCGCGCCGCACGCCGGTGGCGGCGCGATCTTGCGCAATCCCTGCCGGACACGCCGTGCATGCAAAGTGAACGTCATAGGCCGCTCTGCAGCGGCCGGATCGAGTAGAGGCTCTCCGGCGCGAGGATGAGGTTGAACGCAAAGCGGATGCCGACTGCCAGCACCAGCAGGCCGAGCAGGAGCCGCAGCCGCTCGCCGCTCATCCGGTATCCGGCGCGCGCGCCGAACTGGGCGCCGGTGACGCCGCCCACCATCAGGATCAGCGCGAGCACCGCGTCGACCAGATGGTTGGTAGCGGCGTGCATCACGGTTGCCGCCGCCATGGTGACCAGCGTGAGGACCATCGACGTTCCGATCACCGTCGCCGTCGGCACGCGCAGCACGTAGATCAGCAGCGGCACCAGCAGGAAGCCCCCGCCGATGCCCATGACGGCGCCGATGAAGCCGATGATGAAGCCGATCGCCCAGACCGGGATCGCCGAGACATAGATGCGCGAGCGCTTGAAGCGCACCTTGAACGGAAGCCCGTGCACCCAGGTATGACTGCCGGGCCGGCGCAGTTCGACCGGCTTGCCCTGGCGCGCCCGGATGATCGCGCGCAGGCCCTCGACCACCATCAAGGTCCCGACGATGCCGAGCAGAAGCACGTAGGAAATGCCGATGGTGATGTCGAGCTGGCCGAGCGTGCGCAGCAGCGTGAACAGCCACACCCCGACGGCGGTGCCGATGATGCCGCCGGCGAGCAGCATGAAGGCGAGCGCAAGATCGAGCGCGCGCCGGCGCCAGTAGCTGATCGCGCCCGACATCGAGGAGGCGGCGATGTGGGTCGTGACGCTGGCGACCGCGACGGCGGGCGAGACGCCGAGGAAGATCAGTAGCGGCGTCATCAGAAATCCGCCGCCGATGCCGAACATGCCGGAGATGAAGCCGACCGCAAGGCCCATCGCGAGAATGACGAAGATGTTGACCGGCAGGTCGGCGATCGGAAGGTAGATTTGCACGGTCGATCAATCCGTCCGTTCGTGACTCCGGGACGCGCTTGACGCGGACCGCCACGCAGGTGCCGGCCGTGCGCCTGACGGCATTCCGAGTCTCGACCGGGTGGGGACGCGTGGTGCGGACCGGCGGTGTGGCACGATCGCGACCGGCGATGACGTGATTTGCGGCATGGGCCGTCGGCACGTCCCGCGAAACAGGTCGAAGGCTCGGGACTTCTAGCGGGCAGGTAAACGCAGGGTAACGATGCTCACCGCGCCAAGCCCGTGTCCAGGATTTTTTATTCGGCGGGACTCTTAACGCCGGGCCTGCGGGGTGGAGAGGTCGAGCTTGGGTCCCGCCGCGCCGGCCGGCTTGCGCTTGCCGCCGGTCGGCGGGGCGGCCTGGGCGTCCCAGCCCCCGGGCGGCGCCTTCACCTCGATCGCCGCCTCCGGCTGCGGCTCCGGCCGGAAGGTCTCGACCGCCTGCTGCGCCGCCGCCAGGGATTGCCGGTCGAGCCGGCCGGCCAGATCGTCGCGCTTCTTGAGGGCTTCGCGGTCGCCGTCCTTCGCCGCCAGTGCCAGCCAGCGATAGGCTTCCGTCAGGTTCTGCTCGACCCCGATGCCGCGCGCATAGAGGATGCCGAGATTGTACTGGCTGTCGGCCACGCCGTAGCTCGCGGCCTTGCGGAACCACTTGGCCGCCGTCTGATAGTCGGGCTTGCCGTCGATGCCTTCGGCATAGAGCACGGCGAGATTGTGCAGGGCCTTGGCGTTGCCGGCTTCGCCCGCGCCGAGATAGAGGCGGCGCGCGGTCTCGCGGTTCTTCTTGACGCCCAGGCCCTTCTCGTAGAGGCCGCCGAGGCGGAACTGCGCCGGCACCAGCCCGTGATCGGCGGCGCGCTGGAACCATTCGGCCGCCCCGGGCAGATCCTGCGGCACGCCGCGGCCTTCGGCCAGCCGCACCGCGACTTCGTACTGGGCGGTCGGATCGCCATGGGCGGCGGCGCTGCGCAATGTGGCGCTGAAGGACGCCGGCAGCTTGTCGGCGCCGGTCGCGGGAGCGGTCGCATCGGGCTGTGTCGGCGCAATCCGCATCGGAGCAGCCGCGGGCGGCGCGATGGCGGCGGTCGGCGGCGGCGCAGCGGCGGCAGGGGGGACGGGCGCGGCCGGCTTGGCCGGTGTCCGCACCGAGCCGGTCACCTCGCGGTCGGCGGAGCCGACCGGGCTTGCGGGCTTGGCGGCCGGCGCGGCGGGGGGCGCGGCTTCGGCGGGCGGCAGGACGCCCGCCGGCGGTGCCAGCGCCGGCCCGCTGCCGGTGTCGGGGAGCACGTTCGATTGGCGGCCGGGCACGGTCGCGGGTGCAGCCGGCGGTTCGGCGGCTGCGGCCGGTGGGGCCGGCGGAGCCGGTGCCGCGGGGGCCGCAACCGAAGCATTCGGGGCTTCGTTCGCGGCGCCGCCTTGCGGCTCGCGCGCCGATCCGAGCCAGTTCACGACGACGTGCAGCATTCCGGCGACGATCACGACGATGCTCGCGCCGACGATCAGCGCGCGCCGGTGCTTGCTCCAGAGCGTTGCGAGGCGGCCCAACTGCGAGGCGCGCGCGGCGGTCTGGGCGGCCGCGATGCCGCTGCGGACCGGGGCTTCGCGCGAGGCCGCCTGCGCGGCGCGGCGGGCGGCGGCGATGAAGTCGGACTTGCCGCCCGGATCGGCGATTACCGGCGGCTTGGCCGGACCGAGCGCGGCTTCGGAGGCGGCGATGCGGTCGGCGGGCGAGCCGGGACGCCCGCGGATCGCGCTCGAGCCCGGCTCGAGCGGGTGGTCCGGCGGCAGGCTGGGGTCGATCGGACGGCGCTCGGACGCCATCGCGGGCGCCGGCCTGGGCGCCGCGGCGACCGCCGCTTCCGCGGGCAGGCTCGAAGCCGGCATTCTGTCGGGCGGCGTGGCGGCTGCCATGGGGATCGCCGGTGCCGGTGCGACCGCCGCTGGAGCCCTCGCCACGGACGGCGGTTCCGGCGCCGGGGCGATCGGCGGCGCGGCGGCCCGTTCGCGCAGGTCGGCCTCGATCACCGCCAGGCGATCGACCATGAGCCCGAGCGCGCTGTGCACGGCTTCGAGCGTGTCCTGGGTCCGCAGGTCGATCTGCTTGAGATCGGCGAGGTCGCGCTGGAGCGCGTCGGGCAGCACGTCGGCGACGGGCGGCGCGGGGGGGGGATGCGCTGCTGCTCGACATGGATGAGGAGCTCGGCCAGGCCGCGTTCGATCGCTTCGATCTGGCCAAGGCGGGCATCGGAGGCGTCGAGCTTCTCGACCAGCGTGGCGATCCGGCCTTCGAGCTGGCCGACCGCGGCCGGGTCGCCGTGGCCGAGCTGGATACGCTCGATCTTGTCGATCAGCGCCTTGATCGCGCTCTCGAACTCGCGCGGCACGTCGTGGCCGTTGCGGTTGCGCGCTTCCAGCGCGTCCGCGAGCGTGCCGATCCTGCGCTCGAGGCTTGAAATCAGGTCGCTGCCGGCGCCGGCGGCGGCCTGGTCGACCTTCTCGGCCAGCGCCCGCACGTCCTGCGAGAGTGCCGCCAGCGCGTCGTTCGAGGCCACATGGGAGACGATGCCGCGCATCGCCAGGATTGCGCCTTCGAGCTGCTTGAGCGCGGCCGGGTCCTGATTGTGGCCGGGGAGGAGGTCGATCTTCTGCGACAACGACCGCACCGTCTCGCTCAATCCGGCGAGGCTCTCGGCCGGCGCGAGCGCGTACAGCGCGTCGCGCACTTCGGCGAGCCCGCGCTCCAATCCGGCCAGCGCCGCGCCGTCGGCGCCGGCGTCGCGGGTCTGCTCGACGCGATCGCTCAACCGACGCAGTTCGGCTTCGAGCGCCTCGACCGCCTTGCGCGGCATGGCGTCCTGCAGCATGAGGCCGATCTCGGCCAGGTCGTCGCGCAAGGTGTCGACCGCCTTGTCGATGCCGCACGGCACCTTGAGCGTCGCGATCGCCTCGTTGATGTGACGAAGCTCGCGCTCGAGCGTGGCGAATTCCTGGGTGCGGGCGCGCGGCAGCGGCTCCGATGCCGGCGGCGCCTGGCCGGCGGCGCTCGCGGCGGGCGCCGGCGAGGGGGCATGACCGTCGAGCGCGCGCTGACGGTCGGCGATCTCCATCAGGGCCTGATCGAGCGGATTGGGCGGGGCGGCGGGCGGGATCGGCCGGGGCGGTTCGGGCCGGACATCGGCGAGGGGACGGTCGGCCGCGCTCGCGCGCTGCTCGATTTCGCGGCCGGCGGGGCGCACCTCGGCGGCCAGCTGATCGATCCGGCGGTCGAGCTTCGAAAGCACGGTTGCGAGCTGGCGCGATGCGTCGTCGGCGGCCGCCGGACGGGCTGTCCGCGTCGGCGCGGCGGCGTGCGCCGCATTGAGCTTCGCCAGGTGATCGAGCTGCCGGGTCAGGCTGTCGAGGCGGTCGTGGACCGCGGCGAAGCCCTGGTCGGCCACCGGCCGGCCGCGATCGACCGGGTCCGCCGGACGCGGCGGGTCGATGGGCGGACGGGGATCGATACGGCCCGCCGGCTGGTGGTCGTTGCCGTTGCGGGGACGCTCCCGGAGAGCCGCCGGACGCGCCCGATCGTCGTATTCGGCGCGGTGCGCCGGCCGCGCGCTCGGGCGGTATTCGCTGGCGTGGTCGGGGACGGGTCCGCCACGGGTACCAGGCGGCGGCCCGGTGTCGGCATCCAAGGCCGAATCGATGATGACCGAATCGAGCCACTCGCCGACCGACATCCCGGAACGGCGCGCGGCCTCACGCGCGGTCTCGCGCGCGTGCCGTCTGACGCCCTTCACGTGCCACGGAACGCCAGTTTTCATGCCGCATCCGCAATGGTCATACAGGAAGCGAGCGGGAGCCGGACGCTCCTGGTGGAACCAGCGCTCGTTAACGGGTGGTTGACTGCCGCACGCCCCGTGCTCTCGATCGGCAGTTTTTCCGCTTTAGGGTAAACAGACCGTTAAGACCCGGGCCTAAGCCCGGGCAGGCGCTGATAGAAACTGCCGCGTGTAACGGTTACACCACACCGATTTCCTTCCGAGCGGGCCGGCCGGGGCGCATAACCTTGAGCGTGCACGGTGTGCCGGCCCGGTTGCATCGAAGCAACGCCCGGAAGCCCGGCGTCCGAGAGGGCGGTCGCCGTCACCAGCGCGCCGCTGAATGGAAGATCACGGCGCTCGATGCCACCGCGGCGTTGAAAACGAATTGTCGTGCTCGTGCCGATCGGACTGAAACCAGGGCTGCGGCAAGCAGCGCCTCTATTCGATCACCTCGTCGGCGCGCAACAGCAGCGACGTCGGGATTGTGAGTCCGAGCGCCTTCACGGTCCTGTTGTTGATGACCAGCTCGAACCGCGTTGCCTGTCGCAGCGGCAACTCGCCCGGCCGGGTGCCGCTGAGGATTTTTGCGACCTGCTCGGCCGCGCTGGTATAAACCTCGGATGTGGTCGCGCCGTAGGACATGAGGCCGCCGGCGTCGATGTAAAAGCGGAACGCATGCATCGTGGGCAGGTGGGCCTTGAGAGCGAAGTCGGCGAGCTGCTGAGGCCGAGGAGCAGAGCTGAGAACCACGTCCGGATACACCAGCAACGCGTCAGGACGCTCCTTCGCGATCATCGCAAGCTCTGGCAGCAGCTCTTCGTCGGCCGTCACCTGAGCCACCTGCATTTGGATACCCAGACGCGGTGCGGCCTCCTGGAGCAGTTTGTACGCGACGGTGGCGGCTTCAGGATCTTGCAGAAACATGACCCGCGAGGCCTTGGGAACCAGTTCCTTGAGGAGCTCGAGGCGCTTCGGCATGAGCTCCGTCGTCATGCACGTAATTCCTGTCAGATTTCCGCCGGGCCGGGCGATGCGGGTCACGTGCGCGAACGGGTCGCACGAGTAGGCGACGATCGGCGTCGTCTTCACGGCTCCGGCGACGATCCGCGTCGCCCTCGTGCCCATGGTGAACAGAACGTCGACCGGCGACTGCACGAGGTCGGCGGCCAGCCCCGGCATCCGGTCGTATTGGCAATCCGCAAATCGCTGCTCGATGACGAGGTTCTTTCCCTCGACGTAGCCTTGTTCCGCCAGGCGAGCGCGGAACGTATCGAAATGGGGACGCCGAGGACCGGGGCCACAGACCTCCAGCCAGCCGACACGCGATATCCCGGCAGCCTTTTGCGCCTCGAGCGGGGCCGGTACCGCGAGCAGGCTTGCCGCGAGAGCAAGAACCGTCATCCCGATCCGCATGGCCGTCCCACTCGTCGCCATGGCGTTGCCTCCGGCTCTCGATCCACCCAGCCCGCGCATCGCTCATTCGCCGTCTTCAGCCGCAGGATACAGAGTTTGCCGTGGTCAGCCAGCGGGGTAGAGCGCGACAATTTCACAACCCCGTCATCCGCTACCCAAGATCGTTCGAGTCCGGTCAGGGTTCAAAAGCGTCGCGATCACCCAGGGCCGCTCTTCCATCCATGAATGCCGAGCGAAAATTCCATGCGCTGATGTCCGTAGCCTTGCACTCGGGGTGACACTGCCGGCGGCAATTGCAGCGCGGTCACTTGCATGGTCCGGCCCGTGGTGCCTGCGGTCGCCGCCGTATATGATCCTGCACACGATGCCGGGCGCGCGGGCGCCTTGTCGCCGCGGCGTTCGCTGTGGGGGAGACATGAAACATTTCAGCCGCGTCGCCGCCGCCATGGCAGCGCTCGTCGCGCTTGCGCCGCATCACGCCGCGCAGGCGCAGGACTATCCGTCCAAGCAGGTGACGATCGTCGTGCCGCTTGCCGCCGGCAGCGGGGTCGATCTGGTGGCCCGTGTCTATGGCGAGCAGCTGGCGAGGAGCCTCGGCAAGCCGGTCGTGGTGGAGAACCGGCCGGGCGCCGCCACCATGATCGGGGCCGCCTTCGTGGCGACGTCGCCACCCGACGGACACACGCTCCTGGTCGCGACCAGTTCGGCGATGGTGATCAATCCGGTGCTCTACAAGAAGATCGCCTACGATCCGGCCAAGGACTTCGTGCCGATCAATTTCTACCTGAAATCGCCGTTCGTGCTGTGCGTGCATCCCGACCTGCCGGTTCGCTCGGTCGCCGAGCTGATCAGGCACGCCAAGGAACGCCCGACGCCGCTCGCCTTCGGTTCGCCCGGAGCGGGCACCGCGCAGCACCTGTCGGTCGAGTTCATCAAGCAGCGGTTCGCGGTCAACATGACCCACGTGCCGTATCGCAGCAACCCGCAATACGTCTCCGACGTCGTCGCCGGGCATCTCAATCTGGCGTTCATCGAGACGGCGACGGCCAAGACGCTGATCGCGCAAGGCAAGGTGCGCGGCCTCGCCGCCTCGACCGCGACGCGGCTGGAAATCCTTCCCGACATTCCGACGCTCGCGGAGGCCACCGGCGACGCCGATATCGAAACCGTGTCGTGGCACATGCTGTTTGCGCCCGCGGCAACGCCGAAGGACATCGTCGACCGGCTGCATGCCGAGACCAGGAAGATCACCAACACGCCGGAATTCCGCAAGCTGCTGCTCGATCGCGGTCAGGTGCCGGTCGATACGCCGCCCGTCGACGGCATCAAGGCCTATCTCAAGTCCGAGCAGGACAAATGGGGTTCGCTGGTGCGCAAACTCGGGCTGGAAGGGTCGCAGTAAATTTCGCCGCGGCTTAATGCTGGATCGTGGTGCAGAGCGCGAACGCCGGCGGCTTGCGGCCGGTATTCAGGATGTCGCGGTGGTCGAATGCGCCCTCCGGGCTTATCGTCTCCAGCGACGCGAGAATCCGCTCCACCGCCTCACCGTCGCGGCTGAACGGCAGCAGCAGGCGCTCGTAGTGAACGATGCGGTCGTCGCGGTCGCGCAGATCGGCGATGGTGTAGACCGGCAGCCCGGTCGTCAGCACCTGGTGATAGGTCGTGAGCGCGGCCTGGCGATAGGAGGCCGGCAGGACTTCGTCGAGAAACTTGTCCCGGCCGGCATGGCCGAAGCCTTCGTCGAGGCGTTGCCCGCGAAACCGGATCCGGAAGCGCGGTCCGGCCGCGCTCTCGATCACGTCGAAGAATGCCAGACTGTCCACAATCGAGGGGAGCTCCTTGGCCTCCAGCTCAACCCATAACGGGATGCGAATCGAGCCGCGCAGGCGATTCCAGTAGGACAGCAGCCAGCGCTGATTGATCGACCGGATCACGTCCGGCCGCGAGCTCATGAACTCCATGAACAATTTCCATGAAGTCGCCCTTCAGCGCCGCGGATTGTCGGAAAGCGTGGCCGGTCAGCGCCCTCGCGCGCTGGTGCCGCAGCCTGTATGGTCGGCTTATACAGGATTAACCCATGGATGCGCTCAATATTCCCCGCCCGGCCTGGATGACCGAGGACCTCGTGCTGCTCGAAGACCAGGCGCGGCGCTTCATCGACGCCGAGTTCGTGCCGCAGATCGATCGCTGGAACGAGGAGGGGATGTATGACCGCGAAGTCTGGACCAAGGCCGGCGCGGCGGGGCTGCTCTGTCCGGCGATCCCCGAAGAGTATGGCGGCGCCGGCGGCACCTTCGCGCACGAGGCCGTGATCGACCGGCAGTTGAGCCTTGCGGGCTTCGACTCCTTTGGCGCGCCGCTGCACTCCGGTATCGTCGCGCCCTACATTTTGCATTACGGCACCGAAGACCAGAAGCGCCGCTGGCTGCCGAAGCTCGCCACCGGCGAACTGGTCGGCGCCATCGCGATGAGCGAGCCCGGCACCGGTTCCGATCTCCAGGGCGTGCGCACCACCGCGAAGAAGTCCGGCAACGGCTATGTGCTCAACGGCTCGAAGACGTTCATCACCAACGGCCAGCACGCCAACCTGATCGTCGTGGTAGCCAAGACCGATCCGAGCCTAGGCGCCAAGGGCGTCTCGCTGATGGTTGTGGAGACCGACAACGCGCCGGGCTTCCGGCGCGGGCGCAAGCTCGCAGAAGCTCGGCATGGACGCCGCCGACACCTCGGAGCTGTTCTTCGACGACGTGAAGCTGCCGCCGGAGAACCTGCTGGGCAGCGAGGAAGGGCAGGGCTTCGTGCAGCTCATGAAAGATTTGCCGCGGGAACGACTCATCGTCGTGGTGCATGCCCAGGCGATGATCGAGCGCGCGATCGCGCTCACGGTTCCCTACGTGAAGGAGCGCAAGGCCTTCGGCAAGCCGATCATGGAATTCCAGAACACCCAGTTCGTGCTGGCCGAATGCAAATCGGAGGCGACGATCTCGCGCGTGTTCCACGACCATTGCATCGAGCGCTATCTCAAGGGCGAGCTCGACACCGTCACCGCCTCGATGGCCAAGTACTGGATCACCGATCTGCAGGGCAAGATCATCGACCGCTGCCTGCAATTGTTCGGCGGCTACGGCTATATGGACGAATTCCCGATCTCGCGGCTCTTCCGCGACGCGCGCGTGATGCGTATCTACGCCGGGTCGAACGAGATCATGAAGGTGATTATCGCAAGGAGTTTGTGATGCGTTTGCCGCGGTCGTCCCCGCGCAAGCGGGGACCCCATAAACACCGGTCTCTGGAATATGGGTCCCCGCTTGCGCGGGGACGACGAAGGAGAGAGCAGAGCGAGAGCCGAGAGGTAGCAGAGCCATGCCCGACGCCTTCATCTACGACCATGTGCGCACCCCGCGTGGGCGCGGCAAGGCCGACGGCTCGCTGCACGAGGTGACCGCGCTCAACCTTGCGGCGCAGGCGCTCGGCGCGATCAAGGAGCGCAACACGCTCGACCCGGCGCTCGTCGACGACGTGGTGCTCGGCTGCGTCGATCCGGTGGGCGAGGCGGGCGGCGACATCGCGCGCGCCGCGGCGCTCAGCGCGGGCTACGGCGATAGCGTGCCGGGCGTGCAGATCAACCGGTTCTGCGCGTCGGGCCTCGACGCGGTGAATTTCGCCGCGGCCGAGATCATGTCCGGCCAGCACGAGATGACGATCGGCGGCGGCGTCGAATCCATGAGCCGGGTCGGCATCGGCGCCGCCGGCGGCGCCTGGCCGATGGATCCCTCGCTCGCGATTGCGACCTATTTCATGCCGCAGGGCATTTCGGCCGATCTGATCGCCACCAAGTACGGGTTTTCCCGCGACGATGTCGACGCCTACGCGGTGGAGAGCCAGAAGCGCGCCGCGGCGGCCTGGGAGGAGGGGCGCTTCGCGCGCTCGGTGACGGCGGTCAAGGACGTGAACGGGCTCACGCTCTTGGCCAAGGACGAGCACATGCGTCCCTCGACCAGCATGCAGTCGCTGGCGCAGCTCAAGCCGTCGTTCGTGCAGATGGGCGAGATGGGCGGCTTCGACGCGGTCGCCGTGCAGGCGCATCCCGAGATCGAGGCGGTCAACCACGTGCACCATGCCGGCAACTCGTCCGGCATCGTCGATGGCGCCGCCGCCGTGCTGATCGGCAGCAAGGAGGCGGGCGGCAAAGCCGGTCTGAAGCCGCGCGTGCGCATCAAGGCGTTCGCCAATATCGGCTCGGAGCCGGCGATCATGCTCACCGGCCCGGTCGACGTGACCGAGAAGGTGCTGCGCAAGGCCGGCATGACGCTCGCCGACATCGACCTGATCGAGATCAACGAGGCGTTCGCCTCGGTGGTGCTGCGCTATCTGCAGGCGTTCGACCTCGACCCCGCCAAGGTCAACGTCAACGGCGGGCGCCATCGCCATGGGCCATCCGCTCGGCGCCACCGGCGCCATGATCCTCGGCACCGTGATCGACGAACTGGAACGCCGCGGGCTCGCGACCGCGCTGGTCACGCTCTGCATCGGCGCCGGCATGGGCACCGCCACCATCATCGAGCGGGTGTAGGCCGATGTCTCCGACCCAGCACTGCCTTCTTGAATGCGCATGGCTACCGCGTACTCCGATTTTGGAATAATGACGTGTTGAAAAATATCGAGTCGGTGATGATGAGCATCTTCGAAGCACTGCGTGAGGGAGAGAAAGAAAGATCCCCCACCCCTAACCCCTCCCCACCGCTCGCTTCGCTCGCGGGGGGAGGGGAATGGCGCCGTCTTGCCGGCGACAAATGGCGCCGTCGTGCCGGCTGACAAGAGTGTGAACCATGCCCAAGATCGACGTTGCGAAAATTCCGGCGCAGGCGATCGCGTCCTATCCGAAGGAGTTCGCGCCGGTGATCGCCGGGCGCGAGAAGCAGCGGATCGGCGACGTGGCCGGGCTCACCCAGTTCGGCGTCAATATCTCCCGCATCAAGGCCGGCTCGGCCTCGGCGCTGCGGCACTGGCACGAGCAGGAGGACGAGTTCATCTACATGCTCGAGGGCGAGCTGGTGCTCAAGGAGAACGACGGCGAGAGCGTGCTCAAGCCGGGCGATTGCGCGGGCTTCAAGGCCGGCAGCGGCATCGCGCACTGCCTGATCAATCGCAGCAATCGCGACGCGGTCTACCTGGAGGTCGGCACGCGCGCGAAATCGGAGCGCGTACACTATCCCGACGTCGATTTCATGATGGAGCGCGACCAGGCCGGCCGCCGCTTCTTCCGCAAGTCGGGCGAGCCGATCAAGGATTGAGCGCGCATGAGCCGTCATCCTGAGGCGCGAGCCCAAAGGGCGAGCCTCGAAGGATGACGCGGACCCAGCCAGGAGCCGACATGGCCTACGTCAATTTCAAGCTCGACATCGACGCCGACGGCATCGCGCTCGTCACCTGGGACGCGCCCGGGCGCTCGATGAACGTCATCGACGGCAAGGTAACGGAGGAACTCTCCGCCATCATCGAGACCGTCGCGGGCGACGCCGCCATCAAGGGTGCGGTCGTCACCTCCGGCAAGGACGCGTTCTGCGCCGGCGCCGACCTCACCATGCTGGAGGTCTACGGCCGCCACTATGCCGAGACGGCAAAAGCGCGCGGCGAGGAGGCGGCCGCGGCGCTCCTGTTCGAGGAGAGCCGCAAATGGTCGGTGCTCTGCCGGCGGCTGGAGGCGAGCGGCAAGCCGTGGGTGGCGGCGATCAACGGCACGGCGCTCGGCGGCGGGTTCGAGCTGTGTCTCGCCTGCCATCACCGCATCGCCGCCGACAACGAACGCGCGCGGCTGGGCCTGCCCGAGGTGAAGGTCGGACTGTTCCCGGGCGCCGGCGGCACCCAGCGCATCGCGCGCATGATGCCGACCGCCGACGCGCTGCAGTTTCTGCTCAAGGGCGACCAGCACCGCGTGGCGCAGGCCAAGGTGCTCAAGATCGTCGACGCGGTGGTGCCGCCCGGCGATCTCATCGCGAGCGCGAAGGCGTGGATCAAGGCCGGCGGCAGACCGAAGGCGCCGTGGGACGAGGAGGGCTTCCGCCTGCCGGGCGGGCCGGTCTGGTCCAAGGCCGGCATGATGACGTTCCCGGCCGCGAACGCGATCTACCGGCGCGAAACCTACGACAACTATCCGGCCGCGCGCGCGATCATGCAGGTGGTGTACGAGGGCCTGCAACTGCCGTTCGATCTGGCGCTGCGGGTGGAATCGCGCTGGTTCGCGCGCATCCTGCGCTCGCCGCAGGCCGCCGCCATGATCCGCTCGCTGTTCGTCTCGATGCAGGAGCTCAACAAGGGCGCGCGCAGGCCGAAGGCGGTGCCGCCCTCGAAGCTGAAGACGATCGGCGTCATCGGCGCCGGCTTCATGGGCGCCGGCATCGCCTACGTGACCGCGCAGGCGGGGCTCGACGTGGTGCTGATCGACCGCGACCAGGCGAGCGCCGACAAGGGCAAGGCGCATTCGCAGGCCCTGATCGACGAGCAGGTCAAGCGCGGGCGCGCCACCGCCGCCGAGCGCGATGCATTGCTCGCGCGCATCGCGCCGACGCCGGACTACGGCGCGCTCGCGGGCTGCGACCTCGTCATCGAGGCGGTGTTCGAGGACCGCAAGGTGAAGGCCGACGCCATCGCCAAGGCCGAGGCGGTGATCGCCGAGGGGGCGGTGTTCGGCTCCAACACCTCGACCCTGCCGATCACGTCGCTGGCGGAAAGCTCCCGGCGGCCGGACAAGTTCATCGGCGTGCATTTCTTCTCGCCGGTCGAGCGCATGATGCTGGTCGAGGTCATCCGCGGGCAAGGCGACCGGCGACGCCGCGCTCGCGCTGGCGCTCGACTACGTGCGCGCGATCCGCAAGACCCCGATCGTGGTCAACGATGCGCGCGGCTTCTACACCTCGCGCGTGGTCGGCACCTATCTGCGCGAAGGCCACCTGATGCTGACCGAAGGCGTGCCCGCCGCGATGATCGAGAATCTCGGACGCGCGGCCGGCATGCCCGTCGGCCCGCTCGCACTCAACGACGAGGTGGCCGTCGACCTCGCCTGGAAGATCCTGAAGGCCACCGAGGCCGATCTCGGCGCCGCGGCGGTCGATCCGCGCCAGAAGAAGCTGCTGGAAGAGATGGTGGAGAAGCGCGGCCGGCTCGGCCGCAAGAACGGCAAGGGCTTCTACGACTATCCGCAAAGCGGACCCAAGCGGCTGTGGCCGGGGCTCGCCGATCTGCAGCCGGTGAAGCTCGATCCCGACCGCATCGACAAGACCGAGATCAAGCAGCGGCTGCTCGCCATGCAGGCGCTGGAGACCGCGCGCTGCGTCGAGGAAGGCGTGCTCACCGACGTGCGCGAGGCCGACGTCGGCTCGATCCTCGGCTTCGGCTTCGCGCCGTTTACCGGCGGCACGCTCTCCTACATCGACATGATGGGCACCAAGGCCTTCGTCGCGCTGTGCGGCCGGCTGGAGCGCAAATGCGGGCCGCGCTTTGCGCCCTCGGCGCTGCTCATCGACATGGCGGCGAAGGGCGAGAGCTTCTACGGCCGCTTTGCGCCTGGGGCCGCAAAGGCGGCTTGAGACGCGCGCCGTCTCATCCTCTCCCTGCTTCGCGGGGAGAAGGAAAACGCCCCCAACGAATTTGTGAATCGGCGGCGCCGTCCGCCATGCTAGGGTTTCCATCCGCAATGGTCTGCGTAGGGAGAAAACGATGAAGCTTTACATGCACCCGATCTCGATGACGTCGCGCCCGGTGCGGCTGTTCATCGCCGAGAACAAGATTCCGGTCGACGAGGTCGTGGTCGACCTGATGAAGGGCGAGCACTACGGCGACACTTATACGGCGATCAATCCCAACCGCCTGGTTCCGGTGCTCGAGGACGGCGATTTCAAGCTCACCGAAAGCTCCGCCATCCTGAAGTATCTCGCCGACAAGATCGGCTCGCCGGCCTATCCGAAGGATCTGAAGGAGCGCGCCAAGGTCAACGAAGTGATGGATTGGCTCAACACCAATTTCTATCGCGACTGGGGCTATGGGCTGGCCTACCCGCAGCTCTTCCCGCACCACAAGCGGCGCAGCGATGAAGCCCATGCCGGTGCGATCGAATGGGGCGCGAACAACTCCAAAACCTGGCTCAAGCTGCTCAACGACCACTGGATCGGACCGAAGCGGCAGTATCTCGCCGGCGACAAGATCACCATCGCCGACTATTTCGGCTCCGGCCTGGTCACGCTCGGCGAATTGATCGGCTGCGACTTCTCACCGTATCCCAACATCCAGCGCTGGCTCGACAACATGAAGAAGCTGCCGAACTGGCAAAGCGTCAACGAGGCCTTCTACGGCCTGCGCGAGGCGGTCAAGGCGCAGCCTTTCGTGCGGATTTGATCGCTGCGTCGGATTCGGAAACACCCATGGCCTCCGATAGCAGCGGTGCGTCGGCGCGGTGGGTGCCGTAAGCCGGGTATTCGGCCGGCGCTCCGTCCGGATGCAGCGATCGTTCGATCAGCTCGCACGCCATGGTCTTGAGCTTGGCGGCGACGACCGGATCGGACGAGGACAGGGCGAGCGAGAGACAGGTCTCCGCCTTTCGCTTGTAGTCTGCTGCGGTGGTCATGGCCGAGCCTCCTATGGCGTCCGTTCGTTCAACGGCGAACATGGCCTCGAGTTCGTTACCCCCCGCGGGCGATCCATCCAGCTCCATCAATTTAGTCCTAGATGCTAAATATTGCCGGATATCGTCCATTTCAAGCGCCCGGGGCGCTGCACCAGCGCGCGAGCCAGCGGGCGGGTGCATTGCCCTTGCGCGCAGCCCAAGTGTAAGGTCGCGGCCCTTTCCGCCGGAACCCCTGCATGGCTCGTGATCAAGTCGACATGACGCCGATCGAGACGCGCGAAGAGCTCGTCGCGTGGTTCGAGGCGGGGTGCAAGCCTGCGTCGCAATATCGCATCGGCACCGAGCACGAGAAATTCGCTTTCACGGTCGAAGGCCACCGCCCCGTTGCGTACGACGGGCGGCGCTCGATCCGCGCGCTGCTCGAAGGCATGCAGCACCTGCTCGGCTGGGAGCCGATCATGGAGGGCGACAATATCATCGGGCTCGCCGACGTGACCGGGGGCGGCGCCATCTCGCTCGAACCCGGCGGCCAGTTCGAGCTGTCGGGCGCGCCGGTCGAGACCGTGCACCAGACCTCGACCGAGTTGATGGCGCATCTCGCGCAGGTCAAGGAAATCGCGCGCCCGCTCGGCATCGAATTCCTCGGCATCGGCATGACGCCGAACTGGACCCGCGCCGACATGCCGAAAATGCCGAAGGGCCGCTATCGGATCATGACGGCCTACATGCCCAAGGTCGGCTCGCTCGGCCTCGACATGATGTACCGGACCTGCACGGTGCAGACCAACCTCGACTTCTCCTCGGAAGCCGACATGGTCAAGAAGCTGCGCGTCTCGCTGGCGCTGCAGCCGGTGGCGACCGCGCTGTTCGCGAATTCGCCGTTCACCGAAGGCAAGCCCAACGGCTTCCTCTCGTTTCGCTCGGAAATCTGGCGCGACACCGATCCGGATCGCTCGGGCATGCTGCCGTGGGCGTTCGACCCCGGCATGGGCTTCGAGGCCTACGTGGACTATGCGCTCGACGTGCCGATGTATTTCGTCAAGCGCGGTGATCGCTACATCGACGTGGCCGGCAAGTCGTTTCGCGATCTGATGCAGGGTAGGCTTGCCGATCTGCCGGGCGAGCGCGCGACCATCTCGGATTGGGCCAATCACATTTCCACGATATTCCCGGAGGTGCGCCTCAAGCGTTACCTCGAAATGCGCGGCGCCGACGGCGGACCGTGGCGGCGGCTGCCGGCGCTGCCGGCCTATTGGGTGGGGCTGCTGTACGACGATGCCGCCCTCGACGCCGCCTGGGAGATGGTGAAGGGCTGGAGTGCGCAGGACCGTCAGGCTTTTCGCGACCAAGTTCCCAGGCTGGGCTTCAAGGCGAACGTCCATGGGCGCAGCGCGCTCGATCTCGCCAAGGCGACGCTCGCGCTGGCCGAAGCGGGGCTGCGCCGCCGGCGCCGGCTCGATTCGAACGGCCACGACGAGACGCGCTATCTGCGCCCGCTGCAGGAGTTCGTGGCGCGCGCCATCACGCCGGCCGAGGAATTGCTGGAGAAATTCCACGGCCCGTGGAAAGGGTCGGTCGACCCGGTGTTCTCGGACCTCGCCTATTGATCAGGCTGCGGCCTTGCGCTTCGGCCCCGCCCTCGCGTTCCGTCCCGCATCGCCGACAAAGCCGTGGCTGCCTTCAAAAGACGGCGGGGAGGCGTTAGGATTGCCGCCATAACCGGACAGCGGGGTGGACATGTTCAGAAGGCTCAATGTCGATCAGGCCGTGCTGGCCATCCTCGGCGCCATCGTGGTGATCAGCGTGCTGCTCGCCTGGTATGCGCATCCGGCCTGGCTGTGGCTGACCCTGCTCGCCGGGCTTCACATGATCCAGATGGCCTTCACCGGACTCTGTCCGGTGGCACGGTTCCTGGAAAAGCAGGGCCTCCGGCGCGGCGCGGCGCTCTGATCCGCGCTGCGAGACCAGAGGTCGTGCATTCGTAAATCCGGCTTGTGAACGCCGCCTGCTTACAGTCCGCTTTTCATCCGAGAGCGGCCACAAAGCGGCATCCCGGTAGGTCCGGGTCGGGCCGATTTTGTTGCAGAACTAGGCCGCGAGTTTGTATCAGGCCGGGCTGTTTTTTTGGAAGCGTGGCGGCCTGCGGACCCGATCATCGCTGCGGGCAGCGGCGGCACCGCGGTCGGGGTGGCGAACGCGACGCTCACGCCACTCACGCAACGCACGCGGCCGCCCGATCCGGGGGATGAAACGTCAGTTTGGCGATGCGGCGCAGGTTCTGGGCAATGGCTGCGAGCGTGAACTCGAACTGTGCCCCGGCGGGGCCGCGCAATCTTAAGCGGCCGAGCCGCAAGATGCGCTTCAGGTGCGCAAACAGCATCTCGACCTTCTTGCGATCACGCCGGGTCTGCTCGTAGGCGGGGGTCTTGGCGATCGCGCGGGCGACATCGCGAGCGGCTTCGTAAATGTGTCGCGTGATCTTCCGGCTCGGTGAGTTCGGGCAGCATCTCGACTTGAGCGGACAGTCGCGGCAATCGGCGACGCGCGAGAAATAGGAGATCGTGTCATCGCTGCGCGATCCACGTGACCCGCTCGAGCGCGGTAGAACCTTGCCGTTGAGGCAGACGTAACAATCGCGCTCTTTGTCGTAAGCAAAGTCCTCGCGGCTGAACGTTCCGTCGTCGCGCTGCGACTTGTCGATCACAGGGATGTGCGGGGCGATGCTCTTCTCATCGACCAGAAAGTGGAGATTGGGCGCCGAACCGTAGGCCGTGTCGGCGACCAGCCAGTCGGGCTTGAGGCCGAAGTCGCCTCGGTGCGCTCGATCATCGTCTGCGAGGCGCCGACTTCTGCTTGCCTTATCGCCCGCGACGCCTCGACGTCCATGATGATGCCGAACTTCACATCGATGAGATAGTTGTCGGCATAGGCGAAGAACGCGGCGTTGCGCAGAGCGCCGGTCCATTGTGCCGCGGGATCGGCGGGAGCGACGAACTTCGGCACGACGTCGGTCGCGGCACCCCAGGCGGGCTCGTCGAGATTGGCGAGATAGTCCCGCACGGCGCGCCTTGCCGTTGCCGGATCAATCTCGTGGCTCCATTTATCGCCCGGCGTCGAGCGGCACTTGTTGGCGTCCGCCGCGATCAAGCTCGCGTCGACTGCAAAGCCTTGCCCTCCAACGAGACCCGCCTTGATGCAGCTTGCAACCACGCGCTCGAAGACCCCCCGAAAGACATCATGATTGCAAAATCGCTCATTGCGGGCGCGGGTGAAGGCGGAGTGATCGGGGATCTCGTCTTCGATCCCGAGGCCGCAGAACCACCGATAGGCGAGGTTCAGCTGGACTTCCCGGCAGAGCGCGCGCTCCGAGCGGATCGCGAACACGTAGCCGAGGATGAGCATCCGGATCATCAACTCTGGATCAATCGATGGACGTCCGGTGTGGGAGTAGTGCGGCGCGAGATCGCCACGCACCCACGAGAGATCGAGAACCGAGGCGATGCGCCGGACCTGATGATCGTCCGGAACCACGGCCTCGAGGTCGAACGCATAGAACAGCTGGCCCTGCTCACCCTTGCGCCGACCCATCATCGATTCACCCCGCCGATGTTCGCCTCACACCGACCGAATCACGCTTCGCCCCGACCCTCAAGCCACTTCTGCAACAAAATCGGCCAGTTCCGGACATGAGCAATCGCAGCAAGAATCGCCTATTCGATCACATCGTCTGCGCGGGCGAGCAGCATCGGCGGCACGTCGAGGCCGAGGGCCTTGGCAGTCTTGAGGTTGATCACCAGTTCGTACTTGGTCGGCGCCTGCACCGGCAGGTCGGCTGGCTTCTCGCCCCTGAGAATGCGATCGACATAGCCGGCTGCGCGCCGGTACTGGTCGATGACGTCCGGACCGTACGAGATCAGGCCGCCTTCGGGAATGAAGTAGCGAAACGGATAGATCACGGGCAAACGGTGTCGCGCCGCGAGCGCGATGATCAGGTCGCGGTGGATCGTGACGAAGCCGGTCGGGGTCGTAATCAGCGCGCCGTTCGGCACCGCTGCGAACGCCGTGATGGCGCGCTCGATCTCGGACCGCTGCCGCGGATCGATCGGGCTTACTTCCAAGCCAAGGATCGATCCCATGGCCTGAATGACGCCGAACTGTCCGCTGCCTGCCGCGACGGAAGGATCCCGAAGGACCGCCACGCGCTTCACGCCCGGCGCGATTTCCTTGAGCAATTCGACCCATTTTGCGGTCAGGCTGTATTCGAAATTGATGAAGCCAGTCACATTGGCGCCGGGGCGCGCCAGAATTCGCAACATACCCGCCACCGACCGGGTCGACGATCGCGGCAAACACCAAGGGAATGGTCTTCGTTATCTTCTGCAACTCGGTGAGCGGCCGCGAACCATTGACGAAAATCACATCGGGCGCAAACTCGACCAGTTCGCTCGCGTGTTTCCGGATCACCTCGACGCCACCACCGCTCCAGCGGAATTCGATCCGCACGTTGCGCCCGATGGTCCAGCCGAGCTCGGCAAGCCGCTGCACCAAGGCCGCGACCCGGACCTGATATTCCGCGTCGTCCACCGGTGCGGGCACGATTATTCCGATGCGGCTCGCGCTGCTCCGCACGGGCGGCGCGCGGCCACAGATCATCTGTCTGTGCCACGGCCGCGCCCCCGAGCAGCGTGATGAATTCGCGTCGTCTCATGGACCCGCTCCTCAAGCCAAGGGTCGCACGTTACCACACCGCATGCATGAGAATGCTATTGTGCATGACAGTAAAACCGATCGTCGAATGGCAGAGTTGGGTCATAACCGATAATTCTCAGAGCGAGTATATGTTTTCCGGATAGCTCCCGATGGCGAACCGTCGACGGCGGCGCTGCGGCTACCCGGGTGCATCCGGTGTTGGGATCGGCTGCGGGGCCGTCGGCATGCAGTATCGCTACGACAAACTTGCGGCCAACGGCCTCGCCTTCATCCAACCGGCAACCCGTCTTCATTCCCGGCCGGCCGCTTCGCGCTCGCGCGTTTCGCGCGCGATGATTTCCTGCGCCTCCGGATTGAGCGGCTTGACTTCGCGCGCGGGCGCGCTCAACGGCTCGTGCACCATGCGCGTGCGCAGAAGGTCGGTGCCGGCGGAAACCCCTTCGGCCTGCTGCAGCGCGAGGCGTGCGAGGTCGCGCGCGCGCACGAACTCCTCGACCTCCGCGGCGCGCTCGGCATCGAGCCCGAGGGCCTCGAGCGTCTTGCGCCCGAACAGCAGCGCCGACTCGAAGGTTTCGCGCATTTCGAAGTCGACGCCCTTGGCGATGAGCTGCAGCGTGTGGCGTCGGTCGAACGAGCGCACATAGAGCTTGGCGCCGGGAAACTCCGCCCGCACCAGATCGACGATGAGGCTCGCGGCCTCGCGGTTGTCGATGCACACGGCGATGATCCTGGCGTCGCCCGCGCCGGCCGCGCGCAGAACGTCGAGCCGCGTGCCGTCGCCGTAATAGACCCGGAACCCGAACAGGGCGGCGCTTTCCATCATGTCCGGGTCGTTGTCGATGGTGGTGACGTCGATGCCTTCGGCCAGCAGGCACTGCGACACGATCTGGCCGAAGCGGCCGAAGCCGATGACCAGCACCGATCCATGCGCCTCGGAAAAGTCGTCCGCCTCGCGCTCGTCCGGGCGCGCGAACAGCCGCAACAGCGCGTCGGTCAGCGTGGCGACCAGGGGGCCCAGCAGCATGGTGATGGCCGCGATGGCGGTGAGCACGCTGGCGTCGTGCCGGTCGAGCGCGCCGAGCGAAGCGCCGAGCGGAATCAGCACGAAGGCGAACTCGCCCGCGCCGGTGAGCACGGAGCCGGCGCGCAGGGCGTCGGTCCGCCGGATGCAAGTCACGCGGAACAACAGCCACACGATCGCCGCCTTGAGCACGGTGAGAACGACGGCGGCGATCAGGATGAGCGTCAATTCGCCGCGCACCACCGTCATGTCGATGGTCATGCCGATGCCCATGAAGAACAGCGCCAGCAGCAGCCCGCGGAACGGCTCGATGTCGGCCGCAAGCTCGTGCCGGTAATTCGATTCGGCGAGCAGAACGCCGGCCAGGAACGCGCCGAGCGCCATCGACATGCCCACCGTCTGCATGGTCAGCGCGGCTCCGAGAACCACCAGCAGCGCCGCCGCCGTCATCACCTCGCGCGAGCCGCTCTGCGCCAGCAGCCGGAAGAACGGATTGAGCAGGTAGCGGCCGGCAATGACGATGAGCGCGATCGCGCCGGCGATCCAGCCGACCGCGCGCAGCCCTTCGCCGAAATCGGCGTGCGGGCTTGCGCTGCCTTGCGCGAGCAGCGGCAGCACGGCCAACAGCGGAACCACGGCCATGTCCTGGAACAGCAGGATCGCGAAGGCGCGCTGGCCGTAGATCTGCTGGAGCTGGCCGCGCTCGCCCAGGATCTGCAGCGCGATCGCGGTCGCCGACATCGCGAGCGCGATCCCCGCCACCACGGCGCCGCGCCAGTCGAGCAGGCCGGCCCCGTAGGCGATGCCGCCGATCGCCAGCGCGGTCAGCGCCAACTGGGCGGCCCCCAGGCCGAATATGTCGCGGCGCATCGCCAGCAGCCGCCCGAGCTCGAGCTCGAGCCCGATCAGGAACAGCAGCATCACGACGCCAAGCTCGGAGACCGGGACGATGCTTTCGGGGGTCGCGAACGCCGCGAGCCCGTAGGGGCCGATCACGATGCCGGCGACGAGATAGGCCACGATCGCCGACAGGCCGATTCGCCGTGCGATGGGTACGCTGAGGACGGCGGCGGCGAGCAGCACGAGCCCGAGGGTGAGAAAGCCGAATTCGCCGTGTTGCTGGGCCATGATGGATTCCGCTGTGGGCCTGGGCCGCCGCCGCGACACGTGCCGCGCGCACTGCGGCGACCCGCCGCGGGGCTGATCGGTACTCGCCTCTGGGCGATTGTTTGTCTAACATGGATTGGGGCGCAGGGCGGCGGAGCATTGGGGCCGGCGGATGAGACAAGGTTGGCGTGGGTTCTGCCACGGCGTCCTGTTCGTGTGTGCTGTGCTGCTGGCGAGCGCTCCGGGCGAGGCGCAGGTCAGCTACGACCGGCCGGGCGGCGACTACACCAGCTTTCCCGTGCGCTCCGGCGATCCGGCCCTGTGCGCCAGCCGGTGCGAGCGCGACGCCCGCTGCCGGGCCTGGGCGTTCTCCTATCCGGCGACCGAGAGCGCGGTCGCGGTGTGCTGGCTCAAATCGCGGGTGACGCCGAGGATCCGGGCGTCCTGCTGCGTCTCCGGCGTGCGCGGGACCGGGCTGATCGAGCCCAAGAGCGGCGCCATCGAGTTCGCGATCGATCGCACCGGCGGCGACTACCGGCACTTCGACCTGCCCTCCGATCCGACCGGGCGGGCCTGCCAGCGCGCCTGCGAATCCGAATCCGCGTGCCGCGCCTGGACCTATGTGCGGCCCGGCTATCTCGGCGCTTCGGCGGTCTGCTATCTCAAGAAGCGCGTGACGCCGCCGCGGCGCAAGCCGTGCTGCCTGTCCGGGGTGGTGCGGTAGCGGCGGAGGCGGCCCGCATTAGCTGCGGGTCGCGCGCAGCGCTCACCCCGTCCCGCCGACGGTGATGCCGTCCATGCGCAGCGTGGGCTGGCCGACGCCGACCGGCACGCCCTGGCCGTTCTTGCCGCAGGTGCCGATGCCGGGGTCGAGCTCGAGGTCGTTGCCGACCATGCTGATCCTGTTGAGGTCGGTCGGGCCGTTGCCGATCAGCATGGCGCCCTTGATCGGGGCGCCGAGCTTGCCGTTCTCGATCTTGAAGGCTTCCGTCACCTGGAACACGTACTTGCCCGAGGTGATGTCGACCTGCCCGCCGCCGAAGCTCACCGCGAACACGCCGTTCTTGACCGCGGCGATGATTTCGCCCGGCTCGTGGCCGCCGGCCAGCATGTAGGTGTTGGTCATGCGCGGCATCGGCACGTGGGCATAGCTCTGCCGCCGGCCGTTGCCGGTCGGCTTCATGTCCATCAGCCGCGCGTTCTGCCGGTCCTGCATGTAGCCCACGAGGATGCCGTCCTCGATCAGCGGGGTGCGGCCGGTGGGCGTGCCCTCGTCGTCGATCGAGAGCGAGCCGCGGCGCGAGGCAATGGTGCCGTCGTCCACCACGGTGACGCCCTTGGCGGCGACGCGCTGGCCCATCAGGCCGGCGAACGCGGACGTTTTCTTGCGGTTGAAGTCGCCTTCGAGGCCATGCCCCACCGCTTCGTGCAGCATCACGCCCGGCCAGCCGGGGCCGAGCACCACGTCCATCTCGCCGGCCGGCGCCGGCACCGCTGCGAGGTTGAGCAGCGCCTGGCGCACGGCGTCGTCGGCGGTCGCCTGCCAGGCGCCGGTCTCGATGAAGCGCGCGAAGCCCTCGCGCCCGCCGTTGCCGTGGCTGCCGGATTCCTGCCGGTCGCCGTCGCCCGCGACCACCGACACGTTGAGGCGCACCAGCGGACGCACGTCGCGATAGCTTTCGCCGTCCGCGCGCAGGATCTCGACCACCTGCCAGCTCGCGCCGAGCGAGACCGTGACCTGCCGCACGCGCGGGTCCTTCGCCCGCGTATAGGCGTCGATGGTTTCCAGCAGCCGCACCTTGCTCTCGAACGCGGGCGAGGCGAGGGGGTTTTCGTCGCCATAGAGGCGCACGTTGGTGCGCGCCGGCGGCGCGGCATAATGGCCGGAATAGCCGCCCTTGACTGCGCGCACCGCGTCGGCCGCGCGCGCCAGCGAGGCCTGCGACAGGTCGGAGGAATGGGCGTAGCCCACCGCCTCGTCCTTGACCGCGCGCAGGCCGAAGCCCTGGTCGGTGTTGTAGGTCGCCTGCTTGAGCCGGCCGTTGTCGAACACCAGTATCTCGGACTGGCCGTATTCCAGGTAGAGCTCGCCGTCGTCGGCGCCGTCGAGGCCGCGGACAAGCTCGCGGCGCGCGCTCTGGCGGTCGAAGCCGGCACGGTCGAGCAGCGAGGTGGTGGCGGTGAGGGTCATGGGCGGGTTCCGTTGTGGCGTTCGTCCTAACATAGGGTGTTCGGCCGGGTGGCGCGAGGGCTGGGCGTCCAGCGACCGGAGACCTTTTCCCGTCATGAGGTGCCCGCGGCGTCAGCGCGTTGACGCTCTCTCGGCCGTCATCCTGAGGTGCTCGCCCGGCGCAGCCGGGCGAGCTTCGAAGGATGACCCGCACGGCGCGTGCCACCTGCAGGGCAGATCGCACCACCGTGGCCGTCATCGGCTAGCGCTTGCGCCCGATATCGCAGCCTCATGGGAGCCCGCGGCGCTTCCAGAACGCCTCGACCTCGTCATCGGAGGCGAGCGGCCCTCGGCGCGACGCATCGATGGCGGCGCGCTCCTCGTCGCTCAGGCGATAGACGCCGGTGCGCCGCGCTTCGATCTCGCGGGCAAGCTCGGACAATTCCTCCTGGTCCTCGGCCGGCCAGGACGCCACCCGCTCCAGGATGGATTTCACCGCGGGGCTCATGGCGATATAGCGCGAGGCGCCAATAATTTCCACGGCGTCGCGGAACCCGCATGAGCGCAGCGACATGCGGGATTGGCATTGCAACGGCACTGGAAATCCTGGATTTCGCTGCGCTCATCAGGGCTGCTCTCTGAATTTACGCGACCGTTGTGCCTACGCCAAGCCCACCCTATATGGCGGGCCGTGCGAGACGATATTCGATCAAAAATCTGTTGTGCCCGTCAATTTGATCGTGAACCGCGGGTGGCAGCGTCCGAATGGGGTGGTCATTCAAAGTGGTGACTACAACGGCTATCGTGCCCGGACGCCGTCGGGCGAGACTCGCCTTTTCTTGGCATTGCAACCAAGCGATCTAAGCGTTGATTGGATCGACATCACTGACCGGGCAGCGAACGTTATGGTATTTGAAAAGAGTGAGCTTGCAGGGCGCGTCGCTCAGAAGCTCGGCTTATCCCAGTCGCCGGGGAAGGCTTGATTTGCCCTTACGAAGGCATGTTCGTCCGCGGAAATCACTTGTTCATTTCCGAAACCAAGGTGGCGGACGGACTGCGTAGATATCAGCCAGAGGCGTTACTTCAAGGTCTGTTGAAAGAACGACAACAACGCCGCGCGTCAGAGCGAGAGTTTGTGAATGCTTGAGCCTTTCATCGTCGGCTAATTCTCGAACTGTTAGCGCGCGTATCCCGGACGGAGCGCAGCGCAATCCGGGCTTCCTGGTGCGGACCATAAGTATCCCTGGATGTTCGCTTCGCTTCATCCGGGCTACGGCTCTCTGCCCGTTAGAGCCCATCCGGGAAGTTTGGATTCATAACGAGACGTTTGCGGCAAGGCGCCTGAGCATGATGCGGATCATGGCGAGGCGGACGAATGCTGCGACAGTTGCGGTATAGCGTTCGAAGTCGCGGGCCAGGCGGCGATTGCGGCTAATCCAGGCGAACGTCCTTTCGACGATCCATCGCTTGGGCAAGACCTCGAAGCCGGCCGCATCGGATCGTTTCACGATTTCCAGTTTCCATGCACCGGTGCGCCAGACGACGAGCGCCATCTTCTGGCCGGCGTAGCCACCATCGGCAAAGATGCGCTTGATGAATGGGAACAGCCGTCGTGCCCGACGCAACAACAGGAAGGCGCCGTCACGATCCTGAACATCGGCGGGATGAACGACAACGTTCAACAGGAGACCCAGCGTATCGACCAGGATGTGCCGCTTGCGACCTTTGATCTTTTTGCCCGCGTCGTAGCCCGAAGGATCGAGCCAAGACCCCCTTTTTGAGCGCCTTTCGCGGTTTGTGAGTCGATGATTGCCACTGTCGGACTTGCTTCGCGTCCCTCCTGCTCGCGCACCGCTACGTAGAGCGCATGATGCATGCGCTCCAACGTGCCGTCCCAGTTCCACAGTTCCAGATAGTCGTGCACCGTGCTCTTCGGCGGCAGGTCTTTGGGCAGCGCCTTCCATTGGCATCCGGTCCATAGGACATAGAAAATCCCGTTCAGCACCTCGCGCACATTCACCGAGCGTTTACGCCCGCCAGGTCTGGCCGGCGGGATTATGGGCTCCACGATCGCCCATTCGGTATCGCTCAGATCGCTCGGGTAACGAAGGCCGCTGCGGTCCGCAGCAAGGCGGTGTTCGGGCTTCCACATGGGGCGCGCTCCAGAGAATCAGCGCCCAACAAGGAATCACATCCAATTCATTCGATTCAAGAAGTTTTCGGATCGGCTCTTAGCAGTAGAGTTCGGTTCATTGGGGGGCAATGTTTCGAAGAAAGACCGTGATTGTCGTTGGTGCAGGCGCGGGCGTCGATGTCGACATGCCGGTCGGTACGCGATTGAGTAACACAATTGCCGACAAGCTGAATATTCGCTTCAGCGAGGGCCATCAAATAGGAGGAGACCAAAAGATTACTGACGCGCTCAGACAAATCGCCAAGGAGCGTTCGGAAAGCGCCAACGAATGGTTCGCAGCGGCCCGATCTGTGGCGGCAGGGATTCGGTATACGCGATCAATCGACGCCTATCTGAACACTCATCGCGATAACGAGCGGCTGAAAATTTCAGGGAAACTGGCTATCGCGCAGAGCATCCTTGAGGCGGAGCGCGGAAGCGCCGTGTACATCGATCAAATGGGAAATCGTGAATGGAACAATTCGGAAAAGGTGTTTGGCTCGTGGCTGCCGAAATGGTTTTTCATGTTGCAAGACGGGATTGTCGGTAACGAAAATTTTGATGCGCTCTTCCGGAATATTTGCGTGATCCATTTTAACTATGACCGATGTATGGAGCACTTCTTATTGAAGGCAATTGAGGACCTGTATGGGAAGGGTCAAGAGGCGACGCTAGATGCTGTTAGGAAGCTACAGATATTTCATCCATATGGTGCAGTCGGCTCGTTGGCTGACGGCAAGAGACGGCAGGTTGGGTTCGGGGTGACAGACTATGGTGACATGGTGGGATTATCTGCAGAGATAAATACGTTCAATGAAAAGCTTGAGGAGGGTGAAGAGCTGAACGAAATGCGTCAAAAGATTTCGGAAGCAGAACAGATTGTCTTTCTAGGATTTCATTTTCACTCGCAAAATATGGCGTTGCTCCAAGCGGCGGGTCCCGGCCGTGGTGGGAGCGTTCATGCGTACGCGAGTGAAGGGGAATCTCATCCTAGGAATATCGCCTAATTTGGTGGCCGTCAAGGGGCGGGAGCGGAGCCCCGCCGCCGCGGCATGACCTGGCCGAACGTGCCCTCGCCCCGGAGGGGAGAGGGCGGCTCGCTCTCGGCCGCGAGTCGTGATGGGTGAGGGGGTTCCGGTCTCTCCATAAAGCCGAACCCCCTCACCCATTCTTCGCAATCCAAAGACCGAGCGGCCCTCTCCCCTGCGGGGCGAGGGCGAATGCGGCGCGGCCCGATCGCATGCGGGAATGCCAAGCTTGGCCGAGCAAAAACAATCATGGCCGGAGTTGCCCCCGGCCATGACCGAAATCGGCAATCGATCGCGGCTTACGACAGCTTGTCGTAGCCCTCGCCGAAGCCCTTGAGGCTCATCGGGAAGCCGATGCCCTCCTCGGGCGTCTGGAAGATGATGAAGGTCGCGGTCTGGCCGGCGCGCATCTGCTTGATCAGGTTGTCGTCCATCACCACCTCGGCGACGCAGCCGTTCGGCAGGCAGCGCACGAACCCGGCGCGTCCGACGTCGACCGAGTCGATCTTGAGCCCGAGGCCGGACGGCAGCAGCACCCCCATGGGGGCGACCACCCGCATCAGCCGGCTCTTGTGGTCGGCGGTCTTGAGCACGATGACCGTAATGCCGACATTGGCGCGGTCCTCCGCCGTCACGCTCTGGATCAGCGCGCACTGCTCGCCCTGCGCGCCGGGCGGGGTGTCGCAGCGGACCTGCCAGTCGTTGTGAATCGATTTGACCGCACCCTGCGCGGCGGCGCGATCGGCGGTGCCGGCCGCGAACAGAGCGACGGCCGCGACAGCGGCCAGCGATCTCGCCACGGACGCGAGCCTAAGGCTGATTGAAGCCATGAGTTTTCCCCCGAACCGTCCCAGTTCGCTTCGCCGCCGGTTCGCCCGAATGATCCCCAGGGCGCGTACCAAGGCCCGATTCGGGCTCATGGTCCAACTGACGGGTCAAGAAACGGTAAAGCGCGGCATTATGGCCGAAAAAGGGAACCTGGACGCGATTTGCGGCCGGAGCGGCGGCCGGCCGATGTTCGGGCAATGATCGGCCGATGATCGCATGGATGATCGCATGAGAGATATCCCGGGGTGCATTGCGAGCCGCCCCGAATTGTGGTTTTACACATCCGGATTCCCCTTGAGGCGCCGCCGCAAGCTCGCCGAGGAGCCCGCCCGCGGGGGTGGCTCACCTCGTCCTGGTCGTGGCCGCCGGGTTGCAGCTTGCGGAACGGACGCAAGCGCATCGGCACCTCATCTCGCCGAAGGAGCGGCAATGCTGATGGTGAAGCGGTTAACCGCATTGGCGGTGACGGTCCTGGTCATGACGGCCGGGGCGGGCGCGGCGCTCGCCGGCCTGGGGCGGCCATCGGAATGGCAGCTCGGCCTCCAGCAGTCCGCCACACCGGTGATGGATTACATAATTTGGTTTCATGACTACCTGCTCTGGATCATTGCGGCGATCACGATTTTCGTGCTGGCGTTGCTGGTCATCTGCATGACGCGCTTCAATGCGCGCAACAATCCGGTTCCCTCGCGCACGACCCACAACACCCTGCTGGAAATCCTGTGGACGGTCATTCCGATCGCGATCCTGACCGCGATCGCGGTGCCCTCGTTCAAGCTGTTGTTTCTCCAGCTCCACCTCCCGCCGGCCGACCTCACCGTGAAGGCCACCGGCAAGCAGTGGTACTGGAGCTACAGCTACCCCGACAACGGCAAGTTCGAGTTCGATTCGGTGCTGGTGCGCGACGAAAAGCAGCTTCGGCCCGACCAGCCGCGGCTCCTCGGCGTCGACAACGAGATGGTCGTGCCGGTGAACAAGAACGTCCGGGTGCAGACCATCGGCGCCGACGTCATCCACGCCTTTGCGGTGCCCTCGTTCGGCATCAAGATCGACGCCATTCCCGGCCGCCTCAACGAGACCTGGTTCAAGGCGACCAAGGAAGGCATCTACTACGGCCAATGCTCTGAGCTGTGCGGCAAGGATCATGCCTATATGCCGATTGCGGTCCGCGTCGTGAGCGAGCAGGCGTTCGCCGCCTGGATCGAGGAAGCGAAGAAGAAATACGCCCGCGACGACGCGGCGCCCGCAACCAATGTCGCGGCGGCCGAGCAGGACGCCCAGCCGGCGGCCCGGTAGCGGCGCGGGGAAACGCATGGCGGCGGCTGCGCGGCAACGACGGTTTCGAAGGACCTGAAGACCATGGCAACGACGGCGAAATCCCACGGTGCGCACGAGGCCCACGGCGAGGCGCACGATCATCCGACCGGCTGGCGGCGTTACGTCTATTCGACGAATCACAAGGACATCGGCACGATGTACCTGGTGTTTGCGCTCATGGGCGGCCTGGTCGGGGGGACGCTGTCGATCGGAATGCGGCTCGAGCTGATGCAGCCGGGCCTGCAGATCTTCCATGACGCCCACATGTTCAATGTTTTCACGACCGCCCACGGCCTGATCATGATCTTCTTCATGGTGATGCCGGCCATGATCGGCGGTTTCGGCAACTGGTTCGTGCCGCTGATGATCGGGTCGCCGGACATGGCGTTCCCGCGCATGAACAACATCTCGTTCTGGCTGCTGCCGGCCTCGTTCACGCTCCTAGTCATCTCGCTGTTCGTCGAGGGCGAGCGCGGCGCGCCCGGCGTCGCGGCCGGCTGGACGATCTACGCGCCGCTCTCGACCACCGGCCATCCCGGCCCGGCCGTCGACTTTGCGATCCTGTCGCTGCATCTGGCCGGCGCCTCGTCGATCCTCGGCGCCATCAACTTCATCACCACCATCTTCAACATGCGCGCGCCCGGCATGACGCTGCACAAGATGCCGCTGTTCGTGTGGTCGCAACTGGTGACGGTGTTCCTGCTGTTGCTCTCGATGCCGGTGCTGGCGGGCGCCATCACCATGCTGCTCACCGACCGCAATTTCGGCACCACCTTCTTCACCGCCGACGGCGGCGGCGACCCGGTGCTGTTCCAGCATCTGTTCTGGTTCTTCGGGCATCCGGAAGTGTACATCCTGATCGTGCCTGGCTTCGGCATCATCAGCCAGATCGTCGCGACCTTCGCCAAGAAGCCGGTTTTCGGCTATCTCGGCATGGCCTACGCGATGGTGGCGATCGGCGGCATCGGCTTCGTGGTGTGGGCGCACCACATGTACACCGTCGGCATGTCGACCCAGGCGCAGGCCTATTTCGTGGTCGCCACCATGGTGATCGCGGTGCCCACCGGCGTGAAGATCTTCTCCTGGATCGCCACCATGTGGGGCGGCTCGATCGAGTTCAAGACGCCGATGCTGTGGGCGGTCGGCTTCATCTTCCTGTTCACGGTCGGCGGCGTGACCGGCGTGGTGCTGGCGAATGCCGGCGTCGACCGCTCGCTGCAGGACACCTACTACGTCGTGGCGCACTTCCACTACGTGCTCTCGCTCGGCGCCGTCTTCACCATCTTCGCGGGCTGGTACTACTGGTTCCCGAAGATGAGCGGCTACATGTACAGCGAGACCATCGGCAAGTGGCACTTCTGGCTGACCTTCATCGGCGTCAACATCGTGTTCTTCCCGCAGCATTTCCTCGGGCTTGCCGGAATGCCGCGGCGCATCGCCGACTATCCCGACGCGTTCGCCGGCTGGAACATGGTCTCCTCGCTCGGCTCCTATCTGTCCGCCCTCGGCGCGCTGGTGTTCTTCTTCGGCGTGGCACAGGCCTTTCTGCGCAAGGAGAAGGCGGCCGACAATCCGTGGGGCGAGGGCGCGACCACGCTCGAATGGCGGCTGCCGTCGCCGCCGCCGTTCCATCAGTACAACGAGCTGCCGCTGATCAAAGGATAGGCTCCGCCACGTGACCGATATTTCCGCAGTCGATCATCGGCCGTCTCCCGCCGCGCTCGCGGCCGGGCAGGGGATCAGCGAGGCGAGCGTCGGCGACTATCTCGCGCTGATGAAGCCGCGGGTGATGTCGCTCGTGGTATTCACGGCGCTGGTCGGGCTGGTCGTGGCGCCGACGCCGATCCATCCGGTGATCGCCGTCACCGCGCTCATCGCGATCGCGGTGGGCGCGGGCGCCGCCGGTGCGCTCAACATGGCGTACGACGCCGACATCGACGCGGTGATGACGCGCACGCAGGGCCGCCCGATCCCGCGCGGCCGTATCGCGCCGGGCGAGGCGCTGGCCTTCGGCCTGGTGCTGGCGGGCGGGTCGGTGATGGTGATGGGCCTGCTGGTCAGCCACCTGGCGGCGGCGCTGCTCGCGTTCACCATCTTCTTCTATGCCGCCGTCTACACCATGTGGCTCAAGCGCGCGACGCCGCAGAACATCGTGATCGGGGGTGCGGCCGGCGCGTTTCCACCGATGATCGGCTGGGCCGCGGCGACCGGCGAACTCGCGATCGAGCCGTTCCTGCTGTTCCTCGTCATTTTCGTCTGGACGCCTCCGCATTTCTGGGCGCTCTCGCTCACGCGCGTCGAGGACTATGCCCGCGCGCGCGTGCCGATGCTGCCGGTGGTCGCCGGGCGCGACGAAACGTGCCGACAGATTCTGATCTATTCGGTCCTGCTGCTGCCGGTCGGCATGGCGCCATGGCTGCTCGGCTACGCCGGTGTCGTCCATGGCGTGAGCGCGCTGATCGCGGGCGCGGTGATTGTTGGATTGGCCTGGCGCCTGCGCGGCGCGCCCGAGGGCGAGCGCGCCGATGCGGCAGCGCGCCACCTGTTCGCCTATTCGATCCTCTATCTCTTCCTGCTGTTCGCTGTGCTGCTGGCGGAAGGCCTGCTCTCCAATACGATGGGGGCATGAGGTGCGGCCATGGATGAGAAGCCCACCGGCATCGTGCTCACCGAGGAGCAAAAGCGCCGCCAGCGCGCGCGCTCGATCGCGATCGCCCTCGCGCTGGGCGCGCTGGTGCTGCTGTTCTATATCGTCACGCTGGTGAAGGGACCGGCGGTGCTGAACCGTCCATTGTGATTGCAACGAGCGCCGAGCGATGACCGCATCACCCCCGCAGAGCACGCAACGCCAGCGCGATCTCACGATCGCGGCCGCCTGCGGTGCGCTGGCGGTGGCGATGGTCGGCATGGCGTTCGCGGCGGTGCCGTTCTACAACTGGTTCTGCCGCACGACCGGCTTTGCCGGTACGCCGCAAGTCGCCGCAGCGGCGCCCGGCAACGTGCTCGATCGCACCATCACGGTGCGCTTCGATGCCAACGTGACCGGCGGGTTGCCGTGGCGTTTCGAGCCGGAGCGCAATTCGATCGCGGTCAAGGTCGGTGAGGTGGTCACCGTCGAGTACAAGGTCGTGAACCTGTCCGCGCGCGAGACCGTGGGTCTCGCCGCCTTCAATGTCACGCCCCCGACGGCTGGCGCTTATTTCACCAAGATCAACTGCTTCTGCTTCACCGATCAGCGGCTTAAGCCGGGCGAGACGCGCGACATGCCGGTGGTGTTCTTCGTCGATCCTGCACTCGCCAAGGATGCCGAGCAGGACGGCCTCGCCAGTATCACGCTGTCCTACACCATGTATCCGGTGCGCGAGACCCAGACGCCGCGCGCCGAGAGCGATACCCGGACCGAGCCGAGGCGAAGAATACGGCAGGCGGCGAAACCGCCCGCCGACCGATAGACGGAGACAAGCACGATGGCCGATGCCCACGCCAAACCGCAGCACGACTACCACCTCGTCGATCCGAGTCCGTGGCCGGCGGTGGGCTCCATCTCGGCCTTCCTGATGGCGCTCGGCGGCATCGCCTGGCTGCATAGCATGTTCGTAGCCGCGCCCTATCTCTTCGGCGTCGGCGTGATCGGCATGGCCTACACGATGATCGGCTGGTGGACCGATGTGGTCCGCGAGGCGACCCATGACGGCTATCACACGCGCGTGGTGCAGATCTCCCACCGCTACGGGATGATCCTGTTCATCGCCTCCGAGGTGATGTTCTTCGTCGCGTGGTTCTGGGCCTATTTCAACACCGCGCTGTTTCCGGCCGACATGCACCAGATCGTGCGCGATCAATTGCTCGGCGGGCAATGGCCGCCGAAGGGGATCGAGACCTTCGATCCTTGGCATCTGCCGCTGCTCAACACGCTCATCCTGCTCACCTCCGGCACCACGGTCACCTGGGCGCACCATGCACTGCTGGAGAACGACCGCGACGGGCTCAAATGGGGGCTGATCCTCACCGTCGCGCTCGGCCTCGCGTTCACCTGCGTGCAAGCCTACGAGTACAGCCACGCGGCGTTCGGGTTCAAAGGCAACATCTACGGCGCCACCTTCTTCATGGCGACCGGCTTCCATGGCGCCCACGTCATCATCGGATCGACGTTCCTCATCGTCTGCCTGATCAGGACCTATCTCGGGCACTTCACGCCGACCCAGCACCTCGGCTTCGAGTTCGCCGCCTGGTACTGGCATTTCGTCGACGTGGTCTGGCTCTTCCTGTTCGCCTGCATCTATGTGTGGGGCGCCGGCGCGCAGCACGCGGCCGCCGGCCATTAGCGCGCCCGCACGCGGGAGAAATCGGCGAGGGGCGGCGCGCAGCCGCCCCTTTCGATTTGCGGCACGGTGTCATAGATGAAGGTCAGCCGGAAAGGCGCGCCATGTCGGATGAACCCTCGCTGCAATCGTCGATCCTCACGGGCCTGGCCTGTCGCTGCCCGCGTTGCGGCAAAGGCAAGCTGTTCCAGGGTTTTCTGACGGTAGCGCCGCGCTGCGAGCATTGCGGGCTCGACTACTCGTTTGTCGATTCGGCCGATGGGCCGGCGTTCTTCGTCATGTTTTTCGCGGGCTTCATCGTGGCCGGCACCGCGCTTGCAACCGAGATTCTCTATGAGCCGCCGTATTGGGTCCACGCCTTGCTGTGGCCGCCGCTGATCCTGCTCACCTGTCTCGCGCCGCTACGGCCGGTGAAGGGGCTGCTCATCGCCCTGCAGTACCACCACAAGGCCGAAGAGGGCCGTCTGGTCGGCGGCGACACGCCTTGACGGCTGCGCCGACGCGGCTGCGGGCCGGCCTCGCGCTGCCGGTACTGTTCACGCTCATGGCATTGGCGACTTTCGTCGCGCTCGGCGCCTGGCAGCTCGAGCGCAAGGCCTGGAAGGAAGCCCTGATCGCGACGCTCAACGAGCGAACGAGCGCCGAGCCCGCCGATCTGCCGCCGCCGCGCGATTGGCCGGCGCTCGCGCAAGCCGCGAACGAATTCCGCCGCGTCAGGCTCAAGGCCGAGTTCCTGCCCGGGCGCGAAGCGGTGGTGTACAGCGGCGGGTCGGCATTGCGTCCGGAGCTGAAGGGCCAGGGCTATTTCGTCTTCGCGCCGGCGCGCACGTCTGCGGGCTCCATCGTGGTGGTCAACCGCGGCGTCACGCCGCAACCGCGCGAGCAGGCTCAGGGGCACGCAAGGCCCGCCGGCGTCATCGACATGGTCGGCGCGTTGCGCTGGCCGGAGCCGCCGGGCTGGTTTGTGCGCGAGTATAATGCGGCGGACGATACCTGGTTCGCGCGCGACCATCTCGGGATGGCGGTGCAGAACGGCTGGGGACACGTCGCCCCGTTCTATCTCGAACTGGAGAGTCCCGTGCCTCCTGGTGGACTGCCGCTCCCCGGTCCGCTCAGCGTGAAACTGCGCAACGAGCACCTGCAGTACGCCATCACCTGGTTCGGGCTCGCCGTAGTGGTGGTCGTGATGTTCGGCTTGTGGCTGAGCAGCCGCCGGCCGCGCGCCGCCGGGAATCGGCCGGGCTGAGCGGCCTGCCGGCCGAAATTTCGGCTGGCAGAAATCCGGCGGACGGCCATGCGAATTGCCCCGATCCGCCTTCCTTGTGCCGGCGGTGGCTTCCAACTATGGTGCCCCGGCCGCGCGTCGCAGGCGGCCAGAAACATGAGTAAATTCAGAAGGATGTGCGGTCATCCCCGCCGGTCGGACAAGCCCGGCCGCTGACCGCATCGGCGCCCTTGGAGCGCAACGACCGTGCGCTACGTCTCCACCCGGGGCGAGGCCCCGCCGCTCGACTTTGTCGGGGCGACGCTTGCCGGGCTCGCCCGCGACGGCGGGCTCTATGTGCCGGAATCCTGGCCCCGGCTCGACCCGCAGACGATCGCGGGCTTGGCCGGCCGGCCCTACGCGGAAGTCGCGGTCGAGGTGATCCGTCCGTTCGTGGGCGACGCCGTTGCGGACCAGGACCTCGCCCGCATGACGCGCGAGGCCTACGGCAATTTCCGGCATCCCGCGGTCGTGCCTCTGGTGCAGTTCGGGCCGGGCGATTTCATGCTCGAGCTGTTTCACGGTCCGACGCTCGCCTTCAAGGACCTCGCCATGCAGCTGTTGGCCCGGTTCATGGACCATGTGCTCACCGCGCGCGGCGAGCGCACCACCATTGTGGTGGCGACCTCGGGCGACACCGGCGGGGCCGCCATCGAGGCATTCCGCGGCCGGGCGCGCGCCGACGTCTACGTCCTTTTCCCGCATGGGCGCGTATCGGATGTGCAGCGGCGGATGATGACGTCGGTCGTGGACGATAACGTCCACGCGCTGGCGATCGATGGCAATTTCGACGATTGCCAGGCGATCGTGAAGGGCATGTTCAATCACCATGGGTTTCGCGACCGGGCGTATCTCTCGGGCGTGAACTCGATCAACTGGGCGCGCATCGTCGCGCAGGTAGTCTACTATTTCGCCGCCGCGGTCGCGCTCGGCTCGCCCCAGCGCAAGGTCGCGTTCACGGTGCCGACCGGCAATTTCGGCGACGTATATGCCGGCTATGTCGCGCGCTGCATGGGGCTTCCGATCGACCGCCTGGTGATCGCCACCAACGTCAACGACATCCTGGCGCGCACCATCGCCACCGGGACCTACGAGCTACGCGAGGTGATCGCCACGTCGTCCCCGTCGATGGACATCCAGGTGGCGTCGAACTTCGAGCGCCTGCTGTTCGACGCCTATGGCCGCGACAGCGGCGCGGTACGCGCGCTCATGGCCTCGCTCGCCCAGTCGCGGCGGTTCGTGCTCTCGGCGCGCGCGCTCTCCGGCATCCGCGCGGTGTTCTCCGCCGACCGGGCCGACGAGCAGGAAACCGCGGCGACGATGCGCACGCTGCTGCGCGAAACCGGCCAGTTCATCGACCCGCACACGGCGGTGGGAGTGGCGGTGGCCGAGAAGGAGACCCGCGATCCATCGATCCCGATGGTCGTGCTCGGCACGGCGCACGCGGCCAAGTTCCCCGATGCCGTGCAGGCCGCCTGCGGGGCGCGGCCGCCGCTCCCGGAATGGCTGGCCGATCTCGAGCAGCGGCCGGAGCGTTTCGAACGGCTGCCGGCCGATCAGGGCGCGGTCGAGCGCTACATTCTTTCCACCAGTCGAGCTGCACGCGAAGGAGCTGCCGTATGAGCGTTGAAATTACGCGTCTTTCCACCGGCCTCGCCGTTGTTACCGACACGATGCCGCATCTGGAGAGCGCCTCGCTCGGTGTCTGGGTCGGCGCCGGCAGCCGCGACGAGCGGCCGGACGAGCACGGCATCTCGCATCTGCTCGAGCACATGGCGTTCAAGGGCACCGCGCGGCGTACCGCCCGCCAGATCGCGGAGGAGATCGAGGCGGTCGGCGGCGATCTCAATGCCGGGACCGCGAGCGAAAGCACCGCGTACTACGCCCGTGTGCTGCGGGCGGATGTGCCGCTCGCGCTCGACGTCCTGTCCGACATCCTCTCCACGCCCTCCTTCGATGCGGAGGAACTGCGGCGCGAGCAGAACGTCATCGTGCAGGAGATCGGCGCATCCGAGGACGACCCGGACGACCTCGTCTGGGAGCGGCTGCAGGCGATCGCCTTCCCGGACCAGCCCATCGGCCGCTCGATCCTCGGCACCCGCGAAACCGTGCGCTCGTTCGACCGCACGCGGCTTGCCGCCTATCTTTCGCGCAATTATCGCGCGCCCAGGATGGTGGTGGCGGCTGCGGGGGCGGTCGACCATCGCTCCGTCGTCGAAGAAGCCGAGCGCCGGCTCGCGAGCTTTGCCGGTCCCGCCGGTCCGGCGCCGGAACCCGCACGGTTCATCGGCGGCGCCCATATCGAGCCGAGCGACCTCGAGCAGGTCCACGTCGCGCTGGCCATGCAGGGGCTGTCGCAGCGCGATCCGAACCTGTTCAGCCTGCAGGTGTTCACCGTTGTGCTGGGCGGCGGCATGTCCTCCAGATTGTTCCAGGAGGTGCGCGAGGTTCGCGGCCTGTGCTACGCCATCCACGCCTTCCATGCGCCGTATTCGGACACCGGGATGTTCGGCCTGTATGCCGGCACCGACGATACCGATCTCGCCGAGCTGATGAAGGTCATCGCCGAGCAGATCAACGCGACGGCCGAGACCATCACCGAAGCCGAAGTCGCACGCGCCAAGGCGCAGATGAAGGCGGGCCTGTTGATGGCGCTCGAAAGCACGGGGGCGCGCACCGAGCAACTCGCGCGCCAGATGCTGGTCTGGGGCCGGCCGATTCCCCTGGCCGAGATCGTCGAGCGCGTTGAGGCGGTGACGGTCGAAAGCGCGCGCGCGGCCGGCAGCGCGATGATTGCGCGCGGGCAACCGGCGGTGGCCGCGCTCGGCCCCGGCCGCGGGCTTGAAAGTGCGGCTACGATCGTCGACAGTCTCACCCGCCGGGCGGCATGAGTTTCGGACGACGGAGAGAGGACGAAGGGACGCTCTCTGAACTCTTCCGTCGCGGCCCGTCGCCTGAAGACCGATGACCATGGCCTTCTTCCGCACCGTGAGCCTGTCCGACCTGATGCCCGCGATCGCGGGCGAGGGCGTGGTATTGCGCGCGCCGCAGATGACCGACTTTGCCGCCTGGGCTGCGCTGCGTGCCGCCAGCCGCGATTTTCTCACGCCGTGGGAGCCGACCTGGCCGGCCGACGACCTGACGCGGACGTCGTTCCGCCGCCGCATCAAGCGCTATTCCGAGGATCAGCGCAGCGATCTCGCCTATGCGTTCTTTCTGTTTCGCAAGCATGACGACCTCCTGGTCGGCGGGCTCACCCTTGCCAATATCCGGCGCGGCTGTGCGCAGGCCGGCAGCCTGGGCTACTGGATGGGGGCCGCGCACGCCCGGCAGGGCTACATGACCGCGGCAGTCAACGCCGTCATTCCCTTCGCGTTCGGGACCTTGCGGCTGCATCGGGTCGAGGCCGCCTGCATTCCCGCCAACGTGGCGTCCATCCGCCTGCTGGAAAAAACCGGCTTCCGGCGGGAGGGCTTTGCCCGGCAATATCTGTGCATCGACGGGGTGTGGCAGGACCACCTGTTGTATGGTCGCCTCAAGGACGATCCACAGCCCTAGCTCGGGGGGCGCATTGCCCCTGCGCAAGGCCATGGGCTTGCCATGGTTCCGTCCCTATAATGGCGTGGGTCGTCTGGGGCAATTCGATTAATTCGTAAGAAATCGAGTGAATCAATGCCGGTAATGCGTAACGATGGGCACGGGCGCGCGCGCTGCGGCGCGGCTGCGGTGATGTTTGCGGCCGCGCTGCTAGCAGGGTGCTCGTCGACCAGTGGGACGTCCGAGAGTCCGGCTTTCACCAGCCGGATATCGAGCTTCTTTTCCAGCCCACGGGAAGTCAAGCCCGCGGTGGCGCCGGGCCAACCGGAGGTGAGCTACGACTGCCCGAGCGTCGACATTCGGCGCGGGGCCGGAATGCTGAACGTGGCGGCAAAGAACAGCGAGGCGACGGCCGGTGACCTGCGCTATCAGCTCTCGCTGCGCGAGACAGCGCGCGAATGCATGGTGCAGGCCGGGACCATGACCGTTCGGGTCGGCGTGCAAGGCCGGATCATCCTCGGGCCGCAGGGTGCCCCGGGCCAGGTCGATATCCCGCTGCGCTATGCCGTCGTGCTGGAGGGGATCCAGCCGAAGACCGTCATGACCAAATTCAAGCGCTTCAGCACAATCGTCCCGCCGGGCGAGACCAATGTGCCGTTCACCGACGTCGAGGGTGCTCTGACCTTCCCGATGCCCTCGGAAGCCGAACTCTCGGCCTATGTCGTCTATGTCGGTTTTGACGAGGTCGGCGACCCGAACGAAAAGAAGCCGCCCAGGTCGGCGAAGAAAAAGCCGGCGCGGTAATTGTCGTCACGGCCGTTGACGCGGCCGTCCGGCTAATACCCGCGCAACGCGACGACCGTTCCCTTCAGATGCCGCATGTCGGCGACGATGGTGTGCGCTCCGGCCGCCATCAGGTCCTGGCCGAGCGTGGCTCCGGCATGGCTGCCGCCGACGAATCCGATCGCGGTCATGCCGGCGGATGTGGCGGCCGCGACCCCGGCCGGCGAATCCTCGATCACGATGCAGTCGGACGGATCGGCCTTCATGCGCCTCGCCGCGTGCAGAAAAAGGTCCGGCGCGGGCTTGCCGTTCGGCACGTCGCTTGCGGAAAACAGGAACGGCTCGAAATACCGCGTGAGGCCGGCGGTTTCCAGGCTCGCCCAGATGCGGTCGTGCGGGGAGGAGGAGGCGACGCATTTCGGTCCGCGCAACCAGGTCAGTGCGTGCACGACGTGCGGCATCGGGCGCAATTCGGCGCGCAGGCGGCGCAACGTCACCCGGTTGACGGCGGCGCCAAAGTGCTCCGGCAGCCTGCGCTTCGTCGTGGCCTCGACCGCTGCAAACATGTCGGCCGGGCGGCGTCCGATGAAGTAGCGCGTCACCTGTTCCGATGTGATCGGAATACCTGCACGTGTAAGCTCTTCCGCGGCCACCGCCGCGGCGATCTGCTCGCTGTCGACGAGCACGCCATTGCAGTCGAAGATGATCACGTCGCCGCGCCCCAAGTCCCCGGTGGGTCGTGCTCGCTTACGCAGTCCGACAACTCAGGGCGCCAGAATAGGATTCGCATCGTGGCGATTGAAGCACCACACCAAGGCGCGGCAGCATTTGTGCACAGCTTCCTGATGCCGCGGGGGAAAAATCGAGATGGGCCTCAGGGTCAGTGCCACGCCAACAGCGCGTACGCGACCTGCAAGCTTTACCATACGGTCGCCAATACGAAGCGCTTGGTGACGGTCTGCAATGTCGGAGCGATGGCCGACGGCGGGCGACATCGCGCGATCCGCACGCGACAAGCCTAAGAATCCGCGCCTTTAGTTGAGCTTGCGCTTCACGTCGTCGATCCCCTTTGCAATCAACTCGTCCGCGAGCTTGCCCTTGACGGTGCGGGAGAGGATCGTCTCGGCGGCGGTCACGGCGGCTTCGGCGGCGGCGGAGCGCACGTCCGCGAGCGCCTGCGCCTCGGCCTGCGCGATCTTGTTTTCGGCCATCTTGGTGCGGCGGACGACGAAGTCCTCCATCTTGGCCTTGGCTTCCGCGCCGATCCGCTCGGCCTCCGCCGTCGCGCTGGCGACGATCGCCTGCGCCTCGCGCTCGGCTTCCTGATGCTTGCGCTGATACTGCGCCAGCAGGGCCTGCGCCTCGTCCTTCAGCCGGCGCGCCTCGTCGAGCTCGGCCTTGATGCGGTCGCGGCGCTCGTCGAGAGCCTTGGCGACCTTCTTGTGAGTCTCGAAATAGATGAGAACTCCCATGAAGAGGAAGAAAGCCACCGCGACCCAGAATTCGGCGTCGAACATGAGTGTTCTCAGCGTTTGAGCGCGTCGCCGACGGCGTTGGCGACTTCTTGGCCGGCCGGCGCGACGCCAACCAGCCGTTCGACGATCGCGGATGCGGCTTCGGCGGCAATGCCGCGTACGTTGGCCATGGCCGACGACCGCGTCGCCGCGATGGCCTTCTCGGCCGCGGCAATCTTGGCATTGAGCTCGGCTTCCAGCGTCTTGCGGCGGACTTCGGCGGCGGCGGCTTCCTTTTCGCGCGTCTCGTTGGCAAGCGCCTGCGCCCTTGCCCGCGCCTCCGCCAGCGCCTTCTCGTAGGCCGCGATGGCGGCGTCCGACTGGTCCTTGAGGCGTTGCGCCTCGGCGAGGTCGCCGGCGATCTGCGCGCGCCGCGCCTCCAGGATCGATCCGATGCGCGGCAACGCGACCCGCGACATCAGCCAATAGAGCGCGACGAACACGATCGCTAGCCAGAGAATCTGGGACGCGAAGGTATGGCTCTCGAACGGCGGAAACTTGCCGCCGTGACCACCGGAGGGGTGCTCGGTCGAGCCTGCAGGCTGGGCCTTTTGCTGCGCCATCGTGCGCTCCGCTCATCGGGGCGGCGGAGCCGCCCCGTATCCCGTCGTCAGAACGCGTAGAGCAGCATGAACGCGATCAGCAGCGAGAAGATGCCGAGCGCTTCGGTCACCGCGAAGCCGAAGATGAGGTTGCCGAATTGGCCTTGCGCGGCCGATGGATTGCGCAACGCAGCAGCCAGGTAGCTTCCGAAGATCGTGCCGACGCCGACGCCGGCACCGCCCATGCCGATGCAGGCAATGCCGGCACCGATCAATTTTGCGGCGGCTGGTTCCATTGGGTAGGCTCCTTTTCGAGTGGCAGGGCGTCTAGTGGCCCGGGTGGATTGCATCGTTGAGATAGATGCAGGTGAGGATGGCGAACACGTACGCCTGCAGGAACGCGACCAGAAGCTCGAGCGCCATCAGTGCGACCGTCATCGCGAGCGGCAACGCCGCGCCGAGCCAGCCGAGAAATCCGAGGCCGCCGAGCATGGTTACGAAGCTGCCGAACACCTTGAGCGTGATATGGCCGCCCAGCATGTTGGCGAACAGCCGCACGCTGTGGGAGATCGGCCGCGACAGAAACGACACCACCTCGATCAGCGTCACCAGCGGCAGGATGTAGAACGGAATCCCGCTCGGCACGAACAACTTGAAGAATCGCAGGCCGTTCTTCCAGAATCCGTAGATCACCACGGTGAAGAACACCAGCAGCGCGAGCGAAACCGTGACGATGATGTGGCTCGTCACCGTGAACGTGTAGGGGATCATCCCGATCATGTTCACGGTCAGGATGAACATGAACAGCGAGAACACCAGCGGGAAGAACTTCATCCCCTCGCTGCCCGCGGTGCTGCGCAGCGTGTTGGCGATGAACTCGTAGGATATCTCGGTGACGGATTGCAGCCGGCCGGGGACCAGCGCGCGCGAGGCGGTCGTGCCAAGGGTGAGGACCGCGATGACGACGAGCGCGATCAGCATGAACAGCGCCGAATTGGTGAAGGCGATCTCGTAGCCGAAGATCTTGCCGATCGGCAGGATATGCTTGATCTCGAATTGGTGGAGAGGATCCATAGTCCGGTCGTCTTTCGTCCGCTCGCCGCGTGCCAATCTCAAGCGCGGCCGCGTTTCTCCTAGCAGTCCAAGGTCAGGGCGGGCCTAACCGGTTCTTCGCCAGCAATCCAGCCGCCCGCAGCACGTTGAGGACACCGGCCGCGAAGCCGAGCAGCAGGAACACGATCAGCCCCAAGGGCGAGGTACCGAGCCAGCGATCCAGCAGCCAGCCTAGTGCGGCACCGACCAGGACGCCTGCGACCAACTCGGTCGACAGCCGGAAGCCACGGGCCATCGCCGAGGTATCGACGGTCGGAGGCTGACCGGGATCGTTTTCGGAGGGACGGCCGGGACTACTCTTGCCAAGCCGTTCGCCGAGACGCTGGAACCTCGCGGAGAGGGCGGCCTCGTCGGATGGCAGTTCTACGCGATCGCCTTTTTTTTCGCGCGCGTCGTCGGCCATGCTTTCGACACCCGCGACAAACTCCGGCAAATCGCGGCAGTTCCGCCGCCCCAAGGCCGGGCGGACCATACGCACTGGGTCTGGGCGAGTCAGAAAATCGCAACCCGGCCGGTAACCCATTGAAAATGCGCATTTATCGTGCAATTGCGCAGCACCGAAGCAGCGCCGACCGCGGCTCCCGCGCCACCCGAATCTTCGGCAGAAATCCGGTCGCTCGTGCGTAGCGGCAACGCGCTCGTTCTGCTTGAAGCCCGGCGGTGGTAACTTGGCGCGATCGTGCCGCAAGGACGGCTTGTGGGGGTGGCACCGTTGCGCCCTGCGCCGTCCATGATGATGGACGGCGGCTCAAGGAGGCGAAGATGATCCGCACGGCCCTGACCGTTCTCACGTTGGGTGTGCTCCTGCTCGCCGCGCCGCCGGCGCGCACGCAAGGCATGCCGGCCGACAGCGATGACGCGCGCTACAGCTTCAACCGCGCCGACGACGGCTATCTGCGGCTCGACGGGCGCACCGGGCAGGTGTCGTTTTGCTCCCGCAGGCCGGTCGGGTGGGCGTGCCAGATGGTGCCGGACGAGCGCGCAGCGCTCGAATCGGAGATCGGGCGGCTGCAAGGCGAGAATGCGCTGCTCAAGCGGGAGCTCTTGACCCGCAACCTGCCGCTGCCGGGGCAGGTCAAGCCCGATCTGCCGCCGGTCGCCAAGAAAGACGAGCCGCGGCTATCGCTGCCCAACGACGCCGATCTCGACAAGGTCATGACCTTCATCGAGAAGGTATGGCGCCGCCTGGTCGAGATGATCGTGACCTTACAGAAGGACGTTCTGAAAAAGTCATGACCGCCGTGCGCGCGGCCAGCCGTCTGTCCGCGATCGATTGCCTCGCGCCCGATGTCATCGCAACCGCGACGCTCGCGGTCGAGACCGGCGGTGAGGGCTTTTCCGACATCACGTCCGATGTCGCCGGCTTCCTGGCCGAAGCCGGCGCGAAGGACGGCGTGCTGCTGATGTTCATGCGGCACACGTCGGCGTCGCTCGTCATCCAGGAGAACGCCGACCCCGACGTGCGCGGCGATCTCGCTACCGCGCTCGCGCGGCTGGCCCCGCAGGATGCCGGCTGGGTGCACGACGTCGAAGGCCCCGACGACATGCCGGCGCACGTCAAGACGATGCTTACCGGCATGTCGTTGCATGTACCGGTCGCCGACGGCGTGCTGGCGCTCGGGACCTGGCAGGGAATCTTCCTCGCCGAGCACCGCGCAAAGGCCCACCGGCGCGAGATCGTCCTGCAATTCATCGGCAGCCGCCGCTAACCGGTCATCACGCGACGTGCTGGGTGGGCAAAGAGGCGCGCAAACAGCGTGGCGTCCCTCCCGCGTTACGATTTGAGGGCCGGCTTTCCGGCCGGCGAGCGAATGTCGTCGAGCAGGGTGTCGTTGGGTTTCTTGCTCAGGAGCGAGACGATGAAGATCGTCAGAAAACCGGCCGTCACGCCGAACACGCCGCATGCGGTGTTGCCGACATCGAACCAGCCCACTTTCGAGGCGAGCGGGTTGGCCGCGCTCGCCGGCACGTCGGCAAGCCACCGCACATCGGCCAGGACATCGGCGACATTCACCAGCGGCCGCCCGGTGGCCGGGTTGACGAGCGCGGCCATCCCGAGCTGCGTCACGCCGGACTGCGGGAAGTAGCGCGTGACCACGATGTAAAACAGGCACAGTCCCAGGCCCGCGACGATGCCGCAGATCGCGGCGGCGGTGCTCGCGCGCTTCCACCAGATGCCCAGAACCAGCGCGGGAAAAAATGCGGCCGCCGCGAACGAGAATGCCCAGCTCACCATGACGTGTGGGTCGGCCGGCCCTGTCGCCGCCGCGTAGGCCACGAGCGCTCCAGCCACGATCAGTGCCAGACGCGCGAATTTCAGCCGCTGCTCCGGCGCGGCGCCGGGCGCGGCGATCCTGTGCCAGATGTCGTGACCGAGCGAATTGGCGATGGTGAGCAGCAATCCGCCCGCCGCCGCGAGCATGGCGGTCATGCCGACGGCGGCGACGAGACCGGACAGCAGGACGCTGTGTCCCGTCTTCGCATTGTCAAACGACAGCGCGACGAAGGTGGGCAGAGCGAATGCGAGCGGCGCGATGAACAGCAACGACCAGGCGACGGATGCGCGCGCTTCGCGTACGCCCGGCGTCGTCAGCGGGCGCGTCAGGACATGCGGCATCGACGCGGTTCCCAGCAGCAGGCACACGGTGAGCTCGAGGCTGCTCAGTTCCTCGAACAGGCGGAACGATGCGCTGTGCGGGCTCGGCGACGATGCCAGCCCCAGTCCGCGCAGAAGCGCTTCGAGCCCCTCGAGCACAGGGCCGAAGCCCGACGCCGCCGGCGCGTCCGATCCCTGCGCCTCATGGACCAGAAACAGCGCGACGCAGCCGAGGAACAACGCCATCCACTGCGCGACCTGCGTGGCGGTCAATGCGCGCATGCCGCCTGAAAATACCGACGCCAGAACGATGGCGACGACGCAATAGACCGCGACATCCGCGTCCAGTCTCAGACTGCGCGCGACGATCCCGCCCGCGGTCTGGATCAGCGCGGTCGCGAAGATGAACGCACAGGCGACGAGCGCGATCACGCCGAGAATGCGTACGGCATTGCCGCCAAAGCGCGTCGCCAGGAAATCGGGGAGGGTCACGGCCGCGGCATTGCGCAGAAACGGCACGATCAGCACCGCCGACAGAAGGTAGCCGCCGGCCAATCCGACCGCCAGCGCGTGACCGCCATTACCGGCCATGAACAGCGAGCCCGCCGCGCCGAGAACGACGGCCGCCGCCGTCCACTCGGCGCCGGCCGCGATGCCGGCAAATACGGCGGGGACCGCTCGGCCCGCGATCAGGTATTCCGGCCAGTCCGCCGTGCGCGACCACAGCCCGATGCCGGCATAGGCCGCAAGAGGTGCGAGCACGCAGATAGCACCGGCGATTTCCGTCGTCGCGCCGGCCCGCTCCAGGACGAGGACCAGGACGATGACGAACAGAAAGCCGAGCGCGCAGACGCCGCAAATGCGGCTGAGACGATCGGCAGCTTCCCGCGAGCCCGCAGTCATCGCGCAGCGAACCTCGTCAGCCGTCGCCGAGGAAATGATCGCGGTCGATGCGGTCCTGCCGCCGCGCAAACCAGAACGACACGATGACGAGTGCAATGAGCGCGCCGTGCGTGGCCATGAAGGAGCCGAACGGAAGTTCGAGAAACGGTATCGTCAGCCGGTTGAAGGGGACCACGAGCATGGGAACCGCGAGCGCGAAGCAACCCCACAGCGCCACCACGACAAGCATCAGCCTGCGGGTTCGGACCCAGTAGGTTCGGCTATTCGGGTCCGCCATCCGTTTGTCCTTCGGCAATGCTGCCAGCCGAATTCGGCGCGGCGCGATCGACGGACAGGCCGGAGCCCGGCCCGTGCTAACCCCCGGAGATGCGGGCCCCAGCCGGAATAAGCGAGGCACCCGGGCGACGGCAGGATGGACCGCAGTCATTTATCCGGCCCTGCGGGACCGGTTGACCTCAAATCTGTCGACCGGTCAACCGTCCGTCGCACGGGCCGGGACTGGGATATGCGGGCAGATGCTGTGATATGCTACTTTGGCTCGGACAAGCGTTGCTCGCCAGCGTGCCTGCGAGCGTGGAGACCAAGCGTGGGCGAAACACGCTATCATCTGATCATCGCCGACGACCACCCGTTGTTTCGCGGGGCTCTGCGCGAAGCAGTGTCCGGTTTGTTCGCCGACGTCGACATCGCGGAAGGGGGCTCCTTCGACGATGTCGTGATGCTGCTCGAGCGCGGCGGGGAGGTCGATCTCGTCCTGCTCGACCTGACCATGCCGGGCGTGCGGGGTTTCTCGGGCCTCATGTATCTGCGCGCGCAGTACCCGAGCGTGCCGGTGATCGTAGTCTCGGCCAACGACGATCCGGCCGTGATCCGTCGCTGCATGGATTTCGGCGCTTCCGGCTTCATTCCCAAGACGCTCGGCATCGAGACGATCCGCGGCGCCATCGCGCGCGTGTTCGAAGGCGGGGTGTGGACGCCGCCGGATGTCGATCTCGCGGCCGGATCGGACGCCGAGACCGCCGACCTGATGACGCGGCTCGCCTCGCTGACCCCGCAACAGGTGCGGGTGCTCATGATGCTGTCGGAGGGGCTGCTCAACAAGCAGATCGCCTATGAGCTCACGGTCTCCGAGGCGACGGTGAAGGCGCACGTCTCGGCGATCCTGCAGAAGCTCGGGGTCGAGAGCCGCACCCAGGCGGTGATTGCCGCCTCCAAGATCGAGCTCGGCCAATGGCCGCAGACCGCGAGCGCGGGGCATTGACCTTCGCCGCCGTCCGGCGCTCGCGAAAAATTCCCGTCGCTCTACGCCCTCACTCCGCCGCCGCCACGCGCTGCACGCGCCATTGCGTGAGCAGCGCGCGCAAGGCGGCCGGCTTGAGCGGCTTGTTGAGCACCCGGATGCGATGCGCGCGTGCCTCTTCGCGCACACGCGGGCTGCGGTCGGCGGTGATGAGAATCCCGGTAAGGTCGGCGCCGAAGCGCCGGCGCAGCTCGTCGATCGCCTCGATGCCGTTGCCGCGGTCGAGGTGGTAATCGACCAGCAGTCCATCCGGCGACGCCTTGGCCTCCGCAACGGCCGCGATCGCGGTCGCAAGATCGGTCGCCTTCAGCACGCGGCAGCCCCATCCATGCAGCAGCGTCTCCATGCCGTCGAGGATGGCGAGATCGTTGTCGATGCACAGGACGGTGATGCCCGAAAGCTGCACGCGATTGATCTCGCGTGGGGTGCGGGGCTGTTGGCTCACCGGCAAGCCGACCGACAACGGCACCTCGACCGAAAACTGCGATCCCTTGCCGACCGTCGACGTGACGGTCACCTTGTGGTCGAGCACGCGTGCAATGCGCTCCACGATGGAGAGCCCGAGACCGAGGCCGCGCGCCACCTTGGCGCCCTCGTCGAGGCGATGGAATTCTTGGAAGATTGCCTGCTTCTTGGCGCGCGGAATGCCCAGACCGGTGTCGTAGACGTCGATGCGCAGGTGCGAGCGCCTGCGCCGGCAGCCGACCAGTACGCGGCCCCTGGGGGTATACTTGATCGCGTTGGATATGAGGTTCTGCAGCAGCCGCCGCAACAGGCGCCGGTCGGCCTGCACCGCGAGCGAACTGTGGGCGAAAGTGAGCGCGAGTCCCTTCTCCTTCGCCAGCGGCGCGAATTCGACCTCGAGCTGGCGGAAAATCTCGTCGATGTGGAAGCTCACGATTTCGGGCTTCATGGCGCCGGTATCGAGCCGCGAAATGTCGAGCAGCGCACCGAATATCTCCTCCACCGCGTCGAGCGAAGCGTCGATGTTGCCGACGAGCTGGGCGTCGTCTCCACCGCCCTGCCGCTCGACCAGGCTGGTGACGTAGAGGCGGGCGGCGTTGAGGGGCTGCAGGATGTCGTGGCTCGCCGCGGCCAGGAACCGGGTCTTCGAGATGTTGGCCTGTTCGGCCTCGCCCTTGGCGCGGCCAAGCTCGGTGTTGAGCCTCGTGAGCTCTTCGGTGCGCTCCTGCACGCGCCGCTCCAGCGATTCGTTCGCGCGCTCGAGCTCCTCGGCCGCCTTCACGCTCGGAGTGATGTCGGTGAAGGTGGTGACGATGCCGCCGTCCGGCATCGGATTGGCCCGCACCTCCATGACCAGATCGCGCTCGGCGAAACGCTCCAGGAACGGCTCGCTGCCCGAGACGTAGCGGGCAACCCGCTCGCGCACGAGGGTCTCGGCCGCCGCCTTCTCGGCGGCGGCGTGTCCCGCATTGAAGCGCAGGATATCGGCAAGCCCGGTGCCGAGCCGGGTGAGCGAGGGCGGCAGCGCGAGAATCTCGCCGAACTGCCGGTTCCAGCAGACCAGGTGCAGGTCCTTGTCGAACACCGCGATGCCCTGGCGCACGTGATCGAGCGCGGTCTGCAGAATCTCGCGGTTGTAGTGGATCGCCGCATTGGCGTCGTCGAGCAGCTTGAGCGCGGCTTTGGTCGACACCGTGCGCTTGCGCAGGAGCAGCGACAGCACCAGCCGCGACGATGCCGCGCCGATCGCCGAGGCGAGCAGGTGCTCGGCGTAACGCAAAAGCTGAAAATCCGCGTCGCTCTTCGGGTCCAGGCTTATCGCGCGCGTGAGCGCGTAGCTGTCGAACGACGTGCGGGTGCGCTCCTCGCCGAGATAGCGGGCGACCGTCGTGGTCAGTTCCTCGACCGTCACCGAGGAGCGCCACAACCGGAAGCTCGGCGCGATCGGGGTCAGGTCGGACGGCACGAACAGATCCGCCTGCAGGCGTTCGATCGAGGCCGGAGCGCGGCCGAAGGAAAATGCCACATAGGCAAGAATGTTGAGGGTGAGGCTCCAGATCACGCCGTGGACCAGCGGGGGGAGTTCGAGGCCCAGCAGGTGTTGCGGGCGCAACGCCGCGATCCCCCAGGGGCCCTCGGTCAGGATGCGTTGGCCGACGAAGCCGATGTCGGCGAAGCTCGGCAGTAGCAGTGTGTAGAACCAGACCAGAATGCCGATCGTCATGCCGGCGAGCGCGCCGCGCGCGGTGGCGCGCCGCCAGATCAGGCCGCCGAAGAACGCCGGTGCAAGCTGCGCAATAGCCGCGAAGGCGAGAATGCCGATGGCGAAAAGCTGGGCGTCGCCGGCAGAGCGGTAATACATGTAGGCGAGAAACAGGATCACGAAGATCGCCAGCCGGCGCGTCGTCAGCAGCAGCGCGCCGACGTCTTCGCGGCCGGTGATCAGGGCTTCGCGCCGCTGGAGCACCAGCGGCATGACGATGTCGTTCGAAACCATGATCGAAAGCGCGACCAATTCGACGATCACCATCGCGGTCGCCGCCGACAGGCCGCCGATGAAGGTGGCGATGATGAGGATGTTCGACCCGGTCTGCAACGGCAGCGCCAGCACGAACATGTCGCTGTCGACCTGGCCGGGCGCGAACGTGAGCAGTCCTGCCAAGGCGATCGGCGTCACGAACAGATTGATCAGCACCAGATAGACCGGGAACAGCCATCGCGCCCGCTTGATCTCGCGCTCGTCGTTGTTCTCGACGACGGCCACATGGAACTGCCGCGGCAGCAGCAGGATTGCGACGAAGGACAGCAGCGTCGTCACCGCCAGCGTGTCCAGGCGCGGCTGAACGGTGAGAACGGCTTCGGTCTGGGGTTGCTGCAACGCCTGCGTGAACAGGGCGAACGGGCCGTCGAACATCCAGAAGGTCACGAAGACGCCGACGGCGACGAAGGCGACCAGTTTGACGATCAACTCGGTCGCGATCGCCAGCATCAAACCGTCCTGGTGCTCGGTAGCGTCGATGTGGCGCGTGCCGAACAGCACGGCGAAGATCGCCATCGCGACGGCGACGTAGAAGGCGATGTCGCCCAGCACCGGCTGCATCGCTTCGCTCGCCGGGCCGATGTGGACCAGGATGGTGGTGAGCGACGACGACACCGCCTTGAGCTGCAGCGCGATGTAGGGAATGGTGCCGATGATGGCGATCAGCGCGACGGTGGCGGCCACGGTCTGTGACTTGCCGTAGCGCGCGGCGATGAAGTCGGCGATCGAGGTGATGTTCTGCGCCTTGGCCAGCCGCACGATGCGCATGATGAGCGGCGTGGCGAGCCCGATCATCAGGATCGGGCCGACATAGATCGTCAGATAATCGAAGCCGGTGCGCGAAGCCACGCCGACCGAGCCGAAGAACGTCCAGGACGTGCAGTAGATCGCCAGCGACAGCGGATAGATGATGTGCCGCGACCGGCCGGCGCGGCCGAACCGCCGTGTCCGGTCGCCGTAGCTCGCAACCACGAACAAGAGCCCGATGTAGCCGAGCGCGAACGCAATGACGACCCAGCCTTGCAGCATGACCGCTTTCCGAGGCGCCGTCCTTCGACCCGAGCCCGCGCGCTTTCAGTCTATCGCAGCAGGTCCCCCGAACGCGAGGTCCCCCAAGAGCCGGGTTGCATCGCCCTCTGATACCACAAGCCACTGAAAAATATTGCTGTTTTGTCTGGGGCGCGGCGTTTCGGCCAGGCGGCCGAATCCTGCCGCGCATGGCAATGTCGGGAAAGACCGCAGGAAAAATGAACGCAGCGGGCCGCGTGGCGAGGTGTTCGTCGACGACGATGATCTGTACCTGCGCGAAGCGTCCGCGGCATTGATCGCTGCCGATACACGCGGTATCGACAACGACGGTCTCTCGTCACGCCCAGCGCCCGGGCCCGGCCGTCGGCGGGCCCGACAAGCCAGACATGGAGATTGCGTCGCGCAAATCGGGTAAGCCGACTTGCGCCGACGAACCGGCCATGACGGTGTGAATGCGCGACCGACCGATGTGGTTCTCCATTTCCCGCCCGCGCGATCTTGCCGACACGACCGAGACGCTCGCGATTGCGACGGTCGGCGGTGTGGCGTTCGTGCTGCTGGGCTTCCCGGCCGGCCTGGTTTCGGGCTCGATGCTGGCGGTCGCAATCGCGGCGCTCGCCGGCCGTCCCATGAAGGTGCCGCTGCCGCTGGCGCGGGTCTGCTTCGTGCTGATCGGCATCCTGCTCGGCGCCGTGGTCACGCCGGACATGCTCAAGGGCATGGCCGACTGGCCGGGCAGCATCGCACTGCTCGTCGTATGCGCGCTCGCGATGTTTCTGGCGACTGCGTGCTATCTGCGGTTCGTGCACCGATGGGACGCGCTCTCCGCGCTGCTCGGGGCGAGCCCGGGATCGATGGCGCAGGTGATGGCGCTATCGGCGGAGTTCAACGCCGATCTGCGCGGCATCGCGATCGTGCATGTCATGCGGGTGCTGCTGATCGTGATCGGCCTGCCGACCGGACTCGCGCTGTTCGGCTCAACTGTTGAGCCGATCGCGGCGGCGCGCGGCGCGGCTGCGTCGTCGCTCGCGGAGCTTGCGATCCTGGTGACCGTGTCGGCGGCGGTGGCGGCGATCCTGCAGCGATTGCGGTTTCCCGGCGGTCTGCTGTTCGGCGCGCTGGCCGGCTCGGCGCTATTGCATGGGACGGGCGTCATCAATGCCACGCTGCCATGGTGGCTCGGCAGCGCGGCCGTGATCACGCTCGGTTCGGTGGCGGGAGCGCGTTTCGCCAATACCAGCCCGCGATTGCTCCTGAGCTATCTCGGCGCCGCTTTCGGCTCGTTTGCGGTCGCGGTCGCGGTCACCGCGTGCTTCGCGCTGGTCGTGGTAATGTTTCTGCCGTTCCGCCTCGCCGACGTCATCGTCGCATTTGCGCCCGGCGCGCAGGACACCATGATGGTGCTGGCGCTCGCGCTGCATCTCGACCCGATCTATGTCGGCGCGCATCACCTTGCGCGCTTTCTGGTCGTGAGCATCACGGTGGCGGTCGCGGCGCGCCGCATGGCGCGGGATCGCGCCGGTGAACCGCACGAGCCTTGGCGGAGGCCGGGGCAGGGCACGTTCGACGATTGAACGGCCGCCAGCCCGGCAATGGCGACGGACAGGCCGGCGCTTGGAATCACTCCGCTGCGAGCGCGCGGCCCTTGAGCGGCAGGTTGAGCCGCTCCCACACATCGAGCAGGGCTTCGGCCAGCGCGTCGATCAGGGCGTCCTCGTGGTAGGGCGTCGGCGTGATGCGCAGACGTTCGGTGCCCTTCGGCACGGTCGGATAGTTGATCGGCTGGATGTAGATGCCGTGCGCCTCGAGCAGCAGGTCGCTCGCCGCCTTGCACTTTTCCGGATCGCCCACGAACACCGGAACGATATGGGTGTCGCTCGGCATCACCGGCAGGCCGGCGGAGCCGAGCACCGCCTTGACGCGCGCGGCGCGGTCCTGGTGGCGTTCGCGCTCGAAGCTCGAGGCCTTCAGATGACGGATCGCCGCGGCCGCCGCGGCGCAGATCGCCGGCGGCAGCGCGGTGGTGAAGATGAAGCCGGGCGCGTAGCTGCGCACCGCGTCGCACAGCGCCGCGCTCGCCGCGATATAGCCGCCGAGACAACCGAACGCCTTGGCGAGCGTGCCTTCCAGCACGTCGACCCGCTCCATCGCGCCCTGCAGTTCGGCCATGCCGCCGCCGCGCGGTCCGTACATGCCGACCGCGTGCACCTCGTCCGCATAGGTCATGGCGCCATAGTGGTCGGCGAGATCGCAGATGCGGTTGATCGGCGCCACGTCGCCGTCCATGGAATAGAGCGTCTCGAACACGATGAGCTTCGGCCGGCGCCGGTCGGCGGCCGCCAGCAGCTCCTCGAGGTGCGACATGTCGTTGTGGCGGAATATCTTCTTCTCGGCGCCCGACTGCCGCACGCCCTCGATCATCGAATTGTGGTTCCAGGCGTCGGAGAGGATCAGGCAGTCCGGCATCAGTTTGACCATGGTCGCGATGCCGGTCTCGTTCGACACGTAGCCGGAGGTGAAGACCAGCGCCGCCTCCTTGCGATGCAGGTCGGCCAGTTCGCGCTCGAGTTCGACCAGCGGGTGGTTCGTGCCTGCGATGTTGCGGGTGCCGCCGGCGCCGGTGCCCATGCGGGTCGCGGTCTCCACCATCGCCCCGATCACCTTCGGATGCTGCCCCATGCCGAGATAGTCGTTGGAGCACCACACGATCACGTCGCGCGGACCTTGCGGGGAGTGCCACACCGCATGCGGGAAAACGTCCCGCCAGGCGTTCGAGGTCGGCAAACACCCGGTAGCGGCGCTCGTCCCTCAGGCGGGCCAGGGCGTCCGAGAAATACGCATCATAGTTCATGAATTAGGCCTACCCCGCCGGGGCTTCTTGCTTGCTGCAGTGCCACCAGGACCTTTTTAGAAGCGTTCCAGCCGGTTTGTCGAGCCCCTGATACGCGCGCGCAATCGCCGAGCCTTGACATCGATCATGGGTCGCTTCGGCCGTGAGCGGCCGGGCTTCGGCCGATCGGCGGGCCGTGGCGCCGCTGGCGCAAGTCATCTAACATTTGAAGCGCTCAAAAACGCTTGGGCGGCGTCTTGCGAGCGTTCCGGGCGCTGGGCAGCGCCGGCAATCTATGCATTCCTCGGGGGCCAGCGGCACGATGAACGAACCCATCCACGGCTTCGACCACGGCCTCACCAATTATGGCGACCGCGACTTCTCGCTCTACCTGCGGCGTTCCTTTGCGCAATCCATGGGATACTCGCGTGCGATGCTGGCCAAGCCCGTGGTCGGCATCGCGTTCACGCCCTCGGGCTTCAACAATTGCCACCGCCATTTTCCGGAACTGCTCGACGCGGTGAAGCGCGGTGTGCTGGCGGCGGGCGCGTTGCCGGTCGAGTTTCCGACCATATCGCTCGGCGAGGTGTTTCTCAGTCCGACCAGCCTGAAGTATCGCAACCTGATGTCGATCGACACCGAGGAGATGATCCGCGCGCAGCCGATGGACGCGGTCGTGCTCATGGGCGGCTGCGACAAGACCGTGCCGGCGCAGCTCATGGGCGCGGTCTCCGCCGGCCGGCCCGCGATCATGCTGGTCGCCGGTCCGATGATGACCGGCCGCCACCGCGGCGAGCGGCTCGGCGCCTGCACCGACTGCCGGCGCTTCTGGGCGCGCTATCGCGCCGGCGACGTGAGCGATGCGGAGATTTCCGAGGTCGAGGGCCAACTCGCCGTCACCGCCGGAACGTGCGCGGTGATGGGCACGGCCTCGACCATGGCCTGCATCGCCGAGGCGCTCGGCATGATCGTTCCGGGCACGGCGGCGATCCCGGCGGTGCATGCCGACCGGCTGCGCGCCGCCGAGGCGACCGGGGCGGCCGCGGTCAGACTCATCGGCTCCACATTCACGCCCGACCGGATCGTCAACCGGCAGTCGGTGGAGAACGCGCTGCGCGTCCTGCTCGCGCTCGGCGGCTCGACCAATGCAATCATCCATCTCGCCGCGATCGCCGGCCGCGCGGGTGTCCCGGTATCGCTCGAGCGGCTCAACGCGCTTTCGGACACCACCCCGGTGCTGGTGAACCTCAAGCCGGTCGGCAACGGCTACATGGAGGACTTTCACACCGCCGGCGGGATGGGTGTGCTGCTGCGCGAGCTCAAGCCGCTCCTGCACCTCGACTGCCGGACGGTGACCGGCGAAAAGCTGGGCGAGCGGCTCGCCGGGCGAGCGCGACGGCTGGATCGACCGCTCGATCATCGCGGCGCGCGAACAGCCGTTCGAACCCCAGGGCGGGTCTCGTCGCGCTGTTCGGCAACCTCGCGCCCAGGGGCGCGATCCTCAAGCGCTCGGCCGCGGATGCCAAGCTGTTCGAGCACGAGGGCAGGGCGGTGGTGTTCTCCTCGCTCGCCGACCTTTCCGCCCGCATCGACGATCCCGCGCTCGACGTCACGCCCCAGGATATTCTGGTGCTGCAGAACGCCGGCCCCAACGCGCCCGAATGCATGCCGGAAGCAGGCTACCTGCCGATCCCGAAAAAACTCGCCCAAACCGGCGTCAAGGACATGATCCGGGTCTCCGACGCGCGCATGAGCGGCACCGCCTTCGGCACCATCGTGCTGCACATCACGCCGGATTCGGCCTCCGGCGGCCCGCTCGGCCTCGTGCGCAACGGCGACCGCATCCGGCTCTCGGTGAAGGCGCGGCGCATCGAGCTGATGGTCGAGGAGGCCGAGCTCAAGCGGCGTGCCGCCGGTGCGAAGCCGCGCGAGGCGGCGCCCGAGCGCGGCTATGCCAGGCTCTACGCACAGGAAATCCTGGGTGCCGACGAGGGCTGCGATTTCGCCTTCCTGCGGCCGCCGGCCTGAGGCTTTCAGCCGCGAATTGGCGCCAATACGGCGATTTCAAAAGCGCACGCTTTTGTGCTTTGCTGGTTTCGTCCAGATGGTCCCGTGGATGGGAGAAAACGATGGCTGTCGAGAGCATCTTCTATTCGGTGGGCGGCATCGGTTGTCGCGGCGCGCTGATCTTCGACGAAACCGCGAAGGCGCCGCGGCCGCTCCTGTTGATGGCGCCCAACTGGCGCGGCGTCGTCAAGCCGGCGATCGAGACCGGCCAGATGCTGGCGAACGCGGGCTACGTCGTGTTCGTCGCCGACATGTTCGGTGAGGGCAACGGCCCGGTCGGCACCGAGGATCCCGATGGAGTTCCTGCAGCCGTTCATGGCCGACGTAGCCGGACATGCGGCGGCGCATAGCGGGCGCGCTCGACACCCTGAGCAGCGAGGCCGACCGGCGCGCCGTCGGCGACGTCACCCGGCGCGCCGCCATCGGCTTCTGCTTCGGCGGCCTCAACGTGCTCGACCTCGCGCGCACCGGCGCCGACGTGCAGGCGGTGGTGTCCATGCACGGCTCGCTGTCCACGCCGCAGCCCGCCAAGCAGGGCGACGTCAAGGCCGCGGTGCTGGCGGTGCATGGCGCCGCCGATCCGATCGCGCCGAAGGCCGAGCGCGACGCGTTCGAGGCGGAGATGGAGGCGGCCGGCGCGCGCTGGGCGCTGGTCACCTGGGGCGGCGTGCGTGCATGCGTTCACCGACGTGGGCGTGAACGTGCCCGGGCATCGCGGTCTACGACGAGGCGGTCTACGCGCCATGCCTATGCCACGGCGCACGCCTTCATCGCAGACGCCTTTGCCGGCAAGCTCGGACGTTGATTGCGCTTGCCGCGATCCGGACCGATAATCGCTCATCGCAACCGCGGAGGCTTCGATGCACAAGCTGTCCATCCCGCAATCGGTCGTCGACCGCGTGATCGCCAAGCGCGGCCGGCAATACGTCTACGACGATCTCGAGCCCGCCAGGACCGCGCTCGTGGTGGTCGACATGCAGAACGCCTTCATGCTGCCGGGAGTGGCGCATGCGCTCTGCCCGATGGCGGAAACGATCGTGCCCAACATCAACCGGCTCGCGCAGGCCGTGCGCGAGACCGGCGGCACCGTGGTCTGGATCAAGACCACCTTCACCGACGAGGTGCTCGAGAGCTGGTCGGTCTACTACGAGATGGTCGACGCCGGAGCACGGCCACAAGCGCATCGAGGCGCTTACCGCCGACAGCAAGGGCCACGAGCTGTGGGCGGCGCTCGACGTGCGGCCGGGCGACCTGATCGTCGAGAAGAACCGCTTCAGCGCCTTCATCCAGGGCTCGTCGAACCTCGCCGACGTGCTGCGCGCACGCGGGCTCGACACCCTGCTGATCACCGGCACCGTCACCAACGTGTGCTGCGAATCGACCGCGCGCGACGCCATGATGCTCAATTTCCGCACCATCATGGTGACCGACGGCAACGCGGCGGTGACCGACGAGGACCACAACGCCTCGCTCTGCTCGTTCTATCTGACCTTCGGCGACATCATGTCGACCGACATGCTGGTCGGCCTGCTCGAGCGCAATGCCCAGAAGGGGCTCGCGGCGGCGGAGTGAAGCGATCTCTGTGTCCCGGACGCGGTGCAGCGTGAGCGCGTAGCGCGAACGGTGCACCGCTGATCCGGGACCGCCGAGAGCGCCGAGCTTTGGGCGGTCCCAGGTCTGCAGCGCACCACTCGCTACGCTCGTGCTGCGCTGCGCCCGGGACACGGTACCTTGCAAGGACCACCATGGAAGCCGTCAGAGACGTCCGGACCGACGTGCCCGAGCCGGCGGAGCTGATCGCGGCGCGCCCGCGCGATGATCCCGGCGCTCGCCCAGCGCTCGCGCGAGCAGCGCGAGCGGCGCCGCATCCTGCCGGAGACCATCGCCGACCTGCAGGCGCGCCGGCTTCTTTCGCGTGCTGCAGCCCAAGCGCTGGGGCGGCTACGAGATGGACCTCGGCACCTTCTACGACATCCAGCTCGCGCTCGGCGAAGGCGACATGTCGACCGGCTGGATCTACGGCGTGCTCGGCGTGCATCCCTGGTTCCTCGGGTCTGATCGACGACCGCGCCGCGCAGGAGGTGTGGGGGCGCGACAACTCGGCGCTGATCTGCTCGTCGCTGATGCCGGCCGGCAAGGCGACGCCGGCCGACGGCGGCTTCCGGCTCAGCGGCCACTGGCGCTACGCCAGCGGCTGCGAGCACTGCGACTGGGCGCTGCTCGGCGCCATGGTGACCGCGGACGGCGCGCCGCCCGACGTGGCGCTTCTTCCTGGTGCCGCGCGAGGACTACACCACCGTCGACACCTGGCAGGTCGCCGGCCTGCAGGGCACCGGCAGCATCGACGTGATCCTCGACGACGTGTTCGTGCCGGCCCATCGCACTCAACGCACGCAGGACAATTTCCTGCTCAAGGGGGCGGGCCAGGCGGTGAACACGTCGAGCCTCTACCGGCTGCCGTTCGGCCAGATTTTCGTGCGCGGCATCTCGACCGCGGCGCTCGGCGCCCTGCAGGGCATGCTCAACGCGTTGATCGACCACGGCCGCAACCGCGTGACGCGCGCCGGCGGGCGCTCGGCGGAAAATCCGTTCGTGCAGCTTCTGTGCGCCGAGACGGCGGCCGCGATCGACGAGATGCGTTTCGACGCTGCATCGCAATTTTCAGACACTGCACGACTATGCGCGCCGCGGCGAGACGCCGCCGCTCGACCTGCGGCTGCAATACAAGTTCCAGTCGACCGAGGTGACCGAGCGCGCACGCTGCTGGCCGGCGCGCATCTTCAAGGCGACCGGCGCCGCCGGGCCTGCTCGACGAGCTGCCGTTCGGCGGCATCCTCGCCGACCTGATGGCCGCGCGGGCGCACATTTCCAACCAGTACGAATTCTACGGCAGCAACTGGGGCGGCGTGATGTTCGGGCTGGAGACGAAGGATTTCATGCTTTGAACGAGGCGTCCGGTCTTTTTGCGAAATGTCGGCATTCTGGATAGAATGTCCTATGGGTCGAATTGAAACGATTACCAGTTTGAAGCAACGTGCCCAGGCTATCAAAGCCATGGGCGCGACGTCGCTTTACGTGTTCGGCTCAACCGTGCGCGATGAGACGCGGCCTGCACGCGACCTCGATCTATTCATCGATTACGACCCGAACAGTAGGTTCAACGCTCTCGACCTTGTGGGCATCAAGCAATATCTCGAAGACGAACTCAAATTGCCTGTTGATGTGACGACCCGTGACGGCCTTCATCCGATGCTGAAGGCGGAGATCGAGCGAACGGCGGTGCGGGTCTTCTGATGGCCCGCAAGGTCGGTCACGTCATCCACGATATTCTGGAAGCGATCGAGCGTCTGGAAGAGATAACACGCGGCAAGTCGTTCGCGGAATTCGAGGCGAGCTGGCAGATGCGCTGGCTCGTGCAACGGGCGATCGAGATCATTTCCGAGGCGAGTCGCGCGATCCCCGACGAACTCGCAAACGCGCGACCTGAAATTCCCTGGAGAAAGGTGCGCGGTATCGGCAACGTCCTGCGGCACGACTACGAAGGACTGTCAGATCGCATCATCTGGAACGTAGTTCTCGACGAATTGCCCCGTCTGAAGACAGCAATCCAGGCCATTGCCAAGCAAATCGACGAGTGAGACTGCCACAAATCGCGTTCTAGGCTGGTGCTGCCGGTAAGGATTGAACTTACGACCTCCCCCTTACCAAGGGGGTGCTCTACCACTGAGCTACGGCAGCGTCGCGGCGCTTGAACGCGCCCAAGGGCAAATGTCCGCAGACGCGGCGATCCTTGCCATAAGGGCCGACTGGCGCAACCATTTCGCATGAACGACCGTCTCAAAAGCGCGGGCCGGGGTGGCGAGCAGGATGCCCGTGAGCGCAAAGCGGGCGGGGCGAGCGAGCACAAGGCGCGGGAACGCCAGCGCCTGTCCGCGGCGCTGCGGGAAAACCTCAAGCGCCGCAAGGCGCAAGCCCGCGCCGCAGCCGCGAGCCGGCCGGCGAAGCGCCCACGATTCCGCCGGAATTGCGACGATAAGCGCTAGGCCGGCCACGGTAACTTCTGGCCGGGAACTTTGCGCCGCGCAGGCATAAACGGCACGGGCGCACGCGGACAGGGGCAGGGGCATGGATCGCATTCGCATCACCGGCGGGCAGCGGCTCAACGGCGCGATCCCGATCTCGGGCGCCAAGAACGCCACGCTGCCGCTGATGATCGCGAGCCTGCTCACCGATCAGACGCTGATCCTCGACAACGTGCCGCGGCTCGCCGACGTCGGCCTGCTGCAGCGCATCCTCGGCAACCACGGCGTCGACGTCATGGTCGGCGGCAAGCGCCCGGGCGAGACGCAATACGACGGCCAGACGCTGCACATCTCGGCCGCCAACATCATCGACACCACCGCGCCCTACGAGCTGGTCTCGCGCATGCGCGCGAGCTTCTGGGTGATCGCGCCGCTGGTCGCGCGCATGGGCGAGGCGCAAGGTGTCGCTGCCGGGCGGCTGCGCCATCGGCACGCGGCCGGTCGATCTGCTCATCATGGCGCTGGAGCGGCTCGGCGCCGAGATCGAGATCGACGGCGGCTATGTCATCGCGCGCGCCAAGAACGGCCTGCGGGGCGGCGAGATCGACTTCCCCAAGGTCACGGTCGGCGGCACCCACACCGCGCTGATGGCGGCCGCGCTCGCCAACGGCACCACCGTGATCGAGAACGCCGCGCGCGAGCCCGAGATCAAGGACGTCGCCGACTGCCTCAACAAGATGGGCGCGAAGATCACCGGCGCCGGCACCTCGCACATCGTGATCGAGGGCGTGCCGAAGCTGCACGGCGCGCGCCACCGCGTGCTGCCCGACCGCATCGAGACCGGCACCTATGCCATGGCGGTCGCCATGACCGGCGGCGACGTGATGCTGGAGAACGCGCGCGCCGAACTGCTGCAGACCGGGCTCGATGTGCTGGCGCAGGCGGGCCTCGAATACAACGAGACCAACCGCGGCCTGCGCGTCGCGCGCAACGGCGGCGGGCTCGCGCCGGTCGAGGTGACGACCGAGCCGTTCCCGGGCTTCCCGACCGACCTGCAGGCGCAGCTCATGGCGCTGATGACGCGCGCGGAGGGCACCTCGCGCATCACCGAGACGATCTTCGAGAACCGCTTCATGCACGTGCAGGAGCTGGCCCGCCTCGGCGCGCACATCCAGTCTCGACGGCGAGACCGCCACGATCGAAGGCGTCGACAGGCTCAAGGGCGCGCCGGTGATGGCGACCGATCTGCGCGCCTCGGTGTCGCTCGTCATCGCCGCGCTCGCGGCCGAAGGCGAGACCATGGTCAACCGCGTCTATCACCTCGACCGCGGCTTCGAGCGGCTGGAGGACAAGCTCGTCCGCCTGCGGTGCCGAGATCGAGCGCATCAGCGGGTAATCCTTCTTACTGCGGGGCGTGCGATGCGAATGGTCCAGGCAGCCGCACTCGCTTGGCTCGCATTTGCATTCACCGGCGCTGCCCATGCGCAATCGCCCGCATGCCCCGGCGCCCTCAAGTCGCAGCAGGTCGCCGACATTGTTTTCGGCCGCAAGATCGGCGACCGCGGGGTCGTCAGCGAGGGCGCGTGGCGGCGCTTCGTCGGCGCGCGAAATCACGCCCGCGCTTTCCGGACGGCCTCACCATCGTCGAGGCGCGCGGGCAGTGGCGCGATACCGCGAGCCAGCGGATCATCCGGGAGCCGAGCAACCTCGTGATGATCGTTCTGTCCGGCAATGCCGAGGATCAGGACCGGCTCAAGGAGGTCGCCGAAGCCTACAAGCAGCAATTCCGGCAGAAGTCCGTGCTCATCGTCGTGCGGACGGCGTGCGTCACATTCTCGGAGTGAAACCCGCGGTTGCCCCGCTTGCGCGGCCGGCAACCGCTCCCTAACTAGCGCAGTAACTCGCAGCAGTACCGAACGGCAGGGGAACGCGCCATGGAGCCGGTGAAATTCGATTGCCCTCGACCAGGACGATCTCGAAGTCGTATCCGCCCATCTGCAGGACGCCGTCGTCAAGGTTGCCGACGTGCGTCTGGCGGCCGCAGGAAAAGCGGCTCGTGATCGGGCTCGATCGCTTCGACTGGCTGGCAGCCGAGGCGCGAGCCGAGCTGCGGCGCTGCCGCTCGGCCCTGCGCTTCGAACGGGTGAATGCCTGCAAGTGCCGGAACGTCGACCCGGCCGGCAAGGACTGCGGCCCTCAACCTGCTCGCGGTGGAGTTCTTCGAGAGCGACCCGCCTGGCGGCGTCGTGACGCTGATCTTCTCGGGCGGCGGCGCGCTGCGGCTCGAGGTGGAATGCCTGGAGGCCGAGCTCGCCGATCTGGGCCCGACTGGCCCGCGGATGCCCGGCCCGCCATACCGAGATCGAGCCGCACCCCGGCTTTGACCCCAGCCGTCCCGCCTGACGGTCTCTCACGGCACCGGCGAACGGAAGCGTGGGTTGACGCGCTGGAGCGCGCGCGCCATTGAGCGAGTGACCCGAACGCGTGTCGCCCGCCAGGACAGACCATGCCGATCCGCCTCGACAGCCGCGCCGCCGATTTTGCCGAGCGTTTCCGCGCCTTCCTCGCGACCAAGCGCGAGGCGGCGGCCGACGTCGAGGCGACCGTGCGCGCGATCATCGCCGACGTCGCGGCCCGCGGCGATCGCGCCCTGCTGGAGCTGACCCAGAAATTCGACCGCGTCGACCTCGACCAGGCCGGGCTGCGGGTGACGGCGGCCGAGATCGAGACCGCCCATGCGGCCTGCGACCGGCGCGCGCTCGACGCGCTGACGCTCGCGCGCGAGCGGATCGAGGCCTATCACCGCCGGCAGGTGCCGAAGGACGAGCGCTTCACCGATGCGCTCGGCGTCGAGCTCGGCCACCGCTGGACCGCGATCGAGGCGGTCGGGCTCTATGTGCCGGGCGGCACCGCGGCCTATCCGTCGTCGGTGCTGATGAACGCGGTGCCGGCCAAGGTCGCCGGCGTGCCGCGCCTGGTCATGGTGGTGCCGGCGCCCGACGGCAAGCTCGCCCCGCTGGTGCTCGCGGCCGCCAAGCTTGCCGGCGTCGACGAGATCTATCGCGTCGGCGGCGCGCAGGCGGTGGCGGCGCTCGCCTATGGCACGCGCGACGCATCGCGCCGGTCGCCAAGATCGTCGGGCCGGGCAACGCCTATGTGGCGGCCGCCAAGCGGCTCGTCTTCGGCAAGGTCGGCATCGACATGATCGCCGGCCCGTCCGAGGTGCTGATCCTCGCCGACAGGAACGGCCATCCCGACTGGATCGCGGCCGATCTGCTGGCGCAGGCCGAGCATGACGCGAGCGCGCAGTCGATCCTGATCACCGACGATGCCGCGCTTGCCGACGCGGTCGAGAAGGCGGTCGACGGCGCAGCTCGCGACGCTGCCGCGCGCGCGATCGCCGGCGCCTCCTGGCGCGATTTCGGCGCGATCATCCTGGTCGGCGATCTCGACGACGCCGTCGCCGCTGGTCGACGCGATCGCGCCGGAGCATCTCGAGATCGACGCCGAGGACGCCGAGCGGCTCGCGGGCGGGATCCGCAATGCCGGCGCGATCTTTCTCGGCGCGCACACGCCGGAAGCGATCGGCGACTATGTCGGCGGCTCGAACCACGTGCTGCCGACCGCGCGCTCGGCGCGCTTCTCCTCGGGCCTCGGCGTGCTCGATTTCATGAAGCGCACGTCGATCCTCAAATGCGGGCCCGACCAGCTGCGCGCGCTCGGTCCCGCCGCGATCGCGCTCGGCGAAGCCGAAGGGCTCGACGCGCATGCCCGCTCGGTCGCGATGCGCCTCAACCCGCGATGACCCGCCCGACCGCGCCCGCGACGCACGTTCACGCCGCCTGGTCGCGGTGACGCTCGACGAGAATTCGATCGGCCGCTCCGGCCCCGACGTCGAGCACGAGCGCGCGGTCGCGATCTACGATCTGCTCGAGGAGAACACGTTCGCGCCGGACGGCGACGACGCGCGGGCCCTTTGCGCTGCATCTGAGCATCACCGGCAACCGGCTGGTGTTCGACATCCGGCGCGCCGACGGCGCGCCGGTGATGGCGCATCTGCTGTCGCTCTCGCCGCTGCGGCGCATCGTGAAGGACTACTTCCTGATCTGCGACAGCTATTACGAGGCGATCCGCACCGCGACGCCCGACCGCATCGAGGCGCTCGACATGGGCCGGCGCGCGCTGCACGACGAAGGCTCGCAGCTCCTGATGGAGCGGCTCAAGCGCAAGGTCGCGATCGATTTCGAGACCGCGCGCCGGCTGTTCACGCTGATCTGCGTGCTGCACTGGAAGGGCTGAGCGGGCATGGCCGCCGGAGCGCCACCGTCGCGGCCGCAGGCGGTGCTGTTCGCCTGCGGGCTGAATTCGGTGCGCTCGCCGATGGCGGCGGCGCTGCTCAAGCAGATGCTCGGCGGCGTCGCTCTATGTCGCCTCGGCCGGCGTGCGCAAGGGCGAGCTCGATCCGTTCGCGGTCGCCGCGATGGACGAGATCGGCATCGACATCGGCGGCCACCGGCCGATGACCTTCGAGGAGCTCGAGGACTGGGAGGGGCTCAATTTCGACCTGATCGTCACGCTGTCGCCGGAGGCGCACCACAAGGCGCTCGAGCTCACGCGCACGCTCGCCGCCGAGGTCGAATACTGGCCGACCGCCGATCCGACCGCGATCGAAGGCAACCGCGAGCAGCGGCTCGATGCCTACCGCGCGGTGCGCGACCAGTTGATGGCGCGCATCAAGGCGCGGTTCGCCCTGTCCGCCGAGCGGCGAACGAGTGACGCCAGCGCTGCGCGGTGGTTGTTAATCGGGTGCGTTTCCTGCTAGTTTTCGCGCCAAATTGGGGACGGTCCGGCTGGGCTGCCTCGACTGAAGCAACGTCGGGTCGCGAATGGCGAAAGAAGAACTCCTGGAGTTTCCCGGTGTCGTGACGGAGCTGCTTCCGAACGCCACCTTCCGCGTCAAGCTCGAAAACGAACACGAAATCATCGCCCACACGGCCGGCCGCATGCGCAAGAACCGCATCCGCGTGCTCGCCGGCGACAAGGTGCTGGTCGAGATGACGCCCTACGATCTGACCAAGGGCCGCATCACCTACCGGTTCAAATGATCCGTTCCCTCGGCGACCAGCCCGGTCCGCGGAGCCCTTCCATGCTGTTGCGGCGCAAGACATGATCGGCCGGCCAAAGCTCGTCCTCGCCTCCGGTTCGCCGCGCCGGGTCACGCTGATCAACCAGGCCGGCATCGAGCCCGATGCGCTGCGGCCGGCCGACATCGACGAGACGCCCAAGCGCGGCGAACTGCCGCGCGCCTGCGCCAACCGCCTGGCGCGCGCCAAGGCCGAGGCCGCGCTCGACATGGTGCGTGCGCGACGAGGAGCTGGAGGGCGCCTACATCCTCGCCGCCGACACGGTGGTGGCGGTCGGCCGGCGCATCCTGCCGAAGGCCGAGCTGCTCGACGAGGCGGCGCAATGCCTGCGCCTGCTCTCCGGCCGCAATCATCGCGTCCACACCGCGGTCTGCCTGGTGACGCCGAACGAGGCCTTCCGCCAGCGCCTGGTCGAGACCCGGGTGCGCTTCAAGCGGCTGTCGGAGGAGGACATCGAGGCCTATCTCGCCTCCGGCGAATGGCGCGGCAAGGCCGGCGGCTACGCCGCGCAGGGCATCGCCGGCAGCTTCATCGTCAAGATCGTCGGCTCCTACAGCAACGTGGTCGGCCTGCCGCTCTACGAGACCACGACGCTGCTCTCGGGCGAGGGCTATCCGATCCGCTTCGGCTGGCTCAACGCGGTGTGACACCGACGGCAAAGGCTGACCCATTCCCCACGTCATGCCCGGCACCCGGGTCCCGCCTTCGGCGGGCCCGAGTGTAGACTCTTGTGCCGGGCATCCACGTCTTTCTTTGTCGCCCAAAAAGCAAGACGTGGATGGCCGGGACACCAGGGCGTTCACGCCCGTCTTCGACGGGCTATGCCCGGCCATGACGAACGGATGAGTCACGCTCAAGAACTGTTGGTATGGTGCGCTTGAGCCGGTCGGGCGAGTCACCATATCGAGCCTTATGACAGACGACGGCGAGACTCCCCGCACTCCGCGGTGCCCGATCTGCGGCAAACCGGCCGCCGAAAAGTCCCGGCCGTTTTGCGGCAAGCGCTGCGCCGACGTCGATCTCAACCGCTGGCTCAGCGGGGTCTACGCCGTTCCGGCCGCCGTCGATGAGGAGGAGGACGAACGCCCGGCGGCAAAGCCGGACGGCGGGTCGTGAGGGAAGGCGGATTTTGGGGTCAGGGCACGCGCGCACGGGCGCGGGCGGGATTGCGCGGCCGCCTCTCCGGGGCGCTATTCTGGACAGCCGGAAACCGAGCCTCTATAACCCCCGCGCTCGCCGGCCCTCCGGCGAGGACGGCGCCCAGGTAGCTCAGTTGGTAGAGCACTGCACTGAAAATGCAGGTGTCGGTGGTTCAATTCCGCCCCTGGGCACCATCCATCCCGCGCGCGCTTGTTTTCTCTCGCGCACTGCCGATCAGCTTGCCTGCTGAATGCCGGATTTGGCGGCGGGATCGGGCGGAAACACGCGCGAGTCTTCTTTGTGCCAGAGATGCTCGCAGGCGCAGAACGGACAGAATTTGCGCGTGAACGGGCCGGACGACTGTTCAAATTTCCTGGGATCGACCTCGATCCCCATGAACATGTGGTGGCCGGTGGCCCGGCATCGGGTAATGACCTGCGCCATTGTGCGCTCCTCCGTCGTGCCCGCTCGGTCGAGTTCGTCTCATTAACATTGCCGGCGGCGCAAAGTTCCGGCGCAAGGTTCCACGCCTGCGCGATGCTCCCTCGCGTCAATGCGCGCAGAAATAAATGCTTTACGCGCAGAGAATGGCGCGGGCGAACGGCCTAGCGTGCGTTGAGAGCGATCTCGGTGATCAGCTTCTTCAGAATGGCTTCGGCAAAAGTCTCGTAGGTTTGCGTCGCGATGACGAAGGAGCCCGGGCCGCCGATCACGCTGTTCTGGTAATAGCGGTCGAGATCGGGTTCCAGCGTCAGGATCGGCAGGCCGTTGATCACCACGCCCGCGGCAACCGCCTCATCGCGCGCGAACGTGACCGGACGGCCGCGGTTGTTGGACCCGTCGCCCGACACGTCGATGACGCGCCGCCCGCCGCGAAAGGCGCTCCTGGGAAACAGTGTCATGGCATAGTCGATAGCGCCGCTGATCGAGGTGCCGCCGCCGAACAACTGGCGCGGCGCGCGCTCGATCGCGGCGGCGAAGCTGCCGGCGGATTCCTCGTCGCCGATCGCCTGCCAGGGGACGACCTGCACCTGCAATGCCGGGCCGGTCCACTGCATCATCGTGACCGCGATCGCCTGGTGTCCGCCCGAGCGGATTGCCTGCAGCACCCGCGCGTGACGGAAGGCCGCGACGTAACCCTGCTTCTGCAGGTCGAAGCGATACTGGTTGACGCTGCCGGACGCGTCGACGGCGAGCACGAGATGAAGATCGACCGCGATCTGGGCGGCCGCCGGCGCGCTCGCGGTCGCCACGCATGCGAGCGCGCCGCACAGCGCCGCCGCGCGCAGCAGCGAAAACCGGAATGGGCTTGCCGATCGCACCGGTCCGCGGCCTAAATGCGCTGCAGCGTGCACTCGGTCTCCACCGGGATTTTCGCCTCGGCGTTCGGCGAGCGCATACGCCGAAGCGTTTTGAGCTGCTTGAATCCGGGCTTGTCGCAGGAGACTTCGACGTCCTTGGGATCGACCTCTTTGCCGAAGCCCGGGACCTTGTAGGCGCCGAGCGCGTCGGTCCGAGTGACCACGCCGCCGCGGTCCTTCAGTGCCACGGTCACCTTGGCATCGGGGACGGTGCGTCCGTTGGTGTCCTTGACGAAGCCGAAATATGAGGGGCCGTCGTCCTCGCTGGCGTCGTCGTCGTCACCGAAGCCGGCTCCGCCGGCCCACACGGCGGTCGACAGCGCGCAGGCGACGCCCATGGCGATGCTCGCAAGCAATCCGCGCCGGACACGGAATTTCAATCTGGACCTCCGGAGGCTCGCGACGCCCGCAGTGCGCCGCCGGCAGGTGATGGTCTATCGCAAAACCGGGGCCATTTCTACTTCGTCCAGAACGGCATCAAGCCGTAAGCTAGGGGGATGAAGCCCAGGGCCGGAAGCAGCCACAGCAGCGCGAGCGGGATTTTGGCGATCGCGCTGCGCGGGAGCATGGTCGCCAGCATTCCCAGAATGGAGCTGCCGATCAGGGATGCCGCGACCCATCCGTACCAGTACATGGCCGGACCCTCGCCGCTTCGGCCCCGTACCCAGCCGAAGTCGATGCGGTTGGTGGCGGGATGGTAGGTGAAGAGCGGCAGGCTGAGCATTTCGCACGCCACGTAGATCACGGGAAAGCCGATCGCGAAGACGATGGCGAAGGCCTTGAACCGGGTCGACGATGCCAATGTTGCGCCTGCAGGCGCAGCCGTTGTCGTGGTCATGAACCAAATCCCCGGACATTGTTGATGACGTGACCGACGAGGAAGTTGAACCAGCACAGGACGGCCAGGAATACCGTCACCGCTTTGCGCGCGCCGTCGTAGTCCGGCGTCTTGGCGTTTTTCCAAAAATACCAATAGATCGGCAGGAGCCCCAAGCCGAACGCGGCGGCGTGCTCCTTCAATTCGAAGAAGCCCTGCGTTTTCCAGAACCCCGCCTGCTCGATCGGGACGCGGATATAGATGCGAAACTTGGTGTAGATCCATGCGCCGATCAGGAACGTGAGCACCCAGAGCACGCACACCGCGGCGGCGTAGCCGGCAGCCGGGACCGCACGGAACCGCGTCACGATGCCGCCGCTCGCGTGGCGAACGGGCATCAGCACCGACATGGCCTGATGCGTGAGCGCGCCCAGCAGGGCGACGGCCAAGAGGCCGTGGACGATCAGGAGGATCGTCCAAAAGGTCGTGACGGATATCGGCATAGCCTCCCCCTTCCGCGGGCCGCGACGTTGCGCGTCCCGGCCGGGCACTAGCGACTGGCGCAGTTTTGGATTTGATGGTGCCGTTGAGCAACCATGTCCCTCCCGGTGCCCTTTGACCGAGTCTAGCTTGGGCGTGCCGGAGCGGCAATTTGCAAGGTCGCGTCGTCCTTAGAAGCGCTTTAAAGTGCCGAAGAGATCGCCGAGCGGGATCGAGCACCGAGGTACGCGATGAGAGACCCTGGCATTTGGCTGGCAACTGCCATTGCCGCCCTGGCGGGAGTTGCTCCTTGTCCCACCGGCGCCGAGACGCTCGCGGTGTTCACCAAGAGCGCCGGCAATCCGATCGCCCGCGGCGTGCGCGCCGGCGCCGATGCCGTGGCCAAAGCCAACGGATTCACCGTGTTCCACTACATCCCGACATCGCCCGATAACGTGCCGCAGCAGACCTTCCTGGTCGAGGAGGCGATCAGCCAGAAGCGGGACGCCATCGTGTTCACGCCGGTCGATATCAAGGCCATGACGCCGTCGGTGCTCAAGATCAACGCCGCGGGCATTCCCTTGGTCAATGTCGGCGACCGCTTGACCGGCGGAAGCGCGGTGGCATTCGTCGGCACCGACGATTACGCCATCGCGCGCGACACCGCCCGCGCTCTGCTCAAGGCAATGGGCGGCAAGGGCAATGTCGTGGTGCTCGAAGGCCCCGACGCCATCCCGACGGCCGCGGGACGGCTGCGCGGCTTCAGGGACGCGCTGAAGGAGTTTCCGGATGTGAAGGTCGCGCTGTCGAAGAACGCGATGTATGCGCGTCCCGCGGCCAGCGATCTCCTCAAGTCGATGCTGAAGCTCAAGCCGCCGCCGCAGATCGACGGCGTGTTGGCTGCCAACGACGCGATGGCCCTGGGCGCGCTCGAAGCGTTCAAGGAGGCGAAACTGAAGCTGCCCCCGATCGTCGGCATCAATGCCAGCAGGGAGGTGGTCGAATTGATCAAGTCGGGCCAGATTCTCGCGAGTGGAGATTACAACGGCCTGATCGAAGGCTGCCTCGGTGCCGAGATCGCGATCCGGGCGCTTCGCAAGCAGCCGGTGCCGAAGGAGGTGCTGGCGAAGACCTCCGTCGTCGACAAGAGCAACGTCCAGGCCTACGAAGTGCCGGCCGAGCGGCGTCCTTGCCCGACGCTCGAGAGCATGGCGGCCAGGTGAATCGAGGCGGTTCACCTGGGCTCAGCTGCGGCGACCCGCCGTTGCCGGCTAGCCTCCAATCTGCGCAATCTTCCCGTCCACGATCACCTTCTTCCATTTGGCGATCTCGTTTTTGACGTAGACGGCGAAGTCGGCCGAGGAGTCGCCCTCGGGGATGATGCCGAGCTCCAGCAGGCGAGCCTTGATGTCTGGCAACCGCACGATCGCCGCGATTTCCTTCTGCAGCTGCTCGACGATCGCCTTGGGCGTACCGGCCGGAGCGAACACGCCCGTCATGGTTTCGGCTTCCTGATCCTTGATGCCGATTCCTCCAGCGTGGGGATGTCCGGCGTGGTTTCCAGCCGCTTCTTGGAGGTGACCGCAAGCACGCGAATCTTGCCGTCTTTGATCAGGCTCATAGAATTGCCGATGGCGCTGCACGCGATCGGGGTATGGCCGCCGAGCAGCGATTGCGTCATGGGCCCGCCGCCGGCGAATGGCACGACGGTGAAGCTGAGCCCGAGCCGCTGCCTGAGCATCTCGATCGACAGCGAGGGCGTCGTCCCCGTGCCCGGCGAGGCTACGCTGTATTTGCCGGGGTCGCGCTTGAACATGCCGATCAGGTCCTGCATCGTCTTCGCCGGGAAGCTTTGGTTGACCTGCCAGGAATTCGGCGTCGCTCCCGCCTTGGTGACCGGGACGAAATCCTTGTCGACGTCGAACGGGATGTTCTTGTAGAGGCTGGGATTGACCACGATGCTCGAGGACGCGAACAGCAGCGTATAGCCGTCACCCGGCGAGCGCGCGGCGTTGCCCATGCCGATATTGCCGCCGGCCCCGCCGATGTTCTCGATGTAGAACTGCTGTCCGAGCCGCTCCGAGAGCTTCTGCGTGATCACCCGCGCGACGATGTCGGTCACGCCGCCGGCCGGAAACGGCACGATGACTTTGACCGGCTTGGTCGGATATTGCTGGGCGAAGGCCGGGCCCGAGACCGCAAGTGCCGCCACGCAGGCGAACAGGCGAATGGCTGTCTTCATTCTCACCGCAACCTCCCTCATTGTCTGAACCTGTCTTGGCCGCCTCTCGGCCACGGATCGGCTTGTCCAGCTAACCGCCGATGCGCGGGATTTTCGCCTCGGTGATCACCTTCTTCCACTTGGCGATATCGGCCTTGATGTAGTCCGCGAACTGCGCCGTCGGCATTCCCTCCGGCTCGAGCCCGATCGCAACAAGTTTCGCCTTCACATCGGGCAGCGCGATGATGCGGGCGATTTCCGACTGCAGCAGGTCGATGATCGCCTTCGGCGTCCCGGCCGGCACCAGCACGCCCTGCATGGTCTCCGCCTCCTGGTCCTTGATCCCGGCTTCTTCGAACGTGGGCACGTCGGGCAGCGCCGGCGCGCGGGTCTTGGCGGTCACGCCCAGCGCACGCAGCTTGCCGGCCTGCACCAACGGGATGGCGGGCGGGATCGCCTGGATGCAGATCGGCGTGTGGCCGGCGACCACCGACTGGATCGAGGGGCCGCCGCCCGGAAACGGCGCCAGCCCGAAATCGAGCCCGAAGGTGACCTTGAACAGCAGGCTCGACAGGTGCGGCGTGGTGCCGATGCCGGGCGAGGCGAAAGTGTACTTGCCGGGGTTGGCCTTGAGCAGGTCGACCAGTTCCTTGATGGTCTTGGCCGGAATGTCCGGATTGACAAACAAGCCATTGGGGGAGGCCGCGACCTTGGTGACCGGGGCGAGGTCCTTGTCGGGATCGTAGGGCGGCTTGGCGTAGAGGTTGACGTTGACGGTATAGCTCGAGGATACGAACAGGATGGTGTAGCCGTCGGGCGCGGCCTTGGCGGCGTTGCCCATGCCGAGATTGCCGCCCGCGCCCGCCATGTTCTCGATGTAGAACTGCTGCTTGAAATGCTCCGACAGCTTCACCGCGATGAGCCGCGCCACCACGTCGGTCGGGCCCGCGGCGGCGAACGGCACGATCACCTTCACCGGCTTGTTGGGATAGCCGCCGGTCTGGGCGTGGCTGGCGCCGGCGATGAGCAGCGCCGTGCACAGCGCAATGCCGCGGATGATCAGTCTCATTTCGCTTCCTCCCTTGGCTGACAAGGCATGCCGCCGGTTGCTTTCTCGGCTGGAGCCTTCCCAGTGTCCCTGCCATGCTATCATGCCGCCGCAGTTCGCAAACCCGCCGGACCGAGACATTTCACCGCTGCAACCCGCAAGAAAAGGAACCGCCATGCCGGGACGAAAACTCACGCGAGACGACCTCCGCCAAGCCGCCGAGACATACAAGAACTGGGGCAAATGGGGTCCCGACGACGAGATCGGCACGCTCAACTACACGACGGCGCAGGACATCGTCGCGGCCACCCGCCTGGTGAAGAAGGGCAAGGTGATTTCGCTCGCGCTCAATTTCGACCATACCGGTCCGCAGGGCGCCAAGAGCAAATACCCGGCGATGGGCCGCACCAACCCGATCCACACCATGCTTCGTACCGGCACCGACGCCTATTCCGGCGTGCTCGACAAGCGCGGCATCCGGGCCGCCGACGACATGGTGACCATGCCGCTGCAATGCGGCACGCAGTGGGACGGGCTCGGCCACGTGTTCTATGAAAACAACATGTGGAACGGCTACGACTGCCGCGAAGTGACCTCGGCCGGGGCGCAGAAGTGCGGCATCGAAAAGACCAAGCACAAGATGGTCGGCCGTGGCGTGCTGCTCGACGTGGCGCGCTTCAAGGGCGTGGACTCGCTCGACGACGGCTACGGCATCACCTGCGCCGATCTCGACGGCACCGCGGGCAAGCAAGGCGTGCAGGTCAAGCGCGGCGACTACGTCATCGTGCGCACCGGGCAGATGGAGCGTTGCCAGAAGCTTGGAAGCTGGGACGGCTATCCGGGCGGCGACGCGCCGGGCTTTGCGTTCGAGACCCTGGAGTGGATCAAGCGCACCGAGCTTGCCGCGCTCGCGAGCGACACCTGGGGCTGCGAGGTGCGCCCGAACGAGAGCGAAGAGGGCATCAACCAGCCCTGGCACTGGATCACGATTCCGATCATGGGGATGACCATGGGCGAGATCTTCCAGCTCAAGGAGCTGGCCGATGATTGCGCCGCCGACAAGGTGTACGAGTTCCTGTTCGTCGCGCCCGCGATCCCGATCACCGGCGCGGTCGGCTCGCCGACCAATCCGCTCGCGATCAAGTGACGGCGGCTATCTCCACAGCCGTTTGCTCGCGATCGCGGCGCCCTCGCTGAGCGCGCGCAGTTTCGCCCACACGATGCTGTCGGCCACCATCGGGTCGCTGCGCACCGAGGTGCCGAAACCGCAATCGACGCCGGCGATCAGGCGCTCGCGGTCGATGACTTCGGCATAGCGAAGGAGCCTTTGCGCAACCAGCCGCGGATGCTCGACGAAATTCGTGGTCGAATCGATCACGCCTGGAATCAGGATTTTGTCGCCGGGAATCTTGATCCCTTTCAGGTCCTCCCATTCGTGGTCGTGGCGCGGATTGGCGGCCTCGATGCTGATCGCCTGCATGCGCGCCTTGAACGCGATGTCGATGATCTTGAGGAGCGGCAGGTCGTGGGTGTGCGGGCCCTCGTAGTTGCCCCAGCAGATATGCAGCCGCATCTTGTCCGCAGGCAGCCCCTCGGTCGCGGCATTGAGCGCCGCGATGTTGCGCTCGGCGATCTTGCGGAATTCGTCGTCGCTCAGGTGCCGGTACTGGTTGTTGCGCGCGGAGCCGAGATCGGGCGCGTCGATCTGCAAGACGAAGCCCGCCTCGACGATCGCCCGGTACTCGGTCTTCATCAAATCGGCGAGCGCCTCCACATAGGCGTCCTCGTTCGGATAGTGCAGGTTGATGATGAAGCGCGTGAGAATGCCGGGCGAGGGCGCGGTCATGAACACGTCGGCAGGTTTCGCCTTCGCCGCCGCGGCCTTGAGGTGGGCGAGGTCGCGATCGAGCGCGCTTTGGTCCTTGTAGCGCAGCGGCCCGACGCAGCCGGGGAACGGCGTGTCGGCGAAATTGCGCCGCCGGTCGGCGAAATCGGGATGCGCGAGAAGGTCGCGCCCGACCATGATGTCGCGGCCTTTCTCGGCGGCGCGCGGATCGGGCTCGATGCCGGTGACGCGATGGCGGATGTAGGTGGTGTAGGACGGCTTGCTCATCTCGCCGTCGCTGACGATGTCGACGCCGGCCGCGACCTGCTGGGCGACGACCTCGTCGACCGCCTTGGCGGTCGCGGCCTCGAATGCGGCATCGTCGATGCGCTCGCCCTTTTCACGCCCCAGCACGAGGTCGATCAGCGCCTTCGGCCGCGGCAGGCTGCCGGTATGGGTGGTGAGAATGCGGTCGGTGCTGGTCTTCATCCTGTGCTCCCGGCGTGATCGGATATCGTGAGCCTTATAGCAGCACGCGGCGTTGCCGCGATGAGGCGATTGAGGGTAAGGTCCCTCGCGGACGGGGGCCCGGCGTTTCATGCTGACAATCTGTTCGCCATCGGTCCGGTGCGGCGCGTGGGGCCTGCCGGGAGCAATCTGAGTTGCAGGATGCCGGACGCGTTCGCAGGCCACTATCCCATCGAGAGCCGTCAGGGTGAGATCGAGCGCCTGCACGTCCAGAGTGCGGCCATGGCGCCCGACACGCGGGTCATGCTCGATTTGATCGGCGTGAAGCCGGGGTGGGCGTGCCTCGACGTGGGGTGCGGCCCCGGCGGCATCACGGATTTGCTGAGCGAGCGGGTGGGCCGAAGCGGGCGTGTCGTCGGCCTCGACATGAATGAGCAATTCCTCGCGCACGCGCGAGCGAACGTGCCGGCCAACGTGGAATTTCGCCGCGGCGACGCGTACGGCTCCGACCTGCCGGCGGAGTCATTCGATCTCGTTCACATGCGCTTTGTCGCCAGCACGGCCGGCGATCCCGAACGCCTGTTGCGGGAAGCGAAGCGCCTAGTGCGAAACGGCGGCGTAGTCGCGCTGCAGGAGCCGGACGGGTCGACCCTCGCGTGCTATCCGCCGCACCCGGCATGGGACCGGCTGAAAGCGGCCCTGCTGGGCGCGTTCGCGGGTGTCGGCGCCGACCTGACGCTCGCGCGGCGGCTGTACTCGGTTGTTCGCGCCGCCGGTCTCGCCGATGTGCAGTACCGGCCGTTCCTGATCGGCGTTCGATCGGTCGACCCCATGGTCGACTATCTTCCGGCGACGGTGGAATCGCTGCGCGCCACGGTGCTGCGGCTCGGCGTCCTCACGGACGCCGAACTGACGCAATGTCTCGCCGATTGCCGCAAGCATTTGCGCGATCCGGGAACGGTTTTTACCATGTACACGGTCGCGCAGGTGTGGGGACGCAAACAGGCCTAGGCGGAAGCCTGCGATGTTGGAGGAGTACAGTCATGCGAATTGTCGATCTCAGCCGCGAACTCTATCACCGCACCCCGAGTTATCCGGGGCAGCCGCCGATCATTCACGGCGTGTGGAAGACGCACGAGGAATCATTCGTCGAGTCGGGCAACGTCCACGGCAACATGGTGATGTTCTATTCCATGCCGGACCACGGCGGCACCCATATCGACGCGCCGCGCCATTTCGGGATGAGCGGGACGCCGATCAACGAATACCCGCTGGAGAACTGCATCGTGCCGGGCATCTGCATCGACCTGCGGCACATTCCGCCAAGGGCGGAAATCACGCCGGCGGACCTGGAAGCGGCGGTGGCGAAGACGGGCGTGCCGGTCCCGAAGAAAGGCACGGTGCTGCTCTGCACCGGTCATCACGCACGCACGTTTCCGACCGCGAAATATTCGACCGACAATTCCGGCGTCAACGTCGCAGCCACCGAATGGCTCGCCAAGCAGGGCGTCGTGCATTTCGGCATCGACTCGATGCGGCCCGGGCCGGAAGGCAAGGTGAACTCGCTCGTACATAAGGCATGCCTGGAACTCGACATCACGCATATCGAGAGCCTGTGCAACCTGGAGGCCCTGCTCGGGCAGGGCCCGTTCCGCTTCATCGGCCTGCCGCTCAAGTGGCGCGAAGGCACCGGCTCGCCGATCCGCGCCGTGGCGGTGTTCGACATGTAGCTTGGCGAATCGCCACTCGCTCCTTTGGAGGGGCAACCGCTGCGTTCTTTGCTGCCAACCCCGAGGACTCACAAAGCCATGATGCTGGGACACAACCGCAAAATGAGCGGGGCGGAATGCCTCGCCGACATGCTCAAGGGCTACGGCGTCACCCACGTATTCCATGTGCCGGCAGTGCTGCGCAAGACCTTCGCCGTGATGGAGACGCGCACCGACATCAAGCGGCTGCACGTGCACGGCGAGAAGGCGGCGGCCTACATGGCCGACGGCTACGCGCGCGCCTCGGGCAAGCCGGGCATCTGCGCCGCGCAGGTGATCGGCGCGCTCAATCTCGCGGCCGGGCTGCGCGACGCCTGGCTCGCGCATTCGCCGGTGATCGCCATGACCGGCGGGCGCGAGCCGAAGAACAAGTTCCGCAAGGTCTACCAGGAAATCGACGACGTGCCGGCGTTCGAGCCGGTGACCAAGTTCAACGCCACGATCGACGACGTGGCGCGCTTTCCCGACATGGTGCGACAGGCCTTCCGGGTGGCGACAACGGGCACGCCTGGCCCCGTGCATCTGCAATTCCGCGGCAACGAGGGCCAGGTCGACGCCGAAGAGGCCGAGATGGAGCCGCTGTGCGAGCCGCAATTCGCGCGCGTGCCGCCGTTTCGCCCGGCGCCCGACGATGCCAGCGTGCAGGCCGCGCTCGCGGCTTTGCAGGGCGCCGAGCGCCCGGTGATCGTGGCGGGCGGCGGGGTGCGGGCGTCGGGCGCGGCGGCCGAACTGGTCGCGCTCGCGCAGGCGCTGCAGATCCCGGTCGCGACCTCGCTCAACGGCAAGGACGCGATCCCCGGAGCACATCCGCTGTCGGTCGGCGTGGTCGGCACCTACTCGCGCGAGAGCGCCAACCGCGTGGTCAACGGCGCCGACCTCGTCTGCTTCATCGGGACCGAGACCGGCGGCATGACCACGCATTTCTGGGCGGTGCCGAAGATCGGCACGCCGGCGATCCAGATCGACATCGATCCCGAAGCGCTCGGCCGTAACTATCCGCTGGCCGCCGCCGTCAACGGCGACGCCAAGGTCACGCTCGCGCGCATGCTGGCGCTCGCCGACCGCGCCGGCGCCGCCAGGCGCAAGGCCTGGGTCGCGCAGGCGCAGAGCATCTGCAAGGAGTGGTACGCGAAGTACGATCCGGTGCTGAAGTCCGACGCCGTGCCGATCCGGCCGGAGCGCATGTGCGCGGAGTTCACCAGGCACGTTCCCGACGACGGCATCGTGGTGGTCGACACTGGCCACGCCGGCATGTGGATGGGCGGCATGTACGACCTGCGCGAACCCACGCAGAGCTACATGCGCAGCGCCGGCCATCTCGGCTGGGCGTTTCCGGCGGGGCTAGGCGCGAAATGCGCGTGCCCGGACCGGCCGGTGGTCACGTTCACCGGCGACGCCGGCTTCTGGTACCACATCGCCGAGGTCGAGACCGCCGCGCGCTGGAAGATCAACGCCGTCACCGTGGTCAACAACAACGCCAGCGGCAATCAGTCCAAGCGCGGCTTCGACCGCGTCTATGGCGGCAAGCAGACCGAGCGCGCGCACGAGATGTGGCACTTCAGCAGGGTCAATTTCGCCCGCATCGCCGAAGACATGGGCGCGCTCGGCATCCGGGTCGAGAAGCCGTCCGAACTCGGCCCCGCCATTCAGCAGGCGCTCAAGGCGAACCGGCCGGTCGTCATCGACGTGGTGACCGACATCGACGCGCTCGCGCCGCTGGCGGTGAGCTGAGCGGGAGCGGCGTTACCGCATGGTTGCGAGCAACGCTCGTTGTCCCCATCGTCGTCCCCGCTTGCGCGGGGACGACCGGAGACGTTGTCCTACTCCACCGGCCGGAATTTCTGCACCCGGCGGCCGAAGCCGACCTCGGCGGTGTAGAGCGCGCCCTTGGAGTCGATCGCGATATTGTGCACCCACTTGAACTGGCCGGGCTGGCGGCCATGGCGGCCCCATTGGGTGAGCGGCTTGCCGTCGTCGCGCGCGATGGTGTGTATCTGCCCGTTGGCGCCGTCGGCGATGAAGATGAAGCGCTGCTGCGGATCGGCGGACAGAACTAGGTCCCAGACCGAGCCGTTCGAGAGCGTCTGCGGCTCGACCCGGAATTCCTTCACGAAGCTGCCGTCCGTGCGGAACACCTGGATGCGGTCGTTGGTGCGGTCGCAGACATAGACCAGTCCGTCGTTGGAGAGCCGCACGCAGTGCACCGGATTGTGGAAGCTCGGCGAGGGCGCGGCGGCCGGCGAGTAGGCCGGCAGCTTGTCGTCATGCGGCGTCTTGGTGCCGCCTGCGCCCCAGTGGCGCCTGTAGGCGCCGGTCTTCATGTCGAACACGATCACGCGGCGATTGCCGTAGCCGTCGGCGACATAGATTTCGCCGGCCGCGTCGTCGGTCACCATGTGCGCCGGGCGGCCGAGCCGCGTGGTGGAATTCGAGCCCTTGCTGCCGTCGTCCTTGCCGACCTGCTGCAGGAACTTGCCGTCGGGCGAGAACTGGAGAATCTGGTCGCCCTCGTTGTTGCCGCCGATCCAGACGTTGCCGGCGGCATCGACGTGGATGCCGTGCTCGTTCTTGATCCAGTGATCGGCAACCGGCCCCCACGACGCCAGGAGATTGCCCTCGGCGTCGAACTTCATCACCGCCGGCGCCGCCTTGCAGCACTTGGTGGCGGGCGGGTTGGCCATCGCGCCCTTCTCGTCGTCGAGCAGGGACTTGGGGCGATGCACGATCCAGATGTGGTCGTTCTTGTCGACCGCGATGCCGGAGACCTGCCCGAGTATCCAGTTCTCCGGCAGCGGCTTGGGCCAGAACGGCTCGGGCTGGAAGCGCGGAACGTCGTTGGCGAACGCCGGCATCGCGCCGGCCAAGGCGGCCAGCAGCGCCAGTATCAATTTCATGGTGTCCTCCCGTACGCGTCGCCCGCTCGGTCGGTGGGCGTTGGCGCAAGCCTAGCACGCAGGGTCGGAAGGCTCGCCCTGCAAAAATCACATCACTGGGTGCCGATCCCCGCCTTGGCAATCACGCCGCGCCATTTCTCGATGTCGCCGCGGATGCGCTCGCTCACGGCTTCGGGCGGGCCCGGCTCGGATTCGACACCCTGCGCGACCAACGTCTCGCGGGTATCGGCGGCGCTCAGGATGTCGGTCAGCTCGCGATTGAGCCGCGTGGCGATGGCCGCGGGCGTCGCCGCCGGCATGACCAGCGCGATCCACAGCACCGCGTCGTAGCCGGGCAGGCCCTGTTCGGCGACGGTCGCCACGTCCGGCAGCGCGGCGGCGCGCTTGCGCCCACTCACCGCCAGGGCACGCAGTTGCCCGGCGCGGATCGCCGCCAGCGACGGCGCGACGGTCGCGAACTGCATATCGAGCCGGCCGGTCATGATGTCGGTCACCGACTGCGCCGAACTCTTGTAGGGCACGTGCGTAAGCGAGACGCCGGCCATTCTGGCGAACAGCGCGCCCGCGAGATGGGCGAGGCTCGCCGGGCCGGCCGAGCCGTAGTTGAGCGCGGCGGGCTTGGTCTTGGCGAGCGCGATCAGCTCGGCGACGTTTTTCGCCGCCAGCCCGGGATAGACCACCAGCACATAGGGCGTGCTGCCGACCATCGAGACCGGACGGAAATCCTTGATCGGGTCGTAGGGCAGATTGCGGTTGAGGTTCGGCGCCAGCGTGTGCGTGCTCGTGGTGGCAATGCCGATGGTGTAGCCATCGGGCGCGGCCTTGGCGACCGCGTCCACGCCGATATTGCCGCTCGCGCCCACCCGGTTGTCGACGATGACCTGCTGGCCAAGCCGGGCGCCAAGCTTGTTGGCGAGAATGCGCGACACGATGTCGGTCGAGCTGCCGGCCGGAAACGGCACGATCAGGCGTACCGGGCGATCCGGCCAGTCGGGCGCCTGCGCGAGTGCGGCGCCTGCTGTCAGCGCCGATGCCAGCGCAAGCGTGGCAAACCGGATCGTCATGGCTGCGCCTCGTGCGGTCAGACCTTGAAACGCGGATCGAGATAGTCGCGCAGGCTGTCGCCGAACAGGTTGAACGCGAACACCGCGAGGCTGATGGCGATCGCCCGGGAACAGGATCATCCACGGCGCCTCGCGATAGAAGTCGGCGGCATTGCCCGACAGCATCAGGCCCCAGGCCGCGGTCGGCTCGGTGACGCCGAGGCCCAGGAACGACAGCGAGGCTTCCGCCAGGATCGCCTGCGCGATGAAGGCGGTCAGCATGATCAGATAGGGCGCGACCACGTTGGGCGCCATGTGGCGGAAGATGATGCGGCTGTGCGAATAGCCGGCCGCGCGCGCGGCGTCGACATAGGGCATCGACCCGCACCGACAGCGCGGCCGCGCGCACGACGCGCGCAACGCGCGGCACGATCGGGATCGCGATGGCGATGATCAGGTTCATGTCGATGCCGCCGACCAGCGATGCGGCGGAAGGCGGCGACCACGACCAGCGCCAGCACGATCAGCGGGAAGGCGAGCAGGATGTCGATCGAAGCGCTGGATCCAATTGTCGATGCGCCCGCCGAAATAGGCCGACGCGATGCCGAGCATGGCGCCGATCGTGGAACCGAGGAAGGACGAAGTGAAGCCGATCACCAGCGCCGTGCGCGAGCCGTAGATCAGGCGCGAGCAGATGTCGCGGCCGAAGGCGTCGGTGCCGCACCAGTGCTGCCAGGACGGCGCGCCGAGCATGCGAGGCGAAGTCGATCGCCAGCGGGTCATAGGGCGCGACCCATTCGCAGAAGATGCCGGCGAACATCATCACGCAGATGATGACGAAGCTGATGGCGCCGAGCGGCTGCTGCCGGCAGAATTCCACCCAGGCCCTGGGCGGCGCGGGCTTGCGGCTGCCGGAAGCGTGGGGCGAGGCGATGCGTCATGTGTCACTCGTACCGGATGCGCGGATCGAACACCGCATAGAGCAGGTCGACCGCGAGATTGACGAACACGTAGAACGCCGCGATCAGCATCACCATGCCCTGGATCAGCGTGAAGTCGTTGCGCGATGATGCTCTGCACGAACAGCTGGCCGATGCCGTTGAGATTGAACACCTGCTCGGTCACCACAAGGCCGCCGATCAGGAAGGTGAATTCCAGCGCCATGACGGTGATCGCCGGCAGCAGCGCGTTGCGCAGCGCATGACGCGAGATCACGAGCTTCTCGTACACGCCCTTGGCGCGCGCGGTGCGGATGTAGTCCTCGTTGAGCACTTCGAGCAGCGAGGAGCGGATCATGCGCGCGGTCACCGCGCAGTAGCGGTAACCGACCGCGGCCGCGGGCCAGATCAACTGGGTGAGATTGGCGACCGGATCGACATAGATCGGTGTGAACGTGATCGGCGGCAGCCAGTTGAAGCCCGCCAGCAGGCCCAGCATGATCAACATGCCGAACCAGAACGCCGGAATCGATATCCCGCCGATCGTCACGATACGCATCAAATAGTCGATCCACGTGTCGCGGTAGAGCGCGGCCATGGTTCCCAATGGAATCGCGAACATGATCGCAATGAGCGTCGCCAAAATGGCGACCTCCAGCGACAGCTCGAGCCGGATGGCAATTTCCTCCATCACTGGCCGCTCGGTCCACATCGAGATTCCGATAGTTGAACGTGACGACGCCGACCATCCAGTCCTTGAATTGAACCATCAGCGGCTTGTCGAGCCCGAGCTCTGTGCCGCTCCATTTCGATGGTTTCCTGCGTGACAGCGCCGCCGTCCCCGCGCAGCTTCACCTCGACGATGTCGCCGGGAACGATGCGCAACATAAAGAACACGAGCACCGCCACGCCGAGCAGCGTGGGGATCGTGAGCAGGACACGGTTTACAGTATATCGCAGCATTTGGGATTTCCCCCGCGGCCCGGAGCATGCCGGGCCGCGGGCGTGTGCGTTACGTGTTCAGCCACACCTCGGCAAGGTCCTGGCCGAGGTTGTGACTTGGCGACATGCGCCAGCCCATCACGGTTTTGTGGGTCGGTACGATGCGGTACCACCACAGCAGCGGCTGCTGGTAGGCCTGCTCGAACAGCCGCTTCTCGAACGTTTGGACCAACGCCTGGCGCTTCTTCGGGTCGGTCTCTCGCATGTGCGCGTCATAGAGCTTGTCGAGCTCGGGGTCCTTCGAGCGAGACCGGTTGTCCGGCGAGCGGGTGATGGAAAGGTACTTGCTCAGAGCCAGGCTCGAATCGTCCATGAACAGATTCGAGAAGTCGACGGCGACGTCGTAGTTGCCGCTGTTGAGGCCGGCGAGGTAAGGCGCCGTCTCTTGCTGCTTGTTCTCGACCGTCACGCCGATTTGCCGCCATTGATCGACCAGGAACACGCCCGCCGGTGTATAGGGCTGTGCGATTGAGCGATTGTGCAACGTGAATTTCAGGTCCTTCACGCCGGCCTCGGCGAGCAGTTTCTTGGCTTCCGCGCGGGATTTCGCGATGTCCTTGGAGAACCCCGGCAGCTTGACCAGCTCCGCCTCCGGCGTCGCCAGCGAGAAGCCGGGCCGCAGCACGCCGCCGACCGAGCGCAGCGTGGAAATCTGTCCCAGTCCCTTGCTTCCACCCCAGCGGTCGATGGCCATGACCAGCGCCCGGCGAACGCGCACGTCGTCGAACGGCTTCTTTTCGACGTTGAAACAAACCAGAAGATTGAGCGTCCAGCTCGACTCCTGAATGCGGATCTTGTCACCCATGGTTTGCAGGAGCCGTTGTTTCTCGGGCTCGGAAATGCTGCGGAATTCGGCCTGCACCTGGCCGCCCTGCAACGCATTGAGCATGGTCGCCGCCTGCAGAAAGAACACGCCCTTGAAGCCGTCGAGATAGGGCAGGCCCTTCTTGAAGTAGTTCTCGTTGCGTTTGCCGGCGACATGGCTGCCCTTGACGTGTTCGACGAACGTGAAGGCGCCGGTACCGTTGATATGGGTCTTCGGCCAATTCGGGTCTTTCTCCAGATCCTTGGCCGAGTAGATGTAGTTCCAGGGCGAGCCGAAATGCTGAAGGATCGCCGCATTCAGCGCCTTCAACTTGAAGACGACGGTCAGCGGATCGGGCGTCTCGATCGATGCGATATCGGCGAACGTCGCCTTGCGCGTGGAGACCACGCCTTGCGGCGGGTTGCGCAGCCGGTCGTAGGTCGCCTTCACGTCGGCCGATGTCAGCGGCGTGCCGTCATGAAATTTCACGCCCGGGTGCAGCTTGAACGTGTAGGTCAACTTGTCTGGCGACTCCGTGTAGGACTGCGCCAGGTCGCCGGTGACATTCGGGTACTTGTCGAGATCGAATTTCAACAGCGTCGAATAGAACGGCGACGCGAACTGGATGGTGGCGAAGGTGTCGCTGCCGTGACCGTCGTAATGCGGCGTCTCGGCGCTGATTGCGAAGGTCAGCGTGCCGCCTTGTTTGGGCGTCTGCGGCTCGTGCCTGCTGGGTCTCCAAGTTCAGCCCGCCCATGCCGAGGGCAAATGCCCCGGCCATGTGCTTTAGGGCCTTACGTCTTGTTTCCATGGCGTTTCCTCCTCTGTATGTCGCCCTCATTGTCTCCCGTCGTCAGACTTTGATGCAGGCGGCATAGTGTCCCGGCCGTTTCTCCTTTAGTGGGGGAATTACCTCCCGGCATTCCGCGCTCGCAAGCGAACAGCGGGTATTAAAGACGCATCCGGTCGGCGGGGCCAGATGGCTCGGCAGTTCGCCCGTGATCAGACGCGGCGCGCGCGCTTTCTCGATCGTGGGGTCGGGCACGGGCGCGGCGTCGAGCAACACCTTGGTATAAGGATGCAGCGGCTCGCGGTAGAGCGTGTCGCGATCCGCGACCTCCATCACGCGGCCGAAATACATCACCACCACCCGCATCGAGATATGCCGGACCACGGCGAGATCGTGGGCGATGAAGAGATAGGCCAGCCCGAGGCGGTGCTGCAGGTCCTCGAGCAGATTGATGATCTGGCCCTGGATCGACACGTCGAGCGCGGACACCGCCTCGTCGCAGACGATGAACGACGGCTCCATGGCGAGCGCGCGGGCGATGCCGACGCGCTGGCGCTGTCCGCCGGACAGCTGGTGCGGATAGCGCGCCGCGAGTTCAGGTCCGCAGCCCGACCTGGGTGAGCAGCTGCGCCACCCGCTCCGCCGCGGCGGCGTGCGGTCGGGGACGAGGCGGTAGACGTGCAGCGGCTCGCCGACGATCTGGCCGACGGTCATGCGCGGATTGAGCGAGGAGTACGGGTCCTGGAAGATCACCTGGATCTTGCGCCGCATCGCCTTGCAGTTCGGCCGGCGAGGCGGTGAGCAGGTTCGTGCCCTCGAAGCGGATCTCGCCGGAGGTCGGCTCCTCGAGCCGCAGGATCAGGCGGCCGACGGTGGTCTTGCCGCAGCCGGATTCTCCCACCAGCCCCAGCGTCTCGCCCGGGTCGATCGAGAAGCTCACGTCCTCGACCGCGCGCACGACCGCTGGCTTGCTGCCGAGCTTGGCCCGCACCGGAGAAATGCTTGGTGAGATGCTGCGCACCGACAGCAGCGGCTCGGCGCGCCGTGGCTATGTCCGCGCTGCCCGACGGTCCCGCTCGCTTGCCCAGACGAGCTTGCCGGCGGCGATCTCGGCATGGCGGATGCAGGCCGACAGCCCGCCGGTATCGGTCGGCGACCAGCGGCGGGTCCTGCGCGCAGACGGCGATGCGGAACGGGCAGCGCGGCGCGAAGCGGCAGCCGGGCGGGGCGGTCGGCGAGGTTCGGCGGCAGGCCCTCGATCGTCTCGAGCTTGCTGCCGCGCGGGCGGTCGAGCCGCGGCACCGAGCGCAGCAGGCCCATCGAGTAGGGATGGCGCGGGCGGTGGAACACCGCGTCGGCGGTGCCCTGCTCGACCAGGCGCGCGGCATACATGACGATGACGCGGTCGGCGTAGCGCGCGACCACGCCGAGATTGTGGGTGATGATGATGAGCGCGATGTTGAGCTTGCGCGACAGGTCCTTCATCAGTTCGAGGATCTGCGCCTGGATGGTCACGTCGAGCGCGGTGGTCGGCTCGTCGGCGATCACCAGCTTCGGATTGCAGGCAAGCCCGATCGCGATCATCACGCGCTGGCGCATGCCGCCGGAGAACTGGTGCGGATATTGTTCGAGCCGGCCTTCGGCGTCGGGAATGCCGACGAGCTGCAAGCAGCTCGATCGCGCGCGCCTTGGCCTGCGCCTCGTTCATGCCGCAGATGGATCGTCAGCGGCTCGGTGATCTGCAGCCCGATCGTCAGCAGCGGGTTGAGCGAGGTCATCGGCTCCTGGAAGATCATCGAGATGTCGCGGCCGCGAATCTCGCGCATGTCCTCGTCGTCGAGGTCGAGCAGGCGCTTGCCGTCGAACACGATGCGGCCCGGTGATGCGGCGCGGTGTGCCGCGGCAGCAGCCGCATGATCGAGAGCGCGGAGACCGACTTGCCCGAGCCGGATTCGCCGACGATGGCGACGACCTCGCCGCGGCCGACCGTGAAGCGCAGGCCCTCGACCGCGCGGACGATGCCGCGCGACGTGTCGAACTGGACGTGGAGGTCCTGCACCTCAAGCAGAGGAGTGCCGCCTTGCGGCCGGCTGTCGGACAAAGTTCCCACCCCAGGCTGTAACCCGCGCACGTCGTGCTGCTTATTCATTGGTCGTGAGGCTATACCCGATCGGGCCGCGGTCGGCCACCCAGGGTGGCAGCGGTCGTTTACAGGTGGGCGCAAAGGTCGCGGCGACCTCAGGCTTCGCCGATTTCGCGTAGGATTTCGGCGGTGTGCTCGCCGAGCCGCGGGGCGGGGCGTTCCGCCGCCATCGGCCTGCCGCCGATGGTGATCGGCGTGCGCACGCCCGGGCACGCTTCCGGCCTTGGCGGCGGCCGCTCGGCGGATCGATCCGCATGCCGCGGTGGATGACCTGCGGGTCCTTGAAGACCTGGTCGAGCGTGTTGATCGGGCCGGCCGGCACGCCGACGGCCTCGAGCTTGGCCAACAGGTCGTGGCTGTGGAACTGCGCGGTCAGGGCGGAGAGCCGCTCGACCAGCGCGGCGCGCTGGGCCAGGCGGGCGGCATTGTCCTTGTAGGCGGGTTCCGCGGCGAGCCCGGGCGCGCCCAGCGCATTGCAGAGCTTCACGTACTGGCTGTCGTTACCGGTCGCGATGATGATGTAGCCGTCGGCGACCGGAAATACCTGGTAGGGCACGATATTGGGATGTGCGTTGCCGATGCGCTGGGGAACCTTGCCGGACACCAGGAAATTGAGCGCCTGGTTGGCCAGCACGCCGACGGTGGAGTCGACCAGCGCGGTATCGACCAAGGCGCCGCGGCCGGTCCGTTCGCGCTCGGCAAGCGCCGCCAGGATGCCGACGACCGAATAGACGCCGGTGAAAATGTCCGACACCGGAACGCCCGCGCGCGTCGGCTCGCCGTCGGCCGCCCCGGTCAGACTCATAAAGCCGCCCATGCCCTGCGCCATGAGGTCGTAGCCCGCGCGCGCCGCGTAGGGCCCGTCCTGGCCGAAGCCGGTGACCGAGCAGTAGATCAGGCGGGGGTTCTCCTTGCTCAGGCTGGCATAGTCGAGCTCGAACTTGGCGAGCCCGCCGACCTTGAAATTCTCCAGCAGGACGTCGGAGCGCGCCGCCAGCTTGCGCACCAGGCGCCGGCCGTCCTCGCTTTCGAAATCGAGCTCGATCGAGCGCTTGCCGCGATTGGTGGAATGGAAATAGGCGGAGTCGAGATGACCGCCGTCGGCCGCTTCCACGAACGGCGGGCCCCAGCCGCGCGTGTCGTCGCCCGGCCCCTTGCGCTCGACCTTGATCACGTCGGCGCCGAGATCGGCGAGAATCTGGCCTGCCCAGGGGCCCGCCAGAATGCGGGCGAGTTCGAGCACGCGTAGTCCGGCCAACGGCCCCGGCATCGATCAGTCCCTCCAATCGCCGCGGGCGTCACCGCGCCGCAACATGAAATCTGCCGCTTTCTGTGACCGTTTGGCGCAAAATTGTCCAGCGCACGAAACCAAAGCGATTTACCACGATTTGTGAATCCGTCATGGCTCCCCTATCTAATCGGATGCCGCGGCGGGAGATTCGATTCCGGTGAACACGTCCTTTTTTGGCGACATGCTGCAATCGATTGCGGAGCGCGGGCGCGCGCTGATCGACCGCACGCGCGACCGCCGCGAGGCCGCTCAACAGCGCTCGGCCAGTCTCGTCCAGCTCTGCGAGGATCTGCTGACCGGGCGCGGCGAGGCCTCGGGCGTTGCGCTCGCCGGCGAAATCCTCGCGCGCTATGCCGAGCTCACGACCGGCCCTCGCATCGCTTTTTTCGAGGCGCTGGCGACCCGCTTCGGTCCCGACCGCGTACGGCTCGACGCCGCGGTCGCCGCCTGGCTCGCGTCGCCGACCGACGCGGCGGCGGCCGAGGTCCATCGCGTGTCCGAGCCGCGGCGGCTCGAACTGTTCCGGCGGCTCAATCTCGCGCCGGGCGGCACGGTCGCGCTGGTGCGCATGCGCGAGCAGCTGCATCGACGCCAGGCCCACCGCGACGATCTCGCGGTGGTCGACCGCGATTTCGTCCACCTGTTCTCGTCCTGGTTCAACCGCGGCTTTCTGGTGCTGCGCAGCATCGACTGGTCGACGCCGGCGCGGCTGCTCGAGAAGATCATCCGCTACGAGGCGGTGCACGCGATCCGCGACTGGAACGATCTGCGCGCGCGCATCGATTCGCCCGACCGGCATTGCTACGCCTTCTTCCATCCGGCGCTCAACGACGACCCGCTGATCTTCGTCGAGGTCGCGCTCACGCGCGGCATCCCGGCCGCGATCGACCCGATCCTCTCCGCCACGCGCGAGATGGTCGAGCCCGGCCGCGCGACCACGGCGGTGTTCTATTCGATCTCCAACTGTCAGCGCGGGCTTGCCGGCGTGTCGTTCGGCCACTTCCTGATCAAGCAGGTGGTGGAGGAGATCTCGCGCGACATGCCGCGGCTGTCCACCTTCGTCACGCTCTCGCCGGCGCCCAATTTCGCCGCCTGGCTGCGCAACGAGCGGAGACGGGAGAAGTCGGCGGTGCTGAGCGACGAGGAGCGCGCGCAGCTCGCCGCGCTCGACGGTAACGACTGGTGGCGCGATCCGGCGGCGGCCGAGCGGCTGCGCGAGCCGATGCTGCGGGCGGCCGCGTGGTACTATCTGCACGCGCAGACCGAGCGCGGCACGCCGCTCGATTCGGTCGCGCGCTTTCATCTCGGCAACGGCGCGCGCCTCGAGCGACTGAATTTTCTTGCCGACACCTCGGAACGCGCACTCGCGCAGTCGCACGGGCTGATGGTGAACTACCTCTACGACATCGAGGATATCGAGAAGAACCACGAAGCCTACGCCCAGCAGCACGCCATCGTCGCGTCGAGCGCGGTGACCCGGCTGGTGCGCGCGCCCGCGCGCGATGTCGTCGCGGTGGGCAACTGACGGCTTCCCTTGCGCGCTCTTGCGCATGGGTGTTGGGAATCAACTGATCTCTGAGTGCGCGACCTCATCTTTCGAGATGCGCGCCTTCGGCGCGCTCCTCAGGATGAGGTCTAAGAGTGCGCGATCCGCGATTCCGGGTCCCTCATGGTGAGGAGCCCTTCCACGTCGGCGACAGCCGACGGGGAAGGGCGTCTCGAACCATGAGGGATCGCGCACGCGCTGATGTGTATTGCGCATTCGCGGGCGTAGCGAACTGAGTTGGAAGGTCCTTCGATCAAGTCGGGCGGCTTGAGCGGGCGTGGCAACTCGCGCCATGCTGCACCGAAAGGAATTCAGCCGGCATGGCCGACAACGCTCTCGCGGTGGATTACGATCTCGCCATCGTCGGGGGCGGCATCAACGGCGCCGGCATCGCGCGCGATGCCGCCGGGCGCGGGCTTCGCGTGCTGCTGGTCGAGCAGAACGATCTTGCCTCCGGCACCTCGTCGGCCTCCACCAAGCTGATCCACGGCGGACTGCGCTATCTCGAACACGGCTGGTTCCGCCTGGTGCGCGAGGCGCTGATCGAGCGCGAGGTGATGCTGCGCATGGCGCCGCACCTGATCCGGCCGATGCGGTTCGTGCTGCCGCCGGCGGAGGGCCTGCGCGCGCCCTGGCTGCTGCGGCTCGGGCTGTTCATCTACGACCATCTCGGCGGACGCAACATCCTGCCCGCGACCCGCACGATCGATCTCGCGCGCGACCCGCTCGGTGCGCCGCTCAAGCGGCGCGATGGCCGCGGCTTCGAATATTCCGATTGCTGGGCCGACGATGCGCGGCTGGTGGTGCTCAACGCGGTCGACGCCGCCGAGCGCGGCGCCGTGATCCGCACCCGCACCCGCTGCGTCCGGCGCGGAGCGCGGCGAGCGTTGGCGGCTCACGCTCGAAGGCGCCGGGCGGCGCGATATCGTGACCGCGCGCGTGCTGGTCAATGCGACCGGGTCCATGGCTCGCGCGCTTCGGCGAGACGGTGCTGCGCCAGCCGCTGGCGGCGCCGGTCCGCCTCGACAAGGGCAGCCACATCGTGGTGCGCCGCCTGTTCGACCACGATCGCGGCTATATCTTCCAGACGCCCGACGGCCGCGTCGTGTTCGCGCTGCCGTTCGAGCGCGACTTCACGCTGATCGGCACCACCGACCAGGAGTTCGCCGGCGATCCGGCCGGCGTCGCGCCGAGCGCCGACGAGATCGCCTATCTGTGCGCGGCGGCGAACGGCTATCTCCGCAGCACCGATCACGCCCGCCGACGTGGTGTGGTCGTTTGCCGGCGTGCGCTCGCTCTACGACGACGGCTCGCAGAAGCCGCAGGACACCACGCGCGACTACGTGCTGGTGCTCGACGAGCGCCGGCAGTGCGCCGCTGCTCACCGTCTATGGCGGCAAGATCACGACCTATCGGCGGCTCGCCGAGTAGGCGCTCGACCGCCTGGCGCATGTGTTCAAGGCGGGACCGGCCTGGACCGCGGGCTCGCATCTGCCGGGCGGCGATTTTCGCCATGACGGGGTCGAGACGCTGGTGGCCGAGACGCGCAAGTCCTGGCCGTTCCTGTCCGAGGAGCACGCGCGCCGGCTGGTGCGCGCCTACGGCACGCGCGTCCGCGACGTGCTCGGACCCGCCGGGCGGTCCGCCGATCTCGGAGACGATTCGGCGCCGATCTCACCGCCGCCGAGGTGCGCTACCTGATGGAGCAGGAATGGGCGCGGAACGCCGACGACGTGCTGTGGCGGCGCAGCAAGCTCGGCCTGCGCGTCGCGCCGAACGAGCGTGAGCGTCTGGCGACATTCATGGCCGGATCGCGGCGGGGAAGCGCGCCCAATAGCCGTGCGCGATGGAACGCGGAACCATGCGCGGGCGTTAACGACCAAGGGATCAACTCATGGAGGGAGCCATGCGTTTCTCCGGAGTCAGGAACGACACGAAGTGGGCGCTGATCGGCGGTGCCGTCGGCGTGCTGTTCGTATTGGCGATCGGCATTCTGTTGACGACGCCCGCGAAAGAACGGCTGGCAGCCGATATTCCGCCGGCGGTCGAGCGGATCATCAAGCCCCCGATCACGAACCCGACGCTGCCGTAGCCGCGATGGCAACAGCGGGGCACGCGTCCTCCCGGCCCTGCGGGCCGGGAGGACGCGTCTTGCGCGCGAGACTGTGCCGGAATTCGTTCGAATTTTAGCGAATTGCTTCAGCGCATCGTAATGCGAAAATGTTTCGATAAATCGCGTGGGATTGTGCGCGCGTCCAAACCGCCGGGACCCCACCAAGGGGTCGCTCATGGACACGCTGACGGCGGAAACCAGGGCCCTGATAGGGCAGATCAAGGTGCTGATCGTCGACGACGAGCACTATACCCGCAAGGTCATCCGCACCCTGCTGCTGGCGATCGGCTGCGTCAAGATCTACGAAGCGCAGTGACGGCGCCGTCGGGCCTGGAGGCGATCCGCACGCTGGCGCCCGACGTCGTGCTGCTCGACTGGGAGATGCCCGGCATGGACGGCGCCGAGTTCGTGCGCGCGGTGCGTTCGCCCGACGACCTTCCCGCATCCGAACGTGCCGATCATCATGCTCACCGGGCACGGCGAGCGCTCGCGCGTGCTCGAGGCGGTGCGGCTCGGCGTGCACGAATTCCTGCTCAAGCCGGTGTCGAGCGGCGCGCTGCATCGGCGCGCATCGTGTCGGTGCTCACCAAGCCGCGCCCCATGGTGCGGCGCGGCGACTACTACGGGCCCGAGCCGCGCAAGCTCTCGAGCTACAAGCCCGAGGCGGACGGCCATATGTCCGAACCGGCCGGCGAGCAGCCGGCCAAGGCCGTCGTCGACCGCTCGCGCAGCGATGTGATATTCCTGCAATTGATCGTCGGCGCCGCGCGCGCCGTGCGGTCGCCGCACCGCGGGGGACGCGCTTGCCGGACTATCTCCTCGCCATCGACCAGGGCACCACCTCGACGCGCGCGATCGTGTTCGATGCCGCGCTCGCGCCGGTCGCGACCGCGCAGCAGGAATTCGCCGCAGATCTATCCGGCGCCCGGCCTGGTCGAGCACGACCCGGAGGAGATCTGGTCGACCGACGGTCGCGACCGTGCGCGCCGCGATGGCGAAGGCCGGCGCCGCCGCCAAGGACATCGCGGCGATCGGCATCACCAATCAGCGCGAGACCACGATCGTCTGGGACCGCGCCACCGGCCGGCCGATCCACAACGCCATCGTGTGGCAGGACCGGCGCACCGCCGATGCCTGCGCGGCGCTGCGCCGGCGAGGGGCACGAGGCCGCGCATCACGGCGCGCACCGGGCTGCTGCTCGATCCGTATTTCTCGGCCACCAAGATCGCCTGGCTGCTCGACCACGTCGCGGGCGCGCGCGCGGCGGCGCAGGCCGGGCGGCTCGCGTTCGGGACGGTCGACAGCTTCCTGCTCTGGCGGCTGACCGGCGGCAAGGTGCACGCGACCGACGCCACCAATGCGGCGCGCACGCTGCTGCTCGACATCCGGCGCGGGGCCTGGGACGCGGGCCTGTGCGGAGCTGTTCGGCATTCCGCTGGCCATGCTGCCGCAGGTGCGCGACTGCGCGGCGATTTCGGCCGACCGTGCCCGACCTTGTTCGGCGGGCCGATCCGCATTCTCGGCGTCGCCGGCGACCAGCAGGCGGCGACCGTCGGGCAGGGCTGCTTCGCGCCCGGCATGATGAAATCGACCTACGGCACCGGCTGCTTTGCGCTGCTCAACACCGGCGCCGAGCCGGTCGCGCTCGCAGCAACCGGCTGCTGACCACCATCGCCTACCAGCTTGGCGGGCAAGCGCACCTATGCGCTCGAAGGCGCGATCTTCATCGCCGGCGCGGCGGTGCAATGGCTGCGCGACGCGCTCAAGGTGATCGCCGCAGGCGCCCGACGTGAACGCGCTGGCCGCCGCCGCCGATCCGGCCGAGCAGGTCTATCTCGTGCCGGCCTTCGTCGGGCTCGGCGCGCCGTGGTGGGATGCGCAGGCGCGCGGCGCGATGTTCGGGCTCACGCGCAAGTCCGGCGTCGCCGAGCTCGCGCGCGCCGCGCTCGAAGCGGTCGGCTACCAGACCCGCGATCTGCTCGAGGCGATGCGCGCCGACTGGCCGGACGCCGGACCGACACGGTGCTGCGGGTCGACGGCGGCATGGCGGCGAGCGATGTCACCATGCAGTTCCTCGCCGACATTCTGGCGGCGCCGGTCGACCGGCCGGCCGTGATGGAGACGACCGCGCTCGGCGCGGCCTATCTTGCCGGCTATGCCGCGGGTCTGTGTCCGGATCTCGCGGGCTTCGCGCGCGACCTGGAAATGCGAGCGGCGCTTCGAGCCGCAGATGGACGAGGCGACCCGCGAGCGCAAATGGGCGGGCTGGCGCGATGCGGTCGCCCGCACCCTGACGGCGCGCTGAGCGGACGCTTCGCCAACGGTTATCGCTTTGATTTTGCAATAGTATTCGATGCGCGCGTGAGATCGTGAAGGCCACCGTCGCTACCGCGGGAGCGTTCGCGCTGGCCGCTTTTACCTCGCCGTAAGACCGGCGTGATGTGATGGCGCCGGCCGCGGTGGCCACCGCCGAGGCGGAGCGTGTCGATGCATGCGATGTCGAAGAGTCGAGATCGAAGCGCTGATCCAGCTCGCTCGGCGTCCTGGTGGTCGACGACAACCAGTACATGCGCAAGATCGTGCGCAATCTCCTGATCAATGTCGGCGTGAAGCACGATCTACGAGGCCGGCGACGGCATTGCCGGGCTCGATGCCATCCGCACCGTCGGCGCCGGACGTCGTGATCCTCGACTGGGAACTGCCGCTGCTCAACGGCGCGAGTTCGTGCGCATCGTGCGCTCGCCCGGCGTGTTTCCGATGCCGGATGTTCCGATCATCATGCTCAGCTCCCATGGCGAGCGCTGGCGCGTGGTCGAGGCGGTGCGGCATCGGCGTCAACGAGTATCTGGTCAAACCGGTCTCCGCCCAGGCGCTGTTCGACCGCTTGGTCTCGATCCTGGCCAAGCCGCGGCCGGTCGTGCAGGTCGGCGACTATTACGGTCCGGAGCCGCGCAACCTGCTGCACGAGTTCCGCCCAGGCTGGAGCATGAACCCAAGCTTGAATCCACGCCTGGACCGAGTCTGAACCCAAGTCTGAAGCCAAGCCTGAGCCCAAGACTGAGCCCAAGCCTGATCCCAAGCTTCAGCCCAAGTCCGAACGCAAGCCCGAAGCCAAGCCCGCCACGGTGATGGTCTGAGCCACGGCGCTTGGGCGCTGCCGGCCGGTTTCCACCCCGGCCGAAAGCGCGCTAGCGTGGCGCGATGGACACGCGCGGCGCCGAATCGGCAACCGAAGAGACCATCGGCGGCGAGCCGCGGCGAAAATTTGCGCCCTGGGACGATCCTGCCGCGCGGCCGCTGGTGCGGTTCGAAGGCGTCGAGCAAGCGCTTCGCCGATGTCGCCGCGGTCGACCGTCTGTCGCTCGATATTTTCCAGGGCGAGTTCTTCGCGCTGCTCGGCCCGTCGGGCTGCGGCAAGACCACGCTGCTGCGCCTGCTTGCCGGCTTCGAGACGCCGGACGAAGGGCGCATCCTGCTCGACGGCGAGGACATCGCGCCGGTGCCGCCGCATCGGCGGCCGGTCAACATGATGTTCCAGAGCTATGCGCTGTTTCCGCATCTCACGGTCGAGGGCAATGTCGCGTTCGGGCTCAAGCAGGATGGCCTGCCCAAGGACGAGATCGCCGCGCGCGTCGCGGAGATGCTGGCGCTGGTCAAGCTCGAAGGCCTCGGCCGGCGCAAGCCGCATCAGCTCTCCGGCGGCCAGCGCCAGCGCGTCGCGCTCGCGCGCTCGCTGGTCAAGCGCCCGCGCGTGCTGCTGCTCGACGAGCCGCTGGCGGCGCTCGACAAGAAGCTGCGCGGCGAGACGCAGTTCGAGCTGATGCAGCTCAGGGAGCAGCTCGGGCTCACCTTCATCATCGTCACCCACGACCAGGAGGAGGCGATGACGGTCGCCGACCGCATCGGCGTGATGGACCGTGGACGGCTGATCCAGGTCGCGACGCCGGCCGAAATCTACGAGCAGCCGAACTCGCGCTGGGTCGCCGATTTCATCGGCGACGTGAACCTGATCGAGGGGCGTGTGGTCGGCGCGGGCGCGGACGGCACGACGGTCGCGAGCGCCGATGCGGGCCAGGTGCGCGCGGCGTCCGTCGCCCGATGCGAAGCCGGGCGACACCGTCTGGGTCGCGGTGCGGCCGGAGAAGGTGCGCATCGCGCGCGAGCGGCCGGCGGCGGCAGGCGAGAATTGCGTTGCCGGGCAGGTGCCGAGCATCGGCTATCTCGGCGACCTCTCGATCTACAAGGTGCGGCTCGACGGCGGCTTCGTGATGAAGGCGGCGGTCGCCAACGTGACGCGGCTGATCGAGCGGCCGATCGGCTGGGGCGACCGCGTCTGGCTCACCTGGGCGCCGAGGCGGGCGTGGTGCTGACGCGATGAGCGACGCTGACCAATGAGCCGGCGCCGATCTGGTGTCAGGCGCTTGCGGCGACGGATAGGCGATGGACACGAGTCGGAGCATGCGGCAAGACGGCGCGTGCGGCGGCTCGTCGTCCTCGATTCCCTATCTCTGGCTCGCCGTCTTCTTCCTCGTGCCGTTCCTGATCGTGCTGAAGATCAGCCTGTCGCAGACCGCGATCGCGCAGCCGCCCTATATGCCGGTGTTCGACCCGTCCGGCGGCTTGGCAGGCCCTGAAGGAGTTCCTCGCCGCGCTGTCGTTCGAGAACTACGCGTTCATCGCCTCCGACTGGCTCTATCTCTCCTCCTATCTCAAGAGCCTCGAGATCGCGGTCGTCTCGACCGCGCTGCTGCTGCTGATCGGTTTTCCGATCGCCTACGGCATGGCGCGCGCGCCGCGCCGCTGGCAGGCCGTGCTGTTCATGCTGGTGGTGCTGCCGTTCTGGACCTCGTTCCTGATCCGCATCTATGCCTGGATCAACATCCTGCAGCGCGACGGCCTGCTCAACCAGGTGCTGCTTGCGCTCGGCATCGTCGACGCGCCGCCGGTCTGGCTCGCGACCGACACCGCGATCTATATCGGCATCGTCTATTCCTATCTGCCGTTCATGGTGCTGCCGATCTACGCCACGCTCGAGAAGATGGACGAGACGCTGCTCGAGGCCGCCGCCGATCTCGGCTGCCCGCGCTGGAAGGCGTTCTGGCTGGTGACGCTGCCGCTCGTCGCTGCCGGGCGTGATCGCCGGCGCGCTGCTCTGCTTCATTCCGATCGTCGGCGAGTTCGTCATTCCCGATCTGCTCGGCGGCTCGCGACGCGACTGATGATCGGGCAGACGCTGTGGACCGAGTTCTTCGGCAACAAGGACTGGCCGGTCGCGTCGGCGGTCGCGGTCGTGCTGCTGCTGCCTGCTGGTCGTGCCGATCGTGATCTACCAGCAGCATGCAGACGCGCGATCTGGAGCGGAGGCGCTGACCATGCGCCGGCGGCATGTCCTGGTTCAACGTCACCTCGGTCGCGCTCGGGCTGGCGTTCCTCTATCTGCCGATCGTGATCCTGGTGATCTATTCGTTCAACGCCTCGCGGCTGGTCACGGTCTGGGGCGGCTGGTCGACGCGCTGGTACGTCGAGCTGCTCGCACGACCGCGCGATGCTCGACGCGGCCTGGGTGACGCTGCGCATCGCGTTCCTGTCGGCGACGCGCGGCGACCGTGCTCGGGCACGCTCGCGGCGATCGCGCTGGTGCGGGTCGGCCGCTTCCGCGGCCGCATGCTGTTCTCCGGCATGGTCTATGCGCCGCTGGTGATGCCGGAGGTGATCACCGGGCTGTCGCTGCTGCTGCTGTTCGTCGCCGCTCGATGTCGACCGCGGCTTCTGGACCATCACGATCGCGCACACCACGCTGACCATGTGCTTCGTCACCGTGATCGTGCAGGCGCGGCTGCTCGGCTTCGACCGCAGCCTCGAAGAGGCGGCGATGGATCTCGGCTGCCCGCCGTTGCGGACCTTCCTCACCGTGACGTTGCCGCTGATCGCGCCGGCGCTCGTCGCGGGCTGGATGCTCGCCTTCACGCTGTCGCTCGACGATCTCGTGATCGCGAGCTTCACCACCGGTCCGGGCGCGACCACGCTGCCGATCCGCATCTATTCGGAGGTCCGGCTCGGCGTGAAGCCGGAGATCAACGCGATCTGCACCATCATGATCGCGGTGGTCGCGGTCGGGATCGTGGCGGCGTCGCTGCTCGCGAAATTCGCACGATCGTCGGGCGCGAGCGCGACGCGCCTGCCGCCGCGCGCGGCCTGACCGGTCAATCGCTGCGCGCGCCGGGCGGGCGGAACAGGTAGATCAGGAACCAGACCGGCACGATGATCAGCGAGCCGAGCAGCAGGTTCGGCAGCGCCCAGGTCATGCCGCGCTGGGCCAGTTCCATGACGCGCTCCTGCGACAGGCCGAACGCCTTGCATCAGCTGATCGGGGGTGATGCCGAAATGCGCGATGATCGTGCCGACGATCAGCGAGGCGATCGTGACCTTGACCAATGTCCGCAGAAAGGCGTGGAACATCCGAGCCTCGCCGCCGCCGGGCGCTCGACCAGTTGATTCGTTCGGAATGATAGACGATCGGCTGCGCGCCGCCCAAGCCGGCCGGCTTGCGCTGGGAAACTAACGGGTCTTTCGGCGCCGGCTCGGCGGCCGCTCGCGCGGCTCGGTCGCGACCGGCGCGGCTTCGGCGGCGGCCGGTTCGGTCTCGACCGGCGGCGGGGCGGCCGCGGGCCGCGCCGGCCGGGTCAGCCGTTCGATCGCCGAGCGCACCGCATCGGGAGCATTGCGATTGCGCACCGCGTCGAGCAGCGGCGCCGCGGCGCCCGAGCGCTGGATCAGGCTCTGCGGGTCCGGCAGCACGAGCGGATCGTCCCACGGGCCCTGCACCACGAAGGGCAGCTCGAAGGTCGCGGTGACGGCGCCCGGCGCGCCCGACAGCAGGCTCGCGATGCCCTTGAGATCGAGATCGCGCGCCGGGATCGACGCCGAGCCCGCAAGCGCGAGCCGCACCGTCGGGCCTTCGATGCGGACATCCTCGACGTTCGCCGTGCCCTGGGTGACCTTCAGGTTGACGGTCAGTGTATCGAAGGGCGTCTTGCCGCTGCGGAAGTCGCCGCCGCGCGACGAGCGGATTGCGCTCGAGCCGCTTGAGCAACTGCTCGACATTGAAGCCGGTGATCGCGCCCTTGCGGCTGGTCAGATTGGCGGTGCCGTTGAGCGCCTTGGTCAGTGTCGTAGACGCTGTCGCCGGAGCTGTCGATCGCGAAGCCGAGGTTGCCCTTGCCTTCGAGCCGGCGAACGCCGAACAGCTCGCCGAGGCACTGTTCGAGATCGACGTCGGTGAATTGCAGCTGCGCCTTGAAGTCGGCGCCGGTCGTGCGATTTCGCGAGCCCGAACGATGCCCTTGATGACGCCGCCGAAGGCCTGCGATTCGCCGACCGCCACCGTGAGGTTGCCGTCGCGCAGATTGGCGGCGACCGCGGTGCGTCCGAGCTTGGCGTTGGCGAGCGTGACCTGGGCGGCCGACAGCCGCAGATCGACGTCGATGCCGTCGAGACCGTCGAGCGCGATCGGCTTGCGGTCCCAGCCGCGCTCGCCGTTGGTCAGCAGCTGAAGGGCGGAGACGTAGGGCGTCAGGTCGAGGCCCTCGGCCGCGAGCGTGCCCTGCAGCGTCTGTCGGCCGTCGGTGGCGAAGGTCAGCACGCCTTCGCCGGTATTGCCGTCGAGCTCGATGTTGACGTTGGACAGCGCGATGGTGCCGCCGACCACGTTGGTCTGCGCCTTGAGCGCGAAGCGGCCGAAGCCGCCGCCGGGCGGCGGCTGCTGGCGCGGCCCAGCGCAGCGTGTCGCGCAGCGAGGCGGCGTCGGCGGCGAGCGTGCCTTCCATCTTGAGCGTCGGCCGGTGGCTGCAGATAGCCGTCGAACGCGAACTTGAACGGCGCGCCGGTGAGCCGGACCTTGAGCCCGGAGCGCTCGCCGCGCAGCGCGGCGACGAAATCGCGTGAAGCTGATGCGTGGCGTCGATCGGCTCGCCGTTCCAGGCGAAGCGGCCGGTGGCCGCGAAGCTCTTCGAGATCGACGGCCAGGCCAGCGCGAACTCGACGTTGGTCGAGCGTCTTCGACGATCTTGTAGCGCCTCGTCGCGCAGGATGACGGTGCCGTCGCTGATCCGGATTTCCGAGAACGACGTCACGCGGGTCGGACTTGGCTGCAGCGCGCGCGCCAGCGTCTCGATATGGCCGGACCAGTTCGAGCTGCCGTCGGAACTGAAGGCGATCGTGATGGTCGGCCGCACCAGCGACACGTCGGCGATCTCGATGCGGCCGATCAGGAGCGGGAAGAACCGCAGCCGCGCGATCAGCCGCTCGGCGGTCAGCGCCGGCGCGCCGGTGCGATTGTCGCCGAGGCTGACGTCGTCGAAGCTCACCGCGCCGGTCGGGAACAGCGATACCGAGACGGCGCCGCGCAGGACCGGGTCGAGCCCGGTGACGGTGTGGATTTCCGCCTTGACGGCGTCGCGCACCGTGTCGGCCGGGATCAGGAGCGTGAGCAGCGTGAGCGCGCCGAACACGACGGCGGCGAATGCCAGAGCGGCAAGTCCAAGGCGTTTGATGCCAGTGGCCGCAGTCACGAGGCGTCTTTCTTGCTTTTTCGGCGATGAAGCCAGCAACTATACCGGCCGGTCACGCAGGCTTGCAACGCTTCTGTGACGCTTTCGTGGCCGGCGGAACGTCAATTTCCGCCGTAATTTCAGATGCTTTCGCAATGTGGCCGAGGCCTTGGCGCAACCCGTCAGGTATTCGCGACCTTGTAGTTCGCCTCGGTCTTGGCCTTGATCTCGTCGAGGGTCACGCCGGGCGCGAGCTCGACCAGCGTCATGCCGCTCCCGCCCTTCTTGTCGATGGTGAAGACGCCGAGATCGGTGATCACCATGTCGACCACGCCGGCGCCGGTGAGCGGCAGCGTGCATGTGCTTGAGCAGCTTGGCCTCGTTCTTGGCGGAGTGCTCCATCACCACGACCACCTTCTTGACGCCGGCCACGAGGTCCATGGCGCCGCCCATGCCCTTCACCATCTTGCCGGGGATCATCCAGTTGGCGAGGTCGCCGTTCTCGGCCACCTGCATGGCGCCGAGGATGGAGAGGTCGATGTGGCCGCCGCGGATCATGGCGAAGCTGTCGGCGGAGGAGAAATAGCTCGTGGTCGGGAGCTCGGTGACGGTCTGCTTGCCGGCATTGATGAGGTCGGGGTCCTCCTCGCCTTCGAAGGGGAACGGTCCGAAGCCGAGCATGCCGTTCTCGCTCTGCAGCTGCACGCTCATGCCGTCGGGAATGTAGTTCGACACCAGAGTCGGAATGCCGATGCCGAGATTGACGTAGAAGCCGTCGCGCAGCTCCTTGGCGGCGCGTTCGGCCATCTGTTCGCGGGTCCAGGCCATTACACTTCCTCTCCTGTTCCTGCCGGCGCCGGGCGCTTGCGCACGGTGCGCTGCTCGATGTGCTTGTCGGCGTTGGGCACGTGCACGATGCGCTGCACGTAGACGCCGGGCGTGATGATGTGGTCGGGATTGATGTCGCCGGGCTCCACCAGGTGCTCGACCTCGGCGACGGTCACCTTGCCGGCGGTCGCCATCATCGGATTGAAGTTGCGCGCGGTCTTGCGATAGACGAGGTTGCCTTCGGTATCGCCCATCCAGGCATGGACGATCGAGAGATCGGCGACGATGCCCGCGCTCCATCACGTAGCGCTCGCCATCGAACTCGCGCTCCTCCTTGCCCTCGCGCGATCAGGGTGCCGGCGCCGGTCTTGGTGAAGAAGGCCGGGATGCCGGCGCCGCCGGCGCGGATGCGCTCGGCCAGCGTGCCCTGCGGATTGAACTCGATCTCCAGTTCGCCGGCGAGATACTGCTGCGGCGAAGGTCTTGTTCTCGCCCGACATAGGACGAGATCATCTTCTTGATCTGGCGGGTGTCGAGCAGGAGGCCGAGGCCCGTCCCGTCGATGCCGGCATTGTTGGAGACCACGGTGAGGTTCTTCACGCCCGAAGTCGCGGATCGCCAGGATCAGCGTCTCCGGAATGCCGCACAGCCCGAAGCCGCCCGCCATGATCAGCATGCCGTCCTTCAACAGGCCGGCGAGCGCCGCGCGCGCGTCGGGTTGGACCTTTTTCATGCGTTCCTCATTCTTGAATGCCGATGGGCCACGTGCGGGACCATCGCATCAATCCTCGGCCGGCTGAATTTTCTACCGCGCTGCGGCAATCGCCGCAATTGCGGTCATGGCCCAGGGACGCCCATTTTGGCGGCAGCGGCGACAAGCCGTTCGGGCAATGGACGGCGCAAGCCGCCTGCTCGCCGATTAGGCGGATGTGAGCCTGGCCTATTCCGCCGGCTCCAGCGCAGGCTGCTTCGTCGTGGCGGGATCGACCGGCGCCGCGCCGGGCCAGGTCTTGGGGCTGATGTCGAACACGACATTATCCGGCCCGCGAAACTTGATCTCGATATGGGCGGTGGGCGGCATGTCTTCGAGCGTGGTGATGTTGGGTGCGCCCAGCGCTTCGAGGTGTCTGGTCCAGCCGTCGAGGTCGTCGACCACCACGCCGAAGTGGTGCAGCCCCTGATAATCCAACCCCACCCCGGTCTGGTCCACCACGAGCTTGAGCAGCGCCATGCTGATATAGCCGTCGGTCAGGACGACGCCGCAGGGCCGCGGCGCAACCTCCGGATTATTCGGATCGAAACCGTGCCGCGCGACTTCGCGGAAGCCGAACGCCTTCTTGTAGAAATCCGCCGCCTTGAATGGATTGTCGCTTTGAATGGCGATGTGCCGGATCTGTGCCATGGTGTCCCTCCGATTGCCCAAAGGCGGCCGCGCTGTCCCGTCACACTATCCGCAAAGCTTGTCGCGGGTTCAAGCCCGGAGGGTCCGCGTCGCGCGAAGACGCTGCGCGTCCGCCCGCGCCGCTAGTTTCCCCCGCGTCCGACCATGGTGGCGATGTCGGCATAGCGGGTGATGCGGATCACCGGCAGGATGCCGACCGCGACGATGATGAGGGCGGCGAGGGCGCCCTCCTCGAAACTGCCGCGGGTGGCGAACTGGTAGATGTAGGTCGACAGCGTCTCGACATTGAGCGGGCGCAACAGCAGCGTTGCCGGCAATTCCTTGAGACAATCGACGAACACGAGCAGCGCGGCGCCGAAGATCGCCGGGCGCGCCAGCGGCAGGTGGATGGTGCGCGCGAGCGTGCCGGGACCCGCGCCCAGCATGCGCGCAACGTCGTCGAATTCGGTCGCGATGCGCGAAAATCCCGCCTGCGCGAAGCCGATCGCGATGGCAAGAAAACGAATGACATAGGCGATGACGATCGCGGCCGACGAACCCGCCAGCACTAGGCCGACGCCGGTCCCCCCAAGCGCGCGCGCCAGCGCGTTGATGCTCTCGTCCACGAGAGCGAGCGGTGACAGCAGCCCCAGTGCGAGCACGGTGCCCGGAATGGCGTAGCCGATGCCGGCCACATTCACGCAGGTCGCGACCGCCGGATGCCTGACGTAGCGCAGCGACGCCACCGCCAGGAAGCCGAGCGCCAGCACGATCGCGGTGGCCGTGGTTGCGAGCGAGACGGTGGTCAGCGCATGGCGGACAAGGTCGGTATCGAAGCCCACGAGCAGCCCGCGCACGGCCACTTCGCGCACGAGATAGCCTGCCGGGACCAGGAAGCCGACGGCCACGGGGACAAAGCAGACGACGGCGGCGATCCACCGGCTCGTACCCGTGAGCGCAATGCGCGAGCCCAGCCGCGCATCCTGCGTCAAGGCCGTGAACGCGCGGCCGCGCCGGCCGTAGCGCTCGAGCGCGATCAGTGCGGCCACGATCACCAGCATGAAGCAGGCGATCTGCGCCGCCCCCGCCAGGCTGCCGCGATTGAGCCAGGTGGTGAAGATCGAGAGTGTCAGGGTCTGCACACCGAGGTATTCGCTCGCGCCGATGTCGTTGAGCGTCTCGAGCAGCGCGAGCGCAAGTCCGACCGCGATCGCGGGCCGCGCCAGCGGCAGGGTGATGTGCAGGGCCAGCAGCCACGGACGGGCGCCGAGCCCGCGCGCCACTTCGGCGAACTGCGGGCCCTGCGTCTGGAACATCGCGCGCGCGGCGAGATAGACGTAGGGGTAGAGCACGAAGCCGAACAGGACGATGGCGCCGCCGAGCGAGCGCACGTCCGGAAACCAATAGTCCGCTGCGGAGCGCCATCCGAACAGCGCGCGCAGTGCCGATTGCACCGGCCCGATGGCGTCGAGAATGTCGACATAGACATAGGCCACGATGTAGGTCGGGATCGCGAGCGGCAGCGGCAGCACCCAGGTGAGCGTGTCGCGGCCCGGGAACGTGAACGTGGTCACCGCCCAGGCGGTGCCCACGCCCAGCACGATGGTGATGGCGGCGACGCCGGCCAGCAGGAGGGCGGTCTGCACCAGCGCGACCGGGATCACGTAACGGGCGAGATGGACCCAGATGTCGCCGGTGTCGCCTACGGCGACCGCAATCAGGCCCGCGAGCGGCGCCAACGCAAGCAAAGCCGCGACGACCGCGGAACTGGCTGCCACGAGCGGCGCCGTTCGCCAGCGCGCACGAAAACGGGCCGGCCACGGGTCGCCGGATGGCCGGCCCGCAGACTTCGCCGCGATCATGATCCTACCGGCAAGAATGCACTCATGTGCGTCGCTATCGGGCCGGCCGCGCGCTTTCGTTGCGCCGGATCAATTGTCGAAGCCGACCTTGTCGACCAGGTTGGCCGCCGCCTTCTTGTGGTCGGCGATCTTCGACAGCGGGATCGGATCGGCATTGAGCTTGCCGTAGCCGGCGATGGTCGGATTAACCGCAATGCCCTGGCGCACGGGATATTCGTAGTTCATGTCCGCGTACATGTGCTGCGCGGTCTCGCCGACCAGCCACTCGATCAGCTTCATGGCGTTGGCCTTGTTGGGCGCGTAGCGCGCCAGCAGCACGGCCGAGAGGTTCACATGCGTGCCGCCGCCCTGGAACGTCGGCAGCACCACGCGGGTCGCCTCCGCCCACGGCTTGCGGTCGGCCTCGCGGTTGAGCATCAGCGCCCAGTAGTAGGTGTTGCCGACGCCGACGTCGCACAGGCCGGCCGCCACGTCGCGCGCGGTCTCGCGGTCGCCGCCCGAGGGCTTGCGCCCGAGATTGGCCTTGAGGCCGCGCAGCCATTCCTCGGTCTTGGCCTCGCCGTGATGGGCGATGTAGGCCGCAAACAGCGCGTTGTTGTAGATGTACTGGCCCGAGCGGATGCAGATCTTGCCCTTCCATTTCGGATCGGCCAGTTCCTCGTAGCTCATGGCCGTTGCCTTCACGCGCTCCTTGGAGACGTAGAACACGCGCGCGCGCATGGAAATGCCGTACCAGTGGCCTTCCGGGTCGCGGTATTGCGGCGCCACGACTTTGTCGAGCAGGTCGGACTTGATCGGCTGGGACACGCCCGCGCGCACGGCCTCCTCGATGCGGGCGATATCGACGGTGAGGAGAACATCCGCCGGGCTGTTGGCGCCCTCGCTCTTGATGCGCTGTTCAAGGCCCGAACTGGCCGAGATGACGTTGACCTTCACGCCGGTATCCTTGGTGAAGGCATCGAACAGCGGCTGAATCAGCTTGCTCTCACGATAGGAATAGACATTGACCTCGCCCGCCTGCGCATAGGCAGTCCCGGTGGCTGCGACCGCAACGCCTGCGGTCAAGGTCAGGCACGCAAGCGTGCGCACGTATTTAGCGTTCATGGGAACTCCTCTTGTTCGCAGGATTCGCCCGAAGGAAAAGCGTCAACCGTTCGGCCGAATGTCGCCCTTGCTCTGCGCTCAGGGAGTAGAGCCGCGGGGTAGCAGGGTCAATTCAATTAGCATTGACAATTCAATATCTTAGAATAATTCCAGGGTAATGCAGTCAACAACGGTTCTAAACTGCTGGCCTGCGCCTTGATCGCGCGGCACGATTGCGGCGGATCAAAAATCTGCGTCTGTGCGCCCTGCGACAACCGGCCCAGGCGCGCACCGGCGTCAGCGCGCGATGACCCACCGCGCCGGCTTGAGCGAGGCGATCTCCGCGATCAGCTTCTTGACGATGGCGCGGCCGAACGACTGGAAGTTTTCCGCCACCAGGACGAAGGCGCCGGGCCCGGCGATGACATTGTCGCGGTAGTATTTTTCCAATCCGCCCGGCGGATTGGTGTGCTCGGCGTTCCACGGCACCGGCCGGTCGCTCAGGATCACCAGGCCGTTGATCACGATGCCCTTGGCGGCGGTCTCGTCACGCGCCAGCCGCACGTCGCGGCCCGCATTGTTGGTGCCGTCGCCGGAGACGTCGATGGTGCGGCGGCCAGCCTCGAACGGCGCGCGCTCGAGATGCGTCACCGCAAAGTCGATGCCGGCGCTGATCGAGGTGCGGTCGGCGAAGGAACGCGGCAGTTCCAGCAACTGGTCTCCGAATTTGCGCGCCGCCGCCGCGCCGTCGATCTTGGCCCAGTCGATGACGAGCTTCTGCGCGGTGAAGCCGGACCACTCGATGAAGCAGATCGCGATCCGCTGGTGCGGACCGGACTTGATCGCGTCGAGCACCTGCGGATCGGAGATTGCCGCCGCATAGCCCTCGCGCTGCAGCAGGAACTTGGGATGGTCCACGCTGCGCGAGACGTCCGAGGCGAGCGCGAGCAGGAGATCGACCTGCTCGGCGGCGCGCGCGCAGGCGGGGGCGAGCACAAGCGCGGCCAGCAGCAGCAGACTTCGCACGAGCCGGATCATGACTGTCTCCCCTGGCGGCGCCCTCCGACGCGGTTGCGCGACACGAGCGTCGCCCAGGCGCTCACTTTAGCCGATTCTGGTCGGGCTGCGTACCGCTCTATATCGCCTCCTGTGCCGCTCTGTTAGGTTCGCTCGCGAGGACGTGAAAACAAACGGAACCGGCCAACGGTCCAGGGAGAGACATCCATGCAGGACAACGATCCAAGACAGCGCCGCAGCCGGAGCCGCCTCGCCATTTTTCTCGGCGCTCTGAGCGCAATGACGCTCTGGATGGACGCGGCGGCGCCGCAAGCGCCGGAATCCTATCCGAGCAAGCCGGTCAAGATCATCGTCGGCATGCCGGCCGGGACCTTCACCGACTTGTCGGCACGACTGATCGGCGACAGCTTGCGCGCGGATTTGCAGGAGCCGTTCGTTGTCGAGAACCGGCCGGGCGCCGCGACAAACATTGCCACGCAGGCCGCCGCGCGTGCGCCCAAGGACGGCTACACGCTGTTGTTGTCCACCAATTCGAACGCGATGAACGTCAGTCTGTTCAAGGAACTGCCGTTCGACGTGGTCAAGGACTTCGAGCCGATCGCGATGATCGCGGCAAGCTCCTTCATCTTGGCGGTGACGCCGTCGCTTCCGGTGTCCAATCTGCGGGAGCTGATCGCCTACGCGAAGGCGCATCCCGGCGTCCTGAACTTTGCCTCGACCGGCTCGGGAACGGCCAATCATCTCGCCGTCGAGATGCTGGCGACGCAGGCGGACATCAAGGTCACGACCGTATTCTACAAAGGCTCGGCCGAAGGCGTCGCCGACGTGCTGGCCGGAAGAACCCATGCCATGTTCGCCCCGGCCTTTACCGCGATGCCGCAGATTCAGGCCGGCAAGCTCAAGGCCATTGCGGTGACCAGCAAGGCCCGCACCGCGCTTGCGCCCGACGTGCCGACGATGGGCGAGGCGGGGTTGCCCGGCTACCAAGTGGCGATGTGGAACGGGCTGTTCGCCCCGGCCGGAACGCCTCCCGCCGTCATCAGCCGGCTGGCGACGGCGGCGACCAAGGCGGTCGCCTCGGAGGAGCTCCAGGCGAAGATCAAGTCCCATGGCGGCGACCCGCTCGTCATGGGACCGAAGGAGCTGGCCGACTACTTCCAGGCCGATATTCGCCGATGGTCGGAAGCCATCAAGGCGGCCGGGATCAAGCCGCAATAGCGCTCTGCCGGCGGCCGGGGGAGGTTCGCGTGGGCACGGACGACGAATCCGCCAGCGAAACCGCGGAAACGCTGGCCGATCGCCGGCGCGTCGAGGACGGCTATGCCCTCGTCAACGCCATGTGGAAGACGCAGGGCGCGGCGGCCACGCTGCGGTACGTCCACCATCTGCCGCACGGGCGCGCGCTGCCGCTCGGCCTCGATCTGGCGGAGGTCGATCGGGTCATCGCCAGCGTCGACAGCTTCTACCGCGGCGGCTACCGCGACTGGCCGACGCAGTGGTTCAAGGCCGGCGATCAATATCTGGAACGCGGCCGCAAGGCGCTCGCCGGCAATCACCCGCAGACCGCCGGACAGATGCTGCTCTCGGCCGCCGTCTGCTACCATCTCGCGGGCTACATGCACCACGACATCGGCCGCCTGCTGCCGGAGACGCGGCACTCGATGCTGCGCGCGGCCGAGCTCTACTGGGAAGCGGCGCCGCACTTTTCTCCGCCCGCCGTGCCGGTGGAGATTCCCTTCGACGGCACCACCCTGCGGCCGTTCCTGCGCCTGCCGCGCGCGGTGGAGCGCCCGCCCTGCGTGATCCTGATCGGCGGCGCAAATTCCAACATGATCAACATGCATGGCGTGTCGGAGTATTATCTCGACCGCGGCATGGCCGCGCTCGGCCTGGATGGACCGGGGCAGGGCGAGTTTCGTGCGCGCACGGACCGGCCGTTGCGCGTGCAGGATTACGATCGTGCCCTGACCGCGGCGGCCGACTGGCTGCAACGCGACAGCCGCGTCGACGGCAGCCGCATCGGCATCTACGGGCGCGCGACCGGCGGCATGCTGGCGATCCGCGCGGCCGCGCTGGACAAACGGTTCAAAGCGGTGGTGGCGCATCCCGCGGCGTTTTGCTTCGCCAATTTCTTCGAGCAGGCGTTCCTGCCCACGCTGGTGTCGCACCGGCTGGAGATCTGCAGCTTCCTTGGCGCGCGGACGCTGGAGGAGGGCACGCGCCTGATGCGCGAAGAGCTGACCCTCGAAGGCGTGGCGGACCACGTGGATTTCCCGATCCTGTCGGTGTGCTCGGCCGACGACGAGACCATGCCCGCAAGCGAGTCGGCGATCCTGCAGCAGCGCGTCAAGGGACCGGTCGAGATCGTGACGTTTCCCGGCAAGGGCCATGGCGGCCCCTCGCGGCTCTCGCTGCCGCTGGAAGCGGACTGGCTACGCGCCAAGCTTCTTGGCTAGCGACGTCGCGCAGGATGGTTCGAAACCCATCCCGCACGCCGGTCACCCTGCCAGCACATGGCTCGCGGGGAAGGCGATCTCCACCAGCGTGCCGGAATTGGGCGCGCTCGTGATGGCGAAATGCGCGCGGTTGGCCTCCGCCAAGGCCTTGGTGAGCGGCAGGCCCAGGCCCGTGCCGCCGGCGCGCGCCGTGGTCGCAAGCTGCCGGAACGGCTCCAGCGCGGTCGCGAGGTCCTTTTCGCTCATGCCGATGCCGGTGTCGCGCACGCGCAGCACGACGTCGCCGTTGTCGTTGAGCGCGGTCGAGACGATGACCTGGCCGCCGGCGCCGGTGAACTTGATCGAGTTGGACAGCAGATTGAGCACGATCTGGCGCACCGAGCGCGCGTCGGCGAGCACCTGCGGCAGCGCGGACGGCAGTGACGTGCGGATGATGATGCGCTCGCGGTTCGCCTGCGGCTGCATGATGGCGACGCATTGCTGGGTGAGGTCGTTGAGCGCGACGCTCGAGAAGGTGAGCTCGAGCTTGCCGGCCTCGATCTTGGACAGATCGAGCAGGTCGTTGATCAGCGACAGCAGGTGGCCGCCGGAGGCGTGAATGTCCTTGAGGTAGTCGCGGTAGCGCTCGTTGCCGATCGGGCCGAAGCGCTCCTCCATCATCACTTCGGAGAAGCCGATGATGGCGTTCAGCGGCGTGCGGATCTCGTGGCTGATCTTGGCGAGGAAATCGGACTTGGCGGAGGACGCCTGTTCCGCCTGGCGCTTGGCCGAGAGCAGTTCGTCCTCGGTCTTCTTCCACTGGGTGATGTCGCGAAACACCGCGCACAGCCTGGCCGCGTCGTCGCCGATGGGACCCAGGGTCACGAACAGCGGGATCAGCCCGCCATGGCGCGCGCGGCCGATCAGCTCGCGGCCGGCATTGAGCATGCTGGCAATACCGTCGCGCGCGAGGCCTTCCAGGTACTCGGCGGCGATGTCCATGCTCTCGGGGGCGAACAGGTCGAGGAAGCTCTGCCCGGCAAGCTCGCGCGACTCGCAGCCGAACAGCGCCTCGGCGCTGCGATTGGCGGACAGGATGCGCCCGGCGCGGTCGAGGATGACCACGCCGTCGGTCGCGGTGTCGAGGATCGAGCCCAGCTCGGCGAGCTCGGCGCGCGCCTCCTCGAGTTGCGTGCGCGCCGGCTGGGGGCCGCCGACCGCCGCCGCGGTCACGAGCAGGTGCGCCGGTTCGCCTTCCCACTGGACGGCGATCAGCTCGGCCGGAATCGGAATCTTGTCGCCGCGGTCGATGGCCATCGTCAGCGGCGTGCCGGGTTCGCCGTCTGCGGCCACGGGCTCGACGAACAGGCTGTCGAGGCCGCCGGCACTGACTACTCCGTCCAGGGTGTCGTGGCGGTGCCACCGCAGGAACGCGGGGTTGGCGTAGAGCAGCTGGTCATGACGGTAGATCAGAACGCCGAACGGCAACTGGTCGAAGGCCGGCCGCGCGTCCTGGCCGGACGCCGCAAGCCGCATCGCAGCGGCCAGTCCGGAATCGCCGATGCCTTCCTCCGACTGGGCAGCATCAGGCGCCACGGATCGGGCCTCGATAGCGTCCGATGGCACCACGGCGGCCGGATCGGAGAGCGCGGCCGCGGCCGGTGCGGGTCGGGTGGCGGCCGCGGAACCGTCGCCCGCAATGCCGAAAAGATCGGGCTCGTCCGTCAGCGCATCCTTGCGCTCGATCCCGCTGGCGCTCAGGCGCAGCGTGAGCGTGCGCGACAGCTCGTGAAAGGCGCGGCGCTCGATCGGGCTCAAGGTTGGCGGATGCGGCTCGCTCGCCGGGGCAGGGAAGGGCACGACGTTTTGCTGCGCCGGCACGGCGGCCGCGTCATGCGGGTCGGCAACGGCCGGCGCTGCGACGAGAGCGGGCGCGGCCGGCCCCGCGCGCCGCGCGGCGCGCAGAGCCGCAAGCCGCGCCAGGTCGCGGCACACGCCGAACCCGCGGTAGCCGAGGAAGAGCCGCTCGCGATCGAACACCGGCAGCCCCGACAGCTCGACCGCAAGTCGCGGTGCGCCGTCATCGGCCGGCCAGGCCACCGTGATCCCGCTCCAGGTGTCGCGCGTGGCGATCGCCTGCGCGACCCGATCGTCCGGATCGAGCGCAAGCTCGGTCGCGATCTCCCGCCATGTCCGTCCGAGCACCGCGGCCGAGCGCGGCCCGATGAGCGCGATGAACTCGTCGGAGCCGAGCGTGAAGCGGCCGTCCTGATCGATCTGCCAGACGAAGCGCAGCGGATAGCGGGGCTCGTCTGCCGGCGGCGTTTGCACCTGCGCTGCCGGAGCCACCGCCGGCGGCGCCGCTTCCGCGGCGACAGGGGCGTGCTCTTCGTGCTCATCGATCCGCGCGGGCTGCACGGTTTCGACGGGTATGCGCTCTTCGACCGCTGCGTGCTCCACGGCTTCGACCGGCGCGTACGCTTCGATCGGCATGGGCTCTTCAATCGCCGGGGGCTCCACAACATGGGCCGGCATGCGTTCTTCAAGCGGTGTGGGCTCCAGCGCGTCGACCGGCGCGTCCGCTTCAATCGCTGCCGTCTCTGCTGCATCAATCGGCATTGTCACTTCCATCGCGGCCGGTGGTGGCTCCTCGGCAACGAGCGCGGCCGGAGCGAGGTTTTCTGCCGGCTCGGAGGTGATGGCGGCCGGCGCTTCCGCGGCCGGAACGTCAACGGCCGCGATCGGCTGCGCGCTCCCAACCAGCAGCGCGAAGGTCGCGATCAGCACCGGCTCGGGGCCGATGCGGTCGAAAGCGATCGCTGCCCTTTCGGTGTGGCCCGCGGCATAGCCGCTCCGGCGCGCTTGGCTTGCCAGCGCGTCGCCCCCGAGCGCGGCGAGCGAGGTCGCGCCGTCGAGGTAGGCGCGGGCGGCCGGCTCCGCGTGAATGAGATCGCCATCTACCGCAAACGCCGCGACCGGCACGTCGTATCCCGCCAGCAATCGGCGCACCTGTTCGTCGAGCGGCAGATCGGGACCGGCGCTCTCGGCGGCAACGACCAGGATGGCGGGCGTGCCGTCGGCAAGCGCAATCCGCGCGCAGACGCAGGCCAGCGCACGGCCGGCGGCGCCAAAGCCGCGCAGGCGTTGCGCCTGCCATGCGCCGCTCTCGGGCAGCGTTTGCGCGAGCTGCGCAATCTGCGCTGCGGCGGGTTCGCCGGTATTGAAGTTGCGGCTTGCGATCGCAGCCGATGTGGCGGCATCGAAGATCGCCGCCCCGGCCGGGTTGGCCCACAGGATGCGGGTGGCCTCCGTGCTCCACAGCCAGGCCGGCAGCGCGCTCACGGCGAACGGTGCGAGCCGCCGGTCACGCAGACACGCCAACTGGAACGCGGCTTCGCTCATCGCGTGCGCTGATCCTCGCTCCGGCGCAAACATCCCCGGCATTTAGACGATTTTTCTAATGCCGCCGGCCCTCCGCGTCCACGCAGCGGGCCGTGCGAACGGCGCCAAAGCGGCGATAACCTTAACCCGGCGGCGGGCCGCTTCACGAACGCACGCGGCCGCTCACGCCGCCAGCTCGCGCATGATGCGATAGAGCGCGGACTGGCCTTCGAAGCCGATGCCCGGTCGCTCGGACAGCGGCAGGTAGCCGTTCTCCACCTTGGCGTCGTCGGCAAAGCCGCCGAAGGCGCCGAACACCCCCGGATAGGATTCGGCGCCGCCCAGCCCAAAGCCGCCCGCGATGGCGAGCGACATCTGGTTGCCGCCGTGCGGAAACAGTCCGGTGCGCGGCCAATGGTAGCGCTCCAGCATCGCCACCGTGCGCCCGTATTGCACGATGCCGTAAGCCTGCGGCGGATCGATCTGGATCACATCGTTGCGCTCGGCGCGCAGTCCGCCGAAGCGCACGAGGTTTTCCACGTCCGGCGTCGAGAACAGGTTCTCGCCGGTCGCGAGCGGGGGCGCATAGGCGCCGGCGATCTCGGCCAGCAGCGCGAAGTCGAGCGGATCGCACGGCTCCTCGAACCAGCGCAGCTCGAACGGCGCCAGCGCCTTGGCGTAGGCGAGCGCCTCATCGCGGGCAAATTTCGAATTGGCGTCGACGGCGAGTTCGCCGGCATTGCCGAGCACGGCCTTGACCGCCTCGACGCGGCGCACGTCTTCGTCGAGCGCGGCGCCGCCGACCTTCATCTTGACCATGGTGTAGCCGGCGTCGAGATGTCGGCGCATCTCGTCCTGCAGGTCGGCGACGGTCTGGCCCGGAAAATACCAGCCGCCGCCGACATAGCAGAACATCCTGCTGGCGATCCTGCCGCCGTTGTAGCGCTCGGCGAGCAACCGATGCAGGGGCTTGCCCGCGATCTTCGCCACCGCGTCCCAGACCGCCACTTCGATGGTCCCGATGCCGACCGAGCGCTCGCTGTGGCCGCCGGACTTCTCCCGCTGCATCATCGCGGCGAGGATTTTCGCCGGGTCGAGATTCTCGCCGGTATCGTCGATCAGCGATTTCGGATCGGCCGCCAGAATGCGCGGGATGAAGCGCGCGCGCATCTGCGCGCCGCAGGCGTAGCGGCCGGTCGAGTTGAACGCAAAGCCCACGACCGGCTTGCCCTCGCGCACGACGTCGGTGATCACCGCGACCACCGAGGTGGTCATCTCGGAAAAATCGAAGCTTGAGTTTCGGATGTCCGACTTGAGCGGGATGGCACATTCGCGGATGTCGACAATGCGCATTCGGCGTCCTATTTCGGTTCCATCCGGCGGCCGTGTCGCGGACGATCGTGCGAGATCGAAAGGCGCTCCGGTCGGGGAGCGAGTTGGCCGGTGGCGCGTTGACCTCACGTGAGCCCGATTGTGCGGCTCCGGTCTTTAGCGTAGCAACGCATTGCATGTAAGGAGGAGAGCATGTAAGGAGACGTGAGAGGACAATGGCCGATCGTTTTGAAGTTCCGCCCGAAATGCGCGCGTTCGCGGAAAAAAGCGTGGATCAGGCCAAGCAAGCGGTCGATGGCTTCATGTCCGCGGCCCACCGCGCGCTCAGCGCACTCGAGGGTCAGGCCGAGAGCGCGCGCCAGGGCGCCAAGGACGTCGGCGAAAAAGCGATGGGCTTTGCCGAGCGCAACATCGCAAGCTCGTTCGAGTTCACGCAAAAGCTGATGCGCGCTAAGGACATGCAGGAAATGCTGACGCTCCAGGCCGACTACGTCAAGACCCAAATGCAGGCCTTGGCCGAGCAGGCCAAGGAACTCGGTGACAGCGCCGCCAACGCCGCCAAGAGCGCCAAGGCCCCACCTCACGTTTGAGCGAGCGGCGGGAACGGATCAGGCCGCCCTGGCGTTGACTAAGACGCCTCATTGTGCATCGCAATAATTTCTATTGCAATGCACCAAATTTGTGTTATATGCACTGGTATTCAGGGCCACGGCGCTCCTTGCGTGGAGCGCCGATGCGCGCCCGGTTTGCATGGCACGGACAGCCGAGGGCGGCGGAGTCCGGAAGATGCCGGACCCGCCCGCTCAAAGGATCCCACCATGTCCACGTCCGAGGCCACCTACACCCCCCCGAAGTCGAAACCGAAGCTGAGCGGCTCGATGGCGTCGCCGTTCGAACTGCCGAAATTCGAGCTGCCGAACTTCGACATTCCCAAGATGGAAATCCCGGCGGCATTTCGCGAGATGGCCGAGAAGAGCGTCTCGCACGCCAAGGAAACCTACGAGAAGATGAAATCCGCCGCCGAGGAGGCGACGGACATGCTCGAGGACACCTACGCCACCGCCAGCAAGGGCGCGGCCGACTACGGCCTCAAATGCATCGAGGCGGCGCGCGCGAACACCAATTCGAGCTTCGACTTCGCCACCCAGATCATGGGCGTGAAGTCGCTTTCCGAGTTCGTCGAGCTTTCGACCGCGCATGCGCGCAAGCAGTTCGAGACCATGACCGCGCAGGGCAAGGAGCTTGCCGCGCTCGCGCAGAAGGTCGCGACCGAGGCCGCAGAGCCGGTCAAGGAGAGCGTGACCAAGGCGTTCAAGAACGTCGCCTGACGGCACTCACGTACCCGCGGCTGGCGTAGCGTAGCTGCCGCAGTTCAAAGCCCGGGCCGGTTGCCCGGGCTTTGCTTTGCGCGCGGGCCTGAACGGCCGGAGCGGGACGAGGCGCAGATCGTGTCAAACGCGACGCGCCGGCTCCGGTAGCAGGGCGGCCCTTGTCAAAGCCGGAGCCTGCTCCTAGGTTTCGCCCGCTTCACGACCAGTCGTGCAGCTGTAGCTCAGATGGTTAGAGCGCCGGTCTGTGGAACCGGAGGTCGGTGGTTCGAAGCCACCCAGCTGTACCAGCCTTTCGCCTCACCACATCCCCGGATTGGATCGCGACGATCAGGCGCTGCGCGTGGCGACGAACCGCGCCGCCGCCTTGAGCACGTCGCCATCGTGGCCGAATGGGCTGAGCGCAGCCTCCGCGTCGGCGACGAGGGTGGCGAGCCGCGTCTTCGCGGCCGCCGGTCCGAGCACGCCGACCATGGTCGCCTTGTGGGCGGCGGCGTCCTTGCCGGTGGCCTTGCCGACCGTCGCCGGATCGCCTTCGAGATCGAGCAGGTCGTCGGCGATCTGGAATGCCTCCCCGAGCGCCGAGCCGTAACGGTCGAGCGCGCTCGTGCGGCTCGCGTCCGCCTTGCCCAGGATGGCGCCGGCGACGCAGCCGAAGCGCAGCAGCGCGCCGGTCTTCATCGCCTGCAGGGTCTTGACGTCTTGCTCGCCGAGCGCGGGCGGCGAGGGGTCGAAGCGTCCCTCCGCCGCGAGATCGAGCATCTGGCCGCCGACCATGCCGCCGATGCCCGACGCGCGCGCCAAGGCCGAGACGAGCTTGAGCCGCACCTCGGGATCGGGGTGGGTCTCCGGACGCGACAGAACGTCGAACGCGAAGGTGAGCAGGCCATCGCCCGCCAGGATGGCGGTCGCCTCGTCGAAAGCCTTGTGCGCGGTCGGCCGGCCGCGCCGCAGATCGTCGTCGTCCATGGCGGGCAGATCGTCGTGCACGAGCGAATAGCAGTGCACGCATTCAAGCGCGGCCCCGGCCATGAGTGCATGTGCGCGCGGAACCTTGAACAGCGCGGCGCACTCGACCACCAGGAACGGCCGGAAGCGCTTGCCGCCGCCCAGGCTCACATAGCGCATGGCCTCGCGCAGCCGCGCCGGCCGCGCGCGCTCGCCCTCGACCGGCGCCGGTGCGAGCAGCCGGTCGAGCAGCGCTTCGGTGTCGCCCGCGACGTGGGCGAGGCGATCCTGGAACATCGTCTCGATGTCCGCGCCTTTTCTCACAGGGTCACTGCGCGCCATGCTGCCGCCTACCGCAAACTGCTTTCGCCGGAGGGCCGATCATCCACCAAGGGGCCCCTCCGGTCCAACTTTTCCTAACCCAGTTCATTGCCTATGTTGACCTGTTTTTGCGGGCACGGTTACGGCCGGCCCGGGCTGGGCGCCGGCCGCTGGGGAATTGGAGTTTCGCGTGATAGCCGAAGCGGTTGCAGGGCTCGCTTTGCTGATCTGGCTCTATCTCCTGGGCGCGCGGGGGGCGTTCTGGCTCGCCGCCGAGCGCGACACGTGGGAACCCGTGCGGCCCGCCACCTGGCCGAGCGTCGCCGCCGTGGTGCCCGCGCGCAACGAGGCCGAGGTGATCGGCGAGAGCATCGGATCGCTCGTGCGGCAGGACTATGCGGGTGCATTGAGCATCATTCTGGTCGACGACGACAGCAGCGACAATACGGCGGAGATCGCCCGCCGCGCGGCGGGCGCAGGAAACGACCGGCTGCGCGTCGTGACCAGCCGGACGCTGCCCGCCGGATGGACCGGCAAGCTGTGGGCGCTCAAGCAGGGCATCGATGCTGCGCGCGCGCTGCCGCAGCCGCCGGATTACCTGCTGCTCACCGACGCCGACATCGTGCATGCGCCGGATTCCGTCAGCCGCCTGGTCGCCCATGCGCACGCGGGCGGGCTCGTGCTGACGTCGCTGATGGTCAAGCTGCGGTGCGAAAGCCTGGCCGAGCGCGCCAGCGTTCCGGCCTTCATCTTTTTCTTCCAGATGCTCTATCCGTTCGCGTGGGTGAACCGGCCCGGCAGCAGCGTGGCGGCGGCAGCCGGCGGCTGCATGCTGGTGCGCAGCGATGCGCTGACCAGGGCCGGCGGCATCGAGGCCATCCGCGGCGCGCTGATCGACGACTGCGCGCTCGCCAAGGCGCTCAAGGCGCAGGGGCCAATCTGGCTCGGACTGACACAGCGGGTGCGGAGCATTCGCCCCTATCCGGCGTTCGGCGATATCCATCGCATGGTGACGCGCTCGGCCTATGCGCAACTGCGCTATTCGCCGCTGCTGCTCGTGGGCACGATCGCCGGCATGGTGCTCACCTATCTCGTGCCCCCGCTGATGGCGATCTTCGGCAGCGGCGCGGCGCGCCTCCTTGGGCTTGCCGCGTGGCTCATGATGGCGCTCGCATTCCAGCCGACCTTGCGGTTCTATCGGCTGTCACCGCTGTGGGGCGCTGCGCTGCCGCTTATTGCGTTGCAATATCTGCTCTATACCCTCGATTCCGCCTATCAATATGTGCGAGGACGGGGCGGAAGCTGGAAGGGGCGCATGCAAGCGAACGTGTCGGACACGCGATGATCACTGCCGCCGACGTGCGATCGGGCAAGGGCCACCGGGACGAGAATTTCCCCGTGGCGTCGCGCCTCATTCATCCGCGCCATCGCGGGGCGATCCTGGCGTTCTACGAATTCGTGCGTACGGCCGACGACATCGCCGATCACGCCACGCTGGCGCCGGAGCAGAAGCTCGCGCTGCTGGATCGGCTGGAAGCGACATTGCTCGGCCGCAACGACGACGATCCGGCCGCGGTCGCGCTGCGCGCGCAGCTCGCAACGCGCGCGCTTTCGTCCCGCCATGCGCAGGACCTGCTGACGGCGTTCCGCATGGACGTGACCAAGCTGCGCTACCGCGACTGGGACGACCTGATCGGCTACTGCACCTATTCGGCCATGCCGGTCGGCCGCTTCGTGCTCGACGTCCATGGCGAGAGCCGCGCGACCTGGCCGGCCAACGACGCACTGTGCGCGGCGCTGCAGATCATCAACCACCTGCAGGATTGCGGAAAGGATTATCGCGAGCTCGACCGCGTCTATGTCCCGCTCGATGCGCTCGCCGAAAGCGGCGCCGCGGTGGAACAACTCGGCGCCGATCGGGCGGCTCCGGCACTGCTCTCCTGCATCCGCAGGCTCGCGCGGCGCACCGGCGAGACGTTATTGCGCGATAGCCGGGTGTTCTCCGGCAGCATCGAGGACACCCGCCTGGCGCTCGAAGTCGCGGTGATCCAGACCTTGGCGGAGCGGCTGGTCGGTGTGCTGAGCAGGCGCGATCCGCTGAGCGAGCGGGTCCATCTCGGCAAGGCCGCCGTCGCGGGGTGCGGCCTCCTCGGCCTGGCCTGGGGCGCAAGCCGCCGCGTCGGCCGCGCCTTCGCGGCCGCGCACAAACCGCAGGATGCCTGACCGTTGTCGTCGGCAGAGACCACGGCTGCTGCGCAGCGGGCGTCGGGAAGCTCGTTCTATACCGCGATGCGCGTCCTGCCGCGTGCGCAGCGCGAGGCCATGTTCGAAGTCTACTCGTTCTGCCGGCAGGTCGACGACATCGCCGATTCGAGCGGGCCGCGCGAGGAACGCCGAAGCCAGCTCGACCGCTGGCGCGGCGACATCGATGCGATCTATCAGGGCGAAGCGCCGCCGCACCTGCAGGGCCTCGCCCGCGCGGTGCGCGAGTTCGGGCTCAAGCGCCAGGATTTCCGCGACGTCATCGACGGCATGGAGATGGACGTGCTGGCGGACATCCGGGCGCCCAGCGACGCCACGCTCGAGACCTATTGCGACCGGGTCGCGAGCGCGGTCGGCCGGCTCTCGGTGCGCGTGTTCGGCATGGCGCAGGACGACGGCATCGCGCTCGCGCATCATCTCGGCCGCGCGCTCCAGCTCGCCAACATCCTGCGCGACCTGGACGAGGACGCCGCGCTCGGGCGTCTGTACCTGCCGGCCGAGGCACTGCGCGCGGCAGGCATCGCGGCGAACGAGCCCGCGGCCGTGCTGGCGAGCCCGGCGCTCGGGCAGGTCTGCGAGACGCTCGCCGCGCGCGCGCGCCGGCATTTCGCCGAGGCCGACGCGATCATGGCGCGCAGCGCCCGGCGCACCGTGCGCGCGCCCCGCATCATGGCGGAGGCCTATCGCCTGATCCTCGATCGTCTCGCCGTTCGCGGCTGGTCCGATCCGCGCGACCGCATCCGGATTCCGCGCGCGCGCCTGTTGTGGATCATCGTGCGGCACGCCTTCATCTGATGTCGTCCTCTCCATCCACGGTGCATGTCGTCGGTGCCGGTCTCGCCGGGCTCGCCGCCGCGGTCGGGCTGGCGCGGCGCGGCACGCGCGTGGTCGTACACGAGGCGGCCGGCCAGGCGGGCGGGCGTTGCCGCTCCTACCACGACCCGGCGCTCGACATGGTGATCGACAATGGCAATCACCTGCTGCTCTCGGCCAATCACGCCGCGCGCGCCTTTCTCGACACGATCGGCGCCAAGGACAGCCTGGTCGGGCCGGCGGGCGCCGATTTTGCGTTCGCCGATCTGGCGAGCGGAGAGCGCTGGACGCTGCGCATCAATCAGGGACGCCTGCCGTGGTGGATCTTCGTCCGTGGTCGCCGCGTCCCCGGCACGCACGTGCGCGACTATCTGGCGTTTGCGCGGCTCTTATGGGCCGCGCGCGAGAAGACCATCTGCGAGGTCGTGCCGTGCGCCGGGCCACTCTACGAACGGCTCGCCGAACCGCTGTTCGTCGCCGCGCTCAACACCGCTCCGGAGGAGGGCAGCGCGGCGCTCGCCGGCGCCATCGTGCGCGCGACGCTCGCGGCGGGGGGAAAAGCCTGCCGCCCGCTGATTGCGCGCGACGGGCTCGGCCACGCCTTCATCGAGCCGGCGCTCGCGTTTCTTGCCCGCCACGGCGCAACGGTGCAGTTCGGACACCGGCTGCGGGCGTTGGAGTTCGCCGGCGGCAAGGCCGCGGCCCTCGATTTCGGCGAGGACAAGGCGGCAATCGGCAGCGGCGATACGGTGATCCTCGCGGTGCCGCCGGTGGTGGCTGCGGCGATCGTGCCCGATCTCACGGTGCCGGGCGAATTCCGCGCCATCGTCAACGCGCATTTCCGCGTCGATCCTCCTGCCGGGCTCGCGCCCATCGTCGGCGTGGTGAACGGTACGATCGAGTGGCTGTTTTCCTTTCCGGGCCGGCTGTCGGTGACGATCAGCGCCGCCGACCGGCTTCTTGATGTCCCGCGGGAGGAACTCGCGCGCACGGTCTGGGACGAGGTCGCGACCGTCGCCGGACTGCCCAAGACGCTGCCGCCATGGCAGATCGTGCGCGAGCGCCGCGCCACCTTTGCGGCGACGCCGGCCGAGGACACCAAGCGCCCAGGCGCGCAGACCGCGTGGCGCAATCTCCTGCTCGCCGGCGACTGGACGCAGACCGGACTGCCCGCGACCATCGAGGGCGCCATCCGCTCCGGCAACCGGGCGGCCGATCTGGCCAAGGACCTCTGATCGTCCGCCGCGGCCCGGTACTGCCCGCAGGACAAACTGCTTGCCATTTAAGCAATGGAGGTACAGTCTTGCGAACGTTACGGGAAATTTACGCACTAATATATGCCGAAATTACGGGCGCGGGCGGATGGACTCTGGGGACGAATTGACCGTTGCATTCCGCTGCCCACCCGAGCTGGAAGGCATTTTGCCCCGGCCAATTCCGAGCGTTCAGGGACTGCCGGACTGGTTCAAGGCGATGCCGCAGAAGGCGTTCAACCCAACCCTTCAGGACGAACAGCCGACCCTCAAGCGCTGTCCGCCGTTCATCGACGCCATGACGGCCGGTTTTCTCATGGGGCTTGCTGCGGACCTCAAGGTGGAGAATGGCGAGTTCTCCTGGGACCGCGAGGTACCCCCAAGCGCGCTGAGCTCCTACCCGCGTTCGCCCATCGATTTTCATGACGCGGTTCAGGTGGCCGGAACGCCGTTCTTCGAGGAAGACCGCTTCATCATCAAATTCAACAACTTTTGGGCGATCGAATTGCCGCCGGGCTATTCACTGTTGATCACCCATCCTATCAATCGACACGATCTGCCGTTCGTTACGCTGACGGGCGTCGTCGACGCCGACCGCTATCGCGACAATTTCATCCATTTCCCGGCACACTGGCGTGATCCCGATTTCGCAGGGACATTGAAGGCGGGGACGCCTGTCGCGCAGTGCTTGCCCTATAAGCGCGACCGTTGGACCGCCCAATTCGAAACCATTACCGGTGGGGCTGCGGCGCGGTTGGTCGAGACGGCAGAGGCAATCAAGAGCGATTACGGAGTCTATCGGCGGGAATTTCGCGCGCGCAAGCGCTAGGCCGCGGTCTCCTTTTGCAAGAGCTTGGCGGCGGCACTCGGCCGGAGCCAAAATCGACCGCGGGCCGACGTCACCACGATCTTCAACGCCATCGGATAGGCCGACGGAGTTGTACACACGGCCGCGCGCAAGGAGGCCAACCCCTCGTCCTGGCGGCCAAGCTCCAGTTGGCACGCGCCCAGACTTAGGCGCGACTGGAAATCGGTGGAGTCTTTCGCCAGCGCCTGGCGGAACCGCTCTGCGGCGCGCACATAGTCTCCCTCCTCCATGAGAGCGGCGCCGAAGCCGTGAAGCGCGCCGGGGTGGCCCGGCGCGTTCACCAGGGCGCGGGCAAAAGCCATCTTGGCGTTGTCCCAATCGGCGCGATTGAGGTAGAGGCCGCCCAATACCATCGAGAGTTCCACCACCACCGCGGGAGGCGCCGCTTCCAGACCGCGCTGGAGCACGGCTTCCGCTTCATCGCTTTTGCCGAGTGAGAGCAGCAGCACGCCGAGTTCGTAAAATGCCGCCGCGAAAGGCGGCTGGCGGCTCGTCGCCTGCTCCAACCATTGCACGGCCTCGTCCTTGCGACCGCTATCATTCAGGGCGAGAGCGAGATTGGTCTCGACGACCGGGTCGGGCAGATGGCGTGCCGCCCGTTCAAGCGGCGCAATCGCTTCGTCGGAGCGATTTTGCGCTAAGAGCGCACGGCCAAGTTCGTGCAAGGCGTCGGGAGGCAAGGGTCTTTTCGACGAGTGATCGCGCAGGATGCGCTCGGCCTCCGCGGGCCGGCCCTGCTCGATTGCTGCCGTGGCACGCTCCACCACATCGTTCGCCGCCGCCGATCTGGCAACTCCCCGTCGCTGTTTCATGAGGCATGTCCCGGCCTGGTCAGGTTGCAATCGCTCGACCCTGCTATTGTGTTTACGTCATTTTTATATCCCATTTTACGCCCGCCGTCAGCCCGGGATTTGTCGCACAGCGCTCCGCGCCGGCAGTCGGGGGAGCGGTCTTCCCGGTGCAGAACCAAGGGATGAGCCAGGGAGATCGCCCGGTCGGCCGCGCTTGTCGCCGCATCGCCGGAGGAGTAGGGCTCGCGACATGCCGCCGGTGGTCAAGGCGCACGACGAGATGAAGCAGAGCGCATGAGCGAACAGTCGGAAGCCCGCCCCAAGCTCGTCATCCGTACGGCCGAACCGCCGGACATTCCCGGCATCCAGGAGCTGAGCCGCAAGGTCTACGCTACCCTCGGCGAAGCCGGTGCCTACACGTACGCGCAGTTGCGCGGCCACCAGCACCAGTTTCCGGAAGGCCAGTTCGTCGCGCTCTATAACGGCAAGATCGTCGGCTATTGCGCCACGTTCCGCATCGCCGCCGCGCTGGCGATGCAGCGGCACGACTGGCACACCATTACCGGGCGCGGCTACGCCTCGCGCCACGATCCGGAGGGCGACTGGCTGTACGCGATGGACGTGATCGTCGATCCGGCCCTGCGCGGGCTGCGGATCGGCCAGCGTCTCTACAACGAGCGCAGGCGGCTATGCCAGCATCTGCGGCTCAAGGGCATCGTGTTCGGCGGCCGCATGCCCAACTACGCCCGGCGGGCGAAGGCGGTCGGCTCGCCCGAGCGCTATCTCGAACTGGTACGCGAGGGCAAGCAGCGCGATCCGGTGATCGGCTTCCAGATGCGCAACGGCTTCGAGCCGATCGGGATTCTGCCCGATTTCCTGCCGTCGGATCACGAGTTGCGCGGCCATGCCGTGCACATGATCTGGCGCAACACCCAGGTTTCCGACGAGGAAGGCACGCCGTCCTCACGCCCGGTGATCCGGCCCAACGTCGTGCGCGTCGGCGCGGTGCAGTACCAGATGCGCGCCGTCACCTCGTTCGAGAACTTCGCCCTCCAGGTCGAATATTTCGTCGACGCCGTCTCCGACTACAAGGCGGACTTCGTGGTCTTCCCGGAGCTGTTCACGCTGCAGCTCCTGTCGATCGACAACAAGCACATTCCGGCGGCGGAGGCGATCGCGACGCTCAGCCGCTACACCGAAGACCTCAAGGCCCTGATGAGCCGGCTGGCGGTCGCCTACAACATCAACATCATCGGCGGCACCCATCCGAGCCGCGAAGCCGACGGCGAGGTCTACAACATCGCCTACGTGTACCTGCGCGACGGCAGCGTGCATCAGCAGCGCAAGATCCATCCCACCCCGAGCGAAGTCTACTGGTGGAACATCCGCGGCGGCAGCTCGCTCAACGTGATCGAGACCGACTGCGGGCCGATCGGCGTGCTGATCTGCTACGACTGCGAGTTTCCCGAGCTTGCCCGCTATCTCACCGATCAGGGCGCCCACCTGCTGTTCGTGCCGTTCTGCACCGACGAGCGGCAGAGCTATCTGCGCGTGCGCTATTGCGCGCAGGCGCGCGCGGTCGAGAACCAGTGCTACGTCGCACTCGCCGGCAATGTCGGCAACCTGCCGAACGTCGAGAATATCGACATCCAATACGCCCAGAGCTGCATCGTGACGCCGTGCGATTTTCCGTTCGCGCGCGACGGCGTGGCCGCCGATACCACGCCGAACGTCGAGATGGTGGCGATCGCCGATCTGTCGATCGATGCGCTGATGCAGGCGCGCCAGCACGGTACCGTACGCAATCTCAAGGACCGCCGCTTCGACCTCTATGCGGTCACCTGGAAGCCGGAATAGCGCGCAGCTACTCCGCCGCTTCCATCGGCGGCGCGTTGCGGTTGGCGGCCTTGCTGTGGATGGCCGCCATCTCCTGCTCGACGTGGCGCGAGAAGATGAATTCGGCCGGGCGCTGCTGGTCGAGCGCGATTTCCGGCGCCATCTCGCCCTCGGTCTTGACCCCGAACAGCGCGACCTTGAGCGCCTGCAGCGGATGCGCGAGCGTGGCGGTCGCGGCGGTCGGCTCGTAGCCGCAATGCGCCATGCAGTTCGCGCACTTTTCGTAGCGGCCGGTGCCGTAGCTGTCCCAGTCGGTCGTTTCCATCAGCTCGCTGAACGAGCGGGCGTAGCCCTCGCCCAGCAGGTAGCACGGCTTCTGCCAGCCGAAGATGTTGCGCGTGGGCATGCCCCAGGGCGTGCAGTGGTAGGTCTGGTTGCCGGCGAGGAAATCGAGAAACAGGCCGGAATGCATGAAGTTCCAGTTCTTGCCCTTGCCCATGGCGAAGACCGTGCGGAACAGCTCCTTGGTCTTGCGGCGGCTCAGGAAATGCTCCTGGTCGGGCGCCCGCTCGTAGGCATAGCCGGGCGAGATCGACACGCCGACGCCCATCTCCTTGGCGAGGTCGAGGAAGGCCGCGATGTCCTTCGCCGGATGGCCGTCGAAGATGGTGGCGTTGACGTTGACGGTGAAGCCCTTGGCCTTGGCGGCCTTGATGCCGGCGATCGCCTTCTCGAAGCCGCCCTCCATGCACACCGATTTGTCGTGATGCGCCTTGATGCCGTCGAGATGCACCGAGAAGAACAGGTAGAGCGAGGGCGTGAACAGGTGCAGCTTCTTTTCGAGCAGCAGCGCGTTGGTGCAGAGCGAGACGAATTTCTTCTTGGCCACGATGCCGTTGACGATCTCGCCGATCTCGCGGTGGATCAGCGGCTCGCCGCCCGGGATCGCCACCATGGGAGCGCCGCACTCGTCGACCGCGTCCAGGCACTCCTTCACCGACAGCCGCCGGTTGAGGATCGGGTCGGGATAGTCGATCTTGCCGCAGCCGACGCAGGCGAGGTTGCAGCGGAACAGCGGTTCCAGCATCAGCACGAGCGGATAGCGCTTGCGGCCCATGAGCTTCTGCTTGAGCAGATAGGCGCCGATACGCATTTCCTTGAAGAACGGCACTCGCATGGTTTTCTTTCGCTTTTCGACGTTTCGCGCCAGGCCCCAGCCCGCGTCGAACGGTGCCCGTTTCGGCCAATATGCCCTTGGCGGCCCGGTCGAGTTGAGACCTCAACGCCTGCCCATACCCGGTGGAGTGTTGATCACGGTCTTATGACAATCCGTGCCGAACGCCGGCCCTTGCCCCTGCCGCACGCCCGCGGCTGAGGGCCAAACCCAACAAAATACGGGCTCTGGCGCGAACAATTCGTCGTACCCGGCTGAACTCAACGCGCCCCAATAGGGTTGATGCAACAATGTCCCGTTCCGCCAGGCTCGCAAAGGCGTTGTCAACGCACTGAATTGCCTGATATTCCGCCGCCACGGCCGGTCATCTCATGTTTCACCCACGCGGCTTTCTCCCCGACCCATCATCTCCAGGACAAGGCATGTTGCAGCAGGCGGTCATTGCCACGGTTGACACGTGTATCCGGTATGCCAAGCAAGTTGTTGGTATTGCAGTGCTTCTGGCGATTGGCAGCGGCATCTACGCGGCCGCGAATTTCGCCATCGACGCCGATGTGAACAAGCTCATTTCCAAGGAACTGCCTTGGCGGAAGATCGAAGCGGCGTTCGACGCCTCCTTCCCGCCGAAGGAGGTCACCACCCTGGCGGTGGTCGAGGCCCCCACGTCCGAGCTTGCAACCCAGGCGTCCGCGGCGCTCGTGCAGAAGTTGTCCGAGCAGCCGAAATTGTTCCGCTCGGTTGAGGAACTCGGCGGCGGGGCATTTTTCCAGCGCAACGGGCTCCTCTTCCTCCCCACCCAGCAGGTGGCGGCAACGACCAAAAAACTCGGCGAGGGCAAGCCGGTCATCCAGGCGTTGGCCCAGGACCCCAGCCTTCGCGGGCTGATCACGGCGCTGAACTACGGCCTGATCGGCGCCAAGATGAACCACTACAAGCTCGACGATCTGACCGGGACCCTCAACATGGCCTCGGACACCCTCGACGGAGTCATCGAGGGCAAGCCGGCGAGCTTCTCCTGGCGCGCGATGCTCAACGGCGCTCCGCCGACGCCGAGCGAACGCCGCCGCCTGATCGAGATCCGTCCGGTGCTCGACTTCTCCGCGCTCATGCCCGGGCACGAGTCCTCGCAGGCGATCCGCAAGGCCGCCGCCGATCTCGACATCGGCTCGAAATATTCCGCGCGCCTGCGCCTGACCGGACCGGTTCCGATTGCCGACGAGGAATACGCCACCGTGCAGGAGGGCGCCTTCGTCAACACCGCCGGCACCATCCTGGTGGTGCTGACCATCCTGTGGCTCGCCCTGCGGTCGGGGCGCATCATCCTCGCGGTGTTCCTCAGCCTGCTGATCGGACTGTCGATCACGATGGCGGTCGGCCTCGCCATGGTGCAAGCGCTCAATCTGATCTCGGTCGCCTTTGCGGTGCTGTTCATCGGTCTCGGCGTCGATTTCGGCATCCAGTTCAGCGTTCGCTATCGCGCCGAGCGCCACGAGATCGACCGCCTCTACGATGCGCTGGTCAATACGGCGAAATCGATCGGCGCCCAGCTTACGCTCGCCGCGACCGCGGTGGCGGCAGGCTTCCTGTCGTTCCTGCCGACCGACTATCGCGGCCTGTCGGAGCTTGGGCTGCTCGCCGGCGTGGGCATGATCGTCGCGTTCATCACCAGCGTCACGGTGATCCCGGCGCTGCTCACGCTGCTGAGCCCGCCCGGCGAGCCCGAGCCGCTCGGCTACAAGTGGCTCGCGCCGATCGACCGGTTCATGGAACGGCGGCGCATTCCGATCATCGTCGTGACCGCGCTGGTGGTGGCGGCCGGGCTTCCGCTGCTGTTTTTCTTGCGGTTCGATTTCAACCCGATCAACCTGCGCAGCCCGAAGGTGGAGTTGGTCGCGACCTTTCTCGAGCTGCGCAGCGATCCGCTGTTCGGCGCGAGCTCGATCAACGTGCTCGCGACATCGCAGGCGGAAGCCAAGGCCGCCGCGGAACGGCTGGCCAAGGTGCCGGAGGTGGCGTTGGTCAAGACCGTGGAGAGCTTCATCCCGCTCGACCAGCCGCCCAAGCTTGCCGCCATCCGCCAGCTCGCGAGCGTGCTCGATCCCGCGCTGAAGCCCGATCCCAGCAAGACGCCGCCGACTGACGCCGACAAGGTGACGGCGCTCAAGGCCGCGGTGAACAGCCTCAACGAGGCGGCCGCGCCGCAGAACGGGCCCGGCGCTGCCGCCGCCAAGCGGCTGGCGGCCAATTTGCAGAAGGTCGCCGACGGCGACCAGGGCCTGCGGGACAAGGTGGAAACCGCGTTCGTCGCCCCCTTGCGAATCGCGCTCGACGGTCTGCGCTCCTACCTGCAGGCGCAGGAGGTCACGCTCGACAACATGCCGGCGCAGATCAAGCGCCAATGGCTGACGCCGGACGGGCGTGCAAAGGTCGAGCTGCTGCCCAAGGGCGATCCCAACGACAACGAGACCCTGCGCGCGTTCGCGCGCGCGGTGCAGGCGGTCGAGCCGCAGGCCACCGGCGGTCCGATCTCGATCCTGGAATCGGGGCGCACCGTCATCAAGGCATTCTTCGAGGCGGGATTCTGGGCGCTCGGGTCGATCACCATCCTGCTCTGGGTCGTGCTGCGCCGCTTCGGCGACGTGCTGCTGACGCTCATTCCGCTGCTGATGGCGGGCGTGGTGACGCTCGAACTGTGCGTGCTGCTCAACATGCCGCTCAACTTCGCCAACATCATCGCGCTGCCGCTGCTGCTCGGGCTCGGCGTCGCCTTCAAGATCTACTACATCATGGCGTGGCGGGCGGGGCAGACGCACCTTCTGCAGACGAGCCTCACGCGCGCGGTGTTCTTCAGCGCGTGCACCACGGCGACTGCGTTCGGGTCGCTCTGGCTGTCGAGCCATCCCGGCACGTCGAGCATGGGCAAGCTGATGGCGCTCGCGCTGGTCACCACCATGGCGGCGGCGGTGTTGTTTCAGCCCGTGCTGATGGGACCGCCGCGCGAGAAGGCGAAGAGCGGCACCGACACCGACACCGAGCCGAAGACGGACGCTCCACCGAAGGTCGAAGCTTCGCCCGCGACCACCAGCGCCTGAGCGCCGCGCCGGCATCGGCGTGCCTGCGACAAGTCCAGAAACATCGTGCGCCGGCACAAGTCGGTAACACTAACGAAGGCTGAAGCGGCACGTCGCACGCGCGAAACCGCGTCAGCGTTGAGGGTCGGGTAACGTTCCACCGCTAGGATGCTCGCCGGGAGCGTCCGGCAGTGACAACACTCGATATCGGCAGCAGCGGCACGCGGGCAGACGCAGGCGAACGTCTCGCGCAATGGACGCGCATGCTCTGCGTCCTGTTCTTCTTCTCCGGCTTTCCCGCGCTGATCTATCAGCTCACCTGGCAGCGCGCGCTGTTCCGCATTTTCGGAGTCAACATCGAGTCGGTGACGATCGTGGTCACCGCCTTCATGCTCGGGCTCGGGATCGGCAGCCTTGCCGGCGGCTGGCTGTCGAAGCGCCGCAGCATACCGCTGCTGCCGCTGCTCGCGGTCATCGAGCTGGTGACCGGAGCGTTCGGTCTCGTCTCGCTCGCCATCTTCGACCGCGTGGGTGCGCTCGCCATCGGCCTGCCGATGCCGGTGACCGCCGTCGTCACCTTGGCGCTGGTGTTCGTGCCGACGCTGCTGATGGGCGCAACGCTTCCCGATTCTGGTCAGCCATCTGGTACGCCGCTCCGGCAACGTAGGCGGCGCGGTCGGGCTTCTCTACTACGTCAATACGCTCGGCGCAGGCGCCGCGTGTCTGGCCGCGACCATCCTGTTCTTTCCGTTCCTCGGCATGCAGGGCGCGGTCTATACCGCCGTCGGCGCTGAACGTCGCGGTGGCGGCCGGCGCGCTCGCGGCCTACTGGCGCGAGCGCCAGTTCGCCGACGACGCGCCCGCACCCGCGGTCCGGGCGTCGGCTGCGCGCACGCCGGTGCTTGGGCTGGCGAACCGTGCTGGGGCTCGCGGCGGCCGGCGGCTTCGTCGCGCTGTCCTACGAGATCTTTTTCTTCCGCACGGTGTCCTACGCCTCGGGCTCGAGCGCGACCGCGTTCGCGGCGACGCTCAGCGCCTTTCTGGTCGGCATCGCATCGGGCTCGCGGCAGGCCGGCGAGCATTGCGAGACCCTGTCACGCGACGAGGCGATGCGGCGCGCGGTGGGCACGCTGGTGAAGGCCAACGTGTTCGGCCTGCTGTTCCTGCCGCTGCTCGAGCCACCTGGCATGGCTCGACCGCGGCGTCATCGGCGTTGCGATGCTGATGGTCTATCTGGTCGCGCGGTTCTGGGGCTCGCTGCTGCCCTATCTGGCGGAGCTCGGCATCGCCGCCGACGATCATGCCGGCATGCAGACCGCGCGGCTCTATCTCGCCAATATTCGTCGGCTCGGCGCTCGGCGCGATCCTCACCGGCTTCGTGCTGATGGACTATCTCGGCCTGGTCGGCATCGCGATGGTGCTGGTCCTGGCCGGTCTGGCCTGCGTCGTCCTGGATGATCGCGGCGCTCGACCTGCCGCGTGGCAGAAGTTCCTGCGCGCGGGCGTGGCGGCCGTGCTCGGCGCGTTCGCGCTGCTGTCGATCCCGCCGTTGTCGGCGCACGTGCTCGAGCACCTGCAATGGAAGGGCGCCGCCGCGGCCAAGCCGTTCGTCCAGATGGTGGAGAACCGCAGCGGCATCATCACCGTCGACAGCGACGGTACGGTGTTCGGCCACGGCATGTACGACGGCAAATTCAACACCGACCTCAAGCACGACAGCAACGGCATCGTGCGCCCCTACGCGCTCAGTCTCTTCCACCCCGCGCCGCGCGACGTGTTGATGATCGGGCTCTCGACCGGCTCGTGGGCGCAGGTGCTTGCGCACAATCCCGATGTCGCCTCGCTCACCGTGGTCGAGATCAACCCCGGCTATGTCCAGTTGATCGCGCGCGAGCCGGAAGTCGCCTCGGTGCTGACCAATCCCAAGGTGACGATCGTCAGCGACGACGGCCGGCGGTGGCTGCATCGCCACCCGGACCGCAAGTTCGATGCGATCGTGTCCAACACCACGTGGCACTTCCGCGCCAACGTCACCAATCTCCTGTCGAGCGAATTCCTCGAATTGGTCAAGGTGCATCTCAATCCGGGCGGGGTGTTCTTCTACAACACCACCAGCGCCGACCGCGTGCAGCGCACCGGCTGTCTCGGCTTCGCGCACGGCGCGCGGTTCACCAATCACATGGTGGTCTCGCAAACGCCCATCGCCTGGGACTTCGCGCGCTGGCGGCGAACGCTGGAAGCCTACCGGATCGACGGCAGGCGGCAGTTCGAGCCCGGCCGCGCGGAGGACCGCGCGGTGCTCGACCATCTCATGACCATGGAGGCGAGCCTCAAATCGGCCGCCGGCAAGGACGACCGCCCGATCGAACCGTGTCCCGATATTCTCGCCCGCACCGCCGGCAAGCAGCCGGTGACGGACGACAACATGGGCAGCGAGTGGCGGTATTTCCTGACGCTGGAGTGACGGCAAGCTCCTGCCGCACCCACGAGCTTTCTCGGCCCACACACAAGTGTCATCACCCGCGAAAGCGGTAAACTCGATGTGCGCAGGGCGCGCGTGTCTCTTTGCTCTTATTTGCGACAATTACTGGGTGCCCGCTTTCGCGGGCATGACAGCCGGGTCAATGGCGTGCGCGTGTTGCAGCCGCAAGGTCACCCCGCCACCGGCGCCGGCGTCTTAGGGTCCACGAACACCTGGCCGTCCCTCACCTCGGTCTTGAAGGTCTTCAGGTCGATCGATGCAGGGCGCCTGCACCGCCTTGCCGGTGCGCACGTTGAACGCCCCGAAATGCATGGTGCACTCGATCACGTCGCCTTCGAGGATGCCGTCGGCGAGGTCGGCGATGGCATGGGTGCAGCGCGCCTCGGTGGCGTAGAAAGTGCCGTCGATGTTGTAGACGGCGACAAGCTCGTCCCCGACGTCGAAGCTCTTGACGCTGCCGGGCGGGATGTCGGCGGTTGCGCAGACGGGGAGGGGATTGGACATGGCCTGACGGATTGACCCGATTGATTGCACGATGGATGGCTCTGTGCTTTAGCGGCCCGTCGAAAAAGTGCAAGTGGGCTGCCGTGGGCGTCGGCGGTTGCGGCGGGCTCGCGCGCGCTCGATTGACCCGGTTTTGTCCGGCCCGTACCTTGCGCGCCGAGGGCCGGGGCGCCCGCAACGAGAGCCAGACAATGTCCGTCCGCTCCTACATCATCGACGACCGCGAGAAGAAGACCTTCCTGCTCGACCGCGAGGTGCTGGTCTCGGGCGACATCCTGCGCCAGGAAATGTCGCACATCTTCGGCCGCTGCTGGATCTATGTCGGCCATGCCTCCGAGCTGAAGAAGCCGGGCGATTTCCGCTCGCGCAAGGTCGCCGGGCGGCCGGTGATCTTCTGCGCGACCAGAAGGGCGCGATCCACTGCCTGTTCAACACCTGCCGCCACCGCGGCGCCATCGTCTGCACCGAGCGCGAGGGCAACGCGCGGCGCTTCATGTGCATCTATCACGGCTGGACCTACGGCAACGACGGCTCGCTCGTGCGCGTGCCCGGCGACGACGCCTATGCCGGACAGCTTCGACAAGAGCGTCCTACGGGCTGCGAGCGGCCGGCGCGGTTCGAGGAGTATCGCGGCTTCTGGTTCATGAGCCTCGACGCCGACGCCCAGCCGCTCGACCGACTATCTCGCCGGCGCCAAGGACTACATCGACCTCGTCATCGACCAGTCGCCGTCCGGACAGATGGAGATCATCGCCGGCGTGCAGGAATACGACGTCGCCGCCAACTGGAAGCTGATGGTCGAGAACAGCGTCGACGACTATCACCTGCCGTCGACGCACTCGACCTGGCTCAACTTCATGGCCAATTCCGGCGTCAAGATCGAGCCGCCGCCGAAGGAGTCGGGCCAGATCCTGCCGACCAGCGGCTCGGCGGTCGAGCTCGGCAACGGCCACTTCACCACCGACAACATCAATTTCCGCGGCCGGCCGGTGGCCAAGTGGATCCCGCTCTACGGCGAGGCGGCGAAGGCCGAGATGGACGACATCCGCGCCGAACTGGTGACGCGGCTCGGCGCGGAGCGCGCGCGCGCGCGTCGCCGACACCAACCGCAACCTGGTGATCTTCCCCAACCTCGTGATCAACGACGGCTCGTCGGTGACGGTGCGCACCTTCTATCCGCGAGGGCCCGGACAAGATGCACGTCACCGCCTGGGCGCTCGGCCCGGTCGAGGAGAGCGAGAGCGCCCGCGCGCGGCGGCTCGACGCCTTCCTCACCTTCTACGGCCCCGGCGGCTTCGCCACGCCCGACGACGTCGAGGCGCTCGAGCTGGTGCAGCAGGGGCTCGCCAACTGGCACGAGGACCGCTGGTCGGAGATGTCGCGCGGCATGGGCAAGGAAGGCGAGCAGCTCAACAGCGACGAGCATCACCTGCGCATCTTCTGGCGGCGCTGGAACGAGCTGATGGGAGCGCAGGCATGACGGTCGCGACGCGCAGCGTCGTCACGCGCGCCGAGGTCGAGGACTTCCTCTACCACGAGGCCGCGCTGCTCGACGAATGGAAGCTCGACGAGTGGGAGACGCTGCTCGCCGACGATGCCGCCTATTACGTGCCGCCCAACGACCAGCTCGAAGGCGACCACCGCTCGACCCTGTTTCTCGTCGCCGACGACCGCGAGCGCATCCGCCAGCGCATCATCCGCATCAACGATCCCAACTGCCACGCCGAGTATCCGAAGTCGCGCACGCGGCGGATGATCTCGAACGTGCGCATCGTTGCGCGTGGAGGGCGAGCTGGTCACCGTCACCGCCAACTTCGTCTGCTACCGCTTCCGCCGCTACGAGCGCATCCGCGAATATGTCGGCGGCTACCGCTTCATCCTGCGCTGCGCCGGCGACGCTTTCCGGATCAAGGAGCGGCGCGTGCTCATCGACGCGCACGAGCTCGGGATCGCTCGGCTCGGTGAGTTTTATTCTGTGACACGTTGCATCTGTCATGCCCGCGAAGAGCGGGCATCCAGTAAGCGCCGCCTGATGCAATTGAAACGCGAGCCTCAAACGAAGGCCTTCGGTTACTGGATCGCCCGCTTTCGCGGGCGATGACACCGAGACGATCCCACCCGAAAGGAAACACCGATGTCCAAGCTCGACTACCTCCTCGAAGAGATCGTCACCGCCAACCGCATCCTGGCCCGCGAGGGCGTGGTGGATTCGTTCGGCCACGTCAGCGCGCGCCATCCCGACAATCCCGAGCACTATCTGCTCTCGCGCGCGCGCGCGCCCGACTGCATCGAGAAGGACGACATCATGGAGTTCACGCTCGAGGGCGACGCCGATCGATCGCGCAGGGCCGCGCGCCCTATCTCGAGCGCTTCATCCATGGCGGGCTCTACGAGGCGCGGCCCGACGTGATGTCGGTCGTGCACAACCATTCGCCGAGCGTCATCCCGTTCGGCGTCACCGGCAGCAAGCTCAAGCCGCTGCTGCACATGGTGCGTCAGATCGGGCGCGAGGTGCCGGTCTGGGATTCGCACGACCAGTTCGGCGACACCGCGCTCCTGGTCGAGAACGTCGCCGATGGGCCGCGACCTGGCCAAGCGCGATGGGCAGCGGCCGCACCACCTGATGCGCGGCCACGGCGCGACCGTGGCGGCGCCGCAACGTCCGCCACGCGGTCTTCATCTCGGTCTATCTGGAGGTCAACGCCAAGCTGCAGATGCAGGCCATGGCGATGGGCGACATCAAGTTCCTTCACCCCGGCGAGGTCGACAAGATCATCGAGCGCACCGGTCCCTACGGCTCAACCGGGCCTGGGAGAACTGGTGCCGGCGCGCCGGCCGCCCGATGCAGGCGGAGCAGGGCTAGCCGCCAGCGACATAATTTCACCGCCCGGGTTCGTGCCCTCCCTTGCCCGGGCGTGCTATAGCCAGCGGCAGTTCGGAGCGGCCATTCACACGGGCAGACACCGTGCCGCGCACGCGGGTGGCCAAGGGAGGGGCGGGCAGATTTCATGGCGACCGTGACCATGCCTTCGGGACGAAGCGGTGGGGGCGCGCCGAAGGCTGCGGCCGCCGACGCCATTCTGGTGGTCGACGACATCGTCAAGCGCTTCGAGACGCCCGACGGCGTGCTCACCGCGCTCGATCACGTGTCGCTCACGGTGGCGCCGGGCGAGTTCCTCGGCGTGATCGGTCCGTCGGGCTGCGGCAAGTCGACCCTGTTCAACATCATCGGCGGCCTGCTCGACGGCTACGACGGCACGCGTCGCGGTCGCGGGCGAGCGCGTGCAGCGGGCCGCATCGCGTCGATCGGCATGATCTTCCAGGAGGAATCGACCTTTCCCTGGCGCACCGTGATCGACAATGTGGCGTTCCCGCTGGAGATCGCCGGCATGCCGAAGAGCGAGCGCTACGACCGGGCGCGGCACTTCGTCGGCCTGGTCGGGCTCGACGGCTTCGAGCGCCGCTTTCCGGCCGAGCTTTCGGGCGGCATGCGCCAGCGCGTGTCGATGGCGCGCACGCTCGCGGCGCGAGCCGAAGATCATGCTGATGGACGAGCCGTTCGCCTCGCTCGACGAGCAGACGCGGCTGCTGCTCGGCGACAAGGTGCTGCAGATCCAGCAGGAGCTCAAGCAGACCACGCTGCTCATCACCCACAACATCACCGAGGCGGTGCAGCTCTCCGACCGCATCCTGGTGATGACCTACCGGCCCGGCCAGCTCAAGCGCATCGTCGAGATCGAGCTGCCGCGCCCGCGCACCTCGGAGATCGTGTCGAGCGAGGCGTTCGGCCGCTACGTCGCGCAGATCTGGAGCGACCTGCGCGAGGAGGCGACCAAGGGCCTGCGCGAGGACGAAAGCCAGAAGCTGCGCGAGGGCGACAGGCGATGAGCGCCGCGGCCGCGCTTGCCAAGAACCGGTTTTTCCCGCTCGTGCTGGGGCTCGGCTCGTTGCTGGCGTTCGTGGCCGCGGTCGAGGTGCTCATCTGGGTCGGCGTGATCAACCGCTTCATCGTTCCGAAGCCGAGCGAGATCGTGGCCGCCATCCCGCGCATCATCGTCGAGGAGGACGTGCTCAACCGCTTCCTGCTCACCGCCGGCGAATCCCTGGCGGCCAGCGTCCTGGTGACGATCTTCGGCGTCGCCGGCGGCGTGATGCTGCACCGTTTCGCGATCTTGCGGCGCGCGACCGAGACCTGGGTCGCCGCCGTCGCCGCCGCCCCGCTCGTGCTGATGTATCCGCTCTATCTCGTGATCTTCGGCCGCAGCGCGCTGACCATCGTGATGATGGCGTTCACCGCGGGGCTGGCGCCGATCATCCTCAAGACGCTCGAAGGGCTGTCCGGCACCAAGCGCGTGCTGATCAATGTCGGGCGCAGCTTCAATCTCACGCCCTCGCAGCAGTTCTGGAAGATCCTGTTCCCCGCCGCGCTGCCGACCATCTTTGTCGGCCTGCGGCTGGGGCTGATCATCGCGCTGATCAATATCGTGGGGGTCGAGTTCCTGATCAATTTCGGCGGCCTCGGGCAGCTCATCAACGAGCTCGCGGAGCGCTACGATCTCGCCGGTACCTATGCCGCGATCCTGTTCGTCATCCTGGTCAGCGTCTGCGTGTTCGTCCTGACCGAAAGGCTTGAGCGATGGCTGAGACCGGTCGACTGACGCTGCCGGCGGAGAAGGCGCCGTGGCTGCGGTCAAGTCCCGTCACGCAACTGCGCATCGCGATCGTCGTCGCGATCGTGGTGCTGTGGGAGGCGGTGTCCGCTTCGGGCCTGCTCTACCGCGACGTGGTGCCCTCGCTCACCGCCATCGGCCGCCAGCTCTACGAGACGCTGATGGATCCGACCTTCTATTTCCACCTCTACACCACGTTCTACGAGATCGCCGTCGCCATGCTGATCGGCGGCCTGAGCGGGCTTGTGGTCGGGATCGCGCTCGGCGGCTCCAAGCTGATGGAGCGCGCCTTCGAGTCCTATCTCTACTATCTGGGGCCGTGCCCGAAGATCATCTTCTTTCCGGTCATGATCATGTGGTTCGGCGTCGGGCCGGGCTCGAAGATCGCGATCGGCGCGGTCTCGTGCTTCTTCCCGGTCGCGCTCAACGTCGCCGGCGGCATGCGCGAGATCGACAAGGTGCTGATCCGGGTCGGACGCAGCTTCCGCGCCAACACCTGGCAGATGGTGACCAAGATCTATCTGCCGGCCATGCGCTATCCCATGATCAACGGCGTGCGGCTCGGGCTCGGTGTCGCGCTGATCGGCACGCTCTTGGCCGAGACCAAGCTGTCGAACCGCGGCATCGGCTTCCTGGTGATCCAGGCCTACAGCATCTTCAACATGCCGCTGATGTATTCCCTGCTGATCATCCTGTTCGTGATCTCGATCGGCGCCAATGCGCTGATCGGCCGCTTCGGCGGCCTCGCCGACATCAGGCGCTCGTGAAACTCCCGCTTCTGGGCGGTGAGTGGGGTCAGCCGGCGAGTGTCTGGAGGGAGGAATGTCGTCAAGCTGTAAGGTGGCGATTGTCGGTGGCGGGCTCGCCGGGCTCGCGGCCGCGAATGCGCTGAAGACCTTCGGGATGAAGGCGGAGGTTTTCGAATCCGCTCCGGCCCTCGGCGAGATCGGCGCCGCGGTCAACACAAGCCCGCAGGCCGTCAAGGCGCTGCAGGCGATCGGCGTTGGCGACAAGGTCGCCGCGGTCGGCACGACTTCACCTGGAATCTACACCCGCAGCATGCAGACCGGTGAGTTCCTGGAGTTGAGCGATCGGCACGACGCCGCGACACGGCACGGCGCTCCCTATTACACCTTTCACCGCGCGGACCTGCTCGACGCGCTCGCAAGCGGGCTCGATCATAGCGCCATCCATCTGGGACACCGCCTGACGGCCATAGAGGAACGAGGCGACCGGATCGTGCTCGATTTCGCCAATGGCGCTCAAGTCGAGGCCGAGATCGTGATCGGCGCCGATGGCGTGCGCTCGGTCGTCCGTCAGGCGCTCTATGGCGACGACAACCCGACCTATACCGGTCAGATGGTCTGGCGCGCGCTGCTGAACGGCAGCGACGTGCCGGAGGAGGTGCTCGAGCCGACCGGCCGTATCCAATGGGTCGGGCCGGGCTGCCATCTCCTCGCCTATTACATCCGCGGCAAGAAGCTCGTGAATATCGTCACTCAAGAAGACACCGACAAATGGGTCGAGGAAGGCTGGTCGACCCGCGGGGATCCCGACGAGATGCGGCTGAGCTTCCCCAACCCGGAGCCGCGTCTCGCCAAGCTCCTCAGCCTGGTGACCGCGTGCTCAAAATGGGGGCTCTTCACGCGGCCGCTCACGCAGAATTGGGGCCGCGGCCGCATCCAGCTCATCGGCGACGCGGCGCACGCCATGTTGCCCAATGCCGGGCAGGGCGCCTGCCAGGCGTTCGAGGACGCCTACATCCTCGCGCGCTGGCTCGAGGCCTGCCGCGATCCGGTCGAGGCCTTCGACGGTTTCCGCCGCGTCCGCATCCCGCGCGTGCACGGGGTGCAACGGCTCTCCATCGCCAATGCCCGGTTCAAGCACATGCGCGATGCCGCGGCGCAGAAGGAATCGATAGCCGCCGGCAAAGGCAGCGTCTCCGGCAGCTCCGACTGGGTTTGGGGATACGATCCGATTGGCGAATGGGACAAAGAGCCTTTCGTTCCCGCCGTCTACGCGGCCTGAAGTTGATCGGCCGAAAAACGCCGACGACGAGCAATCCGGCCCTCAATCAACCGAGATTCGCGTGGCTTCTATGATGCGAGCAAAGCGTTTTTGCAGGTCGGCCAGATAAGAAGCGGTTTCCTCCGGCGATGCCGGTCGCGCCTCGCCCCCCATTGTCGCCAACGCCCGCTCGACGTCCGCCGAGGCGAGCGCACCTGCCACAGCTTTATTGAGCGTCCGCCTGATGTCGATCGGAGTGCCGGGAGGGGCCACGATCGCTGTTATGGACGTTATGATAAACTGATCGAATCCGCTTTCGACCATGGTTGGAATATCCGGCGCCAGCTTGCTGCGGGCTTCGCTTGTCACAGCCAATCCGCGCACACGGCCCTCCCGGATATTCGGGAGCATCTGGGTCAGGGTGGAGAAGAGAATCTGGACCTGCGCACCCATCAGGCCCGTAAGGGCCAGACCGCCGCCGCGATAGGGAACGTGGTTGATATCGATCTGCGCGCTCGCCTTCAGGAGTTCGCCCTCGAGATGGGGAAGTGTTCCGATCCCGGCCGAGCCGAAGTTCAGCACACCGGGCTTGGACTTCGCCAGGGCGACCAATTCGGCTACCGATTTGACCGCAACCGATGGATGCACGGCGAGGACTTCGGTGCTGTCCGCGACACGCGCGACCGGCGCGAATGATCCCGTATGGTAGCCCGCGTTCTTGTAGATCGACGGCGCGATGAGAAGCGTGCTCGTGCTTCCCATCAGCAGCGTGTAGCCGTCCGGCGCCGCGGTCAGGACCGATCTGGCTCCGATCGTGCCGCCTGCTCCGCCACGGTTCTCCACGATTACCGGCTGTCCGAGACTGGCCGCCATCTTTTCCGTCAGGAGCCGCGCCATGACATCCGGAGGTCCCCCTGCGGGCGACGGTACGACCAGCTTGATCGGCCGATCCGGGAACGCTTGCGCGTTTTGAAGCACCAGCAGATGCGCGACAAGCACGACCAAAGCGGTGACCATTCTCTGCTTCATGGTAGCTCTCCGGAAGGACACTCGAATCCGCGCGATAAGGAACTGTGGGCCACAGTGACACTCTACGTCAGAGTCCCTATCGCTTCAAAACCGCGTGGCTGGTCGTCGTTGACCGGGGTCCGCGTCATTTCGAGCGCGCAGTGAGTAGGTCGGCTTCGTCCCAATGAGCGGACGTTACCGGCTGGATCCATCCGCATCCGGCTCCGCGCTTATCCAGTCCAACGCGCTAGACCCGCGCCGTGCCGCGCACTTCGGGCGGAAACAGGTCGTCCACCGTCATGCGGCGGTGGGTGACGCCTTGGTCGTGGCAATAGCGGCAGAACGCCTCGATCGTCACCCGGCTCGGCTCGATGCCGTAGGGATAGGGGTCGGGGCCGAAGCGCGCCGCGATGTCGTCGGCGATGGCGGCGGCCCACGGCAGTGGGACGCGCGCGCAGGTGAAATCGCGCAGCCGGTCGAAGCAGCGGCGCTTGGCCTCGTCGAACATCTTGGTGAGGTTCATCGCGGCCCAAGGGTGCTGCTCGAACACCGCGCGGCGCATGGTCATGAGATGCATGATCGGAAAGATGCCGGTCGCCTTGAACAGGCGTTCTTCCTCGGCGCGGTAATCCGGAAACAGCCGCACCACCTTGCCGTCGCCCGCCGCGAACGCGTCGGGCGCCCGCGCCGAGATCACCGCGTCGACTTCGCCGCTCGCCAGCATTCCGGTGAGGCTGGCATCGGGCCGCGCCCGATATTGCATGCCGGCGGGCAGCTTCAGCTCGACCTTCTCGGCGCGGCCGGGCTCGTTCACACCGGCCTGCAGCCAGCGGATTTTCGCCAGGTCGACGCCGTAGCTCTCGGCCAGGAAGCCGCGCACATAGATGCCGGCGGTCTGCGCCCATTCCGGAATGCCGACGGCGCGGCCCTCGAGGTCCTTCGCGCTCCTGACGCCGCGGTCGCTGCGCACGTAGATCGCCGAATGGCGGTGCACGCGCGAAGGGAACACCGGGATCGCCACCATCGGCGCCGCGCCTTGCGACGTGAGCGAAATGTATTTTCCGAACGAGAGCTCCGAGACGTCCCATTCCAGCGTCTTGAGGAAGCGGAAGGTAATTTCCTCGATCGAGGGGAAGATCAGCGGGGTGAGCGTGATGCCGTCGGCGCGGACGATCCCCTGCGCGATCTCGCGCACATGCTCGTAGTCGCACACCGCGAGCGTGAGCGCGAGCGAGGCGGTGCCGCCGCTGACGATGAGCTGCGGCGCGCGATCCGGACCAGGCCGCCCTGCGGCTGCTCGCGTGTCATGCGCCGTCATCGAGGGATGCCTATCTGGAAGCCGCAAAGTGCGCGAGCGCGGTGAGATCGGCGTCGGAGAGGCCGGCGACCGAGCCGCTCATGATGGTGTCGGCGCCGGGACGCTGGTCGTCGCGGAACTCCTTCAGCGCCTTGCCCTGGTAGTCGACGCGCTGTTTCGCAAGGTGCGGGATCTGATCCTGGCCGGCGAAATCCGCTCCGCACCTCGGCCAGCAGGTGGGCGAACGGCCCGGGCGAGGCGGTGCTGAGGAACCCGACGACAGGCATGGCCTGCTGCGCGCGGGCGGCAAGCGGAAGAATCGGCGCCGCCACGGCGCCGCCGATGAGGGAGATGAAATCGCGCCGCTTCATTCGATCACCTCGTCGGCGCGCAGCAGCATGGCCTGGGAGAATTCCAAGCCGAGCGCCTTGGCGGTGCGCAGATTGATGACAAGCTCGAAGATCGTCGGCCGTTCGATCGGAAGCTCGCTCGGTTTGGCGCCGCGCGCGATGCGGTGGACGTAGTCGGCGGTGCGCCGGGACATCGCGTTGCGGTTCGGCCCGTAGGACATCAGCCCGCCCTGGTCGACATATTCCCGGAACACGAACATCGACGGCAGCCGGTTGAGCAGCGTGAACTGCACGAGGCGGTCGCGGTCGCGCGCGAACAGCGGGGACGTCATGGCGAACAGGAAACCGCGATGATCCGGCGGCGTCTGCGCCAGTGCCCGCGCGTAGTCGTACGGGTAGTCGCGCAACTCGATCCCGGCGAGGTCGAAGCCGAACTTCGCCGCGTTGTCGCGCGTCGCGCGCCATTGGTCTGCCGACAGGTGGTCCCAGAACACCATGGCCTTGCTGATGGCCGGAAAAGCGTCCTTCACCAGTTGCAGGCGCTTGGCGGCAAGCTCGATCTGCTCGAGGAAAATGCCCGTGACGTTGCCGGTCGGCCGCGCCAGGCTGGTCGCATAGCCGAGCGCGATCGGGTCGAAGTCGATCGCCACCATGACGATCGGGATCGTCCTGGTTGCGGCCAGCGCCGCCTTTAAGGCCTCCTCCGGGCCGAACGCGACGATGACGTCCGCCTTGCGATCCACCAGCTGTTGCATGGCCTCGCGGTAGCGGTCGGCGCGGCCCTGCAGGTCGATATAGTCCATCGTGTAGTTCTGACCGTCGACGTATCCGAGCTCGCGCATGCGCGCGTCGAACCCCTGCAGGAACGATCGCACGCGCGGCGAGGGTGCGCAGCTTCCGACCCGCAGCATTGCGGAAGGCGCCTGCGCGCGCGCCCGCCGGGGCAGACAGGCCGCTCCCGCAGCCCCCATGCCCGCCAGGAAATCGCGCCGCCTCATTCGATCACCTGGTCGGCGCGCAGCAGGAAAGCTTCCGGGATGGTCAGCCCGATCGCCTTGGCGGTCTTGAGATTGATCACCAGCTCGAACTTCGTCGGCTGCTGCACCGGAAGGTCCGCCGGCTTGGCTCCCTTGAGGATCTTGTCCACGTAGATGGCGCAGCGGCGCCACAGATCGGCGCGGTCGGGCGAGTAGCTCATGAGCCCGCCGGCCTCCACGTGCTGTCTCGGTCCGAACAACGACGGCAACTTGTGCGCCAGCGCCAGCTTCGCGAGCGGCTTGGCTCCGGCAATGAACAGCGGGGTCGAGAGCACCAGGACGCCGTCGGCGCGTTCCCGGAGGATGGCGGAAAAAGCGCTCTCGTATTCCGTCGCGCTCCGCACCGGCACCGGTTGAATACCGAAGCCCAGTTTCGGGCCGGCGGCCTCGGCCGCCTTGAGGCCCGGGCCATGCGAGGGCGTGGCCGGGTCGAAGATGACGGCGACGCGTGCGAGCGTGGGAACGGCTTCCTTGAGCAGCTCCAGGCCCTTGACGTTGGTTTCGGTCATCATCAACGAGAGCCCGGTCGCGTTGCCGCCGGGATGCGCCAGGCTTGCCACGTGGCCGGTGCCGAGCGGGTCGGCGTGGCTCATGAAGATGATGGGAATGGTCGAGGTCGCCCGCTTGGCCGCGGCTGTGTAGATGGAGCTCGGCGCCATGATGATATCGACCTTGAGGCTGGACCAATTCCTCGGCCAGTTCGCGCATGCGCTCCGGCTTGCCGTGCGCCCAACGGTATTCGATGACGATGTTGCGGCCTTCCAGGTAGCCCAACTCGCGCAGCCCCTGCCGGAAGGCCGCGAGCGCATCTGGAAACACGTCGGGGCCATCCCACAGAAAGCCGATGCGGTAGATCTTCCCGGCCGGCTGCGCCTGTGCGGCGAATGGCCGGATCGCGAGTGCGGCTGCCGCGCCGCCGAGCAGCGTGATGAATTCGCGCCGCCTGATCGCCGCGCTCATTCGATCACCTCGTCGGCGCGCGCGAGCAGCATCGGCGACACGTCTAGTCCGAGCGCCTTCGCGGCCTTGAGGTTGAGGATGAGCGTGAACTTGGTCGGCTGCTCGATCGGCAGGTCGGCGGGCTTGGCGCCCTTGAGGATCTTGTCGACATAGATGGCGGCACGCTTGTGCATGTCCTCGTAGCTCGGCCCATAGGACATCAGCCCGCCCGCCTCGACCACTTCGCGATAGGCATTCACGCTCGGCAGCCGCTGCTCGGTGGCGAAATCCATCATGCGCTGGCGGTTATGCAGGAACACCCGGTCCGCCAGGATGAGCAACGCGTCCGGCTTCTCCTTGGCGATCGTGTCGAAGGCGGCGTCGAGGTCTTCCGATCGGCGCACCTCGTGCGGTTGCAACTTTATTCCCAAGGCCTGAGCCGCGGCGCGCCCATTCCGCATGGATACCGCATGGAACGGATTGGCCGGGTTGAAGAAGAAGGCAACGTGCGAGAGCTTGGGAACGATCTCGCGCAGAAGCTCCAGCCGTTTTCCTTCCAGGTCCGGCGCGATCGAGCTCAGCCCCGTGAGATTGCCGCCCGGCCGCGCCAGGCTCGGCACCAGCCCGGTGCCGACCGGATCGCCCACCGCGATCATCACCAGCGGCACCGTCGAGGTCGCCTTCTTGACCGCGAGCGAAGCGGGCGTGCCGGCGGTGACGATCACGTCGACCTTGGCGGCGATGAGTTCGGCGACCAGCGCCGGAAAGCGCGCGTAATCCCCGTCCGCCCAGCGGTACTCGATGGCGATGTTGCGGCCCTCCACGTAGCCCAATTCGCGCAGGCCTTCGCGGAACGGGCCGACCAGATTGGCTTCAAGCGCGGCGGTGGAGTTGCCCATGAACCCGACGCGCGGAATTTTGCCCGGTTGCTGCGCCCGCGCCGCTTGCGGCCAGACGGCTGCCGCCGCGCCACCGATGAGCACGATGAACTCGCGCCGTTGCATTAAGGGCTCTCTCATTCGATGATCTCGTCCGCCTGGGCCGAGAGCGACGGCGGCACGTCGAGGCCGAGCGCTTTGGCGGTCTTCAAATTGATGATGAACTCGAATTTGGTCGATTGCACCACCGGCAGTTCCGCAGGCTTTTCGCCCTTGAGGATGCGGCCGACGTAGACGCCGGCCTGCCGGTAACTCGCGGCAAAGTCGGTGCCGTAGCTCATCAGCCCGCCCGCTACCGCGAAGTCGCGCTGCTCGTAGATCGCCGGGATGGCGTGGCTCGCCGCAAGCGCGACGATTGTGTCGCGCTGAGTGTTAAAGAACGGGTCGGCGCCGACGAACAGGGCGCCGGCGCGCATGCGGCCAAGCGCGGCGAAGGCCGCCGCCAGCTCCTGCAGGGTGCTCGCACGCAGGTATTGGAGTTGCCGTCCGATAGTGCGCGCCGCGACCTCGATTTCCTTCAGTCGTTCGGGAGTGGTCGGGTTCTTCGGGTTGACGAGCGCTACGATCGTCTCGGCGGCCGGGACCATGGCGTGCAGAAGCCCGAGCCGCTTGCCGTCCATCGTTGCGGTGAACAGATTGACGCCGGTCACATTGCCGCCGGGACGGGCGAGGCTGGCTACCAAGCCCAATTTGACCGGATCGCTCCCGAGCGTGAAGACGATTGGGATGGTCGAGGTTGCCGCTTTGGCCGCCATGATCGTCGGCTGACCTCCGGTCGCGACCAGTACGGCTACCTGCCGGCGAACCAGATCGACCGCCAGTTCCGGCAGCCGGTCGTATTCGCCCTGCGCCCAGCGGAACTCGATCGCGACGTTGTGGCCGTCGACGAAGCCGGTTTCCTTCAGGCCTACGCGGAAGGCATCGACGAAGCGCACCCACGGTCCCGGCGACGTGCTGCCGAGAAATCCGACGAGCGGTACCGCCGCCTGTTGCGCGCGGGCGGCAAGCGGCCAGACGGTTGCCGCAGCGCCGCCGATGAGCGGGATGAACTCGCGCCGCTTGATGCCGGCGCTCACTCGATCACCTCGTCGGTGCGCAACAGGAAGGGCTCCGGGATCGTCAGGCCGAGCGCCTTGGCGGTCTTGAGGTTGAGGATCAGCTCGAACTTCGCCGGCTGCTCGATCGGCAGCTCCGCGGGCTTGGTGCCGGAAAGGATCTTGTGCGCGTAGGTGGCGGCGCGCCGGAACAGATCGGGCAGGCTCGCGCCATACGACATCAGGCCGCCGACCTCCACGTTCTCCCGCAACTGGAACATGCCCGGCAGCCTGTTGCGGGCGAGGAACTGCACGATCCAGCCGATATTGCGCAGATGCACGGCGTCAGCACTCATCAAAAAGGCGTCGGGGCGCTCGCGCATCATCGCCGCAAACGCGGCCTCGAATTCATCGAACCGCCGGGCCGCCACCGGAAGCAGCGCCATGCCGAGCGGCGGCGCCGCGTTCTTGAGCTCGTCGAGGGTGGCCGCGTGCGAGGCGTTGTCCGGGTTCCAGAGAAACGCGACGCGCGATGCCCCGATCGCTTCCCTCAGAAGCTGCAGGCGCTTGCCCGCGAGATCGGCACTCAGCACCGTGTTGCCGGTGACATTGCCGCCCGGCCGGCCGAGGCTCGCCACCAGTTCGGCGCCGACCGGGTCGCCGACCCCGACCATCACGATGGGAACGCTTGCGGTCGCCTGCTTGGCGGCGCGCGAGGCCGGGGTGCCGTAGGTGGCGATCAGGTCGACCGGAAGCGCCGCCAGTTCGGCCGCCGCCGCGGCGAGACGGTCAGGCGCGCCGCCCGCCGAGCGGTATTCGAAACTGATGTTGCGGCCCACCACGTAACCGTGCTCGCGCAGCCCCTGGCGGAAATGCTCCCACAGTGGCCCATTGTCGATGATGCCGATGCGGGGAACGCGCGTTTGCGCATGCAGCGGCCACGACGTCGAGAACGCGGCCGCACCGCCGAGCAGTGCGATGAAATCCCGTCGTTTTAATCGATCAAGCTGCAAAGCGTCACCGCATAGTGAGGGCCCGAAGCCTTGTTGGCGGGCAGAATAGCACAAGCCGATCATTTGTATGCGAAGTGTCCGCGTGCGCCCGGACCGTGCCGAACGTGCCCTCTCCCCTTGTGGGAGAGGCGCTTGCGGCTTGGTGTGCCGCCGATGCGAGCGCAGACGAAACGCAGTTCGGCCGAAATGCTATTCCTCCGGCACGAAGGCGTCGGGCGGGACGTGCCCGGGCGCCACGTAGGCGTGATGAAGCGCGTCCAGCATGGCCCATAAGACGTCGCACTTGAATTCGAGCGCCCGGAGAACCGCCTGCTGGTCGCCCGCCGTCCTGGCGTGACGCTTGACGTAGTCGAGGGCGAAATCGCTGTCGCGCCGGGCGAGCGGAGGGCGCTTGGAGAAATAGGCAAGCGTGTCGGCGGAGACGAAATCGTAGCCCTTGAGCATGCCTTCGACGCGCTCGCCGATGATTTGCGGCGAGAACAATTCGGTGAGCGAGGAGGCGACCGCTTCGAGCATGGTCTTCTCGCGCACGAAATGCACGTAGGCCTCGACCGCAAAGCGTGTCGCCGGCAGTAGCCCCGCCAGCGAGGTGACGTAGCCGCGATCGAGCCCGAGCCCGTCGGTGAGCGTGAGCCAGCGCGCGATGCCGCCGTCGCCGTCGCGCTCGCCGTCGTGGTCGACGAGGCGGCTGCGCCACTCGCGGCGCAACGCGGGATCGTCGCAGCGCGCGATGAGGCTCGCGTCCTTCACCGGGATCATCGCCTGGTAGTAGTAGCGGTTGAGCGCCCAGGCCTGCACCTGGCCCCTGCTGCATTTGCCGCCGTGCAGGAGCGCATGGAACGGATGCAGGCGATGATAGCGGCGCGCGCCGATGTCGCGCAGCGCGGCCTCGAGCTCGTCTGGCGTGAGCAGCGTCATCGTTCTTACCTATCGCACCGCCCATGTTCCGTCATCCTGAGGCGCCCGAGCGTAGCGAGGGCCTCGAAGGATGACGGGCACAACAGCGGGGCCGTCACGCTTCGAGGCTCGCTTCGCTCGCACCTCAGGGTGACGGCGCACCGAGCGCGCGCGCAGATCACGGCTCACAGCACGATCTCCATGCCGTCGTGCGCAACCTCCCAGCCCGCGCGCTCGACCTCGATGCGCTCGGGCGAGCCCGCGACCAGCACGGGATTGGTGTTGTTGATATGCAGGTAGATGCGGCGCGTCGCGATGCCGGCGAGCGCGGCGAGCGAGCCGCCGGCGCCGGCGATCGGCATGTGCCCCATGCGGCGGCCGGTCTTGCTGCCGGTGCCGGTGGCGATCATCTCGTCGTCGCGGAAGAGCGTGCCGTCGAAAAAAACCACATTTGCATCGGCGATCCGTCGCCGAACTGCGCCGGTCATCGCCGCTGCACCGGGAATATAGACCAGTCGAGCGCCGCCGGCAGAGCAGTCTATGCCCACATTCGCGGGGGTTTCGCTCGCGGTGTCGGGGTCCTCGCCTTCGAGGTAGAGCGGCAGCTTGCCCGGCACCATGAACAATTGCGCCTGGATTTCCCCAAGAAGCATGAACAGTTCGCCGGGGGTAACCGCGTGCCGCGTCACAACGTCATGTTCGAGCGCGCCGAACAGGGCGCTGCCGGCAAGCGCCGCATGGGTGGCCGCGGTGGCGTAGAGTCCGAAGGGTTCGCGCTCGCGCAGGCTCAGGAGCCCGGCAATCTGGTCGATTTCGCCGCCCGTGAGCACGGCCGCCTTGATCGGGCTGCCGCGCGTCCCCGCGCGCGGATGCAGCGTCCTGGTCTGCTTGAGCTGCTGGGGAAGGTCGGGCGCCGCGTTGAGCAGGACCCAGTCCGCGCCATTGGCGGATACCGCAAGGCTGGCCTGTGTGCGCGAAACAACCCGGGGGTCGCCGGCCCACGCCAAGCGGCACACCGGGCAGCGACAATTCCATTGTGGATAGCCCCCACCTGCCGCCGAGCCGAGCACAATGGCGGTGAGGCGTCCCATCAAGCGGGATTAGTCGGTCGGATCAGAACTCGGCCGGCAGGTAGCCGTTGATCTCGAGGCCGATGCAGATTTCGACGAGGGTCGGCGTGGTCCAGGCCATTGTCGTTCCCTTGCGCGGTCGCCGGCTTGGGCGCCGACGGTCATGAACCCACCTAAGGTAAATGGAGCCTCGCCCGCCCGCTAGCACCCTGGGATCGATCTTGCGGCCCGCACAAAGAAAAGCCGGACCCTTGCGGGTCCGGCATAGTTTGTCGGCGCGGGGGCCGACAATCACCTTCCAGAGGGGAACAGCTGTCGGCGTGTCAGTTGCAATCTGGGAGGATGGGCAACCGGCCGCCGCCAGTACCGGAATGAGTACGCCCACGCGGTCGGACCAACAACACAAAGGGTCGCATGCCAGCCATGCGGAGGTCGCAACTTGTTGAGTCGTTGAGCGGTCCACAGCCGAGGCCGGCCGATCGGCGCGCCGTACGTCAGAAGTGCCAGCGCTGGGCCTTCGCCACTAGGAAGTCGCGGAATACCTGCACGCGCGCGACCGACTTCAGCTCTTCGGGGTAGACGAAATAGGCGTCGAGCGCGATCGAGTCCGACTCGCCGAACAACTGCACCAACCCGCCATTTTCCTCGACCAGATAGTCGGGCAGCATCGCCACCCCGATGTTGCGCTGGCAGGCGCGCAATACGCCGAGCACCGTGTTGGTGGTGAGCACCGGCATGCGCGGGCCCTTGCCGTTGCGCGCGACATCGATCAGCCAGCGCCGGTTCTCGAAATGATGGGGCACCGTCGAGCCACCGAGCACCACGATGCGGTGATTGTCGAGATCGTCGAGCGTGCGGGGCGTGCCGAACCGCTTGAGATATTCGGGCGAGGCATAGGCGTGGAAACGCACCGAAAAGAGCTTGCGCTGGATCAGGTCGGGCTGGGTCGGCTGCCGCAGCCGGATCGCCACGTCGGCCTCGCGCATGGCGAGGTCGAGCTCTTCGTCGGTGGTGATCAGCGTGATGTGGATCTCGGAATATAGGTCGATGAACTCTCCGAGCCTGGGGGTGAGCCAGTGCACGCCGATGCCGGGCGTGGTCTGCACCTTGAGCTCGCCGTTGGGCCGCTCCTTGCTGTCGGTGAGCTTGGCGCGGGCGGCCTCCAGCTTCATGAAGACTTCGTGGGCAGTACCGTGCAGAAGTTCACCCTGCTCGGTGAGGATGAGGCCGCGCGCGTGCCGATGAAACAGCGAAACGCCGAGTTCCTGCTCGAGTGCCGAAACCTGGCGCGAGACGGCCGATTGCGAAAGGCCCAGCTGCTCGCCCGCATGCGTGAAGCTGCCGGCCTCGGCGGCGGCGTGGAAAACCTTGAGCTTGTCCCAGTCCATGGTCGTTTTTCCAACCCACCTTGCGGGTGGGCAATGGCGGCACTCGCTTTGGTCGGCAGGCACGCTCATGCGCGCCTTCACCCACCGCAAAAGACAATGCCGCAGCTACTCCGCCGCGACGCGCGGCTCCGCCTCGCCATGCGCGGCGAGGAATTTTTCGGCTTCAAGCGCCGCCATGCAGCCTTGCCCGGCGGCGGTCACCGCCTGGCGATAGACGTCGTCGGTGACATCTCCGGCGGCGTATACGCCGGCGATCGAGGTCGCGGTCGAGTGGGGCGTGGTTTTTATGTAGCCCGAATGTTTCATCTCGATCTGGCCCGCGACCAGCTCGGACGCCGGCGTATGGCCGATGGCGATGAAGACGCCGTCGGCCGGGCGTTCGATGGATTCGCCGGTCTTGACGTTGCGCAGGACCACGCCTTTCACCTTGAGTGGCTTTTCATCGCCGACCACGTCTTCCAGCACGGTGTTCCACAGGACCGAGATCTTCGGGTTCTGGTAGAGCCGCTCCTGCAGGATGCGTTCGGCGCGGAAGCTGTCGCGCCGGTGCACCACCGTGACTTTGCTGGCAAAATTGGTGAGGAACAGCGCTTCCTCGACCGCGGTATTGCCGCCGCCGATCACCAGCACCTCCTTGCCGCGGTAGAAGAAGCCGTCGCAGGTTGCGCAGGCGGAAACGCCATAGCCCTTGAACTTCTGCTCGGAGGGAAGCTCCAACCAGCGCGCCTGTGCGCCGGTCGCTAGAATCAGCGTGTCCGCGAGGTAGATGTCGCCCGAATCGCAAGTGAGGCGAAACGGCCGGCGCGCGAGCTCGGCCTTGGTCACGTGGTCGGTGACGATCTTGGTGCCCACGTGCTCGGCCTGCTTCTGCATCTGCTCCATCAGCCAGGGACCCTGGATGACGTCGGCGAAGCCGGGATAGTTCTCCACGTCGGTGGTGATGGTGAGCTGACCGCCGGGCTGGATGCCCTGGATCAACACCGGCTCGAGCATCGCGCGCGCGGCATAGATTGCGGCTGTATATCCAGCCGGCCCCGAGCCGATGATCACGACCTTGGCGTGGGTGGTCTTGCCCATATCGAACTGCCCCTGGAATTTGCTTTTGGCGCTGGCGCCGCGGCGCGGCCGGCCGGGATGCGCATCGGCCGAAGTGCCGTCGCGCAATCTAGGGATTTCGGCGAGCCATGCAAGATATGCAGACCACCACCTCACAGCATCGTGGTGTCGACCTCCGTTGCCGGTAAAAAATTACCAGCACCGCGCAACAATGTTTCGTTCGGGAGCAAAATGGCGTTATTGATGAAGGTTGAAGCCGGCCAGTGTCGGCTATTCTCCCTGGAGAGTCCCTGTGCCGGCCCGTCTCGACGCCATCGATCGCCAGATTCTGCAGGAATTGCAGGAGGATGGCCGCATCACCAACGTGGAATTGGCGCGCCGGGTCGGCATCTCCGCGCCGCCCTGCCTGCGGCGGGTGCGGGCGCTGGAGGAGGCCGGCTTCATCAAAGGCTATCGCGCGCTGCTCGACGAAAAGCTTCTGGGCTACGAAGTGACCGTCTTCGCGATGGTGCACCTGTCGAGCCAGGCGGAGGCCGATCTCAAGGCATTCGAAGAGTTCGTGCGGGCGCAGCCGCTGGTGCGTGAATGCTGGATGCTCTCCGGCGAGATCGACTTCATCCTCAAATGCGTTGCGCCCGATCTGAAGACCTTCCAGGCCTTCGTTGCGGAACTCACCGCTGCCCCGCATGTGCGCAATGTGAAAACCTCGCTCACGCTGCGCAATTCAAAGGACGCCGCGATGGTGCCGATGGAGGAGCTTTCCAGCCGTCGTTCGGCGTGAGGGATTTTGATATGAGGTCGATCGCTGCATATCCGCGTTTTGCGCCTGCGTGCTAAGGGACGGCATGGCGGACGTGTACATCAGTTGCGAGGTGTCGGGGCGGGCCCTCGCCGAGCGCCTGGCCGCGACGCTTGAGCGCGAAGGCCTTTCGGTCGCGTGGAACCTGCCGCCGGACCAGGGCGAGATCGAACTTGCAGCCTGCAAGGCGGCCATTGTCATCTGGACGCCGGACGCGCTGGGTTCACCGCGCATCCTGTCCGACGCGGATCATGCGCAACAGCTCGGCAAGCTGATTAATGCCCGCGCGGCCGATGTCGACCCGGACCGCGTCGCCGGCCGCTTCCACTCCAAGCGCGCAATTGCGCGAGCGGACGACGCTTCGATCATCGCGGCCGTGAAGGAGCTTGTCGCCCCGCTGCCGCCGGCGCCAATGCCGCTTGCGCGGACAGAAACGCCGATCGCGCCGCCTTCTCCGGGGCAGCATGGCGAAGCTCGGCAGCGCGTCTTTATCAGCCACGTGGCCGAGGACCGCAAGGCTGCGTCGGACATCGTCCAAAAGCTCGAACGGCGCGGCCTCGAATGCTGGATCGCGCCGCGCAACATCCAGCCCGGCAAGCCCTATGACGACGAAATCGTCGAGGCGATCGAAACCTGCCGCGCGATGCTCCTGATTTTTTCCGAGGGCTGCAACGGCAACGACTACATTCGGCGCGAACTGACGCTTGCGGGCGAAGCCCGCAAGTTGATCATTCCATTCCGTATCCAGAATGCGGAGCCAAGGGGAGGGCTTCGCGCCCGGCTGGTCGACCTGCACCGGATCGATGCGTTCGAAGGCCAGGATGCGGCGATCGAAGAACTGATCGAGGCGCTCGGGGGCCGGTCGTTGCCAGCCACGCCCGGGCTTGCGCCGGACGGAGTGCAGGGGAAAACGTCCGAACCGACGTACGAGGAGAAATCGGATGACCGGCGAGCAGCGGCGAAGACGCGAACTGGCTCGCGGCCCTGGATCTACGGCGCGATTGCCGGGATTGGCTTCGCGGCCATCGCGGCCACGCTGATTTGGACGGGTACTTTCAAAGCGCCGTCGCCGCCCGCCCCGGAGTGGACTTTCACCGGAGAGGCCTTCATCGGCAAGCCGATCCCGTTTCAATGGAAGATCGATCGCGATGCGCTGGCGGCGTGGAAAAAACGCGTCGGGGACGCGGAAATTCTCTACGAACTGCAAAGCGCGCGCGACGCCGAATTCCGAACCGACGCCCGAACGGAAAACTACGCCGAGAACGAGCGCAAGGATATCTGGCGCTCCAACGCAAGCCGCTACTGGCGGGTGTCGGCGGTCGCCGTCGATGGCCGCTCGAGAGAGCCGCTGCGCGACTCGGAAAGAGCCTGGAGCCGCGTCCTCAACATCACGCAATACGACAGCGCCTACCAGCGGATCGCCACCACCGGAAAGATTCTGGTTTATGTGTCGAAGTCCGACAACCAGGATATTTTCAAATGGCTGGACAACCGTGGGGGCTACAAGGGGCTGGACATCAGTCTGGCGAAAGCCGTCGCGGGCGAACTCACCGCTCGCATGCGCACCGGCCGTGGACTTGAATTAGTCATCCGAGGCGTGCCGTGGGAGGATCTGCTGCAAGCCCCCAGCCGGGGTCAGGCCGACATGATCATTTCCTCGATCACCAAGCTCGCCAGGCGCGAGCAGCAGTATGGCGTACTGTTTTCCGAGCCGTACTTCTGCACGAGCTATGCGTTGGTCTATCGCGCGGGGGAGCCCGATCGCCCGATCAAGGACATGATCAGAAATCGCATCGTGGGGTACCAGTCCAAGACTACGGGCGAGGACGTCACCAATGCGTTGAGCAAGGACACGCCGTTCAAGACCAAGGACTATGGGAGCACGGAATTGATCGTCCGAGCCGTCACCGCCTCCGAGATCGATTTTGGCATTACCGACACGCCATTCGCCGAGGCCGCCGAGATCGAGTATCGCGCCGACGGCAAGCAGGTGCTGGCGCACAAGACGTTCGCCGTAGCCGATCTCCCGCCATCCATTCCGGCCGTCCAGGAATATGCCCTCGCGGTGCCGTCCGGCGAAGCGGAATTGCTGGGCATCATCAACGGGCTCATGCAGAGCATGAAGGAGCAGGGAAAGATGAACGCCTTGTTCCGTGATGCCGCAACCGAATACGAGAACGACCATGGCCTCAAGCGCGGGTCGCGTGCGGACCAACGCACACGCCCGTGGGAGTGCTCGCCGTAGTGCGGTTGCATATCCCGCCCGCGTCGCCAAGCTGCCGGGCAGGCAGCCGGCTAACACTGCACCGGCCCGTGGTCATCCGGGGTATATTGGCTAAAGCAAATATCCTGGATGAGTGAGGGAAGAAGCGATGCCGGACTTAACGGCTCCGAGCCAAAGTCATCCGGAAATCAGGCCGTTCTGGGTGGTCGCAATCGTGTCCGTTCTTTGCGCGGTATCGATGCATGTTCCGGCAATGGCTGCAAATGATGTGTTTCAACAAGCGGTCAACTATGTTTTCACCGGCAGCATAGATCCGCAGGACGGCCCTGAGATTGTGGATCGAAAATCCTGCATCGTTCTGGTGCCGGAGCGCAAATTCAAAAGATTTGCCAGATATTATTTGAAGCGGTTCAAGATGGACGTTGCACGCATCAGCAAAAAATATTCCGGAGTGCAAACCTTATACGAACTCGAGGTGGCGGGCGACGACATCCTGCTCGAGTACGTGGAAGCCGACAAGACGACGGTAGATTACGGCTTCAAGTCCGCGCACATCTCCCTGCCGGGAAAGATCGATCAAACGGAAAAAGCACTCCGCATTATTTTCGGAGAATACTGCAAGGCCGAAGCGCCGAAGAGCCCATTCTAGTCCGGTCTAGCCGGTCATGCTCTGGCGCCGCGGCGCGCCAAACGCCGGAGCCACCTCGGCCATGAAGCGCGCCATCTCGTCTTTCACCTGGGTGTGCGGCTTGAGGCCCACGTTGAAATAGAGAATGACCTCCTCGACGCCCGCGGCCTCGACCTTCTTGAGCGTGTCGATCATGCGCGCGGGCGAGCCGAGCAGCACCGAGTTCTCGGTCAGATCCTCCGCCTTGATCTTGGTGAGCCGGTCGACGATCTCGATGAAATAGCGGTAGCTCGGCGGCGCGGTCTTGGGATCGCCGGGGAAAGCCGGGATCACGCATTCCTTGTAGTATTTGATCTGGCGCGCGCGCTGCGCGTCCTCTTGCGCCTTGTTGTCGGCGAAATGCGTGAAGTAGCTGCACATCATCCGGCCCGGCGGCTTGCCGTGCTGGGCGCAGGTCGCATGGTAGAGATCGGCCACCTGCTTGAGGCCGCCGAAGCTCATGGCGGCGGCAAACGGCGCGACGATCAGCCCGCACCCCAGCCGCGCGGCAAGCTCGATCGATGGCTTGGAGAACGAGCCGACATAGGTCGGGATCGGGCGCTGCACGGGCTTGGGCGTGATGCGCACGTCGTCGAACGAATAATGCTTGCCGTGATGCGAGATGCGGCCCTCCGCCGCCCACAGCATGCGCACGAGCTCGAGGCCTTCCTCGAAGATGCCCTGGTTGTCGGCGAACGACACGTTGAACGGCGCGTATTCGCGGCTGTCGTAGCCGCGGCCGACGGCGAAATCGACGCGGCCGTTGCTGAGCAGGTCAAGCGTGGCCCATTGCTCGGCGACTCGGATGGGATGGTGCAGCGGCAGCACCGTCACCGCGGGCGCGAGCCTGATGCGCTGCGTGCGCGCCGCGATGTAGGCGAGCACCAGATCCGGGCAGGACAGCACGCCGAGCGAGTTGAAATGATGTTCGCCGATCCAGGCCGAGTGCATGCCGAGCTCCTCGGCATAGAGCGCCTCCGCCGTGATGTCGGCGACGAACTGATTGGCCGAGCGCACGTTGTTGTCGTAGTTGTTGTCGCTCAGCGTGAAATAACCGAATTCCATGGCGTCCTCCCTTGCGTGCTCGCGCCTCGCATCCTTCCGGCGTTTTCACCGAAAACGCTTGTGCCACAACGTCCGCGTCGCGATGTCGGCGCCCTGGCGCATCGCCTTGAACTTCTCCCAGACCACGGTGGGATGCACCTCCGTGCGGTAGAGCGCCTGGGACGAGAAGCCGCAATCGGCGCCGGCCATGACGTTCTCGCGCCCGACCAGCTTGGCGAAACGAACGATGCGCTCCGCGATCAGTTCGGGATGCTCGACGATGTTGCTGGCATGGGTGATGACGCCCGGGCAAAGTACTTTGCCTTCCGGAACCTTCACGTGCTCGAACAGGTGGTACTCGTGCTCGTGGCGCGGGTTGGCGGCCTCGAAGCTCACCGAGCCGGCATTGATCTTCAGGACGTACTCGATGATATCGGACAGGGCCGCTTCGTGGAGTCTCGGCCCCTCGTTGATGCCGTAGCAGGTGTGAAAGCGCACCATGTCCGCGGGAATGCCGGTCAGCGCGCGGTTGGCGGCTTCGACATAGATCTGCGCGCGCCTTTTCTTCTGCCGATCGTCGAGGCCGGGTTCGAAGAAGATATCGGGCAGGAACGGATCGTCGATCTGCACCAATAGACCCGCGGCCGCGATCGCGCGGCACTCCTTGTTCAGTTCGGCCGCCAACGCGTGGAAATATTCTTCCTCGGACTTGTAGTACTCGTTGAGTTCGACGCCCGATGGCGCCGTTACCGGCATGAACACATGATGGTTGGGCACGCCCGCCGCCGCCGCAGCAGCCTTTAGGTTGTCGATGTCGGTCTGAACGAGTTTTTCCCCGCGATACTTGACCGGCCCCACGCAAACCACCGGCGTGATCGGCACCAGCGCGCCGCCCATCATCGCCTGCTTGAAGTATTCCGCGTAGTATTCGGGGAACGCGGCCACCTCCTGCTGGAAGAGCATCATCTTCTGGTTCGGGCGCGCCTCGAAACCTTCCAGCCGCTCCTGGATGTAGGTGAAGAATCCGGGCTTGGAAAATTCGCCATCGGTGACGAAGTCGATGCCGCAGTCCACCTGCCTGCGCACGCTGTCGGCCACCGATTTCGACAGCAAGGATCGATAGGCCGCCTCGTCGTAGGGCTGTTTGTTCAATCTGGCTTTTATCAGGTCGAGCAGATTGTGCGGTCGCGGCAGGCTGCCGATGTGCGTAGTCTGGATACGGTCGCTGTTATTTTGGACTCCCACAATCTGCCTCCAAGGCGTTCAACCGAACACATAACGGTCTGCCCGGTTGTCGGGCAGACGCGCTGGTGAAGGAGCGCGCTTATTCCGCCGCCGCGCGCGCGCCGGCGAAGGCCGGCATCACCTCGCGCGCAAACAACTCGACCGAGCGCAACTGTTCCTTGAGCGTCATGTCGCCGAACGCGAACCAGGACAGCATGTAGTTCACCCCGGTCGCTTCTATTTCGGCGGCGATGAAATCGCGCACGGTTTTGGGCGAGCCGGCAATGCCGTTATCGACCGCCGCAAGCCCATCGAAGGTCTCCGGATAAAGCCCGGCGATGCGCGGCTCAGTGTTGTGACGCTCGAACAGCCAACGGAAGCTTTTTCGCCAGCGCGGATAGGCGCGCCGCGCGATCGCCAGCGCCGCCTCGTCGGTGTCGGCCACCACCACGTGGCGCGCGACCCCCATCAGCGGCATGGTATCGGGCGATTTGCCGAGCTTCTGCCGCACGCCGCGATAGCGGTCGGTGATGGCGCGCACCGTGGGACGCAGCGAGATGATCACGATGTTCACGTCGTTCGCGGCCGGCCAGTCGGCATTCTCCGGGATGGTCGTTCCGTACCAGAGCGGCGGATGGGGGCGCTGCACCGGTTTGAGGATCATCGGCACGTTTTGATAATTGTAGAATTTTCCCTCGAAGTTCAGCTCGTCCGAGGCGAGCCCCTTGAGCAGGAGTTGGAACGCCTCGTGATACATTTCCCCGGTCTTGGCGAAATCGAGCCCGTAGTGCTTGGTTTCGAACGGCGATACGCCGCGTCCGACGCCGAGGAGGAGGCGCCCGCCGCTGATCTGATCGAGCATGCAGACTTCCTCGATCAGGCGCAGCGGATGGTAGAACGGCAGGAGATAGACGAGGGGGCCGAAGCGCAGCTTGCTGGTACGCTGCGCCAGCGCGGCGAGAAAAATTCCGGGCGAGGCGGCGCATCCGAGCGGCGTCGAATGGTGCTCGGCCAGATGGTAGCCGTAGATGTCGGCGCGGTCGTAGGCCTCTGCAAGTGTGAGCCGATCGGCATAGAGCTGGCCGAGCGGCACGCCCGCCTCGTCCATGTGGTCGAATACGCCGAATTTCATTTTCGCCCTCCCGGCCTCCGCCCCGAAGGTTAGCGGAGTTGGTGAGGCTCGCGCCACCCCAGGCGGCTGCCGGGGGCGATGGGAAGGCCACCGCCGGTGATCGCACCACGCCGCTTCCTCCCGTGATCGAAGGTAATGTAGGCTGCCGCTCCCTCGGGCCTGGACCCACCACACCGGTTCAGTCGTGTGGTCATGCCGCGCCGGCAGCGACGCCGACGACGGACAGGATCGATTAGGGAGCCGACAGGCCGGTTTTTGGAGGCACGCGTGCCGCGAGATGTGGCAGTCGTATTTGTGCACGGCATCTATGGCAAACAGATCAATTACGCCGAGAAGATGCAGGGGCGTTTGTCGGACCTCCTGCCCAAAGATGTGCGTGTAGCATACGGCTCGGTGTCATGGGCCGACTTGGTGCGCGACCGTCAACTCAACTATCTGCGGGTCGCAAAGTCCGCGGGAGTCCGGGACAATCGCTTCCGTCGCTACGTGGTGTTCGGACTGGGTGACGCGGCAGCCTATCAAAAGACCTCAGACCACGAGAATTCGATCTATCACAAGGTCCAGGGGCGCATCAGCGAAACGCTCGCTGAGCTGGACTCTCCGGGCATGCGAGATCGTCCGCTGATCTTTGTCGGGCACTCGCTCGGGTGCCACATCATCTCGTCCTATGCATGGGACTTGAACCAGTTCAAACACCGGACGGAAGCCGACATTCTCGCCAACGTAACGGATGAGGCGCTCATAAAGCACTGGAGAAGATTGCAGGTAAGTCCGTTCTGCCGCCTGGATACCTTTGCCGGCTTCGTGACGCTCGGCAACAACATGCCGATGTTCACGTTCACCTTCGGACCCGAACGCGTCTTTCCGATCACCGCGGCGCCGAACGCCGATCTCAAGCCCGCGTTTCCGGGCGCGGCGCTGCCCGAGTCCCTGTCCAAGCAGGCGCGCTGGCTGAACTTTTTCCACAAGCACGACCTGCTGGCATTCCCGCTCAAGCCGCTCAATCCAGCCTACGAGGCGGAAAACCGCATCGAGGATATCTGCGTGCATTCGGAATCGCTGACGTGGCGGTCGGTGCCGCTGCTCTCATATCTGGGAGCGCATGCGAGCTACTGGACCAACCCGACGGTGTTGCGCATGACCGCTAAGCTGATCAGCGATACCGTGGCAGGAGCCTGAACGGCCCTCACCGCCACTCCACCTTCTTGACCTCGTAGGCCTTGGCGCCTCCCGGCGTGACCACCTCAACCGATGCGCCCTTGGCCTTGCCGATGAGCGCGCGTGCAAGCGGCGAGGTAATCGAGATCCTGCCTTTCTTGGCGTCTGCCTCCGGCTCGCCGACGATCTGCCACACCTGTTTCTTCTCGGTGTCTTCGTCGACCAGCGTCACGGTCGCGCCGAATTTGATGGTGTCGCCGGACAGCTTCGACACGTCGATCACTTCCGCGCGCGCAAGCTTGTCCTCGAGATCGGCGATCGCGCCTTCGTTGAGCGACTGCTGCTCCTTGGCGGCGTGATATTCGGCGTTCTCAGACAGGTCGCCGTGCGTGCGCGCATCGGTGATCTGCTGGATGATCCGGGGACGCTCGACCTGCTGGCGGTGCTTGAGCTCGCTTTCGAGCGCGGTATAGCCCGCCTCCGTCATCGGGATCTTGTCCATCGGTCCTTCAAGCCTCCAAACTCATGCGGCAGACAAAATTCCGATCGCGGACCGGGGTGCTGCCCGGTCACGCGACCCATAGAACTCTGTCCCAACTTCGTACCGTCAGGCGGGCCAGCCCCGGACTTCGGGGTTTAGCCTTTGCCGCCGAAATAGCTCTGCAGCGCACGCACCTCGAGATCACCCCCGAGATAGGCCTTGATACCCTGCGCCGCGGCGACGGCCCCTGAAAGAGTGGTGTAGTACGGCACTTTATGCAAGAGGGCAGCGCGGCGTAGCGATCGGCTGTCGGCGAGCGCAATGGCCCCTTCGGTGGTGTTGAATACCAGCTGGACCTCGCCGTTCTTGATGGCGTCCACGATATGCGGGCGGCCTTCGGCCACCTTGTTGATCTTGGTGGCTTTTACGCCCTGCTCGATCAGGTAGCGGTGGGTTCCCGAGGTGGCGATCACGGCAAAGCCGAGCGCGGCCAGAAGCCGCACGGCCGCAAGCACGCGCGGCTTGTCGACGTCTTTGACCGAGACGAACACGGTGCCTTCGCGCGGCAGCCGGGACCCGCCCCCGATCTGGCTCTTGGCGAACGCGGCGGCAAAGGTGAGGCCGATGCCCATCACTTCGCCGGTCGACTTCATCTCAGGACCGAGCACGGTATCCACCCCCGGGAAGCGAGCGAATGGGAACACCGCCTCCTTGACCCCGATATGGTCGAAACGGGTGGGCTGAAGGTTGAAGCTTGCGAGCGTCTCGCCGGCCATGACCCGGGCGGCGATCTTGGCGACCGGGACGCCGCTCACCTTGGCGACGAACGGCACCGTGCGGGATGCGCGCGGATTGACTTCGAGCACGTAGATGTCGCCGTCCTTGATGGCGTACTGCACGTTCATCAGGCCGCCGACCTTGAGCGCGAGCGCCAGCGCGCGGGTCTGATGCTCGAGCTCCGCGATCGTGGCGGGCTCGAGCGAATGCGGCGGCAGCGCGCAGGCGCTGTCGCCGGAGTGAATGCCGGCCTCCTCGATATGCTCCATGATGCCGGCGATCATCGTGTCCTTGCCATCGGCCAGGCAGTCGACATCGACTTCGATGGCATCGGAGAGATATCGGTCGATCAGGAGCGGCCGCTTGTCCGAGACCGCGAACTCCGACGGCCGGTCGAGATCGGAGGCCAGCCGCGCCACGTAACGGTCGAGCTGCGCCCCGTCGTGCACGATCTCCATGGCGCGTCCGCCCAGCACGTAGGAGGGCCGGATCACGATCGGGTAGCCGATCGCCTCGGCGATGGCGCGGGCCTCGGCCGGACTCTTGGCGATCCCGCTGGTCGGCTGGCGCAGCTTGAGCCGGTCGAGCAGCTGCTTGAAGCGGTCGCGGTCCTCGGCCAGATCGATCATGTCGGGCGAGGTGCCGAGGATCGGGACCTTGGCCCGCTCCAGCGCCTCGGCGAGCTTGAGCGGCGTTTGCCCGCCGAACTGCACGATGACGCCGTGCAGCGTGCCGTTGCTGCGCTCGGTGTCGATGATCTCCAGCACATCCTCGTCGGTGAGCGGCTCGAAATAGAGCCGGTCCGAGGTGTCGTAGTCGGTCGAGACCGTCTCGGGATTGCAATTGACCATGATGGTCTCGTAGCCGCTCTCCTTGAGCGCAAAGGCGGCGTGGCAGCAGCAATAGTCGAACTCGATGCCTTGCCCGATGCGGTTCGGCCCGCCGCCCAGGATCACGACCTTGCGCTTGTCGGACGGCTTTGCTTCGTCGGCGGGCACCCCGGCAAACGGCGTCTCGTAGGTCGAATACATGTAGGCCGTCGGCGAGGCGAACTCGGCCGCGCAAGTATCGATGCGCTTGAACACCGGCCGCACGCCCAGCGCGTGCCGGCGGCGCGTGACTTCCGCCGGGCCGAGCCCGGTGAGCTTGCCGAGGCGCGCATCCGAAAAGCCCATCGCCTTGAGGCGGCGCAGCGCGCCGGGCGTGGCCGGCAGTCCCTTGGTCTTGATCTCGGCCTCGGTATCGACCAGATCGCGGATCTGCGCGATGAACCACGGATCGATCTTGCAGGAGGCATGGATCTGCTCGTCGGTGATGCCGTGCCGCATCGTCTGCGCGAGCTTGAGCACGCGGTCGGGCGTCGGCGTTCCGAGCGCCGCACGCGCGGCGTTGAGGTCGTCGCCCTGTCCGAATCCCTCGATCGCGAGTTCGTCGAGGCCGGTCAGCCCGGTCTCCAGCGAGCGCAACGCCTTCTGCAGGCTCTCCTGGAAGGTGCGGCCGATCGCCATCGCCTCGCCGACCGATTTCATCGAGGTGGTGAGTGTCGGTTCCGCTCCGGGAAATTTCTCGAAGGCGAAGCGCGGAATCTTGGTGACCACGTAGTCGATCGTGGGCTCGAACGAGGCAGGCGTGGCGCCGCCGGTGATGTCGTTGGCGATTTCGTCCAATGTGTAGCCGACCGCGAGTTTGGCCGCGACCTTGGCGATCGGAAAGCCGGTGGCCTTCGATGCCAGGGCGGAGGAGCGCGACACCCGCGGATTCATTTCGATGATGACGAGCCGCCCGTCCTGTGGATTGACCGCGAACTGCACGTTCGAGCCGCCGGTCTCCACCCCGATCTCGCGCAGCACCGCAATCGATGCGTCGCGCATGATCTGGTATTCCTTGTCGGTAAGCGTGAGCGCGGGTGCGATGGTGATCGAGTTGCCGGTGTGCACGCCCATCGGATCGAGATTCTCGATCGAGCAGATGATGATGCAATTGTCTCGCCGGTCGCGCACGACCTCCATCTCGAACTCTTTCCAGCCGAGCACCGATTCCTCGATCAGCACCTCGTTGGTCGGCGAAGCGTCGATGCCGCGCTCGACGATCTCGATGAACTCCGCCTTGTTGTAGGCGATGCCGCCGCCGGTGCCGCCGAGCGTGAACGAGGGGCGGATGATCGCCGGCAGCCCGATGTCCTCGAGCGCTTCGAGCGCCTGCACCAGCGTCTTGATCTGGTGCGAGCGCGGCGTTTCGAGGCCGATCTTCTCCATTGCCTTGCGGAACTGCTCGCGGTCCTCGGCCTTGTCGATGGCGTCGGCGGTCGCGCCGATCATCTTGACGTTGAATTTGTCGAGCACGCCCATCTTGCGCAGCGACAGCGCCGTGTTGAGCGCGGTCTGCCCGCCCATGGTGGGAAGCAGCGCATCCGGCCGCTCCCGCTCGATGATGGTCGCGACGATCTCCGGCGTGATCGGCTCGATATAGGTCGCGTCCGCCAGATCCGGATCGGTCATGATGGTCGCCGGGTTGGAGTTGACCAGGACCACCCGGTAGCCTTCTTCTTTCAGCGCCTTGCAGGCTTGCGTGCCGGAATAGTCGAACTCGCAGGCCTGCCCGATGACGATTGGGCCCGCGCCGATGATTAGGATCGAGGAGATGTCGGTCCGCTTGGGCATGTCGCTCGACGATATCTGGGGGTGCGCAAGGCACAAAAAAAGGGCGCGCTATTGCGCGTCCTCGGGTCGGCGCCGACGGGCGAGCCCGCGCGCGCGGGGGCTCTCTAGACCAGAATCGCCGGAGAGGGAAGGGGCGAAGGTGCAACCTTCAACATCTCCATGCGACACTGGACGTGCGGCAATTGAACTGATTCGGGGTCAAATCGTTGATGACCGGTTCCGGCCGGGCCAATCGGGCCAATGACGAATGAATGCACCTGTTCCCGAGCGCGAATCCGTCGCCGAGAATCTCATCTCCTGGTTTGCCGCCGCGGTTCTGGTGGCGACCGGAGTGATCTACGCCCAGAAGCTGGACGCCCATCGCAGGAGGCCCAAGCCTGCGCGCATCATCCCCAATCCCACGCCCGCGCAAGAGCCGCTGGTGCTGCAGGAGAGGCGCGCAGCCGAGCCCGGCCGTGGCCGCGACGCGAGCGCTCCGTTGCAGATTCCCTGGCGGGGCTGGAAGGACATCCTGGTGCGCACGTTCTGGGACATTCAGCGCGACCGCCTGCTCGGGCTTGCCGGCAGCGTCGTGTTCTATTGCCTGGTCGCGCTAGTTCCGGCGCTTGCCGCGGGTGTCTCGTCGTACGCCCTCTTCTTCGACGCCGGCACCATCGCAAAGCATCTCGCGATTGTCGCGGACATTGTCCCGGCTGGCACAATAGAAATGTTGCACACCGAGATCACCCGCATTGCGGCCAAGAGCGACGGCAGGCTCACGTTCGGTTTTCTGCTCGGGCTCGGCATCGCGTTGTGGAGCGCCAATGCCGGAATGAAATCGATCATCGACGCGCTCAACGTCATCTATAACGAGGAGGAAAAACGCGGCATCATCTGGCTCAATGTGGAGTCGCTATTCTTTACCGTCTGCTCCATTGCCGGGGCCGCGCTTGCGATCGCGGCCGTCGTCGTGTTTCCGCTGGTCCTGGCGGGGCTCGGCCTGTCCAGCCTGGATGCGCCGACAATCGGCTATCTGCGATGGCCGCTGCTGTTCGCGATGGTCATCGTGGGGCTGGCGGTGCTCTATCGATTCGGTCCCAGCCGGCGGCGGGCGAAATGGCGCTGGATCAGCGTCGGAAGCATTTTCGCGGCGTCGGCCTGGCTCGCGGTGTCCTCGCTGTTTTCCTGGTATCTTGGCAATTTCGCCAACTACAACGCGACATACGGTGCGCTCGGCGCGGTGGTGGGGCTGATGATGTGGATGTGGCTATCGACCGTCGTGATGCTGGTCGGCGCCGAGCTCAACGCCGAAATCGAACACCAGACCGCGCGCGACACCACGATCGGGCCGGAGAAGCCGCTCGGCGACCGCGGCGCAGTCATGGCCGACACCGTCGGCGCCGCCGATGCGTGACAGATGACTGTCGCTCTGCATACTGGAGCGTCGTCACCCGGTTTGTTTTGACGTTGTCTGCAACCTGGCGCGGGAAAGGGCGATTCGGTGGGCACCGAGTTCATGCTGCTGCTCACCGCCGATGTAGCGGGCTCCGACCACCGCTATCAGGTTGGCCCCGACACCGATATTGCGGTCCGCGTGGGCGCCGGCGTCGCAATCCCCGACCTGTTGGCGATAACCAACAAGGTCCAGTAGAGCTTCCAACCCCAGGGACGTGGCCGCAATTCGCTGCTGGCTCGATCCGGGCGCGAATGATCCGATCGCGATATCGGCGAGCATCTCGTATTGCAGTAGCGAAGCTAGTGTCCCGATTCTGAAGTTCCTATCCACATGTTTCGTGAACGTCGAGGGTACGGCGGCAGAACCGTTCGATGGACGCGAGGATGTCGTCGGCGGACTTGGTCCAGCGGAACGGCTTTGGATCGGCGTTGCGGGTGTTGATGTAGGCGGTGATGGCCGCCTCCAGCTCGCTGTCGACCGATGCGCGCCGCGCTTGATCTGCTGTTCGGTCAGGAGCGCGAAGAACCGCTCGACCTGATTGATCCAGGACGAGGATGTCGGCGTGAAGTGGACGTGCCAGCGCGGCCGTTTGGCGAACCAGTCGCGGATCAGTTTGGTCTTGTGGCTCGACGCATTGTCCATGACGACGTGGATGTCGAGATCAGCCGGCACGTTGCTCTCGACCGCGTCGAGGAACCTGCGGAACTCCTGCGCCCGGTGGCGCGGCATGCACTTGCCGATGATCGGTTCCGGCCTTCACGTCGAGGGCGGCAAACAGCGAGGTCGTCGCCATGACGCTCGTAGTCATGGGTGCGCCGCTCGGCCTGCCCCGGGCGCATCGGCAGCAGCGGCTGGGTGCGGTCCAGCGCCTGGATCTGGCTCTTTTCATCGACGCAGAGCACCAGGCGCGCTCCGGCGGGTCGAGGTAGAGGCCGACGATGTCGCGCACCTTCTCGACGAACAGCGGATCGGTCGACAGCTTGAAGGTCTCGCTGCGGTGCGGCTGCAGCGAGAACGCCCGCCAGATGCGATGCACCGTCGAGATCGACACGCCCGAGGCCTTGGCCATCGAGCGCGTGCTCCAGTGCGTCGCGTCCGCCGGCATCGTCTCCAGCGTCGTCGTCACCACCTCGGCGATTTCAGCCACTATCAATGTGCTCATTTGAGCCGATAGGATGCTGTCTCCCGAGCCGGAGACGGACATGAGACGGCGCGATTTTATCTCCTTTTGCGGCGGGGCGGCGATCGGGTGGCCGCTCGTTGCGCGCGCGCAGCCTGCGATGCCCGTAATCGGATATCTCAGCGCCTTTTCGGAAGGCCCGGCTTCCCCGCAGTTGGGTGGATTCCGCCGGGGTCTAAAGGAGTCTGGGTTTGCTGAGGGCCAGAATGTCGCGATCGAATTCCGCTGGGCAGACGGTCGATACGATCGCCTTCCGGAGATGGCGGCCGACCTCGTGCGCCGGCACGTAACCCTCATTGTCGCCCAAAGTCCTCCGGCCGCACTGGCGGCCAAGGTAGCGACGACGACCATTCCGATCGTGTTTGTGGTGGGGTTCGATCCGGTCGGCGCCGGCCTGGTTGCGAGTATGGGGCGCCCCGGCGGCAACGTCACCGGCGTGGCCCTCCAATTGACTGATGTTGGAGGCAAGCGCCTCGGACTGCTGCGGGATTTAGCTCCCAGGTCATCTGTCATCGCCATGCTTGTGAATCCGATCAGTCCGAACGCTGCCCCCGAAATTGCAGAGGTGCTCGCGGCCGCGAAAAAGATGGGCCTGCAGGTAAAAGTATTCAACGCGCGCACGCCAAATGAACTCGATGCTGCTTTCGTAGCCATTGAGGGACAACGTCCCGATGCGCTGCTTGTCAGTCCCGATCCTTTTCTTGTGAATCGGCGCGAGCAAATAGTCACTCTTGCGGTACGTCTTGGGGTTCCGGCGATGTATCCGCAGCGGGACTACGTCGCGGCTGGCGGGTTGATCAGCTACGGGACGAACATAGCGAAGGCCTACCAACAGGCCGGCATGTACGCCGGCCGCATTCTCAAAGGTGCGAAGCCTGCGGACCTCCCGGTCATGCAGCCGACCACGTTCGAGCTCGTCATCAATCTCAAGACCGCCGCGACTCTCGGCCTTGCGGTTTCCAATGCGATGCAACTGCTCGCCGACGAGGTGATCGAGTAGAGGTGCTGTTTGATGCGGCGACGCGATTGGCCCGGAAGCGACCTGCTGGTCAATGTCGGATCATCGGGGCAAATCTGCTTCCATAGATGGTCACAGACCGCCATCTCAACGCGTGATAATCTGCCAACAATTTCACGGGGACGTGCCTCTTATCCTGCCCGGGATGAGGTCGACAAATGCATGCCATGAGGCGACGCAAGTTCATCCCACTTCTTGGTGGTGCGGCGGCGGCGTGGCCGCTCTTGGCGCACGCACAACAGCCAGCGCGCATGCGGCGCATCGGCGTGCTCATACCTTACGCCGCAGACGAACCGGAATCCCTGGCCCGAATCGGCGCATTCCTGCAGAGGCTGCAGCAGTTGGGTTAGACCATTGGCGGCAATGTGCGGATCGATTACCGATTCAGTGGCGGTGTAGGCGACCTCGCCCGCCAATATGCTGCGGAACTGGTTGCGCTCGTGCCGGACGTGATTCTCGCTCATGGCTCATCGACGGTGGACCGCTGCTGCAGGCAACCCGTACCGTACCGATCGTGTTCGTCCAGGTCGTCGATCCGGTCGGCGCTGGATACGTATCGAGCCTGGCAAAGCCAGGCGGTAACATCACCGGGTTTACGAATTTTGAGTATAGCCTTTAGCGGGAAATGGCTGGAGCTACTGAAAGAGATCGCGCCGGCTGTGAAGCGAGTGGCGGTTCTTCGCGATCCTCGTACAGCGGCTGGGAGCGGACAGTTCGGCGCCATCCAGGCAGTCGCGCCCTCGGTCGGGGTGGAGGTAAGCCCGATCGACCCGCGCGAGGCGTCCGAAATCGACCGCGCCGTCACCGCATTCGCAAGCAAGTCGAATGGTGGACTGATTGTAACACCGACGGTGTACGCGACAGTGCATCGCGACCTGATCGTCTCGCTTGCAGCCCGGTATAGAATGCCTACGGTGTATCCGTTCCGATACGGTGGCTTGATCTCCTACGGACCAAATGACATCGACCAGTTCCGGCAAGCGGCCGGTTATGTCCACCGCATCCTCAAGGGCGAGAAGCCGGCCGACCTGCCGGTGCAGGCATCGGTGAAGTACGAGTTGGCGGTCAACCTCAAGACCGCGAAGGCGCTCGGCCTCGAAATCCCCGCGACTGTGCTCGGGCGCGCCGACGAGGTGATCGAATAGAGATATAATGTTTGCTGCGGTGCGTGAGTCCGGTCACGACCAACCGTGTCATTTCGCTGCGACGCAATGATTAGTCGGCTTTTGGGGCATAGGAAGCGCACGAGCGCATTATCTTGGTTCAAAAACGCTAATGGCCCCGCGCTGACATGCGCCGCATTGGACTGCTGCTACGCAAACAGAACCTTGATCCCCATTTCGCCGGTCGCATATTCCTGCTTTGATGCCCGCGGTTGAAATCCAAATACGACATGGGTTCGGTGGGGAATGCGACGACGCGATTTCATTGCCGGAATTGCTGGATCAGCGGCTGCGTGGCCGCTCGTTGCGTACGGGCAGCAGCCGGCGATGCCGGTGTTCGGCATTCTGCTCGTCTTTTCGCGCGACGCCGGCAGGGCGTTTACCGACCCGATTCGCGCATACATGCAGGCGCTCGGCTATGTCGAAGGCCGCAACATTGCCTTCGACTTTCGCTTTGCCGAGGGCAGAGTGGATCATTTGCCGGCGCACGCGGCGGAACTCGTCGCACGGCGACCCGCGGTGATCGCCACATTTGGGGATGCGACCGGGCTTGCCGCCAAGGCGGCCACCTCAACGATACCGATCGTTTCGATGTCAGAGGATCTTGTTAGAGCGAAGCTGGTCACGAACATTCGCCAGCCCGACGGCAACGTCACCGGCGTCAGCGTCATGGGTACTGAGCTCGATGCCAAGCGGCTGGAGATACTCGCTGAGTTGCTGCCGGCGCGTTCCGCCGTGTTGCTGCTTGCGGACCCCACCACGCATCGGGAATCGAGGCCGGGACTCAATTCGACCGCCGAGGCTCTTGGGCTTACCTTGCGGGAGGCCGTGGTCAGCACGCCGGATCAAATTGAGCGTGTGTTTCGCGAGGCAGGGGCCAGCGGGGTCGCTGGAGTGAACGTGCTCTCGTCGGCGTTATTGTTCGCACTGCGACACCACATCATTAATCTCGCGGCTGAACTTGGTCTGCCAGCAATGTATCAATGGCCTGAAACAGCGGACGATGGCGGTCTGATCGCGTACGGTCCGAGCCTGCTCGGCGCTTTTCGTCAGGTAACCGTTCTTGTGGTCAAGGTTCTGCAGGGCGCAAGGCCGGCCGACATTCCAGTGGAGCAGCCAACGCGATTCTCTCTCGTCATAAACCTCAAGGCCGCGAAAGCACTTGGCCTCAACATACCGACGGTGACTCTGCTTCGCGCGGACCGAGCGGTCGAATAGAGATAGTGCTTTCCGCGGTGCGTGGGTCCGCTCATGGCCCATCGTGTCGTTTCGCTGCGATGCAGACTTTTATCGCTATCGGAGTTATAGCCGAAAGCGAGCAAGAAGAACCAAGCAAGTTTGATTAATAAGTGCGCGCCCTCATGAACCGGGGGCAGTCTTCCAAGGCACGGGCCCGATTGAGATTGCGGTCCGGCTGTTCCACACTTGGGTCATCGGACAAGGGCACGGTCGTGCGGCCGCCGGCTGCAGGCAGAGGAATTTCGTGATGCGCATGGGATGGATCGTCGCCGCAGTCGTTGCCGTTGTCCTCATCTATGTGATCTTCGTCTTCAACCGCCTCATCCGCCAGCGCAACGTCGTGCGCGAAGGCTGGAGCGGCATCGACGTGCAACTGCGCCGGCGCACCGACCTCGTTCCCAACCTGGTCGAGACCGTGAAGGGCTATGCCGCGCACGAGCGCGGCCTGTTCGAGGACGTGACAAGACAGCGCGCGTCGAGCATCGCCGCCAGCGACGTGCAGGGGCAGGCCGCGGCCGAGCGCGCGCTGCAGGGCTCGCTCGGCGCGGCTGATGGCGGTGGCGGAAGCCTATCCCGAGCTCAAGGCCAACCAGAATTTCCTCAAGCTGCAGGACGCAGCTCGCCGAGGTCGAAGACCAGATCCAGATGTCGCGGCGCTACTACAATGGTGCGGTGCGCAACCTCAACATCAGCATCCAGTCGTTCCCCGATGTGTCTGGTCGCGCGCCTCTTGGGCTTCAGGGAGGAGCCGTTCTTCGAGCTCGACGACCGTTCCGCAGGCGGCGACACCGCAGATCTCATTTCCGGGAGGCAAGCCATGACGGTTCGCTGCATCGCGCGCGCCGCGCTGGCGCTGGCGCTCATCGTAGCGGCACTTGATCCGGCGTCGGCGGTCGAGCGCATCCTCCAGTTCGTCAGCGACGTGACGGTCGAGCGCAACGGCGACCTCGCGGTCACCGAGACCATCGCGTGCAGGCGGAAGGGCGCGACATCCGCCGCGGCATCCTGCGCGATTTCCCCACCATCTACCGGCGCCGCGACGGCACGCGGGTGGTGGTCGGCTTCGACGTCCTCTCGGTCACGCGCAACGGCAATCCGGAAAATTTCGCTACCGAGCGCATGAGCAACGGCGTGCGCGTGCGCATCGGCAGCGCCGATCGCCTGCTCAATACCGGACGGCACGAATACGTCATCCGCTATCGCACCACGCGCCAGATCGGTTTCTTCGCCGATTACGACGAGCTCTACTGGAACGCCACCGGCACCGGCTGGACCTTTCCGATCGAGCAGGCCGAGGCGCGCATCACGCTGCCCGAGGCCGTGCCGTTCCGGCAGATCGGCGTTCTACACCGGGCCGCAGGGCGCCGACGGCAAGGACGCCACCATTGTCGAGCAGCGGCCGGGCCGCATCGTGTTCCGCACGACCCGGCCGCTGCCGCCGCAGAACGGGCTCACGGTCGCGGCGGGCTGGCAGAAGGGCGTGGTCACGCCGCCGACCGCGGCGCAGCAGGCGGGCTAATGGCTGCTGCACGACAACGTCGCGCTGCTGATCGCGGTCGTCGGGCTTCGTGCTGGTCGTCGCCTACTACGTCTTTGCGTGGTTCAAGGTCGGGCGCGATCCGCCGGAAGGCACGATCATCCCGCTGTTCGAGCCGCCGGAAGGCATGTCGGCCGCGGCGGTGCGCTATGTCGACCAGATGGGCTTCGACAATCGTGCCTTCACCGCCGCGATCATCGAACTCGGCGTCAACGGCCACATCAAGCTGACCGAGAGTGCGGGCGCGACCCAGATCGACCGTCGCGACGGCGGCAAGCCGATCGGCCGGGCCGAACAGGCCCTGGAGACCAAGTTGTTTTCCGGCAACGAGCGCTACGTTCTCGCTGAAGCAGGATCAACCACGCCAGAATCAGTGCGGCCAAGGATGCTCTCAAGGATGAGCTGGAGGCGAACTACGAGGGCAAGCTCTTTACCAACAACTACGGTTGGTCTTCGCTCGGCATGGTGGCGGCCGTCGCGGTGATCATCGCGATTGCGGTAGCCGTCGGCTTCACCTACGGCAGCGACAACGCGCCGGGTGCGATCATCGGCATGCTGATCCCGGTGATCCCGGTCTTGATCGCCGCCGCCATGGTGCAGGCCGGCTTGCGCCGGCACTCCGGCGGGACGGGCTACTTGATTGGCGGCCTCGCGCTGGGGTTGGCTGGTCTAGCGGGCGGCCTGGCCGTCATGTATTTCAATGTCCGTGGGATCATCGAGGTGTTGCCGGGCGTCGTGCCGTCGGCGCTTGCCACGTTCACCGGGCTTGCCTTCGGCTGGCTCGAGGCGCCGAGCGTGGCCGGGCGCAAGATCATGGACCAGATCGACGGCTTTCGCGAATACCTCGGCGTGGCGGAGGAAGAGCGGCTCGAATATCTCAATCCGCCCGACAAGACGCCGGAATTGTTCGAGCGCTTCCTGCCCTACGCGGTGGCGCTCGACGTGGAGAACACCTGGGCGAAGCGCTTCGCCGGCGTGCTGGCGGCGGCCGCGGCCGCAGGTGCCGCGGCATGCCGCGGCGACTTGGTATTCCGGCGACCGCGATTGGGGCAGCGATACGATGTCCTTCGCCGATCATGTCGGCTCGGAGCTATCGAGCACGATCGCATCGGCGTCGACCGCGCCCGGCTCGAGTGACAGCGGCGGCGGGAGCAGCGGCGGCGGCTCCTCCGGCGGCGGTGGTGGCGGCGGCGGCGGATCGGGCTGGTGACGGGTCGAACAAATAATGACAAGCAATCGGGGCGATAGGGGAGGACACCATGCGTAACGGAGCGGGGCTCGCACTGGCGATCGTCGCGGTCATGTCCGGCTGGGCGGTGCCTGCGCAGGCGCAAGTGCCCGATACCCGGACCATCACGCTGGTGGTGCCGATCGCGCCCGGCGGCGGCGTCGATGCCATCGGGCGGCTGATGGCCGAGAAGCTGCAGGAACGCCTCAAGCAGCCGGTCGTGGTCGAGAACCGCGTCGGCGCGGGCGGCATGGTCGGAGCCGAGAGCGTCGCCAAGGCTGCGCCCGACGGCCGCACGCTGCTGCTGATTGAAACCTCGTCCACCCTGCACAAATGGCTACACAAGAGCGTGCCGTTCGACGTGATCGCGGATTTCGCGCCGGTCTCGCGGGTAGCGCTCTCGTCGCTTCTGCTGTTCGGCCATCCCTCGCTTTCGTCCAACAACGCCAGCGAGGTGATTGCCTATGCCAGGGCCAATCCCGGCAAGCTCTCGGTCGGCACGCCCGGGGTCGGCACGCCGCACCATCTCGCCATGCTGATGATGAACGCGGCGGCCAAGGTCGACATTACGCACGTGCCTTATCGCGGCACCGGCCCTGCGCTCAACGACATCCTCGGCGGCCAGATCCCGATGATCTGGGCAACTCCGATCGCGGTCATGCCACATGTAGCAACGGGCAAGGTGAAGGTGCTGGGCACGGCCTCGGCGCAGCGCGAAGCTTCGCTGCCGCAAGTCCCGACCATGGACGAGAGCGGGATGCCGGGCTTCCGGGTGCAAATCTTTTTCGGGGTTGCCGCGCCGGCAAAGACGCCGCCCGCGATCATCGAGCGGCTCGACCGGGAAATCAAAACCGTCACCGCGCTGCCCGAGGTGCAGGAGCGCATGGCGAAGGTCGGATTTAGCTACGGCTACGCCGACAGCATCCGTTTCCGCGAACTGCTTCTCGCCGACCACTTACGCTACGGCGACGTCATCCGCGCGGCGGGCATCCAGCCCAACTGAAGAGGGCCTATGCACGTCATCATCGTCGGCGGCGGCATTTCCGGCCTGTCGCTCGCGCTCAGCCTGCATCAGATCGGAATTGGGTGCCGGGTCTACGAGCAGGTGGCAGGGCTCAGCCCGCTCGGCTACGGCATCAATCTGCAGCCCAACGCGGTGCGCGAGCTCACCGCGCTCGGGCTGGGCGAGCGGCTCGCGCGCGTCGGCATCCTCACCGCGGAACTGGCATTCTACAACAGGCACGGCCAACTCATCTGGAACGAGCCGCGCGGGCGCGATGCCGGCTACCGCTGGCCGCAGATTTCAATCTCGCGCGGCACACTGCACGAGGTTTTGCTCGCCGCGATTGGCGAGCGGCTGGGCAATGACGCGGTCGCAACCGGCCACCGCCTGGCAAGTTTCGAGGAACGCGGGGCGAAGGTGGTTGCGCGCTTCGTCGATTCTTCCGGACAGCCGGCCGGCGAGACCGAAGGCGACATTCTGATCGGAGCCGACGGCATCCATTCCGCCGTGCGCCGGCAGTTCTATCCGGGCGAAAAGGCGGTGTTCGATGGCTATCTGCATTATCGCGGCATGGTCGAGGGCGAGCCGTACCTGACCGGCCGCACCATGGCGGTGGTCGGCCATCGCACGCACCGCGCGATCATGTATCCGATTGCGGCCCGGCCGGGCGGCAAGGTCATGGTCAACTGGCTCGCCTATACGCAAATTCCGGAGGGCTCGCCGCCGCTCGAAGCCTGGGACACGGTCGCCGACAACAGCGCGTGCGTCGCGCGCTTTGAGGGCTGGACCTATCCGTGGCTCGATGTGCATGGCCTGTTCGCCCGCACCGAGCGCGTGCTGCAGCTTCCCAACGTCGATCGCGATCCGATTCCGCGCTGGAGCTTCGGGCGCGTCACGCTCATTGGCGACGCCGCCCATCCGATGCAGCCGGTCGGCGCGCAGGCGGGCTCGCAAGCGGTGGTCGACGGTCGTGTGCTTGCCGCCTGCCTGCTTGCGAGCCGCGATCCGGTCGAGGCCCTGCTGCATTACCAGCACCAGCGCATCGCCGCCATGAACGACATGATCATCCGCAACCGCAATCTCGGGCTCGAAGCGGTGCTGCAGATGGCGGAAGAGCGCGCGCCCGGCGGATTTGCCCGGATCACCGACGTGCTCACGCAGGATGAGCTCGAGAACACCGCGCTAAGCTTCAAGAAGGCGGCAGGAATCGATACCGAAACCGTCAACAGCCGCGAGTCCTATGTCGAGCTGCCGCGCGCGGTATAGAGCCGGAGCGGCACGCGAGATCGGCACGCTCCGGCATTGATTGTCGCTCAAACCGGCCGGGCGCGAAACGTCATGCGCGCCGGGTTGTGTTCCAGATTGAAGGGCAGCCGCTCGGCCGCGAAGCCGTTGGCGGCGAGCTTGGCCGTGAACTCCGCTTCGCCATAACAGGAGATGCCGAGCTTGGCGCGCATCCGGCGATAGCGGGAAAAGCTGGTGCGCGCCAATCCGACCATAGCCGCGGTCAGAAAGCCGTTCCGGGCCGCGTAGCGCAAGAGCGCGACGGTGTCGGTGAGGACTCCGGCGCCGGGCGGGATCACGTCGGCGACAATCAGCGCGCCGCCGGGTGCGAGGAGCCGGCGCCAGGTCGCCAGCAGCCGGTCGAGCTCGCCGGAGGTGAGATACTGCACGAGCGAGTTGGCGACCACGAGATCAAGCGATGCATCCGGCAATCGTTCGACCTCTTCCGGCGCGAGCACTTTGATCTTGTCATTGCTGCCGAACCGCTGCCTCAGCTTGGCGCGCACGCTCGGCGCCGCTTCGCACAGCACCAGGTCCGCCGCCGCGGCGGCGACAAGACCGGCATGCGTTGCCTCCCCGCAGCCGTGATCGAGCACGCGTGCGTTCGATCCGGGCAGCAGCGCGATGATGCCGTTCGCGATGTCGCGATAATGGACGTCGAAATGCCGCGCATTGACATAGATCGAATGCGGACGATCCCAGAAGCTGGTCCAGTCGTCGCCGCTCATTTCGGTGCGTTTCCCGCGCCGATCGGGGCGGCCGGTGGGACGATGACGATGGTGAAGCGCGCGCCCGGTCCGGCCCGCCCGAGGTAACGGCGCGACAGCTCGATCTCGCGCCGGATCGCACGCGGCTCGGCCGCGATCCGCCGCGCGGCCGCGTTGGCGCATGCGGCTTGCAGGCAAAGCACCGCATAACCGTCCCGCGCGAGACGCTCCGGGGTGACCCAGGGAGCGACCTTCAGGTTGAAATCCGGCACCGCATCGGGATGGTCCGGACTGTAAAACGTGATCGCTTCGGGATGGTCTCCCATGACGATCGCGAGCGGTCGTTCGGTGTGGCGGTGCCACTCGCGCATGATCTCCTCGCTGATCGAGCGATAGAGCGCTTCGGTGTGCTTGGTGCCGTAGACGTGCCTGGTCCAGGCGGCGACGGGCGCCGCGAGCAGCGCCAGCATGGTGATGGCGAGCACCGACGTTGCGAGGCCGATGGCCCGCACCCGTGGGACGATGGCGTCCTGCGGCGCCAGCAGGATGATGGGCAGCAAGAACCAGCTCTGCATCGTCCACAGCGAGGTCAGCTCCACGCCCAGGAACGGTGCCGTCAGCGCCGGCAGCAGCAGCATTGCCGCCAGCAGGACGACCAGCATCCGCCGATCCGGATCCGACGGCCAAAGCGCTCCGGCAAGCGTGGACAAGCTGGGCCGGGCAACGATCATGTAGGCGGCGAGGGGCAGGGCGACATACCCGATGCCGCCCAGGAGATAGGTCACGACGCTCGCGAGCACGGCCCCCGGCGAGGTCCCTGAATGGGCGGCATAGACGTAGTCGAACGGCGTGAATGCGCTCTCCCGCAGCCAGTACAGATGCGGCGCGATCACCAGCAAACCGACGACTGCCGACACCCACGGCGATGCGGAGCGCAGATAGGACCAGCGCGCCGGGTGTACCAGCGCGGCAACGACGAATGCCGCAACGAGATAGACCGAATAGTACTTTCCGAGCATCGCCAGGCCGGCGGTCGCGCCGGCTGCGACCGACCACGCAAAGCCGCGCGTGTTGAAGGCGCGCAGAAAGCACCAGGTGGCGATCGGCCAGGTCGACAGCAGGACCTGGTTGGAGGCGAAAAGCTGCGCGTGAAACTGATAGAACGGCATGAGCAGCAGCAGCAGCAGCATCAGCAGCAGCTTGTCGCCGGAGAGATACAGCCGGCCAATCCTCTCGATCGCGAACAGCGCGACCGCCGCATTCGTCATCGCGAGCAACCGGAACGACCAGTCGGCCGCCGGGAAAACCGCAAACCACGCCGTCCCGATGAGCCCGCCGAGCGGCGGGTGCTTGTAGTAGCCCGCGCTCGGATGGCGGCTCCAGGCGTAGACTTCGAGCTGATCCGGATGCAGATCGACGACGCGTTCGCAAGCGTGTGAAAGACGGTCCAGGCCGCGACGAAGAGCAGGAGCAGAATCGCGATCGCCCATCCGTCGCGTTCGAGCTCGAACCACGCCTCGATCGGCCGCTTGATCGACGCGACCAAGCCGTGACGGGATGCAGCGACATTCATGCGCGACATATGACGGGAAGCCCGGAGCGCTTTCAAGCGCCGGCGGCCCGCGCCCCGTGGGTCACGTCGGCCTTGATCGGGTCCGCCGACTGGTCCGCCTCGGTTTCCCGCACCAGGTAGACCGGCCATTTGCGGGCCTCGCCGAGCAGGCGGCCGAGATACTCGCCGATGATGCCCAGGATCAGGAACTGGCCGGCGCCCATGAGCGCGATCGCCGACATGATCGAGGTCCAGCCGGCGACGGTGTGCCCGATCCAGAGAAAGCTCACCAGCGAATAGATCAGCAGCGCGCCGCCGATCGCGGCAAAGACGAGCGACAGGTAGATCGCGATGCGCAGCGGCTTGATGCTGTGGGCGATGATCCCCATCACGGCAAAGTCGATCATGCGGCGGAGCGTGAACTTGGATTGGCCCGCCTGCCGGACGCCCTGCGTGAATCGTAGCGTCGCGATCGGATAGCCGAGCCAGCGCACCAGCCCGCGCAGGAACAGCTCGCGCGTCTCGAAACCGTTGATGGTGTCGACCACCACGCGATCGAGCAGCAGGAAATCGGCGCTGCCGGGCTCGATACGGACGTCGCCGATGGCGTCGAGCAGCCGATAGAACCAGCGCGAGGTCGCCGCCTTCAGGAACGAGAGCTGCCGCGGCGCGGTCGTTGCGCTCGGTGACGACGATCTTCGTCCCTTTTTCCATTCGGCCACCATGGCCGGGATGAGCTCCGGCGGATGCTCGAAGTCGCAATCCATCAGGATCACGGCGTCACCGCGGGCGTAGCGTAAGCCGGCGCGTAAGCGCGGCCTGGTGGCCGAAATTGCGCGTAAAGGCGACGTAACGGATGCGCTGATCGCTCCCGCCAGAACCTTGACCTCGGCCAAGGTGCGATCGGTCGAACAATCGTCGACGAACAGAATTTCCCAGCGGCCGAACGGTTCGGCGATCTCGGCGAGACGCGCCACCATGGCGGCGACGTTTCGCTCCTCGTTATGGACCGGCAGCACAACCGAGAGACAAGGTCTGGCCGGTTCCATCTATCACCGCGGTGTCACGTCTTCGGCATTGTGTCGGAGGGGATTCCGCCCGTCAATGCGGCGCCTTCGGTCGGCTGCGGGATCGTTGCGGCGGGCCGGTCATCGAGTGGCAGCAACTGGCGTGTGGCAGCCGCGCAGACTGCATTCGTCGTTTCGACTGGACGCGTTAACGCCACAGCCTGGTCAGCGGCCCATCCGCACCAAACACCGGATCGGTCTCCGGCACCGGCACCTGCGGGATGCTGATCAGCGCCTTGGCGTGCTCGGCCTTGCTGCCGCGGCACAGGTCGTAGCGGCCGGTCTTCGGATAGGCGCCGATGACGCAAAGCTCGGGCGCCGCCCACAGGCACTGATGTCCGGTGCCGGCCGGCAGAACGACGACGTCGCCCGCCATGAGGTCGAGTTCTTCGCCCAGCGCGCCGCCGAAGCGGGCCTTGGCGCGGCCGCGCGCGATACCGAGCGCCTCGTGGATCGAGGAATGATAGTGGACGTAGGCATAGATGCCGTTGCGCCAGCAATTGACCCAGCCGTGGCGCGTGAACGTCTTCTCGATCACGGTCTCGGGATTGGGCGTGCCGGAGAGATCGATGGCGCTGCGATAGACCAGGAACGGCAGGCGCGGATTGTTGGGGATCGCCCCGTCGTCGGCGAACCTGAGCGCAAGCGGCGCGGCCGGTTTGGTCAGCACGGTCATGGCTATGATCTCGACCCGCGCGAAAGTATCTCACCGGGGGTAAATGACTTCTTTCTGAAGGAACTCCTAAATCCGCCGCCGGTTGCGGCTGATGGCGAAAAAAACGGTTGGTTCCGCCTCATCCTGTCAGGAGAGGGCGGAACAAGCGACGTCGTTATGCGCCCTTGCGCTTGCGCATCATGTCGACGAACCGCGTGAACAGATAGTGGCTGTCGCGCGGACCGGGCGAAGCCTCGGGATGGTACTGCACCGAGAACACCGCCTTGTCCTTGAGCGCGATACCGCAGTTCGAGCCGTCGAACAGCGACACATGGGTCTCGGTGGCCTTCGCAGGCAAGGTCGCACGGTCGACCGCGAAGCCGTGGTTCATGGACGTGATCTCGACCTTGCCGGTAACGAGATCCTTCACCGGATGATTCGCGCCGTGATGGCCCTGGTGCATCTTGATGGTCTTGGCTCCGACGGCGATGCCCAGCATCTGGTGGCCGAGACAGATACCGAAGGTCGGGATATCGCGCGCGATGATGTCGCTTGATCACCGGCACGGCGTATTCGCCGGTCGCCGCCGGATCGCCCGGGCCGTTGGAGAGAAATACCCCGTCCGGCTTGAGCGCGACGATGTCCTCGGCCGAAGTCGTCGCCGGCACCACCGTGACCCTGCCGGCGGTCGCCGCCGAGCAGCCGCAGGATGTTGCGCTTGATGCCGTAGTCGATGGCGACCACGTGGAACTCGCCGTTCTCCGCCGCCCGTAGCCCTTGCCGATCTCCCACGGCGTCTCGTCCCAGGTGAAGCGCTGGCCTGACGTCACCATGGGCACGAGGTCCATGCCAACGAGTCCCGGCCACTCGCGCGCCTCCTGCTTGAGCGCCTCGAGATCGAATTGGCCGTCGGGCGCGTGCGCGATCACCGCATTGGGCATGCCCTTGACGCGGATCAGGCTGGTGAGCGCGCGGGTATCGATGCCGCATAGCCCGATCACGCCGCGGCGCCTTGAGCCACTGGTCGAGATGGCGGGTGGCGCGGAAGTTCGACGGCCGCGTGATGGCGGTCTGCAGAACGACGCCGCGGGCCCCCGGAGTCGCCGCCATGTTGACGGTCTCGATATCTTCCTCGTTGGTGCCGACATTGCCGATATGCGGGAAGGTGAAGGTGATGATCTGCCCGGCATAGGAGGGATCGGTCAAAATCTCCTCGATAGCCGGTCATGGCGGTGTTGAAGCAAACCTCGCCGACCGCGTGGCCGGTGGCGCCGAAGCCCATGCCTTCGAGCACGGTGCCGTCGGCGAGCACCAGGAGGGCGGTCGGCGCGGGTTCCGACCAGCCGGAATCGTCATGTTTCGGGTTCATAAGCGGCCTACATAGCCGCGCGAGCCATGGCCGTCAAAGCGGGAAGGCCGGTTTTCACATGCAATCGAAGAATTCCGCCGGGAGCGGCGGCTCGTTTCCATATCATCCGGCAAGGCTATATATACGCGCCCATCAGGATATACGCGCCCATCAGGAGGCCGCCGTGCTGCGTGAACAAATCAATGCCGCCGTCAAGGACGCGATGAAGGCGAGGGACGAGCGCCGCGTGTCGACGCTGCGGCTGGTCAACGCCGCCATCCAGAACGCCGACATCGAGGCGGAGCGCACCGGCAAGGCCGCGCTCTCCGACGACGACGTGCTCGCGCTGCTGCAGAAGATGATCAAGCAGCGCCAGGAATTCGATCAGCCTCTACGAGCAGGGCGGGCGCAAGGAGCTTGCCGACAAGGAGCGTGGCGAAATCGAGATCATCCAGGCCTACCTGCCCAAGCAGATGTCGGAGGCCGAGGCGAAGGCGGCAATCGCCGGGGTCATCAAGGACATTGGCGCGCAGAGCGTCAAGGACATGGGCAAGGTCATGGCCGCGCTCAAGCAGGCCTACGGCGGCAAGATGGATTTCGGCAAGGCGTCCGGCCTGGTGAAATCGCTGCTGGCGGGATGACGATCATGCCGCAATGTCTGGTGCGCGGGGTGCGCAGCGTCGATCTCGTGGCGACCAATTTCGCGGAAGCCGGACGCTTCTACGAAACGGTCTGGGGTCTGCGGCCGGTCTCGGCGCGCGACGGCGCGCAGCTTTACCGCGGCACCGGGCCGTATCACCACATTCTCGGGCTCCATCAAGGGCCGCAGCCCGCGATCATCCGTATCGTGTTCGACGTGGCGGACCGCCAAGGCGTCGATGCGCTGCACCGGGCCGTGTCGGCCACGGGCTGCCCCTGCAGCGCGCCGGCCCTGCTTGCCGGTGGCGGCTACGGCTTCGGCTGCAAGGACCCGGACGGCCGCAACCTCGCTTTCGTGTGCGCGGGCGACGACCATGCCGATACGCAGGACGCGCCCGACCGGCCGCGCAAGATCGCCCACGTCAATCTCAACGCGCGCGAGTTCGACGCGAGCCTGCGCTTCTTCACCGACACGCTCGGCATGCGCGTAATCGACGAGAACGCGCCGCTCTGGTTCCTGCATTGCGAAGGCACCGATCACTCCTCGATCGTGCTCGCCAAGACCAACATGCCGACCCTCAACCACGTCGCCTTCGAGATGCCGGACTTCGATTCGGTCATGCGCGGGCTCGGGCGCATGAAGGACAACGGCTACCCGATCGAATGGGGCCCTGGCCGGCACGGTCCGGGCGACAACGTGTTCGCCTATTTCTGCGGGCCCGACGAGGTGCCGATCGAGTACACGTCCGAGGTGCTGCAGGTCGACGAGCGCTACGTGCCGCGCGGCTCCGACTACTGGAAATTCCCACCCGGACGTTCGGACCACTGGGGCATCACGCAGCCGCGCTCGCCGCGCTATCACCGCGTGCAGCGGCTGTTCGAATTCACCGAGGACGGCTACCGCCTGGTCTGAGCCGTTCCGTTCTCCTCTGTGATAATGCTGGAAGAGGTACGGCCGTTGCTCCGGTCGACGTGCGGAGTTCTGCGGCTCGTACCGCCGATGACTGTCCTTACGAAATCCCAGCACCGGGCTTGGATTCATGCAAGTATCCGTCACCGAGCAAGAAGGAGCCCGCCCGTGCATCGACCGATTCTGATCCCGTCGCTGATCGCCGCCGCGCTTGCGCTACCGGCCGTCGCGGCCGCGCAGGACTATCCCACTCGCCCCGTCAAGGTCATCACCAATACCAGCGCGGGCGGCATCAGCGACATCTTCATGCGCGCGCTCGGCGACGAGCTGCAGAAGCGCTGGGGGCAGCCGCTGATCGTGGAGAACCGCCCCGGCGGTATGCAGAATATCGGCGCCGCGCGTGTGCTCGGAGGCGCCGCCCGACGGCTATACCATCTGCATCGTCAACGCCGAGCCGATGGCCTACAACCAGTTTCTGATCAAGACGCATGCCGTTCGACCCCGAGAAGGCGCTGGCAGCCGATCACCAACCTCTATCAACTGATCCAGACGATGGTGGTGAACTCGAGCCTGAACGTGAAGACGGTCGGCGAACTGATCGCGCTGTCGAAGGCCAAGCCCAAGACGCTCAACTACGTGACCGCCGCGGTGCCGCTCGCGCTCTACATGGAGACGCTGGTGAAGGAGCAGGGCGCCGATTGGGTGCGCGTACCTTTCAAGGGCGGCGGCGAGGCGGTCAACGCGGTGCTCTCTGGCTCGACCCCGATCGCGCTCATCGGCGAGGGCAATGTCATCGGGAATGTCCGGGCTGGCAAGATGACCGCGCTGGTGATGGTCAACAATATCCGCTCCCCCAATTTCCCGAGTGTGCCGACGCTCGAGGAGACCGGCTACAAGGGAGCCCCCTCGCGCAGCTGGTACGGATTGTTCACACAGCCGGGAACCCCGAAGCCGATCGTCGACAAGATCGCCAAGGATGTCGCCGCCATCGTCAACGATCCGGCGTTCCGCGAGCGCCATCTCACCGCGCGCAGCCTGGTGCCGGCAATCAACGGGCCCGAGCAGTTCGCCGCCGAGATCAAGAAGGACCGGGCTACCGCCGAGCAGGTGGTGAAGGCCTCGGGCCTGACGCCGCAGTAAGGCGACCGTCGGCCCCGCGGTTGCTACCATCGGCGCGCGCAGGTACCGGCCTGCGCGCGTTGCGGGGAGGAAATCATGCGTCGACTTTCGAGTGCATTGACGCTGCTGATAGTGCTCGGCGCCCAGAGCGCGCCGCCGGCGCCGGCGCAGGACTATCCGAGCCGTCCGGTGCGGGCGATCGTGGCGGTCGGCCCCGGCGGCACCGCCGACATCTTCACCCGCGTCCTGGGCGACGAGCTCTACAAGCGCTGGGGCCAGCCGCTGATCGTCGAGAACCGGGCGGGCGGCGCCTCCAATATCGGCGCGCGGGCCTGCGCGGAAGCGCCGAACGACGGCTACACGCTCTGCATCCTCTCGGGCGAGCCGCTGGTCTACAACCAGTTCCTGTTCAAGAAGCTCAGCTTCGACCCGCTCAAGGACTTCGAGCCGGTCACCAATCTGTTCTTCAACGAGCAGGCGCTGGTGGTGAACGCCAAGCTCAACGTCAAGACGGTGGATGAACTGGTCGCGCTCTCGAAGGCGAAAGCGGGCACGCTGAGCTACACCGCGCCATCGCTGCCGTTGATGCTCTACCTCGAGAAGCTCAAGCGCGAGCAGGGCGCCGACTGGGTCGGCATCCCGTTCCGCGGCGGCGGCGAGACCACCAATGCGGTGCTGTCGGGCTCGACGCCGATTGCATTCCTCGGCCTGCAGAATTTCATCTCCCACCTGCGGGCCGGCACCATGCGGGGGCTGGCGGTCGATCGGACGACACGCTCGCCGCTGTTCCCGGACATTCCGACGCTGTCCGAGCTCGGCTATCGCGGCAATCTCACGCGCGTCTATTTTGCCATGGTGGCGCCGGCCGGCACGCCGAAGGCGATCGTCAGCAAGATCCAGGCGGCCGTGGCCGAGGTCGGCAGCCAGCCGGCGTTCCGCCAGAAGCAGATGATCGAGCGCGCGATCGAACCGGCGTTCAACACGCCGGAGGAGTTCGCGCGCTTCCTGGTGCAGGACCGTATCGTCTCCGAACGCGTCGTGAAGGAGGCCGGCCTCCAGCCGCAATAGCTTGGCTTGCGGCGGCCGCGGAGCTACCCCACCTCGATCAGGATCTCCGCGAGCCGGTCGGGCATGTCGACCATCGCATCGTGGCCGCACGGGAGATCGTAGGTCTTCCAGCCCGCCGCGGCCTTGAGCTTCTCATGCGCGGCATCGAACGGCACGCTGGGATAGCCCTTGGCGCGGATATAGGCGCGCTTGGCGACCTTGTCGCGCGCGCTGGCGACGGAGATCTTGTCCGTGAAGGTGTTGATGGGGTGCGGCGTGCACATGCCGTCGACCCAGGCGCGGTCCTTCTCGTTGACGCGGAACACCGCGGCCGGAACCGGCTTCATCGCGAGGGCGCCCTTCTGCAGGACGCCCGCGATGGCGTCGCGCACCGGCTGCGACGCCGAGGCCGCGAGGCTGTCGCCGTCCTGCGGCACGAACGCGTCGAGGAACACGATCGAGGCGATCTTGTCGCTCGCCTGATCGGCGACGCCCGAGATGATGATGCCGCCGTAGGAATGGCCGACCAGCACGATATTGCCGACGTCCTCCCACTTGATCACGTTGACGATGTCGGTGATGTGGGTGGCAAGGTGGATGTCCTTGCTCAGGAGGTGCGAGCGCTCGCCCAGCCCGGTCATGGTCGGCGCGAACACCTTGTGGCCCTTCTTCTCCAGCAGGTCCGCCACGCGCCGCCAGCACCAGCCGCCATGCCAGGCGCCGTGCACCAGCACGAAGGTCTTGGGGCTCGTCTGCGCCTGCGCATCGGTGTGGTCGGCCATGGCCTGATCTTAATGGCCGCGTCGGGACTTGTCGCGCGCGAAGAGTCGGAAACCGACGCTAAGTCAATGGCTTGGGCCGGTGCCCACCGGAAGATGCGTGATTTTCCTTGCCACCGAACGACCCTGTGAATAAGCGGGAAAAGTCGGCATTTGCCGCCGATATTCAGGGCGCCGGCCCCGGGTCGCGAAAGCGGGCCGATTCGATCGCTATCATGGCCGAGCGATTCGGTGATCGCCCTCCCGCAATTGACGTAACGCAGTTTTCGCCTCCATGCGCTTCTCACCACAATTCCTCGACGAGCTGCGCGCCCGGCTTCCGGTCTCGGATGTCGTGGGCAAGCGGGTAAAATTGCGCAAGGCGGGCCGCGAGTGGAAAGGGCTTTCGCCTTTCAACAAGGAGAAAACGCCATCGTTCTTCGTCAACGACCAGAAGATGGCGTGGTTCGACTTTTCCTCCGGCAAGAACGGCAACATCTTCGATTTCGTGATGCAGACCGAGGGGCTTTCGTTTCCCGAGGCGGTCGAGCGGTTGGCGCAGCAGGCTGGTATCCCGCTTCCCAAAACGTCGCACGAGGAGGAGGCGCGCGAGCAGCACCGCCGCACGCTCAATGACGTGGTCGAACTCGCGGCGAAATTCTTCGAGGCGACGCTGGCCTCGCGCGCCGGTGCCAAGGGCCGAGGCTATCTCGCCGATCGTGGGCTCGATCCGGCGACCCAGCTCAGGTTCCGCCTGGGCTACGCGCCCGCCGAGCGCTTCGCGCTCAAGGAGCACCTCGGCAAGGAGGGCATCTCGACCGAGGATATGGTCGAAGCCGGTTTGCTGGTCGCGGGCGACGACATCCCGGTGCCCTATGACCGTTTCCGCGATCGCGTGATGTTTCCCATCACCGACCTGCGCGGCCGGGTCATCGCCTTCGGCGGCCGTGCGCTGGAGAAGGACGCGCCGGCGAAATACCTCAACTCGCCCGAGACGCCGCTCTTTCACAAGGGCGCGACGCTCTACAACATCGCCTCCGCACGCGCAGCCGCGCACAAGGGCGCGACGGTCGTTGCGGTCGAGGGCTATGTCGACGTCATCGCCATGGTGAGTGCAGGCTACGAGGCGGCGGTCGCGCCGCTCGGAACCGCACTCACGACGGAACAGCTCGTGCTGCTGTGGAAGATGGCGGACGAGCCGGTGCTTTGCTTCGATGGCGACAGCGCGGGCCGGCGTGCAGCCTACCGGGCGCTGGATATCGCGCTGCCGCTCCTGCGCCCCGGCAAGAGCCTCAAATTCGCCACCCTCCCGGACGGGCAGGATCCCGACGATCTCATGCGCACGGGCGGGCGCGAGGCAATCGACGAGGTGATCGGCGCAGCGCGCGCGCTGGTGAGCGTGCTGTGGATGCGCGAGACCGAAGCGGGCGGCCTCGACACGCCGGAACGCTGCGCGGCCTTCGAGGCGCGCATCGCCGAGGTTACCGCCGCCATCGCCGACGACACCGTGCGCAAGTATTACCGCCGCGAGTTCGGGGAGCGCTTGCGGCAGCTGTTCGAGACCGAGGCGCGGCCAAGGCCGCGGCGGGAGTTCGTGCGCAATGCCGGGCGGGCGGGGGGCGGCGGCTGGCCGCGCCGAGGGGACACCGCGCGCACTCGCGACTTTTCGGATCGTGCGCGGCCGGCCATGCTGATGGGGGGCGAGCCCTACGTTGTCGCGAGCCCGCAGCTGGCATCGAGCCCGGTCCACCGCGGCCATCGCGCCGCCGTCCCGCGCCGGGAGGCGCTGATCCTGCAAGCCATCGTCAATCACCCCTGGCTGGCACACGACCATCTGGAGGAGCTGGCCAGCATCGAGTTCCGCCACGTCGAGACCCAGAAGCTCAAAGGCGCGCTGCTCGACCTGCTGGCCCATGACGGGGAGAGCGATCCCGAGGCGCTCAAGACCGCATTGGCGGCGCGCGGGTACGCCGACCTGTATGCGCGCATCCAGAATGGCATTACGACGCTGGACGTCTGGGGCGCGCGCCCGGAGGCGGCCCCCGACGACGTTCTGATGACCTGGAAACAGCTTGTTACCTTGCATCGGCAATGGCATTCCCTAATTAAGGAGCTCAGGGACGCCGAACTGGCCTTGGGTCAGGAGACGACCGAGGCCAATTATTTCTGGTTGCAGGACGTCAAGGCTCGCCTTGCAGTAATCGATGGAACCGAGGCGATGATCGAGGGGTTCGGAGCCACCTCGGGTCGCCAGGTCCGGACGTTGTAAGGCAAGACGGATGGGAATCGGCGGCCCGGCCGGAAAATCCGGCGGACTCGGCCGCCGGTTTCGGCTATCCGGAGGGTTAATCGGAGCTTAAGCGGGGTCCGGGACACTCCGGCCGGCGAATCAGGGCAGCCCGGGGACGGCGAGGCCCTCGGTACCCCCCGATTCTCCCCGCATAGGGTAGGGGCACGTGAACGAGAGCGACCGGTCCCAGAACGGCGTCCGAGGAGAGAGAGTAATGGCGAGCAAGACCAAGGCGGCGGCGACAAAAGAGAAAGAAAAGGAAGAGGCGCCCGAAAAGGAGACGCCCGAGACCCCGGATACGCCGCTGCCGCTGCTCGACCTGTCGGATGCGGCCGTCAAGAAGCTCATTCGCAGCGCCAAGAAGCGCGGCTACGTCACCCACGACCAGATCAACTCGGTTTTGCCCTCCGAGGAGGTCAATTCCGAGCAGATCGAGGACGTCCTCTCGATGTTTTCCGAGATGGGCGTCAACGTGGTGGAGACCGAGGAGGCCGAGCAGGAAGAGGAGGCGCGCGAGGAGGCCGACGAGGAACCGGAGGCCGAGGGCGGCGAACTGGTCGAAGTCCAGCACAAGGTTCCGGCCAAGGCCGAAACCAAGGAGCCGACCGAGCGCACCGACGATCCGGTCCGCATGTACCTGCGAGAGATGGGCTCGGTGGAGCTGCTCTCGCGCGAGGGCGAGATCGCCATCGCCAAGCGCATCGAGGCCGGCCGCGAGGCGATGATCGCCGGGCTGTGCGAAAGCCCGCTCAGCTTCCAGGCCATCATTATCTGGCGTGACGAGCTCAACGAGGGAAAGGTCTTCCTGCGCGATATCATCGATCTGGAAGCGACCTATGCCGGTCCAGACGCCAAGGCCATGCCGGGCCCGGTGATCGGCCCCGACGGCCAGCCGATCGCGCAGGTGCCGGGCGCGTCGCCGATCCCGGGCGGGAACGTGCTCGCCCAGACGCCGGCGCCGCCGGCCGCCCCGGCCGCCGCCACTCCGTTCAAGACGGCGTCCGTGCCCGCCGACGAAGAGGGTGATGGCGAAGGCAAGCCCGAGGGCGCTGCCGAAGGCGATTTCGACGACGACGACATGGAGAATTCGCTCTCGCTCGCGGCCATCGAAGCCGAGCTCAAGCCCAAGGTGCTGGAGACCTTCGACAACATCGCCGACGCCTACAAGCGGCTGCGCCGCCTGCAGGACCAGGACATCCACAACAAGCTGCACAACGAGACGCTCTCGCCCGCGCAGGAGCGCCGCTACAAGAAGCTCAAGGACGAGATCATCACCGAGGTGAAGTCGCTGCGGCTCAACCAGGCGCGCATCGATTCGCTCGTGGAGCAGCTCTACGACATCAACAAGCGCCTGGTCGGCTACGAGGGCCGCCTGATGCGGCTCGCCGAGAGCCATGGCGTCGCGCGCGAGGACTTTCTGAAGAACTACCAGGGCTCCGAGCTCGACCCGCGCTGGCTCAACCGGGTGTCGAAGCTCTCCGCCCGCGGCTGGAAGAACCTGATCGCCAAAGACAAGGACAAGGTCAAGGAGCACCGCCACCAGATCCACGTGCTCGCGGGCGAGACCGGGCTCGAGATCGGCGAGTTCCGCAAGATCGTGCAGATGGTGCAGAAGGGCGAGCGCGAAGCCCGCCAGGCCAAGAAGGAGATGGTGGAGGCGAACCTGCGCCTCGTCATTTCGATCGCCAAGAAATACACCAACCGCGGCCTGCAGTTCCTCGACCTGATCCAGGAAGGCAACATTGGATTGATGAAGGCGGTCGACAAGTTCGAGTATCGCCGCGGCTACAAGTTCTCCACGTACGCCACGTGGTGGATCCGCCAGGCGATCACCCGCTCGATCGCCGATCAGGCGCGCACCATCCGCATTCCGGTGCACATGATCGAGACCATCAACAAGATCGTACGCACGTCCAGGCAGATGCTGAACGAGATCGGCCGCGAGCCGACGCCCGAGGAACTGGCCGAGAAACTCGGCATGCCCTTGGAGAAGGTGCGCAAGGTTCTCAAGATCGCCAAGGAGCCGCTCTCGCTGGAGACGCCCATCGGTGACGAGGAAGACTCGCACCTCGGCGATTTCATCGAGGACAAGAACGCCATCCTGCCGATCGATGCCGCGATCCAGTCGAACCTGCGCGAGACCACCACGCGCGTGCTGGCGTCACTGACGCCGCGCGAGGAACGCGTGCTGCGCATGCGCTTCGGCATCGGCATGAACACCGACCACACGCTGGAAGAGGTCGGCCAGCAGTTCTCGGTCACCCGCGAGCGCATCCGCCAGATCGAGGCCAAGGCCCTGCGCAAGCTCAAGCATCCGAGCCGGTCGCGGAAGCTGCGTTCATTCCTCGACAACTAGCTTTTGGTGCCCGGACAGAAGCGAAGCGCTATCGAGTGAGTCTGCGCTTCCTGATACGGCGTGGGTGGTCGACGGCGCGTGAGGTGACAGCGGTCCCGTCAGCCGCGCGGTCAGGCCTGGACCGGCCTCTCGCCTTCTCTCGCCGCAATCCTCGTGCCTAAAGGTGTATCGAGCATATCCATGCAAGTCCGCATCTTTGCATTTCTCGTCGCTGCTTGTTTCCCAGCACTGCCCGCCAACGCGGCACAATGCGGCGGGACTTTCAGTATTTTCCTCGCCGCGATGGGACGCGAGGCGCAAGTGGCTGGCGTCTCGGGCGGCGTTATCGAGCAGGCGTTCGCCGGGGTCGCGCCTGATCCTGCGGTGCTCGCCTTCGACCGCCGCCAGCGCGGCATGTTCCACGCCAAGAGCTTCGAGGAATATGCCCGCACGCGCGTCATCCCGGCGCGCATCAAGCGCGCCAAAATGCTGATGCAGCGCCACGCCGCGCTGCTCTCGCGCATCGAGCGCCAGTTTGGCGTGCCGGCGACGCTGATCATGGCGATCTGGACGCTCGAATCCGACAACGGCACCGGCGACATGGGCAAGCTGCCGGTGGTGCGTACCATCGCGACGCTCGCGCACGACTGTCGCCGCACCGAGCTGTTCCAGCGCGAGCTGATCGCGGCGCTGCAGATCGTGCATCGCGGGCATCTGCCCTTGCGCGAGCTGGTCGGCGCCTATGCGGGCGAAATCGGGCAGACCCAGTTCCTGCCGTCGTCCTACATCAAGTACGGCATCGATTACGATGGCAACGGCCATGTCGATCTGCGCCGCAGCGTGCCGGACGTGCTCGCCTCGACCGCCAATCTGCTGAAGGTCAACGGCTGGCGCGCCGGCGCGCCGTTCGGCGAGGGCACGGAGAATTTCCAGGTGATGCGCGAGTGGAACCGGTCCGAGGTTTATCGCAAGACCATGGTGCTGATGGCGCAGAGGATCGCAGAATAGCGCGGCGGGGGGTGCGGTATGGCCGATACTTTTTGTCCAAGAACGAAGGCCGGGCATTTTCGCGAGAAATATTGCTGTCAAAACGGGCATTGACCGGCATGGGTTCGCCTTGCCGCGGTCCCAATCATGCGGTGAAAGCGCTGCTCAAAATGGAGGACGAATCAAAAATGCTTATTTCGACCTGGTATCGCATTCCGTCTCGGCGGAGTTTCCTTGTGGCCGTCGTTTCGGCGGTTCTGGGCCTCGCCATGGTCCATCACCCGCGCCCGGCTGCGGCGCAAGAGGTGAAACAGATCAAGCTCACCGAGAAGCAGGTCGAGGGCTTCATCGCGAGCTACAAGGATGTGACGGAACTGACCGCAAAGCTCCCGGAAGGGGCCGATAAGCCCGACCCCAAGACGCAGGCGCAGCTCGAGGCCGTCGTCAAGAAACACGGCTTCGCCGATTTCGCGCAGTATGACGACGTGTCCAACAACATCTCGATGGTTCTTGCCGGCATCGATCCGCAGACCAAGAAGTTCACCGAGCCGCCGGATATGATCAAGCGCGAGATCGAGGACGTGAAGGCCGACAAATCGATGTCGGATGCGGACAAGAAGCAGGAGCTGGAAGACCTGAACGAGGCGCTGAAAAGCGCCAAGCCGATCCAGTTCAAGGAAAACATCGCGCTGGTGACGAAATATTTCGACAAGCTGACGGCGGTGATGAATGCCTGATGAGACACGGCGTTCCCGGGCGAGGGCGCTTCGCAAATGCCCTCGATGGTGCTGCGGCGCCGAATTTCGTGGTAGCATCTCCCTGTCCGCCTGAGGGTCCATCGGACCGGGGGTGCTGCCATGTCGTTCTGGAAATCCCTGTTCGGGCGCGGGCCGGGGCAAGGCGGCGCGGGCGAAAAGACGAGCCCGCCCGAGCAATACAACGGCTTCGTCATCCGCGCGGCGCCGTTCAAGAGCGGTGCGCTCTATCAAGTCGCCGGCATCATCGAAAAGGACGTTGCCGGCGCGCGCAAGGAGCACCGCTTCATCCGCGCCGATTCGGCCCCCTCCTACGAGGACGCGGTGGCGTTCTCGCTGCTCAAGGCGCGCCAGATCGTGGATCTCCAGGGCGAGCGCATGTTCGATGAGGATCCGCGCAACTGAGATGGCTCGGCGCGGCGAGGGTCGCGATCTGACCGCTTTGCCGCAAACCGAACCGCGATCCAACGGCCGCAGCTCACCAGCTCGCCTCGATCTCCTTGCTGGCATCGAGCGCGTTGTTGAGCGCGGCATTGACCACGTCGAACACGCGTCGCGCGCTCGACATGCGGATGGCCTCGCCCTGTTCCAGGCGGTAGATCGACGAGATGCTGGGCTTGTTGCCAGGCAGGCGGCTGAGGATGTCGACGATCTCCCAGCCGAGCTGTTCCTGCCTGATCTTGCGCAGGCGGGGGAATCTGGCTTTGAGCGCACGCGCTCTCGGACGTCTGGCCATGGCCCGTCGCGTTAAGTGAATGGAACATCAAATGCAAGTTGTTGATTTTCTTTGTATTATATGGGTTACACTGGCGAGTCGCGCCCCCAGGAACCGATCGCAGCCCGGAAAGGGCTCCGGCAGTCTGGATAATTCGCGTGATCTCGATCACGCTTCGCACGATCTCGAGCACGCGCGCAGGGTCGAGGAATTGTGTATCCGGGCGTTCAAACTGGCCGGCCGCGCCCGCCTGATGGGGCTTACCCGTGTGAGCCTGATGCTGGAGTCGGCCGCGCTGGAAGCAGCCTGCATACGGTCACCAGCGACTGGCCGAGCGACGCCTGACCGCGTCCGGCGCGAGCGCGCAACGAGTCGCCCGCATGGAGCGCAGCGGAGTGCGGGGTTCGTGCACAGCGATATGCGGGAGGAAAGCCTCCGGCTACTCCAGCGCCTCGACGATCCGGATGTCGCGTACCGCGCCGTTGCCGAGTGCCTTGAGCGCGTCCTTGTAGGCCGCGCTCTCGTAAGCCGCGATAGCCTTCTCGGCGCTCGGGAACTCGGAGATGACGATGCGCTCCTTCAAGCCGGCCTCGTAGGCGGCCGCCGCGGTGCCGCGCGCGAGATAGCGCCCGCCGAAGGGCGCTATGGCCGGCGGCGCGAGCTTGGCATAGGCCGCTAGCTTCTCCGGATCGGAGATCGAGCGATAGGTGGTGACCCAGTAGGCCTTGGGCATGGCGGCTCCGCCCGGCTAGGCTGATCCAGAAGAACTGCGCGCGCGCTTCGCAGTCTGCGCGACCCATCGGGCGCCCCCATCACGCGCAAGGGGCGGGCGCCGCCGGGAGAACGAACGCGCTCTGGGTAGCGCGCGCTGGGCGCCGTTCGGAAGGCGCCGCGGACGTTACTTGCCCCCGGCCATCGCGCCGAAGAACAGGCCGAGCGCGAACGTGGCGATGACCGACGTATAGGGCCAGTGGCCGATCAGGCCGCCGGTCTTTTCCTTCAATTCGGCCGCCTTCTGCTTGGCCGAATTGGCCATGCTCGGACCCGCGGGCCCTTCGTTATGGGGCTTCTGCCCGTTGCCTTTCTTGAGCGCGGCGTCGACCCGGGCATTGCCGGTCATTCCGTCGTCGTTGAGCATCGTGGGCATGGCGTTGTCCTCGTGTTGCAAAACCACTAGTTCTTACTTGGCGAGATTGGCCCGAAATAGCAAGTAGCCCGCAAGGGGGTAGCGGGTCCCGGCTGGGGGTCGCACGACCGATCCTGGCGGCCGCCGCGCCCGGTCCGGGCGACCCTGCCGATGCCCGCTGCGGTCGTGCGGGCGAAGGCATGAAACGCTCACCCCCGCAGGCCGCCGTCCGCCATCAGCGTCGCCGCCGTGACGAAGCTCGACAGGTCGCTGGCGAGATAGAGCGCCGAGCGCGCGATCTCGTCCGGCCGCGCGTGACGGTGCAGCGGGATCAGGTCGTTGAGCATGGCGGTGCCGTCGATGCCGCCCGCCATCTTGCCGATGCCCTGTTCGATCTCGGTCTGGAACGCGTTGTCGATCGGGCCCGGATGCAGCGTATTCACGCGGATGCCGCGCCGCGCGGCTTCCTTGGCGAGCGTGCGCATGAGGCCGACCTGCGCGTGCTTGGCGGTGACATAGGCGACCGAGCCGGGCGCGCCCATGGCGCCCACCACGCTCGAGGTGATGACGATCGAGCCCCCGTCGTTCATGTGCGGTAGCGTGTATTTGCAGGCGAGGAAGGCGCCGCGCACATGCACGGCGATCACACGATCGAACGCGTCTTCGGGATATTCGGTCACCGGCGCGACCGGGCCGTGGTTTCCGGCGTTGCTGAACAGCACGTCGATCTTGCCGAATTTGGCGACGGCGCGGTCGACATAGCGCCGCGTGGCGGCGGCATCGCTGACGTCGGCGGCGGTTCCATCGGCCCGTTCATCGCCGAATTCCGCACTGAGCTCGGCGATCGCGAGCTGGAGCGCGGGCTCGCCGAGGTCGACCAGCATCACCTTGGCGCCCTCGCGCAGGAACAGCCGCGCGCTCGCGAGCCCGAGGCTGCCGGCGCCGCCGGTGATGATGCAGACCTTGTCGTGCAGAAGCGGCATGACGGTTCCCCCGATCGGCCGGTTGCGGGCGCAAGCTTCATAGCCGTTGCCGCACATGCCCGCCAGATCGGGCCGGGAGTGTGCCGGGCTGGGACGGGGGAGTTGCGGCGCGCTTTATCGGCCGCCTTTTTGGCGCGACTTGCGCTACAATTGCGCCAGCTCGACGTATCACCCGCAGCCCGGTCTCATGAACATGCTCAAACTCCTCGCCTTTATCGGTCTCCTTGGCGTCCTCACCAGCATCGCAGCGGCGGTGTTCTTCTTCGGTGGTTATTTCAGCGTCGCCGCGACCGCGCCCGATCCCGCCGTTGTCGACTGGGCGCTCAAGCAGGTGCGCATGGCCTCGGTCGCGCGCCACGCCGGCGTCACGCCGCCGGTCAATCTCGACGAGCCGGCCGTGGTGCAGGCCGGCGCGCGCGCCTATGCCGACCGCGGCTGCGTGGCGTGCCACGGTGGGCCGGGCGCGACCTGGCAGAAATTCTCCGAAGGCTTGAACCCCAGCCCTCCCGACCTCGGCGAGGTGAGCGGGGCGCGCGAGCCGGCGCAACTGTTCTGGGTGGTCAAGAATGGCATCAAGATGACCGGCATGCCGAGCTTCGGGTCGATCGGCGTGGAGGACAAGGAAATCTGGTCGATCGTCGCGTTCGTGAAGAAGCTGCCGAACGTATCGGAGGCCGACTTCAAGGCCTGGAGCGCGCGCCCTTGAATGGGATTGCACGACCTCATCCTTCGAGACGCGTCGCTTCGCGACGCTCCTCAGGATGAGGTCTAATGTTGGTGTCCCTCATGGTGAGGAGCTCGCAATGCAGGCGCAGCCTGCGTTGCGAGCGTCTCGAACCATGAGGGACGATAGCTCGCTACAGCCCCTCGACGATACGCAGATCGCGGTCGGCGGCCTTGTCGAACACCTTGAGCGCGGCCTGGTAGCCCGCGCCATCGTGGGCGGCGACCGCTTTCTCCACGCTGTCGAACTCGATGATGACCACGCGTTGCGCGACGCCGGCCTCGTAGGCCTTGGCGGCGGTGCCGCGGGCGAGAAAGCGCCCGCCAGCGGCCTGGATCGCCGGGCCCGCGAGCTTGGCGTATTCCGCCAGTTTGTCCGGGCTGGAAATCGTGCGGTAGGTCGCGACCCAGTACGCCTTCGCCATGTCGGCTGCTCCTTGGATGTTTCTCACGCAACGCGTGCGCTGGCTGGTTTGATGCGCCGGCAACCTAGCGCAGGCAAGCCGCCGGCGAAAGCGCGCCTAGTCCTGCGGGCGCACGCCGAAGGTCTGCTCGAACCGCCTGGCATAGGCCGGCCACACCTCGCGGGTTGACGATGCGGGGCGGACGCTTGCCGTCGAGCGTCATGATCAACTGCTCGGCGGCGATCCTGCCCATGTTGGCGCGCGCCTCGCGCGTGACGCCGGCGGTGTGCGGGCTCGCGATCACGTTGTCGAACTGCAGCAGCGGGTGATCCGGCGGCGGCGGCTCCTTGTCCCACACGTCGAGGCCCGCCCCCGCGATCTGCTTTGAGCGGAGCGCCTCGGCGAGCGCACGCTCGTCATGAATGAAGCCGCGTGCGGTGGTGATGAAATAGGCGTGCGGTTGCATCAGCGCGAATTCGCGCGCGCCGATCATTCCGCGGCTGGTGTCGTCGAGCGGGCAATTGATCGAGACGAAGTCGGAGCGGCGCAACAATTCGTCGAGCGTCACCTTGGTGGCGGCGCGCGCCGCGATGGCGGCCTCGTCGAGATAGGGGTCGCAGGCGATCACCTGCATGCCGAGGTGACTGCACAGGCCGGCGACGAGGCGGCCGACATTGCCCAGGCCGACGATGCCGATGGTGCGGTCGCGCACGTCGTTGCCCATATAGGCGATGCGGTCGTGCATGCGGCCGCCGCGCATGGCGTGGTTGGTCTGGATGATCTGCTTGGACAGCATCAGCAGCATGGCGAGCACGTGGGTCGCCACCGCCTCGGCATTGCCGCCGGTCTGGTTGACGACCAGGACGCCCGCCTCGGTGCAGTCCTTGACGTTGACGGTGTCGTAGCCGGCGCCGTTGGTCGAGACGATCAGCACGTTCGGCATCTTCGCGAGCGCGTCGCGGTTGGCGTGGAAACGGCCTTGCAGTTCGTCGCGCGCCGAGCCGATCTGGTAGGCATGCGCGGCCGCCATGATCGGCCTGGCCACTTCGTCGGGCGTCTCGTTCTCGATCTTGTCGAGCCGGATCTCGGGGCGTTGCGCGATGATGTCGAGATAGCAGGGGTGGGCGAGATAGCGCACGTAGAACACGCGCTTGACGTTGTCTTTCATTGTTCGCGATCTTTCGATCGAGTTCGCAGCTTTTACGGGAGCGCGCGTCGCGGAGGGCTCTGTCGGTCGAATCATGCACGCTTGAACGCCGGCATCACGTCCTTGGCGAACCAGCTGAGCTGGTCCTTGAATTCCTTGGGGCCGAGCCCCTCGGCCCAATGGATCATGAAATGCTCGAGGCCCGGATACTTCGCCTCGATCGACTTGATGCCGTCGATCACCTGGCTCGGCGGGCCGCAGAACCAGGCCTTCTGCGCGACCCCATCGCGCAGCGAGGGCGTGCGCGCCGGCGCGCCGGGCGAGCCCCAGGTGCGGCCCTGCTCGTCGGCGTAGCGCACGAACCCGAACGGCGCGAACCACTTGAAGCGCTCGTCATGCGCGGGCTCGAGCCTGCGGATCGCCTCGGCCTCGCTGTCGCGCGAGATAGACGCCGGCGCCCCAGATCATGTCCTCGCCGAGCTTCTTGTGTCCGCCGTGCTTGTTGCAGGCGTCGTGATAGGCGCGCACGACGTCGTCGAGAATCTTCTCGCCGTTGAGCGTCACCATGGCCTTGAGGCCGTAGCGCGCCATCATGTCGATGGTCTTGCCGCTCGCGATCGGCATCCAGATCTCGACCGGCAGGTGCTTGGGCCGCGGCACCATGGTGATGTCGGAGACCTGGTAGCCGCGATATTCGACCGGCGGCGGGCATTCGTAGAATTTGCCCTTGTGATGGAATTCCGGCTCGTTGAAGCATGTGAGCAATAGCTGAAGCTGCTCCTCGAACAGCTCGCGGTTCTTGTCCGCATCGATCAGCGGCGCGCCGAAGGTCTCCACCTCGCGCGTGTGATAGCCGCGCCCGACCCCCATGATGACGCGGCCGTCGGTCACGATGTCGGCCATGGCGTAGTCTTCCGCCAGCCTGATCGGGTGCCACATCGGCAGCACGTTGAAGGCGCAGCCGAACTTGAGGCGCTTGGTCTGCGTCGCGAGCCACAGCCCGAGCTGGATCAGGTTGGGGAATACCTCGTAGCCTTCGCGCTGGAAATGGTGCTCGGCCGTCCACAGCACGTCGAAGCCGAGCGCCTCCATGTGCTGCGCAACGTCGCGCGCGGTGAAGAACGCCTCGCGCAGGCGCTCGTCGGAATAGCGCCGCTCGTTCGCCGGCGTGCCGTCAAGCCCGATATTGTCGAGCTCGATCTGGCCGACATAGAGCACGTGGAAATGTTTGATCGCCATTGCTGAACCCCGTCGAAGCCGTTCGGCCTCAGTCCTTCCATTTGATCGAGCAACCCATGCTGGCGGTCTGCTCCAGCGGCCCCTTGCCGGTTTCGGCAATCTGCTTCATCGCCTCGTAGAGCTCGCGGCGCGCGCCCGGGATGAAGGTCATGCGCGTGGCGTCGAGCCGGCCGCGATACTGCAGCTCGTCCTTGGCGTTGAATCCAAAGAAGTCCGGCGTGCACTTGGCGTCATAGGCGCGCGCCACCTCCTGCGTCTCGTCGATCACGTACGGGAACGGGAGGCGATGCTCGCGCGCGAACACCTTCATGTTGGCGAAGCTATCCTGCGGATAGCTCCGGGTGTCGTTCGGCATGATCGCGATGGTGCCGATGCCGAGGCCGCTGAGCGCGTTCGCCTCCGCCACGATGCGCGCGATGCTCGCCTTCACATAGGGGCAGTGGTTGCAGATGAAGACGATCAGCGTGCCCTTCGGTCCGCGTGCCTCGTCGAGCGTCCAGGTCTTGCCGTCCACCCCGGAAAGCGAAAACTCGCGCGCTTTCCACCCGAAATTGCAAATACCGATCGTACTGGTCGCCATTCCGGGGCCTCCCTCGACGCTTTTGACCCCAACCATCTCATTTGCACGGGCGCTTCCGCAAGCACCCGGCCGGGGAGACGGGCCGCCGATGTCGGGGCGCCTCATGGGCGCAATTCGTTAAACAATCCTTCCGCCCGTTAACCGGTCATTAACCGGCTACAGCGCCTAATTAGGTTAACTTATCGATAAGAATCGAGCTGAGGGCCTGCCTTGACCAGCGCCAACGCCGTTCGATCCCGGCAGACGATCCGCTTCCGTGGCCGTTCCTTCGTGGCCTTCGTCCTGGCCCCGACGCCGCCGGTCGACGACTGGCTGGAGGAACTCGACCGCTGGCGCAAGACATCGCCGGATTTCTTCGCCGGCCGGCCGACGATTCTCGATCTCGCCAGCATGCCGCTCGCGACGCCTGAGATTTCCCAGTTGATGGCGACATTGGCCACCCGAGGCATCCGGATTGTCGGCCTGGATGGGGTCGAGGCCGACCACCTCGATCCATCGCTGCCGCCGCTCCTCAAGGGCGGCCGTCCGGCTGTCGAGCCGGCCGCGAACGAGGCCGGCGCGGTCGCGCCGTCGGCAGCCGCGTCGGACGCAGCGCCCCGCAACGAACCGACCTCGCTTCTGATCGAAAGCCCGATCCGATCGGGTCAGTCGGTGGTCTTTCCCTACGGCGATCTCACCGTGCTGGGCGCGGTATCGTCCGGCGCGGAGGTGGTCGCCGGCGGCTCGATTCACATCTACGGCGCCCTGCGCGGCCGCGCGATGGCCGGCGCGATGGGCAACAACGGGCACGCGCGAATTTTTTGCAGCCGCAACGACGCCGAGCTGATCGCGATCGACGGTTACTACCGCACGGCAGAGGACATGGCGCCCGAGTTGCGCGGCCGGCCCGTGCAGTGCCGGCTCGACGATCGCATGCTGCAGATCACGGCATTGGATTGAAGGGGCAGGAGAGAACGATGGCGAAGGTCCTGGTGGTCACATCCGGCAAGGGCGGCGTTGGCAAGACGACCACCACGGCGGCGATCGGCGCCGCGCTCGCGCAATCGGGCCAGAAGGTCGCGGTCGTCGATTTCGACGTGGGCCTGCGCAACCTCGATCTGGTGCTGGGGGCGGAGCGCCGCGTGGTGTTCGATCTGATCAACGTGGTGCAGGGCACCGCCAAGCTCTCGCAGGCACTGATCAAGGACAAGCGGATCGAGACGCTCTATCTCCTTCCGGCCTCGCAGACCCGCGACAAGGACGCGCTGCACGAAGCGGGGGTCGGCAGCGTCATCCGCGAGCTGCGCACCAAATTCGACTGGGTGATCTGCGACAGTCCGGCCGGCATCGAGCGCGGCGCAACGCTGGCCATGCGCTTCGCCGACGCGGCGATCATCGTGACCAATCCGGAGGTTTCCTCGGTGCGCGATTCCGACCGCATCATCGGGCTGCTCGATTCCAAGACCGAAAAGGCCGAAAAGGGCGGCCGGGTCGACAAGCACATCCTGATCACGCGCTACGACGTGCAGCGCGCCGCGCGCGGCGAGATGCTCAGCATCGAAGACGTGCTCGATATCCTCTCAACACCGCTGCTCGGCATCATTCCCGAGAGCCAGGAGGTGCTGCGCGCCTCCAACATCGGCCAGCCCGTGACGGTGAGCAGCGCCACCAGTGCGCCCGGGCGCGCCTACCACGAAGCGGCCCTGCGGCTTGCCGGCCAGGACCTGCCCATCACCATTCCGACGGACCGCAAGCGCTTCTTCGACAAACTGTTCGGACGGAGAGCGGCATGAGCGTGTTCAACCTGTTTCGCCGCCGCGCAACCGCCCCGGTTGCGCGCGAGCGGCTGCAGATCCTGTTGGCGCACGAGCGCGCCACGCGCGGAAAGCCCGACCTGCTGAACATCCTGCGCGAGGAGATCCTTGCGGCGATCGCCAAGCACGTCACGGTCGATCAGGACAGAGTCGTGATCCGCATGGACCGCGGTGCAATGGTCTCGACGCTGGAGATTGACGTCGCGCTCCCGAACGCGGCGGGACGATTGATGGCGGTGGGGGAGTAGGCGCAGCCGTATCTCGGCTTCGATCGGAAGCGTTGACGGCGGGGTCTGCAGCTCAACCCGGCGGGTGTTTTGCGAAATACTCCGCGTCGCGCGGCTCCTGCTTCCAGTCCGGGATTGCTCGGCCAGGAAAAATGCCGGCTCGCCATGTCCTTGCCGTAGCGAACGCGGAAGAGGAGCGTTCGCGCCGGCCCGTTGATGTATTCGTGCAGTTCCCCCGGCGGATGCACCACGAACGCGCCCGGCACGATGTCGATGGTTTCCTTCGGCGTGCGCATCTTGCCGCCGCCGGAAAAGCAGAAATAGATTTCCGTGCAATCGGGATGACAGTGGTTGGGGCTGATCTGGCCGGGCTCCCAGCAGGCCGCCGTGACGTCGCCCCCGCCGATCTCGCCCAGCACTTTTTCCACGTGCTTCTTGGGGCTCCACTCCTGTTCCGCGAGCAGACTGAACGCTTGCATGGCCGGCACCTCCGCCGGCGAGATTAGACCTCCGGCCGGGCGGCGAACAAGGTTACTTCGCGCCGGCGCGCTTGATGCTCTTGATCGTCACCGGCGGCATGCCGGACTTCTCGGCGATGGCGCGGTCCTGCTGCTCGATCACGGTGCGCGCGGGCTGGTCGCCGTCGAGGCCGCCGAGCACCTCGCTCGGTACCCTGCGGTTGGATCGCTGCGAGCCGTCTTCGTAAAGGACATCGAAAAAGACGAATTCAGCACGGGTTCCAGGCTTTCGGGCCATGTTGTTGCTCCGGTTTTTTGCTCGCCCCATACCGATATAGTCGGAAACAGAAAACCCGGCGTGCAATGGCCGGGCTCCCCGCGAGTGCCGGCTATATAGGGACAGGCGCCGGGAATGGCAACGGGTTCCCGGCGGCCTTGGCGCTGCACGACACCCGCGCGGGCCGACGTTATCAACTGCATTGACGGGTAAAATCGGCGCCCAACCCTTCAAATTGATGCGCTTTTGGCCTAGGTGTTAGGATGCCCGTGCATAGCCGGGCCAGCTGCACACTGCACACACAGACAGGGAACAATCCGTGGACGACCGAACGGCCGAGCGTTCGAAATATTCTCGCGGTCCGCTGCTGAACGAAGGCAAGACCAAGAAGATCCATCAGGTCGCCGGTAGCGCCGACCTCGTGACACTCGTCGCCAAGGACGACATCACCGCCGGCGACGGCGCAAAGCACGACATCATCCCCGACAAGGGCCGGCTCGCCAATGCCACCACCTGCAACGTCTTCCGGTTGTTGCAGGCCTGCGGGCTGCCGGTCGCCTTCGTGGAGCAGGACAGCGCGGCCTCGTTCGTCGCGCCGAGATGCGACATGCTCCCCTACGAGGTGGTGGCGCGGCGCGAGGCGCACGGCTCCTACCTCAAGCGCAATCCGCATTTCGCCAAGGGCCAATTGTTCCCCAGGCTGATCGTCGAGTTCTTCCTCAAGACCAAGGACAGAAACTGGAAGGGAAAGCCGCTGGTCTGCGACGATCCCTTGATGCTTTATGCGCAGGGCAAGATCGCGTTGTACAATCCGGCCAAGCCGATCCAGGGCCAGGAGCCGTTTCTGGTCCTTGCCGCCTCCGAGGTGTTCAGCAGCGAGGAGGAGTGGAAAATCCTTCCCGAGATGGATCGCCTCACGCGCCGCGCCTTCCTGGTGCTGGAGAAGGCATGGCAGCTCGAAGGCGGCACGCTGGTCGACTTCAAGGTCGAGTTCGGCTTCGACACCAAGGGCCGGCTCTTGCTCGCCGACGTCATCGACAACGATTCCTGGCGGGTGATCGAGAACGGCGCCTACATCGACAAGCAGGTCTACCGCGACGGCGGCGCGCTCGACGACGTGGCGGCGAAATACTGGCGGGTCGCGGACATCACCGGCCGTTTCCGGTTGCCGCACCAGCAGATCATTCTCTGGCGGGGATCGGACAAGGACGACACCGAGCCTTTCGCCAAGGCGCTCGGCGAGCTCAAGGACCTGATGAAGGTGGTGACGTGCTCCGTGCACAAGGAACCGGTCGCCGCGGCCGGTATCCTGCATCGCATGGTGCAGGAAGTGCCCGACACCATCATGATTGCCTATATCGGGCGCTCGAACGGCGCGGGCCCGACGCTTTCGGCCATGTCGACGATACCGGTCATCACCGTGCCGGCCAGCGCCAGGGAGTTCCCCGAGGATGTGTGGTCGTCGTTGCGGGCGCCGAGCAACGTTCCGGTGATGACGGTTCTGGAGCCTGCGAACGCGGTGCTGGCCGCGCTGCAGGTTCTCTCAGCCCGCAATCCGCGCCTCTACGCCTATGTGCGCGAGGGGATCGAGAGCCGGACGGTCAATACCGTTCAGATTTGATCTCGGGTGCTCCGTCATGGCCCGGCACAAGGCCGGGCTGACGACATCGCTCTCACGCTGATACACGGTGCCCGGTCCGTCAGATGTGCGCGAAATATTTCTTGTCCAGCATCACGTGCACGCCCTTGTTGCCGTTGACCACCTGGGTGATGCGCAGGTCCGCCGCGAGGCTGCACAGGGCGTAGGCCTGATAGCGGTCGAGCCCGGCGCGTTCGCCGAGCAGGTCGATCATGCTGCGCAGCGCGATCACCACGCAGTCGTCGAGATCGGGATCGAACGCCATGGTGATCATGTGGGTCGGCGTCTCGGCCATGGGCCATTCGAGGCGCATGTCGCCGCGCACGGTCAGGCGGAAGGTGCCGGTGAGCCCGGTCTCGATCGCATTGACGGAGACCTCGCCGTCGCCCTGCGCGCCGTGCCCGTCGCCGGCCGAAAACATCGCCCCCTCGACAAAGATCGGCAGGTAGAGCGTGGTGCCGGCGACGAGTTCCTTGTTGTCGAGATTGCCGCCGTTCTTGCGCGGCGGCGCCGTCGAGATCGCGCCCCAGGCAATGGGAGGCGCCGTGCCCATGACGCCGAAGAACGCCCCCCATGGGACCTCCTGGCCCCACGGCAGCTTCCACACCTTGCGCGCGGGATCGAGCACGATGTGGATCAGGTTGAACTCGGCGAAATCGTAAGGCAGCGCGCCGGCAAGCGGCCGCACCGCGTGATATCCCCAATCGTAATATGGCTCGATCGCCTCGATGTCGACCTGCAGAACCTGGCCGGGCTTGGCCCCTCGCACCGCGACCGGTCCGGTCAGCAAGTGCGGCCCAAGACGGGGCGCGACCGTCTGGTGGATCGCCAACAGGGCAGGCGGGGCCTGGAGCGGCGCCGCGGGCATCATCTCGGGCGTGCCCGAGGCCGAGGAGATGATCACGCGCTCGCCGCTGTCGACGGTCAGGCGCGGCTGCAAGCGGCCATCGAAATAGCCCCAGTGCACGCTGTCGGGGCTTGGCTCGAGTCGATGATTGGGCATGTGATTTTCCGATTGGCGATGGGATTAAAGCGCCGCGACGGTGGCGACCTCGATGAGGTAGGGCTCGCCCACCAGGCGATCCACCATCAGCAGCGTATTGGGCGGGTAGACTCCGTTCGGAAACAGGCGCGGAAACGCCCCGAGGCGGAACGTCATGAATTTCGGGATGTCCTGCGAATGCACCAGGTAAGTGGTGAACTCCACCACGTTGGCAAAGCTCGCGCCCTGGGATTTCAGCGCCGCCTCGATATTGGCGAAGACCTGCCGGCATTGCGCCTGGAAGTCGTCGGCGCCGACGATGGCGCCGTTCTTGTCGGTCGCGAGCTGTCCGGCGATGAACAGAAACTCCGACGCCTTGACACGCGCGATCTGCGAATACTGGCCGAGCGGCTTGCCCATCGTATCCGGATTGAGAAGTTTGATCTCAGCCATGGCGGCCTCCGTAAACATCAGCGCGCGAGCTTCGGCAACAACTTGAGCGCATTGTCACGCTCGATCGCCGCAAGATCGGCGGGCGCGAGGTTCAGTTTCGCCAGCGGACCGATGGTGTCCTGCGGGACCCAGAACGGATAGTCGGTGCCGAACAAAAGCTGCGACACGGGCACGACGTCGAGCACCGCCTTGAACGCGCCCGGGCTGCTCACGCCCACCACGTCGAGGTAGAGCCGGCTGAGCTCGTGCTTGACGCCGTTCGGCACGCGCGCGGCCAGCTCGGGCCGGTTGCGGGCAAGGCCGACCAAGCGATGTGCGACCATCGGCAGCGCGCCGCCGCCGTGAGAGAAGATCCAGCGGATGTCCTGGCAGCGCGAGAACGTGCCAGAGAACATGAGGCTCGTGATGGCGCGCGTGGTGTCGAAGGGAAACTCGATGGTCGGCGGCGGAATGTCGGGCAGCACGCTGGTGAGAAAGCTCGCCGCTACCGGATGGAAATAGACCACCGCCTTGCGCCGGTTCAGCTCCTCGAACACCGGCGCGAAGGCTTTGTCGCCCGGCCACTTGTCGTCGTAGTTCGTCATCAGCGCGATGCCGTCGGCCTTGAGCACGTCGAAGGCATACTCGATCTCGCGCAGGCTCCCCTCGGTGTCCGGCAACGGCAGCGCGGCGAAATGCCCAAAGCGGCCCGTGTAGTCGGACTGCAATCGAGCGCAGGCGTCATTGCTCTCGCGCGCCAACGCGCGGCCGCTCGCGACATCGCCCAGCCACACGCCCGGCGCCGAGATCGACAGCACGGCGGCGGCAATGCCGTCGCGGTCCATGATTTCGATGACCTGGCCCGGCTGCCACTGGGTGAGCCGGTTGAAGAAGGCGTGCGTCGTTTTCCGGAGGAGATCGCTGGTCCTGGCCACATAGGCGGGCGGATAGGGGTGATGATGCGTATCGATCCGGTGCGGGGTCATGCGGGGGCTCTGTTGTCGCGGCGGCCGGTCGTGCCGGCCGGCTGCCGTCCATCGGCTGGTAGGCTAGGACGTCATGGGGGTACCGCGCCAGCCTGCAGCGAGGCCTGTACGGGCGCGAATCGGATCCTGCCGACGGCGTCTTATGCGTCGTGGACCGCCCGAGGGCGCAATGGGGCCGCGGGATTGGCGGCCGGATTTCGCAGCCGTAGTTGCGAAACGCGGTCAGGCCGCTTCCGGGTCGGCGTCGCCCGATATATCGGCCTTGAGACGTTTGAGAATTCTGCGCAGCGAGGCGATGTCGGTCTCGAGCTTGTGCACGCGATGGCTCAATTCGGCGAAATCGCTCGGCAAGGGCGACGCCGGCGCCCGGCCGGCCTGGACGAATGCGACGCCGACTTCCAGCGCCTGTCGCCATTCCACGCGCGCGGGCAGGGTCTGTTCCTTCTGCGGAATGTAGAGGTCGACCAGGTCTGGGACGGAGACGGTATCGGAGAAGATCAACCGCGCACCCTGGTCCGAGATGTCGCGGATCAGGCAATCGAAGGCGGAGCGGCGATTGTTGAAGTAGACGCAGCCGCGCAAGAAGCTCTTGTGACGGTTCGATTGTCGGCGTTCGTTCATGCTGGTCTCCCCCGTCCGCCCTGACGGGCCTGCGCAGAATACCGGGCGCGGATTAAGGACTTCTTTACTCGCGATCGGTCGTCGGCCGCGCAGCGAACGTCTCGTTGCAGTGCGAAGGAGACATGCGCTGCGAGCATGCGGCGCGGCAGAACTCCGCTTGACCCTCGCTGCGTGAATCACGAATGTCCGCGCCGTGACGGCTCTCCAACATATCCCGGCGCATGCATCCGTCGGCGGTTCCGCCGTGGTCGACTCGGCCGCGGCGTGGCGACGCCTCGGCATTGCAGTCGTGCTCGGGACGATCGGTAGCGTCGGAATGTGGTCGGTGCCGGTCGCGCTGCCGGCCATGCAGGCCGAGTTCGGCATCGCGCGCGGCGACGCCTCGCTGCCCTATACGCTCGCCATGCTCGGCTTCGGCTTCGGCGGTATCGTGATGGGGCGGCTGTCCGACCGGCTGGGGATCGTGCGGCCGGTGCTGCTCGGCGTGGCGGCGATCAGCGCCGGCTACATCGGCACGAGCCTTGCGCCGAACATCACCTTGGTTGCCGTGATGCATCTGCTGATCGGCTTCGGCGCTTCGGCGACGTTCGGCCCGCTGATGGCCGACCTCTCGCAATGGTTCCTGCGGCGGCGCGGGATCGCGGTCGCGATTGCGTCTTGCGGCAATTACCTCGCTGGCGTGGTGTGGCCGCCGCTCCTGCAGCACGTCACCGTCGCCGAAGGTTGGCGGGCGGCGCATGTCGGTGTCGGCCTGTTCTGTGCGATCAGCATGCCCGCGCTGGTCATGCTGCTGCGGCGCCGGATACCGATGGCGGATGTCGCGGCCGCGACGATGACGGCGGCGGGCGGGCGTGACCTGGGGATCTCGCCAAACACGTTGATCGCGCTGTTGTGCGTTGCAGGTATCGGCTGCTGCGTGGCGATGTCGATGCCGCAGGTGCACATCGTGGCCTATTGCGGCGATCTCGGGTACGGCGCCGCGCGCGGCGCCGAGATGCTGTCGCTGATGCTGGGCATGGGGATTTTCAGCCGCATCGGGTCCGGTCTGATCGCGGACCGGATCGGGGGAGTGAAGACGCTGCTGTTGGGGTCGGTGTTGCAGGGCGTGTCGCTGTCCCTGTTCCTGCTGTTTGACGGCATGGCGTCGCTTTATGTGATCTCGGCGCTGTTCGGCCTGTTCCAGGGCGGCATCGTGCCGATGTACGCCATCATCGTGCGCGAATATTTCCCGCCGCGGGAAGCCGGCGCGCGGCTCGGCACCGTGCTGATGGCCACGCTGGTCGGCATGGCGCTCGGCGGCTGGATGTCCGGCGTGATCTTCGATCTCACCGGTTCCTACCAGGCGGCCTTCCTCAACGGCATCGGCTGGAACCTGCTCAACGTGTCGATCATGCTCTGGCTGCTGATGCGCCCCGGCCGGCGCGTCGCGCCGGCGTGAGACGCCGCGCGCGTGGCGCTGACGCCCGGATGCCCGCCTGAACTACTGCGGCGGCTGTGTAGTCCTCGCGCGGCTTGTTCGCGAACTTGATCAAGAATTCGGCGTCCTGGCGGTCCTTCTTCAGGAAGGCGGCGAACTCCGCCGGCGTGCCCGGCACCGGCAGCACCGCGCGCTTCTCCAGGTAGTCGGCGAATTTCGGTTCGCGGTAGAGCTTGACGAATTCGGCGTTGATGCGCTCGACCACCGCCTGCGGCACGCCCTTGGGTGCGGCCAGGCCCCACCATCCGAACGGCGGAAAGTCGATCCCGGCCTCGGCCAGCGTGGGCACGTCGGGCACCAGCGGCGAGCGCCGGGCCGCCGCGACCGCGATCGGCTTGATCTTGCCGGTGGAGAGCAGGCCGAGGAAATTGCCGAGCCCCATCTTGGCGACCTGCAACTCGCCCGCGACCAGCGCCTGCGCGATCGGTCCGCCGCCGCGATAGGGAATGCCGACGACATTCACGTTCCAGCGCTGGTTCATCCACTTGAGAAAGAGCTCGGGGTTGGAGCCCGGCCCGAGCGTGCCGTAGTTGAGCGCGCTTGGATGCGCCTGCGCATAGGCCTTGAGCTCGGCGGCGGTCGAGACATTGAGCGAGCTGTTCACGAACAGCGCCTCGACCAGGAGATAGAGATTGGTGATCAGCGTGAAATCCTTGTCCGGATCGTACGGCAGCTTGTTGAACATCAACGGGTTGATCGACAGTGTGTTGTGGTAGACGAGGCAGAGCGTGTAGCCGTCCGGCGTCGCTTGCGCGCAGGCCTGGGCGGCCGGAATGCCGCTCGCCCCGCCCTTGTTCTCGATCACGAAGCTCTGGCCGAGGCGTGGCGCGAGTTCCGCGGCGGTGGCGCGCATGATCACGTCGGTCACGCTGCCGGCGGCGATCGGCACGATGACCCGGATCGGCCGGTCGGGATAGGTCTGGGCGTTCGACGCGAACGCCCAGGTCAGGATCGAAGCGAACGCCGCTACGCCGAGCAGCATGCGAAAGGGACGCATCGGGACGGTTCCTTATTCGTTATGTTGATGGGCGATGGGCCCCGCGCGTGGCTACTTGAGGTCGGCGGCGACCTTGTCGAGACCGGCCTTGATGCAGGCCTCGTCCTTTTCGCCGCCCGGCGCGCCGGAGGCGCCGGCGGCGCCGATGACCTCGTTGCCGAGCTTGATCGGCAGCGCGCCACGTGCGGTGGTGAAGCCGGTGAGATACTGCGCGCCCATCTGCGGATTCTTCTTCAGCCGCTCCTCCATCTCGCCTGACGGAATGCTGAACGTGCGCGCCGTGTAGGCCTTCTTGTAGCTGTTCTCCATGGTGTGCGGATTGGTATTGTCGCCGCGCACCTGAAGCAGGACCTCGCCGTTGCGGCCGACCACCGTCACCGATACGCGATAGCCATTCGCCGTGCAGGTCGCCAACGTCGTCTCCGCGATCGCTATTGCGATCTTCGCGGTCAGGCTCTTGTGGGCCAGCAGTTCTGCGCTCGCCGATGATGCCATGACGCAGCCGAGGCCGGCAACGGCCAGCCGGCACACCTTCACAGACATGGTGGGTCCTCCCTTGCGAAACGACCGCTTGGACGCGGTCTGAGGCGCGAGCCTAGCGCATTTCCGGCCTTTAGTATGGGTCACGGGGTCGGCCCGCAGCGTTTCCTGTTCGCGCTCCCGATGTGGTATCTGCGGGCGGCGAAGAGGGATCGATCGAATGCCGACGAACGCCAACCCGAAAATCCGCCTTAAGGCGGCTGCGCCGGTGCGGGAGAGCTCGCTGTGATCCGTGTCGGCGTCGTCGGCTGCAATTACGGCAGGACCGTCCTTGTCCCGGCGTTCCGCACCGACACGCGATGCGAGGTGGTCGCGCTCGCGGGCACCGACGCGGCGCGCACGAGCGAGCTTGCGCGCGCGGCGAATATCGCGCGCGGATATGGCGACTGGTCGGCGCTGGTCGAAGACGTCGATGCGGTGGCCGTCGCGGTCCCGCCCAATCGGCAGGCGGACATCGCGGTGCGGGCACTTGCCCGGGGCAAGGCGGTGTTCGTGGAAAAGCCGTTCGCCGCCGACCTTGCCGGTGCGCGCACGATGCTCGACGCCGCGCGCGCGAGCGGCCGGCCGACCATGATCGATTTCAATTTTCCCGAGCTTGGGGCCTGGCAGCGCACGCGCGAGATGCTCGCGACCGGGGCGATCGGGCGCCTGCGCCACGTGGTCGTGACCTGGAATGTCGAGAATCGCGCGGCCCGCCTGCGGCTTGACGGCTGGAGGACACGCGGTGCCGAGGGCGGCGGGGTGCTGGGGAACTTCGTCAGCCACTGCATGCATTATCTCGAGTGGTTCTGCGGGCCCGATCGTGGGCCTCACCGGCCGGCTGTTTCAATTGCCCGGCAGCGACCCGGCTTACGAGAGCGGCGTTGCGCTTGCGCTGGCCTTCGCGTCGGGCGCGGGCGGCAGCCTGCAGATGAGCGCCGCCTCGTTCCTCGGCTCCGGCCATCGCATCGAGTTCTACGGCGAGGACGGCACGCTCACACTCGCCAATCCGACCGCCGATTATTTCCGCGGCTTCGAATTGCGGCACGCGCGCCGCGGCGAGGATGCGCTCAAGCCCGTTACGATCGAGCAGCCGGCCGGCAACGGCACGACCGATGAACGCGTTGTTCCGGTCTCGCGGCTGGTGCGCCGGTTCCTCGATGCCTGCGAGCGCGGCGGAGATCCTTCCCCGGGCTTTGTCCACGGTTTTCGTGCGCAAGTGCTGCTCGACGCCGCGCGCCGGTCGCACGCGAGCGGACGGTGGATCGACACCGCGCCCGAGGCCGCGGACGGGGAGGGGCGCCCGTGAGCGCGCGTCGCATCCTGGTGACGGGCGGCACCGGCTTTATCGGCTCGGCGCTGGTCAAGGCGCTGGTGCGGGCGGGCGAGACGGTGCGCGTGTTCGACGACAATTCCCGTGGCGCGCCCCGCCGCCTTGCGGAGGTGGCAAGCGACGTCGAACTGGTGCAGGGCGACATCCGTGACGCGGCGGCGGTCGCGGCCGCCATGCGCGGCATCGAGGAAGTGCACCATCTCGCCTATGTCAACGGCACGGCGACGTTCTACAGCGCGCCCGATCTGGTGCTCGACGTCGGCGTCAAGGGCATGGTCAACGTCATCGACGCCTGCCGGGAGGAAGGCGTGGGGCGGCTGGTTCTCGCCTCGAGCTCGGAGGTCTACCAGTCGCCGCCGCGCGTGCCGACCGGGGAGGACGTGCCGCTCAGTCTTCCCGATCCCCTGAACCCGCGGCTCTCCTACGGCGGAGGCAAGATCATCAGCGAGATCATGGCGATCAACTACGGGCGCAAATATTTCGAGCGCGTGCTGATTTTTCGACCGCACAATGTCTATGGCGCCGACATGGGCTTCGACCATGTCATTCCGCAATTTGCCGTGCGCCTCCAGCGCGCCGTCGCCGCGCATCCGCAGGGTGCGGTGCCGTTCGCGATCCAGGGCAGCGGAGAGGAAACGCGCAGCTTCTGTCACGTCGACGATCTCGTCGCCGGCGTCATGCTGATGCGGGAGCAGGGCGAACACCTCGGCATCTATCATGTCGGCACGACGGAGGAGGTCGCGATCTCCGATCTTGCCCGGCGCATGGGCAGGATCGCCGGCCGCGAGATCGCGCTTGTCCCGTCGGCTGCGCTGCAGGGGAGCACGCCGCGCCGCTGTCCCGACATTACGAAACTGTCCGCGCTCGGTTATGGACCCCGCGTCCGCCTCGATGACGGATTGCCGCCAACTCAGCGATGGTATTGGGAGCACGCCGACCTGGCGCCGGCCGCCCCGCACGAAACCGCCGGCGCATGACCAAGGAGACCGTCTTGTTCCCTGCCAAGATCGCGCGCGCCGCCGGTACCGGAGCAAGCGTCCCGGTGGAATGCTGCCAGATCTGCGGGCATGCCCCGCTCGAAACCGTGCTGTCGCTCGGCTACATGCCGCCGGTCAACCAGATGGTGGCGGTTGGCGAGGTGCCGCGCCAGCAGCCGTGGTTTCCCACCAACCTGCTCCACTGCGCACGCTGCGATCTGGTGCAACTCGGGCTCGCGGTCGATCCGGTCATTATCTTTCCCCCGGAGTATCCCTACACCAGCGGCACCACAAAACTGCTGCGGGACAATTTCGCCGATCTATGCGCCGAAGCCTCGGCCATGCTCAAGCTTGGCCCGCGGGACCTCGTCATCGACATCGGCTCGAACGACGGCACGCTGATCTCGAACTTCCAGAGAGCCGGTCATCGCGTGCTCGGCATCGAGCCGACCGAGGTCGGCAAGATCGCGCAGCAACGCGGCATCCCGACCCTCATGCGCTACTTCACTCCGGCAGTGGCGGCCGAAGTCAAGCGCGAGCATGGGCCGGCGCGCGTCGTCACGGCGGCGAACTGCTTTGCGCATATCGAGGACGTGCATGCGATCGTCGATGGCATTCTCGACCTGCTCGCGCCTGACGGCGTGTTCATTTCAAAATCGCATTATCTCATCGGGCTGCTCGACCGCCTGCAATACGACACGATCTATCACGAGCACCTGCGCTATTATTCGCTCGCGAGCCTCGCCCATCTGCTATCGATGCACGGGCTCGAGGTGTTTCACGCTCGCCCGATCCCGAGCCACGGCGGTTCGATCCGCGTCTATGCCGCGCGGCCGGGTACCCAGCCGGTGAATGCGAGCGTCGCCGACATGCTCGCGGCCGAGCCGCGCGGCGAGGCGATGCGCAAGCGCCTCCACGCCTTTCGCGACGAGGTGATGCTCTCCAAGCTGCGGCTGCTTGCGCTGGTGCGCGATCTCAAGGAGCGCGGCGCGCGCATCTGCGGCATCAGCGCACCCTCGCGCGCCTCGACGCTGGTGAACTACGTGGGCCTCGACGAGGCGATTATCGACTATGTCTGCGAGATCGACGGGTCGTTGAAGATCGGCAAGTGCATGCCGGGAACCCTGATCCCGGTGGTCGAGGAAAGCCGGCTGTTCGCTGACCAGCCCGATTGCGCGATCATCCTGTCCTGGCATATCGCCGACGAGCTTGCGCCCAAGCTGCGGGCGAAAGGCTTTCGCGGCAAGCTCGTCACACCCCTGCCGGTGCCGCGCGAGCTTGACGGGTGACATCCCGGCTCCTGCGTCGCCGGCGGCCAGGCCCATGCCGGAGCCATCGGGCCGGGCATGGGCCAAATCGGGTTGGCATAGTCCCGGCGGCTGGGATATCACTCCAGCTGTCGTCGCCTTGGTGGCCAACTGCCGGAGTGAGCGCGTGAATTACGCCGGTCCCGATCGCGCCGTCGCAACGCCACCGCCGGCTCGGGCTGCGGACCTCACCGTCGTGGGCGGCGGCGGCCATGTGGGCATTCCTCTGGTGCTGGCCTTCGCCGACGCCGGTTTTCGCGTCAACGTGCACGATCTCAATCGCGACGTACTCGAAACGTTGAAATCGGGCAGGCTGCCGTTCATCGAGATCGGTGGCGAGGAACTGCTGATCAAGGCGCTCAAGTCGGACCGTCTCGCCTTCTCCAGTGTACCGGCGGACATCTCCCCCAACGGACCCGTGATCGTCACCATCGGCACGCCGATCGACGAGTTTCTCAACCCGGTGCGCGACGTGGTGCAGGAGTGCATCGACGATCTGCTGCCGCATCTCGCCGATGGCCAGCTCCTCGTGCTGCGCTCGACGGTGTTTCCCGGTACTACCGAATGGCTCGACGAACATATCAAGCGCAAAGGCCGCGACCTCAAGGTGGCGTTCTGTCCCGAGCGCGTGGTGCAGGGAAACGGCATCCGCGAGCTCAAGGAGATGCCGCAGATCGTCAGCGGCACGACCCCCGCCGCCGAGGAAGAGGCGGCCAAGCTGTTCTCCGCCATCGTGCCCGAGCTTGTGGTGGTGACGCCGCGCGAGGCCGAATTCGCCAAGCTGTTCAACAATGCCTATCGCTATATCGAATTTGCGACCGCAAACCAGTTCTATCTGATCGCCAAGGCCGCCGGCGTCGATTATCGGCGCGTGCTCGACGCGATGAAGCGCAACTATCCGCGTGCCCGCAGCATGCCAACGCCTGGGTTGGCGGCGGGGCCGTGCCTGTTCAAGGATACCATGCAGCTTGCCGCTTTCGCGCAGAACCAGTTCAGCCTCGGCAACGCCGCCATGCTCGTCAACGAGGGCCTCGTTCTCCACGTCGTCGACGACTTGCGGCGGCGCTACGACCTTGCCGGCATGACGGTGGGGCTGCTCGGCATGGCGTTCAAGGCCGACATCGACGATACGCGCGCCTCACTGAGCTACAAGTTCAAGAAGGCGCTGTCGAATCATGCGAAGGGCGTCCTCACCACCGACCCGTTCGTCACTACCGATCCGGATCTCCTGCCGCTCGACCACGTTGTAGCGCACAGCGACCTGCTTGTGCTGTGCGCGCCGCATTCCGCGTATCGCGATCTCGATCTTGCCGGCAAGCCGGTGGTCGACGTCTGGGGGCTGCTCACGAAGGCGAACGTGCTGTCGTAAGGCGCCAAGGTCGTAAGGCGTCAAGCAGGATCGGCCGAAATTCGCGGCCTAATACGCCACCTTGTCGATCTGGCCGTTCGCGCGCACGTACCAGTGCTCGCTCTTGAACGGCTTGCCGGCGAGCCGGTCGGCCATCCAGTCGGCCACCAGGATCGGCGGGAACGGTCCGAGATTGGCCGATGGTACGTTGCCGACCGAATGGCGCGAACTCCTGATAGACCACCATCTGCTTCGGCCCCTTGAGCGTCTTCACCAGCCGCTCGGAGTGTTGGATCGGGCTCAACTCCTCCGCCTCGCCGGCGACGCAGAGATAGGCCGCGCGGATTTTCTCGGCGTGGCCCTCCCAGGTGATGGTCTTGCGGAACCGGTCGAACTCGTCCTCGTCGGTGATGCCGGACATGTACATGAACCGTTTCTTGAAGGTCGGGGAGGCCTCCTGGAAGATGGTGTGGCAGCCCGGTTCATGACACACGGACATGGCCGCGAACGCCTTGATGCGCGGCTCGTTCGCGGTCAGAACGGTGCCGAACAGCGTGCCGAAGCTCGTTCCGGAGCAGCCGATGCGCTCGGAATCGATCTCCGGCCGGGCGCCGAGCCAGTCCACCAGCGGTTTGCCGGCCGCGATCCAGTTCTCCATGGAGAAATAGACGCCCACCATCGGCGCCTCGTACTGCCCTGGACCGTCGATGGAGAGCACCGCGATGCCCCGGTTGAGGAAGCGGTCACCGTAGAGCGCGACCTGGATCTCCTTGAAACTGTCCATGCCGGGAACCGCGATCACCACCGGGATGCGGCCGCCCTTGTAGCCCGGCGGCAGGTGGAACCAGGCCGGGATCGCCTTGTCCTTGAACGGCACCCACACCGCCTCGACGTGGTGGTCGGCGAGCGCGGCATACTTGGCGTAGCACTCGCGCTTCTTGTTGTTGTAGGCGATGTTGGTCTCGTCGTTCTGGTCGTACGGCCATTGCGCCGCGCCCCAGTGCACCGCCGCCATGAAATAATTGTCGCGCGCGCTCACCGGATGGCCGTCCGCCTCGGCGGCCTTGGCCTTGGCTTCGCGCCGGCGGGCGACCGCCTCGAAGGCCGGGCCGATGTCGGCCATCTTCCTCACCCGCTCGCGGATGCCGGCGAAATCGGCATTGGCCTCGTTGCCGCACGGCCCGCTGAGATAGAGCGAGCGCGGCTGATCCCAGTCGATGCCGTTGGCGCGGATCACGTTGTCGAGGAGCCAGCGCTGCTCGTCGAAGCGGCGCACATGCGGCTCGCCGCGCTTGTCGAGGATGGGTTGCAGGGGCCCGCTCATGATGTCCTCCCGGTTCGGATGGTCGTGTATCAGCCCCGCGCTGCAGGCCCGGATGGGCGGGCGCGCGTTTTGGCGTCCTGAATGGTGCGCCAGATTCGATAGGGCGTTGCCGGCATGGTGATGTCGCGCACGCCGAAATCGCGCAGCGCGTCGACGATGGCGCTGACGACGGCGGCCGGAGCGGCGGTGGTGCCGCCTTCGCCGCCGGCCTTGATGCCGAGCGGATTGGTGGGCGAGAGCACTTCGGCGATCTCGGTGGTGAACGCGGGCAGGGTGTCGGCGCGCGGCATGCCGTAGTCCATGAGCGAGCCGGCGAGCGGCTGCCCGCTGTCGGGCTCGATGTAGCATTGCTCCCACAGCGCCTGTCCGACGCCCTGCGCGATCGCGCCATGGGTCTGGCCGTGGACGATGAGCGGATTGATACAGCGGCCGACGTCGTCGACCGAGGCATAACGGGTGAGCCGCGCCTCGCCGGTGTCGGGGTCGACCTCGGCCTCGCAGATGGCGCAGCCGTTGGGAAATACCGGATCGTGCATCTCGTTGTCGGTGACGACCGCGAGGCCGTCCTTGAGGTCGCCGGGAAGATCGTGCCGCGCGGCCTCCCGGGCGAGCTCGAGAAAGTCGAAGGTGCGGTTGGTCTCGCGCGAGGCAAAGCGGCCATCGCTGAACGCGATCCGGTCGGGGGCGGTCCCGAGCACGATCGCCGCAACGCGCTTGCCCCTTGCGATCAGGTCGACGGCGGCCTTGGCGAAGACCGTCGCCGCGTGCCGCATGGAGCGGCCGGAATGCGAGCCGCCGCCCGCTTTCACCACGTCGGTGTCGCCGAGGATGATCTTCACGGTCTCGACCGGCACGCACAGCAGGTCGGACACCACCTGCGCAAAGCTGGTCTCGTGGCCCTGGCCGCTCGGCTGCGTGCCGATAACAACGTCGACGTGGCCCTCCGGCCGCACCGTGATGCGGGCCTGCTCGTTGGGCGCGCCGATCGACGATTCCACGTAGTTCGCAAGCCCGCGGCCGAGCAGCATGCCGCGCTTTGCGGCCGCGCGCCGGCGTGCTTCGAAGCCGTTCCAGTCGGCGATGTCCATCGCCCGGTCCATGTTCTCCTCGTAGGTGCCGCTGTCATAGGTCATGCCGACGGCGTTGCGGTACGGCATGGCCTGCGGGCGAACGAGGTTCTTGCGCCGCAGCGCGATGCGATCGAACCCGAGTTGCGCGGCGGCGGTGTCGATCAGCCGCTCGATTGCGAACGTGACCTCCGGCCGGCCCGAGCTGCGATAGGCATTGGTCGGCATGGTGGTGGTGAACACGCCCATCGCGCGCAGCGTCGTCGCCGGAATGTCGTAGGAGCCGGGAATGAGGCCCGCGCCCTTGGAAAGCGGCGATAGCGACACGCAGCGCGCGCCGACATTGCTGATGTTGGTCGCGCGCATGGCGAGAAAGCGGCCGTCCTTGCGCAGCGCCAGCTCGACCTTGCTGACCAGATCGCGCCCCTGGTAGTCGCTCAGAAAGGCTTCCGAGCGCGTGGCGGTGAACTTGACCGGTCGGCCGATCTTCTTCGAAGCCCACAACACCAGGCCGAACTCGACGAAGGCGCGGTTGCGCGTACCGAAATTGCCGCCGACGTCATAGGACAGGACGCGCAGACTGTCGGGCACGATGCCGAGCACGGCCGCAAGCTCGCGCTTCTGGCGCACCGCGCCGCCGCTGCCGGCATGGAGGGTGTAGCGGCCGCTCGCCGCATCGTAGTGGCCAAGCGCCGAACGCGGCTCCATCGGCACGCCGGTGACGCGGCCGATGTGGAAGTCCATGGCCACCACATGGTCGGCGCTCGCGAAGGCTCTGTCGGTCGCCGCGGCGTCGCCAAAGGCGGTGTCGACCGGGATGTTGTCCGTGACCTCGTCCCAGACCGCAGGCGCGCCGGGCGCGACGGCGTCTTCCGATTCGTAGACGCCGGGCAGCACGTCATAGCCGATCTCGACCGCCTCGGCGGCGTCGAGCGCCTGCGCCAGACTCTCGGCCACCACCATGGCGACCGCCTCGCCCACATGCCGCGCCTTATCGGTGGGGAGCAGCAGGTGAGGGCCGATGAATACCGCGCTGCCGCCCGGGCCGCCGAGCTTCATGTCGTATCTGGTCTTGGGCAGGGGATCGTGCGGAATCGGACCGAGCTTATCGGCCGCACAGTCGGCGCCGGTGAACACGCCGAGCACCCCTGGCATTGCCTTGGCCCGCGCGATGTCGATCGCAAGGATCCTCGCATGCGGATGCGGCGAGCGCACCATCACTGCGTGGGTCTGGCCCTCGAGTCTGAAATCGTCGCTGAAGCGGCCCTTGCCGGTGATCAGCCGCGCGTCTTCGTTGCGCGGCAACGGTTTGCCGACCGAGCGGAACGTCTGTGCCGGCCGCGTTTCCTGTTTGCTATCCGTCATCGGCAAGCACGCCGGGTGGCTGCGATCGGCGCGGCCTTTCCGCTCAACGGATGAACTCGTCGGTGTAGAGCCCATCGTAGCTCTTGAGCGCGTCTTTCGGTTCCAGCAGCTTGGCGTCGAGGCTCACCTTCTGCGAATGCTCGAGGCCCGGCAGGGTGACCCGGATGTCCTTCGGATGGGCCGCCGAGACCACCTTCCACGCCGCGGTGAGCGTGTCCGGATCGAGCCGGGGGAAACGCTTGCGCAGGATGGCAAACGCCTCGTCCGGCTTTTCATTGATGAACTTGGAGGCGGCGGCGTAGGCGCGCGCCACCCGCATGCACATGTCGCGATTCTCCTTGCAGGTGTCTGGCCGGGTATAGAGCAGACCATAGGCGAACGGCAGCAGCTCCGGCGCGTCGGTCGCGGCGCTCGCCAGCATGATGGCGCGGCCTTTCACGACCGCCTGGGTGGTGAACGGCAGCGAGGTGGCGTAGCCGTCGATCGCCTTGTTATCGAGCGCCGGCAGCATGGCCGGCGGATCCATCGGGGCGATGCGGACATCCTTTTCGACGTCGAGCCCGCCGCGGTTCACCACGTAGCGCTGCCAGGCGTGGATGATGCTGCCCACGCCCTGGATGCCGATGGTCTTGCCCTTGAGCGCCTTGGCGCGGTCGACCGGCGGACGTCTTTTCGGTGATGCCGGCGGCCGCGGCGACGTCCTTGCGCAGGACCAGTTCGACCAGCGGCCGGTCGATCAGATTGGCGATCGCCAGGAAGCGCTGGCCTTGCGACGCCGCCCGCAGGAACACCGGGCCGGTGCCGATGGTGAAATGAGCGCTGCCGGCCAGCACCGCGTTGGCGCGAACCCACGCCGACGATATTGCGCGTGGTCACCTTCAGGCCCTCGGCTTTGTAGAAGCCGGCGTCCTCGGCGATGAACGCCGAGCTGAACGTCAGCGTCAGGGCCGGCAGGGCCATAACGATTTCCATCTCCTGGCTCTTGCCGGCGGTGGGGTTGAGCCCAACAACGAGCCCGAGCATGGCTGCGGCGGCGCGCATTGGCCATTTGAACATCTCGTCCTCCCGAATTATCGTTCTCGTCGACAATGCTGTAACAAAAAGGCATCGCCGTCACAACGCATCCGCTCCGCCATGCGGATCGCGCTTGGCGCGCGGCCGATCTGGAGGAGACATGGCCATCGCCGAGCGCGAGCGGTCTTCGGTCGGTGCCGACAGGTCGGGCGGACGGTCGATCGCGCTCGTTCGGGCGCGCAGCGACCAGATCCTTGTTCTCCTCGTTCTGATCGCGATCTGGCAGGCGCTGAGCTGGCTCCTCGGTACGTACTGGATCGGCTCGCCCTGGGGCGTCGCCTGCCCGATTCGTGCAGCGGCATCGTCAGCGGCGATCTCCTGCGCCACGCCTCCTATACGACGGTCGAGGCGGTGGCCGGATTCCTGATCGGCGCAATCCCGGCCGCGACGCTGCCGTTCGCGCTGCGCCGGTTTCCGATCGCGACCGCGATCCTCGATCCGTTCATGGTCGGCGGCTACGGCGCGCCCAAGCTCGCGCTCGCGCCGCTGTTCATCCTGTGGTTCGGCATCGGCATCGAGTCGAAGGTCGCGCTGGTCGCCGTCACGGTGTTCTTCATCGTCTATTTCAGCGCGCTTGCCGGCATCCGCGCGCTCGACCCCAAGCTCGTCCAGATGGCCGAGGTGGCGGGCGCGAACGAGCGGCAGATCGCGCGCCACATCGTGTTCCCCGGCGCAGTGCCGTACATCTTCACCGGGCTACGCATCGCCATGCCGTATTCGATCGGCGGCGCGGTGATCGCCGAGCTGATCTCGGCCAATCGCGGGCTGGGCTATCTGGTGCAGCTCAGCGCGAATGAATTTCGACACCATCGGCATATTCGTGGCGCTGGTGATGGTGACCTGCATCGTGTTCCTGGGCAACTGGATCGTGAACGTGGTCGAGCGGCGGCTGTTGCGCTGGCGGCCGCCCGCGGACGTGGCTCTGCAGGCGGAAACCTGACCATGGCCGGTCCTCCGCTCCTGGAAGTGCACGATCTGAGCAAGCGCTTCGCCAGCCGCGCGGGCCGCGACGGTGCGCCGTGGGTGATCCAGGACCTGAGCTTCACGGTCGGGCGAGGGCGAGTTCCTCACCATCATCGGACCGTCGGGCTCGGGCAAGACCACGCTGCTCAACATGCTGGCGCAGATCGACATCGCGAGCGGTGGCGAGGTGCGCTTCCAGTCGCAATCGGCGCCGATCGGCGATCCCAAGGCGCTCGAGCCCGGGCTCTCCTGCCAGATCGGCTACGTGACGCAGGAAGACAACCTGCTGCCGTGGCGCACCACGCTGCAGAACGTGCAGTTCCCGCTCGCCGTGCAGGGCCGCCTCAACGAGGAGACGCGCGCGCGCGCCGAGATGCTGATCCGCGCGGTCGGGCTCGCCGGGTTCGAGCAGCACTATCCGCACGAACTGTCCGGCGGCATGCGCAAGCGCGCCTCGCTGATCCGCACGCTGGTCTACGATCCGCCCGTGATCCTGATGGACGAGCCGTTCGGCGCGCTCGACGCGCAGACCCGCGCGCAGTTGCAGGAGGACCTGCTGCGGCTGTGGAATCTCGGCCGCAAGACCATCGTGTTCGTCACGCATGACATCGCGGAGGCCATCGCGCTCGGCGACCGCACGCTCGTGCTGTCGCGCGCGCCCGCGCATATCGCCGGCGAGCATGCGATCACGATCCCGCGCCCGCGCGACATCCGCGGCATCATGACTCATCCGGATTTCGCCGCGCTCTATCAGGCGATCAGGGCGCAAGTGCAATGATTGAGTGCAATGACTGGCGTGCAATGACCGACCGTACGCTCGATCTCGCGGCAGCGGCGCCGATCGGATGGCGGCAACATGCCGTCACCGCCGGGCGTCTTGCGCTCGCGGTGCTGCTGCTGATCGTCTGGAAGCTCGGCGCCGACATCGCCGGTCCGATCTACGTCGCCGACCCGTTCAAGGTGTTCGAGCGCATCGTCGCCGACACCTGGTCGGGCGCGATGATCCGCCACGTCTACGTCACGCTGCGGCTCTCGGCGATCGGGTTCGCGATCGGCTGCGCCGCCGGTGTCGCGCTGCCGTTCCTGCTGCGCCGGCTGCCGCGTCTCACCGCCGCGGTCGAGCCCTACATCATGGCCTCGGTCGGCATTCCGAAATACGCGCTGGTCCCGCTGTTCATCCTGTGGTTCGGGATCGACGACGCGCCCAAGCTCTGGCTGGTCGGCCTGCTGGTGTTCTATCCGGTGTTCATCGCGGTGTTCGCCGGCATCCGCAACGTCGACCGCCGCCTGATCGACATGGCGCGGATCGTCGGCGCAAGCGAGACCGCGATCTCGCGCGAGGTGATCTGGAACTCGCTGCTGCCGTTCTTCTTCGCCGTCGCTGAAGATCGCGCTGCCGCGCGCCGTGAGCGCCGCCATCATCGGCGAGTTTCTGGTCGGCAACGAGGGGCTCGGCTACCTGATCGAGAATTCGCGCCAGAACTTCGACACCACCGGCGTGTTCGCCGGAATCGTGGTGGCGACCGCGCTGGTGCTCGCGATCAATGCCGCGCTGGTGTTCGTCGACCGCCGGTTCAACGCCTGGCGCCCGACCGACCGCAACATGCAGCTGTGATCCGCTTTCGCGGGGACGACCGTATCCTACCTAGTCCGTCCGCTCGACGTTGTCCCACACCCGCCGCTTGAGCGCGGCCATGTCGATCTGCGCCACGCTGCCGAGCCGGCGAGGTCGAGCGCGTGCGCCGCCGCCGCGCCCATCGCGATGCACGGTCCCATCACCCGCACGCTGGAGAGCGCGGCGCTGTCGCCGTCGATGCAGCGCCCGGCCGCGACGACGTTGTCGGCCTCCGCCGGCACGAGAGCAGCCGAACGGCACGTAGTGCATGTGGTCGTCGGGAAACGGCTCCCACACATAGCCGTCCGGCCGGTCGTGCAGCTCGATCGGCCACGCTGTGCGCGCAACCGCGTCGGGAAACCTGGTGCCGGCGCGCACCTCATCGAGCGTGAGCTGCGCCCGCCCCTTGATCCAGCGGGTCTGGCGGATCCCGGGCAGGCCGTAGCTGCGCACGCGGGCGTTGCCGAAGCCTTTGGGATATTCGCGCCGAAGAAAGTGCAGCACGGTGTCGGCCTGCGTCTTGCCGATCAGCGCGGTCTGCGCCGCCGCGACCGGCTCGAGCGGCGTCTCGATGTGCGTCATGTTGACCAGCGCGGTGCCGCGGCCGGGGAATACGAAGGCGAAGCCGGTGGTGCGCACCAGCCCGTACTGCGCCGCCTTTTCGCGCGCCCGCGCGGTGAGTTCCTCGCGGCTCGGCTGGGCTGCCTCGTCGATCCCTTCCAGCACCATCATCTGGGTGCCGTAGAGCGGGCCATCGGCTGGCTCGCGGCAGGCGAAGCCGGCCTCGTAGGTGAGCACGGCGTCGCCGCTGGCATCGACGAAGCCGGTCGCGGAAAGCTTCACGTCGCCGTAGCGGGAGGCGAGATCGAGCGCGCGCACCCTTCCGCCGTCGCGGGTGACGCCGCGCAGGATCGCGCCGGTGAGCACGATGATGCCTGACTTGCGCACCGCCTCCTCGATCCAGCGCGAGAGCGCGATCTCGTCGTACATCACCACGGTGGTGTTCGACGGCCCGCCGCGGCGGTAGTGCAGCGCGTCCTGCGCGCCGAGCTCGCGCAGGATGTCGTCGGCGATGCCGCGGGTGAGCTGATGGCCGTGCGTACCGTTGGCGAACAGGCCGCAGAACGTGCCGATGATCGAGTTGACCGCCTGGCCGCCGAGTGCCGGCAGCCCGTCGACCAGCGCGACCGTGCGGCCGAGCCGCGCCGCTTCGAGCGCGGCCGAGACGCCCGCGATGCCCGCCCCCAACACGCAGATGTCCGCCGTCACGTGCTGCGCCGTGCCGCCGGCCGGCCGGCGTACGATCCGCGTGGCGGTCGAAATCCTGCTGGCTGTTTCGCCCATGACGGAAATTGACTACAGCGCCATGCCGCCGTCGACCAGATGGGGCTGGCCGGTGATGTAGCTGGCCTCGTCGGACGCCAGGAATACCGCGAGCGCCGCGACCTCCTGCGCCGTTCCGAGCCGGCCCATGGGCTGACGTTCGATGAACGCGCGCTCGACGTCCTGCAAGGACTTTCCGCTTGCCTGCGACTGGTCCTTGATGCGGCCTTCGAGCGAAGGCGTCTCGATCGTTCCGGGACAGATCGCGTTCGCCCGGATGCCCTGCTTGATGAAGTCGGCGGCCACCGCCTTGGTCAGCCCGATGATGGCGGCTTTGGTGGCGCCGTAGGCGTAGCGGTCGGGCACGCCGCGGATCGAAGACACCGCGGACGAAATGTTGACGATCGCACCCGACTTCTTCTTCAGCATGTCCGGCAGGAACGCCCGGACGGTGCGGTGCATCGACTTGACGTTGAGATCGAACGAGAAATCCCAGTCCTTCTCCTCGCAGTCGAGCACGCTGCCGTGGTGCACGAAGCCCGCGCAGTTGACCAGCACGTCGAGGCCGCCGAACTCGTGCGCGACCTCCTTCGCCAGCGCTTCCACCGCGGCGGTCGAGCGCACGTCGAGCTTGCCATGCTTGGCAGCGCCGATGTCGGCGACCTTCTGGGCGTCGATGTCGGTCGCGATCACCCTAGCGCCTTCGCATACGAAGGCTTGCGCGATGGCGCGGCCGATGCCTTGGCCTGCCGCCGTGACGAGCGCGACCTTGGGTTCCAGCCGTCCGGTCATCGCCTCATTCCTTCGTTTGTGGTGCAAACCGCGTCATTCGTCCGCCTGCCACTCCTTGAACTCGCTATCGACGAACTTGGTTGCATCGCTTACGGCCTCGCGCAGCCATCCGTCCTGGCGCCCGAAGAAATCGCTCCGGACCGCGGCATGCCGATCGCCGGTTCCGAGATGGATGCTCGCCAGCTCATGTCCCATGGCGCCAAGCATGCGTGCGTCGAGCAGGTCGCCGGGCTGGTCCTTGACCTCGATCTTGCGGCTGTTGGGCGACAGGCGGCGCACGACCGTACCGTCGAGCACGTCGTACCAGCGGTCGGACGCGCGGTAGCGGCCGAACGCGATCTCCTTGCAGCGCAGGGCCTGCGGATCGTGGCCGGGAACGCGCGTCCAACCGGACGGCACCAGCGCCTTGGCCTCCCGGATCAGCCGGCCGCCGCGCCAGTCGGCGACCCCGACCCAGCGCGGCCGTCCCAGGCTGCCGGTACCGGCGCTGCGGGGACTGTATTTGGCGATCTCGATTCCCGGCTCGGGCAGGCTCGCCTCGATCGCATGACGGTAGCGTTCGGCCGGGGGCTCGTCGGCCGGCTCGAGTTCGTCGAGTTTTTCCCAGAACTCGGCGCGCGCTTCCTCCGGTACCATGACCAGATTGCGCAGCCATTCATGCTCCTCGTCGAGCACGAACGGCCGTGGCTCCTTCAGGCCGTTGGCGTACCCCTCCGCAATAGCGGCGCAAATGTTTTCGACGGAGGCGTCACGCCAACGCCGCGCCAGCGCGGCGCTCGTTCCCAAACGAACGAGATCGAGCGCATAGGGCATCTCGGCGGCTTCGTCGAAGTCGTTGACGCCCCACACCAGGCGGCCGTCGTCGTCGCGCCAGGTTCCGAAATTCTCCAGGTGGATGTCGCCGACCGCGAGCACCGCGGGCGCGCCGGCGAGATCGGGGCACACGTGGAGGATGGTCTCGGCCCAGCGCCAATAGGTGGCGCGCAGGAACGGGAAGGGGCCTTGCGCCATCTTCTTGCGTTTGCGGCGCAGGTCGCGCTCGACGACATCGCCATTGAGCTGCACGCGCAGCCAAGCCTCATAGTCCGCGTCCGCCTGCCTGAAGATATTTGCCGGCATGACCGGGCCTCAATGATTGTCGCGCGGGACGCCGTTCTGAGCGACGCGCTGAAATTTGACCGCGGGCTTGAGCACCATGCCGTCGGCGAGCTGGTCGACCATGGCGCGCTGGATCTCCTGCCACGGCGTCTGGCTCGGCGGATAATGATAGCCGCCGTTCTTCTGCAGCGCGGCGCGGCGTGCGGCGAGTTCGGCCGGCGGGAGCAGGATGTCGGCGGTGCCCTTGTTGAGATCGATGCGCACGCGGTCGCCGGTCTTGAGCAGCGCCAAGCCGCCGCCCGCCGCCGCCTCGGGCGTCGCGTTGAGGATCGAGGGCGAGCCCGACGTGCCCGATTGCCGTCCGTCGCCGATGCAGGGCAGCGACGTGATACCGCGCTTTATCAGCGCCGCGGGCGGCTGCATGTTCACCACTTCGGCCGAGCCCGGATAGCCGATCGGGCCGGCGCCGCGGACGAACAGCAGGGTTTGATCGTCGATCTCGAGCGCCGGATCGTCGATGCGGGCGTGGTAGTCCTCCGGTCCGTCGAACACCACGGCCCGGCCTTCGAAGGCGTCCGGATCCTTCGGATCCGACAGGAAGCGCCGGCGGAAGTCGTCCGAGATCACGCTCGTCTTCATGATGGCGGAGTCGAACAAGTTGCCCTTGAGCACCTTGAAGCCGGCCGCTTCCTTCAGCGGCTTGTCGTAGGGACGGATCACGTCGGGATCGCTCGCCTTCGCGCGCTTGACGTTCTGCGCCACCGTCTTGCCGTTGATCGTGCGCGCATCGCCGTGAATGCGCCCGGCGGCCAGCAGTTCGTTCATCACCGCCGGGAGCCCGCCGGCACGGTAATATTCCTCGCCGAGATATTTGCCGGCCGGCTGCATGTCGACCAGCAGCGGAATGTCGTGGCCGAACGTTTCCCAGTCCTCGATCGCGAGCGCGACGCCCACGTGGCGCGCGATGGCGTTGATGTGGATCGGCGCATTGGTCGAGCCACCGATCGCCGAATTGGCGACGATCGCGTTCTCGAATGCCTTGCGGGTGAGAATGTCCGACGGCTTGAGGTCTTCGTGCACGATCTCGACCGCGCGGCGCCCGGTCTCGTAGGCGATCTGTCCGCGTTCGCGATACGGCGCGGGGATGGCGGCGCAGCCCGGCAGGCTCATGCCGAGCGCCTCGGCAAGCGCATTCATGGTCGAAGCCGTGCCCATGGTGTTGCAATGCCCGATCGATGGCGCCGACGCAGCCACCATCTCGATGAATTCCTGGTAGTCGATCTTTCCCGCGGCATGGGCCTGGCGGGCGCGCCACATGGCGGTGCCGGAGCCCGAACGCTCGCCCTTCCACCAGCCGTTCAGCATCGGCCCGCCCGAAAGCACGATCGCCGGAATGTTGACGGTCGCGGCCGCCATCAGCGCGGCCGGCGTCGTCTTGTCGCAGCCGGTGGTGAGCACGACGCCGTCGAGCGGATAGCCGAACAGCACTTCCACCAGGCTCAGATAGGAGAGGTTGCGGTCGAGCGCCGCCGTCGGCCGCTTGCCGGTCTCCTGGATCGGGTGCGTCGGGAACTCCAGCGCGATGCCGCCGGCCGTGCGGATGCCCTCGCGCACGCGCTTGGCCAGTTCGAGATGGTGCCGGTTGCACGGCGAGAGGTCGGAGCCCGACTGCGCGATGCCGATGATCGGCCTGCCGGCGGTGAGTTCCTCCAATGTGAGCCCAAAATTGAGGTAGCGCTCGAGATAAAGCGCCGTCATGCCCGGATTGTCGGGATTGTCGAACCACAGCCGCGAGCGCAGTTGCCTGCCGCCTCCGTTTGTTTTGTTTGCTGTTGGCATGACAGTTCCTCCAATTTTGCGGGGCTTTGCCCCGCTCTCCGTTCGTCTTCGCGGAAGCGGGACCAGACCTTTCACTCACACGGAGCGCGATCGAAAGGACCGGGTTCCCGCTTGCGCCGGAACGAACCGAGGAATGGCGTGTCTAAACTATATAGGACCGGAATGGTTTTGTTGCCCGTTCAGGCCGCGTCGAATTTCTCATAGGCGCCTGCCTTGCACAGCGCGTCCACGATCCGGTCCGGCGTCAGCGGCATGTCCGCAAAGCGCACGCCGAACGGCGAGAGCGCATCCTCGATCGCCGAGACGATGGCCGCTGGCGCCGGGATGGTGCCGCCTTCGCCGGCGCCCTTGACGCCGAGCGGATTGAGCGGATTGGGCGTCTCCACGTGCTCGATCATGCAGTTCGGCACGTCGGGCGCCGCGGGCAGCAGGTAGTCCTGAAAGCTCGTGGTCAGCGGCTGCGCGCCGGCGTCATATTTCATCCATTCAAACAGCGCGTTGCCGATTCCGTGCGCGACGCCGCCCTGCACCTGGCCGTCGACGATCAGCGGATTGATGATGGTCCCGCTGTCATGTGCGACGGTGTAGTTGAGCAGCGTCACGCCGCCGGTCGACGGGTCGACCTCGACTTCGGCGACATGCGTGCCGTTGCAGTAGGATGCCTGCTGCGGTGTGAAATACGCCGTGTGCTCGAGCCCGGGCGCCTGTCCGGGCGCGAACGAGAAGCCGGGCATCCCTTGCGCGGCGCGCGCGAGTTCGCCGAGCGACATCGAGGGCTTGTTGCCGCTGCGCGCGGTGGCGCGGCCGTCCTCCACGTCGATGTCGGCTTCCGGTACGCCGAGCAGGCGCGCCGCAAGGGCGACGATCTGCTTGCGCACGCTCTCGCCCGCCATGAGCGCGGAGGAGCCGGCATTGATCGCCTGCCGGCTGGCGAAAGCGCCGATGCCCTGCGAGATGGCGCCGGTGTCGCCTGCGGTCATCACGATGTCCTCCATGCGGCAGCCGACATTGTCGGCGACGATCTGCGACAGCGTGGTGCGCGTGCCTTGTCCCTGCGTGGTCGCGCCGGTCGCGACCGCGACCTTGCCGTTGGGCAGAACCCGTATGGTGACCCCCTCGAACGGGCCGAGCCCCGTACCCTCGACATAGTTGCCGATGCCGATGCCGAGATAGCGGCCTTGCGCCCGCGCATTTGCCTGACGGGCGCGGAACCCCGCGTAGTCGGACAGTGCAACGGCCCGCCGCTGGCTCTTGGGAAAATCGCCGCTGGCATAGACCAGCGGCTTGCCGTCGCGGAACACCAGTCCGACCGAGTAGGGCATCTGCTCGGGGACGATCATGTTGCGCGCGCGCACCTCGGCACGATCGAGCCGCAACTCGCGCGCCACGCGGTCCATCAGCCGCTCCATGGCGAAGACCGCCTGCGGCCGCCCGGCGCCGCGCACCACCGTGGTCGGCACCCGGTTGGTGAGCACCACCGTCAGCTCGATCTTGTAGGCCGGCACCACATAGGGACCCGGGAACGTGGTCGCGGCGATATAGGGCGCGATGATGCCCCACGGCACATACGCTCCCGTGTCGTGCATCAAGGTGCCGCGAAGCCCAAGAATCATGCCGCCGGCGTCGACCGCGATCGCCACCGTCCAATACTGGTCGCGCTCCTGCGTGGCGGCGAGGAAATGCTCGCGCCGGTCCTCCTGCCATTTCACCGGCCGGCCGAGTTTCATGGCGGCTGCCGGAATGACCGCTTCTTCGGCGTAGAACGGCGCCTTGGTGCCGAACCCGCCCCCGACCAGCGGCGCAATCACCCGGATCGCTTCCAGATCGCGCTCCAACATGTCGGCGAGCGTGCCGCGGCACAGATGCGGCGTCTGCGTCGCCGACCAGACCGTGAGCATGTCGGCTGCCGCGTCGTAGCTGGCGAGCACCGCGCGGCCTTCCAGCGTCATGGCGCCGCCGCGATGCAGGAACATGTGCTCCTCGAACACGTGCGCGGCGCTCGCAAACGCCTTGTCCACGTCGCCGTAGCTCATGGGGACGAAGGCCGCGATGTTGGTGGCCAGATCGCTGTGCACGCGCGGTGCGCCCGGCTTGGCCGCCTCGCGGCAGTCGCTCGCCGCCGCCAGCACCTCGAAATCGATCGCCACCGCGGCGGCGGCGTCCTCGGCGAGATAGCGATCGTCCGCGATCACCACCGCGATGGTCTGGCCGACATAGCAGACTTCGTCGCGCGCCAGCGCAAGCTGCGTGCGCGGCGTCTTGATCGACGGATTGGGCACCAGCATCGGGATCTGGCCGCTCGCCATGCGCGCGGGAAGATCGCTTGCCGTGAACACGGCATGGACGCCGGCCATCGCGCGCGCTTTCGAGGCATCGATGGCGCGGATTCTGGCGTGGGCGTGCGGGCTGCGCACGAAGCAGGCTTCCAGGCAGCCCGCGAGCTTGATGTCGTCGACGAATTGCCCGCGGCCGGTGAGCAGGGCCGGGTCTTCCAGGCGCGCGACACGGGCGCCAAAATGCTTCGCGCCCATGGCTGTCCTCGGCAAGCGCAACGCGCGACGATACACTGAAAGCATTGCATTGCAATCGCGAGCCCCCGTGCGGTAATCCTGTTCCGAACCAGCGGAGCCCTTTGTTGCGTCGTCCCCGCGAAAGCGGGGACCCATATTCCAGAAGCCTGTGGTTATGGGTCCCCGCTTTCGCGGGGACGACCGTGAGGAATAGTCGAGCCAGGCCACCGATTTCATTGCGGGACTGCAACCATGCTCGATGTCAGCGCGCAGACGCACCGATCCGGTCCGCCCAGCGCAGGGCCGCCGCTCGATTTCCAGGCGCACCTCGCCGCCCTCGAAGCGCATGGCCTGCTGGTGCGTGTCGAGCGGCCGATCAACAAGGACACCGAGTTGCACCCGCTGGTGCGCTGGCAGTTTACCGGCGGGCTCGCCGAGGATCGGCGGCGCGCCTTCCTGTTCACCAACGTGGTCGATTCGGCGGGACGCCGTTATCCCATTCCGGTCGCGGTCGGCGCGCTCGCGGCCTCGCCGCGCATCTATGCGATCGGCATGGGGCGCCCGGTCGAGGAGATCGAGGCGGCCTGGACGTATGCCATCGCCAATCCGATTGCACCGGTCCAGGTGCAGGCGCCTGCCTGCCAGGCCGTCGTGATCAACGGCGACGATCTGCGCGGAACGGGCAGGGGGCTTGCCAGCCTCCCGGTGCCGATCTCGACGCCGGGCTTCGACGCCGCGCCCTATCTCACCGCGACGCTGTGCGTCACGCGCGATCCGCAGACCGGCATCCAGAACATGGGCACCTATCGCGGCGCGCTCAAAGCCACCGACCGGCTCGGCGTGCGCATGGCCTCGCGCATCGGTGGCGCCGGCGGCTATCTGCATTGGCAGAAGCATAATAAGAGCGGCACGCCGATGCCGTGCGCGATCGTGATCGGCTGCGCGCCGGTCGCGATGTTCACCGGCGGCATGAAGCTTGCGGTCGACCTCGACGAGATGGCGGTGGCGGGCGGGCTTGCCGGCGCGCCGATCCGCATGGCGAGGGCCCTCACCGTCGATCTCAACGTGCCGGCCGACGCCGAGATCGTGATCGAGGGGCTGATCGACCCGGATTTGCTGGAGCCGGAAGGGCCGTTCGGCGAAAGCCACGGCCACGTCGCGCTCGAGGACTTCAACATGTCGATGCGCGTGACCGCGATCACGCACAAGGAATTGCCGGTCTTTGCCTCGATCATCAGCCAGGTGACGCCGAGCGAATCGAGCGTGCTCAAGAAGGTAGCGATGGAGCCGCTGTTTCTCACCCACCTGCGCGACCGGCTCGGCATCAAGGGCGTGCGCCGCGTGGTTATGCACGAGCCGCTCTCCAACCTGCGCAAGGTCATCTTCGTGCAGTACGCGCAAGGCACGCCGCGCACTGAGGTGTGGCGCGGGCTGCATGGCGCCGCGACTCTGCTCGCCGATTGCGGGAAAATCTGCATCGCGGTGAGCGAGGATATCGACCCGGGCAATGCCGATGCGGTATTCTGGTCGCTCGCCTACCGCTCGAATCCGATCGAGGACGTGCACATCTCGCCGCATCGCTCGGCCGGGCACGGGCCGAAGTCGGGACCGCGCGGGGAGGAATCGAGCATCCTGATCGACGCGACGCTGCGCCATTCGGCGCCCCCGCTGGCGCTGCCGGCGCGCGAGTTCATGGAGAAGGCGCGCGCGATCTGGCAGGAGCTCGGCCTGCCGGCGCTCGCGCCGCAGCCGCCCTGGCACGGCTATTCGCTCGGCGACTGGTCGGCGGCGTGGGACCGCTACGCGGCGCGCGCGGTAGCGGGCCAATGGGAAGAGAGCGGCGAGGAAACCTTCGCGCGCCGCCGAGGCGGGCTCATTCCCGAAACGCCGGTGCGCGAGGTCGAGGGCAAATAGCCCGGCACGTCACATCACCACGGTCAGCCGCTTGGCGGCGCGCGTGACGCCGGTATAGAGCCAGCGCGCGCGGCTGTCCGGGAAGGCGAACGACTCGTCGAACAGCACCACGTCGTCCCACTGCGAGCCCTGCGCCTTGTGTACGGTGAGCACGTAGCCGAAGTCGAACTCGTCGTAGCGCTTGCGCTTCTCCCATTCGACCTGCTCGATGCCGCCGGTGAAGCATTCCGGCCGCACCGAGACCTTGACGGCGCGCGCGCCCGCGCTTTCCTCCGGCCGCAGCCGCAGGCCGATGATCTGGCGGCGCGAGGACGGCTTCTCCTTCACCACCCACAGGCTGCCGTTGAACAGCCCCTTGCGCCGGTTGTTGCGCAGGCACACCAGCTTGTCGCCCGCCATCGGGAACGGATCGGCAAAGCCGCGGCGCTCGCGCATGCGCATGTTGTAGGAGCGGCGCGTGGCGTTGCGCCCGACCAGAACCTGGTCGGCCTCGATCACCCGCCTGGGGTCGAGCGCGTCGCGCCGCACCACCTGGGTTTCGCCGTACTGTCCCTCCTCCAGGCGGTTGCCGGCGCGCACCTCCATCGACAGCCGTACGATCGGATCGTCCTGCGCCTGGCGGTGCACTTCGGTCAGCATGGCGTCGGGCTTGGCGTCGGTGAAGAAGCCGCCGCCCTGGATCGGCGGCAATTGCGCTGGATCCCCCAGCACCAGCAGCGGCACGCCGAACGACATCAGGTCGCGCGCGAGCTCGGCATCGACCATGGAGCACTCGTCGATCACGATGAGCCTGGCCTTGGAGGCCGGCGCGTCGTCCCACAGGTCGAAGCTCGGCACTTCCTCGCCGGTCTCGCGCGCCTTGTAGATCAGGCTGTGGATGGTGGAGGCGTTGAGGCAGCCCTTGCTGCGCATCACTTGTGCCGCCTTGCCGGTGAAGGCGGCGAACAGCACCTTGCCGTCGACATCCTCGGCGATGTGCTTGGCGAGCGTCGTCTTGCCGGTGCCGGCATAGCCGAACAGGCGGAACACCTGCGAGCCGGCGCGTGCGCCCGGCTTGCTCTTGAGCCAGCTGGCGACGCCGGTCAGCGCGGCGTCCTGGTGAGGTGTGAAGACGGGCATGGACCCGCGTGGCCGTTGCGATTGAGCGGCTTAGAACGAAAAGAGAACGAATGTCAACGGTTCAGGCCGCCAGCGCCTGGGTGAACGTCATCAGCCCGACGCCGGTCGCCCACGGCTTGATCGCCTCGTAGGCGACGACCTCGCCCTTGCGGCCGTCGAGTGCGCCGGCCAGCGCCACCCAGCTCAGCAGCTCGAACGCGCCGGCACCCGCCTTGGCCAATTCGGCGCGGGTATAGCGTGCCAGCCGCTCGGCATCGCCCTGCGCCATGGCCGACAGGAAGCGATGATCGAACTCGGAATCGATTACGCCATGATTCTTCTCGCCCGGATCGTGCGAGAGGCCTCCGGTGGCGATCAGCCCGATGCGCTTGGCGGAGCGCGCCGCCACGCGGCCGATCACGCGCCCGAGCTCGAGGCAGCGCCGCGCCGCCGGCTGCGGCGAGGCGAGCGTATTGAACAGCACCGGCACCACCGGCCGGTCCATCCGCGGCGCCAGGAAGTGCAGCGGCACCATGGTGCCGTGATCGAATTCGAGCTCATAGGCGAAGCCCGGCTCGAAGCCGCTGTCGTAGGCCGCCTCCAGGATTTCGCTGGCAAGCTGCGGGTCGCCCTTGAGTTCGGCCTTCTCGACCTTGAGCCACGGCTCGACCGGCCCGCTATAGTGATCGGCGCGCCCGATGCAGAACGCTCCCATATGGTCGAGGAAGAAATTGGCCCAATGTTCGGAGGTGAGCGCGATCAGGACTTCGGTGCCGCTGGCGTCGAGCTCCCGCCGCAGCTTGTCGAACGCGCCGTAGATGCGATCCTTCTGCGCCACGGGGGCGGCCTCCGCCCAGGCGGTCATGCCGGGCACATGGCTCACCGCGGCCGCAAACGTGATTGGCATCGTCACTCTCCTCTGATCGCCTTGAGGTAATCGGGCTCCGCCACCTTGTGCAGGATGGTGAAGGGGCGCAGCAGCAGCCCGTGCACGCCCAGGCCGTAAAGCGTCCCGACGTCAAGCTTGAGCAGCGCGTCGCGCTCGCGGTCCGCCAGGTCGTAGCCCTCGGCGAACTTGGCCGGCGACTGGAAATAGGCATCGCGGCATTGCGGCCGGCGGTTCACGTCGCGGATCAGCTTTTGCAGCGCGTAGAGGCTCATGCGGTGTAATGTAGCGCCGATCGATGATCGCGCAAAGGAGGCGACTATGAACGAGGACGTTTTCAACGCCAGCATCCGGAAATTTCTCAAGACGCTCGGCGTCGGCGCGCAGCGTGAGATCGAGAAGGCGGTGCGTCAGGCGCTGGCGGACGGAAAGATCAAAGGCACCGAGACGTTCCCCGCCAAGGCGACGATCACGCTCGGCGGCTTGAGCTTCTCGCACGAGGTCAAGGGCGAGATCGAGCTGCAGTAGTTTTCCTCCCCTTTGAGCGCGCGATCCTCATGGTGAGGAGCGTTCACGCGTCGGCGCAAGCCGACACGTGAACGCGTCTCGAACCATGATGGATCGCGGGCAGGGTGATTCCAACCCGGATCAGCAAGCTCAATCCACGCTCACCCCGCTGGCCTTGATCGGCCCGGCCCATTTTTCGATCTCGCTCTTGACGAATTGGCCGAGATAGTCCGGCGTGGCGCGATCGTCGGACACGATCACCGCGCCGAGCGTGGTGAGCCGCTCCTTCACGTTGGGCGTATGCATGGCTTGCAGCGCCGCGTCGTTGAGTTTCTTGACCACGTCGGCGTGCGCGCCCTTGGGCAGGAAGATCGCGTTCCAGGTATAGGCCTCGAGCTTGGGCGTGCCCTCCTCGATGCCGGTCGGGAGGTTCGGCAGCGCGGGCGAGCGCTCCTTGGTCATGATCGCGATGCCCTTGACCGTCCCGCCGTCGATCTGCGGCTTGGCGGTGCTGATGACCTCGCAGAGATAGTCGATGCGTCCGCCTTGCAGGTCCTGCATGGCGGGCCCGGTCCCGCGATAGGGGATATGGGTGACATTGACGCCGATGAGATAGTTCAGCAGCACGCAGCCGAGATGGGTGGCCGATCCCGCGCCGGCGGAGCCGTACTGCATCTTGGCCTCGTTGGCCTTGGCGTAGGCGATGAATTCCTTGAGGTTGTTGACCGGCAGGTCCTTGCGGGTGATCAGCACGATCGGCACTTCGGCGATCAGCGCGACCGGCGTAAAATCCGTCGCCGAATTGTAGAGCGGCTTCTTGTAGATGGTCTGGCTTTGCGCATGGGTGCCGACGGTCCCCACGACAAAGGAATAGCCGTCCGGCTTGGCGTCGGCCACGCGCTTGGAGCCGGTCATGCCGCCGGCGCCGCCGACGTTCTCCACCACGATTTGCTGGCCGAGCACCTCGCTCATGCGTTGCGCCATGACGCGTCCGAGCACGTCGGTCGGGCCGCCGGCCGCGAACGGAATGATCATCGTGATCGGCTTGGTCGGATAGTTCTGCGCCTGTGCCGCGGCGGTGAGGGCGAGCGAGGCGCCAAAGCACGCGAGAAGTATTTTCCTGAGCATTTCGATCCTCCGTGGATTTGGGAACACTTGCGCTGCTTGGGATGGTTCGGTCAAGTCACACCGGGTTGAAGCGCATGGCGCAAGTTCCACTCGCTTGTGACGGCGGGCACGGCCGCGTATGACGGGCGGGAGCACGATCCGCCGAGGTATAGCGATGACGAAAGCCGCGACTCGCGTCGCCGTTGCCGGCCTAGGCGCCATCGGCCGCGTGCTTGCGCGCAAGCTCTCCGACGGCATGCCGGGACTGGCGCTCGTCTGCGCCGCCGCGGGCGACCGCGCCAAGGCGCAGGCCTGGCTCGACGCCCAGCGCATCGTCTGCCCGCTGGTCGAGCCGGAGGACTTCCCCGCGCGCGCCGATCTCGTAATCGAATGCGCGCCCGCTGCCGCGCTCGACCGCATCTGCCGGCCCATGCTGGAGTCCGGCAAGCAGGTGATGGTGCTGTCGGCCGGCGCACTGTTGCCCCGGCCGGACCTGGTCGAACTGGCGAGAGCGCGCGGCGGCCAGATCATCCTGCCGACCGGCGCGCTGCTCGGCCTCGACGCGGTCACCGCCGCGGCCGAAGGCCGGATCCACTCCGTGCGCATGGTGACCCGCAAGCCGCCCGGCGGACTTGCCGGGGCGCCCTATCTGGAAGCGAACGGCATTTCGATCGTGGGGCTCAACGGCCCCAAGCGGGTGTTCGCCGGCAGCGCGCGCGAGGCGGCGGCCGGTTTCCCGGCCAATCTCAACGTCGCCGCGGCCCTTTCGCTTGCCGGTATCGGCCCCGACCGCACTACGATGGAGATCTGGGCGGATCCCACCATCGAGCGCAATTGCCATACCATCGAGGTCGAGAGCGACGCCGCCCGGTTAACCTTATCGATCGAGAATATCCCCTCGGAGAACCCCAAGACGGGACGAATTACCGCCCTCTCAGTGTTGGCCGCGCTCCGCAAACTGCACGCGCCATTGCGAGTTGGAACTTGAGTCAACGCATTGCTAACCCGCCAAAAGACCCAAAATCGCGCCCGGATGGCTCGTTTTTGGCGCCTCGCCGGTCCCCCAACGGGGCGCCCATGACGCGTCTTTTGTCAAAATAAACATCTGTAATTGTTGCATATTTTAGGAAAATGGAGGGGTCAAATCTCATCTCTTATAGACCATAATCATGCGCCACAGGGTGCGCGCAACAATCCGCCCGGGTCACAACGGCATGTCCGGGCACGCCGTCTATGTGGCAGAACGGTGAACCGGACTGCCACCCCCCGCGACTAACCCCACGAGTCGACCGTCCGAACACGATGCAAGCCACGTCAGACGAGGTGTTGATCGGACGGATCGCTGGCGGCGACCGATTGGCAATGCAGGTGCTGTTCGCACGGCACCATGTGCGGGTGTTCCGGTTCGTCGTTCGAATGGTGCGTGATGAGTCGACGGCGGAGGACCTGATCAGCGAAGTGTTTCTTGACGTGTGGCGTCAGGCTGGTCGGTTCGAAGGGCGGTCGCAGGTTTCGACCTGGTTGTTGGCGATCGCCCGCTTCAAGGCCCTCTCGGCGCTTCGGCGTCGGCCGGACGCGGAGCTGGACGAGGAGACTGCAGGAGCGATCGAGGATCCATCGGACGATCCCGAGGTCTCCCTGGAGAAGAAGGACAAGAGCGATCTGATCCGGAAGTGCCTGACGGGACTTACGGCGGAACATCGGGAGATCATCGATCTCGTCTACTACCACGAGAAATCCGTGGAAGAGGTGGCGGAGATCGTCGGCATCCCGGAAAACACGGTCAAGACGCGCATGTTCTACGCGCGCAAGAGACTAGCAGAGCTGCTCAAGGCGGCAGGAGTTGAAAGAGGTTGGCCATGAACATGATAAACAAAGAGCCAGAGCGCCATGAGATCGAAGCTCTCCTGCCGTGGCACGCAGCGGGCTCGCTGAGCCGCCGCGATGCCGATCGTGTCGAGCAGGCCCTGGCGGGCGACGGCGAACTGCGCCGGCGCTATGACATCGTGCGCGAAGAGCTGGCCGAAACGATCCACCTCAACGAGACGCTGGGCGCGCCGTCCGCGCGCTGCATGGAGAAGCTGTTCGCCGCCATCGACGCCGAGCAGGCGCGGGCGCCGCGCCGTCAGCGTTCCTTCGACCTGGCGACCCGGGTGTCCGAATTTCTGTCGGGCTTTTCCCCGCGCACGATCGCCTGGGGCGCGACCGCCGCCGTGGCTGCGATCGTCGTGCAGGCGGCGGTGATCACCGCGGTCATGGTCGACAGGGGCGGGCAGGGCAATTACGAGGTCGCGAGCGCCCGGAGCGACGGCTCCTACGCGGTCGTGCGCTTCATCCCGCAGGCAAGCTCGGTCGACATCACCAACTTCCTCGGCGCCCACAAGGCCTCGGTCGTCGACGGGCCCAAGCCCGGCGGCCTCTACCGCATCCGCGTCTCGGCCGCGCCGCTGCCGCGCGACGAGGTCAGCAAGATCGTCAATCGGATGCAGGGCGAATCCAAGATCGTCGGCTTCATCGCGGTGGCGGAGTAGCGCCCTACAACGCAATGACCGTGAGGCCTTGCGCCCTCTCCGCCGTGCGGGAGAGGGCGTTTTTGCCTTGGAGGCTCCGGGAGCGGTGGGGGATGTCCGCCGATGCCCGGCCACGCCGTCCGCCGGCGCAAGGATATAGACTAGAAATATCAATTGGTTAGCGGGTAGTCCCGAAGCCTGGATTTCGGCGGAGGATACCTATATCGGGTTTGAACCTTTTTGGGCCGCCCGCGACTAATAGCAAAAGAGGCGAAAAGCCCTGGAGTTTGACAGCCCCGATCGGCGCTCACGCCCCCCCGATCCCCTGCGCCGATCCGCGACCCGCCCGGATTTCCCCGTCCGGGCGGGTCAGTCTTTTTGGGGCCCTCGCACCGTCTGGTCGGGCTGATGTGTCGCCCTGGGGCCACGCGAAGGCGACAAGTGCCTGTGTTTGGCGGGGAATCAGTACACAACCGCGGCGTAACGGCATTCGCCGGTTGCGCGAGCGCGACTGTGACGGGACCATGACGTGACTGATTCGCTTTTCACGCTGGCCTTGCAATGTCGGAACAGCCGCTCCCCGTTTCGCTCGATGCCGTCTCGCAGAAATGGCGCCGTCTTGCCGAGCGCCGGCTGGCGCACTTCATCGAGCTGTTCGAGAGCGGGCGCTGGCGGTATTACTTCACCGAGGAGGACTTCCTCCGCCGCATGCGCGAAACGATCCAGGCCTGCGAGCGCTGGGCGATCATCGCCCCGCCGCCGGTGCAGGAGAGCGATACCGCCGCCGACGAGACCGCATTGACGGCAGCCGACGAGCCTACCGGCGACATTCCGCGACGCTCGGCCGCTTGACGCCCGGCGAGGCGGTCAATCTGATCCTTGCCGGATCGCCGGCTATGTCCCTATGCTCGGTCCTCGCCTGCGACTCCTCCCCGAATTAGAACCCGTGTGACATGACCAGTGCCCTGTTCTCGCCGATCCGGCTCGGCGACCTCGAACTGCCGAACCGCATCGTCGTCTCGCCCATGTGCCAGTACAGCGCCGACGACGGCGTCGCCACCGACTGGCACATGAACCATCTCGGCATGCTGGCAAGTTCGGGCGCCGGCCTGCTGGTGTTCGAGGCGACCGGCGTCCTGCGCGCCGGGCGCATCACCCATGGCTGCCTCGGGCTCTATTCGGACGACTGCGAGGCCGCGGTCGCGCGCGTCATCGCGCACTGCCGGCGCTACGGCGCATGCCAAGCTCGGCATCCAGCTCGCCCATGCCGGCCGCAAGGCCTCCGCGCAGTCGCCATGGGAAGGCGGCCAGTCGCTCGGCGCGCGGCGCCGATCCCTGGGAGACCGTGGCGCCCTCAGCGATCCCGTTCGCGCCCAACTGGCACACCCCGCGCGCGATGACGCTCGCCGACATCGAGGAGGTGCGCGAGGCGTTCGTGACGGCGGCCAGGCGCGCGGTGCGCGTGGGCTTCGACGCCGTCGAGCTGCACATGGCGCACGGCTATCTGCTGCACAGCTTCGTCTCGCCGGTGTCCAACAAGCGCACCGACGACTATGGCGGCGCTCCCGCCGCGCGCATGCGCTTTGCCATCGAGGTGACGCGGGCCGTGCGCAAGGTGGTGCCGCAGGGTATGCCGCTCGGCGCCCGCATCACCGGCACACGACTGGGTCGAGGGCGGGCTTACGGCCGACGACGCCGTAATCTTGGCGCAAGCGCTCAAGGGGGCGGGCCTCGACTACGTCTGCATCTCCTCCGGCGGCGTCAGCGCCGAGGCGCGACCCACCATGGTCGCCAGCATGAACGTCGATTTCGCCAAGAAGGTGAAGCTCGAAGCCGGCATCGCCACCCGCGCCGTCGGGCTGATCGCGACGCCCAAACAGGCCGAGACGATCGTCGCCGAGGGCAAGGCCGACATGGTGGCGCTGGCGCGCGCCTTCCTCGACGATCCGCATTGGGGCTGGCACGCGGCCAACGCGCTCGGCGCCGAGGTCGCGCGCCCCAAGCAGTATCAGCGCGCCGCGCCCAAGGTCTGGCCGGGGGCCGCCTACCGGGATTGATCGTCCGGCCGGCCGTCGGGGTCAGCAGCTTTATTGGCGGCGCCGCTGATGATTGCCGGGGGCCGGGAGCGCTGCCAGCCGGCGCGCGGAAGCCATCATGGACGCCTTCGTCTTCACCGCCGTGCTGTTTGCCGCCGCCTGCCATGCCGGCTGGAACGCCGCCGTCAAGCGCGGCCTCGACCCGCTCGTGACCACGGCCGCGATCTCGACCGGCGCCGCGCTGGTCGGGCTCGCCGGCCTGCCGTTCGCCGGACTGCCGGCCGCGGACGCCTGGCCGTGGGTCGCTCGCCTCGGTGGCGGTGCACCTCGTCTACTTCGCGGCGCTGATCGAAAGCTATCGCGCCGGCGACATGGGGCAGGTCTATCCGATCGCGCGCGGCTCGGCGCCGCTGATGACCGCGACGGCCACCACGCTGTTCGTCGGCGAGCGGCTGGGCGCGCTCGGCTGGCTCGGCATCGTTCTGCTCGCCGCCGGCGTCCTGCTGCTGTCGCTGCGCGGCGGCCGCGATCTGGCGCGGCTCGACCGCCGGGCGGTCGGCTTTGCCTTGTTCACGGCGGTGACGATCTGCGCCTATTCGGTGGTCGACGGCGTCGGCGCGCGCGCTTGCCGGCAGCCCCAATGCCTATTCGGTCGCGCTGTTCGTCGGGATCGGCCCGGTCATGATGGTCTATGCGCTGGCGCGCCGCGGCGCCGGCGCGCTCGCGGCGTTGCCGGCCCACTGGCGCCTCGGGCTTGCCGGCGGCGCGTTGCAGGTCGGCTCCTACGGCATCGCGATCTGGGCGATGACCTTGGCGCCGATCGCGATCGTCGCGGCGTTGCGCGAGACCAGCGTGCTGTTCGGCGCGGCGATCGCGGTCGTCGTGCTCAAGGAACCGCTGCACGCCATGCGCATGGTCGCGGCGCTGATGATCGTCGCCGGGCTGATATTGATCCGGCTTGCCTGAACCGCTGCGCGACTCAATCACGCCATCCGATGGCTTCGAGGCGCGCGAGGTCCTTCGCCTCGTCCACGTCCCACAGCGTGACCGGCTCGCGCCAGGTCAGCCGGAGGCCGCGCAGGCGCCGGCGCGTCTCCTCCATCACATCGGGCGTGCTCCAATGCATGTCCGAGAACAACGCAGGCTCGGGCTTGCGCATGCCGATCAGCACGTAGCCGCCGTCCTCGGCCGGCAGAATGACCGACTTCGGTGCCGGCGCGAAGCACCTCGGCCGCTCCCTGCAAATGTTCGGAGGTCAGCGCGGGACAATCGGTGCCGACGACGAGGGCGGGCCGGCCCGCGGCCGCGAGCGCCGCCAGCATGCGCGCGCCGAGATCGCCCGGCGGCTGGGTGGCGAGCGCGAGACCGTGCCGTGCGCGCATGGCGGCAAACGCCGCATGCCGCTCGTCCGGCGCGCACCACAGCGTCACCGGCCCGGTGGCGGCGGCGCAGGCGGTCGCCGCGGCGCGCTCGATCAGCCGCGCCTGCAGGGCGGCGGCGCCGTCGGCTCCGAGCGCGGGGATCAGCCGCGTCTTGGCGAAGCCCGGGACCGGCGCCTTGGCGAGGATCGCGACCGCGACCGGCTCAATCGCGGACATGGCCGTATTGCTGGGCAAGCTCGCACGGATCCGCGCCGAAGAAATACGCCAGCCGCAGCCGCCACATCAGGTAAACGGTCGGCAGCACTCCGTGCCTCTCCCAACGCCGGCCCGAGGTGACGCACCGGCTCGCGCAGGCACAGTGGCCGGCCGACGCGCTTGAGCAGCTTGCAGAGCGCAATGTCCTCCATCAATTCGATCGGCGGAAAGCCGCCGGCCGCGTTGAAGGCGTCGCGCTTGACGAAGATCGCCTGATCGCCGGTCGCGATACCGGTCAGGCGCGAGCGCAGGTTCATGAACCAGGCGACGACCGGCAGCAGCCAATGCTTGCCGTCGATCTTGACGTCGAAGCGGCCCCAGTGCGCGGCCCGAACGCTCGAGCGCGCTCAGCAGGACGTGATCGGCATGGTCCGGGAGCCGGGTGTCGGCGTGCAGAAACAGAAGCACGTCGCCGGTGGCCTTCTGGGCGCCGGCATTCATCTGCAACGCGCGCCCGGACGGCGACAGCACGATGCGGTCGGCGCGCAGGCGCGCCCGCTGAAACCGTCGCGTCGCGGCTGCCGCCGTCGACCACGACGACCTCGACGCCGAGCGCGCGCATCCCGGAGAGCGCGATCGAGCGCCGCGGCGATGCCTTCGCCCTCGTTGAGCACGGGTACGATAATCGAAAGCTTCGCCATCCCGAGCCATCCACAGCACGGTGCTCAGTGTAGCAGCCGCGCGGGCCGGAACATCAAGGATTCGGTTGCCGGTGCTGCGGCGCAAGGACCGGTTTTGCCTGCCCGATCTCGTAGGCGGGGCCGGACACGATGCGCCCGGCATACGAGGCATGGGCCGCCGAACCCGCGGGCCAGCGCGCCAGGAAACGGCCGAGAAAGGCGTCGTGGTCGTAGGCCAGCGGGATCGCATCGATATGGACGCCGTCGCGCTCGATCCCGTAGAGCGGCCGGTGCGGGGAGGGCGTGGTGGCGATTCGCGAGATGAGGCCGATGCGCAAGCCCGAAAAATTGGGCATGCCGGCGGCACCGTTGTTGATCACCGTCAGGCGGCCTGCCGGCAATGCGAAGTCGCGCAGCGCCGCGAGGCAGGTATGGGTCGAGGCGAAGACATCGACGCGGGCGGCGCGGTAGACCGCGTTGAGCAGAGCCGGGGCGGCCGGATCGTCGAGCGCGTCGTGGGCGAACGACCAGCCGGCGAGCGCATGGGCATCGCCGTGGACGATGCCGATGCGCAGGCCTCCGACCTCCGCCACCAGATGCATCGGCAGCGCGTTCAGTCGGCCGGCAGTGCCCGGATCGGCGGTGGCGGTGCGGCGGAGATCGGCCAGTATCTCGTTCGACCGGCGCACCACGTCCTCGTCGACCGACGCCGGATAGGCGCAGCCGCAGCCCGCGCCGATGTCGCCGCCGCGAGCGATCTCGCTCTCCACATTGCCGCGCGTCGCGCGATGGCGCGCAACGCGCCGAGCGATCTCGGCGAACCATGCCGGCTCGGCGTCGAACCAGTGGAAATCGCCGTTGAACACGATGGTCGCCGCCGCGCGCTCCCCGGCGGCAAGCCGTTCGACCTGATCGAGCGCGGCGAGATTGCCGTACAGCCCGCCCACCACGTAGAGCACGTCGGCGGTCAATTCCGCCGGCCGGTCGAACACCGACGGCGGATAGCGATAGTCGGCCGGGCACATGCGGCCGGCGACGGGCTCGTTTGCGGTTTCAAGCAGGTGAGCGGATGGTGTCATCTGGGGCCGTCCGGCAGCGGGCCATCTCGAATGGGGCAGCCCGATCAAGCACCGCAAGAGCGGTTTTGCTGGACCGGGGGACAGGCCACCGAGCCAAAGGAACAGAACACGCAACAATCGCCCGGCAAGGGCCTTAGCCGCTCACCGCAGCCTTTGCAGTGATAGAAGAACTGGCAGGCATCCGCCGGCATTTGTTCGGTCGAGCGATGCTTGCACGTTGGGCAGGTAATTGTGGATACGGCGATTATGCTTGTGGGGTCCTGAGGCAGCTTGGCCGCCGGCGCGCCCATGCCGCCGGGGGGCATCAACTTTGTATTCGGGTCCATCGTCCGGCTTCACTCCGCCGCCTGTGTCAGCGCGCCGCCGCAGCTCGAGCCCTGCCCGGCGGTGCAGCCGTAGCAATGGCCGGCGACCCGGATCGGCTTGTCTTCGATCTCGGCCGCGAGCAGGTCGGAAAGATGGACGCGCTCGCGCGCAATCGTGTTGCAGCGGCAGATCGAGCATCTGGTTGAAGTCGCAATCGAAGACAAAGCCCTGCCAGTCGACCGAGATCAGGTTGCGGCACATCACGGTGCTCGAGGTTGGCGTCGGCATGGGCGTGCTGCAGCAGATCGAGATAGCGGTCGAATTCGCCCTTGGCGATCAGGATCGCGCCAAAGCGCTGGATCGGCATGTTGGCGAGCGTGTAGAGCCGGTTGAACACGATCCCGTAGCGTTCGCCCAGCACGCGCTTGTAGTCGGCTTCGAGACTGTCCTGCGGAGGCGGCAGCGCCGGGCCTTGCGGGTTGTAGACGAGATTGAGCGCAAGCCCGGTATCGTCGCGGCCGTAGCCGGCGGCATTGAGTTTCTGCAGGCCGCGGATCGAGCTCTCGAACACGCCCTTGCCGCGCTGGCGATCGACGTTGTCCTCGAGATAGCAGGGCATCGAGGCCACGACCTCGACCTGCTGGGCGGCCAGAAAATCCGCAAGGTCCTCCTGGCCGGGGACTTCGAGGATGGTGAGATTGCAGCGATCCATCACGCGCACGCCCATGCGCGCGCGCGGTGACGACCATCCTGCGAAAATTGCGGTTGAGCTCGGGCGCGCCGCCGGTGATGTCGAGCGTGGCAATGCGCCGCCGTTCCAGGAAGGCGAGCGCGGTGTCGGCGACCGCGGCCGACATTTCCTCGGTCCGGTTCGGGCCGGCATTGACGTGGCAGTGCACGCAGGACTGATTGCAGCGATAGCCGACATTGATTTGCAGCGTATCGAGCCGGCCGCGGCGGAGCGGCGGGAAATTTTATCTCCTCGAGCAGCGGCCAAGTATCGCGCATTGCTACGATAACTCTCCGTGTCGTCCCCGTGAAAGCGGGGACCCATATTCAGTGTTTGGACGACGCCGGGGGAAAGGCAAGCCTCACTCCATCGTATGCAACGCCAAACTCGCACGGGCGGCAACAGCCGTCACCTGCTCGCGCGCGGCAGTCGGACAATTCCGCGTGACGGGATCGTGAGATTCGCTACTTCGCCGGCGCGGGCGCTGCGACGGCGGTGCCATCGTCGATGCCGAGCCGGCCGAAGCCAGGCAGCTTGACCGCCGGATGGCGCAGATCGAAACCGGCGACCAGCCCGAGGAAGTTGAGCTCGATGCCCTCGACCCAGCCGACCTTCACGCCGACGATGCCCCAGAGCGAGGCCTCGATGCCGGTGCCGCTGTCGGTGAGGCCGACGTAGGGGTAGCCGCGGAAATCCTTGCCGACCGCGTTCGGCGGCAGCGTCGTCTGCAGTTCCGGCAGCGCGCGCAGGACGGTCGCAACGAAGGTGTTGCTGTTCGGGCCCGGCCACAGGCGGTAGTCGCCGAACTGGCTGTAGCTGTAGCCGGCGATCGTCGTCGTGACCTTCGGGATGAGGGCGGCGGCCTCCGCCCCGCGCACGTCGACCAGAACGCGCGGGGTGTCGCCGAACCAGCGCCCGTCCGGATCCCAGCCATTGGCTGCGCACCGGCTGGCCCCAGCCGACCACGTCGTAACGGTTCCAGGCCGTGGCGTTCTCCGGCTTGAACACCACCCAGCTATGGACCGAGAAAATGCCCTTCCAGCGCCCGGTGCGGCCGGTGAACACCAGCAGGCGCGCCTCGCGATCGGCGCTTGCCGGCGGCAGCATGCCGACGCTCGACCAGTCGGCCACCCGGAAGCTCGCCGGATGCGCCTTGCTGGCATAGAGCGCCGCATGGAGCGCCAGCGGAAACAGAAACAGGGCGAGGATCGAAACCAGCATTTTTCGGACAGTGAAGCGCATGGCTGTGAGTGAGAGGTGAGGTTCCAGACGGAAATATGGCGCGTGGCAGGCCTCTCCCACAATGACAATGTGACGCAGCCAAGCATTAAAAGCAGGCAATGTTTAACGCCGCCTTCGGCACCGAACCGGACATCACTTCGCGGCGTACGACCTTCATCCTTCGAGACGCAACTTGCTCCCCGCAAGCGGGGGAGCAAGTTGCTCCTCAGGATGAGGTCGTACGGGCCTCGGACCCCTCATGGTGAGAAGCGTCTGCTCGTCGGCGATTGCCGACGAGCAGACGCGTCTCGAACCATGAGGAGGCGATCCGAGCCTTACCGCACCCGGTTCCCGCTCACGCTCAGGTTGGCGTAGCGCTCGGACGCCGCCCTGCATCAGGTCGCCGGTGACGATGCGGCGGCCGTCCATGCCGACGATGGCGCCGCGCAGGACCTCGGCGATGACGTTGTTGGCGATCAGCGCGCTGCCGGCGCCGGGCGCGACCGAAACGGCGATGCCGATATCGGCCTTGCGCACCACGTTGCCGGTGGCGGCGACGTCGCGCAGATAGCGGCCGAAGCCGAGCATGATGCCGGCCGTCGGGCGCGTTCTCGATCACGTTGCCGGTGACCGCGGTGTCGGCCTCGACCGCGATGCCGATGCCGGCGCCGTCGTCGGGGTCGGTGCCGGCCGGCCGCGTCGGCCACGAGGTTGCGGATGATGTTGCCCTGCACGACCGCCAGCCGCCCGCCCTCGTTGAAATTGGTCACCGAGACGCCGATCGCCGCGCCGTCGACCGTGTTGTTGGCGATCAGCGCGCCCTCGAAGCCGAACTCGGAATAGAGCGCGACCTCGCGCACGTCGCTGATGCTGTTGCCGGCGATCTGGATGTTGGAGGCGGCGTTGCCGCGCACCGCCGAGAACGCGCAGTTGCGGATGCGGTTGCCGCGCACGATCACGTTGGCGGCGCGGAACACGTTGATGGCGTTGCCGTACTGGCCGGAGCCGCCGGAGCGGTTGTCGATCGATCTCGATGCGGTTGTCGATCACGATGGTGCCGTCGTCGCCGGCTTTCGCCGCGCCAGACCTGGATGCCGTTGTTGCCGGCGCCGCGATGGTGTTGCGCGCGATCAGGAGCCCGCGCGCGTCGATGGAATGGATGGCGACGTCGGCGATGTCGGTGAGCCGCGTGTCGGTGATCTCGCCGTCGACCGCGTGCAGGGCGATGCCGTTGCCGCCGGCGCTCGTGATCTCGCAGTCGGCGATCATGATGGCGCGGCAATTCTCGCAGCTGCACGAGGCCGCGCCGGTCGGGCAGCGGCCGCTTGCGGCCGTCGAGCACGAGGCCCGACAAGCGTGACGTGGTCGGCGCCGTCGGCCGTGAACAGCGATGGGCCGTCGGTCAGCACGAGCCTGGTCGCGCCGCGCGCGCCGACGAGCTGCGCGCCGGCCGGCAGCGTCAGCTCGCCGACGCGATAGCTGCCGGGCGCGAGTGCCAGCGGCTGCGCGGCGGCGGGCGGTCTCCTCGATCGCGCGCTGGAGCGCGCGGCTCTGGTCGTCCGGGCTGCCGGGGCGCAGGCCGAACTGGGCGGCGTCGAGGCCGAGCTTGCTTATGGGTGACGCCGCCGGGGCCGCGACCGCCGCCGAGGCGAGCGGGCTTCCCGCGGTGGCGGCCGCGAACGCGAGCAGACGACGGCGATTGATGGGCATGGTGCGGCGACCTCCGGCTGTCTCTCCCCTTCAAATCTAGGGCCACAGACCGTGTGCCGCTGTGAGACAGTGGGCGAGATTGCGCTTAGCGTTAACGGCGCGCGCGCCGCAGCTTGCGCGGCGAGCACGATCGCCTCGCCGGCGCGCACAAGGTCTTCGTGCGCATATGGCGCACGGCGCGGCCCCGATCGCGGCCGGGCCATGGCGCGCGTGCTGGGCACGTGCACGAACGCCGCCACCCGCGGCGTGCCCGCCTGCCGGCAGACCTCGGCGGCGCGCCAGCACAGATAGTTGCAGAGATAACGCCCGGCATCGCGCGAGAGCACGGCCGGCATGCCAGTCGCACGCGCCGCCGCCAGCAGCCGGACGGCCGGGACCCGCAGTGACAGCGCCGCCGGCGCCTGCGGGGCGATCATGTCCGTGACCGCGACCTCGCCGGCCGCATCCGGGACCGCGCTTGTAAGGGCATTGCGCGCCTGCGTTTCGATGCGCAGGCCGGTCGCGCGCAGGGCAAGTCCGAACATGACCAGCACCTCGGGCTTTTCCCGCGCCAGGAGCGCCGGCAGTTCCCGGTCGACCGCCTGATAGCTCACGCGGAACACATGCGCGACGCGCCGCATTCCCCCAAAAGCCGGGCGTTGTGCCCGCACGAGCGCTTCGACCAGCGGCTCGGTCGGGTTGAACGGCGCGCCCGGGAACGGTCCGAACCCAGTGAGGAGGATCGTCATGTCGCCCCATTCGCAAGCGGCGGGAAGAATCCGCCAACATGCGCCCGATATAGCGGTGCCGGTTGGAAGACTCCACCGCCGGCCGGCCGGTCAGTCGAGCCGTGGCGTCTTCCATGCGCCTTGAGCCGGGCTGCACTGCGTGAACTTCGCGCGTCGAGTGCGTAAGGTGCCGCGATGCAAGACGTGTCGCGGACACCGGGCCGGCTGTTTTCCCTCGCGCTCGCCCTCACGGCTCTGATCACTCCGCTGGCTGTGCACCTGTTCCTGCCGGTGATTCCGGCGGTGAAGGCGCAACTGGCGCTGTCGCGACGCGCAGGCGCAACTCACCTTCAGCATCGCGCTGTTCGCCATGGCCTTTGCCACGCTGGTGTACGGCAGCTTGTCCGATCGTTTCGGCCGCCGCCCGGTCCTGCTGACCGGTCTCGTACTGTTCCTGGTCGGCAGCGCCATCTCGGCGGTGGCGCAGACCGTCGGGCACGCTGGCGCTCGGGCGCCTGGTGCAGGCGATCGGCGCCGGCTGCGGCATGACGCTGGTGCGGGTGATCGCGCGCGACGCCTACCGGGCCGAGCATCTGATCCGCGCGATCGCCTACCTGACCATGTTCTACACGCTTCGGTCCGATGATCTCGCCGTTCGTCGGCGGCGTGCTGATCGACACGCTCGGCTGGCGCAGCGTGTTCGGTTTTCGCGCTCGTCGCCGGCGGCGCGATCACGGTCGCGGCCTATGCGGGGATCCCGGAGACACGGCCGCCAAGCGGCGTGGCGGCGAGCAACGGCGGCTTTCTGCGGGCCTATGGCGCGCTGCTGCGCCGGCCGGTCTTCACCGCGTTCGTGCTGCAAAGCGGCTTCGCTACCGGCGCCTTCATGACCATGGCGAGCGCGGCCTCGACGCTGATGAAGGAGCTCCTGCAGCGGTCCTCGACCGAGTTCGGACTGTATTTCCTGCTGTTTCCGGTCGGGTTTTTTCTCGGAAACCTATTGTCGAGCCGGATGGGCAGCCGTGTCTCCAACGAGACCATGGTGCTGGCCGGATCGGTGCTGGCGATGACGACCATCGTGCTGCAGGCGCTGCTATTGCTGGGCGGAACGGTGACGCCGGTCACGATCTTCCTGCCCGGCTTTTTTCTCACCATGGCGCAAGGCATCGCGCTGCCCTACGCGCAGGTCGGCGCCATGGCCGTCATTCCGTCGCTGGCCGGCACGGCGGCCGGCATCGGCGTCTTCATGCAGAACTTCTGCGGAGCGATCTTCACCCAGATCTACGGCCTGTTCGCGGATGGCACGCCGCGGCCGATGGTCCTGGTGGTTTCGCTCAGCGGCCTGCTGTGTCTCCTGGTGGGCGCGCTGCCGTTCTCCTTGAAGCGATGGGGCCAGCGCTCGCCCGACGCCGGGCGTTGAGCGTTCGGACCGCACGGATGCGCTTTGATCGTACGGCGCGCCGAGGGGGACAGGATTTGCCCAACCTTCGTTGCAAAAGGACCGGAGCGCCAGTTGGAAATGTGCCGCGTCTCTCCTCGTTCGCGCCGACGAATCGCCAGATGCGCCGCAGGTGTTGTTTTCGACGTATCGACGCGGCCGGTGCCGAGTTCGGCTCACTTCCGATTCCGGCTTATTTTGGCGTCGCGGCTTGGGCGTCGCAGCGAACCGACACGCTGGCCTAGGAGCAGACATTCATCCCTACGATGAACCGTTACTGCGGCTTCTTGCGAGTCTGCCCGCGTCGTCGATCGCGGCGAGCAGCGCCGTGTCCTGGAGCGGCTTTGAGAGAAAAGCGGAGGCGCCCGCAGACTCGCAGCGCTCGCGCGCGCCGGCTTCATTGTGGGCGGTAATGATGATGGTCGGGATTTGGATTCCATGGCGAGTAAGGTGGAGCTGAAGCTCCAGGCCGGTCATGTCCGGCATCTGAAGGTCAACGATCAGACATGTCGGGCAGTCCATCGGGCAGCGCCGCCAGAAAGTCCCGTGCGGAAGTATATGTCCTGGCCTCGAATGCGCGCGCTTTCAGCAATCGCGCCAAGGCCTTCAGCACCGACGAGTCATCGTCCACGATCGCGATCCAAGGCAAAGCTTCCGCCATGCAAGGGACTATCGGCACGCCCCGGCGGATTGTCGAGTTGGCCCTAAGGCCAATAGCGCCGCATGTCCCCTCGCCTACTTTGGGCCGAAATGCCGGCTTTCTCGGCCAGCCGGACGAGGTCTGCGACCGAGCGCACGCCCAATTTTTCCATCACCCGGCCGCGGTGGACCTTGATCGTCTTCTCGACTGTCCCCAGATCGCCGGCTATCTGCTTGTTGAGCCTGCCGGCGATGACGTGGGTCATGACTTCGCGTTCGCGCGGCGTCAGAACTGCAATCCTGGCATTGATCGATTCCAGTTCGGCACTGGCGTGGCGAGTACTGGCATCCTCCTTTTCAGCGCGCGCAATCGCCGCCAGGAGGTCGCGATCGCTGACCGGCTTGGTCAAGAAATCGATCGCGCCCGCCCGCATGGCGCGAACGCTGGTCGGAATGTCGCCCTTGCCGGTCAGGAATATGACCGGCCGCTGAGACCCTCCCGCGGTCAGCGCCTGCTGCAACTCCAGGCCATCGAGACCCGGCATTGAGACGTCGAAGACCGCACAACCGGGCTTCAACGCATCGTGGCTCGTGAGAAATGCCTGCGGTGATGTGAATGACTCGATATCGTAGCCTCGCGCGCGCAAGAGCCGCGACAATGCTTTCAGCACGCCTGCGTCGTCGTCGACAAGGAAGACCGTGAACATCTTGTCCGTCATTGGGCCGCGATGAGCATTTCCTGGTGCGGCAGCGAGAACCCCGCGATGGTGCCACCGGCGTCATCATTCGCGAGCGTAAGCTTCCCGCCGTGCGCCTGAACAATGGTCGAACAAATCGTCAATCCGAGACCGAGGCCGTGGTCCTTGGTGGTGTAGAACGGCTCGAACAGCCGGCCCCGTTCTACCGAGCCGATGCCCGGCCCGCGATCTTTCACGAGCACCTCGATATCTCCGGTTGGCGTCACGCGCGTAGAGACTCGGACCAGCCGTCGCGCCACGGGCGTTGAAGCCATCGCATCCATTGCGTTCATGATGAGATTGAGCAGCACCTGCTGCAACTGGACGGAATCGCCTGAGGTTGCGGGCAGGTCGTCCGCCAGATCGGTCTCGACCCTGATCCGGCGGCCGATCAGCTCGCTGCGAAGCAGAGCTATCGTGGAATTGACCAGATCGTTGAGATCGACCAGCTCGGACTTGCTCTCGCCCTTCTTGAGCAAGCTGCGGAGCCGGTGAATGACTTCCCCGGCCCGATTGTCCTCATGCACGATATCCTGCAGCGCGTCTCGAACCTCGGCAAGATTCGGAGAGTTCTGCGCCAGCAGGTGCAGCGCCGCCTGCGCGTTCGACAGGATCGCCGTAAGCGGCTGGTTGACCTCGTGCGCAATCGCACCGGAAAGTTCGCCAAGCACGGAGACACGCATCAAATGCGCCACCTCCTGGCGCTGCAATGCGGTTTCGGCTTCGGCGGCTCTCTGTTCGGTGATGTCGACGACGATGCCACTCAACTTGGTTGGTAGCACCACGATCATCGGGTTGCGAGCGCGCCCGGATGCGCACCCAGCGCACCTGGTCATCCGGCAGGACAACGCGAACGTCACTGACGGCAGATTGGTTCGAATTCCCTGCCTCCCGGAGCGCGGCAAGGGCAATATCGCGATCCTCGGGGTGGATTGCCGCCAAAAACCTGTCGCGCGTGAGTGGAACGTCGCGCGCGAGGCCGAACATCGTTCGGCAATGCTCGGTGGTCCATAGGTCGTTGGTCATTTGATTGAATTGCCACAATCCCACATTTGCGGAAGCGGCCGTAAATGTCATTCGATCTTCGCTTTCCTCGAGCGAAACCTCGGCTTGTCGCCGTCTGCGCCGTTGAACCAACAAAGCTGCCACGAATACGGCTTGTAGTCCGATGACGAATATCGTCGCCAACACAAGATTGCGATGTTGATCCCAAAGGGTTGGCTCCTTGAACAAAACAATGCTGCCAGGCGGAAGATTGCTTGGCCGCAGGTTCCACCGCTCCATGGCCCTGGCGTCGACTCGGAAAGCTCTCCCGAGATTGCCTTGCGGAGGAGGGATGGCTGCGCCTGGATTCGAAAGAATCTCAAAGGCCATGTCAGCGGCAGCCGTGCCAAGAGATTCATAAGTTTCGGTGAATCCGCCAACGATGCCGGTCCCGAGAAAGGTTTCAAAGGGACCGTAGACCGGCGCGGTGGAAGCATTCGCGACTGCTGCGGCGACCTCCCTTGGAATCAGGCGCCTGCCGTCACTGTCGGCATAGACGGTAAGCAACATCACGATTGTTTCCCTGGGCAAACGCGATACTTCCGTCAGCAGGGCGTCGTATGAGAATGCAAACCGGTAATTCGTCTCAAATTTCCGCTCACGAACTTCAATGGCTTTGCGTGCAAGCTCTTGCCACGAACGGTCAAGTTTGGCACTTCCACCAATCACCATCAACCGACGCACATCGGGTTGCAGCCGCTCCGCCAAATCAAGAATCTTACCCGGGTCAAATTCGCTGAAGACGCCCGTTACATCGGGCGGCAGTTTCATCGCCTCGTAATCGACGCGAGACCCGCCGGCAAATACGACCGGAGCGCCGGGCGCAACAACGTCGCGGTACTTGAGGATGAAGGGGACCGCTGCAACGCCGATCGCCACCACCATATCAAAGCGCATTCCTGCGTATTTCTCATGCAGGAAGGTGGCTATGCGCAAAGCGTGCTTGTCGTCCGGATACCTTGCGAGATCGAGAAAATCGGCCTCGATCTGAAGTTTTTGTCGGGATCGATCGAGTAGTCGCTTGCGGGCTGCTTCGGAGACGATCGTTGTGGCCGGAAAAGTGTAGTTGTACGCGTGGAGAATGAGGACGCGCGGCGGGGCCGCATCATTCGCGTAAGATCTTGCGTCTAACACCGAAAGGGTCAAAACGATTGGCAGAAACACGCCCCGCCTAACGAGCGCGGGTTTGAAATGAGGCCCACGAATTCGACCGTCAGCTGCCATGGGGCTCGATCCGGTCCGTAAAATCGGGGTGGCGGCTGTCCAGCCTGATAGGCTGTCGTGCTGGATTGCCCTGACCAGGCGGATTCTATGTGCGATGCCCTTCAATTGTAGCTTTCGCCCACATTGAAGCCAACCGCGGCCAGCGCTCAGCCGGGCCATAAGTTGGACCATGGTCCATCTTCAGCGTGACGACTAACAGCGTATTGTCTTGTCGGATGCTGATGGCTGTCGAATATCTGGGCCGACAAGCACGATCGACTATTCGCGAAGCCCGGTCACATTCCCCCTCACCCCCCCAGAGACCGGGATCGTGAGCGGCCGGCTTCCCCAAGCCGGCCGCACCTTTTTGGGCCCAGACCAGTAATTTCGATCGGTCCCCGCGACATCCGAAAATGGCGGGCTGGTGAAGCCCGCTTTTGGCTGACCGTCGACCGTCCGATAGTGGGACACAGTAATTCTCATGCCGGCGGCCGCCGCGACCTCCGCTTGCTAGTCGTATCCCAATGTCTTGCAAACAACCGCGACCGGCGCAAAGCCGATCGGCAAAGCTAAACCAAGGTTCACTCAAATGTTGGACCATGGTCCAACTTTTCGCGGCAATTTCGCCTGCTAACGTTCCCCACGCGTTGATCGACTGGCCGTCGCAAGCAGTGCCGGCCAGGGCGTCCCGGAAGCGAGGATGCCGATTGCGGAGGGAGCGTCCATGACCGCCGTCGCGCAACAAGCAAGCGCTCGCGCGCCCAGCACACTTTCCGAGCAGATGATCTGGATTCCCGGCGGCACCTTTCGCATGGGCTCGGACAAGCACTATCCGGAAGAGGCTCCGGCGCATCGCGTCAGCGTGGACGCCTTTTGGATCGACAGAGTGCCGGTGACCAATCGCCAGTTCAGGGATTTCGTGCGCGCGACCGGTCATGTGACCTTTGCTGAAATTCCACCCGACCCGAAGGACTATCCCGGTGCGCTGCCGCACATGCTCTATGCCGGCTCGCTCGTGTTCATACCGCCGGGGCACCGGGTCGACCTGAACAACTGGGGTGAATGGTGGACGTCCTCAAGGGCGCGGATTGGCGCCACCCCTATGGGCCGAAAAGCAACATCAACGGGCTCGACAATCATCCCGTCGTTCACATCGCCTATTCCGATGCGCTCGCCTATGCGCGTTGGGCAGGGAAGGAACTCCCGACCGAAGCGGAGTGGGAGTTTGCCGCGCGTGGCGGACTTGCCGAGGTGGAATATGCCTGGGGTCACGAGCTAACGCCCGGCGGCCAGCATCTCGCCAATACCTGGCAGGGTGAATTCCCGCACCAGAACCTGTGCGCCGACGGCTTCGACCGCACCTCGCCGGTCACCGCCTTTCCGCCGAACGGCTATGGAGTCCACGACATGATCGGCAATGTCTGGGAGTGGACCGTCGATTGGTACGCGCCCAAACATGAGCCGGATGCGCCGAAGGCCTGTTGCATCCCGGAAAATCCGCGCGGCGGCAATGAAGCGGCAAGCTACGACCCGCATCAGCCCAACATCAAAATCCCGCGCAAGGTCATCAAGGGCGGCTCGCACCTATGCGCGCCGAACTATTGCCGCCGCTACCGGCCGGCCGCGCGCCATGCGCATCCGGTCGAGACTTCCACGAGTCACATCGGATTCAGATGCATCGTTCGACAAGAGAGGAAGGCATGACCACCAAGGAACCGAAGGAGGACATCATGAGCACCAAGGATCGTCGGCACGAGACGAAGTCGGGCGAGAGCACCGTCAACCGGCGCAATATCCTGCTGGGCGGCACCACACTTGCGGCGGCGTCCGCATTGGGATCGGGAGTCCAAATCCGGTCAGCACAGGCGCAGGCGCGGCCACCGGCGGCGTCCGGACGGCCCCCGAACATCCTCGTGATCTGGGGCGACGACATCGGCACCTGGAACATCAGCCACAACAGCAGGGCATGATGGGCTACCAGACACCGAACATCGACCGCATCGCCCGCGAGGGCGTATCGTTCACCGATTATTACGGCCAGCAGAGCTGCACGGCCGGCCGCGCCGCATTCATCGGCGGCGTGGTGCCCGTGCGCAACGGCATGACCAAGGTCGGCCTGCCGGGCGCCAAGGAAGGCTGGCAGAAGGGCGATCCGACCATCGCCGCGCTGCTCAAGGACAAGGGCTACGCCACCGGCCAGTTCGGCAAGAACCACTTCGGCGATCAGGATGCGCACCTGCCGACCATGCACGGCTTCGACGAGTATTTCGGCAGCCTCTATCACCTCAATGCGTCCGAGGAACCGGAAAACCTCGACTACCCGAAGGATCCCGAGTTCCTCAAGAAGTTTGGGCCCCGCGGCGTTCTTCGCTGCAAGGCCGACGGTAGAGGCGGGCAGACGATCGAGGACACCGGTCCGCTGACGAAGAAGCGGATGGAAACGATCGACGAGGAAACCCTGGCGTCGGCCAAGGATTTCATCACGCGCCAGCAAGAACGCCAACACGCCGTTCTTCTGCTGGTGGAATGCGACGCGGATGCATTTCCGCACGCACGTGAAAGCCGCCAACCGCGGCAAGTCCGGCCAGGACGAGTACGGTGACGGCATGGTCGAGCACGACGCGATGGTCGGCGAGCTGCTCAAGCTGGTCGACGATCTCGGCATCGCCGGCGACACGATCGTGTTCTACTCGACCGACAACGGCCCGCACTACAACGCCTGGCCGGATGCTGGCACCACGCCGTTCCGCAGCGAAAAGAACTCCAACTGGGAAGGCGCGTACCGCGTACCCGCCTTCGTTCGTTGGCCCGGTCACTTCACCGCCGGCGCGACGCTCAACGGTCTCGTGGGGCATGAAGACTGGCTGGTCACGTTCCTGACGGCCGCCGGCATGCCGGACGTCAAGGAGCGGCTGATGAAGGGCGACAACTTTGCGGGGTGGCGATACCGCGCCCATCCCGACGGCTACAACATGATCGACTACCTGAGCGGCAAGACCAAGGTGTCGCCGCGCAACGAGTTCTGGTACGTCAACGACGACGGTCAGGTCGTCGCCGCCCGTTGGCAGGACTGGAAGGTCGTCTTCCTGGAAAATCGTGGCCAGGCGTTTGGCGTGTGGCGCGAGCCGTTCACCGAGCTGCGCGTGCCACTGCTGTTCAACCTGCGCCGCGATCCGTTCGAGAAATCCCAGCACAACTCGAACACCTACAACGACTGGTTCCTCGATCGGGCATTCGTCCTCGTGCCGATCCAGGGCCTCGCGGCGAAATTCCTCCTGACCATGAAGGACTATCCGCCGAGTCAGACGCCGGGCTCCTTCAATCTGAGCAAGATCGAGGAACAGCTCAGAAAGGGCGGCGGCGGGGGCTGATCGATCACGGAAAGAAGGCCGCCGTCCGAAGGGGACGGCGGCCTTCCTCCGTTCGGAGCGGCGACTGATACCGGCGGTTACAGCCCCAACGCCGCGGCGATCTCATCGACCGCGACCGCCGGCGACATGCGCCCGTCGGCGACCGCGGCCTCGAGCCGTGGCAGCCTGGCCTTGAGCGCCGCGTCCGATCGCAGGCGTCCGAAGACGCGATCCTCCAGCATCGCCCACATCCACTTGACCTGTTGCGCGCGCCGGCGCGCGGCGAGCTCTCCGGTCGCGGTCATACGCGTGCGATGGTCGGTAACGCTTGTCCACAATTCGGCGACGCCGTCGCCGGTGAGCGCCGAGTAGGTCACGACCGGCGGTGTCCAGTTCGGCGAATGCGGCGTGAGGATGTGCAGCGCCGCGCGATACTCGGCGGCGGCGGCCTTGGCGCGCCTGACGTTGTCGCCGTCGGCCTTGTTGATGGCGATCATGTCGGCGATCTCGATCACGCCCTTTTTGAGGCCCTGCAGCTCGTCGCCGGCGCCCGGCAGCATCAGCACCAGGAAGAAATCGGTCATGTCGGCGACCGCGGTCTCCGACTGGCCGGTGCCGATGGTCTCGACCAGCACGACGTCGTAGCCCGCCGCCTCGCAGACCAGCATGCTCTCGCGCGTCTTGGCTGCCACCCCGCCGAGCGTGCCGGCCGCGGGCGACGGCCGCACGAAGGCATTGGCATCGATGGCGAGCCTTGCCATGCGCGTCTTGTCGGCCAGGATGGAGCCGCCCGTGCGCGCGGAGGATGGATCGACCGCGAGCACTGCGACCTTGCGGCCTCTACCGGTGAGATAGGTGCCGAGTACGTCGATGGTGGTCGATTTACCGACGCCCGGAACGCCAGTGATGCCGATGCGCACCGCCTTGCCGGTGCGCGGCAGAAGCTCCTGCACCAGGGCCCGCGCCGCCTTCTGGTGGTCGCCGCGGCGGCTCTCGATCAGGGTGATGGCGCGGGCAATAACGGCGCGCTCGCCGGCATCGATGCCGCGCGCGAGCCGGCCCGGATCGGGGCTCATCGGCCGGGCGCGCGCGGTCATGAATTTGCCCCAGATGGACCCGCGCCCGATCGCGCGATGCCTTGCTGCGGCCCACGGCGGCTTGGGAATAGTATAGTCACTTCAATGCGATAGTTTGCCGGCAAAAGGGTGCATCCCGAAGGTTAACGACCAGTGAACAATCTTCGCAGCGTGTGGAACCCGGCCGTTATTATACCTACGGATGGGGTCGGGGAGGGATGTAATGCGTCGCCACGCTCTCGCGACGGCCGTTTCGGCCGCCGCCCTGTTCGCCATTATGAACGTCGGTCATGCAACCGACCTCATCTGGGAAGTCGAAAACCCGTTCCGGTTTTTCAAGCCAACTCACTCGTTCGCACTGCATGAGGCCGCCTACAGGGCGGTGCGCGGCGATCCATCCGCTCCCGAGCCGGCCGACATCATCTGGCGCACCGAGCGCCGCCTGAACGATCCCGACTGCAAGGATGCCTCGCATCCCGACAGGTGCGCGACGACGGCGGGCAAGAACTATCAGCGCAGCCGGATGGGCTGGGCCGCGCAGACGCTGGGTGAGACCTGCTACGACAGCAGCGGGCGCCACACCTATTCGGCGTCTTGCGAGCGCAAGTATTCCTGGGGCAGGGCGAAGGAAGACTACGTTTTGCCGGAAGCACACACCGTCGCTATCCGCATTGCGCCCGAGCAGCTCGCCGGCGTCACCGGCGATTGCCTATGGAGCTGGCAGCCGCGCAAGGCCGGCGGCAAGACCGAATCCAAGAAGCTCGCCTGCAAGGACAAGCTCGTCATCGCGCGCGTGCCGCATTCGCTCGATCGTGCCGATGCGGGCGTCGCGGTTTCGGTCAAGCTGCCGGGCGGCCGCGAGCTTACGGACGCCGACGTGGTGGTCCAGGACATCTTCATGGTGGCGCTCGGCAATTCGTTTGCGTCGGGCGAGAGCAATCCCGACCGGCCGGTGCAGTTCAGCCCCGCGCGCGAGATGGTCTACGACCCAGAGCTGGCGAACGACCGCATGGCCGCCAACAAGCCGGCCGCGCAACCGGGCGGCTTTGGACTGGCGTCGACTGACGACCAGTACAATCCCAAGGTCCTGCCGCGCCGCTACATGGAAGACGAGGCGGCCGAGCGGTTCTACAAGCTCAACTCGCCCGAATTCGCCGCCGCGTTCGAGAAGGCCTCCGCGCGCTGGCTCAGCCGCGATTGCCACCGCTCGCAATACGGCTATCCGTTCCGGGTGGCGATCCAGCTCGCGCTCGAGGACCGCCACCGGGCGGTGACGCTGGCGAGCTTCACCTGCTCGGGCGCCGAGGTGGTCGACGGTCTGTTCAGCGAGCTCGATCCGCGCGAAGGCGGCGTGAAGGTTCGCCCGCAACTCGATCAGTTGAGCGAGCTCATCTGCCGAGGGCCGCGCACGCAGAGTGCGACCTACACCCTGCCGGTGTTCTCGCCCGGCAGCACGACGATCACGGCGCAGAAGTTCACAAAGGCATGGTGCGCGCCGCAGCAGCGCAAGCGGCCAATCGACGTGGTCATGATGTCCATCGGCGGCAACGATGTGGGCTTCGGCGCGCTCGCGGCCTATGCGCTGACCGACATGGCCGGCGACCTCGCGCCGATCGCGGCTTTGGTCGGCAGCAAGGTCCGCTTCGGCCCGCAAGTTTCGCGCGCCTATCTGGATGTGCTGGACGAGCGGATGAAGGCGGTCAAGCAGGCGCTGCACGACGGCTTCGGCATCGCGCCTTCGCGGGTCTTCCAGTCGTCGTACGAGCCGATCCAATACGACGAGAAGGGAGCGCTGTGCGGGACCCAGCCCACACTGGGCGTGGACGTGCATGTCGGCCTCAAGCTCAACCGGCAACGCCTGGGAGAAAGCGCGGATTTCCTGCGCGACTTCCTCGCCCGACTGGAATGCATCGCCGACGGCAAGAAGCCCGGCTGCCCGAGCAATCTGGCGACCGGCGCGGGGACAGGCTTTACGCTGGTGACCGACCACATCCCGGAGTTCACCAAGCGCGGCATCTGCGCGCGCGACCCAAAGCGCTCGGTTGTGGATGGTATGCTGATGCGGGTGCCGCGCCGGCCGGCCAACGGGGACGATTTCAAGCCTTATTCGCCGGCGGCAGCCTTGCCCTATGGCGGCAAATGGCAGCTGTTCCGCACCCCGAACGATGCGTTCCTCACCGCCAATACGCACCGCGAGGGCACGCCGCTGTTCGACATTCTGCAGCCGGCCTGGGCGGGGCTCTACAGCGGGGCGATCCATCCCACCGCCGAAGGCCACGCGATCGTTGCCGACCATGTCGTCCGGCACGTCCGCGCGGTCATCGACAAACCGGACGAGAAGCGCCCGGTGGTCGAGGGCAAAGCGCGCTGATCCGGCCAAGGCGGGACCTCGCCGCGTCTTCCCGGTTTCCGCTTATGCGGGGCGAAAGGAACAGACGCGGTGGGGCTACTCGCGCACCAGCTTGGAGACCGGCTTGCCGAGATCGAGGCGCTTGAACAGGCCGGCCGGGTCGGCAACCCGGTCGATGGCGCATTCGAACCGGTCGTTCCTCTTCACGCCAAGCGAAGTGAGCGCGTCCTTGTCCTGATCGCTGCATTGCGGGGCGAACAGAATAGCGTCGCTGCCGGCCACGCGGAACACGACATAGGCGTAGTCCGCCTTGTCCTTCTCCTTGGCCTGTCCGACGAACAGGCCGTCGCCCAGCGCGTGCAGGGAGATCGCGAGCGTCTCGCCCTTCTCGTTGGCGAATTCATAGGATCGGTCGCCCTGCCGCTTGATGACGAAGACTTCCTGCCGCTTGTAGCGATCGTCGCCGAGATGCTCATAGACGACATAGCGGCCGCCCTCGCCGAACGGCGCCGCTGCGCCGGCGAGCGGGAATTTCGGCTCCCCGGAGATGAAGCAGCCGGACAGGAGCAGAGCGAGTGCAACGACGGTCAACAGGCGGAGCGCAGACGCGTTGGTCGTCATGGAGATCCGTCTTTTTGGAGAATCAAGGTGCGGGATTGCGGCCGGCCGATATCGACTGACTACTCCGCTGCCGCGCGGCCGTGGCCGAGCCGCTCGTCGAGCGTCTTCACCAGCGCTTCGGCGGCGTCTGCGATCACGGTGCCGGGAGGAAAGATCGCCTCGGCGCCGGCCGCCTTGAGCGCGACGTAGTCCTGCGGTGGCACCACGCCGCCAACCACGATCATGATGTCGCCGCGGCCCTCCTTGTCGAGCGCCGCCTTGAGCTCCGGCACCAGCGTGAGGTGTGCGGCCGCGAGCGACGACACGCCCAGAATGTGCACGTCGTTCTCCACCGCCTGGCGTGCGGCCTCCGCCGGGGTGGCGAACAGCGGGCCGATGTCGACGTCGAAGCCGAGATCGGCGAAGGCCGAGGCGATGACCTTCTGCCCGCGGTCATGACCGTCCTGGCCGATCTTGGCCACCAGGATGCGCGGCCGGCGGCCTTCGTTCTGCTCGAACGCCGCAACCAGCTTCTGCACGCGATCGACCGCCTGCGACATGACGCCGACCTCCCGCTTGTAGACCCCGGTGATCGCCTTGATCTCCGCGCGATGGCGGCCGAACGCCTGTTCGAGCGCCGACGAAATCTCCCCGACCGTCGCCTTGGCGCGCGCCGCGTCGATCGCCAGCGCCAGGAGATTGCCGTTGCCGCCGGCGGCGTTGCGGGTGAGCGCGGCGAGCGCGTCGGCCACCGCCTTGGGATCGCGCTCGCGCCGGAGCCGCGCGAGCTTGTCGAGCTGCAACTGCCGCACCGCCGCGTTGTCGACCTTGAGCAGGGCGACCGGCGCCTCGTCTGTCGGGCGGTACTTGTTGACCCCGATCACCGACTGGGCGCCGGCGTCGATGCGCGCCTGCGTTCGCGCGGCGGCTTCCTCGATGCGCAGCTTCGGCAGGCCGGCTTCGATCGCTTTCGCCATGCCGCCCAGTTCCTCGACCTCCTGGATGTGGCCCCAGGCGGTTTTCGCGAGTTCGGCGGTGAGGCGCTCGACATAGTAGGAGCCGCCCCATGGATCGATCATGCGCGTAGTGCCGGATTCCTGCTGCAATACGATTTGCGTGTTGCGTGCAATGCGTGCGGAAAAATCCGTCGGCAGCGCCAGCGCCTCGTCGAGCGCGTTGGTATGCAGCGACTGGGTATGTCCTTGCGTCGCCGCCATCGCCTCAACGGCGGTGCGCACGACGTTGGTGAACACGTCCTGCGCGGCGAGCGACCAGCCGGAAGTCTGGCAGTGCGTGCGCAGCGACAGCGAGCGCGCGTCCTTTGGGTCGAACGGCTTCATCAGCTTGGCCCACAGCAGGCGCGCCGCCCGCATTTTGGCGACTTCCATGAAGAAGTTCATGCCGATCGCCCAGAAGAAGCTGACGCGCGGCGCGAAGCGGTCGACGTCGAGCCCGGCCTTGAGACCCGCGCGCACATATTCGACGCCGTCGGCAAGCGTATAGGCGAGTTCGAGGTCCTGCGTCGCACCCGCCTCCTGCATGTGGTAGCCGGAGATCGAGATCGAGTTGAACTTCGGCATGCGCTCCGCCGTGAAGGCGAAGATGTCCGATATGATGCGCAGCGAGGGAGCAGGCGGATAGATGTACGTGTTGCGCACCATGAACTCTTTGAGAATGTCGTTCTGGATGGTGCCGGAGAGCTTTTCGGGCGGTACGCCCTGCTCTTCCGCCGCGACGATGTAGAGCGCCAGCACGGGCAGCACCGCACCGTTCATGGTCATCGACACCGACATCTGGTCGAGCGGAATGCCGGAGAACAGCGTCCGCATGTCGTAGATCGAGTCGATCGCCACGCCGGCCATGCCGACGTCACCCGTCACGCGAGGATGGTCCGAGTCGTAGCCGCGATGGGTGGCGAGATCGAAGGCGACCGAGAGGCCTTTCTGGCCGGCCGCGAGGTTGCGCCGGTAGAAGGCGTTGGAATCCTCCGCCGTCGAGAAACCGGCATATTGCCGGATGGTCCACGGTTGCGTGAGGTACATGGTGGGGTAGGGGCCGCGCAGGTAGGGCGCGATGCCGGGATAGGTGTCCAGGAAATCGAGGCCCTTGAGGTCATCCGGGCCGTAGACCGGCTTCACCGCGATGCCTTCGGGCGTCGACCACGGCTCTCCGCCGCGCGCTACCGCCGCGCCGGCGGTGCCGGCGAAGGCGATCTGGGTGAAGTCGGGGATATGGGCCATCGCTCTCAACTATGTCGCTATTGCAAGGATACCATAGACCGCTTTGAGCGTCGCCGGCGCGTCGCACCCGGCGAAGATGAAAATCTGCACCCCGGCGTCCTTCAGCGCGGCTTCCAACTTGTCCGGGCGCCCCGCGAGGCACAGATGCGCTCCCGCCGCCCTAAGCGCCCGCGCCGCGTCGGATGCGTCGCGCTCATAAACCGCGTCTGACCCGCATAGGCACGCGAGCTTCGCACCGGAAGCCTTGAAGGCGGCGATCATGGCATCGCGGGTGGCGAATCCATCGTTGCTCGCCGCCTCGAAGCCGCCGGCCTCGAAGAAATTCTTCGCGAAAGTCGCGCGCGCGGTGAACTCGGCAAGCGCGCCGATATTGGCGAGAAAGATCTTCGGCCGGGTGCCGGTTTGCGCAAGAATGCGATCGGAGGCATCGCGCAGCGCCTCGAAGGGTTCGGCGAGGCGCGCGGCGCGCAGCGGCTCGAATACCGGTTCAGGGGAGGGGGGAAGTGCGACCGGTGCAACGTCGAGCACCGCAACCGGCGTCTCGGCGAGATCGGGAAATTCGCTCGTTCCGGTGAGCACATCCTTGCGCCGTGCGATCGCCGCGTGACGCTCGGCGCGCACGGCCGCAACCTTCTGCTGGATCAGACCGGTCTCGAGCGCGGCCCATACCCCGCCGGCGCGCTCGATCTCCTGGAACAGGTCCCAGGCCGCGCGGCAGAGCTTGCCGGTCAGCTCCTCGAACCCGCCGGCGCCGGCCGCGGGATCGGTCACCCTCGCGAGGTTCGATTCCTCGAGCAGCACGAGCTGGGTATTGCGCGCGATGCGCCGCGCAAAGCGGTCGGACAGGCCAAGCGCGCGCGTGAACGGCAGCACGGCGACGGCATCGGCCCCGCCGAGGCCCGCGGAGAACACCGCGATAGTCGCGCGCAGCATGTTCACGTAGGGGTCGCGTGCGGCCATCATCCGCCACGCGGTCTCGGCCGCGACGAAGGCGGGTGCCGGCGCAATCCCGCACGCCTCCTCGACGTTCGCCCACAGTTTTCGCAGCGCGCGAAACTTGGCGACGGTCATGAACTCGTCGGCGTCCGCAGCGAGCCGAAAGTAGATCATGCGGCGCGCAGCCTCGAGCGCGATGCCGCCGGATTCCAGCGCGCGCAGATAGCCGACGGCAACCGCAAGCACGTAGGCCAGTTCCTGCACTTCCGATCCACCGGCGTTGTGGATCACACGCCCGTCGGCCGGTGCGAACGGTCCGGCGAATCCTTGGCTGGCGAGATCGCCGACGGACGCGTTGAAATCCTGCATGAGCCCGCTCCAGGGCAGCGGGCTGCCGCCGGCGGTAGCGGCCGCGCCGACAGGGTCGAGGCCGAAGCGGACATTGGTTGTGGACGGTGCGATGCCTTGCCGTTTCACCAGCGCGGCGACGGACCGGGCGGCGGCTGCGGTCTTGGGACCGAGCTCGAGGTCGAGCGCGATGCCGACGTCAAGGTGGATGCCTTCGAGAACGCGGGAAATGTCCCGCTCGCTCGCGGGTAGGCCATAACCGTAGGCGCCGGCCGCGCCGGCGAAGACGAGAGCGAGGCCGTTGGCCCCGTTCTCGAGGTCGTGCAGCGCCTCGGCATTGGCGGCCTGCGGGTCGGGATGCTCGGCGCGCTGCATCACCGCCCAGGGCGCGCCCGGAGCACGGCCTGCCACCGGCTGGGCGGCGGCGGCGCGGGCGTACAGCGGCTCGATCGTCAGTCCGTCGTAGGTCCTGCTCACGAGCCTGCGGTCGAACGGCGCGCCCTTGAGCGCGCCCTCCACCAGCTTGCGCCATTGCCCTTGCGTGGCCGGGGGAAACTCGGCGGCGAGCGGGAGGTCGTCGGGACCGGTCATCATCGCACGTTGCCACGCTGCAATCGGCGGGCCAACTCCCATGCCGATTGGCGATCTGCCGCTACCAGCCGAGGTGGCGCCGTATGCTGGCCACGTGGTTGCCGTGGCCGAGCCGGTGCCCATCGAGCACGCCGCCCCCCACATTGATGCCCACGACCTCGCCGGCACGGTTGAGGATCGGCGCGCCACTGGTAAACGGAGGCACGGTAGTCGGCGTGGCGTAGCGAAAGACGAACGTCTGCTCGGTGATTTCGGCCACGACCGCTGGCATCACGCGCTCGCGCGCGCCGCGCCCAAGATTGACCGCGAGCCAGATCGGGTCGCCCACGGCCGGCGGCGCGTGCGCGAGGCGTGCGGGCCGGACCGGAGCGGACGGGGCGAGGCGGAACGCGGCGATGTCGCGATACGAGTTGGGCTCCTGCGGGCACACCCCAGCATTCGGCAGAGTCAACATCGCACCGGCGGTGCCGAGTTCTGCCAGCATCCATTGCGGCGCGTAGACGTCGTAGAGCTGAACCTCGGTGACCAGCGGAGGGAGTTCGTGTCCGGTATAGGCCGTGTTTTCAGTGGAGCAGTCGATGCGCTTGCGCTTGGCGAGTTCATCCATCACGTGCAGCGCCGTGAGCATGAGCGGCGGGCCGCCGTTCTCGTCAGCCACCACGAAGGCATAGCTGCCGAAGAACGACTCGCGGCCGCTGCGGAACTCCGGCCTTACCACGCAATGGTCCGCTACCGCAGGCGCTGGAGCCGTCGGCCACGGCACGGCGAGCCACACTAGGAGCCCTTCGCGCGCGACGCCGTGATACGCCCGGAACACATGTCTGCCGGGGGGCGCCTCGCGGTTGTCGGGCGAGGGATGGCGCACGCGGCCTTGCTCGAAGGCACGGTGACAGGCCTCGCAGAGGTCGCTTTCGGGCCCGGCCGGGCAGATCTGGCATTGGAAGCGCACGCCGACGATCGGCTCGGCGCCGCAGGCGTGGCAATGGTTCCAGACGTGAATCAACTCGGCTGCGGCTGTCGACATAGGAGGCGGGACCGTTGGCGATCTGATTGAGGTATCACCCGTTCATTCAACGCGCGGCGGCAGCCTCTTGATGCCGCTGACATCGACCGCGGTCAATGCATCGCGCACGCGCGTGCCGGCGATCATCCGCTCCGGCGCGATCTCGGCGAGCGGCACCAGCACGAACGCGCGCTCGAACAGCCGCGGATGCGGCAGCGTCAGCTCCGGCCTGTCGAGCGTAACGTCGTCATAGGCGATAATGTCGATGTCGATCGGGCGCGGGCCCCAGTGGCGCTCGCGCGTGCGGTCGCGGCCGAACGCGCTCTCGACCGCCTGTGCGCGGGCAAGCAGGGCATGCGGCGCCAGTGCCGTCTCGATCGCGATGCAGAGATTGACGAAGGGCGGCTGGTCGCTCACGCCCCATGGCGGCGTCGAATAGTCCGACGAACGGGCCGACAGCCGGATGTCGGCGCCATCGCACAGCATGGCAATGGCCCGGTCGAGCGTGTCGCGCACCGCGCCCACATTGCCGCCGAGCGCCAGCAGCGCGTCAGGCATGGCTCTGCCGCGCGCGCACGATCGAGACGCCGACGTCGTCGAAGGTGGCGGCGATCGGCGCATGCGGCTTGTGCACGGTGATGCGCACCACCTCGACCTGGACAAAGCGCGCCAGCACGGCGTCGGCTACCGCACCGGCCGCGGCTTCCACCAACCGATAGCGGCGAGCGCAGAACGCCTGGCTCGCAACGTCGACCACCTGGTCGTAGCCGACGGTGTGCGCGAGCTTGTCGGAGTGCTGCGCCGCGACCAGATCGATCTCCAGCACGAGATCGAGCGTGAAGGTCTGCCCGACCTTGGCCTCGTGCTGCATTACGCCGTGATAGGCGTGCAGCGCGAGCCCCTTTACGAAGACGGTATCGGTCATCTTGCGCTCGCGATGGCGGACGCGACCCGCAGCGCCTGCACGGTCTCGGCCACGTCGTGGGTGCGCACGATGGTGGCGCCGCGCTCGACCGCGGCGAGATGGGCGGCGAGCGAGCCGCCCAGGCGCCGGTCGGGCGGCGCGAGTGAGAGCTTGTCGATGAAGCGCTTGCGCGAAGCGCCGATCATCAGCGGCAGGCCGAACGTCTTGAGCTCGCCGAGCCGCGCGATGGCGATGACGCTCTGCTCGGGCGTCTTGCCGAAGCCGATGCCGGGATCGAGCACGATGGCGTCGCGCATGATGCCGGCGCGCTCGGCGATCGCCAGCGAACGGAAAAAGAACGCCGCAATGTCTTGCATGATGTCGATCTTGGGATCGGCCGTCTCGCGGTTGTGCATGATCAGGACCGGGGCGGCACGCTCGGCCACGACGCGTGCCATGTCGGGATCGCGTTGCAGCCCCCACACGTCGTTGACGATGGTTGCGCCGGCGCCGAGCGCCGCCAGCGCCACCTTAGCCTTCATGGTGTCGATCGAGACCATGACGCCCAGCTTGACGACCGCCGGCAGGACCGGTTCGAGCCGGCGCAGTTCTTCCTCCTGCGACACCGCGACCGCATCGCCGTAGGGCCTGGTCGATTCCGCCCCGATGTCGATGATGTCGGCCCCCTCAGCCACCATGCGGCGAGCGTGCTCGATGGCGAGTGACGGATCGAGGAAGCGGCCGCCGTCGGAAAACGAGTTCGGCGTGACATTGAGCACGCCCATCACGATCGGACGGCCAAGTGCGAGCAGGCGCGCCAGCGGATTTGCCGCGGCAGGGCCGGAGGAGGGAATGCCGGAGGCGGGTTGCCGAGCCAGGCTCATGACGTGGCTTTGCGCCGGTCGAGGCGGCCAAGTCAAGCGGCGCGGCGGGGTGGGAAATCAGCGGTAGGTGATCTTCGGCGGCAGCTTCTTGGCGTGCTCGATCCAGCGCTTGATGAGGTTCACCGTCGGCAGAAATCGGACCAGCTTACGCTTCTTGTTGAGATCGGCGATGCTCTCGGCCAGCTTCGCGGGGTTGCGATACTTGAGCTCGCGCACGGTATCGACGCCGACCGCGGGCAGGATCGCGGCATATTCCTTGCCGAGCCCCTTGATCCGCATGCGGTCCGCCGCATTGGCGAGGTCAAGGAGACGCTTCGCGGCGATGCCGGTCCTGGCGGAGAGGTCCTTGCGGCCCTTGGCGTCCTTGGCAGCCTCAAGCAGGCCCTCCACGGTTCTGATCCGCAGAGCCCGCAACTTTTTCGCCTCGTCCGCATCGGTTACGATGTCGGCGATCGGGTAGGACATCAAAAATCTCCTCGCGCCCAGCAGGCTTGCCGCCGGGCGTCAGATCAATTGGCCGTAGCCGGGGTCGCGCCGACGGATTTGCCGGCAGCGTTCTTCCCAGCGTTCACACGCTCATACCGAATTGTCTCGCAAGCCACCGCCCGAACCGTTCGCGCAGCATGCGCGTGCACGCGCGCGGTCAAAGCGAACGCGTGTGCGGTGTCTCTGTTCGGAAATTGCGCAACGGCGCCGGCGGCTCCCGCCGCAGCTGCCCGGTCGACCCCGATCTTGGCGACGAGACGCCCAACGAGTTCGTCCATCTGCCCCTCACCAGCCCCGCATTGCGCGGTTGTTAACCATAATATGACGGGCACCGCCAGAGAACACAAGCGCTGTGGCCGAACGAACCGCGGTTCGCGACAAAAGTCGTAAGGCGTTGCATTCGTGCATCAGTCGGCAAGGGTGCGGCATTCTGTTCATCGGAGAATACCTTTCCGCAAATTGTGTCGCGGCGCGGGCGGTGTGAGGGGACGATACATTCGGGACCGGCTTTGTGATCGCCGCTGCACTCGGTATGGTCGCCCTGAATTCGCGGCGCCCGGGCGATTCCGGCACGCAGGCTCGAAGTCGCTGCGGCGGCAATTGACCGGCGCCGCGCGACGGCGAAAATGCCGGATATAAACTGGAACAGTTCAATGAACCCAGCGATGGAACACCGCGATACGGACGATGCCGTTTTCGTCGGCAAGGGGGCGAGGCCCGAATTTCTCGCGCTGCCCCTGGCGAACCGGCACGGCCTCGTCACCGGAGCGACCGGCACCGGCAAAACCGTAACCTTACAGATTCTGGCGGAGGGGCTCTCGCGCGCCGGCGTCTCGGTGTTCGCCGCCGACGTCAAGGGCGACCTCTCCGGTGTTGCGCTGCCGGGCGAGGCCAAGGAGGGGTTCGTGGCCCGGGCCAAGAGCATCGGCCTTGCCTATGAGCCCGACGAGTTTCCGGTGGTGTTCTGGGATCTGTTCGGTGAGCAGGGTCACCCCGTGCGAGCCACGATTTCGGAGATGGGGCCGCTGCTTCTTTCCCGCATGATGGACCTCAACGAGGTGCAGGAGGGCGTGCTCAATATCTGCTTCCGCATCGCCGACGAGCAGGGACTGCTGCTGCTCGACCTCAAGGATTTGCGCTCCATGCTCGGCTATCTCGCCGATCATGCTGCCGAGCTGACCACGCAATACGGCAACGTATCGAAGCCGACCCTCGGCATTATTCAGCGCCAGTTGCTGGTCCTGGAGAACCAGGGCGGTGCGAAATTCTTCAGTGAGCCCGCGCTGGAGCTGAAGGATTTCATCCGCACCGACCGCGACGGGCGCGGCACGATCAACATCCTTGCTGCCGACAAGCTGATGGAGAACCCGCGTCTCTACGCGACTTTTCTCCTGTGGCTGCTGTCCGAATTGTTCGAGGAGCTTCCCGAAGTCGGCGATCCGCTCAAGCCGAAGCTCTGCTTTTTCTTCGACGAAGCGCACCTCCTGTTCACCGACGCACCCAAGGCGCTGCTCGAAAAGATCGAGCTGGTGGTGCGCCTGATCCGCTCGAAGGGCGTCGGCGTCTATTTCGTGACGCAGAACCCGCTCGATGTGCCCGACAAGGTGCTTGCCCAGCTCGGCAACCGCGTGCAGCACGCGCTGCGTGCCTTCACCCCGCGCGATCAGAAGGCCGTGAAGGCGGCCGCCGATACCTTCCGCCCGAACCCCAAGCTCGACACCGCCAAGGTGATCACCGAGCTCGGCAAGGGCGAGGCATTGGTATCCTTCCTCGAGGGCAACGGAACGCCCGCGATGGTCGATCGCTGCTTGATCCGCCCGCCGTCGGCGCGGCTCGGCCCCGTCACCCCCGAGGAGCGCAAGGCGCTCATGGCCAGGAGCCCGGTCAAGGGCAAGTACGACCAGGCGGTCGACCCCGAGTTGGCCTACGAGGTGCTGCAGCAACGCGTGAAGGAGACCGGCTCGACCTCGGCGCCGCCCGCCGGCACCGGAGCGCCGGCCGACACTGGCGCGCAGGGCGAAGCGGCGCCGGGCGGCGGCCTCCTCGGCAGCATCGGCGGCATGCTCGGCGGCATCTTCGGCACCAATCGGCCGCGCGGAAAGCGGCTCTCGACCGGTCAACTCGTCGCCCGCGAAGTAACGCGCAGCGTGACTGGCAGGGTGGCGGGCCAGATCGCCGCCGATATCGGCAAGTCGGTCGGCGGCAAGCTCGGAGGTTCCGTCGGCCGCGCGATCGTGCGCGGAGCGCTCGGCGGAATCCTGCGGCGGTGATCGAAGGGCTGGCACTGCCGCCTTGCGCGACTATGATCGTCTCTCGCGAATTATCGCCGGTTTTCGCAGCCGACCGTTGAGGCACCGACAATGACTCCTTCGCAAGCCCTTCCCGCCGTATTGGAGAAAATCGACTCGGAAATCGATGCGAGCCTCGCGCGGCTGTTCGACTTCCTGCGCATCCAGTCGATTTCGACCGATCCCGCCTATAAGAGCCAATGCAAAGCCGCCGCCAAGTACGTTGCGGACGATCTTAGCGGCATCGGCTTCGATACCAGCATCCGCCCGACCGAAGGCCACCCGATCGTGGTGGGCAAGAGCAATGGGCGGGCTGACGGCAAGGCGCCGCACGTCCTGTTCTACGGCCATTACGATGTACAGCCGGTCGACCCGCTCGAGCTTTGGGAGACACCGCCGTTTGCGCCGCGCATCGGCAAGACGCCCGACGGTCGCAAGACGATTGTCGCGCGCGGTGCCTGCGACGACAAAGGTCAAGTGATGACCTTCGTCGAGGCGTGCCGCGCGTTCAAGGCGGTCACCGGGCGGCTCCCGCTCCCCATCACCATGATGATCGAGGGCGAGGAGGAGTGCGGCTCGAACCACCTGTTCGGTTTCGTCAAGGACAATGCCGACGAGTTCAAGCTCGATCTCGCGCTGGTCTGCGACACCAGCATGTGGGACGAGAAGACACCGATGGTAACGACCTCGTTGCGCGGGCTCGTCTACGAGGAAGTCAAGGTCACATGTGCCGACCGCGACCTGCATTCCGGCCTGTTCGGGGGGGCGGCGCAAAATCCGCTGCGCGTGCTCGCGCGCATCCTGGCCGATCTGCACGACAGGGACGGCCGCGTTGCCATCCCCGGCTTCTACAAGGGCGTGAAGGAACTGCCCAAGGACATCAAGGCGCAGATCGCGCGCCTTAAGCTCTCGCCAAAGGACTTTCTCGGCCCGGTGGGGCTCAAGGTGCCGGCGGGCGAGAAGGGCCGCGTCATCATCGAGCAGATCGCGACCCGCCCGACCGCCGAGATCAACGGCTTGATCGGCGGTTATACCGGCGAGGGCGCCAAAACCGTTATTCCCGGGCAAGCCACCGCCAAGGTGTCGTTCCGCCTGGTCGGCGGGCAGGACCCGAAGAAGATCAGCGAGGCATTTCGTACGTTCGTGCGCAAACGGCTGCCGGCCGACGCCAAGGTCGAGTTTCAGAACTTTGCCAGCGCACCCGCCATCCAGTTGCCGTTCGACAATCCGGCGCTGGCCAAAACCCGGGCCGCGCTCGCAGCGGAATGGGGCAAGATGGCGGTGACGGTGGGCGAGGGTGGCTCGATCCCGATTGTCGGCGACTTCAAGCGCGTGCTCGGCATGGACACCATCATGGTGGGCTTCGCGCTCGACGACGACCGCGTGCATTCGCCGAACGAGAAGTACGACCTCACCAGCTTCCACAAGGGCACGCGCTCATGGGCGCGGATCCTGGCGGCCCTGGCCGGGTGATACTAGGCGCCGTTGACCTTCTTCAGGGTCCATTCCTCCGCGCCGTCGGCCTTTTCGGCACCGAGGTCGCGCAGCAGCCGCTCGGTCGTTGCGCGGTCGGCGGCAATGCCTTTTTCGAGTTGGGCAGTCGAACGAAAACCTCGGGCCGCCCGCGGATCGTTCAGCATCGTTCGCAGCTTGCGCTTCTTGCTCCAGTCGCCGATCGCGCTCAAAACCATCGCATCCTCCCGTGGATTGGCCGCGCCAGCCTACAGTGGTCAAGTGCCTCGTGCGCGTGACAATTTGCCTTCCCAGATTAACTTTAGGTAATGAACGGGCGGCTGCATCGTCTTTCATCACCCTGGATGCGGTCGCCTAGAACCCTCTGAGGAAATGCCATGGCTACCGACATCGACCCGCAATCGGGCTTCCGCCTGCCGCTGCCGAAACGCGAGGATTTCGACGAAGCCGGCAGGCAGCATTACGACCGTGTGGCCGCGCCCGGCGTCTCGCTTGCGGGCCTTCGCGGTCCTTCCGGCATTCACCTCTACAGCCCGAAGACCGCCGAGCCCATGCGCGTGGTCAACCGCTATCTGCGGTTCGAGGCGGGCTTTACCCCGCGCCTTCGCGAAATCGCGATCCTCGCCACCGCGCGCGAGATGGACAGCCAGTTCGAATGGCACGCGCACGAGCCGGAAGCGTTGAAGGAAGGGGTCGAGCAAAGCGTCATCGACGCGATCAAGCACCGCAAGAGCACCGCGGGCCTCGATCCGACCGAGGCGACCGTGGTCGAACTTGCCCGCGAGATTTTCCGCGATCACAAGGTGACGTCTGCGACATTCGCCAAGGCGAAGGCGATCTTCGGCCCGGCCAAGCTTGTCGATCTCGTGTTGTTGATGGGCAACTATGCCGGCACGGCGGCGCTGCTCACGGTTTTCGATATGCAGTTGCCGGAGGGCGCGAAACCGCTGCTGCCGATCCCGTAGCGATTTGGTAACACGCAGTTATTCCACCCGTGACCCGGTGTCGGTCGTGGGCGGGGCGGGCGAAGACGCATAAAGCGGGCTTGCGTAATACCGCGCGAGCGCAAACCGCACCAGCACGCCGATCGCGGCAGCGAGCGGCACCGCGATGAGGAGGCCGACGAAGCCGAACAGGTAGCCGAAAGCAAACAGCGCGAACAGCAGCCATACCGGATTGAGATGGACGCGCCGGCCGACGAAATACGGCGCCAGCGCGTAGTCGGCGAGCGACTGACCGGCAACGAAGATCAACGGGACGAGGAGGATGAGACTCCAGTTCGGCCAGAACTGTGCCATCGCGACGCAGGTCGAAACCACAAGTCCGGTAAGGGAGCCGAGATACGGGACGAAGCTTATCAGCCCCGCGGCAAGCCCGATCAGAATGCCGTGCTTCAGCCCAACCAGAGTCAGCGCCGTCGCGTAGAACACGCCGAGGATGAGGCAGATCGCGCCCTGGCCGCGTGCGAAGCCGCCGATCGTCTCGTCGATCTGGCGCGCGAGCGCCCGCACCGTATCGCGATGCGCGGGCGGCACCCAGTTATCGATCACGGCGATCATCCTGTTCCAATCGTAGATGAGATAGCAGGCGACGATGGGGGTCACGACCACCAGCGAGATCACCGAGATCAGGGCCCGCCCGCCCGACCAAGCCGAGCGCAGGAAGGCCGCCGCCCAATCCGCCGCCAATGACGTGAGCTCGCCGACCGACTTCTCGGCCTGGGCCAACCCCTCACCCAATATCTTGCTCAGCCACGGCCGGTTCGGGTCGGTCGCGAGCGACTGCAATTGCCGCATGTAGACCGGCAGGTTCTCGAAGAAATATGCCAGTTCTCTGACGATGACCGGTACCGCCAACAGGATCACTCCGATCATCCCGATGACAAAGCCGGCGACGATGGCGAGCGTCGCCACCAATCGGTTCATCCCGAGGCGCTCGAGGCGGCTGGCGAGCGGGTCGATCAGGTAGGCCAGCACCATGCCGGCGACGAATGGCAGCAGAATTTCCCGCAAAAGGACGACCGCGGCGATGACCGCCGCCAGCATCGTGATCCAGAAGGTGATGGGCCGTGAGACGCTCATGGCCCGGCAGTGTGAAGCGCGGAGCCTTCACGAGTTAAAGAGCATTATGCGCACGCGCACTGGCGTCCGGCGGCGCGTCTCCCAGTGTGATCGGGCGCGATGGCGTTTTTCCAGGCGAGGGCTATGACCCCGCCGAGGTGGGCGAGCCGCTCCCTTGTCATTGCCGGCGCGAGCGGGCAAACCAGTGACGGCCGATTGCGACCGGATGCAAGCCGAAAAAATCGTGATGAACAAGGAGCGAACCATGGCAACCAGCGACGGCTGGTCAAAGACCTGGACTTTCCTCGACGGCGAATGGCGCGAAGGCAACGTACCGATCGTCGGGGTGCGCAGCCACGCCGCTTGGCTCGGCTCCATGGTGTTCGACGGTGCGCGCGCCTTCGAGGGCGTCACGCCCGATCTCGACCGGCATTGCGCGCGCGTCAACGCGTCGGCGAAGACCATGTATCTCAACCCGGTCGTACCGGCCGAGCAGTGGCTCGACCTGGTGCGCGAGGGGATGCGGCGGTTCGAGCCCAACGACACGCTCTACATCCGGCCGATGTACTGGGCGGAGCGGGCGGGTCCGCAGGCGGTGCCGCCGGATCCGGAGTCCACGCGCTGGTGTCTCGCGCTCTACGACGCGCCGATGCGCAAGCCCGAAGGCTTCTCGGTCACGCTCTCCCCGTTCCGGCGCCCGACCATCGAAACTGCGCCGGTGGACGCCAAGGCCGGCTGCCTCTATCCCAACAACGCGCGCGCGATGCTGGAGGCGCGCTCGCGCGGATTCGACAACTGCCTCGTCTGCGACATGCTGGGCAACGTTGCCGAGCTCGCCAACTCGAACGTCATGATGGTGAAGGACGGCGCGATCTTCACGCCGGCGCCGAACGGCACCTTCCTCAACGGGATCACCCGGCAGCGGGTCATCGAGCTTCTGCGCGCCGACGGCCTCGCGGTGATCGAGACCACGTTGCGTTATCGCGATTTCGAAAGCGCCGACGAAATATTCGCCACCAACAACGCCTCGAAGGTCTTGCCGGTCACCCGCATCGGCGAACGTTCGCTGCAGCCGGGACCGGTGTTCCGTAAGGCGCGCGCGCTCTACTGGGAATTCGCGCACGGTTGATCGGGCGACGGCAGAAAGCATCTGCCGCGTCCGATCCCGGCTGATTGTCAGCCTTCGCTCGTGTACGGGCGAAGCGGCGCGGCTATTTCATCGCCGCATCGAGCATCTTGGCGACGTATTCCCAATTGACCAGGTGATCCATGAAAGCCTTGAGATAGTCCGGCCGGCGATTGCGGTAGTCGATGTAGTAGGAGTGCTCCCAAACGTCGCAGCCGAGGATCGGCTTGCCGCCGTGCACGAGCGGGCTTTCGCCGTTGGCCGTCTTGGTAACGGAAATCTTGCCGTCCTTGACGGTGAGCCAAGCCCACCCGGACCCGAACTGCGTGACGCCGGCCTGGATGAAGTCTTCCTTCATCTTTGCGACCGAACCCAGATCGGCAACGATCTTCTTCTCGAGGTTGCCCGGAATCTTGTCGCCGCCGCCGTTCGGCTTCATCCATTGCCAGAAATGCAAATGATTATAGTGCTGTCCGGCATTGTTGAAGAGGCCGGCGTTCTTGCCGAACGACCCCTTCACCACTTCCTCGAGCGGCTTGCCCTCCCATTCGCTGCCTTTGAGCAGGTTGTTGCCGTTGTTGACATAGGCGAGGTGATGCTTGTCGTGATGATATTCGAGCGTCTCACGTGACATGTACGGCGCAAGCGCATCGTGGGCGTAGGGCAGGTCGGGAAGCTTGAATGTCATGATTGAATCCTCCACACGGCCCCAATAATTGCAATTGCGTTGCCGGTCCAGTGGTTCCAGTGACGCCACTCCGCCGGATGTGCCTCGCGTCGCTCCGATTTCGGTCCGATTGCGGTTCGCCGAAGGACTTGGCCCGCTCCGGACCTGCCGACCCGGATGACTGACCGGGGGCCGTCCCGGCCGATCTGGACGGGCTCGTGGGTGTGTCCCCGCGAGCGTTAAGCAAGATCGAAATTGGCCGCGGCCGTGGCACAATAGTTATTGCGGTCAGGCAAGAACAGGGTCAAAATTCTTTAGTAACCATAGTGGACTGGCTGTCCGCGTGGTCAGTGGGCATTGGTAATTGGGCCCCGGGGCGTAGAGTATGTCAGTGATCTTGTTGCTGTTGGGTATCCTGATCACCGCGGCGGGTATCGCTGCGATTGGTTTTGGTATTCCAATCAATGAGTTACCTCTCGGCTCGACGCTCATCATCGCGGGTTCGACGGGGCTCGCCGGGGGCCTGATCCTGTTCGGCCTGTCGGCCGCAGTGAGCGAACTCGCCCGGATCGCGGAGGCGCTCCGACCGCGTTCGCGCGCCGTTACCCGCCCGGCTGAGGCCGCTGTGACGGTCAATTCCATGGTCGCCGCTCCCGCGCCTGCGACAGCCCCTTCCGCCGGGCCTCGTCCGGCCGTGCGGGCGCCCCAGCCGGTGCCCGAGGCGCCGCGGGTCGAAGCCCTCAGGGCCGAGGCGCCCCGGGCCGAGGCGCCCCGGCCGGCCGCCGCCCCGGCTCCGTCTGCAGTCGAGGTCTCATCCGCCGCCATCGAGCGCTTGCGATCGAGCATCCCACGGGCCGAGCGACCCAGGGCCGAGCCGTCGGTCATGGCCGAAGAGGACGACGTTCCGTTGTCCCCCAATGGCGCGGCCCATTACCCCCAGCCACGCCCATCCAACCCCGAGCCCCCGGCGGAGCCGCGGGTCACCGCGGAAGACCGGGTCGGCGATGCACCGGTCGACGCGGTGAAACGCTCGCGGCTCGATTTCCTGTTCCGTTCGAGGTCCGCGCGTGCGGCGCCGCAGACCGAGAACTTCGATGCGGTCTGGCAGTCCGACGGTGCGGCGGCCAAAAATCCGGGGGCGGAGGCAGAACTTCCCGTCGACCGGTCCCAGGTCCCGCCTGCGGCGCAGATTGCCGCGGCGGCCGAGCAGCGTCGCGCCGAGCCGCAACCCGCCCCGGCCGAGCAGCGCAGCACAGCCGCCATTCTCAAATCCGGCGTCGTGGACGGTATGGCGTACACGCTTTACGCGGACGGATCGATCGAGGCCAAGCTTCCGCAGGGGACCGTCCGGTTCGGATCGATCGCGGAGCTGCGCGCGCACATCGAGAGCAATTCGTAATAGCCCGCCGTGACCGACGAGGCGCTTCTACTCATTGCCTGCTCGATCTCCTCGTCTTTGCGTCTACTTCTTCTCGCCGGTGCCGGGCGCGAACGCCAGCGCAACGCCGTTCATGCAATAGCGCGCACCGGTCGGCTTCGGACCATCCGGGAAGACGTGGCCGAGATGCGCGTCGCATGATGCGCAGCGTACCTCGGTGCGCCGCATGAACCACGAGTTGTCCTGATGCTCGCTGACGACATCCTTGTCGGCCGGTGCCCAGAAACTCGGCCAGCCGGTTCCGGAATCGAACTTGGTCGCCGAAGAAAACAACGGCGCGCCACAACACACGCAGTTGAACATGCCTTCGCGCTTTTCCGTGTTGAGCGGATGGGAGAAGGCGCGTTCCGTTCCATGCTGCCGCGCGACGTAGTACTGCTCGGGCGTCAATTGTTGGCGCCATTCGGTGTCGGTCTTGGTGATTTTGGGCGGGCGACCGGAACTCATGATTCGAACCTCGGCGAAGCAGGGGAGTATTCGGCGGATGGATTTAGGTTGAAGGAAGCACGACGCAAACTCAAATTTCATCACCCTTGAGTGATAGCGCGACGGTGCCCGCTCATCGCTCAGCATTACAAGCTCGGCGGAATTTGACGGGTAATATTCAGATCGCTCTAATAATTATCAAGGATTTGGCTGATACCGCGCGAAATCAATTCTTGACCTTCTGCAAAGAACAAGAATAGAAATACAAACAATTCAGGTCTTCGTTCCTGTCTAACGGAAATGCGCCCGGGCACTTCCACGTCGGAGACGTTGAATACGCTAGGTTACGACATTCGCGCCGCAGATCCGAAGGTCATCCAACGGCAGGGCCAATAGTCCATGAGCGATAATATTCCAGGCGGCAAGTTCATTGAGTTGACGGCAGAAATTGTCTCGGCCTATGTCAGCAATAATTCCGTTCCGTCAGGGGATTTACCAGCACTGATCGGTCAGGTGCATTCCGCCCTGTCACGGGTGTCGAGCGGACACATCGAGCCGTCGTCCGAGCCGCCCAAACCTGCCGTCTCAGTCAAGAAGTCGATCACGCCTGACCACATCGTCTGTCTCGAAGACGGCAAGAAGTTCAAGTCGCTCAAGCGGCACTTGCGCACCCAGTACAGCATGACGCCCGAGCAGTACCGCGAGAAATGGGGGCTGGCGCCCGATTATCCGATGGTGGCGCCCAACTATGCGGCTGCGCGTTCCCATCTCGCCAAGCAGATGGGCCTGGGCCAGCAGCGAAGGCGACGCAAATAAGAGCCGAGATCGCCGGTCCGCCGCCGCGCTTGGCGCGGCGGCGTTTTGATTCTGATTTTCCTTCAACGGCGTCTGGGGCGCGACACGTCGCAGGTGCCCTGCGATCGGGCCGGGTGTTTTTGTGCTTGACCTGTCAGCTATTATTCCTATTATAAGGAATTAGAGCATAAAAGCTAGCGGGGCCCTCCCATGTACCCATCCGATCGTCATGCCGAAGATTGTGCGATTCGCGACGGGGTGCATCGATGAGCGGACAACGCGGCGTCGGCAAGTCGGCGCAAGCGCTTCTGGCCCAGCTCGCCGGCCGAGCGGTGCCAGCGGGAAGCAAGAGCGGCGCAAACCGTGCCGCCAGCAAGGACGCGGCCGCGCTCATCGCCGCTGATCTTGCCGTGCATGGCGACGACGGCCGGCTTGAAGTGACCGACGCCGGACGTGCGCATTTGGCGCGGCTGGAGTTCGCGCGCGCTGGTTCCCCGATCGACCCGTTTCTCGGCCAGCACCTTGGGCTTGCCCGTACGGAGATCGACACGGCGCAAGGCCGCGCCGCCGTCATCGTCGACGCCGCCGAAAGCCCGCTTGCCTGGCTCGCGCGCCGCAAAGGGCGCGACGGCCGCGCGCTGATCGAGCCGGTCCAGCTGCAGGCGGGCGAGCGGCTGCGCGCGGATTTCACCCTGGCGCAGCTCATGCCGCGCGTTACCGCGAACTGGACATCCACGGTGGCGCAGGATCGCCGCGACGGCGATAGCCATGTTCATTTCACCGATACGGTCGTTGATGCGCACCGGCGTCTGTGCCGCGCGCTCGATCAGGTCGGCTTCGAACTGGCCGGGCTCCTGCTCGATGTCTGCTGCTTTCTCAAGGGCCTCGAAGACATCGAGCGCGAGCGCGGTTGGCCCCCACGCTCGGCCAAGGTGGTGCTGCAACTGGGGCTCGACCGCCTCGCACGCCATTACGGGTTGAGCGCGGAGGCGCGCGGCGCGGCCAAGGCGCAACTGCGCACATGGCTGGCGGAGGACGCGAACTTTGCGGTCACCGAGTAGGCGGGGCGCCTAAGCGGCCGCAGCGAGCGCAGTGCGGGCATCCGACTTGATGCGCTCGACCATGGAGCGGAAGCCGTTCGATCGCTGCGGGGTGAGGTGCTCGCGCAGGCCCAGGCGCTCGAACAACGCGATCGCATCGGCGGCGAGAATATCGCGAGCGGGCTTGCCGGAATAGAGCGCGAACAGAATGGCGATCAGCCCGCGCACGATATGGGCGTCGCTGTCGCCGGCAAAGCTCAGTACCGGCCCGCCCTTGCCGTCGGGCCGCACGGTCGTCGCAAGCCATACCTGGCTGGCGCAGCCCTGCACCTTGTTGGCATCGCTGCGATCACGCTCGGACAGGGGGCCAAGCGAACGGCCAAGCTCGATGACGTAACGATAGCGGTCATCCCACTCGTCGAGCAGGGCGAAGTTGTCGACGATCTCGTCGATCGGTGGCAGCGTATCGGGATTGGCTGCGGTCATGGTCTGCGACATAGCCGATATATGGGCGCAGATATAGCATGATTGAATCCCTCTCGACCCCTATCGGGGTATGCCCCCCAATGCACACTCGGAAATTATGGGGCGCTGACGTCCTACGGACCGAGTTTCCCGGACTTTCTTTCGGCGCAGCGCCGCATGGCCGATAAGATTCTGCGCGGGACAAAACCGGCCGATATCCGGCCGAGCGGCCCACCAAGTTTCGATCTGGTCATCAACCTGATCGCCGCCAAGGCGCTCGGCCTCGGGTGCCGCCGCTGGCTGCGCGCGCGCCGAAAGGTGATCGAATGAGCGGGAACCGCTCGCCTACGCTTGTGGGGCCCTGCGCGGATCCCGTTGCGGCAGCGGGCCGCGCCATGACGGCGCAAGGTCGTCCGCGGTGAGCGTGTGCTGGGAAGGCCGCGCGGTCCGTTGCGGACCGGCCTTGCCGATCGACCCCGTATCGTGCGGCCCGAATTTTTCGCTCAGGAATTCGTACAGCATCTTGGCGCCGGCCTGCGCGCGCTGTCCGAGCGCGACCGCCACGTGCGAACCGACTTCGCAGGCGTCCGCCTGCCGGCCGCAGAACCCTTTCACGTCGGACATTGCAGCCCCTGCCGCCGACATGGCGTCGATCGCGCTGACATTGACCTTCGATGCCGGTTGCGAGCCGCCGCTCGGCAGCAAGACCAGAACGACGGTAAGCCAGAACGCCAATCGCAGGAGGAATCGCATGACCCCCGCCCCTGTTTCCCCGCAGCCTTGATGGCCGCATTGGGGCGAACCTAGCAACGAGGCTTGAAGCCGCGGTTCGTGCGAGGACGGGCTTTTTGCCCATATTCGATGCGAATACGCCGCTTGTTTTCAGAAAATTCGAATGATCGGGATTTGAATAAAACTTGATCGACCCTCGATCCGACGCCGCAATCGAGTGCGAGCGCGCATGGATGCCCCTCATCGCGGTCCCGGCAAGCGTCCTCGCCGGCCCGGCTATGGCAACCGACCGTTCACCATTTTGCACGAATGAGCCGGGAAACCGCGGGCGGAACGGGCTCGAAGCCGGGACCAACGCCGCTCCCTGGCCGGCTCCTTAGCGTTCGCTTAAGCGGCCTCTGAGACGATCCGCCCCAGCAAATAAAGGGGGCGCGTTCCAATCGGCGGACGTGCACAGGGATCGTGGGTCTGTTCGCGCCGCTGCGGAACTACTTCGACAGCCTGGTTCATCCGTCGGCGCAGCAAGATGCATTGACGGCGTCTCGCCATCGCGCCTTTATCGCGCCGCGGCTGCTCGGCAGCGTAGTCGCGCTGGCGATGTTCCCGGTCTATCTGAGCGTGCGCGGTGTCCCGAGCCTGCTCGAGGTGGTGGTCTTTGCCTGGCTGGTCGCACCGATTTTGGTCGCCTATTTTCTCTCGCGCACCGGCCAATACGAAAGCGCCCATGTGCTCTCCTCGCTGTCGCTCACCGGACTGGTGACGGTGGTCGCGATCGAGACGGGCGGCATCGGTTCGTTCGCGGCGATCTGGCTGGTGATCGTACCGCTGGAAGCCTCGCTGTCCTCGTCTCGCCGGGTCGTCGCATTGGCCTCGACCTTCGCGCTCTGCGCGGCCGGACTTCTGCTGCTGATGGAGGCGTTGAACCTGTTGCCGGCGGCGGTTGCGTTCGAGCACAAGCAGGCCGCGCTCGCGGCGCTTGGCATCATCTCGGCTGCGCTCTATGCGACGGGGCTCGCGCTTGGGGCGGAAGCGCTTGCGCGCACCAGTTTCTGGTTGCTCTACGCCGAGGAGGACCGCTACCGGCTCTTGGCCCGCAACATGACCGATGTCATCACCCGCCACGGGCGCGGCGGTACGGTCCTGTTCGTGTCGCCTGCGGCCGAGCCGCTGTTCGGCGCCAAGATGCAGGACCTTGCCGGCCACGGCTTGTTCGAGCGCGTGCACGTCGCCGACCGTCCGGCCTACCTGACGGCGCTGGCAGAAGCCGCGTCACTCGGCGAGAGCCGTTCGGTAGAATTCCGGGTACGGCGCGACCGGACCGATACGAGCGGTCGGCCCGTCGCGCAGTTCATCTGGATCGAAATGCGTTGCCGCCCCGTTGATGGGGCGCTGAACGAAGGCAACGCCGCTCGCGAGCGCGAGGTGGTGGCGGTCATGCGCGACAGCACCGATCGCAAGGTGCAGGAACATGCGCTTGAAGAAGCGCGTACGGAATCGGAACGCGCGAATGCCGCCAAGAGCCGGTTCCTCGCTACCATGAGTCACGAGCTGCGCACTCCGCTCAATGCCATCATCGGCTTTTCCGAAATGCTCACGAAGGAGCATTCGCTCCAGATCGACGTCGAGCGGCGCAACGAATATGCGCAGCTCATCAACGATTCCGGCCATCACCTGCTTTCCGTCGTCAACAGCATTCTCGACATGTCGAAGATCGAGACCGGCAATTTCGAGATCAAGCCCGAGCGGTTTGCGCCCGAGCACGTGATCGGCGATTGCTGCGATATCCTGAGCCTGCGCGCGCGCGAGGCAGGGATCGAGCTTTGCCTGCGCCTGCCGGAGAAGCTCCCCGAGGTCGAGGCGGACAAGCGCGCGTTTCATCAGATCATGCTCAACCTGCTCTCTAATGCGATCAAGTTCACCCAGCGCGGCGGCAGGGTCACGGTGAGCGCGAAGGCGCGGGGGCGCACCGTCGCGGTATCGGTCGAGGATACCGGCGTGGGTATCGGCGCGGACGACCTTCCGCGCGTCGGCGATCCGTTCTTCCAGGCGCGTTCGAGTTACGACCGCCGCCATGACGGGACCGGCCTTGGCCTGTCGATCGTCAAGGGTCTGCTCGCGCTGCACGGCGGCGACCTAGAAATTCACAGCCGGCTGGGGGAGGGTACGCGCGTCACCTTTCACCTGCCGGTGGATTGTGCGGGCGTCGCCGCGAACGAGCCGCGGCCGGTGGTCGAACGGCTCATGCCCCGCGCGTCCGATGCGCCGGCGTCGATCTGCGGTGAAGAAAAGTGCGTAGTCCTCGCCCCGATCGCGGCAAAGCGGGCCGCCTCGATGACGCCGGCCGTCGTGGGCCGTTCGGCAGCCTGGGCTGGAGTTCCAGAGACGCCATCGGCTTCATGGTCGGCGCGTTTGCCACGATTGCGATCGTGGTCAATGTGCTGTTCATGCAAAAGGGCTCCCATCCGGCGCCGATCTTCAAGGGAGCGCCGGTCGCAGCCAAACCGGCTGCAGTGCCGAATGCGACTACCGGTGCGCTCGCAAAATCGCCGATCGCGCCGGCGACGATGCCACGCGCGCGTCCGGCCGAAGGCGCGCCGGGCAAGGTGGTAACGCCGCCTGAGCCGCCCGCCGCCAAGGCTGCCGCACCGGCGCCGGCGGCTCGCTCGCCGGGAGAGATCATTACCGACATTCAGCGGGAACTCGCCCGGCGCGGATACTATGATGGCGCGGTCGACGGGCTCTACGGTCCGAAGACCGATGCTGCGATCCGCGAGTTCGAGCACGCTGCCGGTCTCAAGCCAAGCGTGGAGCCTAACGAAACGCTGCTTGCTGCCATCACGCGCGCAGCCGCCAAGCTCAGCAAGACTCCGGCCGCCGGCCTGCCCGTCGCTCGGCCCGCGTCAGCCCGCCCCGACCCGGTGGCCGAACGCCCGGCGCCCTCCAAGCGCGTGCTGGCCTTGCAGCGGGCGCTTGCCGAATACGGCTACGGCCAGATCAAGCCGACCGGCATCATCGACAGCGAAACGCAAGCGGCAATCGAGAAATTCGAGCGCGAGCGCAAGCTGCCGGTCACCGGCCAGGCCTCCGACCGCGTTACCCGCGAGTTGGCGGCGATGACCGGCCGCCCGCTGGAGTAAGCTGAGGCAAGTCTGTATCCGTCATTCGAAAGAGGGTGATGGAGCCATGCGCCTGAAATCCGCGATCTGGGTCGCAGCCTATGTCCGCCGCTGCCACATCGAAGGCGCCTTCGCGGCCGTGCGCCGGCGCGGTGCGGAGGAAGCCGGCGCCATTTTCGTCAAGCTGAACAGGCTCGACGGCACCGCTGAGCTGTTTGGACCGGCCCCGCAGAGCGCTTTCGATGACGCGCATCCGTCGGACCGGCTGTTCAGCCGGTGTCTCAACGAGCAGCCGGCGCCGGAGGACAAGATCGAAGAGCGCCTTGCGCGCGAGTTGCGCTTCGATCCCGACGTCTGGATTGTCGAAGTCGAGGATCGCGCCGGGCGCCATTTCCTCGATCACATCGTCGGCTAGCAGCCAATAGTTGCGATCTTGCTCAGGGTGTCATCGTTCGGCCGCCAAGCTGCGGTGACGGCCGTGCGGCTGCACTTCCGGACGGCGCGAGATCTCTGACAAGGCGCGGCGCGCGTTATCGGCGGCCGTTCGCCAGGGTGTCGCTTCATAGCGCACCGGAGTGCGCTCGGCGGGGTCGGCGTCGCGCAGGATCGCGATCAGGCGGCGCGCCGCATCCACCGTGATCTCGCCAAACAGCGCGGCGAGCTCGTAGACGCGGTCCACCGATTGACCGACTTGCGGATTTACGAACAGCAGCATGCGCTGGAGCACGTCGGCGGGAAGCGTCATGGCCTTGGCCGCCGCCACGATGGGTTCGCCAAAGTCGTCATTGATAATGCGGCGGGCTTGCCGGAGCGAAATACCGAGCGTGCGTTCGAAATCGCGCACGACCGCTTCAAGATTGTGCTGAAGCGCTGCCGACTCCAGCCGCCAGATGTCGGCGCGTTGCAATACTGCCAGCGGCTCCGGCGGGTCCGAGCAAGCGTATTCGAGGTTGAGCAGGATCAAGCGCCGTTCCGCCGGACCGGCCGCGTAAAAAAGCTCCGCCAACTCGGCCGCCTCGTTGTCGACGGCTGGCCTGGTGTCGGCAGGCGGCGCAATTGGGTCAGTGGACTCGGCGGCCGGCTCGCGCGTTGCGATGATATCGGCATAGGCCGAGCCGCCTTGTTCGGCGATCGCTTTGAGATCGGCATGGGTCAAGCATGGCGAGAATTTCAGGACCGGGGCTGCGACTTCAGGCACGTCGCGCGCCAGGCGCTCGATCACCGCATGCGGAGCCGATGCATAGGGCGCAAGCCGCGCCGCAAGCGCAGCCCGTACCGGAATATCGCTGGCATCGATCAGCCGCAGGGCGAGTTCGGTGTAGTGGCGCTCGTCTTCCGGCGGATGGGCCGGCCGTTGCAGATAGAGGTCCGTTAGCACCCGCAGCAAAGTCGGGCGCATATCGACCCCGACCGGCTGGTCAAGGTCGAGCAGGCCGTCGAAATAGGCGAAAGTTGGGATTTTCATCATAGCGACTGCGCCTTTGGGGCAACACTCTCATTTTGAAATGAGCCTAAAGCCCCCCCGTTTACAACGCGTTAACCTTGCAAGCTTCAAATCGTGTAGGACGTTAGTGTGAGCGTCCGACCGTCAGGGGCGGGGGAAAGCGACAATGGGCTCGGTCATCAGTTTCCCTGCAGTGGGGCACACTGCGCGGAGTTCAAGATCAATCGCGGGCAAGGTGGAATCCGCAACCGTGATCATCCTTCCGGTCATCCGGATCGAGCGGTACGAGGAAGAACCGTCCGGTATGGAGCCGCAGGAGAGCAACGGTCCGCGCCGCCGCCGCCGCCGTCGCGCCACGAGATCGTGAATCTCGCGCTCGCTGCGACGACTTGATCATTTTGACGAAAGACAGCGATGCAACGGCGTCGAACCGCTCGGCGACTCCACGTCGACCTTTCCCTATGTGGGCTGTTGATTTTCGTGTGCCCCAACGGCGATTTCGGCCGGGTACGCCCTTCGCTCCTCACCGACGACATCCATGCCTGGGTCGGCCGCGATGCGGCGCGCGACTACGGTGCCCCGGTTTCGCTGTTCCCCTTGACCGATGATGAGCGGCTGCTGCGCGACCTCGCCTATCCGCTGATCGAGCCTGCCTACGACCGCCAACGCTGGTACAGCGTGCTCGGCGAATACGGCATGACCTATTATTTCCGCTCCGAATGGTACAATTGCGACCAAACCGCCTATGCGGCGCGATTGATGACGGCCTACGTACGATCCGAGACGGCGCGCTACGCTCGGCTCAACGACGACGTCCGCAACGACGTTCTCCGCCTCGATCCGTTCTTCACGGTCGCACGGCGGGTGGTCGACATCGACCGCAAGCGCGAGCAGAGCGTCGCTTACATCTCGATCCTGAGCGCCGGCGAGGTCGCCAATATGCGCAGTCGCGTCGGCGAAAACACCTTGACCGTCGGCTGGGTCCAGCGCTCGCTGGTCGAACGCATAGCGTCCTATCGGTTCGCACTTGAGCGTCTCGTCATCGTGGCGCCATCGCCCATGGCGGTCGAGGTCGAGCGCTCGCTTGCGCTCCTGCAAGCGCGCACTGCCGCGAATGTCGTGGTGGCAACCCCCGATTTCCGTATTGCCTCGGCGGCACCGCTGGTGCCGCTGCCGCGTCCGCGCACGGTGGTTTCCAAGTAATTCGGTACGCCGGGCGATCGCTATTGCGGGACGCAGCGCGCCGCCGCGAGCGCGCCTCGCGCCGCGCCAATCAATCCCGGTTCGGCCGCAAGCGCTCGGATGACGATCAGCCCGGTGTTGGTCGGCGACGTGACGATCAAGCGGTCGGCTGCTGTTATCTCCTCATTCGACGGCAATTCCTCGCGTTGCCGCGCGGTCATGAGATCGAGCTCGATCACGCGGCGGCCCGCCGCGCGATCGTTGATCGCGTAATAGGCCACGTCGGAGCGGGAATAAAACGAAACCGAGGTATAGGCCGGGCTGATCGGGACCGAGAATTTCAACGGTCCGCGCGCCAAGTCATAACGGCATACGGACACTGCGAACGCCGGATCCATAAACGGCATGACCGCTTTCTCCGGCGTGGGCGGAGGAATCGGAGTGACGGCATTGACCGGGGTGATCACCGAAACTCGGGCGTAGGCATCCTGCGTGGCGAGACGCGGAAGCACCAGCACGGTCGCGAGATGAACGATCCCGCCGAGCAGCAGTCCCCCAAGCAGCCATAGGGCCAGGCGGATCACAGGCATGCCCTCTTGCTGACGGCGGGCATCGGCGTGTCGCGTCCGGTTCGCGTTGCCACACCGACCGGCGTGTCGTAGAGCCGCAAAACCAGGAGATAGCGCTCGACCCCGCCGGTCGGCAGCCAGTTGCCCGGCCGTGCACGCGGACCGACCGTGACGTCGAACGTCCCGTCCGATTTGCGGATGATTTCCTGACTGGTGAAGCCTTGCCGCTGGAGCGAGTTGGCGACGAGCCGGCCTTCCGGATCGTAGAGGGTGAGGGTCCAATAGCGCGCCTGCGGCGTGATCCCCCGCAAGATGACGTCGCAACGTCCATCGAGGACGCTGCCTTCGTCGTCGGCCCGTGCGTAGAACGCCACGCCGTCGCCCGATCCGACCGGCAGTTCGCCCGTACGCGCGACCATTGCGCGCGCATACGGGTCGATTCCGGGCGTGCCGGTCTTGGGCCATGCCGTCCAGGCCCCGAGCGTCACGCCGCCATACGCCACGCCCCGGGTCAAGGCGAGCCAGGTGGTCCCAAGACCGATCAGCGCCGCGATGGCGAAAGCGAATAGTGATCCGAAAAGCAAACGCACGATTGATCCGATTGACTTGTTGTCGCGACACGCATGTCGTCGCGGCATGCATTGTATGTTCAGTCCCGGTCGGACAGCGGACAAGGCGCTCCGGAGACAGCAGGGTTTTGCTACGAGTAGCGAAGGAAGGGCGCAGGCGTCAATTGCCGCGCGCCTGCCTGTCGGTGGGTGGCGGTTCGGACGCTGCCACCGCCCCCGACCGCGCGTCCGCCCGCTTGCCCTGCGCATCGGGGGCGGTTGGAGGGTTGGCGTGCGCGGCGGCCAGCGCGCGCGTCGCGTCATCCATCATCCGCTCGACGCGCGCCAGTATCTCGGAACCGCGCCGGGTCAGCAACGATGTCGGGCGGATCGCCTCGGGCGGCGCAATGTCGTGTCCATTTTTCTTGTCGGCCACACGCGGGGTCGGCGGCCGTGCCCCGACGCCCGGGATTTGCTTGAGTTCGATCCCCTGGTGGGCATAGGTCATGATCTCGCGCCAGGTCTGGGCGGGAAGCGATCCACCGGTCATCTGTCCCATCGGGCTGTAGTCGTCGTTGCCGTACCAGATGCCCAGGACGAAATTACCGGTGAAGCCCACGAACCAGGCATCGCGGTGAGCGTTGGTGGTACCGGTCTTGCCGGCGGCCTTGATGCCCTCGAGCTGGGCACGCCGCGCGGTGCCTTCTTCGACCACCTTGTTCATCATCATGTTCATGTCCATGGCGACCTGCGGGGAAATCACCTGGACCGGTTTCTTGCCGTCGCGGTCGAACCGCCAGAGCAGGTCGCCCTTGCCGTTGCGCAATTCGAGGATCGCATGGGGAACCACGGACCTGCCGGCATTGACGAACATGGCGTAGCCGCCGGTGTGGTCGAGCACGGTCACTTCATTGGCGCCGATCGGCATCGAGGGCGTATCGATCATCGGCGTGCGGATGCCGGCCTTTCGCGCAATGTCGCGAATCTTGGCGCGTCCGACCTTGGGATTTCCGTTTCCGAGCGCGATCGAGAGCTTGACCGGGATGACGTTGATCGAACGTACCAGTGCCATGGTCAGCGTCATCGATCCGGAATGGCCGCCGGAATAGTTCTTCGGACACCAGTTGCCGATGCAGACCGGCGAGTCGACAACGACCGATGTCGGCTTGAAACCGCCGCTCGCAAGCGCGGCGGCATAGACATAGGGCTTGAACGAGGAGCCGGGCTGCCGCAGCGCGTCGGTCGCGCGATTGAATTGGCTTTCGGCGTAGTCGCGTCCACCCACCATGGCGCGCACGGAACCGTCGATATCCATCAGTACGGCGGCCGACTGCTTGGCGCGGTATTCGCGGCCGTACTGCTTGAGCATGTTGTCGACCGTCTTGTCCGCGTGGTTCTGCAGATCGGCGTCAAGCGCGAGCCGTGCCACGAAATAGCGATCATGGATCGATTTCGGCAGGGTCGCGGCAAGCTTCTTCATCTCGTCGAACGCCCAGTCGAGATAGTAATTCGGCGATCGCTCGTCGCGGCGGTCGACGGCGACGGCGGGATTGCGCCGCGCGCCGAACACCTGACCCTCGGTCATGAACCCGGCCTCGATCAGGTTGTCGAGCACCACGTTGGCGCGCGCGCGCGCGGCCGGCAGGTTGATGTGCGGGGCGAACCGCGAGGGCGCCTTGAACAGCCCCGCCAGCATGGCGGCCTCGGCCAGATTCACGTCGCGCGCCGACTTGTTGAAATAGTACTGCGCGGCCGCGTCCACCCCGTAGGTGCCGCCGCCCAGATAGGCGCGGTCGAGGTAGAGCTTGAGGATCTCGTTCTTGGGCAGCCGCACCTCCAGCCACATCGCCAAAAACGCTTCCTTGACCTTGCGCTCGATCGTGCGCTCGTTGGTCAGGAACAGGTTCTTGGCCAACTGCTGGCTGATCGAGGAGCCGCCCTGCACCACGCCCCCGGCGCGCGCGTTGGTGAGCATGGCGCGGAACAGGCCGGGGATGTCGATGCCGAAATGCTCGTAGAAGCGCCGGTCCTCGGTCGCGAGCGTCGCCTTGATCAGGTGGTCGGGCAACTGGTCGAGCGGCACCGAATCGTTATGCTTGATGCCGCGCGTTCCCACCTCGTTGCCGTAGCGGTCGAGGAAGGTGACGGCGAGCTCGGACTTTTTCACCCAGTCCTCGTCCGAGGTCTCGCGGAACGCCGGGATGGCGAGCGCGAGCATCACCACCAGGCCGCCGGTGCCGATCGTGAGCGCCTCCGAGAGCGGTTCGACGAAATACCAGCGCCGCCAGCCCGAGACATGGAAGCGGTCCATGAACACGGTGAAGCGCTCGTACAGCTCGCGCCCCCAGGTCTTGGCCTGGAACAGGCCGAAATCGATGCGGGCGTCGAGGTCCAGCAAAAAGCGGCGCAGGCGCGCCGACCAGCGGTCGCGGTTCTCGTTCTGGAAGGAGTCGCGCAAGTCTCAAGCCCCGGAACACGAGGACAACCATCCCCCCGGGCGCCGGCGCCCGGATGAACGGTCATTAATGTTAGTGTCATAGCCCATCGAGTTGGTTCGAACTATGACGCCACCGCCACAAGGTGAATGAAAATCGTGGGTTAATTGGGGAGAACGGCGGCCCGGTGGCGCCCGCCCTGCGACGGGGTTAATACGGCTCCCGGACGGCGGGATTCGCCTGTTCCCGAGCCATCAGCTCGGTGCAGCCCCAGGCTCGGTGCGGCCCCAGGCTCGGTGCGCTCCCTCCCCCACAAGCGGGCAGGGGACGCCAGACGCACCGGCAGTGAGCAAAGACAGCGTCCGAAAGGCACCGCATGGCCACCGAGGAGACCCCGTTCTGGCAGCGCAAGTCGTTGACGGAAATGACGAATTCGGAGTGGGAGAGCCTCTGCGACGGCTGCGGCAAGTGCTGCCTGGTCAAGCTCGAGGACGCCGACGACAGTTCCAAGACCTATTTCACCGATGTCGGCTGCGCGCTGCTCGACGGCCAGACCTGCCGCTGCAAGGATTACCCGAACCGGACCAAGAAGGTGGCCGACTGCGTGCGGCTGACCCCCCGCAATATCAATCGGATCGTCTGGCTGCCGCCGAGCTGCGCGTATCGCCTGCTGGCCGACGGGGGCGACCTCTACTGGTGGCATCCGCTGGTCTCGGGCGACCCGGAGACCGTGCACACGGCCGGCATCTCGGTGCGCGGCAAGGTCGAGGCGTCCGAGGAGGACGTGCCGGACGACCAGCTCGAGGACCGCATCGTGAGCTGGCCGGTGCGCATGCCCAAGGCGGCGCGCAAGAAGCCGTAGTGTCGGCCGCGTGCCAAGTATAACATCGCCCACCCCGACGCTGCTCCGCTAGGGTGCAGGCATCCTCCCAACATTGCGTGAGACGCCATGTCCTCCTCCCGCCGCGAGCGATCGCTGCGCGCGCAGGCGCGCGCGCGTTATCTGCAAGCCGCCGAAGCCGAAGCGCATCATGCCGAAGCGCATCATAAAGACTCGTGCCGGCTCACCCCCTCCCCAACCCTCCCCCAACCGAACCCGGGCTTGCCCGGGTTCGGCATTGGAGTGCGCAAGTCGGGCAAGCCCGACTTGCGGCGGGGGAGGGAGCCCGCCGAGCTTGCGGCGCCGGATGAGTCCACCGTTGGAGAATTGTCGCCGCCCGGGCCTCCGCTGCTTGGGCCGGCGGGCGGCTCAACGCCGCCTGCGCTTTCGCTCAACGAGCGGGCGCGCGCGCTCTATGAGGGCGGCGTCGTGCTGGTGCGCGAGATCGCGCGGCTGTGCGCGGTGAGCGAGCGCACGATCTACAAGCATGCCCGCAGGCTCGGATGGACGCCGCGCGTCACCAGGCTCGCGGGCGACGGCACGCCCACGGCCGCGCAGCGCGCCGCGCGCGGGGCAGGGGGCCGCTTCGTCCCGCACGCGCACGGGCCTCAAGGCGCTCGATGCCGACGCGCGGCAGGTAGCGTCCGCGGCCTGCGCCCAGGCAAGCGTGCGCGCCGACCAGGCTCGGGAGCAGGCGCTCGCGGCGGCGCAGGCGCGTGCCGCGCGCGCGGCGTCGCAACGCGCGGCGCAGACGCGCGAGCGCACCTTCAATCTGCTCAGCGGCGCGCTCGTCGAGCTGGCGCCGCTGCTGGGCGAGCGGGGCGGGCGCCTTTCGCCGCAGGCAGGGCGGCTGTGCGCGCACCTTGCGCACGTCATCCTCGACCAGATGGCGCAAGTGTAGAGTCTAGCCCACCCTGTGACCGGCGCGATGAGCGAGCCCAAGCCCGATGAGGCGAGCCCAAGCCGCATTTGCCCTCTCCCCTGCGGGGAGAGGGCACAAGCGGCGTGGTGCGGCCGAAACGCACAGATGGTTGACGCTCTCCCCAGCGGGGCGAGGGCACAAGCGCCGCGGTGCGGCCGAAACGCACGGATGGTTGACGCTAATTCATATTGACCGGGCCGCCCCCGATTTCGCTTTGGCGCCGCCCGCGCTACGCTGGCGCGCCCATCCACCGATTTGCAGCGAGCCATGGCCGAACCCGGCGCCGGCGAACGTCTCAAGGTGTTCATCTCGTATTCGCGGCGCGACGCGGCCGAGTTCGCCGACGAGCTGTCCGGCGTGCTCGATCTCGCCGGCTTTGCGCCGTTCCTCGACCGCCAGGACATCGCCGCCGGCGAGGACTGGGAGGCGCGCCTCACCGGGCTGATCGCGGAGGCCGACACCGTGGTGTTCGTAGTCTCGCCCGAGGCGATCAAGTCGGTGCGCTGCATGTGGGAGGTCGAGGCCACCATGGCGCTGCCCAAGCGGCTGCTCCCGGTGGTCTACAAGACGGTGGCCAAGGCCGACATCCCGCAGATGCTGCGGCGGCTGCAGTTCATCCATTTCGACAAGGCGCCGGGGGTGGCCAAGCCGCTCGGCGAACTGGCGGCGGCGCTGCGGCAGGATCTCGGCTGGATCCGCGAGCACACGCGGCTGGGCGAGCTTGCGGCGCGCTGGGAGCGGCGCGGGCGGCCGGACTCGCTGCTGCTACGCGGCGACGAGCTCGACGCCGTCAAGGAGTGGGCCGAGCGGCGCAATCTCACCGCGCCCGAGATCACCGACGCGCAGCTCGCGCTGCTCGCCGCCAGCGACGAGGCGGAGAACGCGCGGCTCTCCAAGGAGCGCGCGCAGCTCGACGAGATGGCGCGCGCGCAGGCCTCGACCGCGCGCTTCCAGGTTCGCGCCGCGCGGCTGCTGTGGACGGTCGCGGTGCTGGTGTTCGCGCTGCTCGGCTACGTCACCTGGCAGAGCTACGACGTCGCTCGCCGCGAGATGCTGATCTACACCGGGCTCGCCGCCATCGCGCTCAACGACGGGCAGGTCGACCGCGCCATGCGCTATGCGCTGCAGGGCTATCCGGCGCGCGGCAGCCTGCCGTGGCTCACGCCGTTCTCCTCCGAGCTGGAGGGCAAGCTCGCCGGCGGCGCGCACGCCCTGGCGCTGCAGCGCCTGCTCGTCGGGCATTCGGCGAACGTGGTCGGCGTGGCGTTCAGCCCCGACGGCACGCGCGTGGCGACCGCTTCCGACGACCACACCGCGCGGCTGTGGCGGCTCGCACCGCCGGCGGGGCCGGGGGGCGCGGCGCACTCCGCCGCCGACGCCTCCGCCGACGAGATGGTCGCCGTGCTCGAGGGCCATACCGACGCCGTGCGCAGCGTCACGTTCGATCCCGGCGGCAAGCGGGTGCTGACCGCCTCCGACGACAAGACCGCGCGGCTGTGGGATGCGCAGACCGGCCGCCCGCTCGTCGTGCTCAAGGGCCACACCGGCGCCGTGCTGAGCGCGGCGTTCGATCCCGCCGGCAAGCGCGTGGTGACCGCCTCCAACGACCACACCGCCCGCATCTGGGACGCCGCCAGCGGCGAGGAACTCGCCGTGCTCGACGGCCACACGCAATGGGTCTGGAGCGCGGCGTTCGACCCCGCCGGCAAGCGCGTGGTGACCGCCTCCAACGACAGCACCGCGCGCCTGTGGGACGCCGACAGCGGCAAGACGCTCGCGGTGTTCAACGGCCATACCGGCGGCGTGCTGGACGCGAGCTTCGACCGCGACGGCAGCCGCGTGCTGACCGCCTCGCTCGACGGCACCGCGCGCATTTGGGACACCGGCACCGGCACGGCGCTCGCGGTGCTGAGCGGGCACACCGACGCGGTGTGGAGCGCCGCGTTCGATCCCGCCGGCCGCTGGGTGGTGACCGGCTCGCACGACCAGACCGCGCGCATCTGGGAAGCCGACGGCGGCAAGGAGGTCGTCGTCCTGCGCGGCCATACCGAGGCGGTGCGGCGCGTGGCGTTCAGCCCGGACGGCAAGCTGGTGGTGACCGCCTCCGACGACGCCACCGCGCGCGTCTGGGACGCCGGCAGCCGCACCGCTTCCGCCGACGGCAGCGTCAGCGTGTGGGACGCCGACAGCAGGAAGCAGATCGCCGCGCTCAAGGGCCACACCGGCCGCGTGCTGGCGGTGGCGTTCGATCGCGCCAGCGAGCGCGTGGCGACCGGATCGAGCGACCACAGCGCGCGGGTCTGGGTGGCCGAGACCAACAAGGAGGCCGCCATCCTCGCCGGCCATACCGACGGCGTGGCCAGCGCGGCCTACGACGGCGCCGGCAAGCGCATCGTGACGGCCTCGAGCGACAAGACCGCCCGCGTCTGGGGCGTCGCGAGCGGCAAGGAGATCGCGGTCCTGACCGGCCACACCGGCGCGCTGGAGAGCGCAGCCTTCGACCGCGAAGGCAAGCGCGTGGTGACGGCCTCCGACGACAAGACCGCCCGCATCTGGGACGCCTCCGGCGGCAGTGAGATCGCGGTGCTCACGGGTCACACCGCCACGGTGCAGAGCGCCGCGTTCGACCGCGAGGGCAGGCGCATCGTGACCGCCTCCGACGACGCCACCGCCCGCATCTGGGACGCCGCCAGCCGGCAAGCAGATCGCGGTCCTCAGCGGCCACACCGGCGCGGTGCAGAGCGCGGCGTTCGATCCCTCCGGCCGGCGCATCGTCACCGCCTCCGACGATGGCACCGCCCGCGTCTGGGACGCCGCCGCCGGCAAGGAGATCGCCGTGCTCAAGGGCCACACCGGCGGCGTGCAGAGCGCGGCGTTCGACGGCGAGGGCAGGCGCGTGGTGACGGCGTCGCTGGACAAGACCGTGCGCATCTGGGAGCCCGACACCGGCCGGGAGATCGCGATCCTCACCGGCCATGCCGGCGGGGTGCTCAGCGCCGCGTTCGACCGCGACGCCAAGCGCGTGGTGACGGCGTCCTACGACGACACCGCGCGCATCTGGGACGCGGAGGGCGGACAAGTCATCGCCGTCCTGAAGGGCCGCCTGCGCGCGCTCTCGACCGCGCAGTTGAGCCCCGACGGCACGCACATGGTGACGGCGTCGTTCGATCAGACTGCCAGCATCTGGGACGTGTCCTGGGCGGCCGCGGTGCGCGGCGGGGAGTTGCGCGAGCGCGTCTGCGCCGAGAAGCTGATCGGCCCGGCGCAGGAATTCAACGCGGCCGAGCTCAATAATCCGATGCTGCGCGGCATCGACAAGGAAGACCCGAGCGCGCGCAATCCCTGCCTGCGGCGCGGCCCGCTGTCGCTAATCTACTGGTCGCGCCTGCCGCGCGAGCTGTGGCGATCCATGCGCAGCCTCGCCGGCACGTCAGGCGACTAGGGCGCGACCGCCGGTCATTCACACACGGCATGTTCGGGTAACATTGGTTTGATGGCACCACCCGCAAAGGCCGACCGCGGCAGATGCCGAAACGCTGATGTTGCTTGCGCTTTCGGGGCCACTGCGGATGCAGACTGGTTGTTGCCAATTCGGTATGCTGCAACGCGCGGCCGGGCCGGCGTGGACTGAATGCAATTCGATCAATTGAGACGACGCGAGTTCATCACGCTGCTTGGCAGCGTGGCGGCGGCGTCCGTTTCGTGGCCGCGTCCCCTGATTGCGGAGCAGGGCGCACAGCGGCTCGGTATCTTGCTGGGTGCCGGCAGCGACCCCCAAGGACAGTCGTGGATCGCGGGCTTTCGGCGCAAGATGCAGGAGCTCGGCTGGGAGGACGGTCGCAACCTGCAAATCGATTTGCGATGGGGCGGCGCCGATATCGACTATATTCGCGCTGCTGCCGAAGAAATCGTATCCACGAAGCCGGACGTAATTCTGGTCTACGCGGTGCGCGTGCTGAATGCGATGCGGCAGGCAACCCGGCAAATCCCGGTCGTCTTCATCGCAACCTCTGACCCGGTGGGATTGGGATTCGTTGAAAGCCTCGCGCGCCCCGGCGGCAATCTCACCGGGTTCATGCTCTACGAGGTCTCGGTCGCCGGAAAACTCGTCGAGCTATTGAAGGAGATGAACCCTCGCCTTGCGCGCGTGGGCCTCCTGTTCAACCCGGACAACAACAGCGCGGAAGGTTACTGGCGTTCGATCAACGCCGTCGCCGCATCCAAAGGCGTGCTCCCGGTGCAGCTTCCGGTACGCGACGCCAACAGCATCCAGCAGGCTGTGGATGGGTTCGCCGGTGCCCCGGACGGCGGTCTGGTCCTTCCGACCGACGTAACGACGATCGTGCATCGCGATTTGGTCATCGCCTTGGCAGCGCGCCACCGATTGCCCGCCATCTATTCGTTTCGTGCGGATGCAGCGCGCGGCGGATTGATGTCATACGGACCGGATACCGCCGACCTGTTCCGCCGTGCGGCGACCTACATCGATCGCGTTCTCAAAGGCGAGAAGCCGGCCGATTTGCCGATACAAGCGCCCACAAAATTCGAACTTCTGGTCAACCTCAGGTCCGCGAAATCGATCGGTATCGACGTGCCGACCTCGATTCTACTGCGTGCCGACGAAGTGATCGAATGACATCGGGTCAATGACCGCTGCCGGCCCTTCGCTGCACGCACCGCAGACTTGAATCCACGTCCGCTTTCGGGGCCACCGCGGACGCCTGTAATGCCGCACAGTCTCGCTCAACTCTATGGTAGGGTGTGCACTTCGGCCTTGGGGTGAAAGCCTATGCGGCGGCGCGCGTTCATGACGCTACTCGGCGGCGCAGCCGTGGCGTGGCCGCTCGCGGTACGCGCGCAGCCGCCGGCGATGCCGGTGGTCGGATTTCTCAGTGCTCAGTCATCCCGCAACCAAACCAGTCGCGTGGACGCGTTTCGGCGCGGCTTGATCGAAACCGGTTACGTTGAGGGCCGCAATGTTGCGATTGAATACCGCTGGGCGGAGGAACAAAGCGATCGGTTGCCGGCACTGGCGGCCGATCTGATCGCCCGTCGAGCGGCCGTGATTGCCGCAACCGGTGGACCCAATTCGGCGATTGCGGCAAAGGCGGCGACCACGACGATCCCGATTGTGTTCACACTTGGCGCCGACCCCGTCAAGATCGGCCTGGTCGCCAGCCTCAGCCGGCCGGGCGGAAACCTCACGGGGATAAGCTGGTTCGGTGCCGAACTGACGGCGAAGGGCATAGGTCTGCTGCACGAGCTCGTTCCTAACGCCGCCGTCGTGGCGCTGCTGGTGAACCCGGGCGGCCCGGAGTTCGGCGTCTCAGCCGGCCGACGCACTCGCAGCCACGCGTGTCTTCGGACAGTCGCTGCTTGTCCTTAAAGCCACTGCTGCGAGCGAGATCGATACCGCCTTCGCGACCCTCGTTGCGCAGCGGGCCGGCGCACTCGTCGTCGCAGGTGGTCCGTTCCTGTCCGCCCGCCGCAATCAGATCGTCGCGCTGGCCGCTCGTTACGCCGTACCGGCGATCTCTTTCAATCGCGATTTTGCCGTCGCCGGCGGCCTGATGAGTTACGGCAACGATGTGCCGGACGCCTATCGCAAGGCCGGCGTGTATGTCGGCCGGATCCTCAAGGGTGCCAAGCCTGCCGATCGAACAGGCGACCAGGTTTGAGTTCGTGATCAACATGAAGACCGCAAAGATGTTGGGCCTCGCGGTTCCCAACTCGATGCAATTGCTCGCCGACGAGGTGATCGAATAACGATGCCCGTTTGCTGCCCTGCATATGGCAGCCATTGGCCGGCTTCTACCGTTTGCCGATACTGACCCGGCGCGGGAGCGGCGCTCCCGGCCGCTTCCCGTGGGCCGAGTTCGCCGTTACCATTCAATGTCTGAGCTTTGCCCGAGGGGGCGCGCAACATCGTGGGGAGCATATGGCCGAAACGGCGACGAGCTTTTTTAACGACGGTCAGGCCTATGAGCGGCTGATGGGGCGCTGGAGCCGCGCAGCCGGAGAGCTGTTCATCGACTGGTTGTCGCTGCCAAAAGGGCTCAAGTGGCTCGATGTCGGTTGCGGGACCGGTGCGTTCACCGAGCTTGTCGTCGAGCGCTGCGCGCCTTCGGACATCAGCGCGATCGATCCTGCCGAGGGTCAGATTGCCTACGCCCGCAACGGAGCCGCGGCGAGCCGCGCGAATTTCCGAACCGGCGATGCGCAGTCGCTGCCGTTCGCCGACAGTGAGTTCGACGTGGCTGCCATGGCGCTGGTCATCAGCTTTGTCCCCGATGCCGCCAAGGCCTTGGCCGAAATGAAACGCGTGGTCAAGCCGCGGGGAACCGTCGCCGCCTACATGTGGGACAACATGGGCGGGGGCTTCATCCAGAGGCCTCTCGTCGAGGCACTCGGCGCCATGGGCGTCGACGTGCCTCCGGCCAGCGGCGTGAAGAACTCCCGCCTCCAGGAGATGCGGGGTTTGTTCGAACAAGCGGGGCTCGATCAGATCGCAACGCGAACGATCGAGATCGAGGTTTCGTACCCGAATTTCGACGACTATTGGAGCGCGCAAACCGGCTTGACGAACGTCGTCGTCCAGCCCATCCGCAAAATGCCCGAGCCCGAAGTCGCGCGGCTGCAGGCCTATCTGCGGGAGCATCTTCCGACCGATCGCAGCGGACGCATCGCATATCCGGCGCGGGCCAATGCCGTGAGGGCTCGCGTACCGGACTGAGTTTGGTCGTTCGCGCCGTGAGGTCGGCGGCTTGCAGACGCCGCTTCGGCCCGATTGAGGCGGATGCTCAGCCGACGAACGGTATGATGCCGCCTCTTGGCGGCTAGCGCGCGGCGCGGTGGCGCGAGCGGGACCGCTTGGCATTGCGGCTGTGGGCGGCGGGCTTCTTGAGCTGTTGCGGCGGCGCCGGATCGACCGTCACGGCCACCGCTTCCTCGACCTTCGGGGCGGCCGGAGCGGCCACCGGCAACGAGGCCGACGTCGGTTTGCTGACCGAGGCCTGGCCGGGCGTGGCGAGATGGGCGTTGAGCGCGAGCAGCCCTGCCAGCAGCACGGCACCCACCGACACGAAATATTTCAGGATCAGCATTGAGGGGACTCCTTTACCGAGTCCCCGGTCCCACCCAGAAAACATCATACGCCAAAATCGGCCGTTTCACAAGCATTCGTGCGCGGCGCGCAGCGTTTGCATGTGTATAGGCCGGCATGACGCACCGATGCGAGCGGAATCAGGTCCGCTTGTGCGCGGCCGCGGCGCGAAGAAACGCGCGTCCGGGCTGGGCGGGATAGCCGGTCCATTTCTCGCCGGCCGGCACGTGGGACATCACGCCGCTCTTGGCTCCGATCATCGCGCCTTCGCCGATGGTGAAATGGTCGGCGATCCCCACCTGTCCGCCCAGTACCACGTTGTCGCCCAGCACCACGCTGCCGGAGAGCCCGCATTGCGCGACGATGATGCAGTTGCGGCCGACCGAGACGTTGTGTCCGATCTGCACGAGATTGTCGATCTTGGTTCCCTCGCCGATCATGGTGTCGCCGCTCGCGCCGCGGTCGATGGTGGTGCCGGCGCCGATCTCCACATGGTCCTGCACGATCACGCGGCCGAGCTGCGGCACCTTGGTGAGCCCGCGTGCGCCGGGGTGAAAGCGAAACCCGTCCTGCCCGATGCGGCAGCCGGCATGAATGATGACGCCGTCGCCGATCAGGGCGTGCACGATCGATGCGCCGGGTCCGATCGAGCAATCGCGGCCGATATGCACGCCGGGCCCGATCACCGCGGTGGCGCCGATCACGGTTCCGGCTCCGATCGCGGCGCGCGGCCCGATCACCGCGCCGGGATCGATGGTCACCCCGTTCTCGACCCGGGCGGTGGAATGCACGATCGCGCCCGGTGCCACGCCGGTCGCCTCGAACAGCGAGGACGGCCGCATGGCGTCGGGAAAGAGCTTGCGCGCCACCGCGACGAAGGCGCCGAAAGGCTCGGCCGTGCACAGGACCGCGAGGCCGTCCGGCGCGCTGCGGGCGAACCGTTCGGTGGTCAGGCAGGCGCCCGCCCGCGTCGAGGCGAGCGCGTCGGTGTATTTGGGCTTGTCGAGGAAGGTGAGGTCGCCGGGGCCGGCGAAATCGAGCGGGGCTACATCGGTGATGAGCCGGTCGCGGCGCGCGCCGGCGCGCAGCTCTGCCCCCGTGAGGTCCGCGATCTCGGCCACGGTCAGTCCGGCCGGGGGCTTGAAGAATTGTCGTTCGCTCATGCTCTTGCCTTCCGCGCGGCAGCCACGCCGATGTTCCGGGAGATGTGACGCGGTCGGGCGGGATCATACCGGCCCATGCCGCCGCCCGAAAGCCGCCGCCGGACAGCGATGCGCCGGTCAAGCGGTGCGCATGGTCCCCTCGCCGGGCGCATAGCTGCCGCCGCGGCCTTCCCCTATAAGACGCCCGCGCCCGCGCCCGCACCGCCCCGGGACGGCGCCAGGCCAGCAATGCGCGACCCAACACCCGCCACGCCGGACTACCTCGACCAGGCCTCCGCCACGCGCGTCGTCGTGGGCGTGCTGCTCACCATGCTGCTCGCGGCGCTCGACCAGGTGATGGTGGCGACCGCGCTGCCGTCGATCGCAGCGAGCTTCGGCGACGTGGAGAACATGTCCTGGGTGGTGACCGCCAACCTGCTTGCCGCCACCGCGGTGACGCCGCTCTACGGCAAGCTCTCCGACATCCACGGCCGGCGCACCATGCTGCTGATCGCGATCGGGGTCTATGCGGCGGGCTCGCTCGCCTGCGCGCTGGCGCCCAGCATGCTGACGCTCATTGCGGCGCGCGCGCTGCAGGGGCTGGGGGGCGGCGGGCTGATGCCGCTGGTGCAGACCATCGTGGGCGACGTCGCTTCGCCGCGCGAGCGGCCGCGCTACCAGGCCTATACCTCCTCGACCTTCATCGTCTCGACCGTGGCCGGGCCGATCATCGGCGGATTCATCGCCGAGCATCTGCACTGGTCGTGGATCTTCTGGATGAACCTGCCGCTGTGCGCGCTCGCCTATCTGCTGACCCACAACGTTCTGCGCCTCCTGCCGCGGCACGACCGCCCGCACGATCTCGACGTGCTGGGCGCCGCGCTGATGGTCAGCGCGGCGATGGCGCTGATGCTCGCGCTCACCTGGGGCGGGCGCCGCTACGCCTGGGTGTCGCCGCAGGTCCTGCTGCTGGTGTTCGGCTCGGGCGGGCTGTGGGCGCTGTTCGCGCTGCGCGTCATGGGCGCGCGCGAGCCGTTCATTCCGCTCTCGGTGCTGCGGGACGGAGTGATGCGCGCCGCCACCGGCGCGGCGTTCTTCGGGGTCGGCGCGGTGATCGCGCTCACGATCCTGCTGCCGCTCTATGCCCAGGTGGCGCTCGGGCTGTCGGTGAGCGAATCGGCGCTTTCGATCATCGCCCTGCAGGGCGCCGCCACCCTGACCTCGGTCGTGGGCGGGCGGCTGATTGCCCGCCTGAACTCATTATAAGCGCGTGCCGGTGGTCGGGATCGCGATCGCGATCGCAGCGCTGCTGCCGCTCGCGCTCGCGCCGGCGACCCCGTCGGCCTGGACGGCGCTCGGGCTGATCGCGCTCGCCGGCTTCGGGCTGGGGCCGATGTTCCCCTTCACCATCGTGATGGTGCAGAACGCGGTTCCGCTGCACCAGCTCGGTATCGCGACCGGCACGATGAACTTCTTCCGCTCGCTCGGCAGCACGTTCATCGTGACCGGCTTCGGCGCGATGGTGCTCGCCGGCGCGCCGGCCGTGCGCGGGCTGTCGGCGAGCGCCGCGCTCGCCGGCACCGACGCCGCGCAGGGTTTCCGCTGGGTGTTTGCGGCGGCGGCGCTCTGCCTGGCGATTGCGCTTGCCTGCGTGCTTGCAATCGAGGAGCGCCCGATGCGCGGGCCGACGGCGCGCGACGCGCCGGCCAAGCCCTAGGATCGCGCCGCTAGAAGCACAGGCTGGTCACGTACTTCCCGTGCTTGTCCCCGATGATCCAGGGACAGTTCACGCGCTTGAGCGCGACCTTGGCCGCCTCGTTGCCGAGCGCCGCGGCCTGTTCGTAATACGCCTTGGCGGCGCCGATATCGCGCGCTCCGCCGCGGCCGTTTTCCGCAAATGCGCCCATCCGCTCGAGCGCGCCGGAATGGCCTTGCGCGGCCGCCTGCTCGAACAGCGCCCGCGCCGCGGCATCGTCCTTCGGGCCGCCGATGCCATCGGCCGTCATCAGGCCGAGCTGGTACTGCGCTTCCGCCGAATTGGCCTGCGCCGCGCGCGCCAGCAAGGCTCTTGCCTGGGCGGGATCGGACGGCGCGCCCGCGCTGTTGGAGAGCGCCGCGAGGTTGGTGACGCCGCGCGGGTTGCCCGCTTCGGAGGCGCGCTCGAACAGCTTGCGCGCCTCGGCTTCATCCTTGGGAACCCCCGCACCGGTCGCGTGCAGTACGCCGAGCTCGACCATGGCCGCCGAGCTGCCCTTGCCGGCCGCCTTGCGATACGCGCCGATCGCCTCCGGCAATTGGCGGTTGGCGGCATAGGCACGGCCGAGCTGGTAGAGCGCGCGGCGCGACTTCGCCGCCGCGACCTTGCAGAACTTGATCGCAGTCACGATGTCGGACGGCGCGATGGCGTCGGTGCCTTTGACGTCCTTCGGCTTGTCCGGATCGGTGGGATCGGCGGCGACCCGGTCGCAGAGCACGAGATCGGCCGACTGGGCGTAGGCCGGGGCATGGGGCGCGGCGATGATCAGCGCCAGCAGGCCCATGCCGAAGGGGCCGGCGAACGCAACTACGGCAGATCGTTTCATCGTGTCACCTGTCGGTGCTGTGCACGCATGTCCGGCGGCGAAGTCCGCCGCCGACCTAGCCCCGGCAACCAAATCATATTGAGAGGGCGGAACATGCGCCAGTGCCACGACGCTGTGGCAGCGCCGCGTTGCGGTCGATCGCGGCACGGAACCCGCGGGGTGTTCCGATCCTGTGGGAATCTTGCAACTCCGTCGCTATTTTTCATCCTTGCCATAGTGCGGGTCGGATGCCGTGCTTCATTGCGGCATCGAGAGACTGTCGAGGCGCCCTTGGGAACGTCGCGACATCATCAGCAATGCTTGAGGATCAGGCGCCGGTTCCGTTCCGGCCGGAACGGAGGCGGGCGGGGAGGCGGGGCAATCGGTTTGCCGCCGTCGGCAACTTTCAGTGGATGTGGAGTCAGAAGCGATGAATCAGCGTCCGAACGGCACACCCGACCAGGTCGTCAAGTTTGCGCCGAAGGAGAAGCCCCGCAGAGACGGCGACCGGATGGACCAAGCCGGGCAGACCATCGTGTCCCTGCTGCAGAAGGCGGCCGACCTCTCGAACAACAATTGCGACCGCGCCATGGACCTGGCGCACAAGCTTTCGATTCAGCTTCGTGCCGCCGAGGAGCAAATCAACGAGTTGCAGAAGGAGATCGCCTTCTTCCAGGATCGCGCCGTTCGTGCCGAGACCTGGATGGCGCTGATCCAGAAGGAGATCGAGGGCAAGCTTCTGGCTTCGCTCGGGCAGAAGATCGCGCAGTAATCATCCAACAGGGTTCGGCGTTCGGCTGCGCGCCGGCGCGACCGGTTCGGTCAGGCCGCAACCTTGCGCAGGAACTCCTCGATCTTTTCCCGCAGATGAGCGGTGGCGTGCTCCACGGCCTCCGAGGCGGTCAGAGCTGTGCCGGCGGAGCCACTGGCCTTGGTGACGGCATCGGTGACCTGCTCGAGAATGGAGGCGACCGCTTTTGCGCCCTGCGCCGCGCCGGCCACGCTTTCTGAAATCTCGCGGGTGGCGGCATTCTGCTGGCCCACCGACGTGGCAATGGACGAGGTGTGCTCGCGGATGTCCCTCATTCGCCCGGTAATTCTCCGGATGGCCTCGACCGCGCCGCTGGCCGAATCCTGAATGGCCCGGATCTGCGCGGCGATTTCTTCCGTCGCCTTGGCGGTCTGTACGGATAGCGATTTGACTTCGGTGGCGACCACCGAGAAGCCCCGTCCGGCCTCTCCGGCCCGGGCGGCTTCGATCGTCGCATTGAGCGCGAGCAGATTGGTCTGCCCGGCGATGTGCTGGATCAGCTTGATCACGTCACCGATCTTCTGCGCGGCCTCCGCCAATATGACGATTTCGCCGTTGGTCTGTTCGGCCTCGGTTACGGCGTCGCCGACGACGCTCGTGGCCTGCGTCAGTTGCCGGTCGATCTCCATGATCGATTGCGCCATTTCGTCGGCCGCTCGCGCGGCGGTCGCGACCCCGGTGGAGGCGTTGTTCGACTTGTCTGCGGCCCCCGCGGCGCGCAGCGACGTGTCATTGGACGACGATGACAGTTCGGTCGCGGTCAGCCTCATCGCGGCGGTACTGTCGCTGACCGTCTTCAGAATGGTCGCGATGCTCTCCCGGAAGGACAGGATCGCGGCATCGATGATCGCCCGGCGCTCTTCCTGTTCGGCAATCGATGCGCTCTTTCGTTCCGCCAGGCGGCGTTCGGTAATATCGTCGTGGGTGCCGACCCAATACTCACCGCCGACGATGGGTTTGTTGACGACGGCAATGGTGCGGCCGTCCGAATTCTCAACGGTCGCGCTCACCGTCCTGCCTTGCGCCATGGCCGATACCAACTCGAGTCGGTATTCCTGCGGGTCGCGGGTGAGGGTCCCGGTTGCGATCCGATGCTCGATGATGTCCAGGAGCCTGCAGCCGGGCTTCACAAGAGCGTGCGACAGATCGTACATCTCCAGGTATCGGTCGTTGCAGATGACGAGCCGCTCAGCGGAGTCGAACATGACCACGCCCTGCGTCATGTTGTTGAGCGCCGTCGCCAGCAGCAGGCTCTTGTCGCCGAGGCGGCGGTCGGCCAGCGCGATGACCAGGCTGGTGCCGAGGATCGCCAGCGCGGCGCCCGCAACCGCCAGCGCGAGGGCGGTCGGCGAGAGCGAGAGCGCGGCGATGGCGCGGGCCGGATCCGGAACGATCTCGACCGCTCCCATCGCCGTGAAGTGATGCGAGACGATCGCCAGCGTCAACAGCAGCGCGGCAAGCAATATCGACCGCGCATCGCTTTTTCTCACGGCAACCGCAAGCGCCGCCATTCCCAGCAGCATCCCGAAGGTGATGGAGGCGAGCACAAGGTCAAGCTGCCAGGTGATATGGCCCGGCAGTTCGACCGCCCACATGCCGATGTAATGCATGCAGGCGACGCCCCCGCCGACGATCCCGCCTCCCGCGATGGCTCCCCAGTTCGACTGGCGGTAGACGGCCACGGTGAGACCAAGGGACGTGACGACGGCTGCCACCAGCAGGGAGAGCGTCGTGAGCCCGACATTATAGGAGATCGAAATGCCCGGGTCGTAAGCCAGCATCGCAATGAAATGCGTCGCCCATATCCCGCACCCGGTGGCGGCGCCGGCGGCTCCGATCCAAGTTGCACGCGCGCGGCCGGATGCGGCGCGTGCCCGGCCGAAAAGACTGATGGCGGTCAGGCTGGCGAGAAAACAGACGAGGCCTGCGATAACGACCAGGCGCCAATCGTGCTCGGTGCCTAGGCACGTGAGGATGCGGAACATGTATTCTCGGGCTCTGTGGAGATTTTAGTCCTCAAAACCGTAGACGATAAATATTTCTTTAATGTTAAATCATCGTGCCGGCAGGCGGCCGCATATCGGCAGGTCCAATGATCCATCCCGTTCGCGGCGATCCGATTTTTCGGCTCGAACCATTGGAAATCATACCTGCCCTGTGCGCACGCCCATTGCCACGGCGCGAGGGCGGCGTATGTCTGTTCGTCATATTGGCGGACGATTGCGCCGGGCGATTCGATGCCGCACTTGCCGATTCGAGTAGACTTGAAAATCGATGAGTTCTCTGGACAAACGCGCCGAAGCGCACAGCATCGAGGTGCACGGCATTGAGGCGCGCGGCATCGAAGCGCACGGCACCGGGGCGCTCGCGGCCGACAAGCCCGAGCCGCCGCCGCTCGCCGCCGCCGACGTGCGCAACATCTTCTATGGCCTCATGCTGGCCATGTTCCTGTCCGCGCTCAACCAGACCATCGTGGCGACCGCGCTGCCCACCATCGGGCGCGACTTCGGCGACTTCGAGAATCTGTCCTGGGTGATCATCTCGTACCTGTTGGCCTCCACCGTGGTGTCGCCGCTCTACGGCAAGCTGTCCGACATCCACGGCCGGCGCACCATGATGCTGATCGCGATCGGGCTGTTCGTGGCGGGATCCGCGCTGGCGGCGCTTGCTCCCAACATGGCGACGCTGATCGCCGGGCGCACGCTGCAGGGGATCGGCGGCGGCGGCATCGTGCCGCTGACGCAGACCACCATCGCCGACATGATCACCCCGCGCGAGCGCGGCCGCTACCAGGCCTACATGGGCACCTCCTGGATCATGGCCGGGGTGCTCGGCCCCGCGCTCGGCGGCATCATCGCCGAGCACTTCGCCTGGCCGGTGATCTTCTGGCTCAACGTGCCGCTCGGGCTGCTTGCGGGCCTCCTGGTCTACCGCTCGATGAAGCGGCTGCCGCGCCACGACCGGCCGCACCGGCTCGACCTCATCGGCGCCGTGCTGATGGTCGCGGGCGCGACCGTGTTCCTGATCGCGCTCACCTCGGGCGGCACGCGCGTGCCGTGGCTCTCGCCCACGATCGTCGCGCTGCTCGCGCTCTCGCTTGCGCTCTCGCTCGCCTTCGTGTGGTGGCTGCGGCGGGCGGACGAGCCGTTCCTGCCGCTCGCCGTGATGCGCAATCCGGTGATGCGCGTGGGCACCGCCGCGACCTCGTGGACGATGGGCGCGGTGCTGGGCCTGACCGTCTATATGCCGCTCTATTTCCAGGTCGTGCACAAGCTCTCGGCCAGCGATGCCGGGCTGGCGCTGATTCCGATCGTGGTGATGACGACGCCGGGCTCCATGCTGTCGGGCCGCTCGATGATGTATCTCGTGCACTACAAGGTGTCGGCGATGTTCGGCGGCGTGGTGGCGATCGCGGCGATCGCCGCGCTCGCCGTCTGGCCGGCGATGCCGCTGTGGGGCGTCGCGCTGGCGCTGACCGCGATCGGCTTCGGCGCCGGCACCATCTATCCGGTCGCCACGGTGTCGATCCAGAACGCCGTGCCGATGCACCAGGTCGGCACCGCGACCGGCGCGATGAACTTCTTCCGTGCGCTCGCCTCCACGCTCGCGGTGGCGGTGATGGGCGCGATCCTGATGGCCGGTCTCGGCGTCGCGCCCGAGCGCGGCACCGGCGTCGAGCTGCTGGTCGAGACCGCCGGCGCCGCCGGCCTCGACATGGGCGCGATCTTCCGCTGGGTATTCGTCGCGGCCGGCGTCTTCATGGTGATGGCGGTCGTGAGCGTGCTGATGCTGGAGGAGCGCCCGCTGCGCGGCCCCGCCGCCGGTGTGCCGGCGCCGCCGCCCGCGCCGGCGGAGTAGGGCGGGGCGGTACCGCCGCCTAAGTCGGCGGTTTCGGCATCAGAGCCATGCCGGCGCCACGGCAACTTCGCCGCGGCGAGGGCGTTATCCCGGCAGGGCGATGCCGCTGGAAGGAGACATCCCATGCGCACGCTTGCAGCGTTGACGCTCGCCGCCGTGCTCGCCGTTCCGGCTTTCGCGCAGGCCGCGGCGCGCGATTCCGACCGGGCACTGGCCGCGCCGCTCGATCCGAACGCCGTCATCTACAACGGCAACCTGATCGGGCGCGACCCTGATCCGTTCATCCGGCACGAGCTCCTGCGCCACGCCGAGTCGGGCTGGCCCGACTGACCGCGGCGCGAGCGTGCTCAGTGGCAGTACGGGCCGACCGGGACGCCGTGCCAGTCGTAGATGAAGTGGTCGTAGCCGCAGGTGCGCGGCTGGCCGGTGACGCGGCCGTCGAGCGAGCTCGACTGCGCGCGATATGGCTTGGCCTTCTTACGGCGCGCGTCGGCGGGCTGCACGGCGAGCGCCGTCAGCACGAGCGCGGCGACGAGTGCGACGAAAAATCTGTGCGGCACGATGGCGGTCCTTCCTGGCTGCCCCTGCCGCGGGAGATAGGGACCGGAGCGCTGGTTTCAACATTGTTTATCGCGGAACATTCTGGGGCGGCCTTTTGCCGTCGCTCCGACTGCAGGTGTCTCTGGTAGTGGAAGTGTGGTCTTCATCGCGTGCAACCTATTTTGGGTTCGTTTTGCCAAACGACCCGTAAAAGTTGTAAATAAGTGATTTTAACAAACTATAAGTTGCTGTCCGGCAACCGTCCTTCCCGAAAATTATATCCGCGCGTAACGATGATGTAACCCGCGCAGAACCGGTATGGCGACGACTGTCCCGGATCGCTCGACGGTTCGCCCTAGCGGCGCGTCCTTGCCCAACCCCAGATGCGTGCGCGTCTCATTGTAATTGAGCGAGTACGAAATCAGCACTCGCCACAAATGCCGTTCGCCAAAGATCAGGACGTGATCCAAGCAGTCGCGCCGGAACGTCCCGATCAGTCGCTCAACATAGGGGGTCTGCCAGGGCGACCTCGGCGAGATTGTAAATCGGCGTGTTGGGGTGGACGGCCCCCGACGGCATCGGTCGCGCCAGAATGAGGTCGTTGCAGATCTCAATCAAAGGAGACCGTCCGTGGAACGATTAGCCGAATTGGAATGGATACGTCGAAACATTTGTTTCAACTTCACGGGGTGAACGCCGCTGAACGTGGTTTTGCGTAGGAAGCTGCGGCGCAAGGACATGGTCGCTTTCTTCAGAGCTTGCGCCGACGGTGATCGGGATCGAAGCCTGCGGGGCATCCCACCATTGGGGGCGGCTTTTGCGGTCATTCGGTCATGAGGTGAAGTTGATCCCGGCTCAACTGGTCAAACCATATGTAACGCGCGGCAAGAACGATACGGCTGACGCCGAGGCGCTTTGCGAGGCGATGAGCCGGCCAACAATGCGTTTTGTGCCGATTAAAACTGCCGAACAACAGGCGGCCCTGATGCTGGTCGGCCTACGCGATCGGCTCATCCGCAATCGCACACAGCTATCCAACGCCATCCGCGGCTATGCCGCCGAGTTCGGCTTTACCGCTGCCAAGGGGTTGGCGAACCTCGATCTACTGCTCGAACGCAGTCAAGCAGATGAGAGCGTTCCCGAGCTGGCGCGCGAGCTGTTCGCGATACAGGCCGAAGAATATGCGCAGTTAGAGCCGATCCGGAAACTTCTTAAATCGAATCGATCGGATGTGATTGCTTCTGGGCGCCTGATTCTCTGCGAGCGCGCCCCATGTGGAAGCCCGAACACCGCCTTGCTGCGGACCGCAGCGGCCTTCGTTACCCGAGCGATCTGAGCGATACCGAATGGGCGATCGTGGAGCCCATAATCCCGCCGGCCAGACCTGGCGGGCGTAAACGCTCGGTGAATGTGCGCGAGGTGCTGAACGGGATTTTCTATGTCCTGTGGACCGGATGCCAATGGAAGGCGCTGCCCAAAGACCTGCCGCCGAAGAGCACGGTGCACGACTATCTCGACTTGTGGAGCTTCGACGGCACGCTCGATCGCATCCATCACGCGCTGTATGTGCAGTGCCGGGAGCAAGACGAACGGGAAGCCAGCCCGATCGCCGCCATCATCGATAGCCAAAGCGTCAAGAGCGCTGAAAAAGGGGGCCCTGGATCGATCCGCATGGCTATGATGCGGGCGAAAAGTGCGCCTCGAAGGCGCGTGTCACCTATCGGAGGACAGATTCCATCCAGACAGTTGTCGATTGATCTGGAAGCTGACGAGCGGTTTGGCTGGGTAACTGGCCGGGCCGAAGCCTCGTGACAAAGGCCGCCTTGGGCGGTCGAGCGATCCAGTGGGCTGTAACGCGAGTGAAGTTCGAGCAGGCCTCGAAGAGTCGATGCAGACGCCGACCCGTCTTTTGCTCGGGGAAGGCCGTGCGGGCAGGGAAGCAATCGACACATGCACCTGTTCGGTCTGCCGGGGTATTGGACACAGCACGTTGGAATGGTGATGCGGGTAATCGGGGGAGACCCATCCAGATCGAAGGTCGCGGCTTCAACATCGCTTATGGCGGTGGACCGGGTGGGTGTCGGACAGGGTCGTACGACCGTTGAGGCCGGGTAATGCCGGCGGAGGAAAGGACCCTGACTTCTGGTGTGCTTTCGAAGTTGGCGAGGTGAGGGTGATTGGCGATGAGCCTTGAAACATCCGAAAAGATCAGGACCCTTCAGAGAGAGCTCTATCGCAAGGCGAAGGCGGACCTGACCTTCGCTGCGTAAGCACGCCGGCCTTGGCAGCTCCTCGTGATAGTCCGCCATGGCCTTGAACATGTCCTTCTGCGGTATAGGGTGCAAAACAACGTTGGCGATCATCTACTCGACAGGCAATCCAGTACGCGCGTCAGGGTGCTGTTCGAGGAAATGTCGCAAGGCCATGAACAATTCCGCGGCATGTTTGATGTGGCCTTCATCGAGGGCCTTGCGAATGTCATCAATGATCATTGTTCGGATGGCTTCGCCGCCGTGCGGCTGGTTCAACAGGTAGCTGGCCAGCGCGGCTGCCGCATATTTCCGGGATGTGCTCGTGCTCGCTGATTGCGGCGACTTCGTTCTCGTCGAGACCGCACATGCCGATACAATCTGCCAGAGAAATCATGTTTGTCACCTTGCGGCTAAATTCAGGCCTCCAAATTCCCGCTCAAGTTCGCTTCTCAGCAAAAATGTCCTAATCGATGATGTGATAGCCACCGTCAACGTAGAGGGTTTCACCAGTGATCAGGCGCGCTGCGTCGTGTGCCAGGAACGCGGTCGCGACACCCACGTCGTCGATGCTGACGAGGCTGCGTGCAGGCGCTTTCGCTCTTGCCTTGTCGAGCAAGGCGTCGAATTCGGGGATACCCGAAGCAGCCCGGGTCGCCAGCGGTCCGGGAGAGATGGCATGCACACGAATGCCCTTGGGACCAAGTTCGGCCGCCAGGTATCGGACCGCGCTCTCCAGCGCCGCTTTGGCAACGCCCATGATGTTGTAGTTCTTAACGACCATCTGGCTGCCGTAATAGGTCATCGTGAAGAGCGTTCCGCCCTTTTTCATCAGCGGCTCGGCCAGATGGGCCATGCGAATGAACGTCCAGCAGGACACATCCATGGTGGTGAGAAAGCCCTCCCGATCCACGTCGACGACGCGACCCTGCAATGCGTCCTTGGGTGAAAAAGCGATGGAGTGCACCACGAAATCGAGCTTGCCCCAGTCCTTGGTGATGCGTTCAAACACCGCCTCCATCTGGCCGGGTGCATTTACGTCGAGCGGCATAACGATCGGAGCTTCGAGCTCGCGGGCGAGCGGCTCGACGTATTTCTTCGCTTTCTCGTTGAGATAGGTCACTGCGAGTTCAGCGCCGAACGCGCGGAAAGCCTTGGCGCAGCCCCATGCGATCGACTGGTCATTGGCAATGCCAACAATGAGACCTCTTTTGCCTTCGAGGAGTTTAGCTTTCACGGTAGGAATCATGGTCGAGGGCCTTTTGTTTGCGGGTACGGTTCCGTCCCCGTGTAAATAATGCTCAGCGGCCTTCGCGAGCTTGCGAAAGGCTTGGCGTCTGTCCTTGGCGTCATTGACGTGTGCGATTTCCCGACCGTTGACCTTCAAATGGCCTTCGCCCCAGGGGGCGACATCTATTTCAAGTCGCTTGTCGCCAACCGTGGCGACAAATTCCTGAACCGTAGCGCCCTTCCCGGCGGCCAAGCCCTCTTTCGTTTTCCAATCCGGTGTCGTCGAAGCCATTGTTCAGCTCTCAATGGACGGGTGGGAAGGTCTCCGCATCGTCACAACGTCATTTCAGGAACGCTCTTCGGAATCACGAGCTCGGCCTCAGTTGCCGCAACGACCTGGGCCACGGATATTCCAGGACCGGTTTCAAGCAGCGTTGCACGACCATCACGGAATGCGATCACCGCCAGTTCGGTGACGACCAAATCCACCGGACGCAACGACGTGATGGGCAGGGTGCATTTCTTCATGATCTTCGGAGCACCCTTGGCGGTGTGCTGCATCGCCACGATGACGCGCTTGGCACCCGTCACCAAGTCCATAGCGCCGCCCATGCCCGGCACCATCTTGCCGGGGATCATCCAATTGGCGAGTTGTCCAGTCTGATCCACCTGCAGGCCGCCAAGCACCGTGAGGTCGAGATGCCCGCCGCGGATGAGCCCGAACGACATTGCGCTATCAAATGTGCTGGCCCCCGGCAGGGCGGTCACCGGACGACCGCCCGCGTCGGTCAAGGTGGGGTGCGCCATGCCTTCCTCAGGAGGCGCGCCGGTCCCGATCAGACCGTTCTCGGACTGAAAGAAAACGTTCATGCCCGCCGGCACGTAGTTTGCGACCAGCGTCGGAATTCCGATGCCGAGATTCACGAGCATGCCCGATTTCAGCTCGCGAGCAATTCGGCGTGCAATGATCGTCTGCGGTTCCATTCGGGCACTCACGAATTGGCGACGAGGTAATCGACGACGGGTGCCGGCGTCACCACATGGTCGGGCGAGATCAATCCGACAGGAACGATGTTGTCGGCGCTGGCGATGACGGTGTCGGCGGCCATCGCGATCACTGGGTTGAAGTTGCGGGCTGTGAGCGCATAACTCAGATTGCCGAGATAGTCGGCCAGGAAAGCCTGCACGAGCGCAAAGTCGGCGCGGAGCGCGGTTTCGAGGAGATAGCTCTTTCCATCGACTTCGATGCGTTGCTTGCCTTTCTCCACCGGCGTCCCGATGCCTGTTTGCGTCAGGATGCCGCCCAGGCCATGACCGCCGGCGCGAATGCGTTCGATCAGCGTGCCTTGCGGAACGAGGTCCACCTCCAGTTCGCCTCCCATCATCTGCTTCTGGGTTTCGGGATTGAGGCCGATGTGGCTCACGATGGCCTTGCGCACCAGCTTGGCCCCGATGAGCTTGCCGATTCCGCGACCCGGCGCCGCCGTGTCATTGGCGATCACTGTAAGATTGCGTTTGTTCTGGCGCACGATCTCGTCGATGATCCGCTCGGGGCTGCCGACCCCCATGAATCCGCCGATCATCAGGCTCGCACCATCCGGGATCATGGCAACGGATTGGTCGAGAGCAACGGTCTGCATAGTTTGAGTTCTTCCAATGTGATTGGCTATTGCGCGGTCCAGCCGCCGTCCACCGGCAGAGCCGCACCGCGAATCTGCGCAGCAGCCTCTGAACATAGGAACACGGTCAACGCACCGATTTGCTCAGGCGTCGCGAATTCATGGGACGGTTGCTTTTCAGACAGCAGTTCGGCTTTGGCTTGATCGACCGAGATCTTCTCGCGTGCGGCCCGCTCCCTGATCTGCTTGTCGACCAATGGCGTCAGGACCCACCCAGGACAGATTGCATTGCAGGTAATCCCGGTCGTAGCCGTCTCAAGCGCCACAACCTTGGTCAATCCAAGCACGCCGTGTTTGGCCGCAACGTAGGCGGCCTTTTCCACGGAGGCTACGAGCCCGTGTGTCGAAGCGACGTTGATGATGCGTCCCCAATTGCGCTTGCGCATCTGCGGGATGACGGCACGAATAGCGTGAAAGTTCGACGACAGGTTGATGGCAATAACCGCATCCCAGCGATCGATTGGGAAACTTTCGACCGGCGCCGTATGTTGGATGCCGGCATTGTTGACCAGAATATCGACCTGACCCAGCTCCAGGGTCGCGGCTTCAATCATTTGCAGAAACCTCCATCGGCTTTGATAAATCCGCGCCATTGAAAGCTACTTTGACACCAAACTCGGTCGCGAGGTTTCTGCGTTCGTAGTTCGATTGCCGATGCTTCTCCAAAACCATTCAGCATGACGTTGCAGCCGGCGTCAGCAAGCGCTCGCGCGATGCCGAGACCAATGCCGCTCGTCGAACCCGTGACAATGGCTGCTTTTCCCTTCAGCATTTGATTTGCTACCCTAGTCGGTGCTGAACGGCCCAGCTGATACCGTGCCTCTTTCTTCAGGAGGCAGACTGCGCACTGCCCGTTGAAGACGAAGTGCTTCCTCTTCCATGCCGATCCAGCGCAGCTTGCGTATCAATTTCGACCAGTCATTCGGCTGTTGGGGCATGACAATTACATTATCAGCGCGTGCCTGTTCCATGGACTCGCTCCCATTTGCTCGTTAAGTACTTGTCGAAAGACAGAGGACGGGCGTTGATAGCCTTCACGTGCTTCCAGATGGCCATCCATTCGTCAACGACTTCGTGATTTTTTGCGTAATCTGTTGGCAGTCATTGAACAGGTGTTGCCCGTCCTCTGCTGTCATTTGCATCCGCTTCGATATGCATTTCGTGTAGGCTTCGAGGGCTTCCGGGACAGAGCGGGTGGCTGTCAACTTCGTGGCCAGTTCTGACCACAGCGCCACTTCCGATTGCACGCGAGCAAGCCAAGCGCGGCTGGTTTGCTCATAGGCGTCAAGAAGCTCCTTTTGCAAAGCAACTGCGGCTTCTGCTCGATCCTGCCCAATACTAAAGAATGGTACTGAGCCGGATTGACCGCCTGTCGAACTCGTTGTGTCTCTGCTGGCCATGATCTGTTTACCTCCTGTAAGCATCCCCTTGATTGGTATCCATTGCCCGTCCTCATTTCAGTGTCGTTGATCTGCATCACAAAGGAGGCGGCGCTGGATCGCTAAGAGATTGGTGCGACGCCGATCGCCCCTTGCCTTGCGACCAAGCAGTGCACAGCTGTTCGTGGGGACGTTTCATGCAGGAGAGAAAGATGCCATCCGATCAAAGAGATGCGTCTGCAATGGGCGCATTTGCAGGACCCTTTGGCATGTTCACCCCCGTCATGGATTACATGATCGACGCCGCCCAGCGAGGCGTACTTGTTCTGCGATGTCATGCGGCAGCGCGGCAACCAATATCGCGAGCGTTTGGCCGAGACGGTTCCGCACGTGCTCGACTATGAGGTGGAACTCGTCGTCGATGGCCGGACGCTCGATCGGCCAGTCAACTATGCGCTGGCGAGGGTCGTTCCGCCGGCGGGCATTGAATTCGATCCGAAACGGCAGGCCGTTCGTGGTTGTTGACCCGCGCGCCGGCCACGGTCCGGGCATCGGCGGCTTCAAGGCTGACAGCGAAATCGGCGTTGCCTTCAAGGCCGGCCATCCCTGTTATTTCATCGGATTTTTGCCGGACCCCATGCCGGGCCAAACGATCGAGGATATCGCGCGGGCCGAGGCGGTATTCCTCGAAAAGGTCATTGCGCTGCATCCTGAAGCCGACGGCAAACCATGTGTGATTGGCAACTGCCAAGCCGGCTGGGCCGTGATGATGTTGGCCGCTATCCGCCCCGAATTGTTCGGCCCCATCATCGTCGCCGGATCACCGCTCTCATATTGGGCGGGCGTGCGCGGCAAGAATCCGATGCGCTATTCGGGTGGTTTGCTGGGCGGCAGTTGGCTGACTGCTTTGACAAGCGACCTCGGTCACGGAAAATTCGATGGCGCATGGCTGGTGCAGAATTTCGAGAACCAGAATCCCGCCAATACGCTCTGGAGCAAGCCGTACAATCTCTATTCCAAGATCGACACGGAAGCGCCGCGCTATCTGGGTTTCGAAAAGTGGTGGGGCGGCCACGTCAATCTGAACGCGGAGGAGATTCAGTTCATCGTCGATGAGCTGTTCATCGGTAACAATCTCGCTGCCGGCCGGATTCAAACATCAGACGGCACCTCGATCGACTTGCGCAATATCCGTTCTCCCATCGTGGTGTTCTGCTCGAAGGGCGACAACATCACGCCACCCCAGCAGGCGCTCGGATGGATTCTCGATCTGTACGAGAACGTCGACGAAATCCGCTCATGCGGGCAGACGATCGTCTACACCATTCATGAGACGATTGGGCACCTGGGCATCTTCGTTTCCGGGGGCGTTGCCAAGAAGGAGCACGGCGAGTTCTCAAGCAATATCGATCTGATCGACACCCTTCCGCCTGGCCTCTACGAGGCCGTGCTTGAAAATAAGGCCGGTGATACGGCCAACCCCGATCTCGTCACCGGAAACTGGGTGATGCGATGCGAGGCAAGGACCCTCGATGACATCAGAGCGCTCGGTGGCAACGACGCGGCCGATGAGCGCCGGTTCGCGACTGCCGCCCGCGTTTCCGAGATCAATCTGTCCCTTTACCGGACATTTGCGCAGCCCATGGTTCGCGCAATGGTCAACTCTCCCATGGCCGAGTGGATGCAACAGCTGCACCCTTTGCGGTTGCAATACGAGTTCTTCTCCAACGCGAATCCGTTGATGGCTCCGGTCGCCACCCTGGCCGAGCAGGTCCGGAAGGATCGAAAGCCCGCGGAGGCGAACAATCCGTTTGTCGCCATGCAGGAAAACGTATCTCGGCAAATTGTGGCAGGGCTCGACGCGTGGCGAGATATGACCGAGGCGCTCGCTGAGCGGACGTTCCTGGCCATCTACGGCTTGCCGTCACTGCAGGCTGCCGTCGGCCTCGACCCTGCCGCGACGCGCCCGTTGCGGAAGGCAGCCAAGAGCCCGCTCCACCAGGAGCTCCTTCAGAAGCGGATTGCCGAGCTCAAGTCGCGAATTCCGACTGGCGGGCTGCGCGAAGCTGTCATCCGCGGACTTCTATATGCGGGCATGACGCGGGCGGCCATTGATGAGCGGGGATTTGAACTTACTCGCCAAATTCGCCAAGCGCACGGCGGCATACCTCTCTCGGACTTCAAAGCGCTGGTGCGCGAGCAATTCAATATGTTGCTGATCGACCAAGAAGCGGCGCTTGCGCGCAATCCCCTCGATGCTTCCGTCCGATGCTGAGGCGCGACGCAAGGCATTTGACCTGATCAAGCAGGTGCTTAGGTGCGCGCGGCGAGATGTCTCCAGAGGACGAAAAGAGAATGAGTGAGGTTGCCCGGCTATTCGATGTGGATGAGAAACGAAGCGCAGATCAAATTCCCTTTCGTCGAACTCCAAAGGAACTTCAGAACAGAGCATCTAAAGGAGACCACTATGGCTGAAATTACCAAGCTCTCCGTCGGCAAAGCGCTCGAGAAGCTGCGCACTAATGATGTGCCGACGTCGAAGACTGCCCGACTCGACGAGAAAAGGAAGGCGCTTGACGAAGAGCTGCAGCGCTTGAGGGCAGCAACCCGCGGCCTTCGTCAAGGCCGACAAGGCGGCTCGAAGGGGCGCGATTGAGTTATATGTTGCTGATCGACCAAGAAGCGGAGCTGCGCGCAATCCCCGATGCAGAGATACGGCACAAGGCATTCGACCTGATTAAAATTCCGTTTCGCCGACCCGAGAGGAAATCAAGGCAGAACATCGTAGTGAACCGTTGGCGCGCGAATTGGCTGTATTGGAGAAATGATCATGCTGAACGAGAGAGATAGTGAAATCATTGCGATCGCACCCGTCGGACCTGTTGGGGTACGTCCCCAATCGAAATACGACCGGCTTATCGCGAAGGCGAAGGAGGTTCCGGCCGCGACGACAATCGTCGTTTACCCATGCGATGAGACCTCCCTGCGTGGTCCAATCGAGGCGGCCGAAGCTGGCATCATCGTCCCAATTCTTGTCGGCCCGGCGGCGAAGATTGCTGCCGTAGCGCGCGGGCTTCGCTTGAACATCGATCGTTTTGAGATTGTCGACGAACCGGACAGCGAGGCGGCAGCCGCGAAGGCAGTTGAGCTTATCCATGAGTCCAAAGGCGAGCTCTTGATGAAGGGCAGCTTGCACACGGACGAGATCATGCGTGAGGTGACCGCTAGCAAGACCGGCCTGCGCACAGCGCGGCGGATCAGCCACGTCTTTATCATGGATGTGCCAACTTATGCCGAGACCCTCTTTATCACTGACGCCGCAATCAACATCTTTCCTGATCTCGATGCCAAGCGTGACATCGTCCAGAATGCGATCGACCTGTTCACGCAGATCGGCCTCGGCACCCCGAGGGTGGCAATTCTCTCCGCCGTTGAAACCGTAACCTCCAAGATTCCTTCTACTATCGAAGCCGCTGCGCTCTGCAAAATGGCAGAACGTGGACAGATAACGGGAGGCATCCTCGATGGGCCGCTTGCCTTCGACAATGCCATCGACCTCGAAGCGGCAAGGATCAAAGGCATCAAGTCCGAGGTTGCGGGGAGAGCGCAGATTCTGGTCGTGCCTGATCTCGAAGCAGGCAATATGCTGGCCAAGAACCTTGCGTTTATGGCCAAGGCTGACTCGGCAGGCATCGTTCTTGGCGCGCGCGTGCCGATCATCCTGACCTCCCGCGCTGACTCCGTGCGCTCGCGGATGGCCTCCTGTGCGGTGGCCGTGTTGTACGCTCATGCGCGCCGCAGTACGGCCAAGTTGCTTGAAGCGTGACTTTCAATGGACACCGTTCTCGTCGTCAACGCCGGCTCCTCTAGTGTGAAGTTCCAGGTGTTCGCCATTGACGGGAAGAGCGGGCCCAGGCGCCTGATCAAAGGACAAATGGACGGCATCGGGACTCGGGCAAGACTGCGCGCCGAAGCAGCCGACAAGGCACCATTGATCGATCAAACCTACCTTCTGGAGCAGGTGGGAGATGTACCGGCTGCCCTGCAAATCGCTGGAGTGTGGTTGCGTGAGACTCAGAAAGTTGAGCCGATCGCAGTCGGGCATCGGGTCGTGCATGGCGGCCCGAAATATGACCAGCCAGTGTTGGTCGACGCGACAGTCCTCGCCGATCTTGAGCGCTATACATCGCTGGCGCCGCTTCACCAACCAAACAACCTCGCGCCGATCCGCTCGATGCTGGCCCGTTTCCCTGGCCTTCCGCAGATCGCCTGTTTCGATACAGCCTTCCATCGCGGCCACGGTGCTCTTGCCGATCACTATGCGATCCCGGAGCGTTTCTACGCCGAGGGCGTACGCAGGTACGGATTTCATGGGCTGTCGTACGAATACATCGCGAGCCGTCTCCCCCAGGTAGCGCCCGAGATCGCAACGGGGCGAGTCATCGTTGCCCACCTCGGCAGCGGCGCATCTATGTGCGCACTTGCCGGCGGTCGCAGCGTCGAAAGTACAATGGGCTTTACCGCGCTGGACGGGCTACCGATGGGCACACGACCTGGCCAGATCGATCCCGGCGTCATCCTCTATCTCATCGAGGAAAAGAAGATGACCGCCGCGGAGGTGCAGAAGTTGTTTTACGGCGAGTGCGGATTGAAGGGTCTCTCAGGTATCAGCAACGACGTGCGCGAGCTCGATTCAAGCCCGGACCCTGCTGCGCAGTTTGCGCTTGAATACTTTGCCTATCGGGTGGGCCTTAATACAGGCCTGCTGGCTGCAGCGCTCGGAGGGCTCGACGCATTTGTGTTCACGGCCGGAATTGGCGAAAACTCACCCTCCATGCGCGCGCGAATCGCCGAGAAGGTCGCCTGGCTCGGGGGTACGCTCAATCCACAGGCGAATGCGGCAGGCGACACATCGATAGCCGGGCGAGGTAGCCGGATTGGTGTCTACATCATTCCAACCGATGAGGAACTGATGATCGCGCGCCATACATCGGCGCTGCTTGCGGGTGGCGACAGAAACCCACGGTCGTATGCAACCTCCAAGGCGTGATTTCAATGGCCCGGCGAGAACTGAAAAACAATGCGAATAACCACGAGAAGAACGGCCGCGTTGCCGGCGCCAAATGGATCGGCACAGGCGCCGGCGTGTCGGGCGCCATCATGATCGCGCTCAACCTTGGCTTGGTCATCTACGGGTTTGGGCTGTTCCTGATCTCGTCGTTGCTCTGGAGCGTAATACCCAAACTCGCGAACGCTGAAGCTAGGGATTACGATTGGTTTGCACGGGCCGAATGTGCTCTTTCTCGAACCGCTCGGCGAGCTCCTTGACTGTAATGGCCCGCCGGTCGGCATCGCGCTTGGCGGCAGGGTCATCGCCGTTCTTGGTGGCCGCGATGATCGTGATCGCCCGGCTGCGCGCCTGCTCGCAGGTGAGTACGGTGCTGGGCCCGAGGCTAATGCGGCGCGATCGTCGCCCGGCGCGGTATTGTATAATGTATCGTTTGCGACCACTGGGCAGGACGCCGACGGCGGCTACCAGGGGCCGGAATTTAACAAGGCGCTCGCGAAAATCCTGCCGCACCTCGAAACTGAAATCATCAAACGCTCCGATCACGCCAAAGGATTTGTGGTGCTTCCACGTCGTTGGATCGTCGAGCGCACCATTGCCTGGCTCAACCGATGCCGAAGGCTCGCCAAGGATTGGGAGAACCTCAATCGTAAGGCGCTGGCATTCTTGCGCTTGGCCTCAATCCGCCTCATGCTCCGAAAACTTTGCAATCCCGCTTAATGTTTTCGGACAGACTCTGGGAACAGTGCGGCTACGGTTGAAAAATCCATCGAAATCGGTTGATGATTATCTGGACACGTTGCTCGCCCAGGGCCTCCTTGCAACCGTCAAGGCGATCGAACCATTTAATCAGTTCATCTGACGCCTCAATGCCGAGGTCTTTCAGCCGAACCAAATGGGACCAAGGTGGCTTCAAAAAAGGCATTGAACACAAAAAATCTGGAGGCCCTCGGAGTCCAGCGTCTTGCCGAGCTGCTGGTCGAGGTCAGCACCTCCAATGCCGCCGTGAAACGGCGCCTTCGGTTGGAATTGGCTGGTGCTCAAAGTCCGGAAGAAGTCTCAAAAGAGGTTCGCAAACGGCTAACGACCATTGCGCGGTCGCGATCGTTCATTGATTGGCAGAATCGAAAGAGTTTAATCGAAGACCTCGAAGCGCAGCGTCGCGCCATCGTCAACCAAGTTGCCACAACCGATCCTGCCGAAGCACTCGAGCTAATGTGGCGCTTCGTGGCAATCGCTAATTCGGTCTCCGAGCGGTGTGACGACAGCAGCGGAGCGGTGATCAGCGTCTTCCATGCGGCCTGCCGGGATATTGGCGAGATCGCACAGGCAGCGAAGGTGGCACCACAAACGCTCGCCGAGCATGCATTCAGTGCTTTGAACGAAAATGACTACGGGCAGTGCGACGAGCTGATTAGCGTTCTGTCCCCAGCGCTTGGACCGACTGGTCTGGAGGAGCTGAAAAAAAAGGTTTGTCGAATTATCCAAGGCACCGCCAGAACAGCCAAAGGGCAAGGATCGCAAGGTCATCGGCTGGGGCACTGGCGGCCCGCTTTATGCCGACGAAATTGCTGCGAGCCGGCGCGAAAGCGCCATCCGTCTTGCGCTGCAAGAAATTGCGGACGCTCAGGGCGATGTAGATGCGTTCATCGCGCAGCAGAGCGAAAAAGCTAAAACGGTACCGAGAGTAGCTGCTGAAATTGCCCAGCGACTGTTGGAGACGGGCCGTGTCAAGGAGGCATGGACCGCTATCAATGCTGTCGATGAAAAGAGGCCCGGCTGGATTCCGTTCGAATGGGAGCAGGTACGCCTCGACGTGATGGAGGCCTTGGGACGCAATGATGAGGCACAGGCGTTCCGCTGGCAATGTTTCGAGCGAACGCTCAGCATCGCGCATTTGCGGGCCTACCTCAAACGGCTCCCTGATTTCGAGGATGTGGAGATTGAAGAGCGCGCTATGTCTTACGCTCTCAAATTTCCGGAGGTACATCAGGCATTGGCATTTTTGGCGTCTTGGCCGGCGCTGGATAAGGCCGCAGCCCTCGTGACCCAGCGTTCAAATGAGCTAAACGGTGATCACTATGAAATTCTGTCGCCAGCGGCCGACACGCTTGCTGCCAAATATCCGCTCGCTGCCACATTGCTGCTACGTGCGATGATCGATTTCACTCTTAAACAGGGAAGAGCTACACGATATCGCCATGCCGCCCGTCACCTTGCAGAATGCGCGAGCCTCGCGTCGGCCATTGGTGACTACGGGGTGGTCGAACCCCACGAGCGTTACAGCAATCGCCTAAAGCAAGAACATGGTCGTAAGACGTCGTTCTGGACGCTGGTTTCGTGAGCGAATGCATGTTCGCCTACCAGAAGGGGGCGGATCGCCAAAAGGATAATCCTGTTTCGTTCGAAAGGGCGTACCGGTGGAACCATCGTACCTGATTTCGCTGCCGGCACGCCCAACAACATCATGGCTCAAACGCAAATCGCCAGGCCATGCGGCCGGTCTATGAAGGCCGGCCTAGTGGGCTCCGAACGGTTTCGCCGTCATCCCCACCACCGCGCTTGATCCGCCCCATCGTGCGGCCTCTCCCGCGGTCCGCGCGCTTATCGGGGCCGGGTCCCCATCGGCGACCATGTCAAACTGGTCGCAGGCTGTTGGCGGCTCACGCCGCAGCAGTCTCAGTCTCAGCAAGCTTAGCTGCGACCAACGATTTGGCGTAGTTGATCGTGAATTTGTTCATGGCGACCATGAGCTCGGCCGCCTCAATCTGCCGTAACGGAGCCAGTTTCCTGAGTTCAGTGAATGTCGCGATCGCTATGTGCTTGTCCTTGAGGATCTCGGCAACTTCAGGACAGATGCCATCGAGCAGCTTTCACTTACTGACGATGCTCTGAACATCGACGTTGAGCGCCTTGGTAACCCCGCCAAGTCAAAGACTTGGCGGGGTTACCATTTTGGGGCTTATGTTCAGAACCGGCATCTGGAAGCGCTGTGGAAGCAAGAGAGTGCGTAATCGTAGGTAAATCAACGAGTTGGCGCGTAGCCCGAGTTGAAATGACCTGATTGTGATGCGGCATTCGCCGAATTCGCATAGTGCAAGGCGCCCGAAGATTTCACATAGCGGTGTGGCTCAGGAAAGGAAAGCCGTCCGGTCTGCGTTGATCCACATCAATGCCGTGCGATCCGATTCCATCTTCATGCGACGGGCCTAAGTCCATCTCGTCGACGCGTCGGCGAGATCAGAAGCATATCTGTGTGCGTCTGACATTGCGGGTTCGATTCTAGAATCAGAGCTCCGCGTGGACGTGGAATGACTATCGAAGGGGGTTCCGCCTCGATCCTCCAGATCCAGCAGCAGCACTGCTTATGATGGAGGGTTTCATGGCGTGGGCTTCACGGTGGTTGCCAATCGCGGCGCTGTTCGCCTTGTCGGCCGTATCCTCGGCCTTCGCCCAAACCAAGCAGCCTTCAGACGGGTCTGTTCTGCCGTTTCCGTCCGCTCCGTCGGCGAGCGTGGCCGCGCCGAGGTTGCAGGATTCCAAGCACCAGCGGCGCGTCGAGAAGAGTCATCTGCCGAAGGATGCGCCCAACATTCTGATCATCTTACTCGATGATGTCGGGTTCGGGCTCCCCGACACCTACGGTGGCCCAATTCACACGCCAACGCTCTCGCGGATCGCGAACCAGGGCATCAGCTACAACGCATTCCATACCACGGCGATCTGCTCGCCCACGCGCGCCGCGTTGCTGACCGGCCGCAATCATCAGCGCGTCGGCTCCGGCACCATCGCGGAGCGTGCGGTGGACTGGGACGGCTATACCGGAGTGATTCCCAGAACGTCCGCGACCCTTGCGAAGGTTTTGGGCGCCTACGGATACAAGACCGCAGCGTTCGGCAAGTGGCACAACACCCCTGCTACCGAGACCACGGCGATGGGGCCGTTCACGCTCTGGCCGACCGGAGAGGGCATCGGCTTCGACTACTTCTACGGTTTCCTGGCCGGAGAGACCTCACAATGGGAACCGCGGCTGGTCGAGAACTTCAACCCGATCGAGCCGCCCCACGATGAGAAGTACCACCTGAGCGAAGACTTGGCGGAGAATGCGATCACTTGGATGCGCAAGCATCGCGCGTACGCGCCCGACAAGCCGTTTTTGATGTATTGGGCGCCCGGCGCAGCGCACGGGCCACACCATATCTTTAAAGAATGGGCCGACAAGTACAAAGGCCAGTTCGACGATGGCTGGGACGCGCTGCGCGAACGCACCTTTAAGCGCCAGAAGGAACTCGGCTGGATCCCGGCCGACACCAAGCTCACTCCGCGAGCAGAGAGCATGGCCGCATGGGACAGCATCCCGGAGTCGGAACGTCCGTTCCAGCGGCGGCTGATGGAAATCTTCGCCGGCTTTGTGGAACACGTCGACGTTCAGGCTGGCAAGGTGATCGACGAACTGGACCGCCTCGGCATCCGCGACAACACGATCGTGTTCTACATCTTTGGCGACAACGGATCGAGCGCAGAAGGCCAGAACGGTAGCATCAGCGAGCTCTTGGCGCAGAACCAGATCCCAAACACCATCACGCAGCAGATCGAGGCGCTGAACAAGCTCGGCGGGCTCGGCGCACTTGGCGGCCCGAAGGTCGACAACATGTACCACGCCGGCTGGGCCTGGGCCGGCAGCACGCCGTTCCACCACACCAAGCTGGTCGCCTCGCATTTCGGCGGCACGCGCAATCCGATGGCAGTCTCCTGGCCGGCCCGCATCAACGCGGACAAGGCACCGCGGTCGCAGTTCCACCACGTCAACGACATCGTGCCGACGCTCTACGACATCCTCGGCATCAAGCCGCCGAAGGTGGTGGACGGATTCACGCAGGATCCGATCGACGGTGTCAGCATGGCCTATTCGTTCGCCGACGCAAAAGCGCCCACGCGCAAGCGGACACAGTACTTCGACAACAACGGCAGTCGCGGCATCTACCGCGACGGCTGGTTTGCGAGCACGTTCGGCCCGCTGACGCCGTGGCTCACGGTCAGTCCGGGTCTGGCGACCTGGGATTCGAACAAGGATGTCTGGGAGCTGTACAATCTGAAGGCCGATTTCTCGCAGGCGGACAACCTCGCGGGCAGGGAGACGAAGCGGCTTGACGAGATGAAGGCGTTGTTTCTGAGAGAAGCTAAGGCAAACAATGTCTTCCCGATCGGCGCCGGCATTTGGCTGCGCATCCACCCCGAGGACCGCGTCGCGACCCCGTACAAGAAGCTGGCAATTCGACTCAACGACGACCCGTATGCCTGAGTTCACGGCACCGGGGCTGGGCCGCGAGAGCAACCATGTCACGATCGACGCCGAGCTCGGCGAGAACGCTTCGGGTGTGCTCTACGCGCTGGGCGGCGCTTCCGGAGGGCTCACGCTGTACATGGACAAAGGCGAGCTCGTCTACGAGTACAACATGATGATCATCGAGCGCTATATCGCGCGCTCGAACACCAAGCTCGCCGCCGGCAAGCACCGGATCGAGGTGGACACCACCATCGCGAGGCCCGGCGCGCCGGCGGAGGTAGTGCTCACGGTTGACGGCCAGGAAGTCGCCCGCGCGATGGTCAAACGCACCGTGCCGGCAGCCTTTACCGCAAGCGAATCCTTTGACGTCGGCGTCGATCTCGGCTCGCCGGTGTCGCTCGACTACTTCGATCGGCGCCCGTTCCGCTTCAACGGAAAGATCGAAAAGGTCGAGGTCAAGCTCAAATGAACAGATCGAACCGCTGCGAGCGTTGCATCGCTGGGGCTTGGCGTCGTTAGCAGCTGAGGCCTCCGCCTAGGCGCAAGCGATTGAGCAACTGATGAAGGCAGCGCCGGAAAGCAGATAGGTCAGGGAGTCTGAGACATGAGTTTGCATACCAACTCACTGTTGGCCGTGCTCGGCCTATCGTTGGCTGCGGTGTTCTCGCCAACGGCAGGGGCGCAGGAAATCCTGCCGTTTCCGCCCACACCGTCCGGCTCCACCCCCGGGCTGACGATGCAGGACTCCGTTTACAAGAAGCGCGTCGAGCCGAAACGGCTGGCTGATGGCGCGCCGAACATCCTCATCATCCTCATGGACGACGTCGGCCCGGGGACACCCTCGACCTATGGCGGCGAGATCAACACGCCGACGCTCGATCGCGTGGCGAAGATGGGCATCTCCTACAACCGGTTTCACTCGACGGCCATGTGCTCGCCGACGCGTGCGGCGCTGCTGACCGGGCGCAATCACACGAATGTGGGCAACGGTCAGATCGCCGCACTCGCCAACGACTTCGACGGCTTCAGCGGCATCATCCCAAAGTCGTCGGCGACCGTCGCCGAGGTGCTCAGGAACTACGGCTACAACACCGGAGCCTGGGGCAAGTGGCACAACACACCCGAAGAACAGATCACGTCAAGGGGCCGTTTGACTACTGGCCGACGGGATACGGGTTCGAGTATTTCTACGGCTTCCTCGCTGGCGAGGCCTCGCAATACGAGCCGCAGATGGTGCGCAACACCACTCCGGTCACCCGCATGAGCTTCGCCCGCCCGGGTTACCACCTCACCGAAGACATCGCAGAGGACGCAATCAAGTGGCTGCGCGAACAGCGGGCTTTCGCCCCGAACAAGCCATTCCTGATGTACTGGGCCCCGGGCGCATCGCACGGACCGCACCAGGTCCTGAAGGAGTGGGCCGACAAGTACAAAGGTAAGTTCGACGACGGCTGGGACGCCTATCGCGAGCGCGTCTTCAAGCGCGCCAAGGAGAAGGGCTGGATTCCCCAGAACGCACAGCTCACGTCGCGTCCCGCCACGATGGCGTCCTGGGACTCGATCCCCGAAGCATGAAAAGCCCTTCCAGCGCCGCCTGATGGAAGTCTTTGCCGGCTTCACCGAGCACGCCGACTACAATGCGGGCCGGATCATCGATGAAATCGAACGGCAGGGTAAACTCGACAGCACGCTCATCTTCTACATCTGGGGCGACAACGGTTCCTCTGCCGAAGGCCTAAACGGCACCGTCAGCGAAAAGCTCGCTCAGAATGGGATCCCGACCAAGATCTCTCAGCACCTCGAAGCCTTGAAGGAACTGGGCGGAATCGATGCGCTCGGCTCTCCGAAGACCGACAACATGTATCACGCCGGCTGGGCCTGGGCAGGGAGTACCCCTTATAAGTCTACCAAACTCGTCGGTGCGCACTTCGGCGGCACCCGTCAGCCGATGGCCGTCTCGTGGCCTGCGAAGATCAAGGCCGACGCAACGCCGCGCGCGCAGTTCCACCATGTCATCGATGTCGTTCCGACGATTTACGAACTGCTGAAAATCACCCCACCCCGCGTGGTCAACGGGTTCGAACAAGACCGCATCGACGGTGTGAGCATGGGCTACACCCTCGCCGACGCCAAGGCCGCGGGACGACGAAAGACGCAGTTCTTCGACATCATGGGGAGCCGAGGCATCTACCACGATGGTTGGTTCGCCAGCGCCATGGGCCCGCGCGAACCGTGGGTGCAAGGAGTGCCGAAAGGCGCGACCGAATGGTCGCCTGAAAAGGATACGTGGGAACTCTATAATCTCGAGGAGGACTGGAGCCAAGCCAACGATCTCGCCGCGAAGATGCCGGAAAAGGTCGCGCAGATGAAGGACATCTTCCTGGTCGAATCCGTCAAGAACAAAAACCTTCCTATCGGCGGTGGCCTTTGGTCCACGGTGTTGTTCCACCCCGAGGACGCGCCCGCTCCTCCGTATTCTGAATGGACTTTCACCGGCGCCATGAACCGGGTGCCGGAGACCTCCGCGCCCAAACTGGGCAAGCTCGACAGCACGGTCAGCATGGAGGTGGATGTGCCCGCCAACGCCAATGGCGTGCTCTACGCCCTTGGCGCGTTCTCAGGCGGTCTCACGGTGTACGTGAAGGACGGCGTTCTCAATTACGAATACAATCTCTTCGAAATCTCTCGCACGAAGATCAAGGCCAAGGACAAACTGCCTGTCGGCAAGTTGAGAATAGAGGTCGAGTTGAAGCTGACCTCCAAGATCGGCGGGCCGATGGACGTCACCATGAAGGTGAATGGCCAAACCGTGGCGCAAGGCCAGGTGCCGCTGACCGCTGGGTACCACTTCACCTCGAACGACTGCCTGGACATCGGCAGCGACCTGGGCTCGCCCGTGTCGCTCGACTACTACGACCAGGCACCGTTTGCATTCAATGGCATCATCGGCGCAACCAAGATCGCGTATCCGAAAAAATAGGGAAGCCGAATAGAACAGCAACGGACGCCGATCTAGTCCGCGTCCGGGCCTTGTTTCACGAGCATCGCCGGTCCACTCGGCGGCGCACAACTGTACGAGAGATGAAGGAGGTCCTTTTCGGGATCGGTGATCGCTGAACAGAATGCCTATTCGTCGTCTCGCCGACCGTGCGAGGCGATTGTACGGGGCGCAGGCTGCCGGCCCGTCTCGGGCGGTCAAACGTGAGGAAATGGACCATGAGAATTGGCCAGAAATATCTGGCTTGGTCTGTTGGGATCGTTAGCCGCCGTAACGGTGGTGAGCGTACCAGCAGCCGCACAGCAACAGCAGAGACCCAACATCGTCATCATCTGGGGTGACGACGTCGGCCAATCCAATATCAGCGCCTACTCGCACGGCGTGATGGGCTACAAGACGCCCAACATCGACCGCCTTGCGAAGGAAGGCGTGATGTTCACCGACTACTATGCCGAGCAGAGCTGCACCGCCGGCCGCGCGTCGTTCATCACCGGTCAGTCCGGCTTGCGCACCGGCATGACCAAGGTCGGCCTGCCCGGCGCCACGCTCGGGCTGCAAAAGGAAGACCCGACGATTGCCGAGTTGCTCAAGCCGCTCGGCTATTCGACCGGACAATTCGGCAAGAACCATCTCGGCGACCGCAACGAGTTCCTGCCCACTGTGCACGGTTTCGACGAGTTCTACGGCAACCTCTACCACCTGAACGCCGAGGAAGAGCCGGAACTGCCGGACTACCCGAAAGACCCGGCGTTCCGTGCGAAGTACGGACCGCGCGGCGTGATGGACTGCAAGGCCTCGGACCGGGACGACCCAACAGTCGATCCGCGCTTCGGCAAGGTCGGCAAGCAGGTGTGCACGGACACCGGCCCGCTGACCAAGGCGCGGATGGTCGGGATCGACGACGACATCGCCAACCGGGCCGTGGACTACATCCAGCGGCAGAAGAACGCGAACAAACCGTTCTTCGTCTGGGTGAACTTTACCCACATGCACTTCCGCACCCACACCAAGCCGGCGAGCATCGGCCAGTCTGGGCGTTGGCAGAGCCCGTACCACGACACCATGATCGATCACGACAAGAATGTCGGCACGGTGCTCAAGGCGCTGGATGACCTCGGCATCGCGGACAACACCCTTGTCATGTACTCGACCGACAACGGCCCGCACATGAACTCGTGGCCGGATGGAGCGATGACGCCGTTCCGCAACGAAAAGAACTCGAACTGGGAAGGCGCCTACCGGGTGCCGGCTATGTTCCGCTGGCCGGGCAAGATCAGGCCGGGCCAGGTGTCCAACGAGATGGTCGCCCACCTCGACTTGCTGCCGACCCTTCTGGCTGTGGCCGGTGACACCGAGGTGAAGAGACAAGCTGCTCAACGGCTACCAGGTCGGCGACATGACCTACAAGGTTCATCTCGACGGCGACAACCTCGTGCCTCACCTGACCGGGCAGGGCGCGAAGAGCCCGCGGGAATTGTTCCTGTACGTCAACGACGACCAGCAATTGGTCGGTCTGCGCTACGACAACTGGAAGCTCGCGTTCATGGAGCAGCGCGCCCCGGGAACGCTGCGCGTCTGGTCGGAGCCGTTCACCACCTTGCGGATCCCGAAGATCTTCAACCTCCGAACCGACCCGTACGAGCGGGCGGACATCACCTCCAACACCTATTACGACTGGCTTCTTGACCACGCCTTCCTTCTTGTCCCCGCGCAGGACTACGTGGGTCAGTTCCTGACGTCGTTCAGGGACTATCCGCAGCGGCAGAAGGCGGCCAGTTTCAACATGGATGAAGTGATGCAGAAGCTGAAGGAAACGGGGTCAAAATAAGCGTCCGCAGCCTCCGACGCCAACCATCTACGGCCGACCGTGTTCTGCGGTCGGCCGCGCTACTGTTGACGCAGGTCAAAGCCGGCCAGGCACTCAATGACAATTTAGCGCCCTTCAAGCCAGTCGTGTGCGGACGGTAAATAAAGAAATCGACAATGAAGACCCCAACCATGAAAACGAAAACCGTCACCGTCACGTCACGCGAAACAATCTCTCGCCGTGAGTTCACGGCCGGCTCGGTGGCGGCTGGCGCGACGATGCTGACTGGAGCAACGCGAGCAGCAGCGCAGAAGAAGACGATGACCTTTACCATTCTGCACACCAACGACATCCACTCCAATCTCATCGGCGTCGGCCCGGCCTCGGAGTACACGCCGGCGACGCTCAACGACGACAACACGATCGGCGGCATCGAGCGCATCGCTACGCTGATCGCCGAGCGCAGGCGGGCCCGCGAAGCCGACGGACCGGTGCTCGTGCTCGATATCGGCGACGTCGAGCATCGGCACCCCCTTCGGCGGTGCGAGCCAGCAGACCGGCGTCGAACTGCAATGCCTGTCCCTCGCGGGATACGATGCAACAACCTTCGGCAATCATGATTTCGACTTCGGGCCCGCAGGCTCTCGCCCAAAGCGGTGGCCGCAGCGCGCAAAGCCGGCCGCGTGCCTGCAATTCTTGCCGCGAACACGAACTACGATGCCGCCGACGCCGGACTTGCCGGCCTGAAGGAACTGGGGAAGTCGGGGGTGATCCGCAGCCACATGGTGATCGAGCGCGGGGGCATCCGCTTCGGGCTGTTCGGCATCATGGGGCCCGACTCCATTCAGTACACGATCAATCCGGGCGCTCTGACCTTTCCCGATCCGATCAAGACCGCGCGGGACATGGCGCAGCGGTTGCGCGCCGAAGGCGCGGACGTGATCATCTGCATGAGCCACGGCGGCGTGCGGGAGCCGAAGAACGGCCCAATCACCGAAGGCGACGACGTCAACCTGGCGCGCGCCGTGCCTGAAATCGACGTCATCGTCGGCGGCCACACGCACACCTTCATGCGAACGCCGGTCATCGTGAACGGCACGCCGATCGTGCAGGCCGGCTGCTATGGCCAGGCGGTCGGCGAACTGGTCATCCGGATGGAGGGACGCGACAGAAAGGTTGTCTCCTACGATCTGCGTCCCGTCGACGACACCATTCAGGGCGATCCGCGCCTTATCAAGGAAATGGAGACCTTCAAGGCCGAGACCTCGCGCATCGTGTTCGCGCCGCGCGGCCTGAAAATCGACGAGCCGATTGTGGCAATCGACCGCGACTGGTCGAACACGTTCTTTGACCTGGAAGCCTCGCGGCCGCTCGGCAATCTGACGGCGGATGCCATGCGCCACGCCACCGGGGCGGACGTGGCGTTCAACGCCGCCGGCATGGTGCGGGCCGGTTTGCTGAAGGGAACATCCGGCGTGCAGACGGCCTATGACGTCTTCCTGCTTGCGCCGCTCGGGATCGGCGTCGCCGACCAGAGCGCCGGCGGCTCGCTGGTGGTCGGCCTATCTTCACGGGACGTGAGATCAAGAACTGCTCTGGAATTCTTGCTGCCGGGTAGCCCCAACTTGCCGGGACAATACTTTCCGCGCGTCTCGGGCATGCGTTTTCGCTACGACTTGTCTCGGCCGAAATTCGACGCGGTGACCCAGATCGAGCTTGGCGATCTCGCCCGCGGCTATCGCGTCATCGACATCTCGGACACGGCGAAGCAACTCTACAGCCTTGCCTGCAACCTCTATCTTGGGATCATGCTTGCATCCATTCCCAAGAAGACCAACGGCGCGCTGGCGCTCGCGCCGAAGAAGAAGGACGGCACGCCGCTGAAGTCGCGCGCGGACGCGCTGCCCGACGCGCAGTCCGGTCCCGTACCTGCTGCCGCCAAAGGGCACGATCGACAAGGACGAGGTGATGCACGATCCCAGGCGCCGCCTCGCTGGAGATCAAGGAATGGCAGGCGATCATGAATTACCTGAAGAGCCTGCCCACGAAGAACGCGCAGGGTGTGACGGTGCTCGCGATGGATGAGCGCGTGAACGAGAATCGAACGATCAACATGTAAATCGGCGTGGGGATCCGGACGCCGATCGGCGTGGCTAACCCATTGATATCCCTCGCGACAGTGGGGTCAAAATTCGGCGCTTAATCACACAAGTAAGCGATATGTGCAGCCGTCCCGAGCGTTGTTACAAATCCAAGCCGGGCACCCACTGTGAGAGATAGTGCGCAATAATTGGCCAACCAGGTTTTCCCAACGCAATATAGGACACTACTAGCAGACTCACGATAGATGCAGCGACTGCAAGCCGTTGCATTCGTCGATTCGAGCTGAACATGGCCTGGAGACTCTTAAGTCCTTGGTCGTTTCCGGTCAGCTTGGGAGCCTTCAATTGGCCGACGTCCCGCGCCAGCTCGCCAATTGAAATCTCAACATTCTCGCGCCGTATCGCCTGCTCTTCGAACACCCTCTTGATTTCAGCGAGTTGTGAAGTGTTACGCTCCAGATGCTGTTCGCAGCTTTTGATTTGCGGCCCGAAAATCTTGATCCGTACGTCGGCCTCGGCGAGTTGTTGCTGGAGTTCCCGCAGCTGCTGCGCGGCTATCTGCGACTGCTGCTCAGCGCTCTGCAGTTGGTCCCAGGCGGTTTGGAGCCGTTCGTCAGTTCGCCGCCAACTCTGCTCGTCATCCAGGTTCTTTTGCTCGGCGGCGCGCAGTCTTTTCTCCACGGAGTCATGCTTGTCCTCAGCTACCCGGATCCTGCCCTCGGCGAGGTGAAGCTGCTGCTCGATCCGTTGCTCGACGGTCTGGAGCCGCTCGTCAATTCGCTGCCAATTCTGCTCGCCGTCCAGGTTCTTTTGCTCAGCAATCCGCAATCTTTGTTCCACGAAGTCATGCTTGTCCTCAGCCACCTGGATCCTGGCCTCGGCGAGGTGAAGCTGTCGCTCGAACCGCTGCTCGGCGGTTTGGAGCCGTTCGTCAGTTCGCTGCCAATTCTGCTCGCCATCTAGGTTCTTTTGCTCGGCCGCGAGCAATCGTTGCTCCACCGAGCCGTGCTTGTCCTCAGCCGCCTGGATCCTGCCCTCCGCGAGGTGAATTTGTTGCTCAGTGCTTTCGCCCTGGCCCCGGATCTGCTGCAATTGTTCGAGAACAGAATGCTGCACAACTTCAAGGTCCTCTCGCACGCTCAGAATTTGTCTGCGTGCATCCTCGACTTGCCGTTGGACCGAATCAAATTGGTGCAAGGCGCGATCGTTGGCCTGCTCTGCAATGTGTTGCAACCGCTGCATGAGGGTGCGATGGCCAGTCTCGATGCCCGAGAGCTGTCTTGCTACGGCGTGGAGATCCTGGTCGAGCTGCGCCGTTGCGACCGAAACGAAGGCCTTCAATTCGCTTTCCTTTGGCTCTAGCTCTTCGTTGGCGCGGCTCGCATCGTTTGGCTCATGCGCAGCATCGCGCCTAGCTGTGTCGTGTGAATGGGCTGCACTGCCCAGACGGCGGTCGCTCCCCTGAGGTTCCATGGTCGAATCCTTCCGTTGCGCGGTTCTGCCCAAGGCACCAAAACGTACGGTCAGGATAGCACAGTCCATGATTGCAAAGGATTAGGCGCGCGCCCCGTCACCTTGATCCAACTCGATCACTAATTGCGGCGTGCGGTAGCCGAATGAGTGCGAACCACTGGCGGTTCTCTGGCGGGAGCTACGACCTCGGATGCGCCGGGTTGTCACGCACCAACCTGGGGAACGGTCAGCGACAAAATCACATCGACAAAATTCGTTAGCTTGCTTGAGAGTTTTGTCGATGGGACGTCTGCAACGGGCTTAAGGTTGCGGTCAGAGCCCAGCATGCGACCCAGCAGCGGCTGCGAACACGCAATTCCAGGATCGCAACCAGGGCGCAGAGGATCGTAACCATGACCATGACGGGATGGCTGGTCCCCGAAACTCCAGTCTTTATCGGCTGTGAGAAGATTTGAGCAGCCCAGGGCTGGAGCCCGTGCCGCGAGGATTTGCTTTCGACTATTGGCGCCGATAGACGATCTACTTCATTTGGCTTGGTAGATAGAGGGCAATGGCCGGAAAGGCGATCAGTATGATTAGTCGCAGAATGTCGGTTACGATGAACGGCAGAACCCCGTAGAAAATCGTCGAGATTTTCACGTCCTCGATCACGCTCTTGATCACGAATATGTTCATCCCGACCGGCGGATGAATGAGGCCGAGCTCGACCGTCATCACGATGATGACCCCGAACCAGATCGGATCGAAGCCGAGCGCTACGATCACCGGGAAGACGATCGGGACGGTGAGGATGACCATGGAGAGCGCGTCCATCAGGCATCCCAGTACCAGGTAGAACAGCATCAGCAGCACCAGTACGCCATAACGGCCGAATCCGAGGCCCGCGAGCACCGCCGTGATCTTCTGCGGCGTCTGCGTCACGGTCAGGAAATAGCCAAACAGCACCGCGCCGATCAGGACGGTGAACACGGCGGCCGTGGTGCGGGTCGCCTCGAGCAGCGAGCGGCGAATGTCCGCCCACGACAGACGCCCGCGCGACACGCCGATGATGAACGCGCCGGCGGCGCCCATGCCGGCGGCTTCTGTGGCGGTCGCCAGCCCTCCGTAGATGCTGCCGATGACGAACACGAACAGCAGCAGCGTTGCCCACACATCCTTCAAGGCGGACAGCCGCTCCGACCAGGGCGCGCGCGCCCCCCGCGGCAGGAAGCCGGGCCGGGCATAGCCGATCAACGTCACAGTGATCATGTACATGGCTACCGCCAGCAGCCCCGGCAGCACGCCGGCGATGAACAGCTTGCCGACGTCCTGCTCGGTGATCAGTCCATAGACCGCGAATACGGTGGACGGCGGGATCATGATGCCGAGCGTGCCGCCGGCCGCGATCACGCCGGTCGCGAACGATTGCGGATAGTTGAAGCGCCGCATCTCCGGGTAGGCGACCTTGGAGAAGGTCGCGGCCGTGGCCACCGATGAACCGCAGATCGCGGCAAAGCCGCCGCACGCCGCGATGGTCGCGATGCCAAGCCCGCCGCGCCGGTGCCCGAGGAAGGCGTTGCCGGCGCGGAACAGCTCGCGGCTCATGCCCGAGGTGGTGGCGAACGCACCCATCAAGAGAAACATCGGCACGACGGCGAAGTTGAAGTCGGTCACCGTCCGTATCGAGGTCTGGCCGATCATCTTGATGGCCGGCGTGCTGCCGGCGATGTAGCCAAAGCCGGTGACCCCGACCAACCCCATCGCCATGCCGACCGGCACGCGCAGCAGCATCAAGCCGAATAGCGCGACGAAGCCGACGATGGCAACGACATTGTTGTCCATGCCGTCCTCACTCCACCGGCCTGATCTCTTGCTGGCTGCGCGTCATGGCTTCGGGTTGGAAGATCAGCCGGTAGGTGCGGATGCCGATCAGCACCACCGCGGCGGCGTCACCGGCCCAGGCGACCGCGAGGAACGGCCAGGTCGGCAGGCGAAGCTCGAACGTCTCGATGTTGGCGCTGTAGTTGCTCCCCACCTTGTCGACCAGCGAGTAGGTCTGCATTGCCACCACGAAAAGCAGCACCAGCGTCGCGAACACGTCGATCCAGCGCTGGTAGCGCGGCGACACGTTGGCCCAGACAACGTCGACGGTGATGTGGGTGCCGCGATAGCTCGTCGCCGCGATCCCCCAGAAGATCAGGATGCCAAGCAGAAGCTGGCCGATGTCGTAGGAATCCGGCAGCGCCATCGCGAAGAAATTGCGCAGCACCACGGTGAGAAAGATATCGAGAGCGACCAGGCCGATGAAAAACGCCGCGATCAGCTCGATCGTGGCGATGAAGCGGTCCATCTTGTTGCGGGTGACCCAATCGTCGCCGCCATGGACCTCGATTCTCGCGGATTCAGGCATGAATTCCCCCAATATATCGACGGCGGCGAAACCACCGCCGCCGTCATCGGCGTTCAATGCCGACGGTTATCGAACGCCGGGCCAATCTCAGAATGCGGATTACATTCCGGCTTTGTGTTGGGCCAGCGCGCCCCGCAATTCCTTCAGGATGGCGTCCGGATCGGCGTTGACCTTGCGCACGCTGTCCGACCATTGCTTGAAGACGGGCTCTGCGGATTTCTTCCACAGTTCGGTCTGCTCGGCGGTGGTCGAATACATTTCGCGGTCCGGCAGCGCTTTCAGCCTCGGGCCGCCGCCGGCCTCGAAGTCGATCCAGGGGCCGGCAAACTTCGCCGCCCACTCGGTGGTGCAGTGAGCGTCGATCACCTTCTTTTGCGCCGCCGACATGGAATTGTAGGTGTTCCAATTCATGATCCATTGGAACGTGCTCACCGTCACCGGCAGCTCCAGGGTGTACTTCGTGGTCTTTTCGGTTCCGAACAGGAACATCGATCCGTACGGTGAGGTCAGCGTGTCGACGACGCCCTTGTCCATGAGATCGCGCGTTTCCGCCGGGCCGGCCGGCACGTTGGTGGCGCCGAGCGTGAGCATCCAGGCCGCAAACGTGCCGTGGGACGGGCGCACCTTGGTGCCCTTGAGATCGGCCGGCACCACGATCTTCTTCTTAGAATGAATGCGCGCGGGATCATAGGTGAAGGAGAAGCAATACTTGACGTCCTTCATCTCGGTCGCGGAGTACTTTTTGTACCATTGATCGATCGCCTTGGTTGCTCCGTGGGCTTCGCTGACCATGAATGGCAGTTCGCCGACCGCGATGATCGGAAAGCGGCCTGGGTTCTGGCCCGGATTGATGTAGGAAAGATCGGCAATGCCGTCGCGCGTCATGTCATAGTGGTCAAAGGCCTTGCCGAGCTGCTGCGCTGGATAGACGGTCGACTTGATGGTGCCGCCCGAGTCTTCTCGACTGAGGCACCCCATTGTTCCATCGCCTTTTGCAGCGGATGCGTCGCCGGGACCCAATGCGAGAGCCGCAGATTGAACGACTTCTCTTGGGCAGACGCCGGCACCGCGAGAACCATCATCGCCACACCGATGAGCAGGGCGCACGATTTCATTGTTTCCTCCCCTTGCCAGGATTGACTGGGATTTTTGCAGACCCTCCCAGTCTTGGGAATGCTAGGCCCTTTCTGAGCGACCAGGAAGTCCGCAGTCCTGCGGCGCCGGCGCGCTGCCCGCCAAGCTCGGATCGGCAGGCCGCGACCACCAGCGCTATTGCAATCTGGTGCGACGTATCGAGAATGGCACTGTTAAGCCATTACCCGCTCTTTCCACATTTGGGCAATTGATGTAAGCTTATATGAATTCACACTCGCTCGCAGCAATTGTGAGGACGAGATGAAGTCCGCACGCCGACAGTTTCTGCACCTGGTAGCGGGCGCTGTGGCGCTTCCCGTCGTATCGCGCGTCGCTCGCGCGCAACCCTACCCGACGCGGCCAGTGCGATTGATCGCACCGTTCCCGCCAGGTGGCTCGATCGACCTAACGGCACGCCTGATCGGTCAATGGCTGACGGAGCGGCTTGGCCAGCAAGTCGTCATCGAGAACCGGGGCGGCGCCGCCGGCAATATCGGCAGCGAGGCGGCCCTGAATTCGCCCCCCGACGGCTATACGCTCCTGTTGTGCAGCGTGGCGAACGCGATCAGCGCCACGCTTTATGACAAGCTCAACTACAACTTTCGTGATGTCGCTCCGGTCGCTGGCATCAGTCGCGCGCCCAATGTCATGGTGCTCCATCCATCGGTCCCGGCCAACACGGTTCCCGAGTTCATCACCTATGCCAAGGCCAATCCGGGCAAGATCAACATGGCATCGTCGGGTACGGGCACCTCGATTCATATGTCCGGCGAGCTGTTCAAGCTGATGACCGGAATCAATATGCAACACGTACCATATCGTGGCTCGGCGCCCATGCTCACCGATCTCCTCGCCGGCCAAGTCCAGATCGCCTTCGACAACCTGCAGCCATCCATCCCACACATCAAGGCGGGCACATTGCGCGCCCTGGCGGTGACGACGGCGACGCGCTCGGATGCGTTGCCCGATCTGCCAACGGTCGGCGATTTCGTGACGGGGTACGAGGCGAGCACATGGAACGGCGTGTGCGCGCCCAAGAACACGCCTACCGACATCGTCGACAGGCTGAACCGGGAGATCAACGCGGGACTTGCCGATTCGAAGCTCAAGGCAAGGCTCGCCGAGATGGGTGCGTGGGCGCTGCCAGGCTCGCCCGCCGACTGCAGCAAGCTGATCGCCGACGAAATCGAGAAGTGGGGCAAGGTGATCCGCACGGGCAACATCAAGGCGGGGTAGGCCGATCTGCTCGCAGGTCGCTATTCCATATCGTTCCTTCTAGGGCGCTTTTCGGCGACGATGAAGCGACGCAGGGTCGCACTCAGCCACGAAAAGCGCGACGCTCTCGCTGGCCTACTATGCTTTGCGGATGAGCGGCTCGGCGATCTCAGCATCTAGGCATCACATGATCGAACGCTGGCGGTGCTCTGCGGTGCTCTAGACTAACGCGTCGAAGCCACGACGCCGATTTAACGCGGACGCGAATGAAGAAGATCGCTGACCGGCACCTATCGTTTACACGGTTTGGAACGGACATCTGGGCACAGCGCGATTTTTTGCTCACGTTGCAAATCTCCGCAATCGTTCGATAAACCAAACGCCGCCAGGATTCCGATCGCCGCCGAAAAGGGCACGACGTCCGAAGATGTACCGTCAGCCGAAAGGATGTGTGTCAGAGCTCGACGCCGAGCTTGCGATCAAGCGAATACGGCCCGCCGCCGCGCAGCGCGATCGCGAAGGCCACGAAGCCCCAAAGCAGCACGAACTCGTACCCGCGGTTGAGCCAAGAGAAACCGTTGTTCCAATAAAGGTAGGTGATGATCAGCATCTCGAAAGCCACGGCGGCCGCAAAGAAACGCGTGAACAGCCCGAGAATGAGCGCAATCCCGCCGCCGAATTCGATGAGCAACGCGGCCCAGACCCATAACGCCGCCGGCTCAAAGCCCAGGTCAGAGAAACCCTTGTAATAAGCCGCCGGCCCGCGTGTCACCTTGCCCCAACCGTGCACTAGCAGGACCCAGCCGCAGCCGACGCGCAGCACCAACCACGACAGCGGAATGGCCTTGTCATAGAACGGCTTCAGAAACGGCAGCAATAATCTTGGTTCGGCCTGTGTGTCGGACATCGTAACCTCCCGCGGCTTTTGCATTTTGATCGCCGCCAGTTTGTCACCGTCGGGTTTCTTTGAAAAGCGGAACGTGACTGTCACGCGCGGTCGCGACCCCGATAGACCTTGCTTGACTGCAGTGGCCATAGCCGAGACGCCGTGCAAAGCGACGGGTGTGCCCTGCACGTCGATGTTCTCGACGCTGGGCACGATGTCTATCGGGCCAACCATGGGGACTCCCCCGGCCTTAAGTCGCGCGAGTGGAGCGTAGGTCGCACCGTACGTGTGCCGCCGGGAACGTTCCGAGAAACGAGAGCGGAAACAAGTTGCCCTTTATCGGCAACCAGTTGCAACTCGACGAACTTGTCATCACACACTGCTTGTGGGGACCGGCTCGATCTTGGCCACACGATTGGGATCAGGCCGATCTTGGATTGCGAAAGCACTCGGGCTAGCGACCTGCATTGCCTCGGTCGCGTGTTTGTCGAATCGCCCCGGAGACGTTCACCCCCAGGCGGCTCCCAGAGGCAGCACGCAAAAACGGTCATATTCTCCCAAGGGAAATTCGGCGGCAGAATCCATACGTTGAAACAGGCGCAGGCCCGGTCTTCCGCCATTTTTATTGATGAACTACCTCCCGACCGGCCCATGGCTTGTCTTTGTTAGCGAGCACGCCATTGGCGAAGCCACATCAGGACTTTGTGCGTCGCAGGCAATAAAAACTTACAACGGCGGGAACCTTTCGCGAGCTCGCGAATTTTCTAACGCTGGCTTGGGGCCATCCGCATGTCATTTGCCTAACTCGTTGAAAATGCTAGTGTTCTTCTGGCGGCCATCGCCAGTTGGGCGGAGACCACAATCAAGAATGCGATAAACAAAGATTGGCGCTGAGAAGGGTCGCGTCCCGGCGCAATCAGCGACAGCCGAATCCGGGCGTCGGACGGCCGGAGACACGAGGGAGGGATCTATGGAGCGTAACACTCACGCCATCACTGGTGGCGGCGTGGACGGTCCTCAGGTTCTAGGCGCCGACTCGGTGGGGCAACAGGCCGTCAGCCCGGGGAACGGCAGCTCACCCTTCGAATATGAATTGCTGGCTGTGCTCCACGCCGTCCGAGCCGGCGATTTCTCCGTCCGAATGAGCGGCGAGCAGGCGGGAATTCGAGGCAAGATCATCGACATCTTCAATGATATTGCCGCCACGAATCAACGGATGGCGCAGCAGCTTGAGAGTGTGGGACAGGGTGTCGGCCGCGATGGTCGGACCCGGCAGCGCGCAAAGCTCGGTGTCTCGAACGGCGCATGGGGCGAAATGGAAAATTCGATCAATGCATTGATCGATGACCTGTTGTGGCCGACCACCGAAGTGACGCGCGTCGTTGCAGCAGTCGCAAAGGGCGACCTTCTGCAGACTGTTCGTCTGGACGTGGACGGCCGGCCTCTGAAGGGAGAGTTTCTGCAGGCGGCAACGATCGTGAACACGATGATCAAGCAGCTCGGCATTTTCACGTCGGAAGTGACGCGTGTGGCGCGCGAAGTTGGAACCGAAGGCAAGCTCGGCGGTCAAGCCAAGGTCATCGAAGTCACCGGCGTGTGGAAGGAGTTGACGGAGAGCGTCAATTCCATGGCTAGCAATCTGACGGCGCAGGTTCGCAATATTGCCGAAGTGACGATCGCAGTAGCCAATGGCGATCTGTCAAAGAAGATCACCGTCGACGTCAGAGGTGAAATCCTTCAGCTCAAGGAAGCTATAAACACGATGGTCGATCAATTGCGCTCGTTTGCGTCCGAAGTGACGCGCGTGGCGCGCGAGGTCGGCACCGATGGAAAGCTCGGCGGTCAGGCCATCGTGCCGGGCGTGGCGGGGACCTGGAAGGACCTTACCAACTCGGTGAATGCGATGTGCGGTAACCTCACCGACCAAGTGCGGAATATCGCGCAAGTGACTACCGCGGTAGCGCGCGGGGACTTGTCGCGCAAAATCACAGTCGATGTCCGCGGCGAAATTCTTGAGCTCAAAGATACCATTAACACGATGGTAGATCAGCTCAATGCCTTCGCCTCGGAAGTAACGCGTGTAGCGCGCGAAGTGGGAACGGAAGGCAAGCTCGGCGGCCAAGCTCAGGTGTCGGGGGTGGCGGGTACCTGGAAGGACCTTACCGATAGCGTCAACTTCATGGCCTCGAACCTCACCGCCCAGGTTCGCAATATAGCAGATGTCGCCACCGCAATCGCGGGCGGCGACCTGTCGAAAAAAATCACTGTTAATGTGAGCGGGGAGATTTTGCAACTGAAGGAAACCATCAACACGATGGTGGATCAGCTCAATGCTTTCGCCTCGGAAGTGACGCGCGTTGCCCGCGAGGTGGGCACCGAGGGTCGGTTGGGCGGCCAAGCCAACGTTCTTGGTGTCGCCGGTACCTGGAAGGACCTCACTGACAGCGTTAATTCGATGGCGTCGAACCTGACTGCGCAAGTCCGCAATATCGCCGAGGTGTCGACCGCTATCGCCAGCGGAAACCTCTCAAAAAAAATCACCGTGGATGTGCGCGGTGAAATACTTGAGCTCAAGGACACCATCAACACCATGGTGGACCAGCTGAACGCGTTTGCCGGCGAAGTGACGCGCGTGGCGCGTGAAGTCGGTACTGAAGGAAAGCTCGGCGGCCAAGCCCTGGTGCGCGGCGTCGCTGGCACCTGGAAGGACCTCACCGACAGCGTCAATTCGATGGCCTCGAACCTTACCGGCCAAGTTCGCAACATCGCGGAAGTTGCAACGGCGGTCGCACAAGGCGACCTGTCCAAGAAAATCACGGTGAACGTGTCGGGCGAGATCCTACAGCTAAAGGAGACGCTCAACACCATGGTCGACCAGCTCAACGCCTTCGCCGCCGAGGTCACGCGCGTGGCGCGCGAGGTGGGCACCGAAGGCAAGCTCGGCGGTCAGGCGGAAGTGCCCGGTGTTGCCGGTACTTGGAAGGATCTGACCGATAGCGTCAATTCGATGGCCGGCAATCTCACCGACCAGGTGCGCAACATTGCCGAGGTCGCGACCGCCATAGCCGGCGGGGACCTTTCGCGCAAGATCACGGTCGACGTGCGCGGTGAGATCCTTCAGCTGAAAGAGACGCTGAACACCATGGTCGATCAGCTCAACCGCTTCGCAGGCGAAGTGACGCGCGTGGCGCGCGAGGTCGGTACCGAAGGTCGCCTCAGTGGACAGGCGAATGTCCCGGGCGTTGCGGGCACCTGGAAGGACCTTACCGACAGCGTCAACTCAATGGCGGGTAATCTGACCGCGCAGGTCCGCAACATCGCCGAGGTGACGACAGCGGTCGCGCGAGGCGATCTCTCGCGCAAAATCACTGTTGATGTGAAGGGCGAGATCTTGGAGCTGAAGAACACCATCAACACGATGGTAGACCAGCTCAACGCATTCGCCTCGGAGGTGACGCGCGTGGCGCGTGAGGTCGGCACCGAGGGCAAGCTAGGTGGTCAGGCGCAGGTACCTGGCGTCGCTGGCACCTGGAAGGATCTCACCGACAACGTCAATTTCATGGCGTCAAACCTTACCGCGCAGGTGCGCAACATCGCCGAGGTTGCCACCGCCATCGCCGGGGGCGACCTGTCCAAGAAGATCACAGTGGACGTGCGCGGCGAAATCCTCTTGTTAAAGGAAACGCTGAACACGATGGTCGAGCAACTGCGTTCGTTTGCCGCCGAGGTAACACGCGTGGCGCGCGAGGTCGGCACCGATGGCCGGCTCGGTGGACAAGCCGTGGTGCCGGGTGTGGCTGGAACCTGGAAAGACCTGACCGACAACGTCAACCTCCTTGCGGCAAACCTGACTACGCAGGTCCGCAACATCGCCGAGGTGACGACCGCCGTTGCGCGCGGGGACTTGTCGCGCAAGATCACTGTGGACGTGAAGGGCGAGATTCTCGAACTCAAAAATACCATCAATACGATGGTGGACCAGTTGAATGCCTTCGCGTCCGAAGTTACGCGTGTTGCGCGCGAGGTGGGAACCGAAGGTTTGCTTGGCGGTCAGGCGGCCGTGCCAGGTGTGGCCGGTACCTGGAAGGACCTGACCGACACCGTCAACGTCATGGCCGCAAATCTCACAGAACAGGTGCGCGGCATCGTGAAGGTCGTTACCGCGGTCGCGAACGGTGACCTCAAGCAGAGCTTGACCGTGAAATCAAAGGGTGAGGTCGCGGCGCTGGCCGAAACCATCAACAACATGACGGATACACTCGCGACCTTCGCTGATCAGGTGACGACTGTGGCGCGCGAGGTTGGTGTCGATGGACGATTAGGCGGGCAGGCTAATGTGCCCGGTGCCGCCGGAACTTGGAAGCACCTTACCGGTAACGTCAACTTGCTAGCCGCAAATTTGACAACCCAGGTGCGTGCAATCGCCGAGGTGGCGACCGCGGTGACAAAAGGCGATTTGACGCGATCGATCCAAGTGGATGCGCGCGGCGAAGTGGCCGAGTTGAAGGACAACATCAACACAATGATCGGCAACTTGCGCCTCACGACCGAACGTAACACCGAGCAGGACTGGCTGAAGACGAACCTCGCGCGATTCACGGCCATGCTTCAGGGCCAGCGCGATCTCACGACAGTGGGGCGGTTGCTGCTCACGGAATTGACGCCACTTGTCAACGCTCAGCAGGGCGCCATTTTTCAGACCGAGAGCGACGAGCCGTCGATGCTTCGGCTATTGTCAGTCTACGCCGACGATCGGATGAACGGCCATCAACAGATGGTTCACTTGGGACAAGGCCTTATCGGGCAATGCGCCTTGGATAAACGGCGTGTGCTGATCACAGATATACCGACCGACGCGGTACCAATCGGTTCGGCACTATTCCGCGCGACTCCGCACAACGTCATCGTTCTGCCTGTCCTGTTCGAGAACCAAGTTAAGGCGGTCATCGAACTCGCGTCCGTCAATGCTTTTACGACACTGCAGATCACATTTCTGGAGCAGCTCACCACCAGCATCGGTATCGTGCTCAATTCGATCGAAGCGACAATGCAGACCGAGGGCTTGCTAAAGCAATCGCAGGAGCTGGCGGGAGAGTTGCAGACCCAGCAACGAGAGCTACAGCAGACAAATGAGCAGCTCGGACAGAAGGCGCAACAGCTAGCTGAGCGAAATGTCGAAGTCGAGCGCAAGAATCAGGAAATCGAGTTGGCCCGCCGCGCTGTTGAGGAAAAGGCTGCAGAACTTGCGTTGACGTCGAAATACAAATCCGAATTTCTCGCCAACATGTCGCACGAATTGCGCACGCCACTCAATTCTATTTTGATTCTGGGTCAACAACTGACCGACAACCCGGAGGGAAATCTGACGCTGAAACAAGTCGAATTTGCCCGCACTATCCACGGTGCAGGCACCGATCTGTTGAATCTCATCAGCGACATCCTGGATTTGTCGAAGATCGAGTCAGGCACTGTTTCAGTCGAGGCGGAGGAAATCTTCTTCTCAAACCTCGTCGATATGGTGGCGCGCCCATTCCGGCACGAGGCAGATTCCCGGCAATTGTCGTTTGAGGTTCACGTCGATCCGAATCTCGGCCGCAGCATCGTCACGGATTCGAAGCGATTGCAGCAGGTCTTAAAGAATCTTTTGTCGAATGCGTTCAAGTTTACTGCCCAGGGCGGGGTGAGACTTAACGTTTCGGCGGCGGTGGGCGGTTGGAATTCAGAGCATCCGCTTCTCAGTCAGGTGCCAGCCGTCGTGGCTTTCGAAGTGTCCGATACCGGCATCGGCATTCCGCTTGAGAAGCAAAAGATCATTTTTGAGGCGTTTCAACAGGCCGATGCTTCGACCAGCCGCAAGTATGGGGGTACGGGCCTCGGGCTTGCCATCAGCCGCGAGCTGTCAATGTTGCTTGGCGGTGAAATCCAGCTCCGGAGCACGTCTGGAGTTGGCAGTTCATTCACGCTGTATCTGCCGCTGAAATATGTCGGACCATCCGGCGCAACCCGACAAGTAAATGGTTCCGCCGCGCCAATCGCGAGGGCCGCCGGGTGGCTCCCGACTCCCGGGGAACGTGCCATCGAGCAAATCCCGGACGACCGCCGCGACATCCAGCCAGGCGATCCGTTGCTGCTAATTGTGGAGGACGATCATCACTATGCGCGTATCATGATCGACCTTGCTCACGACAAGGGGTTCAAGGTCTTGCTGGCTATGCGCGGCGAAGATGCGCTCGATCTTGCTAAGCAGTACCAGCCCACCGCCGTGTCGCTCGATGTATTCCTCCCCGACATGCTGGGATGGAATGTGCTCAGCCAATTAAAGCAGAATCCGTTAACGCGGCACATTCCGGTCCAAATTATTACACTCGACGAGGATCGTCAGCATGGGCTGGCCCGCGGCGCTTTCTCTTTCGTGGTTAAGCCGACTACGCCGGAAGGTATTTCCGACGCACTCGCTAGGATCAAGGAATTCGCCCAGCCGCGACGCCGACGCCTTCTGGTCGTCGAAGATAATGTCGCCGAGCAGACCAGCATCGGCGCCCTGCTCGGGCATGACGATATTGAAATCCTAATAGCCGCCACCGGGGCGGATGCGCTCACTGTGCTACGAGAGACGCCCTGCGACTGTGTGGTGCTCGATCTGCGCCTGCCGGACATGTCTGGATTCGACGTACTCGAGGAAATGCGCCGCGAAGCGAAATTGGCCGACGTTCCGGTCGTGGTATTTACCGGCAAGGAACTGTCAGCCGAGGAAGACTCGCAGCTCCACTCGATGGCCCGCAGCATTGTCGTTAAGGGCGTTGAATCGCCTGAACGCCTGCTCGACGAGACCGCTTTGTTCCTTCACCGCGTGGTGACCGATTTGCCGCCGGACAAGCAGCGCATGCTGCAACTTCTGCACGGTTCGGACGAAGACCTGGTCGGCAGAACCGTATTGCTGGTCGACGACGACGCACGGAACATTTTCGCATTGTCCAGCGTGTTGGAGCGAAGAGGTATGAAGGTGTTGACTGCAACGACCGGCAACGAGGCGATCACGCTGCTCGCTAACGCGCACGATCCCGCGATCGTATTGATGGACATCATGATGCCGGAAATGGACGGCTATCAGACGATAGCTAAGAATTCGCGAAGATCCCGCATACCGCCGCTTGCCGATTGTGGCGCTGACGGCAAAGGCCATGAAGGGCGACCGCGAAAAATGTCTCGAGGCCGGAGCCTCGGACTACCTGGCCAAACCGGTCAATACCGACCAACTTCTTTCGGCGCTGCGAATGTGGCTTCATCGCTAGAGGACGACCACGATGTTGTCCAACGACAAAGTCAACGTCCTATTGGTCGACGACCAGCCGGCAAAATTGCTTGCCTATGAGACCATATTGCAAGATCTCGGAGAGAATCTGATCAAGGCCTCGTCCGCAAGGGAAGCTTTGCAGCATCTTCTGAAAACCGAAGTCGCGATTTTGCTGATCGACGTGTGTATGCCGGATTTGGATGGCTTTCAACTGGCCGCGATGATCAGAGATCATCCACGCTTTCAGCAAACCGCGATCATTTTTGTTTCGGCCATTCATCTCACGGACGTCGATCGTCTGAAAGGCTATGAGATGGGGGCGGTGGACTATGTCCCGGTGCCGGTCGTTCCCGAAGTGCTGCGCGCCAAGGTCAGGGTATTTGCCGAACTTTATCGCAAGACGCGGCAGCTCGAGCAACTCAATGCCGAGTTGGAATACCGCGTTGCCGAGCGTACGGCCGAATTGGAAGCCTCCAATGTCCGTCTGCGCGAAAGTGAGCAAGGCCGCAGTCTGGCCTTGGCAGCAGGACAGATGGGATCCTGGGAGTGGGACGTGCCGACCGGCGAATGTGTGTGGGATGCCGGGCAGCGGAGAATTTTTGGCGTCAACCATAATTTTGGTCGGACAACGATCGAGAATCTTCGATCGTTCATTCACCCCGATGATTTGGCGCTAATAACGTCGGCGGTTGAAAAAGGCACAACCGACGCCAATACCTTTCAGATGGAAATCCGGATCATTCGGTTAGACGGGCTGACCCGTTCATGTATTTGCGCGGCAGCCATGATCGGCGACCTGCTTGATAGGGTCATGCGGGTGAGTGGTGTGATGATCGACATCACGGAACTGAAGGAGGCCGACGAACGTCGCACGCTTCTCGTCAGGGAGGTCGACCACCGCGCGCGCAATGCGCTCGCAATTGTTCAGTCGATCGTGCGCATGACCAAAGCCAAGTCGATCGACGATTATGTCAAAACCGTCGAGGGCCGTATCCGCGCTCTGTCCACGGCGCATTCCCTGCTATCGGAGTCTCGTTGGGAAGGAGCTAATCTCATTCAACTGGTGGACGAAGAGCTGGCCCCGTACCGTAGTGGCGAATTTGAAAGAATAGTCGTGTCAGGTTCAGAAGTTTTGCTTAAGCCGCAGACGGCACAGATCGTTGCCCTCGTTCTGCACGAGCTTGCCACGAATGCAGCCAAATATGGTGCACTTTCGCAACCTAATGGCCAAGTCTCATTGAGTTGGCGACAGAGTAAGGATGGGCTCGATCTGGAATGGCGGGAAACCGCGGGTCCGCCCATTCAAACGCCCATTTCCAATGGCTACGGAACGAAGGTCATCATTGCTAGCGTCACTCAACAGCTCGGAGGAACGGTGACATTTGATTGGCAACCAACCGGATTGCGATTTTCGATGTCGGCTGCGATCAGCGATTCTATAGCTGCTCAAAAGGCTTCTACCGAACGGTCGCGATGTCTACGCGAACTCGACGAACGCCGCTGGATCGCCCCAGGCCGCCGAGACGCGTCGAGTTCTTCTGGTGGAGGATGAGGCGATCGTGGCCATGATGATGGGAACCGTTCTGACGGAGCTCGGCTTTAGTGTCGTGGGGCCTTTCGGAAAGGTCTCCGACGCGATTGAGGCAGTGAACGAAGAACGGCTATTGGCAGCAGTACTTGATGTCAACCTGCACGGGGAGACGATCTACATCTTGGCCGAAGAATTGGCCGGCCGTGGCATACCGATCATCTTCGTGACGGGATACGGGTCGGATGCGATCGATGGCCGGTTCGCCAATGTTCCTGTCCTGCAAAAGCCGGTCGACGGCGCAGCCTTACGGCGCGTTCTCAATTCGGCCCGATAGTATCAGTTGTAAATCGGGGTTCCGTTTGAGCTTTGCCGCCGGCATGTCCGCACTGAACCGCCCTAGGTTGATCGGAGGCTCCAACTTTTGAAAAAGGTGGAGCCATGACAAGCAAGACGACGAACAAATTGTCTTCCGAGGCCCGTACCGGGCTCATAAAGTGACGGTATCACCGGTTCGTAAAGATCGCGGGCAGATCGCGATCCCGACGTGCCATGGGGGTCGCCTAGACCTCGTCTGGTGCTGGGGCTCCAAGCTGATTTCGCTATCTGACGCTGCGCTTGATCTGTTGGCTTTGCGCTGATGCGACGCGTGGCAGCATCGGGAACTGCTACGCTCCCAAGGCGTTGTCAAAAAGCTGCAACGGTAGAACCATGTCGAATTGGCGCGTAGCGGAAACGAGTGGTACAATGCTTGCTTTCGTCGATCTCAGCATGCACTCGGCCGGTGGTTGATCGCGCCTGCCGAGCTTTGCCGTACACCGAGCGGCGTGATGGGCGCGGTATTGCTCGACATGTGACTGGGGCGGCGAGGCAGCATGTTCATGGCCGGTCGGCTGAACGGTAAAATCTCCCTCGTCACCGCGGCCGGACAGGGCATCGGCCGCGCCATCGTCGAGGCCTTCTTGCGCGAAGGCGCCAACGTGATCGCGACTGACGTCGATCCCTCCAAGGTCGCCGACCTCAAGAGCTTGCGGCAAGTGAAGCTTGACGTGTGTTCGACGGCCGCCGTCGAGGCGCTGGGTGGCGCGCGATTTCGGGGGATTGGACGTGCTCGTGAACTGCGCTGGCTTCGTGCATCACGGCAGCGTTCTACACTGCTCGGAATCGGACTGGGACTTATCGTTTGATCTCAACGTGAAATCGATGCATCGGACTATCAAGGGAGAAATATCAGAATCAGAGGCGATTTCAGGCCACAGTCGAACCGTTGGGGACGATCCTAGTTCCAATCCTCAACCGATTTTCGCGGTCGCGTTCCCCACATAACGGTTCTTCAGGCGCTCGATCAGCACACATCACGATGGTTGCCCATTCCTCAGGCAGTTCTTTGCGTGATCCGCCTCATCTTGCGCACGACCAGATGCCGGTAGGGCCCTCGCGTTCCATCAGCTTATCGGGCGCGCCATCCTGTCTGATCCGGCCGTCTTGCAACACCACAATGCGATCGAAATTACGCAGGGTGGCCAGCCGATGCACAATTGCGATGATCGTTCGCCCGCGCATTAGGCGCGTCAGAGCCCGGCGTATCACATCTTTGGAATTGGGATAGAGCGCCGCGGTCGCTTCGGCGTACGCTTTCCTAAGTGACGCGCGGGCGGCGCGCTATGCGAGACTTCGGGACAAAGTCGCTGATCCGCGTAGGCCCTTGACTAGTCACACGCTGCGCCCAATCCCTGTCGCCTTCAGAGCGATTGTATCTCGCCTTGAGTCTCACCGGTCCTAGGCAGTCTGTGGCGCAGCACGATCCACGGTCCCGACCAGGCAGTGGTTTGCGAGGCATCCAGCGGACTGGGGATCGTGCGCCGGCAGATAGATCGTCGGGCGACTCTGAGCGAAGTGTTTCATGGCGTCCAGCGTCGCGACGGACGCTTGCTCGTCTGCATTGATGCCATCAATCCTGCCAGCAATGCAGGGGTCACGCTCCGGCGCCGAACGGGTCATTCGGGCGCATCGACTACATCCTAGCGGAGTATGCGAGTCCAGCCCGCGCCTACGCGACGGTCTCTACGTCCCACTTGGGCGCGCGCTCGGGCGGATCGGCGATGCGGATGTTGCGGCTGCGCAGTGCGGAAATCCGCCGCATGTCATCGTCGCTGAGTGAGAAATCGAACACGTCGAGGTTTTCCTTGATATGCGCCTCTTCGAGCGCGCGCGGCACCGCGGCGACCATCGGCTGTTGGATAAGCCAGCGCAGGCAGATCTGGGCATGCGTCTTGCCACGCACTTTAGCGATTTCGCCGACGATTGGCTCATTGAGCAATTGGCCGCGGGCGACCGGGCAATAGGCGGTCAGGACCATGCCGTGCCGGCGTAGCTCCGCGATCATGCGGTCCTGCGGCAGATAGGCGTGATACTCAATCTGGTTAGTGACGAGCGGTTCGGGGCACACATGCACCGCCTCCTCGAGCATGGCGAGGGTGAAATTCGACACGCCGATGTGGCGAGTAAGCCCGCCCCGCTTAGCTTTGGCGAGTGCCCCGAGCGTCTCGGCGAACGGCACCTTAGGCTGCGGCCAATGCACCAGCAGGAGATCTACCTGGTCGAGGCCGAGCGCCTTCAGGCTAGTCTCCGCTGAGTGCAAAAAATCGGCCTCGCGTGCATTCTCCTCGGTCACCTTGGTGGTGATGAACAACTCGTCTCGCGCGATGCCGCTCGCGCGAATACCTTCTCCGACGCGCTCCTCGGTGCCATATTTGCGCGCGGTGTCGATGTGGCGATAGCCGGCCGCAATGGCGGCAGCGACCAGTTCGGCCGGGCGATGCGGTAGTTCCATAGTGCCGAAGCCGACCGCTGGCATTTTTGCGCCGTGCGCGGCGAGGATAAAGGCCTTTGGGGATTGCATCGGCGACTCCAGGGCGGGAAGGGTGGGATCGAAACACTTAGGTCGGTATGCTAGCTGCTGGAAAGAACACGTGATCAGCGTCCAGGAAATGCCCCCATCAGTGCGCCGAAGATAACACGCTCGACGATGTTGGTGGCCGTGATGCCGGTACCCGACAGTCTCTGCGACATGCAGTCGCTGCTCACATGACCGCTTATCGGGGCCTCTGACCACAGGCAATACAGGCCCTTTTCATAACGTCTTCTGTTTGTAGCTACATTCTTTGAATTTGTATTCCCCCCGTGTCTTGCCCGAATCCGCAGAGAGTTGGCTAGGCGCTCCGCACATACTACATTTCACGTCTAGTCCCGTCTTATCCTGAGCGACGGCAACCTTTTGCGCCATTGCTAATTTCACGAGGCGGTCGCTCTCTTCGCGCATCTCCGCCTTGGTCATTGTGGGTTGTCGTGATTTCTCCAATGGCGTTCCGATCTAAACGAATGCGGTCATTTTTCCACTCTGCCCAATTTCTGCCCTTTCCCCGGCATGGTCGTCCTTTCGAGCGCTCGCAACCTCACCACGCCATTGTCCCGGCAGGGGACGCCAATCGACTTACCTAGGATTCATGATTTTCTCAGCTATGATGCCGCCCGCGAAAGAACCAAATACGATGTTTGCAAGACGGGAACATTCCATGTTGCAATTCATGATCGTGTTCGTGATCGGATTGGCCGCCAGTGTCAACACCATGACGGTCGCCTCCGCTCAGACCTATCCGCAGCGTGTGGTCAAGTTCATCCTGCCATTTGGGCCCGCAGCCGGAGTCGACATCACCGCGCGGCTGGTCGGAGAAAAGCTCGCGGCGCTCTGGGGCAAGCCGGTGGTGATCGAGAACCGTCCCGGCGGGGACGGCCTCGTTGCCATCAATGCCTTCACCAGTGCTAACGACGACCATACGCTATTGTTTGTTCCAGCCTCAACTTTCACGGCGCATCCCTATTCGCACGAAAAGCTCCCCTATAATGCGGAGCGCGACCTGCTTCCGATCACGAACGTCACGACCATTGTGATTGCGCTTTCGGTGCCAGAATCCCTGAACGTGAAGACGCTCGGCGAATTCATTGCACTGGCCCGCGCAAAGCCCGACACGCTCAATGTAGCGGCCGCCGCCGGCAATTCCGACCTGATCATGTCGGCCTTCATCAGGGCCCAAGGCTTGCCGGTGGCCCGGGTGCCGTACCGCGATATCCAGCAGGCGCCGAACGACCTGGCGGAAGCACGTATTCACCTTCTGATGTCATCCTACGCGACTATGCGTCCATTGATTCAGGCCGGAAAGCTTAGGGTACTGGCGGTGACCAGCCGGAAGCGCGTCGGAATCGCCGCCGACATTCCGACCGTCGCCGAGGCGGGGTACCCTTATCTCGGACTGGATAGCTTGATTGGTATCTACGGTCCGCGTGGAATGTCGGATGCGCTGCGCGAAAGGGTCGCTACCGACGTCCGCACCGTGGTCGAGGCCGATCCGACCATTGCGGGCAGGCTTGCGGCGACCGGCCAGGTCGTCGATATCCGTGGCCCGACCGAATTCGCTGCCGGCATCAAGGAAATTCGCGACCAGCTTGCCTCGATCGCGCAATCGCTCGGAATCAAGGCCGCACAGTAAGCAGCTAATAGTCACGAGCCATGAACGACCTGGCTAACCTCAGGGCCTGGATCCTTCAGATGCCCGGCCGTTTGGGGTAAGGCGCTTGGCAAGCCATTAGGCTGTTGCCGGCATCAGAGCAGAACCGAACGGAATATCGAGACTCGAAAGCGCCATTGCACAGGACTGCCGTTGAATGTTTTCAGTTGCTCTGGCGGAGGGAAGGCGACCGGGATCCAACGATCTCCCAACTTGGAGTGTCCAAAACCCCACATGGGAGCGCGACTGGGGTTCCAACTGCCGCGTTGAAAAGACACGAAATTCAATCCGGAGAAAATTGGGATATCACTCGGCTAACCGAAACAGGACTTTCGGAAACGGTTAAGTAATAGTGGATGATGGGTTGCAAATCGTTCCGACACCCGCTGACTGAACGGCAATTGGATATCATATTGTGCGGCCCCGTGAGCGCGGATGGCAACGGAGCGGCCGACACTGCTAAGCAGCCAAAATAAGATCCCGATGAGGCGATCGGTCAGACGCTTTGCAACAGGATGTTTAGATCAAGGGTTGAACGGCGCCCGAGATCTAGTGCATGCGCCTCCAGAAAGCGTTGCGCGGACCTTCGACCCTCATCGCGCAGAAGGCAGAAGAATTCCCACTCCGCGTTAAGCTTCGAGGAGGCGCCGAGGTCGGTCATCATCTCGCTCGCGACACGGTGGATGCGCATACCGGCCCATTGTGCGCCCTCGCTGTCACCCGGGTTGGCGACTTGCCGAAGCAAAGCAATCATTCGCAGCTCCTTCAGCAGAACAGCGTTGAAGGACACTTCATTCAGGCGGTTGAGAATGTCGGACGCAGAGCGTGGGCGTTCTTTTCGTTCGACCGGGTTAATCTGCACGAGGATTGTATCCTGCGATTTGCACTCTCGAACAAGGGGAGTGATCGTGGGGTTGCCGGAATAGCCGCCATCCCAATAGGGCTCGCCGTCTATCTCGACGGCCTGGAACATGGTGGGCAGACAAGCCGAGGCGAGCAGAACGTCCGGCGTAACAGCATCGTTCCTGAACACATGACCGCGGCCGGTCCGCACATTGGTAGCGGTGATGAAGAGTTTGATCGAGGCTCGCGCCACCCGCCCGAAATCGATTGTTTCCGCCAGAATGGCGCGTAATGGATTTTTCCCCATCGGGTTCAAGTCGTAGGGCGACAACAGGCGAGACATGATATCCATGGCGACGTACATGGGCGAGGAGTCCAACGTCCAGCGGCCCAGGAGCACATCGAACGGCCCGCGCCGGAAAGGACTGAAGTGAGCCGCCTCGGAGACGCGGCGCCAGAAATTCTCCAGGGCCGTTCGAGCGCCCGCGGCACCGCCTTTCGCGTGGCCATCGACCAGCACCGCCGCGTTCATAGCGCCGGCCGACGTGCCGGAAATGCCGTCGATTCCGAGCCACGGCTCCTCGAGCAGGCGATCAAGCGCGCCCCAGGTGAATGCCCCATGCGAGCCGCCGCCTTGCAGCGCGAAATCCACCAAGATGGGTGGCCGGTCCAACGCCTTGGTATCAGCGACGACAGTCGTCATTTTTGACCCATTTCAGAATTCAAGTGCGAGCGGCCAACCGGTTTGCCAGCATCCAGCGGTTCCACCAGTTCCTCAAGTGGAACTAACGGGGCATTACCGACCAAGGTCTGTACTCTCTACATGCCATTCAAGTGACTTGGATCAGAATTGGTCTGGTGGCGGCGGCCGTAGCGCTAGGGACCACGGTTCATGATCAGACAGCTCCGTCTCTCGTTACGGGCTATTCGGCGGACGGAACGTCAGCGGCATCATCAGCATTCTCTATACGAGCGTGGGTTCGGCACTCTGATCGGCCCCAGTGCGGCTGGAATCGTCTCGACGTCAGCCACATCTACACGTATCGCTGCCGGCATCACGGCGTGCGCGTCGAAGGCCTGTTACCATGTAGAGAGGTTGCCATGAAGGTACATGCCATCCAAACAGGCTCTGTCCGAATTAAAAGCGCACAGGTCGAGGGTCGCGGGCACGGATTGCCACGACGGCTCGCCGTTTTCGCCGACCGGAACTGGACCGGCTGGCTACCCACGTACGCTTGGGTCATTGATCATCAGGAAGGTGTCATTGTGGTCGATACTGGCCAAGGTGCGCATCTGGTCGAAACCGGGAAGTCTCTTCATCCCTTTGTCCGATGGGAGGTCTCTTTTCGAATCGATCGCGAAGAAGAGATAGGTCCGCAGCTGCACACGCTGGGCATCAGCCCGCGCGATGTGAAACGGGTCGTCCTCACTCATTTGCACATGGATCATGACGGTGGTCTCAGGCATTTTCCTCACAGTGAAATCCTTGTTGCTCCCGGCGAATTCCGCACGGCAAGCGGATGGGCGGGCCGCGTGCGTGGATATCTTCCCAATCGGTGGCCAGCGTGGTTTGATCCGGTACCGCTCGAACTCACAGCGGAGCCTTTCGGCCCCTTCGCTGCCAGCAGGCGATTGACCAGAGCGGAGGACGTTGTCGTGGTCGCCACACCGGGCCATACGGCGGATCATCTATCCGTCTTGGTCCAAGAGGGGGAAACCACGTTCTTTTTGGCCGGCGATACCTCTTACAACGAGCAACTCATGCTCGCTGGCAGGATTGATGGCGTCAGCGCAGACGAGCAAGCATCCGTCGCGACGTTGGCCGCCATCAAACACTTCGCTCAGTCCCGCCCGACGGTCTATCTGCCGACGCATGATCCCCAGTCCGCTGGCCGCCTTGCAAACCACTGTCTGGTCGGGACCTTGGATCGCGCTGCTCCGCAGGCTGCCTAGGACCGGTGAGACTCCAGGCGAGATATCGCAAACGATTTGCGTGGCTCGGCAGCCTTTTGTTGCGTCCGGTATGCGATCGTCGAATACTAGCCGCGCTGCGACTCCCCTTATCGATGACGGGTCGGCGCGGCGCTGCACCGTTGGACGACGCCCATGGAGGAGACTGATGTCATTCTACCGAGGCATGATCTGCGAGAACGTGACCCTCAAAGGCGATAAGGAAACCCCGATTGCCGCTTATGTGGCCAAGCCGTCTGGTCCAGGCCCCTTTCCGGGCGTGGTGCTTGTCCACCATCTCCCGGGGTGGAGCGAGTTCTACATCGAGACGACGCGTCGGTTCGCGCATCACGGCTATCTCGCGATCTGCGCTAACCTCTATGAGCGTGCGGGAGAGGGCAATCCGGACGACGTCGCCGCCAAAGTGCGCGCAGACGGCGGCATTCCCGACGCTCAGATGGTCGGCGATACGGAGGCGGCCGTGAAGTGGACACGCGCGCAGCCCAATCACAACGGCAAGGTCGGCCTTTTCGGCTCCTGTTCTGGTGGCCGACACGCCGTCATCTACGCCTGCCAAAGGAAGGACGTCGACGCCTGCGCAGACCTCTGGGGCGGCCGCGTGGTGATGGGCAAAGAGGAGCTCAATGCCAAGACGCCCGTCGCGCCGGTCGAGATGACGAAAGACCTCTGCTGCCCGCTCATCGGTATCTTCGGCAACGATGACCGCGCGCCGAGCCCCGAGCAAGTGAACCAGCACGAGGCTGAACTCAAAAAGCACGGCAAGGTGCACGAGTTCTACCGCTACGACGGTGCCGGTCACGGCATTTGGTATTGGCATCGGCCGCTCTACCGGCCCGAGCAGGCCATAGATGGTTGGAACAAGGTGTTCGCCTTCTTCGGCAAGCATCTGGCCAAGTAGGAGGCCTGGAAATGTGCACGTCCATTATCGAGATCGCGCGGGCAGAGGGCATGGCAAAGCGCGGGGACGAATGGTTCCCGCTCTCGCAGGCGGTGGTTGCCTATGACCACGCGCGCCATGCCCCTCTGGGTGACGTCATCACTCTCGATTTCATCAACATTGCCCTCGAACCCGGGGCGCGGGCTGCGATTGAGCTGACGCTGGAGACGGCCAAGGAACTACGAGCCGCTCTCGACCGCGCGATTGCCGCCGCCGAGTTCGAGGAGACGGAAGTGAGGGGCAAGGGCGCCGTCCCCAGTCTCGTTCGGGCAGCGTGACCCGCGAGATGAGCCAGCCGCGGGCTTGGGCCGCGGCCGAACCGGTGGCAGTCATGATGCACCGAGCGGTCGCACCGGCTGACTCCGATCCTACGCGAATGTCGGCTTCGGACAAGCACCGCAAACGTCAGGCCATGGCTCGGAAGCGACGTGCTGCAATGTCCGCTTTGCGGCGCGAACTGACGGCCTGCTTACGCACCGGGCGGCCGCTCCGAATCCCGAGAGCGCGCACACGTCGTCGAGGCAAGGCCTTCATCTCTCCCGAAATCATGATCAGCCAACGCCCGCCGGAAGCAGCCGATCGCGCCGTACCGGGACATTGGGAAGGAGACCTCATTCTAGGTCTCGGCAGTTCGGCGATCGGCACATTGGTGGAGCGCACAACTCGCTTCACCCTGTTGCTCCACCTGCCGCGGATGTCTGGATATGGCCGCAACGCTCGCGTGAAGAACGGCCCCGCCCTCGCTGGACATGGTGCCGATGCGGTGTGCGATGCCATCACGCGAACGATTATCACCTTGCCCGACCAGCTGCGTCGATCTCTGACTTGGGACCAAGGCGCAGAGATGGCTCAACACGCACGGCTCAAAATCGATACAGGTGTGCAAGTTTACTTCTGCGATCCGCAAAGTCCGTGGCAACGCGGCACCAACGAGAACACGAACGGGCTGCTGCGCCAATACTTCCCAAAAGGCACCGATCTCAGCACGCATAGCGCCGAGCAGATTGCAGCAGTATCAGCTGCCCTTAACGCGCGGCCTCGTAAGGCGCTGGATTGGAAAACGCCCGCAGAGGCGCTTGACCATTTGCTTCTATCAACACAGAAAGATCGCGTTGCGACGAGTGCTTGAATCCGCCCAATACACCAGCGAGCAGTTCCAGCGGCTCATGGCCGACAACGGCGTTGTCTGCTCGATGAGCCGATCGGGCAACGTCTGGGACAATGCCGCGATGGAGAGCTTCTTCTCGTCGCTCAAGACCGAGCGCACAGGACGCAAAACGTACAGGACGCGCAATGAAGCGAGAGCCGATGTGTTCGATTACATCGAACGCTTCTACAATGCCAAGCGCAGGCACTCGACGATCGGATATCTGAGCCCTATGGAGTTCGAGCGCCAGGCCGGATTAGCTTAGGCGGGTGTCATCCAAACCGGGGGCAGGCCATTGAAATCATGTCGTTCAAACAGTGCTTCCAGGTCACGCAGGGTGACCTGGCGTGTCACGGTCTGCACGGAAGGCGTCATATACTGACTCGACTCGCCGTACAATCGAGAAAGCGATACGTTGTTCCTTTTGAACTATTGCTCATTAGAATATACCTGCCCGCCTGCCCTTCCACGTCCATCGACTAGGCCGGCAAAAATGCAAACTGGACACCGTAGAGTGCCTCAGTTTGACTCCGACGCAATTTTGTAGCCAGCACTTTGGAGAGCGGAGAGGATGGCAGTTGCCACAGTCTTGCACTCGTTCGGTTCTTTATAATTTTGCGGCCACAACATCCCGTTGCCCGCATCTGGAAAATCAATAAAAGCCGATTGAATAGCACGCTCCATAATCCTTTGGATTTTCTCATCTCCTGTCATTGTGTTCTCCCACTCCTTAAGGGCCGTGATGTTACGAAATCCTAACCGCTCTCCCCGCTGTCTGATCATTCCTTTCGGATCGCCAAGAGTTCTCCCAATTACGATGAATCTCGCCCAATTCCCTTGATTCACATCAAAGCGAGCCCGAACCAACCAATAAACAAGTCAGCCGTGCTCAAAAGAAACCAGGGCCGTGCCATCGTAAGTTCCTCGGGTGAACACCATATCTAAGACTAGAAACTTCATCATGAGATGAGTGTGGGAGGCTGGTCATGACATCGGCTCTGGCTCTTCGTGGCGTGGCAACCAAGGCATTCTATTTTTCACTGGTAGCGGCTGCATTCGTCTTTGTCTTAATGTTGTTGTTGACCGGCCTCCATCCTTGAAGGTTGCCAGCCGAAAGCGTCGACTGCATGTCGTGAGGCGATCCGCTCTCCGCATGATGATCAGTTGCCGGAGTCAAATCGTAATCGATAGTCATACAAGGAGAGATACATGAAATTTCGTCCACTTCACGATCGTATCGTGATCAAACGTATCGAAGCCGAGGCAAAAAGCGCCGGAGGCATCATCATTCCCGACACTGCCAAGGAAAAGCCCCAGCAAGGCGAAGTTGTCGCCGTTGGCCCGGGTGGACGTGATGAGAGCGGCAAGCTCATTCCGATCGACGTCAAGGTCGGCGACCGGGTGTTGTTCGGCAAGTGGTCCGGCACCGAGGTCAAGATCGATGACCAGGAATACCTGATCATGAAGGAAAGCGACATCATGGGTGTTTTGGTCGAGACCGAAGCACGCAAGAAGGCTGCCTGACAACGCTTGCTGGGTTTAGACCGACGAAGTCGTGTCGTTAAAAGAATGAACACAAACGTTTTCTTTTGAGGAGTTACCGACATGTCTGCCAAGGAAGTTAAATTCTCAGTCGACGCACGCGACAGAATGCTGCGCGGCATCGACACTCTCGCCCACGCGGTCCGAGTAACGCTCGGTCCCAAAGGCCGCAACGTCGTGCTCGACAAGTCCTACGGCGCCCCCCGCATCACCAAGGACGGGGTTACGGTCGCCAAGGAGATCGAGCTGGAGGACAAGTTCGAGAATATGGGCGCACAGATGGTGCGCGAAGTCGCATCCAAGACATCCGATACTGCGGGTGATGGCACGACGACCGCCACTGTCCTCGCTCACGCGATCGTCCGAGAAGGCGCAAAGGCCGTTGCTGCCGGGATGAACCCGATGGACCTCAAGCGCGGCGTCGACCTCGCCGTTGAGGCGGTCGTCCTGGACCTGCAGAAGAACTCCAAGAAGGTCACCTCGAACGAGGAGATCGCCCAGGTCGGAACCATATCCGCGAACGGAGATGCCGAGATTGGGCGCTTTCTTGCCGACGCCATGAAGAAGGTCGGCAATGAGGGCGTGATCACGATCGAAGAGGCGAAGTCGCTTGGAGACCGAACTGGAAGTGGTCGAAGGCATGCAATTCGACCGCGGCTACATCTCCCCCTATTTCGTCACCAACGCCGACAAGATGCGGGTTGAGATGGAAGACCCGTACGTTCTGATCTACGAAAAGAAGCTATCTGGACTTCAGGAAATGCTGCCTCTCCTGGAAGCCGTGGTGCAGACGTCGAAACCGCTGGTCATCATTGCCGAGGAGATCGAGGGCGAGGCGCTCGCCACGCTTGTGGTCAACAAGCTGCGCGGCGGCCTCAAGGTCGCGGCCGTCAAGGCGCCCGGCTTCGGCGATCGACGCAAGGCGATGTTGCAAGACATCGCGGTCCTGACCGGTGGCCAGGCCATCTCCGAAGATCTCGGCATCAAGCTCGAAAACGTGACGCTCGCCATGCTCGGCCGCGCCAAGAAGGTGACGATCGAGAAGGAGAACACCACGATCGTCAGCGGCGCCGGCAAGAAGGCCGACATCGAGGCGCGCATCCACCAGATCAAGGCGCAGATCGAGGAGACCACCTCCGACTACGATCGCGAGAAGCTCCAGGAGCGGCTCGCCAAGCTCGCGGGCGGCGTCGCGGTGATCCGCGTCGGCGGCGCCACTGAGATCGAGGTCAAGGAGCGCAAGGATCGGGTCGACGATGCGATGCACGCAACCCGTGCGGCGGTCGAGGAAGGCATCCTGCCGGGCGGCGGCGTGGCGCTGCTGCGCGCCAGCGAAGTGCTCAAGAAGTTGCGCACGCATAACGATGACCAGAAGACCGGCGTCGAAATCGTTCGCAAGGCACTTTCGTGGCCGGCGCGGCAGATTGCACTCAATGCAGGCGAAGACGGCTCGGTCGTGGTCGGCAAGATCCTCGAGAAGGATACCTACGCCTTCGGCTTCGACGCGCAGTCCGGCGAGTACGTCAATATGATGTCGAAGGGCATCATTGATCCGACGAAGGTGGTGCGTGCGGCGTTACAGGGCGCAGCATCGGTCGCCGGTCTGCTCATCACCACCGAAGCGATGGTGGCTGAGGTCCCGAACAAGAATGCTGCGGCGCCTGCGATGCCGTCCGGTGGAGGCATGGGCTTTTGATCGTACGATTTTGGGTACTTGGTTCAGCGGGGATGCTTGTTCTGGCATTCCCGCTTGATCGCAGAAGTACCCTAGCCGCAGGAGCATGAAATGGAAACACGTCGGTTCGGAAGAAAACTCAAGCTTCCCGCGACGATCGCCATCAAACATCAGATTAGCAAATTGATGTTTGAAGATGCGGTTAAGGCGGAGGCAAGAGCTGAAGCAATTCGCCTACAACCGCGGGAAGTCCCGTCGAGACATGGACTCTTAGAAACGAGCAGCTTGGCGGCGTCGGCAAAGGTGAGTGCCCATGGCCTTGAGCTTTCCAAATAGTACTCGCAGTTACGATACCACGCGACGAGCTGTACGGTTCTGGGGATATGATAGCGCGATGGAAGCTTCGTTTTTCGTGACCGAAGATGCGCTAAGACGAATTCAACCCAGCACGGCCTTCGATCAGAATGGTGCCCTTCGGGTCTTTGACGTCAATCGTCAATTGATCTACGCAACTGTGGTCAAAGTCTATGCACGCGGACATAAAGGCTGCTATGACCTCGTGAGCAGCGATTTCTAGTTCAATTCCTCCTTCGCAAGCGTTCATTGTCGCCCTGGAGTCGCCAATTGATCTAGCTCATATTACGATTGCAATGGCGCGGTTAAATTTTGAAGGAATTGTCGCTTGAATGGAGTTAAGTCCATGGCTGTTCCGAAGAAGCCGACAGTAACCGCAGCGACAGGATTGACGACAGCTTCTCCCATCCTCGCGTTGGCAGATAGGCGACGTCGATCGAATGCCCCCTCCGCAGACGTAACAAAAACTGCGAATGCCGTTCCGGATGCCGGCGAGCGAGCTCGGACCAATACCGTGGACGGCCATGATTCCTATTCGGTGACGGCCTTTGCCGACATCGTCGACCGCTCGCTGCATGCTGCGGCAGCGCGCTTCACGATGGGGCTATCGCCGGCGGCGCTTGCTGCAGCATACCTTGATTGGGCAACTCATTTAGCTTTTTCGCCGGGCAAGCGATCTCAGCTCATCGATAAGGCATCCAGGAAAGGAGTGCGCTTTGCCAACTACGCAAGCCGGTGCGCGCTAGAGGGTGGCAAGACTGAACGCTGTATCGAGCCGTTGCCTCAAGATCGACGGTTTGACGGCGAGGATTGGCAGAAGTGGCCGTACAACTTCATGTATCAGGGCTTCCTGATTAATCAACAATGGTGGCACAACGCGACGACCGGAATACGGGGTGTCACAAAACAGCATGAAAACATGGTGGGATTCATATCGCGCCAGATACTCGACATGTTCTCTCCGTCGAACTTCTTGCTGACGAATCCCGAGTTACTAAAGCGCACCGTCAGCAGTGGCGGAAAGAACTTGCTGAGCGGCTTCCACAACCTGATCGAGGACTGGGAGCGCACGATAAGCGGCAAGAAGCCTATTGGCGCCGAAAATTTCCAGGTCGGTCGTGATGTTGCGGTGACACCGGGCAAGGTGATCTACCGCAACCGCTTGATCGAGCTCATCCAATATGCGGCCGCGACCGACACAGTGCGGCCCGAGCCGGTCCTCATTGTTCCGGCCTGGATCATGAAATATTACATTCTCGATCTTTCGCCACAGAATTCGCTGGTGAAGTACCTCACAGCGCAGGGGTTTACGGTTTTCATGGTCTCCTGGAAGAACCCCGGCCCGGAGGACCGTGACCTGAGCCTCGACGACTATCGGACGCTCGGCATCATGGCGGCACTCGATGCGGTTGGTGCGATCGTGCCAGATCAGAAGGTGCATAGCGTCGGCTATTGCCTTGGTGGGACACTGCTTTCGATCGCCGCCGCCGCCATGGCGCGTGACGGCGACGATCGCCTGAAATCAACCACGCTGCTGGCAACCCAGACAGACTTCACAGAGGCGGGCGAGTTGATGCTCATGATAAACGAGAGCCAGCTTGCGTTCCTTGAAGACATGATGTGGGAGCAGGGCTTCCTCGACACCACGCAGATGGCGGGCACGTTTCAGATGTTGCAATCCAACGACCTGATCGGGTCGCGCATGGTCCGCGAGTACCTGATGGGTGAGCGCGCACCCATGATCGATCTCATGGCGTGGAACGCGGATGGAACCCGGATGCCTTATCGCATGCATTCGGAATATCTGCGCCGCCTGTTCCTGAACAACGATCTGGCGGAGGGTCGACTTATCATCGTCGACAGGCCGATCGCGCTCACGGACATTCGCGCCCCAATCTTCATGGTCGGAGCCGTGGGCGACCACGTCGCACCGTGGCGTTCCACCTACAAGATTCATCTTCTGGCCGACACCGAGGTGACTTATCTGCTCACGACCGGCGGACACAACGCCGGGATCGTGTCCGAGCCAGGCCATCAGGGCCGCAGCTTCCAGGTCATGACCAAGCAGTCGAATGACCACTACGTGGATCCAGAAACCTACTTGGCTGACGCACCACACAAGGACGGTTCTTGGTGGGCGGAATGGGTAGCTTGGCTAGCGGAGCGTTCCGGTGCGCCGACTGCGCCGCCTCCCATGGGGGCGGCCGCAACGGGTTATCCCCCTCACTGCGACGCACCCGGAACCTACGTGCTTCAATAATAACATCATGGCCCCAGCACATTCGGCCGGCGCCAGCCGATCTGACCTTCCCATACCTCAACGAAGCGCCGATACAGGTCAATGGCCCTGTCCTGTGCTCTCGTGACGCTAACCAACCGACGTGCTTTCACTCGAAACTCTGCAAAAGTTCCCACGGAGGCAGCACTTAACTTTGCTTGATGCCGCCCGTGACGGGGTGATTTTTAACTCCCCGTCAGCGAACGTTTGCGGCAAACTTCGGTTTCGCTTTGATTTTCCTCCCATAGAACCATGCCTTCACCGCTTCCGTCGCCACGATGTAGCCGACGACAATGGCGATAACGGTGGCCATCTGAAGCGCCGAGAGGGGCACAAATCCAAACACCGAACTCAGGGGTCCGAGGAATGGAATCGCGAGGGTGGCGGCGGAGACCGTAAGTGTGGTCCACAGCAGCAAGCGGCTGGGTCTGCTGCGAAAAGCCGGCCAGTGCGTTCGCAGAACCAGCACGACGGCAAGCTCGGTCAACAGCGACACGACGAACCAGGATGTCTGAAACGTGGCCTGGTCGGCGTGAAAGACCAGGAGCAGCACTGCGAACGTCATCAGATCGAAGACCGAGCTGATCAGCCCAAAGACAATCATAAAGTGCTGAATGTCCTTGATGTTCCAGCGTTGAGGCTGGGAGACGCGGTCTGGATCGACGTTGTCGCTCGAGATTGCGATCGATGGTACGTCGGACAGAAAGTTGTTCAGCAGGATCTGCTTGGCCGCCAGCGGCAGGAACGGAAGCAGCGGCGTCGCGAGCGCCATGCTCACCATGTTCCCGAAGTTCGCGCTGGTGGTGATCGAGATGTATTTGAGCGTGTTGGCGAAGGTCCGCCTTCCATCCTCGACGCCACTGCGCAAGCAGTCGAGATCGCGGCTCAGCAGGATGATGTCGGCGCTCTCGCGGGCGACATCCACGGCCTCCTCAACCGAGATACCGACATCGGCTGCATGCAGGGCTGGCGCATCGTTGATGCCATCGCCGAGATATCCGACCGAGTGCCCGGTTTTTTGCAGGGCGCGGACGATCCGCTCCTTCTGCTGAGGATCGATTTCAACGAAGAGATCGGTGCGTGGTGCGCGGTGCCACAACGCCTCATCCTTGAGTTTTCCCAAGTCGTCGCCGGTGAGCATTGACTTTGAATTGAGGCCGACAGCTTCCGCGAGATGAGCCGTCACATAGCGATTGTCTCCGCTAATCACTTTGATGCGGATGCCGAGCTTGGCGAGATCGTGGATCGTCCGTTGCGCGTCCGCCTTGGGCGGGTCGGAGAAGACAAGAAAGCCGCGAAACGTCATGCCCCGTTCGTCATCGCGGCCATAGCGCGGTTTGGCCGCGACCCTGCGAGTCGCCACGGCCAGGACCCGGAACCCCTCGGCTCCTTTGCCCTTGAAGACAGTGTCGAGTTCCGCGCGCAATTCGGTCGTGAGCGGGACAACGACAGCATCGCGTTCGAGCGATGAGCAGGTGTCGAGCACGTTTGAGAACGCGCCCTTGGTAACGATGAGATGCTGCGCTCTGATTGCCGTCTTCCGCCACAACGATGGTAAGCCGGCGACGAAGGAAGTCGTAAGGGATTTCGTCGATCTTGGCGAAGCCTTGCGTCGTCAGGCCTGTGATCTTGCCAGCAGCCACGATCGCGGCATCAAGCGGGTTTTCGATGCCAGTCTCGAATGCCGCATTAAGATAGGCAAGCCGGCGCACTTCGTCCGACGGGCGGTTCCCTGCGTCCAAGGCATCGTTGAGAACGATCTTGCCCTCGGTCAGCGTGCCGGTCTTGTCGGTACACAGAATATCCATGCTGCCGAGGTTCTCGATCGCTTCCAAGCGGCGGACGATGACGCCACGGCGGCCCATGGCCCGAGCACCGGCGGACAGGGTCACGCTGACGATCGCAGGTAACAGCTCCGGTGACATGCCGACCGCGAGCGCGACGGCAAACAGGAGGGATTCAATCACCGGGCGACCGAGAAGCAGATTTACTGTCAGGACGAACAAGACGATGACGACCATCGCGCGGATCAGAAGGTATCCGAACTGGCGCACCCCACGCCCAAAATCCGTCTCGGGCTGGCGGGTTCTGAGCCGTGCCGCGATTGCCCCAAACGCAGTCCGGAGACCGGTTTCGACGACAAGGACCTTCGCCGTGCCGCTTTGAACCGAGGCGCCGAGGAAGACTGCATTTGTCCGGGCCGCAAGGGCCGCCTCTGGCTTCACGATCCCCGGCTGCTTTTCGACGGGAAATGATTCACCCGTCATGCTCGCTTCGCTGACCAGGAAGTCCTCCGCCTCGACCACCAGGCCATCCGCCGGGATCAGATTGCCGGCCGAGAGCAGGATGAGGTCGCCGGGAACGACAGTGCTTACGGACACCGTCCGCTCGACGCTGTCGCGCATGACACGGCAAGTCAGCGCCAAGCGACGTTTCAGCTCTTCGACGGCCGCCGACGCCCGGTATTCTTGGTAGAAGCCGAGCAGCGTACTTCCGAGCACGATCGCCAGAATGATGGCTGCATCCACCCACTGCTGCAGTACCAGTGAGATTGCAGCGGCAAAGATGAGGATGAGGACGAGCGGGCTCTCGAATTGCCGCAGAAGCAATCGAAAAGCGCTCATCCGCGAAGCATCTTCAACGCTATTGGGGCCGACCACCTGAAGCTTCGTGGCGGCACCCTCCGACGAAAGGCCGCCCGGGCCCGACCCCAACGCTGCGCTTAGCGCGGCGGCGTCTTGGCTCCAATAGGGCGCATCAAGACCTGGACCATTCATTCGCAGCTCCAGTCTCTGATTGCAGCATTCCGCCGCTGGAGCTCAGTAATTCCAGGCTGTAGACTGGACCACCGATACTTCCGAGCGTCCCATTTCAAACAACTGTACCGAATAATTTCCCGATACCGGCAGTCAGAGCCATCGCCAATGCACCCCAGAATGTGACGCGCGCTGTGCCGCGCAGAATGTTTGCGCCACCTGCTTGGGCGCCGATCGCGCCTAGAAGAGCAAGAAATCCTAGGGACGCAGCAGACACGATAGGGACAAGTGCGCTGGCGGGCGAAACAACAACCATTAGCAATGGCATAGTCGCACCCACAGAAAACATCACTGCCGACGTTAGCGCGGCTTGCACAGGGCGCGCGGTGGTGACTTCCGAGATCCCAAGCTCATCACGCGCGTGGGCCGTCAACGCATCCTTGGCCATCAGTTGCTGGGCAACCTGCCGCGCGAGCGCCTGCTCCACACCGCGTTTGACGTAGATTTCGGCTAGCTCATCAAGTTCAAATTCAGCATTCTCACTCAATTCTCGGCGTTCGCGGGCGAGATCAGCCTGTTCGGTGTCGGACTGCGAGCTGACGGATACATATTCGCCGGCGGCCATCGACATGGCGCCAGCGACCAGCGCGGCTACGCCCGCAATCAAGACATCGCTATGCGACGCAGCGGCTGCCGCGACACCAACGATCAAGCTCGCGGTCGAGATGATGCCGTCGTTGGCTCCGAGCACCGCCGCCCTCAACCACCCGATGCGGCCGACGAGATGGTTTTCCAGGTGCCGCCCCAAACGGCTCATGAGTTCTTCCTCCTGACGGGGCCGACTAACCCCGAGTCCCACGGCTTCTGTGGCTGCATCCGATCCGTCCACATCAAAGTATTTTCTGGCATAAGCGACGATTTGTGCGTCGCTTGGATGATCGACAGTTTCAACTGCCACGATGGCGCTCATCAGCTTGGGATCGTGGTGGTGAATGTGTTTGACCAATTCGGTCTTTGCGTTGGCCGGTCCTACAATGAGGATGGCACCAGCGTCTGCGATTGATTGAGTGGTCGCATGAAGATAGGCCTGATCCTCGGCAGCGTGTCCGCTCCCGATGGAGTTTGCCTTGTGATGGATGTGCCTGGTCGGATGGTCCGGATGCAAAATGAGGCGTTCCACATCCGTACGGCTGAAATGAAACACCCGCGCTTCGTGGTGATCGATCCAAACCACTGCGTGATAGTGATGTTCGCTCATGGTATATGTCCCTTGTGTTGGCGATTTTGAATGTTCATTCTTGATCGCGATCCTTATCCCAGCTCGTCGACGAGTCGGTGTCGGACACCGCAGACCGCTGGCGCACCGATTGCAGCGTGTCGGCCAGCGCCCTTCGCAAACCATGCATTTGATCCAGAAGGTTCAGGATCACGCCCACTCCCTCATCATTGACACCCAGGTCCTGCATCAGATCTCGGATCAATTCCGCGCGCGCCAGGTCCGCCTCGGAAAACGCCACCTCAGGTCGCTGTTCCACTCGGGAACCAACCACTCCTCCTCGATCCACACTTCCAGGGTTTCGCGATCGAGTTGCGCGCGATCAAGAAAGTCCTGCTTGCTGATGATCATGGCTGCATATCCCGGCGTGGATCGTAGCTCGCTCCTGGTGCCCAGCTGGAGAGAAAAGCTTCCAACTCAGGGTTCGGCTCTGTCGGCAACATGACCTTGAGCTTGACGAGTTCGTCGCCATGGCCGCCGCGCCGTGGAACGCCTTTTCCCTTCAGGCGGAGAACAGCGCCAGTATTCGACCCCTTCGGCACCGTCAGCATGACAGATCCCGATCGGTGTCGGCACTCTGATGCGCGCCCCGAGGACGGCTTCTGCGAGAGTGACCGGCAGGTCGACATGAATATCGTCGCCTTGGCGAGCGAAGAACCGATGAGGGTTGATTGAAATCTCCACCAGCGCATCGCCTGCTTTACCCTCGCCGAGGGATGGGGCTCCTTTCCCGCGCAGGCGCAGAATTTGTCCCTCTTGCATTCCGGAAGGAATTGTTACGTCGAGAGATCCACCATCCGGCAATGTCAGGCGTTTGGTCGCACCGTTGACCGCGTCGAGAAAATCGATCGAAAGGCGGTAGTGCAAGTCCGGTCCAGGTGCGCGCCTCGCTTCCCGCGCCTGTCGCCTGATTAACTCCGCGAAAATATCGTCCCCTTCGGCGAAATCCGCGAAGCCGGAATGGTTCTCGTAGGGATGACCCGCCGGCAGCCTCGGCTGCAAAATCCCTGTAAAATCGCTGGCGCGGTCGTTCGGCGCCCGAAGCGTCGATCTCTCCGCTATCAAATCGTTGACGCTTGTCCTGGATCCGAGAGGAGATCGTAGGCGCCCGCCACCTCTTTGAAGCGCTCCTCCGACTCCTTGTTGCCGGGATTGAGGTCCGGATGCAGTTTCTTGGCCAAGCGCCGGTACGCCTTCCGAATGTCGTCGGGCGCGGCAGTGCGCGTGACTCCCAGGATTTCGTATGGGTCTTTCACTGCCCCTCCGTTGAGACTGATGTCGACGATCGATGCATAGCGGACTGAACGCCGATACCACTCGCATTAAGGGGGCGCTATTTGTATGGCTGAACCCCAGCTTCGAGGAGATCCAGTTGTCTGTCACCCTTTCGACGAGAATCGGATCGCTGAGCTTGCTTCGGTCTAAGACGCGAACGGCCAAATAGGCGCGGCGCTCTACAGCATGGCCCGCGACGCAAATAGATCGACATTGCCTCTACTTGAGCTGCTGGGCCCACAGATCGATTTCGCGCTCGGCCTGATCCTTGGCGTGGCCGTAGCGTGTCTGAAGAATGCCGAGCAATTCGGTGCGCTTGCCGTTGACGACCTCAACATCGTCATCAGTCAGCTTGCCCCACTGCGACCTAACCTTGCCTTTGAGTTGCTTCCAGTTTCCTTCGATTTCATCCCAGTTCATGAATCCCTCCTGCTCCTGGTTTCGAATACATTGACGCGAGCCGACCGTCAGATCAGATCCGCTCACCCATAAGAAGCAGTACGACGAGGATGATCAGGATGACGCCGATGACACTGATGCCACCGTGACCATAGCCATAGCCGTAGCCGCCGAAACGGCCACTGAAGCCCCCGAGCAAGAAGATGACGAGGAGGATTACGAGTATGAGTTCGATCGACATGATCTATCTCCCGTTGCAGGACCTAACCGAACATTAAGCCTCTTCGCACTCCGACTGTGGAGCCTCTGTTTGATGACCGGCTCTGACAACGAGAACAGATCTTGCGCCGACATCCAGTTGTGACCAATCAGAGGAACCGCACCGAAATTTGCGCGCCTTGATTGTTATCGCCTCGCCCAATCCGCAATTCGCCGCCGATCCGCTCGACAAACGACCGAATAATCCTCATTCCCAGGCTCTTGCATGCGGTTGGATCAAATCCAGCCGGCAAAACTGGGCCATCATTGGAGACCGACAGCACGTAGCCATTTGCCGGATTCGCTTCTAATTTGACCGTTATGCGGCCTTTGCCATACTTGGCGGCATTCGTGACCAGTTCATTGACGATGAAACCGAGTGGAATGGCGGTGGCGCTCGGTAGGTCGATTTCAATCGCATCGACGACAATGACCCGCTCCGGCCGCTCCTCGGAGGACAACATCGTGGAGAAGTCGCGACAAAGATCATCAAGGAATTGCTTGAACACGACGGTTTGTACGCCGTCGAAATAATGAAAGCGCCGATGAATGCGCCCAATCGTGGCTATGCGATCGGCCGCAGTAGCCAATTGCGATGAGGTCTCGGCATTCGTGGACGCCCGGCTTTGCAGCGAAAGCAGGCTCACGATCATTTGCAGGTCATTCAACAGTCTATGATCGCTCTCCTTGCTCAATAGCTCCAGTTGTTGGATCACCTCGTCCTTTTGACGTAGCAAGGCCGCTTCTCGCGCGAGATCTTCTCGCAGCTGGATTTCCGTACACCTGTGCTCTGTCAGTTCGCGTTCGTAGCTCGCGACAGTGCGGCGCTCCGGGAATTCAAATACGGTGTCCGGAGGTGAGTCCGCGGTGCAGGTCAACTGTTCAATGCGCATGTCATCAACCTTCCTCAGCGTTCCGGAATCCGCTGCCCTGGACACTCTGCACATGTTCAAAGCTTGCAACAGCGACACTCAAATAGTCTTGATTCAAATCAATTATGTCCGATACCGGACATTGGCCTTGGCGTTCTGATCCCCTCACGGTGCCGACCGAAGAGCCGCAACCGTGGCCAGGATGGCAATGGGGTTTGGCTTTTCAAAGCTTGGGCAATTTTCCGTGATTACCGCGCGATGTTCGGCGAAACACCCTCACCCACGCTGAACCGACCAATGGAATCTTACCTCCCTCCTCATGCGCCACTCGTCCGGTGAGATTAGCGGAGCGGAAATCCGCGTCGGAGGTCGGTCGCGGAGGATCACCTGACCATCGGTATCACAGGCGAGCACTGCATCACGGCGGGGTCGGAACGCTGCGCGGTCCTGAAGGCTCCTGTGCATTCTTGTCATGGCTAGCTTGCTTGGCCTCCTCTTCTGCCAAAAGAGTGAGCAGAAGTTTCCTCTTGACGGGAGACGTTTCAGTTTCGAGCTGCGCTTTGTAGCGCGCGATGTTGTAGTCTCTGATGAAACTTGTCCATTCCGGACCTCCCAGCTCGGATTGCAGTCAACCCCCCGAGAACGTCTTATGAGGCTACGACGCTAGGCAGACGGTCCAGTGTCCAAAATTGCTCACTTTCGAGATCTTATTTCTACGTGAGGCTCGTCGTGCAAAACGACGTCGAGTAGCGACGGGTGGACTTTCAGTTCGCCGTTGTAATCGATGAGGCCGAGCTTCCGAAATTTATTCATGAAAAAGCTCACGCGGGAGCGTGTCGTGCCTATGATTTCCGCGAGCGTCGCTTGGCTGACCTTCGCAATGACCAGGTCAGGGGTGTCTTCCTTGCCATAATGCGCCATCAGCAAAAGAGTTCGCGCCAACCGTTTCTCGCTCGAATTGAACAGTTGGTCAATCAAGTCGTCTTCGACCCGTATAGCCCGAGCCAAGAGATGCGACGTGAATAGTTCGGCAAACTTTGGCTCGTCACGGAGCGTCTTTAACATTGTGGATTTGTCCACTCGGGTAATCACGCATTCGGTCAGTGGCTGAAGCCGTCGAAATGCGCCGCGTGCGACTACCCAAGGCATCCCTCGCCGATGAAGTCCCCGGGTCCAAGGAACGCGATAATTGCTTCCTTGCCTTGCTTGGAAAGAACCGTAACTTTGACCCTCCCCTTTTCGATAAAGAACACTGCATCGCCCGGGTCACCCTGCGCGAAGACGGTTTCACCCTTCCGATAGTTGGAGATGGTCTTGCCGACGCCTACGACGGCTAGAAACACTTTTGGGTCAAATGCGAGTTTTGCCTTACTTGCCATGGCCGATTCCCCTCCGCCGGACCTCACGGGTCGTTGGCTACCCGCGCCTTCGGGCAGCCCGAACATTCGAGGTGATTATGTACGATACCAGACATTGGCCTTGCCTCGGTTGTAAAATAGGCGCAGTTTTCACAGCGATCGGCCCAGGGGCGCCGTCGACGGGACTTGACGAAAAAAACGCAGTAAATGCTGGCCAGAGACAAGGCCAAGCAAGAGCAAAACGCGCCTGGTGGAAAGCGAAATAGGTCGGCAGTCAGTGCGGCGGCCGTGAACCGGCATGATTAAGAGGAGCACGGTGGTGGTGGCGAGCCGAAAGGTTGCAGACCCGCATGCCAACCGATTGCTCGGTTTGCTGCCGCGCAAGGATTACGAGCGGCTTCGCCCGCATCTTCATCGTATTCCGCTGGAGTACAGGCAGTCTCTCTACCGTGCTCACAAGCCCATCGAATTTGTCTATTTCATCGAGACTGGCGTCGGCTCCCTGGTGAACACCATGGCGAACGGCGAGGCGGCCGAGGTCGGAACGATCGGCAACGAGGGCGTGGTGGGTCTGCCCCTCCTGTTGGGCGACGACAGGGCGCCCACCAGCGTTTACGTCCAGGTTCCCGGTGCGGGCCTGAGAATGAAGGCAACGCTGTTCAAGAAGGAACTGGCGCGAAGCGCTTCGATGCGAACCGTGATGCATCGCTATGCTCACGCCTTCTTCAACCAGGTCGCACAGTCCGCCGCGTGCAATCAATTTCATTCCATACAGCAGCGATGTTGCCGCTGGATGCTGATGACGCACGACCGTATGCAATCGGATGAGTTTCTGCTCACGCAGGAGTTCCTGGCCATGATGCTGGGGGTGCAGCGGACCGGCGTGACGGTTGCGGCGGGCGCGCTGCAACGGGCCGGCCTCATCCGGTATAAACGTGGCAACGTCACGATCCTCGATCGCCGCGGCCTGCAGCGCCGCTCGTGCGAGTGCTACGGCGTTTCCAAGAGGGAGTTCGATCGCCTGCTCGGCGATCGGGCAGCTCGCAAGATTCGCTCTGGCAGAATGTAAAGCAACTAACCCCCAGCTGAGGGCTGGATGGCATGTCGCTTCGCCAAATTGCGTCTGGAACGATCTGGCCGCCGCGCTGGAAGGCGATCCTTCCGGGGCGCAGTGTCCGGTATGCTTGCCATCGCGGTGGCGATGTTTGTTGCTGCCGCAATCGCATTAGCGCGTCAATCTTAGTTGGCAGCGAGAAAGCTTCGGTTGGGTCGAACACACCAATGACGTGCTTCGCAATGTTTCCGCTCTCGAAAAAGCCGTCCTTGAAGCCGAATCGGGCGAACGCGGCTACCTGTTGACCGGAGAGCGCAGCTACTTCGACAGCTACAATCGCGCGCAAGCTGACATTCCAAAATTGCTGGAAGCGGTACGACAGGCGGTCTCCGACAATCCAGGTCAGGTCCAACGCCTTGACGAATTGCGTCCGAACATCGAAGCAAGACTGGCCGAATTCAAGCAGGTCGTTGAACTTGGCCCCGCGCACTTGAACGAGGCCCTCGAAATTCTGCGAACAGCCCGGTCTCGGCAGCTGACGTCCGCTCATCGAGGAAAAGCTCGGACAATTCAGACAAGCCGAATTGGCGCTCCTCGGCGAGCGCCAACAGCGCGCCAACCGCGACACCATTGTCGTCACACTGCTTGCGGCGGTGATGGCCGCGTTGGCAATGTTAAGCGCCGCAATGGCTGCGTTCCTTCTTCGAAATCAACGCTCGGCCAGTCAGCTTCGCGTTGCAAACGAGGAGCTTGCGACCAGCCATGCCCATATGCAGTCCGTTCTTGAGACTGTTCCGGATGCGATGGTGGTCATCGACGAGAGGGGAATAATCCAATCCTTCAGCGCAACCGCAGAACGCCTCTTCGGTTTCACCGCTAGCGAGGTTCAAGGTCGGAATGTCAGCATGCTGATGCCCGCGCCTTACCGTCATGAACATGACGGATACTTGGATCATTATCGAACGACAGGCGAGCGAAGAATCATCGGAGTGGGCCGCGTCGTCGTCGGCCAACGAAAGAATGGCGGCACCTTTCCCATGGAACTCGCGGTAGGCGAAGTTGCGCCAAGTGGGGAAGCGGCAATTCATCGGCTTCGTGCGTGACTTGACCCAGCGTCACAAGAACGACCGGCTCCTGCACGAGGTGCAATCGGAACTCCTTCACATCTCGCGGCTCAGCACCCTGGGCGAGATGGCATCAGCACTCGCCCACGAACTGAACCAGCCACTTTCGGCGATCGCGAACTACCTTCAGGGATCGAAGAGGCTCCTGCAAAGCAGTCCTGACGACCGCGCACCTATGATTGCGGAGGCCATCAACAAAGCCGCCGAACAGGCAGTTCGGGCCGGGCAGGTCATTCAGCGCCTGCGCGACTTCGTTGCCCGCGGAGAAACGGAAAAGCGGATCGAAAGTCTTAAGAAGCTCGTGGAGGAAGCCAGCGCGCTCGCGCTGGTCGCCGCCAAGGATCAATCGATTCGGATGGACCTTCAACTGGACCCGTCAATCGACCTCGTTCTTGTCGACAAGATCCAAATTCAGCAGGTGCTACTCAACTTGCTGCGTAACGCCCTGGAGGCGATGCAGAGTTCTGAACGCCGCGAACTGATTGTCTCGACCTGTCCTGCTGATGACAACATGGTTGTCGTCGACGTTGCCGACACGGGTAGCGGCATCTCACCGGATGTGGCGGCAAGGCTGTTCCAGCCATTCGTGACCACGAAAAAGCAGGGAATGGGGGTGGGACTGTCGATCTCACGCACCATCATCGAATCCCATGGCGGGCAGATCACAGTAGAGTCCAATCCGGTTGGGGGAACGATTTTCCGCTTCACGCTTCGTGGTGTCGGTCCGGAGGAGCCCGTCGATGACCGGTAATCCTGTGGTCCATGTGATTGACGATGACGATGCTGCGCGGGAGTCGCTCGCGTTCTTACTTGGGACCGCTCAGTTTGTGGTTCGTGCGTATGAATCCGCCAAGGCTTTCCTCGATGCCATCCCTGGTGTGGAAGCAGGCTGCGTCGTCACCGACATGAGGATGCCCGAGATCGATGGGCTTGAACTGCTTGCGTCGTCTCAAGGCTCAAGAGATTGGCCTGCCAGTGGTCGTCATCACCGGCCATGGCGATATTCCCCTTGCCGTGGAGGCGATGAGATTAGGCGCCCTGGATTTCATCGAAAAGCCTTACGAAGGCGAGGTCCTACTCGGAGCGGTACGTTCCGCGCTCAGTACACACGAGATAGATGCGAGGCGCGACGCTGAAAGAGCCGAAATTCAGGAAAGATTGGCAGGTCTCTCCCCCCGCGAACGGCAGGTCTTGGATGGCCTTGTCGCTGGCAAGCCCAACAAGATCATTGCCCATGACCTTGGCATCAGCGCGCGGACGGTCGAAATCTACCGGGCCAACGTCATGACGAAGATGCAGGCAACAAGCCTTTCCCATCTTGTGCGCATGGCATTGATTTCAGTCCCTTGAACGGCCTGCCGGTCCCAAGTGCGACAAAGCCCTGATTGGGCCGACGAAAGTTCCATTTGAGCTAGGTCAAAGCAACGATCGGGCATTCGTGCTTTTTGCATCGATCGGCTTCCTAAGTTGGGAGCCGTAAGTGCGAAAGCTAGGTTGTCATGAATTGGTCTGACGGGATGGCGGACGGCAAGCGCACTATTCTCGTGCTCGATGATGATTCAGCTGTGCGAGATTCCCTCAAGTTCTCGCTCGGGATCGAAGGTTTTGAGGTGCGCACCTATTCAGCCGCCGAAGACTTGCTGAATGACGAAAGGCTGCTCGCTTCGAGCTGCCTGATCGTCGACTATCACATGCCGGCGATGAATGGCCTGGAGGTGGTAGCCAAGCTCCGGGATCGACGAAGTTCCATGCCGGCCATTCTGATCACTGGTCATCCCAACGCCAACATACGCGAACGCGCTGCAGCCGCCGGCGTGATCCTGATAGAGAAGCCGTTCCGCGGAACATCATTGATCGACTGTCTCCACGCGGCGATTGAAGGACATACGCAGCATTCATAATGCTCATTCAGTTTTCTTCCGTTTGGCAAGTGAATGACCCCTGACAGGGGGCTCTTGTGGCTTTTAAGGCCATACCCGACGGTTACGGAATCCTCACGTAATTGCCCTTAGGCGCGTCGCCTTATGGACAACATCTGAATTTTCCCATGGCAGGAGTGGTCCTATCCGTATGTCATTAACTATGACTACGGGGGATCGTTATGCTCACAATCGTTCAAGCTAACTTCTTGGCGCAGCCTGCCAGATCACTCGGGAACAAGGCTTCACACCGAGTTCCGAACACGAGGACATGCAGTCTGGCGCAAAACGCCTCAGACGAGGCCCTGATCAAGGCGATCGCGTTAGGTGACCGACGTGCGATGGAGGTGCTTTACACCCGGCACCATGTGCGGGTGTACCGCTTCAGCCTTCGCATCACCGGCAATACGGCCTTGGCCGAGGACATCGTCAGTGAAGTGTTTTTCGATGTCTGGCGACAAGCCGGCGGGTTCAAGTCGAACTCGCAGGTTTCAACTTGGCTGCTGGCCATCGCCCGAAACAAGGCGTTATCGGCTCTCAGGCGGCGTGTCGATCAGCCGCTGGAAGACGAGAAGGTGGCCACGATCGAGGATCCTGCCGATGATCCAGAGGTGATGGTCCACGGCAAAGAACGGAGTGCGATCATGCAGAAATGCTTATCGCAGCTTTCTGCGGCCCAGCGAGAAGTCATCGATCTCGTCTACTATCATGAGAAGAAGGTGGAGGAGGTTGCTCAGATCATTGGGGTGCCCGCGAGCACCGTCAAGACTCGCATGTTCTACGCACGCCAACGCATGGGAGAGCTTCTTCAAGGTGCCGGTTACAGCCGCCACTGACTTCTGTTCGGTAATCAAGGACGCCTTGTGGCGGACACTTGGGCGAGCAACTCCTTCTGGCGCGCGTCGGCCTTGTCGGGCCGCCACGAGTTGGTGTGCTGATAGACCTTACGGACGGCTTCGCGCGCGATGCGCTTGGTGGTCTTCTGGTCGCGCCGCAGCGGTGCACCGCCCTTGTCGGCCGTTGGCACGCCGCAGTGTGCGATCACGGCGCCCAGGCAGCGCGCGCTATAGGCGCCGCGGCTGAAGCCGAACAGGAAGATTTTATCGCCGGGACGCCACAGCCGCACGATTGCGGCGTAGCAGTCGACGATGTTGCGGGTGAGGCCGATGCCGAGCGCCTGGCTCACGACGTTGTAGATGCTGCGGCCGAGCGTGCTGAGAAAGTCCATGCCGGGCGGCAGGGTGCCGATGCCGGCGTCGTAGAGCGCCACCTGCTCCTTCGGATCGACGCAGGAGTTGGGGCCGCAGCGGGTGGCGCGAAACAGCTTGTAGATATTGCTGCGCCGCTCGTCGACCATGACGCCGCCGCGCTGGCCGGTGCCGTCCGCAAGGATGACGATGTTCTTGGCCACGCCGAAATCATGTTCACCGTTTGCGGTGTCCCGCCAGAAACCCGCAATGCATGGTTGCGGCCAGATGCAACCGGAACGTGTCATACGGTTCATCGCGGGATGCCGCGGCTGGGAGCGTAATCGAGATGACAGCAGACAAAGCGCGCGGGCGGGCGATCGGGCCTACGGCGCCAGCGTCACGCCCATTTTCGCCGCCGTCTCTGTGATCCACGCGCGGTAAGGCGCAATCGGCGTCGCGCCGGTCAGCCCGCCGCAGCCCGGACCGTGGCGCGCGGTCGAGGCCCAGCTCACCACCCCCACCACCGCGAGCGGATCGCTCGCGGGATCGAACACAGGCCCGCCGGAATCGCCCGAGCACACGCCGAGCCCGGTGGTCTCGCCGCGGGTCGAGGGGTCGGTGAGCAGGAAATGGTGCTCGCTCGGATTGCGGATCGCCATCAGCGTGGCGGCGCGCAGGATGCCGAAGTCGCCTTCCTCGCTGGTCACGCCGTAGCCGGCGACGATGAAGCGCGCCCCGATCAGGATCAGCGCGCGCGTGCTGAGGGGCGCGGGCGACATGCGCGCGGGCAGCGGCTCGGCGAGCTTTAGCAGCGCTAGGTCGGCCGCGGGCGAACTCGGCCCGCCGTCGAGGCTGAAATCGGGATGCGGCAGCGCGTGCGTGACGCGAATGCGCTTGGGATCGCGGCCCGGACCTCGGGTGAGCACCGTGTTGCTCGCGCCCGGGACGAGGCAATGCGCCGCCGTGAGCACGAGATTGCGCGCGATCGCGGTGCCGGTGCAGGCGCTGCGCTTGCCGCCCTGGACTCCGAGGATGAGCACCACGTGACGCGCGATTGACTCTTCCGCCGGCGGCGCGCCGCCCACCAGGGCAAGCGCGGGTATTGCCAGCATCAGCGCTCCGGCCATGATGGCTCCCAGCGTCGCCACGGTCTGGGATATTGTCCTCACGACAACGGGCTCCGCAATTTGGCGGCGGTCTCGACGATCCAGGCGCGGTAGCGCGCAAGCGGCGCCACGCCGGTTATGCCGCCGCAGCCTGCGCTGTTCTTGGGGCCGGCGGACCAGCTCACCACGCCGATCACTGCGAGCGTGCCGGCAAGCGCGCGAAAGACAGAAGCGCCGGAATCGCCGGCACAGGCGCCGAGCCCGGCGCGTTCGTTTCTGGCCGCGGGATCGATCAGCCGGAACTGCAGTGAGCCGGGTTGTCCTGTGACGACCAGCGTCGCGGCGCGCAGCACGCCGCCGCTCTTGCCGTCTTCCGGCACGGTGACACCGTAGCCCGCGACCACCAGCAGGTCGCCAACCGCGACCGAGGCGCCGACGGGCGCAAGCGAAGCGGGCGCATTCCGCAGCGGCGCGGCGAACTTGAGCAATGCGATGTCGGCGGTAACACGATGACGCACCGCGGCGTTGGCATCGAATTGCGGGTGCCGCGCGATCGTGGCGATGTCCCTCAGTTTCGGCGCGCCCGAGGCGTCCCGTTCGACCAGCTTGTAATCGGCGCCGGGCAGGACGCAGTGCGCAGCCGTCATCACCAGGTCGCCCGCGATGGCGACGCCGGTGCAGGACGTGCCGCGCGAACCCACCAGCAACACGGAAGCATGCGCCACGTCTCCGTCGGCGGGCGGCGCCCCGCCAACCATCGCGGCGGCGGTCGTGAGCGTGAACAGGCATCCGGCGAAGGCAGCGAAAGCGCGGCGCATAGCGCGTGATGAACGCCGCCATGGGCGCTGTCAACCGGGTCGCCGACTCGTTGAACGGCCTGCACCGGTCTTGCTGGAGTGCCAGCTCGATCGCGCCAGCGCCCTTGCCAGCGGCCGGATGAGGACAACGACGACGATCGCGATCCCCAGGACGAGCGCCTGCCGGCGCGCCAGCCCGAGCGATCGATACAGAACGAACTGCTCCTCGATGCAGGCGCCCAGCCAATCGTCGAGGGGCGGCGAACAGCGTCAGGGCCCCGCCCGACACCACGGCCGCTGCTGTCCAGCGCTGAGACGAGGAACCCATCGAACAACGCTGGCGGGCAATTGGCGCGTCGGATTTCCGGAAGTGTGCGCGCGTTATTGCTGCGTCGCGCAATTTGGACGGGCCCGGCAAGGGTCTGCCCTCAGCGCGCGACAGACTGGTGCCGCATGCGTCGGTACCCGTCAGCCACCAACAGCAATTAATTCATTTGCCGGCCGCGGACACGTGGTCAAGCCCCAGCCCTGCGTCACCCCAGGCTCAGGTGAGGGCGGAAATTGTCGCCCCAAGCAGATCAAAGGCTCCATTTTTTCAAGCGAACGCCGATGTCGTTTGGGCTGTCATTGATGAAGCTGATGCCTGCCTGCTCGAGAACGGACTGTATTTTGAGGATGGTTGCGTAGTTGCCCTTGAGGATTGATTGGCTCTGCTCGAGGCGCTGGAGCGTCGCCAGGCCGACGCCGGCCCGCTGGGCGAGCTCGCTTTGGCTCCATCCGAGCAGAGCGCGCGCGGCGCGGATTTGAACGGGATATCGCATCCGAGCGGGAAGGTTTCCGATTCCGGAGGGGTTGACAATTGGCAATATATGAGTTATTATCGCTTGATATTGAGTGTTTTCAAGTCTCTATGGCCAGAACAGGTCCCGCGGAGGGTGGCATGGCAGACGGCAAGGCTCAGGTTACAAAGGTTGGTCGCCGCAGCTTTATCGGCGGCTCGGATGCCCGCATCATCATGGGCAGCGATGAGGCCGCCCTGGTCCGGCTCTGGCGGGAGAAGCGGGGCGAGGCCGAGCCCGAGGACCTGTCGGGCAACCTGATCGTCCAGCTCGGGACCGCCACCGAGGCGCTCAACCGGGCTTGGTACGAGCGCAATAGCGGGCGGGTGGTCACCGACGTCCAGCGCCGGGTGAAGCACTCGGCCATCCCCTGGATGGCCGCCACCCTCGACGGGGTGGTGGAGGGGATTGGGGCGGTGTTCGAGGCCAAGTTCATGCTGCCGTGGTCGTTCGATGAGCACGCCGCGGTCGAAAAGCACATGGCCCAGCTCCAGCACAACATGTGGGTGACCCACCTGCGGCAGGCGGTGCTGTCGATCATCACGGGTGGGGGCAAATGGGTGGAGATCACCCTGCCGATGGACCCGCTCTATCTCAGCGTCCTGGTGCAGGCCGAGAAGAAGTTCTGGCGCTGCGTCCAGTCGGGCGAGACGCCCCACCTGATCAATGCCGAACCGCCACGACCACGCATCGAGGCGATCCGCATCGTCGACATGTCCTCGTCCAACAGCTGGGCGGAGTTCGCCGGGATCTTCCGGAGCACCCGGCAGGCCTATCTCGAACACGAGCAGGCCAAGACCGAGCTCAAGGCCCTGCTGCCGGAGGACGCCAAGGAGGCCATCGGCCATGGGGTGCGGGCCCGGCGCTCGAAAGCCGGCGCCGTGAGCTTCGATGTCCTCGACCTGGAAGCAACCCAGGAGGCCGCCCATGCCGCGCTCCAGTGAATCGGTTGCGGCGCTGGCCTGCGCGCTCGCCAAGGCGCAAGCCGAACTGGTCAACCCCGAGAAATCGCTGACCGCCACGATCCGCACCGGCCGGGCAGGCGAGGGGGCCGAGCGCAGCTTCCGCTACGCGCCGCTATCGAGCGGCCTCGACATCGTGCGCAAGACGCTCGGCCAGCACGAGATCGCGACCGTGCAGACCACCGCGGTCGACCAGGCCACCGGGGTGGTCAACCTGACCACCATGCTGGCGCATGCGTCGGGCGAATGGATCGCCTCCGAGTGGCCGGTGTGCCCGATCGCCGACATGGCTTCCCCGCGACGCATGGGGGCGGCGCTGACCTATGCCCGGCGCTATGCGCTGTTCACCCTGGTGGGGATCGCGGGTGAGGACGATCTCGATGCCCCCGATCTGCACGAAGGGCCCGATACCCAGCCGTCGGCGCCGGTGACCAATGGGGCAGGGAGCTTCCCGTCAGGCGCCCCATCAGCCTGTGCGCACCGGACGCCGGCCTCGCCCCGCCGGCCCGGCAACGGACATGATAGCGGTCATGCCCGACGCGGAGGTCCGAAGGTCGCCAGCACCCCGGCCGCCATCCTGGCGCCCGACCAGTCGGCGGTCCTGCGTGACCGGCTCCTGGGCGAGGCTGTGCGCCTACCGATCGGCCGATCAAGCCGCAACCTGGGCTCGCGAGGTTCTCCCGGCCAAGAACAGCCTCTCCGCCGCCGACGCCAAGACCGTGGAGGAGGCCTTCGAACGCAGGCTGTTGGAGCTTGCCCAGGCCGAAGCCATCGCAGTGCCGGCGGCCCACGACAGCGTCGAAATCCCGGCCAAGGAAGCCCCGCAGGCGCCGGCGGAAGATGCCCCCCGGCCTCCGGGCATCGACAAGAGCGCACTCGCGATCGCTGAACCCAAGCGCTATCGCAACAAAGAGCATCTGCGGTTTGTCGCGGCGCAGCCTTGCCTGATTTGCGGCCGCAAACTCTCCGACCCACACCATCTTCGCTTCACGCAGTCGCGCGCACTCGGCCGCAAGGTGAGTGACGAATTCACGGTCCCGCTCTGCCGAATCCATCATCGTTTGGTGCACCGGGTCGGCAATGAGGCAGCATGGTGGAAGGAAGCCGGCATTGATCCAATCAAGGTCGCTCGAAAGCTCTGGAGACAGACCCGAGATACCCGAAGTCGGCCGCAGGTCGAGGAAACCGCCTTGCCACCATGACATCACGCCACATTGTCCGTCGACCGTGGTGAGCCTCAGATCGGCATTGCCGTGAAAAGCTAGAATGGGTCGCGGCACAATCCCTCCACTCACTGCGCGCGTACAGCAGCCACCTGTACCTGCATCGATTCCCCGGCACCCGGTCGCGTGAATGACCGCGCACCGCAACCAAGCAAAATATTCGGCCACACCAACGAAATTGTGCGCGGCGAAACGGGTCGGACCTTGCTCATGTGATCGTGCTACCCTGATTCAGCTTGAGGGGGAGCACGAATGAGATGCCGTGATTGCTTTCTCTTCCCATCGATTTTTCTTGTCACGCTTCCAGTCGCGGTAGCGCTACAAATGAGGTCAGCATGACAGAGCGAATCCTCGTGGTCGAGGATCAGGAAGACAATGTACAGATCCTGCGCGATCTTTTGACAAGTGCGGGTTTCGAAATGATCGAAGCGGGAGATGGCGAGGAGGGGGTAAGGATGGCTAAGGACGAACGGCCAGACCTTATTTTGATGGATATTCAGCTGCCATTGCTCGATGGCTATGAGGCGACCCGGCGCATTAAGGCCGTTCCGGGATTAGGGGCGATTCCAATCATCGTCGTCACGTCCTATGCCTTGAGCGGTGATGAGGACAAAGCGCGTGAAGCTGGTTGCGATGCCTACGTAGCCAAACCGTATAGCCCGCGTGAGCTCCTTGCGAAAGTCAGAGAACTGTTGCCCAAGGCTAAGAAATAGCCCTGCCCAGGCTTATGTCCGATAAAAATTGCCCTTGGCGGCGAGGCGGTTTGAAGGATCGGCAACTCGTGAGGAATTTGGCTGATGCCATCAGCTCGAATAGTCCCGGTCATCATGTGCGGCGGCATGGGCACACGGCTGTGGCCGGTGTCGCGCGAGAGCATGCCGAAGCAATTCGTGCCGCTGGTCGGACCCACCTCGACATTTCAGCAGGTGCTCTCCCGCATCGCTGATCCCGCTCTATTCGCACGCGCGATCGTCATCACCAATGCCGACTTCCGCTTCGTGGTCGCCGAACAGCTAAGGGAAAGCGGGGTTGCGGCCGACATCGTGCTCGAACCGATGCGCCGCGACTCCGGGCCGGCGGTCGCAGTCGCCGCGCTGTTGGCGGCACAGCGCGATCCCGAGGCGATTGTCCTGGTGCTCGCCTCCGACCATGTCATCCGCAGGCTCGATGAATTCCGCGACATCTGCCGTCATGCTGCCGAGGCAGCGGCGGAGGGCCGCATCGTCACCTTTGGCATCACCCCGACGCATCCGGCGACGAACTACGGCTATATCCGGCCCGGCGGCAAGCTCAAGGGAGGGTCGCTGCTCGCAGTCGAGGCCTTCGTGGAGAAGCCTGACGCGGAGACGGCGGCGGGTTATGTAGCCGACCACTATCTCTGGAACAGCGGCAATTTCCTGTTCCATGCCCGCACCATGATCGCCGAAATCGAGCGTTTCGAGCCGGTCATGGCGGATGCCGCCAAGGCCGCGGTCACGGATTCGACCCGCGACCTCGATTTTCTGCGGCTTGCTGCCGAGCCGTTTTCGCGCGCGCCTCAGAAATCCATCGACTACGCCGTGATGGAGCGCACCAAGCTCGCGGCCGTCATTCCGGCCGATCTCGGCTGGTCCGACGTCGGAAGCTGGAGCGCGGTTTGGGACGTGCTCGAACGCGATGCTTCCGGCAATGCGATCGAAGGCCCGGTCGTAGTGCTAGACAGCCACAACAGCCTGGTCCGCTCGGAAGAGTCCGTGCTGACCACGCTGGTCGGGCTGGACGACGTCATCGTCGTGTCGACGGCCGATGCGGTGCTGGTGGCTTCGCGCGCCCAGGCCGAGCAGGTGAAGACGCTGGTGGAACGCCTGAAATCGCAGAACCACCGCGCCGCGGTCGAGCACCGGCGCATCTACCGGCCGTGGGGCTACTACCAGGATATCGACCTTGCCGAACGCTATCGGGTGAAACGCTTCATGGTGAAGCCGGGCCGAGGCCATTCATCGGGCGCTGGGGGTCGGGGGGGAGTGCAAGCGTCCGAGATTTGAAAGATTAGGCCGGAAAACTTCTCTGGGTCTGATCAAAAGTGCTCGCATGGCGGCAGAATCCATCGTGCACCAACTCATATCAGTCACCGGCAAGTCGCTTGGGTTGGAGCAACGCGGCCACACCCTTTTGTTCCCAAAGTCAATGCTGATGGTTTTCGAGGCGATGCCGGGTGTGCAATTTTTATGCAGACTTATCTTCGGCAGCGGCGCAGAATTATTCAGGGCCGCGTTGCTGCGACCAGCGCGCCGCGCGGCAATGACGTAGACGTAGGAGGCTGCCAGATGCCCCTTTTTGAACCGCCTTTTCTTGCGCAGCTCCTTGAAGAACTCACCAATCGCAACACCGAGCGTCTTGGCGAGCTTGTCCCGAACATCCACAGTTGAGTTAGCGCAGAATACATCCGCCGTGTGAGCAGTTTTGAACAGAACTTGTTTCGCTGAACGATAATGTACTTGGCATGGGCTGGCATTCTCGTGGTGGTGAATAGGCGAAAATGAACAGGAGCGAAGGATGGACAAGGATCGGATCCAAGGCGCCGACAAACAAGTCAAGGGCGCTGTGAAACAGGCCATTGGCAAGGTCACCGGTAATAAGCAGATTGAGGTCGAAGGCGTCGCGGAAAAGACGGTAGGGAAGTTTCAGGTCAAAATCGGTAAAGCTAAAGATGCGGTGCGGGATATCTTCAGAAAATAAATCACAGCAGGTGAGGCCGGCCTATTTGGCATCCCTCATTCGGAGTAGGACACAATGAACATTTTTTACATCATCGGTGTGGTGGTTGTAATAATCGTAGTCGCGGGTTTTTTTGGCCTGCGAGTGTAAGAAACCAATTAATTTTGCCGAACTGGAAGGTGGGCATTAATAAATAATGCGTTCTCGCAGCTACTTCCCTTTCTTGGTCAGACTATCCAAATCGGGCGGCAACAACGGAGAACACTATGGCCCCTCACAGCCGCGCGCCACAGTCGAACGCTGAAAATTTTCGGCCTGAACAAGATCAGATTCCGCGAGGGGACGAACAAAGCCGCGTGCTGTGGGTCGTGATCGCGCTTCTTTTCGTTGTCATTTTACTCCAGCTGTCAAACGAAGTCAGCAAACGCTTGCGTCCTTCACCGCCCGAGACCACAGGCCAGTCCACAAAATCAGAAGCGCTCGCAGTATCCTCTGAAAGCGCACGCTCCGATTTTGCCGAACGATGGGTCTTTGACGGGGTGATCCGATAAATTTAGCCTGTCCGGTCTCAAAACCTGATCCATCCTGAGAGTTGGTCAAGGGGATTGTGCTTGCGATTGGATCGTCATTGAACGGGCCTCGGTTGGCTGCCCAGCGGGAAAAGCTTTACAGGGCTCAGCACCGCGCGACCGAGGTGTTGGCGCATCTGCCAAATGTTCCGAGCCGCGATGACTTCCTGGTCGAGGCCAAGGCTATGTCCGTGAGGTGTCCGTCAATCGACGAATTCGTTGACCGTGCATACGAGCGTCTTCTTGCGTCCGTCGGCGCGCGCCTGGCTGCGCAAACGTGACTGGTTGCCGACAGCATGCTCCGGATGTCGCGCTACCCAACGCATCGGTGGTCTGTAGGTCGCTGCTTTCTGCATAAGCTGTTAGGCGGCGCCTCGACTACTTTCGGTCGAGAAAGCCTTGCCGTGGTGGGTGCTCAAGACGATCCACGCGTCGTTCAATGGCATTGAGCCGATCGTCCTGGCGTGCAGTCAACACCAAAACATTGGCAAGTTGCTGTAACGTTACCTCTATTTTGGCAACGCGCAGATCGACGTTTTGTGGCTCGGCCCTCATCAATTCTGAAAATGCTCTAGTGGATTGAATCAGACGCTCGCTACCCTTCACCGTGACCTTCTGCGGCTAGAATGCTGGCTTTTCTCCGGACTCAAGCGTTTGGTTTTAACCACTAGCTTCACCAGCGGTTGTTCGACCAACCCCATTCGCCCCAGCCGCCACCATAAGACCAATCCTGGGGGACCCTTCGCACCGCTCGCCGTACGTGCCATACTTCGCGCCGTTTCTCGTGCTTTTCACGAGCCGCATAGGTGCTCTCGCGCGAGAGCAAGCGATACCGGGTTTCGATGATTTTGCCTCGGCCATCGAGCCGAAGGCATTCTGTGAGCTTTCCTCCGCTTCCGACAGTACCCGACGACTTGCAAGAAAGCATACGCTTGGCCGCCGGTGAGGGCGAAGCCAGCGCGGTCTTCGGAACGGCATGCGCCCATACCGCCTGCATGATCGGCTCGAAGATTGGAACTGCGGTGTGGCCGCCGGACGCCCCGCCGCCCAGCGTGCGCCGCTTGCCATCGGAATTGTCGTATCCAACCCAAACCGCCACCGTGACGTCATTGGTGAAGCCGACGAACCACGCGTCGTTCTCATCGTCGGTAGTGCCGGTCTTGCCGGCGACGAATGGCGCCAGACTTGCCAGAGAGCGTGCAGTACCGCGCGCCAGCACCCCTTGCAGCATGGTTTTCAGCTGATAGAACGCGGCAGCATCGACCGAACTGATCGTCAGGGACTGCCGCTGATGGCGGTAGATCGTTTCGCCGTCGCGATCGATCGATTCCACCACATGGGGGATCGGGCGCTCACCTTCGTTGGCGATAGCCGCGTAGAACGCCGCCAGATCAATCGGCCGCACCGGCTGCGCTCCCAGCACGAATGGATAATAGCGCACGCATTCAGGGTAGATCAACGCTTCCACCGCGATCGCGCAAAGACGGTCGAGGCTCGTTTCCGGCTTTTTCTCGATGCCTCCGTCCAGCAGGCGTACCGTTGCGAGATTACGCGAGTTCTCGAGTGCCCGTTGTAAAGTCAGTGTGCCTCCCGAGCCGCCGTCGTAGTTCTTCGGCGTCCAATAGTCTTGATCGCGGCGATCGTGGCCGATCGGCGGCAATGTGATCGGGGTATCCAGGATCAGAGTATTAGGCTGCAGGCCTTTGCCGAGAGCGGCGAGATAGCTCAGGGGTTTGATGGCAGAGCCGGGCTGGCGTACCGCTTGGGTGATACGGTTGAGCTGGCTCAGCGGGTAGGAGAAGCCGCCTGACATCGCCAGAACGCGCCCGGTCTTGTTCTCCAGCACCACCGCGGCGCCCTGGACGAGCGGCCGAACCCGCAGTTCCGCGCGCGACGCGGCCTTGTTCCTGGCTTCGCGCACGCGAACGAGCACCGCGTCGTAAAGCGCAAGCTTGCGTAGCGCGCCCCCGGTGTCGACCGAGAGCGGCAGAATGCGCCCATCGGCAAGACCGATGCGCCAGGCTTCGCCCTTTTTCCTGCCGGCTGGCTCGAGCAATACCGCTGGCGTCCAGTGCACGTCGTAGAGTGGCAGCCGCGCGTTCTGAAGCGCCTCCTGCCAGGCCGGCTTCTTCTCTGGCACTTTCCGCTGGGCTTCGATGCGGCGGATGGCGTTCGCGAGGTTGGCCTCGGCGGCCCGAAACGACACCCGGCCGGAATTTCGTTCGTAACGCGCGAGTCCCTCCTGCAGCGCTTGCTCCACCGCCCGCTGTAATTGCGCGTTGACGGTCGAACGCACCGTATAGGAATGGGCGGTGATCGCGTCGATGCCGGCCGCCGACCTGGCTTCGCGGGCAACTTGGTCGACGAAGTGGAAGCCGATATCGCGGCGGGGCTTGTAGGCGATCAGCGTGGGCAGCGCCGGCAATCGCTTGCTGGCATGCTCGGCGCCGATTGCACCGTCTTCCTGCAGGCGGCTGAGCACATAAGCGAGCCGCTCCTGCGCCCGGCCTGGATGGCGGTCAGGACCGTAATAGTTCGGGCCCTTGGTCAGCCCGGCGAGCAGCGCGCCCTCTTCGAGCGTGAGCGCCTTGGCCGACTTGCCAAAATAGCTGTGCGCCGCCATCTCGATCCCCCAGGCGCCGCGGCCGAGAAACACGTAGTTGAGATAGAGTTCGAGAATCTTGTCTTTGCCGAGAGTTCTGCTCGAGCCGGGACGCCACGATCATTTCGCGGATCTTGCGCTCGTAGGCGAGTTGGTCGCCAACCAAGAGATTCTTCACCACCTGCTGGGTGATCGTGGAGCCACCTTGCGGCCGACTCGAACCGGCAAGATTACCGATAAAGGCGCGAATGATGCCGCGCTCGTCGATACCCTTGTGGGCATAGAAGCGTTTGTCCTCGGCGGCGAGAAACGCCTTCTGCACGTCGTCGGGAATGTCGGCGAGCGGAACCCAGACCCGGCGCTGGTTCTCCTCGAACACTTCCGCAAAGCGATGGCCCTTGCTGTCGAGCACGAGACTGGCACCTGGCAGCTTGAGCCCTCGAAGCTTGGTATGATCCGGCAAGTCTGCGACCGCCTTATTATAGAAATCGATCACCGCAGCGAGGTCGACGGCGGAGGCGGCAACCTTTTCGTTCTTGCAGAACTGCCGATAGGCGGTCAGCAGATCGGTGAAATTGAGCCCGCGCAATGCCTTGATTTCGCCGGTGAGCACTTGCGGGTCATCGAGCGCGGTGGCAATGAGCTCGTCGAGGTTGACGTCCTCGATATCGAAGGCTTTGCGCATATGGGTGCAGCCCGCCGCCAGGAGGCGGATGACCTCCTGTTGGTCTTGCTTACGATCGAATTGGGTTTTCACCGCTTCCGGCGCAGTTGTGACTTGACTAAGCGCCAGCGCGGTCGCAAAAATTTTGACGAGAAGCGTTTCCATCGGCGGCGAGCCCCAGCGCCGCCTGGTGACCCGACGGCTTTACAACAAGACAATTCGAACCACGCCGTTCCAGGCGTGCGGAGCTTTTTTTGCGCGCGCTATGACCCCGGATAGCCGATCATTCGTCGTAATCCGGTTAGCGCGGACGAGGTGTTTGTGGGAGAGTTCGATCGAACCAAGCCTGATCTCGTTTACGAAAGTCGTCTGTTCAAAATTGACCACTTATCCAATCACATGGGTCCTCATAACTTGAGCCAACGAATTGTTCGCCATTCAAGCGGCTTCAACGATCTTCGTCGGGAACGTGGCGTGAGTAATCGACACGGTCGTGCCACCAGGGCCGGATAAGGTTTCAACCTGGGCATCGAGCTGGTGCGACAGTGCCTTGATGATGCCTGTGCCAAGTCCGGATTTTGGTTGAGCGAAACCGCCGGGGGGCTTGCCAATCCCATTGTCGGAGATCGAAAGCTTCCAATTCGTTCCGACCATGTCATAGGCGACAGTAATTTGGCCTTTGGTCTTTTCATCGGGAAAAGCGTGTTTCAGAGCATTCATGACGAGTTCAGTTACGATCAAGCCAAGACTTTCTGCCTGACGGGACGTAGTACAGCCTCCCTCACCAACCACCTTCAGTGAGATTGGTCGGGAGCCACCAATCATCGAGGTCGCAAGGCTCTCGCACAGCTGTGTAAAATAAGGTACAATTTCGATAGCTCCGGTTGCGGCCGCTGCATGCAGCTGCTTCTGTACGGCCGCAATCGACAAGACCCGCTTATGCGCATCCTCCAGATGAAAACGCGTCTCTTCCGACTGCACTGCGCGCGCTTTCATCAGAATGATACTTGCGATGATCTGCAAGCTATTCGCAATTCTGTGCTGGAGCTCCTCAAGCAACGTGTCCTTCTGCCGTAACAACTCGTCCTTTTCGCGCTCCAGGATGCGCCGCTCGGTAATATCCTCCATGCCGAGCAGGATGGTCGTGCCGGCGCCGCCCTCGTAGAACACCTGGCGGGCGTTCAAGCATATCGTGCGAGGTCCGATGCCGGGGAACTCATGCTCGACCTCATAGCCCTCCATCACGCCCTTCTCGGGTATGATTTTTTCCAGCAGCACGCGAAGTTTTGGAATGTCCCATTGTCCATCGCCCAAGGCGTAAAGCAGTCTGCATTGGGTATCCTCGGGGCTGACTTTGAAGGCCGAATAGAACGAGCGGCTTGCGGCTATGACGCGCAGGTCCTTGTCGAGGACGAGAACGGGCTCGCGGACCGTGTCGACAATGCCGTGAGCGAGCGCCCACGCATCCGCGATGGCAGTGAACTGTTCCCTGAATCCGGTTACTTGCGTCTCAGTTGCTTGCATAGAGCCTCCGCGCGGTTTTCCCTCGCTGCGAAGAAAGACTTCGATTGATGGCGAGTTGAGGCGTTTCGGCGATCGCCTACCCTTTAACAGCATGCGGCTGATGCCGAGGCTGAGTCTGTATAATACAGACCACTATTTCCGGCGCGTGTGACGTTTATCTCGACAGCGTTCTCGACCACCGTGCGTTAACCGGCCAGATGGGAATGTGTATTACGATGTTCTCGAATGGTCGAATTAAATGGAACGATTATGATGCCGATTTCGTTGCCTTCGGTGACCGAGTTCCTCCCCAACGCCCTTATTGTGGTCGTCGATGACGATGTGTTCGAGCGCATGGGTGCATCAGGCATGTTCGTGGACGCAGGATATCGGGTGCTCGAAGCCGGAGATGCCGACGCGGCCCTGCGATTGTTCGAAACAAACACCGACATCAAGCTGCTGTTCACCGATGTCAGCATGCCCGGATCGATGAACGGCTCCGATTTGGCCCGTCGCGTCGCCGAGCGATGGCCGAGTGTCGGTATCATCGTGACGTCGGGCCGGCCACGCCCCCAGATGCTTCCCTTGAGTATGCAGTTTCATGACAAGCCCTATGAGCCGGCAGCGGTACTCCGGCAGGCCAGGGGCATGGTGACGCCCACTCAAATGCCCCTTTAATTGATCGCAGTACCGGCAGCATTTTCCTTTACGCATGACCCATTTCCAATGTCCGATAATGGGATATTGGGATTGTGGGGCGGTGATCCCCTGCCGACTGTACAACGCCGGCAACCCGCCGGAATTGCCGCCCAATTTTACCGTGACGCTCGACGACAAGGGGCCGTGGCATTTGCCACTGCGGGTGAAACGCCTTGATCTTCAATGGAAGACAAATTGGTGGGTTGCCTTTGTCACCGCGTATGTCTCTCGAGAGAGCCGCGCGGCGGCCTCATGGCCACTCCCGCTCTCGCGCAGCAGCGAGACTGCCGACTATCGAGATCGTGCAACACCAATTTGACGGCACTTAGTTTGCGCGGTGCACGCTCCTGAAATTCCACCCAAGCGAACGCTGCTCCTAAGCCACCAAACGCAAGAATAGCTACGGTGAGCGCAAAGACGGCATCCATTTGGCGTAGCCTTATCTCGGACCCGACGTGTCCAACGAAACATTCGCTAAAACTGTTCGTTTTGCTGCCACAGGGGCCTCGCGCGGCGGTTAAGAGATCAGAACCAGCGTCTACGGCCATACCAGCCGCCGCCGCCAAGCAGCAGAATGAGAACGACAATGATGAGAAGTGTGGTCATATCCATGGGGTCGCTCCTGTACGGGCGTGGTGACTTCAAACTACAAACTACAACCAACGCTTTCGCCTTTCGTTCCTTTGAAAGTCAGCGCACTTATCAGTTAGCTCAATGAATTATGAGCAGAAACGATCAAGCAGCTCTGAAAGGCGCGTCGGTGCCGCCGGCGAAACAACTCTCAGACGCCCGTGCCGTCTCAGAAGATCAGCTTCACTCGATCCGCCCGCTTGGCGCGAAACATATAGATGGCTCCGGAGAACGGATCAGTCTTCATCTCCTTGCGTACGAGAGCAGCCAGGCCCTCGGCACCGGGCTAAGCTGGAATTTGGGTGACGACGATAGATTGAAGGCGGCGTATCGAGGCGGGTGTCGAGCCTGCCAGAACCTCCCGAAAGGAGCGATACGCCATGTCGAGAGATACCACTGTCATCCCCTTCCGTCAGCCTGACGTTATCGACGATCCTCTGACCGAACTTGCACGCGAAGGTGCCCGCCGAATATTGGCTCAGGTGCTGATCGTCGAAGCCGACGCCTTCGTCGCCATGTGGAAAGACTTGAAATTGCCGGATGGCCGCGACCGCGTCGTGCGTCACGGCCACGGGCCGCATCGCGCGATCCAGACCGGGGTCGGGCCTGTCGAGGTCCGTCGCGCCAAGGTGCGCGATCGGGGCGACGTGGGCACGCAGGAGAAAATCCGCTTCACCTCATCGATCCTGCCGAAGTGGGCGCGGCGGACGAAGAGTTCTCGACGCACTGTTGCCGGTTCTCTACCTGCGCGGAGTGTCGACTGGCGATTTCCAGGAGGCGCTCGCCGCCCTCTTGGGCAAGGACGCGCCGAACCTGTCGCCGGCCGTGATCTCGCGGCTGACGGCGGAGTGGCAGGCGGATTATGACGCCTGGCAGAAGCGCGATCTCTCGGCGCGGCGATACGTGTACGTGTGGGCGGACGGGGTCTACCTGCAGGCCCGGATGGAAGACAATGCCGAATGCATGCTGGTGCTGATCGGCGCGACACCCGAAGGCAAGAAGGAACTTGTCGGCTTCCAGACCGGAGTACGCGAGAGCGCTCAGAGCTGGCGTGAGCTCCTCATCGACATCAAGCAGCGTGGGCTCGAGATCGCGCCGGACCTCGCGGTCGGCGACGGGGCGCTCGGCTTCTGGAAGGGGATCGAGGAGGTCTTTTCGAGCACCAGGCACCAGCGATGTTGGGTTCACAAGACCGCCAACGTGCTGAACAAGGTCGCCATCTCGGTCCAGGCCAACATGAAGGCAGACCTTCGCGAGATTTACGGCGCGCCGACCCGCGCGGCAGCCGAGATGGCGATCGACGTGTTCGCCGACAAATACGGCGCCAAGTACGACAAGGCGGTCGCCTGTTTGACGAAGGATCGGGAAGCTCTGCTCGCCTTCTTCGACTTCCCTGCCGAGCACTGGGACCATCTGCGAACGTCAAACCCGATCGAAAGCGTATTTGCGACCGTACGCCATCGAACCGTGCGGACCAAGGGCGCCCTGTCGGCGAAGACCGCCAAGCTCATGGTGTTCAAACTCGTCAACGCCGCCGCGAAAACATGGCGGCGATTAAATGGCGAAAACCAGTTGCCGAAAATCGTCCAAGGCGTCAAATTCAAAAATGGAATCGAGGTCACTGAAACGCCGGCTCACCACGCCGCCTGATCAACCTCGTCACCCAATCTCCCGCATAGCTCCTCGGCACCCTTGCGGAAGTCGACCGGCTTCGTCGCAACCATCACCCGGACCGCGCCCGTTGGGCGGATCACGCGCCGGCCTTCAGCGCACGCAGCACTGCCGCGACTGTCTTGGCCTCCGCGCCGCGGCCGACCCGAACCGTCACGCCGTCGATCTCAACTTCAATGATCGCGGATCGCCGATCCATCCGCCGGGTCCGCTTGCGCTCCCGCGGCGAGCTGCCCGCTCTGGCGACCGCGCTTCCAAGACCGCTGGCACGAACTGCGTGCTTCGGCATCGGTGCTAGCCGTGGCAAGCTGTCGCGCCTGCCGGCGCCAACCGAACAACTGCTGTGGCGTAAGCCCATGTCGACGCGCAACTTCCGGAACCACTGCGCCAGGAACAAGCGTCTCCTCAATCACCCGGGCCTTGTCATCCTGCGAGAACCGGCGACGTCGGCCCGTCCCCGTGATCACCTCCTGCCGGTGCACAGCCTCAGGCTTAAGCGTATGGTCAAGCATAGACACAAGCCGATCTCCGAGTCAGAGATCGTCACACTCGCCAATCGTAAGTCCCATTTAAAAGGTGCGGTCCTCGCACACGAGCCCGCGCAAGAGGCTTGAGCGCGATTCGCGCGATCTACCTCCTGCTCACGGGGGAGTGGGAGGCAATCGAGCTTTAGTTCTTCGGCGTGGTGGGGATGTCGCCGCGCATCTCGCGAAACTCGCTCGGTCCCTTTGTGAGTCGGCGTTTTCGCCTTGCCCGTTCTTCCCCGGCGGAGATCGACGCCTCGTCTAGGCGACGATCGATCTCCTGTCCGGCCATCTCGCGCGCCGTGGCCGCCGATTTCTTGCTGCGCGCACTTCGAGCGAGGGCTTCTTTGACTATGCGCCGGATCGCCTCCGCCCTTGTCGGGCGCGGCGACGGTTGCGCTTTAATCCAGGCATCGAGGGACTTTAATTCGTCCGGTGACATTCTAACATCGAGTTGGGCGGGGTCGCGGGGGCGCTTGGTGCGGCCTCCCTTGGGGGCGCCGCCCTCGGTATTCCACCTTTGAAGAGACCTATGACTTGGATTGTGAGCACGTTGCGGGCGCTTGGGGCGTGTTGTCATGTCTTTGTGGACTTGGTTGCAGATCGGGGCAATATGCCTGCGTTATCCGCTGATTCCTAGCGGCGGATCGGCACAACCGCGTGGCCGAACGAGGTTGAAGCGAGCGGGCAACGTGGTTTTTCCGACGGTCTCTAGCGGAGAGCATTGCCGCACACAGACACAGGCGTAATTTCCAGAGCACCCGATTGATACCAATGCTCTCACGTGCTTACCGGGCCGACCCGCGTCGGGTTACGGATGAGGCTTTGCTATGATAAATGACACCACGCTAAGGCAGACCGCAGCTGCCAAAACGATGGTCAATATAGGCGACAACGTCTGGACATAGAACCACATCTCACGACGCTCCTAGAATTGGCCCCCAATCATCACGGTGGCCGGCGATGCGTAACTCAACTTGCACAGCAACCAACGAGACAAGTTCATCTGTGGTCGGTTTGGGCCTCAACGCGTCGCGCGCACTCAGTCTGCGTTCCGCCAATCTGAAACTTTCACGCGACCTTGTTGAACGCTTCAGTGACGCCAGTTTTGAGCGGCTTGGCGGTGTCGGTCGTGACCTTCTGAGCTAGCGTGGTAAGTTCCTTGGTCTGCGCCGTCATCGCCTCGAATTGCTTGCGCGCGCGTGCGCTCGACAATTCGACGAACTCCGATAGCGACTTCACTCCCAACAGCTCGTGAGCGTAGTCAAAGGCCGCATTGGTATTTTCACGGGCGATCTCGATAATCTTGAGGTTGTAGTCCGTGGCGCCCTTGGCGGCGGCTGTATAGGTGTGTTGGAAGACGCGAGTTGCTTCCTCGGTGGCAGCCTTAGCCTTCTCGTAGGTGTCCTTGGCCTGGGCGACGCCCTTGTCGGCAATTTCACGAAATGCTGCTGGCACTTTCATCGAGGCAGCGGGGTTACCTGGGCTGGCATTTGTGGTTTCGGTCATGACACTCATCCTTTAAGGGCGGTTTCTGGTTGGACCTCCGGACGCCGCCCTGAACGCCGATCGGCTGCTGGTAAGGACACTTCGAAAGGAGGCCGTCAAAGCAACCCAGACGAGATTGATCCATTTGTTAGCTGAACGTTTCTCTCGACGCATTTCTCGCGACTGGAAAATGGCCCGGAGACAAGGTTGCCGTCGTCATCCATCGCGTACCAGCCGGGCTTGATGCCACGTATGTCGGATTTGGCTTCACCGATATAATGAGGGACAGTCACTGGGAGTTGGCCTCAATTTCTTGGAGTTCCATGGCCTTGGCCTTTCGATAAGAGAGGCCGTGCCGCAAGCGGCGCGCGGACACGTTAAGGAAGCGGGTGCTCATGGTACCCGCGCCGAACGCGCCTCAATTTGGAGTTTTGTTGTGCCCGCCGATGGCACCGGAGCCGCTGCTACTTTGAGAGAACGGAGACTTCGGTAGGTCCCCGATTTATGGGCAGCTCTCAGACACGCACTATTCACTACATGGGGACGCCGGAGGGAGAGCACAATAGGGGGTTGAGAAATTAGACTAGGCCCTAGGCACCTTCGTGCCGTCAGATTGCGCCGATTGGCCTGCCCGCGGTTCCGAAGACACCGAGTTAGGTGGCCTGCCACCGGTTCCGGTGAACCGCCCCGGGTTTTCCGGAGGCCATTTGGTTTGAGTCGGGCCGCCATGGCTGGTTGTTGCAGCATGGCGTAGTAGCGCTCCTCGGCTTCGGCCGGCGGGATGTTGCCGATAGGCTCCAGCAGCCGCCGCTGATTGAACCAGCTTACCCATTCCAACGTCGCAAACTCCAGGGCCTCGAACGACCGCCAAGGTGATAATCGTTCGCGTGATGGCATCGCACACCGCATCGGCACCATGTCCAGCGAGGGCGGGGCCGTTCTTCACGCGAGCGTTGCGGCCATATCCAGACATCCGCGGCAGGTGGAGCAACAGGGTGAAGCGAGTTGTGCGCTCCACCAATGTGCCGATCGCCGAACTGCCGAGACCTAGAATGAGGTCTCCTTCCCAATGTCCCGGTACGGCGCGATCGGCTGCTTCCGGCGGGCGTTGGCTGATCATGATTTCGGGAGAGATGAAGGCCTTGCCTCGACGACGTGTGCGCGCTCTCGGGATTCGGAGCGGCCGCCCGGTGCGTAAGCAGGCCGTCAGTTCGCGCCGCAACGCGCCTCGTCCCTGAACGAACAGCGCTTGATAGATCGCTTCATGGCTGATGCGCATGCCTGCTCAAGTCGTAAAGGAGTTGCAGCAGCGTTATGATTGAATGGGGCCTGCCGCGGCAGGCCTGTCGTACGAAATCTGCGATTGTCTTCGTCGTCCGCTCAAGCAATATTATTCGCAAGCAGGGATGCTCCAGACACATCATCGTGCAAGGCAAAATAAATCTCGCGCTTCCCGCTGAAATCCAGGACGGCTCTAGAGCACCACTGTGTGCCGGCGAGGTCCGAGATGTGGGAGAACCGGCTCCAATTGAGCCGATCACGGTCAGTCCTCGGAGCCGGAACGGCTACGTGCACGCGTCATGTAATCCTGCATGGCGAGGCCGATATGCAGTGTAACCAGTCCGAGCAACGTGAACGCCAAATAAGCGTGCAAGCGAAGCAACACATCGCCGTAGCCCGAGCCCTCCGGCCAGATTGCGGGAAGGGCATATCCGAACAAGATGTCCCGGGCGCCGAAATCCGACGCGCCTGCCCAACCGAGAAGCGGTAGGCAAACAATCACGGCATAGAGCGTCCAATGTATGACCGGCCGCTTGTTGGATTGCGTCAATTCTGCCCGATCATAACTCATTAGGCGATAGGCGAGGCGCATGAGCACGACGCATAGAGTCAGAACCCCTGTTGTCTTGTGCAATTCCATTAGAGCGTCGGAAACGCCACCCCCATCAAGTTGCTTTCCGATGACTCCGGAACACACCATGACCAACACCAGTACCGCCGTCAGCCAATGAAAGACTTTCGCCGGAGTCCGATATTCTGTGACCGGTTTCAGGTCATTGGCGTCAGATGCGTCATTTTCGCTAGCGTCATATGCGTCGTAGGTGCCGTGATGTAGCTCGGCGAACGATTTCATGCGGCAATGTCCCCGCTTGTCTCTACGAACCGCTCGACCGTCGCTCGCAGGTCGGTCGCTTGCCGCTCGAGATCTGTCGATACTTGCGTAACAAGATCGGCAGCTTGCTTGGCATTGCCGATCATAACGGCGACCTGCTTGACCCTTGTCGCAACCTCGCGAACATCATTTGCGGCGTTTTCGGTATTGGTGGTGATCGACTGCGAATTTAAATCCTGCTTTCGCATCGAACTGGAGATTGCGGCGGCGGCCGCGTCCATCTTTTCGAGGGAATCCACGAGCTTCTCGACTCGATTCCCGATCCGCCCAGACGATGACAAAATGCCCTGCAGTCCATCGCGCACTTCCACGGTTGCATGGGCTGTGCGAGCGGCGAGCTGCTTGACTTCGCTTGCGACCACGCCGAAACCGCGTCCCATTTCTCCTGCGCGGGCAGCCTCGATGGTGGCGTTCAGTGCCAGTAGGTTAGTCTGGCTGGCGACATCCTCGATGAGGGCGACAACAGGCTCGATCTTGCGCGCCGCGGCAGTAAGCTCCTTGGAGTCGTTGCGCGCGGCCTCTACCAAGCTTCGCGCCGCGGCGGCTACCGCCGATGTGTCCTCGGCATCCTTGGCTACAGCTGCAAGCGTGTCCGCAATATCTCGGATTGAGGCGGCTACCAGATCAACGTGGCCTGAGACGCGTTCGGTCGATTTTGCCGATGCGCCGGCTGTGGCGTCGGCTTGCGATGCCATGGTGACGAGACCTGATGAAGCGCTCGACATCCTCCCGGCGTATTCTTCAAGTCGCTGTACGATCTCTGCGATGTGATCCTGGAACGCCGTGCTTTCGCGCTTGAGTACCTCCTGCCGCGAAAGTCGATCGGATAACCTGACTTGTTCCAGCGTCGCCGTTTCTTGTTGCCGCTCCACGAGCCGAATGTGACCCTTAAGAGCCTGCGCGAACGTGCCAATTTCGTCGCGCCGCAGGGCGTATCTGGATAGTTGGTCGGATGCGTGCGTATCTGATCTCAGCAGGTCAGCCATGCGCAAGATCGGCCGCATCAACCAACGGTATTCCAACACGAGTATCTGGCCGAGCATGAATATCGCCAGGAGTCCAATAAGTAGCTTGTTCTGTCGATGGCTGGCGAGAAAGCTCACCTGAGCACTTATAATTCCCTCGATAGAATGCGCGATCGCCTTGCCGAGTTCGGCCCGCTTTTCCATCAGAGCAACAATCGACTTCTGCGTGTTCGCTCGATCGGATTGAGCGATCGCCGTTTCGGCCTGCGAAAGGTAGCTCTTCAATTCTGCGGCAATTGCCTGCGAAGCTTGGTCGGACAGAAGCCCGGTTAGGGCTGCTATCGACGACTTCACAGCTGTGATGTCAGTCTTCGGGTCGCCAATGGCGTTGCCGGCAACCGCGCCCGCGATTCGGACGACGATCGAATCGGCGTCGGTGTGCATTACGAGGGCTGTGCTCGCGCGCTGCGCATCCGCGGAAAATCCGTCGAGCTTCCAGGTCTGGATGAGCTCGATGGCCACATAAAGAATGGCCAGTAGGCCGAGGAGCCCGCCCCAAATTGCCATTCGCTCTGCCAGCCGGGCGTTGAACGATATCGGGAACATGGGGGGGGATCAAACAGCGGTTTGAGATTATGGCGCGAAATCATATCGATGGACGGTTAACAAATGGTCTTCGCATGGCTAGCCACGCGTTTCGATTGCGCGACCGCATCCTTCCCGGCCCGGATGCCACCCGCTGTTCTTTTGCTGTATTTTCAGCTGCATGGGGGATGCCGCTCACAGGACGCGCTGTGGACCGGCCATGCCGCCGGGATCAACGGCTTCGCCACGCTCTCGGGCCTGTTCATGGCCTATTTCGGTGCGCGCTTTGGCGTGCTCGGGGTCTATGTCAGCTCGCGTTCGCGCGAGAAGCAGGCGGTGGCGACCGGCCAGCCGGTGCCCGGCGTGGTCGAGAAGGTGGTGAAGGCGGTGACGCGGCGGTGAAAAAGGGAGCCCGTGTCGCCATCGCGGGGCGCGCCGCGTTCCGATCGGCTTCCTAAGCACTCCCGGAAGGTGGTAACTCTCTTGCGAAAGTAACCGTCACTCCTTCCCGGCCTGTCATGCGTTTCGAGACCATCGGCAACGCCACCGCCATCTGCTACGAGGACAAGCCTGTTCTGGCGACCGACCCGTGGATCCACGGGACCGCCTATTTCGGCAGCTGGACCCGCAGCCACGAGATCCCGGCGGCGCAGCTCGAGGCGGTCAAGAACGCGAAATACATCTGGTTCTCCCACGGTCACCCCGATCATACCAACGCCGAGTCGCTGCTCGCGCTCTCGGACAAGACCATCCTGCTGCCGGATCATGTCGGGGGCCGCATCAGGGGCGAGCTGGCGCAACAGGGGCTGCGGACCCAGGTACTGCCCGACCGGGAGTGGGTGCAGCTTTCGCCGCACATCCGCGTCATGTGCGTATCGGACTATAACCAGGACGCGCTGCTGTTCGTCGACATCAACGGGCGGCTGCTGGTCAATTTCAACGACGGCAATGCGCTCGGCTCCGAGCGGTTCGTCAAGAAGGTCATCAAGGGGTTCAAGCGTTCGTTCCTGCTTCGCCTGTTCAGCTATGGCGATGCGGACATGATCAATTACTTCCACGAGAACGGCGAGCGCATCCTGCCGTCGGCGGCGCAAAAGCGCCCGGTCGGCCCGATCATCCAGGGCTACGCCGAGATGTACGGCGTCACCGATGCGATTCCGTTCAGCTGCTTCCACGCCTATCAGCGAAGCGACAGCGTGTGGGTCAACCCATACACCACGCCGGCCGAAGCGTTCTCCGAGGGGTTTGCGTCGCGGAGCGTTCGCCTGCTGCCCGCGTTCGTCAGCTACGACTGCGTCAGCGACGAGTATCAGGAGCTGCGTCCCAAGCCGACGCCGCGCCAGATCGTCGATCCCTCGGTATTCGGCGACGACTGGATCGAGCAGCTCTCCGCGGGCGAGACGGCCGAGATCGCGGCCTATTTCCACCGCATCGAGGCGCTCCGCGGCCACATCGATGCCATCGTATTCCGGGTCGGCGGCAAGGATGTGTCGATCGACATACCGCGGCTCAAACGGCCGGCGAAGCGGCAGATCGTGTTCGAGGCTCCGCGTGGGTCGCTGATGTCGGCGATCAGGAACGAGGTATTCGACGACCTGCTGATCGGCAACTTCATGAAGACGACGCTGCTGGGCAAGTGGCCGGGCTCGCGCCTGCATCCTCATTTCACACCGGTGGTCGCGAAATATGCCGACAACGCCCACGCCTATTCGGCTGCGGATCTGGATGCCTATTTCCACCACTACCAGGCGCGCAATCCCTTCGACTTCATCGTTCATCGGTTCCAGCAGCAGTCGGTCCAGACCTTCCGGAATTTCATCAGCCCGCAGAGCCGGGCCTTCGACTACGGCAAGCGGGCATATTTTTTCATCAAGAAGATCATATAGGTCTTGGCATCATCGCGCGGCGTTCCCTGGCGCCGGCGTCATCCGGCGGCCGGCGTATTGACGGTTGTCCAGGCGCCAATCGACCTCTTCCTCGCTTCCCGCGCCTTCTTCCTCCCGCCTCTCCCCCTTCCTCACCTTCCTCCCGCCCACATCTAATGGCAAAGTGGCGCCCGAGCGGCCGATTCCGTGTCAGGAAATCGGCCCGCGCCAAGCCAGGCGGAGGACCTCCCTTTGCGTCTCCTCGTCGTCGAGGACGATCCCGATCTCAACCGTCAGCTCACCACCGCGCTGACCGACGCCGGCTACGTGGTCGATCGCGCCTTCGACGGCGAGGAGGGCCACTTCCTGGGAGAGAGCGAGCCCTACGACGCCATCATCCTCGACATCGGCCTGCCCAAGATGGACGGCATCTCGGTCCTGGAATCCTGGCGGCGCGCCGGGCGCGCCACGCCGGTGCTCATCCTCACCGCGCGCGACCGCTGGAGCGACAAGGTGCAGGGCTTCGATGCCGGCGCCGACGACTATGTCGCCAAACCCTTCCATCTCGAAGAAGTGCTGGCGCGCATCCGCGCGCTCCTGCGCCGCGCCACCGGGCATGCGCGCAGCGAGCTCAATTGCGGCAGCGTGCGGCTCGACACCCGCACCGGGCGCGTGGCGGTCGACGGCAATCCGGTCAAGCTCACCAGCCACGAATACCGGCTGCTCTCCTACCTCATGCACCATACCGGCCGCGTGGTGTCGCGCACCGAGCTGGTCGAGCACCTCTACGACCAGGACTTCGACCGCGACAGCAACACCATCGAAGTGTTCGTCGGCCGCATCCGCAAGAAGCTCGGCGTCGATGTGATCCAGACCGTGCGCGGGCTCGGCTACATCCTGGCGCCGCCGGGCAATGCGTCTTAACTCTCTCGCACTCCGGCTCTTCTTCTCGGCGACCACCTGGACCGTGCTCATCCTGGTCGTGACCGGCTTCGTGCTGAATTCGCTCTACCGCGGCGCGGTCGAGCGCGCCTTCGACCGCAGTCTCGGCGTCTATCTGCGAAACCTGGTCGTCGACGTCGCCTCGCCCGACGACGCGAACGACAAGTCCTCGCAATCGATCGGCGAGCCGCTGTTCGACCTGCCGCTGTCCGGCTGGTACTGGCAGATCACGCGGCTCGATACCGCCACCCCGGAGGTGCGTTCGTCGCGCTCGCTGTGGGACGCCAAGCTGCCGCGCCTGGCGGACGTCGGCATTTCGGCCAATGCCGATGGCACGCGGCAAGGATACGCCGAAGGACCGGAGGGACAGCAACTTCGCATGGTCGAGCGCACCGTCGATTTCGGCGACGACGGGCGGTTCATGATCGCGGTCGCGGGCGACGCGTCCGAGATCGACGATGAGATGCGCACCTTCAACGGCGCGCTGCTCATTACGCTCGGCGTGCTGGGCCTGGTGCTGCTGCTGATCACCACCTTCCAGGTGGGCTTCGGCCTTGCGCCGCTCAAGCGCATTTCCGCGGGCCTCGCCGCCATCCGTTCCGGCGCCGCCGAGAAGCTCGAAGGCGCCTTCCCGGTCGAGATCGCGCCGCTGGCGCGCGAGACCAACGCGCTGCTCGACGCCAATCGCGAGATCGTCACGCGCGCGCGCACTCATGTCGGCAATCTCGCGCATGCGCTCAAGACGCCGATCTCGGTGATGCTCAACGAGGCCGAGGCGCATGGCGCCGACCCGTTCGCCGACAAGGTGCGCGAGCAGACGCAGATCATGCGCGAGCAGGTCACGCGCCATCTCGAACGCGCGCGGCTGGCTGCCCGCGTGGCGGTGATCGGCACGATCACCGAGGTGCGGCCGGTGGTGGCGGCGCTGGCGCGTACCATGGAAAAGATTCACCAGGATCGTGGCGTCGCGGTCGACATCGAGGCGGGGGACGAGGCGCGCTTTCGCGGCGAGAAGCAGGACCTCGAGGAGATGGTCGGCAATCTCGTCGACAACGCCTGCCAATGGGCGCAGTCGCGGGTCGCGGTCGAGATTTTTTCCGAAAAGCCCGATCCGATCGGTCAGCGCCACGTCGTGCGCATTCTGGTGGACGACGATGGACCGGGGCTTTCGCCGCAGCAGCGCGAGCAGGTGGCGCGCCGCGGCCGCCGCCTCGACGAGACCAAGCCGGGCTCGGGGCTCGGCCTATCGATCGTCATGGAACTTGCGGGCCTCTATGGCGGCTCGCTCAATCTCGGCTCGGCGCCGAACGGCGGGCTGCGCGCCGAACTGGTGCTGCCGGGAGCTTAAGGTTCCATTGACTCTTTGGGCACGCGCAACAGAGTTTTGCCCTATTCGTCGCTCCTAGCTGACTTGCCGGCGTGACGATGTCCCGATGGGAACCGCCGGCCCGTGCAGACGGGATCGCTGCACCAATCGGGGAAGGGGGCCAATCATGTTCATTGTTCGCCTCACGGCGGCCGCGTTCGTGACCATGTCGCTTGCCGCCTGCGCAGGCACGCCCGAGACCGGGCAAGGTCCGCGGGAGAACACCGGCACTTTGGTCGGCGCGCTCGCCGGTGCAGTCGTCGGCTCGCAGTTCGGCGGTGGTCCCGGCGAGCGCGTCGCCGCCGGGCTTGCGGGCGCCGCGATCGGCGGGCTGATCGGCAATCGCATCGGCGCGGCGATGGATGACGAAGACAAGCAGCGCGCCTATGCGGCGCAGGTCGAGGCGCTCGAGCGCGGACGCTCCGGCGAGGCGGTGGCGTGGCGCAACCCGGATTCGGGCCGCTACGGCTCGGTGGTGCCTGGCGCCGCCTATCAGTCGAATGGCCAGCAGTGCCGGCCGTACACCCACACCGTCTATTTCGAGGGCCGGCCTGAGGTTGCGCGCGGTACCGCCTGCCGCGGCCGCGACGGCCGCTGGATCGCGGTGAGCTGAGCGTCCGGCTGAGCGTTCGCCGTCAGGCCGCAAGCTTGGTCGCGGCGTATTCCTCCAGCCGCGGCTTCACTTCCTTGGTGAACAGCGTGAGGTTCTCGACCGTGTCGGCGTGCCCCATGGAGCCGGCCTGCGTCATCATCAGGAAATGGCCGAAGCCGCCGATCGCCTCGTAGAAGTCGACCACCTGGGCGTAGACCTGGTCGGGCGTCCCGGCGAACATCAGCCCGCCCGCGATCGTGTCGGCAACGCTCGCGGTCGCGGCGCTGCCGAGCGGCTTGCCGTCCTTGGTCGTCATCGTGTGTGACGGTCCCTTCCAGCCCACGCGCTGGTAGACCTTGGCGGCATCCCCGGCCGCCATGAAGCCGGGCGGGTTCTTGTAGGGCTCGGCCACGATCGTGTTGGTCTCGAGATAGCTCTTCACCTGCGCCGCCCGCCGCAGTCCCTCCGCCTCGTTCTTCCCCACCGCCACGAATCCCATATAGGCCAGCCGGTCCAACGGCGTCGTCAGCGCGCGTCCGGCCTCCTTCCAGCCCTTGCGGTACTCGTCGAACACCACCTTGGCGCGATAGCCGGTCATCACCGTGCCGAGCACGTGTCCGCGCTTGCCCAGTTCGCGCGCGCTGCCGAGCGACGACGACGTGCTCCAGACCGGCGGGTGCGGCTGTTGGTACGGCCGCGGCCAGATGTTGACGCTGCGGTACTGGAAATGCTCGCCCTCCCAGGAGAACGGGCCGTCATGCGTGGTCATGGCCTTGAGGATGAGGTCGTGCGCTTCCCAGAACCGGTCCATCACCCGCACCGGGCGCGCATTCGATGGCACGATCTCGTAGGGCACGCCCTTGATGAATCCCATCTCCAGCCGCCCGCGCGAGATCACGTCGACCATCGCCAGCTCCTCGGCGACGCGCAGCGGATCGGGACGGTTGGCGATCGGCGTGCCGAGACCGAGGAGCCGCGCGCGCTTGGTCTGGCGGGCGAGAATGCCGAGCGTCAAATGGCACGACGCGCTCATGCAGGTCGCGGTCGCGTGATGCTCGTTGACGATGATGTTGAGGCCGAGCTCGTCGGCCAGCATCCATTCGTCGAGATAGCGGTTATAGAGGCGCGAAGCGGTCTCCGGGTCGCACAGCCTGTTGGGCAGGCTGACGCGTAGCGATTCGGCGCCGGTATTCCATGCGTCGGGATAACATTGTTCGGTGAAGCTGTAGAATTTCATCGCGATGCTCTGCGGAGGGTGGTGACTTACGATTTTCCGGCCGGTGCGGCATTGACGAAGTCGACGATCTTGCGGGCGAGCAGATCGGGATTTTCAAGATGCGGATAGTGCCCGGCGCGCTCGATCAGCTCGAACTGAGCGCCGTCGATCAGTTTGGCATAGGCGCGCCCGTAATCGATCGGCGCGATGCGGTCGCTCTCCCCCCAGAGAAAGAGCGTCGGCACCCGGATGCGGTGCAGGCGGCCGGCGAGCTTGGGATCGTGCATGTAGGGCGACCAGGCGAACAGCGCCGTCGCCTCGCGGTTGCGGAACATGAGGCCCGCTTCCTCGTCCGAGATTGCGGCGTGGTCCACGGCCGCCGCGCGCGGATCGTGCCAGCCGAGCCGGTCGAGCTCGCTCTGCTTGGTGGTGAAGATGTCGACCACGTCGCGATGCTCGCGGCCGGCGATCTTGATGCCGACCGCGTCCACCAGCACGAGATGAGAGATGCGCGCGGTCGACTTGATCGCCATCTGTGCGGCGATCCAGCCGCCGAACGATAAGCCGACGACGGCCACCCCGGTCAGGTCCAGCGTGTCGAGAAGATCGAGATAGAAATAGGCGAGATCGTCCACCGTGCTCATGCTGCGCGGCAAGTCGCTCCTGCCGAAGCCCGGGTGCGAGGGGGCGAGCACGCCGAACGATTGCGCCAGCAGGTCGATGACGCGGTCGCCCGGCTTGATCCCGATCGCGGGATGCAGGAGCAGCAGCGGCCGCCCGCTCCCGCGCCAGACGAACTCGATGCGAACCCCGTTGATTTCGGTTATGGTCGCGGCGGCGTCGGCGCGGTCGAGCATGGTCGGTACTTGGCGAACGGAGTTATATCAGTTGGGCTTGATGCCCGCGGCTTTGACGAGTTCGCGGTTCTGCTTGATCTGTGCGCGGTAGAAGGCATCGAATTCAGCGGAACTCATCGGCATCGGCTCGCCGCCCATGCTGATGAGCTTGTCGCGCACGCTCGTCATTGCGAGCGCCTTGGTCGTTTCGCGGTAGAGCTTCTCCTGCACGTCCTTGGGCGTCTTCGAAGGCGCGAATACGCCGACCCAAAAATTGAAATCGGCGTCGGGATAGCCGGCCTCCGGAAGGCTGGGCACGTCCGGCAACGCGGACAGCCGCTTGCTGCTGCTCACCGCCAGCGCGAGCAACTTGCCTTGGCGGATGAGCGACATGGCCGGCAGCACCGGCGGAAAGAAGAAGTCGACGCGTCCGGCGAGCACTTCCACGATCGCCTCCTGCACGCCGCGGAAAGGGATGTCCTGTACCTGGATGCCCGCCTTCAGCCGAAATCGCTCGGCGGCGAGATGGGCCGCCCCGCCATACCCGACCGAGGCGTAGTTGAGCGCGCCGGGTTTTGCTTTCGCGGCGGCGACGAGCTCGCGGATCGACTTGTATTTCTCCGGCGAGACCACCAGCAGGAACGGCGTGTTGACGATCGAGACGACGCCCGTGAAGTCGCGTTCCGGATCGAACGGCAGCGTGGTGTGCGTCGCCGGGAAAATCGTGAGCGCGGAGGAATGCGCGAGCAGCGCGTGGCCGTCGGGTTCGGCCTTGGCGACCGCGGCCGGCGCGAGCGTCCCGCCGCCGCCGCCGCGGTTGTCGATGATGAAGGGCTGACCGACTTGCTGCGACACCTGGTCGTAGACGGTGCGTGAAACGAGATCGATCGCGCTGCCGGCGGTGACGGGAACCGAGATGCTGACCCGCTTGGTCGGCCAGGGGGTGGGCGACTGCGCCCAGGCGCCGACCGGGCTTCCCATGAGAGCGAACAGAAGGACCGCGACCCAACGGCGTGCCATGTCCCTACCTCAGGTTGTCTCTTGATCCGAGCGATTGATGGGGCGGCAAAGACAATGCGTGTTCCGACGGTTTTGCGCAAGATCGGCCGGCGATTGCGGCGGCCGGCAGGGACACTCCTAACGACTTCTTAAGAGCGCGGCGATATCAGATCGAGGCGGAGCAGCTAGACCAATTTGGTGCCGGATGGGTGGGCAACCCGTCGAACGATTGCGACAATATCTCCGGCAACTTCCGTCCGGGGCGCGGGCTTTGCTGATCCGGGAGCTCGAGCGCGCGCTGCTGCGCGGCGACGATGTTCCGGGCGGCGACCTCGTGCTGCAGGAGGTGCGTCGCGCGATGCGCGAGTCGACAGAGCACGCGCCACGCATCGGCAGTCCCGCGCGCCTGTTCTTCCGTCCGATCGAGCCCTTCCTGATCGACGATTTCCCGCCCCAGAAGCTGAAGGGCCGCATCGCGCGCGCTTCGCTCGAGCCGATCTGGGCCTGGATCGGGCGCGACCTGGTCCCGGCCGAGGCCGCGGCCTTTGCCGAAGATATCGGCGCGGTTCTCATCGCCGATGACGCGGGGGCGAGCGAGCGGGTGACTTGCGCGTTTCAGGACCGCGTCGCCGAGCGCATCCAACGCGCGGCCACCCAGGGCGACGAGAAGGCGCGCCGGCGCCTCGCCGGACAAATCGGCCCCCAGCGGACGATCGACGACACGACCGATGTGGCGGAGATCCTGAAGGCGAGAGACGCACTTGCGCTCATCGCCAATCAATTGCCCGGACACATCCGCAATCTCGCCGATCCGCAGCTCGACAACATAAAGGCGCTGCTCGACGCCCGCGCCACCCGCCCGGACGACTTGTTGCCCTACGCGCTCATCCTGGTGATGGGGCGGCTCGCGGCGCCCTGGCAATTGATCCGCCTCGCGGTCAAGGCCGCGCAAAGCGACGACGCCGCCCGCATCGCGGCAACGCCCTATGCGATGGCAGTCACGATCGTGCTCGCCGATGTCGAGCGGATGGTGAGAGAGCTCAAGGCCGACCTCAAGCGCGGCGGGGCCGTGACCTCCCTGCTCAAGTGCATGCACGACGCCGCCCGCGGTCTGCGCACCGAGCTGGATCTGGGCATCGACTCATCGTGGGGCCGGCAACTGTCCGCGATCCGGGCCGAGATATCGAGCGTGCTCAAGGCTGAGATCGAGTTCGGCCCCCGGCCGCGTTCGCCGGCTCCTGCGGCCGCGTCCGGCCCGCGAGATCGCCCCGGGCTCGGTGCTCGATTCGGATGATGTCGCGGAGGTCGAAACGCTGATCGAGCTGGTCGGCGCGTGCCGCAACTATGCGGGCGAGCTGGCCATCAGCGAAATGACCACCCGCTGTTTCGGTGAACTGCAACAGTATCTCGACACCGGCACGCAGACGCTGCTCGACGGCCTGCGCGGCGCCGGGCAGTCGGACCGGTCGTTCCGGCAGTCCCAGGTCGACGCCGCCGTACGCTTCTGTGCCAAGGTGTTCGGCCAGGAATACGCCTCCCTGCTCGGCAAGGCTGCCGAAGTGGCCGCCCACAGCGAACGCAGGGCTGCCGCGAAGTAATTGCAACCCCACCCGGAGGCCTCGCTTTATCGCCCATTTCAAGGGCTTACTCCCCTGGCGGTGGGGGCCGAACGACCGCGACAATGTCGCCCGCTTCGCCATGTCGCGCCCACGGCATGCCTTCGCGGTTGCGGCTCACCGGGCACCATGATGTAACGGCCGCCGGGAGCCCCATGCACAAGCAAGGTCTTGTCGATCGACCGCGTGGCCACCCGAAAGTCCAAATTATACCGATAGACTTGAGGCCATGACGCTCTGGTTCGGTTTTGCGCTGATGACGGCCGCGGCCGTCTTCGCCGTGCTGTGGCCGCTGGCTTGGCGCGGTCGGACCATTCGGTCGGGCAGCGATGTTGCGGTCTACCGCGATCAACTCGACGAGATCGAGCGCGACCTTGCCGCCGGCCGGATCGAGGACCGCGAGGCCGCCGCCGCGCAGGTCGAGGTTTCCCGCCGGCTGCTGGCTGCGGCCGACGAGCAAGCGGCGGTTCCGAGCGGCACCGCTTCGGCATGGCGGCGGCGCGCCGTCGCCGTCGTTGCGTTGGTCCTGCTGCCGCTCGGCAGCGCAGCCGGCTATCTCGCCCTCGGTTCGCCGGCCTTGCCCGACCAGCCACGGGCCGCCCGGCTCGATCCCGCCAAGCGCGATCAGGCCATCGAGACGCTGATCGCTCGTGTCGAGGCGCATCTCGAGCACAATCCAGACGATGGACGCGGGTGGGAAGTGGTGGCGCCGGTCTATCTGCGGCTCGGCCGCTTCGAGGAAGCCGTAAGGGCGCGGCGCAACGCGCTCCGGCTCAACGGCGAGAGCGCCGAGCGCATGACCGCGCTCGGCGAGGCGCTCGTCGCCGCCGCACAGGGGATCGTCACCGCGGAAGCGAAGGCGGCGTTCGAGCGCGCCATTGCTCTCGATCAGAACGACGTGAAGGGGCGCTATTTCCTCGGCCTTGCCGCCGAGCAGGACGGCCAGCCTGATTGGGCCGCCGCGATCTGGCGCGCCATGCTGGCAGGCGCGCCGCCGGATGCTCCATGGATCGAGTTCGTGCGCCGCGAGGTTGCCCGCGTCACGGGCAGTGTCGCGCCGGGCGGGCCGAGCGAGAAGGACGTCGCGGCTGCCACGGACCTCGATCCGGAACAGCGCGGCGCCATGATCCGCGGGATGGTGGCGCGGCTGGCCGAGCGGCTCCATCGCGACGGCTCCGACATCGACGGTTGGCTGCGTCTGGTGCGCTCTTATATGGTGCTCGGCGAGCGCGACAATGCGCGCATTGCCGTTGCCGATGCGCGCCGCGCGCTTGCCGGCGATCCGGACAAGCTGCGCCAGCTCGATGAGTTCGCCAAGGGGCTGGGTCTCGAAGGCTGACGGACTCGAAGACTCGATGGATCGAGACCGGACCCGACGGAACGAGGCGCGATGACCCGCAAGCAGCGACGTATCGTCTTGATCGGCTCCGCGCTCGGCGTCCTGGCGCTTGCGGTCGCGCTCGTTCTCAGCGCGCTCAAGGATTCCATCGTCTTTTTCAATTCGCCGACCGACGTGGTGGAAAAGCAGATCAAGCCGGGGGTGCGCATTCGCATCGGTGGCCTGGTGCAGCCGGGGAGCGTCGTGCGCGCCGAAAATCTCGACGTGCGTTTCGGCGTGACCGACGGCAAGACGACGCTGCCGGTTTCCTACCGGGGCTTGTTGCCCGATCTCTTCCGCGAAGGGCAGGGTGTAGTCGCCGAGGGCGCGCTCGAGGCCTCCGGCGCCTTCAAGGCCGACAACGTGCTCGCCAAGCACGACGAGACCTACATGCCCAAGGAGGTCGCCGATGCCCTGAAGAAGCAGGGCCACTGGAAGGACGACTACGGCAAAAAGGCCGGCGCCGGGCCGAAGGGGAGGGCGCAGTGATCGCCGAGCTCGGCCATTATGCGCTCGTGCTGGCGCTGGCCCTGGCGCTGGTGCAGGCCACCGTGCCGATTGTCGGTGCGCGCAAGAACGATCCGGTCCTCATGGCGGTCGCGGGCCCGAGCGCGCTCGCGCAACTCCTGTTCGTGAGCCTGGCGTTCGGCGCGCTCATGCTGTGCTACGTGCGCTCGGACTTTTCCGTGCTCAACGTGTTCGAGAATTCCCATTCGCAGAAGCCGCTGATCTACAAGATCACCGGCGTGTGGGGAAACCACGAAGGCTCGATGCTGCTGTGGGTGCTCATCCTGAGCGTGTTCGGGGCGCTGGTCGCCTTGTTCGGCAACAACCTGCCGGCGCGCCTCAAGGCCAACGTGCTCGGTGTGCAGTCCTGGATCGCGGTGGCGTTCCTGCTCTTTATTCTTGTCACGTCGAACCCGTTCCTGCGCATCGAGAATGCGCCATTCGAGGGCCGCGACCTCAACCCCATCCTGCAGGACCCCGGCCTCGCCATCCATCCGCCGCTGCTCTATCTCGGCTATGTCGGGCTTTCGATCTCGTTCTCGTTCGCGATGGCGGCGCTGATCGAAGGGCGTATCGACGCCGCCTGGGCGCGCTGGGTGCGGCCGTGGACGCTGCTGGCCTGGATGTTCCTCACGCTCGGCATCGCCATGGGATCGTACTGGGCCTACTACACGCTGGGGTGGGGCGGCTGGTGGTTCTGGGATCCGGTCGAGAACGCATCGCTGATGCCGTGGCTGGCGACGACCGCGCTGCTCCATTCGGCAGTCGTGATGGAGAAGCGCAACGCCCTCAAGGTGTGGACCATCCTGCTCGCGATCCTGGCGTTCTCGCTCTCGCTGATCGGCACCTTCCTGGTTCGCTCCGGCGTACTGACGTCGGTCCATGCCTTCGCCACCGATCCGACCCGCGGCGTATTCATTCTCATGATCCTGGTGCTGTTCATCGGCGGCGGGCTCGCCCTGTTTGCCCTGCGCGCGCCCCTGCTCAAGCAGGGCGGGCTGTTTGCGCCGGTATCGCGCGAGGGTGCGCTGGTGTTCAACAACCTGTTCCTGGTCGCGGCTTGCGCCACCGTGTTCGTCGGCACGCTTTATCCGCTGGCGCTCGAAGCATTGACCGGGGAGAAAATCTCGGTCGGCGCGCCGTTCTTCAATGAGACGTTCGGGCCGCTGTTCGTGCCGCTTCTGTTCGCCGTACCGTTCGGGCCGCTGCTGGCATGGAAGCGCGGCGATCTTTTCGGCGTCGCGCAACGCCTGATCGGGGCTGCCGCCATCGCCGCGATCGCGGTTGCGGTGATCTTTGCGGTGGAGGGCGGGGGACCCGTGCTCGTGCCGTTTGCGATCGGGCTCGCGCTGTTCGTCATGGCGGGGGCCGTGACCGACCTCGTCGAGCGCACGGGCCTGCTCAAGGTGCCGTTCCGGACCTCGTTCGGGCGCGCGCGCGGCCTGCCGCGCTCGGCCTGGGGCACCGCCTTTGCGCATTTCGGACTCGGCATCACGCTGCTCGGGATCATCGGCGAGACGCAATGGGGGCAGGAGCGGATCGCCGAGATCAAACCCGGCCAATCGATCGCGATCCGCCGCTATGATCTGCATTTCGATGGCGTGACGACGCGTCAGGGCCCGAACTATCGCGAATTCGCTGCGCGCTTCACCGTGTGGCGCAACGGCGACTTCATTGGCACGATGGAGCCCTCCAAGCGGACCTTCCCCTCGCGCGGCAGCGGCACGACCGAGACCGCGCTGATGCGGCGGGGGGTTGCGCAGCTCTATCTGTCGCTCGGCGATGTCAACTCCGACGGCGCGGTCGTGGTGCGGCTCTACTACAAGCCGCTGGTGCTGCTGATCTGGCTCGGCACGGTGGCGATGGTGATCGGCGGGGGGCTGTCGCTCTCCGATCGCCGCCTGCGGGTCGGCGCCCCCAAGCCGGCGAAGAGCAAGGCGGCGCTCGCGCCGGCAGAGTGATCGGCATGCGGTGGTTGCAGCTCATCTGCGTGCTCGGTCTGATGTGGGCGGCGGCACCGAATGCCTTGGCGGTGCAGCCGGACGAGGTGCTCACCGATCCGGCGCTCGAAGCGCGCGCGCGTGTGCTCTCCAAGGAGCTGCGCTGCATGGTGTGCCAGAACCAGTCGATCGACGATTCGGATGCGCCGCTGGCGCGCGACCTGCGCCTGCTGGTGCGCGAGCGGCTGGTGGCCGGCGACACCGACGCGCAGGTGCTGGACTATCTGGTCGCGCGCTATGGCGAGTTCGTGCTGCTCAAGCCGCGGCTGAACTCGCGCACCATGCTGCTCTGGTTCATGCCGATCCTGGTCTTGCTGATCGGCGCATTGACCCTGGTGGTGGTGTCGCGCCGCTATCGTCGGACCGGCAGTACGGCTTCGGGCGCCGAGGGACCCAAGCTCACCCCGGCGGAGGAGGCGCGGCTCGCCGACTTCATGCGCGGCAGCGACCGCTAAGATCGCCCTGCCTCAGCCGGTCCCATCTGCAACATCTTCGGCGCCCCGCCCGCCTCCGGTGACACCAAACGTCTGTTTTTGCGCGCTATTTTCCGATTTCCCCACCTTACCAAACTTTAATTTTGCGGCCAGCAAACGGTAATGCGGCTCGCCCCATCTTTGCGGGCAGACGGTGCGCTGATGCGCCGAACCCGACACGATGTGGAGACAACAGTTATGACCGAGAGCGTTCCGAAATCGCGCAGGCCGAGCGCGCGCCGTCTTGTCCTGCTCGCCGGCGTCGCCGGCCTGGGTGTCACCGTTCTGCTAGGCGGGTCGGGCTTGATCCAGAAGGGCACCGGGTCTTCGCTCGCCAACGTCGCCTATGCCCAGAACCTGCAGCGGCCGTCCGGATTTGCCGACATCGTCGAGAAGGTGAAGCCGGCCGTGATCTCCGTCCGCGTCAAGGTCGATACCGGCGCGAAGATGATGGGCTTCGGAGAGGAAGGCGGGCCGAAGACTCCCGGCTCGCAGCAGATGGATCGCTTTTTCCGCCGCTTCGGAATGCCTGACGGCATGCCGGGCGATATGCGCCGTCCGCGCGAGCGTTTCGTGACCGGCCAGGGTTCGGGCTTCTTCATCTCGACCGACGGCTACGCGGTAACCAACAACCATGTGGTCGACAAGGCCGAGTCGGTCGAGATCACGACCGATGACGGCAAGGTCTACACCGCCAAGGTGATCGGAACCGATCCGAAGACCGACCTTGCGCTGATCAAGGTGGATGGCCGCAACGACTTCCAGCACGTCAAGTTCGCCGGCAACGCTCCGCGCATCGGGGACTGGGTGCTGGCGGTCGGTAATCCGTTCGGCCTCGGCGGGACGGTGACGGCCGGTATCGTGTCCGCGCGCGGCCGCGACATCGGCTCGGGCCCGTACGACGACTATTTGCAGATCGATGCGCCGGTCAACAAGGGCAATTCCGGCGGTCCGACCTTCGACATGGAAGGCAACGTGATCGGGGTGAACACCGCGATCTTCTCGCCGTCCGGCGGTTCGGTCGGCATCGCCTTCGCCATTCCGGCCGACACGGTTAAGCAGGTCGTTGCCCAACTCAAGGACAAGGGCTCGGTCAGCCGCGGTTGGATCGGCGTGCAGATACAGCCGGTCACCGCCGACATCGCCGAGGGTCTCGGCCTCAAGACGCCGCACGGCGCGCTGGTCGCCCAGCCGCAAGACGGCGGCCCCGCGGCCAAGGCCGGCATCATGGCCGGTGACGTGATCACCGCGGTCAACGGCAATCCGGTCAAGGATGCCCGCGATCTGGCGCGCCAGATCGGTGCGCTGGTGCCGGGCGCGCCGGTGAAATTGAGCGTGTGGCGCAAGGGCGAGGAGAAAGTGTTCTCGCTCGCGCTCGGTGACCTGTCCAACCAAAGCCAGAAGCAAGCGGCAAACGAGCGCGGCGATTCGTCGGCCGAATCGCAGGACGTGCCTCGCCTTGGGCTGACGCTCGCTCCCGGCAAGCAGGATGGCAGCGAGGGTGTGGTTGTCACCGACGTCGATCCCGACGGGATTGCGGCCGACAAAGGCTTCAAGACTGGCGACATCATCCTGGAGGTTGCGGGCAAGAAGGTTGCCGCGCCGCTCGACGTGCGCAACGCGATGCGCGACGCGCGCAAGGAGGGCAAGAACTCGATTCTGATGCGGGTGAAGACGGCGGACGGCACGAAATTCGTGGCGTTGCGGATCGCTCGCAGCTGACGGAATGGGGCGTATCGCCGGCAAACGTCGCCCCCGCCGGCGGTTCGTACCAGGGGACGGGCCAGTCGCCCGTCCCCATCTCTACTAACCTCGTCCCGGCATCCGTCGCCCCCGCCGGGGCGGAGTTGGTCGAGGGGCGGCGGGGTCAAACCCGCCGCCCCTTGGTTTTGCCGATGGTGCTGCGGCGCAGCCGCTGAGAGGGCGTAACCCTTTTCAAAGTGCTTCGTTATGATTAGCTCAACGCAATCTGAACCCTCGGCGAGGGACGTTCGACACCGTGACGGGTTCAACATGCGTCTGCTGATCATCGAGGACGACCGCGACGCCGCCGATTACCTGGTGAAGGCGTTTCGCGAGGTCGGCCATATCGCGGATCTGGCAACCGACGGTGAGGAAGGGCTCGCCCATGCGGTCGATGGCGAATACGACGTGCTGATCGTGGATCGCATGCTGCCCAAGCTCGACGGGCTCACGCTGATCGGAACGTTGCGTGGCAAGGGTATCGAGACGCCAGCCCTCATTCTTTCGGCGCTCGGGCAGGTCGACGACCGGGTCAAAGGACTGCGCGCGGGCGGTGACGATTATCTGCCCAAGCCCTATTCGTTCTCGGAGCTGCTCGCGCGCACCGAAGTGCTGGCGCGGCGGCGTGGCGGCCGCGAGGAGACGGTCTATCGGGTCGCCGACCTCGAACTCGACCGGCTCTCGCATCAGGTGATGCGCGGCGGAGAGGAGATCGTGCTCCAGCCACGCGAATTTCGCCTGCTGGAATACCTGATGAAGCACGCCGGTCAGGTGGTGACACGCACCATGCTGCTTGAAAACGTGTGGGACTACCACTTCGACCCGCAAACCAACGTCATCGACGTGCACATCTCGCGGTTACGCTCGAAAATTGATAAGGGTTTTGCCCAGGCATTGCTGCACACCGTTCGCGGCGCAGGCTATGTGATCCGCGACGCCAAGTCATGAGCGGTCCCGCCTGGCCGGCTTGACCGAGGCTTGGCTGGCCGACGGCGATGGGTGGGACATGACCGCGCTGGGCAAACTGTTACGGACGACCGCTTTCAAGCTCACGCTGGTCTATTTGACGGTCTTTGCGCTGTTTGCCGCCTTCCTGCTCGGCTATTTCGCCTGGAATACCCGCCGCCTGATCACCGAGCAGATTACCCAGACGGTGGACGCCGAAATCACCGGACTGGCCGAGCAGTATCGCCTGGGCGGCATCCGGCGCCTCGTCTTCATCGTCGAGACGCGCGCGCGCCGGCCGGGCTCGAGCCTCTATCTCGTGACCTCTCCGACCGGGGAGGGGCTGGCCGGCAATGTCGGTTCGCTGGCGACCGGCGTGCTCGACCGGCCGGGCTGGACCGAAAGCGCCTATCGCCGGCTGGACGAGCCGGAAGGTGCCGCGCATCACGCCCTGGTGCGGGTGTTTCAGCTCGCCGGCGGTTTCCGGCTGCTGGTCGGACGCGATCTGGAGGAGCGGGAGCGTCTGCATGACATCGTGCTCGCCGCCGGCCGATGGTCGCTGGCGATTGTCGTGGTGCTGGGCGTTGCCGGCGGATTCTTCGTCACGCGCCGCGTGCTCAAGCGCGTCGACGCCATGACCGACACGACGCGTCACATTATGGACGGCAATCTTGCCGGCCGCCTGCCGGTCGCCGGCACCGGCGACGAGCTCGACCGGCTCGCGGAAAACCTCAACATGATGCTGGAACGCATCGAAGCGCTCATGCACGGCTTGAAGGAGGTGTCCGACAACATTGCGCACGATCTCAAGACGCCGCTGACGCGGCTGCGCAACCGTTGCGAGGAGGCCTTGCGCGTGGCCGAGGACGAATCCCAGTACCGGGCGGCGCTCGAGAGCACCATCGAGGAATCGGACGGTCTCATCCGCACTTTCAACGCCTTGCTGATGATCGCGCGCGCGGAATCGGGCCAGGGGCGCGACGACATGGCCGAATTCGATGCCGCCGAGATCGCGCGCGGCGTCGGCGACCTCTACGAGCCGCTGGCCGACGACAAGGGCCTGGCGCTCAAGGTGGATGCGCCGACCGCCGCCCCCGTGCGAGGCAACCGCGAGCTTGTGAGCCAGGCGCTCGCCAACCTGGTCGACAACGCGATCAAATATGGCGCGTCCGGTCAGCCGGCGGCGAACGGAGCGCAGGCCGCGATCGTGCTCAAGGCCCAGGGGGAGGGCGACCGTATTCTGCTCACGGTAGCGGACGGCGGTCCCGGTATCCCGGAGGCCGACCGTGGCCGCGCGGTTGAACGGTTCGTGCGGCTGGAGCAGAGCCGCTCGCAGCCGGGATCGGGGCTGGGCCTGAGCCTTGCCGCGGCGGTCGCGCGCCTGCACGGCGGCGAACTGAAGCTCGAGGACAACCGTCCAGGCCTGCGTACCGTCATTTCGCTGCCGCGCGCGGGGCCGGCGCCGGCGAGCGCGTGACGCACCGCTCACGCGTCGACGAGGCGCAGAGGGTTCCGCAAGCGATGTGATGCTGGCGATCGACGGGCTTGTTATCCCGGTGATTGACGTTTCTATTGCCGATCGCGCTACGCGGCGGCGAACATCGGGCGCATAGCCAGACCCGACGGCCAAAATCCCGGAACTCTTGGACCATGGAACAGCCGACGATCGGACCGCGTCCCCTTGCGCAGCGCATCGGCGCTGCGCAAGGTCCATGGACCGGCGACCGGCCTTCTGCGCTGGTCCGGGAATGGCTCGACGAGGTCGCCGGCACACCCGCCGGTACCCGGCTCAAGCGGCTGTTCAGTGAACATCCACCGCTCGGTTCGCTGATTGCGGCCCTGGCGGAAGGCTCGCCCTTTCTCTGGGACCTTGCGCATGCCGAGCCGGGACGGCTGGCGGATCTGCTGCAAGCCGATCCCGCCACCGGGTTCGACGAACTGCTGACACGGACCAGGCAAGCTATCGCCGCGACCGAAGATGCGAGCGAGGTCATGCGTTTTCTCCGACGCATGAAGGCCGAGGCGGCCCTGCTGATCGGGCTCGCCGACATCGGCGGCGTGTGGCCGGTCATGGAGGTGACGCGCCGGCAGACCGCACTTGCGGACGCGGCAGTGGGGGCGGCCGTCGAACACCTTCTGGCCGATGCCGCGCGCCGCGGGCGCTTCAAGCCTGCCGGCAAGGCGCTTCCGAGCGAGCACTCCGGCTACATCGTGCTGGCCATGGGCAAGATGGGGGCGAACGAGCTCAACTATTCGAGCGACATCGACCTGATCGTTTTCTACGACGCCGCAAGCCCGTTGTTGATGCCGGACGTGGAACCGGCGCCGTTCTTCGTGCGTTTCACGCAGGCGCTGGTGAAGCTGCTGCAGGAACGCACTCCGGACGGCTACGTCTTTCGCACCGACTTGCGTTTGCGTCCCGATCCGGCATCGACCCAGATCGCCATCTCCACCGCCTCCGCGCTCGACTACTACGAAAGCACCGGACAGAATTGGGAGCGCGCCGCGCTGATCAAGGCTCGACCTTGCGCGGGGGATGTCGCGGCGGGCGATGCGCTGCTGCGCGAACTCTCGCCGTTCATCTGGCGCAAGTATCTCGATTTTGCCGCGGTCGCCGACGTTCACGCGATGAAGCGGCAGATTCATGCGTATCGCGGTCATGATGAAATTGCGGTCGAAGGCCACAACATCAAGCTCGGCCGCGGCGGGATCCGCGAGATCGAGTTCTTCGTGCAGACCCAGCAGCTCATTGCCGGCGGACGCCATCCCGAATTGCGGACCAGGGAGACCTTGACGACCCTCGCGACGCTCGCCGATGGCGGCTGGATCGATGCCGCTACGCGCGACGATCTCGACGCCGCCTACCGGTTTCTCCGGGTGATCGAGAATCGCTTGCAGATGGTGGCGGACGAGCAGACCCATACGCTGCCGGCAGAACGCGCCACCTTCGACCGGTTCGCCCGCTTTGCCGGTTTTTCCGGCTGCGATGCGCTCGCCGAGACGCTGCTCGTGCACCTGCGTAACGTGCAGCGGCACTACGCGACCCTGTTCGAAAACGCGCCCACCGTCGAGGCCGGCCGGCGGCCTCTGCTGTTTCCTCCGGAGGCCGATGATCGCGAGACGCTCGACCGGCTCACCGAGCTGGGCTTCGGCAAGCCGCTCGAAGTGTCCGCCCTGGTGCGCGGCTGGATGGACGGGCACCCTCGCTCGTTGAAGGTCATCGCCGCGCGCGACCAGTTCCTGGAGCTGCTGCCTGTCCTGCTTCACCATTTCGCCCGCACCGCCAACCCCGATGCCGCGGTCATCGCCTTCGACCGGTTTCTCGCCGGACTGCATGGCGGGCGGCTGTTTTCACTGTTGCGCCAGAACCCCGACCTCATCGCGCTGATCGCGCAGGTGCTTGGCACCGCGCCGCGGCTGGCCGACAGCCTCGCCCAGTTTCCGGAAGTCATGGACGCAGTGATCGATCCGAGCTTCTTCGGTGCGCTGCCCGAGGAAGCCGACCTCGCGGTGGCGCTCGGCCGCTCGCTCCAGCAGGCCAGAACCTACGAGGACTTTCTCGACCGTATCCGTATCTTTGCGCAGGAGCACATGTTCCTGATCGGCACGCGCATCCTTTCGGGGACCGCCTCGGCGGAACAGGCGGGCGAGGCGTTCGCGCGGCTGGCGGACGTGCTTATCCGCCAGCTCGGCGCGGCAGTCGGGGACAATTTCGCCGCGCTGCACGGCCGGATAAAGGACCAGGAGACAGCCATCCTCGCGCTCGGCAGGCTCGGCGGGCGGGAGATGACGGCGTCCTCGGATCTCGACCTGATCGTGATCTACGACTTCGATCCCGAACACCCGGAATCGATGGGCTCGCGTCCGCTCTATGGCGGCCAATATTTCGCGCGCCTCACCCAGCGGATCATCAGCGCGCTCACCGCGCAGACCAACCATGGGCTGCTCTACCAGGTGGACATGCGGTTGCGGCCGTCGGGCCGTTCCGGGCCGCTGGCCACAAGGCTCGAGAGCTTTGCCGAATACCAGGAGAAAGAGGCCTGGACCTGGGAACACCTGGCATTGACCCGCGCGCGCGTGGTCGCGGGCTCGCCAGAGTTCGCGGCCCGTGTGGAGGAGGTGATCCGCGCCGTGCTTTGCCGCCCGCGCGATGCGCGCGCCGTTGCCGCCGACGTGGTCGAGATGCGCGCGGCGATCGCGGCCGAAAAGGGCGACGGCGAGACTTGGGACCTCAAATACGTCGCGGGCGGGCTGATCGACATCGAGTTCATCGCCCAGTACCTGCAGCTCGTTCACGCCGCGCAGATGCCCGAGCTGCTCGACACCTCGACTGCGCGTGCGCTCGACAAAGCGTGGCGGCTCGGCGTGCTCAGACCGGAGGATGCCGAGGTGTTGCGCCCGGCGGTGCGGCTCTATCACGATCTCACGCAGATCCTGCGCCTGTGCCTGTCGGGTCCGTTCGATCCCAAGACCGCGGCGCCGGAACTGTTGCGGCTGCTGGCGCGTGCCGCCGACCTGCCGGACTTCGCCACGCTCGATGCGTCGATTGGCGAGACGCAAGCCAAGGTGCGCGCAAGCTTCGAGCGCATTCTGGGCAAGATGCCGGTTGAGGCTTAGCCGGGGCGGCGCGGGACGGCTGGCGATCAGGCCACCGCCGCCGCGATCTCTTCTGGCGGGGCCGCCCGGCCGTCGATCGGCAGCCGCAGCACCACCATCGTGCCCTTTCCGAGCGTCGAGCGGATGCGCATGCCGCCACCGTGCAGCTCGGTCAGCGATTTGGCGATCGCCAAGCCGAGCCCCGAACCCTGGTGGCTCTTGGTGAGCTGGCTCTCGACCTGCTCGAACGGGCGGCCGAGCCGCGCGAGCGCATCCTTCGGGATGCCGATCCCGGTGTCGGCGATGGCGACGCTGACGTGCCGGCCGCAGGCGCGGGCGCGAATGGTGACGCGGCCGCCTTCCGGCGTGAACTTCACCGCGTTGGACAGGAGGTTGAGCACGATCTGCTTGAGCAGCCGGGAATCGCCGGTGATGCGGATGCCGGGACCGATCTGCGACTGAAGCGTAAGCCGCTTGTCGTCGGCGCGGCCCGACACCACGCGCATGGCGTCGTCGAGGAAAGGTTCGAGTTCGACCCGCTCCAGGTCGAGCCGGATGCGGCCGGCCTCGATCTTCGACATGTCGAGGATGTCGTTGATGACGTCGAGCAGATACTGGCCGCTCTGGTGGATGTCCGAGCAGTATTCGCGGTATTTGTCCGCCCCAATCGGCCCGAACATGCCCGCCTGCATGATCTCGGAAAATCCGATGATGGCATTGAGCGGCGTGCGCAGCTCGTGGCTCATGTTGGCCAAAAATTTCGACTTCGCCTGGCTGGCCTCTTCGGCGCGGGTCTTCTCCTCGGCGTATTTTTCCGCCAGATCGGCGAGCTCGTCGGCCTGCCGCTCCAGCTTCTGCTGTGAGTTGCGCAGGTCCGCGACCGTCGCCATCAGGCGCTTCTCGCTCTCCATCAGCTTTTCTTCGTGCCGCTTGATGGTGGTGATGTCGGTGCCGACCGACACATAGCCGCCGTCCTTGGTGCGCCGCTCGCTGATGTGCAGCCAGCGGCCGTCGTCGAGCTGGGCCTCGAAGGTGCGCGCACCCGGCGCCTGGCCTTCGCTCGTCACCTTCGAACGCACCACCGGCTTGCGTCCGGCGGCCACCACGAACTCGTAGGAGGCGCCGGCCGCGATCGCTCCGTCGGGAAGATTGTGCAGCTCCTGGAAGTTGGAGTTGCACAGCACCATCCGGTTCTGCGCGTCCCACACCACGAAGGCCTCGGGGATGGTCTCGATGGCGTCGCGTAGCCGCAGGTCGGCCTCGACGGTGCGCTCGACCAGGGTTTTCTGCTCGGTGATGTCGACCGCGATGCCGATCAGGTGCGGCCCGCCGTCGCCTGCCTGATGGACAAGCTCGCAGCGCGCGCGCAGCCACACCCAGTTGCCGTTGGCGTGGCGCACCCGGAAGGCGTGGTCGACATGGTCGGTCTTGGCGTCGGCCAGTTCGCGCGCCAGGTCATAAAGATGAATGTCGTCGGGATGGACTAGTTCATTGACCTCGCCGAAGCTCAGCAATTGGTCGCGCGGTTTGAGCCCCAGTATCGCAAACATGGAGTGTGACCAGAAAATGCGGCCGCGGGCGAGATCCCAATCCCACAAGCCGCACCGTCCGCGGTTGAGCGCGGTGTCGATGCGCGTGCGCACGGTCTCGTAGATGACGTCGGCCTCGCGCGCGCGCGTCGCCTGCCAGTGAAAGGCAAACCCGAGGATCAGTACGACGAAGCCGGTGGTCGCGGACAGCGTGACGGTAAGTGCGGTATCGGACAGCCACGGCGCGAGCGCCTCGCCGCGGGGATGGATGATCGCCAACTCACCGTTGGACGACGAGAGGCCGCGCACGGTCGCAAGGACGGGGCGGCCGTCGGCAAGCGGGATTTCAAGCACGCCGGCTGCGGCGCCGAACGTGGTCAAAGGCTGGGACGGGCCGAGCACGTCGATCAGGCGTCGCCCAAGCATGCCGGCTTCCAGCGCAACAGAGGCGACGATCGGACCGTCGGCATTGCTGCCGAGCACATAGCGGGTGCCGGCGACGATGATCCCGTCGCCATTGGCGACGAGGACTTGGCGGCTCGCCACGCGCGCCCAGGGGGGGATTGCGCGTTCGAGGCCGCTTTGCAGGCTGCGGTCGGCGGCCGGGGCCTTGCCACGCTCGCGCTCCATCCGTTCGAGACGGTCGACGAGCAGGTCGGCCACCGCATCGAGTTGCCTGACGAGGTCGGCGATCGCCTGACGGCGATGATCGAGCACCTGCACGACCGCGCCCACGCAAATCGTGAGCAGGAACGCGATGATGAGTGCGGGGACTGCGCGTCGCAATGCCGGCTCGGCGGTCAATAACCGCCGATACGCGGGTTTCGCGATCGACTGGGCCAGCCCCTTTATGGAGTCGGAACGTACGGACGCGCTCGCAGCCTCGGCGCGCGCCATGCCAAGCCTCCGTTCGGATTATCCCCAACAACCTTCATCGGAAGGATGTGCCGCATCTTCCCGAATCACTTTCGATTGGAATCGAAAGATGGCAATTTGTCGAGAGTCCTCGTTAAGGAATTCTTAAGGATTATGGCGCGCCGCTTACGGCTTGATCCGCAATGATTTCCCTGTCGGCGGCAGACTGTCGCACGGCGGTTTCGCCGGCTCCGCGGCCGAACCGCTCGGCGCTGGAAATGGCAATTGCGTGACGAGCTCTGACGATCTTGCCACGTCAATGCGCAGCCGCCGGCGCTCAACCGAGCGCGCGATTGACGATGTCGCTCACGTCGGGCGACAGCGACGGTTGCGCCGCCGCGCGGCGCAGCGCCCTTTCGGCAAGGGCGCGCCGCGACGGCTCGAGCGCGCGCCAGCTCTTGATCGCTGAGATCAGGCGCGCGGCGAGCTGGGGATTTTTGGGATCGAGCGCCAGCACGGTGTCGATGACGAAGTCATAGCCCGCGCCGTCGGGACGGTTGAATTCCTTCTGGTTTCCGGTCGCGAACGCGGCGATCAGCGCGCGCACGCGGTTGGGATTGCCGAACGAGAACGCCGGGTGCGCGGTGAGCGCCTTCACCCGGTCGAGCGTCGCCCGTTCCGGTATCGAGGCCTGCAGCGCAAACCATTTGTCGACGATCAGCGGATCGCCCGAATAACGGTCATAGAAATCGGCGAGGGCGGCCGCACGTTCCGGCACGTCGCAGAGCGACAGCGCCGCCAGCGCGGCCATCCGGTCGGTCATGTTGTCGGCCGTTTCGTACTGCGTCATCGCCAGCGCGATCGCGCCGGGTCTGCGTGCCGTCACCATCAGATCGAGACAGACGTTGCGCAACGCGCGCCGTCCGACGCTCGCGGCGTCGGGCTGATAGGGCGCATTGCTGGTCATTTGCCGGTAGCGCTCGGCCAGCGCATCGGCGAGATGCGTCCCGACCGCGGCGCGCAGGCTCGAATAGGCCGCGAAGATGGCGTCGGGGTCGACGTCGCGGCCGATTTCGCGCGCGATGTCGGCCTCACCGGGGAGGGTCAGCACCAGCGCGACGAAGGCCGGCTCCAGCGCGGCGTCGGCCAGAATGGCGGCGAGCGCCTGCAGCAAGCCTGGATCGTGGCGCTGCGTGCCGGCGGTACGCAGAGCCGTCACGTTGTCGACGAGCAGCCTGGTGGCAAGCGTCTGCACGCATTGCCAGCGATTGAACGGGTCGCTGTCGTGCGCCGCGAGGAAACGCAGGTCGTCGGGTGGGACATTGGCAATCAGCTTGATCGGTGCCGAAAAGCCCCGGTTGAGCGAGACTACCGGCGGCTCGGGAATGTCGGCGAATACGAACGTCTGCGCGGGTTTGGTCAGGCAAAGCGTGCCGCGCTCGAGCAAGCGCCCGTCGGCGAGCCTGAGCGGCAGCTCACCTCCGCTGCGGTCCATCAGGCCGATGGCAAGCGGAATGACCATGGCGTCCTTCGACGGCTGGCCGGGAGTCGGCGGCACCGTCTGCGCGACTTCGAGCGAATAGGTCTTGGCGCGCGCGTCATAGCGGCCCGAGGCGACGACCTCGGGTGTGCCGGCCTGCGAGTACCAGAGCATGAACTGCGCAAGGCTCATGCCGGAAACATCGGCAAAGCACTGCACGAACTGCTCGACCGTTGCCGCCTCGCCGTCGTGCCGGCTGAAATAGAGGTCCATGCCCTTGCGGAAATTCGCCGGGCCGACGAGGCCCTTGAGCATCCGCACCACTTCGGCGCCCTTCTCGTAGACGGTGGTGGTGTAGAAATTGTTGATCTCGTGATAGATCTCGGGTCGCACCGGGTGGGCGAGGGGGCCTGCGTCCTCGACGAATTGATACGCGCGCAACGCCCGCACGTCGCGGATGCGCTCGACCGGACGCGAGCGCACGTCGGCGCTGAATTCCTCGTCGCGGAATACGGTGAGCCCTTCCTTCAAGCAGAGCTGGAACCAATCGCGGCAGGTGATGCGGTTGCCGGTCCAGTTGTGAAAATACTCGTGCGCGATGACCGCCTCGATCCCCATGAAATCGTTGTCGGTCGCGCTCTCCGGGCTCGCCAACACGTAGCGGTCGTTGAAGATGTTGAGACCCTTGTTCTCCATCGCGCCCATGTTGAAATCGGACACCGCGACGATCATGAAGATGTCGAGGTCGTATTCGCGCCCGAACTCGGTCTCGTCCCAGCGCATGGCGCGCTTGAGCGAATCCATGGCGTACTGACAGCGGCTCTCCTTGCCGGGCTCGACGTAAATTCGCAGCACCACCTCGCGTCCCGACATGGTGCGGAAACGATCCTCCACGCAGGCAAGCTTCCCGCCCACCAGCGCAAACAGATATGAGGGCTTGGGCCACGGATCGTGCCAAACCGCGTAATGGCGGTTGGTTCCGGGCACGTCGCCGGCAGCGGTGCGATTGCCGTTGCTGAGCAGCACCGGAACGTCTTTGTCGGCCTCGATACGGGTAGTGAAGACCACCATCACGTCGGGCCGGTCGGGAAAATAGGTGATGCGGCGAAAGCCTTCGGCCTCGCATTCGGTGCAATAGATGCCGCTCGAGCGATAGAGCCCCAGCAACTGGGTATTGGCGGACGGATCGACCACGGTCTCGATCTCGAGCCGGAACGGCCGCTGCGGCGGTTGCGCGATCGTGAGGCGATCGGGCGTGGCGGAATATTGCTCGGTCGAGAGCGTGGCGCCGTCGAGCTTGATCGACTTCAAGCTCAGCTCTTCGCCATCGAGCACGAGCGGGGCGGGCACCCCATTCGTGTTGGGCTTGAGGCTCAGGATCGCGCGAATGCATGTCGCCGTAGGATCGAGCGAAACGTCGAGCTCCACGGTCTCGACCAGCCAGTCGGGTGGGCGGTAATCCTGGAGACGGACGGGGCGGGCTTGTTCGGTGCGCATGCTTGCGTTCGTTGCGGGTGGAGATTGTCTATCGCACGAGCGGTATCGCTGCCGCAAATTTTTGTTTGGATGCTGCCGATCCTTGCGGTATTTTCCCATATACCGGAAGGATGCTTCCTGATTTAATCCGGGCCAGCCTTTCAATCCGGCTGCAAGGACGGACGTTCAATCGGAGGAAACATATAATGACCGCGCTTCGTATGCTTTGGCTTGGGATGGCGGCGCTCTTTGCCGCAACCTTCGGCGCGGTGGCGCCGAGCTCGGCCCAGAATTTTCCGACCCAGCGGGTCACGATCGTAGTGCCGTTCGGTGCCGGCAGCGTGACCGACATCATGGCACGCATCATCGCGGACGAGGCAAGCCGGCGCTGGGGCCAGCAAGTGATCGTCGAGAACCGGCCTGGACTCGCCGGCACGGCAGCCGTGGCCAAGGCCGCGCCCGACGGCTACACTATTCTTCTGACATCCAACGGTCATACCGTCGCAAGCCTGGTGAGCAAGAGCACGCCGTTCGATCCAGTGAAGGATTTCGCGGGCATTACCCGGGTCTGCTCGGTGCCGCTCTATCTGATCATCAACCCGGATGTGCCGGCAAAAAGCCTGAAGGAATTGATCGCTCATGCCAAGGCGAACCCTGGCAAGCTCAATTTCTCCTCGCCTGGCCTTGCCAGCACGACTTTCATAGCCGGTGCGCTGTTTCGCAAGGCTGCCGGGATCAATATCGTGCACGTGCCATTCAAGAGCGCGCCCGACGCAGTGACCGCTGTGATACGCGGCGATGCACACATGTATTTTGCGCCGGTCAATCTGTCGAAGGACATGGCCGAGGCCGGAAAGGTCCGCGCAATCGCGTCGGTTACGGCTCAGCGCATCCCGGAAATGCCGGACGTCCCGACCTTCCGGGAGGCCGGCTTGGACTTCGTGTATGATTCCTGGTTCGGTCTGCTGGCTCCCGCCCGCGTGCCGCGTGACATCATCAACAAGATCAATCGCGACGTGGTGGCGATCCTGGGCACGCCTGAAGTGAAAGCGAAGCTCGCCGCTCAGTTTGTCATCGGCGTTGCCGACACGCCCGAACAGTTCGACAAGATCATCCAGGATGAGACGGCGAACCTGACCCAGGTCTTCAAGGAAATGACTAACTAGTCTTCTGGAACTGAAGTTCATCTCATTATAGAATTGCGCTTTGCGGATCTTTTGGGAGCGCAATATGGGGCGCCCAATCACGCCTTTGGTCCTGAGTCCGGACGAGCGGGAATACCTTGAGCGGCAGGTCCGGCGTCGTCGTGTTGCGCGGTCGTTATCGGATCGCTGCCGGGTGGTCCTCAGGTGTGCAGCGGGTGTGCCCAGCAAGTCCGTTGCGACTGAGCTTGGTCTGCACGAGCACACCGTCGGCAAGTGGCGTCGGCGCTTTCTACAGGATCGCATCGAAGGGCTCCTGGATGAGGCCCGTCCGGGTAGACCGCGAACGATCGGTGATGATCAGGTTGCCGCTGTGATCGAGCGCACGCTCCGGTCGATCCCGGCTGACGCCACCCATTGGTCGATCCGTTCGATGGGGACCGCGACTGGCTTTTCGCACACGACGATCCGCAGGATTTGGACCGCTTTCGGCCTGCAGCCACATCGCTCGCAGACATTTAAGCTTTCCAGTGACCCGTTGTTCGTCGATAAGGTCCGCGACATCGTCGGTCTTTATCTGTCACCACCCAATCGGGCGCTGGTGCTCAGCGTCGATGAGAAGAGCCAGATACAAGCCCTGGATCGCGAGCAGCCTGTTCTGCCGATGATGCCCGGCGTTCCGGAGCGTCGGACACATTCCTATGTGCGCCACGGCGTCACTTCGCTATTCGCTGCGCTCGACGTGGCCTCCGGTTTTGTGATCGGCAAGTGCTACAAGCGCCACCGAGCCGCCGAGTTCCTGGATTTCCTCAAGCGGATCGACACCCACATTCCAAACGGTCTCGACGTCCACATCATCATGGACAATTACGCCACCCACAAAACCGCCGTGATCAAAAACTGGTTGGCGCGGCGCCCGCACTATCATGTGCATTTCACGCCAACATCGGCGTCCTGGATCAATCAGGTTGAACGATGGTTCGCCGAGCTTACCCGAAAGCAACTGCGACGCGGGGTCCACACCTCAACGAAGCAATTGGAAGCAGACATCCGCACCTTCATCGCGCATCATAACGAGAACCCAAAGCCGTACCGATGGACCAAATCCGCAGACGAAATCCTCGCCTCCGTCAAACGCTTCTGTCAGAAAACCGAACGAGCGTTATGCAGCGAATTTTAGATTCACATGACTAGGCACAGCTCGCTGCGCAATCGTCGACGAACCATTGGAGCGCATGGCGAGAGTCATGCGCTCCAATGTTGTTTTCGGTCGGGCGGGAGTGGGCAGCGCCCCACGCGTCTCCGGCCGCCGGTATCGTCGCGCTGGTAGCTGAGCGCGAACGCCGATAGCATGCGGCCCATAACAACAGTCATGCGGGAGGAATCCATGTCACGTCTGCGCCACGCCGGCGCTGCCGGCACTTGCCTATGCTGTACGCCGTCGATGTCGCGACGCCGATTCCTGTGCACCACCGCGGCCGGCGCCGTCGCGGCGTCGGCCACGGTCGCGGCGGCCGCCGCACCTGCGAACGCGCAACAGCCGGCCGGCGGAACCGGCCGCCCCATCCTGATCAAGGGCGGCTGCGTGCTCAGCCACGACCGCGCGGTCGGCGACTTCGAGCAGGCCGATGTGCTGATCGAGGGCGGCAAGATTTCGGCGGTGCGCCCCAACATCAGCGCGCCGAACGCCGAGACCATCGACGCCTCGCGCATGATCGTGGCGCCGGGCTTTGTCGATACCCACCGTCACATGTGGCAGGGCATTCTGCGCAACGTTCTGCCCGACGGCTCGCTCGACGATTACATTGCGACCGTGCAAAAGGTGTTCGGCGCGAACTACACGCCGGACGACGTCTATGCCGGCGATTACTTCAGCGCGCTCGGTGCCCTCGATACCGGCGTCACCTGCGTGCTCGACTGGTCGCACATCCACAACACGCCCGCGCATACCGATGCCGCCGTCAAGGCGCTTAAGGATTCGGGCGTGCGCGCGGTGTTCGCCTACGGCAACGCGCAGACTGCCGACGGTCGCTGGTGGGAGGCGAAGGGAGCAAAGTTCCCCGGTGACATCGCGCGCCTGCGCCAGCAGTATTTCTCCAGCGATGATCAACTGGTGACGCTCTTCCTTGCGGCGCCGTCCGGCACGCCCGAGGTGATCCTGCCGACGTTCAAGGCCGCGCGCGATGTCGGTGCACGCATCACCATCCATGTCGGTGTGGGCGAGCGCGGCCGATCGGGCCTGCTGGAGAAGCTCAACGCGGCGAATGCGCTTAAATCGGACACGACGTACATCCATTGCTGCACGCTCAACGACACCGAATGGAAGCTGATCAAGGACACCGGCGGCACGGTCTCGATCGCCGGCTACGTCGAGACCCTGATGGGCCACGGCCATCCGCCGATCCAGAAGTCTATCGACATGGGCATCCGGCCTTCGCTGAGCGTCGATGTCGAGACCTCTGTGCCGAACGATTTCTTCGCGCAGATGCGTACGGTCTTCTCGCTGCAGAAGAACGACGTCTGGGCCAAGCGCCTTGCGGGCGACAAGAACCCGCCGAAGTTTCTGACAGCGCGTGAGGTCCTCGAATTCGCCACCATCGAAGGCGCGCGCGCCAACGGGCTCGATCGCAAGATCGGCACGCTTACGCCCGGCAAGGAGGCCGACATTATTCTGCTGCGCACCGATCGCCTCAACGTCATGCCGATGAACAACGCGGTCGGCGCGGTGGTCACCAGCATGGGCCCGCAAAACGTGGACACGGTGCTGGTCGCGGGCAAGGTGATGAAGCGCGACGGCCAGCTGGTGGGCGTCGACTTCGAGCGGCTCAACCGTATGGGCAACGAGGCGCGCGACCGTCTCTACGCCAATGCCAAGGTCAAGAACACGCGTATCTGAAAGCGATGTGATCCCGCCCGTTCGGTGCTACTTTGATTCCCGGGCCGGCCGCAGGCCGGCCCGCTCGCAGTCTGGCAGCCGGGGAAAGCAGTATGGCCGATCGTTTCGATATCGTCGTCGCCGGTGCCGGCCATAACAGCCTGATCGCCGCGGCCTATCTGTCGAAGGCAGGCTATCGCTGCCTGGTGCTCGAAGGCAGGCCGGTGGTTGGTGGCAACTGCGTCACCGAGGAACTCACGCTGCCGGGCTTCCAGCACGATTCCTGCGGCACGGCGCATGTCGTGATCCAGGACAGCCCGATGCTGCGCAATGACGAGCTTGGGCTCGGCGAATATGGGCTCGAATACATCCATCCCGAAGCCGTCGTCCATGTGCCGTTTCCCGACGGCAGCTACATTACGCAGTGGCACGACATCGAGCGCACCTGTGCGGAGTTCGCCAAGTTCTCCAAGAAGGACGCCGCCGCATACCGGCGCATGATGGCCGAGTACGAAGCGATCAAGCCGGTGTTCGATGCGGTGTCCTATGCGCCGATCGGATGGGGCAAGCCGGTCGCCGAACGGCTTGCCGAGCACCCCGACGGCAAGAAATGGCTGCGCCGCATCGCCATGTCGGGCTGGGACATCATCCGGGACAATTTCGAGGATGAGCATTGCCGAGCGTTCATGCTGTGGATGGCGTTTCAGACCGTGGTTCCGCCGGAATGGCCAATGTCCGGGCGGCTCGCCTACTCGCTCTGCTATGGCCGCCAGCGCTGGAGCTGGTGTGTGCCCAAGGGCGGGTCGGGCGCGTTCTCGGGCGCGCTGGCGCGGATGGTGGAGGCGCATGGCGGCGTCGTTCACATCAACAAATCCGTGCGCGAGTTGATTGTCGAGAACGGCCGCTGCGTGGGTGTCACATGCGCCGACGGAAGCAGCTATCGCGGCGACAAAGCGGTGCTGTCGACCATCCACATCAAGCATCTGGTGGAGATGGCGCCGCGCGCGGCGTGGGGCGAGGATTTCGTCGACGGGGTGGCGACCTGGCAGGCCGGTCCTACGCTATTCGTCACCCACTACGCCACCACCGAACCGATACGGTTCGCGGTCGACGGTGAAACGCGCGAGCCGCTCGCGATCGGCATCCTGTCGACGCCGACGCGCGCGTTGCGCATGGGTTACGACTACGCGCGCGGCGCGGTGAATCTGGAAGATCCGGTGCTGCTCGCCGTGTGTCCGACGGTGGGCGATCCCGGCCGCGCGCCGGCGGGCAAGCACACCGTCAAGATCATCGGCTTCCAGCCCTATGAGCTTGTCGAGGGCCCGCAACACTGGGACGAGATCAAGGAGCAGGTGTCCGATGCCAACCTGAACTACCTGCGCCGCTTTGCCCCGAACCTGACCGACGACAAGATCCTGGCGCGCGTGGTGGAGAGTCCGCTCGACCTTGAGCGCATGAACCCGCACAACTGGCACGGCTCCTGCCACGGCGGAGCGCAGAACGCCGCGCAGTCGGCCAACATGCGGCCGGTGCCGGGTTGGGCGCAGCACCGCATGCCGATCGCCGGCCTTTACCAGACCGGTACTACGACCCATCCCGGCGGCTCGATCTCCGGCGGCCCTGGCCGCAACGCTGCCGCGGTCATGCTCAAGGATTTCGGCTCGAGCCTGGAGAGCGTGCTGGCGCACCGGCACAACGTTCGAGAACTCGCGCCGTCGAAGTAACGGGGCGGCGATTTTCGGATCGTTGCGTTGCGCTCCGTGCGCCGTCATTCTTCGAGGGCAACTTCCACAGGCGCGCGGACGGTAGCCGGACGTGCCTTGGCGGCGGCTATGGCGGCTCGGCGTGACCGATCACGCGTTTAATCGCCGGAAAGCGCAGCCGCAGCGCGCGTTCTACCTCGTCGACCTTGTCGTGGACGTCGGCCACCTTGAGTGCCGGATCGACGCGGCAATGGAAGTTCACGATTTCGCCGTCGTCGATCTTGCGCACGCGCACGTCGTGCACCTCGCCGACCAAGTCGACCTTCGCCGCAATGTCGATCAGCGCGTCGCGCACCGCGGCGACACGCTCGGGCGGGGCGTCGCGGCCCGGCTCGTCGAACGGCTGCAAGCGGCTCGATATGCGTCTCGACTTCGACCTGCGGCCCCAGTTCGTCGCGGATCGCGTCTTCGAGCCCGCTGGCGATCTCGTGCGCGGCGCCGAGCGCGCAGCGTGCCGTCCACTTCGAGATCGAGCGCGACCGCCAGCCGCCCTTCGATCGCGTGTACCGTGACATGATGGACCGCAAGCGCCCGATTGCGCGCGATCACCATGACGCGTTCGAGCACGGTCTCGTCGTCGAGTGCGCGCGGCTCGATATTGACCGTGACTTCGGCCTTCGGGCTGTAGGCGCGGATGGCGTTTGCGATCCGCTCCCGGATGGCGGCAACCCGGTCGAGCGGCAATGTACGGCTCACGGCGACGGTGAGGTCGACGAACAGCACTGGGCCCGCCTGCCGCACGCGTACCTGCTCGATCGCCGACGACGCCCGCAATGCCTCGGACGACGCTGACGATCTTCTCGGCCGCCCCCGCCGGCGCAGTGTCGGTGAGGGTATCGATGGTGCGGCGGCCGAGCCGCCAGCCGGCGATGCAGATGAACACCGCGACCACGACCGCAGCCGCCGAATCCGCCCACGGATAGCCGAGCGCGACCGCTCCGAGGCCGACCAGCACTGCCGCCGAGGACCACATGTCGGAGCCGAAATGGAGCGCATCCGCTTCGAGCGCCTCGCTCGAGGTCTCGGCATGCCACCCGGTAGAGCACGCGCGCGCGAAAGAAGTCGACGACGATCGAAGCGACGATGACTGCGAACGCCCAGACCGTCGCTTCGACCGCGTGGCGATGGCCGCCGAACAGGCGCTGCAGCCGCCTCCCAGATGACAATTCCCGACAGCAGAAACAGCAGAGCGGTCTCGGCGAGCGCGGTCACGCTCTCGACCTTGCCGTGTCCGTAATGATGCTCTTCGTCGGCGGGCTTGCCGGAGATGCGCACGGCGAAATAGGTCATCACCGTCGCGGCGAGGTCGAGCAGCGAATGCGCCGCCTCCGACAAGATGGCAAGCGACCCGGTCGCGAGGCCGACCACACCCTTGGCCACCGTCAGCCCCGCGGATGCGGCGATCGACGTGAGCGCGACCCGCTGCTTGACGTTCTGCTGTTCGATGTTCTGCATCGCCCGCCTCTGCGCAGCGAGCGGTAACGAGGGGACCGGCTGGCGTCAATGCGGTGCAGCCTGCCATCCTCTTGTCCGCCGGCCGGTTCTACGGCATGGAGATGCAAACGGTTTGCATGTGCCGCCGCGCGCCATGCCGCCCTGGTTCCGCCGAAGGCCGCGGCCGGAGCATCGATAACGCCGGTCCAGGAGAAAAGTTGCAGGCGACCCGGTCACGCCGCTTCGCGATCGCGCCGATGATGGAATGGACGGACCGGCATTGCCGGTTCTTCCATCGCCTGCTGACGCGTCGTGCGCTGATCTACACCGAGATGATCACGACCGGCGCGGTCATCCATGGCGACCGCGCGCGGCTCCTGGCCTACGATCCGGCCGAGCATCCGGTCGCGCTCCAGCTCGGCGGCAGCGATCCGCATGCGCTCGCCGAATGTGCGCGGATCGCGGCCGACCTCGGTTATGACGAGATCAATCTCAACGTCGGCTGCCCGTCGGACCGGGTGCAGGAGGGCCGCTTCGGCGCCTGCCTGATGGCCGAGCCGGCGCTGGTCGGCGACTGCGTCGCCGCCATGAAGGCCGCCGTTGCGCGTGCCGGTCACCGTCAAATGCCGCATCGGCATCGACGAGCAGGATCCCGGAGCAGGCGCTCGAAACGCTGACCTGCGCGGTCGAGCGCGCGGGCGTCGACGCGCTCATCGTGCACGCGCGCAAGGCCTGGCTCGATGGCCTCTCGCCGCGCGAGAACCGCGATATCCCGCCGCTCGACTACGACCGCGTCTACCGGCTCAAGGCCGCGCATCCGCGGCTGCCGAGTCGTGCTCAACGGCGGGGTCGCCAACCTCGACCAGGCGCACGGAGCACCTCAAGCGGGTCGACGGCGTCATGATGGGGCGCGCCGCCTATCAGGAGCCGTGGCGGCTGCTTGCCGTCGACCCAGTGCTGTTCGGCGATCCGCGCCACTTCTGTATCGCCGCGCGCGGCGGCCGAGGCGCTCATCCCCTACATCGAGCGCGAGCTCGCGCGCGGCACGCGGCTGCACGCCATCACGCGGCACGTGCTCGGCCTGTTCCGTGCCGTGCCGGGCGCGCGCGCCTTTCGCCGGCATCTGGCGACCGAGGCGGTCAAAGCCGGGCGCGGACGTCGCCACGTTCAAGCGACGCGCTGGCGCTGATGGTGGACATCGACCCGCGGTTGGCGCAAACCGCTGCCGCGTAGCCTCGCGTCGCGACCGGCGTCGGAGCAGGACATGAGCTTGGGCGTGCCCGTGAGCGAACTGCTGTTGCTCGCGGCACTGATCGTCGTGGGCGGCGTCGTCACCGGCATTCTTGCCGGCCTGTTCGGCATCGGCGGCGGCGCGCTCATCGTGCCGGTGCTCTACGAGGTCTTTCGCGTGCTCGGCGTGCCGGACGAGGTCCGGCTTCCAGCTATGCGTCGGCACCTCGATCGCGATCATCGTTCCGACCAACGTGCGATCCTTTCGTCACCCATCGCGACAAGGGTGCGGTGATGATGGACGTGGTGCGCGCCTGGGCGGTCCCGGCCGTGATCGGTGTCGCGGTCGGCTCGACGATCGCGGCATTTGCGCATCGCGGCGGTGCTCAAGCTTGCATTCGTGCTGGTCGGAAGCGTGATTGCTCTGAAGCTCCTGGTCGGGCGCGACGACCTGGCGGCTGGCCGACGATCTGCCGGGCCGCGCCGGCATGATCGCTTATGGCTTCTTCATCGGGCTTGCCGCTTCGCTGATGGGCATCAGCGGCGGCTCGATCTCGAACATGATCCTGACCCTGCATGGCAAGCCGATCCTGCAAGCGGTCGCCACCTCCGCCGGGCTCGGCGTGCCGATCACCATTGCGGGCACGATCGGCTACCTGCTGGCCGGCCTGCCGCAGCAGTCGCTGATGCCGCCGCTCTCGATCGGGTTCGTGTCGCTGATCGGATTTGCGCTGATGGCGCCGGTCTCGAGCTTGACCGCGCCCTATGGTGCGCGCCTCGCGCATGCGCTGTCGAAGCGCCAGCTCGAGATCGCCTTCGGCTGCTTCCTGCTCGTCGTCTGCGTGCGCTTCGTTGTCAGTCTGGTCGGATGAGGGCGGCGTAGGGAGAGCCGCGCATGACGAGCTTGTCGCCGCGCACCTCCCAGCTTTCCAGCCGGTTGAGGAAGCTCATGCCGAGCAGGCTCGTGCGCAATTGGCCGGGCTGGGCGATCAGCGCCGGCACCGCGCGCTCGGTGATGCCGCCGACCGAGACGCGGTCGAGCGTGACCGGCGCCGCGCGCGTGCGGCCGTTCGCGGTGTCGACGTTGACCGAATAGGTGAGCACTTCGAACGGCAGGCCGGCGGCCTTGGCCGCGTCCTGGGTGAGCACGACGGCGGTCGCGCCGGTATCGAACACCATCGGCACGCGCGCGCCGTTGACTTGCATCGTGACCGAGAAGCTTCCGCCGCTCCCGCGCGCGATCTCGACGGTGCGGCCGCGCGAGGCGGCGCGTCCGGGAATGAGCTCCGCCAGAACGCGGTCGGCGACCTCGCGCAGCTCGAAGCGATAGGTGTATCCGACCACCAGCAGCGAGCGCGATCACGACCCAGAGCAGCGCCGAGCGCAGCACATGCGTAAAGCGTTGGCGAAAGAGCATTAGCGCGACCACGCCCAGAAGCACGAGCGGCGATGATCTTGCCGGCGAGCGAGTCGAAGTCGAGGCTCCTGAGTTTGGCGAGCAGCGCCTGGTCATGCCGCAGCACGAGCACGAGCGCCACGAGCACGAGCGCGAAGAGAAGAATCCAGAGAAGACGACGCACGATTCTCGTTCCTCAGGTCAGGCCGGCGCGGTCGGCTTGCGTGCGGCCCTGCGCCGAAAGCCGTCGCGGCAGGTCCGCCATGATGCGCCGGCGCTCATCCGCGCTGTATCCGATCCAGCCCGCGATTTCGGCAAGGCTGCGCCCGCAGCCGATGCAACGCGCGACGGCGGGGTCGACAACGCAGACCTTGTTGCAGGGGCTCTCGATCTCGGCCATGGCTCATTCGGAATGGATGCGCGCGCAAGATAAGGATCGGCAGCGGAACGCAATCGCCAAATCGCCTGACGGAAGACACTTCGCCGGGAGCGAGGTGTTACTCCGCCGTCACGTTCCGCGCGAAAGCAACCGCCGCAGCGCGCCGGTTTTGGCAGATGGTTGCGGGCTCGCCGCCTCGGTTTGCGACTGCGCCGGGACGATCGAGGGCGTGGGTTGCGGCAAGCGGAGCGAGCGCCGACATCACCCGTTCGGGCGGGAAGGTGACGACCACCTCGGTGCCGATCCGCAGCTTGGATTTGAGCGTGAACGTGCCGCCATGGAGATCGACCAGGCTCTTGGCGATCGGCAGGCCGAGGCCGGCGCCCTGCTCGGCCGATTTGATCGAGTTCGAGCCCTGCCCGAACGAGGCGAGCACGATCGGAATCTCCTCCTCCGGAATGCCGGGGCCGGTATCCCTGACGCTGAGGTACTGTCCGCCCGACGCCGTCCAGCCGACCTTGAGCCAGATCTCGCCGCCCTGCGGGGTGAACTTGATGGCGTTGCCGAGAAGGTTGAGGCAGATCTGCCGGACCGCCCGCTCGTCGGCCCACAGCCGCGGCATGTCGGTCTCGAACATCTCGTGGATGGTGAGGCCGCGGCTCCGGGCGCGCATCTGCAGCAGATGGCTGCATTCCGCCGACGACATGGGCGAGCGAGACCGACTCCTCGTTGAGCTCGTAGCGGCCGGCCTCGATGCGCGACAGGTCGAGAATCTCGTTGATCAGGCCGAGCAGGTGCACGCCCGAACTGTGAATGTCGCCGGCGTAATCCTTGTAGGCCGGCACCTGGTGGGGACCGAAGATTTCGGTCTTCATCACCTCGGAGAAGCCCAGAATGGCGTTGAGCGGCGTGCGCAGCTCGTGGCTCATCTGGGCGAGGAAGCGCGATTTCGCGATGTTGGCGCCCTCGGCGCGGCGGCGCGCCTCGTCGGAAATCGCCTTCGACGTCTCGAGCTCCCCGATCAGCGCGTCCTTCTCGGCGCGCGCCTCGAGCGAGGCGAGCGTGGTCGAATAGAGCCGGTGCGCGAGCAGCACGAAATAGCCCTGCGCGGTCACCGCCATGATGGCGAGGATGTAGTCGTGCAGCGTGCCCTTGAACGCAAAGTTGAGCGCGACCGCCGCCGACACCGGCACGGTCGAGGCGAACACCGCGATCGGCACGCTGGAGGCGAGCATGCTCGACACCGCCACCACCAGCAGCATGACGAACAGCATGAAGGTGCTGGACTGCTCGTCGTTTCCGACCGGATGGATGAGGATGAACATCCAGGCCAGCCCGAAAAACAGGTCGAGCATGATGAAGCGCAACCGCCATTGGCGAATGTTGACGTTGGCTTGCGGCTCGAGCAGGAACTGGCGGCATTTGGTGATGATGACGGCATGGATCACCAGCACCGCGCTGGTCCAGGTGCCGGCGGTCACGGCGCCGGTCCACAGCGTCGAGAGGAAACCGACGGTGCCGACCAGCAGCAGGATCACCAGCGAAGCGGACAGCCGGTTCTGCGCGAACAGGCGCAGCAGCTCGTAGTCGAAGGCCGGGCGGGTGCCGGTGGTCGAGGTCAGCCGATCGCGCGCCTCGCGCACGTGCTGGGCGGCCGCGCGCCGGCGCTTGGCCGACGAGCCGTCGGGCGGCGATGTCGCGTCGCGCTGGTCGCTGCTTCGAATTCATGCTGATTGGTCGTTAACCCCGACAATTGCGGCTAAAACTCGCGCAAATTCCTTAAGAGCACGCTTAAGGGCAGGCTAAAACTAGTGGTTAACAATAGATTTCTATGGCGCGTTGTGCCGCTATTCCGTCGCAGGGCAATTGTCCGCGTTTCCACCTTGACCGCCGGCGGACGCCCGTGATGGGCTGCGAAAACGAGGCGCACGAACTGGTGCTCCGTGGCACCCTATGCGATCGCGGCGGAGGCGGGGCAGGGGGAGGGGGAGGGACATGAAGCTTTATGACGGCGGACGGGCCCCCAACCCGCGGCGAACCCGCGTCTTCCTCGCCGAGAAGGGGATCTCGCTGCCGATCGAGCAGGTCGATCTCGGGGCCTTGCAGCAGAAGTCTCCTGATTACCAAGCGATCAATCCGCTGCAGCGAGTGCCCGCGCTGGTCCTCGACGACGGCACGATCATTACCGAATCGATCGCGATCTGCCGGTATTTCGAGGCCCTCAAGCCCGAGCCTGCCTTGTTCGGCCGTGGCGCCCTGGAGATCGCGCGCGTCGAAATGTGGAACCGGCGTCTCGAATTGCACCTGCTGTTTCCGGTCTCCCATGTCTTTCGCAATTCGCATCCGGCGATGAAGCAGATGGAGGTGCCGCAGGTGCCGGCCTGGGCCGAGGCCAACAAGCCGCGCATCCTGGAATTTCTGGCGGTGTTCGACGGCGAGCTCAACAGACCGTCCGTTCGCCGCCGGCGACAACTACACCGTGGCCGACATCACCGGCCTGGTGGCGGTCGATTTCATGAAGCCCGCGAAGCTCGCCGTTCCGGACGAGCTCAAGAACGTCAAACGCTGGCATGCCGAAGTCTCTGCGCGGCCAAGCGCGGCGGCATGACCATGCGTCTCACCGTCGTCGGTTCGGGCGATGCCTTCGGCTCGGGTGGCAGGTTCAACACCTGCTTTCTGCTCGAGACCGCCAAGAGCGTGCTGACGGTCGATTTCGGCGCATCGTCGCTGGTCGCGCTCAAGGCCCGCGGCATCGATCACAATCGGATCGACGGCATCGTCCTGTCCCACCTGCACGGCGACCATTTCGGCGGGCTTCCGTTTCTGCTGCTCGATGCGCAATTCCTGGCACGACGCGAGCGCCCGCTCGTGATCGCCGGGCCCGCCCGGCACGCGCGCGCGGCTCGATCAGGCGCTCGAAGTGTTCTTCCCGCGTGCCGGCACCAACGCCTGGCGGTTTTCCTGGGAGGTCGTGGAAATCGCGGTCGGCCGTCCGACCGATCTGCTCGGGCATTCGGTGACCACCACGGAGGTCGTGCACTACTCCGGCGCGCCCTCGACCGCGCTGCGGCTGTCCGACGGCGAGTCGCTGTTCGCCTATTCCGGCGACACCGAGTGGGTCGACGCGCTTGTGTCGGTCGCCGACGGCGCCGATCTGTTCATCTGCGAATGTTACGGCTATTCCGGCCGCCTGCCCGGGCACACGAGCTGGGAGATTCTCAAGCAGCGGCTCGGCGACCTGCGCGCGCGGCGGATCATGGTCACGCACATGAACCCGACCATGCTCGCGCGCCTCGACGAGGTCAGGGCGGCGGGCGTGCTGGTGGCCGAGGACGGCCTTACGCTCGAGTTCTGAGTGGCGGTCGTCTGCGCCTAGCGCTCCAGCCGGGCGATCAGGCTCGACGTGTCCCAGCGCTTGCCGCCCATCTTCTGCACCTCCGAATAGAACTGATCGACCAGCGCCGCGATCGGCAGGTTGGCGCCGTTCCTGCGCGCCTCGCCGAGGCAGATCGACGAGGTCCTTGCGCATCCAGTCGACCGCGAAGCCGAAATCGAACTTGCCGGCGTTCATGGTCTTGTAGCGGTTCTCCATCTGCCAGGACTGCGCCGCGCCCTTGGAGATGGTCTCGATCACGGCGTCGACGTCGAGCCCGGCCTTCTTGGCGAAATGGATGCCTTCGGACAGGCCCTGCACCAGTCCGGCGATGCAGATCTGGTTGACCATCTTGGTGAGCTGGCCGGAGCCCGCGGGGCCGAGCAGCTTGCACATGCGGGCATAGGCGGCGATCACCTTTTCGGCGCGCGCCATAGGGCTCCGCCTCGCCGCCGCACATCACCGTGAGCACGCCGTTCTCGGCGCCGGCCTGGCCGCCGGAGACCGGCGCATCGACGAAGCCGAAGCCGCGCTTCCTGGCCTCGGCGTCGAGCTCGCGCGCGATCTCGGCGGAGGCGGTGGTGTGGTCGACGAACACCGCGCCCTTCGGTCATGCCCGCGAAGGCGCCGTCCGGCCCGAGCGTCACCTCGCGCAGGTCGTCGTCGTTGCCGACGCAGCACATGACGAAATCCTGGCCCGCGGCGGCCTCCTTCGGGGTCTTTGCGCTCCTGCCGCCGTGCTGGGCGACCCATTTCTCGGCCTTGGCGGCGGTGCGGTTGTAGACCGTGACGTCGTGGCCGCCCTTGGCCTTGAGATGCCCGGCCATCGGGTAGCCCATGACGCCGAGCCCGAGAAACGCCACCTTCGCCATCATGTCCTCCCTGTCCGCACTGTCAACGGTCGTGCCAGTGCCTATATGCCGAGTGATTGCGACGCCGCGGCCGCCGCGTCAACCGGCAACAGCGGCCGTTGACCGGCCTGCCCCGGACCCTATGGTGGCCGAAAGACGGCGGCGGACGGGCGGAGAACGACGGTATGACCGTGACCAAAGACCAGGTGCTCGCGGCACTCGAGCGCGTGCCGTCACCCGACGGAACGCCGCTGCCGCGCACCGGCGCGCTCTCCGACGTGGTGGTGAGCGACGGCAAGGTGTTCTTCTCGATCAGCGTCGATGCCGCCGCCGTCAAGGCCTGGGAGCCGGTGCGCAAGCGCGCCGAGGACGCGGTGCAAGCGCCGTGCCCGGCGTGCAGTCGGCCATGGTCGCGCTGACCGCCGAACGCAAGTCCGGTGCGGCCGGCGCCCGGCCGCCGCAGGGCGCCGCCCCGGCCGGCGCGCGCGCCGCGCCTCACGGCGGCGGGCGCCGTGCAGGGCGTTCCGGGCGTCGAGGCGATCATCGCGGTCGCCTCCGGCAAGGGCGGCGTCGGCAAATCGACCACCGCGGTCAATCTCGCGCTCGGCTTGAGCGCGCTCGGCCTCAAGGTCGGCATCCTCGACGCCGACATCTACGGGCCGTCGCTGCCGAAGCTGCTCGCCATCAAGGAGCGGCCGCAGACCATCGGCGGCACGCGGCTCAAGCCGATCACGCGCTACGGTCTCACCGTCATGTCGATCGGCTTCCTGATCGAGGAAGAGACGCCGATGATCTGGCGCGGACCGATGGTGATCTCGGCGCTCACCCAGATGCTGCGCGAGGTCGAGTGGGGCACGCTCGACGTCATGGTGGTCGACATGCCGCCCGGCACCGGCGATGCGCAGCTCACCATGGCGCAGCAGGTGCCGCTCAAGGGCGCGGTGATCGTCTCGACGCCGCAGGATCTCGCGCTGATCGACGCGCGGCGCGGCATTGCCATGTTCAAGCGCGTCAACGTGCCGGTGCTCGGCATCGTCGAGAACATGAGCTATTTCCTCTGCCCGGAATGCGGCACGCGCTCGGACATCTTCGGCCACGGCGGCGCGCGCCACGAGGCCGAGCGGCTGGACGTGCCGTTCCTGGGCGAGGTGCCGCTGCACATGACGATCCGCGAGAAGTCGGACGCCGGGCCTGCCGGTGGTCGCGACCGAGCCGGACGGCGAGCACGCCGCGATCTATCGCGCCATCGCCACGCGCGTGCGCGATCAGCTCACGGGCGGCGCCGCCGCCGGCCGCGCCGCGCCCAAGAATCGTCATCGAGGCGTAGGGGTTTGCTGCGCCCGGTGAACCCCGGCCCGCCGCGAATTTGATTTGACAGCGATTGTCGCGGCGGGCTTCATCGTCGCCAGCGGGGCGGCGAACAGCCTCGGCTGGAGGGATCGATGCATCGCAATCCGTTGCTGGTCAAATTGGCCTGCGTGGGGCTCATGGTGTGCCTGGTCTTCCCGCTCGGGAGCATGCTCTATCCCTATGTGGCGGATGCGATCGACAATCTGCCGTACAGCGCGATCGAGGCCGTGGTCACCACGTCGCTCGGCTTCGGCCTCTACGGCGCCCTGTTCGGATAGCGAACGCGCCTCAATCGTCCGCCCACATCCGCATCAGATTGGCGAGCGACTTCGAGACCAGATCGTATTCGGCCGACTTGCCTTCGCGGGCGAACATCTGCCGCCGCGCGGTGTCGAGATCGAACAGCAGTTCGCGCCGCGCCGCATCGCGGATGAAGCTTCGCGCCCAGCCGACCGCGGCGAGCCGCGTGCCGCGCGTGACGGCGCCGACGCGATGCAGCGAGGTCGCCGGGTAGGCGACCAGCGATCCGGCATCGAGCTTGAACGTCTCTTCGCCGGATGCACTGTCGATCATGAGCGCGCCGCCGTCGTAGCTTGCGGGGTCGGACAGAAGAGCGTGAATGCAACGTCGGTGCGCATGCCGTCCATCAGCGCGTCGTCGACGTGGCTGCCGTAGTTCATGCCTTTCTCGTAGCGCGAGAACAGCAGCGGCGAGAGCGCCTTCGGCCGCACCGCGAGGCGGAACACCTCGTTGTCGAGGATGCGCGCGGCGACAGCTTGCGAACTGTTTCGAGCGAGCGATCGCTCGCCCTCGGCCTGCCGGTTGTGCTTCACCAGGCGCGCGGCAAAGCCGGCCGTGGTCGCGCCCGTCGACGAAGCGCGCGTTCTTGAGGGTCAGCGCGAACGGTCTTGACCTCGTCGGCCGAGAGCACGTTGCCGATCGCGATCTGCATGCCATTGCCTCGGCGGTTGCCGTAGGAATGATCGCTTTCCATGCCGGCCGATGCAATGCAACGTCTCAAGCGATCGTCCCGCTTCGACGCCTTCCTGGGACGCCGCCCCGCTTGGAATAGTTCAAAACTGCGACGTTACTGGACGGTCAACGGACGCGGCGATATGTATCTGGGTTCTCGGATACGGTCGGGTCGCGCGGTCCGAGCAGTGGGGCGACTGATTTCGACGGCGCTCGATCGTCGCAGGGACTGGAGTATGAAAACCAAACGCAAGATTTGGCTCGGCGTCGGCGCTTTCGTCGTCGCCGGCGGCAGTGCCGCGAACGCCATCGGCCCATTCGCAGGTGAGCGGGGTGCGGAACTGCGCTCTCCGGTCGTCACCGAAACGGTGATCCCCCGGCCGGTCTCGGCCGGCTTTCGCCTCGCGCAGCACGGCAATCACGGCGGCGAAGGGTGGCGAGGCGGGCGAGGGAGGCGAAAAGGGCGTGGCCAAGCTGCCGCCCGAACTGGCGTTCGCGGTCCGCATTGCGCTGTTGCGCGGCCACCTGCTGATCGGCGAAGAGCTGGTCAAGCAGCAGCAATGGAGCGCGGCGCTGCCGCATTTCCTGCATCCGACCGAGGAAATCTACGGCGACATCAAGGACCGGCTGGCGGAGTACAAGGTGCCGCCGTTCGACCTCAGCCTCAAAGCCCTTGCCGATGCCGTCAAGGCCAAGAAGAGCGCCGATGTCGTGAAGGCGCAAAAAGCCGTGAACGACGCGCTCGCGCTGGCCGATTCCGCACTGAAGGAGCGGTCGGGGGATTGGACCGGTTTCGTGGTCGAGACTGCGATCGAGACGCTCAAGGCGGCGACCGGGGAATACAAGGAGGCGATCGTCGACGGAAAGATCGCCAAGCCGGTCGAGTATCAGGATGCGCGCGGGTTCATCTGGCAGGCCGAGCGCATGATCGACAGCGTCGCCGCCGAATCCGAGAAGAAGGAACGCCGATGCGCTGAGCGCCGTACGCGCGGGTCTTGCCGAACTGAAGAAGGCCTTTCCGGCCGCCATGCCGCCGAAGGTGCCGGTCAAGGATCTTTGCCGCCGTCCTCGGCGATGTCGCGCGCATCGAGCTTGCCGCCGGCAAGCTGATGTGAGGCGATGGCGACCGGAGGAATGCTGCGCCTGTTGACGGCGGCGTTCTTGGTCGGCGGGGCGATCGGCGCGACATCGGCGCTCGTCATCCCCGCAGTGTCGCCGCAAGCGGCGCTGCGCTGCGCGGTGCGGCGGCGGCATCGGACGACCTGACGGCGCTCAAGGCGGCATTCCGCCGGCCCGAGGGCGTGCCGTTTCCGGCCGACAATCCTGTTCTCCGAGGAGAAGCGCGCGCTCGGCGAGGCGCTGTTCCACGACCAGCGTCTTTCCGTCGACCGCAGCCTGTCCTGCGCGAGCTGTCACGAGCGCGCCAAGGGTTTCGCCGACGGCAGGATCGAGAGCCGCGGCGTGCCCGGCCGCCCGCTCAAGCGCCACACGCCGACCTTGTGGAATCTGGCGTGGTCGTCGCCGGTGTTCTGGGACGGCCGGGCGCGCAGCCTGGAGGAGCAGGTCGCCGGTCCGATCGAGTCGCCCGACGAGATGGCCCAGCCGCTTGCGTCCGTCGTTGCCCGCCTCGCGGCCGATCCCGCCATGGAGCGGGCCTTCGCGCTGGCCTTTCCGGAAGCGCCGCGGGTCGATGCGCAAAATCTCGCCAAGGCGCTCGCGACCTACGAGCGTACCTTCGTATCGCCGCCGACGCGCTTCGACCGCTGGATCGCGGGCGAGGAGTCCGCGCTGACGGCAAACGAGTTTGCCGGCTTCCGGCTGTTCACCGGCAAGGCCGGCTGCGCGAATTGCCATAGCGGCTTCGCGCTGACCGACTATGCGTTCCACGACATCGGCCTACCGGGCGACGACCGCGGCCGCGGTGCGGTGCTGCGGCTCGAGGTTGCTGAGCACGCCTTCAAGACGCCCGGGCTGCGCGAGATCGGCCGCTCGGCGCCCTACATGCACGACGGCTCGCTGGCGACGCTGGCGGACGTGCTGCGCCACTACGAAAGCGGCATCGTCGAGCGTCCCACGCTCTCCAGGGATCTTCCGCGCGGGCTCAAGCTGACGGACGCCGAGCGTGGCGATCTCGTTGCCTTTCTCGCCACCTTGACCAGCGAGACCGCGCCCGCGCTGCCCAACAAGATCGTAGCCGGTCAAGCGTGGGCCGACGACGCCGGCCGAGCCGGTCAGCACCGTCTCCCAGGACGACAAGACATTTCACCCCAAGCACATCGCGCTCAAGCGCGGGAGCCGATTGTGGATCGTCAACAACGACACGCGCACCCACAACGTCCGCATCTTCGACCCGGCGCTCGATTTCGATTCCGGCGCCCAGGAGCCGGGCGAAACCGTCGAGATCACGTTCGCCAATCCAGGCTCGTTCCTGGTGTTCTGCGGCATCCATCCGAAAATGGAGCTCTATGTCGACATCCGGCCCTAGCAGGGTTAATTCCCCAGCCCGCGTCGCCCCATGTTAAATATCTAATATCATTACGTTTTTTCAGACCGCGCAGCGCCGCTGGCGCGTTGAGCGATCGCGACGTCTGGCCTGACGCGCTTTTTGTGGATTTTGCGCTCAGGCTTCGCCATTCTTGCGCACCGTCTGCGGGCCGTGTCGCGCGGATCAATACAAAAGTCAGGGTGGGCATTTCAGCAGGAGGAAATCAACATGAAGCGTCGTCAATTCTTGAAGGGGGCAGGGCTCGCTGCAGCGGCGACCGCAGTTGCCAAGCCGGCGATTGCGCAATCGATGCCGACGATCAGGTGGCGGATGACGGCGAGCTGGCCGAAATCGCTCGACACGCTGTTCGGCGCCTGTGAAACCCTTTCGAAATACGTAGCCGAAGCGACCGACAACAAGTTTCAGATTCAGACCTTTGCCGGCGGCGAAATCGCTCCGCCCTTGGCGGTGCTCGACGTGGTTTCCAACGCCACCGTCGAGATCGGTCACACTGCGACCTACTACTATATCGGCAAGGATCCGACCTGGGCGCTGTTCTGCGCCGTGCCGTTCGGCCTCAACGGGCGCCAGCAGAACGCCTGGTTCTACGATGGCGACGGCCTCAAGCTGATGAACGAGTTCGCCGCGAAGTCGAATGTCCATTGCCTGCTCGGCGGCAATACCGGCGCGCAGATGGGCGGGTGGTTCCGCAAGGAGTTCCATACCGTCGAGGATCTCAAGGGACTCAAGTACCGGATCGGCGGTTGGGCCGGCCGGACCCTGCAGAAGCTCGGCGTCGTCCCGCAGCAGATTGCCGGCGGCGACATCTATCCGGCGCTGGAAAAAGGCACGATCGATGGCGCCGAATGGGTCGGCCCGTACGATGACGAGAAGCTCGGCTTCTACAAGGTGGCCAAGTACTACTACTATCCCGGCTGGTGGGAAGGCGGCACCACCCAACACTTCCTGATCAATCTGGCGAAGTGGAACGAGCTGCCGAAGAGTTACCAGGCGATCCTCACCGTGGCCGCCGGTTTTGCCAATGTCGAAGAACAGGCGAGATACGACGCGCGCAATCCGCAGGCTTTGAAGCGCCTGCTCGCGAACGGAACCCTGCTGCGGCCGTTCCCGCAGCCGATCATGGAAGCCTGCTTGCGGGCGTCGAAAGAGGTCAACGCCGAGACCTCCGCGGCCAACGCCAACTTCAAGAAGGTGCTGGAGTCGATGGAGGCGTTCCGCAAGGACCAGTACCTGTGGTGGCAGGTCGCGGAACTCGGCTACGACAGCTTCATGGTGCGCGCCGCCTCACGCATGTGATCCATTGCGGCTGGGGCCGGATTCGTTCCGGCCCCAGCCGTTCGCCGCTGTTGTCGTAGATCCGGCCGCTATTTGGGCGGCGGCGGTGGCGGGAGATCGATCAGCGGCGGCAGCTCGATCTGCGGAATCTCGAGCTTGATCTTGTTCGGATCGATTTGCGATGCAGCGCCTTTGTAGTGCATGACCATCGCCGGGAACGCGATCAGCAGCCCGACCGCGATGCACTGGATGATCACGAAGGGCACCGCCCCCCAATAGATCTGCCCGGTCGTGATCGGATCGGTGAGCTTGCCCGAAATGCGGTCGACGTAGGGTTCGCGGGCGGCCACCGAGCGCAGATAGAACAGCGCAAACCCGAACGGCGGATGCATGAACGAGGTCTGCATGTTCATGCCGAGCACCACGCCGAACCAGATCAGATCGATGCCGATCCGCTCCGCCGCGGGCCCTAGCAGCGGAATGACGATGAAGGCGATTTCGAAGAAATCGAGGAAGAAGGCGAGCACGAACACGAACACGTTGACGAAGACGAGAAAGCCGATCTGCCCGCCGGGCAGCGAGACCAGCAGCTCCTCGACCCATTTGTGGCCGTCGACCCCATAGAAGGTCAGCGAGAAGACGCGCGCGCCGATCAGGATGAACATGACGAAGGCCGACAGCTTGGCGGTGCTTTCGGCCGCCTGGCGCGTCAGGTCCCAGCTCAGGCGCCGCTTGATGATGGCAAGGATCATCGCGCCGGTGGCGCCCATCGCTCCGCCTTCGGTGGGCGTGGCAAGGCCGATGAAGATCGTTCCCAGCACGAGGAAGATCAGGAACAGCGGCGGCACCATCACGAAGGTCACCTGCTGGGCCATCCGCGACAGGAAGCGGACATGGAACAGCCTGTCGCAGACCCAGTTGACGACCGCGACGCAGAACGCGAACACGATGCCGATGAACATCACGAGCACGACGTAATCGGCTCCGCGCGAGGCCGCATTCCACATCGCCGCGATGCCGACCGCGGCGCTGGCGGCGGTCAGGACGCCGAGCGAGAGCAGGCCGCGGTTGCCGTCATCCTCGCGGTAGCCGATGGCCTCGATCGGCAGGCCGGGGGTGGATTTCGGAAACAGGATCGTCAGCAGGAACACGTAGCCGGCGTAGAGTCCCGCGAGCATGAGCCCGGGCAGGAACGCGCCCTCGTACATGTCGCCGACCGAGCGGCCGAGCTGGTCCGCCATCACGATGAGCACGAGCGAGGGCGGAATGATCTGCGCCAGCGTCCCGGACGCGGTGATGACGCCGGAGGCGACGCGGCGGTCGTAGCCGTAGCGCAGCATGATCGGCAGCGAGATCAGCCCCATCGAGATCACCGAGGCGGCAACCACGCCGGTGGTGGCGGCAAGCAGCGCCCCGACGAAGATCACCGCGTAGGCGAGGCCGCCGCGGATCGTCCCGAACAATTGCCCGACGGTGTCGAGCAGGTCCTCCGCCATGCCCGATCGTTCGAGGATCAGCCCCATGAAGGTGAAGAACGGTATCGCCAACAGCACGTCGTTGCCCATGATTCCGTAGATGCGCTCGGGCAGCGCCTGCAGGAAATCGGGACGAAACAGTCCGAGCTCGATGCCGATCAGCGCAAAGAACAGGCCGTTGGCGGCCAGCGAAAAGGCCGCCGGATATCCCAGCAGCAGGAAGATCACGAGCGACCCGAACATGAGCGGCGCCATGTAGTGGATCAGCATCGCCGTCATGATCGGTCTCGTCGGCCTTGCGTTACGGCTGGTTGCCGCCGTGTTTGGCGGCGGCGAGCACGCGCGCCGCTTCCGCTTCGAGCGCCGCGTGCGATCCGCCGGCGGCGTGGGGATCGGGAATGAGCCCGCGCATCACCGCGATGCGCTTGATCAGCTCGGAAATGCCCTGCAGGAACAGCAGCACGAACCCGATCAGGACCAGCGATTTCGCCGGCCACTGCGGCAGGCCGCCGGCATTCAGCGACTGCTCGTTGATCTCGATGGAATTGATGAAGAACGGAAAGGACGTGATGATCATCACGATCGTCAGCGGCAACAGGAAGAACAGGTGGCCGACGACGTCGATGATGTTGCGCACCTTCGCCGGAAACAGGTTGTTGATGATGTCGATGCGGATGTGCTCGTTGGACAGGAGCGTCCAGGGCGAGCACAGCAGAAAGATCACCCCGAACAGGATCCACTGCAGTTCGAGCCAGGCGTTCGACGAGGTGTCGAACACCTTGCGTATGGTGGCATTACCGGCAGAGACCAGCACCACGACGAGGATGAGCCAAGAGACGAGCTTGCCGATGCGGAAATTGACCGCATCGATCGCGCGGCTCAGCTTGAGCAGACCCTCCACGCCCCATTCCCTAGATTGGGCCCCCGTCCGGGGCCAGATCGCCCCATGTGACGGCCTGACAATGCAGGCGATGACCGTCGAGGCGTCTGACCTTCCTTGAGTGCCGGGCGCGCGTCAATTGGAAGTTTGGCCGCGGACCGGGGGGCCGGAGCCCAGGACGGGCGCGCACGAACGGCCTTCACGCCTCCGCCGCGGCAACAAATGGTTAACGCAACGTAAACCGGCAATTAACTATATTTGCCTAGAACAACATCCTGGTTCCGGCCACCGCGCGGCATGGCATCGCCGGCCGTTTCACGGTCAGCGGCCGGGGCAAAGGACAGACGTATGCAGCGTTTGACCATCGCGGAGCGGCTGATTGTCGTTGCCGTCCTGCCGCTTGTCGCGGTTCTTGCCGCCTATCCGATCGGCACTTTGCTGCCCGTGACCGGTCTCATCGCCGCGATTGCCCCTTACGCGTTCATTCTGGCCGGGTTCGCGATGGCAGTTGCGCTGGCACTCACCGTCGCCCGTCCGCTGGGCGGGGCGTTGGAGCAGGCGTGCGAAACCATCGACGCCATCGCGCGGGCGGAACTCGACGACCGTCCTGCGCAGGGGGCCGGGCGCCGGTTCGAGATCGATCGGCTGATGGCCGGTATCGACCGGTTGGCCGGCATCGTGGGGGAGCAGCATCGGCGCGACCTCGTCCTCATCGAGGTGGACCGCAAACGCCAGTCGGCGCGGCGAACCAACCTGTCGAACATGGCAAACGAGCTCAAGCGCACGACCGAGGCCGGAATGCACTCGATCGCGGAGGGCTCGTTTGCGTTGCGGGCGAAAGCCGACGACATGCGCACCGACCTGGAGATCGTGCGGGATGCGTCGGACGAAACCGCGCGCGCGGCCGCAAGCTCGCGGGCGATGAACCATGACGCCACCAGGTACTCCGAGCAGATCATCGTTGCCATCAGCGCCATTGCCGAGCAGGTCGGGCGCGGGTCGGTTGCCAGCCGCGACGCGGTTCACCGTGCGCACAACGCGCGCGAGATCATCAGTGCGCTGGCCGCGGCCGCCGACGACATCGGCGAGATCGTGGGGGTGATCAACGCGATCTCCAATCAGACCAATCTCCTCGCGCTCAACGCGACCATCGAGGCCGCAAGAGCAGGTCCGGCCGGACGAGGCTTCGCCGTCGTCGCGTCCGAGGTAAAGGCGCTCGCCAACGAGACCGGAAAGTCGACCGAGCAGATCGGCGGCAAGATTTCCGAGATCCAGTCGAGGACCCGGCAGGTTGTCGCCTCGCTGGCGAATGTCGCGGAGGCGATCGACCAACTGTCCTCGGTGACGGATTCGATCGCCGCCGCCATGCAGCAACAGCGCGCCGCCATGGACGGCTTCTCCACCAACGTGCACAAGACCAACGCCGCTGTTTCCGACGTCGCCGGGCAGATGGCGGAGATCGCGGACATGGTCGTTCGCTCGACCGCGCATGCATCCGAAGTGGCGAACGTGGCCATGGGGATGCAGCTGACCTCCGAGCAGCTCAGCAACGAAATTCCGGAAATCGTGCGCAAGGCCCTGCGCGCCGATCTGCGGGATTATCCGCGCTACGACATCGAGGCGCGCGCCCAGCTCGAAGCGGAGGGGCGCAGCGTGGGCGTGCGCGTGTTCGACATCAGCGAGGGCGGCGCCAGGATCGCAGCCGTGCCGGGGCTCGCGGTCGGGACCAAGCTCGTCCTGACGTTGGCGGGACTGCACCCCGTCGCCGGCAAGATCGTGCGCCTGGCCGAGGACGGCTTTGGGGTCTGCTTCGAACCGCAGAAGCTGAAGATGGAAGAGGTGCGGCGCCTCATCACCGACGTGGCGGCCTGACGCGCCGCCGGGTCTTCCGCCAGCTCCTGCTGCCGCCGCAATTTCAGCCATTAGCTTCACTCAGATGGCCGCGATCCTGCGCTCCGGGTGCACGTTGGCTCGCAGCGCGGCAGTCCGGAGTCGACGGCGGAGGTAAGGATGAAACTGGTACCGGGTTCCGAACGCATCTTCGCGATCGATGACACCGATCCGGTCGATGGCAGCGTGCGGTGGGCACCGGCAAAATCGCTGTGGATCGGAACAATGACGATCCCGGCAATCGTGCTCGGGCCCATCTTCTTTGCCTGGGATGCGTTGCTCCTGTTTGTCGCCACGAGCGCGCTCACGCTGTGCTTCGGGCATTCGGTCGGGATGCACCGTTGCCTCATCCACCGGAGTTTCGAATGTCCGCGGTGGCTGGAGTATGTCTGCGTCTATCTCGGCACCCTGGTCGGAATGGCCGGTCCGATCGGCATGATCCGCATTCATGATCTGCGCGATTGGGCGCAACGCCAGTCGATCTGTCATGACTATTCCTGTCATCGCGCGAATATCTGGCGTGACGCCTGGTGGCAGATGCACTGCAGGCTGGCGCTGGCGCGGCCTCCCGCGTTCCGGCTGGAGCCTCGGCTGGCCCATGACGCCTTCTACGCCTGGGTGGAGCGGACGTGGATGCTGCAGCAATTGCCGTGGGCGGCGCTTTTTTTCGCGCTCGGCGGCTGGAGCTGGCTGGTCTGGGGAATTTGCGTGCGGGTGAGCGTATGCGTCACCGGTCATTGGCTGGTAGGCCACTTCGCCCATCGCCGCGGGAGCCAGAGCTTCGTCATCGAGGGCGCGGCGGCCCAAGGCTACAACGTCGAAATTGCCGGGCTCATCAGCATGGGGGAGAGCTGGCACAACAATCATCATGCCTTTCCGAGTTCCGCCCGGATGGGCCTGTTTCCCGGCCAGACCGATCTGGGGTGGTGGCTGATCAAGACGTTCGAGGCACTCGGTCTCGCCTGGAACATCAGGACGCCCGCCAACCTTCCGCCGCGGCCCGGACTGCGGCGCGTGCCGGCTGTGAACGGCGAGCCGCCGGTCATCGGCGGCCTTCAGAGTGAGCACCGATGACGTTCCCGCCCTCCTTCCAGGGCCGGATCGGGCGGCTACCGTATGCGATATGGTCGTTCGGCTTGTTCTTCAGCCAGCATCTCGCGGTTGCGCTGCTCTTTCGCATGCAGGACATCCCGCTGAACCTCGACTGGTGGTTCGCCTTCGTTCCGCTCCGGTCGCTGGTGACGCATACCCAGACATCGAGCGACGGGCTCGCGGCGGCGTTTGCCTATCTGCTGATCGTCAGCTGGGCGCTGGCCGTGCTGGCGTACCGACGGGCATGCGGACGCCAACATCAATGAATGGATCGCCGCGGCCGCCATATCGCCACTCATTCAAATCGCAGTGATCGTGTTTTTGTGCGCTGTTCCGTCCCGGCCGGCGGCACAGGACACGACCGCCGTCGAGCGGGTTCGTGTCCTCGAGTCCGGGTGGATGACGGTCCTGCTCGGCGTGATCGCCTGCGTCGGAGTGACGGTTTCGGCGGTTGCGATGGGCACGCTTCTGTTCAGCGTCTACGGGTTCGGCATATTCGTCGTTTCGCCATTCATCATCGGGGCGATAACCGCCTATGTCGTCAACTTCAAAACGGACATCGGCGCAAAACGCACCGCGCAAGTGCTGGCGGGCGCAACGGCGATCGGCGCCATCGGGCTCGTGGCCACCGGTTTGGAAGGCATCGTCTGCATCATTCTGGTGGCGCCGCTCGCGCTCGGCATAGCGTTGATCGGCGGCATGCTGGGGCGCTCGATCGCCGTTGCATCGCAGCGTCCGGCGCGCGTGGCGCTATCGGGCTTCGCCTTGCTGCCGATCGTGTTCGCGATGGAAAGCGTTCTGCCAGCGCAGACGAATTTCGACACGTACCAGACCATCGAGGTTGCGGCGCCGGCCGAGCTGGTCTGGAAGTCCATCTTGCACATGGACACCATGGACGAGCCGCTCGCGCTGCCGTTTCGCCTCGGCGTGGCCTATCCGTTGCGCGGCGAAGTCGTCGGAGAGGGTGTCGGCGCCGTGCGCCACGGCGAGTTCTCAACCGGCGTCGCAATCGAGCGTGTGACGGAATGGGAGCCGAACCGCAAGCTTGCCTTCGTGGTCGTGAACGACGTGCCGGCCATGCGGGAGCTGAGCCCCTACCAGCACGTGCATGCTCCCCACGTCCTCGGTTACTTCCGTACCAGCTATACCAGCTTCGAGCTTGTGCCGCGTCCGGGTGGCGGCACTGAGATCGTCGAACGCACGTCGCACCAGCTCAAACTCGAGCCGGTGCTATATTGGCTGCCGTTGGCCCGGTGGATCGTGGGCGCGAACAACGCGCGTGTCCTGGCCCATATCAAGCGCCAGGCCGAACGCGCATTCAATAATGGCGGTTGAGTCGGTTCATACCAGCGGCCATTGAGAGCTGCTCATGATCCGTCATCCTGAGGTGCGAGGCGACGAAGTCGCCGAGCCTCGAAGGATGGCGGCCACGGTCTCGCCGGCGTCACCCTTCGAGGCGCGGCCTTCGGCCGCGCACCTCAGGGTGACGGCGCGCGTGAGTTACGCCCAATTGCCGCTGGTATCAGCCGCCGGTCACGCTCATGTGGCGCGACAGCGCCGGCCGCCGATGGCGCCGGTCGATGACGAAATCGTGCCCCTTGGGCTTGCGCGAGATCGCCTCCGTCAATCGCCGCATCGAGCAGACCGTTGCCCTCGGACGCGCGCAGCGGCGTGCGCAGGTCGGCGGCGTCCTCCTGGCCGAGGCACATATAGAGCGTGCCCGTGCAGGTCACGCGCACGCGATTGCAGGATTCGCAGAAATTGTGCGTCAGCGGCGTGATGAAGCCGAGCCGGCCGCCGGTCTCCGCAACGGTGACATAGCGCGCGGGCCCGCCGGTGCGATAATCGATGTCGGTAAGCGTGAATCGCTCGGCCAGGCGCGCGCGGACCATCGACAGCGGAAGATACTGGTCGAGCCGGCCTTCGCCGACGTCGCCGAGCGGCATCACTTCGATCAGCGTAAGCTCCATGCCGCGCCCGTGCGCCCAGGTCGACGAGCGATGCGATCTCGTCCTCGTTCACGCCCTTGAGCGCGACCGCATTGATCTTGACCTTGAGGCCGGCCGCTTGCGCGGCATCGATGCCGGAGAGGACCTTGTCCAGTTCGCCCCAGCGGGTCACGGCGCGGAACTTGTCGGCGTCGAGCGTGTCGAGCGACACGTTGATGCGCTTCACGCCGTGCTGCGACGAGCTCGGCGGCATACTTCGGCAGTTGCGAGCCGTTGGTGGTGAGCGTCAGCTCGTCGAGAGCGCCGCTATCGAGATGGCGCGAGAGCGAGGCAAACAGCGTCATGATCCCGCGCCGCACCAGCGGCTCGCCGCCGGTGAGCCGCAGTTTCCGCACCCCCTTGGCGATGAAAGCGCTGCACAGGCGGTCGAGCTCTTCGAGCGTCAGCAGATCGGCCTTCGGCAGGAACGTCATGTTCTCCGCCATGCAGTAGACGCAACGAAAATCGCAGCGGTCCGTGACCGAAACCCGCAGATAGCTGATGGCGCGCCCGAACGGGTCGATCAGGCCGGCGGTCGGCTGGCGTCCCTCGCCATCGAATGTGAGTGCGCTGTGCGTCATAATTCTCTTTCCAGTCGCCCTTGCCGCCACGCGCGGGCGAAGGCGCGACAAGCCGCCGATTTCATATAGGAATTCTGACGGATAACGGCCAGAGGGTCCAGCGGGCCGGGCGCGATCAATCGAGCGGGCAGGGCCGCAACGCATGCGGCCTGGCTGATCGGCAGAGCGTCGAAACTAGCGGGCCGGCCAGGGATAGACGTTTGCAGCGGCCGGCGGTTGCTCCGCGACCGGTGGCGGAGCTGCGGCGGCCGCAGGCGTCGGCGCCGGCGGCTGGGTCGCGGCGGTGTTTACCTTCTTCTTGGACCGCCCGCGCGGCTTCTTCTTGGTCGTCGCCGGCGGTGGCAGCATCTGCAGTTCCGCAATCAGCGGATTGGGCGGAGAGCTTGGCCCCGGCCTCCGGATCCGGCGCCACCGGAATGGTCTGCGTCTCATACCCGTTGAGCGCGAGCGTGACCGTCAGTTCGGTCGGCTTGCACGGTCAGCTCGCACGGCGTGCGGCAGGTCTGGCCCTGCGAGGTTCTGGCATCCGCGCCCGGCGGCTCGGTCTCGATGCGCAGCGTGTCCGTCGGCGGCGCCGATCGGAAGAAATCCATGCTCGGCAAGGACGCAGAACACGCGGCCAAGGTGAAGCCACATGCCACAAGAGCAATGACACGGCTCATGATCGCCCCCTAACACGGCGGCAAGCGGGCCGCCTTCCCCATCCCCATACGACCATGGTGGGGGCTTACCGTCGCCCGCTCCACCATGGGTCTATGGCGCAACTGTAGATCTCTCCCTAAGTATGGCAGGGATAAGGTGAAATTCGGAATTGTCTGCGTCCGCCCCGGCCGTTCCTAGCGAAGGAGGTCGAACACCGCCTTGGGCAGGTCGCGGTGCGTGCTGATGACCCGATCGGGGTTCAATTCGCGAACCGGGACAAGCGTGTAGCCAAAGTCGACGGCCACGACCGGAATGCCCGCCGCGCGCGCGGCATCGATGTCGGTTGCGGAATCGCCGACCATGACGGCGCGATCGCGGCGGCCCGCGACCTGCGCCAGCAGGCGCAGCAGCGGCTCGGGGTTGGGCTTTTGCACCCCATACGTGTCCGCCCCGCAGATGGCGGCGAACCGGCCCGTCAGCCCCAGGGCATCAAGCAGCTGGCGCGAGAGCCCCTCGAGCTTGTTGGTGCACACGACGAACCGGCAGCCGCCCAGCGGCAAGCTCGTCCAGCGCCGCCTCCAGCCCCGGAAAGGGCAGCGAGCGATCGGCGATGTGTGCGGAATAGTGCGTCGATGAACTCCCCGAACAGCCGCTCGATCTCGCCGGCCGGAAGGCTGCGCCCCTCGGCCGCGAGCCCGCGCTCGATCATCATGCGCGCGCCGCCCCCAACCATGTTGCGCGCCGCGTCGTAGGGCATCGGCGGCAGGCCTTCGCGCGCGAAGACGGTATTGAGCGTGGCGACGAGGTCGGGGGCGGTGTCGACCAGCGTGCCGTCCAGGTCGAAGACGACGGTGGGAGTATCCATGATCCGTGTTGGCTAGCGGGCGAGGGCAGCGATGGCAAGACGCCGCCGCGTGCCGCGGCCTCCCGGCACGGGCTTGCCGGCCGTTAGCGCTATCCTCACGTACGGAAGGGCGCTAGATAGAGCCCATCCCGGCCTGTGAGCGGACCTGTCTGACTGCGATGGACATCGATGCCCAGAAACGTGCCGCCGCCGCCCGCGCGATCGAATTCGTCCGGCCCGGCATGCGGCTCGGCCTGGGCACCGGCTCGACGGCGCGGCATTTCGTCGAGCTGCTTGGCCGAGCGCGTGCGCGCGGGCCTCGACGTCGTCGCGGTGCCGACCTCCGAGCGCGACGCGCAGCGACGCCGAGCGGCTCGGCGTGCCGCTTGACCGACTCTCGACGAGACTCCCGAGCTCGATCTGACCGTGGACGGCGCCGACGAGATCGCTCCCGACCTCAGCCTGATCAAGGGCGGCGGCGGTGCCCTGCTGCGCGAGAAGATCGTTGCCGCGGCGTCCGCCCGCATGATCGTCATCGCCGATGAATCGAAATGGGTGCCGATGCTCGGCCGATTTCCGCTGCCGATCGAGGTGGTGCCGTTCGGCCTCGGCGCGACGCGGCGGGCCGTCGACGCGGGCCGCCGCCGCCGCCGGCTGCACAGGGCCTGGCGACGCTGCGGCGGGCCAAGGACGGCCACGCTTTCGTCACGGATAGCGGGCACTGGATTCTCGATGCCGCCCTTGAGCGGATTGCCGATCCGAAATCGCTGGCGGATCGACTTGCCGCCATCCCCGGTGTCGTCGAGCATGGACTGTTCATCGGGCTCGCACGGACAGCCGTGCTCGCCGGCGCCGGCGGCGTGCGTGTCGTCGAACGGTCCTGAGATCGAATAGCCTGAAAGGGAGTGTGCTCATGTTCGCCTGCCCAGCCATCGAACCGGTGCGCACCGTGATGCTTGCGCTCGTCGCTGAGCGCCTGCGTCGCCACGGCACATGCGCAACAGCCTTCGGCTGCGGCAATCGCGATGGCGAAGGAGCTGATCACCGTGAAAGGCGCGGCCGCGCTCTTCGACCCGCTGATTCCGGGTGTCGATCGAGCAGGCCAAGGGCGTTGTTCCTGCAGACCAATCCGATGCTGGCCAAGGCCCTGAACGAGGTCGCGGCCAAGCTGAGGGCCGAGTATGCCGCCCGCAACGCGGAAGTCCTGCAACGATATGGCCAAGCTCTATGCATCGCACTTCACCGAGCAGGAGCTCAAGGACGCGCTCACCTTCTACAAGTCGCCGCTTGGCCGCAAGATGCATCGCGGAAGAGCCGAAAGTCCTGGATCAGGCCATGAAAAATGCCCAGGTCTGGGCGGACAGGCTGTCGCGAGGAAATCATCGCCAGGATGCGCGCCGAGATGAAGAAGCTCGGCCATGACATCTAGCCGCGGCAAGCTCGCCGTTAGCCGCGGCAGGCTCGCCGTCCGGGCGCGTTGTCATGGCTGATCGCGACGTCGATCTGTTCGTCATCGGCGGCGGATCGGGCGGCGTGCGCGCCGCGCGCATCGCAGCCGGCCACGGCGCCGGTCATGATCGCCGAGGAATACCGGGTCGGCGGCACCTGCGTCATCCGCGGCTGCGTGCCGAAGAAGCTTCTGGTCTATGCGTCGCGCTTGCCGACGAGTTCGAGGACGCCGCCGGCTACGGCTGGACCGTTCCCGAGCCGAGCTTCGACTGGCCGACGCTGATCGCCAACAAGGACCGCGAGATCGCGCGGCTCGAGAGCGGCCTACACGGCCAATCTGGAGCGTGCCAAAGTCGAGATCGTCAAGAGCCGCGCCGTGTCTGGAAGACGCTCATACCGTCCGTCTGCTCGCGAGCGGTGCCAAGCGTGCGCGCCGGCACGTCCTGATCGCGACCGGCGGCACGCCGCATCCGGGCGCCGAGATCGCCGGCATCGAACACGTCATTTCCTCGAACGAAGCCTTCCATCTCGACGAGCTTCCCGAAGCGCATCCTGATCCAGGGCGGCGGCTACATCGCGGTCGAGTTCGCCGGCATCTTCAACGGGCTCGGCTCCGAGGTGACGCTGGTCTATCGCGGCGAAAACATCCTGCGCGGCTTCGACGACGACGTGCGCGCCCATCTTGCGCGGCGAGATGGAGCAGCGCGGCATCAAGATCGTCACGCGGCAGACCGTCGAGGCCGTCGAGAAGGTCGAGCACGGGCTCTGCGTCGAGCTGTCCGAGCCATGAGTCGGTCGTGGTCGACCGGGTCATGTTCGCCACCGGCCGCAAGCCGAACGTGGCGGGGCTCGGCCTCGAAGCCGCGGGCGTGCAGCTTGCCCGCAACGGCGGCATCGCGGTCGACGAATTTTCGCGCACGTCGGCGCCGCACATCTATGCGGTCGGCGACGTGACCAACCGGATCAACCTCACGCCGGTCGCGATCCGCGAGGGTCACGCCTTCGCCGACACCGTGTTCGGCGGCAAGCCGACGCGGGTCGATCACACGCGACGTGCCGACCGCCGTGTTCTCCGAGCCCGAAGTCGGCGTCATCGGCCTGACCGAGGCGGAGGCCTGCGCAGCGCTGTCCGCGAGGTCGACATCTACAAGACCTCGTTCCGGCCGATGAAGGTGACGCTCGCCGGCCGCGACACCCGGTCGTTCTTCAAGCTGGTCGTCGACGGCGAGCACCGACCGCGTGCGTCGGCTGCCACATCGTCGGGTCCGGACGCCGGCGAGATGATCCAGCTCGTCGGCATCGCCGTGAAGATGAACGCGACCAAGGCCGAGTTCGACGCCGTCATGGCGGTGCATCCGACCGCCGCCGAGGAACTCGTGACCATGCGCGAGAAGGCGCTGAGCTATCAGCGCGAGGCGGCGGAGTAGGGCGATCTTGCCCGCCCTGCCAGCCGGCCGAGCGTACCGGCGCACGCGATTGCGGCTGGCATCCGGTCGCGCCCTCGTGTATAAGCCGCTGAAATCAGTCACCCGCACCGCGGGTTAGCGTAGTTGGAGGGCCGCGTCATGGCCGAGCGTTGGACGCCCGAGAGCTGGCGCAAGAAGCCCGTTCTGCAGATGCCCGACTATCCCGACAAGGCAGGCGCTGGCCGAGGTCGAGCGGCAGCTTGCGACCTTTCCGCCGCTGGTTTTTGCCGGCGAGGCGCGCAACCTGAAGAAGGCGCTCGGCCGGGTCGCCAAGGGCGAGGCTTTCCTGCTGCAGGGCGGCGACTGCGCCGAGAGCTTCGCCGAGCACGGCGCCAACAACATCCGCGACTTCTTCCGCGTCTTCCTGCAGATGGCGGTGGTGCTCACCTATGCCGGCCGCCTCGCCGGTGGTGAAGGTCGGCCGCATCGCCGGCCAGTTCGCCAAGCCGCGCACCTCGCCGATCGAGAAGAAGGACGGCGTCGAGCTGCCGAGTCTATCGCGGCGACATCGTCAACGGCACCGAGTTCACGCCGGAGGCGCGCACGCCCGATCCGCGCCGGCAGTTGCAGGCCTACCGGCAGTCGGCGGCGACGCTCAATCTGCTGCGCGCCTTCGCGCACGGCGGCTACGCCAATCTCGCCAACGTCCAGCAATGGATGCTCGGCTTCGTCAAGGACTCGCCGCAGGCGCGCCGCTACGAGGAACTCGCCGACCGCATCTCCGAGGCGCTCGACTTCATGCAGGCCTGCGGGCTCGACCTCGAGAGCCATCCGGAGCTGCGCACGCACCGATTTCTACACCAGCCACGAGGCGCTGCTGCTCGGCTACGAGCAGGCGATGACGCGCGAGGATTCGACGCGTCCCGGCAGCTGGTACGCACCTCCGGCCACATGGTCTGGATCGGCGACCGCACCCGCCAGCCCGACCATGCCCATGTCGAATACTGCCGCGGCATCAAGAATCCGCTCGGCCTCAAGACCGGCCCGTCGCAGAAGCCCGACGAGCTGCTGCGCCTGATCGACATCCTCAATCCGGAGAACGAGCCGGGCCGGCTGACGCTGATCTGCCGCGTCGGCGCCGACAAGGTCGGCGACCTGCTGCCGCCGCTGATCCGCGCGGTGAAGAAGGAAGGCCGCGTCGTGGTGTGGTCGTGCGATCCCATGCACGGCAACACCATCACCTCGACCACCGGCTACAAGACCCGGCCGTTCGACCTGCATCCTCTAGGAGGTGACAGCACCTTCTTCGCAGGTCTGCGCGCGCCGAAGGCATCGCATGCCGGCGGCGTGCATCTGGAAATGACCGGACAGAACGTCACCGAATGCACCGGCGGCGTGCGCGAGATCACCGACGCGGACCTCAACGACCGCTACCACACGGTCTGCGATCCGCGGCTCAATGCCGAGCAGGCGATCGACCTCGCCTTCCTGCTGGCCGACCTGCTCAAGAAGGAGCGCACCGGCAAGGCGCAGCCGCTGCCGGCCGTCGCCGGGCTCTGAGCGCGACGCGTTCACGATCCGTGAAGGTAAACGCATCGCGACTTAGCCTTGCGTTAGCGATGCGTCCTATCCAGCCATTAATGATAGGCCCGGTTCCCGGAGCCGATCGCTAAAATTGTAAGGATTGCGAAAATCATTCGGCCGAAAACTCGTCCCCACGAAAACCGGGGGACGTTTCGTGACGACGCCAACAAGATCGCTTCTGTCGTTCTCGGTGCGGCTCGTCGTGGCGTTTGCCACGAGCCTCGCGAGCGCCGCGCCGCTGCGTGCGGCCGACTGGTCGTTCAGCCCGGTCGCGTCGACCCCGGCCTATAGCGGCGAGGTCGGGCTTCGCTTCTGGTACGGGCGCGGCTCGACCGCCAAGGATCTCTACGACACCACCGGCTCCGCGCTGGTCTCGCGGCTCACCTATGGCGACCTTTCGATCTACGCCGCCGAGGTCTATGCCCGCTTCGACTATGACCGCAGCTGGTTCCTGAAGGGCTATGCAGGCGGCGGGGGCTTTCGCAACGGCAACCTCAAGGATGAAGACTGGGGACTGCCGGCGCCGTTGAATCCCTATTCGGCGACCTTCAGCGTCGAGCAAAACGGCTCGCCGTTCTACGGCAGCATCGACGTCGGCTACAACATCGTGCGCGGTGGCGATTTTCGCATCGGCGCGTTCGCCGGCTTCTACTACCTCAATGAAACGGTGAACGCCTACGGCTGCAATCAGCTCGCGTTCAATCCGCTCATCTGCGGGGCGTTCCCGATTCCGAATGTGGTGAAGGCTATCACCCAGGAAAACAACTGGTATGCGATGCGCGTCGGGATGGATGCATCGGTCGAGATCGGCCGGTTCAAGCTCAATTTCGACGGCGCCTGGCTGCCTTATGTCGGCCTGTTCGGCAGCGACGCGCACTGGCTGCGGATCGGCGATCAGCCCGGCGACTTCGCCGGCAAGATCCCGGAAGACGGCAAGGGCTGGGGCTATCAACTCGAAGGGTTCGTCGCCTATCGAGTGATGGAGAGCGCGAGCATCGGGGTGGGCGCGCGCTACTGGTACATGCAGACCAAGGGTTTCACCCATTTCGAGGACCACATCGTGGGCGGCGGCGGCTCTCCGCAGCGGGTCGACTGGAAGACCGAAAGCTTCGGCGTGTTTGTGCAGGGCAGCCTCAAGTTCGGGCCCTATGCGGCGATGGAAGTCAAATAGCGGCGGCGTCCGGCGGGGAGCCGATCCCCGTCTTTCCACCCGATGGTGGACCTGCAAGGCGATGCGATAGATTGGCCTTGGCCCATTCACCCAACGGCGTCCCGACAGACCGGCACCATGGACCGATTGCTGCGCGCCTCGATCAATACCTGGCGTGGCCTCCTGGCCGCCTGGCGGAGCGAGGAGGCTTTCCGCCAGGAGCTGATCGCGCTCGTTATGGCGGTGCCGCTGGCGTTCTTCCTGGCCGAAGCGGCCTGGAAGCGGCTGGCGCTGATCGGCGTCGTCCTGCTCATCCTCATTGTCGAGATGCTCAACACCGCGATCGAAAAGCTCGCCGACCGGCTCACCACCGCCCACGATCCGCAGATCGGCCGGGTCAAGGACATGGGCTCGGCGGCGGTCGGGCTTGCGCTGCTGATCGCGGGGCTGACCTGGCTCCTGGCGCTCGCAGAGCGCGTCGGGCTCATCTGATACCAGCGGTCTTTGAGCGTGACTCATGCGTTCGTCATGGCCGGGCATAGCCCGTCGAAGACGGGCGTAAACGCCCTGGTGTCCCGGCCATCCACGTCTTCTTCTTGGGCAACAAAGAAAAGACGTGGATGCCGGCACAAGGCCGGGCATGACGTGGGGACGGGTCAGCCTTTCATGCCGTTGGTATGAGCCCTGCGCCGGCGGCGATTGCCGTCGGCCCGGCCGCCGCGTAAATCTACAACATGAATGCGCGTCCGACCGACCGCCTGGCGATCGCGGTCGCCCAGGCCAATCCGACCGTGGGCGACATCGCCGGCAACGCCGACAAGGCCCGCCGCGCGCGCGCCACCGCCGCCGGCGAGGGTGCCGACATCGTCGCCTTCCCGGAACTGTTCATCGCCGGCTATCCGCCCGAGGACCTTGTGCTCAAGCCGGCCTTCCAGGCCGCCTGCCGGGCCAAGATCGAGGAACTGGCGCGCGAGACTGCCGACGGCGGCCCGGCGCTGCTGATCGGCACGCCCTGGCTGGAGGCCGGCAAGCTGCATAACGCCTATTGCCTGCTCGACGGCGGCGCGATCGCGGCGGTGCGCTTCAAGGTCGACCTGCCGAACTACGGCGTATTTGATGAAAAGCGCGTGTTCGTGCCGGGGCCGATGCCGGGCCCGGTCAATTTCCGCGGCGTGCGGCTCGGCATTCCGATCTGCGAGGACATCTGGGGCACCGAGGTGGTGGAGACGCTGGCGGAGACCGGCGCCGAGCTGCTGATCGTGCCAAACGGCTCGCCCTATTGGCGCAACAAGGACGACGTGCGCCTGAGCGTCGCGGTTGGCCGCATCACCGAGAGCGATCTGCCGATCGTCTACGTCAATCAGGTGGGCGGCCAGGACGAGCTGGTGTTCGACGGCGCCTCGTTCGGGCTGCACGCCGACCGCTCGCTCGCCTTCCAGCTGCCGGCGTTTCGCGAACAGGTGACGACGGTACGCTGGCAGCGCACCGGCAATGGCTGGCGCTGCATCGGCGGCCCGGTCGCCAGAACTCGAAGACGACGCCGACAAGGAAGACTACGCCGCCTGCATGCTGGGGCTGCGCGACTATGTAGGGAAGAACGGGTTCAAGGGCGTCGTGCTCGGCCTCTCCGGCGGCATCGATTCCGCGCTGGTGGCGGTGCTCGCCGCCGATGCGCTAGGGCCCGAGCGCGTGCGCTGCGTGATGCTGCCCTACCGTTTCACCTCGCAGGAATCGCATCGACGACGCGCAGGCGCTCGCGCAGTCGCTCGGCGTGCGCCACGACGTGCTGCCGATCCAGCACGCGGTTCTCGGCCTCGAACAGGCGCTGGCGCCGATGGTCAAGGGGCTGCCGCGCGACGTCACCGAGGAAAATCTGCAGGCGCGCGCGCGCGGCACCATCCTGATGGCGATCTCCAACAAGTTCGGCCTGATGGTGGTGACCACCGGCAACAAGTCGGAGATGTCGGTCGGCTACGCCACGCTCTACGGCGACATGAACGGCGGCTTCAATCCGGTCAAGGATCTCTACAAGATGGAGGTCTACCGCCTGGCGCGGCTGCGCAACGGCTGGAAGCCGGCCGATGCGCTGGGCGCGGCGGGGGCGGTGATCCCCGACAACATTATCACGCGCGCGCCGACCGCCGAGCTGCGCGAGAACCAGAAGGACGAGGATTCGCTGCCGCCCTACGCGGTGCTCGACCCGATCCTGGAGCGGCTGATCGAGCGCGAGGAACCGATCGCGTCCATCGTTGCCGCGGGCTTCGACAAGGAGACGGTGACGAGGGTCGCGCGCATGATCGACCTGGCCGAATACAAGCGCCGGCAGGCGGCGCCCGGCGTCAAGGTGACGCTGAAGAACTTCGGCCGCGACCGGCGCTATCCGATTGTGAACCGCTTTCGCGATTCCGGCGCGCCGCTGCCCGAGCCCGACCGCGCGCTGCTGAAAGACGGCGCGGCGGCGGCGAAGGCGGAGGCGTTCGATTTCTAGTTAATAGCCTGGATGGAGCCATCGCGCGTCGCAGACGCACGATGGCGAAATCCGGGGGAGGATTGCGCGCGGTGAGGTGCAACCCCGCATTCCGCTTCGCTCCATGCGGGCTACGTGCAGCACTTCAAAGGTTGGACAGCGTGAGCAACCCGCGGTCGCCGATCCAGGTCTTCGCCAACTCGGCTTCGGCCCTGGCAGCGCTGTCACGGTCGCCGCGCGCCTTGTAGAGCTCGGCCAGCCCGAAATAAGACCAGCCGTTGTTGGGCGCGCGCTCGAGTGCGCGCCGGAACTGCTCCTCCGCCTCGTCAAGCCGGCCGGCCTGCAGCAGCGCCGCCCCCAGCGACTGGCGCACGGGGTAGTACCAGTACGGCGGCTCCATGTAGGGCAGCGCATCCTGCAGCGCGGCCGCTTCCGCAAACCGCGCGATGGCCGCGGCGGTGTCGCCCTGCGCTTGCGCGGCGCGCGCCGCGATCGAGGTGCGGGCGAGCTTGAGCACATCGTGCGCCGGAATGCCCACGACGGTCAGCAGGCTGAAATCCGCGCTCCGCTCGAGCGCCGCGATCGCGTCCGCCTCGGCTGCCGCCGCGGCAAAATCGCGCCGGCCGACTTGCGCGATGCCGCGCGCGAAATGCCACATGGCCTTGACGTAGGGGATGCCGTCGCCCGGGTCCGGCAGCGCGAGGATCGTCGCCGGCGGACTGAACTGGGCATGGGCGAAGTAGGGCGCCGCCTTCACCGGCTGCACCATCGCGATCCCGCGCGCGACCTCGTCGGGGATGATGGCGCGCAGCTTCTCCGCCGCCCCGATGACGGTCGGGCCGTCGCCCGACATCTGCGCCGACGCCATCACGAAATGGACGTTGTGCGGGTAGTAGCCGAGCCGGTAGACGCCCATCGGCGCCTTGGTTGCCGCCAGATAGCTTTCGTCGACCGCCGCCGCCGTCTTGTTGTCGGCGAGCGCATCGAGGTAGCGGCCGACGCGGAAAAAGATGTGGCTCGGCATGTGCACGAGATGTCCGGCGCCCGGCACCGCGCCGCGCAAGCGGTCGGCGTGCGGCTCGGCGCGCTGCGGCCGGTCGGACGCCTCGACGGCGTGGATGTAATAGTGGAGCGCGCCGATGTGGCTTGGGTCGCGCGCCAGCACCCTCTCGAGCGTCGGTACGATCGCCGCGCTTTGCGGATTGGGCTCCTTGCCGCCCGGCTGCCAGTAGTCCCACGGGCTCACGTCCATGAGCGCCTCGGCGTAAAGCACCGCGATGTCGTTGTCGTCCGGGTACTGGGCTGCGACCTTGGCCATGGCCGCGGCGTAGGCCGCTTCGAGCGGGACACGGTCGGCCTTGGCGTCCTGCACGTAGCGCGTGGCGAGCGCCGCGATCAGCGCCTGCTCGCGCGGGCTGGCCTTGGCGGCGAGCGCCTGCGCCTTCCGGGCGGCGGCGTAGGCCAGCGGTACCGCGTCCTCCGGCATGGGAAGGTTGATGTTGGGCCCGAGCACCAGCGCCTCGCCCCAGGCGCACATGGCGCAATCGGGATCGAGCCGCTGCGCCTTGCGGAACGCGCGCCGCGCCTCGTCGTGATTGAACGCGTAGGCCAGGCGCAGCCCTTGATCGAAGAACTTCTGCGCCTGCGCGTTCGACGTGGTGACGGGGTAGGTGACCGAGCCGAGCCCCTCCCACAGCGGCGGATCGCTGTCGGCGAATTCCGGCGCCGGCATGATGGCCGGCAATCCCGCCGGAGGGATCTCCTTCTGCTGGGCGAGACGGATCGTGCCGGCGGTCGAGCGGGCGGCCGCGGTGGAATGGCAGATCGGGAAATCGAACGGGATTTGCGACGCGAGTGCCGCGCTCGCGCCGGGTCCCGCCTGCGTCAAGGACCTGGGTACGCTTTCACCGGCCAACGCCAGCACGGTCGCCGCGCCGACCACGCCCGCGCAGCTCGAAAGAAGCGCCAACCGTCTCGAAAGCAACCGCTGCATGACTGCCTCCCTGTTCTGCCGAGCGGCGATTCAACAAATAGCTAAGAGAAACCAGCGAGGGGAAGGCGCGAATCCCGCCACTCGCGCATTTGTGAAATCTTCTCGGCCCATCATGAGCCTTTGATGGCGACGGCCTCGACTTCGATCTTGAAGCCGTAATGCAATTCCGGCACCGGGACCACGGCGCGCGCCGGACGGGCTTGCCCCGCCCATTTCGAGTAAAGTTCATTGAATTTGGGCCACGACTGAATGTCGGTCACGTAGACGCGCACCTGCACGAGGCGATCGACGCTGCTGCCCGCGCCTTCGAGCGCCGCCGCGACGTTCTGCAGCACCTGCTGCGCCTGCTGCTCGAACGGGGCGTCATTGAGCCTGGCGCCGGACGGCGTGATCGGCAATTGGCCGGACACGAAGACCATTCCGGCGGCAGCCACGGCGTGACTGTAATGGCCGCCAGGTGCTGCCATCGTGGCGGGATTTGTCGGTACGATCTTGTCAGTCACGAACTGTCTCCTTGTCTGGCACGGAGCCTCCCCGCATAGGGTGGGCAAACGCGGCGGCAGAGCGATGCCCACGCGCCTTCGAAAATGGCCACGCCACGTGGGCACGGGTCGCTCTATTTGCCCACCCTGCGCGGCCGGCGAGCCTCTTGTCCCCCACACATTAATCGCGGAAAGTCCGCCAGCAACAAGAGACCCAAGGACCGCCATGTACAAAGCCTCCGCCAACGTCACCATGCCTACTTCCATCATCGGCTCACTGCCGCGGCCGTACTGGTACACGGCCACGCTCGGCACCAAGAGCTTCCTCGAGGCCATGGTGAACTCGCGTTACCGCGAGCAGTACGAGGACGCGGTGTCGTGCTTCCTGCGCGCGCAGGAGGTCGCCGGCCTCGATATCGTGACCGACGGCGACGCGCACTACGACGAGGAAGTCGGCGGCATGAGCTGGCAGAGCTATCCGCTCACCCACATGGACGGCTTTGCCGAACAGGCCGAGCCGATGGTCTACAAGATCGGCGCGGTCGCCTATCCGCGCGGGCACATCCTGCACGATTTCCTGGAAGCGCGCGTGTTCCCGCGCATCGTCGGGCCGATCGGACGCGGCCGGCTGCAATACACGCCGATGTGGAAGACGGCGCAGCGCATGACACGCAAGCCGGTCAAGTTCGGCACCATCCTGCCCGAACTGATCGCGGTGTCGGTGGAGGACGACCACTACAAGGACCCGGTCGAGCGCACCTATGCCGTGAGTGACGCGCTCAACCAGGAACTCAACGAGCTGGCCGACGCCGGCTGCCCGGTGCTGCAGATGGAGGAGCCGCAGATTCACATGGTGCCGGCCCGCGGCAAGACCTTCGGCAAGCTCGACGTCCACGACCTGGTGAAGATTTTCAACAACACCGTGAAGGGCCTGCGCGCCAAGACCGAGGTGTGGTGCCATACCTGCTGGGGCAATCCGTCGCAGCAGCGCATCTTCCGCGACGTGCAGAGCTATCAGCCCACGCTCGACGCGCTCAACCGGGTCGAGGCCGACGCGCTCACGTTCGAGACCTGCTCGTCCGGCCCGGGCGACCTCAAGGCGATCGGCGAGATCGTCAAGGACAAGAAGGTCGTCATCGGCGTGATCGACCACCACACCCTGCAGGTGGAACGGCCGGACGAGATTGCCGCGCTGATCCGCGAGGCGCTCAAGCACATCCCGCCCGAGCGGCTGATCATCTCGTCCGATTGCGGCATGGGCCGCGAAGGCATGGGGCGGCGCCACGCCACCTACAAGATGGTGGCGATGGTGCTCGGCACCAACATCGTGCGCAAGGAGCTCGGCCTGCCGGAAGCGCAATGCCTCGCCGCCGAGCAGCGCTATTCGCTCACCGAAACCAAGAGCGTGTAGCCGGTCCTTAACGGGGACGACGATGCGCTTGCGCGGCGCCCGCGTGGCGCGCGGCGCTCAGGCCTCCGCCGGCAGTCCCACGACGTTGTGGGCGAAGACCGGACGGTGAAAGCCTTTCAACGTCAGGTCGCCGATCGCCTCCGCGGTGATGCGGCCTTCGACCTTGGAGAAGATGCGCGGCGAGATGAGAATCTGGCCGTCGCCGGCGTCGCCGCACAGCCGGGCCGAGAGATTGGTGACGGTTCCGATGGCGCCGTATTCGAGGCGCCCCTCGAAGCCGAACGTTCCAATCGTGGCGTAGCCGCCGGCTATGCCGACGCCGAAGCCGAGGGCAAAGCCGCGCCGCTTCCATCCCGCCGCAAGCGTCGCGATCGAATCGCGCATGCGCAGCGCCATGCGGATCGCCTGCATCTCGTGATCTTCCACCGGGATCGGATCGTTGAACAGGATCATGACGCCGTCGCCGGCGAAGTGCTCGATGGTCCCGTCGTAGGCCATGATCGCGCGGCCGAGCTCGGCGTGGTACTCGCGCAGCACGGTCATGACCTCCTCGGGCTCCGCCGTCTCGGTGAAGGCGGTGAAGCCGCGCAGGTCGACGAAAACCACCGTGATCTCCCGGCGGCGGGTCTTGAGCGGGTCGTCCGCGTCGCCCGACATGATCAGGTCGCTGACCTTGGGCGAGAGAAAACGCGTCAGCTTGCCCATGCGCGTGAGCTGGGTGACCTGCTCGGCCACGCGCGTTTCCAGCTTGGCATTCCATTCGGCAATCTGTGCCGCCTGCTCCTCCAGCTGGCGGTTCTTGTCGCGGATCTCGCTGTAAAGCGTCTCCAGAATCCGGTTTTTCTCGGTCACGAGCTTGTGCGCGTCGTCGGTTCTTTGCTTGGCGTCGAGAAGGTCGCGCTCGGCCTGCTTCTGCTCGCTGATGTCGGTCATCACCGTGACCGCGCCGCCGTCGGCTGCCCGCCGTCGCAGGATGCGATACCAGCGGCCGTCCGGGGTGTGGTCCTCGAAGCTCTTGTTCGACGGATCGCGCAGGCTCTCGACGCGCTGGGCCACCAGCGCATCGACGGCGCCATCGCCGTAGTAGCCGTTCTCCGCCAGAAACCGCAGCACGCCCGCGTAGGGCTGGCCGGGCTGCAATAGTTCTTCGGGCACGTGGTACATTTCGCGAAAGCGGTCGTTGCAGAACACGATTCTAAGCTCTGCGTCGGTGTAGGCGAGCGCGCCCGGCATGTTGGCAAGGGCGAGGTGAAGCTGCGCCTCCTTCTGGGCCAATTCGGTTTCGGCCCATTTCTGCTCGGTGATGTCGGTCATGATCGTGACCGCGCCGCCGGTCGCGGCCCGCCGGCGGCGAATGAGGTAGATGCGCCCGTCCGGTGTGTGGTCCTCGAAGCTGCTGCCGGTCGGGTTGCGCAGGCTCTCCACCCGCCGGGCGACGAGCGCGTCGATGTCGCCGGCGCCGTAAAATCCGTGCTCGGCGAGATAACGCAACAGGTCGGCATACGGGCGGCCCGGCTGCAGAAGCTCCGGCGGCACCCGATACATGTCCTTGAAGCGGTCGTTGCAGAACACGAAGTTCAGATTCTCGTCGGTGTAGGCGAGCGCGCCCGGCATGTTGTCGAGCGCGACGTGCAACTCCGCTTCCTTGCGCGCCAGGACCTGCTCGGCCAGCTTCTGCTCGGTGATGTCGGTCATCACCGTGACGGTGCCGCCGGCCGCGGCCCGACGCCGCAGAATGCGATACCACCGGCCATCCGGCGTGCGGTCCTCGAAGCTCTTGCTCGACGGATTGCGCAAACTCTCGACGCGTGTGGCCACCAGCGTCTCGACGTCACCCTCGCCGTAATACCCGTGTTCCGCCAGATGGCGCAGCAGGTCGGCATACGGGCGGCCGGGCTGCAGCAACTCGGCCGGCACCCGGTACATCTCTTTGAATCGCTGGTTGCAGAAGACGAAGTTGAGATCGTCGCCGGTGTAGGCAAGCGCGCCCGGCATGTTGTCGAGCACGACGCCAAGCTGGTGCTCGGCACCCGTGGGCTCGCGGGCGGCGATCGTCAGATCACGCAAAGGCTCCACGAAAATCCCCAGGGGTCTCGACGGGCAAACCTCAACGCCAAGCTTTGGCAAAGCTACAAGACCGGCCCCGTTTGCGCCAGTCTCCCGGACGGGAGCTCAAAGCGCGTGCTTCTCCCCATGCTTCTCTCACAACGGGCGCCGGGACGTTTCAAGATGACCTTGCGTCGCAGCGATGGTACGCACCTATCCGCGGTCGCGAAGACGCCAAGCATAGCAGCTCCATCGGGGAAGCCATGGGAACGGTCAAGAGTGTGCTGGTGGTGGGCGCCGGAATGGCCGGGATGACACTGGGACTGGCGCTCAAGCGCCGCGGCATCGCCTGCGAAATCGCGGAAATCCGACCGGCTTTGACGGAGCCCGGCACCGGCATCACCCTGCAAGGACCGGCGCTGCGGGCATTGCGCGCGGTCGATGCGCTGGAGGGTTGCGCCGCGAACGGCTTCGCTCAGTCTTTCTTCAAGACCTGCGATGCGCAGGGCAATGTCACCGGCACCGTGGATCTGCCGCGCCTGCTAGGGCCCGGCTATCCGGCGACCATCGGCATCATGCGCCAGGCGGTGCATGAGGTGCTCGCCGGAAGAACTCAAGGCCGACGGCGTGCCGATCCGCCTCGGGACATCGGTGTCGGCGCTTACGCAGACCGACGATCGGGTCGATGTCGTGTTCACCGACGGCACGCGCGGCAGCTACGACCTCGTCGTCGGTGCCGATGGCTCCAGCTCTGCCGTCCGCGAGATGGTATTCGGTCCGCAGGTGAGACCTCGCTACACCGGGCAGATGAACTGGCGCGCGACCGTGCGCCGCCCGCCCGAGGTGACCGGGCGTTACTCCTATTTCGGGCCGACCATCAAGTCCGGTTTCAATCCGGTCTCCGAGCGGGAGATGTATATCTACCTCTTGCAGAACGTTCCGGAGCGCCCGCGCTGGCGGGACGAAGAACTGCCGGCAATGCTGCGCGGGCTGCTGGCGGAGTTTGGCGGCATCCTGGGACGCGCCCGCGACGAGGTGCACGACCCCGAGCACATCATATGCCGGCCGGTATTTTCGATGATCATGTCGCCGCCATGGTATCGCGGGCGCGTGCTGCTGATCGGAGATGCGGTGCACACGACGACGCCGCAGCTTGCCAGCGGTGCAAGCATCGCGATCGAGGATGCCGTGGTGCTGGCGCGCCACCTGGACTCCGATCAGCTATTGGAGTCGGCGCTCGCGGCATTCATGCAGGCGCGCTACGAGCGGTGCCGCATGGTCGTGGAAAACTCGGAACAGCTCGGTGAATGGGAGAAGCGGCCCGGCACCGCCGATCATCTCGTGGCCGACCTCGTGGCAGGGAGTTATCGTGCTCTCGCTCAGGAGGCCTGACGCGGCAGCGCACGATTGGCACGCGCAAAAAAGCCGGTGCGCGTGCGCACCGGCTTTCGGCAGGTCGATACGTGCAGGTATCTAGCAGCCGTGGCGGGCCATGCACCGGAAGAAGCGGGGCGTGCGCCAGCCCCAGCGCTCCGCGCATTCCAGGCGCCACGCCCGGCAGCGGCCGAATTGAACCGGGATCGGCGTGAACTCGCCGGCCGCTGGGCCGATCCTGTTGATCTGCGGTGCGAGCGGTGCGGCAGACGCAATATGGGACATGGTTCCCGCCGCACCCGTCGCCAAGCCAAACGTCAAAGCAAGTCTGACAAGCATATAGCCGTCTCCATGGAGTCAAGCCCCCATCCACCGAGTGTGCTCATTCGAGCGCAAGGAGAAAATTGGTTGCTGCTGCGGTTCAACGCGCCGGAATGAAAGTGGGTCCCACGATGCGCACCTTGCGCTTGCTGGGATCCTCTTCCACGGCCGGCTCCGGCGCGGCCGGAGCGGCATTTGCATCCTTCGGCGCGCCGCTTCCGGGCTTCGCGGCGGGCGTCTTGGCGGCGTTCGGGGCGGGCTTGATCGGCTTGCCGTTGGCGTCGATGCGCGGCTGCGACAAGCGTTTGGCCTGTTCCTCGCTGACCACGATGTCGCCGCGCTCGATCGACTGGTCGTCGAGCTGCTGCAGCGCCTGCGCCCAGGACTGGCCCGGCGCCCGGCAACTGCACGCGGCGTTGTACTGCTTGCGATAGGCGAATGCGTTGGGCAGGTCCGAATAGAGCTGGCCATTCACGTTGGTGGCGCGCGCCATGTCCTCGCCCGGATTGCGATGGCTGTAGAGCACCGCTTCGGCCGCCGGGCACAGGCGCCGGCACACATTCTCGTCGTCGGCGAACTTGCCGGGGACCGTCGAATAGGAGATCGGGAAGTAGTAGCCGTCACAGGTCCGCACGCAGAGCGTCCGGTAGGTGTCGGACAGCGGCGCGTTGGAGCCGCCCGGACCGCCGAACAGGCTCTCGAAAATGCCGCCCGGCCCCACATTGGCGTACTGGCGATATTGCGGACCGCAATCGCTCTGGCCGAGCGCCACCAGGATCGAGCGGCGCTGGCCCTCGCGCTCGCCGCTGTTGCCCTGGAGCTGCTGAAGGTCGCCGATCAGACGATCGAGATTCGCCCGCGTCTGCTGAATCTGGTTGTTGAGGCCGGTACATTGCGGCGGCTGATTGCTGAACAGCGAGAAAAAGCCGCGGCCCTGGCAGCCCATCCGCTGGGCCTGCTGATTGAGGCGGTCGAGGTCGGCCTGTTGCTTGCCGACCGCGTCCTCATAGCGCTTGATCTGGTCCGCCTTGGCGGGATCGAACGAGCCGCGATCGACCGCGGCGAGCTGGCTTTCCAGCCGCACGCAGACCGGGTTGCGCGCCGCCGGCGCCGCCGCGCGCGCGGACGGCGGGTAGCCCATTTGCGCCATGGCCGGAGTCGCCAGCGTGCCGAGCACGAGCAACGCGGCGCCAAAGCCACACGAGCGGTGAGAGATCAATGACAGATGCATGGAACGGAGCCCGACCCCCAGCTCACGATGGCCGGATCAGGCCCTGCAATGGTGTCCAAAGTGTGAACGCCGCCGCGCCCCGAACCGGCAATTCACGGACGGAATCAGCCCGAGCGCGCCGCCTCCGGTGGTTTTCCCGGGCCGATCGGGGGAAGCCGCGCCGCCTCGCCCCGCAGGTTCCACAGCACGCCGGCGATGATCACGCCGGCGCCGATGAAGACGAACAGGTCGAGCCGCTCGCCGTAGACCAGCCAGCCGATCACCGCGATCAGCGGGATGCGCATGAAGTCGAGCGGCACGACGACGCTGGCGTCGCCCGCCCGGAACGCGTTCGCTAGGCAATAGTGGGAGGCGAGCCCGGCGAGCCCGACGGCGATGAAGGCCGGAATCTGGCCCGCGCTCACCTTCGTCAGGAACAGCAGATCGGAGCCGAGCAGTGCGAGCGGGGTCTGGATCACGTTCATCCAGAAGATGATCGCGAAAGTGCTGTCGGTGCGCGTGAGCAGTTTGGTGGTGATCATGGTGCCGGCAAATCCGACCGCGGCCGCCAACACCAGCAGCGAAGCGGGCTGGAACGCCGCGAGCCCGGGCCGCAGGATGATCAGCACGCCCGCGAGGCCGAGCACGACCGCGCCGATTCGGCTCGCGGTCAGGCGCTCGCCCAGCACCGGGACCGCGAGCAGCAAGGTCCAGGCCGGCGAGGTGAATTCGAGCGCGAACACGGTTGCGAGCGGGAGCAGCAGGATGCTCCAGGCCCACAGATACTGCGAGCAGAGATGGATGGTGTTGCGAAAGAGATGCAGGAGCGGGCGGTAGCTGCGGACTGTCGGCCGCAGGCTGGGGCGAGCGGCCAGGAGCGCCAGCATGACGACAAGTCCGGTGCCGGAGCGCACGGCCAGAATTTCGAACACGCTCAAGCTCGTGGCGAGCACGCGAATGGCGACCGCCATCGCCGAGAAAGCGAACAGCGCGCCGGTCATCCAGAGGACGACGCGAACAAGGTGCCTGTGGGCCACGTCGAATGGGTCCGCTGCGGGTTTGGGCTAGGCGCGAACAAATCGGCGGCGCGGATGCTCGGCGAGCGGCATGTCGTTCACTCCGCGTCCGGCTGGTTTTCCGGCCGCGCCCGCTCGAAGGCCGTAAGCTTGGCGCAGGCCGCGTCGACCGCGGCGATCTTCGGGTAGTCGTCGAGCGGGGTCTTCAGCCGGCGGGCGTTGTAGAGCTGCGGGACGAGGCAGACGTCCGCGAGCGTAACCTGCGCGCCGCAGGCGTAGGGGCCCGGTTGCAGCATGGCCTCGACCGCGTCGAAGCCGTCGCGGATCCAGTGATGATACCAAGCGTCGATCTTGGTCTGGTCCTGCCCGAACACGTTCTTGATGTAGCGCAGCGGCCCGACATTGTTGAGCGGATGGATGTCGCAGGCGATCACCTGCGCGAGCGCGCGCACCTTGGCGCGTGCGACCGGATCGGGCGGGAAGAGCGGCGGCTGCGGATGGATTTCGTCGAGATACTCGATGATCGCCAGCGACTGAATGAGCACGTCGCCGGAATCGAGCTTGAGCGCGGGCACGCGCATGTGCGGATTGAGGGCGCGGTACTCGGGCTTCTTGTTGATGCCGCCCTCCTTCTGCAGGTGGATCGCGGTCATGTCGTGCGCGATGCCCTTGAGATTGAGCGCGATGCGCACCCGATAGGCCGCCGACGAGCGGAAATAGGTGTAGAGCGTCACGGTTGGCGTTCTCCCTGCGGGTTCTTTCTCGGAGGGCGTTCTGCCCTCCGGCGTCCTTGCGGCCGCTTATCGAGTCGTTCGCGGTACGCTCCGAGCGGCGGCGCGGGTCAACTGTCGTCGCCGCCGCCCTCAGTCTCGGCGACGAGTTCGGCCGAGCGTTTGGTTAGTTGCTTCACCGCGCGGTCGAAAGCCACCCGGTCTGCGGGCGCCACCACTTCGGCCAGCCGATCGGTGAATTCCCGAGCGCCCGGAGCGAGTTCCTCGTACACCGCCCGCCCGGCCGGGGTCAGCGAGAGAAACGATTCGCGCAGGTCGGCGCGATTGGCGCGCCGCGTCAAGAATTTGCGCTGCTCGAGCTGGGCGACCGCGCGCGATACCTTGGTCTTGTGCATATGGGTCTGGGCGCCGACCGCCTTGCCGGTCATGGTGCCGTTCTCGCCCAGCGTCACCAGCACCCGCCATTCCGGTATTCCAATACCGTAGCGCCCGTAGACCCGGGTGAGCGCCTGCGACACCAGGCTGGACAGCACATTGAGCCGGTGCGGCAGGAAATCTTCGAGCTTGAGCGGCGCCGCGCCGGCGGCGGCCGACGGCGATGCGGCGTCACGGACCGGACTGGAAGCCATCGTCGCACCGCGTCCCCGGCGCAGGCCGGCCCTCAAGATTGGGGCCCCACGCACGGCGCGAACATGGCCGAAGAACCGCGGGTGTGCAACGGGATCGGCGTGCGGGGCAGGGGCGGGCGATGCCGACAACGGCTCGCAGGCGCCGGTCAGGGCGCCATGAACGTCGAAGGGGCCGACCTTGCTGAGCTTAGCGCACGCACTCGATGGCGACGAACACGTCGCGCCCGCCCGACCCGGTGGTGCTGGGGACGGCGCCGGTGATCTCGTCGCGGTCGATCTTGCGGAATGAGCCCGCCTGCGCGAAGGCGCGCGACTGGCAATAGGCGGTCGCGACCGCGGCGCCGCAGTTGGCGCCGGTCGCAAGGCAGCGGTCGACGCCGTAGCCGTCGGCGTTGTTGGCGATGATGAAGACGCGCTTCTCAGCCTGTGCCGTGACGCTGCCGCCCAACGCAGCCGCGAAGGCGAGCGCGGCGAAGACGTACCGCATCGGACCCCCCAAAGTCGCACCGAAAACGAACGCGTTTCGACAATGCGTGGGGAACCGTTAAGCCCCCGTTAACCCGGCCAGTCCGCGGGCCCCGCGCTGGAGGCACTGTTAACGCGCGCCGGCGGCCGGTGGCTAGGACGCGCGGGCCACACCGGGCTCCTTTGCGCCCTTGCCCACAAGGCGACGGGGCGGATTGGGCGCCGGCGCGACCCGAATGTCACACTTGCCCTTGACGATTTTCGCCGGGTTCCCCATTGTGGCCGCCATGGGCAGCCTTAACCCGATCTGCGGCATTTGCCGGGAGATTATCCGCTAGCGATTCTCGCTGGTTGCGGCTGTCTATTCTCCTGATCGAGAGTCCAGAGACACCCGGCCGGCAGGCAGGGATGTTCGATGGAACTGAAGCTCTACGATACGCTGTCGCGCGAGAAGCGGGTTTTCACCCCGATCGATCCGGCGCGCGTGCGCATGTACGTGTGCGGGCCGACGGTGTACGACTTCGCCCATATCGGCAATGCGCGGCCGGTGATCGTGTTCGACGTGCTGTTCCGCCTGCTGCGCCACCTCTACGGCGCCGACCACGTCACCTATGTGCGCAACATCACCGACGTCGACGATAAGATCAACGCGCGGGCGGCGGAGGAATATCCCGACCTGCCGCTCAACGAGGCCATTCGCGTCGTTACCGAAAAGACCGAGAAGCAGTTCCACGCGGACGTGGATGCGCTCGGCTGTCTGCGCCCGACCGTCGAGCCGCGCGCGACCGAGCATATCGCCGAGATGCGCGACATCATCGAGCGGCTGATACAGACCGGCCACGCCTATGTGGCCGAGGAGCACGCGCTATTCAGCGTGGTGTCGATGAAGGATTATGGGCGGCTGTCCAAACGCTCGCTCGACGAGATGATCGCGGGCGCCCGCGTCGATGTCGCGCCCTACAAGCGCGATCCGATGGATTTCGTGCTGTGGAAGCCATCAAAGCCCGGCGAGCCGGCGTGGCTGTCACCTTCAGGCATCAAGGCCCCCGGCCGCCCCGGTTGGCACATCGAATGCTCGGCGATGTCTTGGAAACACCTCGGCGAAGTGTTCGACATTCACGGCGGCGGCATCGACCTCGTGTTCCCGCACCACGAGAACGAGATCGCGCAGTCGCGCTGCGCCTTCCACACGCCGGTGATGGCGAACTACTGGATGCACAACGGCTTCCTGCAGGTCGAAGGCGAGAAGATGTCGAAGTCCGAGGGCAACTTCTTCACGATTCGCGAATTGCTCGACAAGAAAGTATTTGGTGAATCCAATTGGGATGCAAACATCCTTCGATTGGCAATGTTAATGTCGCAGTATCGTCAACCGATTGACTGGACAGCTAAGGGTTTGGAGCTTGCCTTTCATACGCTCGACGATTGGTTTCGAGCAGCAGCACCAAAAACAGACGGGTTGCCATCAGTGCGTGTCCTCGATGCGCTTCTTGATGACCTAAACACACCGAAAATGATCGCTGAGATTCACGCAATTCGCAAAAAAAGTTCAATACGCGCAAAGTGGGCCATCCGCGATTGAGCTAGGCAACAATCTCTCTTTCTTAGGCTTTAGGTCCGAAAGGTTCTTCTCTTGGATAGATCGAACTAACAAAGAGGTCATCGCCGATGTAGGCCGCATCACTGAGTTGATTGACGCCCGCAACGCCGCGCGAGGGGCCAGAAATTTCAAGGAAGCAGATCGCATTCGCGACGAACTCAACGCGATGTGCATCGAACTTGAAGACAAAAAGGACGGCACCACGGTCTGGAAGGTGAAGCGATGAGCGCGCTCCGTACGCCGACGCGCGGCCGCTGGATTCGTCATCCTGAGGTGCGAGCGCAGCGAGCCTCGAAGGATGACGCCGGACACGCGCGCCTCTTGTGCGAAGCTGCAACAGCGGGGCCGTCATCCTTCGCGGCCCCGCCTTCGGCGGGGCACCTCAGGATGACGGATCGAGAGGCAGCGCCATGAGCGCGCGCGCTGATCCGAAGATCGCGATGCGGCCGTTCCTGCCGGTGGACACGCCGCTCGTCGCCGACATCTTCCGCGCCAGCATCGAGGAGCTGACCGCGGACGACTACAGCGAGGCGCAGCGCGGGGAATGGGCATCCACGGCCGACGACCTCGACGCCTTCGGGGCGCGGCTTGCAGGCCAGCTCACCGTGCTGGGTACGATGGGCGGCTCGCCCGTGGGCTTCGCGTCGCTCAAGGGCGCCGACCAAGTCGACATGCTATACGTTCATCCGGCCGCCGCCGGGCATGGCGTCGGCGGCATGCTGATCGATGCGGTCGAGCGGCTCGCCAGCGCGCGCGGGGCGAAGCGCCTGATCGCCGACGTGAGCGACAGCGCGGAGGAGTTCTTCAAGCGGCGGGGCTTCGTGCCGCAGCGCCGCAACACGGTTCCGCACGGCGACGAATGGCTCAGCAATACCACGATGGAGAAGAAGCTGGCCGTGAAGGAGGACACTCGATGAGCAAACCCGACACGCCGTTCCCGCGCCACTGGCTCTACTACATCGTGCTGAAATACGGGGTCATCGTGGTGGCGATCCTGATCGCGCTTTATCTCGTCTATCGGGTGATGTGACATGGAAGGTATCCGGACCCACCATATCGTCATTGCGTTCGTTGCCATCGTGGCCGCCGTCGCGCTGGTGCTGAACTACTATCTCTGGTGAAGGCGTCATGGCTCGCGAACGGCTCTATCTCTTCGACACCACGCTGCGCGACGGCGCGCAGACCAACGGCGTTGACTTCACGCTGAGCGACAAGCTCGCCATCGCGAAGATGCTGGACGATCTCGGCGTGGACTATGTCGAAGGCGGCTATCCGGGCGCCAACCTCACCGACACCGAGCTGTTTTCGCAGGACCGCAAGCTCGGCACCACCTTCACGGCCTTCGGCATGACGCGCCGGCCCGGCCGCTCGGCCTCGAACGATCCCGGCCTCGCGGCGCTGCTCGAGGCCGAGGCCGATGCCATCTGCTTCGTGGCCAAGTCCTGGGACTATCACGTGCGGGTCGCGCTGGAGACCACGCCCGAGGAGAACATCGCCTCGATCCGCGATTCGGTGCGCGCCGCCAAGGCCAAGGGCCGCGAGGTGCTGCTCGACTGCGAGCATTTCTTCGACGGCTACAAGGCCAATCCGGGCTTTGCGCTGGCCTGCGCCAAGGCCGCCTACGACGAGGGCGCGCGCTGGGTCGTGCTGTGCGACACCAACGGCGGCGCGCTGCCGCACGAGGTGGAAGACGATCGTGCGCGAGGTAGTGAAGGTCATCCCCGGCGACCATGTCGGCATTCACGCCCATAACGACACCGAGCAGGCGGTGGCGAATTCATTGGCGGCGGTGCGCGCGGGCGCGCGGCAGATCCAGGGCACGCTCAACGGGCTCGGCGAGCGCTGCGGCAACGCCAACCTCGTGTCGATCATTCCCGACGCTCAAGCTCAAGCCGGAATTCGCCGAAAAATTCGAGATCGGCGTGTCGGACGACAAGCTCAACCAAGCTCGCGCACGCCTCCCACAAGCTCGACGAACTGCTCAACCGCGCGCCCAACCGCCACGCGCCCTACGTGGGCGAGAGCGCGTTCGCCACCAAGGCCGGCATCCACGCCTCCGCCATCATGAAGGAGCCGGCGACCTACGAGCACGTCGCGCCCGAAACGGTCGGCAACAAGCGCAAGCTGCTGGTATCCGACCAGGCCGGCAAGTCGAACGTGCTGGCCGAGCTCGACCGTATCGGGCTGAAAGTCGACAAGGACGATGCGCGCATCGCGCGGCTCCTCGACGTGGTGAAGGAGCGCGAGGCGATCGGCTATGCCTACGAGGCGGCGGACGCGTCGTTCGAACTGCTCGCGCGCCGCATCCTCGGCAAGGTGCCGGACTATTTCGACGTGGAGAAATTCGACGTCAATATCGAGCAGCGCGACAACGCGGTCGGCCAGCGCGTCACCGTCTCGCTGGCGGTGGTCAAGGTGAAGGTCGACGGCGAGACGCTGATCTCGGCCGCCGAAGGCATCGGCCCGGTCAACGCGCTCGACCTCGCGCTGCGCAAGGACCTGGGCAAGTATCAGGGCTACATCAAAGGGCTCGAGCTCACCGATTATCGCGTGCGTATCCTCAACGGCGGCACCGAAGCGGTGACGCGCGTGCTGATCGAGAGCCGGGACGAGACCGGCGAGCGCTGGACCACGGTCGGGGTGTCGCCCAACATCATCGATGCGTCGTTCCAGGCGCTGATGGATTCGATCGTCTACAAGCTGGTCAAGGCCGGCGCGCCGGCCTGAGAAGGGACCTGGGCATGCGGTGGAGGGAGCCGGTCTGCGCGTGCAGCCGCCGCGGCGCGCTTGCCGGCATGGCGGCGGTCCTGGTCGGCGCTGCGGCCGGCGCACGCGCCGCCGCGCCCGCGGAGCATCGCGCGTTCATCGCGGCGGCGTTCCGCATGAAGGAGGACGCCGTGCGGCTCGGCGACCAGCCCTACGGCGCGGTGGTGGTCAAGGAGAGCCGCATCATCGGTTTCGGGCCGAGCCGCGTGGTCGTGAAGCAGGACGCCAGCGCGCATGCCGAGCGCGAAGCGATCCGGGAAGCGCAGGCGCGCCTGGGCACGAGCGACCTCTCCGGCGCCGTGCTCTATTCCACGTCGCGTCCGTGCGGGGAGTGCGAGCGCGCCGCGGCCGATGCCATGATCGCGCGCATGATCCATGGCGCCGACGCGGTCGATGCCGGCGCGCCGCGGCGCTGATGCCGGGCCGGGCCACGGGATAGGAGAGAGGCGCGCGATGATCGACCATGTTTCCATCGGCGTGCGCGATCTCGCACGGGCGCGGCAGTTTTACGGGCCGCTGCTTGCGACCATCGGGCTCACCCAACTGCGCGACTGGCCGGCGGCGGTCGGGTTCGGGAAAAAATATCCCGAGTTCTGGATCAACCAGCGCCCCGACATGCCGGTGGCGGACACCGGCGTGCACATCTGCCTGCGCGCGCCAAGCACGCAGGCGGTCGATGCCTTCCACGCCGCCGCGCTGGCCGCGGGCGCGACCTCGGACGGCGTGCCGGGGCCGCGGCCGGAATACTCGCAGGCCTATTACGCCGCGTTCATCGTCGATCCCGACGGCAATCGAATCGAGGCGGTGACCTTCGTCCAGTAAATGCGAGCTGGATTATTTCATCGACACACTATCCGTTCGTCCCCGCGGAAGCGGGGACCCAGCGCTTTGCGGCGGAAACAAAGAACTGGGTTCCCGCTTGCGCGGGAACGAACGGAGGAACGGAGAGAAGCCGCGCCGTCACATCCGCTTGGCGGTGGCCGGCGTCATCTCTTTTTCCGCTTCCGATACCGCGCGCGCGGCTTCGGTCAGCTTCGGCAGGATGTCCTCGACGCGATCGGCGACCAGCAGTTCGATGGTCAGGCCGGTGCGGATGAAGTCGAGTTTCTTCATGTGATCGAGCAGCGCACAGAGCGGCTGCCAGAAGCCCTCGCTGTTGAGAATCAGGATCGGCTTCTTGTGCCGGCCGAGCTGCGCCCAGGTGAGCTGTTCGACCAGTTCCTCCAGCGTGCCGACCCCGCCCGGCAGCGCCACGAAGGCGTCGGCCTGCTCGAACATGATGCGCTTGCGCTCATGCATGTCGCGGGTGATGATTCGCTCCTGCGTGCGCAGCGACATGTGCTCGCGGTTGACCAGAAATTCCGGGATGACGCCGGTCACCTTGCCGCCATGGTCGAGGACGGAATCGGCAAGCGCCCCCATCAGGCCGACCGAGCCGCCGCCGTAGACCAGACGGATGCCCTGTTCGGCCAGGATGCGCCCGAAACCGCGCGCCGCCTCGACGAAGGCCGGGTTGTTGCCGGGGCCGGACGCGCAGTAGACGCAGATCGATTTGATGGTGCTCATGGCATGGATGTGGCCTCGGGCGGGGAGCGCGTCAAGCAAAAGCGCCCGGCTTCTCCGCACCCGCATCAAGGGCGCAAAACGCGAATATTTTCACGGGGGTGATCCCAGATTGGAAAAGCTCTATATGAGGGGCGTTGGACGGTCTGCCCCCTAAGCGGCCCGTCAGTCCGGGCCGGCAATGACCGATTCTCATCCGCGATCGAGCGAGGCGCACAAGCGCGACGTGTCCGGCGACGGCGGGTCGCTGATCGGCACCATGCGCGAGCTGTGGCCCTATATCTGGCCGGCCGACCGGGGCGACCTCAAGCTGCGGGTGGCGCTCGCGATGGTGCTTCTGCTCGCGGCCAAGCTCGCGACCATCGCGGTGCCGTTCACCTTCAAATGGGCGACCGACGCGCTGGTCGGGCAGGGCAGCGCGCCGGCGGCGGCCTCCTCGTGGCTGGTCTGGCTGGTGGCGGCCCCCATCGCGATGACGGTCGCCTATGGCGGCATGCGCATTCTGATGGCGGTGCTCACCCAGGTGCGCGACGGCGTATTCGCCAAGGTGGCGATGCACGCGGTGCGCCGGCTCGCCTACCGCACCTTCGAGCACATGCACCAGCTCTCGCTGCGCTTCCATCTCGAGCGCAAGACCGGCGGGCTCACCCGCGTGCTCGAACGCGGGCGCAACGCCATCGAGATCATCGTGCGCATGGTGATCATGCAGCTCGTGCCGACCGGCATCGAGCTCGGCCTGATCGTCGCGGTGCTGCTCTATCAGTTCGATTGGCGCTATGTCGCCGTCGTCGTGGTGGTGGTGGCCATCTACATGGCGTTCACCTATTACGCCACCGAGTGGCGCATCAACATCCGCCGGCGGATGAACGACAGCGACACCGATGCCAACGTCAAGGCGATCGACTCGCTGCTCAACTACGAGACGGTGAAATATTTCGTCGCCGAGGAGCGCGAGGCCAGCCGCTACGACCGCGCCATGGAGCGCTACGAGCGGGCGAGCGTGCAGGCCTATGTCTCGCTCGCCGTGCTCAATGCCGGACAGGCGATCATCTTCACCGCCGGGCTCGCCGCCGTCATGGTGATGTGCGCCTATGGCGTCGAGCGCGGGACCAACACGGTCGGCGACTTCGTGATGGTCAACGCCATGATGATCCAGCTCTACCAGCCGCTCAACTTCATGGGCATGGTCTACCGCGAGATCAAGCAGGCGGTGATCGACATCGAGAAGATGTTCGCGATCCTGTCGCGCGATCCGGAGATCAAGGACAGGCCGCAGGCCAGGCCGCTGGACGTGCGGGCGGGCGCCATCCGCTTCGAGGGCGTGTCCTTCGCCTACGAACGCGAGCGGCAAATTCTCAAGGGTCTGTCCTTCGAGGTCCCCGCCGGCAAGACCGTTGCGGTGGTCGGGCCTTCGGGCGCCGGCAAGTCGACCATTTCGCGGCTGCTGTTCCGGTTCTACGACGTGACCGGCGGGCGCATCCTGATCGACGGCCAGGACATCCGCGACGTCACGCAGCAATCGCTGCGCATGGCGATCGGCATGGTCCCGCAGGATACCGTGCTGTTCAACGACACTATCCGCTACAACATCCGCTACGGCCGCTGGGAGGCGAGCGACGCCGAGGTCGAGGAGGCGGCGGCGCTCGCGCAGATCGACGAATTCATCCGCATGTCGCCCAAGGGCTACGAGACCGAGGTTGGCGAGCGCGGCCTCAAGCTCTCCGGCGGCGAGAAGCAGCGCGTCGCCATCGCCCGCACCATCCTGAAAGGCCCGCCGATCCTGTTGCTGGACGAGGCTACCTCCGCGCTCGACAGCCACACCGAGAAGGATATCCAGGACGCGCTCGATCGGGTCTCGCGCAATCGCACCACGCTGGTCATCGCGCACCGGCTGTCCACCATCGTCGGCGCCGACGAGATCATCGTGCTCGATCAGGGCGTGATCGCCGAGCGCGGCACGCACCACCAGCTTCTGACCCAGGGCGGGCTCTACGCCGGCATGTGGAACCGGCAGCGCGAGGCCGAGGCCGCGCGCGAGACGCTCGCGCTGATCGACGACGATGCCGACGCTCCCAACCGCAATCCGCCCCCGGTGGAAGAGGGCGCCACGGAGCCGTTGGGGCCCGAGCCGGTCATCGCGCGCATCGCCGCGGCGGAGTAAGCTTTGGCCTCATCAGCGGCCGTTTCTGCGGGCGCCTCAGGGTGAAGCGACAGTAAGGCAGTCAATCGCATGTCCGTTCTCGCCAGCATCCGCTCCCAGCTCGCGCCGATCCATCGCGAGGGCCTGCCGTTCATCGGGATCTTCGCGTTCGTGAGCCTGGTCCTGTTTTGGATCGCCTCGCCGCTCGGCTGGATCGGGACGGTAGCGACGCTGTGGTGCGCCTATTTCTTCCGCGACCCGGAGCGGGTGACGCCGGTGCGCGACGGCATCGTGGTCTCGCCCGCCGACGGGCGGGTGAGCCGGATCGCCAACGCGGTACCGCCGAAGGAGCTGGAACTGGGCGACAAGCCCCTGCCGCGGATATCGGTGTTCATGAGCGTGTTCGACTGCCACGTGAACCGCAGCCCGGTGACGGGCCGGATCGAGAAGATCGTGTACCACGCCGGCGCCTTCCTCAACGCCGACCTCGACAAGGCGAGCGAGAACAACGAGCGCAACTCGCTGGTCATTGCGACCAGCAAGGGCCGTGTCGGCGTGGTGCAGATTGCCGGGCTTGTTGCGCGCAGGATCGTCTGTTCCGTGCGCGCGGGCGCGACGGTCGGGGCGGGCGAGCGCATCGGCATGATCCGCTTCGGCTCGCGGCTCGACATCTATCTGCCTGACGGCACCAAGCCGCTGGTCGCCGAGGGCCAGACCGCGATCGCGGGCGAGACCGTGCTCGCCGATCTGCGCGCCGGCAACCCGCAGCTTACCTTCCGGGTCGGGTAGGGCGCGACTGCTGCTAGAAGCGCGTCGTCAGCCGTCGTTGCAAATTGCGGCGAAATGGATGTCGTGATTCCGCGGCGGCGCCGGACCAGACGCGGCACCGTCAGATTGTGCGGGTGGCGAATTGCCCCGTACGCACAGGGATGAATTGCGCTCGCGTTTTCAATCGGCTGTCCGGAGAATCGAAACCACCGCATGATTTCCCGAATTGGAACACCTTGACTGGCGACGCGTTCCGCACGCTCGGCTTCGCCGAATTCGCGCCGCGCAAAACAACTCACAAAGATCAAAGTTGCATCACATCGAAGTCAAATTTGTTGACGAAAGTTCCACCCGTCCGCGCGAGGAGCAGCGAGTTCAACGCCTGCAAATGAAAAGCGCGGACGCGTCGGCAACCTGGGGGGTCTGCTACGCCAATTCGTGTGTGTTTGTGTGTTGCGTAGAGTGCGACCCTCCGTAATGACGGGGGTGAAGATGGGGAGAGGTCCGCGTAGGCCCATTGGGCCACTTCAGGTAATTTGCGTATTGGTCGCTTGGGCGCTTGTCGGCGCCTTTTCCATCTCACCTGTCATCGCTCAGCAGGCCGGGCGCCTGCCGATTCCCGATAAGCCGAATCTCGGCAGTATCGGGGAGCGCATCAACGCCAACACGATCTCGATCGTGTCCGGCAATCTCAATGCGACCTACCTGTCGATCGCGTACGACCTCTCGGCCGTGCTCGACGATGGCGACGATTTCCGCGTGCTGCCGGTCATCGGCAAGGGCGGCGGACAGAACATCCGCGACGTGCGCTTCCTCAAGGGAGTCGACCTGGGAATTACCCAATCGATCCTGCTGAACACGCTCCGGCGCAACAACGAAATCGGCAGCCTCGACGACAAGCTCGTCTACATCGCCAAGCTGTTCAACGAGGAGATGCATCTCGTCGTCCGCGCCGATTCCGGCATCACGTCGATCCAGCAGCTTGCCGGCAAGAAGGTCAATTTCAGCGACGTCGGCAGCGGCACGCAGCTTTCGACCCGCGACATCTTCCGGCGCCTCAATGTCAAGGCCGAAGAGCTCAACATGGGCCAGGCCGATGCTTTCGAGAAACTCAAGTCGGGAGAAATCGCCGCGACCGTGCTGATCGCCGGCAAGCCGGCGTCGGCGATGGCGAAGCTGAAAGCGGAGAACGGCTTCCGCTTTGTGCCGATACCGTTCGCCAAGGAGCTGCAGGACGAGTATCTGCCGGCCGCGTTGAGCAACGCCGACTATCCCGGGATGGTGGCGGCCGGCGAGGGGGTCGAGACCATCGCCGTCAGCGCCGTGCTGTTCGCCTACAACTGGCCGAAGGGCAGCGATCGCTATCGGCGGATCGAGGCCTTCGTCGAGCATTTCTTTCCCAAGCTCTCCGAATTCCAGAAGCCGCCGCGGCATCCCAAATGGCGCGAGGCCAATCTCGCCGCCACGTTGCCGGGTTGGACCCGCTTTCCGGGGGCGGATGAGTGGCTCAAGCGCAACCGCCCGGTCCTGCAGCCGCCGACCGCTGCCGTGCGCGAAAAGTTCAATCGGTTCATCGCGTCGCGCGGATTGGCTTCGGCGGGCACGCCGGAGGAGCGCGACCGGCTGTTCCAGGCGTTCCTGAAATGGGAACAGGCGCGCGAACGGCGCTAGCCGGAGGGTTCATCTCTCCGGGCAATCGGCAAAGCGATGAGGGACATGGCGCATCGACCGCAACGGTCGAGGAGGGGAGGCCATCATGAGTGCTCCGATCAATGGTGACGGCAAGGGTGACGATCCGTACCTGTACGCGCCGCGGTGGGCGCGCCGGCCGCCATCGCCGCCACGGCCGGTCAATTCCAACCTTCCCCATTCGCCTCCACTGGCGCCGGACGCCGCGGGGTTCACCAACTCGCCGTCGATGGCGCCCGGGCTCGGCGGGTTCAACATCGATGCGCCGCCCGAGCGGTCTGCGTTCGAAGGCGACGTCGCGATCGTGGAGTTGCGGCGCCGGATGGCGCTCGATCCGACCCTCGTTCCGGAGCCGCCGATGCTGGGACGCCAGCGGCAGGTACCGCTGCCGCTCTGGTGGCTGACGTTCGGTTTCATGACGGTGGCGGTTTTTGCGCTTGGGCTCGTCCTGGCGTGGTTCCCCGAGGGCAACCTTCCGCTGCCGAGAAAACAGGACAAGGTCGTTGTCGCGGCGCCTGCGCCGCGGCTCGCCGCATCGGATGTGGAAGCCAGACCGGCTCTGGCGGTCCGCCTCATCGTCGAGCATCAGCGGGCCTTTGCCAACGAGCCGCTGCCGCTGGGGATCGCGCTCAAGGATGGCGCCGGCGGAGAGAAGGTGACGCTGGCCGGGCTGGCAGCCGGAACCACGCTGTCGGCCGGCACGCCGCTCGGTCTGAGCGCATGGCAGGTGGCGGCGCGCGATCTCGGCCGTGCCGTTGCCCATGCACCCAAGGACTTCGTCGGCGTCATGGACGCGGCGGTGGATCTGCGCTCGGCCGGCGACCGGCTGGTGGACAGCCAATTCGTCCGGCTGGAATGGACGAAGAAACCGGAGGCGCCTGCGGCTCCAGCCCCGGTGCTGCGGCCGGACGCCCCATTGCTGCGGCCCGACGCAATGACGCCATCGGCGGCGATCCAGCCGCTGGACGCCGAGGAGGTCGCCGTGCTGCTGCGGCGCGGGAAGGATTTCCTGGCTTCCGGCGACATCGCATCGGCGCGCCTTGTGCTGCGGCGCGCGGCCAATGCCGGCGACCCGCAGGCTGCGCTGTCGCTCGGCTCGAGCTTTGATCCCTTCGTGCTCGTGGAGCTCGGAGTGCTCGGGTTTGCGCCGGAGCCGGCGCGGGCGCGGGCATGGTACCAGCGCGCCAAGGAACTCGGATCGGCCGAGGCGGCGCGCCGCCTCGAACGGCTTTCAAGCGCGGACAAGTAGCGCAGCGGGGTGTTGAGGCTTTTGTTGGGGTTTGTGCCCTAAAGTCCTAATCAACCGTGGTTAATGGCGTCCGGCATGGCGGCGGCCGCGACGCTGCGCTATATCTACGGCATGCCGTTCACACCTTTCGAGCCCGACCGCTCCGAGCCCAGGCGCCGCCGCTTCCGGCAGATTCCGGTACGCACGCTGCTGCCCAATCTGATCACCCTGCTGGCGCTGTGCGCCGGTCTCACCGCCATCCGGCTGAGCGTCGAAGGAAAGCTCGAATGGGCGGTGGCCGCGATCGTGTTCGCGGCGATGCTCGATGGCATCGACGGACGCCTCGCGCGCATGCTCAAGGGCACCTCGCGGTTCGGTGCTGAGCTCGACAGCCTCGCCGACTTCGTCAATTTCGGCGTCGCGCCGGGGCTGATCCTGTATTTCTGGGGGCTGCAGGATCTCGGGCACGCGGGCTGGATCGCCGCCATGGTGTTCGCGATCTGCGCCGGCTTAAGGCTTGCGCGCTTCAACGTCATGATCGACGACCCGAACCGTCCTCTCTGGGCGGCGAACTTCTTCACCGGCATGCCGGCGCCGGGCGGCGCCATCACGGTGCTGCTGCCGATCTACGTGTTCCTGCTCGGCATGCCCAAGCTCGCGTTCGTGGCGCCGGTGATCTTCCTCTATACGCTGGCCATCGCTTTCCTGATGGTGTCGCGGCTGCCGGTGTTCTCCGGCAAGCGCGTCGGCAAGCGCATCGCGCCCGAAATGGTCTTGCCGGTCTTCGTGTTCGTCGTGCTGTTCTTTGCGCTGCTCATCGCCTATCCGTGGTGGGTGCTCACGCTCGGCACGCTCGCCTATCTCGGGAGTCTTCCGTTCGGCTGGCTGTCCTACCGCAGCCACGAACGCAAGGACGCGGCCGACGCGGCAGCCGCGGCGGCGGTGCGGACCGGGTCGCCGGCCGCGGCCGATGCAACTCCCGAGGCGCCTCCGCTTTCGCCTGGCACTCCCGATTCCGATCGTCCCGCCCGCCTGAACTAGGCTCGTCACCGCGCTGCGACTTGCGGCGGGGATTTGACGGCGATTCCCTCGCGCAGGCAGTATGGCGCGGGCTCATCGTGGCACACCGGCCAAGGAAATAATGGATCGTCTCAAGGACAAGATCGTGCTCGTCAGCGGCGCCGCCGGCGCCATCGGGCAGGCCGTGGCCGCCGCCGTGCGCCGCGAGGGCGGCGTCGCGGTCGCGACCGATCTCGCCGGCCATGCCGGCATCGATCATGCGCTCGACGTCACGTCGGAGCAGGATTGGCTCGGCGTGCTGGCCACGATCGAGCGCGAGCGCGGCCGTCTCGACGGCCTCGTCAACGCGGCCGGCATCGCGTTGCTCGCCAGCATCGAGGATACCGACTACGCGTCCTGGCGGCGCGTGATCTCGGTCAATCTCGACGGCACGTTTCTCGGCTGCAAGCACGCGCTGGCCTTGTTGAAGCGCGGCGGCGGCTCGATCGTGAACCTGTCCTCGATCTCCGGCATCGTCGGCGGGCACAATCTCGCGGCCTACAACGCCTCCAAGGGCGGAGTGCGGCTGCTGACCAAATCGGTCGCGCTCCATGGCGCGCGCCTCAGGCCGCAGGTGCGCTGCAACTCGGTCCATCCGGCGTTTCTGGAAGGCCCGATGGTCGACGACATCCTGGCGCAGACCGGACGGCCCGAGGTGGCGCGCGGCCAGGTCATGCGCGATATCCCGCTTGGGCGGCTTGGGACGCCCGCCGAGGTGGCCGGGCTTTGCGTCTATCTCTTGTCGGACGAATTGGCCTTCGTTACCGGCGCGGAATTCGCCATCGACGGCGGTCTCACCGCGCGCTGATGCGCCGCCTCAGCCTGCCGGCAGCGGATATCCCGGCATCAGGTCGTAGGGATGCTTCCAGCCCGGCAGCGCCTTGATGCGATCGAGCCAGGTGGCGATGTTCTTGTGCGTCGCCGCGATGTCGAAGCCGAACTCGTCGGCCGAATAGTAGAGATACCCGACGAGCGAGATATCGGCGATGGTGGGACGCCCGCCCAGAACATACGGCCGCGCCGCGAGCCGCTTGTCGACGATCGCCAGGTTGCCGTCGATGCGGCCCTTGAGGAACGCCATCACCGCCGGATCGCCTGCGGGCTTGGCGAAGTTGCGCAGGAACCGGTAGGGCCCGAGAAACCCGTTGACCTTCTGATTGTCGAACAGGAGCCAGCGCAGCGCTTCCAGCCGCTCGTCCTCTCCGTCGGGCCGGAATTTGCCTGAGCGCTCGGCCAGATAGTTGAGGATCACGCCGGATTGGGTGAGCTTCTTCGCGCCATGCGCGAGCACCGGCGCCTCGCCCATCTCGTTGATGTTCGTCCGGTACCCGGGCGTGCGCGTTTCGCCCTTGAAGAAATCGACAAACGTCGGCTCCCAGTCCGCGCCGATGAGATTGAGCATAAGGGCCGCGCGATACGCGTTGCCGGACTGGGCGAAGCAGTAGAGCTGGTATTCGGCCATCGACGGCGCCTTTCCTGACGATTGCTCCTGAATTTCGGGATATTGACCATAGCGCATTGGTGCTAGGCTTGCGCCCAGCCGCACTTTCGCCCCAAGCGGTATCAAGAATTGGCCAAGGGGGCGAGCGAGTTAGTGGGAGTTGCGCCATGCGCTCTGTCTCCGTCTCCGGCAGTCCCAGGCAAGTCCGCGCCGTTGTTCGCGCCGCGCTGCTGCTCCTCTTCCTCGGCGCGATGCCCGGTCCACCGGCTCTGGCCCAGGCCGAGCGCGCTCCCGTGCCCGAGGCGAGCGCGGCCGACGACGAATTCTCCAAGCAGCTCAGCGAACTCAAGAAGACCTTCGGCGACCTCAGCAAGAAGATCGACGACAGCGCCCAGTCCATCGGCCGCCTCGGCAGCGCCGAAGCGGCGCGCAAGGAAATCGAGGAACTGCGCGCCTACGTCGGTGCGCTGCTCGGGGCCGTTGCGGACAACGGGGCGGTGTGGAGTCTCGGCGCCCAGGCGCTCAAGCGCGCCGACGACAAGCTCAGGGCGCTCGAGCAGGAGACCCGCTTCCGTCCGGAAGACCGCCAGTTCCTGATGGAGAAATGGCGCGCGCTCAAGGTCGCGACCGAAGGCTCGATCCGGGAGCTCGAGCGGGCCCGCAAGGATTTCGCGGACCTGCTGCGCACGCTGCAGACCAACGAAGATTTCATCGACGAGCTCCTGCAGGTGCGCGAGCACGAGAAGGCGCTCGAAGTCATCCAGAAGCTGACCGACGGCATTCGCGACGCATCCGACAAGCTCAAGAAGCTGCTGACCGCGATCAAGCAGCCGGGAGCCTGACGATGTGGCGGTGCGCCGGGCGGCTGGCGCCCGCGGGGCTCGCACTCTTCGCCCTTGCGGGCTGCAATATCGACGGCAGCGTGGGTTACGTGGAGATCAAGACGGTCCCGCCGTCGGCCTCCGTCGCGCTTTATCTCGACGCAGCGAAGATCGAGCCGCCGCGCAACGGCGTGGCCGTGCTGCGCCAGAAGGTCGGAACGGTCAAGCTGCAGACCGACGGCGAGGGCAATCATTCGGCCGTGCTGTGCACCATCGTCGTGCAGAAGAACCGCATCACCAGCGTGACCGTTACGGCCGTGAGCCGCCAGTTGCGCTGCCAGTGCGCGCGCAGTGCCGGATCGAGCGGGCAGCCCGTTCGCGCCTGCATCGCGTAGCGCCGCCTTTTGGTCCGTCATCCTGAGGCGCGAGGCGGCGAAGCCGCCGAGCCTCGAAGGATGACGAGGCCGTGAGCGCACCGCATCTAATACGGTCCTGGACCCTGACTCATGCGTTCGTCATGGCCGCGCATAGCCCGTCGTAGACGGGCGTAAACGCCCTAGTGTCGCGGCCATCCACGTCTTGCTTCGCTTGAACAAAAGCAAGACGTGGATGCGCGGGACAAGCCCGCGCATGACGATGTGGGTCGGTCGGTCTCTGCCGTCGATACTAATATGAACTCACTTCATCGTCGGGATGATGAACTCGGCGCCTTCCTTGGTGCCCGACGGCCAGCGCGAGGTCACAGTCTTGGTCTTGGTGTAGAAGCGGATCGAGTCGGGCCCGTGCTGGTTGAGATCGCCGAAGCCCGAGCGCTTCCAGCCGCCGAAGGTGTGATAGGCGAGCGGCACCGGGATGGCGAAGTTCACGCCCACCATGCCGACCTGTACGCGGCTGGTGAAATCGCGCGCGGTGTCGCCGTCGCGGGTGAAGATGGCGACGCCGTTGCCGTAGTCGTGCTCGGAGGGAAGGCGCAGCGCCTCCTCGTAGTCCTTGGCGCGTACCACCGAGAGCACCGGCCCGAAAATCTCCTCCTTGTAGATGCGCATGTCGGGCGTCACCTCGTCGAACAGGCAGCCGCCCATGAAATTTCCGTTCTCGTAGCCTTGCAGCTTGAAATTGCGGCCGTCGACCTTGAGCTTGGCGCCTTCCTTGATGCCGAGATCGACGTAGCTCTTCACCTTCTCCAGGTGCGCCTTGGTGACCATCGGCCCATAGTCGGCCTGCGGGTCGGTCGAGGGCCCGACCTTGAGGCTCTCCACGCGCGGGATCAGCTTCTCGACCAGGATGTCGGCGGTCTTCTTGCCGACCGGCACCGCCACCGAGATCGCCATGCAGCGTTCGCCGGCCGAGCCATAGCCCGCGCCGATGAGCGCATCAACAGCCTGGTCGATGTCGGCGTCGGGCATCACCACCATGTGGTTCTTGGCGCCGCCGAAGCACTGCACGCGTTTTCCGTGCGCCGTGCCGGTGGTGTAGATGTATTCGGCGATCGCCGACGATCCGACGAAGCCGATCGCCATGATGTGCGGGTCGGTCAGCAGCGCGTCGACCGCCTCCTTGTCGCCGTTGACCACGTTGAGCACGCCCGCGGGCAGGCCGGCTTCGACCAGCAGCTCGGCCAGCCGCATCGGCACCGACGGGTCGCGCTCCGACGGCTTGAGGATGAAGGCGTTGCCGCAGGCGAGCGCGGGCGCGAACTTCCACATCGGGATCATGGCCGGGAAGTTGAACGGCGTGATGCCGGCCACGATGCCGAGCGGCTGGCGGATCGAGAACAGGTCGATGCCGGGGCCGGCGCTTTCCGAGAACTCGCCCTTCAGCAGATGCGGAATGCCGCAGGCGAACTCGACCACTTCGAGCCCGCGCTGGATGTCGCCCTTGCTGTCGGCGAAGGTCTTGCCGTGCTCGGAGGAAAGAAGCCTCGCGAGGCTGTCGAATTCCTTCTGCACCAGTTCGAGGAACTTGAACAAAACCCGCGCGCGCCGCTGCGGATTGGTGGCGGCCCACGCGCCCTGCGCCGCCGCGGCGTTGGCGATGGCGTGTTCCACCTCGGCTTTGCTGGCGAAAGCGACCCTGGCCTGCACCTCGCCGGTATTCGGGTTAAATACGTCCCCGGCGCGGCCCGAGCCGCCCGCGACCTCCTTGCCGCCGATGAAATGGCCGATCTGGCGCATGCGGTTCTCTCCCTTGATGTCGAGGGCACGCGTTTTGCCTCGTCATGCGCGGGCTTGTCCCGCGCATCCACGTCTTTCTCTGCCTCGTAAGAGCAAGACGTGGATGGCCGGACAAGCCCGGCCATGACGATGTGGATGGGGTCGGTGCCGTTTCCAGCCCTACAGATACCGCAGTCCAAGCCCACGCGGAAGCGCCCGACCCGCCTATTCGATCACCTCGTCGGCGCGCGCGAGCAGCATGGGCGGCACGTCGAGCCCGAGCGCCTTTGCGGTCCCCAGGTTGATGACAAGTTCAAATCTGGTCGCGCGGTCGACCGGTATGTCTGCCGGTTTTGTGCCGTTGAGGATGCGAGCGATGCAGAGTCCGGCCCGCCGGTATGCGTCCGTTACGCTGTTGCCGTAGCTGATCAGGCCGCCAGCCTCCGGCAGCTCCCGAACCGCCGACATCAACGGAAGACCATGCCGTGCCGCCAATACGGCGATCTGCCGGGCGCGCGTGGGATAAAACGGGCCCGACCCGACGAGCACGGCGTTCGCCCGCTGTTGCGCCAGTGTCGCGAACGCGGCGTCAATCTCGCTCGGAGTACTTGCCTCGGCAACCAGCAGCCGCCGGCCGAACGCGCGGGCCCCGTTTTGCGCCGATTGCCGATAGAAATCGCCCTCAGGATTGTTTGGATTCACCAGCACGCCGATCACGTCCGCCTGCGGCGCGAGCTCGCGCAACAACTCGACGTGCTTTTGCCCAAGCTCGACGGAGAACCAGCTCACCCCCGTCACGTTCGCTTCCGGCCGGTTGAGGCTCGTGACGAGTCCGGCCTCGACCGGGTCGAGGCCGCTGGTGAAGACGATCGGGATCGTCGACGTGAGCGATTTGGCGACCAGACCGGTATTGTTTCCGCCAACCGCCGCGATGACGGCAACTCTGCGGTTGATCAGGTCGGTTGCCAGTGCCGGCAGTTGATCCATTCGATTGTCCGCGTAGCGGTATTCGATCTTGACGTTGCGCCCCTCGCTGTAACCGGCCTCGTTCAGACCCTGCCGAAGCGCTTGCGTAAGACGGGGGCGGTCGGCGGCCGAAAGGCTGCTGAGGAAGCCGAGGATCGGCATCTGTTGCTGTTGCGCGCGCGCGGCGCGAGGCAACGCAAGCCCGGCGGCCGCCCCGCCGAGCAGCGTGACGACATCGCGCCGCCGCATGGCCTCGCCTTTCACTCGATCACCTCGTCGGCGCGCGCGAGCAGCATCGGCGGGACCTCGATGCCGAGCGCGCGCGCGGTCTGCAGATTGATGACGAGTTCGAACCTCGTCGATTGCAGCACGGGCAGGTCGGCGGGCTTGGTGCCCTTGACGATGCTGCCGGCATAGATGCCGACCTGGCGGAACATGTCGGGGATACTGGTCCCGTAGGCCATCAGCCCGCCGGCTCGGGCAAACTCGTTCCCGGCGGTAATCGTTGGCAAGCGGTCGCGTGCGGCGAGCGTGGCGACCTGGCCGCGCCGGCTGAACAGAAATCCGTCGCCGCCCATGAGCATGGCGTCGGCTCGTTCTTGCGCCATGGCGGCAAAGGCGGTGTCGATCTCGCTGATCGTGCTGGCGTTGAAAGGAAGGATCTGCATCCCCAGCGTCGGCGCGACTTCGCGCGCCTCCTTGAACGTGGCCTCGGCCGCCGCCGCATTGGCGGGATTGACCAGCACCGCGATGCGAACGGCTTTCGGAACAAGCTCGCGCAGAAGTCCCAGCCGCTTGGAGATGAGCTCGTGGACGAAGAAATTGATGCCGGTCACGTTGCCGCCGGGCCGCGCCAGGCTTGCGACCAGACCGAGCTTGACCGGGTCTTCGCCGACGCCGAAGACGATCGGGATTGTCGTGGTCGCGGCCTTGGCCGCGAAAGCGCCAGGGGGGAAGCCCGGCGAGGCGATCACCGCCACGCGCCGGCGGATGAGGTCCGCCACCAGCGCGGGCACGCGATCGTACTGGCCCTGCATCCAGTGATATTCAACCGTGGCGTTGCGTCCCTCGGCGACGCCCGTTTCACTCAGGCCCTTGCGAAACGCGGCCGCATTGCCCGCCGAGGCTTCGGCCGTGCTGCCGTTGAGGAACGCGACTGTGGGAAGTGGCGATTGTTGTGCGTGCGCGGTCGGCGACCAGGCAGCGGCGCCGCCAAGGATGGCTAAGAATTCCCGTCGTCGCATCAAATTCTGCATGGCGCGCCCAGCCCGAGATCATGCCCTCTACTGCAGCACAGAGTAGCACAGTTGCGGCGAGCAGCCGTCCTGTGTTTCCGGTGCGCTAGCGGGCTTGCGCCAGAGGCTCATGCTGCCGTGCGGCCGATACCTCTACGATGGGTGCGGAAAATTCCGGCATCACCTCGCGCGCGAACAGCCGCATGGATTGCTGTGCCTCGCGGACGTCGATGGTGCCGAAATTGATCTGCAGCGAGGCATGCTCGAATTTGCCGATCGACGCGAGCACGCGGTGGATGATCGCCCTGATCTCGTCGGGCGTGCCGACCCAGGCGCCGCCGGATTCGATCTGACCGTCGAGCGTGAACGCGCGCAGCGCCCGCGCCGACTTGTCGTAATCGCGGTAGTCCTTGGAGGAACCGCGCTCCCACTCGCCGACCGCCTCGTTGAGCGCGCGGAAATATTCTTCGAACGGCGGGCGCGCGATCTCGCGCGCGAGCTTTGCGTCTGCGTGGCAGAACATGTGGAACGCCACCATGACGTCGCCGTCGCCGGGGTGGCCCGCGGCGCGCCAGGCGGCGCGGTAGCGCTCGATCAGGCCGCCGATCGGCCCGATCGGGATCGCCATCAGCGAATAGCCTTTCGTTCCGGCAAACTCGAACGACTTCGGGCGTCTGCGTCGCCGCGATGTAGAATTTCGGCCGCGGCGTCTGCGTCGGACGCGGCAGCGAGGTGACGTTCTCAAAAGCGTGGAACCGGCCCTTGTGGGTGACGTTCTCCTGCGTCAGCAGCAGTTCGATCTGTTCGAGCCCCTCGCGGAAGCGCGCCTGCGATTCATCCGGCGAGACGCCGAAGCGGCGGAATTCGTTCAGCAGGAAGGCGCGGGCAAAGCCGACGTCGAACCGGCCGCCCGAAAGGCCGTCGAGCATGCCGATCTCGCCGGCGAGCTTGAGCGGATTATTGAACACCGGCAGCACCGCGCCGGTGACGAGGCGCATGGTCTTGGTGCGCTGGGAGGCGGCGCTGAGAAACACGATCGGGTTCGGGCTGTAGCCGCCATAGCGGGTGAAATAGTGCTCGACCGTGCGGGCGTGCGTGAAGCCCAGCTGTTCGGCTTCCTCGGCAATCGCCAGCGATTCTGCAAAGTACTCGGCCGCGCTCTTGTCGGTATGATCGACGGCGGGAAAGAATTGCACACCGAATTGCATCTGGCGCCGCGCTCCCGTTCCGCTCGCGTCCCGGCGGTCTCTCAAATCGCGCTCACTATAAGACCGCATGCTTGCCAGTCAATCGAACGGCCGGCATGCGACGCAGGCGGAGCGCCGCGATTGACAGCATGGGGCGGTGCTCTAGACTCGCAATACTCTTCCGTTGCGAGAAAGGTGCGCCATGTCCGCCGCCGCCACGTCCGCCGAGATCGACGAACTCCGCAAGGCCTGGAAAGACGCCTATATGGCGCCGCTGTGGGAGAACAAGTTCGCGCACCGCCCGCCCGCTCCGCCCGAGTCGTCCTATCTGTGGTCGTGGGAGAAAATCCGGCCGCTGATCGCCGGCGCCATCAAGGTGGCGTCGCCGGAGGCGATCGAGCGCCGCGTGCTGCAGCTCATCCCGCCGAGCGCCGACGACTACGAATGGCGGCAGACCACCAGGACGATCTGCGCCAACATCCAGGTCCTGCTGCCGGGCGAGAAGGCGCGTCCGCACCGCCACACCATGAACGCACTGCGCTTCGTCATGGAAGGCTCCGGCGCGACCACCATCGTGGACGGCAAGCCGTGTCCGATGGAGGAGGGCGATCTCGTGCTCACCCCGGCCTGGACCTGGCACGAGCACGTCCACGAAGGCACCGCGCCGATCATCTGGCTCGATGCGCTCGACGTGCCGCTGCATCATTACATGGGGACGGGCGCGTTCCAGCCCGGTCCGGTCGCGCAGACGCCGGAGACCATCGCCGACGAAGCCTTCGCGGTCGCCAACGTGGTGCCCGACGTGGCCTATCCGACGGCGGCGTACTCGCCGGTCTTCCGCTATCCCTATGCGCCGGCCGCGGCGGCAGTCGCCGCCGCTCCGCCGGCACGGGACGGTTCTCGTCGTGTGCGCTACGTCAATCCACTCAACGGCGGCACCGCGATGGAGCTGATCGACTGCTTCCTGGTGCAGCTCGATCCCGGCATGACGACGCTGCCGTTCCGCACCAATGCCAGCTCGGTGTGCTGCGTCATCGAGGGATCGGGGGAAAGCCAGGTCGGCAACGACACGGTCCGCTGGCGCAAGCGGGACATTTTTACGCTCCCGCAGGGCAATCGCATCGTGCACAAGGCGGCCTCCGGCACCGCGCGCCTGTTCGTGGTGTCCGATCGCGACATCTATTCGCGGCTGGGGCTGCTGAAGGAAGAATACGGAAACATTGCCGCCTAGCGGCCTTGTGGGGCAGCGCGCGCGACCGCCGCCGGCTCGCAGGAAACGCCGGGCCCGGCGCGGGCCCGTGGCTGCAAAAATTACCACTTTGATATCAATGCTTTGGTTCCCGCGCCGGCGGCCTCATCGGCGGCGACCGGTAACGCTCCCTTAAGCGCGGCGGTACTAGGGTTGGGTTGGCGCCGCCGGGGGACGGCAGGCGCCCGTTCGCGTATCGGGACGGGTAGTGTCATGGATATTGCAACCAGCGTCGGCCTGATTGCGGGAGCGATCGTGCTGGTCTCGCTCATCTTGATGGGCGGCGATCTCGGCATGTTTCTGGATTCGCACGCGGCGATCGTGATCTTCGGCGGCTCGTTTGCCGCCACCCTGATCCGGTTTCCGTTCTCCTCGATCTTCCACGGGCTGCCGCTCGGGGCGAAGTTCGCCTTCACCATGCGCCGCATCACCCAGCGCGAACTGGTCGACGAAATCGCAAATCTGGCCGAAGTGGCGCGCAAGCAGGGCCCGATCGGACTGGAAAAAATGGAGATCGAAGACCCGTTCCTGGCCAAGGGGATCAGGTTCGTGGCCGATGGCTATGATAGCAGCTTCATCCGCGACAACCTGGAGCGCGACCGCGACAACTTCCTGACCCATCTTGACGAGGGCCAGAAGATCTATCGCGCCGTCGGCGACTGCGCGCCCGCCTTCGGCATGGTCGGGACGCTGATCGGCATGGTGCAGATGTTCGCCAACATGACCGACCCCTCCAAGCTCGGTCCCTACATGGCGGTCGCTCTGCTCGCGACGTTCTACGGCGCCGCGCTCGCCAACCTGTTCTGCCTTCCGATCGCCGACAAGCTGCATCTCAAGCTGGTCGACGAGGAGATCAATCGCACGCTGATCATCGACGGCGTGCTGATGATCCGCGAGGCCAAGAGCCCGACCCTCGTGCGCGAGATGCTGCTTGCCTACCTGCCGGAAAAACATCGCCACCATGAGGCCGATGTCGAAACCGTTCCGGCCTGAGGACGCTACGGTCGGACGCAAGCCATGGGAAAGAAGCGCGGCGCGGCACATGGCGGTGGGCACGGCTGGTTCGTCACCTTCGCGGATCTGATGGGCTTGCTGGTCGCGTTCTTCGTGATGCTGGTTGCCTTCTCGACCCAGGACCAGGTGAAGCTGCAGATCGTCGCCGGCTCCATGCGCGATGCCTTCGGCGTGCAGGATAAGGTGCGCTATTCGGGCGTCATTGAGATTCCCGGCCTTCCGACCCGGCCCAAGCTCAAGAACGCGGCGCAGATTCCACCCGAGGAGGCGTCCGCAACGCCAAGCCCCGACGAGCACGGACGCCAGCACGCTTACGGCGCCAAATTCGAGGATGACCGCGCGTTCGCGCTTGCTGCCGCATCGTTGCGACAGGCGATGCAGGACATGCCGGACATCACCGAATTGTCCAAACACATCATGATCGAAGAGACCAAGCAGGGTTTGAACATCGAGATCGTCGACCAGGACGGCCGCTCGATGTTTGCCGAGGGCTCCAAGGAGCCGAACGATCGCACGCGGCGCATTATTCAGCGGTTGGCCGGGCCGCTCAAAGCCACCGGCTTTCGCCTCTCGATCAGCGGCCATAGCTCCGCCTCGCGGGTGCCGCCGACTTCGGGCTACGGGCCGTGGGAACTCTCCGCCGACCGGGCCAATGCCGTGCGCAAGCTGCTCGAGTCCGAAGGACTGCCGATGTCGCACATCTATATGGTGGCGGGAAAAGCAGACACGCTGCCGCTGTTCCCCGACGATCCCTACATCGCGGCCAATCGACGCGTAACCGTCACGCTGATGCGGGAAACGCCGCCAATTCCGGCGGGATTCAAGCCGTAGTAGCGCGCGGTGCGCCGGTCCGGCCTACCCGTCCATTAGTCTTAAAGCTCCGATGGAACTGGCTCCGCCCGGGCATGTTGCTTGGGGCGGCGCGGTGATATAAGGCGCGCCTCTTTGGCAGCGCAGCGAGGCTGATCCGGCCTGATGGACAAGATTGCGCCCGAAAATACCGCGTCTGTCGTGGCCGAGACTGCCACCGATCCCGCACCACAGGCGACGCCGACATTCGTGGCGCTGGCGTTCGGCAGCGTCGGCGTCGTCTATGGCGACATCGGCACCAGCCCGCTCTACGCGTTCCGGGAGGCCGTGATGGCCGCGGTCCAGACGCGCGAAGGAGCGGTCGCTGCGGCCTTGTCGGGACCGGTCACGCGCGAGGTCGTGCTCGGCGTGCTTTCGCTCATCCTGTGGTCGTTGATTGTCGTCGTTACGATCAAATACGTGCTCATCCTGCTGCGCGCCGACAACAACGGAGAGGGTGGCACGCTCTCCCTGACCGCGCTCGCGACCCGTGCGCTTGGGCGGCGCACGCCGCTCGTTTTCCTGCTCGGCGTCATCGGCGCGTCGATGTTCCTGGGCGACTCGGTGATCACGCCGGCGATTTCCGTCCTGTCCGCGGTCGAAGGCATAAAGCTGGTAACGCCTGCGTTCGACCACTATGTCGTGCCCATCACCATCGTCATTCTGGTCGGCCTGTTTGCAGCGCAGAGTCGCGGGACTGCGCGGGTGGCGTCGTTCTTCGCGCCCGTGATGGTCGTCTGGTTCATCGCCATCGCGGTCGCGGGCCTCCTGCACATCCGCGACGATCCGGGCGTGCTGTGGGCGGCCAATCCGGTTTACGGAGTCCAGTTCCTGCTCGATCACGGTCACATCGGCCTCGTTACGCTCGGCCTGGTGTTCCTGGTGGTGACCGGCGGAGAGGCGCTCTACGCCGACCTTGGCCATTTCGGCCGCAAGCCGATCCGTGCCGCCTGGTTCGGGCTGGTGCTGCCTGCCCTGATCATCAATTATTTCGGGCAGGGCGCTCTTGTGTTGGCCAATCCCGCGGCAATCGAGAATCCGTTCTACCGCCTGCTTCCCGAGATGCTGCTGCTGCCCATGGTGGTGCTGGCGACCGCGGCCACCGTGATCGCGAGCCAGGCGGTCATCACGGGCGCCTACTCGCTGGTGCATCAGGCCATCGCGCTCGGCATGCTGCCGCGCCTGGCCACCCTGCACACCTCGGCCTCGCAGGCCGGGCAGATCTATATCCCGCGCGTGACCGCGGTCCTGTTCGTCGGTGTCGTGCTGCTGGTCGGCCTGTTCAAGTCCTCGAGCGCGCTCGCCTCCGCCTATGGCATCGCGGTGACTACCACCATGGTCGTGGACGGCATTCTGGCTGCCATCGTGGTGTGGAAGCTGTGGGGCTGGCCGCTGTGGCGTGTCGTGCTGATCATCGCGCCGCTCATCGTGGTCGACTTCACTTTCTTCTCCGCCAACCTTCTGAAAATGTTCGAAGGCGCCTGGGCTCCGCTGTTGTTCGGAGCCGCGATGGTGCTGCTGATCCTGACCTGGCGGCGGGGCACCGGCATTCTTGGGCAGAAAACCCGGCGCAGCGAAGTGCCGCTCGACACGCTGGTTGCAAACCTCGAACGAAAGCTGCCGCACGTGGTGCCCGGCACCGCCGTGTTTCTCACCAGCACGCCCGACAGCACGCCTACGGCGCTGTTGCATAACCTCAAGCACAACAAGGTGCTGCACGAGCACAACGTCATCCTGACCATCATCACCACCGACACTCCGCGCGTGACGGCCGACGAGCGGGTCAAGGTAGAGCGCGTATCGCCGCATTTCAGCCGGGTCGCGCTCAAGTTCGGCTACATGGAGCAGCCCAACGTACCCAAGGCGCTCGCCATTGCCCGCAAGCACGGCTGGCAGTTCGACATCATGTCGACGTCGTTCTTCCTGTCGCGCCGCGCGCTCAAGCCGGCCGTCCATTCCGGGATGCCGCGCTGGCAGGACCGGCTTTTCATCGGGCTTGCGAAATCGGCCAGCGATGCGACCGACTTTTTCCAGATTCCAACCGGGCGGGTGGTCGAGGTCGGGACCCAGGTTACGGTCTAGGGTCCACCTGGCCCTTGCGTGATAAATCGCTGATACGGTTGCGTAATTTTCGACGCGCCGGCCCGATACCCGCGCTTTATCATTTGGGCGCTGATCGCTGTTGTCACCGTCAAGTACGCGTTCATCGCCGGTTGGGCTGGACCTTCGATATCATGTCGACCTCGTTCTTCCTGTCCCGGCGCGCGCTCAGGCCGGCGAATGCGCTCGGACATGCCGCGCTGGCAGGACCGCCTCTTCATCACGCTCACTAGGTCGGCCAACGATGCGAGCGACTATTTTTGACGCCCATCCCCGGGGAGGCCCGAAAAGTGTCCGGCTGCGGGTGACGCCAGACAATCCCTTGATTTCCGGGCGATTGCGCGCAAGTGATGGAGGAGAAGGACCGATCGAAGGAAGGAGCCCTGCGATGGCGGAGGACCCGCGCGTGAAGAACCTGCAACCGGACGAGGTGGCCAGGGGTCTCAACGAGGGCCGCATGCTCCTGGTGGACGTACGCGAGCCGAACGAGATCGAGGCGGAGAGTTTTCCCGAGGCCGTGGTCGTCCCGCTGTCGCGCTTCGATCCGGCCGCGATTCCCGATCCGCAGGGACGCCAGGTCGTCTTCGCCTGCCGGTCCGGCAATCGCTCGGTCACCGCTTCGCTGGCCGCGCAGGATGCCGGCTTTGCCTACGACGCCCACATGGCGGGCGGCATCAAGCTCTGGAAGGAGCTTGGACTGAAGACGGTCACCTGAACTGCCGTTCGTTTCGCTCGCGATCGCTTCACGACAGTCACGGCCCATCCCATGCATCGATCGACCCGACTTTTCGTTCTCGCCGCGGCAGCCATTGCAGCCGCACCCGTTCCTGCGCTCGCCCAGGCCAAGCAGGATCGGATCGTCAATGTGTATAACTGGACGGATTACGTCGCTCCCAACGTGATCGAGGATTTCACCAGGGAGACCGGAATCAAGGTCCGCTACGACACGTTCGATTCCAACGACACGCTGGAGACGAAGCTTCTGGCAGGCAAGTCCGGATATGACGTGGTGGTGCCGACGGCGAATTTCCTCGAGCGCCAGATCAAGGCGGGCGTGTTCCAGAAGCTCGACAAAGCCAAACTGCCAAACCTTGCCAACCTATGGCCGGAAATCTCGCGCCGGCTCGCCAGCTACGATCCCGGCAACCAATACGCCGTCAACTACATGTGGGGCACGACCGGCATCGGTTACAGCGTCAAGAAGATGCACGAGGTTCTCGGGCCCGGCGGCAAGATCGACAGCTGGGACATCGTCTTCAAGCCGGAGAACCTCGCCAAGTTCAAGGATTGCGGCGTGCACATGCTCGACTCGGCTGACGACATCATGCCGTCGGCGCTCAGCTATCTCGGTCTCGATCCGAACACGAGCAAGGAGGCGGACCTGCAGAAGGCGGCCGATCTCGTGCTCAAGATCAGGCCGTCGGTGCGCAAGTTTCACTCGTCCGAATACATCAACGCGCTGGCGACCGGAGAAATCTGCTTCGTGGTGGGATTTTCCGGCGACATCAAGCAGGCGCAGAAGCGTGCGGCGGAAGCCAAGAACGGGGTGGAGATCGCCTACGCCATCCCGAAGGAGGGCGCGCAACTGTGGTTCGACAATCTCGCCATCCCGAAGGATGCGCGCAATGCGGCCGAAGCCCACGCGTTCATCAATTATCTGCAGAAGCCGGAAGTCGCGGCGAAGAACTCGAATTTCATTTCCTACGCCAACGGCAACCTGGCCAGCCAGAAGTTCGTCGACAAGGCGATCATCGAGGACAAGACCATCTATCCGGACGAGGCCGTGATGGCACGCCTGTTCACCATCAACGCGCACGATGCCAAGACGACAAGGCTGATGAACCGGCTGTGGACCCGGATCAAGACCGGGAAATAGCCGCGCTCACCGCCAGCGCCGGTGCAGCCATAGCCACTGCTCCGGGTGCTCGCGCACCCAGCCCTCGACCACCGATGTGATCGCCTGCATGGTGCCGGCTACGTCGATCTTGCCGTCGGCATCGCGGGCGGGGGCGATCTCCTCGGTCAGTTCGACCTGGAACTGGTTGTTGGGGAAGCGGATCACGCGCGATCCATGGATCGGACAATCGATGTGCCGGGCGAGGCGGGCGAGCATCGGGTTGGCCTTGGTCCGGCGCCCGAAGAACATCACGTCGACGCCCTGCACGTAGTACTGGTCGACCAGCATCGCGACGTGGCCGCCGCTTTCCAGCACGCGCAGGAGCCGGATCGGCGCGTCGAGGCCGGTCGGGACAAGCTTGCCCATGCCGATGGAGCGCACGTCCGAAACCGCCTCGGCGATGGGGCCGAGGTTTGGCCGGCGGTAGAGGACGGTCGTCTCCAGCCCAAGCGCGCCTGCCGCCAGCGCCGAAATCTCCCAGTTGGCCAGATGCGCGGAAAAGATGAGCGCCGGCTTGCCGTCGTCACGCAGTTGGCGCATGCGATCCAAGCTGGCATCGGAATCCCGTATCCGGCCTTGCCGTTGCCGCGACAGGTCGTAGTCCCACAAGCGGTCGAGATGGGCGAACTCGGCACCGACGCGGCCGAGATTGTCCCAGACTCCGCGCAGAATATCGTCGATCTCGGCCGGCGACTTGTCGGGAAATGCGGCCGCGAGATTGGCGCGCCCGATGCGGTTCTCGCCAAACAGAGGCCCCAGGCGCTGCATGACCTTACCGCCAAGGCTGGACATGCGGTCGGGATCGGTCAGCCGTATCAGCCGGAACGACCCTTTCGCCAGCTTACCGACGAGCGCGTCGCGCGCCGCTTTGGCGCGCCGGGTGAGGGTCCAACCGAGGCCGGTCAACTGGGCTTTCTTCATGACCGTGGTTCAGAAATGCACGACGATCTTGCCGAACACTTGCCGGCTCTCGAGCCGGTCGAGGCCGCGCGCGAAGTCCGCGAGTGCAACCTCGGTGTCGATCACAGGCAGCAGACCGCCCGCCATCTTGGCGAGGCTCTCGCGGATGTTGCGCATCGAGGCGCCGAACGAGCCGATGATGCGATACTGCTGCTGGAACAACTGCATCAGGTTGAGGGTGGTCGTGGGGCCCGAGGTCGCGCCGCAGGTGACGAGCCGCCCGCCGCGCTTGAGGCACAGGAGCGAGCCGTTGAAGGTCTCGGCGCCGACATGCTCGAACACCACGTCGACGCCTTTGCGGCCGGTGAGCTTGCGCACGGCTCCCTCGAAACGGTCGGTGCGGTAGTTGACCACATGATCGGCACCGAGCGCCCTGGCCTTTTCCGCCTTGGCGTCGTCGCCGACCGTGGTGATGACGGTGGCGCCGATCGCCTTTGCCATCTTGATCGCGGCAGTGCCGATGCCCGAGCCGCCGGCATGGACCAGCACCGTCTCGCCCGGCTCCAGCCTGGCGTTGTCGAACAGCATGTGCTGCACGGTCGAGAACGCGATCGGCGCGCAGGCGGCGTCGCGCACCGCGACGCCAGGCGGGACTGGGATCACCAGCCGCGCCGGCATGTTGATGAGATCGCGCGCAAAGCCATCGACGTGGAAGCCCATGATGCCGCCGACGTTTTCGCAAAGATTGTCGCGGCCCTCGCGGCAGGCCTTGCAGGCGCCGCAGGTCAGCGCGCCATACATGACCACACGGTCGCCGGGCTTGAATGCGCCCGCGTCGGAGCCGGCGGCGGCAATCTCGCCGGCAGCCTCGGCGCCAACCACCAGCGGCAGCTTGCGCTTGGCGAATGCCATGCCGCGGAAGCCCCACAGATCGAGGTGATTGAGCGCCACTGCCTTGATGCGCACCTGCACCTCGCCCGGACCGGGCGGAGGCGGGTCGGGAAGGTCCGCGAGTTCAAGCTTGCGATCGGCGATGAGCGTGAGTGCTCGCATGCGTCATGCCGGCTCCCGGCCCAGCACCAGCGACACGTTCTGGCCGCCGAAGCCGAACGAGTTCGACAGTACGTGGCGCAGCTTGGCGTCGCGCGCCGTGTTCGGGACGACGTCGAGCGGAATGGCGGGATCGGGCACGGTGTAGTTGATGGTCGGCGGCAGCCGCTGATGTTCGAGCGTGAGCAGCGAAAATACCGCCTCGACCGCGCCGGCCGCCGACAACGTGTGGCCGACCATCGACTTGTTCGAGGAGACCGGGATCGACTTTGCGCGCTCGCCGAACACGGCGGCGACCCCGAGATATTCCATCTTGTCGTTTTCCGGCGTGCCGGTGCCGTGGGGATTGATGTAGTCGATGTCGTCGGGCGCAAGCGAGGCGTCCGCCAGCGCATTGCGGATGCAGCCGATGATCGGTTTACCGTCGGGTGAGGAGCGGGTGCGATGGAACGAATCCGCCATCTCGCCGCACCCCTCCAGGACTCCTAGGATCTTCGCTCCGCGTGCCGTCGCCGCCTCGTAGCTCTCCAGCACCAGCGCGCCGGCGCCTTCCGCCATGACGAAACCATCGCGATTCTTGGCGAACGGCCGCGCGGCTCCTTCCGGCGGGTCGTTCGATGTCGACAACGCCGACAACAGCGAGAAGCGCACCAGCGATTCCGTGTTCACCGAGCCGTCGGTGCCGACCGCGAGCGCTGCATCGGCTTCGCCGCGGCGGATCGCTTCGACGCCGAGCTGGATTGCGGTCGCGCCGGAGGCACAAGCCGTGGACAGCGAAATCGGCGAACCTTTGGTTCCGAATTTTTCGGCGAGGTAATCGGCCACCGAATCGAATTTGAAGCGGGAATAGTAGGGGCGGAAATCGTCCTGCGAGGACACGCGCAGCAACTCGTCGTAGATTGCGCGGTTCCCGCCGCTGCTGGCGGAAGCGAGCGCGCGCCGCTGCGTCCATTCGATCTCGACCGGCGGTACGGCAATGAAGAGAGGACCAGGAAAGTCGCCGCGCCGGCCGATTCCGGACTGTTCGAGCGCCTCGGCGACCGCCATCTCGCCCAGCCGTTCCGACAAAAGGGGTGCGGAAATCGGCTCGGCCGGAACGAAATCGACGGTACCCGCAATCTTGGTCTTGAGGTTGTCGGTCGCAAACCGCGAGATTGCGCGGATGCCCGACTGGCCGGCCGTGAGCTTGGCCCAATTATCCGTCTTGCCGGCGCCCAGCGAGGTGACGACGCCGATGCCGGTGACGACGACGATCGGCCGGTCTTTCTTGTCGCGCATGGAGCTGCCTCTCCTATTCGACCGTTTCGACCAGGGCCATGCCGTCGCCGCGTAAAATCCCGATGCTGGTGACGACAACCTGTTTGAGCGCGCCGTCCATCGGGCGCTCGACCCCGGACGGATCGGGTGGAAACAGCTTACCATGCTGCAGGGCCAGCGCCGCCAGCGCCACGTTCATGGGAAATTGCGGCTCGATGCCGTGTCCGATCAGGGAGCCAGTGGCGCGTACGGGGACGTCGGGGTGCGCCGCAAGAAACTGCCGTTCCTCGGCGGTCATCGGTTCGACGCCGGTCGCGCCCGAAAGCACCGCACACTCGCCGCGCCGCACCTTCGCGGCGATCTTGTCCCACATGGAATCGAGCACCGCCCGATGCGCACCGGGGACCGGCCTTGCCCGGTCGGCGAGCACGGCCGAGATGCGAGCCAGCGGCTTTGCGCCGCGGGTCTCGGCGTGGTTGCGTCCTTCGATCACCAGAAACGCTCCGAGCGAGCCGAACACGAAACCGCCCCGCGGGCCGCGCTGCCATACCGGCGCGAAGCGCTCGCGCAGATTGACGCCGCCGAACTCGTAGAGCAGCAGCATGTCCTCGCGCTCGCAGTTCTGGGCGCCGCCGACGAGCGCGATGTCGCTGTCACCGGCGCCGATCCGCGCGCAGGCGATGCGCACCGCGTCGAGCCCTGCCGCTTCCTCGCCCATGAAGGTGCGAGAGGAGCCGGTAACGCCGTGAACGATCGAAATGTTGCCGGCGAGAAGGTTGGAGAGCTGCGCCAGGAAGAGCGTCGGGCGCAGGTCGCTCATGAGCCGCTCGTTGAGATAGGCGTCCGGCGATGACGCCTGCATGAGCCCGCCCAAGATGGCGTCATCGGCCTTGACGTCGCGCTCGCCGCCGCCGGCGGCGACGATCATATCCATGCGTGCGAGGAGCTCCGCATTGCCTTTGACGCCGGCGTGGTCAAGCGCGAGCCCGGCCGCGTAGGTGCCGATGCGCTGCCAAGGCTCCATCTGGCGCTGATCGCCCTTCTTCGGAATCTGCTTGTCGAGATCGAGTGGCACCAGCGGATGCACGAGATAAGGGGCGAAGCGTTCGGTGTCGACGTTGATCCGACGCTCCATCAGCCCCTGCCAGTGCGCCTCGGTCCCCTCGCCGAGGCAGGACACGATGCCGATGCCGGTGATCCAGGCCTCGCGCGCTGCCTTAGCCATGGGTGAGCGCCCCCATGGGGAACTCGAGGATGGCGGCCATTTTCTCCATGCTGGCGCGGAATTCCGCATTGGGGAATTCGATCAGCCGGAAGGTAATGTTGGCGTTGCAGATGACCTTGCCGTCGTGACTGATCTCGGCGTCGGTGATGGCGTAGCCCGAGCCCTCGTGCACGAGCGTCGCGGACAGGGAAAGAGCCTGTCCGGGGGTCACGAAGGATCGCAGCTTCGCCTCCTTGAGCGCAGCGAAGAACGGCATCCGCGTGAACTTGCTCGCCGCGATGACGAGCCAGCCGGAGGTCTGCGCCATCGCCTCGATCAGCAGCACCCCCGGCATCAGCGGATAACCGGGGAAGTGGCCCTCGAAAATGGTTGATTCGGTCGGAACGCGGGCCTCGGTGCGGATCGTCTGTTTGCCAAGGTCGAGATCGACAATGCGATCGATCAACTGAAAGTACTCGATGCGCATGCGCGCGCGTCACGCGCCCTTGGCAGCGACGAGTTCGTCGATGCGGGTGCACAGATTGTTCAACTGGAAATACTTCTCGGTCGTCGCCTTGCCGTCGTTGACTTCCTGGGTCCATTGCTCGAGCGGCATTTTGATTCCGAACGCCTTGTCGATCGCGAATGCGATGTCGAGAAAATCCAGGCTGTCGATGCCGAGATCGTTGATGGCGTGGCTCTCCGGCTTGATTGTCTCGCGCGGAATGTCGCAGGTCTCGGAGATGATATTAGCCACGGTGTCAAAGGTCGAAGACATCAGTAAATCCCTGATCTATCACGCTTTTGGTGCCGCGCTGGCCCGCTTGCGATGGCGCGATAGATTGCCCCCGGACCCGGCCCAATCTCCCACCAGCGGTTGGCAGCCCGTATAGCGAAGAGGGCGCGGGAGTTCAATGGTGACGGGCCTGCGCGACGAAAGGTCCCCGCGCCGGGTGATCCGGACGCGATTGCGACGCTTCCCAAGGAATGGCGTGCTCCAAGAGTGGGCCGCTTGAAGACGGCAGGGCTGAAAGCGGGTCGAGCAGCAGGATGATCAGCCCAACGCCCAGTCGCTCGGCGGCTGATGCACGCGAGATCGTTGCGGCGCGGCCCGCGGACGCCAACGCGATCGCCGAGAAGTCGGCCGTCCAGTTTGCATTTCCGTAGCGCCGTGCAGCTTTAGCCGCTCGCGCTCTTCCCACGAGGTCGAGCGCTGCGCGTGGTGAAGACGATATGGGCGTCATCCGTATTCCGGCAGTCATGCGCACGCGCCGGCGTCGGATGAAGCGCCGGCCCGGCGGCACCGCAGGAGTGCGTCGGCCGCCGGTCCTATTTTACCCACCAATAGCAGTGACAAGCGCTTCAAATGGAACCCATGCAAGGGGAATTCACTTGTTGCGACAAGGACATCGGAAATAGGACAGTATCAATGCCCTATTTATGTCGCATTGCAGCGCCACGCGCCACACCCCGCAACGGGCGGATGTAACCCGACCCCGTTGCTGCAATAAAAGGAGTGCGTACTTTGAAACTCAAATTTGTGCTTCCCGTTATCACCATAATGGCATTGGCACTTGGGGCGGGCTTCTTCGCTCCACCTGCGTTGGCGCGATCCGAGGCGGGCATTGCCTCGGTCTACTCGACCGAAAGCGGCTCACACACCGCGAGCGGAGAGCGTCTCGATCCTGGCGCACTCACCGCCGCGCACAAGACGCTGCCGTTCGGCACCAAGGTGCGTGTCACCAATAAGCAGAACGGCCGATCCGTGATCGTCACGATCAACGATCGCGGTCCATTCATTCGCGGCCGCGTCATCGATCTCACCCCGGCCGGGGCGCGCGTCCTCGGCTTCTCCGGCCTCACCCAGGTCACGATCGAGACCGTCGGTTAGGAACGCCGGAGCCGGTCGTACTCCCGCCTTTGATGGCGGCGGAGAGTTGGCCGGGCAACGAGCGACCAAATGACGGGGCGCGGACGCCGGCGGTGTCCGCGCTTCACTTTTTCTCAAATGCATGCGGATCGATCGGCGTGCAATTGCGCCGTCCGGAGAGATAGCAGTCCTGGTTCTTGCGCATGTCGGCCAATGTCATGGCCAGCCATGCGCCCGTGCCAGCCAACACGATCGTGAACACGACGGCCGCCACATTCACCAGCATCCGGTGCCGGTAATCGTCTTCCTGCCCGCCGCCCTCGAACTTTGCCAGATCGGGGGGTAACGTAGGCTGGGGACCGATGGCCGGCCAGCGCCGCCAGCCATACCCGCTTCCCGACGCCGCCCCGCGACGGCGGAAAGGCACGACCCGCTGGCCATCGTCGGTGGGTGGGGAGCGCTCTGCGGTCACGATGTCGGTCCGGAATGAGTCTGGCTTCATATTCACCCAGTGGCGGGCCGCCGCAAGGATACATCATTCGAGCTTCAACGCCGCTCCTGCAATCTCTGATTGCGAGATGGGGCGCCCCTCCAGCATTAAGGGCAGCACAAAAATTCCTTTGAGTGGACCAAAGTTCCTTGTCGAACCGAGGCGTCTACGGCAAGATTTGCGCACAACGCCCGGCGCAAAAACAACAAGGCCGGTCCTCCTAAGGGAACTGTAACTTGCAAGCAAAGGCAAGGCCGCCAATAAAGGCGGCATGGCGGCGCAATTGGCCGCCGGCATTACTTCGGCTTGAGTTGCCGAACGGGAGAATTCGTCTGGGCGTGGAGCGACTGTGAGCGGTGCTTTACTAGCGTCGGTGCAATTTCCCCATCACGATTATTCGTGGCTGGCGCAGTTCTTTTCACTGTGGGTCCTGCCGTTCGCGCATGAGGACCTGGCGATCATTCTCGGCGGCTACATTGTGGTGAACAAGACCATGCCGGTCGGGCTGGTGGCGGCGTCCATCTACGGCGGCATGGTCGCAAGCGATTTCGCGCTCTACGTGATCGGAGCGGGCGCACGGCGGGTGCCCTGGCTCACCCGGTTCGCGGTCGATGATCGGGTCGGCAGCTTTGCCGAAGTCTTGAAGCGCAATCTGTTCGGCCTCGTGGCGCTTTGCCGAGTGGTGCCGGGCGCGGTCTTCGTCGCATTCATTGCCTGCGGTTGGTCGCGCGTTCCGCTCGGCCGTTTCACGGTCGCAAGCCTGGTTGTCTCCGCGCTTTATCTGCCGCTCATGCTTTATCTGGTGATCGTCTCCGGCGACGCACTCGACGACCGTGTTGGATTTTGGGCGTGGCCGGTTCTCCTGACGCTGACGGTCGCGTTGGGCTTCGTCCGCTGGCGGATTTTTACGTTCCAGCGGGCGGCAAGTCAGGTTGCCGACAGAGCGGCCTTGGCGCGTGCGCCGGGCGGAAGCGTTATCGCGCCCAACGGTCTCGTCCGCAGGTTTGCCGAGCGCATTCCCTCGGCTTTGCTCTGCCTGCCGCTCATTGCGAGCTGGCTCCGCCTCGCCTGGCGCCATCGTTCGCTGACCTTGCCGACCGCCGTCAATCCGCGCCTGTCGGCTGCCGGCGGGTGGGATGAGTCGAGGAGCGCCGCACTGCTCGATGTGCCTGCGAGCGAACGGCGCTGGACCGCCGAATTTGTGGTCGTGCGCCGCAGCAGCGCGCCGCGCACGCTCTACGCCGATCTCGAACGTGTCCGCCAAATGCTGTGCGATGCCCAGCTGACGTTTCCCCTGGTCGCCAAGCCCGATATTGGTTGGCGCGGCCTTGGCGTGCGGCGGATCGATGACGTGTCGGTGCTGCGCGAGTATCTGCGCGATTTCCCGGGCGGGGCGCGGTTGCTGCTGCAACGTTTCGTGCCGTACGCCGCCGCCGCCGCCGTGTTCTATGCCCGGTTGCCGGGGGCCGAGCGAGGCCGCATTCTTTCGCTCACGCTTCGTCACGCGGCGGGCGCGGCCGGCGACGGTGATACCGGCCTGCGCGAGCACACCGGAAAATTCCCATGCGCATGCGGGACGCTCGAACGCGAACCGGGCCAGATACCGGCCGACGGCGAGCTTGATGGCATTCCCGCGCGTGGCGAACCGGTGCAGCCCGCGCCGATCCTGCCCATGGGGCGCTGCAGCCGCGACGCCAACCGCCACATCACGCCGGAACTGGAGGCGCGGTTCGACACCATCGCCAAGGGCATGAGTGAGTTTCACTACGGCCGCTTCGATCTGCGCTTTTCTTCGCTCGATCAGCTCATGCGCGGAGAGGATTTCTGCATCGTCGGCGTCGGCGGCATTGGTGTCGAGCCTGTCGATACGTGGGATCCGCACCTGCCGCTCAGCGAGGTTTACCGCCGCCAGGTCGATCGGCAGCGCATCCTGTTCCTGATCGGCGAGAAGAACCGTATCCGCGGCTTTGCGCCGATGCGATGCACGGACGTCATCCGTCGCCTGGTCCGCCGGGCCCAGCTTGCGCGGCGCTATCCGGCCTCCGCCTGATCACGTCGGCGCTGCCTCTGTTCGTCCCGCGATGGACGCTCGCCCCGGCTGTCTTTAGACTGACGCCATGACATGCCCGTTCGGCCGCAGGTTTGCCGCGCTCGTCGCTGCCTATGCGCTGGCGCTCAACGCCTTGCTGGCGCCGTTTGCCGTGCCGGCTACGGCAGCGCCGGCGGGCTGGGCGGACATTTGTTCGTCGGCCGATCGCTCTCGGTCGCCAGACGGAGACAAGCTGCCGGTCGAACATCAACCGGCCTGTCCAATGGCAGCAGCCTGTTCGACGTTGGGTTGCGGAGCTGTTGCCTCGCTCGGGGCGGTCGGGCAGGGCGAAGCGATATTGGCTAGAACGCCAGGCCGGCACGTCGCTCCTCTTTATTGGCACGATGCGGCGGTTGCTCCCCACGCGCTGGGAAAGCGGCTCGCCCGCGCGCCGCCTGCGATCTGAAACTCACCGCTTCCTGTTTTCATCGATCAGAACCGAGGCGCCTGCGGGCTGCCGTTCGGAATGGAGCAATGCCAATGAAATCGTCGTCGTTATTTCTCAGTCTCGCCATCACGCTCGCTGCCGTTCCGGCGGCGGCACATGACTACACCGTCGGTTCGATTAAGATCGCGCATCCGTGGATGCGGGCTACGCCCAAGGGCGCTGCGGTCGCAGCCGGCTACATGATCATCACCAACAAAGGCGCCGCGCCCGAGCGGCTTGTCGGCGGCACTTCGCCGGTCGCCGGCCGTTTCGAAATCCATCGCATGGCGATGGAGGGCGGAGTGATGAAAATGCGCCCCGTGGAGGGAGGCCTCGAGATCAAGCCCGGCGAGAAGGTCGAACTCAAACCGGGCTCGTTCCACATCATGCTGATGGACCTCAAGCAGCCGCTGGAAAAGGGCCAGCGCATCAAAGGCACGCTGGAATTCGAGAAGGCGGGCAAGGTCGACATCGAATATTCGGTCGACGCGATCGGCGCCTCCGGACCGGGCGGAGGCGGCCACAGCCATTGACGGCCGGGCGCGCCCGTTCACCAGCCGATCGCTCGCGGCAGCCACAGCGCCAGTGCCGGGAACAGGAAGCACAGGACGAGCGCGATCAACTGCATCGTGACGAACGGAACGACGCCGCGGTAGATGTCGCCGGTCGTCACCTCCGGCGGCGCCACCCCGCGCAGGAAAAACAGCGCCCAGCCGAACGGCGGGGTGAGGAACGACGTCTGCAAATTCACGCAGATGAGCGTCGCCAGCCAGACCATGTCGACCTTCGCCGCGATGAAGATCGGAAGGAACAAGGGCACCGCGATGTATGAAATCTCGATCCACTCGATGAAGAAGCCGAGAACGAAGATGATGAACATCAGGAACCAGATATCGGCGTTGATGCCGCCCGGCAAGAACTCGAACAGGTCTTGCACCAGCTTTTCGCCCTGCAGCCCGCGGAAGGCGAGCGAGAAGGCCTGCGCGCATATCAGGATGAACATCATCATCGCGGTGATGCGGGTGGTGGTGTAGGTCGTATCGCGCAGCACCGCCCAGGACAGCCGCCCGCCGATGGCGGTCACCACGATCGCGCCGAGCGCACCCATGGAGGCGGCTTCAGTCGGTGCGGCGATGCCTGCAATGATCGAGCCGAGCACGGCCGCGACCAGCGCAATCGGCGGCAGCGCAACGCGCAGCAGCTTGCCGGCAAGCTCGCCGGTGGAGACCTGATCGCGCTCCTCCTTCGGCACCGGCGGGACCATGGCCGGGCAGAGAATCCCGAGGCCGAGCAGATAGACCATATAGATGCCGGCCAGCATCAGGCCGGGCACCATCGCGGCCGCGAACAGCGTCCCGACCGATTCGTTGAGAATGTCGGCCAGCAGGATCAGGATCAGACTGGGCGGGATGATCTGGCCCAGAGTGCCCGATGCGCAGATGATGCCGCAGGCGAGGCCCTTGTCGTAGCCGCGGCGCAACAAGGTCGGCAGCGTCAATAGTCCGAGCGTGACCACCGTCGCTCCGACAATGCCGGTGGTGGCGCCCATCAGGACGCCGACCGCGACGATCCCGAGTCCGAGCCCGCCGCGCAGGCCTCCGGCGGCGTGCGCGATCACCTCCATGAGCTCTTCGGCCAGCCGCGACTTCTCCAGCATCACGCCCATGAACACGAACAGCGGCATGGCGATCAGCGTGTAGTTCGTGACCACGCCGAAGATGCGGTTGGGCAGGAGGTTGAACAGCAGCGGCCCGAAGCCGAGATAGCCGAACACGAATCCCGCGGTCGCCAGCGTCAGAGCGACCGGAATGCCCGCCAGCAAGAGGACGAAGAACGATGCCAGCATGAGAATGGCGAGGATTTCGTTGGCGGGCATCATACGGGCCTGCGCCAGACGAGATAGAAACGGATGGCGTGGGCGAGTCCTTGCACGAACATCAGCGCAAAACCGATCGGGATCAGGCTCTTGAGAATATAGCGCGCGGGAATCCCGCCGGGATTGGCTGAGCCTTCGCCGATCGACCACGACTGCATGACGTAGCTGATGGAGAGCCAGATCACGATCGCCGATATCGCCATCAGGATCAGCGACGACAGAAGCTCGATGAAATTCTTCGTGCGGTCAGAGAACGAGGCGAACAACACGTCGACGCGGACATGCTCGCCGTGGCGCAGCGCGTACGACATGCCGAACAGGCAGATCGGGGCCATCAAATGCCATTCGAGCTCCTGCGACCACACGGTGCCGGTATGAAACACGTAACGCAGCAGCACGTTGCCGGCCATGACGGCGGCGAGCGCGAACGACGACCATGCAGTGATGCGGCCGACGAAGTCGATGAAGGCATCGATTCCGTCGGCGAACCGCTCCGCGGAAGTCACATCAGCCCTTGAGGATCTTGGAGTGGTAGACCGACTCGCTGTAGCCGGACCACGCTTTGAACTTGGCTGAATACGCCACGTACGAGTCGTTGACCTTCTTGGTGAAGGGGTCCTTGGCCACCGCTTCCGCGAGAACCTTCGTGTTGGCCGCCCGCAGCGCCTCCACGATGGGGTCGGGGAGCGGCTGCGCCGTGACGCCCTGGTTCTTGATCAGGTCTTCCATCGCCTCGGCATTGTTCTTCTGGCACCACGCCTCGCTGATGACATTGCAGGCCGCGCAGGCGTTTTCGACGATGGATTTGAGGTCGGGCGGCAGCGAGTTCCATTTGGCCTTGTTGATGATGAGCTCGCTCGCGGTCGCCGTCTCGTGCCAGCCGGTGGTGTAGTAGTATTTGGCCGCGCGCTGCAGGCCGAGCTGGCGGTCGAGGTATGGGCCGACGAATTCGGCGGCATCGATCACGCCACGTTCGAGCGCGGGGAAGATTTCTCCCGGCGGCAGCAGCCGCACGTCGACCCCGAGCGATTGATAGACGCGCCCGGCCAGGCCTGGGATGCGCATCTTGAGGCCCTTGAGGTCCTCGACCTTGTCGATCGGTTTCTTGAACCATCCCGTCATCTGCACGCCGGTATTGCCGCACAGGAACGGGACGAGATTGAAGCGGTCGTAGGCTTCGCGCCAAAGCTCGAGACCGCCGCCGTCGTACATCCAGCCGTTGAGGCCCTGGAAGTTGAGGCCGAACGGAACGGCGGTGAAATATTGACCCGCGAAGATCTTGCCGGTCCAGAAATAGGCGTTGGCATAGTTCATCTCGACGGTGCCGGCCGATACCGCGTCGAAGCCTTCGGCCGCCGGAATCAGTTCGCCCGCTCCGTAGAACTGGATCTTGATGCGCCCGCCGGACATGTCCTGGATGCGCTTGACCAGATCCTTCGCACTGCCGGGGCCGGTTGAATAGAACGCCGCATTGGGCCCATAGAAGCTCGTCATCTTCCAATTGAACGTGGTCTGCGCCCGGACCACCGCGGGAGCCGCAACGGTGCCGACCGCGCCGGCCAATGCCAATTTGGTGAAATCGCGTCGTCGCATGGGGGGTTCTCCGCGCTGGGGGTCTTTCACACCGCCTGCCGCAGCAAACCACATGCCATGCGCATCCGCAGCAAAAATGCTCGTTTTCTGTGCTTGGGCGCGCCCGCGTGATGCAAGGCTCAGCACATGCCCGCCCTTTAATCAGCGGCCCAGGGGCTGTGCGCGGCGCCGATTGCTGCGAATTACCGCTCAATACCAACGGTTAAGACAGTTGTGCCTATAAGGAATCCGGCGCAATAGGCGAGATAAAACAATGGCATCGCAGGATCCGGTTCAGCCGCCTCGGCGCTGGTCCGGCCCGATCCAAGAACCAGACGATCCCATGACCGTGGAGGCTCGCCCCCGCATCGAGATCGACGAGGCCCTCGACAATGGCTGGATCGAGATGTGGTACCAGCCCAAGATCGACCTCAAGCGCAAATGCCTCGCCGGCGCCGAGGTGCTGGCACGTATCCGGCACCCGGAGCTCGGCGTGCTGCTTCCCGGCAGTTTCCTGCCGGGCGTCACCGCAGGCAGCATCGCTCGTCTGACCGAACACGCGCTGGTCTGCCGCGCTGACGAACTGGTCGACCTTCGAGGAGGCCGGATTCAATCTGCATCTGTCGATCAACGTGCCGGTACGGGTGCTGCTTGGAAATGCCGATCCCGGCGCTCGTCGACGAGCACCGGCCGAAATCCGATCGTTGGCCCGGCATCATCGTGGAAGTGACCGAGGACCAGATCGTGCGCGACCTCAAGCTCGCCAGGCAGATCGCCGAGAGCCTGCGGATCATGCGGTATCCAGATCGCAATCGACGATTTCGGCTCCGGCTATTCCTCGTTCTCCTGCCTGCGCGATCTCCCGCTTGTCGAGATCAAGCTCGACGGCAGCTTCGTGAAGAACTGCGCGAGCGACGCCACCAATGCCGCGATCTGCCAGACCGCGATCGACCTCGCGCACCGCTTCGGCAGCGCGGCGGTCGCCGAGGGGATCGAGACCACCGCCGATCTGCAGGCGCTCATGGTCATGGGCTGCGATTTCGGCCAGGGCGCCCTGATCGCCCCGCCGATGCCGCAGGAGCGGTTCCTCGACCTGCTGCGCCAGCGCCTGAACAATGCGCGGCCGCACGCGCAAGCAGGCGCGCTGAGCGAGCGCAGCCCCGTCCGGCTCCGTCGGCCGCGTCGCCTGATTGCGGATCACGAACTGCGAAATGCCGAAGGGCGGCTGGGTCTCCAACCCCGTCGCGTATCCTTCATTACTTTTCGGCAAACGGTAGCGGCTCGCCGGGCGGCGGCGACATGCGGAACACGTTGAGGATCATCGAGATCAGCACGTAATAGCCGAGAATGCCGACGAATTCGACGGTCGCGGCCTCGCCGAGGATGGCTTTGACGCGCTGGTAGGTCCGGTCGCTCACGCGCCGGGTCTTGTAGAGTTCCTGGACGAAATCGTAGATCGCGCGCTCGTCCTTGGGAGCGGATTTCGGCACGCGCCCAGCCTGCATGTCGCGGATCGTTGCGGGCTTGACGCCGGCGCGTTCGGCCTGCGGCTCGTGGGCGTACCATTCGTACTGCGCGCGCCAGAACTTTGCCGTGCACAGAATCGCGAATTCCGACAGTCGCGGATCGACGCCGGTCTGGAAGCGGCAGTGGCCGCCGAGCTTTTGTGCCAGCTCGCCGAAGGTCGGGTGCGTGCAGGAAGACCGCAAACGGTCCGCGGATGTTGGATGCTTCCGCCGCGCGGGCCGGAACGGATCGAGTTGAGCAGCGCGCGTTGCGTCGGGCGTAAGCTCGCCCTCGCTGAGGACCGGCAACGCGCGGCGGCGGCACTGCTTTGCGGTTCTTGGCGGGCGATTTCCTGGCAGGCTTCTTGTTGGCGGGCATGGTCTTCCTCGGTTAGGTTGCTTCGGCGGCGTCGGAAGCCGATATCCTAGATCGATCGCAGGAGCCGCGGCGAATGCCCGAAGAGTCCCCGAAACAGCCCTCCAGGAATCCGCTGTGCTTCGTGCTCATGCCGTTCGGCATCAAGAAGGACGTGATGGGCCGTCCGACCAATTTCGATGCGGTCTATCAGAAGATCATTGCGCCGGCCGTGGTCAGGGCGAGGCTTGATCCGATCCGGGCCGATGAAGAAAGGGTGGGCGGCGCAATTCACAAGCCCATGTTCGAGCGGCTGATGCTGTGCCCCTACGCGGTCGCCGACGTCACCGGCGCCAATCCCAATGTGTATTACGAGCTAGGCGTCCGCCACGCGATGCGGCCGAACAGCACCGTGGTGCTGTTTTCGCAGGGCACGATGCTGCCCTTCGACATTGCGTTGTTGCGGTGCATTCCGTACGGCGTCGACGACAAGGGTGAGCCGATCGAGCCGGAGCAATATATCGACAGCATCTCCGGCAATTCTGGAGCGAATCGCGCGTCAATCCGCACGTCGACAGCCCGTTGTTTCAGTTGATCGACAACATGCCGCATCACGAAGTCGATCACAGCAAGACCGACGTCTTCCGCGAACGCGCCGAGTATTCGGAGAAGTTCAAGGAGCGCCTGACCGAGGCCCGCAAGGGCGGGGAGGAAGCGGTCAAGCAGGTGGCCGCCGATCCGGCGCTGGGAAACCTGCACGAGGTCGAGATCGGCGTCGTCATCGACCTGTTCCTGTCGTTCCGGGCGGTCGATGCGCACGACGCCATGATCGAGCTCTACAAGCGCATGCCGGACGTGCTGCAGCGGGTGAAGCTCATGCGCGAGCAATATGGCTTCGCGCTCAATCGCAAGGGCCGGCACGAGGAAGCCGAAAAGGTGCTCAAGGACGTCCTTGCGGAGTTTGGCCCCAGCAGCGAAACCAACGGCCTGCTCGGGCGCGTCTACAAGGATCGCTGGGAAAAGTCGAAAGGCAGCCCCGAGGCGCGCAACTTTCTCAAGCGCGCGATCGAAAGCTACTCCGTGGGCTTCCAGGCCGATTGGCGCGACGCCTTTCCCGGCATCAACGCGGTCACGCTCATGGAGATGATGGACAAGCCGCCGCCCGAGCAGGCGGAAATGCTTCCCGTGGTGCGCTACGCCGCAACGCAGAAGGCAAAGCGGAGCGCGGACTACTGGGATCACGCGACGCTCATGGAGCTGGCCGTCATCGGCCGGGACGCCGATCGCGCCGATGAGCATCTGGGCGACGCGCTGGCGATGGTGACGGAGGCGTGGCAGTTGGAGACCACCGAGCGAAATCTGCGCCTGATCCGCGAGCTGCGGCAAAAACGCGGCGAGGACGCCGCCGCCTGGAGCAAGGCCTTGGAGGACGCGCTCCGAACCAAGTACGCCGAGCTGAAGGGAACGCAGATGGCGTCGTGATCGGCGAGCCGGCCGTTCGCGAAAGCATTCTTTAGGATAAATCCGGCTGCCGCGCGCGCGGCCGGTCACTTGAACAGCAGCGACTTGATGATGATCGGCACCACGTTGGTCACCTCGATCACGCTGCCGATGTCGACGTAGTCGAACTCCTTGAGCTGCACGCCGTCGATCGCGATGACGTCGGCGCGAGGCGTCGATCTCGTGGCGGATGACGCGGCCGAGGCTCATGGCGACGTCGCCGTCGATCAGCAGCACCAGCGGCCATCCATCCGCCACGGTGCGCGGCAGCGCCGCGCAGATGCCGGCGCCGACCGCGTGCAGGCGCGCGTGCGATGGGTCGCCATGCCAGGGAAACGACAGCGCGATCGGGCTTGCCCCGTCCTCGAGGTCGCAGCGCGCGAGTGCGCCGCCGCACTTCGGCGGCGACGGCGTCAACCGAGATCGCGTCCGCGGATGCAAGATTGCACGACATCACCGGCAGGTTCTGCAGCGGCAGCTTGCCGGGATCGGCGATCAGGATGGTGTTGCCGCTGATCTGCACGGAGAATTGCGCGGCGCCGATGACGGTCGCGCGGATGCCCTGGCCCGGATCCCAGACCGGAGGCAGATCGCGGCGATGGGCGAGCGCGTGGCGCAGCGCTTCGGCAAGATCGACGCCGAGATCGCCGAAGCGCGCGGTTTCGCGCTTGTAGAGGTATTCGGCGACGCCGCCCGAGAAGGTGATCGCGTCGATGCGCTTGTTGGCGAGCGCGGCCGGCCATGCCTCGGTCACCAGCAGGCTGCGCGCCAGGTCGCCGGGCGCCCGCAGGTCGATCAGGCCCATGAGCAGGCGCGCCATGCGCTCGGCGATGCGCTTGCGATCCGCGGCCGCAAGCGGCCGGCCAAGCGCAAGCTCGATCCCGAGCGTCCTCGGCGACGTCGATGGCCGGGGGCTCGAGACGCGTCACGCCGTCGCTGCCGTCTTCGACGATCAGCCGCCCGCCGACCGCGATGGCGACGGTGGCGAGGATCCGGCCGTTCTCGATCAGCGTGAGCTTGGTGGTGCCGCCGCCGATGTCGACGTTGAGCAGCGTCACGCCGTGCCCGCGCGAGAGCGCGACCGCGCCCGAGCCGTGCGCCGAAAGCTGGCACTCCATCTGGTGGCCGGCCGAGGCGCAGACGAACTTGCCGGCCTCCTCCGAGAACAGGTCGGCGATGGCGCGCGCGTTCCTGCGCTTGATCGCCTCGCCGGTCAGGATCACCGCGCCGGAGTCGACCTCGTGGCGCTCGATCCCGGCGTAGGCATAGGCGCCGCCGATGAAGCCCGCGAGCGCGTCGACGTCGATGGTGTAGTCGGGCAGGTAGGGCGTGAGCAGGATCGGCGATTGCCACAGCAGCTTGCGGCCGACCACGACGAAGCGGCTCGACAGCGCGCTGGACGAGGCGCTGCAGGTGCACGCGCGCGAACATCAGGTGCGAGGTCGACGAGCCGATGTCGATGCCGACCGTGGTCAGTTCGACATTGTCGGCCGCCCAGGCGACCTCGTTGAGCGGCCCTTCCGACGGATCGACGTGCAGGTGCTCGAATTCGAGATCGTGCATCTGCTCCGCCGGTGCCGGTACGCCGCTTCGTTGACGAACTTGCCCATGCCCGACGGCACGCCGTATTTCGCCAGTTCCTCAAGATAGATCTGGTGGATGCGCGGGTCCTGGTGCTCGTACTCGATCTGGCAGCCGCCGTCCTTCACGCTCACGTCCATGCCGAGGAACACGTGGCGCTTGTCGGTGGTGAACGGGTAGCGCAGGCTGCCGAAGGCGACCGCGAGATAGCGCGCCGGGTCGGGCGACGTGTTGAAATGCTGGTGGAACATCCGGTCGGGCGGCGCGAACACCCAGCCGTGCTTCCAGTCGATGCGCACGAAGTCCTTCTCGCCCTCGTACCACAGCAGCGAATAGCCGTGGCCGGTGACCGCGAAGACGTGGAAGTCCGCGCCGTGGCGGTGGCGCCTTCTTGTAGGTGCCGACCGGCATCTGCGAGGTGTGCGCGTGCATGGTGCCGTCGGCGAGGATGAACATCATGCTGGAGCCGCCGGCGCCGCGTTCGGCCCATTGCCTGCAGTTCGAAGGCGGCAAGGTCGGGAATGAAATTGGTCTCCCACATGTTGCGGCCGGGCCGCACCGGGATGAACTCGCCTTCGCCGGAAAAATACTTCGCCGCGCCCTGCCGCTCGGGAAATTCGAAGCCGTTGTCGAACACGAACGTCTCGTTGTGGAACAGGTTGAGCATGAGCGCGAGATTGTTGGTCGAGGCGATGCGCGCGCGCTCGCGTCCGCTCGAGTTGAAGTGCCGGTAGCGGGCGTTGAGCGGCAGCGCGAACAGGCTCTTCGGCCCCCATTCGAAGCTGTGCTTGCGGCCGTCGCTGGTCTCGATCGTGGTCGAGCCGTGGCCCGAGAGCACGTAGACCACCTCCTCGAACATGTGCTTCTGCGGCGACGTGCTGGCGCCCGGCGCAAGATCGAGCACGAAGATCGAGACGAAATCACCGCGCCCCTTGAGGTGCACGATGCCGCCGTCGACGCCGAAGCGCGGCCACGGCGCGGTCGGCACCGCAATCAGGTCGACGCCGAAATCCTCGGTGACCGGCACGCCCTCCCGCGCGGCCCAGACCGCATAGGGGTCGAGCAGCATCTTGGGGTGCTGGAGGTCCGTGATCGGCTTGTTCATGGCGGCACCTTCGTGGATCGGCTGCATGCTTTTAGCGGATCGGGGCCGGCGCTCGCAAACCCCGCTTGCGCGGGGACGGCATGCGGACACAATGCGCCCGCGACCGGCCGGTCGGGAAACGTGGAAAGCAGTACGCATGTCGGACGACGCCAAACGCCTCGAGGATACGCTGGCCGAGCGCTTCGGCGAGCGGCTGCCCGTGGATGCCAGCCTGCCCGGACTGGCGGAACTGGCCGGCATTGCGGGGCATCGCAGCCATCGCCGCTTCACCGACCGGCCGGTCGGGCCCGGCCTGTTGCGGCTCCTGTGCGCCTGCGCGCTCTCGGCCCCGTCCAAGAGCGACCTCCAGCAGGGCGACATCGTGATCGTCAACGACCGGGCGGTGATCAACGACCATCGCCGACGCCATCACCGACATGCCGTGGATCGCCGCGGCGCCGGCTTTCCTGGTGTTCGTCGCCAACGGCGCCCGCGTGCCGGCAATCTCCAAGCTGCGTGCCAAGCCGTTCCCGAACGACCATCTCGACCTGTTCTTCAACGCGGTCGTGGATGCCGCAATCGTGCTCGCGACCTTCATCCGCTCGGCGGAAGCGGCCGGGCTCGGCTGCTGCCCGATCAGCGCGATCCGCGATCACGCGACGATGGTGAGCGACTTGCTCGGTTTGCCGGAGAAGGTGGTGCCGGTCGCCGGGCTGTGTGTCGGCTGGCCGGCCGAGCGGCGCGATATCACCGCGCGGCTTGGGCTTGACGCCACCGTGCATCACGACCGCTTCGACGCGCGCGATCTGACGGCCAAGATCGATGCCTACGACCGCCGCCGCGAGGCGCACCGGCCGTTTCCGCGCCAGCGCAACCCGGAACAATGGGGCAGTGCAGCATTCTACGGCTGGTCGGAGGACAAGGCGCGGCAATACGCCGAGCCGTTGCGCGCCGATTTCGGCGCCTTCGTGCGCGCGAAGGGCTTCCGCCTGGACTGAGCGCCAGCCTCTCCTCCGCTCATTCCGTGCAGGAGCCACATGCCCGGTGTCATCGCCCGCTAAAGCGATCTATTCCAGAGAATTATGTGGCTCGGGACGTGCCTATTCCAAACACCGAGACTACTGGATGCCCGCTTTCGCGGGCATGACACCGAGCGAAGCCGCGTGCTAAGGCTTGCACCGTTTCGTGCGTGCCGGGGACCAGCAATGCCTAAGTTGCAGCTATCGTTCGCGTGCGGCCTCTACGACCGCATGCAGCCGCTCTATACCGGCGAGGTCAAGGTCGACGGCATCGACCTCAATTTCATCGCCATCGATCAGCCGCGGCCGATCTTCGACCGCATGTCGGGCGGGCAGGAATTCGACGTCGCGGAGTATTCCAGCTCGGAATTCGTCCAGCGCTTCGCTAACAAGCAATGCCCGTTCGTCGCCATTCCGGTGTTTCCCTCGCGCGCGTTCCGCCACGGCTACATCGCGGTCCACCGCAAGGCCGGCATCGGCAAGCCCAAGGACCTCGAAGGCAAGCGCGTCGGCGTGCCGCTCCTGACCATGACGGCGGCGATCTACATCAACGGCCTGCTGCAGCACGAATACGGCGTCGACCTGCGCAAGATAAAATGGGTGCAGGGCGCCATGAATACCGGCGGCGCGCACGGCAGTCCGAGCGTGCTGCCGCTGCTCAACCCGATCCCGATCGAACAGAACACGTCGAACAAGTCGATGAGCGACCTGATCGAGGAGCGTGTGGTCGACGCCACGTTGGGCACCAGCCTGCCCGAGGCGATCCTCACCAATCCGGATATCGTGCGGCTGTTCCCGAACTACGTCGAGCTTGAAAAGGAATTCTACAAGCGCACCAACATCTATCCGATCATGCATCTGGTGGCGATCCGCAAGGACGTGCACGAGAAATATCCCTTCGTCGCCACCAGCCTTTACAACGCGTTCTGCGAGTTGAAAAAAATCGCGCTGGAGAAATTGTTCAATCTCCGGGCGCTGCGCTACATGACGCCGTTCCTGATGCGCGACATCGACGAGATTCACGAAATCTTCAACGGCGACCCGTGGCCCTACGGGCTCGAGCCCAACCGGGCGACGCTGGAGGCCTTCGTCACCTATCTCACCGACCAGTCGCTGATCGCGGCGCCGGTCCGGGTGGACGATCTGTTCGTCCCGACCTACGGCTAACTCGGAGCAAATTTGTTTCCGCTCGTTCCCGCGCAAGCGGGAACCCAGAATTCTTCGGAAAAAGAGCTGGGTCCCCGCTTGCGCGGGGACGAGCGGAGGATAGAGCAGGGCAAGGAAACAAAATGGCCAATCTCGACACCCTCATTCAGGACCTCGTCGTCGCCAACCGCATCCTCTCCAACGAAGACGTGGTCGACGCCTACGGCCACGTCAGCGTCCGCAACCCGGACAATCCGAAGCGTTTCTTTCTCTCGCGCTCGGTCGCGCCCGAGCTCGTCACCAAGGACGATATCGTCGAGCTCGGGCTCGACGGCCAGCCGGTGCGCGACGAGACGCGTGCGCTCTATCTCGAGCGCTTCATCCATGCGGCGATCTTCGAGGCGCGCCCCGACATCCAGGCGGTGGTGCACGCACACGCCGAAGACACGCTACCGTTCGGCGTCGCGCAAGGCACGCCACTTAAGCCGGTGATCCATTCCGGCAGCTTCATCGGCGCCAACGTGCCGGTCTGGGACATCGCCGACAAGTTCGGCGACACCAATCTGCTGGTGACCAACATAGAGCAGGGCCGCGATCTCGCCAAGTCGCTCGCCGGCAACAACGTGGCGCTCATGCGCGGCCACGGCTTCGCCTCGGCCGGACGCTCGCTGATCGAGGTGGTGCGCATTTCGGTCTACCTGCCGCGCAACGCGCGCGCGCTGATGCGGGCCAAGCAGCTCGGCGGCGACATCAAGTATCTCGCGCAAGGCGAGATCGACGCCCGCAACCGCGGCTACAGTCCCTATTCGAGCGAGACCTGGCGGGCCTGGGAATACTGGGCGAACAAGGCCGGGTGCAGCCACATGGTCAGCAAGCCCGACGCGCACGGGCATGGGCACAGCCACAAGAAATGACATGTACTCTCGCCTGACGTCTGGGCTGAGTGGCACGCTTTTCCCTTGGTTCGTCCCAGCTTGTCGCAGGGACGGCCGAACCTGTCGTTTGGTGTGACTCTCCCGGGATCGGGAGAAGCGAGGGTCATGATGAGTGCGCCGGAACAACTCGAAAGCTATCTCGTCCGGCCGCTGGGTGCGCGGGGAAGGGCGTCGAAACCAGGCTGGTCGATCCGGTCAAGGGCGACGAGCTTGCGACCGTGTCGGCCAAGGGCGTCGACCTCAAGGGCGCGCTGGAGTTCGCGCGCAGCCGCGGGCAGGTCGCGCTGCGCGGCCATGAGCTATGCCGAGCGGGCCAAGCTGGTCGGCGCGGTCGCCGATGTCCTGGCCGCCAACCGCGCGCGCTACGAGGCGATCGCCATCGCCAATTCCGGCAACACCAAGATCGACGCGGCGATCGACATCGACGGCGGCATCGGCACGCTCAAATACTACGCGCGGCTCGGGGCGGGCCTGGGCGACGCGCGCACGCTGCTCGACGAAAAGCCGGTGCGGCTCGCCAAGGCCGAGAACTACCAGGCCATCCACCTGCTGGTGCCGCGGCGCGGCGTGGCGATCCACATCAATGCGTTCAACTTCCCGAGCTGGGGCCTGTGGGAGAAGGCGGCGGTATCGCTGCTGGCCGGCGTGCCGGTCCTCGCCAAGCCGGCGTCCGTCGACCGCGCTGCTGGCGCACGCCATGGTCAAGGACGTGATTGCCGCCAAGGTGCTGCCGGACGGCGCGCTCAGTCTCCTCTGCGGCGGCGCCGGCGATCTGCTCGCGCATCTCACCTCCGACGACGTGATCGCGTTCACCGGCTCGGCCGACACCGCGCGCGGCATTCGCGGCCACGCCAACGTGGTGGCGCAGCAGCGTGCCGGTCAATATCGAGGCCGACAGCATCAACGCGGCGCTGCTGGCGCCCGGCGAAGCGGCGGGCTCGGCGTCGTTCGATGCCTTCGTCCGCGAGGTCACGCGCGAGATGACGGTCAAGGCCGGCCAGAAATGCACCGCCATCCGCCGCATCTTCGTGCCGGCCGACAAGGCCGACGCCGTTGCCGAAGCGCTGGCGGCCAAGCTCAAGGGCACGAAGGTCGGCGACCCGCGCGACGAGACGACCCGCATGGGCCCGCTGGTGACGCGCGGCCAGCAGGCGGCGGCCTTCGACGGCATCCGGCGGCTGGCGAGCGAGGCGGCGATCGTCTGCGGCGGGCCGGACGCGCCGTCGCTCGACGGCATCGACCAGGGCAAATCCGCGTTCGTCGCGCCGACCTTGCTCAAGGTGAAGGACGCGGCCGGCGCCAAGGCCGTGCACGAGATCGAGGTGTTCGGCCCGGCCGCCACCGTCATCGCCTATCGCGATGAAGCCGAAGCGTCCGCGCTGGTCGCGCGGGGCGGGGGCTCGCTGGTCGCCTCGGTCTACGGCGAGGACAGGGATTTCCTTGCCCGCATGGTGACCGAGATTGGCGCGAGCCACGGCCGCATTCTTGCTGTCGATCCGAGCATCGCATCGGCCCATACCGGCCATGGCATCGTCATGCCGCAATGCAATCACGGCGGGCCGGGCCGCGCCGGCGCCGGCGAAGAGCTGGGCGGGCTCAACGGGCTGCGCTTCTATCATCAGCGCCTGGCGGTGCAGGGATCGAGCGATCTGCTCGCGAGCCTGCAGAGCAAAGCAGCCGCGTCGCATTGAGCGCCGCGGGCGATGCGGCGTCGGATCGATGCCGGTGCCCAGCGCGCTCCTGTCCAGGTGTACAAAACGGGCGTCGTCGCGCACAATGAATTCGCGGGCGATAAAGCGGCGGAACACTGCCGGGACTCGGAGGAGGAAGCATGAGTGAACTGTCCAAGGACGATGTGGTCGCGCTTCTGGGTTCGAAACTGAGCGATGCCGTCATCGCGGAGATCATCGCCACCGGCATCACCCCGGCCGAGCTCAAGGCCGCACTGCACCGGGTCGTGGTCGACCAGAAGGCGCACCACCCTGGTCCCTCGCTCGAGCCCGGGCACATCAGCCGTGTCGTCGACATTTTGGAGCGGCTGCACCAAGGCGGCCTGCTGGGCGAGGCTGGCTCGACGCTGCAATAGCGGCCCTGCAGGCGATGGCGGGCAGACCGGGCGTGGAGCCGGCCATTGCGCGGACGGCCTTGTCTCTCCACATCCTTTGGCCTCTAGTTGGAAGCGTTCTGATCTTCCGGAGCCGCCATGGGCTGGATTCTTCTCGTACTCGGCCTGATCCTTTTTCTCGGCGGGCATGCGTTCGTGACGATGCGAACCCAGCGCGCCGCCCTGGTCGCGAGCCTGGGCGAGTGGCCCTACAAGGGCCTGTTCGCGCTCGTCGCCCTCATCGGCATCATTCTCATCGGCTATGGCTTTGCCGAATACCGGCAGTCCGGCTGGATCAACGTCTGGTCGCCGCCGCGCTGGACCCACTACGTCACCCAATTCCTGATGTGGCCCGCCAGCATCCTGGTGGTCGCGGCCTATGCGCGCGGCGATATCTGGCGCTCGCTCAAGCACCCCATGCTGGTCGGGGTGAAGACCTGGGCGGTGGCGCATCTCATCTCGAACGGCGATCTCGGCTCGATCGTGCTGTTCGGTTCGGTGCTCGCCTGGGCGGTGTTCGACCGTATCTCGCTCAAGCGCCGCAGCGATCCCGGCGCGCCGCTGATCCCGGCCGGCGGACGCCGCAACGACTGGATCGCGATCATCGTGGGGACCGTGCTTTATCTCGCGCTCGGGCTTATCTTCCACCCGCTCGTGGTCGGCGTTCCGGTGTTCGGAAGGTCGGCCTACTAGCGCTCACGGGTTCATCAGAGTTCGCGCCATGTCCGTGCAAGACGACATCAAACGGCTGACCGCGCCCGACATCCGCGCGCGCAAGGGCGGCAATGCGATCGTCGCGCTCACGTCCTATCACGCCCACACGGCGCGGCTGCTCGATCGCCACTGCGACCTCATCCTGGTCGGCGACTCGCTCGGCATGGTGATGCACGGGCTCGAAACCACGGTGCCGGTCACGCTCGACATGATGATCCTGCAAGGGCGCGCGGTCATGCGCGGCTCGCAGCGCGCCTGGTCGTGGTCGACATGCCGTTCGGCTCCTACGAGGCCTCCAGGGAGCAGGCCTTCATGAGCGCGGCGCGCGTGATGAAGGAGACCGGCTGCGGCGCGATCAAGCTCGAGGGCGGCCGGCGCATGGCCGAGACCATCGCTTTCTTGGTGGAGCGCGGCGTGCCGGTGATGGGCCATATCGGGCTCACCCCGCAGTCGATCAACACCATCGGCTCGTTCCGCGCGCAGGGCCGCGAGGAGAAGGACTGGGGCCCGATCGACGACGACGCGCGCGCGGTCGCCGAGGCGGGCGCATTCTCGGTGGTGATCGAGGCGGTGGCCGAGCCGCTCGCCCGCAAGATCACCGACGAGATCGCGATTCCCGACCATCGGCATCGGCGCGCAGCGTGGCCTGCGACGGCCAGATTCTGGTGCTCGAGGACATGCTCGGGCTGTCGCCGCGGGTGCCGAAATTCGTCAAGCGCTACGGCGACCTGGGCCCGGCCATCGAGGCCGCGGTGGCCGCCTATGCCGCCGATGTGCGCAGCCGCGCCTTTCCGGGCCCCGACAACGTCTACCCGATGCGGGTAAAAGCAACGCTGAAACAATAGCTTGAGGCGTTGTCGCTTCGAGCCGTACTTTGCCTTGCCTGTGCCACATCGATAGGCTAATTGCGGCCTCGATTGGGTCGGGGCTCTGCGGGCGTGGGTTGCTGAGGGGACTTTTCGTGTCCGACATCTTCCAGGAAGTCGACGAGGAAGTACGCCGCGAACAGCTCAAGAAGCTGTGGGACCGCTATAGCAACTACGTCATCGCGGGAGCCGTCGTCGTGGTGCTCGCGGTGGCGGCTGGCGCGGCTACCACTGGTGGCAGGCGAAGAAGGCGGCCGAGGCCGGTGCCGCATTCGAAGCCGCCACGACGCTGGGCGAGGCCGGCAAGCACGCCGAGGCCGGTGCCGGCTTCAGCCAAGATTGCCGCCGAGGGCGCATCGGGCTACCGCGCGCTTGCGCGCGTCCGCGCAGCAGGCGAACTCGCCGCGCAGGATGTCAAGGCGGCGGTCGCCGCCTACGACAAGATTTCGGCCGACAGCGCGGTCGGCGAAGTGTTGCAGGATCTCGCCGCCTTGCGGGCGGCCACGCTGCTGGTCGATTCCGCGCTCCTACGCGGAGATGCAGCGGCGGCTCGAGCCGCTGACCGCGCCCGAACGCACGTTCCGCCACAGCGCGCGCGAGATGCTCGCGCTCGCGGCCTGGCGGGCGGGCGATGCCACCGCCGCCAAGCGCTGGTTTGACATGATCTTGACGGATCCCGAAACGCCGGCCGCCAACCGCTCGCGGGTCGAGATGCTGATGGCGCTGCTCGCGGCCGAAGGAAAGAGCTGAGGGTGCGGCCATGAATCGCTTCACGCGCATCGCTGTCATGATCCCGGTGCTGGCGCTCGGGCTGGCGTTGGCCGGATGCGAGACCTTCGATCCGACCGATCTGACCGAGATGTTCAACACCAAGAAGAAGCTGCCGGGCGAGCGCAAGCCGGTGTTCCCGGAAGGCATGCCGGGGGTGCCGCAAGGCGTGCCGCAGGAACTGGTGAAGGGCTACGAGCCTCCGGCCGAGCCCGAGCCGCAGCCGGAAGCTGGTCGAAGAGAAGCCAAAGCCGAAGCCCAAGGCCAAGCCCCGCCAAGGTGGTGGCCAAGCCGCCGGAGCAGTCGAGCCCGACGCCCGTCACCGTGCGGCCTGCCGGCTCGCAGCCGCCGCGCGGCCGAGTGGCCGGATCCGCCGAAGGCGCAACAGCCCGCAGCCGCGCCCTGGCCGAACAACCCGCAGAAGCCGGCCGGGCAGGTGGCCTGGCCCGACCCGCCGCCGCCCGGTTCGTTCTCGCGCTGATTGCGCTCAACCGTCGCGCCGGGCATAGAGCGGCGTCCACAACGCGCGCGGTAGCATGAGCTTCACGGTCGCCATTGTCGGCCGGCCGAATGTCGGCAAGTCGACGCTGTTCAATCGCCTGGTCGGCAAGCGCCTCGCGCTGGTCGACGACCGCCCGGGCGTGACCCGCGACCGGCGCGAAGGCCGCGCGCGGCTCGGCGATCTCACCTTCACCGCGATCGACACGGCCGGGCTGGAGGAGGCCGCGCCCGCCAGCCTCACCGGCCGCATGCAGGCGCAGACCGAGGCCGCGATCGCCGCCGCCGACGCCATGCTTTTTCTGATCGACGCGCGCGCCGGGCCGACCCCGGTCGACCGCGCCTTCGCCGATCTCGTGCGCAGTCCGGCAAGCCCGCGATCCTGGTCGCCAACAAGAGCGAGGGCAGGGCGGCGCAAGCGGGCGTGCACGAAGCCTATGCGCTCGGGCTCGGCGAGCCGGTGCCGATCTCGGCCGAGCACGGCGAGGGCCTGGCCGATCTCTACGAGGCGCTGTGCGCGGCGCTGCCCGAGGCCACCGCGACCGGCGAACCGGACGACGACGAGGCCGGTGGCGCGGACGTGCAGGACGCGGCAAGACCGATCCAGATCGCGGTGGTCGGGCGTCCCAACTCCGGCAAGTCGACGCTGGTCAACCGCCTGCTCGGCGAGGAGCGGCTGCTGACCGGGCCCGAGGCCGGCATCACCCGCGACGCCATCGCGGTCGATGTCGAGCTGGCACGGCCGGCACTTTCGCATGCACGACACCGCCGGGCTGCGGCGCCGTTCGCGCATCGAGGAGAAGCTCGAGAAGCTCTCGGTCGCCGACGCGCTCAATGCCATGCGCTTCGCCGAAGTGGTGGTCGCTGCTGGTGGATGCCGAAACGCCGTTCGAAGAGCAGGACCTGCGCATCGCCGACCTGGTCGAGCGCGAGGGCCGCGCGCTGGTCATCGGCATGAACAAGTGGGACCTCAAGGAGCACCAGCCGGGCGCGCTCAAGCAAGTTGCGCGAGGAGACCGACCATCGGCTGCCGCAGGTCAAGGGCGTGCCGGTGGTCGCCGTCTCCGGGCTCACCGGCGAGGGGCTCGACCGGCTGATGCAGGCGGTGGTCGACGCCATGCGGTGTGGAACAAGCGCGCGCCGACCAGCGCGCTCAATCGCTGGCTTGCAGGCGTCGCCGCCGCGCATCCGCCGCCCGCGGTGTCCGGGCCGGCGCATCCGGCTCGATTACGTGACCCAGCCGAAAAGCCGGCCGCCGACCTTCGTGCTGTTTCTGCAGCCGCGCCGACGCGGTGCCCGACGCCTACCGGCGCTATCTGGTCAACAGCCTGCGCGAGACGTTCGATCTCCCCGGCACGCCGATCCGGCTCACGCTGCGGGAGAAGAAGAACCCGTATCGCCCGAAATAACCAAGCCCGTGTTCGCAGATTTGTCCTATTCGGCATCTACCTGTCGGCAGGTGCCGGATCGCTCTGCTTTGGTCCCCGCCGCGCAAGCGGACGGAAGATTGACCGGTCGATGCGCCTATTTCTGTGAAGAGAATGCGATGAGTTTTCACGTCGGACAGCAAGTCGTGTGCGTGAACGGCCGGTTCTCCGAGCGGGAGGACTGGCGCCGGACCGTGCGGGCGTTTCCGCGGCTGCATTCGGTCTACACCATTCGCGAGATCATCGAGGACCCTCCGCTTGTGGGCTTTTGCTTCTACGAGCTGGTAAACGCGCGCCACTATTTTCGCAGCGGCCTGCACGAGCCGGCGTTCAACAGCCGGAACTTCCGCCCAGTCAGACCGACCAGCATCGCGGCGTTCGAAAGGCTTCTGGTGCCGAGCGACCCGGTCGGGGCCGATTGACGCCCGCCCCCGCCGCCATGACCGCGTTTCGTGCAGTCCGCTGACGCTACGAAGCCGGTTCGCGCCCGCGCCGCGCGCGCAGCCGCATCACCAGCATGGCCACGAACACGATGCCGAACAGCGCGAAAGCGACCGCGCCGATCGCGGCAAACGGATTCGGCCGTACCGACAAAATCGCCTCCAGGCCGCCGGCGACGCTCGCGACCACGAAGATCGAGCTGAAGATCGCCAAGGCCTTGACCGACAGGGTCTCGCTCTGCCGGTGCATCATGTCGGCGAAGCCGATCTTCTGCGCGCTGCGCGGCAGGTCGCGCAGCAGCGGCCGCACCATGAGATAGTCGCTCAGCGTGATGATGGCGGTGAAGACAACGATGAATGCACCAAGGGCCAGCCACGTCGTCAGCGAGCGAGGGTTCAGGAGCGACGGAAAAGCGACGAAACACACCACCAGCAGCAGCATCATCGGCAGCAGCACGATCAGGCGCGCGTAGCGGCCGCGGCGCACCGCGGCGGCGAGCGCCGGCTTCTGCGCGTCCGTCGCCAGATAGGTGCGGCGCGGCGCGAACACCCAGGGACTGGCGGTCGTGAACAGCCAGCCCTCCGGCACGCGCTTGAACTGGGCTTCTTCCAAGCCGGCCGGCAGTAACCGAAATCCGCTTGCCATGGAGGTGGCCTTTGGTTGTGCCCACCCGATCGGTCCCGGGCCGGGCCTTTGGGACACGATTTCGCCGGCACAATGGCCGCCAAGGCCGGCGCGGCCCTGGCGAGGGTGCGCGATACGGTGCGCCGTGCTAACAGCCGCTGCGCGCTTGCAGGCGGGCGATCGTAGCAACACTCACGCGGATTGTAATGACCGAAACTCAGCCGAGCGCGCCGCCGCGGGCCGCCTTCATCTTCGTCTTCATCACCGTGCTGCTCGACATGCTGGCGATCGGCATCGTGGTTCCGGTGCTGCCCAAGCTCGTGGTCGACTTTCTCGCGGGCGACACCGCGCGCGCCGCAGTGATCTACGGCGTCTTCGGAACCGCATGGGCGCTGATGCAGTTCGTGGCCTCGCCGGTGCACGGCGCGCTGTCCGACCGTTTCGGGCGCCGGCCGCTCATTCTGCTCTCCAATCTCGGGCTCGGGCTCGACTACATCCTGATGGCGCTGGCGCCGAACCTGTGGTGGCTGTTCGCCGGACGGGTCATTTCCGGCATCGCGGCCGCGAGCATTGCGACGTCCTACGCCTATATCGCCGACGTGACGCCGCCCGCCCAGCGCGCGGCGCGCTTCGGCCTGCTTGGCGTCGCCTTCGGCGCGGGCTTCGTGTTCGGCCCAGCGCTGGGCGGGATCGCCGGCGCGATCGATCCGCGCTTGCCGTTCTGGATCGCCGCCGGTCTAAGCCTCGCCAACGTGGCCTACGGGCTCATCGTGCTGCCGGAATCGCTGCCGCTGGAGCGGCGCGCGCCGTTTCTGTGGCGGCGCGCCAATCCGCTCGGTTCGTTCTCGCTGTTGCGCTCGCAGCCGCAACTGATGGGGCTCGCGAGCGTCGGCTTCCTCTCCAATCTCGCGCATGCCAGCCTGCCGAGCATCGGCGTGCTCTACATGATGCACCGCTACGGCTGGGACGAGCGCACCGTCGGCTTCACCATGGCGGGCGTGGGAGTGTGCGCCATGGTGGTGCAGGGCGCGCTCATCGGCCCGGTGGTCGGACGCTTCGGGGAGCGCACGGCCCTGGTCGCGGGCCTGTTGTTCGGCGTCGCCGGATTTGCGGTGTTCGGGCTCGCCGGCACCGGACTGGTGTTCTGGTCGGGCATCCCGCTGATGGCGCTCTGGGGATTTGCCAGCCCCGCGCTGCTCGGCCTGATGAGCCGCCGGGTGGGCCCGAGCGAACAGGGCCAGCTGCAAGGCGCCAATGCCAGCATCATGGGAATTGCGAACCTGCTGGGGCCAGTGCTGTTCGCGCAGACGCTGGCCTACTCGATCGGCACCGGCAGCGGCTGGCACCTGCCGGGCGCGGCCTTCGTGCTGGCGGCGCTGATCCTCGCCTTCGCCATGGCGATCGGGTGGTGCACCACCGCACGCAGCGGATAAGGCCGCGGCGCGAGATTCAGTACTGCCCCTTGGGTTCGAGCCCGAGCAGGTATTGTCCGAACATGCTGCCGGCCGAATCCCAGTTGAGGCTGATGTGCGAGCCGGCGGCGTGCGCGTCGCGCCAGAACCGTTGCAGCGGATGGTCGAGGAAGAGACCCTGGCCGCCGGCGGCGAGGAACAGCGCGTCGATCGCCTGGGTCAAGAGCCGCACGCAGAACGCCTGATCGCGCCGGTTGCGCAGCCGTATGTCCATGCTGACGGCTTCGCCGCGCGCCGCCATCTCGAACGCCTCGGCGAGATCGCGAAACATCATCAGCCTTGCGGCGTCGATGCAGGCGGCCGCCTCGGCGACGCGCAGCTGGATGGTTGCAAGCTCCGCCATCCGGCGGTTGCCGCCGGTCACCGCGCCGCGCGTGGTGCGGACCTGCGCCATGTCGAGAAACGCCGCGAGCGCTCCCTCCGCCATGCCGAGCACCGGCGTCACGATGGCGATCGGTAGCACCGCAAGGAACGACTGCTTGTAGAGCGGATTGGCGTGCGCGCGCATTCCGGGCGCGCTGGCGTTGGCCAGTTCGGCGAAGGCCAGCGCGTGATGGGCGGGGACGAAGGCATTGTCGGCGACGACGCTTTTGCTGCCGGTGCCGGCGAGCCCCATCGTGCGCCAGTTGTCGTCGATGGCGATGTCCGAGGTGCGCAGCAGGAAGAACCCGGGCTGCGGCGGTCCCTCCGGCTGCGGAATGAGGCCGCCGAGAAGCTGCCATTGCGCGTTGTCGCAGCCGCTGCAAAAGCTGCCTGATCCGGAAACGCGATAGCCGCCGTCCACCGCCACGGCCTTCGCCACCGGCGCGTAGGAGCCGGCCGCGACCGCGCCGCGGTCGCGCCAGATCTCATCCTGCGCCTCCTCCGGGAAGCACGCGAGCAGCCATTGGTGCGAAGCGAGCAGGCCGTAGACCCAGCCGGTCGAGCCGCAGCCGCTCGCGATCGTCGCCTCGATCTGCGCGAACACGTCGAAGCCGTATTCGAAGCCGCCGTAGGCGCGCGGCTGCATGACGCGGAACAGATCCGCCTGCCGCATGCGCGCGACCATCTCTTCATCGACGCGGCGCGCCGCCTCGGTCTGCTGCGCCCGTTCGCGCGCGGCGTCCGCGATCTCGCGCGCCCGCGCCAGAAGCTCGGACACGTCGGGCCGGTCGAGGGATGCCATGGCGGTACGCATCTAGCCTGGCAACCCCGCCTTGCGCAGCCCTTCGCGCAGGTGCGCGGCATCGGCAGGCTGTTGATAGTGCAGCGTGCCGAGATAGCCCTCGACGGTGAAGGTCGGCTGGCGTTGTAGCACCGCGCGTGCATGGGCCGCGGCGGCGGTAAGATCGCCCACCTGTGCCGCCGACGCGGCCAGAAAGGCGTGATGGGTGTGGTCCGGCGCCGTCAGCTTGCTGAAGGACTGGATTGCTTCCGCGTAGTTGCGCGCGGAGTACTGCGCGCGGCCGAGATGGCCCCAGAAGCGCTCCGGATGATAGGGATTGAGCCGCATGGCCCGGCGCACCCACTCGATCCCCTCCTCGGGACGTCCGAGCCAGGTGAGCAGTTCCCCTTGCTGCACCACGATGAGGTCGCTGTTCGGATTGAGACTGAGCGCGCGCTCCTGGTGATAGGCCGATTTGTCGTATTCGCGGAAGTTCAACTTCAGGGCGGCGAGGATGCGGTGCACGTCGGCATCGTTATCGTCGAGCGCGAGCGCGGTCTGCAACTCGGCCGCGATCACCTGCACGCTGGCTTCGGCATCCTCGCACCATTTGTGCAGCCAGGCCTGGCCGGTCACGCACGCCTTCCAGGCGTGCGCGTGCGCATAATTCGGATCGAGCTCGATGGCGTGGTTCAGCATGCGCAGCGCCTCGGCGTTGGCGTCGCGGTTCGACCAATGGTGCAGGACCTTGCCGGTCAGCACGTACTCGTAGGCCGCCATGTTGCCGGTGCGCTTGCGCTGGACCTGGTCGTGCCGAGCGGCCTCGACGCGGCCGAACAGCGTGGCCGAAATGGCCGAGGTCACCTCGTCCTGGATGGCGAAAATGTCCTCGAGCTTGCGGTCATAGCGTTCGGCCCACAGATGCGTCTCGGTCGCACCGTCGATAAGCTGGACGGTGACCCGCACGCGATCGGCCGCCTTGCGGACGCTGCCTTCCACGACGTAGTCCACGTCGAACTCGCGCGCGATCTCCTTCGCCTTGACCGGCTTTCCCTTGTGCACGAACACGGCGTTGCGGGAGATCACGAGCAACTCGCGAAAGCGCGACAGCTCGGTGATGATGTCCTCGGTCAGTCCGTCGGCAAAGAACTCCTGCTCGGAATCGCCGCTCATGTTGACGAACGGCAGCACGGCGATCGAGGGCTTGCGCGCGCTCACCCGGTGCGCGGGCTGGCCGCCGCTGCCCGCCTCCGTCGCTTGGCCGTCGAGCAGAACCCTGAACACGCGGATCGCCCGGCTGATGTTCTTGACCTGCTGCTCGCCGAGATCCTCGTATGCCACGTCGAGGCGGTCGCCGACCTGGTCGCGCACCGCCGCGGAGATGCAGATCCCGCCGGGCTCGGCGATCGACTCCAGGCGCGCCGCTACGTTGACCCCGTCGCCGAAGATGTCGTTCTCCTCGACGATGACGTCGCCGAGATTGATGCCGATGCGGTAGAGCAGGCTGCGCGCCGCGGGCATGTCGCGGTTGCGTCGCGCCATGCGCTGCTGGAAATCCACCGCACAGCGCAGCGCCTCGGTGACGCTCTGGAATTCCACCAGCATGCCGTCACCGGTGGTCTTGATGATGCGGCCCTTGCAGTTGGCGATCGCCGGATCGATCAGTTCCATCCGTACGGTCTTGAGCCGCGCGAGCGTGCCTTCCTCATCGACCTCCATGAGCCGGCTGTAACCGACCACGTCCGCGGCGAGAACCGCCGCGAGCCGGCGTTCCACTTTACGCCCTGCCATTCTGTCCGATGCCCTTAACCTGGATCGAAAACCCCGATCTGGAACGATAGTTCAGAATCACCGCTTGTTCCACATTGCTACAGCCGGAACAGCCGCTCCGCATTGCCGTGGGCGATGCGCTCCCGGTCGGCCGCGCTCACCGGAAGCTGCTCGAGGAAGGCGCGCGCCTCCGCCATCGATCCATACGGATAGTCGACCGAGAACATGATCCGCTCGACACCCACTTCGGCCAGCAGGTTGAGGAACGTCGGCAGGAAGTTGAAGCCGCCGAAGGTGTAGTGCACGTTTTCCCGCAGGTAGGCGGCGAGCGGGCGCTCGAGCTTGGTCAGCTCCTTCGGCAGGTTGCGGTCGAGCCGCGGCGCCATGAACGGTATCCCTTCGCCCAGGTGACCGATGACGACCTGCAGCTTGGGATAGCGGTCGAAGGCGCCGCCGAGAATCATGCGCACGAGATGAATCGCGGTCTCGATGTGCCAGCCCCAGGCGGGGCCCGCGAACAGGCTGTTCACCGCCGGCGAGAACCCGCCATAGAGCGCATCCATGACCGGCTTCACCGGCATCGTCGGGTGCAGATAGACCGGCACAGCGAGCGCCTCAGCCCGCTCCAGGATCGGCCAGAAGAACTTGTCGTCGAGATAGCGGCCGCGGCTGTGGCCGTTGATGATCGCGCCCTTGAAGCCCTGCCTCACCCGCTGCTCCAGTTCGTCCGCGGCCTTTTCGGGCGCGAGCGTCGGCAGCACGGCGATGCCGGCATAGCGCTGCGGATTGCCCTTCACCGTCGCGGCCAGGAAATCGTTCGCTTCGCGCACGGCCGCCACCTGCTCCGACGCTTCCAGTTGCTCGACGCCCGGCGAATTGAGCGAGAGCACCTGCATGTCGATCCTGGCGGCATCCATCTCGGCGATCCGCTTGGCGCCGACCTCGGCGAGCCGCTCGACCGTCGCGGCGCCGCGCGGGCCCGAGCTCATGAGCCGCTCCTCCAGTACTCGCCCAGGGCCCGCGGAAAATCCCGGGGTGGCAAAATGTTCTTCAAGCGTGATGGTTCGCATCATTTGTTCTCGTGTTTTGTGGTGATGGTCAAAGCGGGAAGGGGGCTTCGCGAACGATGTTGCCGGTTGCGGCGAACTTGGTCAACGCGGATTCAGTCCGGCCGCGTCGCGCGACCGGGCCGCTTGTGCGGCGGTGCGGCCGAGCTCATTGTGCCCTCTCCCACAGGGAGAGGGCATCTCAGTCTCGGGAGTTCGAAGAAGGGGTGAGGGGTTACAAACTGAGAGACTTTGATCCCTCACCCATTCTTTGCTGCCCCAGCATCTGCGATGCCCTCTCCCTCTGGGAGAGGGCAAATACGGCGCAGTCGTTCATGCTTGAGCCATCGAGCTTCTCAATACCTTGCATTCCCGGGCGTGCGCGGGAACGGGATCGCGTCGCGCACATTCGCAAGCCCGGTGACGTAGGCGAGCGTGCGCTCGAAGCCGAGGCCGAAGCCGGCGTGCGGCACGGTGCCGTAGCGGCGCAGGTCGCGGTACCAGGCGTAGTGCTCCTTGTCGATGCCGCGCTCCGCCATGCGCGCGTCGAGCACGTCGAGGCGCTCCTCGCGCTGGCTGCCGCCGATGATCTCGCCGATGCCGGGCGCCAGCACGTCCATCGCTGCGACGGTTCTGCCGTCGTCGTTCACGCGCATGTAGAACGCCTTGATGTCCTTGGGGTAGTTCATCACGATCACCGGCTTTTTGGCGTGCTTCTCGGTGAGATAGCGCTCGTGCTCGGATTGCAGGTCGATGCCCCATGTCACCGGAAACTCGAACTTTTCGCCTTTCCCTGCGCCTTCTCCAGCACCGCGATCGCCTCGCCGTAGTCCATGCGCACGAACTCGGACGCGACGATCCCCGACAGCTTCGCCACCAGGCCCTTCTCGACCCGCTCGTCGAAGAAGGCGAGATCGTCCGCGCGCTCGTTGAGCAGCGTCTCGAAGGTGTACTTGAGAAGCGCTTCCGCCAGGCTCGCGTCGTCGGCGAGATCGGCGAACGCGATCTCCGGCTCGATCATCCAGAACTCGGCGAGATGCCGGCTGGTATTGGAATTCTCGGCGCGAAACGTCGGCCCGAAGGTGTACACCTTGGAGAGCGCGAGGCAGTAGGCCTCCACGTTGAGCTGGCCCGACACCGTGAGGAACGTCTCGCGGCCGAAGAAATCCTGCGCGAAGTCCACCGTGCCCTGCGGCGTGCGCGGCAGGTTGGCGAGATCGAGCGTCGACACCTTGAACAGCGATCCGGCGCCCTCGGCGTCCGACGCGGTGATGATCGGCGTGTTGACCCAGAAGAAGCCGTTGCGGTCGAAGAAGCGGTGGATCGCGGCGGCCAGCGTGTGGCGCACCCGCGTCGCCGCTCCGATCACGTTGGTGCGCGGCCGCAGATGCGCCACCTCGCGCAGGAACTCCATGGTGTGCGGCTTGGGCTGGATCGGATAGGTGTCGGGATCGTCGACCCAGCCGACCACCCTGATCGCGCTCGCCTGCATCTCGAACGGCTGGCCCTTGGCGGGCGACGGCACGATCGTGCCGGTCGCCTCGACCGCGCAGCCGGTGGTGATCTTCAGCACCTCGTCGGCGTAGTTCGGGAGCGTGTTGGGCGCGACCACCTGCACCGGATGGAACGATGAGCCGTCGGAGAGGTGCACGAACGAGATGCCGGCCTTGGAATCGCGCCGTGTGCGCACCCAGCCCCTGACGGTCACCGGCGCATCCTTCGGCGCCTCCCCGGCCAGGATCGCGCGCACGTCGAGCTGTTGCTTGTCCATCGATCGAGAGTGCCTCCGGCGGAGCGGCTTTGTCCAGCGTGTCCCGGATGCGGAGCAGCGTGAGCGCCGAAGGCGCGAACGGTGCGCCGCTGATCCGGGACCGCCACACGCGAGGTGTTTCCCAGTCGCGGTTGAAGCCAAAGCCGGGAGCGGAGCTTGGGACGGTCCCAGGTCTGCAGCGCACCACTCGCTTCGCTCCCGCTGCGCTGCGCCCGGGACACGAAACGGCTCGCGCCGCTTGCTTGCGCGATGGCGCGGTCCGTTTGCATGCCGCCATCGCGCCCGCTGTGCTTGCTGCGCACCGACGGGTAGGGTAGGCCCTCTCTATCCTGCTGTCGTCCCGCCGTTTCGTCCTGCCGCCGTGATCCTGCCGCGATGCACCAGCCGCTTCCCCGTGTGACCGCCCCCGGCATTCCGCCGCTGATCAAGCGCAATGCCGCGCTGATCGCGGTGTCGCAGAGCTTCACCGGCGCCGGCATGCAGCTCGCCTACGGCATCGGGCCGCTGATGGTGGTCGCGCTCACCGGCTCGGTCAGCCTGGCCGGGCTCACGGTCGGGCTGTTCGGCGTGAGCCGCTTTCTCGTGTCCTATCCGGTCGGCAAGATCACCGACACCTACGGCCGCAAACCGGGCATCCTGTTCGGCCTCGCGCTGGCGCTGATCGGCACCGTCATGGTCGGGCTGGCGATGATCTTTGCGAGCATCGCCGCGCTCATCGTTGCCATGCTGATCTTCGGGATGGGCATGAATGCCGCGCAGCAATTGCGCGTGGCGGCGGCCGACATGTTTCCGCCCCGCCTGCGCGCGCGCGCGCTTGGCTTCGTCGCCACCGGGGCGCTGATCGGGATCCTGGTCGGCCCGCTGCTGATGGCGCTCGCCGAACATGTCACCGCCCGCACCGGGCGGGACGCCATCGCGCTCCCCTGGTTCATGCTGCCCGCGCTCATCGTCATGGGCATGGTGCTCATCGCCTTCGTGCGTCCCGACCCGATGCAGATCGGCATGGAGCTGGAGCGCTACTATCCCGATTACAAGCCGCTGCCGAAGGCGGAGCACACGCAGCGCTCGCCGTTCAGCGCCTGGGACCTGTGGCGCCTGCGCCCGACGCGGCTGGCGATCATCTGCAACTGCGCGGGCCAGGGCAACATGGCGATCGTCATGGTGCTGACCTCGCTGGTGCTCGCGCACCACGGCCATTCGCTCACCGCGATCACGGTCTCGCACATGTTTCATTCGGCCGGGATGTTCGCCTTCACCATCCCGATCGGCTGGCTCGCCGACAAGATCGGACGCGAGCGGGTGATGTATCCCGGCGTCGCGATCACGCTGGCCGGCGCCATCTTCGTCACCTTCGGCGGCGATTTCTGGTCGGTGACGCTCGGCACCTTCCTGGTCGGGCTCGGCTGGTCGGCGGGCTACGTCGCCTCCACCGCGCTGATCGCCGATCACGTGGAAACCGACCAGCGCGGCCGCGCCATCGGGGTGAACGACAGCGGCGCGGGCGCGATGACCGTGCTGGCGGCGGTGGTCACCGGCCCCCTGGTCGAGTGCACGAGCCTGCCGGCCGCCGGCATCGCGGCGGCGGTGGTGGCGGGCGTCCCGCTCGTGCTGCTGCTGCTGACGCTGACCGGCCGCGGGCGGAGCGCACCGGCCGGGCGCTAGAACGCCTGTCCCGCGGGCATGGATTAAAGCCCCACGCTCCGTTCGTGCCCATGAAAGCGGAGCCCGGAGCATTGCGGCGGCGAAGGCGTGCGGAGAAAGTTTTTTAAGTTGCCGCTTGCTCACGAACGCATGGGAGAGGGCGCATCAGGCCGGCTACCACGAGCCGGCTACCCACAACATCGGCTTGGGGAGCGCGGCTCAAGGTCCGCTTATCGCCCAACAGCGGAAGCGGACGTGGCGGCATTGTCGATTCGGGGCCATAACCGGCAGAGCGGATGCAGCAATCGCGCGAACAAACTACGCCTATCCGGCCGTGAGCAATACACAACAAATCCTCAGCGCCCCTACGGACTATCCCCAGGATGAGACATCATACCGACATCCCACGGCTCTTTGGATTTTCCATTGCCGGAGCCATTTTTCTTTTTCGTGACAGCCCACACACCCAGTAACGCAATAATAGCGGCGGCTCCTACGATTGTGTTGTTAGTGATGCCAAACGCCCATAGGAGCGGCGGTAGCCCCCAGTGTGACTGCGGCCGCAAGGAGGGAAAGTATGATCCTGATAGCAGTGTTCATATTGCTTCCTTTGCGCTGCCCGCGGATTCTGACCCCGGGCATTCCGAGATGGTGCTGCCCGGGTTTGGTGCCTCAATGCGCCGGGCGAGCCGCGCACTATGCCGGCGCTTGCGGGCGATCCCGCGCCGCGTCGAGCGCGTGTCGCGTGGCCTCGGCGACGGTCTCCACCGCGATGTCGCGCATGCAGCGGTGATGGCCGAGACGGCACACCGGTTTGTGGCACGGCCGGCAGGGCAGGTCGCTCCCGGTTTCGATCGCGGCCGCGATCGGATTGAGCGGCGCCCAGTGCCATACGCTCGTCGGCCCAAAAATGCCGACCGCCGGCGTGCCGAGCGCCGCCGCCACGTGCAGCAGGCCGGAATCGTTCGAGACCGCCGCGTCCGCCGCCGCCAGCGCCAGGATGGCGTTGCGCAGATCGGGCCCGGTGAGGTCGCGGATGGCGCTGCCGGCATCGCCGCGCTCTGCGCCCGCGATTTCGGCGGCGATCTCCCGCTCGGCCGGGCCGCCCAAGATCCACACGCGCTTGCCCTGCGCGGCCAGGCGGCGCGCCAGCTCCGCATAGGCGCCCCAGCGCTTGGCCGGCCCGACCGCGCCGGGCGCCAGCGCCACCACCTGGCGGCCGTCGGGCGCGAGCGCGAGCCTTTGCCGCCAGTCCGCAATTTCGGCCGCCGGCACGACCAGCTCAGGGAGCGGCCATTGGGCCGGCGGGCTTTCGCCCTTGGGGAGGGCGAGCACGGCGCAGCGGTCGACCATGCGCGGGAGGCGCCGCTCGCCCCAGCGCAGGTCGTTGATCAGGCCGAAGCGGGCCTCGCCGACAAAGCCGGTCCGCCGGCGGATTCCGGCCAGCGCAGGCGCGAGCGCCGCCTTCCAGGTCCGGGGCATGACCAGGACGTGCCCATATCCTTCCGCCCGCAGCCGGTCCGCGAGCGCCTGCTGCTGCCGCAAGGCGAGGCGGCCGCGCGGGAGGTCCACGACGATGCCCTTGCGCACGCCCGGCATGTAGTCGACGAGCGGCGCGACCAGGGTCGTGGCCAGCAGATCGACCGGCCGGGACGGATCGCGCGCGCGCAGCAGCCTGACCACCGAGTGGCAGCGCACGAAATCGCCGATCCACATGTAAGGGACTATAAGGATGGGAGAATTTGCCATCGCGGTCGGGTCAGGCAGAGCTCGGAAAGTGCGATGAATTCAGGTTCATTATTTCAATGATTTTGGATTCATATGTTCCAGGTCTAGGCCGGCGCAAGCAGCCTTTGGAGCCGCGTTCGGCTCGCTGAGCGCCCGAACGGCACCCTAGCCCGGAAATCGCCTCCAGCAAGCGCGCAAGGGCGCGTCGGGCCAATTTACCTGAGTCCGGCGCCAAAGTTGCGCCGCTGCGCGCGCTCGGGCAAAGGGAAGCGCCCCGCGGCCGGATGGGACGGCGCCGCGGCGGCGGGTGCGGCGGGACACGCGCATGCTGTTGGTTACCGGCGGGGCCGGTTTCATCGGATCGAACGTGGTGGCCAGCCTCAATGAGGCCGGCCGGTCCGATATCGTGGTCAATGACCTGCTCGGCTCGGACGAGAAATGGCGCAATCTCGGCAAGCGCCGGCTCGCCGACGTGGTGCCGCCGGGCGACCTGCCGGGCTGGCTCGACGGCCGCAAGCTCGACGCGGTGATCCATTTCGGGGCGATCTCCGACACCACCGCGCGCGACGGTGACCTCGTGATGGAGACGAATTTCCGCTTGTCGCTGCGGCTGCTCGACTGGTGCACCGCCACCCGGACCCCGTTCATCTATGCGTCGTCGGCCGCCACCTACGGTTCCGGGGCGGACGGCTTCGACGACGACTGGTCGCCCGAGGGCTTGCGGCGGCTGCGGCCGATGAATCTCTACGGATTCAGCAAGCATCTCTTCGATCTGGCGGTGGTCGACCGGTTTGCCAGGGGCGCCAGCCTCCCACCGCAATGGGCGGGGCTCAAATTTTTCAACGTCTTCGGCCCGAACGAGTACCATAAGGGCGAGATGATGAGCCTGGTGGCCAAGCGCTACGACGATGCCAAGGCCGGCCGGCCGGTCCGGCTATTCGAGTCGCACCGCGCGGGCGTCGGGCACGGCGAGCAGAAGCGCGATTTCATCTATGTCGACGACGCCGTCGCGGTGACGCGGTGGCTGATCGATACGCCCTCGGTGTCGGGCATCTTCAACGTCGGCACCGGCCAGGCGCGCAGCTTCCGCGATCTGATCGCCGCCCTGTTCATGTCCGTGGGTCACAAGCCCGCCATCGAATACGTCGCCATGCCGCCCCCCCTCCGCCCCCAATATCAATATTTTACGCAGGCCAAGGTCGAAAACCTGCGCCGCGCAGGCTACAACGCCGGCTTCACCCCGCTCGAGGACGCGGTGAACCGGTACGTCACCTCGTTTCTGGACACCCCCGACCGCTACCGGTGAAGCCCCGCCGGCTAGGATCAAAGGCGCGCGAGCACGCATGTTCAATCTCGAACCGGTACTCAAGCTCATGTCCGAGCAGACCGTGCTCTGCATCGGCGACTTGATGCTCGACGAATTCGTCTATGGCGAAGTGTCGCGCGTGTCGCCCGAGGCGCCGTCGCTCGTCATAGCGGCCCAGCGCACCGCCTCGATGGTGGGCGCGGCCGGCAACGTGGCGCGCAACATTGCGAGCCTGGGAGCCCGCTGCCATCTCGTTAGTGTCGTGGGCGACGATGAGGCCGGACGCTGGCTGACCAAGGCGCTGCAGGAAGAAGCCAGAATAACGCCTTACCTCGTGGTCGACGGTTCGCGGCCCACGACCCGCAAGGTGCGCTTCGTGTCCGAGCATCATTCCACCCACCTGCTGCGGGCCGACTGGGAAGTGACCGAACCGATCGCACCGGCGATCGAAAAGGGCGTGCTCAAGGCGGTGGCCGATGCGCTGCCGCACGCCGACGCCGTTGTCCTGTCCGATTATGCCAAGGGCCTGCTCACGACCCAGGTGTTGCGCACGATCATCGAACAGGCGCGTAAGTTCGGGAAGCCGATCATCGTCGACCCCAAGCAGGCCGACGTCGCGGTGTACTGCGGGGTTACCGTGATCACCCCGAACCGCAAGGAACTTGCCGACGCCACGCGCCATGCGGCCATCACGCACGGGGACATCGACCGTGCCGCCGGCGAACTCGGCATGGCGGTTGGAAGCGAGGCCGTGCTGGTCACCATGGGCGAACTCGGCATGATGCTTTGCAGGCGCACCGCCGCTCCCATTCATGTGCCGGCCTATCCGGTCAGGGTGCGCGATGTCTCGGGTGCCGGCGACACCGTCGTGGCCGCGTTCTCGACGTTGATGGCAGCGGGCGTGGAATTCGATATCGCGATCCCGGTGGCGAACGCCGCCGCCTCGGTTGTCGTCGGCAAGCCTGGCATCGCGACGGTCTCGGCGGTGGAATTGCGTTCGCGCATGCTGCCGGCTGCCGCACACGCCGCGGAAGAGAAGATCGTGTTCGATTGGCTCATGCTCGACGAGCGGCTCGCCGAGTGGCGCCGCCAGGGGCTGCGCATCGGCTTTACCAATGGCTGCTTCGATCTCCTCCATCCTGGCCACGTGAAGCTTTTGGCGGAGGCGCGTGCCGCCTGCGATCGGCTGATTGTCGGGTTGAACAGCGACGCGTCGGTGCGACGCTTGAAGGGCGAAGGACGGCCAATGCAGGACGTTCATGCGCGCGCTGAGGTGTTGGCGGCAATCGAGGCGGTCGACCTCGTCGTGGTGTTCGAGCGGGACACTCCACTCGATTTGATCTCCCGCGTGCGGCCGAAGGTCCTCGTCAAGGGCGGCGACTATCGCCGCGACCAGGTTGTGGGCCACGATATTGTCGAGCGCGATGGCGGAGAAATCGTGCTGGTCGACCTGGTGCCCGGCTTCAGCACCACCCGCATCGTGGCCAAGTCGCGCGAGCCGCAATCGACCTGACCGATCACCGGCTGTGTGCCACGCACCCTAAAGACGATTTTTCATTCAGGGCATGTATGCGTATTCTGGCATTTCACCCTGGCTGCCATGACGCGTCCGCGGCGGCCTTCGATGACTACAAACTCTTAGTGGCAGTGGAGGAGGAACGCCTGACCCGGCAAAAGGGCTCGGGTGACGGCGTACCGTGGCTGGCTGTCGACGAAGTGTTGCGCATCGCGGGCTGGTCGCGCGGCGATGTGGATACGGTCGTATCGACCCGCTCCTTCTTTCCCTGGCAGTATTTTCGCTATCCGCCTCACAAGGAATGGGAATACCGATTCAAACATCTGATCGGGCGCGACCAGAAACTGCGCGACCTGATGGTTCAATGCCAGCTTAGACGCGCACCCGATGCGACCACGGTTTTTCGCAAAGAGCTCTTTTTGACGGACAATGGTTTCAGGCCCGACGCTCGCCTCGCATTCGTCAATCACCACGAATCCCATGCACTGGCCTCGTTATTCTTTACCGATTGGGATGACGCGCTGCTCTACACATCGGACGGGGTCGGTGACAATGTCAGTTACAGCATCCGCACGCTGAAGAATGAGCGCCTGGAGTGTCATTTCGGCGACGACCGCTGGTTGCTGCAGCGCGGACCCTTGCGCAGCAGCCTGGCCTGGGCCTACGGCAGCGCCACGGAGGCGTGCGGTTTCCGGATGTTCCGGCATGAGGGCAAGTTGACCGGCCTTGCCGCCTATGGCGAGCCGTTGCTCGCGGATGAAATGGCCCGGCACTTCTGGGTCGACGATGGCGGATTGATCCAGGCAAGATTCAAGCACCTCGATGCCATTGGACGAGAGATCGCCAAGATTTCTCGCGGTCATGCGCGCGAAACGATCGCGGCTTCCATCCAGAAGGTGATCGAGGATTTGAGCCTGCAATCGATCCGCCACTGGCTCGCGCGAACCAACGTACGCAAACTCGGACTTGGCGGCGGCCTGTTCGCCAATGTCAGGCTCAACCGCCTGCTGGCCGAGAGCTGTCCGGTCGATGAGATATTCATCTTTCCTGCGATGGGCGATGGCGGACTGTCGGTCGGCTCGGCGTTGTGCTTTCTCCTGCAACGGGATGGACTGGCGACTTGGCTAAAGCACCGTCGCCGGCTCGACGACGTGTATCTCGGATTCGACTACAGCGGCCACATCGACGAATGCCTCGCGCAAGCGCGTGTGCGGCGGATGCCCGGTCCGCCGGCGTCCGTGGCCAACGACATGCTGCAGGCCCAAAAGGTGGGGGCGGCATTCGTCGGCCGCATGGAATTCGGCCCGCGCGCGCTCGGCGCGCGCAGCATACTTGCAAGTCCGGTCGATGCGGGAGTCAACGACGAACTCAACCGGCGCCTGGCACGATCGGAATTCATGCCGTTCGCACCATATGTGCTGGACGAGGACTGTGAGCGGGTGTTCGACATCACGCCGGTCAATCGCTATGCGGCGCGCTTCATGACGATAACCTGTGGTGTGCGCCCCGAATGGCGCGAGCGCATACCCGCAGTCGTCCACATCGATGGCACCGCGCGGCCACAGATTGTCCGCGACCAGGGCAATCCACTCTATGCCGACATCCTGCGCCGGTTCCGCGCGTCGACCGGACTGCCGGTTTTGATCAATACCAGCTTCAATGTTCATGAAGAGCCGATTGTGAACCAGCCGTCGGAGTGTCTGAAGGCGCTGCGGGACGGCCGCGTCGATTTCGTTGTCACCGAGCAGGCGGTCTACACTGCGTAGCGATCCTTGCCGCAACGGATGCTCTGTTTGCGCGCTAACCGGCCGGTTTTTCACTTGGCCGGCGGAGCGGCTCGCTTGCCGCAGGAGACCAAGACTGCATCTCCTCATAGCGCTTGGCGTAGCGGTAGAATGTTCCTTCGAAATTTCCCAGCGCGATCGCAAATCCCGCCCAGCCGTCGCGGTAACCGTGCTTGAACAGGTAGTGTTTAAGGAACGCCCAGACGCCATGCCCGAGCGCGCCTGCCATGGATACGCGCTTGCCCGCGAGCTTGCGCGCTCCAAGCGACGAGTAGCGGTTCATCTTGGCGATGACTTCCTCGAGATTGCGGAACGGAAACTGCCAAATCTCATTTTGCAATCGGCCGAGCGGCCGCTCGGTCAGCAGTTCAAAACCTTCGTGCACGGGCTCGTTGCTGTAGCGCATCGCACCGCTGCGGAAGAGCTGCGGCTGACGAAAGTTCGGATACCAGCCCGAGCCCTTGATCCAGCGCCCCATCATGAAATTGCGGCGGGGCACGAGATAGGCGTCGTGCTCCGCATCGGATGACAGAATCGCGAGGATTTCGTCGCGCACTTCGCGTGTGCAGCGCTCGTCGGAATCGAGGCTGAAAATCCAGTCGTACCGGCACTCCGCAACCGCGCGATTGCGCAGGTCGCCGAACCCTTGAAACGGAATCTGGACGACCCGCGCCCCCAGCGCCTGGGCGATCTCGGCGGTGCGATCGGTGCTGCCGGAATCGGCCACCACTATCTCGTCTGCCCACAGCACGCTCGAGACGGCGGCCGCTATCTTCTCGGCTTCGTTGTAGGTCAGGATGTAGGCGGAGATTTTCTGCATGTCTACGTCGATGCGGTGCAGGGCAAGCCGCGACCATAGCTGCCGATGGCGGGCCGGTCCATCGGAGGGGGCGCCGCCAGCCGGCCGTATCTGCGGTGGGCTTGGCAAATCCATGGCTGGCCGCTAGGTCATCGAATTCCGTGTAAGATTGGGCTTGCAAGCAGGCCCGCCACACGGACCTCAAAGCGAAGGACGCCGTGCCCGAACTCATCTCGGTGATCGTCACGACCTACGACCGCGAAGATGCTCTCGACGTGGTCTTGCGCGCGTTGTCGCGCCAGCATGATCGGCAGTTCGAGGTCGTCGTTGCGGACGACGGATCTGGTTCGAGTACCGCCGCTCTGGTTGCAAGCTGGAGGCCGCGGCTGGGCGTTGCGCTCACCCATGTCTGGCACGAGCATCGCGATTTCCGCGCCGCCGAGATCCGCAATCGCGCGATCCTTGCCGGCCGAGGCGATTACTGCGTCTTTCTGGATGGCGACTGCATCGTGCGCTCCGATTTCGTTGCGATCCATCGCCGCCTCGCCGAGCGCGGCTGGTTCGTCACCGGCAACCGCGTCCTGCTGTCGCCCGACCTCACAGCCGCGGTGATACGCGAGGGTCTGCGGCCGGACGCGTGGGGGATTGCCGAATGGATGAGGGAGCGCCTGCACGGCCGGGTCAACCGGCTGGCCGCCGTGCTTCGCCTGCCGCTCGGGCCGCTCCGCAAGCTCGCTGCGGGACAGTGGCGGGGCGCCCGTTCCTGCAATCTCGCGGTCTGGCGGTCCGATCTCGAACTGGTCGACGGCTTTGATGCAAGCTTCGCAGGTTGGGGGCGTGAAGATTCCGATCTGGTCGTCCGCCTGCTGCATGCCGGGGTGCGGCGCAAAGACGGACGGTTTGCGACCGGCGTTCTCCATCTCTGGCATGCGGAGGCCGACCGCGGCGGGCTGTCGGCCAACCAGACCAGGCTCGATGCGGCGGTGCGCGAGGATCGCGTTCGTGCGGGCTACGGCCTATCGGCACTGCGAGACGTCAACGTGCGAGGAGCGTTGACGACGGAGCGCGTCAAACTTGAAACCATCGGGCCGGACGACCACGATGCCCGAGCCCCTTGAAGCCGTCGAAGCGATGAAGCCGCGGCCGCTCGCGAGCGAGATGTGGCGACGGCACCGACGGCAAATTGCGCTGGTGCTGTTCTGCATCGCGACCGGCTTCGTCGCCGACATCGCTTATGTGGCAACGTCGCGCACGGCCCTTGTCGTCGGCGCGACGGCCCCTCCAGCGGGTGAATGCTGATGTCCGCCCGCGCGATGGATATCCAGATGCCTGCGGGAACTCTGCCTGAGCGTCCACGCATCCTCATCGTGACGCTTCGTCGGCTCGGCGATGTCCTGCTCACGACGCCGTTGGTGCGAACCTTCCGGCGCGGCTTCCCGACCGCGACATTGGACATGCTCGTGTTTCGGGGTGGCGAGAAAATCCTCACAGGCAATCCCGATATCGACAACGTGCTCTGCATGGCGGAGCACCCTACCGCCGGCGAGACGCTTGCCTTGGTGCGGGGCCTATGGCGCAAATACGATCTCGTCGTCTCGACGCAAACGGGCGACCGTCCGACCTTGTTTGCATGGATCGCGGGACGCTACCGCGTCGGCCTCGTGCCGGCGCGGGGCGAGAGGGGGGCCTCGTGGAAATGGCACGTGTATGCCCGCCCGGTCGCAATAGAACCCGACATCCATCGGGTCGACCAATTGTCGCGCCTGGCAACCGCTCTTGGCCTGAAACCCTCGACGGAGATCGTCTGTCCGGCGGCAGCGTCAACCGACGGAGTCGCTCCGCGCTCGCCCTATGCCGTTCTGCACCCGAATCCGCTGTACCGCTACAAACGGTGGAACGACAAGGGTTGGCGCGGCCTCGCCCGAGGATTGTCCGAGCGCGGGCTTGTGGTCATGGTCAGCGAGGGCCCCGATCCAGACGAACGCGCCTACCTGGACGGTCTTTGGCCGGTGGATGACTCATCGGTGATAAGAGTTGCCGGTCGCCTCGACTGGGGAGGGCTCGGGGCGCTCATCAGGGGCGCCGCCGTCTATGTCGGCGCCGATACCTCGGTGACGCATCTTGCGGCTGGAACCGGTTGCCCGACGGTGGCGATCTACGGTCCGACCAGCCCGCGCTTGATCGGTCCCTGGCCGATCGGCGGCCTTGCGGAACCCTGGGCGCCGGCCGGCACCGTTCAGCGTCGCGGTAATGTCTGGGTGGTGCAGAACCGGCTGCCGTGCCTGCCGTGCGAGAAGCTCGGTTGCGCGGGGCATCTCGACAGCCACAGCCAGTGCCTCGACGAGCTTCCCGTCCGGCAGGTGCTGGCGGCCGTCGATCAGGCGCTCGGACGCGTGGCAGTCAGCCCCGCCTAGGATGCGCCGCGACCGGGCCGGCCTCGCTCTGGGGTGCTCAGGTTTCCGGTTTCGCCGGCTCCGGCGGAGCGTCGAGTGGCGTGTATGACTGCACGTGGCAACGATCGATCACGATGCCCGACCGCCAGTCGACGACCTTGTTGTTCTGAATGAAGATTGCATAAAGTTGCGGATTGCTGCGCGGATTCAATTTGAGGCAGGTGAGCCAGGCCGGTCCCCTGAGGTGATCGACCCGCCGCAGTCCGGAGATTTCCAGCTCGCCGATCGGATTCTGCTTCGGAAAAATGGTCTTGATACTGTCGGCGACGATGCGCCGGTAGTTCGGCTGCGACAGGTCGGGCGCGGGAGAGGCCGACCAATTCTCCACGATGTCGCTCGCCGAGCAACCGCCCAGCATGCCGGCCAGCAGGAGGAGGAGATACGCGCGCACAGAATATCCCAAGGGGCCGTCAAGGCCGCCAATCTGTTCCGTCCAGAAATGCCCCGTCGCGAAACCATATCGCTTGGTCGCGACGTTCGAAAGGGGCGCAAAGGACCTGGGCGGTTGAGTGAGGCATGGCCGCAACAGATCGCGGCGACGGGCGCGTTTCGTAGGCCGACGACCGTGCGGGCCTTGGCCGCCAGCCGGCAGGCCGTGGCATAGCCGCAGTGGTTGCGGCAGCTTATTGATTTTGTTTCAGGTTTCCGCCGGAATAGCCGGAGGTGGCGTATCAGCCGGAAGGCCGGTATGGAATGCGATGCCGCGTTGGGGCGGCGATCATCGGGACCATGATCCGGATTTCAACATTCACGCCGCGGATGTGGCTTATCGTGACCCACGACCTTGCCGCCACGGCGGCGGCGGTGGTCGCAAGCTTCTTCATCCGATTTGAGGAGGCTGGGCTCACCGAGCGGTGGCGGCTCCTGGTCATCGTGCTGCCGCTCTTTCTGCTGTATTCCGCATTCGTTTACGGTGTGCTCGGCCTCTACCGGACGAAATGGCGTTTCACCTCGCTCCTTGATCTCTACAACATCGTACGCGCCGCGACGGTGCTTGCGGTGACGCTGTTGGCGGTCGACTACGTGCTGCTGGCGCCCAACGTCTATGGCACGTTCTTTTTCGGCAAGATCACGATTGTCCTCTATTGGCTGTTGCAGATCGCTTTTCTCAGCGGGTCGCGTGTTGCCTACCGCTATTTCCGCTACACGCGCACACTGCACCACGCCAAAGCGGGGGATGCGGCTCCCGTGCTCGTGGTTGGGCCGGCGGCCGACGCCGAGGTGCTGCTGCGGGCGATCGAAAGCGGCGCCGTGACCAAGATCCGTCCGGTGGGCATCCTGTCGCCTTCGCCGGCGGATCGCGGCCAGGCATTGCGCGGCATCTCGGTGCTTGGCGGCCTTGATGACATCGAGAGTGTCGTCGCCGATCTGGCAAACCGCGGAACGAATGTGACGCGGATCGTTCTCACGCCTGCCGCATTCGCGCCCGAGGCAAAGCCCGAAACGATCCTCATGCGCGCCCGTCGCCTCGGGCTCGCGACCAGCCAGCTGCCGTCGCTCGACGAAGGGCGGGAAGCGTTGCGCCTTGCGCCGGTCAATGTCGAGGACTTGCTGCTGCGCCCGGGCGTGAAGATCGACTATCGGCGTCTCGAGCAGTTTCTCAAGGGCAAGGCGATCATCGTGACGGGCGGCGGCGGATCGATCGGCAGCGAAATCTGCGATCGTATCGTCACGTTCGGGGCCGCGCGCGTGCTGGTGATCGAAAATTCGGAACCCGCGCTGCACGCGGTCCTGGAGATGCTCAAAGCCAAGGAGGTCGCGGCAGAGATCGAGGGCCGGATCGCCGACATTCGCGACCGCGACCGCATCTTCCGGCTGATGAGCGATTTCAAGCCCGACATCGTGTTCCACTCGGCCGCGCTCAAGCACGTGCCGCTGCTCGAACGGGACTGGGGGGAGGGGGTCAAGACCAACGTCTTCGGTTCGGTCAACGTCGCCGATGCCGCCGCTGCCGCCGGTGCCTCGGCCATGGTGATGATCTCGACCGACAAGGCGATCGAGCCGGTGTCCGTGCTCGGCGCTTCCAAGCGCTTCGCCGAGATGTATTGCCAGGCGCTCGACGGCGACTTTGCGCGCAGGAGCGCAGGGCCCAAGCCGGCGATGCGTCTCATCGCGGTCCGCTTCGGCAATGTGCTGGCGTCCAACGGCTCGGTGGTGCCGAAATTCAAGGCGCAAATCGAGGCGGGAGGCCCGGTCACTGTGACCCACCCCGAGATGGTGCGCTATTTCATGACCATTCGCGAGGCGTGCGACCTCGTGGTCACCGCGTCGAGCCATGCGCTGTCGCCCGCGCACACGGACGTGTCGGTCTACGTCCTCAACATGGGCCAGCCGGTGAAGATCGTCGATCTTGCCGAGCGCATGATCCGGCTCTCCGGGCTCGAGCCCGGGCGCGATATCGACATCACCTTCATCGGCATCCGGCCGGGCGAGCGGCTGAACGAAATCCTGTTTGCGCGCGAGGAGCCGACGGCGCCCATCGGCATCGAAGGCATCGTCGCCGCCAAGCCGGCAAGTCCTTCGCTCGAGGCAATGCGCGGCTGGCTTGCCGCGCTCGAACAGGGCCTGGCGCGCGAGGACCGGTCCGTGATCTACGGCGTCCTGCGCGATGCGGTTCCGGATTTCGGCGGCAAGGCGGCGTGATCCGGTTCACCTCTTGCCGCTCTTGCCGCGCGCGAAGACGATCAGCGGCCAGCCGACGATCGCCGCGCCCGCTGCCAGTGCAAGGGATGCCACCGTCAAGCCCGGTACAGCGACCGTGATCAATGCAAGGACGCCGAGCGCAAGATTGACCCCCGCCACGTGCGCGATGATCTCGGGCACCGTAAATCCGCCGTCGGTTGCGCGCTGATAGAAATGGCTGCGATGGGCCTGCCAGAACGGCGCGCCGGTGACCACGCGGTGCCCCAAGGTAATCGTGGCGTCGGCGAGATAGTACAGCGGCAGCAGGATCGCAGCCGCGAAGTGGCCCTTGGCCGCAACATGAAGCAGCAGCCAGCCGAGCAGAAGTCCGACGGGCAGGCTGCCAACATCGCCGAGAAAGAGCCTCGCCACCGGCTTGTTGAATGGGGCAAAGCCGAGCGTCGCGCCGAGCAGCGCGGCCGCGACGTGCGCCGGCACAGCTTCAATCGCGTCGAGAATCCCCAGCAGGACGATTGCGGCGCTGACCGGCACGACTTCCGCCACGGTCATCCAGTCGATCCCGTCCATGAAATTCATCAGGTTGACGAACCACACGCCGGCGATCAGGAGACAGCAGCGCTCGAACCACCATGGTGCGAACGGCACAAGCCGCAATTGATCGGGAAGCGCCGCGATCAAGCCGCCGACGGCGATGAATTGCAGCGCCAGTCTCGGCAGGGCTGGCAAGCCCCGAATGTCGTCCAGCGCGCCGACCAAGGCGAGCACGACGGTCGCCGCTGTCACCGCCAGCAGGTGGCCGGTGCCGGGCAAATGACCGGGTACGAGGGCGAGGGCGCCCCACGCGACCACAAGGGTGGCCGTCACGACCGCAAAGCCGCCGCCTTGCGGCGTCGGCTTCCGGTGAGAGGAGCGGGCATTCGGGCGCGCGAGCGCATGGCTCTGAAGCCAAGGCCGCAGCACAATGATCAGTCCCAGGCTGATCAGGCAGGCGACAAACGCCAACGCTCCCAGCGCCAGCAGCCGTCCGATGGGTTGTTCGATCATGCTTTGCTTGTTGCGCCCGACGCGTGGAGAGAATGGGGATTGTTCGGATTCGGATTGCCCCTGTGGCTTCGATATCAAACTGCGGGGACGGGGTCTTCGGCCGTGCGACAAGGAAAACCGATTTGCTACCGGCCGCGAAGCGGAGGCAATTTGGGTTCGTTCTGCCAAACTACTCGGTTTAATTGTAGAAAATAAGATTATAGTTTAAAAGCTGTAGCGGAGAGTGGCGCCGGCCCCAACAATTGGCGTTCTTCAGCCGAAATGGCCGGTTTGCGCGGATTTATGGCGTCCTGGTTGGACATGGTTTAACACTCTCTTTATCGAGTGGAAGAGGTGCCGGTCGAAACCGAACGCGACGTGGTAATCGCGCTCGTCGCCGACTGGGTCGGCGTCCCGGACTTGACCCGCGGGTCGACGCAACGCATGCCAACAGACGAGGCTGAGAGTGCCCAACTGACGACCCTGGGACAGCGGCTTGGATCCGCTCGAAAATTAGGCGCCAGTCAGGCCGCCAGAATGCCTTAAATTGGAGATCGATGATTAGGATTATCGAGCTGGGTTCGGCGACGGTGGGCGCGCTCTGCTTCTCAACAGTTCGATTACATGACCGAACTCACCGGAAAGACCCCGATCGGATCATGGTCGCAAAGCGGTTGACGAAGTGACGAATGCACTCATCTCGGGGAAAGCCGCCTCCGTTGCAGCCATCATCGTATCGCGGCGAAATTGATGGGCTACGTGCGCTTTCCGTCATCGCAGTCATATTTTTTCATCTAGAGATCGCGCCGTTTCGCGGCGGTTATGTTGGTGTTGACGTTTTTTTCGTCATATCGGGATACCTGATCACCCGCATCATTGTCGCCGATATCGATTCCGAACGTTTCTCTTTAGCGCGATTTTATTCTCGAAGAATCCGCAGACTATTTCCGGCATTATTTTTCACGGTGTCGGCGACATTTATAGCAGCCATGCTGTGGTTCCCACCCGATGCGTTGCGGCGCACCGCGTTGGATGCCGTCACGAGCATGACATCGGTATCCAATTTCCAGTTCTGGCTGCAAATGAATCAATACTTCGTTCCGGTCTCCCAGACTATTCCGCTGATCCACACATGGTCGCTCGGGGTTGAAGACCAGTTCTACCTGGCTTGGCCGGTTGCGTTGCTTCTCGCCGCCAAACTGCGGCGGCCATGGGCGATTCCTGCCTTCGTCATTTCAGCCGCGATCGTATCGCTCATCTTTTGTCAGGTCTGGCTTTCCAGAAGCTCAGCCGCCGCTTTCTATCTAATGCCTTTTCGCATTTTCGAATTGGGCATCGGTGCGCTCTGTGTCTGGAGCGAGCGCTGGCCGCCGAAAAAGACAATCTGGAACGAGCTGATATTCGCGCTTGGAATGTCCGCCATATTAATTTCTGTTTTTCTGTTCCATGCAAAGACGCCGTTTCCCGGCGTGCATGCGTTGCTGCCATGCCTTGGCGCGGCGCTGGTTATCCATGCCGGTCAGCGGGCATCGGCGTCGGCGATATTGAGCAACAGGATCGCGGTTGGGATCGGACTTATCTCGTATTCGCTCTATCTCTGCCACTGGCCGTTCATTGTGTTCGGCCGATACATTCTCGGCGATTTGGACGGTGCCGCGAAACTGTTCCTGGCTGTATCGTCGCTGGGGTGTGCGACGTTAATGTATCTTTTTATTGAGCAACCTTACCGTTACGCTTCTGAGCCGGTCACGACCGGGAGCTTCGCGCGATTGCTCGCGCGCGTTGCGGCTGTCGCTGCGCTGGTCATCGTCCCGGCAATCCTTGCCGTTGTTCAGCGCGGCTGGGAATGGCGCCTGGACGCCGAACGACGAGAAACTCTTCGTCTGCAAAGTTTTGGATATGCGCCGTGCACTGTCAATGGACTCTGCGTTTTTGGCAGCCCGGGCGGGACGCGAGGCCTGCAAATCCTGGGCGATTCCATCGCGCAGCATTGGGTTGCGGCATTCGACCCATTATTATCATCACGCGGTCTTCGGGGAGAGTCCTACACCGTAGGCGGTTGCCCGATGCTGATCGGGTTGGATCGCATAGTCGAGGGTTCGATATCAATGTCTTGCCGCCGCGAGCGCGAACGCGCGCTGGAGTACATGAAAAGCAGTACGACCCCAGTGGTCATCAGCGTCGCATGGAATGGCTACGGCCCGGGATCGCTTGCCAATCGCGACGGCAAGGTTCTGGACATGAGATCGATCGAAGATCACAAGCGGGCTTTTCGGGACGCGCTGGAGCGCTCGCTGGAATACCTTGGCAGCCGAAACCGGAAGTTTCTCATCGTTGGCCGGCAGGTCGAGCATAGCTGCGACTTGAACCCGCATCGGGTGCAACCGGGGCCGCTGAATCACGCGCCAGCGCCCCACTGTCCACCGCTCGACGCGAGAAAAGCGCACGAGCAGGTGGATGATATGGATTCCATGCTTATGGAGTTTCAGAAATCCCAACCACAGTCGGTTATCGTCTTACGTCCCGTCGATTACCTCTGCGGCACCGAATGCCCCGTCATGAATGACGGCCGCTGGCTCTACCAGGACGGCACGCACATGACCGTCGCGGGTGCCCAGTACGTCGCATCACGTGCTGGGGAGCTGCTTGCTCGATTTGTGCAGTCGGAAGAGAACAGACGGTGACGCTGTCCGCTGATGAAACATCGAAGTAACGGCAGCCCCTTCCGCTTCGGGTCGTGGCCGCGTGAAAACTCAATCGGCCGCCGCGCGCGTAGAATATCTTGCGGGAATCGCGCGTGGTGAGAATCAAATCATGCCGCGAGCAGACGGCGCGGTACCGTGTGGGAGAATTGCATTTTTTCACATTTGCCCATGTATGAGTTTAGCGGAGCCAGGTTCATCCACGTCCGCGACCCGGGCAGTGGGCTAAGATGAGCGAGTGACGGCGAGCAGGCGCTTGGCAAGCTGGCGCAGCGCCAGATAGGGCCGGCCGAGAACGGTGTGGCGAACTGACTTGGTCCGATACAGCAGCAGGATGCGGGCCGGCCAGACCGTTGGCAATCGCGGAACTGAAGCAGGTCGAGCAGCGATGTAGATGCTGCTGGAGACCGTCTTGCGCAACACCACCTCGAAACCAGCGAGCGCAAGAGCGTAGCGCATCGATGCGTCGGTCGGAAAGAATGTATGGGTGTAACTCGGCAGGCCGGCGTCTGCGCTTGCCATGAAGTCCGCGAGCACGATGCAGAACAGTCCACCGGGCGCGAGCCGCGCGTGCACGCTGCGTATAAAGCTCATCGGGTCGGTGATGAAGTAGACCGCGTGCCCGATATGAATGAGATCGTAGCCGGTCACCGCTTCGAGTTGCTCGAACTGTCCGATGCTGGCACGGATAGCGAGCTCGCGATGGAAGCGGGCGGTGGATGGATCGGCATCGATACCCTCGGCATCCCAACCGTTGTCGTCGAAGATGCGCACGGTTTCTCCGAGCCCGCACGCGACATCGAGAAAGCGACCTGTTCGATTTGCACAAAGCGGCGCAAACAGGCGGAAGGAGCGTATTGCGCCCGCGCGGCTGATGGCGCGACGATGCGACCAGAGAGCATCCATGGCGTCCGGCGACAAGCACTCGTCACCTCGCTTTTTGGCCCAGACGCGCCGCAACACCGCCAGATCGGGCTGATGTGAAGGGTAAGCGTTCCCGCAGCGACGGCACAGCCGCCAGTCACAACCGGCGTCGTCGCCCATCTCCGCCCGCCAGCGTGCGACGTCCGGATCATGCGCGAAAGGGATGCGCCAGGAGCTAGGATTGTTGCAGATCACGCAAGGCATTGGGGCAGCTAGCGTAAAACTCCATTAGACTACAAGGCGAAAGCGACGTTTATCGTGAAACCCGATGCGCGTCCCGGCGGCCGAATGCGTCGCTCAGCCTTGGCACGATATCATCGCCCCAAGCGCCAATCGTTGTTCCGAAACCTCCGGCGGCCGAATCCGAAGCGATCGAGGTGATGCGCGAGGTCCTGGCCGCGTTCCGCAAGCCGGTGCTGCTCTATTCGATCGGCAAGGAGCGAGCATAATGCTCCACCTCGCCTTGAAGGTTCCAATTCTAGTCGCGGTCCAAGGCGCCAGAGGGACGTCCCGGTGCTCGCCGGACGCCATTAGGCCCTCCCGACGCCAGATCCCGGGTGTTCATCCCTTGAACATTACGCTTGACGTTCATGGAATGAACGAACTAAGAGTCAGGTATTATTGGGAAAACCGTCAATGTCCAATGCGGACCAAAGCGACGAGGCAGAGCGGTCCCGGATCGTCCTGGGACTGCTCGAATCGGTCGAGCGGGACGGCGGCACCTCGCAGCGCCGGCTGGCGTCCGAACTCGGGATAGCGCTCGGCCTTGTCAACGCCTACCTCAAGCGGTGCGTGAAGAAGGGTCTGGTCAAGGTCGCGCACGCACCGGCCAAGCGTTATGCCTACTACCTCACCCCGCAGGGCTTCGCGGAGAAATCGCGGCTCACGGTCGAATACCTGTCCTATTCGTTCTCGTTCTTCCGGTCGGCGCGGGCCGAATGCGCCGCCGCGCTCGAACAGGCGAGAGCGCGCGGTTGGACGCGGATTGCGCTCGCGGGTGTCTCGGACCTCGCTGAAATCTCCACCATCTGCGCGCTCGAAAGCGGAGTCGGGATCGTCGCAGTGGTCGATCCCGCCGCAAGCGCTGCTCAATTCATCGGCCTTGCGGTCGTGCCGTCGTTCTCCGATCTGCCGGAGCCTTGCGACGCGGTGCTCCTGACCGATCTAAAGGATCCGGTGAAGACGCTGGCGCAGGCACGGGAGCATTTCGGCGTGGAGCGGGTTCTGGTGCCGGACCTGCTGACCGGACCCATCCGCAACATCCGGGGGCGCGCGGCGTGACCGATACCCGACCCACGGCGCTGCGCTGGTACGTCGCGCAGACCCATGCTCACGCCGAGAACAAGGCGGCCGAGCATCTCGCCCGGCAAGGCTACCTCACCTATCTGCCGCGCTATCGCAAGCGCAGGCGCCATGCACGCCGCATCGATGAAATTGCCGCGCCGTTGTTTCCCCGCTATCTCTTCATCGCTGCAGACGCCGCGGCGCAGCGCTGGCGCGCGATCCAGTCGACGGTCGGGGTAGCGCGGCTCGTCTGCAACGGCGATGCGCCTGCGGCGGTCGGTGGAGACGTGGTCGAGGCGCTGCGCGCGCGCGAGGACGAGCGCGGCCTTGTCCGTCTCGACCATTCTTCACGGTTCGCACCCGGCGATCCGATCCAGATTCTCGACGGCGCCTTTGCGGCCTGTCTCGGTCTGTTCGAGTGCATGACCGACGGCGAGCGCGTCGCCATTCTGCTCGATCTCCTGGGCCGCAAGGTCCGGGTGGTCCTGAACGTGGATTGCGTCGCCGCGGTGTGAACGCGGCTGCGCGATGGCCGGACATCGGCCGACCGGGTTGACCGCTTCGAGTCACCCGGACAGCGGTAGCGCGCCTTCTGCACGGACGCGTCCGCTTCGCAGACGTTCTCGCTTCTCAAATCAGTCATCCCCAGCGGCCCAGGTGGGAGTTGCATGAGTTCCACGTCTTCGTCCCTCGACGGCGCCAATATATTGGTGACCGGTGGCACCGGCTCTTTCGGACAAGCCTTCATTGGCCGCCTGTTCGCCCATCACAAGCCGGGGCGCGTCGTCGTGTTTTCGCGCGACGAGCTCAAGCAGTATGAGATGCAGCAGAAATTCACCCAGCCGCAACTGCGTTTCTTCATCGGCGACGTGCGTGACCGCGAGCGCCTCGATCGCGCGCTGCGCGGCGTCGACGTGGTCATTCATGCGGCCGCGCTCAAGCAGGTGCCGACCGCCGAATACAATCCGATCGAATGCATCAAGACCAACGTGATCGGTGCAGAAAACATCATCAATGCCTGCATCGACCAGCGGGTGAAGAAGGTGATCGCGCTGTCGACCGACAAGGCCGTCAACCCGGTCAATCTCTATGGCGCCACCAAGCTGTGCTCGGACAAGCTGTTCGTCGCGGCAAACCATCTCGCCGGCGGCGGACGTGAGCCGCGCTTTGCGGTCGTGCGCTATGGCAACGTGCTGGGGTCGCGCGGCAGCGTGGTGCCGCTCTTTCAGCAATGCCGTGAGAAAAAGAAGATTCCGATCACCGATCCGCGCATGACGCGCTTTTGGATCCGCCTCGACGACGGCGCCGCCTTCGTCGGCCGCTGCCTCGATCTGATCACCGGCGGCGAGATTTTCGTGCCGAAGATTCCGTCGATGCGCATCGTCGATCTGGCGGAGGCGATCGCGCCCGGATGCGAGCAGGAGATCGTCGGAATCCGTCCGGGCGAAAAGGTGCACGAGCTCCTGATCACCCGCGACGACGCCCGGCAGACGCTCGAGTTCGACGACTTCTTCGTCATCAAGCCCAGCATCCACATGTGGAATCCGTCCGAGTCGCGGCATCTACGGCGAAAAGCAGGGCCGGCCGGTCGCCGACGACTTCGAGTACGCCAGCAACACCAACGACCGATGGTTCACCGTCGATCGGCTGCGCGAGCTGGTCGAGGCCGCCTTGATGCGCCGCTTCCTCGGCTATGGACGCCAGAGCATCGACCGGACCGATGTCGACGCCGTGGTCGCGGTGCTGCGGAGCGACTTCCTCACCCAGGGCCCGACGGTCGAGCGGTTCGAGGCGGCGCTCGCCGAGCGGGTGGGCGCCCGGCACGCGGTCGCGGTCAGCAACGGCACGGCGGCGCTGCACCTCGCCTGTCTCGCTGGCGGCATTGGCCCGGGCGATCGTGGGCGTCACCGGCCGCCATCACGTTCGCGGCGTCGGCCAATTGCCTGCGCTACGCCGGTGCCGAGGCGGGTTTGTCGATATCGATCCGGACACGCTCGGTATGTCGCCGTCGGCCTTGAAGCGGGCAGATCGAAGCGCGTCCGGATGTGCAGGCCGTCATCCCGGTGCATCTCGGCGGCCTGGCGCGCAACATGGCGGAGATGCGCGCGCTCGCCGGATCGCATCGTGATCGAGGACGCGGCGCAGGCGTTCGGCGCGACCTACGAATCCGGAAAGCCGGTCGGCTGCGGCGCGCATGCCGACATGACGATCTTCTCGTTCCATCCGGTCAAGACGATCACCACCGGGGAGGGCGGCGCGATCGTCACCAACGACGGCGAGCTTGCGCACCGCCTGCGGATGCTGCGCAGCCACGGCATGGAACGCGATCCGGCGCGGTTCGTCGCCACCGACGCGATCGGAGGACGGCCGCGTCAAGCCGTGGTTTCACGAACAGCAGATGCTGGGCTTCAACTACCGCATGACCGACCTGCAGGCGGCGCTCGGGCTGTCGCAGCTCGCGAAGCTCGACGGGTTCCTGCGCCGGCGCCGCGAGATCGCGGCGCGCTATGACGCGGCGTTCGCCGGGCTGCCGCATGTGCGCCTGCCGCAATCGCTCCGCCAGCGACCGGGCGCGCTCCGCGCTGCATCTCTACCTCGCGGTGTTCGACTTCGACGCGCTCGGCACGACGCGCACCGCGTTCATGGCCCGGCTGCGCAAGGCCGGGGTCGGCAGCCAGGTGCATTACATTCCGGTCTATCGTCATCCCTATTACGCGCAGCGCTACGCGCTCGATCCGGCGATGTTTCCGGCGGCCGAGAGCTACTACCGCGGCTGCCTGTCGCTGCCGCTGTTTCCCGGACATGACCGACGAGGACGTCGAGCACGTCGTCGCGACGGTGCGTGCGGCGGTCGGCGCGGCATGACGGCGCTCGTCACGCATCGGACTCGGCACCGTGCAGTTCGGCATGAACTACGGCGTGTCCAATCGCGGCGGCCGACCTGACGAGCGCGAGGTCGCGGCGATCCTGGCGCGGGCGGTCGCGCGCGGCGTCGGCTATCTCGACACCGCGCCGGCCTATGGCGACGCCGAGATCCTGCTCGGCCGCCTGCTGCCCGACGGCCACGGCTTGCGCATCGTCACCAAGACGCCGCCGGTGCCGGACGCACATCATCGAGCGCGGCATGCCGGCAATGGCTCGACGCATCGAGCGGTCGCTCGATCGGCTGCGGGTCTCAACAGCGTCTACGGCCTGCTGGTGCATCAGGCCGCCGACCTCGGCAAGCCCGGCTGGCAGCATCTCGTCGAGGCGCTGCACGAGGCGCAGACGCGCGGCGTATGTCGGCCGCATCGGCGTCTCGGTCTATGACGAGCAGCAACTGACCTGGCGGAGAGCCGGTTTCGGCTCGATGTCGTGCAACTGCCGCTGAATGCGCTCGACCGCCGGCCGATCGCGTCCGGTGTGCTCGCGCGCCTGAAGGCGCAGGGCAGCGAGATTCACGCGCGCTCGGTGTTCCTGCAGGGCCTGCTGCTGATGCCGCCGTCCGACCTGCCGGAGTTCTTCGAGCCGGTGCGTCCAGCGCTCGCGCGAGTTGCGCCGCGGATGGGCGCAGCGCGGGCTTGTCGCCGCTGACTGCCTGCCTCGCCTTCGTGCTGCGGCAAGCGGAGATCGATGCGGCGATCGTCGGCGTCAACAGCCTTGCCGAATTCGACGAGATCGCGGCCGCGGTCGCGAAGATCGGCAAGGCGGAGGTCGATCACGACGGATGGCGCCGAGTCGAGCCGATCTATCTCGATCCGTCGCGCTGGCCCACCTCGGTGCATTGAGGCAGCCGACGCGTCATGAGGAGTTCGTCGCATCGCCGTTACCGTGTTCCGTTGCGACGCATCGCCCGCGATCGGTGCCGGCCACGTCATGCGCTGCCTGGCGATGGCCGAAGCGATGGCCGGCCGGGTGGCGCGTCACATTCGCCATTGGTGTCGAGACGCTCGGGACGGTGCCGGCGCTTCGCTGCCAAGGGATTCGCAGCTTGAAATTCTCGCGGACGACGCGGATGACGCAAACGTACTTGCCCGACGTTTTGCCGGCGGCGCCGATCTGCTGGTGGTCGATCACTACGGCCGCGATGTTTCATTCGAACGGGAGTGCCGCGCCTGGGCGCTGCAGATTTTCTTGCTTTCGACGATGCGAGCGGCCGTGACCACGATTGCGACCTTCTACTGGACGCCGCGGCGACCGATACGGCGGGTTATCGCGATCGTCTTCCTACGCGCGCGCGGGTCTTGTGCGGGCCGGCGTTTGCGACGGTGCGCCCTTCGTTTCTCGACTGTCGCAGCACGGCGTTAGCACGGCGCGATGGCCGGCCGGTCGATAACATCCTGCTGTCGTTTGGCGCCACCGACCCGTCGAATGCAACATCCAGGGTGATCGACGCGCTCGCACCGGTGTCGGCGACGCGACGCTGACGGTGGTATTGTCGTCGCACGCGCCGCATATCGACGAGATACGGCGGCGTGCAAACGGAGAGATCACGCTGATGACCGACGTTACCGACATGGCGGACCTGATCGACCCATGCCGATCTGGCGATTGGCGCGGCCGGCGCATCCGCATTCGAGCGCGCAGTGCTCGGTCTGCCGACGATTCTGGTGACGCTCGCTGACAATCAACGCGGCATCTGCCGGCAGTCTCACTGAGGCAGGAGCGGCGCTTGACGGCGGAAGTCTCGACGCAGGGGTTGGCGGACGGCTAAGGCCGCTCGTCGAAGATCTGATGAACGATTCAAATGCGCGGACTGCCATGGCCAAGGCCGCAAGCGCGCTGGTCGACGGCCGCGGGACGCGGCGGGTGCTGACCGCGCTGTTCGGCGGCGCGGCGGCGCGTGGCGGCGCCACGGTTCGCCTGCGTCTCGCCGATGCTGCCGACGAAGCCTGGCTGCTGGAGTTGCAGCGCGCGCCAGCAACACGACGGCATGCGCGAAATCCCGCAGTGCCGAGCGCAGACGAACACCGCCGTTGGATAGCGCGCGTCCTGGACGACCTGAAAGTCTGGCTGATGATCGTGGAGATCGACGGGGAAAAGGCCGGAATGGTCCGCCTGGACCGTATCGGCCAGGCTCGATGCTATGAGGTCTCCATCGCAATGCATCCAAACTATCAGCACCGGGGAATTGCTTCCGGGGCGCTCGGCGCTATCCGTCGCCTCATGCCGGGAGCGGTATTCGAAGCCGAAATCCTGCCAGCTAATACCGCGTCAATCGGCCTCTTCCGTCGCGCCGGGTTTGTTTTGGATGCCGGTAACCGGTATCGAAGCTGCCCGATGAACGAGCGGGTGTCGGCATGATCTGCGCGAGGCCTGACCGTAGATGACGCAGTCGAAGGTCATGATAGCGGGCCGCGCGGTGGGCGCCGGGGAGCCGCCCTACGTCGTAGCGGAGCTTTCGGCCAACCACGGCCGCCGCCTCGACCATGCGCTCGCCGTCATGGACGCCGCCAAGGCGGCTGGCGTCGACGCCATCAAGCTGCAGACCTACACCGCCGACACGATCACCATCGACCATGACGGGCCAGAGTTTCGCATCAAGGGCGGCCTGTGGGACAATCGGCGCCTCTACGAACTCTACGAAGAGGCGCACACGCCGTGGGACTGGCACGAGGCGCTGTTCGCGCGCGGAACGCGAACTCGGCATTCCAGTGTTCTCGACGCCGTTCGACGAGACCGCGGTCGATTTCCTCGAACAGTTCGATCCGCCGGCCTACAAGATCGCGTCCTTCGAGCTGGTCGATCTGCCGCTGATGCGCCGTATCGCCGCGACCGGCCGTCCGACGATCCTCTCGACCGGCATGGCGACGCCGGACGAGATCGCCGAGACGGTAGCGACGTTCCGCGACGCGGGCGGGCGCGACCTCGTGCTGCTGCACTGCGTCAGCGGCTATCCGACGCCGGCCGAGCAATCGAACCTGCGTCGTATTCCGGCGCTCGCCGCCGAGTTCGGCTGTCCGGTCGGTCTCTCCGACCACACGCTCGGCATCGAGGTTGCGATCGCGTCGGTGGCGCTCGGCGCCTGCCTGATCGAGAAGCACTTTACGCTGCGGCGCGCCGACGGCGGGCCGGATGCGGCGTTTTCGCTCGAGCCTGACGAGCTCGCCGCGCTGGTGCGCGGCGGCAAGTGCGGCATTCGAAGTCGCTCGGCACCGGCGCGCCTGCGCGCTCGGACGTCGAGCGGAGCAGTATGGTGTTCCGCCGCTCGCTCTACGTCGTGCGCGACGTCGGCGCAGGTGAGACCTTCACGCCGAGAACATCCGCGTCATCCGGCCGGGCTTCGGGCTGCCGCCGCGGCACCTGCCGGAGATTCTTCGGAAAGCGCGCGCGCCGCGCGCTTTCGCGCGGCACCGCGCTGACCTGGGACGCCATCGCGTGAAGACGGTCGCGATCATCCAGGCCCGCATGGGCTCGACGCGGCTTCCCGGGCAAGGTCGCTGATGGAACTTGCGGGCCGGCCGGTGATCGCCTGGGTGGTGCGCGCCGCGCGCGCGGCAGCCGGTGTCGATGAAGTGTGGGTCGCGACCTCGACCGCCGCGACCGACGATCCGATCGCCGGCTGGTGCGCCAAGAACGATGTGCCGGTGCATCGCGGCTCCGAGCACGACGTGCTCGACCGTTATGCCGGCGCGGCGATGGCATCGGCGGCCGATGTGGTGGTGCGCCTCACGGCCGACTGTCCGCTGCTCGATCCGGTGGTGATCGCGCAGACCATCCGTCTGCGCGCCATGACGGGCGCCGACTACGCTTCCAACGTCGACCCGCCGACCTGGCCGGACGGTCTCGACTGCGAGGTGATGACCGCCGAGGCGCTCGCCGTCGCCGCCAAAGAAGCGACGCGGCCGAGCGACCGCGAGCATGTGACGCCGTTCATCCGCAACAACCGCGCGCGCTTTTCGGCCGAGAGCCTTGATTGCGCCGTTGCCGGGACTTGCCGCCGAGCGCTGGACGCTCGATACCGCCGACGACCTGGCGTTCCTGCAAGCGGTTGCTGCGCGTTTGCCGGGAGACCGCGCGCCGTCGCATCTGGATGTGCTTGTCGTGCTCGATCGCGAGCCGCAGTTGCGCGACATCAATGGGCACGAGACACGCAACGCCGGCTTCGCCGCCGACGCTCGCCAAGGAGAGCCTCGACCTTGGACGCAAGTTCGAGCGCTCCCAGCGCTGCTGGAACGGGCCGAGACGCGTGATCCCGCTCGGCGCGCAGACCTTCTCCAAGAGCCGCATCCAGTTTCCGCCCGGCGCCGCGCCGCTGTTCGTCACCCATGGCGATGGCGGCAAGGTCTATGACGTCGACGGCAACGAGTATGTCGACCTCATCGAGCGCGCTGTTGCCGAACGTGCTGGGCTACCGCGATCCCGACGTCGACCTCGCGATCCGCCGGCAGCTCACGCGCGGCATCAGCTTCAGCCTCGCGACCGAAGCCGAGACCGAGCTGGCCGAGCGGCTGGTGAAGCACATTCCGTGCGCCGAGATGGTGCGCTTCGGCAAGAACGGCACCGACGCCACCTCGGCCGCGGTGCGGCTCGCGCGCGCGGCGACGCGGCGCGACCGGCTGATGCTGTGCGGCTATCACGGCTGGCAGGACTGGTACATCGGCGCGACCACGCGCAATCTCGGCGTGCCGGCGAGCGTGTCGGCGCTCTCGCACATGGTGCCGTATGGCGACCTCGCCGCGACCGACGCGCTGTTCCGGCAGCATCCGGGCGAGTTCGCCGCGATCATCCTGGAGCCGGCGGGCGCCACCGAGCCGCCGACGGCTATCTGCAGGAGCTGATCGAGCTCGCGCACCGCCACGGCGCGCTGGTGATCTTCGACGAGATCATCACCGGCTTCCGCTGGTCGCTCGGCGGCGCGCAGGCGCACTACGGCGTCACGCCCGATCTCGCCTGCTTCGGCAAGGCGATGGGCAACGGCATGCCGATCGCCGCGGTGGTCGGCCGCGCCGACATCATGCGGCTGATGGAGGACATCTTCTTCTCCGGCACCTTCGGCGGCGAGGCGCTGTCGATCGCCGCCGCGATCGCCACCATCGACAAGATGGAGCGCGAAGACGTCACCGGCTGCCTCTGGCAGGTCGGCGGCGAACTGATGAGCGCGGCGCGCGCGAAGATCGCGGCCGCCGGGCTTGGCGAGGTCGTGAAGCTCGTCGGCGCGCCGCCATGGGCGATCCTCGCCTACCGCGATCACGCCAAGGCCTCGAAGGAGGCGATCAAGACGTTGCTTCCTGCGCGAACTGATCGCGGCGGGCGTGCTGATCAACGCCAGCCACAATCTCTGCTTCGCGCACACGCCGGGCGACCTCGCGCGGGTGCTGGCGGCCTACGATCACGCGCTCGCGGTGCTGCGCGACGCGCTCGACCATGGCGACATCGACCATCGCCTCGGCAATCAGGTGATCCGGCCGATTTTCACGGTGCGGGCGGCGTCGTAGTAAATGCGGCAGCCGAGGGATTTGAGTGAACAAGTATGACGCCGCTGAAATTCGCGCGCTGTTCGACCGCGGCGAGAATATCATCGGCTGGATCCAGTCGCGTGAGGGTGCACAGACGAATTCCGAGACCGCCATCCTCTATTCGTACGACGTGCAGGCCGGCAGCTACGTGGCAGAACTTGCGGACGAGGCGCGCCGCCAACTCAAGGACGACTTCGGCAGGGCGCTCGCCGGAGTGCTCGACGAGCTTGCACCGGTTAGTTTGCTCGAAGCCGGCACCGGCGAGGCGACCAGCCTGGCGCCGGTGCTTTGCCAGATGGCAATGCGGCCCGCGCATGTTCTCGGTTTCGATCTCTCGTTGTCGCGGCTCCTCTACGCCCGCAAGCATCTTGCCGATCATGGTCGGCCGGACGTGGTGTTGTTCACCGCCGCGCTCGATCGCATCCCGCTGGCATCGGCGTCGGTCGATGTCGTGCTGACGGTTCACGCGGTCGAGCCCAATCACGGCCGCGAGGACGATTATCCTCGGCGAGCTCCTACGGGTCGCGCGGCGCCATCTTGTCATGATCGAACCGAGCTACGAGCTTGCCCCGCCGGAGCAGCGCGCGCGCATGGAGCGCCTGGGCTATGTCCGCGGCCTGCCGGCCGATGCTGGAACGTCTCGGCTACCCGGCGCGCCGGGTCGAGCCGTGGCGACACAACGCCAATCCGCTGAACGCTGCGTCTCTCATCGTCGTCGACAAGCAGGGTACGGTGTCGGATGCCGCGCCGCAATTCGTCTCGCCGATCAGCGGACGCAATCTCGTCGTCCGTCCCGGACTGCTGGTTCTGTCCCGACGATGGGCACGCGTTTCCGCTGATTGCGCAAATTCCCTGCCTGACGCTGGAAAGCGCCATTCTGGCCAGCAAGCTCGATCAGTTCTAAGCGTATCTCAGTCGAGGAGATCGTCATCGTGATGCAAGCTCTGCAGACCTTCGTCGGCGAACCGATGCGTCACCGCCGGTTCGACCTCGCGTGGTACCGGATCTCGCAGCTCCTGCACGACCGGACGAACGGCGCGTTCGATCACGGCTACATGCGCATGGCGCGCCTGCTGCGTCCGAAGGTGACGCTACCGGTGTCCTCGCAGCTTGGCCGCGAACGCCGTGTCCGGTGTGGTCGAGCGTCTGCGGCGCGACGGCTACATGATCCTGCCGTACCGGCTGTCGGCTGATGACGTCAATGCCATCAGTACGTTCGCGTTCTCGACGCCGGCCTACGGCGTCGACATGGACGAGCGGATCGCCGTGTCGCCGGGCAACATTCCGAAGGGCGAGCCGCGCCTGTCGTGGTGGATGCACGATCTCGCGCGGCTGCCGGCCATTCAGCGCATGGTTGCCGACGGCCCGTACTGCGCGATCGCGCAGGAATATCTCGGCTGCCGGCCGACGCTCGCCCATATCACGCTGTTCCTCGATGCGCCGTACGAGGGAAAGTACGGCGCCTACAGCTATCACTACGACAACGAAGGCCCGGGCTTTCTCAAGTTCTTCTTCTTCCTGACCGACGTCGAGGTCGGCACCGGCGCGCACTATTTCATCGCCGGCACGCACGCGCACAGCAAGCCCGGTCCGTTCGCGCGCGCGACGCTCTACGAGGAGGAGCCGCTGCTCGCCTCCTACGGCCGCGACAAGGAGATCGTCATGCGCGGTCCGGCCGGGACCATCCTGGCGGAAGACACCGCCGGGCTTTCACCGCGGCAGCACGATCGAGCGCGACTACCGGCTGATGATGCAGATTCGAGTTCTCGGCCATCGAGGTGCCGACCGATCAGGAGCTTGCGCGCAAGCTCGAGCCGGTGACCGTACCGGGCATGCATCCCGGCATCGCCTCGATCTCGCGCAAGTACTTTGCCTGCGCCGGCGAAATGAGGGCGGCACATCTTTACCGGCTGCGTGCCGCTGCTCGGCTGGCTCGCGAACCGGCGTCCGCTATCCGGCGCTGCGATGCGGGCTCAATGTCGAGATCGACGGGCCGGGGAGAGTTCAGGTTCGGCGCGGGCGTCGAGCCTGGGTGAGGGGACGCGCATCGATCTGCCGGCGGGAAGCACGCTAGCGCTCGGCGCACGGCGTTTCGGTTAGCCGCAACGTCCACCTCGTTCCGGAGACCGGACGGCGCATCGAGCATCGGGGCGTTGACCACCATGCAGGACGGCTGCCGGCATCTACGGCGATGTGAGCGTCGGCCAGCGCTGCATCTTCGCTCCGAATGTCGTTCGTCTCGTCCGGCACCCACATGTTCGATGCCCTGCCACACTGTCCGATTCAGGAGCAGGAACGATTGGCGCCGGCGCCCGGCCGTCCGATCCGCATCCTTGGCGATTGCTGGTTCGGCATCAACGTCGTGATCGCGCCGGGCGTGACGGTCGGGCGCGGCTGCGTCGTCGGCGCCAATTCGGTGGTCACCGCCGATCTCGCCCCGTACCAGGTCGCGGGCGGCAACCCGGCGCGCGTCATCCGCAAGCGCCTCGAATTTTCGCCGAAGTCGCGGATCGATGCCGCCAACGAGCAGGACGCGCCTTATTTCTACGACGGATTCGACCTGGCGCGGGCGCACGACGGCGAATGGGTCGCCGGCGTCGCGATTTCACGCTGGCGCTCGCCCGCCCGAACGCGCGCGCCGTGCGCGCATGTGCGTCTCGGGCGCCGGCGAGATTCGCTTCGCCGGCGAGACGCGGCGCGATGGCGGCAGTCGCCGGCGTCGTGGAATTCGAGTCTCAGCGTCGCGGACGGCCGATCTGCCATTCCTGAATTTTCGCGCCGACGGGGGCTGCCGCGTACGATGGGCGGAACTGGTCTAGCCGGCACACATGCGCGTGCAGTTCATCCATCACGTCGCGTCGACGTTCGGCTTCTCGATCCTGCAGCAGTTGGTCGGCCTCGGACGTCAGGCGTTGATTGCCGCGTTCTACGGACTGTCGCGCGAATTCGACGGCTATCTGGTGGTCTTACGCGGTCGCCACGATGTTCGTCTTCAACGTGTCCTCGGTGTTCGACACCGTGGCGGTCGCGCGGCTCGTGCAGATTCGCGAACGCGACGGCGAACCAGCCGTTCTGGCGGGCCAGCAACCGGCTGCTGCTGCAGGCGTGCGTCGCGGGCGGCGCTGTTCGCGGCTCGGGCTCATCGGCGTGCTCTATCTCGTCATGCCGATCGTGGCCGCCGGGTTCGCGCCGCAGGAACGGGCGCTGGTGCCATCAGCTGGCGTTCTATTTCGTGCCCTGGGTCGTCGTCATCCTGCCGTACTACGCCGTCACCGCTCACCTGAAGTCGCTCTGGCGATTTCACTTGGGTCTTCGCCGCCGAGCTTGTCACGATGGTGGTCTCGATCGCGGTGCTGCTGGATCTGGCACAACTCCGTCACCGACCTGCCGATTGCCTATGCGGCCGGTTACCTGTGCGGGCTCGCTGGGGCTGCTCCCCTGCCGCGGCTTGGTGCGGGTGCGCGACAACATCGCCGCGACGGACCTGGTGCTCGGCATGGGCAATCAGTACCTCGCCAACCAGATGGGCAGCCTGTCCGGCCTCGTCGACCGCTACTTCCAGTCGTTCCTGATGGGCGGCGGCATTTCGGCGCTCGGCTATGTCGGGCTGATCGTCAACAATCTCTCCAGCCTGATGACATTCCGCGAGATCTACGTGGTGCCGCTCGCGTCGGAAGTCGGCCGCGGCGAAAAGCTCGCGCGCATGCTGAGCGGCATCGCGTTCATTAGCGTGCCCAGCAGCTGCTTCGTGATCGCCTTCGCCGAACCGATCGTGCAGGTGTTGTTCGAGCGCGGCAAGTTCACCGCCGCCGACACTACCTCACGGCGTCTGTGCTGCAGATCCTGGCGGTGTCGCTGCTGTTCTCCTCACTGCTCGCGCCGATGGTGCGGCTGTTCCAGATTCTCGACCGCATCGCCTACAGCCATCTGCTCTACTCTGGTGTCGTCTGATCTGGCACGGCCGTGCTGCAATATCTGCTGGTGTTCTGGCTCAGCTCGACGTCTACGGCATCGCCTGGGCGATCGGTCGGCAACAGCGCGGCTGCTGACGCTGTTCGTGGCGGTCCTGGTGACGGCGATGCGGCGTCGTTCTCAACTGGCAGGTCGTCCTGCCAACGCGGCGCTCGCCGCGCTCATTGCGTTCGCCGCGTTGGCGGTGTCGAAGGGCGTCTCGTTCCGCAGCGAGGGGCTCCTCGCGCTGATCGGCGGCGGCGGCACCTACTGGGTCGTGATCGCGCTCGGCTATTTCGCGATGCGGAACCGGCTGCGCCGGATCCTTGGGCGGCCGCAGGCTGCGTCCATCCCGGATTCTGATTGAGCCCTTTTTGCCGCGTGTTCGACGTGGTCAACCCGCGGTGGCATGGCGAGGAAAGGCTGGTCGGAGCACCGTGCGCAACGCTGAACCTCCTTCGAGCCGGCGGTGTTTTCAGGACGACAGCGACGCGAAGGCGAGAAAATTGACCTTCGCCAATTCGCCGCTTTGATGGACGAGACGACTGTCCGGCACTTTCTCGCGGACGTCCTCGGTGCTGGCGGCAAGTTCGGCCCCGTCGAGGGAAGCAGCGTCGTGGCGCGGCATGCCGAAATGGCGGCAGATTTCGCTGATCTTGTTGTCGTGCACGATGCCGACGAACGGACTCCCGAGCATGGCTGCGAGCACGAGCCCGTGAAACCGCATGCCACAAACGATGTCGATGTCGGCGAATGCCTGCGCGATGCCGGCTGCATCGGCGCCTGGCCGGCGGATTTCGACCGGCATGGCCGCGGCGCCGAGCCGGCGTTCGATGTCCGCGAACACCGCGGTGTCATCCGCCATCGCGGTATCGTCGGCCGTGGCGGCATTGCGCTGAAATACCAGGAAGATCACCCGGTGGCCGTACTCGCGCCAGATCCTGATCGCATCGGCAAGCGCGGTCCGGGTTTGTTCGCCCGCGGCGGGCGTCACCGTCAAGCCGATGCACAGCGACCCGTGATCCGGCCGCGGACGCGTATCCGCGGGCCGCATTGCTTGCCACGCGAACACGAGGTCGGCGGTCAACCGCGCTTTGGTGTTGGTGCATTGCCGCAGCGCCGCTTCGTCACGCACCATGAACAATTCGCTGCGGGCGATGATGCCGCGCAGCAGCCGCCGGGCCGTGCCGGTCCGCAGATCGCCGATGCCGACGCCGAGCGCCGCGACCCGCACGCCTAGCACGCGCGCGAGATGGCAAATCAGCCACTGCAGCGTCAGCGAGGCGAGCCCGCCTGTGTCGTGAAACACCGTGCCGCCGCCGAAGACCAGCCAGTGGCATTGCCGTAGCAGGCCCGCAATGCGCCAGATGAAACGAGTGAGCCGGGAAAGCCGCGAGCTTGCGCGATCGTCGAGAATCGCGTCGACCCCGGTCGGGATCACGTCCGGTCCGAGTAGCGGCAGGTCGGCGCCATGGTCGCGCAGCAGAAACCGCGCACCGGGCAAAATCGTGCGCAGCTCCTCCACCGCAACCGTCAGCAGGAGATCGTCGCCGAGATTGCCGCAGCCGTAGTATCCGGACAGCATTACGCGGGTTCGGCCTTCGTCGGGCGTCATCCCGCATCGTCCCGTCCGCCGAATCGAATCCGTAGTGCCTCCCCGAATGTCGCCGCTCCGCGCGGCGACTGCATCTTGTGATCCCTCACGCGCAACGCCACAGCATCATCTTGCCGACAACCGATCCCATCCGCATCGCCATTGTGCTCGGCACTAGGCCGGAAGCCATCAAGCTCGCACCCGTCGTACTGGCGGCGCGCGCGCGGCCGGAATTCCATGTCAAGGTCTACAACACCGGCCAGCATGGCGACCTGTGCCGCGACGTGCTGACGCTGTTCGGTATCGCTGCCGACGCCGACCTCGCGGTGATGACCGCGCGGCAGACACTCAGCGACCTGACGGCATCGGTGCTGCAGGCCATGGAGTGCGAGTTGACGGCTCATCGGCCCGACTGGCTCCTCGTCCAGGGAGACACCACCACGGCGTTCGCGACGACGCTCGCCGCATTCTATCAGAAAATCTCCGTGGCGCATGTCGAAGCTGGCCTGCGGACCGGGAATATTTATTCGCCATGGCCCGAAGAGGTCAATCGGCGGCTGATCACGCATATCGCGCTTCTACATTTTGCGCCGGTCGAACTCGAACGCCGAGAACCTGCGGCGCGAAGGGATCGATCCAGCGAGCATCGTAGTCTCTGGCAACACCGGCATCGACGCGCTGAAGTGGCTCGTGCGCCGGCTTAACGACGATGTGGGCCTGCGCCGCCGAGCGCAGGCGATTCTCGATGCCACCGGCGCGCCATGTCTGCGCGAGGGCAGCGGCCGCCGCATCATCCTCATAACGGCGCACCGTCGCGAAAGCTTCGGCGCAGGCTTGCGGGCGATCTGTGATGCTATCGTCAGCCTCGCGAAACGGTTCCCGGACCGGCACTTTGTCTATCCGGTCCATCCTAATCCGATGGTTCGCGATACGGTGTTCGGTGAGCTCGGACCGGCCCGATTGTCCAATGTCCATTTGATCGAACCGCTCGAATATCTGCCCTTCGTGCTGCTGATGTCGCGCGCCGAACTCATCCTCAGCGATTCCGGCGGCGTCCAGGAGGAAGCCCCGAGCCTTGGCGCGCGGGTCATCGTGATGCGCGACGTCACCGAGCGTACGGAGGGCATCGAGACCGGGCTGGTGCGCCTCGCAGGCGCTGATCGCGAACGCATCGTGCAATTTGCCACCGATGCGTTGACTGGCGCCTGGGCGCCGCAGACGCAACGCCATGATGTGTACGGCGACGGCCGCGCCTCCGAACGCATCGTCGCGGCTATCCTCGCGCGGCAGCACGGCTGACGCGTCGCAGCGTGCGATAATTCCATGCGCGTTCTGGCGGTGTCCTATTTCCTGCCTCCGGCGCTCTTCCCGCAGGCCATCCAGATCGGTCGGCTGTTGTCGGATCTGCCAATTGACATAGGCGTGGTGCGCGGGCAGGTCACTCAGCCTGGGACCCAGCTCGATAGCTATGCGGATTTCGGCCGGCAATTCGTGTTCTGCCTCGACGTTCCATTCCCGCCGCGAATCTCCGGGCTGGCGGCGATGCTGGCGCGTCGCTTCGTGCCGTTCTATGGATGTGTGCCCGACGAATTCCGGCGATGGGTGCCGCGCGCCGAACGGGCGACGGCGGAGGAACTGCGCAGGCGGGATTTTCGTCCCGACGTCCTGGTGACGTTCGGCGTGCCGATGTCGGATCATCTGCTCGGGCTCCTTCTGAAAGCAAAGCTCGATGTGCCCTGGGTCGCGCATTTCAGCGACCCGTGGCTGGACAACGTGTTTCACCGCCGCAACGTGCTCGCCAACCTCGTGAACCGGCGGCTCGAGCGCAGCGTGGTCGCAGCGGCGGACCGTCTGATCTTCACCTCGGCGGAAACGCTCGAGTTGGTGATGCGCAAATATCCGCCGCAGTGGCGAGGAAAGGCAACCGTGCTACCGCACAGTTACGATCCGGCGCTCTATCCCGCGCCGTCGCCCGATCCCCGCGGGCCGGTGCTGCGTTATCTCGGTAATTTTTACGGCCACCGCTCGCCGGTGCCACTGTTTCGCGCTCTAGCGGCGATCCTTGCGGAGGAACCGAAGCTGCTCGACGGCGTTCGCGTCGAGCTTATCGGCCAGATGCCGCGTCGTATGCGCGAGCACGCCGCGCTGCGCGCGCTTCCCGACGGGCTCGTGCGGCTCGTCGGTACCGTGCCCTATTCGCAATCCTTGAAGCTGATGGTGGAGGCGGACCTGCTGCTGCTGATCGACGGGCCCGACGAGTTGAGCGTGTTCCTGCCGAGCAAGCTGATCGAATATCTGGGGGCCGGTGTGCCGGTCTTCGGCATCGCGCCGCCCGGTACGTCGGCACGGCTTCTTGCCCGCGCAGGCGCCGAGGTCGCCGACCCGCGCCAGCCCTCAGCGGTGGTGGAGGGCTTGCGGCAGGCGCTGCGCCTCGTTCACCGGCGACGGTTCGCAACGGATCGCGCCGACTGGGGGGATGCGGCCGTGCGCGCGGAATTCCACGTCGATCGCGTGCGGCGGGACATGATCAGCATCCTTGAACAGGCGCGCGAGCACCGCGGAACGGCAAAGCACAGCGAGGGACGGGCGTGAGACGGGAACACAGATGACCAAGATCGCGTTACACGGTTTCGGCTCCACGCCGATCATCTTCAAGTACCTGATCGAGCTGGCCACGAAAGATCAAGCGCCAATCGAGTGGTGCATGATCCTGCCGACGCCGGAGCATCGCGCCCTCGCGCATTCGGTCCTGCCGAGCAGTGAAATTCTCGACGTGTATCGGAAACTGCCGAGAGTTCCGATCGGCGGAGACCTCGGCCTCCTCGCCGGATACCCGGGCAGCCTTGCGGAGGACTTGGGCGCCGACAAGCGGCCTCGGGGTTCTCGAAACGGCCCCAGGCGTTTCGCGCGCGGGATGGACTATCATCTGCTCTACAAGCAATTCTCTGATCGAACGCGGGGCAACTCACGTCCTGGCGGCGCAGATCGAAGGCGCCGAGGGCAAGATCGCGGTGGCGACGGCGCTCCAGCTCGGACTTTCCGTGATGGTGGCGACCGATTGCCGCTCGCTCACGGGCACCTATTTCGCGGCTGACGCTCAGGCCAGTCTGCCGGCTCATGCGGCGCCGCGCAAGGAACTCCTGCCGAAGGCAGCCGAGTTCATCGAGCGCTATCGCAAGTCCGCGATGCCGGCGCAAACCGCGCCGAAGGATTTCACGGCGCTCGACGGCGACGATGAACTCGTTTACGCCGACCTGCCGTCGGCATCTGCGCGGGCCGCCGGATTGCTGCGCAAGTCGATCGAGCGCCCCGATCTGTTCGTGCCCGATCAAATCCGGGCGTCGGTGCTGAACAACCTTCCCGCGCTGAGGGATCGATGGTGGGGTTTGCGGACACTTCGGGCCGCCGGCGAGTTCGACATCGCTGAGCTCGAGGCGCTGCCGAAGCGATTCATATATTATCCGCTGCAGGTGACGCCGGAGGCGTCGATCAATACGCCGGCGCCGTATTATGTCGATCAGATGCGAGCGATCGACGCACTCCGACTGGCGATGCCGCCGGATTGCCTCCTCGTCGTCAAGGAGCATTGGGCCGGGATCGGCTTTCGATCCCCCAGCTTCGTCCGCCGCCTCCGGAAACTGCCAGGGCTGCTCGTCGCGAAATACACGATGAACTCGCGCGACATCGTTCTTCGCGCTTCGCTCACCTGCGCAGTGACCGGGTCGGCGGCGTTCGAGGCGTTTCTACTCGGGCGTCCGGCCTATGCGCTCGGTCCCGGTCTCAGCCACTGGGCGCTGGGGTGCGGCGGCGCGACCGGCTCGCTTCGCAACGAGATCGCTGCGCGGATCAACAGGCCGGTTCCCGACCAGACGGTGGTCGAACGCATTGCAACCATGTGGAGCGTCAGATATCCGTTTCTGTTCGTGTCGCCGTTCTATCCGGGAGAGCCGATGCTGCGTCGTGGCAACCTGCGGCGCCTGTACGAGGCTTTGCGTGACCATTTGCGACGGCTGGACGAGCGTGCTGCGGGAACCGATCTGCGGCGCGAGTGGCATCCTGACGGATCGTTGCCGCTCGTCACAAATGCATAGGCCACATGACATCGATCAACACATGGAACCAGCGGATTTTCGACCGCGTTCCGGCGCGTTGGCTTGGGCGGTCAATCTACGACTGGCAGCGCCGGCGGCAAACGCGGACCCAATCGACCACCACCAAGTTCTTCCGCAATCTGCAGCAGCTTGCGGCCTTGGAAGAACCGCTATCCCATTTAACCAGCGCTGACAGCCTGTCCGTTCTGGTTGCCGGCTGCAGTTGCGGGTGTGAGGCCTATTCTCTCGGAGGCCTCCTGGCGATGAGGTTTCCTCGTTTGAATTGGCGCATCGTCGGCGTCGACATCTCTCGTGAGGCGCTCGCGGTCGCCTGCGCTGCGTGCTACACGTCTAAGGATGGCCTGGGGTCTGCGAGTGACGTTCTGGTGAAGCAACTCGAGGCCAGGCTCTTTAGCCGATCGGCCGAGGAATGGAGGGTTGTGCCGGACATTCGCGAGCGTGTCAGTTTTGCCTACGGCGACGTCTTGTCCGCGGAGTTCCGGCAGTTACGGAATTACGACCTTGTGCTCGGCCAGAACTTCATGATCCACATGGATGACGCATCGACACAAATCGCTCTCGTGTCGCTGGTGGGAGCTGCCCGATCCGGCGGCGCATTGTTCCTCGGCGGAATGGCTCTCGAGACGAAGACCAGCCTGTTGGCCGCGCACAAACTCATCCCGCTGAACTGGAATATCGCAGAAATTCACGACGCAGACGATATGCGCCGCTCGTCGTGGCCTTGGCACTATTGGTCGTTGGAGCCGATCAATTCTCGCGAACGCAACTATTTGATGCGGTATAGCACAATATTCCTCAAGCCCTGACTTTTTGTCTCACAACGACTGAGCCGCGGGAATGATTTGATCTCGAGGCGGTCTGAGTTTGGCTTCCTTGCGATGATTTTCCATTCTGAGCCCCGCCGATTACCCCGGCTACTCCGTCCCGCCGCCGGGCGTATAGACCTGCGTCTTCAGGCCGGTGGAGGTGACCCGGACGCGGGTCATCTTTGCCAGCTCCAGCTTGGATTGCGGCGTCACGAAACGATCTCCCTCCTTGATGCGAGGAAGGAGGTCGAGACCATGTTCATCGCGCACATCCGAGACCAACAAACAGTGTTCCCCATCGAGCGCCACCGTCAGCCACTTGTGATTATTCCGGATGATCAATCCGATCTGGAAGGGATGATGCCCAATCTCGCCGACATGAATCTGGCAGTTCCGCAACACCGCCGTTTCGTTTCTCCAGAAGGTTCGCGCGCCCGGGTGTGGATCATCGAACGCTAGAATGAACCTCTCGATGTCCGCTGCGGGCCAAGACCAATCGATCCAGCCATGCGTCGTTGTGTGCAGCCGAGGATAATACGTTGAGCAGAAATTCAACTGTGGGATGCGCTCGAAATAGCAGGCGCCGGAGATGACCTTTTGCAGGAAGTCGCAGGCAAAGCGCTCGAGCTCTTTGACGTAAAAGGCCTCATGTTCGGCGGGCGTCTGCAGATGCCGGGGAAGGATGTACTCCTCGCTGGCGACGACGGGCCCGGTATCGATCCCGTCGTCGACTTCGTGCAGGATGAGCGTTCCAAGCCGATCACCGCGCATGATTCTCCAACTGAAGCCGCCCCCGCCGCGGTCGTTCGGCAGCCTCGTCCCGTGCGCGTTCAACACCAATCCGCCGAACAAGGTATCGCGTATGTCCCGGCTGATGATCCAACGGGCGCCAAACGATAGCGCGATCATCTTGCCGTCGATCAACATGCTCTTGAGCTCGGCGGCGCATTCGGCCGACGAGAGGTCTGTCGTGACGATGTCCGCCGGCATCTGGGGGAGTGCCTGCCGCTGATCGGGCGATGTGACCACGATGCATCTGACCCCGTTCCTCTCGCTCAGCGCTTTGATGGCGGGGAAGCAGGTCGGCGATGCTCCCAGGAGGATTACATTTCTGACCGGGCCGATCGTCACCATTCCAAGCTCCTGACGTTGTCGCGCTGCTTCCAAGATCTATGCCCATCGCGGGGACCCTTGGTCGAGCATAATGATACGCGAAGGTAAAGCACTGGGTTGTCCGGAGGTCGAACCAGAGCAGCCGTGCCAGATCGGCCCGCCGCAGGCAGTTAAAGGTCGTGTTTTACGATCCAGTAACGGTTTGCACTGTGCGATTAGATGCCATTCGATACACTGATACTGTATCCAGCCCAGGATGGCGTGCGAAGGGAACCTCGTTGCCGATGAGCAGTGGGCCGATTCGGGATTTAGCATCGTTGCCCGAGCGACCGGACGTGTTTCATCGGCGCGAGACGTATTCCGTGATTTGACGGTCTAGAGACGCAGCCCAACGGGTGTTGAGCTAGACCTGCGGCGACGTATAGTCCGTAGCTGACCTTCCCTCCGTCTGAAACTGAAACTGTAGCAAGAGTTGCCGGGCAATCTCGGCTCTGATGCCACTGGAATACATCCATGAGCTCCATCAGTAACGAATACGTTAGAGAGGCGGCGTCCTCTCTCAAAGATTGTTGCCTGGCCGGCCTAACCGAACTCATAGGCGGCATCCACCATTGGCGTGTTTGGCATCTGATCGGTGTGCGAGACCTACGTCACCGCTATGCGCGCTCGAAGCTCGGGCAGGTCTGGCTGTTATTGTCGACCGGGATTATGATCGGCGCGCTTTCGGCGGTCTGGTCATTGTTGTGGAATCAACCGTTGCAGCAGGTGATGCCGTTTTTCGGCATCGGCCTGATCATGTGGACGTTCCTGACCCAAGTCTTGACCGATTGCACAGCGACCTTTGTCGCGCACGGCAATCTCTATCGTAACCAAAGAATGAATTTCTCGGTATCGATCTATTCGGTTATCTACAAGAACACCATGGTGCTGGCACACAGCCTGCTCATCGTCGTCATTCTCATTATCGCGTTCGACGTTCCGATCAACTGGCATTTGTTGCAAATCGTTCCAGCGTTCATCCTGACTTGGATCACCATGCTGTGGACTGGATACGTCGTCGCCATGATGTGCGTTCGCTATCGTGACATCATTCAGGTCATCGTCACTTGGGTGAGCGTATTTTTCTTTCTGACGCCGGTGTTTTGGAAGCCAGAGTTTCTTCCAAACCGGTATCATTTCATCATCGACTATAATCCGCTGGCACAGTTTCTAGCGCTGCTCCGCAATCCACTCTTGGGAGAGCCGGTCAATTCCCACACGTGGATCGTCACCATAGCGTTCGCGCTCGGCGGCGGTCTTCTCGCCCTTCCGGTCATCGGGCGTTACCGACGGCGCGTGATTTTCTGGATGTAGGACGCAGTCTTCTCGATGGCTCACATCAAACTCAACCAGGTCGTCATTGACTTTCCGATCGTCGATTCGTCGGCGCAATCTCTCCAATTGCGGCTGTTCGAGGCGCTCGGAGGAAAGCTGACGTCCCATCATAAGACCGTAGTCGTCCGTGCGCTTGACGGACTTGATCTCGATCTAAAGGACGGCGATCGCCTCGGCCTTATCGGTCACAATGGATCGGGGAAGACCACATTGCTTCGCGTCCTCGCCGGCGTTTATCCGCCTGTGGCGGGCTCCGCTTCAATCGTGGGTTCGATTTCATCCTTCACCGATCTTACGCTCGGCATGGATCCGGAATCGACAGGTTGGGAAAATATTATTTTTCGCTGCGCCTTTATGGGATTGAATTTTCGAGAGGCCAAACGACTTTCCCCCGCTATTGCGGAGTTTTCCGAGCTCGGCGAATATCTCAATCTTCCGACACGGACTTATTCGACTGGCATGTTCTTAAGGCTCGCATTTGCGATTTCGACCGCCATCGAACCCGATATTTTGATCATGGATGAGATGATCGCCACTGGCGATTCACAATTCATCGAAAAGGCTCAGCGGCGGCTTCGCGAGGTGGTCAATAAGGCCAACATCCTCGCGCTTGCTTCGCACAACATGGCGATCATTGAAAATACCTGCAACAAAGTAATCTGGTTAGAGCACGGGGTCGTCAAGCAGTTCGGAGCGACGGACGAGGTCGTGCGGGCGTACCAAGCGTATGCAAAAAGCGGGGGTAGATAAGCGCGCTGATCACTAGCTCGAAAATGAAAAGCGTATCAATTCGGCGGGCTCAAGCCAAGCGGCACCATGGCGGTCGCTCACACGGGCCAATACACGCGGCATGTTTGTCGGCATTGCTCGATAGCAGCCCACTCAACCAATGTCGGTAAGCTCATTGGGCATGCTTCGAAGCGGACATTCCGGTCAGGCTGCGACCTCTGCTTTTGGAATTTGACATAGGAATGGGGACTTCGGTTATCGAGACGTCATTTGAATAGTGATCGGAGGAAAGCGGAGTGACCGAGCCCACTGTGTGTGTCGCTCACCATGCGTATATTTGCCAACTCTTGCGACGAAAAATCCAGTCAGGTCACGCTTCAGGAGGCGAGCAACCAATCGGTCACGCCAATCTGCTGGATGTCCTGCGGCGACGCACCGGCAAGCAGGGCTCGATAGAGAATGTCGTAAGCCTTGATGGTCCGTTCTAGCGCAAAATGTGCGGCCACTCGACCGCGAGCCGCGCTACCAAGATTGGCGCGCAGGGATCGATCTTGCGCCAGCCGCGCAATCGCGGCTGCGAGGAGACCAGGATCATGCGGCGGAACGACAATGCCGGTCTTGCCATCAAGCACGGCTTCAGTATTCCCGCCCACATTTGTCACGATCATCGGCAGGCCTGCGGCCATCCCTTCGAGCACAGAGTTGGAAAAGCCCTCCTGGTGCGAGCATAGCACCCCGATGTCACATGCATTGAGAATTTCCGGGATGTCATTTCGAGTGCCGAGAAACAAAATCTTATCTTCGATGCGGAGCATGGTTGCCTGTTCACGCAATGCAGCCGCGATGCCAAAGTCGCGACCAACGAGCAAAAGCCGCCAGTCTTCGGGCAAATTCGAGGAGGCCAGTCCTAGCGCTGAAATCAAATCGTTATGTCCCTTGTAAGGAATAAGATTCCCCACCATGACGAGCGCAAGTGACTCTTGGCCAAGTCCAAGCGCGGCGCGGGTCACCTTTGGCGATCCAGCATTCGAAAAGCGGACAACATCAACACCGTTGTAAATCAGTCCGAGTCGGCTCGCAGAGACACCTTCCAATTCGCTCAGCTCGCGAACTACGCTTCGCGAGTTACCGAGAATCGCTGTCATTTTCCGATGCAATCCGCGCTCTAATTTCAGCGCAAATGGATAGCGCTGCTGATAAACGTTGAGGCTACGCCGGCTCATGATCCGCACGGGAATGCCTTTGAAAATTGCCAGTGGCGCGCCAACTAGATAAGCGGCCGGCAGAAAGAAATGAATGATTGTTGGTCGGCGCTTGCGCATCACATCGAAAAGATGCACTCCTCCCAACATAAATTGCGAAAAGTGTCTGAGAGTCGATTGCCACAACGGAGGCACAAATACGTTTACGCCCTTACCCTGCATCTCCTCCCGCAACGCTCCACTGCCGGTCAAGCTGTAGACCGAGATGGACCATCCAAGCTTGACCAGAGCCGGTGCGACGGCTGCCAAGTGTCGCTCGGTACCTCCGATTTGGAGCGAACTGGTCACGAATAAAATCTCAGGCGCGCTGTTATTGTCAAAGCTCGTTCCAGCGCATGTGTCCGTCATGGGGCCTGCGGGCTAATCGTTGTCGCGTTTTTGGTCAAATATGGAGATCGATTGCCACATCGGCGAAACCAAAGGTTCTGCTGTCGCCTTGTTCATCTACACGCGGTTCTGAATGTGCATGCGTACTCTCGGTATCTCTCCATTTTATCACGATAGCTTCCGGGGCCAACAGCGGTCATTGAGCCGCCGCGCAAGGGCGGCCTGGGGCGAGATCTCGTTGAATGCCCCCTGAACATTCGCGCAAATTGCGAGCCGTTACGTCCCAAAGCCTGACCAGCTTGTCCTCGTTTCTCGACGGAGCCGTGCGGTCATCGGGCGAAACGCAATGCCCGCGCACCAGGCGGCCGCAGCCAGCATCAGGACCAGCAGGGCGGCACTACACAGAAGCCACAACAGAAAAAGGTCACCACGAGGTTGGCGGCTCCATTGGGAAAGTTGATGCACAGAAATAGGAAATCCTTGACGATCCGAACCTTGCGATGGCAGCGCTCCGGTCATTCGGTAGGGCACCTCGAACAACGATTGCATTCTGTATGATCATCGTCGGCGCGGGGGGGGGGTGGGAGACGACACAGATCACGCAATTAAAGCGGCGAGGGCGACGCTCGACATCCGTAAAGGTCAAGCGCCTGCACTGACATTGGGGCCCATACCGCCCCCACGTTGAATTGAAGACCGGACAGTAGATCGAGGTAATGGATATTCCTAGACGGCGGTCCCGGGCCTACCGTCGCCGCATGATTGCTAAGCTCGACCAGCACGATTTCTTATTCTTACCGGGCCGAGCGCCTGGGGCATCGGTCGCCCGCATGTCTCGCCGGATCAAAAAAAGCAATGACCCTCGGCCGGGGGGTTAATCCTTGCCGAGGGCCAGTAGATCGGGATGAAAGCCGGGGGGCTCATTCCCGAGGAAACCTTCAAATCAGTATTTTGCGACTACCGGCGTGTACCAGTCGAACTTGTAGTTCATGCCGATGCGCCAGATAACCTCCGACATCTTCACGTCGGCGCTATAGCACTGGACGCAGGCATTCGCGGCTGGGGAGTCGTCATAGTGGAAGGTGCCGAAGTCGGCATACAGCACCTCGCTCTTGACCGACCAGCCGTGGCTGACGTGATACTCGGTGCCGAAGCCGACGACCCAGCCGGAGCGGTTGACACGGTCCGGGACGCGATTGCCATTTGCCGCAACCGCAATCGCATCGTTATTGACGTCGAGGCCGGTCCAGGCGACGCCGCCGGTCACGTACCACAGCCACTTGTCCCAGGCGTAGCCGAGGCGGCCGCGAGCGGTGGTAAGCCAGCGCTCGTTGGTGCTGAACACGCGCAGGGGGTTGGCCCCGGCCGCGATGGCGACAGCCGTCGGATTGGCCTGGCCGCTGGCGGCGGACCACGAACCGTCAACCTCAACACCCCACACCCAGAAGCCCCATTGATATTGGCAACCCGCCTCGCCGCCGCCGACGACGCCGTTGACGTGGTAGTTTCCGGTCACATCAAATCCGACCGGCAGGAAGGCATCGAGCACGCCGGCCCGAGTCCCACCGTAGGTCTGCTTGCTGTACCCCCATTTGTAACCGACCTGCACACCGACGTAGCAGCCGGTCCACGAGTACACCGGAATTGGCGCGACGGCCTTGACCGGCATGTCGGCAGCCTGCACGGCGCTGCCCCCGAAACTCAGGGCCATCAAGGCCGCGCTTGCGAGAAGAAGCTTTTTCATTTGACCCCCCGATCGATTTGTAGAGTAAGAGTAGCCGCATACATAGCATGTTCCGATTAATGCGGCCGTGTCATCCGAGCAACACCGGCCATCATTCTGAGCAGCCGACGCCCCATCCCCCGAATGAACATCGCAGGGGCAGGGGGTAATCCAGCACCAGCGTGATCGACAGCCGCCTGGACGCGCGCACAAGGATTCCACTGACAAACCTGTCGAGATCTGCCGAGAGGGTTTTATTGTGCATCGAGGCGGAACAGACAGAAGAAGTTGGTAGGATCGGCGAAGATTTGCCGCACCTTGCTGAAGCCGGCCGCACTGCCGAGTTCGCACCAGAGCGTCTGCGGTTTCGGGAAAATCGCAGGTGGCGACATGGTGCCAAATCTGGTCCCATTCGCTTGGCGTCAATACGCTCCACAAGGGCTTGTTCGTACGCATGAAGCGGTCGAGAAAAGCGGGACGATTTTCACCGGCCATTCGGGTCGGCTCGTAGAACAGAAATACCCCGCGGGCGCCGATGGCGCCGCGAATCGCCTTCATCAGGCGCAGCTTGTCGTCGGTCCCCAAGTGATGGATCGACAGGCTGCACCAGGCGACGTCGGCATGTTCAGGCCTGCGCATCATGGCTTCGACAAAATCGCGGTGGTCGAGTTCAACTTCGAACGGCAACTCGGCGAGATTGGCCGCGGCGAGCTCGAGAGCCGCTTGCGAGAGGTCGATGCCGTGATAGTGGCGGACTTGGGTTGCGCTCAGTGCGGCCTTCATCATGCTGGCATCGCCGCAGGCAATGTCGAGGAAAGAGAAAGGCGACGTGAAGACCTCATTCAGCGTGGTGCGCAGGAGAGCGCCGACCTCGCGATGGGCCAGGCAGTTGCCCTCGACCAGCTTGCGGTAGGTTGCCCACTGCTCCTGGAATTGCGCGAGCGCCGCAGCGTCCACGACCGCGCCGCCAGGCTGGAATTGATGGATGTGAATATTGACCAATTTTGATGCTCCCTCTCAACCCTTCTGCGCCGTTGCGGCTCGATCGAGATCGATGAAGGCCACCAGCTCTTTTGTCGGCTCGGTGAACAGCTGGAGCTTTCCGGTGTCCAGCGGCTCGCTCAGCAATTGAAGCAGCAAAATGTCCGCGCCCGTCTGCGAAGGCCGGCCCAAGGCCGCAGAAGAAAAAGCCAAGGCCGCGCGCGGCATTCATCAGGAGCGGAAGACCGGGGTCGGCGACCGGTGCGGAGAGTTGCACCGAGCTGGCGCCCAGGCCTCGCACGTCGCGCAGCGCCTGACCGAGCTCGATGGCGGCCTGCGGGCCGATACGATCGAAATGGATCACGCCGTAGCCGCGATCGTTCACCTTGATCCCGGTGCGCGATTCCGCGGCGGACGGGGGCGCCGGGGCCGCCGCGGACACGGTCACCCCGAGGCTCGCATAGATCTTGAGCAGCACCTCACGATAGGGCGCGGGAGCATGGATCGTGCGCGCGGCGGGCTGCTGCACAAAGCGGAAGGTGCGAAGATAGCTCTGGCGCTGTCCCGCGGTGGGGCAGGGCACACCCTTGGGCCGGAAGCTCTCCGGATTGGCGCCAAGCAGCACGGCGCAGACCGGCATGCCGGCGCGCTCGTCGTTGCGTTGCGAAAAGGTGTGGATGGTGAGCGGCTCGGCGTAAATTCCCGTGCAGGCCGTGCTTGGGCGCTTCCTCGGAAAGGCGCTGGGTCATGCGCTCGAGCAGATGATGGCCGCGGTAGGCCGATAGCACGACCGCCTCGCCGCGTTCGGCGACCAGCGCTCCTGGTTCGCGCTCGAGCGCGACATGGCCGATCACCTCGCCCCGGCCGTCGCGCGCCACCACCGGCACAAGCTCGCCGCTCTCGACCTTGTCCCAGTAGCGGTGTGTCGAGAACACCTCCGAGTGCACGTAGTGATGACCATAGACTTCGAGAAAGCAGCGGGCGATCGCCGCCGCATCGCCTTTGTGCGGCAGATCGATGGGATAGTCGCGCGCTTCCACCGACTACGGCCGGCGCGGGCATGCGGCGTCTCCACCGCCGATGGGAGAGGTTCGGCGGCCCCGCTCAAGCTGCGGTGGATCGTGATCTCCCATCCGTCGATTCCGTGCTCGTGGCAGGAGATGCCCGCATCGCGTCTGATTTGGCCCGCGAGCGACACCGCGACGTTCGAGAATCGAGAATGGCCGTGCAGCAAAATTCGGGTCCTGACCTCCCGACGCGAGCACAACAGCGCGATGCGGGCGCGCTCGCGTTCCGATCCCGGGATACACAGCGCCGGCCAAATCAAGGCAGCGTCGTCGGCGATCAGGCTCGCAATGGACACAGGCACCCCATCGGCGAGCGACGCTTCGCGGACAAAGGCGCGCACGATTTCGCCTCGTGTCGGCTCGAGCACGAGTTGCAGCTCGGAGAACCGCGAATGGAGGGGCGCTTTCACGATGCAGACCGTTCGGATGTCGTTCAAGTTCGTGGATCGGCCAATTCTAGGGCACGCTCCTGAACGAAATCTGACCTTGGCGTGGGGTCTATCGATTTCTTTTCAGCCGCCAATCGCCCGTTCATACCCATTGAGCCGGTTCTCCCGCCCGGAAGGCTGGTAGGGTACGAAGGGAATAAGATGGAGCTTCGAACATGTTGTTTCTGGTTGTCTCGACACCACGTCCGGAGCGCCCCTCCGACCTTGTAGATAAGCGGCAATCGTTCTGGCCATGGATTGCCGGCTACGAAACAAGCGGCGTGTGTCGGCACGTCTATGCTCGCGCGGGACGGGGCGCCGTTGCGATTTTCGACGTTGAAGACAACAATGCGCTCCACCGGATCCTGAATGAGTGGGCGGACATCATCCCAGCCCATTTCGACACCTATCCGCTGATCGATGCTGCGGCGGCAACGCGAATGCTGGCGGCACAAGCGAGAGGTGGATAGGCGATGAAGGTGTGGATTGGTTCGGGGGACTTCTGTGGGGCCGAACGAGTAGACGGTGACGGCGTAGGCATTGGGGCCGGCTAGCACGAAGCTGTCTTGCGGGAGGGCCGGAAAAGCGTGAATATTTGGGGCAAGCTGGGGATATGAGGTCGCGACCAAAATCAGCGCTCAACGGCTACACCGTGCCACCTCACAGAACCCTCAAGATTCAGCGTGAGAATTCCGGTTTGGGCCGCTGCCGGACGAAAATAATAGCCGGCCCCGGGAGGCAACATGATTCACGTACGCGCGCTTGCGGCATCGTTTTTCGTCGCCTGGAGTTTGGCAACCGGCGCCGCATCGGCGCAGACCTATCCCAATCGTCCGATCACACTCGTGGTGCCGTTCCCGCCCGGCGGTGCGACTGATGCCATCGCGCGCATCATTCAGGACAGCATGACGCAATCGCTCGGGCAGCAGATCGTCATCGAAAACATCGGCGGCGCCGGCGGCATGATCGCTGCCGCTCGCGCTGCCCGCGCCGCGCCCGATGGCTATACGGTGCTGATACACCAGGTGGCGCTGGCAGCGGGCATGACGCTTTATCCGAAGCTCTCGTTCGACGCTGAAAAGGATTTCGTCACTATCGGCCTCATCAACAACGCGGCTTCGACCGTTGCGGCACGCCCGACGCTGCCGCCGAACAATATCGGCGAGCTCGTGAAATGGATGAAGGAGCCCGGACAGAACACCAAGATCGCGCACCCCGGCGTTGGCTCGTTCGGTCATTTGGCCGGCGTGTTGATCGCCCAGGAAATCGGCGCGGCGGTCACGCAGGTTCCTTATCGCGGCGCAGGTCCTGCGCTCAATGACCTGTTGGGGAACGTGGCCGATATCAGCTCGATATCGGCGGTGGTCGCCGGACCCTTGGTCAATGCCGGCAAGATCAAGGCCTACGCCATCATCGGCAGAAACAGGTTCTCCGGCTTGCCGGACCTGCCGACGATGGGGGAGATCGGTTACAAGAAGCTCGATCTCGACTTCTGGCACATGCTGCTGGCGCCCGCCGGCACGCCGCGCCCGATCGTCGATAGGCTCAACGCTGCGCTACGCCACGCGCTCGCCGATGCCAAGGTCAGGAAGACGTTCGGCGACGGCGGCATGGAGCTGTTCCCGCCCGACCAGCAGTCGCCGGAAGCCGCGAGCGCGCTGCTCAAGCGCGAACTCAAGCTCTGGGGCGATGTGATCCGCGCCAACAACATCTCGGCCCAGTAACGATGCTGGCCGGTCGTCGTAGACGAGAAACCGGCCATAGTGCGCGGCTCACGCCGCCGGCACCGCCGCAACGGCGCCGGTCAGCGGAACCTTCTCGTTGGTTCCCGACTCGGGCATCAGCGCGGCGGCCTTCAGCCCGGCCTGGACCTTGGGCACCGTGGCCTTTACATCGGTGATCGGCAGGCCGTGGGTCGGCGCGATGGTCTTGACGCCGAGCCGCTCGATCAGGTGATCGAGCCGGTCGCAATATACATTCATGTCGGCAAACTTGGTCCAGAACAGCGCCAGGTCCGCGAACGTCGACGACACATCCGGGAGGTCGAGCGAGACCGCCTCCTCGGCGACCAGCCCGCAGTGACCGTCCTCGTGATAGTGGCTGTAGGCGAAACCGTCGCCCGGAAACAACACGCGCTCCTTGGTGTCGAATCCCCACCAGGTGGTGCGCAGGTCGCGGATCACCGGCTCGACCGCCATCAATGAGCGCCCCCCGAGGTCGATCTCGTCGCCTTCGTTCATCGAGCGCATGCGATGTTCGTATTGCGGAAACGCCAGGTGATAGTCGCTGACGTCGCCGACCAGGATGGAGTCGGGAAAGGTCTTGAGGATGCGGCCGAGACCGCCGCAATGCGGCGTCTCCTGGTGGGTGACGAACAGGTATTTCAGCGGCGCCACGCCGCGGGTGAACAGCGTGTTCATGTGCCGCTCGACCACCGGGAAGTCCTTGGGATGGCCGGTTTCGACCAGAATCGAGGCGTCGTTGCCGGCCACCAGGAAGGCGGCGTTGTAGCCGTGATAGACCTTGCCCTTATGGCGCTGCGCCAGGCAGTCGCCGATCCAGAATACGCCGGGCGCGATCTCGCGCGGCATCCGCTCGGCTACCGGCGTATCGAGCATGCTTTTGCTGTGCGACTTGTCGAGCATGCTCAGCGCTCCTCGTCGCGGCTGACGTAGCGCGACACCATCCGGCTCTTGTCACAGGCCTTGAGAAATTCGTCCAGCATCCGGTAGTGCCGCGCCACCACCTCGCGGCCGCGCAGGACGCAGCCGTAACCTGGCGCGATGGTCTCGATGTCGTATTTGTCGAACACCGCGTCGATGCCGCGCCGGATCGCCCCGGTTGGCGCCCCTTCCAGCCACCAGTAGCGCGTGTTCAACATGAAGGACCGCAGCTCGCGCGCGGTCGTCGTGTCGTCGGCTTCGGTGACGACCCAGGGCCCGTCCGTACGGTCGCGCCAGACGTGGGTGAACAAGTCCGATGAGAACAGGGTGCGGGTCGCCCGGTCATAGAGCCAGCGCGTGGCGATCAGGCGGATCGGGGCCTGCATGACATCGATCGCCCGGCCGCGTTTGCCGAGCGCGATGGTATCCGCGCGCGTCACCGCGACAACCGGCATCGATTCCAGGATGCTGCGGCCGTCGACCTTGGCGCCGAAATCGAACCACAGCGCGGCGTCTATGTTGCTGGTGTAGCATTGCTCGACGTTGAAATGCCCGGCGAAACTCTCAACGTTATTGATCGACATGAATTCGTTGAGCCGTAGCGGGAACAACGACAACGGCAGTCCGGGCGCGATCAGCGATTCGATCTGCTCGCGGATTACAGGCTCGTCCTTGCCGAAGCCGGTGTCGATCAAGAGCGCGGCGTCGCTCTGCGTGAGCAGGTAGCTGTTCGCGACCGAAAAGCCGCGCGCGCTCGCCGGATAGGAGCTCACCCGGCCGTCAAGCGCAAAGGAATTCTGCAGGGCGTAGAGCTTGCCTTCGGCAAGCGCTGCAATGCCGCCGGCAAAGCCGCCCGTATCGCGAGTTTCCCGGGGTGCGTGCTGCGTCGATACGGACATAATTGCCAAACCTTACCGGGCCCCCCCGAAGAAGGGAACAGGCTCACGCTGTCTCAATCTTCCGATGCGGCCCTATTCGAGCGGGATGTTCCTGCGGCTCGCCTTTGCGATATCGACCGCCGTCGAACCCGATTTTTTGATCATGGACGAGATGATCGCCGTCGGGGATTCGCAATTCATCGAAAAGGCCCAGCGGCGGCTCCGCGAGGTGGTCAACAAGGCCAACATTCTCGCCCTTGCCCCCCACAACCTGAAGATCATCGAGGAGACCTGCAACAAAGCAATCTGGCTAGAGCATGGGGTCGTCAAGCAGTTTGGGGCGCCGGACGAGGTGGTGCGGGCCTACCAAGCGCATGTAAAAGTCGGGGTAGGCACGCGCGCTGACCGGTAGTTCGGAACTGAGACGTGTATCGATACGGCGGGCGCAAGCCAAGCGCTCGTCGGGTAGTGTCTCAGTTCGAAATTGCGGGCGCTAGTCCAATAGACGACTCTGGCTTATGATCGCTTCTATGGGCCAATTTTATGTTTTTCACGCCACTTCTGTGCACCACGCCCGCGTCCACAAGGGCGATTGTCCCTACTGCCGCAATGGGCAGGGGATGGAAAGCCAAGATCAAAATGGCTCCGGTGCTACGGGCTGGGACGGCCCCTTTGCAACCCTCCAAGAGGCTGAAACGAAAATGGCCACGTTCAAGCTCAAGGACGCAGGCAAGTGCAACTATTGCTTGGACACGTGATGCCCCGAGGCCCAAAGGCGAGAAGCGGCCCGCCGACGTGATCGGCGTCGCCGTCCATGTCATGAGGAATGCGACGGCAGAAATCACCGAGCCCACAAAGGCCCATCCATCGTGGTAGATGCCAATACCCTGATTTTACTTCCGCTTTCAGGGACACAACCGACATGGTGGGAGCTGTTGCTGGGTCCCGTCCCAGTCGCGAATGACCGCAGACCTGACCTCCGAGGACGAATTGTGACGGGGCCTACGGGCAATGCTTCGGACGGATTAGGGATACCTCCGTACGATCATTCGTGGCATAATTAAATTGAGAGGAAGGACATCCCCGATGGGTCCTTGTCGCGAAGGGGTCAAAGCCTCGTTGGGCGCTCGGCAGCGGCTGTTTCATCTCATCCTGATCAAGCCCACCCACTACGATGACGACGGCTATCCCATTCAGTGGTTTCGATCGGCCGTCCCCTCCAACACGCTCGCCTGCTTGAATGCACTGGCGGAGGACGCGCTCGCCCGCGAGGTGCTGGGACCCGATGTGGAGCTGCGCCTTCAGACGTTCGACGAAACCAACCGACGCATCCGGCCAGGTCGGATCATCAGTTCGGTCCGCAGATCGGGGGGCAAAGCGCTCATCTGCATGGTCGGCGTGCAGTCCAATCAGTTTCCCCGTACGGTCGACCTCGCGCAGCCGTTCGTCGCGGCCGGGCTGCCGGTCTGCATCGGCGGCTTTCATGTGTCCGGCTGCATTGCGATGCTGCCGGAGATGCCGCAAGACCTCCAAGACGCGCTGGCTCAGGGCATTTCGTTGTTTGCCGGCGAGGCCGAAGAGCGCCGGTTCGATGCGGTGCTGCGCGATGCCTGGAACGGCAAGCTCGCGCCGATCTACAACTTCATGGACAAGCTGCCCGGTTTGATCGGTGAGCCGACGCCGATTCTGCCGCACAAGGACGTGCGCCGGACGGCGGGCGCGCTGGCGAGCGTCGATCTAGGGCGCGGCTGTCCCTACCAGTGTTCCTTCTGCACGATCATCAACGTGCAGGGCCGCAAGAGCAGGTTCCGTTCGCCGGACGACCTCGAAAAGCTGGTACGCGACAACTATGCCCAAAACGTCAAGCGCTACTTCATCACCGACGACAATTTCGCCCGCAACCGCGACTGGGAATTGCTGTTCGACCGCCTGATCGCACTGCGCGCGGGCGATTGCTCGGACATCAGCCTCACGATCCAGGTCGACACACTGTGTCACAAGATTCCCAATTTCGTCGAAAAGTCAGCGCAGGCCGGCGTGCGCCGCGTGTTCATCGGACTGGAGAATATCAACCCGGACAACCTCCTGGCTGCCAAGAAACGACAGAACAAGATCACCGACTACCGGGAGATGCTGCAACGCTGGCGCGAGCACGGCGTTATCACCTGCGCCGGCTACATTTTGGGCTTCCCGGGAGACAGCAAGACGTCGATCCTGCGCGATGTCGAGATTATCAAGCGCGAGCTGCCGGTCGACGTCCTTGAATTCTTCTTTCTCACGCCATTGCCCGGCTCGGAGGACCATAAGACGCTCTGGAAAGAGGGCGTCTGGATGGACCCCGACATGAACAAGTACGACCTCCACCATCGCGTCACGCATCACCCCAAGATGTCGGATGCCGAATGGGAGGAGGCCTATTGGGCGGCGTGGGACTCATTCTATTCCCTCGACCATATTCGCACGGTCCTGCGTCGCGTCGCCGCCAACCGCCGTGGCCGGCCAGGGAGGACGCTGGCAAAGCTCCTCTGGTTCAAGATCGTTACCGCCTGTGAGGGCGTGCACCCTCTTGACGGAGGCGCCTTTCGGCTGAAGTACCGGCGTGACCGCCGCCCTAGTCTGCCTCGAGAGAATCCGCTTGTGTTCTATCCGCGCTATGCTGCGGAGAACGCATTCAAGCTGCGGCGCTACCTTTTGATCTACCGACAGTGCAAAGCCATCCTTAACGAAGTCCTCGCCGCGCCGGATCGCTGGACCTATACAGACATTGCCATCGCCCCGCCGAGCGAGGAAGAATTCGCGACGCTCGATCTCTACCATGCAACAGCCGGTGGCGAAGCAGCCCTCGCGCGCAAGGCGCGCGCCGACGCGATCCGGTTGGGCGGCAAGCTTAGTACTGTCTAACGAGGCTTCGCCTCAGACCGACGAGGCGTGTATGCTATCTATCACATGGCGGAGGACTTGGCTCGCTCGGCAACGCTTATCAATGACGGTCAAATGCAAGCTCGACCTGTCGTGCTTGTTCAAAGCTCTCTACGGACCAATGTCTGCCAGAATTGCGCCATCAAGAATGCCTGCACCACCGCAAAGGAACGACTGATCTCCCGATGGGAGCATGAGCACATTCTCGAAGCGGTACAGGGCCGGCCCGATGAGCATCCGGAGAAGTTGCGGCAGCGGCGCGAGACGGTCGAGCACCTGTTCGGCACAATCAAGGCTCGGATGGGCGCTGCTCACTTCCTGATGAAGACGCTGCCAAAGGTCGCCACCGAGATGGCGCTGCACGTGTTGGCCTACAACCTCACGCGCGTCACGAACATCATCGGCGTCCAACCGCTTAACGCAGCGATGAGAGCATAATCGCCGCCGACATGCCGCCGTTTGCCATTACAAGAGCCGCCCATGACGACAGACATCCCAATCAGGAGCGATTCCAGCACGAAAAACCGATAAACTTGGGAAAATCACTGCATCCGACCGCCGTGCTGGGCACAGAAGGCATCAGTGCTTTCGTCAGACGCGTTTTACACGGCCAAGACCCAACTCGGACATGTCACGCCACGCCCGCCGAACTTGCATAGCGAGCGAAACGAACATTCGCCTTTGTTCATGAGGGCAACTTGGCTCCCTGCATCGATGGCGGGTTTCATTTGACGTAAATCAATGTGGAGGAGGCATTGGCAAATTAGGATTGTGGGTCCAACGAGCGACATCCTTTGCGGATCAGCGCAGTAATCCGCAGGAGCGGAGGCGGATATGCAATACATCGTTAGAAAATTCACGAGAATTGCAAGGACGTGGGCAGCCGTTCTTGTCGTGGCGGGGGCGGCAGGAATGACCAGCATCTCGGCTTCTCGTGCCGACGAAGCGCAAGCCAAGAGCCTGTTCAAGGCTATGTCTGACTACTTGGCGGCGCAGAAAACCATATCTATGGAAATTGATTCGAACCTCGAAGTCGTGACCCAAGACGGGCAGAAACTGGCGCTGGCAAGTTCGGGCGCATTAACACTCAATCGACCCGACAAGTTGCATGCAACGCGCAAGGGCGGATTTGCAGATATCGAACTGGTCTTCAATGGGAAAGCCATGACGCTGCTCGCGAAGCACGCAAACGCATATGCTCAAGTCGAAGTGCCCGGCACGATCGATCATCTGATCGACGAATTGCGCGACAGGTACAAGAGACCCGTCCCGGCCGCGGATTTGCTGATGGCGGATCCCTACAATCACCTCATGCCCTTGGTCGTGAGCACCAAGGACCTCGGAAGCGGTGTGATCCGCGGCATTGAATGCGATCATCTAGCTTTCAGGACGGAAGAGGTCGATTGGCAGATCTGGATCGCTCAAGGAGCACGTCCCTTCCCCTGTCGCTATATGATTACCAGCAACAAGGTTGCCGGGTCGCCGCAATACACAATTGATGTCAGGAGCTGGAAAACAGGCGGTCAGGTCGCGCGTGACAAATTCAGCCTGCAGATTCCTAAGGGCGCCAGGAAGCTAGAGCCAGGCGATCTCCCCGACTTTGACGAACTGCCCGGTCTTTTCGCGGTAAAACGGTAACTGAGGAGCGCTATGACATGTTCAAACGCATCGGAGATATTTTGGTGGCCGCAATCATCGGCGCCTTTTGCCTCGGACTCGGCGAGTGGACATCGGAGCCGGGCGGCTATGGCTTTGTCTCTACTGCCGAGGCAAGAGTGGGCCGTCCCCTGACACCGGTCAGCGTCGCGGGTGTGGCGAGAAGGCAGGTGCGGCGCTGTGCAGCAGGCGTTACCTGCCCGCCTGATGAGTACTGAGCCGGGAGCCGGAGTGACAGATGACGGCCTCGGGATTCTCCCGAGGCCGTTTTCTTTGGACATCCCAGCGGATAGGAAAGAGGCACATTGACCGCCATCGGCCCAGTGCGTCGGTTAGTGCGACGCTGCGATACTTCCGGTGTCAGAGGCAAGGCGGAAGTCGTGCCGACACCTTGAATGTGTAGTGATTAACCCGAATCGGACTTCAGCGACCTAGCAAAATGCAAGTGCGCGTTTACGATCTCACCCGCACGACCGCCATTGAAGGATGCTGTCCAGTCGACCCCGAGCCGCACTTTTGACCTGCGTCAAAGTGGGGTTCGCTAACGCGAGTACTCGTCCGTCGGCCTGTGCGAGTCCTTTTCGAGCCATGGAGCGTGTGATCATGAAAATCTGTCGCAGTATGCTCGCGGGCGCAGGTCTTCTAGCCCTTAGTTGCGTATCGGGATTGGCTCAGCAGGTCACAGGCGTGCCGGGTTCGCCCGGTGCCACCACCACGATCGAGGGAAAACAGCTTCCGCCGCCCGATCCGAAGTTCGGCGGCGTGATCAAGGAGAAGGCCTCGGAGTTCGACACCCTGGTGGGCACCGCGCGTGGTGCCGCCAAAGGGCGCGCCCAATGTGTTGCTGATCATGACAGACGATGTCGGCTTCGGCGCGCCAGGGACCTTTGGCGGCGTCGTCCCGACCCCGGCGCTAGATCGCATTGCGAACGCGGGCCTGCGCTACACGAATTTTCACTCCACATCGCTCTGCTCACCGACGCGTGCGGCGATCATCACCGGCCGTAACCATCACGTGGCCGGCTTCGGGGTGGTGGGCGAAGCCGCGACGGGGTTCCCCGGTTACGACTCGATCATCAGAAAGGAGAACGGGACCATCGGAACCATCCTGAAGCAGAACGGCTACGCCACCTCGTGGTTTGGCAAGAACCACAACACGCCGTTCTATCAGGCGACCCAGGCCGGTCCGTTCGATCAATGGCCGAACGGGATGGGCTTTGAATATTTCTACGGCTTCGTGGGCGGCGACGCCAGCCAGTGGCAGCCGAACCTGTATCGTAATACGACGGCCATCTACCCCTTCGAGAGCAAACCTGGCTGGAATCTGACCACGGCCATGGCCGACGAGGCCATCCAGCACATGAAGGAACTCAAGGCCGTCGCGCCGGACAAGCCATTCTTTCGTCTACTACGTGCCCGGCGGCACGCATGCGCCGCATCATCCGACGCCGGAGTGGATCAAGAAGATCGGCGACATGCGTCTCTTCGACGGCGGCTGGAACAAATTGCGCGAGACCATCTTCGCCAACCAGAAGCGGCTGGGCATCATGCCAGCGAACGCGCAACTGACCCCTTGGCCGAAAGAACTGCCGGAGTGGGATACGCTCGGCCTTGAAGAGAAAAAGCTCTTCATCAAGCAAGCCGACGTCTATGGAGCGTACCTCGCGTACACCGACCACGAGATCGGCCGGGTCATCCAGGCCGTCGAGGACCTCGGCGAGCTCAACAACACCTTGATCATCTACATCAGCGGCGACAACGGCGCGAGCGCGGAAGGGATGCTCAACGGCACACCGAACGAGTTCACCTTCTTCAATGGCGTTCAAGTGCCCGTCAAGGACCAGTTCCTCTGGTACCCGTTCTGGGGATCGGACCGGACGTTCCCGCACTTTGCGGCAGGCTGGGCGTGGGCGATGAGCACGCCGTTCAAGTGGGTGAAGCAGGTGGCGTCGCACTTTGGCGGTACCGCCCAGGGCGTGGCCATGTCCTGGCCCGGCCATATCAACGACGTGGGCGGCATCCGCCGCCAGTTCCACCATGTGATCGACATCGTGCCGACCATCCTCGAAGTGACCGGCATCCCGGCGCCCGATACGATCAACGGCATCAAGCAGCGCCCCATCGAAGGCGTGAGCATGATGTACACGTGGGACAAGGCGAACGCCAACGCGCCCACCCGGCACACCACGCAATACTTCGAGATGCTCGGCAATCGCGCCATCTATCATGAAGGTTGGGTGGCGGCCACGACGCCGGCGAATCTCCCTTGGGCCGCGAGCACCGCCACGCCGCCGGACGTCATCACCGGGTACAACTGGGAACTCTATAACGTCCAAGACGACCCCACCCAGTTCAACGACCTGGCTGCCAGAATGCCGGAGAAGCTCAAGCAGATGCAGGACCTCTTCTATTCCGAGGCACAAGAAGTACGACGTGCTGCCGCTCGACAACTCGACGCTCGCGCGCTTCACGACGCCGCGCCCGAGCCTGACGGCGGGACGAACGGTCTTCACCTATACGGGAGGACTGACCGGCGTGCCCAACAGCGGCGCTCCGAGCATCCTGAACAAGTCGTACACCATCACCGCCGAGGTCGATATCCCCAAGGGTGGCGCGGAAGGCATGATCGTCACCGACGGCGGGCGCTTCGGCGGCTACGGCCTGTTTCTGAGCAAAGGAGTTGCTGGAATTCGCCGGGGCAAAGTGGTGTTCCTCTACAACCTGCTCGATCTCAAGCGCACGATGTGGGAAGGGCCTGAGTTGAAAGTGGGCAAGCACACCATCATCTTCGACTTCAAGTCCGACGGACCAGGTTTGGGCAAGGGCGGGACGGGCGTGCTGTACGTGGACGGAAAGGAAGTGGCCAGGAATTCCATGGAGCACACGACACCGATCACATTCCCGGAGGACGAAACCTTCGACATCGGTCAGGACACCCGCACGGGGGTCGCGATGCTGGAGTATCGTTACGATGCTCCGTTCAAGTTTACCGGCAAGATCGACAAGCTGATCTTCAAACTCGAACCGGCGCAGGAAACGAAACGTTAGCCAGCTTTCACGGCCCGTCGCTCGGCTTTCAGTGAATGTTGGGCAAGTTGCCTTCGAGGTAAGACTCCGTGAAATGGGTCACGACTGCTGCTGCCGTTGAAGCCGCCGCCACGGGTGTGATCTTACTCCTCAGCCCGGTGCTGTTCGGGTGGCTGATTTTGGCAGACGAATTGTCCGAACCGGGCCAGGCGCTAGGCCGGCTTGCGGGCATAGCCCTACTGGGCTTTGCATTGACGTCTTGGCCGGACCCCTCCGCGCGGTCTGTCACGCGGGCGATGGTCACCTACAATCTACTCGTAACCATTTATCTTTGTTATCTGGGTATCGTGGGAAAGTCAGTAGGTGTGTTGCTCTGGCCCGCCGTTGCGCTCCACTTGCTATTCACTGTTCTGCTGGCTGCTGAGCGTGTGACGGTCAGACGAGCGTGAGATTTCAAAGTGGTGTCTGGGACTGACTTGCCCCGCCGACGCGGAGATCGAATGCGCGACCTGATGACCGCTTGTGGCCCACCGCGTCGGTTAGTGCGACGCAGCGATACTGCCGTCGTCGGCTAATATAATTCATGTTGCGTCGCGAGACTTCTATTCAATAACCTCGTCGGCGCGGACCAACACCGCGGTCGGGAAGGTGAGGCCGAGCGTCTTGGCGGGCCTCATGTTGATGTGCAGCTCGACTTTCGTGGCCCTACTCGACCGGCAGGCCGGCGCGCTTCTCACATCAGCGATGAGATCGAGCACGGCGACATCGTCGACCAAGAGGTTCGGGACTTGCTGGGCTACGCTGATCGACGAGGCGACGGGGCAGACGCGATGCCGGATGGGAGGCCGAGCGCGAAAATTCAGTGTCGATGGGCCCGGCTATAGTCTGAGAAGGCATTACGAAATTCGATTGGTCTCGCGATGCGGTGGATTGGAATGAGGGCCTGATCGGTTCCCCGTACCGTGATGCTTCCGTAATTTAGCAGCCCACCGACCATCGATTGATCCACATCTAAGCCTTCGACCTTTTCGATATTCAACTCGATCGTGCGCCGCCGGAACCCGCCCACTTTGTAGAGGATGCGGTAGTTCGTGAGAGCAAATTCGGTGGTGTGGCGCAAATTCCGTCGCTGTATGAAACTTAGGATCGCGAAAATCAGACAGATCGCTGCAGCGGTGCTCCACGCCACGGTATAGCCCCTAAAGGCTGGCGCCGCTTCCATTGCGGTCGACAAGGCCACGATCGCGACAATCAGGAGGACGATCGGCGGGAGGTATAGAATCCAATGCAGGCGAGCGCGATGGATAACCTCCTCCCCCGGCAAAAGAACCTTGTCGACGTATTTCATTGTCGCGACGCCCGGGTCCGCACGATGCCCACGAATTCTTCTGCGACGGCGGGATGTCCATCGGCACGCCGACGCGCCGCACGCGCTCTCCCTGCTAAGCGTGCACAGCAAACGGCCGAAGAAGCGTAAGCATTGCCGCCGCGCCGCCGAGGAGCGTGATGAACTTACGCCGCCTGATTTGGTTTTTCATCCAAATCTTCCAGCGAAAGGTGCCCGGCCCGGTGAAAGGAAGAACAATAGCATGCCTCGACCTGGCGATCTGCCGCTTGCTTCACGTAATAGAGGCTCTGTCAGCGGCCTGCCGGCGCTAGCATTTGTTGCACCTGCTTAGGGCAGCCGTTGGCCCTTCGCGTCATTTCGCGGCGACGCAGCAATTCAGTCGCTTTCGGAGCGAAGCGGACATTCAGCGAGCCGCGCTTACCGAAATGGATTTATGAGTACGCGCCCTTCAATCCAATTCGAACGTGTCCTGATAGGACTCCTTGAGTTCGGGATTTTGCATCTCTTTGAACAGACAGCAGTTTCCCACAAACAGGAGGTCAATCTCAGTACCCATGAAACAATGGAATGCGTCCTCGGGCGTGCAGACGATCGGTTCGTTGCGAATGTTGAAGCTGGTGTTGACGAGAACGGGACAACCGGTCAGTTCCCGAAATCGGTCGATCAGATCATGATAGAGCGGGTTGGAGTCGCGGTGAACCGTCTGTACGCGAGCAGAATAGTCGACATGGGTGACGGCTGGAATGGTTGAGCGTGTGACATTGAGCTTGTCGATCCCGAAGAGTGCTTGCTCTTCCGCCGTCATCTCGCGTCGACGGCTGGCATTTACAGGCGCGACCAACAGCATGTAGGGGCTATCGCAATTCATATCGAACCACTCGGCAACGCGTTCACGTAGCACCGAGGGCGCGAATGGCCGGAAGCCTTCGCGGTATTTGACCTTGAGATTGAGCTTCTTCTGCATCTCCTTGTCGCGTGGATCGCCGAGAATAGAGCGGTTACCAAGCGCGCGCGGACCGAATTCCATGCGGCCTTGAAACCATCCCACCGCCTTGCCCTCGCTAAGCGCTTGCGCTGTGCGATCGATCGTCTCCTGGCAAGTAAGCACGGTGAAACGTGCACCGGCGGCCATCAGCCTCGCCTCGATTTCAGCCTGGTAGAATTCCGGTCCGAGGTACGAGCCTGCCATCGCGTCAGGAGCATTGGCCACGACGCGAGGACGATCAGCGTGAAGATGGTAGATCGCAAGCGCCGCCCCCAGCGCGCCACCGGCATCGCCGGCCGCCGGTTGTACCCAGACGTGCTCGAACCGATTGTCGCGCAGCACTTTACCGTTGGCCACGCAGTTGAGCGCAACGCCGCCCGCTAAGCACAGATGCTTCTCGCCGGTTTCCGCTGCAAGGCTCCGGGTAAGGCGCAACACCGCTTCTTCGACCACCGCTTGGACGGATGCGGCGAGGTCCATGTCGCGCTGCTCCAGCCAGGATTCTGGGTCGCGCGGCGGGGCACCGAACAGGTCGTGGAACCGATCATTCGTCATGGTCAGACCGGTGCAGTAATTGAAATAGTCGAGGTTGAGGCGGAATGACCCGTCCGACTTGAGATCGATCAAGTTGTCGTAAATGAGTTGCGCAAAACGCGGCGTACCGTAGGGCGCCAGCCCCATCACTTTGTGCTCGCCCGAATTGACCTTGAACCCCGTGTAGTAGGTGAAGGCCGCATAGAGCAGGCCGAGGCTGTGGGGAAAATGGATTTCCTTGGTGATGGCAAGTTGATGGCCGCTGCCGATCGCTGTCGAAGTGGTCGCCCATTCACCGACGCCATCCATGGTCAGGACTGCCGCGCGTTCGAATGGGGATGGGTAGAACGCTGATGCCGCATGGCTCAAATGATGTTCCGAGAACACCAACCGATGTGCCCAATCGAATTCGGGCGCCAATTCCTTCAATTCGTCAGCGAGCAGAGATTTGAGAAAGAGCTTTTCACGCAGCCATAGCGGTATGGCCATGCGGAAGGAGGCAAATCCACGCGGGCTGAACGCGAGGTAGGTTTCGAGTAGACGCTCGAACTTGAGAAACGGCTTGTCGTAGAACGCGACGTAGTCGATGTCGGTGAGCGCGATTTTACCTGCAGTGAGGCAATAGTTGATCGCGTGACGCGGATAGTTGGCGTCGAATTTTTTGCGTGTGAAGCGCTCTTCCTGCGCGGCCGCGACGATCCGACCATCTTCGATCAATGCCGCCGCGCTATCGTGATAAAATGCAGAGATACCGAGAATGCGCATGCACAATCAGAACAACGTGTAGATGAAGGGGGCGACGGCGGAACCTTTGGTCAGGATGATCAGCCCGCCGAAAATTGCCAAGACGACAAAAATTGGCAAAAGCCAATATTTCTTGCGCTCACGCAGGAATTGCCCGAATTCTTTAAGAAAGGAGATCATCGCCGCGTCTAAAATTGATTCTTGAGGGTTGTAGGCGCGGGACCTGGAGGATCGCGTCGGATCCAGTAGGTGTCGGCATCAGGCTCGTATCGTAGCCGCAACAGGTCCTTGCCCGCGAGGCGCATCACCCAGCCAATCGGAGCAACACAGGCATAAAACACGATCGCGAGCACCAGCGGACTAATCACAGCGGCGAGCACGAGGCCGAGTTTGGTCCAGGCTCGGTTGAGCGGCGCGAGCAGGCGGGGGCGGAGCCAACCAATGAGCGCAAACAAAGCGGCGGCCGTGAACCACCAAGTCCAGTGCGTCCCGCTGTTGTACCAAGAGAGCGCTGCGACCAAAGCACAGAAGGCGGCGAAGACGTAACCAAAGCCGCGGTCAGACGAGGATTTGATTGTTTCCCGTCGGTCCTCTAGTTCATGTGAGCCAAAATATTTGTCAGCCATGGGTGTTCCAGCAATCGCAATCGAGCAATGAAATCGGCATAATTCGGATTTGAAAGCAATACTTTTGATCGCTACGAAAAAAACAGGACGGACCCTAGAATGACGATGTCGAGCTCATTTTGCAATTGCGGCGCCGCATTGACATGCGGTTATTCTGCCTTCTTGATGCTGCTGCACCGGGCGGAACGGAGATGTGATATGATGACGAACCTTAGGGACCTGAAGGTCAAATTGTTCACGGACGGTGCCGACAAGGCGCAGATCGTGGACATGGCGCGTAATCCATGGATCGCCGGTTTCACCACCAATCCCTCGCTGCTGCGCAAAGCGGGGGTCGCCGACTACGCAGCATATGGTCGCGGTCTCACCGTCGCCGTGCCGGACCGCCATATCTCGTTCGAGGTGTTCTCTGACGACATTCCCGAAATGGTTGCGCAAGCGCGCGTCATTACCCAGTGGGGCAAGAACGTCTACGTCAAGCTGCCGGTGACCAACACGCGCGGCGAGCTGCTCACCGAGGCTGTGCGGACGCTGTCGGGGGAGGGGGTCAAGGTCAACGTCACGGCCATCTTCACCGACGAACAGGTCAACCGCACGATCGACGCGCTCGCCGGGCTGGCACCGGCCTGCGTATCGGTGTTCGCCGGCCGTCTCGCCGATTTGGGCATCGATTATCGCCCGATCATGCGGAGCGCGGTCGAGCGGGCGCGAGCAACCAAGAACGTCGAGATCATCTGGGCATCGAACTCGCGAAGTCTTCAACGTGATCGAGGCTGACGAAATGGGCTGCCACATCATTACCGCGCCGGCCGATGTACTCAAGAAGCTTCCAGCGCTCGGCTCGAAAACTGGTGCAGAACTATCGCTCGATGCGGTCAAGCTTTTCCGCGAGGATGCCCTTGCCGCCAAGCTCACATTGGCGGTGCCTGGCACTGAACGTGCGGCTGAATGACGATCCATTGAGAGCTGCCATGACCGTGACGAGATGCAATGGGTGCGGTGGTGAGGTGCCGTCAACCGCGGATCGTTGTCCGCATTGCGGCTCCAAAGATTACGGCGATAGGCCTGATGTCGAAACGCGCAGAGAGGCGCGCAGTGGTCGCAAACTGTTTTGGACTATCGCTGCCGGAGCTGCGATCGGCGCGGCAATAGGTTCAATGTTTTGGGCGCCATACGGTTTTTTCTGGGCGGGCGCGGTCGGCGGAGTAGCTGGGTTAATTTTCGGGAAAATAATCCAGACCACAGAAACGTAGCCACTTGCCATAATAACCGAGAACTCGGCGTCTGAAGCTTCCATATTGTTCTCTGTGCCGATCAGCCGCGCCCACTCGTGGTCAAGACCCCGCGCGTCGTGTGGTCCAGACCGAAATCGTCGGCGCTGTCGATGCAGAGCAGTTCCAGGAGCCGCGTGCGTGCACGATTGACCCGGCTCTTGATCGTTCCCGCCACGGTTTCACAGATGTGGGCCGCCTCATCGTAGGTGAAGCCCGCCGCGCCAACGAGAAGCAGAGCTTCGCGCTGGTTAAACGGCAGCGTTGCAAGCGCCAAGCGAAATTCCCCTAACTCCACCCGGCTGTTCTGCGCGGGAGGCGATTTCAGGCTATCGGCGTAGCTGCCGTCGGTGTCTTCGACTTCGTGGCGGCGCTTGCGGTACTCCGACCGGAACTGGTTGCGGAGGATGGTGAACAGCCAGGCGGTCATGTTCGTGCCCGGTCGAAACGAATCGATGTGAGCAATCGCCCGCGCGAGTGTTTCCTGCACGAGGTCGTCCGCGCGGTCGATGTTGCCGCTGAGTGAACGGGCAAATGCGCGCAACCTCGGAACGGCAGCGAGCATGGCATCGCGCACGGATGGCTGAACCGGATCAACTCGGTCCTTTGTCCTCCTGATGGTCGAAAGTCTGGTCGTGGCGCTTGATGATGATGGAAGGGCGAGGTTGAGTTTTTCGCTATGACCGCAGGCGCACTGGTAGGTGAGCGTCTCCCGTCCTTGCTGCGCTGGTGCCGCCAATTTGATGGTCATTTTTTGCGCGCACTCCGCGCAAAATAACGAACGAGAACCGGCGGGAACTGCCTGATCCGGAATATGCTGTTGTATAAACATGAGGATTTGCCTCGGGGGAAAAACAGTGCTGACCATCAGGCTAGGTCTCGCGGCCGAGCGGCGTCTGTATAAAATGGCTCACCTGGCGTGACGGTGAATTAGGACGTTGCAGTACCTATATTTGTATCAAATGGACAAGCTGCATTTTGATCGCACTGACTATTCAGTTGTTGTGAAGAACAGGGCGCCCCCTCCGAAGTCGTGGAAATGGGAGATTTATCGCGCCGGGCGATCAAGCCCGCTCAAGCAGTCATCGGTCGGCTTTCTCAACGTGGCAACAGCCCATCGGGCAGGAAAAGAGGCCCTTAGGCAATTCTTGGACAAATCCTGGCGAGGCGGGGAGAGAGCGATGTCACCCATACGAGGCGCTGTTTACGCCCCCCCAATGCAAGATCTGCCGCCGATTGCCGTAATCTTCCATGAAAATGAGGTCATCGGTGCGCGTGCTGTTCCTTCAGAGCAGGAAGGCCAAGCTTTTCTTGCAACGATGATGCAAGAGTTCGCAGGAATGGTTGGGCACAAAGGCGCTGCCCCCAAACAATCAAAATAGGATGGGCCGGACTATTGGCTTAAGGCGTATGCGATGAGCGTGCCCGACACGGTGTGCCGACACCGGAGTTATCACGTACCCGCTCCAGCGGCGCTTTCGGAACCCCGCCCGCCATTCAGCGCTGGGCGGGATTTTATTCGGCGACGCCCGCGACGGCCCCCGCATGATGATTACGAGGTCGCCAGCTGAGGCGGTCTCCATCGCCGCTGCACATGTGTTCGTAGATCGAGCTTTCGCAGGTCGGGGTGATACCTGTTAGCCTCATTTCCTTGCTGCAGGTCGGGCAAAGAGGGAAAATCGACGGAACAGTTTCGGAAGAAACGGCTGTGGAAGGCATGGCGCGCTCCCTCAAACATTTGTGGAAACAAAAAGCCCCAGAGCAACCCGTTGGGGAGGCTCGATGACAAGTGATGGCGGCAAAATGGGTTCCGGCGAAAAAGGCCCATTAGGGAGGCGCGGGAATTAGGACATCACCGGCAAGCGAAATTGGAACATAAAACGAACACAGTGTTGGGTGGTAGCAAAGATGTGAACCGGATAAGTTGTATCCGGTCTCGCAAGGTTGGGAGTTTATTATGGCGCAACCTCAGGGCCTGATGCCGGCGCTCGAAGCATTCGATAGCGAGTTCGGGGGTCACGAAGATAATGTTGCACCCGGGCCAAAGGGCAAAAGCCGAGTCCGCTTCGTTGCATTATTCAGCCTATTATTTGGCATGGCCCTGATTGGTGCGGTGGCCCTCGCGTGGTCGCTTACCGCCGTAAGCTCACGGCCAGAGAGCCGATCAAACGAGCAGATCGACGCTCTCCTGCGGGAACGCGACTTGTTGAAAGAGCAAATTGGTGAAGTTACCGCCGCACAAGAGCAGTCAATTGCTACGATCGCGGCATTGAACGCGACCGTGCAGGAGCTTCGGCAACGCGTTCCGTCCGATCAATACTGGTACTCTGATTTGGCGGCACTGCACTTCCGGATCGGCGACGAGCGAAAATCGACAGCCGCACCGGTTCCGAGAATATCGGCGGAAGTACCGGCGCAAGAGCGTCGGGATAACAATGTTCGCCGGCGGGATCCGGGTGCTCCGCAATCGCTGCTGCCACCGCAGTGAGAGTGCGCTGTCGGATTGGATGGCAGGCTTCGGTTCGCCAGCCGGGCTTTTTGCTTTTTTGCAATAAGTACAAAGTCACGCCGCTTGGCGGACAATCACGGAAATCGTCATCCGATCGTTGACGGTCGACTACCGCACGGCCAGAAGTCCGAAAGCGATACCAAGCATGAATGTGGCGATGACCGAAATATACGGGGTTCCCGCGATCGCGTGGCGCGCGTGCTCGTTGATGTTGGCCACGTTCTCTTTCGTTGCATCCGCCGAATCCTTGAAGGCATCGCGCGCCTGTCCGTAGGCTTGCTGCACCTTACCCTTGATCTCGTTCACTACGCCTTTGGCTTCAAGTCTGGCGTTCCCGGTAACGTGCCCTAGGCTCTCTTCGGCCTTGCCGCCGATTGCTTTTGCCTTTCCTACAATCTTGTCTTCGTTCATAAAAATATCCTCCGGAGAGTCCCTCGACACGAACTCCTTGAGACGATGGAGGCCGCAGATCCAACCTAGAAAGAAGCCCGTGTCCGGACTGGTTGATGTCTGCGCCGGATGTCACGGCAGCCGTGTGGCAGCTACTAAATAACTGCTCGACTCCTATTGTTTTTTACCTCCGGCACGCCCACTTATAAGCAAACATGGGCAAGCTCTGGCTTGTCCGACGAGCTGCCTAAAAAACGGCGACGTACCGAAGTCACCGCTTCTTCCAATTGGCAGCCATGGTGCCCATCGGCAGGGCACGATTTCAAAAATCGACGTTGGTTCGTACAGCGGGTGCCATCGGCACCCGAATTGTGCATATCCGTGCGCTGGAGGCCGCCTTGGCCATCTGGCGCATTAACCGCTTGTTCGAAGAGGAACACTGCGTGCAGGTTCTCGTCCGCGACAACAATGTCGACCAGGCCCTCAGGGTGCTGAAGAAGAAGATGCAGCGCGAGGGCGTCTTCCGCGAGATGAAGCTCCGCAGCCATTACGAGAAACCCTCCGAAAAGAGAGTCCGGGAGAGGGCAGAAGCCATCCGCCGCGCCCGCAAGCTCGCCCGCAAGAAATTGCAGCGCGAGGGCCTGCTGCCAATGAAGCCTAAGGTGATCCCAGGGACAGGGGCCCCGGGAAGAAGCGGTCCCGTGCGCGCTCCGCGCTTCTGATCGCGGAGCCGCGCTCAATCAGAGAGCAACCTCCTAACCCAGGAGATTTTCATGACCAATCCGACGACGAAGATCCGCCCGGTTCCGCTGGCTCCCCTGGCGCAGGTCTCGATCAATGACAATCTGCCCACGAGTAGCCCAAGCCCAAAAAGCACACTGATCGGGTTCGCCTGCATCGTCGGGTTCATCGCTCTCTTTGTCTTGTACTACAAGACGATCGGGTTTTGAGAGCGCTGACCGCAACGGTCATGTTGCGAGTGAGATCAGCGACATTCGGAACCAAAGCATGGGTGAGGAATTTCCCAATATAGGCAACCTAAAGCGGAGGATCCATGGTTGCAATGTTGGAGATTCCATCATGACTACATCAGCTAAATTTATCGCGGCCATGCTGCTCGTCGCCGCTGCACCGTGGGTCGCTACGCCTGTTACGGCGTCACCGCTATCATCGCCACAGGGGTTGCAGAACGCCGGGGCACCCTTGGTCGAAACCGTACAATACCGTCGCGGTTGGCGCGGGGGCGGTCCCGGTTTTGGCGTTGGTGCAGGCTTTGCCGCAGGCGCGATCATCAGCGGGATCATTGCCGCCTCAAGGCCGTACCCCTACGACTATTATGTGTATGGCGGTTACGAGCGTGGATATAGCTACGGGCCTGAATATGCCTACGGACCCGGTTATGACCAACAGGAATACGTCGTCGGTTATCCTGGTGGTCAAAACGAGGTCGCCTATTGTCAGCAACGCTTCCGGTCCTATGATCCGGCGTCGGGCAGCTATCTTGGCTTCGACGGCCTGCGCCATTCGTGCCCGTGATGTCTATCTTAAGCGCGTAAATCACGGCCGCGCCTGGCGGCCGAGAGTTGAAGGACCGCCCGCTTGGCGGTCTTTTAATTGTTGGCGGTCGCAGAGCGTAATGCTGCTCGCGCCGGGAGCAGGCGTGGCATGCCCAGCGACAAAAGCCGCGAAGTTATGGGGGTGCGATGCCATTCGTAGCGATCGTACTCGCCCGACTGTAAGGTCGTAATGCACATGGAAGTGTGAAGTCGGAACTTATTCGTCCGGCCCGACTTGTGTCTATATGCCCCAAGACCCAATCGCGCCCAATCGCCCGCCTCAGTTCGAACCCAAGTCTCCCGGGAAAAACTACCCCTTGCCCTACAAGGATCCCGTGACCCCGACGCCAGCCGATCCGCAGGAGCCAAGGCCGATGACCGATCCGAAGCCGCCTGACGGCGACAGGCCTCGTTCCTAATTGTAGTCTGCCCCCTCGTTCCTGGACGCAGCTTTGTCATTCCATGAACCACGACACGAAAACTTAGGAATGGTCGCTAACCGACATCGACGGGAAATCTCGTCTGGCGCGGCGTTCTAAAATTCCACACCCGATCGTGGTGATCAAAGTGCCCGCCCACGCGGCCAACGCCACGCCTAAAATCAGGCGCATTGTCACTGTGTCCGCGGCGAAGTCGGCGACTACCATCAATACGGCGATCATGGGCGCAAAAATAATGAGGGCATAACACAGCCTCTGTCGCCAACTTCGCAAGCGCGCCCACTTTTCCATAATGGTTTCAACCCTTACAACACATCGGCACACTATTGCCGAACCTATCCGTTGCCTTCGCTCGAGTTCGCTTCGGCACGAGCATCCAGCCCACCTGTCGCTGTCATTGCCCCGCCCACGTTCTGGACTTGGCTCTGGGGACCGGTCGGATTGGTACTGGCCACTCCGTTGACAATCTGTCTCGCTGTTTTCGGCCGCCATGTCGACGGCTGAAATTTCTCGACGTCATGCTTGGTGATCAGCCGGCGCTGACGCCAACGGAAGTAGCAAGCAATCCGGTGGAAGCAGCTGAGCAAGCGCAGAAGTTTCTAAAGGAGCGGCCTCGTTGCCTACTACGAAGAGGTCTGATCGGGGCCCTGAAGCTCGCTGCATGGCCATCACGTATCGATGCGGGTGGCTTTCACCAATTTCTACGCCCTCAGCCGGCCGCATTCCCAGATTCTTAAGGTTTTGTTCATATTTTAGCCCACTAGAATGCCATAATGCATTAACCGTAAAGGATTCGGGGTTTGCATGTTCACGGCGCAGGCCATGCGGATGACGGCACCGGCTCATCCAATGCGACGAGGAGCCTTCCTCGGTGGCTTGGCTGCGGTCTTGATCTGCAGTTTTCTTTTCACGCTCTGGATTACCGCCCCAGAGACCGTCCCCGACGCAGCCGTAACGGACAACCGACCGCCTGCCGTACGATTGGCAAGCCGAAGGGTGTCTAGTGTTGTCGACCTTATTGATGCGGCTAGGGCTGTCGGGGTGACGTTTTCGCCCCGGATGAAGGGGAACATCGACTCGATTAGGCGGCTCAGCGATCGCGATGTTTCGATTGAGGGGTGGCTTGCCGATCTAGACGGGGATGCGACACCGATCACCATCCTCGTATTCCAGTCCGGTTCTGTCACGTTCGCGCAAACCAAAGGTGAGCGACAGGACGTCACCGCCAGCATTGGATTGGGGCTCGGTGCGGAAAAAAATGTTAGCTTTCAAGCGACCTTCAATTGCAAGGTAGGTGAACGACCCCTCGTGATAGGGTTGGGAAAAGACCGGCGGTACACTCGGTTGACCGCGCCGAAGTGTCCTTAGGGGCGTGAGATCCGGAGTCGACAATCGAGATCGGATTGTTCGGACGACAGGATTTGCGAGGGCGTCGAAGCTACCGATCCTGCGCAAGCCCTTCCAGCTGACGGCGTTGGAAAAGTCTGTCTGCGAGGCGCTCGATCACCGCGCCGCTCCCGACCTCGACGATCGCGTGCTTCGGTTCCCGCAATTCCGTGCCAGTGGGTGACGGCTGCTTTCGGCGCAATATGGAGCCCGTACATCGCGCGGAGATGCCTTGCGCGACCGCGGGTCACGGCGCCCGACAGATATGTTGGACAAGCGCCGGTCTAAGATACCTCAATTAATCCATTAGTGAGACCAAGCGTGTGCGGGTGTCCGATGCGAGTTTTTCTTGGCGCTACCTTGCGGTGACGAGGCTTGTTGACGCGCCAATTCTGCGCACCGAATCCATCGTTCGGCCATGCGGCTCCATGCCGCTTTACCTTCTGGATCACGTGAAAACCCTGCCATGTACTCACACTCAGCGGCGTGTCGCATAAATTCCTCTGAGGGAACCATCGGCCAATCTCCTGTGTAAGATAGGTCGTAACGACTAACTAGGGAGGCAGACAGAAGTTCCTTTGGAACGGCTCGGACTCGGCGACGTTACCGCCACGGTGCGACGGAGTGGCAGCAATGCCCGACAAAAGCAAAGGCGGTAAGTTCCCGTCGAGGCGGAGGGCCGAGGTTGGACTCCCGTCGAGGCAGGGGACCAAAGTGTTGGAGCTGGCCGCCTTGTTCGAGTGTGGAAACGACATTGCGCCTTTGGACACCCGAGCATTTAGTAAGAGGCTTGGCGAAATTATCGTTCAGGCCACGTGTTCATCATCACGGAGTCGCTCTAAACGCCAAAACCACTGAAACGCGATTAAATTCTTCCCAGATTCATAAGCCGCTCAAGGTGGAGATGTCTTCCCCCTTATAGTGGACGTGGGCCGCGAATCGCGAGCATCCTCGCGACGCGGCGAAAGCGCGATGACGATGCGTCGCCGTCGGCGCAAAAATAAACGCCCCGGACTTGAACATCCGGGGCGCTTATGTAAGTCGCTCGATTGTAGCGGTCAGTAATTTGCCACGACTGGGCCACCGAAGCGCCAGTTGAGGCCGGCCTTTACGACGCTCTTGGTTTCCTTGATGTCGTAGGTGTACGTCAGGCCGGTATTTTCGGCGAACAGGCCGTCGTGGCTGCCGAAATCGTAGTAGTTGTACTCGATAAAGCCCGTCAGCCAGTTGGTGAATGCATATTCACCGCCGATGCCGATCGTCCAGCCGCTGCGGGTCTGACTTAGCGCCCCCGTAACGACGCCATCAGTGTAGTAATATTCATCGCGCTCCCAGGCGCCGCCGCCCTTGACGTAGCCGAGAAAGCGATCCCAAGCGAGACCAATGCGGCCGGTTACCGACGCCAGGTTTTTGACGTTCGAGTGATTGGTGAAACCAGGGAAAAGGATACTGCTGTTGCTGGCATCAGCGTCGGTCCAGGCATAATCACCCGCAATGCCGATGACGAAGCCGCCCGCGAACTGATAATCGCAGCCGCCCTGGAAGCCTCCGATGAAGCCGCTCGGATCGTGAGAACCGTCCGACAGTCCAAGGGTGGCGCTGAGCGGGTCTTTATCGAACCACTCCTTCCGCACCCACACGCCGCCGACGTGACCACCCACGTAGCAGCCGGTCCAGCTATACACAGGCACGACGACAGGCGGAGCCTTCCTGACCGGAAGATCAGCGGCCATCGCAGGAACTGCGAGTACGGTGACAGCGACCGTTGCCAAAAGAATCTTTTTCATCAAAGACACCCCTCCGTAGATTGATCCCAACGATCCTTGTACTCCGGAGATGGAGGATAGAGTCTGTTGCGCCGCCGCCACAGTGCAAGACTTTCGCTAATCCGCGGTAGGTGAGTACCGTTTCCGGCATCGCTCGTCGTATCGGCCAATTTGGCCCGCGCTCGTTCGCAAAATCTCATACGCAACCGGCTACGATACCGCCGGACGGGCGACGCGGCGCATCTCTGCCAGTGCTCGCGGGCGTCTGCGATGAAATTGATCACGAAGGGCGGAGACCGACGACGGTGCTCTCGAAAGAGCGCATCAGCGCATAGACTTCAACGGACTTCGCTCGTCGCCTCAGCGGCGAACCACAATAGTTCGCCCATATCGAACCGCCTACCGGCGTCACCGCGTCTTGCAGCGGGGCAGGTTCTTCTTGAGGCGGCAGGGGCTCGGCGGTAGAAATCTTGGCTTGGGAGCCCGTCGCTTAATGTACCCGCCGCGCACGGGATCGTACACCGCCGTGCGCATCAGAACGTCGTCGACGGTCACGGCCTCGGACGGCAAAGCGGCAAGATTGGTTGCGCGCGCGGGATCGACCGCCGCCAACGCCACTGGGGTGGCTAGGGCGGCGGCTGCCAAAGCCGCCAGCGCGTTCATTCGCGTGTGTTTTTTCTTTGTCAACGAATCCTAACCCATTGCTCACCCATGCAGCGTCACCCAGGTTAACAAACTCTCGGTCTTAGCGGCAACAGAGATTCCGTATGCGCCCTGTCACCGATCAATCTGCCATGTCAGGGCCGGCTACCATGCTGGTTTCGATGCCATTCTTCACGGTCGATCGGCCGTCGTTACAACTCGGCTTGCTTGCCGCCATACTGCGCGGTCATGGATTTCCAGGCGGACACGCTCCACCTGACGCTTGATTTTGCCGTCCGCATCGGTGCCGATCTCTACGAAGAAATTGCGAGCTTCACTCGGCACGAATTCGGCAACTGGATTTTCGCAAGTGCTGCCTTTCCGGAGCAGCCGCCCGATCCGCATGGACAAATGCTAACCCAGTTCGCCGAAGAGCTCGAACGTTTCGACGGCGTAGGCGGCGACGCGGCAACGATACTTGATATCCGCGATCGCGTTGTCCCGATGTATCTCGACGATGCCGAGCACGCCGTCGACTGGTCGCGTTATGCCGTGGTCGGCTTCACCTCCACGTTTCAGCAAAACGCGGCTTCGTTTGCGCTCGCCCGCCGAATCAAGCGGCGCTGTCCCAACATCATTATTCTGTTCGGTGGCGCCAATTTCGAGGGTGAAATGGGACGCGAATGGGTTCGCGCCCTGCCATTCATCGACTATGCGGTTGACGGCGAAGCGGACGAAGCGCTGCCCGCGCTGATGTCGGCGATTTCATCCGGCCGCTCGGCGGCCGGCATCCCGGGCGTCATCGCGCGCGGGGCGCCGGCGCGTGCCGCGCCGCGCCAGCCCTTCGATCGGCTCGATGAGCTTCCCTCGCCCGACTTCGACGAATATTTCGCTCGTTCCGAGGCGCTTGGCCTATTGACTTCGGATTGGCGTGACAAGGTCGAGCTGCCGTTTGAGAGTTCGCGCGGGTGCTGGTGGGGCGAGCATCACCATTGCACGTTCTGTGGCCTGAACGGCAACGGCATGCGCCATCGCCAGAAGACCGCCGAAAGGCTCCTGGACGAACTCGCCGCACTGGCCCACCGCTACGGCGTGTTCAAGTTCAGCGCTGTCGACAACATTATGCCTATCAACTTCTTCGATCGGCTTCTCCCGGCGCTGCGGAACGAAGGACGGCAATACAGTCTGTTCTTCGAGATGAAGGCCAACCTCACCCGCATGCAGGTCAGGGCGCTGGCAGAAGCGGGTGTCGGAACCATCCAGCCGGGTATCGAGAGTTTGAGTTCGCCGGTCTTGCGCCTGATGCGCAAGGGCGTGCGTGCGGCACAGAACGTTAATCTCCTTCGCTGGAGTGCACATTACGGCATTAATGTCTTTTGGAACGTTCTCTGGGGATTTCCGGGTGAGACCGAGCGCGACTACAGCGCGCAGGCGGCGCTCGTGCCGCATCTCATACACTTGCAGCCGCCGATTTTTGCAACACGGATCTCGCTCGAGCGTTTCAGCCCGTTCTACTTCGACCGCGCGACGTTTCCGGACGTACAGATCGAGCCGCCCGGTAGCCTCAAGTTCGTCTATCCCGACAGTATTGTATTGGAACGAGTTGCCTACTATTTCGAGCATGGCTTTCCCGCGGAACTGCCCGACGCCACATACGCGCCGCTCCGCGCTGCGGTCGATCTATGGAAGGAGAAATGGCGCGACAGCGCGCCCCTTCTTAACTACCGCTGGTCGCCTGGCCTCCTCCACATCGAGGACCGGCGCAACCCGGGCGCTCCGAAGCTGTTCAGGTTTAACAGCCCGCTGTCCGAAATCTACACGGCGATCGCAGACCGCCCCTTGAGCTCGGGCGCAATCGGCGAGCGGCTCGGGCTGGTATTTGACGCGGTCGAAATCGCGGAAGCGCTCGATCTATTTGCCGCCCAGGGACTGGTCATGCGCGACGAAGAATTATTCCTCGCGCTAGCCCTTCCGGCAACGCCGCATTCGTAAAGGTTGACGGGCTGCGCAGGTGGGTCCGCACGAGCGTGCAGGGGTCTTGCGATCAGGTAAGTCTGCGCCATGCGTCGCAAACGTTAAGAATGCCTCAGGCCCCTCGCGGCCGGCGAGCCGATGGGCTATGGCGCGCGAGTAACCTGAGCTGCAGTGAGGCCGAACTTTGGACCGTCGGACGGTAGATTTTTCCGGATGCGGAACGCGCTGAAGAACAACGAGATTTGCTTGGGGGGCTCGCAATATCCTATTGAAATCATGGTATAATTGGTCCAAGTAGGGCCGCGGCGCCCTCCCGAAAAACGGATCGGACGCGGGACCAGATAGGGGGGGATATGCGCGGCATCCTTTTGGCAGGCGGAAAAGGGACGCGGCTTCATCCGATCACTACCGCGGTCTCGAAACAGTTCCTGCCGGTCTACGACAAGCCGATGATTTATTACCCATTATCGGTGCTGATGCTGGCCGGCATCCGCGACATCATTGTGATTTCGACGCCGGAAGACCTGCCGCAATTTCAGAAGCTGTTGGGAGACGGCGACCAGTGGGGCATTTCGCTGAGCTATGCTGCACAACCACGCCCCGAGGGGATTGCACAGGCCATCCTCATCGCCGGGGACTTCGTGGCCGGCGAGCGATCATGTCTGATTCTGGGCGATAACATATTCTACGGTCGCGGATTGACAGAGCTTCTGCACCGTGCGGCGGCTCGGACCCAGGGCGCCACGATCTTTGCCTATCGGGTCAGCGACCCCCATCGATACGGAGTTGTCGATTTCGGCCCGGACGGTCGTGCCATCAGTCTTGAGGAAAAGCCCAAGGAACCACGCTCCGATCACGCCGTCACCGGCCTCTATTTTTATGATGGCGACGCGTGCGAAATCGCATCCAAACTGTGTCCTTCGGCGCGAGGCGAGTTGGAAATCACTGACTTGAATCGCGTCTATCTTGAACGCGGCACGCTTGCCGTCGAGAGACTGGGACGGGGAATTGCCTGGCTGGATACCGGGAACGCCGATTCGCTGCTCCAGGCCGCCAATTTCGTTCAGATCGTCGAGCAGCGTCAGGGACTCAAGATCGCCTGCCTGGAAGAGGTGGCGCTCAACCTTGGATATATCGACATCGCGCAGGTCCTGGCGCTGGCCAAGCCGATCGCGAACTCCGAATATGGCCGTTACCTCTTTCGACTGGCCGAACATCACGACGCGTTCGAATGACCGACGGCGTGGCCTTCCGCATGCCGTGGATCGTCCATTCAACAATGACTTCCCTTCAGGTAATTGTTTCATCGTGATGTCCGCAATTCCAGTCATGAGACCGCGATTACCGACCGCTGAACGGCTTGTCCCGTACCTAAAAAGAATCGACTTGGCGAGAATCTACAGCAACTATGGGCCGCTTTCGCGGGCGTTCGAGGAGCGGTTGGAGCAGCACTTTCGCCTCGCGCCGAAATCGATCACCGCTGTCGCCAACGCGACTCTCGGGCTTGCGCTGGCGCTTGTGGCCCAAGGTGCCCGGCCCGGAACACTATGCGCAATTCCAGCGTGGACTTTTGTTGCGAGCGCTCACGCGGCAACGATGGTCGGGCTTGTTCCCTATTTCATCGATGTGGATAAAAAAAGTTGGATGCTCGATCCCGGCCGGATTGATGAAGAGATTGCCCGTGCTCCGGCAGCGGTTTCGGCCATCATGCCGGTCGCAGCGTTCGGGCAGCCCATTGATGTTGCAGCATGGGATCGCGTTCGATCGCGGACTGGTCTCGCGGTTGTGATCGACGCGGCGGCGGGCTTCGATTCGCTTCGTGCCGGTGAGTTGCCTGCCGTTGTCAGTCTCGGTGCCACAAAAGTCATGGGGATCGGCGAGGGCGGCTTTGTCGCTTGCACGGACACCTCGCTGATACGCAGCATCCGCGCACTTGCAAACATGGGATTTGACGGGACCAGGCAGGCGATTGCCAGCGCCGTCAACGCCAAGCTCAGCGAATATCACGCCGCTATTGGTCTGGCAGCGCTCGATGAATGGGCGGCCACGCGGGCGGAATGGATGGCGGTCGCGCGGGCCTATCGCTCCGCACTTCCTGAATCAAACCAGCTGCGCTTTCAAGATGGTTTCGGCCAGGGGTGGATCGCTTCGACTTGTGTGCTGAGCGCGGCTGGTCCCGGCGCCGCCCGTGTCGGGCGAGACTTGGCCGCCCTCAACATCGACACGAGGCGGTGGTGGGGTGATGGAGCGCACACCCATCCTGCGACTGCCGCCTATCCGCGAAGCCAGCTTCCTGTCACCGAGGCTTTGGCGCATGCGGCAATCGGTCTGCCATTTTACCGGGACCTTGCGGCAGCGGATATTCGACGTATTGCCGATGTCGTGCTGTCGGTCATCGCTATCTTGGGGACCGGGCCCGATCAGAAAATATAACGGCGGTCGTTACCGCGCTCACGCCCGCGACCAGACGCCCGAGCGCTGCAAAATCGCAACTTCCTTGTCGAGGACCGGATAGGAGTGATATTGCTTAGTGACCAGATGACATTGGTCACTCTCTTGCGGACGTAGTTGTGGAAGCGACGCGCCGGGCACGAAGGCGTTGACGAGAAAGCTGAGTTCGTCTTGTCCCAGCAAGAATCGCGATAGCATCCCACTCGTGCGTAAATTGATTTCCAAGCCTTTCCATACACCATCACGACTGCGCCGGAATTGTACGTTCATTGGACCTGTTCCGCTTTCACTAAACAACGCGCGGGCGTAGTTCGAAGTTATCGAATCGAGCGCCGGATCCTCGACATATCTGCTCCTGAAAGTGTGCCCGAACTCGGTCTGGTTTTCGTAGACCCCGATGGGCGAAAGGCTACCCGTGGGTGCGATGATGGTAAAGGCAACGTGGTAACCCGCGTCCCGGTGCTGGGCAAACAGCGGCGGTGGTCCTTGAAGAGTTACGAAATACGGCTCCAGGTCTTGCGGGTCTCCGACATATTCCTGAAACAGATAGCCCGGTTGTTGCGCGATCGTCTGGGCGTCGTCGACATTTCGTATGAAACACACGCCGCGTGATGCCGCGCCGCGCGTCGGCTTGGCGATCACGGGATAGCCGACCCGCCGGCAAAATGCCGCCAGCGCCGCTCCATCGCCGGATTCGCCCAGGATGAAGCTTTCGGCGAACGGCAAACCGTGCCTACGCGCGAACAGCCATGTCTGCCATTTATCCAGCCCGATCAACGCTGCGTGGGGTGAGCCGACCGGCAGTACCCCGGGCAGATCCGGGTGCTGGTTCTTCAACTGACTGATGGCGTAGGTGTCTTCGTCGCGGCAACAGAGGATCAGGTCGGGCGATTCCTCCCGTAAGATGTCCCGCATGCGCGCCGCGTACTCGACCGCGGCGGTTGGCGGCACCAGATAGCAGCGGTCACAACGGAAATTGCCGGCAGTGTCGGGCACGCTGTTTGTCGAGACGACCCGAACCAGCGAACGGCGAGACAAGCCGGGGTATTCCAACACGCTTAGAATGTTGTGCCCTACTAGGCTTCCCACGCTGGTCAGCAGGAGCGTCACTCGATCGCTGGCCATGGCCTTAGACTCACAGTACCGTCGTCACCAGCGCCACAAAGCTCGAAATCCTCGGCTGACCACCGCTTTCGCGCTTCGCAAAGGCTTCGTAACCCGCCAAGAATCGGAATTCAAGATACGCTCAATCTCGGATTCAGCCTGCAGTTCCTTTCTTACGGCTGATCGCCACGCTGCCTCTACGATCTTCGCGCGTTCGCGTTCATCAAAAATTCGATCGAGCCATTTGCGGGATTCTTTTGCTCTTTCTTCAAATGATAGCTGCTTCCTGAAGCCAGCTGCCAGAACAAGGGCCGTGACGGCCATTCGCGTGCCGAATTTGAAGTCATCTCGCCGAAGAAATTTGCGCCACATATTCAAATCGGGCCACAATCCCTTTTGTCCAGGTGCCCAGCCTTCCGCGAGACGGCGGTAGGCCTCGAGCCGATACCCGCAGACGCTGAAACCGAACCGGTTGAACTTCTCGTCCAGCATGCGCTGACGGAGTTCCGGTATGGCGAGATCAAATGGAAGCATTTCCATGCTTTCGTCGGGCTTGACCCATACATGCATCACGTGACCGAAGTCGGCTGTCTGCAACAGCTTTTCCAGCTCCTCGAGATGAGCGGGGAACCATAAATCATCGTCTTCAATATGCGCGACATATTGACCGGATGCGGACGTCAGCGCGTTGTGCCAATAGGCTTCACCGAACCGGTCTCCCTTAGGAAAAGAGAGTACCTTGATGCGCGCATCGCGCCGCGCGTACTCCTGTGCGCACTCGATCGTTTCAATCGGCGCGCCGTCGCAAACGATGAAGAGTTCGAATTCCTGTACTGTCTGCGCCAGCACGCTCTCGATGGCGAATGGCAGAAAAATTGGAGGTCGGACGAGAGAAAGCAGAATTGTAAAACGCGGGATCATGGCGACATTCAAAACGGCAACATCATTCAAGTATTACGGTTCTTCATCAGCTGCCGACAACCGGCCTGGCATTAGCGGTAACCAGAAAGGATGAGGCGATCAAATGTTGAAAAAAGTCAAGATACGCGATAACGAGGGCTCAGCGTTGCCCATGCGGATTCCGGGCCGCCAACTTCGTTCAAGTTGTCGAGATGCGGAAGATCGGCTAGGAATACATGGCACTCAACTTCGGATATATATCGGCACCGAGCAGGTCCTGGCGCTGACCAAGCCAATTGCGATAGCCGTTACCTCCTTGGACTGGCCGACCATCACGACGCATTCGAATGACGTCATTGAAGATCTTGAGATCCGAGGGCGTGCCCGCCGTGCGGGTGATCTTGCCGCGGCTTCATCGAGACGTTCGCGGTTGCTTCTCCGAGGTCTGGCGCGAAGACGATATGGTAGCGGCGGGGATCGGCGTACGGTTCGTGCAAGAAAATTGCGCGTTATCGCGCGCGGCCGGGACGATAAGGGGCCTGCATTTCCAGATTGGCGCATCTGCGCAGGGAAAGTTGATCCGCTGCCTGCGCGGGAGCATCCTCGATGTTGCGGTCGACATCCGACGGGGCTCGCCAACGTTTGGGCGTCATGTGGCAGTGATTCTGAGTGCGGAAAATTGGAAGCAGCTCTTTGTGCCGGCGGGTTTCGCGCACGGGTACTGCACCCTCGAAGCAGACACGGAGGTGACTTACAAAGTGACCTCGTACTATCATCCTGCGTCCGAACGTGGTGTTGCCTGGAACGATCCCGAGCTCGGGATCGTTTGGCCGGTCGCCGCCGATAAGGCTATCTTGGTCGACCGCGACCGAATGTATCCGCGCCTCGCCGAGCTTGCCGACTTCTTTGCCTTCGAGAGCTATCCAGACTGACATGGACGAAGTCATATTGATCACTGGGGGCGCCGGATTTATCGGATCGTCCGTTGTGCGCCACCTCGTCCACGAGGGCACCGCACACGTAGTCAACATTGACGCGCTCACTTACGCTGCCAACCTCAGCAACATCGCGGAAGTGAAGGGCCACCCACGATACAGCTTTGAGCGGGTCGACATCTGCTCGGCCTCGGCCGTCGAGCGCATCTTCAGGGACTACCGGCCGACGGCAGTGCTCCATATTGCAGCGGAAACGCATGTGGATCGTTCGATTGATGATCCGCTCATTTTCGTGCAGACCAATGTGCTGGGAACGGCGACACTGCTGCAGGCGTCGTATCGATATTGGCGCTCGCTGGATGAGGAAGGTCGGGCACGCTTCCGCTTCCAGCAAATTTCGACCGACGAAGTCTATGGTTCGCTCGGCGAAACCGGTGCTTTTTGCGAAAGCTCGCCCTATCAGCCCAATTCGCCCTACGCGGCAAGCAAAGCCGCTGCCGACCATCTGGTGCGCGCTTGGCATAAGACCTATGGCCTGCCGACGATCATCAGCAACTGCTCGAACAATTTCGGTCCGTACCAGTTTCCAGAGAAATTCATCCCACTGATGATCATCAAGGGACTGGAAGAGCAACCGATGCCGGTCTATGGACGCGGCGAGAATGTTCGCGACTGGCTCTTTGTCGAGGATCACGCGCGTGCGTTGTCGATGATCCTACGCGGTGGACGGGTAGGGGAGTGCTACAATGTTGGGGGGGGCAACGAGATACGCAACATCGATCTGGCGATCATGATCTGCGACCTGCTCGACGAACTGGCACCGGGTCAGGGCTCGCGGCGCGAGCTGATCACCTTCGTCGCCGATCGACCCGGGCACGATGCACGCTACGCCATCGATGCACGCAAGATCGGCGAGGAGCTGCAGTGGCACCCGCAGGAGACGTTTGAGGCCGCTCTACGTCGGACAGTAGAATGGTACCTCGCGAACGAGCATTGGTGGAATTCGCTGCGGTCAGACGCGACGAGGCGGGTAGGGCTCGCACGATAAGCTGGCGAACCCGAACCTGACATTGCAGCCTCTTAGCTCTCAGAGTCCGAGTAGCATATCCAAGCTACCCCTACGTGCTAGCATGGGCCTGGGCGATTACCGCCCTGTAGCGAGGCCGGATATGAGGCGGCGCGACTTCGTTCTAGGTGGCACAGCGATCATGCTTTGGCCGCGGCCCCTGCGCGCGCAACGCGCCACAAAAGCTCCGCGCTTGGGTGTGCTACTTTACAGCACGCCTCGGGGCGATCCCAACACCGAATCGTTCCTGCGGGGTATGCGTGAGCTCGGCTACGTCGATGGACAGAACATCGCCATGGAATATCGCTACGCAGAGGGGAAACCGGAGCGGCTGCCCGAGCTAGCGGCGGATCTCGTACGGCTTAGGCCAGACGCACTGTACGCACTTGGCGGCGACGTTGCGCCCTTCGCCGCCAAAGCGACGCAGACGATTCCTATCGCGTTTTCGGTCAGCACAGACCCGGTAAAAAGTGGGCTGGTAGCGAGTCTCGCAAGGCCAGGAGGCAACGTCACTGGCGTCACTTTTTTGCTCGACGAACTCGCATCAAAACGCCTTGCGCTTCTCAAGGAGGCGGCGCCGCAGATATCTCGTGCGGCGTTCCTGTTCAATCCCGATCACGTAGACAATGAGTTGCGCGAAGCAGAGCGCGCGGCGGCGGCATTGGGAGTGAAGCTGCACCTGGTCGAGGTGCGGGGGGCCAACGATCTCGATGGCGCGTTCGATGTCGCAGCGAGGGCGGGCGTCGACGCACTATACGTGGTGTCGTCGCGGCAAACGGTGAGGAATATCACCCGCATCGTCGAGTTCGCGACGAAGAACCGACTGCCGCTGGCCGGTGGCTGGGGTGCGTGGGCACAAGCGGGTGGTCTAATCTCATACGGCCCGAACGTCGACGAAGTCGTGCGCCAATCGGCTACATATGTCGACAAAATCCTCAAGGGTGCAAAGCCAGCCGAGCTTCCGGTGCAACAGCCGACACGCTTCGAGCTGCTGATCAATCTCAAGACGGCAAAAGCGCTCGGACTTAAGATCTCCGAATCGTTTTTACTTCAGGCGGATAAAGTGATCGAGTAAACTTGGCTGACGGCAGCGATAAGGTCCGCCGCGGTCAAGCGTGACGAAGCGGGCAGGGCACGCACGATAAGCTGGCGGTTGTGATGGCAGGGGAGAGCGGTCGCTCGGTCATGGATCTTGTCCCCAGCGTTGACGTCGTGATCGTGAACTGGAATTCGGGATCGCATCTGCGCGAATGCTTGGCGGCGCTCGATCAAAGCACGAGCGTTTCGACGCTCAACGTCATCATCGTTGACAATGCCTCGACCGACGGCTCGGCAATCGATCTGAAAGTGGAGAAGCTCCACTACGATCTGGTGAGTAACAATGAGAATCGCGGTTTCGCAGCGGCATGCAATCAAGGCGCCAAACGCGGCTCATCTGCGTTCATCTTGTTTCTCAATCCGGATGTGCGCGTGACACCCGACGCGGTCAGCAGTGCCGCGCGTTACCTGAATGATCCGGCCCAATCCGGCACCGGTATCCTCGGTATTCAGCTGCTCGACGCCGACGGTCATGTTCAACGCTGCTGCGCGCGCGCCCCCAGCGCGACCACACTGCTGCTGCGGACCCTGTTCCTGGATCGGATTTGCCCGGGATTGGTTTCACCGCATTTTCTCACCGATTGGGATCATGGCGACACGCGCGGCGTCGACCAGGTCATGGGTGCATTTCTCATGATCCGGCGGGCATTGTTCGAGAAGCTCGGTGGCTTCGATGAGCGGTTTTTTCTGTACTATGAGGACGTCGATCTATGTCTGGCTGCCCGGCAGGCCGGGTCGGCTGTGATCCACTACGCCGGGGCACAGGCCTATCATGCCGGTGGCGGGTCGAGCGGGGCGGTGAGGGACCGGCGGCTTTTCCACCATGCCCAAAGTCGAGTTGAGTATGCGGCCAAGCACCATGAACGGCTGGCCGCAATGGGGCTTATGGTACTGCTGCTTGTGGCCGAGCTGCCAGCACGCTGGCTGCATGCGGTGGTAGCGCGCTCACCCCGGGAGGGCAGGGCGGTGATGGGGGGGATGGGACTATTCTTGCAAGATCTGCCGAAACTCTCCTACCGCATCATAACGCGGGCACAGTGACCCATTCGGTCCTCTTATTGACCCGTTACGAGCGGAAGGGGCCGCGCAGTCGCGTGCGCCACTATTATATAGCTTGGAATCCCCCGCCCACAGCCATTTACAGCGATCCGAGTACACGCAAGCCGTGGGACGGCCCGTGGTGTGCCCGATGCGCTGGCGGGCTTCTTGGCACATCCGGTTAACCGGAACGCTTGCGCGATGCGAGTACGTGGATCGGCCAGGAGCAGGAGCGAGACTGGTGCGCCCGATGCCAAAGCCGGCCATTTGTACAGCTTTCGGCAACCGCAAGTCGCGCGGGCCCGCTGGCGGGTGCTAGCCGGTTCCGTGCCTTAGTTGCAGACCTCGCATCTTTTGCGTCGCACAATATCGTGATTCGTAAATAAAAATAAAGTATTTATAAGAGGCGTCCCGATATGAACCTAAAGCCGAAATATATCAACCAGCTTTAGTGACTCAATCTGGGCCAATGTACAAATAATACAGGAGAACTATACTATGAGAAATCTCAGATTTCGGATTGTAGCGCTGGCACTTGCAAGCGTTTTTGTGCTGAGTGCCGTTTCGGTTTCGTTGGCACAGGAGGCCAGTTGCGATCCGATTTACGACGGATCAGGGGCACCGATAGGCCCGTACTGCGACTCGCACCGCCCCTCCTAAGCGCGACTTTAAGTGCCGTAGTGTTTGGTGCGGCTCCGATCCCCCATTGGGACGGAGCCGCATCTTTTTTCGCATCAACAACCAGCACACGGTCAGTAACCGAGAGCTTGCCCTGTTTGACGGCGTGCTGAACTTCCCGGAGCGGCCTTATATTATGCGGATCGATCAACATCGGATCGTTCGCGATCCTCCGGTCGAGACGTTCCGGCAGCCGTCAATTTCGCATCAATATCCGAAAAAACCTTCGCCATTGGTGATTTCAGTTGCCGCAGGTGGGATGCGTTATGCGCCAATATAGGTTGCATCCGCTCCAACATGACGGCGCGCTCATCGTCATTTAGTGCGCCCAGCGCATCGATAGTGTCCAATATTGCCTCCATTCTTTGCGCATCGTCGGTGAGCGTGTCGTAGCGCTCGTCGATCATCGGTGTGAATGTGCGAAAACCCAGAGAGCGGAGATAAGCTAATGTTCCCGGGGTGCCGGCGACCACAAACGGTTGGCCGTTCAGGATCGGCTTCCAAAGTTTCTCTGAGACGAACAGGGTGTCATTGCCAAAATGAGTTTCGGTCACGATGGAAAAGCTGGTGTCGCGATAGGGCCAAAATTCGCCAGCATTGACCGCGGCGGAATTGCTCTGAAAATAGCTTTCGAATTCCAGTGGCAGGTCGAGATCTATGGTTAGCGGCAGGCGCTTTTTCAGCTCCCGCCAAGCTGTCTCTATCTCCAGCTCTTCGAAAAGAGTTTGGTCGGGATTGTCGTCGCGAAAGCTAACAAGGCTCCTGTCCAAAAACCCGCGACGCAGCAGGTGGCAGACAATGGTTCGCCGATGTTGGCGCGTCACCCGGTTCATGCACAGGAACAACTTGGACGGGACCCCATCGATGCCACGTGGGCGTTCGGGATCGGCGCGGATGTTCTGCGCTAGTTGCTTCGGCACCAAACGCGTCGACTGATGCAGGAAAAGGCCCTCGCCATTCTTCGTGGCCACCCAATTCACCGTCAGATCGAAGCCGCGCTCCCGGTCGCGGCAGGCCATCTTCGCAAGATAGGAGAAAGGTTCAACGAAGCGTGCCTCGAAGGGATTCTGTTCAGCGTTGCCGCGTAGACGACGGCGATTCCAGGATTCGTATTCCGGCCGTCCTTCAAGATTACCGCTGATAAACCAAACTGCGCCCCGCGGCAATTTGTGGCGACGAACGAAACCGAAGATCAGATCGTACGCGCTTTGCTGCTCTCCGCTTTCGGCGCCGCTGCCGCTTGCGCTCGATGCCCGGATTCCGAGATGCCGCAGTATTGCAGCCTTGGCTGCCCGAGCTTTACGCGCGATTGGAGCCAAATAACCGGCCCGGAAAGGTTGCTTTGTCTGACGCGCAGTGTCGGTGAAACTTAACAAACGCGCCTCGTGACCGAAGAACAGGAGGATGACTGCCTTACCCGCTCGCGCCGCCGTGAGCACCGCTGGAGGAACGTGAGGTGTCAGAAAATCAGTAGACAGACCGCGTGCAAACCAATCAATAAATTCCCAGCGCAATTCCAGTGGAAATACGAACGGGCAGCCGTCATCCAGAACCTGCTCCAACCGGCGCAGACGTAGATGGTCCCGGTCGAGCATGGCCATCCACGGTATCCAATAGTGCCACAAGTAGCCCTCTCCGGGCCCCTCGGATACCGGGCCCACCACATAAACGTCGCCCTCTCGCGTGAGTGATGGATAGGCGATGTGGAGCACGTCACACCTGCTCACCGATGCCGACGGGGATGAGCGTTACTCCTTCTTGCGGAGCCAAATAACGCCAAGGATCGATGATGACCGAGCCCTTGGGGAATGTCAGCAAGGTGAATTCCTGGTGCTTGGTGCCGATCAAGAAGACATGCGGCGCGAGCGTCGAGAGGTCGCGTTGTTCGCCTTCCACATGCGGGTCGTACAAGAAGGGGCGGAAGCCGCGCTCCTCCAGGATGCCCTTGAGCAGCAAGGCAGGACTTCCGACGGTGAGATTTGTGCCGGTCTTGAAACTGTAACCGATGATTGCCTTGGGCAGGTCGTGGGCGCACATCAGATCGGCCAGCCACGTGGTTTGGTTGTCGCGCGCCATCATCACGTTTTCGAAGATGTCATGGCTCAACGGCAACTCGCGCGCCAGCCAAGACATCGCGATGTTGTCACGCGGATGACAGCCGCCACCATCACCCATTCCGCCATCCAGGTAGTGTGGGCTGATCAGCCGGCGATGCGCCCTTTTGAGCGCGCCGGTGACATCATCTACATTGGCGCCGGGTGACTTGTGGCAGATCTCCATCAGCGTGTTGGCAAAGACGATCTTCATTCCGATATAGGTGTTGTAAGCGACCTTGGTCAGTTCGGCGCTATCGATCGACATCCGGCAGATCGGTGCTTCGGTCAGGGTGGCGTAGAAGGCTTCTACTGCTGCCGCCGCGCCTGGATCATCCACGCCGAGCAACACGAATTCTGGATGCAGAAAGTCCCGCATCGTCGTCCCCATGGCGATGAAAAACGGATTGTAGCACAATCGCAGCATCGGGCTGGCCACCGGCTTGATATGGTGACGTATTGTGCCTGGCAGTACGGTCGAACAGATTGCGACCACGCTCTCGCGTTTGACGACAGCGGAGATCTCGTTGATCGACCGAACGAGATACCGGTAATCGAAATCCATTCGTTCCTCGGGAAGGCACGTTACGCCTTCGTAGCGCGGCCCGTGCGGTGTCTGCACCGCCACGAAAAGGATATCACTATGCGCCACAACCTCTTCTAGCTCGCCAAATCGCATTGTGCTGCGCTCTAGATAAGGGTTGAAGGGCTCCCTACCGTCGGGACCGGTCTCGCGATAGGAGCGGTAATTCTTGTTCATCAAGGATGGAACGATGTCATAGGCCATCACGTCATGGCCCTTCATCGCAACCGCAACCGCGCATGGCAGGCCGAGCTTGCCCAGGCCAATAAAGCCGATTTTCATCCACATCCCCAGCGGCCAATCGCCTCGATCGAGACTATGTGTTTCAATGACCTAGGAAAGAAAAAAACGAAAAGACTGTGACGACTGCGCTGAACACCAAATCCGATGAACGCCATCTCAGGTTATCGAAAACTGGCTCAAACGCGCCGGATCCCAAATAAAATCGCGTTCACGGGAGTACTTATCATAATGAACGTGCCACCCGATCGCGCGCTCCTCAGGATCGAAGCGCTTTATTCGCTCGATAATCTTCCGCCGTGCCTGAATAGGATGACGGAAACAATAATGCTTCAAAAGGAAGTGCTCAGTGAAAATCCTGCGACGGTCGAACACCACGTCATGACCGCCAGTAGCGCTGATAGTCACGCGCTGCTTGGGTTGCCGCCAAGCCTGCACTTGGCCGATATCGGATTTTCCCCTTTCAAAATAGCGAAAATGCGTTTCGGGGTCATCGCCGGGCCGGAAGGAGTTGTCGATTGGCCGAAAACTGAGAACATCGAAATCGATTGCGTTGAAGCCTGCGTCGTCGACTCGCCCGATGCCCTCGCTCAGCGTGACGCCAGGCCATGGCGAACACCGAATTTCGTCGCTGTCCTGGTTGATGATCCATCGGCCCGGAAATTGCGCGGCGATCTCTTCTTTCCTGCAAAGGATGGGACGCAACTTGAAGTAACGGCTCGCACCGGACGGAGGAAATCGTTCGATTGAGAGCGCGTTCAAATTAGCCAACGCTTCATACGTGCCGTCGGATGACCAGTTGTCGATGATATGAACGTCAATTCCGCCTTGCAGTAACTTCCGCACGACCTGCGGCACGATGTCCAGGTCGTTGAATGTGGCAATGATTGCGAGGGGGCGGACGATGGCCATCGGCTGAATATCACGCAAAATTATTTCGAGGAATGGCTCGCTGCATTTGAGAGACTTATTCCGGGCTGATTTGCAAAAACAGGAAAGAACGTAGGCGAGCCGGACACCTCCGAGTAGAATGCTCGGATAACGGACAATCTACGATCGCTCTCGCAGGCGCGCGCCGGATCGCCACCCTCGGACAGCGCCCCGTAAAAGGATCTAATGGCGTCAATTTCCGTATTGGATAACCCCCGCGCGTTTAGCTCGCGATCATTAATCCTTGTAAATCTGCCTTTGACCAAGACAGCAAAGGGCGGAACGTTCTTCATGACACAATCGTTCATGCCAATCATTGCGTGGGCCCCGATACGCCTGCCCTGGTGCACAACCGCATTCATGCCGAGGTAGGCATATTCGCCAACTTGAACGGAGCCTCCGAGCGTCACGCCACAGCCCATTTTCACATGACGTTGGAGATGCGAGTCATGATCAATTGTAGTTCGCGACATCACATAGCAATGGTCGCCAACCGATGTCAGGTTCGTGAGCACCGGTTTGTTGATGAGAACGTACTCCCGAATAGTCACGTTCGCTCCGATCTGAACCCGACCGTCGTGGGAGTGACGGCCGGGATATTGGCCGGGGGCGCCGATTGTCGCCAAGTCAAATATTTGGGATCCTTCGCCGATGTCGAGTGCTCCGTAAAGCATCACGCTATTTCCAATTCGCGTATCGCTGGCCAGCTGTACCGGGCCAGCGACCAGAGAGTGCGAACCAATGCACGAGCCTGCACCGACCCGGATCGCTCCGTCATGAGGCGGCAAGTCCATCGATACTCCCAGTTCCGGAGGACGTCTGGGGTCAAGGTGGACGTGCGGCCCGATTGTCACGCGATCTTCGATGATCACTCCCGGGCCAACGACGGTAAAAGCTCCAATTGTTACTCCATCGCCTAGGCGCGCAGAGCCATCGATCACCGCGGTTGGGTGGATTCGTGCCCCTTCAAATGCGCTCCGCCCTGTCATTTCCTTTGAGGCCCCTCGTATCGTCTTCGCGGCCCGAATGAAGCGGTGCCGTACCTGATCGTGCCGGGAATAGGGTGGATCAATTCCGGGCGATTTGAGAATATCGGGCCAGGCGGCGAGGTCAATCGGCCGATCCAAGAGGTTCCTTGCCGGTGCCTTGCCGGGCAAGCAATCTCTCAACGATACCGCACCATGAAAGAAGTTCGCCACCAAACACGCCAGGTTAACGGAGGCCGAGCGCTGGCCTCCCTATTGTCTAGCTCATTTTTGATTCGTCTCAAGCAAGTGTTCGTATGGCTGAAGGCCCATCTATTGCCCCGTCGGAGTGCACTATCATTGAACATAAAAACCATTCGGTCCTCAGGCTTCTTTGATATCGGCTGGTATCGCAGGCAACTAAACGACGACAACATCACCATCGCGCATGCGATTCGGCATTATTTGCGCGAGGGCGCAGCCAAGGGACTAGATCCCAACCGATATTTCAATACGCTATGGTATCTTGAGACCAACAAGGATGTCGCAGCGTCAGGTCTGAATCCGCTGTTCCACTACATCAAACTCGGAGCCGCGGAGGGCCGCGACCCTAGCCCGCTGATGGAGCTCTTATCGTATTTGATGGACAGTAACGAAGAATTGCTGTCGTATTTGAAGGCCAATAAGGAGGCCGACAATACTGTTCTCGGTTCACTTGCTGTGCTTCTCGATCGTTGCAATGACCGAAGGGCGCTCGGACGCGGAGCCTTGCGAGAGCCAGCGGCCGCACCTTGTCGACTGACAGAGTAGCTCGCCCACGTCAATCTTCGAATCTTGAGCGGCCGGAGATCCGCAGTCAAGCGCGGCGGCACCTCTCATCGCTACGCAATGTTCACGCCAGGGTTCGACAAGGCGGCGAAGATCAAGCTGGGTGCGCGTGGGTTCGAACTCTGCGTGCTTGACGATCGTTCGTTGTACCCAGATTCCGACTTCTCCGTGGAGCCAAGATTGTGCTAGGCCTGAGGCAGATCTCAGGACATGATTGGTGTTAGAAGACGGTGATGATGCTTGTTGCCTACTGTTTTTGGATGCCAAGTGACGTCGCTTCAGCGCCTATGTGTACCCGAGGGATCAACCGAGATGTGAGCTTCGGCGATCATGCGGCGATATGAACGATCCAATGGCGCCCGGTCCTCCTGAACCATGTTCGGTCGAAACAATTTAGCCATCGCCGGATCAATCTTAAGTGGCAGAACAAGCGCGTCACATTTCTCCACTTGATCAATCGATAGCTCTGATTGAGCTTCCATTGATTACCGACGGCCGGGGTAATTTGACCTTCGCCGAGGGCCAACGGCATATTCCGTTTGACATCGCGCGTGTGTACTACATTTACGATGTGCCCTCCGGGATCATGCGAGCCGGGCATGCTCATCGTTCGACTTGGCAACTGATGATCGCGTGTGCTGGAACTTTTTCAATTCATTTCAACAATGGCATCGAGCGCCGACTTGAGCGACTCGACCGTCCAAATCAGGGGGTTCTAATGGCTCCCATGGTATGGCTCGAAATTCATGAGTTGATGCCCAGCGCCGTTTGCCTTGTTCTCGCGTCGAAGCCTTATGATGAGAGCGACTACATTCGCGACTACAACCAATTTCTCCGTCTGCAAGGCATCCCATGATTGCGTTCTTCAACATGTGCGGTCACCTTGCCGCAATCCGTGACGAACTGGAAACGGCTTTTGCTCGCGTCGTGGCTAATGGGCAGCTGATCGCCGGTCCCGAGACAGAAGCATTTGAAGCCGAATTTGCGATCTATTGTGGCGCGAAACATTGTGTTGGCGTGAGCAGCGGGCTCGACGCGTTGACCTTAGCCTTACAAGCCAGGGGGATCGGGTCGGATGATGAGGTTATCGTTCCTTCCCACACCTTTATCGCAAGCTGGCTTGCCGTTTCGCGGGCGGGCGCGATCCCAGTCCCGGCCGACGTCAAGGAGGAAACCTTCAACCTCGATCCCGACGCAGTTGAGTCGGCAATCACGCCGCGCACCGTCGCAATCATGCCCGTTCATCTTTACGGCCAGCCGAGTGACATGCCGCGCCTTCGTCAGATTGCCAGTCGTCACGGCCTATTCGTCCTCGAGGACGCCGCGCAGGCGCACGGTGCGAAAATTGACGGAAAACGGTCCGGATCGCTCGGCGATGCCGCAGCGTTCAGCTTCTATCCCACCAAAAACTTGGGCGCCCTCGGAGATGCCGGAGCCGTGGTTACGAATGACGATGCACTTGCCGCATCCGTTCGAAAAATGCGAAATTACGGCTCCTCGAAAAGAAACATTCACGACGTTATTGGAGGAAATACGCGGTTGGATGAGATCCAGTCCGCACTCCTTCGAGTTAAGCTGAGATATCTTGACGCCTGGAACAATCGGCGGCGAGCAATCGCATCGCGCTATTGCGAAAGTCTTGCCGGCTTAAAGTCTTTGGTTATTCCAATGTCAATATCGGGCTACGAGCATGTCTACCATCTCTATGTTATTCGCTCACCCCAGCGAGACCATCTCCGAGCAAGTCTGCAGAAGGAGGGGATTGCCACACTGATCCATTATCCGACACCGCCGCATCGTCAGCAAGCTTACGCGGGCCTAGGAATTAGGGAGGGCGCTTTACCTGTTGCCGAGCGTCTGTCAGCTGAATGTCTTTCGTTGCCAATATGGCCGGAAATGTCGGACACGCAAGTCGACACCGTACGGAACAGCGTTAGTAGATTTGCCGCGAAGCCAACCTGCGCAAGATCGCAGAGCCAACCAAGTCAGTAAAGCTGCCGAATAGCTGTAGGGAGATTGCTGGGGCGATGTTGTTTCGCTTGAATGCACGTCGCGAGGACACGAACACCATCCTGCTCTGGGAGGCGCAGGAAACCGCAATTATTGTATGTGACATGTGGGACGATCACTGGTGCAAGCGCGCCGCGCAGCGGTGCACGGAGCTAGCGCCACGCGTGAACGATTTCATTCACGTCGCACGCGCGCTCGGTGCGCTCGTGGTTCATGCTCCGAGTGATACGATGGCATTCTATTCCGGAATGGCGCAGCGGCGGCGCGCGGCGGATGCCCCTCCTGTCATCCCACCCATATCTATTACAATGCGCTGGAACGATCCGGCGCGGGAACCCGAATTACCCATCGACGATTCCGACGGCGGCTGTGATGACGAACCGCCAAGCTTCCACGGCAGTATCGTGCCCTGGAAGCGCCAGCATCCGGCGATTGTCATTGCCGAATCGGACATCATCAGTGACAGCGGCGAGGAGATTTATAATGTTCTCGTAGGGAGCAGAGTCAAGAATGTGATTATGACCGGCGTGCACACCAATAAATGCGTTTTGGCTCGCTCGTTTGGAATAAGGCAGATGGTAATGTTAGGTGTCAATGTTGTTCTTGTCCGCGATCTGACCGATAGCCTCTACAATCCACGTATGCCGCCTCTCGTAAGCCATGATCGAGGGACCGAGCTCGTCGTCCGTCACATCGAAAAGTACTGGTGTCCCACCATTGGCAGCGAGGACCTGACCTTTTCGAGGGCAGCGCGCTGACCCTGGTCGTCGCTTGATCGTCCGGCGCGCGGGAATTGGTCAGCAATCGCTGTCGTAGCGCGATGGTCGCAAGACCGAACCTGCATTGGCTCAGCAGTCATGGCCGAACTCGTTAGTGTCGTGATCCCAGTGTTCAATCAGGCGGCCTACGTAACCCAGGCCGTGGAAAGCATTCTATCCCAAACCTACCGTGATCTTGAAATAATCGTCGTCGATGACGGCTCAACCGATGACAGCGCAGCCAAGATTGCAACGCTCAACGACGCTAGGCTGCAGTTCGTACAGCAGGAGAATTGTGGTCCGAGCGCAGCCCTCAATACCGGACTGCGTCTGTCACATGGTGTTTACGTGGCCATTTTGGGCGGCGACGACGTTGCTGATCCCCGCCGCATCGAATTGCAGATCGAAACTCTCGAACGATGGAACCTTGATAGTGTCCACTGCAAGCCACGCATGATCGACCATAACGGTACCGCACTCCCGCGCGATCAATATCCTTCTTTTTTGAACGCGCCTACTGGTTGCGATCCGGCGCGACACCTGCGCCAGCTGTTTTTGGATGGCAACTATTTCTGCGCCCCCAGCCAGTGCATGCGGCGTGCTGTTATCGATCGAGTCGGATATTTTCACGAGGGATTGGTTCAGCTTCAAGATTTTGAATATATGTTGAGAACGGCCGGTATCGGCATGAGGCTGCAAATTCTCGATGACCCACTCGTCTCATATCGTCGCCATCACGGGAGTTTATCAGGATCTAGCAGGCTGCTTGCAATCAAACGTGAGCAATTGGTTGTCTATCGCAGCTTCGCGGATAGCGCACTACCGAAAATAGTTCGAACGGCATTTGCCGACGTTGTCGATCCGACAACGGATGTCGATCATCCGTTGACGCTCGATGAGCTCGGCCTCATTTTTCTATCACATCCGCGACCTTCCGTGCGTCACATCGGAATCGAACGCTTGATCGAGGCGCGCAGAGATCCACGACAGAACCAACAGGGTCGCGACCAAATGAGTTTTCGAGAATTTTTCTTGCTTCTAAACGAGCCGGGCTAAGAGCCTAAAACCAATTGGCGTATCCGCCAGCTCGGTCTTATCTGTAGGTAGGCCGCATGTCGTGCGCCTTGGTGGCGAGCTCGATCATGATATCGAGGATCCGCCGGCAAGTGTGTTCAGCGCGAAAAGCTTGCGCCCGTGCGCGCGCATCGGCCTGCAAGCGCGGAAGGTCCGCCAGTGCCTGCTCGACCGCGCCCGCGACCTTGCGAGGCGTCAGTGCGTCGTAGGTCACACCAGCGGCGTACCCGCGCGTGATCTGACCTTCCATCCAAGAGGGGGCCGGAACGACTGAAACCTTACCCATAGCCGTAGCCTCGCAGAACACGCCGGAGGTGTGGGTGCGGTAATGCGCTATCTGGTAGGGCAAAAGCACGAGATCGCAACCGGCAATCATTTCGAGGTAATCCTCCGTGCTTTGCTCGGCCGGCATGAGTTCAAAGTTTGCGCCCGCAAACTTCGGGCGCGTGCCCCGCATGCTTGGAGTATTTCACGCGAAACCGAACGTCGGCGCGTGCTCGCAGCACATGTTCAAGGATTGCGTGCACATCATCGACCATGGAACGGTGGTTGACATGCACATACACGATAGGCGCGTCATGCGTTGCGTCATCGCCGCCGGATATTTGGGTACCGAAGTATATCGGACACGGGCATGAAAAAAACGCGGCGCTCACGGAGCCGTTCTAGAACGGACGTAAGTGTCTCGATATTGACGGTCAGGAATACGCGTTCCTGTCCCGGCCTTGACGAGAGCAATCGCGTGACGAACCGGGAGATTGTGGCCTCCCGAGAATAATCCATGGTGCCGCTAACAAGACAATAGCGGTCGCAAAATTGAAAGAATATCGCGGGCCGCGCCGCTGCCGGCAACCGGCCCAACCAATCGGCAACGCCGAGGATCACTGCGGGTCGCGATGAGGTGATGAGAACAATGTCGCTTTGAGTGACGCCAACGGCGTCTAGCGCATTCCATAGACTGTCCAATCGCAGCCATGCGGCGAGGACGCCGTCGAGTGCATTCACTTCGTCGAGGTGATACGCTGGTGCATCGATGATGTTCCGTGCGTCGAGTGAGTGAGCCAAAGCCGGTTCGATCGAGTTTGGAACAAAGACACAGGGCTCTATTCCGAGCGATTCGGCAGCCTTTCGGAAGCCGAGCACCTGATTGAAAAAGTGCGCGGACAGTGGAACAAGATCAAATTCCAAGATGAAAAGGCGGCGCGCGGATGGACGGATCGGTTCTGCCGTAGTCATGATAAGGACGCAAACAATTTTCCGCCACCAGCGCTATAGTATGTCTGCCCAACTTCCACCAGAGCGCACTGTTCTGTGCCAGAAGTCGAAGTATATGCGGTCCCTTTGTTCGCCGTCAAATTGCACGGAGGTTAGATTAGGACGTGTGCTCATAAATCGAGAAGCTCGGATTAGGTGGGCTGATGTCCGCTTATCCCCTAGTCGCGGCGCAATAGCGGCATCGTCGGAGGTCGCATTCGGGCTATTTTCTGACCTCAGCGGTCGCAAGAAGAAATCAGCAGGCTGACCTACTGACGCCGGATGGCTACTTGGCCAGCCGCGTCAACACCATGTACCTGGAAGACCGACTTCGCGATGTCGAGACTGATCGTCGTAACTGTTTGCATAGGTAGCTCCTCCGAATCGTGGGAGCCTTTAGCAGCACCCACATCTTCGGCGCTCGCGCGCCGGGTGGAGGAGCCGTCCACAGCATCATAACCGGCCGGGAGCAATCGCAGCAAAGCGAGTTCTATTCGATCACCTCGTCGGCTAGCGCGAGCAGCCTATCAGGAATTGTCAGTCCCAGCGCATTGGCTGTCTTGAGGTTGAGCACGAGCTCGAATTTGATTGGCTGCTGGACCGGCAGGTTGGCCGGCTTGGCGCCTTTTAGAATGCGATCGACGTAGGATGCTCCCCGCCGAAAAAGGTCGAGCGAGTCGACACCGTAGGAAATCAGGCCACCGCTGGCGGGAAAAGCGCGCAGTGCATAGCCCGCAGGCAGACGGTGCTGGGCTGCCAGCCTTATGATCAAATCACGATGCGCCAATGTCACAAAATCTAGCAACACCAGGAGACCCCCGTTTGGCTCAGTGGCAACCGCACTGATGGTCCCTTCGAATTCTTCAGCGTTGCGGGCGGGCTTCGCGGTCACCTGAATTCCCAAGTGTGGTCCGGCCGCTTCCACTGAACGCAACTGTCCCAGCAAGGCGGGATTGTCAGGATTGAAGATAATTGCCACCCGGGCTGTGCCGGGCGAGATCTGTTTCAGAAGCTCCAGCCATTTCCCGCCCATGGAAAATTCGTAGTTGGTAAAGCCGGTGATATTGCCGCCTGGATAAGCCAGACTCGAAACGAGACCGCTGCGAACCGGGTCGCTAATCATCACGAATACCAGCGGCGTCGTGGGCGCCATTTGCCGCAACGCCGTCGTCGGCGGTGTCCCCTGCGCGAAGAGGGCGTCCGGTGCGATGCGAGCGAGTTCCGCTGCTTGAGTTCGTAAGCGAGCGAGTTCGCCCTCGGCCCAGCGCCTTTCGATACGAAGGTTCGCGCCTTCCTTCCAACCAAGGTCTGCAAGCGACTGCGTGAACTCCGAAACCAAGGCTTTCTGGTCGGGATCGCTTTCGGATGTTCCCATAAGTACGCCGACCTGGCGCATCCGGTCGGACTGCTGCGCGCGCGCCCCAATCGGCCAGGAGACCGCCGCACCTCCGAGCAGCGTGATGAACTCGCGCCGTTTCAAAGATTGCATTTCAATCCCACCAGCCAGTGCCAGATTGCAGGATATCAAATTGACAAAGGATCAGTCAGGAGGTGTCTGCACGATCCGGGCTTCTCCTTCACCACCATCGGCTACAACACCCACGTGACGGCTGGCGGTGATGTCGCCTTCGCGCGCCAGGTCAGCCGCGGCAATCTCACGGTGAATTTCAACGGCAACCTCAACGCCAATCTCAAGGCCGACGTGGGCATGGCGATGGCTATTCCGAGCTACACCTTCGCCGAGAAGGTATTCGGCGCGCAGGCAACGGTCTTGATGCTGGTGCCTTACGGCCGCTCCAACGTCAGCGTAGACGCGGCGCTCACGGGCAACCTCGGCCTGGGTGGACCGGGCTTCACCATCGGCGGCAGCGCTGCCGATGCGATCTCGGGCTTCGGCGACCTCGCGACGCTGTTCAATCTGCGTTGGAATCAGGGCGTCGACAACTACATGGTCTACTTCCTCAACAACATCCCGGTCGGCCGTTACGATCCGACCCGGCTCGCCAATCTCGGCATCGGACACTTCGGCGCCGACATGGGCGGCGCCTACACCTATCTCAACCCGGCGACCGGCCGGGAATTTCCGCCACGCTCGGCTTCAGCTTCAATGCCGAGAACCCCAGCACGCAATACTATAACGGCGTCGACGCGCATCTCGACTGGGGCGCCTCGCAGTTTCTGACCAAGCAGTTCAACGTCGGGCTCGTCGGCTACGCCTACCAGCAGCTCACCTGCGACGGCGGCACCGGCGACCGGGTCGGCTGCTTCAAGTCGCGCGTGTTCGGCGTCGGGCCGCAGATGAACTACATCATGCCGCTCGGCACCACGCACCAGGCGGTCTTCGGCCTGAAGGGCTTCAAGGAATTTGGCGCCGAGCACCGCCCCGAAGGTTGGAACGTCTGGCTCACGCTGTCGATCTCGCCCGCGGTGCCTTCGCCGCCGCCAGTCACCAAGGTCATGATGGCGAAATAGTACGACGAGCGATGTCTCTTTCGGGTCAAACGCTACACATTCACGGTGTCAGCGCCACTTCTGCTTAACCCCCAAAACCGGAAGTATCGCTGCGTCGCACTAACCGACGCGGTGGGCCCAGGCTGTGTGAAAAATCCCGTCGATGTTATGATTCTGCGCGTGAATCGGCGCAGCGGGAGGGATGGATGTCAGGCTTCGTGGAGGGGATTGATCGGAGCCAAAGAAGTTTGTTCCCAGCCGCACTTGAAGACTATGTGGCCGAGGACAATCTGGTTCGCGCGGTTGACGCTTTCGTTGATGGTCTTGATCTTGGCAAGCTTGGCTTTGGTCGGTTTGCGCCGCTGGAAAGAGGGCGGCCCTGCTATCACCCAGCGACGCTTCTCAAGATTTACATTTATGGCTACCTCAATCGCGTCCCATCGAGCCGTCGCCTAGAGCGCGAGTGCCAGCGCAACATCGAGCTGATCTGGCTGACGGGACACTTGGCACCGGACTTCAAGACCATTGCGGACTTCCGCAAGGACAACGGCGGGGCCATTCGTGAGGTTTGCCGTACCTTTGTGGCGCTGTGCCGCGAGCTTGATTTGCTGAGCGAGGCGAGTGTCGCCATCGATGGTTCCAAATTCAAGGCTGTCAATGCGCGCGATAAGAACTTCACCGAGGCCAAGATGAAACGGCGTCTGGAGCGGATCGAGGAGAGCATCGCGCGCTACATAGCACAACTGGAGACCGCCGACCGCCGTGGTGATGCGGTGCCAGAGGCACAGGTTGCGCGGTTCAAGGACAAAATTGTGAAACTGAACGAAGAGATCGCGCGGCTCAGTGTGATCAATGCCGAGATGATGAAGAGCAAGGACAAGCAAATCTCACTGACCGATCCTGATGCGCGTTCGATGGCAACGAGCGGCAAGGACACCGGAATCGTCGGCTACAACGTGCAAACCGCAGTCGACACCAAGAACCATATCATCGTCGCCCACGAGGTGACGAACGTCGGCACTGATCGCCATCAACTATCGAATATGGCCGAGCAGGCGCGAACCGAGATGGGCGTTGAGACGCTCGATGCTGTGGCCGATCGCGGCTATTACGCGAGCGAGGAGATCCGCGCCTGCGAGGAGGCTGGCATCGCTGTCACGCTGCCGAAGCCGATGACCTCGAACGCAAAGGCGGCAGGCCGTTTCGGCAAGCAGGACTTTGTCTATATCGCGGCCGACGATGTTTATATTTGTCCCGCGCGTGAGCGGTTGACCTATCGCTATACCAGCGAAGGCGATGGCAAGATGATGCGGCGCTACTGGACCGATGCGTGCAAGACCTGTGCGTTGAAAACAAAGTGTACGACCGGCCCCGAGCGGCGCGTCGCACGCTGGGAGCACGAAGCTGTGCTGGAGGCGGTGCAGTCGCGTCTCGATCACCATCCGGAAAAAATGACGATGCGTCGTTCGACAGCCGAACATCCCTTCGGCACCATCAAGTGCTGGATGGGATGGACGCACTTTCTTACGAAGAGACTGCCGAAAGTCTCAACCGAGATGGCACTCAATGTGCTCGCCTACAACATGAAGCGCGTGATGGCGATCATCGGCGTGGCCGGGCTGCTGGAGGCCTTGGCGGCCTGAGCAGGACTTGCGCATCCAAATCGGCGCCAACAGACGCCCCAGGGCGCCTCAGGGGCGCTCGGAAAATGGATTCCAGGAGCATTTGCGTTCGGCGATGCGAATGCCGGCGGCGTTCTGCGCGCGGTGCCGATACGGAGCCATTTTCACACAGCCTGGGCCACATTCTGCCGTGAGCAGACGCAGCAGCAAAGGCTAGACCTTATTCGATCACCTCGTCGGCGCGGGCGAGCAGCATCGGCGGCACGTCGAGGCCGAGCGCCTTGGCGGTCTTGAGGTTGATGACCAGCTCGTACTTGGTCGGCGCCTGCACCGGCAGGTCGGCCGGCTTCTCGCCCTTGAGGATGCGGTCGACATAGCCCGCTGCCTGCCGGTACTGGTCGATCAGGTCAGGCCCGTAGGAGATCAGGCCGCCGGCGGCGACGTACTGGCGGGCGCCAGAGACTGCAGGCAAACGGTGCCGGACCGCCAGCGTGGCGATCAGTTCGCGATGACGGTTCGCTAGCGCGCTCGGCGTCACGATCAGGCCGCCATGGCTGGAGCGCGCGAAGGCGGTGACGGCGCGCTCAATTTCGGGCGCATCGCGCACGTCGACCGGGCTCAACTCCACCCCCAAGGACGGCGCCACCGCCTGGACGGCGGCGAACTGCCCGATCCCGGATGCGATGGTCGGATCCCGCAGGACCGCCACTCTCGTCACGCGCGGCGCGATCTGCTTGAGCAGTTCCAGCCATTTCCCGGTCAGGCCGTATTCGAACATGAGGAAACCGGTGGCGTTGCCGCCCGGCCGCGCCAGGCTCGCAACGAAGCCGGCGCCAACCGGGTCGATAACAATCGCGAACACGATCGGCACGGTGCGGGTCGCCTGCAGCAACGGCGCCGTGGTTGCGGTGCCGGTAGCAGCCAGGATGACGTCGGGCGCGAGCGCGGCCAATTCCGCGGCGTGTCTGCGAAGCTCGTCGGCATTGGCCGTGGCCCAGCGGATGTCGATCCGCACGTTGCGGCCTTCGCTCCAGCCCAATTGCGCCAAGCCCTGCAGGAACGCCGCGATGTGGGCCTGAAATACCGAATCATCCGCGGCTGCGGCCACCAGCACGCCGATGTGCCGCATCCGGCCGGACTGCGCGCTCGTCGCGAGCGGCCACGCAGCCGCCGATCCAATAATTGTAATGAAATCGCGTCGTCGCATTGGCTCACTCAGGCACGGGGCTATGCCAGTTACAGCAGGGATTTGTGACTGGTGATGGGCTTGTCGTCAGCTGGCACGGCAGCACTCCTAAGCCTCACAGCGCGCGCACGGCTACATAGATCCGCGTCGTTGAAGGCGACCGGCAAGGCTTCGTCGAATCCCCCACAGGTCATGGAATACGTTGCTGCGCGTCATCAGACAAGCTGGGGCCAAGCGTGACACGTCCGGTCCAAGCAAGCACGATTCGCAATATCCGCCCTTGCCCTTCGGAATGTCGCCGCAGGCGTGCCCAGCGACGCCGCTCAGCCCCAGGATGACGCCGGCATGCTGGATCGTTTGGTCGGGATAGTGCAGCATCGGGCCGGCCGCGGCCAGATCCGGCAGCGTCGCGCGCGCAACCAGCCGTTCGTGCCAATCGAACGTGATTGCGGTCGTATCGTCGTTCAAGAAGCCAGCGCAGATCGCCCGAGGCCGTGGCCTGCGGCAGGCCGGGTCAGCGGTGATCCACTACGCCGGGGCGCGGCCCTATCATGCCGGGGGCGGATCGAGCGGGGCGGTGAGGGACCGGCGCGTTTTCCACCACGCCCAAAGTCGGGTCGAGTATGCGGCAAAGCACCATGGACGGCTGGCCGGGATGGTGCTTATGCTACTACTTCTTGTGGCTGAGATGCCGGTACGCTGGTGGTATGCGGTGGTAGGGCGCTCGCCCCAGGAGGGGAGGGCGGTGATAGGGGGGATGGGACTATTCTTGCAAGATCTGCCGAAACTCTCCCACCGCATCATAACGCGGGCACGGTGACCCATTCGGTCCTGTTATTGACCCGCTACGAGCGGAAGGGGCCGAGCAGTCGCGTGCGCCACTACAATTTTCTGCCGGCGCTGGAACGCGCCGGGTTTCATGTGACCGTCGCGCCATTTTTCGATGCGGAGTACCTCGAGCGCTATTTCCGCAGCGAGCGGCGCAGCGCGCGCTCAATTGTCGCGGCATATTGGCGGCGCCTGCGCCAGGCTCTGGGCGCGCGGCGCTATGATCTCCTCTGGATTGAGAAGGAGGCGCTGCCCTGGCTACCGGCGGCGCTCGAGCGCGCATTGTTCGGCCCCAAGCCGCTGGTGATCGATTTCGATGATCCCTGGTATTTGCGCTACGCCGGCAATGGGCCGCTCGTGCGCGCCCTCCTCGGACGCAAGCTTGAGACCGTTGCCGCCCGCGCCACGGCCGTCACCGCCGGCAGTCCGGCGCTAGCCCGTTGGTCCACCGCCGCGGGCGCGCGATGCGTGCTCGAAATGCCGCCGGCGGTCGACATCGAGCACTATCCGCTGCTCCCGCTCCCGGACGGCCCATTCACGGTCGGTTGGATCGGGACGCCCCGGAACGAAGACTATCTTAGGTTGATCGCAGAGCCACTACGCCACTTACACGCGGTGCATGGGGCGCGGCTGCGGGTGATCGGCGGGACCGGAAGCCTGACGCTGCCTGACGTGCCCATCGATCAAGTGCCGTGGCGCGAAGAGACCGAGGCGGCCGAGTTGGCGCGCTGCCATGTCGGGGTCATGCCGCTGACCGACGGGCCCTGGGAGCGGGGAAAATGCGGCTACAAGCTGATCCAATACATGGCGGCCGGCCGGCCGGCGGTGGCGTCCGCGATCGGAGCGGCCCGGTCGCTCCTGGTTCCGGATGAAACCGGATACCTCGCCGCCAGCCCCGAGGAATGGTCGAGCGCGCTCGCTAGCCTGGCTGGCGATCGGGACCGCGTAACAAGGCTTGGGCTTGCGGCGCGGCGGCGTGCCGAGGCAGAGTATTCGCTGCAGGTCCAGTCTCCGAGGCTGATCGAGCTCTTCCGCCAAGCGGTCGGCGCGCTGGAACCATCCGATTACGGCCAACGCGGGCCCATCGGGGACCGGGTGGCGGTAGTATCCGCCTCGCAATTTTCGGCTGAGCGCGGAACCAGGCCGGCCAAGTCAGCCGCTGGGCGCTGAGAAGCGCAGTTCGCGAAGCGGAAAGCAGGGCACGCGTGACCAGGCGGCCATGACGCATTTATTGATTCTGGGAGCGCAAGGACAGGTCGGCAGCGCGCTTGCGGCGCTTGCACAACAAAGAGGCCTTCCGTTTCGGGCCATGGGGCGCGGGGAATGCGACATCACGGACGCTAGGGCCGTTGAGAGCGCCATCAGAGGCAGTCGATTCGTCGTCAATTGCGCTGCCTATACGGCAGTAGACCAGGCGGAACGGGAGCCCGAAGCCGCTTACCGGGTCAATGCGACCGGCGCCGAGAATGTTGCTGTTGCGTGCGCGAGTGCCGGCGTTCCGCTCCTGCATCTGTCGACCGATTATGTGTTCGACGGTTCGAGCAAACGGCCGATGTGTGAGGACGATCCCACGGGCCCGATCAACGTCTACGGTGAGAGCAAGCTGCGCGGTGAACGAGCGGTCCGAAATTGCCTAACGTCGCACATCATATTGCGAACGAGCTGGATCTTCTCAGCGCGAGGCAACAATTTCGTCAGGACCATTCTGCGGCTAGCGAGTACTCAAGAAGAATTGCGGATTGTCGATGACCAAGTGGGTAGCCCGACCGCGGCGGATGACATCGCGCATGCCATCCTCGACGTCATCGCGGTGGCCAGTAAGCCGAGTTTCAAAGATTGGGGTACCTACCACTTCGGCGGCGCCCCTCCGGTGAGCTGGTACGAGTTTGCCCGCGCTATCACGGCTCAGTACGAGACTCGCGTTCTTCCCGTCGTTAGTGTGAACTATCCGCATATCGCATTGCGACCTTTGAATTCGGTACTTGATTGCAGCCGTATCGCCCAAGTATTTGGAATTGGGCAGCCCGATTGGCGTTCAGCGCTACGGACCACGTTGGTGCTGCTAGCGGGCGCGTCCTTCGCGAAGTAGGCCGCTGCTGCTTTTGGGTGTCTCCCTCGCTCTTGAGCTTCGGAATTCGCGCTTGACCCGCGCGATCTCCAGCAACTCGAACTCGGTGTCTTTACAAACGCGGGTGTAGGCCAGTCCTCGACGAGGACCCATATCGTCAGCCCCACTTTGGCATGGGAATCTCCTGGTTCCCCTTGAACAATCACCGAGAGGGAAAGACGACCAATCGTTGGTTGGCGCGGGATGCTCTATCGAGTCCATCGAGTCCTTCGACGAGGCGGCCCGCTTATCATTCAAAATCCCGTCGCCACCACCGAGGCAGACGGTGGTCACGCGCGGGGACGTAGAGCGGGTCGGCGATATCTACGCCTTTTGCTTTGACTGCCTGGCTCGCGCGCTCATACTCGGCGGGACTAAAGAAATATTCTGGGGGGTTGCGCGTCCCCTCCGTTTCAATCAACCGATTGCCCAACTCTGTGTTCCTCTGCACGAGGTAAGGCACCACGGCCGTGGTTGCTGGAGGGCCACAGTCTGCCGCCGTTCGCAGCGAAGAGCATCAGCAGCACCGCAAGCGTTTCACTGAGAAACAGATGCGGGCTGGCCTTACAGTTGCGAGTTGATCGGTAGGAGCTTCAACAGGTCGGCGACGAAGCGCCGGCGGAAGCCGGTTTCGGGCTCGTCCCGGTAGCGCACCCTTTGGCCGTCCCTCACCGTCTCCCAGACGATCTCGCCATTCGGGTCGAGGAAGACGCGGTAGCTGTTGGCGGGCACGACGCCAGTCGCCATGTAGGCCGTCAGCCTTTCGGCAAGCTCCGGGCTCTCGATATAGAGGCCGGCTTCGGTATTGATCACGGCAGAGCGCGGGTCGAGGTTGAAGCTGCCGATGAACACGGCTTCACGGTCGAAGGCCATGGCCTTGGTATGCAAGGCCGCTGGTGACCGCCCGGAAAGGAGCGACCAGCCCGGCCGGAAGGCGTCGGTGTCCGGGCGCAGCTCGTAAAGCTCCATGCCGTTCTCGAGCAGCCGCCTGCGGGTCTTGGCATAGCCTGAATGCGCCGGCAGCATGTCGTTCGAAGCGAGCGAATTGGTCAGCACGCGCACCCGGACATTGCGCTCGTGCAGCGCCTTGACGGTTGCCTGCGCCCCGGCGGGTAGGACGAAATAGGGCGACTCGACGAGCAGTTCCTCTTTCAGCTGGGCGACCCGCCCGCGGATGAACTCGACCACGTCGTCGCTCTCCTTGCCGCGGGCGATGGCTTCCGGGTCATCGGCAATGACTCGGCCGTGTGCCCACACGAGATTGTCGCGAAGCTCGGCGCCCTGGGCTGCCAGCTCGTCCAGGTCCTGGTCGATCGGATAAGGGTAGTCGGCCGCGGCGATCTCCTCGCGCAAGCGAATCAGGATGGCATCGAGATCGGTAGCGCCATAGGCGCGACCGACGATGGCCGCGATCGGCACGGTCGAGCGGCTGTTCCAGAATCGGTCGAATACCCCCGACAGATCGCGGACGACAGGCCCAACCGCCAACACGTCCAGATCGCGATAATTGGCGATGGTGTTCACGCCATAATAGATGTCACCAATATTGCGCCCGCCGACGATCGCCGCCGCATTGTCAACAACCACCAACTTGTTGTGCATGCGGCGGTTGACACGGCCGAAGTCGAAGATGAAGTCAAGAACGGACCAGCTCCGGTTGGTGAGCGGGTTGAACAGACGGATCTCGACATTGGGGTGGGCATCGAGGGCGGCTTTAACGGAATTGCTGGCCTTGTAGTAGGGATCGTCGACGAGGAGCCGCACCCTGACCCCGCGATCGGCCGCCTTCATCACGCGGTCGACGATGATCCGGCCGGTCGTATCGCCGTCCCAAGAGTAGTACTGCATGTCGAGACTTCGCTCGGCCAAGTCGGCTAGCGCCAGACGGACGATGAAGGCCTCGCGACCCTGGCTCAAAAGGCTGAAGCCGGAGAGGCCCGGATGCTCGTCGGCCGCCGGGCCGAAGAATTGGCCCAGCCTGGTCGACGCGGGGTCCTCGAACGCCGTCGATACCGTGCGCGGATGGTCGGGCTGGGGGCGAATAACTCTGCCTCATCGAAGGAGGTCATTCTAAATCATCGTAAGCTCCATGCCAATAGGCTGATGATTCAGGCGTCAGTTACAGCACACCTCCAGCTTATCTCCCACCGCGTAGAGCTACGCGACTTCACGCGCCAACAGCGTGCGCTTGTAGCTGCGCACGTCCATCCGATGGTGTTGAGGAAGGAGAAGACGTGGCGCGATTTGTTAGAATGTTCCCTCTACCACACAGAGGGGCGCTCAATTTTCGATCGGATTTTGTTGGATCGATTCCGCCTCAATTTGGCCGCGGCGTTGCAGCCACAAGGCGATGAGCCAACAGAATAACGCCCATGCCGCACCCGCGCACCATCCTGCCAGCACGTCAGTAGGCCAGTGAACACCGAGGTACACACGGCTGACTCCTACAATCAGCGCAATCACCGCCGCGGCTGTGAGAATATAGATTTTCATGCGTCGGCTGGGCTGCACACGGGCCAGAATGACACCGATGGTCAGGTAGGTTACGGTGGATAGCATCGCGTGCCCGCTCGGGAAACTTGGTGAGGTCTCGTACACGAGGGCGGGGACGAGGTCGGGGCGAGTGCGCTGAACGCCGATTTTCAGTATGCTGCTGACCACGGTCCCTCCGCCGATCGCAACAAGGACAAAAAGCGCGGCGTGAGGCTTTCGATCGATCAGAAGATAGCCGATCGCGCCAACCGTAGTGAGAGCCAGCACGGCCGTACTACCGAGACTGGTCAGATCGCGAACCATGTCCGGCAACCACGGCGGACCGATAGGCTCGGCGAGGTTGGTTGAGATGCGGAATACCTTCAGGATTGCGGTGTCGAACGCTCTAGTGCTGCCTTCGACTACGCCGTCCATGAGCGCGATAAGACCGAACAAGGCACCCACCACAACGACAATCGTGAGTACGACGTGTTCCGCACCCAAAGCTGAACGGAGCTTGGCCACGGATACGTTGAGAGAGTGTGCAGCGTTACATCGATTCATGATGTCACTCTCTGTAATTACTTGGGAGAGCAGTTCAACCCGGAAATCGCTGATTTGTACAGATGAGAAGCTTTGCAAGATTGTGGCGCACGACAATCCGGATGAAAACGGCAGCGGCAATCAGAATTTGAAACGGTGGCCGGTAGCGAGGGCAGGTTAATATTCGGCCATGGCTTCTCGATTGGCCTTGACCGACGCACCAGTTCGACTCAAAGTATCATAAAGGGACTGCATAGAAGCCGTTAACGCATTTTCCGCCGAATAGGCAGAATTTGTCCGCTGCGGCAACGCGTGGTGTCGTGTTGCTGCTTTGGGATTGGCAACGCGCCGCCTGGAGCACCCGATTCGCACAACGCCCGGGCATTACTCGAGCGCAAAACATGGGTCGGCCCTGCCAGCGTGAATAGCCGAAATGAATGCACAAAGATTCCGCCGCTTTCAAGAGCAGTATAGTGATCCGTTGTTGACGGTCCTGACGGTCATGCTCGCGGCTCTTTTGCTTTTTGTCGGGCCGCTCCAAGCCGCTGGTGTTGTTGCCCCACATCATTTTGGCATTGCGTTTGGATTGGTAATGGTTGCCGCGATGTTCATTGTGCCTAGCAGGGTGGCACTCGTCACCATCCTGCCCGCTGTTGCCATGATCGTTGTTGCAACCGTGCTAGGATCACGACAGCCCTCGGTAATCGACGTATACCTTTATGCGACTGCTTGGATGATCGCCGGTGTGACACTAGGCATCGTGGTGGGGCGAGCCGTGTTCGCCCCGGGAAAAGTGACGTACCACCGCGTCCTCGGCGCGGTCCTTCTCTATCTAAATTTCGGGCTTATTTTTGTGGCGTTGTTTTGCTTTGTGGCTCTTAGCATACCCAACGCCTTCACCGGTCTCAGGCCCGTGCAGGATAATCTCCCCGTTGCCGGCGACCTAATCTACTTCAGCTTCGTGACCCTGACTTCCACCGGATACGGCGACATCGTTCCGGTGCATCCGTTCGCGCGCGGTCTGGCAAACGTGGAAGCGATCATTGGACAACTGTATCCAGCGACGCTACTCGCTCGGCTTGTCACGCTCGAAATAGAGAGCCGGCTTGATCGATAGTAGCGCGGAACGCGAGCGCTCCTCCGCGACTGAATGCGGCTGCGAGCCGTGATTGTGTTCCAAGCTTGCGACTCTTTAGCTCATGAATTCATCTAGGTGTCTAAAATTCCTGGCCTAAATCATTCGAAAAACGCGAATTGGACCAGACTCTCTCCGAGGCCTAACGGCCTGTCGACGGTCTGGTGTTGAATGCAGTCGAGACCCCGACGGAAGCTCTTCTCGGCTTCTAGCATTGCGGTTGCAGTCCATCGCAAAGCCATCGTACGTTTGAAGGCCCACAAGCAGCTTCCAATTTCTGAGAGCCACCTTGTTGCGCCATCAGGAAGGGTTGCTCGGCGACCCGCTCATTGCTGGCGAAACCTTGCAGTGTAGGATTCAACAATGGCGCCCGCCGCACCAATTTCAACAGGCATCGGGACCATGCGGGCTGGCAAGGCCCTGCGTGATAAGCTCCCGCTCGAGCAGCATGGCGAATGGAAAGAATTCGAAGGCAGGACAAGCCCGATCGACATTTTGCGCAAGCTCGACGCCGGCCGAATGAAAGAGCTCGTTCCTATTCGATATGGGCGGATGCTGCAATCACCCTTCGCCTTCTACCGCGGGGCCGCCGGGGTAATGGCCTCCGACTTGTCGCGAACGCCCCATACGGGCCTTACGGTCCATGCGTGCGGCGACTGTCACTTGATGAATTTCGGCGGTTTTGCCACACCCGAACGTAACATCATCTTCGACATCAATGACTTCGATGAGACGTCGCCTGCGCCGTGGGAATGGGACGTCAAGCGGCTCGTTGCTTCGATCGTGCTCGCGGCACGATCGATCGGACTGTCCGACCGCAAGGGCCGTAATTGCGCTGAGACTGCTGCACGCAGCTACCGCGAGCACATGCGGGAATTCTGCGAAATGGACCCACTTCGAGTATGGTACACGAACATCAGTGCCCAAGATATCATTGGTATCGTCCCGAAGGCTTTGCTGAAAAGTATCAGGAAGCGGATCGACAGGGCGGCGGCGCGCTCCGGGTCAGAGCTGGACTTCCCAAAGCTCACGAGGGTCGTGGGTGGACAGGTTCGTATCACCGATCAACCGCCATTGATCTTTCATCCGGAACCGAAGCGCGGCCCCGAGTTCCAAGCGACACTCGAGCAGGTTTTTCTTGCCTATCGGGAAACACTGGCCGACGATCGACGTATCCTGCTCGATCGATATCGGCTCGTGGATGTAGCGATAAAAGTAGTCGGTGTCGGCAGCGTCGGTCGGAGATGCTGGATCGCTTTGCTGATGTCAGAGGCAAACAGTCCTTTGTTTCTTCAATTCAAGGAGGCGGTGAGCTCTGTGCTCGAACCTTATGCGGGGAAAAGCACGTACGACCATCATGGCCAGCGCGTTGTGATGGGCCAACGTTTGATGCAGCCGGCGTCAGATATTTTCCTCGGTTGGGTCACCGCTCCCAATGGCCGGCAGTTCTACGTGCGGCAGCTGCGCGATGCCAAGATCAAACCCTTGGTCGAAACCTTCAACGCCGACGTGCTAGATATTTACGCCATGGCCTGTGGTTGGGTGCTTGCCCGTGCGCACGCGAAGGTCAGCGAGATATCTGCGACGATCAGCGGCTATCTCGGATCATCGAGTAAGTTCGACGAGGCGATGGGCAAATTTGCATTGGCCTACGCAGATCAGGCGGAGCGCGACTATGGTGCCCTTAAGACGGCAGTACGGAAAGGAGAGATCACTGTTTATCAAGAGAACTCCTAGTCATGTGAATCTAAAATTCGCTGCATAACGCTCGTTCGGTTTTCTGACAGAAGCGTTTGACGGAGGCGAGGATTTCGTCTGCGGATTTGGTCCATCGGTACGGCTTTGGGTTCTCGTTATGACGCGCGATGAAGGTGCGGATGTCTGCTTCCAATTGCTTCGTTGAGGTGTGGACCCCGCGTCGCAGTTGCTTTCGGGTAAGCTCGGCGAACCATCGTTCGACCTGATTGATCCAGGACGCCGATGTTGGCGTGAAATGCACATGATAGTGCGGGCGCCGCGTCAAATCTCGAAGATTTGCACGACCGGGTCCATCGGGGAGCGTATCGGGCGCTGCCGAGCCGACGGGCCTACATACCCAAGCCGGACGGCCGACAACGTCCGCTCGCGGTTGCTGCCCTGGGGGACAAGATCGTCCAACGGGCTGTGGTCGCGCTGCTGAACGCGATCTACGAGGAAGACTCTGGGAGCTATTTTCCTCCGCCGGTGCGGCGGGCCGATATTCCAAAAACGGGAGGTGGTACGCGGCCGTTGGGTATTCCAACTGTCGCCGATCGCTGCGCCCAGGAAGTCGTCCGCCGTTACCTGGAGCCGATTCTAGAGCCGGTGTTCCATCCTGACCCCTACGACTACAGACCCGGCAAATCTGCCATCGATGCGTGCGCCAAATCGCGGCCAACACCGGACTCGTGCGCTGCGCAAGACCACGGGCCTGTAAGCGGGCTATCCAATTGCCCCAAAAGTAAAAAGGCCTTCGGTTAGCTGAGGCCGTTCGCCCGCTCCCAGAATTGTGTCGTAACGGGACAGCGACACTCAAGCGTGAAAACGAGATTTGACTTAAATGAGTTAATCACTGTTGCGCGCCGGTCACAGCCAACACGGCGGCTGCGTGTTAAATAGGGGGCACGTCCATAACCGAGAATTGGGGGCTAGCCGTGGTCGCCTAGATAGTTCTCCTGGCGATCAACAGCTTTCGCACGGCTAGCCTCGCGGCACGCGCTCAGTAGGGCGAGCGCATACGGTGTATTGGCGTGCTCATGGCCGAAGTCAAGGGCGACCCTCGCGCTCGTGGTGATCAGTGGGGTCGGGAGCGGAGCCGATGGCCTTTGCAATGGCCTCGATCAACCGATCACCAGGGAATGGCTTATGCAGATACGCGACGCAGCCAAAATCCATGGCTTGCCGATGGTACGCTTCTTCCTGAGATCCGGTCATGAATATGATGGGAAAGGTAAAGCCGGTTGCTGAAAGCTGGCGGCCCAATTCAATGCCTGTAATGTCGCCAAGCTGAATGTCGACAACGAGACACGTCGCTTCTGTCGTTATCGCAGCACGGATGAATTCTTCGGCCGACGCATACACCTCTATGCGATATCCACACGTGGAGAGCAAGTTCTCCAATGCGCCGCACATTCCCGGGTCGTCGTCGACGATCGCAATAACGTTTCTCTTTGCTGCCACTAGATTGCTCCTGGCGTCGATCAATAAGAAGCGCCGATTTGCCTCCAGGCACGGACCGCGTTGCGCGGGTCGCCACCATCGCGGCGGCGGACCTGCAATCGTCATGAATGCCCCGGAGATGCGGGTGAGGCTTCTCCGGGGCCGAGTGTCCAGGCTGGAGAGTTTTCGGCTGATATACGGGCGACTTTTCGGGAGCGCATTGTTATCGTCTGCCAAATGCTTGTTCGCCCGTGCCAACCTGGGCTGAAGTCAACCGATCAAGGATCGAGGCTTAGGGATGCGGGAAGGAAACGCTCCTGCCAACAGCCACGCCGATCGGCTTCCAAGCACGGCCGGCGGCATGACACGGCTGGCTTATGCCCGCGCAAAAGCAGCGGGCATCGCGCTGGACCCGCTATTAAGGACGGCCGGTCTGACCCCTCACCAAATCGAGGACCCGCAGACTGTCATCAGGGTGCGCGATCAAGTCAAGTTCTTAAATCTTGTCGCCGTCGCTCTGGAGGACGACCTTCTTGGATTTCACCTGGCTCAGACCGCCGATCTTCGCCAACTGGGACTGCTGTATTACGTTCTCGCTTCCTCGGAAACACTCATCGACGCACTGCAAAGAGCGGCGCGGTACAGTTCCATCGTCAACGAGGGAATTTCGCTAAGATGCATGGACGGTAAGTCCGTTCGCATATCATTTCACTGTGTTGGCATCGGTCGCCATCTGGATACGCACCAGATCGAATGCTCGATGACGGCGCTGGTGCGGATGTGTCGGCAGTTGACCGGCCTTCGCCTTCTGCCCAACCGTGTGCGGCTGATGCACCATCGGGCAAGGAATGCAGAATTTGCAAAATTCTTCGGCGACAACGTTGAATTCGGCGCTGCCGCCGATGACATCACGTTCTCCAACAACATCAGGCAATCGCCCATCGTCAGCGCCGATCCCTACCTCAACAGGCTTTTGATTTCCTATTGCGAGGAAGCGATTGCTTATCGACCAAAAACTCGCGGTTCATTCCGATCGAGCGTCGAGAATGCCGTTGTTCCGCTGCTGCCGCACGGCAAGGCGCGTGCCAGCGAAATTGCCCGCCAACTCGGAGTAAGCCAGCGAACGTTTGCCCGGCGGCTGTCGCAGGAAGGGCTCTCTTTCTCCGAGCTTTTGGACAGTCTCCGATCCGACCTCGCAAATCGCCATCTGGCCGACCGGGACCTGGCGATTTCGCAAATTGCATGGTTGCTTGGCTATCGAGACGTCGGCGCCTTTTCGCATGCCTTCAAGCGCTGGACCGGCAAGACGCCCGGCAAAGCGCGTGCCGAATATGCAGCTTGAAGCCCTCAGCTGATTGGGGACTGTGGTTTCGCCATCCGCACGGTCCCCTATTGACACTGAGCATCGGTTTCGGGATGTGCGCCCAATGGGCGCTCTGGGGGTGGGCGGACGGCCTAATTCTGTTTAAATTATCAGACGTTGTGCTGTGATAGCCTTCGAATGCCAACTCGGCAGATTGACGACGCGCTCAGTGCGCACAAGGGTCTTGCGCAGCTCATGGCCATGGTGGTTCACATCCGTCGTATCTGCGCGACTGCGGCGCTCGTTGTCTTCCTTGCGGCGTCGCTCGGTTGTCCGGCTGGATACGCGGTTGAGCCCAAACGCGTAATGGTGCTTCATTCTTTTGGCCGGGATTTCAAGCCCTGGAGCGAATATGCCAAGGCCGTCCGCGCAGAACTGGAACGGCAATCACCGTGGCCATTGGACGTCATTGATTATTCGCTGATCTCGGCCCGTTTCAGCGACGAGAACCCCGAGGTTCCGTTTGTCGAGTATCTCCGTGCGCTGTTTGCCAAACACCCTCTTGACCTGATCGTATCCATCGGGGCGCCCGCGGCAAACTTTGTGCAGCGATACCGGCAGCAACTTTTTATCACCACCCCGATGGTGTTCATGGCAGTGGATCAACGACGAGTGCAGTATTCTAATCTCACCGCGAACGACGCGGTCGTCGCAGTAAGGATCAACTATTTGTCAGCCTTCGAGAACATCCTGCAAGTATTGCCGGACACCAAAGAAGTGATTGTGGTTGTCGGGACTTCTCAGATTGAGAAATTTTGGAAGGAAGCGATAGAGAAGGAGGTGGGATCTCTTGCAGACCGAATTAAGCTTTCATGGACAGATGAATTATCATTTGAGGCGCTGCTAAAACGAGCCTCCGCGCTCCCGCCACATACTGCGATTTTCTGGGAGTTGATGATTGTCGATGCAGCGGGTGTCGTACACGAAGGCGCCACGCCATTAACAAGACTTCATGCCGTCGCTAACGCGCCGATTTTTTCTTATGACGAATCCTTCTTCGGCAGCGCGATCGTAGGCGGCCCGCTGCTCTTGGTGGCCGATAGCAGCCGACAGGCGGCTGCCGTAGCCGTTCGCATCCTTGGTGGCGAGAAGCCGGGCGAGATCAGGACACCGCCAGTCCAATTTGCAAGCCCGGTGTTTGACTGGAGGGAAATGCAGCGCTGGGGTATCAGCGAGCGCCGCCTGCTGCCGGGTAGCAAAATCCTGTTCCGTAGTCCGACGGCCTGGGAGCAATATCACGCTTACATCCTGGCAGTCACCGCAGCAATTCTGATCCAGGGCGCGCTGATCTTTTGGCTGGTTATCGAGCACCGGCGACGCCGTAAGGCAGAAGTCCAGGCTCGTCAACGTGTATCGGAGCTCGCGCACATGAACCGCCACGCGACCGTAGGCGAGCTGTCGACGTCGTTGTCGCACGAGCTCAGCCAGCCGCTCGGCGCTATCCTCGCCAACTCCGAAGCCGCGGAAATGATGTTCAACTCTCCGGCGCCAGACATGGCGGGCATCAAAGCGATCATGGCCGATATAAAGCGCGACAATCAGCGTGCGATCGAGGTAATCAGACACCTGCGAAGTCTGTTGAAGAAGGCCCCGGCCGAGATAAGGAATCTCGATCTCAACGACCTGGTACGCGAGGTCTTTGACTTTCTCGCAGTCCAGGCCGGTGCGCGTAACGTCGCGCTACGCAGCGTGCTCGCTCCGCAAATGCTGCAAGTCACGGGCGACCGGATTCAGCTTCAGCAGGTCATTCTCAATCTGATTGTCAATGGGATGGATGCCATGGCCGGCGCACCTGAAGGACAGCGCAAGATCATTGGACGTACTGCATGTCTGGACGATGACTTCGCCGAGATATCAATTTCCGATTTCGGACCGGGAATTTCGCCGGATGACCTGGAGAAGGTATTTGATCCATTTTTCAGCACCAAAGCAGACGGCATGGGCATGGGACTGTCCATCGCGCGCACCATCATTGAAGCTCATAAAGGACGGATCTTGGCGGAGAACCAAGCCGCCGGCGGCGCGGTCTTTCGACTTGTTCTGCCGCTCGTCAAAGGTGTTCAGGGGAGCGCTTGACGTTGCCGACCGTTGTCCATGTCGTTGACGATGATGCCTCGTTTCGGACGGCGATCAGCCGACTTCTGCAGAAGGCCGGCTATGAAGTCACGACCTACGATTCGGCGCGTCAAATGTTGGAGCAATTGCCGGATGAAGGCAAGCCAGGTTGCATTCTGCTTGATGTCCAGATTCCAGGGATGACCGGTCCCGAATTGCAAGAACGTTTAGCCGAGCGTGGATTTACGTTGCCGATCATTTTCTTGACCGGCCATGCCGATATTCCGACCTCGGTTCAGGCGATCAAGGCCGGTGCTGAAGATTTTCTGACCAAACCGGTCAGAAAGGAAAGTCTGCTTAGCGCTATCGAACGTGCGGTCGCGCATCATCAGGCCACGCGAGACCAACGCGACCGAATCAACACATTGCGGGCCCTCATGGCGAAGCTCACCCCGCGCGAACGCCAAGTGTTTGATCTGGTCGTGCAAGGAAAGATGAACAAGCAGATTGGGCATGAATTGGGTGCAACGGAACGCACCATCAAAGCGCACCGCCACAATGTGATGCAGAAGATGCAGGTCCAATCACTCGCCGAGCTAGTGTCGATTGCCGAGCGACTCGGTGTTCAGAGTGAGCGAGAGGATGCCCTCAGGGATGAAAACCACTAGCGAGACACTTGGCCACGGTGCGGCGCCGTCTGTGTGCCCGATGCTCATCTCAACGGCGAGACTGATGCACCGTCGTGTGAATGAAAGAGGATGTGCGGCTGGCTCTGGGGGAAGAGCCAGCCGCGCGCGAACCGGCTGGGGGTGGGGACAGATCGGTGGCCGGGTCGCGTGAGTTCTCGACAAATCGCCTAGGTTTTACGTGCATGGCGCTTTTGAAGCCGGGACAGGACCTGGATGTTGCGACGCTCGACGAGCCGTTCCGTATTGGCGCCCCGGTCGTTCGATTGGGCAACTAAATCTGCCATCACATGCGCTCCTATCGACTGCCGTGAGGGACCCGGACTGCTTGCATTTTCTTGGTTGGCTGATCCTCATAGATCGAGCTTGGCCGGGCTATTGTCCTCGAGTGCATTGGCCCTACGGACAATGCCCCTGAGGACGCTGTTCCTGAGAACATCGGCCCAGGGGTACATGGGTCCCAATGCTTCGCTCGGGATCGCGGGTACGTGCTGCCGCGTTGTAAGGAGCGCGGCCTAGCGCTGGTTTCGCGCCTCGTGAGGTAAGCGATGCAACCCGCGTCCATTGCCGCTTTTCGGGTACGGGTATTGTCGCGCTGACCGCTCGACATGCGTTGCCGGCGAGTCATGCCTTGCGCGGGGCCGTCGTGGCGGGGGCTGATGAGCTACGGCGCCAGCATAACCGATGCCTATCGTCAGGTCGGTAAGCGGCAACGCGGGAAGACGTCGTGGCTTCGACGATCACTCAGGTGTCTCGCTGTTTTTTCGCTGTATTTAACAGTGGGACTGGGCGAAGGCGGCGAGCGAACGCAACCGATGAAATTGAAAGTTTGGAAGAAGGAGGTTATTTAGAATTTCACGTTAGCGTCGGTTAAGCGGCGAGAGCGAAAGATCTGCGTTCTCATAATTGAATTCGCAATCGGATGATGACTCGAGCATTGTCTGAATGCGAACCGGCGAGAGTTCGATGGCGTCATGCGCGCCAGGTCAGCGCGCACCGCCAAAGGTCTAGCCGGCTCCAAGTGCTATGAATTGTTGTTCCGACCAAACGACATAGGACGTGCTGACGTGTTCGGGGGCGGGCGAGCCTGATACCTCGTGCGTCCGCGTCCCGATGCACGCTGGCGGGCTGTAGCGGCTTTCCGGGCCGGTCGGCGCGGGACCATAGAGCTTACTCATGACCCGTCCGACCCTCCATCCAAGCCATAGATTTTGTACTGATCCATAGCCGAGCGTCGTTCTGGGACAAAAACGTCTCCTTCATTTCGATGGTTACGCCGTATCCGGTAATGCAAAGGACGGACCAGCTTTTGGCGTCCCAATTGGCGTTAGCGATGAATCGTGGTGCGATTATCATCTATCCAATATGCCCGCACCCCCGCCCGCTTGCTAGGGTCGCGTCAATAGGACAGAATTCAAACTGACCCAACTACCAGCCGGCGTGGGACCGCTGACGATCCGCGAGGCCGCGCGCCGGGTGAACCGAGATGTCAAGGCGGCGCACGGCGATGTGCAGGCGTTGCTCAACGCTGGAATACTTCACAAGGCCGGTGGCCGGATTGTCTTTCCTTTCGATGCCGTCCACATTGATGTCACTCTGCGTGCAGCCTGACTGCGGAGAGGGAACGACAATGCGGTGGCTCGTGACTGGCGTGGCAGGTGTGGCATTCTTGGTGGTTCCACCCACGCTTGCGCCGACAGCAGTGCCAATAGCGCTGGCCTACGCAGGCACTATCGTCAATGAATACGGAAAATTCTCCTTCTGGGTGCCCAACGACTGGAAGATGCGTAAGGATCTCGGAGGCGGCACTGAACGATCGACCTATGAGAGTCCTGACGGCAACGTTTCTGTGCTGATCAGCCCGCTGGCCGATAGGAGCGCGGACCTTGAGGACGAGGACCTCATGGAATTCATCGACGAGGAAATCGACGGGACAAAACTGACCTCCGACAGGCGCGACAAGCTTGAAAAGTACGAAATCCGCTTGCTGGAGGGAACCGGCTTCGATGAGGGCGACGCGGTCATTTTCAAGGCAATAGCGCTTGATCCCGGTACATCCAATGGGGTGATCGAGGCGCTCGTCTACGGAGATCCGGACGAAATGCGCAAGGCCGAAATCGCGGCTATCGTCGAACGCATCCTGCTCAGTCTCAGACCCCTGTGATCAAGCGCCCTCCCACCGACCGGAGGGACATCAATGGGTTTAGCCATGCCGATCGGCGTCCGGCTCCCACGCCGATGCAGTGCCGCAGGTGCCGGATCCGGTCGGCTCGCGATCGCCGAACCCAACCGCGCCTCGGAAAGCTCGAGCGTGCGTGCTTCGAGGATTGGAGAAATAGGGGTAGTGCCGGTCAGTCTGCATTGCAGAAAGGATACGTCGGTCATGATGCGATTGCGTCGCGCCGAGGGGGCCGGGCCCGGCAGCACGATCAGGCCGCCGCCGGCACCCGCCGCGAACGCCTCGATGACACGCTCGATCTCAGGTCGCTCACTCCGCCGGGACCGGCACGCGCATACGCCTACGCCGTACTACCTGACGCCTCGCCCAGAGCCACACGCCCGTGGTCAGCAGCAGAATGAAGGCAAACGACAGCACGACATTCATTACCCCACCCCAGATGCCGAAAAAATCACCCTGATGGAAGGTGCGCGGCCAGTTGTAGGGCGCTGGCTTAAGTCCATCCTTAGCGGCGACATAGCTAAAGCGCGATCGGCCTTCACTGACCATGGCCATCTGGCGGCCGCCGCGCGTCCGGATTGTTTGAAGCCCTGACAAATCGTGTTTCTGCGCGACCATTCGCACGGCGTCGAGGATGGGGGCGGCCTGGGAACGTGCAGGAGAGTCACTGAAGGTAATGCGCCAGGCCATGAACACGCCGGTCAACGGCGAGAGGACCAGTAGCGGTAACAGAAACCACGCGGTCGTCTTGTGCCATCCGGCAATAGTGTTCTTGATGCGAGGCAATCCCATCAACACGCCGATGAGCATGGCGAACACCATGCCGATGGTGGACACCAGCACGATAGGGATACCGGTGATCCTTTCGAGATCGAAAACGAAATGCTCGTGTACAGGTCGAGCCCAAGACATCCAGTCGCTGATCCAGCTTCTCTCGTTGGCCGCCCCGCCAGTTCGCAGATCAATAGTGACGGTTCCCCCGGGCCCGCCACCCTGAATGGACAGGGTCTTCTCGAAATGGTCGATGCGCAGCCCGCGCGCCCTGCCATCGGGATCGTGTTTGGCGAGATAGCCTTCGATTTGTGCCAGCGTGATGGTGCCGGGGTTAATGCCGGCCGTCTGCAGGATCGGCTGGAACGAAAGGATCAGCCCGGTCACGATGATCACCGCAAGCGGAATGGCAAAGGTGAGAAAAATCCAACGGTGCAGCCGTAACAGGATCGCTTGAGTCATGGATTGACCTCAGTGCGCGAACATGACGGGAAGCATCCCGGCTTGCGAGTTCGTCGCTCCCCTTGCGCCATGATTGTACTCGGAACTCCCCAAGTTCCCCGAAATTGCTTAGGTTTAGTGCTTTTATGGCGGCTCTGCAAGACAACGGAGAGATGTGGACGACCACCAGCGCGGCGGGCACCAATGCACGGTGGTGGAGCCCATGATGGAGTCCGGCCGCCTAGGCAAATAACTAAACTTCCCCGATGCCTCACTTGACGGACGTATTGTACGGATCAATCAGTTTGTTTCAGCTTCGCATACAGTGCCACAGGCCTTGGCTTGCAATTTCGGCTACCTGTTCCTCGCTCGCTCGCTTAAAGGATGGATCAATGAAAAGTCAGCAGCAGCTTTGATGACAAGTCTTGCGATTGTGGCGGCGACCAATAGCGCCGGCGGCGAGTCGACTCAACCCTACACACCGGGCCTCGTAGAATTCATGATAACCGTGCAGAGTCATCACTCGAAGCTTTGGCTGGCGGCTAATGCTCGAAATTGGGACCTCGCGGACTATCAAGCCGATGAACTCAAAGAGTTGCTGGAGGACATCGCTAAACGGGTGCCCGACTACAAAGGTATTCCCGTCGGAAAAATGATTGAAGCCGTGTCCATACCGCCAGTCAGCGATGTCGAAAATGCTATCAAGAGCCGAGATAACGCGAAATTCACAGCCGCTTTTGACCGGCTCACAGCGGCCTGCAATGCGTGTCATGAGGCCGCGAACCGAAGCTTCATCGTCATTCAAAGGCCGGTGGCCTCACCGTTTCCCAACCAGTCATTCGCCCCGCGGAAAAAATAGGGTGTAGCGATTTCACAACCGATCGGCCATAACCTGACTTGAGCAATCGCAGCAAAGCCAGGGCTATTCGATCACCTCGTCGGCGCGCGCGAGCAGCATCGGCGGCACAGCAAGACTGAGCGCCTTGGCGGTCTTGAGGTTGATTGTCAGTTCATACTTGGTCGGGTTCTGTACTGGCAGATTGGCGGGCTTCTCACCCCTCAGGATGCGATCCACGTAGCCTGCCGCATTTCGAAATTGCTCGAAACGATCGGAACCGTAAGAGACCAGCCCCCCGCTCAAAACAAAGGCACGACTGTAATACAGTGTCGGCAGTTTGTGCTTCGCAGCTTGCGCAATGATGACGTCACGCAAGCTGATCGCCAGCCCGCTCGACGTCACAATCATTCCCCCGTTCGTAGAACGTGCGAAGGCTGCGACGTCGCGCTCGAGCTCGGCGGGGCCTCGTAAGTTTATCGGGCTCGCCTCTAGCCCCAACGCCGGCGCCGCCGTTTGAATTGCGCTCCACTGACCGATTCCCGCGGTGATCGCGGAATCGCGAACGACGCCAACGCGGGTCACCCGGGGTGCCACCTCCTTGAGAAGTTCCAGCCATTTCCCGCCGATACCGTACTCGAAGCTCGTAAATCCTGTGGCATTTCCGCCGGGCCGCGCCAAGCTGTCGACGAATCCGGCGCCGACCGGGTCGGGAACGATCGTAAACACGACCGGTATGATCCGCGTGATCTGCAGTAAGGGTCCCGCCGTTGATGCCCCCGGCGCTACAATGACATCCGGCGCCAGCGCGACCAGTTCGCTTGCATGCTTGCGGATTGAGTCGGCTCTGCCGCTGGCCCAGCGGATATCGATCCGGAGGTTACGCCCCTCGGTCCATCCCAGTTGCGCCAGCGCACCGACGAACGCATTGGCGAGCGACGGATACTCGGAATCCTCTGGCGTTGCCGGAAGCAGCACACCAATGCGCCGCAAGCGGTCGCCCTGCTGCGCGCGCGCCAAGAGCGGCCACGCCGCCGCTGATCCAGCAAATCCTGTGATGAAATCACGCCGGCGCATTGCCCTTCTCGGGCTCGGGGTTCAGGTCAATCTTGGCTTGCAGTTTACGCCATCAAATCAGGAAATTGCCCCAAGCGAAATGGGGCTCGCCAGTTCGTTTACGTAGCAGCCGTCCAAAGCGGCGCATGTCGGCAGAGGGTCCAACAGCGTCGGATTGGGCCCGTTTGTAACAGTTCCGCCTATCCCCGATTGCCGACATCGAAGCGACAGTCGAGTTCGCCTCCAGATGCTGCTGTTAGTTCAGTTCTGGCGCGCCTGAGCGTCGGCGGCGCTCGCGCATAGTCATGAGAAATTCTACGGCTAGCGCGAGAAACGATGCTTTGTGGTGCCTCGAACAACGCATTATTTCACCGGCTCCAGGAGAGGGAAATTCCTTTTCTGTCACTCAGGAGCATGAAAAATGCTATCGAGCTTCAGCTACTCCATACCGACTTTCCACAAGCCCGGTGAGCAGACGAGCCCGCGGCGGCGACCCCACCCGGCCTGGTCCGCCCTCGTCGCGCTACGGGCGATGTGGGGCGCATTCCGTGAAGGTCTTTCGGCGCATCGCGAATACGAGCAGCGCCGTTCGCGGGGGATGCCGCACGACCAGGCGCTCAGAGAGGCGCTCGGCCTTGGCGCGCGTCCTTCCCGGCACACCCGATGCACGGCGGCGCCGCTGGATTGGGCTGGCCGGGCCTAAAGCGGCGCCGGCAACCATCGCCCCATCGACGCGCAATCCGTAGAAAAAACGGTCAGCCGGAATTTCGCGCACCGCGCCGTGATTTCGAATCAAGTTTGTTGAGTTGCCGTACGTCCTCGGCCGCTTCCATCAGAAGCCAATCACTGAAAGCCCTGATCTTCGGTAGCTTGGCGGCCACCTTCGGGCAGACGATCCAATAGGCGTAGGATGCCGGCATCGCGATGAAGGGCCGCACCAAACGACCGCCGATCAAGTCCCATGCCGCCAGCGCAGTTCGCGCCAACACCACGCCCTGGCCGTCGAGCGCTGCGTCGATCGCCATGCTTGCCTCGTTGAGAACCGGACCGCGTAATGTGTCCACATCCTTTGCGCCGGCAAAGTCGAGCCATTGGCTCCAACCCGTCCGATCGGTGACATGCAAGAGCGTGACCCGGGCAAGGTCCGAGGGGGTTCGCAGCCGGTTGCGGCCATTGAGAAGCTTCGGACTGCAGACGGGGAAGATTTCTTCGGTGCACAGACGCGTGATGTGCAGGCCGCTGGCGGTTCCGTCGCCGTGCCGAATGGCAAGATCGATGTCCTCACGCGCGAAATCGACGTGATGGCGCGACGCGCTTATCTTGAGATCGATCTCGGGATGGGCGGCGGCGAAGCGCCCGAGCCGATGCACCAGCCACTTCGCCGCAAAATTCGGCGAGGTGGTGACGCTGAGCGCGCCGCCACTCTGCCGCTGCAGCAGCCGTTCGGTGCCGTCGGCGATACGGTCGAAGGCATCGCGCACGACAATCAGATAGGCGCGGCCGGCCTCGGTGATCACCAGCCGTTGCCGTTCACGATTGAAAAGCTTTAGCCCGAGCTCGGCCTCGAGCGCCTTAACCTGATGACTGACGGCCCCCTGGGTTACGCACAATTCCTCGGCGGCGCGGGTGAAACTCTCGTGGCGCGCAGCGGCCTCGAAAGCCTTAAGAGCATTGAGCGGCGGCAGCCGGCGCGGCACAGCAGCCTCATGAGAAATTCTCTGACAGGCTAGAGAAATAATGCTTTGAAATCAATCCGCTGCGCAACCTATTAGGAGAGGATCGTTGATCGTTTTTTGAACAGTAACGATGAATGTCGAGATCGAGGGCCGACACTCCCTCCATTCGGTTGGAATTCTCGCCGGCGCGGCAGCGATCACGGGACTGAGCGAGCAACGCTCGTTCGCGCAAGGCGCGCGCTAGCGCGGACAGGAGTACGATCATGAATGCGGAGCCGCTTTCCATGTCTGCGCCCACAGCTCGCCTCGGTCGCATCGCTATCCTATGGCGGAGGGATGATGCGGCGCGCCGCGGTGCCACGCCAGACACCAGCCGCTTCAAGGCTGTCTTCGCGGCGCTCGCCGACGTCGGCGTCGATGCGGAGCCGGTGGTCTACGAGGACGATGTCCTCGACGCCGTGCGCGCACGGCTCGCCACGCTCGATGGCGTGCTCGTCTGGGTCAACCCGATTCACGAGGGGCGCAACCGCGTCAATCTCGACGCGCTGCTGCGCGAGGTCGCGGCGCGCGGCGTCTGGGTGAGCGCCCATCCCGATGTGATCCTCAAGATGGGCACCAAGGAGGTGCTCCATCGTACCCGCACGATGAGCTGGGGCTGCGAAACGGCCCTCTATCGAACGGCCGAGGCGATGCGCGTCGAATTGCCGGCGCGGCTCGTCGCTGGCCCGCGCGTGATCAAGCGCAACCGCGGCAACGGCGGGCGGGGCGTCTGGAAGGTCGAGACGTTGGCAAGTCCACGCAACCGGCCGATGGTACGCGTGCTGGATGCCACCAAGGACGCATCGGAGGAGCTGGCGCTGGATGCGTTTCTCGAGCGGTGCGCCGAGTATTTCGAAGACGGCTGCGTGATCGATCAACCGTTCCAGGCGCGCCTGAGGGAAGGTGTGGTGCGCTGCTACATGGCAGGCGATCGCTGCGCCGGTTTCGGGCGCCAGAAGGTTAAGGCCTTGGTCGACGCACCGGCCGCGCGCGCCGAGGCTGGCCCGCGGCTCTACACGTCCAATGCCGACCCGCGCTTCCAGCGCTTGCGCCGGCTGATGGAAGACGAGTGGACGCCGCGTTTGACTTCCTTGCTGGACATCCCGCGGCGCGATCTACCGGTGATCTGGGACGCGGACTTCATGCTCGGCCCGACCGGCGCCGACGGGACCGACAGCTACGTGCTTGGCGAGATCAACGTCAGTTCGGTGTTCCCGATCCCCGACGAGGCGTCGGCAGAGATCGCCCGCCGAGTTGCCGATCGGCTGCGGCCGAAGCTCTGAATGGTCAGAGAGGAGACCGGCGATGGTCGAAACCGGCACGAGTAGGAGAATTGTGCACCGGGATGATTGCGGCCTAGCCTGATGTCCACTTCGGGTCTTGGTTGTTCTCTAATTCCGGGCGTGGGGTCAAGCTCTTCCCGCGAACATCCTTGCCGGGTCCATTGTTCTCTCCGCGGTAGGGGCGGGCCCTCCGCATGATGGCGTAAGGTGACGGTGGTGGATCAATGTGTAAAGCGCGCTTGCTCTTTTCGAGCATCGCAAAGCCAAGAACGATCTCACCAACGCCAGCGTCCCGGCAGGGACGTTGGCTCCCGCTGGTCGGCGGGAGTTCGGTTACCCTGCTATGCAGGTTGACTGCTATGCGGGCTGACTTGCTGCCTCCTTTGATGACCACTTGAATTCACTGCCTTCGATCCACATCCGATGCAGAATGACAGCGAGCTTTCGCGCGACGGCAACCTTGGCTTTGCGCAGCCCGCTTCGCTTTGCAAGCCTGACGCCCCAGGATTTGAGCGCCGACCACTTTGCGACACGCGTGAGCAGCACATTGGCTGCCTCGTAGAGATAACATCGCAGCATCTTATCGCCGCATTTCGAGATTTCGGCCCGTCCAGTCGATCTCGCCGGATGCGTATCGCCGGGTTGTCAGTCCGGCATAGGCTCCGACGCTTCGCGACTTCTTGAAGCGAGTGGGGTCGTCTATCGTCGCAAGAAAGCAAAGAGCCGTGATAGGACCGACGCCAGGTGCTGTCATAAATCGTCGAACTTGAGCATCATTGCGTGCCAGCCGCATTACCTTGCGGTCGAGATCTGCAATCTGCTGCCCAACAGCCTCGCGTGCCTTGAGCAGCGGCTCTACCGCCGCAGCGAGATCTGGCCGAGATTCGGCCAACTCCGCGGCGCGCGCGGCAAACACGTTCATCTTTGCCCGGCCGATGACGAGCCCGAGATTCTTGAGGAGCCCGCGGATCTGGTTCTCAATATCCCTCTTGATCTTGACGAGAAGAGCTCGGCTGACAAGAAGGGCTTTGATCGCATGACTGTCGAGATCTTTGACGCGGACCTCCTTATACCATCCACATTGCATGATGCGTGCAATGCCCACAGCGTCGTTCCGGTCGCTCTTATTGATCTGCATCTTCAGGGCCGCCTTCGCATGCCTGGCATCGATGCAGATGACAGGTAGCCCCGTTTTACTCAGCTCCGTCCATAGCCATGTCGACGTTGCTCCCGTCTCAAGCCCGATCCGCGCGACATGTGGTGCATGCAATTTGACGAATGCTGCGATTGCCTCCGGATGCGATGACACTACGCCCTCACGCTCGATCTTCCCGGTCCGATCGACAATGCAGATTGCCGTCGACTTTAGCGACACATCCAGTCCGACATATTGCTCCATTGTAACCCTCCTTGATTGCCAGGCCCCATGAGGTGGGCCCTACCTGGAGAGCTGATTCCCCGAGCCGCACTATGGCTGGAGCCCGGAATTACCCCATGTGTAAAAACGCGCCGGCCAGTTTCGACGGGCGCAACTGAGGCCGCATGTCGATCCATGTTTGCTGTTACCCCCCCAGACTCTCGACATGTCGCTGCGCCGCAGCGAAACGACGCGAAGGGCCCAATAAGCGACATGAGGCGCCCGGTCATTGGTGATGATCGCGCCGGCCCTGCTTGGCAATGGATCCAGCGCGTCGCTAAGGCGGCAGCGTCCGTCCGACGCGAAAGCCGAGGTTGGGCGATGCGAAGTCGATGGCGCCCGATTCGCGACTTGCCGAGCGGACGCTGTCTGGCGAGTTGAACCAGGAGCCGCCACGCACCACTCTGTTCTTGCAATTGCCACCGTCAATCCATGCCGTACCATCTGTTGGTGCATGAACGTAATTGCGGTGAGCGCAGTCCTCGACCCACTGGTGAACGTTGCCGACCATATCGTAGAGACCGAATCCGTTCGGCGGGAAGGAACCGACCGGTGCTGTGGCCCGGCCATCCCATTGGCCCCCGCAACCGCGGCAATTGGCCATCGGTGTGCCGTTCGACCGGATATCGTCGCCCCACGGATATTTCGTTTCCGTGCCAGCGCGCGCGACGTATTCGAATTCGGCCTCGGACAGCAGGCGGTAGGTCTTACCCGTGATTCGCGACAGCCAAGCCACATAACGGTGCGCATTTTCCCAAGTGATGTTGATCACGGGCTGCTGGCCTCGCTCACCTTGAGCTGCGCTGATCCCTTGGGGGCAACCGCCGTAAGCAGCGCAGGTGTCCCACTCATGAAAGGTCACCTGAAACTTGGACACGGCGAACGGCTTGGCTATCGTGACCCGGTGCCGCGGAAATTCGCTGCCCGCGAGGTCATCGAAGGTCGCAGGTTCGCTGCCCATCATGAAGGACCCGGCAGGCACCACGATCATCTCCGGGCAGAAATCTGATCCGGGTGGTGATGCGCACTCTCTGAGGCGATCGCCGGGGTTGAGTGCTGCTTCGGTGCGATCGTTAAGCACGTGCGGCCAAACATTCGCCGCCACGAACGGACGCTCGACTGTGTACCAGCGCCACTGGTCCATGATGTACTGCTGGTTGATCCAGCCTATGAGACCAGCGATCACGCCAAGCAGAAGGGCATAGACGGAGGCACGGGTCAGCCGTTGGCGCCGCTGCACGGCGAGCACGCGCTTTCGGCTTTCGGCAATAAAAGTTCGAACGGCTGCGGTCGGTTCCGGTGCGTTGCGCGGACGTGCGGCCAACCAGTGTTCTGCGACCTCCAATGTCGGCGGGTGCAACAGCAGGCCGACTGGGCAGCCGCTTGTGGACCAACGGCGTTCGGCCTCGCCATATTCAGTGTGCTGCCTGATCCAGATGATATCGGTCTGAAGTGCATCAGCCAGGACATCGGCGTTCGTATCGAAATTAGCCGGTTCGTCGAAGAAAATGAAATTGAGACGCCGCAGAGGCTCAGGAATCGCACTGTCCTTTACCCTTCTACAGACAATCGGCGCGAAACGCTTGTTGAGCGAGGCCGCAGTCATGACCTCCTGCAATGCGGCTTTGGAGGCGACGGCATCCGGCGACAGCACGAACACGACCGTATCCGTGCTGGCGATCAGAGCTTCAATACGCCGCCACCAATCCTCGAATGCATAGATTTCGGTGCGGTCGATCAGCGGCTCGAAGCCGCGCACTTTCAATGCAGCTTCAAGCCGATCCGCGAAGGCCATGTCCTTGCGCGAATAGGAGATGAAGATTTTAGCTCTGGGCTGAACGTCGGGCGCGGGCACGGTGTCCGCGGTCATCGGATCCCTGGCTCACACGTCTCCACGCCCATTAGGCCAAATTCGCGCGCACTGCACAAGCCGTCAGCTGCGACTTGCTCCACTTCTGCTTGGGGTCAACAGCGCCGGATTGGCCGTATTCGAAACATTTCCGCTTTACCCCCAACCTCGGCGTACGCGGTGACTTTTCGACAGTATCGGCCACAAGCCGACTTGGAGATGCCCTTGGGCACTTTCCCCGCTCGCCTCGGCTCGATATCATTTCTTTAACGCTGAGTTTGAGACAAGAATCATGACGGCCGCGCTCACGATCCGTATCTTTACGCCGTTTGCGCTCGGCTACCTCCTGGTTTCGATTTTCCGCTCAATCAATGCTGTGATCGCACCGGAGCTTGTTCGCGATCTTGGACTCGGGGCCACCGAGTTGGGTTTCGCTGTCAGCGCGCTCTTCTTGAGCGGGACAATATTCCAGTTGCCCTGTGGCGTATTGCTCGACCGCTACGACCCACGCCGCGTCTATGCAATTCTCCTTGTTGTGAGTGGGTTGGGCGCCATCATCGTGGCTTTAGCGGAAGGTGTTGTCACTCTGGCGCTAGGGCGCCATTGATTGCCCTGGGTGCTGCGGCCAGCGCCGTGACGTCCTACAAAGTCTACTCGATGTGGTTCCCGCCAGAGCGACTGCCATTGGTGAATGGACTAAGCCTCGCGGCCGGTGGCCTTGGGCTAATGGCGGGGACTACGCCGGTCGAGGTCGCGCTCACGTTCGCTTCCTGGCGCAGCATCCACGTCATCGTAGGGATTTTGCTCATTGTTTGCGCGGTGCTTGTACCCGCCATGGCGCCCCCTAAACCTTCGGTGACCGTGGCCAGAAAAGCGGTTCCTCGTCACCATCCAAGGTGGGAGCCCGGTGCGTTAGCAGCGCCCGCCGGGATCTGTGCGGGGGGCGGAGAGAAATCTCCGTCCCTACCGCGACCTCCGGGTTGGCAAGGGTTTTCTTCACGAACGCAGCATTGGTCGGTACAGCCATGTGTTCGGCCTTTGAATGCGGTTCACATGACCGCTGGCCATAATGCCCTCCGCGGATCAGGTCCCGGTCAAAAACCCGCATTCGACAATGCTCTGGCCCGAGTGGGTTGTCCTGATCGCCGGATCGACCGGCTCTGCATTACGTGCTGTTCGCCCTCCCTCTCGCTGCCGAGCGACTTGGCCACGAAGGTCAGACTTGCTTATCCTCATACCACTATGGTCACAGCCCTGGCGAAGCTTGGGGTTCCATTAAATTGCCGATTGCCCCTGTGCCTGCCCGGGTTCTCTCCTTGAAAAGTCGCGGTACTAGGTCGCGTGGAGGAGCGAACATCGATTTGCGTCGCGACGAGCCACCAACAGACATCGGGCTCCTCAATCATCTCGCTTGCACGGGCGAGGAGCGTTGGCCCAGTCGCATGATCGGCTACGGGTGTGCGGCCCCAAGCCGCTTGGCGGCTGCCTTAATAATACTGATATTGCTTCGCATGTGGCGCTGCAGGTTCGGCACGTTAAATTTCGTGGTCATTTCATACCGGTTACCGCGATGCTCGACGTAGCCGCGCTCGATCAGCTTGTCCAACCGTTGCATGACAACGTCGCGCGGGCGGCCGATCACACGGCTGATCTCGGCCGCCGTTGTCGGCTGGCCCCCCAATTGAGCGATCAGAATATAGGCCCCGGTGAGCAGCAACTCATGGGCGTCAGCGGGTTCGAGGTCAGGAAGGTAAGTCAGCCGGACATTGGTCAGGAGGTTGATCAACATATCGGCGATGATCGCACGCTCGTTTGCGAACGCTATTTCGGTATGCACCATGACGCGCCTCTCCAATTCCATCCTGCCGTGGCTATCGGAGCACCGGAAGTCCGATCCAGGCGGCAAGGTTGATTTGCGCTTTACTCGATTATAATCGGCGAAATGGCGCTGCAACAATCTTGAGCCGCGGATGGCCGGTTCTAGTCAACAGCGTAGGATTGACGATCTCCAAGATGAATCTGGCCATGCCCAATAGCGGCCCTAAAGCGGACAACGCGGCTCTTCGTAAAAATTGACGATTTTCTGGCGGTGTGGGGCAAAGAACTGACTGGTCAAAGCCAAGAGCATGTTCGCTCGGGCATTGGCGAAGCTGGGAAGGTCGCTTTATGGAAGCAGATAACATCGAACAGTGCCGATCACGACCCTGACCCGCCGTGCAGACCGGCATTCGGCCTTGCAATCTTGGATTCCACATGATCTCGCGATTGAGCAACGTCTGGCCCAAGCTCGTGATCATTGAGGGAATCATGGGCTCTGGTAAATCAATGACCACCCTAAACATCGCTCGTAGGTTAGAAGCATCTGGCATCCCGGCAATCGGGATAACGGAAGGGACTGACCCACATCCAATCCGCTTCGATTGGGATCTGCCTTGGAGCGAAATGCCGCCAGCGGAGCTGGCCAAGTCGTGCATTGCCAAGTGGCGCTCCTACGTCGCCAGTTCTTTGAAGGTAGAACGCATCTCAATTGTTGACGGGCAACTCTTCCACGGCAATCTGACTGCGTTACTCTTGCTCGAAGCAGACGTTGACATGATTTCCACGTACTGCCGGGAAATTGTCGCGGTCATCGAGCCTTTGAGCCCGCTACTCATCTATTTCCATCAGAACGATGTCGATCGCGCAATTCGCGCTGTCTCGACACAGCGAGGTGAGAAATGGGTGGACTATCAGGTCAATTGGAAGCTGGAGTTGCCATACGCCAAGAGGCGCGGCTTGGTCGGTTTTGACGGCCTCATCGCCCTTTACCGTGAATACCGTGTGCTCACTGACCAACTGTATGCCGATCTCGATATCCCAAAGATCAGTATCGAGAACTCACGACAGGAGTGGGCAATGTATGACGACATCATCGATCGCGCGTTGATGGACGTGGACTTGCGACCAAACAAGTAACTCGCGCCCCTTCTGTTGTCGATCGGCGGGCAATCGGCAATTACGATGCAGCAATTCCGACCCACTCCGGTCCGGGATAGGTCAATTCGCTTATTTAATCGGCACGAGTTTGAACGTCGGTTCGTCAGCCGAGAAGAGGGCATTGAACAGCCGAGTGGGATTCTTCACATTATCGACGGAACAGTCACGTTTATCTACGCCATGGCGTTCCAAGGCGGCACGATCCCGCAGGTCGCATCCGCTCGTATACAAGAGGCAGCTCGCGCACGCACGATGCCGATCGTGCGCACGAGCCGACCGCCGGCGCATCTCTCCTGCGCCCCGAACACGTGCTCGATACGAGCGCGCACCTTGCTCTTGCGCCGGTTTGCCTCCGCCTCGCGCCTCGGTCAGCGGACGATTGCGCCGCTGCCTCGCTTGTGAATGCGGCTCCTGCAAGCCCCGCGCCTTTAAGCTTCCGCTCCGTCTCGGCCGAGCGGTAGGCGCTGTCGGCGTAGACGTCGCTCGACGTGTTTGCCTTGCTCAAGCAGCTCGTCGAGCTTCTGGCTGTCGTGCACGCTCGCGTCGCTCACCGTCGTAGTCGCCGGATCAGCTTGTGCCGGGCATCGGCATTCACGTGGTTCTTGTAGCCGAAGTAGCTGCGTCCATGCTTCTTCGTCCAGCGCGCATCCTTGTCCTTCTGCCGGTTCTTCGCCGGCTGCTTCTTCCAATCCTCGGGCGTCGTGCCCGGCCTTGACCTGCCTCGTTCTCGTCGCGGCTGTTGCGCTGTCTGTGGAGTTGGGATGGCACGCTCGATCTCATTCATCACGAACTCTATGTGAACTGCCGCGAGGCGGTTTTCAGAGAGGCGAGCCCCACGGCCGCGGTGATCGACAGCCAGAGCGTGAAGAGCGCTGAAAAAGGGGGCCTTCGATCGATCCGCCGGGTTACGACGCGGGAAAGAAGATCAAGGGCAAGAAGCGGCATATTCTTGTCGACACGCAAGGCCTGCTGATCCACGCCATCGTGCACGCCGCTGACATTCAGGATCGCGATGGTGGTGCGCTGGTCATGGCAACCATGTTCGGCCTGTATCCGTTCCTGCTGAAACTCTACGCCGATGGCGGCTATCAAGGCCCGGTGTTTCGCCGCGCCGTGACGAAAATAATGGCGCAAGTGAATGTCGAAATCGTCAAACGCTCCGATCAAGCCAAAGGCTTCGCCGTGTTACCCAAGCGATGGTGGTGGAACAACATTCGCATGCTCGGCGCTGCAGACGGCTCGCAAAGAATAACGGATCCGTCGCGCCTCATAACCCCGTAGCCGTAGGTCGGCGGAGTGTCTGCTTTCGCTTGACCGACAAAGCGGCCATTCCCGATGTCATGGAAAGAGACCAGGAATGGGTCCTTTTCAGTTACGAAGTCGTATGCACGGTCGGCGCGCAGCCGTAGCTCCACCTCCCACAACAAGGAGTATTTGCCGGCGCTCCGCTCCAACATTTCATATCGTCCCCCATCTCCAAGCGCAGGCACAGCAGATGACAGGGGGAACTTGGGCACTTCCGATTTAAAGCATGCCGGTAGCAACAGGCCGAGCGCCACAACAGCAAGTAATGAGCGCGGTTTCATGGGAGAGGTCCCTAAAAATTCGCGTCGCTGCACACGTCGTCTCAGAAACTTCAGCAAAATCAAATCGCAGAATAGTGCCCGCGAGACGGGTTGACAAGTTTGTCACAGCCCCGTGAGAGGGCGAAGAAAAGCCGACGTTTGGATGGCATGTGCTATGCGCGATCGCCTCGATGTCGTACCGCGGAGCGGTTAGTGCAATATCGCGACGCCCAAGAACTACCGTGAGCAAATGCAGCATCGGGATGCGCCAACGCCGACTTATTCGATCACCTCGCACGCGCGAGCAGCATCGGCGGTATGGTAAGGTCCAGCGTCTTGGCCGCCTTCAGGTTGATCAACAGCTCGAATTTAGTCGGCTGCTGAATTGGCAGGTCGGCGGGCCTGGCTCCCTTGAGAATTCGGTCCAGGTACTGCGCGCTGCGCCGGCAGCCGTCCAGGTCAACAAAGGAGGGGAGGCCGGATAGGAATCGGTGTACCGGCACGTAGGTCGAGCAAAGCTCGTTGCCGAACCGGTTGAGGGTTGCTGCATGCGGCCCAGTGAAAGTCGTATCGGCTTGCACGAGCATCGCAGCCTTGCCGGTCAAGATATATGGGAGGAGCGACCCACTGCGCGCGCCATGTTCAATACGATAGATGATCCGCTCTGCAGCCAGTCCGACTGTGACCGGCAAAACGAGGGGCCGCCGCAAACAAGGCGATGGACACATCGCGTTGGTGCCATTTCAACCAAGCTGAGACGGCAATCATCGGCACCAGTGCGAGGCCGGCGGGACGAATTCCGATAGCGATGCCGATGAATAATCCGACGAGGGCGAGAAAATGCACCCTCCCGACTAAGCCCTAGCCACAACCAGGACCGCAGAAAAGCCGGATAGAGCGCAGTGCGAGAAGGCGAGAACGAAAGGTAAGAAGACGTGTCCGGGGTATACAAAGAATCGTATGGCGGGATCAGCCAGGAGCAAGGCCGCGAACAAGGCCGCGCAGCCGATAATAAAAATCCACCACTCTCGCGGTTGCATCTTTTTGGATGCTCGAGCCTGCACGTTTCTCATTGCCTCGTATTATTCGCTCTATGAATTCCCAGCAGCAGCTTGAGCGCGCTCCACCGCGAGATCCCGTATCGGACTCCGGATTTCTTGTTCCAAGTCACTGCTGTTGTCGAGTTCTCATCGTCCAAGGGCGCCCAACCGCCGAGCACTGGTTCCTGAGTCCTTGCAGGTGTCCAGGCAAGATGGAGCATTGGCGCAGTACTACAAAGAAGAACGCCCGCATGGGGCGATCGGCAATAAGCTGAGATAAGGCGTACGCACTGCCGGAAGCCGAAGGGTGGCCCGCGATGCCCAACCGGATGCCCGTGAGGGGCAGGCCGGGGGCCCGGCAACTCGGGAGCCAGCCGGGGAAGCTCGCTCAAAAAATCAATTAACGTTCCGCTGCAACCGCAGTAGCCTAACGGTGGCCGGCCAATGTACGGAAAGAGCCGCCTGCGCCGACGTATCGTGCGTGAGAGGGTGGCGGGACATGAAGTTGGAAAAAGGACAACATCTACGGTTTTGTTGTCATCCATTTGCTCGCCGCATTGGCGTTCTTTCCGTGGTTCTTCAGCTGGACCGGCGTCATCCTGCTTGTTGCGGGATGCTGTTTGTTCGGCATCCTCGGCATCAATGTCTGCTTCCACAGGCTATTGACGCATCGCAGCTTCTCCTGCCCGCGCTGGCTGGAATATGCATTCGCTGTCTTGGCGGTATGCTCGATGCAGGATTCGCCACCGCATTGGGTCGCGGTTCACCGACGGCACCATCAATTTGCCGATGAAGAGCAGGATCCTCACAGCCCCTTGGTGAGCTTCTTCTGGGCTCATATGGGCTGGCTGATGGTGAAAATGGACGACATGAAGCGCGGACCGCTGATCGAGCGGTACGCCAAGGACATAATGCGAGACCCATTCTATGAGTGGCTGGAGAGGCACAGCCGCTGGATCCTCATCGCTTTGACCTCCTGGATTGCGTATTTTGCCGCTGGATTCGGCGCGGCCTCACTGTCGGGCGCAAGCTGGCCGGATTCGGCGCAATTCGGCGCGAGCGTCCTGGTGTGGGGGGCGATCCTGCGGACGGTCCTGGTGTGGCACATGACCTGGTCGGTCAACTCGGTGACCCATATTTGGGGCTACCGCAACTACGAGACGCCCGACGTCAGCCGTAACAATACGGTCATAGCGTTCATGGTCAGCGGCGAAGGTTGGCACAACAATCATCACGCCGATCCGCGTTCGGCGCGACACGGTCACAAGTGGTGGGAGCTTGACGTCACTTGGCTGGTCATCCGCTTCCTGATGCTGCTAGGGCTTGCCCAGAATGTCGCGCTACCGTCTCCGATCCTGGCCACGAAATTCAATTCCAAAAGTCCGCGGCTGGCTGCTAACGATGCAGGTACGCTCAATGATGCCGGCACCGACAGGCTTCGTTCTCCTGAAATGGACGCGTTGTAAACTCACAGCGGGTGCTTGAACGGAACGCGATGTCCTTGATCACCCGCATCGAATGAAAGCGGGTAGCCTGCAACGGCCACGCCTGAGGGACAATTGCAGCCGATTTAGCGGCCTGCTTTTGGCGCTGCGCCAATACATTGGCTAGGCATCGTCGAGTTGGCTTATGTCAGCGTCGCACAGCCTCATGCGGTCAGCGATGCAAATCGTTCCCGCGGAACTAGCCCTAGGCCGGCAGCTTTGAGCGCTGACGTGGATGTCAGGGGACAAAAGCAAAGAAGCCCGGCACGCGCCGGGCTTCTGGCATCGATCAAAGCAGAACTCCGGGGCTTGGACCGTAAAAGATCAATGGTCGGGACATTAGATGACCGACGTCGTGACGGTCGGGCTTTCCCATGCATGTTGATCCGCATCGGCAGTCGTCGCGGCCTCAGGACGAGGACGGACCGGAACGGCGCCAACATCGGCCAACGGTGCGGTTGGAGCCACGCCAGGGCGGTGGTAGGGATCGACCCTCATGAAATTATCTGCGCCCGAGCCTATCGTGCCCGCGGTGCTGCGGATGGGCAGCCTTATCGCGACCGGAGCCTCCCAAGCCCGCTTGTGACTGAAAGACGACATCGCCGAGCTCCTCTCATTGATACAACATAAAGTTTTCCTCTGATCCCACTTCGTGTCAAGGTAGGTCCGCACTCTTGATTTCGGCCCCACCTGCGGCCCGCCGCGTTGTCGCGGAGCCACCGTTGTTACCGGTTTGGCGCTCCGGGCATCAACAAGAGCAGGCTCGCGATCGCCAAACCCAAGCGCTACCGCAACAAAGAGTATCTCCGGTTTGTTGCCTCGCAACCTTGCCTGATTTGCGGGCGGAGGCCCTCCGGTCCCATCACCTTCGCTTCACCCAGCCGCGCGCGCTTGGCCGCAAGGTCAGCGATGAGTTCGCGGTCCCGCTCTGTCGAATCCATCATCGCTTGGTGCATCGGCTCGGCAATGAGGCAGCCTGGTGGAAGGAGGCCGGCATTGATCCAATCAAGGTCGCTCGAATGGAGACCCGAGATACCCGAAGCCGGCCGCAGGCCGAGGAAGCCGCCTCGCGACCACGACATCACGCCACATCGGCAAGCAATCGCAGGGAGCCTCAGGCCGATGCTGGCGTGAAAGGCTAGGACGGGTGGTGGCACACAATCCGCTTCGGCACCCCTGATGAGGAGCCCCCAATGTGATATCTTCACATCGTTGTAACAGCAAAGGCATTCTTGATCCGGCTGGTGACGTCCAGCCTGGGGCCAAGTCGACGAGGTGACCGTGTCTCGCAAAGGCGCGAAGAGCCGAACGCATGGTCGTAAAGTTCGTTCGGCCGGAACGAAGGCGAGGCCACGCGTTGCGTCATCGCGTGAAACCGCAGCGGAAGCGATAAAAAAGGTCAAGGCGCGTGCTCGCACTCTGGAGAGGAAGCTCGAAGCACGCACGCTCGAGCTTTCCGAGGCGCTGGAGCGGCAGACGGCGACATCTGAGGTGCTGAAGGTCATCTCAAGCTCGCCAGGGGAGCTTGGACCGGTCTTCAATGCGCTGATCGAGAATGCCACGCGTCTGTGCGGTGCCGAGGTCGGCACGTTCGCGCTCTACGATGGATCGGGCTTTCGCGGCGCCGCCGTCTATGGCCACTCCGATCGCTATGCGGATGTCGTTTCGCGCTTCCACCGTGCACCGCCGGGAACCGGGCTCGGCCGGATGGAAGAGACACGGCAAACCATTCAAGTGGCCGACGCGGCGGCCGACGTGACATACGAGGAGACCCGCCGCCTGAACCCGGATTTCGGGCGGATTTGCACGGCCCTTTACGTCCCGATCGTCAAGGAGCGCGGTCTCATCGGCGTCGGCGTCACTACCGTCGTGCGCAACGAGCCACGCGCGTTCTCCCAGACAGCAGATCGAGCTGATCGAGACCTTCGCCGACCAGGCGGTGATTGCGATCGAGAACGCGCGGCTGTTCGACGAGGTGCAGGCGCGCACCGACGATCTCTCGAGGCACTGGAGCAGCAGACCGCGATCAGCGACATCCTGCGCGTGATCTCAAGTTCCCCGAGCGACGTCGCGCCGGTGCTCAAACAGTTGCCGAGCGCGCCGCCGGTATCTGCGAGGCGCAATTCGTCGACATCATTATCGCCGAGGATGGCATGATGCGCGTCGAGCCGCCTTCGGCGAGCTCGGCGGCCTGCACATCGGGGACGGTGACGCTTGATCGTACCACCGTGATGGGGCGTTCTATGTGCGACAAGGAGCCGATTTCACGTGGCCGACCTGCAGAACGCCGGGCGATGAGTTCCCGTTGGGACGGGAGCTCGCACTAACATACGCCATTCATACTACCCTTTGCGGGAACTGCCGCGTCTGCTCGAAAAAATCTCGGCGTTGACGCCTCAATAAGACCATGTGCAAGTTGGCGCTAGGTCCGGACGCCGATCGCCGTGGCTAACCCATTGATGTCCCGCGCGTCGGTGGGGTCAAAAAACTTCGGCGCTTAATGAAACAGCTCGTGTATATTGCCGGTAGCTACGGGCATGAGAAAGGGCGGTATGGCCAAATCCAAGCTCAAGGCGAAATCCAAGGCTAAGTCAAAACCGGTCACTGTCGGCGGGCTCAAGCGCGCGATCGAGGGACGCAAAGCCTCCGCGCTTGCCGGCCTTTATGCGGATGATGCCGTCATTCGGGTGGTTGATCGCGACAATCCGCCGAGTAGGCCACGCACCCTGGAAGGCAAGAGCGCCATCACTTCCTATTTTGAGGATGTCTGCGGACGCGAAATGACTCACAAGGTCGAAGTGGGTGTTGCTGTAGGCAATCGTCTCGCTTTCACGCAAAGCTGCGCGTATCCCGATGGAACCAAAGTGTTCTGCTCGGCAATGGCCGAGCTTAAGCGCGGTAAAATTATACGCCAAACTGTGGTGCAGGCTTGGGACGGCTGAACCAGCACGTGGCGCGCGGTGGGTTTCATGCGGCAGCGCGATGATTGCGCGAGATGCGACCACGTTCGAGCACTCGTCAACGCCGAGGCCTTCCAAAATCGCGCCGCGAGCGCGCCCGACGAGGTGATCGAATAATCGACCACAATGGGTGACTTGCCTTGTAGGAGAGCGAAGATCAAAAAGATGCCGGCTAGGACCAATTGTGGGCACACGGCCATCAGGAAGCGCGGCGTCGAAACGTTCACCAAACTGATCGCAAACATGCAGACGTGGCAAATGGTCGCGAAGAATGCAGCCAGCATCAGGGTACTGGCCGCGCCCGATGTCGCCGCGGGACGGGCGGATCAGAAAAGCGATGAGGACAAAGCTCAAGATGAGCGTAACGATGCCCGCGACCGCGAAAGCGGGATACACTAGATAGCTGTGCCATTTTGCGGGAGGATGAAGCGTGGTCGGGCTAAGAATGTCGGCGAATGGTACATTTGGCTGACTCGAAACATAATTGCGTACGGCCTTGGCTGTAGGCGGAAAAGAAAGTGCGGTCACTGACCATTGGCCAATGTAGTGAAGCGTGGTCAGCCGGATGTACCCCGGTAGATTGTCGAGAATGGCCTGGCCTAGTGTCCCGATTCTGAAGTTCCTATGCACATTCTGCGTGGGTGCCGAGCTCGCGGTGGCAGAAGGGCATCGATGATGCCAGGATGTGATCGGCGGATTTGGTCCAGCGGAACGGTGGGTGCGGTATTTTCGTTGACGCATTTCTTCCCCGCTGCGCCGGGCGCCATCTCCACCTCGAAAACAGCCCAATGGATGTGACTAGAAATTTCAGAATCGGGACACTAGTGTCCGGATTCTGAGGTTCCTATGCACATTCTGCGTGGGTGCCGAGCTCGCGGTGGCAGAAGGGCATCGATGAATGCCAGGATGTGATCGGCGGATTTGGTCCAGCGGAACGGTGGGTGCGGTATTTTCGTTGACGCATTTCTTCCCCGCTGCGCCGGGCGCCATCTCCACCTCGAAAACAGCCCAATGGATGTGACTAGAAATTTCAGAGACGGGACACTAGTGAAAGTCGTATCGGCTTGCACGAGCATCGCAGCCTTGCCGGTCAAGATATATGGGAGGAGCGACCCACTGCGGGGCTAAGCTGGAATCTGGGTGACGACGATAGATTGGAGGCGGCGTATCGAGGCGGGTGTCGAGCCTGCCAGAACTTCCCGAAAGGAGCGATACGCCATGTCGAGAGATACCACTGTCATCCCCTTCCGTCAGCCTGACGTTATCGACGATCCTCTGACCGAACTTGCACGCGAAGGTGCCCGCCGAATATTGGCTCAGGTGCTGATCGTCGAAGCCGACGCCTTCGTCGCCATGTGGAAAGACTTGAAATTGCCGGATGGCCGCGACCGCGTCGTGCGTCACGGCCACGGGCCGCATCGCGCGATCCAGACCGGGGTCGGGCCTGTCGAGGTCCGTCGCGCCAAGGTGCGCGATCGGGGCGACGTGGGCACGCAGGAGAAAATCCGCTTCACCTCATCGATCCTGCCGAAGTGGGCGCGGCGGACGAAGAGTTCTCGACGCACTGTTGCCGGTTCTCTACCTGCGCGGAGTGTCGACTGGCGATTTCCAGGAGGCGCTCGCCGCCCTCTTGGGCAAGGACGCGCCGAACCTGTCGCCGGCCGTGAGCTCGCGGCTGACGGCGGAGTGGCAGGCGGATTATGACGCCTGGCAGAAGCGCGATCTCTCGGCGCGGCGATACGTGTACGTGTGGGCGGACGGGGTCTACCTGCAGGCCCGGATGGAAGACAATGCCGAATGCATGCTGGTGCTGATCGGCGCGACACCCGAAGGCAAGAAGGAACTTGTCGGCTTCCAGACCGGAGTACGCGAGAGCGCTCAGAGCTGGCGTGAGCTCCTCATCGACATCAAGCAGCGTGGGCTCGAGATCGCGCCGGACCTCGCGGTCGGCGACGGGGCGCTCGGCTTCTGGAAGGGGATCGAGGAGGTCTTTTCGAGCACCAGGCACCAGCGATGTTGGGTTCACAAGACCGCCAACGTGCTGAACAAGGTCGCCATCTCGGTCCAGGCCAACATGAAGGCAGACCTTCGTGAGATTTACGGCGCGCTGACCCGCGCGGCAGCCGAGATGGCGATCGACGTGTTCGCCGACAAATACGGCGCCAAGTACGACAAGGCGGTCGCCTGTTTGACGAAGGATCGGGAAGCTCTGCTCGCCTTCTTCGACTTCCCTGCCGAGCACTGGGACCATCTGCGAACGTCAAACCCGATCGAAAGCGTATTTGCGACCGTACGCCATCGAACCGTGCGGACCAAGGGCGCCCTGTCGGCGAAGACCGCCAAGCTCATGGTGTTCAAACTCGTCAACGCCGCCGCGAAAACATGGCGGCGATTAAATGGCGAAAACCAGTTGCCGAAAGTCGTCCAAGGCGTCAAATTCAAAAATGGAATCGAGGTCACTGAAACGCCGGCTCACCACGCCGCCTGATCAACCTCGTCACCCAATCTCCCGCATAGCTCCCCACTGCGCGCGCCATGTTCAATACGATAGATGATCCGCTCTGCAGCCAGTCCGACTGTGACCGGCAAAACGAGGGCCGCCGCAAACAAGGCGATGGACACATCGCGTTGGTGCCATTTCAACCAAGCTGAGACGGCAATCATCGGCACCAGTGCGAGGCCGGCGGGACGAATTCCGATAGCGATGCCGATGAATAATCCGACGAGGGCGAGAAAATGCACCCTCCCGGTCCGCAGATAGTCGATCCAGAACGCGGTCCCAAGCACGGTGATCGTAGCAAAGATCGATCCGGTCATAATGGTCCAATGGACTGTGGAGTAATAGCCGTTGGTGCCGAGTGCAATCGTGAAAAGCACAATGAGAATGCGCGGAACGCCTGCCCTGAGCATTGCAGCAAGCAATGCCATTAGAGCCAATGGAAAAAGCAAAGCTTGAACGTAGGCGATCTGATCGAGACTAAGCCCTAGCCACAACCAGGACCGCAGAAAAGCCGGATAGAGCGCAGTGCGAGAAGGCGAGAACGAAAGGTAAGAAGACGTGTCCGGGGTATACAAAGAATCGTATGGCGGGATCAGCCAGGAGCAAGGCCGCGAACAAGGCCGCGCAGCCGATAATAAAAATCCACCACTCTCGCGGTTGCATCTTTTTGGATGCTCGAGCCTGCGCGTTTCTCATTGCCTCGTATTATTCGCTCTATGACTTTGCCAGCATCAGCTTTGATGAGAATTGAGCGCGCTCCACCGCGAGTCCCTTATCGGACTCCGGATTTCTTGTTCCAAGTCACTGCTGTTGTCGAGTCTCATCGTCCAAGGGTGCCCAACCGCCGAGCACTGGTTCCTGACCCTTGCAGCGCCCAACCCGCCATCGTGACAATGCCGGAAACTCTGGCCTCCGGCGATCCAAAGATGGGTCTCAGCGAGGACAATTGCACCCGATTTAGCAGCCTGTTTTTTGCGCTGCGCCAATACACTTACTGCGGGTTGATGAACAAAAGTCTGTTTCGAACGTTGGTTTATCTTGATCACAGGCTGATTAGGCATCGTCGAGTTGGCTTATGTCGGCGTCTCACAACTATTGGATGGTGTGACCGCAGCAAGGTAACCAGGGGAAGAGCTATGGAGAAACCGCAAACCCAACGGCGTATCGTGTTAATCGTCGAAGACGACTCTGAACTCCGGACTCTTCTGGTAGCACTGTTGGAGGGAAACCAACTGGAGATCATCGAATGCGAAAGTGCAGAAGCCGCCCTCGCCGTCATGCTCATCCGCGGTCAGGAAATTGCGATGGTCCTGTCCGATATTCGACTGACTGGGGCCATGGACGGAATTGATTTTGCCCGCGAGGCGAAGGCGCGGTGGCCTCACCTTCCTTTTGTGTTGACATCCGGCAATGCTGGCGAGCGTCTCAAGCATCTGCCAGCCGGTGTCATTTACATGCCAAAGCCATGGCAGGTCGTGGAAATCCTTAAGGTGGTCGAGCAGGCGAGAATAACCTCTGAGCAGAGAACGATTTATGGACGTTAAAAATAGGCTCGCCGACGCAGATTAAACCGATCCGAATCGCGTCATTTCGATCGCGTGTGAGCACTTCTGTTTTACCCCCGATTCCGGACCTATCGTTGCGTCACGGCAACTGTCCGAGATGGGTCGTCAGCGTCGCTTTCGAGCAACGCCCGCAGTGCCCCAATACCGACCGTAAATTCAATGTGGTGGTGCCTGTCGCGATGGGCCATAGGCGACATTTGCAACGTTTGCTACGGTACTGGCACCGTCCTGGTATTCGGAAAGCATGGTCACTACGGAACTTTTGGTTAGGTCGGCGACCCTCGATCCGGGTCGATCGGACCGTGTCGCGCGGGCGGATACATGCGATTCGGTCGGCGGAATATGGTTGTGATGATCGCCCGGTCCGATCGTTTCTACTTCGCGCTCCTGTGTGCCGCGGTTGCTGTCCTGCTAGCGATGCTTTGGGCGACCGGGGCGCTTTCTGGAGCCATAACTCCGGACACAGGATCCTACTTAGTTTCCGCCCGATCCAACAATCGCTGGGGTGAAATACGCCATCCGGGCTACGGGTTATTGGTAAGCTGGCTCGGGGGCAGCGCGGGTGAACCTGGCCATATCGTGCTGATCCAAGGGATTTTGCACGCAATGGCGGCCATGGCACTTTACGCCGGCGCAAGGGCAGGCGGCATCGGCGGCGCAGGCGCGCTGTGTCTGAGTTTTGCGGCGTTGTTCTCGCAGTCTGGCCTGTTTCACTTGCGCCTCCTCCTGCCGGAATCGCTTGCCATTACATTATTGATTTTTGCGTTTGCCGGCGTGCTGGCTGCCTCGAATTCCATCGCCGCATTTCGGGTGCTGCTTCTGCCAATCGCTTTTACGACTGGGCTAACCTATCTGTTGCGGCCGACCTTCCTGCCGGCGATCCTAGGCGTGCCGGCACTGTGGTATATGCTGGCGCTGCGGAACCAGCATGCCGGTCGCGCCGTGCGAGTGGCTCTTCTGTTCTGTCTCATCGCGGCACCTTTCATAATTCAGTCCGGCTATCGTTGGAAGACTGTCGACGACTTCAATATCGTTTCGTTCGGCGGGTACCAGATGTCGCCGCTCGCTGGATTTATGTTGACGCCCGAGATCGTCGCGTCCCTTTCCGACACGGTGCGTCCGACAGCGCTAGCGGTCATGTCAGTGCGGGATGCGGGTGAAATCGCCGGACGGATCGCGCGCACTCCGCTCAATTCGGTCGGCGAACGTTCTTTCATCTCGGCCGCCCTCGGTTATTTCGACATCTATGCGCGCAGCTACGACTACTTCCGGCTCGAGATCGACAAGCTGCGTGCGCCCGACGAGAGTTGGATCGCCTTCAATCGGCGCCTGATGCAATTTTCTTTTGCTACCATAGAGGCCGCGCCGTTCCACTGGGTCGCCTGGGTCGGAGGGGCGACATCGCGTCTCGTCGGGCGCATGATCGTGACCAACGCGACAGTCATGGTGGCGCTCGCCGTGTTGCTTGTCGCTGCGATGCCAGCTTTCGTCAAGCGCACGCGGTTGGGGGCGTCGGCAGCCGATTTGCCGGCGATTTTTATCGTTGCATTGGTTTGGCTTTGTTCGACTAGCCCGCTGATCGTGCTCGTGACTTTTCCGGCAACGCGCTACATCGACACCAGTGCGGTGCTGGTCGCGGCCATGCCGGCACTTCTTGCTGTGGCGCTCATTCAGGGATGGCTGAAACGAGCTGTGCCGCGCGCCGCGACCTAGCGACTAGTTCATCTCGGAACTTCGGCAGAAGAGTTGGGGACTCGAATTCAGCGTGCACAGCCGAAAGGGTCTTCAGTAACGCCGGTCTCTGCCCACAAGACGTCCAAGATATGGAAAGACGTCGGGCTGGGGTCAGCGGGCGTTCAATAGCAACGTTAAAACGGACATTCGAGAACCGTCGGTCAAGGCAAATAGCGGTCGCAAAATCACCAAGCCGGCCCGCACCCGGACGCTGAGTGCGATCGAAAATGAGATTTTCGTGAATGCGCGCGTGCCCGACGCTCGCCCGTTACTTGATCCAGATCATTGACCAGACGGGAAATCGGTAGTTGAATTCTGCCGGAGATCACAGGAGGAGATCACATGTTAAAGACTGTAATGGCCATTGGTACTGCATTGTTGCTGTTCGGATCGAGCGCGATGGCGCAGGGGGCGGCAAGAGCGTGCGCTGCCGACATCAAAGCGCTTTGTGCAGGGGTGGAGCCGGGCCAGGGCCGCATCGCGAGCTGCGTCAAGGAGCGCTTTAAGGACCTCTCCGCACCGTGTCAGAATTTGTTGGCAAAATCCGCCGCGGCCGCGAAAGCGTGCGCGGCTGACATTAAGAAAGACTGCGCCGACAAGCGCCGGCGCTCGGCAATCGTAGCTTGCCTGAAGTCTACCCTCGCCAACCTCAGCGATGGTTGTAAATCGGCGATTGCACAGAGTGCGGCTGGCAAAGGGCGCTAATACATAAGCCGCAGCTTCTTCAATCACCTCGTCGGCGCGCAGCAGGCGATCGGCGTCTGCTGCAGCCTAGCGATAGGCGAACGCGACATTGCGGCCCTCCTTCGTAGCCCATCAGTACGCCAATCAGCCGCATTCGGGCCACCACCAGCGGAAATATGAATTTCGAAGACGATGCCGCGGACTTTAAGTCGGCAGGGAGGCCGGACGCGGGTCGGCGCGGCTAATTATTGATGTCCCTCGTGTCGGTGGGGTCAAAACTTCGGCGCTTAATCACAGGCGTCTGGACCTGCCACCCAGGTTCCTAAAGGTCGGCGCGAACCGCAGGCTCGATTGAGGATGCGACGGCGGACGAATTGGTGGACGGAGCTACCGGTCCGCGGCGCCAACGCGATTCTGTTGGCGACGCGCTCCATAGATGGCGAAGATAGATTGACCGCCCAGATAAAAGCCGAGCGTGACAAACACGAGTAAAAAGGGAGTCGCGGGCGAAAGGTAGAGCACGTTTATTGCGCCGGGCAGCGTAGTGACCTCGTGATAGCAGAGCAGTGCCGCCCGGCTCGCTATCGCCGCCGCACAGGCCAAAGCCAGAGTCAATATACGGGAGAAACCAGGAATTGCCGGCCGCACGATCATGGCGATCAACAACCCAATCAGCGCGAGCGCAGAGAGAAACGGCATGGTGGTGGCATAAACACGGGCAATGGTATGCGCGATGGCGAGCTGGATGTCGCGGCGCTTTTCAGTCGCTGGAGGCGCGGCTGCCGGCCCGGACCTGCGGACGTAATCAATCGTGAGATCGAAATCAGGCGACGCGAGCACCTGATGGTCGGCTACGTTCACCAACGCAATGGCTTGCCTCGCCGAACTGGTCTGCACGACCAGTTCGCAGGTGGATCTGGTGCAGTCGCTGTCGATTTCGATTTGCCGGCCGGGCGGAGGCGACACCGCATGAGGGTCAGCCGGCACCCACTTCACCGTGCTGGTGTGCGGTTGACCGCTACGGTCATAAACCGACACCTGTGGCACTTCCCCCTTGATGATGATCCTTCCATAAAGGGCAATGTGTTCCGGCCTGAAAGAAGCGACCGGACCCACCAGATCGGCCATGTAGGCAAGGTAGTAATTCGGTCCGACATTCGGCCGTGTGCCGACCACTCCATCCCCGAACCGCAGGAAAATGCGCGTCAGCGTTGGCGTTTGCGCCGAGCGCGTCCATGAGATAGTGCCATCGGAAGGGTGGGAAGATGCTCACCCCCAACGCCTTGCAAACGAGCCGGTCGTCGTCGCACGCTTCGCCGATTTCCTGGGTAATACGGGGGTAGAAGCTCAAGGCATCGCGCGCCGATTTGTAGTGCCCGGCCTGTGCGACGGCATCGCGTACTGCCATCATCGTCCAGACCCCATAGATATCGGGGCAAGGGTCAACCCGAGCCTCGCGGCAACTCGTCCGACGCCATGCCTCGCCCACCGCGCCCTCGAGCGCGGGCTGCAATTCGCGGGCGGCGGGGCTCACGGCATAGGCTTTTTGCCGGGCGTCAGGGGGAAACAGGATTCGGGGCTGCCAATTTTCATGCCGAATGCGCAGCAACGAACCATAGGCCGCTAGGAAGCGTTGACTTCTGGAACTCGGTCAACACGGCGGCACCGTAGTGCCGGTAATTCATCGCAGCCACGGCGACAAGCGGCGCCGCGAATGCTGCGAGCGCCAGCAGGCCAGCCGCTCCGGCACGCATTATGATACGGGCGCTTGGTCTGCCCACTGGGTCTCGCTCGCGCCACGTTGTGACCGCTGCACCAACGAGCAAGACCGTGAGCGCCGGCACAAGCCAAACACCCTCCTCGCGCGTCAACCAGTAGAGCCCGCCCACGAGCCCGAGCGCGATCAGCAGCGGCGCGCGGACATTCCGTGCCAACGCACCCTGCTTGCTTTGCAGCAGCACGACTCCGGCAAGCATTACGACCGCCAAGGACAGGCTTATGTAGAGGCCTTCACGGATCACGCGAGCGAGCTCGGGCCGCCACAAAATCGGATTGAACGCCAAGATCGCAAAAAGAGCGAAGGCGAGCCATTGGCGGCGCGTGAGCCGCCACACTAGCCAGGCGCTGACACCCGCCGCGGCGAGATAAGTGAGCTGTTCGGCAATCTTGAGTGGAATTCCAGCGACGAACGCGGCGAGAATGAAGGCAGGGTACCCCATTCCCTTGAACAGCGTCACATTGTCGAATGGGCCGAGCCAAAGGCCGGCTCCCAAGTGATATGCCAACCGCACGAACAGGAAATCATCATGCGGTCCCACGATTGCCCAAACCGGCACCGCCGACCGCAGCCACAGGCTCGCGACAACGATCGCGAAATAGCCGACCACCAGTAGGTTGCGTATTCGCATGGTTCGGTTGCCTCGCGACGATGGTCAATGTAACGGGATCATCGCTACCTGATCCGAATGCGCCAGCAAATCGGATTAGTGGAACCAAAAAGAACTGTTGAACACGGTGCATGCGACAGTGCCCCTAACCGATAAGGCGGGGTGCCGCGGTCTTGAAAAGCTAAGATAAGATATCTCATCCACAGAGTGCCCCGTACAGAAATCGATACCAACTCGCCTACCGACTGGTGCTAGCCTGATACGTCATTGCTACGCCTACTTGCTCATAGCGATGCGACATCTCGCAGCATTGCCATGCCTTGGCTACACGCGGCGGAAACGCCAATTGAGGTGTCGTTGCTGATAGTGAGAGATTTGGACTGAAGAATGGATCTGATTTTAGCTCTCGCGACCACTTTGTAATGAGAAATTCAAGCTCCTTTTGGTAACGCCCAAAATTCCTCAGCGCGAAATCAGAGCCACGGCTTTTCGATTCGAAATGATAGAGTTCTGCGAATGGCGTCCATATGATGCGATAGCCCGCGTTGCGGATCTTAATGCACAAGTCAACATCATTATAAGCGACCGCTAGATTATCTTCATCGAAGCCGCCGACCAATTCGAACACCGCCTTCGGAACCGTCATGCATGCCGCAGTAACGGCGGCGACGTCCTGTTGCACTTTGAGCCGTCCGAAATAGCCGGCGTCCCGGCGAAAGGCCCCGAGGTGAACATGCCCGGCGGCGCCTCCAAGACCAAGCACGACGCCGGCATGCTGGATGGTGTCATCGGGATAGAGCAATCGAGCGCCTACCGCGCCTATGTCTTTGCGTATCGCGACTAGAATCAGCTCTTTCAACCAGGTGCCCTCGAAAACGGACACATCGTTGTTGAGAAATAGAAGAATATCTCCGTGGGCCTCCCGCGCTGCAAGATTGTTCATCCGAGAGAAATTGAAGCGGCCCGGCACTGATAAAACCCGAACGCTTGCGAGGCGTTCAATCTGACGAAAATAGGCGAGAGTTTGAGGTTCTCGGCTGTCGTTGTCGACGATAATGACCTCGAGATTCGGATAGTCGGTCTCGTGCAACAAGCCTTCAACGCATTGTTTCAGAATTGTAAACTGGTCGCGAGTTGGGACGATGGCTGTCACAAGCGGCCATTTGTCCGGCGCGGGGAGGACAATGCGGCGTAATCCATCACCGAGTTCCTCTACACGAACCTCCTCTCCCTTACTTGCAAAAAATCCGCGAATCGCGGTCGCGGCCGCTTTGGTCGCGTCGCCGCGCCACGTGCGCACAGCTGCCGTGACAACTTCAGCTACAATTTGGCGATGATAGAGAACATGCGGGATATGAACTATCGGTGCCGAAGTCGCGTCAACGACGCGCAGCACCAAATCAAACTCCTGCGCTCCTTCGAGGCCAGTCCGAAATCCTAAGAGCTTTCGCACGAGCGTCGTACGAAGCACGCTGAGACGGCCGATGTAACCTCGAGATAGAAAAAAATCAGGATTCCAATCCGGCTTAAAAAAGGGGTCGCGCCGCCGTCCCGTGTCGTCCAGCCTGTCTTCATCAGAATAGAAAAGGTCGACGTTTTGATTCGCAGCGATTGCCTCAGCGACGGCGTACAAAGCGTGTCTAGCCAGCACGTCGCCTTGGTCAAGTAGGGCAATGTAATCTCCCGTTGCCATTTCCAGCGCCAAATTCGTGGCCGCAGAAATGCTGGCGGTGCCTGTGGTGGCCACCTTGATCCGGGGGTCATGCTTAGCCTGGGTGTTGAGCACGCCAGCGAGCCAAGGTGGCGTAGAACCGCTGTCGACGAAACACAGCTCCCAATAAGGATAGAGCTGCGCGCTCATCGAAGCGATGGTGGCCTGTAACGCCGGTTGCGACACCTCAAAGAGCGGCACGAGTAAAGAGATCACCGGGCGGTAGGGCAGGCGCGTTGTTCGCTCCTGAATTGCTGTAGCATCGGCAGGGTCGAGCTTATCGTATAGCTTAATCCAGTCACCGTAAGCGTCACTTCTTCTGACACGATAGCCGGCGAGCACCCGGGAGGCTGCGGCTTTCAAGCTGGTCTGTTTGCCCTGCAGCGATGCTGAATTGAGTTGGCGCCGATGCTGCCACAACACGAACGCGAGAACCTCGAGCCGGCCAATTTCCCGCATGCTCACCCGGGGCGCCGCCACCTCCTCCTTGGCAGCCGCTGGCAAATCAAATGTGAGGTGCAGCCTCGTGACTTGGTCCGGTAGTCGAAGCAGGCGACGTCGAGATCCTTGCGGAAGGAGTTTCCATGATGCTTCGTACGCTCCATCCGGGGCGTCGACCCGGATCGTAACTGCAATTGGTCCGGGATGACTTCCATAAAAACTTCGAGCATCGATGTAGACTGTCACCCAATCGCTTGGGAGCCGCTGATGATCTCCTTCGAGCCGATATCGTCGAGAGAGTTCTGGTAGATCCATCGCTTGGTCTACAGTAAAGCGTATGTCGCTTGAAACGGATTATGCTATTCGGTCGCCTTAAATAAGGAAGAACGCGGCTCGCTAAATTCGCCAGATATCGGAGCATTGAATTCTACATTGATTAAGCCTAGCGCATGGCAATAGATCGTGCCTACACCGCGGCGTGTTGTCCACCTGAAACCACACGAACGGCTAGCCCGACGCCAATAATGCGCGGCGGAGGTTTTTTCTTCATCGCTCGCGGAACGTCCGTGCGATCTGCTCTTGCAGCGGCTTGAGCAGGTACTGCAGCGGTGTGCGATCGTGAGTCTGGATAAAGGCCTCGGCGGGCATTCCCGGGATGAGGTGGAGGAGGGGTTTGAGATGCGCGAGCGATGCCGCATCGAGCGCGATGCGCACGGTATAGAAGGGTTGCGCGGGCTGCGTGCCAGCGGTCGGCTGCTCGCGCGTTAGGTCGGCCGACACCCGCGCGACCACGCCGGTAATGTCCGGCATGGTGCGTTGGTTGCTAGCCATGATGCGCACTATTACCTTGGCTCCGCGCGCAATCTGGTCAATGTCGCTTGGAGCAACTTTGGCCTCGACCACGAGGTCATCTGCCCGCGGTACGATCAGCATAATGATCTCGCCATTGCCGATCACGCCGCCCACGGTATGAACCGAGAGTTGGTGCACCATGCCGGCACGCGGGGCCTTGATGTCGACGCGCCTGAGCTGATCTTCTGCCGCGATTTCGCGCTCCTTGAGTTCGGCGATCTTGCCTTGCGCCTCGCGCAGCTCCTTGAGCACCTCGGTGCGAAAATCTTGCTCGAGCTGGATTGCCTGCAGCTCGATCTCGCCAATCTTGCCGCGTGCGCGGGCGATCTCGGCGGTCAGTTGACCGTGCTCGCCTTGCAGCCGCGCCTGATCGCGATGGAGTTGCGAGTAGCGGATGACGGTGGTGAGGTTCTTGTTGTAAAGATCGATGACACCAACAAGTTCCTCGGCGATGAATTTGAGCTCGTTGGCCTTGCCGGCGAGCTGCGCCGTGAGGCCGCGGACCTCTTCGTTAGTCTGGGCAATACGCTCGCGCAATTGTGCTTGCTGGCCGGCGCGCGCGCGCCGGCGCGAATCGAACAGTTTTTCCTCGCCCAGCGTGGCCGTGGCCACGGTCTTTTCGACGCGACGGCTTGTCAGCCGGTCGTCGAATGCGATGCTATCGTTGCCATCGCGCTCGGCGAGCAGGCGCGCTTCGCGTGCCATGAGTTCGTCGAGCTGGGAGCGCACCACGCCCAAATTGGCCTTGGTGACGGTGTCGTCGAGGCGCAACAGTAGCTGGCCTTCCTCGACCGGGTCGCCGTCCTTGACGAAAATTTCTCCGACCACTCCTCCGGTCGGATGCTGCACCTTCTTGGTGTTTGATTCGACCACGATCAGGCCGGGTGCGATCACCGCGCCCGATAGTTCGGCCAAGGTAGCCCAACTGCCCACCCCCCCAAGGAGCAGAACGATGAGGATCAGGCCCGCGAGGTTGAGCCGGCGGATCATGCTGCGGGGCGATTGGTCCGTCATGGCTATTCCTTGCTTCCGGTTCCCGTGTCGCCGACAACCTTAAGGTTGCTCGCGGGCGCTGCCGTAGTTTGCGGTCGTGGGATGACGCGGCGTAAGATCTCGTCGCGCGGTCCAAATGCCTGTTGCGCTCCATTGGCAAGAAGGAGCACTTTATCGCAAGCTGCCAGCGCTGTCGGCCGGTGCGCAATCAGCACGACGATTGCGCCGCGCGCTTTGAGCCTGAGAACTGCCTGATGCAATGCCGCCTCGCCCTCGGCGTCGAGGTTCGAATTCGGCTCATCAAGCACCACAAGAAATGGATCGCCGTAGAGCGCCCGAGCAAGCGCGATACGCTGGCGTTGTCCTCCCGAAAGCACGGTGCCGCCTTCGCCGACCTTGGTGTCGTAGCCCGCCGGAAGCCGCAGAATCATGTCGTGTGCGCCTGCTGACTGGGCCGCGCGCAAAACCGCGTCCGAATCCGGTGAAAGCGCCATGCGCGCGATGTTCTCGGAAACCGTGCCGTCGAATAGTTCGACCGTTTGCGAAAGAAATCCGATGTGTCGGCCTAGCACTTCGGCATCCCATTGATCGAGGGTCGCGCCGTCGAGCCTGACCGTGCCGCGCGCGGGTGGCCAAACGCCTACCAGCAAGCGGACCAGCGAGCTCTTACCGGCGCCGCTCGGACCGATGATGCCGAGGGCTTCCCCCGTCTTGAGCCCAAAGTTCACGCCGGCGACGATCGAAGCGGTAACGCCTGGCGCGGTCACCGTGACCTGCGCGACGTCGATACGATCAACCGGCTTGGGCAGCGAAGTGGCGGCCGCGCCCGGACGGGCGCGTGCCAGTGTTTCGGAGAGCCGAGTGACGCTGTAACGAGCCGCGACAAAGCCACGCCAGTTCGCGATCGCAGTATCGATCGGAGCGAGTGCCCGCCCCATCATGATCGAGGCGGCTATCATGGCGCCGGCCGTCAACTCCTGTCGGATGACCAGGTAGGCACCAAGGCCCAAGATGATCGATTGCAGCAGGAGGCGAACCACCTTTGACACACTGCCATAGTTATTGGTCACGTCGCTCGCGCGTCCGACCGCATCGAGGAATTGATCGTTGACCGCGCCCCAGCGCTTGGCCAAGACAGCCGCCATACCCATCGCGACGATAGTCTCGCTGTTGCGCCGATCAGCCTCCACAATAACCGCTCGTGCGGACCCTTCACGACCCGCCTGCCGGCTTGGATCCCGGCTTGCGCGTTCGGTCAGCAATGTCAGCGTAAACATTGCAATGCCGCCCGCGGTCGCGATCAGGCCAAGCCAGGGATGGATGAGAAAACAAATCGACAGAAAAACCGGAATCCAGGGCAGGTCGACAATCGCCATTGGCCCAGCGCTGGTGAGAAACGAACGGATCTGATCAAGATCCCGCACGGGCTGGTTCGCGTCTCCAGGATTACGGCTTGCGACCGCAATCCGGATCACGACGCCGTGAATTGTCAAGGCGAGGTGCTGATCAAGCAAGGCGGCGGCACGCACGACTACGCGGGAACGGATCAGGTCGAGTGCTCCTTGCAGGGCATAGGCGCCGACCAGGAAAACCGACAGGGCGACAAGGGTCGGCACGCTTCGGCTGGCCAGGACCCGGTCGTAGATCTGCAGCATGTAGAGCGGACCGGCGAGCATGAGGATGTTCACGACGCCCGAGAATAATGCCACGCTCCAAAACGCCTGCCGGCAGTCGCGCAAAGCGGCGGTAACATCAGGATGAGCTGGACCGGCCGCGAAAATCATGGTGTCTGTGTCGCCTCCTGGCGAACCCGATCACGTCCAAGCGTCAAGGCCGTAGATAATCACGCGCCAAGAACCCTCGCAGAATTCGACCGCATTGGATATTGGTCTCCCAGCGGCGTTGAGTCGCCTCCGCAGAAAACGCGTCGACTATACTATCGATGTACTCGGCAACGCTCACCAGCAATGCCAGCCGCCGATTAATGACAAGATAAAGAGGCTAAATCACTTGCGCCACATTGAATTTCTTTACAAATCTTGGGCGTTCGAAGGCTGGCCATCCTTCGCCACGGTAATTGCCATCGAGTGCGCCTGCACCAGGCCATTTTCAAGCGTCACAGTAAAGCTGATGCTGTCCGACCCCACAAAGTCAGCCCGCGACTGATAGAAAAGCACCTGTGCCGGCACCTTCAGACTCGGACAGTTCGGGTACCGATTGGTCGTGAGGATTGCCGTCCTGACGATGAGAGCCCCATTCTTGGGTGGATCGACGACCCGTACTTCTGGAATTGGCAAAGCCCTGCACTCCTTCCCGTTTGCCCGCCCGAACAAGGCAACGCGCACCTCTTTGCCCGAGATCGCGCGCGCGCTTTGATAGACGCGCTCTTCCTGCGCGACAGCGGGAGCTGCGATCACGCCGATCAGAAGAGAGAAAAGTGCGAAGTGAAGGCATCTGCTGTTCATTGGTGCTACCGGCTGGCTGGCATCACATTCCGAACAAAATTGGCCCGCACCGCATCGGCATTGAAGCGCGGCGCAAGGGCTGTTGCCAACGTTGTCTTGCCGGCTCCCGGCAAGCCCATCAGCAGCAACTTTCTGGTCATGACTTTGCTATTGACTTGATAGATGAGGTTGGGCGACAGCTACCACGGATCGCACTTCTCGTCGAGGTCGCCCGCGAATCGCCGGTAAGGCGAGCCCCAATTCAGCGAGCAAATGATGACCCCTTGGTGGTCTCGTCAGGACTTCGATGTTGAGCCCGCAAAAGTCCTGTTCATCTTTTCAAGATGCAACTGCCAACCACGCCAGGGTCCGGTAGCAGGCGCGCTCTCAGCCGCAGACTGGCCAACTCGCTCATCCCCAGACTTCTAGGTGTCTAGTCCCGGAGTGTGGGGGAATCAGTCAAGCTGATCCCTCGTTCCGGGACTAGACACCTAGGCGTTGCCGGATTTTGGGCTCGGCTTGGGCTACGACCGGTACGTCGTCTGAACTGCCGATCAGATCATCAGAGACTTGCCAAAGATCAAAGCATGCCCAGGTCCGCGCTCTTTCTCGATCGCGACGGCGTGATCAACGTCGATCGGGGTTACGTGCATCGGCGCGAGGAGTTCGAATTCGTCCCCGGCATCTTCGAGCTGGCGCGGTTTGTTGCCAACGAATTGCGTTGGCCGATCGTGGTGGCGACCAATCAGTCCGGTATCGGCCGCGGCTATTTCGACGAGAAGGCGTTCGCCGACCTGACGCACTGGATGTGCGAGCGTTTCCAAGCCGAGGATGCGCCGATCGCGCGCGTATACCATTGCCCCTATCATCCCGTGCATGGCGTCGGTGGCTACCGCATGGATCATCCGTGGCGCAAACCGCGTCCCGGAATGATCATGCAGGCAGCGACCGACCTGAACCTCGATTTGCCGAGTTCCGTCCTAATCGGGGACGCCATGATCGATATCGAGGCTGGCGATGCGGCGGGCATCGGGCTCTGCATTCGCGTTGGCCCGCGCAATACCGGGCACGTTGGTCCCCCTCATGAAATCGTGACCGATCTGGTGGAGGCGATTGACGTGTTGCGGACCCGATTTGAACCGGCAATATGACACTTATCATGATACTTGTCGCAGGGGAGGGGGCTGACAATGACTGACCGAGGACTTGTCTTCGCGGTGGGGTGGATGCGAGAGCATGTCACGGCGCCGCTTGCCTTAGCTGGTGCAGACCCACGCAGTCTTGCTGAGCAATGCTTGGCAGCGGCCGCCAAAGGCGGCATCAGCAGGGCCGAAATTGAAGACCATGTCGACTTACAAGCCAGCATGGAAGCGGCCATTCAAGCAGCTGCGGGCAACTAAACTAAATAAGTGACCGCAACCGTGCTGCCGCGCTATCGCCAAGCTGACGTTAGGGTTCGGCGCTTGGCGGCTCAGCCTTCGTTCACTTCGAACAATTCCTCCCAGCGTGTGCGGAACTTCGCCATGGCGTCCATGCGGGTCGCGGCAAAGCCTTGGTACTCCGGTCCGTCGGCAAGATGGATCGACCACATCCAGGGCGTGGCTTGGGGCGCGGCCGCTCCTAGGAAGATGCGACCAACCGTGCGGTCGCCGCGTACCACGTCGTAATCGTCGTCTGACCGGTCGCCGGTCCAGCGATTTTCGAAGGCGCGCTTGAGGATGAGGGGAGCGCTCATCCAAGCTGGAGACACGACCGATTAGACGCATTTATGGCGCGGCAGCGGCCTAACTCACCGTAGCGACGTGGCCGATCCGTCGGCCTTTCGGTCGGGCGGCACCGTCATGATGATGTAGAGCTTGGGTTGGCCGACAATGCCAAAATAGGTGCGGGTGATCTCGGTTATGACACGTCGACCGGCTGGACCCTGTGCCGCGATAGCTGCCATCCCGTTCCGCACTGAGTCGTGGACGCAGACCGGCCCGCTGGCATAACACGCCGGATCCTTCGCCGCCTCGCCGGGGCACAGCGGCAGCCGCGCGTGGCAGGCCATCGCGAGCCCCCGACGTTCGACGCGTGCGGAATCGATCCAGGGGACAACGTCGGGGTGCCCAGGAGCGTACACCGAGGGACGGGTTGGAAGGTAAAATGCCATGACACTAGCCAAGTCGACATCGCCACCGACGAAGTGCAATGGCTGGTCGGTGGTCCTGCGCCACTCCTCCAACAACAGCGTGGCGACCAGGCGGCCTTGCGAAGCGGTCGGGCTCGGCCCGGCGCGGTGGATGATGATCGCAATGAGTGGTGCCGCCGTTGTGAGCAGCAGCGGCAGCGCGACGGCGAACGCGACAATCCAACGTGTCGCCGTGTGACTGACCAAAGTCAGCGGCGAAGACAGTAGTACGACAGGCAGTAGCGTCAGGGCCGGCATTGCCCAGATCGGGTTGAGGGTAAGGCCGATAAGTGGCATGACCAGCGCCGGCAGCAGCAGCGGCGTCCAAAACGCCACAGCAACAAACCTGCGTTCGGGCGTGCGCGGCCTGATGGTTTCGGCCAGCGCGGTCAGACCTGGACGAGCCGCGACAATCAACAGGACGACTGGCAGCCCGACGTAGCCGATGGCGGTGAAATAGCGCAACACGCCTTCGGCGACCTCCGCCAACGGCTTATGTCCGTGCGCCGCGATCGGGTAGGCGAACGTGCTGAAGTTGTGCGTCGCGAGCCACGCGACATGCGGAGCCAGCCCAAGCACGCCGATGGCGATCGTGATCCATGGTGCGCGTGAGCGGAAATAGTCGCTGCGCCGGGGATCGGTCAACGCCGCAAGGCCGAGGCCCGCAAGCAGGAAGATCGACCAGTACTTGCCGAGCATTGCGGCGGCGGCCCCGAGGCCGGCAAGCACGGCCCAGCCAAGCGCTTTGGTCTCGAACGATCGGATGAACCACCATGTGGTGAGGGCCCATAGCGGCACGAGCAACGCGTTGTGATCGAATTTCAGGACAAACAAATTGTAGAACGGCACAAGTGTCAGCAGCGCAAGCCCGGCCGCGCGTTTCTCGGCGTCCAGAAAGCCGGCGCTCGTCATCCAAGCGGCCCACAGGGCGACGCCCGCGCACACCATGGCCAGAAAATACGAACTCCAGTCCGCCTGCGGGAAGAGCGCGAACCAAGCTCGCGCGAGCCACGGACCCAATGGTGGATGAACGGGATATCCGAGGGCCAATTCGCGCGACCACGCGATCAGGCCGGCCGCATCTAAATTGATGTCTTGGCTCGCCTTTGCAAGCATCCCATAGAATGTCCAGACGACAACATAGACCGCAATCGCGCCAAACGCGGTTCGTTCGCGCCGCAAAGGATCGGTGAGCGCGCTAACGAGCCGGTCGATGGGTGTGAGCAATGAGGGCACGATGCGTAGGATGGGTTTCATAAGTCCCGATAGCACTATTGCATTTTTTGAGTCGGCGCACCTCCAAGTGCCATCAGCTTGGGGTTGGGTCCTTGCCAATCATGTCGGCACAAGGGGAGCACTCTAACCACAGTTACAGGCGGTCTCGCGGTGCAGGCCACCTGGCCCGCAGTATCAACGCAATATATCTGAATGAATATCTGAATGCCGATTTGGTGATGCTGGGACCTGTGTCGCGATCGTCTCCATGTTCGGCTCCCTTGTTATGCCGAACGCTCGCGCCCGCGCATTAGCGGCGATCGGATTGCGCCCTTGCGCCATCGCGGTCGCCCATGGCTCGGTATGCCAGTTCGAGGCTGTCACGCGCGGCGGCGAAACCTGGATCGTGCCGGAGAGCCTCGGTGAAATCCGCGATCGCGTGCTCATAGTCCTTCCTGTCGGCATAGACCTGACCGCGTGCCGTCAGGAGCACGGGAGTTGCGGGACGAAGGCGGATCGCTTCGTTTAGGTCCGCGAGCGCACGATCGAGATTCCCGCTGGCGTGATGCACGGCGCCGAGCATATGGAAAGCGATTACATTACCGGGATCAATCCTGATCGCCTCTTTGTACTCAATGATCGCACGCTCGAACCGCCCTGCCGCGGCATACACATTGCCCCGGCCGACGACGGCAAAAGCGTCGCGCGGATAATTCCGGATAACCTGGTCGTAGTCTGCAATCGTAATATCGTCGTCCTGCGTGTCGTCGGCCAATAACCCGGCTTTGGTCAACAACCGCCTGAGACGCTGCGCGACCACGACGTGGCCAGCCGGTGTCCAATGCGAGCCATCGTCGCGATATTGCCAGGCTCCATCAAGCGATGCATACGGGATCTTCTGCTTCCTCATAAAACTCTCGAGTTGCGGGTCGCTCGTCAGGGATCCAACCAGGAATCTTGCGCCGCGTTGTTCGACGAAATCGCGCATCATGCCAACCAGATGTTCGGTCGGATCGGCTACCTTCACTGCTGGGTGACGGAAATGGACGTAGGCGGACGTCATCAAACGGATCGATAGGAGATTTCGCGCCAACCAATTGTGCCGGAAATCGTGATATCTTGAGCGCGGAACGGGCTGACCGCGAAATTGCCAGTCGCCCGGCGCTGTCTGTTCGATGTAGGGCTTGAAGAAGTCGTCATTCCCCAGATTTGTGGAATTGTCGGCGCGGTCGTTCGAATTGCAGAAAATCAACACGACTACTTGCGGCGTGGTCTTGCTCCACAGCCGCCGGAGAAACAGATATTCCTGATCGGTCGCATATCCGGCGACTCCGGCGTTGACGATTCGATATTGTGGCAGCCTCCGTCGCAACAATTCGGTAAATCGCTCGTCGGCCTCGACATCGTATCCCCAAACGAAGGAGTCTCCCACGAACATGATCGCTGGCTTTTCGGAGCCATCGTTTTCAAGGTCCCGCAGTCCGAGGCTGTTTTGCTGCACCGCAATTTTGCGAGAGCCGGTGAAGGCGGAAACCGAATTCGCGATCGGAACCCATCCGATCTCCGGATCATGCTGGTAAGGCAAAGTATTTGCGCTGGTCTCCAGCCGCAGATAACGAAGATCAATAATCCGCAGGATTAGCTCGGCCGCGACCAACCCGACAAACGCCTGCAAGGCGATCGCACAAACGAAAAGTAGTGCAAAGCGATGTTTCCCAATGCTCCGCATGGTGCGCGATTCGTACCATGATGTATGCTTGCGAACAACGTGGCCACGTGGATGCTGCGGAAGCAGAATCGGCTACACTTGCGGCTGTTATGATTGTCAATCGGCTGAGCTCCGATGGCAATCGTGATGAGAATTGCCTGAGAGCCGACGATTGCGTTGGTGGGACGCGCTCTGATTCAGCCCTAGTTCAATACTATCGGTAGCCCGCAGGACTGTGGCGGCCCGAGGTAAATTACGCCAACTTCTGTGCCTGAGCGCCAGACTGTCCGGCAGCGGCGGCGCCTCGTCCCGTCCTTACTGAAAACGAGCCAGAATTCCTTGGGCAATCCGGTTGGTGACGACATCATGATGCGGGCACCACCCTCGGAAAGGTCGAGAACAGTACATTCAGGTCGCCGCGAGCTGTCACCAGTCTCAGTCCAGGCCGGGAAATGCACGTGTTCCCTCATTGACCGACGCTTTTCGATGAAGGATTGCCTGACCCACATAATGGCCTGCAACAGCATCATGATGATCTCCCTGTTAGTTGAACTCCTCGCCGCGCTTGTTACCTAAAGTAAGGCAAATTATCCGAACAACGATTTGCGTGATCGTCAAATCGGTAATTGGCAACGCCAATCCTTTCAACGGCCAAAAAAATGCCAGCCCAACGATCATCTGGGCTGGCAGGACCACGGTGGGCGTGCGGAGTGGCCTACTTGAGGGCGGTTGCAACCGACGTAAACGTCGTGTTGAGGTTCTGACCGAGACTCTGCACAACGGCAATGATGGCGACCGAGATGCCCGCGGCAATGAGGCCGTACTCGATTGCAGTTGCGCCTGCCTCGTCCTTCAAGAAGCGTTGAACGGACTTTCGCATATCGTGACTCCCGTGCTGTTTGAACCGCGCCCAAGCTAATCGTTGTGATCGGCGGGCACGCTAAGGTATGCGGGCAGATCTTTTCTCCCGCCTAACCGAATTAGATGTTTTTGAACAAAATAATGCTGTGGATCACTCCTAGCGTGCGCATTGGCAATCTTCCGGATGAAAGGAGCGGCGGCGGCCCCCAGGACGCTGTCTGCTCATGCGCAGCCGCGGAGCACACCGGTGATGTACTGTCGGATGCGCTGGTTAGCTGCTATGATGTACACAGTCACCGTGGTGCCCGCGGCAATTTAATCGAATTCGGTTGGAGCAACTTGGTTTCGACGAAGGGTCGTCGGTCAGCCGGAACCCTAGAAATTGACGCCTAATGTGAACGCCAGCGGTGTGTGCATGACGTTGACCACGCGCTCGGTGCCACCAAGGTCGACGTGAAGCAGCCCCTTGAATCCGGGAACCGATTGCCGGGGGCCGCCGATCGCCGTGCTGAGATATTCGTATTCGACTCGGGCGAACACTTGCGGTGTGATTCGAAACTCCACGCCCAAACCAAGCACGGCCGCCAGCGTGCCCTCTTTGAGCGTGCCGGCGTCCGAGGTCTGGACGATCCACTTGTGGGCCATTCCGAGCCGGACCAACAGGTGCCACGAGGCGATACCGGCGACGAATTCTTGCAGCGGCGGAGAGAGGTAAAGCACCGAACCGGAAACTGCGTAGCTATGCTCATCGGTCGTGAGCGGCAATCCTGCCACTTCTGCTTTGCCGAGGTAGTAGTAGCTAACCTCGAATTGCCAGGATGGATTGATGCGCACGCCGCCGAAGGCTTTGCCGCCAAGCGCGTACTGCTGGGTGTCGGCCTGCGTCAACGAGTTCGGGGCGTAGCCGCTGTGATGCACCCAATTGAGGGCGCCACCGGCATAAAAGCGATAGAAAATCGGTACGTCGTTTGGCAGTGGCGCAGGATCAATGCTTTGGGCAGCCGTGCGCGCTATCGGCAGCCAAAGACCGCAAATGATCGTGCTCGCAACGGCGAGAACGGCCCGACGCCACACAATATCCCCCAGGGTCGCGTATCTCTCCGACCAACATATCGGATCGAGCACTTCCGCGCGATTGCCGCGTGTGTCGTTTCGGTCATTCTGCCCGGATGTGGTACATAATTGTAACACGCAACTATCGCCTATTGGTACTGGCTGGGTTCAAGTGGCTGAATTTGACAATGAGGTGGGCCGATTTCGAGGTGGTACGACATTGCTAGTGTTCTTGCGGAAGTAGGGTCAAATCTTTAGCGCGGTGAAGCTGCATCGATCTCAGCGATGGTGGCGGCTCTGAGGATGACAAGGCGCTATCCAAGCGCGCCTGTCGCAGTCCCGACATCCTTCACCTGGGTCTCGATGTCGGGATATTCCGGGTTCACGAGGAAGGCCAGCAACTCGTTTCTTGGCAAGAGTTCGCGGCACGGCGCTCGAAAGCTGGCGCCGTGAGCTTCGATGTCCTCGAGCTGGAAGCAACCCATGCTCAACCCATCCCACGCGCTCACCTCGTCTTGCGGTAGACCACCAGCGACTTGAAATCCTCGACACGCGCGATGGGCCGCGCCTTCTCCCACTCCGCGACGACCGCTTTCGCCGCGTCCCACGCCGCCGATTGAGCGAAGAACATAATGTGCCCGCCCGGGCGGGTCTTGTCGGTCAACATGTCGAGCACGCCGCGGTCGTCGATCCCGCCATAGTCCGCACTTATCGTATTGGGCTTGATGAACTCGCAGAGATGAAACAGCGTCACGACGTCCATCTCGGGCAGCAGACACGGATTGGTGAGATAGATGTCGCCGAAATAGGTGAGATACGATTTCGCCACGTGCGGGTCTTCAGTCACAAGCGCGATATACGATTCGTACTCCTTTTTCGATGCCGTGATGGCAAACACGGAGTTTCGGAGCTTGGCCTGGTACGATCCGACGACATGGTGCGTGCCGGTGCCGAAATGATAGATCACCCGGTCGGTGATCTTGTTCACCTCGGCCCACTCGTTGAAGTGCACATCGCAGGGACAGACGTCCTCGTGCAGATCCCACTTCTCGTCCCAATAGTTCATCTTCAGCATCTGGCACCTCCAGCTTTCGCACCGCCCCACACGCCGATCATGCCGGCACCGCCGCGAGCGGCGCCCGGCGTTGCGCGCAGACTGTGGCGGGCGAACCGGCCAGTTCGATCGTGCGCTGATGCAGGTCTGCGAGTACCTCCGGACGGCCGGTCGAGATGACGATGGTCGAGGGCAGCCTTTGTGCCAGCATGCGGTAAAGGTCGCGTGCTTCCTCCTCTTCCAGGGCGGAGACTGCCTCGTCCAACAGCAGGATCGTCGGCCGGCAGACGAGCGCCCGCGCGAAGCCCGCCCGCTGTTGCTCGCCGCCGGAAAGCACCGTGCTCCACTCGGCTTCCTCGTCGAGCCGTTCCGCAAGATGCCCGAGGCCGGCCGCCGCCATCGCCTCGCGTATTTGCGCGTCGTCCAAGTCCTCCGTGAGCATCGGATAGGCGAGCGCTTGCCGCAAAGTGCCGAGCGGAAAATACGGCCGTTGCGGCAACGCCAGAGCGCGCGCACCATCCGGGACACGGACCTGTCCCTCTCCCAACGGCCAGATACCGGCGAGCCCGCGGAACAGGCACGATTTTCCCGCGCCCGAGGGACCGTTCACCAGCAGCCGCTCGCCCGGTCTCACATCGAGTGCCGGCACCGCGGCAACCGGCTCGCCGGTCGGAAGCCGCAGCACGAGATCGCTGATCGTCAGGTCGCTGTTAGGCGAAGTACCAAAATCGAGCGAAGCGTTCGCGAGGCCGGGCTGGTCGACTTTCCCCATCGCCGTTTCGAATTGCGCCACACGGTTCATCACCGCCCGCCATTCGGCAATCTTGGAATAGGAGGTGATGCAGAAGGCGAACGCTCCCTCCACCTTGTTGAAGGCGAGCGCGGCCTGCATCAGCACGCCGAGCGAAATGGCGCCGACCAGATAGGCCGGAGTCACCACAAACACGGGCAAGAGAGTGGCGCCGTGGTAGTAGCCGTAAACGAAGAAATTCAAGAAGTTTTGCCGGCTGACGAGGGCAAGCCAGTTTCGCACCAGCGCATCGAGACGCCGCTGCAACTCGCTGCGTTCGACCGCCTCGCCTCCCATTAACGCGACCGAATTGGAGTGGTCGGTTACCCGCGCGAGGGCGAAGCGAAAATCCGACTCGAAGCGCTGCTGGCGAAATTGCAGCGGAATGAGCCGCCAGCCGACGAAATGGATCACCATCGTGCCCAGTACCGCGTAGCCGATGGCTATGACGATCAGATACCCGGGAAACGACAGGTCGGTGCCGAACAAGGGCATCGGCGCGATCAGCGACACGCCCCACAGGATGTAGGTGAAGGACACAAGCACAATGATGCTTTGCAGGAATCCGGTGCCGAGTTCGTGCGTGCGTTGAAGAAACAGCAGCACATCGTTGCCTATGCGCAAGTGAATGTTATCGACGCTGTCGTCGACAAAGCGGATGCGGTAATGCCGGCCGTGCGTCATCCACATCGCCACGTAGCGCTGGGTCATCCACTCGCGCCAGCGGATAAGCAGCGTCTGACCGAACCAGTATTGCCCCACGGCCGACAGGATCGCGCTGATGGCAAGGGTGCAATAGACGATCAGCGCGCCTTGCACCTGGCTCCAGTTCCGGGCCTCGAGCGCATTGAAGAACGTGCCGTTCCATTCGTTGATCTTGACCGCGACATAGACCACGTACAGCTCGGAGCCGATGACGCCGGCCAAGAGGCCGCAGGCGCGCCAGCGGTCTTCCGACCGAAAATAAGGCAGCGCCAGTTGGAGGAAGATCCTTAGCGCGAGAAGCCCGTTCTTCATGGCACTTCACTCGGTTCAGTGGACGGTCATAATCGCGGACGAAATGACGATTAGGAACGACCGTTGCTTTGGTGCGTCCGCGGCCATATGTCTCAAGGGTTGCAACGAGTAAAGAGGGGCTTCTCTCCCGCGCTGACAACTTGCCTGTGGTGCAGCCGACCAAGTCTGAGTTGGTCATCAACGCACCGCCCAGGTCCAATCGGCGTCAGCTTTCGAGCAGGCTCAGGATGATCCCGAGCCAAATCCAGTAGAGCGGGACGATGCGGGTCTGCGCGTAACCAATAAAGAATATCGAAGCCGCCAGACGTCCGATAGCGCTCCACCAACGGTCGTTTTCTATGAAGAAATGGCCGACGTGGCCAACCTCAATCCGGGTGCAGGCCAGACGACCCAAGCATTTTGCAGTCAGAAGGCAGCCATTCAACTTTTGATTTGATGGATATGGGGTGTGGCGAGGGTGGCGCATCATTTTGGGCGTGGCTCGCCGGCAACAGCGCGCCAAAACCGTTCCAGCGTCTACCGTATGACTTATTCGCAGGCCGGCACGTTGCTATTGTTCCCTCCCGATTACAGTATGATCCCGAAAAGGTGGGACTTAGGACGCTAACGGGGAAATACGATTTCGCTCAGAGTGCTGCGGGGGCAAGCACGATGTTCGGACGGTTCGCAACGGCGATATCCCTCGTCACGGCGGCGGTCGCCTCCATGTCGAGCCATGCCTGGGCCGCCGGTGGCGCTTATGCGGTCGACACCGCCGAGATTTCCGAAGTGGGCTCCTGCAAGGTCGAAACCTGGAATTCGGTCGCGAGCAATCATGACCTCATCCAGGTCGGCAATCCGTCCTGCGTCGTGAACCCCTTTAAGCCGGTCGAAATCAGCGCTCAGTGGAATCGCACCTATGTGGACGAGGGGTGGACCCGGACGATCGCGCCCAAGGCCAAGACCAAACTCCTTCCGACCGCGATCGGTTCGTTCGGCTTCGCAATGTCGGCGAACGCAACCTACGATCTGGCCACCGGTGGGAACACGGCGATGACGGTTGTCGTTCCGGCGACCTTACGGTTCTCCAACGTTGTACGGCTCAATCTCAATGCCGGCTGGCAGTGGGACCGCATCGTCGATCGGCACTACTTCACTTACGGCGCGGGCGTCGATTGGAGGACGCCCGACAACATCTACACGTTCACCGCGGAGGTGTACGGTCAGGTCGGCTCTTCGCAGGTGTATGATTTCTCCACCGTCACCCAGCCGCGGTTTCAGGCTGGACTGCGTTTCCGGCCCATCGACGTCATCTCGTTCGATTTTATTTACGGCCGCAACATCAACGGCGAAAATGCCAACTGGTTCACCTTCTGCACGACCGTTCGCTTCCCGGCGACGGGTGGCAAGGGTGGTGGAGAGTAGTGCGGAATCGGTGCCATACTCGCGGCAGGCCCCCCAGACGCGCTTTTAAGCGAACCGACTACTGCAACCGGCTGTTGCTGCGCGCTCGCAGCGAGCAGCCAGCTCGACAAAGCGCCCGAGCAGTGTGATGAACTCACGTCGTCTTAACTGGGTAAAAAATGCATTGAACCCTATTCGATCACTTCGTCGGCGAGCGCGAGGAGTGTTGGTGGGATCGTGAGGCCAAGGGCTTTCGCGGTCTTGAGATTGAATATGAGGTCGAATTTGATCGGCTGTTGCACCGGAAGGTCGGCTGGCTTGGCACCCTTGAGGATGCGGTCGACGTAATCAGCCGCACGGCGGTAAATGTCGACGGTGTCCGGGCCATAGGACATCAGCGCTCCGTCGGAGACGAATTGTCGATAGAAGGCGATCGAAGGCACGCGATACCGCTCCAGCGCCGCGTTGATCGTTGCGCGGTTGGTGAGGGTGAAGCCGCCGTCGGGCAGAACCGCGAGGCCGCTACCCGGCAGGGCGGCGAGCGTCTGGATCATGAGGTCGATGTCCGTAGGCGAACGAACCGCCGCGCTCACCACCTCGACCGGACGTCGCGGCTCGGCCTGAAATGCCCGCAAATAGCTCTCGTAAGCCGGGTACGTGTCGGGATTGAACATGAGCCCGATGCGGGTCAGCGCCGGCGCCATGGCCTTGAGCAATTCCACCGATTTCCCAATCACGGTAAAGTCGATCAGGGTGAAGCCGGTGATGTTGCCGCCTGGCCGCGCCAGGCTAGCGACGAACCCCTGCGCGACCGGCTCGTTCACCGCCACGAATACCACCGGGATCGATGAGGTCGCGCGCTTCATCGCCGCCGTTGTGACTGAGCCCGAGGAGATGATCACATCCGGCGCGAGTGCAACAAACTCCGCGGCGATCTCGCGGCTTCGCTCGGCGCTGCCGCCCGCAGACCGCAATTCGATCCGCAAATTGCGGCCGTCGGTCCAGCCGAGTCGTTGAAGCGCTCGCACTAAAGCCTGCACCCGGGCCTGTTCCTCCGGGTCGGTATCGCGAATAGGCATCAGAACCGCGACAAGACGCGTCGGTTGCTGCGCGCGCGCGGCGAGCGGCCACGTTGTCGCTGACCCTGCAATTCCTGCAATGAAATCTCGTCGTCGCATTGCCTTTGCCTAGGCTCGGGACCACGCCATGGTTGGCCATTTACTCAGCCATCAAAACAGAAACCTGCGACCTGCGAAACGGGACGCAAATGGTCAATTGCACTGCAGCAATCCCGGAGGCCGGTGGTGTTCCGCAGGGCGCAGACGCCTGAATCATCTTTCACCGACCGCTTCGGCGTTCTTTGGACTTCAACACTTCAAGAGCGCGCGTAATCAAAGGATCGATCCCGTCTTCGATATTGGCCTTCGTGTTGAAAAGCTCGATGTCGGCCGGAACGCCTTTGCCTTCGTAGCACACCATGTCAGCTGAAAAGTACTTCTGGTACGACAAACAGTAGCGCCAGCCATTAGGGAGCTTCTTCTCGAGCTGATACGAGAATATGCCGTTGGTATGATCGCCTATGATCGTAACGTGAGGCAGCTGCTTGATCGCGAGAGCAAAGGCCTCACCGCCGCTGAAGACCGAGTCACAGGTCAAGAGCACGATTGGCCCGGTGAATTGTGCTTCACCTTGCGGCTCGAGGTGCCAGGTCTTCAGGGCTGTAAAGTCACCTTCGCCCGGGCCGATCTTCGTCTTCCTGTGGAAGGCGACGCGCTTGCGGTCGCAAAATCGATTGATGATCATGATTGCAGTACTGTCGTCTCCGCCGGGGCAGTCGCGGATATCGATGATGAAGCCGTCCAAGCCCTCAAAGTCATGAGCAATCGTGTCCAGAGCGGCAGTCAATTTCTGCTTTTTAACGCCTTCCAGCTCGAGGATGCGCGCGTAACCGAATGCCGGTGACCTGCAATAGTGCAGCATCCAGGCCTGCGTCTCTCTCGGCGGTCCGAAGCCATTGGCGACGAGAGTCTTCTCAGTCGTTTTGAAGAGCTGCTTGACCTCCCGGTCCGAGAACTCCTGCCGAAATCTGGGTTTTTTCTCCGAGGTAAAATATCGTTTCTTCCGATCCCCATTTCCTTTGGCCTCTAGCTCGACATGCCCATCGTCAAGCGGGTCGAGCATCAGGCAGAAGATCTTGAAAAGCTCGTCATCGCTGGTTTCGCTTGTGACTTTGGGTCTGTAGGTGTCGTACTGTTTTTTCCAGTCGACGTTCCTCAGTTCGAAAAACGGATACCTATTGTGAAAGGTCTCCCACAGGTCTTCGAAATTTTTTTCCGGATCGCGAATGGTCATGGCAGTGCAAATTTTAGCTCAGCTGTGCCGCCAAGTCTCTTTTCGAATGGAAGATCGGATCGCAGCCGCCACCCCAAGGTCTTGGGAGCTATTGGCGAATTTGTGTGACGGACGTTCGGATCAGGGAGCGAGATCGGGCACCAACTTTATGATGAGTTCGGAGGCGGCAAGCTGGATGGCGTAGATTTCCAGAGTATGCCGTCCGATGAAGCGCAGGACGCTGGCTAGGAACTCTGGCGGTTGGATCCGGCTCGGGCCGCGCTGGAACAAACATAGGCTGGCGGACCAAACGCCGATTCCGAGAATGAAGACGGCGAAATGGGCTGGAGGAAGCATGTATTCCTTTTGTTCGCGCCAAATGTAGCCGACCGCGGCGACAATGCAGGCCACCAGGCGCATGAGGCCGACGTTCCCCATCGTCGCGGGCGGCGGCGCGGGCTTTCGGCTGCATTGTAAGCGTCGGTAGTTGATCTGCCATCGACGTGCATGCGTTGGAGTAGGCCGAACAACGCCCACAGCCATCCCTCAGTGCCGTAGTCGGCAACCTTCTCAGTGATCGGTAGCGCCGCGAACAGCACGAAGATGAGGAGAGTAAAGGCTGCCCAGCCGTGACGTTGCACAAGAATTTGCGCATACGGACGTGCAATGCGGATGAGTGCGAAGCTCAAAAGAATGTTTGGAGCCACCCAGGTCCAGCCGGCGTTCCAGCTTTCGAGCAGGCTCAGGAGGATCCCGAGCCAGATCCAGTAGAGCGGGACGGTGCGGGTCTGCGCGTAGCCGATAAGGAAAAAGAACGTCGGAGCCGCCAGACGTCCGACAACGCTCCACCAGCGGTCGTTTTCTATGAAGAAATGGCCGATGTGGCCAACCGCGACCGAAATGATTGCGGCTGTTTTCAGCCAGTCGGCGTTGTCAACAGGGTGAGAGCTGCCCGTCGAACGCGCGACGTCCTGCATTTGTGCGCTCAACCTGTACTCCTCCAGCAGTACTCGGGGTTACGACGGAGCCTTGTCGTTCTGCTCCGCCGGATCGTCCCGCGTCTAAGGGTTTTGCTCACCTGGCCGCAACCGCATTGGCGGCGGCGAAAGTGATTGATCCAGTCCGCTACTGGCACCCCATCTTAAACCTTGGGCCTCGCAAACCGATTCTTTTCTTCGGTAGGTAGCTCTGGAGGTGGCTCGGGATTTTCGCCGCTTCAGCGTCGCAAGCCGACCGGGAGCGGGAGGGTTAAGCTATTCACAGGCTCCGCCGGGCTGCCCTCGTAAGTGGCTGTGAGCATATTCATCTCCTTGAGGACCATGGACAACGGCAAAAGCGTCGTGTCCCGCTCAATGAGCGCCCCGCCCATCACCGTGGCGCCGAAGGCGACGGCGCAGCCATCGTGAATATGAGTTCGCTTCACCTTCAGCATCATGTTCTCGAAGGTGTGAAACTGGAGGAAGCCGTCGACAACACAATCGTTGCCGAAGCTCACCGCGTTCCAGTCGGAGCACTGCATCGGCCTGGTCACGATTGTCCGCTGGCCGATCCGGCATCCCATCCAGCGTAGGACAGAATTCGAGAGGATAGTCCCGGCGCAAAACGCCAGAGTCCCCCTGCACCAGACGAAGAAGCAGTCCTGCGCGAAGAAGTAGGCGAAGTGCCGCCAGGACCAGAAGGGTGTCGAATGATCGGCTCCCCATTCGCCGACGAGGAACTTTTTGATCGCGACGCAGAACAGGATCAGACTGACTTCAGTGAGTACCAGGGCAATGGCCGCGTTGGCGATCGGGTGTCCGCCCCATCGCATAAAACAAACGAAGAGAATCGCGAAGATGAGCCCCTCGGTGATGCGCAGGATGCCGATGCTGAAGAGGTCGTTCAGGAAGACCCGGGTCAGGAACAGCGGGAAGTCCGGCAGCCTGTGGGTCTCATTCTCCGCCTCAAATGACGCGCTTGCAAATTTCACCGGCGGGTTTCCCGCCACCGTGATCGGGTCGCCAAGCCGCGACCGCATCTGTCGTCGGAACTGGATGTCACTGCCCGGCGTGGAGACGCCCAGGAGGAAGTTGGACGGGAATTGTCCATACTCCGCCACGCAATTGTTGCCGCTGAAGAAATTCCGGGGCATGTCGAGCTGGCGCAGCTTGAGGTGCTCGGCGCCGTAGTCGAGCATGTTCGTGAAACATCCGTTCGACCAGAACACCTGGGAGTCGGCGGCAGCGAGCTCCGGGACCAGGTTGAACATGAGGTCGCATTCCGAGGCGCCCAGCCGCGGGAATCGCATGCCGGCAAGTGCCCGCAGGTACTGCCCGGTGATGGTCCAGGTCCATTGTGCCTGGATGCTGTTCATCTCGATACATTCTGTACATGAGGAGAGCGCCCCTGAGCCCGCGCGAGGGGTACAGCCCCGGCGAAGCAGCCGTGCAGCGGATGAAGAGGCAGCCCAGCAAAGAGGTCACGACGACGGTGACCCAGGTGGTGATGAACGAGTAGACGGTGAGGTGCCAGACGATCTCGGGCAGCGGCGTCACCCTGAAATATGCGTCGGAAAGCTCGGCGTCTCCAGCCGGAATCAAGCCGCGGGCGAACCACAGAATCGCGGCGGTGGGAACCACGCTGAGCCAGAAGGACAGGAAGACCTGCATCAGAATGTTGAGGGTCTCCAACAACCAGACCGGATATCGCGTACCGGCAGGCGTTCGCCGTGCGCTTTAGCTCCGTGCAGCGGCCGCTCAGGCGTGCGGGAGCTCCTTCCCACATCTCGTGCGAACCCACGTCGCCGAGGATGGGGGTGAACGGAGTGATCCAAGTGCCGCGGCCCACCGTCACATCGTTGGCGATGGCGGCCCGCATCCCGATCTTGCAACCGCTCTCGAGGCGCACGGGTCCGACGTGCAGGAACTGCCCCGACCACCTCGTCGTTTGAATGTAGGCCCCGGTCTGGATGGCGACATCGTCCTCGATGGAGATCAAGTCCAGAGGCCCGGACAGGTAAGCATCGTGCGCGCACTGAAGGTTGTTGCCCACGGTCGCGCCGAGCTGCCGCAGCGCGAACGCCATAAGCGGAGCGCTGCGATACATCGCCAGCGAGAGGAGCACTGTGCTCTCCAGCCGTTCGATGCACCAGATTCGCAGATGCATTCTGCTCCACTTGGGGTACACACCCGGGGTCACATTGTTCTTGTAGGCATCACCACCCATGAAGAACTTGATCATCATGACCCAGAGCAGGCTGGCGAAGGGTATGATGAGACCCAGCAAGTACACGAGGGAGCCGACGACGATGAACTCCCCGAGGCTGCGCGGTCGTGAAGAATGTCCCGATTTCGATGTAGGCCAAGGCGATGAAGAAGCCCACAAAGCCGGGGAATACAGAAAGATCGCGAAGAAGACCTGCAGGGTGGTGAAGCATCCGATGGAGAGTACCTCGCCGCGGCCTCATCGCGCTCGGCGCCGTTCTCGTCGGATTTCACGCGGGCGCTAAGCGGCCTGCTGGAGCGCGCGCGGGCGGTTGGCCACTTTTCGTGCGGTGTTGCAGTCACTGAGCAGCGCCCGGACCGACACTGCCCATCCTGCGGCTTGCAGTTGCTGCGCCAAGCGCGCGATGACGATCGAGTGCCCGCCAGCCTCAGCGAATCCATCGTCCAATCCCAACGGGGTCTCGAACACGGCCCTGCAGATCGCAAGCACCTCCTCACACTCAGGGTCCATGATCGCATCGGCATCAGGCGGCTTGACTTCCCCCTTCACCATGTCGCGCGCGTTGGCCGGTGTGTCCCTACGGGTGTCCTGCGTTTCCGGTTCGGCGGTTCTCAGCAGATGGGACAGGTTTGGCAGGCACTTCCGGTCGATCTTCCCCGAGACCGGCTTCATGACGAACTTCTCAACAAGGAAGATCCTTGTCGGGACTGACGGCGCTGGAAGTTGTTTGGCGAGGGTCGCCGTTACCCGGGCAGCCCACTCCGCCGGCGCCGGAGCGACCACCGAGATCTCTCCTTCGCAGACCGACGGCGCGGCGACGAAAGCGACAAGCGCCTCGTTCTGGTAGTCCAGAACGGCGGCCTCGATCTCGCTGAACTGCGTCTGAAGGATGTCCTCAACGGCCTGCGCCTCGACGCGATGCCCGCGCACTTTGAGCTGCGCGTCGATTCGGCCGAGGAAATGCACGCGCTGCGTCTGGATGTCGATTTTGCATTTGTCCCCGGTACGGTAGAGGCGGCCGAACTGCGGGTGCATGATGAACTTCTGAGCGGTTTGCTCCGGCAAGTTGCGGTACCCGCGCGCAACGTGCACCCCGCCGATGCAAAGCTCTCCAACCTCCCCATGGGGTAGCGGGCGGAGTTGGTCGACCTCGAGGATGACGTAGGTGACGTTGGGGAACGGCGAGCCGATCGTGATGGGCTCCCCCGGCCGCAAACTCTGCCGGCTCGTGTCGGTGCTCGCTTCGGTGGGGCCGTAGGTGTTGATGATCTGCCGTCTGCCCCGGGTCCACGGCTCCACGAGCGCGCTAGGGAAAGCTTCGCCCGCCGGCACGATGTAGCGGCACAAGCGGGTAGGGGAGATCGACCTCGGGGGTTGGTGTGAGGGTGGTGAGCAGCACCGGCGGACAGAAGAGCACCGTGACCTCGGCTTCGCGGAGCACCGGAACGAGTTCTGGGCCGGACCGGATCTGCTCCTTGGTCAGCATGACCACGGCGCAGCCCGACACCCACGCGCTGTACATCTCGGAGATGCTGCCGTCGTAGCCCAGCGACGAAGTGAGCGAGGTCGCGTCCATGCCCGGCAGGAGATCGAAGTAATCGGCGTAGCTCAGCGCCAGATTCACGTAACCGGCGTGCGGGCACTCCACGCCCTTGGGCATCCCAGTGGTTCCGCTCGTGTAAAAGATGGTCGCAAGGCGTTGCGTCGGGTCGTCCAGCCAGGGCGGCGGTTCTCTTCGGGATATCCTCTCCGGTAGCGCCAGGACGTCGAGCGTCGGCAGGTCGCGAAACCTGTCTTGCCCGCGCGTGAGAATGACCACCGGCTGTGCGTCGTTGAGCATGTGGCTGATCAGGGCGTCGGGCAAGGTGGTGTCGAGGAACATCACGGTGCCGCCAGCCTTGAGAATGCCGAGGTGAGACGGCCACGATTTGCCAGTTGTCCTGCGACATGGCCACTGCCACGACCTGGTCCGGGCCGGTGAGGAACGGAGAAACGGCCGCGGCCACGCTTTCCGCTCGCGCGTCGAGCTCGGCGAAGGTCAGGGACTCTCCGGTGTGCGGGAATCTGCAAGGCCGTGAGATCCGGAAACCGCTTGGCGGAGCGGCTGAAGACCTCCGTGAGCCACCGGATTCCGTTTCTGATGCGGTACGTTCACGAGGTGGTGGTCGCCAAAGACATCCGTCAGGCTGAACGGGCAGGTGTCCGCCTGCGGCACCTTCTCCGCCGCCCAGAGGTACCGTCTCCACGCCACAAACGTCAGCACACAGCAGACGGCGAGGACGGTTGTTGCAAAAATTGCTGCCAAAACTTTTCCTCACATGCCCCGTGAAATTCAGACCCCTGAGGTCTCAGAAGAACCCTTAGGGTTTTATCCGCTGGTTGAGCATGGCGAAAGCAATGTGCCTAATCGAAGTATCGCTGGAGCGTTCCAGTTCGGCGGATGTCCAAGGTGACGCAATGGGGCCCGCCGCCCATCATCTTGGAGTGCCGTAATTTCAGGGGGATTACATCGAGACCGTGCTTCTCCAAGAGCTTCATGAGAGTCGGTCTGATTTCGATCGACCACGACCAAATTCGGATTGATGCTGAATGCATTCATATCGATCCAGTCACTGCCGATGCATTTGGAGAGATAGTCGGCATCATATCTGTCGGTATTCTCCATCGGTGGACTGTAGATGACTTCCCACTGCTTCAGGATCTTGGGCAGGGTATCATCATTAATGCGTGCAGGATTGCAGAGGACCAGGCCCGGACGTAAGGCGACAAAGGTTGAGTCAATATGGCTGCCATAATAGACATCCTTGAGGAAATGAACCCGAAATTTGTCGCCCAAAATCGTCTGCAACCAATGCCCCCCCAATTCGTTGCCCGTGGCGCTGACCAGATAGATCAAGTCCTGGCCAAACCGCAGGACGTTTGCTGCATCGAAGGCCGGTTCATCGTTGCGCGGCGTGGGCTTGTTCAGGTCAACGCCCTCGAAGAGCGAGTCCAAAAGCATGGGTTTGGGGGCGCTGTACCACTTGGCGCCTGACTTCAAATAGTCCATCAGCAACGTGCGATAGCTGAACGTTTCCTGGGCGCGGCTGCGGATGACATTGGGCGTCTCGATAATGTGGTCGCCGATGACCAACATGATGTCGCGGGGACAATAATTGTAGTACCCCTCGGATTCCCAATGGATCGTGGAAAATTTGGCTTCGTGTGGCCATGTCTCCGGGCGTTGGACGGTGACGCCTAAACCTTTCAAGATTTGAACGAATTCATTCAGATCCTCTTCCGTCTCTTCAATAACCTGTTGTGGAAAAGGACCGCGTGGAATTTCGGCCAACGAGCGATCGGGAAATTCTGCCAGTTGGCTGCTTGGGTCCGGAGTCGGAAATCGCGCTCGCAGCGGATTGCCTACAATGACCTCCTCCAGTGGATCCCACTCATTGCAACTCCAGACCGCTGACATATCCAACGCGCCTCCTCGCTGTTCCGCGTGAGAGATGATCTGCCGTTCACCATCGGGCAGAATTGCTGAAGAAATCAGGCAGCGCGATAGCCGCCTTGGATGCGATTGCTGCCTCTAGGACAAAATTGCCAACGGCAAGATCAAGAACGCCGAGCCCAAATGGCGAAAATATGCGGGGCCTGTCATGGTCCAGTTTGAACTTTTTCTCCAGAACATCAACCAACGTACCCGAAACAAAGTCCCTATTTCCCGTCGCCATTTCTGATAGATGCAGTGATGTATTCGCCTTCAGGCAATGATCCACATCGTCCACAATGTTTTGCGATGCAAGGACTCACGTTCACGCAGATATCGCGCAGCGATAAATGCAGGACGGTGGGGGAGTGCTCGAACAGTCTTTCATCGGCAAGATAGGGGGCCAGCGTAGTCGTCGTGAAAAGTATCAGAGAAGCGGCGCGCACCGCGTCATCCAGCCGGTCTTGAATATCCGCCTGCAGGTTGTGCTCATCGCGAAGCCACTTGCTGAAGCGCTCCGCCTCCTTGCGGTCCACGTCATACAAATTAATCTTGCGAAATTTCCATTTTCGAAATAACAGCCAGTCGACCGTCGTGCGGGCGATGACCCCGGTTCCGACTACCGCGAGGGTTCCTTCAAAAGGATTGGAGGCGATGTGCTCCGCTGCCAGCGCGGCAGAAGCGGCCGTGCGCGTAGCGCTGATGAGTGATGCTTCGATGCAGGCCAGGGGATACCCGGTCGTCGCATCGTTTAGAATCAGGACTGCCGACGCCCGGGCCAGATTGCTTGCCCGGTTTTCCGGGAAACTCGATATCCATTTAATGCCGCTTTTTTGAATCGTGCCACCGAGATGCGCGGGCAACGCGATGATGCGAGCGCTGGGCTTGTCTGGATATCGAAGGAAGTAGCTGTCTGGGTTTACCGTACCGCCAGCGGCATGCAGGCGATATGCCGCCTCTACGGCGTCGAAGACTTGATTTCGATTGTCGTCAATTGCACTCTTAACGGTTGATCCGGGAACAACGTAGAATGTCGGCGCGGCTGCCACGAATTCTTCTCCTTGTTGGCTCGCAGTGGCATCTTGCGTTGAGGCGCAATAGTGTTTTCTACCCAGGCCGGATCATATACGGTGTCTAGATATTTTTCGCCAAGATCCGGAGATATGGCGACAATGGTGTCTCCGGATCTGAACTCAGGAGCCAGCTGTTGTACGGCAGCCAGAACCGACCCGGTACTTCCCCCGACAAGCAAGTGATGATCTCGTACGAAAGAGCGACAAGCTTGAACCGTTTTCTCTTCGCTCACCGTTACGACTTGATCGGGATTGGCGAGGTCCGCGAGCTTTGGTCTCACGCTCGTGCCGATGCCAGGGATGTTTCGTTTCGCGGGCGCGCCGCCGAACGTGACTGAGCCTACCGGCTCGACGGCTATCACCTTGATCCGCGGGAATTCACGACGAAGTCGCTCTGAAACTCCGGCGAGGGTACCGGTCGTGCCGCTCCCCACAAAAATCCAATCGACCTTATCGAACTCGCGCGCGATCTCTTCGCCGTTTGCTCAGCATGAACATTCTTATTGGCTATGTTGGCATACTGATTGAGCCAGATCGCGTTCGGCTCTGATTGAATTATTTGATCTATTTTTTTCAGTCTACTTCCTAAATATCCTCCGGCGGCATCGCGATCTTGGACGACGATGACCTGTGCCCCATAGAGCTCCATACCTTTAATGGTGGCGCGATTGGCGTCTGGATCTGTCACACAAATGAATTTGTAGCCCTTGATGGCGCATACCAAGCTGAGCGCCAGCCCAAGGTTCCCTGATGACGATTCGACCATCACGGTCTCGCCTGGCTTGGCAATGCCCCGCTGTTCCAGGTCCTCAACCAGCCCGATCGCAGTCTTGATCTTGATTGAGCCGGTTACATTGAATCCCTCCAACTTCAGAAATACGTCGTGACCTCCGGCAAAAGCAGGGACACGGTAGAACAAATCGCGAAAAACTAAATCCAGGGGCGACTCGATGATCATAATGCAGCATCCCGGCGTGAAAGGATCAGTTTCTCCCGACCACTCATTTGAGCGGCCGGACATGCTTCTTCGCGCATTTGCTCAAGTCTGGAATTATGCGACGGTCGCCCCCAACGCACAACACCATTGGGATGCACGGTAGTCCCGCATCCCGTAATATCTGCTGTGTGTGTTGTTCATCCCGTGTTCATTTTGGTGGATGAACACCGTGGGCATGTTGCACTGCGGTGCACGTTCGCGACCAAAAATGGCTGCTTCCTCGCTTGCACGACTGCTCAGGCTGGCTTGCCGGCGGGCTTCTCGACGCAATGCAACAATTGCACGCCGACCGCGGTCTTCAAGAAGTACATTCGACGTTGGTGGGCCGGCATCGCAAGACCTGGGCGTGCATACGTCGCAGCTTCGCGACTGGGTGAAGCTGGCGGACGAAGGCCGCAGCCAATGGCTTTGCTCCAGCCATGATCTCTCTTGGGCGGCTATACGAAAGCGCGCGGCCGCCCGATTGATCTCGCGGAGGCGGCACGCTGGTACGAGAAAACTGTTGCCGAAGAAAGCGAGGACGCCAGGAAGCATCTAGCCAGAGTGAAGCAGGACGTGGCGGCCAAGAATTGACGACGGGAAGCGGGGAGGATGGCAGCAGACCCTCGGCTCTCACACATTTTTAGCGATCGACTTAGCGTTACGTAAAACTCCGTATGTCAAGGTGCATACATGTGGATCGGTTAATTCCAGTTAATCCTGCAGGTGATCAATGAACAGGTACTTCTTCGATCGCGTGGGCGGCAAACGGTCAGAGTACGACTATCAGGGGAAAGACCTTCCTAATCCGGAGGCAGCCCATCAGATCGCGGAATTGATTGCGATCGATCTGGAAGTTGTTGATGAGGGCATCTGGTCCGGCTGGGCGATCAGTGTTCGTGATGCGTTTGGCCAGCAGTTCTGTTCTGTTCCGGTGGGCGCGTCTGTCGCAGGATTCGCCGCCGTCTAATTCAGAACAGCGATCTTAACGCGCGCTTTGCTGCAATTGATCCGTGCGCCTTCAAATTCGCGTTGATTCATCGCGCGTAATCGCAAGGCGATGGCTCCTGCTGTCAGACCAATTTGCTCAATCCGGGTCTCCGGCATCCGGCTTGACGCTGGCTTCCACGCGACGTTCCCCGCAAAGTGTTTGAGGGCCGCGGCCGACGTCGCACCACAAGATCGAGCGGAAGAGATAAGGCGATCGGGGAGAAGCCGACCGCTGCACGGCCGAGGCTGGGGTCCGCTTCCTGCCGCAGCCAGATCGGCACGGCCCGACTGCCTTGACTTTCAAGAGTCAGTTAGTAAAGTTACTTAAGGAATTTCCAGTCGCACGAGGGACGTGCTGTGGCGCCACCGGCCGCCCGCCTTTCGTCGAACGCGGGTCTCGACTCGTCGCTGCGCGGGTATCTGGAGACCAACGCAGACATCGTCACGCGCATCACCAAACCGGTCCGGATCGACGACATCGGCGCGCTTTCTGCGCAGAGCAATCAGCCGATCCTGTTCGAGCACATCGTCGAAAGGCCGGGCTTTCGTCTCTGCGACATCCTGGTCAAGAATCGCCGCTCGCAGGCGCGAGCGCTCGGCGTCGAACCGGCGGACTACCTCAAGACGCTGGCGTATCGGCTGCGGCAGCCGCCCCGCGGGTTCAAGAATGTGAAATCAGGCCCGGTGAAGGAGGTTATCCGTCTCGGCAACGACGTCGATTGGACGAAGCTTCCGATCCCGTTCCACAAGGACAAGGACGCGGCGCCCTACGTCACGGCAATGAACATCATCAGGGATCCGGAGACCGGGTACTACAATTCCTGCCATGCTGGAACGCATGCGGTCGGGCCGCGGCGCGGGCTGATCAGCTTCGTCACGCCGCACTCGCATATTATCATGCGCAAATATCGCGAGATGGGGGCCGAATACATGCCGATTGCGTTCGTCATTGGCGTGCCGCCAGCCTTTGAAATCATGGCCAATTTCTCCGGCCTGCACATGGATTCGTGGGGCGAGTTGGAGATGGTCGGCACGATCATGGATCGCGATGTCGAAATGGTCCCATGTGAAACGCTCGATCTCACGGTGCCGGCCCAAGCCGAAATCGTCGTCGAAGGCCGCGTCAAGCTCAACGGCAAGTTCCGCGTTGGCGACGTCACGTCCCCGTCGATGTATCATCTCCCGCACTACGAAGAACTGCCGGAGGTCGAGATCACGGCAATCGCCATGCGGGCAGATCGGCCGATCTACCGCAACCATCAAGCGACGCCGGCGACCGACCATCAGACCGTTGCCGCGACTCTGTCACGAGGCGGTGCTCTGGAACCGGCTGACCGAGATCGGCCTCGACGTAAAGGACGTGCGCTTCCCGACCTGGGGCGCCGCCCTTTCGTGCATCCTGCAGGTCACGGCGCCGCGCGAAGGCTTCGTGAATGATGCGCTGATGACTGCGATGGGCGCGCCGTGGCTCAATACCAAGCTCGTCGTCGCGGTCAGCCCCGATACCGATCTGGATGATCCGGCCGACGTCTATCATGCCATTGCGACGCGCTGCGATCCCGCCCGCGACATCGTCATTGTCGGCAACACGCGCGGCTCGCCCTACGATCCCTCCGCCCGTCCGATCGAGGGACAGTATCCCTGGCGCATCGTCGGCAAGATGGGGATCGACGCGACCATAAAGTCGCGCCACGACCCGACGGACTTTGAACGGGCCTGGCCTCGCAATTGGGGCAAGGTGAAGCTTGAGGACTATCTCTAATAGGAGCCTGCCATGGACGCGATCGCCCCTCCGAAGCCGAAAGTGCTGGTCGAAGGCGAGCCCTTCATTCCGTACGTCAAGGAAGAAAATTTCGATCCGCGTCTCAGGCCGGTGCTTGAGCCCTACAAGAAGCGCATGGGCTTTCTGCCGAACGCGCTCAAGCTTTACGCGCATCGGCCGGAAATCGCCGAAACGCTGTGGCGGCTCAATAGCAACATCATGCGCGATCCGACCTCGACGCTCGATCAATTGCTCAAGCGCAAGCTCGCGGCGGTAGCCTGCGCCACCAACGGCTGTGCCTATTGCACGGCCCACAGCTGCGCGATGCTGAAGAAGCCCACGCAGGCTGGATTTGAAGGCTGGAACATGAGCGAGAGCGAATTGCAGGACATCATCACCGGAGACCACGAGCCTGCCAATGAAATGGAAAAGGTCTGCTTCGACTACGTGCGCTCCGCCTCCGAAGATCCGACATCGGTACCGGATGAAATCCTGCAGCGACTGAAGAAGCATCTGACGCCGCCGCAGATCGTCGAACTCGCTTGCGTCGTCGGCTTCTGGAAATTCTACAACACCGTGCACGACAGCCTGCACATTCCGGTCGAGTCTCAGCTCCTGGGCGACACCGGATATGTCAATCTCTAGCGTTGCGGCCGCGCCCGAGGGCGGCCTGCGCGCGGCGCCGCGACGCCGTTGCGCGAGGCAGGGACCTACGTCCTGCCTCCCACGGTGTCGCGCGCGGCGCTGCTTACCGGCGGCTCGGACCGCCTGTTCCGGGTGCTGGTCAGCGACCTCTTCACCATTTCGGCGCGCATGGAAATAGTGCGCGAGCATCTTGGCCGCAGACTTGGCATCACCGGGCCGCAATACAGCCTGATGGTTGCGATCGCACATTTGCAAGGCGCTGCCGGTGTCAGCGTCGGCTCGGTGGCGCAGGCGTTGCACGTCTCCAGTGCATTCGTCGCCTCCGAGACCGGCAAGCTCATGCGGCGCAGCTTGGCTGCTCAAGCGGACCAATCCGCTCGATCGCGGGGCGTGCTGCTCAGCATCGCGCCCGCCGGTCGATTGAAGCTCGATCGGGTGAGCGAGGAAATCCGCGCGTATCAACGATCTGTTTTTCGGCGCACTCGATGCCAAGAGCTTTTATCGCCCTGAGCGGGGCGTCCGCCAAACTTGGTGGAAGGTTCGGCTGTGGCCGTGCGCCGTCTGCGCGATGCCAAGGCGCCGCGGTCGGCGTTGAGAGCGGCTGGTTGAAAAGGACAGCGTGCCGTCCGGATGAGCGACCCGCGGCAAATTGCCGTCCGAATTCGGCTTGTGATCTTGGGACCATATGACAACCTTGAACACGCGGCTGCGTGTGCGGGTGAGGGTTTGAGGATGGTGTCGTACTTCGTCAGATATCGCGGCGCGGCGTCGGATCCTGCCGCGTTCCACGCTTATTACGAAATCCCGCCACAGCGCCATTCTCCGGCAATTTCCGAACATAAGGTCGCTGGTGCTGCATCGGCCGACGGCCTGGAGCGATCCGTTCCCCGTGCGGCGCGGCGAGAGCATTCTGCTCGCACAGATGCAATTCGACGATGTGAGCGATCTCGACGCAGCGCTGCGCTCCGACGTGCGGCGACTGGCGCGCGACGATTTTCATCGCTTCCCGCCGTTCGAAGGCGAAGTCACGCACGAGGCGATGACCGCCAAAATCGTCTTCTAGCCGCGAGCGGCGCTACGGACCAAGAGGCGTGCCATTATCTCACAGCAGATCGTCAACGGCCTGATGCTGGGTTCGATCTACGCCATGGTCGGCGTCGCGCTGACGCTCTCGATTGGCGTGCTGAAGTTCCTCAACTTCAGCATTCCAGGTCTCTTCATGCTCGGCGGCATGGGGACCTGGATACTCATCCGCCATGGCCTGCCTTGGCCGCTCGCCGCGGCGGGTGCACTCGCGATCGGTGCGGCCGCCGCACTGGTCGTCGAACGTTTCACCTGGCGCTGGATGCGGACTGCGCAGGAATTCGTGCCGCTTGTGAGTTCGATGGCGTTTCTGATCCTGTTCGAGAATCTCGCCGTGAGCTATTGGGGCTCCGATCTTCAGAGCGTGCCGCGGCTGTTCGGCAGTTCCGATTGGCGGATCGGCAATCTGGTGATCAGCATTCCGCAATTGATCGGCCTGTTCTGTTCAATCGCGCTGATCTGGGGCTTGTCGCTTCTGCTCACCAGAACCCGCCTCGGACGGGCGCTGCGCACGATTGCGGAGGACTCCGACACCGCCTTGCTTCTGGGTGTCAATGTCGGTCGCATCGTACCGCTCGTCTTCGTCATCAGTGGACTGTTCGCCGCACTGGCCGGCGTGCTGTTTGCACTCAACTACCGTCAGGTGCACCCGTTCATGGGCGAGGCGCTCGGTCTCAAGGGCATCTCCGCGATGGTGATCGGCGGCATGGGCAACATCTGGGGTGCGATCGCCGGGCGGCTTGATCATTGGCCTTGCCGAGGCGTTTTCGATCCAGTATTTCGGCGCGGACTTCGTCGACATTTCGGTCTACGGGCTTGCTGTTGCTCATCCTGATCGTGCGGCCGACCGGACTATTCGGCGGCGCGAGCGCGGGAGCCCGTGCATGAGCGGGTATCTCGAGGGCATTCTGGTCCTGCTTGGCGATCAACGTCGTGTATGCCTATGGCGCGTTCCTTCCGATGGCGGCGGGGCAACTTAACCTCGGCGTCGCCGGCTTTGCCGCGATCGGCGGCTACACCTCGGCCTTTCTCAGCAACAAGACCGCGATCTCCGCGCTGATCGCGATTCCGCTCGGTGGGCTGGCAGCCGGCCTTGTCGCTCTTGCCGTTGCCATTCCGGTGCTTCGCACGCGTGGGATCTATCTTGCGCTCGCTACCTTCGCGCTGGGTGAGATCGTACGCGCCATCGATCCTCAATCTCGAAGTGGTCGGCGGTGCGGCCGGATATCCGGTGACCGCATTCATCCGGTTTCCGACAGTAGCGGCGTTCGCCGCTGGCAGTCACGGTTCTGGTCTGGCTGTTGTTCGCGACCCGCTTCGGCATCGCGATCACCGCCGTGCACGACGACGAGCGTGTGGCCGATCTCATGGGCCTCAACGTGCGCGGCTTTCAGATCGCCGCCTTCACCATCGGATCGGCCATCGCCGGGGTCGGCGGCGGGCTCTATGCGCACCATTTCAGTTATATCGAGGCGCAGTATTTTTCGATCTCGCTGTCGATCTCGATTGTGCTTTACGTTTTGTTCGGCGGAACGCAGAGCGTCGATCGGGCCGATCCTCGGCGCAGCGGTCTTCACGCTGTTGCCGGAGCTCCTGCGCAGCAGCGCCCATTGGCGCTACGTGCTGTTCGCCGCGATCCTGATCGTGGTGATGGTGGTGCGTCCGCAGGGCCTGGTCACCGGCGCCGAGATTCGGCGTCTGCTCGGCATCGGGCAGCGATCCAGAGCGGCAGGGAGCGAGCGGCATGATCGCGTCCGAGCCCATCCTGGTGGTGGACAATGTGAGCAAGCGGTTCGGCGGGCTCGCGGTGATCGAGAACCTGAGCTTTTCGGTCGCGCGTGGCTTCTGCACCGGCTGATCGGGCCGAACGGTGCGGGCAAGACGACGGTGTTCAATCTCATCACCGGCTTCTATCCGATCGACGCCGGGCGCATCATGCTCGACGAGCGAGAACATCGCCAGTGTCCCCTCGCATCGGCGCATCCGTCACGGCGTGGCACGCAACTTCCAGAACATCCGGCTGATGCCGCACCTGACCGCGATCGAGAACGTGCTCGTCGGCCAGCATTGCCGCAATCGCGGATTGTTCGGCGTGCTGCAGCCGGTCGAGCCTCGTTCCAGGCAATCGCTGGCGCGAAGAGGCGCGCGCAGCGCTGTCGGAAGCAGGGCTCGCGTCCTACGAACGCGCTACAGTGGGCAGCCTGCCTTACGGCGTGCAGAAACGCATCGAGCTGGTACGCGCGCTGATGGCGAAGCCGCAGCCTGCTGCTGCTCGACGAGCCGGCCGCAGGCCTCAATCCGGCCGAAACCGATTCCTTGCGCGAGCACATCACCGCCATCTGCCATGAACGCGGCATCACGTTGCTGGTGGTCGAACACGACATGCATTTTGTCGGTGCTCTGTGCGCGCAGGTGATCGTACTCAATTTCGGACGCAAGATCGCCGAAGGCACGCCGGAGCAAATCCGCGAGGACAAGACCGTCCGAGAAGCCTACCTCGGCACCGACGACGCGGAGCAACGTCATGCGTCTTGAGGTGAAGGACCTGCATGTACGTTACGGCCGGGTTCACGCCGTGCGTGGCACGTCGCTGACGGTCGGGTCGGGCGAGATCGTGGCGGTGCTCGGCGCCAACGGTGCGGGCAAATCTTCGCTGCTTAAGGCGCTGATGGGCCTGGAGCCGGTGTCCGGCGGGCGCGTCACGCTCGATGGCGAGGACGTCACCCATTGGCCGCCGAGCCGCCGCGTGCGCCGGCGTCTGGTCCTGGTGCCGGAAGGCCGGCGGATCGTGACCAGCCTCACGGTTCACGAAAACCTGCAGATGGGGGCATTTGCCCGCGACGACACGCGACGCGATCGAAGCCGAAATAGCCGACGTCTATCGTCGGTTCCCGAACCTTGCGGCGCGGCAGAGCATGCTGGCCTCGGTGCTGTCGGGCGGCGAACAGCAGATGCTCGCGATCGGTCGCGGCCTGCTCGCCAACCCTTCGATCATGATGCTGGACGAGCCATCCTTGGGCTTGAGCCCGCGCCTGACCAACGAGGTGTTCACGCTGATCGGCGAGATCAACCGAGAGCGCGGGATCGCGATTCTGCTGGTCGAGCAGAACACCCATAAGGCGCTGGCGCTCGCGCATCGGGCCTACGTGTTGGAGCTTGGCTGCAAAGTCATGGAAGGCGCGCCAGACGAGCTGCGTGCCGATCCATCGCTGCGCGACGCCTATCTCGGGCGCGCGGAACCCAAAATGGCTCGTGGATGAATTCGGTAACGTACGGACCATCAAGAGGAGAACGTCATGAAGTCGAAAATCTTGAGGTTACTGGCTGCCACGGCACTTTCGGTCATGGCCGGCGAGATCGCGCAGGCACAGGACCTCCTGCTTGGCAATCTGTTTGCGGGTGCGGGACCGTTCGCAACGCTCGCGCGTACCAACCAGATCGCTGCACAGATGGCCGTTGACGAGATCAACGCGGCCGGCGGCGTCAATGGCAAGAAACTCCAGATCATCTCATTCGACACCGCCGGAAAGCCGGACCAGGCGGTGGTCGGCCTGCGCAAACTTGCCGAAGACGACAAGGTGTTGGCGATCATCGGGCCGTTCAGTTCAGGCGAGTGCCGCGTCGCCTTCCCCGCCGGCGAGCGCGCCGGCATCGTGACCATGTCGATGGCCTCGTCGGCGCCGAAGCTGGCGGAGCCGTTCACCTACGGCCTGCGAAACACGTCGGATGAAGGCTACATGTTCCGCAACGTCATGAAGACGTTGACGGCGAAGAAGTATCCGATCGCCACCGGCGCGGTCGCCTACGCGACCGACGACGTCATCTCCAAGACCATGGGCGAAATCGTGCTGCCCAACATCATGAAGGCGTCGGGCGTCGAGATGAAGGTCAGCGTCACATTTCAGACTCAGGCGTTCGACCTGTCCGCCCAGGTGTCGCAGTTGAAATCGAACCAGACCGATCTGGTCGGGGTGGGCGCGGGTCCGGACGCCGCGGTGCGGCTTGTGCAGGAAATGCGGCGCCAGGGTCACACCGGCCGGCTCGTCGCCGGCTCCACCATCGCGGATTCCGAGCTTGCGAGCCGCATGGGCGCGAACGGCAACGGTACCACCATCCCCACGACTTTCTTCGGCGGCGTCAGCGACAAGGCAAAAAAATTCGAGGAAGAGTTCGTCAAGCGCGCCAAGGCCGCCGGCATTGATCGGTCTGCCGCCTCGCAGTTCGACGCCGCCGCCTACGACATCGTGCAATTCTACGCCTACGCCATAAAGGAGGCCAAGGTGACAGGCGATGCCGCCAAGCTTGCGGCCGAGCGCACCGCGATTCGCGATACGCTGCGCGCGATGAAGCCCTATCCGGCGCTGGAAGGGCCTATTTCGTTCGGCAAGAACGGCGACGCCCTCAAGCCGGTCTACATCATCGAGATGCAGGGCGGGAAATGGAACTTGATCGCAACGCACCCAGCCGGGTCTTAGGCCTTCAGGCCGCCCACGTGCGACCAATGCCTTTGATGTCCCTCCTCCACGATTGGGGGAGGGGCCTTCCATAGCGCTACCGCCAGGCCCGCCAAGTAGTTCTCGCCCAGCTACTGGCCGCGCGCGTGCGCCTTGTTAGCTGATTGCCGCGGTCAAGGGCAGGGTCCTGCCGAGTGGATAGCAATCCCGGCCCGACCGCCGGATATTGCTTTCGAGCCACAGGACGCCTGCCTCACGCGATGAGGGTGGTCGCGGCCCGCTGCTAAACTCCGGTCGCTGTACGGGAATCAAGGCGACGTAGCCTATTAACCAGTACTAACCAATCCTTAACGCTTATCGTCTATTTGACGGGGTGTTGGCAGCCTCAAAACCAGGACTTCCAACTGCGCGCCATACGTCCGTAAAGGCCGGACACCCCGAACTTCCAAACCAGGAATTCGGATCGGCTGATCTCCCCGCGCTCAAAACCAGGGCTGGGGGGCCATCGCCAGCGCCGAGGAATGACCCACCTTGACCAACGGGTCCTCTTAAGACTCTAGGCACGCCGGTTTTTCGGCGCGCCCAGTCGTGCTGCGCCCTGAGGTTGGTCGTCTCAACGACGATCACGTTGGGCTAGCAGCGGCAACAAGTGTGGCGCCTACGCGCCGGCGCTGCCGTTGGCAGCGACGACACTTCACCACCCTGGCGAACGCAGGATTTGCGTTCGTACAAAGCTAAAGAGGGGGCTATCATGGCCAAACAAGAGATCAGCACCGTGTTCTCCAAAATCGCGTCGGAGATGCACACCATCCTCGGCCCGATCAAGGTGTTGAGCAGCGAGAATCCCAAGACCGCAGGCGAGCTGTATCGGCGGCTGGTCCAAAGTGCTGGAACACTGGACGCGTTCGTCTGTCTGTACCTGCGCCATTTCTGCTCCCACGTTATGGAGATAGAGCGTCTGCAGGGTTTCAAGCGGGACCTCTTGCGGAACGCCTACCAGGAGTGGGTCAACGAGCAGATCGTCGACCGACAGCAGGCTCTTGGTGTCATCGCCCGCAAGTCAACCACGGACGGATTTTGGGCGTTGGTAAGGGATCTGAATGCTTCGAAAAATACGTCGGCCAAAGAACAAGCAAAAGGAAAGTCGGCTGCCAAAACGCACCAAGCAGAAATGCAACAGCCGGTAGAAAAGGAGGGATCGGCGGTTAACGATCAAGAAGCTCAGGACAGGCTGGAGGAAGCAAAGCAGAAGGACGAAGAACTGAAGGCACGATACGAAGCAGAGATCGAATTTCTGCAAGCTAAGCAGCCGACGGAGCTGGATTATGCTGCCGCGTTTACCCGGTGCTTGCCCGAGTACGAGCGGATTGAGAGGTTGATCATGTCGGCGGAGGCGCGGCGCGACAATGCCCTGCGCGAAATGGAAAACTGGCAAGCGGGTCTTGGTCGGCGGATCCGTGAGCTTTCAGATAAAATTATCGATGGCGAACTCGATGAGCAGCCAAATCTGACCGCGCCGTCCCCGGTCGCCGCGAAGCCGGGCGCGCCGCTGATGGTGCCGGACCGGACAGTGGACCGGCCCCGCCGGCGTGCAGCGCGGAGCCCCTCGGGCATGCCGGTCGTGGCCGAAAGCGAGGCACCCATGGCGCCGCTCCCGCTGTTCGACCAGCGCGCCGTCGGGACCGAGGGCAACCAACCGTCTCCGGCGGCAGGGGAGCCAACGGGCTTGTCGTCACATGAGACCGACGCGGTGGCGGACTCATCGGCGCGGCTCGACCGGGCCTGATAGTAGAAGTCGTCGCCGCACGCGACCGGGCCCCAGAGGATGTCGTCGTCGCACGCGCGGACGACGGTTTGCCCCCCAACTGCATGGGAGGAATCGATGCGCTCCGAACGGAAGCTCGCGGCCAATCGGCTCAATGCCGAAAAAAGCACCGGCCCAAAGACGGCGCGCGGCAGGTCATGCGCGAGCCGGAACGCCCTGCGGCATGGGCTAACATCCTTGGCGTTGCGCAAAAGGGCACCGGCCTCGGCCGCGATCGAGCGCCTGGCCAAGGCGCTCTACGGCAAGGCCGTCAACCCGCTGCTGTACGAGCAGGCGCTCATCATCGCCGAGTGCGAGATCATCCTGCGCGATGTGCATGCCGCCCGCATTGAGGCCGTTGAAGACATGCGTGAGGTGGCACCAACAGTCTCACCTCAAACCGGTGGGTTCCCGACAACAAAGGAATTCGATGACGGACTGCAAGCTCTCCTCCGCGGGCAGTTTGGCCCCATTACCGTTTTGCTCAACCGTGGAGCCCGAGCCATCCGGACCGACACGGCAAAACGGCAAGCGCTCAATGCCCTCGATCAAGCCGTAGGCGAAGGCCAGCAAGCAGCCTTGCGGCACGAGCCTGCCGGCGATGCACCGCAAGCCGTAGCCGCGCATCAGCTCGCGCCGCAGACGCGCGATGAGGTAACCGCCTTCCTGCAGGCGTTGCCACAGCTCGTTAAATTGGACCGCTACGAACGCCGCGCCCTATCCCGCCAGCGGCGGGCAATTCGAAATTTCAGGACGATTTCAATTCTGGACGCAGTCTCATAGTCTCATCGCGTTACTCAACCAAAGAGGGTAAATAATTAGATCATACCAACTAAAAAGATACATTTGGCAAAACGAACCCACCGCCGCAGGCGAATGCAAAAAGTAAAAATCCTTGATTCATGAATGTCTTGTGGCGCAAATTTTCTGGCTTCATCGCCATCGCGGACGAGCCTGGGGTTCGGAGCGCAGGGGCTCCACATGCGAACCGGCAAAATCGACATGAGCCCACAGGCCGGCCGAGATCTATTCTGTCCGCCTGAAGCCGTCGGTTGCCGGTAAAGTCGATCAATCGTGACTTTCACCTGCACCCTGCGGCCCGATTCATGATGGCCACGCTTTCATCCAATCCTGGCGCGGCGCACCGGTCCACTCGCGCTGCGCGATTGGCCGGGGTTGCGCGCCTCGTTCGCGCGCGCGCGCGCCTCATCAGCGGCCTGGTGCTGCTCTCGTTCGTGCTCTGCCACCTCGTGAGCCACATCTTCCTGATCGTGTCGCTGCCGGTTGCCGACGAAGTTCTCGGCCATCTGATGATGTTCTGGTGGACCGGTATCGGAACCTGCCTGCTGGCCACGGCCCTGGCGGTTCACGTTCTGAATGCGCTGTGGTCGATCTTTATCCGCCGCTATCTGCGGCTGCCGGTCTGGGAGCTTGCGCAGCTCATTCTCGGGCTTTCGATCCCGCCATTGATCATGCTGCACGTCGTTGGCACAAAAATCTCCGATCATTTCCTGGGTACCGCGAGCGGCTATCATTCGGTTCTCGCCCACCATTGGGTCGTCGCACCATGGCTGGTCTACCTGCAGATTGCCGCGGTGCTGACGCTGTGGACGCACGCCTGCATCGGCCTGCATTTTTGGCTGCGCACCAAGAGATGGTATCCGGTTTGGCGGCCCATCTTGGGGGCGGTCGGCGTCTTGATCCCGGCGCTCGCACTCGCCGGCTACATCTCCGGCGGGAACCAGATACTGCGCGAAGCGCAAGCACCCGGCGTCGCTCGCTGCGATCCAAAGCAGTGCCAGCGAAACGCCGCAGACGAACGCGCAAGTCTGGCGCATGGCGTTGGTCGGGCTGATGGTCTATGCCGGCCTTGTCATGCTGCCGTTCGCCGCGCGCGGCGTGCGCAGCATTCGTCTACCGCATCCACCGGCCGCCGCAGCTGACCCATGTCAGTGGACGCACCATGCCGATGCTGCCCGGCGCGACGGTGCTCGAAACGCTGCGCGCCAACGGCATCCCGCACGCTTCGGTATGCGGCGGCCGGGCGCGCTGCACGACCTGCCGCATTCGCGTGGTCAGCGGGCTTGCGTCGCTGCCGGAACCGGCGCGGCTCGAAGCAGCCGCGCTGGCGCGCATCGGTGCAACCGACGGGCATGCGGCTTGCCTGCCAGGTCCGGCCGACGGCCGATATTTCGGTGACGCCGCTGCTCGCCGCCGATGCCAGCGCCGCCGATGGCCTTGTGCGCGGCGGCATGGAGGGCAGCGAACGCCAGGTCACGGTCGTGTTCATCGATCTGCGCGGCTCCACGACGCTCGGCGAAGCAAGGATGCCCTACGATGTTCTGTTCATCCTCAACCAGTTCTTCAACGAAATGACCAAGGCGCTCGTCGCCACCGGCGGCCATTATTCGAATTTCACCGGCGACGGGCTGATGGCGCTGTATGGGCTCGACACGCAGGATGCCGCGACTGGCGCGGAGCAGGCGCTGCGCGGCGCACGCGAGATGCTGCGGCGCCTCGATCAGCTCAATGTGCAGCTCAAGTCCGATCTGAAAGAGCCGCTGCGCATCGGCATCGGCATTCATTTCGGCGAGGCCATCGTCGGCGCATTGGGGCCGCCAAGTTCGCAGATCGTCACGGCCATCGGCGACACGGTGAATACCACGGCGCGGCTCGAGAGCCTGACCAAGGACTACGACTGCGCGCTGATCCTGTCGCAGGATGCGGCGCAAGCCGCCGGTCTCGACCTTGCCGGCGAGAGCCTGCACCAGGCGCCGGTGAAGGGCCGCACCGGATCGGTTGCGTTCTACGCGCTGAAGTCGATTCCCGAGGTTGCCGTGTGACGGCGGTGCATAGCGGGCTGAACATCCAATTGCGCGGAAGATGACGGATGACGATGAGCCTCGATCCTGCGGCTACTCGCCGTAATACGGCACGGTCTCCGTCAGAGCCTTGTAGAACTGACCCCATGTGATGTCCGATTCGGTGACGAATTCGGCAATCCGATGCGGGTCCTGCTCCTCGCGATACTTGAACACGTCGCTTTGGGTGTCGACGTAAATATGGAAAGTCGCCGCAAAGTCCCGTTCGTCCATCGGGCAATAAACCTTATGCGCCTGATAGTGATCCGGTGACATCCACGAGCAGCGCTCAGACGTCATCGACAGCAGCGCGACTTCTTTCGGTCGCTGGGCAAGCCCCTCGTAAAGCATTATTTCGACGTGGCCGAACACCCCCTTCATCAAACCGGTACTGTTGGCGTGCTCATGGATTGGCGAGTGATGGCCGCCCGGCCAGATCTCAAGCAGGCAAGGCGATTGGATGCGTTTACCGAAGCAATCCACCCTGATGTATGTTGTCTTCGGATCGTGGCCCCCGTCCCGAGCCGCCTTCATTTCGAGGAGCCGGCGCAACGCGCCATCGGGCGAGTTTATGCTCGCCCGGATTGCTTCCTGTTCCCAATCGGACAAGCTGAGATCGTGCGTGCGTCGATAGAGATCGAGCGCGCGCTCCGGAATCTCGTGCTGCCGCCCGTAGTCGAACACCCGTCGCGGGCTGAAGATCAAAGGCGAGGGCGAAAGATAGTCGACGGCCTCCCGCAGGCGGGCTGCCTCTGCTGCATCGATGCCAAAAGCTTCCAAGCATCCGTCGGAGCGCGGTCCGGCAACTCTGGCCTGATCTTGCACGTGGTCCCCTCCGGAATGAACACAATTCTAGGCGCGCTGAAAGCAGGGTTCAAGGATCGGCGTGTTTGCGCGCGGCGACCCGATGCCGGTGCTTGCGAGCCATATGGTCAGCAGGTACGAATAGGGTCGCGCTTCAGCGTAGGGAAGCGCAGTTCGGCGTCCGCGGCGGGGAGGGTGAAGCTTGGCGAAGGTGGCCGTCGTCGGCGGCGGGGCGGCCGGAATGGGAGCCGCCATTGCCCTCACCAAGGCCGGAATGGACGTTTCGCTGTTCGAGGCAGAGGCGCGGCTCGGCGGTCATTGCTTCGGGGTATCGGTATCGCTCTGGGATCGACGTAGCATCCGCATAGATGCCGGGGTGGGCGATTTCAACCCTGCAACCTTCAGCAGCTTTTGTGGACTCTTGCAGGAACTCGATCTGCGCTACCACCCGGTGAACCAGGACGTCTCGTTCATGGGACCGGACGGGGCGACGGTCTGGTTTTCACGCAACGGCCAGCCGCATTTCTGCCGGCCCCCCAACGACGAAAAACAGTTTCTCGATGATGTCGATCGCTTCAATCGCACATGCGATGAAGTGCTCAACGATGCGACCTACACCGATTGGTCGGCGCAACGTTATCTCGATCAGAAGCGGTATGGCGAGGAATTTCGCCAGCATTATTTCTACCCGCGGGCACGGGGGGAGTTTTCGATACCCGACAAGCCGCCTGGCCAAATTCCGATCCGATGCCTGGTGGCATCCTGGCGGATGCTTGGTGTGGTCGGTCCTGCCGCCGCGGAACGGATGGTCGTGGAAGGCGGCATGCACACTTATGGCGAAGCCGTGGAGCGCTGGCTGCGCGAGAGAAAAGCGTCGTTGTTCCTGTCGACTCGCGTTGCAAGCATTTCTCGGCCGGGCGACGGCATCCAAATCAGAGCCGTCGACCGCGACAAGGCGAGTCTGGCGTTGTCGTTCGACCACGTCGTCATCGCAACCAATGCGAACCAAGTCATTGAACTCCTGGAGGATGCCGCGCAGGAGGAGGCGAGGATCTATTCCAAGTTCGAATCGCGGCGTATCCCCCTGGTCGTCCACCAAGACCCGCAACTGTTGCCGGCGGACCGAGCGACCTGGGGGGCCTACAACTACGTGCTGACGCAAGATCCGGATATCGGCCCGACCATGACGGTCTATGCCAATCGGCTACAGGACCTGCCTGCTTCCGTGCCCGACGTCTTCGTAACGATGAATCCGTTCAGAACGCCTGACGCCGACAAGATCATCACCGAGCAGTTCGTCGTCCATCCGGTGATCGGTGGGATAGCCGACGAGGCGTTGCAGAAGCTCGACGCGATCCAGGGAAAGCGCCGGACCTGGTTCTGCGGAGGCTATATGCGCGAGCCCTTCGTGCACGAACAGGCATATCGCAGCGGGGTCGAGATCGCGGATCGGCTGTTGAAAACGGTGGCCGACGAATCGCTAAAGTTCGAAGCGGGAATTCCGATCAGTCCGGGCGGCTTCGACCATTTCTTGCGCGAGGTTCCGCTGTTCGCGGAACTCGACGCGCGCGCCCTCTGCGAGGTCCAACTCGTGGCCCGACCGTTTCAAGTCGACGCCGGAACCATGTTGTTCCAACAGGGCGACGCGCCTGATGGCGTTTATCTGATCAAGCGCGGAGAGGTCGCGATCGTGCGGCGGATTCCGGGGGACGAGGTCGTTACCCTGACCGTGCTTGGGCCGCGCACGGTCGTCGGCGAAATGGGCTTGCTCGACGGCAATCCGCGATCGACCCACGCGGTCGCAAAGGCGCAGACCTTCGGTTACGTTATAAGCTCCGAACGATTTCAGATGCTGCGGTCGGATTATCGTCCCGCCGCGTTCGCGGTGATGAATTGCTTCCGGCGTGAGGTAGCGTTACGCGCCCGCAAGATCATCGGCCATCTCTCCGCTTCGGCAACGGCCGCGGACGTGTGGCCCATGGCGCGGCCTCGAAGCGGTGCCGCCAAGTGGCCGGAGCCGAGCTCTCCTTCGAGCCTCGATGAGGAACTCCTCCATTCGCTTCCGTTTTTCAGGAACTTCCGGCGGACGGAGTTGCGCGAGTTCGTCGAGCCGCTGAAACGCTATGATTTTTCGCATGGTCAGCTCGTGTACGACGCCGGAGAGCGCGCGCACAACTGCCTCATCGTCGTGCGCGGCGCATTGGGGTTGAACCTCGCGACCCCGCGGGGAATATCGCCATTTTCGCTGCATGGCCCGGGCCAAATCGTGGGCGAACTCGCGCTGATCGATGGTGGGGCGCATCCGCTGGCCTGCATTGCACGCGAGACGACGATCGCGTTCGAGGTCGACCGCATCGGATTCGACCTTCTCTGCCGAGGTGGGTCTGTGATGGCATTGAAGTTCATGGAGGCCGTCACTTCGAGCCTGGTGGCAGTGCTGCGCAGAGCCGACGGCCATATGGCCCGGATCGCGCCGGAGCAGCCGTTGGAGCCTTCAGAGCCAGGCGCTCGATCTGCTTTGGAGGCGAACTAGATGTGTCGGGTCCTGATGTATAAGGGGCAAGCGGTTGGCCTCGATGAATTGCTCTACCAACCGAACAATTCGCTGGTGAAGCAGGCCTACCATCCACAGATGCTGGACATGCTCAGCCTTGCGGGCTTCGGGATGCTCGCCTGGGATCATACCTCCCACCACCCCGACGTTCCGTTCAGCTATCGCTCCGTCAACATTCCGGTCTTCGATCAAAATCTCAAGGATCTCGCCGAAAAGCTTCAAGTCACGACCTTGCTCGCGCATGTCAGGGGGGTGGTGTTCCATCAGAACCCCACGGTCGGGGAGCAGAACCTTCACCCGTTTCGCTACAAGGGTTACCGGCTGGCCTTGGCTCACAACGGCTATCTGGCGAATTTCGATCGCATGCGCTTCGCCCTCGTGGAGCATATAAAGCCGGAGATTGCCCGGCTGATCCGGGGGAACTCGGACACGGAATGGATTTATGCCTTGCTGCTGTCTCAGTTTGAGGATGCTCGAGCTGCCGTCGGGGCGGAGGAGATCGTGCACGCGTTGGAGAAGACGCTTTCAATCATCCGCGATCTTCGACGAGAGCACGATATTCATATCTCTTCGCCGACGAATCTCTTCATCAGCGACGGCCTGAGCATGGTCGCAACCCGCTTTGCGTTCGACTACGGCTGCTATGATATGCAGAGCCCGGCGGAAATCCGCGACAGCCGGCATCTGTTCCTGAGCATTTGGTACACCACCGGAAAATCCTATGGGCTGCACGACGACGAATGGAAGATGATCGGCGGCCCTATGGAGGCGGGGGATTCTGTGCTCATTTCTTCCGAGCCTTTGACGCGCGATACGTCGACATGGTTCGAGGTACCGGAGTACAGCGCCATCATCTCGGCGAATGAGGGTGGCAAGCAGCACTTGCGTGTGGCGTTTCTGGACGTCTGATCGTCGGCGAAGGTCAATTTCCGGCGCACCCGCCGCGTTGGCTCCCGGCAACGCCCAAAGGTCGGCGCCAATGCGGCGCCCAATTGTGACCTCATCGCGCAAAGCCTCCTCAGCGCCGCAAAGCAAGTGTGACGACGGGTGCTATGACGGCTGGTTGTGCAAGCGCGAATGGTCGCTCCGTGTCGGCCCCATCGCATCAAGATCGGTATCCGCCGGGAAGACTGTTTAAGCGCGCCGTGGCGTCCTCGCGAAAATTCAGAGTCCCGGCCGGTAGACGCGTCCTCAGGAATATCAAGCTCTCACAGAGATTTGTCCCAAGCGATTCGCGAACCGGATTAAGCAGCGCGTCCGCATTGCAACGCGCGACCGGCGCAGCGGACGATTTCGAGTTGATCTTGCAACGTCAAGCTATGGCTGCGTGGATTCAGTGCGCGCTCCGATCGGCGGCGCGAGCCTGCCGAAATCGATCGGTGAAAAAATGATTCCCAACAAAAGCTCCGAGTCGGATCACATTCCATCACAATTTTGGTTTCGACTGTGGCCTGTGTTTGGTTGAGTGCGTGCTATCGGGGGGTGTTGTATGCGTGTGTTGTCGTGGTCGGGCACTGCGTGCCTTGGGGCTTCGCTTCTTGCTTCCATCGTCGGCTTTGAATTGCTCGGACCAGGGTCGGTTCAGACCGCCCGAGCGCAAACCGTCCCGAAATCACATCGATGAAGGCGGCACCGACGCCGCAATGAGGGTCCGCAAGAACACGTGGACGGTCGGCGTCGCCGGCGGGCTGCGTTCGGGCACCTACATGACCTACGCGACCGAATTGGCGCAGGTCCTTGACGACGGCGACAATCTGCGCGTTCTTCCGATCGTCACCTACGGCGCCGCGTCCAATCTCGACGATCTGCTCTATCTGCGAGAATGTCGATGTCGCGGTGACGCAAGCCGACGTGTTCGACTATTTCCGCACCCAGCGCAAAATTACCAATCTCCAGTCGCGGGTCAACTACATCCTTCGACTGCCTGTTTCGGAGGTGCAGATACTCGCGCGCAGCGACATCAAGTACGATCGAGGATTTGCGCGGCAAGAAGGTCAACTTCGGCCCGGCCGGAAGCGGTTCGAGCCTGACCGGGACGATCATCTTTCAGCGGCTCAACATCCAAGTCGAGCAAACGCTGTACGACAGCCCCACCGCGATGCAAAAGCTCAAGAGCGGCGAGCTTGCCGCGCTGATCCGCGTGATCGGCAAGCCGATCGACTACTTCGCGAAGATCCCGAGCCAATTCGGGCCTGCACTTCGTGCCGATTCCGTTTTCGAAGACGTTCGCCGATTATTACGCGCTCGGCGAATTGACGACACAAAGACTATCCGACGCTGGTTCCCGAAGGGCAGTCGGTCGACACGATTGCGGTTCCTACCGTGCTCGCGGTCTTCAATTGGGCAAAGGGGACCGATCGCTATCGGCGCGTCGAAAGGTTCGTTGAGAGCCCTGTTTACCAAATGGGACAAGTTCCGCGAGCCCCCGCGGCATCCGAAATGGCGCGATGTCAATCTCGCGGCGAACGTGCCCGGCTGGACTCGCTGGGCGCCTGGCGGAAGAGATGCTCAAGCGCATTCGCCAGAAGGAAGTCGCCGAGCGCCAAGGTGACCGGCGGCGAATTTGCTTCGTTTCTGGATAACAAGGGGTCGGGCAAGCGCAAACCTGACGGATGAACAGCGCGAAGCGCTCTTCCGTGAATTCCTGCAATGGCGGGATTCAGAACGCGCCATTCAGCAGCGCTGAAGGCCTAGCCGCGCGAAGCGCCGTCCAAGCCGCGTACGATTGCCGGCTTAATTCACCCGCGGTTGGATGGGCGGGAGAGTCATGGATCGACGGACTGTGACGGCAAACACAACGTCAGCCGGGCGTGTCAGCAGGGGAGTGTCAGTACATGCGTACCCCACCGGGGAGACCACCCAATCCGAATGATCCGTTCACGGATACGCCGCACCAAGGAGATGAACTGTCCGCAGCCGAGCAACATCCGGCGCACGCGCGGGACGATGACGATCCGCTCTCTGCCGTTCCCGACGACCAGGATCCGCCGTGGTCGCCTTACGCGCCAAAGTACGCACGGCGCCGGTCTGCGCCGGCGCCTGACGTAACGTCTGCCCGTGGCGAAGCCGAGCCGCGGGACCGGGGCGCGCTGCAATCCGGCGTGGACCCGAATGGCGATCTCCATGCCCGGCCGCCCTCCCGTCGGGACGCGGTCGCGGACGGCCACGATGTCGAGCGGCTGGAAGCGAGTCTGCGCTGGTTGCAGCGCCAGGAAGTCGCCGCGACTCTCGAGCGCGGGAGTAGGGCGGCGCCTGCCCATCGTCAGGCGGCGGTCCGGCATCCGGGCAGCGAGCGGAGAGGCCTTCCGCCGCCGCCCTCGCTCGAGCCTGAGCGCATGGCGCCCCCGCCCGCGGCGGCGCAGCGCGGCCGTTTGAGATGGCTGATCCTGCCGCTGATCGCGGCGGCCTGCATCGTCCCGGTATTTCTCTATTTCTCCCCGCTCGAGGAGCCGATACCGGAGCCGAAGGCCGAGGCTCAACCGCAGCTCGCGTTGATCAAGCAGGTGCTCAATGCGCCGGTCGGGCAGGAGGAGAGCGCGCCGGTTGGCGCACGAGCCGACGAGTCCGAGACGGTGGTGCCCGGCGCCCCGGTTCGGCCGGCCAATGCGGCACCGATGGAATCGTCATCCACCGGCGCGGCTGCCAGGGTGCCGCCGGTTGAACCGGCCGGCCCGGCAACGCCGATCCCGGACAAACCGCTGCATGTGCTCGGTCCGGAGGAGGTCGCGGCGCTCGTAAAGCAAGGCGAGCAGTTGATCGCCGTGGGCGATTTGGTCACCGCACGGACGGCGTTCCGGCGTGCGGCTGAAGCCGGCAACGTCACCGCGGCGATTGCCCTGGGCGCGACGTTCGACCCCATCGTACTGGCAAAGCTCGGCGTGGTCGGGATGGCCTCCGATATCGATCAAGCCCGGAACTGGTATCGCAAAGCCGAGCGCATGGGTTCGGCGGAAGCGACCCGGCGGCTTCAGATTCTTGCAAACCGGTAGGGCATCGTAGCCGAGCGCGTCGGCAGCATCACGGTCGCGCTGCGCGGCCCATGGATTTTCAACAGCGAGAAAGAACACGGAGGGTTGGTAATGGAAGGTTCTACGATGAAGAGGCTGCTCGCAATTGCAGCTTTCGGCCTGATGGTTGCCGCGCCGTTGACCGCGCGGGCGGAAAACTATCCCGCACGCTCGGTCACCGTCGTGGTGCCGTTCCCGGCCGGCGGCCCGAGCGACGTGGTTGCGCGCATTGTCACCGAGCACATGAGCAAGACGCTCGGCCAGACGCTGGTGATCGAGAATGTTGGCGGCGCCGGCGGCACGATCGGCAGCGGGCGGGTCGCGGCCGCTGCTCCCGACGGTTACACGCTGCTGGCGGGCAGCATGGGCTCGCATGTTTCCGCGCCGGTCCTTACGCCCAACATCAAGTACGATTCCGAACGCGATTTCGCGCCGGTCGGTTTCACCGCGAACGCGCCGGCGGTGATCGTCGCGCGCAAGGACTTTCCGGCCAAGAACCTGCGCGAATTCGTCGACTACCTGAAGAAGAACGGCGACAAGGTGAAGCAGGCGCATGGCGGAATCGGCGCGTCCTCGCATATGGCATGCCTGTTGTTTACGCAGGCCGCCGCGGTCAAACCGAGTCTCATTGCCTATCGCGGCACCGGACCGGCGATGAACGACCTGATCGGCGGTCACGTCGACTTCTTTTGCGAGCAGGCGGTGAGCGTCGCGGCGCAAATCACCGGGGGCTCCATCAAAGCCTACGCCATTTCAGCCAACAAACGCCTCGCGGCGTTGCCGAATGTGCCGACTGCGAAGGAAGCCGGTCTCGACTACCAAATGAACATCTGGGCCGGAATCTTTGCGCCCAAGGGCGCGCCGAAACCGATCATCGACCGGCTTGCGGCCGCGATCGACAAGGCGCTCGTCGACCCGACGGTGCAGAAGCGGCTGAACGAACTCGGGGGCTCGACGCCACCAAAGAGCGAGCGCACCCCGGCGAAATTCGGCGCCTTCGTGAAAGCGGAAATAGCCCGCTGGTCGCCCATTCTCAAGTCGACGAACGCCGCCGCGAATTTGAAATGATGAGCGAGAACCGTCTCCGTTCCGGCGAAGGGTGGGTCATTTCACCCCCAGCCGGGACGCCGCTACGAGGGCTGCGAGCGTGACGGCGGCCGCGAACATCAAGTAATAGCTCGGCGCGAGCCTGCTGCCCGTCAGCTCGATCAGCGACGCATTGATGAAAGGTGCCAAGCCGCCAAACACCGCAACCGCGGTTGAATAGCCGATCGACAATCCGGTCGTCCGCAGGCGCGTCGGAAAGAGCTCCGACATCAGTGCGGGAAGCACGCCGGCATAGCCGGCCACAAGGCAGCCGATGAAAACCTGAAACCCCAGCAGCTTGCAAGCGTTGGGGCCGCCGTCAGCCATGAGAACAGGGGATAGCTGACGAGCAGCATTCCGACGTTTGCGCCGTAGGCGATCGGCAACCGGCCCCAGCGGTCGGACAGCGCGCCGGCAATCGGAACCAGGATGGCCTGAATTGCACCGGTCAGCAGTGCGACCTTGAAACCGTCGGCCAATGGAATATCGAGGTGCCGAGCTGCAAACGTAGGCATGAAGATCAGCGTGTAGGTTGCGACGGTCGTGACTACGACCGCCCCGACCGCAACCGCAAGCCTTCCTTTCGCCTCCGAGAAGGTTTCGCGTAATGGTGCCGGGCTGAGGGATGTCGATCGGAACTCCTGGGTTTCGTGCAGGCGGCGACGGATGTAATAGGCGACTGGACCGATGAGCAATCCGACGATCAGCGGCAGTCTCCATCCCCAGGCGCGCAACTGCTCGGCGCTCAGGGTGTTGGTCAGGATCACGCCGGAAGAGGTCGCAAGCACGGCCGCCAGCGCCTGGCCGGCAAATTGCCAGCTTGCGAAGAAGCCCCGGCGGGCGGAATTCTGTTCGGCGAGGTATGCGGTCGCGCTGCCGAATTCGCCGCCCGCCGAAAATCCCTGCAGTATGCGGCCGCAGACGATCAGGGCAGGCGCGGCAATCCCCGCTACGGAATAGGGCGGCGCGAATGCGATGGTCGCCGTTCCGACCATCATCATCGCGATCGTCAGGGTGAGCGCGGGCTTGCGCCCGTATCGATCGGCGTAGCTTCCAATGACGACGGCCCCGAGCGGGCGGAAGAAAAAGGCTACTCCGAAGGTCGCCAATGCGAGAAGCAGCGACCCCGCCTCACTGCCGACCGGAAAGAAATTGTTCGCGATCGGCAGAACGAAATAGCCGAAAATGACAACCCCATTGCCGCCCACTGTAGTTCGGTAACGCGCTCGCGCAGCACCAGAACCGCAAGGACGCCGCTGAAAAGAATGCCGCTTTCCCGCACCGGTGCAACAAGCCCGATCGGCCCCTGGGCATAGGCCCACATGCCGCACAAGTAGGAGAGCAACAGCAACGCCGCTCCCGAGTAACACAGCGCGGCATTGCTCACCAGGACGGCAAACGGATTTCCGCGCCGCGCGACCGATAGCAGCCCGATCCCGGCGGCCGTTGTCAGCGAGCTGGCGGCAGCGTACTGCAACAGGCCGGCTGCATCGACGCCATTCTCACGAATGCCCTTTACGTCGAACAACAAAGCGAGCGCCAGGACCAGGCCGGCGAAAGCGGATGACAACAGGCTCGGCAGCTCGACTTTATGAAGATTGCTTTTGGCGGCCGCAAACAGCACGAGGCTCATGACGACGAGCAGGAGCCCTGCGAGCGCGCTCAGCCGCCCCGGTTCGGTCAGGAACAGCCATCCCAATACAAATAGCAAAGGCGGGACCACCGCTCTGACGACCGCGTAGACCATTCCGAACTCGGAGTGGGAGTACGCTTCCCCCAGCGCGCCCAGATAGATGACGTTGCAAATGCTTGCCGCGCAAATCCAGGGCCAGGCCGCCATGGCCGGAAAACCCACGAAGGGGAGGGCCAGGGTGCACACGCTTGCGGTGGCCATCGCGATCCCGAAAAGCAGGTCGCGCGGCGCCGACCGCGCCTTCGCCAAACATGTTCCAGCATGCGTGTAGCAGCGCGCTGACGAGAGCTGCAATAAAGACGGCCGAGGTCACGTCCACCGTCCCGAATTTGACGTCGTGAGGGCTTGCGATTCCCGCGGCGACCCAGGCTATTCGTGATGCAGCCCGTTCGACCTTTGCCACGGCGCGGCATCGTCGAGGCTGTCTACGAACTGGCGAAGCTCGTCATCCGAGATCGCGTGCAGCGTCATCTTGAGATCGAGGATCGCCACCTGAAGCAAGTGGATGGTGTGTTCGACGGGCCACGGCGTTGCCAACCGGGTTGGGCAACTGGAACGCCAGCTTGGTGAAGCATTGTTGTTCACCCGGCATCGCGATGGCGTGCGCCTGACGGCGGAAGGCGAGCACCTCCTTTCCTATGCCAAGCAGATGGAGGAGGCGTCCTTCGGTTTCGTCCGCAAGCGCGGAAAATTCGCGCAACCCTTTCGCGGCGAGGTTCGCATTGCGGCGACGGAAGGCCTCGGTACCTTTGGCTGACGCCGAGGCTGATCGAGTTTGCGCGCACCCACCCGGAAATTCTGATCGATCTGCATTGCTCGATGCAGCGGCCCGATGACCTGATCGAACGGGCACAGGCCGATCTGGCGATCCAGATAGAGCAGCCGGCACCGCGCGACCTCATCGTGCGCCGGATCGGACGCATGCACATCATGCCGTGCGCGTCGAAATCCTACCTCGATACCTACGGCGAGCCGCTCACCAAGCACGACCTGGCTCAGCGCCATCGCATCGTAATGATGTATGCGGACCAAGGACGTGGAAGCCGATACTACGACGAACTCTTTCCCGATCGTCCGCAAACCGGCTTCATGACGATGCGGACCGACGTCAGCACCTCATTATATGCCGCGGTAGTTAATGGCCTGGCGGTGGGCTGGCTTCCCACCTACTATTTTGCTATTGGCGCGCCGGTTGTTCCGCTTGACATTGGTTGTGTTTTTCCCTTTGACATCTGGCTGAGCTTCCACCCCGACCTGGGAAATCTGCCGCGGGTTCGCCGTATGATCGATTGGGCAGTTGAGGCGTTCAATCCGCAAAAGAATCCCTGGTTCCGAGACGAGTTCATTCACCCGTCTGAACTCGAGAAATACCTTAAGAGCGAGCCGCCCGCGCTGATTGATGCAGCCTTCGGACGGTTTGGCGGCAACCCCTAGCGCACAGCGCCGCTGTGAATGGAATGGTCATGTCAGGAAAAGCAATTTTGGATCACGATAGAGAAGTCGGCCGACGCATTAGGGTTCGGCGCAAGGACTTGGGCATTTCACAGGGCAAACTTGGAGATGCGCTCGGGCTGACGTTTCAACAGATTCAGAAATACGAGAAAGGCGTCAATCGCATCGGCGCCGGACGTCTTCAGCAAATTGCGAAATTTCTGAAGGTGCCGATGGGGTTCTTTTTTGACGCCGATACCGTCGGACCGAGCGGCGGCGACAATGTCTTTACGTTGCTCGACACCGGCTATTCGCTTCGGCTGATGAAGGCCTTTGTCCGTATTCAGGATCGTCGTATTCAACGCAGCACGGTCGAGCTGGTCGAAGGCATCGCAGAGGCGACCCGCTCGGTCGCCGCAAAGTCGGCGCGCGCATCCGCCAAGCGCTGACGCGCCCGCCGGATCGAGCCCTCCAACCAAACCATTGGGCGGCTAAGGTTTCCCCTTGGCCGCCAGCCGCTCGTCCAATCGGCGCATGTCCACCACCATGCGCTGATGGGTGCCGCTGCCGATCTCCTCCTTCTCGTCGCGCGCGCTGACATTGAACGCGATCCGTCGCCCGGCCACGCCGGTCACCTCGGCTTCGGCCGTTACCTGGTGGCCGGCCGGCGTGGCCGCGAGATGACGGATGTCGACGGCGGTGCCGACCGCGCTTTCGCCCGGCTCGAGATAGCCGCGGATGGCATTGAGCGCGGCATTTTCCATGGCCATGATCATCATCGGTGTGGCGAAGACCGGCGGAAGCATCGCATCCTTGAACTGATTGGCGAGATGGGCGGGGGTCACGCGCAGCGTGAAAGCTCCTTTCGCTCCAAGCGGAATTGGCCGCATGCGCCGCCTCCTTGCAAGCTGGATGTAACCTGACCTGACTGTATGGACCGGCCGCGCGTTGCAAGCCGAAAGTGACAGGCCCCGAAGCCGTGCTTCGGCCAGTTCGCCGGCCGCAACAGAATGACCCGGGCTGCTTGCATGAAGAGCATGCGCAAGTAACCGTTGCCGCGCTTGGAGATGCGCCCGAGGATGGTTCGGTCTCCGGTCGACATCTGTTTGGGCACGAGGCCGAGCCAAGCCGAAAAATCCCGCCCTCTCGCGAATGCCGCGCCACTGCCGATCGCCGCAACCATCGCACTCGAGATGATCGGGCCGATGCCCGGCACGGTCATCACCCTTCGGCAACTGTCATCACTTTTCGCCAACGTCTCGATCTCATCGGTCACGGTTTCAATTCGCTCATCGAGTTGCCGCCAGTCACCGGCAAGATCAATGACGATGCGTACCATACGTGGTGAAAGAACGTCCGTCCGCTTGGCCAGAATGTCGGGCAGTAACTGGCGAAGGAAGCGCAGTCCTTGTCGGACGACGACGCCGCGTTCCAGAAGAAAGCCGCGAATCTGATTGATCACCGCAGTCCGTTCGCTGACAAGGCGCGACCGCACCCGGTGCAGCGCCTGCAGGTCCAGTTGTTCGTCGGTTTTGACTGGAACAAAGCGAGTCGTCGGCCGCTGCACGGCCTCGGCCACAGCGTGAGCATCTCGGAAATCATTCTTGTGCCCCTGCCGAAACGGCTTTGCATACGTCGGCGGAACCTGCTTCACATCGTGGCCAAGCGCGGCAAGCTCGCGAGCGACATAGTGCGTTGCCATTCCCGCTTCGATGCCAATGAGGCAGGGCTGCAGGTTCGCAAGCCTCGATGCGATGCACCCACGCGAGACCTTCTCTCTCAACACGATGGCGCCGCGCGCATCGAGTTCGACCAGGTGAAGTGTGTTCTTGCCCATATCTATTCCGATGACTGTCACGGCGTGAACGGTGGACGTGCGCGGCATGGTGGTGCTCCTTCTCCTGACAAGCCCCCACGCACTCTGAGAGCCGTTGGGGGCGGGAGCGCGGCCGGTCCATCCCATTCCCGGAACGCCCGGTTGTCGTCGCCGGGTTCGATCGCCAGAGCCGCCGACACGCCTCGTCATAGACCGGCATGCGCGGCGGCGCCACGTTTCTGCCGCCCGTCGGGATTTGGCGGGGCGCAATTCTTGTCTAGAATGGGCGTTCCGGGCCGCGGCCGCCGCGAAGCCGCGCCGGGCGGTGCCAGCAACGAGGAGGCAAGTCATGACATCCAGGTCCGTACTGACGTTTTGTGTCGTCGCATTGTCCGGGACGCTGGCCTTTGGACCGGTCCACGCGCAACAGATGCCGGTCGGACCGGACCTCGCCAAGGTCATCGAGGGCGCCAAGAAAGAAGGCAAGCTGCTGCTGCGCTCGACCACCAGCGTCAACGGCGCCGCCGACGGCGCCAAGGTCGCGCAGGCCGGAATCAAGCGGATGTTCGGGGTCGATCTCGACGTGCAGTGGGTACCGGGGCCCGCCTTCGCCCCTCTCGCCGCCGCGCTGTTCCAGGAGAAGCAGGCCGGCCAGCCGTCGTCCGGCGACGTTTATGTCGGTACCTCCATCCAGATCACGCCTTATCTCCAGCGCGCGCTGTTCCGCCAGGTCGAGTGGGCAAAGCTAATGCCCGCGCGCATCAAGCCGGAGTTCGTCGAGGGCGACGGGCAGGCGCTGCGCTTCATGACCTTCCTGCCCGGCATTAACTACAACGTGAAGGTCGCGACCTGGGTACCGGAGATCAAGGTGATCTCCGACGTGCTCAAGCCGCAGTACAAGGGCAAGTTCTTCACCACGCCGTTCCTCGCCGGCTTCGACGTGCTGCTGGCGGACTCGCAGTGGGGCAGCAAGAAGACCGAGGAATTCATCACCCAGATGTCGTCGCAGATTGCCGGCCTGATCGGCTGCGAGGCCGAAGACCGCATCGCCTCGGGCGAAACGCCGGCGCTGGTCCTCGACTGCAGCGGCGGCTCGCAGAACCGGCTGCGCTACCGCGGCAAGGGCATCCTCGACACCCACATCGTCAGCGACGTTGCGCAGCGCCGGTATGCCTATTTCACCATCCCGGAGCACACCGCCCATCCGAACGCCGCCATCCTCTACACGCTCTATCTCTCGTCGGCGGAAGGCCAGGAGAAGGTGGTGTGGGACTATTATGGCTGGGACCTCGACCTCTATCCCAATTCCCACTCCGGCAAGCGCGTGAGCGAAGCGCAGGCCAAGGGCGTCAAGTTCACCGACGTCAATATCGAATGGTGGAAGACCAACCAGGGGATCGCCAAAGATCACCTGACGATGATCAAGATCATTCGCAGCCGCTAGGGCCGACGCCGGCCGCTGGCATGACGGCGGTGACCAGGATGCACCCGTGAGCGCCACTGCCGCCGGGGTTGCGCTATCGTGGCGCCGCATCGACGCCGCCAGGACGGCGGCAGTCTCCATTGCGGTCGCGGCCACGGCCGCCGTGATCGTTCTGTTGGCGACCATCGTGTGGCTGAGCTTCACGTCGGGCGTGCCGGGCGATCCGCAGCTGACCTACACCTTACGGAACTATGCCGACGTGTTCCTCGATACGTTCACCTATCGGGTGCTCTGGAACACGCTGCTGTTTCTGGCCGTTACGCTGATCGTGGCGTTCTCGCTCGGGCTTCCGATCGCCTGGCTGGTGGAGCGCACCGATTTCCCCGGCAAGACGGTGGTCTTCACGCTGATGACGGTGGCGCTGCTGATCCCCGGCTTCGCGGTGGCGCTCGGCTGGGTGTTTCTCCTGCATCCGCGCATCGGGGTGGTCAACCAAGCGCTGGTCGCGCTGTTCGGCCTGGACGCCGCGCCGTTCAACATCGGCAGCATCCTCGGGATGGGAATCGTCGAGGGCTTCAGCCTCACCCCGCTCACCTTCATCATGACCTCGGTCGTGCTGCGCTCGATGGATCCGGCGCTGGAGGAGGCCGCGGCGATGAGCGGCGCGCGGCCGTGGCAGGCCACGCTCAAGGTCACCCTGCGCGTGCTGTTCCCCGGGATCCTGGCGGCTGCGATCTACGTCTCGGCGGTATGCTTCGCCGCCTTCGACGTGCCGGCGATCCTCGGCATGACCAACCGCATCTACACGTTCTCGACCTACGTGTTCCGCCAGCTGACGCCGACCGAGGGACTGCCGGAATACGGCAACGTGGCGACGCTGGGCGTCATCATGGTAGTCGTCGGCGCTGCTGATGAGCTGGGGCTATCGCCTGGTGCAGCGGCAGGCGCCGCGCTACGCCGTGGTCACCGGCAAGGCGTATCGCCCGCGGATCATCCCGCTCGGCCGCGGCAGGACGCCCGGCGGTCTGCCTTCGTCGTTGCTTTCTTCATCGTCAGCCAGGTATTGCCGTTGCTGATGCTCGGCTGGGCGTCGGCGCTGCCCTTCCTGCAACTGCCGTCCGCCGAAGCCCTGGCGCAGGTTTCGCTGAGCAATTTTCGCACCATCCCGACCGAACTGCTCACGCGCAGCGTGACCAACACCATCGTCCTCATGCTGACGGTCCCGACCATCACGGTCGCGATCAGCGTCGCGGTATCGTGGGTGGTGCTGCGCTCCAGGACCCCCGGCCGCGGCGTGTTCGAGTTCTTCGCCTTCCTGCCGGTAACCGTGCCGCCGATCGTGTTTAGCATCGCGGCGCTGCTGCTGGCGCTGTTCGTGCTCAACCGCGTCGTGCCGATCTACGGCACGATCTGGCTGCTGGTTCTGGTCTACGTCATCGCGCGGCTGAGCTACGGCACGCGCATGACCAACAGCGCGCTGATTCAGATTCATCGCGAGCTCGACGAAGCGGCGCAGGTCAGCGGCGCCGGCACCGCCGGCGTGCTGCGCTCGGTGCTGCTGCCGCTGCTCGCCCCGAGCATGCTCTATGCCTGGATCTGGATCGCGCTGCTGACCTACCGCGAGCTCACATTGCCGGTCGTGCTGGCGTCCAGCACCAATTTGCCGTTTTCGATCCTGGTCTGGAGCTATGTGCAGTCTTCGTCCTACGGGCGGGCTTCCGCCGCCGCGCTGATCATGCTGGCGCTCATGGTGCCCTTCCTGCTGCTCTACTGGCTGGTTGCGCGCCGCGTCGGAATTCGCCGCACCGCAATAGGTCAAACGCCGGGTACCGATGATCCGCATTCGCGACCTTCGCATGACCTACCGCAGCTCCGGCGCCGAGCACGCCGCCGTGCGGGGCGTCTCGATCGACGTCGAGGACGGGCAAGTTCTACACCCTGCTGGGCCCCTCGGGCTGCGGCAAGACCACGACGCTGCGCTGCGTCGCCGGCCTCGAACGGCCCGACTCCGGCGAGATCGTCATCGGCGGCAACACTGTCTACGCGTCCGGCCGGAACATTTGGGTGGAGCCGCACAACCGCAACATCGGCATGGTGTTCCAGTCCTACGCGATCTGGCCGCACATGACCGTCTTCGACAACGTGGCTTTCCCGCTGCGGCACAAACGCCCGCGCCCGCCGCGCGGTGAAATCCGCAACAAGGTGATGCAGGCGCTCTCGCTCGTGCATCTCGACGGGTTCGAGACGCGGCCGGCTCCGTATCTGTCGGGCGGTCAGCAGCAACGCCTCGCGCTGGCGCGCGCCCTGGTCGCGGAGCCGCGCGTGCTGCTGCTCGACGAGCCGCTGTCGAACCTCGACGCCAAGCTGCGCGAGGAAATGCGCCTGGAGTTGCGCGAGGTGGTGGAGCGGCTCAAGGTCACGACGCTGTTCGTGACCCACGAGCAGATCGAGGCGCTCACCATGTCCGATGTGATGGCGGTGATGAAGGACGGCCTGATCATCCAGGAAGGACCGCCCGCCGACATCTACGCCCGGCCGGCCGAATTGTTCGTCGCCGACTTCATCGGCAAGACCAACATGCTGTCGGGCCGGGTGCTGGCGATCGATGCCAATGGCGGGCGTCCGCTGGCGACCGTCGAGACCGGGATCGGCACGCTTGTCTGCTTCACCGATCGCGCCGTCGGCGTCGGCGATCGGCTCACGCTGGCGGTCCGGCCCGAGAACATTGCGTTGGTCGGGCAGGGGCCGCCCGCAAGCAACGTGCTCGCGGGTAGCGTCGAAGCGCTGGTCTTTCTCGGCAATTTGCTCGAATGCGTGGTCGCCGTCGGTCAAGAGCGCATCCGCGTGCAACTGCATCCGTCGGCCGCGCCCAGGCGTGGCGCATCCGTGCAGATTCACCTGCCGGTGGAACATTGCCTGGCGATGCGCGAATGACGGCACCGGTTGACTCTTGTTCTGATACTCCGTGGTGTGCCGCCGAAGCGGATGCGTGACCCGGAAGCGACCGTCTCAGGCAGGTCGAAAACCATTTGCGCTTGAAGTTCTGTCGCCGATCTGTCTGACAGCCGTGATAGAACTTGCAAAACCCGGTCCAACCTCCGTCACTCGCTTGATTCCCAAGCAGGCGTCAGAGTTAGTTGCCCGTCAACTCAGGAGCGAAGCCATGAGGCAATCATTTCAAGTCATTGCAACAGCAGCGGCCTGCGCCGTGTTGTTGCTGCCCCGCTCGGTAGACGCTCAGGCGCGCTGCAATCGCCCCGTCGCTCACCACCCCGGATAGGGTCGAGTTGCGCATCGGCATCCTTGAGTTCAAGGACGGCGTGCCGAACAAAGCGACCCTGGACAGGGTCTACGACAACCTCGACTTCACGTACGCGTTTCGTGCCTTCATGGACAACATGCGCGGCGTCAGCATCCACGCGCTGCGCAAGGGCATGATGAGCGTCGGGATGAAGGACAACGAGGTCATTGTTTTCGAACAGCTGATGGATGCCAAGTCGCTGTTCCTGACCGCGAACGCCGACACGATCTACGTCATGGGCTTCCTCGATCTCACCAACGGACCGGTGGTGCTGGAGACGCCGCCCAAGTTTCTCGGCGCGGTGCAGGATGCCTGGTTCCGCTGGGTGATCGACGTGGGGGTGCCTGGGCCCGACCGCGGGGAGGGCGGCAAATATCTGATCGTGGGGCCGGATTACACCGGACCGCTACCGGCGGGAGGGTTCTTTGTCGCGCGCTCCCGAACCAATACCATCTTGTGGTTCGGCCGATCGTTCCTGGAGAATCATAACGATCCCAAACCGGTGGTCGAAGGGATCAAGAAGTTCACCAAAGTCTATCCGTACGAAGTCGGCGGCGTCGGCACTCCGGTCGCCGACTTCCTGGCCGGCAAGACGAAGCTCGGGCGGGTCATGCCGCCGCCGCCGACCGTGTTCCGCGACGGCAGCGGCAAGGTGATGAACACCATTCCGCCGAACGACTGGAGCTTCTATGAGATGCTCAACGAGGTCGTGCAGAAGGAACCGGCCACCTCGCTCGATCCAGAGCTGATGGGACCGGCCGCCGCCATCGGCATCATCAAGGGCAAGCCTTTCGCCCCCGACGCACGGATGAAAAAGATCATGACGGAAGCGCTCGCGGTCGCCAACGCGACCTCGCGCAGCCTGTTCATGAGTTCACGCGATCCGAGCTGGTTCTACTATCCCGGCTCGTCCTGGATGAACTACCTGTTCGAGACCGGTTACGAGTTCGAGACGCCAATTCCGTTGATCACGCGCGAGGGCGTCAAGCCCTTCCCGGCCACCGGTTACCGGACGATGGATGCGCGCACCAATTTCTTCTACGGCATCACCGGCATCACGCCGGGGATGGCCATGCGACAGCCTGGTATCGGGTCGCAGTACCTGTTCGCGTTGGCGGATGCGGACAAGAATTTCTTCGACGGTGGCAAGACCTACAAGGTGACGCGGCCGAAGGGCATCCCGGAAGCGAACTTCTGGTCGTTCACCGTGTACGACAACATGACGCGCTCGATGGGCGACAGCCCCCGCAACGGGACCGGACTGACCCTTGTTCTGCTATTCTGTGGTGTGCCGCCGGAGCGGGTGCGTGACCGCTGCGGTGTGTCCGACACGAGGTTGCGGTCTTGTCCGAGCGTCATTTTCGCCTGTTTCTGTCGTCGCCTTCGGACGTGAAGGCCGAGCGCGACCGGGCCAAGATCGTGGTCGATCGCCTCAATGGCGAATTCCAGGGCGTGGCCCACGTCGAGGTGCTGCGCTGGGAAGACGCCTTCTACACCGCGGCCCAGTCCTTCCAGCAGGCGATCGACGAGACGGTTGCGCGCATGTCCGGCACGGACATGGTGGTGTGCATCGTCTGGAGCCGGGTCGGCCTCAAGCTCAATCCGGCGATCTGGCTGCGCCCGGACAAGACGCCCTACGAAAGCGGCACGGTGCTCGAATTCGAGACCGCCTGCGAGGTCAGCCGCCAGCATGACGGCGCGCCCGACGTCTATCTCTTCCGAAAAACCTCCGACGTGCTCTATCACGCCGACCGGTTCGCCGAGGAGAAGGAGCAGCACGGGCTCCTGGAAGCGGTCTGGAAACGCTGGACGCAGACCGAGGAGGGCTACAACACCGCGGGCTATCAGCGCTTCCGCGACACCGACGACTTCGAGCAGCAGTTCGAGAATTGCGTTCGCCAATGGCTGGTGCGCCGCGGTGTGGCGGTCGGCGGCCCGGTCTGGGAACGCAACCTCAAAGGCTCCCCGTTCCGCGGGCTGGCGGCCTTCGACGCTTTACACAGCGCGGTGTTCTTCGGCCGCGACGTCGCGATCGAAAAATCCATCGCGAAGCTTCGCCACGTGCCCTTTCTGCTGCTGATCGGGGCCAGCGGATCGGGCAAATCCTCTCTGCTGCGGGCGGGGCTGATGCCGCGGATCACGCGGCCGGGCATCATCCCCGACATCGATCTGTGGCGGTCCGCGATCGTGCTCCCGACCGCCGAGCCGCTCTCGAGCCTCGCCGAGGCGCTGTGCGCCGAAAGCACGATCGGCAACGAGCTGCGCGAAGGCGACTTCGGCACGCCGCAGCTGCTGGGCGGCCTGTTGGCGGCCGGCGGAGAGCCTGCGATCGTCCCGATTCGTGGTGCGCTCGAACGCGCCGCCCGGCAACGCGCGGCAGCCTTGCGCTACGATGCGCCGCGCCCCGCGCGGTTGCTGCTCGCGGTCGATCAGGTCGAGCGGCTGTTCGTCGAGACCGACCCCGGCAAGGTCGAGGCCTTCGCCAGGGTCCTTCGCACCCTCGTCGAGCAGAATCTCGCCTATGTCGTGGCGGCGCTGCGCAGCGACGCCTACGGGCATTTCCAGCGGACCGAATTGTTCCTGGCGCTGCGCGAAGCCGGCGCGACCCACGATCTGCTGCCCCCGACCAACCATGAGCTTGAGGACATCGTCACCCGGCCGGTGGTGGCTTGCCGGCCGCCGCTCGCGTTCGAGAGCAACGCGGCCGGCCGCTCGCTGGCGGAGGTTCTGGTGGCGGACGCCCGGGGCGGCGATGCGTTGCCGCTGCTGCAAATGACCCTGCAGCGCCTCTATGAGGCGCAGGAGCAGCGGGAGAGCGGACGCCGCGGGGCGGCGCCCCCCGCGCCCCCGCCGAACGGCGAGGAGAGGGCGCCCGGCCTGCTGCGGTTCGCCGACTATCCGGGGATGGGCGCGGCGGTCGCCCGGGCGGCCGAAGAAGCCGTCGGCCGGCTGGACCAGGCGGCGCAGGACGCGCTGCCGGCGCTCATGACCGCGCTGGTGCGCGACGTGGAGTGGACCGCCGGGGGCGAGCCGGGCGCCGTCACCATCGTGCCGGTGGTGCGCGCGGCGTTCGAGGGCGGCCGGCGCGAGCGTGCCGAATTGGTACAGGCCTTCATCGACCGGCGCCTGCTCACCACCGACGACACCGACGACGGAGTGCCGCGGGTGCGCCCGGTGCACGAGGCGCTCCTACGTGTCTGGCCCGACGCGGTACGCATCATCACGGAAAACGCCGCATTGATCCGGGTGCGCCGCACGCTAGAGCCGATGGCCGCCGAGTGGTCGCGCGCCGACGAGCACAAGAAGAACGACTACCTCGTGACGTCGCCCGCACTCCTCGCCGGGGCGGCGCAGCTTGCGGAGGGGCTTGGCGCCGATCTGCCCGAGGGCATGCGCAATTTCATCGCCGGCTCGCTCGCGGCCGACGCCCGGCGCCGCAACGCCGAACGAAATCGCCAGCGCAGAATCCTGGCGGCGACAGCGGCCGGCCTGGTGATCGCGGTGGTGCTGGCGGTATTCGCGATCTGGCAATGGCGCGCCGCCGACCGCGCCGAGCGCATCGCCAGCGAGCAGCGCAACCGTGCGGTAGCCATGACCGTGGAGGTCAACAAGCTCGTCACGTTCCTCTCGGTGAGCTTGCGCGATCGCGGCATGCCGATCGAGTTCATCCGCGAAATCCTCGATCGCGCGTGGGCGCTGCAGGATCGGCTGGTTGCCACCAACAACCCGACGCCCGAGCTGCTGTTCAGCAGCGCGCAGGCGCTCAACGAACTGGTGCTGGCGCTGCTCGAACAGGGTGCTTCGAACACGCAGGCCAATCTTGCGATTGCGCTCAGTTTCGCCGAGCGATTTCAGCAGGTCATGGCCCCGCTCATTGCGGAAAATCCCGGCAATGCCGAGTGGCAGTACCAGCTTTCGCTCAGCCACAACCGCCTGGGCGACGTACTGGCTCTCGCGGCGCGCTATCAGGCCGCGCTCGAACAATTCGGCAAGGCCCTCGCGATCCGCGAAAAGCTCGCGGCGCTGGAACCGGGCAACGGGCGCTGGCAGGAAGCCCTGGCGACGAGCTATTCCAAGATCGGCGACATGCGCCGCGCGCTCGGCGAACGCCCGGCGGCGCTCGATGCCTACGAGAGGAGCCTCGCGATCCGCCAGCGGCTGGCCACGCTCGATCCGGGCAGCACCGACCGTCAGCGCGAGCTGGCGGTCAGCTACGAGCGCAAAGGGCTGGCCCTCAGCACGCTCGGCCAGTTCGAGGAGGCGCTCGATGCCTTCACCAAGAGCCTCGAAATCCGCCAGCGCCTGACGACCAACCAGAGCAATGCGTTGTGGCGGCGCGACCTGTCGGTCAGCTACGAGCGGGTCGGCGACGCACTTGCGGCGACGGGCAAGTCCGAGCAGGCGCTGGCATCGTACCGGCAATGCTTTACGATCCGCCAAGCGCTCGCGGCCGAGGATCCCGGCAACAAGCAGCGCCAGCGCGACCTCGCGGTGATCTACGGGCGTATCGGCAACGCCCTGATCAGGCTCGGCAACCGGGAGGAGGGGCTCGAAGCCTTGCGCAAGAATCTCCGCCATCCGCGAGACGCTGGCGCGCGACGATCCCGGCAATGTGCTGTGGCAGACCGACCTGGTCATTGTGCTGCGCGCGCTTGCGCTGGTGGCGGACGAGGCGCGGGCGCGGCTCACCCGCGCGCTCGACATCGCGCGCCAACTCAAGCAGGAGGGCAAGCTCGGCGCGGATCAGGGCGGCTGGATCGAAGCGCTGGAGCGGGAACTCGCCGCGCTGCCGAATTGAGCCTCCGCCGCTGCCTCGCCCCCTGGACGCTGCGGCCACTGTTGGTGTCAAATCGGCGCGAACGACGGACGAGCGCGGATATGCAGATCCAATCCAGCGGCATGGCCCTGGGGGCCAGGATAGAAGGCATCGACCTGGGCCGGCCGCTCTCCGACGCTGACTTCAAGCAGATCCTGCGTGCGCTCGGCGAGCACGGCGTGCTGTGCTTTCCCGGGCAGCAACTCGAGACCGAGGCGTTCGCGCGCTTCGGGCGCATGTTCGGCGACCTCGAAATGAACGTTGCCAATCAGTTCCACGAGCCGGACTTTCCCGAAGTGATGGTGCTGTCCAACATGACAAAGGACGGCAAGCCGGTCGGTCTCGGCGATGCCGGGCAGGGCTGGCACACCGACATGTCCTACAGCCGCGACATCGCGCTCGCGAACGTCCTGTACGCGATCAAGGTGCCGATGCGCGGCGGCCGCCCGCTTGGCGACACCCAGTTCCGCAACATGCACCTCGCCTACGAAGACCTGCCGGCCGACATCAAGCGCCGGCTGGCCTGGCGTACGGCGACGCACGACTTCGCCAAGTTCTGGGACATGATGCGCAGCCGGCCGGGCTCGACGCGCGGACCGCTCACGCCGGAGCAGCGCGCCAAGCGGCCGCCGGTCTCGCAGCCGATCTTTCGCACGCACCCGATCACCGGGCGCACCGTCCTCTACTGCAATCCGGGCTACGCAGTGCATATCGACGGCGTGTCCGAGCCCGAAAGCACCGAGCTGCTGGCGTTCCTGTTCGCGCATCAGGAGCAGGAGAAATTCTTCCACGCCCATAAATGGGCGGAGGGCGACGTGCTGATGTGGGACAATATCGGCACCGTGCACAATGCCATTCCCGACTATCGTTCGGACGAACCACGCTACATGCGCCGCGTCCAGGTGATGGCGACGAAAGATTACGCTCGCCTGGCGGCGTGAGCTGAGCGGGCCAGTCCTAGCTCCAGCTTTTCGTCCGACGCATCCCTTCCTACCCGGGAACGCGAGCGCGACCGGTAAGGGGGATGCCAGTTCACATGATGGTAAGCCGCCGGAACCGCAATTTTACGGAAAAACAAGCAATTGCGGCGCACAAGGACAGGGGTAGAATGGCGTTGCGGTTGGGTCCTGTCGAGTTGGAGTTCATTTCATGGCGCCCCGTGCCTACTGGAAGGGTTACCTCAAGCTTTCGCTCGTCTCGTGCCCGATCGCTCTCTACCCCGCGACGTCGGAGCGGGAGAAGATCAGCTTCCATCAGCTCAACAAGAGCACCGGCAACCGCATCAAGTATCGCAAGGTCGATGCCGAGACCGGCGACGAGGTTGAATCCGCCGAAATCGTCAAGGGCTATGAGGTCGGCAAGGGCGAGTATATCGAGCTCGATCCCGAGGAACTCGAGGCCATCGCGCTCGAAAGCAAGCGTGTGATCGATATCGACAAGTTCGTACCCAGGAAGGAGATCGACGAACTTTACCTGAGCAGCCCCTATTACATGGTGCCGGACGGCGAGGTCGGGCAGCAGGCCTTCGCCGTGATCCGCGAGGCGATCCGCAAAGAGGGGATGGTTGCCATTGCCAAGGTGATCTTCACGTCGCGCGAGCACGTGATTGCATTGGAGCCGCGCGGCAAGGGCATGGTCGGCGTGACGCTGAGGTATCCCTACGAAGTGCGCAAGGAGGAGGAGTATTTCGACGACATTCCGGACGAGAAGATTCCGAAGGACATGCTCGAGCTCGCTTCGCATATCGTGGAGACCAAGGCCGGCCACTTCGAGCCCGACAAGTTCGATGACCGCTACGAGGACGCGCTCAAGGAGCTGATCAGGCAGAAGCAATCCGGCAAGCCGATCGAACGGCCCGAACGCCAGGAGCCCGCCAAGGTCATCAACCTCATGGATGCCTTGCGCCGCAGCGTCCAAGCCGAAAAGGGGGCGCCGGTCTCATCCAAGAAGAGCGGCAAGCGGATCGCCGGACAGACCGAAATGCTGCTGCCGATCGCAGGCAAACAGGCCGCGCGCGAAGCATCCAAGAAGGCCAAAACGACCCGTGCCGGCGGGGAGGTCTCTCGTCCGGCGGCCAAGCGCCGGTCGGCGCGATAACGAGCGCGACGCGGCGCCTCGGTTCCCGCGGTCTGGTTCCCCCCGAGTGCTGCCTTATTGCCGCAGCGATTGTCGCGCGGGCGCGCGGCATCGGCAGGGCTCACGGCGGATCGCTTCCCGCCGAGATTTCTCCGTTGATCGCGCAATTCGCCCCGGATAGCGTGACCCCAACAGAGCCAGAAAGCGAATGGGCGGCCTCGCCTCCCATCGCGCACGGGCATTGGGAGGAGACCATGGGAGTGATGCTGCGTACGCTACCGGCCGGGATTGCGATCCTTGCGGGTCTGGCGGCCGCCCAGGCGGCCGATCCGAAACGTGGTGGGGTCCTCAAGATGTACCACCGCGAGACCCCGCCCAGCATGTCGATCCATGAGGAGGCAACCTTCTCGACCAACATCCCGGCGATGGCGATCTTCAGCAATCTGGTGCTTTACGATCAGCATAAGGCGCAGAACAGCCTCGATACCATCGTGCCGGAACTCGCCACCAGCTGGGCCTGGAGCGCGGACAAGATGCAGCTCACCTTCAAGCTGCGCGCGGGCGTCAAATGGCATGACGGCAAGCCGTTCAGCAGCCAGGACGTGAAATGCACCTGGGACATGTTGGCCGGAAAGTCGCAACAGAAGTTCCGCAAGAACCCGCGCAAGGATTGGTACGCGAACGTCACGGATGTCACCGTCAAGGGTGACGATGAAGTGACTTTCCATCTCAAGCGGCCGCAGCCTTCGCTGCTTGCCATGCTCGCTTCCGGCTATTCGCCGGTCTATCCCTGCCACGCGACGCCGGCGCAGCAGCGCACGAATCCGATCGGCACCGGCCCGTTCAAGTTCGTCGAGATGAAGCAGAACGAGTCGATCAAGCTCGTGCGCAATCCCGATTACTGGAAAAAGGGTCTGCCGTATCTCGACGGCATCGAGTTCACGATCATCCGCAACCGCTCGACGGCCGTCCTCGCCTTCGTTGCCGGCAAGATCGACATGACGTTCCCGACCGAGATGACGGTCGCGTTGGTCAAGGACATCAAGGCGCAGGCGCCGACGATGACCTGCGACCTGGTGCCTATCAACGTCAGCACCAACCTCATCCTCAACCGCGACGCGCCGCCGTTCGACAATGCCGACCTGCGCCTCGCCATGGCTCTGTCGCTCGATCGCAAGTCGTTCGTCGACATCCTGTTCGAGGGCAAAGCGGACATCGGCGGCTCGCTGCTGCCACCGCCCGCGGGCGTCTGGGGCCTGCCGCCCGATATTCTCAAGACGATTCCGGGCTACGGCCTGGACGTGCAGAAGAACCGCGCGGAAGCCCGCAAGATCATGGAGAAACTCGGCTACGGTCCCGACAAGCGACTCAAGCTCAAGGTGTCGACCCGCAACCTCGCCACCTATCGCGATCCCGCCGTCATCCTCATCGATCAGATCAAGGACATCTACATCGACGGCGAGCTGGAGCCGGTGGAGAGCGGCGCCTGGTTTGCGAAGGTAGCTCGCAAGGACTACTCGGTCGGTCTCAATCTTACCGGCAACGGCATCGACGATCCTGACCAGAGCTTCTACGAAAACTACGCCTGTGAATCGGAGCGCAACTATACGCACTACTGCAACAAGGACCTGGAAAAGCTGTTCGATCAGCAGTCGGCCGAGAGCGACGTTGAGAAGCGCAAGAAGCTGGTCTGGGAAATCGACAGGAAGGTCCAGGAGGACGTCGCGCGGCCGATCCTATACCACGCGCATCAGGCGACCTGCTGGCAGTCCGGCCGTGAAGAACGTCACCGTCATGGTCAACAGCTCGTACAACGGCTATCGCTATGAGGACGTTTGGCTGGACAACTAGCAGCCGTGTTCTATCCCGACGGTGATGGGAGGCGGCATTGGGTGCCTACCTGATCAGGCGCTTCTTCTTGATGCTCCTGACGCTGTTCGGGATCTCCGTGCTGATTTTCGCCTTGCTGCGCGTGGTGCCCGGGAACATTGCCGATATTCTGTTCGATGCGGCCGGAATGATCAACACGGCCGAGAAGGCCCAGCTCGAAAAGGAGCTCGGCCTCGACCAGCCGATCCCGGTGCAATACGCCCAGTGGATCGGCGGGCTGCTGCACGGCGATCTCGGCTACTCCTACGTTTCGGAGAAGCCCGCGATCGATGAGATCGCCCCGCGCATCCCGATCACGGCGAAACTTGCCGGCCTGGCGCTCGCGTTCTCGGTGCTGTTCGGGGTTCCGCTCGGGGTCATCAGCGCGGTCCGGCAGAACTCCCGGCTCGACTATGTCTTGCGGGTCATCAGCCTGAGCGGGCTGTCGATGCCCGCCTTCTGGCTCGGCCTGCTGATCCTGATGGCCTTCGTGCACTATTTCGGCACGCTGCCGATCTATACCGAGCCGCCGAAAACGTGGTGGGACGAGCTCGCGCTCTTCAGCATTCCGGCGGCGGCCGTGGGCTTTCGCAGCTCGGCCCTGGTGATGCGGCTCACCCGCTCGTCCATGCTCGAAGTGCTGCGCCAGGACTATATCCGCACCGCACGCGCCAAGGGCGCGTCCGACAACAGCGTCAACTACCATCACGCCCTGCGCAACGCGATCCTTCCGGTCGTGACCGTGATCGGCATCGAGGCCGCGTTCCTGATGGGCGGCCTGATCGTCACCGAAACTGTGTTCAACATTCCCGGCGTGGCGCGATTTCTGGTCGAAGCCATCCGCTGGCGCGATTATCCGGTGGTGCAGAGCCTGGTGTTGTTCATCGCGGTCGTCGCCGTGGTGATCAATTTCATCGTCGACCTGCTCTACGCCGTCCTCGATCCACGGATCAAATATGCCGACTAGCGTCAGGCCCCACCGCCAGCGGAGCGCGCACCGTGGCTAGCGTCGATTACGCTGCGGACACGGGCGAAGCCGTCGCCCCGGTCGATAGCCTGTGGACGCGGGTGAAATTCAGCATGACCCGGCATCCGCTCGGCATGGTCGGGGCGGCGATCATGGTGGTGTTCGTGGCCGCGGCTGTGTTCGCCGACTTCATCACCGGCTACGATCCGACCGCGACAAATTCCGCAGCGGCGCTGGCGCGGCCGGGCTTGGCGCATTGGCTCGGCGCCGATTTCATGGGCCGCGACGTCTACAGCCGCATTGTCTACGGCGCGCGCATTTCGCTCGCCGTCGGCCTGGGGTCGACATTCCTTGGCTGTGCAATTGGCGTCGCGCTCGGATTGGCGTCGGGCTATCTGGGGGGATGGGTCGATCTCATCATCCAGCGCGTGGTCGACGTGCTGCAGGGGCTGCCGCTCCTGGTGCTGGCGCTGGTCATGGCGGCGTCGCTCGGGCCGACGCTGGAAAACACCATCATCGCCATCTCGATCCCGCTCATTCCGTACTCGGCGCGCGTCATCCGCTCGAATACGCTGGCGCTGCGCGAATTGCCGTTCGTCGAGGCGGCGCGAGCGGTCGGCATGAGCGAATTCCGCGTCGCCGTCGTGCATGTCCTGCCCAACACGCTGGCGCCGCTGATCGTGCTCGCGACCGCGCAGCTCGGATCGGCGATCCTGACCGAGGCCTCGCTGTCGTTCCTCGGTCTCGGCATCCCGGAGCCATATCCGTCCTGGGGCCGGATGCTGTCGGAATCGGCGGCCGAATACGTGCGCACCGCGCCCTGGCTCGTCATATTTCCAGGCGTTGCCATCAGCCTGGTGGTTTTCGGTACTAACCTGCTCGGGGACGCGTTGCGCGATATCCTCGACCCGCGGCTGCGCCATTGACCGCAGCATCATGACCGAAAGGCAGGGCGGGCGAGAGGTGGACATCGGGGGGCCGGCGCAAGCCGCGCCGGCGGACAGCGAGCCCCTGCTTGCCGTCGATGGCCTGCAGACCTTCTTTTACACGCGGCAAGGCATCGTCAAGGCGGTCGACGGCATGGGCTTTTCGCTCCGGCCCGGGGAAGCGCTGGCCATCGTCGGCGAATCCGGTTGCGGCAAGAGCGTGACCGCGCTCTCGCTCATGCGGCTGGTGCCCGATCCGCCCGGCCGCATCGCCGGCGGCTCGCTCAAGCTCGCGGGCGTGGACCTTCTCGGCCTCGACGAAGACGCGATGCGTGCCGTGCGCGGCAAGGACATCGCGATGATCTTCCAGGAGCCGATGACCTCGCTCAACCCGGTGCTCACCATCGGCGATCAGATCGCCGAGGTGCTGCTGCTGCACGAGGATCTCAGCAACAAGGAGGCCTGGCAGAAGGCCGTGGACATGCTCGCGCTGGTGCACATCCCCGAAGCCGACCAGCGCGTGAAGGAATATCCGCACCAGCTCTCGGGCGGCATGCGCCAGCGCGCCATGATCGCCATGGCGCTTGCCTGCAATCCGAAGGTGCTGATCGCCGACGAGCCGACCACCGCGCTCGACGTCACCATCCAGGCGCAGATTCTCGACATCATCCTGGAGCTGCAGCACAAGCTGCGCACCGCGGTGGTGCTGATCACGCACGATCTCGGAGTGGTGGCCGAGACCGCGCAGCGTGTCATCGTGATGTATGCCGGGCGCAAGGTCGAGGAGGCCACGGTCGAGGACCTCTTTGCCCATCCGCAGCACCCCTACACGCACGGGCTGATGGCCTCGATCCCGCGGCTTTCGCTTATGCGCGGCATCAACGATGACACCGCCAAGCGCCTGCAGGAAATCCCCGGGATCGTGCCGGCGCTGTCGAACCTGCCGAACGGCTGCGTGTTCGCGCCGCGTTGCTCGTTCGCCGAGGACCGCTGCCGCAACGCTTACCCAGCCTACGAGGAGAAGCGGCCGCAGCACTGGGCGGCCTGCTGGCGCTCGCACGAGCTGTACGGAGACCGCGATGGCTGAGGCCGCGCGCGCGACCGATGGCGCAAGTGCCGTTCCCGCGGTGCTGGAAGTGCGCGACCTGAAGAAGCAATTCACCGTCAGCAAGGGGCTGCTGCGGCGCGCGGCTGGCCGCGTCTATGCCGTCGATGGCGTGAGCTTCGACATCGCGCCGGGGGAGACGCTTGGCCTGGTCGGCGAATCCGGCTGTGGCAAAACCACCGTAGGGCGCACGATCTTGCGGCTGGTCGAGCCGACCGACGGCACCATCAAGCTCGACGGCCGCGATATTACCCGGCTGGGCAAAACGGACATGCGGCCGTTTCGCCGGCAGATGCAGATCATCTTCCAGGACCCGTTTTCCTCGCTCGATCCGCGCAAGTCCGCCGGTGCCATTGTGGCCGAGCCGCTGCGCGTGCACGGGATCGCGCGCGGCCGGGCGCTCCACGCGCAGGTGGCCGAATTGTTCGATCGGGTCGGATTACGACAGGCGCAGATGGACAATTACCCGCACCAGTTTTCGGGCGGCCAGCGCCAGCGCATCGGCATCGCGCGCGCGCTCGCGCTGCGGCCCAAGCTGATCATCGCCGACGAGCCGGTATCGGCGCTCGACGTCTCGATCCAGGCGCAGGTGCTCAACCTGATGATGGACCTGCAGGGCGAGCTCGGTCTCGCCTACCTCTTCATCTCGCACAATCTCGCGGTGGTCGAGCATATCAGTCACCGCATCGCGGTGATGTACCTCGGGCGCATCGTCGAATACACCGACAAAAAGACGCTGTTCACCCAGCCGCTGCATCCGTATACCGAGTCGCTGCTGCTGGCGGTGCCGGTGCCCGATCCGAAGGTCAAGCGCCAAAAGCGCGTGCTGCAGGGCGACGTGCCGAGCCCGATCAATCCGCCCCCGGGATGCCACTTCCACACGCGTTGCCCCTACGCGGTCGAGCGGTGCAAGATCGAGTTGCCGGCGCTGCGCGAAGTGCGGCCGGGCCATGTTGTGGCCTGTCACTTGCGCTAGAAAATTCGTGGGAGCGGACGCGCGCAAATGAGGCCGTTTCATCCCGAGGCGAAAGGGCCGCTGCACGGCATTCGCGTGCTCGATCTGTCGCGGCTGGTGGCCGGCAACATGCTGACCCTGCAGCTTGCAGATTTCGGTGCGGAAGTCCTGAAGATCGAAGAACCGGGGAAGGGCGATCCGCTGCGCGATTGGCGCGTGCAGAACATCAGCCTGCACTGGAAGGTCTACGCCCGCAATAAGAAGAGCGTAACGCTCAATCTGCGCGCGGGCGAGGGCAGGGACCTGCTGTTGCGGCTCGTTGCCGGCGCCCACGTCTTCATCGAGAACTTCCGGCCGGGTACGCTCGAGGAGATGGGGCTCGCGCCCACGCGCCTGCATGAGTGCAATGCGCGGCTCGTCATCGTGCGGGTGTCGGGCTGGGGACAGGACGGCCCTTATCGCAATCGCCCGGGCTTTGGCAGCCTGGTGGAAGGCATGTCCGGCTTTGCCGCGAAGACCGGCTATGACGACCGGCCGCCCGTGCTGCCGCCGTTCGCGCTCGCCGACATGGTCGCCGGGCTGTATGGCGTCTCGGCGGTGCTGATGGCGCTGCGCGAAGTCGAGGTGAACGGCGGACGCGGCCAGGTCATCGACCTGCCGTTGCTCGATCCGGTCGTGTCCATCCTCGGGCCGGAGGCGGCGCTCTACAAGCTCACCGGCAAGATCGCGCCACGGCTCGGCAGCCGCTCGGCTACCTCCTCGCCGCGCAATGTCTTTGCCACCAGCGACGGGCGCTGGATTGCCATCTCGGCCTCGATCCAGGGGATGGCCGAGCGGCTTGTTCCACGCCATCGGCCGTCCCGACATGATCGACGATGCCGCGTTTCCGCACCAATGCCGACCGCGTGCGCAATGCGGAGGCATGCGAGGCGCCGCTGCGCGAATTCATCGGCCGGCGCACGCTCGCCGACGCGCTCGCCGTGTTCGACAAGGCGGAGGTCACCGCCGCGCCGGTCTACGACATCGCCCAGTTCATGACCGACGTTCATGTTCAGGCCCGCGAGATCGTGGTGGACGTGCCGGACGCCGACCTGGGCAGCATCCCGATGCATGCGGTCGTGCCGCGGCTGTCCGGCACGCCGGGCGCCCTTCGCACGCCGGCGCCGGAACTCGGCGAGCACAATGGCGAGGTCCTGGGGGCGCTGGGCCTCACCGACGAAGACCTTGACCAGTTGCGCGAACGGAGAGTGATATGAGCGGTGCTGCGGCAATCTCCGAGACGCGCGGGCCGCCGGTGTGGCGCTCGCTGCTCTACGTTCCCTCCAACGTCGCGCGCTTCATCGAGGGCGCGCACCGGTACGGAGCGGATGCCGATCATCCTCGACCTGGAAGACAGCGTTCCCGACGCCGAGCGCCCGCGCGCCCGGCAGGAGTTGCAGGCGAGCGCGGCGACGGTGGCGCGCTCCGGCGCCGACGTGGTGGTGCGCATCAACCGCCCATGGCGGCAGACCATGCTCGACCTCGAAGCCGCGATCTCGCCGCGCGTGCAGGCGCTCGCGGTGACCAAGGCGGAGAGTGCCGATCACGTGCGGCTGATCGCCGAAGTGGTCGCCGAGCTCGAGGCCGAGCGCGGCATGCCGGTTGGGGCGACGCGATTCATCGTGATGATCGAGACCGCGGCGGCATTCTTCCGCATGCCGGAGATCGCGAGCGCACACCCCCGGATCGTTGCGCTGACGCTGGGGGGCGAGGACTTCGCGCTCTCGGTCGGCATGCTGCCGGAGCCGGAAGGGCTGTTCATGCCCAAGCAGCAGCTGGCGATCGCCGCGCGCGCCGCCGGCGTCATGCCGCTCGGCTTCATCGGGACGGTGGCGGACTACAAGGACCTCGAAGGGTTCCGCGCAACGGTGCAGCGCTCGCGCCGCCTGGGCTTTCTCGGCGCCTCCGTCGTGCACCCGAGCCAGGTGCCGATACTCAATGCCGAGTTTGCCCCGAGTACGGACGAAGTCGATGCCGCCCGCCGCATCGTTGCCGCCTATGACGAAGCGACCGCCGCCGGACGCGGCTCGATCGTGGTCGACGGCAAGATGGTCGATGTCCCCGTGGTCAAGCGGGCGCAACAGACCCTTGAGCGACATGCGGCGGTGCAAGAGCGGGAAAGGCGGCTCCAGCGCTAGCGCGGCACGTTCGCCCTGTGGCACATAGGCGAGGGCTGGGCGCGGCCCGCATAGCGGCTTGCCGGTTGGAGCGGGCGCCATAAGACCTTCAGGAACCAAGCGATGTGCGGCATTGCTGGCATGATCGACTGGCGCGCGGCGACCTCGGCGGAGGCACTGCGCACGATTGCCGTCGACATGACCGAGACCCTGCGGCATCGCGGACCGGACGCCGGCGACGTCTGGGTCGAGGCGAGTGGCGGCGCGGCGCTCGGCCAGCGCCGGCTCGCCATCATCGATCTCAGCCCGGGCGGCGCCCAGCCGATGCATTCGGCCGATCGGCGCTACGTGATCGTGTTCAACGGCGAAATCTACAATTACACCGATATCCGCCAGGAACTAGCGGCGGCGGGCCGCCGGATGCGCAGCGATTCCGACACCGAAGTGCTGCTGGAGGCGTGCGCGCTTTGGGGCGTCGAAGCGGCGATCGAACGCACCGTCGGCATGTTCGCTTTCGCATTGTGGGATCGCGCGGCACGCACGCTTGTACTCGCCCGCGACCGGCTCGGCATCAAGCCGCTCTATTACGCCGCTATGCCGGATCGCGTCCTGTTCGCGTCGCAGCTCAAGGCTTTTCGCCAAGTGCCTGATTGGAAACCGACAATTGACGCTGATTCGGTGGTTGGGCTACCTCCGTCACGCCTATATCGCCCAGCCGCGCACGATCTATCGCGAGGCGGCGAAACTTGCTCCTGGTCATATCCTGACGCTCGCGGCCGGCCGGCCGCCGCAACCGAAATGCTATTGGGACATGCGCGCCATCGCGATGGCGGGCGAAGCCCGAAACGATCCGAACCCGGACGAGGACGAAGCGGTCGAGCGGCTCGACGCGCTGCTGCGGGATTCGGTCAAGCTCCGGATGATCGCGGATGTACCGCTGGGCGCCTTTCTGTCCGGCGGCATCGACTCTTCGACCGTCGTCGCCCTGATGCAGGCGCAGAGCACGCGAGCGGTCAAGACGTTCTCCATCGGCTTCCATGAGAGCGGATACGACGAAGCGAAATCCGCCAAGGCGGTCGCCGCCCATCTCGGCACCGACCACACCGAATTCTACGTGGAGCCACGCCACGCTCTCGACGTCATCCCGCAACTGCCGGACTGGTTCGACGAGCCGTTCGCGGACTTCTTCGCAGATTCCGACCTACCTGGTCTCCGAACTGACGCGCAAGCACGTCACCGTAGCGCTGTCGGGCGACGGCGGCGACGAGCTGTTCGCCGGATACAATCGCTATGTCTGGGCCGAGAAGCTCACGCGCGCGCTGAAGCTGGTTCCGCGTCCGCTCCATGCGGCGTCGGCCGCCATGTTGCGCTCGCTGTCGCCCGAAGCCTGGAGCCGGATGTTCGCATTCGTGCCGTCATCGCTGCAGCCGGCGCTCATCGGCGACAAGCTGCACAAGATCGCGGAGCTCTTCGACAGCCCCGACCACGGCGCGATTTACCGGCGGCTCGTGAGCCAATGGCCGAATCCGCAAGCGGTGGCCGCCGCCGGCCATGAGCCGGACGGCCCGCTATGGGATCCGACGATCGAACGCGATTTGCCGGGTCTCGTCCCGCGTCTGCAGTTCCTCGACATGGTGACCTATCTCCAGGACGATATTCTCACCAAGGTCGATCGGGCCACCATGGCGGTCGGTCTCGAGGGCAGAGTGCCGCTGATCGACCATCGGGTCGTCGCCATGGCGTGGAGCCTGCCGTTGCGCTTCAAGCTTCGCGGGGGCCGCAGCAAATGGCTGTTGCGCCGGGTGCTCGACCGCTACGTGCCGGAAGCATTGGTCGACCGTCCCAAGATGGGGTTCGGGGTGCCGATCGACGCCTGGTTGCGCGGACCGTTGCGGGACTGGGCGGAATCGCTGCTGTCTCCGGCGCGGCTGGCAGCCTACGGGTTCGTGCGCGTCGAGCCGGTGCGCCGCGCCTGGGAGGAGCACCTCACCGGTGCCCGTAACCAGCAATATCCGCTGTGGACCGTGCTGATGCTGCAGGCCTGGCGCGAGCGATGGGCGTGAGCGCACGGCCGCGCAAGATCATGTATGTCGTGTCTACGCTGCGGGTCGGCGGGGCCGAAGCCATGCTGACGCGGATCGCGACCGCATCGCCGAGCATCGCCGACGAAATCATCGTCGTCAGCCTTCTCCCGCGCAGGACTATGTCGATCTGCTGCGGGCGGCCAACGTCACCGTCGTCGAGCTCGGTTTCCATCATGCCATCGGTGTCGTCCGCGGGATCGTATCGCTTGCCAGGCTCATCGCCCAGAGCAAGCCCGATATCGTCCAGGGCTGGATGTATCACGGCGACCTTGCGGCGCTCATCGCTTTCGTGCTGTCGGGCCGGCGCGGCCGGACTCGGCTCATCTGGGGCATTCGCTGCTCGGATGTCGACTTCCGGCGCTACACGGCGGCTTGCGGATGATGGTGCGAGCCTGCGCCTTCCTGTCGTCGAGGCCGGACATGATTACCGCCAATTCGGTCGCTGGGATGAAGGCCCATCTCGCGATGGGCTATCGGCCGCGCCGCTCCGAGGTCATCGCCAACGGAATCGACGTGAATGAGTACCGGCCGGATGCCGCCGCACGCGCCGCCGTGCGCCGGGAACTTGGCATCGTCGAGGACAAGGTCGTGGTAGCGCACGTCGCGCGCGTCGATCCGATGAAGGATCATGAGACTTTCCTCGCGGCCATGGCGAGGCTGCCGCAGTTGCAGGCTTTGCTGGTCGGCGCGGGGACCGGGCAGATCGAGGCGCCCGCCAACGTCCATCGGCTGGGATTGCGCCGCGACGTGCCGCGCCTGCTTGCGGCCGCCGACCTCGTCGTCTTCAGCTCCGCATTCGGCGAGGGTTTCTCCAATGCGATCGCCGAAGGCATGGCCTGCGAACTGCCGGCAGTGGCGACCGATGTCGGCGATGCCCGGATCATCGTCGGCGATACCGGCCTTGTCGTGCCGCCGCACGATCCGGGCGCACTGGCCGCGGCGATCCGCACGCTGTCCGAAGAGTCGCCCGCTGCGCGCTCTGCCCGGGGCGGCCGCGCACGCCGGTGTATCGCCGAGCGCTTCTCGCTCGACCAAGCACTCCAGCGCTTTGCGGCACTGTATCGGGCACCATAGCGCGGCGGGTGCCGGGCTCGGCCAAGCGAGAGGCGCAAGCTGTCCGTGGCGCAGGACCATGAGTTCGGTCTATATACGGGGCCTCCTTTGCGCCCGATCACGCCGCGGTACGGGCGCGCGACAGGGGTAGGCGGGTTACTGGTGACAAGCGATTTGGAGACGGCGAATATCCGGCCTGGTTCCGGTGTCGAAAAGCTCGCCTTTTTTGCGCTCAAGCTCGCCGTGAGCGGCGGATGCTTCTGGTACGTGCTGCGCCAGGTCGACACGGCCGAAGTGGCGCGCATCGTGCCCACGGTCGATTTCCGCTGGGCCGCGTTCGCAGCCCTCGTGGTCGCGCTGCAAATTCCGCTGGTGGCGCTGCGCTGGCGCGAAATCCTGGGTGCGCTTGCCGTCCAGAGCGCCCGGATCACCCGGCCGGCGGTGATCGCCGTCACCGCCATCGGCACCTTCTTCGCGCAATTTCTGCCCAATGTGGTCGGTGACGGCATGCGCGTTTGGCTGATCGCGCGGCTCGGCTGCGATTGGCGCAACACCGTGGCGAGCGTGGTGATCGACCGGGGCGTCGGCGTGGCCCTGCTGCTAGCATTCGGGCTCGTGATCCTGCTGCTGCCGTCGGCGTTGAGCGTCTTGGGTGGGTACCGCGATCTCATCCTCGTCATCTACGCAGCGGCATTGCTTGGCGGCATCGTGGGCCTCATCCTGACGCCCGTGATCGCTCCGCTACTGGAGCGTTGGCGATATTCGCGCTGGGCTGGGACGCTGGCGCGCGCCGCCCGCCATGTCCTGTTTGGGCCGCGCGCGCCGGCGATCCTCGCCTTCGGGTGTCTCGTCCACGTGTTCACCATTATTGTGGTGTGGTCGGCCGCGCGCGCGCAGGGTCTGGCGCTTCCGGTCGCGGACGCGGCGGTACTGTTCACCGTGGTGGTCGGCGTCGCGCTTGTCCCGATTTCGGTCGGCGGCTGGGGTCTGCGTGAGCTTGCGGTGACTGCGCTGCTGGGCGGGCACGGCGTCCCGCCGGAAAAGGCGCTGCTGTTTTCGATCGGCTTTGGGCTGGTGCTGCTGGTCGGCGCGCTGCCGGGGGTCTTTGTCTGGCTGCTGTATCCCATTCCGCCGCAATCGTAGCATCCTGCGGAGCACGCACGCGTCATGCACATCGCGATGATCGGAACCGGATACGTCGGGCTTGTCTCGGGCGCCTGCTTTTCCGATTTCGGGCACGTGGTGACGTGCGTCGACAAGGATGCCGGCAAGATCGAGCGGCTCAGGAGCGGAAACATCCCGATCTTCGAGCCCGGTCTCGACGCCCTGGTCGCGCGCAACGTCCAGGCCGGCCGGTTGTTCTTCACCAGCGAAGGTGCGAGCGCCGTTCGCTCCGCCGACGCGGTCTTCCTCGCCGTCGGCACGCCCTCGCGGCGCGGCGACGGTTTTGCCGATCTCTCGTATCTCTATGATGCCGCGCGCGAGGTCGCGGCCGACATCGATGGCTTCACGGTCGTGGTCACCAAATCGACCGTTCCGGTCGGAACCAATGACGAGGTCGAGACCATCATCCGCAAGCTGCGCCCGGACGGCGAGTTCGCGGTCGTATCCAACCCGGAATTCCTGCGCGAAGGCGCCGCGATCGAGGACTTCAAGCGGCCGGACCGCGTCGTGGTCGGCACCGACGACGAGCGGGCGCGCCGCGTGATGCGCGAGGTCTACCGCCCGCTGTTCATCAACCAGACGCCGATCCTGTTCACCGGCCGGCGCGCCGCCGAGTTGATCAAGTACGCCTCGAACGCCTTCCTCGCCACCAAGATCACCTTCATCAACGAGATCGCCGACCTATGCGAGAAATGCGGCGCGGACGTACAGGAGATCGCCCGCGGCATGGGGCTCGACCGCCGAATTTCCCGCACGTTTCTGCATCCGGGGCCGGGCTTCGGCGGTTCGTGCTTTCCCAAGGATACCGCCGCGCTGACGGCGATCGGGCAGCAACACGCTGCGCCGATCAAGATCGTGGAGACCGTGATCGCGGTGAACGACGCGCGCAAGCGCGCCATGGCGGACAAGGTGATCGCCGCCTGCGGCGGCTCGCTCGCCGGAAGGCTGATTGCCGTCCTGGGGCTGACCTTCAAACCCAACACCGACGACATGCGCGAAGCGCCGAGCCTCGTCATCGTGCCGGCGCTCGAAGCGCAGGGCGCCCGCGTGCGCGCCTATGACCCCCATGGAATGGCGGAAGCGCGCAAGCTCCTGCCGCAGATCGAACCTGCGAGCGATCCTTATGCCTGCGTCGCCGGCGCCGACGCCATGGTGATCATCACCGAATGGGAGGAGTTCCGCGCGCTCGATCTCGATCGTGTGAAGGCGGCCTTGAAGTCTCCGATTGTCGTCGATCTGCGCAACGTCTACGAGCCGGTCGACATGGCACAGCGGGGATTTGCCTATGTCGGTGTCGGACGCGGTTGATCAGCGTCCGTAGACGTCGTCGAGACGGACAATGTCGTCCTCGCCGAGGTAGCTGCCGACCTGCACCTCGATCAGTTCAAGTGGAATCTTGCCCGGGTTGGCGAGCCGGTGAACGCTGCCGATCTGGATGTAGATGGATTCGTTCTCGTGCACGCTGCGGGTGTCCTCGCCGACCGTCACCTCGGCTGTTCCCTTGACCACCACCCAGTGCTCGGAGCGATGAAAGTGCTTCTGCAGCGAGAGCTTGCATCCCGGTTTGACCACGATGCGCTTGACGCGATAGCGCTCGGCCACGTCAACGTCCTGGTAGTAGCCCCAGGGCCGGTAGATGCGCCGGTGCTCGACCGCGGCACGATGGTTCTGCGATTTCAGGTGCTCAACCAGCTCCTTCACCTGCTCCGCGTTCGCGCGTGAGGTTACCAGCACGGCATCGGCCGTTGATATGACGATGACGTTGTCGAGCCCCACCACGGTGGTCAAAACGGAATCCTCGGAGCGCGACCAGGCTGTCGCGGCTGTCCATCATCACGACCGGCCCTGGCAGGAACCACCGCGGCGAGCTTGGTGCGTTCCATCACCGCATAATCGATCGACTTCTTGGGTGCGCGCGCAAACGGCTCCGGCGTCAGCCGCAGGAAATCGAGGTCGCGAGTCATGCCGGCGACCGCGGCCTTCGTCGCCTCCGCCATCTCGGGCTCGAACTGCTCGATTTCAGCCAGCATGGTGCGGGCGTGAAACAGGAAATTGCCGCTGTTCCAGAGATAGTGCTCGGCCACGTAACCGGCGGCGGTCTCGGCATCGGGCTTCTCCACGAAGGCCTCGACCGCGAACAGAGAGGCGCCATTGAGCTTACCGCCCGGCCGAATGTAGCCGTAATTCGTCGCCGGGTCCGTCGGCGCGATGCCAAAGGTCACGATGCGGCCCTTGGCGGCGGCCTCGGCGGCGCGCCGGCAAGACGCGCGGAATTCATCCGGCTTGCGGATGACATGATCGGCTGCCAGCACGAGCACGATGGCCTCCGGATCGCGGCTGGCCGCCAGCAGCGCGGCGACCGCGACCGCGGGACCCGAGTCGCGACGCATCGGCTCGAGCACGATATCGGCTTCGATGCCGGATTCGCGCAGCTGCTCGGCCACCACGAAACGAAATTCCGCATTGGTGATGACGATCGCGCGTGCGAACAGGTCGGGATCCGCAATGCGGCCAAGCACCTGCTGAAATGTCGAGTTATGACCGATCAGCGGCACGAATTGCTTTGGCATGCTTTCGCGCGAGACCGGCCACAGCCGCGTTCCCGCGCCGCCGCACATGATCACCGGGACAATCTGCGTTGGCATGAGCGAAACGCCCTCCCTCGGCGGGCCACACTTCAACTGCGCTGCACCACTACGTCAACCCACCTGCGGGTAGTGCAAACGCAGACGATGAATATTAACCATAACCGGCCGCACGTGCGGTTGCGCTGCCGATCGTCACAGCCGCCAGAGTTCGATCCCTTCCGGGCGCATGTGCGGGTCGAGCGTGGCTTTGACGTCCATGACCAGACCGCGGCCGTGCTTGAGAAGCCGCGCCATCAGCGGCCAGCCCGAGCTGCGATAAAATTCATGGCCAACCGCAAGCACCACCGCGTCGGCGGGCGCAAGATCGCGCTCCTGCTCCAAGGCAATTCCATACTCCCGCATGGTTTCTGTCCCGTCGGCGAGGGGATCGTGAACCTGCACGGTCAGCCCGTACGACCGCAATTCCCGAACGACCTCGACGACCTGCGAGTTGCGGATGTCGACGACGTTTTCCTTGAACGTCAGCCCCAGCACGGTGACGACCTCCGGGCGCGTGCCGGCCTTGAGCAGGCGGCGCAGGCACTCGCGCGCCACCCGCTCGCCCATCGTATCGTTGATGCGGCGCCCGGCGAGAATGACGTCCGGGTGGTAGCCCGCCTTCTGGGCGCGGTGGGTGAGATAGTAGGGGTCGACCCCGATGCAGTGACCCCCGACCAGGCCTGGCGTGAAATTGAGAAAATTCCATTTCGTAGCGGCTGCCGCCAGCACGTCCCGGGTGTCGATGCCGAGCTCGTGAAAGATGGCCGATAGCTCGTTCATGAACGCGATGTTGAGATCGCGCTGCGCGTTCTCGATCACTTTTGCGGCCTCGGCCACTTTGATCGACGGCGCCTTGTGCAGTCCGGCCGTGACGACCGATCCATAGACCGAGGCGATGACTTCGAGGGTAGCCGGATCCTGTCCCGCCACCACCTTGGTGATGGCCTCGAAGCGATGCGCCGCGTCGCCCGGATTGATGCGCTCGGGTGAATAGCCGACCGTGAAGTCGGTCCCGGCGCGCAGGCCCGAAGCTGCTTCCAGCACCGGCACACAATCCTCTTCCGTGGCGCCGGGATAGACGGTCAACTCGTAGACTACGATGTCGCCGCGCTTGAGCGCCTTGCCGACGGTACCGGAAGCGGCGAAAAGGGCGGTCAGATCGGGCCGGCGGGCTTCGTCGATCGGAGTCGGCACCGTCACGATGAAGAAGTCGGCGGAGGAAAGCTCGGCGGCATCCGACGTATAGCGCAGGCTTGGGTGAAGAAGATCGCGCGCCTCGATCTCACGCGTGCGGTCACGTCCCGCCCTGAGCTCTTCGATCCGGCCGGCATCGATGTCGAATCCGATCACCGGCGTGCCTTGCCGGGCAAAAGCGACGGCAACCGGCAGCCCGACATATCCGAGCCCGACGATGGCGAGCGTTCGACCGTGTGCCACGAACCGATGATCCTGATGTGCGCAATGTAGACGGAAAGGTCTAACCCGCGCGGGGCCGAGCTCGCAACGGTTACCCGGCGGGGTGACGCAACAGCGATCGATAGAGATTAACGACGTCGCGGCCGATGCGCTCGCTGGAGAATTCAGCCTCGGCCAGTGCCCGGCTCGCCTGGCCGAACTGGCGCCGAAGCGCTGCATCACTTGCGAGCCGCTCGATCGCGCCGGCCAGCGCCTGTGCGTCGTCGGGCGGAACCAGGAGGGCATTGACGCCCGCGCGTGCGATTTCCCGACACCCCGGCACGTCGGTCGCTACCAGCGCCCGGCCACAGGCCGCGGCTTCCAGGAGGCTCAACGGCAGTCCCTCGCGCCGGGAGGGCAGGACCGCAATGTGGGCCGATGCCCAGAATGCCGCGATATCGGCGACGTATCCGAGATAGGTGAGGCCGGGCAGCCGGGTCCAGGCGGCAATATCCTGTTCGGGAATGGAGCCTGGATTGGCAGGGTCGGGCGATCCGGCGATGAGGAGCCTGATTTCGCGGCCGCGGCCGCGCAGAAGCCGGTGTGCCTCGACCAGAGCGCGGATGCCCTTGTCCTCGACGATCCGGCCGGCGAACGCGATCGTAACCGGGCCCTGCGGCTCCGGTGAGGGCGACATCGCGGCGACGTCGACCCCCGATCCGGGAATGAGCGCGATGCGGCTCGGCTCGATTCCGAGGCGCTCGACCGTGGCGCGGTCGTCGCGGTTCTGCACCAGCACGGACGAGCCTGGCCGCTTGAACAGCGAGCGCAGCAGAACGCGCAGGGCCGGCCGCACCGCCCGTGCCTTGGGCTTGTCGCTGACGAAGATCGTTCCGAGCCCGGTGAGCGCATTGAGACGCATGACCGGCAGGCCGATGGCGGCCAGCGACCCGGTCACGGCCGCTTGCAGCGCGACGTGGTGGGCGAGATCGGGCTTGAGATCGCGATAGACCTTGCGAATCGCTCGGAGGGTCTCCACGAGGTCGCGTGGATCGAGGCTGCCACGCCGCCACGGCACGGGATGGAGATGAAATCCTTCCGCTGCGATGGCCTCGCCATGGCGGTCGACCCGCGTTGCCACATGCACCTCGAAGCCAGCGTCGCGCGCGGCTCGCGCCATCGGCAGGCGGTGCGAGATGAAGTACCAGTCCTCGGTGACGAGATAGATCAGGCGCTGGGGCCGCTCATGCGACCGGATGGCCGCGCTCGAATCGGAGCCGATGCGAAGCGCGTTCGCCAGCTCGATGACCGCTCCCACGATGTGATAGAGGCTGGTGGCCCGTGCCGGCTCGAGGATGAAGCGATCGTCGGCGCCCAGCCGGTCGAACCACAGTCCCGGCGTCGGCGTGGCGAGAAAGCGTCGCAGTCCCTTGATGGCGGCAGTGAGCCGCTCTTCATCGCCGGCGCGGTGGTCGATCGTATAGGCGCGGATGCGCTCGGCCTGCGCCCAGAGCCGCGCAACCGGATCGTACGGGCTGCCGTCGGTCAGCACCGCGCTGACGGCGACGCCGCGGCGCGTATCGCACCCATGCGTATCGGCAAACACGAGCAGCCGCGCGATCGCCTGCGGCCGCTCGCGGCCGGTGAGCTTGGCCCAGCGGTCGAGCAGAAACACCCATTCGTAGTGATGACCCGGTTCGGCGATGCGTCCCTCGGTGCCGGCTGCCGGCGACCAGTCGGCGGCAAAGAACTCGCGCAGCGCCCCGCTTGCCGGGTCGATGAAGGTATCGAGGCAGAGCTTGGCGATGCCGTCCGCCATGCCGCGCCAGGCCGGATCGTCGTCGACGGTCATCCACGCCAGCGCGGATTCCAGCAGGTGCATGTGCGGGTTCGAGCGCAGCGGCAGCCGCCCCTCGCGATCCTCGCGAAAGCCGCCACGCGGATGGGCGAACGATCCGTTGAGCGTCGTGCGCAGCGCCACCGCGCGCTGCCGCCAGCCGGCCGCTTCGCCGAACACGCGGTGGCCGCTGGCATAGCCAAGCAGCGCAAAGGCCTGGTTGTAGAGATCGAAGCCCGGTTCGCTGATCCTGCCGTCGAGCCCGACGAGCGACGCCACCGTCCCGTCCGTGCCGGCGAAGTGCCTGCCGAGATAGTCGAGCGCATGGGCCGCGGCCTCCCGCCACGGGCCGTCCCATCCAAGGCGTCCGGCCTCGCAATACGAGAACGCTTGCCGTGCAACGACCCGCGCGCGATGCGGGCGCGCAACCGGCGTGCCGTCGAGGTCGATCGCTTCGTGGAAGCCGCCGCCGGCACGGTCGGCGCCGACCTGCCACCACAGCGGCAGCGCGGCTTCGAACAGCCAATGCCGCAGGTCTTCTGCCTCGCGCGCAAGGACGCTCATGCGACTTGGCGAGAGACGGAGCGAGCCACGGCGCAGGTCATGGGATGGGGGATCGTCATTGCCTATGGATGAAAAATAGAGCTTTGCGCTCGTGCGTATATACTGCACCAGGCGCCGCGAATGGAGCATAAAGCTTGCGCCGGCGCCGATTGGGGTCGGCGGAGGCATCGCCAAAGGGCGAGAAAGGGTGTGTCTTGCGGGAGCCCGTACTGGTCACCGGGGCGGCCGGCTTCATCGGCATGCACGTGGCGCGCCGCCTGCTGGAGGACGGGCAGGAGGTGGTCGGGCTCGACAACCTCAATCCCTACTACGATCCGCGGCTCAAGGAGGCGCGGGTCAAGACGCTTGCGGCCTTTCCGAATTTTCGGTTCGAGCGGCTCGACCTTGCCGACCGCAAGGCGATCGAAGGGTTTTTCGGCGCCCATCGCTTTCCTCATGTCGTGCATCTCGCGGCGCAGGCCGGGGTGCGCCATTCGCTGAGCGATCCGCATGCCTATGCGGATGCCAACCTGACCGGCTTTCTCAACGTGCTCGAAGGCTGCCGGCATAACGGCTGCCGGCATCTGCTTTATGCATCCTCCTCCTCGGTCTACGGCGCCAATACGCGCGTGCCGTTTCGCACCTCCGATAATGTCGATCATCCGCTCAGCCTCTACGGCGCCACCAAGAAGGCGAACGAGCTCATGGCGCATGCCTACGCGCATCTGTTCGCCCTGCCGACGACGGGCCTGCGGTTCTTCACCGTGTATGGGCCCTGGGGCCGGCCCGACATGGCGATGTGGCTGTTCGCCGACGCGATCATGGCCGGCCGGCCGATCCGGCTGTTCAACCACGGCCAAATGCGGCGCGACTTCACCTATGTCGACGACGTGGTCGAGGCGGTCGTGCGCCTGATCGGGCAACCGCCCGCACCCAATCCGGCATGGACGGGCGAGGCGCCCGATCCGGCCACGCAGCAATGCCCCCTGGCGCGTCTACAACATCGGCAATCAGTACCCCGGTCGAGGTGACCGAGGTGGTCCGGCTGCATCGAGCAGGCGAGTCGGCAAGGCGGCGATCCGCGAGATGTTGCCGATGCAACCCGGCGACGTGCCGGAAACCTGTGCCGACGTGACCGATCTCGAGCGAGCGGTCGGATTCCGGCCCAAAACGCCGATCGCCGAGGGGGTGGGGCGCTTCCTCGACTGGCTGCGCGGCTATCGCGCCCGCTAAATCCTCCAGCGTGCAATTGACCGGCGGGGGCAACCATTGCTAATCCCCTGATCGGCAATGGAAAAAGCGGCACCCATCCTGGTCACTGGCGGCAGCGGCATGGTCGGCACCGCGTTGCTCGCGCGGCTGCGGCGGGACGGCTTCGGAACGATCCTGGCGCCAACGTCGAACCGTCTCGACCTGCGCGACCAGGCGGCCACGCATCGTTTCTTCGCCGAGAACCCGCTCGACTACGTTTTCCACCTCGCCGGCCACATCGGCGGCATCGGCGCGAGCGTGACTTATCCGGTCGAGTTTCTCTACGAGAACATGATGATCGCGACCCACGTGATCCACGCGGCGCGCACCGCGGGCGTGCGCAAGCTCGTCTTCCTGGGCAGTTCCTGCGTCTATCCGCGCGACTGCCGGCAGCCGATGCGGGAGGAGGACCTCCTGACAGGCGCGTTTGAGCCGACCAACGAAGGCTATGCCATCGCCAAGATCGCGGCCATGAAGCTGTGCGAATACTCAAATCACCAATACGGCACCAATTTTCTCAATCTCATGCCGTGCAATCTCTACGGCTACGGCGATCACTTCCAGCCGGAGAAGTCCCACGTCGTCTCCGCGCTGATTTACAAATTTCACAAGGCGAAGGCGCAAAACGCGCCGGCGGTGGAGGTCTGGGGCACCGGCACGACCCGGCGCGAGCTTCTGTTCGTCGAAGACCTGGTCGATGCCATGATGCATTTCATGTCCAGCGTGGAAGCCAAGGACGTCGGCGCCTTCGTCAATATCGGGCTCGGCGAGGACATGTCCGTCCGCGACCTGGCGCAGGCGATCAAGGAGGTCGTCGGGTATCCGGGCGAGATCGTGTTCGATGCGACCAAGCCCGACGGCATGCCGCGCAAGCTCATGGATGTCGGCCGCGCCGCGAAGCTCGGCTGGAGCGCGAAGGTGGGTATCCACGAGGGCCTCAGGCGTACCTATGCCTGGTATCTGGAGAACATCGCGGAGCGGATGGGTGCCGAGTGAACGAGCGGCTCGCGACCACGCTTCTGCTTCCGGCGCTCAATGAGATCGAAGCCCTGCGGGTGATCTTCCCGCAGATCCGGCGCGACTGGGTCGACGAGATCATCGTCGTTGACGGCGGATCGACGGATGGGACCGTGGAATTTGCACAGCCACGGGCTGCGCATCTTGACGCAGTCGCGGCGTGGCTATGGCGAGGGAATGTTGCAGGGCATGCGATCCGCCAAGGGCGACATCGTGGTCGAATTCACGCCCGACGGCAATTCGCTCCCCGCCGACATTCCCCGTATCATCGGCAAAATGCACGAAGGCTACGATCTCGTCATTGGGTCACGCTACCTCGACGGGGCCAAGAGCGAGGACGACGATTGGCTGACTTTTGTCGGCAATCGGCTGTTCACCGGCACCGTCAACCTGCTGTTCCGCGTGCAATATTCGGACGTGCTCGTGGGCTTCCGGGCTTACCGGCGCAGCGCCGCCCTCACGCTCGATCTCGATGCGCCGGGGTTGAGCTGGCCTTGCCAAAGCTCGATCCGCTTTGCGCGCGCCGGCCTTCGCGTGGGCGAAATTCCGGCGAGCGAGCCCGCGCGCATCGGTGGGGTGCGCAAAATGCGGCCGTTTGCGACCGGCTGGGAAATCTGCAAATTGATCCTGCGGGACTTCGTCAGTTTTCGTCCCATCAGGAGCTAACCGGATACGGTGGCGGTCGCGATGCACTCCAAGCCGTTCAAGACGTTGCAGCGCTGCAAGGTTTGCGGCTCCGCCGAATTGACCGACGTCATCAACATCCCGCCGCAGTTTCTGTCACCGACCTTCACGCGCGACAATGCCGAGGAAGGAGAGCTGGCGACATTGCGCGTCCCGCTGACGATGACGCTGTGCGATCGTGCGAAAAACCCGCAAGGCTGCGGGTTGCTCCAGTTCCGCGAGGAGGTCGACGCGGATCTCCTGTACCGGCGCTACTTTTATCGCTCCGCCACCAGCGAAACCATGCGCGCCGATCTCAAGGAGGTGGTTTCCGACATCTGCGGTCGCGTCGCACTCAGGCCGGGCGACATCGTGGTCGATATCGGCGCCAATGACTGCACCACGCTCGCTTTCTATCCCGCGCACCTGCGCCGCGTGGGTTTCGAACCGGCCCGTAACATCGACTGGTCGGGCGTCGACCCGAACATCACCGTCATCAACGACTATTTTTCCGCCGCCCCGCTTCGGCGATGCCAAGGCCAGGGCGGTCGGCTGCAACGCGATGTTCTACGATCTGCCCGATCCCAACAGCTTCGTGGCGGATGTGAAGGCCATCCTTGCGCCCGACGGCGTGTGGTGCATCCAGCTCAGCTATCTGCCGCTGATGCTGACCAACATGAACTTCTACGACATCTGTCACGAGCACCTGTCGTACTACTCGCTCGACGCGCTGCAACATCTGATGGCGCGGAACGGTCTCGTCGTGTTCGACGCTTCGACCAACGCGGTGAATGGCGGGAGCTTGCGCGCCTTCGTGACGCATGCGGAGAGGGGCGAGGCCTTGCAGGCATCGGGCCGGAAAAACCTGGACAAGCTGGCCGCGACCGAGACCGAACTGAAGCTCAAGGACGCGCAGACCTACCGCGACTATTTCGAACGGATCAAGGACCTGTCGCGCCGTGTTACGCAGTACATGGAGCGCGATCGCAAGGCCGGCGGCAAGGTCTTTGGCCTCGGCGCCTCGACCAAGGGAAATGTCCTGTTGCAGCTCTTCGGCATCACCAAGGAGACGATGCCCTATATTTCCGAGCGCAACCCCGACAAGGTCGGCCTGCGTACGCTCGGCACCGATTTCGAGCTGATCTCGGAAGAGAGGGCGCGCAGCCTGGGTCCGTCGACCATGCTGGTGCTGCCGTGGTATTTCAAGACCGAGATCGTCAAGCGCGAGCGGGCGTATCTGGAGCAGGGCGGCAAGCTGTTGTTTCCCATGCCCCATGCCCACGTCGTGAGCAAAGACGGCGAGTCCTCCCTGTAAAAGACGCAATGGCCCGCATCCCGCTCAACAAGAATACCCTGGGCAAAGAAGAGCTCGATGCCGCCAAAGCCGTGCTCGATTCCGGCCAGCTCACGATGGGCGAGCGCTGCCGCGCCTTCGAGCGGGCGTTCGCGGCGTACCTTGGGGTCGAGCACGCCGTGATGGTCAATTCGGGCTCTTCAGCCAATCTGCTCGCGCTGTTTGCGCTGGCGAACCCGCTTGTGCCGGCCGATGGCCTGCCCGGCCGCATCATGCCCGGATCGGAAGTCATCGTGCCGGCGCTGACATGGTCGACGACGGTGTGGCCGGTCATTCAGGCGGGCGCAAAGCCCGTGTTCGTGGATTGCGACCCGGATACTCTGCAGGCGACGCCGGAGGCGATCGAGGCGGCCGTCACGCCGGCTACGTCCGCGATCTTCGTGGTTCACGTTCTGGGCGGTGCGGTCGACATGGCGGCCGTCGGCGCGATCGCGCAGCGCCATCGGCTTTGGCTGATCGAGGACACCTGTGAATCGCTCGGCGTGGCGTGGAACGGCCGGAAAGTCGGTTCGTACGGCCAGCTCGGCACGTTCAGCTTCTATTTCTCCCCCCACATCACCACGATCGAAGGCGGGATGGTCGTGACGCCGGACGCGCGGCTGGCCGATCTGCTGCGGGCCATGCGGGCGCATGGCTGGGCCCAACAGCCGGGATAGCGCCGAAATCGCCGCGCGCCATCCGGATATCGATCCGCGCTTCCTGTTCGTCACCACCGGCTTCAATCTGCGGCCGACCGAAATCAATGCCGCGATCGGGATCGAGCAGCTCAAGCGCATCGAGGGCTTCAACGACAGCCGCCGTGGCGTTGCGCAAAGGCTCGACGCCGGTCTCGCGCACTTGCAGCAGGAGGGGCATCTGTCGCTGATCCGGCACCGGCGCGATGTATTTCCCGCACCGTTTGGCTATACGGTGCTGTGCCGCTCGCGGGCGGCGCGGGACGGACTGGTCGGTCATCTTGAGCGCGCCGGAATCGAAACGCGGCCGGTGATCTGCGGCAATCTCACGCGCCAGCCCGCGCTTGCGCATTTCGACTACCGCGTGAGCGGCGCACTGGACGGGGCCGATCACGTCATGGATTGCGGCCTCTATTGGGGCACGCACCCGTTCATGACCGACGACGACGTGGCCTACATCGTGCGAACGGTTGAAGAGCATTTCTCATGAAGCGTGCGCTGATCTCGGGAGTGACCGGCCAGGACGGCTCGTATCTGGCGGAACTGCTGCTGTCCAAGGGCTACGAGGTCCACGGCATCATCCGCCGCTCGTCCTCGTTCAACACCGGCCGTATCTCCCATATCTTCCAGGACCTGCACGAAAAGGACCCGCGCTTCTTCCTGCATTACGGCGACCTCTCCGACAGCAGCCGGCTCGAAAAGCTGGTCGAGGTGGTCGAGCCGGACGAGGTCTACAATCTCGGTGCGCAGAGCCACGTCCGTGTTTCGTTCGACGAGCCCGTCTACACCGCCGACATCGGGGCGCTCGGCACGCTGCGCTTTCTCGAGGCCATTCGCAATGTGGGCGCCGTGCAGACCGTGCGCTTCTATCAGGCATCGAGCTCGGAGATTTTCGGAAAATTCAGGAGAACCCGCAAAAGGAAACGACGCCGTTCCATCCGCGCAGCCCCTATGCCTGCGCCAAGGTGTTCTCGTTCCATCAGGTGGCGAATTATCGCGAGGCATACGGCCTGCATGCGTCGAACGGAATTCTGTTCAACCACGAAAGTCCGCGTCGCGGCGAGACCTTCGTGACCCGCAAGATCACGCGCGGCCTCGCCCGCATTCTCGCCGGCAAGGACAAGAAGATCTATCTCGGCAATCTCGATGCCTGCCGCGACTGGGGGTACGCCAAGGACTACGTGCTCGCGATGTGGATGATGCTGCAGCAGGACACACCCGACGACTACGTCATCGCAACCGGCGAGACGCGCAGCGTGCGCGATTTCCTCGAGCGCGCCTTCAGCTATGCCGGATTGGACTGGCACGACTACGTCGAGATCGACCAGCGCTATTTCCGGCCGAGCGAAGTGGATCTTTTGATCGGCGACGCCGGCAAGGCGCGCCGGACGCTCGGCTGGAAGCCCACGGTCACCTTCGATGAACTGGTGAAGCTGATGGTCGACGCCGATATCCGGGCGGAAAAGGACAACACTGCGAGCCCGTAGGCGCCTCAGGCGTGCCTTGCGCTGAACACCGCAAGGCACGCCGTAAACGCGCCACGATGCCGGCGGTCGGACCGACGCGCGCCGATCCAGCGCGCCTGCGGCCAGGCGAGCGGCTCCGAACGGGCGGAATTCGGCTCCCGCTTGGCCGAAAGGCGGTCCGGCCGCCGTGCTGCGGGCGCGAAAGGCGCGTCTTGGCCGAGCCGTCCGCCCGCTGTAACTCTTTGATTCGAAACGTGTCCGCACCCCGTCACGGAGCCATCGCCAGCGGCCGCCGGGCATGCTAGGGAGAGCGCGGGCCAAGAGGCAAGGGCAGGGGACCAGAGCCAGTCATGGTGCAATCCGTGAAAGCCGGCGCGGCCGGTCTCCTACGCGTGGGGGTTGTCGGCGTCGGCGTCATGGGCAGCAATCATGCGCGCGTCTTCGCCGACCTTCCCGGCGTGAAGCTCGTCGGCGTTGCCGATCCCGATCGCAAGCAGCGCGAGTTCGTGTCCGGGCGTGCTCGGACTGCCCGGCATTCGGCGATGTCGAACGGCTGCTGGCCGAGGGGCGTCGATGCCGTCACCATCGCGGCGCCGACCCACCTGCATCAGGACCTGGCGCTCGCCTGCATCGAGCGCGGCGTGCATGTCCTGGTGGAGAAGCCGATCGCGTCGTCGGTCGAGGAGGGGCGCGCCATCATCGCCGCCGCGCGCCGGGCCGGGCGTCGTGCTGATGGTCGGCCATGTCGAGCGCTTCAATCCGACGGTCGAGACGATCAAGGACGCGCATCCGCGGCGAGGACATTCTGTCGATCGCGATCACCCGCGTCGGGCCGTTTCCGCCGCGCATGTCGAATGTCGGCGTGGTCATCGATCTCGCCGTGCACGACATCGACCTCATCCGCTGGTTCACCGATTCCGACATCGTCGAGGTGCAGCCGCAGCTGTCGAGCGCGGTCGCCGAGCGCGAGGACATCGCGCTGCTGCAGTTCCGCACCGCCTCGGGCGTGCTCGCCCACATCAACACCAACTGGCTCACGCCGTTCAAGGCGCGCAACGTCACCATCGCGACACGCAAGCAAATACATCATGGGCGACCTCCTGACCCGGCAGGTGACCGAATGCTTCGGCTTCCAGCCCGACGGCAGCTACTCGATGCGGCATCTCTCGGTCGGCCATGCCGAGCCGTTGCGCGCCGAGCTGCAGGCGTTCGTCGACGCGATCGCGCGGCGACAAGCGTCCGGCGGTGACCGGCGAAGAGGGCGTGGCGAGCCTCGAGATCGCGATCCGCTGCCTTGAGAGCAGCGGCCGGCGCCGGCCGCGGCGCAACGCCGCCCGGGGCCGCGGCGGCTGACCGGTTGAGCCGGTGCGGCCGACGCCAAGCTCGCGACCATGATGAATCAGCCAGCACCGCCTCGATCCCGCGCCGATCCCGTTCATCGACGTCGCCGCGCAGCGCCGGCGGCTCGGCCGGGCGGTCGACGACGCGATCGCGCGCGTGCTCGGCGCATTGCCAGTTCATCCTCGGACCGGAGGTGCGCGCCGCTCGAGGCCGAGCTCGCGGCGTTCTGCGGCGCGCGCCATGCGATCACCTGCGCCAGCGGCACCGACGCGCTGCTGCTGCCGCTGATGGCGAAGGGCATCGGTCCGGGCGACGCGGTGATCTGCCCGGCCTTCACCTTCACCGCCACCGCCGAGGTCGTGGCGCTGGTCGGCGCGACGCCGGTGTTCGCCGACGTCGAGGAGGCGAGCTTCAATCTCGATCCCGCGAGCCTCGCGCGCGCCGTTGCGGCCGCGCGCAGCGCGCGGGCTCGCGCCGCAGGGCGGTCATCCCGGTCGATCTGTTCGGCCAGCCGGCGGATTACGACGCGCATCGCCGCGATCGCCGACGCGCGACGGCCTGTTCGTGCTCGACGACGCGGCGCAGGCGTTCGGCGCGACCTACGGCAATCGCCGCGCTCGGCACGCTCGCGCCCGGCAACCGCGACGAGCTTCTTTCCGGCCAAGCCGCTCGGCTGCTACGGCGACGGCGGCGCGATCTTCACCGACGACGACGAGCTTGCCGAAATCATCCGCAGCCTGCGCATGCACGGCGAGGGCGCGAGCCAGTACGATTGCGTGCGCATCGGCATGAACGGGCGGCTCGACACCATCCAGGCGGCGGTGCTGATCGAGAAGCTGAAAATCTTCCCCGACGAGATCGCCGCGCGCGACCGCATCGCGCGCCGCTATTCGCGAAGGCCTCGCCGATGTCGCGATCGTTCCGCGCGCTCGCCGAGGGCTCGACCTCGGTCTGGGCGCAATACACCATCCGCGCTCGCTGCCGGCCGGCGCGATGAGCTCGCCGCCGCGCTCAAGGCGCAGGGCATCCCGACCGCGATCTACTATCCGAAGCCGCTGCACCGGCAGGCCGCCTATCGAGCGCTATCCCGGTGGCCGAGGGCGGCGTGCCGGTGAGCGAGCGGCTCGCCGGCGAGGTCATCAGCCTGCCGATGCACGCCTATCTCGACGAGGCGACCCAGGACCGGATCGTCGCTGCCGTGCGGGACGCATTGGCGTAGCGTCTCGTTGTGTGCGCACGCATGCGATCACGGACACGTCATTGAGTTAGCGCCTGCTAGCGCGCGCATGACAAGGCGGAACGCGCACAATGATCGGGACGCATCTTTACCGTCGGCGGCTTCACGCTGCTCTCGCGTCTCACCGGCTTTGCGCGCGACATCGTGCTGGCGGCGGTGCTCGGCGCCGGGCCGATCGCGGATGCCTTTTTCGTCGCGCTTGCGGCTGCCCAACCATTTCCGCGCGATCTTCGCCGAGGGTGCGTTCAATGCCGCCTTCGTGCCGGCCTATGCGCGCATCCGCCAGCAGAGCGGGCCCGATCCGGCGCGGCTCTTCGCCGATCGGGTCTTCACGCTTCTGCTGGCGACGCAGGTCGTGCTGCTGGCCGTTGCGCTGGCTGTTCACGCCGGCAGTGATCGCGCTGCTCGCGCCCGGGCTTCGCCAAGGATCCCGGGCGCTTTGCGCTGGCGGTCGAGCTCACCCGCATCACGTTTCCCTATCTGCTGCTGGTCATCGCTGGTGACGCTCTACGGCGGCATCCTCAACGCGCTCGGCCGCTTCGCCGCCGCCGCGGCCGCGCCGATCCTGCTCAACCTGTCGATGATGGCGGCGCTCGCGGTCGCGGTGCTGTTTCCGACCGCCGGGACACGCCGCGGCCTGGGGCGTGTTCATCGCCGGCATTCTCGAAGCGCTGCTGGTCGGCGGCGGATGCCTGGCGACAGGGCGTGCTGCCGGCATTGCGTTGGCCGCGGTTCGACCAGGAGATCAAGACCTTCTTCAAGCGCTTCGGCCCGGCCGTCCTCGGCTCGGCCGGAACGCAGATCGCGCTGTTCGCCGACACCATCATCGCGAGCTTTCTCGCCACCGGCGCGCTCTCGGCGCTCTACTATGCCGACCGGCTCAACCAGCTGCCGATCGGCGTGATCGGCATCGCGGTCGGCACCGTGCTGCTGCCCGAAATGGCGAACCGCATCGCTGCCGGCGACGAAACCGGCGCGCGTCACGCGCAGAACCGCGCGATCGAACTGACACTGCTGCTGTCGATCCCCTGCGTGGTCGCCTTCCTGCTCGTCCCCGATCTGATCATGCGCGCGCTGTTCGGGCGCGGCGCGTTCACGGCGGCGGACGCGCAGGCGGCGGCCGCGACGCTCGCCGCCTACGCGATCGGGCTGCTGCCCTTCGTGCTGCTGCGCAGCGCTCACGCGTCACCTTCCTGGCGCGCGGCGATACCGTCACGCCGGTCAAGGCGCTGGCGGTCGCGGTCGCGGTGAACGTCGCGCTCAAGGTCCTGCTGATGGACCGCTACGCGCAGGTCGGGCTCGCCTTCGCGACCTGCGATCGGCGCCTGGGTCAATTTTGCGCTGCTCGCCTGGTTTGCGCGCCGCAAGGACCTGATCGCGGTCGACGACCGTCTCATGCGGTCCGCCGGCAAGCTCGTGGTTGCCGGGGCTGCGCTTGCTGCTGTGCTGGTGCTTGCCGAGCGTCCGGTCGCCGCGCTGGCCGCGCGCTGGCCCGCCGTGCAGGCGGTGGCCGCGCTTGCGGCGCTCGCGCTGCTCGGCGGGCTGGTCTATTTCGGCGTGGTGTTCGCGCTGTTCGGCCGGCAGTGGCTTGATGCCTTGCGCCGGCGCGGGCGGCCTGCCGCCGCCATCGCGCCGGAACCGGAGTGATATCACCCGCGCGAGGCGCGCTCGCCGGGCACGAGCGACAGGCGCCGGTGCTCGCCGTTGCGCCGCGTCTCGATCTCGACAGTACGGCCGATCTTGTCGCCCGCCAGCAGCCGGATGAGATCGTCGGCGCCGGTCACCGGCACGCCGTCGAGCGACAGGATGATGTCGCCCGAACTGAGGCCCGCGCGGTCGGCCGGGCTGCCCGGCTCGACGTTGGCGACCATCACGGCGCTGGTCTGCGTCAGCCTGGCGGCGTGCCGCAGCCGCGGCGAGACCGCGAACTGCTGGGCGGCGATGCCGATATAGGCGCGCCGCACGCGGCCATGCCGCACCAGTTCGCCGAGCACGAAATTGGCGGTGTTCGAGGCGACCGCAAAGCAGATGCCCTGCGCGCCCATGATCACGGCGGTGTTGATGCCGACGACCTCGCCGTGGGACGACACCAGCGGACCGCCGGAATTGCCGGGGTTGAGCGCGGCGTCGGTCTGGATCACGTCGTCGATCAGGCGCCCCGACTGGGCCCGCAGCGAGCGGCCGAGCGCCGAGACCACGCCGGTCGTCACGGTCGACTCGAATCCGAGCGGATTGCCGATGGCGATCACGAGCTGGCCGCGCTTGAGCAGTCTGGAATTGCCCAGGCCGGCTGCCGCGAGCGTCACCGGAGCGTCGATCCGCACCAGCGCAAGGTCGGTGTCGGGATCGTCTCCGACCACCCGCGCGGTCAGGTTGCGCCCCTCGATGGTGCTGACATGCACCCGCGCAGCACCGCCGACCACGTGGCTGTTGGTGAGCACGAGGCCATCGGGCGCCACCACCACCCCCGAGCCGGTGCCGCCCTGGCGCCGCTCGTCGGCGCCTTTGATGACGTCGAGGCGCACGACGGCCGGGCCGACGCGGTCGACCACGTCGATGACGGCGCGCGAATAGGCATCGAGCAGCTCCTGGTCCTCGGCTGGAACCTCAGGCGGTGCTGAAATATCGGGTCTGTCGAGCATGACCTTGCCCCTGATGGCGACGGCGGCCCATGCGATGCCGGCGCTGCCGATCATCGTCCGGTCGCAGCCGGTGGACTTGGGATTCGTTCGCAGATATGGGGTGCCGGGTGCCGTTGCGAAAGAGCGGCGCCCCGAGTTCACGTCCTCGCGACCTTGCTGCGCGCCCTCGCTCCGATCTCTATATATTCCCGTCCGGCCGCCATGACCTTGCCTTGCCCCCACGTGCCCAGCCCCACGCGAGCCATAGCGGTGTCCGCTATGATTGCCTTGGTCGCGATCCTTGCGGGTTGCGGCGAGGGGCAAAAGCCGCGGGCGGATCCACCGCCCCCCAACGTGACGGTGACAACGCCGGTCAAGCGCACGATCGTCGACCAGGACGAGTACGTCGGCCGCTTCGTTCCGGTCGAGTCGGTCGAGGTGCGCGCGCGGGTCTCCGGCTATCTCGACGCGGTGCATTTCAAGGACGGGCAGACCGTCAAGGAAGGCGACCTGCTGTTCACCATCGACAAGCGGCCGTTCCAGAACACGCTCGACCAGGCGCGCGCCAATCTGGAGATCGCGAAGTCGAACTACTCGTACACCGAGGCCGATCTTGCGCGCGCGCGCCAGCTCGTGCGCGACAAGACCATCACCGAGCAGGTCTACGAGCAGCGCAACCAGGCGTTCCGCAACGCGCAGGCGTCGGTAGCGGCGAACGAGGCACTGGTGCGCCAGGCCGAGCTCGATATGCAATTCACCGAGCTCAAGGCCCCCATCGCCGGCAAGATCGGCGACCGCCGCGTGTCACCGGGCAACCTGGTGACCGGAGGCACCGGCGGCAACACGACGCTGCTCGCCACCATCGTGTCGATCGACCCGATCCGCTTCGAGTTCACCTTCGACGAGGCGTCGCTGTCTGCGCTACGAGCGCTATCCAGCGGACCGGCAACGATCCGGCCGAACCGATTACCAGCTCCCAGGTGCGGCTCAAGCTGATCGACGAGCAGGATTTCATCCATGTCGGCCGCATGGACTTCATCGACAATGTGGTCGAGCGTGCGACCGGCACGATCCGCGGCCGCGCGCAGTTCTCCAATGCCGACGGCCTGTTCACGCCCGGCATGTTCGCGCGCCTGCAGGTGCCCGGCTTCGGCGCCCTATGAGGCGCTGATGGTGCCCGATGCCGCGATCGGCACCGAGCAGGCGCGCAAGTACGTGCTGATTGTCGGCGCCGACAACACCGCCAGCCAGAAATATGTGAAGCTCGGCGATGTCGTCGATGGCCTGCGCGTGATCAAGGAGGGGCTTGCCCCGGACGACCGGGTGATCGTGAAAGGCCTGATGCACGCGCGCGCGGGCGCCAAGGTGACGCCGCAGGAAGAGGGCGCTGCTCCACAGGCGGGTAATCCCCGGCCGGGCGGTCCGCCGCCAAAGTCCAACTGACCGGCCGGCATCCGCCCAATGCGCATTTCGCATTTCTTCATCGACCGTCCGATCTTCGCCTCGGTGGTGTCGGTCGTGTTCATCATCCTCGGGCGGCGTCGCGTTCACGCGGCTGCCGGTCGCCCAATATCCGGAAATCGCGCCGCCCATCATCAACGTGACCGGGCAGTATCCCGGCGCCAGCGCCGAAGTCGTGGCCTCGACCGTGGTCGCTCCGATCGAGGAGCAGATCAACGGCGTCGAGAACATGCTCTACCTGTCCTCGAACTCGACCGCGGATGGCCGCTTCACCATCGCGGTCACCTTCGATCTCGGCACCAATCTCGACATCGCGCAGGTGCAGGTGCAGAACCGCGTCGCGATCGCGCAGCCGCGCCTGCCTGCCGACGTGCGCCAGGTCGGTGTCACCGTGACCAAGAGCTCGCCCGACCTGATGATGGTCGTGCACCTCTATTCGGCCGACAAGTCGCGCGACACCCTCTTCGTCTCCAACTACGCGACGCTCGAGATCAGGGACCAGCTCGTGCGCATCGACGGTGTGGGCTCGATCACCGTGTTCGGCAGCCGCGACTATGCGATGCGGGTCTGGCTCGACCCCGACCGGCTGCAGTCGCTTGGGACTGACCGCCGGCGACGTGACGCTGGCGTTGCAGGGGCAGAACGTCCAGGTCGCGGGCGGCGTTCTCAACCAGCCGCCGGTCGATCAGCCCGGCGCCTTCCAGGTGCCGGTGAAGACGCTCGGTCGGCTCGCCAACCCGGACGAGTTCGGCAACATCGTCGTCAAGCAGACGCCGATCGCGGTGGTGCGCCTGCGGGACGTCGCCAAGATCGAGCTGGCGCGCGCTCGACTACAGCTCGAACTCCTACCTCAACGTCGAGCCGGCGGTGGCGCTTGCCGTGTTCCAGCGTCCCGGCTCGAACGCGCTCTCGACCGCACAGGCGATCCGCGCCAGCATGGAGCAGTTGTCCAAGCGGTTTCCGCCCGGCGTCAACTACACCATCATCTACGATCCGACCCAGTTCATCCAGCAGTCGGTCGAGGAGGTGGAGAAGACCATCGGCGAGGCGATCCTGCTGGTCGTGCTGGTCATCATCCTGTTTTTGCAGACCTGGCGCGCGGCGGTCATTCCATTGGTCGCCATTCCGATCTCGCTCATCGGCACATTCTTCTTCATGTCGCTGTTCGGCTTCACGCTCAACAACCTGTCGCTGTTCGGGCTGGTGCTGGCGGTCGGCATCGTGGTCGACGACGCCATCGTCGTGGTCGAGAACGTCGAGCGCAACATCGCGGCCGGGCTCTCGCCACATGACGCCGCGGTCAAGAGCATGGACGAGGTCGGCGCCGCGCTAATCGCGATCGCGCTGGTGCTGTGCGCGGTGTTCGTGCCGTCGGTATTCATCACCGGCATTTCCGGCCAGTTCTACCGCCAGTTCGCGCTCACGATCGCGGGCGCGACCATCATCTCGCTGCTGGTGTCGCTGACCCTGTCGCCGGCGCTGTGCGCGCTGCTGCTCAAGCCGCATGACGCGCGCCGGCCGCCGTTCTGGGCGCGCCCGCTCCACGCATTCTTCCGCCTGGTCAACCGCGGCTTTGACGCGGTGGCCAAAGGCTACGGCTGGCTCGCGGTGCGGGTGGTGCGCTTCGCGGTGCTCATGCTGGTGGTCTATGCCGGCATCCTGGCGTTCGGCCTCAACGAGTTCCGCAAGACGCCGATCGGCTTCATTCCGCAGCTCGACCGCGGCTTCCTCATCATCGTCACGCAGCTTCCGGGCGGCGCCGCGCTTTCGCGCACCGACGAGGTCAACCGGCGCGCCGTCGAGCTGGCAATGCAGGTGCCGGGCGTGGCGGGCGCCGTCAACGTCGTCGGCTTCTCCGGCGCGACCTTCACGGTGGCGCCCAACGCCGGCGCGGTGTTCGCCGTGCTCGAGCCGTTCTCGCAGCGGGCCGGCGACCCGAGAAAATCGATCAACGCCATCATCGGCCAGCTCTACGGCAAGCTGTCCACGATCCAGGAGGCGCTGATCTTCGTCGTACCGCCGCCGCCGGTGCAAGGCATCGGCAATGCCGGCGGCTTCCGCATGATGGTGGAGGATCGCGCCGGGCGCGGGCCGCAGGCCCTGCTCGACGCGATCAACGCCATGATGGCGCGCACGCGCGAGACACCCGGGCTTGCCCAGGTGTTCTCGCTGTTCGAGGTCTCCACGCCACAGCTCTATCTCGACATCGACCGAACCAAGGCGCAGCTTCTCGGCATCAACGTGCCGGACGTGTTCGCGGCGCTGCAGGTCTATATCGGCTCGGTCTACGTCAACGACTTCAACCTGTTCGGCCGCACCTTTCGCGTCACCGCGCAGGCGCAGGCCGGCTACCGGCTGACCGCCAAGGACGTGCTCAACATCCGCGTGCGCAATTCGAGCGGCGGCACCGTTCCGCTCGCCTCCTTCACCACCGTGCAGGACATTTCCGGGCCGTATCGCGTGCCGCGCTACAACCTCTATCCGGCGGCCGAGCTAGACGGGGCGGCGGCGCCCGGCTTCTCCCAGGCGCAGGCGATCGCCATCATGGACAAGATCGCCGCCGAGACCCTGCCCGACGGCTTCAGCTACGAATGGACCACGCTCGCCTATCAGCAGCTGCGCGCCGGAAACACCGCGATGTTCGCCTTCGCGCTGGCGGTGGTGTTCGTCTTCCTGGTGCTGGCGGCCCAGTTCGAGAGCCTCACGCTGCCGCTCGCGGTGATCCTGATCGTGCCGATGTGCCTGGTCGCCTCGATCGTCGGCGTGGTGCTGCGTGGCTTCGACAACAACATTCTGACTTCAGGTCGGATTCGTGGTGCTGATCGGGCTCGCCGCCAAGAACGCCATCCTGATCGTGGAGTTCGCCAAACAGCTCGAGGACCAGGGCCGCGACCGCTGGGCGGCCGCGGTGGAGGCGGCGCGGCTACGGCTGCGCCCGATCGTGATGACCTCGCTCTCCTTCATCTTCGGCGTGACGCCGCTGGTCTGGGCGGTCGGGGCGGGCGCCGAGTTGCGCCAGACGCTCGGCACCGCGGTGTTTTCCGGCATGATCGGCGTGACCGTGTTCGGGCTGATCTTCACGCCGGCATTCTACGTGATCTCGCGCTGGTTCGCCGGCGCTTTGCGCCGGCGGGGGGCGGCGCCGGCGCCGAGCACGCATCCGGCCGGGTGAGGGGCGAACCCGTCGAAAGCTGCTATCCTGCCAAGGTCGAATGCTGCTGACGCCTGGGGCAGAGATGAGGCGGCGTGATTTCATTGCCTTCCTTGGCGGCGCGGCGGCGGCGTGGCCGCTCGCCGCCCGCGCGCAGCAGCCGGCGCTGCCGGTGGTCGGGTTCCTCGACGGCAGATCGGCCGACAACTCTGCGCATCTCGTGGCCGCGTTCCGGCGAGGTCTGAGCGAAACCGGCCATGTCGAGGGCCGCAATGTTGCGGTCGAATACCGCTGGGCTCGCGGACAATACGATCGGCTGCCGGCGCTGGCCGCCGAGCTGGTTCGTCGCCAGGTCAACGTGATTGCGACGAACGGAAATGCTTCCGCGTTGGCAGCCAAGGCTGCAACCAAAACCATTCCAATCGTCTTCTCCACCGGGGCTGACCCGGTCGCGGCCGAACTCGTCGCCAGCTTGAACCGGCCGGGCGGCAACCTCACCGGCGTGACGTCGTTGGGAGTGGAGCTGGGGCCGAAGCGGCTCGAACTGCTGCACGAATTGGTCCCAGCCGCGACCAGCATTGCGCAACTTGTCAACCCGGCCAACCGGTCGGCCGAAACCCAGGTGCGAGACATCCAATCGGCGTCGCGCGCGATGGGTCTCAAAATCCACGTCCTGCACGCGCGCACCGAACGCGAGATCGATGCTGCCTTCGCGGCTCTGAGCCAGGTGCGAGCGAACGCGCTCGTCATCGCTCCCGAGTCCTTCTTCGTCAGCCGGAGCGAACAGCTCGCCGCATTGACGGTCCGCTACGCGGTGCCCGCAATCTTCTCGTATCGCGAGTTCGCCGCGGCCGGCGGCCTGATGAGCTACGGCGGCAGTATCACGGATTCGTATCGTCAGGTCGGCGTCTACATCGGCCGCATCCTTAAGGGCGAGAAGCCGGCCGACCTGCCGGTGCAGCAGTCCACCAAGGTCGAGCTGATCATCAACCTCAAGACCGCCAAGGCGCTCGGCCTGACCGTTCCGCTCTCACTGCTCGGCCGCGCCGACGAAGTGATCGAGTGAACAGGCTCCGGCGCCCTTCATCGAGATGTTCTTCCAAAAATGCCTGCTCTGGTTGCCGCATTGCGAGATCGTAACGTTGCGGCGCAACAGGTGCCGCGCCCCGAGCGGTATGGGGATGCATCGCCGGGGCGCGGCGCTGACGCTCCGATCGCCGCCGATGCCGCCCGGCTTGGCCAAAACGGGCTGAGTTCACGTTTTCGTGAACGGCGGACGCGGTCGCCGCCCCGCGATCTTGGAGGAATAACAAAGTAGACATGGTGTTGGCCTAAGGCCCACCTTTCCGCGCCGGCCGGTGCGGAGCCAATCCAGAAAAGAGGGAGCGACCGAGATGATCCGTACCGTGCTCGCGATGACGGTGGTTGCGTTCGGTGTGACCGCCGTCGTGGCGCAAGGCGACCCGATTGCGGCGCGCAAGGCGATGATGAAGACGAACGGCCAGGCGGCCGGTCAGGGCGCCAAGTTCATGAAGGGCGAGGAGCCGTTCGATCTGACCAAGGCGCAGGCGATCTTCGTCTCCTACCAGGACGCCGCGGCCAAGTTCGGGGTGCTGTTCCCGGAGAGTTCCAAGACCGGCGACACTGCCGCTTTGCCGGCAGTGTGGGAAAACAAGGCGGATTTCGACGCCAAGCTGACGAAATTTGGCGCCGACGCCAAGGTCGCTGCCGCCAAGGTGAAGGACGAAGCGAGCTTCAAGGCGGCGTTTCCCGAGGTCCAGAAGAACTGCGGCGGTTGCCACCAACTCTACCGCAAGCGGCCCTCGTAGGCCTGCGCTGCTGGTTCCGAGCCAGTTCCCCCAACGATCAGTGGGCGGTCGCCGGACGGTGGCCGCCCTTCGCTTTCCGCACCACGGCGCGCCGCCTATGATGGCCGCTGCAAACGGAGGGCGATGATGCTGCGCAAGCTGGCGATCTCGGTGGCGGTTCTGGCGGTGCTAGGGGGCGCGGCGTTCTGGTACCTCACCGTTCCAGAGACAATTTCCGCGAGCGAACTCGGGCCGCACACGCCGAACCTCGACAACGGCAAGAACATGTTTTTTGCCGGCGGCTGCGCCGCCTGCCACATGACTCCCCGTCAGGACGACAAGACCAAGCTCGGCGGCGGCCTGGGGCTCAAATCCCCGTTCGGAATTTTCTATGCCCCCAACATTTCGCCCGATCGTAACGACGGCATCGGCGGCTGGAGCGAGGCCGATTTCGTCACCGCAATGTTGAAGGGGACATCGCCCGACGGACGTCACTACTATCCGGTCTTTCCCTACGCCTCCTACCAGCGCATGCGGGTCGCGGACGTGCGCGACCTGTTCGGCTATCTCAAGACCCTGCCGCCGGTGCAAGGCACGGCGAACGTTCACGACCTGCCGTTTCCCTTCAACATTCGCCGTGCGCTCGGCGGTTGGAAACTGCTGTTCCTCGACGGCGAGCCGTTCAGGCCCAATCCGGCGAATTCGGCGAAGTGGAATCGCGGCGCCTACCTGGTCAACGGTCCGGGCCATTGTGCGGAATGCCACAGCCCGCGCAACGTCCTCGGCGGCATCGTCACGAGCCAGCGCTTCGCCGGCGGTCCCGATCCCGAAGGCGGCGACGGCTGGGTGCCTAACATCACCCAGGCCGGGATCAAGAGCTACTCGGAGCAGGAGATCGAGAAGCTGCTGACGACCGGCGACAAGCCGGACGGCGATTCCATCGGCGGCACGATGGGGAAAGTCGTGGGCAATCTCGCGCGACTGCCGGCCGCCGACCGCGCCGCCATGGCGGCCTATGTGAAATCGCTGCCGCCGGTCGCCGGCCCGAAGAAACCCTGAGCCGGACTGCTCCCGCGAAGCATGGAATCGGCCTCACACTCCGTTCGTCCCCGCGCAAGCGGGGGCCCAGAGCCTTTTGTTGAGCAAGGCTCGAATCCGGCCGGCGTGCGGAGAGCGCGCTGGCGATGAACATCTTCAAGGCCCTCTTGCTCAAGCTGATCTCGGCGTTGCTGTTTGCCGTGATGTCGGCGCTGGTGCGCTTCCTGGGCGAGAAATATCCGGTCGGACAGATCGTGTTCTTCCGCTCAGCCTTCGCCATTCTTCCAGTCATGCTGATCTACGCCTGGCGCAACGAGCTTGCGGCAGCCTCTCCGCACTTGCCCGCCTCCCGATCGTCGACGCGACCGCCGTTTCGTTTGCTTCGCCCCTGATCACGGTGGCGTTCTCGGCGATCTTCCTCAAGGAGCGCGTGCGCATCTATCGCTGGTCGGCGGTGATCGTGGGCTTCATCGGCATCCTGGTGATGCTCGCGCCGGCGTTCGACCTTTCCACCCACGTGATGGCGGCCGTGACCGTCACCGGATTCGCATTTGCGATCGCCGGGGCATTCTGCAACGCCGGCTCGGTCATCCAGACCCGGCGACTGACCCAGACCGAGACGACTTCCTCGATCGTGTTCTATTTTTCGCTCATCTGCGCGCTGGCCGGGCTCGCGACCTGGCCGTTTGGCTGGCTCTCCCCCACCTGGCCGGAATTGGCGGCCTTACTGACGGTGGGTTTGTGCGGCGGTCTTGCCCATATCTTTCTCACCGAGAGCTACCGCTGGGCGCCGGCCTCGCTGGTGGCGCCATTCGACTACACCGCGATGCTATGGGCCTTCGTGCTCGGCTACGTCTTCTTTAACGAGTTGCCGAGCCTGTCGGTCTACGTCGGCGCCGCGATCATCGTGGCGGCGGGGCTGTTCGTGATCTGGCGCGAGCGCCAGCTCGGCCTCCAGCGCGTGCGCGCGGCCGAGGGACCGCCGACCGGGACGTGAGCGCTCCGGGAGGAGTGCCGATGCGCTAGCGTGGCTGCGCACCGCTCCGGGATTGGATCTGCATCTCGCCATCCACTGCCAGGTTCGCCAAGGTAATGTCTCCATCGATAATGTAATGGTTGACCCGTTGCACAGGCAGAGGCTGGCCCGACTGGTACGATGTCACGTCCGCGATGACTAGGCTTTTGCTCAATTCGGCAACGATGTAGTCCCGTTCGGCATTCGCGTCCGAATCGGTGGCGTGGGTGATCTGGAACGTGAGCTGGGTCAGCGAGAGACCGGTGTCCCTGGTGCCGGCCCCGACCCACAGAACGCTCGCATCGTCCGGTGGCCGGTCGGTGTTCAGCCAGAAGCCCGCGGTTCCTAGCGTGTCCTCAGCGCGCGCGAGGCTCAAAGCCCAAAATCGTATGTGGTGGCGCTTGCGTGGACTGTTGTCGATCGCCTTCTGGAAGCCGATGTCCTGGCCGCGTCCGAAAAGATAGAGCGTGCTGAACGGGGCGGTCGGATAGGGCGACTTGAATACGAATGCTCGGACCATGCGCCACGAGCTCGCCAGACCCAACCGATCGGCCTCCGACCAGCCCGCGGTTGCGAAGGCGGTGCGCAGTTGTTGCAGCGTGCCCATGAGCGCGAGATTGACGGGATCACCGGGCAGGCCGTCGCCTGTAATGGTGAAGCTGGGCACCAGCCTGCGCTGCAGGATCTTCAGGCCCATGCGGACGGCGTGCGGCAGGATGACGTAGGCCGCGATTCCGTAGGTCAGGCCCAGGGCCACGACCCACGGCAGTCTGCTGTCGGCAAATTCGAACACCACAAAGACGATCAGCCAGACCGTCAGGATGCCCAGCCCCAGGATCAGCAGGCGCAACAAGTGTGTCAGCAGTTTCACGATCCCGCCACCGTCTCATTCGGCAGATCTCAGGCGTGCCGCTTGTGACGGCCCGCCAAGAACGCCCTAACCGTAATGGATGGTGATGGATTCCACCCGGTCGCCGCATTGCCGGTCGACGAAGCCGAGGAACGAGTTGAGCAGCCGGCGCTCGTCCTCGGGCACGGTGGAGCGCACCTTGGCAATCACGACCTCGGAAGGGTCGCGCCTGAGGATCACCGACCCTTTGTATTTCTTGTGCTTCCAGGTCGCCGCACTTTTTGCTTTGCGGCCGGCGCGAACGAACGTGCCGCGGCCGCCCTTGCGGATTTCATCCTGTCTTTTGACCAAGGTGCCGTAGAGCGGAGCTTTCTTGCGCGGCGATATCTCGATGGTCTTCATGGGTGCCCCCCATGGCGGCGGCGTAGGATCAAAACGCCTTGAAGGTGATGATGGTGCGGGTGTCCTGGATGCCGGGGATGGTCTGCACCTTCTCGTTGACGAAATGGCCGACATCGGTGCCGGGCTCGATATAGAACTTGACCAGGAGGTCGAAGTCGCCGGCGGTGGAATAGATTTCGGAGGCGATCTCGGCGTCCGCGAGGTGATTGGCCACCTCGTATGACTTGCCGAGCTGGCATTTGATCTGGACGAAGAACGGGATCATGCGCGCCTCCGGGGCCGGCCCGGGCCGGCAGCCGCAAATGAGCAAAATCCCGCCGCATTGACAAGGGTTTGCGCCCCCTTGCATCGCCTTCGGCGGCCCCCTAGGTTTGGCGAGCAATCTCAATGGGGTGTCCGGCGGATCCGCCGCCGGGCTGAGAGGCTTCCCAGCCAACCCATCGAACCTGATCCGGATCATGCCGGCGGAGGGAGCTTGAGATGCACGCGCCGAACGCGACCTCGCTTACGTTGGAACTGCCCGACATCGCCGCCGACGTCCTCGCGCGCCTGCGAGCGAAGAAGCCGCGCGTTCATTGCATCACCAATGCGGTGGCGCAGAATTTTTCCGCCAATGTGCTGCTTGCGGCGGGAGCCGTCCCGTCCATGACGGTGGCGCCCGAGGAGATCGCCGAATTCGTCGCGCGGGCCGACGCACTGCTGGTCAATCTCGGCACTTTCGATCGCGAACGCCGCGCCGCGGCCGAGATCGCAATCGAAGAAGCGCTCGAGGAGCGCCGGCCCTGGGTGCTCGATCCGGTCTTCGTCGACCGCTCGCAACCGCGCACTGCGTTCGCCAAGACGCTGATCGCGCGCAAGCCGGCGGCGGTCAGGCTCAACGGTGCGGAGTTCTCCGCCCTCGCCGACGCGCCGCCCGAGGACGAGGCGCTCCGGCGCTTTGCGCTCGAACGGGCTTGCGTGGTTGCGCTCACCGGCGCGACCGACGTCGTGAGCGACGGCGCACGGCTTGTACGGTTCGACAACGGCGATGCCCTCATGGGCAGTGTAACCGCCATGGGCTGCGCCGGCGCGGCGCTGGTGGCGGCCGCGCTTGCGGTCGAGGCCGACGCATTGATCGCGACGTCCGCTAGTCTGCTGGCGTTCGCCGTCGCCGGCGAGGTCGCGGCGGGCCGCGCGCGCGGGCCGGGCAGCTTCGCGGTCGAGATCGTCGACGCGCTGCACGGGCTCGACCGCGATACTTTGCGCGCTCGGGCGAGGGTCGGGTGATGGCTCTCGACCTGCGACTCTACGCCCTGGTCGATCCCGAACGCGCCGGCGGGCGCACGTTGCCCGCGCTCGCGAAGCTGCTCGCCCAGGGCGGCGCGACGCTGGTGCAGCTTCGCGACAAGCACGGCACGACCAGAGCGATGATCGAAACCGCGCGCGCGATCAAGGCGGCGCTCGCTCCGCATCGCGTGCCGCTGCTGATCAACGACCGCGTCGACGTTGCGCTCGCCGCCGGCGCCGACGGCGTGCATGTGGGACAGGAGGACATGACGGTCAAGGATGCCCGGCGGCTCCTGGGCGGCGACGCCATCATCGGGCTCAGCATCAAGAATTTCGCGCAGGCGGCGCAGGCCCCGGTCGAACTCATCGATTATGTCGGCATCGGCGGCGTGTTCGCGACCTCGTCCAAGGACAATCCGGATCCGCCGATCGGCCCGACCGGACTGACCATGCTGGCGTCCGCGATCCGCATGGGCAAGCCGGAATTTCCGGTCTGCGCCATCGCCGGCATCGATGCGGGCAATGCGGCCGCGACCATCGCCGCCGGGGCCGACGGCGTGGCCGTGATCTCGGCGCTGTCGATCGCGCCCGATCCGGCGGCGGCCGCGCGCGAGCTGCGCGGCATCGTGGACGCGGCGCTGGCGAAACGGGCGCGCCGATGACGCCGATCGCGGTCACCATTGCGGGCTCCGATTCCGGCGGCGGCGCCGGTATCCAGGCCGACCTCAAGACGTTCTCGGCGCTCGGCGTCTACGGTGCGAGCGTGATCACCGCGCTCACCGCGCAGAACACCAGGGGTGTGACCGCGATCCACGACGTGCCGGCATCATTCGTGGCGGACCAGATCGACGCGGTGTTCTCCGACCTCGACGTCGGCGCGGTGAAGATCGGCATGGTATCGCAGGCGGCCGTGATCGAGGCGGTCGCGGCCGGGCTGACGCGCTGGCGCCAGGGCAAGGTCGTGATCGATCCGGTTATGATCGCGACCTCGGGCGACCGGCTGCTGGCGCCCGACGCCGTCGATGTGCTCAAGCGGGTGCTCATTCCGCGCGCGCTCGTGCTGACGCCCAATCTCCCGGAGGCGGCGGCGCTGCTCGACGCGCCGCTCGCCAACAGCGAGACCGAGATGCGCGATCAGGGCGAGCGCCTGCTCGCGCTCGGCGCGCGGGCGGTTGTCATCAAGGGCGGTCATGGCACCGGCGCCGAGAGCGCCGATCTCCTCATCGAGCCGACGTCGTTCACGCGGCTTGCCTCGGATCGCATCGCGACGAAAAACACCCACGGCACCGGCTGCACTCTGTCGTCGGCGATCGCCGCCGGCCTGGCCAAGGGCCTCGACCTCGCCACCGCCGTGCGCGCCGCCAAGCTTTACGTGACGGACGCCCTGAAGGCGGCCGGCCGGATCAAGATCGGCGCCGGCCACGGCCCGGTGCATCATTTTCACGCCTGGTGGTGACGACCGCGATGCCACCGATGCCACCATGCGCGCCAGAGAGGAGAAAGCCCATGACCAGGATCACGCGACGAACGCTGGCGCGCGCGGGCGCAGCCGGGCTGCTGGGCGCGGTCGCCGCCCCCGCGGTGGCGCGGGCGCAGACCCGGCGCTGGCGCATGGTCACGTCCTGGCCCAGGCGCCTGCCCGGGCCCGGGATGTCGGCCGAACGGGTGGCCGAGCGTATCGGTGCGCTCTCCGGCGGGCGCCTCGCGATCGCGGTGCATGCCGCGGGCGAGGTGGTGCCGCCGTTCGAGGTGTTGGACGCGGTCGGCGGCGGCGTGGCCGAGATGGGCCACTCGGCGGCGTTCTACTGGCAGGGCAAGCAGCCGGCGGCGAATTTCTTCACCACCGTGCCGTTCGGGCTGACCCCGAACGAGCACGTCGCCTGGATCGACGCCGGCGGCGGCCAGGCGCTGTGGGACGAGCTGTACCGGCCGTTCGGGGTCAAGCCGTTCATGGGCGGCAATACCGGAATCTGCATGGGCGGCTGGTTCCGCCGCGAGATCGCCAGCGCCGACGACGTGAAGGGGCTGAAGATCCGCTCGCTGGGCTTGGGCGGCGAGGTCTATCGCCGGCTCGGCGCCACCCCGCAGACCACCTCGCCGGGCGAGATGCTCACGAGCCTGCAATCGGGCCTGATCGACGCGGTGGAGTTCGTCGGCCCGGGCTCCGACATCGCGCTCGGGCTCTATCGCGTGGCCAGCCTCTACTACACGCCGGGCTTCAACAAGCCCAACGGCACCGGCGAATGCATCGTTTCGCTCAAGGCCTGGGAGGGGCTGGATGCGGAAATGAAGGCGATCGTGGCGCATGCCTGCGCGAGCGAAGCGACCTTTGCACTGGCCGAGATGGAACGGCTCAACGCCGAGGCGCTCGCGGCGCTGACCGGGGCGCACGGCGTGAAGCTGCGGTTCTTTCCGCCGGGGCTGATCGCCGCCGCGCGCGCCCAGGCGCGCGACGTGCTGGGCGAGCTGGCGGGGAAGAGCGCGGCCGCGCGCAAGGTGCACGATTCGTATCTGGCCTTCCGCGAGCGCACCGCGGAGTGGTCGCGGGTCTCGATCAAGGCGGTGCTGGAGGCAAGGGAGGGGTAAGGGCGGCGGTCAAACTTGCCCCGTCACCCTGAGGTGCGAGGCCGCGAAGCGGCCGAGCCTCGAAGGATGACGGAGCAAGCGCAGCCCAGATGGGGCGAAGCGACGTCCGGGGTCTGGCAAAAGGTCCCGCAATCCGCTTCGCTCCATGCGGGCTACGGGCTGCTTGCTCGCAGCGCGCGGCAGGCCGATCGTTGCCGCGGCATTGGCCGCACATTAGTCGTGGCAAATATACCACAGGCCAGAACAGTTTGACGCGCCGAGCGAGATTGCGGTGCATGGCGCATTGCCTGCGCAAGCGCCGCCGCATTAGCGTCGCCTTTGTGATTCGCGACGGCACGCGTTTCTTCGTGGCTTTCAGTTCGTCATTGGTTGGTGCGGCGCTGCCGCGGCGCTGGGCGCGGGCACCGCGTGAGATCCTGCTTCGGCTGTAGCGTCGACCGTTCCGCGGCAAGACCGATGCCGCGCGATCCGGTGTGATTGTATCATCGGCATTTTGTCGCGCATGGCGGGCGTCCGGCGCGGCCCGAGGCAATGGGCCTCACACACCGACTGGGGAGAAACGATAAGTCATATCACTCGCATGGGCCTGGCGGCGGCCGCGGTCGCCGTTTCATTCGCGGCGCAGGCGGCGGACCTGAGAAATCCGGTCTACAAGGCGGCGCCCCCGATTCCGGTCTTCAACTGGACCGGCTGCTACATCGGCGGTCAGATCGGCGGGCAGTGGGGCCGCTGGACCGCGGAGGTGAACTATCCGGTGGCGCCGGGCATCGTCGCCTCGCGCGATTTCGACGGCAACGGCAGCTTCATCTACGGCGGCCAGGCCGGCTGCAACTGGCAACTGCCGGGTACGTCGTTCGTGTTCGGCATCGAGGGCGACGCCGTCGGCCGGTCGAAGAGCGAGTTCGCGGGCGAGATCTACCGTTTCGCCGCGCCGACGACCGATCATTTCAACGCCAGCGGTTATTTCGGCGCCCAGGGCAGCCTGCGCGCGCGGCTCGGCTTCGCGATCGACCGCATGCTGTTCTATGTGGCCGGCGGCGGCACCTGGGCGCGCGTATCCGCCACGCACTTCATCTATCGCGACGGCGACGGCTCCGCGCAGTTCCAGGAAAGCGCGACCCGCGGCGGCTGGAATATCGGCGTCGGCGGCGAGTATGCCTTCGCGGGCAATTTCACGCTCGGGCTGGAATACCGCTACACCAGCTACGGCTCGTTCGACTACGCCATTCCGGCCGGGACCGCGGGAACGCTGGCATGGATCGGACACACCGCCAGCGCCGACGACCTGCGTACCTCCGACGTCAGGGTGCGGTTGAACTACCAGTTCGGCGGCGCCCCGCTTTACGCCCGATACTGATCGCGCGCGGCGGGCCGCGTCAATCGACGAGCCCCGGGCGTATGCCCGGGCTCGCTTCGTGACAGCGGCTACCGCTGAGATACCGCGCGCAACGCTTCGGCCGCGTCCCACGGCCTCCACCACGGCCTCAAACCCAGATCGTGCGCGATGATGCCGGCGCTGATGTAGCCCGAGCCGCCGGAAATCGCGCCACCTGGGTGCGCGGCCGAACCCGCCATGTAGAGCGCCCCGACCGGCGTGCGGTAGCCGAAGTGGTTGTACATCACCTGCTCCGCGTTGAATGCGCCCATGAAGATGTCGCCGCCGCGCATCTGCGGGAACTCCGCGACGTACTCGCGTCCGGTGTAGACATGTTGCGCGATGATGTTCTTGCTCGTCATGTTCGGCGCGTAGCGCGCGAAAACCTCGATGACCCTCTCGGCGAATTCCTGCTTGAAGGTCGCATAGTCCTTTTCGCCAATATCGGGATCGAGCGGCATCACGTGCCAGGCATATTGCGTGTGCTTGCCGGGCGGCGCCTGGGTCGGATCGATCACGCTCAGCGGGCCGGCGCCGAACTGCACGATCTCCGGTACGCGCCCCGCCATGACGTCGGCATGGGCCGCCATCAGGTCTTCCATGGTTTCGGCGCCCAGGCTCCACTTCAAGGTGCGCTGGATGTTCGGATCGAACGCCGCGGCCTTCAGCCGTGCCGGTTCGTGCATCGCCAAATGCAGACCGTAAAGCGACCATTTGGTGTACTGGAAACCGTCGAGCTTCTTCAGGAACGCGGATGGAAGCTGTTCACGTCCAATCAGGCTCTCGAAAGTCTGATGCACATCGAGCGTCGAGGCAACGAACTGCCGGGCGCGCACCGTGCGACCGTCGGCAAGCGCGATGCCGGTTGCCTTCCCGCCCTCGATCATGATCTTGTCGATCCGGACTTGCGGCTGGAATCGTCCACCCGAGGCAATGAATGTTTCCATCAATCCCCGCGCGAGATTGAACGAACCGCCCTGGCAGAGCTGATAGCCGCTTTGCAGATCGAAGGCGCGGATCACCGAGCCCATCGGGCTTGTGCCCGATGTCGTATCGACCAGCCACGTGCCGAACAGTGACACCTTGAACAGGAACAGGAGCTGCACATGCTCGTTCTCGAACAGCTCCTTCACTACTTCGAACGGCTGCCGCCGTGTGACGGCAAGAAAATCACGGCCGATGTCGCTCTTGCCCAACAGCGCCTCGCGTTCGGCCTGGGGCAGCGGCTCGGCGTATCGCTCCGGTAGAAATATTCGCCGCGTGATCTCCTCCGCCTTGCGGTTCCACTCGCGGAAGGTAGCCGCATCCTTCTTGGAGAAGCGCTCGACGTTGGTCAGTGTCTCCTCGAGATCGCGCCCGAAAACCAACGCGGTTCCGTCGAGATGCGGCTGGCCGAGCTCGTAACGCGGCGTGATGTAGCTGACCCTGTCGGCCAGTCCCAGGTCCTTGAACCAGGGTGTTTCACTGATGTGGAAGTGATTGATCGAATGCAGGTTGTGGTAGAAGCCGGGCGCCGTCACCTCTTGGGTGGAAAGGCCGCCGCCGTATTGCAGCCGGCGATCGACCAGCAGGACGTCGAGACCGCATCTGGCGAGATAGGAGCCAAGCACAAGCCCGTGGTGGCCAGCGCCGATGATGATGCCATCGTAGTTTCGATCAAGCGCGGCGGGCATTTGTTGTCGCTTCAATCACCAGCGAATCAGAGCATTGCCGGTGAAGGATTGCAATCGGCCGGCTGCTTCCGCTGCGGTAACACCTCATTCGGGCACGGCGGTGGAGAGCAACGTGTCCTCCGCTCGTCCTCGCGAAAGCGGGGATCCGGTCCTTTGTTGCAGACGAAGAAAGAGTTGGGTTCCCGCTTGCGCGGGAACGAACGGGTGAGAGCGCAGACCATTTTCACGCGGGAACAGGCCGCGAGATTGGGCCTCACTTCTTGAACTTCACCACCTTCTGGCGCTGCTCGCCGAGCCCGTCGATGCCGAGCGTGACCACGTCGCCGGCCTTGAGGAACTTCGGCTCGGGCTTCATGCCGAGCCCCACCCCCGGCGGGGTGCCGGTGATGATCACGTCGCCCGGCTCTAGCACGAAATATTGCGAGCAGCACCACACGATGTGCCGACAATCGAAGATCATGGTCCTGGTGTTGCCGCGCTGGCGCTTCTCGCCGTTGACGTCGAGCCACATGTCGAGGCCCTGCGGGTCCTTGATTTCGTCCCTGGTGACGAGCCAGGGCCCGAGCGGCCCGAACGTCTCGCAGCCCTTGCCTTTGGTCCATTGCCCGGCGCGCTCGATCTGGAACACGCGCTCCGACACGTCGTTGGCGAGGCAATAGCCGGCCACCACGTCGAGTGCCTTGTCCTTGCTGAGGTAGCGCGCGCGCTGGCCGATGACGATGCCGAGCTCGATTTCCCAGTCGAGCTTGGTAGAATCCTTCGGGATCATGGTGTCGTCGTTCGGCCCGCAGATGCAGGATGGCGCCTTGTTGAAGATGATCGGCTCCTTGGGGACCGGCATGCCGGCTTCGGCGGCGTGGTCGGAATAGTTGAGCCCGATGGCGATGAAATTGCCGACCTTGCCGACGCAGGGGCCGAGCCGCGGATTGCCCTTCACCAGCGGCAGCTTGTCGACCGGGGCATTCTTGATCTTGGCCAGCGACTTGGGCGAGAGCGCCTCGCCGGCGAGGTCGGGCACGATCTTGGACAGGTCGCGGATGCGGCCCTTGGCGTCGAGAATGCCGGGTTTCTCGCGGCCGGGGGGGCCGAAACGGACAAGCTTCATGGGGCATTTTCTCCTGGGTGGGCGGTAGGAACAGGCTGCCGCGCGGGCGCGCGATCATGCGTCGGGGGCGCGCCCGGGGCAAGCCGAGTAGCGGCCCGGATTCGCCGCCGAATGGCCCGGTGCGCGGGCCGCCCGGCGGCGTCTGTGGACAACCAGTTGCCTGCGATGTCTCGTGGCGGCCCGTACTGTTGCCGATCGGCAACTCGCCGGGACTATCGCGGTTCCGTCGTATGGATATACCACTTTTACATTTGCAATCGCAGGGAACTCCGAAGAGGATAGTTCCACACACTTGATCTGTGCGGATAGCTGCACCCGACACGGATCAGGGGGATACAATCGGTAACCCTTGCTCCTCCGGGTATGCCGTGAAAGTCAAAAGTTCGCGGGGGGTGGGGGCGGGGCCGGCGGAAGCTGGCCTCGTTCGTTTTTGGCCCTCGCACCGTAGCTAAATACCGTCAGAACGCGCCCGGAAATGCGCCGCCGTCGATCAGGATATTCTGGCCGGTGAGGTAGCCCGCCTGCGCCGAGCACAGGAAGGCGCAGGCCGCCCCGAATTCGTCCGCCGTGCCGAAACGCCGGGCCGGGACCGTCGCCATCCGCTCGGCCTTGGCCTGCTCGAATGGGATGCCCTTGGTCTTGGCGTTTGCCTCGATGTTCGAGCGCAGCCGGTCGGTGTCGAAGGTCCCCGGTAGAATAAAATTGATGGTGACGTTGGAGGCCGCCACCGAGCGGGCGATGCCGGCCATGAACGCGGTCAGGCCCGCGCGCGCGCCGGAGGACAGGTCGAGGCCGGCGAGCGGCATCCGCACCGAGCCCGAGGTGATGTTGACGATGCGCCCGAATTTCCGGCGCACCATGGGATCGATCGCCTTCTGGGTGAGTTCGACGGCCACCACCATGTTGGCGATCACGCCGTCGATCATCTGCTGGCGGGTCAGCACCCGGAAATCGCGGAACGGCGGCCCGGCATTGTTGTTCACCAGGATGTCCGGCTCCGGGCAGGCGTGAAACAGCGCGGCCTGGCCTTCCGGCGTGGCGACGTCGGCCTTGACCGCGTGCACCTTCACCCCGGTCGCCTGGCGCAACTCGGCTGCGGTCGCTTCCAGCGCCTCGCCGTCACGACCGTTGATGACCAGTTCGCAGCCGGCTTCCGCCAGCGCCCGTGCGCACGCCCGCCCCAGCCCGCGGCTCGACGCGCAGACGATGGCCTTGCGACCGCTGATGCCGAGATCCATGGCTGATTCCTTCCGATGCGAGGGCAGGGCGCCGCCAAGGTCAATTCTGATCGACCGACAGGCCCGCACCGCATGAGGCCCCGGGTTGCGGCCCGGGGCCTCATGTCTGATGGGGCGCAGCGCCGACTTTACCAGCCGCCGCGAGCGAGGCAACGGCGTGCGCTCAGGCGCCGGCGCTTCGCTGCCGGGTCGCCGCACGGTGTGTGGCTGTGTCATCACGCCGCAACATGCGCGCGCTACCTCTGCTGCATGCGAATGGGCAACGGGGTCGCAACATCGTGATGGCGGACGGTCCGCGCCGGTTTCGCACGCTGTTCATCTCCGATGTGCATCTTGGCACCAAGGGCTGCCAGGCCGAGCGGTTGCTCGACTTCCTGCGCAACCATGAGGCGGACCTGATCTACCTGGTCGGCGATATCGTCGACGGCTGGCAGCTCAAGTCGACCTGGCATTGGCCGCAGGCTCACAACGACGTCGTGCAGAAGCTCCTGCGCCAGGCGCGCAAGGGCACGCGCATCGTCTACGTGCCCGGCAATCACGACGAGTTCCTGCGCGACTACTACGGCACGCATTTCGGCGGGGTCGAGGTGGCCGAGCATGCGCTCCACGAGGGTGCCGACGGACGGCGCTATCTGGTCGTGCACGGCGACTATTTCGATCTCGTCGTGACGCAGGCGCGCTGGCTCGCGCTGCTGGGCAATCACGCCTATGACTTTGCGCTTGCGGTCAACCGCGTATTCAACACGCTGCGCCGCCGGTTCGGCTTTCCGTATTGGTCGCTCTCGCAATGGGCGAAGCTCAAGGTGAAGAATGCCGTCAACTATATCGGCGAGTTCGAGCGCACTTTGGTCGACGAGGCGCGCCGCCATCAGGCCGACGGCGTGATCTGCGGCCACATCCATCATGCCGTGATCCACGACGACTTCGGCATCCGCTACGTCAATTGCGGCGACTGGGTCGAAAGCTGCACGGCAGTGGCCGAACATCCCGACGGACGGTTCGAGATCATCCTGTGGGCGGACAAATTGCGCGCCTCTCGCGCCGCGCCGGCGCTGGCATTTCCCGCCGGCGCGCGCGGCCGAACGCCCGATATTGCGGCCTGAGCGGGCCTTGCCGGGCCCGGTGTTGCGGCCTACCGTCGGCGCGATGGTGCAATCCTCGAATACCGTCCTGCCAACGTCCGGCGACGTCGATGCCGCCGCGGCACGGCTTGCCGGCGTCGCGCTGCGCACGCCGCTCGTCACCTCGCCGGTGCTCGATGCGCTCACCGGCGCGCGCGTGTTTCTCAAGGCCGAGACGCTGCAGCGCACCGGCTCGTTCAAGTTCCGCGGCGCCTACAACAAGCTCTCCTCGATCCCGGCCGACGAGCGCGCCGGCGGCGTGGTGGCATATTCCTCCGGCAATCATGCCCAGGGCGTTGCGGCGGCGGCGCGGATTCTCGGCATGCCGGCGGTCATCGTCATGCCGTCGGACGCGCCGCGCCCCAAGCGCGAGCGCACCGCGGCGCTCGGCGCCGAGGTGGTGCTCTACGATCGCGTGCGTGAGGACCGCCAGGCGATCGCCAGCGACATCGCAGACCGGCGCAAGGCTGCGCTGGTGCCGCCCTACGACGATGCGCTGGTGATCGCGGGGCAGGGCACCACCGGGCGCGAAATCGTCGAGGACCTTGCCGCGCTCGGGCTTGTGCCCGACGTGGTCGCGGTGACGGCGTCCGGCGGCGGGCTCACCGCCGGGATCGCGCTCGCCGTCAAGGCGCGCGTGCCGCAGGCGCGGCTCTACACCGCCGAGCCGGCCGGATTCGACGACCATGCCCGCTCGTTCAAGAGCGGCCGGCGCGAGCGCAACGCCGCGCTCACCGGCACCATCTGCGATGCCTTGATGGCGCAGATGCCGGGCGAGCTCACCTTCGCCATCAACCGCGTGCTCGTCGGCCAGGGCGCCGCCGTGAGCGACGAGGAGGTCGGCGCGGCCGTGGCGTTTGCCTTCCGCGAGCTCAAGCTCGTGGTCGAGCCGGGCGGGGCGGCCGCGCTCGCGGCGCTCATCTCCGGCAAGATCGACGTGAAGGGCAAGATCGCGGTCGCGGTGCTGTCGGGCGGCAACGTCGATCCCGAGTTGTTCTACAAGCTGGTCGCCTAGCGGCCTTTGGTCAGCCGGCTGCGATTCCTTGATTGGCGATCTTTCAATCAAAGCGTGTATTTAATAAGATAGCAAACCGTTCGCTTGGCGCAACCTCTATGCTGTTGCGAGGAGCCCATGAGCAAGAAGAAGCTTTTCGCGATCGTAGCGGCGATCGGCGTCTTTGTTGGCTGGTGGCTGGACGCTATCGACAAGGTGATGAAGTGGTTCGAACCGAAGTACCACTACGAAATCAAGGCTACACCGGTATCGCCGCGGATTTTGCTGGGCGAAGAGGTAACCATCTCGTTGAAAAAGGTCTTCGATGCCGACGATCGCGCCGTGGACGTGGAAAAGTTCAGCTGCCAGTGGACCTACCGGAACCAGGCACAAGCATCGCCGACCGCACTACCCGGTGCATCCGGTGGGCCCAATTGCACTGACATAAAGCTCAGAGCCGCGACGGCCTTTTTCGACGCAGCATTCGGTCAAGCCTCCCAAGGGCAGTTGGTCGTGAGCGTCGAGGCCTGGGACGAACGTTCCCCGAACAAGCAGCGCGTGGTAGTCGAGCCCATTGCGCTGGAGTTTTTGCGCCAGGTACAGCCGAAGATATCCGCAGAGCGGGCGCGCCTGTTTCCAGCAGGCCGGACGAAAGTGCAGCTTATGAAAGTCGCTCCGCAAATCTTGCGGGAGGCGACCTGCCAATGGAGTCCGGGAATTCGCTTCGAGCAATCGTTTTCCTGCAACGGTATCGAACTGCAGGCTCCCTCCGACGATATTATGACGGGCTCCAGTTTCGAGATATCGGTCATCGTGCTCGATGGTCGGCGGCAGGAGATCGGCCGTGATCAGTTGCGAATCTCGGTCGAGCCGGCGCCTGCAAATTTCCAGGTCTTTGTGGTCGATGCGACAAAGCGCATGGAATTCCTCGAAAGCGGCCAGCCCCTTTTTCATGCTATGCGCCAGCAGGTGGCTGGGGCCGCCGCCAGCCTGGCGCGGATCGGCGGCCGGTTCGGTGCCACCGCTTTCGGCGGTACGCCACCGCCCATCGGCAGGTCGTGCGATCAGGTTCGCACATTGGTCAAGCTTGGCCCGATTGATGCGAAGGACGTGCAGGACCGCGTCGGTGGATTGTCGATAGCCGGCGAAGAGGCGCCACTGGTCGATGCCGTCAACCGTGCCGTCGAGGAGCTGGCGCCATTCGCTCGGCAGATCGGCACGCGTCCGGAAGATCAGTTCTCCTTTACCATCATTACCGCCGGGGGCGACCAATGCACGAAAGAAGACATTGCGGAGGTTCTCACCCAAATCAGGCGGTCATTCCTCAAGAATGGAGCGCAAGGTCTCTACTACAGCGATCGATTATTGAGCCTTATTCTGGCGATTCGGACCAAATCCAGTCAGCCCGACGACATTCTGCGTGACCCGAGTTACCTGTCGAACGAGCAAGCAACGGCGGTCCTCGTTGTCGCCGGTGAAGATGATCTCCGCAAAGCCGTGCAAGCGCTTGCGCAGATTGGATCGCCGCAGCAAGACCAAAAGCGGCTTGGCTGCAACGTGCTGCTCGAAATCTCACGCAGTACAGGAAATACGAAGGCCACGCAGGTCATTTCGCGTTATTGCAAGCTCTGATCCGGAGCTGTCGCCCGCTCAGCTGAACAGCGCGATGCGCTCTTCGTCAGACATGGCCATGAGCGCAGCGAGCGGATCGCTCGGCGCGGGCTTCGGCGCGACCAGCGGCTCGAGGCCGGTCGCTCCCTGCGCCACGTCGCCGCCGGCTGCGGCCTCGGCCGCCGCTGCCTGAATGGCGTCGGGATCGTGTCCGTTGTCCGCCGGCGGCGACCGATCCCCGGTCCGCGCCGCGGCGAGCGCCTCCAGCGGCGCCCGCTCGCGGGCGACGGCGGCGTCCGCGAGCATCGCGTCGATCCGCCGTTCGAGATGCTGCAGCACGCTGCCGAGCTTTTGCGCGCGGTAGTCGTTCGGATCGCGCAGCGAGGAGGCGGACAATATGAGCGTCGCGAGCGCCTCGATCTGCTCGCACAGCGCGGGATCGAGCCCGCGCTCGCGCATCGCCCAGACGACGTCCTGGATACGTTCGGCGGCCGCGAAAATGCCGGACGTGGGCGCAGCCGCGACCGGCTCCTCGGATTGCGCGGGCAGCTTGCCCTGCGGCGGCGCTTGGGGCTTGATCCCGGCGACCTCGGCGCGCGTCTCGGCGATCGCCTTGGCCAGTTCGAGGAGGTCGATGCGGAAGCTCTGGGAGGCTTCGCGGCTGCGATCGCCGCGGATGACGGCCTCGATGCGTTCGATGGCGTCGAGCAGCAGTCGGGTGTCGGCATTGCGATTGCGGCGGGCAAATTCGTCCAGGAACCAGCGGCCGCGTGCGCTGTGCATGACCGCGGCGCAAATGGCGTCGTAGTCGCCCTGCGCCGGACGCTCCGACGGCACCGTGGATAAGGCGAATGGCTGTTTCGACATGGCGCGACAAAACCGGCGAGATTTTACGATCAGCACGATCGGGCAGTGAGCGCAATCGGCTTGATGTCAGGTAATCCCCAGATACCCACAGGCGCGGCCTTCGCACGGCGATTGGCGGTCTTCTACGCCGCGCTGTTTGTCGCGCTCGGTGTGCAATTGCCGTTCCTGCCGGTCTGGCTCGCGGCCCGCGGGCTCGGCGCGGGCGAGATCGGCGTCGTGCTCGCCGTTCCTATGCTCGTGCGCGTGCTTGCAATTCCGGCGGCGACGCGCGCAGCCGATCGGCGCGACGCTTTGCGCCGGATCATCGTGATCGCGGCCTGCGCTGCCGCCGCAGGCTATGCCGTGGTGGGGCTGACGAGCGGATTTGTCGCCATCGCGGTGAGCTTTGCGATCGCATCCGCATTCTACACGCCGATCATGCCGCTGGCCGACGCTTATGCGCTGCGAGGATTGCGCGAACTGGGCGGCGCCTACGGTCCGGTGCGGCTGTGGGGGTCGGCGGCCTTTATAGCGGGCAGCTTCGTGGCCGGTTTCGCGCTCGACGTGATCGCCCCGGGCCACCTGATCTGGCTGGTCGTGGTGGCGATGGCGATCACGGCGGCGGCTGCCACCGGGCTCACTGCGCTGGGATCGCGCGCGCCGCATGCGGCGGCGTCGGCGTCCGGTGCCGGCGGGTTCCTGCGCGATCCGAGCTTCCTCGCCGTCGCGGCCGCGACCAGCCTCGTTCAGGCGAGCCATGCGGTCTATTACGGTTTCTCCGCCCTCGACTGGCGGGCGGCCGGGCTGGGCGGCGGCACGATCGGAGCTTTGTGGGCGCTCGGCGTCATCGCCGAGATCGCGCTGTTTGCCGTGTCGGGCCGCTTCCGGGTCAGCCCCACCGTGCTGCTGCTCGCCGGCGCCGCGGGCGCGACCGTGCGCTGGACGGCGATGGCGTTCGATCCGCCGCTGGCACTGCTGCCGTTCCTGCAATGCCTGCACGCGCTGTCATTCGGCGCAACGCACCTCGGGGCGCTCGCCTTCATCGCACGCGCGGCGCCCGTGGAGATCGGGGCGACGGCGCAAGGCACCCTTGCGGTCGCGCAAGGCCTGGCCATGGCGGCAGCGATGGGAGTGTCGGGCGTGCTCTACGCCCGCTTCGGCAACCTCGCCTACGGTGCGATGGCGCTCGCAGCCGCGGCCGGCGGGCTGTGCGCGCTCGCCGGCTACCGGCTATGGCATCGCAAGATCGCGGCGTAGGTCGAGTTGAACTGGCGGCCTGCGATCAGCGGCAGGTCGGATACATCGACGCCAGTTCGCGGCCGCTGAGGTAGAGCATCCGCCGCGACAGCCCGCCGCGCGAATGGATCCAACTGCGGACGTGCTGGGGATAGATCGCCATCAGCAGCCGTGTCGCTTCGCGGCTGGTGACCGGCCGGCCCTTTTTGCCGGGATGCCATGCCGCATGGAAGCCCAGCCGCGCGCGCGGCGTAACGCAGATGCGCTCGCGCGGGATCACGCCGAGCAGCATTGTGCACGCCGACAGGCATGGCCCGTCGATGATCACCCGCTCACCCGAGCCGCGGATCGCCACCATCGCTTCGAGATAAGGGCCGATCTGGCCGCCGGCATCGCCTCTGATCCGCACCGTCGCCGACGCAGTGGAAACCACCAGGGCCGTCAGGCCGACACCCAAAACCGCAGCAAGTCGCATGCAACTCCTCTCCGTGCTCCCCGGCGCTTATGCCGGCTACTGTGCCACCGCTTGCGGGGTCCTTGAAATACCAATTTGTGGCGAAAGTGGAATTCTCAACACGCTCGTTTTCGGTTCGGGCGGGCCCGCGTCGCGGCCGCGCTGTCAGTCGACCTTCACGCCGGTCAGCTTGATGACGGCGTCCCATCCGGCGGCGTCGTTCGCAATGCGGGCGACGAATTCCTGCGCCGATCCGCCGCGCGGGTGGAAGCCGATCTTTGTGAAGCTCGCCTGCGTCTCCGGCGATTTCAGACCCTGGTTCATGGCGGCGTTGAGCTTCTCGACCACCGCCGCCGGGGTGCCGCCGGGCGCCACGATGCCCATCCACACTTCCGGCGGAAAACCCTTGAGCCCGGCTTCGTCCAAGGTGGGCAGGTCGGGAAGTTCCGGCAGGCGCTTCTGGCCGGCGACGACCAGGGGCCGCGCCGCGCCCGCCTGGATGTGCGGCAGCATGACCGAAATGCTTTCGGAGGTGGCCTGGATCTGCCCGGACAGGAAATCGGGTATCGCCGCAGCCGTGCTGCGGTAGGGGACATACGGCATCTCGATGCCGGTCTTTGCCCTGACGAACTCGCCCAGCATGTGCGGCGGTACGCCGAGCGAGGCGCCGTGGTTGAGCTTGCCGGGATTGGCCTTGGCGTAGGCGACAAGCTCGGCGATGTTCTTCACCGGCAGCGCGGAGCGCACCGCGAACAGGTTGGTGGTGGTGACGATCATCCCCACGGGGACCAGGCTGCGCAGCCCGGGGAATTCGATCTTCTTGTAGAGGATCGGGTTGATCACCAGCGAGCCGGTGCTGCCGAGCAGCAGCGTGTAGCCGTCGGGGTCCGACGACGCCACCGCCTTGAGCGCGATGGTGGTGCCGCCGCCAGGACGATTGTCGATCACCACGGGCTGTCCCAGCACGTTCGACATCTGCTGGCCGATGATGCGCGCGACAATGTCCACGGTGCCGCCGGCCAGAAACGGAACGACGAGCCTGATCGGCCGCGATGGATAGGATTGGGCCAATGCCGAACCGGCCGTCGTGATGCTGAGCCCGACCGCCGAGATTGCAGCCAGCAGCGCTCGCCTGCGGATCATGGTTTTCTCCCTTGGTTTTGGAACCGGCTCTTGCGGCCGTTGTGACGATGTTAGCGGAGGCGGCAGGGAAATCGTAGCGGGGTATTGCCGCGTTCGGTGGCTGACGCCGAGCTGCCAACCCCCGACCCTTTGATGTTCATTCCATCTGGAAGCCGGTCGCCTTCACGATCGGGGCCCAGTGCTTGAGCTGTTCGGAGATCAGCGCCGCGAAATCCGCCGGTGAGCCGCCGGTCGGCTCGAAGCCGACCTTCTGCATGCTCGCTCTGAACTCCGGCGACTTCAGGCTCTCGTTCACATCGCCATTGATCCGCGCGACGACATCGGCTGGCGTGCCGGCCGGTGCGAGAAACCCGTAATAGGTGACGGTGGTCAAGCCGGGCAGCCCGCTCTCGGTCATCGTCGGCACGTCCGGAAGCTCGGGGCTGCGCCTGGGACCGGTCACCGCGAGCGCCCTGATCTTGCCCGCGCGAATGAGTGGCACCAGCGTCGCCCCGGCTCCCAGGTTCATCTGGATGCGCCCGCCCAGCATGTCGGCGACGGCCTGGGCGCCGCCGCGGTAGGGGATGCTGACGATCTGAACCCCGGTCATGAGCTTGAACGCCTCGCCCACCAGCTGCGGCAGCGTGCCCTGGCCGAACCCGAAATTGAGCTTGCCCGGATTGGCCTTGGCGTAGCCGACGAACGCGGCGAGCGTATCGGCGGGCACGTCCGCCGGCACCACCAGCACCAGCGAGGTGCTGCCGACCGTCACGATCGGGGCGAACTCCTTGACCGGGTCGTAGCTGAAGCCCTTGCTGACCAGCGGCGCGATCACGTGGGTCGGCGTATTGGTGAACAGCAGGGTGTAGCCGTCGGGCTCGGCCGCCATGACCGCCTTGACGCCGATGGCGGTGCCGCCGCCCGGCCGGTTCTCCACCACCACGGTCTGTCCGAGCCGCGCCGACAGCACCGGCGCGATCAGCCGTGCGATCACGTCGTTGGGAGACCCGGCGGTGTAGGGCAGGATCGCCTTGATCAGCCTGGCCGGATAGGTCTGCGCATGACCGGGGCCGGTCCCGCCCAGGCCGATGCCGGCGGCGAGCAGCACGATCATGCACCGGCCGATCATGCGTCCACCACCGACCATGCGCCGACCGATCATGGCTGCCCTCCGGGCGTGCTCGGGCGCCGCTGCCGAGCGTTTCTCCTGCAGCCGAGCTTATCGCCGCGCCCGCCGGAATCGTAGCGCCGATTTGTCGCTGTCAGCCCCACAACGCGGGCGCCGCGGGATGAACCTGGCTGCCCTCGTAACGCAGGCCGTCGGGCCGGTCGCGCGCGAGCAGCAACGGCCCGTCGAGATCGACCACGCGCGCGCGTTGCGCAAGGAGCATGGCCGGCGCCATGGCGAGCGAGGTCGCCACCATGCAGCCGACCATCACGCCCAGGCCCAGCCGCTCGGCCTCCTGCATCAGGACAAGCGCCCCGGTTAGGCCACCGGTCTTGTCGAGCTTGACGTTGACCGCATCGTATTTGCCCGCGAGCGCCGCGAGCGTATCGTGCCCGTGCACGCTTTCGTCGGCGCAGACCGGGATCGGGCGCGGCATCCGCGCCAGCGCCGCGTCGGCCGCGGCCGGCAGCGGCTGCTCCACCAATGTGACGCCGGCCTGTGCGCAGGCGGCGAGATTGAGCGCGAGGTTCTGCCCGGTCCAGCCCTCGTTGGCATCGACAATCAGCTCGGAGCGCGGCGCGGCGCGGCGCACGGCGGCGATGCGCGCGCGGTCGTCGCCGCTGCCGAGCTTGATCTTGAGCAGCGCGCGGCCGGCCGCCTTGGCGGCGGCCTCCGCCATGGCGTCGGGCGCCGCGAGCGAGATGGTATAGGCCGTCGTCACCGGCCCTGGCGCGGGGAGCCCGAGCAATTCCCACACCGGGCGCCCGGCGCGCTTGGCCGCGAGATCCCAGAACGCGCAGTCGAGCGAATTGCGCGCCGCGCCCGCCGGCATGGCGTCCTGCAATGCCGCGCGGTCGAGGCCGCCCGCGATGTCCGCCGTCCTGGCCTCGATCGCGGCGACGACGCTCTCCACGGTTTCGCCGTAGCGCGCATAGGGCACGCACTCGCCGCGGCCGCGGTGGCGTCCGTCGGACAATTCGGCGACCACGACCACCGCCTCGGTCTTGGCGCCGCGGCTGATCGTGAAGGCGCCGGCGATCGGCCAGCGCTCGACCGTGACCGCCAGTGCGAGCGGGGAGTGAGTCATCCGCGCATAATAGCGCAACCGTCGCCGCCGCATTGCCCCCCTCATGCGGCTGGCAGCAATTTGCTTCCTTCCGGAGCCGTTTGCATGACACGCCAGCGCGGGCGACGAGACGAAGCCGCACGAGCCCTCTCCCCATCGGGGAGAGGGCTCCTCAATGTTGGGAGCGCGAAGAAAAGGGTGAGGGGGGTCGGCTCTCACCCGAAACCCGATCCCCCTCACCCATTCATCGAAACCCCGAGAGCGAGCAGCCCTCTCCCCGATGGGGAGAGGGCAACTTCGGCGCGGTGCCGGCGCGGAATTTCGCAAAAGTGAATGGGTGGATTCTGTTGAACGAGTAATTTCAAACTGAGACACTACCCGGCGGTTGGGCTACAAGCGGCCGGCCATCGAGCAGGAGCAAATCGATGTTGCGCCTTGGCATCCGGACGCGGGCAATCGTTCCGGTGTTTCTCATCGTCGCATGTTGCGCACCCGGCGTGCGCGCGCAGACGCCCGGCTCCGACACGATCTATCTCTACAAGGGTGCCGACCGCGACGCGCGGCTCGCGGCGAAGGCGCGCGAGGAAGGCACGCTGACGCTCTACACGTCGATGGCGACGACCGAGTCGGGGCCGCTCGCTTTGGCCTTCGAGAAGAAATACGGCGTCAAGGTCCAGCTCTGGCGCTCGCTGAGCGAGAACGTGTTGCAGCGCGCGCTGACCGAGGCGCGCGCCGGCCGCCGCGCGCTCGACGTGGTCGAGACCAACGCGCCCGAGGTCGAGGCGCTCGCGCGCGAGAACGTGGTGGCGGAATTCCACAGCCCGCACCTCGCCGACCTGCCGGCGTGGGGAATCCCGCCGCACCGGCGCTGGGCGAGCGACCGGGCCAATCTCTGGGTCACCGGCTACAACACCGGCAAGGTCAGGCGCGAGGAGCTGCCCGCGAGCCTGGAGGGCTTCGCCGATCCGAAATGGAAGGGCCGCATCGCGCTCGAAGCGACCGACAGCGACTGGATGTACGGCGTCGTCAAGTTCATGGGCGAGGAGCGCGGCATCGATTTCTTCCGCCGCCTGTCCGCGCTCAAGCCCGAGATGCGCAAGGGCCATATCCTGGTGGCGCAACTCGTGGCCGCGGGCGAGCTCGACTTGTGCCTGACGGTCTACAGCGGCAATGCCGACTCGATCAAAGCCAAGGGCGGTCCGATCGACTGGACCGCGGTCGAGCCGCTGGTCGGGCGTCCGCAGGCGCTGGCGGTCGCGCGCAACGCGCCGCACCCGCACGCCGCGCTGCTGTTCGCCGACTTCGTGCTATCGCCCGAGGGCCAGAAGATGCTCGCCGACATGGGGCGCGTGCCGGCGAGCCGCACGCAGCAGACGCTGCTCGACCGCTACAAGCACGTCATGATCGATCCGATCCAATGGGCGAACGAGGCGCCCCGCTGGGAGAAGCTCTGGACCGATCTGTTCCTAAAGTAATACCAGCGGCTCTTGAGCCTGACTCTCGCGCGCCGTCACCCTGAGGTGCGAGGCCGCGAAGCGGCCGAGCCTCGAAGGGTGACATCGCCGGTAGCGTGGCCGTCATCCTTCGAGGCTCGGCGACTTCGTCGCCTCGCGCCTCAGGATGACGGACCAACGGTCAACCTCAAGCGCCGTTGGTATAAGAGCGGATGCCGGGCGGCGTGTCGGGATCGCCGCGTTCGTGCCGGTAGCGTCCGTCCGGCCGGATTCTTATTCGATCACTTCGTCGGCACGCAGCAGCATGGTGGTCGGCATTTCGAGGGCGAGCGCTTTGGCGGCCTTGAGATTGATGATCAGCTCGAACTTCGTCGGTTGCTCGACGGGAAGGTCGGCTGGCTTGGCGCCCCTGAGGATCTTGTCCACGAACACGGCAGAGCGGCGATAGAGGTCCGGCCGGTGCGGCCCGTATGCCATGAGCCCGCCCTCGTCCGCATATTCCCGCGTACCGCAGATCGCCGGCAGCCGGTGCTCGGCCGCGAGGCTGATGATGCGGCCCCGATGGCTGTGGATGAACGGATCGTCGAATACCACCATTGCGTTGGCGCGTCCTGCGACAGCCGCCACGAATGCTTTCTCCACGTCGGCAGGATTGCGAACCTCGAGCAACTGCAGATCGAGTCCGAGCGGTCGTGAGGCGGCCTGCGTTTCCTCCCGAAAGACGATATTGGCGAGGTTGCCCGGATTGAGCAGGACCGCGACCTTCTTGATGTTGGGGACGACCTCCTTCAGCAGTTCCAGCCGTTTGCCGGTCGTTTCGGGAGTGAGCAGGCTCAAGCCCGTGAACCTCCCGCCAGGCCGCGCGAGGCTGCCGATAAGCCCAGCCCTCACCGGGTCTGCCACGGCAACGAACACGACCGGGATCTTGCTGGCCCCGGCCTTGACCGCGATGTTGGTCGGGGTGGCGGCAGCAACCAGGACGTCGAGATTGAGCCGCTCCAGTTCCGCCACGAGAGCCGGAAGGCGGTCGTACTTTCCTTCCGCCCAACGCGGTTCGACCACGATATTGCGGCCCTCGGCGTAGCCCCGTTCGCGCAGGCCTTGCCGTGCCGCTTCCCAAAGGTGTTTGCCTTCCGACTCGGTCAGGGAAAAGAGATAGCCGACGCGCGCAGTATTCGGCCGCTGCGCCCGTGCCACGAGCGGCCACGCCGCCGCCAATCCAGCAATTCCTATGATGAAACCGCGTCGTTGCATTCTCTTCCCAGGCGTAAGGTCACGTCGAGCATGAATTGCAACGCGGCGATCAAATCAGGAAACAGGCGCAAATGATATGGGCTCAGGTCTGTGTGCGTAGCAACAATTTCGCCGCCCACGTTGCCTGCGGCCACAAGCCATCGTGCCGAATAGATCGAAGCCTCATTGATCGGCCGGCCTCCACCGCGGCCGGCCCGGCGCCTTGACGGTGCCGGGCGGGCTGCCGGGCTTCTCCACGCCGTATTTGACATTGAGAAAGAACTTGAAGTTACGCCCGGGCTGCAGGATTTCGTCCTTGTGGAACTGGACGGAATTGCGCACGTCGGCATCGAGCAGGTTGTCGCCGGCAATTCCGGTCGTGATCTCGACCGGTCCCCACGGCGAATATCTCCAGAATTGCCGGTGCACGATCTCGGCCTTGAGCAGATTGTAGCCGGCGGTCGGCGTATCGAACTGGGCGATGTCGTTCTGCGCGAATGCGTGCAGCAGGCCCATGCGGACGAACCAGTTGTCGCTGCGCCAATAGGCGCCGCCGCCCAGCCGCTGCGGCGGCATGCGCGGCACGTTGCTGCCGTCGGTGAAGGTTGCGCGCACCGTGTCGTACTGGCCGTCGACGCCGAAGATGCCGCGTCCAAACGGTGCGAGGTCCCACTGCCACGCCAGTTCGGCCCCGCGGAAGATCGCGTCGCGCTGGGCGATGGCGGTCTGCAACAGTTCGGTCCCGGTGCCGCACGAGGCGAAATCCTCGTCGCAGAAATTGCCGGTCGGCTGCTGGAAGATGAAATTGTCGTAGCGGGTGTAGTACGCCTTGCCGTCGAAGCGAAAATCGCCGCTGGTCCGCTTGAGGCCGATTTCGACGCTCTTGGCGGTCTCGATGCCGAGGCCGGCATTGCCGATGTCGAAGGTCTGCGTCGCGTCGTGCGGTCCCTTGGAGAACAGCTCGAGCGCCCGCGGCGCGCGCTCGATGCGCTGCAGGGTCAGGGATGCGACGAGATATGACGGCAGGTCCTTGACGACGCTGAGGCTCACGCTCTTCGGCAGGAAGGTGAGGTCGGCCGGCGATGCCTGCGGATCGTCCGGCGGCGGCAGGTAGTTCGGCGGGAACGTCACCGCGGTGCCGGTGAGGTTGACGCGTTCGATGCGGCCCGCGAGCTGCGTCCGCAGCGTCGCGCTGTGTTGCAGCTCGTTGAAGACATAGCCGGCGGCCGTGCGCGTGCGGGCGGGAAACAGCAGCGCCTCGCCGGAGGTATCCAGCTGGCTGTGACCGGCCTGCACTCCGAACACGCTGGTCAAGGCGCCGATCGGCGTGATCATCGGCATCGACTCGACCTCGGCCCTGCCTTCCTTCTCCCGGTTGATGAACGTCGCGGCGATCTGCTCGAACCCGTTGTCGTTCAGTCCGATTTCGTCATGCCGGTAGTCGGTGTAGCCCGCCCAGTAGCGCAGGGCGGCGATGGCGCCGGATTGCGGACGAAACTCGCCCTTGCTGGTGATCTTGGTCTGCTCAAGCCTGATGTGGGTCTGGGTCGCCGCCCCCTCGAGGGTGGGAACGTGATAGTCGCTGGCGAAACGCGCGATCGCGACGCCGGCATAGCCGCCATCGAACAGGTATGAACCGCCGACGGCGGCGCCCTCGGTGTGCAGCGATGAGTTCGGCTGCCGGCCGTTGACGGCCGGTGGCGGATCGGGCGGAAAGAGATACGGATAGCTCGGGATGCGATAGTCGTCGGCGCGGCGGCCATAGACGTCGGCGTGAATCGCCGCGTTGCGCCCGCCGGCGTCGAGCAGCAGGCCGCTCTCCCACCCGTTGTTGACCGTGGTGCCGGCCGCCTTCAATTCGGCCGCGACGCCGCCGGCCGGTGCGGCGGTCGGAATGCGGTTGTTGGTCACCTCCACCGTGCCGCCGACGGCCTGCGAGCCGAACCGCAGCGCCGCCGGACCGCGCATGATTTCGGTCTTCTGGATCGCCAACGGATCGATCGGCACGCCATGGTCCTGGCCGAGGTCGGAGACGTCGGCGGTACCGATGCCGTTTTCCTGGATGCGCACGCGGAAATCGGCGAGCCCGCGCAGGATCGGCCGCGCCACGCCAGGCGCGAGACCCGCAGCGGTCGCGCCCGGCACGGTGAAAAACAGGTTGCCGAAATTGGTGCTGGTGCTCTGCTGAATTTGCCCGCTGGCGATGGCGGCGAGCGGCGCGAACGGCACCGTGGCCACGGGCGTCGCGGCCGCCGGCGGTGCGGCAGCGGGCGTACGCACGGGCGGCGCCCGCCGTACGATCCGGCTCGGAGCCGCGGGCCGTGCGGAGCGCGCCGGCCGCGCGCGCGGCTTTGGCGCCATCACCTTGACTTCGGGAAGCGGCGTCTGCGTGCCGGGCGCCGGGGAAGGCGCGTCCTTGGGCGGCTCCGGCGGCTCGGCGGGTTTTGGAGCGTCTTGTGTCTGCTGCGGCACCGGCGGCGGCGCGGGCGGTGTTTGCGCCTTGGCGATGCCCACCACATGAAACTGCAACATGAGCGCCGAGCAGCTGCTCAGCAGGATCAATCGGCCGTCACGGATCGTCATCGCAATCCCCAAGTTCCTCGGACGAACGGCAATCGTCGCGGCATGGCGATGCCGCGCGCTTGAGTTCACGTTCGAGTCAGGCTTGGGGAGGTGCGCGCGCCGAATACGACCCGTGCGGGGACGCCGTCGATGCGGCGGCCGATTGGGGCGCTGGTTGCCGCCGGCCGGAGGTCGCCGGCAGGGCGAGGGACGGGGCGTCGGCCGCGATGAGCGAGCCGGCAAGATGGATCAGCGCGCAGACCGGACAGTTGTCGTCCGCCGCACCTTCGTGGGGCTGCCCGGGCAGCGACGCCGGGCCCGTGCTGTCGGCCACGGCCTGCTCGGCCGCAACGGCGGACGCATGGGCAAGACCAAAACCCGCGACATGCACGTGGCCGAACGACAGGACGAGCTGCAAGGCCAGCGCAAACAGCGCCAGGCGTGCACCCCATCTCACGCGCGAACGAAACCAGTGCATCGTCGTCACGCCTGCGTCGCCGGCGGCTAGGACGCCGCGGCCGATGTAATACTATAACATCAAGACCGCCCGTTGCGGCCGCCGCTTGCCGGTGGTTGGCGCAAAAACTGCGACTGTTGCAAAAAGGCCAGGGTGGCGCGCGGCAGGGGCGCGCGCCGGGAGGGGGACCCAGAAACGCAACGGGCGCGCCCATGGCGCGCCCGTCCGTGTCTCCTGTCCGTGGCCGCTCAGTCGAAACGGCCGGCCGCATGCGCCAGCATGGTGTAGACCTTGCCGGTTTCCGAGGTGAGATAGGTGCGCGCCACGACCTGGCCGCGGTCGTCGCGCGAAACCTCCTCGAGCAGGCGCTCGAACTCCACGATGTAGCGGTCGACCGTGCGCATGAATTCGCGGTCGGCGCGATACTTGGCGCGGATCTCGTCGAACGCCCGCTGTCCCTGCATGGTGTAGAGCTTGCGCGTGAACACGTTGCGCTCGCCGCGCTTGTAGCGGTCCCAGAGCTCGGCGGCCGCGTCGTGATCGATCATGCGGGCGATGTCGACCGCCAGCGAGTTGAGCGAGTTGATGGTCTGCCGGTCGATCCGCGCGCCTTCCGGCGCGGGTGCGCGCGCGACCTGCGCTCCGGCTGGGCCCTCGCCCTCTTCACGCGAGGCGCGTACCAGGAGGTCGGAGAGCCAGCCGCTGCGGCCCGCCCCTTGCGGGGGCGTGAGCGAGGGCGCTTCCGCCCGGCGCGCCGGCATAGGCGGCGGAGCCGCTGCCGCGATGTCCGGGCGGCGCGCGGGCTCGGGCGGCCGCTGGGGCTCTGGCGGCCGCTGGCCGCCGTTGCCGGCATAGGGCTCGGGCGGCGGCGGCGCCCGGCGCGGCGGCTCGGGCTCGGCGCGGCGCGCGACGCCCGGCTCGACCACGTCGAGGCCGCGGCCATGGCGGGCCACGATGCGATTGAGCTCGGCCAGCGCCTCGATCTGATCGATGATCACGCGGCGCATCTGCGCGGCGCTGTCGGCGGTCTCCTGCGGCAGTTCGAGGATGCCCTTGCGCAGCTCGCCGCGCGTCGCCTCAAGCTCGCGTTGCATTTCGGCCGTCATGCCCTTGAGGCCCTCGACCACATCCGAGAAGCGCTCGGCCGCCTGCGCCAGCATGGCATGCGAGTCGGCCGAGGTCTGCTCGTAGATCTGCTGCATGGCATCGGTGGTGCGCTTGCGCTCCTCTTCGGCGCTGAGGCGGATGGTCTCGAAATTCTCCGCGATCGAGCGCGCGCCGCCGGTCGTCGAACTCGGCGATCAGGCGCGCGACTTCGCGCGCGCGTTCCGAGGCGCCTTCCAGCGACTGGTCGAGCAGGCTCGCAAAGCGCGTCAGGCGCTGTTCGAGATCGGTGCCCTTGCTGTCGAGCACCTCGACCAGCGCCTCGAGCGTGGCGCGCCGTTCGCCGACCGACCCTTCGGTGCGCCGGTTGCTGCGATCGATGAGCTCGACCGCTTCCGCGAGCGAACGTCCGTGCAGTTCGAACTGGCTGGAGAGGAGCTGCAGGTCGCGCAGCGACTCGCCGGTGAGGGCCTGGAACGCCGCGATGTTCTTCTCCATCTGGGCATTCACCCCGCCGGTCTTCTGGCCGACGTCGTTCATGGCGGCGACGAAGTCCGACACCCGCGTGACCAGCGTGTGTTCGATCGAGCTCATGTTTTCCTGCGAGCCGCTCAACACCTCCTGGAGCAGGATATTGGCCTCGCGCAGGCGCTCGAACAGCGCGGTGGTATCGGCCCGCAGCATGTTCTGGGTCTCGACGATCTCGGCGACGGTCGCCGTCGCCGTCTGCTTGGATTGCTCCACCGTCGCGTGGGCGGTCTCCTGCAGCTCGCGCAGCGTCCGGGAGATCGCCTTGGCGGCGCCCTGCGTGGCCAATTCCGCGGTGTCGCGCAGTTCCTTGATCGACTGCTGGACCGTGCCGCTCGACTCGTGCGCCGCCGATGCGTGGGTCGTTTGCAGGTCGCTGATCGACCGGTTGATGGCTCCAGTCGCGCTCTCGCTCGCTTCGTTGATGAGGCGCGCGATCTGCTCGCTGTTGTCCATCATGGTCTGCGTGAAGTTGAAGCCCTTGGCCTCGATCGCCTTCACCGCATGGTCGGTCACGCGGCTGACCTCGTTGGAGAACTCCTGGCTCTTGGCGGTCAACGCAAAGAGCAGACCGCTCGACTTCTCGTCCACGATCCGCGTCATTTCGTTGGCGCGGGCGCTGACCGCCGCCGTGATCTCCTCGGCCTTGCCGACGAAATTGCGCGCGACCTCGGCGCTCACGCCCAGCAGCATGCGCTCGACCTCGGTGGCATTCTGCTTGAGCACGTTGCTCACGCCGGTCGAGATCCCGGTGAGAGTTCGTTCGGCGTCGTGCGCGCTCGAGCGGATTGCCTCGGTGGTGTTGACCGTGAGCTGGGTCAACGAGCGCTCGGCCTCGCCGGTATTGGTCTTGATCGCCTGGCCGAGTTGGTCGAGCCGCGCGACGATGGTGTTGGAGGTGGTCGTCGCCAGGTTTCCGATTGCGCGTTCGGCCTCGCCGGCGCTGCCTTTGATCGCCTGGCTCATCTGATCGAGCCGGGAGATGATCACTTCGGAGGAGGCCGAGGCGAGCTGTTCGATCGACTGCGCCGCCTCGCCGGCATTGGTCTTTATCGAGCTGCTCAAATGCTCCATGCGGGCGTTGAGCAGGTCGGCCGCGACCCGGCTGCGAGTCTCGATTTCCTTGGTCACGGTCTCGGTGCGTCCGATCAACAGCTCCTCGAAGCGCCCGATGTGCGACTCGAGGTTGTTGGCCACTTCCATGGCGCGGGCGCCGAGCGCGCTGTCGATGTCGTCGATCTTCGCGCCGAAGTTCTCCGCCAGCTTCTGGCCGCGCACGTTGATGACCTCGGTGACGTCGGCGATGCGCTTGTCGAGCGCCGAAACCACTTCCTTGCCGCTCTCGGCCATCGTCTTGGCGATATCGACCACCCGGGCGCCGAGCGCCTGGTTGAGGGTCTGGGTGCGGCCGTCGAGCGCGTCCTGGAAGCGCACGAACTGCTGGTCGAGGTTGGTCGTGACTTCGGCCGCCTTGGTGGTGACGCGGGTGTCGAAATTGTCCAGGTAATCGCGCATGGCGTTGGCGATTTCCTGCGTGCGCGAGCCCAGGCGCTCCACCATCTCGCCGCCATAGGTCCGCACCGTGCGGTCGAACTCGCCGAGGTGGCGGGTGACGAGGTTGCCCAGCGTGGTGGAATCGCGGGCGATGCGTTCCGCAAGCTCGGCGCCGCCGGTGTTGAACATGTCCTCGAACGACTGCAGGCGCGCGGCCAACATCTCGCGCACCGCCTCGCTGCGGTTGCCGATGGCGTCCGCGAGCGTCTCCGCGCTTTCGCGGAACTGATCGGTCACGCGATTACCGCGCTGCACGATGGTCTCGGTGATGCGCGAGCCGGTCTGCTCGAGCTTGGAGACCACGTCGCCGCCGCGCAGGCTCAGGTCGAGCACCAGCGAATCGCCGGTGGTCTTGAGCGTGGTATTCACCTCCTCGACGCGGCCGGAAATGGTCTCGGCCACGCGATTACCGGTCTCGATCACGAGATCGGTCATTTCCTCCGAGCGGCTGGTCATCATGTCGAGGATCGAGGCCGACTTCTGGGCAAAGCCCTCGGTCACGCGGTCGAGCCGCATCGACATCATGTGCTGGAGATTGGCGGTGATCTCGATGAACTCGTCGCCGATGTGATCGGTCTTGAAGTTCAGCGTCGAGGTCAGGCGGTCGCTTGCGCTGGCGATGGCGTGGCAGGTCTCCTCGCTGGCCGACTGGAGGCGTTCGAGCAGATCGCCGCCGCGCTCGCCGAGCGCTTCGATCATGCCGTCGCCGGCATGGCCGAGCGCGCGCGTGATGTGCTCGCCCTTCTCGGCCAGCGTATTGGTGATGCGGCGCGAGGCCTCGTTGACCTGCTCGGCCACGAGCTCGCTGATCTGGGAGATGTCGTTGCCTAGATCGAGATGGATGCTGTTGATCGCCTCGCGGATCTGGTCGGCCTGGCCGACCAGGGTGTCGCGCTGGCCGCCGAGGTCCTGCAACAGCGCGCGGATGCGCACTTCGTTGTCGTTGTAGGCGTGTTCGAGCGCGGACACCTCGTTGGCGACCAGCGTCTCGAGCTCGGCGGCGCGCGCCAGCGCGCGCTCGATGCCGTCGCCCATGGCGGCGACTTCGCGCCGGATCGCCTGACCGACGGTGACGATCGACTCGCGGGCGACCGTCTCCGGTTCGGCGAGCCGCATCGCGACTTCGGCCATCGATTGGGTGATCAGCCGCAATTCCTGCGAGCGCCAGGCCATGTGCGCGAGCACGTAGAAGAAGATGATCGGGGCAAAGAAGATCGCGCCCAGCACGCCGAGGATCGGCGCGGTGAGGCCGCTCGGGCCGAGCGAGGCCTTCAACTCGGGCAGATAGGTCCAGGCGAGCAGGATTCCGACAATGATCCAGGCGACGGCAAAGACCGTCGCGACGACATAGGAAGTGCGGGCGGGGCGGCGCTGGAGCGAGCGCAGGATCTGGCCGATCGATTCCTGATCGTCATTGGCAGGACGGCGCGCGGCCTCGTCGGGACGGCGGCCGTCGTCGTCCGCCACGGGGCTGCTGACGGGCACGTCGGCGCTGGCGCTGCTGCTGCGCCATGACCGCTTGGGCGCGGGTTCGGCGGCGGATGCGCTCGGCGGCTCCGGCGGGACTGCGGCCTCGGCGGCAGGCGATGGGTCGCGCACGTTGAGCGCATCCTGGATCGCCGACAGCGCCGCTTCCGTCGGGTCCTTCATCGTCTTCTTCGGGGTATTCGCCATGTCGGTCGTCGCCTCGTACTACGCTGAACAAGGGCCGCGGCAGGGACAATTCCGGGCCGCAGCACGAGCGCGTGAGCCTGAGATCCCCGCTGGATCCCCTCTGGCATCCTGCAGCGGGCTGCCTTAGGGACATTCCGCCGCCGTTGGCCATCCTATCGGCTTGGCAGACCCAAGGAAACTGCTTGTTAAGAGGTCTTTAATCATCGTTAACACGCCGGCCGTTCATATTTTGCCGACTTGTCCGTAGCTTACGCCCCGGGGCCCGGCGCGGGGCGGCCGTCCCATGCACGCACGGGAGCCGCGGACGGAGCCTTGCGCGCCCAAAACAGCGAACCCGGGAGCGCTAGCGTCCGCGGGCGGCCCGGCCGTTCCAACCCGAGCGATCACCCGTCCGGTCGGACCGGACCTCAAATCTGGTCCGCGATGAATTTCAGCATCTCCGAAGCCTGCCGGTTGGCGGCGGCCGTGTCGTCCCCCGGCACGTCGGCGTCTTCCGCCGCAAGCGCCTTCGCCACGGCCTCGTCGAGCAAGGACCTGACCACGTCGTCGCGCGTGATGATGCCCTTTTTCACGAGAACCTTGAGCACAATGACCGTCACGCTGAGCGCGGTCATCGCATTGGCGCGATCCTGGAATGATTTCATTTCACGACCTTCTTATGGCATCGATCGTTGGCTCAGGCGGCCAATAAACACCGCACTCGATGGCTCGCTCGGGCCGGCTGGCGCCCGCAACCGGCGATCCGCGCGGGCCGGACGATGGGTATCGGGACGGAGCGGAGTCAAATGATCGCAAGTATCAGAGCCACCACTTGTACAATAGAATGGCCCCCGGCTTTAGCATTCGGACCGGGTGTCCGATAGATTTGCGCGATCGCCGCGGCGGATGGACGAGCGCAGGGTCACGAGTTCCCGCAGGATGGCCTCGTCGCCGGCGAGAAAGCGCCGGCCGCGCTCGCTCACGCGATAAATTCCGTCGACCTGCTCCAACAGCTTCAGGCGCGTGACCAGCCGGTGGGAGGCGTAGAGGTGGCGCGGGTTGAGCGTCCTGCCGCTGCCTTCCCACAGCTTGCGCGCGAGGGCGAGCAGTTCCCCCGACATCGGCGCATCGATCCAGCTCCCCGATTCTCCCAGTCGACCGGCTTCGGCGGCTTGCCGGTCTCCATGTAGATGGTGTTCATCATGTCGCGCACGCGCTTGGCGGGCTCGCCATCCAGCAGCCGCACGGCATGGCTGATCTCGGGATAGGTCGGAGAGGATGGCGTTGACGCTATCGCAGGGGGCGACGTTTCGGTCATGGCAGCCTTCACCGCAGTCACACGGCGGTTGTGCCTTTATCGCACTTGATCGGTTAATGGCCAATTCACGCTGACGATGCTGGGCTAGCAAACACACAAAGTGGCGCAGAGTCGCGAGAATTGCGCACCGCTCGCCTGCCAATATCCCGCAACGGCCGATCCGGTGCGCGAAAGCTCGAGCCCAATCCCCCGCCAGGCCGCCGATTAACCACACGGGCAGGGAGCGGCCGCGATCCGCCCTCCGGCGCCGCTTTGTTTACCGGGCGTTGGTCGTTTTCCGGTGGAATCGACGCATGAGGGGAGCGAAGAGCCCCAGGGGGAGGGCCACGATGATCGAACTGTCCGTAGACGCCGCCGATCGTGCCGGCGCGCCGCCGCTTGTTCCGGCCGCACCCTGCGCACCGCCCGAGGCGGTGCTCGACGTTGCGCATCTCGTGCGCATGACGCTGGGCGACCACAGCCTGCAAGCCGAAGTGCTTGCGCTGTTCGACCGGCAAGCCGAACTGTTGCTCGCGCGTATGCTGGATGCCGCGCCGGAGGCGGTCGCGCCGCTGGCGCATACGCTGCAGGGCTCGGCGCGCGGCATCGGCGCCTGGCAGGTCGCCAGGGCGGCCGAGGCAGTGGAGCTTGCCAGCGGCCGCCGCGATCCGGCGATCCTGCCGCGCGCGCTGATGCGGCTGGCGGCGGCGGTCGACGAGGCCAGGGCCGCGGTTGCGGCCCAGCTCGCCCGGCGCTGATCGTCAGAGCGGGCCGGCAAGGCGCGGTGCGCGGCCGGCCGGCACCGGGCACATCGGAGCCTGCTCGGACCCGGCCAGCGCGGGCAGGGGAGCGGCGCTTGTGCGCCGCAGGCGCGCACTCGCGGGACCGTCGGCGCCCGCGCGCGCCTGCAATTCGGAATAGCGCAGATAGTAGCCGGTCACCGACACCCGCGACTCGGTCACGTCGCTTTCGGCGACGTGCGCGGGCAGAGCGAATGCGAGATCGACGGCATCGCCCCAGTAGAGCTGGAGATAGCTCCCGTCGCGCGCGGCAAGCTGCGGGTTGTCCGGCTTGAGCGTCACCGTCGCGCCGGTCTTGAGCGCGACCACGAGCTCGACCTGATCGATGAAGGCGACCTCCGGTTCGCGCTCCTCGAGACGGAAGCGCGGGTAAAACCTTGCGAGGTCCGCGTTTCGGTGTATTCGAGCCGCTTGTCGTTGGCCTTGTGGAGAACCTTTCCGAAGTTCACCCAGTCGCCTGCAGCCTGGTTCCACGACAGCAGATAGGGGCAGGACCCGCCCTCGTAGGCCAGCGCCATGTCGACGAAATTCGCCGACCGTTTGTCCAGGTCCACCCGGGCCCCGTCGATGGTCAGCCCGCCGAGCGTCAGTTCAGGGCCATAGACATAGTTCTTCAAGTCGGGCGTGCGGTGCGCGTTTGTGTTGCCGCGAAAACCATTGGCGCCGACGCGCTGGTGGACCTGAGCGGAAGATTGCCAATCTCCCATTTCGTCCGCGCGAAAGGACTTTGCCGGCACAAACGTAATTTTCGTCGGAATGAGCAATCGCTGGCCGGGTTCGAGCGTTTGCGATGCGCCGCCGATGGGGATTGACGGCCGCGCACCGGGATTCTGGCGGACTGCGCTTCGCAATTTCGTTTCCGGAGAACGTTGGCCGAGCAATTGGTCGACCCTGAGGGCGCGGCCGGAGACGTTCTCGATCAGCACGACGTCCAAAACGACTTCTCTGGCCCAGAAATGAAAGTCCCATCCGAGCGCCCTGACGCAACCGTCCTCGTAGTAGCGGCCGCCCAATACGATAAAATCCTCCGGCCAATTGCCGCCCGCCAGATGGTTTGCCAATCCGAGTGCGCGCGGGATCGCAGGCGAAAGACGATCGTGCTTCTCCTTGACCCGCCGATTGTAGGCCTGAACTCTCGACGCGTATTTTGCGACGTCGTCCGCGCGCAGGCCTCGCTATACGACGATCGATTCACAAATCTTTCGCGGGTTTGAGCACGCCCCGGAATAAAAAAAGCTCAAGTCGTTCGGGATCGTTCGTTTTTGCAAGGCAGCGGCCTCGTCGATCGCCGGATATGCTGTCGGCAACGTGTTGTCGCCCACGAGCACCCGTACCATCGGCTCGGAAAGTGAATCGGAAAGCCCACTCGCGCTGCCTCCTTGTCCGGCAGTTTCGACCCCGAATTGCGCAAGCAGGTTGCCAGAGCTGGACTCTCCGACGTGAAAGCTTTGTCCGAACTGATTGAGAAGGCCGCGGTACACATCGAGCACTTCGTTCTCAACCACCTTCGGCGTGCCGATGGTCTTTTGCAGCAGCGTGGAGGATCGGTTGGCGGCGACAAGACTTGCCGCGGCGTCCGACAAGCGGTGAAATTCGACCTTGATATCGTAAGGTGCGGTTCCGTTGCCCGTGCGGCAGAGGTAACTCCTCAGCCGGATAACGTTGTCTTTGTCCAACACGACCTCGCGGCGGTCGTCGATGCAGTCGGCCCGCGCCATCGCGCACGTCAGCGCCAGGACGATCGCACCCGCGAACAGTCCGATGGATGATTTTCGCATATTGCACCTCGTCGCGGACATGTGCGTCTGACGATAGCCGTGCGCGCCCGAATGATAGCAACGAATGGCGTCGGCTGAAAACGGCAACTTGCGTCGCCCGGGTTTTTTCCCCGCCGGCCGATTGCGCGCCGCCGGGCGCTCGCGCTGCACGCGTCACAGCGGCCTGAACAGCGTCGCGCGCGGCGCCGCCGGCGCCGGGCACATCGCGCCGCCGGCGAGCCACTCTCCGGAAAACGCCGAGGCACGTCGCAGATTCGGCGTGGCCGGTGCTTCGTTTTCCGCGATCAGGCTAGAGTAACGGCGGTAGTAGCCGGTCACCGACACCCGCGACTCGGTCACGTCGCTTTCGGCGACGTGCGCGGGCAGGGCGAACGCGAGATCGACGGCATCGCCCCAGTAGAGCTGGAGATAGTTTTCGTCGCGCGCGGCAAGCTGCGGGTTGTCGGGCTTGAGCGTCAGGCTCGCGCCGGTCTTGAGCGCGACGACAAGCTCGACCTGATCGATGAAGGCGACTTCGGGCTCGCGTTCCTCCAGGCGGAAGCGCGAGACGAAGCCCGGCAGCACCCGGGTCTCGACGTATTCGCGCTCCTTGGTCGGCGCGCTGTGGAGCACCTTGCCGTGGTCGACCCACTCGCGCTCCTTCGCATCCCACGACGCGAGATAAGGGCAGGAGCCGACCAGCGCCGACACCGTCAGGTCGATGAAATTCGCGCCGGCCTTGCCGAAATCCACCCGCCGGCCGTCGACCTGCAGCCCGCCGACGTCGAGCTCGGTGCCGAACACGAAGTCCTTGAGCGCCGGCGCGCGATGCCGGTCGGCAGGTCCGCCGAACCCGCTGGCGCCGCGCTTCTTGTTCACCTCCTGCGCCGACTGGGCGTGATCGAAGGTGCGGTCGAGCCCGTCATTGGAGAACAGGCTGATCTTGGTGGGATAGAGCAGGCGCGCGCCCGGCGCGAGCGTCTGCGCGACGTCGCCGAGCGCCGCCCCGGCCGCCCCGTCGGTGGACGGCTTGAAGAGCCGCAGCCGCGGTTCCGACGTCTTGGCGCCGTAGACCGTGCCGATCCTGATCGGCTGCTTGGAGATATTCTGGACGACGACGGCGTCCATGAAGAAAGCGCGCGGCCAGTACTGGAACTCCCAGCCGAAGATTCCCGGCTGGTCGTCGCCGCAGGCATCCGCCTTCTCATTGCCGATGAGGAACAGGAAATCCTCCGGCCACTGCTCGCCCGCCAGATATTGCGCGAGCTTGAGCCCCGACGGAACCGCGCCGCTCCAGGGGTCCTTCTTGGCCTGCTTGAGCAATCCGTTGAACGCGCGCAGGTTCTTGGCGTAATCCTTGACGTCGGCCGCGCCCATGGGGCGCCAGAAATTCATCGTCACCCGTGCCTTGTCGGCTTGCTTGCAGAGGTTCTCGCCCGCCGGCGGATCGTTCTCGCCCTCGCAGCGAACGGAATAGAAGTAGCTCACGCCGTCCGGGATCGTTTTCGCGCGCAGCGCCGCGATCTCGGTCGCGGCCGGGTAGATCGAAGGGTCGCGCGGCCCGTACAGGCCCTGCAGGGTGCGGACCTTCTTCGCGCTGATCAGGTCGTCGGCCTCCTTGGAATCCGCCGACGGGTTGATGGAAATATTGGTCTGCGATTGCAGGATGTCGTCTTTTCTCGGCGCCTCCTGGGTCAACCCGAACTGCTTCAGGAAATCGGCATAGGCCTTGTAGACCTCGTTCTCGACTATGCGCGGCGATCCGATCGTCTTGGTCAGCAGCTTGGAGGGGGTCTTGCCGATGAGCAGGCTCGCCGGCAGGTCGGACAGGCGATGGAACTCGACCTTGATCTGCGCCGGCTGGCCCGGCCCGGCGCTGCATGTGTAGCTCTTGAGCTGGATGACGTTGCCGGCATCGAGCGTGACCTTACGAGGGTCCTCGATGCAGTCGGCGCGCGCGATCGCCGGCGCGACGAGGGTGAGGAGGGCAAGCAGGCAAATTCGAAAGCTGCGGTTGTGCATAGGGCTTCCCATGTGAGATCGGAACGGCCGACATTATGGGCGCGGAGCGCGTTTGTCGCGGCCATGTTGGGACTGGCGCGCCCAAGCGCGAGCGGATATAGGACGCGGCTCAAGTCGCCATTCGCCGATCCCGCCCGCAGCGCATGCCCAAAATCACGTTTATCGACTTCGAAGGCACCGCCCGCACGATCGAGGGCGAAATCGGCGCGACCGTGATGGAGACCGCGATCAAGAACGGCGTGCCCGGCATCGAGGCGGAGTGCGGCGGGGCTTGCGCCTGCGCCACCTGCCACGTGCATGTCGACGAAGCCTGGCGCGCGGCGGTGGGCGAGCCGTCGCCCATGGAGGAGGACATGCTCGATTTCGGCTACGACGTGCGGCCGAACTCTCGGCTGTCCTGCCAGATCAAGGTGACCGCCGAGCTCGACGGCCTGATCGTTCGCACGCCCGAACGGCAGGCCTGAGCGATCACGGTTGCAGCGCGGCCCGCTCTCGTTATTTCACCGCGCCGCGAACCGGCGCCAGGCGGCGATGGTTCAGGTATTCGACCGTCAGCACTGCTGCACCGATCAGCACGCCGGCGGCGCTGATCACGCCCGGCATGATGATGCCGATCGCCGAATCCGGCAGGATCGCGGCGGCGCCTGCGAGGACCATGACGATGCGCAGCAGCGGGCCGATGTTCGCGCTGGAAATAGCCGACGATCCCGACCGTCACGTAGTACACGCCGATGAACGCCGTGACGGAATCGTAGATCGATCGCGGTCGGCGTTGCCGATCATCAGCAGCGTCGGCGACAGCACGAACATGAACGGCAGCACGAACTTGACCCAGCCGATGCGGCACGCCGCCCATCCGGTCTCCATCACGCCGGCCTTGGAGATGTTGGCCGCGGCATAGGCCGCGAGCGCCACCGGCGGCGTGATCATCGACAGCATGCCGAAGTAGAGGACGAACATGTGGGCGGCCATCTTGGCCACGCCGGTCTCGACGATCGACGGCGCCATCAGCGTCGGCGAGCAGGATGTAGACCGCGGTCGTCGGCATGCCCATGCCGAGGACGATGCCGACGACGCCGGCGACGAGCAGCAGCAGGAACAGGTTGGCGCCGGCGAGCTTCACCAGGATGAGCGTGAGCGCGAAGCTCAAGCCGGTGGCGTTGAGCACGCCGATCACGAAGCCCGCGGCCGGCCAGCGTCATGAACAGGTCGGTGGTGCTGCGGCCGGTGCTGGCGAGCGAGCCGAACAAATCGCCGAGCGACAGCCTATGGCCCCGGTAGCCGCGCATCATGCCGACGACGAACATCACGAGCGAGGAACTGATCGCCGAGACTTCCGGCGACTTCTCCCAGTAGAACATCGTGAACAGCAGGACGGCGAACGGGATCAGGAAATGCCAGCCGTCGCGCAGCACCTCGGCACGAGCGGAATGGTCTCGTTCAGCCGCTCGAACTTGCCCTTGCCGGCGATCAGGTCGACCTGGGCGTAGAGGCCGAAATAGTAGAGCACCGCCGGAATGGCCGCCGCGAGCGCGACCTCGGCATACGGCACCTCGATGAACTCGGCCATCAGGAACGCGGCCGCGCCCATCACCGGCGGCATGAGCTGCCCGCCGGTCGAGCCGACGGCCTCGATCGCGCCGGCGTCGCGCGCCGAATAGCCGGTGCGCTTCATCATCGGGATGGTGAAGACGCCGACCGAAGCGACGTTGCTCACCGCGCTGCCGGAAATCGTGCCGAACAGCGCGGAGCCGACGACGCAGATCTTGGCCGGGCCGGCGCGCTTGCGGCCCATCAAGGCGACCGCGATGTCCTTGAAGAACTCGCCGCCGCCGGAGCGGATCAGCAGGTCGCCGAGCCAGATGAACATGATGACGATGGTCGAGCCGACCACGAGCGGGCGTGCCGTAGAGCGCGCTCGGATCGAACGCGAGATAGACCAGCAGCGCTTCCGGGTTCTGCGGCTTGCCGCGGAGCACCTCGGGCATCAGGTGCGCGACCGTCGCATAGACGAAGAAGCCGAACGACCACGCTGAGCAGGCCCCAGCCGGTGCAGCGGCGCAGGCCCTCCAGCACCAGCACGAGCATGATCGCGCTCAGCAGCAGCGTCTCCGGCGTCCGGTAGGAGACGTCCTGCAGCAGAACGTCCCAGCGCAACGCGATCCAGGGCGCGGTGCCCAGCCCGATCGAACCCGAGCGCGGCATCGATCGGCAGAGAATGTGGCGTGCGGCTTGCCGTGCCAATCGAGCGCGTTGAAGACGAGCGCGAGCGCGAGCCCGAGCACGATCGCCAGGAACTGCTCCTGGTAGAATGCGATGCCGAAATAATAGGGAACCTGGCCGACCCAGCCGAGGCAGATCGCGGTCAGCGCGATGCCGAGCACGCTGCACCAGCCGCTTGTGAATCGCGATTGGCGGGCACGCGCACCGATTCGCCTTCGGCCTGCGCGAGCGCGTCCTGAGCGGCCTTGATGTCGGCAGCGCTGGCTTGGCGATCGGTCGACATGGCTATCGGCTCTCTATGGCCTTCGCGAACGTGCAGCAGGTCACGGGTAAGCGTCCAAGGTCTCGGCGCCCGCAATCATTGCCACGCAGGCCCATCGGCGCGGCAGTTACCGCCTGCCGCGCCGACGGCAGTCGTCGCCGCGCCGAGCGCTCGACAGCTCCTAGTCGCTTCGGCGGCCACTGGCCGATTTCCTTGTAGAACTTGATGCGCGCCCGGATGCCACGGCACGCCGATCTCCTCGGTCATCTCGCTTGGGATCGAAGCTCCTGAACACCGGGTGGCCCTTGACCAGGTCGTCCTTGCCGCCGTGGATCGTCTTGACGACGTTGTAGACGACGTCGTCGGGCATCTTCGCGCTGGTGCTGAAGAAGATGTTGTAGGCCATGATCGTGGTCGGGCCGATGATGCCGACCGCATGGGGCGCCGGCTGCACCACGAAGGGCCGCGCCGGCAGGACCTTGCGCATCCGCGCCACGGCCTCCGGCGACGGAGTCCATGTTGAGGAAGCGGATGCCGCCGTGCGAGGCCATGCTTGACGTTGGCGCTGCTGCCCCTGGCCGGTGCCGACGGAGATCGTCGCCGCATCGACCTTGCCTTCGCCGAGCAGATCGACGCCCGAGAACAGGCTCTGGGTCGGCACCGTCTTGACGTCGTCCATGGTGAGGCCGGCGGTGGCCAGCACCGCCTCCTGCAGGACGCGGCCGGTGGTCTGGGCGTTGTAGCCCCACGGCAGGGTCTTGCCCTTCAGATCCGCGATGGTCTTGATCGGCGAGTCGTTGAGCACCATGATGCCGAGCGTCAGCGGAAACGCGATCGCGATCAGGCGCAGATCGGGGTTGGCCTGCCTGAAGTTGCCGATCGCCCTTGAAGGCCGTACAGCGCGTCGTCGACGTTGGTCAGGCCGAAATCGACCTCGCCGCGATTGAGCAGCGGAATGTAGGTGCTCGAGCCGGCCATCGGCTGCACGCGCACCTGCATCTTGAGCTTCTCGTCGATCAGCTTGCCGATGGCGACGCTGGCGGCATAGAAGATCGAGCCCTGCGGATTGCTGGCGATCACCCGCACCTGCTGCGCCTGCGCCGCCGTGACGGCTCCGGTAGCGATCGCGGCCAAGAATACAAGATTGCGAAATTTCATAATCCGTTCCCTCCCTGGTTGGATCGGTTTCCGCGCGCCGCACGGCAGCTTTGCCACGATGCCGCTCGTCTCGAACGCCGCAGAGCCTGGAACGCCCAGACCATAGAGGATTTTGGCCGGCCGACGGATCAAAAACTTCGATGCCGCGCTATGACACGCCGTCGCACGGCAATCGTCGCCGACTTGGCGGCCGCGGGCACAGAGGACGCATTCCGGCGTAGGCCACGCCGGGCGACGGCTCTCGGCGCGGTCTCATCCGCCCCGCATCAGGCTGCGCAGCTGCGCGATCAGTTCGGCCGGCAGCACGCGCGAGCGGCGCGTCTCGCGATCGATCAGCACCATGGTCGAGCGCGCGTCGGCGGCGCAATTCCCCTCGTGGAAGATCGCCTGCGCGAGGCGATAGGAACTGCGCCCGATGCTTTCGACCGCGGTGGCGATCTCGACCGTGCCCGGCCAGCGCAACTCGCGCAGGAAGTCGATCTCCACCCGCGCCAGCACCGAGGTCGCGCCCGCGACCTGCAGGCGATCGTAGATCAGGCCGACGCGGCCGGTCTCGAGATAGGTCGAATAGACCGCGTTGTTGACGTGCCCTTGGCGATCGAGATCGCCGAAGCGGATGATGTCGGCGACCCGGATCGGGAAATCCTCGAGCCGCGGGCGCGTGGGCTTCGGCGCTGGCTGGTCTTGCACGGACACCTCCGGCCGCTGCCATAGGCAATCGCGCGTGTGCGGGCAAGGCCGCCGGGCTGCTGCACGGCGGCTCTTTTCCTGCTACGGCAACGGCGCTACAAGCGCCGTCCCTTCGCGCACAACGCGGGGCGCCAATGACATGAGACAGGCAGACGAGGAATGAGCGAACCCATCAAGACCGACGTGTTGATCATCGGCGCAGGGCCGTGCGGGCTGTTCGCGGTGTTCGAGCTTGGTCTGCTCGACATGAAATGCCACCTCGTCGACATCCTCGACAAGATCGGCGGCCAGTGCGCCGAGCTTTATCCGGAGAAGCCGATCTACGACATCCCGGGCGTGCCTTACGTCACCGCGCAGGGCCTGGTGGATGCGCTGCTGGCGCAGATCAAGCCGTTCGGCGCGACCTTCCATTTGCAGGAGATGGTGGAAACGATCGAGAAGATCGGCGACCCGCTGTTCCGCGTGACCACCGACCGCGGCAACGTGTTCGAGGTCAAGATCGTTCTAATCGCGGCCGGCGGCGGCTCGTTCCAGCCCAAGCGTCCGCCGATTCCCGGCATCGAGGCCTATGAAGGCAACTCAGTGTACTACGCGGTGCGCCAGATGGAGACGTTCCGCGGCAAGCGACTGCTCATCGTCGGCGGCGGCGATTCCGCGCTCGACTGGACGCTCAACCTCGCGCCGCTGGCCAGCCACGTGACGCTGTTGCACCGGCGCAGCGAATTCCGCGCCGCGCCCGACAGCGTCAACAAGATGATGGCGCTGGTCGGCGAGGGCAAGATCGACTTCGTGCTCGGCCAGGTCGCGGCGCTGGAAGGCGAGGGCGGCCGCATCGCCAAGGCCATCGTCAAGCGCAACGACGGATCGAACTTCGATATCGCCTGCGATGCGCTGCTGCCGTTCTTCGGGTTGACCATGAAGCTCGGCCCGGTCGCCAACTGGGGCATCGCGATGAAGGACGGCGAGCTCATCCCGGTCGACACCGCGGCGTTCGAAACCAACGTGCCCGGCATCTTCGCCATCGGCGACATCAACTGGTACCCGGGCAAGCTCAAGCTGATCCTGTCCGGATTTCACGAGGCCGCGCTGATGGCGCAGAAGGCGCACCGCTACGTCTACCCGGACAAGCGGCTGGTCTTTCAGTACACCACGTCGTCGAGCAGCCTGCAGAAGAAGCTCGGCGTGGCATAGCTAGCTGTCAGGGTGGTTCGCAGCCGCACCCAGCCGGGCGCCGTCCGGCTGTCGCGACGGCGAGATTTCGCAGGCAACTGCGCGCAGGCAAGCGAAGCGGACGCGAAGGGGCATCCCCCTCGGCGTCCGCCGCAGCTTTCAGCGCCTCGTCGGAGATTTCGTGAGCCGCTACACGCAGCCGGGCGTGTTGCGGACCCAGGTCGGGCCAGCGCCCGCCTTGGCGTCCGCCGCGGCTTCCAGTGCGTCGTCGGAGACTTCGCCGGCGAGGATGCTTTCGTCAGTCTCGTCGCGGTCGATGGTGAGGTCATTCATGGTATTTTGATCCTTTCGCCCGGCAACTGGCGTGAGCGCCCCGTCAACAAAGGGCGTCGATGCAATATAGTCAGCCAGCGCCCGCCTCGTAAAGTCCCAACCGCATTCGCCCGTGCGCAAAACACCGGCGATGTGTTGATAATTTGGCCGATGGCTGATCGATGCGGACAATCGCTCAAACTCCGGGATTGCAACGGCCAATAATTTCCGGCTGATTTAGGAGCACGATCGGAGAGCTGCATGGATGCTTTTTACCAGCGCCTGGTCGTTCGTGCCGCAACCATCGACGAACTGCTGTCCGATGATTTCGAAACATTGCCGGGTCAGAAGGACGATGCCGATTTGGCTGCCGCTCGGCTGGCCGCCTGGTGTCGATCGTGTGTGAGTGGCGATTGGGCGCTGCTGAGCCGGCGGCTGGACCGAGACGGACTGTCGATCGGCCAGGTGCTGGCGAGATTTGCGACCGCACGCCGCAAGGCTTCCGCGATCGCGCCGCAATGGATTGACGACGCAATCTGGATCGAGGCGGCTTTGCAAAGCCCGGTCAAGGACCGCGATGCCGCCTCGGCGCCCGAGCGGGCCGAACCTTGTGCGTTCGAACACCTGTTCGCGCCGGTGGTCGAGCAAGCCGAGGCGCTGCTTTGGGCCGGTATCGACGCGCGGGCGTCCGACCACCTGACCGAGTCCGCCCGCGCCTGCCTGCGCCAGTCGCTGCTCAAGGAGATGTCCCGCCTTTCCGCTCCGGCGATCTATGAGCGGTTCGCCAAGGCGCGGGCCGGCGCAACGCCGGCCGATGCGCCGAAGCAGCAGCAAGGTGCCGCCACCTGGCACTACGATCGGTTCGTCGCCGCCATGCAGGCCGGCGGTTTCCGCCGCCTGTTCGAGGACAAGCCGGTGCTGTTGCGCCTGATGGTTTCCTTCGCGCGGCAGTGGATCAACACGTCGCGCGAATTGGTCATGCGCCTGGATTGCGATCTGGCGGCCATTCGCCGCGACATTCTTCACTCCGAAACCCGCAGCCGGGTGTCCGGAATTGAAGGCGAACTCTCCGATCCGCACAACGGCGGCCGCTCGGTCCGGATCGTCGGCTTCGAGGACGGCTCGCGCGTCGTGTACAAGCCCAAGGACCTGCGCCTCGATGCCGCTTGGCACAGCCTGGTCGAGCGGTTGAACCGAGCCGGGGCCACGGTCGAGCTCAAGGCGGCGCGCGCGATCCCGCGGGACGGTTACGGCTGGACCGAGTTCATCGGTCATGCCGGATGCGCCGACGAGGAAGGCTGCAAACGATTTTTTCGGCGGACCGGCGCATGGCTCGCGCTGTTCCACTGTTTCGCGGGCGCCGACTTGCATCAGCAGAACGTGATCGCGGCCGGCGATCATCCCGTGCCGATCGACCTGGAGATGATCCTTCAGGCGGCCGCCGAGGAGTACAAGTCCCAGGATGCCGAAGCGCAGGCCTTGGAGGCCGCGACGGACGTCATCGCCAACTCGGTCAAGACGGTCGGCCTTTTGCCCGCCTACGGCAGGTCACCCGACAACGAGGTGTTCTCGGCCGGCGGAATGACGTCGGACCGGAGCGCCCGAACGAGGCTCGCCTGGAGCGACATAAACTCCGACCAGATGCGTCCCGTCAAAGCGACAAATCCGTCGATACCATTCCGAACCTGCCACATGTCGACGGCCGCTACGCCAGGTTTGGCGACCATATCGGCGACTTCGTCTCCGGCTTCGAGGATTATGCGACGTTCCTGCTGCGCCGGAGCAGAGACGCGCAGCAGGGAGGACTGTTCGACGGCTATGCGGGCGTTCCGGTGCGCAAGGTCATTCGCCCCACGCGCTTCTACGACCTGCTGCTCCGGCGCCTGAAAGATCATCGGACCATGGACGACGGCATCGTCTGGTCCGCGCAGGCGGATTTCCTGGCCAGGCTGGCGGATTGGGAGATCGATACCGATCCGATCTGGCCATTGCAGCGTGCCGAACGCGCCGCACTCCTTGCATTGAACGTGCCGTACTTCGTGTCGGCGAGTGACGGAAGCGATATCTGCGATGCGACCGGCATCTCGGTTCGAACGGAGACGACGCCGGGCCTGGCTCGCGCTCGAGCCCGCGTTCGAAGCTTCGATGAGGAGGACATCGCCTGGCAAACCGAGGTGATCCGGCAGAGCACGCTGGCGGTTTCACGGTCCGCCGGACTTGGCTCGATGGGTGTGGAGACGGGACAGCTCTTACGCCCGGACGCGGCAACCGTGCCGGCGAGCGGGATTTTCATCGCGGAAGCCGACAAGATCGCCGACGAGCTGGCGCGTCACGCAATCCGCCGGGGGCCGGGCGCCGCGTGGATCGGTCTCGGTTGGATGGGAGGCTCCGAGGTTGCGCAGCTCGTCGCACTCGGTCATGACCTCTATAACGGCACGTCCGGCATTGCGGTCTTTCTCGCGGCGCACGCCGCGATGACGGGGCGCCCGTCGTCGGAGGACCTGGCGCTGGCCGCGGTCGCGCACCTGCGCAAGAACCTGAGAAGCCGGAACGCAGCGCGCATGGCGCGCTCCCTGGGAACCGGCGGCGCCACCGGCTTGGGCTCGATCGTCTACGCGCTGACCGTGATGTCGCGTTTTCTCCGCGACGACGCCCTGCTGGCCGATGCTCAAGTGGCGGCGCAATTGTTCAGCGACGACCTGATTGCGGCGGACAATCAGCTGGACGTCATCGGTGGCAGCGCCGGCGGGATCCTCGGTCTTCTGCGTCTTTATCGCGAAACCCAATCCGGCGACGTGCTCAAGCGCGCGACACGGTGCGGCGAACACCTGCTGGCCCAGCGCCGCGTCGGACCGGAAGGCCGCCGCAGCTGGAACGGTCAAGGTTCAAGCGCGCAAGCGCTCAACGGCATGTCGCACGGCGCGGCGGGCTTTGCCTATGCGCTGGCTTCGCTCGCGGCGGCGTCCGGCCACGACGAGTTTGCCGGAGCCGCGTTGGAATGTGTCGCATTTGAAAATTTCAGCTATGACGCCGGGCACGGCAACTGGCCGGACTTCCGCGGCGGCGGCGAGCCGGCGTGGCCCTGTCAGTGGTGTCACGGCGCTACCGGCATCGGGCTTGCGCGCCTTGCGACGGCAAAGCGGGGCGGATTGGACTCAAAGCTCATGCTGACGGATATCCGGAAGGCTCTTGATGGCGTGGAGCGCGGCTGGCCCGGTCGCGTGGATACGCTGTGCTGCGGCACGCTCGGCAGCATCGAGTTCCTCTGCGAGGCCGGCAACGCCCTCGGACGGAGCGACCTGCGCGATCTTGCATCCCGGCGGCTGATGACCGTTCTGCAGACCGCGGCATCGACCGGCGACTTCCGATGGAACCTCGGCAATAAGCAATTCAATCTCGGACTGTTCCGCGGCCTTGCCGGAGCCGGCTTCACCTTGCTGCGGCAGGTCGATGGCTCGTTGCCTAACGTCCTGATCTGGGATTAGCCGGTCGCCGCGGATTGCGAACGGTTTGCCGGCGCTTGGCGTAGCGTTTCGATGCCGGAGCTGCGGGCGCTATCGCAGGCGGTGGAATTTTACCGCGCGGTGAAAGTTCCGCATGCGTCGTACGTAAAGTTCCACGTGCGCCCCTCATCACGAACGATCAGTCAGTCGTTCACGTATGACGAGCGTCGCGAGCAGATCATTGTTTGAAGTGTACCATATTGATACTCGCTTTACGCGTTTGTTGCCGCATGACCACACCATTGGAGTCAAATCGAAGTTCCAGCGAAGTTTGAATTTGCGCCCGTTCTTCGGATCGCCCCACAAACGATATGCGCTGTGAAATCGCACGGCGCGTTACGACACGGGGCGTTAAACAGAAAGGTGTGACCATACGTCGTTTGGGGATCGCTGTACTCGCAGCCAGCACTATCGCGGCTGCGTCGGCGTCAGTTGCAACCGCGGCCGATCTGCCGATTCGCAAGGCGCCGGCTCCGGCACCGGCTTTGAGCTGGACCGGCTTTTACATCGGCGCTCACGTTGGCGCAGGATGGGGCACCATCGAAACCGAAGTGCCTGGGGGCGGGTTCGCGCTTGCGTCCGGAACCGTCAATGGATTTCTGGGCGGCGGCCAGATCGGATACAACTGGCAAACCGGTCCAATCGTCATCGGCGTGGAGGCCGATGTCAGCGTAACCAACATCAAGGGCACCACTCCGTGCTTGATCGGCATTCTGGTCTGTGAACGAAAGACCGATTGGATGTCGACCTTCGCCGGCCGCCTTGGCTTCATCGCCGACCGTGCGCTCATTTACGTCAAGGGCGGCGCGGCCTGGGCCAACTTCAATCACGACACGTCGATCGCCGGTTTCAACGTCGCTTCCGCCGATCACGACCAGTGGGGCGCACTCATCGGCACCGGCGTCGAATACGCCTTCGCTTCCAACTGGTCGGCGAAGATTGAATACAACTTCATCAAGTTCGAGAAGGACACGGTGGCGTTCACGACGGCCGGCTTTGGCACCACCAATGTCGACGTCTCCGAGTATCTGCACGCGATCAAGTTCGGCGTGAACTACAAGTTCGGTGCGCCGGTCGCCGCATACTACTGAGCGGCGCTTCGGAGCGGCCTTATCGCTGCACGATCTACTATCCCCGGGGGAGCGGTCTCCGGGGATAGTCTTGTCGGGTTAGCGCGGCGGTGGCGACAGCAGTTGCGGCGGGGGAGCCGGATTCTCCGGCGGCGGAGCGGGCGGCGGCAGTTCCTCCGCGCGCACCGGTATGACGACCGCCGACACGCCCAGCACCTGACGCACGGCCGGCAGCGCGGCGTCCGCCATCGCGGCATGACCCTCGGCGGTGGGATGGATGGCGCCGCCATAGACCGCGGCATAGATGCCCCACATGGCGTCGTGCAGGTCGCTCGGCTGCAGCACGGAGGGCAATCCCTCGGGGTAGGTCATGGCGGTGAAATAGCTGTCGTTGGCGCTGCGCACCCAGCGCGCGCGCGGCGCGTAGGGGCGGTATTCGTTTGCGGACACGCCGCAGACCATGGGATCGGTGGCGCCCTTGGTGAGGCTCGCTTCGAAGCTCTCACCGTTCTCCGAAAAGCAACTGCGATCGAATTCCGGATCGTCGTCCGAGCGCGCGCAGACGCCGTGGCTGGCGAAGGCGGCCTGGTGGGCGTCGACGAAGGTCATGCGCTCGCTGGCGGGATCGCGGCAGGTCTTGCCCTCCTCGCAGCGCGCGAGCGCCTTCACCCCGGGCAGGAACTTCCGGATGACGAACTCGACCGTCCGTCGCAGCCGCTCGCCATCGGCGCCGAAGGCCGGATGCACGTCGAAGCCGAGACGTCCCCCGGGGCAGGGCGTATCGGGCGCGGCCAGCGCGGGATTGCCGTAGGACACGTAGACCACGCGCGAGAGATTGCCGTCGACCAGCGGCTTGAGCTCGGCGCGCAGCTTGGCGAAATTGCCCGGCAGCTCGCGCTCGAGCACCTTCTGGGCATCCTCGACGTCGGCGATGATCCCGCCGCGATTGAGCAGGCCGCGTTCCGCCGTCGCTTCCACGATGACGTTGGCGATGAGGCCGGAGAAATAGATGTCGTTCGCCCCGATGGTGAGAAGCACGAGGTCGAGCTTGCGGTCGGGCCGCTGGCGGCGGGCGAGCGCCATGAGCTCCTTGAGCTCGGCGATCTGCGCCGGGGACGAGCCCGGGCACGACGCGTTGCCGCCCGGGTCGGGGCATTCGCGCGCGCGCTGGCGGCCGAGCAGTCCGACATTGATGGTCGCGCCCGAGCAGCCGAGCGGGAGGAAGGTGACGGCGAGATGCGGGCTCTCGACCGCAAGCGCAAGCGCGGTGCGCATCTGGTAGCCGTAGAGCGAGCGGTGGCAGGCTCCGCTCATCCAGCGCGCGCTGTGGCGTGCCCATTCCTGGCTGCCGGAATTCTCGCCCGGCATGGTCCCGCACGACTTGTTGCCGTTGAAGCCGGCGCGCCCGGGCCGGTAATATTCCACGCCGGCGAAGCTGCGGAAGCAAAAGCCCTCGTCGGACAGCCGCACCGCGCGATCGGGATTGCCTTCGCCGGCCGCGATCGAGTCGCCGATGCCGGCGATCAGCACGTCGCGCACCGCGATCTCGGTCACGACGCGCTGCGCGGTGCCGTCGGGCAGCACGATGTCGACGCTCGCAACCGTGGGACGCCCGTAGCGCACCCGCAGCTTCACCTCGTCGCGGCACGACACCGTCAGTTCGCGCGCCGGACCCTCGCCGTCGTCGAAGCGCCAGGCGCAGGCCTCGTTGGCCGGCACGGTCCCCGCCAGCCGGACTCCGATGCGGTGGTCGCGCGGGCTCAGATACGGCTCGCGCTCGCCGTCGCGCTCGCAGGCTTCCAGGAGCTTGCCCGACCGGTCGGCGCACAGCCGCTCGACCGTGTCGCGCGCCCAGCCCCGGCCGTCGCTCTCGCGCTCCAGGTAGCGCTCTGCCGCAAGCACGCTGCCGGTTTGCGCGGCGACGTGGCGCTGGAAGTCAGCCTCGTCGCGGAACAGGCGGAACCGGTTCTTGACCTCCCAGGCGATCTGCGGAGCGTCGCCGCTGCTGTCCTGGGCGTGGGCAGATTGCGCGCCCCACGCCCAGACGCTGAGCATGATCAGGCCGGCAATCGGGAAATGGCGCATGGTGTCAGCCGCAATGAACCGGCCCCACGAATAGCACGCCGGATGCGGCGGAAATGTGAGATTTTGACCGGCCGGGCGGGTGCCATCGGTGCGCCGTCCGGGCGCCCGGAGCGCCTGCGTCCGGCGTAGGGAGGGGCGCTCGCCCACGACCGAGCCATGGGCAGGTGCGCTCCTTCGGCGTGCCGCGGCCGGGCAAGCGTTAATCATGCGCTCGGTTGCGGCGATCGGTCGTGGACGCAAAACGGCGAGAAAATTGACCTTACGAATGGCAGCCATTACCGTTGCCGCAAGAAGATGTTGCGATTTGCTGCGAAGACGCCGCGAAGAACAAACTTGGGAGGACACGATGCGAAAGCTCATGATTGGATTGGGCGGAATTGCCGCTGCCGCGCTCGCGGTTGGCGCTGCCAACGCGCAGGATACGGTCAAGATCGGCGTGGTGTTGACGCTGTCCGGCCAGTTCGCCGATGCCGGAATTCAGATGGACAACGGCATCAAGACCTACATGAAACAGTTCGGCGATACCGTCGGCGGCAAGAAGATCGAGATCATCCGCAAGGATGTGGGCGGCGTTGCGCCCGATCTCGCCAAGCGCTTGGCGCAGGAACTCGTGGTGCGCGACAAGGTCGACATTCTCGCCGGCTGGGTGCTCACGCCCAACGCGCTCGCCGCCTCCGACGTGTCAGCGCAGGCCAAGAAATTCATGGTGATCATGAACGCGGCGACCTCGATCATCACCACCAAGTCGCCCTACTCGGTACGCACGTCGGTGACGCTGCCGCAGGTGGCCGAGACGTTCGGCACCTGGGCGGCCAAGAAAGGCGGCGTCAAGAAGTCCTACACCATGGTGACCGACTACGGCCCCGGCCACGACTTCGAAGGCGGCTTCACCCGCGCGTTCAAGGAAGCCGGCGGCGAGATCGTCGGATCGGTACGCTTCCCGGTCGCCAACCCGGATTTCTCCGCCTTCATCCAGCGCGCCAAGGATCTCAATCCGGAATCGATCATGATCTTCGTGCCCGGCGGCGCGCAGCCGGCGGCGCTGGGCAAGGCGTTCGCCGAGCGCGGCGTCGACCCCAGCAAGACCAAGATTCTGGGCTCGGGCGAAACCACCGCCGAGCAGGCGCTCAAGAGCATGGGCGATGCCGGCATCGGCATCATCACGGCTTGGCACTACGACTATAAGAGCGACAATCCGCGCAACGTCGCGTTCGTCAAGCTGTTCAACGAAATGCACGGCCGCAATCCGGACTTCTTCTCGATCGGCGGCTACGACGGCATGCACGCGATCTACGAGTCGCTGAAGAAGGCCGGCGGCAAGACCGACGGGGATTCGCTCATTACCGCCGCCAAGGGGCTCAAATGGGAAAGCCCGCGCGGTCCGATGTCGATCGATCCGGAGACCCGCGACGTGGTCCAGACCATCTATATCCGCCGGGTGCAGAAGGTCGGCGGCGAACTGGTCAACGTCCCATTCGACAAGGTCGAGAACGTCAAGGACCCGGTGAAAGCGCGGATGAAGAACTGATCCGCCACCGGCTAATCGGCGATACCCGCGGGGGAGGGGGCGGCAGCATGTCCATCCCCTCCCTTTCGAACGTGTGCTAGGTGTTGCCCACGCGAATTTGAGCACGGGAGGATACGATGCGCAGGATGTTTATTGGATTTGCCGCTGTTGCAGCGGCGGCCGCGGCCGGGACTGCGGCGAGCGCCCAATCCGTCAAGATCGGCGTGGTCATGTCGTTTTCGGGCCAGTTCGCCGATCCGGGCGCGCAGATCGACAACGGCATCAAGCTCTACATGAAGGAGCACGGCGACACGGTCGCCGGCAAGAAGATCGAGATCATCCGCAAGGACAACGGCGGCATCGCGCCCGACATCGCCAAGCGCCTCTCGCAAGAGGTGATCGTGCGCGACGGCGCCGACATTCTCGCGGGCTACGACCTCACGCCGAACGCGCTGGCCGCCGGCGACGTGTCGGCGCAGGCGAAGAAGTTCATGGTCAACATGAACGCCGCCACCGCGATCATCACCACCAAGTCGCCCTACATGGTGCGCACGTCGTTCACCGTGCCGCAGCTCAACGAGACGCTCGGGACCTGGGCCTACAAGAGCGGGATCCGCAGGGCCTACACGCTGGTCTCCGACTTCGGCCCGGGCCACGACGGCGAAGCCGCGTTCCAGAAGGGCTTCAAGGACGCCGGCGGCGAGATCATCGGCTCGGCGCGCTATCCGGTCGCCAACCAGGACTTCGCCCCGTTCATCCAGCGCGCCAAGGACGCCAATCCCGACGCCATTTACATCTGGGTGCCCGGCGGTCCGCAGCCGGCGGCGATCGGCAAGTCGCTCGCCGAGCGCGGCATCGATCCGAAAAAGATCAAGGTGCTCGGACAGGGCGAGCTGACCTACGAGGACGCGCTCAAGAGCATGGGCGATGCCGGGCTCGGCCTGATCACCGCCTTCCACTACGACTACAATCACCAGTCCGCCAAGAACAAGGCGTTCGTCGCTGCCTACAACGCGCAGTTCAAGCGCAACCCCGACATGTTCTCGGTCGGCGGCTACGACGGCATGCACCTGATCTACGAGGCGCTTAAGAAGACCGGCGGCAAGACCGACGCCGAGTCGCTGACCAACGCCGCCAAGGGCATGAAATGGGAAAGCCCGCGCGGTCCAATGTCGATCGATCCGGAGACCCGCGACGTGATCCAGACGGTGTACATCCGGCGGGTCGAGAAGGTCGGCGGCGCGCTCGTCAACGTCGAGTTCGACAAGATCGAGAACGTCAAGGACCCGTTCAAGGCCAGGATGAAGAAGTAGCCGTGCGTGCAGGCCGCGCCGAATTTGCCCTCTCCCACTGTGGGAGGGGGCGTTTGCGGCTTGGTCTCGTCGCTCGCGAAGGCCCTCGGTAACCGCTTCTCCGCACGGGCTGTCATTCCGATCATCGGGCTTACCGCATGATTTCTTCGGCCTTCGGCGTCCTGTTCGACGGCTTTGCCTACGGGATGCTGCTGTTCCTGCTGTCGGTCGGGCTGTCGGTGACGCTCGGCATGATGAACTTCGTCAACCTCGCGCATTGCAGCTTCGCGATGCTCGGCGGCTACGTCACCGTGAGCCTGAGCAACGATCTCGGCTGGCCGTTCCTCGCCACGCTGCCGATGGCGTTCCTGGCGGCGGCGGTGGTGAGCGTGGCGTTCGAGCGCGTGCTCTACCGGCGGCTCTATCGCGCCACCGATCTCGACCAGTGCCTGCTGACCATCGGGATCGTGTTCGTCTCGGTCGCGGTCGCGGCCTACGTCTACGGCACCATCCAGCAGCCGGTGAACGTGCCGGACTACCTGCGCGGGACAATTCCGTTCATGGGCCATAGCTTCGGCGTGTACCGGATGTTCCTGATCGGTACTGCGCTCGCCGTCACGCTCGTGCTGGTGCTGACGCTGGAATACACCCGCTTCGGCGCCAAGGTGCGCGCCGCGGTGGACAACCAGCGCATGGCGCGCGGGCTCGGCATCAACGTCGACGGCGTCTTCGCGCTGACGTTCGCGCTCGGCTCGGGCCTCGCGGGCCTGGGTGGCGCGCTCGCGATCGAGATCGTCGGCCTCGACCACGCCTTTGCCTTTACCTACCTGGTCTATGTGCTGATCGTGGTCTCGGTCGGCGGGCTCGGCTCGATCGGCGGCTCGTTCGTCGCCGCGACCGTGCTCGGCATCAGCGACATGGCCGGCAAGTATTACTTTCCGGAGCTTGGCGCCTTCCTCATCTATTTCGTCATGGTCACGCTCTTGATGTGGCGGCCGGTCGGGTTGTTCGGGAGACGCTAGGCCATGACCGCGACGACCGCCGCGGCCACCGAACCGCAATCCTATCTCGAGGCGCAGACGCGCTGGCGGGCGATCGAGATCGTGTTCTGGCTCGCCGCGCTCGTGCCGTTCCTGGCGTTCCCGAGCTATCTGCAGCTCGCGAGCCAGATCGCGATCACGGCGCTGTTCGCGCTCTCGCTCGACCTCATTCTCGGCTATGCCGGCATCGTGTCGCTCGGACACGCGGCCTATTTCGGCTTCGCCTCCTATACCGCCGGGCTGATCGCGAAATGGGGCTGGGGCGAGCCGCTGAGCGGCCTCGTCATCGCCGCCGCCGCCGCCGGCCTGCTCGGCTACCTGACGAGCTTCATCATCGCGCGCTTCCGCCATCTCGCGCTGATCATGATCACGCTCGGTCTCGGCCTTCTGCTCGCCGAAGCGGCCAACAGCGCGAGCTGGCTCACCGGCGGCGCCGACGGCCTGCAAGGTGTGCGCATGTGGAAGCTGCTCGGCATCTTCGACTTCGACCTGTGGGGCTACGTCGGCTACGCCTATTCGCTGATCGTTCTGTTTCTGACCTTCCTGGTGGCGCGCCGGCTGATCAATTCGCCGTTCGGCCTGGCGTTGCGCGGCATCCGCGAGAACGCGGTGCGCATGCCCGCGATCGGCGCGCCGAGCGCCGCCCACATCCGCAAGGTCTATACGATCTCTGCGGTGATGGCCGGGGTTGCCGGCGCGCTGCTGGCGCAGACCACCGAAACGGTCTCGCTCGAGACGCTCGGCTTCCAGCGCTCGGCCGACGTGCTGGTGATCCTCATCCTCGGCGGCGCAGGGCGACTCTATGGCGGCATCATCGGTGCGATCATCTACATGGTCGCGCGCGATCAGTTCTCCGGCATCAATCCGCAATACTGGTACTTCTGGATCGGCACGCTTCTGGTGGCGGTGGTGATCTTTTTGCCGAACGGCATCCTTGGCGGGCTGGCGCGGCTGACGCCGTCGCTCGGCCGCCTGACGGCGCGGCTGGTGCCATGGCGGCGGAGCGCTGCATGAGCGCGCTGGCGCTCTCCACGCGCGGCGTCGACAAGAGCTTCGGCTCGCTCGTCGTCGCGAGCGGCGTGGAGATCAACCTGCCGCAAGGCGAGCGCTATGCACTGATCGGGCCCAACGGCGCCGGCAAGACCACGCTGATCAACCTGATCACCGGCATGCTGGCCCCCGACAGCGGCCGGATCTTTCTCGGCGACGAGGACATCACCGCGCTTGCGCCGCAGGACCGGGTCAAGCGCGGCCTCGTGCGCACGTTCCAGATCAATACGCTGTTCCCCCACCTCAATGCGCTGGAGGCGGTCACGCTGGCGGTCTGCGAGCGGCGCGGCTATGCCGGCACGTGGTGGCGGAAGCTTCCCGCCTATGGCGACGCCATCGAGGAGGCGTATGCCATCCTGGCCTCGCTGCGGCTGGCGGCGAGCTGCTATCGGCCGACCCACGAGCTGGCCTACGGCCAGCAGCGGCTGCTCGAGATTGCGCTCGCGCTCGCGACCAGGCCCAAGGTGCTGCTGCTCGACGAGCCGGCCGCCGGGGTGCCGACCGACGAGAGCCCGGAGCTGTTCTCCGTCATCGCCAATCTGTCGCGCGACATCGCGGTGCTGTTCATCGAGCACGACATGAACGTGGTGTTCCGCTTCGCCAACCGGATCATCGTCATGGTCGGCGGGCGCATCCTGGTCGAGGGCACGCCCAAGGAGATCGCGGCCGACGCGCGTGTGCGCGAAGTCTATCTCGGGAAGGCGCACCATGGCTGAGCCGCTGCTGGCGCTCGACGATGTGCGCGCCGGCTACGGCGACGCGGTGGTGCTCGACGGCATCTCGTTTGCGGTGCCGGAGCAGGGCAGCCTCGCGGTGCTCGGGCGCAACGGGGTCGGCAAGTCGACGCTGCTGCTCACGATCATGGGCTACACCGACGTGAGCCGCGGCAAGATCGCCTGGCGGGGCCAGGATTTGGCGCGCTTGCCCCCGCATCGCCGCGCGCTCGACGGGATTGGCTGGGTGGCGCAGGAGCGCGAGATTTTCCCTTCGCTCAGCGTGGAGGAGAATCTCACCGTGGCGTCGCGGCCCGGGCGCTGGGACCTCGGCGCGATCTACGGGCTGTTTCCCCGCCTCAACGAGCGGCGGGCGAGCCGAGGCAACCATCTCTCGGGCGGCGAGCAGCAGATGCTGGCGATCGCGCGCGCGCTGATGACCAACCCGGCGCTGCTGCTGCTCGACGAGCCGCTCGAAGGGCTGGCGCCGATCATCATCGAGGAGCTTAGCGCCGCGATCGGGCGCATGATCGCGCAGGAGGGCACCGCCTTCATACTCATTGAGCAACACGCCGAAGTGGCGCTGTCGCTGACGCAGGACGCGATCGTGCTGGAGCGCGGCGCCATCGTGCATCGCGCGCGCTCGGCCGAATTGCTGCAGGATCACGCCGCGCTCGACCGGCTGATCGGGCTGCGGGTCGGCGAGGCGGCGGGATAACGGCAGCCGTTTCGTAAGTTTGAGCGCGGACGGTGCCCCCCTTTTTCCCTCTCCCCGCGAAGCGGGGAGAGGGTGCGGCGGGGCACGCGACTCACTGAATCGCAAAAGCAGATCACGCCGCCGTGCTGATGACGGCATCCTCGTACTTGCCGGAGCCCATGCCGGTGTCGGCGAAGATGCCGTGGTCGGCAATCCATTTGAAGGTCTCCTCGTAGACCTCCTTGGTGTAGGGCTCGAACACCAGCCGCTCGCCCGGGCCCCAGCGCCGCGTGTCCATCATCGCGTGATAGCGCACCGGGAACTCGTTCTTGTAGTAGTGCGTGTATTTCTCGGGCCGCAGGTCGATGTCGCGCTGCGCGCGCCGCAGCGCGCGGAAGAACTTGCGCAGGTCTTCCGGGTCGGGATCGCCGACCACCGATGTCGCGATCATGAAGGTGTTGTCGATAATCTTGCGGAAGCCGAGCTGCTCGGCGAAGTAGTACGGGCCTGAGAACAGCGCGGAGGCCTGCGTCTTGCCCTCGATCAGCTGGTCGAGGCGGTGGAACAGCATGCCGTCGGCGAAGGTGAGATTGATCTTGTCGGCCGGCATGTATTGTTCGAGCGCCTGGATGGTCGAGTAGTGACTGCCCGACTGGTAGCCGACCGCGATCGGAACACCGGCAAGGTCCTCCGGCTTCCGCACCGGTGAATTTTCCGGCACGAACACGCCGGACGGCGCGACCGAATAGATGTCGCTGTAGAGCCGGCCCTTGCCCTTGGAGGCGGCGACGCCGACGGTCCAGTGGCAGGCGCAGCTTACGTTCGAGCTGCGGCCCTTCTCGATCGCCTGCATGGCGCCGACCTTGTCGCCCTTGTAGTGATGCGCGCCGTCGGACGACTTTATGTTTTCATGGAAGACGTAATCGAGGCCTTCGTCCTTGAAGTAGCCCTTCTCCTCCGCCACCCATTCCTGCAGGCGGAAGTGCGGCTCGATGATGAATTTGTCCTTGGCCATGTTTCGCTCCTTTGTTTGTTCCTTGAAAACCTTGTTCGTCATGCCCGCGCTTGTCGCGGGCATCCACGTCTTTCTTTATTGAAGCAAGACGTGGATGGCCGGAACAAGTCCGGCCATGACGATGTGGCACGCTTAGCAACAGTCCCGTTCGGCTCCGTCCTTTTGGCGATGCTCGGCGATGCGGCGCGTGCCGATCATCTTGACGTGGTGGTCCATCAGCCGCCGCGCGCCGGCCGGATCGCGGATCTCGATCAGCGCGGCGAGTTCCTTGTGCACGTCGAGGATACGTTGCGCGACCTGCGCGGTCAGCGTCGGGTTCTGTGCCGGCCACGATACGTGCTGCAACGAGATGAGCTGCACCACCAGGACGCGGTTGTGCGAGGCTTCCGCTATCGCCAGATGGAATTCGCGCCCCAGGCGGGTGAACGCCGCAACGTCGTCGCTCCGCCGTTCGGCCTCGGCGATCAGGTCGCGTAGGCGCGCGTGGTCGTCAGGCGTGGCGTTGACGGCTGCCAGCTCGGCCGCCAGGCATTCGATCGCGCGCTGCGCGTCCATGATTTCGGCGACCGAGACGCCGGCGAGATCGAGCTGCACCGCCAGCGCCTCGGCGAACAGCCGCGCGTTGCCTCGCGAAATGCGCGCGCCGCCGCCCGAGCCGACCTTGATGTCGACGATGCCCTGCGCCTCCAGCGTGCGCAGCGCGTCGCGCGCGACGATGCGGCTCACGCCGAAGCGCTCCGCGAGGTGCTTCTCGGTGCCGAGGAAGTCGCCCGGCCGCAGCGCCTTGGCGAATAGCGCATCGCGTACCTGCGCGACGATCTGGGTGGACATAGTGGCGCTGCGGAACGGGATCACCGTCCGCTCGCTCGCCTTCATGGCCGGGTGGAGTCGCATGTAAGCTATTGCATTCGCTTATGTTTCGTAAAGTTTGACGAGGCAGTCCAGTAACATGATAAAGATAGTATCTTTAAGGCCGCGGCGCGTCAAGCGCCCCCGGTTCGGGGTCCGACGGCGCCTTGGCGGAAATCCCCGCAAGGCAGACGCGCCAGGCCGCGATGACGACCACGAAAGTCGCGAGCCACGCCATGCGCGCGCCGTAGCGGTCGTGTGGGTTGGCGAACACGCCGCACACCACGGCATTGCCCAGGATTGTCAGCGCCACGGTCGCGGCGAGCGGGAGCAGATCGGCCAGTTTTGCGCGCCAGCTCGGTTCGTCGGCGCCGGCTTCCCGTGTGCGGGGCAATGAGCCGGCGAGGCGCAGCGCCAGTTCGATCAGCACGAACGCCGCGACCAGCGCCATGGCGGCGAGCGCGACCGGCACATGCAGGCGGTTGATGGCGACGAACCCGAGTTCGTCGTTGGGCTGGCGGGCGGCCTGCATGGCCGGCAGCGCGGAGGGCAGGAACCGCTCGATGGTCCAATAGGTGTGCCCGACGTACTTGACGACACCCTCGCCGGTCGCGACCTTCACGAGCTGGCGCAGACTGGCGGACAGCGCCGACCTGATCTGCCAGAGCGGATAGGTGCGCAGGCACTCGTAAGCGATCGCGCTCATCTCATCGGCCATGCCCTCGAAGCGGCCGAGCCGGTCGAACACGCTTTCGCCCCAGAAGAACACGTCGGCGTCGGTCGGCAGTTCGTCGCGATGGTCGCACAGCCGGAAGCGCGGATCGGGGCAATGCTCGGCGAGGTAGCGCGCGACGATGCCGTCCTGCAGCATGCGTCCGAACGTGAGCGCCGCGCCGCCCGGCGTCCAGGCCAGCCGCCCCGCGACCGCGTAGTTGGCCGCCAGCAGCATGACGGCGCCGAGCGCGAGCGCCGCAAAGGCGCGCCCCAGTCCGGCGAACGGTACAAGGCCGCGCCGCACCACCAGCGCAAGCACAAGGCCGGCCAGCAGCAGTCCGAGTAGCACGACGAAGGTCGCGCTGTGGGTCGCAGCGGAGAATGCCAGGAGCGCGAACAGGGCGGCGCGTTCCCAAGATTTGAGTGCGTCGGCGCGCAGCACGATGAGATAGAGCGCGAGCACCGCCAGCCCGGCAAAGATGTCGGTAAGCACGATGCCCGCGATCCACGGCAGCGTGGTCGCGACCGACAGCACCACGACCGTCCACGAGCAGGACCAGCAGGCGCCCGCCCAGCCCGTGCACGCGCAGCACGAGCGCGATGACCCAGACCGTCAGCGCCGCCTGCGCCAAGACCAGCGGCCACAAATCCGGCCATGCGAGCGCGAGCACGAAGAAGCCGTAGACCGTCGAGCGGCTGATCTCCAGCGAGCCCTCGTACCAGCGCGCGAGATAGCCGCCGGTGTCGTATTCCAGGAGCGGAAAGCCGTTCCACAGCGCCGGCGCGAGCAGCAGCAGCACTGCCGCACCTGCCGCCGCGAGATAGAAGGCACTGCGCGCCATGATCTCGATGTCATGCCCCGCGCGGGCGGCCTTCGTTCACTTCTTCAGGCCCGCGGCCTTGACGACCGCGTCCCATTTCTTGGTGTCGTTGTCGATGTGGCGCGCCAGTTCCTCCGGCGTGCCGCCGAGCGGCTCGAAGCCTTGCCGCTTGAGGCTTGCCAGCACCTCGTCGGATTTGAGCGCCGCGTTGAGTGCTCCGGCAAGCTTGTCGATTGCGGGGCGCGGCGTGCCGGCCGGCGCCATCAGCGCGAACCAGATGCTGGTCTCGAAGTCGGGCAAACCGGACTCCTCCATGGTCGGCAGGTTCGGCAGGCTCGCGAGCCGCTTCTTGGTGGTCGAGGCCAGCGCGACCAGCTTGCCCGCCTCGATCTGCGGGATCACGGTCGAGGCCGGCGAGAACATCACCGAGACCCGGCCCGCGAGCAGATCGGTCACCGCGTGCGTGCTCCCCTGGTAGGGGATGTGGACGAGCTTGACGCCCGCGCGCACGTTGAACAGCTCGGCCGACAGATGCGGCGAGGCCCCGATGCCGGTCGAGGCGTAATTGATCTGGCCGGGCTTCGACTTGGCGAGCGCGATCAGCTCCTGCACCGACTTCAGCCCGAGCGACGGATTCGCGACCAGGATCACCGGCACGCTGTCGGTGAGCGCGATCGGCGCGAAATCCTTGGCGAAGTCGAAGGACAGGTTGGAGAACATCACCGCGTTGGAAACGTTGGCGGACGCGCCCAGGAACAGCGTGTAGCCGTCCTTCGGCGCGCGCGCGACGAACTCGGCGGCGATGCTGGAGCCGGCGCCGGTGCGGCTCTCGACCACGATCTGCTGGCCGAGCGTCTGGCTCATATGCGGCGCGAGCGCGCGCGCCGATAGGTCGGCCGCCGTGCCGGGGGGAAAGCCGACGATCAGGCGGATCGGCCGATTGGGAAAGTCGCCCTGCGCATGCGCCGGCACGCCCAGCACCGCGAGCGCCAGCGCGAGCACCGCGCCGCCTGCGAGCTTTGCCAATCGTGTCATGGATATCCTCCCCTGATCGCTGCTTTTGCGGCAGCGAAGCATGTTTTCCCGCCGCCCGCCAGCCGCGCGCGGCAATAGTGCGACGGGTTGGCGCGGTCAGTCGGAGGCACGGCTTGACCGGCCGCCTCGATCGGGCGAATGCTCGCACGATGTTCGTCACCTTCTTCCATGAGCTGAAAGCGGCCGGCGTACCAGTCACGTTGCGCGAATATCTCACGCTGATGGAGGCGATGGAGAAGGACGTGGCCGCGCGCCAGGTCGAGCACTTCTACTATCTCTCGCGCGCCGCGCTGGTGAAGGACGAGCGCAACCTCGACAAGTTCGACCGCGTGTTCGGGCACGTGTTCAAGGGCCTCGAGCTCGACGCCGGACGCACTGCTCGCCGAGATCCCGACCGAATGGCTGAAGAAGCTCACCGAGAAATATCTCACTGATGAGGAGAAGAAGCTGATCGAGGCGCTCGGCGGCCTCGACAAGCTGCTGGAGACGCTTGCGCGAGCGCCTCAGGGAGCAGAAAGGCCGCCACCAGGGCGGCAGCAAGTGGATCGGCACCGGCGGCACGTCTCCCTTCGGCGCCTACGGCTACAATCCGGAAGGCATCCGCATCGGGCAGGACGGCAACCGCAATTTCCGCGCCGTGAAGGTGTGGGACAAGCGCGAGTTCAAGGATCTCGCCGACGACGTCGAGCTCGGCACCCGCAACATCAAGCTGGCGCTGCGGCGGCTGCGCAAGTTTGCGCGCACCGGCGCGCCCGAGGAACTCGACCTCGACGGCACCATCAAGGGCACCGCGCACAAGGGCTATCTCGACATTCTGATGCGGCCCGAGCGGCACAACGCGGTGAAGGTGCTGTTGTTCTTCGACATCGGCGGCTCGATGGACTGGCACATCAAGGCCACGGAGGAATTGTTTTCGGCCGCACGCTCCGAGTTCAAGCACATGGAGCATTTCTACTTCCACAACTGCCTGTACGAGAAGGTGTGGAAGGAGAATCGCCGCCGCCACGACGACACCACGCCAACCTGGGATGTGCTGCACACCTATCCGCACGACTACAAGGTGATCTTCGTCGGCGACGCGTCGATGTCGCCCTACGAGATCATGGCGCCGGGCGGCTCGGTCGAGCACTACAACGAGGAGCCGGGCGCGGCCTGGATGGAGCGCGTTGCGCGCACCTATCCGGCCTGCGTGTGGCTCAACCCGGTGGCGGAAGGGGAGTGGGACCATACGCAGTCGATCCGCATGATGCGCCAGCTATTGGGTGAGCGGATGTATCCGCTCACGCTCGACGGCCTGGACCGCGCCATGCGGGAATTGGTGCGGTGAATTAGGTCAACGCTCGATGCCGACGAGGGAGTAGACGAGCACGCGCCAAACGCAGCGCGCCGCGCGCGCCTCACATGCTGGGCGTGCCGATCCAGCGGCCCATGCGGTTCACCGCACGCGAGAACGCGATATCGGTGGCGCGGCCGATGAGATTGCCGACCGGAACCTGCCCGTGCGCGACGGTGTCGCGACTGTCGACGCTGTTGGCACGGTTGTCACCCAGCATGAAGACGTGCCCGGCCTCGACCCTGGTTTCGGGCACATTGGCGAACTGCGCATCGGGTGGGCCGGCTTCGGCATAGGGCTCCGCGACCGGCATCCCGTTGACCACCGCAAGCCCGGCCTTGAGCGCGACCCGGTCGCCTTCCACCGCCACGATGCGCTTGATGAAATGCATGCCCGCCTGCTTGGGATGCACATAGACCACGACCTCGCCGCGGCTCGGCTGGTGATTGCGGTAATAGGTGGCGTCGGCGAGGAAGACCTCGCCCACCCGCAGGGTCGGTTCCATGCTGGGCGCGGTCGCCTGGAAATAGCCGAGCTGGCCGGCCGACTTGGCATGCGCCGCGTAGATGCAGGGGATCGCCGTCACCAGCCAGGCAAGCGCGCAAGCCCCGGCGTAGACCTGCCAGCGATTGTAGCGATGCTGGGGATGGTCCTGCATGCGCTGCGCGCGTTTGGCGGCATCGACCAGGATGAACAGCCACAGCCCGAACAGCAGCGACAGGCAGATGGCGAACATCCAGAAGCGCGCCAGCACGCCCATCAGCGCGAACATCAGCAGAATGTCCGCCATGATCACCAGGGCGAACAGCAGGATCCCGCGCCGCGCCTGCCCGATATAGATGTGTCCCAGCCCGGGCGTGAGCAGGCTCAGCAGAGCCGCCACCAAAGGCGAGGGGCCCTGTCGCCCGATAGCGGACGGCGAGGCGTAGCCGGCGAGCGATGTCATGGCTGGGTTCTCCGATTGTTCCATCACACGCCGTACGAATTGAAAAACGCGCGCCCTCAGGCACGCAACTCTGCTTGACCGTTAGTGTCGCGGCCAAGATTAAGGTTCAAATCGTCCACGGATTTTTGTGCGCGCGGTAGAATAAGCGGCAAAATCGGTGCGGGGCTACGCGGAGCGAGGCGGGGATTGGGCCCGGTTCAGCGCCGGGCGGTGAAATACGCTCCGCACAGCGCCATTAGGGCCGCCATTGCGAGCGCGGTCAGGCTCGCTGCCACCGAGACGGCTATCGTCGCATGCGAAGGGGCAGTCGAGGCGGCCGCGTGGCCGATCTCGGCCATGGCGAAGACCACCGCGGCGCCCAGAATCCAGCGCAACAGGCGAAAACGCCGCCATGGTGGGGGTAGCCGGCTCAGCGCCGCCGCCGCCGCCCCGGCGGCGACGAAGGCGGCGCCCGCCATCGCCCACCATGGGCCCGCCGTACCGAGCCGCAACGCCTTGGTCGAGGAGATCTCCCGCCACAGCCCGACGAGGTCGAAGCCGGCGCGGCCGAGCCAGATCTGGACCGCGAGCGCCGCCAGAACGCCAATGGTGATGGCGGCACTGTAGGTCAGTACCGGCGGCAGGCCTGACAGGCTTCGCTGGGATTTCGCCATGCCGCAGAGGTCCCGCCCTTTGAGCCGCCGAACCTTCGGGGCTCTGATCCCGGGTTATGGCCGCGGGTTCTCCGGCCTGGCAAGAGCCGGGGCGGATGAAATCGTGCCACCGTGCTGGCCTGGAAACGGCGATGCCCGGGCCGGAGCCCGGGCATCGTCAGTCCGTTGCACAACCGCAACAGTCGCAGAATATCGTCAGGCGCGCTTCTCGGCCTGCCAGATGCCGGCGCACGGGCCGCCGCTCCAGGAGCCGCCGCCGCTCTTGCCGCTCAAGCGCCCGGTCCCGGTCGCGCTGTTGGGACCCGACGACACCTGAACGATCACCGCGCCGTTCTTGGCGACCTTGCCGGAGATCGTGAAGCTTCCGCTGCCGGCATTGGCCAATTGGCCGTTCTTGATGCGAAGCGCCGCGCGATAGGCGGGGTCGCACAAGCCCTGCTTGGTCACGATGACCACGCTCCAAAGCCCATCGTAATTGGGCACTGCGTCGGCCGGCCGGGAGGCCGGAATGGCGACTGCGAGTGTCAATGCCGCGAGGCCCAGCAGGCTGCGGCTAATACGCGGAAAAGTCATCTGATTGCCCCTCGTCCTGTTTTCACGCCAAGGCGCCGGCCCGATTCCGGGTTGGATGGCTTTGCAGTCTTGGAAGAGTTTTGTGCGCCCGGAACGTTTGTCGCTTTATGGCAGCAATAGGTTCAAATACGGTTGACGCCGGCCACAGGCGTATCTTTCCGGTAACACCCCCGCCCTTGAGGATTATCGCTTCGAATCCGGAACATTCCCCCCGGGGTCGCGCGGTAGGCCTTTCGACAGCCGGCACGGATTGCGAGCAGCCCGCACGCAGGACATTGCGGCGCACAGCAAGGAGGCGGCATGCCGTCTGAACGTTTCGACTTCACCAATGCTGGGGGCGAACGGCTCGCCGCGCTGCTCGACCTGCCGGTCCAAGCCCCTCGCGCCTATGCGCTGTTTGCCCATTGTTTCGCCTGCGGCAAGGACAGCCACGCGGCCAAGCGCATCGCCCAAGGCCTGACTGCGCTCGGCATCGGCGTGCTGCGCTTCGATTTCACCGGGCTCGGCGCGAGCGAAGGCGAATTCGCCAACACCACGTTCTCCTCCAATGTTGCCGATCTGGTTGCCGCCGCCGGCGAGTTGCGGCGGACCAGACGCGCACCGGCGGTTCTCATCGGCCACAGCCTCGGCGGAACGGCCGTGCTCGCGGCCGCGTCGGAACTGCCTGAGGCCCGGGCGGTGGTGACGATCGCCGCGCCGCTCGATCCTGCCCATGTCACCGGCCTGTTCAAGCAGCAGATCGGGGACATCAACGCAAAAGGTGAAGTCGAGGTCACGCTCGCCGGGAAATCGTTCCGCATTCGCAAATCCTTTCTCGACGACGTCGCGGAGCAAGAGCTGAGCGAGCGCATTCGAAATCTGCGCAGGGCACTGCTCGTTTTCCACTCGCCGGTCGACGAAATCGTCGGTATCGACAATGCAAGCGGCATTTTCACCGCGGCGAAGCATCCTAAGAGCTTCGTGTCGCTCGCCGATGCGGATCACCTCCTGAGCCGCCGCAGCGACGCCGCCTACGTTGCCAATGTGATCCACGCCTGTGTCGAGCGTTATCTCGACATGCCGGAAGGGTCGGCCGATGTGGCGGATGACGACGGCGCGGTCGTGGTGCGCGAGACCCGTGCCGGTCGCCTCCAGCAGGAGATTACCGCCGGCCCGCACCGGCTGCTTGCCGACGAGCCGGTGCGATCAGGAGGCCTCGACAGCGGTCCGAGCCCGTACGACCTCCTGCTGGCGGGGCTCGGCGCCTGCACCTCCATGACCTTGCGCCTCTATGCCGAGCGCAAGGCGCTGCCGCTCGACCGGGTCACGGTGCGACTGAGCCACGACAAGATCCACGCGGCCGATTGCCAGAATTGCGAGACCAAGGAGGAAATGCTCGACCGGATCGACCGCACCATCACGTTGACCGGCAACCTCGACCGGGATCAGCGCAAGCGCTTGCTGGAGATCGCCGACAAATGCCCGGTGCACCGGACGCTGAAGTCGGAGATCGATATCCGGACGGTGGAACAACGCGAGTGAAGCCCGAGGATTTTTGCCTCGAATTCAGGAACCACGCGCTGGCTTTGCCCGTTGCCGCGACGGGTAATGTGCGCGCCGGAGGCTTGGCGCGGCGCGCCACAATTGCCCATCTCCCATAACGTCAAGAGAGGGTGGAGCCATGGGCTTCTTTTCCAAGGATATCGCAACGATGAACGACCTGTTCGTGCACACGCTGCGCGACATCTATTATGCCGAGAAGCAGATCCTCAAAGTCCTGCCGGAAATGATCGACAAGGCGACCGATCCGCAGCTCAAGCAGGCGTTCCAGAGCCATCTGGGCGAGACCCAAAACCACGTTCAGCGCGTCGAGCAGGTTTTCAAGATGCATGGCGTCGAGGCGAAGGGCGTCGATTGCCCGGCCATCGACGGCATCATCGAGGAGGCGGACGATGTCGCCGGTGAAGTGGACGACAAGCAGGTGCTCAACGCGGCCCTCGCGGCCGCAGCGCAGGCCGTCGAGCACTACGAGATCGCGCGCTATGGGACGCTTATCGCCTGGGCGAAGCAGCTCGGCCGTAACGATTGCGCCAGCGTGCTGCAGAAGAACCTCGATGAAGAAAAGGCGGCCGACAGGAAGCTGACCGAGATCGCCGAGACGCGATTGAATCTCAAGGCGGCGAGCTAATCCGTTTCGCTGCTGGAGGCGCCGGAACGGCGGTAGCCGATCCCGGCGCCTCTTGGCATCGCAGTTCGCGGTGCGCTTTTTTCTCTGAAAACGAGCGGACCGGCGAGCGTTCCGCGCGGGCGTGACACCCTGCGACATCGCGTCCTCGCGAATTTGCCGTCAGGGATGCGACCGAACGTCTCGGGCGGATTGATAGCCGCGTTTGTATTGGGAAGCTTTATGGCAACTCGGGAGGCAACCTATGACCCTGCTTCTGGTCTATATCGCAAGTCTGCTGGTTGGGCAGTCCATCTCAGTCAGCATCGGCTTGCTCATCGACCGCCATTATTCCTCATACGGCGGACTCATGGTCTTCATTGCGCTCTATTTCTTCATGTTCTGGCTGGCTTGGCGCATCGCCATCCGCCTCACGGAGCCAAACTCGCAATAGGCTCGGCGCAATCGCAACGGACGGGCTGACCGGACGGCCTATTGCGCGCCGTTCGACCGGCGTTGCGAGAGATCAGGCAGCATATCCGTGAAAGGGCTGCCCTTCTTGCCTTGCTCGAGGCCAAATTCGAACAGCGCCTTCATGAACTTGCCGTCGAAGACGCCGCGCGACGGAAAATCGAAAGACGCAGGCAACGCGGCGACACGCAGGCCAATTCCGTGCCGGCGCGCGGCGATGCTCATCACCATCACCTGGACGCGCAACGCGCTGGTCAGCGCCAGATCGATCGAGCGGCCGAGAACGCCCGCGACGATGCGATCCGTCATCTTGAATTCGGGCGAAAGTTTCGAATTGACGATCACGTAAAGCTGGTCGAGCGGGGGCCGCGTCGTCGTGCTCGGGGAGAACATCGAGTCCGGCGCGACGAAGAAGGGCGCGGTGAGCGTGCCGTCTCCGTGCAATTCCTGGAACTTCTTGCCGTTTGCCTCCACCTCGATGGCCACGGGCGAGAAGAAGCCGGGGATGCTGCACGAGGCCAGCAGGATGTCACGGAACAGCTTGAGCGCCTGCTCGCCGCCGCGCTCGGCGATCGCCCCCATGTTCCAGACCACGCGCCGGCCGGCATCGAGATTGGTGGTCGCCACCAAAAGCCGTCGGCCGCGGCGGTGCTCGGCGGCGATTTCGGTCAGCAATTTCGCGGTCACGCGCTCCTCGATCGTGCGCCGCAGCGGCCAGTAGTCGAACAGGCTGTCGCGCGTCATCCGATCTTCGAAGATGTCCGCCGCCGAGACCGTGGTGAAATTCTTGCGCAGCTCTTCGTCGTAGCGCGGACCGAGAAAGGCAAACGGGGCGATCAGCGAGCCGATGCTCACCCCCGTCACCACCGCGAATTCGGGCCGGTTGCCGGATTCGGACCATCCGGTCAGCAGGCCGGCGCCATAGGCGCCATCCGATCCGCCGCCGGAAATTGCCAGCCACGGCCCGGTTACCGACGGCAGGACGCGGGTAAAGTCCGCTTCGCTGTCGCCCCAGCCGCGCGCATCGGGGATGCCGGGAATGACGGCGGCATTCTCATCCTCGAGCGTGAAGGGGGCGCGTTCCAGCTGCTCCTTGGGCTCTTTGGGGGCGGGCTTCTTCTGGACCTTCTTTTTCTTGCCCTCGGCGAGCTGTTGGGCGTGCGCCGCACTGGTGCCAAGCGGCGGTGCCGACAGCAGGAGCGTCCCGGCCATGAGGCCGATTGCAAGGCACGATGTGATGCGCAGCGTATGCAAAGGGTGCTCTCCGAGCAATTCGAAGCGCGGCTTCCGTCAAGATCGTAGCATTTCTGGGGCGCGGTTACCGGACCGATACCCGCAATGCAACCGCACACCGTCAAGGCCAAGGCCCGATCAGATCGACGCTACGGTCGGATATCGCGCGGGTGGTCGGCTGTCACCTGCTGGCGGCCCATGAGCCCGAGCACGTGCCTTGGGAACCCTGACCGCGCCAGGATCCGCTGCCACGCCCGAGTCGCGCCGGTCCACCGACAATCTGCCTGAGCCGTGTGCGCTCTGTCCGCCGGCGGAAACGGAGACGCTGACGCGACCGGAGCGCGTGACGCGTCCCGACATGGAGGCCCCGCCGCCACCGGAGATCACGCCATTATTGATCGTCACACCGTATCGGTAGTTTGAGTTGCAGGGCCCGCTGCGGGTGTAGATGATTACGCTCCAATTACCGTTGAACTGGGCTTGTGCGTGTGCGGCCGAGGACGCGCCGACGAAACCGGCGGCAAAAGCCGTCCCTAAGGCGAACGCGCGGATGGAAGAACTGATCATGGGGACCTCGTATTGGGGACCTCGTGTGGGCCTCTTGGCGCCTCCGCCGACCGACGGCGCCCTGTTGTGATCGCTCGAGCTTTTCTCCATCATGCCGGGCGATTGTGACACTCTTTCACAGCCTGGGAGGACATGGCTAGCAGAAGGCGCGCGGCGAATGAAGGGGCCTGCGCGAAGTCCATGCTGCTAAAACAGGCAGAAAGTCGCCGGTACAAGATCGTGTTACCGTGTGGAGCGAATGCCGATCGTGACGAATGAGGTCGCCTCGTCGATCAACGGGTGTGGTCGCGCCAAAATCGGCAAACCGAATCATCGGCGGTCCGGTCGGGGAGCGGGCCGCAGCGCAGCGAAACCGAATCGCGGATGGGGAGAAAAACCCATGAGTATTAGACATAAGGTTGCTCGCGCCCTGGCCGTTTTCGCGGCCGGCATGGCGATCGTGACCTGTGCTGCCCCGGCCGTGGCGCAGGGCGGCAAGCCGGGGGTCGAGCGGCTCTATATTCTCAACTGCGGGGAAGGGGTCGCGGGCGACATTTCGCGCTGGTCGCCCGGCGTGAACGTCGGCAAGTCGATGGACTTCGTCGACAATTGCTACCTGATCAAGCACGCGCAAGGCTGGCTCCTGTGGGATACCGGGGTCGCCGATGCGATCGCCGCGATGCCTGACGGCCAAGCGCCGCTCGATCCGCGCATGACCCATTGGAAGCGGCCGAAGACGCTCATCTCGCAGCTCGATCAACTCGGCATCAAACCCGCCGACATCAAGTTCGTGGCGGTGTCGCATACCCACCCCGACCATATCGGCAACGTCGTCTTGTTCCCGCAGGCGATGCTTCTGGTGCAGAAGGCCGAATATGACTGGCCCGCGCCGGTCGGTCCCCGCTTCAAGCCCGAGCATCCGGTAACCAAGCTCACGGGCGACCACGACGTGTTCGGCGACGGCAGCGTGACCATCGTCGCGACCCCCGGCCACACGCCCGGCCACCAATCGCTGCTGGTCAAGCTGCCGAAGACCGGCGCGGTGCTGCTGTCGGGCGACGCCGTGCACTTCAAGTCGAACTGGGACAACCGCGGCGTGCCCGCGAACAACTTCGACAAGGAGCAGACCGCCGCCTCCATGCAACGTATGGCCGACCTGATGACGAAGGAGAAGGCGCAACTCTGGATCAATCACGACAAGGCGCAACGCGACACGCAGAAAATGTCGCCGCAATTCTACGAGTGAGGGCTCTGATGTTTCGACAAGTTCTTCGCTGCGCGCTCGGCGCGGTTCTGCTCGCTGGCGCCGGCGCGCAGGCCCAGACCGGCTTTCCCAGCCGTCAGATCACGCTGGTTGTACCGCTGCCGGCCGGCGGGACGGCGGATCTGCTGTGCCGGTTTGCCGCCGATAAGGCCGGCGCCGCGCTGGGCCAGCAGGTGGTGGTGGAGAATCGCCCCGGCGGTGCCGGCGGCCGCATCGGTACCGAGCAGGTGCTGCGCTCACCGCCGGACGGATACACGCTGCTATGCGCGCCGCAACTGGTCTTCAGCATCACCCATCTGGTGTTCACGAAGTCCGGATACGACACCCGCGGCCTGGAACCGGTCAGCGTCCTTGCGACCTATCCGCTGATCCTGATCGGAAGCCCCAAAGTGCCGTACGGTAATTTTGCCGACATGCTTGCCTTCGCACGGGCGAATCCGGGCAAGATCAATTACGGGCATCAGGGCAAGGCAAATACCGGGCACCTGCTCGGCGAACTGCTGATGCTCAAGGGCAACTTCCGCATGATGGAGATTCCCTATCGCGGCAGCGCGCCCGCCATCAACGATCTGCTCGCCGGCAATATCGACCTGGTGCCGGATTATCTCCTCGCCAACAAGGCGAACATCGACGCCGGCAAGCTCAAGTTCCTCGCCACTGCGGCGCGCGAACGGCCCAAGGGCTACCCGAACGTGGCGACCGTCGCCGAGACCTTGCCCGGCGTCTATGCGGACACCTGGATGGCGGTGGCGGCGCCGCCCGGCACGCCGAAGGACATCACCAGGAAAATCTCCGATGCGATCGGGCAGGGTTTCCGGCAGCCCGATCTCAAGGCGCGCATCCTGGCGCTCGAAGCCGAGCCGCTCGGCTCGACGCCCGAACAGATGCAGGAGATGATCAAGCAGAGCCTTGCGACCTGGGAACCGGTGGTCAAGGCCGCCAGGATCAGCGTCGACTGACCGGTCACGAGACGATCGATCAAATCTTTCTCGAAGGGAGACGAGCGATGCCGTTGTTAAGAAATGCCATCCGCACACCGCGCCGGACGCGCGGGCTGGTCGGCGCCGCAGTTGCGCTCGCCGCACTTGTTGCCGCGCTGCCGTCGGCGCGCGCGCAGGACTATCCCACCCGCGGGGTGAAGATCGTCGTGCCGTTCCCGGCCGGCGGCACCGCCGACGCGATGCCGCGCGCCTTCACCGATTGGCTGTCGCGGAAATGGGGCCATCCGGTCGTGATCGAGAACCGCAGCGGCGCGGGCGGCAACGTCGGCGCGGAAGCGGTCGCCAAGTCAGATCCCGACGGCTACACGCTGCTCGCCGCGCCGGCGCCGCCGCTGGTCATCAATCACAACCTCTATCCCAAGCTCGGCTTCGACCCGACCGAGTTCGTGCCCATCATGGTCATGGGCCGGGTGCCCAATTCGCTGCTGGTGAACCCGAAACAGCCGTTCAAGACCGTGCAGGATGTGATCGACTACGCGCGCGCCAATCCCGGCAAGCTCACGTGCGCCACGCAGGGCAACGGCACGACCTCGCACCTCACCGCCGAAATGTTCATGATGATGGCGAAGGTGAAATTTCAGCTCGTGCCCTATCGCGGTTCGGCCCCGGCCCTGAACGACCTCGTGGCCGGCAACGTCGATATCCAGTTCGACAATCTCGGCGTGACGCTCAACCTGGTGCAGGGCGACAAGCTCAGGCTGCTCGGCGTGGCGTCGAAGAAACGCGTCGCGACGCTGCCGAACGTGCCGACCATCGCCGAGACCCTGCCGGGCTTCGAGTCGGAGGCCTGGTTCGCAGTCGTCGCTCCGCCCAAGACGCCGGCGGCGATTGCCGACAAGATCAACGCCGACATGAACGAAGCCCTGAAGGTACCTGAGATCGCCCGGCGTCTCACGCAACTCTCCGCCGAGCCGGTCGGCGGCACGCGCGCTGCCACTGCCGCCTATTTCCGCGAGGAGATCGAGCGCTGGCATAACGTGATCAAGGCCGCGGGAGTGAAACTGCAGTGATGCGGCGGCTCGCCATGCCGAGCGGGCAACCGACATGATTGAAGCGGCGGTTGCGCGCCAGTGGCCGCCCGAAGGGCTCACCCGCGTGCCCTATTGGGTCTATTCCGACCGCGACATCTATGCGGTCGAGCAAGAGCGCATCTTCCGCGGGCCGACCTGGAACTTCCTCTGTCTCGAAGCCGAGCTTCCGCGTCCCAACACCTATCGGCGCTCCAACCTCGGCGCCATGCCGGTGGTGGTGACCCGCGACAAGGACGGGGCGCTGCACGCGTTCGAAAACCGCTGCGCGCACCGCGGCTCGCTGCTCGTGCTCGCCGAGAGCGGGGAGGCGAGCGACATCATCTGCGTCTATCACAACTGGAGCTACGACCTGTGCGGCACGCTCACCGGCGTCGCCTTCCGCAAGGGCGTTGGCGGCAAGGGCGGCATGCCGCCGGACGCAAAACCCGACGCCTTTCCGCCGCGCAAACTGCGGGTCGCGACCATCGCCGGCCTGGTGTTCGGCACGCTGTCGGCGCAGGCGCCGCCGCTCGAAGACTACCTGGGGCCGGAGATCGCCGCGCGCATCCGCCGGGTCATGCGCGCGCCGGTCAAGCTTCTCGGCGGCTACAGCCAGATGCTCCCGAGCAACTGGAAGCTCTACATGGAAAACGTGAAGGACAGCTATCACGCCAGCCTGCTGCACACGTTCTTCACCACCTTCCAGATGAACCGCCTGTCGCAGAAGGGGGCGCTGGTCATCAGCGATTCCGGCGGCAACCACGTGAGCTACTCGGTCGATGCCAGCGACGCCGGCAAGGACTACGCCGGGATGCGCGCTGCGCAGGAGAGCTTCAAGCTCGAGGCGCCCGAAGTGCTCGAATGGGTCGATGAGTTCGGCGACGGCGTCGGCTTGCACATCCTCACGGTGTTCCCGACCTTTACGCTGCAGCAGACCCGCAACAGCTTGGCGGTGCGCCGGCTCATTCCGCACGGCCAGGAGCGGACCGAGTTGGCTTGGACGCTGTTCGGGTTCGAGAGCGACGACGAGGCGATGACCGAGCGCCGCCTGCGCCAGGCCAATCTGATCGGGCCGGCCGGTTACATCTCGATGGAGGACGGCGCCGCGCCCGGCTTCGTGCAGCGCGCGGTGAATTCGGCGCCGGACCTCCTCTCGGTGGTGGAAATGGGCGGAGCGAATACCGCGTCCGAGGACAATCGCGTCACCGAGGCGGCCGTGCGCGGATTCTGGAAGGCCTATCGGGCGCAGATGGGGCTTTGACCTGCTCGCGCGAGCGGGTGCGAAAGGCGAGCATGGATTTTGCGCTGCATTTTCGGGTCCAGGACCTCAACGCCCGCTACGCCCAGGCGATCGACGATAACAACCTCGAAGCGTGGCCGGATTTCTTTACCGAGCAGGGATACTATCGGATCACCACGGCGGAGAACGTCGAACGCGGGCTGCCGCTCGGGATCATCTACTTAACCTCGCGCGCTATGCTGCGAGACCGTGTGCGCTCCCTGCGCGACGCCAACGTCTACGAAGCGCAGCGCTATCGCCATGTGATCGGCGCGCCGCTGATCGAGCCGGGCGAGGGCGGGGTCGTACGGGCGCAGACCAGCTTCATGGTCGCGCGTATCATGCATACCGGCGAGACCATGCTGTTCGCCACCGGCTGTTATCGCGACCGGATCGTCCTCGACGGCAACGAGCCGCGGTTTGCCGAAAAGAACGTGATCATCGACAGCCGATTAATCGACACATTGCTTGCCATTCCATTGTAAAACCTGAATGTCAGAACCAGCAGTCCCTTCGCCGACGCGCCTGACGCGCCACCGTTCCTTCGTGCTGTTCTGGTGCGCGCGCACCTTCACCAACGGCGCCTACATGATGCAGGGCGTCGCGGTAGGCTGGCAAATCTACGACCTCACCAACGATCCGCTCGATCTCGGGCTGGTCGGTCTCGTGCAGTTTCTCCCGATCGTGGTGATGTCGGTCGTCGCCGGCCAACTCCTCGACCTATTCGACCGCCGCATCGTCGCGGTCGTGTGCCAGCTTGGGAAGGCGCTTGCCGCGCTCTGCCTGGCCGTCGGCACCGCGCAGGGCTGGCTTGGGCGGGAGGCCATGTTCGCCGTTCTGTTCCTGTCGGGCACGGCGCGCGCCTTCGAGATTCCCACCATGCACTCGCTGCTCAACGGCATCGTGCCGACCACACTGCTGCCGCGTGCGATTGCCGCGTCCGGGACCGCGCAGCAGACCGCGGTCATCTGCGGACCCTCCCTGGGAGGACTGCTGTACGGCGCGTTCGGGCCCACGACGGTCTATGCGATCTGCACGGCCGCCTTCGTTGCCGCGTGCGTGTTCGTCGGCCTCCTCAAGATCACGCGAAGGGTCGAGGAGCGCCGGGCGGTGACGCTCGCGACGTTGTTCGCCGGATTCGGCTACGTCCGCAGCCATCCGATCCTGCTCGGCGCGATCTCGCTCGACCTGTTCGCCGTGCTGCTCGGCGGCGTCACCGCGCTGCTGCCGATCTATGCGCGCGACATTCTCGATGCCGGGCCCTGGGCGCTCGGCCTGCTGCGTTCGGCGCCCGCGGTCGGCGCGCTACTGATGTCGGTCGTGCTGACGCGGCATGCGATCGAGCGAAGGGCCGGGCTGGTCATGTTCACGGCGGTCGGCGTGTTCGGGATCGCGAGCGTGATCTTTGCGCTGTCGACGTCCATTGTGCTGTCGTTCCTTGCGCTCGCCGTCTATGGTGCTTGCGATGCGGTCAGCGTCGTGATCCGGCAATCGCTGGTGCAGATGCGAACGCCGCACGACATGCTCGGCCGGGTGATGGCGGTGAACTCGATGTTCACCGGCTCGTCGGGCACGCTCGGAGAATTCCGCGCGGGCGCGGTCGCGGCCTGGCTCGGCGCGGTCCCGTCGGCGCTCATTGGCGGGCTTGGCACGATCGCCGTGATGGCGATCTGGATGTGGGCGTTTCCGCAGCTTCGGCGCGTCGGCAAGCTCGCGCCCGAACCGTAGAGCAGGCGAGGGCATGGCTGAAGACGACGCAACCGGTTCCATCGCCGACGACGATCCGTTTTACGACTACAAGCCGTCGCTGATGGGTGGGCCCTCGGAATTCCACTTGCGTTCGGACGGGCTGGAATGGCGGATCGGGCGGTACCAGGGCAAGACCCCCTATGGACGCGTCGCTCGCGTGCGGCTGTCCTATCGCCCGGCAACCATGCAGTCGCGCCGATTTCATGATGGAAGTCTGGCCGGTGGGGGGCCCACGGCTCTCGATCGCATCGTCGTCGTGGCGAGGCCTGGTCGAGCTTGCGCCGCAGGACCAGGCCTACGGTGCTTTCGTTCGGGAATTCAACCGTCGCCTCGCCGTTGCCGGCGCACAGGCGTCGTTCATAACGGGCTCGCCTCCGATACTCTACTGGCCGGGGCTCGCGATTGTCGGAGGCGCGGTTGCGGTCCTCGCCGTGCTGACGGTGCACGCGCTGCTGATCAAGAACTGGTCCGCGGCCGCGCTGGTCGGCGCGTTCTTCGGCCTGTTCGTGTGGCAAGGCGGCAACTTCTTCTGGCGCAACCGTCCGCGGCGCTATCGCCCCGATGCTGTGCCGTCGGACGTGGTCCCGGACGGCTGAGCCGCAGCCCCTCTCAGAGGCGCAGCCCCTGTCAGGTTCGCACGACCAGCACCGAGCACTTGGCGTAGCGCACCACATGGCCGGCATTCGAGCCGAGAAAATAGGTACGCACCGCGTGCTTCTGCGGCCGATGCGAACTCATCACGATAAGGTCGGCGCCGATGCTGTTCGCCTCCTCAAGGATCTCCTGGTAGATGCCGCCTTGCCGCACGGTCGTCGACACGCGACCGGGCCCGAGATCGGTCTCCTTGGCGACGATTACGAGCGCGTCTTCCGCCGATTTGCGCTGCTGCACCTCGAAATCGGGCGGTACGTATTCGGCGAGCATGACCGGCGTGAGCGGCAGCACGTTGACGATTCGTATCGTGGCTTCCCCAAGCCGCGCCAGCATCACTGCGTTGTTGATGGCGGGCTTGGCGAGTTCCGGACTGCTGAGGTCGATCGGAACCAGAATGGTCTTGTACATGGCGCCGTCCCTCTCTCTGGTTGGTTCACCCATTCGGGATTTTTTTGCTTGATCTTATCCCATCATGCCACGAGTGGGCGCCGGCTGTGAAACGCCGATTGCCGCCGATGAACGTTCACGACGGCGCAGCCGGGCGCCGGGACGCCGCCCACCGCTCAGGCCTGGCCGGCCGCCGTCGCGAGCAGGCGCGGGGTGACGAAGCGCTCCAGCCGCCCGCCATGGGCGTGCAACCTGCGCCAGTCCTCGCCGGCAAAATCGATCACCGTGAGCCCCGCGGTCGGGAGGCCCTCGTTGAGACGCTCGCGCGCCTCGACGTCGCCGGACGCGATCAGGTGCCGCGCGACATCGTGCAGTCCCGGATTGTGGCCGATCACCAGCAGCGAGCCGACCTCGCTCGCGGTTTCCTTGATGACCGCCAGGATCGCCTCCGATCCGCTTTCATAGATGCGGGCCTCATGGGCCACGGGGGGTGGGGCGGCCCAAGCAGATGCCAAGCCATCCCACGTCTCGCGCGTGCGGCGCGCCGTAGAGACAACGACGCGGTCGGGTACCAGCCCATGGCGGGCCATGTAGGCGCCGATCCTGGGCGCATCGGCGCGGCCGCGCGCAGCGAGCGTGCGCTCGTGATCGGGCATGCCTGGTTCGCCCTTTTCGGACTTGGCGTGTCGCAGCAGCATCAGGCGCATGGCAACAGCATCGATTTTCGTCGCGCGGCAGTCTAGCATGTCCGCGGGTCGCCTGTGGTTGCGTGAAAGAGCGGGGAAGAAAACGTGAACGCGTCCGATCAGACGGCCTACGTGCCGAACTGGTACACCGCGACGGCCGTGCCCATCCCCGAGCGCGGACCACTCACCTTCGATCTCGATGTCGACGTCTGCGTGGTCGGGGGCGGTCTTGCCGGTCTGACTACCGCACGCGAGATCGCGCGGCGCGGCTGGTCGGTGGCGGTTCTGGAAGCCCGCCGGATTGCCTGGAACGCGTCCGGCCGCAACGGCGGCTTCGTTCTGCCCGGCTTCGCCGAGTCGATGGACAAGATCGTCACCCGAGTCGGGATCGATCACGCCAAGGCGCTGTGGTCGCTCTCCGAGATGGGCCTCAAATACGTCAGCACCGCGATCAGCGAGACCGGTATGCCCGGCGTCGCTCCGGTTCCCGGCTGGCTCAAGGTGTCCAAGGTTGACAAGATCGAAGCGGTGCGCGCCGATCTCAAGCTCTATAGCGAGCTCGGTGCCCATATCGAGGGCTGGCCGGTCGAGCGCGTGCGCGACGTGCTCAAGACGAACCACTATTTCCAGGCGCTGCACTTCCCGCGCGCCTATCACATCCATCCGTTCAACTACGCGCTCGGGCTTGCGGCGGCGGCCGAAGCCGTGGGCGCGCGTATCTTCGAAGGCACGCCGGCGCTCGCGATCGACATCGAGGGCGTGCGCAAGCGGATCACGACGCCGTCGGCGCGCGTGCGGGCCACCCGCATTGTGCTCGCGGGCAACGTGCATCTCGGCACGCTGATGCCGCGGATCGCCGGCACGCTGGTGCCGATCTGGAGCTATCTCATCACCACCAAGCCGCTCGGGCCGCAGCTGGCCGAGGCGGTCGCCTATCGCGGCGCGGTCACCGACACCGACCTGGCCGACAATCACTATCGCATCGTGGGCGGCGACCGGCTGTTGTGGTCAGGACGTTCGACCACGTGGGACGACGATCCGAAATGGTACGCCCGGCGTCTCCAGTGGGACATCTCCAAGCTCTATCCGCAGCTCGGCGAGGTCGAAGTCGAGCATGTGTGGTCGGGCGTCCTTGGCAACCCGCTGCACAAGATGCCGCAGCTCGGCGAACTGTCGCCCGGTCTGTGGATCGCGAGCGGTTTCGGCGGTCACGGGCTCAACACGACCGCGATGGCGGGCAATATACTGACCCGCGCGATCGTCGACGGCGACGATACCTGGCGGCTGTTCTCACCCTATGAATTCGTCTGGGCGGGCGGGCGTCTCGGCCGCGCGATCATGCAGGTCTATTACTGGTGGTTCAGCGCGCGCGAGCGCTTCGAGGCGCGCCAGTCGCGCGAACGCGAGCGCGAATATGGGCTCGCGGCCGAGCGGGCGGCGTTGCAGCCGGAGGCGAGCGAGGAGCCGCGCACCGATACGCTCGAGCCCGGCGCCAGCCTGCCGGCGGAGCCGGATCTGGCCGAATTGCCTGCCGATCCGGTAATGGCCGATGCGCCAGTCCCGATCGCGCCGCCGATGGCCCGCCTGGGCGCGCGCGATCCTGCCGATTACCGATGGCATGAGCAGGCGCCGGTGCCGCCTGAAGAGCCTCCGCCCGCCGACCATCGGTCGTATCCGTCCGAGGCCGCTCTGCCCGATGTCTCCTACGAGGAGGAGCCGGCGGAGTTGCAGGAGCACGACGACGCCAGGCGGGCGCGCGATCGCCGCCGGGTCTGAAGCCGGTCAGCGTCCCTCTCGGCGTGCCATGAACGCCAGCCGCTCGAACAGGTGGACGTCCTGCTCGTTCTTGAGAAGCGCGCCGTGCAGCGGGGGAATGAGCTTCTTGGGATCGCGCTCGCGCAAAGTCTCCGGGCCGATGTCCTCGACCATCAGGAGCTTGAGCCAGTCGAGCAGTTCGGACGTCGAGGGCTTCTTCTTCAGCCCCGGCACCTCGCGAATTTCATAGAACAGCTTGAGCGCCTCCGAAACGAGCCGCTGCTTGATGCCGGGAAAATGCACGTCGATGATCGCGCGCATGGTGTCGGGATCGGGAAAGCGGATGTAGTGGAAAAAGCAGCGGCGCAGGAACGCGTCGGGCAGCTCCTTCTCGTTGTTGGAGGTGATGACCACGATCGGGCGGCGGCGCGCATGTACGGTCTCGCCGGTCTCGTAGACGAAGAACTCCATGCGGTCGAGCTCCTGCAAAAGATCGTTGGGGAACTCGATGTCGGCCTTGTCGATCTCGTCGATCAGCAGCACAGGACGTTCGTCGGAGATGAACGCGTCCCACAGCTTGCCGCGCTTGATGTAGTTGCGGATGTCCTTGACGCGGGCGTCGCCGAGCTGGCTGTCGCGCAGCCGCGAGACCGCGTCGTACTCGTACAGGCCCTGCAGCGCCTTGGTGGTCGACTTGACGTGCCACTCGATCAGCGGGGCGGCGATCGCCTTGGCGATCTCGAGCGCAAGTACGGTCTTGCCGGTTCCGGGCTCGCCTTTGACCAGGAGCGGGCGCTCGAGCGTGATGGCGGCGTTGACCGCGACCTTGAGATCATCGGTGGCCACATAGGCCTTGGTGCCTTCGAAGCGCATCGGCTCCCCTTGTTGGTCGGCGCAAATGTGCCCGCAACCTATTGCACAACAAGCTCCAGGCGCAACGCATCCGGAGCCCATCGCATTGCCTCGGGCACACTGAGGCGTGCCGCTCACGCGGCCATCGCAGGAACGTGAGGTAAATTGAGGCGAAGCGCACGCCGCCATGTCCTATATGATGGGCAGGCTTGTGCGGTCGCGCGACAAAGGGGAGGGTGGCATGTGGTGTCTGCTGATCGCGTTTTGGCTCTGGGTGTTTGCGCCGCCGGCTGCCGCGCAGACCCCCGCGCCCGCGCCCACGAAGATCGCAACCTTCGCGGGCGGCTGCTTCTGGTGCGTGGAGGCCGATTTCGACAAGGTCGAGGGCGTCATAAGCACGGTTTCCGGCTACACCGGCGGGCGCACCGCCAATCCGACCTATGAGCAGGTGGGGCACGGCGGCACCGGGCATACCGAGGCCGTCGAGATCGTCTACGATCCGGCGAAGGTGAGCTACGAAAAGCTGCTCGACGTGTTGTGGCACCACATCGATCCGCTCGCGAAGGATCGCCAGTTCTGCGACGGCGGCGATCAGTACCGTAGCGCCATCTTCTACCGTGGCGAGGACGAGAAGCGGCTGGCCGAGGCTTCGAAGGTTGCCGTGCAGAAGCGCTTTGCGCCGCGCACCGTCTACACCGAAATCGTGGCGGCGGGCCCGTTTTACAAGGCCGAGGACTACCACCAGGATTACTACAAGAAGAATCCGATCCGCTACAAATTTTACCGCCTCAATTGCGGACGCGATGCGCGGCTCGAAGAGCTGTGGGGCAAGAAGGAGTGAGCATGATCGATCGTCGGCTTTTGCTGGCAGGCGCGGGCTTCCTGGCAGCGTTCGCGGGTTTGCGCTGGCTGCAAGCCGGCGAGGTGGAGGCGGCCGCCGCCTTCGAGGTTCAGAAGACCGACAGCGAGTGGCGCCGCATTCTGAGCAAGGCGCAGTACGAGGTGTTGCGCCTGCACCGCACCGAGATTCCCGGCACGAGCCCGCTTAACGATGAAAAGCGCAAGGGCATCTTCGCCTGTGCGGGCTGCGAACTGCCGCTGTTCTCGTCGGACGCCAAGTACGACAGCAAGACCGGCTGGCCGAGCTTCTTCCAGCCGCTGCCAAACGCGGTCGCCACCTCGACCGACCATGTGCTGCTGATGCCGCGCACCGAGGTGCATTGCCGGCGCTGTGGCGGACATCTCGGGCATGTCTTCAACGACGGGCCGAAGCCGACGGGGCTGCGCTACTGCATGAACGGCGTCGCGCTGACCTTCACGCCGGATGCGCCGGCCTGATTTGCCGGCGAGGCCTGCCTCTCCCGACAAGCGTTGTGAGCTCAAGTGGGGGGCGACCGTGTGTATCTTATTGGAGAGCAAGCGTTTTCGTGCCTCGGCTGACCAATTTGGGTTCGTTCTGCCAAATCACACTTAATGATTGTGGCCATGAGTTATCATATACAAAATGGCTGTCTGAGCTTGCGCGGGCGAGATCAAGAGTTCGATGGTGCTTTCGGGGCATAGCGGGCATGGCTGGACTTGCCGCTGGTTCGGCCTACCGCGCGCATTAACGCATTGCGAGATACGTACAGGCCGTCACCTTGTCTCAGGTGCGCGAATGCAGCGCGCCTATCTTACTGATTCGTCCCCGCACGTCGCTCAGGCCACTTGGTCAAGTAGCGCGACAGCCATACCTCAGCTTGGCTGTGCATCACAAGCACGAACGCGTTTCAATTCTGAAACGCAAAGCCTATTAATTGGTAACGAGACGAAGTTCTCGAATTTTTCAGAATGATATTATTTCTCTTGAATAGTTGCAGAATTTTGATTCCGCCATTCCCAGGTTCGAGTCCTGGCGCCCCAGCCAGCCAGTGTCGTCTCTGTCGGCCACTTCGCCGTCAGAGAAACCCCACGACATTTCCGCAGGATAGAGTGCGATTGGCCGGTCTCTGAAGCGGGAAATTTCGTGTTCCTCGGCCTCTGCTGTGTTTTTTGCACGCATCGCATCGGCAAGCCGCCGCCGCTGCCGGACTAGGCTTTGCCCCGCCCCCACATCTCCAAGCCGAGCCTGTTGCGCATCCTCAATACGCTTGAGAGCGGCATTCCGGAAAGCGGAATGTTGCGTTCCGCTCTCCGGAATTAGAATGTTTGGCAATTATGACTCGAGAGCGAGTGCGCCATCTGCCGGTCATGCAGGACGGGCATTTGGTGGGCATCATTTCGATCGGAGATTTGGTCAAATCGATTATCGAAGAACAGAAGTTCATAATAGAAGAATTGATTCAGTACATTGTGGGGGATAGATAAAGAAGGGAAGATAATATAGGACATCAAAGCGTACTGTCTAAAGAGCGCGGCTTTCCTTCTACCCGCGAGAACCTGCGCGGGCTCGGCCTGTGTGCTCGGTGAACTCTAGGCCGGCCGGCTCAGCGATGAATTCCGAACTCTTGCAGCGTGACGTCAAGTAACTTCTCAGGGTCGCGTTCACCGTCCGCGGCTGCCGGCATGACATAGTGTTGCCGAGAGTTCTCAAGGAAGGCCGGATAAAATCGTGCACCATGTTCCCGCAAGGGAGAGCACTCAAAGAAGTTTGGATAAAATCGAACACCGGGACGGCAACACGATGAGGACGCAAGGTCTTTGACAAACGAATAGTTGCGGGCAGCTGGGGGAAATGCAGAAACGGCGAATATCAGATAGAGCCGTCAACGCAAACTGATTTTCCCCGCATGCCCACAACACAAACGATTATCAGGTAGCGCTCAAAATCATGAAATGCATTTGTTCCGGTTGCGGCAATGAGCACGACATTGATGAGCAGGACTTTTTCGGTTCCGACGACGCAGAGCAAGAATTACCAACCTCAAAATAATCTATGGCAGCCCAAAATTGCAGCCGACTGTGGAAATGCGACGATAGTGAACATTGCGGCAAGGCTTGGCCGAATGGTGACGTTGGGCGAGCGAAGATCGACAATCCATACGCTGATGCCGGCTTACTTCTTCGCGTTAGGATCGGTCTGGACCGCGAGCCAGATCTGCTCCGCCTTGTCGCCACCGGTGGACCACAGCTTCTGGCCATTGACGACCCAGTCGTCGCCATCGCGGATGGCGCGGGTGCGTAGCACTGCGAGGTCGGAGCTTGCCTCGGGCTCATTGTGGCCGAGGTGAAAACGTGCGCTCGCGACGGCGGATGGCGGGCAGCCATTCATCCTGTTGCTAACTGGTCGTCCGTGAAGAATTTCCAAGCCGCTGATTTGCCTAGTTGAATGACGGTGAGCAAATAATCGGAATTGCCAGTTTTCGGTGTTCGGACCACTGTTTGCTTGCAAATTGCGTTTGGGGATTCCCACGAATCTGAAGCCGTGATTCTCTGCGCCCGGTGTGGTCGGGCGGAGGGATGAGCGATGAAGCCACGGGAACGACGCGAGACTGGCGAGCAGGATTTGTTTCGCTCGCGGCTCGATGCGATCATCGACATGAAGCACGCGCTGGTGAAGCTTTCGCGGGCGATCGACTGGCGGTTCCTGGAAGATAAGTTCGGGGCTGTCTACACGGACGGGCCCGGCAGCCCGCCGCTGCCGACGCGACTGATGGCGGGATTGTCGATCCTCAAGCATACCTACAACCTGTCCGACGAGGTCTTGTGCGAGCGCTGGATCGAGAACCCGTATTATCAATTCTTCTGCGGGGAGGAGTTCTTCCAGCACGCGTTGGTCTTCGACCGCTCCTCGCTGACGCGCTGGCGCCAGCGCATGGGCGAGGAGAAGCTTGCGGCGCTCATCCAGGAGAGCCTGGCGGTTGCCGCCAAAACCGACGCGCTGAAGCCTTCCGACCTCGCGCGCGTCGTTGTCGACACCACGGTGCAGCCGAAGGCGGTGATGTTCCCAACCGATGCCAAGTTGTTGAACCGAGCACGCGAGAGACTGGTGCGGCTGGCCCAAAAGCGGGGCGTGCGGCTGCGCCAATCCTATCGGCGCGTCGGCAAATTCGCGCTGATCAAGCACCAGCGCTACGCCCATGCGCATCAGTTCAAACGTGCCGGAAAGGCGCTGCGCAAGCTTAAAACCTATGCCGGCCGCGTCATCCGCGACATCGCACGCAAGACCGCCGGCAACGACACACTCAGCGAGAGCTTCGTGCGGCCGCTCTTGCTGGCCCGCCGCGTGCTGGAACAAAACCGGCACTCCAGCGCGGCCGCAAGGTCTATTCCCTGCATGCCCCCGAGGTCGAATGCATCGGCAAGGGCAAGGCGCACAGACCCTACGAGTTCGGCGTCAAGGTGAGCGTCGCCACAACGCTGCATCGCTCACGCGGCGGCCAGTCTCGTTACCCACGTCGCGGCGGCGCTGCCCGGCAATCCTTACGACGGCCACACGCTCGCCAAGGTCATCCCGGCGATGGAAGCCCTCGTCGGCAACGTTCTCGAACGCATCTTCGCCGATGCCGGCTATCGCGGTCACAACGCGTCGCCCGATTACAAGTTTAAGGTCTTCAACCGTCGGCCAGAAACGCCGCGTCACGCCGCAGATCAAACGCCAGATGCGACGACGTGCCGCCGTCGAGCCGGTCATCGGCCATCTCAAGGCCGAGCACCGCATGGGCCGCAATCACCTCGCCCATTCAACCGGCGACGCCATCAACGCCGTCCTCGCTGCCGCCGGCTACAACTTCCGCCTCCTCATCAGGTGGCTCACGCTTCTGTTGCTGAAAATCCTGAGCATCCTCGCACGGCCGCTCAAACTTCAACTGGCCTGAAAGCCGAAAAGTTCACGGACGACTAACTGGCGCCGTGCAAAAAGAGCGCCCGTGCGTCGATCGACCCGTCGGTGTTGTTCGCCTGAACAGGTGCGCCGGCATTCGCCATCTCGGTGATGAATTTGTTCGGCGGCGCTGCGGCCTTGGCCGCCGAATTCCTTCGGCCAGCCAACGCCGATCCAACCATCGCGGCCCTCGTCATTCCACCTTGATGTTGGCGGCCTTGACGACGGCGGTCCACAGAGCCAGCTCGTCGGCGAGCATCTTGCCGAACTCGGCCGGCGTGCCGATCTTGATCTCGGCACCCAGCGTGGCGAGCCGCGCGCGCGTCTCCGGTGCCGCAAGGCTCTCGCGGAACGCGGCGTTGAGCTTGTCGATGATAGCGGGCGGCGTTCCCGCCGGTGCCACCACGCCGAGCCAGAACGGCGCGTTCAGCTTCGGATAGCCCGCCTCAACCGTGGTCGGCACCTCGGGCAATTTCGGGTGGCGGACAGTGCCGGCGATCGCTATCGGGCGCAGTTGCCCGGATTGAACGTGCGGCAGCGAGGTGGTGCTCGGGTCGGCGACAATCTGAACCTCCCCGGCGATCACGGCGGCGAGCATGGGCGCCGTCCCGCGATAGGGTACGTGCACGATGTTGACGCCAGCTTCGAGCTTGAAAAGTTCGGCTAGCAGGTGTGGAGCGGTGCCGAAGCCTTGCGAGCCCCAACTGATCTTGCCCGGATTGACTTTGGCGTAGGCCACGACTTCGGCTAGCGACTTCACCGGTAAGCTCGGGTGCACGGCCACGATCAGCGGCGTCTCGATGAGCAGGCAGACCGGCGTGAATGCCTTGGTCGAATCGTAGCCGATGTTGGGGTGCACGGCCGGTCCGGTGGTCAGCGCTCCTCCCGGCGTGATGAGGATGGTGTAGCCGTCGGGATCGGCGGTGGCGACCGCCTTGGCGCCAATGCTGCCGCCGGCACCGCCGCCGCGGTTCTCCACGACGATGGTTTGGCCGAGGACTTGGCCGAGCCGGTCCGAGATGATGCGTGCCATGCCGTCGGTGGGTCCGCCGGCCGGGAACGGTACGACCATCCTGACCGGCCGGTTCGGATAGGTTTGAGCGTCCGCGGCGCCGATGTCGTGCAGTGCCCAACCGGCGCACAGCGATGCCGCAAGCAGGGCTCTCATCATCATGATCATGGCCGCCTCCCGCGTTGGTCCGGCAATGCGGACACTCTAAGTTTTGAGTTCTACTTTTAGCCGATTTTGTTGCAAAAGTCGGCGAGGAGAAGCTGTAGAATACCAAATAAAATTTCGGAAATTCTGTGAAAGGTTGGCCCACATTCGCACCTCGAACTGCCGTCGCTGCTCAAGACCGCGAAGGTACTCGGCTGTGAATTGGCGTGGCCTGCGCTCTCAGCCTTGACCAGCTTGACGCCTTTTTCCTTCTTCACCTTCGCAAGGTATCTTTCCTGCTCGCTGCCGAAGTCCCCGGTAGCTTCCGCGGGCGCTGATGTAAGCCGCTTTCCGCAGATGGATTTTCTTTTGCTCGGTCGTGAAGCCGTTCCAGGTGTCACGATTGATCATCATGCCGATCGCCGGGCCGGACAGGCTCATTGGCTGGTCGGTGACGTATTTGGCGAGATCCCCGTAGCCGAAGGTCTGCAACCAACCCCAGGTGTTATGCATGCAGTCCAGTCCGCCACGTTGCAGCAGACTGAGCGAACTCCGGGCAGAAAGTCGAGGAAACCGGCACTGCGCCGGCCATCTGCCAGAGTTCGGCGGGGCCGCCCTGACCACGAAGGCGCTTGCCTTTGAGTTGCTCAACTTTGGAATCGGCTCGCGGCAACTCAAGTAATACTGCGAGGTGGTCCAGCCGGAAATGGCGACCATGTTCGCTTTCTTGAATTCCGCGAGGCAGGATGGGCAGTTGCGGTGAAACGTCTCGAGCGCCGCCGGCGTCGCCTGGATTGACGTGCCTTCGAACACCAGTGTCGAATAGATCGCGTTGAGCGACGGCACCATGTTAGGGACATAGATCGCGATGCCGAATGCAGCCTGAACCAGCCCTTCGCCTGGCGCCGTGAAGGAGTCTTTCGGCCCGACGATCTGCGATCCTGGGATCAGCTTCCATTTGATCGCACCGTTGGTTTCCTGGTCGATCTCCTTGAAGACCTTAGGGACGATGACGCGATTGATGTAGCTGACTGCCGGGGTCCATGACCCGTAGATCAAATCTTTCGCGGTAGCCGGCGCCGATGGGCCAAGAGCGAGCAGAGCACCGCAACCAAAGTCACGGCCGCCAGCCGCGGCGTCATTACAATTTTCAGAGGCTTTCGTTCCCAATCCGCCGCCTGTGTTCCGTCCAAAGAGGTTGACCTGATTGGCGTCCCAACAAGCCGCTCATGCCTGGCTGCTTGGCTGATGTTCCTCGGCGCATGATGTCCTCCATGGCGCGCGAATGAATCTCGGAATCATGGCGGGCCAGTCTGATGCTGACCTACACAGAATAGCGTGGCCGACACCTCAATTGTTGTCAATTTACAATAGATGCTGTCTGCAACGGTAGCGGACCGCCTTGCAGCCCAGACCGGCACGGCTCGGCGATGAGGTCAGCGACGTGGACGGCTCGCCGGGACAAGCCTGGGCACGCCGGCATCATTGTTCAACACACGATCAACGCGTCGAGCGCGATGACGCCCTGACCCTTTGGCGCACGATCAGCGGATTGACATCGATCTCGTTGATCTCCGGCACGGTGCGCATCAGGTCGCCGATTCTCAGCCACCGCGGCGGCGACCGCATCGACATCGACCGCGGGTGCGCCGCGGAACGCCCCGAGCAGCTTGGCAGCCTTCAGCTGCATGATCTCCTCAATCACGGCCTCCTCGGTCAAGTCCGCCGGCAACAGACGCACATCGCCGAGCGCTTCAACCATGATACCGCCAAGGCCGACCAGCACCACCGGTCCCCAGTGCGGATCGCGCTTGGCGCCAACCACCAGTTCGATGCCCTTGGCGGCCATCTTCTCGACCAGCACACCGTCGAGCTTCAGGTCCGGCTGGTGCGCGCGATGTTGTCATGCAGCTTCTGCCACGCCGCGCGCACGCCCGCCTCGTCGGCGATGTTCGAGCAGCACGCCGCCGGCTTCGGTCTTGTGCGCGAGCATCGCGGCCTGCGCCTTCATCGCAACCGGGAAGCCGATCTTCTTCGCAGTCGCGACCGCCTCGTCGGCGCTCTTCGGCAGCGCGCCTTCGGGAATCCTGATGCCAGCCGCGGCCAGCACCTGCTTGCCGAGCCATTCCGGCTGCGGACCGCTGCCGAGTTTCGGCAAATTGGGTGGCATCGCCGTCGCGGAATTTTTCGCCGCCGCCACCGCGTGGCCATGCGCCGTCACCTGCGCCATCGCGCGCAGGCTGCGTTCGGACGAGCGCGACAGGATGACCTGGTTATCGCGCGCGAGTTGCGGAAATTCCGGCGCAAGCGGCGAGGTGTCGCCGAGGACCGAGAACACCATCGGCTTCTTGTTGCCCTTGAGCGCTTCGATGATCCCCTTGATGTATTTGACCGACTGCTCGGGTCCGCCGACCGTGATCGAGATCACCAGCGCTCCGATTGCGGGATCGTCGAGCAGCGTCTTGGCGCCGAGTCCGACGAGATCCGGCTCCCAGATCGGCTGCGTGGTGAGATCGAGCGGATTGTGCGGCGAGATGAACGCCGGCAGCCGCTTCTTCAAATTTCCGCCACTGCGTCGACATGGCGGCACTTCGAAGCCGATCGACTCGCAGAAGTCGTGCGCGATCGCGCAGAACGCGCCGGAGAAGGTCAGGATGCCAACGCCCTTGTCGGTCGGCTCCGGATAACGGGCCGAGGATTTCGGCGGTATCGACAGGTCGTCGCAGTTTGTCGACCATCGTGACGCCGGCACGCGAAACCTGCGTCCTCATGACAGCGTAGTCGCCGGCAAGCGCGCCGGTATGGGAGGTGACGGCCTCGCGGGCATGGTTGGTGCGGCCGGGGTGCATCATGACAACCGGCTTACCCTTGGCTCTCGCGTGCGCCGCGGCAGCCAGAAACTGCGCCGGCTCCCGCACTTCCTCCACGTAGATGACAATCATGCTGGTGCGAGGATCCTCGGCGAAATACCGGATGAAGTCGGGCAGGCCAACGCCAGCTTCGTTGCCTGTGGAGATTGTGTAGGCGGCCGGGATGCCGCGCTGCTCGAGCGCCTGACGTATGTGCGACATCAATCCGCCGCTGGCGGAGATGATCGCGACCTTCGGATCGTCGTTGTCAGGCGTACGGACGATCTTTGTGGTCGCGACAAAGGCGGCATGCACGCCGTTCAATAGATTTGTGTAGCCAAGGCAATTCGGGCCCAGGAGCGCTATGCCGCCCTCACGAGCAATCGACGCCAGCTTCGTTTCCTGGGCGTCGCGTTGTCCGACCTCGGCAAAACCAGAGGCAAATATGGCAACCGCCCTGACACCTCGCCTGGCGCAGGCGCGCATGGCGTCGTGGACACCCGCGGCTGGCAGCGTGAAGATCGCGAGATCGACGCCTTCCGGCAATTCATCAATGTCCGTGAGTACGGTGCGACCGTCGATTTCTCCGCCGCTGCGCCCGACGAGATGAACCTCGCCCGAATATTCGTTCAGTTTGAAGTTCGTGTAGGCGTTCATGCCCGCCGAACCGGGCCGCGACGAAACCCCAATTATGGCAACGGACCTAGGACGCAGGAACGGTTCTACTGCGGCGGCGCCGCTTAGGTTCGAAGGGACTCGACACATTGGGCATGCTTCATCTCTCTCCATCGTCCGCCGTGAACACTACGCAAGAGGACAGTTTTGTCACTGGTATTGTCGCGTTCAGCCGTAGGCCGCAAGGCGAGCCGGTTGTTGACAAGTCAGCGGTACGCGGCGTCAGCTAGCCGGAATGAGGCTCAGGACGACGCAGGAGGAACGATGGCCGAGGACACAGTCACCTACGAACTGGACGGTGAGATCGCATTGATCGGCCTGAACCGGCCGGACAAGCGCAATTGCATGAACGAGACCATGAACAAGGCGTTTGCTGCCGCCGTGGCTCGGGCCAATGAAGAGGCCAAGTGCGCCGTGCTGTTCGGCCACGGAGATAACTTCTGCGCCGGCCTCGATCTGGCCGAGGCGATGCAATGGATCAATGCCGACCCGGAAGTCCGCTTGCGCCGCCGCGGCCGGTGGCATCCAACGCTCGACGCCATGGCTCGCGGCTACATCCCGTTCGTCGCGGCATTGAAGGGTGCAACGATAGGTGGAGGCCTTGAGATCGCTTCGGCAGCCCACCTCCGCGTAGCCGACGAGACGACGTTCTTCGCATTGCCCGAGGGTCAGCGCGGCATCTTCGTCGGCGGCGGCGGTTCGGTCCGCACCCAGCGCCTGATGGGGTATGCGCGCATGGCCGACTTGATGCTGACCGGCCGTGTCCTCACGGCGCAGGAAGGTGAGCGCTTCAACCTTTGTCAGTACATCACGCCCAAAGGCGAGTCGTTGGAGCGCGCCAAGTCGCTCGCAAACCGGATCGCGAAGAACGCTCCGCTAACGAACTGGGCGGTTGCATCGTGCTTGAGCCGCGTCAATGACAGCTCACATAATGACGGTCTCTTCATGGAAACTCTGATTGGTCAGGCGGTAGGTAGCAAGCGCAGCGAGGAGGGTCTCAGGGCCTTTGTCGAGCATCGTGCCGAACGGCTTGTCGAGCCTGGGAGATCTGGTGATGGAGGGTTGACCGCGTAGCAGCACGAGACATCTTCATTGGCAATGCACTCCGGTCACTATCAACCCGCCAATTGTTGAACCGAACAGCTATCCAGGAGGCCGTTATGGCGATGCGTGATACGGCAATCGTCGCTTATGCCGAAACGAAAATCGTGACCAAAAGCGACAAAGATATCTGGTCGCTGGGCGCCGAGGTGCTGGAAGAGCTGCTCAACAAGACCGGCATGGAAAAGGGAGAGATCGACGGGCTCATCCTGTCGTCTTCACAGACCGGTGCGGGGAACTGCTTCTGGTCGCAGACGACAGCCGACCAACTCGCGCTTGAGGTCGACTTCTGCCAGACCGTCGATATCGGCGGTTGCTCACCGGCGGGCACGCTGGCCCGCGCGGCAATCGCCATCGATGCCGGTCTTTGCGGAACCGTATTCTGCCTCTTCGCGGATACACAGGGGCGCGAGAACAACACACGCCAACGCCATTATCAGGCAGAATGGACCGTACCGTTGGGTCTGCTTGGGCCACCGACATCGTTTGGCTTCATTACCAATCGATACGAACATCAATTCGGCCTCGACTATCGCATGCTCGGCAAGCTCGCGGTCGCGCAACGCAACGGCGCGCTGCTCAACGAGCTTGCATGCGACAAGCTGCGCGTGCCCCTCACGATCGATGACTACATCAACTCCCGCATGATTGCCGACCCCATCCGGTTGCTCGACAGCGTCATGGTGTGCGACGGCGCCAGCGGGCTCCTCGTCATGAAGCACAACGAGGCTGAAAAGAGAGGGTTTACAAAGATTGCGGTTCCGATCGGCTACGGGGAAAGGACAAGCTATCAGTATGCCGAGAATATCGTCGACGTAACCGACACTGGCCACATGCCGGCCGGCCAGAAGGCCTTCAAGCAGGCCGGCATGACTGCCAAGGACGTCGCATCGTTCCATCCCTACGACGATTTCATCATCGCAATGATGCTGCAGATGGAAATGCTGGGATTTTGCAAGAAGGGTCAGGGTTGCGATTTCATTCGCGAGCATCAACTTCAGCCATGACGGCGATCTGCCGCTGAACACAGGCGGCGGACAGATTTCCGCCGGCCAGGTCGGCTTGGCGGGCGGCGGCACCAACCTGGTTGAGGCTGTCCGCCAGCTATTCGGCGAAGCCGGTACGCGCCAGGTCAAGGATAGGTCGAATGCCCTGGTGACGGGAATTGGCGGCATTCCCTACGCACGAAACTGGAACACGTCCGCTGTCATGGTCCTGACTCCGGATGGATAATGTCGCAATTTTGCGGCCTTCGCGGACAAGGTTGTTCTGTTTAAGAATTGAGGCGACGGACATGGCTACGATCAACGACACATTGGACATTGAACGCGCTGCGCCTGCAGCGCGCAGTTTCTCCGAACCATACTGGAATGCAACCAAGGACAAGAAGCTTGTCATCCAATACGATGCCGAAGCTGGCAGGCATCAATGGCTGCCGCGCGCAACTAGCCGGTTTACGGGCAAGCACAGCAAGCTGGAATGGCGCGAGGTCAAGGGAGAAGGCGAAGTCTATTCCTTCACCTTGGTTCGGCGTGCGCGCCCGCCATTTCACGGCCACGAACCTTTTTTCATCGTCATCGTGACCCTGCCGGAAGGCGTGCAGATCATGGGCAATACGGTCGGCATCCCGGCCGAGGAGATGAAAATCAGCTTGAAAGTCAAACCCTATTGGCACCCACTGCCCGATGGCTTCCACCTGCTCATGTGGCAGAAGAGGTAGAGTTCGATGTCAGTTAACGGCTTGGGTGCAAACATTCAAATCACAGCGACTGGGTGACCGACACGAAGGAAGCGGAATGCCGGTCGAGGGCGTGCAGAAGCGACGTTATCCTTTCGGCTTCATTAACGACCGGAATGATGACAGAAATCACGCTCGCTTCCTCGATCGTCTAATCTAACCGGGAGTCTCCGGTCGAGTCTGATTGGACGCACATTGTTGCAGTGTCCTTGCTCAAATCTCCACAGGGCTAGAATAGATTGGAGATTCTCGTCGGAATTACATCACTCTGAAGGCGCGCCGATCGAAACTGCCTTGACTGGCGGCATCTTAAATAGGTCCAGAGTTAATTTTCGAAAGTGATCGGTAGCCTTCACCAATGTTAGGGGACTTTGATATTGGCCTTACGCACGACCTCTCCGAAGCGGTAGGACTCCGCCTTGATAAGAGCACCGAACTCCTCAGGCGAATTACTCACCGGTTCGATGAACAAGCCCTGCATTCGATTACGATAGACGTCGTTTTGCGTGATAGCTTTCACCTCGGCATTGAGCTTGTCTACGCACTGGCCGCTTGGCCAGTTGGAGTGCTGTCGGACAAATTGGGTCGTTATGGCCTTTTGACGAGCGGCTTCCTGGTTCTTGTGTTGGCCGACCTCACACTGGCGTTCGGCTCCAACATCCTCGCCGTCTCCATTGGAGCGGCACTCTGGGGATTGCACATGGGAATGACACAAGGGCTGCTCGCGAGCCTCATTGCCGACACCGCTCCAGCGGACCTGCGTGGAACGGCCTTTGGCATGTTCAATCTCGTCACCGGTGTTGCCACACTACTCGCCAGCGTCATCGCCGGCGGTTTGTGGGACTTTGTCGGCCCGACCGGTACGTTCGTCGCTGGAGCTGTCTTCGCCGCTATCGCACTGCTCAGTGTGCCAGCCGTTCAGCACATGACTCGCAGCAGGTGACGTTACCGCGCAGCGGTTTAGTCTTACTGCATCACAAAATTCTATGTCGCGAGTGTCTTGTCATGGGGGCTGAGCAGCATGGGCATCGCGGCAGAGTTCTGACCAGAGCGGCGATCAGGCGGCGGCGCATGGTTGCGATCGAATTTGGGATGTGACGTTCGGGCCGCAGCGGCGGAGCCGCGGGGTCGATAACCCTCGGATAAGGCAACCGCCGGGAAGAGCCTGGTGGAACGAGGTCTTGAGGGGGGAATCGTCTCCCGCTCGGAGATCAGGAAGCCGTAGGCCGCGATGCACAGCGTGGCGTGGTGATGAAAGCCACGCCAGCCGCGCCCCTCGAAATGCCCGAGCCCGACCTCCTGCTTGAGTTCCTGATAATCGCGCTCGATGCGCCAGCGCAGCTTCGCGAGATCGACCAGGCGATCGAAGGCGATGTCGTTGGGGAGCGTCGAAAGCCAGTATTTGGCCGGCTCGACCTCGTCCTTCGGCCATTCGATCAGCAGCCATTCCGGCGGCCGTGGAACAGCGCGCTGATCATCGCGATGGGCGACGCGAATGCGCACGCGCGCAAAGCGCGAGGACAGCGGCTCGGCCGTGCCTTCGCGCCATTCGATCGTGCGCCAGGCGCGCTTGGACAGGCCAAGCGCCAGTTCCTTGACCGAGACCGGCTGGTGTCTGGCATCGCGACGCAGCCGCGTCGTGGGCCGTCCACGGCCCGACCACCGCTTCGGCGGCAGCGGCGCCGTGCCAGGCGCCCACACCGTGGTGGTCGACAGAATGCCGGCCACATAGGTCAAGTCCAGCGCCGTGATGTCAGCGCGCAACTCGCTGTTGTTGCCGTAGCCGGCGTCGAGCAGAACCACCCCGCGCGGCAGGCCGGCCGCACACGCCCAGCGCAGTTGCTCAAGTGCAATCTCCGGCTTGGTCGCAAACGCGATGTGCTCCGGCACCCCCGTCTTGCGCCGCCGCGCACGGTCGGCCGCCCACTCCTGCGGCAGATAGAGCCGATAAGCCACCGGCAGGCTGGCGTGGCGGCTGGCCAGCGAAAGCGACACCGCCACCTGGCAATTGTCCTGCTTGCCAAGCTGCCCGCAGTATTGCCGCGCCACTCCGACCGAGTGCCGGCCCTGCTTAGGAAAGCCGGTGTCGTCGATGATCCACGCCTCGATCGGCCCCTGCCGCTCGATCGCCGGCAAAACCAGTTCGCGCACCTTGGTCAACACCCGCTCGTCCGACCAGCCGCCCTCGCCGACAAAATGCAACAGCGACTGGTGCTGTGCCGCGGTTCGTGCCGGCCCCGTCACCGCCGCCATCGGCTCCACGCTCTTGCGCTCGCACGGCAGCATCAGCCCCGTGCAATAATCGCGCAGCGGACCGATCCGATCCTTGTGACCGATCACACTCGCAAGCCCATCGACGTAGGCCGCAAACCGCGATTCACTGCGGCTTACTCCGCCCAGACCCATCAGCAGCCTCCTCTGGCTGAAGCATGAATCCAAGCGAATAACTGATTCTCAATGGCAATCGCCCGCGACTTTCTGAACTCAGTAAGATTAGTGCAATGACAGATTACGGAACATGGCGAAGCAAGAATGGAGAAGGCGAGCCGCACTACCCGCGTTTGTCAACAAAGCGCGGCGCCTTTACATTGGTCTCGAAGTCGCGCGCGATGGTGCCCTGTTGCTGCACCGTAATCTTTGGGGTGACTTGGAAGGACTGACGAACCTTGGCGATGACCTTTTCTTGCACCGAGTCTTCGGACATGCCGCCCTTAACCTCAATGAACAGATGCAAGACGTCCAAGCCACCCTCAGCGTTGTAGACTTCTGCGCGAAACTCGCTGATCGCCGGTTCAAAGAACATGAGATCTTCCAGTTCGGGGTGATTGATATTCACTCCGCGCACTTTGAAGAAACCCACAGTGCGCCGCTCGTGATGTAGAATCGGGTACATCCCCCACGATTCCCCACCGCCGCCTTGTTGTGATATGCTGATAAGGTCGCCCGAGTTCCATCTAAGAAACGGCGTCACGGTGTTGTTCCAAAGTGGTGTCATTGCAAGCGTGCCGACCTCGCCTTCCTTCTTTGGTTCTCCAGTCACCTCGTCCACTACCTCGCAATAGAACAAATCTGACCAGAGGTGCGATCCCGTACGAGCGATTCCCTCGCACGCCATCAGCGCGCCCTCGGTCATGCCGAACTGGTCGAACACCTCGGCTCCCCACATGCGTTCGAGCTTTTGGCGCTTGGCCTTCGAAAGTGGCTCGGCGGCAACGACAATTTTCGTCACAGAACTGCTGGCAAGATCAAATCCCTTGGATTCTGCCAAATTCGCAAGATGTAGACCGTAGCTAGCCATGCCGGCCCACATGGTCGGCCGAAGCTCGTCGATGAGTTGCAGTTGCATGTCCGAAGCGGTGTTCGTGCCGGCACCGCACCATACGGTTCCGATACCGCATTGCTCTGCTGCGCGCGCATACAGGTGCGCCACAGGATAAATCCCCAGCGGAAAGGAAATGTGTACGAGATCGTCAGGTGTCGCGCCCGTCACTGCCAATCCGCGGCGGAAGCATAATAGGGAATGCTCCACGTCCTCAGCCGAGCGAGGATAGAACAAGGGCCGCCCAGTGGACCCACCCGATCGCCAATATTCAACCACTGCGGTCTTTGGTTGAATGCAAAACTGCCCTTGAAAGTCTTTGGGCGAGATCTTGCGAAGGTCTTCTTTGGTCAGTAGTGGGATCTTCGCCCAGATTTCCGGGTCATCCAGACGGGTCGGGTCAATCCCATCTAGTCGACCCTTATAAAACGGCGCTTTTTTAGCTCTTTCGAAGGCGATGCGCTTGCGCTCGCTCTGGATGATTGCGATCTCGGCGTGGGACGCTGGCCAGCGGAGATCCATACAGTCCTCCCTTCGCTGTCGGTCTGTTTGCTATTTCCAAACGTCCTGCACGACATTTAGCACCAGTTCAAGCTTACGCCGTTCGTCATCAAGCCCTACGGTTTGACCGCTGCCGCCACCGCTGGAGAATCCGCATTGTAGGCTCAGGCAGAGTCTATCAAGATCAACATACCGCGCGGCATCGAAGATCCGGCGCTTTATGTCTTCCTTATTCTCGAGCACTGGCGTCTTGGAGCTTATCAGTCCCAGCACCACGGTCTTGTTTTTCGGAACGTGACGCAAAGGCGCAAAATCTCCCGCACGCGGTGTGTCAAATTCTAAAAAAAATGCGTCGACAGTCGCCTGGTTGAAAAGTCGTTCGGCAATCGGCTCGTAGCCACCTTCTGCCATCCACGTGCCCTTGAGATTGCCACGGCACATATGGACCCCGATCGTCATGTTCGCCGGTCGATCCCTGATCGCATCGTTAAGCAGCCGAATGTACCTGTCAGTGAGTGCGTCGGGGTTTTCGCCCCGCTTAGTGACGCTTTGACGAATGTACTCATCGCAATTACACGGCAATGCCGTGTCATCAATTTGCACATACGTGCAGCCAAGCTTCGCGAGGTCCGCGATTTCCTCGCGATAAATTCGAGCCAAGTCATCGAAATAAATCTCAATATCTGGATAGACAAAATCATCCACGGCTCGTGGTCCCAGAAAATAATGCATGACATCCGGAGCAGGGATCGTTGTCTTCGGTATACCTTTGCGAACGATCGACTTGAGGAAAGCAAACTCGTCGGACGCGATCCCACGGGTCCGCGTCAAACGTGCCTTCGCATAGGGCGAGAGCTCTGCACCCTTTCCAGCGGTCTGAGTGCGGAATTCAATCGTCCCCTCGCGCAGGCCGAATCCTTCAACGGCATCGATAAAGCCAGCCGACCAGCTCCGGCGACGAAACTCGCCATCGGTAACCGACGGCATGCCTATGCCTTCCTGGAACCGCACGATATCGACGATTGCTTCGTCGGCTATCTGCTTCAGTTCGTCGATGCCGATCTTGCCAGCCTTCAGCTGGCGAGCTGCGCTCAACAAGTTATCCGGCCGAACAAAACTTCCGATGTGCTCTGCACGAAATGGCGGATTTAGTGTGCGTATCAATTCCATGCATTTCTCCGGGGACGAAACCTATTTTTCGCGTCTCTCGCCCCAAACAATTGTCGCCCAAGCGGGAACGAGCGGCCTTGAGAATACGTTGTGCACCTTCATGTTTATAGTGCCGTTCCGGGTTGCCATCTTTGAACGCCTTGCTGCTCAGGATAGCGATACCCAGGTGCAGCACGATTTGGCTGTCTCGTAAGGCCAGATCGGCGTCCTGCTACAGGTGCTGGGTAAGCTCAATACGACACTAACGGCCTACCGGGACACCCTCACGTGCGCACAGGATAACGTCATTCGCTGCGCTTGATTGTCGCCTCCCAGGGCCCCTGCTATCCTGACGATCCAAAAGCACCGCGGAGGAACAGTTGCTGTCACAGATCAAGCCGCCGTTTCGGGCGGAGCATATCGGCAGCCTGCTGCGTCCTCAAACGCTGCTGGAAACGCGGGCTAAGTTCAGCCGCGGCGAGATCAGCCCCGCCGCGCTGACGGAGGTGGAAGACAGGGCCATCAAAGACGCGCTCGCGCTGCAGGAACGCGCCGGCCTGAAGTTCGCCACCGACGGTGAATTCCGCCGCCGCTCCTACCACAGCTTCTTCTACCGACAGCTCGGCGACATCAGCATCGACACGGTGGGCCGGCGAGGAAGCTAAGGGCGGCACGTCCGGCCGGCGCACAACGCAACCCGTTGCAATGATCAAGAGTTCGGGTGTGCTGGACCAAGCCGATCAACGTTCCCGATTTCGAGTTCATCCGCGCCAACACCAAGCTCGTTCCGAAGATCACGATTCCCGGCCCGTGCGCTCTGCACTTCCGTGGCGGCGACGCCGCGGTTCTGGCAAGCGCCTACAAGGACCTCGATGCGTTCTGGGATGATACGGTCGAGGCCTTCGGTAGAGAATTGAAGGCGCTCGCCGATGCCGGTTGCCGCTATGTGCAGATCGACGAGACGGCCTTCGCGAAGTTCGGCGATCCCGAAGTGCAGACGTCGCTCAAAGCGCGCGGCGAGGACTTCGAGCGCGCTGATCGATAAGTATGTCGCCGTCACCAACCGCGTGCTCAAAAACGCGCCACCGACCATGCGGATCGGCATGCATCTATGCCGTGGCAATCGCGGCGGCCAGTGGCACGCCGAAGGCAGCTACAACTCGGTCGCCGAGCGACTGTTCAACGCACTCAACATTTCGTTCTATTTCCTGGAATACGACTCGCCGCGCGCCGGCACGTTCACACCACTGCGTCTCGTGCCGCGCCACAAGACCATCGTGCTTGGCCTCGTCTCGACCAAGACGCCGGCGATGGAGAGCAAGGACGAGTTGAAGAAGCGGATTGAGGACGCGACGACCTATATCGATCTCGACCGTCTCGCGGTCAGTCCGCAGTGCGGCTTTGCGAGTCTCGACACCGGCAACCCGATCTCGCCGCAGGTGCAGGAGCAGAAGCTCCGGCTGGTGGTTGAGCTGGCGCACGACATTTGGGGGGATTCGTAAGTCTCAAAAAAGCATGACGCGGGAACGCAATAGACATACGGCGGACTTTGGCAGTGCTTGGCTTGGCGCTCGCGGTGATCATTCCGACCGTCGCGAGCGCGCAGGACGGCTACTCAGCAAGGAGTTGTGATCTTGACAAAGATGCCAAGAGCCGATTGTTCAGTGGAACCAACAAAATGGATGCATCATCAGATAGGTTGAACATGACTAGCATGCCGGCCGGAGTCCCCAGCCTCGCTGAAATTCTCATTCAGACCGACGCCGTGCCGTGGCGCGAAAAGTCGCTCAAGGGCGTGTCGGAAAAGATGCTTTGGCGCAACGAGGAAACCGGGGCTTCGATCGCCCTAATCAAGTTCGACAAGGGCGCCGGCATTCCGGCGCCGCATTACCACGCCTCGAACCAGTTCATGATCTGCCTCAAGGGGCGTTACGAATACACCAAGACCGGCGTGACGCTCACGGCCGGTTCGTTCTACTGTAACCCGAAAGGCAATGTGCACGGGCCGGCGATCGCACACGAAGAGACGATCGTCGTGGAAGTCTATGATGGACCGCACTATCCGTTTAAACCGGACTTCTATTCGGACGAGAAGGATGCTCACTGATCGCCGGCGTTGCTGCGCGCGATGAGCACGCCTGCCGATACAGTTTCGGCTGCGGTCGAAGACCTGCGGCGCCTGACCGCCGATCTGCTCGCAGCAGCAGGGGTACCGGCGCGTCACGCGGCGCTAGTGGTGGACAGCCTGGTCGAAGCCGACATCGAGGGCCAGTCGCCGCACGGGCTGCTGCTGCTGCCGATGTATGTCGATCGCATCATGGCCGATTCGGTAGCGCCAGCTGGGGAGGGGCGCATCGTGTCCGACGCGCCGACCTCGATCGTGATCGATGCCGAGAATGCGTTGGGGCAGGTCACATCGGAGAGTGCGGTGACGCTTTGCGTTGCGCGTGCGCGCGAGCACGGAATGGCGGCCGTCGCGGTCCGCAACGGATTTCATTTCGGCACCACCAGCCGGTGGGCACGGCGTATCGCCAATGCGGGCAACATCGGCATCGTGATGTCGAACACACGGCCACTGATGCCGGCGCCGGGCGGCGCCGAGCGCGTGGTCGGCAACAATCCCATCGCCATCGCGGTGCCGAGCGCGGCGGGAACCCCGATCGTTGCCGATCTGGCCTTGAGCGCCGGGGCGATGATGAAAATTCGACTGGCGCAAGCGAACGGCGAAACAATTCCCGACGGCTGGGCGACCGATGCCGAGGGCAGGCCAACGACGGATGCGTCGGAAGCCATCAAGGGCATGTTGTTGCCGGCCGGTGGCGCCAAAGGCTTTGCGCTTGCAGCGCTGATCGATCTCATCGCCGGGGGCGTATCGTCGGGCGCGATCGGCGATGAGGTGCGCCCGCTCTACGGCGATGCGACGCTGCCGTATCGCTGCGCGCATTTCTTTCTGGCGATTGACATTGTCCGATTTCGCCCACTGCAAGAGTTTATGGCAGCGGCCGATAGCTTCGCCGACAAGGTGCGCAAGTCGCGACCAGCTTTGCGCGGCGGCACTGTGCGCATGCCGGGCGACCGTGCTGTCGTTGCGCGCGGCGCTCACGCGAAACATTGTCCGCTCGCGCGTTCGACGCTCGAATCTCTCACCAAATTGGCCGCACGACTGAACGTCGCGGTACCCGCAGGCCTTCGCTAGGAGCAAAATATGCCAAAGAAGCAGATCACCTCGTCAAAAATCCGCCAGCCGAGCGGGCATTTTTCCCACGCCATCATGATCGAGGCGCGCGGCCGCCTAGTGTTCATCTCGGGCATGACGTCGCGACGCGCCGACGGCACGATCGCCGGCGTCGGTGACATCGAGGCGCAGACGCGGCAGGTGTGCGAGAACCTCAAGGCCGCGGTCGAAGAGGCAGGCGGCACGATGGACGACATCTGCCGGGTCGACGTCTATGTGCGCAACATGGAGCATTTCGACCTGATACACAAAGTACGGCGCGAATATTTCAAGCCGCCCGCGCCGGCCTCGACCATGGTCGAAATCTGCAAGATGACCTCACCGGACTATCTGATCGAGATCAACGCCATCGCGGTGATCGCGGACTAGGCTCGGTCATACCGCTCAATGCGCGATGTCGCCGAACCAGGGCTTGAGCGCCCATTCCGCCGCAACCACGGCCGTGTAGAGCAGGATACCGAGCGCGGCCAACCCGAACAGCGCGGCGAATGCGAGCGGGATGTTAATCTGGGAATTCGCGACCAGCATCAGGTTGCCGAGTCCCTCGTTCGAGCCGATGAATTCGCCGATCACCGCCCCGATGACCGCGAGCGTGATCGCGACCTTGCAGCCAGAAATGACGAATGGCAGCGCGGCCGGAAAGCGGATTTTCCAGAAGGTCTGGAAGCCGGTCGCGCGCACTGAGGCCGCCAGATCGATGAGATCGGTGGGCGTGTTGCGCAATCCGGTCGCGGTGTCCACCACGATCGGGAAGAACGCGACCAACCAGGCGATCGCAAGCTTCAACTCAAGCCCGGTGCCGAGCCAGATCAGGATGAGCGGCGCCAGCGCGACCTTGGGCACCGACTGGGTCGCGATCAGGAGCGGATAGAACATCAGATTGAGCACGCGCGAGCTGGAGATAGCCACCGCGATCGGCACGCCCAGGAGAAAGGCGAGCAGGAACCCGTAGGCGCTCGCGCGCAACGTGATCCAGCCCTCCGCCAATATGAGCCGCCAGTTCTGAACGAACGACTGCAGGACGGCGTCGGGGCGCGGGAGCACGGCGGGAGGAACCTTGAAAACGACGACGTAGAGGTGCCAGGCCGCAATCAGGCCGACGATGCCGAGTATCGGCAGGACAATGCGCGCAGACCTATCCATGGCGATGGATTTCGGCTGCTGCGTGCCCATGCAGCACGCCAAGCCCCGCGCTGGCGCGGCGTTCAAGCGCAGTGAACTCGGCCACATAGCGCAGCTCCGCCGCCCGCGGATAGCGCAATTCGGTCCTAATCCGGTCGATTACCCGCCCGGGTCTGGCGCTGAACACCAGAATCTCGTCGGCGAGATAGACCGCCTCCGAAATGCTGTGGGTCACGAACAGCACCGTCGCTCCCGTCACCCCCCGGATGCCGAGCAAGAGGTCTTGCATCTCCATCCGGGTCAATTCGTCGAGTGCACCAAATGGCTCATCCATCAGCAGGAGCGACGGCGACTGGATAAGCGCGCGGCAGAGCGCAACGCGCTGCTTCATCCCGCCGGAGAGATGATGCGGACGGCTCTTTGCAAAGCCCGCTAGCCCGACCAGCTCCAGCAACTCGAACGCCCGCAAGCGTGCGGCGCGGTCGTTGCGGCCGCGTATCTCCATGGGGAAGAGCACGTTGCCGAGCACCGTGCGCCACGGCAGCAGCGTCGGCGACTGGAAGACGAAGGCAAAGTCCGCCCGCGGCTCCAAGACCTCGCTGCCGCCGATCTCGATGCGGCCCGCGCTCGCGCGCGTGAGGCCGGCGACGATCCGCAGCAAAGTGGTCTTGCCGCAGCCGCTTGGCCCGAGCAGCGCCACCAGCTCGCCGCGTTGCAGCGTGTAGGACACGTCGGTGAGCGCGACGACCTCGTCCGCCTTGCGCGATGGCGGCGGGAAGGTCTTGCGCACGCCGGTAAGGTGCCCGAATGCGTGCAGGTCCACGATGTTGTTGGCGATCTCGGCCCCCGACATTGCGTTCGCGCGCCGTGGGGGGCCGTTCAGGGCTTGATCGGCGGCTGCGGCAGAAGCCCGAGGTCGTAGACGTCCTTGGCGACGATCTTGTCGCCGTTTTGCACACTGCGCGCGATCAGGCTGACGCTCGCCGCCATGGTGGCGGCGTCGATCGCGCCCAGTCCCTTGGCGCGGGTGTCGGCGGTGGCCACGAGGTCGTTGACGATGCCGATCTCGGCCAGCGCCAAGTCCGGGTCGAGCCCTTTGACGTGCTTGACGACGATCTCCGCCGCGCCCTTGGGATCGGCGATAGCGGCGCGCCAGCCTTCGAGCGACGCCTTCACGAAAGCCTTCACTTTGTCGGCATTCGCCGCGATGTAATCCGCGCGCGCCAGGATGCCGTTGGAGTAGAGCTTCAGGCCGTGGTCGGCGAGCAGGAAGGTCTGGTCGTCGCCGGGCGCGGCCTTGGCGATGCCGGGCTTCGACATCACGAAAGTCTCGATCGCGGGGATGCGTTTGCTCACCAGCATGCCGACGCGCGCCGCGGGATCTATGTTGGTGAATTTTACCGAGGATGGTTTGAGGCCATGCTCGACCATAAAAGCTTCGATGACCTTTTGGGTGAAGCTTCCAGCGCCGCTCGCGATCTCGAGGCCCTCAAGCTGCGCCGGTCGGGTGACGTTGGCGCCCGAGCGTAAGCTGAAGATGGCGTAGGGCGCCTTCTGGTAGATCACTGCGACCATCTTCACCGTTGCGCCGCTGTTGGCCCGCGCTGCGACGAGCCCAGCCACGTCGGAGAACGCGAACTGCGCAGCGTTGGCTTCGAGGTTCTGAATCGCTTGCGCCGTGCCTTGGCTCGGTACAATGGTGACATCAAGGCCAGCTTGCTTGTAGTAACCCTTTTCAAGCGCGACGTACCACGCCGCATGGCGGCCGAGAGCGCGGAAATCAAGTGAGAAGGTGATCGGCGTCTGTGCCGGCAGGGGAGAGGTAGGGAGGGTGGCGCAGAGCGTGGCGAAGATGAACATCCAACGCATGTGTCGCATCTTGTTCTCCTCGTGGATCGCGTGCCGGCTCCGGACGCCCGAGATTGTAGCTGGAGGCGTGACGCCAAAGGGGTGTATCTGGTGCTCATTTCTATGATATTTCCTCTGGACCAGCAATAAAGCCTGGCCACCGCTGGTTGGAGAGAAGCATGCCAGATAGTCATGGCCTCGAACGTGCCAAGCAAATAGGCCTCACACTGCTTGAAGTTGGGCAGCGCGTCGTGCTTGAGAACGACTATATTCGCATCTGGGAGCTTAATCTTGGGCCTGGGCAGACCCACGAATTTCACATCCACTATCATCCCTATATCGTCATCTCGCTCGGTGGCGGCGACAACGAAATCGAGACCATCTTCGGGGACAAGCGCCTCGTCAACGAGTTGCTTGGCGCGACCGCCTTTATCGACGGCATGCGCCCGGTGCACCGGTTGACCAACAAGGGCACGGTTCCCTATCTCAGCCGCTTAATCGAGCTCAAGCATGTCCGATGGGATCCAAGCGAGACGGCGGCTCACGAGAACATCCTTCGTGGCTGACGTCTTAGCCTCACAGCGGCGACACACGATGGTGCAGGAATGGTTGCGGAAATTCACGCCACCGGCTCGCTCTGCTCACTTTGAGCAAAGACGCCCCGATCCATCGGCTGGCTGAGAGCGTCGGTACCATCGTTTCACGGCTGATCCTCGGTGGCCTTCATCACCAATATTATCTGATTTTCGGTACACACAAGCCGCAGGTCGGTAGCGCACAGTGAGGCAATAGTGAACTTCTATGGCGATCTGTCACCAGATCAATACGGATGATGTCTGTAGGCGCCATCCGCTCATGGTCACCGCTCACGTGGCGGTTCTATCCCAGAGCCTAGTCGAGGCGAGATCGGCGCCGGCGCGTAGCGCAGCAAGCTTCATCCACACCACGGGCGCGACAACATATTCGCGACCTGCGAAGGTCCCAAATCCGCAGTCGGTCGAGGCGATCACGCGTTCGCGGTCGCCGACCGCCCTGACCGCTGCCTCGATACGGCCAGCAACAACTTCGGGATGTTCGACGAAATTGCTGGTCGACTCGATCACGCCGGGAATAAGGATCATGTTCTTGGGCAGCGATAGGCGCGCGAGAACGCCATATTCGTGGGCATGGCGCGGATTGGAAAATTCGATCGAGAGCGCCCCGACATTCGCCTGCAATAGAACCGGAAGGATTTTTTCGAGTGCAATGTCGTAGACATGCGGGCCATCCCAATTGCCCCAACACACATGCAGCCGCACGCGGTCGCGCGGGATACCTTCGATCCCGGAGTTGATTGCCGCGACGTGCAATTCGCAGATTTTGACGAATTCGGCGTCCGACTTGTCCTGGAAATTGATCGATCGCGCCATCGCAAGGTCTGGCGCGTCGATCTGCAGGACAAGCCCACCCTCATAGATCGCCATGTATTCTTTGCGCATTTCACGTGCCAGCGCCGCCAGATAGGCAGCCTCTGAATCGTAATATTGATTGATCATCGTCGTCGCGATGATGCCGGGCGAGGGCGCGGTCATGAAGGCCTCGGCGAACCTGCCGGTTGCGAGCGAGCTGAAGCGCGCGATTTCCTGCTTGATCGGTCCGGGGTCGAGATAACGAACCTCGCTAATCGCGGCGGGAGCGTTACGGTTGCGGCCGCGGTGCGGAAAACGCATGCGCTGCATCTCGATGAGCTCAGGAATTTCCTTAAGCTCGCGGATGAGCGGACGTTGGGATTCCCCGCCGTAGCCTGACATGCGCCGCGGCACATAGGTCTGGAAGCCGACGCGCGGCTGCTCGCCGTCATTACCGACATCGATGCCGGCCGCAACCTGTTTTTCGATCACGTGCGCCACCGCATTGTCGATCTCGCCGGCAAGCTCGGCATGATCGATGACCTCGCCCGCCTCGCGGCGGACCAGGAGATCACTCAGCCGCGCGCTACGCGGCAGGCTGCCGACGTGGGTGGTCAGGATTCGATCGTGGCTGACGAGCATGCGTGCATCATTGTGCGCAATGTTGTGAGCGAATGCTGCGTTGGCGCCGCCACCCCCCAGAACGGACGATGTCAGGCCTCACCGGATTGCGATCTTGCGCTCCTGGATCACGCGGCCCCAAAGCTCCCATTCACGCGCGACCTGCGCCGAGAAGGTCTTTGGCGTACCCGGGATATAGAACATCGACACGCTCTCGGCCTTCGCCTTGACCTCGGGGTCGGTCATGATCGCGCTGATCTCACGGTCGAGCCGGGCGACGACCTCTGCTGGCGTGCCGGTCGGCGCCGCCATGCCGACCCAGAAGTCCGCCGTGATGTTGGGTGTGACGGTTTCCGAGATCAACGGAATATCGGGATACTGCGCCGTACGCCTGCTGCCGACCTGCGCGATGACGCGCGCCTTGCCGGCCTCGACATGCGGCCGGATACTGACCAGATCGAAGATCACCACGTCGACCGAACCGGAGAGAAAGCCGATCGCGAGCGGCCCGCCGCCATTATAGGGGATGTGTACCATCTCGATGCCGGTCGCCCCCATGAACAGCTCGGTCATTGCGTGGGTGAACGAGCCGGCGCCGTGGCTGCCGTAGTTGAGCTTGCCGGGATTGGCCTTGGCATAGGCGACGAGATCCTGTGCGGTCTTGATCGGTAGCTTGGGATTGACCACCAGCACAGACGGGCCGCTCGCCATCAGGGTGATCGGCACGAAATCCCTCGGGGTGTTGTACGGCATCGGGTTGCGCAGTTGCGGCGAGATGATGAGGGCGCTGGTGTTACCTTGCAGCAGCGTGTAGCCGTCGGGTGCAGCCTTGGCAGCGGCCGCGCCGCCGATCGTCTGGCCGCCGCCGGCCCGATTCTCGACTACAACCGGCTTGCCGAGCCGCGTTTGCAGTCGGTCCGCGACCAGCCGCGCGAACACGTCCGATTGGCTGCCCGCCTGTACAGTCACGATAATGGTGATGGTTCGGGTCGGATAATCAGGCGCTTTGGCGTCCTGGGACCACGCCGCGCCCACGGCGCCAGCAATGAGTAATGCAGCAGATGCTCCAATGAGATGATACACGATATTCCTCCTTGGTACCTTACTTGTTCCTTGGCATCTCTTTTTTCGAGCCGCAAACCGTCGCAATCCCCCCGCTCGCACGCACTAAGGCTGTAGGTCAAACGAGCGTGTACTCAATATTCCCTGTAGTCATCCTTGTTGCGAATGGTTTCGACCCCGTTCGTTCACGTCACTCGCGCGTTTGGGTTCGGCGCCCGGTTTGAGCGGAACCTTCAACTCCGTGGCTTGGCCTTCGTGGCGAAGATCGGCCTGCCAGAGAATTCATGTCGCAATAGCGCGTCATGCGATGTACTCACTGAATCCGTCTCAGCGTGGCGCGGCCGGCGGTGCAGGTGATGCTTCTTTCGTCAGCTTGGCAATCTCGCCCTGCCGCACGATCTCCTGACGAATAAACGCATCATATTTCGCCGGAGTGTTGTCGGTCGGCACGGTCATACCCAGCGTCGCAACGCGCGACTTGAAAGCGTTGGACTGCACCACCGCGTTGAGCTGCTTGTTGAGGTATTCGACGATTGGCTTTGGCGTCTTCACCGGCGCGGACAGACCGACGAAACCGCGGAAGTCGACCTTGTAGCCCAGCTCATGGAAAGTCGGCACATTGGGCCAGGCGGCGACCCGTGCGGGTGCTGCGACTGCCAGCGCGCGTACCTTGCCGTCGTCGACCAGCGGTTTGGCTTGTGAGAAGAAGGCGAATACACCCTGGATAGCTCCGCCTGCCACCTCGCGTGCCGCATCGCCGGAGCCACGATAAGGCACGGCAACGATCTCGGTCTTGGCTGCCAAATTGAGCTGCGCTAGCGCCATCGCTGGCGAGGAGGCGGGGCCGGAGGTGCCGAAACTGATGTTCTTCGGATTCGCCTTGGCGGCAGCAATCAATTCCGCCAGCGATTTGTACGGCAGGCGGGCGTTCACGATCAGCACCAGTGGTGGCCCATCGACGATCCATCCAATCTGCGTGAAGTCATCGACTGGGCTGTAAGTAAGCGGCACAAAGTGAATGTTCTGCGCGTCGGCGAGCGAATTGGCGAACAGCGTGTAGCCGTCCGGCGTCGCCCGCGCTGCAGCGGCGGCACCGATCGTGCCTGTAGCCCCGGTCTTGTTCTCGACAATAAGGCTCTGGCCCATCTTCTCCGACATCATCGTCGCCGCCACGCGAGCGGGTACGTCGGTCAATCCCCCGGCAGGAAATGGCACGATCACGGTGATCGGCCGGTTCGGATAGTCTTGCGCCCGTGTAGCCGGGGTCATTCCGATGAGCAGTGCGCCGCAGAGCGGCAGCCAGAGTCGCGGACAGATCGTCATGTGTCGCTCCTATTCTGGCCATATGAACTGTAACGAACGTAGCTCGACTACGGATGCGCCCCCCGGAGCCGCAAGTTTCGAGATATTGAACACCCGATCAGAGGATTAGGCCAGTACCTGCCCGATGTGGCATAGTTTTCCCAGTACCTGCCCAAATGCGAGAGGTTGCATTCGCCGCTCGCGACCCAAAGCCAACTGTGAGGATGTAATGGCCGATAAAGAAGCATCATCGGCGGCGGAGCCGCTGCTGCCAGTCGAACTCGGCCCCGGCAAGATCAAGTTTGCCCAAGGCATCAAGGCGGGCCGTTGGGTTTTCGCGACCGGCCTAATGGCGCAGGACTTTTTAAGCGGTATCGCGGCGGACGTGTTGGCGGAGCGCGCGCCGCACGCCGGTCGGCCCAAGCGCGAGAAGGAGGCCGTGCGCATCTTCGAGAACCTCGACGCGGTGCTGCGTGCCGCCGGAACCGACCGCGCTCATCTTGTTCGCACCGACCAGTACTACACCACCGTCAAGGCGGTGCCGCCCTATCAGCAGGTGCGCCGCGAGATCCTGGTCGGACGGATTCCGCCATCGACATCGATCATGCAACAGCAACTGCTGCTGCCGGGCGCGGACATGAACATTCAGGCACTGGCGATAATTCCCGAAAATGGCTTCGAGGTGGAGCACCTCAAGCACGAGCAGCTCCAGGGCCGCCCGACGTCCGGCTATTCGCCCGCGCTCACGGTCGGCGATTTCATATTCATCCCCGGCATCACCTCGCTCGCGGTCGGCGACGAGCCGCGGCGCAACGGCGTCGCGGCCGAGGCGCTGATGACGGAGGGCGCGCAGTGGGCCGGTCAACCGATCAAGCTCGAAACTGAGTTCATCATTACAAAGCGCATGGTGCAGTCGCTGGCGCTGGCGGGTGCCAAGCTCGAGGACGTAGTCCACGCACAAATTTATCTCACCGATCGTGAGGATTATTCCGCCTTCAACGAGACGTGGACGAAACACTTCGGCTCATCGGGGCCGAGCTATTCGATCATCCCGTGCATCGATCATGGCCTCGCGCCCTACGACGGCAAGATCGAGATCAACGTCATTGCGGCGAAGCCCGGCAGTGCGACGAGCAGACGTCCCGTCCACGCTGGCGTCATCACGGCGTTCCGCAATCAACCGCAGGCGATGAAGGCGGGCGACCTGCTGTTCATCTCAGGGCTTATGGCCATTGACAGCCACGGGATAGTGCCGGGCACAGCAGTCGATCCGCGCCAGCCTTGCTTCTCGTCGTCGCCTGAGGCGCAGGCGGAATGTATAGTCGACAACAGACGCCCCGTTCCCTCAGGTGATTGAGCGCCTCGGCGTCATCACATCCCGGCCTGTCCTTGGCGGCCTTCATCACCAATATTGCAGAATTCTAATTCGGTACACTCAGGTACGCACTGATCAAGGAAGCCGGCATCAAGGTGGAGTGAGATGGACCTGATTGTCCGCAACGCGCGGCTCTCTGACCGTTCGGCCGGAGAGCCTTTCGATATCGGCATCGACAAGGGCCGCATCGTAGCGATCGAGCGTAGCCTTGCGGCGGAGGGAAAGGTCTACGACGCCAAGGGCAAGCTGGCCTGCCCCGGCCTGATCGAAACCCACATCCATCTCGACAAATCCCGCATCATCGACCGTTGCGCGCCGCAGGAACGCAGCAAGCTCAGCCCGGTATTCGGCGTCACGCCAATCAAACCGGCTATGACGGTCGAGGACGTCCGCGCTCGCGCGGAGCGCACGCTGGAAGATTGCATCAAGCACGGCACCACCCGCATGCGCACCCAGGTCGAGGTCGATCCCGGCATCGGCATGCGCGGCTTTGAGGGCGTGAAGTCGCTGATCGACGACTACAAGTGGGCGATTGAGATCGAGATTCTGCGTCTTCCCGCAGGAAGGGCTCGCGAGCTATCCGGGAACGGAAGCGCTGGTGATCCAGGGCCTCAAGCGCGGCGCCAAGCTGATCGGCGGTGCACCGCGATATGACAAGGACGAGCACGGCCAGATCAGGCGTATTTTCGAACTGGCGCGGGAGTTCGACGTCGATATCGACATGCATCTCGACGTCGGCAACACGCCGGCCGCCATGAACATCCATCTGGTCCGCGAGTTGACCGAGAAATATCGGCGTGGCGGGCGCGTCGTGGTCGGCCACATGGCGAAACTTTCGCTGATGCCGCCCAACGAGGTGGCGGCGCTGGCGAAAAGCCTCGCCGACACCGGCGTCGCGATCACGGTGTTGCCGACCACCGACATGTTCCTGATGGGCCGCGACCGCGACCACTCGGTCGTGCGCGGCGTGGCGGACGCCAATCATCTCTGCGAGCATGGGGTCAACTGCTCGCTGTCCTCCAACAACATCCTCAACCCGGCGACGCCTTACGGCGACTGCTCGCTGATCCGTATCGCCAATTTCTACGCCAACGTGCTCCAGGTCGACCACCCGGCCCGGATCCGCGAATGCTTCAACATGCTGACCGAACGATCCGCGCGGCTGCTCAACCTCAAGGACTACGGATTCAAAGTCGGCAATCCCGGTGACGTCGTCGTCATCAACGCGCAGACGCCCGAACAGGCGATCGCCGAAATCGCTCAGCCGCTCGCCGCGTTCAAGAACGGCCGGCAGACCATGGCGTGGGATCCGCCCGCGTTGCTGCGTGTCGCTTCTGAAAACTGAGATTCGAGCGTATCGATGGTAGAACCCGCCAAGAATCGGATGCACAACAAAGTCGCCGAACCGCTCGATCGGGCATGTGCGGGGTGCGTTGTCCTCGCTCAAATTTTCTGTGTGTACCGAAAATTAGATTCTGCAATATTGGTGATGAAGGCCGCCGAGGACAGGCGGTGATGTGATGGCGCCGAGGCGCTCAATCGACCGATGGAACGGGGCCTTGGTCTTGAAGCGCAGCGGCAGGCGCTTGAGCGCTTCGCGGTCGCGGAAGACTTCGAGATTGTCCGCGAGTTCGTAGAGGTCGAAACAGGGAAGGGTGCCGACGCCCTGGGGCGACGTCCGCAGCTTGCCGCCGCGCTGGCAGAGGCACGTCGCCGCAAGTGTGCCGTAGGTGTAGCGAAGCTAGACCGGCTGAGCCGGGACGTTCACTTTATCAGCGGCCTCATGGCGGAGCGCGTGCAGTTCATCGTTGCTGAACTTGGTGCCGACGTTGACCCGTTCATCCTCCACCTGTTTGCCGCATTAGCGGAGAAAGAACGCGCGATGATTGGTTGTCGCTTCTGAAAATTCCGTCCATCTGATTCGCAGCCACAGGCGAGCCCGTTGCACGGTCTGACCTGAGCCAGGGGCGACTGGCGTCGCGCCCGACGTAGTGGGACCCTTGGCCCGAAAAGCCTTGGAAGGTCATAGAAAGGCTGTCCCACTTTCACGTAAGGCATTGACAACACTTACTTGGTGAAGTCGCCTAGGGAGCGCCAATGATTTCAATAACTTAGTGCCGATTAACTGTAGGGCGGAAACGGCGTACGGCGCATGTACGGCAAAGAAATTCGGCTCGCAAGACGGTGCTCGTGGTCGTGATGGCACTCGTCATCCAGTCTTGGCAGTGCGACAAATTTGCGACGTTCCTTGCGAGTACGTGGCTTGGCCCTTATTCGCGTCAACGCGCCTTCATCGCAGCGCGCTGTGTGGACCCTGCTCGCTCGCGCCGACGAGGTGATCGAATAGGCGATGCAAATGTGCACGTCGTTGCTGCGATTGCTCACAGCCGCTGTTGGCCCATCACGTCGCGAATCGATGTCCGTTGCTATGTCGGCAAGCGGGGACATAGCGGAAATGTTTCGAACGCAACTAATCAGGCGCTCGTGACCCATTAGCAGACTATCGGCCGTGGTTTAATTGAACGCCTTTTTCCGCGGTCACCTTTCATTGAGGCGTGAGGATCAGCCAGGTCGCTTGACTCACCCCATGAAAGTGTCGTTAGGCGAGGGCACTTCGTATACCATACCTCCTCACGGCCGACGTTAGATCGGCCGCTTAAGGGAGGAAATGACGATGAAATCTCGCGGCCAACTCATCCCCTGCCGCATGCTCAGCGTTCCGGCTCTGTGCCTCGCCGCCTTCGCAATTGCACCCGCGGCGAGCGCGCAGCTCGCCGTGTCGTCGAACGACACCAAGGTCATTAACGTCGACGGCGTGAACAAAATCGTCGAGAACCCGGCGCCCGATAACGTCACCATTGTCGATCTCGGCGTCTCGCCACCCAAGGTCGTCGGCCAGGTCAATGCACCGGGCTCCGTAGTCGGCCCGCCGCAGAGCGTGGCCGTCGCCCCCGACGAGAGCATTGCCCTGGTGGCCGCCTCGACCAAGATCGATCCGTCCGACCCTAAGAAGACCGTCCCCGATAACAGGCTGAGTGTCATCGACCTCAAAGCCTCTCCGCCGGCAGTCATTGCTACGCTCGAGCTGGGCGTCTCACCAGCGGGTGTTTCGTTCAGTCCGGACGGCAAGCTGGTGCTTGTGACCAACCGCGGGGAAGGCACGGTGTCGATTCTCACCGTCAACGGCAAGACTCTGACGCCGACCGGCAAGATTCAGCTCGGCGACGCCAAGTCCGGCCCGAGCCACGTGGCCTTCTTCCCAGACGGCAAGCGTGCGCTGGTCACGCGCGACGGCGATCACCGTATTTCCGTGCTATCAATCGACGGCTCGAAGGTGGAGGACACCAAGGCCTACATGGTCGCCGGTGTGCGCCCCTACAGCATCTCGATCAGCTCCAAGGGCGACCTCGCCGTGCTCACCAATCAGGGTGGCGGCCAGGGCGATACCGACACCATCTCCGTCATCGATCTGAAGAAGAACCCACCTCGTATCGTGGAGTCGCACTCGGTCGGACAGATCCCCGAAGGTGCCACCTTCTCGCCCGACGGCTCGCACGTTGCAATAACGATCCAGAACGGTTCGAACAAGCCGAAGTCCCACCAGTCCTACAACGATCACGGCGTCGTCATGGTCTACCGTGTCGAGGGAGGCGGGCTCAAACTCGCCGCTGAGGCGAAGGTGGGAGGCTGGGGTCAAGGGGTGGTCTGGAGCAGGGACGGCAAGACGCTGCTGGCGCAATCCATGCTCAACAAGGCGCTCGACGTGCTGAGCTTCGACGGCAAGTCGCTGAAGGTGACCGGCCAGATCAAGGTCCCGGGCGGCCCGGCCGGCATCCGCACCGTCGAAAAGTAATTTGACCATAGGGGCGGGAATTCCTCGGTGCTCTAGGCGTCGCCATTGCGACGCCGCTCGCTGTAGGCGCTCTGGCTCGTTCACCGTGCTTGATTCAATCAGTTGAACCCTAATCTAGTCCGGAAGGCCGAGCCGGCGGAGATTGGCGGCCATGCGATCGAGGACCGCGGGCGAGAACACCATAGCTTGCTTGAACTTCCTGACGGTCAGGTCGGGATAGGCTTGCATCAGCGTTGCATAGCCCGCCCTCGCCTCGTCGACTCGCCCCGCGCCGGACAGCGATGAGACCAAGTTCCGGTAAATCCATTTCGCGTTGGGCCGCTCCTGCAACCCACGTTGATAGTGCCGCGGCCTGATCGTATTGCTCCAGGATCTCGTGCGCCGAACCCAGCCCGACATGATTGTTGAAGTTCATCGGGTCGAGTGGACTGAGGCGCAGCGCGCGCTCGAAATGACCGATCGCCTCGCGCGGCTTGTCCGAATAGTTCTCGACCCAGCCGAGCCGGCTCCACGCCCACGCCGCGTTCGGATCGAGCGTCAGCGCGCGCTCAAGTAGGATGCGCGCGGTGCCGAAATTGCGCACGAAGGTATGGATCGCGCCGAGCACCGTCAGGATGATCGGATCGTCGCCGCTCAACTCTGCGGCGCGCTCGGCAAGCGCCCGAGCCCTGGCCTGCGCTTTTCGGATCGTCGGCCCAGTTGTAGACCGAGTGCTGCGCGTGACACCAGCCTGCCAGCGACAGCGCCATCGGGAAATCGGGATCGACCGCGAGCGCCTTCTCGAGCAGATCTAGCGCTTCGGCGGCCTGTTCCTTCTCCAGCGCCCAGACGTGCGGCATCGCCCGCATGGTGTAGTCGTAAGCCCCGAGGTCCTGCGGGCGCTTGCGGCGCGAGCGCTCGATCTCGGCGATACGGATCGAAGGCTGGATGGCGCCCGCCAAGTTGCTCCGCAATGCGATCCTGAAGATCGAAGATGTCGTCCACCGTGCCGTCGTAGCGCTGGGCCCAGACGTGAGCGCCGGTTTCCGTTTCGACCATTTGGACCGTGATGCGCAGCCGGTTACCACCCTTCTGCACGCTGCCTTCGATCACATAGGCGACGCCGAGCTCGCGGCCGATGTCGCGCACGTTCTTGGCGCGACCCTTGTAGGCGAACGCGGAGTTGCGGGCGATGACGAAGAACGAGCGGATGCGCGACAGCGCTGCCGTGATTGATTCCACGAAGCCGTCAGCGAGGTAATCCTGCCCCGGCTCCGCCGACATGTTGTCGAACGGAAGCACGGCGATCGACGGCTTGTCGGGCAGCGCGGGATGCGCGCGCGAGCCGGGCCGTGTGCCGGCGGACCCGCCGAAATGAATAGCATAGACGCGGACCGGCTCGGCGATGTTCTTGAGCTGCTGGTTGCCCCTGTCCTCAAACTCGACGGCGAGCTTGCCGCGCACCTGACGCGAGGCGTCGTCGGAGATACAAATTCCGCCCGGGTCGGCGATGCCCTCAAGCCGAGCCGCGATGTTGACGCCGTCGCCGAAAATATCGTCGTCCTCGATGACGATGTCGCCGGCATGCACGCCGATGCGGTATTCGATGCGCTTTTGCGCCGGCACGTCGGCGTCGCGCTGCGCCATCCCGCGCTGGATCGCGACCGCGCAGCGCACCGCGTCGACGATGCTGGCGAACTCGATCAAGATGCCGTCGCCCGTAGTCTTGACGATGCGGCCAGAGTGGCGGCCGATGGTGGGATCGACCCACTCACGGCGGTGCGCCTTCAGGCGCGCCAGCGTGCCTTCCTCGTCCTCGCCTATCAGCCGGCTGTAGCCGGCGACGTCGCAGGCCAGGATGGCCGTCAGCCGCCGCTGCACGCGCTCTTCGGCCATCCGCGCAATCGCCTCATTTTCTGGCTTCTGTCCCCAAGTGTATGGCCGCCGGACGTGGAGTGTCCATCTGAACGGGAGAGGCACTGGCGACGCCCATGGACGTGCTAACGTGCCGTCGCGCCGGAGGCCGCGCCCCAGCAGGAGGCCCGCATGGCGAAATTCGACAGCATTCTCGGAACCGTCGGCAACACGCCGGTGGTGCGGATCAACCGGCTCGCGCCCGCGGGCGTGAACCTGTTCGTCAAGATCGAGGCGTTCAATCCGCTTGGTTCGGTGAAGGACCGTCTCGCGCTCGGCGTCATCGAAGCGGCCGAGAAGTCCGGTGAACTCAAGCCCGGTCAGACCGTCATCGAGGCGACTTCGGGCAACACCGGCATCGGGCTTGCGATGGTTTGCGCCGCCAAGAGCTATCCGCTGGTAGTGACCATGGCCGAGCAGTTTAGCGTCGAACGGCGGCGGCTGATGCGCTTTCTCGGCGCCAAGGTGGTGCTCACCCCGCAGGCCGGGCGCGGCTACGGCATGGTGGTGAAGGCAGAAGAGCTCGCCAAGACGCACGGCTGGTTCCTGACCCGCCAGTTCGAGAACGAGGCCAACCCCGACATCCACTCCCGCACCACGGCGCGGGAGATCATCGACGACTTCAAGGGCCAGAAGCTCGACTACTGGGTGACCGGCTACGGCACCGGTGGCACTTTGAAAGGCGTGTCGCGGGTGCTCGCCAAGGAAATGCCCGACACCAAGATCGTCTTGTGCGAGCCGGAAGACGCGCCGCTCGTTGCCAGCGGCACCAAGCAGGAGCGCAAGCCGGACGGCTCGCCAGCCGGCGCCGCATCCCGCCTTCAAGCCGCATCCGATGCAGGGCTGGACGCCGGACTTCATCCCGAAGATCATCGAGGACGCCGTGGACATGAAGCTGATCCACAAGCTGATCCACGTTCCCGGCGCGGAAGGCATCAAGTGGAGCGGCGAGCTTGCGACGAAGGAGGGCATCTTCGTTGGCATCAGCGCAGGCGCAACCTTTGCCGGCGCGCTGAAGATCGCGGCCGAGGCGCCGAACGGCTCCACCATCCTCGCCATGCTGCCCGACACCGGCGAGCGCTATCTGTCGACGCCGCTGTTCGCCAACGTGCCGGCCGACATGACGGAAGAGGAGCTGGAAATCTCACGATCGACGCCGAGCCAGCAGTTCCCGCCTAAGGCGTCGTAGGCATCTGATCGTTAACGCCTATCTGTGGCACGAATTTCCCGCCGAGGGTTGGACTGGTCAGCTGCCCAAGCTTCGTGAGTGTGGTGTCATTGGGTGTGTCCTCTGGGGAGAGAAACTCGGCGATCTACCGATTATCCAGCCGGCCAAGTTTGAACTTGTGCTGAACTAACAAATGGCACGCGTCATCGGTATTACCCCGCGGGCATATGGCTCAACCGCCGGGATTTGGGATGCAGCGCCGCTGGAAGCAGAGCTGCTTGTCCAGGCGGACAGGCTCGTCGGCAGTGGCGATGCCGTGCTGGTGGTTGACGACACCGCGATCCCCAAGAAGGGCACGCATTCGGTGGGCGTCGCTCCGCAGTATGCCTCGTCGCTGGGCAAGACCGCCAACTGCCAGACGCTGGTCTCGCTGACGCTGGCGGGCGGCGAAGTCCCAATTATGCTGGCGTTGCGGTTGTTTCTGCCCGAGAGTTGGACAAGCAATCAGGCGCGGCTCAAGCGCGCGGGCGTTCCGGCCGAATATCGAACAGCCCGTACCAAGCCAGAGATTGCGCTCGCCGAGATCGATCGTGTCATTGCGGCCGGGGCGCGCTTCGGTTGCGTGCTGGCGGATGCCGGTTATGGGCTGAGCGCGCCGTTCCGCCAGGGCCTCACAGCCCGCAAATTGGCCTGGGCGGTGGGCATTCCGCGACACCTCAAGGTGTACCCCGCCAATGTACGGATGATCTTTCCGGTTGCCAGGCGTGGCCGCCCTATCTTGCCAACCTGCCGGCGAAGATCAACTTGCGCACGCTGGCGGCCACCATCAAGGCGCGATGGATTTGCGAACAAGCGCATCAGCAGCTGAAAGAAGAACTGGGCCTCGATCACTTCGAGGGCCGATCCTGGCAGGGTCTTCACCGCCATGCGCTCATGACGATGATCGCCTACGCTTTCCTCCAGCATCGCCGGCTCAAAACCGCAAGGCGGCGGGAAAAAAAGAATCAACGGGCCGCCGCCTCAACCAACTTTGCCGGCCGTGCGCCAAGCCATCCTCGAACTCATCGCTCGACCACCACCGCAACGATGTCCGCACTGCCGAAAATGGATTTGCAACGAAAGGCAGCGTGAATAAAATCTGCCAAAGTAGTGCTAGCGATAGTCGCTTCCATTGCAGCCCAAGTCGGCTCTGGCGCCGTCAGCGTGAATGCCACGCTTGCCAGTTTGATCTTGGTTGTACTAGCATTTCAAGCGCGCGAAGCAGACTGGCCGGGCGCAAATTCGTGGCGATGATATTAGAGTGCCACCGAGGCCTTTGCCGTGAGAATGGCGACAACATGCGACGCGCTGAATAATCTCGGTCGCGCGATCCCGAGGGTTGTTGCGGGTATCACGGTCGCCGCCCTGGCGCTCCTGCCCGCGCGAGGAGATTCCGCATATGCGCAGGCCGGCGGCAACAATGCCACCGGTTCGATCGATCTTGGCGCTCGCGGCGGACTCGTGCCCGAACGCTCGGCTCGCGGCGCTCCGGCGCAGGAGCGGCCCGACAGCCCGGTCGAGTTCAGCGCCCGCGCGGGATTTGCAACCGATTATATCTACCGCGGGACCACGCTCTCCGCCCGCCAGCCGGCGGTAGGCGCCGCGTTCGAAGCGGCGCTGAAAATCTTTTACGCCGGCGCCACCGTCGCCAGCGTCAAGCTGCCGACGCAGCCGGCCGCCGAAATCAGCGCGACCGCGGGCGTGCGTCCGAAACTAGGGGACGTCACCTTCGACTTCAGCGCCACCCGCTTTTTCTATCCCGGCGAGACGGTAGCGCCGGGCGAGTTCGCCGGCATTGAGTACTGGGAAGCCGTCGCCCGTGCCGATACTTCGCTCGGCGATTTGTTCCGCGTGGCTGCCGGCTTTGCCTATTCGCCCAACGTCTCGAATACCGGCGCCTGGAGCAAGTACGCGGCATTCGGTCTCGGCTTCGACGTACCGCGCAGCGCACTGCCGCAGGACGTGACGGTGTCGTTGGCCGGCGGCGCTGGCTACTTCTGGTTCGGCAATCAGTCGCCCGAACTGGGCGGCTTTCCGTTGCCCGCTTATCTCAATTGGAATGCAGGCATCACCCTCGCCCGCGGCGCCTTCAACCTCGATCTGCGTTACCACGATACCAACCTGTCGCAGGAGGACTGCTTCGTCTTCACCGGCGACCCCGGTGCCACCCCCGGCGGCCGGCCCAATCCCGTTAGCAACCCTGAAGGCCTGATCTCGCGCTGGTGCAGCGCGGCGGTTGTCGCGAAGTTCTGGTTTGCGTTGAACTAGCCGGCGCATCGATAGGCTCAGCAACGATGGTTGATCCAGCAACGTCGGCCAAATGGCCTGATCGTATCCTCGATCCGATGGACAGGGTTTCGGAGGTCCTGTTCGGTTTGATCATGGCGCTCACCTTCACCTGCACGCTCGGCGTTGCGAGCGCCGACCATATCCAGGTCCGGACCATGCTTATTGGCGCTCTCGGATGCAACCTGGCTTGGGGCATCATCGATGGCAGCGTATATCTGATCGAGCGCCTCAACGAACGGGGCCGCGCCATACTGAGCTGGCGGGCGGTGCGCGATACGGCGGATATCGAGCAGGCGCAGCGCATCGCCGCGGGTACATTGCCGCTGGCGGCGGCCCTGGAGCCCGCGCAACTGGAATTGCTGCAACAGAAGTTGCGCGAGCTGCCCGAGCCTGCGCGCCCGCAACTGGAAAAAAACGATTGGCTGGGTGCGCTGGGCATTTGCCTCCTGAGTTTCCTGTCCACGTTTCCCATCGTCATTCCGTTTGTGTTCATGGCAGACGCCAAGCTGGCGCTGAGGGTGTCGAACGCGGTTGCGATTGCGATGCTGTTTCTGTGCGGATATGTGCTCGCGCGTTTTGCCGGATTTCGACCGATGGTGATGGGTCTCTCGATGGTCGCGGTCGGCAGCGCGCTGGTGGGGGTCGCGATCGCGCTTGGCGGCTGACTGCGGGATGCCATGCCGCGCATGGCGTCGGAACCGCATTGCGCACAGCGCCGTAGTCCGCATTCGCTTCGCGAGTGCGGACTGCGAAGCTGCGAGGTCATTCGCGCTTCGCATGGGTCGTGGCAAGCACCTTCAGGCTGACCTTGCCGACCCCCCGCGAGCCCGATGGCCAAAGCCGCCCCACGCGCGAGGTCGATCTCCCGTCCGGTGCGTTTCGCCGGCCCGCGGTCGCGGATCGTGACGATGACCGAGCGCCCGTTGGCCTCGTTGGTGACGGCGACCTCGTCCCGCACGGCAAGGTCCGGTGTGCCGCAGTCATGGCGTGCATGTCGAATATTTCGCCGCAAGCCGTTCGCTTGCCGTGAAAGCCGTCGTCGACGCCCTGCGCAATCTTGCCGCCGTAGAGGCTCGCCTCGAAGGCGGGAGCCTGCGATAGAAAAAGGCAAAGCAGATTTGCGGCGAGGAAGACGGCTCGCATGGTGGGGGTTCCGAGAGAAACGCGAATGGTAATTGCGCTGGGGCGCCAAAGGTTCCGCTATTACTTGCCTTCACAGAAGGTGCCGCGGGACCGCACAAAGGTGCAGTGTGTCAGTGGAATTCTTACCGGAGCAACGGTCGACTTATATGAGTAACTTCGTGAATCTCGGTCGTGCTTGGTTTTCGAACATGCGGATGGCAAGCCAAGTCATGCGTACGACAGTCATGGGTGATGCTGAGCGCGTCGCAGTGTGATCTCCCGTGGGATTCATGCCGCGCATACAACGGCCAAAATGGCGGCCTAGGCGACGCGATGAAAAAGTCAATTGAAGGAGGCTCTCAATGTCATCGCAGAGTTCCGTGACGCTCAATGATGTCAAGGCTGCTCACGGAAAGATCCGGGAACATGTGAATCTGTCCCCTTGCAATCTGTCGCTGCGGTTGAGCAGCCAGCTCGATTGCAAGCTCCACCTGAAGATGGAAAACCTGCAGAGAACCGGCGCGTACAAGGATCGCGGAGCGATGAACGCGGTTCTCAACCTGGACGATGCTCACAAAAAGGCTGGGGTGATTGCGGCCTCGGCAGGCAATCACGCGCAGGCTCTTGCCTTCGCAGCCCAACACACCAAGGTCCATGCGACGATCGTGATGCCGGAGTTTGCTCCGATTGCGAAGCTGCTCGGCACCGAGCGATATGGAGCCGAAGTGGTACTGCACGGCGATGGATACGACGATGCCTTCCAGCGCGCGACGGAGCTTCAGAGGGAAAAGGGCTACACATTCGTTCACGCTTTCGACGACCCGATGGTGATCGCCGGACAGGGAACGGTCGGCCTCGAACTGCTGCAGCAAAATCCGTATCTTGAGGTGTTCGTTGTGCCGATTGGCGGCGGAGGCCTTGCCGCGGGGGTAGGAATCGCCCTGAAGGAAATAAACCCCCGCTTGCGCATTGTTGGGGTGCAGGCCGAAACGATCGCCGGCATGAAGGCGAGCGTAGAGGCGGGAAAGATTGTGACGGTCTCCGGCTCGACGATCGCTGACGGCATCGCTGTGGCTCGGCCCGGCAATCACACGTTTCCGATCGTTCAAAAATATATAGACGAAATTGTTACAGTGAGTGAGGATGAAATTGCCCAGGCTGTTCTCCTTCTGCTCGAGTCCGAAAAGACCGTGACCGAAGGAGCGGGCGCTGCAGGCGTTGCGGCCGTGCTCAACCGGAAGATCGCTGGCATTGACGGGAGGCAGGTCTGCGTCGTACTGACCGGAGGCAACATCGATACCACCTTCCTCTCAAAGATTTTGATTCGCGGGATGGCCCGTGACGGCAAACTCGCGAAGCTTTTCGTTGTTGTTCCCGATCGGCCGGATAGCGTCGCGAGGATCGCCGGGATGGCGGCTGAGCAGAAAGTACATATCTTAGACATCCGCCACCGACGCGCCTTTAGCTCAGCAGCGTATCGCGAGACAGAACTGGAGCTGCTGATCGAAACACGTGGTCGCGCGGAATCCCAAGCCTTCGTCCGCGCGGTGACTGCTCAAGGATATCGAGCGCAGTCAGTAGAACCGGAATAGCAGCGCAGCTTGCCTTATGCACTGGGAGAAAGACATACCGCCGAGCGGTGTGCTTCCTGAAAATCATGTCCGACAATAGCAGTGGTTTAGTCCGGACAGGATTGGAACGCTAACGATGGTACCAGATCGGTGCGCAGGGCGGGGGAGGCGAGTGTCCTTGTCCAAGCACAGGTGCGTGCGCGTCTCGTTTTAAATTGGCGGAATAGGTCGTCAGCACACGCCGCAGGTGCCGTTTTCCGAAGATCAGCACATATCGAGGCATTCCCGGCGGAGCGTGCCGATGATCCGAAGAACTCCCCATAGGAGCCGTCATTGTCGCAGACTGCCTGAGCAGCACGCCCGGCTCGCTGGCGCAGGAATTGTAATGCGCCTGCTCACTGCGGCTTGATGCCGATCGCCGCGAGCGTCTTTCGCCAGAACTCCGCCTGCGAGCGGCCCAGCGCCGCCGCCTCCTCGGGCGTCCCGCCGGCGATCGCAAACTCGAGCTTGCCGATTTTCTCCTGCAGGGCCTTGTCCTTGAGCACCTTGTTGACGGCCGCGTTGATGCGCGCGACGACGTAATCGGGCGTGCCGGCCGGCGCGGCGACGCCGAACCACTGGTTGGCGTCAAGGCCGCCCATATCGACTCCGCTCTCGCGCAACGTTGCCACCTCCGGCATCGACTTCATCCGCTGGTGTCCGGTGACGCCGAGAATGCGCACCTTTCCCTCGCGGCCGAGCGCGATCGAGGTGGAGGGAGCGGTGAACAGGAGCCCCACATGGCCCGCCACAATGTCTTGAATCGCCGGTGCGGCGCCGCGATAGGGCACGAGCACCATGTTCGTCCCGGTCGCCTGCAGGAAGGCGACGGCGCCCAGGTGCGGCGGCGAGCCGACGCCGGAGTGGGCAAGCTTGAGATCGCCGGGCTTCGCCTTGGCGAGGGCAATGACCTCGCCCACGGTCTTGGCCGACAGCGCGTTCGCGCCGACAAACGATAGCGGCGTTCGGGCGCTGAGCACGATCGGGCGGAAGTCCTTGATCGGATCGTAGGTCGCGCCGGCTACGATGCTAGGGCCGACGATCATCGCGACATCGAACGAGCCGAGCGTATAGCCATCGGGCGCGGCGCGGGACAGCGCTAGGGCCGCCGTCGAGCCCCCGCCGCCCGGCCTGTTCTCGACTACGACCGGCTTGCCGAGTTCCTCCTGCAGCGGCGCGGCTACTGCGCGTGCGATTACGTCCGTTGGCCCGCCCGCGGCGAAGCCCACCAAAAATGTGATGGCGCGGCTCGGATACGTCGCGGCGCTCTCCTGCGCTTGCGCTAGAGCGCTGGCAAAGAGGGCTGCGAGGCCAAGAGCCGCCCCCATAGCGACCGAAGCCGGACCGCGGACGACGACTGGCATGGATACCCTCCCGACTTGCAGGACGTGACCTCGTAACCCCACAGTTTAGGCACGGCCCGGGCACCCCGTCCATCAGGTCGCTCGAGAGGTCTTGTAATCGCCGCCTCCGGTGCATCGCTCAGCATGAGTTTGCCACAACTCGGACGGCCGACGACGTCTGCTTTTTGCCGCGCCGGGTCGAAAATGCGAAAAACTCGCAGTGACCAAAACAAGTCCCCAGTACCGCAGTAAGCGGAAGTCGCCGGGGCTCACAGGCGCTTCCGGGGCGGGCCTGAATCGACTCATGCACCGCAACGACAGTCCGCTCTCGAACAGGCGGCGTCTCAATACGTCATCTTGTGCGACGTAAACGGAATGGCTCTACTGAGCCAGATTCCCCGATCGGCATTGAAATCTAGGCGTCGCGTGTTCGTACCCGCCGTATCGCTTATTGAACCGGCACGAGTTTGAACGTCGGTTCGTCACCCGAGAAGCTCGCATTGAACATCCGAATGGGATTCTTCACATTATCGATGGAACAGGTATCTGGATCTACGCCGTAGGGTTCCAAGCCGGCAGGATCCCGCAGATCGCATCCCCTCGTATGTAAGAGAATAGCAGATCCGTCGCGCATCATAGCCCCGTAGCCGTCGCCCGGTGTCAGTCACGAGGTCGTATGCACCGTCGGGTTGGCGACCGTTGCCAATGTCATGGAAGGACATCTGGATAGGGGGACCCATCGAGGACCCCACTCTCTTTCTTCGAATGTCCACAAGGGCCCACCGACCGCGGTGGTAACATCGCGGGTGATTGCCAAACTTTAATTCCGTCGTCATCTCGCAGTAATGCTGCCACCTCCATTTAACCGGCCAAAGTGTCGCCACCGGCACCATCGAAATGGAGATGTAAGCATCATGTTCGGTCCGAGATTCAAAATGGGACGCGCCTCTTCCGCGCGGCGCCTTGTCCTTCTTGCCTCTGCCGCTAATCTTGCCATCGCCGTGCTTTTGGTTGGGCCGGGCGCCCGCCATCAGTCGATGTTTCCCGCGTTCTCGATGGCCCATGCAGCGGAAAGCGCGCCAATCCAGGGCCACGGCTGGATTGGTGTCCGAATTCAGCCAGTCACCTCCAATATTGCCGAAAGCCTCGGTATGAAGGAGAACAAGGGCGCGTTGGTCGCCGAGCCATTCGCGGATAGCCCCGCCGTCAAGGCCGGCATCCTTTCCGGCGATGTAATCACCGCCCTGAATGGCAATCCGATCGAGGATGCGCGCGACCTCGCCAAGCAGATCGGCTTGATGACCCCCGGCGCCTCGGTGAACCTGACGATTTGGCGCAAGGACACAGAGAAGACCATCTCACTGACACTCGGCGAAATGCCGAAAGAGCGCGAAGCCCGCGCCGCCACCGCGCCGGAGGGCGCCGCGAAGAGCACCGACGTGCCGAAACTCGGTTTGATGCTCGCTTCCGCCGGACATGTCGCGGGTGGGGGCTCGGAAGGGGTCGTCGTGATCGACATCGATCCCAGCGGTCTTGCCTCCGAACACGGCTTCAAGACCGGCGACGTTATTCTCGATGTTGGTGGTAAGAAGGTTGCTACCCCGGTCGATGTGCGTAATGCCATCATCGACGCCCATAAGAATGGCAAGCGTGCGGTGCTGATGCGGTTGATGTCGGACGAGGCGACAAAGTTCGTCGCCATCCCGATCGCTCGCGCCTGATCGGGGTAAGGGGCGTTCCTTCCGGTATTGTTGTGAGTCCGGTTGGAACGCACGCCGGGGACAGAGCCATTGGGCCGTCCCCGGCGCCTTCGAGGTGTTGGCTTCCAGCTCACAGTCGGAAAGCGGTGCCGGCGGCCCCGTAGTTCCCACCGAAACAACGCAACTCAGTACGGCAGGAGACTCTGCGCCGCTCGAAAAGATCTCGGCGTTGAAGCCCTGATAATATTGGACCCTACTCCAAGGTGTTTCCGATCGGCACCGAAAAGACGAAGTTTGCGGATCGGAGTATCCCTATTGGCCGATGCTGTCGAAAAAAGTCGCCGTGGGCCGTGGAGAACGTCGGCGCGCACCTCACCTCTTCAACTCGCCTTCACAAGGGTGCGAGCGAGCGCTCCGGAACAGAACGCCCCGCCAACTTTCATTGACGGGGCAAGCGTCTCGTTAGAGTGTTTAAACTGCAAGCTTTAACTCTTTCGCCGCCCGGAATGCGACCTTCTTACTTGCTTTGATCTTGATCGCCTGTCCGGTTGCGGGATTGCGCCCCATGCGAGCCGCGCGCTTTCTGACCTGCAAAATTCCGAGACCCGAAATGCGAATTCGCTCGCCCTTCTTAAGATGCTTGGTGATAAGGCCGACCAGATCACCGAGGATCGCCTCGCCTGCACGTTTGGTCAACTGATGCTCCTCGGCCAAAGACGCGGCGAGATGCTTGAGCGTAACGGGACGGCTGGCTTTGGCCGCTATGATTGGCTTTTTGGCTGAATGCGCCATGTTCGATTTGTCCTCCAGAGTGCGCGAAAATGCGCTTCCAAAAGATGGACATGATTCGAAACCAGAAGAAAAGCAATTTTCTGGATTTCAGCGTCGATTGTTGGCGGTCTCGTGCTCAGGCTGAGCCGGATCAGTGAGCTCTTCTCGCCGTCCGCCCTCACCAACGATGACGAACGGGCCCAGAGCGCCGGATGCCTGATCACATCGACCAAGCGAGCGTCAGCGGGGACCACAATAGGCTAAAAATGTAAGCCAAACCTCCAATAAACATCAGGATTACAAACCACCAATCCCGAACGTAGGTGAAATGTCCAAACGGGCAGAGCCCCAAAGCAGTTCCAGCGCATTGCGTCGCGAGCAAGCGGGAGAAGGAGACAAGTGAGTGGCCGGCCCCCGTGAAGCGCGGTGCTGAAATGTGACCGAGCTGAAGCCAACAGTCAGCTGAATAAGATTTGCGATGAGCTAAGCGGCCCGATATTTTCCCTTTTGCGGCAGCCAGATGGGCCGCGCCCAGCAAGGGGTGGCACATGGCCCTCTACGACGCCTTCATCTCCTATAGCCACTCCAAGGATAAGCCGATCGCGGCCGCGTTGCAGTCGGTGGTGCAGAAACTCGGCAAGCCATGGTATCGGCGACGGGCGCTGCGGGTCTTTCGGGACGACACCAGTCTGTCTGCCACGCCCCATCTGTGGCCGACGATCGAGCAGGCGCTCGGAGAGTCGCGGTATTTCATTCTGCTCGCATCACCCGAGGCCGCGGCCTCCAAGTGGGTCAACAAAGAGGTGGCGCACTGGCTCGACCACAATTCGATTGAAACGCTTTTGATCGGCGTTACCGAGGGCGATCTGTCCTGGGACGACAAGCTCGGAGGTTTCGGCGCAAGAGAGAACGCGCCGCTGCCGCCGGTGCTCGCGGGGCGTTTTCCAAGCGAGCCAAAATGGGTGGACCTGCGCGCGTATCGCGACGGCGCCGACAAAGGCGATGCCAAGCTCACCGATTTTGCCGCCGACTTCGCCGCCACCATCCACGGCACGCCAAAGGAGGACCTACTCTCGCAGGAAGTGCGCCAACAGCGGCGCGCGCTGACGCTTGCTTGGAGCGCTGCCGCCTCGTTGCTCGTCTTGGTCATAGCGGCGGGGGCGGCGGGTATATTCGCCTACCGAGCGGAACAACAGGCGATCGCGCAGCGCAATCGCGCTGAGCGCACGCTGACGGCCGCGACCGAAACCGCGAACGCCCTGGTCACCGACCTTGCGGTGCGGTTGCGGGACGCGGCCGGCGTCCCGGCTTCGCTGGTGAAGGACATCCTCGACCGTGCGCGCAAACTGCAAGACCAGCTCATCGGCGCCGGCGAGACTAGTCTGGAGCTTCGCCGCAGCCAGTCTAGGGCGCTCAATGAAACCGCCACCACGCTCTTAACGCTCGGCGACACTGTCGGGTCGCTGGCGCTGGCGCGGCAGGCGGAGGCGATCCTCAAGGAACTGATCGCCGCCGTACCGGCCAACACCGAATGGCGACGCGCACTCGCGGCGAGCAAAAGCAAAATTGCCGATGCTCTCTCTAGGCTCGGCCAGCTCGACGAATCGCTCGCGATCGAGCGTGAGAGCCTCGCGATCCTGCAGGCCTTGGTCGCGAAGGACCCGGACAACACCCATTGGCAGATAGAACTTTCAAATTCTTACGTATCCGTCGGTATAACACTCAATCGCCAGGGCCATTCCGCCGTCGCGCTCGCGTCCCTTCGCGAAGGTTTTGCCATCCGCAAGATGTTGGTCGGCAAGGATCCGAACAACAAACAGTGGCAGCGTGCTCTTTCGTATGCTTACGGTGAGATTGCAACGTTACTGCTCGAGCTGGGCCAGTTCGACGAGGCGCTGGCCTCTTCGGTCGAACGCCTTGTTATCGCGCAAGCCGTGGCCGCGCAGGACCCGGGCGACGTGTTGGGTCAATGGGAGCTTTATCGCGCGCAGATAACCATTGGCATCGTGCGCAAGGCGCAGGGCAAATATGTTGACGCATTGGCGGCTTTCCTTGAGAGCCACCGGGTCATGCAACCGTTGGCCAAGGCGGATCCGGACGATACCCAACGGCAGCGGTCGCTTCGCGACAGCTTCGAGAGAGCGGGCGAAATCCTCTTCATTCAGCGTAAATTCGATGACGCATTGGCGATGTATCACGAGGCCCAGACGATCGCGAAAGCTTTGGCCGCCAAGGACCCCGCCAATGTGTACCGGCAGCGGGACCTCGCGGTGTCTTCTGCGCTCGTGGGGGACGTACTGAAAGAACAGAAGAAACTTGACGAGGCGCTCGCATCCTATCGTGAAGGCAAGGCGATCTTTGAGGCGCTTGTGAAGCTGGAGCCGAGCAATACGGCTTGGCCGCAGAATCTGGCTTTCTTGGCCTACCGGATTGGCGACGTGCTAACGCAGCAACGCAAATTCGATGAGGCGGTCATCGCGTACGGCGACTGTATTACCTTCGGCAAGAACCTGCTCGCGAAAGAGCCCGGCCGCATCAGCCGGCAACGCGATCTGGCAATTTGCCATTCCAGAATAGGCGCATCCTTGGGAGAACAGGACAAGCACGAGGAGGCGCTCGGCCACCTTCGTGAGGCTCGCTTGCTTTACGCCGCTATTGCAGAGAAAGACCCAAACAATGGTGGGTGGCAACGCGACCTTGCGGTGGCCGACGAACATATTGGTGACGAGTTATTCGACCTGGACAGGTTCGAGGAAGCGCGTGTTGCATATCAGAACAGCTTTCGCCTCAGCAGTGCGTTGGTGGAAAAGGAACCGAGCAACTCATTATGGCAGCGTGATCTGGGTCTGATCATCAATCGGCTTGCGAACACCCTCTTGATGCTGGGGAAGCCGGACGTGGCATTAAAATACTATGACGTTTCTGCCAAATATGAAGCGGCTGATTTCCGGATGTTTCGAAATCGCGGACGCGCCGAGCTCTATGCAGGGCGAGTTACGGCGGCAGTCGATGACTTCTCTGCGCTTGCCAAGCTCAGGCCATCAGATCCCTATGTGGTGTTGTGGCTGCACATTGCGCGCCAACGCGCACGACAAAATGACAGAAACGAGTTGCAGGCGATAATTGCTAAGTTCGACAGCAGGCAATGGCCATATTCGATCATGGCTTTCTATGCCGGCTTGCGTAACTTCGATGGGGTAATGGTGGCAGCCAAGGTCGGGGCGGCCGCGCATTTAAATACCCGAGCCTGCGACGTAGGGTTCTTCATCGGAGTGGATCGGTTGGCGAAGGGAGATCAAGCCGAGGCGCGGCGTCTGCTCGAAGACGCGGCAAAGGATTGCGCGGCGAGTAATTTTCAGCGGGCTGCAGCACTGCTGGAGCTGAAACGATTGGGTGACCCGGGATCAGCCGACGTTAGACCGTAACTGACGAGCCGGCGAGATGATGAACTGGGTCAATGACCGCAATTGATACCAATCAGGTCGCTCTTATTGTACGCCGGCGATGACCATGTTGGGCCATTCTCGACCGATTGACCCTTGTGCGTGCTCAAAACCTCAGCCGGTCGATTGTCATAGAAGACTCGCGGGGCGTGTCCTGTGCTACACAGGAGCTGCGAGTTCATGAGCTGCCAGATGCTACCGAACCAAAAGGTGCGGGCGCCGAAAATCGCTGCGACTGACGCGAAATGGCCGTGGACGATCTCGGCTTGTCTCGCTGTCCTGGTCGCCGGCATTTACATGTTGTCGGCAAGAATGAGCCTCACCCTGCTCACTCCTGAGGGCGTGGCGGTGTTCTGGCCGGCGGCTGGCATCGCGGCGGGTACCCTGATCGTCATTGGGCCATCTGCGCGATGGGCGGTGGCAGCGGGGACGATGGTAGCGACCATCGCGGCTAATCTCCTGGGCGATCGCAATCTTCCGCTCTCCGTCGTTTTTGCGCTGTGCAATGCGGGGGAAGCCTTACTGACGGCCGATTTGATCGAACGCTACTTCGGCTCCCCCTTTGCTCTCAATCGGTTGCGCTATGTGCTGGGTCTGATAGGCGCGGCGATCATTGCCGCGGCTCTCTCCGGAATTGGCGGAACCCTTGGCCTTGCCGTCTTTCGTGGTGCGCCGGCTTCCTTCCTCATCACTTGGCGGGAATGGTTCGCATCCGACGCGCTCGGCATTGTCACGATCGCACCGCTTGTAATCGGACTGGCCTCCGCGATACGCGAGCCGCCGGCGCGGAGGGAAGCTATCGAAGGTCTGGTCGCATTGGCGTCGCTCGTCGTCATGTGCATCGTCGCCATTGCATTGCCTCCGGGCCCTTGGACGACAGTTGTGCCGATCGCGCTGCTATTTCCGGTTTTGTTGTGGATCGCGGCACGCTGCCGACCGGTCTTCGCGGCGATCGCGGCCTTCGTCGTCACCCTCGCAATCGTCTGGACGACGACGATTGGCATCGGTCACTACGGCGATCCTGGCCTCCCGATGGCGGACCGCGTACTTGCTGCTCGCGCCGGCATCCTGGCGGTTGCGCTCTGCGCGTATGTTCTCGCCGCGCTTTTCGCCGAGCGACGACAGCACGAAATTGCGCTCTCAGAGAGTGAAGCACGGATGCAGGAGGCGCTGACGGCTGGTGCGGTCACTACATTTGTATGGGACCCCAGCACAGGTTCGTCGCAGCGCAGCACCAACGCCGCGCAGATCTTGGGCCTTGAACCACAGCAAACGTCTAATTCAAGCAGATTTCTCTCGCGGGTCCATCCGAACGACCGCGAGCGGTTCAAGGCGCTCGTGCGTGGTGTGGCCCCAGCACATCCTGCCTATACCGCTACTTTTCGATTCAAGCATCCCGACGGCCGCGAAATCTGGCTCGAGGAAACCGCGAAGGGCGAATTCGATGATTGGGGACGTCTTGTGCGCGTGAAGGGGCTCACTCTCGATGCCACGGCGCGCAAGCGATCTGAAGATGCTCAAGGAGTGTTGATCGCCGCGCTCGATCATCGGGTCGAAGATCTGCTGGCGCGCATCACCACTGTCGCCAGGGACGCACGCCAAGGCGCTTATTCATTGGATGAGTACGTCAACGCAATCGATCAGCGCATTCAATCCATGGCCGACGCTCACGCGTTGCTCAGCCAGAATCGCTGGGACGGCGTCGATCTCGCCGAACTGGTCCGCCGCCAACTTATGCCCTACGCGACCGACGCAAGCGCGATGATCGGTGGCCCAAAAGTCACGCTTACGGTGGCGGTGACCCAAACACTGGGAATGGTGCTGCACGAACTGGCGACGAACGCTGCAAAACATGGCGCGCTCTCGTCCCCGCATGGGCGGGTGGAGGTGAGCTGGGACTGCGAATATGGAGAGGGCGCAACCAATCTATCGATGGTATGGCGCGAGTTCGGTGGCCCCACCGTTGCAGCTTTGCCTGAGGCCCGATACGGCGCCGGTATCATTCGCGACCTCGTCCCACGCGAGCTCGCAGGTTCGATCGATTTGGCATTCCTGGCTGGTGGCGTTTGCTGCAAGATTGAGATTCCGCTCGAGGCCCCACGCGATGGACAAGCAGGCAAGCTCCATTCCGGTTCATCTGGTTTCGCATGTTGACGTTGCGATACGGTGGTTGACGCTCGTAGGGATGCTGCTGGCCGACGAATGCGCTGGTTTTTGTTGGCGGCGAGATCGAGACGCATTTACTCGTTTCAACGAAGAAATCGTCGTCGAGATTATTGGCGTCGTATCCCTTTTCAATCGGGCATACCAGCCTTGCGCATCGCAGTGATCAGCCGCTGCCGGTCGGACTTCCGGCGCAACGGGTAGAATTCGCAGACTCTGGCGATGGTCAATTTTGGATCGATCTGCAGATGCAAGGTCAACGCCCGGGCCGCTTGATCGAGCCGGCCCAGCATGGCGTTGGAAGCCATGGCGACACGAAGGGCCGGCGGCCAATTCGGCTTGACCCGCAGAGCCCTCGCCGCCCAATCGGCCGCCTGATCATCGCGGCCGGCGATGAAATGTGCGAAGGCCATGGCACTTTGGGCCAGGAACATGCGGGGATCGAGCGGATTGAGCCGGATCGCCTTGTTCAGGCTCGCGATAGCGCCGTCCGGATCGCCGGCATAGCCGCGAACCCAACCGCTTCGTTGCCAAGCCACAGCCAGATTTTCGTCTAACTCGAGTGCACGATCGATAAGCAACAACGCTCGGTCGACGTCGTGAAAAAAGAACGCCAGCGCATGTCCCGCCCAGCAGAGCGCGACGGGGTCGTCCACGCCGATGTCGGCAGCCCGATCGATAAGGGAGGCGATTTCCTTCTCGTCAAAGCTTGATGCCCAACCGCTCGCCTTGCCCAGGAGATAGCATGAGGCCGCTAACCCATAAGGAGTCGAATAGTCACGGTCCTTGTCGATCGCCGCATAGAAGAGCTGCAAAGCCTTGGCATTGTCTCCCTTGGTCCAGCGGTTCCAGTGAGCCAAGCCGCGAAGATAGAGGTCATAGGCAACGAGTTCCCCCTTTGCACTTTGTTTGGCGCGATCGATCTCGGCTTTCTCAAGCTGTGGCGCGAGCGCTCCCACCACGCGCGTCACAATCTGATCTTGCAATTCAAAAATGTCCGCCGTTTCGCCCTCAAACCGGTCGGCCCAGAGGTGATGCCCAGATGCGGCTTCGATCAATTGTCCGGTGACGCGTACCCGCCCGCCGAGCTTGCGCACGCTGCCTTCGAGCACATAGCGGACACCGAGCTCTTGCCCCACCTGCTTGAGGTCGACTCTCTTTCCCTGGTAGCTGAACGACGAATTGCGAGCGATCACAAACAATGCACGATTGCGCGACAACGCGGTGATGATGTCCTCAACAATTCCGTCAGTGAAGTAATCCGGATCTTTGATGGGGGTTGCGAATGGTAAAACTGCGATCGAAGCCCTGTCGGAAACACCGGGAGGATTTTCGATTGCAACTTGATCCGAAACACCCTGTTCCTCCCGGACCGCTCCCACGAAGCGCAGACCCTTGCGGGGGAACGTCCTGATGAGCCGTTGTTCTTCGCCGTTGTCTCCAAGGGCAATGCGAGCGGCGTTGAGCCGCGTGCTGAGCGCCGATTCGGAAACAATACGACCGTTCCACACTGCGGTGAGAAGGTCGTCTTTGCTGACGACGTGATCGCGGTTGCGGATCAGGAAATGAACCAGATCGAAAACTTGCGGTTCAACAGAGACCTGCTCGGTTCCGCGAACCAGTTCGCGGCGATCCACGTCGAGCGCATAGTCTTCAAACCGATAGCGCACGCTATGATTCCGAATGGCCCCTGTGCACAAAATAGCACGGCTTCTTGAACGAAAATCAAGGAAATCATGACGCGGGGGTAAGCGCTTCTGAAAGAGAAACAGCGCGCCGATTGGCATTCTGATATGGCACCCAAGCCGCCTTGGGGGAGGGGGGTAGAACCGATCAGGAGCTCCGCCATGAGACACGATCTCTTCAAGCTCGGCCGAGCGATCTCGTTCGCGCCTGCGATGATCGCGATGGCGACATTGGGATCGCTGTTTTCGACATCAAGTGCAATGGGACAGAAGTTCTTGGTCGAGCCCGTGACTGAAATGAGGCTCAAGCAGTTGCCCCCCGGGCCGCTGTACTGGCGCATTGAGAACTTCACCGACCTTGCCTCGGCAAAGGCCGCGGCCGGCCCAACTGGACTTGCTGCCGAAGTGACGGGCAAAGTTTGGCTGTTCACGCTCGGGCCGAAGGGCGGTTCGACGGCCGGTGCAAGCAAGGTTGCTGAGATCGGTCCGGTGCCGCCGGTCACGGCGCCGGAATACCTGTTGCGCATCAACCGCGCGGGGGGCCCGCCTGGAGCTAAGACGCCGGTCCATACCCATCCAGGAGCCGAGGCATTCTACGTGCTCGCGGGGCGCATGAGCCAGCGGACTCCGCACGGTGTTATCCATCTCGACGTGGGCCAGTCGGCGCCGGGGCACGGGGCCGATGTGCCAATGGAGGTTTCCAGCAGCGGCACGAGTGATTTGAATCAGCTCGTCCTGTTCGTGGTCGATGCAACGAGGCCCTTCTCGCAGCCGGCCAAGTTCGACTGAGAGGCGGCTAGGGGGACAACGAAGATCGCGCGGGCCCCCCTGCTCAGCCCTGATTTTCCCTGTTCTCCGTAAGAAATTCTCTGATCTCTCAAACAGGGAATTTGCCTCTAAACCGCTGAATTTTCCCTCCCTGTCAGCAGGGAATTGGGCCGCAGACTGGTTCGCATCCGACTGCGTCCTCAGCCAACCAGTCCCGTCTCCGTTTCGGCGCGCGGCGATCTATGCCCCTCAAGGGCGCCAAGCCGAGCGAGCTTCCTGTTCAGGCGCCGGTCAAGTTCGAGCTGGTGATCAACCTCAAGACTGCCAAGGCGCTGCATCTCCAGCAGCGCGCCGACGAGGTCATCGAGTGGCCGGGCCGGTGCGACTTCCGCTCCATGCTGTATGGGTTGCACTCCACTTGCCGGAGGTGCCTATTTCGGCAGCCCCAATGCTCCCCAAGCTTCGGCCAAAGGCGTGTATATCTCCGGCGCGATTCCACACGCGATTCCGCGGTAATGAGATACCCAAGCAAAAGCCACAGCGAGCGTAGCTAAGATCATTTGGCGCCACTGACGATCCTCGTGGCCTCAAGATGATCGGCCAGCACCTGAGGCAATTCCGAAACAGGCAGGCGACCGAAGCCGCAATAGGCACCGAGCCCAAATTCCGGCAGATACTTCCGGGCGGTTTGGAGTCGCGACCGGAAGCTTTCCATGTTGTGGATCATGCCGAGATAGACGCGTGCGCCCTGTGGGTTGAGAGTTTTCAGCGGCGCGAAGAAGCCATCGTCGCTGCGATCGAGCACTGGAATGTGAATCCAATCAACTTTGCGGCCCGACGCCTTCACGAAGCCATTGGCGAGCTCGACCGCCTGTCCGAGATCGTCGGGCTGGAAACGCGGCCAGCCACCGAGCGTGCCAAAACAGAAGTGATAGCCGAGCGCGACCTGCGGCGGGATATGTGGAGAGAGGTTGCGCACTTCGCTCAGATTGCGCTCGATCGAACCTTCCAGTGGATAGCCTGGGATACTGCCGTATGCGTCCTGAAGCTCCGTTGAGCAATCCCACTGGATCGCAAGCTCGCTCGCCGGAATCTTCTCGATGATCGTGGCAAGCTCGGCACGAATGGCGGCTTCGTAGCCAGGTCTGATCTTGGCGAGATCGCCCTGGTCGGGGAATATGCGCGGCGGCAGTACGCTGTTGACCATCGGCACCGAAACCTGAAACCGCAGATGCGAAGGCAGTACGTTCTTCTCCTTCAGTGTCTGGAACACGAAGTAGGAATTCAGTGCGTCGCGCGCATAGCCGAGCCGCCAGCCGGGATCGCCGAAACGAATCTGCTTGACGCCGTCCTTGACCTTGAACCACCAGGCATCCGCCGCCCCGCGCGGATATTGCCGCTCGACGCCGTTTTCATCGGGCGCGGGCCGTTGCACGACTTCAAGCTCCGGGTGCGCTGCGAGAACCTGATAGTGCACGCGGCTGATCCAGTGACGGCGGGGCCCGACCTCGCCGTCCGGCATCGCAAACAGATATTGGCCAAGCGGCGGCCCGAACGTTTCGAAGACATCTTTTGGGGTATCGAGGGGGATACTGCCAACCAACAACAACTCACCGCTCACTTGTGCCCTCCATCCGCTTGCGACGTCGGCAGCAACAATACACTATAGGCCAACAAAGAACGCCGGGGAGGATTCTGTGAGACGTTTTCTGCGAGCGCTGGTTTGCGCTGCCCTACTTGCTCTCTCCGTCGAGGCCAGCGCCCAGACTTGGCCATTGCGGCCGATCAAGCTGATTGTGCCGACCGGACCGGGTGCCGCGACCGACGTCATGGCGCGGCTTCTGGCGGACGGCGTGTCCAAGGCGCTCGGCCAACCTATGGTGGTCGAAAACATGCCGGGCGCATCCGGCATCCTCGCGCATCAGACGGTCGCCCGTGCGCCGGCCGATGGATACACCCTCCTTTTCAGCAACACATCCGGTCTTGCCATCAACCTCGTGTCGTTTAAGAAGCTCCCTTACGATCCGGCACGCGACTTCGCACCCGTCGCGATGATCTGCAGCCTGGGCCCGCAGATGTTGTCGGTGAGTGCCGGACTGCCGGTGAAGTCGGTGTCGGAGTTCATCGCCTACGCGAAGGCGAACCGCGGCAAGCTTTCGATGGGCTTCGATAACACGGCGGGCGCCGCTGCCTTCGCCGCCAAGCTGCTCAACAGCCGTGCCGATCTTGGCCTCATCGAGGTTCCCTATCGCTCCGCCGCGCAGATGACACAAGACATCGCAGGGGGCACAACGCAGGTGATGATCAGCTCGATTGCGGCAGCGCGGGCCGTCGTCGATGCCGGCAAGGTGCGCCGCCTCGCCGTCACATCGGCATCTCGTTTTCCAGGCCTGCCTGATCTTCCTTCCCTCAGCGAAACCGTGTCAGGTGTGGTGATGAATGGCTGGTTCGCCGTGGTCGCCCCTGCCGACGTGCCGCCGGACGTAGTGCGAAGGCTCAATGCTGTGATCGGCGAGTATCTCAAGGGTCCGGAAATCCAAAAACGGCTATTGGACTTCGGGCTGGCGACTGCAGGGGCGGGGACGCCCGAGAGCACCGCTCTGTTCATTCGACAGGAGCAAGACAATTGGCGGGCTCTTGCCAAGGAATTGAATATTGAGCCGCAGTGAGGCGACGGTCGGGTCACGCGACACGACAGGTTTGCGCTGAACGCAATGCCTGTCTCTTCCGAAAATTTCATCTGGTGCTTGTGCAATAAACTGGCATTGTCACATTGGCAAAGTAGGGACCATTTTTGCGCGTCGGCCCAAGCTTCTAATCATTGAAATTGCTGGCCACGAGTTTCGAGACTTTCGCCTATTTCCAAGTAAAACACCTCGACGTGACAATGCCCGAACAGGGCGTCGGCCCCTCACGTACCGCGCGCTTCGCTGGCATCATGTCGAGGTTGCCTGAGGCTTCGGATTCCAATTACGATGCATGCAGAGATCGCGGAAGGCACGATCTCGAAGTTCCTCGAAAAATGGCCTCCGCAAGGGAGAATTGTATGTCGGGAGACGTCACCGAGGTGCTGGCCGGCTTTGCGGCGTCGCTGCAATACGACGATCTTCCGGGACATGTCCGAGACCACTGCAAGAACGTCCTACTGGATACATTGGCATGTGCGGTCGCCGGGCATCGGGGCGAGGAGACGCAACAGCTCGCCGCCCTGGCGTCGGGACTGGCGCAATCCAACGAGAGCAGCGTCATTGGCGGCGACCGACTGTCGCTCGCCGGCGCGACAATTCTGAATGGCTATCTCGTCACCGCGGTCACCATGTGCGACGTGCACCGCGCGACGCTGACCCATGTGACGCCGGAAGTGATCCCGCCCGCTTTGGCGATCGCCGAACGCGACGGTTTGTCAGGCCGCGACCTGATGGTTGCCATCGCCGCCGGATGCGAAGTGACGACGCGGATCGGGATCGGCCTCGATTACCCCACGTTCCGGGCCAAGGGCTGGCACGGCCCAGGCGTCCTGGGTCCGTTCGGCGCCGCCGCGGCGGTCGGCCGGCTTCGCCGGTTCGACACCGAGACCATGGCCAAGGCGTTCGGCCTCGCCGGCAGCCAGGCGGCCGGCACCTTCGCAGCGTGGGGAACGCCGACGGTGAAGTTCCACCAGTGCCGCGGCGCTCTCTCGGGGTTGCTGGCGGCTCTGCTGGCTGAGCAGAAATTTCTGGCGACGCGCGAATTTCTGACCGCCAAGGACGGCGGCCTCTACAACGTATATGCGAATGGCGGTCAGCCCGAGGCTGTCACCGCCGATCTCGGAAAACGCTGGGAGCTCGAACAGATCGCGTTGCGCCTGTGGCCGTCCGCCTCGTCGATCCAGGGCATGAACACCGCGATGTTCGATCTCATCGAGCGACAGAAGATCGATCCCGCCCGGGTGAAAAAAGTCCGCGTGGCATTGAGCCAGCCGGCGTTCGATCTGCACGGCAAGCTGGCGCAGTACAAGGCGAAGTTCGACGCGCTGATTTCCGGCCATTACACCGCGGCGGTGATCCTACACGACCAGGAGCTGACGCTCGCCCAGTTCGAGCCCGCGCGCTACGACGATCCGAAAATGCGGCGCGCCGCGGCCGAACAGATCGAGATACGTCCGGATGCGGCGCTGACTGGCGTGCAGGCGGTGGTCGACATCGAGACCGACGGCACGACACTCACGGCGCGCTGCGACTATCCGCGCGGTTCGTCCGAGAACCCGCTGTCGCGCGCCCAGATCGAGAGCAAATTCCGCACCTATGCGGACGGCGTGCTGACCCCATCCGCCATCGCTGGGACGATCGACGCCGTCGGCGATCTGGAAAACCTGGGCTCGGTGCGAAAACTCATGGACATGCTCCGCGCGGCGCCGCGGCGCGGTCAAGCCGAGCGCGCGACGCTGGCCGCGGCCCGCGGTTGACGAGGTCCCGCCGGTCAGCGTCACTAGGCTGCCGTCGAAGGCGCTGGTACGCTGATGCAACCAATCCGCGGTCCTGCCACCGCGCGGCAAAAAACATCTAGGGAGGAGCGCCAATGAACAGACGCACGCTATTTGCCGCGCTGACGAGCGTGGCCGTGCTCTCGGTCGCCGCCGGCGCTGCGGCGCAGACGCCCGACGATTTTCCGAACCGCCCCATCCGCATCATCGTGCCGCAAGCGGCCGGTTCCGGGGTTGACCTCCAGGCGCGCGTTCTCGCGCAGAAGATGGGCGAACTCTGGGGCCAGCAGGGCGTCGTGGAGAATCGCCCCGGCGCCAACGCCATCATCGGAATGGAAGCCGCCGCCAAGGCGACGCCCGACGGCTACACGCTGGTCTATGCTCCGGTGAGCGCGCTGACGGGGAACCAGTTCATCTACAAGAAACTGTCCTACGACCCGCTCTGCGCGACTTCGCCCCGATCACCCAGACCGTCGCCAACCCGCTGGGCGCGGTGGTCAATCCCGCCTCCGGGACTCAAGTCGATCAAGGATGTCGTCGAGCGGGCCAAGGCCAACCCCGGCCAGCTCAACTACGGCTCGTTCGGCATCGGCAACCTGACCCATCTGATGGGCGTGCTGCTGTCGATCGCCGCCGATATCAAGATGACGCACGTGCCCTACCGGGGCCAGACGCCAGCGATCACCGACATGCTGGCCGGACAGATTCCGCTCGCATTCACCACCACGGCCGGCGTGACCGATCTAGTGGAATCGGGAAAGCTCAATCTGCTTGCCACGTTTGGCGAAAAGCGCGATGAGCAATTTCCCAACACGCCGACGCCGACCGAATCGGGCTATCCGAGCGTGGTCATCGTCGGCTGGGCCGGCCTGCTCGCGCCGGCCGGCACGCCGCCGCAGATCATAAGCAAGCTGCACAGCGGCATGGTGAAGGCGCTGGCCATGCCCGACGTCAAGGACGCGATATTGAAACAGGGCTCGAAGGCGGTGAGCAGCAGCAGCTCCGGAAGAGTTCGTGCGCTACATCAAATCGGAGTCGGAGAAATTCCACGCCGTCATCAAGGCCGCCGGGCTGGAAGGCTCGCAGTGAGTGGGTGTCAGTACGTCAAGAAAACCCATCGCTTCGGTTTGCTGACGCCTTCGTCCAACACGACCCAGGAGCCGGAGTTTTCGGCGGCGCTGCCGCCGACCGTCTCGCTGCACACCGGACGCGTCGCCTACCGCGACATCACCCCGCAGGAGCAGGATCGCTGCGTCCTGGAACTCGAAGCGGAGAGCCGCAAGCTCGGCCGACGCCGAGGTCGATGTCATCGTGTTTGCGGCGACCGCTCCGACGCTCGCCAAGGGCAAGGGCTACGATCGCGAGCTGATCAAGCGCATGGAGGATGCCTCGGGCAAACCCGCGACAACGGCGGCGACCGCATTTGTCGACGCCCTCACACGGCTCGGTGCCAAGAAGATCGCGATCGGCGCGCCATGGAGCAAAACCATGGACAAGCCCATGGTCGACTTCATGGAGATGAGCGGTTTCAAGGTCGTCCATAGTGAGGTGGTGGGGTTCGTGGCATCAATCGAACTCGGCCGGGTCGGTCCGGAAAAAGCCTACGAACTCGGCCGCCGGACGGACCGGCCGGACGCGGATGCCATTGTCATGCCCGGCGGCAACTGGCCTTCGATGAGCGTCGTCGAGCGGCTGGAGCGACGAACTCGGCAAGCCGGTCCTGGCGAACAATGCCGTCAGCCTTTGGGCGGGTCTGCGCCTGCTCAAAAGAGGCGACAGCATCCCCGGCTACGGCCGGCTGCTCCGCGACCATCTGCGGCATGAATCGGTCTAGCTCACCAGGGATGATGACCCTGATCCTGCGCAGCCAACGTCGAAATGAGCGCCGCTCCCCGATCACTCGTGAGTCAAGGCGAACCAGCTGATGAAAATCGTTATTCCGGATGACTATCAGGATATGGTCGATCAGCTTGAATGTTTTTCGCTGATTCGCCATCACGACGTCGTACGCTATCGCGAGCCGGCGCGCGATTTGAGTCGAGCTTGTCGAGCGCCTTTGCGATGCCGACGTGGTCGTCTCGATTCGCGAACGAGTCGAATTTTCCCGGGCTCTGCTCGAAAGGCTGCCGAAACTCAAACTCATCGCGCTCGTCGGTCGAAATTCCAAAGTGATCGACTTCGCTTGCCTGCACCGAACTCGGCATTCCGGTCGCGACCGGCTACGAGCAATTCACCGGTTGCGCCGGCTGAGCTCACCCTCGCATTGATCGTGGCGTCCCGCCGCAACGTGGCACTCGAAGCCGAACGCATGAAGCGCGGAGAATGGTCCTGCACGCTGTCACATCGGCTGCGTGGGTCGACTCCTCGGCATTTTCGGCCTGGGTGCCATTGGGCAGTTGGTCGCGGAGGGTGGTCGGGGGCTCGGAATGGATATTCTGGTCTGGGGTCAAAAATCCTCCTTGGAGAAAGCCGCCGCTGCCGGATACGCGAACGCCGCAAGCAAGCAGGCGCTGTTCGAGCGTTCCGACGTGTTGTCCCTGCATGTGCGTCTCACGCGCGACACTCACGGGATCGTCGGTCCGAACGATCTCGATCGCATGAAGCCGACCGCACTGATCGTGAACACCGCGCGGGCCGAACTCATCGAACCGGGAGCCTTGTTGAGCGCGCTGCGGAAGGGCCGCCCCGGCTATGCCGCCGTCGACGTTTACGAGCAAGAGCCGATCACCAACGGAAATCATCCATTCTTGTCGATGCCGAACGTGCTCTGCATGCCCCATCTTGGCTGGGCCGAATGGACGAACTTCGAACTATATTTCCGTGAGGCGTTCGAGCAGATCGTCGCGTATCAGCAAGGCCTTCCGATGCGGCTTGGGAATCCTGACGTGCAGCCTCGAAATTAAACATCATTTCGACCTCGCAAGCTGTCACGGACCACGCTTCCTGCATTAGCGAACGCGAATCCAACTCGAGTATTGATTGATTCGCGGTTTTCGACTTACTCGGAACTACAATGAGTTCAAGGACTCATCGTTTCTTGAACAAAGACGCGCCGTTCCACCGCGCGATGGGACCTCATTGTGTCCACATACCCGAAGGGACGGACCAACGAACCACTGGAGGTCGAATTTGACGCTGATCTGATCGCCCAAAGACCCTATGCGGGGTTCTACAATGAGGTCCGTACGTACCTAGCCTTGGGCAAAGACGCGCCTTGGTCGAGCGGTGCAGTGGTCCGGTGCCATTGTCGCAATCCCTACCCTGTCGGGTTTGCACCATCATTACGTCCGGATATAATTTTCGGAAAGCAGGGAAATGCTCATGACAACAACAGTCACAATGACCTTCGGCCGGCCGCTACCGGCCTGCGTCGTGGTTGCGCTACTTATAGCAGCATCAGCCGCACACGCCGACACCATCGAGCAGCTCCACGAACGGGCGAAGGCCGAGAAGTCGCTGGTGTTCTATGCTGGCGGGCCGACCGCGCCGTATGAGGTGCGCATCAAGCAGTTCCAGGAGAAATTTCCCGGCATCCAAGTCTCGGTGTCAGGCGGCTTCAGCAACGTGCTCAACCAGCGTATCGAACAGCAGCTGGCCGCCGGCAAGCTGGAGGTTGATTTTGCATTCTTCCAGACCGTCCAGGACTTCGTAACCTGGAAGAAGCGGAATGTGCTGCTCGCGTTCAAGCCAGACGGCTTCGACCAGATCATCCCGAATCTGCGCGATCCGGACGGCGCCTACATGGCATTCGCCGCCGTCGCGATCGCCTATGCCTACAATACCAACATTGTCCGCACCGAAGATGTGCCGAAGTCGGCGCTGGATTTCCTCAAGCCCGCGTTCCAGGACAAGCTCATCAGCGTCTATCCGCACGATGACGACGCGGCGCTCTACCTGTTCCACCTGATCGTGCAGAAGTACGGCTGGAACTGGATGGACCGCTACATGGCCAACAAGCCCCACTTCATCCAAGGCCATCTGCCGGTGGCGCGCGCCATTGCCGAGGGCAAGATGGCCGCGACACTCGATGCGACGGTCACCACGGCCGGTGGGCTCAAGCGCCAGGGCGCGCCGATCGAGATCGTGCTCTCGCCCGAGGACGAGACTCCAGTGTTCACAGTCACCGGCGGCATCTTCAGGGATGCGCCGCATCCGAACGCCGCCAAGCTCTTCCTCACCTGGTACCTGGCAAAAGAGCAGCAGTCGCGGCTCGGCACCTTCTCACCGCGGCTCGACGTGCCGCCACCCCCAGGCTTTAAGCCGCTGATCTCGTACAAGCTTGCCAACGCATTCCGCGAATTCATCACCGACGACAAGCTGATCGTGGACCTGCGCGAACGATTCGAGGCGTACACGGGCCCCGCGGTGAATAGGGGCGGGGTGAGATAGCGCACAGTCGTGCTGCGAGCGCGAAATCGCCGAAATGCGTTTCCCGGAGCCCCTTGCGATTCCAGCGAACCCGCCTTGGCAGAAATCGGTACGCCCGCTGACTGGCAGATTGCCGCGGGGTGGGTTGGCCCGATTTCCGCAGCTCGCGCTGCTCGTGGGGGTAAGCGAACTGTTACAAACGGGCCCAATCCGACGCTGTTAACCACCCGGGTTGTGTAAAAACGTGCGGTTCGATTTGATTCTCGCGGTAAGATTTTCACGCGATTTGCGGGAGGATCGGATAAGGCGCTTCAGCGCCGCGGGAATCGGTTGAAACGGGACGTTTTCACACAGCCAGTGTCATGAGCGTCGATTTCGCCATGTCGGCGTCACGTCCGCTTGTCGACCACAATCTGCCATATGCAGTGTAGCAAGACAGGGGCAATGCGGACGAAGTTGCGCCCTGTCAAGAACAGGACGACTAAGTCACGTGACTGCGATTTCCGTGCGATCGGCCATCTATCTTGCAAGGTTATTCGCTAAAATCAGCCCTTTGTAGGCTGACCTGCGCACCCCTCCGGTTCGCAAACGCCCGTCGACAAGCCGCTTCAATCCGCGACCGCTCCCGCTCGCACAGTGCAACGTTTGCATCGTGCCCCGGGTTCCCGCCGTGCAGCACCTCCCGCAAGATTTCGTGGCCGATGTTGAAGCGTACACGGTTTATCACCGGTGCGTTGGCCCAGAAAGCACATCCGCGAACGCCATCACTGGCAAAATGATCATCGAACCTCAGCATTTACTTGACTCACATGCAGCAACGACGTTGTGCCTTTTTAGGTACCGAAGAATTCAAATCATTAAGCTCTCTTCCGCCGGCGGGACGTGCAGCGCAACTGCTTCAGTCACCACGTTGAATACAAAGCAGCAATCGAAGCCGCCGCTTTGATCTATCTCAATGCCAATTGTCCTTTCCGAAAATTCCATCCGGCGTAGAATTCGCATCGTGAGGCAGAATCATCGCAATTGGGGTTGTCCATTCCGAAAATTCGATCCGGCCTGGATTCGCCTCATGAGTTAGAATCATCGCATCATTCGGATCGATGTTTTCGATCGTCCACGCGCTCGGATTCCTGATGCTGGGGTTCGAGGTTGCCCCAATCGACGGTGTCCAAATTCAGGCAAAATTATCGCTCTAGCGGCTCAAGCGAACGCCGATGTCGTTTGGGCCGTCATCGATGAAGCTGATGCCTGCCTGCTCGAGAACGGACTGTATTTTGAGGATGGTTGCGTAGTTGCCCTTGAGGATTGATTGGCTCTGCTCGAGGCGCTGGAGCGTCGCCAGGCCGACGCCGGCCCGCTGGGCGAGTTCGCTTTGGCTCCATCCGAGAAGAGCGCGCGCGGCGCGGATTTGAACGGGATATCGCATCCGAGCGGGAAGGTTTCCGATTCCGGAGGGGTTGACAATTGGCAATATATGAGTTATTATCGCTTGATATTGAGTGTTTTCAAGTCTCTATGGCCAGAACAGGTCCCGCGGAGGGTGGCATGGCAGACGGCAAGGCTCAGGTTACAAAGGTTGGTCGCCGCAGCTTTATCGGCGGCTCGGATGCCCGCATCATCATGGGCAGCGATGAGGCCGCCCTGGTCCGGCTGTGGCGCGAGAAGCGGGGCGAGGCCGAGCCGGAGGACCTGTCGGGCAACCTGATCGTCCAGCTCGGGACCGCCACCGAGGCGCTCAACCGGGCTTGGTACGAGCGCAATAGCGGACGGGTGGTCACCGACGTCCAGCGCCGGGTGAAGCACTCGGCCATCCCCTGGATGGCCGCCACCCTCGACGGGGTGGTGGAGGGGATTGGGGCGGTGTTCGAGGCCAAGTTCATGCTGCCGTGGTCGTTCGATGAGCACGCCGCGGTCGAAAAGCACATGGCCCAGCTCCAGCACAACATGTGGGTGACCCACCTGCGGCAGGCGGTGCTGTCGATCATCACGGGTGGGGGCAAATGGGTGGAGATCACCCTGCCGATGGACCCGCTCTATCTCAGCGTCCTGGTGCAGGCCGAGAAGAAGTTCTGGCGCTGCGTCCAGTCGGGCGAGACGCCCCACCTGATCAATGCCGAACCGCCACGACCACGCATCGAGGCGATCCGCATCGTCGACATGTCCTCGTCCAACAGCTGGGCGGAGTTCGCCGGGGTCTTCCGGAGCACCCGGCAGGCCTATCTCGAACACGAGCAGGCCAAGACCGAGCTCAAGGCCCTGCTGCCGGAGGACGCCAAGGAGGCCATCGGCCATGGGGTGCGGGCCCGGCGCTCGAAAGCCGGCGCCGTGAGCTTCGATGTGCTCGACCTGGAAGCAACCCAGGAGGCCGCCCATGCCGCGCTCCAGTGAATCGGTTGCGGCGCTGGCCTGCGCGCTCGCCAAGGCGCAAGCCGAACTGGTCAACCCCGAGAAATCGCTGACCGCCACGATCCGCACCGGCCGGGCAGGCGAGGGGGCCGAGCGCAGCTTCCGCTACGCGCCGCTATCGAGCGGTCTCGACATCGTGCGCAAGACGCTCGGCCAGCACGAGATCGCCACCGTGCAGACCACCGCGGTCGACCAGACCACCGGGGTGGTCAACCTGACCACCATGCTGGCGCATGCGTCGGGCGAATGGATCGCCTCCGAGTGGCCGGTGTGCCCGATCGCCGACATGGCTAGCCCGCGACGCATGGGGGCGGCGCTGACCTATGCCCGGCGCTATGCGCTGTTCACCTTGGTGGGCATTGCGGGTGAGGACGATCTCGACGCTCCAGATTTGCATGACGATCCGGATGCCCAGCCGTCGGCGCCGGTGGCCAACGGGGCAGGGAGCTTGGCGTCGGGCGCGCCATTTGCCCAGGCTGATCGGCCGTCACTCTTGCCACTCTCGCCGCGCCGGGGCGGCAACGGTCATGATGGCGGTCATGCCCGACGCCGTGGTCCAAAGGTCGCCAGCGCCGCCCGGGCCGCCATCCTGGCACCAGACCAGTCCGCGGCCCTGCGCGACCGGCTCCTGGGCGACGTCGCCGGGATCGTATCGGTCGATCAGGCCGCCACCTGGGCGCGCGAGGTTCTCCCGGCCAAGAACAGCCTCACCGCCGCCGACGCCAAGGCGGTCGAAGCGGTATTCGAACAGAAGCTCGATGAACTCTCGGGCGCCGAAACAAGCGAGGAGTTGCCAAGTGCCGTCACTGTCGTGGGCGCAACGGCCCTCCCGGAGGACTCTAGTGATGCGCCAGATGCCGAAACAGCTAATCCGGCCGTTACGCGCAGTGGTCGGCCAAAGGGCATCGACAAGAGCGCACTCGCGGTGGCGACGCCGCGCCGCTATCGCAACCGGGAGCACCTGCGCCATGTGGCCCAGCAGGCCTGTCTTGTGTGCGGCCGCAAGCCCTCGGATGCCCATCATCTGCGCTTTACGCAGCCGCGTGCACTCGGCCGCAAGGTGAGCGACGAATTTGCCGTCCCGCTCTGCCGCATCCATCACCGCTTGGTGCACCGCGTAGGCAACGAGGCGGCCTGGTGGAAGGAGGCCGGTATCGACCCGGTCCAGTCGGCCCGCAAGCTCTGGAAGCGCACCCGCCTCGATGGCGGCAGATCCGAAGCCAAGGATATCCGAGCTGATCGCAGGTCGAAAACGACTTAGCCTGACATCATACATCCGCTTGGCGCGTCATCGTGAAATTCTGTTTAATTTATCGCGGTATTAACGGTCTTCATTAAGTATTAATAAATCTATGTTAGGGCCGTAGCAAAATAAAAAAACGCGTTGGTTGTTTTTGCGTGGGAGGTTACATGACCCGGACAGACAAGCTTGAGGCGGACGCATCCTTCAGGATCGCGAGCAAGATGCGCGCGGTTTTAGGCCCGTTCAAGATGTTGAGCACCGAGGATCCAAAATTTGCAGAAAGTTTGTACCTCAGGTTGACCGACGGCAACGGTCCGGTGAACGAACTTATTTGCATATTTTTACGCGACTTTGTATACGAAACCGTCGAAATAGAACGTCTGCGGGCTTTCAACTGCGGCATGCTGGCGGTGGACTTTCGGAACCGTATTGACAAGGAGATCGGGGATCGGCGAGCGGCAATCGCAATCCTCGTCAAGTCGAGGGGCGCCAAGAAAGACACCACTGAAGACCCCAATAAAGACGTAGCGTCCTCCACGGCGCCCCTTGAAGCGGAAATAGAACTCCTGCAAGCGATTAAGCCGACCGAGGAAGACTACGCCGCGGCCTTCGTCAAGGGTCTGCCTAATTGTGAAACGGTCGCCAGGCTGATTGCGTTGGCACAGGCGAGGCGCGCTGCCGCGCTTCGGGAAATCGAACTCGCGCAAGCGGCCCTCGCGCAGCGGCTGCGGCAAGCCTCCGAAAACATCATCGAGGGCGAGTACCGGGACCAGACGATCCAGCCTGCACCCCCTGCGGTCGCCGCGCCTGCCATCCCGCTGCCCGCGACGGACCCAACAAAAAATCCGGTCAGGCGGAGGGCCTCGGCCACGCGGCCAGCGGCCTCAGCTGCCAGAGCGCCGCTCTCAACGAGCCAGCTCTCGCTGTTCGACAGCGGCCAAGATTCCGGGGTCGAAACTGTGGCGTCTCGTGCTCGGGCGTCCACGGAGCCGAGGGCACGCCCGGCCGTGGATGAGGCGAAGACGCCCTTGCCGGTGCCGGCGCGACGCTAGCTGCCCGATGCGCGCAGATCACGGCGGGTCCCGGTGCCAGCCGTTTGCGCGCGGTCGGATTGGGGGAGCAATGAAGGGATCGCGGCGCCGAATTGGCCTGAGCCAGGTCGTCGATGGGCAGAGAAAAACCATGCTCTCGAAAAAGCAGCTCGCGGCTAACCGCTTGAATGCGCGCAAGAGCACCGGGCCAAGGACGTCGCGCGGCAAGCTGCGGGCGAGCCGAAACGCGTTCCAGCATGGGTTTGCCGCTGTGGCGATGCGCAAGGTGCCGGTTACGCCCGAGATCAAACGCATCGCAGACGCGCTCCACGACCAGGGTGCATGTCCGCTTCTATGCGAGCAAGCGCTCGTTGTTGCGGAATGCGAATGGATCGTGGAAGAGATCCGCGCCGCCCGCAGCGAGGCGATTGAGCAGATGAAAGCCCTTGCGCGCCCAAGGCGGCAGCAAGACGGAAACTTTTCAACCCCGTTCCCTACAAAAGCAGAGTTCAGCGCTGGTCTGGACGCCTTTTTGTGCGGGAATTCGCGCCCTATCACGGATTTGATTGATCGGGGAACCCGCGCAGTTCTCGCCGAGACAAAAAAACGAGCGGTAGAGGCGCCAAATAATGACGTGGAGGAACAATCAGAGGTTCACCAGCCTGACGCCGATAGGGAGCATCCTGCGCCCGACCGCGAGGCGGTCGCGCAGGAAGCGGACGAGGCGACCGCATTTCAGCAAGCACTGCTGCGGTTCGTCAAACTGGATCGCTATTATCAGCGTGCCTTGTCCCGTCGGCGGCGCGCTATGCGAGACTTCAGGGCAAAGTCGCTGCTCCGCCCAGGCTCTTGACCTCGCAGCACACGCGCCAACATGGAGCACCCGCGGTTCGTGGCCGCGAACGCTTGCTTGGTGTGCGGGCGAGCCAAGCGCGCGCTTGTCCGCAAGCCGAGCGCAACGCGGCAATTTTTGCCGGACCTAGGCAGATCTATGCTTGAAGCAGGCTGATTTTGGCGGCGATCGTTCATTTAAGTATTTGAAATAACGGCATAATTACTCTGGCACGGCGCTTGCGACGACCGCCTCGATAGTGCGGTCGATGTCGCGACAGTTCCGGACGGCCGCCCGGACTAGTTGGAGATCAAGTCATGGGTATCTTCGGCGCTCTCACCACCGCGGTGACGGGTATGCGCGCGCAGGCGTTTGCGCTCGAAAACGTCTCCGGCAATATCGCCAATTCGCAGACCACCGCCTTCAAGCGCGTCGACACGAGCTTTGTCGACCTCATCCCGGACGAGCAACCCTCCAAGCAGCTTGCCGGCAACGTGGTCGCCAATTCGCGCTTTACCAATACGGTCCAGGGCGACATCCAGACCTCTTCGATCGGTACCTTCATGGCCATCAATGGCGATGGTTTCTTCGTGATTCAGAAGCCAGCGAACTTCGTCGACAACCGCCCGGTCTTCGACGGCGTCGAACGCTACAGCCGCCGCGGCGACTTCCAGCCGGACAAGAACGGCTATCTGGTCAACGGCGCAGGCTATTACCTGATGGGCATTCCGGTCGACCCAACCAGTGGCAATCTGGTCGGCAGTGTGCCGCAGTTGCTGCAATTCCAGAACGACTTCCTGCCCGCGCAACCGACCAGCCAAATCGAATACCGCGCGAACCTCGCGAGCTATCCACTGACGGCTGCCCATGACGTGAATATCCCAAAGTCGGAGCTGCTGGATCCCGCATTGTTTTCGGCCAACCCGATTGCGGGCGCTCCCGTTGCCGCAAAGCTTGCCGGCACGGGCGCCCAACTCGCAGACGTGGTCGCGACGGTGACCGGCTCCGGCACGTTCGCGACCGCGGCCACCGCGCTGGGTGGCGGTAATGGCGGCACACTTCGAATCACGGCGACCCCGTCAGGCGGGGTTCCCACGAACTACGATCTCGCGTTCCTCGACACCGCTACGCTTACCGATGTGATGAACGACATCAATGCCATGGCCGGGCTTTCGAGTGCGGTCGTGGCGTCGATCGACTCATCGGGCGGTACCAACAAGTTGGTGCTGACCGCTTCCAGTGCAGATTTTGATTTCGCGATCGGTACAGTCTCGACCGATGCGCTGACGACCAGGTTGGGCCTGAGCGAGATCGCCCACGCGTCGTCGAATCTCATGACGTCGGGAGTCGCTCAAGGGGAGGTCCTCACCGTCACGGTCGGGGCCAATACGTTCGACGTCACATTTGGAACCGGCGTCGGCGAAGTGTCGACTGTCGCCGAGCTCGCCACCGCGTTGGCCGCCTATCCCGTCGCGATGGGGACCGCGGCGGTCGATTTCGAACGGGAACTTGACGTTCACCGCAAGCGGCAACAACACGGTTGTCGTCAGTCCCTCGACGACCGCGACGAAGTTCGGAATGCACGTGTTCACAGCGCAGCCGGCGAACGGGACGGTTATTGGACAGGACGTGACGGCGTTTCTCGATCAGTCGATCGGGGGCGGTGCGGTCACCGCGTACGACATCTCGGGCTCCCCGGCCAACATCCAGTTGCGCTGGGCGAAGACGGACAGCGCGCTGTACGGCGGTACCGACACCTGGAACCTGTTTTATCTGGTCGACCCGATCGCAACGGGCACGCAACCTGCTTGGCAGAACGCCGGCGTCAATTACTCGTTCGGTCCAAATGGTCAGATGAATCCGACCATCGGTAGCGTGACGCTCACGAACGTGACGGTCAACGGCATCGCGCTCGGCGACATCCAGGTCGTGCACGGTTCTGGCGGCATCACGCAATTCGCCGACCCGAACGGCGGTGCACAGGTCAATCTCTTGCAGCAAAACGGCTTCCCCGCGGGCGAGTTGCAACAGGTTGCGGTCAGCGACAAGGGCCGCATCGTCGGCACCTATTCCAACGGCCGCACACTCGACCTCGCGGAAATCACGCTCGCCAATTTTAGCGGCGCCAACTACCTCAAGCGCATCGATGGTGGCGCGTTCGAGGTGACGGATGAGTCGGGACCGCCGATCTACGGCGCGCCGGGAAAAATCATCGGGTCTGCGCTCGAGGGGTCCAATACCGACATCGCCGACGAGTTCACTAAGCTGATCGTGACGCAACAGGCCTACTCGGCCAACACGCGAGTCATCTCGACCAGCAATCAGATGGTGCAGGATCTCCTGAACATGCTGCGCTAGTGCGGTCGGTGGTGGACTGACGGCGCGGAACGGGATCGGTAACGGGTCATGAGTCTTTCTCAGGCGCTCTCGACGGCGCTATCCGGCCTGCACGCCTCGCAGGCTGGTTTGTCAATCGTCGCCGCCAATGTGGCGAACGCCGAGACCCCCGGCTATGTCCGCAAGACGGTGGTCCAGGTCACGACTGCGGCCGGGGATTTCGGGGTTGGCGTGCGCACCGCCGCCGTCAATCGTGAGCTTGACCAGTTCATCCAGCGACAATTGCGGGCCGAAAGCTCGGGCGCGAGTTATGCGAATTTGCGCGCGCAATTCTATGATCGACTGCAGGGCGTCTACGGCGTGCCGGGCTCCGACAGCGCGCTCGAGACCGTTTTCAACAAATTCCTGACCGCGCTGCAGGCGTTGTCGACCAGTCCTGATTCGGCCCCGGCGCGCAGCGCGGTGCTGTCCTCGGCGCAGGTCTTGGCCCAGCAGCTCAACGGCATGACCGCGGACATCCAAGGGCTGCGTAGCGACGCCGAGTTGGGCCTCGCCGACAGCGTGGCCAAGGCAAACGATGCCATGGCGCGCATCGCCGACATCAACCGGCAGCTCGGCACCGCCACCCGCAACGATGCCACCACCGCGACGCTCCTCGATCAGCGCGATCAATACATCGACCAGCTCGCGCAGTTGATGGACATCAACGTCGTGCGGAACGACTATAACCAGGTCTCGGTCTTCACCAGATCGGGCATCCAACTCGTGGGGACTGCGGCCTCGGCGCTGTCCTTCGATGCGCAAGGCTCGATGACCGCCACCGCGCAGTGGAGCGGGGACCCCGCCGAGCGGACGGTCGGCACCATCATTCTCAAGGGCGCAGGTGGCGGTGACGTCGATCTCATCGCGACCGGCTCGCTTCGATCGGGCAAGATCGCCGCCTACCTGGAGATGCGCGACCAGATTTTGGTTGAGGCGCAAACGCAGCTCGACGAGCTTGCCGCGGGCATGGCCCGTACGTTGTCCGACCGGACAACCGACGGGACCGCAGTCACCTCGGGCGCGCAATCGGGCTTCGATATCGATTTGAACGGCCTGTTGGCCGGTAATTCGGTCCGGGTGACCTATACCGACAACGTCACCGGCGCGCAGCGCACGGCCACGTTGATGCGGGTCGACGATCAGGCCGCGTTGCCATTGCCGGATAGCGCGACGACGGACCCGAACGACCGCGTGATCGGGCTCGATTTCTCTGGCGGCATGGCTTCGGTCCTGACCCAGCTGTCGGCTGCCTTTGGCACGACACCACTCCAGTTCTCCAATCCCTCGGGCATGACGCTGCGCATCCTCGACGACGGCGCGCCCAACCGGATCGACGTGCACGCGGTCTCGGTTACGAAGACCGCGGCCTCGCTCTCCGGCGGCAGCGCGGAGCTGCCGTTTTTCCTCGATGCCGCCGGCATCTACTCCGGTGCGATCAACTCGCTGGGGTCGCAGAGTGTCGGGTTTGCCGGCCGCATCGCGGTCAATGCCAATCTGCTGGCGGACCCATCGAAGCTGGTGGCGTATCAGGCATCGACGCCCTCCGGCGATCAGACCCGACCGAATTTCCTTTACGCCCAGCTCAGCAATGCGGCGGTTACGTTTTCGCCGAAATCCGGGGTTGGGACCGCGGTCGCTCCATTCAACGGCTCGATCGCAGCGTTCATGCGCCAGGTCATCAGCCAGCAAGGGCAGGCGGCGGACGCCGCCGTGAGCCTGAGCGAGGGTCAGACCGTGGTCTTCAATTCGCTACAGCAGCGCTTCAACGATGGCGCCAGTGTCAACATCGATTCGGAAATGGCGAATCTGCTCCAGCTGCAGAACGCCTATGCCGCTAATGCGCGCGTGCTCTCCACCATCAAGGACATGCTCGACATGTTGATGGACATGTGAGGTCTGATATGCCCGTTTCCGGTATCGGCTCGCAAACTTCGCTCATCGTTCAATCGCTGGTCAACATGCGTGGCCAGCTCGACGAGCTGCAGCGCCAACTCAGCACCGGTCAAAAGTCGGACAACTATGCGGGTATGGGGCTCGACCGCGGTCTCGCAGTCGGGCTGCGCACGCACCTCGCCGGGCTCGACGCGTTCGACAACGCGATCTCCAACGTGGGGGTGCGGCTCGACCTCGCGCAGCAAACACTTGGACGCCTCTCTGACCTCGCCCATACGGTCAAGGGAGCCGCCTTCCAGCCAACCAGCATCGATAGCAGCGGGTCGTCCATCGCCCAAATGAGTGCCTATTCAAATCTCAGCGAGATTCTCGGGACTGATGAACACGCAGGCCGGCGACCGTTATCTATTCTCCGGACGCAGCACCGAAAAGCCGGCCGTGGAAACCATCGATCACATTATGAACGGCGACGGCGCGCGCGCCGGCCTCAAGCAGATCATCGTGGAGCGCAATCAGGCCGATCTCGGCACCGACGGTCTCGGCCGCCTGGACATTTCCGTGTCCATGACAGCGGTAGCCGTTGCTGAAGACGCGGTCTCGCCGTTCGGTCTCAAGCTTGCCAACGTGACTTCCAATCTGACCGGAGCCACCGTGATCCCATCCGGCCCGCCCACGGCGTTCACGGTCGATCTCGGCGCGCTCAATCCCGCCGCCGGCGATACTATCCAGTACTGCTTCACGCTGCCCGACGGGTCGAGCGAGAGCATCACCCTGACGGCCACCACCTCGATCAGTCCGGGTCCAAACCAGTTCACCATCGGTGCCACCAGCGACTTGACCGCCGCGAATCTGAAGAATGCGCTCTCAGCCTCGGTCGGCAAGCTTGCCGCGACCTCGCTCTCGGCGGCGTCCGCGATCGCTGCCTCGAACGACTTCTTCAATATCGACGCCAGTAACCCGCCGCAACGCGTCACCGGACCGCTGTTTGGTGACGCGACCGCGTTGGTCGCCGGCACTGCCGCGGACACCGTGAGCTGGTACACCGGTGAGCTCGCCACCGATCCCGTCCGCGCGAGTGCGACGGCGCAAGTCGATCCATCGATTACCGTTTCTTACGGGATGCGGGCGAACGAGGAGGGCATCCGCTGGATCGTGCAGAACGTTGCCGTGCTTGCCGCGATGACGTTTTCCCCGAGCGATCCAGATGCGCTTGCCCGCAGTTCCGCGCTCAATTTTCGTGCCGGCGCCGCGCTCGACGTGCCGCCCGGCACCCAGAAGGTCGATGACATCCGGGCCGAGCTCGCCGGCGCGCAGGTCACGCTCGCTGCCGCCACCGATCGTCACCGGCAAACCAAGAGCACGCTTGCCGACATGCTTCAGGGGATCGAGGGCGTTTCGAACGAAGATGTGGCCGCCAAGATTATGACGCTGCAGACGCGCTTGCAGGCGTCCCTGCAGACGACGTCGCTGCTCTACCAAACCAGTCTTGTGAATTACATCTAAAGCGCTAACGACCGGACATCGGACGGACCGAGACGGACGACCGAAAAGGCGTCCGCCATGTTGGCGTTATACCCAAACTCGCGAACGCTGACTCATCACGTTCGGCTAGCCCGGATTATTCATGACGGCGGTACATCGAGTTCACCGCAGGTCAACAACAACCCGAAATGATTCAACGAATACGCTCGTGGGCGGTTTTTCGCCTCGGTCCGAAGCTCTGCACGCCGGGCGCAGATCATTTGGGGTGGGACCGCTGCAACACGGTCATCCGCGCGCGGTGAACTTTGCTTCGATCTCATCCATCAGCGGGTGCGTCAGCCCCGCCTTGCGTAGTTCGGCGAAGTCCTCAAGAACAGCAGCCTCCCAGGATTTCCCGCTCTGTACATTCTTCTCAGCCCGGTACTTGAGATAGAGCGCCCGCGCCTCGTCGACGCGGTCGAGGAACATGAGCGCGTGGGCGCGGTTCGTGTAGAGCCATATCTTCTCAGGTGCGAGCGCAACAGCCTGGTCGGCGACTTCGAGCGCCCGCGCGAAACTGCCAACCAGGACAAATCTATAGGACAGGCCACCGATCCAGCCGATGCTGAATTGTAGATCGTCTTTCCATTGAACGTTGCTGCGATCGGCCGCGGCCAGGCGCTCCATGATGGCGAGGCTGTCGCGGTAGGCCTTGAGCGCCTCTTCGAGCTTGCCCCGCACCTCAGCACATTGCCGATCTTGTTGTAGTAGACCGACAGATCGCGCTGCCGCTGCGTATTGCTGCGATCGGCGGCGGCCAGGCGCTCCATGATGGCGAGGCCGTCGCGGTAGGCCTTGAGCGCCTCCTCGAGCTTGCCCTGTGCCACCAGCACGTCGCCGACCTTGATGTAGGAGACCGACAGATCGCGCTGCCACTCGGCATTGCTGCGGTCGGCCGCGGCCAGGCGCTCGCGGATGGCGAGGCTGTCGCGGTAGGCCTTGCAGTGCCTCCTCGAGCTTGCCCTGCGCCACCAGCACGTTGCCGACCTTGTCGTAGGAGATCGACAGATCGCGCTGCCACTGCGTATTGCTGCGATCGGCCGCGGCGAGCCGCTCGGCGATGGCGAGGCCGTCGCGGTAGGCCTTGAGCGCCTCCTCGAGCTTGCCCTGCGCCACCAGCACGTCGCCGACCCTGTCGTAGGAGATCGACAGATCGCGCTGCCACTGCGTGTTGCTGCGATCGGCGGCGGCCAGCCGCTCGGCGATGGCGAGGCCGTCGCGGTAGGCCTTGAGCGCCTCCTCGAGCTTGCCCTGCGCCACCAGCACGTCGCCGATCTTGTTGTAGGAGACCGACAGATCGCGCTGCCACTCGGTGTTGCTGCGATCGGCGGCGGCGAGGCGCTCGCGGATGGCGAGGCCGTCGCGGTAGGCCTTGAGCGCCTCGTCGAGCTTGCCCTGCGCCACCAGCACGTCGCCGACCCTGTCGTAGGAGATCGACAGATCGCGCTGCCACTGCGTGTTGCTGCGATCGGCGGCGGCCAGCCGCTCGGCGATGGCGAGGCCGTCGCGGTAGGCCTTGAGCGCCTCGTCGAGCTTGCCCTGCGCACCAGCACGTCGCCGACCTTGTCGTAGGAGACCGACAGATCGCGCTGCCACTCGCGTATTGCTGCGATCGGCGGCGGCCAGCCGCTCGCCGATGGCGAGGCCGTCGCGGTAGGCCTTGAGCGCCTCGTCGAGCTTGCCCTGCGCCACCAGCACGTCGCCGATCTTGTTGTAGGAGACCGACAGATCGCGCTGCCACTGCGTATTGCTGCGATCGGCGGCGGCGAGGCGCTCGGCGATGGCGAGGCCGTCGCGGTAGGCCTTGAGCGCCTCGTCGAGCTTGCCCTGCGCCACCAGCACGTCGCCGACCTTGTCGTAGGAGACCGACAGATCGCGCTGCCACTGCGTGTTGCTGCGATCGGCGGCGGCCAGGCGCTCGCAGATGGCGAGGCTGTCGCGGTAGGCCTTGAGCGCCTCGTCGAGCTTGCCCTGCGCCACCAGCACGTCGCCGACCTTGCTGTAGGAGATCGACAGATCGCGCTGCCACTGCGTGTTGCTGCGATCGGCGGCGGCGAGGCGCTCGGCGATGGCGAGGCCGTCGCGGTAGGCCTTGAGCGCCTCGTCGAGCTTGCCCTGCGCCACCAGCACGTCGCCGATCTTGCCGTAGGAGACCGACAGATCGCGCTGCCACTGCGTATTGCTGCGATCGGCGGCGGCCAGACGCTCGGCGATGGCGAGGCTGTCGCGATAGGCCTTGAGCGCCTGCTCCAGATCGCCCGAGCGTCAGGTAGGTGTTTCCGAATTCGTCGAGCATCGCCGAGCGGCTTCGTTGCAGCGCCAGATCGTCGGGCGCGGACGTCGCAAGCTGCTCGAACGTCGCCTCGGGCGGTTTCGAGGATTTTGCGCACCGTCTCGGCGCTCATGCCCTGCACGTTGCGCAGGCCCTGGGCGATGTCGAAGACGAGGCTCTCGGCGGTCTTCTGCGCCAGCTTGAAATTGCGCGTGGCCTTGTCGCGCTCCTCCTTCGCCTGCGCCTCGTTCCGCTGCGCGATGCCGCGCTGCTCGACCGCGACTGCCACGTTGCCAATAGGCGAGCCCGGCGAGACCGAGAGCCAGCACCAGCCCAGCGGCCAGGCTGCCGGTGAGGATGTTGCGCCGCCGAGTGGCGGCCTGTCGGCTCTGCCTGATGAATGTCTGCGTCTCCTCGGTGGGCGCTGGCGCGCCTGCTCGGCCGCGAGGCGATCCAGCGCTCGGCTTGCTCCAGCACCGGCGAGCGCAACAGCAATCCGTTCGGCCCGTTCGCCAAGGCCCAACGTCGCGCCTGCTCGCCAAACTCGGTGTGTTGCCTGATCCAGCCGATGTCGGTGTTGAGCGCCTTCGGCGAGCTGGTCCGCGCTCTGCTCGAAGCGCGCGGCGTCGTCGAAGAAGATGAAATTGAGCTTCGCGAGCGCCTCCGGCACCGCCTTGTCGTCGACGCGACGGCAGACGATCGGCGCGAAGCCGCTTGTTGAGCGAGGCGGCGAACGCAACCTCTTGCAGCGCAACGTCGGAGGTCGACCGAATCGGGGCTGAGCACGAACACCACCGTGTCCGCGCGGGCGATCAGCGCCTCGATGCGCTTCCACCACTCCTCGAAGGCATAGATTTCGGTGCGGTCGATCAGCGGCTCGAAGCCGCGCGCCTTGCAGCGCCGCCTCCAGCCGGTCGGCGAACGCCATGTCCTTGCGCGAATAGGAAATGAAGACCTTGGCCTTGGGGGCCTCGTTGCGCGCGACCTCGGGAGCAGAAATCATCGTAACTTCTGGCGCATCCGCCATGGCACTGCCTAAATGAATGGCGCGTGGTCAGCTTGGTGATCGGATATCGGTGTCGCAATAAGGCATCGAGGATCGCATCCCATGATCCACGATACGTTGCTGCCATTCTCATTTCCAGCCGTTGCAGGCAAGAAGATCACAGCTGCGTTCGACGGTGGACGGATCAGCTCGGACGGTGGCGTGATGGTGCTGGCCGAGGCCGAACGGCGGCTCGGCATCGCCGAAAAGCTTTCGGCAGTGATCGCCGACGCACGCGATCCGATGCGTGTCGTGCATCTGCTGCCGGACATTCTACGGGCCCGTATCCTGGCGATCGCCTGCGGCTACGAGGATGCCGACGATCTCGACCGGCTGCGGTTCGACCCGGCCTTCAAGCTCGCCTGCGGACGGTTGCCGGATACGGGGCACGACCTGTGCTCGCAGCCGACCATGTCGCGCTGGGAGAACGCGCCGACGTTGCGCGAGATCATCCGCCTCATGGGCGTGATGGTCGATCTCTACTGCGCGAGCTACGCAAGGCCGCCCGCGGCGGTGACGCTCGACATCGACGACACGCTCGACGTCGTTCACGGGCATCAGCAGCTCTCGCTGTTCAACGCCCATTACGACGAGCGCTGCTTCCTGCCGATCCATGTCTACGACACCGCAACGAGCCGTCCTGTTGCCATGCTCTTGCGCCCCGGCAAGACGCCCTCGGGGAAGGAAGTCGCCGGCCACCTGCGCCGACTGGTGCGGCGTATCCGACGGCATTGGCCGGCGACGAAGATCACCATCCGTGGCGATAGTCACTACGGCCGCTTTGAAGTCATGGACTTCTGCGAGAAACACGCCATCGACTTCATCTTTGGCCTGTCCGGCAACAGCACGCTCGATCGCGCCGTCGAGGTCGCTGCTGACGACATCCGCACACGCCGTGCGCTGGATCAGGCGCCGGTACGGCGCGGTTATGCCGAGACGTTTTATCAGGCCAAGTCCTGGTCGAAGACACGGCGCGCCTGTGCTCGCATCGAGGCGACCATGCTCGGTCTCGACATCCGCTTCGTCGTCACCAGCCTGTCATCCGGCTCGGCCGAGCACATCTACGACACCCTCTATTGTGCCAGGGGCCAAGCCGAGAACCTGATCAAGATGCACAAGTCCCAACTCGCTTCCGACCGTACCAGCTGCCGTTCGCCGCTCGCCAACCAGATGCGGCTGATCCTGCACACGGCCGCCTATTGGCTCATGCTCTCCATGCGCGACGCGATCCCCAAGACTCACGCGCTCGCGAGGGCTGAGTTCGCCACCATCCGCCTGCGGCTCATCAAACTCGGCACGCGCGTGATCGAGACCACGTCGCGAATCCGTCTCGCCTTCGCCGCTGCTTGTCCCGATGCTGCACTCTTGCGGCAACTTGCCACCACGATCGTCCCTGCCGCGCCGTAACAAGCGGGGCTGTCATCGCCCAATTGAGCCCGCTCCGAAAACTCTAGCGCGTGCAAAATGTCTGGCCTGATTCTGCGATGAAATAGACGCCGCAAATTTCTGCGTGCACTTGATAGCACGCGCAAGATTGGTCACCTTGGTGAATAGGTCAGGCTAGATGCCGGGCATCCGTCGGTCAAATCGCGAGTCAAATCAAAGAGGTGCGTCGTCGGCCATGGAGCCGCAGGTCGGTCGCGAACAGCGAGTTTTGGTATTAGACGTTCCGTCGCCTGATTAAGCCCGCCCGAGCAATCCGGATGCGAGCTCGCGATTAATGTTGACGAGGGCGACCAGCGGTTCGCGCTGCGGGTCACGCAGCATTGCCACGGTCTGGTTCATGACGAACAACCCAAGATTGGCGACGTTCTGACGGATTGCAACCGGCAACGGGTGCTCGGCGCTCGTCACTGAGGCGAGAAAGATTGACCAGAGTTTACGATTGTACAGCAGCGCCTCGTCGAGGTCCTGCCGCTTGCGGTCCCAGGCATCGATCACGGCCTGCAGCCGCGAAGCTGCCTTCAAAAGCAGGTCGGCTTCCAGCTCACGCGGATTGACGATCTGCCTCGCTACCGCTCCGTAGGCTTGCGCCGCGCTTTGCATGGTTTACAATCTCCTCCTCATACGCGATCAGCTTTTTGGCGACCTTTAGCGCCTTATACATCTCTCCTGTTAAGATATGATTGTTGATGCTTTCGATGATTGGCCATGCACTCGGCGCCGCCTTCGTAATATCACGCACCAATGAAAAATAGACGTCGTGATGCGCGCGCGGATCTTTCGACGTGTACATCAGTTGAACCGCGAGATAGATGCGTTTTGCCGGGGTGTTTGCCTGCTTCGGTGTCAAGATATCCTTTTCGCGCAGGATCGGTGTCTGTCCCTTGATCGAGAGCCTGGTTCGCTGATCGTGATTGGTAATCACGCAATCGCCGAGGATGATCCGCTCTCCCGGCTTGAGCTCGACCTTGAGAACCATGCACGCCTCCGCAATTGCTAAAGCCACGTGTCATCGTGGCGATTGATGGTTAATGAAACGTTAAGCGGCGGGACCACGATCCCGCCGCTTCGCCCAAATCTTCTTTGCAAAGTCCTAGCCGAACAAGCGCAGCACGGCCTGGTCGGCCTGCGAGGCGAGCGCGAGCGCGGTCGTCGAGAGCTGCTGGCGGGTTTGCAACGCAAGCATGTTGGCGCCCTCTTCGTTGGTGTCCGCAAGGACGAGGTTGTCCGCGCCCGTCTGCAATGTGTTGATCATCGCTTTGGTGAACTCGGTGCGGTTCTCCACGATCGACAGATTGGAGCCGAAGTCCGACGCTTGTGCTCTGATCATGTTGACCGACTGGGCCATGTTGTCCAGGAGAACGTCGATATTGGCATCGGAATCCACATCCGAATTCTGAAGGAATTGAATATTGAGATTGATGCTGTTGATCGGGCGCACGACGCCATTTTCATCCGTGGCCTGGATTTCAATCGTACTGGTGCCGGTTTCGTTGAACGTCAGCTTCAACTTGTCCCCACGCAGCAGATTGACGCCATTGAAGGACGCATCGTCGGCCATCTTGTCGAGTTGATCGCGCAGTCCGTTAAACTGCTGAACAAGATTGCGACGAACGTCGTTGCCGCCGATCGTCGAAGTCCCTATGCCGCCGTCGATCGCGCCTGCGCCGGTTGTGCCGGTGAGCGTGAGATCAATCGTTGACAGATTGAAGATACGCAGCGAGCCGTTGTCGTTGGATGCCTGCACCTTGCCGATGAGCGAAACGTTGGAGTTGATGGAGGCAACGAGCTCGTCAACGGTTTTCACCGCTCCTGTTACGGCTGGAACGCCGTCGGTCGTTGTCGTGCCCGTGGGAATACCGATGGCAGTTGCGGTGGCGGCATTGCTTGTATTCACGGTGAAGTTTATGCCGTCGGCGCGACTGATATTGATGCCGTTGGTGGTCCGGGTCGCCGTGTAGACGCCGCCGCCTGCGGCAGCCTCGATGCCAGCCTCAAGCGCGGCTGCCTGGCCGGTCGCCGAGCCGGTGAAGGTGTAGACGACGGTGCCGTTGATCGACACGGTCTGCCCGGTGAGGGCGGAAAGATCGGGGTCACCGGTCAGATCCGTACCACCGGCCGCAGTGATCGTAGCTGGGGTTGCAGCGGCGGGGATCGAATTGAGCGCCACATTGACCGTGCCGGTAACTGCGCCGCCCGAGATCGCCAAGTTCTTCAGAGAAGTCGTCCCGATTGTGGCGGTATCAACAGTGCTCGACACGGACTTGAAAGATTTGTCCTGCCGTGCCTGAAGCAGCGTCGACTTCATCGTTTCGATCGCGCGATTGATCGCCGTGATGCCATTGTCCGCAGCCTCGATGGTCTTGATTCCGTTCGACATGGCGTCGAGGAGGGCGCTCAGGTCATTGGCGCGGCTGGCTAGGCCGCTCGACGTAAAGAAATTGACCGGATTGTCGAGGGCGGTGTTGACCCTCTTGCCCGTCGCCAGACGGTTCTGGGTAATACCCATCAACCGAGCGGTGTTTTGCAGAGCCAACAAATTTTGCCGCACACCGGCGGAAAGTACGACGTCACTCATGGCACTCATCCCTCAGTTGCGTAAACTGACGCCGCTCCAGTGAGCGAACGGATGGTGCGATAATGATCCGGTAACCCTAATGGCTGGTAAAAAAGACTTTAAAGATGGGTTAATGATGAAATTGGGTGCGGAAACACCCGCGCCAAAGAAAAACGGCGGGGCCGAGGCCCCGCCGTTTCGTCTCGGCCGAAGCCGAAGCTTGATTAGAACAACCGCAGCACCGCCTGGTCGGCCTGCGAGGCCAGCGAAAGCGCCGTGGTGGACAGCTGCTGCCGGGTCTGCAAGGCGAGCAGGTTCGCCGCCTCTTCGTTGCTGTCGGCGAGCATGAGGGCGTCGGAGCCCGTCTGCAGCGTGTTGATCATCGACTTGGTGAAGTCCTGGCGATTCTGCACGATCGACAGGTTCGAACCGAAGGCCGAGGCCTGTGAACGCAGCGACGTCAAGGCGTCGTGCAGGGCGTCAGACCGCGAATCGAGCGCGGTGTTGGTCGAGAACTCGGTCGCATCTGCCGCGCCGATGCCGAGCACGGAGACGTTGATGCCGTTGGCATTCTGCGACACGATGCTGATCGAGCTCGTGTTGGTTTCGTTGAACACCAGCTTCAAGGTGTCGCCGTGCAGCAGGTTGATGCCGTTGAAGCTGGAGTCGTCGGCGAGCTTGTCGAGCTGAGTACGCAGATCGTTGAACTGCGTGATCAGGTTCTTGCGCACGGTGTTGCCACCGACCGTCGCGGTATTGGCCGCGCCGGTGTCGCCGTTGATGACGCCGGCCGAGGTGGCGCCGACCACGGTCAGATCCTCGGTCGAGAGGTTCTGGATGTTGACCTTGCCGCCGTCGTTGCGTGGCCTTCACCTTGCCGGTGAGCGAGGTGTTGGCGTTGATGCCGGCGACGATCTGGTCGACGGTCTGCGCCGCGGCGCCGGTCTTGGTGAGCGTGCCGCCGGCCGTAGCGCCAAGCCGAAGCTCGCCGGGCGTGGTGGCGCGACGCCGACACAGTGGTGACGGCGACGTTGGCGCTGCTGTTGGTGACGGCGGTGTCGGACGTGAAGACGATCGGAGCCGCCGGTCGAGCCGCCGTTACCGTGATCGCGACCGGCGTGGCGGCAGCGTCAAAACCGGCGTTCAGGGCGTCACGGAGTTCGGCCCCGGTCACGGCGTCGGCGTCGGCGACGGTGAAGTTCGTCGCCGTGCCACCGTCGACCGTGACGGTGATGTTCGTGTCGGTTGTCGCTGTCACGACGACCGCGCGCGCGGTGCCGCCGTTGGCGGCAATGGTGAAGGTGAGCGTTCGCGTCGAAGGTGCCGCCGTTGTTGAAGTCCAGGTTCGTATAGGCAGCGCCCGTGAGTACGCGCCTGCGAGTTGGCCAGATCGACGTTGACCGAGCCGGTCACCGCGCCGCCAGAGACGGTCAGAACGTCGGTGGCGGCCACACGTGGTAAGAGCGATGGTGTACGACGAGCTCTTCCAGGACGAAGTCCTGGCGCGCCTGGCTGATGGTCGCTTGCATTGACTCGACCGCATGCGTGATCGCGGTCAGGCCGTTGTCGGCTGCCTTCAAGGTGCTGATGCCGTTCGACATCGAGTCGAGAATGCCCGACAAGTCGGACGCACGCGCCGACAACGCCGACGACGTGAAGAAGTTGGTCGGATTGTCGAGTGCCGAGTTGACCCTCTTGCCGGTCGCGAGGCGGTTCTGCGTGGTGCTCAGCAGCGACGCGGTGTTCTGCAGAGCGAGCAGGTTCTGCCGGACGCCAGCCGACAGAGTGATATTCGAAGCCATGTTCTAAACCTTTCTGGTCGTACGCCGTTACTGGCGGTTGCACGTCGATCGCACGGATCGCGGCAACAAATCGCATAGCCAGCGTAATGTAGAGTAAAAGAACGTGGTTAACACATGAATTGATGGTAGCATTGTCTATTCGCTGTGTAATCGATAGATTTCATGCTCCATTAACTATGAAAAACAACTAGCCGTTTACCATACCCTCTCGACAGGGTGTCCTGCTCTGGGGGATTCTGGGGATAATGTCTCAAGACCGGGTAGTGTCGAAGTCTGTGCCGCCGTTGCGGGGCGCCTGCTTGGTTTCGGGCACTCCTTGACTGCGCTCGCGCACGGTCTTCGGGACCTCCCCCGTCGCGATCCACATGACACGGACCCGTTTTGCCGATCACGTCGGCAGGGCGCTTCTCCACGCCACCGCGTTTGCGCGTTCATCGCAAAAAGCCAAAGTCAGGCGCCAAGCGCGCTGGATGCGCGACTCGGCCGGTCGTTCGGGTGCGGTTATGGGCAATCGCGATGGGTGCGCGAGAAGCACCCGCTCACAGCGTCCGGCTGACGGCGAGGGGCTGGCCGGCGCTGCGGGTCGGGGCGTTGGCCTGGCCCGTCGCGCCGTAGGTCTGGGGCGCAGACTTACGCGCGAGCTCGTTCGATACTCCGCGCACGATGCCCTCCGATACCGCATGCGCGGTGGCGAGCACGGTCATGTTGATCTGCAACAGCGCACGGAATTCGTCGTGCCGGGTGCGCAGGGCCGCGAGCCGGTCCGGCGCGATGCGCGCCAACTGGGCTCGGCTCGCCTGCAGTTGCAACGTGTCGTAGCGCCGCGTCAATTCGGCCTTCGGCTGCGCGAGCTGCGCGGCCGCTCTAAGCCGCCCGGCGCGGACCAACTCGGTCTCCTGCTGCAACAGCTCGACCAGGTCATGCATGACCGCACTGAGTTGGCCGGCGAGATGGTCGGCTTCCGCCGCCGTCGCAACCGGGGCAGGTGAGGTCATCGTCATGGACGGTCCGGTGTTCATGTGTTCATCCCGACGTGGCGTGGGTCACCTGCCATCACTTGGCGCGCGCTTCTTGCTGGGTCAGCAAGGCGCGATAGACGTGGTCCGCGATTCCGATCCCGCCGGACTTGGCGAACGACTTGGAATACTCGTCGCTCAGGAACGAACGCCAGACGCCCGCGCCGCCGCTGCCGCCGAACGGGCCTTCGCCGTCGATTCCGGTGAACATCTGTCCGAACATCGCGTTGAGAAATGTGGCCTCGAAGTCGATGGCCTGGGCGCGCGCATTGGCCTTGTAATCGATGGCGGGCTTGGTGCCGGTAGCGGAGAGCGCGCCGAGCGCGGCCGGTCCGACCTTGGTCGCGAGAGGGGGCATCGCGCTCATCACATCACCTCGATCTCGGCCTGGATCGCGCCGGCGGCCTTGATCGCCTGCAGGATGGCGATGAGATCGCGCGGGCCGACGCCGAGCGCATTGAGCCCGTCGACCAGCTGTTGCAGCGACACGCCCTCCTTGACCACGGCAAGCTTCTTGCCGTCCTCCTGCACGCCGACGCGCGATGCGCGGGACGACGATGCGTTCGGCCGCGCGAGAACGGCTGCCGGCTGGCTCACCTGCGGCGCCTCCGAGATGGTGACCGTGAGGTTGCCCTGCGCCACCGCGACGGTCGAGACGCGCACGTCGCGTCCCATCACGATGACGCCCGATCGTTCGTCGATGACGACGCGCGCGGAGAGATCGGGCTCGACCTGCAGCTGCTCGATCTCGGTGAGCAGCGCGACCACGTTGCCGTGGTACTTGGGCGGGACCGTGATCTGCACCGTCGCGGGATCGAGCGGCTCTGCGGTCGGCGTGCCGATGAAATCGTTGACCGCCGAGGCGACGCGTTTGGCGGTGGTGAAATCGGGATTGCGCAACGCGAGCCGCAACTGCAGCAGGCGGTTGAGCGCAAAGTCGATCTCGCGCTCGATGATCGCGCCGTTGGCGATGCGGCCGACGGTCGGCACCCCGCGTACGATCTTGGCGGCGTCGCCTTCGGCCTGGAAGCCGGCGATCGCGACCGAGCCCTGGCCGACCGCATAGACGTTGCCGTCGGCGCTCAGGAGCGGCGTGACCAGCAGCGTGCCGCCCTGCAGGCTCTTGGCGTCGCCGAGCGCCGACACCGTCACGTCGATGCGCGTGCCCTGGGTGCCGAACGGCGGCAGGTTGGCCGTCACCATGACGGCGGCGACGTTGCCGGTGCGCAGGGTCTGGCCGCGGATATTGACGCCGAGCCGCTCGAGCATCGCCTGCAGCGACTGGCGGGTGAACGGAATGTTGTTGAGCGTGTCGCCGGTGCCGTTGAGACCGACGACCAGACCGTAGCCGATCAGCTGGTTCTGGCGCACGCCCTCGACGTTGGCGAGATCCTTGATGCGCGACGTCGCCCCGGCATTCACCGAGGCTTGCACGCAGATCAAGGCTGCGCAGAATGCGATCGTCAGTGTCCTCGTCATCTTGTCTCCCCCAAGAAGTTCGGACCGGACAACTGCCTTGCGAATGCCGTGCCATCTCCGAGATCAGCAACTACTTGCTGAATTAGCTTGTATTTTAGCGATTGCTCAGACTTTGCTTTAGCGACCGTGCAGAGGCCTCTCTTGCCGGGGCGGGCAGTTTTTGCCGGCGCGTTTACCGGCGGTTAACCATACCGAGCGAGGTTTGCTGGCGATCCGGGAGCGTGCCCGGGGCGGGGGCGATCATGCGCATCCAGGGACCGAACCGAACCGCCGCGGCGGCCACCAGCCCCTCGACCCGGCGCGCTGCCGCGGGCGGCTTCACGCTGTCGGAAGCCGAAACTCCGCGCGCCGCCGCGGCGCCGGCGGCCCTGCGCACGGTCGGCGGGATCGACGCGCTGATCGCGCTGCAGGGGCTCGAAGACCCGACCGAGCGGCGGCGCCAGGCGCTCAAGCGCGGCCGTGTCGCGCTCGATGCGCTCGACGAGCTCAAGATCGGGCTGCTGGGCGGGACGCTGGCCCAGGCGACCCTCAACAAGCTCAAGTCCGCTGCCGCTTTCCTCAAGGACGGTTCGGGCGAGGCCGGCCTCGACAGCCTGCTCGGCGAGATCGAGCTGCGGGTCGAGGTCGAGATTGCCAAGATGACACCCCGGTAATTCCATCAGAATTGCCGCCATTTCGCAGTGCACCAGGGGCCGGTCTCGGGCCCAATTCGGATGTTGTCCAACCCCGGCAGCCGCTATATAAGCTCGCCCGCGACCAGGGGGCTCGTTGTAGCGCGGGGTTTCCATGCCTTCGGAAAAGCGGAACGGCGGCGCGGCGGTAGCGCATAAGGCCGGCCACAAGAACGATCACAAAAGCGATCCTAAGAACGACAAGAACTACCGCCCGTCCGAAAAAGAACCGTTCATGAATGATCGCCAGCGCGAGTACTTCCGCCAGAAGCTGCTCGCGTGGAGAGAGGACATTCTGAAGGAGGCGAAGGAGACCCTGGCCCATCTCCAGGCCGAGAACGAGAACCACCCCGACCTCGCCGACCGCGCCTCCTCGGAAACCGACCGGGCGATCGAGCTGCGCGCGCGCGATCGCCAGCGCAAGCTGATCGCCAAGATCGACGAGGCGCTGGTCCGTCTCGAGGACGGCAGCTACGGCTTTTGCGAGGAGACCGGCGAGCCGATCGCGCTCAAGCGGCTGGAGGCTCGCCCGATCGCCACGCTCTCGGTCGAGGCGCAGGAGCGCCACGAGCGGCGCGAGCGCATCTACCGCGACGAGTGACGCCGGCGATTTTAGGCCGCGACCGCAGGAGGTCGTTATGCCCGGCACCCAGGTCCCCGCCTTCGGCGGGGCCCGAGTGTAGACTCTTGTGCCGGGCATCCAGGTCTTGCTTTGCAGCCACGAAGAAAGACGTGGATGGCCGGGACAAGCCCGGCCATGACGATGCGCATGTAGCACCCGCCACCGTGTTGCGACGATAGAGAGCGTTGACAACGCCGCGCCCACTGCGCAGCGTCGGGCAACGCCAATCGGTACCGTGCATTTTGGGTGAGGATCATGAGAACAGCACGCAGGCTGTCCGTCGCCGTGTCCATCGTGCTCGCGCTGGCGCTCGCAGGCGCCGCGGGCGAGCGCGCGCAAGCGCAGGACTGGCCGCAGCGCCCGGTCAAGCTGCTGGTGCCGTTCGCGGCCGGCGGCAACATCGACATCATGGGGCGGATCGTGGCCGCGCGGCTGAGCGAGGCGCTCGGCCAGCAATTCGTGGTCGAGAACCGGGTCGGCGGCAACGGCACCATCGCGGCCATGGAAGTCGTGCGGGCCGCGCCCGACGGCTACACCTTGCTGTGGGCGAGCACCAACGTGATCGCCATCTTCCCCGCCATCACCAAGGTGGCGTTCGATCCGCTCAAGGATTTCGCGCCGGTGAGCCTGTTCAGCACCAGTCCGCAAGTGCTGGTGGTCAATCCCAAGGTTCCCGCGAACAACGTGCAGGAGTTCATCAAGTACGTGAAGGCGCAGCCGGAGAAGCTCTCGTACGGCGGCGGCGGCGGGCCGGGCAGCGCCAGCAACCTGATCATGGCGCTGTTTCTCAAGCGCGCGGGGCTGGAAATGACCAATGTGAGCTACCGCGGCACCGCGCCCGCGCTCACCGACGTGATCGCCGGCCATATCCCCACCATGTTCGTGCCGATGTCGGAGGCGCTGGTGCAGGCGCGCGCCGGCAAGGTCCGCATGCTCGCGGTGTCGAGCGAGACGCGCAACCACAATGTGCCCGTGGTGCCGAGCCTGGCCGAGCAGGGCTTCCCCGGATTCCACGCCGTGTCCTGGACCGCGATGATGGCGCCGGCCGGCGTGCCCAAGCCGGTCATCGAGCGCATCGCCGCCGAGATCGGACGCGCGCTCAAGGATCCCGCGTTCCTCGCTCAGCTGGAGAAGGCCGGCGTTGACCCGGCGCCCGACGCTTCGCCGGCGGCGTTCGCCGCGTTTCTCGCCAAGGAGATCGTGCTCTGGCACGACGCGGTGAAGACCGCGGGCGTGAAGCTGCAGTAGCGCCGAGGCTTTATCTCGGCCTGAGCGATTGCGCGCAGAGCCAGCCCGATACTCCGCTCGTCCCCGCGCAAGCGGGGACCCGGCACTTTGTATGCGAAGAAAAGAACTGGGTTCCCGCTTGCGCGGGAACGAGCGGGAGGCGACGCGTTCAAGGTCGAGATCGTCGACTACCACAGAGGAAGGACCATGCCCCCCGTTGTTCACCCAGGCCGTTTCCTCAAGCGCGAGTTGGCGGCACGCAAGCTCAGCGCCAACCGGCTTGCGCTCGACATCGGCGTGCCGTCCGGCCGCATCACCGACATCCTCAACGGCCGCCGTTCGATCACCGCCGACACCGCGGTGCGGCTCGGCCGGTATTTCGGCAACCGGGCGCAGTTCTGGCTCGACCTGCAGGGCCAGCACGACATCGCGGCGATCGAGCGCGAGCGCGGCGCGGAGATCGCAAAGCGGGTGCGGCCGGCGGACGCGGCGTGAGTTCGCAGGGTGTGCTGAGCAGGTAGCCCGCATGAGCGCAGCGAAATGCGGGGCCTCTGTTGGCGAGACCGCTCCCGGATCTCGCTTCGCTCCATCCGGGCTACGAGCGACGCCCTGCTTGCGGCGGTTTTCGAAACATCGCACGATGGCGCAGTCATATTGGCGGACCTCATTGCGAGGCTGACATGCTGAAAATTCCGGCTGTTCCGGCGGCGCTTGCGCTGCTCGTGCTCGCCGTCACGGCCGCTTGCGCGCCCGATCTCGTCGCACGCGCGCTGGCGCAATCGGGCTGGCAGGGCGCGCCCTCCGCGCGCATCGCGCAGCTCAGCCCGCCGCCGCCGGCGGCTCCGCCCGCCGACCTCAAGCCGGTCAAGATCAATCCGGGCGTCGTCTACAACAAGGCGGGGCGCGGGCTCGCGCCGCTCGCGGTCGATTCGCCCGCGGGCACCAACTACGCGCTCAAGCTGGTGCATGCTTCGAACGGCCGCGAGGCGATGATGTTCTACGTCATCGGTGGCAAGCCGTTTCAGACCAAGGCGCCGCTCGGCAGCTACAAGATCCGCGGCGCCTCGGGCGCTACCTGGTACGGCGTGAAGAATCTGTTCGGCAAGGACACCAGCTATTTCAAGCTGCGCGGCAAGAGCGGCGGCGCCGATGGCGACACCTTCACGTTCTCCCGCACAGGCAACACGGTGCACGGCTTCCGCATCACGCTGATCAAGCAGAAGGACGGCAACCTCGAGACCGACCCGATCAAGCCCGAGGAGTTCTGATCGACCGGCCGCAGGGCGCGGTCAGGAGCCGGCCAGGGCCTTGTGCAATGCGCGCTCGGCCTGAACCACATTGTCCGGCACCACGCTGGGCGCGCCCGATTGCAGCGCCCGCATCGCGCGCATGACCTCCTCGGCTTCGAGGATCGCCACGAGTTCGCCGAAGGCCTGCTGCGCATTGCCGTTGCCGGGTTCGAGGTAGAAGGCGACCTTCGCCTGCGCGCGGCGCATCGCCTCCAGTACGACGTTGAGGTGGTCCTGCATGCAATCCTCCCGCAGGATAACGCCTGGCCACCGGTTTGGTTGCCCGCCTGCGACGTTAAATGCGCGCGGCGACCGGGGTGCGGTGAAATCCCTAGCAGCGCCGGCGTAAACTGGAGGCTTAATGGCGCTCCGGGGCAGGGCCGGGCGGGGCCGTCCTTCCTCGCAAAGGTCGACGCGGGTTGAACCTGCGCGGCACAATTCGATCGATCGTTCCGGCTTCGACCGGATGCTGAAAACCATCGCGGCCTCCGGCGGGGGAGCGCCGGAGGCCACGGGGTTTCGCCGTTCCACTCGCGCGCTGCGGAGCCGGCGGGGAGCTCGGATACTGACCAACGCTAGCAATCAGAACGGCAGCAGCACGTCGAGCACCTGCTGGCCGTAGCGCGGCTGCTGCACGTCGGTGATCTGGCCGCGGCCGCCATAGGCGATGCGGGCCTCGGCGATCTTGCGTGGAGTCGATGGTGTTGTCGCTCTCGATGTCCTCCGGGCCGCACGATGCCGGCGACGATCAGCTCGCGGATTTCGAAATTGACCCGCACCTCCTGCTTGCCCTCGATCACCAGGTTGCCGTTCGGCAGCACCTGCGTCACCACGCCGGCGACGTTGGTGGAGCAGTTCCTCCTTGCGGTCGATCGAGCCCTTGCCGTCGCTCGAGCGAGGTGGAGTCGCCGGTGAAGATGCGGGTCGGCACCGGGGTGTTCATGATCGGCACCTTCGGCTTGCCGAAGAAATTGTCGATGCCGGAATCCTCCTCGTTCTTGCGGCTGCGCTGCGGTCTCGTTCTCGATCGTGGCCTTGTCGGTGATCTTCACCTTGACGGTGAGGATGTCGCCGACCTGGTGGGCGCGCTGGTCCTTGAAGAAGGCGCGCGAGCCGGTGCGCCAGAGCGAATTCGGCTGGTAGATCGCCGGCTGCGGCGCCGGCATCGGCATCTGCACCGGCTTGTAGCCGGCTTGCGTCGTCGGGTTTTCGATCGCCGCGAGCGGCGGCGTGTCGCCGACCCAGCGCAGGCGCTCGAGCGCCGAGCAGCCGCCGGCGAGCGAGCCCAGAGCCGACAGCGCAACGATGCGCGCGGCGATGTCGAGGCAGCGCGCGTGCCGGCGTCGGCCGGCCAGCGTGAGCGGACCGAATTCGTGGCGCAACCTGTAACTCGACATGCTCTGCTCCGAAATTGAACGCAGTGACGATTGCTTTACGCGACGCGGACGATTACCGGGTGCGCTTTGCGCGCCGCGCCGGCCGTTCCGCCGGCGCGGCGTTGGTGGCCACCCGTGCATCGAAGGCGTGGACGGTGACGCGGCCGGGCCCGGTGACGGTCGCCTGCACGGTGCGCTTGGACTGGATGTTGAGCACGTTGATGAGGTCGCCCTGCGCGCCCGGCTCCAGCGCCTTGCCGCGCATGGTGAGCACGATGCCGGGCACCTCGTAGACGATGGTGACGGTCTCGTTGCGCCCGACCAGTTCGGGCTTCATCAGGTCGGCTGTGGCGGACGACCTTGCCCGGCTGCAGCGAGCCGCGTGGCGGCGAAGCCCAGCACGTCCTCGATGGCGGGAGCGGTCGCGCCGCCGAACTCGGCCTTCGGCCGGCGCTCGATCATGACGTCGGAGGCCTTGAACACCTCGCCGCTGCGCGATCGCGCGCAGCGCGACGACGGCCTCGATGGTCTCCGTCACCATGCCCGGTGAAGCGCAGCGCCAGCCGGCGCGCAGCTGCGCTGCCGGGAAGCTCGAGCATCGCGTCGAAGCGGCGCGATGCGCGGCTCGTAGCGTCAGGCGCGCGACGCGCAAGCTCCGCGGTCGCCTCCGGCTCGACCTGGAGCGTGCGCGGCTCGTTGTCGAAGCGCAGCTGTGAGGTCCTTGGCGTCCGCCAGCCCGTATTGGCCGGCGAGCGCCCGCACGAGGCGCGCCTCGATCTCCTTGCGCGGTGATCGCGCGGCTCGCGCGCGTGACCGACGACCTCGCTCGAGGCCGTCGGTGTCGAGCCCGATGATGTGGTGCGGCCGCACCGCCTCGACGCACGCGGCTCGCCGGCACGCTGCCGGTCTGGCCGAGGTCGGGCGCGCGGAAGATCGCGACGTCGGCGACCGCGCCGGCGTTCTCGACCAGATCGCCGATGCGCACGAGCTCGCCGACTGACCAGCGCCGCGGCCCTGAGCGTCGGTGCGCCGAGTTCTGTCCGGTGGTCCGTTGCGGCGGCTGGGCGCGGGTTGCGGCGCGGGGACGCGGCTGCGGGCGGCGCGACGCGGCGCGGGCGCCGAGATGTCCTGCGCCAGCCGTGCGGCCTTTTTTGCCGGCGCGCGATCTCCCCACGCGGCGTCGGTCAGCCGGGCAGGCGAGAACAGCGTGGGCTCTGCGATCTGGGCGAGCGCGGGGGCTGCGAGCGACGAGGCCGGCGATGACGGTGGCGATGCGGATCATGGTCGTCGCTCCTCAGCGCATCATGTTGGAGGTCGACTGCAGCATCTGGTCGGCCGCCGTGATCACCTTGGCGTTCATCTCGTAGGCGCGCTGCGCGGCGATCAGGTCGGAGATCTCGGTCACCGCCTCGACGTTGGCCTGTTCGAGGTTGCCCTGCTGCAGGTCGCCGAAGCCGTCGGTGGCGGGCGTGCCGTCCTGCGGCGTGCCGGAGGCCGGCGTCTCGACGAACAGATTGTCGCCGATCGCCTGCAGGCCGGCCTTGTTGACGAAGCGCGTGAGCGTGAGCTGGCCGAGCACGGTCGGCGTGGTGGTGCCGGCGACGATCGCCGACACCTGGCCCTGCGCGTTGATGGTGATGGACGGTCGAGTTCTGCGGAATGGTGATGCCGGGCTGCACCACGTTGCCCTGCGGCGGTGACGATGCGGCCCTGCGCGTCCATCTGGAACGAGCCGTCGCGGGTATAGGTGTAAGGTGCCGTCCGGCATCTGGATCTTGAAGAAGCCTTCGCCGCGGATGGCGACGTCGAAGCGTGTTGCCGGTCGGCAGCAGCGTGCCTTGCGTCATGATGCGCGGCGTGCCGACGGTCTTGACGCCGCCGCCGAGCTCGATGCCGACCGGCAGGATGTTGCCCTGCGTCGAGGTCTGCGTGCCGACCCGGCTCACGTGCTCGTAGAGCAGGTCCTGGAATTCCGCGCGCTGGCGCTTGTAGCCGGTCGTGCGCATGTTGGCGATGTTGTTGGAGATGACCTGGACGTTGAGTTCCTGGGCCATCATTCCGGTCGCCGCGGTGTGGAGCGCTCGCATGGCGATGTCTCCCGCTGGATCTCGCTTAGGCCGGAACTTCGGCGAGCTTGCTCGATGGCGTTGCGGCGCATGTCGCCTTGCTGCTGCAGCAGGCTGGCGATCTGGGTGTAGGTGCGCGTGACCTCGATCATGCGCGCCATCTCGACCACGCGCGCGCACGTTCGATTGCTCGATCGCGCCCTGCACGACGCGCGCCTGTTCGGCGCGGCTGCGGCGTCACGCCGTCGGGCGCGCGGAACAGTGCTCGGTCCGTCCTTCTGCAACTGCGCCGATGCGTCGAAGCGCACGAGCCGCAGCTTGCCGCGCGCGGAGTCCGAGCCTTGGTGTTGGCGCCCTCGCGCACCGTGATCGTGCCGTCCGCGTTGATCGACGATGTCGCGGTCGGTGGTCTGGAACTGGATCGGCCCGCCGTCGCCGAGCACCTGGTCGCCGTCGCTGGTCACGAGCTCGCCGGTGGCGTTGATCTGCAGCGCGCCGTTGCGGGTGTAGCGCTCGCCGCGCGGCGTCTGCACCACCAGGAAGGCGTCGCCGTCGATCGCGACGTCGAGCGGATTGCCGGTCTGCTGGAGCGGGCCCGGGCTGAAGTCGTGCCAGGTCGCGCGGTCCTGCACGTAGCTCAGGCGCCGGTCGGCGCCCTGGAACTGCTCGTGCGCGCGCGCCCGGCATCAGGAATTCCTCGAACACCGAACCGTCGGCCTTGAAGCCGGTGGTGTTCAGGTTGGCGATGTTGTTGGCGACGACGTCGAGCTCGCGCTGCAGCGCGATCTGCCGCGACAGTCCGATCAGGAGGGCGTTCTCCATCGGCTGTGCTCCCCTGTCGGACGCGGCCCGCCCTCCCGAGGCGAAGCCCGTCGGTCCGCACGCCGCAAGCTCTCCCAAGCCGCGGCGCAGGCAACGCCTTGCAGAGCCCGTGCCAACACGGAAAATGTCAATACAGATCAATGGCTTAGCGAAAATGCCGGGCATGCGGCAGGCCGGCAAATTCAGCCTGTCGCAAACCACGCACCCGGCAAAACTTTCCGCCTTCGGCGGCGCGTGGCAAGAATCCGTTAACCATTCCGAACCTAACGTTACCGCGCAGGGCGCAGAAGCGTCGCGGCGCGCGCGGCCTGTTCGTGTTGCCGCCGGTGTCGGGCGCCGCAGCTCGAGGGGATCGAGGTCAATGGCAGCGAAGGCAAAAGCAGGCGGACGCCGAGGACGAGGCCGAAGCGCGACGAGGACGGCGAAGAGCGCGGGCGAGCGGCCAGCCGAAGCGCAAGCTGCCGCTCAAGCTGATCATCATCGCGGCGTCGGCGTCGCTGGTGCTCGGCGGCGGCGGCGGCGGCGGCCTATTTCTGTCTTCAGCGGCGGCAAGGCAGCCAAGGCCGCCGCGGCGCCGGTCAAAGCCCGCGGTCTTCGTCGACGTGCCGGAGGTGCTGGTCAATCTCTCCAACGCCGGCAGCGAGCGCACGCAATATCTCAAGGTCAAGATCGTGCTCGAACTGCCCGATCCGACGCTGATCGCCGCAGATCCAGCCGACGATGCCGCGGGTGATGGACGCCTTCCAGACCTATCTGCGCGAACTGCGCCCGAGCGACCTCGACGGCTCCGCCGGGCTCTATCGCCTGAAGGAAGAGCTGACGCGCCGCGTCAATGCCGCGATCGCGCCGAGCCGCATCAACGCCGTGCTGTTCAAGGAAATCGTCGTCCAGTGACGGCTGACGAGCCATGGCGCAGAAAGACCAGATCGACCAGGACGCGCTCGCCGCCGAATGGGGCCTCGCGCTCGAGGCCGACGCCGCCAACGCGCAGGCGCCGACGCGCCGCCGACGGCGCGCCGGACGGCGCCGAAGCCGCCGCCGCGCAATGGGCGGCCATGGTCGACGACGGCAGCCAAGTTCATCCAGGCGGCGCAAGGGCGGCGCCGAGCGCGTCCTCAACCAGGAGGAAATCGACAGCCTGCTCGGCTTCAGCCTCGCCGACGTCTCGCTCAACGACAATTCCGGCATCCGCGCGATCATCAACTCGGCGATGGTCTCCTACGAGCGCCTGCCGATGCTGGAAATCGTCTTCGACCGGCTGGTCCGGCTGATGACGACGAGCGCTGCGCAATTTCACCTCCGACAACGTCGAAGTCTCGCTCGACCGCATCACCTCGGTGCGCTTCGGCGACTATCTCAACTCGATTCCGCTGCCGGCGATCCTCGCCGTGTTCAAGGCCGAGGAGTGGGACAATTTCGGCCTGATCACCGTCAATTCCGAGCCTGATCTACTCGATCATCGACGTGCTGCTCGGCGGCCGCCGCGGCCAGACCGCGATCCGCGTCGAGGGCCGGCCCTACACGACGATCGAGTCCAACCTCGTCAAGCGCATGATCGAGGTGGTGCTGGCCGACGCCGAGCTCGCCTTCAAGCCGCTCTCGCCGGTCAAGTTCAACATCGACCGGCTGGAGACCAATCCGCGCTTCGCCGCGATCTCGCGGCCGGCCAATGCCGCGATCCTGGTGCGGCTGCGCATCGACATGGAGGATCGCGGCGGCAACGCTCGAGCTGCTGCTGCCCTACGCGACCATCGAGCCGATCCGCGACGTGCTGCTGCAGATGTTCATGGGCGAGAAGTTCGGCCGCGACCCGATCTGGGAAGGCCATCTCGCGACCGAGATCGGCCAGGCGGAGATCGCGGTCGACGCCGTGCTCTACGAGGCGAAGCTGCCGCTGCAAGCAGCTGATGAAGCTCGAGGTCGGCGACACGCTGATGCTCGAGCTCAAGCCGGACGCGCTGGTGACGCGTGCGCTGCGGCGACGTCACGCTGACCGAGGGCCGCATGGGCCGGGTCGGCGACCGCGTCGCGGTGCGCGTCGCCAAGCCGTTGCGCAAGCCCAGCACCACGTTCGCCATGTTCGAGAAGGCGGACGGGACCAGCAAGCGGATGGAGGCACCGTGAGCCACGATCTTCGGACTGATGATCGAGAGCCTGGTCGCGATCCTGCTGCTGCTCACGATCGGCTATTGCGTCGTGCTCAACAGCCGGCTCAAGCGGCTGCAAGGCCGACGAGCAGGCGCTCAAGGCGACCATCGCCGAGCTGATCACGGCGACCGAGATCGCCGAGCGCGCGGTCGCCGGGCTCAAGGCGACCGTGCGCGAGGGCGACAGCACGCTCGGCGAGCGCCTGCGCGCGGCCGAGACGGCTGTCCGCCGGCATGGAGCGCCAGCTCGAGGCCGGCGAGATGCTGCTCGACCGGCTGTCGCAGCATCGCCGGCGCGCCGGCACGCGTGCGCCGCAGCCGAGCTCCGCCGAGCCGGCGCCCGATCCCAAGGCGATCGTGGCGGCGGCGCAGGCCTTCGCCGAGCGCGCGCGCGCGCGCGTGCGCGCGGACGATCGCGGCATGATCCGGCTGGCTGCGCGAGTTCCGGCTCGATCCCGATCGTGCTGGTCGCGACCGGCTGCCTGTTCGCGCTCAAGATCGATCGGGCTGGTGTTCGACGGCGGCTACACGCTCGGCGAGCGCTCGGCGGCAGCGACACGCTGATCGTGACCACGGTGCCGGCATGCGCCGGCGTCGCAATGCGCTCGCCGGCCACGCCGCTCGAGACGCGCCCGCGCGCCGCCGGCGCGAACGTCCTGGACGCAGGAGATGTTCAGCTATCCCGACGTCACCGGCTCGGTCGCCGCGAGACCAAGCCGGCGACCAAGGCGGAAGCGCCGGCCGCCGACAAGGCAAGGCGACCAAGCCGGAGGAGCCGCCGAAGGGCAACGGCCGGCTGGACGCCGGTCGCCGCTCGATCGGCGGACGCCGCCCGTCGGCGGCCGAGCGGCCCTGCTCGAACGCCTGCAGGAGCGCCGCCAGGAGCTCGACGCGCGCGCGCGCGAGCTCGACATGCGCGAGAGCCTGCTCAAGGCGGCGGAGAAGCGGCTCGAAGCGCGGGTCGCCGAGCTCAAGGACCTGGAGGCGCGGATCAACGCGGCGGTGCAGCAGCAAGGACGAGGCCGAGGCCGCGCGCTTCAAGAACCTCGTCACCATGTACGAGAACATGAAGGCGAAGGAGGCCGCCAAGATCTTCGACCGGCTCGACATCAAGGTGCTGCTCGAGGTGGCGACCCAGATCAATCCGCGCCGCATGTCCGACATCCTGGCGCAGATGACGCCGGAGGCGGCCGAGCGGCTCACGGTCGAGCTTGCGGCGCGCCGCGGCCGCCGAAGGACGACCGTCAACCCGGCCGATCTGCCGAAGATCGAAGGGCGGCCGACGCCGCAATTGAACGCTAAATCGACGCCTGATCGTCACGGTTAACGCGGCGTTAAACGCGCCGCGCCTAGGGTCGCCGAGCCGGCGTGTGCGTCGGCGTAGGGCGGCGGTATGGCCGGTCGGTCGAGCGTACGTGCGTGAGTTCGGTGCGTGCGATGCGTCGGCGCGGTGCGGCCGCGCCTTGGCGCGCGCGTCGTCTGCGCTCTGTCGCCTGATCGCAGCCGTTGCTGCTGATCATGCTCGCGCTGCCGCGCGCCCGGCCGCGGCGCAGGCGGTCAAGGGCGAGGTGCAGCCGTCGTACGAGAACGGCTTCGCGCGGCTGCGTCTTCACGCTCGCCGAGGACGTCGAGGCGCAGGTCCGCCTCGTCCAACAGCATCCTCATCATCCATTTCAAGCAGCCGGTCGACGTCCGGTCGACAGCTCGCGCGCCGGCGCCGCCGGACTATATCAGCGCGGCGCGCCGCGATCCCGACGGCCGGGCGTCCGCATCGCGCTCGCGCGCAAGGTGACGGTCAACTCGATGGCCGCCGGCGAGCGGCTGTTCGTCGATCTGCTGCCCGAGACCTGGACCGGCCTGCCGCCCGGCCTGCCGCGCGACGTGATCGAGGAGCTGGCGCGGCGCGCGCGCGAGGCCGAGAAGAAGCTGCGGCAGCAGCGCGCGGCGCCCGAGCAGCGACAAGCTGGCGCCGATCCGGGTGCGGGTCGCGCAGCCAGCCGACCTTCACGCGCTACATGTTCGAGCTGCCGGAGCTGATCGGCGTCGCCGCCGAGCGCGGCAAGGACAGGCTGACGCTGATCTTCGACGCGCTGCTGCAGTTCGATCTCGCCGACGCCAAGGCGACGCTGCCGCCGGCGGTCGGCGCGATCGACAGCGAGCTCGATCAGGAGGCGGTCGTCGGTGCGCTTCGCCTTCGCCGGCAAGGTCGACGTGCGCACCTTCCGCGAGGACATGCAACTACGTCGTCGACGTCGACGCCGGTCGACGCCAAGCAGCGCGCGCCAGGACGGGACGGTGCGATCGGACGAACTGTCCGCGCTCGCCGCCGAGTCGGCAAACCGCCGCCGCCCGCGGGCATCGAGCCGCCGCAGACGGTGCCGGCGCGGACGATGCCGCGACCGCAGCCGACCGACAGCGCGCGCCGGCCGCCGCAGCCGCCGCCGCAACCGTCGAGCGCAGGATGCGCCGCCGCGCGCCGAAGCCGCCCGCGACCGCGCCGTGCAGGCCGCGCAGCACCGCGACCGCGCCCGCCGCTGCCGCGCGGCGCCCGCCGCGTCCGCCGAACGGCGCCGGTCAGCCGCCGCGCCGGCGGACACTCCGGCCGACAAGCCCGCCGGAGCGAACCGCGCCGCGCCGAAGCCGGTCGCGCCGCCGACGCGCCGGCTCCGCGCCGCCGAGCGACCGCAGCCCGCCGCGGCGATCGCCGGCGACGCCGATCGCCGTCAAGGTCGCGCTCAAGCGGCAGGGCGACAATCTGCGCCTGCTCTTTCCGTTCGCGAGCGCCGACGCCGGCCGCCGTGTTCCCGCGCGCCGACACGCTGTGGCTGGTGTTCGACACCGACGCCGGCGATCGACCTCGGCGGCGCTCGAACGGCGATCCGAGCCGCACCATCCGGAGCGCCACGCGTCGATCGCGCGAGGGCGACGTCGCAGGTGGTGCGCTCAAGCTCGAACGGCCGCGGCTGGTCAGCGTCGTCGCCCGACGGCGCCGGCTGGGTCGGTCACGGTCGGCGACCGAGGTGGTCGAGCCGACGCAGGCCGCTCGGCATCAGCCGCAACATCGTCGGGCCCGGCGCGCGCCGAGCATCACCATTCCGTTCGACGATCCGCGCCAGCTGCACCGGCTCGACGGATCCCGACGTCGGCGACACGCTGCTGGTCGTGACCGCGCTCGGGCCCGGCGCGCGGCTTCGTCAAGACCGCAGGACTTCGTCGAGTTCCGCGCGCTCGCCTCGGCCCACGGCGTCGTCGTTGCAGCCGCTCGCCGACGATCTCAAGGCCGAGCTTGCGGCCGACAAGATCGTGATCGCGCGGCCCGGCGGGCTGACGCTGTCGGCAGCGCTCAACGGCGGCCGCGCGCAGCGCGAGCATCGTCTATCAGCCGCACGTGCTCGACGCGCAGGCTCTGGGGCTTCGACCGCCAGGCCGAATTTCACCGAGCGCAATTCGCAGCTGATCCGCGCCGCCGCCGAGGCGCCGGACGGCAAGCGGCTCGTCGCGCGGCTCGATCTCGCGCGCTTCTATCTCGCGCGCGAGATGTACGCCGAGGCCAAGGCGGTGCTCGACGTCGCGCTCGCCGACGAGCCGCCGACCGCCGAGGATCCGACCGCGCTCGTGCTGCGCGCGGTCGCCAACATCATGCTCGGCCGCGCCGACGCAGGCGCTCAAGGATCTCGCCAATCCGCTCGTCGGCAACCAGCACGACGCGCCGCTGTGGCGCGCGCTGGCCTATGCGCGCCAGGGCAAATGGGCCGAGGCGCGCGAAGGCTTCCGCAACGTCGAGGCGGCGATGGGCACGCTGCCGCTCGAGCTGCAGCGCGTCGCTGCTCAAGGACATGCGCTGCGCGCCGCGATCGAGGTCGGCGACTATCGCCGGCGCCGTCAACCAGCTCAACGAATTCGAGACGGTCGGCGTGCCGCGCGAGCTCGAGCCGGCGGTCTCGGTGCTGACCGGGCGGCTGGCCGAAGGGCTTGGGCCGCAACGACGATGCGCTGCGCGCCTATCGCGCGGCCGCCGATTCACGGGATCGGCCGGCCGCCGCGCAGGGCCGGCTGCGCGAGATCGTGCTGCGCGTTCGACTCGGCGACCTCGAGCGCGGCCGACGTCATCGCCGAGCTCGAAATGCTCACCACGATCTGGCGCGGCGACGAGACCGAGATCGAGGCGCTGCAGCTGCTCGCGCGGCTCTACACCGAGGAGGGCCGCTACCGCGACGCCTTCCACGTCATGCGCACGGCGCTCACGGCGCATCCGAATTCCGACATGACGCGCCGCATCCAGGACGAGGCGGCCGAGACCTTCGATCGGCCTGTTCCTCGGCCGGCAAGGGCGATGCGCTGCCGGCGATCGATGCGCTCAGCCTGTTCTACGATTTCCGCGAGCTGACCCCGATCGGCCGGCGCGGCGACGAGATGATCCGGCGGCTCGCCGACCGGCTGGTCTCGGTCGATCTGCTCGACCAGGCGGCCGAGCTGCTGCAGCACCAGGTCGACCATCGGCTGCAGGGCGCCGCGCGCGCGCAGGTCGCGACCCGGCTTGCGGTGATCTATCTGATGAACCGCAAGCCGGACCGGGCGCTGGCGACGCTGCGCGCGACGCGCATCGCCGAACTCTCGAACGAGCTGCGCAATCAGCGGCTGCTGCTCGAGGCGCGCGCGCTGTCCGACATCGGCCGCCACGATCTCGCGCTCGAGGTGATCGCCAACATCGAGGGCCGCGAGGCGATCCGGCTGCGCTCCGACATCCTGTGGGCGGCGCGGCGCTGGCGCGAGGCGGCCGAGCAGATCGAGCTGCTGCTACGGCGACCGCTGGAAGGAGTTCGAGCCGCTCACCGACGCCGAGCGCGCCGACATCCTGCGCGCGGCGATCGGCTATGCGCTGGGCGAGGACGCGATCGGCCTCGTGCCGGTTCCGCGAGAAGTACGCCGGCAAGATGGGCGAGGGGCCGGACCGGCCGCGCCTTCGAGGTCGTCACCGGCGCCGATCGGCGCCAGCGGCGCCGAGTTCCGCGAGGTCGCGCGCGCGATCGCCGCGGTCGACACGCTCGACGCGCTTCCTGCGCGACCTGCGCGCGCGCTATCCGGAGAACCGGCGCGCTGCCGGACGCTCAGCAGGCCGTGCCGCGCGCCGGGCGAGCAACCCAAGCCGGACACCACGGGCACCGTGCCGCGCCGGCCAGGCGCGACCGCGGCGCGCCTTCCGGCCGCGCGCAGCGCGCGCGGCGAACGCTACGTCCCGTAGCTCTGGACCAGGCTGCCGGCGACCAGCGTCCAGCCGTCGACCAGCACGAAGAAGATCAGCTTGAACGGCAGCGACACCACCACCGGCGGCAGCATCATCATGCCCATCGACATCAGCACCGACGCGACCACGAGGTCGATGATCAGGAACGGCAGGAACAGCAGGAAGCCGATCTCGAAGGCGCGCTTGAGCTCGGAGATCATGAAGGCCGGCACCAGGATGCGCAGCGACATCTCCTCCGGGCGTGGCCGGCGCGCGGCTCGCGCGAGAGGTCGGTGAACAGCGCGAGGTCCTTCTCGCGCACGTTCTTCTGCATGAACGCCTTGAGCGGCTCGGACGAGCGCTCGAACGCCTGCTCGACGGTGATCTCGTTGTTGATCAGCGGCTTGATGCCGACGTCGTAGGCGCGCTGCAACGCCGGTCCCATCACGAAGGCGGTGAGGAACAGCGCGAGCGCGACGATCACGGCGTTGGGCGGCGCGGTCGCGGTGCCGAGCGCGGTGCGCAGCAGCGAGAGCACCACCACGATGCGCGTGAACGACGTCATCATGATCAGGATCGACGGCGCCAGCGACAGCACCGTCAGGAACGCGATCAACTGGATGACGCGCTCGGTCAGGCCGCCGCCCTGGCCGAAATTGATGCTGATGTCCTGGGCGCCGGCGGCGATCGCCGCCGATGCCGAGGAGGACCGCTACACCGCCCGCCACCGTCGCGAGACGAACGCGGCGGGCGATCGCGCGATGCCGTCAAGTCTTGCTGTTCGGACGGCCCAACAAGCTCGCCATCTCCTGTTCGAGGCTGTCGTAGACGGACGCTTTCTGCGGCGCCGGTCGCGGCTCGGCGCGGGCGTCTAGCCTCGCCGCGCGCGGGTCGTGCTTCCGGCGCGCGGCGGCGGCGGCGGTGGCGGCGCGTGCTCGGGTCATCGTGCGCGCGGCTCGGGCACCGCGCCTCGGCGCCGGCTCGGCGCGTCGCGGTGTCCGCGGCTCGGCCGCCTTGGCCGGACGGCGCAGCGCCGCTTCCAGCCGCTGCGCCATTTCGGCGAGATTCTGATCGGCGGGCGAAGTGAACTGCGGCATCCGCGGCCGGCGCGGGAGGCGGTGCCGCCGGCTGTGCCCGCTGGCGCGGTTCGCGGCGAGGCGGGCGCGGATCGCTTGCGGCCGGGCGCGGTCGCTTGCGGCCGGGCGCGGCTCGTGGCCGGCGGGCTCGGCCTGCGGCTGTGTCGCGCGACAGCTCGGCGGCGAGCCCGGCAAGCGGGTCCGGCTGGCGTGCGCGCCGTTGCGGCAGGCGGTGCCGGCGGCGGAGCCGGTTGCGGCTCGGTCCATTCGCTGCGGGTTCTTCCACCACGGGCGGCGGTGGTGCGGGCGGCGCGCGCTACGCGCTGGACCGGCTCCGGCCGCGGAATCGGTTCGGGCCGCGGCGCCGGTTCGGCGCGCTGGACCGGCTCCGCGGCGGCAGGACCGGTTCCTGCCGCGGCGCCGGCTCGGGTTGCAGCGGCCACATGGTGCCTTCGCCGAGCGGCACCGCGCGCGGCAGCGTGTCGGCCGCGGCCGGCGGGCGCGGGGCCTGCGCTTCCCGCGGCGCACGCGGCAGCGCGCACGATATTGGCCTCGACCACGACGTCGGTCGGGCCGCCGATCATCATCAGGTGCTCGACATTGTCGCGCCGGATCAGGACGAGGCGGCGGCGGCCATCGACGGTCGCCGCGTCGATCACGGCGAGACGCGGCTGGCGTCCGCGCGCCGTGCCGGCGCCGAGGCGCTCGGCGCCGAAGCGGCGCACCAGCCAGGCGGTCAACGCCGATCAAGCCGAGCACGACGACGAAGGCGATGACGAACTTGCACCGCCAGCGGCATGTCCGCGCCGAACAGGGTCTCGAACATCACTCCTCCCTGCGCCCCAGGGGCCGGGCGTGTTCGATCGGCAATCGCCCGAATGGTTAACGCCAGCGGCAATATTTGCCGCCCCGAATACTAACAAAGAATTAACAAAGATGGGTCCCGGCGCCACCTCCATCCGACCTGCCAAATGCTTTCTCTTGGTAAACGGCGGTTTAAAGGCAAGTACCGGCGATTTACCGCATTTAACCGACCATTAACCATACACCCGGCAAAGTCTGCCCAGCGGTAGTCTGCTGACTACGGCAGGACCGGCGCAAGGGGGAGCCCAAGGGGACGCCGATGCCGATCTCCAAGATTCCGATCTTCTCGATGCTGCGCGACCCGGATGCAGTGGCACCAGGAGCGCCAGCGGCTGCTGGCCGAAAACGTCGCCAATGCCGACACGCCGCAAGTTCACAGCCGCGCGACCTTGCGCCCCTGCGAGCTCGACCAGTTGCGGCCGGCAGCGGCCCCGGTCGTGATGGCGCGGACGCGCGCCGGGCCATCTCGCCGGCCTCCGGTGCCGGGGGCGCCCAGTTCCAGCTCGATCGGCGCGGGCGATTCGAGGTGCGGCCGGCCGGCAACGCGGTGAGCCTCGAGGACGAGATGCTCAAGGTCGCCGCCAACCAGATGGACTACCAGGCGGCGACCGCGCTCTACGCGCGCGGCCTCGGCCTGATCAAGACCGCGCTCGGCAGGCGCTCCTAGCGAGGTTGAAGGCGAGGGGACCCATGGACTTCCTGAAATCGATCGCGATCGCGGCGTCCGGCCTGCGCGCGCAGGCCGGGCGCATGCGGATCATCTCCGAGAACATCGCCAATGCGGATTCGACCGCGCAGCGGCCCGGCGCCGATCCGTACCGCCGCAAGATCCCGACCTTCCGCTCGCGAGATCGACCGCGCGCTCGACGCGCGCGTGGTCGGCGCTCGGCCGCGTGCGCACCGACCCGTCCGAGTTCCGGACCAAGCACGAGCCCGGCCATCCGGCCGCCGACGCCAACGGCAACGTCAAATATCCCAACGTCAATCCGCTGATCGAAATGACCGACATGCGCGAGGCCCAGCGCTCCTACGAGGCCAACCTCAACGTCATCGGCGCCACGCGCCGCATGATCCAGCGCACCCTCGACATCCTCAAAGCCTGAACAGCGGAGCCCAACGATGACCACGCCATCCATTGCCGCCGGTGCCTATGCCAGCCTCGCGCGCCTTGCCGATCCGTCCGCCGCGCTCGGCAAGGCGGCGGGCGAGGCGCAGCCGGGCCGAGCTTCGGCGCGATGCTCAAGGACGTGCGTCGGCTCCGTGGTCGAGGCCGGCCGCAAGTCGGACGCGCAGACGCAGGCGCTGGCCGCCGGCAAGGCCAACATCGTCGACGTGGTGACCGCGGTGTCGGAGACCGAGGTCGCGGTCGAGGCGCTGGTCGCGGTGCGCGACAAGGTGATCGCGGCCTACGAAGAAATCATGCGGATGCCGATCTGATGTCGCGCTCGTACGGATGATGGCAGGCGGAACGGTATTCGGCGCTACGGCTCACACGGAGATGCGATGACCGGTCCCGAAGTTCTCGATGTCGCGCGCGACGCCATCGTGACGCTGGTGCTGGTCGCGAGCCCGCTGATGCTGATCGGCCTCGTCGTCGGCGTCGTCATCTCGCTGTTCCAGGCGCTCACGCAGATCCAGGAAATGACGCTGGTGTTCGTGCCGAAGATCCTCGCGATCTTCATCGCGATGCTGATCGCGCTGCCGTTCATGGCCGACCTGCTGCAAGGCCACATGGCGCGGCTCGCCGCGCGCATCGTCGGCGGATGGCGCATGCGGTGCAACGTCTGTGCGCGTCGACATGGCGCATCGCGAAGCGCGATCGGCATGAAAATCGACGTCTCCTTCCTGCCGGCGCTGGCCGCGACCTTCATGCTGGTGTTCGCGCGCATCGGCACCATGGTGATGCTGCTGCCGGGCCTCGGCGAACTCAGCGTGCCGGTGCGCGTGCGGCTCGACGGTCGCGCTGGTGCTGACCGCGGTGCTGCTGCCGCTCCATCGCAACGCCTATCAGATCGACCTGCGCACGTTCGGGCCGGTGCTGACGATGCTGGGCCAGGAGCTGCTGATCGGCGCCGTGCTCGGCCTGACCGCGCGGCTGACGATCTCGGCGCTGCAGGTCGCCGGCTCCGTGATCGCCCAGCAGCTTGGGCTCGGCTTCGTCACCGCGGTCGATCCGACGCAGGGCCAGCAGGGCGTCCTCGTCGGCAATTTCCTCACCATGCTCGGCGTCGACGCTGATCTTCGCCACCGATCTGCATCACCTCGTGATCGCCGCGCTCAACGACAGCTACACGCTGTTCCGGCCGGGCGACATTCCGCTGCTCGGCGACGTCGCGGCGCTCACGACGCGCACGGTCGCGCGCGCCTTCCGCATCGGCATCCAGCTCTCGGCGCCGTTCCTGGTGTTCGGCCTGCTGTTCAATCTCGGCCTCGGCGTGCTGTCGCGGCTGATGCCGCAGATGCAGGTGTTCTTCGTCGGCGTTCCGCTGTCGATCCTGGTCGGCTTCCTGATCCTGCTTGCTGGTGGTCGGCGCGATGATGGCGACCTTCCTCGGCTCGGTCGAAAGCGTGCTGCGCGAGCTCGCGCCGAACTCGTGAGGCGCGCATGGCCGACGAACGCGACGATACACGAACGCTCAGAAGACCCGACCCAGAAGCGGCTCGACGACGCGCTCGAGCGCGGCGACGTCGTCAAGAGCCAGGAGGTCAACACCTGGTTCGTCATCGCCGGCGCGACGCTGGTGCTGATGGCGTTCTCCGGCTCGATGAGCAGCGGGATCGACCACGAGCCTGCGCGGCCTGATCGCCAATTCCTACGCCATCCGCGTCGACGGCCGCGGTCTGCTCGGCGTGGTGGACAAGCTCGGCATCGAGGTGATCGCCGCGATCGCCATTCCGTTCCTGCTGCTGGTGCTTGCGGCGATCGGCGGCAACATGATCCAGCACCGGCTGGTCTGGTCGGCCGAGGCGCTCAAGCCGAAGCTCTCCAAGATTTCGCCGGTCGCCGGGCTTCAAGCGCCTGTTCTCCAAGCAGGCGCTGGCGAATTTCGTCAAGGGCCTGCTCAAGCTCGCGCTGATCGGCGCGGTCATGACGGCGCTGCTGTGGCCGGAGCGCGACCGGCTCGAGAGCCTGGTCGCGATCGATCCGGCCGCGCGTGCTGCCGATCGACGCAGGTCGCTGTCGCTGCGACATGCTCGGCGCCGTGGTCGCGGTGCTCGCGATCATCGCGGCCGCCGACTACCTGTTCCAGTACCGGCAATGGTTCGAGCGCCAGAAGATGTCGATGCGCGAAATCAAGGAGGAGTTCAAGCAGACCGAAGGCGATCCGCATGATCAAGGGCAAGATCCGGCAGATCCGCCAGGCCCGCATGCAAGCAAGCGCATGATGGCGGCGGTGCCGAAGGCCTCCGTCGTCATCACCAACCCGACCCACTTCGCGGTCGCGCTGAAATACGAGCGCGGCATGAACGCGCCGGTCTGCGTCGCCAAGGGCGTCGATGCGGTCGCGCTGAAGATCCGCGAGGTCGCGGGCGAGCACGGCGTTCCGATCGTCGAAAATCCGCCGCTCGCGCGCGCGCTGCACGCCACGGTCGAGATCGACCAGGAAATTCCGCCCGAGCACTACCAGGCGGTGGCCGAGGTGATCGGCTACGTCATGCGGCTCAACCGGGCAATGGCGCGAGCGCAAGTGACCTTGCGGGATAGCCCAGCCGCCCGATGCGCTCGACCCCTTGCACGGACTGACCGCCTGGGGCACTCAGGACACGGCGAACGGGGCGGTTCGCGAGCGGAGCACGCCGGCCATCATGGCGGAGCGGACCTTGAGCGGGAAGCGCGGCCGCGCGGCGGTCGATCGCACGCGCAGCGAGCCGCGGCGGCGGCAGCATCGGTCTCGTGCTGCTGATCGCGCTGGTGCTGGTCGGCGCGGCGGTGGCGCTGCTGTTGCATCGGCCGCGCCCAGGCCGAGCCCTACATCCTTGCGCTGCTGGCCGTGCTGGCGATGGTCGGCGTGTTCCTGCTGTTCGCGCTCGCGGCCGGCATGCTGCGCGATCGCCGGACGCGGAGGCGGCGAGCCCGCTGATCAAGGCCGTGGTCGACGGGGCGACCGACGGCATCCTGGTCACCGACGCGCGCGGCCGCGTGGTCTACGCCAACGCCGCCTATCTCGAACTGGTCGATGCCGCCGATGCCGGACGACGTGCGGCCGGTCGAGCGCGTCTTCATCGGCGATCCCGGGCGTGTCGGAAGCGGTCTACCGGCTGCTCAAGGCGGCGCGCGAAGGCCGCCGCCTGCAGGAAGAGGTGCGGGTCGGCGCGCCACAAGGGCGAGAGCGGACGCTGGCTGCGCATGCGCGTGCGCCCGCTCGGCGAGGGCAAGCGCGAAGCGCGCATGACGGTCTGGTCGATCGCCGACGTGACGCGCGAGCTCGAGCGGCAGGAGAACGTCTTCCAGGAACTGCAGCACGCCATCGACTATCTCGATCATGCGCCGGCCGGCTTCTTCTCGGTCGATGGCAACGGCAACATCGTCTATCTCAACGCCACGCTCGCCAACTGGCTCGATCAGGACCTGGCGCAGATCGGCTCCGGCGGCCTGAAGCTCAGCGACATCGTGGCGGGCGAGGGGGCGGCGCTGCTCACCACGCTCGTCGGCCGCGCCCGGCGACGTGAAGACCGAAGTGCTCGACATCGATCTCAAGACCCGCGGCGGCCGCACCGTTGCCGGCGCGGCTGTTCCACAAGGTCGCCTTCGGCGCCGACGGCGCGCCCGGTCCCTCGCGCACGCTCGTGATCAACCGCGCGCGCGACGACGGCACCGACCCGCAGCGCGCCGCCGAAGTGCGCTTCATGCGCTTCTTCCAGAACACGCCGATGGCGATCGCCACCGTCGACCGGCAGGGCAAGATCGTGCGCCGAACGGCGCTGTTCGCGCGGCCTGTTCCATCCGGTGCTCAAGGGCGAGGGCGCCGCGATCGACGGCGCTCGATCCTCGCGGTCGTGGCCGAACGCGACCGCGCCGCGCTCGAAGCCGCGATCCGCCAGGCGGCGGAAGGGCAGGGCGAGATCGCGCCGGTCGATGCCGCGCTCGGCGGCGCCGGGCGAGCGCTTCGCGAGCTTCTTCGTAGTGACGCGATCGAGGAGCACGAGGAGCGCGACCAGGAGGCGGCCATCGTCTATGCGCTCGAGACCACCGCAGCAGCGCACGCTCGAGAACCAGGTCAACCAGCAGCAGAAGATGGAGACCGATCGGCCAGCTCGCCGGCGGCATCGCGCACGATTTCAACAACGTGCTCGGCGCCATCATGATGGCGACGGACTTCCTGCTCAACGCGCACAAGCCGACCGATCCGTCGTTCCAGGACATCATGCAGATCAAGCAGAACGCCAACCGGGCCGCGAGCCTGGTGCGGCAGCTGCTCGCCTTCTCGCGCAAGCAGACCCTGCGCCCGCAGGTGCTCGATCTCGGCGAGGCGCTCTCCGACCTCACCGTGCTGCTGCGCCGGCTGATCGGCGAGAACGTCACGCTCAACGTGCGTGCACGGTGCGCGACCTCTGGCCGGTCAAGGTCGACGTCGGGCAGTTCGAGCAGGTGATCATCAATCTTGGCGGTCAATGCGCGCGACGCCATGCCGATGGGCGGCAAGCTCACGCTGCGCACCGCCAATGTCGGCGCCGAGGAGAGCGCGAGCTATCAGTACAAGGGCATGCCGATCGGCGAATACGTGCTGGTCGAGGTCGAGGACACCGGCTCCGGCATCGCGCCCGACATCATCGACAAGATTTTCGACCCGTTCTTCACCACCAAGGACGTCGGCAAGGGCACCGGGCTCGGGCTCTCGACGGTCTACGGCATCATCAAGCAGACCGGCGGCTTCGTCTATGTGAGTTCGGAGCTGCGGCAAGGGCACGACCTTCCGCATCTTCCTGCCGCGCTATATCCCGGGCGCCGACGACGTCGAGACGCCGCAACTGCCCGAGACCACGGCGCCCGCGCATCGCCGGCGCGATCTCGGCTCGCCGACGACGCGATGCGCGCCGCCGCCACCGATCTCACCGGGCAGGGCACCATCCTGCTGGTCGAGGACGAGGAGGGGCTGCGCGCGCTCAACGCGCGCGGGCTGACCTCGCGCGGCTACACGGTGATCGAGGCCGGCAACGGCGTCGAAGCGATCGAAGTGCTGGAGAAGCAGGGCGGCCAGGTCGATCTCGTGGTCTCCGACGTGGTGATGCCGGAGATGGACGGGCCGACGCTGCTGAAGGAGCTGCGCAAGCGCGATCCGCGGGTCAAGATCATCTTCGTGTCGGGCTACGCCGAGGACGCCTTCGAAAAGAGCCTGTCCGAGGGCGAGCGGCCGAATTTCCTGGCCAAGCCCTTCACGCTCAAGCAGCTGGTCGCCGCGGTGAAGGAGACCATGGCGCAGGCCTGACGCCGGCCGTGGCGATACTATTTCGCCCGCGGGCGGCGCCCGCTACCGTGGCTCCATGGACGCGCCTGAACAGTCACAGCCGTCGCCGCCAGCGGAAAGCGCGCGCGAGCGCAGGGTCGCCAACATTATCCTGCTGGTGGTGCTTGCCGCCCTGGTGGGGGGCGGCGTCTGGCTGGTCAACGCCATGATCGAGCAGCGCCGGATCGACGACTGCGCCGCGCAGGGCCGGCGCAACTGCATCCCCCTCGACCTGCGTTAAGGCGGACAGCGCGCCGCTACCAGATCCACGGTATGAGGCGATAGCGCACGCGCGCGGCGTAGTCGCGATAGCCCGCAAGCTCGTCCGCCAGCATCCGCTCTTCCAGCACCGCGCGGACGGCGACGGTGACGGCCAGCAACAGCGCGGCCGCGAGCCCCCACCATGAACCCAGCAGCAGCGGCATCCCGGCGAACAGGAGCAGCATGCCCGCGTACATCGGGTGACGCACGTAGGCGTAGGGGCCGCTGCCAATGACGTGGTGGCCGCGCTCGGCCTGAATCCTGACCACCGGCGCCGCGAAGGTGTTCGCCCGGAAGGTGAGATGGATGATCAAGGCGCCAAGGCCGAACACAAGCGCGCCGAGCGCCTGCACCCAGGCCGGCACCGACGACCAGCGAAAACGAACGGCATCGAGCGGCATCAGCACGAACCAGCAGAGCAGCAGCCCGATGAAGGCCACCACGAATATCCTGTCCCAGCTTCGCTGCCCGCGCTGAAAGACCGCGGACTGGCGCTCCGCCAGCAGCGCAGGATCGCGGCGCGCCAGCGAGAGGCCGATCGCAAGGCCGATGGCGCCGCTCTCGGCGAGAAATATCCAGGCGGCCGGCCACCGCACCGTTCCCGCGGCCGCGAACAGCAGCAGCGCCAGGCCCGTCATCCACACGGCGGTTCTGATGACCAGGGCTAATGCCACTACCGACCTCGTTGCGCGGCGCCGACCGGCCGGTCACTCAGGAACGGCGGAGATGCGGTCCGACGGTCCGGGCTGCTCTTTCATCTTTCGGCATTTTGCGCACTTGCAGCCGACCGGCCGCAGGAACAGTTCGAAGTACTCTTCGCCGTAATCGTAGGTGATCTCGTCGCCCGGATCGATCCGCTTGATCGCCCGCAGGATCACCTTGCCCTTTACGACATCGGATTCCGCGTTCGGCCGGCAGGAGTGGTTGGCGTAGCGCCCGATGTTGCCGCGCCCCGACCCGTCCACGCTCCATCGCTCGTTGATCTCGAAGATGTAGCGCTGCCCGCGCGCCTCGCGCCGCTTGGCTTCCGCGTGCGTCAGGCGCGGCCCCGAATATTCGACGATGACCGCGCCTTTCTCGATCGGCGCGGTGGCGAACAGGCCAAGCCCGGTTCTGGCGCGGCCGATACGATAGGGCAGGCCGGGCGCTTTGCCCTGCGCCTTGCGTGCGCTGTTGCGCGCCATGGCGGCCGCGCCGTTACGCGGCCCGCTCCGCGCCCGTTCGAGTCACGGTGAGCGCGGTCTCGACCGGCACCGGATCGCGCAGGGTGGCGATGCCCGGGCAGCCCGCGAGCGCCAGCCGCTCGACCTCCCTGAGCCTGTCCTCGGGCGCATCGCTTGCGATGTGCATCGTGATGGTAACCTTCTGGAAGCCCGACGGCGGGGCATCCGGCATCATATGGCCGCGCACGTCGAAGCTCGTGCGCGCCACCACCTCGAAGCTCTCGTAGGTGACGCCGAGCTTGGCGGCGTAGAACGCGAACACCGCGGCGTAGCATCCGACGGCGCCGGCGAGCAGGAATTCGAGCGGGGAGGGCGCGATGTTCTGCCCGCCCACATGCGCGGGCTCGCTGATGATGAATTTGTGGCCGCTGCGCTTGGCTTCGACCAGTTCGTTGAGTTGGCCGATCGAGGTGATCTTGACCTCGGCGTAACTCTGCGGCCCCTCCGGCGCCGGCTTGTCCGGATGCGCCCGGTAGCGGGCCTCGCGCGCCGCCGTGGTGGCTTTCAACTCCGGAAAGCAGTCGCAGACCTTGACCATGAATGGCTCCTTGTCAGCCGGCGCGAGGCTTGCCGCCGATCGCCGCGATATAGCGCGCCACCGAGACGCGCAGGATGTCCTTGCCGCCGCTCGGGATGACGCGGTCGAAATAGTGGCCGTAGATCGCGTCGAAGGCGAACGGCGCGAGCGCGGCGGCAATGCCTTCGACCTCGGGCGCCGACAAGGGAATAAAGTTCGGATAGCTGCGCATGAAGGTCAGGAACTTCCGGTCCTGCGTGATGGTCGCGATGTCGGAGGAGAAGAGCGCCCCGCGGCCGCCGGCGCCCTGCGCCCAATGCAGCATGGCGCCGCCGGGGAAATGTCCGCCGCCGCGGATGAGGGTGACGCCCGGCAGGAGCGCGAGCGTTCCGCCCTTCCACAAGCGGACGGCCGGATCGGGCCGCATGATCCAGTCCTGGTCGTCGGCGTGCAGGTGGATCGGGACGTTGCCGAACGCGCGGCTCCATTCCACCATCGTGGTGTAGAAATGCGGATGCGAGATGCCGATCGCCTTGAGCCCGCCGAGGCCCTTGATCAGCGTCACGGTCGCGTCATCGATGAGCGAGATGCAGTCCCACAACACGTTGCCCTGCGGCGTGCACAGGAGCAGCGCGCGCTGGCCGATGGCGAACGCGGGCTGCGTGCCGATGCCGATCACGCCCGGCTCGTACTCGCGATAGGCATTGAGATGGCCCGCGGCGAGCGCCGGCAGCGTCGTCCAAGTCTGGCCGCGCGGCGGTACGTATTGCCGCTCCTCCTCGCAGATCGTGCATTGCGCGGGCGGTGCGTCGCTCGGCGGGTATTGCATGCCGCAGGCGGTGCAGATGAATGCCGGCATGGTTGGTCTCCGGTTACCGCAGTTACCGCAATGCCTTGGAGGCGCGCCGGGCGCCCTCGGCGAGTGCGGCAAGCTTCATCCATACGATCTTGCTGTCGACCTGCAGCCGGCCCGCGAACGTGCCGAACCCGCAATCGACGCCGGCGATCACGTTCTCACGGCCGACCACGGCGGCATATTGCGCAATCCGGTCGGCCACCAGGTCGGGATGCTCGACGAAATTCGAGGTGGAATCGATCACGCCCGGGATGACGATCTTGCCGTCCGGCAGCTTCACGTCTTCCCAGACCCTCCATTCGTGTCCGTGCGCCGGGTTTGCGGCCGGGAACGAGAGGGCCTGCGGCTTGCCCTGCAGCACGATGTCGACGATGTCCTTCAGCGGCACGTCGGTGTGGTGCGGGCCCAGGGTCGAGCCCCAGCAGATGTGCATGCGCATGCGATCGGCGGGCAGGTCCTTCACCGCCTGGTTGAGCGCCTCAACGTTCTTGCCGATGATCTTGCGATAGTCCGCCAGACTGAGGTGCGGGTAGACCATGTGGTGGGAGATCGCGAGGTCGGGACAGTCGAGTTGCAGCACGAAGCCCGCATCGACGATCGCGCGATATTCCCGCGCCATCACGTCGGCAAGGGTGAAAAGATATTCTTCTTCAGTCTTGTAGTACCTGTTCTTGAGGTAGCGCGCGATCTGTCCCGGCGACGGCGAGGTGAAGAAGACCTCCTCCGCCTTGACGCCGGCCGTCACCTGCTTGGCCTGCGCGATGTCGGCCTCGGCCGCCGGAAAATCCTTCCATGCGACCGGCCCCGAGCAGGCCGGCCGATGCTGGAACGGGGAGGCGAAATGGCTCAGCAGCAGTGCCAGTTCGGGGAATTCCGGCTCGCCGATGCCGAGCGGCGCGGCACTTTCGCCCTCGAAGCCGGTCAGGCGATCCTTGACGTGGACGGTGTAGTCGGCGCGGCCCTGCTCGCCGTCATTGATGACATCGAGGCCGCACGCGACCTGCTTCTCCACCACCTCGGCGACGGCGCCGCGCACCGCCTCGGCCAAAGCGGCGTGCCGGGTGCCCGGATTTGACCACTCCGCCAGCATCAGCTCGACCACCTTGGCGGGACGCGGCAGGCTCCCGGTGTGGGTCGTCAGGATACGGTCGGTGCTGCGTTTCATGGCGTCGTCACCGTGCTCCCCTTGCGGGCTTCGTTGGCCGGGTTCCGCGTCCCCGGTCCGCCTCCATGCCCCGTCGAGGTGCAGACCGCAAGCATCGGGGGCCACCCGCGGCAGCCGTACCGGCCAATCCTAGCGGCCGGGACACCGGATTTTTTAACGGTTCCGCGCCAATAGTGCCCGCACGGCATGGCGCGCGTCGACCGCGGCCGGACCGGAGCAGGACGGCAGGGGGCGATATTTGACCTCCGAACTCAAGAACGTGCTGTTGCTGGCGGGCGATGCGGTGCTCTATTTCGCCGTGCTCGCCGCGCTTTTTCGCCTGCGCGCGCGCATCGGCATCGGCGCCTTCTTCTGCGCGCTCGGCGTGATGCACTTCCTGGAAACCTATCTCGCCAGCATCTTCTACGTCGCGCTGCCGTTCGGCATCGTCACGTCGCCGGGTTCCACCGTGCTGTTCACCGGCAAGCTGATGCTGCTGCTTCTGCTGTACATTCGGGAGGACGCCAAGGTCGTCCGCCAGCCGATCTACGGCCTGCTGATCGGCAATCTGCTGCTGTTCGCGCTTGCGATCGTGATGCGCCACCACGATCTGGTCGCGCTGGCGCCCGGCCGGGTCGCGGATTTCGGCTTCCTCGACGAGATCGGCGCGCTGATGGTGTGGGGCACGGCCATCCTGTTCTTCGACTGCATCTTCATCATCCTGCTCTATGAGCGCTCGCGATCCTGGTTCGGCCAACGGTTGTTTGCGCGGCTCATGCTCACCGGCGCGGCGGTGCTGACCTTCGACCAGGTGATGTTCTTTGCCGGCCTGCACGCACTCACGGGTGCCGGCCTTGCGGTGCTGGTGGGCGGCTGGGTCGCCAAGATGGGGGCGGTCGGGCTCTACAGCGTGCTGTGCACCGTCTATCTGCGCTGGTGTGAGCAGGCGCAGCGGCCGACACGCGCGCCGCGGCTTGCCGACGTGTTCGACGCGCTCACCTATCGCGAACGGTACGAAGACTTGCTGGCGCGTACCGGCCGCGATGCGCTGACCGGCGCGCTCGATCGCGGCCGGCTCGAGGCGCAGGGCCGCCGGACGATCGACGAGGCCGCGCTTGCCGGCCGGCCGGCGAGCCTGATGCTGGTCGACATCGATCACTTCAAGGGCTTCAACGACCGTTTCGGCCACGCCGCTGGCGACGAGGTGCTCAAGCATATCGCCGTCGCCATCATGTCCGCGGTGCGTGCGGACGACCCGGTGTTCCGCTTCGGCGGCGAAGAGTTCGTCGTGATCTGCGATGGCATGAATGCCACGGCGGCGCTGGCGCTGGGCGAGCGCATCCGCCGCGCGGTCGCCACCAGCGGCGACAGCAAAGCGCGTGTGAGCGTCAGCATCGGGATCGCAACCTGTGCGCAGGATGCCGCCGATTACGACCGGCTGTTCGAGGTCGCCGACCAGCGGCTCTATCAGGCCAAGGCCGCCGGCCGCAATTGCGTGGTCGGGGAGCGTGTAGTGCAGGCGGAGATACCGGCACCGCTGCTGCAAGCGGTGTGACGCATTTGCGTCCGGGAGGCTCGGCCGGCGGGCGCCCGGGAACCGAGGCCCGCCGCGCCGCCGGCGTCCGAATTACAGCCCGGCCAGCGCCTTCTCGTAGTAGGAGAAGTCCAGGTATTTGTCCGGGGCCGGCGGCTTGCCGCCCCACGTGCCCAGCATGTCGGCGCGCAGCTTGAGCGCGTTGCGGAAGCCGTCGAGGTTGAACTTGGCGTCCTTGGCAAAGCCGTTCGCCGGGTGCAAACCGAATTCGTAAGACTTCGCGGCCACGTCGGAAGGCAGCTTGAGTCGTTCGCTGAGCACCGCAATGGCCTCGGCCTTGTGCGCGGGGTCGAGCGCCCAGCGCAGCCCCTCGACGTGCGCCTGGATGTACTTCACCAGGGTGTCGGCGTTGTCCCGCCCCCATCCCCGCATGACCCAGGCCGATCCGGCCTGGTAGGCGCCGATCACGTCGGTCGGCGAGCCCAGGCTGCGCAGACCCTGCCTCTCGGCCGTGACCGTGAACGGCGGGTTGAGCATGCCCGCCACGTTGCTCTTGTCTTCGAGCAATCCCTTCAGGCGCGCCGGAGTGCCGCCCACGGGCTTGACCTTGTAGTCGCCCTTCTTGAGCCCCTTCACGTCGAGCATCTTGTAAAGCAGCAGCGCGTAGGCGGTATCCGGCGCATCGACCAGCACGGTCTTGTTGCGGATATCCTCGTACGACTTGATCTCGGGCTGCACGAAAAGCTGGTTGTGCCCTCCGTCGCCTCCCATGATCACCGCGATATCGTGGTTGGCGACGTCCGCCATCGCGACGGCATTGTCGACCGCGGCATGCACGATCTGGTGATTGCCCTTCGCCAGACCCTCGCGCAACACCTTCGAGTTGGGCGTGTGCAGGATCTCCACGGCAAGGCCGCGCTTGGCGTAGAAGCCTTTGCTCTGCGCGGCATAGCTCGCCAGATTCGACAGGCTCGGGAATACCATGACCTTGAGCGCGGTCTGTGCCTGGGCGGCGCCCTGCATGCCGACGCCCAGGAGCGCGATTGCCGCCATCGCCGGCAGACATTTGCTCACGACTTCCTCCCCTTGACGTTTGTGTTGCTCCCATGACGTTTGTGTTGGCCTCGAGCCCGAGGCCTTTGCCGGTCAGGGTATATCCGGGCAAGAATGCCGCGCAAGACCGCGGCGCCGTCCGCATACGGCCCGTTATTGTCGTGCAGCCTTCGCCGCGCGGGCCGCTCGTGCCGCCCGCCGCTTGGCGGTGAGGGCGCGCGCCCGTCGCGCCGCGTTGCGCTTCTCGCGGCACTTGGCGCATTTGCAGCGCGACGGCGTGATGACGTTTTTGTAGTAGTCGGTGCCGTAGTCGTAGGTGATCTCGTCGCCCGGCTTGATGTTCCTGATCGCGCGGATGATCACCTTGCCATTGAGCTGGTGCGATTCCGCGTTCGGCCGGCAGGAATGATTGGCGTAGCGGCCGAGGTTCTTGCGGCTCGTGCCGTCGATGGTCCAGCGGCTGTTGATCTCATAGAGATAGCGGTTGCCGCGGGCCTCGAGCTTGTCGGCCTGCTCGGTGGTGAGCCGGCGGCCGCGGTATTCGACGATGAAGGCCTTCTTCTTGATCGGCGCGGTGGCGAAGAGACCGAGGCCTGTACGAGAACGGCCGATACGAAATGGCTTCTTACGAGGCATGCTGGCGGATTTACACACCGATTCGGCCAGATTCAAACCGCCGATCTTCTCGTCTCCACAGCCCGTTGGCATGGCGTAGACTGGGTCCGACAACCGCCAAGGTGACCCATGCGCTACCAGCTCTTCTATTGGCCGACCGTACAGGGACGCGGCGAGTTCGTGCGGCTCGCGCTGGAGGAGGCGGGCGCCGACTACGTCGACGTCGGCCGCCGACGCGGGCGCAAGCCGATCGAGGCGCTGCTCGCGCGGAAGGGCGAGATGCGCCCGCCGTTCGCACCGCCGGTCCTCAAGGCGGGCAAACTCGTCATCGCGCAGACCGCGAACATCCTGCTCTACCTCGGCGCCCGCCATAACCTCGCGCCCAAGGACGAGGCCTCCCGCCTATGGGCGCATCAATTACAGCTCTCCATCACCGACCTGGTGGTCGAAATCCACGATACCCATCATCCGGTCACGAGCTGGCTCTATTACGAGGAGCAGATCCCGGCGGCGGTGCGCCGCACGGCCGATTTCTGGAAATACCGCGTGCCGAAATTCCTCGGCTATTTCGAGCGCGTGCTGACCAAGAGCGGTGGGCCCTGGCTGCTCGGCCGCAAGCTCAGCTACGTCGACCTCAGCCTGTTCCAGATCGTCGAGGGCTTGCGCTACGGGTTTCCCAAGCGGATGAAGCGTTTCGAGAGGAAAGTGCCGCGCGTGATCGCGTTGCACGACCGGGTGGCCAAGCGTCCGCGCATCGCCGCCTACCTCGCCTCGGAGCGGCGCATTCCGTTCAGCCAGTGGGGCATCTACCGCTATTTCAAGGAGCTTGATCGCTGATGGATCGCGTCCCGGTGGACAACCGTTCGGCCCAACGCTAGATCGACGCCGCCGATCAAAGCTGATTTCACAGAACGGAGCGGATAGTGAAAAATTCAATTGCGATGCTGCTTGTCGTGAGCTCGTTCGCTGCGACCAGCGCGGCCATTGCTCAGCTGATGACTGCCGACGACCTCGAATGGATCAACGAGTGCATCACCGACAACAAGGGCGCGGCGAGCGACGCGATCATCCGCAGTATTGCATCTGCATGAACGAGAAGATGGAGGTCGGTGAAAAGAAGTCCATCTCGGAGTGGGAAAAGACCCATCCGCGCGAACGTGCGGCCTGCGACCGGGAATCCGGCTGGAAGTAAAGCAGGGCGAGGGCGCCCGCGGCCCTACCCATGGGCGCTGAGCACCTTGCCGCCGGCGGTGACGGGCTTTGCCGCAATCAGCACGAAGGCGATGACGCAGGGCGCGGTGCCCTTGTTCACCCAGTTGTGGATGGTGCCGCGCTGGACCAGCACATCGCCGCCCTTGAGATGCACGCTCGCGCCATCGTCGAGCTCCATGTCGATTTCGCCTGAGATGACGATCGCATAGTCGATCGAGTCGGTGCGATGGTTGCGCGGGGTGACGCCGGGCTCAAAGCTGACCACGCGCAACACCGTGCCATTGTCGAGCGTGGTGCCGACCTTGCGCCCGGACGCGTCGGCACTGCCGTCGTTGCTGATCGGCCAACCCTCGGTGGTCCAGAGCACGGCGGCATTGGCGCCCGGCCGGCCGGACACCACGTTCTTGGCGATCTCGTCGATGATGACCTTGGCGCGGCCGTTGTCATCGTGGCCGGTGATGACGCGTCGGACGGTGAGGCTCATGGATCGGGACTCCTTTGCAGGGCAGGGGAACTTTTGCTGATGCGGCAACCGGTCGTGATCAGCCGGCGCGCAGTCCGAGCCGCGCCAGACGCGGCAGGACCTCCTGGCAGAAATACGGCACCTCGTCGAGAAAATTGACGAACGAGACCGCGATGCCGCGCACGCCGGCCCGGCTGATGTTGGCAAGCTCTTCGGCGACATGGTCGGGGCCGCCGACGAACGGATAGCCGCCGATCGCGTTGGCGGCGAAATATCTGCGCTTGGCCACGTAGTCGTCCATCCCGAGTGTCTGCGGCGTGATGTTCTTGATCGCGAGCATGCCGTCGACCGCGCCCCAGTCGGCGTGCTCGATGATGGCGTGGCGGTAGTAATCCTCCGCCTCCTTCTGCGTCGGCCGGCAGATCACCTGGCCCACCGTATAGACCTCGATATCGCGACCGAGTTCCTGCGCCTGGCGCTTGATCTCCGCGACCTTCTTCACGCTGGCGTCGAGCGAGGTCTTGGAGGCCGAGTTGGCGGTGAAGAAGGCGTCGCAATTGCGTAGCGCAAAGGCCTGCCCGGTCGGAGTCGAGCCGGCATTCATGATGAGCGGCCGCGTGCCGCCGAACGGCTTGGGATGGGCGCGCACGCGCTCGTGCTTGAGGAACTTGCCCGCGACGGTGAAGTCGTTCTCGTCCGACCAGGCGCGCTTGACCACGTCGATCCATTCCTGCGCGAATTCGTAGCGTCCTTCGTGGTCGCGCTGCCGGACGCCGAACATCTCGAACTCGCCTTCGTTCCAGCCGGCCACGATGTTGAGGCCGAAGCGGCCCTCGCCGACATGGTCGGCGGTGACGATCTGCTTGGCCGCGATCAGCGGACGGAACAGCGGCGCGTGCACCGTGCCGAACACCGTAATGCGCCGGGTAGCGGCCAGGAGACCGGTGGCCCAGGTGATGGTCTCCAGCGTCTCGCCGTGGAAATCGGTTTCGCCGCCGTAGCCCTTCCAACGGCCGATCGGCAGCATGAAGTCGAGGCCCGCTTCGTCCGCCAAGCGGGCGAGCTTCAGGCAGTCCGGCCAGCTCGCCGACCAACGCTCCGGCACCGTGGTGGCGGAGCGGCCCGACGAGCAGTTGACGCCGAACAGCCCGACTTTGAGCCCGTTGGCGTTGTACATCGCCAGGCGTTCGCGCATCGAATGAGCGGGGGCGAGCAGGGGGCGACCTCCGTCAGCGGACCTCTGCCGCCAATTCGTTCTTTCTTGCGCGGCAAGTCTAGCGAAATCCGCAACGCTCGACCATCGCCGTTCCGGGACGCCGAGACGCACAGGAAAGAGAATTCCGGTCGGCAAAATAACTGGACCGGACGAGCCGCCTCGCCTCTAATAGCGGCGCGGTTTTGGCCCAAGGAGGAAACCATGAAACGGATCACACTGGCGCTTGCCATCTGTCTCATCGCGGCCCCGGCGTTCGCGAGTTGCAAATCGGAAGCCGCCGACAAGAAGCTTGCCGGCGCCGCCCTCAAGAGCTTCATGGACAAGTGCGAGCGGGACGCCAAGGCGGCGTGCGAAAAGGATTCCGTCGACAAGAAACTTGCCGGCGCCGCCAAGAACAGCCACGAGAAGAAGTGCATCTCCGACCGCGTGGGAGCATAGCCTCGGTTGTTCGCGATGAGGGCCGCGCCGCCCGGCGTCGTTGAGATACGCCGGGCCGGTGGCCTGTTGCCTGCGAATTTGCTTGGGCTCGGCGGAGCGAGTTTTCTCGCCGAATGATTTTCTGCCCGCTGGGCCCGCGCCAGGATGGCGGCGATGTTGTTCAACATTTGCAATTGCGCCGATCCGGGGCTGATGTCGAGCTTCGGTCCGCTGTGCGCGGGCGGCGCGGGGTTCGTCTCCGCCATGATCGGCGCCATGGTCGCTAACGCGCAGACCGCGCCGGCGCGCCCGCTCGGAAAGAGCGTGCCGGAAGTCGACCGGCTCGCGGTCCGCGTGGTCACCGACAACGTGGTGATCCAGTTCGTGCCGAACGAGCAGCGCGACGGGCTGACCATCGAGCGGCGCTCCGGCGGCAACACCCGTCCGGACGCGCCGCCGCGCGCCGCGCTCAACGGGGAGTGGGGGCTCTCCATGCACGCGCAGTCGCAGCGCGGCGGGGAGACCCGCATCGTGCTGGTCGATTTCGGCTACACCTCCGAGGTGCTGCTCAACAACCTGGCGATCCTGCAGATCGATCCGTCCGAGATCGACGCGCTGGTGCTGAGCCACGGCCACTATGACCATTTCGGCGGCATGGTCGGCTTCCTCAAGGCCAACAAGGGCCGGCTCAAGGGCAAGCTGCCGTTCTTCATCGGCGGCGAGGACGCCTTCTGCATCCGCAAGAATCCGGGCGGTAATTTCGGCGCCATCGACCGCCACGCGATCGTGGAGGCCGACCTCGCGCTGATGATGGCGGAAGGCCCGGCGCTGGTCGCCGACCACGCCTTCACCACCGGCCGCATCGCGCAGACCTCGTTCGAGAAGCCGCTGCTGCCGACCCAGGAGATCGTCGGCATCTTCGACGGTTTCGGCTGCTTTCCGGAAAAGATGCCGGCGGCAAAAAACGTCGGGGCCTACATCCCGGACGATTTCGACCACGAGATCGCGACCACCTACATGGTCAAGGGCAGGGGGCTGGTCGTTCTGACCTCGTGCAGCCACCGCGGCGTGATCAACGCGGTCAAGCAGGCGCAGGCGGTCTCCGGCATCGACAAGGTGCACGCGGTGATCGGCGGTTTCCATATCGTGCCGCCGCTCGGCGACGATTACATCCGCGACACCATCGCCGCGTTCCGGGAGATCGATCCCGACTACCTCATCCCGGCGCACTGCACCGGCGACCGGTTCTACGATCTCGCGCGCGTGGCGCTGGGCGACAAGGTCGTTCACTCGGCGGTCGGGACGCGCTTCACCTTCGGCGGCTGAGTGGGGCGGGACTTTCGGCATCATTGGACATCCCGGCGCGCGGCGGTAGAGTCGGCGCAGGTAAGACGGCGCAAGGCCGCGTCGTGATTACGGGAGGACATCCGATGACCATCCGTACAACATTGGCGGCGCTCCTCGGGGCGCTCGTGCTCGGCACGGGTGTGGCGCCAGCGCAGGACTGGCCCGCAAAGCCGGTGCGCATCGTCACCGGCTTCGCGGCCGGCGGCATCGGCGATCTTGGCGCGCGGCTGCTCGCGGACTACATCACGCGCACCACCGGTCAGCAGGCAATCGTCGAGAACCGCACCGGAGCCGCCGGCACGATCGGCATGGATGCCGTCGCCAAGGCCGCGCCCGACGGGGCGACGCTCGGCCTCGCGCTCAACGGCAACCTGGTGATCAACCCTTTCATCCAGAAGCAGATGCCGTTCGACGCGCAAAAAGACCTCATCCCGGTCGCGGCGATCGGCGATGCGCCGCAGATGATCGCGATCAACGCCGAGGTTCCGGCCAAGACCTTCCACGAGTTCCAGGCGCTCGCCAAGGCGAAGCCCGGCGCGTTTGCCTACGGCTCGGCCGGGCCCGGCTCGCTGCCGCATCTGTCGGCGGCGGAGTTCGCGCGCATGGCCGGCATCGAGATGACGCACGTGCCCTATCGCGGCAACGCGCCGGCGATGACCGACCTGATCGCCGGCCGCATCCAGCTGATCTCGAGCTCGATCGGGACGTTTCGGACTGCGCTTGATGCCGGCAAGATTCGGCTGTTGCTGACGGCCACGAAGGAGCGGCTGCCCTACCTGCCGCAGCTTCCGACCTCGGCCGAGGCGGGCCTTCCCGGCTACCTCATGAGCGTGTGGATCGGCGTCGTGGCGCCCGCCGGCACACCAAAGCCGGTAATCGAGCGCGTGCACGCCATGGTGCAGGGCATGCTCAAGGACGCGACCGCGAAGAAGCGCATGGCGGATGCCGGCCTTGATGTGATGGCGATGAGCCAGGGCGAGTTCGCGGCCTTCGTGCAGGCGGAATATGCGCGCTGGCAGCAAATCGTACGCGCGGCCGGCGTCGAGCCGCAGTAGGACGCGCAGCGAGAGGAATTTCGCGCTGCGGCGAACCCAACCCGCTTGTGCCCTCGCCCCGCAGGGGAGAGGGCGCCTCGCTCTCGGGGTTGTGATGAATGGGTGAGGGGGTTCGGGTCAATGGAGAGAGCCGAACCCCCTCACCCATTCTTCGTGTTCCCCACACCGAAATGCCCTCTCCCCTGCGGGGCGAGGGCACATTCGGCGCGGTCACGTCCTGCGGCGGCGGCCATGGCGGTGTAAGATCGGCCGAGCGCAACGCAACCCAGCATCTTCGCCATGCCGCCGCACGACCACACCCACCCCTGGCCCGAACTGCCCTACGCCGCCTGGAAGGATACCTATGCCACGCTGCACCTGTGGACGCAGATCGTCGGCAAGGTGCGGCTCAAGCTCACGCCCTGGCTCAACCATTCCTGGCACGTCACCTTCTATGTCGACGCGCGCGGGCTCACCACCGGCGCGATGCCGCTCGCCGGGCGCGACCTCGAAATCGCGTTCGACTTCATCGACCACGTGCTGTGGCTGCGCACCAGCGACGGCGAGACCCGCCGGATCGGGCTCGCGCCGATGCCGGTGGCGGAGTTCTATGCCGGCGTGATGCACGCGCTCGCGGGGCTCGGCGTCGACGTGCGCATCGACGACCTGCCGAACGAGATCGAAGGCGCCATCCCGTTCGGCGAGGACCGCGTGCACGCGTCCTACGACCGCGACTTCGCCAACCGGCATTTCCGCGTGCTGGCGTCGAGCGCGCGTGTATTATTCCATTTCCGCACCGGCTTTATCGGCAAGGCGAGCCCGGTGCATTTCTTCTGGGGCAGCTTCGATCTCGCGGTGACGCGCTTTTCCGGCCGCGCGCGCGCCGCTGCTCACGAGCCACACGCCGGGCCTGCCGGACGCGGTCGGCTGCGAGGCCTATTCGCACGAGGAATCGAGCGCGGGCTTTTGGCCGGGCGGCGGGCCGATCGACTATCCGGCGTATTATTCCTACGCCTATCCGGAGCCGGAGGGTTTTGCGCAGGACGCGGTGCGGCCGAAGGAGGCGTTCTATTTCAAGGACTACGGCCAGTTCATCCTGCCGTATGACGCGGTGCGCAGCGCGGCCGATCCGGAAGCCGCGCTGATGGCGTTCCTGCAGAGCACCTACGCAGCCGCGGCCGACCTGGGGAAATGGGATCGCGCGGGCCTGGAGTGCGCATTGGGCGAGAAGGGGAAGGTGCGGAGCGTGTAGGATGGGTTGAGCGGAGCAAAACCCATCGTCCTTCCACGTGCACGATTTTTTTGACGGGTTTTGCTGCGCTCGATCCATCCTACGGGCTCGGTCTGGGTTGCGACGATTGCGGACCCTGCTCCGGCGCGCTTGGTTGAACGAGAGTTCGAAATCCAGTAGCAGACGCCGGTCGCGAGGATGGCCGCCACTGCCATGACCAGCAGGAAATGCGGCTCGAACCGCGCCCCGGGTATCACTACGGCAAACGGTAGCACCGTGGCCAGAAGCATCGTCAGGATGCACGACAGCAGGTGGGTGTCGGACTTGCACCTGAGCCCGCGCGAATTGACCGCCGCGACGATCAGGCTCGGCACGACGAACAGCACATAGGACGACCCGAAATTCCAGGCTGCCAATTCCAACGTAGCCTTCTCCCAGTGATATAATACGAACGCCAATCCGAAGACGAGCGGAGCAATCGCCGGATAGATGATGAAGCGGCTCATCGCACGAAGGTCGAGTTAATTTCATGCGAAAATAAGGCGGCCGGCGCTTGTAGCGCACTGGCGTAGCGCGCGGCCGGATGTAGCGAACCGACATCCGAAAGCGGTGTTGCCAACGAAGAACACCCCGGATTTCGCTCCGCTCCATCCGCGACTCGCTGCGCTGGGCGAGAAAAGGCTTTTGCTTAAGCGGCGCGTCTCTGTTTAAGAAGAGGACAATCGACGAGGTTCCCATGAACGCCGCCCTCTCTCCCCACCCCGTCCCGCCCTACAAGCACACGCCGCTGTTCCCGCTCGGCAAGGACGGCGCGCCCTACCGCAAGCTCGACCTCGCGGGCGTGCCCGACGGCGGCGTGCGGGTGGAAAAGGTCATGGGCCGCGATATGCTGGTGGTCGAGCGAGCGGCGCTGCGGGCGCTCGCGGAACAGGCGTTCACCGACATCAATCATCTCCTGCGTCCCGCGCATCTCGCCTCGCTCAAGAAAATCGTCGAGGACCCGGAGGCCTCCGACAACGACAAGTTCGTCGCCTACGACTTTCTCAAGAACGCCAACATCGCGGCCGGCGGCGTGCTGCCGATGTGCCAGGACACCGGCACCGCCATTATCATGGGCAAGAAGGGCAGCCTCGTCTTCACCGAGAGCCGCGGCGCCAACGGCCACGACGGAATGAGCAGCGACGAGGCGGCGCTGGCCGAGGGCGCACGCGACGCCTACCTGAAACGCAATCTGCGTTATTCGCAGCTCGCGCCGATCTCCATGTTCGAGGAGACGAACACCCGCAACAACATGCCGGCGCAGGTCGAGATCTACGCCGAGGACGAGCACGCGGACGAATACAAGCTGCTGTTCATCGCCAAGGGCGGCGGTTCGGCCAACAAGGCCTTCCTCTACCAGGCGACGCCGTCGATCCTCACCCACGACCGCATGATCGCGTTCCTCAAGGAGAAGATTTTGACGCTCGGCACCGCCGCGTGCCCGCCCTATCACCTCGCCATCGTGATCGGCGGCACCTCGGCCGAGCTCACGATGAAGACCGTGAAGCTCGCCTCCACCAAGTATCTCGACGCGCTGCCGACGCACGGCTCGGAGGACGGCCACGCCTTCCGCGACCTCGCGATGGAGGCGGAGGTGCATAAACTTACGCAGTCATTGGGCGTCGGCGCGCAGTTCGGCGGCAAGTATTTCTGTCACGACGTGCGCGTCATCCGCCTACCGCGCCACGGCGCCTCGCTGCCCATAGGCTTGGGCGTGTCGTGCTCGGCCGACCGCCAGGCGCTCGGCAAGATCATGCGCGAGGGCGTGTTCCTGGAGGAGCTCGAGCACAACCCGGCGAAATACCTGCCCGAAGTGGACGAGGGCAAGCTCGGCGGCGCGGTGGTGAAGATCGACCTCAACAAGCCGATGGCGGAGATCAAGGCGCAGCTCACGAAGCACCCGATCAAGACGCGGCTCTCGCTCTCCGGCCCGATGATCGTGGCGCGCGACATCGCGCACGCGAAATTGCGCGAGCGGCTGGAAAAGGGGCAGGGGCTGCCCGACTATTTCAAGAACCACCCGGTCTATTACGCCGGTCCGGCCAAGACGCCGGAAGGCTATGCCTCCGGCGCGTTCGGGCCGACCACGGCGGGGCGGATGGATTCGTTCGTGCACGACTTCCAGGCTGAAGGCGGCTCGATGGTGATGCTGGCCAAGGGCAACCGCTCATCTGCCGTGAGAGAAGCCTGCCAGAAGCACGGCGGCTTCTATCTCGCCTCGATCGGCGGCGCGGCCGCGAACCTCGCCGAGCACCACATCAAGAAGGTCGAGACCTTGGAATATCCCGAACTCGGCATGGAGGCGATCTGGCGCATCGAGGTGGAGAATTTCCCCGCCTTCATCGTGATCGATGACAAGGGCAACGACTTTTTCAAGGAGCTGAATTTAGGCTAGGGTCGGCGCCAACAAGCACACCAAGGGAGACGCCCATGCCCTGGATCAAGGCGACCGACATTGCCTATGTGCGCCTGCGCTCGCCCGACCTCGACAAGGCGGAGGAGTTCCTCACCCGTTTCGGGCTCGTCCGTTCCGAGCGCACCGCGACCGCGCTCTACATGCGCGGCACCGATCCGGTACATCACCTCCACATCACCGAGCTGGGCGAGCCGAAATTCGTCGGGCTCGCCTATTACGCGCCGAGCGCGGACGCGCTCAACGGCCTAACGAAGGCCCCCGGCGCCACCGGCATCGAGACCATGGACGAGCCCGGCGGCGGCAAGCGCGTGCGGCTGACCGAGCCGAACGGCTACCAGATCGAAGTGGTCGCCGGCATGGCGCCGGTGCCCGCCATCTCCGCGCCGCGCCAGAAGCTCAATACCGGCGACGAACCGCTGCTGCGCGCCGGCGTGATGATGCGGCTGCCCAAGGGGCCCTCGCACGTCAAGCGCATCGCGCACGGCGTGATGCTGACGCCCAAGCTCGAGGAGACCGTCGCCTGGTTCCGCCAGACACTCGGCTTCATCTGTTCGGACGACGTCTACGCGGGGAACCAGGACAACCTGATCGGCTCGTTCAACCGTTGCGACCGCGGCGATACCTTCGTCGACCATCACGTCTTCTTCTGCCTGCGGCACGAGAAGACCGGTCTCAACCACGTGTCGTTCGAGGTGCCGGACATCGACGACGTCGCCATGGGGCACTTCTACCTGCAGCAGTTCGGCTACGAGCACATGTGGGGCATCGGCCGCCACGTGCTCGGCAGCCAGGTCTACGACTACTGGGCCGATCCCTGGGGCCGCGTGCACGAGCACTGGGCCGACAGCGACCGCCTCAACCTCGCCAACGGCTCGAACCTGGTGCCGGTCGAGGAGGCGCTGGTATCGCAATGGGGCGAGGCGCCGCCGGCCAAGTTCGTCAATCACGCGAGCCCATGACCCACTCGGCTGCGACCGCGGCTCCCTCACGGACAGCGCCGCATGCTCGCTTTGAGCTTTGTCGAGCTTGACCCGACCGGTCCTCGGCTTTGCGACCTTTTCTCAAACCAAAAGCTCAACCTTTCCGAACGCCAGTTTGTAGATTCCGCCCACCACGCGCACTTTCTTGTCGTCCACGAACTTGTTGAGGATGGGCCCCGCAGCTCTAAGCTTTTGGACGTTCAGCATGACGTTGCGCCGGGTTGCGTTCTCGAGAATGTCGCCGGGCTCATCTTTCACCGCTTTAACCGCTGGGCTGATCGCGGCAACGAGCGAGGGAAGATGCCCGGGAAGCGTTGTGCCGTCCCTGATCGATTTTACGGTCGCGTCGACCGCGCCGCAGGCGTCGTGGCCGAGCACAAAGATGAGCGGCGTGTTGAGCACCTGTACGGCATATTCCAAGCTTGCGACGCTCTCATCGCTGGCGAAATTGCCGGCGACGCGGCAGACAAAGACGTCGCCGCGCCCCGTGTCGAAGCAATATTCGGGCGCGATGCGGGAATCAGCGCAGCCGAGAACGGCGGCGAAAGGGTTCTGCCCCGTGCGCAGTGGTTCGCGTTCATTCTTGAAATCGTGCCGGTTGGGAGTGCCCTGACATAGCGGGCATTGCCTTTCATCAGCCGGTCGAGCGCGGCCTCCGGCGAGAGGATATTTTCTGGTTTGGGCGGCGCCTTGGGTTGTTGGGCGAATGCATTTGGAAGGAATGTGAGCCCGGTGATCGTTGCCGCCGCGAGTTTCAGGCAGGTGCGTCGCCCAATTGCTCTGGGGGTGGCCGCCGCGGTAGTGCAACATTCGCACATTTGATTCTCCAGCGTTCAGGGATTGTCACGATGGCTGCTAACTTGCGTCGGCGCAACGGCCGGGAGCACGGCTCCCTAAAGGGCGGACATTGGATTCGTGAGCGCGCCCTAGCACTACTTTGGCAGATTTTTGGTCGGACGGATTCCCAAATCAGTATTTCTGTGACTTATGGGTGGTCGGCTTTGGAGGGGCCGATCATGGTCGTCAGAAGCTTGGATTGGAGAGGCGAGCTTGGACGTTGGCTCAAGCCGTTTCTGGATCGGTTGGGTCACAAGGCGCGGCGCCAAATGTGTCCGCTCTACGTGTCGGGACTGATTGGTCCTGGCGATCGCAAGAGCATTCAGCCCATGGCGAAGCGGCTTGCGCTGGGCGAATGCGATCAATTGCACCACTTCATTGCCGCCGGGATTTGGGATGCAGCGCCGCTGGAAGCAGAGCTGCTTGTCCAGGCGGACAGGCTCGTCGGCAGTGGCGATGCCGTGCTGGTGGTTGACGACACCGCGATCCCCAAGAAGGGCACGCATTCGGTGGGCGTCGCTCCGCAGTATGCCTCGTCGCTGGGCAAGACCGCCAACTGCCAGACGCTGGTCTCGCTGACGCTGGCGCGCGGCGAAGTCCCGATGATGCTGGCGTTGCGGTTGTTTCTTCCCGAGAGTTGGACAAGCAATCAGGCGCGGCTCAAGCGCGCGGGCGTTCCGGCCGAATATCGAACAGCCCGTACCAAGCCAGAGATCGCGCTCGCCGAGATCGATCGTGTCATCGCGGCCGGCGCGCGCTTCGGTTGCGTGCTGGCGGATGCCGGTTATGGGCTGAGCGCGCCGTTCCGCCAGGGCCTCACGGCCCGCAAACTGGCCTGGGCGGTCGGCATTCCGCGTCACCTCAAGGTGTACCCCGTCGATGTGCGGATGATCTTTCCGGTTGCCAGGCGTGGCCGCCCGCGTCAGCGGCATGTCCCGGATATTCTATCGATGCCGGCCGAAGACATGCTGGCCAATGCCAAATGGCGAACGATCAGCTGGCGCACCGGCACGAAAGGCAAGCTCAAGGCCCGTTTTGCCGCTGTCCGTGTGCGCATCGCCGATGGACCACCGCAGCGGATCAGAGACAAGGGCCAGCAACATCTGCCCGGCGATGAGGCCTGGCTTATCGGCGAACACCGGATGTCAGGCGAAAAGAAATACTATCTCGCCAACCTGCCGGCGAAGATCAACTTGCGCACGTTGGCGGCCACCATCAAGGCGCGATGGATTTGCGAACAAGCGCATCAGCAGCTGAAAGAAGAACTGGGCCTCGATCACTTCGAGGGCCGATCCTGGCAGGGTCTTCACCGCCATGCGCTCATGACGATGATCGCCTACGCCTTCCTCCAGCATCGCCGGCTCAAAACCGCAAGGCGGCGGGAAAAAAAGAATTCAACGGGCCGCCGCCTCAACCAACCTTGCCGGCCGTGCGCCACGCCATCCTCGAACTCATCGCTCGACCACCACCGCAACGATGTCCGCACTGCCGAAAATGGATTTGCAACGAAAGGCAGCGTGAATAAAATCTGCCAAAGTAGTGCTAGTGTCCTGATTCTGAAGTTCCTATGCAGCTGTTTCGTAATCGCTGATTGTTCGGCGGCAGAAGCGCTCGATCGATGCGAGGATGTCGTCGGCAGATTTGGTCCATCGAAACGGTTTTGGATCGGCATTGCGGGTTTTGATGTAGGTGTTAATCGCGGCTTCCAGCTCGGCTGTCGATCGATGCACGCCACGTTTGATCTGCTGTTCCGACAGGAGCGCGAAGAAACGCTCGACCTGATTGATCCAGGATGAGGATGTTGGCGTGAAGTGGACATGCCAACGACGCCGCTTGGCGAACCATGCGCGGATGAGCTTGGTCTTATGGCTCGACGCATTGTCCATGACGACGTGGATGTCGAGGTTGGCTGGAACGTTCCGCTCGACCTCGTCGAGGAACTTGCGGAACTCCCGCGCGCGGTGGCGCGGCATGCATTTTCCGACGATCGTTCCCGCCCTTACATCGAGAGCGGCGAACAAGGTGGTGACGCCATGACGCTCATAATCATGGGTTCGCCGCTCGGCTTGGCCTGGGCGCATCGGCAGCAACGGTTGCGTGCGGTCAAGCGCCTGGATTTGGCTCTTTTCATCGACGCAAAGCACCAAAGCGCGCTTCGGCGGATCAAGGTAGAGGCCGACGATGTCGCGCACCTTCTCAACGAACTGTGGATCGGTCGAAAGCTTGAAGGTCTCGCTACGATGAGGCTGCAGCGAGAATGCGTTCCAGATGCGATGCACGGTCGAAACGGATAGGCCCGATGCCTTCGCCATCGAGCGCGTGCTCCAATGCGTCGCGTGAGACGGCATTGTTTCAAGCGTCTTCGTCACCACATCGGCGATCTTGTCGTCCCCGATCTTGCGCGGCGCGCCACAACGCGGCTCGTCATCGAGACCATCCAAGCGCTGTGCGGCAAACCGCTTGCGCCAAGTCAAAACAGTCATCCGGGAGGCGCCGATCTCGTCGGCGATGGCGCAATTGTTCAAACCATCTGCCGCCAGAAGGACAATCTCGGCACGCATCGCATCTGCACGCGCGATCTTGCGACGCCGCACCCGCGCTTCCAACTCGCTGCGCTCTCTCTCGCTGAGAACGATTTCCACCGCAGCAGGCCCGGTCATCGCAGCCTCCGAATCATGCAGATGCAGAGGGAATCAGGACCCGTAATAAATGTCTAGAAATTTCAGAGACGGGACACTAGCCACCGTGTAAAATTCCGGTAAACGGCGGCGCCTGCGTCGCTTGCCCATTTGCATGCAACGCCGTATTCCGATGCCTCGGAATGCCGGTTACGAGGAGAATGACCAATGTTCGACTGGGCGACACGGGCAGCCGCCGCGGCCGTGCTGCTTGTGGGCACGGCCGTGCCGCTGGCGCAGGCCGACGAATGCGAAGCCATGATGAAGAGCGTCAAGAGCCTGATCGACAAGATCGATTCGAGCAGGGGCAGCAACGACGCGCAGAAATGCGCCGCCGCCGGCGAGGCGCTCGGATTGTTCAAATCGTTCCGCAGCGTCAGCGACGGCTGCCTGGAAGAGGGCGACGCGCGCACCAGGGCGCTCGCGGGCCTCGATCGCTCGATCCGCCAAGTGCAGAGCACCCTGGACAAGAATTGCGAATGAAACGCGGCCTCGCCGCGCCGGCGTGTCCCTAGGTGATCGATCGACGGGCGACGCCGGGACGGCCCCGGACCGAAAGGAACCAGCGATGAAGACGCTCTCGACCTTGGTCACGGCGGCTGCGGTGGCCGGCCTGCTCGTGTCGGCGCAGCCCGCGCGCAGCGACGACGACTGCGACACCGTGATGGACAGCCTGAAGGAAGAGCGTCGAGATCGCCACCAAGAATTTCGATGCGTCGATGGAAGATCTCAAGAAGTCCATGACGCCCGATGCCGACGACAAGAAAAAGGCGTCCATCAGGAACATTTTCTGCAGCATCAGCGGCGAATATCTCGGGACGACGCGGGCCTTCCGCGCCGTTTCGGCGGAATGTGTCGGGGCCGACAAGAAGGCCGCGACGCTCGCCTCGCTCGACCAGTCGATCAAGCAGATCGAGTCGTCGCTCGAATCGACCTGCAAGTGAGCCGCAGGCGCGCCGGCTGTGCGAAGCGGGCTTGCGGCCCACGGGGATCGGCGTGGTAATCTGACCGATCATCCAGGAGGTGCCGCGATGATCACCACCCTCGTGCAGTTCAATGCTGCCGGCGGCGATCGCGCTGGCCGAGGCGACCAGGCGCTTCGAAAGCAGCGCGCCGAAATACCAGAACTTCCCGGGCTGATCCGCAAATACTACATCCGCTCCGAGGACGGGCGCGTGGCCGGCGGCATCTATCTGTGGGAGTTCGCGCGCAGGCGGCCGAGCGGGTCTACAACGGCGAATGGCGCGAGCGGGTCGAGAAGCTCTACGGCGCCAAGCCCACGATCACCTGGTTCGACAGTCCGGTCATCGTCGACAATCTAGCCGGCGGCGCGATCACCAAGGCGGCGTAACCGAAAGGAAATCCAACGATCATGCCCTCCACCGGTCGACGGTCCACGACCGTCCTGTGCCGCGCGCAGGCGCAGCAGCGGCCGCGTCGCCGCAGGCTCGCGCCCGGCGAAGGGTCCCAAGGTGTGGCTCGACATGGACCAGCAGGAGCTCGACGACGCCTACGACCAGATCGTCTACGCGCCCAACCGCGACCAGGTGGGCAAGCGCCGCATCGCCAACAGCGAGCGCACGCTCGCCATTCTCGGCGCGCCGCAGCGCGTCGCCTACGGGCCGAGCCGAGATCGAGCAGCTCGACATCTACCGTACCACGAACGCCCGAATGCGCCGGTCAACATCTACATCCACGGCGGCGCGTGGCGCGCCAACCGCGCCGCCGACTACGCCTTCCTGGCGGAGCCGTTCGTCGATGCGGGCGCGCACTTCGTCGTGCTCGATTTCATCAATGTCGACGACGCGGACGGCAGCCTGTTCCCGATGGTCGAGCAGGTGCGGCGCGCGGTCGGCTGGGTCTACAAGAACGCGCGAGCTTCGGCGGCGATCCGAACCGGCTCTACGTCTCGCCATTCCTCGGGCTCGCATCTCGGCGGCTGCGTGGTGACGACCGACTGGCGCAAGGATGGCCTGCCCGCCGATATCCTCAAGGGCGCGACTGCTCGGCAGCGGCATGTACGACCTCAAGCCGGTGCGGCTCTCCAAGCGCTCGAAATACGTCAAGTTCACCGACGAGATGGAGCAGGAGCTGAGCGCGCAGCGCCACTCGACCGGCTCAACGCGCCGCTCGATCCTCGCCTACGGCACCTGCGAGACGCCGGAATTCCAGCGCCAGACGCGCGATTTCGCCGCGGCCGTGAAGGCGGCGGGCAAGCCGGTCGAGCTCCTGGTCGGCGAGGGCTACAACCATTTCGAGATGCGCGAGACGCTGGCAATCCCTACGGGCCTGCTCGGCCGCGCGGCGCTCGCAGCAGATGCAGCTCGACGGACGGCACCGCATGGCGCGAGCGACCCGTTCGCGTCGGGGCGACTACGCGGGCGCCGGTTTGCCTCCATCAGGCGTTGCTGCGGCCACTCGATGGCCGAGCCCGGCGGCGCGCAGGCCCAGAGCTATCCCGACCGGCCCGGTCAAGATCATCGTCGGCGTCGGGCCGGGCTCCAGCCCCGACGTGATCGTCCGGATCGTCGCCGACCATCTGGCGCGGCCTGGGGCCAGCAGGTGATCGTGTTCAATCAGCCGGGCGGGGGCGGCGCGATCACGCATTCGCGCGGCGCGGCAATGCCGTGCCCGACGGCGACACGCTGTTCCTCTCGCTCGCCTCGAACTACGTCGCGCTGCCGGAAATGCAGGCGAGCTTCCCGTTCGACGTCGGGCGCGACTTCGTGCCGATCGGGTTCGTCAGCGAGCAGCCGATGGTGATCAGCGCGAGCCCGACGCTCGGGGTGAATACCCTTGCCGAGCTGATCGCCTCGCCAAGCGCCGGCCCGGGCGAGCTCAATATCTCCGGCGGCAATCGCGGCAGCATCCTGCACCTGACCGCCGAATGGCTGCGCAGCGCCACCGGCATACCGACATGACCATCGTGAACTATCCGGCCATGCCGCAGGCGCTGGCCGACCTCATGGGCGGCCGCATCCAGGCGATGGTGGACGCGGTCTCGGGCGCGATCAAAGGCGGCACCATCAAGCCGCTGGCGGTGGCCGCGGCGCGCGCGTGCCCAATTTTCCCGATCTGCCGACCGTGGCGGAAACCGTGCCGGGCTGCGTTGCCTCCGGCTGGCTCGCGCTGGCGGCTCCGCCCAAGACGCCGGAGGCCATCGCGCGCAAGGTCAGCGACGACCTGCGCGTCATCCTCGAGCGGCCCGACATCAGGCACCGCCTGCAGGAGCTCGGCTCCTATCCACGGCCGATGTCTCCCGCCGAGCTCGCGAGCTTCATCCGGGACCAGCAGCGGATCTGGAAGCCGGTCGGGATCGCCGAGCGTCGGCCTGAAGACAAAAAAACGTAGCAGCCCACCGCTGCCGTGCAGAACCCTTCTACCATCGCGTGTGAATAACTCAATCTAATAATTGCCACAATCTCTAGATGCAATCACGAGATTAACGTCGCAAACAACCGGCCTGGTCGCTAGGCTGGGGGCCGATCACGGTTCCCGAGGATGGACAGCCTCTATGCCCTGGCCCGTTGTGCTCAGCGTCGCCGCCGCCGTGCTTGCGGTCTGTCCGGTCGCGAGCATGCGGGCGAGGGGTTCGCGTGCGCTGTTGCGCCGGCAGAACGTGCTGTTCGACGCGGCGCAGCTCAAGGCCGAGCCGCGCGGCGTGACGGTGACGTTCTACAGCGGCGCCAAGGCGCCGTGCCCATGCATCGCCGACGGCGTGATGATCGCGACGCAGGCGAGCCCCGGGCAGGGGACGCTGCAGGTCGCTGCGGAAAAGGCCCCGGCCGGGATGCTGGCGGTGGTGGTGGTGCGCGACAGGAAGAGCGGCGCCGGCCTGCGCTACACCGTCAAGGACGAGTGGATGGCGCGGATCGCCGAGTGGAATTGCAATCTCGATCCGGCCGGCCGCTACCAGGCGGCGATGGCGGCGGACGGCCTGTTCGAGGCGGCGCCGCTGCCGTAAGGCGCGCGCGGCCGGCTGCGGCGGGCGCTCCGGGGGAATCAAAATCCCGGCCGGACAGCCACATCGCGACCAGGATTCTGTATCGGCCGAACCGGCCGCAGGCACGATAATCCGCGCTCGGTTGCGCCCGCCTCAAACCGGTGCCGGAAAGCGCGTTAGCGGGCGTTAACCGCGGTTCGCCGGAGCAGATGTGTCCGCAGAGTCACAGCGGCCGCCAATGTCGCCCGGCTGGCTGATTGGCGGTTGGCAGCCGGTGCCGATTTGATACCTTGCGCCTGCCTAATCATGGGCGTTTCCTCCCTTAGACTTCAACCCCGCTCCGGCGGGGTTTTTCTTTCGCGTCCAGCGGCTTGGGAGGATTTCCGCAATCGGAAAAATAACGCGCCAAGCCCCGCCTGCTTGCGCGTACGGTCAGCCGCGATGTCCGTCAGTTGCGATGTGTCGCCTGTACCGGTCGGTCGATCGCGCGCGGTCAGCGCACCCCGCCCCAGGGGTCGACCTTCTGGCTGCGATTTGGCACCTGGGACAGCGCCTTCTTGGCGGCCTTTTCCTGCTCCTGGTCGAGCTTGCGCGCCTGGGCCGTCTCCTCGACGGTCTGCTCTCCAGGCTTGGTCTTCTTGCCGCCGCCGAACTGCGCATGCGCCGGCAGCGCCAGCGCCAGCGAGATTGCCGCCAAAATGACGTATCGCATCTCAGCCCCCTGAGTATTACCAACGCCCAATATGCGAAATCTGATACCGCAATTGTGGCGGCACTAAAACGCCGGGCGCGTTTCTTCCGGGTTGTCCGCGGCAACCCGGCCGTGCGGCTTCCCGCCCCGGCGGCCCCCGGCGCCGCGACGCCGCGGCGGGCATGCGCCATTTGGTTGTGCGGTCGCGCTCCGGCGTGCGCCGTCCTGGGAGCCGTGAACAACGCACCGCGGCCGGCCGGCGGCGGGCGTCCCGGGCACGCCGCGTCGCGCGATAAAAGCCCATAAACAGCGGCGGTACTTGACACGGGGCGCTATTCTGGAACACTGCCGCATCGCATCAACCAGAGGAGTTCGGCGATGTCATCTTGCTACAATAAACGCGCTTGGGAGGCCCCGGTCGCGACCGCGCTGTCGATTTGCGCGACTGCAAACATGACCGGCGGCGGCCCCGATACCTTCTTGCGGCAGGATATCAGCCATCGTCCGGGCCTGGCCCCGACCGCCCCGATGGCCGATGTCGGTGCGCTTGCGATTCCCGCGCACAACGCGACCGCCAAGTCCGAGCAGGACCAGCGGACCTGGGAAACTCCGGCGGTCACCAGCGTATCGCTCTAAGGCCATCGATCGAACGACCGACGCCCGCCGTCGCGATGGCGCGGGCGGCGAGTGCCACCGGTCAGCACCGATGCGAAAAGCCCAGCATGCGCGCTGGGCTTTTGTTTTGTCGGCAGCCGGCCGGCTTGACACAGCCGCGCGGCCGGGAGCACCTGCGGCACCGCATCAGCAAGAGGAGGCCGGCGATGTCAACGTCCAGTCATGCGCGCTCGTGGCAGGCTCCGGCGGCGGCGGCGCTGGGCATTCGCTGCACCGCGGCGCTTACCGGCGCCGGAACGGACAATTTCTCCCGCCAGGACATTTTCCACCGCCCCGGATCCGCGCCGGCCGCACCGATGGCCGATGTCGGCGCCCGCCCGATACTGGCGCCCGCCGCGCGTGCAGGCCGCGCGCGATCAGCGCCCCTGGGAGGTTCCCGCCGTCGCGGCGGTACCACTTTAGGCCGCGGCTGCGATCGGACGCTCGACGTTCGCCCATGGCCTCGCCGTAGCTATGGGCTGCGAGCGCGTCGGGGGCCACCCGCAATTTCAAAAGGGACCATCGGGGATGGAAAGGGGCCAGTACCCGCCTACGCAAAAGAACATATTGCGAACAGAGAACAAATCAGTGTACATTGCCTCCTTAGTCCGGACGGGGCGGCGGACGGCTGCGTTGTCGGTCCTCCGAATCCCGGTCATAAGGAGTGGGAGCGATGGCCCACTGCTGCGCTGCGTCTCGTCGAAGGTTCCTCCATGGACAAGTCGAAGGCCCTCGATGCCGCGCTCTCGCAGATCGAGCGCAATTTCGGCAAGGGCTCGATCATGCGGCTCGGCAAGAACGACAAGTCGATGGACGTCGAGACCGTCTCCACCGGCTCGCTCGGGCTCGACATCGCGCTCGGCATCGGCGGCCTGCCGCGCGGGCGGGTGGTCGAGATCTACGGGCCGGAATCCTCCGGCAAGACCACGCTCGCGCTGCACTGCCGTCGCCGAAGCGCAGAAGAAGGGCGGCATCTGCGCCTTCATCGACGCCGAGCACGCGCTCGACCCGATCTATGCGCGCAAGCTCGGCGTCAATGTCGACGACCTGCTGATCTCGCAGCCCGACACCGGCGAGCAGGCGCTCGAAATCGCCGACACGCTGGTGCGCTCCGGCGCGATCGACGTGCTGGTGATCGATTCGGTCGCCGCGCTGGTGCCGCGCGCCGAGCTCGAAGGCGAGATGGGCGACAGCCAGCCCGGCCTGCAGGCGCGCCTGATGAGCCAGGCGCTGCGCAAGCTCACCGCCTCGATCAACCGCTCCAACACCATGGTGATCTTCATCAACCAGATCCGCATGAAGATCGGCGTGATGTACGGCTCGCCGGAGACCACCACCGGCGGCAATGCGCTCAAGTTCTACGCCTCGGTGCGCCTCGACATCCGCCGCATCGGCGCGATCAAGGAGCGCGACGAGGTGGTCGGCAACCAGACCCGCGTCAAGGTGGTCAAGAACAAGCTGGCGCCGCCGTTCAAGCAGGTCGAGTTCGACATCATGTACGGCGAGGGCATCTCCAAGATGGGCGAACTGATCGACCTCGGCGTCAAGGCCGGCGTGGTCGAGAAGTCCGGCGCCTGGTTCTCCTACGACAGCCAGCGCATCGGCCAGGGCCGCGAGAACGCCAAGGCCTTCCTCAAGGCAAATCCCGACATCGCGGCCAAGATCGAGGCGGCGATCCGCCAGAACGCCGGCCTGATCGCCGAGAAGATTCTGGCCGGCGAGGAGGAGACGGCGACGACGAGGCCGAGGAGGCGTAGCGTCCGCATCGCCGCTTCGCGAGAGGTCGCTCGGCCGAAGGCGCGAGGCGGCATGCAGCCGGGCTCTCTCCAAGTGCAGAGTTTGTGGAAGCGAGCCCGCTCGCCCTCGCTGCTCGGGCCATGCTCGTCTCCGCTTCGCGGGGCGAGCGCGAACGACGTCGCTGCCGAATGCCTGATCGCGCGGTCCGCGCGCGGCAGGCGCTGCGCGCGCCGCCGCGATCACCGCCGGCACCGCCGCGTCGTTGCGCCGGCGCCATGATGTGCACGCCGGCGACGCCGGGGATGGTCGAGAGCTCCTCGATCAGCTCGACGCAGATGCGCTGGCCTTCCGCGGCCGGGATCGGCGGCCTTCTCCATCCGCTCGACGATCGCGTCGGGAATGATGGTGCCGAACAGGTTCTTGCGCATCCAGTGCGCCGACTTGGCCGAGCGCAGCGGCGTGATGCCGATCAGCAGATCGAGGCCGCGCGTGACGCCGGCGTCGGCCAGCCGCTGCGGCGTAGCGGCGCACGATCGCCGGCATCCATGCAGAACTGGGTCTGCGCGAATTGCGCGCCGGCGGCGATCTTGGCCGGCGAGCTCGTCCGGCTGCCAGTCGGGCGGCGGATCGATCGGCGCGTCGGCCGCGCCGATGAAGAACGCGCGCTGGCGCCGGCGACCTTGCGTGCCGGTCGGCAGCTCGTCCTGTCGCGGATGCTCGCGCGCCGTCTGCGATCAGCGTCGCCGAATCGAGATCGAACACCGCCTTGGCGTCGGGCTGGTCGCCGGCGCTCGGCTTGTCGCCGGTCGAGCATCAGCAGGTTGTGGATGCCGAGCGCGGCCGCGCCCATCAGGTCGCTCTGCAGCGCGATGCGGTTGCGGTCGCGGCAGGCGAGCTGGAGGATCGGCTCGATGCCGGCTCTGCGCCAGGATCGCGGCGGCGACGGCGCGCTCAGATGCGCGCGCGCGCCCGCGCCGTCGGTGACGTTGACGGCGTCGGCCAGCCCGTGCCAGCGGCAGCGCCTTCGCCAGCAGGTCGCCGGCATCGCAGGACATCGGCGGCACGATCTCGGCGGTGATGACGAACTGCCCGGCCCGCAGAGTCTGTTCCAGGCGCGAGGCCGGCGGTCGCTTGGTCATCGCTGGGCCAGTGCTGAGCGCCGCGGACGCGGCGCGGCGAGTGGACAGATGCCGCTTATAGCCGATCGGTTCGCGCCGGTTAAGAGCGGCGCAACCGCCGCAGCGGCGTCCTGGACAGGCACGGGTTTTCTGGACAGCCGCCTAGACCCGCCGCTGCAGGCGGTTACGCCGAGAAGCCGCCGGTCGCGTGGGCGGCGCGGTGGGCGGGCGCGCCGCACCGGCGCTGGCGGAAAGAGCGTGGTCAATGAGCGGCGTCAACGAGATCCGGTCGGCATTCCTCGACTATCTTCGAGCAGAACGGCCACGAGGTCGTGCCGTCGTCGCCGCTCGTGCCGCGCAACGACCCGACGCTGATGTTCACCAATGCCGGCATGGTGCAGTTCAAGAACGTCTTCACCGGCGCTGGAGAAGCGCGCCTACGCGCGCGCCGTCACCGCGCAGAAATGCGTGCGCGCCGGCGGCAAGCACAACGACCTCGACAATGTCGGCTACACCGCGCGCCATCACACCTTCTTCGAGATGCTCGGCAATTTCTCGTTCGGCGACTATTTCAAGGAGCGCGCGATCGAGCTCGCCTGGAACCTGATGACCAAGGAGTTCGGGCTGCCGGTCGATCGCCTGATGGTCACCGTCTATGTCGACGACGATCAGGCGTTCAATCTGTGGAAGAAGATCGCCGGCCTGCCCGACAGCAAGATCATCCGCATCGCCGGCTCGGACAATTTCTGGGCGATGGGCGACACCGGCCCGTGCGGCCCGTGCTCGGAAATCTTCTACGACCACGGCGAGCATATTCCCGGCGGCCCGCCGGGCTCGCGCGGATGCCGACGGCGACCGCTTCATCGAGATCTGGAACCTCGTGTTCATGCAGTACGAGCAGCTTGCCGCCGGGCAAGCGCGTCGATCTGCCGCAAGCCCTCGATCGACACCGGCATGGGGCTCGAGCGCATCGCCGCCGTGCTGCAGGGCACCCACGACAACTACGAGATCGACCTGTTCGGCGCGCTGATCATGCACGTCGCCGACCTCACCGGGGTCGAGCCGGACGGCCCGCAGGCGGTCTCGCATCGCGTCATCGCCGACCATCTGCGCGCGTGCGCCGTTCCTGATCGCCGACGGCGTGCTGCCGTCGAACGAGGGCCGCGGCTACGTGCTGCGCCGGATCATGCGGCGCGCCATGCGCCATGCCGAGCTCCTCGGCGCGAAGGAGCCGCTGATGTGGCGGCTGGTGCCGACGCTCGTGCGCGAGATGGGGCAGGCCTATCCGGAACTGATGCGCGCCGAGGCGCTGATCTCCGAGACGCTCAAGCTCGAGGAGACGCGCTTTCGCAAGACGCTGGAGCGCGGGCTGGCGATCCTCGACGAGGAGACCGCGGCGCTCGAGCAGCGGCGACAAGCTCAAGGGCGAGACCGCCTTCACGCTCTACGACACCTTCGGCTTTCCGCTCGACCTCACGCAGGACGCGCTGCAAGCCGCGCGGCATCGCGGTCGACACCGACGCCTTCAATGCCGCCATGGAGCGCCAGCGCGAGAAGGCGCGCGCAGTCCTGGAAGGGCTCGGGCGACGCCGCGACCGAGACGGTGTGGTTCGGCCTGCGCGAGAAGGTCGGCGCGACCGAATTTCTCGGCTACGAGACCGAGACCGCCGAGGGCGTGGTTGCCGCGCTGGTGCACGACGGCAAGGAGGTCGACGCGCTCAAGAAGGGCGAGACCGGCGCCGTCGTCCTCAACCAGACGCCGTTCTACGGCGAATCGGGCGGACAGGTCGGCGACACCGGCGTGATGACCGGCGAAGGCGTGCGCTTTCGCGTCACCGACACGCAGAAGAAGGCGGGCGACGTGTCTCGTGCATCTCGGCACGGTCGAGGAGGGCACGCTCAAGGCCGGCGCCGCGCTTGCGCTCGACGGTCGATCATGCGCGCAGGAGCGCCATCCGCCAGAATCACTCCGCGACCCACCTGCTGCACGAGGCGCTGCGCCAGGTGCTCGGCGACCATGTCGCGCAGAAGGGCTCGCTGGTCGCGCCCGACCGGCTGCGTTTCGATTTCTCCCATCCCAAGCCGATGAGCCCGGCCGAGATCGAGCGCGTCGAGGACATCGCCAACGACATCGTGCTGCAGAACGCGCCCGTCACCACGCGGCTGATGGCGGTCGACGACGCCATCGCATCCGGCGCGCGCGCGCTGTTCGGCGAGAAATACGGCGACGAGGTGCGCGTGGTCGCCATGGGTGACAATCCGCAGGAGACCGGCAGCAATGCCATGGGCTGGTCGGTCGAGCTGTGCGGCGGCACGCATGTGCGGCGCACCGGCGACATCGGGCTGATCTCGGTGGCGGCGGAGGCAGGCGTGGCGGCGGGCGTGCGCCGCATCGAGGCGCTTCACCGGCACCACTGCGCGCAAGGCCGCGCGCCATGTCGGCGAACTGGCGAAGGCAGCGTCCGCCGAGCTCAAGGCGCCGCTCGAGGAGTTGCCGGCGCGGCTCGCCCATCTGATGGACGAGCGAAGGCGCCTCGAGCGCGAACTGTCGGACGCCCGCAAGAAGCTCGCCATGGGCGGCGGGGCGAAGGCCGACAGCGCCGACGGCGTGCGCGTGGTCGGCGACGTGAAGCTGATCGCGCGCGCGGTCGAGGGCATCGAGCTCAAGGATCTGCGCAGCCTCGCCGACGAAGGGCAAGAAGCAGGTCGGCTCGGGCGTGGTCGCCATCGTCGGCGTCACCGAGGACGGCAAGGCCGGCGTGGTGGTCGGCGTCACCGCGGACCTGACGGCGCGTTTCTCCGCCGTCGATCTGGTGCGCAAGGGCGCCGAGGCGCTCGGCGGCAAGGGCGGCGGCGGGCGGCCCGACATGGCGCAGGCCGGCGGGCCGGACGGCTCCAAGGCTGAGGCCGCACTTGCGGCAATAGCGGCAGCGCTCGGCGGAACCTAGCACCGCGTTCCATTCAATCCCAACCCGAGAGCGGCAGGAGAGACGGCGGTGGAAAACCAGCCCTGGCTGAAGGATGTTCTGGTCTTCTTTGCCGCCGCCGGCCTGATCGTTCCGCTGTTTCACCGCGCGCGCATCGGGGCGGTGCTCGGGTTTCTGCTGATCGGGCTCGCGGTCGGGCCATTACGGGCTCGGACGGTTCGCGGCCGACTACCCGTGGATCGACTACTAACCATCGATGACCGGGAACGGGCCGCAACGTTCGCCGAGTTCGGCGTGATGTTCCTCCTGTTCCTGATCGGGCTCGAAATGTCGATCGAGCGGCTCTGGTCGCTGCGCCACTACGTGCTCGGCATCGGCGGCATTCATTTCGTGCTCTCGGCGCTGGCGATCGGAGTGGTCGTCACCTTCTATGGCGCACCCGGGATCCGGCGATCGTGCTGGGGCTTGCCTTCGCCATGTCCTCGACCGCCATCGTCATGCAACTCCTCGACGAGCAGGGCCGTTCGGCGTCGCAGGTCGGCTGGATCGCTTTTTCCGTGCTGCTGTTTCAGGACCTGATGGTGGCGCCGGTGCTGCTGATCACCCAGGTGCTCGGCCGCGGCGGCGACAATCCCGCTCTCGCCATCGCCATCGGCGTGCTGCAGGCCATGCGTTGCCGTGGTCCTGATCGTGGTGGCGGGGCGCTACCTCCTGCGGCCGGTATTGCGGTTTGCCGCGCAGACCGGCAGCCGCGAACTGATCATGGCGATCACGCTCCTGATCGTGATCGGCACGGCAGGGGCAACCGGCCATTTCGGCCTCTCGACCGCGCTCGGTGCGTTCCTCGCCGGGGCTGCTGCTGTCGGAAACCGAATACCGCCACCAGATCGAGATCGACCTCTTGCCGGTCAAAGGGCTATTCGTCGGCCTGTTCTTCATCAGCGTCGGGATGACCATCGATGTGCGCGTCGTGTGGAGCAATATCGATGACGTGCTGAGGCTCGTTGCCATCCTGTTCGCGGTCAAGGCCGTCCTGCTGGTCGTGGTGTGCCGCATTTTCCGCGTCAACATTTCCACCGCGACCGACGTTGCGCTGCTGCTCGCGCAGGCCGGCGAATTCGTCTTCGTCGTCATCGTGCTCGCCCGCAGCGTCAATCTCTTGTCGGATCCGACCGTCCAGCGTGCCAGCGCCGTTGCCGGCATCAGCATGATGCTGACGCCGCTGCTGGCGTGGTGCGGCCGGTGGCTCGCCGGGCGAATGCAGCGGGTCGATCACGGGCGCCACCAGCCCGCCTTCGCCGCGAACGAACTGGAGAATCATGTCGTCATCGGAGGCTACGGCCGGGTCGGCCAGATCGTCGGCCGCCTGCTGGCGGCCGAGAATGTGGCGTTCATCGCGCTCGACACCAACGGCGACCTGGTGACCGAAGCCCGGGCGCGCGGCGAAAGGGTCTTTTTCGGCGACGCCAGCCGGCGGGAGCTGCTGGATCGCGTCGGCGCCGCCAGCGCGCGCGCCTTTGTCGTGACCGTCAACGCGCCGCGCGCGGCCGAGCGAATGGTCGCGGCCGTGCGCAACAAGCGGGCGGATGCGGTGATCTTCGCCCGCGCGCGCGACCCCGAGCACGCAACGCGGCTGTTGAAGCTCGGCGCGGCCGGGGTCGTAGCCGAGGCGGTCGAAACCAGCCTGCAGCTTGGCGGCCAGCTGCTCGAATCGCTTGGCGTTCCCGACCATATCGTCCTGGAACGCATCGACCAGATGCGCGAGCAGGAGATCCGACGCCTCGGAGACGAGGGCGAGAAACCTCCAGCCTAGCAAGGCATGGAGGGCGGCCGCCCAGGCAGCGTCAGCGTATTCCTGTGCCCCGATGGTGCGCGCGTGCCGTGGCGACCGCAACGGCCGGGACCTGCCCGGCGTGACGATCCAAGGCCGGCGATCAAGCCGCCATCGCCTTCCTCAGGTTCCCGTCCACCTTGTCGAGATAGCCGGTAGTTGAGAGCCACTTCTGGTCGGCTCCCACGAGCAGGGCCAGGTCCTTAGTCATGGAGCCGGCTTCGACCGTGTCGACGGTGACCTTCTCCAGCGTGGCGGCGAATTTGGCAAGCTCGGGATTGCTGTCGAGCTTGGCGCGATGCGCGAGCCCGCGCGTCCAGGCGAAGATCGAGGCGACCGAGTTGGTCGAGGTCTCGTTGCCCTTCTGATGCTCGCGGTAATGGCGTGTGACCGTGCCGTGGGCGGCTTCGGCCTCGACCACCTTGCCGTCCGGAGTGGTGAGCACCGAGGTCATCAGCCCGAGCGAGCCGTAGCCCTGCGCCACGGTGTCGGACTGCACGTCGCCGTCGTAGTTCTTGCACGCCCAGACGTAGCCGCCCGACCATTTCAGCGCCGCCGCCACCATGTCGTCGATCAGGCGGTGCTCGTAGGTGATCTTCTTGGCCGCGAACTTGTCCTTGAACTCCCGGTCGAAGATGTCCTGGAAGATGTCCTTGAAGCGGCCGTCGTAGACCTTGACGATGGTATTCTTGGTCGAGAGGTAGAGCGGATAGCCGCGGTTGAGGGCGAAGTTCATCGACGCGCGCGCGAAATCCATGATCGACTGGTCGAGGTTGTACATCGCCATGGCGACGCCGGCGCCGGGGAACTGGAATACCTCGCGTTCGATCTTCTGGCCGTCGTCGCCGATGAAGGTGAGCATCAGCTTGCCCTTGCCCGGGACCTTGAAGTCGGTGGCGCGGTACTGGTCGCCATAGGCGTGGCGGCCGATGATGATCGGCTTGGTCCAGCCCGGAACGAGGCGCGGCACATTCTTGCAGATGATCGGCTCGCGGAAAATGACGCCGCCCAGGATGTTGCGGATGGTGCCGTTGGGCGAGCGGTACATCTCGTGCAGGTTGAATTCCTTCACGCGTCCTTCGTCCGGCGTAATGGTCGCGCACTTGACGGCGACGCCAACCTCTAGCGTCTTGTTGGCCGCGTCGACGGTGATCTGGTCGCGGGTCTCGTCGCGCTTTTGGATGCCGAGATCGTAATAGAGCAGATCGATGTCGAGATAAGGATGAACGAGCTTGTCCTTGATGTATTTCCAGATGATACGGGTCATCTCGTCGCCGTCCATCTCGACGACTGGATTTTTCACTTTGATTTTCGCCATTTATGGAGTCACCTTTTGAGACCCGGCATCGATCGCGCTCGTCGGCTGACAGAAAATTGGCGCGCGCCAATTGACGGCGCCGCCCCGCAGCCATGACGGGCTCTATAGCATCCGCGTTCTGACCGTGAAAGACGGCGTCGGGACAGTGATGGCGTTGAGTTGGCGCAGCTCCTGACGATAGCGCCCAAAGGCGCCAGCCACCGAATTCCGCGTCAGAGCGCCGCGAGTGCGGCGTTCAGCGTGGCGCTCGGCCGCATTGCGGTCGACGTCTTGGCGGAATCGGGCAGGTAGTAACCGCCCATGTCGACCGCCTTGCCTTGCGCGCCGATCAGTTCGGCATTGATCTTGGCTTCGTTCTTGCTGAGCGTCTCGGCCAGCGGCTTGAAGCGGGCCTGCAGCTCCGCGTCCTTGGTCTGTTCGGCCAGTATCTGAGCCCAGTACAGGGCGAGGTAGAAGTGGCTGCCGCGATTGTCGAGCTCGCCGACCTTGCGCGCCGGTGAGCGGTTGAACTCAAGGATCTTGCCGATGGCCGTATCGAGCGTTTCGGCAAGAACCTGCGCCTTGGCGTTCTTGTAGGTCTGTGCCAGATGCTCAAGCGACGCGCCGAGCGCAAGGAACTCGCCGAGCGAGTCCCAGCGCAGATAGCCCTCCTGCTGGAACTGCTCCACGTGCTTGGGCGCCGAGCCGCCGGCGCCGGTCTCGAACAGACCGCCGCCCGCCAACAGCGGAACGATCGACAGCATCTTGGCCGAGGTGCCGAGCTCCATGATCGGAAACAGGTCGGTCAGATAGTCGCGCAGCACGTTGCCGGTGACGGAAATCGTGTCCTGCCCCTTGCGGATGCGCTCAAGCGAGAACTTCATCGCATCGACCGGCGCGAGAATGCGGATATCGAGACCGTTGGTGTCGTGATCCTTCAGGTACTTCTCGACCTTGGCGATGACCTGCGCGTCATGGGCGCGATTCTTGTCGAGCCAGAACACCGCCGGGGTATTGGTAAGGCGCGCGCGGCGCACCCCGAGCTTGACCCAGTCCTGGATCGGGACGTCCTTGAGCTGGCACATGCGGAAGATGTCGCCGGTCTCGACCGGACGCTCCAGCAGCACCTTGCCGTCATCGGCGACGACGCGAACCGTTCCGGCCGCGGGAACCTCGAACGTCTTGTCGTGCGAGCCGTATTCCTCGGCCTGCTGCGCCATCAACCCCACGTTGGGAACCGTGCCCATGGTCTTGGGATCGAACGCGCCGTGAACTTTGCAGTCCTCGATGACGGTCTGAAACAGCCTAGCGTAGGAGCGATCCGGGATCGCGGCGATAATGTCGTGCAGCTTTCCATCGGCGCCCCACATGCGGCCGGACTCGCGGATCATCGCCGGCACCGACGCGTCGATGATGACGTCGCTGGGCACATGCAGATTGGTGATCCCCTTGTCGGAATTGACCATGGCGAGGCCCGGCCGCTTCGCGTACTCGGCCGCGACGTCGTCCTTGATCGCCTTTTTCTCCGCCTCCGGCAGGGTCTCGATCTTCGTCAGCAGATCGCCGAAGCCGTTGTTGAGATTGACGCCGAGGCGCTTCAGCGTGGCGGCATGCTTCTCGATCACATCGGCAAAGAAGACCGAAACGGCATGGCCGAATACGATGGGATCGGCGATCTTCATCATCGTCGCCTTGACGTGCAACGAGAACAGGACGCCGTCCTTCTTGGCGGCGTCGATCTGTTCGGCGAAGAAGGCGCGCAGCGCCTTGCGGCTCATCACCGCTGCGTCGATGATCTCGCCGGCCTTAAGCGGCGTCTTTTCCTTCAAAACCGTGACCTTGCCGTCGGCTCCGACCAGCTCGATGCGGGCGTTGGTCGCCTTCTCGACGGTGGTCGAGGTTTCCGAGCCGTAGTAATCGCCGCCCGACATGTACGCGACACGCGACTTCGAGTCCGGACTCCAGGCGCCCATCTTGTGCGGATTGTTGCGGGCGTATTGCTTGACGGCGCCGGCCGCGCGGCGGTCGGAATTGCCCTCGCGCAACACCGGGTTGACGACGCTGCCGAACACCTTGGCGTAGCGGGACTTGATCTCCTTCTCGGCGTCCGTCGTCGGATTGTCCGGATAGTCCGGGACGGCGTAGCCTTTGCTTTGCAGCTCCTTGATCGCGGCCTTGAGCTGCGGGATCGAGGCGGAGATGTTGGGCAGCTTCATGATGTTGGCTTCGGGTCGCAACGTCAGTTCGCCGAGCTCGGTGAGTTCGTCGTTGATCCGTTGTGCAGCCGTGAGCTTTTCGGGGAAAGTGGCGAGGATGCGACCGGCCAGCGAGATGTCCTTCAGCTTCACGGAGATACCCGCCGCGCCGACGAAGGCTTCGACGATCGGCAGCAGGGAATAGGTCGCGAGCGCCGGGGCTTCGTCGACTTTCGTCCACATGATTTCGAGCTTCGGCATGCTAACACCTCTGGTCGCCTTGCGTGTTGGGACCGACCGGAAACTGGCCATCGACGGGTCCGGGGAAGGCGTCTCCCCCGGGGTCCACAAATGAATTGTTCTCGGTGCGGACATCGCCAATCGGGAATCCGACTGCGGGAATTCGGCGCGCGCCCTATAGCATCCGTACTCCGCGGGTAAAAGCCTTGTTAGCCGCCGGCTGCCTTTCCCCAAGGCATGATAGACAGGACCCTTCGCGGAGCGCGCCGCCACGGCGATGCGCACCGGGTGGAGGTGGCAATGCCGACGTGGCGTGAGATCAAAGGGGCCTACGGCCGCGGCCGTCGCGCGTTGCGACGGGCGATGCTCGAACCCGTGCTGGTAGGCTGGCCGGTCATGCGCGACACCGTCATGCATGCGCTTGCGGCGCGTGGTCATCTGGTCTTCTGCGAGCTCGGGGACGCCAGGTTTTTCGTCGACCCCTCCGATCGGGTGGTTGGGGCCTGGCTGATGTGGCATGGCGGCTGGCAGCGACGCGAGATCGACCAGGCGGTGGCGGTGCTGGCCGCCAGCGGCCGGCTGCCGGATGACGCGGTGTTCGTCGATGTCGGCGCCAATATCGGGACGCACACGGTCTACGCGCTGCGCGCCAAACGGTTCGCGCGTGCGATTGCGTTCGAACCGGAGCCGAACAACGCGCGGCTCCTGGCCATGAACGTCGAAGCCAACGGGCTTGCGAGCGCCGTCACCATCGTTCCGAAGGCGGCGGGAGCCGTGTCCGGCAATGCGGTGCTGCATCTGCACCCGCGCAACAAGGGAGCCCATGCGATCGGCGTGGCCCCTTCGGTCGACGGACGTGCGAAGCTGGACGTGCCGATGGTCCGCATCGAGGACGCATTGGCCGAGCTCGCAGTGTCTCCCGAACGGATCGGCCTCGTCTGGATAGACGTCGAGGGCCACGAGCGGCAGGTGATCGAGGGGCTCGGCGCGCTGCTTGCCCGCAAGGTGCCGATCGCCTTCGAATACGGGCCGCAGCGATATTCCAGCGAGATGAGACACGCGCTCGCAAACATGCTCGGTCGCCACTATTCAACGCTCCACAGCCTGAGCGCTCCGCCCGACCAGCGCGCGCCTATTGCTGCGCTCACCCAGATCGAACGCATCGACGACATTCTGGTGTTCTAGTGTCGCGGCAAATTTGAGAAGGAACGGCCGACGCTCATGCCCGGCTCGGGAACCGACAAGACCAAGGACTGGGTGGAGGTCCCGGGCCCGATCGTCGTGCTGGTCGAGCCGCAGCTCGGCGAGAACATCGGCGCCGCCGCGCGCGTCATGGCCAATTTCGGACTCTCGCGCCTGCGCCTGGTCAAGCCGCGCGACGGCTGGCCCAGCCTGCAGGCGCGGCGCTCGGCGTCCGGTGCCGATCGCGTGATCGACGCGGTCGTGCTGTTCGACAGCGTGGAGGCCGCGATCGCCGACTGTACGTTGGTGCTCGCCACCACCGCGCGCGCCCACGACCAGGCTAAGCCCGTGCTCGGACCGGAAGCGGCGGCGGCCGCACTCGCGCCGCACGTAGCGGCGGGCGAGAACGTCGCCGTGCTGTTCGGACGCGAGCGCTGGGGCCTCGAGAACGACGAAGTGGCGCTCGCCGACCGCATCGTCACCTTTCCGATCAATCCGGGGTTCGCCTCGCTCAATCTGGCGCAGGCGGTCGCCGTCGTCGCCTACGAATGGTTCAAGCTCGCGGGCGGCGGCGCGCTTCCGTTTGCCATGCCGCAGAAATCGGAGCTCGCCGGCAAGGAGCAGGTCGCGGCCTTCTTCGCCAATCTCGAACGCGAGCTCGACGCGATCGAATATTTCCGCCCGCTGCACAAGCGCGACACCATGGTGATCAACCTGCGCAACATCTTTGCGCGCATGCAGCCGACCCGGCAGGACATGCAGACCCTGCACGGGATCGTCATGGCGCTGTCGGAGGGCCGCAAGGGGCCGGCGCGCGGGGGCGTGCTCGATAGCGAGGAGGCGAAATCGCTGCGTGCGCTGCTGGCCGAGTACGGCGAGGGCCGTGTCCCGGGCGAGCGCGGGCCGGTGCGCGGGCTCTCGCGGCTGCTGCGGCGCAATCCGACCGAGGCCGAGCGGATCCTGTGGGACGCGCTCACCAAGGACCGGCGATTTGCCGGGCGAGGCTTCAAGCGGCAGGTCCCGATCGGGCCGCACATCACGGACCTGGTGTCGTTCCCGTTGCGGGTGGTGATCGATCTCGTGCCCGCCGGAGAAAGCGAAGCGGCGGCAAGGTCGCGCGCGGATCGCGCGAACCTGGCTCGCCGAGCGCGGCTATCGCGTGATCCGCCTTGCGGCGGAGGCGGTCGAGGCCGACGCAGCAGGAGCGCTCGACCGGCTGGCCCGGGAAATCCCCGACAGGCCTAGCGAAGCATGAACCCGATCGCTCGGGTTTTCGCGCACGCCGTAACCGCGGAGGAAGAAGCGCGTGGTAGCGCGCTGCCGTTCTCGTGCGGGAGTAAACGATGGCGGCCGTCACGGTTGGGCGCGGTAGAGCGGCACCGGCCGCGCTACGGCCTCCGCCGGTCGGCGTGCATCAGGTGCCGGCTTTGATCTCGGCTGCTGCCTTGGCCATCAGTTCGTCCATGGTGCGGCGGATCTGGTGGTCCGACTGGACCACGCTCTTTGCGTCGAAGTCCTTGCGAATCTTGCGGAATACGTCGTCGTCGCCGGCCTCCTCGAAGTCCGCCATGACGATCGCCTTGGCGTAGGCATCAGCGTCGGCGCCAGTCAGGCCGAGCTTCTCCGCCGCCCACAACCCGAGGAGCTTGTTGCGCCGCGCGTTGGCCTTGAATTTCTGTTCCTCGTCGAGCGCGAACCTTTTCTCGAAACCTTCCTCGCGTTTGTCGAACGTGGTCATGCCTGCCTCACTGTTTCAGATGCGCCGTGCATGCGCTCTGTGATCGGACATCATTCCGGCGCGCCGCCGCGCGGCACGGACATTGCATCGCGGGTCATTGCATCGCGGGTCGCAGTCATCGCGGCTCGGAGTCGAGATCGTCGATGGCAAGATACACATTGCAACAATCAGACCATGCTGGGTAACAATCAGACCATGCTGGCGACTTGCATATCGGGCTACGATCGTCAAGGCAACCGACAGCGGAGCGATTCGCACTTGTGCTCATGGCGGAACAAAGGCGCTGGACGCGATTGTACTGCCATCTACGATCGGCTAGGTTTCCGAATGTGGACGCGTCGCCTGTTCACGTTCAGTCGTGCCGCCGCGTCCCGCCGCCGCGGACAACATATTCACACCGGAGCCACGGCATCCAGATGGACATCAACAAACCACGGTACACGCCGATGAGCCGCCGACGCCGCATCTATGAAGGCAAGGCGAAGGTCCTCTACGAGGGACCGGAGCCCGGAACGCTGATCCAGCACTTCAAGGACGACGCGACGGCCTTCAACGCGAAGAAGCACGAGGTCGTCGAAGGCAAGGGCGTCCTCAACAACCGGATCTCCGAGTACATCTTCCAGCACTTGAACGACATCGGGGTTCCCACCCATTTCATCCGACGGCTCAACATGCGCGAGCAGTTGATCCGCGAGGTGGAGATCATTCCGCTCAAGGTGGTGGTGCGCAACGTGGCGGCGGGCTCGCTTTCGCAGCGCCTCGGCATCGAAGAGGGCACGCAGCTGCCGCGTTCGATCATCGAATTCTATTACAAGAACGAGCAGCTCAACGATCCGATGGTGTGCGAGGAGCACATCACCGCCTTCGGCTGGGCGACCCCGCAGGAGTTCGACGACATGATGGCGCTCGCCATCCGTGTCAACGATTTCCTCTCCGGCCTGTTCTTCGGCGTCGGCATCCGGCTCGTCGACTTCAAGATCGAGACCGGCCGGCTGTGGGAGAACGATCTCATGCGGATCGTGGTGGCGGACGAGATCTCGCCCGATTCGTGCCGGCTGTGGGACATCAAGTCGAACGAGAAGCTCGACAAGGACCGTTTCCGCCGCGATCTCGGGGGCCTGCTCGAGGCCTATACCGAAGTTGCCCGGCGTCTCGGCATCATGAGCGAAGGCGAGCGGCCGCAGGGCACCGGGCCGGTCCTGGTGAAGGGCTGACGCTTTCTGCGGCGATGCGGTGACGCCGCGTTTGTCCTAAGCTGAGGGCGCCGTTTCGGCGCCCTTTGCTTTGGATGGGTGTGCGGGTACGCCGGTCGTCCGGGCGGCCCAGTTAGGGAGGTTTGAATGCGCAAGGACTTCACCATCGGGCTCGTCGTTCCGTTTGCGACCGATGAGGTTCCGGAGGAAGGGCTGCAGATGTATCCGGGCGTGCGCTTCATCCCGCGCGGGGTCGGGGTGCGGCGGCTCACGCCCGAAGGCTATGACGGCGCCTTCGATGCCATTCTCCCCGCCGCCGAATTTCTCGCCGGCAAGGGCGTCGACGCCATCATGGTGATCGGCACGTCGCTGACGTTCTATCGCGGCTCCGATGCCCACGAAAAGCTGCTCGAAAAGCTGCGGGCCGCGACCGGTCTGCCGGTGAGCACCATGAGCCAGGCGGTGGTCGACGGCCTGCGCCAATTCGGTGCGCGGCGGATCGCGGTCGCCACCGCCTACGCGGACGAGGTCAACGGCCGCCTCAAGGCCTTTCTCGAGGCGCAGGGCTTCGAGGTTCTGACGCTCGAAGGGTTCGGCCTGTTCGGCTTCGGTGACCCCGGCCGCAAGAGCGAGGCCGACATCGTCGCGCTCGGCTCCAAGGTCTGTACCCAGGCGCCGGCGGCCGAGGGCCTGCTGATTTCGTGCGGGGGGCTGCGCACGCTCGGCGTCGCCAAGCCGCTGGAAGACCGCCACGGCATTCCAGTGGTGTCGAGCACGCAGGCGGCCTTTTGGGCGGCGATGCGGCTCGCCGGGGAGAGCGGCCAGATCGCCGGCTACGGCCGGCTTCTGGAGCAGCCGGTGGCCACCCCTGTGCACTGAGGCGATTCGTGCCTAAATTTTGGGTTGTCCGCACTCTCCACCGGATAGCCGGGAGCGTGCGCCGGTACACCTTGCCTGCGCGCCAATTCGCCGGCTATCGACGGACACGGCTTATTCCAAGGTGGTCGGAACGATCATGAAGGCTCGCGTCACCGTCACGCTCAAAACCGGCATTCTCGATCCGCAGGGCAAGGCGATCGAAGGAGCGCTGAAATCGCTCGGTCTCGACGGCGTGGCGAGCGTGCGCCAGGGCAAGGTGTTCGACATCGAGATCCAGGGAAGCGACCGCAAGCAGGCGCAGGCCTTGCTCAAACAGGCGGCCGACAAGCTCCTCGCCAACACCGTGATCGAAAATTACGACGTCGAGCTGCTGCGCTGAGGTCCGATGAAGTCCGCTGTCATCGTCTTTCCCGGCATCAATCGTGAGCGCGACATGGCGCGCGCGCTCACACTGATCTGTGGCCGCGAGCCGGCCATGGTCTGGCATGCCGACACCGAGCTGCCCGCGGGTACCGATCTCGTGGTGGTGCCGGGCGGCTTCTCCTACGGCGATTATCTGCGCTGCGGCGCCATCGCGGCGCGCGCGCCGGTCATGGACGCGGTGCGCGCCCACGCGACGAGCGGCGGGCTGGTGCTCGGCGTCTGTAACGGCTTCCAGATTCTGTGCGAAGCGGGGCTGCTGCCGGGCGTGCTCATGCGCAACGCGCGGCTCAGGTTCATCTGCCGCGACGTCTATTTGCGGGTCGAGCGCTCCGATACGCCGTTCACCTGCGGCTACAATGCCGGGCAGGTGATTCGCGTGCCGACCGCGCACGGGGAGGGCAACTACGTGGCCGACGCCAAGACGGTCGCGCGGCTCGAAGGCGAGGGCCGGGTGCTCTACCGTTACACCGCGCCCGACGGCAATCTCGATCCGGCGTGGAACGTCAACGGCGCGACCAATGCCATCGCCGGCGTGGTCGGCGAGGGTGGCAACGTGCTTGGTCTGATGCCGCACCCGGAGAATCACGTCGAGGCGGCGCTCGGCCCGACCGACGGGCGTGGGCTGTTTGCGGGCCTCGCCGATCATTTCAAGCAAGCCGCATGAGGCGATTGCCTGATAACTGAGCGTCATGCCTGCCTTGAGGCAGGCGCATGATGCTGTGGAACCATTGCCGGGGTGGATTGCCCCTTGCATCCCGGCCCTCCATTTTGGGTTCATGGCCAAGAAATCGCTCAACAAGAAATCTCCAAAACGGTCGGCGCCGAAGCCTGCTTCCAGGCGCGTCGGAAAGCCGTCCAAGAGCGCGCCGCCCCGCGTCGGTCCGGCGCTGGCGGCCGCCCACGGGCTTAAGCCCGACGAATATCAACGTATCCTCACGCTGATCGGGCGCACGCCGACCGTCACCGAGCTCGGCATCTTCTCGGCGATGTGGAACGAGCACTGCTCGTACAAGTCCTCCAAGATCCACCTGCGCACGCTGCCAACCAAGGCGGATTGGGTGATCCAGGGTCCGGGCGAGAATGCCGGCGTGATCGACATCGGCGACGGCCTCGCCTGCGTGTTCAAGATGGAGAGCCACAACCATCCGAGCTACATCGAGCCCTATCAGGGCGCGGCGACCGGCGTGGGCGGCATCCTGCGCGACGTGTTCACCATGGGGGCGCGGCCGATCGCCTGCCTCAATGCGCTGAGCTTCGGCGATCCCGGACATCCCAGGACCCGTCATCTCGTCTCCGGCGTGGTCGCCGGCATCGGCGGCTACGGCAATTCCTTCGGCGTGCCGACGGTCGGCGGACAGGTGCGCTTTCACACCCGCTACGACGGCAATTGCCTGGTCAACGCCATGGCGGTTGGGTTGGCCGAAACCGACAAGATTTTCTACGCGGCGGCTTCGGGCGTGGGCATGCCGATCGTCTACCTCGGCTCCAAGACCGGGCGCGACGGCATCCACGGCGCCACCATGGCGTCGGCCGAGTTCGGCGAGGACTCGGAGGAAAAGCGCCCGACCGTGCAGGTCGGCGACCCGTTCTCCGAAAAGCTCCTGCTCGAGGCCTGCCTCGAAATCATGGCCAAGGACTGCGTCATCGCCATCCAGGACATGGGCGCGGCCGGGCTCACCTGCTCGGCGGTCGAGATGGGCGCCAAGGGCGATCTCGGCGTCACGCTCGACCTCGACAAGGTGCCGTGCCGGGAGAGCGGCATGAGCGCCTACGAGATGATGCTCTCGGAGAGCCAGGAGCGCATGCTCATGGTGCTCAAGCCGGAGAAGGAGCAAGAGGCCGAGGCAATCTTCCGCAAATGGGGGCTCGACTTCGCCATCGTCGGCGAGACCACGCCGACCATGCGCTTCATCGTGCGCCACGGCGGCAAGGTGATGGCCGATCTCCCCATCAAGGAGCTTGGCGATGAGGCGCCGGTCTACGACCGCCCGCATGCCGATCCGCCCAAGCCCGCGCCGATACACTCCGGCGACGTCACGCCGCCAATGGCGACTGACGCTGCGCTGCTGCAGCTGCTCGGCTCGCCCGACCTGTGCTGCAAGCGCTGGGTGTGGGAGCAATACGACCACGTCATCCTCGGCAATACCGTGCAGCGCCCGGGCGGGGACGCCGCCGTGGTACGCGTGCTGGACGGGCCCAAGGCGCTCGCGCTCACCACCGACGTCACCCCGCGTTATTGCGAGGCCGATCCGTTCGAAGGCGGCAAGCAGGCGGTGGCGGAAGCCTGGCGCAATCTGACCGCGGTGGGTGCGCAGCCGCTCGCGATCACCGACAACCTCAATTTCGGCAGCCCCGAGCGGCCGGAGATCATGGGGCAGCTTGTCGGCTGCATTCGCGGCATTGCCGAAGCCTGCCGGACGCTCGAGTTCCCGGTCGTCTCCGGCAACGTGTCGCTCTACAACGAGACCCACGGCCGCGCGATCCTGCCCACGCCGACCATCGGCGGCATCGGCCTGCTCGGCGACTTCACCAAATCCGCCACGCTCGCCTTCAAGGCCGAGAACGAGGCCATCCTGCTGATCGGCGAGACCCAGGGCTGGCTCGGCCAGTCGCTCTATCTGCGCGACATCTGCGGGCGCGAGGAGGGGGCGCCGCCGCCGGTCGACCTGGCCGCCGAGCGCAGGAATGGCGACTTGGTGCGCGGGCTGATCGGCGAGGGCATCGCTACCGCCGTGCACGATGTCTCGGACGGCGGCTTGCTGGTGGCGCTGGCCGAAATGGCGATGGCGTCGGGCATCGGAGCGGAGCTGGAATCGGCGCCACTTACGGCGCACGCCTTCTGGTTCGGCGAAGACCAGGCCCGTTACGTGGTCACCGTCAACGCCGGTTCGGCCGAGAAAATCATGGCGCGTGCACGGGCCGCCGGCGTCCCGGTCCGGCAGTTGGGCACGACCGGGACCGATGTGCTGGCACTGAGAGGCGAGCGCCCGATACCGGTCGCAAGACTGCGCGAGCGCTTCGAGGGCTGGCTGCCGGCCTATATGTCCGACGCCGGACGGCAGACCTAGGCCTGCCCCCGCGTTTCGAACATGGCCGCCTGCAACGCCGCTTCGGCGCCTTCGCCGGCCCAGACCACGAATTGAAACGCCGGGTAGTATTGCTCGCAGGCGTCAAGCGCGGTCGAGAGCAATACTTCGCATTGCCGGTTCGAGGCCGCCACACCGCCCGCCAGCACCAGGGCGTTGCGATACATGACCAGGCCATCCTTGAACCAGAGGTCGAAATGTCCGGCCCAAAGCTGTTCGTTGATCATGGACATCAGCCGCTGCAGCTCCGCCTGGCAGCGCTCCGGCACCTTGAGCTCGAACGCCACTGCGAGGTGCAGCAATTCGAGGTCGAACATCCAGGTGAAGGAACTCTGATAGTCGGTCCACTTGCCGCGCACCAACATGGTGATTTCGTCGTCGGTATTGCGCTCGAACGACCAGTTGTTGGATGTGGCCATGTGCTCGACCACCTCGAGCGGATTGGCACGAGGCTGTTCGGTGACATCGATGACAGTCATGCCGTCACCGCGGACCGAACCGAGGAAGGGCAATGGAACCACTGCCCGTACACATCGAATTTTGCATTGACGCGTGCCGTGGGCACGCAAGCTAAATCACGGCCCGATGGGCCGTAGCAAAGTTCCCGCATTATCACTCCCCCGCGGTGGGGCTACGCTACGCACACGCCTGCGTCTTGCAGCCCGATAGGTTGCTCACGCTCCGCGCCGATGCGCCAAATTTGATTGTTGCTGCGCCCCGGCCCCCAGCGCGCATCCTTCTTAAAGAATTTGTTGCTGGTGTGATCCGAATTTGAATATTGTGCGGCGAGTGCGGGTTTCTTGCACGCGACGCGCTCGATCTTGTGGGCAAACGGCGCTCGAACAGAACACACAATCCGGTGATAAGTTGCGCCATACGTGCCGACGACGACGGCGGACGCGTTGCAACCACCTTCGACTTTCCATATCGTGCGACTTGGTGTTGTCGCGATTTGCATCGGCCGGCCGTCGGTCAGCTTGCTTGACCGGCGGGACGAATTGCCGGGACCGGAGACGTGCGGCATGGCGATGGACGCAAACGAGATCGAGCGCCTGATCAAGGCGCGTATCCCGGACGCCGAAGTGACGATCCGCGACCTTGCGGGCGACGGCGACCACTATGCGGCGACCGTGCTGTCGGAATCGTTTCGCGGCAAATCGCGGGTGCAGCAGCACCAGATCGTCTACGAGGCGCTCAAGGCCGAGATGGGCGGCAAGCTGCACGCGCTCGCCCTGCAGACCGGCACGCCGAAGTCCTGACCGGCGCGCGGGCCGGACGTAGGATACAAATCGCATTGACCTCCGGTGCGCCGACCGTGTTGGCTGGCGGCATGGCCGCCGCCCCATCGCCCCCGCCCAGCCGGGTCAAGACGCTCCGCCCCGCGGGCGCCATCGCGCCCACCGGCACCTGGAGCGTCGGGACGCGCGCCGGAGACTTCGTCCATGTCGCAGGCATGCGCGGGATCGATCCCGCGACCAACAACCTGGTGCCGGGCGAGGAAGCGCGCATCCGCCAGGGCTTTCTCAACATGAAGCTGATCGCCGAATCGGAAGGAGCCACCCTGCGCGATGCCGTGCGCATCGTGGTCTACGTCACGGACATGGGCCGGTTTCGGCCGCTGGTGAACAAGATTCAGGAGGAACTGTGGGGGGAGGGGCCTTATCCGCCGCGCACCATCGTCGAGGTCAGCCGCCTCAATCAGGACGACATTTTCGAGGTCGAGGGCACGTTCTATGCGCCGGTGCAGAAATGAGCGTGGCGATGGCGTGCCCTCTTGGGGTGCGAGCGCACCTGCGCTACATATATAGGCTGAACCGCCGGAAGCCGGCTGAAGGCAGGCGCTCACCAGCGCCGGAAGGAACGAGGACATGGGCATCGAGCAATTCATCGACAACGAGGTCAAGGCCAATGAAGTCGTGCTGTTCATGAAGGGCACGCCGCAGTTTCCCATGTGCGGCTTTTCCGGGCAGGTCGTGCAGATTCTCGATCACCTTGGCGTGAGCTACAAAGGCCTCAACGTGCTTGAATCCGACGAGCTACGGAACGGGATCAAGAACTATTCGAACTGGCCGACCATCCCGCAACTCTACGTCAAGGGAGAGTTCGTCGGCGGCTGCGATATCGTGCGCGAGATGTTCCAGGCGAGCGAGCTGCAGCAGATGCTGAAGGAAAAGGGCGTCGCGCTGAAAGAGCCGACGCAGGCCTGACGCGCTCGTCAGCGGCCGCGGCTTATCGCATGGATTGAAACGCCGCAGGCCGGCCGGGCTGCGGCGCTTCGTTATCCGGACGGCAGTTGCCTAGCGCGAATAGTATTCCACCACGAGGTGCGGCTCCATCTGCACCGGATAGGGCACCTCGGTGATCGTGGGGATGCGGGTGAGCTTGGCCGTCATCTTGCTGTGGTCGACCTCGATGTAGTCGGGCACGTCGCGTTCGGCGAGGCCGGTTGCTTCCAGCACCAGCGCGAGCTGCTTCGACTTGTCCTTGACCTCGACCAGATCCCCGGCCTTGACCCGGTAGCTCGCGATGGTCACGCGCTTGCCGTTCACCTTGACGTGGCCGTGGCTGACGAACTGGCGCGCGGCGAACACGGTGGGCACGAACTTCGCGCGGTAGATAACCGCGTCGAGCCGGCGCTCCAGCAGCCCGATCAGGTGCGCACCGGAATCGCCCTTCATCCGGATCGCCTCGGCGTAGATGCCGCGGAACTGCTTCTCGGAAATGTTGCCGTAGTAGCCGCGCAGCTTCTGCTTGGCCTTGAGCTGTACACCGTAGTCGGAGAGCTTGCTCTTGCGGCGCTGGCCGTGCTGGCCGGGACCGTATTCGCGGCGGTTGACGGGGCTCTTGGGGCGGCCCCAGACATTCTGGCCCATGCGGCGATCGATCTTGTACTTCGCCTCGTGGCGCTTGGTCATCGCGTCCTCAAACGTTCTGTTGCTTTGTGAGGATCGCGCCCTCCTCTGTCCCGGTCTTGCCGGAACCGACAGGTCTGGGCCGAAGCGCCGGCTTCATGACCGCGGGTCGCGAAACGCCGCGCAAAACCTGCGCGGCGCGCGGTTTCTAGGCGCAAGCGGGGCTCAAGTCAAATAGCCCCGCCCGCCGGGTCCGCAGCCACCGGGCTCGGCGGGGGCGGCGCGGGGCGGTCGCGGCCGCACTATTTCACCGTCTGGTAGACGTCGATCTCGAACGCTCCGCCGAGCATGGTCCGCCAGGTCTGCACATAGGCCAGGAACCGCGGGTCGCTGGCGATGCGTTGCCGGTTGACCTCGAAATCCTCGTGGGCCTCGTATTCGATCTCGTGGATGTAGCGGGCCGGGTCGTCGACGTTCTGCAGGAGGCGTACCTGCGCGTTGCCAAACGCCTCGAAGAACGGCGCGGTCGCCTTGATCATCGCCAGAAGATGAGCCGAATCCGCGTTCGGCAGGGTGAACTTGAACTGCAGGGTTCGCCGGACCGTCCGCGTCGCTTTCTTAGCCATCACAACCCCATCGGCAAGAGCATGGCATGAGCGAGCGCTTGCCGACAATGCTATTGGCCGATCCCGAAGCGGGCGAGCGCAGCGGCGAGGGGAGGGGGCGGCCGGCGCCCCGAGGTGAAGACCATCTGGGCGGGGACCGCGGCTTCATGACCGTCGCCCTGGCCGGCCAGCTCCGCCACCCGCCGCGCGATGGCCGGGGCCGGATCGATGAAGGTGACCGGCCACGGCGCGAGCCGGGTAAGGCGATCGAGCAGCAGCGGGTAGTGCGTGCAGGCGAGCACGACGGTGTCGGTGCGCCGACCGCCCATATCGACGAAACAGGGCGCGAGCTCGCGCCCGACCGCCCCATCATCGACCGGCTCGCCGCGCAGATCGGCTTCGGCCAGGGCCGCAAGGTGGGCCGAACCGACGAGCGTTATATGGGCACCGTTGGCAAAATCGCGGATCAGCGCACGGGTATATTCGCGGTTTACCGTCGCCTGCGTGCCGAGCACCGACACCCGCCGCGTCACCGACGCCGCGCAGGCCGGCTTGATCGCCGGCACCGTGCCGACGAACGGCACCGCAAAGCGCGCGCGCAACTGCGGCAGCACCAGCGTTGAGGCGGTGTTGCAGGCGATGACCACGAGGTCGGGCCGGTGCGTGGCGATCAGTTCGGCCATGAGCGCGAGTACGCGCGCGACCAGGTCCGCCTCGCCGTGGCGGCTGTAGGGAAAGAACGCATCGTCGGCGACATAGACGTAGCGCGCGTCCGGCCGCGCCTTGACGACCTCGCGGAATACCGTGAGGCCGCCGAGCCCGGAATCGAACACCAGGATGGTCGGATCGCTTGCCACGACGCGTAGGTACGAAAAGAGCGGCGGCGCTGCAACGGGCCAGCGTCAGGAGGCGGTCCCGAACACCCGCTTGAAGATCGTGTCGACGTGCTTGAAATGATAACCGAGGTCGAAATTGTCCTTCAGCTCGGCCTCGCTCAGGTGCTTGCGCACCTCCTTGTCGGCCGTGAGAAACGACAGAAAGTCGCCTTCGCCGCGCCACACCTTCATGGCGTTGCGCTGCACCAGGGCATAGGCCTCCTCGCGCGCAACGCCCTTCTGGGTGAGCGCGATCAGCACGCGCTGGGAATGGATGAGCCCGCCGAGGCGGTCGAGATTCCGGCGCATGTTGTCGGGATAGACCACGAGCTTGTCGACGATCGCCGGCCAGACGCGCCAGCGCGAAGTCGAGCGTTGTGGTGGCGTCCGGGCCGATCATGCGCTCGACCGAGGAATGCGAGATGTCGCGCTCGTGCCAGAGCGCCACGTTCTCCAGCGCCGGCGTCACGTAGGCGCGCACCATGCGCGCGAGCCCGGTGACGTTCTCCGATAGCACCGGGTTGCGCTTGTGCGGCATGGCGGAGGAGCCCTTCTGCCCTTCGGAGAAGAATTCCTCCGCTTCCAGCACCTCGGTGCGCTGCAGATGGCGGATCTCGGTGGCGAGCCGCTCGACCGAGGCGGCGACGACGCCGAGGGTGGCGAAATACATGGCGTGGCGGTCGCGCGGGATGATCTGGGTCGAGACCGGTTCGACCGTGAGCCCCATGGCCTTGGCCACGTGCGCTTCGACCCGCGGATCGACCTGCGCGAAGGTGCCGACGGCGCCCGAAATCGCGCAGGTCGCGACCTCTTTGCGCGCGGCGGCGAGCCGCTCGCGCGCGCGCGCGAACTCGGCATAGGCCTGCGCCAGCTTGAGGCCGAAGGTCGTGGGCTCGGCATGGATGCCGTGCGAGCGGCCGATGGTCGGCGTCATCTTGTGCTCGAAGGCGCGCCGCTTGAGCGCCGCCAGCAACGCGTCGACGTCGGCGATGAGAAGATCGGCCGCGCGTACGAGCTGCACGTTGAGGCAGGTGTCGAGCACGTCCGACGACGTCATGCCCTGGTGCACGAAGCGCGCCTCCGGCCCGACGATCTCGGCCAGATGGGTGAGAAAGGCGATGACGTCGTGCTTGGTCTCGCGCTCGATCGCGTCGATGCGCGCGACGTCGAAGGCGGCTTTGCCGCCCTTGTCCCAGATGGTCTTGGCCGCCGCCTTCGGGATGATGCCGAGCTCGGCCATGGCGTCGGCCGCGTGCGCCTCGATCTCGAACCAGATGCGAAAGCGCGTCTGCGGGTCCCAGATCGCGGCCATGTCGGGCCGGGTGTAGCGCGGAATCATCGGCGGCCTTGCGATGCGAGCGACGAGCCGCGCTGTAGCAGATCGCGCCCGCAAGCTCAATTCACGGGCCGGCCGCCGCCGCCGGTCGTCTACGCGGCCTTCAGAACGTCCTGCACCTTCGGCCAGGGATCGGGCTGCAGGTTCTTGAACGGCCCCCAGTCGGCGTCTGTCATCCGGTCGAGGATCGCCTGCCTGGTCGAGGGCCGCTCGCGCATGCGCTTCCACCAGTCCGCCACCCGCGGATACTTGTCCCACAGGCCGGAGAGCCGCAGCAATTCCAGCCTCAGGATGTAGGGGATCACGGCGGCCTCGGCGTGGGAGTAAGCGTCGCCGGCGAGATAGGGCCCGTGCTTGAGCGCCTCGTCCATCGCCTTCAACAGCTTCATATGATGGGCGAGCGCCTCGCCGACGAACTGCGAATCGAGCCCCCGGTTCACCACATCGCGCTTGTACTCGGCGCGCTTTGCGATCGGGGACTTGGCGAACTCCGCGTCGCGCTGCTCGGGCGTGAGCTTCAGGAAGGCCGGTCGGAACGCGGTGGCGAAGGTCAGGATCATGCAGCTGTTGTGTACATACTCGTCGACCAGCTTGTTGAACATCCGCACCCTAGCGCGCGCAAGCGGCGCGGCCGGCATCAGCGGGTGTGCCGGAAACGCGTCGTCCAGGTAATACATGATGACGGACAATTCGGTGACCGCCTCCCCGTCGTGCACGAGCGTGGGCACGACCGCGTTCGCATTGAGCTTCATGTAGGCGGGGTCGAACTGGTCGCCGCGCAAGGTCATCAGGTGGTCCTTGGCCTCGAGCCCCTTCTCGACCAGCGCCATCCGCACCTTCTGGGCGCAGACCGAGTTGATGCTGTGATAGAGCTCGAGCATGTCCACCCTCCCGCTTGTCTTGGTCAGTTCGGCAGCCGCGCGCGGTCGTGCGGCCCGTTCAGGTCGACCGGGGTTCCCTTGGGGATGACGCCGACCGGATTGAGCCGCGGGATCGACCAGTAGTTGATCACGTAGTAGCGCGGCGTCACCGTCTCGGCGACGCCGGGCACCTGATATAGCTCCCACATGTAGTTCTGCAGATTGGGATAGTCGGCGATGCGCTTCTTGTTGCAGCGAAACAGCGAGAAATAGGCAACGTCGAAGCGCACCAGCGTCGGGAACAGCCGCCAGTCCGCCTCGGTGATCTGCCGCCCGACCAGGTAGCGCTGCTTCCCAAGCCGGGCTTCCAGGTCGTCGAGCGTGGCGAATAGCGCGTCGTACGAAGCCTCGTAGGCCTCCTGCGACTTGGCGAAGCCGCAGCGGTAGACGCCGTTGTTGACGTTCACGTAGACCGTGTCGTTGACCGCGTCGATCTCGCTGCGCAACGGCTTGGGGTAGAAGTCGGCGCCGTCGCCCCCGATGCGGTCGAACTCGCTGTTGAGCATGCGGATGATGTCGGGGAACTCGTTGTTGACGATGCGCTTGGCCTTCTTGTCCCACAGCGTCGGCACCGTAACCTTGCCGGTATAGTGCGGGTCGGTCGCGGTGTAGGCCTGGTGCAGATAGTGGAAGCCGTTCACGGCGTCGGGCGTGCAGTCGGGATATTTCGGATCGCTCTCGAAGGTCCAGCCTTGCGTGCGCAGGCCGGGGATCGAATAGGCGACGGTGATCGCGTCCTTGAGCCCCTTGAGCGAGCGGTAGATCAGCGTTCGGTGCGCCCACGGGCAGCCGTGCGCGACGTAGAGGTGGTAGCGCCCCGCCTCGGCCGGAAAGCCCGACGAGCCGTCGGCCGTGATGCGGTCGCGGAAGCGGCTGTCGGCGCGCTTGAACTCGCCGCCGGTGCCGGTTTCCTGCGGCAACTCCCCGTCGCGCCACGCGCCGTCGACCAGAACGCCCATTATGCTGCCTCCCCGCGCGCCATGGCCGCGGCATTGCGGATCGCCGCGATGTTGGCGCGATAGCTGTCGGGCTTGCCGCCCTTGAACACCGCGGAGCCCGCCACCAGCACGTTGGCGCCGGCGCGCGCGACCACTCCCGCGTTCTCCGGGTTGATGCCGCCGTCGATCTCGATGTCGATCGGACGCGAGCCCGCGAGCGCGCGCAGCCGCGCGATCTTCTCTGCCGCGTACGGAATGAAGGCCTGCCCGCCAAACCCCGGATTGACCGACATCACCAGGATGAGATCGACGAGGTCGATGACCGGCTCGATCGTGCTCTCCGGCGTGCCGGGATTGAGCGTCACCCCGGCCTTCTTGCCGAGCGCGCGGATTGCCTGCAGCGAGCGGTGAATATGCGGTCTCGCTTCCACGTGCACGGTGATGATGTCGGAACCGGCCTTGGCGAACGCCTCGAGATAGGGGTCGCACGGCGCGATCATCAGGTGGACGTCGAATACCTTTTTGCTGTGCGGGCGCAGCGCCTTCACCACGTCCGGCCCGATGGAAATGTTCGGCACGAAATGCCCGTCCATCACGTCCACATGGAGCCAGTCGGCGCCGGCCGCGTCGACGGCGCGCACTTCCTCCCCGAGCCGGGCGAAATCGGCGGCCAGGATCGAGGGCGCGATCAGGAGCGGACGCGGCATCGGCTTCTCCACAAAGCGCAATTCGGGTAACACGACGCGCGAAGGGGAGCAACGAGCCCTGCCGCGGCGGGCCGCGCACCCCATATAGATCGGGTCGGTGGCATCCTGCCGCCCGCATCGGCGGGCGGAATATCCTTCGAAAGGCAAGTCATGGCGCGCGTCGATGCGATTGTGCTCGGGGCCGGCATCGTCGGCACCTCCATCGGGTTGCATCTCGTCAAGCGCGGCTTGAGCGTGGCCCTGATCGATCGCCGCGGGCCGGGGGAGGAGACGTCCTACGGCAATGCCGGCGTGATCGAAGGCAATACCATCTTCCCGCACCCGTTCCCGTCCAGCCTGAGCGCGCTCCTGCGGGTCGCGCTCAAGCAGGCGACCGAGGCCAACTATCACCTGGCGTTCCTGCCCAAGGTGGCGCCCTGGCTCCTTGCTTACCGCGCCAACTCGGCGATCGACCGGCGGATCGAATTTGCGGAGTCCATGCGCCCGCTGTTCGCGCGCGCGGTCGCCGAGCATGAAGCGCTGATGGCGGAGGCCGGCGCCGAGCGCTATCTGCGCAAGGAGGGCTGGATCAAGCTGTACCGGACCGAGGCGGCGTTGCGGGAATCCGCGCGGGAGCGCGAGTTCGCGGCGAAGTTCAATCTGCCCAGCCGTGTGCTCGACCAGAGCGAGACGCTCGCTCTCGAGCCTGCGCTCGCGCCGGTGTTTCACAATGCGGTGCACTGGCCGCAGGCCGCGAGCGTGACCAACCCGCTCGCCCTGACCCAGGCCTATGCGGCGCGCTTTGCGGCGACCGGCGGCATCGTGCTCACCGGCGATGCGCGCTCGCTGCGCCGTACCGATGCCTATTGGCGGGTCGATACCCAGGACGGGCCGCTCGACGGGGAAAGCGCGGTGGTCGCGCTCGGCCCCTGGGCCCCGGACCTGCTCGAGCCGCTCGGGATCGACCTGCCGCTCGCGGTCAAGCGCGGCTACCACTGGCACTTTCGGCCGCGTGGCAATACCGGCCTGACCCGGCCGGTGGTCGATGCCGAGCTTGGCTACTGCGTGGCGCCGATGGAGCAGGGATTGCGGCTGACCACCGGGGCCGAGTTCGCCGATCGAGACGCGCCGCCGACGCCGGTACAATTCGATCGGCTGCTGCCGGCGGCGAGGGAGCTTTATCCGCTCGGCGAACCGGTCGAGGCCGCGCCATGGATGGGCAGCCGGCCATGCTTTGCCGACTTCCGCCCAGTGATCGGGCGCGCGCCGGGCCGATCCGGGCTCTGGCTCACCTATGGCCATGCCCACTGGGGGCTTACCCTTGGTCCCGCGACCGGCCGGCTCCTGGCCGAGATGATGACGGGGGCGACCCCGTTCTGCGATCCTGCCCCATACCGGGCCGAGCGCTTCGGGCGTTGAGGACGCTAGCGCCGTGCGAGCAATGCGCCGTGGCGGTCGCGCCAGCTCGGGATGCCGCCCGGCAGTGCCGTGGCCTCGAACACGCCGCGCGCCACCGCGCGGGCCAGCACGTTGGCGGCGATGGCCCCCAGTTCGGTGAGCTCGTTGACGGCGTCGCCGAGCGTGCGGCGGCCGGTTGAAGCAGCGAACACCGTGTCGCCGTCGAGCGTGGTGTGCGCCGGGTAGATCGCGCGCGCGAGCCCGTCCTGCGCCATCACGGCGAACTCCTTGGTCTGCGCCTTGGTGAGCGCGGCGTCGGTCGCCACGATGGCGATGGTCGTGTTCTCGCCGGGGCGTCCCTTGCAGACCGGGATGAGCGCCTCGGGCGGCACGGTTGCAGGAAAGCCCAGTCCGCCGAATTCGCCGTTGAGCTCGAAGGGCGCCGCCCAGAACTGCGCTGCGGCGCCCACGTTGACGCTGCCGCAGGCGTTCACCGCCACCAGCGCGCCCACGGTATGCCCGTCGCGCGTGACCGCGGAGGCCGAGCCGAGACCGCCCTTGAGGTTGATCGTGGTCGCGCCGTAGCCCGCGCCCGCGGTGCCGAGCGCGAAATCCAATCCGGCGGCGGCCGCCGCCGCGTAGCCCAGGTCGCGATAGGGCGGAAAGCGGCCCCAATCCTTGGCACCGCCGTTGAGCATGTCGAACAGCACGGCTCCGCTCACGAGCGGGATGCGGATATTGCCGATGGCAAAACCGCGCCCGTTTTCGCGCAGCCAGGCCTGCACGCCGGAACCGGCGTCGAGCCCGAACGCCGAGCCGCCCGAGAGCGCGACCGCGTCGATGCGGTCGACCGTGCGGTGCGGCTCGAGCAGATCGGTTTCGCGCGTACCCGGCGCGCCGCCGCGCACGTCGACCGCGGCGACGGCGGGCTCATCGAAGATGATGGCCGTGGAGCCCGAGGCCAGGCGCGCGTCGTCGGCGTTGCCGACCCGCAGCCCGGCGACGTCGGTGATCAGGTTGCGTACGGGCATGGTGGCCTCAGCGGTGCATGGTGGAGGGTGACGGCGCGATCATATCACTCCGGCATCACATCCAGGCGAGACGGTTGCCGGCGGCTTGCGCCGAGGGGCAAATGCATCGCATCTAGCGGCATGGCCCCCGACGTTACCATCCTCGCCGCTCTCCTGGCCGGGCTCGTGAGCTTCCTGTCGCCCTGCGTCCTGCCGCTGGTGCCGCCCTATCTCGTGTTTCTCGCCGGCTCCTCGCTCGAGCGGATGGCGGAGGCTGCGCCCGCGCCGCGGGCCAAGCGCGCCACGGTGCTGGCGGCTCTATTGTTCGTTGCGGGCTTCACCACGGTGTTCGTGGCGCTCGGCGCGAGCGCGAGCGCGGCCGGCGCCATGCTGCGATATTATTCGAACGAGTTCGCGATCGTGGCCGGCGTGGTCATCATCGTCATGGGCCTGCATTTTCTCGGTGTGACGCCGATCGGCTTTCTCTATCGCCAGGTGCGTATCGAGGTGCAGAAACCGGTCGGGCTGTGGGGCGCCTATGTGATGGGCTTGGCCTTCGCGCTCGGCTGGACGCCGTGCATCGGCCCGATCCTGGCGGCGATCCTGGCGGTCGCGGCCTCGAGCGCCACGGTGGCCAAGGGCGCGGGCCTGCTCGCGATCTATTCGCTCGGCCTCGGCATCCCGTTCATCATCGCGGCGTTCGCGGTCGAGCCGTTCGCGGCCTTTCTGACGCGCTTCCGCGCGCATCTTGCGCACATGGAAAAGGTGATGGGCGGCCTGCTGGTGCTGACAGGATTGGCCTTCCTGTTCGGGTTCTTCACCCAGCTCAACAGCTGGCTGCTGGAAGCCTTTCCGGCGCTGCAGAACATCGGCTGACGCCAAAAGCAAAACCCGCCCTGAACGGGGGCGGGCCTGCTTCGGTAGCGCGCTCCGGCGGCGCGAGGATCACTCGATCTCGACGTAGGTGATCTTTCCGCTCGCGTCCTTCTTCCAGACGTAGACCACGTAGTCGAGGCGCTTGACGTCGCCTTTCTTGTCGTAGGCGATATCGCCGATCACGGTCTTGAAGGTCTTGCCGGAATGCAGCGCGGCGGCGACCTTCTTCGGGTCGAGCGACTTCGCCTGCTCGGCCGCCTGCTTGATCAGCTGAACCGCGGCGTAGCTGTAGAGCGTGTAGGCTTCCGGCTCGAAATTCTTCTTGCGGAACTTCTCCACTACCGCCTTGGCCTCGGGCCGCCGGCGCGGGTCCGGGCCGTAGGTCATCAGCGTGCCGACCGCGTTGTCGCCGCCCGCGATCGAGGCGAACTCATCCGAGGTGATGCCGTCGCCGCCCATCAGCGGGGCCTTCACGCCTTGGTCGCGCAGTTGCCGCAGGATCAGCCCGCCGGTGTCGTGCAGGCCGCCCCAGTAGACGAGGTCGGCGCCCGACGCCTTGATCTTGGACACCAGCGCCGAATAGTCCTTGTCGCCGACATTGACGCCTTCGTAGAGCGCTTCCTTCAGCCCGCCCTTGTTGATCGTCGCCTTGGTGACGTCGGCAAGACCCTGGCCGTAGGTGGTCTTGTCGTGAACGATCGCGATCTTCTTGCCCTTGAAGTTCTTCAGGATGTAGGCGCCCGCCACCGCGCCCTGCTGATCGTCCCGGCCGCAGGTGCGGAAGATGTTCCACATGCCGCGCTCGGTGACCTTGGGATTGGTGGCAGCCGGCGTGATCTCGAGGATGCCGTTCTCCTGGTAGACCTCGGAGGCCGGGATGGTGACGCCGGAATTGAAGTGGCCGACGACGAACTTCACGCCGTCGCCCACGAACTTGTTGGCGACCGACACGCCTTCCTTCGGATCGGCGCGGTCGTCGCCGAGCGTCGTGGAAACTTTCTGACCGAGGATGCCGCCGGCGGCGTTGATGTCCTCGACCGCCTGTTCCGCGCCGTTCTTGAGCTGGGCGCCGAAGGCGGCGCTGCCGCCGGTGATCGGGCCGGCGATTCCCAATTTAACCTGAGCCGAGGCCGTTCCTGCAAAAGCGAGGCCGATGCCGAGGGCAAGGCCAAGCGTAAGCCGCGTTTTCATGTTGGGTCCCTTGGGGTGAGAATGGGAGAGGCGCCTCCGCGCGTGTGGCGGTCCGGCCGCCTCGTTGCGCGATTGAAGCCGCAAAACCGGCAAAAGTCACCCGGATTTTGATCGGTCCGCGCGCTGCACGTCGTCGCGGCGGCGCCAGCCGAACCATCCGGCGCGCTGATTGAGCCATTTGTAGCAGGTCACCATCTGGGCCACCCGCGTGAGCCGGAAACCGAGGAAGCCGAACGTGAGGCAGACCGCCAAATCGACCAGATAGTAGTGGAGCGTCAACAGCTTACTATCGAACAGGGCAAAATGGATAAAGCGCACCGCCAGAACTCAGGATCGCCATGTAGAGCGCCACGTGCCACCACGGCCGCCAGGTCGCGGCGATCGCGCGGCCGGCGAGCCAGGCGGCGCTGCCACCCATCGCGATGCTCACCAGGATGAAAACGCCGAGCGAGTTCTCGTCGGACAAAAGCTCGGGAATCTTGAACCGCATCGCCGTCCTCAGTGCCTGCCGCCTTCGAGATAGGCCGCCCTGACCTCGGGCCGCTCCAGCAATTCGTGTCCGGTCCCGCTGAGCGTGATCAAGCCGTTGACCATCACATAGCCGCGGTGCGCGAGCTTCAAGGCGTGAAAGGCGTTCTGCTCGACCAGGAACACGGTGAGCTTCTCCTGCGTGTTGAGCGTCTTGATCGCGCTGAAAATCTGGCGCGCGATGAGCGGCGCCAGGCCGAGCGACGGCTCGTCCAGCAGCAGCAGCCGCGGACGTCCCATCAGCGCGCGCGCGATCGCCAGCATCTGCTGCTCGCCGCCCGAGAGCGTTCCGCCGCGCTGTTTCATGCGCTCCTTGAGCCGGGGAAACAGCGAAAAGACGCGGTTCAGGTCGGCGTCGAAATGAGCGGGATCGCAGATCGACGCGCCCATCTGCAGGTTTTCGAACACGGTCATGCGCACGAAGATGCGGCGGCCCTCCGGCGCCTGCGCGATCTTGAGCCGTGCAATCTCATGCGTCGGCAGTCGCGTGATGTCCTGTCCGGCAAAGGTGATGCTGCCCTCGCGCGCGCGCGGATTGCCGAAGATCGTCATCATCAGCGTCGACTTGCCGGCGCCGTTCGCTCCGATCAGCGCGATGATCTCGCCGTCGCCGACCTCGACGTCCACGCCCTTGAGCGCGGCGATGTTGCCGTAGTAGGCCTTCACCCCGCGCACGGACAGAAGCGGCGAAGTCATCGTCGGGCTCCGTTCGTCCGACGTGTCATTGCGAACCCGCGATGCCCGCGTGCTGCACCACCTTGCCCCATCGGTCGATTTCCGCCTTCACGAAGATCTGCAGCGCGGAAATCGACGGCGTGTTGATCGGCAACAAGCCCATCTTGACGACCTGGTCCCTGATCTCGCTGTGCGCCAGGATGCCCTTGAGCTCCTCATGCAGGCGATCGGCAATCGCCTTCGGCGTTGCGGCGGGCGCGACCACCATCTGCCATGACGCCGCATCGAAGCCGGGTACGCCGAGGTCGGCGAGCGGCGCGACATTGGGCAGCGCGGCGACGCGTTCCTTGGTCGAAACGCCGAGTGCGCGGAGCTTGCCGTCGGCGATCAGGCCGCGCGCCGGCGGCACGTCGCAGAACATGAGCTGGACATGACCGGCGGCGACGTCGGTCAGCGCCGGCACCGACCCGCGATAGGGAACGTGGGTCAGCCGGATGCCGGTCATGCTGGCGAACAATTCGGGAAAGAGGTGGTGCGGCGTACCGATGCCGGCCGACGCGTACGTGAGCTTCCCGGGCATCGTTTTCGCCAGAGCGATGAGTTCCGGCACCGTGTGCGCCGGCAGCGACGGCGTGACCACGAGCACGTAAGGGGTCGACACGGCCAGCGCGAGCGGCACGAAATCCGCTACGGGGTCGTACGGCAGCTTCTTGTGCAGCGTAACGTTGATCGCCATCACTGGCGCCGGCGCCATCAGGATCGTATAGCCGTCGGGAGCGGCACGCGCCACGGCAACGGCGCCAGTGACGCCACCGGCGCCAGGGCGGTTCTCGATCACGAACGGCTTGCCGAGCCGTTGTTCGAGCTTCTGCCCGAGCATGCGCGCCAGGAGTTCGGTGCCGCCGCCGGGCGCAAACGGCACCACGAAGGTAACCGGCCGCGTCGGGTAGCCTTGCGCCGAGGCGGTAGCAGCCGTCACGACGCAGGCCGCAAGGCCGGCCAGCAGGGATTTTGCGAGCGCTTCCATAGCCGGGCTCATCTTGATCCTCGCTCTCCGCAACGTGGGCTTGTGCGCCATGCCGTGACGGCGGCTCACGATCGCATGCCGGTCTGTCCCTCGGCCAATTCCTCGTGCTCGACGCCGAGATAGGCGGCGATCACCTTCGGGTCGTTGCGCACCTCGTCGGCCGTGCCGTCGGCGATCTTGTAGCCATGGTCGAGCACGACGATATGGTCGGATATCTGCATCACCAGCGACATGTCATGCTCGATCAGCAGCACCGACGTGGTGTGCTCATCGCGGATCGAATAGAGGTAGCTCGCGAGCTCCGCCTTCTCGTGTCTGTTGAGGCCGGCCGCGGGCTCGTCGAGGCAGAGCAGCACCGGTTCCGTGCACATGGCGCGCGCGATTTCCAGGCGCCGCTGCGCGCCATAGGGGAGCACGCCGGCCGGATCGTTGGCGCGCTCGGTGAGGCCGATCTTGTCGAGCCAATAGCGCGCCTGCTCGACCGCCGCGCCCTCCGCGCGTGCATACGAGGGTGCCCCGATCGCGCCGAGCGCGGTGAAGCCGGAAGCGCGCATCAGCTTGTTGTGCTGAGCGACGAGCAGATTTTCCAGCACCGTCATGCCCTGGAACAGCCGGATATTCTGGAACGTGCGCGCAACCCGCGCCTTTTGCGTCACCAGATAGTCCGGCATGCGTTCCAGCAGGAACAAGACGCCGCGTCCGCGCACGATGCTGCGGGTGCCGCGCTCGGTCAGCACGTCGAGATCGTCCCATACGCCGGGGTCGCCGAATTGCAGCGCAATGCGCCCTTCGGTCGGCTTGTAGAAGCCGGTGATGCAGTTGAAGACCGTGGTCTTGCCGGCCCCGTTCGGGCCGATCAGGCCCGTGATATGGCCGCGCTCGGCGGTGAACGAGAGGTCGTCGATGGCAACGAGGCCGCCAAAGTGCATTGACAGATGCTCGACCCGCAGCACCGGTGCGCCCGCGGCACGCGCGGCGGCCTGCACGGCGCGCGCGCCGCCTGGGACGGCAGTGCCGGCACCGGGCGTCATCCGCGTCCCTCCGGCACCGGCGCGCCTGCGATCGCGGTCCGCTCCTTCAGGATTGCCGAAGGCTCGCGCGTCGCGATCAATCCGCGCGGCTTCCAGATCATGATCAGCACCATGGCCAAGCCGAACAGCAGCATGCGGTACTGGTTCGGGTCGAAGTCGCTGCCGAAGACCGCCTTGAGGAAATCGAGCTCGCGCATGATCTCGGTGCCGCCGATCATGATGACGGCGGCGATGGCGACGCCGAGCAGGCTGCCCATGCCGCCGAGCACGACGATCGCGACGATCACCGCCGATTCCATGAAGGTGAAGCTCTCGGGCGAGATGAATCCTTGCCGCGCCGCAAAGAACGAGCCGGCGAAGCCGGCGAACATCGCGCCCATCGCGAACGCCGTGAGCTTGGTGTTGGTGGTGTTGATGCCGAGCGAGCGGCAGGCGATCTCGTCCTCGCGCAGGGCTTCCCAGGCGCGCCCGACCGGCAGCCGGCGCAGCCGCAGCGTGATGATCGCCGTGAGCAGTGCGAGCCCGAGGATCACGTAGTAGAGGAAGATGGTGCGGTAGATCGGACTGAACTCGAGCCCGAACACCGCCGCGAAGCCGTCGTCGTTGGCGTTGAAGGGAATGCCGAAGAAGGTCGGCCGCGGGATGCCCGAGATGCCGGCATAGCCGTTGGTCACCGGCACCCAGTTGATCAGGACGAGCCGGATGATCTCGCCGAACGCCAGCGTCACGATGGCGAGATAGTCGCCGCGCAGCCGCAGCACCGGAAAGCCGAGCAGTATGCCCCAGAATGCGGCGAGGCAGCCCGCGAGCGGCAGCAGGATCCAGAACGAGAGCCCGAACGACTTGGCCAGCAGCGCATAGGAATAGGCGCCGACCGCGTAGAACGCGACATAGCCGAGATCGAGCAGCCCGGCGAGCCCGACCACGATGTTGAGGCCCCAGCCGAGCATCACGTAGATCAGAATCTGGACGCCGAAATTGTCGATCCATTTGATCGCGCCCTGGAAGCCCGCGAGGTAGAGCGCAATGACCGGGTAGGCGACCGCGAAGCCGAACGCGAACGGGCTTGCCCAGCGTGCCAGCCTGGCGCCGAACATGGCGGCGGCCGAACGTTCCCGCGTCGGCCGCAGCGCCCGGCGCGCGAGCCAAGGCGCGACCACCAGCGAGTACAGGAAGCGCCCCGCCGCGATGATGGTGACAAGCACATAGAGCAGCGACCAGCGCGTCTCGAGGATGAGCTCGTTGCGGATGTTCTGGACGGTCTTGAATCCGATCAGCGGCAGGAACAGGCCGAAGGCGACGAAGCCGGCGATCAGGGCATCGCGCAACGCGCGGACGACGTCGACCTGCGCGGCGGGAGGCGGCGTCGCCTCGGACGTCATCTCACACCTTCTCCACGTCCGGGCGGCCGAGGATGCCCTGCGGCAGGAAGATCATCGTGATGGCGAGGATCGAGAAGGTCGCGACGTCCTTGTAGTCGGTCGAGAAATAGGCCGACCACAGCGTCTCGATCAGGCCGATGAGCAGGCCGCCGATCACCGCGCCCGGCAGCGAGCCGATGCCGCCGAGCACCGCGGCGGTGAACGCCTTGACGCCCGGCGTGAAGCCGTCGGCGAAATTCACCACGCCGTAGTACATGAGATACATGGTGCCGGCGACCGCCGCCAGCGCGGCGGCGATCACGAACGTGATCGAGATCGTGCGGTCGACATTGATGCCGAGCAGCGCCGCCATCTTCTGATCCTGCTCGCAGGCGCGCTGCGCGCGGCCGAGCGCGGTGTTCGACACCACGAACCAGAACGCGAGCAGCAGCGCCGCCGTCACCACCCAGATCACGATCTGCTTGTACGAGACCGTGACGTCGTAGCCGTTGCCCGACGTCAGCACGATCACCTCGTTGAACATCGGCGGGATCGACTTGTTGCGCGGGCCCTGCGCGACCTGCACGAAATTCATCAGGAAGATCGACATGCCGATCGCCGAGATCAGCGGTGCGAGCCGGAACGAGCCGCGCAGCGGCCGGTAGGCGACGCGCTCGATCGCCCAGTTGACGAGCGAGGTCAAGATCATGGCGACGATCAGCACGATCAGCAGCGCGAGCACGATCGAGCCGATGCCGATCCAGGTGGTGAGGATGAGGAACGCGATCAGCGCGATGAAGGCCGACACCATGAACACGTCGCCATGGGCGAAGTTCACCATGCCGATGATGCCGAACACCATCGTGTAGCCGATGGCGATGAGGCCGTAGATCGATCCGAGCGTGATGCCGTTGATGAGCTGCTGGACGAAGACTTCCATGCATGCGCGCCCCCCGGTGGGGAGACGTTCCCTGCGTTCCGGCAACCGAGGAAGCTCTATCAGGGCCTCGTTTAGCCGGCAACGGCGGGCCGGTTGCCGCTGTGGACGCCAATTCGCCGCGTGCGGGGACGCCTGCAAGTCCGTGCGCCGGAACCATTGTTCCAGCGCCGCGTTATTGCCGCGAACAACGAATGGAGGACCACAATGGGCCGTTATGCCTTGCTCTGGCCTCTTGGCGTGCCGATCCCGATACTTCTCCTCATTTGGGCGTTCGGCGGACTTAGCTGACGGTGCGCCTGCGGCGTTGCGCCGGGCCGTTCGGCCAGTATTTTCGATCGTACTCAGGCGATAAGATGAAGAGGCCGCGCGTGCGGCCTCTTCATGTATTTGCCGATGGATACGACCCTCGAACTCCTGATTCGAACATCGGCCTTCGCGGCCGTGTTTGCCGGCATGGCGCTCTGGGAAATCCTGGCGCCGCGCCGGCCGCTGACCGTCGGCCGCGCGCAGCGGTGGCCGAGCAATCTCGCGATCCTGGTGGTCAGTACGCTCTGCGTGCGCGTGCTCGTTCCGACCGCCGCGGTCGGTGCTTCGCTGCTCGCCGCGGGACGCGGCTGGGGCCTGCTGCATGCGTGGCCATTGCGGCTCTCGGTCGCGGCGCTCATCGGCTTTCTCGTGCTCGATCTCGCGATCTATGCCCAGCACGTGGTTTTCCACAAAGTGCCGGTCCTGTGGCGCCTGCATCGCATGCACCACGCCGACCTCGACATCGACGTCACGACCGGCGTGCGCTTCCATCCGATCGAGATCCTGATCTCGCTGCTGATCAAGATCGTCACGGTGATCGCGCTCGGCATTCCGGTGGTGGCGGTACTGCTGTTCGAGGTGATGCTCAACGCCACCTCGATGTTCAATCATTCCAACGTGTCGATGCCGGCGGCGCTCGACCGCGTGCTGCGGCTCATCGTGGTGACGCCCGACATGCACCGCGTGCACCATTCGATCCTGCGGCACGAGACCGACAGCAATTTCGGCTTCAATCTGCCGTGGTGGGATCGGCTCTGTTCGGCACCTACCGTGCGCAGCCCGAGGCCGGGCACCGGGAATGACCATCGGGCTGCCGATCTTCCGCGATCCACGGGAGCTGCGCCTCGACCGGCTGCTGACCCAGCCGTTTCGCGACGATCCGGAGCGCGGCGGCCACACTCGGGAGGGCGCGCAACGGCCCGGGAGCGGCCCCCATTGACACCCGCGGCGGCGGATGCCTTGTTTGCGGGACCACGCGGATCGGGCGGCGCAGACGCGGCATGCCATGGGTCAAATGAAATCCGAAGACGCCATCGGCGCGAAGGGGCGGCCGTTCACCGGCGCGGAATATCTCGCGAGCCTGCGCGACGGGCGCGAGGTCTACATCTACGGCGAGCGCGTCGATGACGTCACCACGCACCCGGCCTTCCGCAATGCCGCGCGCTCGATCGCGCGGCTCTACGACGCGACTGCACGACCCCAAGACCAAGGATCGTGCTCACGTCGCCGACCGATACCGGGTCGGGCGGCTTCACCCACAAATTTTTCCGCGTCGCGCGCTCGCGCGAGGAAGTGATCGCCCAGCGCGACGCCATCGCGGCCTGGGCGCGCATGTCGCTACGGCTGGATGGGTCGCTCGCCCGACTACAAGGCCTCGCTGATGAACACGCTCGGGGCCAACCATCAGTTCTACGGCAAGTTCTCCGACAACGCCAAGGCCTGGTACCGGCGCGCCCAGGAAAACGTGCTGTTCATGAACCACGCCATCGTCAATCCGCCGGTCGATCGCGCCAAGGCGGCCGACCAGGTCAAGGACGTGTTCATCACCATCCAGAAGGAGACCGACGCCGGCATCTACGTCTCCGGCGCCAAGGTGGTGGCGACCTCGTCGGCGCTGACCCACTACAACTTCCTCGGCCAGAACGCGGCGATGCCGATCCACGATACCGATCTTGCGGTGATGTTCATCGCGCCGATGAACGCGCCGGGCGTGAAGCTGTTCTGCCGCGCCTCCTACGAAATGACGGCGAGCGTGATGGGCACGCCGTTCGACTATCCGCTGTCGTCGCGCTTCGACGAGAACGACGCCATCTTCGTGTTCGACAACGCGCTTCATCCCCTGGGAGGACGTGCTGCTCCACCGCGACCTGGAGAAGCTCAAGATCTTCTATCCGCGCTCGGGCTTCCCCGACGGCTACCAGTTCCAGGGCTGCACGCGGTTCGCGGTCAAGCTCGACTTTCTGGTCGGCGTCATCGCCAAGGCGCTGCGCGCGACCGGCGCCGACGAATTTCGCGGCAACCAGGCGATGCTCGGCGAGATCATCGCGTGGCGCAATCTGTTCTGGGCGCTCACCGACGCCATGGCGATGAACCCGACGCCGTGGGTCGACGACGCGGTGCTGCCGAATGCGCAGTCGGGGCAGAGCTACCGCGTGTTCGCCGGCGACGCCTATGGCCGCGTCAAGGAGATCGTCGAGAAGATCGTCGCCTCGGCGCTGATCTATCTGCCGTCGTCGGCCAAGGATTTCGGCAACCCCGAGATCGACAAGTATCTCGCGCGCTACGTGCGCGGCTCGCATGGCATCGGCTACAAGGAGCGCATCAAGGTGATGAAGCTCCTGTGGGACGCGATCGGCACCGAATTCGGCGGCCGGCACGAGCTTTACGAGATGAACTACGCCGGCAACCACGAGGACATCCGCATCCAGGCGATGTGGAACGCGCGCACCTCCGGCACCTACGACGGCATGATCGCGCTCGCCGAGCAGTGCCTTGCCGACTACGACGAGAACGGCTGGTGCGGCGACACCTGGCTCGATCCGGACGATGTCGCCTATCCCGGCGTCGCTCCCGTCAAGCGCGCGGCAGAGTGAGCACGATGAGCTGGATCGACCAACGTCCCGACGATGCCATGGACGGCGCCTTCACGGTGGTCGGGCCCGAACCGGTGCGCACCGTCGAGCCGGTGGCCTTCCGCGAGGCGATGAGCCGGCTCGGCGCCGCCGTCCACGTCATCACCACCGCGGGCCCGGCGGCAAGACCGGCGCCACCGCGACCGCGGTCTGCTCGGTCTCGGATGCGCCGCCGACGCTGCTGATGTGCCTCAACCGGCGCAGCCAGACCAATCCGGTCGTGCTCGAGAACGGCGTGTTCTGCGTCAACACGCTGGGCGACGGCGGGGCGGAGATCGCCGACATCTTCGCCGGCCGCACCGGCGTGCAGGGCTCCGACCGTTTTGCCGATCGGCGAATGGACTGACGCTGTCGACCGGCAGCCCGGTGCTGGCCTCGGCGGTGGTCGCGTTCGACTGCCGCATCATCGAGGTGCGCTCGGTCGCGAGCCACAACGTGTTCTTCGGCGCGGTCGAAGCGGTGCGGCTCGGGCCGGGCGGCCCGGCGCTGGTCTATCACGAGCGTGCCTACAAGCGGGTGTGATCGTACCGGTCGCGCGCATTGGGCCAAATTGACCCTCTTCGACCTCGAAACTGCGCTTGAGTTCCGCGCGAATTTGGCGGAATGCGACGCAACTTTCATGTCACGGGCGATGGCGTTGACCCTCGCGGGGTTGGGACAAGATCGCAACCCTCGAGGAGTCAGTAATGAACACGCAACAGAACCCGAACGAGCATCCGGACCAGCAGAACCAGAACAACCCGCGTCCGGGCCAGCCCGGTCAGCAGCAGGGCGGCGGCAACAGAAGCCCGGCCAGCAGCAGGGCGGCCAGCCCGGCCAGAGCCGGCCGGGCCAGGGCGGCCAGCAGGGCGACCAGCAGATCGCTAAGGCGACAGAATCGCTAGCCTTTCCGACCCGATGGCCCCGTCGATGCGGCGGGGTCATCGGCGTTGGGACTCCTGTCTTTCGGATTGATGTGCACGGACGGCGGTGCGTCCTGCAGGCACGTTTTCTCCGCGCCCGCGCTGGCCTATGATTTGGCGGCATGGCCACCGCCGCGCTCGCCGCTGTTTCATCTCTACGGCGATCCGCCGGACGATCAGGCGTTCGATTTCATTCACATCGAGACGATCTCGTCGCGCTCGTCGATCCACGACTGGACCATCCGCGCCCATCGCCACCGCAACCTGTTCCAGATCCTGCTGATCGAGCGCGGCGGCGGCGAGATGACCTTCGAAGCCGCGACCATCGCCGTTCGACGCGCCGTGCGCGATCCTGGTGCCGCCGACCACCGCGCACGGCTTTCGCTTCCGCCCGGCCGTCACCGACGGCTGGGTGATGAGCTTCACCGAGGACGTCGCCGAGGCGATCGGCGACCGCCGCGGCGAAGCGCTGGCGCGCCTCAAGGCGCTGGCGGTCGATCCGGTGGTGCCGCTGGCCGACGCCGAGCGCGATCGCGCTGCTCGGCGCTGGCGGCCGAGCTGCACGAGGAAGCGGTTCCTGGCGCGCGCCGGCTTTCGCATCGCCATGCGCGGGCTGCTGGCGCTGATCGCGGTCGAGGTGGCGCGGCTCGCGGCGAGCCGCGCGCGCGCCGGCACCTCACGCTCGACGCCGACCGACGCGACGGTCGTCGCGTTGCGCAAGCTGGTCGAGGAGCACTTCCAGAAGGAGCGCCAGCTTGTCGTTCTATGCCGACAAGCTCGCCATGACGGTCGACCGCCTCAACGACCACGTCAAGCGCGCGACCGGCGTGACCGCCGGCCACCTGATCCGCCAGCGCGTGCTGACCGAGGCCAAGCGCCAGCTCGTCTTCACCAACCAGCCGATCCACGAGATCGCCTACGATCTCGCCTTCTCCGACCCGTCCCATTTCGCCCGCTTCTTCCGCAAGCAGACCGGCACCACGCCGCACGAGTTCCGCGCCGCGCGGGGCGGGTAGCGTGGACAAAGGCCGCTGGAACACCGATCGCGGGCGCTTCGGATTGGTTTTCCGCCCTGCCGGCCCGCCCCTGCCGATAAGGTTAAAAAAGGGTTTCCATTGAGGCTCAAGTTGTAAGGGGCTAGGCCGATCGTACCCGCCATGAGACGCCATCGCGACAGAGCGACGGCCCGTTGGCGGGTCTCGGGAGGCTGCCGATGCGGAAACTTCCCCGACTTGGGTCGGTCAATGCCGCGCTTGTCGCGCTTTATTTCGCGCCGATCTGGGGCGGCGATGCGATTCCGGGCGCTGACCTCGCCCTACAACGGCTTCGAGGATCGCGTGCATGCCACGGCCGCGATCTATTTCCGCCAACTGTTCGATTTCGGCCTGGATGGCCTGATCCGCACCGCCAACGTGCTCGCCGGCATCAAGTTCGTGATCGCGACTGCGTTCGTCGCCTATCTGATCGAATTTGCCCGCGCGCTCGTGATGCGCCGCGAGCCCAATCGCGAAACGCTCGACGTGGTGCTGTTGCTTGCCAGTTCGGCGCTCGTGCTGTGGGCGTGGCCGGTGCTCGGCAGCGGTGACGGCGGGATGATCCGCATTCAGGCGACCCAGTTCCTGCTGCTCACCGGCGCCATGGTCGTGGTCCTGGTGGAGCGTCACCTCGAGGAGCGAGCTGTGCCGGCGCCCTCGCGCAGCGCCACGCTCGCGCAGGAGCTTGAACGGGAACGATCGAGCCTGGCGGCAAGCGGCCTGCTGCCGGTCGGAAGCGCGCGGCGCTCCTGACCAACGGAACCACCACCAGCCTACGATTTCTGCCCAACCTCTTTGATCACTTCGCCCGCCTCGGCGAAGGCGTGATTGCCCACCGGCACGCCGCAATAGACCGCCTGTTGCAGGATGATCTCCTTGATGTCGTCGGCGGAGAAGCCGCCTTCGGCCAGTGCCGCGCGCACATGCATGCGGAATTCCTCCCAGCGGCCGATCGCCATCATGGTGCCGATCACCAGCACGCGCCGCGTACGCTCGTCGAAATGCGGACGGGTCCAGACCTCGCCCCATGCGCAACGGGTGATGAAGTCGAGCCACTCCGCATTGAAGGCGCTTCGGTTCTGTTCCGAGCGTTCGACCCAGGCATTGCCCAGCACCTTGCGGCGCGCGGCCAGGCCGCGCTGGTGGCGTTCCTTGTCGTCCATGGCGGGCTCCTTCGCGGAAATTTCAGACCGGCGATGCGGACGCCGCGACCTTAGACGAGTGTTGGCTGTGCGTCCTTCTTGGCGGGTACCTTGCGGCCGTAGGTCTTGCGCTTGTGCTTCGCTTCGGCGTCCTTGCCGGCCGAGCCGGCTTCCGTGGCCGCCATCGCGCTGAGTTCGCCCTTCGATGGGTATTTGGCGCGCCCGACCAACAGGGGCGGCGCGATCGCGGCTGCGTCCCCGATGCGCTCCCGCGCCATTCGCACATAGGTTTCGTTGATATCGATGCCGATATAACGGCGGCCCATGCGCCTGGCGACCGCGCAGGTCGTGCCAGTGCCGACGAATGGATCGAGCACGATCTCGCCCGGAATTCCGCCGGCTGCGCCGTAGCTGAACAGGCGCAGGAGCCGCGCCGGCAGCTTTTCCGGGAAGGGCGCCGGGTGATCGCCGCCGCGCCTGACATCCTGCGGGTACATGAACCAGACCTGTTGGGTGAGGTCGAGCCATTCGGCTCTCGATATCTTGTTGGCTTCCTTCACGCCGGCATCGAATTTTGGCGGCTTGCCTGGCTTCACATAGACGTTGATGAACTCGATCGTGTTGTTCTCGATGATGTTGCCCGGATAGGGATAGCTCCCGAACATCATCTTGGAGGTCTGCTTCTGCCAGACGAACAGGCTGAATCGCTCCAGGTCCGTTTCGGCCAGAATGCGCTGCTCCATATCGGAGGCGATGTTCTTCAGATGCCGCGTGTGCTGCTGGATCAACGCTTTCGGGATCGGCATCACCGGCGCATTGACGCAGAGCTTGCCGTTCGGCCGCAGCACGCGCGCGCAGGCGCGCCAGACCCGCATCGTGTCTTCGAGATAGCCGTCGTACGACGCCCAGGGAGCGGTTTGTCCGTCGTACTCGACGGCGGTCCAATAGGGCGGAGACGTCACGATCAGATCGATGCAGCCGTCGGGAAACCGGGACAGCACGTCGGCCGCATCGCCGACGAACAACCGGTCCGCGGCCAGGGCGGGCGCACGACCCCCATTGTGAGAACTGGCCTTGGCCATGCGGGCTCGGTCGAATCACCCAATGATTGATCCGCAACCCTAGCCGGGGCCGCCTATTTCTTCAGCAGAAACGTCAGAACCGCGTTGGAATAGGGTTCACTCTGCTCGAAATTGGAAATGTGCGCCGCATCGAGCACGGTCATCGTCGCGCCCGGGACCTGGTCGCGGATGAATTCGTTGGCCTCCAGCGGCGTTGCCGGATCGTAGCGCCCGGCGATGATGTGGGTCGGCACGGCGATCTTTGCCAGCAAGGCGCGGTGGTCCATGTCGCGCACCGCCTCGCCGCAGGCGACATAGCCCTCAAGTGCCGTGGCGAGGAACATCTCCTTGATCCGGTCGACCGCGGCCGGGGAGCGCTCGCGGAATTCCTTGGTGAACCAGCGCTCCATGTTCGGTCCGACCAGCGCCGCCATGCCCTTCTCGCGCGCGAATTTGAGCCGATCGTTCCACATGCCCTTGTCCGCGAAATAGGACGAGGTGTTGGTCAGCACGAGCCGCTCGATGCGGCCGGGCGCATTGGCGCCGAGCCACTGACCGACCATCCCGCCCATGGACAGCCCGCACCAGTTGATCGTCTTGATGCCGAGGCCGTCGAGCACGGCGAGCACGTCGCGGCCGAGCCGCTCCATGGTATAGGGCCCTTTCGGAACGCCGGATTTGCCGTGACCGCGGCGGTCGTAGCGCACCAGGCGGAAGTGCCGGGTGAACGGCTCGACCTGGCCGTCCCACATGTGCAGGTTGGTGCCGAGCGAGTTCGACAGCATGAGCACGGGTGCGCGTTCGGGGCCGGCGACCTCGACGTTGATCGGGCAGCCGTCGGCATCGATGACAGGCATGGGTTTCCTCGCTCGTGTGCTTGTTGGTCTTGGGTGCCGGTGAACTTTTCCCGGAACGCGCGCTATGGCCGCTTGGGTGCGGTGCGCGTCTGCAGGGCGCCGACGATGCGGTCGATGAAATTCTGCGCCACGCCCTGGTAGCTCAGCGGCTCGAACAGCTTGGCCAGTTCGCCCGTATTGAGGTGCTGCCTGACGAGCGGCTCGTCGCCGAGCACGACCTGAAGGTCGCGTTTGGTCGACATCGCCCTGCGGCAGGCGTCCTCGACGCACTTGTGGGCCGCGTGCTTGCCGACCTTGGCCGCAAGCGCGAACGTGACCGCCTCCGCCATGATCAGGCCGCGCGTCGCGCCCAGGTTGACGCGCATGCGCTCGCTGTCGACTTCGAGCCCTTGCGCAATGTCGACGATGGCATGCAGCGCCCCGGACGTGACCAGGGCGAGTGCCGGGAAGGTCGGCCATTCCGCCTGCCAGCCGCCGAGCGCGCGCTCGTGCTCCTGGACTTCGCCGGCCAGGATGGTCGCCAGCAGATTGGGGGCAATGGTCGCGGCGGCGAGCGCGACCGCCGCAGCGGTGGGATTGCGCTTCTGCGGCATGGTCGAGGAACTGCCGCGACCGGGGGCGGCCGGCTCGAATGCCTCCGCGACGTCGGTCTGCATCATCAGCGAAACGTCGCGGGCGATCTTGCCGCAGGTTCCGACCAGAATGGCAAAAGCGGCGGCGACCTCGCCGAGCCGGTCGCGATGGGTGTGCCAGGGCGCTTCCGGCTGCGGCGAGATCGAGCAGCGCGGCGAGCCGCTCGGAGACCTGAATGCCGCGTTCCCCGAGCGCCGCCAGCGTGCCGGCGGCGCCGCCGAACTGCAGGACGAGCGCCTCCCGGCGCAGCCGCCGCAGCCGCTCGCGCGAGCGCCCAGTGCCGCCGCATAGCCCGCGAGCTGCAGCCCGAACGGCATCGGCAATGCATGCTGCATCCAGGTGCGCGCGACCGCGGCGGTGCGGCGGTGCCGCCCGGCGAGCGTCGTAAAGGCCTCGATCGCTCGATTGAGATCGGCGATGAGAGCGTCGATCGCGGCGCGCAGTTCGAGCACCAGCGCGGTGTCGATCACGTCCTGGCTGGTGGCGCCCCAGTGGACATAGCCGGCGGCGGCATGATCGCTCTTGGCGACTTCGGCGGTGAGCGCCGCAATGAGCGGGATCGCGACATTGCCGGCAAGCACGGCAGCCTCGCCCAGCGCGGCGATGTCGTAGAGTTCCGCGCGCGCCGCGTTGACGATCGGATCGATCACCAGGGCCGGAATCACGCCCGACCGCCGCCTCCGCGCGGGCGAGCGTGACCTCGAAATCGAGCATGCGCTGGAGCCGCGCGCGATCGTCGAGAATTGCCCGCATGGCGGCGACTCGACATCAGCGGGGTGAGCAGAGAAGACGGCGCGAGCGGGTTGGTCATGGGCCATACGCAACGACTGCGACACCCTTAGCCAACCGCGCGCCTGCCGCCAACCCCCAGAAACTCGCCCATTTGATGGTACCCCTCGGAAAAACGCTTTCCTCGGTGCGATCGAGGCCTTAAGCGTGCCGGGTGGCAATGCCGCAGCCGCGCCTGATAATGGAGAATACCGATGGCGATGACCATGAACGGGCGAAGTGCAGCTTTCCGCGCCGCGTGCCGTGGTGTGGGCGAAGCTCAACGATCCCGAGGTGCTCAAGAGCTGCATCCCGGGGTGCGAGCAGCTCGACATGGTGTCGCCGACGCGAATTTCAGGCGATGGCGACCGTCAAGGTCGGACCGGTCAAGGCGCGCTGGAAGGGCAAGGTACGGCTCTCCGATCTCGATCCGCCCAACAGCTACCGCATCTCCGGCGAGGGGGAGGGCGGGGTCGCGGGCTTCGCCAAGGGCACCGCCAAGGTGTCGCTCGCCGACAAGGACGGGCGGCACGCTGCTCACCTATGACGTCGAAGCGCAGATCGGCGGCAAGCTCGCCCAGCTCGGCCAGCGCCTGATCAACAGCGCGGCGAAAAAGACCGCGGACGATTTTTTCGAGAAGTTCGCCGCCACGGTTGCGCAATCCGCCGGCTGACCGCCGCGCGGGCGTCGGGCCGGTCCAATCTTGACGCGGCGGCACCAAATGCCCTTGACCGGCCGTGCGCCTGAGGTCCAGAGTTGACTTGTTCCAAACCACGTTTCGGGGCAAAATCGACCTGATTTCGACCCGATCTATCGTCGGCTCCGGCCGGCGAGGCAAAAAACAAGGCCTTTGGCCCGACTTCGAGGAGGTATGCCATGTCCGCCGTCGCAATGACGGTGAACGGCAAAGCCGTCACCGGTGACGTCGATCCGCGCACGCTTCTGGTGCAGTTCCTGCGCGAGCACCTGCGGCTTACCGGCACGCATGTCGGCTGCGACACCTCGCAGTGCGGCGCCTGCGTCGTGCACGTGGACGGCAAGGCGGTGAAATCGTGCACCGTGTTCGCCTGGCAGGTCGAGGGCGCCAACGTCCTGACCATCGAGGGTCTGGCCGAGCCGAACGGGCCGCTGCATCCGATGCAGGAGGCGTTCCGCGAGCATCACGGGCTGCAGTGCGGCTACTGCACGCCCGGCATGATCATGACCGCGGTCGACATGGTGCACCGCAAGGGCAACGACCTCGACGACAAGACCATCCGCCACGAGCTCGAAGGCAATCTCTGCCGCTGCACCGGCTACCACAACATCGTGAAGGCGATCGCGGCCGGGCGCCAAGGCCATGGCAGGGGCACAGCCAACCACACAAATAAATCGGGGCTGAGCGAGCGGCGTCACCCAGGGAGGAGACCGCCATGAGCGCGACCGGTATCGGTGCGGCGGTGCGCCGCAAGGAGGACCAGCGCTTCATCACCGGCAAGGGCCACTACACGACGACGTCAATCGCCCGGGCCAGAGCCATCGCCTATTTCCTGCGCTCGCCGCACGCCCACGCGAAGATCAAGAGGATCGACGCCAAGGCCGCGGCCGCCCTGCCGGGCGTGCTCGCGGTGCTCACCGGCGCCGACTTGGCGGCCGACAAGATCGGCAATCTCATCTGCGGCTGGATGATCCATTCCAAGGACGGCTCGCCGATGAAGATGGCGCCGCATCCGGCGATCGCGCACGGTAAGGCGTGCCATGTCGGCGACGCGGTCGCCGTGGTCATCGCCGAAACGCTGGCGCAGGCGAAGGACGCCGCCGAGGCGATCAAGGTCGACTACGAGGTGCTGCCGGCGGTCGCCGATCCGGCGCTGGCGCAGGCGCAAGGGCGCGCCGCAAATCCACGAGGTTGCGCCCCGCGAACACGATCTATCAGTGGCACCTCGGCGACGCGAAGGCGACCGAGGCCGCGTTCAAGGCGGCCAAGCACGTCACCAAGCTCGACATCGTCAACAACCGCCTGGTGCCGAACGCGATCGAGCCGCGCGCGGCGATCGGCGAATACGATGCCGGCACCGACAGCCTCACGCTGTGGAACACCACGCAGAATCCGCACGTCGCGCGCCTCGTCATTGCGGCCTTCGTCGGCATGGCGCCCGAGCACAAGCTGCGCGTGATCGCGCCCGATGTCGGCGGCGGCTTCGGCTCCAAGATTTTCATCTACCCCGAAGAAGTCGTCTGCCTGTGGGCGTCGCGCAAGATCGGCCGGCCGGTGAAATGGGTGTCCGAGCGCTCGGAAGCCTTCCTCACCGACTGCGCACGGCCGCGACCATGTCACGCATGCGGAAATGGCGTTCGACGGCGAAGGCCGGATCTACGGCTTGCGCGTGAAGACCATCGCCAATCTCGGCGCCTACATGTCGACGTTCTCGTCGTCGGTGCCGACCTATCTCTACGGCACGCTGCTCTCCGGCCAGTACGAGATCCCGGCGATCTACTGCGAGGTCGACGCGGTCTACACCAACACCGTGCCGGTCGACGCCTATCGCGGCGCCGGGCGGCCGGAAGCGACCTTCGTGGTCGAACGCCTGGTCGAGGTTGCCGCGCGCGAGATGGCGATCGACCCGGCCGATCTGCGCAAGAAGAATTTCATCAAGAAGTTCCCGCACCAGACGCCGGTGATCATGAACTACGACGCCGGCGACTACCACGCCTCGCTCAAGAAGGCGCTGGAGATCGCCGACTACGACGGCTTCGGCAAGCGCAAGCGCGAATCCGCGCGTAACGGCAAGCTGCGCGGCGTCGGCTTCTCGACCTATATCGAAGCCTGCGGCATTGCGCCGTCCCAGGCGGTCGGCTCGCTCGGCTGCGGCGTCGGTCTGTGGGAATCCGCCGAGGTGCGGGTCAACCCGACCGGCTCGGTCGAAGTCCTCACCGGCTCCCATGCGCACGGCCAGGGCCACGAGACGACCTTCGCGCAGGTCGTGTCCGAGCGGCTCGGCATCCCGATCGAGAACGTCAGCGTCGTGCATGGCGACACCGACAAGGTGCAGTTCGGCATGGGCACCTACGGCTCGCGCTCGGGCGCGGTCGGCATTTCGGCGATCGTCAAGGCGCTCGACAAGGTCGAGGCCAAGGCCAAGAAGGTCGCGGCGCACATGCTGGAAGCCGCCGAAGGCGACATCGTCTTCAAGGACGGCAAGTTCACGGTCGCCGGCACCGACAAATCGTCGGCCTGGGGCGACGTCGCGCTTAATGCCTATGTCGCCCACAAGTTCGCCGGCCATGAGCTCGAGCCGGGCTTGAAGGAAGGCGCGTTCTACGATCCGACCAACTTCACCTTCCCGGCCGGCTGTCACATCTGCGAGGTCGAGGTCGACCCGCAGACCGGCGAGAGCGAGATCGTCGCCTGGACGGCGGTCGACGATTTCGGCACGTTGGTCAATCCGATGATCGTCGAGGGCCAGGTGCATGGCGGCATCGCGCAGGGCGTCGGCCAGGCGCTGCTCGAAGGTGCGGTCTATGACAAGGACGGCCAGCTCGTGACCGGCTCGCTCATGGACTACTGCATGCCGCGCGCGGAGAATTTTCCGACGCTCAAGGTCGACACCACCACGACCAAGGCGCCATCCAACCCGCTCGGCATCAAGGGCTGCGGCGAGGCCGGCGCGATTGCGGCCCCCGCCGCCGTGATCAACGCCATCACCGACGCGATCGGCACCGAGGATTTGGCAATGCCTGCCACCGCCCAGGCGGTGTGGCGGGCCTTGCAGAAGGTCAACAGCCGCAAGGCCGCATAGGAGACAGACAATGTACGCATTCACCTATCATCGCCCGGCGACCGTGCGACAGGCGGCCGGCGTCCTCGGCAAGCAGGAGGAAGCAAAGCTCCTGGCCGGCGGCCACACGCTGGTCCCGACCATGAAGCTACGGCTCGCCGGGCCGAAGCATCTGGTCGATCTCGCCAAGGTCGAAGGCTTGACCGGCATCGAGGTGACCGGGCGTTCGCTCGTGATCGGGGCGATGACGCCGCATGCCGAGGTCGCGACCTCGAAAGTGGTGCAGGAGGCGATCCCGGCGCTCGCCCATCTCGCCGGCCTGATCGGCGATCCCGCCGTGCGGCACAAAGGCACCATCGGCGGCTCGATCGCCAACAACGATCCGAATGCCGACTATCCGGCCGGCGCTCTCGGGCTGGGCGCCACCATCATCACCAACAAGCGGCGCATCGCGGCGGACGAGTTCTTCAAGGGCCTGTTCGAGACCGCGCTGGAAGGCGACGAGATCATCACCAAGGTGCAGTTCCCGGTGCCGCAGAAGGCGGCCTATGTGAAGTTTCCCAATCCGGCCTCGCGCTACGCCCTGGTCGGCGTGTTCGTCGCCAAGCGCAGCTCGGAGATCCGTGTGGCGGTCACCGGCGCGGGCTCGAATGGAGTGTTCCGGGTGAAATCGTTCGAGGAAGCGCTCAAGAAGCGCTTCGGCGCGAAATCGCTCGAAGGCCTGACCGTGCCGGCCGACGGCATGGCGAGCGACATCCACGGCAGCGCCGAATACCGCGCCCACCTCATCGGCGTCCTGGCGCGCCGCGCGGTTGCGGCCGCGGAGTAGGTGAATTTTGTCGTCCCGCGAAAGCGGGGACCCAGTTTCCAGAGGCCCGCGAATTTTGCACGATGGGTCCCCGCTTTCGCGGGGACGACGGCGGGATTCGGCGTTAGATTGCGGCCATGAACAAGACAACGACCCCCAGATCGCTGCCCGCCTCGATCGACGACACGCTCGAGCTGCTAGCGGCGGCCGACTACCTCGCCGACCGCTCGCTCGCGACGGTGCTGTTCCTCGCGCTCAAGATGGGCCGGCCGCTGTTTCTCGAAGGCGAGGCCGGCGTCGGCAAGACCGAGATCGCCAAGGTGCTCTCGGCGACGCTCGGGCCGCCGTCTGATCCGCCTGCAATGCTACGAGGGCCTCGACGTGGCGGCGGCGGTCTACGAGTGGAACTACGCCGCCCAGATGATCGCGATCCGCGTCGCCGAGGCCGAAGGCGAGCACGACCGCGAGCGCATCGAGCACGACGTGTTCTCCGAGCGCTTCCTGATCAAGCGGCCGCTGCTGCAGGCGCTCGAGCCCGACACCGCCGGCGCGCCGGTGCTGCTGATCGACGAGCTCGACCGCGCCGACGAGGCGTTCGAGGCGTTCCTGCTCGAAGTGCTCGCCGATTTCCAGGTCACCATCCCGGAGCTCGGCACCGTCAAGGCCGCGCATCCGCCGATCGTGGTGATCACCTCGAACCGCACGCGCGAGATCCACGACGCGCTCAAGCGCCGCTGCCTCTATCACTGGGTCGGCTATCCGAACGCCGAGCGCGAACTGTCGATCGTGCGCGCCAAGGTGCCGGGCATCGGCAAGACGCTGTCCGAGCAGGTCGTGCATTTCGTGCAGGCGCTGCGCAAGGAGGACCTGTTCAAGTCGCCGGGCGTCGCCGAGACGCTCGACTGGGCCGCCGCGCTCACCGAGCTCGACGTGGTGGCGCTCGATCCGGCCACCGTCTCCGACACCCTCGGCGTGCTGCTCAAGTATCAGGACGACATCGCGCGCATCGACGGCAGCAAGGCGAAGGAGCTGCTCGACGAGGTGCGCGCGGAGCTGCGCGCGGCGGAGTGACGTCGCGGCGCAAGCGCCTCGCCCCGAAGGGGGACGGTACGGACATGGTGCAGGCGACAGCAGAGCATAGCGGCCGGCTCGCCGAGAACATCGTCTACTTCGCGCGCGCGCTGCGGGCCGCCGGTATTCCGGTCGGTCCCGGCGCGGTGCTGGATGCGCTGGCGCGGTGCGGGCGGCCGGCGTCGGCACGCGCGAGGATTTCTACTGGACGCTGCACGCGGTGTTCGTGAAGCGGCACGAGCACTCGCTGCTGTTCGACCAGGCGTTCCGCATCTTCTTCCGCCGCCGCGGCTATCTCGACAAGCTGCTGGCCGCGATGCTGCCGCAGGCGCCGCGAGCGCGAGCAGGAGAAGCCGCAGCCCGGCGCGCAGCGCATCGAGGAGGCGCTGTTCTCCGATCTCGGCGAGAAGGAGCGGCCGGCGCCCGACGTCGAGATCGACGCGCGGCTGACCGTGTCCGACCGCGAGGTGCTGCAGAAGAAGGACTTCGCGCAGATGTCGGCGGCCGAGATCGCCGCCGCCAAGGAGGCGATCAAGCGGCTCGTGCTGTCGCTCGACGAGGTGAAGACGCGGCGGCTTGCGCCGCACCGTCATGGTCACCTCATCGACATGCGCCGCACCCTGCGCGCCAGCCTCAAGGCCGGCGGCGCGGTGATCGATCTCAAATATCTCGGGCCGCGGCGCGAAGGCGCCGCCGATCGTGGCGCTGCTCGATATCTCCGGCTCGATGAGCCAGTACACCCGGCTGTTCCTGCATTTCCTCCACGCGGTGACGGATGCGCGCAAGCGCGTGCACACCTTCCTGTTCGGCACGCGGCTCACCAACGTCACCCGCGCGCTCAAGGCCAAGGATCCCGACGAGGCGCTCGCCGCCTGCTCGGGCGAGCGTCGCCGACTGGTCGGGCGGCACCCGCATCGCGACCTCGCTGCACGCCTTCAACAAGCTGTGGGCGCGCCGCGTGCTCACCCAGGGCGCGATCGTGCTGCTGATCACCGACGGGCTCGAACGCGATCCCGACGACCGGCTCGCCTTCGAGATCGACCGGCTGCACCGCTCCTGCCGGCGGCTCATCTGGCTCAACCCGCTGCTGCGCTTTTCCGGCTTCGAGGCCAAGGCCAAGGGCATCCGCACGATGGTGCCGCATGTCGACGAACTGCGGCCGATCCACAATCTGGACTCCATGGCGGAACTGGTGCGCGCGCTGTCCGACAGCGGCGGCGGCGATCCCAAGGCCTGGCTGGAGAAGGTGGCGTAAAGGTCATTGCCGAGCTTGACCCGGCAATCCATCTAAAGGGACAACGTGATTTGCTGGACGGACTGCCGGGCCGAGCCCGGCGGTGACGAATGGAGAGGACAGATGGAATCGCTCGCGCGCGACGAAGACATCCTCAAGGCCGCCGAGGACTGGCGCAAGGCCGGACGCGGGGTCGCGCTCGCGACCGTGGTCGAGACCTGGGGCTCGGCGCCGCGGCCGGTCGGCTCCAACCTCGTGATCGACGACCAGGGCAATTTCCTCGGCTCGGTCTCCGGCGGCTGCGTCGAAGGCGCGGTGGTCACCGAGGCGCTCGACGTGATCGAGAGCGGCAAGCCCAAGACGCTCGAATTCGGCGTCGCCGACGAGACCGCCTGGAAGGTCGGGCTGTCCTGCGGCGGCACCATCCGGGTGTTCGTCGAGAAGGTGGAGTAGGGCCATTGCGTCTCGATATTCTCAAAACGTTCAACGCCGAACGCGCCGCGCGCCGCGCCGCGGTCGTGGTCACCGATCAGGCGAGCGGCGAGCAGCGCCTGGTCAAGGCCGCCGACATCGCGCGCGATCCGCTCAGGGACGAGCTCGAAGAAGCACATCCGCAGCGGCAAGAGCGGCATGGAGGAGACGCCGCAGGGCCGCTTCTTCCTCACCGTGCACGTGCCGCCGCCGCGGCTCGTCATCACCGGCGCGGTGCACATCAGCCAGGCGCTGGCGCCGATCGCCAAGCTCCTCGGCTACGACGTGACCATCGTCGATCCGCGCACCGCGTTTGCGTCGGTCGAGCGCTTTCCCGACGTGAAGGTGATCGCGGAATGGCCGGACGTGGCGCTGCCGCCGCTCGGCATCGACCGCTACACCGCCTTCGTCGCGCTCACGCACGATCCCAAGATCGACGATCCGGCGCTCACGCACGCGCTGGCGCGCGACTGCTTCTATATCGGCGCGCTCGGCTCGAAGAAGACGCATGCGCGCCGGCTCGAGCGGCTGAAAGGGCAGGGCGTCTCGGACGCCGAGCTCGCGCGCATCCATGCGCCGATCGGGCTTGCCATCGGCGCGGTGTCGCCGCCCGAGATCGCGGTCGCGATCATGGGCGAGATCACCGCGCGGCTGCGCCAGCGCGCCGAGCCGGAGAAGGTGCGGGAGCTCGCATCATGAAATTCGGCGCGGTGCCGGTCGCGCGAGGCCGAGGGCGGCATCGCGGTGCATTCGATCCGCAAGGCCGGGCTCGTGCTCAAGAAGGGCACGGTGATCGGCAAGACCGAGATCGCGGCGCTTGAAGCCGGCCGGCATCGCCGAGATCGTGGTGGCGCGGCTCGAGCCGGGCGACGTGTCGGAGGACGAGGCCGCGGCCGAGATCGCGGCGGCGGTGGCCGGCGAGGGGGTGCGCGTCGATCGCGCCTTCACCGGGCGGGCCAACCTGTTTGCCGAGGCGGCCGGCGTGCTGGTCGTCGACAAGGACGCCATCGATCGGCTCAACCTGGTCGACGAGTCGATCACGTTCGCCACGCTGCCCGCCTACAAGCCGGTGGTCGCGGGCGAGATGATCGCGACCGTGAAGATCATCCCGTTCGCGGTGGCGAAGCCGGCGCGCGACGCGGCGCTGGAGATTGTGCGATCGGCGGCGCCGCTGGTGCGGGTCGCGCCCTACCGCATCCGCAAGGTCGGCGTGATCTCGACGCTGCTGCCGGGGCTGGCGCCCAAGGTGATCGAAAAGACCCTGCGGGTGACCGAGGAGCGGCTCGCGCCCGCCGGCGCGACCATCGTCGCCGAGCGGCGCGTGCCGCACGAGCAGGGCGCGCTCGCGAAGGCGATCGACGAGGTGCTCCGCGAGGGCGCCGAGCTCGTCATCGTGTTCGGCGCCTCCGCCATCGCCGACCGGCGCGACGTCATCCCGGCGGCGGTCGAGGCGATCGGCGGGCGGATCGAGCATTTCGGCATGCCGGTCGATCCCGGCAATCTGCTGCTGATCGCCGACGCGCGCGGCCGGCCGGTGCTCGGCGCGCCGGGCTGCGCGCGCTCGCCCAAGGAGAACGGATTCGACTGGGTGCTGATGCGGCTGCTCGCCGGCCTCGAGGTGTCGCGCGAGGCCATCACCGGGCTCGGCGTCGGCGGGCTGCTGATGGAGATCGTCACCCGGCCGCAGCCGCGCGCGGAGCCGGACCTGCCCGGGCGGCGCATCGCAGCCGTCGTGCTCGCGGCCGGGCGCTCGACGCGCATGGGCGGACCGAACAAGCTGCTGGCCGAAATCGCGCGCCGGCCGCTGGTGCGCATCGCCGTCGAGGAGGCGCTCGCCTCGCGCGCCAGGCCGGTGATCGTCGTGACCGGCCATCAGCGCGAACGAGGTCGAGGCGGCGCTCGCGGGGCTGCCGGTCCGGCTCGTGCACAATCCGGATTTTGTCCAGGGCTTGGCACGTCGCTGCGGGCCGGCATCGCCGCCGTGCCGGCCGATGCCGACGGCGCGATCGTCGTGCTCGGCGACATGCCGCAGGTCGATGCCGCCCTGATCGACCGGCTGATCGCGCGCCTTCGATCCGGACCGCGGCGCGCTCGTGGTCGTGCCGACCTTCGAGGGCAAGCGCGGCAACCCGGTGCTGTGGTCGCGGCGCTTTTTCCCGGACCTGATGGCGATCGAAGGCGACGTCGGCGCGCGCCATCTCATCGGCCGCTACCGCGAGGCGGTGGTCGAGGTGCCGGTCGACGGCAAGGCCGCGCTGGTCGACGTCGACACGCCCGAGGCGCTGATCGGCGTCAAGGCCGAGATCGAAGGCGGATAAACCCGCTCTCGCCTTGCCGCAGGCCCGGAGCCCGCGGCGTCAAAGCGAGTTCAGCGACAGTAGAGGATGGTGCAGACGGGGACCGGGCTGCGGCGCTCGCACTTGCGCAAGGCAATGAGCTTTGCGTCGATGATGTTCCAACTCCGCCCGATCGTAGTGCCGCCCACGCCGCCGGCGCGGCAAACCCAGGCCGAAGCCTCGGACACACCGAATGCCAGTAGTGCAGCCGCGACGGCCAGCGTCGCCAGAGTCCCTTTCATCCCAGCCTCCTTGATCACGCCCTGCGACAACACATCCGACAACACATCCTATGTGCAAGGCAGCAACATGGCCGCGGCAGCGGTCGGCCTCCTACAGGCCGCAATAGAGAAGGAACTCGCGTTCTTTCCCGATTCGGTGGGGTCATTTTGCAACACTGAACGCGCGCAAAGCGCGAGCGCGAGAAAATCTCCGTTCACCAACTGGAAATCCTTGCGCGCTAGTCTCTGGCCCTTCCTCGGGGGAGGGGCCTGATGACGACATTGGTGCGGGCTTTGACGCATGTTGCCGTTGCGGCAAGCCTCTTTGTCGCCAGTACCGGTACGGCGCCGGCTGCGGGCGCGCTGGCGGTCGGGCCCTGCGGCGCCTACGGTTTTGCCTACGACTACAAGCTGCCGGATGCCGCAGCGCGTGCCGCGCTCGGCAAGTGCGTTGGCGGCTGCAAGGTTGTGCCGGTGCGGCGGGCCTGCGGGGCGATTGCCATCGACGGGCGCAATGTCTGCGGTCCGCACGGCTACGCCGTCGCGCCGCGGCTTGGCCCTGCCCAGAATGCAGCGCTGAAGCAGTGCTACGAGCACGGCGGCAAGGACTGCGTGATCCGCGCCTGGGCCTGCGACGCCAAGGGCTGATTGGCCGCCTGATTTCGCACGGTCGGGCTGGTCCCCGGCTGGGCCGGCGTGCGCTCGCCCCAAGCCCAAGCCAAGCAAGCCAAAGCCACTTTCCAACGCCCCGAACGGGTTGCGGCCCCCTTGCATCAGCGCCGTGAACAGCCTATTTAATGACTGACCAGTCAGTCATTTTGAGGGCAGCATGGCCGAGATCATGGCAGGCAGGGCGCCGGGCGGGAAGCCGCGCCCGGACCGGAGCAAAGACAAGCGCCGGCCGCGTGAGGCTCGCCGGACCGAGCGCCGCGAGGTGATCCTCGCGGCTGCGCTGGAGGAGTTTTCCGCCCGCGGCTTTGCGGCGACCAGGCTCGACGACGTCGCCAAGCGCGCCGGCGTCGCCAAGGGCACGATCTATCTCTACTTCCGCGACAAGGAGAGCCTGTTCCAGGAACTCGTGCGTTCCATGCTGAGCCCCCTCGTCGGCGCGATCGAGGCGACGCCCGCCGGCGATCTGCCGATCCGCGTCGCCGCCGAAGCCATCGTCGACCTGTTCGTGCGCGAAATCTACGGCACGCGCCGCAAGGACGTGATCCGGCTGATCATCGCCGAGGGACCGCACTTCCCCAAGCTCGCCGAGTTCTACTACCGCGAAGTCATCGCGCGCGTGCTCGCCGCGATGCGCGCGCTGCTCGCCCGCGCGGTCGAGCGCGGCGAGCTGTCGAGCGACGCGCTCGCGCGCTTTCCGCAGTTGCTGATCGCGCCGGCCCTGGTCGCCATGGTGTGGAACGGCTTGTTCGACCGCTTCTCCCCGCTCGACGTCGAGCAGCTCATGCGCGCGCATCTCGACCTGCTGTTCGGCGAAAGGAACGCGCCATGAGCGCGCGTCGCATCGGCCTCGCCATTGTCTGCGCGGCGGCTCTCGGCCTTGCGGGCTGCACCGACCGGGGTGTGGAGCCGACCTTCCAGGGCTGGGTCGAGGCCGATCTGATCTTCGTCGGGCCCGACGAGGCCGGCCGCGTCGAGACGCTTCTGGTACGCGAGGGCGATCACGTCGAGCAGCGCGCGCTGCTGTTCACCCTCGATGACGAACTGCAACGGGCGGACGTGGCCATGCAGGAGGCCGCGGTGGAGAACGCGCAGCATGCCTTCGACCGCGCGCAGGCGCTCCTCAAGAACCAGGCGGGGACGCAGCGCACCCTGGACGAGGCCGAGGCCGCTCTGCGCACCGCCAAGGCGCGGCTCAACTCGGCCCAGACCCGGCTTGCGCGCCGCAAGGTGTTCAGTCCGGTCACCGGCAGCGTGCAGCAGATCTATTTCCGCGTCGGCGAAATGGTGGCGTCCGGCAAGCCGATCCTCGCGCTGTTGCCGCCGAGCAATATCAAGGTGCGTTTCTTCGTCAGCGAGGCGATGCTCCCGAAACTCAAGATCGGCGCCGCCGTCAACATCACCTGCGACGGCTGCGCAGCCGGCATCACCGCGAAGATCAGCTTCATGGCGCGCTCGGCGGAATTCACCCCGCCGGTGATCTACAGTATGGAGGAGCGCTCGAAGCTCGTGTTCCTGGTCGAGGCGCGGACCGACACGCCCGACCGCCTGCGGGTCGGCCAGCCGGTCAGCGTAACGCTTGCAGCAGGTCAGTGAGGGAAATGACGACGGCGCCGGACATCGCCATCGACGTCCACGGGCTGACGAAATCGTTCGGCGGCCGCAAGGTCGTGCGCAATCTGTCGATGCAGGTCAAGCGCGGCACGATCTACGGCTTCCTCGGCCCCAACGGCTCGGGCAAGACCACGACGATCCGCATGCTCACCGGCCTGCTCACGCCCAACGAAGGCCGCGGCACCTGCCTCGGCTACGACATCCGCACCGAGGCCGACGAGATCAAGCGCCATGTCGGATACATGACGCAGCGGTTCAGCCTCTACCAGGACCTGTCGGTGCGCGAGAATCTCGAATTCGTGGCGCGTCTCTACGGAATACCGAAACCCACCGCGGCCGCCCGAGCGATGGTCGAGCGGCTGGGGCTGCGCGGGCGCGAGGAGCAGCTTGCGGGCGAGCTTTCGGGTGGCTGGAAGCAGCGGCTTGCGCTTGGCGCGTGCACGCTGCCGAACCCGCAGTTGCTGCTGCTCGACGAGCCGACGGCGGGCGTCGATCCCAAGGCGCGCCGCGAGTTCTGGAACGAAATCCACGCGCTCGCGGGCGAGGGGCTCACGGTCCTGGTCTCGACCCACTACATGGACGAGGCCGAGCGCTGTCACGAGATCGCCTATATCGCCTACGGCGCGCTGCTGGCGCACGGTACCGTCCAGGACGTGGTCGCCGCGTCCCATCTCACCACCTACGAGGCGAGCGTGACGAGTGGGGAGCATCTCACCAAGCTCGCCGATGAACTCGCGACCCGGCCCGGCATCGACATGGTCGCGCCCTTCGGTGCGAGCCTGCACGTGTCGGGGCGCGATGCGGCGGCCCTCGAGGCGGCAATCGCGCCTTACCGCGACCGGCCGGAACTGACCTGGACGCGCTCGGCGCCGACCCTCGAAGACGTGTTCATCGATCTTATGAGCCGCGCGCAGGACAATTTCCAATGACCGCGGCGCGCATCCGAGACCCCGGAGGGTTCTGGCGCCGCACCTGGGCGATGCTGGTGAAGGAGTTCATCCAGCTCAAGCGCGACCGCGTTTCGTTCGCCATGATCATCATGATCCCGCTCATTCAGCTCCTGCTGTTCGGCTATGCCATCAATACAACTCCGCGGCACCTGCCGACCGCCGTGCTGCTGCAGGAGCAGAGCGATCTCACCCGTTCGCTGATCAAGGCGCTCGAAAACACCGGGTATTTCCACATCACGCATTACGTGAGCACGGAGGCCGAGTTCGACAAGCTGCTGGCCTCCGGCCAGGTGCTGTTCGCGATCGAGATACCGGCCAATTTCGAGCGCGCGGTGCGCCGCGGCGACCGTCCGGCGATCCTGGTCGCGGCGGATGCGACCGACCCCGTGGCCTCGGGCTCGGCGATGGCGGCGCTCGGTCCCCTGGTCCAGACCGCGCTCCGCTTCGACCGCGCGGTCCCCGACAGTGCGCCGGCAGCGTTCGAAATCCGCACCCACGCGCGCTACAACCCGGCGGCCAATACCTCGCTCAACATCGTGCCGGGGCTGGTCGGCACCATCTTGACCATGACCATGTTGATCTTCACCGCGCTCTCGGTCACGCGCGAGATCGAGCGCGGCACCATGGAGAGCCTGCTCTCCATGCCGATCCGGCCGATCGAAATCATGCTCGGCAAGATCGTGCCGTATGTGATCGTCGGGTTCGTCCAGGCGGCGCTGATCATCGGCGTCGGCATCGGGATGTTCGGCGTGCCGGTGCTGGGCAGCCTTGCGCTGCTGGCCTTGCTCAGCACGCTGTTCATCACCACCAACCTCTCGGTCGGCTATACGTTTTCGACCATCGCGCAGAACCAGCTGCAGGCGGTGCAGATGTCGATGATGTTCTTCCTGCCCAACATCCTGCTCTCGGGCTTCATGTTTCCGTTTGCCGGCATGCCCAATTGGGCGCAATGGATCGGCGAGTTCCTGCCGCTCACGCACTATCTTCGCATCGTTCGCGCGATCATGCTCAAGGGCGCGACCATCGCGGACCTGCATTTCGACACGCTCGCGCTTGCCGGGCTGACGCTGATCGCCATGACCATCGCGATCACCCGGTTCCGGCGCACGCTGGATTGAGCGGCGCTAGCGGCGAATGTTGAGCCCGAGACGGCCGTAGGGGCCCACTCGATTGTCGGAATCGGACAGGTAGCCGCTCCCACCGACCATTCCAGGTCCGAGGTCCGGAAGCCGGTCGCGTGCACGCCCCAGCGCTGCTGCGCGTAGGAACCATCTCCGAGCGCATGATACTCCGGGCCGATCCAACCCAGGCCCGCAAGCCGCACGCCGAGCTGCGCGCGGGTCCAGTACTGCCAGGCGACGCTGCCGATCGAGACCGCACCCGCGACCATCACGTTGTCCATCGGCTGCAGCCAGAGATCGCCGCCAAAGCGCACGCCCCAATGGGTGCCGCGCAGGCGGTTGCCGGGGTCGTCGGGGCCGACGCCGTGCTGCTGCAGTTCGGGGCCGGCGGTGAACAGGATTTCCAGCGGGCCCTGCTTGATGCGCCAACCCGGCATGATCGCGGCCAGCCGTTGCCGGGCGGTGACGCCCATCGTCCCGGCCTGGTACTCGTAGGTCCCGCCGGCGAGCAGCACCTTCAGGGTAAATCCTTCGCGGGTAAGACCGTCCGGCGACCAGACCACGCCGCCATGGGCGAACCGCCCATTGCGCCAGAGGTCGACCCCGCTGAACAGCAGCCAATGGAAATCGTCGGCGGGCGCGGCCGGCTGGGCGAGCGCCCGACTGGAACTCATGGCCGCCAGCACGAACGCGGCGGCGACGCCTGCAACGCTACGCATCGAAGCCCGCCCCCGGGCGGCTGGTCGACAACGAAATGCGGCTGCCCGGTCAGGAAATTCAATCTATCGTTGTATTTTTCGGTAGCAAGGTTGAAATTTGCGCCTACCGCCGGTTTCACAACCGGAGCGATAACTTGGCAACACTGCCCGCGGGCGCCCCTGCCGTGCCAATTCGGCATATCCAGGCCGAGGGCAGTCGCGCTATATGCCTCGTGGAATCTCGCAGCGACCGGCAACCCCCCGTGTGACCATGGCCAATTCCGTTCTGGCGGCATCCGCGCCCGAAGAGGGCGCCAAGCGGTTGTCCATTGGCTTCATCAACTGGGCGCATGCGCTCGACCATTACGTGATGCTGATCTTCCCGACCGTAGTGATCGGTCTCGAGGCCATCTACGGGCGCAGCTACGCCGAACTGATCGCGCTCGGCACGCCGGCCTTCATCGCCTTCGGCGTGTTCTCGCTGCCCGCCGGCTGGCTCGCCGACCGCTGGAGCCGGCGCAACATGATGGCGCTGTTCTATGCCGGCTGCGGGCTGTCATTGGCGGCGGCGGCATTTGCACCCAACCTCGTCGTATTGGCCATCGCGCTCACGGCGCTCGGCATGTTCTCGGCGATCTACCACCCGGTCGGGACCGCGATGCTGATCGCGCAGGCCACCGCGCGCGGGCGCTCGCTCGCTTTCAACGGCGTGTGCGGCAATCTCGGCGTTGCCTTCGCGGCCGGGATCACCGCGCTGCTGGCATCGCAGTTCGGCTGGCGCGGGGCGTTTCTGGTGCCGGCGGTTGTTTGCATCGTTACCGCGGCCGTCTACCTTCGCCTTGTTCCGGACGATGAACACAAGGCGGCCAGCCGCGCCACGGCCCCCGACGTGGCGCTTGCGCCCTGGGTCGCTGCTACAATTTTCGGCCTATTCATCGTCATTGCGCTCAGCGCCGGCCTCGTCTTTCACATCGCGACGGTGGCGTTGCCCAAGATCGTGGACGAACGGCTGGGTGCGAGCGTTTCCTTGATGATGGTCGGCGGGCTGGCGACGCTGATTTTCATGTGCGGCGCGGTCGCGCAACTGGCGGTCGGACGGCTGGTGGAAAGGTTTCCGCTGCACCTGCTGTTTGCCGCCTGCGGCCTCCTGCAATTCGCAGGCGTGGCATGGGCAGCCTATGCGACCGGCGTAACGCTGCTCGTTGCGCTCGCGGTCGCGATCGCCGCGATCTACGCCCAGGTGACGGTGAACGACCTGGTGATCGCGCGCTACACCGCGGACGCCTGGCGCGGGCGCGTCTATGCCGTGCGCTACTTTCTGACCTTTCTGGTCGCGGGAGCGGCCGTCTCGACCATCGCGTTCCTGCACGGCCGTGGCGGCTTCGACCTCGTGCTCGCGGTGACGGCGTTCGTGGCGCTTGGATTCGTCTTCGCCACCGCGGCGATCGCCGTGCTGGTCAACAGCGTCGAGAAAGAGCGTGCGCCCGCGGTCGTACCGGCGGAATAAGACGCATTCAAACGGGGGAGGCGAACAGGTGCTCGACCGGCCGGTCGAGCGCCTCGCAGACGAGTTCGGCGATGCGGCGCCGGTGGCAGTGTTCGGGATTGCGCTCGTAGCACAGCAGGCAGATGCGGCGGCCGGATCGGGCCAGGCTCGTGAGCTCGGCAAGCTCCTGCTGCGCCTTGTCGGTCGTCAGATGCGCCTCGTAGATACGGAACAGATCGTCAAGGCGTCCGCTGCGCGCGGCCTGCCGGCCGTCCGCCGGCGTGCCGAGGCCGCGCAAGTGCAGATAGCCGATACCGCGCTCGTCGAGAGCGGCGGCTAGCGCCCGTTTGGAAAAGCCCGGCCGCCGCGAGGCGGCGACGGTCCGCACGTCGATCAAGAGACCGACATCCGCACGCTTGAGCTCGTCGAGAACGGCGAACGGGGTCGCGTGCTCGTAGCCGATGGTAAACAGCGGGTGGATCACGCCAATCGCCTCTTGCGGAACCTATTGCCACTTCCCACGTTAACCGAACAGCGATGTTGCAGCCGCAAGGCTCCCTCGCGGGACGACCACGGATCAGTCGGTGACGCCGGATGTACGCGCACCCTCTCGTTCGTGGTCGTTAGCATTTTTGGCCTCATACCAACGGCATTAAAGGCTGACCCATCCCCACGTCATGCCCGCGCTCGTCGCGGGCATCCACGTCTTTCTTTGTCCGAAGAAAGCAAGACGTGGATGGCCGGGACACCAGGGCGTTTACGCCCGTCTTCGACGGGCTATGCCCGGCCATGACGAACGCATGAGTTACGCTCAAGGACCGTTGGTATCAGTCCAGCGGTTTGAAACAAAACCGCTCTCACACTGGGAAGCGCGTACGCTTTTGTGCGGGTCGCGCGGCCGCCCGGACATTTCATGTCGGACGCGTTGCCAAGATTTATTTGCCAAGTGTCATTTGCCTTGCGAGGCGTCGGGAGAGGCACATCACTCGCGCGGCTGTGTCTCACGCAGCACGCTACGATCGATAAATTGCTCCAGGCGTCGCGCGCGTCTTTCTTTCGCCTTGCTTTGCATCTATCCGCGCGTCCGCTTTCGTTGCGGCCTTGTGTCCGGACTCGTGAGATCCGGCTGGCGCGGTCCCGCCCTGCGGTTTCGTGTTCCGCCCAATGGAAGCTGATCGTTGCCCCAAACGGCGATGAGATCAAAACGCGAGGATAGCTCAGTGGAAGAGCACATGACTTGTAATCATGCGGTCGCGGGTTCGAATCCCGCTCCAACGCTCCGGTTCAGCCTGCAACGCTGACACCATCAGCCCCTTAAGCTGATTCTCCAATGAAGGGGACCGGACGCGTGCTTCAGTCGCGGTCCGGTCGTTGCGCCGAAAGGCTCCTCGCTCGCACCTCGACACCGTAAGACCGGCTCTGCGCCGGGGCGGATACCGCCCGTGCGCATGGCGGGCAATCCGTTCGGACGCCGTGCTTCGGCACGGCGAATGAATGCGTGCGCCCGTCGTGCGCGCTGGGCTCAAGCCCCGGCCCGCCGTTTCCGCGGGAAGGATGCGTCCGGACCCCGATCCTCGACCACGAAGCCAGAGCCGTCCGGCGTTGCCGGCCGGCCAACGAAGGAGATGTGTCATGAACCGGTACCTGTTCACGCTGCGCGTGACCGTCAAGGATGGCGAGCGTGCCCTCCTGACGCGCAACGGCCGGTTCGAGCGGGTGCTCGAGCCGGGCCGCCACCGCTGTTCGACCCGCGTGCGGGAGTCTTGCGGTCGAGCTGCTCACCGATCGTGCGCGCCGAGTTCCCGGCGGATCGCTTCGCCGTGCTCAAGGCGGCGCGGCCGGATCTCGCCGCGGAGCTGTTCGAGGCGGTCGAGACGCAAGGCCGACGAGATCGCCATCGTCAGCCTCGACGGCCGTCCGTCGCACCTGATGGGTCCGTGGCAGACGCGCGTGTTCTGGAAGGTCGCGACCCGCGTCGATGTCGAGCGCATCGACGTGGCCAGCGATCCGAAGGTCGCGCCGCGCCATCTCGCGATGATCGTGCGTGAGCGCAACACGCTGGTCGCCGAGCACGTGGTCGAGAACCACGAGGCCGGCCTGCTCTACGTCGAGGGCCGGCTGGTGGAGCGGCTCGCGCCCGGCCGGCACGCGTTCTGGACCGTCGGCCGCAAGATCGAGGTCAAGCGCCTCGACCTGCGTCCGCAGGCGGTCGAGATCACGGCGCAGGAGATGCTGACCAAGGACCGCATCGCGCTGCGCGTGACGCTCACCGCGTTCCGCCGCATCGTCGATCCGGAGCGCACGGTGGCGGTGGTCGCCAACGTCGACGAGTGGCTGTACCGGCTGGTGCAGTTCGCGATCCGCGAGGCGGTGGCGTCGCGCACGCTCGACGAGGTGCTCTCGGCCAAGAACGCGCTCGACGCGGAGCTTCGCGCCTTCGTGCGCGAGCGCATCGCGGAGACCGGCATCGAGGTGACCGAGCTCGGCGTCAAGGACGTGATCCTGCCGGGCGAGATCCGCGAGCTGGTCAACAAGGTGGTGGAGGCGGAGCGGACGGCGAAGGCCAACCTGATCCGCCGCCAGGAGGAGACCGCGGCGACGCGTTCGCTCCTCAACACCGCGAAGCTGATGGAGGACAACCCTCTGCTGCTTCGGCTCAAGGAGCTCGAGTTGCTCGAGCGGCTGGTCGAGAAGGTCGGCCGCATCGACCTGCACGCCGGCGAGGGCGCAGGTCTCGACGCGCTGCTCACCAAGCTCGTGCGCCTCAAGACGGACCAGCCGGCGTGAGCGGATGACGCAAGATGGAGGGCCGCCGAGCGATCGGCGGCTCTCCGATACGGCGGGCGCCGATGCGGCGGTGCTCCCAGCCGCTCCTCATCCCTTGGCCGGCGCCTTGATGATCTCGTAGGTGCAGGCAAACGCCGCGGCGGCGATGCGATACATGTTCTTTCGATCGGCCGGATCGCGAACGATCGAATTGTTCGGGCGTGCCACCATCGCTTCGCCCCAAGGGGCGGTGAAGCTGAACATGCCTTCGCCCGCGCGGACGATGAAGTAGCGCATCTCGACGCCGCGAGGCTTGTAGGGCCTCCAGCCGGCCGCATCGGAAGGCCCGGTCGGACCTTCGTATCGCTTGGCGAAGGTCTCGGCCTTGATGAGGATCTCCTCGTTGCCGGTTTCCGGACAGCGGTTGCGGACCACGAAATCGCCGGCCTTGGCCGGCGGACTTTGTGTTTCCTTTCCTTCACCCTTGATGATCGTGACGACGATCTCGCCGGGCTTGGCCGGCCGGACATCGACCGATTTGGTCTTGCGCGCCAGGCCGACACGGCCGTCGCGTTCGGCGGCATCAAACATGGCAGCGAGATCGACCTTACGAGGAGACTCCGCGAATGACGGCCCGACGAGCGAGATCGCGCAGGCAACAGCGGCGCCCAAGGCTATCGACGAGGCCAGATATTGGACACGGTGTTTCACGAGCATGGTCCGCTCCCGACGAGCAACTAGGAACTGAACGCGCGCATCATAGCCAAAACGCCCGGCCGCCGGCGTGAAATCCGCGGCAAAAAAAGAAGCCCGGGCGCGTGCCCGGGCTTCCGTATCGTGACGATGTCCGGCCGGATTAGAAATCCATGCCGCCCATGCCGCCGCCGCCGCCGGGCATCGCCGGCATCCCGGCACCGCCCTTCTTGGGCACCTCGGCGACCATCGCCTCGGTGGTGATGAGCAGGCCCGCGACCGAGGCGGCGCCTTGCAGCGCCTGACGCACGACCTTGGTCGGATCGATGATGCCCTTCTTGACCATGTCGACGTACTCGCCGTTCTGGGCATCGAAGCCGAAGGTATAGTGATTGTTCTCCGTGATCTTGCCGACGATGACGGAGCCGTCTTCGCCCGCATTGGTCGCGATCTGCCGGGCCGGAGCCTGGGTCGCCTTGCGCACGATCTCGACGCCGGTCTTCTGGTCGTCGTTGTGGGTGCGCACCTTGAGTGCATGGCCGGCGCGCAACAGCGCCACGCCGCCGCCCGGCAGGATGCCTTCCTCGACCGCCGCGCGGGTCGCGTGCATGGCGTCATCCACCCGGTCCTTGCGCTCCTTCACCTCGACCTCGGTGGCGCCGCCGACGCGGATCACCGCCACGCCGCCCGCCAGCTTGGCGAGCCGCTCCTGCAGCTTCTCCTTGTCGTAGTCCGAGGTAGTCTCCTCGATCTGCGCCTTGATCTGGCTGATGCGGGCCTCGATGTCGGACTTCTTGCCGGCGCCGTTGACGATCGTGGTGTTCTCCTTGTCGATCATCACCTTCTTGGCGCGCCCGAGCATGGCGAGCGTGACGTTCTCCAGCTTGATGCCGAGGTCTTCCGAGATCGCCTGGCCGCCGGTCAGGACAGCGATGTCCTGCAGCATGGCCTTGCGGCGATCGCCGAAGCCGGGCGCCTTGACGGCCGCGACCTTGAGGCCGCCGCGCAGCTTGTTGACCACCAGCGTGGCGAGCGCCTCGCCTTCCACTTCTTCGGCGATGATCAGAAGCGGCTTGCCGGTCTGCACCACCGCCTCGAGCAGCGGGAGCAGCTCGTTGAGGGCGGAGAGCTTCTTCTCGTAGACCAGCAGATAGGGATCTTCCATCTCCACCCGCATCTTGTCGGCGTTGGTGATGAAGTAGGGGGAGATGTAGCCGCGGTCGAACTGCATGCCCTCGACCACGTCCAGCTCGGTCTCCAGGCTCTTCGCCTCTTCGACCGTGATCACGCCCTCGTTGCCGACCTTCTTCATCGCCTCGGCGAGGAAGCGGCCGATCTCGGCGTCGCCATTGGCCGAAATCGTGCCGACCTGGGCGATCTCGTCGTTCGACGTGACCTTCTTGGAGTTCTTCTGCAAGTCGGCGACGATCGCCTCGACCGCGAGATCGATGCCGCGCTTGAGGTCCATCGGGTTCATGCCGGCGGCCACGGCCTTGGCGCCTTCCTTGACGATGGCGGAGGCGAGCACGGTCGCGGTGGTGGTGCCGTCACCCGCGATGTCGGAAGTCTTGGAGGCGACCTCGCGCACCATCTGGGCGCCCATGTTCTCGAACTTGTCCTCGAGCTCGATCTCCTTGGCGACAGTCACGCCGTCCTTGGTGATGCGGGGCGCGCCGAACGACTTGTCGAGCACGACGTTGCGGCCCTTGGGGCCGAGCGTCACTTTCACCGCATTGTTGAGAATGTCGACGCCGCGCAACATCTTGTCGCGCGCATCGACCGAAAACCTGACTTCCTTGGCAGCCATTTTGATTTGCTCCGTTTGTGATCCTCATCCCGAGCAGCGAGCGAAGCGCGCGTCTCGCCGGATGAGGCCGATGACTTTTCGGGTGATGCTCAGGCGGCCTTCTTCTTGGCCGCTTGCTCTTCGATCACGCCCATGACGTCGCTCTCCTTCATGATCAGCAGCTCCTGGCCGTCGATCTTGACCTCGGTGCCGGACCATTTGCCGAACAGCACTCGGTCGCCGACCTTGAGGTCGATCGGGATCAGCTTGCCGGCCTCGTCGCGGCCGCCCGGTCCGACTGCGATGATTTCGCCCTGGGAAGGCTTTTCCTGCGCGGTGTCGGGAATGATGATGCCGCCGGCGGATTTAGCCTCGGCATCGATGCGCCTGACCACGACGCGATCGTGAAGCGGGCGGAACTTCATGTGTATCCTCCTAAGTGATTGTCAGACTGAGATATTTTGAAGCGGGGCAGGGGCGGCAGGGGTGCCGTCACGATCCCTCCCCGCGACATAGGCGGCTGTTTTTGCCGCGCAAGAGGAGCCGGAAAATATTTAGCACTCCCCGCGGGCGAGTGCCAAGCCCGCTCAGACCCCATCTACCGGACCGGTTAACGGCGATGCCGGGCGCGAGTTCGGGCGATAACCACCGGGCCGATGGCCAGCGTTGCCGTCCGTCCGTCGCATCGCGGCCACACGCCAGGGGAAAAGAGCGGGTGGGCATATCCTTGCCGACGCGGCAAACCGCGAGGTTTGGCGGCGGGAGAACGGAAATTGCTGACGGGCAAAGGGAAAATTCGCCGCCGGATTTTGTCAGCAGTGTCGAGCCGATGCTGCTAATGCCTTGATTTTAGAAACTTTCTTCATTTTTTGAGCTTGTCATGGGCGGCAGGTGAAGACGACACTTTGCCCGTGAAGGGACGGAGGGAATCATGGCTTCGAAAGATTTCCGGCGACAGCTCGAAGGCTACGGGTTGACTACCGCGCATATCCTGTACCGCTTGCCCGATCATCCTTCGCTGCTGCAGACCTATGTCTGGCAAGACTACGATCTGCATCCGAAGTTTCCGACCTTGCAGCGTTTCCTCAATTTCTGGCTGGAAACGTTGGAGGGACCGCTACATTCGGTGACGGTGGCGCATGCGCGGCTGATCAAGCCGGCCGAGAATCCGCGCCATCAATGGCGAATTCCGGCTGCATTAGCGGCGAGTTGAACTGCGGGCCGACAAGGGAAGGGGCTGCGCCTTACCCCCGCCCGACGAACGGCATGCCGTTCGCCATCACGGTCATGAACAGCACGTTGGTGTCGAGCGGCAGGCTCGCCATGTAGACCACCGCCCGGCCGACGTGCTCGGCCTCCATGCGCGGCTCCACCATCATGCGGCCGTCGGGCTGCAGCACGCCCTGGCCCTGCACCATGCGGTCGGTGAGCGGGGAGACCGCGTTGCCGATGTCGATCTGCCCGCAGCAGATGTCGTAGCCGCGGCAGTCGAGCGCGGTCGACTTGGTCAGCCCGGTGACGGCGTGCTTGGTCGAGGTATAGGCGGCCGAGCGCGGGCGCGGCGTGTGCGCGGAGATCGAGCCGTTGTTGACGATGCGGCCGCCGCGCGGGTCCTGCGTCTTCATGATCCTGATCGCTTCCTGCGTGCACAGGAACATGCCGGTGAGGTTGGTATCGACCACCTTGCGCCAGGTCTCGAGCGGCAATTCCTCGAGCGGGACCGGCGGCGCGCCCATGCCGGCATTGTTGAACAGCACGTCGAGCCGGCCGTACGTCGTTTTGGTCCTGGCGAACAGCGCCCTGATCGATTCGGCTTCGCTCACGTCGGTCGGCACCACCAGGCTCTTGCCGTTGATGGCGCGGCCTTCGGTCGCGGTTTCCTCAAGCTTGTCGGCGCGGCGGCCGGCCAGCACGACGGCATAGCCTTCCTTCATCAGCGCAAGCGCGACCGCTTTGCCGATACCGGTGCCGGCGCCGGTGACCAGGGCAACCCTCTGCAACTCAGCCATGCTCGATATCCTCCAAACGGGAGGACATTATCGCCGCGCGCGCAGGGGTTAGGCAATGCAGTCGGGCGTTCGAACGGATGCTTCGGGCCTGCGGCGGCGCAGACTCAGCCGACCATGGCCAGCTCGCTCTCGTCGTCGGCGATGCGGAAGGAGCCCGGAAGCATGAGGCGCGTGGTGAATTCGGCGGCGGTGCCGGGCCGGCCGAAACGATAGCCCTGCATGGAGTGCACGCCTGCCGCACGCAGGAAGAGCTGCTGCTCGGCGGTTTCGACGCCCTCGGCGGTGACCTTCATGCCAAGGCCGCGTCCGAGGCTCACCACCGCGTGGACGATGGCCGCGGCGTCGGCTGCCCGCTCGATCGAGCGCACGAAGCTCGAATCGATCTTGAGCTTGTCGAAAGGGAAGCGACGGAGGTAGTGGAGACTCGAATAACCTGTGCCGAAATCGTCGAGCGCGAGCCGTACGCCCAGCGCCTTGAGGCGGAACATCGCGAGCTCCGCCGAATCGACATTGCCCAGCAGCGTGCTCTCGGTGACTTCGAGTTCCAGCCGCGCCGGATCGAAGTCGGTTTCCCCCAGGATGCGCTCGACCACGTCGACGAAGTCGGAGCGGCGGAATTGCAGGGGCGAGACGTTCACCGCCACCGTGATGCCCGGCCACGCCTTGCCGTCGAGGCAGGCGCGGCGCAGCACCCATTCGCCCAGCTCGATGATGAGGCCGCTGTGCTCGGCAACCGGGATGAACTCGGCGGGCCCGACCTCGCCGCGCTCGGGATGGGTCCAGCGGCATAGCGCCTCGACGCCGAGCACGGTCTCGCCGCTGTTGTTGACGATCGGCTGATAGGCCACCCGCAGGCTGTCATGGTCGATCGCCGAGCGCAGATCGTTCTCCAGGAGCTTGCGCTTGAGCAGGTCCGCGTCCATCGCCTCGTCGTAGATGCAGGCGCGGTTGCGGCCTTCATTCTTGGCGCGATAGAGCGCCATGTCGGCGTGGCGCATGATGTCGGCCGCGGCCTCGACATGCTCGTGGATGACCGCGATCCCGATGCTGGCGCCGATCACGATGGTCTGGCTGCCGATGGAGTAGGGCGCGCAGATGGTTGCGATCATGCGCGTTGCGATGGCCTGCAGCGTCGCGTGATCGAATCCGCCCGAGGTGATAACCGCGAACTCGTCGCCGCCGAGGCGGGCGACCAGATCGTCGCCGCGCAGCGTGCGCGAAAGCCGCCGCGTCACGCTGCGCAGCAGCTCATCGCCGACCGGGTGGCCGAGCGTGTCGTTGACATCCTTGAAGTGGTCGAGATCGATATAGAATACGGCTGCGGTGAGGCCGCCGTGATGCACCTTCTCGATCATCGCTTCGAGCCGTTCGCTGAAGAAGATGCGATTGGGCAGCCCGCACAGCGGATCGTGCAACGCCAGATGACGAAGCCTGGTCTCGCCGGCGGCGATGGTCGCGGTGGTCCGGTGCATGTAGCTCAGGACCAGCCCCGCCAGCACCGCGAAATCCGGTCAGCGCCACCGCGATGAAGGGAACGACGCTGTTGACGATTTCAGCGCCCGGCTGCTTCGGCGTCCAGGCAAAGCGTGCGATGGACTTGCCCTCGGAATCGGTCAGATCGAAGAAGTAGTCGCCGGGCGCGACCGCCAGGCTGTCCACCTTGCGCAGGTTGTTCAGTTGCAGGCGCGAGGCGATGTCGGCCAGCACCTCCTCGTCGATGAACTTCACGCTCAGAACGAGCGGCGCCTCGGGATCGGCAGCGTCGGACGCGTCGCCTGGCTTGCTGACGGCGACGGCCGCCACGACTGCGGGGCGGCCTAGAAACGCCTGCAATCGGCCGGCCCGGTGCAGTTGCGGCGCCTGGGCCTGATCGGCATTCGCGGGCAGGAGATGTGCTCCGGCGCGTCCGCGTACGAGATCGACGACCGCCTTTACATCGGGGCGGATGGAGTTGAACCAGTTCGGATCGACGCTGCGGCTGCCGAGCGAGGCGTGCAGGAAATGATCGGCGGCGTCGGCAACGAAGACGAAATCGTGATCGAAGAACGATTGCAGCCGCAAGCCCACGTACACCTGCACCCATTCGGGATCGAAGGCGACGCGGATCTTGCGATAGGCGGCCTCGGAGGTCGCGACGCTTTCGATCTCGCGAAGCACGCGTTCGTTATGGTTGCTCAGCGAGCGGGTAAAGAGCTGACGCTCGTTGTCGAGCGCGACCTCGTCGGCGCGTTGGGCCGATCTGAGCACCGCGACCACGACGCAAACGATGGCGACGGCCACAATGACCCCGATCGGGACCACCACGCTGAGACGCACGTGGCTCCAACCGGCAGTCTTGCGCCCCTGGCCGATATCCGACGCAGCCACAACAGATTCCTACCCTGACGCTTTTTTGCCCGCAGGGACGTTAGATTACAAATGATTGCAATTGGTTTGCCGGTGGTCGGCCGTGCAATTACCGGCCCCGGTCTGCCCGCATTTCGTGCAGGGGCGTTAACTCGCGGTAAACAATCACATGCAATTAGCGGGTATTCCGGTAGGGCGGACGAGGGATGCCGGCATGCGCGGCCCGCAGCGCCGCCGACCAGCGCTCCCGCAGGTCGTGGAAATACGGCTCGCCCGGCTCGATGCGGTAGTTGAGCTCTGCGTCATAGGCATCGCGGCGGACGATAAGCACGTCGAGCGGCAGGCCAACGCTGAGATTCGAGCGCATGGTGGAGTCGACCGAAACCAGGCCGACCTTGAGGGCATCATACAGGTCGATGTCATAGGTTATCGCGCGGTCGAGCACGGGTTTGCCGTATTTGTGCTCGCCGATCTGCAAATAGGGCGTGTCCTGCGTGCACTCGATGAAGTTGCCGGCTGAGTAGAGCAGAAAAAGCCGCGGCCGTTCGTCCTTGATCTGGCCGCCGAGCAGGAACGAGACGTCGAAATTCACGTCGGAGGCTTCCAGCGTCTTGCCTTCGACCTCATGGATGTGACGGATGGTGCGCCCGACCCGCTGCGCCGCTTGAAACATGGTCGGCGCATTCATCAAGGTCTCGGTTTCGCCGGTTTCGGGGTTTTCCCAACCTTCGCGCAGCACGCTGACGACCGACTGGCTGATCGATAGATTGCCGGCGGTGGCGATCGCCATGATGCGCTTGCCGGGCATGGTGAAGACGTGCAGCTTGCGGAACGTCGAGATGTTGTCGACGCCCGCATTGGTGCGGGTGTCGGCAAACATCACCAGGCCGTCGCGCACGAGGATTCCGCAGCAATACGTCATTCGCCCGCCCCGCCATCCGACGCGCCCTTATACCGAGCCGGCCGACGGGGCGGCAATGCCGCATTCCTGCATCAATTCTGCGATTGCTGGCCGGCCTGGTCGACGATGACCTTGACCGTGCGCACTTCGCCTGCGCCGCCGTGGCAGGTGCCTCGCAGCGGCGACGCACCGAGCTGATCGAGCCCGACCGCAACCCGCACGTGCGCGTCGGTCGCGCACATGCCGTTGGCGGCGTCGAACGCGATCCAGCCCAGTTCGGGCACAAAGGCCTCGGCCCAGGCGTGTCCGGCATCCCGACCGCCCTCGCTTTCGTCGCGGCGGAAATAGCCGCCGATATAACGCGCCGGAATGCCGAGGCTGCGGGCGGCGGCGATGAAGATATGCGCAAGGTCCTGAGCGCTCCCGCGTTTGCGGGCGAAGGCATCCGCCGCCGTCGTCGCGGAATGCGTCGGGATCGGTGTCGCAGGCGATTTCCGCGTGCATCTGGTCGAGCATGACATGGAGCAGCGCCAGGGTCTGACCGTCGGCAGCCTGGCGGGCGCCGACCGCAAAGCTGGCGATGGCCGCGTCCGGCCGCGACAGCGCGGTCTCGCGCAGATAGAGGCTCGGCGGAAAGCGCTCGATGGTGTCGCGCACGATACCCTGGGTATCGCGGGTCTCGACCTCCCCTTCGGCAAGCACGGTGAGACTGCTGATCGGACCGTCTGCGGTAAAGGCGTGCGTTATGTTGCCGAAGGCGTCCTCATGCTGATCCAGGTGGCAATCGGCGGACACGTCGATCCGCCAGTCCGCGACGTATTGGCCATCATGATTGCGCGGCGTGAGCCGCAACATCTGAATCATGCTTTTCGCCGGCGCCTCGTAGCGATAGCTGGTCAGATGCGAAATGCGGATGCGCATGGGCAGACGAAAAACAAGAGGAGACGACAGAAGCCGGCGAACCGTCCTCTGATGTCTGCTTATCACATCAAATATTGTTCGGTAATGGCCGCACTCAGGCGATTGTTGCTCTCGATGAATTCTTCGATGAATTCGTGCAGCCCGCCCTGGAAGATCTCGTCCATGCGGCCGTTCTCGAGCCGCCCCCGTATTGTGCGCGCCTGGCGCTGGGCCGGGCCCTGCCGGCCGTAGGCGCGGCCGATCCGGTCGAGATTCTGCACCAGGTTGTCGTAGCAGCTCGCCAGCGAGCGCGGCATTTCGTCCTTGAGGATGAGGAGGTCGGCGATCAGCCAGGGTTTGACGCTCTCGCGATAGACCCAGTGATAGGCGGTCAGCGCCGAGACCGAGCGCAGGATCGCCGACCATTGGAAATAATCGAGCGGCCCGCCGACGCGCTCGTTCGCCGGCAGCAGCATGTGATATTTCACGTCGAGGATGCGTGCGGTGTTGTCGGCGCGCTCGATGTAGAGCCCGAGCCGGGAAAACCAGTAGGCGTCGTTGCGCAGCATGGTGCGGTAGGCCGAACCGTCGAAGCGTAGCGATGCCTCCTGCACCCAGCGCAGGAAGCGCATGAATTCCTCGCGCGAGGTCGGGCCATTGCCGAACCGCTTGAGCTCGAGCCATGCGCCATTGATCGCGTCCCACATCTCCATCGTGAGTGCCGTGCGCACCGCGCGGGCGTTGGTGCGGGCGACCTCGAAGCAGTTGCGGATCGAGGACGGATTGGCGGTGGAAAAGCACAGGAAGTCGATCACCGTCTCTTCGGTCGCTTCGTCGTGGACGGTGGAGAAGGCGTGCTCACAGCCGGCGGTCAGCACCGCCGATTCCCATTCGTTGGTAGAGCCGACATAGGCGAGCGGAAGCGTGGCCAGACGCTGCGTGACTTCGAGAATGCGCGCGAGATACTCGGCGCGTTCCACATAACGCGCGAGCCAGTAGAGGTTGTCGGCGGTACGCGAAAGCATGCTCTATCGGTCCAGCACCCAGGTGTCCTTCGTGCCGCCGCCTTGGCTCGAATTGACCACGAGCGAGCCCTTCTGCAGCGCCACCCGGGTGAGGCCGCCAGGGACGATGCGGATGCGGTCGCGCCCGGCGAGAACGAACGGCCGCAGATCGACGTGGCGCGGCGCCACCCCTTCCGCGACGCAGGTCGGGCAGGTGGAGAGCGCGAGGGTCGGCTGCGCGATGAAATTCTTCGGGTTCGACTTGAGCTTGGCGCGGAACGCCGCGATCGTCGCCTTGTCGGCCTTCGGCCCGACCAGCATGCCGTAGCCGCCCGAGCCGTGCACTTCCTTGACCACCAGTTCCTCGAGATGATCGAGCACGTGGGCAAGATGGTCGGGCTCGCGGCAGCGCCAGGTCGGCACGTTCTTCAGAATCGGCTCCTCGCCCAGATAGAATTTCACGATCGCCGGCATGTAGCTGTAGACCGCCTTGTCGTCGGCGATGCCGGTACCGACCGCGTTCGCCAGCGTGACGTTGCCGGCCTGATAGACCGACATCAGGCCCGGCACGCCGAGCGCCGAATCCGGGCGGAAGGCGAGCGGATCGAGGAAATCGTCGTCGATGCGTCGGTAGATCACGTCGACGCGCTTGGGCCCCTCGGTGGTGCGCATGAACACGCGCTCGTCCTTCACGAACAGGTCGCGGCCTTCGACCAGCTCGACGCCGAGCTTGTCGGCGAGAAACGAGTGCTCGTAGTAGGCCGAGTTGTAGATGCCGGGCGTGAGCAGAACCACGGTCGGATCGGCGGTCGAGGTCGCGGGGGCGACCGAGTTCAAGGTCGCAAGCAGCTCGTCGGGATAGTTCTCGACCGGGGCGACGCGGTGGCGTGAGAACAGCTCCGGAAACAGCCGCAGCATGATCTCCCGGTTCTCCAGCATGTAGGAGACGCCTGAGGGCGTGCGCGCGTTGTCCTCGAGCACGTAGAACGTGTTCGGGTCCACGCGCACGAGATCGATGCCTGCGACATGCACGTAGATGTCGTGCGGGACTTTCTGGCCGTTCATTTCCGGACGGAACACCGGATTCTGGAACACCAGGTCTTCGGGCACGATTCCGGCTTTGAGAATCTCGCGCCGGCCGTAGATGTCGCGGATGTAGTGGTTGATGGACTTGACGCGCTGTTCGAGCCCGGCGGCCAGGAGGTCCCATTCGGCGGCGGCGAGGATACGCGGCAGCACGTCGAACGGAATCAGGCGTTCTTGGGCATCCGCTTCGCCATAGACCGCGAAGGTGATCCCGATGCGCCGGAACAGAAGCTCGGCCTCGCGCCGGCGATAATCGAGCACATCGGGCGGCACCTCGCCGAGCCAGCGCGACAACTCGCGGTAGGCCGGGCGGAGCGCCCCGTCGGTACCCGTCATCTCATCGAACGCTGCCATTGCTCGCCGCAGACCGCACACCCGCCGACAGGCGGGCGCCCTGCGATCCTACCTGCAAGCCCCGCGCCAACCCAAGGGGCGTTTTGGCGATCAAGCGGGCGCGACGCGCCGCCGCCGGTTGCCTATCCGTTAGGCGGATGACCAAGGGAGGGGCAGCACAATCGCGAGTTTCAGGGCGCAATCGTACAGGTGTGAGCCGGCTGCACGGCCGCGTCAGACGCCAGCGGGTCAGGCGGGCATCGGCACTTCGCCCACGTCCTTCGGTACCTTGTAGCCCTTCTGCACCGCCGGCCGCTTGGCGATCGACAGGTACCAGCGCTTGACGTTCGGGTACTTGTTGAGATCGACCTCCTGCCATTCGTAGCGCGAGACCCACGGCCAGATCGCGATGTCGGCGATGGAATAGGTGTCCGCCACGAAGTCGCGCCCCGCCAGCCGGCGGTCGAGCACGCCATAGAGCCGGTGCGCCTCCTTCGAGAAGCGTTCCTCGGCGTAGGGCGCCTTGCCCTTGTTGTAGTGCACGAAATGATGGACCTGCCCGAAGATCGGACCGGGGCCGCCCATCTGCCACATCAGCCATTCCAGCACGCGGTAGCGCGGCTCGCCATCCTTCGGCAGCAGCTTGCCGGTCTTGTCGGCGAGGTAGATCATCAGCGCGGCCAACTCCATCAGCGCAATGCCGGTGTCGCGATCGACGATGGCGGGGATGCGGTTGTTCGGGCTGACCTTCAAGAATTCGGGCTTGAACTGCTCGTCCTTGCTGATGTCGATCGCATGCACCGTGTAGGGCAGGCCGATTTCCTCGAGCATGATTGAGGCCTTGCGGCCGTTGGGGGTGGTCCAGGTGTAGAGATCGATCACGGTTGCGTTTCCTGTGGTCGCTTGATGGGACGGCGAGGGCTTGGCCGGAGCGGGTACCGCCGGCGCGTCAGTCAGTAGCCGGAAATCCACGCAGCGTCGACCCGTATGTCGAAAGCGCCGCGGTCGTCGTCCGCGCGGCTCCGAGGGGAGGGCGCCGCTACGACCTGCGGCCGATATCCATGATTTCGACCTCGATCGTCATCTCGCGGCCATCGCGCTTGATCGCCAGTGACACTTTCTTGCCGACCCCGACGCGCTCCAGCTCCTGGGTCAGGTCGGGCAGCCGGCGAACCGGCTTGCCGTTCACCCCGACGATCACATCGCCGAGTTTGCCGGTGCTCTGGTCGAGGCCGCGCAGGCCGGCGCGTTCGGCCGATGAGCCTGGGACGGTAGCAACGACCACGACGCCTTCCGCGCCCGCGCGCGTCGCCATCGCCTCGCTGGCGGCCCTGATGCCGATGCCAGGGGTTGGCACATAACCCTTGCTGATGAGCTCGGGCACGATCCGGTTGACGGTGTCGACCGGTATCGCAAAGCCAATTCCAGCGTTCGTGCCGGAGGGCGAGAGGATGGCCGTGGTGACGCCGATCAGCCGTCCGGCTGAATCGAGCAGCGGACCGCCCGAGTTGCCCGGATTGATGGCGGCGTCGGTCTGGATCACGTTGGAGATCTCGCGCCCGCCCTTGGTCGGCAGGTTGCGCTTGAGCGCGCTGATGATGCCGGTGGTCAGCGACTGGTCGAGGCCGAATGGATTGCCGATAGCGAACACCGATTGCCCGACTTTGAGATCGTCCGAGCTGCCGATCGCGACCGGCGGAGGCAACGATCGCGAACTCTCCACGCGCAGCACGGCGAGATCGTAATTCGGCGCGGTGCCGACGATCTCGGCCCGTAAGACCTGCCCGGATGCGAGCTTGACGGCGACGATTTTGGTTCCCTCGACGACATGGTCGTTGGTAACGATGTGACCGGCCGCGTCCCAGACGAAGCCCGTTCCCGACTGGCCCTGGCCGCCGTCCGCCTCGGGCTGCGCGGCCTCGGCGGCGCGCGCGGCGACCTGGACGACCGAGGGGGAGACACGCTCGAACAGCGCGATGGTCGAACGCTCAAGCTCCGACAAGTTGCCGCGCGGTTCGACCGGGCGCGGCGTCGAAGCCGCAAACAGCATCCGGTCGAGATAGGGCTGGGCGGCGTAGAAACCCAGCAACGCCAGCAGTGCGACCGCAAACAGCGGCGTGAGATTTCTGCGCATTCCATTCTCCCTGCTCACGGCCCGCGGTGCGTGAGACGCGATGGCGCCGGCAACCCGCAAAGGAATCAATCAGCGCGGCGGCAGCAGATCGATGATATCGGCGTCGGGAGCGGCGGCGAACAGCCGCTCGACCTCCGCCCGCCGCCGCTCGAGCGCAAGCCGCTGGTTGATGTAGCCCTTGTCGGTGATCTCGTTGGCATCGATCGAGGGCGTATCGGGCAGCAGCAGGACGCGCGCGATCTGCTCCGACGAACCGCGATGCGCGGCGTTCCAGCTCGCCAGGGCCATTTGCACGTGCGCACGCACGGCGGGATGGCATGCAAGCTCGGCCAGCGGGGCTTGCGCGCCGACGAGCTTGTGACAGCCGGCGGCGTTGAGCCAGGCGAGCATGCCGAGAAACTGGCGATTCTCTCCGGCAATGACGGCGTCCTGCAAGGCCGGCGATGCGGCCGCCAGCACGCCCACCCGCAACGCCCCGACATGCACCCAGGTTCCCGTGGTGAGCTTGAAATCCTCGGTGAGACGGCCGTCGAACGCGATGCCCTTGCGAGCATCGGCCGGTTCGGAAAAGCGTACCGCATCGCCCGGTTTGTAGAAGCCTTCCTCGTCGAAGGCCGCGGCGGTGAGGTCGGGGCGTTTCCAATAGCCGGGCGTGACGTTGGGCCCGCGTACGCGCACTTCGAGCTTTTCTCCGTTCGGCACCAGCTTGAGCTCGACGCCGGGGACCGGTACGCCGACCGGCCCCGCGCTTGCGATGATGAAATGGGCGGCGGTGGCGAGCGGCGAGGTCTCGGTGGTTCCCCAGGACGAGGTCATCGGAATGCGCTCGCCGGTGACGCGTTCGCAGACGGCCTCCAGCCGCACCCACAGGTCCTGCGGCAGCGTGGCGCCAGCATAGAGGATCAGCCGCAATTTCGCAAAGAGCGAGCGGGCGAACGCCTCATCCTGTTCGAGATGGGGCAGCAGCGCCGCGAACCCCGCCGGCACGTTGAAATAGATCGTCGGCGAGACCTCGGAGAGGTTGTGCACCGTCTCGCCGACCAGCGCCGGCACCGGCTTGCCGCCGTCGATGTAGAGCGCACCGGCATGGCGCAGCACGAGGTTGAAATTGTGATTGGCGCCGAAGGTGTGGTTCCACGGCAGCCAGTCGACCAGCACGAGCGGCTGTTCGCCGACGAACGGCCAGATCTGCGCCGCCTGCTGCTGGTTGGCGGTGAGCATGCCGTGGGTGTTGATGACGCCCTTGGGCAGGCCGGTCGAGCCCGACGTGAACAGGAATTTTGCGATCGTGTCGGGCGTGATCGAGGCCGTGGCCTTATCCAATGACGGTCCCGGCCGGCTTTGCGCCATGTCGGCAAATGCCGTCACGCCGGCGAGATTGGCGGTATTGCCGCTCGCCATCAACTCCACGCCCGACAGGTCGAGCGCGGCCAGCGCCTTGGCGAATGGGCCGGTATCGGTGACGTAAATCAGTCCGGGTTTGAGCAGATCGAAGATGTGCTTGAGCTTGGCGTGGTCCTGGCTTTGCAGCGAATAGGCGACCGAGATCGGCGCAACCGGGATGCCGGCGGTGTGTCCGGCCAGCGTCAGCAGCGCGTGGTCGATGCTGTTGCCGGAGAGGACCATGACGGGCCGTTCGGCCGAGAGCCCGCGTTCGATCAGTCCCTGGGCCAGCGCATCGACCGCCGGTCTTGCCGCCTCGTAGCTGAGCCTGCGCCACTCCCCGGCGGGCGCCCGCTCGGCCAGAAACAGGCCCGCCGGGTTGCGCTCGACCGCCGCGCGAAACAGGCGCGCCAGGCTGCGCTCATGGGCTGCGAGCGGCTCGGTCGAGCGGCAGCGCAGGCTGCCGTCGGCGGCCTTTTCGCAAACGATGCGGGGCTCGGCATAGGCAATCGGACGCAGCGGTGCCTGACCGGCCATCTCGGCTTCCTTCCCGGTAATCGTCGCCGGGGCATTCTCCCCCGTGCGGGTGGCTTGAAGCATCATAACGCACAATGGCAGGGTAGGGGCCACGCCGACGGTCGCGGCGCGCCATCAGGGTCATCATGACGCAATCGCAAGAGCCACACAGTGTCGTCACCGCCGCGCTGCTCGTCATCGGCGACGAAATCCTCTCCGGACGCACCAAGGACAAGAACATCGGCTATATCGCCGAATACCTCACCGCGCGTCGGCATCGACCTGATGGAGGTCCGCGTCGTGGGCGACGAGGAGGCTGCGATCGTCGACGCGCTCAACGCGCTGCGCAGCCGCTACACCTATGTGTTCACCACCGGCGGCATCGGGCCGACGCACGACGACATCACCGCCGACTGCGTCGCCAAGGCGTTCGGGGTGTCGATCGACGTCGATCCGCGCGCGCTCGCCATCCTGCAGGAGCGGCTCGCCGCAGACCGGCGCGCGAGATGAACGAGGCGCGCATGCGCATGACGCGCATCCCCGAGGGCGCCGACCTCGTGCATCAACAAGGTGTCGGCGCGCGCCCGGCTTCTGGATCGGCAATGTCATCGTGATGGCGGGCGTGCCCTCGATCATGCAGGCGATGCTCGACGAGGTCGCGCCCAAGCTCAAGACCGGCGTGCGCATGCTGTCGGAGACGGTGCGCGCCGACGCGCGCGAAGGCGACATCGGCACCCAGCTCGGCGAGATCGCCAAGGCCCATCCGGAGGTCGCGATCGGCAGCTATCCGTTCTTCGACCGCAGCGCGGGCCGAACACCAACGTGGTGCTGCGCGCGCGCGACCCGGACAAGCTCGCGGCCGCCACCGCGCGCGGTGGAGGACATGCTGCAGCGGGTGAGGGCGGCGCAGTCGAGCGGGGCGTAGTTCATGTCCGCCAGGAGGTCCGAACATGTCCGCATCATCCATCGCGCCGTCAGCTCCTGCGCGGTGCGCTCGCCGCCGGCGGGCTCGGCGTCGCCGCGCGCCTATCGCGGCGCTCGCGCAGGAGCTGCCGCTCACCCCGCAATGCCACGATGGCGACAAGCCGACCGCGCCGGCAGACCGAAGGGCCGTTCTTCAAGCCGAAGTCGCCGCAACGCGCCGATCTGGTCGAGCCCGACGCCAAGGGCGCGCCTGGTCGAGCTCACCGGCCTCGTGCTCACGCGCGCCTGCCGGCCGGTCGCCGCGCGCGCTGGTCGATCTCTGGCATGCCGACGAGTGCGGCGAGTACGACAACAGCGGCTTCCGCTATCGCGGACACGTGTTCACCGACGCGCAGGGCCGCTACCGCTTCCGCACCATCGTGCCGGCGATCTATTCCGGCCGCACCCGCCACTACCACGTGAAGGTGCAGGCGCCGCGCGGCCGCGTGCTGACCACGCAGCTCTATTTTCCCGCGACGAGGCGGCAACCGCCGCGACTTCCTGTTCCGGCGGGAACTGCTGATGCAGGTGGCCGAAGCCGGGGACGGCGCTTACGCGGCGCGGTTCGATTTCGTCCTCGACCTGCGCTAGAAGGCTGCGGAGATCCGTGGAGGTCCGCCGATGCCACAGGCGCAGCCGCTTCAGCGCCCGCAGCCGAACCGCAGCCACAAAAGGCCTTTCCCGGTATCCTGGGACCAGTTCCACCGCGATGCGCGCGCGCTGGCCTGGCGGCTCGCCGGACGCCGGCCCGTTCGAAGCGATCGTGTGCGTGACGCGCGGCGGCCTGGTGCCGGCCGCGATCGTCGCGCGCGAGCTCGGCGTCCGCCTGATCGAGACCGTCTGCGTGGCGAGCTACAACCACACCAGCCCAGGGCGAGTTGCGGGTGCTCAAGGACGTCGCGCCGACATCGTCGCGCTCGGCGGCGGACGCGGCAAGGGCGTGCTGATCGTCGACGACCTGGTCGACACCGGCAAGACCGCCAAGGTGGTGCGCGACATCCTTCCCGAGGCGCACTTTCGCGACCGTCTACGCCAAGCCCATGGGCCGGCCGATGGTCGATACCTTCGTCACCGAGGTGTCGCAGGACACCTGGATCTTCTTCCCGTGGGATACCGGCCTGGCCTTCCAGCCGCCGATCCGGGAAGGCGATCTGTAGCGGCGCGCGCCGGCTGGATCGGCTATGATCCGCGCCACGACCAAATCCCGCAGACCGCGAGGGAGGATTTCATGGACGCCGTGACGCCGAAAACTACCGCCGACGAGCACTCGCACGTCGTGCGACCGGCCAATATGGAATGGCAGAAGACGCGTTTTCCCGGCTGCGAGATCAAGACGCTGCTGTTCGATGCGCAGACCGGCCTCGTCACCGCGCTGATGCGGTTCGAGCCGGGCGCCGTGCTGCCCGACCACGAGCACGTCAAGATCGAGCAGACCTATGTGCTCGAAGGCCGGCTGGTCGACAAGGAAGGCCCGGTCGCCGGGCTCGAAGTCGAAGCCGGGCGAGTTCGTCTGGCGCGAGCCCGGCAGCCGCCACGTCGCCTGGACGCCCGAAGGCGGTCTGATGCTCGCGATGTTCCAGATCCCGAACAAGTTCTACGAGCGCGACGGCCGCGTGACCGATGTCGAACGGCAAGGACTGGGAAGCGGTCTGGGGCCACACGCTCAGGGACTGAGCGCAAGAATAAGTCGCGCGGGGCTTCGTCATGCCCGGGCTTGTCCCGGCCATCCACGTTTTGTTTTTGTGAGCAGGAAAGACGTGGATGCCCGGCACAAGAGTCTACACTCGGGCCCGCCGAAGGCGGGACCCGGGTGCCGGGCATGACGGAGTGGATCGGCCTATCCAGTGATGCCAGCGGCCTGAAAGCGCGCTAAACAAGCGTCCGCTTGGCCGCGTGGTGGAACGGTAGACACAGCAGACTTAAAATCTGCTTCTGGGAAACCGGAGTGCCGGTTCGAGTCCGGCCGCGGCCACCAAAACAAGTCCGGCGCGCTGCGCCGCCCACCTCAAAAGCCGTTACCCCAGCGTGACCATGCCGCTCCAGAATTGCTGCGCCGTGCCGGTGTCGACTTCGTGTTTGCGCACGAACGTGAGCCGGCCGTCGGTGCCGATGCGATAGACCATCAGTCCTGCTGCCAGCGTCTTGATCGCATCACCGTCACAGACCGGCATCGCGCGGATGCTCGACGCCACCAGCAGGCGGCCGCCCGGGTCGATGCCGAAATTGCGCAGATGGATGCCGTGGCCGTCGATGGTCTCGATCAGCGTCGGCTCGCCGCTCTGCGCATCGATGGCGAACACCGCGATGCTGTTCTCGCCCCGTTGAACACCTTGCGGCCGCTGAAATCGGCCTCGCCCTGATTGCGGTTGGTGACATAGACGAAGCGGCCGCTCGGATGCACGTGGATCGGGCCCGCCTGCTGCGCCGGCCTGACGTTGACGGGATCGGCCAGCGTTTCCCGTACGAACAGGGGATCGCGGCCGAGCGAGCCGTCGGCCTGCAGCGCGTAGACATAGAGCTTGTTCTGCCGTTCGACCGAGACATACACCCATGGCTTGCCCGGGTGGAAATCGAGATGGCGCGGGCCGAAGCCCAGGCCCGTTCCGGGTGCGATCGAAGCGAGATCGGCCAGCGCGCCCCCCTTGAACCGGAAAAGCTTCAGAGCGCCGGGGTCTTCCGGCTTGCTTTCCGCCGCGTTATTGCCGCGCGTGACCAGGATCACCGTCGCGTTTCCAGGTGTGGCGAGCACCTGGTGGGCGTAGATGCCGCAATCGAGCGGCCCCGGTTGGCTCACTTTATCGCCGAGTGTCCCGTCCGCCCCGACGCGGTGCACAGTGACGTTGCTCGGGCCGTTGTAGGCGGTCAGCAGGTATTCGCCCGCGCGGTCGACGCTCGTATGGATCGGGCGCGTCGGCAGCGGCCGCGGCTCGCCGTGCGGGCTCAGCATGCCGGTCGCTCGGTCGATGCGGAAGGCGTTGGCGAAATTCCGGTCGCTCGGTACGCCCGGCCCGCCGGCGCTCGATACCACGTAGAGATAACGCTTGGAGGGATGCGCCCAGGCGTACTGGACGTTGGCCGGCAGCGTGAACGCGCCGCGCCTTGTCAGTGCGGCGCCGGCAAAATCGATGTCGTAGAGGAAAAGCTCCGGCCCGACGCTGGCGTAGTAGACGGTCTTTTCCGGCACGCGCCGACTCCATATGCTGCGCCAAAGCGTAGCAGCATCGCGTCGGGGTGTTCCATGCGTCTCAAGAACAAGGTGGCGATCGTGATCGGGGCCGGGCAGGGCCCGGGCGAAGGCATGGGCAACGGCCGCGCCACGGTGCTGCGGTTCGTGCAGGAAGGCGCCAAGGTGCTCGCCGTCGACAACCGGCTAGCCTCGGCGCAGGAGACCGCCGCCATGGTCCCGCCGGGTAGCCCGGGCGAATGCGTCACCCACGAAGCCGACGTGAGCAAGGAGGCCGCGCTCGCCGCCATGGTCGCGGCCGCGCGCGAGCGTTTCGGCCGCATCGACATTCTGCATTACAACGTCGGCGTGAGCATCGCCGGCGGCGACGCGCCCCTCGCCGAGATCACCGAGCAGGCGTTCGACCGCATTGCAACCATCAACCTGCGCGGCGCGATCATGGCCTGCAAGCATGTCGTGCCGGTCATGCGCGCGCAGCGCTCCGGCGTGATCATCACCATCTCGTCGGTTGCGGCGTGGGAGCAGTATCCCAATGTCGCCTACAAGGCGACCAAGGCCGGCCTCATTGCGTTCACGCAGCAGGTCGCGATCCAGAACGCGGAATTCGGCGTCCGCGCCAACGTCATTCTGCCGGGGCTGATGGACACGCCGATGGCGGTCGACACCCGCGCGCGAGCGAGTGGCAAGAGTCGCGCCGAAGTCGCGGCCGCGCGTGACGCGCGGGTTCCATTGCGCCACAAAATGGGCACCGCGTGGGACGTAGCCAATGCCGCACTATTTCTCGCGTCCGACGAAGCCAATTTCATCACCGGCGTCGCGCTGCCGGTCGACGGCGGCGCCCTGGTCCAGATCAATTGAGGCAGCGTGCGCGCCGAAGCCACCATGGCCGCAACATCATTACGGCATATTCGCCCGGCATAGGTCGCGACCGCGAATGGCACGAAATATTTACGGCCGCCATGCGAGGGGAGCTTGTAACGAAGTCGTGCCCCGACCCATGCAAGATACCGTGGCGCAAGATTGCAGCGTACCGCAGGTCTGTCCCATGCCGTCCGAGACCCGCTTTGCCGCGAGCGGGAGGCGTGTGTTGCTGGCCGCCGCCGGCGTGCTGGCCGGCGCCGTGCTGGCCGGCTGTTCGACGGGCGGAAGCACCTTCACGGTGTTCGCCGATCCCGGCAAGTACCAGTACTATTCGTGCGAACAGATCGCCGCCCAGATCAAGAGCTGGTCGAGCCGCGAGCAGGAACTGCGCGCGCTGATGGAGAAGGCCGACCAGAGCGCGGGCGGTACCGTGGTCAACCTGCTAGCCTACCGGGCGGACCATGTCGCGGCCACCGAAGAGCTCAAGGTGCTCGACGCCACCGCGCGCGGTAAGAATTGCGAGACGCCGGCGAACTGGCGCAGCAACACCGTCATCCGTTGATGGCATTCGCCCACGCTATAGCGCAGTGGCCCGCAGCCTGAGCGCGTTGCCCACGACGCTGACGGACGACAGCGCCATCGCGGCGGCCGCGATCACCGGCGACAGCAGGATACCGAACAAAGGATAGAGCGCGCCGGCGGCGATCGGAACGCCCGCGGCGTTGTAGACAAACGCGAAGAACAGGTTCTGCCGGATGTTGCGCATCACCGCTTCCGACAGCTTGCGCGCGCGCACGATGCCGGTGAGGTCGCCTTTCACCAAGGTCACGCCCGCGCTCTCGATCGCCACGTCGGTGCCGGTGCCCATCGCGATGCCGACGTCGGCGGCGGCGAGCGCGGGCGCGTCGTTGACACCGTCGCCCGCCATCGCCACCACGCGGCCCTCGCGGCGCAGCCGTTCCACCACCTCGATCTTGCCCTCCGGCAGGATCTCGGCGTGCAGGCCGCCGATGCCCAGCCTGCGCGCCACCGCTTCGGCGGTGGTGCGATTGTCGCCGGTGAGCATGACGATGCGAATGCCGTCGTCCGCCAGCGCCTTGAGCGCGTCCGGCGTGGTCGCCTTGATCGGATCGGCAATCGCGATGACGCCGGCGAGCTTGCCGTCGACCGAGAGATAGATCGCGCTCGCTCCGTCTCCACGCAGGCGTTCCGCCTCAGCGTCGAGCGCCACGGTCGCAATGCCGAACTCCGCCAGAAATCTGGCGTTGCCGAGCACGACGCGGCGCTTATCAACCATGCCGACGGCGCCCTTGCCGGCGGGCGAATCGAATCCCATGACCCGCGCCGGCGCAATGCCGCGTTCCTGCGCGGCCGCGACGATGGCCAGCGCCAGCGGATGCTCGCTGGCGCGTTCCACGCTGGCGGCCAATCGCAACAGCTCGCCCTCCTCGAAACCGGACGCAGGCACGACGGCGACGACCTTCGGCTTGCCCTCGGTCAGCGTGCCGGTCTTGTCGATCACGAGGGTATCGACCCGCTCCATGCGTTCGAGCGCCTCGGCGTTCTTGATCAGCACGCCCGCCTGCGCGCCGCGGCCGACCCCGACCATGATCGACATCGGCGTGGCGAGCCCGAGCGCGCAGGGGCAGGCGATGATCAGCACGCTCACGGCCGCCACCAGGCCATAGGCGAAGCGCGGCTCGGGCCCGAAATAGCTCCAGGCGGCAAAAGCGACGATGGCGACCGCGATCACCAGCGGCACGAACCAGCCGGATACCCGGTCGGCGAGCCGCTGGATCGGCGCGCGCGAGCGCTGCGCCTGCGCCACCATCTGGACGATGCGGGCGAGCAAGGTGTCGCTGCCGACCTTGGCGGCCCGCATCACGAACGAGCCCGACTGATTGAACGTTCCGGCGATAACCTTGGCGCCGGTCTCCTTCGTCACCGGCATCGATTCGCCGGTCACCATCGACTCGTCAATCGTGGAGCGGCCCTCGATCAGGTCGCCGTCGACCGGCACCTTCTCGCCCGGCCGCACGCGCAGGCGATCGCCGACCGCGACCGCATCGAGCGGTACCTCCTCGTCGCTGTCGTCCGCGCGCAGGCGCCGCGCCGACTTGGGCGCGAGATCGAGCAGTGCGCGAATCGCGCCAGAGGTGGCCTCCCGCGCGCGCAGTTCCAACACCTGGCCGAGCAGCACGAGCACGGTGATGACCGCAGCCGCCTCGAAATAGACTGCGACCGCCCCGCCATGGCCGCGGAACGCCGCCGGGAACGCGCCGGGAAACAACGTCGCGACCGCGCTGTAGGCGAAGGCGACACCGGTCCCCAGCGCGATTAGCGTGAACATGTTGAGATTGCGGGTGAGGAGCGACTGCGCGCCGCGCACAAAGAATGGCCAGCCTGCCCACAGCACGACCGGGGTCGCGAACGCGAACTGGATCCAGTTCGAGCGCGTTTGGTCGATCCAGGCATGCGCGCCGACCAGGTGCGCGCCCATCTCCAGTACGAAGACCGGGACGGTGAGCACCAGACCGATCCAGAACCGCCGCGTCATGTCGGCAAGCTCGGGATTGGGACCGCTGTCGGCGGTCACGATGTCGGGCTCGAGCGCCATCCCGCAGGTCGGACATGCACCTGGTCCGACCTGGCGAATCTCGGGATGCATTGGACACGTGTAGATCGTGCCGTCCGGGACCGGCTCGGCCGGGCGCGCCGCGCCGGCGAGATACTTTTCCGGATCGGCCGCGAATTTGGTGCGGCAGCCTGCCGAGCAGAAGCAATAGGGGCGCCCCTGGTAGCTGTGGCGGTGCTTTGCGGTGTGCGGGTCGACCGTCATGCCGCAGACCGGGTCGAGCGCGCCTTGCCCGGCCTTGGCCTCGTGGGTGCGGGCGTGCGCGTCCATGAACGGCGTCCTTGCGGTCGATACCCTGGGGGGGTATATACCGACCATGCGCCAGGATGCCAAGACCTCCTGCCTGCGGCGGCTGCGCCGGATCGAAGGCCAGGTGCGCGGGCTCGCACGCATGGTCGAGCAGGACCGCTATTGCATCGACGTCGTCACCCAGATTTCGGCGGTGCGGGCGGCGCTGCGGCGGGCCGAGGACGAGATATTGTCCGATCACGTCGGGCACTGCGTGGAGCACGCCATCGCGAGCGGCGACAAGCGCCAGCAGCGACGCAAGGTCAATGAGCTGATCGACGTGCTGAGCCGCAGCGACCGTTAGCCGGCGGGCTCAGCCGTATGTCCGGCGCGCGAGCGCTGCGCCCTTGCCGAGCGCCGCGAGCTTGGCGAGCGCAATGTCGCGACGCATCGGCGCCATGCCGCAATTCGTGCTCGGCACGATCTTGTCGCGCGCCACGTATTGCGTCGCGTCGGCGATGACGGCGGCGACCTGCTCGGGCGTTTCCACCGCCTCGGTCGCCACGTCGATGACGCCGATCTGCACCTCTTTGCCGTCGAGCAGCTTCAGGAGGTGCATCGGCACGCGCGAGTTGATGCATTCCAGGGAGACCTGGCCGATCCGGCTTCTTGCGAGCGGCGGAAAGATCGCTTCGTAGTGCCGCCACTCCGAGCCCAGGGTCGCCTTCCAATCGATGTTGGCCTTGATGCCGTAGCCGTAGCAGATGTGTACGGCGGTGGTGCATGAGAGCCCCTCGATCGCGCGATGCAGCGCCTCGATCCCCCATTCCTCGACGGCGTCCATGTAGACGTTGAACGCCGGCTCGTCGAACTGGATGACATCGACGCCGTCGGCTTCGAGCGCGCGCGCCTCCGCGTTCAGCAGCCCGGCGAACGCCATCGCCATCTTTATCCGGTCGCCGTAATGGGCATCCGCGATAGTGTCGACGATGGTCATCGGTCCCGGCAGCGTGAATTTCAGTTTGCGCCCGGTGTGGGCGCGCGAGAATCGTGCTTCCATCGCATGCACGCGGCCCCTCAGGCGCAATTCGCCGATCACCTGCGGCACCATTGCCTTGTAGCGGTCGGCGCGGATTCCCATCTCGATCTTGTGGGCGAAGTCGATGCCGTCCACCGCCTCCAGAAAGCCGTGCACGAAATGTTGGCGCGACTGCTCGCCGTCGGTGACGATGTCGATGCCGCAGTCCTCCTGCAGCTTCAGCGCGATCAGCGTGGCGTCGCGCTTCGCCTCGTCCAGCCCGGCGCCGGAAAGCGTCCATTGCGGCCACAGCTTGTTCGGCTCGGCGAGCCAGGCGGGCTTGGGCAGGCTGCCGGCGATGGTGGTCTCGAACATCGGTCGCTTCCCGGGGACGTGGCCGGCGGTCACGCCGGCTCCCAACTATAGAGCCAATCGTAACGGCGGATGAGACGTTTTCCACCCATCGCGATGAGCGCCAAAGTGCGCAGCAACATCTTCGCGCCGCCCATGTGGTAGGCCGTGCCGTTGCGGCGGGCGGCGCGCTGCACGCGTGCGGTGCGCCCGCGCCGCGCCCGTTCGTAGCGCCGCATGGTGCCGGCCGGATCATCCGGGGTGTCGGCTAGCCGCGCCGCAAGCACCGAGGCGTCCTCGATCGCCATGGCGGCGCCTTGCGCCAGGTACGGCAGCATGGGATGCGCCGCGTCGCCCAGCAGCGTGACCGGCCCCTTGCCCCAGCGCGAGATCGGCGCGCGATCGTAGAGCGCCCATTTCTGCCAGCGCTCGGGTGCGGCCAGCACAGCGCGCGCGAGCGGCGGCCAGAGTCCCTCGCGAAAGTGCGCAAGAATTTCGTGGCGGTGGCCGGGCGCGCTCCAGCCGGTTTCGCGCCAGTCGTCGCGGATGATGGCGACGATGTTGACCAGACTGCCGCCGCGCACCGGGTAATGAACGAGATGGGCGTGACGGCCGAGCCAAAGCGTGACGACCGGCTCGCGCAGGTCGGCCGCCAGCCGGTCTGCCGGCACGAGCGCGCGCCAGGCCGTGTGCCCCGCGAAGCGTGGTGGGGCGTGGTGGCCGAGCCGCGCGCGCATGTGCGACCATAGCCCGTCGGCCCCGATCAGGGCGGCGCCGTGCGCCTCGAACGGGCCTTTCGGCGCCATCGCCGCAACGGTGATGCCGTTGACGTGGACCGCGAAGTCTTCGACTCGCGTTCCGAGATGGAGCGAAATGTCGGGATGCGCCTCGACCGCGTCGAACAGGACGGCCTGGAGATCGCCGCGGTGGATCATCCAATAGGGCGCGCCGTACCGTTGCTCGGCCTGCGCGCCGAGCGGCGCATGAGCGAGCACACGCGCGGTCTGCGCATTCACGACCCTGAGTTCCTCGGGCACGACGACGTGGGGTTTAAGCTGCTCGCCAAGGCCGAGCGCGGCCAAGATGCGCGAGGCGTTGGGCGAGAGCTGGATGCCGGCGCCGGCGTCTTCGAGGCGCGGGGCCTGTTCCAGCACGGCGACGCGAAACCCGCGTTGCGCGATGGCCAGCGCGGCCGTCAGCCCTCCAATGCCAGCCCCGACGATGACGACGGCGCGTGAGGAGGACATGTCCCTTCGCCGCGCGAGCTACGCGGTCGGCTCATCCGCGAGCGCACACTCCGCCGGACGTGCCGCGTGCGGATCGAGGCTCGGATCGTGGCGGAACAGCGTCGAGCAATAGGGGCAGATGATCTCGACCGCGTCGCCCATGTCGAGAAAGACGTGCGGGTGGTCGAGCGGCGGCCGCTCGCCGACGCACATGAATTCCTTGGCACCAATCTCGATCACCGGCACGCCCGGGGTGTTGTGGAAATGCGGAACGATCGTGTCGGCCATGCCTTGCCTTCTCCGCCGGAGCGCCGGCATGCGTGTCGAATGCGCTGCAGCACCCGCCAATTGGTGTCTGCTCGGTGCGCCTGCCTGCCCCTCGCGGGCGCCACCATAGCGGCCGGCTTTACCGATTCCTAGGCGCCGTGGCCTAATGCTCAGGTGGAACAGCGCTTTTTGATCCCCGTCCGGCCAAGGCCGATTCCCATGTTAACGTCCCGGCTAATTTTCCCATCCCGGCATCTTGCCGGCGCAATCGTATCGCACGACCTTATGGCGGGTGGTGACAGGAGTATGGGTCGCATGACCGGAGCGCGGATCGCGGTGCCGCTCGGCTTGGCCGTGGCCTTGGCAGTTGCCGCGCTCGCCGTCGTCCCGCGCGGCTTCGAGGCCAGGTCGGTGCTCGCCTCCCAGGACGATCCGGTGGCGCTGGCCGATCGCGCCGTCGCGCGCGCGTTGGACGCCGCCGTGGCGGCGCGCGAGATCGATGCGGCGCTCGCTGCCAACGATGCAGACCTCGCCCACAGCTTTCTCGAACTGGCGCGCGAGCACAACGCGCCGGTCGATCCCGCGCTTGCCGCCAAGACCGAGGCGGCGTTTGCGGCTGCCAACAGCCCGGTGAGCACGGTCGAGAGCTTTGCGCGCGGTCTCGTCGTCGGCGAGCCCGACGACCTCGCCGGGCTTGCCGGCACGACGCTGGGCGACCTTTTCGTCTTCGGCGATATCCGCGACTTCGTGCGCGAGGGCTCGCGGATGGCGACCGGGCAACAAGTCGATCAGTTGATCCTCGGCCTCGCCTGCGTCGGCCTCGCGGTGACGGCGGGCACCTACGCCTCGCTCGGCGCCGGCGCGCCGGCGCGCGTGGGGCTGTCGCTGATGAAGGCGGCGCGCAAGACCGGCCGGATCGGCAGCAGCATGTCGGCCTGGATCGGCCGCTCGCTGCGCGAGACGATCGACTGGTCGGCGCTCGCGCGCGGGATCGGCGGCGCGACAGTGGGCAATCCCGCCGCAGCCGTGCGCGCCGCGCGCGAAGCGGTCAAGGTCGAGAAGGCGCAAGGCCTGGTGCGGCTCGTAGGCGACGTGGGGCGCGTGCAGAGCAAGGCCGGCACCAAGGCGGCGCTCGACGGTCTCAAGCTCGCCGAGGGGCCGCGCGACATGGCGCGGGTCGCTCAACTCGCCACCAAGAAGGGCAGCAAGACCCGCGCGATCCTGAAAGTCGCCGGGCGCGGCGCCATCGCGCTCACGGTCGGAACGTTCAATCTTACGATGTGGATGTTTTGGGCGATCCTCACCGTTTTCGGCTTCGTATCCTCGCTCAAGAAGATGACCGAACGCGCGACCGAGCGCTATTGCGCGCGCCGCCGCCGGCGCATCGCACGCCGCCGCGATCGGATGCTGCGCGAACAGGCGGTGGAGCAGGCGCGCCTCGCCAAACTGGCTCTCTCAGCTGAGGAGCCGCAAGTGATCTATTCGTCCTCCCCGGCGCTGGTCCCGCAGGCCATGCCTGCCGCGCAAGCCGGATGGGCGGCCGGCTTTCGCATCGAGCCTGTTCCCGGCGCGTGGGCAGATCGTGCGGCGGACAACGCCCGGTCGGAGCCGGTCGAAGCGACCGTGCTGTCGTTCGGCGGCGCGCTGCGATTGCGCGCCGGCAACGCCTGAGCCTCCGTCCTTTGCAGCGGTTTCGACACGACGGGGTGGAGATCGCCTTTCTCGACGAGGGGGAAGGCGAGCCCATCGTGCTGGTCCACGGGTTTGCTTCCAACGCGGCGGTGAACTGGGTCAATCCGGGCTGGGTCTCGACGCTGAGCAAGGCCGGCCGGCGGGTCATCGCACTCGACAATCGCGGGCACGGCGCATCGAGCAAGCTCTACGATCCCGCCGCCTACCACAGCGCCGCCATGGCCGAGGACGTGCGCGCGCTGCTCGACTATCTCGATCTCGCGCGCGCCGATCTGATGGGCTACTCCATGGGCGCACGCATCGTTGCCTTTCTCGCGCACGCGCAGGCCCCGCGCGTGCGCAGTGCCGTGCTCGGCGGGCTCGGCATCAATCTGGTCGAAGGCGCGACGCTGCCGCCCGGAGTCGCGCAGGCGATGGAGGCACCCTCGCTCGCCGACGTGACCGACCCGTTCGGGCGCACCTTCCGCGCGTTCGCCGAGCAGACCAGGTCCGACCTCAAGGCGCTGGCTGCCTGCATTCGCGGTTCGCGCCAGACCCTGTCGAAGGAAGAGGTCGCGGCCCTGCGCGTCCCGATTCTGATCGCGGTCGGAACGCGCGATTTCGTCGCAGGCTCGTCGCACGAACTGGCCGCGCTGATCCCCGGTGCCCGCACGCTCGACATCCCCGACCGCGATCACATGCTCGCGGTCGGCGACAAGGTGTTCAAGCAGGGGGTGCTGAGCTTCCTGGCGGAGCGGCCGTGAGCCGCCCGGCCCATTGGCTGCGCGCGCCGGGGGCCATATATGGGTCTCGCGCAGCCGGGGCCGTGCTAGAATTGCGTCCTGCAGCGTGATGTCCGGGAGACACTCATGGCCCAGTACCAGAAGAAGCCCACCAGCGCGCTCGACAAGGTCGACCCGGTGTGGGCGCGCATTCGCGGCGAAGCCGAGGAGGTGGTGCGCCGCGAGCCCGAGCTCGCGACCTTCATCTATTCCACCATCCTGCATCACGACACGCTTGAGGCCGCCGTCATCCATCGCGTCACCGAGCGCCTCGACAGCGCGGAAGTATCGTCGGAACTGATCCGGCAGGCGTACGCCGACGCGCTCGAAAGCGAGCCGTCGCTCGGCACCGCATTCCGTGCTGATATCTTGGCGACGGTCGATCGCGATCCGGCGTCGAACCGCTTTCTCGAACCGGTGCTGTATTTCAAGGGCTTTCATGCCATCCAGGCGCATCGGCTTGCCCACTGGCTGTGGGGCAAGGGCCGCAAGGACTTCGCCTACTATCTGCAGAGCCAGTCCTCCGCCGTGTTCCAGGTCGACATCAATCCGGCGGTGCCGATCGGACGCGGCATATTCCTCGATCACGCCACCGGGCTGGTGGTCGGCGAGACCGCGGTGATCGAGGACGACGTTTCGATCCTGCAGGAGGTCACGCTGGGCGGCACCGGCAAGGAAGCGGGCGATCGCCATCCCAAGATCCGGCGCGGCGTGCTGATCGGGGCGGGCGCGAAAATACTCGGGAACATCGAGATCGGCCATTGCGCGCGCATCGCCGCCGGCTCGGTCGTGCTCAAGCCGGTACCGCACAACACCACGGTGGCGGGAGTTCCGGCCAAGGTCATCGGCGAGGCCGGCTGTCCCGAGCCGTCGCGCTTCATGGACCAGATGTTCAACAATCTGGACCTCTGACCGGCGCGCCGGGCGGTTGCCTCGCAGGGCCGCCCGTGCCACCGTCTCGCGGCCGGAGGAGGGTTATCCGTGGACGTGCAGGAAGTTCGCAAGCTTGACGCTTATCTCAAGCGTCTGTTCGGCAATTCGCGCATTCGCGTGGTCCCGAAGAACAAGGATTCGGCCAACGTGTTCGTCGGCGAGGAGAGCGTCGGCGCGCTGGTCGTGGACGACGACGATGACGATGAGCGCTCCTATAATTTCGAGATGAAAATTACCCTGGGCGACGCCAACACCACCGCGCCCGACATCAAGCAGCTCGACGCCTATCTCAAGCGCAAGTTCGACAACGAGCGTGTCCGGGTGGTCCCGCGCGTGCGCAAGAAGGATTCGGCCGAAGTCTATGTCGGCGAGGAATATATCGGCGTGCTGTTCTTCGACGAGAAGGATCCGCGCTCGTCCTTTTTCGAACTGCCGATCCTATCGCTCGATCTGGACGAGTTGCGGCTGCCGTGATCGCGGTGCGGTTCTGCACAACTCCGGGCACCCGATGACGGGTCAGCTGCGTGGCGGTCGCAGCTTTACGATCAGCCGCTCGATACCGGCGGCAACCGCCCGCCAGTCGGCAAGCCAATCGCGCGGAAAGCGCATGAGCAGATCGGCGCCCTCGATCCGGCGATCGTAGAGGCAGGTACCCGGGGGCGGGCCCGCCCCGTTGCGGGTGCAGCGCACGAGGAAGCCTCCCGCCGTCTCATAGATCAGGTCTTCGCCCTGATAGGGGGTGCCGTTGCGAAAGGCGAGGACGGCAAGGCCGTCCGGGCCCGGAACCGGATCGCTCGCGGTGTAGCGTGGATAGATGACCTTCACCCGGTCGGCGGGGGACAGCGCGGCGCCTGCGCCCGTGATGGTCACGAACAGTCGTTCCATTGTCGGTGACAGCGCCGGCGGCGCACCCGGTGGCCCGGCGGCGGGCTTTGCCGCCGGATCGGGCGCCTCGAGCGAGGGCCACAGAAAAACGAGGTCGACGCGCTCGTGCGCGCCCGGCCGGCGCTGCATCGCCACGCGGATCGCGGCGGGAGGCACGTTGAAGGCGACGCCCGCAATCGTGACCGGGATGGCCGGGGCATCGGGTGGGACCGCCGCGGCGGGCCAACGCGGCCACAGTATGTAGGCGACGAAGGTCAACGCCGCCACGCCGAGCAGGCCGACCGCGGCGAGCGGCAGCATCAGCGAACTGCGGCGGGTTGGTCGCCCACGCTCGCGCGGTCGCGCGTGTATGCCGGCGATCTCGGTCATCGGTTGCCCGGTTGCGCGAATCGGTGCGCAGTATGCCATGCGCTCGGTGGCCGGCGTGACGCTCAATTTCCCGGCGCATTTACCCTTAATTAAGGATGTTCTGGCGCGCCCCGCGGCGCTCTGCGAAGCATCGGCGGCACGCATCCAAGGGAAGCGCCATGTCGCCGGAACAGGTTCAGTCCTTCTTTGCGCTGGCGATCGGATTTGCGATCGCGGGCGCGCTTGCCACCGGCTACCAGGCTTTGACCCGACGTCCCGTGAGCTTCGGCTTGCTCGAACAGGGCCCGCGCGCCGCCGCCTTCGCGGCGGTGCCACTCATCGTCTTCGCCGCGCCCTTCATCATCATTCGAAACACCATCCGCGGCCGCGAGATCGAGGGCCGCCCGATCCCGATGGTCATGATCGCGACCGTCATTGCCGGCGTCTGGAGCCTGATGTCGGGCACCGTTGTGGTGATGGCGCTGCACGCGCTCGGGGTGTCAGCCGGCTGACACAGCGGCGCGGTCAGCGCAGCACGAGCAGGCCGGCGGTCACGACGGCCAGGATGACGATGGTTGTTCCCGTCACGGTGGCGACATGCCGCCATCCGAGCGCGGCGATTGCGGGCAACGACGTGCCCAGACCGAGTGCGGAAATCGCGATCAGCAGGCCCCAGGTCGACGCCTCGATCAGCGGTCCCTTGATCCACGCATAGACCGGTCCGATGCCCGCGATCGAAGGCGCGACGCTGTTGAGCACGCAGAGCGCGACGAACACGAGCGCAAAGACCGGGAACGGGATCTTGCCGGCATCGGCCCTGACCGCCGAGCGGGTGAACCACCAGCCGATCGCCACGACCATGGGCAGCAGCAGGAAGACACGGAATAGCTTGACGATGACCGCCGTGTTGCCGACCGTATCGGATACCGCGTAGCCGGCGCCGACCACCTGCGCGACGTCGTGGATGGTCGCGCCGAGCATCACGCCGGTGAACTGCGCATCGAATCCGAGCCATCCGCAGATCATCGGATAGAGCACCATCGCCGCGGTCGACAGCGCGTTGACCGCGATCACGACGAAGGCGACATCGGCCTCCTTGCCCTTGTAGTCGGGCAGCACGATCGAGGTCGCGAGCGTTGCCGAGGCGCCGCAGACGGCGGTTCCGGCTCCGGCCAATGCGCCGTATTCGCTTGCCTGCCCGCACACGTGTGCGAGCAGAAACCCGCTGATGACGGTGACCGCCATCGAGCCGACGACCAGAGCGGCGGTCGAGAATCCGAGCGCGGCGATGTCGCCCAGCGCTATCCGCAACCCAAGCAGCGCCACCGCCCAGCGCAGCAACGTCTTCAGGCAGAACACCAGCCCGGCCTGGAACCGCGCCTGCCGCGCCAACGGATTGAGCGCGACCCCGAGGAACAGCGCGATCAGCATGGCCGGGAGCGGGATCGCCTTGGCGGCGAGCGGCGCGCCGACAACCGCCAGGACAGCGATCAATGCCGCGAGCGTAAGACCGGGCAGGAGGTCGCGAGCCCGCGCCAAGGGATGAGCAGCCGCCTGGGCGGAGGAATGATCGGTCATTGCAGGAGGTTCGTCGCGCAAACGGGAAGTGGGTGTTTGTTATCGCACCGACCCGTCACCGGTAAAAGCGCGAATTGCCGGTGCGTGCGGAATGCTTGCCAGCCTCGCCAAGCTTGGAGGCGCATGGCAAGGTCGCGCCGCGAGGAGGGCAACATGGCGATCTTTGAACTCGACGGGGAAGGGCCGGAGCTGCCGGCTGATGGCCGCTACTGGGTGGCCGAAAGCGCGGCGGTGATCGGTCGGGTGCGCCTCGGACGCGATGCCAGCGTCTGGTACGGCGCGGTGCTGCGCGGCGACAACGAGTGGATCGAGATCGGCGAGCGCTCGCAGGTGCAGGACAACGCCACGCTGCACACCGATCCGGGTTTCCCGCTCGTTATCGGCGACAACTGCGTCATCGGCCACAACGTCGTGCTGCACGGCTGCATCGTCGGAGGCAACAGCTTGATCGGCATGGGCGCGATCCTGCTTAACGGGGTCAGGATCGGACGCAATTGTCTGGTCGGGGCCGGCGCACTCATCACCGAGGGCAAGGCGTTCGCCGACAATTCGCTCATCGTCGGCGCGCCGGCGCGGGTGGTCCGCCAGCTCGACGAAAAAACCGCCCAGGAAATTGCGCGCGGCGCGGACATCTATGTGCAGCGTTCGCGCCGCTACGCAAAGGGGCTGAAGAGGATCGGCTGACGGCCTAAGCCGCGGCTTTGGCTCCCGAGACCCGCGGGGGTGCACGGAAGGCAATTGCGATCCGGTTCCAGGCGTTGATCGCGACAGCTGCCGCCGTCAAATCGACGAGTTCCTTCTCGGAAAACTGGCGCCGAGCTTCGTCGTAGACGTCGTCGGGAACATGCCCTTCGGTGATCAGCGTGATGGCTTCAGCCCACGCGAGCGCCGCACGCTCGCGCGCGTTGAAGACAGGCGCCTCACGCCAGGCGTTGAGCAGATGCATGCGTTCATCGGATTCTTCGAGCTTGCGCGCATCCGACGTGTGCATGGCAAGGCAGTAGGCGCAGCCGTTGATCTGCGAAGCGCGGACTTTCACGAGTTCCAGCAGCGGCCGCTCGATTCCGCTCTGGTCGACATACGCTTGCAGTCCGGCCATGGCTTTGTAGGCCGCAGGACTGACTTTCATCGCGTCGAGTCGTTGGTGCATGTCGGTCTCCCATTCTCTTGCGTGTTTGGGACCCTCAGCCCTCAACTCACGAAACCACGCGACGTGGCGTTTTCCAGGAGAGACGGCGGGTAAATGCGCATGGGAGGCATGAGGAAATTGGCCGGCAACCACGGCCTATCTCTCGGCATATGGAGGAACTCCAACGCGCCGAACCGGCATTTGTGAAGCAGAAAAAAGTGCGGCCGGCTCCGGGGGGAGAGCCGGCCGCGCGCGAACCCGGTCTGGGGACGGGGAGGGGTGGGGACGTGACCGGGCTCGCGTAGCTCCTTGTCAGACAGCGTCGACTCAGCGTGAAGCGGCGGTGGCGGTCGCCGGGCGCGGATCGCCGAGCGCGACCCAGACGTTCGGATCGTTCTGCGACTGCCGCTTCACGAAGCGGTAGCCGGTCTCCGACCAGAGCAGGACGTCCTCGTCCTGGTTGTCGAGAATGAACTCGCCCTTGTCGGTCTTGACGGTGAGCACGGCGTGGCCGTCGCCCTTCTGGTCGCGCACGACCGTGATCAGCAGCGCCTGGCGCGGCCATCCGGCCTGCATCAGCATGCGGCGCTTGAGCAGAACGTAATCTTCGCAGTCGCCGTAGCCGTCGTCGGGGTAGCTCCAGCGCTCGACCACGCCCCAATGCTCGATGTCGGTGATCGGCTTGATCGTGTCGTTGACCCATCGGTTGATCCGCACCAGATCCTTCCAGGTCTTCGGCGACAGCACGACATCGCGCGCCTCGACGGCCTTGGTGCCGCATTCGCGGCGCGTACTCGGCGCAGAACTCGATCCAGCCGATCGGCGCGCGGGCGGTCGTTCCGACCGAGATGAACAGGGCACGTTCGCTCGCGGCATTCGCCGGCTGCATGACCAGGGCTGCGGCAACCACGGCCGCAGCGACGCCCGCAGCTCCCAATAGTTTTGTGTATTTGCGTTGCATCCCGTCGCCCCTTCCCTGTTGACGGGGCAACGTTCGCACAAAGCCTTTGTAACGCCGCTAATTAGCCAAAGTGCATTTTGAGGACAACCCAAGTAAACACAGAGACGAATACTATTATTATTAGACGATAACTTGAATAAAATTCGATATGATCTGATTTGAGTAAAACTGTCTGTATTAACCGCCGCCGCCAATTGCGGCGGCACTTGCCGTCATGTCTCGCGCCGGGTGTTAACCGTGCGCGATGGCACCGGTCGCACGCGGATTCGACGATGAGGAGGAGCGAACCGGAAACCGGGCGGGCACTGACGCCTGCGCGCGCCCGCAGCGGGCACCCGGGCGTTTACCAGCCGGTGACGTTCTCTTCGAGAAAATCCGAGTGCTGCAGACGGATGAATTCGATCGCGAAGCCATCCTCGAGGTGGCGCACCACCCGGCCGGCGGTCTTGCCGATGGTGACCAGCGTGCCGATCTCGGGCCGCTGGTCGGTCGCGATCGCAGCGCCCGGACTGCGAGACGTCGATGACCCGGACCGCGATATTGATACCGTTCGGCAGGATCAGGCGGGCCGCGGGATTGCGTCGGTGTGACACGGCCGTGGCGGCGGTCTTCCGGCAGATTGAGGATGTGACGGTTGGCGAGCCAGGTCAGCTGGGCTGCGAGCTTGTCGCGTTTGCGCGGCGTGGTCGCGATCGTCATTGCGAAGCCGTTCTGGAAGTGGCGGGTCACCTTGCCTTCGAGCCGTCCGACATGATCGACGTAGGCGATGACGCGCTCGCCGATTTGGCCGGTGACGGTGCGATCAAGGCCATGCCGCCGGGCGACATGTCGGTAACCTGGCAGGGGAACTCGCGCCGGTCCGCCAGCATGTAGCGGCCGAGCAGGTTGACGCGCACGCGCTGAAACCGCCGGCGCTCTTGGCTCAGCGGCAAGATCACAGCCTTTTTCTGCGGAAATGCCATTTACGGCTGTCGGCCACGCAATCGGATGGGGTAGGCCCTTAGCCTATGCATCCAATATTAACGTCGCGTTAGCCAGATTATCCGGGGGCGCACGAATGGCAGTCAGGTTTGCCCGCCGTCGTAGACCACCAGGCCGTGCCTTATCCGGCCCTGGGGCAGGCTGGGGACGATGCGGGGTGCAAAATCCGGCGTAACATCCGGACCGAGGTAGCGAAGCGTTCCCAGGGTCAGCTTCCCGAGCGGGATCGTCCCCAGCCAGATCGGCACTTGCGTTGGCGTGAGCGCGCCGAGAATGCGTGCGTCTAGGCGCCCTCGATGACTGAGCGGCAGCACCAAGACCTCGAGATCGAGCGTATCGCCGGCGGCGCCGGTTCCGGATGCGCTCGCCACCACGCCGATCAGCTCATGCGAGACGACATCGATCAGGTCGCGGATCAGCTCGCGGCTGTCTCCGGTCCAAAGATCGAGGAAGGCCGAGCCCTTGAGCTCGCGGCCGAACAATGCGCAGGCCCGCGTGCCGGCCAGGCGAAAGGGATGGCCCGCGGACCGGTCGAAGCTAAGGATGAACGTGTCGGCGAGCACATGGCGGATGGCGCCAGGCTCGATGTCCGCCCGCTCCGGCGCCGCCCGTTCGCCGCGGCGCGCATTCCAATAATCGAACAACTCGCGAATGGAGGAGTGTTTCATGGACGCCTGCCTTCGTGCGCCGATGTCCCCGTTTGGGACACCGCGGCCGGCTTTTCCCGGCGATGCGCAGGCAGGTGCAGGGGGTGTGCCGAGGCCGCGGCGCGCAGGCCGCGCGTGCCAACCGCGCGGCTCATTTCGAGCAATGCTCGGCGCAAATGGGCGGCTTCGCTTGAAGGAGTTCCCCCGCTATGTCAGTAGTCAACTCGACGATGCTCGATCAGCCAGCCCGCGAACCCATCCTCAACGTGCCCGCGGTCGTGATCGTGCTGCTCGCGTTGCTCGCGCTCGTGCATGGGGCGCTGGCCTTTCTGCTGACCACCGAGCAGACCAACTATTACCTCTTGATGTTCGGCTTTATTCCGGCGCGCTATTCCGCGGCCGCGCTGGGCGGTGCCGTCTTGCCCGGAGGAACGGGCGCGGACCTGTGGACCTTCGTCACCTATGCGTTGATCCATGCGGATCTCAGTCATCTGATATTCAATGCGGTATGGCTCCTGGCCTTCGGCACGCCGGTTGCGCGCCGGTTCGGCGCCTTTCGGTTCCTCGCGTTTCTTGCGGTCGCGGCGGCCGGCGGTGCTGCGATGCACCTCGCCACGCATTTCGGCGAAAAGCAGCTGATGATCGGCGCTTCGGCGGCGATTTCGGGCGCCATGGCGGGCGCAATTCGGTTTGCGTTCGTGCGCGGTGGCCCGCTCGGGCTGTTCGGCGCTCGCGCCGACGCTTACCGGGTCCCGGCGGTGCCGCTTGTGGTGTGCCTGCGCGACCCCCGCGTGCTTGCATTCCTGTTGGTGTGGTTTGGCGCCAATATCGTGTTCGGGCTTGGCTCGTTTGCGCTCGCCGGAGCCGGTCAGTCGGTGGCCTGGGAAGCGCATATTGGCGGGTTTCTGGCCGGGCTCGTCACTTTCGCGGCATTCGATCCGGTTCCAATGCACGCCCACGCCGGCGATGACGAAGGACCGGATGCAATGCCGGGCGATCGTTAACGCTTCGCGCGTGACGGCGTTTTCGGCCGGCGCTTGCGACAGCACCGATTCCGGCCGATAATGACTCGATCACGTCAGTGCCGCGTTCTGTCGCGGCCAGAGCCGAAGCGTCGCCGATCCGAGCGAGAGTTCGTCGCGGCGCACAATGCAAGCAGGCTCCTTCTTGGCCGCCCGGCGCGCGGCTGACGCGATGGAACAAGGTAACAAGATCGACCGTTTTGCTTGCCGGACGGCCGGCGGTGCCGTCGCAAGCAGCCGGTCAGGGAGGCGACCCAATGACCCTCAAGGCGATTCTTTCCGTCAAGGGGCGCGATGTTCACACCATCGAGCCCACGGCCACGCTTGAAACCGCGGTACGCGTACTGACCGAAAAGGGCGTCGGCGCGCTCGTGGTTCTCGGTCCGGACCACCGGGTGATCGGCATTCTCTCCGAGCGTGACATCGTGCGCGCGCTGGCCGAACGCGGCGCGGCGGTGCTCGCGCAGCCGCTGGCGATCATCATGACCCGCAAGGTCGTGACGTGCAGCGAGTCGGAAACCGTCGGCGGTGTCATGGAGCACATGACCACCGGCAAGTTCCGCCACGTTCCGGTGATCGAGCAGGACGAGCTTGTCGGCATCGTCTCGATCGGCGATGTGGTCAAGCACCGGCTCAAGGAGATGGAGCGCGAAGTCGGCGGCGTTGCGCGACTACATCCAGACCGCCTGATCGGCCAGACCGCCTGATCGACGGCGTCGCGGCTTATTCGGCCGCCTGCGCCTTCACAGCGGGCGGCTTGCGCGCCATCTGGAACACCTTGTCCAGAACCGCATAGTCGGCGTAGCCGCAACGCGCGATCGGCTGCATCGCCGCGGTGTCGAGCCGCCCGTTGTTCAGGAAGCGGTCGTCGATGTGAACGCCGACTACTCTGCCGAACACCACGTGGCGATGCGATGCGCCGTCGAGCTCGGTGAGATGCACGATCTGCAGGAGCTTGCATTCGAGCGCGCACGGCGATGCCGCGACGCGCGGCGGCCGCACCAGACGGCAGGGCGCGGGATCGAGGCCGGCTTCCTTCATTTCGTTCACGCCGCGCGGAAACTCGATGCCGGTCTTCACCACCGCGTCGCGCAGGTCGAAGGTCGCGAGGCTGCAGACGAATTCCTTGGTCTCTTCGACGAAGGCGACCGAAATCCTTCACGCCGTCGCTGGCAAAGATCACGATCGGCGGCTCATCCGAAACCGCGTTGAAGAACGAGTAGGGCGCTAGGTTGATCTCGCCTTTCGCGCTCATCGAGGTGATCCATCCGATCGGTCGCGGCGCCACGATCGCCTTGAAAGGATCGCGCGGCAATCCGTGGTCGTTCTTGGCGGTGTCGTAGAACATCGTCGGCCGTGAGGGTTGCGGGGGCGGACAGCGGCAATCGTATCAGTTTGCGAACCGAGTCGCGATCTCGGCCAGCGGCGGACGCGCCCGGTCCTCCGGGGGCTGCACTGGCCGGCCGATATGGACGAAGCCCGCAACCCGCTCGTTTTCCTTCAGGCCGAGCGCATCGAGCACGCCTCGATCGTAGGCGTACCATTCGGTAATCCAGTTCGCCCCATAGCCGAGCGCATGTGCCCCCAACACGAGGCTCATGGCGGCGGCGCCCGCCGAGAGCACCTGCTCCCATTCGGGGATTTTGACGTGCGGCGCGGCGCGGCTAACGACCGCGATCACGAGCGGGGCGCGCGCCAGCCGGTTGCGCTCGTATTCGGCCTGCTCGGGCTTGGAATCGGGATACTTGGCGCGGAACGCGGCCTCGATGGTGGCGCCGGCGGTGAGCCTGGCCTCGCCCTCGAAGATGATGAACCGCCAGGGCACAAGTTTGCCATGATCCGGCACGCGCGAAGCGACCGTGAGCAGGGTATCGATCTCGGCCGCGGAGGGACCCGGACCGACAAGCTCTATCGGCTTGATGGAGCGCCGAGTTTTGAGCAGTTCTAGGGCGTCGGTCATGGTCTTGTTCCGTGCAAGCCGGGTGCGCGTAGCACACGCCGACAACGGTGACAAACCGGTTCCCTTGGCATGAATTTGCCGTGATTGCGGTCGAATACTACCCGCATGGGGAGCGTGGGGACGAGAGCAGGGCGGGCCGGCTGGCTCGTTTTAGCGGCGGGCTTTGTGCTCGCAATGGCGCCGCCGCCGGCGAGCGCGCAATGGTTCAATTTCGGAACGCCACGCCCACCCGCCGAGGTTCCCACACCGGCGCCTCCGACCAATCTCGCGCCAACCGCACCTGTGCAACCGGCGCCGGCGCCCAAGGGTTCGAAAGTCGAGCAACCGGCGCCCGGCCATGCCGCCCATGCGCCGGCAGCCGCAGCGGCTCCACAACTGACCCTGGCGCTTAGCGCGCGCTTCGGCCGCGACCAGCCGGCGATCAACGGCGGATTGGATTGGCGCATCTACCGGGCGGAACAGAACGGCGTCACCCGCCTCGTCAAAGAGGACAAGGGGTCGGCGCCGACCTTCGGGCTCGCGCCGGGCACCTATGTGGTCAGCGTCGGATTCGGGCTCGCGAACGTGACCAAGGCGGTGCAGCTGCGCAACGAGCCGATGCGGGAAGTGTTCGATATCCCAGCCGGCGGCCTGCGCATCGAAGGCCGAGTCGGCGACGCGCGTATCCCGCCGGGACAGATTTCATTCGAGCTCTACAAGGGCAGTCAGTTCGAGCCGGGCGACAAGCGGCCGATCGCACAATCGGTGGCAACCGGAGATATCATCCTCGTGCCCGAGGGGACCTACCACATCGTCTCGAACTACGGTGACGCCAATTCGACGGTGCGCTCCGACATCCGCGTGCAGGCCGGCAAGCTGACGGACGCGGCCGTAAATCATCGGGCCGCGATCATCACCCTCAAGCTCGTGAACGAGCGAGGCGGCGAAGCGCGCGCCAATACGCAATGGTCGGTGCTCACTCCCGGCGGCGACGTCATCAAGGAATCAATCGGCGCCTTTCCGCGCGTGATTCTGGCGGCGGGCGACTATCGCGTGATCGCCCGCAACGACGGCAAGCCCTACCCGGCGGAATTCAAGGTCATTACCGGGGTGGACCGCGAGGTCGAGGTGCTGGCGCGCTGACGCCGAATACCTGACCCACGGTCATGTCGGCTTGCCCGCCAGCCACTGCTCCAGCCCATCGACGAAGGCCTTCTGCGCGGGCGTGAGCTTGCCGGCCGCCGTGAGCCGCTGCACGATCGCGCGCGCGCGATCGCGGCGGCCCGGCGTGTCGTCGTCGAGGTAGTAGGCCAGCCGGTAGAGACCGATCACCAGGTCGACCTGCAAGGTTACGTTGTCGGGATCGGCCGCCGCGTAGGCCTCGACCATGGCGAATGCCGCCCGGAATTTCTGCTGCAATTCGTCCTTCTGGCCGAGGTGATAGAGCGCATCGGCAACGAGCGAGAGGGTGAGCACGAACTCGCGCTGCAGCGCGACATTGGCCCGCTCGGCCGCCAGGATCATCTCGCGGATCGCGAGCGCGCGGCGATAGTCGGGCAGGGCCGCCGCGTAGTCCTTCAGGCTGGCCGAGGCGAAGGCGGTCCGCTCGATCGCCTGCGCCAGATCGCGCCGAGCGGCCTGGCTTGCCGAATCGCGCTTGGCCAGCCGCTCGCGCACCTCGCGGCATTTTTCATATTCGGCGCGGGCCTCGCCCCATTGCTTGCGGCCCGCGTACAGGTCACCGATGTTGAGGTAGACCGACCCCAGTTGCCGCGCGCGCGCGGCATTGTCGGGCTCCGCCGCCACCAGCTTGGCAAACAGCAGCGCGCTCCGGCGATAGGCGTCGATCGCCTCGTCGGCGTGCCCGGCCGCAATTAGGGCACTGCCCATCAGCAGCACGTTCGAGGCGAGGTCGACCTGCCATGGCAGATGATCCGGCATGATGGCGAGGCGCCGCTCGCGCGTCGCCAGCGCCCGCCGGTAGAGGTCGAGCGCCTGGGCGGCTTCGCCGGTTTCGGCCAGCAGCTTGCCGGTCTGGTCGTAGACCCCGATCAGGTCGCCCTGCCATTGCGCATTCCCGGCGTCGCTGGCGGCAAGCCGTTCCATGAGCGCGATCGCCTTGCGGAAGGTCTCGAGCGCCTGCGCGCGCTCGCCTTGCGCGGCCAGGACCTCGCCGACCCGGTTGAGGCTGACGAACAATTCCCGCTGCAGGCCGGTGTCCTTGGGTTGCGCGGCCGCGACCCGCTCGCGTAGCGCCAGGGCCTGGCGGTGGGCTTCGAGCGCCGCGGGGAATTGGCGCATGGCGTTCAGCACGATGCCGACGCGGCCGTGGCTGTACGCCAGGTCGGACTGCAGGATGGGGCTGTCAGGGTACGTTGCGATCAGGCCCCGCATGCGCTCGATCCCCTCGCGGTAGCTCGCGAGCGCCGCCTCGTGTGCGCCGGTGATCGCCTGGACCTCGGCGATCTTGTTGTTGGTCAGCCACACGTCCCGCTGCAGGTTCATGTTGTCGGGGTCGCCGGCGGCGAGCTTTTCCGAGATGGCGAGCGCGCGGCGGTGGAGGGCGAGCACTTCGTCCCACTGCTGATCCTTGCGCTTCATGTCGGCGAGCTGATTGAGGCCGATCGCAAGGTCGCGCTGCACCAAGCGCTGGTCGGGATGCTGGGTGGCGAGCAGTTCCAGGATCGCGAGCGCGCGCTTGACGGCATCGAGCGCGGCGGCCCGGTCGCCGCGTTCCTCTAGGCTTTGCGAGCGCATGTAGAGCGACACGGCTTCCAGCCGGTAGAGCTCGACGGTCGAGCCGGAGCGCCCGAGCTGGCCCTGCAGCTTCTGCACGCGTGCCAGGATGTCGTCGACCAGATCGACCGGCATGCCGGGGCGATTGCGCAGGTCGCGCGCGAGATCGAACACCAGCGTCTCGGCGGTCTGCCGCGCGGCGCCGAGCGCATTCTCGGCCGCCGCGCGCTGGGTATTCGCGACCTGCCATTGCCACCCGGCGAGCGCGACCAGGACGAGGAGCGAAGCGGCAGCCGACCACGCCAGGGTGAGCGCCCGGCGCTGCTGGCGCACCTCCTGCGAGAGCAGGTCCTCCTTCGGGATGCCGTGAATGGCGGCGGCAAAATCGGCGCCCAGTTCCATGAGCTTGGCGTCGCGCGGAGCGGCGCCGCCGCGATAGACGGAAAGATCGACCCACTTCGGCTCGGCGGCGAATTTGCCCTTGAGCGCGGCCGGCAATGGGCTTGTCTCGGGCCAGCCGAAATCGCCCGCGTCATCGTCCCAGGCCAGCGTGCCGTCGGTCAATGCGATCAGCAGCGTGTCGGCGCCCTTGTGCTCGAGCCAATAGGCGACTTCCTTGCCGACCCAATGCGAGGCGGCGGCCTCGGGCGAGGCGAGCAGGATCAGAAACCGGGATTGCGCGAGCGACTGCTCGATCGTGGGCCACAGGTGCGGGGTCGCCGACAGCGAGGTGTCGTCGCGAAAGATGCGCAGCGCGCGGCGCCGGTACCAGGGCTTGCCCAGCCGTTGCACGACCGACTGCAGCGCCGCCGCGACCGGCTTGTCCTTGGCGTGGCTGTACGAGATGAAGGCGTCGTAGAGCGCCACGGGGTCACCTTGCTGGCAGTGGCCTAGCCCAAAGGTATCTGATCGGCGATCCGGCCTAACTTTGTGGCGCAGATCGGCTTGGTGCCGGCGTTGTGCCGCGTTTCCATGGGGCGAATATAGCCCAGGTCCGCCGCGTATCTACCGACCGTGCGGTGCATCGTTGAAAGGGGGGGTGGCTAAGATCGTGCGTTGAAAACACTTTGATTGATGTCCGCTTAGACTGGCCTCCATAATCGGTGGAAAAGCGGTGACGCTGGGAAGTCCGAGTCGGGGCCAAGAGCTGCCGTGAGCGGATGCAGCAATATGCTGCCTGCGCAAAGCCAGGAATTACTCGATCGTCTCGCTGGCAAGCGCAAGCATTGTCGGTGGGAGCGTCAGTCCCAGCGCGCTCGCGGCCTTGAGGTTAAGCACAAATTCGAATTTGGTCGGCTGCACCACCGGCAGGTCCGCGGTCTTTTCGCCTTTGAGCACGCGGCCCGCATAAATACCGGCCTGACGGTACGCGTCCGCCTGGTCAGGCCCGTAGCTCATCAGACCGCCGGCTCTGACAAAATCGGCGCTTGAATAGCTGGACGGAATGCCGTGGCGCGCAACCAGCGCCAAAAGCCGATTACGCCAGATGCGGAAATTTGCGTTGGGCGCGATGAACAGCGCGCCCGCGCGATCTGCCACCAGACTGGCGAAGGCCGCCTCCAGATCGCTTTCCGTTGCCACATTCGCGATAGCGAGCGTGTGCCCCAGTGCCTTCGCCGCAGCTTGCGTAAGCTGTACGTCGGATTTTGAATTCGGATTGTTCGGATCAACCAACATGCCGATCACGGTCGTTTTCGAAACTGTTTGACACAAAAGTTCGAATCGCTTGGCCGCCAGCTTGTTGACCAAGAAGGCTACGCCCGTCATGTTTCCGCCCGGCCGATTGAAGCTGGCGACGAGCCCCAGTTCGACCGGATCCGCGCCAAACGCGAAAACAATCGGAATTGTAGTCGTTGCGGCCTTGGCGGCGATTGCCGGTGGGGTTGTGTTTGCCAGAATCAATTTTACCTGACGGCGGACCAATTCGGCCGCCAAACCTGGCAACCGATCATTGTGGCCTTCGGCAAATCGAAGGTCGAGAGTCATGTTCTGACCTTCGACAAAGCCGGACTCTTTCAATCCCTGGCGAATTGCGGAGATCTGTGTGACCTCCGACTGCGGCGTTTGCATATTGAGCACGCCAACAACCGGCATCGCTGACTGCTGCGCGTTGCTCGCGAATGGCCACGAAGCCGCCGTGCCGCCGAGAAACGTGATGAACTCGCGTCGCCTCATGTGCTCCCCCTTGTGAGGGCCGAGGACAAACTACCACATCGTTGAATGAGAATGCGCGGTGCATCACAGCAGCTTTGTCGGCAATGACCGAAATGGGTCTCAGGACCGGCAAAGCTCGGTGTGAGCATAACGGGTTGGTTTGCTACCCGCGGGCATGAGCAGTGGTTTCGCTGAACGCATTCAGCGACGGTTTCTCTTGAACGATTCTCACGCCGCATGCTCGCGGCGCACCCGCCGAACGTCGGGCGGCACCGCCTCGTCGGCAAGCGCGGCGAGGGCAGCGTCGAGCGGCATCACCTGTCTGCCCGTCCTTGCCGAGACGGCGGATCGAAACCGTGCGCTCGGCCGCCTCCTTCGTGCCGACGACCAGCAGCACCGGCACCTTGGCGAGCGAATGCTCGCGCACCTTGTAGTTGATCTTCTCGTTGCGCAGGTCGCCCTCGACCCGCAGGCCCAGCCGCTCGGCCGCCGCGATCGTCTCGCGCGCGTAGTCGTCGGCATCCGACGTGATGGTGGCGACCACCGCCTGCAGGGGCGCTCAGCCACAGCGGCAGATGCCCGGCATAGTGCTCGAGCACGACGCCGAGAAAGCGCTCCATCGAGCCGCAGATGGCGCGGTGGATCATCACCGGCGTCTGCTTCGAGCCGTCGGCCGCGATGTAGAAGGCGTCGAAGCGCTGCGGCAGGTTGAAATCGACCTGGGTCGTGCCGCACTGCCAGTCGCGGCCGATCGCATCGCGCAGCACGTATTCGAATTTCGGCCCGTAGAACGCGCCTTCGCCCGGATTGATGCCGGTCTTGATGCGGTTGCCGGAGCGCTGCGCGATCTGCTCCAGCACGCGCGTCATGATGGCTTCCGCCTGGTCCCACATCGCGTCGGTGCCGACGCGCTTTTCCGGCCGGGTGGAGAGCTTCACCACCACCTCCTCGAAGCCGAAATCGGCGTAGGTCGACAGGATCAGGTCGTTGATCTTGAGGCACTCGTCCGCCATCTGCTCCTCGGTGCAGAAGACGTGCGCGTCGTCCTGGGTGAACGCGCGCACGCGCATGAGCCCATGCAGCGCGCCGGACGGCTCGTAGCGGTGCACGATGCCGAATTCGGCCATGCGCATCGGCAGCTCGCGATACGACCGCAGGCCGTGCTTGAAGATCTGGATGTGGCCGGGGCAGTTCATCGGCTTGATCGCGAAGACGCGCTCGTCCTCGGTGTCCTCGCCGGCCGACGTCGCCATGAACATGTTGTCGCGGAACCAGCCCCAATGGCCGGACGTCTCCCACAGCGACTTGTCGAGCAGCTGCGGCGCGTTGACCTCGCGGTAGTCGCCCTTGAGGCGGCGGCGCATGTAGCTGACGATCTCCTGGAAGATGGTCCAGCCGGCGGGATGCCAGAACACGGTGCCCGGGCCTTCCTCCTGGAAATGGAACAGGTCCATCTCGCGGCCGAGCTTGCGGTGGTCGCGCTTCTCCGCCTCCTCCATCTGCTTGAGGTAGAGCGTCGAGCTCCTCCTGCTTGGCGAAGGCGGTGCCGTAGATGCGGGTGAGCATTTCGCGGTTGGAATCGCCGCGCCAATAGGCGCCCGCGACCTTCATCAGCTTGAAGGCATTGCCGACCTTGCCGGTCGAGGTCATGTGCGGGCCGCGGCAGAGGTCGAACCAGTCGCCCTGCTTGTAGATCTTGATCTGCTGGTCTTCCGGAATGGCGTCGACCAGCTCGACCTTGAAGTGCTCGCCCTTGTCGCGCGAAGACGCGCTTGGCCTCGCTCGCGCGACCAGACTTCCTTGGTGAAAGGTTTGTCGCGCGCGATGATCTCGCGCATCTTCTTCTCGATCGCGTCGAAATCCTCCGGGCGTGAACGGCTGGTTGCGGAAGAAGTCGTAATAGAAGCCGTTCTCGATCACCGGGCCGATGGTGACCTGGGTGCCGGGCCACAGCGTCTGCACGGCTTCCGCCAGCACGTGCGCGCAATCGTGCCGGATCAGCTCCAGCGCGCGCGGGTCGTCGCGGGTGAGGAACTCGATCTTGGCGTCGGCCTCGATCGGGTCGGCGAGATCCGTCGAGCGTCGCCGTCGAGCGCCATCGCCACCGTGCGCTTGGCGAGCGAGGGCGAGATGCCCTTGGCGATGTCGAGCCCGGTGATGCCGTTGGGATAGTCCCGACGCGCGCCGTCGGGAAAGGTCAGCGCGACCATTGTTCGCTCCTGTTGCTCACTCGCTGCCTACGAATGCAGGTAAGCGTGGCCGGACACTGCCTTCGCAAACTCCTTTCGCATCCGGATCGAAGGAGCCTGGATCCGCCGGCCGCCGGCCGACGCGCGGCTTATATCAGGAAACGGGATCGGAGGCGCAAGACCGGCCCAGCGCATCGGCACCGCATGCCGGCCGGCCGGATCATGGGTGCGATTCCCCGGCCGCCTCGGGGGCCGGATTGGTTCCCCGCCATCGCCCGTAGCGCCACGGTAGGTACCAGCGCGACCCCGCGGGCAGGGCAGTCGGGACGAAATCCAAGCCCGAGGTGCCCCAAGGGTGGCAGCGGGCAATGCGTGCGAGCGTCATCCAGCCGCCGGCCCACAAGCCGAAGCGGCCGACGGCCTCGTCGGCAAATTCCGAACAGCTCGGCAGGTGGCGGCAGTGGCGGCCGACCAGCGCCGAGAGCGTGTAGCGGTAGGCGTTGATCAAGGCGCGCCCCGCCAGCCGCGGAGCGCGTGCAACCGCGCGCAACGCTCCCATGCGGTCTCCCGAGGTCATCACGATTCCATTCGTGGTTTACGGCGCAACAGGCACCCTGTGCCGGCATTTCCACCGCCGAAGCGTGATTTGTACACCGGGCGGAAGTGCGGAACCGCCCGAAAATCGCCCCCGGGGCTTTACCCGAATCCGCTCGCCTTATAAAAAGGCCGTACCAACGCTGTGGGACGTAAGTCGCCTCGACCGGCTGAAAAAAGCACCAGAACAAAACAACAAGAAACGACGTCCGGCCAGGCGCGCTAAGGTGAGGGTCAGCATGCGCCGACTGCTATGGGCGGGACTGGTCGTTGCGTTTGGCGTCACGGAAGCATTGGCTCAGTCCGCGGTCGCCCCCGCGGACGACGGCCAGATGCGCTTCCAGTGGCGGCAGGAAGGTCCGGCGGAGGCCTGCCGGTCGGGGTGCCGGTCCTGGATTTCGGCGGCCGGGTTCATCACCGCCGACACCCCGCGTGCGTTCGAAGCCTTTGCCGAGGACCCGAAAGTGCGCGGGGCCGTGCTGGTGCTCGATTCCGACGGCGGCTCGGTGCTGGGGACGATCGCGCTCGGCCGCGCCGTCCGGCAGCTCGGCATGGTGACCACGGTCGGCAGGACGGTCCCGCTCCCGGCGGACGGAGCCGGCGACCGTGCGGCGATTTCGCCCAACGCCAATTGCGAATCCATGTGCGCCTTCCTGTTGCTGGCCGGCGCGCATCGTTACGTGCCGCCGCAGGCGCGCGTGCTCGTGCATCAGATATGGCTCGGCAAGAAGCGCAAGACCGCGCTGGAATCGAGCTATTCGGCCGAGGAGCTCAACCTCGTGCAACGCGACATCGGGCGGCTGGCGCAATACACCATCGAGATGGGCGGCGGCATCGACCTGCTCGAAACCGCGTTGCGGATTCCGCCCTGGGAGCCGTTGCACCTGCTGTCCGGCGAGGAGCTTCAGCGGATGCGGCTCACGACGGTCGACACGCTGTTCGGCGAGACGCAGCCCGGCACATCGGCGGCGGTGCCGGCGTCCTCGCTGATGACGGTCGGCCACCCGAGCGGTGACTGATCAGGTCGCCGCCGCGGCGCTCGTGCGCTTGGCTTCGATCTGGTCGATGGCGGCCGTGACCGCGTCGAACGTCAGCAACGTCGAGGCATGGCGCGCCTTGTAGTCGCGCACCGGCTCGAGCACCGCGATGTCGGCCCATTTGCCGTCCGGCGGCGCGCCGTTTTCCTTGAGCATGCGGCGGACCGTTTCGCGCAGGTTGCGCAGCTCGTCGGCTTTCGCGCCGACGACGTGGCGCGCCATGATCGACGAGGACGCCTGGCCGAGCGCGCAGGCCTTCACGTCATGGGCAAAGTCGGTGACGGTATCGCCCGCCATCTTCAGGTCGACCGTCACGGTCGAGCCGCAGAGCTTGGAATGGGCCGTCGCGGTGGCGTCAGGCTCGCTCAGCCTGCCGATGCGAGGGATGTTCCCGGCCAGCTCCAGGATGCGCTTGTTGTAGACGTCGTTCAACATGGCCTTCGATCGTGGACAATTCGCCCGGCGGCTGCTTTGCAGGGCCCCGGCAAACGAATATATAGGCACTGGCCCGTTGGCGCGAGCAGGGAGCTCGTGTTCGCCAGGTCGCGCTTCGCTATGGGGCGAAGCCAGTGCTGAAAGGGAATGCGGCGTCCGGTCACGCGCGGGTGAGATCTTCCCACCCAAAGGACCGATGCGGCCGCCCCGGTGACACCCCCGGCCTCCCGTTTGGGCCGGTCGAACGGAGAGACCGCGATGGACGCTGTCGTCAAGCCTTGGCCCAAGGCACCCCTGACCGATTCACCGATGTCCGATCATGTGCGGGCGGCCCCCGAGCCGGCCGTGCCCAAGCCGGCGCGCGAGGAAGCGCTGGCGGCGGTGCGGACGCTGATCGCCTATGCCGGCGACGATCCCGGCCGCGAGGGTCTGCGCGACACGCCGCGGCGGGTGGTCGACGCCTATGACGAGCTGTTTCGCGGCTACCGCGAATGCCCGGCCGACGTGCTCGACCGCACCTTCGGCGAGATCGGCCGCTACGACGATTTCGTCCTGGTGCGCGACATCGCGTTCAGCTCTCATTGCGAGCATCACATGATGCCGTTCACCGGCAAGGCGCACATCGCCTATAAGCCGGTCGATCGCGTGGTGGGGCTGTCCAAGCTCGCGCGCCTGGTCGACGTCTACGCGCGCCGCCTGCAGACGCAGGAACACATGACCTCGCAGATCACCACCGCGCTCGAGGAAATCCTCAAGCCGCAGGGCGTCGCGGTCATGCTGGAAGCCGAGCACATGTGCATGTCGCTGCGCGGCGTCGAGAAGCCCGGCTCATCGACCGTCACGACCCAGTTCACCGGCAGCTTCCGCGACAACCCGGACGACCAGGTCCGTTTCATCACCATGGTGCGCGCGTCGCGTTAACCGCCTTGGCAATTCGGTCCGGCCGACCGCCGCGCGGTCTCTCGCCGCCGGGCCGGGGTTTATTGCGGCCCGGGGGTCGACACGTTATGGTTGGCGCTCCGGGCCGTCGGCATTGGCGCGACGGTACGAGTCCAATTCGTTATGAGTTTACAGTGAGGTTCGATTCTGCCGTGACGTCGGGGCCGATCCCCCGAGGACCGCGCCCTGCTCTCCAATTGCCGCCGGGGAGCTTTGCCACGCCTGTCGATCAGGCCACACTCGCTCAGGCTTGCCGGCGTCTCGGGGTGACTCTGATCGAGCGCCAACGTGTGTTCGGTCCCAAATCCGCTCACGCGGTCGTTGCGCGCCCGGATGGATCGCGGTGTTGGCTCAAGGTCAACGCGATCGTCGCTGCCCGAAGAAATGCGGAGCGCCGTTTCGAGATCCAGGCCGAAGGCCTGTCCGGCGTGTCCCGGCCTGCAGCGCTGGCTACGAGGGAATGGCACCAAGATGGCAAATTCTGGCGGGCGGTGCTCATGGAGATCGCACCCTCTGCGGCGGCTTCTTTCTTCCCCTGGTCGCCTCCCGCGACGGTGCCGGATACCTGGTTCGATGATCTGCGCCAGGCGCTTTCGGCGCTGGAGCGCATTCCGAGTTCGAATTATGCCTATACGTCGGAGCAGATACGCCAGTTGATCGTCACTTATCTCGGGTCCGATCTGCCGCATAAGGCGACGGAGTGGTGCGTCACGCATTGCGATGTGCATTGGGCCAACGTGACGGCACCCAAATTTGCGCTGCTCGATTGGGAGAATTGGGGTCTTGCCCCGCGCGGCTATGGACCTGCGCGCCTGCTCGTCATGTCTGCGACCGATCCAGACATGGTGCGCCGGGTGGAAAGTGAGTTTGCGATGGACTTCAAGACATCGTCAGGGTGTGTCGCACTGTTTGCCGCGATCGCGCACGTGATCATGCAGATATCGATCGGGGAGGCACCGGTCGCCTTGAGCAAGCCGGTCGAGGATCTTGCCTCCGATTTTGTGTCCAGGCTCAGCCTGTGGCGGCAACGCCTGCGGCCGCCGCCCTACGCGCTCGCCGGTTGGTGAGCGTAGCGCCGAGGTGGTGGTGTCCGCTCAGAACTTGCCCTTCGCCGAACGTGGCTCGACCGACGAGGTTGAAGAGGGTTTGGCTTTTGCGCCGAAATTCGACGCCGACGGCCTCGTCACGTGCGTGGCGACCGACGTGCGTTCGGGCGATGTCCTGATGGTAGCGCACATGAACGCCGAGGCGTTGCGCAGGACCATCGCCAGCGGCGAGGCCTGGTATTTCAGCCGCTCGCGCCAGGCGCTGTGGAAGAAGGGCGAGACCTCCGGTCACGTCCAGCGCGTGGTCGAGATGCGCGTCGACTGCGACCAGGACGCGGTGTGGATCAAGGTCGAGCAGCGCGGCCCCGGCGCCTGCCATACCGGGCGGCGCTCGTGCTTCTACCGCGCCGTGCCGATCGGCAAGCCGGGCGCGGTGATGCTTGAGTTTCGCGACGACGAGCGCACGTTCGATCCGCAAGCGGTCTATCGCGAGACTTGATCCGGCGGCCTCTCGGGGTTGACGCGCGGCGCCATCAAGCCGTCACTCCGGCCGCTGTCGCGCGCGCGATCAGTTGCTTCGCACGTTCGAGATGCGGGCGGTCGTACATGACGCCGTCGATGCCGACCGTGCCCTTGCCCGGATTGGCCGCGAAGGCGTCGATCACCGCCTGGGCCTTGGCCACCGTCGCGGCCGTCGGTGTGAAAACCTCGTTGATGACCGGGACCTGGGCGGGATGTATCGCCATCTTGCCAGTGAAACCGTCGCGCCGCGCTTCCTCGGCCTCGCGGCGGACCGCCCCGATATTGTGGTACTCGACCGCAATCGTATCGATCGGCTGCACGTGCGCGGAGGCGGCGCCCGCCAGGCAGAGCGCGCGTGCAAGCTGGTAGGGCGCAAAAAAGCGCCCGACGGCGTCGCGGTTGACCTCCGCGCCAAGCTCGACCGAGAGATCCTCGGCCCCCCAGGTGAGGCCAAGCAGCCTTGGACTGGCGCCGCGATAGGTGCCGGCAAGGAACAGGGCGGTCGCCGTCTCGGTCGAGATGGCGACGATCTTTATCCGGCCGTCAGGCAAGCCGGCAATCGCCTCGCGCGCGGCGAGCTTGGCATCGGCATGGACGACGTCGGCCCCGCCTTCGGCCTTCGGCAGCATGATGGCGTCGGGCCCCGCCGGTACGACCGCGTCGAGATCGTCGTCGGCGAGCCCGGTCGTGAGGCCGTTGATCCGCACCAGAAGGCGAGGGCGGTTTGGCGTCGCGGCCGCCTCCCTGAGGAAATCCGCCGCGCTCTTTCTTGCCGCCGCCTTGCCCTCCGCGGGGATCGAATCTTCGAGATCGACGATCAACGCGTCCGCGCCGCTGGCCATCGCCTTGCTGAGTTTGCGAGCGCTGTCGGCGGGTACGAACAGGAGCGAACGCATCTCGGCCTCACGACTTATCTTGCGAACTCGATACTTGGAGCTCAAGACTTTGACCTCAAGACTTGACCTCAAGACTTTGACCTCAAGATTTGGGCCGCATGCGCATCAAGACCTGGCGGCGGCATTCGGCGACGAGCTTGCCGTTTTGATTGTAGGCGCGGTGGTGGAATTCGACGATGCCGGCGCCCGGCCGCGACTTCGATTCGCGCTTGGCCATCACTTCCGACGTACAGTGCACCGTATCCCCCTCGAACAACGGGTGCGGAAACTTCACCTCGGTCATGCCGAGATTGGCGATGGTCGTGCCGACCGAGAGATCGCTGACCATGATACCGACCATCAGCCCGAGCGTGAACAGCGAATTCATCAGCGGCTGGCCCCACTCGGTCTCCTGCTCGCAGAAATGGCGATCGATATGGAGCGGCTGCGGGTTGAGCGTCATGTTGGAGAACAGCATGTTGTCCATCTGCGTCACCGTGCGGGTGAGCGGATGCTCGTGGAGGCGGCCGACCACGAAACCGTCGAAATAGATGCCGCCGCGGCGGTGGCGGACTACGGCGTCCTCGGGCATCGGGCTCCTCCCTTGGGTTCCCTCGTTAACATCTCGTTTACCATAATCGTTAACTGTGGGCAGGACCCAAGCCATAGCGTGCGGGCGGAGAGCCATGTCGGTCGAAGCGATCGCTTCCTCGAACCCAGCCGTCAGCGGCGCCATCCGCAAGGCCGCCGATGCGACCGGCGTCAGCTTCAACTACCTGCTGGCGACGGCCAAGGTCGAATCCGGGCTCAATCCCAGGCTCACGACGCGGACGTCGACCGCGACCGGCCTGTTCCAGTTTCTGGACCAGACCTGGCTCGGCACATTGAAAGAGGCGGGGCCGGCGCTCGGCTACGGCAACTATGCCGCCGCCATCAGGAAATTGCCGACCGGCCGCTACGAGGTGGCGGACCTGGCGTTGCGCCGCGAGATCATGGAGCTGCGCAAGGATCCGGCGGCCAACTCCCTGATGGGAGGGGCGTTCACCCAGCAGAATGCCGCCACCCTGTCCAAACGGATCGGCCGCGCGCCGAGCGAGAGCGAACTCTACATCGCGCATTTTCTCGGACCCTATGCCGGCGCCAAGGCGATCAATCTCGCCGCCAGCAATCCTACCGCCCGGGCGGCCGACATCTTTCCGGCGGCGGCACGCGCCAACACCTCGATCTTCTTCGACCGGCAGGGCCGGGCGCGCAGCGTCGCGGGTGTGTGCGCCGAGCTTGATCGCCGCTACCAGGTGGCGCGTGCCGGCTCCACTCCCGCACCCGTTCAGGTCGCCGAAGCGCCGCGGCCGCCGGCTCCGATTCCGGTCACCCCGGTGGATGCAGTGGCGCCTGCAGCGGTGGCGCCGGCTCCCGTGGTTGCAACACTGCACGGGCCGGCGTCCTTGCTGCCGCCGGCCGCGACCGCATTCGCGCCCGAGCCGGTAGCGACGGTGAATACTCCTTCCACCCGGGACACCGCGCCGCCCGCCGTCGCGCCGCCGCTGGCAAGTGCCGCACGCGTAGAGCAGGCCTTCCATTCGCTCTTTCACTCCACCGAACCTGGTACGGCGGTAGCGCCCGTGGTCGCGCAGCTGTGGGGCGGGCAATCGACTCACGTCAAAGGGCACGCGAGCGCGCAAATCCCCGTGCCGGGCCCGCAGGATCCGGGCGCTGCGAACGGCCGCTCGATGCTGGAGCTTTTCCGCGACCTGCCGCCGAATGCCCGCGCGCGCTACGATGGCAAGGCGTAGCGGCCGGTCCGGCCGGCCTGGAGGGCGCTACCCGATGGCGCCGGCGATTAACGATCCGTCAATCTTTCCGAAGATTTATGGTGAACGCTTTATTAATCCTCGCAGATTAGCCTTGGAACCTGCTGGCGCGAGGCGCCGGTGCCGCGAGCAGCGGTGTCCCAACATGGCGTCGGTCGCCGCATGATCGTTCGTCAATTCCTGCAATGGACACGGACGGCATCCACCGCGGACCGGGCGGATGCCACGACCGCCATGGCGCGCGCCTATCTCTACTCGGACCTGTCTCCCGACGATCGCGCCGCCGCCGAGGGCGCGCTCATCATGCTGCTCGACGATCCGTCGCCGATGGTGCGCGAGGCGCTGTCGCGGGCGCTCGCCTTCAGCGAGTTTTCGCCGCCCGCGGTGATCATGGGGCTTGCCGCCGATCAGCCGGAAGTCGCCAGCTGGGTGCTCGAGCATTCGCCCCTGCTGGTCGACGCCGATCTCGTGGACGCCGTAGCCACCGGCCGGCCGCAGGCTCAAGCCGCGATCGCCAACCGTGCCGCGCTGCCTAGCGCGGTGGCGGCGGCGATCGCCGAAGTCGGCGTGCCGGAGGCCTGCCTGGTGCTGATCGAAAATCCACAAGCCGAGATCGCACCGTTCTCGCTCGATCGCATCGTCGACCCGTTTCGGACACCTCGCCGTCATCCGCGAAGCCATGCTGGCGCGCGACGACCTGCCGGCGCCGACCCGGCAAGCCCTGGTCGCCAAGCTGTCGGAGACGCTGGCGGGTTTCGTCGTGGCGCGCGAATGGCTCGAGCAGGACCGCGCCGACAGCGATCGCCAAGGAAGCCTGCGAGAAGGCGACCGTCACGCTCGCCGCGATCGTCGCCCGGTGGCGAGATCCGGCCGCTCATCCGTCATCTGCGCGAAAGCGGACAGCTCGACGCGCGGGCCTGGTGCTGCGCGCGCTCCTGTCCGGCAATGTGGAGCTGTTCGAGGAGGCGCTGGCCGAACTCTCGGGCATGCCGATTGCCGCGGGTGAGCGCGCTCATCCATGACAAGGGCCGCGGCGGCTTCCGCGCGGTGTTCGACAAGGCCGCTTGCCGGCCTCCACCTATCCGGCTTTCCGCGAGGCGATCGAGGCCATGCGCGAGGGCGGCTTCGTCGGCGATGTCGGCGGGGCGACGCGGCTCAAGCGGCGGATGGTCGAACGTGTGCTGACGCGCTGCGCGGACGAGACGCTGGGCGATATCGAGCCGCTGATGACGCTGCTGCGGCGCTTCGCGGCCGAGGCCGCGCGCGAAGAAGCGCGCCTGTTCTGCGACGAACTGGTGGCAGGTTACGACGACGAGCCATACGAGGCGCGACGCGGCCTAGCTTGCGGCGGCGTGCTTTCCGTTAGACGCGCAAGCGCGCATCCCGGCTGGCAGCAGAGAAAATCGGCAGGATCAGAACGGCGGCTCGCCCGGCGCCAGCGGCGGCGCGAGGAGGCCCTCGAGTATAGTCGGGCCGCTCGCGATTTTCGCGCGCCAGGAAATCGTCGGTGACCTCGCGCAGTTCGCCTGCTCAGCTTCGTCGGCGATCGTGGTCGTGTCCGGCGATGCGCTGCTCTCGCGCATGATGGCGCGCACGGCATCGACATGCTGATCGACCAGCGCACCGGGATGCGGGTCATGTCGGGCGTGTGCTCGATCAGCCGGCACAGGCTGTCGGCCGGATGCGGCGGCCAGCGGATAGCCGAAGGTGGCGGCCTCGCCCTTGATGTCGTGGGCGGCGTGAAACAGCGCTTCGAGCGTCGCCTTGTCGAAGCCCTTGCGCCTTGATCTTGCGCCGCGCGCCGGTCGAGCCGCTCGCACTCCTCGTCCATCCAGGAGGAGAACTCGCTCGAGAGCTGGGCGAGTGCGGCCTCGGCGCGCGCGACCGGGTCGTCGTAGGCGTCCTTGCTCGAGACCGTCGATACCGCCTTGCGCAGCTTGTTCGGCGGCGTGATGACCTCGTGGTCGGCGTAGGTCGTGACCGAGGGCTTCTCGGCCTTTGCCTGGGACATGGCGATGCTCCTGATTGCGGTTCAGCCTGCGGTCTTGGCCTTGTCGAGCAGCGGCGGTCTGGCGGATCATGTCGGCCTTGCCGCCCTTGCGGCGCTCGGGTCCGACATAGTTCGGATTGGCGTTGCGGCGCCGGTCGGGGCCGAAATAGGTCTTGGTCTTGATGAACGGCCGCGGATTGGCGACGACATTGAGGATGCGCTGATAGAGCGCCTTGGCCGAGATCGGCTTGGCCATGAATTCGGTGATGCCGGCATCGCGCGCCGTCATCACGCGCTTCTTCTCGGAGTGGCCGGTCAGCATGATGATCGGCACATAAGGATTGGAGTTGGCGCCGGGCTGGCGGATCATCTGCGCGAGCTCGAGCCCGTCGAAAATCGGCATCGCCCAGTCGGTCAGCACGATGTCCGGCATGTAATGGGTGAAGGCTTCGAGCCCGGCGGCGCCGTCCTCGGCTTCGTACACGTCGCGCGCGCCGAATCCATGCAGCAGCGTGCGCAGGATGCGGCGCATGTGGGCGTTGTCGTCGATGACGAGGAATCGCAGCTTGTTGAAATCGATACGGATCATGACCCAACCCTTGGGCTGCGGCGCGATCCGGCGCCCCGGGGTTGGAGACTAGAGTTTGCCTGTTAACGAAGGGTTAAGCATGCGCTTGGCGCGAACCCTTGCGCTTCAATGGCTTAGGCCGTCAGTAGCCGAACTGTTCGCGCAGGATGCGCTCGTCGAGGTTATGGCCGGGATCGAACAGGATCTGCATCGCAATGCCATGATCCATGCGGATGTCGACCGCGCTGACCGAACGCACCTCGTCGTGGTCGGCGACCGCGGCGACCGGGCGCTTGTCGGGCTCCAGCACCTCGACGCGCACGCGCGCGCCGTCCGGCAGCAACGCGCCGCGCCAGCGCCGCGGCCGGAACGGGCTGATGGGCGTGAGCGCCATCAGCGGTGCATTGATCGGGATGATCGGCCCCTGGGCGGACAGGTTGTAGGCGGTCGATCCGGCCGGCGTCGCCAGCAGCACGCCGTCGGCGACGAGGTCGGCGAGCCGCTCCTCGCCGTCGATCAGAATGCGCAGGTGCGCCGCCTGATAGGTCTGGCGAAACAGCGATACCTCGTTGAAGGCGTGGAATTCGACCTCGTCGCCGTCCTGATCGCGCGCGCGCATCAGCAGCGGGTGGATTACCGTGATGTGGCCCGAGGCGAGACGCTCGCGCAGCCCGTCGAGCTCGAACTCGTTCATCAGGAAGCCGACCGTCCCGCGGTGCATGCCGTAGATCGGCGTGCCTGCCTTCATGAACCGGTGCAGGGTTTGCAGCATGAACCCGTCGCCGCCGAGCGCGACGATGACCTGCGCCGTCTCCGGAGCGACATTGCCGTAGCGCGCGGCGAGCTTTTCGAGCGCCGCCCTGGCCTCCGGGATGGGGCTTGCCACGAAGGCAACCCGTTCGTAGCTCGGGGTCGCGCCACTCATGAGGCGATGCCTGCTTGCAGTCGGCCGACGAGCGCGCAACGATCGCCCGGCAAAAATGGAGAGGAAACATGGCGCGCGCGGTCTTCGTCTATACGACCTATCCGTCGGTTGTCGAGGCGGAGCGGGCAGGGCGGGCCCTGGTCGAGCGCCACCTGTGCGCCTGCGTCAACATCCTGCCCGGCATGATCTCGCACTATTGGTGGCAGGGCGCGGTCGAGCGCGGGGAGGAAGCGGTGATGATCATCAAGACCCGCGCCTCGCTGGCCGAGCGCGTCGGCGCGGCGGTCAAGGAGATGCACTCCTACACCACCCCGGCGATCCTGGTCGTCCCGATCGAGCATGTCGACCAGGGCTATCTCGACTGGCTGATGAGTGAGACCGCGGAAGCGGCCGCGCAGGTTTGACGTGGCGGCGGCCGCGCCTAGATAGGGCGTGACCGCGAAGCCCGCTCCGGCCTTCACCGGTTTCGCTCGCCACTGCGCCGCGCGATCTGCGCTTTAGCAAGCGTTAAGCCTCTCGACCTATCCTGAATCGTTGGGTTCCGTTCGCCACGGCGCGGAACAGGTCGGGGGATTTGCGCGAATTTGCCACCGCGTCGGCCAGGCCGCTTGCGCTGCCGAACGTGGTTGCTCCGAAGTCCGCGCCCTCGCCGGTTTTGTACTGACAGTCGTTGTATTGCGTAGCTGGCAGTATGCGTAGCCGGCTTGGGTCGCGGCAGCCGGCTTGCGGTGTCCATGGGTCACCCCAAGGCCCGCAAGCCGGTCCTCGCCACTATGACAAGCCGTCGCGTCATGTTCTGTAGCGCGAGCGCAACAACCGGGGTTTTTGCGCCGGTGTTGTAGCGCGTGCGCAACAGGCCGCCGCAAATGCGCGCCGGCCGCCATCGTTCAGCTTGACGCTTGCGCTCGCGCGCGGAATTCTGGCAGCGCGCTGGTTCCCCGGGTTGCACCGGGGAGGCAAGAGGGAACACGGGTCGGCTGTCAGTTTCAGCCGCTGCCGTGGCTGCCCCCGCAACTGTAAGCGGCGAGCCTTCGTCCGCGTCAGCCACTGGGAAACTGGGAAGGCTGGACGACAGGCACCGACCCGCGAGCCAGGAGACCTGCCAGCGCAAGTCACCCAACCGGTGGGCGGGGCGTACCACACGGAGCGGCTGTTCGCAGCGGTGACACATAACCGATGCGCGGGCCGTGTGAGTCATCTCCCACGACTTCAGCATGAGGTAATGTGCGGCCGAGCTTGACGGCTGTCGGCATGCGTGCCGATGGGAGAGTTCGCAGTACAGCTTCATGCGTCCTTCGTGTCGGCCCTGTCACCGGGTGCCGCGTTGCTGCGCGGCGCCAGCAACGAAGGACGCTTGTCATGGGAACGAATCTGCGCCGGCAACGGCATCTGCGCTTCGCGCTGCTTGCGGGTATCGCGGTCTTGAATTGCGTGCCGGCGCGCGCGCAAGCACAGTCGGCACCGATCTCGCTCGACTCCGTCGATGTCACCACCAGCCGATTGTCGACTAAGCGCCCGCGCGAGGCGGCGCGCGAACGTGCGCCCCGCGCGCCCGCAAGGCGCGTGCGCGGCCGGACGCCGGCATCCGCCCCAGTTCAACCCGCGCAGGTCGCCCCCGGTCCGGTCGAGCCGGCCGGCGGCTCAGGCGCTCCGGTTGCCTCGGGCATCGTCACCGGAACCATCGTCACCGGCGCCTCCTCGACCGTCATCACGTCGACGGACATCGCGCGCTCGCCCGGCCACTCGCTCCAGGACATCCTCTCGCGCGAGCCCGGCATCCAGGTCACCAACCTGTTCGGCGGGGTCAATGGCGCGCGCTCGCAGATCGACATGCGCGGCTTCGGCGCCGCGGCGGGATCGAACACGCTCCTGTTGATTAACGGGCGGCGGGTCAGCGATCTTGACCTCGTCGGGTTCGACCTCGCGTCGATCCCGCGCGAAGCCATCGAGCGGATCGAAATCACCCGCGGCAACAGCGGCGTGGTGCTTTACGGCGACGGGGTGGTCGGCGGCGTCATCAACATCGTGACCAAGACCGGCGTCGCCCTGCCGACCCGGGCGCGGTTCGATTTCACCACCGGCTCGTTCAACTACCGCGAAGGCAACGTGTCGTTCGTCGGTTCAAAAGGCCCGTGGTCGGCGAGCATCTACAGCAACGCGGTCAACTCCGACGGTTATCGCGACAACAACTTCTACCGGCAGCTCAACGGCGTGGCCGATTTCCGCTACACCGTTCCCGACGCCAGCTTCTATCTCAACCTGTCGGCCGACAATTCGTGGATCGGTCTGCCCGGAGGGCGGCTGGTCGATCCTTCGATCGGCGTGAACCAGCTCGTCACCGATCGCCGCGGCGCGACCACTCCCTTCGACTGGGCCGGCAAGAAGGGCGAGAACGTCACCCTCGGGTTCACGCGCATGATTGCCCCATGGGCCGAGCTGATCGTCGACGGCGGCGTGCGGCACAAGAGCGAGCAGGGCGAGTTCCACGGCACCGCGGCCGATCCCGCCAGTTCCGTTCCGGTCCGGGCGGTCGACACCCAGCTCACCACGGCCTCGTTCACGCCGCGGCTGAAGATCGACGCCGCAGCCGGCCCGGTGCAGATGAGGGGGCTCGGCGGCTTCGACTATTACCGTGCGGTCTACGGCTCGGACCGCCCGCTCTTCCTCGGCGCGGCGCCGATCCATCGCTACGATCTGACCCAGAGCTCGCTCGCCGCCTACTGGATGCAGACCTTCACGGTCTTTGAGAACACCGACGTCGGCGTCGGCGGCCGCATCGCAGGCTATGCCCTGAGCGCCCGTGACAAGTTCGATGCCAACGCGCCCGGCGGCTCGTTCTGCTTTCCCGGCTTCGGCTGCTTCCCCGCCGGCTTCGAGCAGATCCCGCTCGACACGAGCGAGAGCAACCGCGCCTATCATCTCGGCATCGAGCACCGCTTCAACCGCTACTTCGCGGTCTTTGCCCGCATGGCGCAGAGCTTCCGCGTGCCCAATGTCGACGAGCGCGTGGGCACCGCCTCGGACGGGTCCGGGCCGACGCCGTTCGATCTGCGGACGCAGAAGTCGCACGACTACGAAGCCGGCGTGCGTGTGCGCGCCGGTCGGTTCGAGGTGCAGACGAGTGTCTACGACATGTATCTCACCAATGAGATCCACTTCCGGTTTCTTCCGCTGTTCTTCTCCGGCAACATCAACCTGCCGCCCACGCGCCGTTATGGCAGCGAGACCATCGCCGCCTGGCAGGCGACCGACACGGTGCTGTTCAAGGCCGGGCTCGCCTATACGCGCTCGGTGTTCCGCGAGGGCCCGGACGCCGGCAACGACGTGCCGCTGGTATCGCGCTGGACCGGCAGCGTCGGCGTCGCCTGGAGCGTCTGGCAGAAATACCTGATCTTCGACGGCGTGATCCGCTATGTCGGCGATCGGCGGATGGACAACGACCAGCACAACATCCAGCCGCTGATCCCGGCCCATACGGAGGTGGACGTCGGCGTCGGCGGCGAGGTCGATCGCTTCTACTGGTCGTTCAAGGTGCAGAACCTGTTCAACGCGTCCTACTACGACTACGCGGTGGCCAGCCCGTTCCCCGAAGGATTCCTCAGCAAGCTGGACCGGTTCAGCGCCTATCCGCAGCCGGGCCGCACCTTCCTGCTGAAGATGGGCATGGTGTTCGACGGCCCGGGCACCGAGCGCTCGCCGCCGCAGGTGCGCAAATGAGCGAGCCGCGAAGGTGGATGCGGCCCAGGTTTGCGAGGATCAGTCCGCCTTGATGCCGTGCTCGCGCACCACGGCGCCCCACACCCGCATCTGGTCGCTCGCGAACTTGCGCAACTCCTCGGGACCGCCGAGCGCGAGCGTGATCTGCTGGGTCTCGGTCAACTGCTTGGCGACGCGCTCGGCGCGGATGCAGGCCGTGAGTTCGCTGGCGAAACGCTCGATCACCGGCTTTGGCGTGCGCGCGGGCGCGAACACGCCCCACCAGGCGTAGGCCTCGAAGCCGGGGAAGCTTTCGGCCACGGCCGGCACCGCGCCGAGCGAGGGCGTGCGCGTCTTGCCGGTCTGCACGACCGCGCGGATCTTGCCGGCGTTGATCTGCGGGATGGAGAGCGCCGTGCTGCCGATGAGCAGGTCGACATGGCCGGCGACCGTATCGTTCATGGCCGGTCCGCCGCCGCGATAGGGCACATGGACGAGCCGCACGCCGGCCTGTTTCGAGAGCATCGCCATCGCGAGGTGGCCGATGCTGCCGCTGCCGACCGACGCGTAGCTCACGCCATCGGGTTTCGCCTTGGCCGCCGCGATGACGTCGGCGAGCGTCTTGAACGGCTTGTCCGGATTGGTCGACACCACATAGGGCGCGGTGCCGACCAGGAGCACCGGGTCGAGGTCCTTCTCGCTGTCGTAGGGCAGGCTCGGCAGCACGAACGGGTTGGCGGCGTGGTTGTCGAATACGATCAGCCAGGTATTGCCGTCGGGCGGCGACTTGGCGACCAGGGCGGTGCCGACGCTGCCGGACGCGCCCGGCTTGTTCTCGATGATGATGGTCGCGCCGAGCCGCTGCTGCAGTTCGGGCTGCACAAGCCGCGCCATCACGTCGGTCGAGCCCGCGGGCGGGTAGGGGATGACGATCCGGATGTTGCCGGAGGGCCAGCTCTGGGCATGCGCCTTGGCCACGAACGGGGCCGCCACCGCGCCCAGCAACATTCCTCGCCGTGTCATCGTCATGGTTGGTCTCCCCTGGGAACGCGTCCGTTTCATCGGACGCCGTTGCTCTCGTCGCGCGCAACAACCCTAGATCAATATGCCGTCCTGCTCTACTCCCTTTGGCGTCCGGCTGCGGGGTTGGGCGAGCGCCCGCGCGCGAGGGGTCTGGCGGCGATGCGTCGCGCGCACGCAAGCGCACGAAGCCGTGACGAGGCGCCGTGTTGCGCGTGGCGCCATGCTGTGCTTGATCCCTGGCGGCCTGATTGCCCCGCCTTCGTGCCCGCGCAACGCGGCGCACCGACTTCCCCAAATGGAATCCCGACATGAACAAGAACGGTATCACTCGCAGAACTTTTTCCTGCGCGGCCTTGCTCGCAGCCGCCGGAGCGACCGGCGCGCTTGCGCCGTCGCGGCTGGCGCGCGCCCAGCAGACCTATCCCAGCCGCCCGGTGCGGTTCATTCTGCCGTTCGGGGCCGGCGGCGTTGCCGACATCACGGCGCGGCTCGCCGCCGAGAAGCTCGGCGACAAGCTCGGCCAGCGGTTCGTGGTCGAAAACATGCCGGGGCCGGGCGGCATCGCCGCCGCGCGCGCGGTGCTCTCGCAGCCGGCCGACGGGTACACCATCGGGCTGGTGACCAACGGCACCTCGATCAGCGCCGCCATCTACAAGGCACTGCCGTTCGATCCGGTGAAGGAGTTCGCGACGATCTCATCGATCGGCTATTTCGATCTGGTGTTCGCCACCAATGCCGATTCCGAGTTCAAGACGCTGCCGGATTTCATCAAGGCGGCGCGCGCGCAGCCCGGCAAGCTCAATGTCGGCACCATCAACGTCGGCGGCACGCAGAACCTAGCCGCCGAACTGTTGAAATCGTCCGTCGGGCTGAATTTCCAGATCATTCCCTACCGCGGCACGCCCGACGTCATCGTCGCGCTGCTGCGCAACGACGTGAATCTCATGGTCGACTTCTACGCCGCGATGAAGGGCACCCTGACCGACAAGAAGATCACGGCGGTCGCGACCTCCGGAACAACGCCGCTCGCCGTTCCTGCCGGGCGTGCCGACCGCGGCGGAGGCGGGCGTTCCCGGCTACGAGGTGACCTCGTGGAACGGAGTCTTCGCACCCGCCGGTACGCCGGCTGAGGTCATCGGTCTGCTCAACAAGACGATCCACGACATCGTGGCGCTGCCCGACGTGAAGCAGCGCTATGCCGACCTCGGCATCGAGGCCAAGGCCAGCAGGCCGGCCGAGCTCAAGGCGCGGCTGGAAGCCGACATCAAGAAATGGGGCGCGCTGATCGAACGCAACCACATTCCGAAACTCTGACGCGCGTCCACAATCCGAGCTCCGACGGGCAGCCGTTCGCATCCTGGTGCGGACGGCCGCCCGAGCAATTCGGTTGTGGATAGTGCGGCCGAATAGCAACATAGGCGTGCGAAACTATCGCGCCTTCGCATTGCGGTCCCGACAATACCAGTCACGAGCCCAACAAATACGGCCGCGCGGGGCGTATTTCGGCATCGATAACCCGTATTGATCGAATCAGTTACTTCCGGCGGGGCTTTGCTACACTTGGCATGTACTGGCCGATTCGGCTGGTCGAGCACCATGGAGGGGACCATGAACGCGGCGGTTCTCGGGGGCCTTGTGGAGCAATGGGTTTGGCGCTGTCAGCGGGTTGCAACGCAGTATCAGTTGCGCCAGCCGATCGACCTGAAGACGGAAGTCGAACGGCTGGTCGGACAGGCGGAGGTGGAGGCACGGCTGCTGGAGGCCAACGGGCCGGTGTTCCTCTCCAAGATCGAAAGCCGGCTCGACCTCACGGCGCACATCGCCGCGCTGCCTGAGCCGCTCGTTCCCGATAAGCTGACCGATCCGGTGCTCAATACCCTCGGCCGGGCCGAGGCGCTGCACGCGATGGCGGACGCCTTCGGCCACGCCGTCGAGCGACTCAAGCTGAACGCTTAGCCCAAAGCGGGCGGCGGCTCCGGCAGCCGATCGCCCGCGGGGTGTGACGCCGGTTTCGAAAGCTGGCTGGCCGGATTAGCAGGCGCCCGCAAGCCCGTGGAAATATTGTAATAACTTCGAGCGCGAGCGGTGCCGGGTGAGAGATTTGAACTCCCGACCAACGGTTTACAAAACCGCTGCTCTACCACTGAGCTAACCCGGCCGATCAAGGGTGGCTATCGCCCGCGCGCGACTGTGCGGAACACGGTCTGAGATAATAGCAACACTGTCCTAGATAATGTCGCGGCCGGGCGCAAAACCAAAATTCACCAAAATTTCGCCCCGGTCTCGGCGGTAGCCTCGGCGGTCCGGGATTGGCGTTCAACGCTCGTCCCAGCAATGGGGGTAGGGGATGTCGACTACAATCGTCGTTGCCCTGATCGTCATGCCGGCCGTTTTTCTGGCACTGGCGACACGGCCGGTGGCCGAACTGCGCAAGGCCTATCGCGGTCCGCGCGTCCGCGCGGACCGGTGAACGCTTCGGAGCGGCCGTGCGAATTGGGCCGGATCGGCGGTGACGCCGTCGGGATCGCGTACCGCTGGGCCGACGGGACGACCGGGAGAATGCCGCCGTTGGCGTTAGGCTGACCGTGTCGCTCTCGTCAGATACCGTTGAATTTGGCGGTCATGCCCCTGATCCTTTGGATCGGGGGGTGATTGCGCTGACGAGCCGATTGCCGCGCAATTGGATGGGTTTGCGTCTGGCCATCTGGCTGCGCCGGATTTCGACGATGCGCCTCGAGTATCCGGCAGGCGCGCTGGATGTCGTTCGTTGGGGGTTTCGGCTGCGGCTTCATCCTCGGGACAACGGCTGTGAAAAGAACCTGCTGTTCACGCCGCAGATGTACGAGGTGGAAGAGCTCGCGGCGTTGTCCGAAGACATTGCCGCGGCCAAGGCGCAAGGACGCCGCTTTACCTTCGTCGATATTGGCGCCAACGTCGGCTTGTTCTCATTCTTCGTTGCTGCGACCGCCGGATCGGACGCGCACATCCTCGCAGTCGAACCGGACGTAGAAAACTTTGCTCGTCTGCGTTTCAATATTGGATCCAATCCCGGGGTGCCGATACGCGCGATACCCGTTGCGCTGAGCGATGAAGCGGGAGAACTGACGATCGAACAGACGGGCCGGGATCGCGGCGGTGCACGCACGCGTAAGGTATTGAATGCGGAATCCAAAACGGTCAGTCGACGCGTTACGGCGCGAACCTTGCATCGGCTGCTTCAGGACGAGGGTATCGAAAGGATTGACGCCCTCAAAATCGACGTGGAGGGGTCCGAAGACCTGATACTGGCGCCGTTCTTTCGTGACGCACCGCCATCGCTGTGGCCGCGGTTGTGGCTGATCGAAGATGCCGGCGGTGTCTGGACGATGGACCTGTTTTCGTTTCTTACTGCAACCGGGTACACGGTCGTCGCGCGCAGCAAGCAAAACGTGATGTTGCGCCGGCAAAATGCGTGATCGCTCGCCCCTGAGCGGTGAGAGGACGAACGTCTGGTGCACTGTTCTTGATATGTCGATCGGGTCATTGAAAGTCACGCCGTTCGATCGCAAGCACTTCCTGCAACTGGCCGATGGCCTTGCTGTGGCGCTCGCGGTGTCGCTGCCGTGGTCAACGTCGGCCACCGGCATTCTTGCCGGATTATGGCTGCTGGCGTTGATACCGACACTCGATTTGCCGTCGCTGCGGCGCGTAGTATCTACGCCCGCCGGGGGGATTCCGGTGTTGCTGGTGACGCTTGGCATCATCGGGATGCTCTGGGCAGACGTGCCTTGGGCTGACCGTTTCGACGGCGTCGGTTCATTTCTAAAACTGCTGTGTATACCGTTGCTCCTATGCCAGTTTTGTCGGTCCGATGGCGGATGCCAGGTCCTGATCGGCTTTCTCGTGTCCTGCACTGTGCTGCTGGTCGTTTCATGGACGTTGTTGGCGTGGCCCCAACTGCCGTGGCCCGGAACCGTCACTCCTGGCGTTCCGGTCAAAGACTATGTCGCCCAGAGCGCAATGTTTACGGTTTGCGCGTTGGTGACTGTGCAGTTTGCATGCGACATTTGGCGAGACGGCCGCCGCGGTCTGGCTCTGGCGCTCGTCATGCTCGCGCTGATCTTTCTCGCAAACATATTTTACGCCGCGACAAGCCGTACCTCCCTCGTCGTTTTTCCTGTTCTGTTGATTTTGCTTGGTTACCGGCTGTTCAGATGGAAAGGAGCCGCCGGTTCTGTTGTCGTATGTCTTGTGTTGGTGGCGGCGGCCTGGCCGTCAGCGACATTCTTGCAAATGCGGGTCGGTTCGCTGTTCGACGAGGTCCGCCGGTATGAGCCCGGCGCAGTGTCCACGTCGGCGGGCGAACGTCTGGAGTTTTGGAGGAAGTCGGTACAATTCATCCAGGATGCACCTGTGTTGGGCCACGGCACGGGCTCGATTCGCGAGCAATTCCGCCGTTCCGCCGCGGACCAGACTGGCATGGCGGCGCTGGCATCGGCCAACCCGCATAACCAAATCTTCGCGGTCGGGATTCAACTCGGCATTGTCGGGATCGCGGCGCTGCTGGCCATGTGGATCGCACACCTGGCGCTGTTTCGGTCGGACAGCTTTGCGGCCTGGGTTGGGCTTGTTGTGGTCATCCAGAACATCATCGGATCGCTGTTCAACTCGCACCTGTTCGACTTTACCCATGGCTGGGCCTACGTGATCGGGGTTGGGATCGCCGGCGGCATGGCACTGAACGAGCCCGCCTCAAAGCCCGCACGACTTTAAATGCCGGAGCGTTCAAATTTTGCGCCGCGCGCGCGCCGCCCTCGCGGCCGGTAGCCAGGGATTAATGCTAATCGAGAATTCCAGGGTGCCCTTAACCGGGCGACCAACGGCTTGGCCTAGATTGCGCCTGCGTCACGCAACGCGGGGCTTTTCATGCGGCCGGGCATCGGCGCCGTCATTGGTGTGCTATGGGCGAGCGCGCTCGCGCCGGCCGGCGCGGCCGAGGTCAGCACCGTCTTTGTCGTTCCCGGCAGGCCCGGGGTTCCCGTCGTCATCAACGGCTGGGACGCCTCCTACATGGTGGTCGAAGGCGAGTTCGGGCTCGGCCGGCCGGGGCAGGTCAATCCGGTCATCGTCGGCGGCCTGCTGATCGCACCGTCACAGCTGCATTTCGGTCCCTATTACCCGCGCGCCGGGCACCCGCCCGGCTACGGCCGCCTCGAGGTCGAGCCGCCGGCCAACCGGCGCCTGCCGCCGCCGGCGCAAAGCTATCATCGCTCCTGGTCGAGCCAGTCCGAGCCGCTGCCGGCCTCGATCGATCCGCCGGCCGAGGTGCCCGACGTGTCGGTCAATATCGACGCCGACGGCCGCGACCTGCGCCGCCGCGACCGGGAGCTGCGCCGCGAGGAGCGTCGGCGTCACCGCGATCAACGCGCCAACCGCCGCCATTACGGAGGCGGGCATCGGCGCTGAGACCCAGCAGCGCGCGCCGCCGCGCATCAACCAGGCCCGCGGCAGCGCGGGCCGTACCGGGGAAACGACCCATGGCCAAGCATCCGCTTTCTCTCATCGCCGTCAGCGCCGCCGCCCTGCTCGGAGCGGCAAGCCAAGCCGCCGCGGGCTGCTGCCCGGGCTGTAACTGCGCGCCGGGCACCGTGGTCGAGGTGCTCGTTCCCGGCCCCAAGAGCTATCTGGTCGATCAGGGACCGGTGTATTCGGGACCCGGGTCCTACGTGGCCCAGATCCCGGACCGGACGCCGCGCAAATTCCCCTATGTCGGCTTCGTGTTCAGCGGCTATCCGTACGGCTATCACGATGCGTATGTCGGAGCGCCGCGGCGGTTCTATCACCCGCGCTGATCGCGCACGCCGCTAGCCGCCCAGGCGTCTGCTCGCGACGTAGAGCGCCAGCGCCGCCGCATTCGAGACGTTGAGGCTCTTGATCTTGCCCGGAAGATCGAGCCGCGCGACGGCGTCGCAGGTCGCGCGCGTCAGCTGCCGCAGGCCCTTGCCCTCCGCGCCGAGTACGAGCGCGAGCGGCGCGCGCAGCGCGACATCGGCGAATTCGCGCTCGCCGGTGCTGTCGAGCCCGATCACCAGATAGCCGCGCTCCTTGAGCGTGCCGAGCGCGCGCGCGAGGTTCTGCACCGTCACGATCGGCACGTATTCGAGCGCGCCGGAGGCGGACTTGGCCAGCACGCCGGTCGCCTCCGGGCTGTGCCGCGCGGTGGTGACGATGGCGGCGGCCGCGAACCCCGCGGCCGTGCGCAGGATGGCGCCGACATTGTGCGGGTCGGTGACCTGATCGAGCACCAGCACGACGCCGTTGGGCGCGATCGCGTCGATCTCGGGCGAGGGCAGGGGATCGGCCTCGGCATAGATGCCCTGGTGGACGGCATCGCCCGGCAGCCGCTCGGCGATGGCGCCGGGGCGCACGATCTCCGGCTCGAGCGGCGAGCGCACGCCTTCGTCCGCGAGGCGGCGCGCCGCGTTCTCGGTCGCCAGCAGCTTGCGGATGCGCCGGGCGGGATTTTCCAGCGCGGCCTTGACGGTGTGCCAGCCGTACAGCGCCGCCGGACCCTCGCCCACGAGTTCCTCGCGCCGCGCGCGCGTGAAGCGCTCGCGCCGCTCCAGCAATTGCCGGGTCGCGCCGGGCTTGGCTGCGGGCGGCAGTCGGTCGTGGGAGCGAGGCGGCATTCTCGGGCGGTCCTGTGCGGGTCCCCTCAGGTATCGACCGCCAGCGTATCCTGCAATCGCCGCCGGCGGCCGCCCATCGCAACGGCGCGGCGAAAACACCGCCGCGGCGGCGTCCTCCATTGACTCCGACTGGTCGGCTGACCATAAAGCCCCACGTTCCGATCGGTCCGCGGTGAAGCCAGTTTATCGTTCGAGATCAACGCGGTGCGGCGGTTCGGGGGAGTGTCCCGAGTGGCAAAGGGGGCGGACTGTAAATCCGCTGGCTTACGCCTTCGTAGGTTCGAGTCCTACCTCCCCCACCATCCGGCGTAGCCCGCATTGAGCGAAGCGAAAATGCGGGACCTCGATCCAATCCCGGATTTCGCTGCGCTCATCCGGCCTACGGTCTCCTGATGCGGGTGTAGCTCAATGGTAGAGCAACAGCCTTCCAAGCTGATGACGAGGGTTCGATTCCCTTCACCCGCTCCAGTCTTTTCAACTGGTTGATCGCAGTCGAGGCGACGTTGTTGAATGATCAACCGGCTTCGATAAGGCTCTCAAACGCACCATTGTTCCGCCCCGTTTGCTGAGCATTCGTGCGTTGGAGTGATACGACAGGTCGCTCACGCGGCGACCCGGATAGCGCGTCATGACGAGTTACGACGCCTTCGTCTCGTATAGCCACGCCAAGGACAAGCCGATAGCGGCGGCGCTGCAATCGGTGATCCAGAAGCTCGGCAAGCCTTGGTATCGGCGCCGGGCGCTGCGGCTGTTTCGCGACGACACCAGCCTCTCGGCAACGCCGCACCTGTGGCCCTCGATCGAACAGGCGCTCGGGCAGTCGCGCTTCTTTCTCCTGCTTGCCTCGCCGGAGGCTGCCGTTTCCAAATGGGTGAACAAGGAAGTCACCTATTGGCTTGACCACAACTCGATCGACACACTGTTGATCGGGGTAACTGAGGCGAGATCACGTGGGACGACACCGTCGGAGATTTTGCTGCGCGCGAGAACACGCCGCTTGCCACCGGTTCTCGCGGGACGATTCCCAAGCGAACCGAAATGGGTGGACCTGCGCGCCTATCGGGACGGTGCCGACAAGCGCGATGCCAAGTTCACCGAGCTTGCTGCCGATTTCGCCGCCGCCATCCGCGGCATGCCGAAGGAGGACCTGCTCTCGCAGGAGGTGCGCGAGCAGCGGCGCGCGCTGACGCTGGCTTGGTCGGCGGCCGGCTGTCTGGCGGTTCTGATCGCGCTGGCCGGCTGGCAGTGGTGGGAAGCGGACCTTGCCAAGCGGGCGGCGCTTGTGGCCGAACGCCAGGCCATCGAGCAGAAGCAGGTCGCGCAGGAGCAGCGTGACCGCGCAGTCGTGGCGGAAGGGCAAGCCACCGAGCAGAAGGAGATCGCTCAGACGCAGCGCGATCTCGCGGTGCGCAATTTCGGCCTCGCGAAGCAGGCGGCCAGCGATGTGGTGTTCAATTTGGCGCAGGATCTGCGCGACGTGCAGGGAATGCGCGTCGAATCGTTGCGCAAGATGCTCGACACCGCGCGAACGTTGATGGACCAGCTCGCGCAGGCCGCGCCGGACGATCTGCAATTGCAGCGCAGCCGCGCCGCGATGCTGTTTGAATTTGCCGAGACCTATATCGGCGCCGGCGATCTGGCGCGCGCGAAGGCTGCGGCGGACGAAAGTCTCGCGATCATGCGCAAGCTCGCGGCCGCCGATCCGGGCAATGCCGGGTGGCAGCGCGACGTGAGAGTGAGCCTCAACAAGGTCGGTGACGTGAGGCGGGCGGCCGGCGACCGGGCGGGCGCGCTGGCGGCCCACGAGGAAGCTCTCGCGATCATGCGCAAGCTCGCGGCCGCCGATCCGGGCAACGCCGGATGGCAGCGCGACGTGAGCGTCAGTCTCGACTCGGTCGGCAACGTGCGGCTGGCGGCCGGCGACCGGGCGGGTGCGCTGGCGGCCTACGAGGAAAGTCTCGCGATCAGGCGCAAGCTCGCGGCTACTGACCCGGGCAATGCCGGGTGGCAGCGCGACTTGAGGGTGAGTCTCACCAAGGTCGGCGACGTGCGGCTGGCGGCCGGTGACCGGGCGGGTGCGCTGGCGGCCTACGAGGAGAGTCTCGCGATCATGCGCAAGCTCGCGGCCGCCGATCCGGGCAATGCCTCCTGGCAGTACGACCTGAGCGTGGGCCTCGAGAAGGTCGGCGTCGTGCGGATGGCCGCCGGCGACCGGGCCGGCGCGCTGGCGGCCTACGAGGAAAGTCTCGCGATCAGGCGCAAGCTCGCGGCCGCCGATCCGGGCAATGCCGGATGGCAACGCGACGTGAGCGTGAGCCTCAACAATGTCGGCGACGTGCGCTGGCGGCCGGCGACTGGGCGGGTGCGCTGGCGGCCTACGAGGAAGGTCTCGCGATCATGCGCAAGCTCGCCGCCGCCGATCCGGGCAATGCCGGGTGGCAGCGCGACGTGAGCGTGAGCCTCGACAGAATCGGCGTCGTGCGGCTGGCGGCCGGCGACGGGCGGGGGCGCTGGCGGCCTACGAGGAGAGTCTCGCGATCTGGCGCAAGCTCGCCGCCGCCGATCCGGGCAATGCCGAGTGGCAGCGCGACGTGAGCGTGAGCCTCAACAAGGTCGGCGACGTGCGGCTGGCGGCAGGCGACCGGGCGGGTGCGCTTGCGGCCTATCGAGGAAGCGCTCGCGATCGGGCGCAAGCTCGCGGCCGCCGATCCGGGCAATGCCGAGTGGCAGCGCGACCTGAACGTGAGCCTCAACAGGATCGGCGATGTGCGGCTGGCCGCAGGCGATCGGGCGGGTGCGCTTAAGGCCTACGAGGAAAGTCTCGCGATTATGCGCAGGCTCGCCGCCGCCGATCCGGGCAATGCCGGGTGGCAGGCGGATCTGGTCCTCAGCCTATATCGGGTCGGCGCGGCGTCCGATCCGACGCCGGCGCGCGCCGCCCTGCGCGAGGCGCTGGCCATCGCCGAGAAGCTCGCGCGCGACAACAAGCTCACGTCCGCGCAGCAGAACTGGCCGCAAATTCTGCGCGAGGCGCTGGCCAAGCTGCCGCCGGAAGAAGCGGGAGCGCGGTGAGGGCGACTGCTCTCCGGATGCGCGTGTCAACGATGGCGCGCAAAGACGGCTTTGGTCAGGCCGGCGTGCCGCCGTTCGCCTCGTGCAGGAGCCGGTCGCGCAGGCGCTGCGGATCGTGCTCGCCGCGCCGCGCCAGTTCGATAATTCTGACCGCGATGACTTCGCGCTCGCGTTCGAGCCCGGCCGTCAGGTTGAGCGCCTGGCAGACCTCGTCGAAGGCCACCGACATGGCGTGGGTAATCTCGGGCTCGAACACCGCCCGGTCCTTGAGAAATGGCAGGATTGCGCCCATCGGCTCCACTCGACCGTCTTTAATCTTCCTGGATATCTGATCTCTTGTCAATAAGTACTTGAAGAGCATGTGTTTTACTTAAAATAGTCTCATTTCGTCATTGCGTAACACTGAGTATTCTCTGCCTTTTGCTGACAGGACCCTTTAGCTCACGCGGCGTAAAAAGCGTATAATCATCACAAACAGTCATTGACGCCAGAGACTGAAATCGCTAATTGTTAGTAAGTAACCAGGCGGCTACAGCCAGCAGAAGAATTGCGGAGCAGCACGATGCCGGTGCAACGATCGCGTGGGGAGCGGCTTCAGATCATGCTCGCTCCCGAGGAACTCAGCCTGATCGACGATTTCCGTTTCAAGGTGCGCATGCCCAGCCGCGCGGCTGCGGTGCGTGAATTGTTCCGGCGCGGACTGGCGGCAGAGGGGTTCGTGCTGGCGTCGGCGGGCGCGAAATCCAGGGATTTCGGCGTCGAGAAGAAAGCCGCCACGCGGCGCTGACCCTGTTCTCCGGACCTTCGCCGCGTAGTGCGCACGCCGCATCGCCCGCGGAGGCGCGTTCTTGCCCGCGCGGGCCGCTACTGGAACGTTGAGTGGCCGTGCCTATTTAGAGGCGCAGCGGAAGGGACTGGCCCGCTCCGCACCCGGCCGGGCTTGAAATGGGCAGCCCGTTGATGCATCTACACTCCTGCGGCGGGCCTTGGGGCCGCCGCAAACGCTTCTGGAGGAGTGTAGCTCAATGGCTAGAGCACCGGTCTCCAAAACCGGGGGTTGGGGGTTCGAGTCCCTCCACTCCTGCCAAGATTAGGCAGGAAGCTCGAAAAGGCCAGTTGTGTGAATGGCTTACGGCACTTTGCCGGCAGAGCCGGCGGATAGGATATGGCGAAGTTCAGTCCCTTCAAGTTCCTGCAGGAGGTCCGCACCGAGGGCGCGAAGGTCACGTGGCCGACCCGGCGGGAGACTGCGATCACCACCGCCATGGTGTTCGTCATGGTGGCGATCGCCTCGGTGTTTTTTCTGATTGCGGATCAGATCATGCGTTTCATCGTAACACTCGTCCTCGGTATTGGCGGATGACACAGCAAACGGACACTGCGGCCATGACCAAGCGCTGGTACATCGTCCAGGCCTATTCGAATTTCGAGCAGAAGGTGGCCGATTCGATCCGCGAGCAGGCCAAGCAGCGGCATCTCGACCAGTTCTTCGAAGAGATCATGGTGCCGAAGGAAAAGGTCGTGGAGGTGCGCCGCGGCCAGAAGGTCGACGCCGAGCGCAAATTCTTTCCGGGCTATGTGCTGGTGAAGATGGACCTCACCGACGAGGCCTATCACCTGATCAAGAACACGCCGAAGGTGACCGGCTTTCTCGGCGCCGACAACATGCCCAAGCCGATCTCGGAAGCGGAGGCGTTGCGCATCCTGCACCAGGTGCAGGAGGGCATCGAGCGGCCGAAGCCTTCGGTCTCGTTCGAGGTCGGCGAACAGGTGCGCGTGTCGGACGGCCCGTTCGCCAACTTCAACGGCACCGTCGAGGAGGTCGACGAGGGCCGCTCGCGCGTCAAGGTGGCGGTCTCCATCTTCGGGCGCCCGACCCCGGTGGAGCTTGAATTTACGCAGGTGGAGAAGCTGTAGAAATCGCCGACCGCCATCCTTCGAGGGCCGCGCTTTGCGCGGCCGCCTCAGGATGACGGTCGGAACCTAGCTCCCGCGTCATCCTGAGGTGCGAGCGAAGCGAGCCTCGAAGGATGATGCGGCAAGACGTGGGAGGTGACGGCGGCCGCCAACCGCCTGGATCCGCACCACGGACCCTGAACCGGCCGCGCGCGGCCAACGAACAGGAGTGAATGCATGGCAAAGAAGATCACCGGCTACATCAAGCTGCAGGTGCCGGCCGGGATGGCCAATCCATCGCCGCCGATCGGGCCGGCGCTCGGCCAGCGCGGCCTCGCCATCCAGGAGTTCTGCAAGCAGTTCAACGCGCAGACCCAGAACATGGAGAAGGGCGCGCCGATTCCGGTCGTGATCACGGCCTATCAGGACCGTTCCTTCACCTTCGAGATGAAGACGCCGCCGGTGTCCTATTTCATCAAGAAGGCGGCCAAGCTCGAAAGCGGCTCCAAGACGCCGGGCCGCGACAGCGCGGGCTCGATCGACAAGGCGCAGGTCAAGGAGATCGCCGAGAAGAAGATGAAGGACCTGAACTGCGACAGCATCGATTCCGCCATGCGCATGGTGGAAGGCTCCGCCCGCTCGATGGGCATCGAGGTGAGGGAGTAGTCGCCATGGCCAATCTCGGAAAACGGACGACCAAGCTGCGTGAAGGCGTCGATCGGGAAAAGCTCTATCCGATCGACGAGGCGATCAAGATGATCAAGGAGCGCGCAAAGGCGAAATTCGACGAGACGATCGAGATCGCGATGAATCTCGGCGTCGATCCGCGTCACGCCGACCAGATGGTGCGCGGCGTGGTCAACCTGCCGAACGGCACCGGGCGCACGCAGCGCGTCGCGGTGTTCGCGCGCGGCGCCAAGGCCGACGAGGCCAAGGCCGCCGGCGCCGACGTGGTCGGCGCGGAGGACCTGGTGGAGAAAGTGCAGGGCGGCAATATCGACTTCGACCGCTGCATCGCCACGCCCGATCTGATGCCGCTGGTCGGCCGGCTCGGCAAGGTTCTCGGCCCGCGCGGACTGATGCCCAATCCCAAGGTCGGCACCGTCACCATGGACGTGACCAATGCCGTGAAGGGCGCCAAGGGCGGCTCGGTCGAGTTCCGCGTCGAGAAGGCCGGGATCGTGCAGGCCGGCGTCGGCAAGGCGTCGTTCGACGCCGACAAGCTGGTGGCGAACGTCAAGGCGTTCGCCGATGCGGTGCAGAAGGCCAAGCCCGCCGGCGCCAAGGGCACCTTCATCAACCGGGTCGCGGTGTCCTCCACCATGGGCCCGGGCGTGAAGGTCGAGCCCGCTTCGGTGCTGGCGCCGGGAGGGACGTCGGCGAGTTGACAGGCGTCCGACCAGCACAAGGCAGACCGCGGCGGACCGCAGTCCTCAGTCACTCAATACGGAGCAAGGCTGGCGTTTTCACTGCAACTTTATTCCGGCATCGCGGATGATCTTGCTGAGCCGCTGGGTATCGGCGGCGATGATCTTGGCAAAATCTTCCGGTGTCGTGAGCATGAGATCGGTCGCCTGCGGCGCGATGATGCGCTGAATGTCGGGGCCGCGTGCCGCCTTGATGAATTCCTCATTGAGCCGCTTGACGGTCGCGGCCGGCATGCCGGCCGGTCCGACCATGCCGTGCCACATGTCGAGTTCCAGGCCGGCGAAGCCCGCTTCCGCCATGGTCGGCAAATTCGGCGCGGCGTCGGTCCGTTTGAGTCCGGCGATGGCGAGTATGCGGACTTTTCCCGCCGCCGCCTGCTCGCTCGCTGAAATAAAAGACGTGAAGAAGAAGTCGATGCGCCCGGCCATGACATCGGTCACTCCGGGACCGGCTCCGCGATAGGGCACATGCACCATCGGCGCGCCGACTCTGGCCTTGAACATTTCGCCAAGGATTTGCCCACCCGATCCCACGCCTTGGGAGGCAAAGGTCAAGCCGGCCGGCTTCGATTTCGCGAGCGCCGCAAGCTCCGCGACCGACCTGGCCGGACTGTCGGCAGGGACGATCAGGATATGCGGAAACGAAATGATCGGCGTGATCGGCTGGAAATCCTTCACGGGGTCGAATCGCAAGTCCGGAAAGACAAGGGGGTTGATCGACATCACGCCCATGTTGGCGAGGAAGAGCGTGTAGCCGTCCGGCGCCGCCTGCTTGGTCGCAAGCGCCGCGACGTTGCCACCGCCGCCCGGGCGATTGTCGATCACGATCGTCTGCTTGAGCGCTTCGGCGACCTTGAGCGCCACGGGCCGGATCACTGTGTCGGCGCTGCCGCCCGGTGGGAAGGGGACCAGCAGCGTGATGGTCCGCGAGGGATAGGAGTCCTGCGCGGAAGCCCCCGCGATCAAGGCGAGCGGAGCCAGCAGGACGCTGCCAAGCACCCATATCGAGAGGGACTTGCGATCGAGCATCATGACACTCCTTCACCCTCTGCGCTGAGCAACGCTAAAGCACCGCCGTTTGGGGCGTCGACGATCGGTCGATTGGCCCCACAGGGCCGGCAACTGCCGGCGTCTACTGCGCCTTTATCCCCGCGTCGCGGATGACTTTGCCCAGGCGATCGACATCGGCGGCGATGAGCTTGGCGAACTCCTCCGGCGTGCTGGTGGTGATCTCGACGGCCTGCGCCGCCACCTTCTGCACCACGTCGGGCGCCTGCGCCGCCTTGACGAACTCCTCATTGAGCTTGCGCACGACCGCCGCGGGCGTGCCCGCCGGCGCCACGATGCCCTGCCAGATCTCGAGCTCGACGCCCGGGAAGCCGGCCTCCGCCATGGTGGGTACATCCGGCAACGTCGTCGAGCGTTTGAGGGCGGTCCATCCGAGCACCCGCAGCTTGCCCGCCTGCACCTGCCCGATGGCCGAAACATAGGAGCTGAACAGGTAGTCGACGTTGCCGGCGACCAGGTCGTTGACCGCGGGACCTGCGCCCCGGTACGGCACGTGCACCATCGGCACGCCGGCCTTCAACCGGAACATCTCTCCCAGGATGTGGCCGCCCGAGCCCACGCCCTGGGACGCATAGTTCAGGCCGCCGGCCTTGGACTTGGCCAGCGCGACCAGTTCCTTGACGGTGCGCGCGGGCGAAGCGGCCGGCACCACCAGCACGCTCGGAAACGAGAACAGCGGCGTGATCGGCTGGAAGTCCTTGATCGAGTCGAAACGAATGTCGGCGGACAGCGCCGGCATGATCGCGAACAGGCCGTTGTTGGCGAGGAACAGCGTATAGCCGTCGGGCGTCGCCTGCTTCATCGCGATCGCCGCCGGCACGCCGCCCCCGCCGCCGCGGTTGTCGATCACGACATTGCCTTTCAGGTTCTCGGCGAGCTTGGCTGAGACCAGACGCGTCACCACGTCCGAGCTGCCGCCCGGCGGGAACGGCACGACGACGGTGATCGGCCGCGAGGGAAAGGCGTCGCCCTGCGCCAAGGCGGATGGCGCTGCCGCCATCCCGGTCAGCAGCGCGCAGCCCATTGCAACGATGGTCTTCATAAAGTGATCCTCCCTCGGCTGTTTGCTCCCGGCCGCCGCTCACGCCGCTGAGCGCCGTCCCCACAGCTCCTGCGTGGCGATCTTTGCGCCTTCGGCCAGCGAGCGGAGCTTCGCCCACATTATGGAGGGGTGAACGCGCTGCGCAAAGGGGCTCTGCGCAAAGCCGCAGTCGGTGCCGCCGATCACGTGCTCGCGCCCGACGATCTTGGCGAGCCGTACGATGCGCTGCGCCACCAGTTCGGGGTGTTCGACGATGTTGGTGGCGTGGCTGATGACGCCGGGGATGAGCACCTTGCCGGGGGGCAGCTTGGCGGTCTGCCAGACCGTCCATTCGTGCTCGTGGCGGGGATTGGCGGCCTCGAAGCTGTAGTGCCCGACATTGACCTGCAGCAGGAGGTCGACGATGTCCTTCATCGGCACGTCGAAGGCGTGCGGTCCGTTCCAGCTACCCCAGCAGATGTGGTACCGAACTCGCTCCAATGGAATGCCCTTAAGGGCGTGATTGAGGGCGTCTATGCGCATCTGTGCCCATGCTCGGTACTGCGCCTCGCTCATCGGCGGCACCATGCGCTCGTGCATGTAGGGCAGGAACGCGTCGTCGATCTGCAAATAGAGCCCGGCATCGACGATCGCCTGGTATTCCTGGTGCAGGCAGTCGGCGAGCGCGAACAACAGGCTCTTTTCGTCGGGGTAGTGCTCGTTCTTGGCGCCCGGCAGCGCGCTCGCCGGCGCCACCACCGGCAGAAACGCGCCATTGGCCTTGGCTGTCGCGGCGGCCGCTTTGAGGGTCGCGATATCCCGCTTCACCGTCGCGTCACGATAGACGAGAGGGCCGTTGACGACGAAGCGCTTGCCGAGCCGCGCGCCGAGGCCGCTGGCGCGGTTGTATTCGGCGTAGAACTCCGGGAAGGCCCGCATGTCCTGTCCGCCGCCGGCCGACGTCATCGGGTCCTTCATCTCCTCGGGCGTGGCTTCGCGGGTGGCGATGCCGCTGATGCGGTCGTGGATGTAGAAGGCCCAGTTGCGGCCCTTGCTGAATTCGCCGTCGCTGACGATGTCGATGCCGGCCTCGACCTGCTGGCGCACCACCTCGCCGATCGACTCCTTGAGACAGGCTTCATAGGCGGACTGGTCGTAGGGTTGCCGGTCCTCGATCTTGCGCAGGAACTCGACCAGCTTCGGCGGGCGCACCAGGCTGCCGACATGGGTGGTCAGGATACGATCCATAGCCATTCTGTTGGTCCCTCTTGTTTCGGGCCGTTATTACCACCTCCGGCGCCCGACCGGCAGCAAGCTCGCAGGGGGCGGCGGGGGCAATTTCGAGCGGAACTAATTTTCGCGATTTCGCTTGGCAAACCCCGGTGGAGCCTCTAAATAGGGCGTCTGGGCGTGCCGGCCCGGTTTGTCGGCGCGCATTTGTGCGTCTTACAAAAATTGCAGCGACTAGGAGCCTTTTCCTTCCGGACATCCCCGCGGGATCGCACTGAAGGAGACGGAGCCGGTCGTGGTATTCTTGAAGGACGGCAAAGGCTTCCGGCGGTTTCCGGAAGTCCATCCTGTCCGAGACTGCAGGCGCCGGGTAGCCGGCTTAATCGCTTGCCTGCACAGACGGGGAAAGACCGTTTCTGGGGCGCAAGCCCCCGCGACCGGTTCGAACCTCGAGGAACCCGGGTGGCCGCTTGGTCATGACCGGGGGGCAGGAAAACGTGTGGAGCGTCGCCCTGCCGGCGTCGCCGGTCACCTTGATCGGATGGCAGTTCGGGCATGACGACAGGTCGCAACCGGCGGTTCCTGCATTCGAACGCGGGCCGCCAACCGGAAAGAGCTTAGCTAGTGGATCGCGCGGCCAAGAAGGAGCTTATCACGACGCTCAACGGTGTCTTCAAGGGCACCAATGTCGTGGTCGTCGCTCACAACACGGGCCTCACCGTCAGCCAGATGCAGACTCTGCGCAAGCAGATGAAGGAGAAGGGCGCGGCGGTAAAGGTCACGAAAAACCGTCTTGCCAAGATCGCGCTCGAAGGCACGGACGCAGCCGTGGTGGTGCCCCTGCTCAAGGGGCCGACCGTGTTCGCCTATTCGGGCGATCCGATCGCTGCGCCCAAGGTCGCCTCCGATTTCGCAAAGGCGCACGAGAAGTTCGTGATCCTCGGCGGAGCGATGGGCAAGACCGCGCTCGACGCGAACGGCGTCAAGGCGCTCGCCGCGTTGCCGTCGCTCGATGAACTGCGCGCCAAGATCGTCGGCCTCATTCAGGCGCCGGCGACCAAGATCGCACAGCTTGTCAACGCGCCGGCCGCGAAGGTCGCCCGCGTGCTCCAGGCCTACGCCAAGAAGGGCGAGGCCGCCTGAGACGGCAAAGTTCTACCGGTTTCGAAACAATAGGACGCAAGGACAATGGCTGATCTGCAGAAAATCGTAAACGATCTCTCCGGCCTCACGGTGCTGGAGGCCGCCGAATTGGCGAAGTTGCTCGAAGAGAAATGGGGCGTCTCGGCGGCGGCCGCGGTTGCGGTGGCGGCGGGTCCGGCGGGCGGGGCAGCCGCGCCGGTCGAGGAGAAGACCGAGTTCACCGTGATGCTTACGGCATTCGGCGACAAGAAGATCGAGGTGATCAAGGAAGTCCGCGCGATCACCGGCCTGGGCCTCAAGGAGGCCAAGGACCTGGTGGAGGGCGCGCCCAAGGCGGTCAAGGAAGGCGTGACCAAGGACGAGGCCGAGAAGGTCAAGGCCACGCTGGAAAAGGTCGGCGCCAAGGTCGAACTCAAGTAGTTCAGGGATAACCGGGCAAGGCCGGCCGGGGAACATCCGGCCCGGGCCAACAAAAATCGGTGATTTCGGGCGAATTTCCTGAAATCGCCACTATATGCCCGCCGTGCGGCGGCAACAGTCAGGCGGTTCGGCGGCAGCCGAATCGCGTAGAAATCTGGGCCTCGACGCCTGTCCCGATGGTCGCGATGGATGGCGGCCTTTCGGAGAGTCGTCCCGGCCCGACGGTCCGACAGAGCGAGAGACAGATGGCAGCGCAGACGTTTACAGGTCGCAAGCGCGTTAGGAAATTTTTCGGGAAAATCCAGGAAGTCGCAGAGATGCCGAACCTCATCGAGGTTCAGAAGGCGTCCTACGACCAATTCCTGCTGGTGAAGGAACCCGTCGGCGGGCGGCCCGACGAGGGGCTGCAGGCCGTGTTCAAGTCGGTGTTCCCGATCTCGGACTTCTCCAACAGCTCGATGCTCGAATTCGTCAAATACGAGTTCGATCCGCCGAAATACGACGTCGACGAGTGCCGCCAACGCGGTATGACCTATGCCGCGCCGCTCAAGGTGACGCTGCGCCTCATCGTGTTCGATGTCGACGAGGAGACCGGCGCCAAGTCGGTCAAGGACATCAAGGAGCAGGATGTCTACATGGGCGACATCCCGCTCATGACCAACAACGGCACCTTCATCGTCAACGGCACCGAGCGGGTGATCGTTTCGCAGATGCACCGCTCGCCCGGCGTGTTCTTCGACCACGACAAGGGCAAGACGCACTCGTCCGGCAAGCTGCTGTTTGCCGCGCGCATCATTCCGTATCGCGGGTCCTGGCTCGACATCGAGTTCGACGCCAAGGACATCGTCTATGCGCGCATCGACCGGCGCCGCAAGATTCCGGTCACCTCGCTGCTCTACGCGCTCGCCATGGACGGCGAGGAGATCCTCAACACGTTTTACAAGAAGATTGCCTACAAGCGCCACAAGGACGGCTGGCGCGTGCCGTTCGACGCCAACCGCTTCCGCGGCTACAAGGCGGTGAACGATCTCGTCGACGCCGACAGCGGCAAGGTCGTGCTCGAGGCCGGCAAGAAGCTCACGGTGCGCCAGGCACGCCAGCTCGCCGAGAAGGGCCTCAAGGCGCTGCGCATGACCGACCTGGAGCTGGTCGGGCACTACATCGCGGAGGATCTGGTCAACCCGAAGACCGGCGAGATCTTCGCGGAGGCGGCCGAGGAAATCACCGAAAAGACCCTCAAGACGCTGAACGAGGCGGGCTACAAGGAAATCCCGATCCTCGACATCGACCACGTCAATGTCGGCGCCTATATCCGCAACACGCTCGTCATGGACAAGAACATGACGCGCGAGGACGCGCTGTTCGACATCTATCGCGTGATGCGTCCGGGCGAGCCGCCCACGCTCGATACCGCGCAGTCGATGTTCAACTCGCTGTTCTTCGACAGCGAGCGCTACGACCTCTCGGCCGTCGGCCGCGTGAAGATGAACATGCGCCTCGACCTCGACGCACCCGACACCGTGCGGGTGCTGCGCAAGGAGGACATCGTCGCCGTCATCCGCACCCTGCTTGATCTGCGCGACGGCAAGGGCGAGATCGACGACATCGATCATCTCGGCAATCGGCGCGTGCGCTCGGTCGGCGAGCTGATGGAGAACCAGTATCGCATCGGCCTCCTGCGCATGGAGCGCGCGATCAAGGAGCGCATGTCCTCGGTCGACATCGACACCGTCATGCCGCAGGACCTGATCAACGCCAAGCCGGCGGCGGCGGCGGTGCGCGAGTTCTTCGGCTCCTCGCAACTCAGCCAGTTCATGGACCAGACCAATCCGCTGTCCGAGATCACGCACAAGCGGCGGCTTTCGGCGCTCGGCCCGGGCGGTCTCACGCGCGAGCGCGCCGGCTTCGAGGTGCGCGACGTGCACCCGACACACTACGGCCGCATCTGCCCGATCGAGACCCCGGAAGGTCCGAACATCGGCCTGATCAACTCGCTCGCCACCTATGCGCGGGTGAACAAGTACGGCTTCGTCGAGACGCCCTACCGCAAAGTGAAGGACGGCCGCGTCACCGACGAGGTGATCTACCTCTCCGCGATGGAGGAGGGCCGCTACACGGTCGCGCAGGCGAACGCCGCGATCGACAACCGCGGCCGCTTCACCGAGGACATGATCGTGTGCCGCCACGCCGGCGACGTGCAGATGGTGCCGGCCGGCAAGGTCGACTTCATGGACGTGTCGCCCAAGCAGCTGGTGTCGGTGGCGGCGGCGCTCATCCCGTTCCTGGAGAACGACGACGCCAACCGCGCGCTGATGGGCTCCAACATGCAGCGCCAGGCGGTGCCGCTGGTGCGGGCCGAGGCGCCGTTCGTAGGCACCGGCATGGAGGGCGTGGTCGCCCGCGACTCCGGCGCTTCGATCTCGGCGCGCCGCACCGGCATCGTCGATCAGGTCGATGCCACCCGTATCGTCGTGCGCGCGACCGAGGAGGCCGACGCCACCAAGCCCGGCGTCGACATCTACCGGCTGATGAAGTTCCAGCGTTCCAACCAGAACACCTGCATCAACCAGCGCCCGCTGGTGAAGGTGGGCGATCAGGTCAAGAAGGCCGACATCATCGCCGACGGTCCCTCGACCGAGCTCGGGGAGCTCGCGCTCGGACGCAACGTGCTGGTCGCGTTCATGCCGTGGAACGGCTACAACTTCGAGGACTCGATCCTGCTCTCCGAGCGCATCGTCAAGGACGACGTCTTCTCCTCGATCCACATCGAGGAATTCGAGGTGATGGCGCGCGACACCAAGCTCGGGCCGGAAGAGATCACCCGCGATATCCCGAACGTGTCGGAAGAGGCGCTCAAGAACCTCGACGAGGCGGGTATCGTTTATATCGGGGCGGAAGTGCGCGCCGGCGACATCCTGTGCGGCAAGATCACGCCCAAGGGCGAAAGCCCGATGACGCCGGAGGAGAAGCTGCTCCGCGCCATCTTCGGCGAGAAGGCCTCCGACGTGCGCGACACGTCGCTGCGCGTGCCGCCGGGCGTGCAAGGCACCGTAGTCGAGGTGCGGGTATTCAACCGCCACGGCGTCGAGAAGGACGAGCGCGCGCTCGCGATCGAACGCGAGGAGATCGAACGGCTCGCCAAGGACCGCGACGACGAGCAGGCCATCCTCGACCGCAACGTCTACGGGCGCCTCGCCGAGATGCTGGAGGGCCGCCAGGGCATCGCGGGCCCCAAGGGGTTCAAGAAGGATTCCAAGATCACCCGCTCGGTGCTCGAGGAGTATCCGCGCTCGCAATGGTGGCTGTTTGCCTCGCCCAACGACAAGCTGATGGCCGAGATCGAGGCCATCCGCAAGCAATACGACGAGTCGAAGAAGGGCCTCGAACAGCGCTTCCTCGACAAGGTCGAGAAGCTGCAGCGCGGCGACGAGCTGCCGCCCGGCGTGATGAAGATGGTCAAGGTGTTCGTCGCGGTGAAGCGCAAGATCCAGCCCGGCGACAAGATGGCCGGCCGCCACGGCAACAAGGGCGTGGTGTCGAAGATCGTGCCGTCCGAGGACATGCCGTTCCTCGCCGACGGCACCCCGGTCGACATAGTGCTCAATCCGCTCGGCGTGCCGAGCCGGATGAATGTCGGCCAGATTCTGGAGACCCATCTCGGCTGGGCCTGCGCCGGCCTCGGCCTCAAGATCGGCCACGCCGTCGACCTCTACAACGGCAAGAAGGACATCAAGCCGCTCAAAGACATCTTGAAGAAGGTCTACGGCGACGAAGAAACCATCAAATCGCTTGGCGAGAAGGACCTGGCCGAGCTCGGCAGCAATCTGCGTCACGGGGTGCCGATCGCGACACCGGTGTTCGACGGGGCGAAGGAAGCCGATATTGAGCACATGCTCGATCTCGCCGGCCTCGACCATTCGGGCCAGGTGACGCTGCACGACGGTCGCACTGGAGACGCGTTCGACCGCAAGGTGACGGTGGGCTACATCTACATGCTCAAGCTCCATCACCTCGTGGACGACAAGATCCACGCCCGCTCGATTGGTCCGTACTCGCTCGTCACCCAGCAGCCGCTGGGCGGCAAGGCGCAGTTCGGCGGCCAGCGGTTCGGCGAAATGGAGGTGTGGGCGCTCGAAGCCTACGGTGCAGCGTACACGCTGCAGGAGATGCTCACCGTCAAGTCGGACGACGTCGCCGGCCGCACCAAGGTCTACGAGGCGATCGTGCGCGGCGACGACACCTTCGAAGCCGGTATTCCGGAATCGTTCAACGTGCTGGTCAAGGAGATGCGCTCGCTCGGACTGAACGTCGACCTGCACAATTCCAAGCAGCAGCGCGGCGACGGTTCGGCGGAAGCGGCCGAGTAATAAGGCGTCATGGCCGGGACTGCCCCCGCCATGACGCGACCGGGCCTGGCGATCGAGAGATTAATACAGCCGGCAATGCCGGCTAGGGACTCCAAACGGAGACGACGATGAATCAAGAGATCATGAATCTTTTCAGCCCGCAGGTGCCGGCTCAGGTCTTCGACCAGATCCGGATCTCGATTGCGAGCCCGGAGAAGATTCTGTCCTGGTCCTACGGCGAAATCAAAAAGCCGGAGACCATCAATTACCGGACGTTCAAGCCCGAGCGCGACGGCCTGTTCTGCGCGCGCATCTTCGGGCCGATCAAGGATTACGAGTGCTTGTGCGGCAAGTACAAGCGCATGAAGTACAAGGGCATCATCTGCGAGAAGTGCTCGGTCGAGGTCACGCTCTCGCGCGTGCGGCGCGAGCGCATGGGGCACATCGAGCTTGCCGCCCCGGTTGCCCATATCTGGTTCCTGAAGTCGCTGCCGAGCCGTATCGGGCTCCTGCTCGACATGACGCTCAAGTCGCTCGAGCGCATTCTGTATTTCGAAAGCTACGTGGTGATCGAGCCCGGCACCACGGACCTGACCATGTACCAGCTCCTGAGCGAGGACGAGTACCTCAAGGCGCAGGACACGCTGGGCGCGGACAGCTTCACGGCCAAGATCGGCGCCGAGGCCATCCGCGACATGCTTATGTCGCTCGACCTGGAGAAGATGGCGGCCGACCTGCGCGTCGAGATCGCCGAATCGACCTCCGAGCTCAAGCCGAAGAAGCTTGCCAAGCGGCTCAAGCTGATCGAGGCGTTCCTGCAGTCCGGCAACAAGCCGGAATGGATGATCCTGACCGAAATTCCGGTGATCCCGCCGGACCTGCGGCCGCTCGTGCCGCTCGACGGCGGCCGCTTCGCCACCTCCGACCTGAACGACCTCTACAGGCGCGTGATCAACCGCAACAACCGCCTGAAGCGGCTCATTGAGTTGCGCGCTCCGGATATCATCATCCGCAACGAGAAGCGCATGCTGCAGGAGGCGGTCGACGCGCTGTTCGACAACGGCCGCCGCGGCCGCGTCATCACCGGCGCCAACAAGCGGCCGTTGAAGTCGCTCGCCGACATGCTCAAGGGCAAGCAGGGCCGCTTCCGTCAGAACCTGCTCGGCAAGCGCGTCGACTATTCCGGCCGCTCGGTGATCGTGGTCGGTCCCGAATTGAAGCTGCACCAGTGCGGGTTGCCGAAGAAGATGGCGCTCGAACTGTTCAAGCCGTTCATCTATTCGCGGCTCGACGCCAAGGGCCTGTCCACCACCGTGAAGCAGGCCAAGAAGCTGGTGGAGAAGGAGAAGCCGGAAGTCTGGGATATCCTCGACGAGGTCATCCGCGAGCACCCGGTGCTGCTCAACCGCGCGCCGACGCTGCATCGTCTCGGCATCCAGGCGTTCGAGCCGGTGTTGATCGAGGGCAAGGCGATCCAGCTGCATCCGCTGGTCTGCGCGGCGTTCAACGCCGACTTCGACGGCGACCAGATGGCGGTGCACGTGCCGCTGTCGCTCGAAGCGCAGCTCGAAGCGCGCGTGCTGATGATGAGCACGAACAACATCCTGCACCCGGCCAACGGCTCGCCGATCATCGTGCCGTCGCAGGATATCGTGCTCGGCCTCTATTACCTCTCGATCATGCGCGAGGAGGGGCCCGACAAGAAGCTCAAGATCTATGGCGACATGGCCGAGATCGAGCACGCCCTGCATGCCAAGGCGATCGATCTGCACACCAAGATCAAGTACCGCTGGTACGGCGTGGACGAGAAGGGCAAGCCGGTCAGCCAATGGTTCGATACGACGCCCGGCCGCGTCATGCTCGGCAACGTCCTGCCCAAGAGCGTGAAGATTTCCTACGACGTCGTGAACAAGCTCATGACCAAGCGGGAAATCTCCAACATGATCGATCAGGTCTACCGCCACTGCGGGCAGAAGGAGACGGTGATCTTCTGCGACCGGATCATGGCGCTTGGGTTCCACAACGCGTTCAAAGCCGGCATCTCGTTCGGCAAGGACGACATGGTGGTCCCGAGCACGAAGTGGAAGATCATCGAGCAGACCCGTACGCTCGCCAAGGAATTCGAGCAGCAATACAACGACGGCCTGATCACCCAGGGCGAAAAGTACAACAAGGTGGTCGACGCCTGGTCGAAGACGACCGACCAGATCGCCGACGAGATGATGCGTCAGATCTCCTCGGTCGAGAAGGGCGAGGGCCGTGCGGCGCAGCAGGTCAACTCGATCTACATGATGGCGCATTCCGGCGCGCGCGGCTCGCCGGCGCAGATGCGCCAGCTTGCCGGCATGCGCGGGCTGATGGCCAAGCCGAGCGGTGAGATCATCGAAACCCCGATCATCTCGAACTTCAAAGAAGGGCTCTCGGTGCTCGAGTACTTCAACTCGACCCACGGTGCGCGCAAGGGTCTCGCCGACACCGCGCTCAAGACCGCCAACTCCGGCTATCTGACGCGGCGCCTGGTCGACGTGGCGCAGGACTGCATCATCACCACGCAGGACTGCGGTACCGAGGCGGGCATCAAGGTGCGGGCGATCATCGACGCCGGCACGGTCGTCGCTTCGCTGGCGAGCCGCATCCTGGGCCGCACCACGGCTGAGGACGTGCGCGATCCGTCGTCGCACAAGGTCATCGTCAAGAAAGGAACGCTGCTCGAAGAGCCGCAGGTCGAGGCGATCATCGGGGCGGGCGTGCAGGAGCTGCGTATCCGCTCCGTGCTCACCTGCGAGACCACGACCGGCTGCTGCGGTGCGTGCTATGGGCGCGATCTTGCCCGCGGCACGCCGGTGAACATGGGCGAGGCGGTGGGTGTCATCGCCGCCCAGTCGATCGGCGAGCCCGGCACCCAACTCACGATGCGCACGTTCCATATCGGCGGCGCTGCGCAAATCTCGGAGCAGTCGTTTATCGAGTCGAATTTCGACGGCAAGATCAAGATCAAGAACAAGAATATCGTGAAGAACTCCGACGGCCAGAATGTCGCGATGGTTCGCAACATGGTGGTCGCGGTGCTCGATCCCGACGGCACCGAGCGTGCAACGCACCGCATCCAGTACGGAGCGCGCATTCTCATCGAGGACGGCGCCCAGATCAAACGCGGCCAGCGCATCGCCGAATGGGATCCCTATACGCGTCCGATCCTCACCGAGGTCGAAGGCACGATCGCGTTCGAAGACCTGGTCGAGGGCCAGTCCATGTCGGAAGCGCTCGACGAGTCGACCGGCATCGCCAAGCGCGTGGTCATCGACTGGCGCACCGGCTCCGGCCGCGGCCAGCAGGACCTGCGTCCGGCGATCGTGATCCGCGACAAGCACAACAAGGTGCACAAGGTCAGCCGGGGCGGCGAGGCGCGCTATCTGCTCGCCGTCGACGCCATCATCTCGGTCGATCCGGGAGGCAGCGTGAGAGCGGGCGACGTGATCGCGCGCATTCCGACCGCGAGCGCCAAGACCCGCGACATCACCGGCGGTCTGCCGCGGGTGGCCGAGCTGTTCGAGGCGCGCAAGCCGAAGGACGCGGCCGTCATCGCCGAGACCTCCGGCACGATCCGCTTCGGGCGCGACTACAAGAACAAGCGCCGTATCATCATCGAGCCGAACAACAAGGAAGAGGAGCCGCGGGAATACCTGATCCCGAAGGGCAAGCACATCCACTTGCAGGACGGCGACATCATCGAGAAGGGCGACTACATCGTTGAGGGCAACCCGGCCCCGCACGACATCCTGGCGATCAAGGGCGTCGAGGAGCTCGCGGGCTATCTCGTCAACGAGATCCAGGACGTCTACCGGCTCCAGGGCGTCGCGATCAACGACAAGCACATCGAGGTGATCGTCCGCCAGATGCTGCAGAAGGTGGAGATCAACGACGCCGGCGAGACCGACCTGATCAAGGGCGACCAGGTCGACCGTCTCGAGATGGACGAGATCAATGCCAAGGCGGCGGAGGAGGGCAAGAAGCCGGCGAGCGGCCATCCCGTCCTGCTCGGCATCACCAAGGCCTCGCTGCAGACCCGCTCGTTCATCTCGGCGGCGTCGTTCCAGGAGACCACACGCGTGCTCACCGAAGCCGCCGTCAACGGCAAAATCGACACGCTGGAAGGGCTCAAGGAGAACGTCATCGTCGGACGCCTGATCCCGGCCGGAACCGGCGCGACGATGAACACGCTGCGCGAAGTGGCCGGCAAGCGCGACGCACTTATCCTCGAGGAGCGCGAGCGGGAAGCCGCCGCCAAGGAGGCGGCCGCCAAGGCCGCCGCGGCAGCGGAAAAGGCGGCCGAGCCGGCGCAACTGCCGGCGGCGGAATGATCGCAGGCATATTGCCGCAAATGATGAGGGCCGCCCATTCGGGCGGCCCTTTTGCATTCCATGGCCCGATGAGGGCGCCTATGCAGCGAGCAGGTACGGACGAGCACACGCGACATTTTCGCGTCCCGCACGGACACGCGTGCGGTTGCTCGCACCGGCCCTTGGTAGGGCGATTTTTAACAGAATTTCAATGGGATATTTCCTTGCGGTAAAGGTTTTTGTACGACTTCTGTGGGATTCGCGGCTGTGCGCCGCTGCTGGATTCGAGGCGGTGCGCCGCGGCGCGCGAATTTTTGTTTGGGTGAGAATCGAGCCCGCCAAAAAGCCCTTTTTGTACCGCAGCTTGAAATGAGGGCTACTGCACTCACAGTTTGAGTTTCTGCACCCCCCGATGGAAACGCTCCTCGTCAAGATTTTTGCCACCGCGCTGGCCTTCAGCCAGGTTGCGACCGCCCCCGACGCGGTCAAAACGGCTTTCGACCGTACCGCCGACCAAGCCGAAGTCGCCCAGCTCCTGCGCGCCGGCTGCAACCACATGCGCAAGGCATTCGACATCGAGAACATCGACCTCGATGGCCTCATCACCACCGCCATGGACGATCCGCAGGCGGCGACCGGCGAAGTGAAAGCATTTCGCGGCATCAATTTTGCCGATCTGCTGACCGCCTATCGCCAGTTCTGCAAGAACGAGAAGGTCGAGAAGTCCGCGGTCGACCTCGGCGACGTGATCGATTTCTACAATAAGGCGGCCGCCAATCTGCCCGATCACACCAAGCTCAAGGGTCTCAAGCTCCCGGGCGCCAGCACCGTGCTCGACGGCAAGGGTCAGCGCTTCGCGGAGGTGTTCGAGGAGAACCAGCGCCGGGTATGGGTGCCGCTCGCCGACATTCCCGAGCATGTGCGCGACGCCTTCGTCGCGGCGGAAGACAAGCGCTTTTACCAGCACAAGGGCGTCGACGAGCACGGCCTGATCCGCGCCTTCGTCGGCAACCTCGCTCAATCCGGAAGGCCGCAGGGCGGCTCGACCATCACGCAGCAGATCGTCAAGAACCTGCTGGTCGGCGAGGATCTCACCTACGAACGCAAGATCCGCGAGATGATCGTCGCGTCGCGGGTCGAGAAGACCCTGACCAAAGGCGAGATCCTGGAACTCTACCTCAACTCGACCTATCTCGGCCGCAGCTCCTGGGGCATCGAACTCGCCGCCAAGAGCTATTACGGAAAGGCCGCCAAGGACCTCACGCTGAGCGAAGGCGCGCTGCTCGCCGGATTGACGAAAGGGCCGAACTTCTACAGCCCCGATCGCCATCCCGTCCGCGCGCAGGAACGGCTTGCCTATGTGCTCAGCCGGATGGCGGAAGACGGAAAGTTCAATGCCGAGGGTAGCGCGCGAGGACTTCCCGCGCTGCCTGCGCTCATCCCCTTCGACCATCAGCGGCGCGACATCGGGTACCACTTCGTGGCCCAGGTTGCGCGCGAGGCCAAAGCGCTCGCGGGCATCGAGGCGATAACCGCGAGTTCCTATACGGTGCGCTCGACCATCAATCCGCAATTGCAGCGGGCGGTGGAAGCCACGCTCCAGGAGGGCCTTTCGCGCTACGAGCGAAGCGCCGGCCGGGTCTATTTCGGGGCGGCCGAGGCCAACCTGCGCGAACCGATCCGCAAGATCGAGGAGGACACCAAGTCCCAGGACCGGCGGCCGGCCTGGCAGCGGGCGCTGCAGAAGGCGCGGCTGCCGCTTTACGACGTCCATTGGACGCCGGCCGTGGTGCTGGAGAAACCCACCGGCAGGAAAGGCGAAGCCTGGCGGGTCGGCCTGCCGGACGGCCGCATTCTGCCGTTCTCGGTCAACAATGGAACGGCCCAGCGCAAGCTCGTGGTCCACGACGTGGTGCGCGTGCATGTCACGGAGGGCAAGGGCAAGAACGCCGCCCGCGCCGAGTTGCGCGTGCGGCCGGTGGTGCAGGGGTCGGTGGTCGTTCTGGAGAACAAGAGCGGCCGCGTTCTCGCCATGGCCGGCGGATTCTCCTATCCCTTGAGCCAGCTCAACCGCGCGAGCCAGGCCCAGCGGCAGCCGGGTTCCGCGATCAAGCCGCTCAGCTATCTCGCTGCGCTCAGCAACCAGCTGCAGCCGAACACGCTGGTCAGCGACGAGCCGATCACGCTGCCGCCGATCGGGGGCGGCCGCGGGCGCGAGCGGGACTACTGGTCGCCGCGGAACTACGACGGCGGCTCCGGCGGCATTCTGACCTTGCGCCGCGCGCTCGAACATTCACGCAATCTGGCGACCGTGCATCTGCTCGACGGCGGTATCGACAGCGAACCGGAAGCCAGCCTCGACCGGGTCTGCAAGCTCGCGCTGGAAGCCGGCATCTATCGCGAGTGCGTGCGGTACTATCCGTTCGTGCTGGGCGCACAGCCGGTGCGTCCGATCGACCTTGCGGCGTTCTACGCGACGATCGCGAACGAGGGCGTGCGCCCATCGCCGCACCTGATCGACTCGATCGAACGCAACGGTCTCGTGGTCTACCGGCACGATCCGAAATCGTCGACCATGGTCGGCTCGGCCGATCGGGTCGCGTTCTATCAGCTCAAGACTATGCTGCAAGGCGTCCTGCAGCGCGGCACCGCGCGCTCGATCGCATCGCTCGCGCCGTTTGTGGCCGGCAAGACCGGCACCTCCGACGAGGAGAACGACGCCTGGTTCGTTGGGTTCACCAACGATGTGACGGTGGCGGTGTGGGTGGGCTACGACAACGCGCGCGGCAAGCGCCGCACGCTCGGCGGCGGCGCGACCGGTGGGCACGTGGCGGTCCCGATTTTCGCGCCCATCATCCAGGCGGTATGGGCGCATGTGGCGCCGAAGGCCGCGTTGGCGCCGCCTTCGCGTGAGGCGCGGCGGCATCTGTCGTGCAAGGCGATCGACATCGACTCAGGCGAATTGACCGGCAGTGCCGGCAGGGGGCTCACCGAATGCTTCCGGACCGACCGCAGCGGCCGGATTATCGATACGCAATATGCGCTGGTCGGGCGGGACAGCGGCTACGGCAACAACCCCGGGTTTTTCGATGTGAGGCCCAATCCGAACCCATTCTTCTCACAGCCGGCTCAGCCGGGCTTTTTCGATCGGGGTCACCCCAATCAGGCGCCGCCCGGGGGGTACGATCAGCGCCGCGATCAGGTGTACGTTTACGACAACAATGGGCGCATAATCGCGGTGCCGCGCGATTCGCTGCGGCAGAACGAGCGGGGCGGGCGGGCTCCGCGAGGCCAACCCCCGCCGTCGCGCGATCCGTATCAGCGCGAGTGGCAGACGCCGCAGCGCGTCGATCCGGGCTATCTTTGGGGTAACCGCCGTTACTACTGAAAGCCAGCATGATACGCAGCAATAGCCACGTCGCCATGCTGTTGGGCGTGGCGCTGCTTGCTTCCGGGGCCAGCGCCAACGCCCAGTCCGGGTCGAAAGGCGCGCCCGAGTTTCGGGTCGAAGATGTCACGTCGCCCGCCGGGCTCGCCGTCGAGCAGCTCAAGCCCAGGTTGATTGCATTCATCGACCGGCCGAGCGACGAGGTGATCGATCCGGATTCCGGGTTGCTCCGTTTCGAGGACTGGGCCCAGGCGAGGCCGGTCCAGAAGCAATTCCTGAGCCCCTATCCGAGCTACATCGAGCCATTCGTCGAGCTGACCATCGACGGCGTTCGCAGGCGGCTCAAGGAAAAGCTCCACATGTACGTGGCGCAGGCGCGCTTTGCGCTGGCGCGGCCGCCGGCCTCGCTCGATCTCGCGAGCTACGTGTCGCTGCCGTTCCTGGAGCGCATCGATCCTGCGATCAAGCACCGCTCGATCAGCGCGGCCGAGGCCATATCGCCGAAGGAGCCGCGCGCCGCCCCCAACCAGCACCCGCTGCGCCGGTGGTGCGAGGCGAGGGAAGTCGCGATCTGCATCCACTCGCGCTACCAGTTCGAAGGCAAGCTGCCGCTCGGCATCCAGATCGCCAACAAGCTGCGGGAGGGCTCGCGCAAGATTGCCGATCACCTCGAATTCGAGAGCGAGCTTACGCTGCGCTCGCCGGCGGAAGTCACCGAACTGGGACTTTCGGCGCTCACCGGCCTTGATACTCCTCCGGTCGGTGCTATCGAGCAGAACATCTACTACGTCAACCAGGTGATGCAGTTCGGAAAGCTGCTGGCGGTGTTCCAGCGCCACCCGAACGACCCCGGTCAGACCGTCGTGAGCGTGTTCATGGCGCTGGCGGTGGAGACCAGCCTCCTCAGCAAGAAGAAGGATTTTGCAAAAATCCCCGTGCTGAGGAACCTGATACCGTCCCAGGTCCTGGCCGGGAAAAGCTCGTTCAACAGCGGCAATTCGATCAGCGCGGGGCTGCCGGTCTACGCGCGCAATCAGGTCAAGGCGATCGCTGGCATTTTGGAGCGGCGCTGAGCCCGGGCGGACCGCCGGATATAGGCCAAAACCCTCGATATTTCGGCCCTTTACGCCTTGACTTCGCCACCCGCGGCCGATACATACCGCCCACTTTTCGGCAGGCGGTGAGCTTTGCTTGCTCGGAACGGCATGCCCGAACTCCGCTAAACCATTGAGATCATTTAAGTCTCTTTCGGCTGCGGATGGGCGCCAAAGCCTCGAGGAATGAAGCTCAAACGCTGCCTCTGACTGATGACTGTCAGGTGAGAAGTGCATGACCGCTGCGCGCCTGCGCGTGGCGGTCCTCTGTAGACGGGTGAGCGCCGCACGCACCGGAAGCGGATGGCGCTCTTCCGTTTTGCGCGCGGGGGATGCCTCACGCGCGGCAACGAAGGACCAAGGCGCGATGCCGACCATCAACCAGCTGATCCGCAAGCCGCGGGTCGTGCAGCACGCGAAGAAGAAGGTGCCGGCGCTGCAGCAGTCGCCGCAGAAACGCGGCGTGTGCACGCGCGTCTACACCACGACGCCGAAAAAGCCGAACTCGGCCCTGCGCAAGGTCGCCAAGGTGCGGCTCACCAACGGCTTCGAGGTGATCGGCTACATCCCGGGCGAGGGCCATAACCTGCAGGAGCACTCGGTGGTGATGATCCGCGGCGGCCGCGTCAAGGATCTGCCCGGCGTGCGCTACCATATCCTGCGCGGCGTGCTCGACACGCAGGGCGTCAAGAACCGCAAGCAACGGCGCTCCAAATACGGAGCAAAACGACCCAAGTGACGGGTCGTTTTTCATTGAGAGAACATCGATGTCACGTCGACACAGTGCCGAGAAGCGCGAGATCAACCCGGACCCGAAATTCGGGAACGTGGTGGTCACCAAGTTCATGAACTCGATCATGCATGCCGGCAAGAAATCGGTGGCGGAATCGATCGTGTACGGCGCCTTCGACATCATCGAAGGCAAGGCCAAGACGAACCCGATCTCGGTGTTCGAACAGGCGCTCGACAACGTCATGCCGTCGATCGAGGTGCGTTCGCGGCGCGTGGGCGGCGCGACCTACCAGGTGCCGGTCGAGGTGCGCACGACCAGACGGCAGGCGCTCGGCATCCGCTGGATCATCACGGCCGCGCGCGAACGCAACGAGAAGACGATGACGGAGCGGCTCTCGGCCGAGTTGCTCGATGCATCCAACAACCGGGGAAACGCCGTCAAGAAGCGCGAGGACACGCACCGCATGGCGGAGGCCAATCGGGCGTTTTCGCACTACCGCTGGTGACGGCCCGCTAACGACTAGGATTGATACGCTTATGCCCCGCAGCCACCCGATCGAGGACTACCGCAATTTCGGCATCATGGCTCACATCGATGCCGGCAAGACCACTACGACCGAGCGGATCCTCTACTACACCGGCAAGAGCCACAAGATGGGCGAGGTCCACGAGGGCGCCGCTACCATGGATTTCATGGAGCAGGAGCAGGAGCGTGGCATCACCATCACGTCGGCCGCCACCACCGCGATCTGGAACAACAAGCGGCTCAACATCATCGACACGCCCGGCCACGTCGATTTCACCATCGAGGTCGAGCGCTCGCTGCGCGTGCTCGACGGCGCGGTCTGCGTGCTCGACAGCAATCAGGGCGTGGAGCCGCAGACCGAAACGGTCTGGCGCCAGGGCGACAAGTACAAGGTCCCGCGCATCGTCTTCGCCAACAAGATGGACAAGGTGGGGGCCGACTTCTACCAGTGCCTCAAGGACATCGTGGATCGGCTGGGCGCCAAGCCGGTGGCCATCCAGCTCCCGATCGGGGCCGAACAGCAGTTCAAGGGCATCATCGATCTCGTGCGCATGAAGGGCGTGATCTGGGACGACGAGTCGCTCGGCGCCAAGTACCACGACATCGACATCCCGGACGACATGGCCGAACTGGCCAGCGAATATCGCGAGAAACTGATCGAGGCCGCCGTCGAACTCGACGACGACGCGACGACCGCCTATCTCGAAGGCAAGGCGCCCGACGAGGCGACCCTCAAGAAGCTCATCCGCAAGGCCGTGATCACCGGCGCGTTCTTCCCGGTGCTGGCGGGCTCCGCCTTCAAGAACAAGGGCGTGCAGCCGCTGCTCGATGCGGTGGTCGACTATCTGCCGTCCCCGCTCGATGTCCCGCCGATCAAGGGCATGGACATGAAGGGCAACGAGGTGGTGCGCAACCCGTCCGACAGCGAGCCGCTGGCGATGCTCGCCTTCAAGATCATGGACGATCCGTTCGTCGGCACCATCACGTTCTGCCGCATCTATTCGGGACGGCTGGAGAGCGGCACCGGCGTCATCAATTCGACCAAGGACCGCAAGGAGCGCATCGGCCGCATGCTGCTGATGCACGCCAACAACCGCGAGGACATCAAGGAGGCTTTCGCCGGCGACATCGTCGCGCTCGCGGGCCTCAAGGAGGTCCGCACCGGCGATACGCTGTGCGATTCGCAGAAGGCGGTGATCCTGGAGAAGATGGAGTTCCCCGATCCGGTGATCGAGATCGCGATCGAGCCGAAGACCAAGGCCGACCAGGAGAAGCTGGGAGTGGCGCTGGCCAAGCTCGTCGCCGAGGATCCCTCGTTCCGCGTCGCGACCGATCCGGAATCGGGTCAGACCATCATCAAGGGCATGGGCGAACTGCACCTCGACATCAAGGTCGACATCCTCAAGCGCACCTACAAGGTCGAGGCGAATATCGGCGCGCCGCAGGTCGCCTATCGCGAGAAGATCACCAGGAGCGTCACCGTCGACTACACGCACAAGAAGCAGACCGGCGGCCACGGCCAGTATGCGCGCGTGAAGATCGTCGCCGAGCCGACCCAGCCTGGCCAGGGCTTCGCGTTCGAGAACGAAGTTGTCGGCGGTGCGGTCCCGAAGGAGTTCGTTCCGGCGGTCGAGAAGGGGCTGGAATCGGTGCTCGGCTCGGGCGTGCTGGCGGGCTTCCCGGTCGTCGACCTCAAGGTCGCGCTGATCGACGGCGCCTCCCACGACGTGGACTCGTCGGCGATGGCGTTCGAAATCGCCGGGCGGATGGCGCTGCGCGAAGCATTGCAGAAGGGCAGCTCGATCCTGCTCGAGCCGCTCATGAAGGTCGAAGTGGTGACGCCGGAGGATTATACCGGATCGGTCATCGGCGACCTGAATTCGCGGCGCGGCCAGATCCAGGGCCAGGAGATGCGCGGCAACGCCAACGTCATCACCGCCATGGTGCCGCTCGCCAACATGTTCGGTTACGTCAGCAACCTGCGCTCGATGAGCCAGGGCCGCGCCACCTTCACCATGCAGTTCGATCACTACGAGCAAGTCCCCCAGAACGTCGCACAGGAGGTTCAGGCGAAGTACGCCTGAGCAGCGCCTTTCAGGGTTAAGCCAGAGAGCCGGAACGGAGAGTCTGATGGCCAAAGAGAAATTCAATCGCGAGAAGCCGCACTGCAACGTCGGGACGATCGGACACGTCGACCACGGCAAGACGACGCTGACGGCGGCGCTGACCAAGGTGTCGATGGACAAGGGCTGGTCGAAGACCATGGTGTCCTACGATCAGGTCGCGAAAGCCTCGGAAAGCCAGGGCCGGCGCGACGCCACAAAGATTTTGACCATCGCGACCAGCCACGTCGAATATTCGACCGAGAAGCGGCACTACGCCCACGTCGACTGCCCGGGCCATGCCGACTACGTCAAGAACATGATCACGGGCGCCGCGCAGATGGACGGCGCCATCCTGGTGGTGTCGGCCGCCGACGGCCCGATGCCGCAGACGCGCGAGCACATTCTCTTGGCGCGCCAGGTCGGCGTTCCCTACATCGTCGTGTTCCTGAACAAGGTCGACGTGGTGGACGATCCCGAGCTGCTCGATCTGGTCGAGCTCGAAGTGCGCGAGCTTCTGACCAAGTACCAGTTTCCCGGCGACAAGCTGCCGGTGATCCGGGGCGCGGCGATCAAGGCCCTCAACGGCGAAAAGGGCGAATTCGCCGACGAGGCGATCCTGCGGCTCTACGATGCGCTCGAACTCGTCGGTGCCGTTGCCGGAGCGGCCGATCGATCAGCCGTTCCTGATGCCGATCGAAGACGTGTTCTCGATCTCGGGCCGCGGCACGGTCGTGACCGGACGCATCGAGCGCGGCAAGATCAAGGTCGGCGAGGACGTCGAGATCGTCGGCCTCAAGGACACGCAGAAATGCGTGGTCACGGGCGTCGAGATGTTCCGCAAGCTGCTGGACGAAGGCGTGGCGGGCGACAATGTCGGCTGCCTCCTGCGCGGAGTGGACAAGGACGCGGTCGAGCGCGGGCAGGTGCTGTGCAAGCCCGGCTCGGTCAAGCCGCACAAGAAGTTCAAGGCCGAGGCCTACATCCTGACCAAGGAGGAGGGCGGCCGGCACACGCCGTTCTTCAACAACTACCGCCCGCAGTTCTATTTCCGCACCACCGATGTGACCGGCCAGTGCACGCTGCCGGAGGGCACCGAGATGATCATGCCCGGCGACAACGCGGCGATGGACGTCGAGCTGATCACGCCGATCGCGATGGAGGAGAAGCAGCGCTTCGCCATCCGCGAGGGCGGCAAGACGGTCGGCGCGGGCGTGGTGGTATCGATCACCGAGTAACGAACGGGCAGGGGGCGCTTGGCGCCCCCTTGCCGTGGAGCAATTGGTTATGAACGGCCAGAATATCCGGATCAGGCTCAAGGCGTTCGATCACCGCATCCTCGATGCGTCGACGCGCGAGATCGTGGCGACGGCCAAGCGCACCGGCGCCCAGGTGCGCGGGCCGATTCCGCTGCCGACCAGGATCGAGAAATTCACCGTCAACCGTTCGCCTCACGTCGACAAGAAGAGCCGCGAACAGTTCGAGATGCGGACCCACAAGCGGCTCCTCGACATCGTCGATCCGACGCCACAGACGGTGGACGCGCTGATGAAGCTCGATCTGGCCGCCGGTGTCGACGTCGAGATCAAGCTCTAAGGCAGGGATAAGGAATAAGCCGATGCGTTCCGGGGTGATCGCACAGAAGATCGGGATGACGCGCCTCTTCACCGAGGCCGGCGAGCACGTGCCGGTGACGGTGCTGCGCCTTGCCAACTGCCAGGTGGTCGCCCACCGAACGTTGGACAAGAACGGCTACGTGGCGCTGCAGCTCGGCTCGGGCAAGCGCAAGCCGAAGGGTGTGACCAAGGCGGACCGCGGTCATTTCGCCGTCGCCAAGGTCGAGCCCAAGCGCAAGGTCGCGGAATTTCGCGTCGAGGAGAAGGACCTGATCCCGATCGGCGCCGAGATCACGGCCGATCATTTCGTCGTCGGCCAGTTTGTCGACGTCACCGGCACATCGATCGGGAAGGGCTTCGCCGGCGGCATGAAGCGGTGGAATTTCCACGGCCTGCGCGCCTCGCACGGCGTGTCGATCTCCCATCGCTCGATCGGCTCGACCGGCGGACGCCAGGACCCGGGCAAGACCTTCAAGGAAAAAAAGATGCCCGGTCACATGGGCGTCGACCGCGTCACCACGCTCAATCTCAAGGTGGTGCAGACCGACGTCGAGCGCGGCCTGATCATGATCGAGGGGGCGGTACCCGGTTCGAAGGGCGGCTGGATCACCATTCGCGATGCGGTGAAGAAGGCGCTGCACAAGGACGCTCCCAAGCCCGGCAAGTTCCGGCTCGCGGACGCGCCGGCCGCCGGCGCGAGCCCGGCGCCCGCCGAGCAGCCCGGGGAGGGCGCGTGACATGGAACTGAAGGTCACGACGCTCGATGGCGGCGCCGCCGGCTCGGTCGAACTGCCGGATGCCATTTTCGGCCTCGACCCGCGCGCGGACATCCTGCAGCGCTGCGTGAACTGGCAGCTCGCCAAGCGCCAGCGCGGCACTCACGACGTCAAGAATCGCGCCGAGATCAACCGCACCGGCAAGAAGATGTACCGCCAGAAGGGCACCGGCAGCGCGCGCCACGGCCCGGCAAAGGTGAACCTGTTCCGCGGCGGCGGCCGATCGTTTGGTCCCACGCCGCGCAGCCACGCCATCGATCTGCCCAAGAAGGTGCGCGCGCTCGCGCTGCGGCATGCGCTGTCCGCCAAGGCCAAGGACGGCGGCATCATTGTGCTCGACAAGGCTTCGGTGAAGGATGGCAAGACCAAGATATTGGCGTCGAACCTGGAAAAGCTCGGCCTCAAGAACGCGCTGATCATCGACGGCGCGCAGGTCGAGGCGAGCTTCGCCATGGCCGCCCGCAACATTCCCGACATCGACGTGCTGCCGGTTCAGGGCATCAACGTGTACGACGTTCTGCGGCGTCACACGCTGGTCCTGACTAAGGCCGCGCTGGAAGCGTTGGAGGCGCGCTTCAAATGAGCACCAGCGACCCGCGCCACTATGACGTGATCCTTTCGCCGATCATCACCGAGAAGGCGACGCTCGCCTCGGAGCGCAACCAGGTCATCTTCAAGGTCGCCGGAACCGCGACCAAGCCGCAGATCAAGGAAGCGGTGGAGAAGCTGTTCGACGTCAAGGTCAAGAGCGTCAACACCAATATCCGCAAAGGCAAGGTCAAGGCCTTCAAGGGCACGGTCGGCCAGCAGTCGCCCACCAAGCGCGCGATCGTGACGCTCGAAGAGGGTCACCGGATCGACGTGACGACGGGCCTGTAAGGGAACGGCACGATGGCACTCAAAACCTACAATCCCGTCACGCCGAGCCAGCGCCAGCTCGTCCTCGTCGACCGCTCCGGCCTCTACCGCGGCGCGCCGGTGAAGACGCTGACCGAAGGCAAGCATTCGAGCGGCGGCCGCAACAACAACGGCCGCATCACCGTGCGCTTCCGCGGCGGCGGGCATAAGCAGGCCTACCGCAAGGTCGACTTCAAGCGTCGCAAGTTCGACGTGCCGGCCAAGGTCGAGCGCATCGAATACGATCCCAACCGCACCGCCTTCATCGCGCTGATCAAGTATCAGGACGGGGAGCTCGCCTACATCCTCGCGCCGCAGCGGATCGCCGAGGGCGACAGCGTGGTCGCGGGCGAGCACGTGGACGTGAAGCCGGGCAATGCCATGCCGGCCGGCAACATCCCGATCGGCACCATCGTCCACAATATCGAAATCAAGATCGGCAAGGGCGGCCAGATCGCGCGTTCGGCCGGAACCTACGCCCAGATCGTCGGGCGCGACGGCGACTATGTCATCCTGCGGCTCAATTCGGCCGAGCAGCGCCTCGTCCACGGCCGCTGCATGGCGACTATCGGCGCGGTGTCGAACCCCGACAACATGAACGTTTCGATCGGCAAGGCCGGCCGCAAGCGCTGGATGGGCCGCATGCCGCACAATCGCGGCGTGTCGATGAACCCGATCGACCATCCGCACGGCGGCGGCGAAGGCCGCACCTCCGGCGGCCGCCATCCGGTGACGCCGTGGGGCTTCCCCACCAAAGGCAAGAAGACCCGCAGGAACAAGTCCACCACCAAATTCATCATCGCAAGCCGCCACGCGCGGAAGAAGAAATAGACGAGGACGGCATCATGGCGCGTTCGGTTTGGAAGGGCCCGTTCGTCGACGGCTATCTGCTCAAGAAGGCGGAGGTCTCGCGCGCGTCCGGACGGCACGAGATGATCAGGATCTGGAGCCGGCGCTCGACCATCCTGCCGCAGTTCGTCGGGCTGACCTTCGGCGTCTACAACGGCCAGAAGCACATCCCGGTTATGGTCACGGAAGAGATGGTCGGCCACAAGTTCGGCGAATTCTCGCCGACGCGCACGTTCTACGGCCATTCCTCCGATCGTAAGGCCAAGCGCGCGGCGGGTCCGGCCGCGGCGGGCGCACCGGCGGCTGCCGCGCCGGCGGCGCCGGCCGCCACGAGTTGAGGCTTGAGGGAACGCCATGGGCAAGAAGAAGCGCGAGCGCACGCTCTCCGAAAGCGAAGCCAAGGCGGTGGCTCGCATGCTGCGGGTGAGCCCGCAGAAGCTCAATCTCGTCGCCGGGCTCATTCGCGGCAAGAAGGTCGCGGTCGCGCTCGCCGACCTCGAATTCTCGCGCAAGCGCATCGCGCGCGACGTGCGCAAGTGCCTGGAATCGGCGATCGCCAATGCCGAGAACAATCACGAGCTCGACGTCGACGAGTTGATCGTGGCCGAGGCGCATGTCGGAAAGGCGCTGGTCCTCAAGCGCTTCACCCCGCGCGGCCGCGGCCGCATGGGACGCATTTTCAAGCCGTTCGCCAACCTGACCATCGTCGTGCGTCAGGTTGAGGCGGCGGCTTCCTAGGGAGCACGACCGATGGGTCAGAAGGTCAATCCGGTAGGCTTGCGGCTCGGGATCAACCGCACCTGGGACTCGCGCTGGTATTCCGGCAAGAACGAGTACGGCAAGCTCCTGCACGAGGACATGAAGATCCGCGAAGCGCTGATGGAGGCGCTCAAGCAGGCGGCGGTCTCCAAGATCGTGATCGAGCGCCCGCACAAGAAGTGCCGGGTGACCATTCATTCGGCGCGTCCGGGCGTGGTGATCGGCAAGAAGGGCGCCGACATCGAGAAGCTGCGCAAGAAGGTGGCCGAGCTGACCGACAGCGACGTGGTCATCAACATCATCGAGATCAGGAAGCCGGAGCTCGACGCCCAGCTGGTCGCCGAATCGATCGCCCAGCAGCTCGAGCGGCGCGTCGCCTTCCGCCGCGCCATGAAGCGGGCCGTGCAATCGGCCATGCGGCTCGGGGCCGGCGGCATCCGCATCAACTGCTCGGGCCGGCTCGGCGGCGCCGAGATCGCGCGCATGGAATGGTATCGGGAGGGACGCGTGCCGCTGCATACGCTGCGCGCCGACGTCGATTACGGCGTCGCCACCGCGTTCACCACCTACGGCACGTGCGGGGTCAAGGTCTGGATCTTCAAGGGCGAGATCATGGAGCACGACCCGATGGCTCAGGACAAGAAGATGGCCGAGGGCGACGCCGGCCGGCCGCCGCGCCACGCGGCTTGAGCGGCGGCTGGAACAAGGAATGAGGCGTTAAGTCATGCTGCAACCGATGCGCACCAAGTTTCGCAAGGCGCACAAGGGCCGGATCAAGGGTATCGCGACCTCCGGGGTCGACCTTGCGTTCGGCCAGTATGCGCTCAAGGCGCTGGAGCCCGAGCGCGTGACCGCGCGCCAGATCGAGGCGGCGCGCCGCGCGCTCACGCGCCACATGAAGCGCTCCGGCCAGGTGTGGATCCGCATCTTCCCGGATGTTCCGGTATCGAAGAAGCCGCTCGAAGTGCGCATGGGTTCGGGCAAGGGTACGCCCGAGCTGTGGGTCGCGCGGGTCAAGCCGGGCCGCATCATTTTCGAGATCGACGGGGTGTCGGCGGCGGTCGCGCGCGAGGCGCTCGGGCTCGCCGCCGCCAAGCTGCCGATCAAGACGCGCTTCGTCGAGCGCATCGCGGACTAGGGTTGGAGTTGACCATGAAGCCTGACGATCTCAGGTCGATGACCGTCGACCAGCTCGACGACGAAGCCCTCAAGCTCAAGAAGGAGCAGTTCAACCTGCGCTTCCAGCGGGCGACCGGCCAGCTCGCGAACACTGCGCGCGTGCGGGCGGTGCGCCGCGACATCGCGCGGATCAAGACGATTGCCGGGCAGAAGCGCGCCGGCACCGGCACGGCCGCGGCGCGACCCGCGGCAAAGGCCGCCGACAAGCCCAAGCGTGCCGCCGGCCGCAAGCGCGCCGCGCCCAAGAAAGGTTAGACGAGGACCGAAATGCCGAAGCGCAACCTCCAGGGCGTCGTCGTGAGCGACAAGCAGAACAAGACGGTAGTGGTGCGCGTCGAGCGCCGCTTCACCCATCCGGTCATGAAGAAGACGGTGCGTCGTACCAAGAAATACTACGCCCACGACGAGCAGAACGAATACTCGGTGGGCGACACCGTCTGGATCGAGGAGCGCCGTCCGCTTTCCAAGCTCAAGCGGTGGGAAGTGGTCCAGGGCGAGAAGAAGAAAAAGGTCGTGTGAGCGCACTTGCGCTCCGAACAGAGAATGATGGTGGCGTCATGATCCAGATGCAGACCAACCTCGACGTGGCGGACAATTCCGGCGCGCGCCGCGTCATGTGTATCAAGGTGCTCGGCGGCTCGAAGAAGCGGTACGCCACCATCGGCGACGTGATCGTCGTCTCGGTGAAGGAGGCGATCCCGCGCGGGCGGGTGAAGAAGGGCGAGGTGATGAAGGCCGTGGTGGTGCGCATCCGCAAGGACATCAAGCGCCCGGACGGCTCGGTCATCCGCTTCGATCGCAATGCCGCGGTCCTGATCAACCCGCAGATGGAGCCGGTCGGCACCCGCATCTTCGGGCCGGTCCCGCGCGAATTGCGGGCCAAGAACCACATGAAGATCATCTCGCTCGCGCCGGAGGTGCTGTGATGGCGGCGAAGATCCGCAAGGGCGACAAGGTCATCGTGCGCACCGGCCGCGACAAGGGCCGCACCGGCGAGGTGATCGAGGTGCGCCCGGACGAGGGCCGCGCCCTGGTGCGCGGCGTCAACATGGTCAAGCGCCACCAGAAGCAGACCGCGCAGCAGGCCGGAGGCATCACCTCCAAGGAAGCGCCGGTGCATCTGTCCAATCTGGCGCTCGCCGATCCGAAGGACGGCAAGCCGACGCGGGTCGGGTTCAAGTTCGTGGGCGAGGGGGACGACCGCCGCAAGGTGCGCGTCGCCAAGCGTTCGGGAGTTGAGATCGATGGCTGATACCAAAGACAGGACCGAGGCCAAGAAGCCCGCGAAGGCCGACAAGGGACCGCGCCCGGAGAAGGGCGAGAAGGGCCAGCAGGCGCAGCCGAAGGCGCCGAAGGCCGACAAGGGCGACAAGGCCGCCGCGAAAGGCGACGGCGCGGACAAGGCTCCGAAGGCGCGGACGCCGGAGGAGAAGGTGACGCCGCGCCTGCGCACGCATTTCGAGGAGGTCGTTCGCGGCAAGCTGACCGAGGAGTTCGGCTACAAGAACCGCATGCAGGTGCCGGTGATCGAGAAGGTCGTCATCAACATGGGCATCGGCGAGGGCGTCGCCGACCGCAAGAAGGTGGAGAATGCGGCCGCCGACCTTGCCCTGATCTCCGGTCAGAAGGCGGTCATCACCAAGGCGCGCAAATCGATCGCGACCTACAAGCTGCGCGACGGTCAGGCCATCGGCTGCAAGGTCACGCTGCGCAAGGCGCGCATGTACGAGTTCATCGACCGGCTGGTCACCATCGCGCTGCCGCGCGTGCGCGACTTCCGCGGGCTGTCGCCCAAGAGCTTCGACGGTGGCGGAAACTACACGATCGGCATCAAGGAGCACATCATCTTCCCGGAGATCGACTACGACAAGGCGGCCGATATCTGGGGCATGGACATCACCGTCTGCACCAGCGCGAGGACCGACGCCGAAGCGCGCGCGCTGCTTGCGGCATTCAACTTCCCGTTCCGGCAGTGAGGCTTGAGCCTCAAACGCGGAAAGTCAGGAGCAAGGAATGGCAAAGAAGAGTTCGATCGAGAAGAACAACCGGCGGCGCCGGCTTGCCAAAAAATATGCGGGCCGCCGTTCGCGGCTGAAGGCGGTTGTGCTCGACAAGACCAAGCCGATGGAGGAGCGGTTTGCGGCCTCGCTCAAGCTCGCGGAACTGCCGCGCAATTCGTCCGCCACGCGGATCCGCAACCGCTGCGAGATGACTGGGCGGCCGCGCGGCTATTATCGCAAGCACAAACTTTCCCGCATTGCGCTTCGGGACCTCGGCTCCAAGGGGCTGATCCCGGGCCTCGTCAAGTCGAGCTGGTAGGGAGGTCGGGCGATGGCTTTGAATGATCCGCTCGGCGACATGATCGCGCGCATTCACAATGCGCAGATGCGCAGCAAGCCGAAGGTGTCTACGCCAGCGTCGCGGCTGCGGGAGAGCGTGCTGGACGTGCTCAAGAGCGAGGGCTTCATCCGCGGTTACGCCTCGGTCGAGCATGCCAACGGCTTCAAGGAGATCGAGATCGAGCTGAAGTATTTCGATGGCGAGCCGGTGATCCGGGAGATTTCCCGCGTATCCAAGCCGGGACGCCGCGTCTATGCCTCGGTGAAGGCGCTTCCGCGCGTCAACAACGGCCTGGGGGTCGCGATCCTGTCGACCCCCAAGGGCGTCATGGCCGATCACGACGCGCGCGACGCCAATGTCGGCGGCGAAATCCTCTGCACGGTGTTCTAACGAACTCGAATGGAATAGAACGATGTCTCGCGTCGGAAAAAAGCCGGTCGTCATTCCTTCGGGCGTGACCGCCAACATCGAGGGCCAGACCGTCAAGGTGAAGGGGCCGAAGGGCGCGTTGCAGCTCGTGCTGCACGACGACGTCGCGGCCAAGCTCGAGAGCGGCAGCGTGACGATCGACCCGCGAAGCGATACCAAGCGGGCGCGGGCGATGTGGGGGACCTACCGCTCGCTGCTGGCCTCCCTGGTCGAGGGCGTCACCAAAGGCTACGAACGCAAGCTGGAGATTTCCGGCGTCGGCTACCGGGCGGCGTTGCAGGGCAAGAACCTGCAGCTTCAGCTCGGCTACGCCCACGACATCGTCTACCCGATCCCCGAGGGGATCACGGTCGCGGTCCCGAAGGCGACCGAAATCGTCGTCACCGGGATCGACGCGCAGAAGGTCGGCCAGGTGGCGGCCGAGATCCGCGCCTTCCGCAAGCCCGAGCCGTACAAGGGCAAGGGCGTGAAATACTCGGATGAATTCGTCTTCCGCAAGGAAGGCAAGAAGAAGTGATGGGAGCGCCCGATGGCGACTGTCGTTGATCGAACGCTACGGCGAACCGCGAAGGTCCGGCGCAACATCCGGCGTGCCGCCGGAGAACGGGCGCGGCTTTCCGTGTTCCGCTCCTCCAAGCACATCTACGCGCAGGTGATCGACGACGTGAAGGGCACGACGCTGGCGGCGGCCTCCTCGATCGAAAAGGATATGCGCGGCAGTCTCAAGAGCGGGGCCAATATCGCGGCCGCCAAGGCGGTCGGGAAGCTGGTCGCCGAACGGGCGGCCGCGCAGGGCGTCAAGGACGTGGTCTTCGACCGGGGCGGTTATCTCTATCACGGCCGCGTCAAGGCGCTGGCGGATGCCGCGCGCGAGGGCGGTCTCAACTTTTAACCGGGATTGACAGGCATGGCCGAACGAGAACGCAGAGGCTCCGGGCGCGAGCGCGAGAGACAGCGAGTTCACCGACAAGCTGGTCCACATCAATCGTGTGGCCAAGGTGGTGAAGGGCGGCCGTCGTTTCGGCTTCGCCGCGCTGGTCGTGGTCGGCGACGAGAAGGGCAGGGTCGGCTTCGGCCATGGCAAGGCGCGCGAAGTGCCGGAAGCGATCCGCAAGGCGACCGAAGCCGCCAAGCGCAATCTCATCCGCGTTCCGCTGCGCGAGGGCCGCACGCTCCACCACGACGTGGCGGGCCGGCACGGTGCCGGAAAGGTCTTCCTGCGCGCCGCCCCGCCCGGCACCGGCATCATCGCCGGCGGGCCCATGCGCGCTGTGTTCGAGACGCTCGGGATGCAGGATGTGGTGGCCAAGTCGATCGGCTCGTCCAACCCCTACAACATGGTGCGTGCGACCTTCGACGCGCTCAAGCACCAGGATTCGCCGCGCTCGGTCGCGGCCCGCCGCAACATCAAGGTTTCGGCCCTGCAGGCGCGCCGCCGCGACGGTGCCGAGGGCGAGCAGATCGCCGACTGAACCGATCGGCCGCGCGCCGGGAGAAGGACATGAGCAGCAACGACAAGGTCATCAAGGTCGAGCAGATCGGCAGCGCCGATCCGCCGCCACCACAGCCAGCGCGAGACGCTGGTCGGGCTCGGCCTCAACCGGATCGGCCGCGTGGCCGAACTGCCGGACACGGCGGCGACCCGCGGCATGATCGCGAAGGTGAAGCACCTCGTCCGGGTGGTCGAGAGCGATCGAAGTAACGTCGTCCCGCCCGGGCCTCTCCCGGCGGCCGAACCAAGAGAACAGGAACCGGCCATGAAGCTCCACGAACTTGCCGACCGGCCGGGTGCGCGCAAGAAACGCCACCGCATCGGCCGCGGCATCGGCTCGGGCTGCGGCAAGACCGGCGGGCGCGGCGGCAAGGGCCAGACCGCGCGCTCGGGCGTGCGCATCAAGGGCTTCGAAGGCGGCCAGATGCCGCTGCACCGCCGGCTGCCCAAGCGCGGCTTCAAGAACACGTCGTTCGCGCGCAAGTTGAACGAGATCAATCTCGGCCGCGTGCAGGCGGCGATCGACGCGGGCAAGCTCGATGCCGGCGCCACGGTCGACGCCGAGGCCCTGGTCAAGGCCGGCGTGCTGCGGCGCGCCCGCGACGGGGTGCGGCTCCTGGGCTCCGGCGAGATCAAGGCGAAGGTGGCGTTTTCGGTCTGGGGGGCGTCGAAATCGGCGGTCGCCGCGGTGGAGAAGGCCGGCGGTTCGGTCACGATCCTGGCGCCGAAAGCGCGAGAGCGCCGAACAGGCCGCCTGACTCCCATAGGAAATGGCCGCCCGATCCCCATATAGGCACGGGCGGCTGATCCGGGGGCGGCGGAACGGGAGCTTCGGCGCATGGTCTCTGCAGCAGAACAACTTGGCGGCCAACCTCAATTTCTCGGCGCTCGCCAAGGCCGAGGAGCTCAAGAAGCGCATCTGGTTCACGCTCGGCGCGCTGCTGGTCTACCGGTTCGGCACCTATATCCCGCTGCCCGGCATCGATCCCTCCGCCTGGGAACAGATTTTCCGCCAGCAGGCCGGCGGCATCCTCGGCATGTTCAACATGTTCTCCGGCGGCGGCATCCACCGCATGGCGATCTTCGCGCTCAACATCATGCCGTACATCTCGGCCTCGATCATCATCCAGCTGATGACGACGGTCTCGCCCACGCTCGAGCAGCTGAAGAAGGAGGGCGAGCAGGGCCGCAAGGTCATGAACCAGTACACGCGGTATCTCACCGTGATCCTGGCGGCTTTCCAGTCCTACGGCATCGCGATCGGTCTTGAAGGTGCCGGCAACGTCGTCACCGACCCCGGCTGGTTCTTCCGCATCTCGACCGTGATCACGCTCACCGGCGGCACCATGTTCCTGATGTGGCTCGGCGAGCAGATCACCTCGCGCGGCATCGGCAACGGCATCTCGCTCATCATCCTGGCCGGCATCGTCGCGGAGCTGCCCTCCGCGATTGCCGGCACGCTCGAACTCGGCCGTCAGGGCGCGCTCTCGACCGGCCTCATCCTTGCCGTGATGGTCATGGCGGTCGCGGTGATCGCCTTCATCGTGTTCATGGAGCGCGCGCAGCGCCGCCTGCTGATCCAGTATCCCAAGCGCCAGGTCGGCAACCGCATGTTCGAGGGCCAGTCCTCGCATCTGCCGCTCAAGCTCAACACCTCGGGCGTCATCCCGCCGATCTTCGCCTCCTCGCTGCTGCTGCTGCCGACCACCGTGGCCAATCTCAACGCCGGCAAGGGGCCGGACTGGTTCGTCACGCTGACCACCCAGCTCGGCCACGGCCGGCCGCTGTTCCTGATCCTCTACGTCGCGCTCATCGTGTTCTTCGCCTTCTTCTACACGGCGATCGTCTTCAATCCGACCGAGACGGCAGAGAACCTCAAGAAGCACGGCGGCTTCATTCCGGGCATCCGGCCGGGCGAGCGCACCGCGGAATATATCGACTACGTGCTGTCGCGCATCACGGTGATCGGTGCGGCCTATCTGGCGCTGGTCTGCCTGCTGCCGGAGATTCTGATTTCCTATGCGTCGGTGCCGTTCTATTTCGGCGGCACGTCGCTCCTGATCGTGGTCAGCGTGACCATGGATACGGTGGCGCAGATTCAGGGCTATCTGCTGGCCCATCAGTATGAAGGCCTGATCAAGAAATCGAAGCTGCGGGGGCGGCGTAGATGAGATTGATCCTGCTCGGCCCGCCGGGGGCCGGCAAAGGCACGCAGGCGCAGCGGCTCGTCGCCAGGCATGGGCTCGTGCAGCTTTCGACCGGAGACATGCTGCGCGCGGCGGTCGAAGGCGGGCACGCCGGTCGGGCTGCGCGCGCAAGGACATCATGGCGCGCGGCGAACTGGTGCCCGACGACGTGGTGGTGGCGATCGTGGCCGACCGCATCGACGAGCCCGACGCCCGCAACGGCTTCATCCTCGACGGCTTCCCGCGCACCGTGCCGCAGGCGGACGCGCTCGACCGCATGCTCGAGGAGAAGGGCCTCAAGCTCGACGCGGTGATCGAGCTCAAGGTCGACGAAGGCATCCTGCTCAAGCGCATCGAGCAGCGGATCGCCGAGATGAAGGCGCGCGGCGAGGCGCTGCGCGCCGACGACAATCCGGACGTGCTGCGGCGCCGCATCCTGGCCTATCGCGACCAGACCGCGCCGCTCGTGACCTATTACCGGCTGCAGAGCGTTCTGCGCACGGTCGACGGCATGGCCCCGATCGCCGAAGTGACGGAGGCGATCGACAAGATGCTGACGCCCGCGCGGCGCGCGCCGCCCAAGCCGTCCGCGTCCGGAGAATCGCCGCGCAAGGTTGAATCGCCGCGCAAGGATGCTGTGGCGAAAGCCCAAGGCGCGCAGCGCCGCCGCGGTCGGAGAGCAAAAGCGCCAAGCCGGCCGGCGCCAGGAAGCCGGCGGCAAAACCCGCCCAAAAGCGGCGCAAAGACGGCCAAAAAGGCGGCAAAAAAGGCCGCGCGGGCGCCCGCCCCGCGCAAGCCCGCCGCACGCAAAACCAAACGCCAGCAGAGGTTGACGAAACGACGTTGAATCCCCTAATAACCCCTTGATCCAGGTCGAGAGGTCGAACGATGCCGGGCCCCGGGCAACGGGGAGGTGTCGCGTTATCGTTTGCAAACCCGACCGAAGGACCCGCCGGCGCGCCTCGATCGCCGCGGCAACAGGAGTGAAGACCGTGGCCCGCATCGCCGGTGTCAATATACCAACCAACAAGCGCGTCGTTATTGCGCTGCAATATATCCATGGGATCGGGCCACAAAAGGCCAATGAAATCATGGAGAAAGTGGGCATTCCGGACGAGCGCCGGGTGTCCCAGCTGACCGACCAGGAGGTGCTGCAGATCCGCGAAGTGATCGACCGCGACTACATGGTCGAGGGCGATCTGCGGCGCGAGACCGCGATGAACATCAAGCGGCTGATGGATCTCGGCTGCTACCGCGGGTTGCGGCATCGTCGCGGACTACCGGTCCGCGGCCAGCGCACCCACACCAACGCCCGCACCCGCAAGGGTCCGGCCAAGGCGATTGCCGGCAAGAAGAAGTAACGCCCCAGGTTGAGGCGGGCAGAACGCGTGATGGGCCAGGCTGCCGCCGCGCCGGGCCGCGAAAGGATCGAGAATGGGCAAGGAAGCCACCCGCGTCCGCCGACGCGAACGCAAGAACATCGCGTCCGGCGTCGCGCATGTGAATGCGACGTTCAACAACACCATGATCACCATCACCGACGCCCAGGGCAACACCATCGCCTGGTCGTCGGCCGGCACCATGGGGTTCAAGGGCTCGCGCAAGTCGACGCCCTATGCCGCGCAGGTCGCGGCGGAGGACGCGGCCAAGAAGGCCCCCGAGCACGGCATGCGGACGCTCGAAGTCGAGGTGGCGGGACCGGGTTCCGGCCGCGAATCGGCGCTTGCGTTCGCTGCAGGCGGCCGGGTTCACCATCACGTCCATCCGCGACGTGACGCCGATCCCGCATAACGGCTGCCGTCCACGCAAGAGGCGCCGAGTATGACGGACGACATTCTTCTCCGGCGGGCCGACCAGCCTGCCGCCGCCGAATCTTCCCACGGGACGGAGTGGGGTGCGCGGGCCAGCACCGCGCCGCTCAACGCGATGGGTGCCAATGTGACGATCCAGAAGAACTGGCAGGAACTGATCCGACCGAACAAGCTGCAGGTGGCCGCCGGCGCCGACGCCAAGCGCGAGGCGACCGTCGTCGCCGAGCCGCTGGAGCGCGGCTTCGGCGTGACGCTGGGCAATGCGCTGCGGCGCATTCTGCTGTCCTCGCTGCAGGGCGCCGCGGTGCAGTCGGTGCACATCGACGGCGTGCTGCACGAGTTCTCCTCGATCCCCGGCGTGCGCGAGGACGTGACCGACATCGTGCTCAACATCAAGGACATCGCCATCAAGATGCAGGGCGACGGTCCCAAGCGCATGGTGGTGAAGAAGCAGGGGCCCGGCACCGTCACCGCCGGCGACATCCAGACCGTCGGCGACATCGTCGTGCTCAATCCCGACCTCGTGCTGTGCACGCTCGACGAGGGCGCCGAGATCCGCATGGAGTTCACGGTCAATACCGGCAAGGGCTACGTGCCGACCGAGCGCAACCGGCCGGAGGATGCGCCGATCGGGCTGATCCCGGTCGACAGCCTGTTCTCGCCGGTGCGCAAGGTCTCCTACAAGGTCGAGAACACCCGCGAGGGCCAGATCCTCGACTACGACAAGCTCACCCTGACGATCGAGACCAACGGCGCGGTCACCCCCGACGACGCGCTCGCCTATGCGGCGCGCATCCTGCAGGACCAGCTCAACGTGTTCGTCAATTTCGAGGAGCCGCGCAAGGAGGTCGCCACCGAGTCGATCCCCGATCTCGCCTTCAATCCGGCCTTCCTCAAGAAGGTCGACGAGCTCGAGCTCTCGGTGCGCTCGGCCAACTGTCTGAAGAACGACAACATCGTCTACATCGGCGATCTCGTGCAGAAGACCGAAGCCGAGATGCTGCGCACGCCGAACTTCGGCCGCAAGTCGCTCAACGAGATCAAGGAAGTGCTGGCGCAGATGGGCCTGCATCTCGGCATGGAAGTGCCGGGCTGGCCGCCGGAGAACATCGACGAGCTCGCCAAGCGCTTCGAGGATCATTACTGAGGTCGGATTTCGTCATGGCCGGGCTTGTCCCGGCCATCCACGTCTTGCTGTTCTCCGCGAAGCAAGGAAGGCGTGGATGCCCGGCACAAGACGACGGCGAGCGGGATGGGAGGAGTAGGATCATGCGTCACGGTAACGCTCACCGCAAGCTCGACCGCAAGCCGAGCATCGCCGCGCCATGTTCGCCAACATGGCGGCGGCGCTGATCAAGCACGAGCAGATCGTCACCACGCTGCCGAAGGCCAAGGACCTGCGGCCGATCGTCGAGAAGCTCGTCACGCTCGGCAAGCGCGGCGACCTGCATGCGCGCCGCCAGGCGATCGCGGAGATGCGCGACGTCGCCATGGTCAAGAAGCTGTTCGACGTGATCGGCCCGCGCTACAAGGACCGCAACGGCGGCTATACCCGCGTGCTCAAGGCCGGCTTCCGCTACGGCGATTCCGCGCCGGTCGCGGTGATCGAGTTCGTCGATCGCGACGTCGAGGCCAAGGGCAAGGATTCCGGACCGGTGCAGGAGCGGGCGCCGGTGGAGGCGGCAGGCGTTCCGGCCTGACCTGGGCCGCAGATGCGATCAGAACGGGCGGCGCTCGGCGCCGCCCTTTTTGTTTGCGCCGCGCTCGAATCGGCGGCGTGCCGTCGCTCTTGGGATAATTCCAGATTGCGGTTGGGCGATCGGCGACGGACGCGTTATCGTGTCCGGCGACGGGGCGATCATATTGAACAGGCGACGCATAAGGGAGGCACGGCGATGATCGCACGGGGATTGACTGGCATCGTGGCACTGCTGGCGACGACGGCCATGACGCAGGCGCAGACGCCGGTGGAGCGCGGCAACTATCTCGTCAACACCATCATGACCTGCGGCAACTGCCACACGCCGAGGGGCCGAACGGTGCCGCAATTCGACAAGGCGCTGTCCGGCGGCCTGCGCTTCGACGAGCCGCCGTTCGACGTCACCGCGTCGAACATCACGCCGGACCGGACGACCGGCATCGGCGACTGGAGCGACGCCGACATCAAGAACGCGCTGCAAGAGGGCATGCGGCCGAACGGCGTGCCGCTCGCCGAAGTGATGCCGTCGGGCTTCTACGAGATCCTCACGCCGCGCGATCCCGACGCCATCGTCGCCTATCTGCGCTCGGTCCCGGCGGTCAGCAACAAGGTGCGCGATCCGGTCTACAAGATGCGATATCCTGCACCAGGTCGTCCCCGGCGCCGAGAAGCCGATGCCGGAGGCGGACATGGGCGACAAGGTCAAGCGCGGCTTCTATCTCGCCACCATCGGGCACTGCATGGAATGCCATACGCCGATCGGCCGCCCGGAACGGGCGTCGATTTCGGCAATGCGCTGGGCAAGGGCGGGCGCGAATTCCACGGGCCCTGGGGCGTGTCGGTGTCGCGCAACATCACGTCGAGCAAGGCGAAGGGCATCGGCGGCTGGACCGACGCCGAGATCAAGCGCGCGATCACCCAGGGCGTCCGCAAGGACGGCAGCAAGCTCAAGCCGCCGATGGGCTTTCGCCTATTACGCCAAGATGACCGACGCCGATCTCGACGCCATGGTCGCCTATCTGCGCACGGTGCCGGCGAAGGAGTGACCGCGGCGCGCATGGCTCGCCGGGCAGGCCGTCATCACTTCTTCTTGCGCACGCGCTCGCCCGATCGTGTCGTAGAGGTCGACCGGCGCGAAATCGTCGGTCATGAGATCGGCCGTGGCGGCCTGCGGCGGCGGCTTGTCCAGCGCGCCGCGTCAGCAGCTGCGGCAGCGGATAGCGGAACTTGTAGCGCTCCTGCAGCGCGGCGGCGCGGCTGGCCAGCGCGTCCTTGTCCAGCCGCGGCGCAGGCGGTGGCGACCGCGATCACTTCGCCGTCGCCGGTCGGATAGAGGTCGACGCGTCGGAAACACCTCGCCGAGCGTCCGCACGGTCGAGGCGTAGAGCTTGGTGCCGTCGTGGACGTTGAAGGCGACCGCGCCGCCCGGCGTCAGCCGCTGCTTGACCAGCGGTAGAATTCCTTGGTCAGCAGATGGAACGGCACATAGCCGCCGCGAAAGGCGTCGACCAGGATCAGGTCGTAGGGCTCTTGTTGCGGTTGAGAAAGACGCGGCCGTCGCCGTCGAGATAGCGCACGCGCGCGGTCTCGCGGAGGCCGAAATATTTCTTGGCCGCGCTGATCACGCCGGGGTCGAGTCTCGACGGTGTCGATCGTGACGTCCGGCATGGAGCGGCCGAGATAGGTCGAGATCGAGCCGCCGCCGAGCCCGAGCATCAGGATTTTCTTCGGCGCATCGGCGGATAGATCGGCGCGATCGTCATCACGCTGGGCGTAGCGCAGCGGCAGGTCGTCGGGGTCGCGCAGGTTGGTCACCGACTCGGTGTAGTCCCAGCCCTTGAGCTGGAACGACATGGTGAGTTCGTCGCCGCCGCTTGGTGATGAAGATGTCGTTGTATTCGGTTTCGATGTGGGCGATGCGGCCGTCGGTGCGCTTGAGCATGGCGGCGCGCACGGCTCGATCGACCAGGTCCTCGGCGCGCGCGCGGCGGTGCCGCGGGCAGCAAGGCGCAGCGCCGTGACAGCCGCAGCGAGCAGCGGCTGCGGCGCGCGCGCGCGATGCGCGCCAGCGCGAGCAGCACCAGCGCCGCCGATCAGGCCCGCCGACGCCGAGCGAGCAGCGTGATCGCGCGCGAGCCGATCATCGGGATCAGAACAGAAGGTCGTGCCGAGCGTGCCGACGATGCTGCCGGCGGTCGACACGCCGTAGACCGTGCCCGAGACGCGTGCCGGAGCGCTGCGCGGAGCGCAGCAGCAGGCGGATCGCGAACGGCGAATACATGCCGAGAAGCGTCACCGGGAAGAACATGATGGCGAGCGAGGCGAGCAGGCTGCCGGTGCGGATGTCGTCGATGCCGGCGAGCACGAATTCCAGCATCGGCTCGGCGAAAGCTCGGCAGCAGCAACGAGATAGACCGAGCCGATCAGCACGGTCGCGCCGAGCACGGCGGCCGAGGCGGTGCGGTCGGCGAGCCAGCCGCCGAGGAAATAGCCGAGCGGTGAGCGCCGCCAGCACGGTCGAGATCAGCGCGGCCCAGGTATAGATGCCGCTGCCGAAATACGGGTTGAGATAGCGCGAGCCGAGCATCTCGAAGCTCATCACGATCGCGCCGGTGACGAAGGCGACCAGGTAGATCGCGGCCGCGGCGGCCGAGGCGCCGATTGCTTGCGCGGTCGACCGCCGGTGTCCGGTCGAGTGTCGTCGCCTGGTCCGGCATGGTTCACGATGAGCCTCATGGTGCGGCGAAGTCCGTGCCGCGCATTCGACGCTGGTCTCCGGCAGCGCGGGACTGGGCCGAAAGTGCGCCCGACCTGCGCCCGGTTCGCCCTTCATATTGCCGCGCGCGGCGGCCTATATCTGCCGTCGCCGAATCTGGGGATCTGCCATGATCCTGCGCCCGACCTTGCTTGCCGCGCTCTGCCTCGTCGCTGCTCGTCGCTGGCAGCGCGCCTACGGCGCGTCGCGCCCAGGACCGCGCGCGTGCCGACGTCGCCCAGCGAGCTGCGGCTGTCCTATGCGCCGGTGGTCAAGCGCGGCGGCGCCGGCGGTGGTCAACGTCTATGCCGCCAAGATCGGTCGCGAACCGCAATCCGCTGTTCGACGATCCGATCTTCCGCCGCTTCTTCGGCGCATGCCGGGCATGGCCCGCGCGAGCAGATGCAGCGCTCGCTCGGCTCCGGCGTGATCGTCGATGCGTCCGGCCTCGTCGTCACCAACAACCACGTGATCGAGGGCGCCGACCAGGTGAAGGTCTCGCTCGCCGACAAGCGCGAGTTCGAGGCCGAGATCGTGCTCAAGGATGCGCGCACCGACCTCGCGGTGCTGCGCATCAAGGACGCCGAGCGAGAGCTTTCCCGCGATCGAGTTCGGCAATTCCGACGAGCTGCAGGTCGGCGACGTGGTGCTGGCGATCGGCAATCCGTTCGGCGTCGGCCAGACCGTGACGCACGGCATCGTGTCGGCGCTGGCGCGCACCCAGGTCGGCATCACCGACTATCAGTTCTTCATCCAGACCGATGCCGCGATCAATCCCGGCAATTCCGGCGGCGCGCTGGTCGATCTGGCCGGCCGGCTGGTCGGCATCAACACCGCGATCTTCTCGCGCTCGGGCGGCTCGCAGGGCATCGGCTTCGCGATTCCGGCCAACATGGTGCAGGTGGTGGTCGCGTCGGCGCAAGAGCGGCGGCACGCGCGGTCAAGCGGCCGTGGCTCGGCGCCAAGCTGCAGGCGGTGACGCCGGAGATCGCCGAAAGCCTCGGCCTCAAGCGCCCGACCGGCGCGCTGGTCGCGAGCGTCACGCCGGAGAGCCCGGCGGCGCGCGCCGGCCTCAAGACCGGCGACGTGATCGTCTCGATCGACGGCCAGGCGGTCGACGATCCGAACGCCTTCGACTACCGCTTCGCCACCAAGGCCGCTCGGCGGCGCGGCGCAGCTCGGCGTCGCTGCGCGGCGGCAAGGAGATCACGGTCTCGGTGGCGCTCGAGACCGCGCCCGAGACGGCCGCGCGAGGAACTCGTGATCGAGGCGCGCTCGCCGTTCCGGGCGCCAAGGTCGCCAATCTGTCGCCGGCGCTCGCCGACGAACTGCGGCTCGATGCCTCGACCGAGGGCGTGGTGATCGTCGACATCGCCGACGGCTCGCCGGCGCAGAGCCTCGGCTTCCAGCGCGGCGACGTCGTGCTCTCCGTCAACAACGCAGCAAGATCGCCAAGACCGCGCGATCTCGAGCGCGTCGCCAGCCAGCCGAGCCGGGCTGTGGCGCATCACCATCATGCGCGGCGGCCAGCAGATGTCGGTGGCTGCGCGGCAGCTGCCGCTGCGCAACGCGGCAGCCCGATCGAGCCGCTTGCGCAGTGGGGCGCCGTGCCCCACCTTCCAGCCATGGCAAACGCTCGCCCAGGCCCGAGCCTGTTCGCCGCCGCCGGCCTCGACCGCGACGCGCCGCGGCCGCTCGCCGACAAGCTGCGGCCGCAAAGCTCGCCGAGGTCGTCGGCCAGGACCATCTGCTCGGGCCCGACGGCGCGCTCACGCGCATGCTCGACACCCGCTCGCTCGGCTCGCTGGTGTTCTGGGGGCCGCCCGGCACCGGCAAGACCACGGTGGCGCGGCTGCTGGCCGACGCGACCGAGCTGCATTTCGAGCAGATTTCCGCGATCTTCTCCGGCGTCGCCGACCTCAAGAAGGTGTTCGACGCAGGCGCGCGCGCGGCGCGAGACCGGGCAGGGGACGCTGCTGTTCGTCGACGAGATCCACCGCTTCAACCGCGCGCAGCAGGACTGCTTCCTGCCGGTGATGGAGGACGGCACCATCGTGCTGGTCGGCGCCACCACCGAGAACCCGTCGTTCGAGCTGATCGCGCCGCTGCTGTCGCGCGCGCGCGTGCTGGTGTTCAAGTCGCTCGATGCGGCGGCGATCGAGAAGCTGCTGGCGCGCGCCGAGGCGATCGAAGGCAAGCCGCTGCCGCTCGACGAGGAGGCGCGCGCCTCGCTCGTCCGCATGGCCGACGGCGACGGCCGCGCCGCGCTCACGCTGGCCGAGGAAGTCTGGCGCGCGGCGCGCGCGGACGAGATCTTCGACGCGGCCAAGTTGCAGGAGGTCGTGCAGCGGCGCGCGCCGATCTACGACAAGACGCAGGACGGCCACTACAACCTGATCTCGGCGCTGCACAAGTCGGTGCGCGGCTCCGATCCCGACGCCGCGCTCTACTATCTCTGCCGCATGCTCGATGCCGGCGAGGACCCGCTCTACATCGCGCGCCGCGTGGTGCGCATGGCGGTCGAGGACATCGGGCTTGCCGATCCGCAGGCGCTGGTGATCTGCAACGCCGCCAAGGACGCCTACGATTTTCTCGGCTCGCCGGAAGGCGAACTCGCGATCGCGCAGGCGGTGATCTACGTGGCGACCGCGCCGAAGTCGAACGCGGCCTACAAGGCCTATGGCGCCGCCATGCGCGCGGCCAAGGAGGCGGGCTCGCTGCTGCCGCCCAAGCACATCCTCAACGCGCCGACCAGGCTGATGCAGTAGGAAGGCTACGGCGCGGGCTACGACTACGACCACGACGCGCCCGAGGCGTTCTCCGGCCAGGACTATTTCCCGGAGGCGCTCGGCCGGCAGCACGTTCTACGATCCGCCCGAGCGCGGCTTCGAGCGCGAGATCAGGAAGCGGCTGGACTACTGGGCGAAGCTGCGCAAAGAGCGAGGCGGCGCTTGAGCGGAATGCGCGCGCTCGCCGTCGCGGCGTGGGCGTTGCTGTGCGCCACGCCCGCGCCTGCCGCCGATCCCTTCAGCGGCCGCTGGGCGGCCGATCCAAGGGCCTGCACCGATGAGGGCGCGCTGGTGGCACCCCTCACGGTCACGCCGTTGTGGCTGGCCTGGCCCGGCGCCGCCTGCATGGTCCGCACCAGCTACCGCCTGCGCGATGCCTGGCACATGAGCGCGCGCTGCTTCGGCGAAGGCGCGATCAGCGAGGTTGCGATCCGCCTGCAGGTGCGCGGCGAGCGTCTGGTGCTCGACTGGGCCAAGGCGCGCCCCGAAGAGCTGCGCCGCTGTCCCTGACGCGCGCTACTTTGCCTGCATGAACGCCAGGGCAGCGCTGCGCGCCGCCTTGTCCCATTTGGGTTGCAGCATAGCCCCGGACCGGAGCCGGGCGAGCGACAAGCCAAGACGCCCGCGCGCTTTTCCGCTAGGGGATGCCCAGCACAACAGGCAATGGAGCTGGCAATGGGACGCCGCAGTGGGCGGCAGGGTCGCGGGCCGAGGCAGCCCGGCGGTGGGCGGCAGACTGCCGGACCGCGCGAGCGCGGGCACGGCAAGCGGCCGGCCGTCTCCCGTGGTCCAAAAACGCGGCGGCCGACCGCCAAGAACCTTGAGGGGCGCGGGCCATCCTTCAAGGACCGCCCCTCCAAGGACCGCCCCTTCAAGGACCGTCCGCAGACGCCGCCTCCGGTTGTGGTCGAAAGGCCTGCGCCGTCGCCGGCTTTGCAGGCCGCTTCCAGCGTGCAGACCGTCGCGGTCAGCGCCGACGAAGGCGGCATGCGCGTCGACCGCTTCCTGGAGGCGCGCTTTCCGGGGCTTCGCTTCTCCCACATCCAGCGCATCATCCGCAAAGGCGAGCTGCGGGTGAACGGCAAGCGCGCGCAGCCCAAGGACCGGCTGCAGAGCCGGGCAGGCCGTGCGCATCCCGCCGCTGCGGCTCGACGCGCCCAAGCCGCGCACGCCGGCCGGGGAGGCCGACGCCAAGACCCGCGAATTCCTCAAATCGATCACGCTCTACGAGGACGCCGACGTGCTCGTGCTCAACAAGCCCATGGGGCTGCGGTGCAGGGCGGCTCGGGCACCACGCGCCACCTCGACGGCATGCTGGAGGTGCTGCGAGACAAGCAGGGCCAGCGCCCGCGCCTGGTGCACCGGCTCGACAAGGACACCGCCGGCTGCCTGCTGGTGGCCAAGACCCGCTTTGCGGCGACCGCGCTCGCCAAGACCTTCCGCTACGCGCTCGGCGCGCAAGATCTACTGGGCGCTGGTGGCGGGCGTGCCCAAGCCGCGCGCAGGGCCGCATCTCGACCTTCCTGGCCAAGGAGGAGCGCGAGGATGACTCCTTCATGCGTATCGCGCGGCACGGCGAAGAAGGCGCGAGTCACGCGGTCACCTACTACGCGGTGGTCGAGACCGCGGCGCGCACGCTCGCCTGGCTCTCGCTCAAGCCGGTCACCGGGCGCACCCATCAGCTACGCGCGCACATGGCGCATATCGGGCACCCGATCGTCGGCGACCCGAAATATTTCACCATCGAGAACTGGGAGCTGCCCGGCGGCATGCAGAACCGGCTGCATCTGCTCGCCCGCCGCATCGCGGTGCCGCATCCGCGCGGCGGCACGATCGACGTGACCGCGCCGCTGCCGCCCCACATGCAGCAATCGTGGAACCTGCTCGGGTTCGACGCCGCGCGCTACGACCCGATCGAGGAGGCGCCGGAGGAATAGCCGGGCTGGCGGGCGCGCCCGGCCGTAGCTATCTCACGGGGTAGGGCAGGAGCAAACGCCGATGAACCGCCTGACTTGTGGATTGGCCGCCCTCGTCCTGATGGCGGTGTCGGCGCCCGCGGCCTTTGCGCAGGTCCCGGGCGGGCTGCCCAATCCCGACCTGCAGAACCGCATCCCGGCGCCGCTGCCGCCGCCCCCGCAGCCGCCGGTCATCAACGGGCCGCTGTCGCAATCCCCGCCCTCCGGGGTCTATCAGCCGAGACAGGGGAAATCCGTCAGCGACCGGACATCGCGCTGCCTCAGCAAGGGCAGCGGCGCGGGTCTGCGCGGGGAGGACCTTGACGCCTATGTCCGGCGCTGCGCCAATTGAGCGACGATGCGCAGAAGATCAGACCTCACGACCGAGACGGACCGCCGCAAGCGACGGCCACCGTTGAGTTCGCCGGCGGCCGCAGTCGGTACGGCAGCGCTCGGAACGCTGGCCATCGGCGCGCTGGCGTTTGGCGCGCTTGCCATTGGCGCATTGGCGATCGGCCGACTCGGGGTCGGACGCCTGGCGATCAAGAAGGCGAAGTTCGGCGCGGTCGAGATCGACGAACTCACGGTGCGCCGGCTGCGCGTGCTTGAACCGGAGCCGCCTGCGCCCGCCGCTCCACCGCTGGAGCGGGGCGCGCCCGGCTGATCAGCGCAGAGCCGCGTTGATCTTGTCGAGCGCCGCCTGGCCGGGGCACAGTTCCTTTTCGGACAGCGTGTTGAGCGGGGCCGGCACGGTGTTGAAGCTGTGGTGCAGGTCCTCCGGCTCGGCGTCGACGTAGAGCAGCCCGGTCACGATCTGGCCCTTGGCGGCGTGGTGCTGCAGGAAGCTCATGGCGCCGCCGCGGTCGTGCGGATCGTAGTCGGCCGCCACCTTCTTGAGCACGAGCTTCGAGCCGTCGTGCTGCTCGACGATTTCCACCGTGCCGGGCTCGTAGGCGACGGTGATCGGCGTCCGCGCGGAGATGACGTCGAGCCGGTTCACCGCCTCGTTGTGCTCGCGCACATAGTCGAAGCTCTTGGTCGAGCCTTCGTGGTTGTTGAAGGCGACGCAGGGCGAGATCACGTCGATCAGCGCCGCGCCCTGGTGCTCGATCGCCGCCTTGATCAGTGGCACGAGCTGGGCCTTGTCGCCGGAAAACGAGCGGGCGACGAAGGTCGCGCCAAGCTGCAGCGCCATTGCCACCAGATCGATCGAGGAGTCGCTGTTGACCGCGCCGCGTTTGCTCTTGGAGCCGCGATCGGCGGTGGCGGAGAACTGGCCCTTGGTGAGGCCGTAGACGCCGTTGTTCTCGACGATATAGACCATGTTCACGCCGCGGCGCATGGCATGGGCGAACTGGCCGAGCCCGATCGAGGCGGTGTCGCCGTCGCCGGACACGCCGAGATAGATCAGGTCGCGGTTGGCGAGGTTGGCGCCGGTGAGCACGGAGGGCATGCGGCCGTGCACCGAGTTGAAGCCGTGCGAGGCGTTGAGGAAGTAGTCGGTGGTCTTGGACGAGCAGCCGATGCCGGAAATCTTGGCAACCCGGTGCGGCTCGATCGCAAGCTCGTAGCAGGCCTCGATTATGGCGGCGGTGATGGAGTCGTGGCCGCAGCCGGCGCACAGCGTCGAGATCTTGCCCTCGTAGTCGCGCCGCGTGAAGCCGAGCGTGTTCTTCGGCAGCGCCGGGTGGTGGAATTTCGGCTTGGCGATATAGGTCATGGCTTGTCCTGATCGCGGGTAACTTATTCCGCCCTCATCCTGAGGAGCGCGCAAAGCGCGCGTCTCGAAGGATGGGGCGGCCTCGATGCTTCAAGGCGCCGCACTTCGTGCGGCTTCTCAGCACCAAGCCTGGGAGGGTGGGAGCCACTCATGACACCACCTTGCGCAGCGGGGTGACTTTGAGCGCGTCGAGCCGCTGCCCGATCGCGCCGGCGATAAAGCGCGCGGTGATCGGCGTGCCGTCGTAGTGCAGGATCGGCACCAGCCGCGCCGGATCGATGGCGCATTCGTTCATGACGAGCAGGCGCAACTGCGCGTCGCGGTTCTGCTCGACCACGAACACGAAATCGTGGTCGGCGATGAAATCGTCGACAGAATGATGGAACGGGAAGGCGCGCACGCGCAGCATGTCGAGCTGCTGGCCCTGCGCCTTGAGCATCTCGATCGCCTCGCTCATGGCGGGCGAGGTCGAGCCGAAATAGATCACGCCGTAACGCGTGGATTTTTCCGCATTGGCGCGCAGCGGGCGCGGCACCAGGTCCTTGGCGGTCTCGAACTTGCGCACCAGCCGCTGCATGTTGTCGGCGTAGGCGGCGCCTTCCTCGGTGTAGCGCGCGTAGCGGTCGCGCGACGTGCCGCGGGTGAAATAGGCGCCCTTGGTCGGATGCGTGCCGGGCAGGGTGCGATAGGGAATGCCGTCGCCGTCGACGTCGAGATAGCGGCCGAAATCCTTGCCGGCATCGAGCTCGGCCGCGGTCATCACCTTGCCGCGGTCGTAGACCTTGCTGTCGTCCCAGGCGAACGGCCGGCAGAGCCGGTGGTTCATGCCGATGTCGAGATCGAGCATGACGAAGACCGGCGTCTGCAGCCGGTCGGCGAGGTCGAAGGCCTGCGCGCCGAACTCGAACGCCTCGGCCGGATCCTCCGGGAACAGCAGCACGTGCTTGGTGTCGCCGTGCGAGGCATAGGCGCAGGAGATGATGTCGCACTGCTGGGTGCGCGTCGGCATCCCGGTCGAGGGGCCCGCGCGCTGCACGTCGAACAGGACGGCGGGGATCTCGGCGAAATAGGCCAGGCCCAGGAACTCCTGCATCAGCGAGATGCCGGGCCCCGAGGTGGCGGTGAAGGCGCGCGCGCCGTTCCAGGCGGCGCCGATGACGATGCCGATGGAGGCGAGTTCGTCCTCGCCCTGGACGATGGCGTATTTGGTCTTCTTGGTCGTCGGGATCGATGCGCAGCCGCCGGCAGTGGCTGGTGAAGGCGTCGGCGAGCGAGGAGGAGGGCGTGATCGGATACCACGCGCAAACGGTCGCCCCGCCATAGACCGCGCCCAGCGCGGCAGCCGAATTGCCCTCGATGAAGATGCGGTCGCCGACCTTGTCGGCGCGGCGCAGCTTGCAGGCCGATCGGGCATTGCAGGTTCATCAGCGCCCAGTCGCGGCCGAGATGCAGCGCGTGCTTGTTGGCGGCGAACAGCTTTTCCTTGCCCTTGAACTGCTCCTCGATCAGCGTCTCGATCGCGGGCACGTCCATGTCGAGCAGCGCCGAGAGCGCGCCGACATAGATGATGTTCTTGAACAGCTGGCGCTGGCGCGGGTCGGTATATTCGCGATTGCAGATCGCGGTCAGCGGCACGCCGATCACCGTGATGTCGTCGCGGAATTTCGACGCCGGCATCGGCTTGGTGTTGTCGTAGAACAGGTAGCCGCCCGGCTCGATCGAGGCGACGTCCTTGTCCCAGGTCTGCGGATTCATCGCCACCATGAGGTCGGTGCCGCCGCGCGCGCCGAGATGGCCGGCTTCCGAGATGCGCACCTCGTACCAGGTCGGCAGGCCCTGGATGTTGGACGGGAAGATGTTGCGCGGAGCGCACGGGATGCCCATGCGCAGCACCGCGCGCGCGAACAGCTCGTTGGCGCTGGCGGAGCCCGAGCCGTTGACGTTGGCGAACCGGACGACGAAGTCGTTTACGCCGCTGATTGGTGCTTTAGTCGACATAGATCATCCGGGTGCGTCATATCGATGAGATATTTCTTCATGTCCCAGGCGCCGGTCGGGCAGCGCTCGGCGCACAGCCCGCAGTGCAGGCAGACGTCCTCGTCCTTCACCATGACGCGGCCGGTCTTGAGATCGTTCGCGACATAGAGGTCCTGGGTGAGGTTCTTGGCCGGGGCCTGCAGGCGCGTGCGCAGATCGGCTTCCTCGCCGTTCTCGGTGAAGGTGATGCAGTCCATCGGGCAGATGTCGACGCAGGCGTCGCATTCGATGCAGAGCTTGGACTCGAACACGGTCTGCACATCGCAGTTGAGGCAGCGCTGCGTCTCCTTGAGCGCCAGCTCGAGGTCGAAGCCGAGCTCGACTTCGGCCTTGATGTCGCGCAGCGCCACCACCTTGTCGCGCAGCGGCACGCGGTAGCGCTTGTCGGGCGCGATGTCGTTGTCGTAGCTCCATTCGTGGATGCCCATCTTCTGGCTGACGATCTCGACCATGGGCTGCGGCCGGTCGTTGATGTCCTCGCCGCGGCACAGCTTGTCGATCGACAGCGCGGCGTCGTGGGCGTGGGCGACCGCCCAGATGATGTTCTTCGGCCCGAACGCCGACATCGCCGCCGAAGAACACGCTGCGGATTGGTCGAGCGCATGGTCTTCGGATCGATCTTGGGCATGTTCCACTTGTCGAACTCGATGCCGATGTCGCGCTCGATCCAGGGAAAGGCGTTCTCCTGGCCGACCGCCACCAGCACGTCGTCGCACGGGAAATGCTCGTCGGGCTCGCCGGTCGGCACCAGGTTGCGGCGGCCTTTGGCGTCGAACTCGGCCTTGACCTTTTCGAAGGTCATGCCGGTGAGCTTGCCGTTGTCGTGGATGAATTCCTTCGGCACGAGGAAATTGTGGATCGGGATGTCCTCGTGCATGGCGTCCTCCTTCTCCCAGGGGGACGCCTTCATCTCCTCGAAGCCGGAGCGCACGATCACCCGCACGTCCTCGCCGCCGAGCCGGCGCGAGGACCGGCAGCAGTCCATGGCGGTATTGCCGCCGCCCAGCACGATCACGCGCTTGCCGATCTTGCTGATGTGGCCGAACGACACGCTGGAGAGCCAGTCGATGCCGATGTGAATGTTCTTGGCGGCCTCCTTGCGGCCGGGAATCTCGAGATCGCGCCCGCGCGGCGCGCCGGAGCCGACGAAGATCGCGTCCCACGGCTCGGCCAGCAGGCTCTTGAGGCTGTCGATGCGCTTGCCGCCGCGGAATTCGACGCCGAGATCGAGGATGTAGTTGCACTCCTCGTCGATGATGGATTCCGGCAGCCGGAAGCGCGGGATCTGGGTGCGGATCATGCCGCCGGCCTTGGGGTCCTGGTCGAACACGACGCAGCGGTAGCCGAGCGGGGCGAGATCGCGCGCCACCGCGAGCGAGGCCGGACCGCCGCCGACCAGCGCGATGCGCTTGCCGTTCTTCGCGACGGCGGGCTTGGGCAACCGATGCGCGGATGTCGTCCTTGTAGTCGGCGGCGACGCGCTTGAGCCGGCAGATCGCGACCGGTTCTTTTTCGACACGCCCGCGCCGGCAGGCCGGCTCGCACGGGCGGTCGCAGGTGCGCCCGAGGATTCCCGGAAACACGTTGGACTTCCAGTTCACCATGTAGGCGTCGCTGTAGCGGCCCGCGGCGATCAACCGGATGTATTCGGGGACGGGCGTGTGCGCCGGGCAAGCCCATTGGCAATCCACGACCTTGTGGAAGTAATCCGGCGCAGCAATGTCAGTTGATTTCATTGACTCCTCGTGCACGCACGCCTGCTCGCACGTAAGAAACCAAGTGCCAGCAAGTGTCGGCCGGTCCTTCCCTTCGGTTCGGTTTGTAGCTCTCCGAATCCGGCCGGGATACTAGTGGAGGGGGGGGCTAAATTCCACCGATACATTCGTCATAACAGGGTTTTACGAGCGGTCCATTCAGTCGCGTCGCTTCGCGGCCACAGGATGGCGCAAGGTGCTCTAAAAATTACATAATCGCGGCCGAGCCAAATGTCTAACATATTGAATTCACTTATATTTGAGCGGGCATGAAAGCTCCTGCCGGCCTCGCGGCAGAGCCGTTTTGCGCTGCGTCCGGCGTGCGCTGCAATGCGGTGCGCGATCACGATCCAGCGTGCGGCGCGCATGGCCGTTCAGAGGTCGCGCAGGGCGGGCATGACGTCGCGCACGAACAGGTCGATGGTGCGCAGCACCTCGTCGAGCGCGAGGTCGCCGAAGGCGAACTGGGCGACAAAATAATTGGTGCCGGACTCGCGTGTCTGCTCGGCGATCATGCGCGCAACGGTTGCGGGCGAGCCCGCGATGCCGCGGCCGCCGTCCTTGATCTGGTCGAAGTGGGCGGGCCGGTCGCCTTCGACCGCCGGCTGCCCGCGCTGGTGATAGAGATGGTGGAAATGCGCGTGCCAGCGCGGATAGGCGCGCCGCGCGATCGCCAGCGCTTCCTCGTCGGTGTCTCCGAGGATCACGAAGCGTCCGAGGCCGAACAGGCCGGTATCGCCCGGATGCGGTGCCTTGCGCGCCTGCCGGTAGCGGTCGCTCAATACGCGGACCTGCGTGGTGAGCCCATTGGCGACGAGATTGAAGCCGTTGACGCCGGCGGTGTGCGCGCCGTCGGGCGTGCTCGCGCCCGCCCACATCGGGGGATGCGGCTTCTGCAGCGGCTCCAGCTCGATCGGCACGTCGGTGTAGTCGTAGAACTTGCCGTGGAACGTGAGCCTGCGGCTGGTCAGGGCCAGACGCAGGATCGCCAGCGCTTCGAGATACATCGCCTGACGGTTGTCGGGATCGACGCCGTAATAGGCGGTCTCGATCGGCGAGATGCCGCGCCCGACGCCGAGCTCGAGCCGCCCGCCGCTCATCTGATCCAGCATGCAGATCTCTTCCGCCAGCCGCAGCGGATGGTGCAGCGGCAGCGTGTAGACCAGCGGGCCGAAGCGCAGGTTTTGCGTGCGCTGCGCGACCGCCGCGAGGAACACGCTGGGGGATGCCGCGAGCCCGAGCGGCGTCGCGTGGTGCTCGGCGGTGTGATAGGCGTAGATGCCGCCACGATCGTAGGCTTCGACGATCCTGAGGCGCTGCTGGTAGAACTCGCGCAACGGCAGATCGTTGCGATCGAGGTGATCGAAAACGCCGACCTTCATGTGTCCTCGCGACCGGTTGAGGCGGCAGTCCTACTAAGCAATCCGTCCCGCGCCAAGCGCGCGGGCCGGCCGCGGGCGTTGCACGATCCGCCTGCATTGCCCATGTTGCGGGCATGCGCGACCTGTTCGACGATATTTTCGCTCGGGAGCTGCTCGATCCGGTCGCGGCGGCACGCCGCGCCATGCGGCCGCAACTGCGGCGCCGGTTCTATCAGCGCGCCGCGATCGTGGAAGGTGAGGGCACGTTCGGCGTGGTGCTCGACGAGCGGCCGGTGAATACGCCGGCGCGCCGCGCGCTGGCGGCGCCGACGCGCGCGCTGGCGCAGGCGCTGGCCGCCGAATGGGACGCGCAGGGTGACGTCATCGATCCGGCGAAGATGCCGCTGACGCGGCTTGCCAATTCGATCATCGACGGCGTGGCCGATGCCGCCGCCGCGGTGCAGGCGGAGGTGGGAAGGTATCTCGCGACCGACCTCATGCTCTATCGCGCAGAGCGGGCCGCAGGGCTTGGTGGAGCGGCAAGCGGCGGCCTGGGATCCGCTCATCGCCTGGACCGGCGAGACGCTGGGTGCGCGCTTGACGCCGGCGCAGGGCATCGTCTTCGTCGCCCAGCCGGAGCAGGCGCTTGCCGCCGCGCGTGTCGCGATCCCGAGCGACGCGTGGCGGCTCGGCGCGACACATTCGATCACGACCCTGACCGGCTCCGCGCTGATCGCGCTCGCGCTGCTGCACGGCCGGCTGTCGCCCGAACAGGCGTGGCAGGCCGCCCATGTCGATGAGGACTGGAACATGGACCAGTGGGGCCGCGATGCGCTCGCGCTCGAGCGGCGCGCCTTCCGCTTCGCCGAGATGCAGGCGGCATGCCTGGTGCTGCAGGCCGCCTGATCGCTTGCGCCCGCCGGTCGCGCCGCTATTTCTTGCCCAGCGTTCCGTACGCGACGATCATCGTCTCCTGCGGGCTGCCGAACCATGACAGCGCGAGCTTGTCGCCCGCCCGCGAGACGGTGATGGTGCCGTCCGGGCAGCGGCCGCCCTTGTCGGCGTGGCCTTTGGTGATCACCTCGACGAAGAACACGTAGGAGCGCGACTGGCCGACGCGGATCAGCTTGCCGACGCAGTCGAGCTCGGGATATTTGGTCTCGCCGCCGCCCGCCGTGATCGCAATCTCGAACTTGTAGGGCGCCGAACTGCCGACCTGGGTGAGCTCGCCCGCCCATTTCCCGACCACGCTGGGACCCGGCCGCGCCGGCTTGGCCTTGGGTTTGCCGACCGGCGGTTTGGCAGGCTCCTCCGGCGGCTCGGGAGCCGGCGGAAATTGTGCCGCCGCCGGCACCGCCAGGGCGGCCACCACCGCGACCAGCGCAATGGCAAAACGGCGCGATAACTTAGTCATGACCTGCTCCCCTCGAGACTCGATACATGGCTACGCAGAGGAAATGTGCCCCAAAGCAGCTTACCCTCGAACCAAACCTTACCCTCAAACCGCGGTGGGGTGAACCGCGACATTGCGCGCACGGCCCGTCCCGCGCTCGCCGCGATGGACTTCGGGCCGGGATGGTAAACGACGACGGCGAAATCCGCCGTATCGGCGGAGGGCCGTGCCCATACTGTGATCCCGCCGCCAGCGTGTACGACCGGTACCCGCACGCTTGACCGCGGAACGAAAGAAGAACACGTTCCGCCCGCGCGCGGATCGATTCTGCCTCCCGGGTCCGAGGGTTGTCATGAGCGAGCGGATTGGCGTGCTCGCCGCGGTGCTTTCAAGCGCGCTCGGCGGATTGGCAGCGCCGGCCACGCGCTTTGTCGTGGGTGAGGTCGATCCGGTGGCGATCGCCGCGTTCCGGTTCGGCGGCGGGTTTCTTAGCCTCTTGCCCTTCGCGTTGCTGCTGCGCGTGCGCTGGCCGCGGGGGAGGGACTGGATCGGCGTCGCGCTGCTCGGGCTCATGTTCTTTGCCCTGTTCTTCATCGTCTACAACATCGCACTCGCCTACACGACGGTGGCGCGCGGCACGCTCGCGCTCTCGACCCTGCCGCTGTTGACCATGGTGGCGGCCGCGCTGCTTGGCGCGGAAACGCTCACCGCGCGCAAGACGCTCGGCGTGCTGATCGCGATGGCCGGCGTGGCAATTGCGCTCCTGACCGGTCTCGGCAGCGCGCCGGCCGGCGCCTGGCGCGGCGACCTGATCATGATCGCCGGCGTGGTGCTGATGGCGCTTTATAACGTGTGGTCGCGCCCCTTCATGACGCGGTCGAGCCCGCTCGGATTCGTCACCGCCTGCATGGGCGTCGGCGGCGGTATGCTTACGGCCGTGGCGGCGGGGAGCGGCGGCTTCGACGTCGTGCGCCGCTTCGGCGCGCCGCAATGGGTGGCGGTGGGCTATCTCGCGCTCGGCGGTGGCGCCGCCGCGTTCTTTTTGTGGAACTTCGCGCTCGAGCGGACAACGCCGACCCGGGTCGCCAACACCATGACGGTCAATCCGCTTGCGGCCTCCAGCGTGGCTGCGCTCGTGCTGGGCGAGCCGTTCGGGATCACGCTGGTCGTGGGGCTGGTCGCTGTCGCCTGGGGCATTTGGTTCGCCTCGACGGAACGGGCCGCAGGGGCCGTGTGAGCCATCGCGCCGCCATATCCCGCGCTCTATGATGGGAGCGAGCGAGGAAGGCGGTTTCGATGAAGGTCACGCTCGATCTCGGCAAGCTCCTGCACGACGGCAAGATCACCCAGTCCGAATACGACCGGCTCAGCGCCCTTGCCGCCGAGGGCACCGGCTCGCTCGCCTTCAACATCCTGGTCGGGTTCGGCGTGATCGCGGTCGCCGGCGCCACGGTGGCGCTGGTGGCGACCGAGACCGCGGCCATCGGCATCGGTGCGGTGATCGCGGCGGCGGGGCTTGCCATCATCTTCACCCGGCTCGCGCAATGGGAGGTGCTCGGCACCATCTGCGTGCTGGCGGGGTCGCTGATGTTCGCCGGCGGGCTGGTGTGGCTGGGCAAGGGCTCGGTCTTATCGTTCGCGCTGGTGGCGGCGGTGTTCACCGCGGCCGGGATCGCCGCGCGCAGCGGGCTGATGATCGCGGCCGCGGTACTCGCGCTTTCCTCCTGCGTTGGCGCGCGCACCGGCTACATGCACGCCTCCTATTTCCTCGGCATCCAGGAGCCCGCGATCACCGTCCTGCTGTTCGGGGCGATCGCGCTGGCGGCCTACCAGGTCTCGCTCCGGCTGCGGGCGCCCTACGAGGGGCTGGCGCTGATGGCGGCGCGCACCTCGCTGTTCCTGGTCAATTTCGGGTTCTGGATCGGGTCGCTCTGGGGCGACCGCATGAAATGGCTGCGCGGCGATGCGGTGCGCGACACCGTGATTTCGAGCGAGGCGTTTGCGCTCGCCTGGGCGGTCGCACTGGTCGCCACCGGCATCTGGGCGGTGCAAGCCAACCGGCGCTGGGTGGTGACCATCGTCGCGGTGTTCGGCGCGATCCATTTCTATACCCAATGGTTCGAGCGCCTGGGCGCGACGCCGGGAACGGTGCTGGTCGCCGGGCTGGTCACCCTGGCGGCGGCGGTCGGCGTGTGGGTGCTGACCCGCCCGGCCCGCGCCTAAGCTTCAAGCTGAGGCCAGAGGACCGCGCCACCGTCTCGGTGTCTTCGCCCGCGAAAGCGGGCGATCGTATTCTAGGGAATGAAGGGGCTCGGTCGATCCCGATACTCTGGAAACGTGGTTGCTGGATGCCCGCTTTCGCGGGCATGACACCGGAGCGGATCGCGCGCCTGCATGAGACCCTGACGATACCGCCGCCTTGCCGGGCACGCCCGCCCAATAGTCGTGCTTCGAGGCCACCGGCGCCCATGTTATGGAAAGCGCAGCGATCCGGCCGAAAGGGGCGGGGCCCATGAAAGACATCCTCGACAAGCTCGAAGCACGCCGCGTGGGCGCCCGCGAGGGCGGCGGCAAGGCCCGCATCGAGGCCCAGCACAAGCGCGGCAAGCTCACCGCGCGCGAGCGGCTCGAACTGCTCATGGACAAGGGCTCGTTCGAGGAGTTCGACATGTTCGTCGAACACCGCGCCAGCGACTTCGGCATCGACAAGATGAAGATCCCGGGCGACGGCGTGGTCACCGGCTGGGGCACGGTGAACGGCCGCACGATGTTCGCCTTTGCCAAGGACTTCACCGTGTTCGGCGGCTCGCTGTCGGAGACGCACGCGGGCAAGATCGTCAAGGTGCAGGACATGGCGATGAAGGCGCGCGCGCCGATCATCGGCCTGTTCGACGCCGGGGGCGCGCGCATCCAGGAGGGCGTGGCCTCGCTCGGCGGCTATGGCGAAGTGTTCAAGCGCAACGTCATCGCCTCGGGCGTGATCCCGCAGATCAGCGTGATCATGGGACCGTGCGCGGGTGGCGACGTCTACTCCCCCGCCATGACCGATTTCATCTTCATGGTGCGCGACACCAGCTACATGTTCGTCACCGGCCCCGAAGTGGTGAAGACCGTCACCAACGAGGTGGTCACCGCGGAGGATCTCGGCGGCGCCTCGGTACACACCGCCAAATCGGGCATCGCCGACGGCGCGTTCGAGAACGACGTGGAGTGTCTCCTCCAGATGCGCCGGCTGATCGATTTCCTCCCCGCCAATAACGAGGCTGGCGCGCCACACTGGCCCACGCACGACGACATCGAGCGCGAGGAGAACTCGCTCGACACGCTGATCCCCGACCACCCCAACAAGCCCTACGACATCAAGGAGCTGATCCTGAAAGTCGCCGACGAGGGCGACTTCTTCGAGCTGCACGAGGCGTTCGCCAGGAACATCGTCACCGGCTTCGGCCGCATCGCCGGCTCGACCGTCGGCTTCGTCGCCAACCAGCCGATGGTGCTGGCAGGCGTGCTCGACATCGACGCGTCGCGCAAGGCCGCGCGCTTCGTGCGGTTTTGCAATGCCTTCGGCATTCCGATCGTCACGTTCGTGGACGTGCCGGGCTTCCTGCCCGGCACCAACCAAGAATACGGCGCGCTGATCGGGCACGGGGCGAAGCTCTTGTTCGCCTACAGCCAGTGCACGGTGCCACTGGTCACCGTGATCACCCGCAAGGCGTTCGGCGGCGCCTACGACGTGATGGCGTCAAAGCACATCGGCGGCGACGTGAACTACGCCTGGCCGACCGCGCAAGTGGCCGTCATGGGTGCAAAAGGGGCGGTCGAGATCATCTTTCGCGCCGACATCGGCGACAAGGACAAGATCGCCGCCCGCACCAAGGAATATGAGGACCGCTTCCTCTCGCCGTTCGTCGCCGCCGAGCGCGGCTACATCGACGACGTGATCATGCCGCGCGCGACACGCGCGCGCGTGGCGCGGGCGCTGGCGATGCTGCGCGGCAAGCGCGTGGAGATGCCGGGCAGGAAGCATGATAATTTGCCGGTGTAGAGATTGCTGACGCTAGCAAGCGTAGGGTGGGCAAAGGCGCGCGAAGCGCGCCGTGCCCACGCCGACGAACCTAACATTGAACTCGCTCAGCCTACCCTACGAAGCAAGTAGCCCGCATTGAGCGAAGCGGAATGCGGGTTCTATATCGCGGCGCGCACGGTGGTCCCCGGATTTCGCCGTTACGCGCCTGCGACGCATGACGGGTTTATCCGGGCTACATTTATCGCGGGCGAACAGCCCTTGCAGAGGCAAAATCATGTCGAAGGTCCATCTCATGGTGCGCTCGGTGGTGTCCGACCCCGCGCTGCGCGACAGGTTCGAGCATTGGTATTCGGCCGAGCACCTGGGCTGGGCGCTCGACGTGTTCAAGGCGGAGAAGGGCTGGCGCTTCTGGAGCACGGTGGACGCCGGCGTGCACTATGCGGTCTATCAGTTCGCCGACATGGCGCGGCTCGACGCGGCGCTCAAGTCGGAGGGCTTCAAGGAACTGGTCGCCGACTACGATCGCACCTGGCCCAACGGCGTCACGCGTACGCGCGATATCCTGACCATGGTCGAGGAACGCGACCGCGCGGGCTTGTAGCCTACTTTTCCCCCGCCCTCATGCTGAGGAGCGCGTCGAAGGCGCGCGACGCAAACAAGTCTATGCGGTCCGGCGTAAGCTTGTTGCGCGGCCAAGCCGCATCTGCCCTCTCCCCAGCGGTTCTCGGGGTGGTGTTTCCCCGAGATGGAAGTTGATTGCTGGCGGTTCATAACACGTTGATTTCTCTTGCGTGGACGTGGACGGCGCACCACGTTCGCTCCTGCCGTTTCATTTGCCGCGCTACCTATTTGGATCGGAGGTAGCGCACGACAGGAGACCGATATGCCACGTATCAAGTTGACGAAGAGCAGTATCGATGCACTGCCGACTGCTCAAACCGACGTGGTCTATTGGGACACCGGTTGCCCGGGCTTCGGCGTGAAGGTCACCCCCAAGGGGCGCAAGGTATTTGTCGTGCTTTACCGGACCGGCGGTGCCGGCTCGCGGTTGCGCAAGTTCACGATCGGGCCGTATGGGCGCGTTACCCTTCATCAGGCGCGGGTGGCTGCGCAGAAGGTCTTCGCAGCCAAACTTGAAGGGCGGGACCTCGCGGGTGAGAAGCGGGAAGCGAAGCGACGGATCGTGACCGACCAGGTCGCGGACTTGCTGGAGACCTTCATTGCCCAGCACGTGTCGCAGAATCGCTCTGCCGGCGAGATTTCCCGCCTGCTCCGTCGTGAGGTTGGCAAGGCTTGGGGTACCAGGAGCATCCATGAGATCAGCAAGCGCGACGTCGTCGAGGTCGTCTCCGCGATCGAGCAGCGGGGTGCCCCGGTTGCGGCCAACAAGACCTTGAAGTCGATCAAGACGTTCCTGCGCTGGTGCATGGGCCGAGCTATCCTCGATCAGTCTCCGGCGGAGGGCATCCCATTGCCCGCCAAGGAGGTTGCCCGAGACAGGGTTCTCACCGACCAGGAGCTCGCGCAAATTATCCTCGCGGCTAGGAAGATAGGCGGTCTCTATGGCGGCATCGTTGAAATTTTGGCCCTCACGGGACAACGCCGCGAAGAGGTCGCCCGGATGACGTGGGACGAACTGAACTTCGCGCAGCGAGTCTGGACGCTCCCCAAATCACGGACAAAGAATGCCAAGGAGCACATTGTTCACTTGTCCGAACAATCAATGGCCGTGCTCAAGGGGGCCGAGAAAAAGCACCCGTTGGTATTTTCAATACTGGGAACCAAGCCCTTTCAGGAGTTCAGCCGGGCAAAGCGCGAGCTTGATAAGCTGTCGGGGGTGACGGACTGGCGACTCCACGACCTGCGGCGGACCTGCGTGTCAGGAATGGCTCGGCTCGGCGTCCCCCCTCACGTTGCCGACAAAATTCTCAACCATCAATCTGGGACGATCTCCGGTGTCGCGGCCGTGTATCAGCGTCACGATTTTCTCGCGGAGCGCCAAGCAGCTCTGGACCAATGGGGCGAACACATCGCCAAGACTATACCCATGGCGCGCCAACGCATCGCCAAGACTATACCCATGGCGCGCCAACGCATCGATTTAGAAGTCGCCGCATAGTCTTACTGAGTCAGAAAGTCGCGGGCGATTGCCATTGAGAATCAGTTATTCGCTTGGATTCATGCTTCAGCCAGAGGAGGCTGCTGATGGGTCTGGCGAAGAAGCCGCAGTGAATTGCGGTTTGCGGCCTACGTCGTTGGGCTTGCGAGTGTGATCGGTCACAAGGATCGGATCGGTCCGCTGCGCGATTATTGCACGGGGCTGATGCTGCCGTGCGAGCGCAAGAGCGTGGAGCCGATGGCGGCGGTGACGGGGCCGGCACGAACCGCGGCACAGCACCAGTCGCTGTTGCATTTTGTCGGCGAGGGCGGCTGGTCGGATGAGCGGGTGTTGACCAAGGTGCGCGAACTGGTTTTGCCGGCGATCGAGCGGCAGGGGCCGATCGAGGCGTGGATCATCGACGACACCGGGTTTCCTAAACAGGGCCGGCACTCTGTCGGAGTGGCGCGGCAATACTGCGGGCAGCTTGGCAAGCAGGACAATTGCCAGGTGGCGGTGTCGCTTTCGCTGGCCGGCCGCCACGCCAGCCTGCCGGTGGCTTATCGGCTCTATCTGCCGCAAGAGTGGGCGGCCGACCGTGCGCGGCGGCACAAGACGGGGGTGCCGGAGCACATTGCGTTTGCGACCAAGCCGGAGATTGCACTTGAGCAACTGCGCTGGGCGTGTTCCGCCGGCCTGCCGCGCGGGGTGGTTCTGCTCGACGCCGGCTACGGCAACAACAGCGAGTTGCGCGCTGACATCACGGCGCTGGACTTGACCTATGTGGCGGGCATTCTGTCGACCACCACGGTGTGGGCGCCTGGCACGGCGCCGCTGTCGCCGAAGCGGTGGTCGGGCCGTGGACGGCCCACGACGCGGCTGCGTCGCGATGCCAGACACCAGCCGGTCTCGGTCAAGGAACTGGCGCTTGGCCTGTCCAAGCGCGCCTGGCGCACAATCGAATGGCGCGAAGGTATGGCCGAGCCGCTCGTCTCGCGCTTTGCGCGCGTGCGCATTCGCGTCGCCCATCGCGATGATCGCGCGCTGTTCCACGGCCGCCGGAATGGCTGCTGATTGAATGGCCGAAGAACGAGTCGAGCCGGCCAAATACTGGCTTTCGACGCTCCCCAACGACATCGCCTTCGATCGCCTGGTCGATCGCGCGAAGCTGCGCTGGCGCATCGAGCGCGATTATCAGGAACTCAAGCAGGAGGTCGGGCTCGGGCATTTCGAGGGGCGCGGCTGGCGTGGCTTTCATCACCACGCCACGCTGTGCATCGCGGCCTACGGCTTCCTGATCCCCGAGCGGGAGACGATTCCCCCCTCAAGACCTCGTTCCACCAGGCTCTTCCCGGCGGTTGCCTTATCCGAGGGTTATCGACCCCGCGGCTCCGCCGCTGCGGCCCGAACGTCACATCCCAAATTCGATCGCAACCATGCGCCGCCGCCTGATTGCCGCTCTGGTCAGAACTCTGCCGCGATGCCCATGCTGCTCAGCCCCCATGACAAGACACTCGCGACATAGAATTTTGTGATGCAGTAAGAATAGCGCGCTGGCCGATAATTCTGTACGTGTGCGCACCGTTACGCTCATAATCTAAAGGTCGTAGGTTCAAATCATACTCCCGCAACCATCAAGAACGTACCGCCGTCTCCCGAGGAGGCGGCGGTCGTTCGTCGCGTAAACGCAATGAAAGTCTGTCCACCGCCGCTGTCGGCGGACG
>CAVWJL010000007.1:0-55717 GCA_963755305.1 uncultured Alphaproteobacteria bacterium | reverse complement strand
GAAATTTCACCACAGACCAATTCATGCGCCAAAGCATGCGCGAGTTTGGTCAGACTATACCCTGATCCATCTGAGGAATATTCCCTCGTGCTCGACGCCACCCTTCCCGACCATGCGAAACGGACGCCGGAGAAGCGCCCGCCGTTCGAGCAGATCGCGCTCCTGCTGCAGGGCGGCGGCGCGCTCGGCTCCTATCAGGCCGGCGTCTATCAGGCGCTGCCGAGGCCGACCTCGCATCCGACTGGGTCGCCGGGATCTCGATCGGCGCCATCAACTGCGCCCTGATCGCCGGCAACCCGCCCGAGCAGCGGCGTCGAGCGGCTGCGCGAGTTCTGGGAGACGTCTCGCACCGCCGCTCGGCGTGCCCGATCTCAAGGCCGCTCGAGCTCGAGGGCGACCTCGCGCAGCGCCTGGTCAATCAGATGCGCGCCTTCGGCATCCTGCTCGTCGGCGCGCCGCAGTTTCTTCGCGCCGCGGATGCTGCCGCCGTGTTCTGCGCCCGCGCGGCAGCCGCGGAGGCGCTGAGCTACTACGACACCGCGCCGCTGCAGGCGACGCTCGAGCGGCTGGTCGACTTCGACCTGCATCAATCGCGGCGCGATGCGCTTCAGCGTCGGTGCGGTCAATGTCCGCACCGGCAACTTCGTCTACTTCGATTCCACCGACGCATCGCATCCGCCCCGAGCACGTGATGGCCAGCGGCTCGCTGCCGCCGGGCTTCCCGGCGACCGAGATCGAGGGCGAGTACTACTGGGACGGCGGGCTGGTCTCCAACACGCCGCTGCAATGGGTGCTCGACAGCCGGCCGCGCTCGGACACGCTGGCCTTCCAGGTCGATCTGTGGAGCGCCGAGGGCGAGCTGCCGCGCGACCTGGCCGAAGTCCGAGGTGCGGCAGAAGGAGATCCGCTATTCCAGCCGGACCCGCGCGGCGACCGACCAGTTCAAGCACGCGCAGAAGCTGCGCATGCGCCTTCGCGCGGACTCTATCAAGGACTTGCCGCGAGGAGCTGCGGAACTGCCCGAGGTCAAGCTGCTGGCCAGCGAAGCCGACGACAAGGTCTACAACATCGTCCACCTGATCTACCGCGCGCAAGAGCTACGAGGGCGTGGCCAAGGACTACGAGTTCTCGCGCCGGACCATGGAAGAGCACTGGCAGGCCGGCTACGACGACGCGGTCCGCACGCTGCGCCATCCCGAGGTGCTGCAGCGGCCGCGACCGCGCTGGACGGCGTGTGCACCTTCGATCTCGGCCGGTGCACGGCCGCGAATGACGGCGCCACGTCGACGCAAGGAGCGAGTGCCATGAAGGCGAGCCGAAGTCCGCGAGCGCGCGTTCGCGATGCCGCTCACCAGCCCGGCCTTCCCGATCGGCCCCTATCGCTTCGTCGACCGCGAATATCCTGATCATCACCTACCGCACCGATCCGGCAGAAGCTGCGCGCGCTGGTGCCCGAGCCGCTCGAGATCGACGAGCCGCTGGTCAAGTTCGAGTTCATCCGCATGCCGGACTCGACCGGCTTCGGCGACTACACCGAGAGCGGCCAGGTCATCCCGGTCTCGTTCCAGGGCCGCAAGGGCGGCTACACCCACTGCATGTTCCTGGACGATCATCCGCCGATCGCCGGCGGCCGCGAGCTGTGGGGCTTTCCCAAGAAGCTCGCCAAGCCGACGCTGCAGGGCCGAGATCGACACGCTGGTCGGCACGCTGGACTACGGCCCGGTCCGCATCGCCACCGGCACCATGGGCTACAAGCACAAGGCGGCCGACCTCGCGGCGGTCAAGGCGTCGCTGCGCGCGCCGAACTTCCTGCTCAAGATCATCCCGCACGTCGACGGCACGCCGCGCATCTGCGAGCTGGTCGAGTACTACCTCGAGGACGTCGATCTGAAGGGCGCCTGGACCGGGCCGGCGGCGCTCGACGCTGTGTCCCACGCCCTGGCGCCGGTGGCCGAACTGCCGGTGCTCGAGGTCGTGTCCGGCGTCCACATCGTCGCCGACCTGACGCTCGGGCTCGGCAAGGTCGTGCACGACTATCTGGCCTGAAGCGCAGCCGCACCAAGGAGCATCGCCATGCGTCTGAAGGACAAGGTTGCCATCGTCACCGGCGCGGCCAGCGGCATCGGCAAGGAGATCGCCATCGTCTACGCCCGCGAAGGCGCGAAGGTCGTCATCGCCGACCTCAATCAGGAGGCGGCCGACGCCACCGCCGCGCGAGCTCGATCGCGAGCGGCAAGCGGGCCATCGGCGTCGCCATGGACGTCACCGACGAGGCGCAGGTCGACGCCGGCATCGCCAAGGTGATCGAGACGTTCGGCGGCGCTCGACGTCCTGGTCAGCAATGCCGGCATCCAGATCGTCGCGCCGGTCGATCGAGTTCGACTTCGCCAAGTGGAAGAAGCTGCTGGCGATCCACCTCGACGGCGCCTTCCTGACCACCCGCGCCGCCCTGCGGCAGATGTACGAGCAGACGAGCGGCAGCATCATCTACATGGGCTCGGTGCACTCCAAGGAGGCCTCGGTGCTCAAGGCGCCCTACGTCACCGCCAAGCACGGCCTGATCGGCCTGGCGAAGGTGGTGGCCAAGGAGGGCGCCGCGCACGGCGTGCGCGCCAACGTGATCTGCCCCGGCTTCGTGCGCACGCCCGCTGGTCGACAAGCAGATCCCCGAGCAGGCCAAGGAGCTCGGCATCACCGAGCAGGACGTGATCAAGAACGTGATGCTGAAGGAGACCGTCGACGGCGAGTTCACCACCGTCGAGGACGTGGCCGAGACCGCGCTGTTCCTCGCCGCCTTCCCGTCGCAACGCGCTGACCGGCCAGTCGATCGTGGTCAGCCACGGCTGGTTCATGCAGTAGCGCGCGCGGCGCGAGCCATTATGCCGCGATTCTTGAGCGACTCATGCATTCGTCATGGCCGGGCTTGTCCCGGCCATCCACGTCTTGCTTTCTTGGGCCGCAAAGAAAGACGTGGATGCCCGGCACAAGGCCGGGCATGACGATGTGGATCGGTCAATCCTTGATTCCGTTGGTATTGCGTCCAGCCGGCCTTTAGCTAGGCGGTGCGATTGCCGGCCGCCTGGATCGCAGCCCAAACCTTCGCCGGCGTATAGGGCATGTCGAGCTGATGGATGCCGAGCGGCGCGAGCGCGTCCATGACCGCGTTGGCGACGGTCGGAATGGCGCCGGTGGCGCCGGCCTCGCCGACGCCCTTCACGCCGAGCGGGTTGGTCGGCGATGGGATCGAGAGATCGTGCAGCGTGATCGCCGGCAGCAGATCGGCCCGCGGCATGAAATAGTCCATGAAGGTGCCGGTCAGGAACTGCCCGCTGTCGGGGTCGTAGATGCAGTGCTCGCCCAGAATCTGGCCGATGCCCTGCATCAGCCCGCCGTGAAGCTGGCCCTCGACGATGGTGTGGTTGAACGACGCGTCCGCAGTCGTCCGTCGCGACGTAACTCAAGATATCGAGCGCGCCGGTGTCGGGATCGATCTCGACCTCCGCGATATGGGCGCCGCTCGGAAACGCCGCCGACGTGTTGACCTTGGCCATGGTGTCGAGCGGGTGGCTCTCGCCGCCGGCGTGCTTGCGCGCTAGCTCCTGGAAGCCGATCGACAGGTCGGTGCCGGGCACGCGGTAGCGGCCCTGCTCGAACACGATGTCGGCGGTCGGCGACTTCGAGGTCCTTGGCGGCGAGCGCCAGGCCCTTCTGCACCACCTCGTGCGCGCCGACCGACAGCGCGCTGCCGTGGCTGAGCAGCGAGCGCGAGCCGAACGAGCCGGTGCCGACCAGCGGCGGGCTGTCCGGGTCGCTGTAGCGCAGCGCGACCTTGTCGGGCGCCATGCCGAAGATTTCGGCGACGAGATCGACGAACACCGTCTCGTGCCCCTGCCCCGACGGCCCCGCCAGGGTGAACAGCTGCGGCAGGCCGTCGCGGTCGAAGCGGATCGCGATCTCCTCCTGGCCGACGCCGCCGGACGGCTCGATGAAGGTGGCGCAGCCGATGCCGCGCAGCCTGCCGCGCGTCTTGGCTTCGGCGCGGCGCTTCGCGAAGCCGTCCCAGTCCGCGGTCTTGAGTGCGTCCGCCAGCAGCGCGGGCGGATCGCCGCTGTCGTAGGTGGAGCCGGTCGGCGTCTTGTAGCGGGAAGGCCTCCTTGGGCAGGAGATTGCGCCGCCGCAGCTCGATGCGGTCGATGCCGGTGATGCGCGCGGCCTCGTCCACCAGCCGCTCCGCCAGGTACGACACGCTGGGCCGGCCGGCGCCGCGATAGGGCGCGGTGGGCGTCGTGTTGGTGAACACGAGCCGGTTGAGCCCGTAGAGCGCGGGCGTGCGGTAGGCGTTGACCGCCATTCCGGTCGGCGCCGCCGCCGTGTTGGTGAACGGCCCGGCATTCGAGCATAGGCGCCGACATTGACCTGCCATTCGACGCGCATGCCGAGGAAATTGCCCTTGTCGTCGAGCGCCAGCTCGCCCTTGAGGTGGACGCCGCGCGCGTGGTGATCGCTCACCATCGACTCCGCCCGCGTGCCGATCCATTTGACCGGGCGGCCGAGTGCCTGCGCGGCGAATGCGAGCGCCGCGAATTCCGGATAGACCTCGTTGCGCACGCCGAACGCGCCGCCGACGTCCTTGGCGTGAATGCGGAACCGCTCGGGCGCAAGCCCGGTGACGTGCGCCATTTCCCGGCGGATGTCGGACATGCCCTGCGTCGGCATGTAGATGTCGAACGTGCCGGTCTTGGCGTCGTAGGCTGCAAGGCACGCCTTCGGCTCCATCGGCGCGCCGGACGAGGCGCTGCGCATGCAGCGTCATGCGCGCCACGTGTTTCGCCTTGGCGAAGGCCTCGTCGGCCGCGGCGCGATTGCCGTACTCGTAGTCGACCGCGAGATTGCCCGGCACGTCGGCGTGCAGCACCGGCGCGCCCGGCGCGAGCGCGTCTTGCGGCTCGATCACCGCCGGCAGGTCGCGGTAGTCGACCGCGATCAGCTCGGCGGCATCCTGCGCGGCGGTTTCGCTCTCCGCCACCACCAGCGCGACCGGCTCGCCGACGAACCGCACGCGCCCGTGCGCGAGCGCGGGCCGGTGCGGGATCCTTGAGGACCGTGCCGTCCTTGCCCTTGAAATGCGCGATCGGCCGCGGGCTCTTGTAGCCGGCCTCGGCGATGTCCGCGCCCGTGAACACGCGCGAGCACGCCCGGGCTCGCCGCCGCTTTGCTCGCGTCCAGCGCCACGATCTCGGCATGCGCGCGATCGGCGCGGAGGAAATGGCCGAAGCACTGACCGGGCAGATTCCAGTCCGCCGTATATCGCCCCTGCCCGGTGACGAGGCGAAGGTCCTCATACCGGCCCTTGAACGCGCCGCTCATGCTACCCTCGAATGGTCCCGATGGGCGGTCGGACGCTGAGCCCTAGGCGGCCTTGGCGCCCAACCCGGTCTTGATCTCGCCGGCTTCGATGCCCGCGCCGGCTTCGATGGTCTCGCCGACCTCGATGCTGCTGCCGGCCTCGACCTTTCCGCCGGCCCTGATGCTCTTGCCGGCCCTGAGGCAGTCGCCGGCTTCGATGTCTTCACCGGCCGCGATGCCCTCGCCGGCTTCGATGTCTTCGCCGGCCTCGATGGTCTCGCCGGCCGCAATGCCCTTGCCGGCCCGCAGGACCGCTCCCGCCTCGATGCTCGCCCCAGCCTCGATCCCATCGCCGGCCTCGATGCTGTCACCGGCTTCGATGTTCCCGCCGGCCTTGATCCCCAGTGCGGCGCGGATGCTCTCGCCGGCTTCGATGTCCTCGGCGGCTTCGATGCCCGAACCGGCCAGTGCGACGATCGAGCCGGTCACGGCGATCGTGTCGAACCACACGCATCCGAGATTTGCCGAGATCTCGACGCTGCCGTCGAAATCGGCGAGATCCTCCGATCCGCAGTACGCCGCCGGGTGACCGTCCGCTTCCTTGAAGTCCGCCGCCGTCAATGTAAGCGTGTCCATGTCATCGCCATGTGTTGCAAGGTTGTTGGGCCTTTCTGCAACCATGCAGAAGATTCTCGCACGGTCATTGATGTCGATCAAGGTCGCCGCGCGCTGCGCGCGGTGGCCGCAACACACAGGTCACGGGCCGGTGAGCCAGGGCAACCAGGGCCGCGTCGGGTCGGTCAGGTAGGTCGCGACCGAGCGCAGCAGTTCCTGCGACTCGATCAATGCCTGGACCACCAGCATGACGAGGATCAGGACGATGATCCAATATTCCCGGCGGAAATAGCGATAGTCGGAGAACCGTTCGTTGACGAACCTGAAATGCTCCGCGACGGTGTCGATCGCGTCGTCGAGCCGCAGCAGCCGGTTCTCGGTCGTCGCCAGCAGCGTGAGCTCGATGAACACGCGCCGCGCCGCACCGGAGAATTCCGGATCCGGCGCTTCGAGCGCCTTCTCGACCCGCAGATAGGCCACCTGCATGCTGGTCGCCGTCCGCGTCATGGCGTCGACCTGCGGCCGCAGCTTGAGCGCGCGCGCCGTCAGCTTGTCGGTGAACCGGCTGTTCGATTCCATCACCGCGCCGGCGCTCTCGGCCTGCTGCTCCAGCGCCCGAAGCTCGCGCTCGCAGAACGAGAAATGCGCCGCCGCGACCAGCATGTCGCCGGTGAATTCGGCCGTCCCGTAGCAGACCGCGCGGCCGCGCCGCCACAGCAGCCGCTCGCTGCGGAACAGCACTTCGAGAATGCCGTCCGGCTCGCCCGGACGGCGGGCCATCCAGCGCTCGACCTGCTTCTGAATTTCGTACGCCGTGGCGGTGCCGGACGGAACGAAGACGAAGGTCAGGCCGTTCGCATCGGCGGTCGGCGCCGCGTCGTCCGCCAATGCGGCGGACGCATCGCCCTGGCGGGCATAGGCCCAGGCCGGGCGCGGCTGGCGGACGGCGGTGAGCTCCGTCGCGTCCGGCCGCGCCTCGTCGGCAAACTCGACGTGCCAGACCTGGACCCCCTCGCTGGACTGACCCTCTGTCGGGCTCATGGCACGTCCAGGGCCGGCAGCTTGGCGCGCGTCGGATCGATGTCCTCGGCGTCGGGCGGCTGGATGAACAGCACACCGTCCTCGAGCACCGGCCCCGGCTGCGCCAGCAGGTAGCGGGTTTCCTTGCAGTGCGCATAGCTCGCGACCATGAACTCGCCGTTCACGTGATCGAGCCACTCGTGACCCAGGCGCTGCTCGATCAGGTGATCGATGGTCTCGGCCCGCATGTCGCGGGGAGTGGCCCAGTCGGACGCCATGATGATGCCCCAGCTCCCGAGGAACGACGGCACCGCGACGCGCGCCGAATGAACCTCGGGAAACAGCGTGCGCAGCGTGCGCACCAGCGCGACGTGCTGCTTGTACTGCGCGTGGGAGAACTCGAGCCCCTGGATGGTGACGATGGCGTCCGCGCGCAGCCGCCGGCGCAGATGCCGGTAGAACTGGCGGGTATAGAGCAGGAAGGCCGGGCCGTCGGCCAGCATGTCGACGACGTCGATGATGACGACGTCGTAGAGCTCGTCGGTCTCCTCGATGAACTTGCGTCCGTCGGTGAAGACGATGCGCGCGCGCGGGTCCTCGTAGGCGCCCCGGCTCCAGCTCGGCATGAACTGGCGGCACAGCTCGACCGCCTGCTGGTCGATGTCGACCATCGTCACCGAACGCACCATGTTGTGCGCGAGCACTTCCCGCAGGGTCGCGCCCTCGCCGCCGCCGACGATAAGCACGTTGCGCGGATTGGGGTGCAGGAGCATCGCCGGTTGCACCAACATCTCGTGATAGAGTCCCTCGTCGTGGTACGAGCTCTGCACCTTGCCGTCCATGAACAGGGCGCGGCCGTAGTTGTAGGTGTCGGCGATCACCACGTGCTGGAACGGAGTCTTGGCGCTGGCGACGATCGCCTTGGCGCGGTAGGCGAAATGGTCGAACGGATCATCGATCTCGATGCAGTAGATCGATTGGCCCGTGATCGTCGCCGGATCGATCGGTTCGACATAGAATTCGCCGGGCCGCAGCTCAGGCAGCGGATACGGGCGTACGATGCGCGGGCTCGTCGGCGCCGACGCCGGAGTGCCAGAGGCCGGATTTGGATCGGCAGGATTCGGGTCTTGCATCGAACACTTGCTGCTACCGAGATGCTACACCAATGCAGGCATCGCGGGCGCCACATCTCTTGACGCGATCGTTGCCCCCAGCCGCAGTCACAGATGATGCCCGATCCCCGCGGCAGATGAGCGTAGCGGTTAGCGCGTTCTTCGGCAATCCGCAACACGGCGCGGGACACCGCCCCCACGATTGGCCCCCACGATCGGCCCCGATGATTGCCGAGACCACCATCGCGACCTTCATTCGCCGCGCGTCATGAATAACGGCGCAACCGCGTTGGGTGGAACCGGATGGCTTCGGCTGGCGCGCGGACCCCGCCACGCTGGTTCGCGACATGATGAACAGGCCAGGCCGCGCGACCGACGACGATGTCCCGGGGCGCCGGCCGTAGGCCCGCGCCGTCGCGCATGAAATTTTTTTGCGGGCGGCGCCGGGACGGTTTCTGCCGCGCCCCGCCGGCAGAACCGACGCGCCGGCGGCCGACGGTTCGTCATCTGTTCCGGCGGGTTTTCGAGAAAGCGGCAGGGCTTTCAGAACTGTGAAACAGGGCCTTCCATTTCCGCATCAATCGAATTGTACATCCGGCGCGCGGCAACACCGCCGTGCACGAAACGCGGCCTCCAGGACACACGTGCTGAAAATCCGCCGGGCCCGTCTGCGCAGGCGGCGGGCGTTCAGCTATCGTTCAGAAACGCTCGACGAAGATCGCCAGTTGGTCCGGGCTGGGACCGCTGCAAAACACCGGCTGGACCGGCGTCTGTTTGTGAAGAAGGATCAGGGGGCCGGCAATGCGCGCGACACGTCTCGAAGCGGCGGACGACTTGGGTCATTTGCCGCAAGGCACCCCGGCATCGTTGCCGCCGCACGTCGCATTCAGGACCTCCGACACCGCGCAGGCCGAGTGCACCAAGGAGCCGCCGCTCAAGGGCTACTTCATCACCCGCAATGGCAAGAGCTTCGCCGGGTGTCACCTGATCGTCGATCTGAGGAACGCCAAGCGCCTCGACGACATCGATCACATCGAGCAGACCTTGGTCGATGCAGCCAAGGCCGCCGGCGCGACGCTGCTGCACATTCACCTGCATCACTTTTCGCCCGGCGGCGGAGTTTCCGGCGTAGCGGTCCTCGCTGAATCGCATATCAGCATCCACACGTGGCCGGAACACGGGTTCGCCGCTCTCGACGTGTTCATGTGCGGAAAGTGCAATCCGCATGACTCCATCCCGGTGCTTCAACGCGCCTTCGAACCCGAATCGATCGATGTGCAGGACATCCTGCGCGGCGAGGTGAGGACGAGCTAGCCACCGTTCGGCGCACGCTCCTCAGTCAGCACACGGAACCGCCGGCCGCCGCGCAGGCCGTCGATTGACAGCAAAACAACGGCCGCCTACGATTCAATTTGCGCATGCGACTTGATGGGAGATTGTAATGCGGTGGCTTGTAACGTGTGTGGCAGGCGTGGCGTTCTTGATTGTTCCACCGACGCTCGCACCGAAACTGATGCCCGCGGCGCTGGCATGCGCGGGCACGATCGTCAACGCCTGCGGGAAATTCTCGTTCTGGGTGCCCGACGACTGGAAGCCCGCCAAGGAGGCCACCGGCGGAACCGAACGGTCGACCTATGAGAGCCCCGACGGTCTCATCTGGGTGGTCGTCAGCCCGCTCGCCGACCGAAACGCCGATCTCATGGACGAGGACATCACCGATTTCATCGATGAAGAACTCGATGAGCAGAAGGTGACGTCCGACAAGCGCGAAAAGCTGGAAAAGTACGATGTTCGCGTGCTGGAAGGAGCCGGCCTCGATGAGGGCGAAGCGGCCGTCTACAAGGCGCTTGCGCTCGACCCGGGTGCCGCCGAAGGCGTGATCATGGTCCTCGTGTACGGAGAGCGGTCACAAATGAGGAAGACCGAAAACGAGGTCCTCATCGATCGTATCCTCCGAAGCCTCAGACCGCAGTGAACAACCCGGCCGCCCGGCCATCAGCCCTTAGCGGAACTGTGTTGCCGTTTGTTGTGATGTCACGGTGCCGGGAGAGTATCGGGTGATCGCGGTTGTTCATGTGATGGTCGCAGTAACCGCGGGCCTTGCGGGATTTCTGCTCTTCCTCGTCCAGCCGATGATGGGAAAATACATTCTCCCGTGGTTCGGCGGAAGCGTGTCGACCTGGACCGTCTGCCTGCTCTTTTTCCAGACCGCACTGCTGGCCGGCTATTTCTACGCATTCGTGATTGCAGGGCACCTGTCGCTGCGAGCCCAGACGATCCTGCAGATCGTCATCCTGGCGGCCGCCGCCCTCACGCTGCCGATCGTGCCTGCCGACTCGTGGAAGCCGATCGATGCCGACGCCCCCGCGCAACGCATTCTCGGCACGCTGACCTTCACGGTGGGATTGCCCTACATGGTTCTGGCGACCACCTCGCCGCTGCTGCAGCGCTGGGTGAGCCTGATCGACGTCGACCGGCGCGTGATCCGTTACTTCGCGGTCTCCAATTTCGGCTCGTTCCTCGGGTTGCTCAGCTATCCTTTCGTGTTCGAGCCGCTCGCTTCGAGCACACAGCAGACGATCGGCTGGTCGTACGCTTTCGGGGTCTTTGCGATCTGCTTTGCGGCTTGCGCCGTCGTGACGTTCATGCTGACGCAGCGCGTGCCGGCCGCGGCGCTTTCAGCCGATGTACCGACGCCGAAGCCGTCCGAGTCGCTGTGGCGGCTGATATCCCGGGACGCCGCGCTCTGGACGGCCTGGGGCGCCGGCGGCACCGTGCTCCTGCTGGCGACCACGAACCTGATCTCGGAATGGATTTCGGTGGTTCCGTTCCTGTGGATCGTTCCGCTGGCGCTTTATCTGCTGTCGTTCGTGCTGGTGTTTTCCGGCCCGCAGTACTACCGGCGCGAAATCTATCTGCCGCTTTTCATCGCGCTCGCGATCGGAACGCTGTTCATCGGCAAGCCGATGTCGGCCGAGCTGTTGCTCACGCAGATCGTGTTGCTCTCCGCCTGCATGTTCGCCGGCTGCATGATCTGCCACGGCGAACTGGTCGCCAAGGCGCCCGCCCCGGATCGGCTCACCGCCTTCTATCTGGCGATCGCCTTCGGCGGCTTTGTCGGCGGCGTCCTCGTGACGTTCGTGGCGCCTGCGCTGCTGCCCGACATCTGGGAAATTCAGATCGGCATCCTCGCCGTCGTCGCGGGCGCGGCATACGTCGAATGGCGCGAGCGCGGCGCGCTGGCGCGCCGAACGCCGCGGCCGGTGTTCTACGGCATGACGGCGGCGTTCGTGTTCATCATTGCCGGCTATGTGGCCCTCGAAGTCAAACGCGACGCCTTCGTCGTCTGGCAGGCGCGTAATTTCTACGGCGTCGTGAAGGTCGTGGACGATCCGCCTTCCGATTCGATCGATCGCCGGCGCACCATGTGGCAGTCGGGGGAGGACCAGGGCGGGCAATACCTCGCCCCGGAGCGCCGCCTCGAGGCGGCATGCGATTTCGGCGCGGAATCCGCGCTTGGGCTGGCGCTGCGATACAACGCCGTCCGCCGCCAGGGCGGACCCAACGCGCCGATTCGCGTCGGCTATATCGGGATGGGCGCCGCCATGCCGCTTGGCTACGCCAAGCCGGGCGACGTCATCCGCTTTTACGAGCTCAATCCCGCGGTGTCCGTGGCCGCGCACGAGAAATTCACCTTCCTCCGGGACACCAAGGCCACGGTCAACATCATCCTGGGCGACGGCCGGCTGTCGCTGGAACGCGAATCGAAAATCGAGAACTTTCCGAAATTCGACGTGATCGCTTTGGACGCCTATCGCGGCGCAGCGCCGCCGATCCATCTGATCACGAAAGAGGCGTTCGATATCTATCTTTCGGTGCTCAAGCCGGACGGCATCCTGCTCGTCGACCTCGACCTCGACACATTCGAGCTCGCGCCGCTGCATCGCGGGCTCTCGGCCGCGCTGAACATGCCGGCCGGGTGGTTCAACACGCTCAGGATGGTATCCGACTGCGCGGACGGCGTGAGCTGGGCGGTGTATACGCGCGACGAGGGCTTCTGGAAGATCAAGCGGGTCGCGAACAATCGGTCGCCCTGGCCCGACCGGGCCGAGCACTCCGTGCTCTGGACCGACAAGAGCAGCAATCTGCTCAAGGTGCTGAAGTTCTGATCCGATGCAGCGTTGGCCGAATAGCGGAATTTTGAGGCGCAGTTGACCAAACCGCAGCGCCGGGAGGAAATAGAGTGATCGGTGTTCTCAATGTGATGGTCGCAGCGACCGTCGGTCTCGCGGGATTTCTGCTCTTTCTCGTCGAGCCGATGATGGGAAAATACATCCTGCCGTGGTTCGGCGGCAGCGCGTCGACCTGGACCGTCACGCTGCTGTTCTTCCAGGGCGCGCTGCTCGCCGGATATTTCTACGCGTTCGTGATCGCCGCGCGCCTGTCGCTGCGCACCCAGACCATCCTGCAGCTGGTCCTGCTGGCGGCGGCCGCCCTGACCTTGCCGATCGAGCCCTCGGAGACCTGGAAGCCGCTCGACGCCGACGCCCCGGTTCAGCGCATCCTCGGGGTTCTGACCACCTCGGTCGGCCTGCCCTATGCGGTGCTCGCGACCACCTCGCCGCTGCTGCAGCGCTGGGTCAGCCTGATCGACGTCGACCGGCGCGTGATCCGCTATTTCGCGATCTCCAACCTCGGCTCGTTCCTCGGGCTGCTGAGCTATCCCTTCGTGTTCGAGCCGTTCGCCTCCAACACGCAGCAGACCGTCGGCTGGTCGTATGCGTTCGTCGTGCTCGCGGTCTGCTTCGGCGCCTGCGCCATCGTGACCTTCGTGCTGGCGCGCAACGTGAAGGCGGAGCCGCCCACGAGCGCAGACGCGCCGTCGGCTGCCAACGGCAGATCGCCGTTCGTCCCGATGGATGTCGCCATCTGGATCGGATGGGGCGCCGGCGGAACCGTGCTGCTGCTGGCGAGCACGAACCTGATCTCCGAGTGGATTTCGGTCGTTCCGTTCCTGTGGATCGTTCCGCTCGCGCTCTACCTGCTGAGCTTCGTGCTGGTGTTCTCCGGTCCGCAATACTACCGGCGCGAAATCTACCTGCCGCTCTTCATCGTGCTCGCGATGGGCACGCTGTTCATCGGCAAGCCGCTGTCGGCCGAGATGCTGCTGGCGCAGATCGTGCTGCTGTCCGCCTGCATGTTCGCGGGCTGCATGATCTGCCACGGCGAGATGGTCGCCAAGGCGCCGGCCGCGGACCGGCTCACCAGCTTCTATCTCGCGATCGCATTCGGCGGCTTCCTGGGAGGCGCGCTCGTCACGTTCCTGGCGCCGCTGCTGCTGCCCGATATCTGGGAGATCCACATCGCGTTCCTGATCATCGTGGCGTGCGCGGTGTACGTCGAGTGGCGCCGGCAGGGCGTGCTGGCGCGCCGGACGCCCCGCCCGGCGTTCTACGCGTTGACGGCGGTGTTCCTGCTGATCACCGTCGGCTACGTGATGCTCGAGATCGAGCGTAATGCCGGGCTGGTCTGGATTTCGCGCAATTTCTACGGCGTCGTGAAGGTGGTCGACGATCCGCCGGACACGCCGGAGCGCCAGCGCGTCCTGTGGCAGTCGGCGGAGAACCAGGGCGAGCAGTATCTCGATCCCGAGCTCAAGGACGAGGCGTCGTGCGATTTCGGCCCGAACTCGGCGCTCGGATTTGCCCTGCGCTACAACGCGACGCGCCGCAAGGACGGTCCCGACGCGCCGATCCGGGTCGGCTTCATCGGCATGGGCGTCGGCATGACGCTCGGCTACAACAAGGCCGGCGACGTCATCCGCTTCTACGAGCTCAACCCGGCCGTCGCCGAGGCCGCGCACAAGCAATTCACTTTCATCAAGGACTCCAAGGCGAGGGTGGAAATCGTATTGGGCGACGGGCGCCTGTCGCTGGAGCGCGAATCGAAGATCGCGAACTTCCCGAAATTCGACGTGCTCTCGATGGATGCCTATCGCGGAGCGGTGCCTCCGATCCACCTGGTCACCAAGGAGGCGTTCGAGATTTACCTGTCCATGCTCAAGCCGGACGGGATCCTGCTGGTCGACCTCGATCTCGACAATTTCGAGCTCGCCCCGCTGCATCGCGGGCTCTCGGAGCATTTCAATCTGCCGGCCGCCTGGTTCGACACGCCCAGCATGCTCGCGGATTGCAGGGAGGGCGTGAGCTGGGCCGTGTACACGCGCGACGAGGGCTTCTGGAAGATCAAGCGCGTGGCGAACAATCGCGCGCCGTGGCCCGATCGCGCTGACACCAAGGTGCTCTGGACCGACCAGCACAGCAACCTGCTCGCCCTGTTGAACGGCAATCTCATCAACAACGTGTTCGGCGCGATGGCGCTCCGACGCTGAGCGGACGGGTCGGGCGGCGGAACACGGCTTGCCGGCCGCGCAATGCCGGCAGTCATGCCGGCCGCGCGGCGGGCGCCGCCGGCTGACGAAGATGTGAAGGGTGCCCGTAGTGACGCTGGCCGCCCCCTCGCGCTAGGGCAGGGCCGACTGGACAGCCCGACCGGCGCGGGGCATTTTGACGCCATTGAGACGGTTGCCGTTGCGAATTGCTGCCGCCAAAGGTGCTTGAGCGCCATGGGCCGAACCTGGCCGAAAACCGACCCCGGTGACACGTCTTCGACTGCGGCGCTCCGCGGCCAGGGCCGCGTATCCGCCATGAACCGCCGGTCGTTTCTGGCCGGCTCGGCCGCCATCGCGGCGGCGCCGGCCCTGGGCGCCGTCCCGGCCTCGGGCGCGGTGGATGTCATCATTGTCGGAGGCGGCACCGCCGGCATCGCCGCCGCCCGCCGTCTCGCCGCCGCCCATAAGCGCTTCGCGCTGATCGAGGCGACCGACCGCATCGGCGGACGCTGCATCACCGACACCAGCCTGTTCGGCGTGCCGTTCGATCTTGGCGCGCACTGGATCCACACGCCGAAATTCAGCCCGATGGCGAACCTCCTTCCCGGCGGGGCATTCGACGTCTATCCGGCGCCGCCGAAAGAACGGCTGCGGATCGGCCGGCGCTATGCGTACGAAGCCGAGATGGAGAAATTCTTCGCCGCCCAATCGCGCGCCAATCGCGCCATCAACGCAGCCGGCCAAGGCAAGCGGGACGTGTCCTGCGCCCAGGCCTTGCCCGCCGATCTCGGCGATCTGCGCCCGACCATCGAGTTCGTGCTCGGCCCCTTCAGCAGCGGCAAGAACCTGGACGAGATTTCCGCCATCGACTTCGTGCGATCGGACGAGCAGGAAAACGACGCCTTCTGCCGCCAGGGCTTCGGCGCCGTTGTCGCCAAGCTTGCCGAAAACGTGCCGGTGCAATTGTCGGCGCCGGCAACGCTGATCGACTATTCGGGACGCCCTTCGGTGCGGGTGGAGACCGCAAAGGGCACCTTGCAATCGCACGCCGTCATCGTCACCGCGTCGACCGGCGTGCTCGCGGCGGGCAAGATCAAGTTCGTCCCGGCCCTGCCCGTGCGCCATCGCGATGCGCTCTCCAAGCTGACGCTTGGAAGCTACGACCACATTGCGTTGGAGTTTGCGGGCAATCCGCTGGGTCTCAAGAGCGACGAACTGGTCTACGAGAAGGCGACCAGCGAGCGCACCGCGGCGCTGCTCGCCAATGTCTCCGGTACGCCGCTGTGCCTGGTCGACGTCGGCGGCCGTTTCGGCCGCGCGCTCGCCGCCGAGGGCGAAGCCGCCATGATCGATTTCGCGGTGGGCTGGCTGATCGACCTCTTTGGCACGAACGTCAAAGCCGCGATGAAGCGCATCCACACCACCCGCTGGAACCAGCAGCCGTGGGTGCTCGGCGCCTTCGCCAGTGCCGGCCCCGGCAATCAGGGGACCCGGCGCGTGCTCATGGAGTCGCTGAACAATCGCGTCTGGTTTGCCGGCGAGGCGGTGGACGAAGCGTGGTGGGGCACCGTGGGCGGCGCCTGGGAATTGGGCGTGCGCGCCGCCGATGCGGTGCTGCGGCAGTTGCCGCCGGATTGACCGGCGCACTTGCCGCGGTCTGACAATTCGCGAGAATCTGGTGCCGCAAGAGGGATTCGAACCCCCGACCCCGTCATTACGAATGACGTGCTCTACCGGCTGAGCTATTGCGGCTTGGTTCCGGCGCCCCTGATATCGGCTGCGGCCCGGATTGGCAAGCAAGGCGAGGAAGGCCGCGCGCCCTACGGCTTGAACATCTGGCGCAGCCGCTGCCAGCTGTCGTTCGTGCTGTCGGGCGGCGGCTCGGTCGACGCGTCGACCGGCGGCTCGGGGTCCGGCCCCGGATCGTCCGGCACGTGGACCAGCGGAATGACCTTCTCCAGCCGTGGCGTGACCGCAACCGCCGCCGCGCGCGGTCGCGCCGTGTCGCTGCCGCCGCCGACCGCCAGGCCGGTCCGGTCCGACGGCGATTCACGCACGACAGGCGCCTCCTCGTCGCGCGCCAAAGGCGCGTCGGCGCGCCGCCCGCGCTCGGCCTCGATCACCGCGCCGCCGCCGTCGAGCCCGGCCAGCGGATCCTTCCACTGGAAGGCGTCGAGCCGTCCGGTCACCGGCGACACCGGCATCCAGCGCTCGGACACGAAGCCGTCGGCGGTCCAGGCCGGATCGCGCCGCGCATGCACGGCGCGCGTCATCCATTCGCGCGCGCGGCCCTCGTCGCCGTGCTCCATCTCTTCGAGCTCGGCCATCAGCATGGCGACGCGCTGGGTCGGCGCGATCGCGAGCGGCGCGAGCACGCGCCGCGCGATGGCGAATTCCTGCGCGTCGAGCGCGGCGCGCGCCACCGCCAGCGCGCCTTCGATGTTGCCGGGCGCCTTCTCCGCCAGCGCCTGCACGCGCGCCAGCCGGTCGCGCGCGGAATCGCCCGGACGCAGATGCGCGTAGGTCTCGGCAAGATCGGGATGCGGATTGGCGTGCCAGGCGGCCTCGACGATGCGCGCCGCCTTGCGCAGCTCGCCGGCCTCGCCCAGCAGCCGTCCGGCAAGCGCCGCGGCCGGCACCAGCGTCGGGCGCGAGCTTCACCGCTTCGAGCGCGAGCGCGTGGGCGCGATCGCGATCGGCATCCTCGGCGGCCGAGCGCGCGCGCAGTCAGCAGCACGGCGCGCTGGCGCTGGTAGGATTTCGCGGTCGATCAGGCCGCTCTTCATGTTGCGGTCGAGCCGGTCGAGCGCGCCGTTCCAGTCGCCGGCGGCGCAGCGGAACTCGAGCACCGCCTGCCCGGCCCAGGCCGGCGCGGTCGCGTTGCTCGCCGCCTCCTCGGCGTAGAGCCGCGCCGCTGCCGCGTCGTCGCGCCGTTGCGCCTCGATATAGAGCCCGTGCAGGCCGAGCAGCTTGGTGTCGTCGCGGCCCGCCATGGCGTGGAACGTGCGCTCGGCCGCTTCGCGGTCGCCGCTGAGCTGCGCGGCCTGCGCGGTCAGCAGCAGCGTGAGCGGCTCGTCGGGCGCGATGCGCGTGGCCTCGTCGGCGAACTTGCGCGCCGCGCGGACGTCGCCCGAGCCGATCGCGATCAGTCCCTGCGAGACCGCGAGATAGCCGCGCACGCCGCGCCGCGTGCGCAGATAGAGCCAGAGCACATCCGGCGAGCGCAGGATGGCGCGCAGGACCGACCACAGCAGAACCGCGAGCACCGCGACCGCCGCGACCGCGGCCACCAGCACCATCACCGAGGTGTCGATGCGCCAGCCCTGCCAGGTGATGGCGACATCGCCCGGCCGATCGGCGAACCAGACGGCGCCGAACGCCAGCAGGCCGACGATGACGAGGTAGATGACGACGCGGATCATTGCGAGCGCCTCAGTTCCGCAGCGCCGCGAGCGCGTCGGCGGTAAGCCGCCGGCTCGCACTCGATGGCGGCCTGCCGCGTCTCGGCCTTCTTGATCCACGCCTGCGCCGGCGCGCGCGCCTCGGCCGGAAGCTTGGCGAGCTCGGCAAGCGCGCCGGCAAGATCGGCATGCGCGGCCTTCACCTCGATGCGCGCGACGATGGCGGCAGGATCGTCGCCGGGGACCTCCTCGAACGGGCGGATGCGGACGAGCTTCTCGGCGCTCGCCTGCAATTTTTCGAGGAAGCCGCCGATCGCGCGGCGCCGCACCCGCGGCCTGGTAGAGGGCGGGCGTCAGCGCCGCCAATTCGCGTGCGAGCGATGCGGCGGCCGGCAGGCCGCTCGCCGCGAACGGCTCCAGTGGGGCGAGCGCCTTGCGATCGGGGGCGAGCGATTGCACGGTGGCGAGCTCGTCGGCATACGGACCGCCGCGCTCGACCGCGCCCTGCAGCGCGCTCGCGGCGACCGCGAGCCGCACCGAACGATCGCTGGAGCCGCCGGCCGGACGCTTGGCGAGCTCGGCCTCGACCGCCTTTTCGCTGCGCTCGATCGCGGCGAGCCGCCCAGCCAGCGCGTCGAACTCGCTGCGCTGGATCGCCGGTGCGGTCTGCGCGAATTTTTTCGTCAGCTCGGCGAGCGCCGCCGCGGTGGCGTCGGCACGCTGGCGCGCCTCGCGGGCGATGGCGGCGATCTCGTCGCTGCGCCGCCCGAGGATCGCCACCGTCTCGCCGAGCGCTTTCAGCTCGCCTTCGTTGATCGACATGCGATTGGCCAGCGCCGGGTCGGCGGCCTGCGGCCGCGGCGCCGCAGCCGCCGCCTCGAGCCGCGCCAGCCGGCCGGTCAGGTCCGCGATGACCCTGGGATCGGCGCCTGAAGAAGCCGGCCGCGCCGCCAGTTCGCGCAACGCCTGCTCGACGCGGGCGATGCGGACATCGAGAGTATCCACCGCTGCATCGCGTCCGGACCCGAAGCCCGCGATCATGAAGGCGGCGAACACCACCAGCCCGCCGGCCGCCGCCGCACCGAGCAGCGGCCAGGGCACGGTCAGGGGCATCCGCGACCGCAGGCCGGGCTGGGATGACGGCCGGTCCCGTGCCTCGGCCTCGCGGGGATCGCGTTCGGCATTGGTGCCCATCCGGTCCTCATGGCTGCCCTTGGGGGGCCCCGCCTGGTCCGGCGGGACGGCCTGAGCGGCATGGGCGGGCTCCGCCTGGAGTGGCGGGTCCGCCGGTTGCGGGTCCGCGGGCCGGGCCGCGGGATCGGAGGCCGCGACCGGCCCGCTTTCGACCTCGGTCGCGGTCAAATCGATGGTCGCGCCCCGGCGGCGGCCTTTCGCGCCCAGCGGCGGCACACCGGAGAAAGGAGGCACGCTGCTGGTCATGACACGCAATCCTGCCGATTCGCCGAACGATCAACATCCTAGCGTATTGCCGCGGCCCGCGGCGGCGACAATTTGGCCCTCAGGGCGCATCGACCAGATCGACCAGCGCGGCCTCGTCGGGGCTGCGGGCGACGCGAACGGTCTTGGCGCCCTCCGCGATCAGCGGCGCCGCCACCTGGGCCGACAGGCAATAATGCGAAGGCGCCCGCGCCTTGTCGAGCACGCCCGCGGCCCTGGCGCAATTGAGGTAAACTTCCGCGCTGCGGCGCGAATAGTGCAGCACACCGTCGAGCCGTCCGAGGTCGAGCGCCGACCAGGCGTAGGGCGGGAAGTGCGTGTTGGCGACCGCGCGGTAGATCACCGTCGTCTCGACCGGCACGCCCTGCGCCAGGAGTTCGGCCGCGAGATCGCCGGCACGCTCCGCACCGGCAAGATAGAGCAGCCGCTCGTTGCGCGTGCGCACGCTCGCCGCGACCAGGATGGCGAGCTCCACCACGTTGCCGCCGGCCGGCACGACATCGCCGAAGCCCGCAAGTCGCGCCGCCTGCGCGGTGCGCTCGCCGACCGCGAATGCCGGCAGCCGCAGCAGCTCCGCCACACGCCGATGCTGCGCCACCGCGCGCGCGGCGTTGGCGCTGGTCAGCAGCACGCCGGTCCACGGGCCGGCTCCGAAACCGGCGTCCACGACCGGCTCGATATGCAGGAGCGACGCCACCAGCACGTCGTGCCCGCGCGCGCGCAGGAGACCGGCGGTGCGCTCGCCGTCAGGCGCGGGACGGGTGACGAGGAGCCGCATGCGCTTACGCCGGGACGAAGAAATCGGCGCCGGCGCGCGCCTTGAGCTCACGACCGGCATCCAGCCCGAGGCGGCCGGCGTCGCCGGCGGGACCTTCCCGCGCGGTCTCGAACAGCTCGCTGCCGTCCGGCTTGGCGATCAGCCCGCGAAACCGCAGCCGGCCGGCCTCGATCGTGGCGTGCCCCGCGATCGGCGTGCGGCAGGAGCCGTCGAGCACCGCGAGGAACGCGCGCTCGGCCGCCAGTGCGGTGGACGCGTCGCGGTCGTCGATGGCGGCCAGCAAGGCGCGCGTCCCCTCATCGCGCTCGCGGATCTCGATCGCGATGATGCCTTGTCCGACGGCGGGCAGAAACTCCTCCACCGGCAGAATGGCGGTTGCGACATGCGCAAGGCCGAGCCGCTTCAAGCCCGGCGAGCGCGAGCAGGGTCGCATCGACCGCGCCTTCCTCGAGCTTGCGCAGGCGCGTCTCGCACATTGCCGCGCAGCGCCGCTACGTCGAGATCGGGACGCGATCGCTTGACCAGCGCCTGCCGGCGCAGCGACGCGGTGCCGACGACGGCGCCCGCGCGGAAGGTCGCGCAAGCTGCCGGCCGTGCGGCTGATGAACACGTCGCGCGCGTCCTCGCGCGGCAGCGTGGCGGCGATGACGAGGCCGTCCGGCAGGACGGTCGGCATGTCCTTGGCCGAATGCACGGCGAGATCGATCGCACCGGCGGCGAGCGCCTCCTCGATCTCCTTGGTGAACAGGCCCTTGCCGCCGACCTCGGACAGCGGCCGGTCCTGGATCGCGTCGCCGGTGGTGCGGATGATCTTCGAGCTCGATCCGGTCGAGCGTAAGCCCGTGCGCGGCGGCAATGCGCTCGCGCACCTGCCGCGCCTGGGCAAGCGCAAGCGGGCGAGCCGCGCGTCCCGATCCGCAAGGCCGCCAGCCGAGGATTGCGCCATGTCGCCTCGCAGTGCTAGGCCGGTCTGGCCCGGCAAGCCTTGCTTGCGCGCGATCATAGGGATAGCTTACGGCGCTGGGAAAGGCGCCCGCCCGGATCAGGCGCCTGCCGGCTGGATGGGGCCCGGATGCTTGTGCTCGGCATCGAGACGACCTGCGACGAGACCGCGGCGGCCGTGGTCGAGCGGCCCGATCTCGGCGGGCCGGGCAAGATCCTCGTCCAACGTCGTGCTCTCGCAGATCAACGAGCACGCGGCCTTCGGCGGCGTGGTGCCGGAGATCGCGGCGCGCGCCCATGTCGAGGCGCTCGACATGATCATCGGCCGGGCGATGCTGGATGCCGGCACGCAAGTTCTCCGCGCTCGACGGGATCGCCGCCGCCGCCGGACCCGGGCTGATCGGCGGCGTCATCGTCGGCCTCACCACCGCCAAGGCGATCGCGCTGGTCAGCGAGAAGCCGCTGATCGCGGTCAATCATCTCGAGGCGCATGCGCTGACCGCGCGGCTCACCGACGACACGCCGTTTCCCTATTGCCTGTTCCTCGCCTCCGGCGGCCATACCCAGATCGTCGCGGTGCTCGGCGTCGGCAACTACGTGCGGCTCGGCACCACGGTCGACGACGCCATCGGCGAGGCCTTCGACAAGACCGCGAAGCTCCTGGGCCTCGGCTATCCGGGCGGACCGCTGGTCGAAGCCGAGGCCGCGCAGGGCAACCCCACCCGCTTCGCGCTGCCGCGGCCGATGGCCGGGCGCCCGCACGCCGATTTCTCGCTGTCGGGCCTCAAGACCGCGCTGCGGCTCGAAGCCGAGAGGATCGCGCCGCTCACCGACGCCGACGTGCGCGACCTGTGCGCATCGTTCCAGAACGCCGTCGTCGACGTGGTGGCGGACCGCCTGCGCACCGGCCTGCGGATGTTCAACGAGCGCCACGGCAAGCCGACCGCGCTGGTCGCCGCCGGCGGCGTCGCCGCCAACGAGGCGATCCGCAAGGTGCTGCATCGGATCGCGTTCGAAACCGGCACCGTGCTGGTGGTGCCGCCGGCAGCGCTGTGCACCGACAACGGCGCGATGATCGCCTGGGCCGGCGCCGAACGGCTCGCGCTCGGACTGACCGACACGCTCGATACGGCGCCGCACGCGCGCTGGCCGCTCGGCGACGTGAAGGGCCTCGCCCTGCTCTCGGCCGCCGACGCACCCCAAGCTCGGCCCAAGACGGACAAGAGCGGCTGACCAGAGCGCCCATGGCCTTCGACCGCATCGCCGTCGTCGGAGCAGGCGCCTGGGGATCGGCGCTGGCGAACGCCATCGCCCGCGCCGGACGTCCCGTGCTGCTGGCCGCGCGCAGCCAGGCTGTCGCCGACGCGATGGCGCAGAGCCGCGAGAGTCCGCGCCTGCCCGGCATGACGCTCGACGAGCGCGTCGGCATCGCGCCCGCGAGTGCGGCTTGCGGGCGCTACGATGCCGTGCTGCTCGCCGTTCCCGCCCAGCATCTGCGTGCGGCCGCCGTCCTGATCGCGCCCGAGCTTGCCGAAGGCACGCCGGTGATCGCCTGCGCCAAGGGCATCGAGCGCGACACGCACAAATTCATGACCGAGGTGATCGCCGAAAGCGCGCCGCGCGCGCTGCCCGCGATCCTGTCGGGGCCGAGCTTCGCCGACGACGTGGCGCGGCAGCTTGCCGACCGCGGTCACGCTCGCGGCGCGCGACGAGGCGGTGGCGGCGGCGCTCGCGCGCGCGCTCGGCTCGCCGACCTTCCGGCCCTATCATTCGACCGACGTGCGCGGCGTCGAGATCGGCGGCGCCGCCAAGAACGTGCTCGCCATCGCCGCCGGCATCGTCGCCGGCCGCGGGCTCGGCGCCAGCGCGGCGGCGGCGCTGGTCACGCGCGGCTTTGCCGAGCTGTTCCGTTTCGGCAAGGCGTTCGGCGCGCGGCCGGAAACCCTGACCGGTCTGTCGGGGCTCGGCGACCTCATCCTCACCTGCTCGAGCCCGCAGTCGCGCAATCTTTCGCTCGGCATCGCGCTCGGCAAAGGCCAGTCGTCGGCCGCGGCGTGTGCCGGCGCCAAGCTCGCCGAAGGCGTCTTCACCGCGCCGGTGCTGGTCGAGATGGCGGACGCCAAGGGCATCGAGATGCCGATCGCGAGCGCCGTCGCCGACATCCTGCGGGGACACGCGAGCGTGGACGACGCGATCATGGCGCTGCTGACGCGGCCGTTCCGGGCCGAAGAGTAGCCGCCGGGAGGCGAACCAACATGCTCGAAGCGCCGGGCTTCCATCACCTGCATCTCAATTCCGCCGATCCGGCCGCCGCGATCGAATTCTACACGCGGCAGTTCGCCAGCACGGCCAGATCGAGCTGGGGCGGCATTCCGGCACTGCAGTCGCCGAACAACGTCCTGATCCTGTTCAGCAAGGTCGCGACGCCGCCCGCTACCGTGCCGCAATCGGCGATCTGGCATTTCGGCTGGCACGTCACCGACGTGCGCAAGCTGCTGGCAACCTACAGGTCGCGGCCGGAGGTCAAGCTCCTGCCGCTGTACACGACCGACGAGGGCGGCTTCGTCCACATCAGCAGCGACACCTGGCCCGGCACCGGCGGTGTGCTTGGCCTCACCAAGGCGCAGATCGCCGACGCCAGGGCAAAGGACGTGAAGCCCGCCCGCGGCGGCGGCTTTGCCTACATGGAGGGGCCCGACGGCGCGATCGTGGAATACCTCGGCGACCTGCCGGCCGAGCGCATGAACCACGTGCATCTATGGCAGGAGCAGCCCTTCTGCGCGCAGCTCTGGTACCGCAAGCACCTCAATGCCGCGCTCGTGCCGGGCGCGCACGCCGGCAACGCCGCGCGGCGAGGAAAACTGCGAGGTCGAGCGCGGACCCGACCGCAGTCTGGCCTTCGCTCGACCGGGCGGGCACCTTCCGCGTTCCGAGCGCCGCCGTCGTCTTCGGCGACGTCATGCTGACCTGGTACATGCGCCAGGGCGAAGAGCCGCTCGCCCCTTCGCGCGGACAATTGTACGATCACGTCGCGCTCAGCGTGTCCGATCTCGATGCCTGGGTCGCCAAGCTGCGCGCCGAAGGCATAACAATCCTTGAGCAGCCCTACCGGCTGGGCGACACCCGCGCGGTGATGATCGAAGGCCCGAGCCGGGAGGCGCTCGAACTGGTCGAGGTGACGTGAGATGGCGTACTGGCTGCTGAAGACCGAGCCCGAGGAATTCTCCTGGGACGACTGCATCAAGCGCGGCGCCAAGGGCGAGGCGTGGACCGGCGTGCGCAATTTCACCGCCCGCACCAATCTCAAGGCGATGAAGAAGGGCGAGCAGGCCTTCTTCTATCACACCGGCGACGAGAAGCAGATCGTCGGCATCTGCGAGGTGGCGCGTGAATGGTATCGCGACCCGACCGATGAGAAGCAGGTGTTCGTGGCGGTCGACGTCGAGGCGGTCAAGCCGCTGGGGAAGCCGGTAACGCTCGCCGCGGTCAAGGCCGAGCCGAAGCTCAAGGACATGTCGCTGGCCAAACACGCGCGCCTGTCGGTGCAGCCGGTGACGGCCGCGGAATGGAAGCTGGTCTGCCGCATGGGCGGATTGAAGGACTGACGCAAGACGCGACGTATCCAGCGGGCAGGCCCGGCCTCCCCAGACCGCCGGCGCAAGGATAGGCTGTGCGCTGCCCTCGCCGGGGAGGACGACATGAGATTCTACCTCGCAATTCTGATTGCCGCGGTGGTCGCCTGGCTCGCCGGTGCGGTCTGGTACATGAGCTTCGGCAAGAGCTGGATGGCGGCGCTCGGAACCACGCCGGAAAAAATGGCGGTGGCGCGCAAGCAACCGGGCGCCTACCTGCCGTTCCTCTATGCCTTCGGTGCCGAGCTGGTCATGGCCTGGGTGCTGGCGGGATTGCTCCGCCATCTCGAACCGGCGGTGCCGATGTCGCTGCGCAGCGGCGTGATTTCCGGCGCGTTCTGCTGGCTCGGTTTTGCCCTCCCCACTATGCTGGTCAATAACAGCTTTGCGCGGCGCGACTGGCGGCTGCTGTGGATCGACGGCGGCCACTGGCTCCTTGTGCTGGTGCTGATGGGCGCCATCATCGGCTTCATAGGCAAGTAGCCGCCTGCGCGGAGACGAGGGAACAGCCCATGCGAAAGCCCATGGCTTTGCTGATCGCAGCGGCGGGGCTCGCGGCCCTCGCCCCGCTCGTTGCGGGATACAGCAGCGCGCAGGACGCCAAGGAGGAGGTGCGGGCGGCCGACCGGCCGCCGGTGCCCTACGCTCCCGGCATGGGCGATTTCATGAGCATCCTCATCCAGCCGAGGCACGCCAAAATCGGAGAGGCCGGGCACCGGGAAAACTGGGCGGTCGCCGGCTACGCGCTCAAGGAGATCAAGCAGTCGTTCGCCCGCATCGCCGCCGCCATCCCGCAATTCCAGGGCGCCGAGCTGGCGGAAACGATCGAGGCCGCCATGGGCCAGCCGACCACGGTGCTCGATTTTGCCATCAAGGCGGGCGAGCCGCGGCAATTCAACGAAGCCTATGCGCGCTTCACGGCCGCGTGCAATGCCTGCCACGCGACGACCGGGCATCCCTTCATCGTGATCAAGACCACGCAGACCTCGGGCGTAACCAATCAGGACTTCGCGCCGAAATAGGCGCGAGCAGGCAAAGGCGACACGCATGCGCAAGCTCGTGCTCCCGGCCGTCGCGGCGGCGGTGGCATTGTTCCTGGCGGCGGTGGCGCACCCGACGCCGGGTGTCACCCAGCCGCAGCAGAGCACGCCCGATGCGGCCACCTTCAATCCGATGATGGGCGCGCTCATGCACATGTTCATCCAGCCGCGGCACGCCAAGCTCGGGCTCGCCGGGCTGGCGCAGAACTGGCCGCTCGCCGCCTATGCCTTCGAGGAGCTCACGCATTCGCTGAGCAAGGTCGCGGCCGCCATCCCGCGCTGGAAGGGCCTGCCGGTGGAGGAGCTGTTCGACGCCGCGCTAACCGAGCCGCTCGCGATGCTCGACGCCGCGATCAAGGCGCGCGACCCGGCAAAATTCGCCGACGCCTATGGCCGCGTGACGACCGGATGCAACAATTGCCATGCCACCACCGACCATCGCTTCGTGGTCCTGAAGGCGCCCGACGGATCGGCGTTTCCCAACCAGGTGTTCGACAAGCAATAGGCTCGCGGCCGATGCCGGCCGCGACCGCGGTCAGGCGATGCGATATTTTTCGACCGCTTTGCGGTCCCAGCTCAACCCGGTCCCCGGGCGATCCGGCGAAACCGCGAAGCCGCCGGCGATCCGCAGCGGCTCGGCCAGAATCTTGTCGGCCCAGTCGACGTATTCGAGGAAATGACCGGTCGGCGTCGCAGCCAAAAGGTGCACGCTCGCCTCCGGGTACAGGTGCGACGACATCGCGATGCGGTGGGTGGCGGCCAGCGCCGCGGCCCGCTGCCAGCCGGTAACGCCGCCGATCCGTTCGAGGTCGGGCATCACGTAGTCGGCGGCGCCCGCGGCCAGCGCTGTCGCCATGCCGTCCGGGAGCGAGAAGTTCTCGCCGATCTGGATCGGCGATTTCAGTTCGCGCACGAGGCGAGCGTAGCCGGCGTAGTCGTCATGCCGGATCGGCTCCTCCAGCCAATAGACGCCTTCATGGTCGAGCGCGCGGCCGCGCTCGAGCGCCTCGGCGAGGCTGAGCGCCTGATTGTAGTCCACCATCACCAGGACGTCGTCGCCGACACGCTTGCGCACCGCACGCAGCGCGGCGATGTCCTCCTTGAGCGTCGGATAGCCGAGGCGAAGCTTCAGCGCGCCGAAGCCGCCTTCCAGCAGCCGCTCGGCCTCGTCGGCGACCTTCTTCGGCGCCATCAGGCCAAGCCCGCAGGAATTGTAGGCGCGGATGCGCTTGGGCGTGCTGCCCAGCAGCGTCGCGAGCGGCACGTTGAGCGCGACCGCCAGGGCATCCCAGGCGGCGACATCGAGCCCCGCCATCGCCATGCGCACGATGCCCTGCACGCCGATCAGCGCGAAACGGGCCGCCAGCCTGTCCCGCAGCTCGAGCGGCGCGACCTCCGCGCCCTTCACCACGCGTTCGACCTCTTCAAGGATATTGGCGATCGCCGCCATCGCGGCCGGGAAGTAGCTCCACAGATAGGAGCGGCCGGTGACGCCTTCCTCGGTCTCGAGATCGATCAGCAGCAGCGGCGCCTTGGTGATGGTGCCGCGGCTGGTGCCGAGGGTGTAGCGCATCGGCACCTCGACGCCGACGGCCCGGATGGCGCGGACCGTGAGGCGCGGCGCAGGTTTCGTCCTCATCGCGCTCAATACGTTCTGACCGGCGGCGTGCCCTGGGCATGCAGCATGAGGATGTCGCGCACCGCGCGATTGAGCGGCGTCGGCACGCCGGCCTTGGCGCCGAGCTCGACCACGCCGCCCGAGAGCCAATGCAGTTCGAGCGCCCGGCCGCCCTGCAGGTCATGGTGCATCGACGTGGTCATCTCGGGCGGCCACTGCTCCAGAAACGGAATGCGCTGCTCGACGTAGTCCGCCGGCAGCTTGACCCCGAGCGCGCGCCCCACCGCGACAACCTCGCGGCCGAGGTCGAGCAGGAATGCGCGCGTATGCGGGTTCGAGCGGATCGGCCCGATGGTCTGTCGCATCGACGTGGTGGCGCCCGACATCGCCACCAGCACCACGAATTTCTCCCAGAGCGAACGCTGAACATCGTCGCTCAGCTCGGCGTTGATGCCGCCGCGCTTGCAGGCGTCCAGGAACGCCTCGGCGCGTTGCGAGCGGCGGCCGTCGTATTCGCCGAACACCAGCCGTTGCAGCGGGCCGGTCTGCCCGATGACGCCCGGCCGGTTGATGGTGGTCCCGACATAGGCGACGCCGCCCATGAGCGCGCTGTCGCCGAAGATCGGGCGCAGCATGTCGTCCTTCTGCACGCCGTTCTGGAACGAGATGAGGCCGGTCTCGGGCGTCATGATCGGCAGAAGCTGGCGCGCCGCGCTCTCGGTATCCCACAGCTTGACGGCGAACATGACCAGATCGACCGGTCCGATGGTCTTCGGGTCGTCGGTGACCTTGACCTTGGGCAGATGCATGGACTGCGCCGGGTCGGTGCTTTCGATCGCGAGCCCATGCTCGCGCATGGCGGCGAGGTGCGTGCCGCGGGCGATGAAGGTGACATCCGCGCCGCCCTTGACCAGCCGCGCGCCGAAAAAGCCGCCGACGCCGCCCGATCCCATGATCGCAATGCGCAAGGTGGTCTCCTTGTCCGATGCAGCCGCAGAAGGCGGATCATTACTGCGTCGGCGCCCCGCACTCAATCGATTGTCGCAGGGGACCGGGTGGCCGCCAGGCAACCCGGGCAAATCGGCCGGAATCTGCGCTTTTCCCAGCGTTCTTGAAGCTTTAACCGGCGAACCCCATATTGGGATTGACCGGATCGCCGGCGGGCATGCTGCCCGGCGGCGGAACGGTCGAATGGGACGCCGCAAGGGTCCCGTCAAAGTCGCTTAAGAATAGGGCTTTGAGACATGTCCCGAGTTCCGTCGTTGTCCAGTCCGTTCCTGCTCGGGTTCGACGAAATCGAGCGTGCGCTCGATCGCGTCGCCAAGGCCGCCGACGGCTATCCGCCCTACAACATCGAGCGGATCGCCCGCGAGAACGGCCAGCCCGAACGGTTGCGGATCACGCTGGCGGTCGCGGGTTTCACCCGCGACCAGCTCGACGTCACGGTCGAGGAAAGCCAGCTCGTCATCCGCGGGCGCCAGCAGGACGACAAGGCCCGCCACTATCTCCACCGCGGCATCGCCGCGCGCCAATTCCAGCGCACGTTCGTGCTGGCGGACGGCATGGAGGTGCTGGGCGCGGACTTGAAGAACGGGCTGCTGTCGATCGATCTCGCCCGGCCGGAGCCGGAACGGATCGTGAAGAACATCAGCATCGCGGACCACGATTGAACTCCAACAGGGCTCGGCGCGTTACGTAGAAAGGAGTCGAGTGCCATGACCAACAACGAACTCACCACCAGAATGCCCATCATCTCGCCCGAAGCGCTCGCCATGCTTGGCGGCGGCAAGATCGCCTACGTCAAGTCGATCCGCTCCGAGGACGTGCAGAGCCAATTCCCGCAGGCGCCGCAGCTTGCGCCGGGGACGTTGCTCTATGCGCTGCATGCGGCCGACGGCACGCCGATCATGCTGACCGACAGCCGCGAGGCGGCTATCGCCAACGCCTGGAGCCAGGAGCTCGAGACCGTCAGCGTGCACTGAGCCGGCACCGAAAAGGCACAATTTCGCCGCACAAGATAGACTCGACTGTGTGATCCCGGTCACAGCTTCGAGTTTGGAACTGAACCATACTGTCCTCGCGCGGGACGATCCGCGCGGGGGCAGTGTCATGATTGATCCATCCACGGGCTACTACACGCCGACCGAAACACGGCTCGCTTACGTCAAGGCGGTCCGATCCGAGGAGGTCGTGTTCATCTGCCCCGAGGCACCGCTGCTTGCACCGGGACACACGGTCTTCGTCCTGCACTGCGAGGACGGCACACCGATCCTGCTCGCCGACACGCGCGAAGCCGCCATCGCCGACGCGCTGAACTACAAGCTCGAAACCGTCAGCCTGCATTAGCTGGACCGAGCTGCGCGCTTGGTCGACCCTGCCGCGTGCGACCTTCCCAAGGTCCGCTTAGCGCCGGTACGGCGGGAATTTCAACGTGCTATAGTTTGAATATCGAAATAGGGGCCTCTGATCGGGAGGACTGGTATGAGGCGACGCGCATTTATCGCGCTTCTCGGCGGAGCCGCGGCAGCGTGGCCGCTCGCGGCGCGCGCACAGCAGCGAGGCAAAATCTATCGCGTCGGGTTGCTCGCTAACGGCCCCGCGATCGGCCCGCTCGACGAGCGTCGCAAAACCCTGCTCGCCGTACTGGTCGCGCGCGGTTTCGTCGAGGGCCAGAACCTCGTCTTGCTGCAGCGAGCAGCCGACGGTCGTGCCGAGCGGCTCAATGGTCTCGCGGCCGAACTCAAGGTCGCCAACGTGGATGTCATCGTCACATTCGGCTATCCCGCCGCGGTGGCCGCGAAAATGGCGGCCAAGGATTTACCGATCGTCGTGACCGGCGCGGGCGATCCGGTCGCGACCGGCCCGGTCGACGGGCTGGCGCGGCCCGGCGGCAACATCACCGGCGTGACGGAACTGTCGACCGAGCTCAGCGCCAAGCGCCTCGAAATCCTCAAGGACGCGGTGCCGGAGCTTCGGCGCGTTGCAATGCTGTGGAACGCAGCCGATCTCGGCATGACACTGCGCTACCGCGCCGCGGAGGACGCTGCCCGCGTCCTCGGGATCAAAGTCCAGACCTTGGGTGTGCGCGAGCCCGACGATTTCGACCATTCCTTCGCCGAGATGACGCGCGAGCGGCCGGACGCCATTCTGATGGTGTCCGATGCCCTGACCATGCTCAATCGCAAGCGTGTGGTGAAATTTGCCAAAACCAACCGCCTGCCGACGATCTTTGAGGTTACCGCGCCGGTACGCGACGGCGGCCTGATGTCGTATGGCCCCAAGCAGAGCGCGATCGGCGAACGCGCCGCCGATCTGGTGGCCCGCATCTTACGCGGCGCCCGGCCGGCGGACCTGCCGCTCGAGTTGCCCACGCACTTCGAGTTTCTGATAAACCTGAAAACCGCGCAGGCGCTAGGGCTTGCGCTCCCGCCGACGCTGCTCGCCCGCGCCGACGAGGTGATCGAATAATTTCGCTTCAACAGCGGGAATAGTATTCCGAGCTACGCCGCACTCGCCGACGGCATCGCAAGCACCGCGTAGAGTGCTTCGGCATCGCGGCAGTCGCGCAGCTTGCGGGCGATCTCGGCATCGCGCAGAAGCCGCGCCACGCGCGCCAGCGCCTTGAGGTGATCGGCGCCCGCGCCTTCCGGAGCGAGCAGCAGGAAGATGAGATCGACGCCCTGACCGTCGAGCGCCTCGAAGTCGACCGGGCGATCCAGCCGCGCAAACAATCCGAACAGCTTGGTGAGCTTCGGCACCTTGCCGTGCGGAATGGCAATGCCGTTGCCGACCCCGGTCGAGCCGAGCTTTTCGCGCTGCTGCAGGATCTCCACGATGGTGCGTTCGCTCTGGCCGCAGAGCTCGGCCGCCTTGGCGGCGAGTTCCTGGAGCGCCTGCTTCTTGCCGTTGACCTTGAGCGCCGGAATGATCGCATTGGGCGCGACGAGATCGGTGAGCAGCATGGACCTTTTCCAGTAATCCGGAAGCTCAGCGGGAACGACGTCGCCAAAGGCGGCGGACGATAGGGAGCCGCCCACGCATCGTCAATGGGCGCCTTTTTCCATGGACGGCGGATCAATCCAGCCGATGTGACCGTCCGCGCGGCGGTAAACCAGATTGACGCGGCCATGTAAAGCGTGGCGGAAGACGACCACCGCGGTGCCGCGCATATCGAGTTCCATCACCGCGTCGCTGACCGACATGCGTTTCAGCACCGTGGTCGATTCGGCGATGATGACCGGATTCCACTCGGCCACCTCGTCCTCATGCTCGGGCGCCGAAATGATATAGCTGGCTGCGTCGACGAGGGCGGCATCGAGCGCGTTGCCATCGCCGCGCGCGGCCGCCTGATGGTCCTTCAGCCGGCGCTTGTAGCGGCGCAGCCGCTTCTCGAGACGCTCGGCCGCCTGGTTGGCGCTGGCATAGGCGTCGGCGGCAACGGCGTCGGCTTCCAGAACGATTCCGGAATCGAGATGGATCACGCACTCGGTGCGAAAGCCGGGACCCTCCTTGCCGATGGTGACATGGCCGGAGAAACCGCCATCGAAGTATTTGGCGGTCGCCTCCGCCACCCGCGCGTTGATGCGCGAACGCAAGACCTCGCCGAGGTCGATATTCTTGCCCGAAACGCGAAACGGCATGGTTCGCGAGCCTCCGCTCGATCGATGATCCGGACGGTCCTTCGTTCACATAGGACGCACGAGGCACAGCCGCCAGACCGCAATCCGCGGTACCAAATCCCAGTCTAGCGGGGCGATCCGACGCGAGCCACGGGCTGCGCTTCCGTGCCTCAGGAGGCCGCGCCGACGGCCGACGCCTTTTCCCGCCGACGCTGGACCGAGGAGGGAATCCGCATGGCTTCGCGGTACTTTGCCACCGTCCGGCGCGCGATGTCGATGCCGGACCCGCGCAGCTTCTCGACGATGGTGTCGTCCGACAGCACGTCGGGCGGCTGCTCGCCGTCGATCATCTGCTTGATGCGGTGACGCACGGCTTCGGCCGAGTGCGCTTCGCCGCCGTCGGCCGCCGCGATCGACGAGGTGAAGAAATATTTCAGCTCGAAGATGCCGCGGCTGGTCGCCATGTATTTGTTGGCGGTGACCCGCGACACCGTCGATTTGTGCATGCCGATCGCGTCCGCGATGGTCTTGAGATTGAGCGGGCGCAGATGCTGGACGCCCTGGGCGAAGAACGCATCCTGCTGGCGCACGATCTCGGTCGCGACCTTCAGGATGGTCTTGGCGCGCTGGTCGAGCGCGCGAATGAGCCAGGTCGCCGATTGCATGCAATCGGCGAGATAGGTCTTGTCCTTGTCGCCCTTGGCGCCCTTGCAGACTTGCGCATAGTAGCGCTGGTTGACCAGCACCTTGGGCAAGGTGTCGGAGTTGAGATCGACCAGCCAGCCGCCGTCGGGCCCCGGCCACACGAACACGTCCGGCACGATCGGCTGCACCAGCGTGGTTCCGAATGCCAGGCCCGGCTTGGGGTTGAGCTGGCGGATTTCGCCGATCATGTCGATCAGATCTTCCTCGTTGACGCCGCAGATCCGGCGCAGGGCCGCGAGGTCGCGCTTGGCCAGCAGATCGAGATGGCCGACCAGCGCCTGCATGGCAGGGTCGAAGCGATCGCGTTCGCGCAGCTGGATCGCCAGGCATTCGGTGAGATTGCGCGCGCACACTCCGGGCGGATCGAAGTCTTGCAGGATCGCGAGCACGGCCGCAACCTCGGCCGGCGGCGCGGCGAGCTTCTCGGCGACCAGCGCAAGATCGCCGCTGAGATAGCCGGCCTCGTCCACGAGATCGATCAGATATTGCCCGATCATACGCCGCACCGGATCGGCGATCGCAAGCGCAAGCTGCCCGGCGAGATGGTCGGCAAGCGTGGTCTCGGCCGAGACGAACGCTTCGAGGTTGTAGTCGCCATCGGCGCGCTGACCCGAGCCGACGCTCGACCATTCCGAAGCGCCCGGCGGAGCGTCGGCATTCGAGCGCGACGAGGCCGCGTCGGTGTCGGCCGGCGGAACGTCCTCCAGATCCGCGCGGACCCGGGTTTCGCCGGCGTCGTCCTTCTGCTCGCGGCCCTCCGCCTGCCAATCGGCGGGCTCCGGGGCCTCCTCGCGCTCGCCGGTCCGGCGCTCGCCTTCGCCCTCGGCCGCGCGCTCCAGCAAAGGATTGCGCTCCAGCTCGCCCTCCACATAGGACGCCAGATCGAGATTGGAGAGCTGCAGCAGCTTGATGGCCTGCATCAGCTGCGGCGTCATGACGAGCGCGTGGCTCTGCCGGAACTCTAGTCTTTGGGAAAGCGCCATCTTGCCTGCAGGAATTGGTCCGATTCTTGCTTATCCGGTTCTGACGCCGGTGTACACCAATTCGATGCGGCAGTCGTTAATAGCGGGGATGAGGGGCTTAAACCAACGGTCCTTGAGCGTGACTCATGCGGTCGTCATGGCCGGGCTTGTCCCGGCCATCCACGTCTTGCTTTGGTTCAACGAAGAAAGGCGTGGATGCCCGGCACAAGGCCGGGCATGACGTGAGGCTAGGTCAACCTTTATTGCCGTTGGGTTTAGACCTTGAATTCCTCGCCCAGATAGAGCCGGCGGACCTCCGGATCGTTCACGATATCGTCCTGGCGGCCCTCCATCAGGACCTCGCCCGAATAGATGATGTACGAGCGGTCGGTAAGGATCAGGGTTTCGCGCACGTTGTGGTCGGTGATGAGCACCCCGATGCCGCGGTTGGTCAGGTGGCGGACCAGCTTCTGGATGTCGCTGACCGCCTTGGGGTCGATGCCCGCGAACGGCTCGTCGAGCAGCATGTAGTTCGGGCGGCTCGCCAGCGCGCGCGCAATTTCGACCCGGCGGCGCTCGCCGCCGGACAGCGCGATGGTCGGTGTCTTGCGATGGCGCGTGATGCCGAACTCGTCGAGCAGGGCTTCGAGGTCGGCCTCGCGCCGGCGGCGGTTGGGCTCCACCACCTCGAGCACAGCGCGGATGTTGTCCTCGACATTGAGGCCGCGGAAGATCGAGGCCTCCTGCGGCAGGTAGCCGATCCCGAGCCGCGCACGCTGGTACATCGGCAACCCGGTGACGTCGTAGCCGTCGAGCTCGATCTGGCCGCGATCGGCCTTGATCAGGCCGGTGATCATGTAGAACACGGTGGTCTTGCCGGCGCCGTTCGGCCCGAGCAGGCCGACCGCCTCGCCACGCCGCACGTACAAGCTTACCGAGTTGACCACCTTGCGGTTGCCGAAACTCTTGTCGACGTTGTGCGCGGCGAGATAGCCGTCATGGGCGCCCCGGGCCGGTTCGCGCCGGCGCCGCGGCGCGGGCCGCGCATTGCCGGATGCGGCCTCGCCGGAACGGGCGGCCACCGAGCCGCCGAGAAACCCGAAATTGAAGGTCCAGCCGCCAAAAGCCGGTTTGCGTTTGCGTCGGGGCAGGCGACGGTTCCGGAACATCGAGAGAATGCTGAGCACGCCCGCCCTCAAAACCGTTGGTCCGGTTGGAGCCAAGGTCGCCGCCGGACCCCGACCCTAGCCGATTCGAAGGAGTTCCATCCCGGCATCCGGATCGCGACCATAGCATAAGGCCGCGCTCGTTCGTCCCGGATCAGGCCCGCCCCGGCCGCGGCCAAGCTAGAACCGCCGCCCGCAAACTCGGCCCACCTTCCGGCTAGGCTCACTTTTTTTCGGGATTGCGCGCGCTGGGCTGGAACAGGCCCTCGACCCGGCCCTGGTCCATTTTCGATACCCCGTTCTCCAGATCGACCACAAGCCGCTGGCCGCGCAGCACGGAACCCGCCTGGGTGATAACCACATTGCCGACCAGGGTGACGGTATTGGCACGCATATCGAAAATCCCGCTGTCACCCGTGGCGTTGTGTTCCTTCTGGATGACCACCACGTTGCCCTTGGCTTCGATCCGGCGGATCTGCTTCCCGGCCCCTGCGTTGGCATCGGCCGCCTTCATGGCGCGGCCGCCGGAGTCGTCGTCATAGAACACCGTCAGCGAGCGGCAACGCATCTCGGTGTCGCCCTGGACGACGCGCACGTCTCCGCTGAAGGTTGCCCGCTTGTCCTTCTCGCGCACTTCGAGCGAGGCGGCCTGGATCTTCACCGGCTGTTCCCGGTTCTGCGAGAAGCCCTGCAGCGCGTTGGGCGGTCCCTGATTGGCCGACGCCTGATGGCGCTGAGCGAGGGCGTCGGTTCCACCCGCGGCCGTCACGACGATGACCGCGGCGGCAGCCGCAAGCGCGCGCCAACGCTCGACCATACTCACGCTCACGGCTTACCTGCCTTGCTCACGAGGTGGATGCCCTCGTCCTCGGCGTTCAGCGTCACCTCCACGCCGCGCTCGAACCGGACGAGATTGCCGGAATCGGTGATTTCCATGCGATTGGCGTTGATGGTCAATGTAGGGGTCGTCACCTCGACCGGCTTCTCGGAGACGATCTTGCCGGCACGGATTTCGACCGTCGCCTCGGCAAGCCGCGCCTTGAACCCGTTGGTGGACGTGACCAGGATGTGCTGCTGCAGCTTGAGCAGCTCGGTCTTGGTCTGGAACGCGCCGCTGGTCGCGGTCGTGGTGAAGACGACCTTGTCCTGCATCTCCATCTTGGCCTGGATGCCATGCAGCTCGACCACGTCGGGATTGGCGAGATCCTGCGCCGCCGCCTGAGCGGTCAGGTCGTATTGCCGATGGTCGTTGGTGAAGCCGGCGATCCGCGGCTGCTGCATCGTGACCTTGGTTCCCGAGATCACGATATTTCCGATGTTGACCGGCAGCTTGGCGAGGACGCTCAGCGGCTTGATCCAGGTGGCGATCGCCGCCACCGCAACCGTCGCAACGATCGCCACCGGGATTCCGATGCGCAGGCCGCGCACCAGCCGGCTGTGGCGGACGGCGGAGCGGAACACGCGCTTGTCGTCGCGCCGACCGGCGGTCGCGAGAACACGCGACGTTCGTACGTGCATTTCGGACAATGCAGCCAAAAGGCAGGTCCCCCAACTTGCCGCCCGAAAGAGAATCAGGCGACCCCCGTCGCGATAGTACCCAAATCCAGCTTGCATAGTCTTCCCTAAATATGGCTTGCCCGGGGCACGCCACGTTTTCTTTCGGACGCAGAAAACCCCGGCAGCTCAAGTATTTAAGAATGCGCAAAGATATCTTCGGCGGCCCAGCCGGCCAGATCCAGGCGGACCCGGTCGGGCAGAAAGCGGAAACAGGCGGCCGCCAGGCCGGTCCGGCCCTCGCGGGCGAGCATGGCGTCGAGCCGCTCCTTCAGGGCGTGCAGATACAGCACGTCGGAGGCCGCATAGGCCACCTGCGCGTCGGTGAGCTCGCCCGCCCCCCAGTCGGACAGCTGCTGTTGTTTCGACAGGTCGATCCCCAGCACCTCGCGCACCAGGTCCTTGAGGCCGTGCTTGTCGGTATAGGTGCGCGCGATGCGCGACGCGATCTTGGTGCAGTAGACCGGGGTCGCCATGACGCCGAGACCCTTCTGCATGATGCCGAGGTCGAAGCGGGCGAAATGAAAGATCTTCAGGATGCCCGGATCGGCGAGCAGCCTGGTCAGATTGGGCGCGCTCGCGGCGTTGGGCGGAATCTGCACCACGTCCGCCGATCCGTCGCCGGGCGAGAGCTGCACCACGCAGAGCCGGTCGCGATGCGGATCGAGCCCCATGGTCTCGGTGTCGATGGCAACCGCACCGGTGCGGTAGTGCGACAAATCCGGAAGATCGCCGCGGTGCAGACGAATCGTCATCGGGGCTGCTCCGTCGCCACGCGAATACGCGCGTAGCTGAGACGCGTTCGCCGCCGGGTGTCAAGCTGCGAAAAAACGGGACTCACAGCGCAGCGGTCACGGCGCAATCGTCGAAGACAGCGCGCGACGCCGGCATCCCAACCTATTGAGCGCCCTGTTGTTCTTTTTCGAGCCAGGGCCGTTGCCAGCCCGGGCCGCCGCGCTGCAAGGTCCCTGTCGGGACCTGGAATGCCCCCGGCCGATGTTGGCTAACGGCGCGCGCGCGACGCCGTGCGAAACGATCTTGGAGTCCGCATGACCACGCCCGCCGGGGATGTTTCGCTCTACTACGACGAGCTGCATCGCTGGACCCAGAAGGACAAGGGATTCCAGGTCTTCTCCGGATTCGAAAACGACACCATCCATCGCTTCCTGATCGATCCGGAAACCGGCGCGTTCTCGCCCGACACGATCTACAAGCACATCGATCCCTACATCGCCGCGCTTGGCGTGCCGCGCGGGCTCGACGCCGGCTGCGGCTACGGCGGAACCGCATTCCGTTGTCTCAAGGTGCACGGCGGACATTGGACCGGCGTGACCATTTCGGAGCAGCAATGGCGCTACGCCACCGGCATCGCACAGGCGCGCGGCATCGCGGACGCGATCGAGTTCCGCCTGATGTCATACGACGCGCCGCTGCCCGGGCGCTACAATGTCATCGTCTGCATCGAGAGCCTGATCCACAGCGCCGATCCGGTGGCGACGATCGGCAATCTCGCCACGGCGCTCGATCCCGGCGGCCGTCTAATTGTGGCCGACGACATGCCGGTCGAGGCGGTGCCGGCAAGCGATCATGCCCTGCTGGCGGAGTTCAAGCGCGCGTGGCGGTGCCCCGTTGCGCCCACTACCGCGAGCTGGATCGCCACCGCCGAGGCGGCCGGGCTGCATCTTCTCGCACAGCAGGATCTCTCGCACCTGATGAAGCCGCGGCCGGAACGCGATCTCGATGCCGCGATGGCGGACCTGTCGGCGCAGCGCGAGGAGAAGGCCAGGCAGGGCTTCGGCCGCCTGAGCGATGCCGAAATCGGCGGCCTACATCTGGAGCGGCTGCTCGGCCGCGGCACCGTGCGCTACGTGACGCTGGTGCTGGAGAAGCCCTGAGCGCGCGCCGGCCCTTCGGCTTTCGGACTCATGGTGCCCAGGAGAGGACTCGAACCTCCACGGCTCTCACCGCTAGTACCTGAAACTAGTGCGTCTACCAATTCCGCCACCTGGGCTCCGCGGCAGAGATAAGGGCGCGGCTTCCACCTTGTCAATTACGCGCGGCCGGGCCCTGTACAGCGTGGAACCGATCCTGTATTCGGCGGCCCGAGGCACGCCGGTCCATCCAAAGAGCGCGGCATGACGCCCACTCCCCTCGAAACGCTGGTCACCGTGTACGGCGGCTCGGGCTTCCTCGGCCGCCATGTGGTGCGCGCGCTCGCCAGGCGCGGCTACCGCATCCGCGTCGCGGTGCGCCGGCCCGACCTTGCCGGCCACCTGCAGCCGCTCGGCCGGGTCGGCCAGATCCACGCGGTGCAGGCCAACCTGCGCTATCCCCAATCGGTCGAGGCGGCCGCCCGCAACGCCGACGTGCTGGTCAACCTGGTCGGCATCCTGTTCGAGCGCTCCCGGCAGCGGTTCGACGCGGTGCAGGCATTCGGCGCCGAGGCGGTCGCGCTGGCGGCCTCGGCCTACGGCGCGCGCATGGTCCACGTCTCGGCGATCGGGGCGGACGAGCGCGCGTCCTCGCACTATGCCCGCGCGAAGGCCATGGGCGAGCGGCTCGTGCACGCGGCCGTGCCGGCGGCCACCATCCTGCGCCCCTCGATCGTGTTCGGCCCCGAGGACGATTTCTTCAACAAGTTTGCGTCCATCGCACGCTTCGTGCCCGCCCTGCCCCTAATCGGCGGCGGCCATACCCGCTTCCAGCCGGTGTTCGCCGGCGACGTCGCGAGCGCCGTCGTCGCGGCGGTCGACGGCAAGGCCAAGGCCGGCGCGATCTACGAACTCGGCGGCCCGGAGGTGCGCAGCTTCAAGGAGCTGATGCAGTTCGTGCTCGCCACCATCGAGCGCAAGCGCCTGCTGGTGCCGATCCCGTTTTGGCTCGCCACGTTCCAGGCCTCGCTTCTGCAGCTCATGCCCAAGCCGCTGCTCACCCCCGACCAGATTGAGCTGCTGCGCAACGACATCGTGGTCTCGGAGGCCGCCATCCGCGAAGGCCGCACGCTCGCCGCGCTCGGCATCGATCCGGTGGCGATGGAGACCGTGGTGCCGTCCTATCTCTGGCGCTTCCGCAAGGCTGGGCAGTTCAAGGTCCCGCGCGGCGCGACCTGAGGCGGCTACCCCGCCTTGCCGTATCCGAGCGCCAGCGCGATCAGCCCGATCGTGCCGACGATCACGCGCCACCAGGCGAACAGCGCAAAGCCGTGACGCTGCACGTAATCGAGGAACGTCTTCACCACGATCCAGGCAGCGATGAACGACACCACGAACCCGAACGCGACCAGGATGGCGTTGTCCATGCTCATCTGGCCGCGGCTCTTGTACAGGTCCCACGCGAAGGCGCCCGCCATGGTCGGCATCGCGAGCCAGAACGAGAACTCCGCGGCCGAGCGCCGGTCGGCTCCGAGCAGCATCGCCGACACGATGGTCGCGCCCGAGCGCGACACGCCCGGGATCATGGACACGACCTGCGCCAGGCCGACGATGAAATATGTCGGCAATGAAAACCGCGTAGCGTCGGTATATCGCGTATCGAGATCGACCTGGTCGATCCACAGCAGGACCGCGCCGCCCACGATCAGCGAGAAACAGATGATCCAGGGATTGAACAGCTTCTCCTTGATGATGTCGTGCGCCAGCGCGCCGACCACCGCGGCCGGCAGGAACGCGATCAGCACGCCGAGCACGAACCGCCGCGCCGCCGGATCGCCGAACATGCCCATGGCGATCCGCCAGAGGCGGGTGAAATAGATCGACAGCAGGGCGAGGATGGCGCCGAACTGGATCAGTATCGCGAAGGTCTTGCCGAAATCGTCGTCGTCGAAGCCGAAAAACCGCTGGATCAGGAGAAGATGTCCGGTCGAGGATACCGGGATGAACTCGGTCAGGCCCTCGACGACGCCGAGAACAAACGCCTTGAAAAGGTCCATTGTCATGAGACCGCTCCGCGGGGAGGCAGGATCGATATACCAGACGCGCGCCGGAGGCCCCGGCGCGGGATCTTTGGCGATCGCCCCCGCAGGGCTTTTCCCGCATCGGCAACCCCGGAGCAACGGGGAAGGGTCAACATTGCACAGATTGCTCCCGGCGGTGCTCTATTCAGCGGGACCGACATTACATAACTTGGTCACCGCCGCTGCGGGCCGCAGCGGCGCCAAAACCAACAAGGCCGCATGCTGACCCTGTTTCATCACGCCTTCTGCCCGCATTCACGCTTCGTACGGCTGGCGCTTGGCGAATTGGGCCTCGCCGCCAACCCGGTCGAGGAGCGGGTGTGGGAGCGGCGCGAGGATTTCCTCGTCCTCAATCCGGCCGGAACGATTCCCGTGCTGGTGGAGGAAGGGCAGCCGGCGGTTCCGGGCGCCGCCGTCATCGCCGAATACCTCGAGGACACGCAGGGCGAGGACGCGCTCGGCGAGCGCCGCCTGATGCCGCGCGGCGCGCGGGCGCGGGCGGAGGTTCGCCGGCTGACCAGCTGGTTCAACGACAAGTTCTTCGCCGAGGTGAGCGGGCCGCTCACCACCGAGCGCATCTTCAAGCGCTTCATGCCGGTCAGCGCCGGCGGCGGGGCGCCCGACACCGAGGTGATGCGGGCCGCGCGCCAGAACATCCGCTATCACCTCGCCTATATCGGCTGGCTGGTGCGCACGCGCGACTGGCTCGCCGGCGAGCGGCTGAGCTATGCCGATCTCGCCGCGGCCGCGCATCTGTCGGCGGTCGACTATCTGGGCGACGTGCCGTGGACCGAAGACGACGCCGCCAAGACCTGGTACGCGCGGGTGAAGTCGCGCCCCGCGTTCCGCCCGATCCTGGCCGAGACGCTGCCGGGCATCCCGCCGTCGAAGACCTACGCCGACCTCGATTTCTGAACGGCGGCGTTCCTGCTCCCCCGCATACCGATATCAACCTCCCGCTGATGAGGCGCCCGATGCCCGTCGTGATTCGACCTGCCTGCGCCGAGGAATTGCCGAGGGCCGAAGAGCTGGTCGTTGGCAGCATCAACGACCTCACAGAGCGTCACGGCTTTGGCCGAATGGCGACCTTGCGCCCTCCCGACTTTCAATTGTTCTCCCTGCAGGATGACCCCGACGGGCTATGGACGGCCGAAGAACAGGGGCAGATCCTCGGCTTCGCTTTCAGCTGGGCCTGCGGCGGCCTGTGGTTTCTCGCAGAGCTGTTCGTGTCCCCGGAACAGCAAGGGCGCGGTATCGGCAATGAACTGCTCAAACGGACGCTGGATCATGCGCACAAGGCGCGAAGCGGCAACAAGGCCCTGATCACCTTCGCCTTCAACACGGTATCGCAGGGACTCTATATCCGGCACGGACTCTTCCCGCGGCTACCGATCTATATCGTCAGCGGCGCGCGCGAGGCGTCGACCGCCCGATTGCGAGGTCCGCAGCTTCGCTGCGTTTGCCTCGAGGACACGGACTCGCATCTGCGCAGCCTTGCCGAGATCGACAACCGGGCCTTGGGTTTCGCACGCGAGAAGCACCACAAATTTCTGATCAACGACGGCACAGTGAAGGGCGCCTTGCTTTACGCTGGGGAAAAGTGCGCCGGCTACACCTACGTAAGTGCCAACGGTCATATCGGCCCGCTGGCGGTCGCGCACCGCGACGACATGGCCATGGCATTCAGGACCGCACTGAACCTGGCTGCGCAGAGCGGCTCCTCGCAGGTGTCGGCGTTCATTCCGGGCACGAGCGATAGCGCGCTCGGCATTGCCGTCGAAGTGGGGATGCGTATCATGTATCCGATGGTGCTGATGGCGGCACGCGATTTTGGAGAGTGGACACAGTATCTGCCCCGCAATCCGGGCTTCATGTGATCGGAGATGGCTCGCGCCCGGCGCCGAATGCAATTCGATCGAATGGACCGGACGTCAACGAGTCCGCCTACTCGATCACCTTGTCGGCGCGCAGAACGAGGCCGGCAGGGACTTCGTGACCGATCGACTTCGCCGTCTGGAGGTTGATGACAAGCTCAAAACGCGTGGGCTGTTCGACCGGAATGTCCGCGGGCGAGGTCCCGCGCAGTATCTTGGACACTATGCGCGCCCTTTGACGGAAGGTCTGGGTAAAACGCGGACCGTATCCCATGAGGCCGCCGTCTTCAGCGATTTCCGGCCACTGATGCATTGCCGGGATGCGCAATGCCGCGATCCGCACGATGAAATCACGCGGATTGACCGTGAACAGGGGCGTCGCCAGCAGATTGAGCGCCTGCGCGCCCGCTGCCTTGGCGGTTTCGATGGCGAGTACGACTTCGTCGCGCTTCGCAACGCCGAACACCGATAGCTCGAAGCCGCGTTTGCTTGCAGCATCCTGCAGCGCTTCCAGATGGCGCTGAGGCGTCACCGTGGAATCGGCAAGCGCCGCCATCTTGCGCAGACCGGGCACCGCCTCGGCGAGAATCTCCTGCCGCTTCCCGTCCAGCTCGGGCGACAGTAGGCTGATGCCGGTGGTGTTGCCTCCCGGCCGGGCGAGCGAGCCAACGAGTCCCGCCGCGACCATGTCCTCGGTCATGGCAATCAGCGGTATCGTTTTGGTCAGCCGTTGCAGCGCCCGCGTATAGTTGTCCGGGCCGCTGATGATCGCATCGGGTGCGGCCTTGACCACAGCCTCCGCCCGCTCGGCGAGCTGGTCGTTGGAAACGCCGAAGCCGTTCGGGAGCACCGCGAGATTCTGGTTCTCGACAAAACCGAACATGCGCATTTCGTCAAAGAACGCCATGATCCCCGGCGTTTGCCGCCCAACCGGGATCATGGCGCCGAGGCGATACACACGGCCTGCCTCCTGCCCGCGTGCGACGAACGGCGTGAACACTGCCGCGCCGCCAAGGAGAGAGATGAATTCCCGCCGCCGCATCGTATCAACCCGGGTGGGCTACAGCGCCAATCTAGCAACCTTCTGCGGCCCGGTCAGCGGCTCGACTTCCGCTGCTGGTCCATCGAGGTGATGCGGGCGGCGCGCCAGAACATCCGCTATCATCTCGCCCATATCGGCTGGCCGGTGCCCATGCCGGCCGGCGATCTGGGCATAGGCCGTGGAACGAATACGACGCAGCGAAGGGCTGGTGCAAACGGACGCGGCAGTGCCGCGCGCTCCGCCCGATTCCGGCCGAGACGCGACTGGCGATCCCGCCGTCGAAGACCGGCGGCCGCCTCGATTTCCGCACGATCCGGCCGCGCTCAAGGCCGCGTTCGCCAAAATTGCGCGCGAGCACGGCTTCGACGCGGTTGGCGTGACGCGGCCGGATGCCGTCCCGCTCGCCAAGGAGCGGCTGGCGCAGTTTCTGGCCCACGGCGCCCAGGGCGACATGGACTGGATGGCGGCGAGCGCCGAGCGCCGCGGCGATCCGCGCGCGCTCTGGCCCGCTGCGCGCTCGGTCATCATGCTCGGGCTGAACTATGCCGGGAACTGCGATCCGCTGGCGGTCCTGCGCAAGCGCAAGCGCGGCGCAATCTCGGTGTATGCCCAGGGCGAGGACTATCACGAGGTCATCAAACCGCGGCTGAAGGCGCTCGCACGCTGGCTTATCGCCAATGCCGGCGGCAACGTGAAGGTGTTCGTCGATACCGCCGCGCTGATGGAAAAGCCGCTGGCGGAAGCCGCCGGGCTGGGCTGGCAGGGCAAGCACACCAACCTGGTGTCGCGCCGGCACGGCTCGTGGCTGTTCCTCGGCGCGATCCTCACCACGCTCGACCTGCCGCCCGACGCGACCGAGGCCGACCATTGCGGCACGTGCAGCGCCTGTCTCGACATCTGCCCGACCGCCGCATTCCCGGCGCCCTACCGGCTCGACGCGCGGCGCTGCATCTCCTACCTCACCATCGAGCACAAGGGACCGATCCCGCGCGAGTTCCGCGCCCCGATGGGCAACCGCATCTATGGCTGCGACGATTGCCTCGCGGTCTGCCCCTGGAACAAGTTCGCGCAGGCTGGCCGCGAGGCGAAGCTCGCCGCCCGCGCCGACCTGCGCGCGCCGCCGCTTGCCGACCTCGCCCGCCTCGACGACGCGGACTTTCGTGCGCTGTTTGCCAAATCGCCGGTCAAGCGCACCGGGCGCGACCGCTTCGTGCGCAACGTACTGATCGCGATCGGCAACTCGAGCGATGGCACGCTGGCGGGCGAAGCCGAGCGGCTGCTGACCGACGCCTCGCCGCTGGTGCGCGGCGCGGCGGTGTGGGCGCTGGGACGGCTCGCACCCGAACGGCTCGCGTCGCTCGCTGCCCGCCATCGCCTGGCTGAAGGCGACGCCCAAGTGCGAGAGGAGTGGACCGCGTCGCTCGCCGACGCGACCCTCTGCTAGACGGAAGGCGGCGGCCGCTAGGCCGGCAGCACGGCCGAAAGCGCCGCCACCGCCGCGATCAGGCGCTCGATGTCCTCCGGCCGCGAGAGCCGGTGGTCGCCGTCCTTGACCATGGTCAGCACGACGTCGTCACGCGCAAAGCGCGACACCAGCTCGACCGCGTGCTGCCACGGCACGTCCGGGTCCTGCACCCCCTGAAGGATGTGCACCGGGCAGCCGGTCTCGATCATGCCGCCGAGCAGGAGATGGCTGCGCCCCTCCTCGATCAGGCCGCGGGTGATCAGATAGGGCTCGGCGGAATACTGCGACGGCCGCTGCCAGGCGCCCGTGTCCTCGAGCTCGCGTCTCACCTCTGGCGCAAGGCGCTTCCACATCAGCTCTTCGGTGAAGTCGACGGCGGGCGCGATCAGCACCAGGCCGGCGACGCTGGCGGCGGCCGAGCGCGGCGCGCTGCGCGAGCGCGCGCACCAGCAGCAGCGCCAGCCAGCCGCCCATGGAGGAGCCGACCACGATCTGGGGGCCGCGGCAGCAGGCGTCGAACACCGCGAGGCTTTCCTCCAGCCAGCGGCCGATCGTGCCGTCGGCGAACGCCCCGCCCGATTCGCCATGGCCGGAATAGTCGAAGCGCGTCATGGCGCGGCCCTGCTCGCCCGCCCAGGAATCGAGCGCCACCGCCTTGGTGCCGCCCATGTCGGACTTGAACCCGCCCAGCCAGAACAGACCGGGCGAAGCCGCCCTCGCGCACGCGTACGGCAATCCGCCGGGCGGCGGGACCCGTTCCAACCTCGATGGATTTCAGGCAAAGGTCGATCATTCACTGCGGGCGCCCTGCGGCAAATGGTTTTAACCGTAGCGGATGTCCGGCATGCTGCGACTGGCGGTTTGCCGCAATGGGATGCAACCGTGCAGAGTAGAGGGTCTTCCGTCCGGCCGGTGCCGGGCGGAGGAGATGGATGGGGCCGGTGAGCAACGGTAACGGCGACATGCATGTTGCCCCGCGCACGCTCGCGGGCGCAACAATATTGCAGATCGTGCCGGCGCTGCGCGAGGACCCGGTCGCTCGCACCGCCGTCAACGTGGCCTATGCGCTGCTGCAATGGGGCGCGCGCGCCATGATCGCGGCCGACGAGCGGGCCGCTGGTCGCGGAGCTCAGGGCGTTCGGCGGCGAGTGGATTCCGCTTTCCAACGCCACCGTCAATCCGTTCAAGATCAGGCGCAATGCGCGCGTGCTGGAGCGATTGATCGCGCACGAGCGCGTCGACATCATCCACGCCCAGAGCGCCGGCGGCGCCTGGAGCGCGCAGATGGCGGCGGCGCAGATCGCGGTCTGGCTCGTCACCACGCTGCCCGATGTTCCGTCCGACCAAGGGCCTGCGCGCGTTCTGGGCGAGTTCGCTGGCGCGCGGCGACCGCGTCATCGCGCCGTCGAGCTTCGCCGCCGCGCCGGTGATGGAGCGCTACGACCTGCCGCGCGAGCGCATCACGGTCATCCCGCGCGGCATCGACACCGCGCGGTTCGATCCCAACGCCGTGGACTCGGAACGCGTCGAGGCGCTGCGCCACGCCTGGCGGATTCCGCCCGAGGCACGGATCGTGCTGGCGCCCGGCCGGGTCGCGCCCTGGAACGGCCAGATCATCCTGCCCGACGTCGCACGCGCCATGCTCGACAGCGGCCTGCGCGGCTTCGTTTTCGTCATCGCCGGCGAGAACCGCCGCCATGCCAAATATGCGCGCGCCATCCTCAAGCAGGCGCAAGCCCAGGGCGTGAACGGCATCTTCAGGATGACCGGGCATTGGCGCGACCTGCCGGCGGCCTACACTGCCGCCGACGTGGTGGTAGTGCCGGCGATCGAGCCGCCCCTGCTCGGCCGCGTGGCGGCGGAGGCGCAGGCCATGGGCCGGCCGGTCGTCACCGCCGATCTCGGAATCCTGCCCGAGCACATCGTCACGCCGCCCGAGATGCCGGAAGACGTGCGCACCGGATGGGTGGTCACGCGCGGCGACCCGATCGAGTTCGCGCACGCGCTCGGCACCGCGATTACGCTCGACGACGACGCCTACCGGGCGATGTCGGCCCGCGCGCGGCAATTCGCCCAGTACATGTTCTCGCCCCAGAGCATCGCGGCGGCAACGCGCGCCGTCTACACCTCGCTGCTGGCGCGCGATACCTGAGACCCCGCCTGCCGGGGAATCGGGCCGGCCGGCCCCCTGCGCCGGGCCGTCACAAAGCAACAATCGGTCAACCGAAAGGAGCGCATGGGCGTTGACTTATGGCCGGTTTGTTCCGATCCTTCGGTGCCCCTTCGACGGGCTCGTCGCAACAGCATGAGGAGAGCAAAGCCATTCGCCGACCGATGAGATCCGCGCAGCCCACCCCCAAGGGTGGCCCGCGCATCAACGAGGAGATCCGCGAACGCGAAGTCCAATTGATCGATCAGACCGGCCACAATCATGGGCCCGTCGAAATTGCGATCGCATTGGAGAGGGCCCAGGAGGCCGGGCTTGATCTCGTCGAGATCGCCCCGAATTCGGCCCCGCCCGTCTGCAAAATTCTCGATTACGGTAAATACAAATACCAGGCGCAGAAGAAGGCGGCGGAGGCTCGCAAGAAACAGAAGGTGGTCGAGGTCAAGGAGATCAAGCTCCGGCCGATGATCGACGACCACGACTACGACGTGAAGATGCGCTCCATGCAGCGCTTCTTCGAGGAAGGCGACAAGGTCAAGGTCACCCTGCGCTTCCGCGGCCGCGAAATGGCCCACCAGGAACTCGGCTACAAGCTGCTCGATCGGGTCAAGGACGACACCACCAAGGTCGCCAAGGTGGAGCAGGAACCGAGATTCGAAGGCCGCCAGGTGGTGATGGTGCTGGCGCCGCGATGACGGCACGATGACCCCGGCACGGCGAGGCGGCACGATGATGCCGGGGCAATGATGCGGCTGGCCGCCGGCCGCCTGGGATCGAACGGACCGGCGCCCGTCGGCCGGTCTGAAAGACGGATCGCACACGCCCACGACAAAAGGGGATGTCCCATGTCCAGCTCCAGCCAACGCCACGATGCCGGTCGCGATTTAGCTTCCGCCTGGCAGGCACCCGCCTTGTCCACCCTGCCGATTCGCGCGACGTCCTCGTCGCCGAGCTTTCACAATGACGGCTGGAAGGACGGCGCGATCCTGACCGTCACGGCGTCTCTCGATGCTCCCGCCAAGCCCGGAGCCTCTCAGCCGCGTGCATCGTCCGCCCGTTGCAACACCAGCGGCGCATGGGAAGCACCCGCCGTGACGACGCTGGCCGTCGCGGGCCGGTAAACAAGTCCCGGCCAATCGGTCGTCCGCCCGCGAAGCGCGGGCGTTGATCCTCGTGCGCGCCTGGACTCTCCCTGTTCAGGCGAACGGTCGCCAATGGCCGTCTTCATTCGATGACTTCGTCGGCGAAACCGAGCAGCCGCAGTGGAATATTGAGCCCCAGCGCCTTGGCTGTTTTCATGTTGATGACGAGAGAGAACTTGTCCGCGCGGTTGACGGGCAAATCTGCCGGCTTCGCACCTTTAAGAATGCGATCAACGTAGCCCGCTGCCAACCGATAGTGCTGGAGCAGATCGATGACAACACCGTAGCTCATCAATCCGCCATCCTTCGCAAAGTTCAAGTCCGGCGAGATCGAAGGCACGCGATAACGCCCGGACAACTCCGTAGTCAACTTCTGGCGCAAGCGCGTAAAGCTGTCGGTTGGCAGGATCAAACCGCCGTTCGGCTCCCGCGCAAGGTTCTGGAATACAAGCTCGACCTCGGCGGCATTGCGTATCAAAGCAGGAGTTGCTTGCACGCCCAGCGTTGTGGCGGCAGCCTCGATTGACCGCATGAAGAATTTCGCCTGCGGCGAGGTCTCCGGCTTGAACATCAGGACAGCCCGCGCGAGTCCGGGCGCGGCTTCTTTCAGCAGGTCGAGCCATTTTCCGCCGATCGTGAATTCGTAGACGCAGAAGCCGGTGAGATTGCCGTCCGGCCTGGTCAGGCTTTTCACAAAGCCTTGAGCAACCGGATCAGAGACCTGCAGGAACACCACCGGGATTGTGTTGGTGGCATCCGGACCGCAATCAAATTAGTGGTGGAGGCAGTCACGATCACGTCGGGACGGAGCCCGACCAGTTGCGCGGAATAAATGCGAGCGAGCTGGGCATTGCCTGCGTTCCAGCGCCCCTCGATGCGCAGGTTCTGGCCTTCGTTCCAGCCAAGTGCGCGGGCCGCCTGGACGAACGCGGCCAAGTTCGCTTGCAGACCGGGCTCCGCCGCCGAGCCGTTCATGAGCACACCGACCAGCCGCGGCGCTTGCGCGCGCGCGGCGCGTGGCCAAGCAAGCCCGGGCGCAACGACCGCGCCGCCGAGAAGCGTGATGAAATCGCGGCGTTTCATTGCGTTCCCCGGTTAGAAGACCGCACGATCGAGAAGATCGAACATAGCAGACGATACGCTTTCGTGTGGACACGGGATCGCCACAGCAATTCTTGTTCGAAGCCCAGGCTCGGACGGCCCTGTCGCATTGTGGCGTGGGGGGCGGGACCTTCCAGAGACGACGTCAAATGGAGTGCCGGGAAGGGGCCTTAGGATGAAAATCAGCTAGGGGCCGCGGCCGCGATCGCTGGGTGACTCTTTCGGGCGCGGCCACCGGACCGGCTATCGGTTGTCATTTTCCGGGCTCTCTGCCATAAGGCGGCCCTTCCGCCGCCCGGCTGTCAGGGCTGCCGTGGCGGCGGTGACGTGCTCAGGCACGACCCGCTCAATCGTGAGCATATTCGGCGGACCAAGGCCCCCTCGGCCGCGGTCGATAGCGCCGGAACAGGAGAGCCAAATGCCCAAGCTCAAGACCAAGTCCGGCGCCAAGAAGCGCTTCAAGGTGACCGGCGGCGGGAAGGTGCTGTATCAGCAGTCCCGCAAGCGCCACGGCATGATCAAGCGGACCAAGAAGCAGATCCGCCAGCTGCGCGGCACCAACGTGCTGTTCAAGACCGACGGCGACAACATCAAGAAATACTTTCTGCCCAACGGCTGAAGGTCGGCGGGCCGCACCGGGCGGCATCCGCAACGCACCGTCGTACGCAATCTGCAAGGAGATCAGTCATGGCCCGCGTCAAACGTGGCGTCACCAGTCACGCCAAGCACAAGAAGATTCTCAAGCAAGCCAAGGGTTTCTACGGCCGCCGCAAGAACACCATCCGCATCGCCAAGCAGGCGGTCGAGAAGGCCAACCAGTACGCCTATCGCGACCGCAAGCGTAAAAAGCGCACCTTTCGCGCGCTCTGGATCCAGCGGCTCAACGCGGCGGTACGGCCGTTCGGCCTGAACTACAGCCGGTTCATCGACGGGCTGAACAAGTCGGGGCTGGTAGTCGACCGCAAGGTCCTCTCCGACCTCGCCATCGCCGAGCCGGCGGCGTTCCAGGCCATCGTCGAGAAGGCCAAGGCCGCGCTGCCGGCGGCGGCTTAGCTTTGGGAAACCGCTGATCCGTCATCCTGAGGCGAGCCTCTGGGGGCGAGCCTCGAAGGATGACGGGCACAAAGCGGGGCCGTCACCCTTCGAGGCCCTCGCTTCGCTCGGGCGCCTCAGGGTGACGGGGCGCGGACGGAGCGCACGATGATCGATCTCGCCTATGTCCGGCGCATGGCGCGCTACAATCGCTGGCAGAATGCGAACCTCTACGGCGTCGCCGACACGCTTCCCGACGAGGAGCGCAGGCGCGAACGCGGCGCGTTCTTCGGCTCGATCCATAAGACGCTGAGCCACCTCATGTGGGGCGACCGCATCTGGCTGAGCCGCTTCACGCCGGACGTTCCCGCGCCCGGCGGCAGCATTCCGGAATCGGTCTCGCTCTATCCCGATTGGGACGCTCTCAAGCGCGAGCGCGGCGCTACCGACGCCGCGATGATTGCGTGGGCGGACAGGCTCGATCCGCACTGGCTCGCCGGCGACCTCACCTGGTATTCCGGCGCGGCCAAGCGCGAGATGTCCCAGCCGAAATGGCTGCTGGTCACGCATTTGTTCAACCACCAGACCCATCATCGCGGCCAGGTGCACTGCATGCTCACGCAGGCGGGCGGCAGGCCGCACGATACCGATCTGCCGTGGATGCCGGAGCAATGACGATGTCCGATCCGGGCGCGCTGGAACAGGAACTCACCGCCGCCATCGCGGCGGCGGCCGACGAGGCGGCGCTCGAAGCGGTGCGGGTGGCGGCGCTCGGCAAGAGCGGCTCGGTGGCGGCGCTGCTGCGCACGCTCGGCGGCATGACGCCGGACGAGCGCAAGGAACAAGGGCCGCGCATCAATGGGCTGAAGGACCGCGTCACGGCGGCGCTGGCGGCCCGCAGGGATGCGCTCAAGGGCGCAGCGCTCGATGCCCGGCTCAACACCGAGTCCGTGGACGTGACGCTGCCGGTGCGCGAGCCGCCGACCGAGGCCGGGCGCGTGCACCCGATCACCCAGGTCACCGACGAATTGACCGCGATCTTCGCCGATATGGGCTTCGCGGTGGCCGAGGGGCCGGACATCGAGACCGACGATCTCAACTTCACCAAGCTCAACATTCCCGAGAGCCATCCGGCGCGGGACATGCACGACACGTTCTTCTTCAACCCGAAGCCCGATGGCTCGCGGCTGTTGCTGCGCACTCACACATCGCCGGTGCAAATCAGAACGATGCTCGCGCAAAAACCGCCGATCCGCGTGATCATCCCGGGCCGCACCTACCGGGTGGACAGCGACCAGACCCACACGCCGATGTTCCATCAGGTCGAGGGCTTGGTGATCGACAAGGGCTCGCATCTCGGCCACTTGAAATGGATCCTGCAGGAATTCTGCAAGGCGTTCTTCGAGGTCGACCAGGTCAAGATGCGCTTCCGGCCGTCGTTCTTCCCGTTCACCGAACCATCGCTGGAAGTCGACATCCAGTGCCGGCGCGACAAGGGCGAGGTGCGCTTCGGCGAGGGCGACGACTGGCTGGAGATTCTGGGCTGCGGCATGGTGCACCCGAACGTGCTGCGCAACTGCGGGCTCGATCCCGACGAGTACCAGGGCTTCGCCTGGGGCCTGGGGATCGACCGCATCGCCATGCTGAAATACGGCATGCCCGACCTGCGCCCATTCTTCGAGGCCGACGTGCGCTGGCTCGCACACTACGGCTTCCGCCCGCTCGATTTCCCGACGCTCGCGGGGGGATTGAGCCCATGATGGGGATTTCGGAATTTCGAGTTGTGACGTTGGTGCAAGTTCACCCCCTTCCCAACCCTCTCGGGGGAGGAAGTAGGCCGAGCTTGGGGCATATCTCGGCGACACACTCGGTGTGCCCCCTCCCCCGCTTGCGGGGGAGGGTTAGGGAGGGGGCACACAGGCGAACTGCATAATGACTGAAACCACCAAGCAGCCGACTTGGCAGATATCGACAAAGCAGCGAACCCGTGCGCGTACGCTACGAAGCGCGATGACCGATGCGGAACGGTTGATATGGAATGCGGTGCGCGGCCACAGGCTGGCAGGCGCAAGCTTTCGGCGCCAGACTCCGATCGGTCCATGTATCGCAGACTTCGTTTGTCATGACATGCGCCTGGTGATCGAGATCGACGGCGGGCAGCATTTCGAGGCTGAAGGCATGAGACGCGACGCGCGGCGCGATGCAATCCTTCGGTCAAAAGGCTATCGCGTGCTCCGTTTCAACAATCACGACGTGCTGACCAATCGGCAGGGCGTGTTGGAAACAATCGCGGCAGTCATCGAAAACACCCCCTCCCTAACCCTCCCCCGCAAGCGGGGGAGGGAACACACCGAGCGTGTGGGAAGGGCTCCGAAATGAAATTCACCCTGGCCTGGCTCAAGGAGCATCTCGACACCGACGAGCCGCTCGACACGCTCACCGACAAGCTCACCATGATCGGGCTCGAGGTCGAGAGCGTCGCCGACAAGGGCAAGGCGCTTGCCGCCTTCACGATCGCGCGCGTGATCTCGGCCGAGCAGCATCCCAACGCCGACCGCCTGCGGGTGTGCATGGTCGACACCGGCTCGGGCGACCCGGTGCAGGTGGTGTGCGGCGCGCCCAATGCGCGCGCCGGCATGATGGGCGTGTTCGTGCCGCCCGGCGCCTACATCCCGGGCAAGGACATGACGCTCGGCGTCGGCAAGATTCGCGGCGTGGAGAGCCGCGGCATGCTGGTGTCGGAGTTCGAGCTGCAAATCTCCGACGACCACGAGGGCATCATCGACCTGCCGGCCGATGCGCCGCTCGGCGCCAGCTACGCCAAGTGGGCGGGCCTCGACGACCCGGTTATCGAGATCAACCTCACGCCCAATCGCGCCGACTGCGCCGGCGTCAACGGTATCGCGCGCGACCTCTCCGCCGCCGACATGGGCAAATACAAAGAGAACCTGCCCAAGCCGATGGAGGGCAAGTTCCCCTGCCCGGTAAGCGTGACGCTCGAATTCGGCGATACGCCCTCGCTCTGCCCGGCCTTTGCGCTCCGCCTCGTGCGCGGCGTCAAGAACGGCCCTTCGCCCGAATGGCTGCAACGCCGGCTCACGGCGATCGGGCTGCGCCCGATCAACGCGCTGGTCGACATCACCAATTTGATCACCCACGACCGCGCCCGGCCGCTGCACGTGTTCGACGCCGCCAAGGTGCGCGGAAACCTGCACGTGCGGCGCGCGCGCGACGGCGAGAGCGTGGTGGCGCTCGACGGCCAGCTCTACACCCTCGACGACACCATCTGCGTAATCGCCGACGACCATGCGGTCGAATCGCTGTCGGGCATCATGGGCGGCGAGGCCACCGGCTGCTCCGAGACCACCACCGACGTGCTGATCGAATCCGCGCTGTGGGACCCGCAGAACATCGCGCAGAGCGGGCGCAAGCTCGGCATCAGCTCGGACGCGCGCTATCGCTTCGAGCGCGGCGTCGACCCCAATTTCATGCTGCCGGGGCTCGAGCTTGCCACCCGGATGGTGCTCGACCTTTGCGGCGGCGAACCGTCCCAGATCACGGTCGCCGGCAAGGCCGAGGCGACCGAGCGCGTGATCGACTTCCCGCTCACCGAGCTGCCACGCCTCGCCGGGCTCACCGTCGAGCTGCCCGAAGTGCGGCGCGTGCTCGGCCATCTCGGCTTCTTCGTCGCGGGGGCGGGCAAGAGCGTGAAGATCGCGGCGCCGTCATGGCGCAGCGACATCGAGGGCAAGGCCGACATCGTCGAGGAGGTGGTGCGCATTCTCGGCGTCGACCGCGTACCGGCAACGCCGTTCGAGCGCGGCGAGGCGCCGCGCAAACCGGTATTGACTCCGATCCAGCTACGCACCCGCAAGGCCAGGCGCGCGCTCGCCGCGCGCGGGTTGACCGAAGCCGTCACCTGGTCGTTCGTCGCCAGGCCGCAGGCCGAGCTGTTCGGCGGCGGCAGGCCGGAGCTTGCGCTCGCCAACCCGATCGCGGCCGACCTCTCCGACATGCGGCCGAGCCTGCTGCCGGGCCTGATCGCGGCGGCACAGCGCAATGCCGACCGCGGTTTTCCCGACGTGGCACTGTTCGAGGTCGGGCAGACCTTCAGGGGCGACCAGCCGGCCGACCAGTTAACCGCCGCCAGCGGCGTACGCCGCGCCAGCGCCAAGGCCACCGGCATCGGCCGGCACTGGTCGAACCCCAGGGACGGCAAAATCGAGTACGCGGTGGACGCCTTCGACGCCAAGGGCGATGCGCTGGCGGTGCTCGCGGCCGCCGGCGCGCCGGCTGCCGCGCTTCAGGTCGTGCCCGGCGGGCCGGCGTGGTTTCATCCCGGCCGCAGCGGCACCATCCAGATCGGCCCGCAGAACGTGCTCGGCCATTTCGGCGAGTTGCATCCGCGCGCGCTCGAAGCGCTCAAGGCCGACGGGCCTCTGGTCGCCTTCGAGGTGATCCTGGAGAAGATCCCCGAGCCGAAGGCCAAGCCGACGCGCGCCAGGCCCGTGCTCGAGCTGTCGCCGTTCCAGCCGGTCGAGCGCGATTTCGCCTTCGTGGTCGAGCGCGCCGTCAAGGCCGCCGACATCGTGCGTGCGGCCCAGAGCGTCGACCGCAAGCTGATCGTCAACGTGACGGTGTTCGACGTCTACGAGGGCGCCGGCATCGAGCCCGGCTGGAAGTCGGTCGCGATCGCGGTTACCCTGCAGCCGCGCGAGAAAACCATGACCGACGAGGAGATCGAGGCGGTCGCCAAGAAGATCGTCGCAGAAGTCGGCAAGCGCACCGGCGGAGCGCTGCGGGCATAAGCGGGCACACATGTCGGCGATCGGTCTCGATGGCTACGCGACGAGCGTGCTGGTTTCGCTCGCGGCCTTCGCCTTCATCGCCGGGCTGTCGCGCGGGTTTTCCGGGTTCGGCGGCGCGCTCATCTTCGTTCCGCTGGCGAGCGTGAGCATCGGCCCCAAGCTCGCCGTCCCGCTGCTGCTCATCACCGACGTGGTGGCGGCGGCCGGGCTCATTCCGCATGCCTGGCGGCACTCCGACCGGCGCGAGGTCGGCGTCATGGCGCTGGGGGCGGCCGTCGGCGTGCCGCTCGGAGCATGGCTGCTCACGGTCGCCGACCCGATCGTGATCCGCTGGCTGATCGTCGGCTCGGTGCTGCCGATGCTGCTCCTGCTGATGTCCGGCTGGCGCTACCACGGCAAACCCGCGGCGCCGCTGACCGCCGCGGTCGGCGGCATCTCCGGCTTCTGCAGCGGCTTTGCGCAGATCGGCGGACCGCCCATCGTCATCTATTGGCTCGGCGGCATGGTGCCGGCGCAGACCGTGCGCGCCAACTTCGTCCTGTTCTTCGCCTGCATCACCGTGATGGCGGTCGTCAGTTACGCCATCGCCGGATTGCTGACGAGCGCCATCCCGGCGCTCGCGCTGCTGACGTGCCCGGCCTACGCGTCCGCGATCTGGCTCGGCTCTCGCATGTTCTCGCTGGCAAGCGAAGAGACCTTCCGGCGCATCTGCTACGTGCTGATCGCGCTGGCGGCGCTCGTCAGCCTGCCGGTGCTGGACGGCGTGATCCACTAG
>CAVWJL010000006.1:0-1062006 GCA_963755305.1 uncultured Alphaproteobacteria bacterium | reverse complement strand
AAGCGTGATGAACTCGCGCCGCTTCAGTTTGTCGAATTGCATTTGGTCCGCTTCCAGGCGAAGCCAGATTGCAGGATATCAGTTTGCCCAGGACGAGTGTACCGTTCCTCGCAGCTACACCTTGAGCTTCTCCTTTCGGCTTGGCGTGGTTAGGGATGGGTCGGGTGCTCGCGAAGCCAACCTGCCCATCCCGCTTCTTCGGCACGCTGACGGCAACCCGCGAAGCCCATCGCGGCGGATGCCGATGTCCGGATCACGCTTCCGCTTTCAGGCTCAAGCGGACACGGCTGGACCTGCTGCTGGCTCGACCCAGTCGAAATTGGACCCGATGCGGAAGTGGTGTTGCGGAAGTGGTCGTGACGAAGACCGCTTAGCAAAAGTCTTGTTTACAGTTGCCTTAATGACACAGCCGTGCCGATCCGGACATGTTAATTTAGCTCTCAATCCAAATTGACCGGGGGGTCAAATGAAAAAGCTCCTTTTTGCGACAGCGGCGTTGATGGCCCTGAGCTTCGGGGGCAGCGCCGTGCAGGCTGCCGACATGCCGGTCAAGGCGGTCGCGCCGATTCCGGTGTACTCGTGGACCGGCTGCTATGTCGGTGTGCAGGTCGGCTACAAGTGGGGGTACAGCAAGCAGACCTCCGATGGGATTTTTGGTGGCGTGTTCTTCCCACTACTCGTGGGAGTTAACTTGACCGACAACTACCACGTCAATGGCGCAGTCGGCGGCGGCGAGGCAGGTTGCCAATATCAATGGGGCAATTGGGTCTGGGGCATCGAGGTTGACGGTTCGTGGTCCGCTGCGAGCGGGCAAGCCAACACATCGGCGGCAGCCATCGCGCAGGGCATCAATCCGGTTCGCCGCTTCAGCACCGACGAGCGCTGGCTGGCCACTGCTCGCGGCAGGCTCGGCTACGCTTGGGACAAGTGGCTGTGGTACGTAACGGCCGGCGTGGCCTACTCGGGCTTCGACGTCAACAACGATGCGGCGGCTGCTAACATCGCTAATGCCGCCGTTTTCAATCGCCAGCCAACTCGCGTCGACCGCTCCGGCTGGATCGTGGGCTTCGGCTCCGAGTATCACGTCAGCCACGGCTGGTCGGTCAAGAGCGAGTGGCTCTATGCCGACTTCGGCACGTTCCACTACACCGACGTTCCTTCCCCGACGGGCGGCTGCCTCCAGTGCTTTTCCGCAGACGTCAAGATGCAGGAGTTTATCTGGCGGATCGGCATGAACTACAAGTTCGACTGGTACACGCCGGTGGTCGCGAAATACTGAGGTTCCCGGAGAGGGGACACCGGGATTGAACCCCCCGGTTGCTAAGTTCGCTCCAGCGGAGAAATTCGCTGGGGCGAATTTCATTTGTCCGAGGTCTTTTGCACGCTCACAAGAGATCGCTGGCCATAGCCCGTCGCAACATGCGGTCCTGAGACGGTTGTCGGTCGCTTTCGAGGCAATCGGACCCTCGGCCGTCCGCCCGGTGACCAGCGTCATACGATCAGTGTCGGCCCATAGTGGACCCCGGCCATTTGAACTTGGCTTCGTAAAAGAGGGATTTCGCAGGCTGAGCGGCGTTTCGCACCTTGATCTGCGAATTGGCATGCTCTTCGGTGGGTGCCAGTCAAGCCCTGCTGCGGATAGGTGTCCCAGGTTGAAATTATGCCTTACCTATTCGCCTATCGACGCTTACCCAACGAAGGCAAACCACCAGAGACCGTTCTGATGCTGCCCTTTGGCCGAAGACGGCGGCGGTAGCGGCGCATCGCCTTAAAGCCTGCCGGCGTATCCATGCATCTCCGACACACGACTGCCGGATACGTCACCTGAGCCTCGCCGCAGGCTAGACACGTCTCGGGTTTCTTGGCCATTAATCCTGACCGATATTTGAACAAGCTCAGCGTTTTGCTGCTTCTTGTACGGTCCGCGCGGGTCCGGCTTGGGCTGCAGCCGAGACCACTATTTCGGCCATCCTTACCAATGGCCAGAAAATTCAACCTGAGATACTACTCTTCTGCGCTGGGATTTGGAGGTCTGGTTGAAAGTGGTCGCCGGCTGGGGATCACAAAAATGAAGTTGCCCACGCTTCGAGGCCAAGCCTCCTCCAGTCTTTGCGTCGCGGCAAAGTCATACTCATCACGGCTGCGTTCGCGGGAGCGCATGTTCGAGACGATCGACGCGTCGTTCGATCGCGATGAGCCTTTCGTCCTGGCGAGCTGTCATTACCACCACATTCGCGAGCTGCTGGAGCGTAGCCTCAATCTTCGCCACACGCTGATCAACATTATGTAGCTCAACGCTCATGCCATAATAGGCCCCCGTCCCTGCGATGATGATGCTGAGCGCCGTCAGAACGTGGCCGTAGTTGATCGTGGGGTCGAACAGCGGTTTGGACCTCGGGTTCTAATTCGTCTTGGTAGCCGAGAGATCAGCCGCGGAAGGTTCGGTCGGCCAAATTTTCAAATGCTTGAAATGACTCGATGATTTCCATGCGAACCCAAAACGTGCGGGTTCGGTCGGAAAGAGACGGAAGGACTTTAGAGACGCGATTTTGCGGTTTGTGGAGTCTCCTGAGGTTCGCATGCCTTCGGCAAAACCCTCGAAAACCTAAAGAAAATTGGCCGCTACAGCGGCCATCTCGTCAGTTCGCAATTTTATGTTGGCGGAGAGGGAGTCCGCCAATTTGATAGAATTATTGTGTTATAATAATTAGATAACAAACATAATCTTAGCTACCCACAAGCCTACCCCATGGATCGCCGCCGAAATGTCGCCTTGTGGCACCCTCCGCGACATGCTGCGCCGCCGCGCGGCTTCGGTCGCAAACGGAGCGAAGCCGACACGGCAATGGTTGGCCAAGGCTACTATCATGACGCGCCTGACCCCCAGCGGACATCGCTGCATCACAGCAACCAACCCGCGCGTCTCATTCGATCACCTCGTCGGCGCGCACCAGCAGCGTCGGCGGCACGTCGAGGCCGAGCGCCTTCGCCGTCTTGAGGTTGACGATCGTTTCGTACTTGGTCGGTGCCTCCACCGGAAGGTCGCCGGGCTTGGCGCCGCGCAGGATGCGGTCGACATAGGACGCCGCCTGCCGAAACTGGTCGACGCGGTCGGTGGTGTAGCACATGAGACCACCGGCCGCGACGAAGTGACGGTCGTGATAGACCGCGGGCAAGCGATGCCGGGCCGCGAGCGCGACGATGAGATCGCGATGGACGAGGGCAGTGGTATCCGGCAGCAAGACCAGGCCGCTGTTCGGCACGCGCGCGATAGACTCGATCGACCGCTCGATATCGGTTGCGGCGTTCTCGATCGGAGCGAGCACAACCTCGATCGCGAGCGACGGTGCCGCGGCCTCGCCTGCACGCAGGTAGTATAGATAATAGGGAGCCCTCTTGGGATTGACCACGAGAGCGGCGCGCGCAATGCGGGGCGCGATCTCCTTGAGCATCGCCAGCCACTTGCCGGTGATGCTCGCCTCGAACAGCAGAATGCCGGTGAGATTGCCGCCCGGCCGCGCCAGGCTCGCGACGAAGCCGGAACCGATCGGGTCGGAGACGGAGACGAACACGATCGGGATCACGTTGCTCTCCCGCTGCAACGCCGTTGTGGCCGGTGTCGCGTGTGCGAGGATCACGTCGGGTTGCAGGGCGACCAGCTCTTTCGACAGCACCTGCGCCCGAGCGCCGGCGGGTGCAAAGCGAGTAGTCGATGCGGACATTGCGGCCCTCCGACCATCCGTGGCTTTCCAGCCCCTGCCGGAATCCCGCAAGCCGCGCTTTCGTGTCCGGATCGTCCTCGGTCAGGCCCACCAGCACGCCGATGCGCCGCATCCGCTCGGGCTGCTGCGCGCGCGCCGCGAGCGGCCACGCCGCCGCCGCACCGCCGAGCAGCGTGATGAACTCGCGCCGTCTCATAGGATGAAACCAAGGTGGGCGTTTTGGGATCGAAATTCGAGCGCGGGAACCCTACCAAGCTTTCTCGCAGGTGTATGTGAAATAAGACATGGTCTCCAACCGCGTGTGCCGGCCCAACCACGGGCGCGATGTCTGCACGTGGCCCATCACGACCGGCACCACCGCATTGAACTTACGGTCGGTATTGGGGCACTGCGGACATGGTGGTAAAGGCGACCTTGCCCGATGATGACGCGTTTGACCCGTCTCTGCCATTCGACAATCAATTTTGCCGCACTGCACGGCAGCATTCTTGCGAAAAGGTGTGGTAATGTGCGGCTTCCGGCCGGAGAGCGGGAGCCATGAGACGGCGCGAGTTCATCACCCTGCTCGGCGGTGCGGTAGCCGCGTGGCCGATACGCAGCGCGCGCGCAGCAGTCTGCGATGCCAGTTATCGGATTTTTGGGTGCCAGCACACCTTCAAATTGGACAGCATGGACTACGGCTTTCTTACAGGGATTGCGCGCGCTTGGCTGGATCGAGGGCCGCACAGTTAAGATCGAGTATCGCTGGGCCGAAGGACAGCGCCAGCGCTATGCTGAAATCGCCGCTGAATTCGTCCGACTTAAAGTGGATGTCATACTCACGGTGGGAAGCGCCGTTCCCGCCGCCAAGCAAGCGACCGCGACCATTCCGATCGTATTCGCGCGGCCGTCGATCCGATCGCATCCGGCCTGGTCGCATCGCTCGCGCAACCAGGCGGCAATGTCACCGGTTTCTCGGTACAATCGATCGATCTCGTCGGCAAACGAATTGAAATCTTACGCGAACTGCTACCCGATCTTCGGCGATTAGCCGTTATCGTCGACGTTGGCTATTCCGCGTCCGTGCTGGAGAAAGATGAGGTTCAATCACTAGCGCGCAAGTTCGGCATTGAAGTCGATCTGCTTGCAATCCGACGTGCGAATGATATCGCGCCTGCTTTTGAGACGCTCAAGAGCGGAACGCAGGCGCTCTATGTGTGTCCGGGCGCGCTGGTAAATGCCAACCGACAGCCGCATAAACACCCTGGCACTTGGCGCGCGCTTCCAACGATTCACGCTGTACGTGACTTTGTCGGTGCAGGTGGGCTCCTGTCCTACGGTGCCAATAATACGCACCTATTCCGGCGCTCCGCAGAGTATATCGACAAAATTCTCAAGGGCGCAAAGCCAGCCGATCTGCCCGTAGAACAACCAACCAAGTTCGAGCTTGTCATCGATCTGACAACCGCTAAGGCCCTCAGGCTAGCAATTCCCGAGTCGTTCCTGCTGCGCGCCGACGAGGTGATTGAATAAGGACGCTGTCTGCTGCGGTGCGGAAATGACGCACTTGGCCCAGCGCGTCGGCTAGTGCGACGCAGCGATACTTCCGGTGTTGGAGGCATAGCGGAATTCGCGCCGACACCCTGAATGTGTAGTGATTGACCCCACTCGGACATCACACCCAGCCCTTTCCAATGTGCTAGTTTGAGCGAGGCGATACCTTGCCCTGCGGAGGGTGCGACATGCGGATCGCGGTCATGGCAGCGGGTGCCGTCGGAGGCTATTTCGGCGGGCGGATGGCCGCGGCCGGACACGATGTGGCGTTCATTGCGCGCGGCGCGCATCGCGATGCCATTCGCCGGGATGGCCTCAAGATCGAGAGCACGCTCGGCGACCTTCATCTGAAGGACGTCAATGTCACCGATGACCCGAAGCAGGTCGGACCGGTCGACGTGGTGCTATTCGCCGTAAAGCTGTGGGATACCGAGACGGCAGGCGAGCAGACGCGCCCGCTCGTAGGCTCCGACACCCGTGTGATTACGCTGCAGAACGGCGTCGACAGCGTCGAGCGACTTGCCCCGATCCTCGGAGATGACGCCACGATTGGCGGGGCGACCTATGTTGTCACGACGATCGCGAGGCCTGGCGTGATCCGCCACACCGGCGCAACGGCCAAAGTCCACTGCGGCCGCCTCGACCGGCGTCCTGATGCCGTGCTCGCCGGTTACGTGGAGCAGATCAAGGCCGCGAACATCGACATCACGCTGACGGATCATATGCTTCTCGACATCTGGAAGAAATTCGTGGTGCTCTCGGGCACCTCCGGCATCACGGCAAGCACGCGCCAGCCCCTCGGTGTCATCCGCGACGACGAGGACATGCGGGCTTTCTTCTACAAGCTGATGCACGAGACGATTGCCGTAGGTCGCGCGGCCGGCGTCGAGTTCCCGCCGGACTTCCCGGCAGAGCTGGATCGTTCGGTGGCGGCCTTTCCGCCAACGATGAAAGCCTCGATGGCGAACGACCTCGACGCGGGCAATCGCCTCGAACTGGACTGGCTCGCCGGCAAGGTGGTCGCGCTCGGACGTAAGTACGGCATACCGACGCCCGGCCACGAGGCGGTCTACGCGATCCTGAAGCCCTACCGGATGGGGCGGGTACTGTAGCGCACGCCGCACATCGATCGACGAGCCGACCAAGTAGTCTGGCCACTTCCGCAGTTGGCCCGAATGCGACCTCCAGCAATGTCCGCTTTCCCGCCGCTGTTGAGGTGAAAGCAAACTCGTTGTGCTCAGACCGAGTTTTGTCGAGTCTGACCCACAGCGGACCTCGACGCATCCAAGTGACCGACAAATCGGCCTAGCTTTATCTTATGGCTTGGCGGGTCGAAAATCTTGATCCGGGAATGTCGAAGTGTCCGGCACGACGATGGCATTCACGTCGACATTCGTACTCTGATGGCACGAATTGCAACTATCGGTCAGTCGCTTATAGCCAGCATTGTACTGTTCGAAGTCGGTGTTCTTGATGGCTTGGGAAAGCATAGCCATTGGTTCCTTGGTAACCGCCATCATGTCGGCGATCGGATTCCTCCTCCATTGCGGCCAATAGCGCGCCACGCGGTCAAATGCCTCTTCGAGTTGGTGAAGTTCGTAAGCCGCATACGGCCAGTTCTTCTCACGGCCTGCCAGCGCCAGCTTGATATGCCGCGGTTGGACCGTCATGGTCATGAGGTCCCCAAGTCCTGGCCTATACGTCGGCGGTGGGGCAACGTCGGGCACCGTTTGAGCGGAGCCGACAATCGGAACAGCAAGAGCAACAAGTCCGAGGAGCGCACCCGCAATGCAAACCTTATTCATGAACTCCCTCCATCTCGCTCATGTCGAAGCCTACTCAAGAGTACGACAGCGGAGAAGTGGGGCTGGTGTGCTTCCAAGAAAGCGACGGAAGACGCAAGGAACTCCCGTTGTCGCAATAACCATCTGGCCGTAGGCTTAGTTCCGGGAATGTGGGGAGCAGAAAGATGAGTGCCGCAGAACAATCCGCTGCCGTTGGCCAAACCCCTTCTAAGGGAACTTGGTCGGAGGTACTTGCGATTTTTTTGCGCCTTGGCCTCACGTCCTTTGGCGGTCCGGTCGCGCATCTCGGATATTTTCGAGAGGAATTCGTCACCCGGCGGCGCTGGCTTGATGACCGTAGCTATGCCGATCTTGTTGCATTGTGCCAGTTCTTGCCGGGCCCCGCTTCAAGCCAAGTCGGCATTGCTACTGGCCTTCTTCGTGCCAGGTATGCCGGCGCTCTCGCGGCATGGGTGGGATTCACGCTGCCTTCCGCCCTCGCGATGGTTCTGTTTGCATATGGCACGGCCGCGCTAGGCAATGCCGCTGGCTCCGGCTGGCTTCATGGACTGAAAGTAGCCGCGGTCGCAGTGGTAGCGCAGGCGGTACTCGGAATGGCGCGCACGCTCGCGCCAGACCGCTCGCGCGCCACCGTTGCCGTTATTGCCGCAATCATTGTGCTCGCAATTCCGTCAGCATGGAGTCAAATCGGCGCCATCATTTTTGGCGGCGTTGTCGGTCTCACCTTGTTTCGGGCCAAACCACAACTCGATCACAGCGCCTTGCCGCTCAGCGTGAGCCGGACGACCGGCGCGGTATTACTGGTCCTCTTTTTTGCGTTGCTGATCGGCTTGCCGCTGCTTGCTGCGTTAATCCCCAATCAGGGAATCAAGGAGTTCGATGCTTTCTACCGGGCCGGGTCCCTCGTCTTCGGCGGCGGGCATGTCGTTCTGCCCCTATTGCAGGCTTCGGTGGTGACTCCCGGATGGGTGACCGATGACGCCTTTCTTGCGGGATACGGCGCGGCGCAAGCCGTGCCCGGCCCGCTGTTCACGTTCGCCGCCTATCTCGGCGCCGTTATGCGGCCCGAGCCGAATGGCTGGCTGGGCGCCATGATCTGTCTCGTCGCAGTTTTCCTGCCATCCTTCCTACTGGTGATCGGCGCCTTGCCGTTCTGGGAAGAGCTACGCCGCCGGGTGACTGCACAGGCGGTGCTTCGTGGGATCAATGCCGCTGTAGTTGGCTTGTTGCTGGCAGCCCTTTACCGTCCGGTCTGGACAACCGGCATTACGGATGCGGCTGATTTCGCGATAGGCATCGCTGCATTCCTTTTGTTGTTCATGTGGCAGAGGCCACCCTGGCTGGTGGTCCTCCTCTGCGCGATTGCGGGGGCGCTCGTACCGCGCTTTTGATCGCGCCGCGAGCGACGGAAGTTAGATGGAGTGCAAGCAAAAATTGCGGCAAATCGTCCGGCCTTATGGGGACCCGCTGCCCGATCTACTTCAGTTCCGCGCGGGCCGAGGATCGCGCTGACAGGCTTTGCCGCGCCTGCCGAAGCGAACCGACACCAAGCCGACCAAAGAACCTGGCCCAGCGCCGGGCCTGCCAGGCGAGCCCCGCGTCGGTCGACAGAGAGCGAAGGTAATAGGCCTTTGCCGTTGAATACTCATCGCAGGCTTGCTTCTCGGGATCGTCGTAGAAAGCTTCGATTTTGTCGGCGGCCATCCCAGGCGTTGTGATCCAGTCCGGGATATAATGATTGCAGAGGCGCTCGACATCAGTGAACACCTTATTGCAGCCCGTTCCCGCTGCCGGGCAGGAGGTGGCGAAGGCGTCGCCGAGCACCACGATCCCCGGCTGGCGGAAACCCGCCGTGAGGTAGAGGTCGACCGGACGAACCTTGACGAAGCCTGTCACCTCAAAATTTCCAGTGAGCTTTCGTAAGCCCGGCATGGAGGCGAACAGTGTCTCCGTTGGCAGTTCGCGCAACTGCCGCAGCCAGGGATCGTGCAGATCGCGGTAGACGAAAAAATTGGCACGCATCGTGTCGCCGATCGGGAACAGCGCCAGATAGGCCATCCGGTCCGCCGCCCTTTCCGGATAGTAAGTGAGCGCGCGGAAATCGAAGCTCGGCCGGCCGAGAGGTTTGAGATCAAAACCGATGCTGATCGAATGGCAGGCGCTCACGACTTCGCGTTCCATGCCGAGATGCTGGCGCAGGCCGGTATTCAATCCGTTCGCTAAAACGACGAGACGAGCGGAAATCTCCTCGCCGTTTGACAAGGTGATCGTTTGCCGGTTGGGACCGGTGACGATGGAGGCAACCTTGCCCCGGATGAACGGGACACACGCCGGAATTTCGGCCCGGATGGTGTTGACGAGCGTGTCGTACAGCAAATCATATTGGCCATTTGGCCGTTTCTCGACCAGCCGGCCAAATCGCGAGACCCACACCTCTTCATCGCGCGTAGCCGTCCGAAGGACGGGGCCGGCAAGTCCGGTTTTCTCAAGAAGACCGACCTGCAATTCGTCAAGTTTTTCGCAGCGGAAGTCCGGCGGATAGACCTCGTGCGGGTCGATCAGAAGGGTATCCACCCCGGCCCGCCCGAGCATTGCGGCCGTAGCCGAACCCGCAAGTCCCCCACCCACGATGGCGATGTCGGTGTGCCGCATCCGGCGCTCCTGTCCACCGCATTCATCTGCCACCAAAGAGCTTAACGGGCCTTAAAGGGATCGGCCACGGCCCATGTCTGCTTCTGGCCGTTTCGACCATCACCGCGATGTCAGCTCAACTGTCCGCTAGTCGGGGGAAAACCGGAGCAGCGGCTCGAACCCTCGAAATCGACGAAATGACCCTGGCCGTGCGAAAACGTTTTGGTGGGGGCAACAACTGACGAGACCCGGCTCAAGCACACCAAGACGAGCTCCAGTTAGCATATTTGTGCAGTTTGGGGGCTGGATCAATTCCCACCACTTGCCCTTGGCCGCTGTGAGCGATCTGGTGGTGGTGAAGATGGGCGTGGCGAAGCCCAGCCCTCATGCCTGGATCGCCACCAAGAGCGGCTTGACGCCGATGATGTTCATGGCGCGCGTGAGATTGTAGGCGAGCACGTGCAGGGCCATCTCGGTCGCGACCTTGGGCAGGCGCTTCATCAGAAAGTGGGTTGCTCCCATCCGCATCTTGAGCGTGCCGAAGGGATGCTCGGCCGTCTCGCGGCGCACGCGCATCGCCTGCGGGTTCGCATCGAGACGCTCCTGCACTGCTTCGAGCAGGTGCTCGTGCTCCCATCGCGTGATGCGTCGCTCCGGTCCTGTCGTGCAACGAGCCTTGAGCGGGCAACGTGGGCATGCCGTCGTCCAATAGCGGCGTAGCGTCTTGCCGTCTTCCTCGTTCGTGTACCGATAGGTCAGCGTCTCGCCCGCCGGGCAGCGGTGCTACATCCTGCGCAGATTGATAGACGAAGTCCTGCTTGCCGAAACGGCCATCCCGATTCGCGCCCGATGTCATCGGCTTCGGCAGCGTCACCGTGATGTCAGCTTGCGCGCAGGCCAAAATCTCGAGGCTGTTGAAGTAACCACGGTCGGCGACGACATCGAGACGGTCAGTGCCAAGAACAGCCTTCGCCTGCGACGCGACCTTGGCAAGTTGTGAACGATCCGAGCCGGTATTCGTGACCTCATGGGTGACGATCAGATGATGTTCCGTATCCACGGCCACCTGCACGTTGTAGCCAACGATGCCCGAGCCGCGCCCGCTCGTCGCCATCGAACGTGAAGCGGGGTCGGTCAAGGAAATCTGCTGATCAGGCGAAGCCAGCATCGCCCTCTCGATCGCTTTCAAGCGCTCCATCTCGCTCGCGAGCTTGGCAAGCTTGTCCTTGAGGTGCGCCGTCTTCGCCGCAAGCGCTTCCGATGGCTCCTGCAGGTCGGCCGTGTCGAGCTGGCTCAGATAGCGCGCCACGCTCTCCTCAATCTGCGCCAGCCGGCGCTCCATCTTCGCCCGCGTGAAGTTCTTGTCGCGGTTGTTGACCGCTTTGAACTTGCTGCCGTCAATCGCCACGCTCGCCTTCGTCAGCAGACCGATCTCTCGGCACAGCGCCACAAACTGTGCGCACACCTTGCGGATCGCAGGCCCGTTATCCTTGCGGAAATCCGCAATCGTCTTGTGATCAGGAACCAGTCGACCAGTGAGCCACATCACCTCAACGTTGCGGCCGGCCTCACGCTCAAGCCGCCGGCTCGACTGAACCCGGTTGAGATATCCGTAGATGTAGAGCTTCAGCAGCACCGACGGATGGTACGACGGCCGGCCGGTGACCTCGGGATCAACCCCGTCAAACCTCAGATCGGCCAGATCGAGCTCATCGACAAATACCTCGATCACACGAACCGGATTGTCCTCGCAAATCCAGTCTTCCAGGCATTCGGGAAACAGAGTAGCCTGATCGCGATCCGTGCCCTCAATGAAGCGTCTCATTCGATCCCTCCGCAAATCGCGCAGAAGAATCATACCGTGAGAATCATTTCCCTCAGCACGTTTTCACACAACCAAGACCCATCTCGGACCATCTGTCGATCTCGTACGAAAGGGTCGGCAATGTGCTGCTCGATCAGGGCAAGTTGGAGGATGCGCTCAAGGCCTACCGCGCCGGCGTCGTCATCCGCGAGCGCCTTGTCGCCGACGATCCCGGCAACACGCAGTGGCAGCGCAGTCTATCAATTGGCTACACCAAGATCGGAAACGTTCTGGTGTCCCAGGGCAACCTCGACGGGGCGCTCAAGGCATATCGCGACAGCTTGGCCATTTTCGAGCGTCTGGCGGCCGCCGACCGCAGCAACACGAATTGGCAGCGCGATGTGTCGCTCGGCTACGACAAGATCGGCGACGTTCTGGTCGATCAGGGTAAGCTCGACGAGGCGGTCAAGGCCTACCGTGCCAGCCTGGCCATCCGCGAGCGTCTCGCTGCCTCCGACCGCAGCAATACGACATGGCAGCAGGACGTGGCGCTCGCGTTCGACAATATCGGCCAAGTGCTGGCCGACCAGGGCAAGCTCGATGCGGCGCTTAAGGCCTATCAAGACGGCCGCGCCATCAAGGAACGCCTTGCCGCCGCCGATGGCAGCAACACACGATGGCAGCGTAATCTCGCGGTCTCCCACAGCAGTATCGGCAGCGTGCTGCTTCAACAGGGCAAGCTCGACGAGGCGCTCAAGGCCTACCGTCAGGGTCTGGCCATTATGGAGCGTCTCGCCGCCGCCGATCCCAGCAATAGCGGATGGCAGCGCGATCTGTCGGTCTTTTACGACAAGATCGGTGACGTGCTGGCCGACCAGGGCAAGCTCGACGAGGCAATCAAAGCCTACCGCGACAAACTCGCCATCACCGAGCGTCTGGCCGCCACCGATCCCAGCAATGCAAGGGCGCAACGCGATCTGTCGAGCTCGTACGAGACGCTCGGTCGCGCGCTGGTATGGCAAGGCAAGCTCGCCGAGGCGCTCAAAGCTTACCGCGACGCCCTCGCCATCGCCGAGCGGCTAGCCATCGCCGATCCCAGCAATAGCAACTGGCAGCGCGATCTGGCGATCGCTTATAACAAGGTCGCCGACGTGCTCAAGGCGCAGGGCATGCTCGACGAGGCTCTTAAAGCCTATCGCGACAGCTTCGCCATCATGGGACGGCTCGCCGCCGCCAATCGCAGCAATACCAATTGGCAGCGCGATCTGGCGGTGTCCTACATCAGTATCGGCGACGTTCTATCTGACTATGGCAGGCTCGATGAGGCACTCCAATCCTTCCGCGACGGTCTTGTCATTTTTGAGCGGCTGGTCGCTACCGATCCCAGCAACATGCATTGGCTGGGCGATCTCTCGGTGTTCTATCAGCGGATCGGCAATGTGCTTCTGGAGCAGGGCAAGCTCGACGAGGCGCTTAAAGCCTCGCGCGACGATCTCGCCGTCAAGCAGCGCCTGGTCGCCGCCGATCCCAGCAACGCGCACTCGCAGCGCAACCTATCGGTGACCTACAACCAGATCGGCCGGGTATTGCAGCAGCAAGGCAAGCTCGACGAGGCGCTCAAGGCCTACCGTGACGGGCTGGCGGTCATGCAACGTCTTGCCGGCGCGGATCGCAGCAACATGCAGTGGCAGATGGATCTGTCCTGGTCGCATCTGCGGATCGGCGATGTGCTTAATGCGCAACGCAAGCTCGACGAGGCGTTAGCCTCCTACCGTGATTGTCTGGGCATTCGAGAGCGCCTGGTCGCAGCCGACCCCAGCCACAGCGGATGGCGGCATAGCCTGTTTTCGACCTACGAGCGCGTCGGCAATGTTCTGTTGGCGCAAGGCAAGGCGGATGAGGCGCTCAAAGCCTACCGCGACGGGCTGGCCATGGCCGAGCGGCTCGCCGCCGACAGTCCCAGCAACATGCGGGTGCTGCGCGATCTGTCGATCATGTATGAGAAAGTGGGCAGCGCTCTGAAGGAACAAAGAAAGTTCGACGAGGCGCTCAAGGCCTATCGCGAGGCGCTTGCCATCCGCGAGCGACTTGCCGCCGCGAGCCGCGGCAACGCGCAGTGGCGGGATGATCTAGCCTTTATTCATGGCTTGATCGGCCTACTAATGGACGCCAAAGGCGATCTGCCGGCGGCTATTGATAGTTACAGCGAGGCGATCCGTCTTGCGCCAACGCTCGCCTCGGCTTGGAACTCGCGGTGCTGGGTGCGCGCAATGCTCGGCCAGCTGCAGGAGGCGTTGTCGGATTGTAATGAATCACTGCGGCTTAAGCCCGACGATCCCGGAACGCTTGACAGCCGTGGGCTGGTCTACTTGAAGCTCGGACAATATAGCAAGGCGATCACCGATTACGACGCCGCGCTGAAGCTCGACCCGAAGCTTGCCGGCTCGCTCTACGGGCGCGGGCTCGCCCGGCTCAAGCTGGGCGACCGCCGCGGAGAGGACGACATAAAGGCAGCGCGCGCGATGCAGGCCAATATCGTGGAGGAATTCACGCGCTACGGCGTCACGTGAATCCCAAACCTCTTTTCGGAACGCGCCGGCGAGAGATTGGCTCCTGCCTGACTGCTGCCGCTATGGCGAGTGATGTGGCGCAATCGAATGGACTGACGAGGATATTCTCACCGCCTATAATTGACGAGGCATTGGAGACTGCGGCGCTGGCGATGGCTCATTGTCATGAACGACTGCGCGGGATGCGTCAGATCAGGAGCTGTCGGTGCCCTCCATAGATTCAAAGTTCGCGAGGCCGTCACACTTAGACCGATAGCAGGTCGCGATACGCCGGACGGCGTCTATAGGACCGACAGCTTCCGCACAACGGAAGCGGAGTTCGAATATCGAGTAAAAAGTATCAGCGAGCCGCATGAGGGGGCGCGCTGGAAAGCGAGCTGTCAAAGGCGTAATTCCGTGCAATTTATTGAGGTTCTCGGTGCGCCGCTTAGGATGATTGCCCATGACGCAACCGCCGCGCCGCCACAAAGGCAACTATGACGATTGGATTGCGCACTTGGGCGAGGAGGCGACAGCGCGTGAGATTGAGGCTGTCATCCGCACACGCGCCGAGAAGGTCGTCGACATCTGGAACGCGCGCTCACAAATGCTGTTCTATCCGACGTTCGCGACGGCGCTGCACAGCGACCATCGGTGGTTGACCTTCCTATGCCCGGCCTGTCGGCAGGTCGGGGAAATTGATCTCGCGCAGTTCGACTACCATCCCGATGCGTCGATCTCGGCATTGATCCCGAAATTGTCCTGCACGCGCTGTTGTCCCAACCCGCCGCACGCGCGGCTGCTGCGATTGCACCGCGCCCCGACCATGGCGTCGATCGCGCGACCGTGGCGGCGTTAAATGCAGCCAAGTGAAATTCCGCAAGTCGGGCTTGCAGGTGCCAGGGCGACGGGCTGCGGTATCGCTGTCTCAGGGGAACACAGCGATTTTTTTGGGCCGGCGGCAGGGGTGAGCACCCCTCGATGTTTATTTTGCAGCGACCCAACGCCCCGCGCGCATGGCCTCAGACGGCAATGTGAACACTGTGCAGGTTGAAGCACGACCCTGCCACGCCGATCGATGGCGCTCAGTGCTGCGCCGGAATTTGCCGTCCAACGCGCGGCCAGCGCTCAAAAACGAACGCGCTTTTGCATACGGCTTTGCTGGGCCAGAAGCGCTCGAAACAGACAATTCCAGATCGCGCCAACCGCTTTAGACGGGACACTTCCGGGACACCAATTGCCACTCATTTTAGTAAGTTATTGAAATCATTGGCGCTCCCTAGGGGACTCGAACCCCTGTTTTCGCCGTGAGAGGGCGACGTCCTGGGCCGCTAGACGAAGGGAGCGCAGGGCCTCCGAGATAGACCGCCCGTGCGGCGGACGCAAGGCTGAGGCCCCGGCGCTCCGCGTCCCGGCTTGAATTGGCGGCGATCCCAAGCCGTTTGTGCCCTCTCCCCACGCATCCGCGGCCTGCCGCGGATGCGCACGATGATGCGCAAGTCGGGCAGGCCCGACCTGCGGTGGGAGAGGGCGAATGCGGCGCAGTCGGCGCGCAGCCTACGGCTCGGTGGCGAACCGCAACCGCCCGGTCGGGCGCAGCGTACGCAGGTCGAAGGTGCGGATTTCGACCGCGCCGGCGACATCCAGCGTCAGCACGATGCGGTCGTCCGTGACCGCCGTGGCGACGATGCGCGCCCCCCTGGGCAGCTGCGCGGTGACGTCCGCGGGGGCCGCGGCGCTTCCCTCAGACTTGAAAACGCGATAGCCGATGACGCCGAGCACCGCCGCCACCGCGAGCGCCGTGGTGGCGCCGGAAATCAGCATCAGCCAGCGCACCTTCGCGACGATGCGCGCGGCTGCGGGATCGAGTGGCTTGTCTTCTTCTTCCGCCGACGGATCGGTCATGAGCACGCCGCACAGCGAAACGGTGAAGGTCGCCGCCGAGGAGACCGGCGAGCGGCTCGACCGCGTGCTCGCGGCGCATGTCGAGCTGTCGCGCACGCGGCTCAAGGCGCTCATCCTCGAGGGCCGCGTCGCGATCGATCGGGCCACGATCCGCGATCCGGGCCACCGCGTCAATCTCGGCGATACCGTGGTGGTCTCCGTGCCGGCGACCGAGGAGCCCGCGATGGCCGCCGAGGCGATTCCGCTGGCCGTGGTGTACGAGGACGAGCATCTGCTGGTGATCGACAAGCCGGCCGGGCTGGTGGTGCACCCGGCGGCGGGCAACTGGTCGGGGACGCTGGTGAATGCCCTCATCGCCCATTGCGGGGCGAGCCTCTCGGGGATCGGGGGGGTGCGGCGCCCCGGCATCGTGCACCGGCTCGACAAGGACACCACCGGGCTCCTGGTGGTGGCCAAGACCGACCGCGCGCACAAGGCGCTGGCCGCCCAGTTCGCCGACCACGGCCGCACCGGGCCGCTCGAGCGCGGCTATCTGGCCTTCGTCTGGGGCGCCCCCGACCGGCCCAAGGGGGTGATCGACAAGCCGATCGACCGCCACCCGCGCGCCCGCGACAAGATGGCCGTGCGCGAGGGCGGGCGCGAGGCGATCACCCACTGGCAGGTGCTGGAGCGCTATCCCGGCAGCGACGGCAAGACCGTCGCGAGCCTGCTCGCCTGCCGGCTGGAGACCGGCCGCACCCACCAGATTCGCGTCCATCTGGCGTCGATCGGCCATCCTTTGCTGGGGGATGATGTCTACGGACCGGGCTTCAAGACAAAAATGCAACATCTCGCCCCGGAAGCGCGCGCCGCCCTGGAAGCCCTTGGACGCCAGGCCCTGCATGCCTATTTATTGGCTGTCGGACATCCCGTGGGGGGAAAGCAACTACGGTTCCGCTCGGAACTGCCGGACGACCTTGCTCGTTTACGCTCAAGCCTCGGTGCACAGGGCAGATTGGCCTGATGGCCGGATTTTCCCGATAACTCAGGGACTTGGGTACGAACGTGAGAGGTCACTCGGGGGTCACGGCGACGTGACGCCCAAGTATCTTCCTTTCGCCCCACTTTGTCCTGTAATGTTGCAGCTGCGATTGATCTTCGCGGTTGCAGCAAGACCAGCACCGTCGGCTCGGGGAGCGGCGGTGTGTGATCTGCCCGCCGGGTCTCCGGGGGCAAACTAAGGAGGGCGCTACGATGGCCCAAGCTGCCGCATTGCCGATTCTGACTGCCGAATCCGGCCTTACCCGATATCTCGAAGAAATCCGGCGGTTCCCGATGTTGGAGCCGCAGGAAGAATACATGCTGGCCAAGCGCTGGCGCGAGCACGGCGATCGCGACGCCGCGCACAAGCTCGTCACCAGCCATCTAAGACTCGTGGCCAAGATTGCCATGGGTTATCGCGGCTACGGCCTGCCTATTTCCGAGGTGATCTCGGAGGGCAATGTCGGGCTGATGCAGGCGGTGAAGCGATTCGAGCCCGAGAAGGGCTTCCGGCTCGCCACCTACGCCATGTGGTGGATCAAGGCCTCGATCCAGGAGTACATCCTGCGCTCGTGGTCGCTGGTGAAGATGGGCACCACCGCCAACCAGAAGAAGCTGTTCTTCAACCTGCGCAAGGCCAAGAGCAAGATCTCGGCGCTGGAAGAGGGCGACCTGCGCCCCGACCAGGTCAAGCTCATCGCCAAGCGGCTCGGCGTGCCGGAGCAGGACGTGATCGACATGAACCGTCGCCTGGGCGGCGACGTCTCGCTCAATGCGCCGATCCGCGAGGAAGGCGACGCCGGCGAGTGGCAGGACTGGCTGGTCGACGACACGACGAGCCAGGAATCGCGCCTGGTCGAAAGCGAGGAAGCCGACAACCGCCGCAAGGCGCTGGGCGAGGCGCTCACGGTACTCAACGAGCGCGAACGGCGCATCTTCGAGGCGCGGCGCCTCGCCGACGATCCGATCACGCTCGAGGATCTGGCGGCCGAGTTCGGCGTATCGCGCGAACGCGTCCGGCAAATCGAGGTGCGGGCCTTCGAGAAGGTGCAGAAGGCGGTTAAGAGCCGCGTCGCCGCCATGGAGACGCGGCCCACGGAGCCCGCGCTGCCGGCGCACTGACATCGGCGGCCTGCGACACGTCGTGATGCCCGGCCCGATGCCGGGCATCATTGTTATGACACGTCGTTGCGCCGTCAGCGCCCGAGCGCCGACTTGAAGAGTTTCACGTAGTCGGCGGCATTCTCGCCGCAGTCGGCGCGATCGACCGGAACCGTCTTTCCGGGCGCGAGCCATTCGACCTTCACCTTACCGCGCGTCTCGGCCGCGAAGCAGGCGCCGAGCACGACGCCGTCCGGCTGCAGCAGCACCACCGCCTGGTTGGGGCAGTCGTGCGGCTTGCACTGCCACGCGACCAGCACGCGGCCGAGCGCGGCATCGTCGACCGCTTCGATCGGGCTGGCGGTCTGGTAACGCATGAGGATTGCCCATCGGGGCTGGCCGAACTTGGCGACGAAATCCTTTTTCACGCTCGCCAGCTGATAGAGCGAGCGGTCGCCGACCTTGTCGAAGGGATACTTGCCGACATAGCGGTCGAGCTCGGCCGCGGCGGCGGCGCTCCCGGCGGCAACTGTGAGCCCCAGCAAAATCCCCAATCGAAATTTCACGGCTTTCCCTCGCGTGACACGCCATCACCAGCCGCTGCGTTCCCGGCAAAATCGAGGCGCGATGCGGCGCCCACTCCGCCGCGCCGTCGTTGCGGCCGACCGTGGCCGAGGAAGTCGAGGTCCGAAATCAGTCGGCTGGCACCTTTCGCCAGGTCGGATCGGGGTTGAAGGAAGTCATGTTGGCCGCGAGCGAGGTGGTGGCCGAACCGAGATCCTTCTGGAAGATGACGCCGTCGTGGTTCACGATGAAGGTCATCACGCCGGAATTGGCATATTCGGCAGGATAGGCAACGAGCGCGAATCCACCGATCATGTTGCCGCGGACAATATAGTCGATGGCGCCGCCGGGGGCGGCTGCCCCTTGCGACGTGAGGATCTTGTAATAGTAGCCGCGATACGGAGCGCGCCCGCCGCCGACCTTGTAACCGCGGGCCGACGCCTCGGCCGCCAGTTCACCGAGCGGGCTTGGCGGCTCGCCCTCCTTGGTCGGCCAATACAGACCGTCCTTCTTGCCGGGACTGCTGACGACACGCTGGGCATACGCCTTGACGCCGCGACCGCCGCGGTCCTCCCCGGCATATTCGATCTGCGCATCGACATAGGCGAGACAGACCTGGATCACGTCGAGTTCGTTGCGGCCGATCCGGCGGTAGAGAATTTCGTTGCGTCCAGCGGCGGTGTCGAAATGCCATGCGCCGCTTTTCTCGACAAGCGGGATCGGGAACGGCCATTCGATGTCGCCGATGAACAGCACCGCCTTGCCCTCGCCTTCCTTGACGATCGCGTTCTTCTGCTCGTAGGCCGCCACGAAACGCTCGCGCGCGTTCTTGTCGGCGACCGGATCGCCCGACGAAACGATTTCGCGACCGCCGGGTCCGAACACCGCCACGAGGGCTTTTGTGTCGCCGGCCTTCGCCGCTGCCACAAGCGTGCTCACCGCTTCCTCGGACGACTTGAACGCCTGCTGCGCGCGCGCTTGCGGTTCAAGCGCCAACGCGAACACCGCGCAGATGGCGATCGTGAGGGCGACGCGCACCGAGGTGAGACGGCGCCAAAGGGGTGGAATGATCCTGATCATGACATCCTCGAAACTGTGAAGCCGCGGTACGGATTTCCGACCGGTACCTTCAGGTGACGCGATCATCAGCGGCGTCCGCCGCCGCGGCCGCCGCCGCCGCGGCCTCCGCCCATGGGACGTCCTCCGCCCGCCGGCCGTGCTCCCACCGGTCGGCCCGCGCCACGATCGCCGAGACTGTCCCGGCCGCGCTCGGCTTGGGCGTGCGCGACCTTTTTCGGCACCTGTTGCGCAAAGCCCGAGTCGCGGCTCGGCCCTTTGGGGCGTGCTTTGGCTGGCCGGTCCGCGCCAGGACGCCGGTCCTTGGGGCGGGCATCGCCAGGCCGCCGGTCGCCGGGACGCGCGTCGCCGGGACGGCGATCGCCAGGGCCGGCCCCGTCGCCCGGACGCGAAGCCGGCTGCCGTCCGCGGTAGTCGATCCGCTTGTCGGCGGCCCCGATGTCTCCCTTGGCATATTTCTTCGCCACGTCGGCATTGCCGTATCGCACGCCGTGCCGGTGCGCGGGGTTATGCGACCAGTTGTTGATCCCCGGGTTGTTGATGTTGACCGGCCGGTTGACGTTAATGTTGTTGTCGCCCCAGCGGATGCCGCCGCCCCAGCGGTAATCACCGGACGCCCAGCGTCCGACCGCATAGCCGACGCCGAACGCGATGCCGGCCGCGATCGCCGCGCGTGCCACGTAAGCCGGCGCCGGGAAGTAGTACGGCGGATAGTCGGAATACGGCCATGCGCCGTAGACGACGGCCGGATCGTAGTAGGGCACGTAGATCTGGTCGGGCTCGGCCGGCTCGATCGAGATGACTTCCCGGTTCTGCTCTTGCCGGGAAGCGACCTTTTGCTCCTTGCCGGATGGCAGCTTGTTGTTGGCCTGCGCCTTTGCACGCAGCCGCTGAATCGCATCCATGACATCGGATTGCTGCGCCAGCACAGCGTCGCCAAGTTTCTGGGTCCAGTCGAGCTGGGCGCTCATCATCGCGAGCACGGATGGCGTAGCGACCAGCGATTTGACGCTCTCGTCCCAGCTTTGCTTGTCGACCGCGGCCTTTAGCTGATCGCCCTTGAGCTTCTTGTTGGTGGTGGCCCAGCGGTCCGCCTGCACGATCTCGAGCGGATAGGTCGAGGCCATCAGGACCTCGGCCAGCAACGTGTCCGTATAAAGCGCGATCGGAGAAACAAGCTGATCGAGTTCTTCGGCCTTGAGAAGCTGTTGGCCTGCCGGTTGCGGCGACTGCGCTTCCGCGATCGCAGTTTGCGAGGTGATGATGATGGCCAATCCTACCATCAAGCGTGCAAACAATGGCGTCATTGTCGACCCCTAACTGGTATCCGGCTGCCCGCAAGCCTTGCGGCCATTTGGGACGCGGTCAGCCGATTCACATGTCAAAGAAGCCTATCAAGCTGCGTCGTCTATTGGATCACGCGTGGCGGCGGCGCCGAATGCCGCGACGGAGAAATCCTTATCATGATACCGCGGCTTTGCCGCCGCGAGGTACTTTCGGCCCGCGACCAATATCAGGCAACAGATTTGTTAAGTTCACAGAACCCCGAGGGCTCAAATGCGAGCGAATACCCGCGATGCAGAATCGGCGTCGCGATTCGCGAAGCCAACCATCCCATGTCGGGGTACGGGTCAAACGGCCAAAACCTCATGTAGAGCAAGACGCGCGCACACTCCATGTGCACGGCGACGCCAAGCCGCATTTGCCCTCTCCCCATCGGGGAGAGGGAGATTGGCGCGATCCCAATGCATGGCGAGGCCAAGCCGCATTTGCCGACGCCCCGCGAAGCGCGGAGCGGCACGGATGGCGCGGTCATGCCGTCACTCGATCACTTCGTCCGCCAGAGCGAGCAACGTGTTCGGCACGTTCAATCCCATCGCCTTCGCCGTCTTCAGATTGAGCACGAACAGATAGCGGGTCGGCTGCTCGACCGGCAGGTCCGCGGGTTTGGTGCCTTTGAATATGCGGTCGGTGAGCGCGGCTGCTCGTTCGAAAACCTCGCGCCGGTCCGGGCCATACGACATCAAACCGCCTTCACGCGTAATGGAGTCGGCCTCAAAAATCGCCGGCAGACGCCGCTCGGCGGCATACTCGAGCACACGCTTGCGGTTGAGCAGCGTGAGCGAGTCCGACACCATCAGGATGGCGTCCGGTGGTTCGCGATTCATCGCGGCAAAGGCCCCGTCGAAATCGTCGGGCTCGCGTACTCCCAGCGGCTGGACGATCACCCCGAGTTGCTGCGCAACCTCCGCCGACGCCTCATAGCGCAGCGTCATGCCGCGATCGTCCTTGTTCCACAGCATCGCGATCCGGCGCAGTTGCGGCGACATCTCCTTGAGCAGCGCCAGACGCTTGGTCGTAAGCGTCGCGGCCACGTCCGATATACCGGTCACGTTGCCGCCCGGCTTGGCGAGGCTGGCAACGAGGCCGGTCGCGACCGGATCGCCCGAGCCGGACGCGATGACCGTGGCGATGCTCGACAATTTCGCAAGCATTGCCGCCGGATAGCTGACAGTCACGACGACGTCGACATTGGCTGCCTTCAATTCCTGCATTTGCTCCGGCATCTGGCTCATTTTGCCCCGCGCGCCGCGTGCCTCGAACATGAGATTCCGACCGAGCGTGTAGCCGCGCCGCGCCAGCCCGCCGATGAGTATCGCGCCGTCGCCGCTCGTGGGGCTCATCGGCGGTCCCGCGCCGAGTGCGCCGAGACGGTAGACCTTGGGTCCCTGCGCCATGGCGGCGCGCGGGCCAACCAGGGCTGCGCCGGCAAGCCACTTTATGAATCCGCGCCGTTGCATGTTGTTGCTCCCGATCGGGACCGGGCCTTTTTTCCGGCTTGATGCGCGCGCGGCCACGCGGTGACGGCGCCGCTAGTTCATTTCGCAATGCCCATCGCTTCCTGGAACGCGCGCCAGACTTCCGGTGGCTGGCCGTAGCAGTGGCGGAAGCCGGACAGGCGCGTGCTGAGCAGCGGATATTTCTTGAAGTCCTCGAGCGGAATGCCCTCGATCGCCTCTTTCTTCTGGAAATACGGCAGTTCGACGCAACGCGCGAGGTTCGCGCTGCGTATCACGGCCTTCGGTTCCTCCCCGCGCGAAACGGCATCGAGATCGTCGAACAGCCGCTTGCGGATCATCGCGATGCCGAGATCGCTCGCGCCCAGGTTCTCCTTGGTGCGGTCGGCGATGGTGCCCTGCCCGACCCAGGCGACGATGTCCTGGTTGATGACGTGGCTGGTGATCCAGCGCCCGTCGTCGCCCTTGATCGGGCTCGCCCAGGTGGGCACCGTGCCCTGCACGTAGGGCTCGCGTCCCTTCGGCACCCGCATGAAGAACCAGGCGACCGAAAGCGTGTTCTCGTCGTCGACCGGCACGCGCCATTCGAAATGGTTGCCGAGATAGAAACCGTTCGGCCAGAGCGCGATCCGCCCCACGGTCCAGTACGGATTGCGCTCGTCGCTGTCCTCGCGCACGCGCTTATAGATAAAGCCGTAGTCGAATTCCTCGAACTTGAGCTTGAGATGCTTGGCGGCATACGGCCCGGTCTGGCCCTTCAGCCGCATGCTCCAGTTGTCGTGCATCCACTCGAAATGCACGGGATCGCAGGAGTTCTCCTGGCACTGGAACCAGTTGCAGGGAATGTCGGAGAGCACGATCTCGCGAAAGCCGTTCTCCCAGGTGAACGGCTCCCAGACCGGCAATTCGGGCGCCGGCTGCGGCCCCATATAGGCGAACAGCAGTCCGGCGCATTCCTTCACCGGATAGGCCTTGGCGACGCAGCGCTCCTTGGCGCGCGAGCGCGGGTTGACAGTGTCGTCGTAGGGCTGCTCGATGCACTGGCCGGTCTCGTCCATCAGCCAGCCGTGGTAGTTACAGCGCAGCCCGGTCTCCTCGACCATGCCGTAGGACAGATCGGCGCGCCGGTGCGGACAATGCCGGTCGAGCAGCCCGTAGGTACCGCCGAGATCCTTGTAGAGCACGAGGTCTTCGCCCAGCAGGCGAACGGCCTTGATCGGATTCCTGTCGAGCTCGCTCGCCCCGCCGATCGGGTGCCAATAGCGGCGCAGCAATTCCCCCATCGGCGTTCCCGGGCCCACCTGGGTGAGCAGGCGGTTCTTTTCGGCGGAAAGCACGCGTGGCCTCGCTATTGCGGGTTTGCAGTTGGGGGAATCTTATTGGAATTTGCAAGCCCGGCAACGGTGATTTAACGGCTCCCAGCTCTCCTCGGCAGGCATGGCACACGGCAGCGAACGATCAGGCAGGCGCGAGCAGGTCCGGCAAGCGGCCCTTGCGGCGGCGTTCCTCCTGCTGTCGGCCGCCGCCGCGTACGGCCAGGGCGGCACGCCGGGCGCGCCGTCGTGCGCGACGTCGATCGCCGCGGCGCTCGCCGACATCGCCGCGCGCGATCTCGACACCAGCCGCGGGCCCCCGCTCAACGCCTTCCTCGCGCTCAATCCCAGCGCCGCCGCGCAGGCGCAGGCGCTCGACCGCCGGACCGCCGCCGGCGAAGCGAGAGGACCGCTGCACTGCGTGCCGGTGGCGGTGAAGGACAATTTCGACACCTACGACATGCCGGCAACCGCGGGCTCGCTCGCGCTGATCGGCAATCAACCGCCGCGCGACGCGCCGTTCGTCGCGCGCCTGCGCAAGGCCGGCGCCATCGTGATCGGCAAGACCAACATGGACGAGTTCGCGATGGGCATCCGCGGGCTGTCGGGCGCCGGCGGGCGCGTCGGCAACGCCTACGACACCGCGCAGAGCGCGGGCGGCTCGTCCGCCGGCTCGGGCGCGGCGGTGGGCGCGGGCCTCGTGCCACTCGCGGTCGGCAGCGACAATTGCGGCTCGCTGCGCATTCCGGCGGCCTATAACGGCGCGGTCGCGCTGCGCGCCACCTACGGGCGCTTCGATGCGCAGGGCATCTTTCCGATCGGGTTCGTCAACGGCGTGCCGGGCGTGATCGCGCGCGACACCGTGATGCTGCGCGCGGCGCTGGCGGTCGTCAGCGACGATTGGCAGATGGCCAGAACCGGCGGCCTGCGCGGCAAGCGCATCGGGGTGCTGCGCCGCTTCGACGGCGGCGATCCGTGGGCGGCGGGCGACGCCGGCCCACAGGCGGTGTTCGCGCAGGCGGTCGAGGTTCTGCGCAGGGCTGGCGCCGAGGTCGTCGAGGATGTCGTGCTCGAACCGTTCGACGCCAAGCTCGGGGGGGAATTCCTCAAGGGGTTCGGGCGCAAGGTGGACGAAATCTTCGCGACCTATCCGGCGGCGCGGCGCAACTGGCGCGACGTGTGCACGTCCGGCCGCATCCGGCCGGAATGGTCGGCGCAGGAGTGCCTGTCGGTCGCCGCGACGGCGCCGCGGCAGGAAAAGCACGCCGCCGATCAGATCGCCGGCAACCAGCGCGCGGCGGCGGCCGTGCTCGACCGGCAGGCGCTCGACGCCGTGCTCTATCCGGTCGACGGGCGCGGCGGTGCGCGCGCGGACGTCTCGGACCACATCACCTGCTTCATCGCGAGCGCCTCCGGGCTGCCGGCCGCGGCCTTCCCGGCCGGCGTCGACGCGCGCGGAATGCCGGTCGGGGTCGAGCTCATGGGCCGCGCCGGCGCCGACGAGGCGCTGGTGGCGATGATGACAGCGTTCGAGCAGACGCGCGGACCACTTCCGCGCGCCAAGCCGATCCCGGCGAACGACGCGCTCGCCGCGCTCGACATCGCGCGCCAGAACGCGCTGCGCCTGCGGCTCGGCTGGAGCGCGTTCCACAGCCGGCGCGGCAAGGAGCTCGGCGCGCTCGAGCCGGAGCGTTTCCGCGCGCTCACCGAGGAGCTGGTGAAATCCGCGGTAGAGAATCGCTGAACGGGTTCAGCTTTCCAGGCCGGTCGGGACGTTCTTGTTCTCGCTCTCGACCTTCATGCCGGCGGCGAGCGCCATGGTCTCCATCAGCGCGGCGAAATCCTTCTGCAGGTATTCGTCCGGGTTCTTCTGCAACGTCGCCGCGCCGAAATGGCTTTGCAGCACTTCGCGCGTCGCCGCCGTCACCGGCATCGGTACGTCCCATTCGCGGCCGAGCGCGAGCCCGAGGTCGAGGTCCTTGCGCAGCAACTCGGGCGTGAACGTCGTGGTCCAGTCGAGATTGACCAGGGCGGGCGACTTGTAGCGCGTGAACATCGAGCCCATCACGCCGTTGTTCATGAACGCCAGAAAGGCATGGCGCGGCACGCCCATCTTGTTGGCGAGCAGCGTAATTTCGATCAGGTTCTCGATCACCACGCCGAGCATGACGTTGTGGGCGATCTTGCAGATGCGCGCGAGCTCGCCATCGCCGACATACGACACGCCCTGCGGGGCGAACACCTCGATCATCGGCGTCACCGCTTTGCAGACCGCCTCCGGCCCGGAGATGACGGCGGAGAGCTTGCCGGCCTTGATCACCTTGGCGTTGCCCGACACCGGCGAGGCGACATAGTCGGCGCCGAGCTGCTTGAGCTTGTCGCGGATGGCGGCGGATTCCTCCACCGCGATGGACGAGCAGTCGACGAAGATCTTCGGCACCTTGCCGCCGTGGCCGGTGACGCTGTTCTTGCCGAAATAGACTTCCTCGACGTCCTGGCCGGTGGCGACGATGGAGAACACCACGTCGCAGTCCTTGAGGTCGAACAGCTTGTCGACCACCTTGCCGCCGATCTTGCCGAGCGGCTCGGCCTTGGAGCGCGTGCGGTTCCAGATGGAGACGTCGTAGCCGGCCTTGATCAGCCGTTCCGCCATCGGATAGCCCATGCGGCCCATGCCAATCCAGCCGATCTTCTGCTTGTTCTCAGCCATCATCACGCTCCTTCCACCGTCGCATCCATGCGCTGTCCTAGCACAGCGCAAACTCCCTTGTCGTCATGGCTCGCCTTTCGGCGGCGCCTTGCCATAGGTCAGGTCCGCCAACCGCTCGAACAGAATGAGCGCGGTCCGGCACCAGATCAGCACCACGATGATGCGCGTGAGCTGGAAGCCGGTGATGACGGTGGCGTCGAGGCCGAGCAGCTTGCCGGTCAGCACCATCTCGGCCAGCCCGGCGGGCGCCATGGCGAGAATCATGGTCGGGATCGAATATCCGATGAGCCAGGCGGCGGTGGCGGCGAGCACGGCCATCGAGCCGCCGGTGAGCAGCAGCACGACGGTCGCGGCGCGCAGCAGGCCGAACAGCCGGGTGAGGAATTCCGGCCGGAACTGGGCGCCGAGCGAGCTTCCGATCACGATCTGCGCGCCGATCAGCAGCAGGTCGTGCATGCGGCCTTCGATCCATCCGAACCCGGCGCAGACGGCGGCCAGGAACAGCGGCGGCAGCAGGAATGCGCTCGGCGAGCGCAAGCGCGACAGCAGGACGCCGACCAGCGCGGACACCGCGAGCAGCGCCAGCACCGGCAGCCACGGCGCCACCGGAACGGCCAGGAACGGGTTCTGCACCCCGCTGCCGACAAGCGAGATCACCAGGAACGGCGCGAACACCACGATCAGCGCGACCCGCGTCGTCTGCGCCACCATGATGGGCTCGAGCTGGGCGCCGTAGAACGGCGCCAGCGTCGTGGTCTCGATCACGCCGCCGGGCGCGGTCGCGAAGAACGCCGTGGTGCGGTCGACGCCGGTGAGCCGCATGTAAAGCAGTCCGCCGACCGCGCCGACCAGCGTCGACACGAAGGCGGTGACGATCATCAGCGGCAACAGCGCCAGCAGCTTGGCCGCCAGCGCAGCGGTGAACTGCAACCCGGTCGAGGCGCCGATCACCATCGTTCCCGCCGGGCGGCCCCACGGAATCACGCGGATCGGCGCGCCCGCGAGCGACAGCGCCGCAATGGTGAACAGCGATCCCAGCAGCCACGGCAACGGCACATGGGCAAAGCGCGCCGCGAAGCCGCCCGCGATGCCGGCCGCGAGCGTCCCGACGATCGTGAGCACGGATACGAGGCTCTTCGGCAGCCGTTGATGGATCGGTGCGTGCATCTTCCCGTCGGCCGCTCTGGTAACAGCCGACGGCGGACAAATCCATGGGGCGCGGGCGCGGCAGGCATGCGGGCGGCAGTCGCGGCCGCAAGCCCTCGTCACGACTTGTGGCGGTGCCGCGACTGGCCCTATCCTGCCGGCACGCACACAGGCGGTCGTGCCCCCGAACGTGGGCAGCTGGTAGACACAGAAGGTGCAGTCATGAGGCGAGGCGCCCGTTCCTGCTTCCGGCGATCACCAGATCGTCCGCCTGTGCGCATGACGACGCCGCGCGCTGGTGCGCGCCAACGGCACGCGCCCGGTGCGCGCAAGGCGGGCCGGCGATGACCGACATCCCGGTCACCGCGGAGGCCCTCATCGGGACGCCGGCCGTTCGCGGCGAGAGCCGCTGGCAGATCGTCTGGCGCAATGCATTTCCGTTCCTCGTGGTGGGCGGGCTGTGGGAGATCGTGGCCCATCTCGGCGTCTTTCCCCCGCGGCTGTTCCCGCCGCTGGAGGAGGTCGCGGCCACCTTCGTCCGGCTCACGGCCGAAGGGATTCTTCCGCACCACGTATTCGATACGCTGCTCCGTCTGATCGCGGGCTTCGTGCTCGCCGCGATCGCCGGCGTGGCGATCGGCTTTGCGATGGGGCGCTCGCGCCGGGCGGAAGATATCCTGCTCCCGCTGGTGAGCATCGGCGCACCCATTCCGGGCTTTGCCTACGCGCCGCTGTTCCTGCTCTGGTTCGGCCTGGGCAACAAGTCGACCATTCTGCTGGTCGGGTTCGTGTCCGCCTTCCCGATCATCTTCAACACCTGGACCGGCGTGAAGGCGGTGAAGGAAATCTGGGTGCGCTCGGCGCAAGCCATGGGCGCCGACCAGCGCCGGCTCTTTCGGCATGTGATCCTGCCCGGCGCGCTTGCCCTACGTGCTGACCGGACTGCGTCTCGGCCTGGCGCAGGCGTGGCGCATCCTGGTCGGCGTGGAGATGCTCGCGGCGGTGCCTTGGGGGCTGGGCTGGATGATCTTCGGCGCGCGCGAGTTCCTCAACACCGACGTGATGCTGGCCGGCATTTTCGTGATCGGCTTGATCGGGCTCGCGCTCGAGAAGCTCGTTTTCCAGAGGCTCGAGCAGTTCACCGTCCTGCGCTGGGGGATGATGACGTGAACGGCGCCGCCATCATCAGCGATCGTACCCGCTCGGCCGTTCGCGCTGGCGTGACGCTTCTCGTGGCCGCCGCCGCCTACGAGGCCGTCGCCCGCACCGGCTACTTCCCGCCGGCGCTGATGCCGACGTTGCCGAACGTGTGGACTGCGCTGATCGATTTGCTGCTCGACGGCAGCATGATCGGCAATGCCGCCGGCACCATGTTCCGGGTTCTGACCGGCTTGGCGCTCGCGATCGTGATCGGGCTGCCGCTCGGTATCCTGATGGCGCGCTTCAAGCCGGTGGAAAATTTCGTTCTGCCGCTCGCCAGCGCGCTGATGCCGATCCCCTCGCTCGCCTGGGCGCCGCTGTTCATTCTCTGGTTCAACCTCGGAAACACGGTCGCGATCCTGATCGTGTTCTACGCCGCGCTGTTTCCGATGCTGCTCAACACCTGGACCGGGGTGCGCGCGGTCAATCCGCTCTGGCTGCGCGCGGCCGGCGCCATGGGCGCCGACGAGCGCGCGCTGTTCTGGAAGGTGATCATTCCGGGCGCCTCGCCGCTCATCATCACGGGGCTGCGCCAGTCATTCCTGCGCGCCTGGATCGCGGTGATAGGCGCCGAATTCCTCGCCGCTTCGGACTGGGGGCTTGGCTGGGTGATCTTCGACGCCAAGGAATTCCTGAACACCTCCCTGATGCTCGCCTCGCTCGCGGTCATCGGCTTCATCGGGTTCGTGTTCGAGCGGCTGGTGTTCGGTTCGATCGAGCGCGCCACGGTGCTGCGCTGGGGCATGGTGCGGGCGGCCAAGAGTTAGGGGAACGCGGAAAAAAGGGAGGAAGCCATGACGTTCGGACGATTGGTCTTACTCGCTCTTGCCGGTGTTCTTGCCAACCTGCCGCAGTCGCGCGCGCTGGATTACCCGACCCGGCAAGTCACGATCATCGTGCCGTTCGCGCCCGGCGGCTCGGCCGATATCGTCGCACGCATCTACGCGCAGAAGCTCTCCGAGCGCCTGGGCAAGCCGGTCGTGGTCGAAAACAAGGCCGGCGCCGGAACCGTGGTCGGAGCCTCGGCGGCGGCACGGGCGGCGCCCGACGGCTACACGCTGTTCATGGGCGGCAGCTCGGCGCTCGCCTATAATCCGACGGTCTACAAGAAGCTGCCCTACGACCCGCTCAAGGATTTCGTCCCGCTCGCGCACGTCGCTTCGATTCCGTTCGTGCTGGTGGTCCAGCCCTCGCTTTCGGTGCATTCGCTGTCCGATCTGATCAAGCTCGCGAAGGAGAAGCCGGGCCAGCTTGCGTTCGGCACCGCCGGGGCCGGTTCGCCGGCTCACCTGTGCGCCGAATATCTGCGCAGCGTGACCGGCATCGAGATCACCTACATTCCCTACAAGGGCACCGCGCCTGCGGTCACCGACTTCCTCGGCGGACGGGTCGTGGTGATGTTCGTCGATCTGCCGCCCGTGCTGCCCCTGATCCGGGACGGCAAGATGCGCGCGCTCGGCGTGACCTCGATCGCCCGCGTGCCGGCGGCGCCCGAACTGGTGCCGATCGCCGAAGCCGGCGTGCCGGGCTACGACGCCGGCGGCTGGCTGATGTTCGCCGCTCCCGCCGCCACGCCGAAGGAGATCGTGGACAAGCTGCACGCGGACATGAAGGCGATCACCGCCACGCCCGATATCCAGGAACGCTTCAAGGGCATGGGCCTGGTCCCGATCGACAGTCCGCCGGTCGACAAGCTGCAGCTCTACGTCAAGTCCGAGATCGAGCGCTGGGGCAAGGTCATACGGGCGGCCGGCCTCGCGGAATTGCAATAGGCCCGATGGCGGCAGGCCCGATGGCCGCAGGCCCGATGGCGGCGCGATTGCCGCCTTGGGATTTGCGCTGCAGATCAACGTCAGCAGTAACGTTAAGCCTATCGGCTTGCGCCGGCGCTGCTATCCTGGCCGCGGTCGCGCGTGCAACGGGAAGGGCTGGATGCCCGTGCGGCGGGCTGCTAAGGGTCTCCGGTCAAGGCGGGCGGGGCGAGGGTGTAGTGGTTGAGATTACCGATTACGTCGAGGGCGTGGCCGGTCCGGCCGTTCCGCAGGGCCGGCTCAAGCGGGCCCTCCGCAGCACCATCCACTTCCTCTGCTATCATCTCGTGCTCAATCGCCAAAGCACCACGATTTCGCACGCGGCAGGGTTCACCCTCACCGTGCCGCCGACGGTCTTCCACCCGCGCTATTTCGCGGCTAGCGAGTTCTTCGCCGCGTTCATTGCGCAGCTCGATCTCGCCGGCAAGCAGGTGGCGGACATTGGGACCGGCACGGGAATCCTCGCGCTCGCGGCGGCGCGCGCGGGCGCGGTCCGGCGTGGTCGCGGTCGACATCAACCCGAATGCGGTAGCGTCGGCGATCGCCAATGCGCGCGCCAACGGCTTTGGCGACCTGGTCACGGCGGTGTGCTCGGACCTGCTGTCGGCGCTGCCGGCGCAGCCGCTGTTCGACGTGATCCTGTCGAACCCGCCCTATTTTCCCGGCGAGCCGCTCGACCTTGCCGACCGCGCCTGGCACGCCGGGCCGCACTATCGCGACATCGCTTCACTGTTCGAGCAGGCGCGCGCGCGGCTCAAGCCGGGCGGCGCGCTGTACGTGATCCTGTCGTCGGATTCCGACCTCGATCTGCTGGGCTCGCTCATGGACCGGGCCGGATTCCGGGCGCGGCGGGCGGTGGAGCGCTCGCTCCTGGTCGAATCCCTGATCGTCTACGAGCTGCGCGCGAAGTAACCGGCGCATGTCGTCACCCGGCGCAAACCGCCGCGGCATCGTTGCCATTGTCGGCGGGATGGCGGCGTTCAGCATCTCCGACGTCCTGACCAAGCTGGTCGCCCTGACCCATCCGCTGGGCGAAGTGTTCGCGGTGCGCGGGCTGTTCACCATCGCGCTGGTCGGCGGCACCATGGTCCTCGTCGGGCACTGGCGCCATCTGCGCGCGGCGCTGGGCGCGACCGTGCTCACGCGCTCGGCACTCGACGCGGCGTCGTCGGGTCTCTACGTCGCGGCGCTCGTGCACATGCCGCTGGCGGACACGGTCGCGGTAGTGCTCTCCACCCCCGTCATCCTGACGCTGCTGGCGGTGGTGATCTTTCGCGAGACGGTGGACGCCCGCCGCTGGGCGGCGGTGCTGATCGGATTTGCCGGCATGCTGTTCATCGTCCGGCCGGCGCCGGCGTCGCTCAACATCTGGGCCCTCGTCGCGCTCCTGGCCGCTTTCAGCAGTGCGCTGCGCGACGTGACGACCCGGCGCGTCGATCCCGGCGTCCCGACCACGGTGCTGGCGTTCGCCAGCATGGTCGCGCTGACGCTGGTCGGATTCGGGCTCGGGCTGGGCGAGCAATGGCGGGGGCTGACGGTGAACGAATGCGCGGTGCTGGCGGGCGCCGGATTGTTCTTCGGTCTGGCGATCTACCTCATGGCGCTGGCATTCCGGGCCGCCGACATCTCGGTCGTGGCGCCCTTTCGCTATACCGCCCTGCTGTGGGCCGGCTTTGCCGGCTATGTCGTGTTCGGCGAATTGCCCGACCGATGGTCGGCCGTCGGCGCAATGCTGATCGTGGTGAGCGGTCTCTACGTGCTGCACCTTGATGCGGAGCGCCGCCGCCGGCTCGTTCGCCCTGCAAGTTCGTCCGACACCGAGTAGCCGCCGGCCTGCGGCATCCATGCCAGCTTGCTTTCGTCGCAAAAACCCGGCTTCCTTTGCCGCCGAACGCACGCGAAGAGCCAATGCCGCATATCGAGGTTCGCGATGTCTCGCTTGTCTACGAAACGCCCGCGGGCCCCGTGGCCGGGGTCGCGGGCGTAAGCTTTGATATCGACCAGTCGGAGTTCTTCTGCCTGGTCGGCCCGTCCGGGTGCGGCAAGTCGACGCTGCTCAACATCATCGCCGGGTTTCTCAGTCCCACCGCGGGCGAAATTCGCATCGGCGGCAAGGCCGTCACCGGCTACGGCATGGACCGCGGCGTGGTGTTCCAGGATTTTGCCCAGCTTTTCCCGTGGCGAACGGCGCTCGGCAACGTCGCTTTCGGACTTGAGATGAAGGGCGTCGCCAAGAGCGAGCGCGAGCAGATCGCGCGCGAGCAGCTGAAGCTGGTGAAGCTGGAGAAGTTCGTCGAGGCCTACCCCCACCACCTCTCGGGCGGGATGCAGCAACGGGTCGCCATCGCGCGCGCGCTCGCGTACAATCCCTCCGTGCTCCTGATGGACGAGCCGTTCGCGGCGCTGGATGCGCTCACGCGCGACGACATGCAGCGGCTGCTGGCCGAGGTATGGCGGGAGACCAAGAAGACGGTGATCTACGTGACGCACAATGTCGCCGAGGCGGTCTACCTCGCGGACCGCGTGGTGGTCATGAGCCCGCATCCCGGCACGGTGAAGACCGAGGTGCCGATCCGCCTCGCCCGGCCGCGCGATCCGCTCAGCGTGGAATTTCTGGAGTACCAGAAGCAGTTGCTGCGCCAGCTCGGCCAGGAGGTTCCCGCCAGTGATTAGGACGCCACACCTGCGACCGGCGGCAGACCACGCATCGGGAGCGGCCATGCGGAATATGCGCACGATCGCGAAACTCGGCGGCGCGCTGGCGCTGCTCGCATCCGCCGCCATCGGCAGCGCGAGCGCGCAGGACACCTATCCGTCCAAGCCGATCCGGCTGGTGGTCGGCTTCGGTGCCGGCGGGCCGACCGACATCCCGGCGCGCTTCATCGCCGACAAGCTCGGCACGGCGCTCGGCCAGCGCGTGGTGGTGGAGAACAAGCCGGCCGCCGCCGGGATGCTCGCCACGCGCGAGGTGCTGGCGCAGCCGCGCGACGGCTACACGCTCCTGCTCTGCACCCATTTCGAATCGATCAACGTCGCGGTCTACAAGAACCCCGGCTTCAAGCTCGCCGACATCGCGCCGATCTCGCTGGTCGCGAAATACTACTACGGGCTGGCGCTCGCCAACACGATTCCGGCCGACAATTTCGAAGCGTTCGTGCAGTACGCCAAGGCGCATCCGGGCGAGGTGAGCTACGCCACCATCGGCGCCGGCTCGGCGCAGGAGATCCTCGCCCGCCAGCTCGAGAAGCTCGCCGGAATTTCGATGAACCGCATTCCGTTCCGCGGCGGGCCGCAGGTCGTGCAAGAGCTGATCGCCGGGCGCGTGCACGTCTACGTGTCGCCGACGCTCGCGATCATGCAGCAGTATCAGAGCAGGCAACTGAAGATTCTGGCGGTCTCCGCGCCGGAGCGGCTCAAGAGCTCGCCCGAGATTCCGACCGTCAAGGAAAAGGGATTCAACTTCGTGCGCTACGGCTGGCTCGGCATCTGCGCCGCCGCCGGCACGCCGCAGCCGATCGTGGACCTGCTCAACCGGCAGATCGCCGCGGTCGTCAACGGACCCGACTATCGCAACTTGATCGAGCGGGCCGGCTCGATCGCGGAATCCTCGACGCCGGACGGGTTGCAGCAGGTCATCACGCAAACCCTGGACGACGTCGCAGCCAGCATCCGCGAGTTTGGCATGCAGCAGGACTAGCGGTTCGCGAACGGAAGAGCAGCACAGGAGGAAACAGCCATGAATTCCAAGCTTATCGGACTGACGCGCCGGCAATACTTGGCGGCGAGCGGCGCAGGAGCACTCGCGCTCGGGCTCGGTGCGCGGCCGGCTTCCGCACTGGAGGTAATCCGCCAGGGCTACCAGACCAATATGTGGGGGATGCCGACCTACTATCTCCTGAAATCCGGCGCGCTCGAAAAGCACGGCGTCAAGTTCCAGGAATTCGCGGTGCCGTCCGGCAACCTCACCATGCAGCAGATGGTGGCGCGCCAGGTCGATATGGGCACCTATGCCGGCCCCTCCTTCACGATCGGGCACGACAAGGGCGGCCTCGTCGCCATCGCGATGATCGAATATGTCGGCAAGACCGCGCAGATCGTCACGCGCAAGGATCTCAACATCACCAAGGTCGAGCAGTTGCGCGGCCTGAAGGTCGCCAACCAGACCGGCTCCTCCACCGGCAACATCTTCGTGGACATCATCGCGCCCGGCGCCGGGCTGAAGAAGGGCGACTACCAGGAAGTGCGCATGAACGTCGACAACATGCTGACCGCGATGGTCGCCAAGACGGTCGACGCCATGGTCAACGTCGAGCCCTATTGCTCGATCGCGGTCGCGGACGGCGTCGGCGACTCGATCCTGGACTTCTCCAAGTTCGACCGGTTGCCGGTGTTCATGGCAGCGACCCCGGACTTCGTCGACAAGCATGCCGACACCGTCGTCGCCTACCTCAAGGCCTGGAAGGACGTGGCGAAGGATTTCAAGGAGAACCCCAACAAGGTCGCGGACGTGATCTTCTCGTTCTACACCTCGAAGGGCTACAAGCTCTCGCGCGACACCTTCGGCAAGGCGCTGGCGCGCGTCGAGGTCGATCCCGGCTTCCCGTCGGGCCTCCAGACCCAGCTGCAGAAGGACGCCGAAGTGCTGCTGCGCGAGAAGAAGATCTCCGCCATCCCGGACTGGAAGAAGGCGCTGCGGCCGGATTTCTGGGCCAAGGCCAGCGCGTAACGCACACCGTCATCGCCGGGCGCGCGGCGGCACAGCCGCCGCGCCTCGCAGCATGACTGCATGATGGGTTGTCGCCCTTCGATGCTCGGGGTGACGCATAAGGCCGGCGCCGTCGCGCCGGCCTTTTCATGAATGGGCGAAACGCGCTAAGTCCTTGTCACCCGCCCAGGCCTTTTCGCCCAAATCCAAGAGTCCAAGGAGCACCCCATGGCCGTTACCGAGAAAAGCCCGCTGCAACAGGGCTCGTACGAACCCGTTACCTGGAATTTCAAGCTCCTCTCCCACCACCTGCTCGACGGCTTCGGCGGCATGGGCGAAGGCATGTCGGTGCAGATTGCGCCCGATGGGCGGCGCATCATCTGGCTCGCGCACGAGAGCGCGCCGAAGAATTTCACCGCCGTCGACGTCTCCGATCCGCGCAAGCCCAAGGTGGTGGTGCAGACCGACCTGCCGATGGCGCAGATGCGCTCCAATTCGCTCGAGACCTGCGGCAACCTGATGGCTGTCGCCTACCAGACGCAGAAGAAGGGCATGCAGCATGCCGGCATGGAGCTGTTCGACATCTCCGTGCCCGAGAAGCCCAAGTCGATCTCGTTCTTCGATTGCACCGGCGAGCATTCGCGCGGCGTGCACCAGCTCTGGTTCTGCGATGGTGAATACGTGCACTGCGCCGCGGGCTCGCGCGACTTCACGCCGACGCATCCGCAGGACGACCAGTTCTACCGCTGCATCGACGTGCGCAATCCATCAAAGCCGGTCGAAGTGGGACGCTGGTGGATGCCCGGCACGCGCCAGGGCGACAACGTGATGCCGCCGCCGCGCCATCCGCTCGACAAGGGCTATCGCGCCCACAACACCAACGTCTATCCGCAGCGCCCCGACCGCTGCTATCTCGCCTACATCGACGGCGGCATGTTCGTGCTCGACATTTCCGACAAGGCCAACCCGAAGAAGGTGTCGGAGTGGACCAACTCACCGCCCTATACCGGGTTCATGCACACGATCGTACCGCTGTTCGACCGCGGCCTGATGCTGGTCACCGACGAAGCGACCGAGAACAACTGCAAGGACTGGCCGAAGCTGATCTGGATCCTGGACGCGCGCGCGGAGACCAATCTGGTTCCGATCGCGACCTGTCCGGTGCCGGACCATACGATCTACGCCAAGGCCGGCCGCTTCGGCGCCCACAACATCCATGAGAACGTGCCGCTGCCGACCTGCTGGCAGTCCGACCAGATCGTGCTCGGCACCTTCTTCAACGGCGGCCTGCGCGCCTACGACATCTCCAATCCCTACCAGCCGAAGGAAGTCGGCGTGTTCATTCCGCCGGCGCCGCCGCTGGCGCCAACCGGAACCATCCAGATCAACGACGTGTTCGTGGACGAGCGCGAGATCGTGTACGCGGTCGACCGGCACGTCGGCGGGCTCTATATCCTGGAGATGGATTTCTGATTGCGCATCCTCATGGCTGTCATGCTCCGCGAAAGCGGAGCATCCAGTAATCGCCAACGCATGGAGGCCGGCACGCGCTCGCACCGTTCCCCGCTCGGAGTTTACTGGATCGTCCGCTTTCGCGGACGATGACGGCGTAGGTTGCGGCCAATGCTCGACCTGTTCCCATCGCGCGATGCCGGCCCGTTCGGGCGCAGGCAGAAGCGCGCGCGCGGCGCCCGCATCCCGGTCACGATCGTCACCGGCTTCCTCGGCGCCGGCAAGACCACGCTGGTGCGCCGTTTCCTGGAGACGCCCGAAGGACACGGCACCGCGGTCATCATCAACGAATACGGCGCCGTCGGCATCGACGACACGCTGGTGCGGGATTCGGCCGACGAAGTGACGTTGCTGGGCAACGGCTGCCTGTGCTGCAACTCGCGCTCCGACCTGCAGGTCGCGCTGCGCCGGCTGGTGGCCGAACGCGAACAGGGCACGCTGCCGCGCTTCGAGCGCATCCTGATCGAGACGAGTGGCTTGGCCGACCCGGGGCCGATCCTGCAGACCTTCTCCACCGACCGCGCGCTCGGCAGCGAGTTCTTCGTCGAGGTCGCGGCCGCCGTGGTCGACGCCGTCGGCGGCTTCGACACGCTCGCCTGGTCGGCCGAGGCGCGCAAGCAGGTGATCCTGGCCGACCGCCTGATCGTCAGCAAGACCGATCTCGTCGAGCCGACCACGGTCGAGCGGCTGATGGAGCGCCTGCGCATGCTCAATCCACGCGCCGCGATCGACACTGCGGTCGCCGGCAGGCTCGATCCGCACTGCCTGATCGAAGCGGGCGCGCCGCCCGCGGCGCCGGCGGAGGCTCACGCCGGCTTCGTCGCCGAGGCCGAGCACAGCGACGGCATCGCGAGCTTCGTGTGGCGCGACGGCGCGCCGATCGCATGGAGCACATTCGCGCGCGCGCTGGAGACGCTCATGGCGCTGCGCGGCGCCGATCTGCTGCGGGTCAAGGGCTTCCTCAGCGTCGCCGGATGCCACGGACCGGTGCTGGTGCAGGTCGTGCAGCATCTCGCGCATCCGCCGGTCGAACTGGCGTCGTGGCCCGACGGCGACCGCGCAAGCCGGCTGGTCTTCATCACGCGCAACATCGCCGAGAGCGAAGTGCGCAACCTGTTTGCTGCCGTACGCGATCTGGCGGGCAGGAGTTCCGGATAGCCGCCACGGCCGTACAATCCTGCGTGAGCGGCATTCCCAAGGTCCGCCGGCTGGATTAGCCTTCCACTCTAGAATTATTCGAAAAAAACGGCGACCATCCAATAAATGGCCGATGCGCGCGGGCCCGCCGCCCGTGCAGCTAACGGCATCGCAAGGGAGAGACGCACCCATGGCCAAGATATCGCTCGACGTGAACGGCAAGGTCCATGAGATCGACGCCGATCCGGACATGCCGCTGCTCTATGCGCTGCGCAACGACATCGGCCTCAACAATCCGCATTTCGGCTGCGGGCTGGCGCAATGCGGCGCCTGCACCGTGCAGGTCGACGGCCAGCCGATCCGCTCCTGTGTGACACCGGTTTCGTCCGTCGGTGTCGGCCAAGGTGGTCACGCTCGCGGGCCTCGGCACGCCCGACAATCCGCATCCGCTGCAGACCGCCTACATCGAGGAGCAGGTGCCGCAGTGCGGCTACTGCATCAACGGCTGGATCATGACGGCGGCCGCCCTGCTGGAGCGGGTCAAGAAGCCCACCGACGCGCAGATCATGGATGCGCTCACCGGCCTCAAGTGCCGCTGCGCGACCCACATGAGCATCATGCGCGCGGTCAGGCGCGCGGCCGAGATGATGGGTTGAGGGAGGCAGTCATGACCAGGATGGAAACAGCCACGCACTTCTCCCGCCGCTCGCTGCTCAAGGCCGGCGGAGCGCTGGTCGTGTCGGTCGGCGCGCCGATCGGGCTCGACACCGTGCTCGGCATCGGCACGGCCCACGCGCAAGGCAGCAAGCCGCCGCTCACCCCCGACCAGCTCTCGTCCTACATCGCCATCAATCCCGACGGCAGCGTCTCCGCGTTCTTCGGCAAGATGGACATGGGCCAGGGGCTGTTCGTCGCCATCGGCCAGATCGTGGCGGAAGAGCTCGACGTGCCGTTCAAGGCCGTCACGGTGTTCATGGGCGACACCGCCACCAGCGTGAACCAGGGCGGCGCCTCGGGCTCCACCGGCATCCAGCGCGGCGGGGTCCAGATGCGCGTGGCGGCGGCCGAAGCGCGCCGCGTGCTGGTCGAGATGGCGGCCACGCGGCTCGGCATACCGGCCGACGAGCTGACCGTCACCGAAGGCGTGGTCCACGCCGTGCGCGACAAGACCAAGCAGGTCACCTACGCGCAATTGATCGGCGGGCAGTATTTCAACATCCAGCTCGACTGGAACAAGCAGATGGGCAATGCGCTCTATGCGCCGGGCAAGGCCAAGCCGAAGGATCCGGCCGACTACAAGATCGTCGGGCGGCCGATCCAGCGCTCCGATATCGCACCCAAGGTTTTCTGCGAGGAGAATTTCTGCACCGACATCAAGGTGCCCGGGATGGTGCATGGCCGCATGATCCGCCCGGCCATCGCCGGCGCCGTGCCGGTGAAGGTCGACGACGGCTCGATCAAGGACATCCCAGGCGCCAAGGTGGTGTGGGAGAAGGGCTTCCTCGGCGTGGTCGCCGACAAGGAATGGGACGCGATCAAAGCCGCGCAGAAGCTCAAGGTCGAGTGGTCGGACGCCAAGCCGCCGTTCCCCGACCAGGCCGCGCTCTACGACCACATCCGCAAGGCTCCCGTGCGCAAGCGCGAGATCGGCGGCAAGCAGACCGGTAACGTCGACGAGGCGTTCAAGACCGCGGCCCGCGTGGTCGAGGCCGAGTACGAATGGCCGTTCCAGTCGCACGCCTGCATGGGTCCGGCCTGCGCGCTGGTCGAGATCAAGGACGGCAACGTCACCTGCTGGAGCGGCACCCAGAAGTCGCATTTCGTCCGCAACGGGATTGCCGCCACGCTCGGCATTCCGGTGGAGAAGGTGCGGGCGATCTGGGCGGTCGGCCCGGGTTCTTATGGCCGCAGCGACGCCGACGACTGCGCGATGGACGCCGCCGTCCTCGCCAAGGCGGTGGGCAAGCCGGTGCGCCTGCAATACACCCGCGAAGAGGGCACCGGCTGGGACCCGAAGGGACCCGCCTCGATCCACCGCGCGCGCGCAGCGGTCGATGCCGCCGGCAAGGTGATCGCGTACGAATTCACCAGCAAGGGGTTCTCGCGCATCGACGTCGGCACCTCGGGAAACAAGCCGGTCGACACGCTCGCGGGCCACACCCGCGGTATCGCGCTCGCCTCCGGCGACGGCTTCGGCGTGCCGGCGGAGTCCTACGAGTTCGCCAACAAGCGGATGGCGTGGGAGACGATCGCGCCGCTGCTCGAGCGCGCCTCGCCGCTGCGCTCCTCGCATCTGCGCGATCCGGTCGGTCCGCAGATTCATTTCGCCAGCGAATCGTTCATGGACGAGGTCGCGGCCGCGCTCAAGGTCGACCCGATCGAGTTCCGCCTGCGTCACGTCAAGGAGCCGCGCGACATCGCGGTGCTCAAGGCCGCCGCCGAGCAGGCGGGCTGGGAGACGCGGCCGTCGCCGCGAAGCGACCAGACCGGCAGCAAGGTGAGCGGACGCGGCATCGCCTATTCGCAGCGCAACGGGACACGCTGCGCCATCGTCGCCGAGGTCGACATCGACCGCGCGACCGGAAAGATCTGGGCGCGCAAATTCACGGTCGCGCACGACTGTGGCCAGGTGATCAATCCCGACGGCCTGCGCTACACCATCGAGGGCAACATCGTGCAGGGCGTGAGCCGCACGCTATGGGAGGAGGTCAAGTTTGACGCCAAGAGCGTGACCAGCGTCGACTGGATGACCTACCCGATCCTCGACATCACCGAGACGCCGGAGACGATCGACGTGGTCATCATCAACCGGCCCGAACTGGCGCCGACCGGTGCCGGCGAGCCGTCGATCCGGCCGCTCGCCGCCGCCATCGCCAACGCGATCTACGACGCCACCGGCGTGCGGCTGCGCCGCGTGCCGTTCTCGCCCGACCGCGTCAAGCAGGCGCTGTCGTAAAGACGTTGCGCCCTCATCCTGAGGAGCGCCCGAAGGGCGCGTCTCGAAGGATGAGGGCGGCCGCATGGTTCGAGACGCGTCGCTTCGCGACGCTCCTCACCATGAGGCTGAAAGCGTGAAGCCAGCCGGCACACCTGCTATGGTGTGCCGGTTCGATTTTGAGGTAGGGCATGATCGTTCGCACCCTTGACGAAGCGTTGGCGCCGATCACCGACGGCTGCGTGCTGGCGGTGCCGCGCGACGTGTCGGGCGTCGCGATGGCGGCGACCCGCGCACTGATCCGCCGCGGCGTTAAAGGCCTCACGCTCGTTGCGTTGCCAACGTCAAGTTTGCAGGCCGACCTGCTGATCGGCGCCGGCTGCGTCGAGACGATTGAGACGTCGGCGGTCAGTTTGGGCGAGCTCGGCCCCGCCCCGCGCTTCACCGCGGCGGTCACCTCCGGCGCGCTGCGCGTCAAGGACGCCACCTGCCCGGCGCTGCACGCCGGTTTCCAGGCGGCCGAGAAGGGCGTGCCGTTCATGCCGCTGCGCGGGCTCATCGGCTCGGACGTGCTGGCGCACCGGCCCGATTGGCGGGTGATCGACAATCCGTTCGGCAACGATGACCCGATCGTGCTGCTGCCGGCGCTCAAGCCCGACGTCGCGCTGTTTCACGCGCCGATGGCCGATCGCGAGGGCAACATCTATATCGGCCGCGACCGCGAGCTCGCCATGATGGCGCATGCCGCCGCCAAGACGGTGGTGACGGTCGAGACCATCCACGACGGCAACCTGTTCGACGATCCGCTGCTGGCCGTGGGTGCGCTCGGCGGCTTCTACGTGGAAGCGGTCGCGGTCGCGCCCAAGGGCGCCTGGCCGCTGGCGCTCGCCGAACACTATCCGGCCGATACTGCGCATATCGCCGACTACGCCCGCCTCGCCGCGACCGCCGAAGGCTTCGCCGCCTATCTCGACCGCCATGTGTATGCCAAGCGCGCCGCCTAGGACAACGTGTGCATTCGTCATGGCCGGGCTTGTCCCGGCCATCCATGTCTTCCTATTGCGGGTCCAAAGACGTGGATGCCCGCGACAAGCGCGGGCATGACGACCGAATGGTTATCGCATGATCGCGACGGAACAAGACTTCCGCACCGAGGAACTGCTCGCCGACGTCATCGCCGGGCTGATCGGCGATGCGCGCCATGTGGCGATCGGCGCCACCTCGCCAATTCCCGCGACGGCGGCACTGCTCGCGCGCGAGCGCGGCCACGGCCGGCCCTATGTGTCGCTGCTCGGCAGCCGGCGTCACAGCTTCTTCACCGACGGCGGGCGCGAGCTGTTCGACTGCGCCGGGCAAGGGCGCATCGACGTGTTCTTCCTTTCCGGCGGCCAGATCGACGGCGAAGGCAACGTCAATCTCGTCAGCATCGGCGACTACGACAAGCCGAAGGTGCGCTTCCCAGGCTCGTTCGGTTCGGCCTATCTCTACTACGTCGTGCCCAAGGTGATCCTGTTCCGGCTCGAGCACACGCGCCGCACGCTGGTAGAGAAGGTCGACTTCGTCAGCGCGCCCGGCACCAGCCCGGACAACGTCTACCGGCCGGGCGGCCCGGTCGCGCTGATCACCAACCGCTGCCTGTTCGCGTTCGACCGGGATCGGCGCCGCTTCCGGCTTGCGAGCATTCACCCCGGCCATACGCTGGCGGAGATTGAGGAGCACACCGGCTTCGCCTTCGACCGCCCGGCCGCCGTGCCGGCGACGCCCTCCCCCTCCCCCGAGACCTTACGGCTGCTGCGGACCGCGGTCGCGCCGCACCTGGTCGAGGTCTATCCGCAGTTCGCCGCGGCCGTGTTCGGGGTCGAGCAAAGCGCATGATGCGCCCTACCCTCGCCACTCGCTCCACTGTCATCATCCGCGCAAGCGGATGATCCAGTAATCAATGACCTGGGGTAGCGGGAAGCCACCACATCCGATAGTCAGAGGTTACTGGATGCCCGCTTTCGCGGGCATGACAGTCGAGCAAATGGCCCGCGTTGGGAGGGAATAGCGTGAATCAAGTCGAAGCGGCAGTGATCGGCACCGGCTGGTGCGGCGGCATCCGGGCGGAGACGCTGTCGCGCTCGGCACTTTGCGACAAGCTGCACATCTGCGAAATCCGGCCCGACCGCCTGGCCGAGGTGAAGACGCTAACCAGCCCGGCCACCGCGACGCTCGACTACCAGGACATCGTCAGGAACGACAACATCCGCGTGGTCTATATCTGCACCACGCCGGAGCAGACGCACTTTCCGATCACGCGCGACTGCCTGAAGGCCGGCAAGCACGTGCTGCTGGAGAAGCCGATTGCGATGGAGCTGTGGGAGGCCGACGAGTTGATCGCCCTCGCCAAGCGCAACGGCGTCAAGTTCACCATCGGCTATTCGCAGCGGTTCAACACCAAGTTCGCCTACGCCAAGAAGAAGATCGCCGACGGCACGCTCGGCAAGGTCGCCTGTGTGATGGTGAGCCGCCATCTCGCGCGCGGGCTGGGCAAGAAGATCGGCGGCCGGGTGAAGCTGTCGCCGGTGGTGATGGAATCCACCCACGATCTCGATTTCGTGTTCTGGCTGCTGGAGCCGGCCAAGCCGGTGCGGGTGTATTCGCAGGGCGCCTACGGTTACATGCAGGCGATCAACGGCTCCTACGACATCATGTGGTCGATCGTGACCATGGACAACGGCATGATCGTGGTGATCGGCGGCGGCTGGAGCATTCCGGCGACCTATCCGAACTACTGCTCCACCTGGGTCGAGGTCACCGGCTCGGAAGGCTCGCTGATCCTCGACGACACCCATCGCGACAATTTCCTGACCACGGTGTCGGAGGGCACGCGCTTCCCGATGTCGACCATGCCCGGCGAGCACGTGGACCATGTGTTCGCCGGCCAGATGGGACCGGAGACCATCCACTTCCTCGAAGCCTGCATGCTCGACAAGCCGCCGATGGTGTCGGCGGAAAGTGCGCGCCGGGTGATGGAGACCTATCTCGCCGCCGACCTCTCGGCCGACCGCAACGAAGCGATCGACCTGCCGCTGACCAACGAGACCATGGCCGCCATCGCCGACGCCACCGCGAGGACCAGACAATGAGCCGGCCGCAAGCCAAGGGCATCGGCCTTGCGATCATCGGCGGCGGCCGCGTCGGCCTGTTCCGGGGCGAGGTCGCGAACCGTCATCCGTCGGTGGAGTGGATCGGGCTTGCCGAGAAGAACCCCAACCGCGCCGGCGAAGTCGCGCCCAAGATCGGCGCCGATTTCGTCACGCAGAGCCACGTCGAACTGCTCAAGCGGCCCGAAGTCACCGCCGCCATCATCGCCACCGACGAGCACCTGCACGTCGATCCGATCATGGCCGCGGTCGAGCGCGGCATCCCGCTCTTGATCGAGAAGCCGCTGGCGACCGACCTCGCGCAATCCGCAAAGGTGCTCAAGGCCATCAAGGACGCCAAGCTCGACGCGGTCGTGGGCTATACCCAGCGCTTCCGCCGCAAATGGCTCGCCGGCAAGGAGAAGGTCGCGAGCGGCGCGCTCGGCGACGTGACGCTGGTCACCTCGCGGGCGTTCATGAACCGCCTGGTTGCGATCGACAACTACAAGCGCACCGACGATCCGACGACGATCTCGCCGATGGTGATCTCAGGCACGCACGCGCTCGACATGTGCATGTGGTATCTTGAGAAGAAGACGCCGGTCGAGTGCTACGCCCGCTCGATCGACAAGGTGCTGGGCCCGCTCTATCAGGGCATCGACGCCACCGCCGGCATGATCATGATGTCGGACGGAAGCGTCTATCATCTGAACATCTCGTGGGCATTGCCCGTCACCTGGCCGGGCGCGGTCTATTCGCTCGAAGTCGGCATCGTCGGCACCGAGGGCGTGCTCACCATCGACGACACCCACCGCGACATGGTGCTGGCGGTGAGCAAGCCGCAGTCGGAGGGTTACAACCCCGACTCCACCCGGCTGGTGGATTTTCTCGGCTCGTATCCGCCCGGCGACATGGCGCTCGGCGAGTTGCGCGGTCCCATGGCGGAGGAAACCTTCTCCTGGCTTAACCGCGTGGCGCTCGGCCTGCCGACGCCGGCGGCGACCGTCGAGGAAGCGCACAACCGGCTGATGCTGACCAAGGCGCTCGATCTTTCCGCCAGGCGCAAGCAGCCGGTGAAGCTTCCGCTCGAACCGGGCGAAGAGCGCGCCGCGGCGTAAGCGGAGCAAACCCGGGACGGCCCATTTTCATCCGGGCGCAGGTCAGGCATCATGCATGCAGCCCCGAATGCAAGGTGTGCGATGAAGAGCGCGCTGGCGGCGTTGATCCTGCTGTTCCCGCTGAGCCCGGCTGCACATGCGCAGGATGACGTGGCCGCCTTCTACCGCGGCAAGACCATCCGGCTCGTGGTCGGCATCGGCGTCGGCTCGGGCTACGACATCAATGCACGGCTGCTGGCGCGCCACATGGGCGCGCATGTGCCGGGCGGGCCCACCATCATCGTGCAGAACCAGCCGGGCGCCGGCTCGCTGACGATGACCAATCAGTTGTTCGCCGCCGGACCGTTCGACGGCACGGCGATTGGCGCATCGTTCAACGGCATGCCGACCACGCCGCTGCTGCAGCCGGCGGGCGCACGGTTCGATCCGGTGAAGCTCAACTGGCTGGGCTCGACCAACCGCGAAACCCAGGTGAGCTACGTCTGGCACACCGCGCCGGTCGAGACGCTGGCGGATGCCGCCAAGACCCAGGTCGTGATGGGCGCGCAGGCGCCGGGCTCGACCCAGTACGACTACCCGATGCTCGCCAATGCGCTGTTCGGCTTCAAGTTCAAGGTGATCACCGGCTACGAGAGCACCCCCAAGATCCATCTCGCGATGGAGCGCGGCGAGGTCCACGGCACGCTCGCAAACTGGTCGACGCTCAAGGCGATCAACCTCAACTGGGTGACCGAGAAGAAGGTGAAGATGCTGGCGCAATGGGCGCTCAGGATGCATCCCGATCTCGCGCAGGTGCCGCTGGCGCTCGACCTCGCCAAGAGCGAGCCCGACCGCGCGGCAATGCTGCTGGCGCTGGCGCGGCTGGAATATGGCCGGCCGTTCTTCCTGCCGCCCAACGTGCCGGCGGACCGGCTCAACGCGCTGCGCCGCGCCTTCGACGCCACCATGAAGGATCCCGCCTACCTCGCCGAGGCGGCCAAGCTCAGGATCGACGTCGATCCCCTGACCGGCGAAGAGGTCGCGGCCCTGGTGGCGCAGGTCGCGCGTACGCCGGCCGATACCGTCGCCCGCGTGCGCGCGGCGATGGAGCACCGCTAGCGGCATCCGCGCAGTTACCAGCCGCTCCCTTCCCGCATCGTCCCCGCGCAAGCGGGGACCCATAACCACCGGCCCCTGGGAATATGGGCCCCCGCTTTCGCGGGGGCGACCGGCGATGGAATGAATCGGACTTTCACCGGGCGCGGTTTGGGCTATAACCGTCACTCCGCAAAACCCTCCCACCTCCGGAAGCCGACATGGATTCGAAGACCGTCGAAAGCCGCCCGCATTCGCGCCCGCGCCTGGAAGATGACCCCCTGGTGCGTGGGCTCGGGCGCTATGCCGCCGATGCCCCGATGGCCGGCCAGGCGCAGGCCTTTTTCGTGCGCTCCCCGCACGCCTTCGCGGACATCCGTTCGATCGATACCGCGGCGGCCAAGGCGGTGCCGGGCGTGCTCGCGGTGCTGACCGGCGCCGACATGGACGAGGCGAAGATCGGCAACGTCTCGCAGCATCCCCCGCTCGCGGGCCGCGGCGGTGCCAAGCTCGTCATTCCGCACCGGCCGGCGCTCGCGGCCAAGACCGTGCGCCACGTCGGCGAGGCGGTCGCGGTGGTGGTGGCCGAGACGCTCAACGCCGCCCAGGACGCCGCCGAACTGGTCGCGGTCGAGTACGCGGAGCGCACGCCAGCGGTCGACCTGCGCGAGGCGGTGCGCGACGGCGCGCCGCAGGTGTGGCCGGAGGCGCCGGGCAACATCGCCGTCGACTGGCCGGGCCTTGCGCCCGATCCCGACGCCAACGCCAAGGAGGTCGATCGCGTCATCGCTTCGGCCGCGCATGTTGCGCGCGTCTCGGTGGTGCATCAGCGCATCGTCGTCGCCTCGATGGAGCCGCGCGGCGCGACCGCGAGCTACGACCAGGCCAACGACAGCTACTTTCTGCGCTGCTGCTCGCAGAGCGCCCGCGCGCTGCGCGACGGGCTTGCGCCCATCCTGGGCGTTCCCAACCCAAAGCTGCGGGTCGTCACCGAGGACGTCGGCGGCGCGTTCGGGCTCAAGACCGGGCCCTACCCGGAATACCTCGCGATCCTTGTGGCCGCGCGCAAGATCGGACGGCCGGTGCACTGGATGTCGAACCGCGCCGAGTCGTTCCTGAGCGACAACCACGCGCGCGACGCCTATTCCGACGTGGAGCTCGCGCTCGACGAGCGCGGCAAGATCCTGGCGTTGCGGGTGCGCCACCTCGGCAACATGGGCGCCTATATCGGCGCCGTCGGCGCCAACATCCAGACCGTGAACCTCACGCGCTGCCTGCCCGGCATGTACGACATCAAGCTGATCGACATGACCGCGAAATGCGTGTTCACCAACACGGTGACCACCGCGCCCTATCGCGGCGCCGGCCGGCCGGAGGCGAACTACATCCTGGAACGCGCGATGGACGAGGCGGCGCGTGTCACCGGCATCGATCCGGTCAAGCTGCGCCGGCGCAACCTGATCAAGCCCTCGGCCATGCCGTACAAGACCGCCATCGGCACCACCATCGACAGCGGCGAGTTCGAGCAGGTGCTCGACAAGGCGCTGGCGCTCGCCGACTACGACCATTTCAAGCAGCGCCGGCGGGAATCCGCCAAGCGCAGCAAATTCCGCGGGCTCGGCATCTCCTGCATGCTCGAACATGCCGGTGGCTTCCCGCTCGAGGCCACGTCGATGAGCTTTCCGGGCGGTCAGAAACTGATCTTCGGCCTCAACGTGCAGTCGACGGGACAGGGGCACGCCACGACCTTCAATCCCATGCTGGCCGAGCGGCTCGGTATCAAGGCGGAGCTGATCGAGCACCGGCATGGCGATTCCGCCATGGAGATCGCGGGCTATGCCTCGGTCGGCTCACGTTCGGCGATGACCGTGAGTCACGCCATGCTCAAGACCGTCGATGTGCTCCTCGCCAAGGGCAAGAAGATCGCTTCCAGCGTGCTCGAAACCGCCGAGGCGGATATCGAGTATCGCAACGGGCAGTTCGGCGTGGTCGGTACCGACCGCCGCATTTCGCTTTTCGATCTCGCCGCCCGCGCCGCCGAAATGAAGAAGAAGGGCGAAATTCCCGAGGACCTGGACACCAAGGTCACCGCGGAGACGCCGCTCACCTTCCCCAACGGCTGCCATATCGCCGAGGTCGAGATCGATCCGGCCACCGGCGCGCTCACGCTGGTGTCCTACGTGGCGGTCGACGACTGCGGCAACGCGCTCAACACCATGATCGTGGAAGGCCAGACCCACGGCTCGATCGCCCAGGGCCTGGGCCAGGCCATGATGGAGCACACGATCTTCGATCCCTCGGGCGGCCAGCTCACCAACGGCTCGTTCATGGACTATGCCATGCCGCGCGCCGACGACATGCCGGCCTTCAAGGACGCGCTGCATCTCGTGCCGGCCAAAACCAATCCGCTCGGCGTCAAGGGCGCCGGCGAGGCCGGAACCACGGCGGCGATCTCGGCGGTGATGAACGCCATCGCCGACGCCATTCCGGGCGGCGCCGGTGCGCATCTCGACATGCCGGCGACGCCGGAGAAGCTCTGGCACGCGTGCCAGAAGGCGCTGCAGGCCTAGCATGCCGGCACGTGCCGTCGTTCCGCCCTCATCCTGAGGAGCGAGCGAAGCGAGCCTCGAAGGATGAGGGCGGGCACGATTGCAGCGGCCTCATGCTTCGAGACGCCGCGCTTCGCGCGGCTCCTCAGCATGAGGCCGGACCTCTCACCCCTGCGAGATGAACTTGGTGCTGAGATAGGCGCCGAGCCCCTCGATGCCGCCCTCGCTGCCGTGGCCGGATTCCTTGACGCCGCCGAACGGCGTCTCCGGCGTCGAGATCGCGATCGAGTTCACCCCTACCATGCCCGACTCGAGCGCGTCGCCGACCGCCGCCGCGATGGCGTTCGACGCGGTGAAGGCGTAGGCCGCGAGCCCGAATTCCAGCGAGTTGGCGCGCTCGACTACTTCGTCGAAGGTCTTGAACGTAACGATCGGCGCCACCGGCCCGAACGGCTCCTGTGTCATGATCTTGCTGTCGTCGGGAACGTCGGTGATCACCGTCGGCTCGTAGAAATAGCCCTGGTTGCCGCGGCGCGCGCCGCCGGTCGCAACCTTGCCGCCGCGCGCCTTGGCGTCGGCGACGAAGCCGTCCATGGCGTCGATGCGCCGCGCATTCGCCATCGGCCCCATGGTGACGCCCTTCTCCAGCCCGTCGCCGACCTTCACGCCCTTGGCGTATTCGGTGAAGCGCGCGAGGAAGCGCTTGTAGGCGCCCTCCTGCACATAGAAGCGCGTCGGCGAGATGCACACCTGTCCGGCATTGCGGTACTTGAATGCCGCGATGGTGTCGGCCGCCTTCTCCGGGTCGGCGTCATCGAACACGACGACCGGCGAGTGGCCGCCGAGCTCCATGGTGGTACGCTTCATGCCCTTGGCCGCGAGCGCCGCCAGATGCTTGCCGACCGGGATCGAGCCGGTGAATGAAATCTTGCGCACCGCGTCCTGCGCCAGCAGATGCTCGGACACTTCCGCCGGCACGCCGAACACCAGGTTGAGCACGCCCGCCGGCAGACCGGCATCGGCAAAGCAGCGCACCATCTCGACGCAGGCGCCCGGCGTCTCCTCCGACGCCTTGAGGATGAGCGCGCAGCCGGCCGCGAGCGCGCCGCCGACCTTGCGCGCGGGCGTGAGCACCGGGAAATTCCACGGCGTGAACGCGGCAACGATGCCGACCGGCTCCTGCACCACGAGCTGGCGCGTGCCTTTCACGCGGCCGGGCACGATGCGGCCGTAGCTGCGGCGGCCTTCCTCGGCATACCAGTCGATGATGTCGGCCGAGGTCATCACCTCGGCGCGCGCCTCGACATAGACCTTGCCCTGCTCCTGCACCATGATCTTGGAAATATTGTCGTGGCGCTCGCGCATGAGATCGGCGGCCTTGCGCATGATCTTGGCGCGGTCATAGGCCGAGGTGGCGCGCCAGGCGGCGAAGCCCTTCCTGGCGGCCTCGAGCGCCTCATCGAGGTCGGCCTTCGACGCATGCGGCAGATGCGCGAGCGGCTTCTCGGTCGCCGGATTGAGCACGTCCTCGCCCTTGCGGCCGCCGCCGTTCGTCCACTTGCCGTCGATATAGAGCGCGAGATCGGTATACATGGGGGCCCTCGTTTCGCTTTTCGTCGTTGCCGGAATTTGCGCGGTTAGCTGTCGCGGCAGGGATTAGCACTTTTCGCCGCGTGGCGCACGGGCGAAGCCAACGCTGCGCCGCCCGTATTGTTTGGTCGGCGCCGGGGGCGCGCGCTGGCGGGATCAGGACGCCCAATCTAGATCATATTCCTTGTACCGGTAATAAGTCCTTGACAAAAATCAGGGCACGTCCGCATTCACGAGTACATCAAGGTCCGCTTTCGCGGCACAGCGGACGCGGCTCGCGATTTGCTGTGATGCACAACGACGTTTCACCCGTAGCCCCACCTCCAAACCTGGGAAGCCTGCGGGGCAGTTGTGGAAGCTGATTTGGACGAACCATAAATCCTAGGTCTTGATTTCCGAGCGGAGTTTACTTGTGGCGGTGCTCGCTCCGAAGTTCGGAGTGCGGGCCACGATTAGCCGTAGTATTGAGGTAAGCTATTGGCTTCCAAGGCATTGCCAGCTTCCAAGGCATTGCCAAATGATGGTCATCCAACACCGCATTCGGGCCCTAAAGATCGCGCTGATTGTTGGAGCGACCATAACCTCGTTTGCCAAAGCAGCCGTGGCTGCGACCATCACGGTTCACGCACCTGATGGCGAGAGCCGAGTGTTTGTCGATGTCGTCGGGAAAATAAGCGACGGGGATTTCAAAACCTTCCAAGAAAAGACAGATCAAATCTATCCAATCGTGCACCCCAAGAAGCAGGTGATTGTCACGCTGATTAGTCCTGGCGGCAACGTAGCTCCCGCCTAGCAGATCGGCGAGCGGATACGTCAAAGAGGGATGTCCACCTTCGTCCCCGGCGATCGCCAATGTAGCAGTGCGTGCGCACTGATCTGGCTAGCCGGGGTGCCGCGAACAGTTGGCAATACCCCCAGATCGGGTTCCATGCCAGCTATGATCGGACCACTCGGCAAGCAACTGGTGCCGGTAATGCCGTTGTAGGCGCATATCTCAGAGCCGATCCGGAAGCCCCATGTGGAAGCCCGAACACCGCCTTGCTGCGGACCGCAGCGGCCTTCGTTACCCGAGCGATATGAGCGATACCGAATGGGCGATCGTGGAGCCCATAATCCCGCCGGCCAGACCTGGCGGGCGTAAACGCTCGGTGAATGTGCGCGAGGTGCTGAACGGGATTTTCTATGTCCTGTGGACCGGATGCCAATGGAAGGCGCTGCCCAAAGACCTGCCGCCGAAGAGCACGGTGCACGACTATCTGGAACTGTGGAACTGGGACGGCACGTTGGAGCGCATGCATCATGCGCTCTACGTAGCGGTGCGCGAGCAGGAGGGACGCGAAGCAAGTCCGACAGTGGCAATCATCGACTCACAAACCGCGAAAGGCGCTCAAAAAGGGGGTCTTGGCTCGATCCTTCGGGCTACGACGCGGGCAAAAAGATCAAAGGTCGCAAGCGGCACATCCTGGTCGATACGCTGGGTCTCCTGTTGAACGTTGTCGTTCATCCCGCCGATGTTCAGGATCGTGACGGCGCCTTCCTGTTGTTGCGTCGGGCACGACGGCTGTTCCCATTCATCAAGCGCATCTTTGCCGATGGTGGCTACGCCGGCCAGAAGATGGCGCTCGTCGTCTGGCGCACCGGTGCATGGAAACTGGAAATCGTGAAACGATCCGATGCGGCCGGCTTCGAGGTCTTGCCCAAGCGATGGATCGTCGAAAGGACGTTCGCCTGGATTAGCCGCAATCGCCGCCTGGCCCGCGACTTCGAACGCTATACCGCAACTGTCGCAGCATTCGTCCGCCTCGCCATGATCCGCATCATGCTCAGGCGCCTTGCCGCAAACGTCTCGTTATGAATCCAAACTTCCCGGATGGGCTCTCAGAGACTTAGGATTCGGTATCAACGCCATTGTTTTCATGACCAGCAAAGGCCCGACGAGCTTAGAATGGTTGACCCCCGATCGGGCTAAAGAGTTTGGTGTCCACTGGGCGGCGCTCCAACCGCCGAGAGCACTTCCAGTTCCGCCTCAACCCAAATTGCAGCGCAGCCTGCAACCGCCTCCGCAGGTTATCGTAGCGTGGTCCACGGAGGTCTGGAAACGCCTCATAGTCGACCGCTTGGAGCAATTGAAGGTCTATCCCCCCGATGCTCGCGAGCGCAAAGAGGCGGGGGTGGTCCAAGTCACTTTCAGTCTCAATCGCAAGGGCGAACTTGTTTCAAGCCGCATGGCGGCATCTTCAGGATACCCTTCGCTGGATGTTGCCTCGCTTGAAATTATCCGCAAGGGACAGCCCTTTGCCCCTCCTCCAACTCATATTAAGGGGGAAGAGATTACCTTCTCCGTACCGATACGGTTCAGCTTGCAGGAAGCGACCGGGCTCGATGCGAATAACGTATTTGCCCATATCAATCGTGGGTTGGCATGGCACAAGAAGGGCGAATTCGACAAGGCCATCGCCGACCTGGACGAGGCGATCAGGCTCAATCCGAAGTACGTATTTACCTATGCCGCGGCTTGGCATGGCGCGCCAAGGGCGAATTCGAAAAGGCCATCGCCGACTTTAACGAGGCGATCAGGCTCAATCCGAAATTTGATTGGCCCCATAAGCATCGCGGCCTGACGTACCTCTACACCGGGGATCTCGCGAAGGCAGTGGCCGATGTCAAACATGCAAGCGAGCTAGACCCAAAAAGTGCCTATCACGCGCTGTGGCTGGACATTGTCGAGCAGCGCGACGGGCTTCAGAGCCGCTTGGAACAAGCAATTACGCAACTTGACATGACAAAATGGCCTGCGCCGGTTGTACGCTTGTTTCTCGGACAACTAACTCAAGCTGACGTCGTCGCCGCCGCTGACGATCCTGACACATACAAGAAGAAGGGTCAGATCTGCGAAGCTCATTTCTACAGCGGCATCATTGCTCTGCGCAAAGGGGCCAACGACGAAGCAGCGAGACTGTATCGATTGGCGGCCGACGACTGCCCGCGTGATTTTTTCGAGTGGTTTGCGGCAAACGCCGAACTCAAGCAGCTCGGGCGATAAAACGTCATCGGCACGTCCATCCGTGGGCGTGAGCTGCGGTGCATGAGCCCGGTCATGGCCGATCGCAACATTTCGCTGGGACGCAGCAATTCCGTCGCTTTCGGTGAGAAGCGGACATTCGGCGAGCCGCGATGACCGGACCGGATTTAAGAGCAAGCCCCTGAAGAATGAAGCGACGCGTGCTCCGCCATCGAGCACATCAAGCTCCGCTTTTGCGGCGCAGCGGCCGCGACGACTTGTGGCTTGAGCCGCGATGACCCACTTCGGTCATTCGGCGAATAACCTTGCTGTGATGCCCAACAGCACGACCGTGTGGTAATGTGCGGCCCTCACTTTAACGGCGGCCCGGCGATGCCGGCACGAAATCGCGAGCAATGCAGCACCGACGATGCCGCAGGCGCAAGACAGTAGACACAAGGGAGGATCTCGATGACACAGCAATCGACATACGTGACTTCAGTGGAAGCAGCCGTAGCCGAGCATCGCACAATGTTCATCACTCTCGGCATCTTACTGGCAGTGCTCGGCATCGTCGCCATCTCGTTTCCTTTCATGACGACGATCGCCGCCAAGGTGATCCTCGGCTGGATTTTCCTGATTGGCGGGATTGGCTGGATTATTCACGCGTTCTCAACGCAAAAATGGAGCCAGTTCTTCCTGAACCTCTTGGCCGGCGCACTCTATGTGATTGCCGGCGGGTGGCTGGCGTTCCTGCCGCTGACCGGCATCATCGCGCTGACGATTTTTTTGGCCGCTACGTTCATCGTGCAGGGTGTGCTTGAGCTCGTCATGGCGTTTCGCATGCGGCCGCGGACGGGCTGGGTCTGGATGCTGATCTCCGGCCTCATCGCCGCTATTGTCGGGGGGCTTATCTTCGCTGGGCTTCCGGCTACGGCGACCTGGGCCATCGGGTTGATGGTCGGCATCAATCTGATCATGACGGGTTTTGCCTACCTCGCAGTGGCATTGGCGGTCGGCAAGGCAGCTTGAATCGGACATAGCGGAGTATCGTCTGGCCGGCACGAGCGATAAAGGGCCGGGATTTGGCCAGGACAAGGCCCTACCCGAAATAGGTCCCGCCGTTGACGTGGATGAGCTGGCCGGTGAGGTAGCGCGCGCCGGGGCCGAGCAGGAAGCGCGCCAGCGGCGCGAAGTCGGTCGGCCACCCGGCGCGGCCGAGCAGCGGCCGGTACACCGGATGGGCCGGTATCTCGTGCGGCGTGTCGGGCCGCGCCAGCATGGCGGGGACGAGCGTGTTCACGGTGATCCGGTGCGGGGCGAGCTCCATCGCAAGCGCGCGGGTGAAGCCCGCGAGACCGGCCTTGGCGGTGACCACGTGGACGCGGTCGGGCGCGCCCATCGCGCCGGTCAGCCCGCCGACGTTGATAATCGAGCCGGCGTCGCTCGCCTTGATCGGTTCGAGGCAGGCCTTCACGCAATGGAACGCGCCGTCGAGCGTGACGCCGATGATGGTGCGCCAATCCTCGAACGTCATGTGCTCGATGGCCTTCTCCTGGCGCAGCGCCGCATTGTTGATCAGATAGTCGATGCGGCCGAAGCGCGCGAGCGCGGCCTTGGCCATCGCCTGCACCGCGGGCGCATCGGTGACGTCGGCGATCGCCGCGAGCGCGCGGCCGCCGGCCGCCTCGATCTCCTTGACCACCGCGTCGGCCTCCGCGCGGTTGCTTCGCACGTTGACCACGACCGCGGCGCCGCCGGCCGCCAGCTCGAGCGCCATCGCGCGCCCGATGCTGCGCCCGGCGCCGGTGATGACCGCGACGCGGCCTGCCAATTCTTGGGTCATTGATACTGGTCCTTATCAAGATTGTTGCAGCCTGCCGCACCGCGCATGTTGAGCTGCGACCGCGCCTCTAGCGTCCCCTCCCCCGCTTGCGGGGGAGGGTCAGGGAGGGGGCACACATGAAGTTTCATGCCAACTCACCCCCTCCCCAACCCTCCCCCGCATAGCCCGTCGAAGACGGGCGTAAACGCCCTCTCGCCGGGGGAGGGAGCACACCGAGCTTGCGGCACGGTTGGTGACACCTCAAGCAGTTGCTCACCCGCGCAGCAGCGATAGATCGAGCGGACCATCGTAGAGCGTGCGCAGCAGCGCGAGCGCGCGCTCGCCGCGCGCCGCGTCCCAGCCGCCGTGGCGGACATTGAGCGCGAATTTGTCCTCGACGTCCTTGCGCGTAAGCGGCTCCTGCGCACCGCCGCGCATGTGGGGCTGACGTTCCTCGATCACCCGGCCGTCGTGCAGATGCGCGCGGACGTGGCCGGTGAAATTCCTCGGATAGGGATTCTTCGAATCGACCTGGTAGCGCACCTTGGCGGCGAGCGCCGCCACGGCGGGATCGCGCACCGCCTCGTCGGAGAAATCGCCCAGGCCCACATTGCCGCGCACGAAGCCGGCCGCGATGCAATAGGGCGTGGAGAATTTGCCCGCATAGCCGTTCGACACGCTCTGCTTGGCCGCGAGCGGCTCCCACAGGCGGTGCACCGTGCCCTCGCCGACCTCGCAGACGAGCTCGGCGATCTCCTCGGCCGTGACCCGCGCGGCGAGCCGCCGCGCGCAGTCGATATAGGGATGCGTCATGGTTCCGCACGGATAGAGCTTGAACGCCACCGTTTCGGTGACCCAGCGCGTGCCGAATTCGTCGGTGATGGCGTCGTAGTCGCCCTCCAGCGTGTTGGCGAAGCCGTGGAACAGGCCGTGCGCGCCTTCGAACACCGTACGCGGCCCCGAAAAGCCGGCGCGCGCCAGCATCGCGGCGCGCAAGCCCGATTGCGCCGCCCAGCCGGCGTGTATGCGCTTGGTCCAGGTGCCTTCGGCCAGGTACTCGATGATGCCGCTCGCCATCGACCCGGCGACGCCGAGCGCGTCGACCAGTTGGCGCTCGCCGAGGCCGAGCGCCGCGCCGACGCCGGCCGCCGCACCCATGGCGCCGAAGATCGCGGTGGGATGGAAGCCGGCCTTGTGGGTGCGGGTCGGGGCGACGAGGCTCAGCCGGCACATCGTTTCGACGCCGGCCGCGATGCCGAGCAGCGCCGCGCGGCCGTCGGGATTGTGCCGCTCGCAGGCCGCGAGCACCGCCGGCACGATCACCGCGCCGGCATGCACCGGCCCGCCCTCGAAGGTGTCGTCGAAATCCTCCCCGTGCGCGGCCGTGCCGTTGACCAGCGCCGCGGCGACCGCGCTCAGCGTGCGTGCATGCCCGATCGCGGTGCACGGCCCCTCGTCGTCGCAGGCCGCGAGCGTGGCCTTGGCGTAGTCCTGGTTGCGCGCGGTGACGCACAGCCCCGCCACGTCGATCAGCAGGTCCTCGCACTTGCCGCGCACCGCGGCCGGCAGCCGCTCGGGATCGAGGAAGACGATCCGTTCCGCGAGCCGTTCGGCGACCGCAATTCCGGGGAGATCAGCGGCCATGGGTCACGCGTTGCGCAGGCGGGTCTCGCCGAAACCCGGGATGCGGTTGACCGCGATGACGACCGCGAACGTGATCGCGAGCATCATCAGCCCGAGCACGGAGATGGCGCCGAGGTCGCCCGAACTCGTTGAGATCAAAGATGAGCACCGAGATCACCTTGGTCTCCGAGGTGAACAGCATGATGGCGGCGGACAGCTCGCGGATCACGCCCACGAAGATGAAGCACCAGGTCGCGAGCACGCTTGTTCGCAGGAGGGGGGCGGTGATGCGCCAGAGCGTGCTCAGGCGCGACGCTCCCAGAATGCGGCTGGCGTCCTCGAGGTCGGCGTGCACCGAGCGGAACGCCGACTGCATCTGCTGATAGGCGGCCGGCAGCGCGATGGTCACGAAGGCGAGGAACAGGATCCACAGCGTGCCGTAGAGCACGAGCGGCGGGCGCGCGTAGCTCAGGAACAGCCCCACCCCCAGCACGATGCCCGGGATCGCGACCGGCGCGGTCGCCAGGAAGCCGAGCGTGCGATGACCGGCGATGGCGCGGCGCGTGGTGAGATAGCTGATCACCAGCGCCAGGACGGTGCCCACGGTGGCCGACCAGATGCCGAGGATGAAGGTGTTCTGCATCGCCAGCTTGGTCGCCGACAGCTCGAAGAACACGAAATGGATGTTGTGCAGGGTGAAATTGTCGAACCAGACGAACGAGCTGGCGATCCGCGAGAAGGTCGCGTTGAGCAGCGCGCCGTACGGCAGGAACACCGGGCACATCAGCACGATGAGCACGAAGGCCAGCGCCAGCCATTTGAGGGGGCCGAGCTTGATGCGGCGCGGATCGCCGTGCTTGCCGCCCATCACCGCATAGCCGCGGCGGCCGAGAATGAAGTGCTCGGCCCGCAGCAGCAGGACCGTGAGCACCAGCAGCGGCACCGACGCCGCGGCCGCCAGCTCGGGCTTGGGCGGGTAGTTGAACAGGCTCCAGATCTTGGTGGTCATGGTGTGGAAGCCCGCCGGGATCGCCAGGATCGCCGGCGAGCCGAACAGCGTCATCGCCTGCAGGAACGCCACCAGCGCGCCCGCCAGCAGCGCCGGCAGCACCAGCGGGATGGTCACCCGCCGCGCCGTCGTCCAGGTGCGGCCGCCGAGGATGGCGGAAGCGTCCTCGAGATCGCCCGGAATGCGATCGAGCGCGTTCGCCATCAGCACGAACACATAGGGGAACGTGTAGCAGGAGATGACGAAGATCAGGCCGCCCAGCGAGTAGATGTTGATCAGGTACTCGTCCGCCGGCATGCCGGTCAGCGCGCGCCAGGCCTTGTTGAGGAGACCGCTGTTGGGCGCCGCCAGCAGTTCCCAGGCGATGGCGCCGAGAAAGGGCGGCGTCACGAACGAGGCGGTCACCAGCGCGCGCACCGCGCGGCGCAACGGCATGTCGGTGCGCGCCACCAGCCAGCTCATGGGCGCCGCGGCGACGCAGCAGGCGATGCCCGAGCTGGTCGCCAGGATGACGGTGGTGATCAGCGGATCGACGAAGGCGTCGTCGGACACGAGCTTGCCGAAATTCTCCAGCGTGAAGGCGCCGTTGCGGTCGACCATGCTGTAGTAGACCAGCCACGACATCGGCAGGACGATCAGCACGCACAGCAGCGCGGCAAACAGAATCAGGATCGGCCACGACAGGTCGAGCTTGTGCGTCGGGCGCGCGGGCTCCGCTGGCAAGGCGATGGTCACGGCCGCTGTTTCCCCACTGGCACCGCATCGCTCCCGTCCGCGCGTCCCCGCGCGGCGGGGAACGACGGCGGACAAATTCGCGTCACACCTTGAAGATCTGGGTGTAGCGCCGCTTGACCTCGTCGGCATCCTTCTCCACGCCGGCCGGATCCTCCTTCATCAGCTTGATGTCCTTGAGCGGCCGCACGCCGGGCTTTTCCACGGCCTGGCCGTGGGGCGAGTACTGGCGGGCAAAGTCGATCAGGATCTGCTGGCCCTCGCGCGAGTGCATCCAGTTCTGGAACAGGCGCGCGGCGTTGGGATTGGGCGCGGCCTTGAACACCGCGCTCGGAGCGGTGGCGACCGGCGTGCCCTCCGCCGGATAGATGACGTCGACCGGCTGGCCGTCCTCCTTGTAGCGAATGACCAGGTAGCCCGCGCCGTCGATCATGATGGCGCGCTCGCCGAGCGAGATCTTCTTCGGCGTGTCGGTCGCCGACTGCACCTGCAGGATGCGCTGCTGGGCCAGCTTCTCGAGATAGCCCCAGCCGAGATCGCGGGCGACCTGGAAGGTCGCGTTCATGATCGTGCCGCTGTAGGCCGGGTGGGCCTTGACCATCTTGCCGGCCCATTTCGGATCGAGCAGATCGGCGAAGCTCTTGGGCGCATCCTCCTTCTTGACCAGGTTGGTGTTGTAGCCGAACGGAGAGACCAGCACCCGCGTCGTCACATGCAGGGCGTCCGGGTCGTAGTAGCTCGGGTCGTAATATTTCGCGACCTCCTCCGGCAGATACGGCGCGAGCCAGCCGTTGCGCTTCCAGACGATGCAATGCGACTGGTCCGCCGTGTTGACCACATCGACGGTGTGGATGTTGCTCGCGTACTCGTTGCCGATGCGGGTGAACACGCGCTCGGCGCCGGAGCGCTCCACCCGCACGACGATGCCGGGGAACCTGGCCTCGAACTCCTTGCCCAGGCGCTGCGCGAAGGCGAGGTCCATGGCGGTGTAGAACGAGAGCTTGCGCTCGCGCTTGGCCGCCTCGATCAGCGCCGGCGTGATCGCCGACGGCTCGGGTGGCGCCGCCTTGATGGGCGAGGCAAACATGCTCGCCGCCAGCGCGGTCGAGCCCTTGAGCACATTGCGCCTGGAGAAACGAATCTTGGTCATGGTTCCACCTCTTGCGCCGTCACTCCCCTTGCGTCGTCCCCGCTTGCTCGGGAACGAGGGCAAACACGAGCTCTGAAGTCTGGCGCCGGCATCACACCTTGAAGATCTGGGTATAGCGCGCCTTGATCGCCTCGCTCTGCTTCTCGACCCCGGCCGGGTCGTCCTTCATGAGCTTGATGTCCTTGAGCGGCGTGCGCCCCGGCTTTTCCTTGGTCAGCGCGTGCGCCGAGCGCATGCCGCCGGTCTCGATGATGAGTTGCTGGCATTCGGCCGAGAACATGTAGCTCTGCAACAGCCGTGCAGCATTCGGGTTGGGCGCGTTCTTGAAGATGGCATTGGGCCCGATGATGAGCGGGGTCCCCTCGGTCGGATAGACGAACTTCCACCGGTTTGCCGGTCTCCTTGAGCTGAAACATGCCGTATTCGATGCCGTCCGCCATGATGGCACGCTCGCCGAGGGCAAGCTTCTTGGGCGGATCGGACGCCGACTGCACCTGCATGATCCTCTGCTTGGCGAGCTTCTCGAGATATTCCCAGCCGATATCGCGCGCCATCTGGAAGGTGGCGGTCAGGATCGTGCCGCTATAGGAGGGATGCGCCTTGACGATCTTGCCGATCCACTTCGGATCGAGCAGGTCGGCGAAGCTCTTGGGCGCATCCTCGCGCTTCACCAGGTTGGTGTTGTAGCCGACCGGGCACAGGAAAATGCGGAAGCTCGCAAACTGTCCGTCGGGGTCTTTGTGCTCCGCCGGATAGTGCTTCGCCACATCCTCGGGCACGTATGGCGCCAGAATGCCGTCGCGTTTCCACACGATCAGGTGGGCGGCGTCGGACGAGTTGACGACATCGACGGCGTGGATGCGGCTGGCATATTCCTGGCTGATGCGCTGGAAGACGCGCTCGGCGCCGGTACGCTCGACGCGCACGGCGACACCGGGATACTTGGCCTCGAACGAGCGCGCGACCCGTTCCGCCAGCGGCAGGTCGACAGAGGTGTACCAGATCGCCTTGCCTTCCTTCTTCGCCGCCTCGATCAGGGCCGGGGTCACCGCGCTCGGCGGCGGCGCCGCAGACATCACGCGCGTGCTGAACGCGGTCGATGCCGCGAGCGCGCCCGAACCTTTCAGTACTTCACGCCTTGAAAACGTCATGACGTTACCTCCTGTCCACATTTTCTTTTCCAGTCCGCCCTTCAACCGCTCAGCACCCGGCAGCGTTCGGGCGGCAGGTAGAGCCAGACCGGCGCACCCTGCGCGATGTTCTCGGCCGGCGTCGTGACCACGCGAAGCTGGGTGCCGTCGGCCGCCTCGACCATGTAGTCGCGGCTCGAACCGAGGAACACCTGCCGCACCACGGTGCCGGGCACCACGTTCTCCATCGATTGCGGCGGCGTCGCCCACAGCCTGATGACGTGCTGGCGCACCGAGATGGCGCCGTCCGCGCCCGCCACGAGCTTGGCGCCGACGCAGCGCAACACCGTGTCGCCGAGGCCGAGATGGGTCGCGTCGATCGCCCTGCCCTTGACCACGTTGCTCGAACCGATGAAGCGGGCGACGAATTCCGAGCGCGGACGGTCGTAGATGTCCTCCGGGGAACCCGCCTGCTCGATCTTGCCATGATTCATCACCGCGATGATGTCGGCGGTGGTCATCGCCTCGGACTGGTCGTGCGTGACGTAGACCGTCGTATAGCGGTACTCGTCGTGCAGGCGGCGCACTTCGAAGCGCATTTCCTCGCGCAGATTGGCGTCGAGATTCGACAGCGGCTCGTCGAGCAACAGCGTCTCCGGCTCGACGATCAGCGCACGCGCCAGCGCCACGCGCTGCTGCTGGCCGCCCGACAGCTCGCCCGGATAACGGTCCGCGAGCTGCGACAGATGGGTCGTGTCCAGAATGGCGGCAAGCTTCTGCTTGATGATTTCACGATCGATCTTGCGCAGATCGAGTCCATAGGAAACGTTCTGCGCGACCGTCATGTGCGGCCACAGCGCGTAACTCTGGAAGATCATCGACATGTTGCGCCGTTCGGGCGGCACGGTGCGCGCGGGCGAGGACACGAGCTGGTCGCCCACGCGGATCTCGCCAGCCGAGGGCTCCACGAATCCGGCGATCAGGCGCAAGGTCGTGGTCTTGCCGCAACCCGACGGGCCGAGCAGGCACACCAGCCGCCCGTGGTCGATGGTGAGCGATACGTCGTCGACCACCGCGACGTCGGCGTAGCGCTTCGTCAACCCCCGCAATTCAACCGACGCCACGCCCTACCTCCCTGACGCGCAAGCGACGGCCGCGCGGTGACTTTTTCCGGCCATTGAACCACGAAACACCTTCCGGCATCCGCGACAGCTTGCCGCCGCTGCCGCCGGTCCGCTGCCCTTGCGTCGGATCAGGTCCCGGTGAAGGCCGGCTTGCGCTTTTCCATGAAGGCCTTGCGGCCCTCGATGAAATCGTTGCTGGCAAAGCACGCTTCCACCATCTCGGTGCAGCGCGCGATGTTGCGTTTGGTTTCGTCTTTCATCGCCTCGCCGACGATATATTTCACCGCCTTGACGGTGAGCGGGGCGTTGCCCGCCATGGTTTCGGCGTAGGTCTTGACGTAGCTCTCGAGCTCGGCCTCCGGCACCACGCGGTTGACGAGGCCCATGGCGCGCGCTTCCTCGGTGTCGAACTGGCGCGCGGTGAAGAAGATTTCCTTGGCGAAAGCGGGCCCCACCAGGTCGATCAGCCTACGCAGGCCGTTGTAGCCGTAACCGAGCCCGAGCTTCGCCGCCGGCACGGCGAACTTCGAATTCTCCGAGCAGATGCGCAGGTCGCAGCACGTCGCGAGCCCCAATCCGCCGCCGATGCAATAACCGCGGATCATCGCGATGGTCGGCTTGGGAAACTCCTGGATGCTGGCATAGGCGCGCTCGACCGTGGCGTTATAATGCTTGGTGGCGTCCATGGTGGCGCGCTCGCTCTCGAATTTCGAGATGTCGGCGCCCGAGACGAAGGCCTTGCCGCCCGCGCCGGTCAGCACCACGACGCGTACCTCGTCGTCGTTGAGGAAGCCGTCGAGGATGTCGCGCGTCGCCGCCCACATGTCGAGCGAGACGGCGTTGTGCCGCTCGGGATTGTTGAAGATCACATAGCCGACGCGCCCGTCCTTGCGCGCGAGCATCTTGTCGGTCCTGGTCTTGTCGTCCATCGTTTCAGGTCTCCCGCGCACATTGTGCGCTGTTAGCTCAATGATTCGGCGACACAGCCGCGCCCGTCATCCTGAGGTGCCCGCCGAAGGCGGGCCTCGAAGGATGACGCCCCGATGTGGCCTATCACCCTTCGAGGCTCGGCGCTTCGCGCCAAGCACCTCAGGGTGACGGCGCGGGGAGGATCTTCAACAGCCGGCCGCATCATATCGCATTGGCCTTGCGCAGGGCGGCGATTTCCTTGGCGCTGAAGCCGAATTCCTTGAGCACCACGGCGGTGTGCTGGCCGAGCTCGGGCGGTGGCGCCACGAACTTGCTCGGCGTGCGCGACAGCGACACCGGCTGGCGCGCCATGCGCAACGCCGACTTGTCCTGCATCTTCACCGGCTGCGCCATGCCGAGATACTCGACCTGCGGATCGGCATAGAGCTCGTCGATCGAATAGATCGGGCCGCAGGGAACGCCGGCCTTGTTGAGCAGCTCGATCCATTCGGCGCTGGTGCGCTTGACCGTGTAGCTCTCCATGTCGGCATTGAGCGCGTCGCGGTGCTTGGAGCGATTGGCGGCGGTCTGGTAGTCGGGATGATCGAGCAGCGGCTTGGCGCCGGCGGCGTTGCAGAATCGCGCCCAGATCTTCGAGCCGGTCGAGGCGATGTTGATGTGACCGTCGGCGGTCTTGAACACGCCGGTCGGAATGCTGGTTGGGTGGTTGTTGCCGGCCTGCTTGGGCACATGCTTGTCGATGAGCCAGCGCGCGCCCTGGAAGTCGAGCATGAAGATCTGCGCTTCCAGGAGCGAGGTCGTGACGTGCTGTCCCTTCTTCGATTTTTCCCGCTCCAGCAGCGCCACCATGATGCCAAGCGCGCAGAACAGGCCGGCGGACAGGTCGGCGATCGGAATGCCGACCCGCACCGGCCCCTGCCCCGGCAGTCCGGTGATCGACATCAGCCCGCCCATGCCTTGCGCGATCTGGTCGAAGCCCGGCCGGTTGGCATACGGGCCGGTCTGCCCAAAGCCCGAAATGCTGGCATAGACCAGCTTCGGGTTGATCTTGGCGAGCGTCTTGTAGTCGACACCGAGACGGCGCTTCACGTCGGGGCGGAAATTCTCCACCACCACGTCGGCTTTCTTCACCATGCGCTTGAGGGCCGCCACCGCTTCGGGCGCCTTGAGGTTGAGCGTCATGCTGCGCTTGTTGCGGTGCAGGTTCTTGAAGTCGGAGCCTTCGCGCGGGCCGCCCAGCCCTTCACCGCCGCCGGGGTCGGGCGGTAACTCGATCTTGATCACATTGGCGCCCCAGTCGGCGAGCTGGCGCACGCAGGTCGGCCCGCTGCGCACGCGGGTGAGATCGAGCACGGTGAATCGTTCGAGCGCGCGCGAGGCCCTGGGAAACGGCATTTCCGGCACCCTAGGAAGGTGTTTCTCATGGCCCGGCGGGGCCGCCGGGAGGCCCGACATTTGCCGATATCCCGTTGCTTGTCCACAGACGGAACGCGTTTGAGCAGTCGGGTCGCGATCCGCTATGGTGGCACCCGGCCCGGGGGCGCCCGCAGGACCGATGGACGCCCAGATGCCGTTTCCGAACATGACGCAACTTTACCGATTGCTGCTTGCGCTGCTGATCGCCGGCGCCGCCACGGCGGCGCTCGCGCAGGAGCATCCGCATGGCCGGCCGCCTGCGCAACAGGCGGAGCAAAAGCGGGACGATGCGCAAGGATTGCTGCGGCTGCTGCCGGCCGACGCCATCAGCGAGCACACGGTCGAGATCGCGGGCGGACGGCTCGCCTATACGGCGACCGCCGGCACCTTGCCGCTGTTCGATCAGACCGGCGAGCGGATCGCCGCGGTGTACTACACCGCCTATGTCGTCAAGCGTGCCGATGCCGTTGACCGGCCCGTCACCTTCGCGTTCAACGGCGGTCCCGGGGCGGCTTCGGCCTTCCTCACGCTCGGCCTGGTCGGCCCGCGCATCGCCGAGCTTGCACTCGCCGAAGGCCCCTCCGCCCGGCTCACCGACAATCCGGCGACCTGGCTCGCCTTCACCGATCTGGTCATGATCGATCCGATCGGCACCGGCTTCAGCAGGGCCGCCAAACCCGACGGCGCCAACGCGTTCTACGGCGTTCACCAGGACGCGGAGGCGATGGCCAAGGTCGTTGCCCTCTATCTCGCTCACAACGGCCGCAGCGCCTCGCCCAAGTACCTGCTGGGCGAGAGCTATGGCGGCTATCGCGCCGCCAAGGTGGCGCGCACGCTGCAACACCGGGCAGGGCATCACGGTCGCCGGCATCGTGATGGTGTCGCCGCTGATCGAGGCCGCCCTGATGTTCGGCAACACGCGGTTCGCATTGGGCGCCGCGCTGCAATTGCCGTCGCTGGCGGCGACCGAGCTCGAGCGCAAGGGCATGTTCAGCAAGGAGGCGCAGGCCGAGGCCGAGCATTTCGCGCTGACCGAATATCTCACCACGCTTGCCGGCGCGCCGCCCACCGGCGAAGCCGCCAAGGCATTCTATGCGCGCGTGGCGCGGGTCTCGGGGCTGCCCGAGGAACTCGTGACGCAGCAGCGCGGCTTCATCCGCGACGCCTACATCAAGCATCTGCGCTCAGCGGAGCGCAAGATCGTCAGCCGCTACGACGCGAGCTTCGCGGTCGCCGACCCCTATCCCGATCGCGATACCGCGAGCCGCTCCGACCCGCTGCTCGACGGGCTCACCCGCGCCTATGGCAGCGCCTATGCGACCTATGCGCGCGAGGAGCTCGGCTTCAAGACCGAGATGACCTACGTCCTGCTCGCCAACGACATCTGGGGCAAATGGGAGTGGGGCGGCGGCGGGCGCGGCCTCGCCAGCGCCAGCGACGACCTGCGCGAACTGCTCTCGCTGATGCCGTCGTTCCGGCTGCTGGTCGCGCACGGCTACAGTGACATGGCCACGCCCTATTCGGTGAGCCGCTACGTGCTCGATCACCTGCCGCCGATCGGCGATCCGACGCGGACGCGGCTGCTGCTCTATCGCGGCGGACACATGTTCTACATCGATCCGCAATCGCGCAGGGCCTTCAGCGCCGACGCCAAGGCGTTCTACCAGTCGACGCAATGACCATGAGCGAGTCCAGCCGCGCCGTCACCGACGACAAGCCGGACCAGGGCGAGCGCGACCAGTTCATTCCCGTCCGCAAGACCGATCTGCTCGACCGCGCTGGTGGAGCACGGGCCGCTCGACAGCGAGGAGGAGCGCGAGAGCTTCCGCCAGGTCTGCCGCTTTCTCGCGGCGATCTATCACTACGAATATTTCGACGAGCTCGAGCGGCTGCGTCACGACTACTACTATTTCAACCCCGAGCTCGATCCGCACGCGCATTTCGCTCCCGCCGAGCTCGAGCGCGCCTACGCCGATCTCGTTGAGTCGTTCGAGAAGGTGCTCAAGAGCGCCAATTTCGTCGAAATCTCCCACGCCGAAGTGGAAGCCGCCCACCGCACCCGCGTGATGGTGCGCGTCGACGTCGAAGCGCCGCTCGACGACTATCGCGACGTGCGCTTCTTCCGCCGCGGACACCACATGGAGACGGTGGAGATCAGCGAGTGGTACGGGCTGCGCAAGCGCGCCGCCGACGTGCTGGTCTACGACGACGTCGTCCTGTTCGTGGCCATGAAGCCGGACGGCGAAATCGCCAAGCGCGAGCGCAAGCGGCTGCGGGCGCGCAAGATCCCGGGCGGCGCCGTCCTCATCAAGTATTTCCGCAACATCGCCGGCGCCGACCTCAACGCGCTGTTTCCCAACGTCCGCGTGGTGATGAGCACGTTCGACAAGCTGTTTCTGAGCGTACCGGCGCTGGCGGGCGCGATGCCGATCCTGTTCAACCTCGCCTCCACCGTAACCGTGCTGTTCGTGGTCATCGGCTTCTATCTCGGCATCGCAGGCGGCCGTGCAGCACGACGAGATGAAGAGCGCGTTCGCGGCGATGAGCGGGCTCGTCGCGCTCGGCGGCTTCATCATGCGGCAGTGGCTGCGCTACCAGCGCCAGTCGCTCAAATACCAGAAGGAGCTGACCGACAACATCTATTTCCGCAACGTCAACAACAATGCCGGCATCTTCGACTACATGATCGGCGCGGCCGAGGAACAGGAATGCAAGGAGGCGTTCCTGGCCTACTATTTCCTGCGCACGGCCGCGACGCCCCCGACTCAGGACGAGCTCGACCGCAGCATCGAGGGCTGGCTCAAGGAGCAGTTCGGCCTCGACATCGATTTCGAGGTCGACGACGCGCTGGCCAAGCTTGCACGCCTGAAGCTGCTGCGCCGCGACAGCGGGCGCCTGTCGGTGCCGCCGCCGGAGGAGGCGCTGGCGCGGCTCGACGACGTCTGGGACGGATTTTTCCAGTTCAACGTGGCCTCGCCCGCGACCGCCACGGAGGCGTGATAACACTTACATCCAATATCGTCGTCCCCGCGAAAAGGGACCCATTTCGCGGGGACGACAGCGAGAAAAGACGCACTGACCGGCGGCCTCACCCCTGAAATTCCAAAATGTCGAAACCGACGTGGCGGTCGACCACGTAGATCAGCCCGCGCTCATCGAGCGCCACGTCGTTGCTCTGCGGCGCGCTGCGGCCGGAAACCGGCTCCGGGATGAAATGGCCGACCTCGCGCGGCGAGAGCGGATCGGCCACGTCGACGATGCGCAGGCCGCCGCCGAACCACACCGCGTGCACTAGCGTGCCCGACATGCGTTCGCAGAACTGATGGGCGCCGAAGCGCGCGCCTAGCGTGCGGCTGAACGGCGAATCGAGCTCGCTCACCTGGAATTGCCCGAGCGGCTTGATGTCCGACAGGTCGCTCACGTCGAATGTCAGGATGCAGGCATGCGCCCGCCCGCGCCGCGCTTCCTCCTCGCTCGCGCTCTGGGCTTGGTCCTCTTCGTCGATGGCGAGCGCGATGCGCCTGCCGCCGAGGCGGCCCGGCACCGGCATCACGGTATGCGTGGGCTCGGGAAACAGCGGATGATAGTTGTACGCGCCCGCGCTCTTCGGCCGGGCGAGATCGGACACGTCGACCACCCGGAAGCCGCCGTGCCAGCAGCTCGCCCACATTTCGTTCTCGAAGCGCAGCGCATGGTGCAGCCGATGGCGGCGGCCCGACCAGGTGGGCGTCTCGCCGCCCGCGACATGCTGGCCGGGCATCCACCAGCGCGACACCTCGGCCGGCTCTCGCGGATCGCTCAAATCGTAGATCACCAGGATGTTGCCGACATAGCCCTGCATCTCGGTCGAGATGTAGGCGTAGCGCGCGTCCATGTCGAAGCGATGCACACCGATGCCGCCGGTCCTGTGATGGCAGACGAGCTTCGGCTGCGCGGGGTTTGACACGTCGTAGATCTTGAACCCGCCGTTGTCGTAGCCCTTCTTCTCGAAGGCTTCGAGCGCGGCGAGATCGTCGTCGGTGACGCTCATCCTGGCGGCAATTTCCGCCCGCGTCGGTTCGCGCCTGAGCTCATCGGCGAGCGCGCGGCGCGCCGCCGGCAACTGCTCGGCGCGCCGGCCGATCCGGCTCATGTTGCGCTCGTGATTGACCACCATGATGTCACCCACGACGCGCGCCTTGTGGCTATGGGACGCCGGATCGTCGAGCGTGATGGTGGCGACGACGCGCGGGCTCTTCGGATCAGATATGTCGACGATCGACGTGCCCAACTGATCGGCGTTCGGAATGTGCCCGACATAGGCGTAGTTGCCCGCGACGCACACCTGGCCGGCGCCGGCGAGATCGAGATGACCGACGCGGCGGACATTGCGCGCGAGGTTGGGCGGCGTTCGTTCGACGACATTCATCGCGAATCAGTCCAGCCTGGCGCCCGAGGCCTTCACCACCGCGGTCCATTTCGGAATCTCGGACTTGATGTAGGCCGCGAATTCCTCCGGCGATCCACCGATGATGTCGACGCCGAGGTCGCCGAGCGACTTGCGCACGCCGGCGTCGGCCAGCGCAGCCGCGAGCGCGCGATTGAGCGTGGCGACCACGTCCTTCGGCGTCTTCGCGTGCACGACCAGCCCGTGCCAGGTGGTGGCGTCGAAGCCCTTGAGGCCGAGTTCGTCGATAGTGGGAAGGTCCGGGAACAGCGCCGTGCGCTTGAGCGTGGTGACGGCGAGCGCACGCACCTTCCCGCTCCTGATATGGGGCACGACCGAGGCCGCGGTCGCGAACATCATCTGCACATGGCCCGCGATCACGTCCTGCAATGCGGGCGCCGCGCCCTTGTAGGGAACGTGGACGATGTCGACCTTGGCCTGCGTCCTGAACAGCTCGCCCGCGAGATGCGCCGCCGCGCCGTATCCGGACGACGCGAAATTGATCTTGCCGGGGCTCGCCTTGGCGAGCGCGATCAATTCCGCCATCGCGTGCGCCGGAACCGCCGGGTTCACCACCAGGATGTTGGCTTGCGAGCCGATCAGGCCGACCGGGGCGAAATCCTTCTCCGGGTCGTAGTTGATCTTCTTGTAGAGCGCGGCGTTGGTGGCGAGGATGCTGTTGTTGCCGTTGAGCAGCGTGTAGCCGTCGGGCGTCGCGTGGGCGAGCGCTTCCGCCGCGATGTTGCCGCCCGCGCCCGGCCGGTTCTCGACCACGAACGGCTGTCCGAGAATCTGTTCGAGCTTCTTGCCGAGGATGCGCGCGAGCACATCGCTCGGCCCGCCCGGCGTGAATGCCACCAACAGGGTCACCGGCCGGGCCGGGTAGTCGGCCGCATGCGCGGTGCCGAGCGCGCCCAGCAAGGCGAGGAGGCCCGCGAACGTCCCCATCATTATGCGCATTGGCTCGGCCTTCGTCCTGCTCCGTCGCGCCGGCCCGCGCCGCGCGTTCCACACCGTATCCGGGAACCAAACTCCAGCCTATGGGCCGCTCCACCGGCCTGGCAAGCCATTGGGCAGCCTTGCGAACGCTGGGGCTGTGGCACTGTGTGACCGCGGCGCCAGCGCCGCGGAGCGTCGCGTTGCAATCATGCAACAACCGATGGGAACACTGCACGGATCAAGGTAGAAAAGCTGGAGTGTGCAATGCGCAATGCTTAAGCTTGGTAGCTTGGCGCAGTGCGGGTCTTTTGAGGGGACGGATCGTGGTCGGCGTGCTGTTCGTGAGCGTGTTCTGCGCGGTGCTGTTCGCGTACGCATGCACGGAGTACCTACTTACCGGCCTCGACGTGCGCCGCCGTATCCTGGTTGGCGAGAGCGGGCTGTTCCTGATCGTCGGCGTGAACCTCATCAGCTTTGTGCTGCTGATCATCAGCGGTCTGCTGCTGGTCACTGCGAGCGGGCTCAATCTCTATGCGCAGGCGGTCGTGATCGCGCTCGGCGCGCAAACGGTCTGGGCCACGCAGCATTTGTGGTTCTACCACCAGGACCATTTGCAGGTCAGTTACGAGAACGGAATCGAGTCCGACTAAACAAAGTCCTGAAGTCGCCGCGCGATAGGTTTCCACCGTTCTCCGGCCGCGATGATCGGCTGCGGTGGTGGCGTTGGAACTCCTATGTTATACGGCCGTTAGCTTTGCGCTGGAGCGGTATCCAGCGCTTCGTATCGGCAGGCCCAACCCCACCCACCCTGCGATCGTCTGCAGCGGAGCCAATTGAAAGTGGAGACCAACTGAATGACGACAGACACGCTCACGCTGGGAAATCCAGCGCAGGTTCGCCTTCGCTCGGGCCTGTACCGCAGGATTTTGATGCGCTTCATGGCCGGGGCCGTGCTGCTCGGCATTTATTGCCTCAGTTTCGTCGGCGTGACGGGCCTGACATTGACCGCGGCCGGCATCACATCGACGCCCGCGCAGGCGCAACGGCGTGGACGTGGTCGCGGCAGGGGCCGTGGTCGCGGCAGAGGCCGTGGCCGCGGCGGTCGCGGCCAATGGTGGGGCGACGGCGGCTGCTGGGCGGTTCCACTTCCGGTTCCTCCGTGGTGGATCTGCATCGACTGACGCAGCGCGCCCGAGGGCGGTATCGAATGCGAGCTACCTCCCGCTTGCGGGAGGTAGCTTTTTTGTGCGCTCAGACGAACTGCACCGCGATGCCGCCGAGCGCGCCGAAATCGGCGTGCAACGTGTCGCCCTTCTCGGCGAACACCACGCGCGTGAACGAGCCGGCCAGCACCAGGTGACCGGGTTCCAGCGCAACCCCGTGCGAACCGAGCTTGTTGGCGAGCCAGGCGACGCCGAGTGCCGGGTGACCGAGCACGCCGGCCGCCACGCCGGTCTCCTCGATCTCGGAATTCTTGTACATGATGCCGCCGACCCAGCGCAGATCGACGTCCATCGGCCCGACCGGGCGTCCGCCGATGACGATGCCGGCTGCCGCGCCATTGTCGGCGACCGTGTCGAAGATTTTGCGCGGGTCCTGCAGGCGCGCGTCGACGATCTCGATCGCGGGCACCACATACTCGGTGGCGCGCAGCACCTCGGGCAGGCCGACGCCCGGCCCCAGCAGGCGCTTGCCCATGATGAAGGCGAGCTCGATCTCGACCCGCGGCCGGCAGTAGTTTGCGTGCGGAATCTTCGCGCCGTCCGCGATCATCATGTGGTCGAGCAGGTGGCCGTAGTCCGGCTCGTCGATCTGCGACGAGCGCTGCATCGCCTTGGAGGTGAGCCCGACCTTGTGGCCGATGAGCTTGGCGCCGGCCGCGATCTTGCGATTGGCGACTTCGGTGGAGATTGCGTAGCTGTCCTCGATGGCGATGTCCGGCCAGGTTTTCGAGAGCTGCACCGCCTGCTTCTTCTCCTTCTCGGCGGCGATCAGAATGTCGGCGGCCTTCTTGCGATCGGCATCGGACAGCATGTTTGTTTCCTCGGTCGGTTATCACTGAAGCATGGCAGTGTAGCGTGATTGCCGCATCCGCAACACCGCCGCCTCCATGCGCGGACGAGCGGCGATGCGATCACGCCGGTTGCCCCGCTCACACCGGAGCCCGTCGACGCCGAGCCTTGCGCGTGATCCAATGGGGACAACGAGCCGGTCAACGGCCGCCACTGGAGGACGCCCCATGCTCACATTGTTTCGCTGCTGTCTGGTCATTTGCGCCATCCTCGGCTTCGCAGGATCGGTCGAGGCGCAGAACCCCTCATCGTTCCCGGACCGGCCGATCCGGCTGGTGATCGCCTTCCCACCCGGCGGGGCCACCGACACCCTGTCCCGCCAGCTCACGCAGGAGCTGGGCGAGGCGCTCGGCCAGTCCGTCATCATCGAGAACAAGCCGGGCGCGGGCGGCTATATCGCCTGGAACCACGTCGCGGCGGCCGAGCCCGACGGCTACACGCTGCTGATGGCGGAAAACGCGCTCGGCATCAGCCAGGCGCTCTACAAAAAGGCCACCTCCCCGTTCGATCCGCTCACGCAATACGACGCCATCGCCACGGTCGCGACCTCGCCGCTGGTGATGGCGGTCGCCAACAACGTGAAGGCCGACACCATGGCTGAGCTCGTCGCCTATGCGCGCACGGTGCCGCAGAAGCTCAACTACGCCTCCGCCGGCATCGGCAGCGTCACGCACCTGACCACCGAGGTTCTCAAGGCGGCGACCGGAATGGATCTCGTGCACATTCCCTACAAGGGCGGCGGGCCGGCTATGAACGACGTGATCGCCGGCCACGTGGCGATCAACATGGCCGCCATCCAGGTCGCCAAGGGCCTGGTGGAGACCGGCAGGGTCAAAGGCTTCTTCGTCACCAGCGCCGAGCGTTCGCCCGTCCTGCCCAAGGTCCCAACCTTGAAGGAGACCGGCATCAAGACCGCCGACGTGGACCTGCGTTTCTGGTTCGGCATCTTCGGTCCCAAGGGCATTCCCGAGGCCGTGCGCGCCAAGCTCGACAAGGCGGTCGCCACCACCATGGCGAACCCGCGCGTGCGCGAGCGCCTCGCCAAGCTCGACATCGATCCGGCCTATGCGCCTTCCGCCGCCCTGAAGGGAAAGCTCGAGAACGAGATCCGCAACTGGGGGAAGTTCATCGACGAGAAGGGCATCAAGCCGCAGTAAGCGCGCCGGCCGCCCGGTCATGCCGTCCCCGGCAGGCCGAGCCGGCTTGCCGAAAATGATCACGCTGCAACAAGACGGGAGGAAGCAATGAAATCTTTCGGACGCGCGGTCGGCATCACATTGGCGTTGCTCGCAGGCTCGGCCGTTCTCGCCGCGCCGAAATCCGCGCCCGCCCAGGCGCTGCAGGCGGGCAAGCCGATCCGCTTCATCGTCGGCCTCTCGGCCGGCGGCGGCACCGACGTCACGGCGCGGCTGATCGCGCAGAAGATGACCCAGAACACCGGCATGACCGTGCTGGTCGAGAACAAGCCCGGCGGCAACTTCATCCCGGCGGGAAAGGAAGTCGCAAGCGCCGCACCCGACGGGCACACGCTCTACTTCATCTCGACCAGCTCGCTGATCACCCAGCCGCTGCATCAGGACTATCCGATCGACATCCTGAAGCTGACCCCGGTCACGGAGGTGGCGACCGGACCGCTGATCCTGGTCGCGCGCAACGGTCTCGGCGTGAAGACCTTGCGCGAGCTGCTCGACCTCGCCAGGAAGGAGCCGGGCAAGATCAAGTTCGGCATGGGCGGCGGCGTCGGAAGCTCGCTCGGGGTCGCGACCGAGCTGTTGAAGGCGCGGACCGGTATCAACATCACCACCGTGCCCTATCGCGGCGCGGCGCCCGCGCTCACCGATCTGCTCGGCGGCCATATCGACGCCATGTTCGACGCCATGCCGGTGATGGCGGTGCAGGCTAAGGAAGGCAAGGTCACGCCCCTGGCGGTGACCGGATCGAAGCGCTCGTTCGCGCTGCCCGATGTGCCGACGATCCAGGAGTCGGGCTTGGACTACCTGATCAATGGCTGGTACGGCATCGTGGCGCCCGCCGGTACGCCGGCGGCGATCGTGCAGAAGCTGCGCGACGAGGTGGCGAAGACGGTCGCCGATCCGGGCGTGATCGACACGCTCGCCAAGCAGGGCATGGAGCCGCGCGGCACGCAGCCGGCCGAATGGGCGAAATACCTGCAGGCGGAGATGGCGTTCTACAGCAAGATCATCAAGGACGCGAACATCAAGCCGTAACGTCCGGAACCGGGCGCGGCCCGCAATCAAGGGGCTTCAGGAACGCTGCCGATGGCCAAGAACATGCTCGACGGCGGTCAGGTGATCGTCGACTACCTCATCCGCGAGAAGGTGCCCTACGCCTTCGGGCTGTGCGGCCACGGCAACATCCAGTTGATCGACGCGCTGTATGAGCGCCAGGACGACATCAAGACCATCTCGGTGCACCACGAGACGGTCGCGGGCTTCATGGCCGACGCCCATTACCGGGTGTCGGGCCGGCCGACCGCGACCTTCACCTCCTGCGGTCCCGGCTCGGTCAATCTCCCGATCGCGCTCGCCAACGCGTATCTCGATTCCGTGCCGTTCCTGGCGGTGACCGGCAACGTGCCGACCAGCCAGTTCAACCGCGGCGCGTTCCAGGAGCTTTACCGCCAGCACCAGGCGGACTTCCCCTCCACCGTGCGCTCCATGTGCAAGAAGGTATTTCAGCCGACCCGCGGCGAGCAGATGCCGCTGATGATGCGCCAGGCCTGGAAGACCATGATGACCGGCCGGCCGGGCCCGGTCGTGCTCGACGTTCCCTTCGACGTGTTCAAGGAGGCCGCCGCCGAGGAGACGCCCAGGCCGGAGGACTGGAACGCCAACATCTCCTGCCGCTGCGGTGCCGATCCCGACGGCGTGACCAGGGCCGTCGACATGCTGCTGGCGGCGCAGCGCCCGGTGATCCTGGTCGGCCAGGGAGTGAAATACGGCGGCGCGGCCGCCGACCTCCTGGCGCTCGCAGAGACGCTGCAGATTCCGGTCGCGCATTCGATGAGCGGCATCGGCGCGATCGACACCCATCATCCGCTGTCGCTTGGGCTGGTCTCCCGCGGCGGCGCCTACCAGGCCAATCACGCGACGCGGCAGGCCGACGTCCTGCTCGCGCTCGGCGTGCGCTTCGACGACCGCACCTCGAGCTCGTGGATCCCCGGCTACTCGTTCACCATCCCGCCCACCAGGCTGATCCACGTCGACATCGATCCCGACGAGATCGCGCGCAACTATCCGGTGGCGCTCGGGCTGATGGCGGACGTGCGCACCTTCCTGCGGCAGGTGCTGGCCGAACTCGGCAGGCGCAAATCCGTGGGCGACGCGGCGGCTGCGCGCACGACATGGCTCAAGGCGATCGCCGGCTACCGCAAGGAGTGGGAAGCCTTCATTGCGCCGGGCTTCGTCGACGACACGACCCCGATCCATCCGCAGCGCGCGGCGCACGAGATCGACAAGGCGCTGCCGGACGACGCCATCATGGTCAGCGACATCGGCGTGCACCACAACTGGCTGCTGCAATTCTGCAAGCCCAAGCGCCCGGACTCGTTCATCGGCTGCACCGGCTTCGGCCCGATGGGCTTCGGCGTCGCCGGCGTGCTCGGCGCGCAGTTCGCCGCGCCCGAGCGGCCGTGCGTTTCGGTGTGCGGCGACGGCGCCTTCTTCATGCATGCGAGCGTGCTCGGCACCGCGGTCGAGTACAATCTTCCGGTCGTCTGGGTGGTGTGGAACAATTACGCCTATGCGTCGATCCGCGGATTGCAGCGCGGCTATCTCGGTGGGCGCGAGCTCGCCACCGACTTCAAACATCCCGACACCGGCGCGCCGTACAATCCCGATTTCGCCGCCATGGCGCGCGCGGCCGGCATCGACGGCGTGAACGTCGAGCGCGCGGGCGATCTCGGCGACGCGGTGCGCGCCGCGGTCGCGGCGCGGCGGCCCGCGCTCATCAATGCGAATATCGGCGCCGACAAGAATCCGGGCGGCGCCGGCGTGTGGGAGCTGCCGGGCCTCGGCCTGAGCCAACCGGCCTTCGGCGGACGCTACGTGCCGGCGTGATGCCTAGATGCCGAGCGCGGTGAAGGCCGGAGCCTCCCAGCCGCGCTCACGCGAACGTCCGTTGCCCGACGGCAAGGACCGTTCATTCGGTGCGGAACCGCGAACGTCCGGCGCTTGAGGCGCCGCGGAATTGGCGCTGGCACCGCGTCCCGGGACACCGAAGTCGGGCGCGTAGCTGTTCGAGAAGGCCGTCGCCGAAATTGCAAGCGCGGAAATGCTGGGCGACCGCCAGGCGGTTTCCGCATGGGTGAGGCGAAGCCGCATCGCTCGGTTTCCTTTCGGGCCGGTTGGAGGGCGCGTACCCGGGAAGTGTGGGGACAATTCCGCTGGCGCGCAAGTTCGCAGCCATCAGGATGCCGCAGACGAAAGCACGCGCGCCGGATGCCGCGCGGCACGGTTAAGCGACGGTTAACGACTGCGCTGCACTCTCTGCCGCTCGGGGCCGGGGGTGTGCAATGGCAGCATCGGAATGGCGGGAGGAGCGCAATCGGCTGGCGCTTGCGCGGCTGCGGCGCGCGCTGCCCGACATCTTTCCGACCCCTGCGCTCGACCACGCGCTCGACCGTCCGTTCATTCCGCCGACGCCGCGGCTCGCGATCAACTCCTACTGGCGCGCGCATCCGCTGCGCGCCGACCGGCTCGCGCGCGCGCTCGCGGCGAAAAGCGGTGCGCCGAAAGGCTGGACCTGGCGGCTGAGCGATCGGCGCAAGGACGGCCTGCCGGCCACGTTCCGCGCGCCGCCCGCGCCCTATCGCGAGGCCGCGTTCGCGCGCGGGCCGGGCTGCTGCTGCGTGTGCGGACAGCCGGTCTACCGTTTCGGCTGGCACGCCGATCTGTGGGATCGCGGTCCGAACCGCAACGCCGAATGGCACACCGCCTGCGTGGTGGCGTGGCGGCTGTGGAACGCGCCGAGTGATCATGCACGCATCCTCAAGCGCATCCAGTTGCGGCGCTGTGCGCGCAGCGGACAACGGCTATGGAAGACTGCCGAGGTCGATCATCGCGTGCCGCTGTTCCAGGTCTGGAGCGAGCGCCACGACGCGGCTTGGCCCGTGCTGCTCGGCTTCTGGGGTCTTCCCAACCTGCAGGTGATCAATCGCGACGCGCACGTGGCCAAATGCGCCGACGAGGCGAAATATCGCGGCGAGCGGCGCAACACTCCGGTATTGCCCATCGTCCCCCCGCAGACGCATGGACGCTGAGATAGAATACCGCGATCCCCATGGTTCGAGACGCATTCACGCGTCGGCTGCCGCCGACGCGCGAATGCTCCTCACCATGAGGGATCGCGAGAATCGCCTCGGCGACCTTGGACCTCATCCTGAGGGCCTTCGCCGAACTCGCTGCCCTTGCAGCGAGACGGCGAAGGCGTCTCGAAGGATGAGGTCGCGTACTTCCCCCGCTTTCGCGGAGACGACCGTGAGGCAAGTCGCATCGCACATAACTGCGGGGCGCTACGTCCCCGGCCGCAGCGAGATGCCGCCGTCGACCGTGAACACCACCCCCGATGTGTAGCCCGACAGGTCGGATGCCAGGAACACGATCAGCGGGCAAAGTTCGTCGAGCCTAGCCGGGCGCCCGAACGGCATCCCCTTGAAATATTCGCGCCAGCGGTTCTCGTCGCCCAGTTCGCGCGCCGCGCGCTTGCGTCCCAGGACCTCGATGCGGTCGGTGTCGACCGGGCCGGGATTGATCCCGACGACGCGCACGCCCCAGTCCGGGCTCTTGGTGCCGATCGAGCGGGTGAACGCCATCAGCGCGGCATTGCCGACCGAGCCCGCGATGTAGCTCTCGCGCAGGCTCTCGGCCGCCGCGCCGATCACGTTGACGATCACGCCGCTCTTCCTGGCGCGCATGCGCTTGAGATAGGCGCGCGTCATGTTGATGTAGCCGAACACCTTGAGGTCCCAGCCGGCGCGCCAGGCGGCGTCGTCGACCTCCTCGAGCGTGCCGCCCGGAATGGCGCCCGCATTGTTGACGAGAATGTCGACGTCGGGAAATGCCGCCACGACCCGGTCGCGCTCGGCCGCGATCGAGAGATCGGCGACAATGGTGCGCACGTCGACGGGCGCATCCTTTCGGATCGATGCCGCGCCCGCCTCCAGCAGATCCTTGGAGCGGGCCACCAGCCGGATGGCGCAGCCTTCGGACGCGAACCACTTGGCGGCGGCGAGGCCGATGCCCTTCGAGCCGCCGGTGATCAGCACGGTCCGCCCTGCCAGCTTCAAGTCCATGAATGCCCCCGCAAGCTGAAAACAAATGCCGCGCCTCCCTCTCGGTGTCATCGCCCACGAACGCGGGCGATCCAGTATTCCAGAGAACGCCGAGGCTTGGTTGAGCGTGCTACCACAAATCCGAGGCTACTGGATGCCCGCTTTCGCGGGCATGACAGCCGAGAGGATAACAATCGCGTACGCGCAATGCACGGCACTCGGCTTGACGATGGCACGGGGGACCAGCAAGCTTGCCGGCAACCACCAACGACGAGGACCGACATGGCCCAGCCCGCGAACGCCTCCACCGCAAGCGAATCAAAGCCGCAGCCGGCGCCGCCTTGGGGCAAGACCGTTCTGGTGGAGTTCGACGAAGGCATCGCCTGGGTCACGCTCAACCGCCCGGAAAAGCGCAACGCCGTGAGTCCGGAATTGTCGGACGAGATGATCCGTACCCTCGACGCGCTGGAAGTCGACAGGCGCTGCGGCGTGCTGGTGCTGACCGGCGCGGGGGAAGCGTATTGCGCCGGCATGGACCTGCGCGAGTATTTCCGCGCCACCGACAGCCTCTCTCCCGAGGAGCGCGCCCGCTACATGCGCGCGAGCGCGCAGTGGCAGTGGCGGCGGCTGAGCTACTACATGAAGCCGACGATCTGCATGGTCAACGGCTGGTGCTTCGGCGGCGCGTTCAATCACCTGATCGGCTGCGATCTCGCGATCGCCGACGAGGACGCGCAGCTCGGCCTGTCCGAGATCAACTGGGGCATCATCCCGGCCGGCAACGTGCTCAAATCGGTCGCGAGCGTGATGAACCAGCGCGACTCGCTCTACTACACCATGACGGGCGAGCCGTTCTCCGGGCGCAAGGCGGTCGAGATGGGGCTGGTCAACGAGGCGCACCCGAAGGCGAAGCTGCGCCCGCGCGTGCGCGCGCTGGCAATCGACCTGCTCGGCAAGAATCCGACGGTGCTGCGCGCCGCCAAGCATGCCTGCCGCCGCGTGCGCAGCATGGATTGGGACGAGTTGGAGGACTACCTGTTCGCCAAGCTCGACCAGTCGCGCTTCCTCGACCCGGAGAAGGGACGCGAGAAAGGCATGGGCCAGTTCCTCGACGAGAAGACCTACCGTCCCGGTCTGACCGGCTATCGCCGCGAAACCTGAGCGGGAGCATCCCATGGATTTCGGCTTCAGCGAGGAACAGCGGCTGCTGCGCGACAGCATCCGCAAGCTGATGGACAAGCACGCCACGCGTGACTACGTGCGCCGCCTCGATCGCGAGCAGGCCTATCCCTACAAGCTCTACGATGCGTGGGTCGAGGCTGGGCTCCTGAAACTGCCATTTCCCGAGGAATACGGCGGGCTCGGCGGCAACGCCTTCGACATGGCGATCATCGCCGAGGAGCTGTCGCGCACCAGCGTGGATTTTTCGATGTCCTATGGCGGCAGCGTGTTCTGCGGCCTCAACCTGGTACGCAAGGCGTCGGAGGAACAGAAGCGCCATTGGTTGCCCAAGCTGGTCTCGGGCGAGGTCAAGATGTCGATCTCGATGTCGGAGCCCGACGCCGGCTCCGACGTCGGCGCGGTGCGCACCACCGCCGTGCGCGACGGCAATCACTGGGTGATCAACGGCCAGAAGCTTTGGGCGACCGGCGCCGCCGCCAAGAACAACGTCATCAACGTCTATGTGAAGACCGACACCAAGGCGCATTACCGCCAGGGCATGTCGCTGTTCCTGGTCGACAACGACACGCCCGGCATCGAGATGCGCAAGCTCGACATGCTGGGGCGGCGCTGCACCGGCACCTACGAGATATTCTTCAAGGACGTGCGCGTGACGCCCGACCGGCTGGTCGGCGGCGAGAACAAGGGCTGGGACTGCCTGCTCTCCGGCCTGCAGGTCGAGCGCGTCACGTCGGCGGCCAGCGCCTGCGGCGGGGCGCTCGCGGTGGTCGACATGGCGGTGAACTACGCCAAGGAGCGCAAGCAGTTCGGCCGGCCGATCGGCACCAACCAGGCGATCGCCCATATGCTGGCCGACATGGCAGCCGAGGTTGAGGCCGCGCGCACCATGGTGTGGCGCGCCGCCTGGATGGTGGCGAACGGCGAGAATGCGTTGCGCGAAATCTCCATGGCCAAGCTGCTGGCGTCGGAGGCCTTCGCCAAAGTGGCCAACCAGGGCATGCAGATCCTCGGCGGCTACGGCTACAACATGGAATTCGACATGCAGCGCTTCTACCGCGATGCCCGTATCTCGACCGTGGCGGCGGGCTCCTCGCAGATGCAGCGCAACCTGATCGCCGGCCTGATGGGGCTCAAGGTCCAGTAACGCTCGCGGTTCGAAACCACAAGAAATCTATCGGGAGGAGAAAATGACAAGACGCACCTGCCTGCTGGCGTTGCTCGCGATCGCACTCGGCTTCGCCCACTCTCCCGCGCATACGCAGAGCTATCCGGCCAAGCCGATCCGGATGATCGTGCCGTTCCCGGCCGGCGGACCGACCAACTCCATGGCGAGGATCATGGCCGACCGGCTGTCGTCGGCGCTCGGCCAGACCGTGATCGTGGAGAACCGTGGCGGCGGCGCGGGCGGCAGCGTCGGCGCCAAGGCCGCGGCGGGCGCTGACCCCGACGGCTACACGCTGTTCCTCACGCCGCCCGGCCCGATCAGCGTCGCGCCGGCGGTGTTCAAGAACCTCGACTACGACCCGGCCAAGGCCTTCGTTCCGGTCGCGATGCTGATCGCCACGCCGCTGACGCTGGTGGTGAATCCGGCCGCGCTCGACGTGAAGACGCTTCCCGAACTCGTGGCCTACGCGAAGCGCAATCCCGGCAAGATCAGCCTGGGCACGCAGGGCTACGGCACCGCGCCGCACCTGCTCGGCGAACTGCTCAAGCTCGAGGCCAAGGTCGATATCGTGCATGTGCCCTACCGCGGAACGGCGCCGGCGATGGCGGACCTGCTGGCGGGGCAGGTGCAGATGTTCTTCGACACCACCACCGTGGTGGTCCCGCAGATCCGGGCCGGCAAGCTGCGGCCGCTGGCGGTGACGAGCGAGAAGCGCAATTTCCAGCTTCCCGAGGTACCCACCACCGCCGAGGCCGGCTATCCCAAGCTGCTCGCGCTGTTCTGGCTCGCCTTGTTCGCGCCGACCGGCACGCCGGCCGCGATCGTCGCGCGGCTCAATGCCGTCATCAACGAGAGCTTCGCGGCCGACGACGTGCGCGCGCGCTTTGCGCAGCTGGGCGCGGAAATGCGGCTCGGCACGCCGGAGAAGTCTCGGCAGCTTTGTGGCCGAGGAACGGGCGCGCTGGATCGGCGTGACGTCGGCGGCCGGGATCAAGGTCGAATGAGCGCGCCGGCGCGGCCCCGGTCGCCGCGCGCGCGCATGGCTTGAACATGCGCACTGCGATCGTCTGCGGAGCGGGCGTTGCCGGGTTGGGCGCCGCCATCGCGCTCGCCATGCGCGGCTGGTCGGTCGAGGTCCACGAGCGCGGCGGCGCCGTGCGGGAAATCGGCGCCGGCATCTTCGTCAAGGCGAACGGTCTGCGCGTGCTGGAGAGCTTCGGCCTACTCGAGCGGATCAGGCGGGACTGCGTCGTCCTGCGCGAGGCGCGGACCCTCAACAAGGACGGCGAGATCCTGCAACGGCGCACCTTGCGCGAGACAAACCCGGTCTGGAACATCCAGCGCCAGCTGCTCATTCGCGCCCTGCTCGATCGGGCGACCGAGCTCGGCGCGCGGGTCCACACCGGTTCGCCGGTCGATGCCGTCCACCCGGACGGAACGGTCGGCACGCGCGGGCGGCAGCTGCGCGCCGAGCTCGTGATCGCCGCCGACGGGACGCATTCGGTTGCCCGCCATGCGCTCGGCCTCGATCGCGAGGGCCGCACCCCCCTGAGCGGCGCGATCCGCCTGCTCATTCCCCGGACCGCGTACGAGGCCGACGACATGGTGCGGGAGGTGTGGTCGGGCCGACTGCGCGTCGGCGTCTCCCCCTGCACGAAGACCGAGGTCTTCAGCTATCTCATCGCGCCCTTGAACGACAGCCGCGGCTCGCACGTCCCCCTCGATACGTCCTATTGGGCGGCCAGCTTTCCCGGGCTCACCTCGGAAGGGCTGTTCGAACGCGCCGCCCTGTCGGAGGGAGTTCATCACCGTTACCCGCTCGTGCGGGCGCGCGCCTGGTCGAAGGGCCGCGCCGCGCTGGTCGGGGACGCGGCGCACGCGCTGCCGCCGACGCTCGGCCAAGGCGCCGGGCTGTCGCTGACCAATACCTGGCTGCTCGCGGACTATGTGTCGTCGCGTTCCGACGTGCCGGAAGCGCTGGCGGCATGGGAGCGCGACTGGCGCTGGGTTTCGGACCGGTCGCAGATCTGGGCGAGGCGCTACGACTGGATCACGTCGGAATGGCCGCGCAGCGTCTATCCCCTGCGCGATGCGGTGATCTGGGCGATCGGCAAGTCGCCGCGATTCAACAACTACATGCGCATCGCGGATCGCGTCGACGCGGCCGGCCGCAAGATCCTTCCCGCCGACGCGCCATCGCACGGACGGGCGCCCGGCTGACGAGACGGCATTGCTCGCGGCGGGCTATTCGATCACTTCGTGGGCGCGGGCGAGCAACTGCGGCGGCACCGTCAGGCCGAGCGCCTTCGCGGTCTTGAGATTGATGGTGAGTTCGAACTCGGTGGGCAGTTGCACCGGCAATTCGCTGGGCTTGGCGCCCTTCAAGATGCGCCCGGCGTAGGACCCGATCTGCTGGTATGCCCAGGACAGCTTGGTCCCATAGCTCAAAAGCCCGCCATCCTGGATGTAGACGCGCAATGGATAGATCGTTGGCACTGCGTGTTGCGCCGCGAGCGCGACAATTCTCTCCCGCTTGCTGGTAAAGAAGGGATCCGCACTGACCAGAAGGGCGCTGGTCCGTTTCTTGACGGCCGCCTCGAACGCCGCTTCGAGGTCGCTCTCGGATTTTGCTTCGTATATCTCGAACTTGAGGCCGAAATGCTGGGCGGCAACCTGCGAGTCCTTGATCTCGATCTCCGTGGTGATGGACCCGCGGTTCACCAGGATGCCGATGGCTTCGACGTCCAGCAACAGATCCTTCAGCAGCTCCAGACGCTTTATCGCCAGCTCCGTCGTAAAGATATTCACGCCGGTGGCGTTGCCTCCGGGCGCGTTGAGGCTTTGCACGAGGCCAAGCTGCACCGGATCGAACCCGACCACGAACACGATCGGAATCGCCGTCGTCGCCTTCTTTGCCGCCAGCGCCGTCACGACGCCGCCGGTCGCCGCGATCACGCTGACTTTGCGCTGCACCAGATCGGCCGCCAGCTTCGGCAATTCATCGTAGTGGCCCTCGGCCCAGCGATGCTCGATCCAGACGTTGCGGCCGTGAACGAAACCATGCTCCTGCAAGCCTTCTCGGAATGCCGCGACCAGACTTGCGAACGCGCGCGGCGAACCGCTGCTCAGGAATCCAACCATGGGCGTTGCCGGCTGCTGAGCATCGGCCGCGAGCGGCCAGGCAGCGGCACTGCCGAGAACAGCTAGGAAATTGCGTCGCCTCATCTGAATGGTCGCGCCGGACTCGCCCCGCCAGGCCAATAGCGCCCAAGCGGGCGCAGTATATCGCGCGCCGCACCTATGTGGAAATAATAAAACCCGCCGTTAGCGCGGATTGTCTGCGTATTTGAGGCTTTCGACAGGGTGACAATTCATCACAGCAGCGTGATTTCAATCCGGCGTCCGACCGTCCGCTTCGGGCTGCCGCAGGCCGATGAACCCCCACATCAGAAGATTCTCGACCCATGCAAGAGTATCATCGGCGGTCGATGCTCGATTCAGCCCGCTTATGATCTCGCCGACCGTTCGCGTGCCGTCGCTTAGTTGCAGAAATCGCGCCGACATTTCATCGACGAGAACCGGCTCCCTCTGTCCCCTCGTGTCCACCACCATGTAGCTGGCGCCGGGATTTACCGCCCGCGGGAGATCGGCAACAGTCCTGACGCTGCAGAATGCGGCGACGTCGTAGTCGAACGTCAGCACGCATAGATAGAAATTTTTATCAGACACAAGCATTGCGATGTCCCCCTCGCTGACCGCCCAGCGCTTCGGCCGCACGCGGAACAGCGCATCGGCATCGTCCGCGTCCTCGCAACCGCTTTCCGCCTGCGCGATTGCCACCTCGATCTCGACCGCCTGAGCGAGCGGCTGAAGGTCCGCCCGGCCGGCGGCGATGGCCTGCTTGAGGCCGCCGAGGAGCGCGCCCGCGCGCGCAAGATCGATCGCCTCACTTGGCAAAATCGGGGAGTCCGAAAGACCTTTATCGCTCATCTCGGCCAGCGCCCCCGCCACGAGCCGCGTGAGCGGAAATCGGCCGCCGTATGCTTCGTCGCCGGCGGGATGGGAGGCGATCGCCGGCGCACGATCGCGCCGCGCCGCGGCCTGCAGAATGGCTTCGAGCCGGCCGGGAAATTCGATGTTCTCCTGCACGGCGCACGCGAACTTGCGCCCGCGGGCGCCCACCGCGGCAACCGGTTCGGGATCGGAAACGATCGCCGCCAGCTTTCCGCTCAGTTCGTCGATGTCGTTCACGTCTTCGACCGCGACACAACCATAGCCGTGCGGCAGCCGCTCCGATTGCGGGAGCTTGCGGATGACCTCGGTCGAGCCCACGAGGCATGCGCCGCAAAGCAGCGCTTCGAGCGGCGTGATCGGGCTGTGGAAGCCGATCGGAAAGTCCTGCTCGAGACAGCAGACGGCGAGACAACCGCGCAGGAATTCCGGCACCCGCCAGTGCGGAAGAAACGGAATCTGCAGCACGCGATCGACCAGTCCCAGCTCCGCCACCCGCGCGCGGAACCGCCGTTCGATCTCCGGCCGGCCGTGCGCGAGCGCGACGAGCCCCACGTTCGCGCCCGCCAGCGTTAGCCGCTGCAGCGCCGAGAGGATCGCGAACGAGCCCTTGTTATCGCCGAGCTTGCCGTAGATCCCGAAATACGGCCCCTCCCCCGCGAACTCGCCCCACAACGCGTCGCGCACAACGGCGTCGCCTTCAACCTCGGCGCGCAATCCCTTAAGATCGAGCCGCGGCCCGTCCGGCGTGAACAGATCGTCCGGCAGCGCATACCCGCCGCCGGCGGCGATCCGCGACGGATCGACCCCGCGCCGGACGGCGCGATCGGCGACGACGTGGGCGGCGACCACGACCTCGGCGGACCGCAGCACATGGTCGTAAAGCCCCTCCAGTTGCGGATGGTGCCACAGGCGGCCGGCGTCGCTTCCCGCCATGCGCGCGACGTGCGGCACACCGGTCATCTGCGCGGCCAAATATCCGGCCACGCCATACGGCTCCAGATAATGCGAGACGATCACGTCGAAGGGACGCGCCGAATGCGCGCCGGCGGCGAGCGTCGCGAGCTTGGACACGAATGGGCTCGCCATCGGGATATGCGCCTGCGAGCGGTCGACCGGATCGGTCCAATGCACCGTGACGGAGTCCTGCCCGTAGGACGCTTCGCACCGCTGCCAGTCCTGCGTGCGCATGTGCATGCGAAACGGCGGCGCCACCTCCTTCGCATTCGTGACCACGTGCACGTCGTGACCGCGCGCCGCGAGGCCGTGCGCAGTCCAGTAGGTCCGCATGCTCACGCCGCCCTGGATCGGCGGGTACTTGCCGATGATGCAGATCCTCACCGGTCCGCCTCCACAAGGCCCGCACGCGCAAGATCGGCAATCAGTTCATCGGCCTCGCCCGCAAAGGCCGCCCGATCGGTCCAGTCGTCCAGCGCGGCAAGCAGGTCGAATACCGCCGGCGCAAGCTCGAAAATCGCCGGCTCCCCTGCGAGTGCCTGCGGCACGATCGCGAGCGGCGTATCGCGCTGCGCGGGAGCCGCTATGCCGGCGGCATCCTCGAAGATCGGCCGGACGTCATAGGCACTCCGGTGCAACACGACGGCGGGCGCACGGCGCATGCGCGCGGACTCTTCCCCGGCCGGCCATTCGCCGGGGACGCCGTCGTTGGCGGCCACGCGGGCCGTCGCCAGTGCAAGCTCGCAGGCCGCGACATCGGGCAGGTAGGGAGGCATCGGCGGCTCATGTTGCCAGCGGGCGGACAGAAAGTCGTGGAGTTGCCGCGCATTCACCAGACGGTCGATGTCCGCCGGCGGGCAGGCCTCGACGAACTCCCTGACGAGCGCGTCCCGGCGGGCTCCTATCAGCTCAAACGTCCGGCGGAACACCGCGGCAATCTTCTCCAGGCGCTTCTCATGGGAAAAGCGCGCCTCCAGCCGGAGTAATGCGGGGTCGATGCCCTGCAAGGCGGGGTCGAGCGGGCCGCCCTGCTGGTCGCCAAAAATGGCGCCGCCGCTCGTCAGATAGCGGAGCAGACTAAGCTGACGATCCAACAGCCGCTTCGCCATGGACTTTCGTCGATCGGTTGCCGAGGCGCGCCCGGATGCGCGCGACGTCGCTGAGGATCTCGTCCGCCGCATCGAGGCGGTCGTCGCGCTCCAGGATGATTGTCGCGGGCGCGTGGCGCGCCAACGCATAGGCGAGCAGATCGAGCGTCTGCTCCGGCATCGGATGGGAATGGGAATCGGCAAGAAACGGCCGTCCCTCTTCCTGCACGGCGATCCCGCCCGCCATGTGCATCTCCCGCACCAGCCCGGCGGACAGGGCGTCGAGAAATCCGTAGGGATCGAAGCCGTGGTTGGCGGCATTGAGATGGAGGTTCTCGACGTCGAGCAGAAGGCCGGCGCCGGTCTCGCGGCAGATCAGGTTGAGAAACTCGGCATCGGAGAGGTCCGAATCCGGCCACTCGAACGCGTAGGAGATGTTTTCGAGCAGAAACGGAACCGGGATGCGCGACTGCACGGTGCGGACCTTGGCGACGATCGATTCCGCAATCTCCTCGGTCCGCGGCAGCGGCAAAAGATTGGCGAGGTCGCGGCCGGGAACGCGGGTGAAGGCGAGGTGCTCGCTGAAGTTCGGTGCCTTGAGGCGCTCGACGATTGTCGCGACCTCATCGAGATAGGTCAGATCGAGCGGCACATCGGTGCCGATCGAGAGCCCGACTCCGTGCGCGGTCAGCGGGATGCGGCCGACCAGGTCGAAGATTTCCTGGCGCTGCGCGCGGCCACCGTGGATGCAGTGATCCACGGTGACTTCGAGCACGTCGAACCGGTCGAGGTTGTCCCGCGTCCATTGCGCGATCGCGGACCGGTAGCCGAGGCCTACGGCGGGCTGTCGCTGTGGAGATGCCAAATTGCCTCTCGTCGTGGCGCGTCGGAGAACGTTCTCATCAATCGTCAAGGAGGACCGTTGACCGTCTCGGGAAGCGGCGTATCCAATCCCTGGTTCCTGGGCTTTGCCAACGCCAGGAGACCCACAGCCTTTTTACCCAGCGCGTCATAAGCTGCAGCGAGATTTGCGCCATAAATCATGAATAGGGGCTGCCCGGCCACTGGATACAATGCATTGGGGTAACATACCGGTTTGCCCGCGAACTCGGCGAGAGCCGCGGCTGTTACCTCGCTAGCCTTCGACGCAAAGAAGGGATCTGAACTCACGATAACTGCTTTGGTGCCTCGCGGAAGCGTCTTGAAATCGTCTCTGAACTGGCCTGCGGTATTAGCTGCATTGTGGTCGACGCTGCTTTCCTTGAGCAGACCGAAAAAAGACCATTCCTTGGCTTCCCTTGCCGCCATGTGAGAGTTCTTATTGTAATAGAGACATATCTCGTTGACGGATGAGACGAGTCCCGGGTTTTTTTTCATCAACAAGGTAGCCCGAGTCGTATTCTGGTTCGCTGAGTCCAAATTGATCCCACCCATGAATTGGTCGTTCTCCCATAGGGTACTTCCCTCGTTTGGAGCGCGACCGACGCATATCAGGAACGGCAGAGCCTGGTTCTCATGGGCATCGAAGTAATCGGACACAGCTCTTGCAGCAACGAGTCCGCCGACAGCAATCACCATATCGGGATTTGGAGTCGGTGCAGGTGGATTTAAGAGCTTTCTGACCGCCCTTCTCATTTCGCGCTTGCTGTGGACGTCGTAATCGCCACCGGCGGTTTCAGGCGTCGCAATGATGTGCCCAGCAGCGGTAATCGGGCCCGTGAGTGCGTTGAAGAGCGTACCCGGACCCACCGGCAGAGCGACGCTTGACACTATTCCAACCCGCCTGGCCATTGTTCTCTCCCTGTGTCGGAGCACGAAACCTTACGTCAATTGCGCGCCGAGACGCTACATCCCCGTCACGCACTGCACCCGCAACCGCACCCGCACGAATGCACGTCCTTGTTGTTCCAGCGCGGATGCTCCTTGTTGGGATAGAGCCGCCAGCCCAGCACGAAATGCGCGCCGTTCTTGTCGCCGATCTTCTTGGCCTTCACCGCCTTGGCGATCATGTCGGCAAGATCGCGGTTGGCCTTGTAGCCGCATTTGTCGGTGGCCTGGACGTGCTTGGCGTCCGTCTTCACGCCTGGCAGCGCCCCGCGCCCTTGGTCGTGCGAGGTTTTCCTTGCGCTGGCCTTCAGCTTCGCCGGCGTCATCTTGGGATAAATTTCAGGCATGACCTTGCTCCAAATTTGGAGTTGACTCGACCTAATTTGCTCGCCACCTCGTTACGAGTGCCTGCGTAGCAATCTCCCATCGGCCATGGCGGCCAAAGCCGACGCAGGACGCCGACACGCAGCGCACGATCTCATTGCTCACGCCGCTAGAGATCCACCACTATGTTTGTGGCCGCGGCAAACAACGGGATCAGCTTGGCTCCGGTGTTGAGGACTTTTGCCGCGCGTTCTCCCAACAAGGCAAACGGGTCCTTCAGAGCAGGACCAAACAGCGTGGCCTTCAAGTGCGTGGGTGGCGGAGTCGCGCCGCCATAGTCCTGCACCGGGTAGCAGATATATTTTCCCGATCCGTCGGCGGCGGCGACAAGCTCGTTCTTCGACTCCTGGAAGAACGGATCGGCGCTGACGACGACTGCGGTTATCGCTGCCGGCATGGCCGCAAAGTTCTGCGGGAAGACGCTTGGGTCGTTACCGCCGGTCCCATCGACGCCGCCCTTGGTGATAGGTCTCGCACCGCCCCAAGCCTCTGCTTCTTCCGCCGCCATTGCCGAGTTGGGATTCTGCAACAGGCCGATCTGATTGGGAGCAAACCCTTTTGTCCCAAGATGCCTGATCCGGTCCGGATTCGCTGCAAAACTTTGCAACGACACCCCCCCGTAACAATTGGCCCCTGGGGTCGCCGGCTCTAGTCCGACCAAACAGATGAACGGCTTACGAGCCAGCACTTCGGCAGCCCTATATGCAATCAAGCCCCCGACCGTGATGATCATGCCGATACGGCTGTCGGCGTTGAATTGATCGAATGCTTCTTTCAGTTTTTCTCTCCGGTACGATCGCGCCTGTACGACGTCGAGGAATACGCTGGGGTCACCGAGCCCCGCCCTGAACGCCTGCCGCAGGGCCTGCGGCACATTGATCGTTGAGAGAATTCCGATACCGCGGGTGAGGCCCGCCCTTGACTTACCCTTTTTCCCTTTCGGCTTCTTCTTAGTCGTTTTCTTCTTGCCGCCCTTCTTGACCTTCGATTTCGTTGCCATGGGCAAAACTCCCTCTGAAAGCAATCGCACCGACAGAAAACGTGTCACCAATTACGCGCTGCAGCCGCAGCCGCAGCCGCAGGAGTGCACATCTTTGCTGTTCCAGCGCGGATGCTCCTCGTTGGGATAGAGCCGCCAGCCCAGCACGAAATGCGCGCCGTTCTTGTCACCGTTTTTCTTGGCCTTCACCGCCTTGGCGATCATGTCGGCGAGATCGCGGTTGGCCTTGTAGCCACATTTGTCGGTGGCCTGGACGTGCTTGGCGTCCGTCTTCACGCCCGGCAGCGGTGCGCGTCCCTTGCCGTGCGAGGTCTTGCGTGCGGTGGCCTTGAGCTTCGCGCGCGTCATCTTGGGATAGATTTCAGGCATGGCCGTGCTCCTTGTTGCGGGTGGATGAAAGCGGTTGATCGATTGCCGGACGGCATTCTCCGAGCGACGACTTCCATTGGCGCTCGAGATCGGCGAGCGGGCATCCGTAGGCGCCGATCCAGCGATCGGGCTCGCCGCGATTGAGCTCCGAGGGCATGAGCGGGGTTTGCGCGTAGAGAGTGCGAAACCGCTCCAACCCGAACGTCTCGACGAGAAACTGAACGAACGAACCGGCGATGGGATAGACATGCGCCTGCCCGCGCGCATCCTCGCCGTAGAAATCCTGACCGACCGCAAGCACCAGCGGGTTTGGCGTCGCGACGTCGTCCAGCGCGCTCAGATTGATGCAGTCGAAATTCATCGCGCCGCCGCGCGCCGCCGCGGGCGCCATCCTGTGCATGAGCTCGCGCGCCTGCGCATGCAGGGGCCGGCCGAAATTGGGAAAGGCGGGATTGCCGCCGATCTCGGCTTGCAGATAGACGGCAAGGCCTTCGGCGAGAAACCGGTTTCCGTTCGGGAAGAACACGTGCACCAGTTCGTGCGCGATGGCGGCGGTGCGAGCGGCGACCCGCCAGGCGGGAAACTGCATGCAGCCGGCGCGCCCATACCAGGCCGGCACCAGCGATTTCGATATCCGGTACTTGTGGGAGACGACGACTTGCAGTCGTGGGACGACGGCCGGGGACCAGTCGTTCTCGGCCGCCCATGTCCCGAGGCGCCTCAAGTCGCGGTTAAAATCCGACCTGAACTCGTCCTGCTTCGCCGGCGTCAGCTCGTCGCGCGCGTCTTCGCCCGCGGGCTCGAACTGGAACGTTGCAGCGGGCGCGGCGATTTCCAAATCCTGAACCCCGGCTCGTGCCGCGGGAAAGCGGGCGTCGGTCGTTGAGTTTGCACAAGGCGGGCCGGCGCCGGTCGGCGTCGGTTGTTGCGCACGCACCGAGGAACATAGACTGACCAAGTCAGCCCCCAATAGCCCGCTCACAGCGCAACTTCGAATAGTAGTGAATTTCCCGTAAGTTGGGAAGGCGTCTTCAGGCCCTTCATGCCGACGCCGGGCCGGGCCGGAACGCGCCCAAAACCATCAACCGCGCCTCGCAAAGCCGCCCACTCGGTGCCCACCTGCGTGCCGGCACGGCGATGCGGCCTTATGCGCCCGAGTCACGGCCAAATCGCCTGCGCGGCCTCGGCCAGCACGCGGAGCTTGGCGCGCTGGTCCGCTTCGCTCAATGGATTTCCCGCCGCACTGCTGGCAAATCCACATTGCGGGCTGATCGCCAGCCGGTCGAGATCGATATGCTTGGCCGCCTCCTCGGTGCGGCGCCGTAGCACATCGACGCTTTCGCGCTCCGGCGTCTTGCTGCTGACAAGACCGAGCACCACGCCCTTGGACTTGGGCACGAACCGCAACGGCGCGAAATCGCCGGCCCGCTGCGTGTCGTATTCGAGCAGGAAATGGTTGGCCTGGGTGCGCCCGAAGAAACGCTCGGCGATGGCATCGTATCCCCCGGCTGCAAGGTAGTGGCCCTTGAAATTACCGCGGCACATATGGATGCCGACGAACACATCGCGCGGACATGCGGCGATGCAGCCGTTGAGCGCGTCGATATAGCGGTCGACCAGCGCATCCACATTCCCGCCGGCGCTCTCCACCCGGGCGCGGATGTCCGGGTCGCAGAGCAGTGCGACCGCGATTTCGTCGAGTTGTACGTAACGGCAACCGGCCGCGACCAGATCGGCGATTTCCTGCTGGAAGACAGCGACGAGGTCGGCAAAGAACCGGTCGGCGTCGGAATAGGCCGCAGCATCGGCGAAATTCGTAAAACGCAGAAAGTGCATGGTCGACGGCGCCGGCAGCGTGATCTTGGGCGTCAGCTTCGTCGCATCGCGCAGAAAGACGAACTCGTCGAGCGCGAGCGGATGCGTGCGCCCGATCGGCCCGGTCGCGTAGGGCGCGGTGAAGTCGACCTCGCGCCCCTGATCGTCGCGAAACTTCAGCAGCGCGGCACGCACTTCGAGTCCCTGGGTGCGCTCGACGAACCTGCCCCAGTAGGATCCGCGGCGGAATTCACCGTCGGTCACGACCTTGAGGCCGGCCTCCTCCTGCATCGACACCGCGTCACGCACGCACCGGTTCAGCACGCGAGCGAATTCGTCGTCGGCAATCTCCCCGTTGGCGTGCCGCCGAAAGGCCTGCCGCAACGCGGGCGGCCGCAGCAGGCTCCCGATATGGTCGGCACGAAACGGCGGGCGGCCGTCCGGCAGTGCGCTCATGATCGATTCTCCCGGCCGCGCAGGCATGCTCTTGTCATCTATAGGCCAATAGGTAGAATTTAGATCGAAGCCCCGGCAAGGCACAATGGCCGGCGCGCCGAGACGACGGATTTTTGTCTGGGGACGTGCATCGATATGGTGGTCGTCGGTCTCCGAGCGGCGAAGCGGGCGCGATCGAGCCCGCGCCGGCGCGCGCCCCAGATCATCGAAGCGGCGGCGCGCGTGTTCGCCGAGCGCGGCTTCCACGGCGCGACCACGCAGGACATCGCCGATGTGCTCGGCATCCGGCAGGCGAGCCTCTACTACTACTTTCCGTCGAAGGAAGGCGCGCTCGAGCTCGTCTGCCTGCAAGGCGTCGGCGACTATGTCGAGATGGCGAAGGCGATCGCGGCCGGACCGGGCAGCGCGGCGGAAAAGCTCGTCCGCCTCGTAAAGGCACATCTTTCTCCGATGGAGGCCAGAAGCGATTTCGTCCGCGTCTTTCTCAACGAACGCCAGCATCTGCCCACCGAAAGCCGCCGCCGGATCGGGAAATGGTCGCGCGATCTCGAGCGGGTGTTCGAGGACGTGCTCAAGGAGGGCGTGCGGCGCGGCGAATTCCGTTTCGATCTCGACACGCGGCTGGCGGTGCTCGCCATTCTCGGCATGGTGAACGCGGTGGCTCACTGGTACGCCAAGGAGGCCGTGCGGCTCGACCGGATCGGGGCCGAGTTTGCCCACCTTCTGCTCGATGGGATGGCGAAGAAGCCGGCGCAGCGCTGGCGGCGGCGCTAGCGTCGCAGCCCCATGGAGTTTCCGATTTTATTGCCCTATAGAATTTTGCAGGGTCCACGCTCGACGGACGCCCGATGACCGCCATCAAGCCGATCGATCCCGACGCGCTGCGCGGCAAGAGCGCGCCGCTCCTGTTGTGCGAGCGGGCGCGCGCCGAGCCCGACACGGTCGCCTTCCGCTCCAAGCATCTCGGCCTCTATCGCGAGCGCACCTGGCGCGACTACGCGCAGAGCGTCGCGCGCGCGGCGAGCGCATTTGCCGCGCTCGGGCTGGCGCGCGGCGATCGCGTCGCCATCATGGGCGACGCCTGCGAGGACTGGATGATCTGCGACCTCGCCGCGCAGTCGCTCGGCGCGATCGTCTACGGCATCTATCCGACCGCGTCGGCGTCGGAGGTCGAGTACCAGATGCGCGACGGCGGCGCCTCGATCTTCATCGCCGAGTCGCAGGAATACGTCGACAAGCTGCTGCCGATCGCCGAGCGGCTGTCCGACCTGAACTGGATCGTGGCGATCGACGCCAGCGCGATGTTCGGCTACGAGCATCCGAAGATCAGACGCTACGAAGCGCTGCTCGCGTCCGTGGAGGCGCCCGACGGCGCATTCCTGGGCGACCTGGTGGCGCGCATCCGCCCGGACGACCCCGCCTTCATCGTCTACACGTCCGGCACCACCGGGCATCCGAAGGGCGCGCTCATCACCCACGGCAGTCATCTGGCCGCCACCGCGAACATCGTCAGCCACTACCCTACCCTCGCGCAGCACGAGCACCGCACGGTGGGCTATCTGCCGCTCTGCCATGTGCTCGGCCGCGACGTCTGCGTGACGCTGCCGCTGATGTCGCGCCTCGTCCCGCATTTCGGCGAAGATCCGGAAGAGTTCGCTGCAACCATGTTTGAGGTCGCACCGACGATCCTGTTCACCGTGCCGCGCTATCTGCAGAAATTCGCCTCGCAGGTGCTGGTCGGCATGCTCAATTCGACCGGCGCCAAGCGCGTCCTGTCCGATCTGGCGATGCAGTTTGCCCGCGGCCATGTGCGCAGGCGCTGGAGCGGAACGGCCGACGTTGCGCAGGAGATGATCTACCGCGCCTGCCGCGCCGGCGTGTTCCTGCCGATTCTCAACAAGCTCGGCTTCGACCGGCTGGAACTGGTCATCTGCGCAGGCGCGCCGCTGCCCCCCGAAACAATGGCGTTCTGGCACATGCTCGGCGTCAACGTGGTGGAGAATTACGGCCAGACCGAAACCGCCGGCGGCATCATCAGCGGCCAGCAGGGCCGCTTTCCCCGCCCGGGCGACGTCGGCGCGGTGCCGGCCGGCTGGCAGGTGAAGCTCGCCGACGACGGCGAAGTGCTCGTCCACAGCCCCGACCTGTTCGCGTCCTATTGGAACAACGAGGAAGCGACCCGCGCGATCAAAGGCGAGGACGGCTGGTTGCGCACCGGCGATATCGGCGAATGGCGCGACGGGGCACTGCGCCTGATCGATCGCGCGCGCGACTTTATCGTCACGTCCGGCGGCAAGACCATCTCGCCGTCGTTCATCGAGAATATCCTGCGCACCAGCCCCTATGTCGCGGAGGCGGTGGTGTTTGGTCACGGCCGCAAGTATCTCACCGCGCTGATCGAGATCGAGGCCGATACGGTCTCCGACTGGGCGCGCAGCCACGATGTCCCCTATACCGGCTTTACCAGCCTCGCGAACAGCGCCGACGTGGTGCGGCTGATCGCGGCCGAGGTCGAGCGTGCGAACGGCGAGCTGGCGCGGGCCGAAGCGATCAAGGCCTTCCGCATTCTGCCCAAGACGCTCGATCCGGAAGAGGATGGCGAGCCGGTGACGCCGACCCGCAAGGTGAAGCGGCACCTGATGTACGAGCGGTTCCAAGCGCTGGTCGAAGCCATGTACGATGACTCCGAGGAGCGGCTGATTGCGCAAAGCACCGCAGCCGTCGAGACCGCCTGACCTTTGCCAATCAACATACGTGCAAGAAACAGGGAGGAAACCAATGTTGCGACAGACTCTGCTAGGCGCGCTGGCCGGCGTGGCCATCGCTTTGCCCGCGACCGCGCAAGACGCCTACGTGATCGGCGTGACCGCGGCGCTCACCGGACCGTCGGCCAGCACCAACGGGCCACCGATCGAGGGGTTGCGCCTCTACGTCGACCGGCTCAACGCGGCCGGCGGGATCAACGGCAAGAAGATCCAGCTGGTCCTGCAGGACGACCAGGCCGAGCCCTCGAAGGCGGCCGCCAATGCCAAGAAGCTGCTGACGCAGGACAACGTGAAGCTCCTGATCCTGTCCAGCCTGTCCTCGACGTTCGCACCCGTGATCGCGGAGGCCAAGCGGGCGAACGTGCCGCTCATGTTCATGGGCGCGGTCTGCCCGAAGGAAGTCTATCCGCCGGCCGATCCGAACCAGTTCTGCACCACCGCCTATGCGGGCGGCTACGACAGCCGCGCCACGCTCGATTTCATCAAGCAGACCGCCAAGGAGCCGGTGCGGCTCGGGCTCGCGGCGATGGCCATTCCGCTCTCGCGCGGCGAGATCGACTACGCGGAGAACCATGCCAAGACCATGGGCATGACACCGGTCGACAAAGAGATCATCCCACCGCCCACCGCCGACTACACGCCGTTCGCCACCAAGCTCAAGGACGCCAATCCGAACTGGGTGTTCTCCTGGGCGCCCTGGGTCACCCAGGTAAAGACGTTCGAGGCGCTGCGCCGGCTGGGCTGGCAGGCCGACTACATCGCCTGGGCGCACATCGAGGCGGAAGCCGAACTCTCGCGCATCAAGGATCCCAAGCTCTACGTGATCGGCGCCAACTCGCTGTTCCAGGACAACTCGCCGATCCACAAGGAGATCGTCGCGGCGGCCAAGCAGGGCGGCGCGCGCTATCCGGCCGAGCAACTGACCGAAGGCTGGATCGGCGGGCTGGTGCTCGAAGCCACGCTCAAGAGCGCCGGCTGGCCGGCCGACGCCGGCAAGATCCGCGCCGCCATGGAGAGCGTCAAGGTCGACACCAAGGGACTGCGCGGCGGACCGATCGAGTGGAGCAAGACCAATCACTTCCGCGCGAGCCAGTACTATCGCGTGTATCGCTGGGACGCCGCCAAATCGGCCATCGTGCAGGCGATGGACTGGAAGGCCTACGACGTGAAATGAGCCGCAGGTGCCGTAACGCCCTCTCTCCAAACCAGGGGAGAGGGCGGTATCGGCGTTCCCGCAGGCCGCGCAGCCCGTGCAACTCACCGTCAACATTGTCGTGCTCGCGGCGATCTACGCCCTGATCGCCTGCGGTTACGTTCTGATCTACCGCGTCAGCCGGGTCATGAACCTTGCCCACGGCGAGCTGACCATGCTGGGCGCCTATCTCCTGTTTTCGACCGCCTCGCTGTTCGTCGGACATCCGCTCGCCGCCATCGTCGCGGCCGTGATCTCGAGCGCCGTGGTCGGGATACTGGTCTACGTCGTCCTGATGCGGAAGATGACCGGCGAGATGATGCTGGCTGCGATCCTCACCACCGTCGCGCTCGGCATCTTCCTGCGCGGAATGGTCGTGCTGATCTGGTCGGCGTCGCAGCGCCATCCGCTGCAGGCGCTAGGCTTCACCAACCCGCCGATCGAGTTGATCGGCGGCGCGCGGATTTCGACCTGCGCCGCGCTGCTCGTGCTGACGACGGCGGCGGTCTACGGCAGCCTGTTCGCGTTCCTGCGCTTCGGGCGCTGGGGCGTGCGCATGCGCGCCGCCGGACAGAATCCGCTGCTGGCGGCGCAGCGCGGCGTCAATCTGCACGCGATCTACGCGCTCGCCTGGGGACTTTCGACGCTCACCGGGTCGCTCGCCGGCATGCTGATCGCGCTCGATTCCGGCCTCGACCAGACCATGGTGGTGATCGGCCTCAAGGCGTTCTCGCCCGCGCTGGTGGGCGGCCTCGACAGCCTAGTCGGCGCGCTGGTCGGCTCCCTCATCGTCGCCGGCGCCGAGGTGCTGGCGATCTATTACATCGATCCGCTGCTGTCCGACGTGGTGCCGTTCCTGGTGCTGATCGCCATGCTGACGGTGCGGCCGTGGGGCCTGTTCGGCACGCGCGAGGAGCTCGACCGTGTCTAGGCAGCCGCGCGCCAGCGGATATTTCCGCACCGATTATGCCGAGGACCTCGCGCTGGTTGGCACCCGGCTCGAGGGCGTGAGCCTGTTCCTGTTCGCGGTCGCGCTCATGGCGTTTCCGTTCGTCGCCTCGGCGTTCCAGCTCGACCTCGCCTGCCAGGTCTTTCTCGCCTCGATCGGCGCGCTCTCCCTGATGCTGCTCACCGGCTATGCCGGGCTGATCTCGCTCGGTCATGCCGGCCTGATCGCGGCCGGCGCCTTCACGGTCGGGATCCTATACCGCGAAACCAACGCGCCGTTCTGGATCACGCTGCCGGCGGCCGCGATCGTCGGCGCGCTGCTCGGAGTCATCTTCGGGCTGCCGTCGCTGCGCCTGCGCGGGCTCTATCTTGCGGTCAGCACGCTCGCGCTGCATTTCGTCGTCGTCTATCTGGGCGGCGAGTACGAGACCCGGCGCGGATTCTCCACCGGCATCATGATCGATCCGCCCACGCTCGGCGGCTATGCCATCACCGACGGGCGCGTCTGGTACTTCGTGCTGCTGGTGGCGGCGGTGGCGACGCTGTTGGTCTGTCTCAATTTCCTGCGCTCGCGCACCGGGCGCGCCTGGCGCGCCATCCGCTCGCACGAGACCGTGGCCGAGGCGCTCGGCATCGGCGTCGCAAGCTACAAGCTGCTCGCCTTCGTCGTCAGCTCCGCGATCACCGCGGTCGCCGGCGGCCTGTTCGCCTATTACCGCGGCTTCGTGTCGGTCGAGGCCTTCTCGCTGTTCCTCACCATCCAGTACGTCGCCATGATCATCGTCGGCGGCAACGGCTCGCTGCTCGGCGCTTTGCTCGGCGCCGCCTTCGTCACGCTGTTTCCCTACGGCATCGAAACCGGCCTGCTCTCGCTGCCCGGCGCCCAGCGCTATGCCGACGCGCTGTTCGCGGTGAACTACGCCGCCTTCGGGCTGGTGATGATCCTGTTCCTCATCTTCGAGCCGCTCGGGCTGGTCGGCATCTGGCACCGCATCCAAAGCTATCTGCTGCTGTGGCCGTTCAAGCAGCGGCCGATCGGGAGCGGGCGGCGATGACGCTCCTGGCCATCGAGAAGCTCGAAGTGGTGTACCAGCGTGTGATCACCGCGGTGCAGGGGATCACGCTCGCGGTCGAGGCCGGGCAGATCGTTGCGCTGCTCGGTAGCAACGGCGCCGGCAAGACCACGACGCTGCGCGCGATTTCGGGCTTCCTGGGCCTCGACGACGCGCGCGTCACCGAGGGCGCCATCGCCTTCAAGGGCGAGCGCATCGAGAACCACCCGCCGCACGAGATCGCCCGCCGCGGCATTGTGCTGGTGCCCGAGCGCGACAAGGTGTTTCCCAATCTCACGGTCGCCGAGAACCTGGTTGCGCCGGTGCCGCGCGGCGTCGGCCATGCCGAGCGCCGACGGCGCGAAGCGCTGGTCTATCAGTTCTTCCCGCAGCTCGCCGATCTGAAGGGCCGCATCGGCGGGCTTCTGTCCGGCGGCGAGCGACAGATGTTGGCGCTCGGCAGCGCCATCGTGTGCCGGCCCGAGCTGCTGCTGGTCGACGAGCTGTCGCTTGGGCTGGCGCCGGTCGTGGTCGAGGACCTGCTTCGGCGCCTCGCCGAGATCCGCCGCGAGCTCGGCATCACCATCTTGATCGTCGAGCAGAGTGCGGCGGTGGCGCTGGAGATCGCCGACTACGGCTATGTGATGGAGAACGGCCGCATCGTGCTCGACGGCGACGCCGCGCGCCTGCGCAGCCATCCCGATATCCAGGAATTCTACCTCGGGCAGAAGAGCGGGGAGCGGCGCAGCTACCGCGAGGTCAAGCAGTATCGGCGTAGCCGGAGGTGGTATGGCTGAGCTCGACATCGAGCGCCTGACGCTGCGCTTCGGCGGCCTCACCGTGCTCGACGGGGTGTCGCTCGCAGTGAATGCGGGCGAGCTGTTCGCGCTGATCGGCCCCAACGGCGCCGGCAAGACCAGCGTGCTCAATTGCGTGAGCGGCATCTATCGCGGCGAGGGGCGCATCAGCTTCCGCGGCGACGACATCGCCGGCCGTGAGCCGCACGCGATCGCGCGGCTGGGCCTGGCCCGCACCTTCCAGCACAGCGAGCTGTTCGCGCAGATGTCGGTGCTTGACAACCTGCTCACCGGGCGGCACGCGCGCATCAATACAAATCCGCTCGCCGAGATGCTGTTCCTGCCGAGCGTGCGGCGCGAGGAAGTGCGCCACCGCGAGGCGGTCGAGCGCATCATCGAGTTCGTCGAGCTCGAGCGTTACCGCCATGCGCAGGTGTCCGCGCTGTCGTTCGGGATCCAGAAGATCGTCGGCTTCGCGCGCGCGCTGGCGCTCGAGCCGACGCTGATGATGCTCGACGAGCCCTCCGCCGGGCTCAACCGCGACGAGCGCGAGGACCTGGCGCGCTTCATCCTGCGCATCAAGCACGAGCTTGGCATCACCATGATCTGGATCGAGCACGACATGCAGATGGTGGCCGACCTCGCCGACCGCATCCATGTGCTCGACTACGGCCGCACGCTGGCGGAAGGTTCGCCCGCGCAGGTGCTGCGCGATCCGGCCGTCATCACGGCCTATATCGGCACCGCCGCGGCGGTGTGACATCGGATCGCAGCGTCGCTCCCGGTTGCGCGCGACCCAATACACAGGGCGTTTCCTAGACCGCGCATGCCTAATTTTTGAGCGATCGCGCCGCACAGTATGCAGTTGCCCGGCGATCAGCACCGGCTATTTCCGCCGATCCCCTGCCGATCCCCCGCTGTGATTTTGAAATTGCCGCTAAATCAATAGCTTGCCCTTCCCTTCGGCAATCTACGCGTCATGGCACGACGCTTGCGGAAGGCTTCCCGGGATCGATCACCAGCAGTTCGGGAAGCCCTCCATGAAACGTCGCGATTTCTTGAAATCCACCGCCGCCCTGGCGGGAGCCAGCGCGGTATCGGCCCCTGCCATCTGGTCCCCGGCCAAGGCGCAGTCGCGCCAGGAAACCTTGCTCATCGTCTCCGAGAGCGGCCCCAACAACATCGACATCCACGGCGTCGGCACCAACGTGCCGGGCTATGAGGTGTCGTGGAACTGCTACGACCGGCTGATCAGCCACGAGATGAAGACGGTCAACGGCACGCCATACTATGACCGCGACAAGTTCAAGATGGAACTGGCCGAGGACATGAACGTCGGCCCGATGTCGGCGACGTTCAAGCTCAAGAAGAATGCGACCTTCCAGGACGGCGCGCCGGTCACCGCCAAGGACGTGAAATGGTCGCTCGACCGCGCGGTCTCGGTCGGCGGCTTCCCGACCTTCCAGATGGGCGCGGGCTCACTCACCAAGAAAGAGCAGTTCGTCGTGCGTCGACGACCACACCTTCCGCGTCGATTTCATGCGCAAGGACCGGCTGACGATCCCCGATCTCGCCGTGATCGTGCCCGCGATCTACAATTCGGAACTGGTGAAGAAGCACGCCACGGAAAAGGACCCGTGGGGCCTCGACTACACCAAGCAGAACACCGCCGGCAGTGGTGCCTATCGCGTCGTGAGCTGGAACGCCGGCTCCGAAGTCATCCTGGAGCGCAACGACAAGTGGACCGGCGGTCCGCTGCCCAAGATCAAGCGCATCGTCTGGCGCATGGTGCCGTCCGCCGGCAACCGCCGCGCGCTGCTCGAACGTGGCGACGCCGACATCTCCTACGACCTGCCGAATAAGGACTTCGTCGAGCTCAAGAGCAATCCCAAGCTCACCATCATCTCGACGCCCTACTCGAACGGCATCCAGTACATCGGCATGAACGTGACCAAGCCGCCGTTCGACAATCTCAAGGTCAGGCAGGCGGTCGCCTACGCCATCCCCTACCAGAAGATCATGGACGCCGTGCTGTTCGGCCTGTCCAAGCCGATGTTCGGCGCCCCGGCCGACAAGCCGATCGAGGTCGCATGGCCGCAGCCGACCAAGTTCAACACCGACATCGCCAAGGCCAAGCAGCTCATGGCCGAGGCCGGCTATCCCAACGGCTTCGAGACCACGCTGTCGTTCGATCTGGGCTTTGCCGGCGTCAACGAGCCACTCTGCGTGCTCACCCAGGAGAGCCTCGCGCAGATCGGCATCAAGTGCACGATCAACAAGATTCCGGGCGCGACCTGGCGCACCGAGCTGAACAAGAAGGTGCTGCCGCTCTACACCAACGTGTTCTCGGGCTGGCTCGACTATCCCGAATACTTCTTTATCTGGTGCTATCACGGCAAGAATTCGATCTTCAACACCATGAGCTACCAGTCGAAGACGCTCGACGCGTTTGTCGACAGCGCGGTGACGGCGGCGGCGGAAGGCAACAAGCAAGCCTACGAAAAGGACGTCAAAGGCTTCGTCGAGACGGCCTTCACCGACATCCCGCGCATTCCGGTCTTTCAGCCCTACGTCAACATCGCGATGCAGAAGAACGTCTCCGGCTACCAGTACTGGTTCCACCGGCGTCTGGATTACCGGTCGTTCCAGAAGGGCTGATCCGAGCTCGTCCTGCCCGGCGCGCAGTCAAGCTGGCGCGGACTGCGTAAACTTACCTGCGATGCCGGGCTAGCGACCCAACAAGACCAGAGCACGAGGAAGCGTCAATGCTGGGCATGGTCGTCAAACGAATGCTGGTCGCGGTGCCGAGTCTGATCGGCGTCGTGATCGTCACCTTCCTGCTCACGCGCGCGCTGCCCGGCGATCCGGCGGCCTATTTCGCAGGACCAGCCGCCACCAAGGAAGCGATCGAGCAGATCCGGGTGAAACTCGGCCTCGATAAGCCGCTGATCGTTCAGTTCGGAAACTACGTCGCCGACCTGGCGCGCGGCGACCTCGGCAATTCCCTCACCACCGGCCAGCCGGTCGGCCAAGAAATAAAATCCCGGCTGCCGGCATCGGCCGAGCTTACGCTGCTCGGGCTGATCGTCTCGATGCTGATCGCGGTCCCGCTCGGCATCCTGGCGGCGACGCGTCCGGGCTCGCTGATCGACCACGCCTGCCGCGTGGTGGCGACGGCCGGCGTCTCCCTGCCGGTGTTCTTCACCGGGCTGATCCTGGTCTATGTCTTCTACTATCTGCTCGGCTGGGCGCCGGCGCCGCTCGGGCGTCTCGATGTGTTCTTCAGCCCACCGCCGCAGGTGACCGGCTTCTATCTGATCGACAGCCTGATCGCGGGTGACCTCTCGCTGTTCTGGGCAAGCCTCAAGCAGCTCATCCTGCCGGCATTGACGCTCGCGATCTTCTCGCTCGCGCCAATCGCGCGCATGACGCGCGCCTCGATGCTCGCGGTGCTGGCGTCGGATTTCGTGCGCACGGCACGCGCCAGCGGGCTCTCGCCCTACATGGTGGTCGTCACCTACGCCTTCCGCAACGCCATGATCCCGGTCGTCACCACGCTCGGCATGGTGTTCTCGTTCCTGCTCGGCGCCAACGTGCTGGTGGAGAAGGTGTTTGCGTGGCCCGGCATCGGCTCGTTCGCGGTCGAGGCGCTGATCGCGTCCGACTTCGCGCCGTTGCAGGGCTTCGTGCTGACCATGGCGATCATGTACGTGGCGCTCAACCTTATCATCGACATTCTCTACGGGCTGATCGATCCGCGCGTGAGGCTGGAAGCATGACCGACCTTGCCGCGACCCCGCGCCCTGCCAGCGGCCTGGCCGCGCTCCTGCGCCACGGCCGCTATGTCATCGCCGAGAACAAGGTAACGGGCTTTGCCTTCGGCCTGTTCGTGCTGATCGTTCTGGCGGCCGTGCTCGGCCCTTACATCGTGCCTTACGATCCCTTGGCCAGCGACACCGTCGCCGCGCTCCAAGCGCCGTCGGCACGGCACTGGTTCGGCACCGATCAGCTCGGCCGCGACGTGTTCAGCCGCGTCATCGTCGCAACACGCCTCGATTTCTGCATCGCGGTCGCCTCGGTCGCCCTGGTGTTCCTGATGGGCGGGCTTGCCGGCGTCGCCGCCGGCTTCTTCGGCGGCTGGACCGACCGCATCGTCGGCCGTATCGCCGACACCATCATGGCCTTCCCGCTGTTCGTGCTCGCCATGGGCATCGTGGCGGCGCTCGGCAACACCGTGCAGAACATCATCCTCGCCACCGCGATCGTGAACTTCCCGCTCTATGCCCGCGTCGCCCGCGCCGAGGCCAACGTGCGGCGCGAGGCCGGCTTCGTGCAGGCGGCCAGGCTGTCCGGCAACGGCGAGGTTCGCATCGTGCTGGGTCAGGTGCTGCCCAACATCATGCCGATCATGATCGTGCAAATGTCGCTCACCATGGGCTACGCCATCCTCAACGCCGCCGGCCTGTCGTTCATTGGCCTCGGCGTACGGCCGCCGACGGCGGAATGGGGAATCATGGTAGCCGAAGGCGCGGCCTTCATGGTGTCCGGCGAATGGTGGATCGCGCTGTTTCCCGGCACTGGCGCTGATGATCGCCGTGTTCTGTTTCAACCTGCTCGGCGACGGCCTGCGTGACATCGTCGACCCGCAACGGCGGACGTGAGGCCGGTCATGGCAGGCATCCCGCTGCTCGACGTGCGCGACCTTACCGTCGAATTCACCACCCGCCGCGGCATCGTCCAGGCCGTGCAGCACGTCGATCTCTCAATCGCCAGGGGCGAGACCGTCGGCATCGTCGGCGAATCCGGCTCGGGCAAGTCGGTCACCTCCTATGCGGTGATGCGCATCCTCGACCGCGCCGGGAGGATCGCCGAAGGCTCGGTGATGTTCACCAACATCGACGTGCGGCAGGCGAGCGAAACCGAGATGCGCAGCCTGCGCGGCCGCGAAATGTCGATGATCTTCCAGAACCCGCGCGCGGCGCTCAACCCGATCCGCAAGGTCGGCCGCCAGATCGAGGACGTGCTGCTGGAGCACGTCAAGGCGGCGCCGTCGGAGGTCACCGACAAGGCGATCGAGCTGCTCGACCAGGTGCGCATCGCGCGCCCGCGCGAGCGCTACCATGCCTATCCGTTCGAATTGTCCGGCGGCATGTGCCAGCGCATCGTGATCGCGCTCGCGCTCGCCTGCCGGCCGCAGCTCCTGATCGCCGACGAGCCGACCACCGGGCTCGACGTCACCACGCAGAAGACCGTGATGGAGCTTGTGGTGGAGCTCACCCGCGCGCGCGACATGTCGACCATCCTGATCACCCACGATCTCGGGCTCGCCGCCACCTATTGCGACAAGATCGTCGTGATGGAGAAGGGCCACGTGGTCGAGACCGCGTCCGCGCACGCCGTCTTCACCGCGCCGTCGCACATGTACACCCGCAAGCTGATGCGCGCGACGCCGCGGCCCGGCGTGTCGTTGCGCGATCTCCTGCCGGAGGAGGAGGCGCCGCCGGCGGGCGCCGCCACCGTCACCAAGCTCAACGTCGCGGAGCGCAAGCCGCTGCTCGTGGTCGAAAAGCTGATCAAGGAATATCCCCGCAAGGGCCTCGAAGGCTTCGGCGGCGTGCTCGCCAAGCTCGCCGGCCGCAAGCCCGCGCCGGAGCCGGACGTGTTCCGCGCGGTCGACGGCATCAGCTTCAGCATCTTCCGCGGCGAAAGCGTCGGCCTCGTGGGCGAGTCCGGCTGCGGCAAGTCCACCACCTCGACCATCGTGATGCGGCTGATCGACAAGTCGGACGGCACCATCCTGTTCGAGGGCGAGGACATCGGCGAGATTCCGGCCAAGAAGTTCGCCAGGCTGCCGCTGCGCAAGCGCATCCAGATGGTCTTTCAGGATCCGACCGACAGCCTCAATCCGCGCTTCACGGCGGCACGCGCCATCGCGGACCCGATCCTGCGCCTCGGCGACCTCAGCGGCCGCGCCGCCGTGCGCGCGCGCTGCGAGGAGCTGGCCCAGCAGGTCGGCCTGCCGCTCGACCTGCTCGACCGCTTCCCGCACCAGCTTTCCGGCGGCCAGAAGGCACGCGTCGGCATCGCGCGCGCGATCGCGCTCAAGCCCGACCTCGTCATCCTGGACGAGCCGACTGCCGCGCTCGACGTGTCGGTGCAGGCGGTGGTGCTCAACCTGCTGCAGGATCTCAAGGAGCAGCTCGGCATGAGCTACCTGTTCGTGTCGCACGACCTCAACGTGGTGCGGCTCCTGTGCGACCGCGTCATCGTGATGCGCGCGGGCAAGATCGTGGAGGAAGGCCCGACCGAGCGTGTGCTGGTCGCCCCGGAGGCGCAGTACACGCGCGATCTCCTGGCCGCGATCCCGCATCCGACGTTCGAGGAGAAGCGCGACCCGGCGCGGGCGGCGGCGGGGGTTTAACCGCAAAGCGTTACAGCGCGGAGCGAAGGCGTAGGCAAATCGCTTTATTACGCCGTTCTCGGCCACCCAATTCGCAGCCCAGATGACTTTGGAGAGCGCCGCCGATCAAATGGCGCATGCGCTTCGCATATTGCGCCCTACACACCGCGCACTAATCGGTAAACGTATTTCGGACGCGTTTCGACCGAAACATATAAGGAATCCAAACCGCACAAGCCACAACACTACGACCAAGAGTCTTTATGTCATCGGCAGGGGAGACGCATTAAACATCAAAGCAGCGATCGCCGTATCGAAAATGTTGAATAAGAGCGTAATGAGTAGAAGAGCGACAAACGTCATGGGAAATCGACGTTTGTGTCTCAACAAAAGCACCGCGGCGTAAATCCACCCAGCACCGATTGCCAACTGACAAAATAGCTCAACCCCAACGAAGAATGTCAGGGTCGATTGAGCTGCCTGCATTGAGAGGGATTGGAGGGCCTGTATCGATTGATAAACAGCGTAACCGTTCAATGCGATAGATATGAACGTTCCGAGGGCAGGAAGTATGAGCCACCCGCCTATCCCCTTAGGACCGGCAGGGTCGGCAGCGGCAATGTTGGTCATGACGGCCCCTCGCAATTTCATGAACATATTACTACCCTGGCCAAGGAAAAAGCCCCAGTTTGTGGGCACAATGGGCGTGCCGGCCGGCTACCGCCGCTCAGAGATGATCGTGTACGTGCAATGAGCAACTACGGGAGGACATCCATGAAACTCGCCGCCGCAGCTGCCATCGCCGTCTTTGCGCTGCTTCTGCCGCCGGCCGCGCAGGCGCAGGACAAGCCGGTGCAATTGCGGTTCTCGCACTGGGTGCCGCCGACCCATCCGATGCACGCCGCCGCCGTGGCCTGGGCGGACTCGATCGACAAGGCCTCGAACGGCTCGATCAAGATCACGATCTATCCCGGCCAGCAGCTCGGCAAGGCGTTCGACCACTACAACATGGCGCGCGACGGCATCGCCGACATCGCGCACGTCAATCCGGGCTACGAGCCGGGACGCTTCCCGATCGTCGGCGCGGTGGAGTTGCCGTTCCTGTTTTCCAACGGCAAGGAGGGCAGCGTCGCGCTCGACGCCTGGTACCGGCGCTATGCGCGCGCGCGAGATGAAGGACGTGCACTATTGCCTCGCCTTCGCGCACGATCCGGGCACGTTTCATTTCACCAAGAAGAAGGCGGTGACGCCGGCCGACATGTCCGGGCTCAAGGTGCGCCCGCCCAACGCCGTGATCGCCAACTGGATGACCACGCTCGGCGCCACCAACGTGCAGGCCGCCGCCCCCGAGATCAGGGACGTGCTGGAGAAGGGCGTGGCGGAGGCCGCGGGCTCGCCGTGGGGCTCGATGGTGCTGTTCGGCATCGACAAGGTGACGAAGTATCACATCGACGCGGCGTTCTATGTGTCCGAGCAGGTGTGGGTGCTGAACAAGGCGAAGTACGAGGCCCTATCGCCGGCGCAGAAGGGCGTGATCGACCAGCATTGCAGCAACGAATGGGCGTTGAAGATCGCAACCCCGTGGGCCGACTTCGAGTCGGGCGGCCGCGCCAAGGTCAAGGCGCATGGCGGGTCATGAGACCTATCCGCTCAGCGCCGACGAGCTTGCCGCCTGGCGCAAATCGGCCGAGCCGGTGGTCACCAACTGGCAGGCTGCGGTGCGCAAGGCCAACGAGGACCCGAAGGCGATCTTCGACGACCTGCGCAAGACCGTGGCCGAGTACAAGTCGGCCTACTGACCCTTGCGATTGCCGGCGGCGACCCGGTGCCCGCTGGAAAGCTGCCGCGCCCTCCCCGTTCGCGTAGCCGCGCGGGCGGGCATCCACAAATAGCAAAGCGGATCGGCGAGCATGAAACGCAGCGAGCATCGTATCCTGACGACCCATGTGGGCAGCCTGATCCGACCAAAGCCGCTGCTGGAGGCGGCGAAGGAACCTGCCCATCGCGCCGCCTACGAGCAGATGCTCACCCGCGCGGTGGCCGAGATCGTGGCGCGTCAGGCGCAGGCCGGCATCGACGTGGTCAACGACGGCGAGTTCGGCAAAGTCCGGCTGGGCGAACTACAGCCTGGAGCGGCTCGCCGGCTTCGAGCCGCGGCCCGACAAGCTCTATCCGGCGGTCTGGCTCGGCCGCGACCGCACCCGCTTCGCCGAATTCATGGCGGCGGAATTCCCGCGCGGCACCGTCGGCACGCCCGGCCATGCCTGCGTCGGCCCGATCGCCTATCACGGCCACGACAGCGTCCGCCGCGACCTCGCCAACCTCAAGGCTGCCGCCGCCGCGGCCGAGGTCGAGGAGGCGTTCTTCACCGCGGTCGCGCCGGCCAGCGTCGGCTACGACGCCGTCAACGAGCACTACGCCAGACGAGCGCGACTACGTGTTCGCCATCGCCGACGCGATGCGCGAGGAGTATCTGCGCAATCCACAAGGCCGGCTTCGTGCTGCAGGTCGACGACGCGGTGCTCGCCAACATGTACGACCACCTGGTCGCGCAGAGCCCGCAGCGCTACCGCGAATGGGCGGAGCTGCGCATCGAGGCGCTCAACCACGCGCTCGCCGGCATTCCGGAGGACCGCATCCGCTATCACATCTGCTTCGGCAGCTGGCACGTGCCGCATGTCGCCGACGCCGAGCTCGCGGACATCGTCGATCTGATCCTGCAGGTGCGCGCCGGCGCCTACTCGATCGAGGCGGCCAACGTGCGTCACGAGCACGAATGGCGCGTCTGGGAAAAGGTCAAGCTGCCGGCCGGCAAGATCCTGATCCCCGGCGTCGTCACTCATCACACCACCACGGTCGAGCACCCGCGCCTGGTGGCGGACCGCATCGTCACGTTCGCGAAGCTGGTCGGGCGCGAGAACGTGATCGCCGGCACCGATTGCGGCTTCGCGCAGTCGCAGGACATCCAGCGCGTGCACCCGCAGGTGATGTGGGCGAAGCTCGAGAGCCTCGCCGAGGGCGCGCGGCTCGCCAGCAAGGAGCTGTGGGGGCGCTGAGGGCGCTGCGTGGGGAAGCGGCAGCCTTCGGAAGCCTTTACCCTTGACTGACTGGCTGGCAGGTTGATTGATCTACCTGTCCCTCAGACTGCTAGACGCGGAGAATTCATGAGATTGGTCGCATTATTCGGCCCCGCGATCGCCGGGCTCCTGTGGGCATCGCTCGCTACCGCCGCGAGCCAGCGGGATTGGAAGGATTGCGAAGGGGGCGACGCGGACCGCGCCATCGCCGCCTGCACCCGCATTCTCCAGGGGCGGGGCGAGACCGCAAGAAATCGCGCCGTCGCCCATCTGAACCGCGGCATCGCATTTTATGAGAAAGGCAATTACGACCGCGCCCTCTCCGATTACAACGATGCGTTACGCCTCGATCCCAGCGCCGACGCTTATTATCAACGCGGGCTGGTCTACTACGCCAAGGACGACTACGACCGCGCCATTGCCGACTACGACGTCGCAATCAAATTGGGGCCGAACCGGAAGGCATATGGTGGCGATGGCAAGCTTATCGGTTCCAAGCAGGTGGTTGCCCACTACTACTATGCGCGCGGCAATGCGTACCGGGCCAAGGGCAACTACGATCGCGCCATTGCCGATTACAACGAGGCCATCAAGCTCGATCCCAAGGATCCATCGTACTACAATCGCCGCGGCTTGGCGTACAAGGCCAAGGGCGACGTAGACCGTGCGATCGCGGACTTCAATGAAGCGATCAGGCTCGATCCCAAATACGACCTCGCCTACGACAACCGCGGCGACGCCTACCTGGCCAAGGGCGACATCGATCGCGCCATTGCCGATTACAGCGAGGCGATAAAGATCGATCCCAAATACGCCACCTACTATTCGGATCGCGGCGCCGCGTACCGGGCCAAGGGCAACTACGACCGCGCCATCGCCGACTACAACGAGGCGATAAGACTCGATCCAAAGGACCCCAATGGGTATTACGGCCGCGGCCTGGCGAATTTCTTCGCCGGTTCGCTGCCCAAGGCGCTCGCCGATCTCAACCAGTCGGGCGAGCTTGACCCGAAGGCCGCCTACGCGGCGCTCTGGCTCGATATCGTCAGCAAGCGCAGCAAGCTCCAAAGCCGCCTGCCGCAAGCGGTTTCGCAGCTCGACATGACCAAGTGGCCGGCACCAGTCATTCGCCTGTTCCTCGGCCAGCTGACGGCGGAGGCCGTGCTGGCCGCCGCCGACGACCCAGACGCAATGACGAAGCAGGGGCAGGTCTGCGAAGCCAATTTCTACGGCGGCGAATTGGCGCTGCAGAACGGCGCCAAGGACGACGCCGCTCGCCTGTTCCGCCTCGCGGCAGCGGATTGCCCGAAGAGCTTCATCGAGTGGTCGGCCGCCAAAGCCGAACTCAAGGCGCTCGGTGCGACACCCTGAGCCGGCCTGCCCTGGCCGATCGTGGCCACGGATGCGGCGTCCCCGAGCGGCTGCTTCTTTGGGAAAAATCCGGATGGCGGCGACATCCAACATGCGTTCGGCAGTTGAGACGAGCGGGAGGAGCCACTGAGTTCACTTCGCAGGTTTCTGTCCAGGTCTCTCGGCTGGCTGATCGCGGTAATCGGTTTTCTGTGCCGGGCCGTGCTCATCGCGTGGGCCACCCTGGCCATCTACTATTCGAATCTGCCGTGGGCCGGGTTGCGTCTGGGGTTGGCGGCAGCCTTTGCGGCGTTCGCGATTTGGGCTCTCTGGCTTTCGCGTCAGCGGCGCATGTCCGTCATCGTGGTCATACTGTTTCTCGGCGTGGTCGCGTGGTGGATATCCATTGCTCCCTCGCAAGATCGCAACTGGCGACCGGAAGTCGCGGTGATGCCGCGGGCGATCATCGACGGCGACCGCGTGCGCCTCACCGGTGTCCGCAACTTCGACTACCGTAGCCGGAACGATTTCACGGTACGTTATGAGGAGCGCGAGGTGCAGCTATCGCACTTGACCGCCCTCGATTTCTACGTGTCCTACTTCATGGAGGGGCCGGTCGGGCACACGTTCCTGAGTTTCATCTTCGACAACGCGCCGCCGCTGAGTATCTCCATCGAGACGCGGCCGGAGGTGGGCGAGGGCTTTGCGCCTATCGCCTCCATGTTCAAGCAATTCGAGTTGATCTACGTGGTGGGTGAGGAGCGTGACCTCGTGGGCGTGCGCGCCAACCACCGACGGGAGCCGGTGTATCTCTATCGCCTCAATACCTCGGCCGACGATGCGCGCCGGCTGCTCCTGGTCTACCTGGCGCGGATCAACGAGCTCGCCGATCGGCCGGAGTTCTATCACCTGCTGACCAACAGCTGCACGATCAACATCGTGCGTTACGCCAACGCCGCCGGCCGGGTCGGCCGGATCGACATCCGCCACATTCTCAACGGCCTCGCCGACAGCTACCTTTACCGCTCGGGCCGGATCGACACGTCGCTGCCATTTGACGAACTGCGGCGACGCTCCCTGATCAACGAGGCCGCGCGGGCGGCCGATGGCGCGCCCGATTTCTCGCAGCGCATTCGGGCATCCCTGCCGACGATCCCTCGCTGATACCGGCGCCCATTCGCCGCGACACAGTTTGGACCGGTGTGGGACAGCCGCGTGCATCAGCCATCCGCCTCGGTGAAATGCCGCGCCCGGTCAAGTGCTATTGGTCATCAGGCGCAGTCATCATTCGGCGAGGTGTCCCTGGGCCCATTGCGCTGGGGCAGGCCATCAGCGAATCCAAAAAATCATCTCTTAAGTCAGCATTGCTGGCTCAAATTGATCCCGGTCATTCCCTACCTCTAGACTTCCCACAACAATCAACCAGAGGCTGGTATGCTTACGTGGTTGGCATGAAGCGGCGGCAGTTCATCACGCTGCTCGGCGGGACTGCGATCTTCTGGCCGTTTGCGGCACGACTGGCTGCTGCGCCCGAGAACCTTATGGATAATCAGATCGCGAGCTGGATGGAGAAACAGAACGTTCCGGGCCTCGCTGCCTGCGTCGTCAAAAGGGACGAAGTGGTCTGGTCCAGCGGTTACGGTATGGCGAACCTGACGAAACTGATCCCGTTTACCCCCGATCAAAGCTTGTTCCAAATTGCCTCCGTCACCAAAAGCATCACCGCCACCGCCATCATGCAACTGCGAGATAAGGGACTGCTCAAGCTCGACGAAGATGTAAACAAGTTCCTGACGTTTTCAGTGCGAAACCCGAAGCACCCAGCCAAGCCGATCACTTTCAGGCACCTGCTCACACATACAGCATCTATCAATGACAGTGATACCATCTACTCCCTCTACGCCGTTGGCGATCCCACCATGTCGCTCGAAGAGGCGGTAACTGAGTATTTCGCAGCGGAAGGGGCGCTATGGAGAAGGGAGAATTATCGCAAGAATGCGCCCGGAACCAGCAAGCGCTATTCAAATGCTGGCTTCGCCTTGTTGGGATACCTGGTGGAGGCGATTAGCAGGCAGCCTTTAGAAGAGTACCTGCAACAGAACGTCTTTAGACCTCTCAAGATGAACGAGACCTCCTTCTACATCGCAAAATTGAATCGTGAAAGACACGCACTCCCCTATACCTATGTTAGAAAGGGCAAGCAAAAGTTGGTCCCAGGCCATGGCGATGGCAATCTGCTCCCTGACGGGGTATCGCCACAGATTGGGTATAATGAACACGCGCTCTACAGCTATCCCACATTGGCTGATGGCATGATCAGAACCAGTGTCAAGCAACTGGCGAATTTCATGATCGCCATGATGAACGGCGGGCGATTTGATGAAACTCGATGGCTCAACGAAGAAACAGTCAATGAGATGCTCGCCCAGAGTGGGCAGGGGTTGGGCTGGTTCAAGACTGGCGACTACTGGAGCCAGGACGGCGGCGATCCGGGATGTTCAGCGAAGATGATGTTCAACCCCAAAACCAAGGTCGGGTTCATTATCTTCGCCAACGCCGATGTGGAATTGAAGCAGGTGATCGCTCTTCTTCCCGGGCAAGACTGAAAAGAAGACGATCTGGCGCGTGCAAATCTGACAAGCTCGACTTGCGTACAGCGAATGCAACGGGTTGCACCAGCGCATTGCCTTGAAACCGGCGGCCACTCCCGGCGAAGCGGCGAACGTTTCCGCTTCGCGGCCCGCGCGGGGCCTGCTATCAGCGGCGCGCAGCCGTTCGACGGCCGGCCCAAGGATCGCTCTTGACCACCGGGGCACAAACTCAGCCACCGCCCGTCACCTCGACGCCCGAAGACGCGCGGCGCATTCGCCGATTGATGCTCTATTTCGGCATGGTCTACGTGGTTGAAGGCATCGGCCAGACCGACGGCATCATCGTGCAACCGCTCACCTACTACTTCAAGGAGGTCCACTCCTGGACGCCGGTGCAGGTGACCGCCGCGCTCACGGCGTTCAACTTCCCCTGGATAATCAAGCCGATCTACGGCCTCGTCTCCGATTTCGTGCCGTTGTTCGGCTATCGCCGGAAGAGCTATCTCATTCTCGCAAGCCTGCTGGTGACCGGCGCCTATCTTCTCGCCGCGCAGGTGGAGGCGCCAAGCCGGCTGTTGTTCGTACTGGTTCTGACCGCCTACGCCATGGCGATCACCAGCACGCTGTGCGGCGCACTCTTGGTCGAGAACGGCCAGCGCTACGGCATCAGCGGGGCGTTCGTGAACCAGCAATTGCTCTGGTTCCACATCGCGGCGATGAGCTCGTCGCTGATCGGCGGCCTGCTGGTGCAAAACCTGTCACCGGTCGACGCCCTGCATGGCGCGGCGCTGATCGCGGGGATCGCGCCGCTGATGATCGTGTTCGGCACGTGGTTTCTGATCGACGAGGAGAAACGACCGGGCGACCTCCCCGAACTCAAGCTCGCGGCACGCAGCCTACTCGCCGCCTTTCGCATGCGCTCGCTCTGGATCGTCTCGCTGTTTCTCTTTCTCTATTGGTTCAGTCCCGGTTTCCACACGCCGCTCTACTACCACATGACCGACACCCTGCATTTCTCCCAGGGCTATATCGGCATCCTCGGCGCGATCTCGTCGGCCGGCTCGATCTGCGGCGCGCTGGTCTATCGGCGCTGCTTGGCCGAGCTCACATCGAAGCGCCTGCTGCAACTGAGCATCGTGCTCGGCACCGCGACCACCGTTTCGTTCGTGCTGCTCTTCAACGAAGCGACCGCGGCGGTGCTCAATTTCTGCGCCGGCGTGTCGGCGATGATCGCGCTGGTGGCGAGCCTGACGCTCGCCGCCGACTACTGCCCCAAGCATTCGGAAGGCTTTACGTTCGCAGCGTTGATGTCGATCACCAACCTCGCCTCGGCGCTCGCGGACAATGTCGGCGCGCTCCTCTATCAGCACGTATTCGGCGGCCGGCTCGCGCCGCTCATTCTCGTGTCGGCGGCGATCACCGCTTTCGCGTGGGTCCTCATCCCGCTGCTGCGGCTCGGCGACAAGCCGCAGGGGCGCGCTATCGCGCATTGATCGCGTTGAGCGTCGCCGGTCCGACTTTAAGCAATGCTGTGTACGCCGCATCACGGCCCTTGCCGTGGTCGCATTTGGTCCGGGGATCGCGGTAACCGGGCAACTAGTTTTTGCTGCGATAAATTGGCCGGCGAACACGTAGAGCAAAAAGGGAGCAAAAACTCTGGCGGCAATAGCTAAGCCATTGACTACTTGGCGGTCCCGAGAGGAACTCGAACCTCCGACCTTCGGTTTAGGAAACCGCTGCTCTATCCGGCTGAGCTACGGGACCGCTTGAAGCACGAATATGACCATCAACATGGCGGCCGCCAAGCTGCTTGCGCGGCACGACTGGCGAAAGGGCATGCACCGACGATCGCGGCCCGCCAGGCTAGACCCATCGGCCGGCGCCACCGGGCCCATCCCGGCCGGCTCATCCGGCGGCCGGTGCGCGTGGCGCCGGCGATCCCAGGCGGTGGATGAGTTTCCTCCCAGGCGCCGTATTCCCCCACATTTGCGGGTTTCCCAAACCCGACTCCGCCTAGCTTTCGGGCACCCCGCGCGAACGTTGGCCGGCCGCAACAATTATTGCGCAATGACGGGGCTGAAATCGGCCCGCGCGGGGGCGAATTGCCGCAGTGCCGCCCCATTCCGACCCTTCCCTTGAGCCAATGGGCGGTTGGGGTCCGGTCCTCATGGTTGTGCTGGTGGTTGGCTCGGTTCCGCAAGCCCGGGCGCAGGGCGCCGTGCCCGCGCCGGCCGCCGCGTGCGGCGGCGACGTCGTGGGCGCCGGGTCGGTGCGCAGCATCGTCGACGGGCGCAGTTTCGGCCTCGATGACGGGCGTCCGGTCCGGCTCGCCGCAGTCGAAGTCCCGCCCCTGCCCGCCCTCGACGAATCCGGCGTGCGCGCCGCGGCCGGTCAAGCCGCGCGCTTGGCGTTCGCTTCGATCGTATCCGGCCAGCGGGTCGAGCTTCGCTACCGGGACACCACGACCGATCGTTACGGCCGCGCCGTGGCGCATGTCTACCTCGCGGTCGGCGGACGCCCGCTCAACGCCGCGCAATCGCTGCTCGCGCAGGGCCACGCACGGGTCGCGGCGGAGGTGGGCGACCGCGTCTACGCGGCCGAGATGCTGGCGTTCGAGCGCGCCGCGCGCGCGGCCAAGTTTGGCCTCTGGGGTGAACCGTATTATGGGGTGCTGGAGGCGCAGAGCGGGGCGGAACTCTTGGCCCGGCACGGCCGTTTTGCGCTGGTCGAGGGCAAGGTGTTGTCGGTCCGCGAGACCGGCGGCACCATATATATGAACTTCGGGCGACGGTGGTCGGACGCGCTGACGGTCACCATCTGGAAACGCAATGAGCGCACCTTCGCCGCCGCTGGACTGCCGCCGAAGTCGCTCGAAAATCGCCACGTGAGGGTGCGTGGATGGATCGAGGAACGCAACGGGCCGCGCATCGAGGCGCGCCATCCCGAGCAGATCGAAATCGCTGAACGGAACTGACCGCCGCGTGAAGCCGTACTGGGACGACCGAGGCCGATGAGGACAAACCGCCTGCTTTCGCTCGCCGGCATTGCGCTTCTCGGTGCGCTCGCCGGCGGCTGCTCGTCGCGGTTTCTCAGCTCCGAGCAGCAGATTGCGCTGCCGAATACCGCACAGCCGGCCGAGCAGCCAATGTCGGCCGGGGCACAGCGCGAGCATCAGCGCATCCTGTCCGCCTATGGCGGCATCTACGAGGATCCCAAGCTCGAGGCCGTGCTCACGCATGCGGTCGAAAAGCTCGTGGCCGCGTCCGAGCGCCCCGACCAGCGTTATCGCGTCACCATCCTGAATTCGCCGGCGATCAACGCCTTTGCGCTGCCGAGCGGGCAGCTCTATGTCACGCGCGGGCTGATCGCGCTCGCCAACGACACCTCCGAGCTGGCCTCGGTGCTCGCCCACGAGATGTCGCACGTCATGGCCCACCACGCGGCGATCCGCGAGGACCAGGCCCGCCAGGTCGCGCTGGTGAGCCGGGTCGTGAACGACGTCCTGAGCGATCCGGAAACCGGAGCGCTGGCGCTGGCGAAATCCAAGATCGCGCTCGCGAGCTTCTCGCGCGCGCAGGAGCTGGAGGCCGACGCGATCGGCGTCGGCGTCGCCGCCCGCGCCGGCTACGATCCCTACGGCGCCGTGCGCTTCCTCACCTCGATGGGACGCACCGCCGAGCTCAAGGTCCACCCGGGCCAGGCGCGGATCGATCCGCGCGCGCCCGACTTTCTGTCGTCGCATCCGGCAACGCCCGAGCGCATCAAGATCGCACAGAGCAACGCCCGGCAGTTCAGCGCTCCCGGCGCCGGCGAGCGCGACCGTTCCGCCTATCTCGGCGGCATCGACGGCATGATCTACGGCGACGACCCGAGCGAAGGCTTCGTGCGCGGTCGGCGCTTCCTGCACCCCAAGCTCGGCTTCACCTTCGTCGCGCCCGATGGCTTCACGCTCGACAACACCGCCCAGGCGGTGCTCGGCGTGAAGGAGGGCGGCGGCCAGGCACTGCGCCTCGACGTCGTGCGCGTGCCGGCCGAACAGTCCCTTTCCGGATATCTCAATTCCGGCTGGATCGAGAATATCGACGCCAAGAGCGTCGAGGACTTCACCATCAACGGCTTCCAGGCCTCGACCTCGACCGCCAAGGGCGATCAATGGTCGTTCCGGCTCTATGCGGTGCGCTTCGGCAGCGAGGTCTTCCGCTTCATTTTTGCAACCAAGCGCATGACGCTCGAGGTCGACCGTTCGTTCCGCGAGGCCGTGGGCACCTTCCGCCGCATGACGCTCGCCGAAAGCAAGGCGGCGCGGCCGCTGCATCTCAAGGTCGTGACCGTGGGCCCGCACGACACCGTCGAGCGCCTGGCAAGCCGGATGGCGATCGCAGACCGTCAACTTGACCGCTTCCGCGCGCTCAACGGGCTCGGCCCCGGCGACCGCGTGCAGCCGGGCGACAAGGTCAAGATCGTCACGGAGTAATCCTCTCGCTCTGCGGCACCAGTCACAAGCTCCCGATATTTCGGCAGAAGTCGGTATCTTGGCGAATCGCCACCGTGCGAGTTTTCGACAGCTCGCACGCTTTCTCGCACGCCAGGGCGGGCGGATTCGCCGGCAACGCACTGCGCCATGGGCTGCGCAGCAACGCCGTCAGGAAGTTTGGCGAGGCCGAGCAGGCGTCATCGCGTGTGGCAGCTACTTGCAAGAGTTTGATTTCCGGTGGAATAGCCGCATCGCTCATTCGGCGCAGACCTCTGCAAGCGCCGACGGCTGAGCGGCCAGCGCCAGTTTCGCTCCATCCTGGGAATACCGCTTCACCGCCTGCCCTCCGCATCCAAGGCAAAATTTGCCAACGACACCATGGACCTGTGGCCGGTCATCCAGCAGTGCAGGGCGGCGGGTGGCGGGCGGTCGAGCCGGGCCGAATACCAGTTTGTGGTGGAAAGCCCTCAATCGGCCGCGCTTTACGAGTGGTCGCAGAAAATGGCCGACGCCATGAGCCGCGACGCGCATTTCGTCGATGTCAACAGCGACCTTCAGATCAACGCGACGCAGGGCAACGCTCGTGGTCGACAAGGATAAAGCCAGCTCGCTCGGAATTTCGGCGGCACAACTGCGCTCGACGTTGTATTCCGGTTTCGGCAGCCGGCAGGTATCGACCATCTACGGCACGGGCGACAGCTTCGCGGTGCTGATGGAATTCAACGAAAAGGCCAATTGGACGACGGCGGAGCTTCCCGATGTGCGCATCCGCAACAACGAGGGGAAGCTGGTTCCGATCGGCGCCTTCGCGCGCATCGAGCGGACGGCGGGCTCACTGACGCTATCATTCAACCTGCCGGCCGGCGTTTCGCTCGGCGACGCGGTGGCGCGCATCAATGAGTTGAAAGCCGAGCAGAAGTTTCCATCGACGCTCGCCACCACGTTCGCGGGTAACGCCAAGACCTTTCAGGATTCAGTTGCGAACCAAGGCATCTTGCTCCTGGCGGCCGTGGTGACGATCTACATCGTGCTTGGAATTCTGTACGAGAGCTACATCCATCCTTTTACGATCATTTCCGGCCTTCCGTCGGCGGTTATCGGCGCCCTCGTGGCGCTCCGGTTTTTTGGCATGGATTCGAGTTCTGATTGCGGTCGTGGGCTTGCTGATGCTCATCGGCATCGTAAAGAAGAACGCGATCATGATGATCGATGTCGCCTTGGTGACCCAGCGCGAAGGCAAAGCGCCCGCCGACGCCATCTACGAAGCTGCGCTCCTGCGCTTCCGGCCGATCATGATGACCACGCTGGCCGCGCTACCGGGTGTGCTGCCGATTGCGCTTGGTATCGGAGCGGGTGCCGAATTGCGTCAGCCATTGGGCGTGGCCTTGGTGGGGGGCCTGCTCGTATCGCAAATGGTGACTCTGTACATAACCCCGGCGCTATACATTTATATGGAACAGCTTTCCGTCGGCGCACGCCGTCTGTATCTGAAGATCGGGAGGCAGTCGGAACCCGAGGTTCGCGTGACCTGAGGATGATCAGAACGGTTCAGATTGTTTTGCGAGTAGTACCGACTGCCAGGCCCGGGCATTCCTTGCACCCCTTGGGGGGTGACCGTCCCGCCGAAGCCCGGGCAACCGTTGTCCCAACAGACCATTCGGTTTGAACAGTCCGCAGCGCGCATCGATACTGTTCTTCGTCAACTTGATGCGAGGCATGTCGGTCTCCTGCCGAGCGCCGCGGCATTTCGACAAGCGTGTGCCGCACGGCACGCCCTAGCCTTCCCGGCATTTCGGCGGCATCATCCGTCCCGCGAGCCTTGCGAGGTGGATGAATGAACATCGGTTTCATCGGGCTCGGCGCCATGGGTGCCGGCATCGTGCCGCGGCTGATGGCGGCGGGGCATGCCGTCACCGGCTGGAACCGCAGCCGGGACAAGGCCGAATCCCTGATCAAGAGCGGCATGCGCTTTGCGCCGACCCCGCGTGAGGCGGCGGCCGGCTGCGACGTCGTGTTCTCGATCGTGACCGATGCGCCCGCCGTCAATGCGGTGGCGCTCGGCGCCGACGGTATCATCGCGGGCCTCCAGCCCCCCGGCGTCTACGTCGACATGAGCACGATCACGCCGGATGCGAGCCGCGCGATCTCGGCCGCATTCGCCGCCAAGGGCCTTGCCATGCTCGACGCGCCGATTTCCGGGAGCCCGGTGACGCTGGCGCAGGGCAATGCCTCGATCATGGTGGGCGGCGACCCGGCTGCCTTCGAACGGGTCAAGCCAGTGCTCGCCACGATCGGTCCCAAGGTCACCCATATCGGACGCTCGGGCCTCGCGGTGCAGATGAAGATCGCGGTCAACCTGCTGCTCATGGTCGAGGTGATCGCGTTCGGCGAGGCGGTCGCGCTCGCCGAGAAGGGCGGCGTCGCGCGCGACATCGCGGTCGACGCCATCCTCAAGAGCGTCGCAGCTTCCCCCGTGCTCGGTTATCGCGGGCCCTTCATCCTGGAGGGCAAGATGCCGGCCGTTCCGCTCGCCGACGTCACGCTGCAGCAGAAGGACATGCTGCTCGCGCTCGAACTCGGCCGTAAGCTCGGCAGCCCGGTGCCGCTTGCCGCCGCCGCCAACGAGATGATGAACGCCTGCCGCGGGTTGGGCATCGATCATCGCGATTTCGTCACCGCACACGAAGTCTATCGCCGCCTGGGAGGGCAAACATGAAGTCGAAAGCCGAGATGATCGGCGCGGCCTTGGGCAAGGCCGTCCGCAAGACCGCCGCCAAGATCGTGGAAAATGCATCCGCGCCGAAGATGTACCGCACCAACATCCGCGACGTGCCGACGATCGAGGGGCTCAAGCGCAAGGACGGCTGGGTCGACATGCAGGTGCAGTTCCTGATCGACAAGAAGTCGGCCGGCGCCGACCACGTGGTCGGCTGGACCGTGCTCAAGCCGGGCGCGCGGCACGAATGCCATCGCCATCACAATTGCGACGAGTTCTTCATCGTGCTCAAGGGGCGCGGCCACATCTACACCGAGGAGGGCGAGGTGCCCTCCGGCGAGGGCGACGTGATCTATTCGCCGCGCGACTGCTGGCACGGGTTCAACAACACCTCGCAGGAGGACGTCGTGCTGGTGTGGGGCTGGATGGGCGCAGGCTCGATCGAGGCGTCCGGATACGAAGTCAGCCCGGCCGGGCATTAGGAGCAATCAAATGCATTTGTGGGAGGACCCGCGCGCGATCCGCGGCATGCAGGCGCAGCGCGAGTTACGGCATAAGCGCCTGGCAGGCGGCGACCGGCTGATCGGCTGGAAGGTCGGCTTCGCCGCGCCCGCGATGCTGGAGCTGTTCAAGATCACCGGCCCGCTGGTCGGGTTCCTGACGCAGAACGCCCGCGTCGAGCCGGGCGGCAGCGTGTCGATTGCCGGCTGGGCGAAGCCGGTGATCGAGCCCGAGGTCGCGGTCCACATCGGCCGCGACGTCGGCGCCGGAGCCGATCGCACGACTGCGCAGAGCGCGATCGCCGGCATCTCGCCTGCGATCGAGATCGTGGATTTGCACGAGCCGCCGCAGGACCCCGAGCGCATCCTGGGCCACGACATCTATCAGCGCCACGTGGTGATCGGCGGCACCGGCCCGGCCCGCGCCGGCAGCGCGTCCGACGGCCTGACCTGCCGCGTCATCCGGCGCGGCGCCGAGGTCGCGCGCACCACCGATCCGCAGGCCCTGACCGGCGACTGGATCGGCATCGTGCAGCACGTCGGCAACATGCTCGCGGCGTTCGGCGACCGGCTGCAGGCTGGCCAGTTCATCATCACCGGGTCGGTCGTGCCGCCGCTCGCGATCGAGCCCGGCGAGGACGGCGTCACGTTCGCGCTTGATCCGGTCGGCAGCGTCTCGGTGCGGTTCCAATGACGCACGGACAATTCGGAGCGTTGAATGCCATGAAGCGTTTAGCCGTCGTGCTCGCGGCCGGCGTTGCGGTCGCCCTCTCGCTCACACCCGCGTCCGCGCAGTCCTGGCCGCAACGTACGGTGCGCTTCATCGTGCCGTTGCCGCCGGGCAGCGGCATGGACCTATCGGCGCGGCTCGCCGCCGAGAAGCTCACCGAGCGCTGGGGCCAGCCCGTGGTGGTGGAGAACCGCCAGGGCGCCGACGGCATTCCCGCCGTCACCGCCTTCCTGTCGGCGCGCGACAATCACACCTTCCTGTTCTCGTTCGCCGGCATCGTCACGTTCAACCACCTGCTGCACGAGCGCCTGCCCTACGATCCCAAGGACCTGGTGCCGATCGTGCCGGTGATCGACAATTTCCTCGGCGTTTCCGCCAGCGCCAAGCTGCAGGTCAACACGCTCGCCGAGCTGGTCGCGGCCGCAAAGGCGCAGCCGGGCAAGCTCAACTGGGCCGCGACGCCGGGCCTGCCCTACTACGTCCTGCTCGCCTTGCAGAAATCCGCCGGTATCGAGATGGTGCAGGTCGCCTACCGCGACTTCGCGCCCGCCTACCAGGACCTCAACCAGGGCCGGCTGCACGTCGCCGGGACCGGCGTGCCGACGCTGGTGCCCGCATCACCGCGCGGGCACCGCCAAGCTCATGTTCGTGACCAACCGCGAACGCTCGCCCCAGGCGCCCGACGTGCCGACCGCGAGCGAGGCGGGTTATCCCGCGCTCACCTTCGAGGGCACGTCCGGCATCTACGGCTGGCGCGACATGCCGGCGCAGATCAAGAACCGCGTCGTCGCCGACATACGCGCCATCGTCGCCGATCCGGCGTTTCGCGCGCGCGTGACGAGCGTCGGCACCGCGCCGCGCGAGGGCACGCCGGAAGAATTCGCGGCGGCGATCGAAGAGCAGCGCGCCAAGATCGCGGCGATCCATCAGGCGACCGCCAAGCCGAAGCCGTGAGATTGCGTTTCGGCCGCCGCGTGCTAGCCTTCCTCCGAACAAGCGAAAGGAAACGCCATGCAACCGTTGAATTGCAGATGGACCATCGCGGCCGCCGGGCTTCTGGCATGCGCGGTTCTGTCTGCCCCATCGTCGCCGGCTGAGGCGCAGGCCTGGCCGACGCGGCCGGTCCGCTTCATCATTCCGTTCGGCCCCGGTGCCGGCGCCGACATCGGCGCGCGCCTGATCCAGGAAAAACTGTCGCAGCGCTGGGGCAAGCCGGTGGTGATCGAGAACCGTCCCGGCGGCGACAGCATCATCGCGATCCAGGCCGTGCTCTCGGCCAACGACGATCACACCTTCCTGTGGGGGCCGAGCGGCAATTTCACCGTGCACCCGTACATCTACCAGAAGCTGCCCTATAGCCAGGACGACATCGTGCCGATCGCCCGCTTCTCCACGACGATCCTTGCGGTCGGCGTGCCGGCGTCGATGAATTTCAAGGGCCTCGCGGACTTCGTGGCGGCCGCGCGCAAGGAACCGGGCAAGTTCAATTCGGCCGCCGTTCCCGGCATCACCGAACTTGCATTCGACTATTTCTCCAAAACCGCCGGCATCACGACGACGAAGGTGCCCTACAAGGACATCGTGCAGGCCGCGAACGACCTCAGCGAGGACCGCATCCAGGTCTATTCGTCGGCCTATGCGATCCTGCGGCCGCAGCGGCAGGCAGGCCGGGTCACGGTCGTGGCGGTGATGGGGCGCGAGCGCGCGCCGAGCGTGCCCGACATTCCGACCGGCGCCGAACAGGGCTACCCTGCGCTCGACATGGAAGGCCTGCTCGGCCTGTTCGGGAGCAAGGCCGTGTCGGCCGAGTTACGCGAAAAGCTCGGCGCCGACGTCGTCGCCGTCGCCAACGACAAGGAGATCGAGGCCAGACTCAACGCCACCGGACAAACACCCGCGCGCGGCGGAGCAAAGGAATTCGCCGCCTCGATCGCGCAGCAGCGCGCGCTGATCGCCACCATCGCCAAGGCGCTCGATCTCAAGCCGACGCGGTGACGCTGCGTTTCCGGTTGCGTTAACAGCGCGTGACCTTGACCGAGCGCGTGCCGCCCGCTTCCGACGGCACGAGATAGGCCTGCGCGAAGCAGATGCGGCCGTTGACCACGACCGGATCGCCCGGCGGGGTGGGACGGACCGCCATCTGCCGATCCGGCAACAACGCGGTGCCGCCGTCCGGTACGCCGTAAGGATAGATGCCGTCGGGCGCATAGATGCCGGCGATCGCCGGCACGCCGCGCCGGAAGAACTTGCCATGTCCGCGCGCAAACCCGCGATGGAAGCGGCGCAAGCCGCCCGGGAGCGCCGAATTGACCGCAGGCCCCTGCGGCTTCAGCAGCGGCACCTGCCCGGGCCGCACCAGCGGCAGCGCTCCGGCACGCGGAGCGCCTATCGCCCCCCCGCGGCCGCCCACACCGCCGGGCCCGGCCGCCGCTTCGATCGGCGCGAGCGCAAGCCCGACACAGCAAAGGGCGAGATATGCGGCGGCAATCGTCCGATTGGTCATCGTACGCACTCACTACTCTACTGACGCTGCCGCACCGCCACGATGCTAGCGCGAGGGCGCCCCGGCGCGCCAGCTTTGTCTTGCCGGTAACCTTACGGCGAAACGCCGCTGGGCCTGCTTGCTCCCGCGGCAACGCAGCCCGCGCGCATTCACCCCGTGATCTTGTCCGGGAACTTGTCGTCCTCGAAGACCGTGATCACCGGCGGCGTGCCGCTCAAGTCCCAGCTCCTGCCAGCGCCCCACCACCCGCTCGTAGGCCTCCTTCGACAGCTTGGTGCGCTTGGAGAAGCTCTTGTAGTAGCGATAGTCCATGCAGGCGTTGATCAGCGCCTTCGAACCCCACGGCCTGATCTCCGGCGGGTTGAGGCTCGGGTCGAGATAGGTGCTCCAGGTCTCGCGCAGGATGTCGATCGACTGCGCCGGGCGCGAGCGCGTCGCCATCGCCCACAGCACCTGGTGCACGTTGGTCGGATCGATGTCGTCGTCGACCACGATCACGTATTTGCCGAAATAGGCGCCGGCGGTGCATTGCGCGGCGAGCGCCATCACCTGCGGCGCGTGGCCGGCATACATCTGCTTGATCGAGACCACCGTGATGCCCCAGCCGGCCGCTTCCGGGATCGACCACACGCCCTGGATGCCCGGCACGCCGAGCTTCTGCAGGTCGGCCCAGATGCCGGCCGAGCGCAGCGCCGCCCAGAACAGCCCGGCCTCGTTGGCGGCGCCGTCCGCCATCAGCGCGCAGGTGAGCGTCGGATTGTCGCGATAGCGCACGCGCTCGACCCGCATGTAGGGCGTGGCGCCCGAGGGCCGCCCGTAATAGCCGGTGAACTCGCCGAACGGTCCTTCGGCGAAGGTCTCGTCCGGATAGAGAAAGCCTTCCAGGATGATCTCGGCGCGCGCCGGCAACGGCAGCCCGGTGAGATCGGAGGTGAACAGCTCGATCGGCGCGCCGTTGATGCCGGAATAATATTCGTACTCGCTCTCGGTCTTCGGCAGGCTGGTCGCCGCCACCAGGAACAGCAGCGGATCGATGCCGTAGCGGCGGCGATCGGCATCGGCTTGCCGCAGCTTCCACCACTTCTCGCGGTCGATCGTGGCGTCCTTGCCGGGCGAGGTATAGACGCCGACCTCGCGCGGGCCTTTGATCATCATGCGGTAGGTGCCGACGTTGATGCGGCCGGTCTCCGGGCACTTGGTCACCACCGCGTCGCCGGTGCCGAGATACATGCCGCCGTCGAGCGGCCACATGCGCTGCGCCGGGAACATGCGGATGTCGATGGCGTCGCCCTCGACGATGTTCTGGTTGCAGATCGCCTGCGCGGCCGGCACCTCCTTCGGCGGCATCTTGCGCCCGAGCTTCTGCTGCAGGATCTGCACCGCCTTGAGCGGATGATCGACCGGCGCCTCGCCGATCATCAGGCAGAAGCGCGAGAGGTTGCAGCCGACCATGTTGTAGAGCGCCTTGTGGCCGGGATGGCCCTTGATGTTCTCGAACAGCAGCGCGGGCGATTTCTCGCGGCCGACGAGATACGTGATGGTCGCGGCCTCGAGATCGCAATCGACCTCCGCGGTGATGCGCTTGAGCTCGCCCAGCGCCTCGACCTTCTCCAGCCAGGTATCGAGATCGCTGGCATTGGCGCCGCGCGCGCGCGTTTGTCGTCGGCGCTTGCTGGCGCTGACCATCGCCGCTCTGCCGGCTTGATCGTGACGCTCATGTCCATGGCCGCCTCCCGTTGTCTTCTTCTTTCAGGCGCCGAGTGTAGACGAGACTTTGTAGGGTGGGCAAAGGCGCCGTGCCCACGCTGAGCTTCGTTGCGGATGGAGATTTACAGCCAGCAACACACATCGCCGTGTCAGCGTGGGCACGGCGCGCGCACTGCGTGCGCGCGCCTTTGCCCACCCTACAGCGGTGCTCTGGGGCATGCGCCGCCCCGAAAGTTTAGGATTGTTATTCAGCAGGTAGCCCGGATGAGCCGTCGCGCGTCGCAGACTTGCTACGGCGGAATCCGTGGCATCGGTGTGCGTGGTGAGGCAGAACCCGCATTCCGCTTCGCTTCATGCGGGCTGCGGCATCGCGTTTGCGGGCTACGCTATTGCGCCGCCGCTCAGAACGACGACGCCACGTCGTTGAGGCCCATGAGATGGGCGAGCGAACGCAGCTCGCGCTTCTGGTCCTCGCGGAAGCTCATGACCAGCGGTACCGCGATCGACTTGAGCCGCTCCATGTCGACGCGGCTGGTGTCGACCTGCGCCATCTGGTGGCCGCTCTGGGTGCCGCGCTTCTCGCCCTTCTTCCACTTCACCTCGCGCAGCGCGCCCTCGATCGTCGGCCAGTACTGCTCCTGGTCCGCCGTGAGCGCGAGACGGTGCTTGATGCTGGCGATCTGCTTGTCGTTGAACACGTGGCCGCGGCGCGGGTCGACCTTGGCGACCGCCGGCTTGGCATGCGGCAGCGGTACCGGTCCGGCTGAAGCCACGCGCACGCGCGCCTGCGGCTCGGCCGAAGCAAGGCGCACCGGCCCGGTTTCGCTCGACGCCACGACGGGCTCGGCGGCATCGGCGGGCGAGACTTCGATCGGCCGGCTCGACGGACTGTCGGCGAAATAGGCCACCGGAGTGATCGGGTAGGCCGGCTGGGGCCCGACCAGGGCGAGCCATTGCGGCTGTGCCTCTTGGCTCTCGGCCTCGGCTAGTTCGGCCGGCGGCGGCGAATACGGTATGTCGGTCCATTGAGCGGGGAAACGCATGGCCACGGTCCTGGCCGGCGATGCCGCGGACGCTGTCGGCAGAAGGAACGTCCCCACGCACCAGCCCGCCGCCAGACTTGCCGCGCCCGCCCCGACTACGAACAGCCACGCAGACGCGCGCTTGCCCGCCCCATTCGCAATTCTCATGATTCCCCCGAACCCGATCAACTGCAGCGTATCCTCCCCGAAATCCGAGCGTAATTATGGCTCAGCGAAGGCAGTTTGGCGGTTCAGTTAACCGATTCTGTGGCTTTGGAACCACATATGGAACTCTGGAGAATTGACAGTCAGTTCAAAGGCTTGATCGGGCCCGTCGACGGCAAGGAACGCGCCCGGCGCGGTCAAAAGCAAAAGGCCCGGCCGAAGCGGCCGGGCCTTGGATTTCTTGCGGGGAAAGACGACGGCTCAGGCCGCCTCTTCCTCCACGACGGCTTCCTCCTCGTCGGCCGGCTTAGGGCCCCGACGCGGGCCCTTGGCCAGCGCGCCTTCGATCTCCTTCACCGCCTCGGTCTCGGTGACGCGGTGCACCGCCGAGATCTCGCGCGAGAGCCGGTCGAGCGCGGCTTCGTAAAGCTGGCGCTCCGAATAGGATTGCTCGGGCTGGGTGTCCGAACGGAACAGGTCGCGCACCACCTCGGCGATCGCGACGATATCGCCGGAGTTGATCTTGGCCTCGTATTCCTGGGCGCGGCGCGACCACATCGTGCGCTTGATGCGGGCGCGGCCCTTGAGGGTCTCGAGCGCACGCTTGACCAAGGCGCCCTCGGCGAGCTTGCGCATGCCGACAGAGGCGATCTTGGCGGTCGGGACCCGCAACGTCATCTTGTCCTTGATGAAGGTGATGACGAACAGCTCGAGCTTGGCACCCGCGATTTCCTGCTCCTCGATCGACACGATCTGACCCACGCCGTGGGCGGGGTACACGATGAACTCGTTGGTCTTGAAGCCTTGACGTTGGGTCGTCTTCTTGACGGTCATGCCGGGAGTTGCTCCTTCGTCCGGCCGGGCGGGCCGGATTGGTGGCTTGGCCACGGGTGCCGCGCGGCGCGAGCTGGCGCGCGAAGCATGGGGTGCCCGCCGGCGAGCGCCGGAGGCGATTTTCTTGGTCCGCCGGGTGGAGGCGGAAGTCTTCTTGGACTTATGGCGCGTTTTTCCTGCCACGGACATTACGTGGTTCACACGTCCCTAGCTGACGGTTCCTCGGGAACACCCGAAAAAATTAGCTCCCAAGCGGGGAGCGGTGCGGGTGCGGTGGTTTTGCTCATTTTGAAGATGTATAGCACATTTTTCGCCAAAATCAAAGCCTTACAGCGATGTAAAAGCGGTATTTCGGATGTGGTGCCGTTACATTTTCGTCATCCCTGGTTAATTGCGGCCCGCGCGGGCCTCCCCAGGTGACGAAATACCGGTCAACATCCGAACTCGACGCCAGCGCTTCAGGCAGACGCCGGCCGTTCGGTCGCATTCCATGCCGGTCCGCCGCACGCAAACCGAGGTCCTGGGGAGACAAGTAAGCGCCCTAGTCGCCGGTTCCCCCCTTGGGGGAAAAGTGCTTCTCGAGCTTGTCCGGCACGTCCTCCCAGTCCTTGGAGTCGACCGGGGGCGGCTTCTTTTGCGTGATATTGGGCCAGATCTTCGCGTACTCGGCGTTGAGGCTGAGGAACTTTTCCAGGCCCGGCTCGGTGTCGGGCTTGATCGCCTCGATCGGGCATTCCGGTTCGCAGACCCCGCAGTCGATGCATTCGTCCGGGTGGATGACCAACATGTTCTCGCCCTCGTAGAAACAGTCCACGGGGCAGACCTCCACGCAATCCATGTATTTGCACTTAATGCACTTATCGTTGACGATGTACGTCATTGCGGACTCCAGCTTGCGGTCCAGTAACGTAAGGGGGCGGGTGGGGCAAGAGAACCGAGCAAGCGCGCCCAGCGCGGGCCGGCGGCTCGCCGCTTCTGGGCTCAAAGCTCCTCCTCGCCGGTGAAGCGTTCGAGCGCCCGCCGCTCGCGCTTGGTCGGCCGGCCGGTGCCCTGCAGACGCGGGGCGGGATCGGGCGGTGGTGGCGCCTCGGTGGCCCGGTCGAGGGCCGGTTCGAGGTCAGCGCACAGCGCCCGCGCCGCCTCCGCCGAGCCCCGCCGCTCGGCAAAGCCCAGCACGCGCAGCACCCGCACGGCGCGGTCGAGCGCCACCATGACGACGTCGCCCGGCTTGACGGCGCGGCTAGCCGCATCGATGCGCGCGCCGTTGACCCGGACATGACCGGAGGTCGCAAGTTCAGCCGCCGCCGCCCGCGTGCGCACCACCCTGGCATGCCACAGCCACTTGTCGATCCGCTGGCGCTCACGGTCGGGCGGCGTCAACGCGGCTCCTTGTTGCCCTCGAGTTGTTCCTTGAGCGCGGCCAGCTTGGCGAAAGGCGAGTTCGGATCGGGCCCCTGATCGCGGCGGTCCCTGCCCTCGCTGCGCCCCTTGATGTATTTCGCCCGCAATTCGGGATCTCGGTCGGGACGATCGCCGCGATCAGGCCTATTGCCGCGTTCGCTGCGGGGGCCGCGCGGCGGACGGTCGGTGCGATCGGAGCGCGCAAAGCGGTCGGGTCTCGGGGACCCGTCCGGCGTTGCCGGGCGGCCTTCGCGCCGCGGACGATCGGCGAGGTTTGCCTCGCCACGGTTGGGCTCGCCGGAGGCAGCGGCGCCCTCGCGAGGGCCGCGCTGGCGGCGGCGGTGATGCCGGCGCTCGTCCGAAGCCGGAGGCGTGGTGGCGGTGCCCGGCTCGGCTGCGGCGACATGAACATCTGACTCGGCTGAAGCTGCGGCGGCAGGTGCGCCCCCGCCCGCGGCTGGTGCTTGTGCGCCGGGGCGGTCGCGGCGGCGCGCGGTCTCGCGTTGCGGCCGGCGCGGGCGGCGCTGGCCCTCGGGGCGGCCGGGCCGCCAGACCTCGATGAATTCCTGCGGCGCCGTCTCCCCAATCGCGGGCGCTAGCGCCCCATCCGCGGGTGCCGCCGCAACCTCTGCGGACACCACGGCGGCCTCGACCGATGTCACGACAGACGCGGAAGACACCTCGATTCCGTCCGATTGCTCCTCCGAACGCCCGCCATCAGCAAGCGGCGGCCCCGCGACGATCGGCGGCGTCACGGCCGGCGCTTCCTCGGCCTGACCGGCGGCTTCCATAGGCGGTTCTCGTTCGACTTCTGGCGCCGCCTCGGCCGTCGTCTGCGAGACCGGCTCGGACGGCATCAGTTTGAGCGCGGCCTCGGCGGGAACGACAGGCGCTTCCGGCTCGGGCTCTACGCCGGCACCCTGATCGACCAGAGCCTCGGCGATCGGCGGCTCGGTCGTGGCACCTTGCGCCGCTACGACTTCGGCGGCACTGACTTCGGCATCTGCCGCGATGCTGGCACCGGCCGCGTCGGTGGCCAGCGGCGGCGCCTCGGCGGGCTTGGACCGCTTCTCCATTCGGTAGCCGAGCGACCGCAGGATGGAGGCGAAATCCTCGCCCGCGCAGCCGACGAGCGACGTCATTGGCACCGCGACAACGAATCCCGACCCGTCGAACGCGCCCGCAGGCTTTGTTCCCGGCGCGCCCGCGCGCCAACCCAGCGCCGGCCGGATGAGGTCGGCAAGCCGCTCCAGAATATCGACGCGCACCGCCCGCTCGCCGCAGACGCGGTAGCCGGCGATGCGATAGAGCGAGCGTGAGACGTCCTTGTCGGCGGCGATCGAAGTCCGCCCGCTGCCGGCAAGCTGCTCGATCGCCTCGAGCCCCTTGGCTTCCGAGCCGCCGTGCTTGAGCGCCCAGAGCTGGGTCGCGAGCGCGCGCGGTGCCGGCTTGATCAGCGCCGGCAGATAGATGTGATAGGCGCCAAAGCGCACACCGTATTTGCGCAGCGTCGCCCGCGTGGGCTGGTCGAGGCCCTTGACGTCGTCGGCGACCTTCTGGCGATCGAGCACGCCCAGTTCCTCGACCAGCTGGAACGCGACGCCGCGCGCGATGCCGGTCACGTCCTCGCCGGCCAGGAGCTGGAACAGCGGCCCCAGCAGCCTTTCGATGTGGGTCTTGAGCCAGAGATCGAGCCGGCCCTGCACGGCGTCGCGCGGCGCGCCGGTCAGGTGCTCGTCGGCGACGATCCGCACGCGCGGCTTGAGCACGTCCTCGCCGGCGACCAGTCTGGCGACGGGCTGGCCGACCCAGCGGATGGTGCCGTCGGCCGCCAGCACGAACTGCGCGGCCGCGGCCTGCGACAGCCGCGTCGCGCGCGCGTTGATCTCGCCGGCGAGCGCTTTCTGGGCGGCGCCCGCGAGCGCCTTTGCCTCCGAGCCGGCGGACGAGGCATCGGGCGTGAACATGAAACCGTCGAGCCGCCCGATGGCGTGGCCCTCGACCACGACTTCGCCGGTCTTGCTGATGTCGGTTTCGAGCGTGGTGTTCTCGCGCAGCCGCCGCTGCAGCACGCTGGTGCGGCGGTCGACGAAGCGCTCGATGAGGCGCTCATGCAGCGCGTCCGACAGCTTGTCCTCGACCGCACGCGTGATGTCCTGCCAATGCTCGGGGTCGGCCAGCCAATCCGGGCGGTTGGCGGCGAAGGTCCAGGTCCTGATGTGAGCAATGCGGTTCGACAGCGTGTCGATGTCGCCGTCGGTCTTGTCGGCCTGCTCGACCTGGAGGGCGAACCAGTCGGTCGGGATCGCGCCGTCGCGCATCAGGAAGCCGTAGAGCGTGGTCGCGAGCTCCGCATGGGTGGCGGGAGAGATTTTCCGGTAATCCGGCACCTGACAGACGTCCCACAGCCGCTCGACCGCCGCGCGGGTGGTCGCTAGCGCACGAATATCGTCGTCGCGCGATGCATGCTCGAGCACCAGGATATCCTCGGCGATTGGCGCGCGTGTGAGCCCGCCCTCCTTCGGGGTTTCGGCGAGCGATGCCTGCAACGCGCCGAGCGAGGAAAAGTCGAGCGCGGTATTGCGCCACTGCAGCATCTTGACGGGCTCGAAGGAGTGGCTTTCGAGCGCCTGCACGAGCTCGGTCTCGAACGGCGGACAGCGCCCGGTGGTGCCGAAAGTGCCGTCGCGGGTCGCGCGGCCGGCGCGGCCGGCGATCTGCGCAAGCTCGGCGGGATTGAGCTTGCGAAACTGATAACCGTCGAACTTGCGATCGGAAGCGAACGCGACGTGATCGACGTCGAGGTTGAGACCCATCCCGATGGCGTCGGTGGCGACGAGGTAATCGACGTCGCCCGACTGGTAGAGCGCGACCTGCGCGTTCCTGGTGCGTGGCGACAGCGAGCCCATCACCACAGCCGCGCCGCCGCGCTGGCGGCGGATCAGCTCGGCGATGGCATAGACCTCCTCGGCGGAGAACGCGACGATGGCGGAGCGGCGCGGCAGGCGCGTGAGCTTCTTCTCGCCCGCGAAGGTGAGCTGCGAGAGTCGCGGCCGGGTCAGTACATGCGCGCCGGGCAGCAGCCGCTCGACCATCCCGCGCACGGTCGCCGCACCGAGCACCAGCGTTTCTTCGCGCCCGCGGCGGTTGAGCATGCGGTCGGTAAAGACGTGGCCGCGTTCGAGATCGGCGCCGAGCTGCACCTCGTCGATGGCGACGAAGGCCACGTCGAGATCGCGCGGCATCGCCTCGACGGTGGATACCCAGAAGCGCGGATTGGGTGGCTTGATCTTCTCTTCGCCGGTCACAAGCGCGACCGCGTCGGCTCCCACCCGCTCGATGCAGCGATTATAGACCTCGCGCGCCAGAAGCCGCAGCGGCAGTCCGATGATGCCGGACGAGTGCGAGAGCATGCGCTCGATCGCCAGATGGGTCTTGCCGGTGTTGGTCGGGCCAAGCACGGCGGTGACGCCGGCTCCGCGCGCGCCGGTGTCGCGATTTGACGGGGAGGAGAAGGAGATGGGCATCTATGATTTGAAAGTGGTGACCGGTGCACTGGCGCAGGCGTTGTCGCGCGCCTTCACCCTGTAAGGTGCAAGCGCGACGGAGCGAACGTTCAGGTCTTTGCCATCCGTTTCAGAAGAGCCTCGAGCCGCGCCCGCATCTCGTCTGCCGGAACATAGTGGCTTCCGCTGTGTCCCGCAAACACCCATTCGAACCGATAGTCGAGCAGCCGCCGCAGCGACCTGACCTGTTCCGACCAGGAGTACCAGCAATAGTCCCGGTAGGCTTCGAGATCGTCCGACTCGAAACTCCAGGCGAGCGAGTCGCCGGTAAACAGACAACGCCGGTCGTAAAGGTAGACCACGCTGCCTTCGGTATGGCCGGGTACCGGAATTGCCACGATATCGGCGTCGATCGCGACCGGCTCGTTTCCGCGCAGAATCTGGTCCGCGAAACGCGCGGCGTCATGATCCGCGGCATGAATCCAGACCCGGGCGCCGAAATGCGCGGCATAGCGCTGCGCATCGCCGACGTCGTCGCGATGGGTGAGCAGAATGTCGGCAAGGCCGCCCCACTGTTCGAACTGCTTGACCACCGCGCCGGTGAAGCGCGGCGCGTCGACCATCGCGTTACTGGCATCCCGCCTGATCGCAAACGAATGCGCGCCATAGGTGGACTTGGCGTTGTAGCCCAGACGATAGACGCCATCCGTCATCGGCTCCGGAAAGACGCCCGGCGGCACCTCGGCGTGACGCTGCGTGCGGACCGAGGCGGTGGGACAGAGCAGCCGTGCGCGCCAAGCCATGGTCACCTCGTCGGCGCTCGCGGGCTGGCGGGCGAACACCGATTGGCCCCCGCGCTCGACGATCAGGCCGGGCGCCACCGTGCGCGCCGCGCCGCAATCCACGCAGTGCGTGTCGACGTACCAGTCGCCGGGGGCGTTCGAGGCGTGTCGCGTTGGCATCTACGGTCGCCACCAATCCGCGCGGGCTTCGCCCGGGGCCCCTTGTACCACAATGCAACGCCTGCGGGCCTTTCGCCGGCCGTGGACAGCCCTGTGCTTAAGCTGTGGAACGAGTCTGGAACAAATCGCGGCCGAATCACTGACTCGCCGGCTGTATGGATTCGTTCACGGCCACATCTGGCGGCATCGCCGTTTTGGCCCCCCATATCGGGTAGCGAGCGGTTTCTCCGCGTCTGCAACCAACGCCCAAATGATTAACGCGCCGACGCAACGGCCGGCATCGCACGAGCCGTTGATATTGGTCACCGGAAGACAGCCTCACTGCGACTTGGCGGCGGCCTTCGAGGGCTGCGGCACCGAGATGAACTGGGTCGCCTGCATCACGCCGACCCCGATCGGGGTCGGAATCGCCACCCGATAGGGGACCAGCACCCGGGTGCCCGCAATCGGCGCGAGCCAGGCCTCGATGTCGCGCAAATCGGCCAGATACCTGATCGCGGCCCGATCCGGCACGTGGCCCGCGATCGGCGAAAACCGCACCGTGCAGACCACCACCGTGCCCTGATAGCCCCTTTCGGACTTGACCCGGTCCAGGCGCTTGAAAGCGAAATGCAGGTCGTAGCGCATGCGGCCGTCGAAGATGGCCAGATGCTTCTCGCAGGCCTGCGGCACGAACGTGTCGCCGCTACCCGGCACCCGCATCATCGATGCCGTCATCGGATCGTACACGCCGCGGCGGTGGGCATCCGTGACCGGCACGCGGTCGGGGCTCGGCACCACCGGCGGATCGGCCACGTACTCCTTCACCCGGCCGGCGCTGATCACCATGCGCACTTCGTCCGACTTGTTGCCGGTGACGATGCTCGAGGCATAGGTTGACGGTATCGGCTGGCCGCCGGTGACACTTCCGCGCGCGGCGCTCGTGCCTTGTCCGCTGGTGAAGACGCTGAGCAGTCCGGCGGTCGCGCCGCTCGCTGCCGCGGTAAAGTGATCATCGCGCAGGTCGATCGTCCATGCCCCGGTGCCAACCGGAATTCCGCCGAGATTGACGGCGTAGCGGGCATCGAGCTTGCCCTGAGCCTGCGCGCTGCGACCGTCGGCCGCGATCATGGCGAGGGCCGCCATCGCAACGACCGGCACATGCCGGCATGAATTCACGAAACCGGTGGCTCCCGCGCGCCACGGCGGGCAACGAGGGCGACTGCGCTGCGTTCTGCCGCCAGATGATGGCGCCATGCGCCCGCCCCCCGCCCGGATCGACCCGAAGAGCCCCTTTGCAGGGGCATCTTGGCCCGATCAAGGCATTCCGGCGGAAATTCGGGCACCGTGGCGCGCCCAAACCAGAAGACGCGCGGCCGCCACGGCCATGGGTCGTCCTTGACGCCTTCCGATGCGCTGACTATAGCTCCGCCCGTCACGGGTTAAGTCGCGGAGCATCCCCGCGTTTTGCATGCGCGGGCGACAAACCGGCGGCATTCCGCAAAAATTCTGCACGACAAAGTTCCGAGGTTTCACAATGTCACGGCGGTGCGAATTGACCGGCAAGACCCGCCAGATCGGGCACCGGGTAAGCCATTCCAACATCAAGACCAAGCGGCGGTTTCTGCCCAACCTGATCAACGTCACCCTGATGTCGGAGGCGCTCGGCCGCTCGGTCCGCATGCGGGTGTCGGCCAATGCGTTCCGGACGGTCGATCACCGCGGCGGCCTCGACGCCTTCTTGATGAAGGCGAAGGACGACGAACTGTCCGAGCGCGCGCTCGAACTCAAGCGTCAGATCAAGAAGAAGCGCGCCGCGGCGTGACCACGCCGCCGGGCGGCGCATGACACCGCCCTAAGCGCATTCTGTTAAGCGCATTCCGTAGTCGGCCCCGGCACTCGGTCCGTCCCCGCGTTGAACGGGAGCCGCCCGCGCGAGCGCCGAAACGTCCGCGCGTATCCGCTGCCGGGAACCGGGGAGAGCTACTTCTTCTTCGGCGTCGGCTTCTTGCGGCAATAGGCCCGGCGCTTCTCCTTGCCGGTCTTGGCATCGACCGAGGCCTTGACCCAGGAGCAGTCCTCGCGCGCCTTGCACGCCGTCTCGTCTTTGAGCGTCTTGCACGCCGGTGGCGTGGGCGCCTTCGGAGCGCTTTCCGCAGACAGGTTGGACACACTGGCGGTGAGCATCGTCAGCGCGAACGCAACCGCTGCCAGTCCCAGGACACCAAGGCTCGACTTGTACATTAGCATCCTCGCTTGAAATGTATTTGCATTGGCGACAATCAGCGCATGTACTCTAGGACAATCCCGAACTGCCAGCAATGTGCCGCGGGGCGTTGCGCTGCGTACCGGGCCATGTCCCGTCAGTCGCGTTTATGCGATTTTTATTGCGCGCATCCGCGGCCGCCCGCCGCTCACGGCTCCGCCAGCGTGAACTGCAACAGCAGAGTGCGCTGGATCACCGAAAAATTGTCGTCGGATATGAGCGTGAGCACGGTTTCCCCGTTGGCGCTGCGGTGCACGCTCATTCCTTCCAGGTTGTCGATCTCGTAGCCGAGGTCGGCCTCGATCAGGACCGCCCCGTCGACCAGCGCGCCGGGTCTGATGTCCGCCAGCGGGATGCGCCGGATGCGTATCGCGAGACCAACGTTCCAGCCGAACTGCCGTTCCAGCAGCAGCAGGTCGCCGCCCGGCAACAGGGCGGCGTCGCTGATGTCGAATTCGCCGATGCGTTTGATCGTGAAGCCGCCGGGGCGCGGTCCCCCGATCAGGAAGGCGAGAATATTGCCGGCCTGGTCGAGGCCGCGCTCGGACATTGCGATCAGCGTGCCGCCGAGCGGCAGCGCCTTGGGCACGAACACCAGCGCTTCAATCCCGCGGTTGGCGGGCAGCGTGCGCATCTGCGCCGGCACCGCGATGGGCTGGCCGTGGGCCAGCAGGCCGTCCTTGCCGTAGTTGAAGCGCACGATCTGGTGGACGCGCTCGATGCCCACGTACAGCGTGCCGCCGTCAACCGCCATGGATTCGGTGTCGTACCAGCCGCGCGCCGCCAGCGGCTGGCCGCCGGGTCCGAGGATCGGCGCCATCTCGGCATCCGCAATGGCGACCGGCCGCGTACCCGCATAGACGATGCGGCCGCGCAGCCACCAGCCCTTGTCGCTGAGCGCGATGAAGTGCGCACCATCGGCCTCGACTCGGATGGCCGAGATGCCGCCAAAATTCTTGTGCGACGAGCGCAGCACCAGACCGCCGCGGAATTCCAGCAGGCCGAACTGCCGGCGCGTGGCGTCGCGAATTTCGAAGGCGTCGATCGTCCGGGACTGAACCTCGATCGCGACCGGCGGATCGACCGGCGGCTGCCGGCCGGTGCTGCTCGGGATGACGGCGAACGCCAGCGCGCCGGCAAGCAAGGCAAGTGCGATCGGCCGGCCAGGCCATGCGATGCGTCGCCCGGACTGGCCGGGCGCGGTCACGCGTTGAGCCTTCGGCGCGGTACGCGTCGCGGCTCGTCCTCGGCCTGCTCGTCGAACAGCTCCGCGAGCTTGTCGGTCATCGCGCCGCCGAGCTCTTCGGCGTCCACGATGGTGACGGCCCGGCGGTAGTAGCGCGTGACGTCGTGGCCGATGCCGATGGCGATCAGCTCGACCGGTGAACGCAGCTCGATCTCCTCGATCACCCAGCGCAGATGCCGTTCCAGATAGTTGCCGGGGTTGACCGACAGCGTGGAATCGTCGACCGGCGCGCCGTCGGAGATCATCATCAGGATCTTGCGCTGCTCGGTACGGGCGAGCAGGCGCTTGTGCGCCCAGTCGAGCGCCTCGCCGTCGATGTTCTCCTTGAGCAGGCCCTCGCGCATCATCAATCCGAGATTCTTGCGCGCGCGCCGCCAAGGCGCATCGGCCGACTTGTAGACGATGTGGCGCAGATCGTTGAGCCGGCCGGGATTAGCGGGCTTGCCGGCGGCGAGCCAGGCCTCGCGCGACTGCCCGCCCTTCCAGGCGCGCGTGGTGAAGCCCAGAATCTCGACCTTGACCCCGCAGCGCTCGAGCGTACGCGCGAGAATGTCGGCGCAGGTCGCCGCCACGGTGATCGGCCGCCCGCGCATGGAGCCGGAATTGTCGAGCAGCAGCGTCACCACCGTGTCGCGGAAGGTAGTGTCCTTCTCCCGCTTAAACGAGAGCGCATGCAGCGGATCGACGACGATGCGCGAAATCCGCGCCGGATCGAGCAGGCCCTCCTCCAGGTCGAACTCCCAGGCGCGGTTCTGCTGCGCCATGAGGCGACGCTGGAGCCGATTGGCGAGCCGCGCCACCACGCCCTGCAGGTGGGAGAGCTGCTTGTCGAGATAGCCGCGCAACCGGTCGAGCTCCTCCGGCTCGCACAATTCTTCGGCCGACACCATCTCGTCGTGCTTGGTGACGAACGGCCGGTAGTCGGGCCCGCGCGGCTCATTCTGCCCGTGCTTGCGCTGGCGGCGCGGATCGGCGGGCGCTTCGGAATCGCCCATCTCGGCGTCGTCGGCCATCTCGGCGGAGAGCGCCTCGGCGGCCTCGGCGGTGGCGTCCGACATGTCCTCGCCCGACACCTCGGCCTGGTCGACGCGCGCCTGCACGTCGTCCGATTCGGCGCCCTGCCCGTCTTCGCCGTTCTCTTCCTTGCGGCGATCCTTGTTACCCTCTTCGCCCTCCTGCTCCTCGTCCGATTCCGAACTGCGGTCCTCGCCCATGTCGAGCGAGTCGAGCAGGTCGTGGACGGCGTCGCCGAAACGCGCTTGTTGCTCGATAAGCCGCTCCAGCCGGTCGAGACTGCGGCCGGCGCGGTCCTCGATCAGCGGGCGCCACAGCTCGACGAGCTTTTTCGCCGCCGGCGGCGGCGGCCGGCCGGTCAGCCGCTCGCGCACCATCATGGCGATGGCTTCCTCGATCGGCGCGTCGGCCCGGTCCGTGACCTCGTCGAACTTGCCGCGATGGTAGCGGTCGTCGAGCATGGCCGCGAGATTGCTCGCAACCCCGTCCATGCGGCGCGCACCGATCGCCTCGACGCGCGCCTGCTCGACCGCCTCGAACACCGCGCGCGCCTGCTGTCCGCCGGGGATGAGCTTGCGGTGCACGGTAGGATCGTGACAGGCAAGCTTGAGCGCAATCGCGTCCGCATGGCCGCGCACGATCGCGGCATCGGGAGCGGAGAGCTTGCGCGGCGGCTCGGGCAGGCGCGCCTTGCCGCCGACAATGCCGGGCCGCTCGGCCGCGAAGGAGACCTCGAGGTCGGCTTTCCTGGCAATAGCGCGCAGACAGCCGGTCACCGCCCGCTTGAACGGCTCGGTCGGGCTTTCCTTGGCGAGGCCCTTGCCTTTGAGATTGGATGTCATCGACCGTTCAGTTGCTGATTCGAGAAAACGTTTAGTGGAACACCTCGGATGGCTAACGGCCGGGCGCTCCGATGGCCGCCGGCGGTTTCTTCGGCGCCGACACGCCCATCGACACATAGATCGTCATCAGTTCCTCGACCCCCATGTCGGCTGGCTTGATCCAGCCCACCGGAACATAGACCAATGCGCCACCGACCGGTACCGGCGCCGACGGAACGAGGATCGAATGATACTTTTCGCCGCCGATGGTGATCACGTCCGGCGTCGGCAGCAGCGCCAGCACGGCGGCGCCGCCTTCGCCACCGAAAAAACACCACACCGGGCTCATGCTCTTGAGGCCGTCGCCTTCCTTGCGGTCCATCAACGCGACGAACCGCTTGGTCAGGTCGTAGACATTGCTCACCACCGGAATGCGCCGCATCACCCAGTCGATCAGTGCGGACAAGTGCCGCTCCATCCGGGTCTCGACCAGGAGGCCGAGGAAATAGATGGCCGTAATCAGCACCACGATTCCGATCACGTAGGCTGCTGCCGGCGAGGTCGAAAATCCGAGCCCGATGGCGATCAGGAGCCTGCCGAAAACACTGCCCGGCCCGACGAACTGGGAGATGAAGCTGCCGAGCCACGCCATCAGCGCGATCGTGATGGCCACCGGCAGCAGAACCAGCAGCCCCGACAGCAGCGTTGCAATGATGCGCGCCATGGACCACCGAGCGAGTTACCCGCGCCACCGGCGACGCGGGGCGCGAGCCGAACTAGCTCAGCGCCACGTTGACCGACGACTTCGGCAGCTCTTGGCCGAAGCAGCGCTGATAGAACTCGGCCACGATCGATCGCTCAAGCTCGTCGCATTTGTTGACGAAGGTGAGCCGGAAGGCAAAGCCGACATCCTTGAAGATATCGGAGTTCTCCGCCCAGATGATCACGGTGCGCGGACTCATCACGGTCGAGATGTCGCCGTTCATGAACGCGTTGCGGGTGAGGTCGGCGACGCGGACCATCTTGTTGACGATGTCGCGGCCGGCGTCGGTGCGGTAGTGCTTCGCCTTCGCGAGCACGATCTCGACCTCGGCGTCGTGCGGCAGGTAATTGAGCGTGGTGACGATCGACCAGCGGTCCATCTGGCCCTGGTTGATCTGCTGGGTGCCGTGATAGAGGCCGGACGTGTCGCCCAGCCCCACCGTGTTGGCGGTCGCGAACAGGCGGAACGACGGATGCGGACGGATCACGGTGCTCTGGTCGAGCAGGGTAAGCTTGCCCGACTGCTCTAGCACGCGCTGGATCACGAACATCACGTCCGGCCGGCCGGCGTCGTACTCGTCGAAGCAGAGCGCCACGTTGTGCTGCAGCGCCCAGGGCAGGATGCCCTCGCGGAACTCGGTGACCTGCATGCCATCGCGGATAACGATCGCGTCCTTGCCGATCAGATCGATACGGCTGATATGGCTGTCGAGGTTGACGCGCACGCACGGCCAGTTGAGGCGCGACGCCACCTGTTCGACGTGGGTCGACTTGCCGGTGCCGTGATAGCCCGAGATCATGACGCGGCGGTTGTGCGCGAAACCGGCGAGGATCGCGAGCGTGGTCGGCTTGTCGAAGCGGTAGTCCTCGTCGAGGTCCGGCACGTGATCGTCGGCCTCCGAATAGGCCGGGACCTCCATGTCGCTGTCGATGCCGAAGAGTTGACGCACCGACACCTTGATGTCGGGCAGGCCGGCGACCTCTTGCGTTGCGGCAGTCATTGATCCTCCGTGGTCCCGGGACGACGACCGAGACCCGTGTCGGTCGATGAAGCGGTGATGGATTCGAGCCGGAACTTAGCAGAAAGCCCCGGCATTGCGGAAGTCACCGGGGGAGCTGCCAGCAGGCTCGGGGTCTGGTGAAAGTCTTATGATATCAGATAGGTACCTAGCAATGCCTGCGCAACATGCGGGCAATGCGGCGCCTCAGCGAAATCCGACCGTCTTCAGGTAATTATAGGCCTGGATGATCTCGCGCAACCGATCCTCCGAGGAGCGGTCGCCGCCGTTGGCATCCGGGTGGTGACGCTTCACCAGCACCTTGAAGCGGACCTTGACTTCCTGGGCCGAGGCGTCGGCCTCCAGCCCGAGCGTTTCGAGCGCCTTGCGCTCGGCATTGCGTACCGTGCGGGCCTCCGATCGGCGCCGCCCGCCGTCGGGGCCGGCGCCAACCTCGCCGAACAGGCCCAAAGGATCGTCGGCGTAGAAACCGCCGGGGTCGGCCCGCCCGCCCTTGCGACCCCCGGTCATGCCCATCTTCCAGGTCGGCCGGTGCCCGGTCACGGCATCCTTCTGGTAGCGGGCGATATCCTCGGTGCTCATGCCGGCGAAGAAATTGTACGAATGGTTGTATTCGCGCACGTGATCCAGGCAGAACCGCCAGTATTCCTTCTCCCGCATGCGCCCCTTGGGCGCACGGTGCGTCGCCGGCGACGCGCAGCCCGGCCAGTCGCACGCCGGAGCGTGCGGGCGCGGGCGCCGATCCTTGTCGGGCTTGACCCTTATGCTGTCGAACAGGGGCGAGTCGCTGGACATGACCGATCATTATGCAGGCGCGCGCGAGCAACCTTCAAGTCTTGACAACATCGATTGCGCGTTTTTCCGCCGTACTCGGCCGGCCGGCATTGACCGCGCCGCCGCATTGCCGCTAAGCGGGCGCCATGGCGACGCGCGATCTGATCACGGAAAAGTTGACGCAAGCCTTCGCGCCGGAGCGTCTCGAGGTGGTGGACGAATCCCATCACCACGCGGGCCATGCCGGGCACCGGCCGGGCGGGGAGACCCATTACCGCGTTTATATCGTGGCGGAGGCGTTTCGCGGCAAGAGCAGGATCGCGCGTCACCGCATGGTCAACGAGACGCTGGCGAGCGAGCTCAAGACCGGCGTCCACGCGCTCGCGATCCACGCCAGCGCACCGGGCGAGAGCGGGGCCTAGATCGTCCCGACAGCGGCTTGCGCTGCACGGCGGTCGCCGGATTTCAAGCGTTCATGCGCGAGCAGACCGGCGATCCGGCCGTTGCCGCGTCGGCAGAGGAAGCGCCAGCGGACGCCGTTGCCCCGAACACATGCCGCAAAACGGCTCTTCCTCTTTGGCGATGAATTGCTCGAGCTCGCGATCGCTGCAGGCCGGATCCAGCGGTTCGTATGTGAGCTAGAAATCCCATTTGGACGAAAGTTGGTACTTGGCTTTCTGCATCGGAAGGTAAGCCAGCGGCGCACATTTCCAGATCTTGCCCTCAAACAACTGCTTGCAGCGGCGTCCCGGGCAGATTTCCCAGCTTGCGCGCGGCGAGCCATCCTCGAACGGCTCCATGTCGGAACCAAACCCGTGGTACCGCTGGGTCCAGTTCGCGAACGAATCCCCGACCGATACCTTGATCCCGAAGTCGTGCTCCCAGCGCTCGACCAGATCGAACACCGGACGCAGGCGCTCGCGATACTCGGCCGAGTCGTGATGGACGGAGAGGCCGATACTGGCGCGCCCATCGGCCGCAAGCACGGCGGGAAGATCGGGGTGCCGGTGCAGGAAGAAGCCGTTGGTGCGGATGTAGATCGACGTGTTCGGCCAATGGCGGCGCACGAGGCCAACGAAACTCGTCAGCTGCGGGTGAATGGTCGGCTCGCCGCCGAGCAGATGGAACTCACCGATATCAACCCGGTGGCTCCAAAGACCCATCCACCGGTCGGCATCCGCAAGCGCCAGATGCCCATGATGGTTGTGGTTGGAATAATGCGAGCAGCTTTCGCAGGTCAGATTGCAGGCGTGGGTGACGTGCAATTCAACCTTCGAAACGCTCCGCGGCGAGGGCGCGGGCTTTTTGCCGAAGAACTGGCGCAGGGCTGCGGCGAGGGGCATGGCTGGCAAGATAACATGGGCGATCCGCCGTGCCCATCGGCCCGGACGGGCGGCACTCTCCGGTCTGAACGAGTTAGCGCAGCCGAGCGCAACTCTTTACCCGCAGCCATGGCCTGGCGGCTCGTCACAACTGCTCAGGCGTCTCCATGAATATCCGTTCCCGGGGACACTCACTGCGCCGGAATGTTCGCCGCCTTGATGATGTCGCCCCACTTCTTGCGCTCGGCCACGATGAGGCGGGCGAACTCCTGCGGGCTGTTGCCGACCATGCGGGCGCCGGACTGGGTGGTGAAGCGCTGCATGGAGGCAAGCCGCACCGCCTTGGCGATTTCCACATGCAGCCGCTCCACGATCGCCGCCGGCGTGCTGCGCGGGCGCGACGACGCCGAACCAGGACGACGCCTCCCAGCCGGGCAGACCGGCCTCCGGCGCGGACGGCACATCGGGCAGCAGCGCGAGCCGCTCCTTCGCCGCCACCGCCAGCGGAATGATGGTGCCCGCCCGGATATGCGAGATCACCGTCGGCGGATTGTCCACGACGCCGTCGATCTGGCCGGCGATCAGGTCGGTCACCGACGGCGCCGCGCCCCGATAGGGGACGTGCGTGACTTCGATCTTGGCGGCATGTACGAGCAGCGCCTGTCCGAGATGGCCGGTGGTGCCGATGCCGGCCGAGCCGAAATTGAGCTTGCGGGGATTGGCGCGCGCGTAATCGATCAGGTCCTTGAGCGTCTTCACGCCGATCTTGGGATGCACCACCACCAGCATCGACATGTCGGCGACCAGCGAGATCGGCGTGAATGCCTTGTCGGGGTCGAACGGCATCGTCTTGTAGAGAAACTCATTGATGCTCTGGATGCCGGGCGAGGTCATCAGCAGCGTGTAGCCGTCGGGCTCGGCCTTGGCGACGATGTCGGCGCCGATATTGCCGCCGGCGCCGGGCTTGTTCTCCACGATCACCGGCTGGCCGAGCGACTTGGCGATTTCCTCGCCCACCGCGCGCGCCAGCACGTCGACCAGGCCGCCGGCCGGGAACGGCGCTATCATGCGGATCGGCTTGCTGGGGTAGGCTTGCGCCAACGCCTGCGTGCCGAGAACGGCAGCAAGCATGGCGGCTGGAAGGATGCGAAGGCCGATGCGGCGGATCATGTCTGCGTCCTGATGTCTGGAAAAGCTGCCCGGTCCGGGCGAGATCGTGCGGCGGCAGCGCGCCGCCGTCACGGATTGATCTTGACGCCCGACAGTTTCACCAGCTCTTCGCCACGCACGCGGTCCTCGGCCAGGAATTTGCGGAACTCCTCGGGCGTGTTGCCGGCCGGATCGTAGCCGCCGAGCTTGAGGAAGCGGTCGTGGAAGGTCTGCGACCTGATCACCGCGACGAGATGCCGGCTGAGCTCCTCGACCCGCGCCTTCGGCGTGCCGGCGGGCGCGAACGCGCCGAACCAGGTCTTGGCGTTGTAGGGCGGCAATCCGGACTGGCTGAACGACGGCACGCCGGGAAGGCTCGCCGCCTGCTGGCCCTCGGGCACCGCGATCGGCTTGGCCAGCCCCGACTTGATGCGCTCGACCACCGCCGGCGAGGCGACCGGATAAAGCAGGTGCGCGTCGCCGCGCTCGAAGGCGAGCAGCGCGGGCGCCGCGCCGCCGTACGGGATGTGCGTCATCTGCGCGCCGGTCTTCACCTTGAGCCATTCGAACACGAGGTGCGAATCGCCGCCGATGCCGAACGAGCCGAAATTGAGCTTCTGCGGATTGGCCTTCGAATAGGCGATCAGCTCGCCGATGGTCGCCGCCGGAATCGACTTGTGCAGGATCATCACCTGCTGGGTGAAGACCACGTTGGTGAGCGGCTCGAGATCCTTGCGCGGATCGTACGACAGGTTGGCGTAGAGGAACGGGTTGAGCGAAATCGTGCTCGCGGTCAGCAGGCAGAACGCGTAGCCGTCGGGCTCGGCGTTCTTGCAGGCGGTGGCGCCGATCGCGGTCGCGCCGCCCGGCTTGTTGTCGACCACGAACGGCTGCCCGGTGCGTTCGCGAAAGCTCTCGCCGAGCGCGCGGGCGAGCACGTCGGTCGGCCCGCCGGGCGGGAACGGCACGATCACCCGCACCGGCTTGGCCGGGTAGTCCTGGGCCGGCGCGGCCGGCGCGCCCAGCAGCAACATGCCGGCAGCGGCGACCAGCCAAAATCGAGCTTTCGTACAGACGGTTGGCATAAGCATCCTCCCTCGCCCGGTCCTTTGTGCCGGATCGGCCGATCGTTTCGGTCCCAGATTAGCACCGGCCGTTCGCGCCGCCATGCGGCCCAGCGACTTGACGGTTGTTTTGGTTTGACTATATATCGACCAGTCAAATCGACCGATCTAATATGCGCGAATTCCAGGCCTCCGAGGCGAAAACGCACCTGCCGAAATTGCTCGATGCGGTCGAGCGCGGGGAAACGGTGGTGATTACCCGGCACGGACGGCGCATCGCCCGCATCGTGCCGGAGCAGGCCCTGCGCCGGGATGAGATCGAGCGCGCCATGACGGCTATCCGCGCCCTGGGTCGGCGCACCGGGCGGATCTCCGCCGCCGAGATTCTATCGGCGCGCGACGAGGGACGACGGTAGCGATGCCGTTTGTTCTGGATGCCCCGGTCACGGCGGCCTGGGCTTTCGACGACGAGGACCATCCCAACGCGGCGGCGGCATTTTCACGCTTGATGCAAGATGACGCCGCCGCCCCCACGCTGTGGCGCTTCGAACTCGGCAACATTCTCATCGTCAACGAACGCCGGAGCCGTCTGACACAGGCCGACACTGAGGCCTTCCTGCGAGAGCTCGCCAAATTGCCGATCACCATCGACGTCGAACCCGACGAGCAGTCGATCCTTGGCTTGGCGCGCCGGCATCTTCTGACGTTCTATGACGCGACCTATTTGGAGTTGGCGCTGAGAATGGGTGCGCCCCTGGCGACATTAGATGAAGCTTTGATGCGAGCCGCGCGGACCGAACAAGTCCCGCTCGTCGACGCCACCTGACACGCGGCGCTACGCCGCCTTGCCGGCCGGCTTGCGCGCCAGCGGCGTGATGCGCAGCGCCGTGATGCGGTTGCGCTCGCGGCGCAGCACGTGGAAGCGGAAGCCGTGGAAGGTGAAGCTCTGGCCCGGCTCCGGGATCGAGCGCGCCTCGTGGATCACGAGGCCGGCGATGGTGGTCGCCTCGTCGTCGGGCAGGTTCCAGTCCATGGCGCGGTTGAGATCGCGGATCGGCACGCCGCCGTCGACATTGACCGAGCCGTCGGGCTGCGGCCGCACGCCCGGCACCGACGACGTCGTGCTCGTCGGTGATGTCGCCGACGATCTCCTCCAGAATGTCCTCGAGCGTGACGAGGCCCATCACCTCGCCGTACTCGTCGACCACCAGGGCGAACGGCGTCTTGCGCCGGCGGAACGCCTTGAGCTGCTCGGACAGCGGCCGGATGTCGGGCACGAACCAGGGCGGCCGCGCGATCGCCTTCACGTCGATCTTGGACGAGATCGCCGTCGGCGGCCTGCAGCGCGCGCAACAGATCCTTGGCGTGCAGGATGCCGACGATGTTCTCCGGCTTGCCGCTCCACAGCGGCATGCGCGTGACCGGCGCGGCCAGCACGGCCTTGACCACCTCCTCGGGCGGATCGTCGGCGCAGACCGTGATCATCTCGGTGCGGTGGATCATCACGTCGGACGACCGACGAGGTCGCGCAGGTCGAGCAGGCCGCCGAACATGTCGCGGTCGTGCTTCTCGACGCTGCCCTCGTGGTGCAGGAGGTCGACCGTGCCGCGCAGTTCCTCGTGCGCCGAGAGGAAGGCCTGGTCGGTGCCGACCCGGATGCCGAACAGGCGCAGGATCCAGCGGACGAACGCCTCGATGCCGATCAGCATCGGCCCGAACAGCCGCACCGTCCACGCAGATCGGGCGGGCGACCAGGAGCGCGACCCGGTCCGGCGCGTTGATGGCGAGCGTCTTCGGCAGCACCTCGGTGAAGACCACGACCACCACGGTCATGATCGCGGTCGCGTAGAGCACGCCGACATCGCCGAACCACGACGAGCAGCAGGCCGGTCGTGAGCGCGGACGCCGCGATGTTGACGACGTTGTTGCCGATCAGGATCGCGCCGATCATGCGCTCGCGCGTCTCCAGCAGGCGGTTGACCAGCGCGCGCGCGGCGGTTGCCGTTCTTCTCCAGCCGCAGCATGCGCGCGCGCGAGGACGCCGTGAGCGCCGTCTCGCTCCCGGAAAAAAAGAACGAGAGCAGCGAGGCAGAGCACGATGACGGCGAGTCGAGAGCCAGTCGTCGATGGTCATCGCTCGGCGAGCTTCTCCGCCAGAAAGGCGCGGACCTCGGCGGCGTCGACGTCGGGCGCGATGAAGGCTCGCGCCGATCCCGCGCGCCAGGATGAAGGTCAGCTTGCCGCGCTTGACCTTCTTGTCCTGCGCGATCAGCTCCATCAGCCGGTCGATGCCCGGCGCGCCGCCGGGAATCGGCCGATAGCTGGGTCGGCAGGCCGACCGCCGCAAGATGGCGCGTCGACGCGCTCGGCCTCGGCCGCCGGCAGGAGCCCGCGCCGCGCCGAGAATTCGAAGCGCCAGCGCCATGCCGAGCGCGATCGCCTCGCCGTGCAGCAGCCGGTCGGAGAAGCCGGCGGCGGCCTCGAACGCGTGCCCGAAGGTGTGGCCGAGATTGAGCAGCGCGCGCTCGCCGGTCTCGCGCTCGTCGCGCGCGACGATCGCGGCCTTGGCGCGGCAGCTGGTGGCGATCGCGTGCTCGCGCGCCGGCCCGCCGGCGAACACGTCGCTGCCAGTTCGCCTCGAGCCAGGCGAAGAAGGCCGGCGTCGCCGAGCAGGCCGTACTTGGCGACCTCGGCATAGCCGGCGCGGAACTCGCGCGGCGGCAGCGTGTCGAGCAGCGCGGTGTCGGCGACCACCAGGATCGGCTGGTGGAAGGCGCCGATCAGATTCTTGCCGTGGCGGGAATTGATCGCGGTCTTGCCGCCGACCGAGGAATTGACCTGCGCCAGCAGCGTGGTCGGCACCTGCACGTAGTCGAGGCCGCGGCGCACGACCGCGGCGGCAAAGCCGGCGAGATCGCCGATCACGCCGCCGCCGAGCGCGACGACGAGATCGCCGCGCTCGATCCGCGCGCGCGATCAGCTGCGTCGCACACCTGCTCGAAGATGGCGAAGCATCTTCGAGCTCTCGCCCGGCGGCACGACGACGGTCGACGCCGTGCAGGCCGGCCGTCTCGACCGCGGCGACGCGCCGCCGGCAGATGCAGCGTCGGCGACGGTCTCGTCGCTGACGATCGCGACCTTGGCGCCCGGACGCAGCGCCGCGATGCGCTGCGCCGAGCGAGGCGAGCAGGCCGCGGCCGATCACGATGTCGTAGCTGCGCTCGCCGAGCGCGACGTTGACGACGATCGGATCGCTGCGCGCGCAGCGGCGCGGTCATGGCGCGCAGTCTCCTTCGCGGGCGGGCTCGGCGGCTCCGGCGTCGCGTCCAGCCGGTGCCGCGAGCACGCCCACGATCTCGTCGACGATCTTGTCGTGCGGCACCTCGCGCGACTGCACGGTGAGGTCGGCCAGCGCATAGACCGGATAGCGCGTCGTCGATCAGCTGCCGCAGGGTCGCCGCCGGATCGTCGGTCTTGAGCAGCGGACGGTCGTGGCGGCGCTTGATGCGCCGCATCAGCACGTCGAACTCCGCCTTGAGCCAGACCGAGATGCCCTTGGCGGCGATCGCGGCGCGGGTGTCCGGATTCATGAAGGCGCCGCCGCCGGTCGCCAGCACCTGCGGCCCGCCGTCCAGCAGCCGGGCGATCACGCGCGCCTCGCCGGCGCGGAAATCGGGCTCGCCGTGGGTCGGCGAAGATATCCGGGATCGATCATGCCGGCGGCCTTCTCGATCTCGGCGTCGGCATCGACGAACGGAATGCCGAGCCGCAGCGCCAGCCGCCGGCCGATCGACGACTTGCCGGCGCCCATCATGCCGACGAGCACGACCGAGCGCGCGCCGAGCGCCGCCACGATGGCGGCCTCGCGCGTCGCCGCGGCAACCGATCGTGTGGCACGCTGTGCGCCATGGCCCCGGCAGCTCCTGTCGGCACGGCCGCCGGATCGGCCCGCCGGATTGACGGTTCGTGTGTCAAGTCAACGACTTGCAGTCAGGCACCGGTAGCACAGATCGCCGCTCAGCCTTTCATAGTCCACAGTCCGATACAGCCCGGACCGAGCCTCTTGCTCCGGACCGTGGAACATGGTCGTAGTTTTTCCACTCTTGCGTGCCAGGGATCGGCGGAGCCGAGGGGCAAGCCATGCCGAGCCTGTTCCGATTTCTGCTGCTGCGTCGGCATCCTGGGCGGCCTGATCTACGGCGGCATGTTCGTGCTCGCGACCTGGTCTACGATCCGCAGCCGCGCGAGATCACGGTGTCGATCCCGCCCGACCGGTTCGCCAAGCAGCAGATAAGCGCAAGCCGGCAGCCGCCGATGGCCCGCCCGGCCGAACTCCGACGCAGGCCCTGATCGAGCTGTTCCTCGACATGCTCGCGGCCGAGCGCGGCGCGGCGCGAGAACACGCTCGCCGCCTATCGGCGCGACCTCGCCGATTTCTCCGAGCATCTCGCCGCCGCGCGGCCGCATCGATCGCGAGCGCCGCGACCGACGACGTGCGCGGCTATCTGCGGTGCGCTCGCCAAGCGCGGCTTCGCGGCCGCGTCGGTGGCGCGGCGGCTGTCGGCGATCCGCCAGCTCTATCGCTTCCTCTACGCGGAAGGACGGCGCGGCGACGATCCCGCCGCCATCATCGAAGGGCCGAAGCGCGGCCGCACGCTGCCGAAGGTGCTCAGCATCGAGGAGGTCGACCGCCTGCTCGCCAGCGCGCGCGGCGCCATCGGCCGAGCGGCCGCGCCGCGGAGCGACTGCGGGCGGCGCGGCTCAACTGCCTGCTCGAGCTGGTCTACGCCACCGGCCTGCGGGTGTCCGAGCTGGTGGCGCTGCCGGCCTCGGCGGCCGAGCGCAACGCGCGCATGCTGATGGTGCGCGGCAAGGGCGGCAAGGAGCGGCTGGTGCCGCTCAACGACGCCGCCAAGACCGCCATGGCGGAGTATCTCGCGCCTCGCTGGCCGGAGGCCGGCAACAAGACAAGGCCGCCAGAACCGTCGAAATGGCTGTTCCCGTCCTTCGGCGAGAGCGGCCACCTCACCCGCCAGCATTTCGCCCGCGACCTGAAGGCGCTCGCCGCCGCGCGCCGGGCTGCGCGCCGACCAGGTGAGCCCGCACGTGCTGCGCCACGCCTTCGCCAGCCACCTGCTGCACAACGGCGCCGACCTGCGCGTCGTGCAGACGCTGCTCGGCCACGCCGACATCTCGACCACGCAGATCTACACCCACGTGCTGGAAGAGCGGCTCAAGAGCCTGGTGCGCGACCTGCATCCGCTGGGGGAAACCTAGCGGGCCATCGTGCGCCCCAGCGCCTCGCAAAATCGCAACGGCCGCCCGAGAAATGGCCACGAGTTTGACATTTTGCCAACCCAGAATTGCCCGCGCTTGACCCTCAAGCGGTCGGCTCGCGCAACGTGTCTGCCGGATGCGGCGACCGCGTGACCTCGGCTTTATTCGACGGAGTTGCCCATGCGTCTTGGACAACGCAAGCTTCTTGCCCCCGCTATCGCCATCCTCGCGGCGCTGGTGTCGGGCGGCAATGCGCTCGCGCAGGACAGCGATCGCTTCCCGGGCGCGGTGCCGCAGGGCCCGGAGCAGCGCCGGCCGGCCACGCCGTCGGTGAGCGCCGAGCAGCGGCGCTGGTGCGAGGGCGAGGATGGAGCGACGGTCGAGCAGCGCATCGAGGGCTGCTCGGCAATCATCAAGGCCCGCCGGGACAAAGGCGAGAAGCTCGCCGAAGCCTTCAACAATCGCGGCATCGCCTATCGCAGCCAGGGCGAATTGAACAAGGCGATCGCAGACTACAACGTGGCGATCAAGCTCTATTCCAAGTCCGCCTTCGCCTTCAACAACCGCGGCGTCGCCTATGACCACAAGGGCGATTACGACCGCGCGATCGCGGATTTCGACCAGGCGCTCAAGCTGCAGCCGTTCGCCTTGGCCTATTTCAACCGCGGCAACGCCCATCTGGCCAAGGCCAAGTTCGATCACGCCATCGACGACTACAATCAGGCGATCCGGATGCAACCCGACTTCGCAGCGGCGCTCGACAACCGCTGCTGGGCGCGCGCGGTCGTGGGCATCCTCAAGCCGGCGCTCGCCGACTGCAACGAGGCGATGCGCCTGGCGCCAGACAACGCCGCGACGCGCGTGAGCCGCGCCTTCATCTTCCTGAAGATGACCATGTTCGACGCCGCGGTGTCGGACTACGACGCCGCGCTCCGGCTCAACCCCAAGCTCGCCTCCGCCCTTTACGGGCGCGGGCTGGCGAAGCTGCGCAACCAGGATGGTGCCGGGGAAGCCGACATCGCCGCCGCCAAGGCGATCCAGGCCGACATCGCCGAGGAAGTCGGCCGCTACGGCGTGCAATAGACGCGGCTGGCGATCCTTCGTCGCGTCGTGCCATAAAGCGCGACGCGCAGGAGGATCCGATGTCCGACACATGGCAGAAACTCAAGGAATGGCCAGAGCTCTACCTCGAGCGGCTCGAGGACGCGGGCGTCGTCCGTATCGTGCTCAACCGGCCCGACAAGCGCAATTCCTGGAACGCGCCGCTGGTTGCGGCCTTCTTCGAGTCGCTCGACATCGTGCGCGCCGATCGCGCGCTCAAGGTGGTGATCACCAAAGGTGCGGGACCGTGCTTCAGCTCGGGGCTCGATCTGCATTTCCTCAAGGCGGTCAGCTCCGGCCCGTTGCTCGACTGGGACCGGCCGAACGTCACCATCCGGCTGGCGGAGACGATCCGTACCTTCCCGCGGGTGATGATCGCGCAGGTGCACGGCTATTGTCTGGGCGGCGCGCTCGGCATCATGAACTGCCACGATCTCGTGTTCGCCGCCGACGATGCGCAACTCGGCATGCCCGAGATTCTGCGCGGCAGCTTCGGCCAGCTCGTCACCTCGACGCTCGTCCATGGCTCGATCCCGATCAAGAAGGTGGCGCTGATCCAGCTCGTCGGACGCAACCTCTCGGGCGTCGAAGCCGATAGACTCGGCAATCGTCTCGCAGGCGCTGCCGGCCGCCGATCTGGAAGCGACGGTCACCGGCCTCGCCCGCGAAATTGCCTCGCGCCATCTCGCCACGCTCGAACACGCCAAGATCGCGGTGCAGATGGATCGCGACCTGACCCTCTCGCAGGCGATTCAGGTCGACATGCTGGTGGGCGCGCGCATGAAGTCCGCCATGGACCCGACCGGCGACGTCGACAGTTATCTCAAGTCGCAAAAAGGCGGCCCGGATGTGGATTACAAGCGCCCGGATGTGTGATCGGGCCGGTCCCCGGACGGCGGCGGCATTGAGCTAGGGTCATTGCATGCGCAGCTACCTCGACTTCGAAAAACCGGTGGCCGAGATCGAGGCCAAGGTGGAGGAGCTGCGCGCGCTGCAGACCGGAGAGACCGCGGCCGCCATCGGCGAGGAGATCGAGCGCCTGGAAGCCAAGGCGGCGCAGACGCTCAAGGACATCTATGCCGAACTCACGCCCTGGCAGAAGACGCAGGTCGCCCGCCATCCCGAGCGGCCGCACTGTCTCGACTACGTCGCGGCCCTGGTCGCGGATTTCGTGTCGCTGGCGGGCGACCGCAAGTACGGCGACGATCAGGCGATCGTCGGAGGCTTCGGCCGCTTTCGCGGCGAAAGCATCTGCATGATCGGGCACGAGAAGGGCTCCTCGACCGAGAGCCGGCTCAAGCACAATTTCGGGATGGCGCGACCGGAAGGCTACCGCAAGGCCGAACGGCTGATGCAGATGGCCGACCGATTCGGCATTCCGGTGCTCTCGCTGGTGGATACCGCGGGCGCCTATCCGGGCATCGGCGCGGAGGAGCGCGGCCAGGCCGAGGCGATCGCGCGCTCCACAGACACCTGCCTCAATCTCGGCGTGCCGAACGTCGCGGTCATCGTGGGCGAAGGCGGCTCGGGCGGCGCCATCGCGATCGCCACCGCCAACCGGGTGCTGATGCTGGAGCACGCGATCTACAGCGTGATCTCGCCGGAGGGCGCCGCCTCGATCCTGTGGCGCGACACCTCCAAGGCGCAGGAGGCGGCGACCGGCATGAAGATCACCGCCGAGGACATGATGCGCTTCGGGGTTATCGACCGAATCGTGACCGAGCCGGCCGGGGGAGCACATCGCGATCCGGCCGCCGCCATCGCGGCGGCGGGCGAGGCCATTGCCGCTGCATTCGACGAGCTTCGCGGGCTCGACCGCGAGACTGTGCGCCGGCAGCGCCGCGAAAAGTTCCTGGCGATCGGCCGGACCGCGGGCTGATTGCGGCTTTTTCGGTGGTTTTCCGGCCGGCTTGGGGCGCTAAGCCCTTGGTCACCAAAAATATATTCGAGCCGTGATTTTTCTGCCGCTGCCCTGATCTTACCCAAGTCTTCTCCTAGCGTCGTCAGTACCTTCACAGGTTGGGGGACGTCGGGGGACGTTTCAGCGATCAATTAACCCTTCGTTCACCATCGCCGTGCTCAACCGGCAGCTACAGGTTAACGCCTTGCGAATGGCGCGCCCTGCGGCTAACGATTGAGCAAGTGAAGGCTTGGGGAAGCCTATCGATCGGGGGAGCTTCGCGTTGAAAGGTCGGCACTATTTCCGCCCGCTCCTGGCGTCCGCGGCGCTTGCGGCTGCCGTGGTACTGTCCGGCTGCAACACCGACACCGATCCCATCGCCCTGTCCGGCCGCGCCAACCAGCCGCTGTCGGACCGCATGCTCGCCGACATCGAGCAGAAGAGCATGGCGAAGGATTCCGCCATCCTGGTGCGCATCTTCAAGGAAGAGGCCGAGCTTGAGGTCTGGAAAGAAGACAAGACCGGCCGGCTCGCCTTGCTCAAGACCTACCCGATCTGCCGCTGGTCGGGCGAACTGGGTCCCAAGGTCAAGGAAGGCGATCGCCAAGCGCCCGAGGGCTTCTACATGATCACGCCCGGGCTGATGAATCCGAATTCCAATTTCTACCTCGCGATCAACATGGGCTTCCCCAACGCCTATGACAAATCGCACGGCCGCAGCGGCGGCTTTCTGATGATCCACGGCGATTGCTCCTCGCGCGGCTGCTACGCGATGACGGACGAGCAGATCGCCGAGATCTATGCGCTCGCGCGCGAGAGCTTCTTCGGCGGCCAGCGCGCATTCCAGATTCAGGCCTATCCGTTCCGGATGACTCCGCTGAACATGGCCAAGCACCGCAATTCGCCGCACATGGCGTTCTGGAAAATGCTCAAGCAGGGCTACGATCATTTCGAGGTCACGCGGCTCGAGCCCCAGATCGACGTGTGCGAGCGGCGCTACGTGTTCAATGCCGAATCGAACGGCAAGTTCAGCCCGGCCGACCGCTGCCCGGCCTACCGCGTGCCGCAGGACATCGCCGAGGCTGTTCGCGACAAGCAGCGCCGGGACGACGTCCAGATCGCCGAACTGTCCAATCGCGGCGTGCCGACCGCCCCGATCAGGACCGGGACCGACGGCGGCATGAACCAGACCTACCTCTCCGCCGTGAAGCAGTACGGCGGGCCGGGCGCCACCATTCGCACCGCCGCAGGCACCATCCCCGCGCACGTCAATCCGCCCGGGCCGCCGGTCGCCGAGTTCGACCGGGAGCCTGTTCAGCTTCGGGTCGAAGCCCGCCCCCGCGCAGCCGACGGTCCAGGTCGCGTCCGCGACGCCCGGCGGTGGTTCGTCCGGCATCGGCGGCTTCTTCAGCGGGCTGTTCGGTTCCAAGAGCGATACCGAGGCCGCCGCCCCGGCCGAAGCGCCGGCGCCGAAAAAACGCGCCGCAGTTCCCAAGTCCGCGCATGCTCCGGCCGCCGCCAAGCCGAAGCCGGTCCCCGTGCCGGAAGCAAGGACCGCAGCCGTGCGGCCCGCGCCGCGGCCGCAGCCGGCCCAGCAAGCCAACGCCGAGCCGCCGCCCGAGCCGGCAGCAGCCAAGCCCGCGAACAACGCCGGCCTGCTCAACGGCGCCGCGCCTACCGTGCCGGCGAACGCTTTCGAAAATCGATTCGGCGCCTGGCGCTGACACAAGCGCGACCGATCCCGATCAGCTTTCCCGCGATTGCCGTCTAACGATCCGCTTGCGCAACAACGTGGCGCGCCCGGAGCGATGCCCCACGCCGAGCGGCCCAGGTCAGAGGTGCGACTGGCTTCGCTCCAAGGCCCGAAGCGCGCCCTTGAGCACGGTGCGGACCTGCTCGGCCTGCTTGGCATCGACCATGCTGGGATCGAGGTAGAAATCGAGCCCGGTCATGTGCTCGCTGAAAATCGGGGTCTTGGCGCCGCCGCCGCCGACCGTGCCGGTGACCAGGTACGGAACGACCTGCCGGCTGATGCCTTTCATGGTGATCGGCGGCTGCGCGTGCGCCACCACGAGGTCGCGGACCAGGGCGTAGGTCTCGTAGCTGATCATGATGTGTCCGGGCTCGACGATCGATTGCAGACGCGCGGCCAGGTTGGCCTCGGCGCCGATGATCGTGTAGTCCATCCGGTCGGCGCTGCCGAAATTCCCGACGTTGCAGAACCCGGTATTGATGCCCATACGGACCCGGAAGGGGTGCTCGGTGCCGGCGTTGCGCCATTTGGCGGTCAACTGGGCGAGGCGGTGCTGCATCTCGAGCGCCATGCTCAGGCACGCCCGTGCGTCCTCCGCCTCTCCCTTGGTTTCCGGATCGCCGAAGAAGATCAACATGGCGTCGCCGACGAACTTGTCGACGGTGCCGCCGTGGCGCAGCGCGATGGCCGACATCTCGGTGAAATATTCGTTGAGCAGGAGCGTGATCTGCTCCGGCTGCAGACGCTCGGTGGCGGCGGTGAAATCCTTGATGTCGGAAAAGAAGATCGTGAGCTTCTTGCGCTCGGTGTGGATCGTCACGTCCTTCTGGCCGCTGAAGATGCTCTTGTAGATCTGGGGCGAGAGATAGCGCGAGATTTTCATCGAGAGCGTGGCCAGAAATTCGTTCGCGGTCTCGAGCTCGGTGTTCATGCCGCGGATGGTCGCCGCCTGACGGTGCTGCAATCCCACGAAGGTCACGCCGCAGGCGGCCATGAGGACGAAATAGGCGAGCAGATACTTGAAGGACAGGATATTGCCCGCGATCGTCTGGGTGATGGTGACCTCCTGGATGCCGCGAACGTCGCCGATCTTCCAATCGCGCTTCGGGCTTTCCGGATGCGAATTGTGGCAGTTCACGCAGGCGGCGCCCATGATAACGGGCGCGATCAGGCGCACGCGATCGGTCAGGCCGGATAACGCCACGTCGATCGGTTGCTGATGGGAATTTACGCGCAGGGCCGCGAGCGAGGTCTTTTCAAAGCCGTCGAGATCGTGCGGCATGCGCTTGGCGAACGGATAGTCAGACACGAACCGGTAGGAGATGTTCTGCTGCTGCTCGCTGATCACCTGACCAAGCTCGAGCGACAAGGTGGCGGGAATCGGAATAGCGCCCGGGATACTCTCGTATTCGTGCGTGACCTGAGTGGTTCCCGGCGAAGCCAGGACACGGGCGACGATCCTGTTGGCGTAGTACGTGCGCACGCTCGTCATCAGGGAATTGAGGTTGCTCGCCTGCCGCCGCAGGTTCGCCTCCGAGAGATTGGTCAGGTCGAGCCAGACCGCGACCGGGAGGCCTGCGAGCAGCAGGAGCACGGCCAGCACCAGAACCAGGCCCCGAACCTGCATGCCTTTTGCGCGATTGTCCGCCATCAGTCATCCTCCATGCAGGAACGCCTGCGCCGGCGCCCGCGCCGGGAACCTCGCACGGCTAGCATGCTATTTATGCGGTCTTGCGTCGTGCCGACAAAGCCGATCGCAGCCGCACGGCGTGCAGGCCCGCGGCGCCCGCCCGCCGAGCGGACGGTATCAGGCGAACCGGCCGTGGCAGTGCTTGTATTTCTTGCCCGAACCGCACGGGCAGACCTCGTTGCGGCCGACCTTGCCCCAACTCGCGGGATCGTTGGGATTGCGCGCGGCGCTGCGCGCGGCGCCGTTGCCGTTCCCCGCAAAGGCCGGGACGGGGGCGTCGGCGAGCACCATCTCGTCGCCGGTCACCGGGTCGATCCGGTGCGCTTCCATGTACGGGAGCGGCGGCGGCTCCTCCGGCTGCTGGGTCCGGATTTCCACGCGCATGAGCTGTGAAGAAACCTGCTCGCGCAGATTGGTGCTCATGGCCTCGAACAGGTTGAACGATTCCGCCTTGTACTCGTTGAGCGGGTCGCGCTGGCCGTAGCCGCGCAGCCCGATCACCTGGCGCAAATGCTCGAGCATGACGAGATGCTCGCGCCAGAGATGATCGAGCGTCTGCAGCAGGATCGACTTCTCGACGTAGCGCATGATGTCGCCGCCCCACTGGGCGACCTTGGCAGCCATGCGTTCGTCGGCGCGCCGTTCGATGCGGGCGATGAGCTCCTCGTCGGCGATGCCCTCCTCCTTCGCCCACGCGTCGACCGGCAGGTCGAGATCGAGCAGGGTCTTGAGCGCCTCGCGCAGCCCCTTGGTGTCCCACTGCTCGGGATAGGCGTTCTCCGGGACGTGCTTGCCGACCAGTTCCTCGATCGCGGTGTGGCGCATGTCGGCCACGATCTCGTTCACCGCCTCGTCCTTCATCCAGTCGATGCGCTGGTCGAAGATGACCTTGCGCTGGTCGTTCATCACGTCATCGAACTTGAGCAGGTTCTTGCGGATGTCGAAGTTGCGCGCCTCGACCTTCTGCTGCGCCTTCTCCAGCGCCTTGTTGATCCAGGAGTGGACGATCGCCTCGTTCTCCTTCAGCCCGAGCCGCTGCAGCATGGTGTCGAGCTTGTCGGTCCCGAAGATGCGCATCAGGTCGTCTTCGAGCGACAGGAAGAACTTCGAATGCCCGGGGTCGCCCTGACGGCCGGAACGGCCGCGCAGCTGGTTGTCGATGCGCCGGCTCTCGTGGCGCTCGGTGCCGAGCACGAACAACCCGCCGGCCTTGAGCGCCTTCTCCTTCAGACGCTGGACCTGGGCGCGAATGGCGACCGCGCGCGCATCCTGCTCGCGTTCGCGCGCGTCCGCGATGTCGGGAATTTCCTGGCGGATGCGCATGTCGGGATTGCCGCCGAGCTGGATGTCGGTGCCGCGGCCGGCCATGTTGGTGGCGATGGTGACCGCGCCGGGCACGCCGGCCTGCGAGATGATGTAGGCCTCCTGCTCGTGGTACTTGGCGTTCAGGATGGCGAATACCTTGGCCTTGGTCGCCCCGTCGTCACCGCTGTAGAGCGCCGCAAACGCATTGGGGTCGGAGAAGTCGTGCTGCTCCCAGCCTGCCTGGCGCAGCCTCTCGGCGAGCTGTTCGGATTTCTCGATCGACGTGGTGCCGACCAGCACCGGCTGGCCGCGCGTCTTGCAATCGTCGATCAGCGTGAGGATCGAGCGGTATTTCTCGTTCGCCGTGCGGTAGACCTCGTCGTCGTCGTCGAGCCGCACCATCGGCATGTTGGTCGGGACTTCGATCACTTCGAGGTTGTAGATGTCGAGAAACTCGTCGGCCTCCGTCATGGCCGTGCCGGTCATGCCGGCGAGTTTGTCGTACATGCGGAAATAGTTCTGGAACGTGATCGAGGCCAGCGTCTGGTTCTCGGGCTGGATCGGCTGGTGCTCCTTGGCCTCCAGCGCCTGGTGCAGCCCTTCCGAGTAGCGCCGTCCCGGCATCATGCGGCCGGTGAACTCGTCGATGATGACCACTTCGCCGTTGCTGACGATGTAGTCTTTGTCGCGCTGGAACAGCTTGTGCGCGCGTAGCGCCTGATTGATGTGATGCACGGTCGAGACGTTCTCGATCTCGTACAGATGCTCGCCCTTGAGCAGATTATCGGCGCGCAGCCGCTGCTCCATTTTTTCCATACCGGCTTCGGTGAGCGTGACGGTGCGCTGCTTCTCGTCGACCTCGTAGTCGCCCTTGTCCAGCCTGGGGATGTAGGTGTCGATGGTGTTGTAGAAGTCCGAGCGGTCGTCGAGCGGCCCCGAAATGATCAGCGGCGTCCTCGCCTCGTCGATCAGGATCGAGTCGACCTCGTCGACGATGGCGTAGACGTGTCCGCGCTGGACCATGTCCTCCAGGCGGTACTTCATGTTGTCGCGAAGGTAGTCGAAGCCGAATTCGTTGTTGGTGCCGTAGGTCACGTCGCGGCCGTAGGCCGTCTTGCGCTGCTCGTCGTCGAGCCCGTGCACGACGATGCCGACCGTGAGGCCGAGAAATTCGTAGATCTGCCCCATCCATTCGGCGTCGCGCTTGGCCAGATAGTCGTTGACCGTGACGACATGCACGCCGCGCCCGGCGAGCGCATTGAGATAGACCGGGAGCGTCGCGACCAGCGTCTTGCCTTCGCCGGTCTTCATCTCCGAGATGCGGCCGTCGTGCAGTACCATGCCGCCGATGAGCTGCACGTCGAAATGGCGCTGCCCGAGCGTGCGCTTGCCGGCCTCGCGCACGGTCGCGAAGGCCTCGACCAGGATATCGTCGAGCGAGGCGCCGTCCGCGAGCTTTTTCTTGAATTCGTCCGTGCGCGCGCGCAGGGCCTCGTCGGAGAGCTTGGCCAATTCGGCTTCCAGCGCATTGATCTGCGCCACGCGCGGCATATAGGCCTTGACCTGCCGCTCGTTGGAGGAGCCAAACAGCTTGCGGGCAAACGCGCCGATCATTACGAGGTCCTTATCTTTGCCGCCGCGCCGATCCGATCATCGGCGGAGACGCAACGACACAATCAAGACGCATTCCCACGCCCCCGCCACGCCTTGCCACCCGGTTCTCGGACCGCGACCCGCTTCGGCGTGCAGCGCCGGCCGGGCGCACGGCGCCGGTCGGGCTCAAATTACGCGAAGCAGAGCGCCCGGCGGGCGAACCTCCGGGTTTTCCGAGACATAGGAGGGGGTTGAACCCTTGTCAATTGGCCATCTCTGCGCTCACGTTCTCGTCAAAATCGCCCCCTAGACGATTGCAAATCGGGGCCCACTACGCGACTGTCCGCCGCCGCCGACAGCCGCATTACCCTAGGACCTCCCTATGATTTCCCTGCCATTGCTGTACCGGACCGCACCGCGCGGTCGCCTGATCGCGTTCGCCACCCTGGCCGCCGTGCTGTGCGTCGTGCCGGCCGTTTCGGGCTGCTCCAAGGACACCTCGTCCAAGCAGGAGGAGCCGTCCGCGGACAATCCGGTGGTCGCGCGCGTCAACGGCGTTCCGATCATGCAGAGCGACCTCGCGTTTGCCGAGGAGGACATGGCCGCGGAAAACCAGCAGGTGCCGCCCGAGGCCAAGCGCGATCAGTTGATCACCTATCTCGCCGACATCATTCTCGTCACCCAGCAGGCCGACAAGAAGAACCGCGCCGACAATGCCGACTTCAAGCGCCGCCTGGCGTTCATGCGCAACAAGCTGCTGATGGGCGTCGAACTGCAGGAGGAAGCGAAGGCCGCGCTGACCGACGAGGCCATGCGGGAGGTCTACAATGACGCGGTGAAATCGATGAGCGGCCAGGAGGAGGTGCGCGCGCGCCACATCCTGGTCGAGTCCGAGGAGGAGGCGAAGGCAATCCTCGAGCAGCTCAAGGGCGGCGCCGATTTCGCCACGCTCGCCAAGGAGAAATCCAAGGATCCGGGCGGCGCCGACGGTGGCGACCTCGGCTATTTCAGCAAGGACCAGATGGTGCCGGAGTTCGCCGAGGTGGCGTTCAAGATGTATCCGGGTCAGCTCTCCAATCCGGTGAAGACCCAGTTCGGCTGGCACATCATCAAGGTCGAGGACAAGCGCGCCAAGGCGGTGCCGAGCTTCGAGCAGGTACGCGATCGCATCGAGGCCTTCATCACCCGCAAGGCGCAGACCGAGGTGATCGCCAAGCTGCGTCAGAGCGCCAAGATCGAGCGCCTCGACAAGCCGGACGACAAGGCCCCGGCGGCCAAACCCGCCGAGCCGCCTGCCGAGCCGAAGAAGGACGAGCCGCCGGCTGAGCCGAAGAAGTAGTCGTCAACGGTCGGTCATCGTCCGAAATTTGCGGGTAATTCCTTTGATTGCGTCATGGCCGGGCTTGTCCCGGCCATCCGCGTCTTTTATGTCGGTAAGCAGTAAGCAAGACGTGGATGCCCGGCACAAGGCCGGGCATGACGTTGCCGAAAGGCCCCCATGTCCCCCGCCGTCTCCCCGCTCGCGCCCGAGCACTTCCCCGACATGCCACCGGTCGCCGGCGTCAAGCTCGCGACCGCGGCCGCCGGCATCCGCTATGCCGGCCGCACCGACGTGCTGTTTGCCGCCTTCGATGCGGGCACCACCGTCGCGGGCGTGCTGACACGCTCGAAATGCCCCTCCGCCCCGGTCGACTGGTGCCGCGCGCGGCTCAAGGCCGGCAAAGCCCGCGTACTCGTTGTCAATTCGGGCAACGCCAACGCCTTCACCGGAAAATCCGGGCGCGAGGCGACCAAGCTCACCGCCCAGATCGCCGCCGACGCCGTGGGGTGCAAGCCGGCCGACGTGTTTCTGGCATCGACCGGCGTCATCGGCGAACCGCTCGACGCCACCAAGTTCGCCGGCGTAATGCGCGGCCTCACCGCGGACGCCCGGCCGGACGCCTGGCACGAGGCCGCCAAGGCCATCATGACCACCGACACCTTCCCCAAAGGTGCCGCTGCGATGGTGCGGCTCGGCGGCACGCCGATCACGATCTGCGGCATCGCCAAGGGCGCCGGCATGATCGCCCCCGACATGGCGACCATGCTCGCTTTCGTGTTCACCGACGCCCCGATCTCCGCGCCGGTCCTGCGCAGCCTGATCAAGACCGGCGTCGTCGACACCTTCAATGCCGTCACCATCGATGGCGACACCTCGACCTCCGACACGCTGCTCGCCTTCGCCACCGGCGCGGCCGCGGCGCGCGGCATGGCGCCGATCGCTCAGCTCTCCGATCCGCGGCTGCCGGCGTTGCGCAAGGGGCTCGAAGCGGTGCTTGCCAACCTCTCCGAACAGATCGCGCGCGACGGCGAAGGCGCGCGCAAGTTGGTCGAGGTCCTGGTCGAGGGCGCGGTGTCGAAGACTTCGGCGCGCAGGATCGCGCGCTCGATCGCCAACTCACCGCTGGTGAAGACCGCGCTTGCCGGCGAGGACGCAAACTGGGGCCGCGTGGTGATGGCCGTCGGCAAGGCCGGCGAGCCCGCCGACCGCGACAAGCTCTCGATCTGGTTCAACGGCATCCGCGTCGCCCACAAGGGCGAGCGCGATGGCGCCTACGACGAGGCCGCGGTCTCGGCCGCTATGAAGCGCCCGGAGATCACGCTCAAGGTGGCGCTCGGGCTCGGGCGCGGACGTGACCGCGTGCTGACCTGCGATCTCACCAAGGAGTACGTCGCGATCAACGGCGATTACCGCTCGTGACCGGTGAAATGTAGGCCGCCGTTAACCAGGGCGCCGGATGCGGCGGTTTACTCGATTGCATTGAACGCCCGTTAACTCCGGGTTTCTACGTTTCGGGGCGAAGGCCGTGAGCGTCAAAATCGTTCTTGTTGTCGCTTGCGCCCTCATCGATACCGACGGACGCGTCCTTATTGCACAGCGCCCAGCAGGACGGCCGATGGCCGGCTTGTGGGAATTTCCCGGCGGCAAGGTCGAGGCGGGCGAACGTCCCGAAGAGACCTTGATCCGGGAGCTGAAGGAGGAACTGGGAATCGTCGTCAACGAGGCGTGCCTCGCGCCACTCACCTTCGCGAGCCATACCTATGACGGACTTCCATCTTCTGATGCCGCTCTATGTCTGCCGGCGCTGGGACGGAACCGTGGCGGCGCAGGAAGGCCAGGAGCTTGCTTGGGTGCGCCCGAACCGGCTGCGGGACTATCCGATGCCGCCCGCCGACGAGCCGCTGGTGTCGCATCTGGTGACATTGTTGTTGTGAGTGCAGGAGGCCAAGCGGACATGCGCAAGCCAGCCAAATATCCCCCGACCACGCTGCGTGCGGCCATGGCAGTCATGCGGGCGCGGCTCGTTTCCGACGAGAGGGGCGCGACCGCGATCGAATACGCGCTGATCGCTGCCGGCATCGGCGTGGCGATCGCTGCCACGGTCACGAACCTCGGCTCGGCCGTCACCTCGCTCTATCAGAGCATCGCGTCGGCCTTCAGCTGACGCCAAGCCCGCGTCCATTTCCGATCCGACGGTGCAGACTTACCGTCCGGCTTTTTCGCCGGCCGGTATTTCCGCCGTTCCCAGTGCGTCCGCCAGCCGCGTTCGCGCCGAGCCGGGGGCTAGCGGCTGCTGCTGGCTCGCATGCGGCGCCCAGCCCGACAGCCAGACGATCTCGAAGGTCGCGCGCACGCGGCCGTCCGCGTCCGCGAAGCGTTCGGCATAGACCTCCATCAGCCGCCGCAAGGTCGCGCGCCGGAGCGGCCGCCGGCTACGCTCGATCAGCGCATTGGTCGCGCCCATGCGGCGCAGATCGCGCATCAGCGCGAGCGGCGAGGCATATCGCACGGTGACCCGGTCGACATCGGTCACCGGCAGCGCAAAGCCGGCGCGCTGCAGCAGCGCGCCGAGCTCGCGCACGTCGGCGAACGGCGCAACGCGCGGCGAGACGCCGCCCTCGATCTCGGCTTCCGCCGCGGCGAACGACTGACGCAGCTCGGTGAGGCTGTCGCCGCCCACGAGCGCCGCCAGGAACAGGCCGTCGGGCTTGAGCGCGCGGCGCACCTGGATGAGCGTGCCGGGCAGGTCGTTGACGAACTGCAGCGCCAGCGCCGACACCACCAGATCGAGCGAGCCGTCGGCGAACGGCAACGCTTCCTCGTCGGCGGCGACGGCGAGCGAGGGCGCCCCCTCCCCGGCCGATTGGCTCGCACGCCCGGGGCGGCCGGCCAGCGCATCGACCTCAACGATCGTACCGACCTTGCCGCTGGCCGCGAGCACACGGCGCACCGCGTCGGTCGGGGTGCCGAGATCGACCGCGATGGCGAAAATGCCGCAACACCGTGGCGAGGCGGTCGGACATGTCCTGCGCCGCCCGTTCGATCAGGAATGGCTCCGACGCCGAGCGCCGCCGCGCGCGCGCGGCGCGCGCGCAGGAGCCGGCGGTCGAAGATGAGCGGGCCCGTGGCCATGCTCCATTCTGTCACGCGCGGCACGCTCGCCCCACTCCAAAAAATGCGTGTGAGTGAGGACGACCGTTGCGCCTGGCGTCCCCTCCCCCGCGTGCGGGGGACGGACCGCACCGAGGTTGCGGCACGGGAGCACACCGATGTGTGCGGCACGGATACACGCCGACGTTGAGCGCAGCCGCCGATCGCGGTAGCGTTCGCCATGCACGGGAGTGCACGAAGGCACAACGGGCGATGCCCGCACAGGCCGGCTTGCCCGCGTCGTCGGCGGCCTACGCGCGACCTTCGGGCTCGCGGTCGACGTGGCGCTGCCGCAGGCTCTGCCCGGCCTGCCGCGAGCCGGTCGGCGACGAGGGGCTGTGCGCGCCGTGCTGGTCGAAGCTTGCGTTCATCGCGCCGCCCTATTGCGAGCGGCTCGGCATCCCGTTCCCGTTCGACGGCGGTCCGGGGCTGCTGTCGATGGAGGCGATCGCCGATCCGCCCGCCTACGGCCGGGCGCGCGCGGCGGTGCGCTACGACGACATCGCGCGCAAGCTCGTTCATGCCTTGAAATACGGCGACCGGCTCGACCTCGCCCCGACCATGGGACGCTGGATGGCCAATGCCGGGCGCGAGCTGATCGAGGACGCCGACGCGATCGTGCCGGTGCCGCTGCATTGGCGCCGGCAATGGGCGCGGCGCTTCAACCAGTCGGCGCTGCTCTGCGAGGTCATCGCCACGGACAGCGGAACGCCCGGTCGCCCATACAGTGCTCAAGCGCGTCAAGCCGACGCCCCAGCAGGTCGGCCTCGACAGGCCGGCCCGGGCGCTCAACGTGCAAGGCGCCTTCCGGGTATCCGCCGTGGGCAAAGCCGAGGTGGCGGGACGCAGGCTGTTGCTGGTCGACGACGTGCTGACCTCGGGCGCCACGGTGGACGCCTGCGCCCGGGCGCTGCTGCGGGCGGGCGCCGCCAATGTCGACGTGCTGGTATTCGCCCGGGTTGTGGCGCCGGTTCGCCCTCCCATATAGAGTGCCATCGAAGCGGTCCGATCGACTGACCGGCAGACCTGCCAACGACAGCAATGACGAAGGTCGAAATCTACACCACGCGCTATTGCCCCTATTGCGTCGCGGCCAAAGCGGCTGCTGACCGGCAAGGGCGTGGCCTATTCCGAAATCGACGTGAGCGGCGACAGGGCGGCGCGCGCCGACATGATCGCGCGTGCCAACGGCCGCATGACCGTGCCGCAGATTTTCATCGGCACGACGCATGTCGGCGGCTACGACGATCTCTACGCGCTCGATCTGGACGGCAAGCTCGATCCGCTGCTCGCAGCCGGCGACGGCGCTGACCCCGCAAACCAGGACACCGCCCGATGAGCACGGCTGCGACCTTCACCGCCGGCCTGATCCAGATGCGCTCGGGGCTCGACCCCGCGGCCAATCTCGACGCAGCGGCGCGCATGATCGCGCAGGCGAAGGACGCCGGCGCCGACTATGTGCAGACGCCGGAGATGACCAACATCCTGGCGCTCAAGCGCGAGCACCTGTTGGCCGCCATCGAACCGGAGGAGAGCGATCCGACACTTGCGGCGTTCCGCGAACTGGCGCGCAAGCTCGCACCTGTTCGTCCATGTCGGATCGCTCGCGATCAAGCTGGCGTCCGACCGCGCGGCGAACCGCTCCTTCCTGATCGACCGCAAGGGCGACATCGTTGCGCGCTACGACAAGATCCACATGTTCGACGTCGATCTGGCGAACGGCGAAAGCTACCGCGAGTCGCGCAACTACCGTCCGGGCGAGATCGCCGTGGTCGCCGACCTGCCTTGGGGGCGGCTCGGGCTCACGATCTGCTACGACCTGCGCTTCCCGGCGCTCTACCGCGCGCTGGCCGAGGCCGGCTGCTCGTTCCTCGCCATTCCGTCGGCGTTCACGCAGCAGACCGGCGAGGCGCACTGGCACGTGCTGATGCGCGCGCGCGCGATCGAGAACGGCTGCTTCGTGCTTGCGGCGGCGCAAGGCGGCAGCCACGAGAACGGGCGCGACAACCTTCGGCCACTCGCTCGTGGTCGATCCCTGGGGCCGGATCATCGCCGAAGGCGGCATCGAGCCGGGCGTCGTGCTGGCGAAGATCGATCCGGCCGAGGTCAGCGCGGCGCGCGCCAAGGTTCCCTCGCTCCAGCATGGGCGCCGCTTCGAGACTGGTCGAGCCGATGGCCGAGCCGGTCCACCTGCACGCGGTCGAGGCGCCCTCATGATCCGCTACGCGCTGGTTTGCGACAACGGGCCATACGTTCGAGAGCTGGTTTGCGAACTCGGCCGCCTACGACAAGCAGAGCAAGCGCGAGCTTGTCGAGTGTCCGGCCTGCGGCGAGCACGAAGGTCGAGAAGGCGATCATGGCGCCGCAACTTGCGGGCACCAGCAAGCGCGGCAAAGCGGCGGCGCCCGAAACCTGCCGCGCCCTCGCCCGAGACCGCAGCGCCCGACGCACCGACGCCGGTCGCCATGGTGTCGCCGCAGGAGCGCGAGTTCCGCCAGAAGCTCAAGGAGCTGCGCGAGCATCTGGTCAAGAACGCCGACTACGTCGGGCAGAAATTTCCCGACGAGGCGCGCAAGATGCACTACGGCGAGATCGAGCATCGCTCGATCTACGGCGAGGCATCGCCCGAGGAGGCCAAGGAGCTGCACGAAGAAGGCATCGAGTTCCACCCGCTGCCGGTGCTGCCCGACGACCGCAATTAGCCATCGCGCCTTTTCGCCGGGCCGCGCCAGCCCACCGCAAATTGCCTTACCGCTTCACCGCAAAGGTCTCGACCTCGACGCGCGCGCCGAGCGCCAGTCCACTGGCGCCGAAGGCGCTGCGGGCGGGCCACGGCTCGGAAAAGTACTCGCGGTAGATCGCGTTGAAACGCGGCCAGTCGGCGATGTCGGCGAGCATGACCTGCACCCGCACGACATCCTTGAGCGACAGTCCGTGCGCCGCCAGCACGGCCTTGAGGTTATCGAACGTCTGACGCGCCTGCGCCTCCAGGCCGCCCTCCGCCAACTCCATGGTGTGCGGCTTGATGCCCAGCATGCCGGACAGGATCACCAGCCGGCCGACACGCACGCCGTCGGAGAACGGCAGATCCGGCGGGTTGACCGCGCCGGAGCGCAGGATTTCGACATCGGCCGCGCCGGCCGATGCCGCAAGAACGGCGGCGCTGAAGGATTCCCGTTCCCTGTCGACCATGTCGAACCTCCTGTGCGTCAGGCCGCCGAGCCGGGACTCAATACGTCCACAGCAGCAGCGCGACCCCGATCACGATCAGCACGATGCCAATGCCCTCGCGCGGGGTCGTCGCCTGCTTGAACACGAAGCGCGAGATCGCCTGCGCGAACAGCACCTCGACCAAAGCGAGCGTGCGCACGCTCGCGGCGGTGGCGAGCGCGAAGGCCAGGAACCAGAACTGCGAGGCGAGCGCGCCCAGGAAGCCGGCGAACAGCGACGGCCGCCAGGCGCGCGACGATCGCCGTCGAGCACGGCCCGGATCGCGCAGCCACAGATAGAGCGATGAGCAGCGACCGCACTGGAGCACAAGCCCGATCACCAGCGTGAAGGTCGCCGCCATCACATAGCTCGGCAGGCCGAGGCTCAGGATCGCGCCGCGAAAGCCGACCGCCGACAGCGCGAACATGCTGCCGGCAGCAAGGCCGAGCAGCGTGGCGCGGATGTCGAGCGCGGTGCCGGGCTTGAGCGCCATCAGCACCACGCCGGTGGTCGCGATCAGGATGGCGGTGGCCATCGGCGGCGTCACGATGTCGCCGAGGAAGACGAGGCCGAACAGCGCCGCCTGCACCGGCTCGGTCTTGATGTAGGCGTAGACCACCACGAACGAGCGGTCGCTCATGGCGGCGAGCATCAGCGCGGTCGCGGCGATCTGCGCGATCGGCGCCGTGCAGGACCCAGGGCCAGTAGATCGGCGGCGGGCTGCGGCAGCGCCGCGCCGCGTCGCGATCAGCACGCGCGGCGAGGAAAACCAGCGCGAACGGAAACCCGAACAGGAAGCGCACATGGGTGGCGCCGACGGTGCCGAGCGTCGCGGTGAGCTCGCGCTGGGTGGCGTTGCGCACGGTCTGCGCCGCCGCGGCGATGACGGTGAACAGCGCCCAGAGCCAGGAGGAGTCGATCATGCACGCTCCCGCCTCTTGATCGTCATGCCGGCCGCCGAAGGCGCGGGCATCCAGCATTCGCCGCAGACCGAAGTTGAAGCACGACTGTTGCCCCGGCGATGTCAGGGATACGGGATCGCCCGCGCTACGCGGGCGATGACTGTTCAAGCGCGGCCTTCTCCGCCGTCACCATGTAGTTCACGTCCATGTCGGTCGAAATCTGCCAGCGGTCGGCGATGAGATTGTAGATCACGCCGGTCTCGTCGACGACCGCAAGCCCGTGCCGTCTCCAGCGCGGCCTCGAGCTCGTTCGGGCGTCACGAACTTGTCCCACTGGTGGGTGCCGCGCGGCAGCCAGCCCAGCACGTATTCGGCGCCGACGATCGCCAGCGCGAAGCTCTTGAGCGTGCGGTTGAGCGTCGCCGCGATCATCAGGCCGCCGGGCTTCACCATCTCGGCGCAGCGCTTGACGAACAGCGCCACGTCGGCGACGTGCTCGACCACCTCCATGGCGAGCACCACGTCGAAGCGCTCGCCGGCGTCCGCCAGCGCCTCCGCGGTGGTGGCGCGGTAGTCGATCGCGAGCCCGCCTCGCGCGGCGTGCAGCCGCGCCGCCTCGATATTGGCCGCCGCCGGGTCGGCGCCGACCACGTGCGGCGCCGAGCCGCGCCAGCGGCTCGCTCAGGATGCCGCCGCCGCAGCCGATGTCGAGGATGCGCAGGCCCGCGAGGCTGTCGAGCCGCTTGGCGTCGCGCTCGAAGTGCCGGCAGGCCGCCTCCTTGATGAAGCCGAGCCGCACCGGGTTGAACTTGTGCAGCACGCCCATCTTGCCGCGCGGGTCCCACCAGTGTCGCGGCCAGCGCCGAAAAGCGCGCGACCTCGGCGGCGTCGACGGTCGAGACTAGTCGGGCTTCGTCGGATGACGCGCCATTCTGCCTCTCCGCTGCGCGGTTGCAGCCCGGCAGACCCCGCCGTTATGTATACGCGCCTTTTCGCGCGGCGCGCTTGCCGCAAAGCTGCAGCGCCCGCGTCCGTCCTCAGAGACCTGGTCCGCCATGGCCCGCCTCGTGATGAAATTCGGCGGAACCTCGGTCGCCGATATCGACCGCATCCGCAACGTCGCGCGCCACGTCAAGCGCGAGGTCGACGCCGGCCACGAGGTCGCCGTCGTGGTCTCCGCCATGTCGGGCGAGACCAACGAGCTGGTCGCCTGGTGCCGCGACGGCGGCGCCGCTGCACGACGCCCGCGAATACGACGCCGTGGTCGCCTCCGGCGAGCAGGTCACCGTCGGGCCTGCTGGCGATCGTGCTGGAGGGCATCGGCGTCAACGCCCGCTCCTGGCAGGGCTGGCAGCTGCCGATCCTGACCTCCAACGCCCACGGCGCGGCGCGCATCCTCGACGTCAACGGCGGCGAGCTGGTCAAGCGCTTCAAGGAGCGCGGCGGAGGTCGCGGTGATCGCCGGCTTCCAGGGCGTGCACAAGGAGACCGGCCGCATCACCACGCTCGGCCGCGGCGGCTCGGACACCTCGGCGGTCGCGATCGCGGCCGCGATCCAGGCCGAGCGCTGCGACATCTACACCGACGTCGACGGCGTCTACACCACCGACCCGCGCGTGGTGCCGCGCGCGCAGCCGCCTGCGACAAGATCGCCTTCGAGGAGATGCTGGAGCTCGCCTCGCTCGGCGCCAAGGTGATGCAGGTGCGCTCGGTCGAGCTCGGCATGGTGCACAACGTGCGCATCTTCGTGCGCTCGAGCTTCGACAAGCCCGAGGACATCGATCCGCACGCGCACGCCGCCCGGCACGCTGATCTGCGGCGAGGAGGAGATCGTGGAACAGCAGGTCGTCACCGGCATCGCCTTCTCCAAGGACGAGGCGCAGATCTCGATCCGCCGCGTCGCAGGACAAGCCCGGCGTCGCCGCCGCGATCTTCGGCCCGCTGGCGGACGCCAACATCAACGTCGACATGATCGTGCAGAACGTCTCCGCCGACGGCGAGACCACCGACCTCACCTTCACCGTGCCGGCCGCCGACTACGAGCGCGCGACCGACGTGCTCGCCAAGGCGCGCGACGAGATCGGCTACGAGCGGCTCGACGGCGCGACCGACGTCGCCAAGGTGTCGGTGATCGGCATCGGCATGCGCAGCCATGCCGGCGTCGCCGCCCAGGCCTTCAAGGCGCTGGCCGAGCGCGGCATCAACATCCGCGCCATCACCACCTCGGAGATCAAATTCTCGCTGCTGATCGACGCCGCCTACACCGAGCTGGCGGTGCGCACGCTGCACTCGCTCTACGGGCTGGACAAGGTCTAGTTGTGCCACATTGCGCCGAGAATCTCGGTTGCCGGACGACGGGTAGGCATCGCGGGTAAGCGGAATTTGTTGCCGTGAGGCGCCGCTTCGCACTTGCGAAAGGTGCGACGATATCGAGTCAATATTGAGTATGCCGGGCGCCCTGCCCCGCGCTTTGGCTTGCGGCTTGCCTGGCGCATTCGCTATACGGCGTAGGTGGATTGTAGCCGCCGCGGGTGACCTGGGCCCGGCGGCTGCTGATTTCCTGACTTGAACGTCGAGCCGGGGCCGCGCCAGCGGTCCTCGGCCGGATGGGCTGACCCGAGGGATCACGCCATGCGTGGCGCGCTCGGCGGTCCGCGCGTGCTGTTGCGCCGGCTTCGCGAGGTCATGGCGGAGCCGGTCAGCGCGCAGGAACGCCTCGACAAGATCGTGGTGCTGATCGCCGCCAACATGGTGGCGGAGGTCTGCTCCGTCTACGTGCTGCGCGTCGACGGCACGCTCGAGCTTTACGCCACCGAAGGCCTCAAGCCGGAGGCCGTGCACCAGACCGTGCTGCGCGCCGACGAAGGCCTGGTCGGCCTCGTCGCCAGCGAGGCCAACCCGATCAACCTGTCGGAGGCGCAGACGCACCCGGCCTTCTCCTACCGGCCGGAGACCGGCGAAGAGAATCTACCACTCCTTCCTCGGCGTGCCGATCCTGCGCGCCGGCAACACGCTCGGCGTGCTGGTGGTGCAGAACCGGGCGCGGCGCACCTATTCCGAGGAGGAAGAGGAGGCGCTGCAGACCACCGCGATGGTGCTCGCCGAGATGATCGCCTCGGGCGAGCTCTCCGCGCTCGCGCGGCCCGGCGCGCCCGAGCCGGCGGCGCGCCGCCCGCTGCACCTCACCGGCGCCGCGCTCAACGACGGCATCGCGCTCGGCCATGTGGTGCTGCACGAGCCGCGCGTCGTCATCACCAATTTCATCGCCGACGACGTGCCACAAGGAGCTGAAGCGGCTCGAAGCCGCGATCGAGACCCTGCGCGCCGACCTCGACGTGCTGCTCGAGCGCGGCGAGGTCGCCGGACGCCGGCGAGCATCGCGACGTGCTCGAAGCCTACCGCATGTTCGCCTACGACCGCGGCTGGCTGCACCGGCTCGCCGAGGCGGTGATGACCGGCCTGACCGCCGAAGCCGCGGTCGAGCGCGTGCAGTCGGACACCCGCGCGCGCATGCTGCGCGCGACCGATCCCTATCTGCGCGAGCGCCTGCACGATCTCGACGATCTCGCCAACCGGCTGATGCACCAGCTGCTCGGCCAGGATCACGCCCCGGCGCGCGAACGGCTGCCGGAGAACGCCATCCTGGTCGCGCGCTCCATGGGGCCGGCGGCGCTGCTCGACTACGACCGCAAGCGCCTGCGCGGCCTGGTCCTGGAGGAAGGCGGGCCCAACTCGCACGTCGCGATCGTCGCGCGCGCGCTCGGCATCGCGGCGGTCGGCGAGATCGACAACGCCACCGGCCTTGCCGATCCGGGCGACGCGATCATCGTCGACGGCGCGACCGGCGACGTGCATGTGCGGCCGTCGCCCGACATGGAGGCGGCCTATGTCGAGCGGGTGCGGCTGCGCGCGCGCCGGCAGTTGCAATACCTCGCGCTGCGCGACAAGCCCTGCGTCACCAAGGACGGCGAGACGGTCACGCTTGATGCTCAATGCCGGGCTCGCGGTCGACCTGCCGCATATCGAGGAGACCGGCGCCGCCGGCATCGGGCTGTTCCGCACCGAGCTGCAGTTCATGGTGGCGGCGAGCCTGCCGCGCACCGCCGAGCAGTTCTCGCTCTACCGCGCGGTGCTCGACGCCGCCGGCGACAAGCCGGTGACCTTCCGCACCCTCGACATCGGCGGCGACAAGGTGCTGCCCTATATGCGCAACGTCGAGGAGGAGAACCCGGCGCTCGGCTGGCGCGCGATCCGGCTCGGGCTCGACCGGCCCGGCCTGCTGCGCAGCCAGATCCGCGCGCTGCTTGCGCGCCGCCGGCGGGCGCGAGCTCAAGCTCATGTTCCCGATGATCGCGACCGTCGAGGAATTCGACGAGGCGAAGGTCGCTGGTCGAGCGCGAGCTCACGCATCTGCGCCGGCACGGCCACAAGCTGCCCGAGCGGGTCGAGGTCGGCACCATGGTCGAGGTGCCCTCGCTGCTCTACCAGCTCGACGAGCTGCTCGAGCGCGTCGATTTCCTGTCGGTCGGCTCCAACGACCTGGTGCAGTTCTTCTATGCGGTCGACCGCGGCAACGTCGCGCGTCGCCGAGCGCTTCGATCCGCTGTCGGCGCCGATGCTGCGCGCGCTCAAGCAGATCGCCGACAAGAGCCACGCGCACGGCAAGCCGGTGACGCTGTGCGGCGAGCTGGCCTCCAAGCCGATCGGGGCGCTGGCGCTGATCGCGCTCGGCTACCGCTCGCTGTCGCTGGCGCCCTCGGCGGTCGGCCCGGTCAAGGCGCATGCTGCTCGATCTCGATGCCGGCAAGGCCAAGGCGCTGCTCGAGCCGCTGCTCGCCAGCCCGGCCGGCAGCGTGCCGATCCGCGAGCGGCTCGAGGCCTTCGCCGAGGCGGAAGGGCTGCAGCTGTGACGCGCAGACGTGCTACACGGGTGCGTCGCTCCGGGCGCGGCGAGCCCGGAATCCATAAACACCTACTGTTGGAGATTGCGCAGCCGATGCCGAATCCCAACATTCGTGGTTATGGCTTCCGGCCCTCGCTCACTTCGCTCTTCCGGCCGGACTGACGCTTTCCTTGAAGTCGAACGGCAAATGCTCCCGGAACAGAAACTCGACGCGCTGCTTGCCCGCCACCAGGTGGTCGAGAGCGAGCTGGCAAGCCAGCTCGCGACGGAGACCTTTGTCAAGCTGTCGCGCGAATTCGCCGAGCTCGCGCCCGATCGTCGACGACCGTGAAGACCTATCGCGGCGTCGTGGCCGAGATCGACGACCTCGACGCGCTGCTCGACGATCCCAAGACCGACGCCGAGATGCGCGCGATGGCGGAGGCCGAGAAGCCCGCGCTCGAAGGCAAGCGCGCCGCGCTCGAGCAGAAGCTCAAGCTCGCGCTCCTGCCCAAGGACGCGATGGACGAGCGCAACGTCATCCTCGAAATCCGCGCCGGCACCGGCGGCGACGAGGCGTCGCTGTTCGCCGGCGACCTGTTCCGCATGTACGAGCGCTATCGCCGCCAAGCAGGGCTGGAAGGTCGAGATCGTCTCCGCAAGCGAAGGCACGATGGGCGGCTACAAGGAAATCGTCGCCGAAATCCGCGGCCGCGGCGCCTTCGCCAAGCTCAAGTTCGAATCCGGCGTGCATCGCGTGCAGCGCGTGCCCGACACCGAAGCGCACGGCCGCATCCACACCTCGACCGCGACCGTCGCGGTGCTGCCGGAGGCGGAGGAGGTCGACATCGTCATCAACGAGGCCGACCTCAAGATCGACACCATGCGCGCGGGCGGCGCCGGCGGCCAGCACGTCAACAAGACCGAGTCGGCGATCCGCATGACGCATATCCCGACCGGCATCGAGGTGAAGATGCAGGAGGACCGCTCCCAGCACCGCAACCGCGCCAAGGCGATGGCGGTGCTGCGCGCCCAGCTCTACGACGCCGAACGGCAGAAGCGCGACGCCGCGCGCGCCGCCGAGCGCCGCGGCCAGGTCGGCTCCGGCGACCGCTCCGAGCGCATCCGCACCTACAATTTCCCGCAGGGCCGCGTCAGCGACCACCGCATCAACCTCACGCTCTACAAGCTGCCGCAGATCATCGAGGGCGAGGCGCTGCGGCGAGATCATCGACGCGCTGGTGACCGAGCACCAGGCCGAACTGCTGGCCGCGGAAGGTGCGGCGTCATGACCGAGCTTGATCGCGACGAATTCACCCCCGTCGTCCCCGCGCAAGCAGGGACCCGTAACCACAGGCCTCTGGAATATGGGTCCCCGCTTTCGCGGGGACGACCGGAAACGTCGATTCGCGACTTGCGGCAAGATCTCGCTCGGACATTTCGCCGACACGGCCTCGACACGCCCGAGCTCGACGCCCGCATCCTGGTCGGCCACGCGCTCCGTCTCGACCACGCGGCGCTGGCGGCACAGGCCGACCGCGGACTCACGACCGCGGAGGCAAGCGACATCGCCGCGCTCGCCGCGCGGCGGCTCGCGCGCGAGCCGGTCGCGCGCATCGTCGGCACCAAGGAATTCTGGAGCCTGCCGATCGGGCTCAACGCCGACACGCTGGTGCCGCGGCCGGAGACCGAGACCGTGGTCGAGGCGGCGCTGGCGGCGCTCGACCGCGGCGGCGATCGTGCCCGCCCCTTGCGCATCGCCGATCTCGGCACCGGCTCGGGCGCGATCCTGCTGGCGCTGCTCACCGAGTTGCCGGCCGCCGTCGGCGTCGGCACCGACATCGATGAGCGGCGCGCTCGCCTGCGCGCGCGGCAATGCCGCGGCGCTCGGTCTTGCCGGGCGGGCAGTGTTCGTCGCCTGCGATTACGGCACCGCGCTCGCGGGGCCGGTTCGATCTCGTGGTCGCCAATCCGCCCTACATTGCGCGCGACGACATCGCGGCGCTTGCACCCGAGGTGCGCGATCTTCGATCCGCGCCGTGCGCTCGACGGCGGCCCCGACGGCCTCGACGGCTATCGCGCGATCGCCGCCGACGCGCGGCGCCTGCTCGCGCCGGATGGCATGCTCGTGGTGGAGCTCGGCCTGGGCCAGTCCGCCGCGGTCAGCGCACTGTTCGCCGCCCGGGGCTGTTCGCGACCGAGCCGCCGCGGCACGATCTGGCAGGGCACGCAGGGCCCTGGTGGTTCGCCCTGCGCCATGAAACTTCCACAATGCAGACACGAAAAAAAGCACTTGGATTGTGGGTCAAGACCGACTAGGTTTCGGCCAGGAATCGACCGAGACAATTGAGGCGCCGGTAGCGAGCCCCGAAACTGCGGAGAGCCGACGGTGCGGACGGAGCGAACAAGGAAGGCCGGATGATCCGGCAGGTGAATTCGCTCACTCGGGACGAGATGCTTCATCGGTTCGCCGCCCGGCCGATCGATAATCGATACGGGTATGCGCATGACGAAGAGATGGGCAACGCCGCGGCATCGCCGTGGGCATGGGGTTGCTGCTTCGCGACACGGAACCTGAGAACGCGGCGCATGGGCCGCAATTGGCATCCGCATGGCTGACGCATGGCTCATGTGCGGCGAGCGCCGTGAAGGCGCAAGGACCATGATTGGGGATCAACCTTAAGGGCGTAGCTGACCTCCAAGGCACGGCGAACCAGCCACAACGAGTTCGGAAGTCGTCAAAGCGTGCGGCGAAGCGAGGCGGTCTCAGGCCGCCATAATGAAAGGGCTGCGAAAGGCAAGTCATGAGAAACGGTCAGAACAAGCGCATGCGTGGTCGCAACAACAACCACGGCCACCGCAAGAGTCACAATCCGATGTCGCGGGTGTACGAGTTGAACGGCCCGGAAGTGAAAATTCGCGGAAATCCGTCTCACATCGCCGAAAAATACATGCAGCTCGCCCGCGACGCGCAGTCCTCCGGCGATCCGATCGCAGCCGAAAACTACTACCAGCACGCCGAGCACTACTATCGTCTGATCGCCGCCGCGCAGGAACAGTTCCGGCAGGACAATCCGCATCTCGCCCGGCCCGAGAACGAAATGCCCGGCGGCGCGCGCGACGACGCGTTCGAGGACGGCGACGACGACGGCATGCAGCCCATGCAGGGCGGTGGCGATCAGGCCTTCGGCACGCGCGAGCCGCAGCCCTATCTGCCGCGCGACGCGCAGCCCTTCCCGCCCGCGACCAGCACCAGCCGCAACCAGAACCCGCAGCAACAGCCGCAGCATCAGCAGCCACGCCCGCAACAGGGCGGAGCGCCGGCGATGCCGGCGACGTCGACCGGCTGCCGTCGTTCATCACCGGCGGCCAGCCGCAGCAGCCGCGCAGGCGCCAGCCGAGCCACGGCCAGAACGGCCACGACGATCAGGGCGACCGCTTTCCGCTGCACCGCCGACGGCGCCGCCATCGCGGTCCGCGCCAGGACGTACCGGGCGGTGACGGCGGCGGCGAAGCGCCGCCACGCGGCGAGTGATCGCTGGCGTCAGAGCCGATATCTTCACCAAGGGTCAGGCTCCGCCGGGCGAAGGCGCCAGCGCGGGCTCGAGCGCCGGCACCAGCCGCGCCGCTCGCGCCGCGCCGGGATCGCGCGATAGACCTGCTTGGTCGCCTCGACGATGTGCACGCCGGCGAACGGCGCCGAGATCGTCGCGCCCGTCCGCTCCCACGCCACCGCCGAGCGCAGAAACCAGCCGCGCGCGACCGGCGGCACGTAGAGCGCCTCGCTCCAGCCGATCGGCGTGAACCAGGTGTCGCGCAAGAGCTGGGTGATCTGCGAGCGCGAATAGGGCCGGCCGTGGCCGAACGGCGTCGTGTCCATGCGCGCCCACACGCCGCGCCGGTTGGGCACCACCGCCAGCAGCCGTCCGCCCGCCGCCAGCACGCGCCAGACCTCGCGCAGCAGCGCCGCGGGATCGTGCGCCATTTCGAGCGCATGCACCAGCAGCACGCGATCGACCGCGGAATCCGGCAGCGGCAGTTCGAGCTCGTCGACCAGCGCGGCGAGGCCGGGCCGGCTGGTCGGCCATTTCACCACGCCTTGCGCGGCCGGCATGAAGGCGAGGCAGCGTTCCGCCTCCTCGCGGAACAGCCCGAGATAGGGCGTCGCATAGCCGACGCCGAGCACGCTCATGCCGCGCGTATCGGCAAAGCGCGTGCGGATGCCGCGCCCGATGAAGCGCCGCGCCACGACGCCCAGGCGCTGGGCGTAGAAATTGCGCAGATCGACGACGTCGATGGACATGGAGGCAAAATACCATGAAATTGCTGGCGACGGTTGGCGGGCCTGCCCGCACCGTAAAGAGAGATCGAATGGCCGCACAAACCCGCCTGTTCCCCTGCCGCAAGACAATTACGGCGTGCTGCTGCACGATCCGCAAAGCGGCGCCACCGCCGCCATCGACGCGCCCGAGGCCGCCCCGGTCGAGGCCGCGCTCAAGGCCACCGGCTGGCGGCTCACCGACATCCTGGTCACCCACCACCACGCCGACCACACCGACGGCATCGAGGAGCTCAAGGAGCGTCACCACTGCCGCGTGGTCGCGCCGGCGGCGAGAAGCCGGCGCATCCCGCTGGTCGACGAGACCGTGCGCGAGAACGACACGGTCGCGTCGGCGCGCTCGAGGCGCGCGTGATCGAGACGCCCGGCCACACGCTGGGCCAGGTCGAACTACTTCTTCCCGGCCGACAAGCTGCTGTTCGCCGGCGACACGCTGTTCTCGATCGGCTGCGGGCGCGTGATCGAGGGCAATGCCGAGCATGATGTGGCAGTCGCTGCTCAAGCTGCGCGCGCTGCCCGACGACACGTCGGTCTATTGCGGCCACGAATACACCAAGGCCAACATCCGCTTCGCCCGGACGATCGAGCCGAACAACGCGGCGCTCGCCGCGCGCGAGCAGGAGGTGGACAAGCTGCTGGCCGCGGGCAAGCCGACCGTTCCCTCGATGCTGGGCGAGGAGAAGGCCGCCAACCCGTTCCTGCGCGCCGACGTGCCGGAGGTTGCGGACGCGGTCGGTCTTGCCGGCAAGCCGGCCGCCGAGGTGTTTGCCGAAATCCGCGAGCGCAAGAACAAGTTCTGATATTGCAAGCGGCGCGGCATCTCTCGTTCAAAGGGTGCTCTGCGATTGCGCGGAGAAAGCCGATGCTGTCCGCCACCGAAATGATCCGCCTGCTCGACCTCAAGCCGCATCCCGAGGGCGGGCATTATCGCCAGACCTTCCGCGACGAGCGGCTGATCGACGGCAGGCGCGCCGCCTCGACCGCGATCTATTTCCTGCTCGCGCGCGGCGAGCGCTCGCACTGGCATAAGGTCGATGCCGTGGAGGTGTGGCACTACTATGCGGGCGCGCCGCTTGCGCTCGAGATCGCGGCGAGCGAGCGCGGCCCGATCGAGCACGTGACGCTCGGACCCGACATCGCGGCCGGCGAACGCCCGCAGGCGGTCGTGCCGGCGCACGCCTGGCAGGCGGCGGCGAGCCTCGGCGAGTGGACCCTGGTCGGCTGCACGGTGGCGCCCGGATTCGAGTTCCCCGGCTTCACGCTCGCGCCGAAAGGCTGGTCGCCGTAGCCGCAGCACGCTCGCGCCAAGGACGGAACCACCACCTTGTCGCACTTCATTGTTGGGCAACTGCCATTTGCACGTCCATGCCGCAGGCCGTGGGCCGTTGCGCATGGGCGGTTGCCCGCACACCGTCAGCCGCGCGCCGACGCAAGCGACTTCTGCCGGCGCGATCGCGATGATACGGTTGCGCAGGCCTACACACCGCAAACGGATCCCCGCGCAGCCGCGCTGAGAATGGCGGATCGGCCGAACGGGAGGAGTGATCATGAACCGCGGACGATCGTGCACATCCATGCTGCCGCTTTGTTTCGGCGGCGCGCTGCTGACCGCCGTTTCGGCCGGCGCGCCGGCGCAGGCGCAAGACCTGCGCATCGGTTTCATCGCGCCGAAGACCGGCATTTTCGCGCAACTCGGCATCGACATGCAAAACGGCTTCCAGATGTATCTGGACGAGCACAAGGGCGAGCTTGGCGGCGCCAAGGTGAACCTGATCATCGAAGACGATCAGGGCAAGCCGGACACCGGCGTCACCAAGGCCAACAAGCTCATCCTGTCGGATAAGGTGCACATGCTGGTCGGCGGCGTGCTGGCGACGACCGGCTACGCATTGGCGCCGGTCGCCACGCGCGAGAAGATGCTCTACATCGGCTCGATCGCGACGGCCGACGACCTCGGGCAGCGCGACTTCGACAAATACCCGTACATGGTGCGCCCCACCTTCGTGCCGTCGCAGCCCAGCCATCCGCTCGGGCAATGGGCGTGCGATCAGGGCTACAAGCGGATCGCCGCCATCGCCGCCGACTACGCGTTCGGCCACGAAACGCTCGGCGGTTTCCAGAAGGCGTTCGAGGACTGCGGCGGCAAGATCGTGCAGAAGATCTGGCCGCCGATCGGCACCAAGGATTTCGGACCCTACATTCCGACGTTCAAGGCCGACATCGACGCCATCTTCACGCTGATGGTCGGACCGATGTCGCTGCAGTTTCCCAAGCAGCTGCGCGCGGCCGGCATCAAGAAACCGATTCTCGGCGGCGGCACCAGCTACGACGAGTTCATCCTGCCCTCGATGGGCGACGAGGTGATCGGCGACGTCTCGTCATTCATGTACAGTGCGGCGCTCGACACGCCGAAGAACGCGGAGTTCGTGAAGAGGTACCGCGCCAAATACGGCAAGGTGCCGTCCTATTATTCGGAAGCCAACTACACCACCGCCCAGTGGATCGACGAGACGCTGAAGAAGCACGGCGGCAAGTATCCGGGACCGCTCGAATTCATCAAGACCATGAGCGGCATCAAGCTCGACGCCGTGCGCGGTCCGGTCCAGCTCGACGACCGGCAGACCGCGATCAACAACATCTACATCAAGAAGGTCGAGAAGAAGAAGATGTTCGGCTACGACAAGGACGAGCTCTGGAACACGGTGATCAAGACCTACACCAACGTCAGCCAGTTCTGGAACTACGACAAGGCCGCGTTCCTCAAGCAGCCGCTCTACAGCCGCGACTTCCCGCCCTGCAAATACTGCGAGTGAAGCGCGCCTGACGGCCGATCGGCCCCGGCGCCCGGCGCCGGGGTTTTTTCGCGGGCGCGCGCGGCGGAAGCGGGAGACAATCCCGCGTCATATCATCACCTGCCCGCCGTTGGCCGAGAGCGTCGAGCCGGTGATCAGCCCGGCGTCGTCGGAGGCCAGGAACACCACGCAGCGCGCGATCTCTTCCGGCTCGCCCAGGCGGCCGAGCGGGATTTGCGGCAGGATGCTCTTCTCCAGCACGTCCTTGGGCACCGCCTTGACCATCTCGGTCGCGATGTAGCCCGGGCAGATGGCGTTGACGGTGATACCGACGCGCGCGCTCTCCTGTGCCAGCGCCTTAGTGAAGCCGATCTCGCCCGCCTTGGCGGCGGAATAGTTGCACTGACCGAACTGACCCTTCTGACCGTTGATCGAGGAAACGTTGATGATGCGGCCGAACTTGCGCGCGCGCATGCCTTCGATCACCGGGCGGCACATGTTGAACAGCGAGCCGAGATTGGTGTTGATCACCGCGCTCCACTGCTCGGGCGTCATGCGATGCAACGTGCTGTCGCGGGTGATGCCGGCATTGTTCACCAGCACCTCGACCGGACCGAGATCGGTTTCCACCTGCTTGAGGCCGGCGGCGCAGGACTCGTGGGACGACACGTCCCATTTGTAGACCGGGATGCCGGTCTCGGCCTTGAACTTGTTGGCCGCCTCGTCGTTGCCGCCGTAATTGGCCGCGACCTTGTAGCCGGCCGCCTTCAGCGCCTTGGAGATGGCCTCTCCGATCCCGCGCGTTCCACCCGTGACCACCGCGACGCGTGCCATGAGCCTACCTCTCCTCCCGCTGTCGTTTTCGTCATGGCCGGGTCGTATCCGACCATGCGTGCATTGGCAATCGCAGGATCGAAGAGGCAGATGACCGGGTCAAGTCCGGGCCGTGCGAGCGCCGCGCGGTTAACCGCCGCAATAGGCGCGGGCATGCGCGATGATGCCGACGCCGTTGTCCAGGCCCCATGCGGTTCCGGTCCGCACGGCGCGGCGGCAATGGCTCTTGAGCCCGGCGCCGGTCCGTTGCTTCACGCGCGGTTTCTTTTCCACGGTCGGCGCGTGCTTGACGCGCTGGCGCGGATTGACGGTGCGCGCGCGGGTCTCGGGTTCGACCGCGGCCACCGCGGGAACCTTGGCGGCCGGAGCGACGGTCTTGGGCGGCGGCGGGACGGACTCCGTCGGCCGCGGCACGGCAGCCAGCAACTTGGCGCGCTGGGCACGGCCCAGGTTGGCGTAAAAGCCGGTGGTGTGCGTGGCGAGGAATGCGTCCCATCCCTCCTTGGTGCCGAGCTTGGCGGCCACTTCGTAATCCTGCCACGCCTGGGGAGCGGGGCTGATTGCGGCTGCTGACGGAGGCGGCGCGCCCGCGTCGGCTCCTGCCTGCTCGGACGTCCCGCGCAAGAGTGACACGGTGTCTCCGCCGAGCGAGCCATACAGGAACGGCTCCTGCCGGTTGTTGGTGACTTTGATCACCTCGTCGCGGACCCGGCCAAAGGCGAACCGGACATCGAGGCCGGGCACCGCGATGTGCTTCAGGAGAGCGACGGTATACGGACTGTGGATTCCGTCGCCGTCGGCCGCCGTCGAGCCGGCCTTGGCGGCGAACGCGACCAGCGTGCTCGTGCCCGGATCGACGCTGGCGAGGCCGCGGCCGATCGAGCGCGTCAGCGTCGTGCGCTTCATCGCCCGGGTGAAAGGATTGTCGCGACAGGCGTCGAGTATGACGAGGCGCAACCGCCTCGCAGGTTCGAGCATCTTCATCACGCGGTCGAGCGGGATGGCCTCGTCGTTGACGTCGATATCGCGCTCGAGCGCGGCATCGACCGGAATCAGGAAATTGGTGCCGTCGATTTCCATGCCGTGGCCGGCATAGAATACAACCGCAACATCCGCGTCCCGGGTCCGCTCCGAAAAATCGGTGATGGCGCGGCGCATGTCGCGAACGCCCAGGTCGGTGAATACTTGGACTTCGAAGCCCGCGCTCTCCAGCAGCGTGCTCACAGCCGCGGAATCGTTGGCCGGATTTAACAGCTTCGCTGCGCGGCTGTAGTCGGAGTTGCCGATGACCAGGGCTACTCGCTTCTCGGCGAGAGCTTCGCCGCCGCCGCAGGCGAACAGGAAAAGGCCGCCAGCCAGTAGCGATCCGAAGCGCGAGCCCATCGCGGACTCCTGTCGATGCCTCGATCCCCTGCCCGGTGCGCATTATAGCCAGGCACAAACCGTTGGCGAGCGGGATTTATCGCGGCGGGAGGTTAATTCACCGCCGCGCGGCAGGATCGGCAGGCGGCCGGGAAAGCCCCGGCCACCGCAACCGCCGGAAGAGACGTGACAGGCGCGCCGTCAGCGCTCCACGCACATGGCGATGCCCATGCCGCCGCCGATGCACAGCGTGGCGAGGCCTTTCTTGGCGTTGCGCTTCTGCATCTCGTAGAGCAGCGTCACCAGGACCCGCCCGCCCGATGCTCCGATCGGATGGCCGATCGCGATCGCGCCGCCGTTGACGTTGACCTTGGACACATCCCAGCCGAGGTCCTTGTTGACCGCGCAGGCCTGCGCGGCGAACGCCTCGTTGGCCTCGATCAGGTCGAGATCGCTCACGCTCCAGCCGGCCTTCTGGAGCGCCGCGCGCGAGGCCGGAATCGGGCCCGTCCCCATGATCGCCGGATCGACGCCGGCATGCGCCCACGACACGATGCGGGCGAGCGGCTTTACGCCGCGCTTGTCCGCCTCGCTCGCCTTCATCAGCACCACGGCGGCGGCGCCGTCGTTGATGCCGGACGCATTGGCCGCCGTGACGGTGCCCTCCTTGTCGAACGCCGGGCGCAATTTGGCGATCGACTCCATCGTCACGCCGGCCTTGGGATATTCGTCGGTGTCGACCACCACGTCGCCCTTGCGCGACTTGATCGTCACCGGTGCGATCTCGTCCTTGAACCGCCCGGATTTCATCGCCGCTTCGGCCTTGTTCTGCGACTTGACCGCGAACTCGTCCTGCTGCTGGCGGGTGATCTGCCATTTCTTGGCGACGTTTTCGGCGGTCGTGCCCATGTGATAGCCGTTGAAGGCGTCCCACAGGCCGTCCTTGATCATTGTGTCGATCAGTTCGACGCTGCCCATCTTCACGCCCTGGCGCAGATGCTGGCAGTGCGGCGCCATGCTCATCGATTCCTGGCCGCCCGCGACCACGATCTCGCTGTCGCCGTTGAGGATCGCCTGATAGCCGAGCGCGACCGCGCGCAGGCCCGAGCCGCACAACTGGTTGACGCCCCAGGCCGGGCTTTCGACCGGAACGCCGGCGCCGATCGAGGCCTGGCGGGCCGGGTTCTGGCCCTGTCCGGCGGTCAGGATCTGGCCAAGGATGACTTCGGAGACGTCCTTGCCCTCGACCCCCGCGCGCTTGAGCGCCTCGGCGATGGCGGCCTTGCCCAGGTCGTGGGCGGGCAGGTTGGCGAAGGCCCCATTGAATGCGCCGACCGCGGTGCGGGTTGCGCTGGCGATGACGACGTCGTCCTTCATGTCCGAAATCTCCTCTGTGGCGGACACCAGTGCGCTACGCGCCCGTCGTTTCGCCCGCCGCCGCGTTGCATGTGGGATAGCCCGCAGGGCTCACCCCTGTCCATATGACCGTCGACCGCTGCCCCCGCAAGCGCGCCACCCCGGCAAAAGGCGCTTCAACTCACATTCCGGCCATGCGCGCGGGGGCGGCAGCCCGCACAAAATGGTGGCTCCGGAGCCGAAAACTGCGTAGTTTGACAGGTCGAGGCCGCCTGCCGGCCCTGTATGGCGAAAGCTAACGCGATCATGCTCGAGCGGCCCACACATGGCTAAGTCCGACGAACCCGTCACCATCAAGAAATACGCCAACCGTCGACTCTACAACACCGGCACGAGCACCTACGTGACGCTCGAGGACCTCGCCACCATGGTCAAGGGCGGCGAGGATTTCCTCGTGCACGACGCCAAGACCGGCGAGGACATCACGCGCCAGGTGCTGGCCCAGATCATCTTCGAGCAGGAGAACAAGGAAGGGCAGAGCCTGATGCCGATCGCCTTCCTGCGCCAGCTCATCCGCTTCTACGGCGACAGCATGCAGATGCTGGTGCCGCGCTTCCTCGAAGCGTCGATCGATTCGCTCACGCGCGAGCAGCAGAAGTTCCGCGACCACATGGCGCAGGCGTTCGGCGGCGGACCTTCGGCTCCGCTGGAAGACCAGGTCAGGCGCAACATGGAGATGTTCGAGCGCACCTTCGCCATGTTCACGCCGTTCGCGCGGCGCGAGGCGCAAGCCGCGCCGACGCCGACGCCGAGAAGGGCAATCCGGCGGCGGCTGCCGGTGGCGGCAACGGCGGCAGCGGCGAGATCGACGATCTCAAGCGCCAGATCGAGGATATGCGCAAGCAGCTCGACCGCCTGAGCGACAAGGACAAGGCCTAGCGCCTGTCCCGCGCTAAGCGGAGACCGCCGCGTTGCGCGCGGCCGCGGTGCCGGCGTGCAGCCACGGCCGCTCCGAGGAGGCGAGCCCGACCAGCGCGCCCTGCAGGTAGTCGCAGCCCCAGTCGGCGAGCATGGCGGCCGCATCCTCGTCCTGCACCCATTCGGCCACGGTCTCGAGCCCGAGGCGGCGCGCGAGGTCGACCAGCGTGTGCACGAAGGCGCGATCGTCGTCCGATCGCGTGAGATTCTGCACGAAGGCGCCGTCGATCTTGACCAGATCGACGCCGAGCTTGCGCAGGTTGCGGAACGAGGTGTAGCCGGCGCCGAAATCGTCGATCGCGATGCGGCAGCCGAGATCCTTCACGCGCGCGACGAAGCCGCGGGTATCGTCGATGTCCTGGATCGCGGCGGTCTCGGTGATCTCCACCGTGAGGCGCTCCGCGATGCCGCGATGCGCGCGCAGCATGGCGCCGAGCGCCGCCCACCAGTCGGGATCGACGGTGGACGCCGCCGACACGTTGAGGCTCGCCTTGAACTGAGGCGCCGCGACCAGTTCATCGAGCACGAGCTCGAGCACGCGATGATCGAGCAGGCGCACGAGACCGAGCCGTTCCGCGAGCGGCACCACGTCGGTCACCGGCAGCAGCGCGCCGTCCGGGCGCCTGACCCGCATGAGGCATTCGTAGAACGCCGGCTCGCGCGAGCCGATGGCGACGATCGGTTCATAGCACCAGGAAGATGCGCCGTTCGTTGAGCGCCGTGATGATCTCGTCGGTGGCGCGGACGTTGTCCTGGCGCTGCGCGTCGCGCTCCGGGTTCGGCCGGTAGGCCTGGAACGAGCCGCGGCGCTTGGCCTTGGCGCTGTCGAGCGCGTCCTGCGCGCGCGCGAGCATTTCGCGCACGTTGCGGGCATGGCGCGGCGCGGTGACGCCGCCGATCGATACCGTCACGGCCACCGGACCCGGCCGCGGTCTGCACGACCTCGTCGCGCACGCTCGCGAGCAGGCGGTCGGCCGCGATCAGCATGTCCTCGGGCGTGCAGTTGTTGAGGATGACGCCGAACTTGTTGCCCGAGAAGCACCCGAAATGATCCTTGCCGCGCAGTTGCGAGCGCACGCGCCTGGCCACCGCCACAATGATCTCGTCGGCGATTTCGTAGCCGTAGGCCTCGTTGATGCGGCCGAGATGGTCGATCGCCACCAGCAGGAAGCCGCACGAGGAGCGAAGCCGTATCGCCTCCTCGAGCATGGCCTTGAGCATGTCGATCAGGTGCCGGCGGTTCATCTCGCCGGTGAGCACATCGAAGCGCGCGAGATGGGCAAGCTCGCTGCTCGCGCTCGTAGCGTTCGTTGATGACGCGCACGACGCCATGGGCGCGCCGCGGCTTGCCGTCAGGGCCGGCGAACCAGCGTCCGGTGTCCTCGAGCCGCAGCACACCGCGCGACGGCGCCTGCAACGCGTATTGCACCTGATAGGCCACGCCCGCGCCGTCGTCGGTCGCGCTCGAACGCATCACGGCATCGGCGCGCGACACTCCGCCCGCGGCATCGACGAACGAGGCGAAGCCCTGGCCGCTGGCCAGGGCAGCGGGATCGGCAATGCCGAGCAACTGCGCAGCATTGGCGCTCCAGGTCAGGCCGTCGCCGTCGATCTGCCAGACGTAGGCCGCCTCGCCGATCGAAGCCAGAATGTCATGGGCCGGAATGCCCCCGCCACCGGGAGGGCCCGCCACGGCCGCAGTGGACGGATTGCCGGCGGAACGCGGCTCGTCCCGGTCGGGATGGCCGGGCGCCGCGAGGCTGATATCCGGATTGGCCACAATCGCCTCACTGGAGAAGGCATGCCGCGGAAAGGCCCGCAAACCGCGGCAAATCGGCCTCCAACCTATGGGGAACCCTTAAATTATTCGGAAATCCCTGCACCGGATTCCAACCAGATCGCCAGCGCCGGCGCACGCCGGGCCATCCGGCACGCCGCTTGCGAGTTGTCTCCATGAAGGCCCGGACCCGTCCGAATCCGGGACAGGAGGCGTCCATGAGCGAGATCAGGCGGATCGAAACTCTCCCCGGCGGGCGCGGACGGCCCGTTCCGGCACACCCCAGCGAGTTAGCGGGACCGGCGGGCGCCTCGGCATCGAGCCGGGCGCTCGTCGCGGTCTTGCCCGCGCCGTCGGCGCGCCCACGCGACGTGGCCCCAAGCGCGCGCCCGGACGCAGGCTTTCTCGCCCACCTTGTCGCCACCGCCCAGCAGGCCCCGCAGACGCGCACGCGCCGGCGCACCGAGCCCGCCGATGCGGGCGCGATCTATGCCGCCGCGGCCGCACCCCGTCGCGAGACCGGCCGCCTGCTCTCCCGCGCGATCTAGTCAGTAGCCGAGCGCCGCGCCGTCCTTGCGCGGGTCGGAGCCCGCGATCAGCACGCCGCGCTGCCAGTCGATGCGGATCGCCTGCGCGCCGCCATGCGGCGCGTGCGCGAGCGCAAGATCATGCCCGCGCGCCTTGAGACCGGCGACGGTGGCGGGAGGAATGCCGCGCTCGAGCACGGTCTGCTCGCCGACGAAGAACGCGCGCGGCGCGTCGATCGCCGCCTGCACGTCGAGGCCGTAGTCGACCATGCCGGTGACGATCTGCACGTGCCCCATCGGCTGGTAGTGCGCGCCCATCACCCCGAACGCCATGTCGCAGCAGCCGTCGCGGAAGGCGAGCGCCGGAATGATGGTGTGCATCGGCCGCTTGCCCGGCCCGAACGTGTTGGGATGCGCGGGATCGAGCACGAAGCAGGAGCCGCGATTGGTGAGCACGATGCCGGTCTTCTCCGTGCAGATGCCGACGCCGAAATACGAGTAGAGCGTGTTGATCAGCGATACCGCCTTGCGGTCGCGGTCTACCACCGTGAGGTAGACCGTGTCGCTGCCGGGCGATGGCGCAGCGGGAAGCGGGACGCGGCGCGCGGGATCGATTTTTCCGGCGAGCGTCCTGGCGAAGGCCTTGTCGATGAGCGCGGGTACCGGCGTGCGCATATGGGCCGGATCGACGATGTGGGTATCGCGCACCGCATAGGCGAGCCGCGCCGCTTCCAGCATGACGTGCAGCCGCTCGGGCCCGAGCGGGTCGAGGGCGGCGAGATCGAAGTTCTCCAGGATGTTCAGCAGCACCAGCGCGGTCAGGCCCTGGCCGTTGGGCGGCAGTTCGTACAGGTCGAGCCCGCGGTAGTTGGTGGTGATCGGCGTCGCCTCCTCGCCGCGATGGCGGGCGAAATCCTCCGCCGTCAGGAACGAGCCACGCGGCGCGAGCGTGGCGACCATGTCGTCGGCGATCGGCCCTTCGTAGAACGCGCGCGGTCCGTGCGCGGCGATCGCCTTGAGCGTCTGCGCGAGCGCCGGAAGCCGGATCACGTCGCCTTCCGCCGGCGGGCGCCCCTCGAACAGATAGTGCCGCGCCGCGCCGGCGTCGGCCCGCAGCTTCCCGGCCACCTGCCCCCAGTCCCAGGCGATACGCGGGGCTACCGGAAACCCGCCCTCGGCCAGCCGGATGGCGGGCGCCAGCGCGCGGTCGAGCCCGAACCGGCCGTGCGCCTTGAGCACGGCGGCCCACGCGTCGACCGCACCGGGCACGGTCACCGCATGGATCGAATCGCCGGCGATCGCCCGGATACCTTGCCGCAGCAGCGCCTCGGTCGACGCCTTCTCGCCGGCGCGGCCCGAGCCGTTGTAACCCCAGACCGGCCGGTCGGGGTCGGCCACCATGGCGAAGCAGTCGCCGCCGATGCCGGTCATGTGCGGCTCGACCACGCACAGGACCGCGACCGCCGTCACCGCCGCGTCGGCGGCCGTACCGCCGGCCCGCAGCGTGTCGATGGCCGCCAGCGATGCGAGCGGATGCGAGGTCGCCGCCATGCCCTCGCAGGCGATCACCGCGGAGCGGCCCGGCAGGTGGAAGTCGCGGCTCATCGGGTGGGGCTCACGCGGGGTTCGGCTCAGACCGGGGCCCGGTCGTCTTCCAGCAGGATGTCGGACTGCCGCCGGCGCGCGCCGACCGAAAGCCCGGTGATCACGTCGATGAAGCCCAGCACCACGAGATACAGGAAGGTCGGCGTCGCGGCCTGCGGCACAAGCACGAACTCGGCCACCATGCCGGCGAACAGCACGAGCGCCAGCACGTGGTCCATCACGCCCCGGGCGGCGAACCGCGCCGCCTTGAGCACTTCGACATAGAACATGAGGATCGCAATCGCGGCCACGAGGTCGCCGGTGGTCACCGGCATGCGCCGCCCGGCCGCCAGCGGGATGCTGAACAGCGTGTCGCTGAACGGCATGTTCAGCAGAAACGCCACCATGTTGTAGAGCGTGAACGGAACGAGCAGGAGCGGGAAGGCGATCAGGAACATGCGGGTCTCCGCGCGCGGGCACGCTGCGGCGATATCGGCCGCGCTCCCACTCTACGGTGAATTATCGTGCAGGTGGAGAGACCTCGCTGTCGTCCCCGCGCAAGCGGGGACCCATAACCACGGTCTCTGGAACATGGGTCCCCGCTTGCGCGGGACGACGCAAGAAATCATCAAGCGGCGTTGAGCCCGACCCTCAGGTCTCGGACTTGGCCTTGAGGACTTGGCGGCCGCGATACATGCCGGTCTTGAGGTCGATATGGTGCGGACGACGCAGCTCGCCCGAATCCTTGTCCTCGACATAGGTCGGCTTCTTGAGCGCATCGGCGGAGCGGCGCATCCCGCGCCGGGACGGCGAGGTTTTTCGTTTCGGGACGGCCATGGTGATCTCCTGCTCGCTCTGCCCGGCGCCGGGCGCCGCAGCCTGTCGTTGTCGATGAAGGTCGGGCTTATAGAGGAACGCCCCCGCCAAGGCTAGGGCCTCGGTTTGCACGATCCGCGCGTGCGTTCGGACCGAGCCGCATTTGCCCTTTCCCCTGCGGGGCGAGGGCAAATACGGCTTGGGGCTCCGGCCAGTGTCAGCGCCTTTACCGCACAATCCGGACGCAGGCCGCGAGCGCGGCCTGCGCCGCCCCGCGCGTCTCGTAGAGCGCGGCCAGCCGGCGGATGGCCGGCCGCGGCAGCCGCGCGCTGCGCCGGCGCGGATTGGGCAGGACGGCGGCGAGCAGGGCCGCCTCCCGGGCGGAGAGCGCCCGCGCCGGCTTGTTGAAGGCATGGCGGCTCGCGGCCTCCGCGCCGAATTCCCCGTTCGGACCCCATTCCGCGATGTTGAGGTAGATCTCCATGATGCGCCGCTTGGGCAGAACGAGATCGATCCACAGCGCCAGCGGGAACTCCAGCGCCTTGCGGACGAAGCTGCGGCCCGGCCAGAGGAACAGGTTCTTCGCCACCTGCTGGGTGATGGTCGAGCCGCCGCGCAGCTCGCTCAGGTCGTCGGCCTGATCGAGCGCCTCGCGCAGTTCCTGGAAGTCGACGCCGTTGTGGGAGCAGAAGCGTCCGTCCTCCGAGGCGATGACCGTGACCGGCAGGGCGGGCGCGATGCGCGCGAGCGGCACCACCGTGCGGACCACGCGCGCGCCGCTCGCCCAGCGCCCGAGCATCAGGGTCGAGACCGGATCGACGAAGCGGTAGAGCGGCGTGAGCAGATAGGGCAGCAGCAGAAAGGCCGCGAGCGCGATGCCGAGCGTCCAGGCGGCGCGCGCGAGCCACCGGCGTGGACGGCGCCGTTGCGGCGGGCGGCGCGGTCGCCGTTCCTGGGTTGCCGTGGACATCGAACCGGTCGAACTCCGAGCGCACTCCATTACACGCTCCAGCGCGCAAGAGAATGGCCGAAAACCTGCCTGCGATGCGGCGCTGGGCGTCCCAGTTTCCGTTCGTTCCCGCGTAAGCGGGAACCCAGTTCTTTCTTTGCGTTGAGGTAAAGGACTGGGTCCCCGCTTGCGCGGGGACGAACGGAGAGAGTGGAGCGGATGAAAGCAAAGGAGGTACGCATTTGCAGCCAACGCTGCGTCGCCCGGCACTGTCATTCCGGCTCGACCGCTCCGCTGTCATTCCGGCCGAGCGAACGAAGCGAGCGAGAGCCGGAATCCAGTAGACACCGATCTGTGTGGCTTGCTCCAAGCGGTCACCCGGGAATCGGTGTTTACTGGATGCCTGCTTGCGCAGGCATGACACCGAGCGGGCGGCTTCGGCTCGCCTGTCGGCTTGCGCGGGCATGACAATCGCGACCGCAAACGGCATAAGGCAGGCGGACAAGAGCCATGGCCAAATCCCCCGCGACACCCCGCCCGCCCTATCTCCTGCGCGTGCTGCGCGCGCGCCGGCGGCTGATCCTGTCGTTCCTGCTGGGGCTCGCCGTCTTGATCGTGCTGCCCTCGACGCTGCGGTTCTCGACCCGGCTGGTGCTGGGCTGGGACGTCGCGGTCGCGCTCTATCTCGTGCTGGTCTACATCCTGATGGCGCGCTCGCGCGCGAGCCACATCCGCGGTCACGCGGCAAGCGAGGACGAGGGCCGGTTCGGGTTCCTCATCCTCACCGTGGTCGCCGCACTCGCAAGCCTCGGCGCCATCCTCTCCGAGCTCGGCACCAGCCAGGGCGGCGCGCGCACGGCGCTGCAACTCGCCCTCGCGCTCGTCACCATCGTGCTGTCGTGGGCCTTCATCCACACCGTCTTCGCGGTGCACTACGCGCACGAATATTACGGCTCGGGCGCCAAGAAGAGCGGGCTCGATTTTCCCGGCGAGGACAATCCAGACTACTGGGACTTCGTCTATTTCTCGTTCGTGATCGGCATGACCTGCCAGGTGTCGGACGTGGCGGTGGCGGGCCGGCCGATCCGCCACCTGGTCACCGGCCACGGCATCGTGTCGTTCTTCTTCAACACCGCGCTCTTGGCGCTGACGGTGAACATCGCCGCCAACGCGATTTGATGGGCGACGACGACAGATCGACCGGTCATTGCCATGCTCGTTCTTGGAATTGATTTCACAAGTTCTCCGACGCGGCGGAAGCCGATTACCTGTCTACCCTGTATATTGGAAAATGGCGTACTTCAGTCGCAGGCTCTCGAAAAATGGCCCAGTTTTGACGAGTTCGAGCACAGACTAAAAAGTCCCGGCCCGTGGATTGCAGGCATCGATTTTCCTTTCGGCCAGTCGCGTAAATTCATTGAGAGAATTGGCTGGCCTCAGGCGTGGGCAGACTATGTAAGGCATGCGCATAGCCTAGGTCTTGCCAACTTTCGCGACGAACTTATTGGTTACTGTGCGGGCCGGCCCTACGGTGACAAGGAACATCTCCGAGCGACCGACCGCGTAGCGAAATCAAAAAGCCCACAGAAGCTTTATCGCCCGCCGGCTGGTTTGATGTTCTACCAGGGCGCTCCGCGTTTGATTCAAGCCGGAGTGTTCATCCCCCGCTTGCAAGCAGGTGATCCAAATAGAATCGTCGTCGAAGCTTATCCCGGCATTATCGCGAGAAAGTTCGGTGGTAGATACAAGAGCGACAGCAAGAAAAAGCAGACCGAAGATCAATACAAATCCCGCTCCAACATGTTGAGCAAAATTATCGCGGGTGCTTGTCTGCCTGATTATGGCGTCCAGGTCGTAGCACCTGCGTCGCTCGCGGAAGACCCAACGGGTGACTCACTTGACGCACTCTTTTGTGCAATCCAAGCAGCGTGGTCGTGGACGCAGCGCGAGAATGGCTTTGGTGTGCCGTTCAATTTCGACCCCATGGAGGGCTGGATCGCGGACCCGACCTTGAGCGTCCTAGCGCGCGTGTGAGGGGGACGCTTCTACTGATACCTACTCCGCCGCCGTTCTTCCCGCCCCGCCCTGGCCGTAACGGCGCTCGATATAGTCGATCACCATCTGCTTGAAATCGGCCGCCACGGTCGGCCCGCGCAAGGTCACCGACTTCTTGCCGTCGACGAACACGGGCGCCGCCGGGCTCTCGCCGGTGCCGGGCAGCGAGATGCCGATATCGGCGTGCTTGCTCTCGCCCGGGCCGTTGACGATGCAGCCCATCACCGCGACGTTGAGCGCCTCCACGCCGGGATAGCGCTTCTTCCACTCCGGCATCGACGTATGGATGAACTTCTGGATGTCGCCGGCAAGCTCCTGGAACGTGGTCGAGGTGGTGCGCCCGCAGCCGGGGCATGCCGCCACCAGCGGCACGAACACGCGAAAGCCCATGGTCTGCAGGATTTCCTGCGCCACCTTCACTTCGACCGTGCGGTCGCCGCCCGGCTCGGGCGTAAGCGAGATGCGGATGGTGTCGCCGATGCCCTGCTGCAGCAGCACCGAGAGCGCCGCCGAGGACGCCACGATGCCCTTCGATCCCATGCCGGCCTCGGTCAGCCCGAGATGCAGCGCATAGTCGGAGCGCTGCGCGAGATCCATGTAGACCGCGATCAGGTCCTGCACCGCCGACACCTTGGCGGAGAGGATGATCCGGTTGCGCGGCAGCCCGATCTCCTCGGCGCGCGCGGCCGAGAGCAGCGCCGACTGCACCATCGCCTCGCGCGTCACCGCGCGCGCGTCCACCGGGTTGGGCGAACGCGAGTTCTCGTCCATCAGGTGGGTGAGCAGCTCCTGGTCGAGCGAGCCCCAGTTGGCCCCGATGCGCACCGGCTTGTCGTGCTTGATCGCCATCTCGACGATGGCGGAAAACTGGCGGTCGCGCTTGTCCTTGAAGCCGACGTTGCCCGGGTTGATCCGGTATTTGTCGAGCGCGGCAGCGCAGGCCGGATGATCGGCCAGAAGTTTGTGCCCGATGTAGTGAAAATCGCCGACGATCGGCACAGACGTGCCCATATTCAGCAGCCGCTCCTTGATGTGCGGCACGGCCGCGGCGGCCTCGTCGCGGTCGACCGTGATGCGCACGATCTCGGACCCCGCGCGCGCCAACGCCGCCACCTGCGCGACCGTTCCGGCGACGTCGGCGGTGTCGGTGTTGGTCATCGACTGCACGACGACCGGCGCGTCGCCGCCGACGGTCACGCCGCCGACATCGACGGGAACCGATCTGCGGCGTTGCTCCGGCGCGGCCTGGACTGACATCGGCTTCTCCTTCCTGTGACCTGCCAGACGGGCTTACCGCCGTCAACGAGGCGCTGCTTGGCATTGGCCGACGGCCGCCCGCAGGCATTCGGGCATCCGGGCGATCCCGGGGTGCATTGCCCAACCAATATATGCAATATTTACGTCGGTTTTGTACCTGCCGCAGGCTCGCCACGGGGTGACGATGGACCGCACAGACGAACAGGTCATCGCCTTCCATTGTCCGCCCGAGCTGGAAGCGAGCCTGCCGCGGCCGATTCCGGCCGTGCTCGGCCTGCCCGACTGGTTCAAGGACATGCCGCAGAAGACGGTCAGCGCCTTGACCCAGCTGCAGAACCTCACCGTAAAAAAGTGCCCGCCCTTCATCGATGCGATGACCTATGGCTTCCTCATCCCGCTCGTCGCCGACCTCACGGTCGAGGACGGCGAGATCAGCTGGGAGCGCGAGCCGGTCAGCGGCGCGCTCACGCATTATCCGCGCTCACCCATCGACTTTCATGACAACTCGCAGGTGGCCGGCACCCCGTTCTTCGACGAGGACCAATTCATCATCAAGTTCAACAATTTCTGGACCATCGAGCTGCCGCCGGGCTACTCGCTGCTGGTCACCCATCCGGTCAACCGGCTCGATCTTCCGTTCCTGACCCTGACCGGCATTGTCGATGCCGATCGCTATCGCGACAATTTCATCCACTTCCCCGCCTTTTGGCGCGACACCGGGTTCAGCGGTGTCCTTCCGAAGGGCACGCCGGTCGCCCAGTGCCTGCCGTTCAAGCGCGACGGCTGGCGCGCACAGTTCGACCCGATCCAGGGCGAAGCGGCCAGCCGGCTGCATGAAACCATGCGTGCGGTGGCGCGCGAGCGCGGCGTCTACCGGCACCGATTTCGCGCGGCCAAGCGCTGAGGCGGCGCTAAGCCTGCCGCTGCGGGCGCAGCAGCTTGGCGGCTGCGCTCGGCCTGATCGGGAACCGTCCGCGGCCGGTGGTCACCAGCGTCTTCAATGCATCGTCATACATGCGCGGAGCGATCTCGATGGCCCGGCGCAGGCAGGCAATTCCCTGGTCCCACTGGCCGAGCTCGAGCAGGCACAACCCGTAATGAATCCACGCCTGCGCGTATCCCGGATCGATGCCGACCGCCTGCTTCAGGCGCTCGGCCGCAGGCGCGAATTCATTATCGTACATCAGCGCGGTGCCGAGCCCGTAGAGCGCATTGGCATGAGCGGGCCCGGGGCCCAGGGCACGCGCGAATGCGCTCTTGGCTCCCGCCCAATCGGCCCGGTCGAGGCAGATGGTCCCAAGGATCACCCGGAGTTCCGGCACCGCCGGCGCCAGTTCGATGCCGCGCTGAACCGTCGCCTGCGCCTCGTCAACCCGCCGCAGGGACAGCAGCACCAATCCAAGCTCGTGAAAGGCGAGCCAGAACACCGGCCGGCGCCCGCTCGCGTGTTGCAACCATGTCAGCGCATCGTCGTTGCGCCCGGTCTGCCGCAAGGCGATCCCGAGATGGGTCTCGATCACCGGGTCGGCCCGCAGGCGCGCGGCTTGTTCCAGCGGGACGATGGCGTCGGCCGGCCGCTGCTGCGACAGCAGCGCGAGCCCGAGCACATGCAGGGCGCCGGGGTGCTGCGGATATCTGGCCGACACCTCGCGCGCGATCGCCTCCGCCTGGTCCGGCCGCCGGTTCTGGATGGCGGTCATCGCCCGCTGCAGGGCCTCGCCGGTGGCCGCGGCCGCACGATCGCCGATGGTCGCCATACCGGCCCTGCTTATTGTTGCGCGCGGCAATGGCTGCACACGCCGGTGATCTCGATCACCGGCGACTTGGGAGTAAAACCCGCGGCGCGCGCGGCCGATGCCAGCGTGGTCGCGACCTCGGCCGAGGAAGCCTCGCCCACCACCCCGCAATCCTCGCAGATCAGGAACACCACGAGCGCGCCCATGGCGTGATTGTGCACGCACGCGATGAAGGCGTTGCGGCTCTCGATGCGATGGACGAGGCCGTTCTCGCGCAGGAACTCGAGCGCACGGTAGGCGGTGATCGGCGCCGGTCGCGGCCCGCGCCGGCCGGCCGTTTCGGGCGCCAGCCGGTCGATGATCTCGTAGGCGCCGAGCGGCTTGTGGCTGCCCAGCAGCACCGCCAGCACATTGCGGCGGATCGGGGTGAGCCGCTGGCCGTGCTCGCGGCACACCGCCTCGGCCACCGCCATGGCGTCGGTCGAGCAGCGCTCATGGTCATGATCGGGCGCGTGGAACACCGGCAGGCGGCGCGTGCGCGAGGGTTTGGCATTCGACATGGCGCAAGCTTACCAAATTTGCCCCATTTACGGTATTTGTGCGTCGCAATATTATAGTATTGCAACGCAGCAATAACGCCACCATATGCAGCAATCACGCTCCCACATGCGGTAGCGCCCTGAGCCATAACGGTTTTCCCCATCGCTGGAGATCGACTGCCCATGTTTCCGATCCTGGTGGACCAGCTTCTGACCTGGGCACGAAGGCCGGCCCACTGGCCCCGCCGCGCCGGGACGACCGGGATGCCGCGCCGGGCAAGCCCGGCGGCAAGCGCATCAACCTCGCCCTGCAAGGGCGGCGGGGCGCATGGCGCCTTCACCTGGGGCGTGCTCGACCAGCTGCTGGCCGACGGCCGGCTCACCATCGAGGGCATTTCCGGCACCTCGGCCGGCGCGGTCAACGCGGTGATGCTGGCGGACGGGCTTGCGCGCGGGGGCCCGGAGGAGGCGCGCGCCCGGCTCGCGGACTTCTGGCGCGCCGTGAGCGTGAACGGCCATCTACCGGATCTCCAGCGCCGGGTGGCCGAGCGGCTGTTCTCGTTCGTCCCGCAAGGCGCCTGGCTGGGCGCGCTCTCGCGCGTGCTGTCGCCCTACGATCTCAATCCGCTCAACATCAATCCGCTGAAGGACCTGATCGAGCATTTCGTCGATTTCGACGCGCTGCGCCGCGAGCGCGGCCGCGAGCTGTTCATCTCGGCGACCGACGTGCGCACCGGCGCGCGGCGCGTGTTCACGCGCGAGGAAATCAGCGCCGGAGGCGGTGATGGCCTCGGCCTGCCTGCCGCTCCTGTTCCGCGCGGTCGAGATCGACGGCGTGCCGTACTGGGACGGCGGCTACAGCGGCAACCCGGTGCTGGTGCCGTTCCTGCGCGCGACCGCGACCGAAGACGTGCTGGTGGTGCAGATCAATCCGCTCGAGCCGCGCCAAGGCGCCGGTGTCGGCGCGCGCGATCATGAACCGCGTCAACGAGATCACCTTCAACGCCTCGCTGCTCGACGAGCTGCGCGCGGTCGCATTCGTGACCCGGCTGATCGATCGCGGACGCCTGCCGCGCGGCACCAGGTGCGGCGAATTCCGGCGGCTGCGGCTGCACCGCATCGCCATGGACGACCTCGGCGCTGCCGTGGACGGCAAGAAGCAAGCTCAACGCCGATTTCCAGTTCTTCGAGCAATTGCACAAGCAGGGCCAGCGCGCCATGCGGCGCTTTCTCGACAGGCATTTCGACGATATCGGCACCCGCAGCCACGATCGACCTCGCGCCGCCGCCGGAGCAGGCCGAGGTGGCGTGAGGTCAGCCATCCGTTCAACGAACTCGGTCGCAGTGTCCGCGCAAGCGGGCCCATGTTCCAGAGACCGATGTTATGGGTCCCGCTTGCGCGGGAACGACACTGAGTCGATCATAGCCTCGCCCGCCAGCCTTGCGACGGCGATTTCGCTAGGATCATCGCATGACATCGCTCCCCTGCTCACCGCCGAAGTCGGTGCGGCACGGCTCGATATCGTGGTGGGCGACATCACGACGCTGGCGCTCGACGCCATCGTCAACGCCGCCAACATGTCGCTCCTGGGCGGCGGCGGGGTCGACGGCGCGATCCATCGCGCCGCCGGGCCGGAATTGCTCGCCGAGTGCCGCACGCTCGGCGGCTGCGACACCGGATCGGCCAAGATCACCCGCGGCTACCGGCTGCCGGCCAGGCACGTCATCCACGCGGTCGGACCGGTCTGGCAGGGCGGCGGCAGCGGCGAGGAGGATCTGCTCGCCTCCTGCTACCGCACCGCGCTCGCGCTCGCATCCGAGCATGCGCTGTCGTCGATCGCATTTCCGGCGATCTCGACCGGCATCTTCAGCTTTCCGGCGGAGCGTGCCGCGCGCATCGCGGTCGGCACGGTGGTGTCCGACCTTGCGCGGCTCGCCGCGCGGCATCGCGCGCGTCGTGTTCTGCTGCTTCTCGCCGCCGTCGGCCGAGCACCACAAGAATGCTTTCGCGGAGCTTGGGCTGGCGTGAACGGCGGCGCGGTCCGCCCCTGCGTCGTCCACCCACGAGCGGGGACGGCGTCACGAGAGTCACTCGCGCGGCAGGAACTCCGCGCGCACCGCCTCGGTGTGTGCGCCCAGCGCCGGGACCGCGCCGTAGCGTGACGCAGCCGTCCCGCCGCATGCGTCCATCGTGCGGCCGGCGCCGGATAGGCCACCTGCCCGCTCGGCGTCGCGACCGCAATCCGGCGCAGATGTGGGTGGCGCGCAAGCTCGGCCGCGCCATTGACCTGCGCGAACGCGATATCGGCCCGCGTGAGGCGCTCGATCAAGGCCGCGGCATCGCGCGCGCCGAACACGGTCCCGACCCGCCCGTCGGTCTCGGCGCGGCGTTTCACCCGCTCCACATTGGTGGCGAAGTCCGGATCGGCGGCGAGTTCGCGGTCGTCCAGCACCTTCTCGGCGAGGATGCGCCACTCGCGGTCGTTCTGGATGGCGATGAGAATGTCGATGCCATCGCGGCTGCGGAATACGCCGTAGGGCGCGATCGAGGGATGCGCCAGCCCGATGCGCTGCGGCGGCTTGCCGCCTTCGTGCTGCAGCAGCGGCACCGTCATCCAGTCGGCCATGGCGTCGAACAGCGAAACCGACAGCGCGGCGCCCTCGCCGGTCCGCCCGCGCGCGATCAGCGCTTCGAGGATGGCCTCGTAGGCGTACATGCCGGCACCGATGTCGGCGATCGACACGCCCACGCGCGAAGGCGCCTCCGCCGCGCCGGTCACCGAGGCGACGCCGGCCTCCGCCTGGACCAGCAGATCGTAGGCCTTGCGCGCCGCGTACGGCCCGTTGTCGCCGTAGCCCGTGATCGAGGCCACGATCAGGCGGGGATAGTCGCGCCGCAAACGCTCGACTGCGAACCCCAGCTTGCCGACCGCACCGGGCTTGAGGTTCTGCACGAACACGTCGGCGCGCGCGAGCATGGCCTCGAGCAGCGCATTGTCGCCGGCGGTGCCGAGATCGAGCACGACCGACTGCTTCCCGCGATTGAGCCAGACGAAATAGGCGCTCTCGCCGCCCGCCAGCGTGTCGTAGGCGCGGGCGAAATCGCCTTCCGGCCGCTCGATCTTGATCACGCGTGCGCCGGCGTCGGCGAGGCGGCAGGCGCACAGCGGTGCCGCCACTGCCTGCTCCAGTGACACGACCAGCAGACCTGACAGGGGAAGCGTCATGCCCCTTTCTTCCGTTGTCGCGCCCGCCGGTGCAACCCGCCCGCCGCAAGTATGAAGCAGAAGCATCCCAGCCAAGCCTGTTCCAGGCTGGAAAATATCATAAGGCAGCTTATAATAGCTCCACTCAGGAAATCTCTGTCGATATGACCAGACCCACGATCCATCGCGAAATTGCCTTTACCATCAACGATGTAGCTCGCCTGCTGCGGACCCACGCAGATCAGAAGGCGGCCCAATTCGGCATGACGCGCGCGCAATGGGCGGTGCTGGTGCGGCTCGCACTCTACGAGGGCATCAAGCAGACCGAGCTTGCCGAAATGCTCGATCTGCAGCCGATCACGCTCACCCGCCTGCTCGACCGGCTGTGCCAGAACGAACTCATCGAGCGCCGGGCCGACCCGGACGATCGCCGAGCCAAGCGGCTTTTTCTGCGGCCCGCGGCGCAGCCATTGCTCGAACGTCTGGGCGATTCTCGGCGAGGAACTGATGGGCACCGCGCTCGCCGGCCTCGACCGCGAGCGGATCGAGGCGCTGCTGACCGACCTCTCCGTCATCAAGGAAAACCTGCGGGAGGCAGTCCAGAAGAAACAGGCTTCGGCCCCGGAGCGCCACTATGGCTGAACCGGTCCTCAAGATCGCCCCGCAGATCGCACCGACCGCCGGCGGCGCCGGCCGAGGCGAAGCCGTCCATCCTGCTGTGATCGTGCCAATCGTCGCGCTGGTGGCGGGCCTGACATTCTACCTGATGGGCGGCCGCTACATCTCCACCGACAATGCCTATATCGGCGCGCAGAAGATGCTGATCACGCCCGACATCTCCGGCAAGGTCAGCCGCGTGCTGGTGAAGGAAGGACAGCACGTCGCCGCCGGCGACGCGCTGTTCGAGATCGATCCGGTGCCGTTCCAGCTCTCTCTGCGACAGGCGCAGAGCAAGCTCGACAGCGTCCGCACCGATTTCGCCAATCTCAAGAGCGACTACAAGACGCTCAACACCCTCGTCGAGCTGTCGAAAAAGAACATCGAGCTCAAACAGCGCGAGGTCGACCGCAAAGCCACGCTGGTCGCGAGCCGCTCGGGCTCGCAGGCCGATCTCGATACCTCCATGGCAAACATGGTCACCGCTCAACTGCAGAGCCAGTTGGCGGTGCAGCGGCTTTCCACTGCGCTCAACCAGCTGTTGGGCAATCCCGATCTCCCGATCGAGGAATTTCCGCCGTACCTGCAGGCCAAGGCGGCGCTCGATCAGGCGCAGCGCGACCTCGATCACACTGTCCTCAAGTCGCCGATCACCGGCACCGCCACGCAGGTCGACAACATCCAGCTCGGCCGCTTCGTGACCGCCGGCACGCCGGTGTTCAGCGTGATCGACGACAGCCGCGCCTTGGGTCGACGCCAATCCGAAGGAGACCGACATCACCTGGCTGCGTGTCGGACAGAAGGTGGACATCGCGGTCGATTCATTCCCCGACCGCAAGTTCCGCGGCACCGTCGCGTCGGTCAGCCCCGGCACCGGCGCGCAATTCGCAATCCTGCCGCCGCAGAACGCCAGCGGCAACTGGGTGAAGGTGGTGCAGCGCGTGCCGGTGCGCATCACGTTCGATCCGGGCGAGGACCTGTCGCTGCTGCGCGCCGGCATGAGCGTGGTGGTCGACATCGACACCGGACGCCGCCGCACGCTGGCTTCGGTGACTCGGCGACGCGCCGCCAAAGCCGCCGCGCCATGAGCCCCGCCGCCACCGACAGCCTCCGCCAGCGGCATGCGCCGCATCATGGTGACGGTCTGCGCCATGAGCGGCGACCATCATGCAGGCGCTCGACACCACGATCGCCAACGTCGCGCTGCCCTACATGCAGGGCAGCCTCTCGGCCTCGCTCGACCAGATCAACTGGGTGCTGACGTCCTACATCGTCGCCTCAGCCATCATGACCGCGCCGATCGGCTGGGTCGCCGACCGGTTCGGACGCAAGAAGCTGTTCATCGTCTGCGTCGCCGGATTCACGTTTGCCTCGATGCTGTGCGGCCTGGCGCAGAACATCGAGGAGATGGTCGGCTGCCGGCTGCTGCAAGGCGCGTTCGGCGCCGCGCTGGTGCCGCTGTCGCAATCGGTGATGCTCGATTCCTATTCGGCCGAGGAGCGCGGCTCGGCGATGGCGATCTGGGGCATCGGCGTGATGCTCGGGCCCGATCATGGGACCGACGCTCGGGCGCCTGGCTCACCGACAATTACAGCTGGCACTGGGTGTTCTTCATCAATCTGCCGATCGGCATCCTGACCGTCATCGGCCTGATGCTGTTCATGAACGAGACGAAACGTCAGCAGCGACCGGCGCTTCGACTGGTTCGGCTTTCTCGCGCTCGCCGTCGGCATCGGCGCGCTGCAACTGATGCTCGATCGCGGCGAGCAGCTCGGCTGGTTCGATTCGAACGAAATCATCGTGGAGCTGCTGATCTCCGTGGCCGGCTTCTATTTCTTCCTGGCGCATTCGCTGACGACCGCGACGCCGTTCGTGCGCTTCGAACTGTTCAAGGATCGCAATTTCGTCGCCGGCTGCCTGTTCATGGTGGTCATCGGCGTGGTGCTGTTCGGCACCATGGCGCTGGTGACGCCGTTCATGCAGAACGTCATCGGCTATCCGATCCTCACGGCCGGGCTACCTGCTGGCCGCGCGCGGCGTCGGCACGCTGGTCGCGATGATCGTCGTCGGCCGGCTGCTGAAGCTCGATCGAGGCGCGCTATCTCGTGCTCACCGGCCTTATGCTTCGCGAGCTTCACGCTCTACCAGATGGTCGACTTCACCGACCAGACCTCGGCGCAGACGATCGTGACGGCGGGCGTCCTGCAAGGCTTCGGCCTCGGGCTCGTGTTCGTGCCGCTGAGCACGGTGGCGTTCACCACCCTGCCCGGTCACCTGCGCACCGACGGCACGTCGATCCTCACGCTCGTGCGCAACATCGGAAGCTCGATCGGCATCTCGATGGTGATCGCCCAGCTCACCAGCACGACGACGCGCATGCACGCCAACCTCGCCGAGCACATCACGCCGTTCAACAATGCGCTGGCGATGCCGGACGTGCGGACGATCCTGGACACCGCCACCGACACCGGGCGCGCCATGCTGGAACAGATCCTGATGCAGCAGGCGGCGATCATCGCCTATGCCAACGACTTCAAGCTGTTGATGTGGCTGACGCTGGCGACGATGCCGCTGGTGTTCTTCATCGGTTCGTCGCGCGCGGCCAAGCCGCCGGCCGGGAAGAACGAACCCGCCCGCGCGCTCGATTGACCAGCGCGTGGTCTCATCAACGCGCAACCATAGCCGGATGGATGCAAGCTGGACGAAGACGAGGGAGGTTCCCCGCGAGCTTGTCGTAGCGCGTGGCGACGCGACGACATTGCTTTACATAGCCGCATATGCTGTTGGATGCCTCTCGGTCGAAAATGACCAAAACCGCACAATTATATGCTAGTCTCGCGCGCCATCAAACGGACGGCTGGTGATAGCAATGTTGGAACCAGACAAGGTGTTCGCTGGATCGGTTCCGGAAAACTACGACCGCTATATGGTCCCGCTGATTTTCGAGCCGTTCGCCGCAGACCTTGCACAACGGGCAGCGTCCTTGTCGCCAACCGCTGTTCTGGAAATAGCCGCGGGCACCGGCGTCGTCACCCGCGCCTTGGCGCCAAGACTGCCCCCCGGTGCAAGCTACATCGTAACCGACCTCAATCAGCCGATGCTCGACTACGCCGCATCGCGACAACCTCCCGACAGTCGCATCAAATGGCGCCAGGCGGATGCTCTGGCGCTGCCGTTTGAAAATGCGGCCTTCGATCTCGTTTGTTGTCAGTTCGGCGCGATGTTCTTTCCCGACCGCACATCTGGCTACCGAGAAGCAAAGCGAGTCCTGAAGCCCGGCGGACATTTTTTGTTCAATGTATGGGATCGCATCGAGGAGAATGTATTTGCGGATGATGTGACGAATGCCCTCGCGAAGATTTTTCCGAACGATCCGCCGCGCTTTCTGGCACGCACGCCGCACGGCTACCACGACACGGCACTGATCCGTAGCGAGCTGGAGGACGCAGGTTTCTCCCGTGTGGTGATCGAGACGAGAGCCGAACAAAGCCGTGCATCCTCGCCGCGCCTTCCGGCCGTTGCTTATTGTCAGGGAACTCCGCTTCGCAGCGAAATCGAGGCCGCGGGAAAACTGGAAGCTGCGACCGACTACGCCGCATCCGCGATTGCAGACAGACATGGCAACGGCGAGGTTGCTGCCAAAATTCAGGCACACGTAATCGTGGCTGTGGTCTAGCTAGGTATTGGAACATCCCGTTCCGGAACTCCGCGACATTCCGCTGCTGCGCAGCAATTGCGTCGCTTTCCGGAGTGAAGCGGACATGAACCGAACCTATGAGTACGCGCCCTGGCGCTCCAGAGGAAATTCAATACGACCGCGGCAGGCCGAGCACGTGCTCGGCGAGATAGGAAAGGATCAGGTTGGTCGAGATCGGCGCGATCTGATAGAGCCGGGTCTCGCGGAACTTGCGCTCGATGTCGAATTCCTCGGCGAAGCCGAAGCCGCCATGGGTCTGCACGCACATGTCGGCCGCCGCCCACGAAGCGTCGGCCGCCAGCAGCTTGGCCATGTTGGCCTCGGCGCCGCAGTCGCGCCCGGCGTCGTAGAGCGCGCGCCGCCTCGCGCACCATCAGCTCGGCCGCACGCATCTGCGCATAGGCGCGCGCGATCGGAAACTGCACGCCCTGGTTCTGCCCGATCGGCCGCCCGAACACCACGCGCTCCTTGGCGTAGGTCGACGCCTTCTCGATGAACCACTTGGCGTCGCCGATGCATTCGGCACGCGATCAGAATGCGCTCGGCATTCATGCCGGTGAGAATGTAGCGGAAGCCCTGGCCCTCCTCGCCGATCAGGTTCTCCGCCGGCACCCGCAGGTCGTCGAAGAACAGCTCGGTGGTGGCGTGGTTCATCATGGTGCGGATCGGATTGATGCTGATGCCCGCACCCTGCGCGAGCCGCATGTCGACCAGAAAGACCGAGAGGCCGTCGGTGCGCTTCTTGGTCTGCTCGCGCGGCGTGGTGCGCGCGAGCAGCAGCAGGAGATCGGAATGCTCGGCGCGCGAGGTCCAGATCTTCTGGCCGTTGATGACGTAGTGGTCGTTGCCCTCGCGCACCGCCGTGGTGCGCAGGCTGAGCGTGTCGGTGCCGGATGTCGGCTCGGTGACGCCGAACGCCTGCAGCCGCAGCTCGCCCGTGGCGATCGCGGGAGCCAGCGCGCCTTCTGCGCGGCGCTGCCGTGACGCAGCAGCGTGCCCATGGTGTACATCTGCGCATGGCAGGCGGCGCCGTTGCAGCCCGCAGCCTGGATCTCCTCCATGATGGCGGTGGCGGCCGTCATGGTGAGCCCGCTGCCGCCGTATTCTTCCGGGATCAGCGCGGCGAGAAAGCCTGCCTTGGTGAGCGCCGCGACGAACTCGGTCGGATAGCCGCGCTCGCGATCGAGCGCGCGCCAGTATTCGCCGGGGAATTGCGCGCACAGCGCGCGCACCGACGCGCGGATCTGCGCGAGGTCGTCGTGATGGACTGTCGCGGTTGCCAGCCATGTGGCCGACTATACCACGATTTCCGCGCGGCCGTTGTTGAACGCGACCACGTCGCGCTCGACCACGCGGGCGCGGAAGCTCACGACCTGGCCGTCGCGCCACATCTCGGTGCGGATGGTCTCGCCCGGAAACACCGGCGCCGAGAAGCGCCCGGCGATCGCCGTCAGCCGCGCCGGATCGTAGCCGCACAGGCTCTTGAGGATGGCGTGGCCGGCGACGCCGAAGGTCGCGAAGCCCATGCAGGATCGGGCGCGGGAAGCCCGCGGCCTTGGCGACCGCCGGATCGGCGTGCAGCGGATTCGGGTCGGCGCACAGGCGATAGATCAGCGCCGTCTCCGGCCGGGTCGGCAGGTCGCAGACGAGATCGGGCGCGCGCTCGGGGATCGCGATGCACCGGCGCGCTGCTCGCGCGGCGGCCCGCCGAAGCCGCCGTCGCCGCGGCAGAACGTGGTCTGCATGATGGTGGCGATGCGCGCGCCGGTCGCCTTGTCGTCGATCGTGCGCTCGGAATAGATGATCGCGCCCTTGCCCACGCCCTTGTCGACGATCTCGATGACGCGGGTGCGGCTGATGACGGTGCCCGCCGGCGCGAGCGGCCGGTGCAGCGTGAGCGCGTGCTCGCCCGCCACCACCTTGACCCAGTCGATGCCGGTGTCGAGCTCCTTCGCCCAGAAGCCCGGATAGCCGATCACCACCGCCATGGTCGGCAGCACCTTGAGGTTCTTCTCGTAGACGAAGGCGAGCTCATCCTCGTCCATCGGGATCGAGGCCGAGCCCGACGCCGAGCGCATAGAGCATGCAGTCCTTCGGGCCGTAGCTGTGCTCGACGTCGGGAATCTTCAGCGCCAGCAGCTTGTCGTAGACGATGGGCATGGGCTTAGGCCTCGTGTCCCGGGCGCAGCGCAACACGCAGTGTTGCGCTGCAGACCCGGGACCGCCCAAAGCTCGGTATGCTTGGCGGTCCCGGATCAGCAATGCACCGTTCGCGCGCGACCAAGCTCTCGCTGGCCGCGTTAACTTCGCTGCGCGCGCTCACGCTGCATTGCATCCGGGACACGGCGTCACACCGGGTCCCACGAGAACACATCGCTCGAGCGCTCCAGCGGCGTGAACGACGGCCCGAACGCGCCCTTGAGCTGCTGGTCGAGCTTCTCCGGCGTCCAGCCGTCGGAGCGGTGGATGGTGCGCACCGGCCGCGGCTGGCTGAACAGGAACACCTCGTTGTTGCGCACGCCGAAAATCTGCCCGGTGATGCCGTCGGCGCGGTCGGAGGCGAGATAGACCACGAGCGGCGCGATCTTCTCCGGCGTCATCTGCTGGAAGCGCTCGACCCGCGCGCTTCTCCTCCTCGCGTCTCGGCCGGAATCGAATCGATCATGCGGGTCCAGGCGAACGGCGCGATGCAGTTCGAGCGCACCTTGAAGCGCTGCATGTCGAGCGCGATCGCCGCGCGACAGCCCGACGATGCCGAACTTCGCCGCCATGTAGTTGGCCTGGCCGAAATTGCCGACCAGCGCCGAGGTCGAGGTCATGTGCACGAAGGCGCCGGAATTCTGCTCGCGGAACTGCCCGGCGCAGGCGCGGCTCATGTTGAACGAGCCGTTGCAGATGCACGTCGAGCACGTCCGACCAGTCCGACCAGCTCATGCGGTGGAAGATGCGGTCGCGCAGGATGCCGGCGTTGTTGACCAGGATGTCGACGCGGCCGAAGGCGTCGAGCGCGGCCTTGACGATCAGCGTCGGCGTTCTTCGGCTCGGCGATCGAGAGCGTGGAGGCGATCGCCTCGCCGCCCGCCTGCTTGATCTCGTCGACCACCTGCTGCGCCGGGCCGGCGTCGGTGCCGGCGCCTTCGCAGGCTCGCGCCGATGTCGCAGGCGACGACCCGCGCGCCCTCCTGCGCCAGCAGCAGCGCGATGCCGCGCCCGATGCCGCGCGCCGCGCCGGTGACGATGGCGACCTTGCCGGAGACGATGCCTGACATTGAGGTTGATCTTCCGTTGGGCACGTCATGCCCGGCCTCGTGCCGGGCATCCACGTCTTTCTTGGTGGCAATTAAGCAAGACGTGGATGGCCGGGACAAGCCCGGCCATGACGAATGCGAAAGCTAGCCCCACACCTCGTCGGCGACCTCGACGATGCGTGCGAGCTTCGCCCATTGCTCGTCCTCGGTCAGCGTGTTGCCTTCCTCGGTCGAGGCGAAGCCGCATTGCGGCGGAGAGGCAGAGCTGGTCGATGGCGACGTATTTCGCCGCCTCGTCGATGCGGCGCTTGAGCTCGTCCTTGGCTTTCGAGCTTGCCGGTCTTGGTGGTCACGAGGCCGAGCACCACGGTCTGGCCCTTGGGCACGATGCTGAGCGGCTCGAAATCGCCGGCGCGGTCGGTATCGTATTCCATGAAATAGCCGTGCACCTTGATGCGGTCGAACAGCATCTCGGCCACCGGGTCGTAGCCGCCCGTGCCCATGAAGGTCGAGCGGTAGTTGCCGCGGCACAGATGCATCGTGATGGTCATGTCGGAGGGGATATCCGCCATCGCCGCGTTGATCAGGTCGGCGTAGCGTTCGCGCAGCTTGTGCGGATCGTCGCCCGCCCGCTCTGGCTGGCGCGATAGTTCGCGTCGCACAGCATGGCGATGTAGACCTCGTCGAGCTGGAGGTAGCGGCAGCCGGCGTCCGCGAAGGCGCGCACGGCCTTGCGGTAGGCGGTGCCGAGGTCGCGGAAGAAATCGTCGATGTCGGGATAGACCTGCTGCGCTGATCGGCGTCGCGGCCGCGGCGGCCGTAGGCCGCTCGACGGCGACGGGATGGTGATCTTCGGCGGCGGCCTGGTGTGCGCCGCACGAACTTGTAGTGCTCGATCATCGGATGGCTGGAGAAGCCGACCTTGCCGATGACGCGGGCGCCTTCGGCGCGGCGTCTGCACGCCGGCGAACGCGACGCCCTGCGCCATCGCGTAGCGCTCGACGCCGTCGAGCCCCCAGAGGAAATCGAGATGCCACCAGGAGCGGCGGAACTCGCCGTCGGTGACCGACTTGAGGCCGACTTCCTCCTGCTTCTTGATCACGCGCTCGATCTCGCGGTCCTCGACCGCCTTGAGGTCGGCGGCGCCGATCTCGCCCTTGGCGCGCTTCTCGCGCGCCTCCTTCAGCGCCGGCGGCCGCAGCAGGCTGCCGACGTGGTCGGCGCGGAACGGCGGCTTGGTTCGTTGCATTGCTCTTTACTCCCGTGTCCCGGATGCGGTGCAGCGCGTAGCCCTTGCGAAGCGGTGCACCGCTGATCCGGGACCACCAAGAGCACCGCGCTTTGGACGGTCCCGGGTCTGCAGCGCACCACTTCGTGCTGCGCTGCGCCCGGGACACTCAGAAATTACCCCCACACTTCGTCGGCCAGCTCCACGATCATCCGGAGCTTCGCCCACTGCTCGTCCTCCGCCAGGATATTGCCTTCCTCGGTCGAGGCGAAGCCACATTGCGGCGACAGGCAGAGCTGGTCGAGGCTCACGTACTTCGACGCCTCGTCGATGCGGCGCTTGAGCTCGTCCTTGCTCTCGAGCGTGCCGCTCTTCGACGTCACCAGCCCGAGCACCACCATCTTGCCCTTGGGCACGAAGCGCAGCGGCTCGAAGCCGCCGGCCCGCGCGCTGTCGTACTCCATGAAATAGGCGCCGATCCTGATCTCGTTGAACAGGATTTCGGCCACCGGCTCGTAGCCGCCCGAGGCCACGAAGGTCGACTGGAAGTTGCCGCGGCACAGATGCATGGCGGTGGTCATGTCGGCCGGCGCGTCCGCGATCGCAGTGTTGATCATGCGCGCGTAGACATGCGGGAGCACATTGGGGTCCTCGCCCCGGCCGGTCACGACGTCGCGCAGCTTGGGATCGCACAGATAGGTGAAGTTGACCTCGTCGAGCTGGAGATAGCGGCAGCCGGCATCGGCGAACGCACGCACCGCCTTGCGGTAGCTTTCGCCGAGGTCGCGGTAGAACTCGTCCATCGACGGGTAGATGCTCTCCGGCACCGCGTCACGGCCGTATCGGAAATGCAGCGACGAGGGCGACGGGATCGTCATCTTCGGCGTCGCCTTGGTGTGCGCGGCGACGAACTTGAAGTGCTCGATCATCGGATGCGGGCTGTAGCTGCCGAGCTTGCCCACCACGCGCAGCATCATCGGCTTGGGCTGCGGCCCCTGGAACTTGATCTTGCGCTCGCCGAGATAGGCCTCGACGCCGTCGAGCCGCCCGAGAAAGTCGTAGTTCCAGAAGGCGCGGCGAAACTCGCCGTCGGTGATCGACGTGAGACCGATCGCCTCCTGCCGGGCGATCACCTTCTCGATCTCGCGGTCTTCGATCGCCTTGAGCTCATCGGCGCCGATCTCGCCGCGCTCGCGCCTGGCGCGGGCCTCTTTCAAGGCGGCAGGTCGCAACAGGCTGCCGACGTGATCGGCGCGGAACGGCGGCTTGGTACGCTTCATGATAACCATTGTTGTTTTCGTCATGGCCGGGCTTGTCCCGGCCATCCACGTCTTTCTTTATCAGTGCAAAGAAGCAAGACGTGGATGCCCGGGACAAGCCCGGGCATGACGAGCGCTGGGTCAATGCTCCGCTACACGCGTGCGAAGCAATCTACTCCGCCGCGGCGAGGGCCTCCGCCTTGCGCTCGAGCACGAAGTCGTAGCGCACCTCGTAGAACGGCGTGTCGAAGGTCTCGCCGGTCGAGGCATTGCCGGCGGGCTTCTTCACGAAATCGACGATCAGCGGCTCCTTCACGCCATAGACCACGTCGCTATCGATGAATTCGTCGCCCTTCTGGAACAGATGAGTGACGAGCTCGTAATAGCCCGGCGCGGTGATGGCGAAGTGAATGTGCGCCGGCCGCATGTGGCTGATGTTGGTGCGGTTCATCAGATCGCCCACGGTACCGTCCATCGGGATGGTGTAGGCGATCGGCGCCACGGTGCGGATGACGTAGGACCCGTCGGGCTGACTGCGGTAGAGCCCGCGCATGTAGGGCCCCTGGGTATCGCGCTGGTCCTCGTAGAGTCCCTCGCCGTCGGTCTGCCAGAGGTCGAGCACCGCGCCCGAGACCGGCTTGCCGTCGAGGTCGCGTATGGTGCCGGTCACCACGCACGGGATGCCGGGCGCGCCCTTGGCCATGTCGCCGCCGTGTGCGATCGGCGGCGCATTCGGGACGTGGAACGGGCCTTCGACCGTGGAGGGGGTCGCGGCGCCGGGACGGCGGTGATTGATCGCGTCGACCAGCATGCTCACGCCCAGCACGTCGGAGGTCAGGATGAACTCCTGGCGCTTCTGCGAGCACATCTGGCCGGTGCGGGTGAGCCAGTCGATCGCGGTGAACCACTCGGCCTGCGTCGGCTCGATGTCGCGCACGAAGCCGTGCAGGTGCTTGATCAGCGACTGCATGACCTGGCGCAGCCGCGGGTCCGGGATGTCCTTCCAGCGCTGGAGCGCCACGTCGGTGAGATTCTGCTCGGTCACGTAAGGCATGGTTCTCTCCTAAATCGGCTTTTCTCGCTCTGTTGTCCGCTCTTGCTCTGTTGCCGGCAAGACCGTCGCATGGGCCGGACGATATCCGAGACCGCAACCGGGCGCCACACGATCCACGCCGCGCGCACCCCGAAAAAAGCCTTTGGGTCATCGGCCCACCCGCAACCGGGTGGGCCGCCGCGGCCGGCATGGCGCCGGCCGCGGCTGGTCTGCGTATTACTTCGCCTTCTCGTAGGGATAGATCACGTCGCCGGTCTTGAGCGCCGGCGGGGTGAGCACGGTCTGATGGCTCATGTTCTTCCAGGTCTCGATGCCGGCGCCTTCCTTGATGCTGTGATACTGCACCTGCATCATGCCGGACTTCGTCCATTCGCCGTTCTTGCCGAACTTCACGTCGCCCATGATGGTCTTGAACTCATGGCCGCGGATGTATTCGGTAAGCTTGTTGTCGTCGATGCTCTTTGCGCCTTTGATCGCGTCGCCGAGCACGCTGATGTAGGCGTAGCCCCAGCCGCCGAGGTAGTAGCCGAGCGGATCGACGCCTTCGGCCGAAGCGCGCGCCTGGTACTTCTTGAAGAAGTCCGCGGCCGGCGCCATCATCTTGTCGGACGGCACCCAGGTCTCGTAGTTGATCGACGCCGTTGAGCTTGGGCCCGAGCTTGCTCTTGAACACGGTAGCCTGCAGGCCGACCATGGCGCCGCCGAACATCTTGGGCTTGAGCCCGACCTCGTTGACCGCCAGCACGATGCCGACCGAACTCAGCGGATAGGAGCAGATCACCACGAGATCGGCATTGGACGCCTGCACCGCACGCACGATCGGCGTGTAGTCCGTGGTGTTCGGCGGATAGCTCTTGTCGTAGACGATCTTGAGGCCGAATTTCTTGGCATTGTTACGCGCGCCGATGCAGGCGTTGCGCGAGAACTCGGCATCCTCGGCCGCGAGCGCGATGGTCGTACGGCTTCGGCTTCTGGGCGGCCGCGACCTGGAAGAAGCCCTCGGTGAAGGATGGCTTCGGGGTCGGGCCGGTCGGCAAGAAGCGAGAAGTACTTCGGGTACTTGAACTCGGCGTTCACGTCGAGCCCGAACAGGCTGATGAAGACCTTGCCTTTCTGCATGACGACCGGCATGGCCGGCGCGATCATGTTGGTCGCATAGCCGCCGACCACGAGGTCGACCTTGTCGACGTCGAGCAGCTTGGTGTAGATGCCCGGCACCGTCGAGGGATTGCTCTGGTCGTCGTAGATAGATGATCTTGACCGGACGCCCGAGCAACCCGCCCTTGGCGTTGGTCTCTTCTTCCCAGATCTTCATGCCGAGCAGCGCCTGCTTGCCGTTCGGCGACGAGCGGGCCGGTCAGCGACATGCCGAAGCCGATCTTGATCGGCTCGCCCGTCGGGGCCTGGGCCTTGGCCGGAACCACGGCCATAAGGGCCGCAGCGAAGAGCGAAGCAATCATGCCCCGCCGTTGCAAATTCGCCAGCATATCATTTCCTCCAGTTTGGCTGTTTGGCCTGCAATTGATGCGGAATTCTTGCGATTCCTTGACTGCGATCGGCGCGACGCACCGATCAGGATTTGCCCCACACGTCTTCGGCGAGCTCGACGATCATCCTGAGCTTCGCCCACTGCTCGTCCTCGGCCAGAATATTGCCTTCCTCGGTCGAGGCAAAGCCGCATTGGGGGCGAAACACAGCTGATCGAGTGCGACATATTTGGTCGCTTCGTCGATCCGGCGCTTGATATCGTCCTTCTGTTCCAGCGTCCCGCTCTTGGAGGTGACGAGGCCCAGCACGACCTGCTTGCGGCCCTTCGGCACGAACCGCAGCGGCTCGAAGCCGCCCGCGCGGTCGGTGTCGTATTCGAGGAAATAGCCGTCGATGTCGAGCTCGCCAAGCAGCCGTTCTGCGACATGTTCGTAGCCGCCCTGGGCGATGAAGGTGGAGCGGAAGTTGCCGCGGCAGGAATGCATGGTGACGACCATGTCGGACGGGCGGCCGGCAAGCGCCGCGTTGGTCATGCGGGCGTATTTTTCCGGCAGCCGGTCGGGATCGTCGCCGCGCTGGAGCGAGCCGTCGCGCTCCTTGGGGTCGCAGATCATCGACCAGGCGGTGTCGTCGAGCTGCAGATAGCGGCAGCCGGCGTCGTAGAAGGCGCGGATGGCCTTGCGATAGGCCTGCCCTACGTCGTCGAAATAGCCGTCGAGATCGGGATAGAGCTCCTTGCTGATCGACTGCCGGCCCTGGCGGAAATGCAGGGTCGAGGGCGCCGGGATGGTCATCTTCGGCGTCACCTTGGTGTGGTCCTTGACGAAGCGGAAGTGCTCGATGTGGGGATGGCCGGAGAAACCGATCTTGCCGACGACCCGCACGCTCTCCGCCTTGGTCTCGACGCCGGCGAACTTGATGCCCTCGCCGGTGGAATAAAGCTCCACGCCGTCGAGCCCCTTGAAGAAGTCGAACTGCCACCAGGAGCGGCGGAACTCGCCGTCGGTCGCGAGCTTGAGCCCGATCTCCTCCTGCTTCCGGATGACCTTCTCGATCTCGCGGTCCTCGACCTCCTTGAGCTGCGCGGCCGTGATCTCGCCCTTGGCGTGCTTCTCGCGCGCCTCCTTGAGCGCGGCCGGGCGCAGCAGCGAGCCGACATGGTCGGCGCGGAACGGCGGCTTGGTGCGAGCCGTCATCGCACTATTTGCCCCACACGTCGCCGGCGAGGTCGATGATCATGCGAAGCTTCGCCCATTGCTCTTCCTCGGCCAGCACGTTGCCTTCCTCGGTCGAGGCGAAGCCGCACTGCGGCGACAGGCAGAACTGGTCGAGCGGCGCGAATTTCGCCGCCTCCTCGATGCGGCGCTTGACGTCGTCCTTCTTCTCCAGCGTGCCGCTCTTCGAGGTGACGAGGCCGAGCACGACGATCTTGTCGCCCTTGGGCAGGAAGCGCAGCGGCTCGAAGCCGCCGGCCCGATCGGTGTCGTATTCGAGGAAATAGCCGTCGTAGTTGCAGCGCCCGAGCAGGTTCTGCGCCACCGGCTCGTAGCCGCCCGAGGAGATGAAGGTCGAGCGGAAATTGCCGCGGCAGACATGGGTGGTGATGGTCATGTCGGCGGGCTTGCCTTCCAGCGCCTTGTTGATGGTGCGGGTGTAGGTGTCCTGCAGGTGGTCGACGTCGAGCCCGCGGTCCTTGGCCTTCTTCAGCTCCTCCTGCGAGCACAGATAGGCCCAGGCGGTATCGTCGAACTGCAGATAGCGGCAGCCGGCGTCGTAGAACGCCCGCACCGCCTTCTGATAGGCGGCGGCGAGGTCGTCGAAGATCGCGTCGCGGTCGGGATAGGCGCTCTTGGCGACCGCGCCGGGCTCGAGCCGGAAATGCATCACCGTCGGCGATCGGGATGGTCATCTTGGGCATGACCTTGGTGTGGGCCTTGAGAAACTTGAAGTGCTCCAGCATCGGATGATTGGAGAACCCGATCTTGCCGGTGACGCGGATCGACTTCGGCTTGGTCTGCACGCCCTGAAACTGGATGCCGTGGTCGAGCTCGTAGATCTCGACCCCGTCGAGCATGCCGAAGAAATCGAAATGCCAGAACGAGCGGCGGAATTCGCCGTCGGTCGCAAGCTGCAGCCCGATCTCCTCCTGCTGCTTGATGACCCTTTCGATCGCGCGATCCTCGACCTCCTTCAACTGCGCCGCCGTGATCTCGCCCTTCTCGCGCTTGGCGCGCGCGTCCTTGAGCGCCGCCGGGCGCAGAAAGCTGCCGACGTGATCGGCGCGGAACGGCGGCTTGGTCCTCGTCATCGATTCGCTCTCCTATCGTCCCATGACGGCACCTCTGTGCGGGGCGGTGCCTTGGCGCGCGCTGCGCGGCGACTCCTTCTAGCACGCTCTGCGCGGGGGCCCGTCAACCACAAAACGCGCCCCACCTCCGCGCGGGCCGCATGGTGGGACCGGTCCCATCGGCGCCGGGTGCGAGCAACGCCGGCCGATCAATGCCGCGTCCGGCCCCAGCGCCGGGGACCGACGGTGGTGACGCCGAGGTAGCCTTCGAGCACCGCGCGGTCGGCCAGGAGCTCGGCGCTGGCGCCCTCGTAGACCACGCTGCCGCGTTCGAGGATCGCCGCCCGGTCGGTGACGCCGAGCACCTTCTGGGCGTTCTGCTCGACCAGGATGGCGGACATGCCCTCGTCGCGGATGATGCGCCGCAGCGCGGCCAGCAACTCCTCGACCAGGATCGGCGCCAGCCCTTCGAGCGGCTCGTCGAGCAGCATCAGCTTCGGATTGAGGATGAGCGCGCGGCCGACCGCCAGCATCTGCTGCTCGCCGCCGGAGAGCTGGTTGCCGAGATTGCGCCGGCGCTCGGCGAGGCGGGGAAACAGCTCGTAGATCGTCGCCACCGTCCAGCGGCCCGGCTGCTCCACCGCGGTGAGATTCTCCTCGACCGTGAGCGACTTGAAGATGTTGCGCTCCTGCGGCACCCAGCCGATGCCGGCGTGCGCGCGCTGGTCGGGGCGCAGCGCGCTGATGTCGCGGCCGTCGAGCCTGATGGTGCCGCCGAAGTAGCGCGTGACGCCGACGATCGAATTGATCAGCGTGGTCTTGCCCATGCCGTTGCGGCCGAGCAGCGCCAGCGCCTGGCCCTCCGCCAGCGCGAGCGAGACGTCGTTGAGCACGACCGCCTCGCCGTAGCCGGCGGTCAGCTTGCTCGATGGACAGGAGCTCAGGCATCGAGCGACTCGCCGAGATAGACCGCCTTGACGCGCGGATCGCGCGCCACGTCGTCGGGCGCGCCGTCGACGAACAGCGCGCCGTTCACCAGCACGCGGATGCGGTCGGCGAACGAGAACACGAGGTCCATGTCGTGCTCGATCAGCAGCACCGTCACGTCGGCCGGCAGCGCCGCCACGGTCGCGAGAATCTCGTGGCGCTCGGCCTCCGGCACGCCGGCCGCCGGCTCGTCGAGCAGCAGCACGCGCGGCCGGCAGGCGATGGCGAGCGCGATCTCCAGGAGCCGCTGCTTGCCGTAGGGCAGGTTGCCGGTGCGCTCGTACATCACGTCGGTGAGGTGGAAGCGCTCGAGGATCTCCACGATCTCCTCGATCACCGCGCGATTGGTGCCGACCAGACGCCACCACTGCGTCGCCGGTTCCCATGCGCTCGGAGATCGCGAGCCCGATGGTTTCGAGCGGCGTGAGGTCGAGAAACAGCTGATTGATCTGGAAGGTGCGGGCGAGCCCGCGACGCACGCGCTTGGAGGCCTCGAGCGAGGTGATGTCCTCGCCCTCGAGCAGGATGCGGCCGGCGGACGGGCGCAGCACGCCGGTGAGCAGATTGATCACCGTGGTCTTGCCGGCGCCGTTCGGGCCGATCAGCGCGTGGCGCGCGCCCTTCTCGACCTTGAGCGAGACGTCGTTGACCGCGACGATGCCGCCGAAGTGCTTCTCCAGGCCCTGGGTTTCAAGCGCGACCGGCATGTCAGCGTCCTCCGCCCGGCGGCGCGGCCGCCGGCGAACGGCGCGGGCATCAGGCGGCGCACGACCTGCTCCGACCAGCGCGCGCACGCCGCCGGTGAAGGCGCCGATGCGGTCGCGGCCGACCAGCACGATGATCGACCAGCACGAGGCCGATCCAGAACTGCCAGTATTGCGGGGTGAGGTTGGCGATCCAGTCCTGCATCAGCTTGAAGATCACCGCGCCGATCAGCCCGCCATAGAGATAGCCGGTGCCGCCGATGATGAGCACGAGCAGGAGATCGGCCGAGCGCTCGAACGAGAACACGTCGAGCGAGACGAAGGACGTGGTCTGCGCCAGCAGCGCGCCGGCGACGCCGGCATAGAAGGCGGCGAACGTGTAGATCGCCACCAGCCGCGCCGTTCACCGAAATGCCGATCGAAGACGCCCGCAGCGGATTGCCGCGCACCGACCGCAGCGACAGGCCGAACGGCGAATAGATGATGCGCCGCGCCAGCAGGAACAGCACGAACAGCACGCTCAGGCAATAGACGTAGCCGACGTGGCCGAAGATATCGAACGAGAACGTGCCGAGGATCGGCCCGACGATCACGCCCTGCAGGCCGTCGGCGCCGCCGGTGATCTCGGGAATCTGGTTGGCGATCTCGCGCAGGATCAGCGCCACCCCGAGCGTCACCATCAGGCGGGTGAGATCGGAGCCGCGCAGCACCAGGAAGCTGGTGACGAACCCGAGCACGGCGGCGCAAAGCCCGGCGACGACCAGCGCGAGCACCGGCTCGTTGATGAGCCGTACTTGGCGAGCAGCCCGGCGACATAGGCGCCGAAGCCGAAAAACGCGGCATGGCCGAGCGACACGATGCCGGCATAGCCGAGGATGAGATCGAGCGAGAGCGCAAACAGCGCGAGCCAGGCGATCTCGGTCAGGATCAGGTGGCTGCCCGGCAGCAGAAAGATCGAGGCGAGCGCCGCGAGCCAGAACACGTACTCGGCCGGATGCCAGCGCGCGCGCGTGGCGAAGTAGCGGCTGACTTCGGTGACCAGCGCGGACGACATCGGGTCCTCGCGCTACTTGCCGGCAGCGCGGGCGAACAGCCCCTGCGGCCGCACGATCAGGACCACGATCATGATGACGTAGATGATGAAGGCGCCGAACTTGGGCACGTAATACTTGCCCGCGACGTCGCCGATGCCGATCAGCAGCGCGGCGAGGAACGGCCCGGTGATGCTCGACGTGCCGCCGACCGTGACCACGATCAGGAAGTAGACCATGTATTTCAGCGGGAAGGTCGGATCGAGGCCGAGAATTTCGGCGCCGAGCGCGCCGCCGAGTCCGGCGAGGCCCGAGCCGACCGCGAAGGTCAGTGCGAACACGCCGTTGACGTTGATGCCGAGCCCGCGCGCCACCCGCGCGTCGTCGACCGACGCGCGCAGCCGGCTGCCGAACCGCGTGCTGGCGAGAATGAATTGCAGCGCGACCGTCAGCAGCCCGCAGACCACGATGATCAGCAGACGGTAGCGCCCGATGCCGACGCCGAAGAATTCGAAGCGGCCCTGCAGTTCGGCCGGAAGCCTGAATGAAGACCTGCTGCGAGCCCATGACGTAGTCGACCGCCGCGACCGACATGAACACGAGGCCGATGGTGAACAGCACCTGGTCGAGCTCGCTGCGGCCGTAGACGTGGCGATAGAGCGTGCGCTCGAAGATCGCGCCGATCAGCGCGGTGACCAGAAAGGCGATGGGGAGGCCGGCGAAGAACGGCACGCCGTAGCGGTTGACCAGCACGAGCGTGACATAGCCGCCCGCCATGGCGAAGGCGCCATGGGCGAGGTTGACGAAATTCATCAGCCCGAGCGTGACCGAGAGCCCGCACGCCAGCACGAACAGCAGCATGCCGTAGGCAATGCCGTCGAACAGGATGGTCAGCATCCCGGCCTCGCCCTCCCTCGCGACCGTCCGTTCAGTCTACACCAAATGCTAAGGGCCCCAACCTCGATCCGGCGCCCGGAGGCACGCGCACCCGCAAATCGGCTTCAGCCGATTTGCGGGTGCAAGCCTCGAAGGAAGAGCGGCCCGTTGCGGAGCGAAGGGCGCCGCGATGTGACGTTACTACTTCGCCTTGCCCGGGTCCTTGACCGCGTCGAAGGTTGCGAACTCGACGTTCCAGAGTTCGCCGTCGACCTTCTCGACCTTGCGGACGTAGATGTTCTGGACGATGTCGCGGGTCTCCGGATCGATCGAGATCGGGCCGCGCGGGCTCTCCCACTTCATGCCCTTCATGGCGGTGATGAGCGCATCGCCGTCGGTCTTGCCGCCGGTCTTCTTCAGCGCCTCGTAGATCAGGTGCATGCCGTCCTAGCCGCCGACCGAGATGAAGTTCGGGCGGAAGTTGTTCGCCTTCTTGAAGTCCGCGACATATTCCTTGTTCATCGGCGAATGATGGTAGGCCGAGTAGTGGCCGGCGGTGACCATGCCGAGCATGGCATCGCCCATGCCGGGCAGGTCGTCGTCGTCGGTGATGTCGCCAGGGCCGATCAGCCTGATGCCGGCCTTGTCGAGGCCGCGCTCGATGAACTGCTTGGCGAAGGTGCCGGCCTGGCCCGCGGGCACGAACACGAACAGCGTGTCCGGATTGGCGTCGCGCGCGCGCTGCAGGAACGGCGCGAAGTCCGGATTGGCGAGCGGCACCTTGATGGTCTCGGCCACCTGGCCGCCGGCCTTGGTGAAGAACTCGGTGAACACCGTGGTCGCCTCCGCGCCCGGCGCCCAGTCGGACTGGACGATGACGACCTTCTTGCTGCCGTTCTTGGCGGCCCAGTCGGCGATGATCGCGGACTGCTGGCCGAGCGTGAAGCTCGTGCGCACCAAGTAGGGCGAGCGGGTTGTCACGACCGAGGTGCCCGACACCATGACGACGGTCGCGATCTTGCCTTGCGTCACGAGCGGCGCCATGGCGAGCGCGCTCGGCGTGATGCCCGAGCCGACGACGGCGACCTTGTCGTTGACGATCGAGCTCCTGCGCGAGCCGCTTGGAGTTGTCGGGCACGCCGGCGTCGTCCTTGATGATCAGCTCGATCTTCTTGCCGGCGACCATGGTGCCGTGCTGCGCCACGTAGAGCTTGGCGGCTGCGGTAACCTGCTTGCCGACCGGCGCGAGCCCGCCGGTGAGCGGCAGCACGATGCCGATCTTCACGGTGTCCTGGGCAAAGGCGCCGGTCGATACGAGGCCGGCAGCCAATACAATCGCGATGGCTGAGGATGTGCGTAGCATAGGTGGTCTCCCTCGGATGATTCTCGTCGGCGCGCATTCTATAGTGAAACCGCAGGGCGGAAAGCCCTGTGCGGCAATCGCAACGGGACGCAAGGAGGCTGCCAATTCCGGGCAAAGTACCAGTACCGATGATCGGAGACCCGACTCCGGATGTCATGCCTTCGCAGCCCGGCACGTCACCCTTCGAGGTTCGGCGACTTCGTCGCCTCGCACCTCAGGGTGACGGACCCAGGAGGGTGTCACGTGCTCGAAGTGGGCAGTGCGCACCGACCACTAGGCGTGCGCCTTGCGCTGCGGGTCGATGATCTGCTCGAGCTTGCCGAGCACGCGCATGCACGGCAGCAACTGCGCGAGGCTGCCGTTCGGCTCGCGCTTCTCCTTGATGGCGGCGATGAACTCGCGGTCCTCGAGCTCGATGCCGTCCATCGAGACGTCGACCTTCGACACGTCGATCTTGTTGTCCTTGCCGTCGGTGAGATCGTCGTAGAACGCCTTGTAGGTGCCGTTGTCGCAGATGTAGCGGAAGAACGAGCCGAGCGGCCCGTCGTTGTTGAACGACAGCGACAGGGTCAGGATCGCGCCCGACGGCACCTTGGCGACGATACCCATGTCCATCGCGATGTTGAGCTGCGGATGGATCGGTCCCTGCACCGCGTAGCAGTCGGAAATGGTCTCGCCGGCCTGATACTGGAACAGGTCGATGGTGTGGGCGGCGTGGTGCCACAAGCAGGTGGTCGGTCCAGCTGCGCGCATTGCCGGCGGCGTTGATGTTCTTGCGCCGGAAGAAATAGGTCTGCACGTCCATCTGCTGGATCTTCAGCTCGCCCTTCTCGATCTTCTTATGGACGTACTGGTGGCTCGGGTTGAAACGCCGCACATGTCCGCCCATGGCGACGACGCCGGTCTCCTTGGCGATCTTCACCAGGTTCTCGGCGTCCTCGACCCTGTCGGTGACCGGGATTTCGACCAGCACGTGCTTGCCGGCGCGCATCACCTGCTCGCCCTGGCGGAAGTGCATCTTGGTCGGCGTGGTGAGGATCACCGCGTCGGCGCGCTTGATGCCCTCGGACAGTTCGCCGGTGTAGTGCGGGATGCCGTATTTCTTGGCGACCTGGGCGGTGGCGTCCTGATTGCCGCCGACCAGCGAGGTGATCTCCACCTCGGGGATGCGCTTGAGCGCGTCGAGATGCTTCTGGCCGAAGGCGCCCTGCCCGGCGACGCAAATTTTCATCGTCACTTGCTCCTGCGTACGGCTGATTTGGTCCGGGCGGCCGCGCGCTTCAGCTTGGCGGCGGGCCGCCTGGCTTTGGACGCCGGCTTCTTCGCTGTCTTGCGGCGATTCTCCAGGATGATGTGGCCGACCGCGGTGTTCGACGCCGGCACGGTGTAGAAGCGATAGACCTCGTCGACCTTGTCGTCGAGCGCGCCGCGCATGATCAGCCACATCACCATCTCGATGCCTTCGGCGCCGGCCTCGCGCATGTAATCGAGATGCGGGATCTTGGTGAGCTTGACCGGGTCCTTCGACAGATTGTCGAGGAAGGTCTTGTCCCACTTGCTGTTGATCAGGCCGGCGCGCGGACCGGATGATCTGGTGCGACAGCCCGCCGGTGCCGAAGATCACGACCTTGAGGTCCTCCGGATAGGATTCGACCGCCTTCCTGATCGCCTTGCCGAGCATGTAGCAGCGGTGCCCGGTCGGCGGCGGATACATCACCACGTTGACCGCGAGCGGGATGACCTTGAACGGCCATTCGCCGCTCGGCGGGATCTTGCCGCACAGGAGGTTGAGCGGCACCGTCAACCCGTGGTCGACCTCCATCTTGTTGACGATGGTGAGGTCGAATTCGTCGAGGATCACCGACTGCGCGATGTGCGCGGCAAGCGCGGGATCGCCCTTCACCACCGGCACCGGGCGCGGCCCCCAGCCCTCGTCGGCCGGCGGAAACTCAGCCGCGCAGCCGAGCGCGAAGGTCGGTATGAGATCGACCGAGAACGCCGACGCATGATCGTTGTAGACGACGATCGCCACGTCGGGCTTGGTCTCGCGCATCCACTGCTGGGATTTCTCGAAGCCCGAGAACACCCGCTTCCAGTAGGGCTCCTCGGTCTTGTTGTTGTCGAGCGCCGCGCCGATGGCGGGCACGTGCGACGAACCAATACCTGCGATGATCTTTGCCACGGCTCACTTCCGCTTTGCTGATTTGGATTTGGGTTTCGGCTTCGCTTTCGCCTTGGCGGCCTTGTCCTTGCCGGTCCGGCTGCGATTGCCTTCGACCGACCGTCCGCCCGCCAGCATCATGGCCGCATAGTCCGGCTGCGTGGACCCGGTCATCACCGCGGCGAGATGCTGGAACGAGTGCCCGTCGGTCGCGCCGAGCTTGGCGGTGAAGTAGATATTGCCGCCGAGTTCGAGCATCCGATTGTAGTCGCGCTTCAGAATAGCGTCGGTCCTGCGCCGGTGTAAGGTGGAATTTCTTCAGGTATTCGGGCTCGTTGGCCTTGAAAGCCTTGCGGTTCTCGTCCTTCATGAGCGACATGCAGAACATGTTGATGCCGTAGCCCTCGCGCGAGCGCTCCGCGTCGAACACGAAGGTGCCGGGGATGTCGTCGTATTCCTGCTCCTTGCGGGGCATTGCATCTACCTCCTGGCGCGGGAGCGGGCTCCGGCTCGCATGGGAATGGGCGCCGGCGCCCTCGGTGCGTTCCACATATATAGCGCGGAGCGCCTTGGCAACGTAAGCCTCGCCGCAGGCTTGAGCAGTCCTAACTCCAATAGAGCCGCATCGGGTTGTCGACCAGAAGCGCCTGCTGGAGCGCCGCGGTGGGCGCGATCTTCGGGATATGATCGACCAGGAGCCCATCGTCGGGTGCTTCCTTCTTCATGTTGGGATGCGGCCAATCCGTTCCCCAGATCACACGGTCAGGGAATTTCTCCACCAGGGAACGGCCGAACGGCACCACGTCGTCATAGGGCGGGCCGGTGACCGACATCCGCTCGGGGCACGTCACCTTGACCCAGAAATTCTTGTGTTTCTCCATCAGGGCGTGGAAGCGCTGGTTCTCGGGATGGTCGACGCCCTTTCGCACATCGGGCGTGCCCATGTGGTCCACCACCACCGTGGTGGGCAGCGCGGTAAAGAAGCCCTCGAACTCCGGCAGGTCCGGCATCTCGAAATAGATGACGATGTGCCAGCCGAGCTTGGCGACCCGGGCGGCAATGCGCTCCAGCACATCGCGCGGGGTGAAATCGACCAGGCGCTTGACGAAATTGAACCGCACGCCCTTCACCCCGGCGCGGTCCATCCACCTCAACTCGTCGTCGGTCACTTCCTCGCCGACGAAGGCGATCCCCTTCGCCTTGCCGTTCGCCGCCTCGAGCGCGTCGACCGTGGCCCGGTTGTCCTTGCTGTGGCAGGAGGCCTGCACGATCACGTTCTTGTCGAACCCGAGATAGTCGCGCAGCGCGAACAGCTTCTCCTTGGGCGCGTCGCAAGGCGTGTATTTGCGCTCGGGCGCATAGGGGAACTTCGATTCCGGCCCGAACACATGGCAGTGCGCGTCGACCGCGCCCGCCGGCGGCCGATATTTCGGCTTCGATGGGTTGGGATGGAACGGAATGTAGCCTGCACTCATCGGCATGGAACGGCGTCCTCCAATTCACGTTCGTTCTAGACCCGGCGGCGCGCGGGTAAAACCCCCTGTGCGGCATTGCATCCGCGCGCAGTGGCATGATCGCAACGCCGCGATTGCGACGATCGCTTGCCGGCAGACGGCACTTGACACCGCCGGGACCTCCCGGTATTTAACCATTCGGTTATTTAACCACTAGGTAAATCACCAAAATGGCCCTCGACCCGCTGAGCGACACCTTCGCCGCGCTTGCCGATCCGACCCGGCGGGCGATCCTGGCGCGGCTCGCACTCGGCGAGACCTCGGTGGGGGAACTGGCCGAGCCCTTCGACATCAGCCTTCCGGCCATTTCCAAGCACCTCAAGGTGCTGGAGCGGGCGGGCCTGATCGCGCGCGGACGCGAGGCGCAGTGGCGGCCCTGCCGGATCGAGCCGAAAGCGCTAAAGGGCGTCGACGACTGGCTCGAACGCTACCGCCGCCTGTGGGAGGAGCGCTTCGATCGCCTCGACGACTACCTGCGCGAAATTCAAGCGAGCGCGAAAAAGGAGAAGCATCGTGCCCGCAAGAAGTAACCTCGACCTCGAGCAGGACCCGCTGTCGATCATCGCCACCCGCGTCTTCGAGGCGCCGCGCGCGCTGGTATTCGAGGCCTGGAGCAATCCCAAGCATCTGGCGCAGTTCGAAGACCTGGGCGGCAACCGGACCCGGATCACCCTGCACGCGGTATTCCCGTCGGCGGCCGAACGCGAGCGCGTGATCAGGGAGTAGGGCGCCGACAATGGCGCGGTGCAGACGCCGTCGCGCCTTGCCGAGTACCTGGCCACGCTGACGGCCTGACTGCAACGCGACCGATCGAAGGAGGACACCATGCCAATTGCCGGATCGAAGATCATGCCTTGCCTATGGTTCGATACGCGCAGGCCGAGCAGGCGGCAAATCACTACGTCGCCATCTTCAAGAATTCGAAGATCGGAACGATCAGCCGCTACGGAAAAGAGGGAAAAGAAATCCACGGCAAGGACTCGGGCACGGTCATGACGGTCGATTTCGAGCTGGAAGGGCAGCAGATTCGTAGCGCTCAACGGCGGCCCGCACTTCAAGTTCGATGAAACGATCTCCTTCCAGATTCATTGCGAGTCGCAGGCGGAGGTCGACTACTTCTGGGGCAGGCTCTCCGCAGGAGGTTCAGAAGGGCCATGCGGCTGGCTCAAGGACAAGTTCGGGCTATCGTGGCAGGTCGTTCCGAGCGCCCTGATCGAAATGCTGCTGGACGAGAACAAGGAAAAGGCCGGACGCGTCATGAAAGCGATGCTTCAAATGCGCAAAATCGACATCGCGGCCCTGAAGCAGGCCCAAGCTGCGTGACCCGGCCGCCGGACGAATTCACATCGCGGATCGCCAATCTTGAAAGGAGAATGCCATGCCGGTGACACCCTATCTGTTCCTCGACGGCCGCTGCGAAGAGGCAATCGAGTTCTACAAGAAGAACCTCGGCGCCCAGGTCGGCATGATGATGCGCTTCAAGGAGGCGCCCGGAGGACCATAAGCCCTCGCCCGGCACGGACAACAAGATCATGCACGCCTGCATCACCATCAACGGAACGCCGGTCATGCTGTCCGACGGTCGCTGCGCGGAGAACAAGCCGGAGTTCAAGGGCTTTGCGCTCTCGCTCGACGCCAAGGAGACGGCCGACGGAGAGCGCATGTTCAACGCGCTCGCGCAGGGCGGAAAGGTGCAAATGCCGCTGACGGAAACCTTCTTCGCCAAGAGCTTCGGCATGGTCGCCGACAAGTTCGGCGTCGGCTGGATGATCATTGCAGGACCGAAAAACCCATGAGTTCGAAGCCGCATGAGTTCGACAATCCATGAGTACGCAGACGCAAGCCCAACACCGCGACAAGCCCCGACTTCGTCATGTCGCGCGTGTTCGACGCGCCGCGCGACCTGGTGTGGAAGGCTTTCACCGAGCCGGAACGCATGAAGCAATGGTGGGGCCCGAAGGGCTTCACGGTGATCGCCTCCAAGATGGATCTGCGCGTCGGCGGGACCTACCACTACGGCATGAAAGCGCCGGACGGCACGCCGATGTGGGGCAAGCTCGTATTCCGCGAGATCACGGCGCCGAAGCGCATCGTGTTCATCAACTCGTTCTCGGACGAGGCCGGCGGCACCACGCGCCATCCGATGCACATGTCCTGGCCGCTGGAGATGCTCTCGATCTTCACGTTCGAGGAGCATGCCGGGCGGCAAGACCAAGTTCACCATCCGATGGTCGCCGCACAACGCCACCGCCGAAGAGCAAAACACCTTCGACACCAAACACGACAGCATGCGGATGGGCTGGGGCGGCACGATGGAGCAGCTCGAAGCCTATCTGGCGAAAGCACAGGACTGAGCAACCTGGTCATCGATCGCGGCCGCCGATGGCGGTCGCAAATCGCTCAACAAACGGAGATTGTCATGAACTATGTCGATGGATTTGTCGTTCCGGTGCCGAAGAAGAAACTGACGGCCTATCGCCGCATGGCGCAAGAAGGCGGGCAAGGTCTGGCGCGAGCACGGCGCGCTCGAATTCCGCGAGAGCGTCGCCGACGACGTCAAGGTCGGAAAGTGGACGTCGTTCCCGCGCAGCGTCAAGCTCAAGAGCGACGAGACCGTGGTGTTCTCCTGGATCGTCTACAAGTCGCGCGCGCATCGCGATCGCGTGCATGGCCAAGGTGATGAAGGACAAGCGCCTCGCCGACATGATGAACCCGAAGGCGATGCCGTTCGACGCCAAGCGCATGATCTATGGCGGCTTCAAGATCATGGTCGAAGCCTAGACCCATCGCAGGCAACCGGAGGCTCCATGCTCAAGATCGTCGCCATCGTGGCCGCCGTTCTCGTCGCGGGCGCCGTAGCCGTGCTCGTCCTGGCGGCGCAAAAGCCCGACGTCTTCCGGGTTCAGCGCGCGACCTGATCAACGCGCCGGCGGACAAAATCTTTCCGCTCATCAACGATTTTCGCAATTGGAATGCGTGGTCGCCTTACGAGACCAAGGACCCGGCGATGAAGCGCAGCTACCACGGCCAGCCGAGCGGCAAGGGCGCCGTCTACGAGTGGGATGGTGACAGCAATGTCGGCAGTGGACGCATCACGATCACGGACGCATCGCCGCCGTCGAGTGTCAAGATCAACCTCGACATGATCCGTCCGTTCGAGGCCCACAACATCGTCGACTTCACGCTGGAACCGCAAGCGGGCGCGGCCAACGGCACGACGAACGTCACCTGGGCGATGCGCGGCGACGTCCCCTACCTCGCCAAGATCGTGCATGTGTTCTTCGACATGGACAGCATGGTCGGCAAGGATTTCGAGATCGGGCTCGCCAACCTGAAGCGGCTCGCCGAGAAATCGCCGGGCGTTCGTTGAGGAGTTTGCGATGACGACAGCGGCCCATACGCAGCCATCCGCCAAGCACGAACTGACGATCACGCGCGTGTTCGATGCGCCGCGCGGCCTCGTGTTCAAGATGTGGACCGACCCGGCACACGCCAGGAACTGGTGGGGGCCGCGTGACTATCCCGCGACTCACCTCGAGATGGACGTCCGCCCCGGCGGCGCCTGGCGCAACTGCCTGACCTCGCCGGAGACCGGCAAGGAGCTTTGGCAGAACGGCGTGTTCCGCGAGGTCGTCCCGCCCGAGCGGCTGGTGTTCACGTTCGTGTGGGAGGAAGACGGCGAGCGCGGGCTTGAGACCCTGGTGACGGTGACGTTCGCCGACGAGGGCGGGAAGACCCGCATGACTTTCCACCACGCTCCGTTCGTATCGGTCGGAGAGCGCGACGGACACGGATACGGCTGGAACAGCACGTTCGATCGGCTGGTGGAGCAGCTGGCCGAACAGACCGGGAGCAAGCGATGACATCCCCAGCGCAAGCCACGCCGCCCGCGACCCGCGAGCTCACGCTCACGCGCGTGTTCGATGCGCCGCGCAGCCTGGTGTTCAAGATGTGGACCGACCCGAAGCACATGGCGCAGTGGTGGGGCCCGAAAGGCTTCGACAATCCGGTCTGCGAGATAGACGTGCGGCCGGGCGGCAAGCTGCGCATCCACATGCGCGGACCCGACGGCACGGTCTATCCGATGACGGGCATCTTCCGCGAGATCAAGGAGCCCGAACGCCTGGTCTTTGTCGCGTTCGCGGAGGACGAAGCGGGTACCGCGCTGCTCGAATCGGTCACGACCGTCACGTTCGAGGAGCAGGACGGCAAGACCAGGCTCACCGTCGAGGCGCGCGCCGTCGGGCTCGCCCCCATCGCGCCGCGGATGCTTGCGGGCATGGAAGCGGGCTGGACGCAGAGCCTGGAGAAGCTGGCCGCGCTATTGGCGCGTGCACGCGGGTAGGCATCCCGACCTACACGTCCCCCTCCCCCGCCGTTTGCAGTCACCTTATTGCAATGCTACCTTCGGTAGCATTGCAATTGCGCGGGCCCGCCGCGAACGTTCCGGAACTAGCGGTGAGCATGGCTGTGCCGCTGAGAGCCGTCGGCGCACGCGACCCAATGTGGTGAAACGCTAACAAGAACGGGAGGCGGACATGGCGATCGTCGACAATTTCATATCGGGCATCGCAAAGTAAACTCTCGTCCATGTCGGGATCGCTCAAGCCCCGAAGCTGCTGGTCATCCACTACTCCGTGACCAACACGGTCGCAAAGGCCGTGGCGGCGCTGAATGCCCGGCGGCTGAGCTATCACATCCTGATCGAAAAGGACGGCACTGCCTTCCAGACGCGCCGCTTCACCCAGACCGCACTGCATCCTGGCCTGAGCAATTGGAAAGCAAATTCCGGCGTCGACTTCGGCGCGTCCGTCATGAAGGGCTCCATCGGCATCTGCTTGATGAACATGGGCTTCGACGTTGCCTCCGTACCGGCATCGAGCCGAGGGGCAGGCAAGCTGATCTACAACCCGCACGATCCGTTGATGCAAACCTGGGAAAAGTACCCGGCGGCCCGGGTGGCGACGTGCACGGCGATCGTCAAAGACGTTATCGCGACCTATCCCATCCAAGAGGTCGTCGGGCACCACGACATCGCGATCATGGGCAAGTTCGATCCCGGTCCGCTTTTCAATCTCGGGGCGCTCGATGCGCTCGTTACCACGCCCAAGCCGCTCGGCTTTCGCACGACCGTCACTTCCAGTGACGGCTTTCTCAATCTCCGTGATGGGCCGTCGGCAGGTTCGGCCATCGTCAAACGGCTTCCGAGCGGCACCCCGATCAATATCCGTTCCATCGTGTACGGCAAGAAGTCCCAGAGCATCGATCCGACCACGACGACATCGCGTGCGCGTTACCTGACGCCCTGGGCATCGGTCGACGTCGACGGCTCCAACAAGCACGCGGGCTTCGTTCACATGAGCGGGCTCGCCGCGACCCCGCTGATCCCCGCCCTCGCGGCCAAATTGTAGGCCGAGGGCGAACTTCGACGCCACGAGCGCGGTGCCGCCGTTTGCAGGGAGGAACTGATGCCATTCGAAGGACCCGGTAAGCCGCTACCCCAAAGGGCGCTTGACGAGGCCGGTGCCGTCGTCGGCATTCCGAATGCGGCCATGTGGGCGGTCATTCACGTGGAAAGCTCGGGCGCCGGCTTCCAGCCCGACCGCCGCCCGAAGATTCTGTTCGAGCGGCACAAGTTCCACAGCGCCACTAACGGCCGCTTCGACAGGACGCACCCCGACATCTCGAACCGCAGGGCGGGCGGTTACGGCGCCGGTGGCGCGCATCAGTATGACCGGCTCGCAGAAGCCATGGGGCTCAACCGCAAGGCCGGGCTCGAAAGCGCCTCATGGGGGCTCGGACAGGTGCTCGGATCGAACTTCGCCGTTGCGGGCTTTGCCAACGTCGACGACATGGTCGCCAAGATGGTGCAGTCGGAGCGGCACCAGCTCCTCGGCATGTTCAATTTCATCAAAGGCAACAATCTCGGCCGGCACCTGCAAAACCGCGACTGGCTGCGGTTCGCCCTCGGCTACAACGGGCGCACGGCCGAGCAGCACGGCTACCCGCGCAAGCTTGAGGCGGCATTCAGCGCCTTCAACGGCGGGAGCCCGCCGGACATCCGGGTACGGATCGCGCAGCTCGGGTTGACGTTCCTCGGCCACGACCCGGGAGGCGTCGATGGCGTCTTCGGCAATAACACGCGGCGAGCGTTGCAGCGCTTCCAGGCGGCACAAGGCTTGCCGGCAACGACCACGCTGACCGAGGCTGCTTTCAACGCGCTGGTCGCAAAAGCCTTCGACGGCAATCTCGACGGCTGAAACGCGACGGGCTTGACCGCGACGGCGGCGGGACCGTTTGAGCTCGGTCGAGCGTCGTCCTAGACCCGCTCCAGCGCGAGCGAGACGCCCTGCCCCACGCCGACGCACATGGTGGCGAGCGCCCGTTTGCCGCCGCGTTTCTCCAGACCGTGCACCGCGGTGAGCGCCAAGCGCGCGCCTGACATGCCGAGCGGATGGCCGAGCGCGATCGCGCCGCCGTGCGGGTTGACGTGCTCGGCATCGTCCGCCACGCCAAGCTGGCGCAGGCAGGCGAGCCCCTGCGAGGCGAACGCTTCGTTGATCTCGATCAGGTCGAAATCGCCAATTTTGAACCCGAGGCGCGATAGAAGCTTGCGGGTCGACGGCACCGGGCCGATGCCCATGACGCGCGGCGGCACCGCCGCCGACGCCATGCCGAGAATCCGTGCACGCGGTTTGAGCCCGTGGCGCTTCGCCGCTTCCGCCGAGGCGAGGATCATCGCGGCGGCGCCGTCGTTGACGCCGGAGGCATTGCCCGCCGTCACCGTCCCCGGAGTGCGCGCAAACGGCTTGAGCTTGGCGAGCGCTTCGAGCGTGGTGTCGGGACGCGGGTGTTCGTCCTTGTCCATTTTGACCGGGCCGGCCTTGCCGCCCGGCACCTCGACCGGCACGATCTCCTCGGCGAAATAGCCCGAGGCGATGGCCTTGCCCGCGCGCTGCTGCGAGCGCAGGGCAAACGCGTCCTGATCGGCGCGCGCCACCTGATATTCCTCCGCCACGTTCTCGCCGGTCTCCGCCATCGAGTCGACGCCGTACTGCTGCTTCATCAGCGGATTGACGAAGCGCCAGCCGAGCGTGGTGTCGTGCATCTCGGCGGAACGCTGGAATGCTTCCTGCGCCTTGCCCATGACCAGCGGCGCCCGCGTCATCGATTCGACACCGCCGGCGATGGCGAATTCCATCTCGCCCGCGCGGATCGCGCGCGCCGCGTCGCCCACCGCGTTGAGGCCGGAGGCGCACAGCCGGTTGACCGTGAGACCGGGTACGCTGTCGGGCAGCCCCGCCAGGAGGAGCGCCATGCGTGCGACATTGCGGTTGTCCTCGCCCGCCTGGTTGGCGCAGCCGAACACCACTTCGTCGAGCGCCGACCAGTCCACTTCGGGATTGCGCTTGATCAGCGCCTTGATCGGGATTGCGGCAAGATCGTCGGTGCGCACCTTCGCGAGCGCGCCACCGTAGCGGCCGATCGGGGTCCGTGCCGCGTCGCAGATGAAGACGTCGCGCATGGTGCCTGCTCCTAATGCTTGCGAATGACCTTGATTGCGCGGCGTATCGGATCCTGCAACTGCCAACACCCGCCGAGGATGAAATCCGCCTCGTCCGGATCGAACCGAGTCAGTCCGCTCCAACTATAGAGGGCCAACTCGCCCACTCGCGGCTGTCCCATCCACTCGTACATGTCAACGCGGATATGATCAAATCCAGCGCCAAGCCGCTCCGCAAGTGCCAGGAAATCCTCGAGCCGTTGCGGCCGCGCAAGCTCGCGGTCGTACAGCGGACTGTTTGTTCGCCAGCGGAGGCAACGCCAGTCGCGATCATGAAACGTGGCGAACCGAGCCCCCGCGCCGTCGACAATGACGGTATGGACGAATTGCGCGCGGCCGTCGGAGACGTAAATCTTGTGTTCCAGTGGCGTTGCACCGTCGGGCTCGCGCATCAATCGCTCGGCGAGCAAGCGGGGCCGAATCGGCAAATAGCCAGGCTCGCGTTTTGGCGCTCCATAGCTCTTCGCCAGACAAGCGCGCAGCGTTGCCCACACCTTTTCAACGTCCAGCGCCGCGCGATGCTCCACGACGACGTTGAAGCCAGAGCCGTGATTGCACTTGAGGATGTACGGGGGATCGAGTGTGTCGAAATCTATCTCCTCCGCGGTCTCGCCGGTCCATAGCAGCTGGGGAAGCCACTCGCCGCCGACGCGAGAGGTAATGAAGCCACGTGCCGCGATCTTGTCCAGCAGGTCGGCATAGATCGGATCGAGGTCGAACAGCTTACGCCACTGGATCTTCTCCATGAAGCGCCGCGGACGCAGCAAATTTGGAAGGCGTCCAATCGCGGCAAACCGTTCGGATGTCGCCGAACGTTGGGGGTGGGAGGGATCCTGGAACACAAGTCACTGACCGCCCTCGGCTCAAGAATTCGAGGCCGTGATTCTAAGGCTTTTCGCCATGCGCCCGCGCGGTGCGGGCGTGCAAGTCGCGCAAGACCTCAAGCTCGCGCGCCGTCGGCGCCAGCGTCTCGGCGACATTCGCGGCATAGCGGACCGGCCAGCCGCAATTAGCCTGAAGCTGCTCGCGCGTGACGCCGGGATGGAGCGAGACGACAGACATCTCCTTGGTCTCACGATCCGGCTCGTAGACCGCGAAATCGGTGACCAGCTTGGTCGGGCCTTTGTTTCCGATCCCAAGCCGGGCGCGGTGGTCGCCGCCCTCGCCGTGGCCGAACGAGGTCACGAAATCGAGCTTGTTGACGAAGCTCCGCGGCGCCTGCCGCATGATGATGAAAATCTCTCCGCAGGCGATGGCGATCTCCGGCGCGCCGCCGCCGCCCGGCAGCCGCGTCTTCGGCTTGTCGTAGGGTCCGACCACGGTGGTGTTGAGATTGGCGAAGCGGTCGATCTGCGCGCCGCCGAGGAAGCCGACCGTCATGCGCCCGCCTTGCAACCAGTAGCGGAACATTTCCGGCACCGACACGGTGGTGAGCGCGGTGTCGCACAGTTCGCCGTCGCCGATCGAGAGCGGCAGCACGTCGGGCTTGGTGGCGAGCGTGCCCGACTCGTAGATCAAGGTGATATCCGGTGCATGCGTAAGGCGGGCGAGGTTGCAGGCCGCCGAGGGCGCGCCGATGCCGACGAAGCAAATGTCGGTGTTGCGCAGCGCGCGCGCCGCCGCGATGGTCATCATTTCGGTCGCGGTGTGGGTCATGCGAGGACCATCCTCACTCCGCCGCCACACGCAAGCGCCTGGAATGCACGGCAAACGCCTCCGGTCCCTGCTCCAGCACGTTCGTCTTCATCCAGGCGAGAAAGCTGTCGCGCTCGCGGGCGATCTTGTCCCAGGCGAGGTAGAACGCATTGTCGCGCGTATAGTAGCCGTGCGCATAGGAAGGATGCGCGCCGCCCGGCACGCAGGCGATGGCGCCGACCGTCCAGCTCGGCAGGATCACCGCATTGGCGCTGCGCGGGCCGAAATCCTCGACGACCTCCTCGACCGTCACCAGCGAGCGCTTGGACGCCAGTACCACTTCCTTCTGGACGCCGACGATGCCCTCGATCAGCACGTTGCCGGCGCGGTCGGCCTTGAGCGCGTGCACGACCGCGACGTCGGGCCGGATCGCCGGCACCGCGGCGAGCTGCTCGCCGGTGAACGGGCAGGTGACGCGCTTGATGTTCGGGTTGACGCTGGGCAGATCGACCCCGAGGTAGCCGCGGAAGATCGCGCACGGCAGCCCGGCCGCGCCCGCCTCGTAGGCGTTGGCCATGGCGGCGTGGGAGTGCTCCTCGATCGCGACCGGCGCCGGCCAGCCGTTCTCGTAGGCGTCGCGGAAGCGGTGCAGCGAACCCACCCCCGGGTTGCCGATCCAGGAGAACACGATCTTTTCGGCGCAGCCCATGCCGATCATCTGGTCGTAGATGAGGTCGGGCGTCATGCGGATCAGAGTGAGCCGCCGCCGGCGCTGGCGGATGATCTCATGGCCGGCAGCGTGGGGGATGAGGTGCGTGAACCCTTCCGCCGCCACGACGTCGCCGTCCCGGATGGTCTCTTCCACCGCCTGCGCGAGCGAGAGAAAGCGCGACATGCGAACCGGCCCGATGATTGCGTCCGAGGGCTATTTAGGGGGCCTCATCGCGAGGGTCAAATGCCGCAATCCCGACCGGGATCGAGGCGGCGCTTGACCCCCTTGCGCAGAAATGTCACCGAACGCCGCGGGACAATGCGATGCGAGGTGAGCTGTGAGCCCTGCCAAATCCGGTAGCGGCTTCGACGTCAAGCTGCCGCGGTCGCTCAGGGCCGAGCGCCGCGGCGAAATCGCCATCCTCTGGCTTGCGCGCGCGGAAAAGCGCAACGCCATCGACGATCCCACCGTCTTGGGAATCGAGGCCTTCTTCGACGCGTTGCCGGACGCGATCAGGGCGGTGGTGCTCGCCGGCAAGGGCGAGCATTTCTGCGCCGGCCTCGATCTTTCCGAATTGACCGAGCGCAATACCGCGCAGGGGATCGCGCATTCGCGCGGCTGGCATCGTGCGTTCGAGCGCATCGAGTTCGGCAAGGTCCCGGTGGTCGCGGTGCTGCACGGCGCGGTCATCGGCGGCGGGCTCGAAATCGCCGCGGCCTGCCACATCCGGGTGGCGGAAGCCTCGGCCTATTACGGCCTGCCGGAGGGCGTGCGCGGCATCTTCGTCGGCGGCGGCGGCTCGGTGCGGCTGCCGCGCCTCATCGGGGTCGCCCGCATGATGGACATGATGCTCACCGGGCGCACCTACGACGCCGAGCAGGGCCAGGCGGCGGGGATTTCGCACTACCTTGCCCCCAACGGCCACGGCCTGGCCACCGGCATCGAGATTGCCAAGCGCATCGCCGCCAATACGCCGATGACGAATTTCGCCGTTACCCACGTGCTGCCGCGGATCGCGGATTCCGACCCGGCCACCGGCTATCTGACCGAGGCGCTGATCGCGGCGATCGCGCAGGGCGACGAGGAGGCCAAGTCCCGCCTCAAGGCGTTCCTGGAGAAGCGCGCGCCCAAGACCATGCACAAGTGAGACCGACGCCATCGAGAAGCCGATCCAGCCGATCATGTCGCTCACCGATCTTCGAACCGACACTCCAGCAATCGCCCCGATCCGCCCGGTGCGGCTGGGTCCGCGCGAGGTCGCGGTCGACCGCCGGCCCGACGGCACCATCTACATCCGCTCGCCGCACCAGCTTGCGCCGTATCCGGCGAAGCTGACCGAACGGCTCGTGCATTGGGCCAAGACTGCGCCGGAGCGCACCTTCATGGCGCAGCGCGATGCCGCGGGCGGCTGGCGCAGGATCAGTTATGCAAGGACGCTCGACTTGGTGCGCCGGATCGGCACGGCATTGCTGTCGCGCCGTGCTTCGCCGGAGCGGCCGATCGTGATCCTGTCCGGCAACGACATCGAGCATGCGCTGCTCGGGCTTGCCGCGATGTATGTCGGCATCCCCTATGCGCCGATCTCCCCGCCCTATTCGCTGATCTCGAGCGACTTCGGCAAGCTCGGGCACATCTTCGACCTGCTCACGCCCGGCCTGGTGTTTGCCGCCGATGGGCAGGCTTTTACCCGGGCCATCGAGCGCGTGGTGCCGCTCGACACCGAGGTCGTGGTCACGCGCAATCCGTCGGGCGGCCGGCCGATGACCTTGTTTTCGGAACTGACCGGCACGTCGCCCGGCGCGGCGGTAGACGCCGCCCATGCCCGCGTCGGACCCGACACCATTGCCAAGATCCTGTTCACCTCCGGCTCGACCGGCATGCCCAAGGGCGTGATGAATTCGCAGCGCATGTGGTGCTCGAACCAGGTGATGCTGCACACCTCGCTCGCATTCTTTCAGGACGAGCCGCCGGTGATCGTCGATTGGGCGCCCTGGCACCACACCGCCGGCGGCAATCACGATGTCGGGTTGGTGCTGATGAACGGCGGCACCCTCTATATCGACGAGGGCAAGCCGTTGCCCGGCCTGATCGAGCAGACGGTAAAGAACCTGAGCGAAATCGCGCCGACCTGGTATTTCACCGTGCCCAAGGGTTACGAGGCGCTGCTTCCCTATTTCCGCGCCGACACCGAGTTGCGGCGCAACTTCTTCAGCCGCCTCAAGGTGCTGTGGTTCGCAGGCGCCTCCCTCACCCAGCCGATATTCGACGAGATGAAGGAACTGGCGATCGCGACCTGCGGGGAGCGCATTCTGTTCTTGACTGGGCTCGGCTCGACCGAGACCGCGCCGTTCGCCATGGCGCGGGTGTGGGAAAGCGCCAACTCGACCAACATGGGGCTGCCGCCGCCGGGCTCCGAGCTCAAACTCGTGCCGATGGAAGGCAAGCTGGACGCGCGCGTGCGCGGGCCGCACATCATGCCGGGCTACTGGCGCCAGCCGGAACTGACGGCGCGGGCATTCGACGAGGAAGGCTTCTACCGCCTGGGCGACGCGCTGAAGTTCGAGGACCCGGCCGACCCCGGCCAGGGATTGCTGTTCGATGGCCGGACCGCCGAGGACTTCAAGCTCGCGAGCGGGACCTGGGTCAGCGTCGGCCCGCTGCGCGCGCGACTGGTCGAACACCTTGCCCCCTACGCCAAGGACATCGTCATCGCCGGCCTCGACCGCGACGGGATCGGCGCGCTGATCTTTCCCGATATCGAGGCCTGCCGCCGGCTTGTGCCCGGACTGTCATCCGATGCGCCGGTCGCGCAGGTGCTCTACCATCCGCGGGTGATGGCCGAGATGCGCGCCCTGCTCGATGGCTTTGCCGGACAGGCGACCGGCGGCTCGAACCGCGTCTGCCGCGCCCACCTGATGACCGATCCGCCGTCGCTCGACGTCGGCGAGATCACCGACAAGGGCTCGCTCAACCAGCGCATGGTGCTGCGCCACCGCGCCGCGCTGGTGGACGAGCTCTACGCCGAGCCGCCCTCCCCGCGCGTGGTCACGCTGAGCCGGATGTCGGCATGACGCCGGGCGCACATTCCAGAAGCCAACGCTGCGTGGGCCCTGTTGTTTACGGCGCGGGCGCGCCGGTCTTCCCTTTTTCCCCTCTCCGCAGAGAGAATGGAGCGCCGGGGACTGGCGAGGTCCCCTGTGGCGAACCCTGGCGAAGGGCCCGCCGGGGAACGCTTGGCGAGGCGTTCCGCCCCTTTGGCGAAGGGGCTGCGCCTCCCGGCGCTCCATCCGTTGCGCCCCAAGACCGCTCCAGAATACGGCTAGGACGCTTGCAGGAATATAGTCTATAATAGGGATAAGAGTCAAGCTGCGCAAAAATCCTGCCGCCGAACCGCAGCCTGTGCGAGACCAGCCTCAGAGACACCGTGAGCGAGCGCAATCCGATGAAAGACCCCGGCATCAGCTTTCCCGACGCGTGGCTGCTCGATGGCGTACGCACGCCCTTTGCCGACTATAACGGCGCGCTGGCCAACGTCTCGCCGATCGACCTCGGCATCAAGGCGGCGCGCGCGGTCTTCGCCCGCGCCGGCGTCGCGCCATCCGACGTCGGCACCGTGATCACCGGCAACATGGCGCAGGCAAGCTTCGATGCGTTCCTGCTGCCGCGTCACATCGGGCTCTATGCCGGCGTGCCGATCGAGGTGCCGGCCGAAATGGTGCAGCGGGTGTGCGGCACCGGCATCGAGATCATCATGAAGGCGTCGGACGCCGTATCGCAAAAACGCGCCGACCTGGCGCTCTGCGTCGGCACCGAGTCCATGAGCCGCAATCCGATCGCGTCCTACACCGCCCGCGGCGGCTTTCGCCTCGGGCAGGTCGAGTTCAAGGACTTCCTCTGGGAGGCGCTGATGGATCCGGCGCCGAAGGCCACCATGGGCGATACCGCCGAGAATCTCGCGCGGCAGTACCAGATCACCCGGCCGGAGGTCGACGCCTACGCGGCCAAGAGCTTCACGCGCGCCATTGACGCGCAGAAATCGGGCTTCCTGGCCGGCGAGATAGCGCCGGTGACGAACGAGACGTTCGAGCTTACGGGCTACAATTCGCGCGGGCTCAAACTCAAGGGCGAGAAGGAGCTTGCCGCCGACACCCATGTGCGCCCCTCCCCGGTCGAAGCGCTGGCCGCCATCCGCCCGGCCTTCGGCGGTGTGCAGACCGGCGGTAATTCCTCCGCCATCGTCGACGGCGCGGCGGCCGCGCTGGTCGCCTCCTCGGACTATGTGAAGAAGTCCGGCAAGACGCCGCTCGCGCGCGTGGTCGCGGGCGCCGTGGTCGGGGTGCCGCCGGAGATCATGGGCATCGGACCCGTGCCGGCGATCAAGGCGGTGCTGGAACGCGCGGGATTGAAGCTTTCCGACATCGGCCGCTTCGAGATCAACGAGGCATTCGGCGCGCAGGTGATGGCGTGCGCGCGCGAACTCGGCCTCGATGAGGCAAAGCTCAACGTCAACGGCGGCGCCATCGCCATCGGGCACCCGCTCGGCGCCACCGGCGTGCGGCTCGCCGTCACGCTCGCGCGTGAGCTCAAGCGTTCGGGCACGCGATATGGTATCGCTTCGGCCTGTATCGGCGGCGGTCAGGGGATTGCGCTGTTGATCGAGAATACCGACGCCGCGACAGTCTCCGAACGGAATCACTGACCATGGACATCAAGGGACACGCCGCGATCGTGACCGGCGGCGCTTCGGGCCTCGGCGCCGCGACCGCCGAAATGCTTGCGCATGCCGGCGCCAAGGTCGCCTGCCTCGACGTCAACACCGACGGCGCGCGGGCGGTGGCGGGAAAAATCGGCGGGATCGGCATCAAGTGCGATGTCACCAGCGCCGATGAAGCCGTCGCAGCGCTCGCAGAGGCGCGCGGCAAGCACGGCGTGGCGCGGGTTCTGATCAATTGCGCGGGCGTCGGTCCCGCCAAGCGCATCGTCGGCCGCGACGGTCCGCAGCCGCTCGAGGACTTCGCGCGGGTGATCAACGTCAACCTGATCGGCACCTTCAACATGATGCGGCTTGCCGCCGCCGACCTGCAGAAGCTCGAACCGCTGGCCGACGGCGAGCGCGGCGTCATCATCTCGACCGCGTCGGTCGCGGCGTTCGAGGGACAGATCGGCCAGGCCGCCTATGCGTCCTCCAAGGGCGGCGTGGCCGCGCTGACCATGCCGGCCGCGCGCGAGTTCGCGCAGTTCGGCATCCGCGTCAACGCCATCGCGCCCGGCATCTTCCACACTCCGATGCTGTTCGCGCTGCCGGAAGAGGCGCAGAAGAGCCTCGCCGCGTCGGTGCCGTTCCCCAAGCTGCTCGGCCGGCCGGACCAGTTCGCCGCGCTGGTGCGCCACATCATCGAGAACACCTACCTCAACGGCGAGGTGATCCGCCTCGACGGCGCGCTGCGCATGGCGCCGCGCTGACCGGTGGTTCTTACTCCGACCCATCTTCCGTCATGGCCGGGCTTGTCCCGGCCATCCACGTCTTGCCTTCCTTTTCCAAAACAAAGAAAGACGTGGATGCCCGGCATAAAGCCGGGCATGACGATGTGGAGCGGTCGGTCTCGGCCAAGCTTCGAATAAACCACGTCGGGGGCGCAAGGAAATGCTGGTCAATACGCGCGCGGTACGCATCGAGTGGGGCGACTGCGATCCGGCCGGGATCGTTTATTATCCGCGCTATCTCGCCTTGTTCGACGCCGCCACCTCGGCGCTGATCGAACGCGCCCTCGGCATGACCAAGCAGCAGTACCTCAAGACCTACGATTTCGGCGGCCACCCGCTGGTCAACACCCACGCCCGTTTCATCATCCCGACGCGGTTCGGCGACGACGTGACGATCGAGACGGAGGCCGCGGACATCCGCCATTCGAGTTTCGACGTGCGTCACCGGCTCGCCAAGGGCGGCGACATCGCGGTCGAATGCTTCGAGACGCGCGTATGCGTGCGCTACGATCCGGCCGACCCGTCGACGATGAAGAGCACGCCCATTCCGCGCGATCTGGCGGAGCGCCTCGCGCAGGGATGACGCTCCTCTTCTTGTCCCGGGCGCAGCGCAGCACGTAGCGTAGCGGAGTGATGCGCCGCAGACCCGGACCGCCCAACGCTCGGTGCTTGTGGCGGCCCCGGATCAGCAGTGCACTGTTCGCGCTGTCGCGCTCACGCTGCACCGCATCCGGGGCACACAATGGTGTTAGCCGGGATTCATCACGCCGACGCGTTCGCGCGCTCCTCGGCGAAGCTCGCGTCGTCCGCGAACGCCGCCAGCATCGCGTCCGGGTGCTTCGCCCAGTCCGCGGCCGGCACCGGACCGCACACCAGCATGTAATAGTCGTAGGTGCCGCGCCGGTCGTTCCCCATCAGGAACTGGTAGTGCAGCCGGAAGAAGTTGAAGCGGATGCGGTTGTAGAATTCGAGCGAAAGCAGGTCGCGGAACCGCAAACGCCAGAGCAGCGGATTGCAGCGCTCCGGCCCGACCCGCACGCCGATGCCCTCGACCGGATCGAACTCCCAGAAGTTCATCACGTCCTTGCGCGACTGGCAGTCGATCCAGGTGATCGATGGTTCCACCGCGAGGCGGGCAAACACCGCGCGCAGCTTTTCGGCCTTCGGATGCAGCGCCGCCCCGGGCGCGATCGAGCCGAGCGTCAGCAGCACGACCGGCGGCCCCCGCCGCCCGACCTCGGGATCGAGCTCGAGCGCGCGCGTGATCACCGTGGGCGCGATGGCGCCGCCCCCGCTATGGCCGACGACGACGATCTCGTCGACCGCGTTGGCGCGCGCGGTCTCGACCAGGCGCCGCGCGCCGGCCTCGATCGGGGCATCGAAGCAGGTCGCCTCGCCGCGCGCATATTCGCACAGATACGGCCAGTGGCTGTTGATCTGCACGACAAACCACCGATCGGCCAGCGGCCGCAACATGACGAAGACGGCAATCGCCGCCGCGACTCCCGCCGGAACCGTCACCAGCAACGGCAGGCCGGCCAGGCGGGCAAGCAAAGATGCCGCCAGCCATCCGCCAGCCGCCGAGAGCGCCAGCCACCAGATCATCATCATCTGGAAGTGGATCAGGACCGCGCCGAACTGCCACGAAGCGCGCAATACCCGCAGCATCGCGCCGCTGACCAGATAGTCGAACGTCCACGCCAGCGCGCGGGGGACCTGCCGCCGCATCGGCTCGGCCATGTTGGCGCGAATGATGTGTTCCTGCCGCAGGAATTCGTAGCGGGCGGCGACCTGCCAGTTCGGGCCGGCAGCGTCGACGTCCCAGTGCGCGAAGTCCTGGCTGTCGATGTTGAGCTGGCCGAGCGATGCCCGCAGCGGCCAGATCTTCAGGAACCGTGTCCACGAGCGCGCGAAGATATCGTAGTAGCCGTCCGCGCCCTGCGGATCGTAGCCCTCGACGTAGAGCACGTGCCGCCGCCGGATCAAGGCCGCCTCCATTGCGCGCGCAGCGCTGGCATGGCCGCCGTCACGGCTGCGGCGCGTCGGCCGCGACCGCCTCGACCACGGTCATCGCCGGATGGCGCGTGGGCACGGTGCGCGCCAGCTTGAGCCCGGCTTTTTCGAACAGCCGCGCATATTCCTCGACCGTGCGCTCGCGCCCGCCGCACAGCAGCATCACCTGCAGGTCGAGCCAGCGCCCGGGACCGGGACTGTCGTCGGCCGGCAGGGGCGCTTCGAGCACGAGCACGCGGGCATGCGGCAGCATCGCGCGCCGCACGTGCCCGAGAATCCGCACGCACTCGCCATCGTCGTAGTCGTGCAGCAGATGGCGGATCAGATAGGCGTCGCCGCCCGCGGGCGCGGTCGCGAACACGTCGCCGGTCACGAATGCCACATTCGGCAGCGGCCCGCCCTCCCCGCGTTTGGCGGCGGCGATCGCTTCCGCCATGTCGAACAGCGTGCCGCGCCGGTTGGGATAGGAGGCGAGAACGGCGGACAGCATCGCGCCGTTGCCGCCGCCGATGTCGACGACGTGCTCGAACGGCGAGAAGTCGTAGGCCTCGACGATCGCCGGGGTCTCCGGGCCGTGCACCTCGAACATCATGCGGTTGAAGCGCTGGGCCTCGTCCGGATTGCGCGCCAGCCAGGCGAAGAACGGCCGTCCCTTCATGGCCTCGAACGCGGTGCGGTCGCCGACCAGAGCGTCGTCGAGATGGGTCCACATGTCGGCGAAGTAGTCGTTGAGGAAGATCGCCGTGGTTCTGGCACCCTCGGACGAACGCGATCCGAGCAGTTGCCCAAGCGGCGTCAGGACAAAGCGTCCGCGCGTGGGCTCGGCGACGATGCCGACGGTCGAGAGCGCGCGCAGCAGCCGGTAGACGCGATCGGCCGAGAGCCCGCGCGCCGCGGCAATCGCCGCTGCGTCCTCGGCGCCGTCCGCCATCACGTCGGCCAGCCCAAGCCGCGCGAACGAGCCGACCGCCCGCGTCACCCACAGGCTGCTCAGCAGTTGCAGCATCTTTTTGTGCAGCAGCGCCGGATTGGCCGGCGGGTCAGAAACCTTCGCGCTCTTGCCGTCCACGTTTCCTCGTTCGCTTGCAATCCTCGCCCGCCCCTGCCCATGAATGGGCACCGGCCCCCGCATAGACCAAATCGCCGTTCCGCGCCAGGGACGGCACCCGCAGCGCAAAAGTCCAAGACCGGAGGCGTTCTATTCCGCTTGCGCTCTCCGCCCGACGATGCAGCCGGATTGTACTCGCGCAACAGGGAACGTCGCTTTACAGTACCCGCCGGTTAAGGCTGAATGGCGGCTAACCTACCTGACGGCCAATCCCATACACGGAGGAAACGATGCGATCGCATCGCGCCAAACAACATCTGTCAACATTGGTCGCCACGGCGGCCGCAATCTCCATCCTGATGGCGGCGCCGGCGGCGCGCGCCCAGGACAAGACGTTCGAACTGAAACTCTCGCACTGGGTGCCACCGTCGCATCCGCTGCAGAAGGCGATGGAGCAATGGGGCGCCTCGGTCGAGAAGGCGTCGAACGGCACCATCAAGTCCAAGGTGTTCCCCTCGCAGCAGCTCGGCAAGGCGTTCGACCACTACGACATGGCGCGCGACGGCATCGCCGACTTCACCTACGTCAACCCGGGCTATCAGCCGGGCCGCTTCCCCATCATCTCGGCCGGCGAACTGCCGTTCCTGATCGGCAACGCCAAGGGCGGCATCCGAGCGGTCGACACCTGGTACCGCAAGTACGCGGCGACCGAGATGAAGGACGTGAAATACTGCTTCTCCTTCATCCTCGATCCGCTCACCTGGCACTCCAAGAGCAAGAAGATCGTGGTACCGGGCGACATCAAGGGAATGAAGGTGCGGCCCTCGCAGGCGACCGTCGCGGCCTGGGTCACCCTGCTCGGCGGCACCAACGTGCAGGCGAGCGCGACCGAAGTGCGCGACGTGATGGAGAAGGGCGTGGCCGAGGCGGTCACCTTCCCGTGGGGCTCGGTGCCGCTGCTCGGTGTCGACAAGGTCACCAAGTATCACATGGATGCGCCGCTCCACACCGTCACGTTCCAGTGGCTGATGAGCCCGAAGACCTACAACGCCATGTCGGCCGCGCAGAAGAAGGTGATCGACGACCACTGCACCACCGATTGGGCGGGGAAGTTCGCCGACCCGTGGGCGGATTTCGAGCGCGCCGGGCTGGAGAAGGTGAAGGCCCTGCCCGGGCACGAGGTCTACCAGATCACCGCCGCGCAGCTCGACGAATGGAAAAAGTCGGCCGAGCCGCTGCACCAGCAGTGGAACGACAACGTGAAGAAGGCGGGCGGCAATTCCGACGCCATCATGAAGGACCTCAACCAGACGCTGACGCAATTCAAGGCGGCATACTGAGCGGAGGGGCTCCGAGGACGCGCGGCGCGCCGGTCCGCGCCATGACGATCGATCGACGGCGGCGGAGCTTCCGCCGCCGTCGCACTAGGGGCTCCCGGCGCGGCGGTCGGCGCGAAAGGACGCGGGCATGACCAGATTCATGGATCGCTTCATCGATTCCATCGAGTTCCTGGCCGCGCTGTTCGTCGGGATCGTCGCGGCGGACGTGTTCGTTTCCGTCCTGCTGCGCTATTTCTTCGGCGTCGCGATCCCCGACAGCTACGATTTCGGGCGGCTCCTGCTGGGCATCCTGATCTTCTGGGGGATCGGGGCGACGTCCTATCGCGGCACCCACATCACCGTCGATCTGCTGTGGGCCAATGTCGGTCCCAAGTGGCAGCGCGCGATGGACATCTTCGCCACGCTGGTTCTGCTGTTCGTCGTCTCGGTGCAGACCTGGACGCTGTACGACAAGGTGGAGAGCACGCGCGCCGACCACGTGCTCACCTTCGATCTGCGGCTTCCGACCTGGCCGTTCTTCGCGGTGGCCTGGATCGGCGACGTGTCGGCGGTCATCCTGATTGCGCTGCGCACCTATCGGCTCATCTTCCACCCCGAATTGCTGACCCGGCCGGACCCGATCAAGCCGGTCGAATGAGATCATTGCGATGAGTTCCGATGCGATCGCCATCCTGGGTTTCGTCGCCCTGTTCGTGCTGATGCTGCTGCGCGTGCCGGTCGGCATGGCAATGGGCCTGGTGGGCGTGAGCGGCTTTGCCTACATCGTCGGCGGCGCCGCGGCGCTGAAGAATGTCGGCCACACCACCATGCGCACGGTGACCGATTACAGCTTCGCGGTCGTGCCGCTGTTTCTGCTGATGGGCGCGTTCGCGACCACCTCGGGCATGAGCCGCGAGCTGTTTCGCGGCGCGAACGCCTTTCTCGGACATCTGCGGGGAGGGCTCGGCATCGCCACGATCGCGGCTTGCGGCGGCTTCGCGGCGATCTGCGGCTCCTCGGTGGCGACGGCGGCGACGTTCTCCAAGGTCGCCTACCCGGAGATGCGCGCCTTCGGCTACCCGCAGTCCTTCGCCACCGGGGTGATCGCCGCGGGCGGCACGCTCGGCATCATGATCCCGCCGTCGACGGTGCTGGCGGTCTACGGCCTCATCACCGAGCAGGACGTCGGTAAGCTGTTCGTCGCCGGCGTGCTGCCCGGCATCCTGGCGATCGCGATGTACATGACCACGATCGCGCTCATAGGCGTCGCCCGGCCGGGCTTCCTGCCGTCCGGCCCGCGCGCGTCATGGCCGGAGCGCCGCGCCGCGCTCAAGGACATCTGGGCGACGCTGCTGCTGTTTGCCTTCGTGATCGGCGGCATCTATGGCGGCATCTTCACCGCGACCGAAGCCGCCGGCGCCGGCGCCGGCGGCGCTTTCATCATCGGTGTCGTACGCGGACGCTTGTCGTGGAAGGACATCTTCCATTCGCTGCTCGACACGACGCGCACCACCGCGGCGGTCTTCACCGTGCTGATCGGCGCGATCCTGTTCGGATATTTCCTCACCGTGACGCAGACGCCGCAGAAGGTGACCGAGTTCCTCACCGGGCTGGGCCTCGGCCGCTACGGCGTCATCACGCTGATCATGCTCATGTATCTGGTGCTCGGATGCCTCATGGATGCGCTCGCCATGGTCATCCTTACCGTGCCGATCGTCTTCCCGGTGATCGTAGCGCTCGGCTTCGACCCGATCTGGTTCGGCGTCATCATCGTCATGACGGTCGAGCTCGGGCTCATTCATCCGCCGGTCGGCATGAACATATTCGTGATCAAGAGCGTGATCGAGGACGTGAAGATATCGACTATCTTCTACGGCGTGCTCCCGTTCATCTTGACCGATATCCTGCGCCTCATCATCCTGATCGCCTTTCCGATCATTGCGCTTTACCTGCCTTCGAAAATGTGACGGAACAGATCCAAGGAGCTCGCCATGACCCGACCGTTCTGGTTTGCCTGCGCCGCCGTCGCTGCCATCGCGCTCGCGCATCCGGCCCTCGCGGCCGACGCCAAGCAGATGGAGGAGAACAAGAAGATCGTCGCCACCTTCTACGACGCGGCACTCAACAAGAAGGACTTCGCGGAGGCCTCGAAATATCTTGGCTCGCGCTACACCCAGCACAATCCGGTCGCCGCCGACGGCCCGGAAGGCCTCAAAGGTTTCATTGCGTTCCTGAAGGACAAGTTTCCGAACAACAAGAGCGAGATCAAGCGCATCTTCGCCGACGGCGACTACGTGATCGTACACGTCCACGCGGTGCGCGAGCCGGGCACCCGCGGCAACGCCATCATCGACATCTTCAAGCTCGAGAACGGCAAGGTGGTCGAGCACTGGGACGTGATCCAGCCGATCCCGGAGAAGGCCGCGAACAGCAACGGCATGTTCTGAGGTCCGTTCCGGGGCGAATCCGCGCCGGTTTCCGGTGGGCTTCGTTCCGGATTCAGTAGCCACAAATCGGGTGCAGGGTCGCCTGGCGGTTCACAACCGGACCGCCGGTGGCTATGGATTCCCCATTGGGGTGCCGCGGATTGGGCAACGGCCCGCCCGTGCTAGGATCGCTATCGGGACCGCTGTAGACGTAGCGGAATTGGCGCAGGACCAGGCATGGAACGCTCGTTCAAGAAAGAGGTGCAGGCGCTGCGACTGGGCGACGGCGACACCTTCCACGGCGAGGGCATCCTGGCGGTGACCAAGGCGCTGCTGCAATCGGGCGTGAGCTATGTCGGCGGCTACCAGGGCGCCCCGGTCTCGCACCTCATGGACGTGCTGGTGGACGCTCAGGACATCATCGGCGATCTCGGCGTGCACCTGGAAACCTGCACCAACGAGGCGGCGGCCGCGGCGATGCTCGGCGCCTCGATCAACTACCCGCTGCGCGGCGCGGTCACCTGGAAGTCGATCGTCGGCACCAACGTGGCGGCCGACGCACTCTCCAACCTCTCCTCTCCCGGCGTGCTCGGCGGGGTGATGATCATTCTCGGCGAGGACTACGGCGAGGGCGCGAGCGTCATCCAGGAGCGCTCGTATGCCTATGCTATGAAGTCGTCGATCTGGCTGCTCGACCCCCGGCCCAACCTGCCGACGATCGTGCGCATGGTGGAGCAAGGCTTCGATCTCTCCGAGACGAGCCACGCGCCGGTAATGCTGGAACTGCGCACGCGCGCCTGCCACGTCACCGGCGAGTTTCAAACCAAGGCCAATCGCCGTGCCGTCCATTCCGGCCACAACCGCATCGCGGGACCGCCGCGCTTCGACTACGGCCGGCTCGCACATCCGCCTGTGATCTTTTCGCAAGAGCGGCTCAAGGTCGAGGAGCGGCTCCCGGCCGCGCGCAAATTCATCCGCGAACGCAAGCTCAACGAGCTGATCCCGGGCGACATTGGCGACGTCGGAATCATCGTGGTCGGGGGTTTCACCAACGGCCTGTTGCGGGCGCTGGAACGCCTCGGTCTCGCCGACCTGCACGGCGCGAGCCGGATTCCGATCCACGTGCTCAATGTCATCTATCCGCTGGTGCCGGAGGAGCTGCGGGAATTCTGCGCCAACAAGCGCGCCGTACTGGTGGTCGAGGAAGGCTACCCCGACTACATCGAGCAGGCCGTCAACGTCGAACTGCGCCGCGCCGACTTCCAGGCGCGCGTGCTCGGCAAGGAATGCCTGCCGCAAACCGGCGAATACGACTCCGAAGCCATGCTCAAGGGCCTGGCGGCGTTCTTTGCGCAGACGCGACCGGCCGGGATCGACGCCGACGCAATCGTGGCGCGCACGCAAAAAATGCTTGCCCGCAAGGGGGACGCGCTGACGGCGATCGGCGACATCCCGCCGCGTCCGCCGAATTTCTGCACCGGCTGCCCCGAGCGTCCGGTATTTGCCGCGATCAAGCTGATGCAGCGCGAGCTCGGGCCCACCCATATCAGCGCCGACATTGGCTGCCACTCCTTCGCAACCTTTGCGCCGTTCAGCCTGGGCAACTCGATCCTCGGCTACGGCATGTCGCTCGCGAGCTCCGCCGCGGTCGGCCCCAATCTCGACCGCCGCCCGATCGCCGTGATGGGCGACGGCGGGTTCTGGCACAACGGAATGATCACCGGCGTTGCCTCGAACGTGTTCAACAAGGGCGACGGCGTGCTGATCGTGATGCAGAACGGCTACGCCTCGGCGACCGGCCAGCAATACCTGCCGTCGAGCGCGGGAAGCCGCAACGGCGGACCGACCGGCCTGACCATCGAGCAGACGCTGCGTACGCTCGGCGTCAAATGGCTGCGCACGGTGCGCAGCTACAGCGTCGCCACCATGGCGAAAACGCTGACGGAGGCGATGCGTACCGCCGAGCGCGGCCTCAAGGTGATCATCGCCGACGGTGAATGCCAGCTCGCCCGCCAGCGGCGCGTGCGCGCGGAAGACGCCAAGAGGCTCAAGCGCGGCGCGCGGGTGGTGCGCACGCGCTTCGGCGTGGACGACGAGATCTGCACCGGCGACCATTCCTGCATCCGGCTCTCCGGCTGCCCCTCGCTCACCGTGAAGCCCAATCCCGACCCGCTGCGGTCCGATCCGGTCGCGACCGTGATCGAGAGCTGCGTCGGCTGCGGTCTGTGCGGGGAAGTCGCGCACGCGGCCGTGCTGTGTCCGTCGTTCTACCGCGCCGAAGTCGTGCGCAATCCGAACATCTGGGACCGCACCTTGCATCGGCTGCGTCGCAACGTCATCGGCTGGCTTGCCGCGCGCAACGAGGCTCCCGCATGAGCGACGGCGACGTCCGTCCGATCACCATCCTCATTGCCGCGCTCGGAGGCGAAGGCGGCAGCGTACTCACCGACTGGATCGTTGCCGCGGCGGCGCGGCGTGGCTTCCCGGTGCAATCGACCTCGATCCCGGGCGTGGCGCAGCGCACCGGCGCCACCACCTATTACATCGAGATCGTTCCGGTACCCACGCGCGATCTCGGCAAGGGCCCCGTACTGGCGCTCGCGCCCGGCGTCGGCGACGTCGACATCGTGCTGGCGAGCGAGTTGATGGAAGCCGGCCGCTGCATCGCATCGGGCTTCGTCACGCCCGATCGCACCATGACAATCGCCTCGTCGAGCCGCTCCTATCTGGTCGTGGAGAAGATGGCGATGGCCGACGGCCGCTACGACAGCGCGCGGCTGATCAAGGCGGTGGAGGACAACGCCCAGGCGCACCTGATCGTCGACATGGAAGCGCTCGCCCAGCGGACCGGTGCGATGATCAACGCCGTGATGCTCGGCACCGTCGCCGGCTGCGGGCGGCTGCCGATAGCGGCGGAAGAGTTCGAGGCGGCGATCCGCGCCGACGGCCGGGCGGTCGAGTCGAACGTCAAGGGCTTCCGCGCCGGGCTCGAGGCTGCGAGCCAGGCCGGTGCCACGCGCCCGGAAGCAGCCGTCGTCGAGCTGACGAGCATCGCGTCGTCCTCGCCGGCCGAACTCGAGCAGGTCATTCGGGACGATATGCTGATGTCGGCCCGCGACGTGGTGCGCGAAGGCGCGCGGCGCCTCGTCGCCTACCAGGACCTTGCCTACGCGCGGCGCTATCTGGACCGGCTCGCTCCGATCCGCGATGCCGACGAGAGCGCCGGCGCCGACGGAAAGCTGTTGCGCGAGGTCGCGCGCCATCTCGCGGTGCGCATGTCTTACGAGGACGTGATCCGCGTCGCGCAGGCCAAGATCGATCCGGCGCGCATGGCGCGCATCGCGGCCGAAATGGGCGCGAAGCCGGACGAGCCGCTCGCGGTCACCGAGTTCCTCAAGCCCGGCATCGAGGAGATGTGCTCGATTCTGCCGCCGGCCCTTGCCAGACCCATTCTCCGCACCGCCGAACGCCGCGCCTGGCTGCGCCGCCTGCACTGGGGCATGGAGGTCAACACCGCCTCGATCAGCGGCTATCTGCGGTTCTGGCTGCTGGCCAGGCTGCGCGGCTGGCGGCCGAAGTCGTATCGCTTCGAGATCGAGCAGCGAGCCATCGAGTCCTGGCTCGCGCTCATCGTCGAGGCCGCGCAGTTGTCCAGCGACCTCGCGCTGGAAATCGCCGAATGTGCGCGCCTGATCAAAGGCTATGGCGATACGTTGCAGCGCGGCAGCGCCAACTACCGCCTGATCGAGGAGCGCGTCATGCGCCCCGTGCTGGCGGGACGCATCCCACCTCGCATGGGCATCGACGCCGTTGCGAGCGCGCGCGCGGCGGCGCTTGCCGACCCCGAGGGCGAGGCGCTGACACGCTGTCTTGCCGAGATCGAGCAGAACAATGCGCAGCGCATGGCGGCCGAATAGGCATCCGGCCGCGCCGTGCGGCTGCATGCGTGCGACAGTGTGCACCGCCTCCCGGCGTGACGGCATGGGATCAGGTTTGCTAGAAGCCGTAACCGATTTTCGCTGCGCCGCCTGAGCATCGAACCCAATCCCGCGATGGACTCCCGCAGGGCAACACGTTACCAACTCCGGCGCACACGCGTGCCGCCAAGCGACCAACGCTGAGAATCGAGGACAAAAACATGCGGATCGACGCCTACACGCACTTTTTCCCCAAAAAATTCTTCGACAAGCTCAACGAGGTCGCCGGCGACTATAAGGACATGGGCAAGCGCGTGCGCTCGCTGCCGGCGCTATACGACGTCGATGTGCGCAAGAAGATCGTCGACGGCCACAAGGACTACCAGCAGATCCTGTCGTATCCGCAGCCGCCGATCGAGAAGTTTGCCAAGAGCCCGAAGGATATCGACGAGCTCATCCGCATCGTCAACGACGGCTTTGCGGAATTGTGCGCGAAGGAGAAGGACCATTTCCCCGGCTGGGTCGCGCAGGTCTCGCTCGATTCGCCCGACGCCGGCGTCGCGGAAGCCGAGCGGGCGCTCAAGATGGGCGCGCTGGGCGTGCAGATCTACACCAACGTCGCCGGCAAGCCGCTCGACCGCCCGCAATACCTGCCGTTCTGGAAGAAGATGAACGAGCTCGGCACGCCGATCTGGCTGCACCCGGCGCGCGGCGCCGAGATGCCGGACTATATCGACGAGAAGAAATCGCTCTACGAAATCTGGTGGACGCTGGGCTGGTCGTACGAGACCGCGTGCGCCATGGTCCGTCTCGTCTACTCCAAGATCATGGACAACCATCCGAACCTGAAAATCATCACGCATCACTTCGCCGGCATCGTGCCGATGCTGGAAGGCCGCCTCGGTCCGGGGAACGACGTGATGGGCTCGCGCACGACGGACGAGGACTATGTCGCGCTGCGAAAGAGCCTGAAGAAGCGGCCGCTCGATTACTTCAAGCAGGATTTCTACGCCGATACCGCGGCCTTCACGGCGGCACCGGCGACCAAGGCCGGCATGGAGTTCTTCCCGCTCGACAAGATCATCTTCGCCTCCGATTGCCCGTTCGATCCGGAGGGCGGCACGATGTATCCGCGGGTGACGCTGGAGATCCTGGAGTCGCTCAAGCTCTCCAAGGCCGACCAGGACACGATCTATTTCAAGAACCTGGAGCGCATCACGGGCAAGAAGCTGGTGAAGTAGACCCCGCGAACAACAGGCGGGCGCGGCGCGGGGACGGATCGCGCCGCCACATCAGCGCGCGAGATGGAATTCCGCCTCGCGCGCCTCTTTCATCAGGGAGTTCCATACCAGCTCGCGCAGCTCGGCAAAGCGGGCCTGCTGCAGGGTCTGGCGTGTGCGCGGATGCGGCAGGTCGACGGAAATGACCTTCTGGATGTTGCTGGGCCGCCCCTTGAGCACGAACACGCGGTCGCCCATCAGCACGGCCTCCTCGATCGAATGCGTCACGAAGATCATGCTGGTCGGGCGAGCCTCCCAGATCCGCAGCAGCTCGAACTGCAGGATTTCCCGCGTCTGGGCGTCGACCGCGGCGAACGGCTCGTCCATCAGCAGCACGCTCGGCTCGATCGCCAGTGCCCGCGCCAGGCCGCAGCGCTGCTGCATGCCGCCCGACATCTGGTAGGGATAAGCGTGCTCGAACCCCTCGAGCCCCACCAGCTTGATGTAGGCAGGCACGCGCTGCGCGATTTCGGCGGCGGAGGTCCCGGCCATTCGCAATCCGTACGCGACGTTGTCGTAGACCGTCTTCCACGGGAACAGGCCGAAATGCTGGAACACCATCGCCATGCCGGCGATCGGCTCGGTCACGCGCTCGCGGCCGGCCCAGATCTCTCCGGCATCGACCGGAATCAGGCCGTCGATGCAGCGCAACAGCGTGGTCTTGCCGCAGCCTGACGGTCCAACGATGGTGACGATCTCGCGCTCGCCAAGCTCGAAATCGATGCCGCGAAACACTTCCAGCGAGCCGTAATTCTTGGCGAGCCCCCGCACGCTGATGCGCGCGGTCTTGTCCGCCGCCCCGCGGGGCTCCAGCGTGGCCGTCGCGGTCATGTGCCCTCTACCGTCTGCGATCGGCTGATCATGTGTCGGCCCGGCTCCACGGCGCGATACGGCGCTCGATCCATTTCAGGCCCGCCGTCAGCGCGATGCCGAGGAACATCAGCAGGATCACCGGCACGAAGGTCTTGTCCGTCTCGAAGATATTCGCGTAGCGCGTGATCATGAACCCGAGGCCGGAGATGGTGGTATAGAACTCCGCGATAACCATGCCCACGAGCCCGCGGCCGATCGCAAGCCGGATCCCTGCCGCGATGTAGGGCAGCGCGAACGGCAGCAGCACGTCCTGCCACATCCGCCATTCCGGCGAGCGGAACGAGCGCGCCACCTCGAGCATGTTCTTATCGCACTCGCGGACGCCCTGATAAGTGTTGATCAGGATCGGGAACACCGCGAACAGGAACACGACGATGATCTTGGCCTGCATGTAGATGCCGAACCACAGCACCAGCAGCGGAACCAGCGCGACCATCGGGGTCGAGTAGAGCGCGTTGATCGGCAGATCGAGCGCCCAGTCGACCGGCTTGAAGCGCGCCATCAGCACCGCCAGCGGCACGCCGACAAGGATTGCAAAGCCCAGGCCGTAGAACAGGATTTGCAGGCTTTCGGCGGCATAGTAGGGCAGTTCGCCGCTGATGGTCAGTTCGTAGAACGCAATCGCGATCTTCGAGGGATAGGAAAACAGGATCGGATTGACCAGCGGGCCGAGGATCTCCCAGAGCGCCAGGATCAGGATCAGGAACCCCCAGCGGAAGAAGCCGCGTCTTCGCCAGAACGGCAGCTTCGGCTCAGCGGCAGCGGCCGCGTCCGGGGTGGCCTCGATTCCTGCGACTTGGGCTTCGTGCGCAATGCTCATGGTGATCGCTCCCGATGGAACGCCGCAACGCGACGGTGTTCCGGTCCGGCCCAGTCTCGCCGATTCCCGCAGTGTAGCTCAACCGCAGTTCGATGGGCAGCGGCAACGGCGGTGCGCCGGACCTTGGTCCGGCGCACCGATTGAATGCCATCAGTCCTCGGACGGGCAGACCGGCCCCTTCCACTCGCCAAGCTCCTTGATCGCCTCTTTGGCGAACGAGAGGTCGACCATGTCTTCGTACTTCGGCGTCTGACCCTTCGGGATGTTGCCGACCCGCTCCATCAGGGCGGCGGTAGCGTTTACCCGCTTGGGACCAAGCCCGTGGTTGCCTTCCCAGATGCACTTCTGCACCATGAAGTCGAGCGCCTTTTCGGCGACGTCCTTCGGCAGCTTGGTATATTTGACGATGATCGGCAGAACCTTCGCCTTGTCGGTGTAGATCAGCCGGGTCGCCTCGATGTGGCCCTTGACGATTGCCTTTACCGCCGCCGGCTTTTCCTTGATCAGCTTCTCGGTCACCGCCAGCACGTTGTAGAGATTGTCAGGCTGGATTTCCCACAGCCGCGCGATGGCGTGCAGGGTTGGGATCTTCTGCTGCGCGATGATCTCCTGCTCGACGTGCAGGATCGCGGTATCGATCTGGCCGGCGACCAGCGCGGGCACGTCTTCGGTCGCGATGCTGACGAAGTGGACGTCCTTGGGATCGATCTTGGCCGCGCGCAGGACGCCGCGCGCCAAGACGTCGGCGAACCCGCCCGGCTCCTGGATGCCGATCCGTTTGCCCTTCAGGTCGGCCATCGTCTTGATGTCCTTGTTGACCACCATCGAAGCTTCGAGTTTCGGCATGTTGGCCAGGATCATCTTGGTGTTCGAGCCCTTGGCTCGCCCTACCGCCGAGAACGGGCCCGACGCGGAGGCGACGTCGGCGCTCCCCGCGACTACCGCCCGGAAGGTGTAAACCCCGCCAGCCAGTTCGATGACCTTGATCTCCAGGCCGTATTTCTTGAACAGGCCGAGATCGTTGGCGATGTGCATGGACATGTGCACGATGTTTGGCGGCGTCGTCGGCATGGCCACCACCAGCTTGTCTTGGGCGTTGGCCGCGCCCGACGCTGCCAACAGCACGGCGCCGAACAATGCCGCTGTCGTTCGAAGATGAATCATGGATTGGCTCCTTGGGTTTTCGGCTCTGTTTCTTGCTTCCCGCCTGGGGTTCGAACGGGGGGTCGAAATCGGTCGGTCTTCCTCGCGGATGTTATCATCGGATGCAAGTCCGGGCAGATTGCGCCCGCCCCGCGCCATGCGGCTTCTGGTCACGGACGCCAAGAGCGCGTGGAAGACGCGCTGTTACAAAAGCACAGCATGCCCGATCGCGCCAGACAGGCAGAGTTTGCTGTGGCAACCCGCGCCCCGCCGATGAATCCCGCCGCGCCATCTGCTAGCGTCGTGGCCACCATGGATGCCGTCCGTCCACTCACTCCACAAGGCTTCGAGTCCGGCCCGCCCGCCGAGGGCGGCGGCGGGCCCGCGTCCGGTGACGGACGCGCCACGCCGGTGATGGAGCAATACATCGAGATCAAGGCGGCCAATCCGGACTGCCTGCTGTTCTACCGGATGGGCGATTTTTACGAGCTGTTCTTCGAGGACGCCGAAACCGCCTCGCGCGCGCTCGGCATCGTGCTCACCAAGCGTGGGAAGCATCACGGCCGCGACATCCCGATGTGCGGCGTGCCGGTCCATCGCGCCGACGAATATCTTCACCGCCTGATCGCATTCGGCCATCGCGTCGCGGTGTGCGAACAGCTCGAAGACCCGGCCGAGGCGAAAAAGCGCGGCAACAAGAGCGTCGTGCGCCGCGACGTCGTCCGCCTCGTCACGCCGGGCACGCTGACCGAGGACACCCTGCTCGACGCCCGGCGCAACAATTATCTCCTCGCCATCGCGCGCGCCCGCACCTCCTCGCCGGAGGACGCCGGCCGCTTCGCGCTCGCCTGGATCGACATCTCGACCGCCGAGTTCCGCATCGCCGAACGCGACCGTACCGGGCTTGCAGCGGAGATCGCGCGGCTCGAGCCCGGCGAGATCATCGTGTCGGACGCGCTCTATGGCGATGCCGAGCTTGCCCCTTACCTGCGCTCGCTCCCAGCCGTGACGCCGCTGACCCGCGACGTATTCGACGGGGCGACTGCGGAGCGCCGGCTCGCGGCGTTCTTCGGCCTCGCCACGACGGAAGGGTTCGGCGCCTTTTCCCGGCTCGAGCTCACCGCGGCGGCGGCGTGCATCACCTATGTCGAGCGCACCCAGCTCGGCAAGCGTCCCCCGCTTTCGCCTCCGGTGCGCGAGGCGCCGGGCACCACGCTGCTGATCGACCAGGCTACGCGCACCAATCTCGAACTGGTGCGCACGCTGTCGGGTGAACGCGGCGGCTCGCTGCTCGCCGCGATCGACCGCACCGTGACGGCGGCAGGCTCGCGGCTTTTGGCGCAGCGGCTCGCTGCGCCGCTCACCGATCCGGCGGCGATCGCCGGCCGGCTGGACGCGGTCGGCCATTTCGTCGCCGACGCGGATGCCCGGCGCGCATTGCGCGCCCGCCTGCGGGCCGTGCCCGATCTCGCCCGCGCCCTCGCCCGCCTCACCGTCGATCGCGGCGGACCGCGCGATCTCGCGGCCATCCGCGACGGCATCGCCGCCGCCGCCGCGCTCGCCGACGCGCTGGAGAAGGCAGCCGCCTGCCCCGCCGAACTGGCGGCGGCGGCGCAGGCGTTGCGGCAGCCCGATCCGGCGATCGCGTCCGAGTTTCTCGCCGCGCTGGCCGACGAGCTGCCGCTCTTCAAGCGCGACGGCGGGTTCGTGCGCGCGGGGTACGATGCCGTACTCGACGAGGCGCGCGGGCTGCGCGACGAATCGCGCCGGGTGATCGCGGCGCTGCAGGCGCGCTACGCCGAGGACGCCGGCGTGCGCGCGCTCAAGGTCCGCCACAACAACGTGCTCGGCTATTTCGTCGAGGTGACGGCGCAGCACGGCGACAAGCTGCTGTCGCCGCCGCTCAACGCCACGTTCATCCATCGCCAGACGCTGGCCGGCCAGGTGCGCTTCACCACCACCGAGCTCGGCGAGCTCGAGGCCAAGATCGCCAACGCCGCGAACCGCGCGCTCGGCGTGGAACTGGAGACGTTCGAGCGGCTGGCCGCGACGGTGGCGGCGGCTTCCGCCGCCATCAAGCTGGCCGCCGAGGCGCTTGCGACGCTCGACGTCGCCACCGCCTTGGCCGAAATCGCGGCCGAGCGCGACTATGTGCGGCCCGAAATCGGCGCCGATCTCGATTTCATCATCGAAGGTGGCCGCCATCCGGTGGTCGAACAGGCGCTGCTCGCCGACGGTGGGCCGTTCGTCGCCAACGACTGCGATCTCTCGCCGCCCGACGGCGGCGCCGGCAGCATCTGGCTGCTCACCGGCCCGAACATGGCGGGCAAATCCACGTTCCTGCGGCAGAACGCGCTGATCGCAATCATGGCCCAGATGGGAAGCTTCGTGCCGGCGCGCCGCGCCAAGATCGGCGCCGTCGACCGGTTGTTCTCGCGCGTCGGCGCGGCCGACGACCTCGCGCGCGGGCGCTCGACCTTCATGGTCGAGATGGTGGAGACGGCGGCGATCCTCAATCAGGCCGGCCCGCGCGCGCTCGTCATCTTGGATGAAATCGGCCGCGGCACCGCGACCTTCGACGGCCTTTCCATCGCCTGGGCCACGATCGAGCACCTGCACGAGACCAACAAGTGCCGCGCGTTGTTCGCTACCCATTTCCACGAATTGACCGCGCTCGCTGCCAAGCTGCCCCGCCTGTTCAACGCCACCGTGCGCGTCAAGGAATGGCAGGGCGAGGTGGTGTTCCTGCACGAAGTGGTGCCGGGCGCCGCCGACCGCAGCTATGGCATCCAGGTCGCCAAGCTCGCCGGCCTGCCATCGGCCGTGATCGAGCGGGCCAAGGTCGTGCTGGCCCAGCTTGAAGCGGAGCACCGCGCCGCGCCGGTGCGCGGGTTCGATGATCTGCCGCTGTTTGCCGCCCCGCCGCGGCCGGCTACCGACCTGCGGCACGACGCCGCGGCCGGCGCATTGATCGCAGCCTTGGCGGCGATGCATCCGGACGAAATGTCCCCGCGCGAGGCGCTCGAAGCGCTCTACGCGCTCAAGACGAAAACGAGCGGGACTTCATAGCGAACACGGTTGTGGTAGCCTTGCCGCCACCGATTGCAACGCCGCGGCACGCATTTGGTGCTGGCGCGGCGCCGTCTTGCCGAGGGAGGCGACAATGACGAAATGGCTTTGCCCCGTGATCCTGCTAGGCGCGCTTTCGGCGGCAACGACCGCCGCTGCGCAAACCTATCCCACCAAGACGGTCACGATGGTGGTGACGGCCGCGGCCGGCGGCGTCACCGACGTGGTGGCGCGCGCAATCGGCCAGCGGCTGTCGGAAATGTGGGGCCAGCAGGTCGTGATCGAGAACAAGGGCGGCGGCGGCCACATCCTGGGCGCGTCGCAGGTCGCCAGGGCGGCGCCCGACGGACACACGCTGATGGTGGCGGAGGCCGGCACCTATGTCATCAATCCCAACGTCTATCCCAAGGACAAGCTGAACTACGACCTGGACAAGGACCTGATCCAGATCACCGGTCTCGTCCGCATCCACCATTCGCTGATCGTCACGCCGTCGCTGCCCGTGAACTCGCTAGGCGACGTGCTAGCACTGGCCAAACAAAAACCCGGCACCCTCACCTACGGCACCGCGGGTCTCGGTTCGGGGCCGCACCTGAACATGGTCAGGCTGGAGAACGTCGCCGGCGTGAAATTCCTGACCGTGCATTATCGAGGCGCGACGCCGGCATTGACCGACATCATCGGCGGACACACCAACATGATGCTGATCAGCGTCGGTTCGGCGCTCGGGCCGATGGAAGCGGGAAAGGTAAAGATGCTGGCGATCGGGAGTTCCAAGCGCTTGCCATCCCTCCCCAAAATACCCGCCACCACCGAGACCTTGCCGGACTATACGGCGGGGACCTGGTTCGGACTGTCGACGACCGCGGGAACGCCGCGCGACGTCGTGACCAAGATCAATGCCGACGTACGCAAGGTCATCGCCGAGCCGGCGATCCAGGAGCAATTCGTCAAGAAGCAGTTGTACGAGCCGATGGACAGCTCGCCGGAGGAATTCGTGGCCTTCATCAAGTCCGAAACCGCGCGCTGGGGCAAGGTCATCCGCGAGCAAAACTTGAAGATCGGCAATTAATCGATCCGCCCCACGACACCAATGGACAATCGCGCGCAAACGTCAGATCGCGCGGCCGCGCGCGTGTTGCAATAGCCACAGCAGACCATTCCATCCGACGCAGACCGCAAGCCCGACCGCCAGCGCCCACCACGAGCCGACCGGCTCGGCCAGATAGTGCACGGCCAGGAAGCCGAGGCCGAGCCCGAACAGCGGGACTTGCGCGTGCGCGAACACGCTCGCGGCCGCAGGCCCCCCGATACGCGGATGCAGGATCACCGCAAAGCTCCCCATCACGATGGGGAACACCGCGAACATACCGGAGACGAACGAGCCGATGCGATGGCTCGCCGTCGTCACCACGGCGACGACGAGGGCTGCGGTAGCGGCGCGCAGCGGAATGTCGTAGCGCGTACGCTTGACCTTCTCGCGCGGCACGCCGGTAGTGCGATAGCGCGCGGAGGCCGGGATCGTTACGCCAAAGACGGCGACCGAGAGCAGGACCGCACTCAGCGCCGTCCAATCGACAAGTCGCAAGCCCGCCGCCGCGACGAACCAGACGATCGTGGCCAATCCGATGCTTAAGACTATGCCGTGGCGCTGCGCCAATGCCGCATAGGCAAGCGCGAAGACCGAAACCGCGGTGCCGGCCGCCAGGCTGCCGACCGCGCTGGCGGCGACGAACGCGGGCGGGTGCTCGATCGCGAGGATGATGTAGGCCGCGCCTGCCGCGGTCGGCAGCGACGCGATCAGCGCGCCGATAAATGGCCCGCTACGCTCGACCGCCACCGAGGCAACGACCACGATGGTCGCGGTCATCGCCATCTTGAGCGCGAGCTCGTACCAGAACAGGAGATCGGGAGTCATTCTTTGACCATTCCTCGGCGTCGTCCCCGCGAACGCGAGGACGACCGGGAAGGATGGGCCGTTTACATCACGCTCGACTCATTTTCACATCGACCGGCGGACCACTCCTGATGGTCTGGTAGACCACGCAATAGCGCTCGGTGAGCTTGAGCAACTGATCCAGCTTGTCCTGCGGCGCATCGGTATCGACGTCGAAGCGCAGCCGGATTTGCGCGAAGCCGACGGGTGCGTCTTTCGCCACCCCCAGCGTGCCGCGAAAATCGAGGTCGCCTTCCGCCGACACCGTGCCGGACTTCAGTGGGATGTCGATCGCGGTCGCGACCGCCTTCAAGGTGACCCCGGCGCAGGCCACCAGCGCTTCCAGCAGCATGTCGCCCGAGCACAGCTCCATGCCGGAGCCGCCGGTTGCCGGATGCAGTCCCGCGATTGCGAGTGCGCGGCCGGTCTCGACCTTGCAGGCGATGCTCGTGTCGTCGAGCGTGCCCTTGGCCTTGAGCGTGATGTAGGCGGCCTTGGGATCCCCCTTGTAGCGCTCCTTGATCGGCGCCTGCATTGCGCGCAGAGCGGCGGCATCCATGTGAAGTCTCCCGTTACCTGCTCAAGGATTGTGGTTGGTGGAAATTGCGATCAGCCGGCGGGCGTGAGCACTACGCGGCCGATTACCTTGCCCGCGCGCAGATCGCCGAGCGCCACATTCACGTCGTCGAGCCGGCGGGTGGCGACCGGGACCGGCGGCAATCCCGTGCGGCGCACCAGCGCGATCAGCTCGGCCATCTCGTTGAGGCTGCCGGTATACGAGCCCTGCACCGTGATCGCGCGCATCGGGAACGGCGGCAGCGACACCGTGATGTCGCCGCCATAGAGGCCGACGATGATGAGCTTGCCGCCCTTGATCAGGCTGTCGATGCCGAGGCGGACGGTGGCGGACGATCCGACGAGGTCGATCACCGCCCAGGCCCCGCCTTTGGTCGCGGCAACGACCTGTTGGGCGGCATCGGCCGCGCTCCCGTCGATCACGGCGTGCGCGCCCGCCGACCTGGCGGCATCGCGCTTGGCCGCATCGATGTCGACGACGATGGCGCTATGTCCGCCCATGGCCTTGTGCAGCGCGATGCACATGAGACCGAGCCCGCCGGCGCCGATGATCACGACCGGATCGGTGGTAAGCGTGGGACCGACTTTCTTCAACGCGCCGTAGGTGGTGACGCCGGAGCAGGCGAGCGGCGCGACCTTCTCGGGCGGCAGGTCGCCGATGTCGAACAGGTAGCGCGGATGCGGCACCACCAGGAAATCGCTGTAGCCGCCATGGCGGAACACGCCGATGCTGCCGGGCTTGAGGCAGAGCTGCTCGTCGCCGCGACGGCACACCCCGCATTCGCCGCAACCCATCCAGGGATCGACCAGGACTCGGGCGCCTACCTTGACGCCTTGCGCCTGGGGTCCGAGCGCCGCCACTTCGCCGACGTTCTCATGGCCGAGCGTGAGGGGGAGCTTCATGCCGCGCTCGGCGAGGCTCAGCCGCTTGCCGCCGCCCATGTCGAAATAGCCGTCCGACAGATGCAGATCGCTGTGGCAGACGCCCGCGGCCAGCACCTTGAGCAGCACTTCGGTGCCGGCGGGTTGCGGCGTCGGCCGCTCGGCAAGCCGCAATGGCGCGCCGGACTGGTGGACCTGGAAGCTTCGCATCTCGCTGCGTCCCTCTCGGCGCGTCATGGCCGGGCTTGCCCCGATCGTCACGCCTTCATTGCGGAAGGTGAACATAAAGACGTGGATGCCCGGGACAAGCCCGGGCCCGTCGAATTGACAATAGGCTATGTCACCACCACATGGCCGCGCCGGCGGCGGCCTTGGTCTCGCCATCGTCGGTGACGACCGCGCGGTCGAGCGAGCGATCGAGCGCGGCCAGCACGCGGCGCTTGACGAAGTCGAAGGCGGCCGACTGCCGGTCGCGCGGGCGGGGCAGGTCGCAGTCGATCTGCTCGTACACCCGGCCTGGGTGCGGACGCATCACCACGATGCGGTCGGCGAGCACGATCGCCTCCTCGACGTCGTGGGTGACCATGATCAGGGTCGGCTTCAGGTCGGCCCACAGCGCCAGAAGATGATCCTGCAGGTCGGTGCGGGTGAAGGCATCGAGCGCGGAAAACGGCTCGTCGAGCAGCAGCACCTGCGGCCGCGGCACGAGCGCGCGCGCAATCGCGACACGCTGCGCCTGGCCGCCGGACAATTCGCGCGGCCACACCCGCGCCTTGTCGGTCAGCCCGACGCGCTCGAGCGCGCGCCTGACGCGTTCGCGGCGCTCCTCCTTCGGCCGGCCATCGAGACCGAAGCCGACGTTGTCGTCGACGTGCAGCCAGGGCAGCAGGCGCGGCTCCTGGAAGATGATGCCGATCTGCTCGTGCGGCGCAGTGATGTTCGTGCCCTCGAATACGACCTTGCCCTGCGTCGGCGCGTCGAGGCCCGACACCGCGCGCAGCAGTGTCGACTTGCCGCAGCCGGAACCGCCGATGATGACGAGAATCTCCCCGGGCGCCACGTCGAGCGAGACCCCGTCGAGCGCCCGAACGCCGTTGGGATAGGTCTTGCCGACGCGATCGAGGCCGAGCATCGCGAATCCTCAGGTACGCGCGAAGCGGTCTTCCCACCGCAGGAACGGCGCCGACACGAGCACGATCAGCCAGTCGGTAAGCTTGCCCAGGATGGCGAAGGCGACGATGGCGGCCACGATCTGTGCCGGCTTGCCGAGCTGCTGGCCGTCGATCAGCAGGAAGCCGAGCCCGGTCGACGCGCCCATGAATTCCGCCGCCACCACGAACATCCAGCCGAGCCCGATGCCGGACCGCAGTGCGATCACGTATGCCGGCAGCACCGCGGGCAGCAGGATGCGTCGTACCATGGCGCCGCCCGAGAGGCGGAACGCCCGGCCCACTTCGACGATCTTGCGGTCGACCGAGAGGACCGCACCCATGACGCCGAGATAGACCGGAAAGAACACGCCGACCGCGATCAGGATGACCTTCGATGCCTCGAAGATTCCGAACCACAGAATGAACAGCGGCACCCACGCGATCGACGGAATGGCGCGCAACGCCTGCAACGTCGGATCGACCAGCCGGTTCATCAAGCCGGAATATCCGGTGATCGCCCCGAAGATGGTGCCGGTGACGACGCCAAAGCCGAAGCCGGCGGCGACGCGCGACAAGGTCGCCGCCGCGTGCCGCTGCAATTCGCCGGTCGCCGCAAGATCGGCGAAGGTGTGGAAGATGACCGAGGGCGGCGGCACCAGGCGGCCACTCGACAGCCCGGTGCGCACGGCGATTTCCCAGAGCAGCGCGAGCGCCACCGGCAGCAGCAGGCCGAGCGCGGGTCGCACGATCCGCGCGAGCCGATGGCTCGAAACCCGCGGCTCCGCTGCGTCCTGTTCAACCGTCGCCGTCATGGAGACAAGAGACATAACGCCACCGCCAAATGCAACAGTGTCGCCGATCTGCGCGCGCAACCCGAGTGTGGACTGAACGAGCCCCCAAGGGTGAGCGCCGGGACAGCGGGAACCGTCATCCCTTGCGGCCCGTGCCTCGCACGGGCGCTCGGGATGACGGATCAGGCTGTTGCGATTGTCAGTTCGTCGCCGACAGGAACCCACCGTCGAGCAGGGCATCGACCGTCTTCTTGACGTCGACGCCGGCACCGATCACGCCGGCCTGCTGCAAGGCCAGGCCGGCCTTGAGGATCGAATCGTGTTGCGCCGGGCCGATCCTGTTGTGGGTGAGCTCGGTGCGTTCCTTGAGCTGCTTGTCGACGACCGGCCCCGGCAGCTTGGTCGCCGCGATGAAGACGCGCTTTTCCTCGTCGTAATTCGCGAGCGAGTACTTGCGCGCCTCTTCGTACACGGTGAGCACGCGCCGTACGATGTCCGGATGATCCTTCAGGAACTCCTCGCGGGCGTTGAGGATGCCCCAGGTGTTGGCCTCCTTGTTGCGATAGAACAGCTTGGCGCCGTCCTCGATCTCGGCCTGCGCCATCATCGGGTCGAGGCCCGCCCACGCATCTACGTCGCCGCGAATGAGCGCGGTCTTGCCATCGGGATGCTGCAACAGGACCGGCGAGATGTCCTTTTCGGTCAGGCCGACCGATTGCAGCGCCCGCACCAGGAAGATGTGCGGATCGGTACCGCGTGTCACCGCGACGCGCTTACCCTTGAGGTCGGCGATCTTGGCGATCGGCGTGTCCTTGCGCGTGACCAGCGCGGTCCATTCCGGGCGCGAGTAGACGTAGATCGATTTGATCGGGTTGCCGTTGATCTTGGCGACAAGGGCGGCCGCGCCGGCGGTCGAGCCGAGATCGATCGAGCCGGCATTCAGGAACTCGAGCGCCTTGTTGGAGCCGAGGGTCTGCACCCAGACCACCGAAATGCCGTCCTTGGCGAACTCCTTCTCCAGGAGCTTCTTGTCCTTGAGCACCATCGAGACCGGGTTGTAGGTCGCCCAGTCGATGCGGAGCTCCTTGAGCTTGTCGGCCGCGAGCAGGTTCGCGCTCGGCAGGAGCCCAATGAGCAGGGCGGAAGCAAACAGCGAACGTCGGGATAGCACGGTCATGACGACCTCCATGCGTGATGGCTGCTGCGCGCTCCCGAGCGCACAGTGGCCGGTTGGATGGAGGCGGGATTTACGGCCCGCCGTCAGCTCGGCGAGGGGACGGGCCCCGCGCTTTAGCTGCATTTGTTAAGCGCCCGCAAGCTGCATGCTCAAATCGGCGCTGGTTTTATTCTATATGCGGCCATTCAAATGGGATCAATGAGATAATAATTTCATTTTTTATGGCGATTGGAGAAATTGATATCTATTCCCATGCTCAAGTATTTCCACCTTATCTTTCCGGCATCTGGGCAGGCGCCTCTGGCAATTTTCCGGCGGCGACTGCCGCGGTCGGTGACACGTGACCTGGGGTCCGGTATCTCGATGGCGCCATGCTCACGGTGACGACTGAACATCCGACCCACGGTCATGCCGCGCTGCTCGACGCCGGCGCGCTGGCGGCCGAGTTCGCCAAGCTGGCCGACATCCACGCCGGCGACGAACGCGAGTTCAGGGTCGCGGTCTCGCGCCGCCTCAAGGCCGCGCTGATCGAGGGCCGCACCACCGCCGAGCGCCTGCTGATCAAGGACCGGCATGGCCGGCGTTGCGCCGAGCGCCTGTGCTTCATGCTGGACGAGATCATCCGCCTGCTGTTCGAATGCGCGGGCACGCATCTCTACCCGTCGCAGAACCCGTCCGAGGCCGAGCGCATGGCGGTGATCGCGACCGGCGGCTACGGCCGCGGCGTGCTGGCGCCGGGCTCCGACATCGATCTGCTGTTCCTGCTGCCCTACAAGCAGACGGCGTGGGGCGAGCAGGTCGCCGAGGCGATCCTCTATAGCCTGTGGGACATGGGCCTCAAGGTCGGCTACGCCACGCGCTCGGTCAATGAATCGATCCGCCAGTCCAAGGCGGACATGACCATCCGCACCGCCATCCTCGAGGCGCGCTTCCTGTTCGGCGACCGCAAGCTCTACGACGAGCTGGTCGCGCGCTTCGACAAGGAGGTGGTGCAGGGCACCGCGGCCGAATTCGTCGCCGCCAAGCTGGCCGAGCGCGAGGAGCGCCATCGCCGCGCCGGACAGTCGCGCTACCTGGTCGAACCCAACGTCAAGGACGGCAAGGGCGGGCTGCGCGACCTGCACACGCTCTATTGGATCGCCAAATACGTATACCGCGTGCGCGAGCGCGAGGAGCTGATCGACCACGGCGTCTACGATCCGCGCGAATACCGGCGCTTCCGGCGCTGCGGCGATTTTCTCTGGGCGGTGCGCTGCCACATGCACTTCCTCACCGGACGGGCGGAGGAACGGCTGTCGTTCGACATCCAGCGTGAGATCGCGGTGCGGCTCGGCTACACCGAGCATCCGGGGCTGCGCGACGTCGAACGGTTCATGAAGCACTATTTCCTGATCGCCAAGGACGTCGGCGATCTCACCGCCATCCTATGCGCCAAGCTGGAAGACCGGGAAGCCAAGCCCATGCCGGTGCTCAGCCGCATGATGGCGAAGTTCCGACCGCGCGCGCGCCGCACGCTCTCCGAAACCGACGATTTCATCGTCGACTATAACCGCATCAGCCTCGCCGACCCCGCCGCCTTCAAGCGCGACCCGGTCAACCTGATCCGCATCTTCCACCTGGCACAGAAGTACAACCTCGCCTTCCATCCCGACGCGATGCATATCGCCACGCGCTCGCTCAAGCTGATCGACCAGGAGCTGCGCGAGAACGAAGAAGCGAACCGGCTCTTTCTCGAAATCCTGACTTCGAAGAACGACGCCGAAACCGTGCTGCGGCGGATGAACGAAGCGGGCGTGCTCGGGGCGTTCGTTCCCGCCTTCGGCCGCATCGTCGCGATGATGCAGTTCAACATGTACCACCACTATACGGTCGACGAGCATCTGTTGCGCTGCATCGGCATCCTGTCCGACTTCGACGCCGGCCGGGCCGAGGACGCCAAGTTCGCCAGCGAACTGATGCGGACGATCCAGCCGCGTCACCGCGAGCTGCTCTATGTCACGCTGTTCCTGCACGACATCGCCAAGGGCCGCGTGGAGGACCATTCGATCGCCGGCGCGCGGGTAGCGCGCAGCTTCTGCCCGCGGCTCGGTTTCTCGCCCGCCGAGACCGAGACCGTGGCGTGGCTGATCGAAATTCACCTGGTCATGTCGAGCGTCGCGCAGTCGCGCGACCTTTCCGACCGGGTGACGATCGAGAATTTCGCCAAGGTCGTGCAATCGGTCGAACGCATGAAGCTGCTCACCATCCTCACCGCCGCCGACATCAAGGCGGTCGGGCCCGGGGTCTGGAACGGCTGGAAGGCGCAGCTCATCCGTACGCTCTATTACGAGACCGAGCCGGTGCTGACCGGCGGCTTCTCGGAGGTCAACCGGGCGCAGCGCGTCGCGATGGCGCACGCCGAGTTCCGCGCCCAGATGATGGATTGGACGCCGCTGGAGACGGACAGCTACATCGCCCTGCAGTACCCGGCCTACTGGCTCAAAGTCGACCTGCCGCAGAAGATCGCGCATGCCCGCTTCCTGCGCGACGCCGCCGAGAAGGAAAAGTCGCTCGCGACCACCGTCTCGTTCCCGGCCGCGCGCGGCGTGACCGAGCTCACCGTGCTCGCGCCCGATCATCCCTGGCTGCTGTCGATCATCGCCGGCGCCTGCGCGATGGCGGGCGCCAACATCGTGGACGCGCAGATCTTCACCACCACCGACGGGCGCGCGCTCGACACCATCGCGGTCTCGCGCGAGTTCGAGCGCGACGAGGACGAGGCGCGGCGCGCGGCGCGAATTGCCGATTCGATCGAGCGGGCGCTGCGCGGCGATCTCAAGCTGCCGGAAGTGGTCGCCAAGCGCGCGGCGGCGAAGGGCCGCCTGAAGGCCTTTGCGGTCGAGCCCTCGGTGACGATCAACAACGGTTGGTCGAACCGCTACACCATGGCCGAGGTCACCGGGCTGGACCGGCCGGGCCTGCTGTTCGAGCTGACCGCGACGCTGTCCAAGCTCAATCTCAACATCGCCTCCGCGCACGTCGCGACCTTTGGCGAGCGCGTGGTCGACGTGTTCTATGTCACCGACCTGTTCGGCGCCAAGATCACCTCGCCGACCCGTCAGGCGGCGGTCAAGCGCGCGCTGATGGGCCTGTTCGCCGACGAGGCCCCGGCCAAGCCCGCCAGGAGCGCCGCGACGGCCTAGGCTGCAAGCGATATGAAACTCGTGGGGTGTCGAATGCGGTTCGACCAACTCAAGCGACGCGAATTTTTTGGGGTGCTAGGCGGCGCGGCTGCGGTGTGGCCGCTGGCGGCGCGTGCGCAGCAGGCGGCGATGCCGCTGGTCGGATTCCTCAGTTCGCGGGGGCCGGACGATTCTGCCCATGTGGTGGCGGCTTTTCACCGGGGCCTCGCCGAGCAAGGCTTCGGCGATGGCCGCAATGTGAGAATCGAATTCCGCTGGGCGCTCGGCCAATATGATCGGCTGCCGGCGCTGGCCGCGGAGCTTGTGGGAATGCCGGTGAGCGTCCTCATGGCGGCCGGTGGCGAGCCGTCTGCGCTGGCGGCCAAGCGCGCAACGTCAACCATTCCTATCGTTTTTGCCATCGGCGGCGATCCGGTCAAGGTCGGGCTGGTCGCAAGTTACAGCCGGCCGGGCGGTAACTTGACCGGCATGAATATTCTTACTCGCGCCCTGGAGGCCAAGCGGATCGGCTTGTTGCGCGAGGTCGTACCCAAGGCCCAGACCATCGGCTTTCTCGTGAATCCTGACTTCCCGGCGGTCGATGCCCAATTGGCCAATATCCAGGAGGCCGTTCAGAGTGTCGGAATTCAGCTCGAAGTCTTCCGCGCGAGCACGGATGAGCAGCTCGACGCCGCGTTCAAAGCTGTTGCCGGGCGCAACGTGCCCGCGCTCGCAGTCGGGGCCGATCCGTATTACGACACACGCCGAGCGAGGATCGTGGCACTGTCGGCGCAACATGCGATTCCGACCATCTATCAATTTCGCGAGTTTGCCGTGGCCGGCGGCTTGATGAGCTACGGGATCGACCTTGCCGACGTTTACCGCCAGGTTGGCAATTATGCGGGCCTGATCCTCAAGGGTACCAAGCCGGCAGACCTTCCGGTATTGCAGCCGACCAAGTTCGAGTTCGTCATTATTAATCTCAAAACCGCGAAGGCGCTCGGGGTCAAGATCTCGGACAATCTGCTCTCGCTGGCCGATGAATCGATTGAGTAGGCGACTGATCTCGCCTCATGGCCCCAAAAATTGCCGTTCGCGGCAGCGCAGCCGAGGTCAAAAGCTCGGTGCGGTGACCAAGCCAGATGTCCGGCTTGAGCATTTCCAGTCGGTGCAAGGTGCGGCGGTATTCGTCATTGATCCCGTTGTACGAAGGGGACCGCCCCATCCGGAAATCAATTCCGGGATGTTGCTCCCGCGCCACAGCGGACCTCCAACTCCCATGTTAGTGTGTTCTTGATTTCACGCGCTATTGGGGGGTGTCAGATGAACAAGTTCCTAGCGGCAAGCGCTGCGCTCATTGCACTCGGCATGAGCGTTCCCGCGAAAGCGGCCGACATGCCAGTCAAGGCCGTCGCGCCAATTCCGGTGTACTCGTGGACCGGCTGCTACGTCGGTGTGCAGATCGGTTACAAATGGGGGTACAGCAAACAGACCTACGGTGGGACTCGGGCCGGCGTGCTCGATGCCTTCCTGCCGGTCGGCGCTGATCTCACCGGGAACTATCACGTCAACGGCGTCATCGGCGGTGGCGAGGCGGGTTGCCAATATCAATGGGGCTTCTGGGTGTGGGGTGTTGAGGTTGACGGTTCGTGGTCCGCCGCAGGCGGTCAGGCCAATCCGACGGCTGTCGCCATCGCGGCCGGAGCCAACCCCCTGCGCGTGTTCAGCACCAACGAGCGCTGGCTTACCACCGCTCGCGGCCGCCTCGGCTACGCCTGGGACAAGTGGCTGTGGTACGTGACCGGCGGCGTCGCCTGGACCGGCCTCGACGTCAACAACGATGCGATTGCGGTTGCGGCAAATGCCAATCGCGTCCCGGACCGTGTCAACCGCTCCGGCTGGGTCGTTGGATTCGGCACCGAGTATCACGTCAGCCACGGCTGGTCGGTCAAGAGCGAGGTGCTGTATGCCGACTTCGGCACCTTCCACTATGACAACTCCCCAGCCGCGAATGCCTGCGTCCAGTGCTATAGCGCCGACGTGAAGATGTCGGAGGTTATCTGGCGCATCGGCATGAACTACAAGTTCGACTGGTACACGCCGGTAGTCGCAAAATACTGAGATTCCGTAGCACGCTACGGAACACCGGTGGATTGAACCCCCCGGTAAGACATTCGCCCCGGCGGAGAAATCCGCTGGGGCGAATCGTTTGCGCCGCAGCGAGACCGACGTCGCCCGTTTGGCCCATCGCGCCATTCCCCTCATGCATTGATTTCGTCGGCTATCGGAGAAGGGCGGTCACCGGCATCGTGATTTGAATGCGGTGCGGTACGATTTTGCTGCAACCGAAGAATTACGACAATTTTTTTCAGACGCCGTTAACCGTTCTCCTCATGTCTGCCGGCCCGCCCCGCCCTTCCTTTCGTTTATCGCAATTTTTGCGCCGTAATCTGCTTGGCCAAAGCGTCGAGCCTTCGCCGGACGAGCGGTCCTGCGCGAGGGCAACGAGGGGCTCTCGGTGTACCTGCGCGGCAAATTCAGCAGCTTGATGGCTCGAAAAGCGAACTGGTGGTCGCGCCCGGCCTTGCTCGCGGCCATGTGCGGCAATTTGCTGGGATGCACGGGCGAAGGCGTCGACAGTCCATTCAAGCTGATTGACGCGGCACTCCTGCTTGTGATCGTGATCGCGGTCGCGGCGGCCGGCCTCTATCGGGCACGGCAGATTGCCCGACGGCACCGAACGCAAGAGGCGCTCATCGATACGGCCCTCAACAACGTGCTGCACGGGCTTGTCATGTTCGACGCGTCCGAGCGGGTCGTCCTGTGCAACCAGCGCTACATCGAACTGTCCAGGCTGTCGCCGGGATTCCTGAAACCCGGCCGGACATTGCGCGAGATCCTTCAGGCTCGGCAGGCGCAAGGCAGATTTTCACAGGATATCGACTCGTATCTTTGCGAGCTGCGCCGGGAGCTGAAGAACGGAAGAAGCAAAAGCATCGTCATCGAAACACAGGACGGCCGCCTGCATCGCGTGGTCAGCGTGCCGATGAAGGCGGGCGGATGGGTCGCCACCCACGATGACGTAACCGACAAGGTGCTCGCGGAAAGACTGAACGAACGGCAAAAACGGCAATTGGACGCCGCCCTCGGCAACATGTCGCAAGGGCTGTGCATGTTCGATGCCGAGCAACGGCTGATCGTATGCAACAAGCAATACGCCGATCTGTATCGGCTGAGCGAGGAGCAGACAAAGCCCGGGACGACCCTGCGCGAGCTTCTGGACCATCGCCTGTCGACAGGAACTGCGCCGGAGGATTACGACGGTTACCTCGTCAGCCGGGTCAACAAGGAGGCGCTGAGCAAGCCGGCTCAATTCGCTCATCGATTGTGCGATGGGCGTTATGCCTTCGTCGTTCACCGCCCGCTGACAGATGGAGGCTGGGTTGCAACGCACGAGGACGTGACCGAGGCAACGCTGCGCGAGGAGTCCTTCCGATTGCTTTTCGACGGCAATCCCGTGCCGATGTGGGTCTACGACCGGGACAGCCTGCAATTCCTTGCGGTCAACGACGCCGCCGTCATGCACTACGGCTACAGCCGCGCGCAGTTCCTGCGGATGACGGTGCCCGATTTCCGCCCGCCCGAGGATCGCGAGCGATTTGCACATCATCTGCGTACGTTGCCGGACGTTCAATTCACGCAGAATGTCGGACAGCACTGGAAATCGGATGGAAACGTGATCGATGTTTCGATCCTGTCACGCGCCCTGCCGTATGCCGGGCACCCGGCACGGCTGGCCGCCATCCACGACATCACCAAGGTCAAATTCACCGAGGAGCAGCTCAACCGCACCAGAAAGTTCCTCGATACCGTCATCGAGCATATGCCGCTGCCGATCGTGGTGAAGGACGTTCCGAAATCGGGAAAAGCCGGCGAATGCCGGGTCGCCCTGGTCAATCGGGCGTTCGAGGAGCTTACGGGCATTCCGCGGGCCGAGATCGTCGGAAAGTCCGCCAGCGATCTCTATTCCAGAGAACGCGCCGAGCTGAGTACCGCGTCGGATGAAGAGACGCTCAATTCCAGCGAGCCGGTCCTGACTCGCGAGTACCCCATTTCCACGCCGGCCAACGGCATTCGCATCGTAACGTCGAAGAAGGCCGCCATTCGGGATGACGAGGGAAGGCCGCAGTATGTGCTGTCGGTCCTTGACGACGTAACGGATCGCCGGCGCGCCGAACAGCGCATCGCACATCTGGCCCATCACGATTCGCTGACGGACCTGCCTAACCGGGCCGCCTTCAACGAGTTCATTGCGGCGCGCGTCGCGGGTGCCGCGAGGACCGGGGAGGCCTTCGCGATCTTGAGCATCGACCTCGATCGCTTCAAGGAAGCCAACGATCTGTATGGACATGCGGTCGGCGATGCGCTGTTGCGCGCGGCCGCGCAGCGGCTAAAGGCTGCCGCCGGGGACGGCTTCCTCGCCCGGGTCGGCGGCGACGAGTTCCTGCTTGTCGTCGCGGATGGCCCGCAGCCTGCGAAGGCGAAAGCGGTCGCTGAGAGCCTGCTAGCCGCGTTCTCCGACGATTTCGAAACCGAAGGCCAGCGGCTGAAACTGGGCATCAGCCTCGGAGGAGCGGTTTATCCGGCCGACGGCGCCGACGTGAAAACGTTGATGGCCAACGCAGATGCGGCACTCTATCGCGCCAAGACGCAGACGCGCGGGACCGCCCAGTTCTTCGCGGCCGACCTGGCCGCCCGGCTGCGCGAGCGGCGCGCGTTGCAGATTGATCTGCGGTCCGCGGTCGACTGCCGCCAGCTCTTTCTGCACTACCAGCCGCAGAAGAGAATGACCGGGCATACCATCGGGTTCGAAGCGCTGGCGCGTTGGCGGTGTCCGCAGCGCGGCACGGTTGCGCCGGGGACGTTCATCCCGATCGCGGAGGAAAGCGGCCTCATCATTCCGATCGGCGAATGGATCCTGCACGAAGCCTGTCGTGAAGCGGCGTCATGGCCGGAGCCGCTCAAGATTGCGGTCAACATCTCTCCCGTCCAGTTCCGCTCCGGCGATCTGCCGCGGCTCGTGCATTCGACCTTGCTCGCAACCGGCCTGGCGCCATCCCGCCTCGAACTGGAAGTCACCGAAGGCATCCTGGTCGACGACTTTTCTCGCGCCGTATCGATCCTCAACAAGCTCAAGGCGCTCGGCGTGCAGATCGCGATGGACGATTTCGGATCGGGCTATTCCTCGCTGTCGTATCTGCATTCCTTTCCGTTCGACAAGATCAAGATCGACCGCGTCTTTGTGAACGACCTGGAGCACAACCGGCACTCGATGGCGGTCGTGCGTGCCGTCATCGGCCTTGGTCAAAGCCTGAACGTTCCGATTCTGGCCGAAGGCGTCGAGACCGAACCGCAGCATGCTTTTCTGGTCCGGGAGGGCTGCGACGAGTTGCAGGGCTACCTGACCGGGCGGCCGCTCCCGATCGAGGACTACGCCGAGCTGGTCGGCCGCTCGACAGCGAAGGGCCTATTCCAGGCGGCTGCGGCCCGGTAACCGCCCCTTAAACCGCGCTCTCTACCGTTCCCGGCGATCCACCGGGGGAGGAGCACAGGGTTGGGGAAGGCCAGCGCACGGCGCGAACCGGTCTTCGACGCGGAGCCGGCGGGCGAACCAAAGCCAGCGAAGCCTTCCGGCGGGAAGCGCAGGCGCGGCGGCGGACGCCGCCGCTCGCTGCCGCGGCGCATCGTGTATTGGGGCTTGGTGCTCGGGCTGTGGGCGGTGATCGGCGCGGTCGGGCTGATCGCCTGGGTCGGCTCGACCCTGCCGCCGATCCAGTCGCTGCAAGTTCCCAACCGTCCGCCCGCCATCGAAATCGCCGGGCTCGACGGCCGCGTTCTGGTGACGCGCGGCGAGATGAGCGGCACCGACGTTTCGATCAAGGACCTGCCGCCCTATCTGCCGAAGGCCTTCGTCGCGATCGAGGACCGCCGCTTCTACAGCCATCACGGCGTCGACCCGATCGGCCTCGCGCGCGCCCTGGTAGCGAACGTGATGCGCCGCGGCGTGGCGCAGGGCGGCTCGACCATCACGCAGCAGCTCGCCAAGAACCTGTTCCTCACCCAGGAGCGCACGGTCTTCCGCAAGCTGCAGGAGCTGGTGCTGGCGCTCTGGCTCGAACGCAAGTTCAGCAAGGCGGAGATTCTCGAGCTCTATCTCAACCGCGTCTATTTCGGCGCCGGCGCCTATGGCGTCGAGGCCGCGGCGCAACGCTATTTCGGCAAGCCGGCGAAGCAGGTGAAGATCGCCGAGGCCGCCATGCTGGCGGGCCTGGTGAAATCGCCCTCACGACTCGCCCCGAGCCGCAACCCGGACCGCGCCGAGCGCCGCGCCCAGACGGTGCTCGCCGCCATGGTGGAGCTCGGCTTTATCACCGAGACGATGGCGAAGTCGGCGCTGGCGCAGCCCGCGCATGCGGTCAAACCTGCCGGCGCAGGCTCGGTCAACTACGTCGCCGACTGGATCATGGACGTGCTCGACGACCTCGTCGGCCGGGTCGAGCAGGATCTGGTGGTGGAAACCTCGATCGATCCGCTGCTGCAGGCGACCGCCGAGAAGGCGCTGGTCGATGAGCTCGCGCAACGGGGCCAGAGGTTCGACGTCCACCAGGGCGCCATCGTCGCCATGACGCCGGACGGGGCGGTGCGCGCCATGGTCGGCGGGCGCAACTATTCGGAAAGCCAGTTCAACCGCGCGGTCGCCGCCAAGCGCCAGCCCGGCTCGGCGTTCAAGCCGTTCGTCTACCTGACCGCGCTCGAGCGCGGGCTGACCCCGCAGAGCGTGCGCGAGGACAAGCCGATCGCGATGAAGGGCTGGAAGCCGGAGAACTACACCCGGCAGTATTACGGGCCGGTGACGCTCACGCAGGCGCTCGCGATGTCGCTCAACACGGTGTCGGTGCGGCTCACGCTCGAATTCGGGGCGGTCGCGGTGGCCAAGACCGCCTACCGGCTCGGCATCTCGTCCAAGCTCGAGACCAATCCCTCGCTCGCGCTCGGCACCTCGGAGGTCTCGCTGATCGAGCTGGTATCCGCCTATGCGCCGTTTTCCAACGGCGGCGAGGCGGTGGCACCGCACGTGGTCGAGCGCGTGCGCACGCAGGCCGGCAAGGTGCTGTTCGAGCGGGCGCCGGAGAACCTCGGCCCGATCGTCGAGCCGCGCTACGTCGGCATGATGAACACCATGATGCGCGAGACGCTCACCTTCGGCACCGCGCAGCGCGCGCAGGTGCCCGGCTGGCCGGCGGCCGGCAAGACCGGCACGTCGCAGGATTTCCGGGACGCCTGGTTCATCGGCTACACCGGCCACCTCGTCACCGGCGTCTGGCTCGGCAACGATAACTCGTCGCCGACCAAAAAGGCGACCGGCGGCGGTCTGCCGGTCGAAATCTGGAACAAGGTGATGCGGGCGGCGCACCAGCGCGTGCCGGCGCTCGCGCTGCCCGGGCTGGGCGGTGGCTCGGCGTTTGCGTCAGCGGTGCCGCCCGCGCAGGTTCCGTCGCCGCCGCCGGGCGCGTCGGCTTCCCCTGCCCCTGCCGGCACCCCGGCCGGCCGGCCCCCGCAGATCGACCGCGGCATGGACGGCTGGTTCATCGACCGGATTTTTGGCCGCCGCTGACCTCTTTCTTTCGCGTCCGGTCTCTCCTCCGTTCGTTCCCGCGTAGGCGGGAACCCAGCTCTTGCTTTTCCCGTAAACGAAGGACTGGGTCCCCGCTTTCGCGGGGACGAACGGAGAGAGCGCGCTGGAGGCGGATAAGGCTTCTGCCGTGTGCTAACCTCGCGCGCATTGCGGAGCGAATCATGAAACTGGCGGGCAAGGTCGCGATCGTGACCGGCGGGGCGCGCGGCATCGGGCTGGCGATCGCCGGGCGCTACATCGCGGAGGGCGCGCGCGTCGTCATCGCCGATATCGACCGGCCGAGGGGCGAGGCCGCTGCGGCCGCGCTCGGGCCGGATAAATGCCGCTTCGTCGCCGCCGACGTGGGCGAGGCGCGCGCCGCCGAGGCGCTGATCGCCGAAACCTGCGCCGTCTTCGGCGGCCTCGACATCGCGGTCAACAATGCCGGCATTACCCACGCCGCCGACTTCCTCGACCTGACCGAGGCCGATTTCGACCGCGTGCTGCGGGTCAACCTCAAGGGCGCGTTCCTCACCGGGCAGGCCGCGGCGCGGCGCATGGTCGAGCAGATCAAGGCCGGCCGCCCGCCCGGCGCCATCGTCAACATGAGCTCGATCAACGGCGCAGTGGCGATCCCCAACCACGTACCCTACTGCGTGTCGAAGGGCGGGCTCGACCAGCTCACCAAGACGATGGCGCTCGCGCTCGCGCCCTACGGCATCCGGGTCAACGCCATCGGCCCGGGCTCGATCATGACCGACATCCTCAAGTCGGTCGCGACCGACAAGGAGGCGATGCGGCGGCTGCTGTCGCGCACGCCGCTCGGGCGCGTCGGCGAACCCGACGAGATCGCCGCGCTCGCGGTGTTCCTGGCGTCGGCGGACGCGAGCTACATCACCGGCCAGACCGTCTATGCCGACGGCGGGCGGCTCGCGCTCAACTACACGGTGCCGGTGAAGGACGCCGCGCTCGGCTGAGGCTGATATGAATTCGGTTGATCGACCCCCCGTCCGTCGTCCCCGCGCAAGCGGGGACCCATATTCCAGAGACCGTGGTTATGGGTCCCCGCTTTCGCGGGGACGACCGTGAGGGACGGGCGAAGCTCATCAATCCACGTGAGACGACCATGGCCGCGAAGCGCCCGCCCGCACTCGACCGAACCGACGTCAGGATCCTGGCGGTGCTGCAGCGCGACGGCCGCATCACCAACCAGAAGCTCGCCGGCAAGGTGGGGCTGTCGGCGCGCGCGTGCCTGGAGCGCGTGCGCCGGCTCGAGGCCGCCGGCGTCATCTCCGGCTATCAGGCGGTGGTCGAGCTGGCGCGGCTGGCGCGGCCGGTCAACGTGTTCGCCGAGATCGTGCTGGAGAAGCAGGCCAGCAGCGCCCGCCTGGAGAAGCGGCTCGCCGCGTGCGACGAGGTGGTTGAATGCTGGGAGGTCAGCGGCAACGTCGACTACATCGCGCGCTTCGTGTGCGCCGATCTCGCCGCCTACGAGCAGCTCAACTCCGCGCTGATCGACGACGAGACGCTGGGCGTCGCGCGCATCGTCAGCCACGTGGCGCTGAGCGCGGTGCGCCGCTTTTCCGGCTATCCGGAGGCGCTGTTCGCGCGCAAGCCTTAGCGGGCAGCGAAATCCGAGGTCGATGTCCGACATATCGTAACCGGATTTCGGTTCGATCAATCCGGGATACGCTGCTGGCCTTACTCCGCCGCAACGCGCGAAAGCTCGCCCGCGGTGTCCATCTCCCGGCGCAGCCATTCCGGCGCGACGTCGAAGCCGTTCGGCCTTGTCAGCGCGCCGAATTCCAGGAACACGCGCGCGAAGTAGGCTTCGTCGCGCAGCGGTTCGAGCATCGGCCCCGGCTCGGCAACCATGGCGGCGAAGTCGTGCTCGCCTTCGGTGCCGTCGGTGAAACGGACGCGCAGGCGAAAACCGCCGAGCTTTTCGATCTGCAAAACCTTATTCAGCATCGAGACCCGCTATCCGTTCGAGCGGCATTCTGGCGTGCGCGCGATTCCAGTTCGCCTGCAACTCGTCCCGGTGCGCGAGCGCCCATTGCTTGACCAACCGCGCAGCGTTGCCAGGCAGGTGCCCCGCGATCATGTCGCCGGTCGCAATCGCGACATTGGCCTCGTGCTCACCGTAGACCGCCTGAAAATGCGGCGGCGGATGGTCCACAAATACATCCGAACCGCGATGCCGTAGAACCACGATATCGTCGGCATCCGTTCGGCGCTCAAGGCGGCTGCCGCCCGTTCAATAGCGAGATTAGCCCGGCCAGACAAGCGCGCGCGACGCATCCGCGGCACGATCGGAACAGCAATCATTGATCCGTAGGGCATTCGTAGCTCCGCCGCCGTTTCGGTCGCGCCGCGGCCTTCCCGCCGCCGAAAGCGCCGTCCGCGCCCTCGCCTTCCGCCGCGCAAGTTGCGCGAAAGCCCTAGATTCATGGCAGCCGCAAGTCATGCCCTCGGAGGCGCGCCATGAATGCCCACGTCAAGACCGTCCACGCCTCGACTGCCGCCGCTGCGGCCGCGGACGCCATTGCGCGCGAGACCCGCTACAGCGCGCCGAACTACGCGCCGCTGCCGGTCGTGCTCACACGCGGGCTGGGTGCGCATCTGTGGGACACCTCCGGGCGGCGCTACGTCGACATGATGAGCGCCTATTCGGCGGCGAGCCATGGCCACGCGCATCCGCGCATCCTCAAGGCGCTCACCGAACAGGCGGCGCGCCTGGCGGTGCCCTCGCGCGCCTATTACAGCGACCGGCTCGGGCTGTTCCTGGAGGAGCTTTGCGCGCTCACCGGGCTCGACGCGGCCATCCCGATGAACACCGGCGCCGAGGCGGTGGAGACCTCCATCAAGGCGGCGCGCCGCTGGGGCTACCGCCACAAGTGGATCGACGAGAACCGCGCCGAGATCGTCGTCGCCGCCGGCAATTTCCACGGCCGCACCACCACCGTCATCTCGTTCTCCACCGAGCCGGAGTACCGCGCCGGCTTCGGGCCGTTCACGGACGGCTTCCGCGCCGTGCCGTTCGGCGATCTCGCGGCGGTCGAGCGCGCCATCACCGACGACACCGCCGCCGTGCTGATCGAGCCGATCCAGGGCGAGGCCGGCATCATCGTGCCGCCCGCGGGCTATCTCGCCGGGCTGCGGCGCATCTGCGACGCGCACGACGTGCTGCTGATCCTCGACGAGGTGCAGTCCGGGCTCGGCCGCACCGGCGCGTGGTTTGCGCATCAGCACGAAGGCATCCGCCCCGACGGGCTCATCCTCGGCAAGGCGCTGGGCGGCGGCATGCTGCCGGTCTCGGCCTTCGTCGGCACGCGCGAACTGATGAACGTGTTCACGCCCGGCTCGCACGGCTCGACCTTCGGCGGCAATCCGCTCGCGGCCGCGGTTGGCCTCGAAGCGCTCCACGTGATCCGCGACGAGGGCCTGGTCGAGAAGAGCCGCATCGACGGCGAGCACATGCTGGCGCGGCTGCGCGCGATCGAGAGCCCCGCGCTCAAGGACGTGCGCGGGCGCGGGCTGTGGGCCGGCGCCGAGATCGATCCGGCTGTCGCGAGCGCGCGCGAGGCCTGCGAGCGGCTGCTCGCCAAGGGCGTGCTGTCGAAAGAGACGCACCACACCATCGTGCGGCTTGCGCCACCGCTGGTCATCGCGCGCGACGATCTCGACTGGGCGTTCGACCGCTTCGCGGAAGTGGTGCGCGAGCTTGGCGCGCGCCCGCGCCGGGCCGCGGCGTAAGGGAGAGATTTTGTTTGCATGAAACTCTCAACGTGTCGTCCCGGCCGAGCGAGCGCAGCGAGCGAGAGCCGGGACGACAGCCTGAGTTTCGTCGTGACAAGGATGCATCCCAAGAGGCCGCCATGACCCCGATCAAACCCACCGCCCGTATGCTGATGTGCGCGCCCGAGCATTTCGCGGTCAGCTACGCCATCAATCCGTGGATGGATCCGGCGAGCTGGGCGAGCGACCGCAATGCGCACGCGCAGGCAGCGCGCGGACAATGGGCGGCGCTCCGTCGCGCGCTGACCGCGCACGGCGCACAAATCGAGCTGGTGCCGCCCGCGGCCGGCGTCCCCGATCTGGTGTTCACCGCCAACGCGGCGGTGGTGCTCGACCGCAAGGCGCTGCTGGCGCGCTTTCGTCATCCCGAGCGCGCGCGCGAGGAGCCGCATTTCGCGTTCGCCTTTCGCAAGCTCAAGGCGCGCGGCCTGATCGACAGCGTCCACACGCTGCCGGACGGCGTGGTGCTGGAAGGCGCCGGCGACTGCGTGTTCGACCGCACGCGGCAGATGTTCTGGATGGGTTACGGGCCGCGCTCGGACGCGAGCGCGCGGCGCGCGATCGAGGCCACGTTCGCCCTCGAGGCGATCCCGCTCGAACTCGCGCAGGCGCGGTTCTATCACATGGATACCGCGCTCTGCCCGCTGCCCCGGGGCGAGGTCATGTACTTTCCGGCCGCCTTCACCGCGGCCGGCCGCTCCGTCATCCGCGAGCGGGTGGCGCCGCGCGAGCGGATCGAGATCGGCGACGAAGACGCCGGACGCCTCGCCGCCAACGCGGTCTGCCTGGGCGACACCCTCGTGATGTCGGACTGTAGCGCGCGCCTGCGCGCCGTGCTGGAAGAGCGCGGCTACCGCGTCGCGACCACGCCGCTCGGCGCGTTCCTGCGCAGCGGCGGCGGCGCCTTCTGCCTGACGCTGCGCCTCGACGGGCGCTCCGCGCCGGCATCAGCGGCGGCAGAACGCGCCGCCGCGGCGTGACGCGTGGTTGGTCCACTTACGTCTCCCACGGTCGTCCCCGCGCAAGCGGGGACACATATTCCATAGACCGTGGTTATGGGTCCCCGCTTGCGCGGGGACGACAATGGGCAACGGTACGCCGTCCACCAACATGGTGCGCGGCAGGCATGCGACCAAAGTCGATGCCGCCCGCATGAAGCAATTCTCCCCCTAACAAACCGCGCGGTTTTGATTTAAGCTTGCGCCATTACGGACGCCGAGCCGGTCTGGCCATCCAATGGCCCGCGGTCGATGACCGCCAAGAAGCAAGGCTGCGTCCGGGTGGAAACCCATGGGAGGACTGCAGCATGCCCAAGAGCAAGCTGACGCGACGCCGTTTTCTTGCCACCACGGCGGCCTCGACCGCCATCATCGCCATGCCGCATGTCCGCCACTCCTATGCGGCCGGCAAGCTGTCCATCGGCTTCTGGGATCACTGGGTCCCGGGCGCTAACAAGGCCTCGCAGGCGCTGTGCGAGGAATGGGGCGCCAAGAACAAGGTCGAGCTGTCGATCGACTACATCACCTCGCAGGGCAACAAGAACCTGCTCACCATCGCGGCCGAGGCGCAGGCGCGCTCGGGCCACGACATTTTCGCGTTTCCGACCTGGCAGCCGGCCGACCATGCCAACCGGCTGGAGCCGGTCGACGATGTCATGGCCGAACTGATCAAGATCAACGGCAAGGTCAATCCGACCTGCGAATATCTCGCCAAGCCGAGCGGCCGCTGGGTCGCGGTGCCGGCCGCGGTGGGCAGCCAGATCAAGGGGCCGTGCTCGCGCATCGACCTGCTGAAGAAGCATGCCGGGATCGACGTGCAGGCGCTGTACCCCGCGGGCTCGGCGCCGAAGGCCGATGCCTGGACCCTCGACGCCATGCTCAAGGCGGCGGAAGCGTGCCACAAGGCCGGCTTCCCGTTCGGCATTGGGCTCGGCGGGACCGAGGACAACGTCGACACCGCCGGCGCGATCTTCGCGTCGTACGGGGCGAACCTGGTCGACGCCAAGGGCAACATCTCGGTGAAGTCCGACACCGTCCGGCAGGCGCTCGAATACTACAAGAAGCTCGCGCAGTGGCTGCCGCCGGATGCGCCGGCCTGGGACAACGCCTCCAACAACAAATACCTGATCGCCGGCAAGGGCGCGCTGATCATGAACCCGCCGAGCGCCTGGGCGGTCGCCAAACGCGATGCGCCGCCGATCGCCGAGCAGCTCTGGACACACGGCATGCCGTCCGGCCCGAAGGGCCGCTATGCGCCGTTCCTGCCCTACTTCTACGGCATCTGGAACTTCGGCAAGAACAAGCCGGCCGCCAAGAGCCTGCTGCTGCATCTCTCGCAACCCTCCGCCATCGAGAAGATGGTGGAGGCGAGCCAGGGCTACGACCTGCCGGCGTTCGAGAAGCTCACGACGCTGAAGGTCTGGGCGAACGAAGGGCCGCCGAAGGGCACGCTCTATCACTACCCCAACCCGCACAATCACCAGATCCTGTCGGTCGCGGCGCAGCCCGCGCCGCCCAAGATCGCCGTGCAGATCTACACCCAGGCGATCCAGACCAAGATGGTGGTGCGCTTCATGAAGGGCGAGACGCTCGAGAAGACGCTCGCCTGGGCGGAGAGCGAGGTCGAAGGCTTCATGCGCACCTGAGCCCGTGCTCCGTGCCGCCGCCCGCACGCGCGGCGGCGGCACGCCCGATCGCGAAGCGACGAGGCCCCGCATGGTCGATACGGCATTGGAATCCCCTTCGGTGGCAGCCGGCGCGCGCACGCGCTCCGGCTTCCGCAAGGCGATGCAGCGCAAGTCGACCATCGCGTTCCTGATGACGCTGCCGCTGATGCTCCTGGTTGCGCTGCTGGTCATCTATCCGGCGCTCTATTCGATCCATCTCGCGACGCTGAACAAGTCGATGGAGCGCTTCGTCGGCTTCGGCAATTTCCTGTTCCTGTTCAAGCGCGAGACGTTCTGGATGGTGGTGAAGCAGTCCTGCATCTTCGCCATCACCGCGGTCATCTTCAAAGCCCTGATCGGCTTCATCGTCGCGCATTTCGTCCACAACATCCCGAACCGCGGCCAGCGCAAGTGGCGCGGCATGCTGCTGGTGCCGTGGGTGATCCCGCCGGCCATGAGCTGCCTCGCCTGGCTGTGGCTGTTCGATCCGTCCTACAGCGCGTTCAACTGGGTGCTGGAGCTGTTCGGCATCGGTCCGGTGCCGTGGACCGGCGACGCCTACTGGGCGCGGTTCTCGGTCATCCTGGTCAACATCTGGATCGGCGCGCCGTTCTTCATGATCATGTACCTGGCGGCGCTCAAATCGGTGCCCGAGGAACTCTACGAGGCGGCGGCGATCGACGGCGCCAACTGGTGGCAGCGCATCTGGTACGTGACCCTGCCGATGATGCGCAACATCATGGCGATCACCGCGCTGTTCTCGCTGATCGTGACGTTCGCCAATTTCGACATCGTGCGGATCCTCACCGCCGGCGGGCCGATCGACCAGACCCACGTGTTCGCCACCTGGTCGTTCTGGCTTGGCATCCAGGGCAACGACATCCCGCTCGGCGCCAGCGTTTCGCTGTTCATGGTGCCGATCCTCGCGATCGCGGCGATCTTCATCCTGCGCGACATCAACCAGCGCTCGCGCGAGATGTCATGACCGCTACCGTTCACCGCAAGGTATTTGTGCTCTCCGCATGCGTTCGTACCGTGCCGCATTTGCCCTCTCCCCGCAGGGGAGAGGGCAGCTCGCCTTCGGGAGATCGAAGAATGGGTGAGGGGGAACGGGTCTCGGGTGAGAGCGGAACCCCCTCACCCCTCCTTCGTGCACACAGCATTGAGATGCCCTCTCCCCGATGGGGAGAGGGCAAATGCGGCCTGGTCGCATCGCACCGGAGTATCGTTCCATGACCGCCACAGCGATCGCACACGACGCCCCCGCCCGCCGTCCGAAATACGGCAGCATGAGCGCCGACCGGCGCTGGGCGCTGCGCTGGTCGTATTTCTTCCTCACGCTGTTCGCCATCTTCTTCCTGATGCCGCCGATCTACATGCTGATCACCTCGCTCAAGACCAGCCAGGAGATTTCGGCGGCAACAAGCCCGTGGTGGGTCTACCATCCGACCCTGAGCAACTACGTCGAGCTCCTGACCTCCAACCAGTACCTGACCTTCTTCCGCAACTCCGCGATCGTGTCGGTGCTGGTGGTGACGATCACGATGCTGATCAGCGTGCCGGCCGCGTTCGCGCTGTCGCGCATGCGGTTCTGGGGCTCGGCCACGCTGGCGACCGGCGTCTTTCTCACCTACCTGATTCCGGAAACGCTGCTGTTCATTCCGCTGTTCAAGATGTTCGCGGTGTTCAACGAGTGGACCGACATCCAGCTGATCAATCGCTGGTGGGTGCTGCTGCTGCTCTATCCGACGCTGTCGGTGCCGTTCTGCACCTGGATCATGATCGGCTATTTCGCGTCGATCCCGAAGGAGCTCGACGAGGCGGCGCTGATGGACGGCGCCAACTACCGCCAGATCCTCACGCGCGTGTTCATCCCGGTTGCCCTGCCGGGGATCATTGCCGCGACCATCTTCGCCTTCACGGTGTCGTGGGCGCAGTTCCTCTATCCGCTGGCCTTCACCACCTCGGCCGACCAGCTGGTGCTGCCGGTCGGCATCATCACCTCGCTGATCAAGGGCGACGTGTTCAACTGGGGGCAGATCATGACCGGCGCGCTGCTCGGCGCCGCGCCGCCGCTGATCATCTACGCCTTCCTGATGGACTACTACATCGCCGGCCTCACCGCCGGCGCCACCAAGGGCTGACGCAGATGTAGGGTGGGCAAAGGCGCCGAAGGCGCCGTGCCCACGCGGACCGTTCGGTAGACGGCGTGGGCACGCGTCGCTTCGCGACGCTTTGCCCACCCTACGAAGCAGGAGATGTAACGCATGGCGCAAGTCTCGCTTCGCAAGGTGGTCAAGCGCTTCGGCGCCGTCGACGCGGTGCGCGGGGTCGATCTCGACATCGCCGACAAGGAGTTCGTCGTGCTGGTAGGCCCATCGGGCTGCGGCAAGTCGACCACGCTGCGCATGATCGCCGGCCTGGAGGACATAAGCGAGGGCGAGATCGCGGTCGACGGCACGGTGGTCAACGACGTGCCGCCGAAGGACCGCGACATGGCCATGGTGTTCCAGAACTACGCGCTCTATCCGCACATGACCGTGTACGAGAACATGTCGTTCGGGCTGCGCCTCAAGCGCTATCCCAAGCCGGAAATCGCGCGGCGGGTGCAGGAGGCGGCGCGCATCCTCGACATCACCGAACTGCTCGACCGCAAGCCGCGCCAGCTCTCCGGCGGCCAGCGCCAGCGCGTCGCGATGGGGCGCGCCATCGTGCGCAATCCCAAGGTGTTCCTGTTCGACGAGCCGCTGTCGAACCTCGACGCCAAGCTGCGCGTGCAGATGCGCACCGAGATCAAGCGCGTGCACCAGAAGGTACGCACCACCACGGTCTACGTCACCCACGACCAGGTCGAGGCGATGACTTTGGCCGACCGCGTGGTGGTGATGAACCGCGGCCGCATCGAGCAGATCGGCGCGCCCAACGACCTCTATCACGCTCCGCAGACGCGCTTCGTCGCCGGCTTCATCGGCTCGCCGGCGATGAATTTCATCCCGTGCAAGCTGGAGGAATCCGAGGGCGCGTTGCGGGTGCGCCTGAGCGATCTGATTGCGTTCGCGGTGCCGCCGGCGCTGGCGACGCGCTACAGGCCCAATGCCGGGCGCGACGGCCTCACCTTCGGATTGCGGCCCGAGCACCTGACCGAAGCCAAGCCGAACGGCGAGCGGCAGGTCGGATATGTCGACGCGCTGATCGAGGTGGTCGAGCCGATGGGTATGGAGACGCTGGTCTATTTCTCCATCGCGGACATCGAAATATGCGGGCGGGTAAGCCCCAATTCCGGCGCGCGGGTGGGCGAGCGCATGAAGCTCGCCGCCCAGCTCGACAGCATGCACCTGATCGACGACACCACCGGCGCGGTGCTTTGACTCGCTCGGCGGTATTAGTCCCAATTCGTCGTCCTGACGTGCCCGAGCGCAGCGAGGGCCTCGAAGGATGACGGCCCCGCCGGTGCCATTTGCCTTTGCGGAATATGCCGCGCACCCGTCATGCTTCGAGGCCAGCTCGCTCGCACCTCGGAATGACGGGACCCGGTGCGGCAATCGAGGGAGATAGATCGTGAAGCTCGTCTTGTTTCAGGCCACCGGTAAGAACGACATCATGCCCGGGCTCCTCACCGACCGCGGCGTGGTGAGCATCGCCGACGCGGTGACGCTGTCCTACACGCCGCAGCTCACCATGCAGGGCATCATCGACGATTTCGAGCGGCTCAAGCCCGCGCTCACGCGTCTTGCAGCCGACGGCAATGCCATGCCGCTCGACCAGGTGCGGTTGCGCCCTCCCCTGCCGCGGCCGGGAAAAATTCTCGCCTGCATCGCCAACTACTGGGAGCACGCCCAGCGCGAGGCGCGCCCGCTCAACATGTTCATGAAGAACCCCGACGCCGTGATCGGACCGGGCGATACCATCATGCTGCCGGAATTCACCGTGCCGTGGATCTTCATGCATGAGGCCGAGCTCGCGCTGGTGATGAAGGGGCCGGCCAAGATGGTGAAGGCCGGCGATTGGCGAAGCGCCGTTTTCGGCTATACCGCGCTGATCGACGTATCGGCGCGCGAGCAGGGCCGCCGCACCTGGCCGGCAACGCCGCTCACGAGCTGGCTCGGCAAATCCTTCGACACCTTCGCGCCGATCGGACCCTGCATCGCGACGGCGGACGAGATTACCGAGCCCAACGACCTCGTCGTGCGGTTCTGGAACGACGGCCAGCTACGCCACAACTACAACACCGACGACATGGAGCATCGCGTGCCCGCGCTGGTCGAGTTCGCCACCACGGTGATGACCATGAACTCGGGCGACCTGATCGCCTGTGGTACCAATCACGAGGGCCTGGGCGCGCTGCAGGACGGCGAGACGGCCGAGATCGAGATCGAGAAGATCGGGCGCATGAAGCTCACCGTGTCCGATCCGCTCAAGCGCACCTGGGAGCGCGGTATCTACATGGGGGCCAACTCGACCAATCCGGACGCGGTGAAACGCCACCGTCCGAAGGACGCGTAGCGGCGGCGCTCGCGGCAATAGGTCGCTCCCCGGCGCCGCCGTTATTACTGCGCTCAAGTGAAGATGTCGGCCACGATGCCGGCATACCATCCCATGTTTTCCTGCTGGGCCTGACGGCGCTCGTCGGCGCTCTCGCCCTTCTTCGAGACGAAGGTCTCAACGGCGGCGATCTTGCCGTCCTTGGGCTCGTAGCGGCCGCCGACTTTCACGGTGTCGTCGGTTTCGATCAGGCTCCAGCAGGTATTGGTGTAGCGCGCCGGGAAGGTCTGCGATTTGGTCAGTTCGCCGCGGATCATCATCGCCGCCACCTTGGCCTGGCTGTTGGCCGAAAACGCCGACTTGGGCATGTCGCCGGCGATGCAGGCGTCGCCGACGAGGTAGACGTTCGGATCGCTCGCCGATTTCATGCTGGCGGGGTCGATCGGACAGAACCCGCTCTGGTTGGCGAGCCCGGCGTCGCGCGCGATCTTGCCGGCCATCTGCGCCGGGATCACGTTCACGAGCTTCGCCTTGTAGCTGGACAGATCGGTCGTGACCGTCATCGTCTTCGGATCGACGCCCTTGATGCCGCCGTGCATCTTGGGATCCTGCCACTCGATCATGCCCGGATAGTACTTCTCCCAACCCTCCTGGAACAGCGCCTGCTTGGAGAAGGTATCCTTGGGATCGAGAATGATGATGCGCGAGCGCTTGTGACCCTTGGCCTTGAGCACGTGCGCCATCATCGATGCGCGCTCATAGGGGCCGGGCGGGCAACGGTAGGGGTTGGGCGGCGCCACCATGACGATGACGGCGCCGTCCTCGAGCGCGTCGAGCTTGCGCTTGAGCAACTGGGTCTGAGGCCCCGGCTTCCAGGCATGGGGCATGATCCGGGCCGCCGCCTCGGAGTAACCCGGCACCGAATCGAATTTGATGTCGATGCCCGGCGCCACCACCAGGCGATCGTAGGAGAGCCGCGATCCGTCGGCGAGGCGCACGGTCTTCTTCTCGCGATCGATGCTCTGCGCGGCTTTGTGTACGAGCTTGATGCCGTACTTGGACCCGAGCGCGGCGTACGAATGGTTGATGGATTTCCAATCGCGGAAGCCGCCGAGATAGAGGTTCGAATGGAAGCAGGTGGTGAACTGGCGCAGCGGCTCGACCAGGGTGACCTCGACGGCGCCGCTCGAATCCTTCGCCACGTATTTTGCGATGGTGGCGCCGCCCGGGCCGCCGCCGACCACCACCAGCTTCGGCTTGGCCTGCGCCAACGCAGGCATCGGGAAGCTCGCGGCAGCAACCGCGCCCATGCCTCCCAGGAATTTCCGGCGGTTGGATAAAATCATCGTCCTCTCCCTTCCGATTGTGATCCCGGCTATTTCCGGCTTTCAGCACGCAGACTTCCAAAATAGGCCGCCAGCGCGGCGGTCTCCCCTTCCGACAGCCGCGCGGCGATCGTCTGCATGATCGGGTTCGGCCGTTTCTTCAAGCGGTACTCCCCCATGACTGCGATAAAAATCGGCTCCGGCCATCCCACAATCGGGGGAATCCCCTCATAGCGTCCGCTCAACTGATGGCAGGTCACGCACTCCGACGAGAGATATTGGCCGAGCGCCTTGTCCCCCTGCGCGAGGGCGGGGGACGACGCGCCGGCAAGCACGGAGAGCACCAGAGCGGAGCGGCGGATGGGCGCGTGCATGCGCGTCACTCGACCTTGGGGGCGGTCCCGGATTCCGGCGTCACGTCGAGCGCACGGGCACGGCCGGTGATCTTGGCCTCGCCGGGCATGCAGTTCTTCATGCACGGCGACTTGCGCCAGAATTCCTTCTCGGCGACCTCGCGATCGTCATCGATGAAGTTCGGCTGGTTCGGCAGCTTGATCGAGAGGAAGCTCTTATCGTTCAGCTCGAAATTCTCGTCCTTGATGATGTCGTTGAGATAGAACACGTAGGCGGTGATGGCATAGAGCTCGTCGTTGGTCAGCGACTGCGCATTGCCGAACGGCATGGTGCGCCGGATGTAGTCGATCACGGTCGACGCAAAGGGCCAGTACGAGCCGACCGACTTGACCGGATCGTGCCCCGCCAGCGTACCGGCGCCGCCCATCAGGATCGGCCAGCGCCCGGAGCTTTCGCCGAATTCGCCGTGACAGGCGGCGCAACGCTCCATGTAGAGCGGCTCGCCCTGCTTGACCGTCCCTTTGCCGGCGGGCAGCCCCTTCCCGTCCGGGCGGACGTCGATGTCCCAGCCGGCGATCTCCTCGGGCTTGGCCTCCCGCCCGATGCCGAGCGGCTTGGAGAGCGCGGGCGCCGCGGCAGGCTTTGCGCCCGGCTTCGACTTCGGCGCGGCCGCAAGCTCGACCGCGCCGAAGGCGGCAAGCGCGGCCGCAACCAAGGCGGCAAGCGCAAGCGCGCTAGGAGACTTCGACATTCTCGACCTCGCCGCTCTTGTGCACATACCAGGTCTGGATACCGTTGTTGTGATAGATCGAGTTGACGCCGCGGTGCTTGCGCATTTCGTCCTTGGTCGGCTGCACGTAGCCGGTCTCGTCCATCGCGCGCGACTGCAGCAGAAGCTCGCGGCCGTCCCAGTCGAACTCGTAGTAGAACCGGGTGAGCGCCTTGTCCCAGCTCGGGCCATCGAGCTGCGCCGTGCGCCAGTTGCGGCCGCCGTCGAGCGAGACGTCCACGCGCGCGATCTTGCCGCGTCCCGACCAGGCGATCCCCGACAGCACCGTGAAGCCGGACTTGCGGTTGAGCGGCGCCTGCGGGCTCGGACTGGTGATGACCGACTTGGCATCCATCACGAAGGTGAAGCGGCGGGCTTTGCCGTTCTCCAGCAGGTCGGTGTATTTCGAGGTCTCCTCGCGGTGATGCCAGGGCTCGTCGCCGACCTCGATGCGGCGCAGCCATTTGACCCACATATTGGCTTCCCAGCCGGGGATCACCATGCGCACCGGATAGCCGTTCTCCGGGTAGAGCATCTCGCCGTTCATGCGGTAGGCGACGAGCACGTCGTCGAGCGCTTTCGCGAGCGGCAGCGAGCGGCTCATCGCGGCGGCGTCGCCGCCCTCGAGCAGGAGCCACTTGGCGTTCGGCTTGAGCCCGGCCTCCGCGAGCAGCAGCTTGAGCGGCACGCCGGTGTACATCACGCAATGCACCATGCCGTGGGTGAACTGCGCGCCGTTGAGCTGGGCACCGCGCCATTCCATGCCGGAATTGGCCGCGCATTCGCAGAAATACGCCCGGTTGACCCGCGGCATGCGCTTGATGTCGTCGAGCGTAAAGATCAGCGGCTTGTCGACCAGACCATGCAGGATCAGCCGGTAGTCGGCCGGGTCAACTTCGGCGATGCCGGCATGGTGGCGCTCGAAGCACAGGCCATTGGGCGTGATGATGCCGTCGATCTCGTGGATCGGCGTGAAGCTGACCGAGCTTTGCGGGGTGGCGGTGAGCCAGGAGACATCGCGGCGGATGATGCCGGCTTCGTGCTTAGAGGGCTTGCCGTAGGTGCGCACGGCGACGCCGTCGCCCAGCGAGCGGGTCCAATCCGGTATGTTCGGCGGCAGGTTCGCGGGCTTTCCCGCCTCCGCAGCGAGGGCCGGTCCGGCCAGCGCGCCGGCGCCGCCGGCCGCGATCGCGCCGCGCAGGAAGGCGCGCCGCGAGGCCGGCCGGCCGGCATTCGAATGATCACTCGGCATGAAGGTTCTCCGCAGTCTCCCGAGGATGCGCTAGGCGCCCGTGACACGAACGTGGTCGGTCTCCTTCGGCGCGACCACGCGCTTCTTCTGGATGTAGCCGGTGACGACGTCCCAGATCGGCGGGCCTTCGGTGCCCTCGTTCACGCTCGCCCATCCGGCGACGACGTAGTCCTTGCCCGGATCCAACGGCTGGCCGGTGCGCAACAGCGTGAGATCGGAGATCCGGCTGCCGATCGGCTTGCTGACGTCGATGGCGTAGCGGACGCCGCCCACCCGCACCATGTCGCCGCCCTGCTGATAGTAGGGATCGGGATTGAACAGGTTGTCGGCGACGTCTTCGAGCACGTCCTTGAGCCGCGCGCCGGTCATGTTCATCCGATAGGCGGCCGGATAGGTGATCGCGGTGGCGTTGTAGATGTCCTCGCGGGTGATCTCGCTGTCGGGCAGCAGCGACGCGCCCCAGCGGAAGCCCGGCGACAGCGCGATCTCGGCGTCGCGCTCCGCCAGCAGCGCATCGCAGATCAGGTCGTCGAAGGTGCCGTTGAAATTGCCCCGGCGGTAGAGCAGCGTTTCGGTGCGGCCGACCACCTCGCGCAGCATCGCCGCGTGCGGCGCGCGCACGCTTTGGACCTTGGCGGCGACCTCGGCGTCGGGCGCGATGGCGTCGGAAAATACCGGGATGAGCTTGAAGCGATAATCCTTCACCGCGCCGTCGCGCACGTCGAGGTCGAGCCGCGACACGAACTTGCCGTGACTGCCGGAAGCGACGAGCAGGGTCTTGCCGACCTTCACCACCTCGGGCAGCGCGTCATGGGTGTGCGCGGTGAGGATGACGTCGATGCCGCTCACGCGCGCGGCGAGCTTGCGGTCGACGTCGAAGCCGTTGTGCGAGAGCAGAACGACCAGTTCCGCGCCGTCCTTGCGCGCCTTCTCGACATTGAGCTTGAGATCGTTCTCGCGAATGCCGAACGTCCAGTTCGGGATCAGCCAGCGCGGATTGGCGATCGGCGTATAAGGCAGCGCCTGGCCGATGACGGCGATCTGCGCCCCGCCGCGCTCGATCATGGTCATCGGCTCGAACGCGGGCTCGTTCCACTCGGTGTCCCGCACGTTCTGCGCCAGGAACGGAAACGCGAGCTTCTCGACCAGCTCCTTGACCCGCGCGGCGCCGAGCGTGAACTCCCAGTGCCCGACCATGGCGTCCGGCTCGAGCAACGCCATGCAGTCGACCATGTCCTGGCCCTTGCTGACCAGCGACGTATAGCTGTTCTGCCAGGTGTCGCCGCCGTCGAAGAAGGCGACCCGCTCGCCGCGCTCGGCGCGGATCGCCTTGAGGATGGTGGCGATGCGGTCGAGCCCGCCGAGCCGGCCGTAGCTCTTTGCCAGCGCGACGAAATCGACCGAGCTCAGGGCATAGGCCGACGCCGACCCGGCTGCGATCTTGTACAAATCGACGAAAGCCTGACCGCTGACGTGCGGCACCACTCCTCTCGCGTCACCGACGCCGAGATTGGCCGACGGCTCGCGGAACAGGAGCGGCATGAGCTGGGCATGAATGTCGGCGACGTGCACGAGGGTGATGTTGCCGACCGCGTCGAACCGCAAAAGCTCGTCCTGCGTCAGGCGCTGTTGCGCCAGCGCGCGCGACCACCCGCCGGGCAGGATCGCCGCGGTTGCGGCGATGACCTGAAGAAAATCGCGCCTCGAAAACATGACAGGCTCCCGGAACAGCGCGCGCCGTCCGCAGCTAATGCCGGCCTTCGGCGCGCGACCTTGCGGTGGATCAAAGGCACGTACGAGCCGTGCGCAACCGGGCGTGCCGGCCGGGATCAGCCGCGCGGCATCGCGCCGTCAGGTCACGGTGATCGATTCTTGTCCGACGACCTTCGTCCCGTCGTCATCGACCCAGGTCAGCACCACGGGGCCCGATTCCTGCGCCCGGAACTTGAACTGGATGTAGGGATTGGCGGAGATCGCCGGCTCGAAATCGGCCGAAAACACTTCCTTGCCATTCACCGTGCAGGTGAACTTGTTCAGGATCTTGCGCGCAATGGTCTTGCCGCTGCCGTCCTTGCGCAGACCGGTCTCCATAATGTGCGAGACCAGGGCCTTGACCTCGACCAGGTCGCCCTTCTTGGCCTGCTTCTTGTCGAGCTTGATGCGCGGCTTCACGTCGGCCATTTACTTTTCCTCCATGGGCAGTTGCTGCGTTGCCTCGCTCAGCCGCCGCAGCCGCCGATTGTCACTTTGACCTGTTTGCTGGCCTTGAAGAAGGAGCCATCGTTCATCCTGGCAATCGCCACGATATTCTGCGTCTCCGCCAGGCGGATGCGGGTGTTGGCCTCCGCGACGCCGCTTGCGGGAGAGAAATGAAAGGTGACGACGCCGCCGCGCGGATTGCCGTCGGCCACCACCAGCACATCGGTGACGTGGGATTGCTCCGTCATCGGGCTTTCGACCGACACGGTCATGGGCACGGTGTTGCCGTTCTCGGCGATCTCCGGCAGGTCGAGCCGCACGCGGCCTTCGGTTGCCGTCTTGCCGCCGGTGAATTTCTTGATCAGATCGTCGGAGTCGTTGGCCGCGAGGGCCGGAATGGTCGCGCCACCCCAGGCAGTAGCCGCCAATGCACCGGCGCCGATTGTCAGGAAGCTCCGACGAGCAACAGTCATTGGCATTTCCCTCTCCTGGCCACACCGATTTCCGCTATGACGCCGTCCAGTGCGACCTAGCGAATGCCGCGGACATTTTCCAGCGGCCTTACGCCAGCCGCATACATATTCACATCTTTGCAAATATCTAGACGCGGGCCGCGCAAATTGCAAGTGCTTTCCGAACGACAATGTACCGCGCCGCCGTGAGACAAAAGACGACGCTTTTCATTCAAAAGAATGCATGTATTGTTCGGCCGGCAGGGCCCTCGCCGACCGCGGACGGGCGGCCCAAACAAATAGCGCCAACAACTTGCGGAGGATGGTCAGGTGAAATTCAGCCATATCCTGCTTGCGGCCGCCTGTGCGTCGCGACCGCAACCGCCATCGCGGTCGCGCAGGACGACGAAACCGAAAAGGGCATCGAGAAATACCGCAAGATGCTCAAGGACGACCCTTGGAGCAATCCCGGATTGCTGGATGCCGATCGCGGCGAGGCGCTCTGGACGACGCAGCGCGGGCCGAACAAGGTCACGCTCGAGAAGTGCGATCTCGGCAAGGGTCCCGGCAAGGTCGACGGCGCGTTTGCCGAACTGCCGCGCTATTTCGCCGATGCCGGCCGCGTGATGGACGTCGAGACCCGCATTCTCTGGTGCATGGAGAAACTGCAGGGCTTCAACCACGCCGACCTGATCAAGAAGCCGCACCCCGGCGGCGGTCAGCCGGTCAAGGAACTCGGTGCGATGGCGACCTACGTCGCCAGCAAGTCGAGCGGCATGAAGTACGGTGCCAAGCTCGACGACGCCAAAGGGCAGGACGCGGTGGCGCTGGGCGGGAATCTGTTCTTCCGGCGCTCCGGCCCGTTCGATTTTGCCTGTGCGACCTGCCATGACGCCAAGGGCCTGCGCATCCGCCTGCAAGGCCTGCCCTACCTGTCCAACCCGGAGGAGGCGCGCCAGGTGGTCGGCGAGTGGCCGGCCTATCGCGTTTCCACCACTCACGTCATGACCATGCAGCATCGCCTCTACGACTGCTATTGGCAGATGCGAATGCCGGAATTGGAGCTCGGCTCCGAAGCCAGCGTCGCGCTCGTCAGCTATCTGGCGAGCCAGGCGAAGGGTGGCGAGATCGCCGCGCCCGGGCTGAAGCGTTGAGCGCAGGAGAACCGACCATGCGATCCATTTCCGTCACGCTCGTTGTGCTCGGCCTCGCCGCAACGCCGGCTTTCGCCCAGCAGAAGCCCGCGGTCGACCCCGCGCGCGCCGATGCGGTGATCAAGTCGGGATTCCCGACCGCTCCCGCCGACTGGCAGTCGCGGCTGACCCCGGACGAGACCATGCGGCAGTGCTCGGCGCACCACAACGCGCCGCCGCGGCCGATTGCGGATGCCATTCAGCAGCGCGAAAAGGCGACGATCGCCTATCCGCCCGACGGCAAGCTTGTCGGCGACTGGAAGAAAGGCGAGCGCATCGCCCAGTCGGGTTACGGCCTGCGTTTCACCGATTATCCGGCCCGCAACCCGAACGGCGGCAACTGCTATGCCTGCCACCAGTTGACCAAGAAAGAGGTGAGCTACGGGACGCTCGGCCCGAGTCTGCTCGGTTACGGCAAGGTCCGCAAATTCGGAGAGGCCGAGACCAAGGCGGCCTACGAGAAGCTCTACAACTCGCACGCCGCATTTCCGTGCTCGACCATGCCGCGCTTCGGCTCCAACAATATCCTGAGCATCGATCAGATCCAGGACCTGGTGGCGCTGCTGATGAGCCCGGAGAGCCCGGTCAACAAATAGCACCGCCGGCGCGAATACCGCGTACCGGCGCAAGCGTCAGGAGAAGTTTCATGCTCAAGAGCAGACGGGACATCGTCGGGGCGCTCGCCGCCTCGGGCGCCGTGCTGGCATCGACTGCCAGCGCGCGCGGCAATCCGGTGGCGCTCGACCTTGCCACGATCAAGAAGGAGACCGACGTCGCCTGCGTCTACCATTGCGACTTCGGCGATCCGCAGCGATTTTCGCAGATGCTGCAGAACATGCTCAACCACTACTCGGCCTATGAGTTCGACACCTTCAAGCTCAAGCTGGTGGTGGTGGCGCACGGCGCCGGGCTCAAGTTCTTCCTGGAGGACCGCACCGGCACGCCGTGGGAGAAGGACACCATCGACCCGCAGCTTTACCAGCGCTTTGCCGGCCTCACCAAGTACGGGGTCGAGGGATATCTCTGCCAGATCACCTACAAGCGCCTGAAGATCGATCCGGAAAAAACAAAGAAGGATGCCTTCCTCAAGTTCGTGCCGTCCGGGGTCGCGACCGTGGCCGAACTACAGACCAAGGGCTTTGCCTACCTGAAGGTCGGCTGAGCGCCCGGCCCTCAGCGGATCGCGGGTTCCGACGAGCGGGGATTGGACCGCAGGTACTCGGGCAGGCTCTCCTTCTCGTAGGCGCGCTCGGCGACAAATTTGAACAAGGCAAGGAAGTGGTCGGGCATCAGGTAGCCCTGCGCTCGTGCGACTTCGCGCTCGCGCGGCTTGTGCTTATCGAGTCCGGCCGAGACTTCCGGGAAGAACTGGAAGGTCGGCGTGAAGCGGACGCCGTATTTCTCCGCGAACCGCTTCTCCGGCAGCTTCTGGCCGTCGAAATCGACCACCTCGCGCGCGCCGACGATGTTGAGCTGGAGGATGTCGAAGCGCGCCTTGATGTAGTCGGTAATCGCGGGCTTGGCGAAATTGATCAGGTGCGTATCGCGGCAATACGGGCAGCCGCGCAGCTCCCACATGATGGCAAACCGCTTGTTGTGCGCTGCCGCGGCGTCGAGATCGTCGGCAAGCTCGAGCAGGCTCTGCAGGAACCAGGGCTCGTGATAGAGCCCGTCCTCGTTCAGCGTGGCCTCGGCCAGCGCCTGCCCCGCGCGCACAACCGCCCAAGCACCCGCCGCCGATCCGCCCAGTAAAGAGCGCCGCGTCAGCATGGGCGACTCCCTTAATATTCATTATTTTGAAAGTGTATAGCAGATGCGCGCGGCACCGGACAAGGGGCGCAGGGTTGCATCGCTTGTCATGTCACCCGATGCGTCCAAGGATCGGCACGTACTCCTGCAGCCAGTTACCGATCACCGGCATGGCGCCCGCGAAAACCAGCACGCCGACCGCGATCAGCACCAGCCCCATCGCCTTCTCCACCAGGGCGAGCCGGCTGCGAAAGCGCCCCACCAGCCGCAGGAACGGTCCGGTGAACAGCGCCGCGGCGAGAAACGGCACCCCGATCCCAGCCGCATAACCGGCCAGCAGAGCAGCGCCGCGGCCGACGGTGGCTTCCGCCCCGGCCAGCAGCAGAATCGAGGTCAGCACCGGGCCGACGCACGGCGTCCAGCCAAAGCCGAAGGCAAGCCCGACCAGGAATGCGCCCGCCGGACCGGCCGGCTGCTTCGTTCCGGTGAAGCGCGCCTCGCGCATCAGCAAGGCGAACCGGAAGACGCCGAGCATGTGCAGGCCGAGCGCGATGATGACGATGCCGGCGATGCGCGACAGCAGCGTGAGGTGCTCGGACACGAACTGCCCGATGGTGGAGGCGCCGGCGCCGAGCGCCACGAACACGCTGGTAAAGCCGAGCACGAAGGCGGCGGCGCGGCCGAGCACCCGGCCGGTCACGCCCGCGCTCTTCTGCTCCGTCAGCGCGCTGAGCGAGGTGCCGGCCAGGAAGCACAGATAGGGCGGTACCAGGGGCAGGATGCAGGGCGACAGAAACGACACCAGGCCCGCGCCGAACGCCGCCATCAGCCCGACATCGACGTCCATAGCGCGCGCCCCGTGAAACATATTCAATCCGCACTATATTTATAGTAGCCTCGACCGCACACAAGGGATTCCGCCCGCTATGCGCCGCCCCATGACCTTCGCCCTGCTGCTTGTGCTCGCCGCATTCGGCGCCTCCAGCGCGTCCGCGCTCGAGCTCATCATGTTCCGGCGCGCCGGCTGCCCCTGGTGCGCGGTGTGGGATCGCGAGGTCGGCCCGATCTATCCCAAGACCGACATCGGCCGGCGGCTGCCGATGCGCCTGGTCGATCTCGACCGCGGCGACGAGATGAAGGCGCCGCTGAAGCGCCCGGTCCGCTACACGCCCACGTTCGTGCTGCACGACGGGAGCCGGGAGATCGGCCGCATCGAAGGCTATCCGGGGCAGGATTTCTTCTGGGGCCTCTTGGAGAATCTGGTACCCAAGGCGGAGCCCGATGCCGTCGGGGCACGGCAGTAATGGCTCCGGAGCGAGCACGACCGATGGACGCCAGAGCCACCGCCAAACGGCGCGCCAAGCCCGCAAGTGAGCCCGACCTCGATACGCTGGTCGCGAATGCCCGCGTGGCGAGCGAGTTCCTCAAGGCGCTCTCCCATGAGGCGCGCCTGATGATCCTGTGCCTGCTCGCCAGCGGGGAGAAATCGGTCACCGAGATCGAGCAGATGCTGCGCCTGCGCCAGCCCGCCGTCTCGCAGCAGCTCGCCCGGCTGCGCAACGACAATCTCGTCGAGACGCGCCGGGACGGCAAGAACATCTACTATTCGCTGGCGCGCACGGAAGTGCGCGAGGTGATCGAGGCCCTGCACCGCGCATTCTGCTCCCCGAACAAAGGGCGGTGAGTGCCGGCCCGCGGCTAATCCCACGACAGCATCGACCGGCACCTGCGGCAGCTGCCGACCGGTGTCACCCCGCCACCGTCACACGCCTGAGATATGAAACCGCAATGGTCGCGGCATGCGATTCGTCCATGAACCGACCTTGCCGCTCCGGCCGGGCGCCGCCTGATGCGGATTCTTGTGGCAACGGATGCCTGGCACCCGCAGGTCAACGGCGTCGTGCGCACGTTGACGTCGCTTGCGCGCAGCGCGCGCGGGCTCGGCGTGCACATTGACTTTCTCTCGCCGGACGGATTTCGGACCCTGCCGGTGCCGACCTATTCGGAGCTGCGCTTCGCGCTGCCGGGCCGGGGGCAGATCGCGCGCCGCATCGACGAGGCAAAGCCCGACGCGATCCATATCGCGACCGAAGGGCCGATCGGCCACATGGTGCGGGCCTATTGCCGAAGGGTCGGCCGGCCGTTCACCACCAGCTACACGACGCGCTTTCCCGAATACGTCTCGGCGCGCGCGCCAATCCCCGAAGCCTGGGTCTACGCCGCATTGCGGCGCTTTCATTCGGCCGCGACGGTCACGATGGTGGCCACCCCGTCGCTGATGGCGGAGCTTTCGCAGCGGGGATTTTCCAACCTCGGCATGTGGACGCGCGGCGTCGATACCAGCCTGTTCAGGCCCGACCGCGCGATCGAACTCGACTTCCCGCGCCCGATCTTCGTCACGATGGGACGGGTCGCCGTCGAAAAGAACCTCGACGCATTCCTGGCGCTCGACCTGCCCGGGACCAAGGTCGTCATCGGCACCGGCCCGCAGGAGGCGGAGCTCAGGCAGCGCTATCCGCAGGCGAAATTCCTCGGATTGCTGGAGCACGAGACGCTGGCGGCGCATCTGGCGGCGGCCGACGTGTTCGTCTTTCCGAGCCTGACCGACACGTTCGGCGTCGTGCAGCTCGAAGCGCTCGCCAGCGGCGTCCGATCGCCGCGTTTCCAGTCACCGGCCCGAAGGACGTCGTCGGCGGCAATCCCATCGGCGTGTTGGACGAGGACCTGCGCGTGGCCTGCCTGCAGGCGCTGCGCATCTCCCGCCCCGCGTGTCGCGCGTTCGCGCTGAACTACTCGTGGGACAACAGTGCCCGTCAGTTCATTGGGCACGCCCAGAAGGTCGCCACCGCCGGCTACGCGGCGCCGCGTGCGGACATGGCCGTCACGGCGACCGCGCCGGGCTGACGACTGCCCGGTGAACCCGTTGCGTCATCAACCCAATCGAACAAGGAGCACGATCATGATGGAGGCTTCACACGTGGAGCTCGGGCGGGAAACCATCGCTCTCGACAAGGAAACGATCACCAAGGCCTATGCGCGCTGGGCGCCGGTCTACGACGTGGTGTTCGGCGCCGTGTTCGAGCGCGGCCGGCACGCCGCGATCGCCGCCGCCGAACGCATCGGCGGGCGCATCCTCGAGGTCGGCGTCGGAACCGGCATCTCGCTGCCGGACTATTCGCGCGCGAACCGCCTGTGCGGCGTCGACATCTCCGAGCCGATGCTGCGCAAGGCGCAGGAACGGGTCGTCGAGTTCGAACTGACCAACGTCGAGGGTCTGTGGGTGATGGACGCCGAGCATCTGTGCTTCCCGGATGCCTCGTTCGACGTCGTCGTGGCGCAGTACGTGATCACCACGGTTCCCAATCCCGAGGCGACCCTCGACGAATTCGCCCGCGTGCTGAGGCCCGGCGGCGAGATCGTGCTGGTCAGCCGCGTGGGAGCGGAAGCCGGCCTGCGGCGCTCGCTGGAGCATTGGTTTGCGCCGGCGGCGCGCAAGCTCGGCTGGCGCACCGAATTCTCCTTCGACCGCTACGCGCGCTGGGCCGAGCGGACCGCCGGCATGCAGCTGGTCGAGCGGCGCGCGATGCCGCCGCTCGGGCACTTCTCGCTCATCCGCTTCGCCAAGAATGACGGCACGGCAATGGAGCGCGAGCACTATCCGGCGTCGCAAGCCGCGAGCTGATCGCTCCGCCGGCCACCCCGGGTGCCGGCCGCACCTGCCTGTCACATCGGATTCATCAAATCGCCATACGGTCGCGAGCACCGCAAGACGGGAGACACCATGGACCATTTCTTCGAGGCTCTGAGAATGCAGCGCTGGGACGACCATCGCTACTATCATCACAGCCGGATCAACCAATCGCTTCACCTGGTGAGCGCCCTGAGCTTCCTGTTTGCCTATGTCATGATGTTCAAGGATCCGGCGATTGCGGCCCTGGTCGGATGGCTGGTGGCGATGACCACCCGGCAGATCGGGCATTTCTTCTTCGAGCCGAAGGACTACGACGTGGTCAATCAAGCCACGCACGAGTACAAGGAAGACATCAAGGTCGGCTACAACCTGCAGCGCAAGGTCGTCCTTCTGGCGATCTGGGCGCTGTCGCCGCTCCCGCTCCTGTTCGATCCCACGCTGTTCGGCATCTTCGCGCCGCACGCCAATGCCATCGAGTTCGTGCGCCATGTCGCGCAGATCTGGCTGGTCATCGGCCTGGGCGGCCTGCTGTTCCGGACGGTGCAATTGTTCTTCGTCAAGGACGTCATGACCGGGCTGGTGTGGGTCACGAAAATCCTCACCGACCCGTTCCACGACATCAAGCTCTACTACAAGGCCCCGATCTTTCTGCTGCGCGGCGAGCTGATCGATCCCGCCATTCACGCCGAGAAGGCCGCCGCAGGCCGGCTGACGCGACGGGCCGTCCCGGCGCGCCAGGATGATCGCGCACGGAGGAAAGCCTGTGCGCGATCATCTCCTTCAGGATGCGCCGCCTGATCGCCTTATTGGTCAGGGCCGGATCTGCCCCACCACCAGCCATCCTGCTGCATCGCCTTGGCGGCCGCCACGAAGCGGTCCGCGACGGCATCGAACTCCGCCTCGGTGTAATTGAGGCTGAAGATCAGGCGCCCGGTTCCGACCCAGCTCAGCGCCAATCCTTCGGCGCGCAGATAGTATTGCAGCATCCAGTTGTAACGCGACGGCTGCGTGTAGCAGACCGTCCAGATCGTCGACAGATTGGCGACCTGCACCGGCAGGTCTTCCTCCTGCAGACGCCGGTTGAGCCGCTGCGCCCGCTCGTTCCAGACGCGGTCGAGGTCGCGGTAGAGATCGCGCACCTGCGGCGTGTCGAGATGCTGCAGGAACTCATGCATCGCGGCCATCACGTAGGGATGCGAGTTGAAGGTGCCGCGGGCAAAGCAGATGTCGGCCGGGCGGTCGTCGTGGAAACGCTTCATCAGGTCCTTGCGTCCGCAGACGACGCCGATCGGAAGCCCGCCGCCGAGCGTCTTGCCGTAGGTGACGAGGTCGGCGTGCACGCCGAAATACTCCTGCGCTCCGCCGCGGGCGAGACGAAAGCCGACAAACACCTCGTCGAAGATCAAGACGATGCTGCGCTCGGTGCAGACCGCTCGCAGCTCGCGGAGCCAATCGGTGTAGGCGTCCTTGTCGAAATGCGCGCTGCGGGCGCTGTCGACCAGCGAGGAATCCGCCGGCGCGCCGGCGTTCGGATGCAGCGCCTGCAGCGGATTGACCAGCACGCAGGCGATGTTGCGCCGCGTCCGCAGCACCCGCAGCGTGTCTTCGGACATCTCCTTCAGCGTGTAGGTCTCGTGCGCGGGCACCGGATTGCCGATTCCCGGCTGCACGTCGCCCCACCAGCCGTGGTAGGCGCCGCAGAAGCGCACCAGATGCGATCGGCCGGTGTGGTAGCGGGCGAGCCGCACGGCCTGCATGACCGCCTCGGTGCCCGACATGTGGAACGAGACTTCGTCGAGCCCGGACATCTCTCTCAGGCGTTTCACGTTGTCGGCGATCACCGGATGATAGGGGCCGAGCACCGGCCCGAGTCGCGGACGCTCGCGAGCCCGCGTTCGATCGCCTCCTTGTAGAAATCGTAGCCGAAGACGTTGACGCCGTAGGAGCCGGTGAGATCGTAGAACTCGTTGCCGTCGAGGTCGGTGACCGTCACGCCGGCGGACGATTGCACGAACGCCCCCGGCTTCAGATGCTGGCGCACGAAACGGCTGTACTGGAACGGCACCCGATAGGCGTCGGTGAATTGCAGGTCGGAGATGCTGTCGGTCACCTCGGCCGTGCCGGAGCGGTCGCGGCGAAGCGTGTCCGATAAAGCTCCGACAGCCGCATGAAGCCGGCCCGGCGGCGCGCGGCAATCTCCTCCGGCGCATCGTCGGAGCAGAAGAAGCGCGCTTCGTCGTATTCGTAGTACGGCAGCCAGGACGCCACCCGGCGCGCCATCCGCGCATGGCCGGTCAGCGACCAATGCTTTCCCTTCGAAAGCTGCAGCCGCCGCCGCAACGTCACGAGCGACGTCGCCACCGTCGCGGCGCCGAGCCCGTAGAAGGCCAGAGCGGTGCTGCCCCACTTCATCGAATCACTGTCTATCCGAGGGATTTTACGGCTCCATGACGATGCGATCCGCGCTTCTGCGCCTGTTCGACCAGGAGGACGTCAATTTCCTGCTCACCAACCGAATTCCACGCCGGCTGGTCACCCAGTTCATGGGCTGGTTCAGCAAGATCGAGCAGCCGCTCGTGCGCGATTTGTCGATCGCGCTATGGCGCTTCTTCTCGGACCTCGACCTGCGCGAGGCCAAAAACTCGCACTTTCGCAGCATGCACGACTGCTTCATCCGGGAGCTGAAGGACGGCGCGCGTCCGGTCGACGGCAGACCCGAAGTCCTGGTGAGCCCGTGCGACGCCATCGTGGGCGCGTCCGGCACGATCGCCGGCACCACTCTCCTTCAGATCAAAGGGTTCCCCTATACGCTCGATGACCTGCTGCACGACCGCGACCTGGTCGATGCCCACCGCAACGGCCGCTATGTGACGCTGCGGCTGACCTCGAGCATGTATCACCGCTTTCACGCCCCGCACGACTGCCACGTCGACCAGGTGACCTACATTTCCGGCGATACCTGGAACGTCAATCCGATCGCATTGCGCCGGGTGGAACGGCTGTTCTGCAAGAATGAGCGCGCGATCCTGCGGACGAAGCTCGCAACCACCGGCCACACCGTGACGCTGGTTCCGGTGGCGGCGATTCTGGTCGCCAGCATCCGCCTGCATTGTCTGGACGTGCCGGCGAGCCTCAGGCAGCGCGGGCCCAACGTCATTGCGTGCTCCGCCGGCTTCAGGAAAGGCCAGGAAATGGGCTGGTTCGAGCATGGCTCGACGATCATCGTGTTCGCACCCGACGGCTTTTCGCTGGCCGACGGCGTTCAGGAAGGCGGCATGATCCGTGCCGGGCAACCCCTGATGCGGCTGCCATGAATGCCCGGCACGCGAGCGGATGCGCCAGGCGGGCAAAGTGCGGCGGCAGATCCAGTCCGTTCAGTGCGGCGTGACCAGCTTGAGGCCGACCATGCCGGCGATGATGAGCGCGAGGCATGCAAGGCGCAACGGGTCGGCCGACTCTCCGAACGCGACCATGCCGACGATCATGCCGCCGGCCGCGCCGATCCCCGTCCACAACGCGTAGACGGTGCCGAACGGCAGCGATTTGAGGGAAATGCTGACCAGCCCGAAGCTCAGCACGATCGCCACGACGGTTGCGACGCTGGCCAGCGGCCGTGTGAAGCCCTCCGACAGCTTGAGGCCGAGCGCCCAGCCGACTTCCAAAAGTCCCGCAAGGAGAAGCGCAAACCAGGCTGTCGCCACGTCCCTCGGCTCCTTCGTGCCAGCATCGCCCCGTCCGCCATCGAGCGGCGAAGCGAACGAATTGCGCGGCAGCAGGATGCCGTCGATTGCTGACGCCAAGCCTGCGATCGAGCGACAGGATTATGACAGCGGGAATGGCAGCGGCCGGCGGGCGCTAATCGATGGATACCAGCGCTCGGCCGTAAGCGCCGATCTCCATGGTGCTGGTCGAATCAGCCTTGGGCCGGTCGGTGCCGAGCATGCGGCCTTCCACCATGTAGTAGATCGACTCCGCGATGTTGGTCGCGTGATCGCCCATGCGCTCGATGTTCTTGGCGCAGAACAGCAGATGGATGCCGGATGCAACGATGCCCGGATCTTCGATCATGTGGGTGAGCAATTCGCGGAACAGCGACGTGTACAGCGAATCGATCTCCTCGTCGCGGTTCCAGACCTGCATCGCCTTCCTGGCGTCTCGTTCGGCATAGCCGTCGAGCACGTCCTTGAGCAGATGCGCCGCGAGCGTGGTCATGTGGACGACGCCGCGCAGCACCCGCCGCGGCATGCTCTCTCCGTTGAGGACGACGACCCGCTTGCCGATGTTCTTTGCCAGATCGCCGATGCGTTCGAGCTCGTTCGCGATGCGCAGTATGCCGATGATCTCGCGCAGGTCGACCGCCATGGGCTGCCGGGTGGCGATGGTGGCAACCGCCTTCTGCTCGATCTCGCGCTGCTGCGCGTCGATCTCGGCGTCGCCGATCACCACCCGCCTAGCGCGCTCACGGTCGCGCTTGATCAGCGCGTCGACCGCCTGAACGATTTGCCGTTCCGCATGACCGCCCATCTCCGCGATCATGCGATTCAGGATCTGCAGATCGGCGTCGAACGCCTTGACCGTGTGTTCAGTCGCAAACGGCATGGTCGTTGTCCTGCCGCGGAACGGTCCGCAGCACACTCGAGTGACTTGATCTCAAGGATCGTCCGCGCAGGGCCTCGCGCGGTGGCTCGGTGGATGCCCGCGAGCAACGCCTGGCCGCCGCCGGATCACTTGCGTTCGTACTCCATACAACAGATCGATTCGCGACCGCAGGCTCGGGACGGGAATCCAAGTGCCCATGAGTATGATGATTCGGTGACGGCGGAATGACAGGGCGCCGGGTTCCGGTCCCGGCAGCTCGCCGGGACGTGCCCGATCGGGCGGCAGCGCGCTTCGGCGTCAATCGGCGCCGACCGGGCGCGTCATTCCCAGAACGGCTTGGCCTTGGCGAAGGCCGCATACGCTTGCAGCGCCTGCTTGAGCGCCGGCGCGATGCGCGCCTCCTCGTTGCCGGACAGGCGGCCGGCAGCGAATGCCCGCTCGGCCGGATCGCTGCCGGGCCGTTTGCGGCCGGAGCCGCTCCCGCTCTCGACCAGTTGCTTGGACAACTCCTCATGCACCGCAATATCGTTGAGGTCGCCGAGGGCGTCCTGCAGCTTTGCGAGCGTCGTCACGAACGTCTTGCAGCGCCGCGTGGATTTCTTGCCCGGAAAGGCGCCCGCGAAGAATTCCGCCGCGTAGCGAAGCTTCTTGGCCTGGATGCGCAATTTGTGCCGCCGCGGCGGGTCCAGCTCATCCAGCCGCTTGCCTTTCTTCACTACCGCCTTCCATCGGCGCTGCATCTGCTCCGCTGCCGCGGCCGCGATCGGACGTTCCCGCATCGCCCGCGCGGCTTCGTCCGGGTTGCGCGTCCAGTCCCCGGACTCGATCCACGCCGCGGCGTCGAGAACAAGGCCGCGCAGGCGCGCGCTTTCCACCGCCGCGACCGCGCGTGCGTGGGCAACCTTTTTTCGCTTTCGAAGCTCGCGGGTAACGACCGCCACCCCCGGATCGCCCGGCCGGCGGTTCGCCACCGGTTGCAGCACGCGCTTCTGGAAAATATCCAGCTCGCGCGCCGCGCCGACCTCGCCGTTGACCCATTTGAGCTCGGCCTTCAATGCGGCCGTCTGCGGATCGTCCAGCATCCCGGAGAACACGGAGATCGCCGCACGCAGCCGCCGCAGCGCCACCCGCAACTGGTGCAGGCCCTCGGGGTCGCCGGCGAGCATCACCGGCTGGTTGGCGACGAACTGGTGCAGGCACGCCCGGGCGATGCTCTGGAAAGCGGACCCAACATCGGTGTCGGGCGCGAGCGCGACCGGCCCCGCCCTCACCGGCTTGAGCCTTGCACCATTGAGCAGCGCATAGCCGCGGTCGGACTTGCTCCTGACCGCCAGGCGCAACGGCACCTCTTCGGCCAGGCCCTTGGCCAACCTGAACAGGTCGGCGGAGCTTCCACGCTTCAGTTCGAGCTCCAGCTCGCACAGCGGCGCGGATTTCCGGCCGGCCTCGACCGTTCCCTTGTCGATGCTGACTTCGACCTCGCTGTCGCCGCACCGGACCTGGAAGACCCGCCGCCGCACGCGCGTCTCGAACACCGGCTTGAGGCCGTTGCGCAGCTTCTTGGTCAGCAAGGGTGCGAGCGCAGTGTCGCGGGCGGCGTCGAGGTCGGGTTGGGTCGCGTGGATGTCCTGTTCCCATTCGTTGCGGTCGAACAGGGCCGCACGCGCGCCGGTCTCCTGCTTGACGGTCTGCACGAGCCGGCGCCCGATCCGGCGGACTCGCAGCGACAAGCCCCTCTGATGCAGCTTCAGTTTGTCGGTATCGAAATAGACCGACACGATGCTGGCGGGCCTGACCTGCGATCTGGCCGCGCCCTTGAGCAGCGAGCTCCCGGAAAGGCGGGAGAGAAACTCGACCGGCACGTCGAGTTTGAGCTCGATTTCACGCGGAGAAGACATTGAGGATTACACATGACTTGCGTGCGCTAATATCGCCTATCGATCGAAACTTTTCCAGTAGCGCGGACTGGTTCGACGGCGCTCGTCAAAATATGACAAAAACATGACAGTTATATGACAAGGGAAAAACCGCCTTTGTTTCGATAATTTGCAGAGTTTTCCAGCCGTCGATTTGCACATCAAATTCGATCCGGCATGCTCCCGACCGTTCCGGCATCGAAAGCTTCCACATCCGGCGCGCCGTGTGTCAGTATTATTATTGTCTTGTGTGATTTCGATGACACGTCGCGGAGTGGCGCATGAGCTTTGAGTGGTTGGATTGGTCGAATCCAGTTGCGGTCTGGTGGGGCTTCCTGCTCGTCGTCAGCGCCGCAAATATTGCGCTGTTCCTGTTGCTGCATCGCCATCTTCGCAAGCGGTCGCCCGGCCGCCAACGCGGCCTGTTCCGGATCGAGCTCTTGGTCGTGCTGTGCGCAGCCTACGTGTTCGGCTGCGCCTTTCGAGCCGTGCTGCCGCGGGCCGATGTCCAGCGCATCTGTCTGTTCGACACCTGGCTTTCGAGCGTCTTTGTCGGGCGGTCCGTCGCGACGGTTGCGGAAGTCTGCTTCGTGCTGCAGTGGGCTATCGTCCTGCGCTACCTCTCGGTCCTGACGAAATCCGATACGGTCCGCAACATCTCGACGATCATCGTTCCGCTGATTCTGATTGCGGAGTGCTGCTCGTGGTACGCGGTGGTCACGACCAGCTACCTCGGCAATGCGATCGAAAATTCGATCTGGGCCGTCGCCTTCCTGCTCATAACGGTCGCCCTGGTACGGCTGCTGACCGAGTTCCACGGCGCGGCTCGCCTTGCGATCGGAGCGGCGATTGCCGGCATTGCCGGCTATCTGCTGTTTCTGTTCTTCATCGACGTGCCGATGTATTTCGGCCGGTGGCAAACCGACGTCATGGCCGGAAAGGAGCTGCTCGACCCTCTGGCGGGCTTGCATGATCTGCGCACGCGCTGGGCGGTCACCCATGACTTCGCGCACTGGAAGGACGAGATCGCCTGGATGTCGCTGTATTTCAGCGCCGCCGTATGGGCGAGCCTGACGCTTTGCGGCTTCGGCCTGGTGAAGGACCGGTTGCATCGCTACCGCACGGGCACGGCTTTGGTGTCCGCGCGCCCACTGTTGTCCCTGTTGACGGGGACTCCGCTTCCGCAACGGCTTCGAAACCGCGTGCGGTGAACCGTCAACTGCGAGCCGTCGCGCCCTCACCCACCAGCTCAGCCACGCAGTCGCCAAACGCCTTGGTGCCGAGACGGCCGCCGAGGTCCTGCGTACGCCACTGCGGCGTGGCGATCGCCCGATCGAGCGCGGCTTCCATGGCATCGGCGGCCTGGACGAGGCGCGCATCCTTGCGCCGCTCGCCGAGCCAGCCGAGCAGCATGGCGGCCGAGCCGATCAGCGAGGCCGGATTGGCGCGGTCCTGTCCGGCGATGTCGGGCGCCGAGCCGTGCTGGGCTTGCGCCACCGCGTAATCGGTTCCGGCATTGAGCGAGGCGGCCAGGCCAAGGCTGCCGGAGATCTCCGACGCCAGGTCGGAGAGGATGTCCCCGAACATGTTGGTGGTGACGATCACGTCGAAGACCCCGGCGTCGCGCACCAGCAGCGCCGCCATGGCGTCGATGATCTTCTCCTCGTATTCGACCTGCGGAAAACGCGCGGCAACCGCGCGGACGCAGTCGAGATAGAGCCCGTCCGACACCCGCAGCACATTGGCCTTGTGCACCGCCGTCACCTTCCTGCGCCGGCGCATTGCGAGATCGAACGCCGCTTCGGCGATGCGGGTCGAGCCCGCCCGCGTGATCTTGCGCACCGAAAGCGCGAGATCCGGCGTCGGCATGAATTCGCCCGAGCCCTGGAACATCGAACGGTCGGCATAGAAGCCTTCGGTATTCTCGCGCGCGATCACCAGATCGACCGGCGATCCGCAGCGCGGCGGAAAGCCGCCGCGGCTCTTTGCCGGACGGATATTGGCGAACAGATCGAGCCGCTTGCGTAAACCGCCCGACGGATTGAGTCCGCCTTGATCGACCGCCGGATAGGCGTTGTGGTCGACCGGACCGAGGATGACGCCGTCCGCGGCTTCGGCGGCCTCGACCGCGGCGTCGGGCAGCGTGGTCCCCTGCGCTCGCAAGGCCGCAAGGCCGATCGCCACCGGCGTGAACGCGAGCCCGAGCCCGAACCGGCGATCGGCCGCGTGCAAGACGGCGAGCGTGGCGGCGGTGATCTCCGGCCCGATGCCGTCGCCTTCCATGACGACGAGCCGAACCGGCGCGGATGACGATGCACTCACGGCTCCCCTCCCCTGATCTGCACGTCAGCCTAGCAAGGCTGCGGCTGGTTGACGACCTGTCGCCGGTCTGAGCATCATGACGGCCCCGCAAATTCTTTTTCCGCCGCCGCGAGCCTGCCGGAGCTCCCATGCAACACCAAAGACTCGACCCGACGATCCTCCATGACACGCCGGCAGATCCGAGCAATCTCCTTAATCTGCACGAGATCGTCGCCAAGGCCCGGCAGAATCTCAATCAGAACGACTGGGACTACATCGTCGGCGGCGTCGAGTCCGAGACCACGCTGCGGCGAAACCGCATGGCGCTCGATACCATCGCGTTCAGGCCCCGGATCTGCGTGATGTCAGCAAGGTCGATGCGTCGGTCACCCAGTTTGGGCGCAGCCTGCGGCTGCCGATCATCTTCGCGCCGGTCGGTTCGCTGGAAAGCTTCCACCAGGCGGGCGCGGAATCGGTCGCGCGCGGGGCGGGCGAATTCGGCGTCGGGCACATGCTGAGCTCCGCCTGCGATCCCGGCCTCGAGGACCTCGCCAAGGCCGCGCCCGACACGTTGCGCATCTATCAGCTCTACGTGCGCGGCGACGCCGACTGGGTCGACGACCACGTCGAGCGCGCGATTGCGCACAACTACACCGCCTTCGCGCTCACGGTCGACACCGCGCACTACAGCCGGCGCGAGCGCGACATCGCCAAGCGTTTCGTCACCGCGGGACGCCGCCGCGTGCAGAACCGCATCATGCAGGCCGCGCTCGACTGGAGCACGGTCGCCCGCATCAAGAAGAAGTTCAAGATTCCGCTGGTGCTCAAGGGCATCGCCACCGCCGAGGACACGCGCATCGCGATCGATCATGGGGTCGAGTGGGTGTACGTGTCGAACCACGGCGGCCGGCAACTGGATCACGGCCGCGGCTCGGTGGACGTTCTGCCCGAGGTGGTCGATGCCGCCGGCGGCCGCGCCAAGATCCTGGTCGACGGCTCGATCTGCCGCGGCGCCGATATCGTCAAGGCGATCGCGCTCGGCGCCGATCTGGTCGGGATCGGCCGCATGCAGTGCTTCGCGCTCGGCGCCGCCGGGCAGGCCGGCATCGTGCGGCTGCTCGAGCTGCTGGAGGACGAGGTGCAACGCTCCATGGGTCTGCTGGGCGTGACCAAGCTTGCCGACCTGAACAAGTCCTACCTGCACACCGCGGCGCCCGCCAACGCGCCGCACGTGCTGAGCGCCTTCCCGCTGCTCAAGATCGACGACTACCGGTATTGATCGCTCGGGCCCGGGCGCTCTCGTTCCGGGTCGGGTCGCCGCCTACCCGGCGTCGAGCAGGCTGCGGATTCGCGCCGCGAGCGTCAACTGCGTCAGCGGCTTCTGGATGAGGTCGACGCCGGGGTCGAGCCGCCCCTGATGCACGATCGCGTCATGCGAATAGCCGGTCATGAACAGGACCTTGAGCCCCGGCTGGCGTTCCTTCAACGCATCGGCGAGCTGCCGCCCGTTCCGGCCCGGCAGGATGACGTCGGTCAACAGCAAATCCACGCGCACGCCAGGCTGCTCGAACAGCCGCAAGGCCGAGTTGGCGTCCGACGCTTCGAGCACCCGATAGCCCAATCCGCGCAAGACCTCGACGACATAGCCCCGGACATCGGGATCGTCCTCCACCACGAGCAGGCTTTCGCCCCGATGCCCCCCGACGAGGTCGGGCGGCGCGGGCTCGGCCTGGGCTTCTGCGATCATCAATCTGGGAAGAAAAATCTTCACGGTCGTGCCCGCCCCCACCTCGCTGTCGATCTTGAGGTGCCCGCCGGACTGCTTGATGAAGCCGTATACCTGACTGAGGCCGAGCCCGGTGCCGGCCCCCGGAGTCTTGGTGGTAAAGAACGGCTCGAAGGCGCGCTCCAGCACTTCGCGCGACATCCCCGTGCCGGTGTCGGTGACGGCAATCTGGACATATTGGCCGGGATCGACTTCGTCGTTTTGCCGACAATAGTCGTCGTCCAGATAGGCCTTGCCGGTTTCGATGGTCAGCTTGCCGCCTCCGGGCATCGCGTCGCGGGCATTCACGACGAGATTGAGGATCGCGGATTTAAGCTCGGCCGGATCGGCCTCGACCTGCCACAGTCCGGCGCCGCTGACCATCTCAAGCTTGATGTTCTCGCCAAGGGTGCGGTGAAAGAAATCCGACAGTCCCCGGATCAGTTTGTTCACGTCGACCGGCTTGGGATTGAGCGGCTGCCGGCGCGAAAATGCGAGCAGGCGCTGCGTCAGCGCGGCGGCGCGCTGAGCGCCGCTCATGGCGCTGCCGAGCAGGCGGCGCAGCCGTTCCTCGGCCCCCTCGGCCCAGGTATTGAGGTTGTGCTGGGCGATTTCGAGATTGCCGATGATCACGGTGAGGAGGTTGTTGAAATCGTGCGCCACGCCTCCGGTCAGCTGGCCTACCGCGTCCATCTTTTGCGACTGCCGGAGCATGTCTTCGGCTTTCACGCGCTCCACGATCTGGTTGTTCAGTGCGGCATACGCCTCGCGAAGCTGGCTCGGCGAGGGGAGCGCGAGCACCTTCGGCAGGAGCGGCCAGAGCATGATCGCGGTCACCAGGGACGCCACCGCCGTCAACGCCTTGACGCCGCCCTCAATGGCGTAGTCCGGGAACCACAGCGTCCAGATCGAAAGCACATGGGTCGCGCCGCAGGCCGTGATGAAAATTGCGAATGCCCAGAATACCCAGCCAAACTCGACGTCGGAACGTTTCGACACGAAGATCGAAAGCACGATCGGGATCGAGAAATAGGAAAGCGCGATAACCGTATCGGCCATCACGTGGAGCCAGATCAGCTCCGGACGCCACAACAGGCAGATCCCGTGCGGCGAGAGGGTCGAAGAGTCCAAGAGGGATTGAAGGTATGCCCACATGCCATACGCTCCTCGTGTCGCGCCGAACGCTGGCGCCCGGCGGTTCCGGTAGCGGAGCGGCCGGTTCGGCGGCCGCAGGCCGGGAGACGCGCCCGATCCGCCTCGTCAACGCAGACTCAAACAAAAACTGATTGCAGTACCGGCCGAGAAAGCAGCCCTAGTGCCAATATGGCGGATAGCCTGAGTTGCGGTCCTCCGCCTCGAGAAGGCGCAGCATCGCGGGCCATTCCAGCACGCCATAGGGCCGGCGCGTGCCGGGCTGGTAGAGATGCGCCGTGTGCGCGAGCACATTCTCGCCCGGCATGGTGAGCTCGGTGCGCGCAGCCATGGCGTCGACCTGCGCGCGGCAGGACAGTTCGAGCTGGTACATGGTGTTGAGCGCCTGCTGGATGGTTGCGCCGCAAGTCAGCAGACCGTGGTTGCGCATGACCAGCGCGTCGTGCGGCCCCAGGTCGCTCACGATGCGCTCGCGCTCGTCGAGATCGACCGCCGGACCCTCGTAGTCGTGATAGCCGATGTGGCCGACGAAGCGGATCGAGGTCTGCGACAGCGGCAACAGCCCGCATTGCATCGCCGCGACCGCCATCCCGGCGCGCGTGTGGGTGTGCAGCACGCATTGCACCTCCGGGCGCGCCTTGTGGATCGCGCCGTGGATCACGTAGCCCGATTTGTTGATGCCGTAGTCGGTATCGGGCTTCCAGATGATCTCGCCCTCGACGCCGATCTTGACCAGGCTCGATGCCGTGATCTCCTTGTACAGCATGCCGTAGAGGTTGATCAGCAGATGGTCGCCGCTGCCGGGAATGCGCGCGGTGATGTGGTTGTAGATGAGGTCGCTCATGCCGTACTTGTCGATCAGGCGGTAGCAGGCGGCGAGATCGACACGCGTCTGCCATTCCTGCGCCGAGACCTCGCCGCGGATCGACTTGAAGTCGGTCGTGTAATTCATGGATAGTCCCTGCTCTCTCCCGGTACCCGCCGGATCGCGGCAGCAGCATACCGCCGGCCGCCGGCCGACGCCAAGGGAGGCATAGGGAGGGCAGCGTGCAAATCAGCGACATCCTGCGCAACAATGTGAAGGAGAAGCTCGCGCGCGACGAGGTCGTGGCCTCGATCACGGTGCGCCTCGTCCGCAGCGTCGAGATCGCGCGCATCGCCAAGACCGCCGGTTTCGACACGCTGTATGTCGACCTCGAGCATTCGAGCTTCTCGCTCGAGACCTGCGGCCAGATCTGCACGGCCGCTCTCGAAGCCGGGATTGCGCCGTTTGTGCGCGTGCCGGCCAACACGCCGGACTATATCGCGCGCGTGCTGGAGGGCGGCGCGCTCGGCGTGATCGCGCCGCACATCCGCTCGGCCACGGAGGCACGCGAGGTGGTCAAGGCGGCGAAATTCGCCCCGCTGGGCGAGCGTTCGAACGCCGGCGGATTGCCGCACCTGCACTACCGCAGCTTCCCGGCCGCGCAAGCCTATGCGGCGCTCAACGACGCCACCATGGTGATCGTGCAGTTCGAAAGCGCGCAGGCGCTCGACCGGGCGGAGGAGATCGTCGCGGTCGAGGGCGTCGACATGGTGCTGGTCGGCGTCAACGATCTGCTCGCCGACCTGGGCCTCGCCGGCCAGTACGACCACCCGCGCGTGCACGACTGCTACGCGCGCACCATCGCGGCCTGCCGCGCCCGCGGCAAGCACTGCGGCGTTGGCGGGCTGTCCTCCCGGCCCGATCTGGTGGCGGAGTTCGTGCGCATGGGCGCGCGCTACGTCTCGACCGGCACCGACCTCGGATTCCTCCTCGGCGCCTGCACCGAGAAGGCCAGGCAGGTCGCCGACATCAGGCTCTGATACGGCGGGCCGGGACCGGCGGCGAACGGTCACGACCCAAGGGGTGCCAAGCTCGGCCGAACCGGCTATCGTGCGGCCGATAACAGGCCGGGCGCGAGACGACGCCAAGAGCCTCGCGGAGGAAAGCCCATGCCGACTGTCTACGCCACCCTGCTCAAGGCCGCGGGCCTCGTGCTTGCGCTGACCTCGGCCGTTGCGGCCCAGGATTACCCGACCAAGCCGGTGCGCCTGATCATTCCGTTCCCGCCCGGCGGCAGCAATGACGTGGTCGGCCGGCTGATCGCCGCCAAGCTGAGCGACCGTCTCGGCAAGCAGGTGGTGGTGGACAACCGCGGCGGCGCGGGCGGCGTCATCGGCACCGAGATCACCGCCAACGCCCCGCACGACGGCTATACGATCCAGATCATCTCGCTCGCGCATGCGGTCAATCCCTGGCTCTACAAGCTGCCCTACGACCCGATCAAGTCGTTTGCCCCGATCTCGATCCTCGCCAGCGGCCCGAACGTGCTCGCGGTCAATCCGTCATTCCCGGTGAACTCGGTGAAGGAACTGGTCGCGCTGGCCAAGCAGAAGCCGGGCGAGATCCAGTACGCCTCGGCCGGGGTCGGGAGCTTCCAGCACCTCGGCGGCGAGCTGTTCAAGCTCGACGCCAAGGTCAACATGCTGCATGTGCCGTTCAAGGGCGGCGGCCCGGCGATGATCGACGTAATCGGCGGGCACACCAAATTGCTGTTCAGCTCGCTGGTCCAGACCACGCCGCACATCCGATCCGGCAAGCTCAAGGCGCTCGGCACCGGCGGCGCCAAGCGCAATCCCGTCCTGCCGGACGTGCCGACGATCGCGGAGGCCGGGGTGCCGGGCTACGAGGCGGTCAACTGGTGGGGGCTCGTCGCACCCGCCGGGACGCCTGCGCCGATCATCGCGCGGCTGCACAAGGCGGTGCAGGAGGTGCAGGACGCTCCCGACGTGCAGAAGCAGTTCTCCTCGGAAGGCGCCGAAATCGTCCGCATGGGCTCCGCCGAGTTTGGCGCCTACATCGAAAATGAAATGAAGAAATGGCAGCGCGTCGTGAAGGAGGGCGGCATCAAGGCGGAGTGACCGTTCTGCGCGGTCGCGACGGGGAATTGAAAACGACAATCGGGAGGAGGCAATCGTGTCCAGACTGCGCTCGCTGCTGATTAAAACCGCGGGTCTCCTGCTGGCGCTGACGGCGGCGGCCGGCGCGCAGGACTATCCGGTCAAGCCGGTGCGCATCGTCGTTCCGTTCCCTCCTGGCGGCATCAATGACATCGTCGGGCGCGTGATCGCTACGCATCTTAGCGCACGGCTGGGCAAGCAGGTCGTGGTGGACAATCGCGGCGGCGCGGGGGGCGTGGTCGGCAGCGAGCTGGTGGCGAACGCGCCGAAGGACGGCTACACGCTGCTCATCGTCTCGCTTGCGAGCGCGGTCAATCCCTGGCTCTACAAGCTGCCCTACGATCCGGTCAGGAGCTTTGCGCCGATCGCGATCCTGGTCACGGCCCCGAACGTGGTGGCGGTCAATCCGGCGCTGCCGGTCAAGTCGGTGAAGGAACTGGTCGCGCTCGCAAAGGAAAAGCCGGGGCAATTGCAGTATGCCTCCTCCGGCGTCGGCACCTTCCTGCACCTGGGGGGCGAACTGTTCAAGCTCACGGCCGGCATCGATATTTTGCATGTGCCGTTCAAGGGCGCGGGCCCGGCCATGATCGACGTGATGGGGGGGCATACCAAGATTGCCTTCCCCTCGGTGACGTCCTCGAACGCACATATTCAATCGGGCAAGCTGCGGGCCCTGGGCGTTGGCGCCGCCAGGCGCAGTCCGGTGCTCCCCGACGTTCCGACCGTCGCCGAGGCAGGCGTACCCGGCTACGAGGCCGCCAACTGGATCGGCATCGTGGCGCCGGCCGGTACGCCCGCGGCCATCGTCGAGCGGCTGCACAAGGAGATTTCGGCGATCCAGGATATGCCCGAAGTCCAGAAGCAATTCGCCTCCGAGGGTGCCGACATCATGCGCATGAGCTCGGCCGAGTTCGCCGCCTTCTCGGCGAGCGAGCTCGAGAAGTGGGGACGCGTCGTGAAGCAGGCCGGGATCAAGGCGGAATGAGCTTGCTTTCGCTACTTGAGCAATAACGAGCCTGTTATCCCTCATGGCTCGAGACGCGCTACGCGTCGGCCAACGCCGACGCGTAGACGCTCCTCACCATGAGGGATCGCGTCCGTTGGACCGACCTCATCCTGCGGAGCCCGAGCCAACGGGTCCGGCCCCGGCCGGCCCGACGGTAAACTCCGCGAGGGCGTCTCGGAGGATGAGGTCGTGCACTCAAGTGCGGTGATCGACAAACCGAAAGACAGATGAAGCAATCCATCCTTCAGAGCAAGGACGTCTGGGCCGGCCTGCTGCTGGTCGCCATTGGCGCCGGCACGATGCTCATCGCGCGCAATTATGCCTTCGGCACATCGTTGCGCATGGGGCCCGGCTATTTCCCGATGGTGCTCGGCGGGCTGCTGATCGCGTTTGGCCTCTATCTGCTGGCCACCGGGTTGCGTGGCGGTGAAACGATCGAAGGCTCATGGTCGCTGCGGGCGCTGATCATATTGCCGCTCTCGCTGGTGCTGTTCGGCGTCCTGATGGAGCGCGCCGGCTTCGTTCCCGCGATGCTGGTGCTGATCTTCGGCTCGGCGACCGCGAGCACGCAATTCCGGTTCTTGGAAGTGTTGTTGTTTTCCCTCGCGCTCACCGCACTCTCGGTCGCGGTCTTCATCTGGGGCCTCGGCCTGCCCTACCCGCTGGTCGTAGGCTTCGACTGAACCGCACAGGCATCGGCCGAAGCCGTCATGGACCTCTTCAGCAATCTGATCTTCGGCTTCGGCGTCGCGCTCTCGTGGCAGAACCTGCTCTACTGCCTGGTGGGCGTCAGCGTCGGCACGCTGATCGGGGTGCTGCCCGGCATCGGTCCGCTCGGCACCATCGCGATCCTCTTGCCGCTCACCTACGGCGTCCCGCCGGTCGGCGCGCTGATCATGCTGGCCGGCATCTACTACGGCGCGCAGTACGGCGGCTCGACCACCGCCATCCTGGTCAACCTCCCGGGCGAGACCTCGGCGGTGGTGACCTGCATCGACGGCTACCAGATGGCGCGGCAAGGGCGCGCGGGACCGGCGCTGGCGATTGCCGCCATCGGCTCGTTCTTCGCCGGCACGGTCGGCACGCTGCTCATCGCGCTGTTCGGCCCGCCATTGGCCGAGATCGCGCTCAAGTTCGGTTCGCCGGAATATTTCTCGCTCATGCTGATGGGCCTGGTCGCGGCCGCCGTGCTGGCGCAGGGCGACATGGTGAAATCGCTCGCCATGGTGGCGACCGGCCTTCTGCTCGGCATCGTCGGCACCGACGTCAATACCGGCGTGCAACGCTTCAGCCTGGGCATCACCGAGTTGTCCGACGGGATCGGCTTCATCGTGGTCGCCGTCGGCGTGTTCGCGATCGGCGAGATCGTCGGCAATCTCGGCGACCGGCACCAGCGCGACGTCCTCGCTGCGAAGGTGACGAACCTGTTTCCCTCCCGGGACGACCTCCGGCGCTCGCTCGGCCCGATCCTGCGCGGCACCGGCATCGGCTCGTTCTTCGGCGTGCTGCCCGGCACCGGCCCGGCGATCGCTTCCTTCGCCTCCTACATGGTGGAGAAGAAGCTGGCCAAGGAACCGGAGCGCTTCGGTCGCGGCGCGATCGAGGGCGTGGCGGGACCGGAATCCGCCAACAACGCGGACGCCCAGTGCAAGTTCATCCCGATGCTCACGCTCGGCCTGCCGGCAAGCGGGGTGATGGCGCTGATGCTCGGCGCACTCACCATCCAGGGCATCCAGCCCGGTCCCGAGGTGATGAGCCAGCGCCCCGAGCTGTTCTGGGGCCTCATCGCCAGCATGTGGATCGGCAATCTGATGCTGGTCGTGCTCAACCTGCCGATGATCGGGCTATGGGTGAAGCTGTTGCAGGTGCCCTACCGGCTGCTGTTCCCGGCCATCATGGCGTTCTCCGCCATCGGCATCTACAGCGTGAACGGTTCGTCGTTCGAGATCTATCTGACGGCGCTGTTCGGCGTGTTCGGCTTCGTCTGCATCCGGCTCGGGTTCCCCATGGCGCCGATGCTGCTCGGCTACGTGCTCGGCCCGATGATGGAGGAGAACCTGCGCCGGGCGATGCTGATGGCCGGGGGCGATCCGTCGGTATTCGTGCGCCGGCCGATCAGCCTCGCATTCATCGTCGCGACCGCATTGATCTTCGTCGTCATGGTGGTGCCGGCCGTTCGCAAGCGTCGGCTCGAGATCGCCGACTGAAGGCGGGCCGTTACGCGCCCGGATCAGCGGCGGTTCGCGATTCCGTTGCCGGACTTTCGCGGCAGGCCGTAGCGATGCAGGTCGGTGCCGTGCACGTCGAGCCAGCCCTTCGCGCGCTCGTAGCCGGGGCAGATGCGCCGGACCAGCCGCCAGAACCGCGGCGAATGATTGAGCTCGACGCGATGCGCGACCTCATGGGCGGCGAGATATTCGAGCACGAAGGGCGGCGCGAGAATGAGCCGCCACGAAAACGACAGCACGCCCGTGTTCGAGCACGAGCCCCAGCGGCTCGACTGATCGCGCACCGAAATGCGCGTAATGGCGACGCCCAACAGTTGGGCGGTGGCCTTGCTCGCGGCGACGAGGTCGCGTTCGGCTTCGCGCTTGAGGAAGTCTCCGATGCGGCGGTCGATATGCGGCGCCTCGCCGGCGACGCACAGCAGGCACTCGCCACCCTCGCCGGTTTCGGTCCAAACCGTGCCGCGCTCACCGCGGCGATGGACGATGCGATGAGGGACGCCACGCAACGGCACTTCGGTGCCGTGCGCAAACGCGGTCGCCTCCGGCAGCCGCTTGAGCCGTGCCGCGATCCAGCCGCCGTGCTTCTGCGCGAAGTCCTTGGCTTCCTTCACGCTGCCGCGCGGCGGCATGGTGAGCACCACCTCGCGCGACGCAGCTTCGATCCGCAGGGTATAGCGGCGCGCCTGCCGGTGACGGCGCATGCGCACGAGATACACCGCCCGGTCGAAAACGACCTGAATCGTCGAGGGCTCGCTCGGACGGCGATAAAGCAATGCGCGCAGTGACATGACCGACGGTCCACCCAAAAGGCCCCGGCCGAATACTGCCATACTCGCAAGCGGGTGCAGTATGCGTGACAAGAAATAAAGCCCCTTCCCCAAGATGCATGGTGTCGCTAACGGAATACGCTCAATCGCTTGTGCTCCACAAGATTTGAATTATGTTTCATATCTTGCTCGGCGGGACCCGGCCCTGGCGACGCCGGAGTCATGCCAAAACGACTGCCGCGCCACCAACAATTCCTTCATAAAATCAAATAGTTAACAAGGGGGATGCGAAGTCCATCGCGGCGAATCATGCGGAAAGCCCGGCAGGACGCGGCTTGCTGGCGGTTCCGCCGCCAAACCGACCTCCGTTCCCAGCTTGCTAGCGGCTATGCGGGCGTTCGAATTCGTGTTCGGCGGCCACCGTCACCGTGCCGTCCTGCTCGACCGGCTTGTGCGCCGCTCCATTGGCCTTTGAGGCCGCGCTCACCGGCTTCGGACGGCTGCTTCTGTTGCGCCCCGCGTTGAGGTTGTTGGACAGAACGAAATCGGCGATGCGCGGAGCGATCTCGGAGCGGAAGCGCGAGCCGTTGAACACGCCGTAATGGCCGACGGCGGGCTGCATCCAATGCGCCTTGCGCTCGGCGGGGATGTTGACGCACAGCCGGTGGGCGGCCTCGGTCTGGCCGAGGCCGGAAATATCGTCGTTCTCGCCCTCGATCGTCAGCAGTGCCACGCGCTGGATCTTCGCGGGATCGACCCGGACGCCGCGATGGGTCATCTCGCCCTTGGGCAGCGCGTGGCGGATGAACACCGTATCGCAGGTCTGCAGATAGAACTCGGCCGACAAGTCCATCACGGCGAGATACTCGTCGTAGAATTCGCGATGCTTCTGCGCCGAATCGCCGTCGCCCTCGACCAGGTGCAGATACAGCGTGCGGTGCGCCTGCATGTGCCGGTCGAGATTCATGATCATGAATCCGTACAGCTGCAGGAAGCCCGGATAGACGTCGCGCATGAATCCCGGATTGGGAAACGGCACCTTGGTGATGACGTTGCGGCGGAACCACTCGATCCCGCGCCGCTCGGCCAGCGAATTGACCACCGTCGGGTTCACCCGCGTGTCGATCGGACCGCCCATCAGCACCATGGACAGGGGCACATATGGGTCGCCGTCCGCCTCCATACGGGCGACCGCTGCCAGTACGGGCACCGATGGCTGGCATACCGCCACCATGTGAACGTCGCCGCCCAGCATGTGCAGCACGGAGATCAGGTAGTCGATGTAGTCGTCGAGATCGAAGCGCCCCTCCGACACCGGCACCATGCGGGCGTCGATCCACTCGGTGATGTAGACGTCGTGGTTGGGCAGGAAGGCCTCGACGGTGCCGCGCAGCAGCGTCGGGTAGTGCCCCGACATCGGCGCCACGATCAGGAGCCGCGGCTGCGGCCGGCGCGGCACGCGATCCAACGCCCGTTCGAAATGCAGCAGCCGGCAGAACGGCCGCTCCCATACGGTCCTGATATGGACGGGAACGCGCTCCCCGCCCACGACCGTGGAGTTGATGCCCCATTCGGGCTTGCCGTAGCGGCGGGTCGAGCGCTCGAACAATTCGAAGCTCGCCGCCATGGTCTTGCCGAACGGCGTGTGCGACAGCGGATTGGCCGGATTCTTGAAGAATAACTTGGCGGCATCGGCAAAGGCGCGCGACGGATTGAGCGCGGCATGGCTCATCTCGTAGAGCCAGTACGCGGGCGCCGCGAAGGTCGGGCCATGATCGACCACCGCGGCCGGCGCGCCGCCGAATTCACCAATCGCCATTGCCCCGGCCTTTACTTTTTGCTGCACTGCAACAGAGTGTCGTTTTTCCGTCATGCAGTCAACATAAGCAATTTTCTTTTGTCATCCGTATACATGGACAAGAACTAACGATTTGCCCGCCGGTGTGCCTTTTGCGTCGCAGCAAGGCGGCCCCCTGACGATGCCAATGGGACCGCGCGGGGCACGCTATTCTCCGGTCTGCAACAGCGACCCGACCCGGCGTGCGCCCTTCAGCAACTGGAGGAAGGCAACCACCGCCGCGGCGAAATAGGCCGCATTGAGGGCGAAGGCCTTGATCATCAGTTCGGGGCGAAAGACCTGTTCCAGGACCAGGGCCCGCATCCCTTCGAATACGTAGGTGGGCGGCAGGGCCCACGCGATCACCTGCAGCCACTCCGGCAGCACGCTCACCGGATAGTAGACGCAGGTGAGCGGCATCAGCACGAACATCAGCGTCCAGGCGAGGCTTTCGGCCCCCATGCCGTTGCGCAGGAGCACGCCGGCGACGACGACGCCCACCGCCCAGCTGGTGAGGATCAGGTTGAGGAAAAACGCCGCGAGCGCAAAGCCCAGGCTGTAGACGTTGAAATCGAAGAACGCGATGGCGAGCACCGTCACCGGTACCATGCCGATCGCGAGCCGGATGATGCTCATGATCATCAGCGCGCCGACGAACTCGATCGGGCGCAGCGGGCTGATCATCAGGTTCGACAGGTTGCGCGACCACATCTCTTCCAGAAACGAGACCGAGAAGCCGAGCTGGCCGCGGAACAGGATATCCCACATCAGGACGGCGCTGATGAACATGCCGCCGGCGCGGGCGAAGAACCCGGCGTTCTGCGTGATGTAAAGCTGCAGGAAGCCCCAGACGAAAAGCTGCACCGCCGGCCAGTAGATGAGCTCCAGCAGCCGCGTCCAGGACGAGCGCAGGAGATACAGATAGCGCAGCACCATGGCGGCCACGCGATGCGGGGCAAGCGCGATCGAGCTGGTGGAATGGACGGTCACTGTGCTGGCTCCGCAAGCGTTCCCGCCGTTCCGTCACCCTGAGGTGCGAGCCCGAAGGGCGAGCCTCGAAGGGTGACGGCCCCGTTGTCGTGGGCGTTCATCCTTCGAGGCGCGGCTTCGCCGCGCACCTCGGGATGACGGAGGTTGGTGTTACCAGGCCTCACCATTCACACGCACCCGTCATTGCGCGGCCTCGCGCGCGGCTCCGCCGCGGCCGCGGGCGACGTCGAGGAAGACTTCCTCGAGATTCTCGCGGCCGTATCGCGTCAGGAGACGCTCGGGCGTGTCGTCATCCTCGATGCAGCCGCGCTTCATGATGATGACGCGCTCGCACAGGCGCTCGACCTCGGCCATGTTGTGGGACGCCAGCAGCACGGTCGCACCGTGGTGCTTGCGGAAATCCTCGAGCCGGCCGCGCACCCAGTCGGCGGTGTCGGGATCGAGCGAGGCGGTGGGCTCGTCGAGCAGCAGCACCTGCGGCGAATTGATCAGCGCCTTGGCGAGCGCGCTGCGGGTCTTCTGCCCGGAGGAGAGCTTGCCGACCGGCCGGTCGATGAACTCGGTGAGGTCGAGATCGTTCGCCAGCGCGGCAATGCGCTCGGCGAGATGCTCGACGGCGTAAAGCCGCCCGAATACCGTCAGGTTCTGCCGCACCGTGAGCCGGTGCGGCATGTCCACATAGGGGCTCTCGAAATTCATCTTGTGCAGCACCTGGTAGCGCTGGCGCGGCATCTCGGCGCCGAGCACGTGCACCGTGCCCGCGGTCGGCATCACGAGCCCCAGGATCATCGCGATGGTGGTGGTCTTGCCGGCGCCGTTGCCGCCCAAGAGCCCGGTGATGGAACCCTGCTCCAGCGCGAACGAAATGCCGTCCACCGCCCGGGTGGTCTTGTAGACCTTCACGAGCTGATCGACGGCGACGGCAGGCTGGATTGCCACGGGTGGTCTCAAATACCTCAAGTCTCGGCAGATGTGACCTTGTACGCGGCTTCGCGCAAGCCCTGTCGCAACGCCGCATGGCAATCCGCCACGGTTTGAGCGGGCCTGGCGAACGGCTACATTCCGCGCATGACCGATCGTCTCCAAGCCGAGGCCCGCCGGACCGGCCGCAGCGTGCGGCTCGACACGCTGGTGCGGCTGCGCTGGCTCGCGGTGATCGGCCAAACCACGGCGGTATTGGTGGTCTATGTCGGGCTCGACTTCGAGCTGCCGATCTGGGCCTGCCTCGCGGTGATCACGCTCGCCGCCTGGCTCAATGTGGCGCTGCGCGTGCGCTTTCCGACCGCGCAGCGGCTCGAACCGGACCGGGCGGCGTGGCTGCTCGCGTTCGATATTGCCGAGCTTGCGGTGCTGCTGTTCTTCACCGGCGGCCTGCAGAATCCGTTTTCGTTCCTGTTTCTCGGGCCGGTCCTGATCTCGGCGACCGCGCTGCCGCCGCGCATGACGCTGATCCTCGGCGGCTTCACCATCGCCTGCGCGACCGCGCTGATCTTCGTCCACTACCCGCTGCCATGGGACTCCGAACCTCCGTTCGAGCTGCCGAAGGCCTATGTGATGGGGGTGTGGCTCGCGATCCTGCTGGCGATCGGATTCATCGGCCTGCATGCCTGGCAGATCACCGAGGAGGCTCGCCAACTGGCCGACGCACTCGCTGCCACCGAGCTTGTACTCACGCGCGAGCAGCATCTCTCGCAACTCGACGGGCTCGCGGCGGCCGCCGCCCACGAGCTCGGCTCGCCGCTCGCCACCATCACGGTGATCGCCAAGGACCTGCAGCTCGCGATCAAGCCGGATTCCGAGCACGCCGAGGACATTCGGCTGTTGAACGAGCAGGCGCGCCGCTGCCGCACCATCCTGGCGAAGCTCACCGAGCTTTCGTCGAGCGGCGACCCCTACGAGCAGATGAAACTGTCGTCCTTGATCGAGGAGGCGGTCGCTCCGCACCGCAATTTCGGCGTCGCGATCAGTGTTGCGTTGCCGGCCGACGCCACCGCCGAGCCGGTCGGGGGACGCAATCCCGCGATCCTTTACGGTCTCGGCAACCTGCTCGAAAACGCGGTGGACTTCGCGCGCGAGCGGGTGGACGTGGCGGCGTCGTGGACCGGCCAGGACGTCTGCGTCACCATCACGGACGACGGACCGGGCTTTGCGCCGGAGATCATGGACCGGATCGGCGAGCCGTACGTGACCAGCCGCCGACCGCATAGTCAGGCGAGCGACGGCGAAGAGCCCAGCGGCCTCGGGCTCGGATTTTTCATCGCCAAAACCCTGCTGGAGCGCTCGGGCGCGACACTGGCCTTCGAGAACCGGGCGTTTCCCGAACGTGGCGCGGTGGTGCGGATTCGCTGGGGCCGCCGCAATTTTGAGCAGCGCATGGCGTACGCGTCATAGCGACCGCGCAATAGGCCATTAGTCGGTATCGTCAATCTTAAGGGTGAACGGAATTCCCGCTTTTGTTACTTGAGGTTGGGAGCCATCACCCGTAAATTATATGGGTAATTTACGCCGTGTCCGATCGCGGTCATGATCTTTTGGCCTTGCCGGGCGTCATAACGGCAAGCGAATTGTGGAGGTGGAAATGTCGATGGCAGAACTCGTTGCCGCGGCGATGCCGAATGATCGTTCCCTGCTGATCGTCGAGGATGACAAGCCCTTCCTGGTACGGCTTGCGCGCGCCATGGAAGGCCGCGGCTTTGCGGTCACCACGGCTGAATCGGTCGCCGACGGCCTCAACCACCTCGAGAGTGCCTTGCCGGCTTTCGCCGTCGTTGACATGCGGCTCGAGGACGGCAACGGGCTCGACGTGGTGTCGGCGCTGAAGAAGCGGCGCCCGGAATCCCGCGCCATCATCCTCACGGGCTACGGCAATATCGCCACCGCCGTGAACGCGGTGAAGCTCGGGGCGGTCGACTATCTCGCCAAGCCCGTGGACGCAGACGACGTGGTGGCGGCACTGCTGGCGCTCGACGGCCGCAAGGCGGAGCCGCCGGAAAACCCGATGTCGGCCGACCGCGTGCGCTGGGAGCATATCCAGCGCATCTACGAGCTGTGCGGGCGTAATGTCTCGGAGACGGCGCGGCGTCTCAACATGCACCGGCGCACGCTGCAACGGATATTGGCCAAGCGCGCGCCGAAGTAGGCGCGGCGGCAGGGCGGCCTCAAACATTACTGCGGAACGAGCTGGAGCGGCGGCGCAACGCTGGCGAGGCTGGCGCGTGGCCCCGGTCGCGGCTTCGCAGTAGCCACCTTCGGCGCGGCCACCTTCGGAGCGACGCGAACTGCGCCCACTTTCTGCTTGACCGCCAGCAAAGCCTTGGCCGCATCGACCAGACCGGCGCCGAATTCGCGGTCACGTCCCTTCGGTCCCAGAATCCTTCGCGGTCTCCATGAGGATGCGGCGAACCTCCGCCGGCTTGATGGTCGGATCGCGCTCGATCAGCAGGGCCGCAACCCCGCTCACCTCGGCTGCCGCGACCGAGGTGCCCGTGGTGAACTGGAAGTTTCCGTCCGGGGCAGGCACCAGGATATCGACCCCCGGCGCCGCGACCGCCACATGCGGGCCGCGCACCGCTCCCTGGAACAGCCCGTCGTTGGCGTCGGTGGCCGTGACCGCGATCACGTTGGGATCGGCGGCGGGAAACAAGGGCGGCGACTTGTCGCCGGCATTGCCGGAGGCCGCGATCAGCACGATGCCCAGCCTATTGGCCTTGGCCAGCGCCTCGCGCAGGCGCGGATCGGATGGGCCGGCAAAGCTCATATTGATGACGCGCGCCTTCTGCTCGGCCGCCCAGTCGAGCCCCTTGAGGATATTGAAGGTCGTGCCTTCCGCGTTGTTGGCGCTGGCGCTGAACGCGCGCACGGTCAGGAGCGAAGCGCGCGGAGCGACACCCAGCATCGACTGGTGCGCGACGATGGCGCCGGCCATGCCGGTGCCGTGCGGGTGCGGCTTCTCGTCCTTGGTCGATGACTCGAAATTGGCCGCGATGGCGCCCGATAGGTCGGGGTGCCTGGCGTCGACCTCCGAATCGATGACCGCGACGCGAACCCCGTTGCCGGTCGCCAGGCGATGCGCCTCCACCAGATTGAGCTTCTGTGGAGCGTACTGATCGGCATTGGCCGGCAACTGCGCGGGCGCCTCCGCCATCGTGAACAGGAAGTTCACCTGACCGCCCACGGCTTGCGGCACGTTGGCGGAGAAGTCACGCAGCATATCGACCGGCGAAAAGCCCGCGCCGACCTGGAAGCGGTACAGCGTGATGCCGAGGAGGCCAAGATTTGTCGTCTCCAGGAGCGTCAGCCCGTAACGCGAGGCGATCTCGTTGATGGTCGCCGTCGAGACGTTGCTGCGGAAAACCAGCAGGATCTCGTCCGACACGTAAGGCGAGCCGGGGGGCGGCAGGGTGAACCCGCGGCGCAGAGCCTGAACGGCGCCGGGGCTCGGCTGAAACTGGATCTGCTGGACCGAAGGCTGCGTGGGAGGACCGGGAGGACCGGGCGGACCGCCACCACCGGGCGGGCCGCCGGGCGTTCCCGGTTGTCGCTCGGTGGACGGGGCAAAGACCGCCCACGCGACCAAGGTAAGGACTGCGGCGCCGACGATGTACCAGATGATCTTATTGTCCTGCGTCGAAGGACAGCTCCCGGAGGAGCTGTAGTAGTTGTTGGGGCTGCAGGGAGGCGGAGGGCCGTCGGCCTTGACACGGTCGACGCCAGCGATGGCCAGCACAATCGCCAGCAGCACACGGGCAGTCACCTTGACCATGACTGAACTCCCCCGAACTTCGCAACGTCTCCTTTACCGTATTGCGACCGTCGTGTCGGTACACGCTTCTGCCTCGTGCTCGCGCGAGGCGATGGCAGAACTATGTTATCCGCCATCTTCCGATTGGAATCCGAATCAAATCGTGCGTCCGACGGGCGTTATTCCTCTAGGTGTGGCGCTTTGGACACTGGTTGGAATGCGGCACGTTCGTTGCTGCCGCACCGCGGGCGCTCGTCTCGCGTCAAGCCAGACCGAGCGCGTAGAGCGCCAGAGCCAGCGCGGTCGATGCGCCATTGGCGACGAGCGACACCAACAGTGCTCGACCCGACGGCAAGGGAACGATCAACGAATAAGCGATCGCCTCGACCAGAACGACGAAGCTCTCGACGGCCGCGACGGCGGGCGCATAGCCGATCATACCGGTCAGGCCAATGATGCTCCACCACGCTGCCCAGTGCGTGACCAGCGTTCCAAGGACGGCCGCCAGCCCGGCGCGCCAGGCGCTGCCCCAGCCGCAGGCGCCGACCAGCACCCAAGCCGCGATCGACTCACTGATTATGGACAGGAGGAGAGCAAGCGGCTGGGTCATGACCGCTTTTCCGGCGCGGCTTGACGATCGCGGATCGGCGCACCGCCAAGCACTCGCCCGTGTTCAAGCGAATTGGTGCGCGCGTCGGAGCGATGAATTGCGCCGCTCCGGCCGGCGTCAGCCCCCGAACTTGTAGTTCGCGCCGACCTTGAACAGAATTTCGTAGGCGCTGATCGTCGCCTGCTGCGAGCAGGAAGGGTCGGTGCAGGTCAGAGTCACGTTCGGCGCCGAGTACAAAAGGAAATCGGTCTCGAACTTGACGGTCCAGTTCTGCGTGAACATGTATTCAACGCCCGTGCCCCACAGGAATCCCAGGCTCGTGGAAGAGCCGGACTGCGTGATCGGGCCATTAACCGGAAAGCCAAAATTCTCGAGGTTAAGGTCATATTTGAACTTACCCCAAGCGACGCCACCCTTGGTGAACAGCAAGAACCGGTCGATCGCCAGACCCGCGCGCACGGCAACGGAAACATTCCACGGGTTTCTGGTCTTTGCCCCGGTATCGTTGTCAAACGCCGCCGGGGTCCCACGATTGCTCTCGGTGTTCAGGCTTGAGCCCCATGCCTCCGCCTCAACACCGATGAGGAAGCGTCCGTCCTGGTAATTGCAACCGATCTGCCCACCACCAAGGAAGCCGGTGCCCCACTGGTTCTGGGCGACGGTATTGCCCGAGGCCTGATCGATGAGAGCCTGGCTGACCGCGCCTGTATAGTTGTCCTGCAGCGCGCCGACCCCGGCGTGAAGCCCGAAATAACAGCCGGTCCAGGTCAAAACCGGCGGCGGCGCCTTGTACGGCACGTTCATATCGGCCGCGCCGGCAACTTGCGCAACGCCTGCCATCACTCCGGCGACTACGGCCGTCACGAGCCGATGCGTACTCATCGTGCCCCCATCCCCTCAACGCCTGTCCGCCCGGTCATCCTTCAAGGACGTCTTCAACGGGCAACGTCGCACTATACGCGCGGGGCGCACGCCGCCAATGGCGATGTATCGTCGTCGGGCGGAATCGCCAAAGCCTGCGCCATTTTTGTCACGTGACGCCGTACCGGATTGCCAGCAGCAGGTGTGGCCGGCGCGACACACGCACGGCGCATGGCGCTGGTTGACGGCCATCGCTTTGAGCCGTCGCACGCGTTGCTGGACCGCCGGATATTCGGAGAAGCGAGCGATGTACCCGAACAACGTCGCCGCCGGCTAGACCCCGTACGGACCCTCCGGATCGGCCAGCACCGCAAGCCGCGTGGCCGCCGCACGCGCGAAGGCGAGCATCATGCTGCGGCGGGTCGCGGCATGCAGCCGATGCTCGGGCGCCTCGCACAGGATCGACGCGGCATAGGCGTCGGCCACGATCAGGCCGGTGTCCGGGGGAAAAATCTCGCACGGCACCTCCAGCGTGGTCGCGAAGAACAGCCGGTCACAGTGAGTGCGATAGTCCATCCATTTGCGGTCGGCGCGGAAATCCGCGATCGACGACTTGATCTCGACGATCCAGAGTTCGCCGTCCGCGCCCAGCGCCACGAGGTCGGCGCGCCGGCCGGACGCCAACGCAAGCTCGCTCACCACGGCAAACCCCAGCGAATGCAGCAGGCGCGTCGTACCGCGCGCGACCGCCAGCGCGGTCGGCGACTGCCGGCCGTCGACCGGCAGCGAGGCGGCGAGTGAACTCATGCTCATCGCGTGAAGAATCCCAGGCAGCGGAACGCCTACGCCTCCGCGACTCTCGTGATACCGACGCACGCCACGCTCCCAGCCACCGTTACGGCCGCCGGTTATTCTGCCTCGGAGGCGCGCTCCGGAAAAGCCTCGGCGAGGGCTTTTCGCCCCGGCGCGACCACGCCGCGCTCGGTGATGAGGCCGCTGACGAGCCGCGCCGGCGTCACGTCGAAGCCGTAGTTTGCGACGGCCGAGCCATCCGGAACCACCCGCACGGTCTCGATGCGGCCGTCCGCGGTGCGGCCGGTCATGGTCGCGACCTCCTCGCCGCTGCGCTGCTCGATCGGAATTTCCGCAAGCCCGTCGGCCACCGAGAAATCGATGGTCGGCGACGGCAGCGCCACGTAGAACGGCACGCCGTTGTCCTTGGCGGCGAGCGCCTTGAGATAGGTGCCGATCTTGTTGCAGACGTCGCCGTTCGCCGTCACCCGGTCGGTGCCCACGATCGCCAGATCGACCATGCCGTGCTGCATGAGATGGCCACCGGTGTTGTCCGGAATGACGGTGTGCGGGACGCCGTGCTGGCCAAGCTCCCACGCGGTAAGCGACGCGCCCTGGTTACGCGGGCGGGTCTCGTCGACCCAGACATGGACCGGCACGCCCTTGTCGTGCGCCGTATAGATCGGCGCCGTCGCGGTGCCGACATCGACCGTTGCAAGCCAGCCCGCATTGCAATGGGTGAGCACGTTGACGCGTTCGCCCGGCTTTTTCTTCGCGGCGGCCGCCTCGATCAACGCGAGCCCGTGCCGGCCGATGGCCCAGTTGATGGCGATATCCTCGTCGGCAATTTCGCCGGCGCGGCGGTAGGCGGCCGCAAGGCGGTCCTCGCGCGGGCGGTTGCGCAATGCCGCAACCATCTCGTCGAGCGCCCACTTGAGATTGATGGCGGTCGGGCGCGTGGCGATGAGCGTCGCATAGGCGCGATCGAGCCCCTCGTCCGAGGCATCGGCCTTGAGTGCGAGGCACACGCCATAGGCCGCGGTCGCCCCGATCAGCGGCGCCCCGCGCACCTGCATGCTCGCGATGGCGCGCGCCGCGTCCGCGAGCGTCGTGAGCCGCACCGTGACAAGGCGGTGCGGCAGCATGGTCTGATCGATGGCGCCGACCGACCAGCCGTCGGGCTCGAGCCAGATGGAGCGGGTGTGCCTGTCGCCGACTTTCATGCGGCTTTCATAACGCGGTTCGTCGCGGCAACAAAGCAGCTTGCTCTCGTTGCGGCGCTGCCCCAATCTCGGTCCAAAGCGGAGTGGGGCCATGGCGGCAATCGACTACGAGACCGAGTACAACAACCGCGCGCGGGTGCCCGAGCACCCCGAAATCTTCGCGCGCTGGACGCGCGAGGCCGAGAATTACCGCATCAAGGCGATGGAGGAACGGCGCGCGGAGCTCGGGCTCGCCTACGGCGCGACGCCGCGCCAGACCCTCGACCTGTTTTCACCGGCCAAGGGAGCGAAGGCCCCGCTGGCGATGTTCATTCACGGCGGCTACTGGCGCTCGCTCGACCCCTCGCAGTTCAGCCACATGGCATGCGGGCTCAACGCGCACGGCGTGGCGGTCGCGGTCGCGGGCTACGACCTCTGCCCGCAGGTGACGATCCCGGAGATCGTCGAGCAGATCAGGCGGGCGCTGCTGTTCCTGTGGGAGCGCACCGGCCAGCGCGTGATGGTGTACGGCCACTCTGCCGGCGGCCATCTCGCGGCCGCCATGGTGGGCACGGACTGGCATGGGCTCTATCCCAAGATGCCGGCGGATTTCGTGCCGGCGGCCTATTCGATTTCCGGCGTGTTCGACCTCACGCCGCTGCTCGGCGTCTCCATGAACCAGGACCTGCAACTCACACCGCAGAGCGTGCGCGAGGCTTCGCCGCTGTTCTGGCCGGCGCCCAAGGGGCGGATCTTCGATGCCGTGGTGGGAGGCGCCGAATCGAGCGAGTTCCTGCGCCAGAGCCGCACGATTGCGGACACCTGGCGCAAGGACGGCGCCGAGACCCGCTACGAGGCCATCGCCGGCATGAACCACTTCACCGTGCTCGACGCCTGCGCCGATCCGCAAAGCGCGATGGTCGCGCGCCTCGCCGGGCTCGCAAAGCGGACCTAAGACTGGACGGCGGTCGCGCCGGATGCGGAGGAGGCAATGGGCAGCTGGGCGAAGCGGACTTGCACCCTCGGCATTCTATGCCTGCTGATGGCAGACGGCACTCCGGCCTCGGCAATGCCAGCGGCCGCCTTTCTTCCGTCAAGGCTGGCCAGCCAGCCGGACGCAGGCATCTCCCCGATCCAGCTTCGCCGTTGCTTGAAATGGCGATCGATCCGCGTGGGATATCGCTGCCTGGAACGGTTTCGCGGCCGGTGCATTCGGGGCGAGCCGATATATGAGCGGACGTGCGTTCGCTACCAATAGCCCGTCCGATCGCTGCGCCGCCTAAAGCCAATACCGCCAGGCGAACACCGCGGTCAGCAGCGCACCGACTGCGACCACCGCGACCCGCATGAATTTCTGCGGCACGACGCGGGCGAATTGCGCGCCGCAATAGCCGCCGATGAGAGCGCCCGCCATCATTATCAGCGTCGGCGGCCAGCTCACCGCGCCCTGCGCGGCGAAATAGAACGCCGCCACGAAGGTGTTGAGGCTCGTCACCAGGTTCTTCGTCACATTGGCGGCGCGATAGTCGCCGCCGGTCGCGACCGAGAGCACGGCGAGCAGCAGCACGCCGACGCCGGCGCCGAAATAGCCGCCGTAGATCGACACCGGCAACAGCACCGGGATGCTGGTCACGCTCATCTGTGGCTCGCGTCCGCCGCGGGCACGCGCCCGCGCGCGCATCCACTCGGTGAGACGGCCGGCATAGGCGAACAGCACGGTGGCGAAGCCGAGCAGGAGCGGGATCAGCACCTCGAACACGCGCGTGGGGGTCGAGCAGCAGCAGCACCGCACCGATCAGCGCACCGGTCACCGAGGCGAATACCAGCCCCACGAAGGCGCGGTCGAAGCGGCGGCAAGCTGGGAGCGGTCGGAGAGCGCGGCGAGAAAATTGCCGGGGCTCACCGCGACCAGGTTGCGACGCCGTCGCGACCACCGGCGGCAGCCCGGCCGCCAGCAGGACCGGAAAGGTAATGACCGAAGCGCCGCCGATCATCGCGGCCATGATGCCGCCGACGATGCCGGTGCCGAACAGCAGCAGGATGTGGAGGAAGTCCATCGGCAGTGCAAGACCGTACTGCGTGGCGCGGCGGTCACCGCGCCACTGTTACCTCTGCCCGCGCCTACGGGGAAAGGACAGCGTCAGAATGCCGCGTCAGAAGAACGCCTGGATGCCGGTCTGCGCGCGGCCGAGGATCAGCGCGTGGATGTCGTGCGTGCCCTCGTAGGTGTTGACCGTCTCGAGGTTCGCCATCACGCGCATGACGTGGAACTCGTCGGAGATGCCGTTGCCGCCGTGCATGTCGCGCGCGAGCCGCGCGATGTCGAGCGCCTTGCCGCAGTTGTTGCGCTTCATCAGCGAGACCGCGGGCGGCGCCGCCCTGCCCTCGCTCCATCAGCCGGCCGAGCCGCAGCGCCGCCGTGCAGGCCGAGCGTGATCTCGGTCTGCATGTCGGCGAGCTTCTTCTGGATGAGCTGGTTGGCGGCGAGCGGCCGGCCGAACTGCTTGCGGTCGAGCACGTATTGCCGCGCGCGGTGCCAGCAGAACTCGGCCGCGCCCATCGCGCCCCAGGCGATGCCGTAGCGCGCCTTGTTGAGGCAGCCGAACGGGCCGGCGAGCCCCTTGACGTTGGGCAGCAGGTTGTCCTCCGGCACGAACGCGTCCTCGAGCACGATCTCGCCGGTGATCGAGGCGCGCAGCGACAGCTTGCCCTCGATCTTCGGCGTCGAGAAGCCCTTGGTGCCGCGCTCGACGAGGAAGCCGCGGATGACGCCGTCGAGCTTCGCCCAGACCACCGCGACGTCGGCGATCGGCGCGTTGGTGATCCACATCTTGGTGCCGGTGAGCCGGAAGCCGCCGGCGACCTTCTCGGCGCGCGTCACCATCGAGCCGGGATCGGAGCCGTGGTCGGGCTCGGTCAGGCCGAAGCAGCCGACCCATCTCGCCGCGTCGCGAGCTTGCGGCAGATATTTCTTGCGCTGCGCCTCGGTGCCGTAGGCGTAGATCGGGTGCATCACCAGCGAGGACTGCACCGACATGCGTCGAGCGGTAGCCGGAATCGACCCGCTCGATCTCGCGCGCGATCAGGCCGTAGGCGACGTAGCCGAGCCCGGCGCCGCCGTATTCCTCCGGGATGGTCGGCGCCGAGCAGGCCGAGCTCGCCCATCTCGCGCATGATCTCGCGGTCGAAGCGCTCCTCGCGATAGGCCGTGAGCACGCGCGGAAACAGCTTGTCCTGCGCATAGCCGCGCGCGGTGTCGCGCACCATGCGCTCCTCCTCGGTGAGCTCGCCTTCGAGATCGAGCGGGTCCTCCCAGTCGAAGGCGGCGTCCTTGATGGCCGTGGGCTTGGCGTCACGTTTTTGTGCGGCTTGCGACATGCGCTGCTCCTTGCTCCCGGCACTATAGCATTTTTTGGAAAGCGCCCAGGTTTGCCGATCGGACGGGCGAGGTCAGCAAATCCGATCGACCCGGCGGCAAAATGCGCCGGTTCCGTCCTCTCCGGGGTGGGCGCTGACCGCTTGCCGATCGGGCAATTGCGGACGGACCCGCCAAGGGACGAACCGTCAAACGCCGAGGCGCTTGGCCAGGGCGCGGACGTAGCGGCGGTCCATGGCGTCGAAGCTGCCTTCGGCGATCGAGCGCTTCATCTCGGTCAGATCTTCGCGCAGGACGTCGGAGATGTCCTTGCGGGCCAGCAGCCGGCCGATGAGCCGGGTGGCCTCGGCCGCGTCGGGGCTGGATGCCGCGCCGCCGTCCTCGACCGGCTCCTCATGCAACGGCTCGTCGGCGGCCGCGTCGTCGCCTTCGGCATCCTGAGGGGTTCCAGCCGGCTCCAGCCGCGCGCGCAGCAGATCGTCCCAGGTCAGGCTCAATTCGCTCACCTTGCGATGCAGCTCGCGGGCGGCCTCCACGACCGTTTCCTGCTCCTGCGCCCCGAGGCGTCCGAGCAGCTGGACGATATCGGTGCGATCCAAGCCAGCCATTCGTTCCTCCCGTTTTGGCACCGCCGGCAGGATACCCCCGCCGTTGCCGCGTCATACCCGATCGGCTATTAAATCCCGCAACGCGCCCGTAGCTCAGCTGGATAGAGCGCTGCCCTCCGAAGGCAGAGGTCACAAGTTCAAATCTTGTCGGGCGCGCCATATTGATACTTAGCGTTGGAACGCCAAAGGTCAATTTGCTTCGGGTAGCACCGGGGTAGCACACTCTGCGGCCTTCAATTTCCCACCGCCGAAGCGAAGGCGGCGTCCATCGGTGGCGCTCGATTCTCTCTCCAGATAGTTAGAGATAGAGAGATAGTGGTAGTTCGCTTTCCTCGGAGCCGCCTTCGCACAAGCGAAGGAAGGCGGCGCTCACTGCAAAGGGTTGCGTGGGTTTCCCTTGGCGAGCCAGAGCAAAAGCCTGAGACCATTCAAATTACCGCTCGTTACCGATCACCGCTCGGAATGTTGTGTTGCAATCTTTGGTGCTCGACACGATGGCAAGTCGGACAGAGCAGAGCAAAGTCTTTGATGGTCGTGTATCGCTCGCCTTCGTCCAGAGGGTTCTTGTGGTGAACGTCCAACAAGCTCCGAGGAATCACCTTCTTTGGGTCCAACACAGTTGCGGGATCAAAGCCGCAGTCGTCGCAAAACAAACTTTCTGACCGTCTCCGCTCCCGGACATAAACCTGTCGGCGAGCCATGCGGTGCGCATTGCGCGGGCTTTGCCTACGGCACGCTGGAAGCGAGGGAGCGGGGGAGCGAACGCGCTGAAACTGAACGGGCCATGCCCGAGCGAAATTAGCACAGAAGTTTTCTGTAGACGGGCGCTCGGCCCGGCGGGGGCGCAAAGGTCTTCCTGGTGAAGCAGCCCCAGGGGCAGGCAAACCAAAGCAAGAGGCCCCGGGGGGTCGCCGGGGCCTCCACGCTCTCGTACAAGGGGTAGGGTCGTCAGTAATTCGCGACGACCGGCGCTTTCCCACCGAATTTGTAGTTGATGCCGAAGCGCGTGACCCAGGCCGAGCTGTCATGCTCGAAGCGTACGGTGGTGGGGACGCCGCAGACGACCGCGCCGCAGGTGCCTGTATTCTCTCCCGTTTGGAAGCGAGCGTAGAGCACCTCGGACTTGAAGCTCCAGTTGGAGTTGAACGCGAACTGGTACTCCGTGCCGAAGCCCATGGTCCAGCCCCAGCGCGTCTTCTCGTCCGTGAAGGGGCCTTGGTTGTTCTGAGGCGCTGCGGCAACGGTAAGCGCAACGGTCCGCTCGGTGTTGGCGTAGGCGAAGCCGCCCGTCACGTACAGCAGGAGGTTGTCGACGATGACGCCTGCGCGCGTCCTGACCGTGCCGAAGCTTTGAAGGCTGACGGACCCTGAAAGCGTAAGTTGGCCCAAGGGGCCGGTGCGGACGAAATCATGGTCGATGTCCGTCCATTGGTAATCGGCCTCGATGCCGAAGAGCGTGCAGCGGGATTGCCAGTTGTAGCCGCCTTGGAGGCCGGCGGCCCAGCCGTTCACGCTCCAACTCACCTCCTGCGGACCAAAGACGGGCCCAAAACTGTCGAGGCTTCTGACTGTATCGTCGCCGTAAACCCCAGCCGAGGTTGGCGCCGACATAGAACCCACCGAATTGCGCACACGCCGGAGGAGGCGGAAGCGGCCTGGCCTTCACCGGCAGATCGGCCGCACTGGCTGAGGCTGCGCTCAGCGCAACCATTGCTGTCGTCGCAAGAAAGAGCTTCTTCATCTTTACCCCCATTTGCATGCTTTATCCGGTTCTCGGAGTTGCCGCCCTCGGCGAGCACTCGAACCATCCCCTGCAGCTCGCATGCGCCTGCGCCAAGTCTAAAGCAAATGCAGATAATTAGTGTAACCGGCCGGCCACAGTCGGCGGCAAAAGGCCGTCCGGAGGCATCCTGGTAGGTGACAGACGAACTTTTCTCGGCTGTGGCCGATCGGGCGACCAAGCATATCGGCGCGGCGACGCCTCGCTTTCACTGCAGCCTTGGACACTGCCGCCAGCAAGGATCGGGGCTGTCACGAGCGGCAGTCGTCGTGATCAACCTCAAGCCCGCGAAGGCGCTCGGCCTCGACCGTGCCGCCGACGCTGCTCGCGACTCGCCGACGAGGTGATCGAATAGAGGTGTGGCTTGGTGCGGCGCATATGGCAGCTAATGGCCCAGGCTGTGTCAAAATGGCTCTGTATCGGTACCGCGCGCAGAACGCCGCCGGCATTCGCATCGCCGAACGCAAATGTTCCTGGAATCCATTTTCCGAGCGCCCCTGAGGCGCCCTGGGGCGTCTGTTGGCGCCGATTTGGATGCGCAAGTCCTTGGCTCAGGCCGCCAAGGCCTCCAGCAGCCCGGCCACGCCGATGATCGCCATCACGCGCTTCATGTTGTAGGCGAGCACATTGAGTGCCATCTCGGTTGAGACTTTCGGCAGTCTCTTCGTAAGAAAGTGCGTCCATCCCATCCAGCACTTGATGGTGCCGAAGGGATGTTCCGCTGTCGAACGACGCATCGTCATTTTTTCCGGATGGTGATCGAGACGCGACTGCACAGTCTCCAGCACAGCTTCGTGCTCCCAGCGTGAGACGCGCCGCTCGGGGCCGGTCGTACACTTTGTTTTCAACGCACAGGTCTTGCACGCATCGGTCCAGTAGCGCCGCATCATCTTGCCATCGCCTTCGCTGGTATAGCGATAGGTCAACCGCTCACGCGCGGGACAAATATAAACATCGTCGGCCGCGACATAGACAAAGTCCTGCTTGCCGAAACGGCCTGCCGCCTTTGCGTTCGAGGTCATCGGCTTCGGCAGCGTGACAGCGATGCCAGCCTCCTCGCAGGCGCGGATCTCCTCGCTCGCGTAATAGCCGCGATCGGCCACAGCATCGAGCGTCTCAACGCCCATCTCGGTTCGCGCCTGCTCGGCCATATTCGATAGTTGATGGCGATCCGTGCCGACGTTCGTCACCTCGTGGGCCACGATGATATGGTTCTTGGTGTCGACTGCGGTTTGCACGTTGTAGCCGACGATTCCGGTGTCCTTGCCGCTCGTTGCCATCGAACGCGCATCAGGATCGGTCAGTGAGATTTGCTTGTCCTTGCTCTTCATCATCTCGGCATTGATCGCACTGAGCCGCGCGATCTCTTCGTTCAGTTTCACGATTTTGTCCTTGAACCGCGCAACCTTTGCCTCTGGCACCGCATCACCACGGCGGTCGGCGGTCTCCAGTTGCGCTATGTAGCGCGCGATGCTCTCCTCGATCCGCTCCAGACGCCGTTTCATCTTGGCCTCGGTGAAGTTCTTATCGCGCGCATTGACAGCCTTGAATTTGGAACCATCGATCGCGACGCTCGCCTCGCTCAGCAAATCAAGCTTGCGGCACAGCGCCACGAAGGTACGGCAAACCTCACGAATGGCCCTGCCGTTGTCCTTACGGAAATCCGCAATGGTCTTGAAGTCCGGTGCCAGATGTCCCGTCAGCCAGATCAGCTCGATGTTGCGCTGGCACTCGCGCTCTAGGCGACGGCTCGATGGGACGCGATTGAGATAGCCATAAATGTATATCTTGAGCAGCGTCGCCGGATGATAGCAGGGCCGCCCTCTTTCCAGCGGCGCAAACCGACCAAAGCCAAGCTTGCCAAGATCAAGACCGTCAACGAAAGCGTCAACCGCGCGAACCAGATTGTCCTCGGCCACATAGTCTTCAAGTTCGGCTGGGAACAAACTGCTTTGGCTCCGATCAATCCCCTCCACGAAGCCTGACATCCATCGCTCCCGCTCGCCGATTCACGCGCGAATCATAGCATCGACGGGACTTTTCACACAGCCTGGGCCCGGAAGCGACCTACTGACCTTGGCGATTGATGTCGGCTCATCGGGGTAAAGCCAACTCTGCGCGGACGTTGCTGAACCGCAGGTTTTGACCCGATGTATGGTCCGGCCGTGCGTAGCAATGTATGGTCCGGCCGTGCGTAGCAAGAAGATTTCGACGATCTGGCGGTAGAGCGGTCTTGCATCAATGTATCCGACCTTTGATTGGAGCGCAGTGCTCCGGGCCATCATGGATATCAGCGCGCGTGCGATCTGATTAGCGGCAAGACCTCGATCGGGCCAAACGGGTCACCAGTGTTCGCATGCGCCGGGAAGACCGAACCTCCATTTCGTCTCATCCTCTCGCAGACCTCGGCGGGTAAGTAACCGGACTACTCGTAATGATTACGCGGCTTGAAGCTTGCTCGCCTCGAAGCTTCGACCCCGAGCAAGAACGCTCCATGCGATCCGCGCGAGCTTGTTAGCAAGTGCGATGGCCATCACGTTGTGATGCAATCGCTTCTTGGCAGCCTCGATCCAGTGTTTGAGCCCGTGGCCCTCCCATCTGCTCGGCTTCACCTTCACAAGCACGACCCATGCGGCCTGCACGAACAGGACGCGCAGGTAGCGATTGCCGCGCTTCGATATTTTGCCCAGGATCGGCGCGATCTCCGGTCGAGATTCGTTTGGGTACCAGCCCAAGCCATGCGGCGAAGTCGCGACCCTTGGAGAAGCCATCGCCAGTTCCGATCGCGGCCACCATGGCGCTGGAGATGATCGGCCCGATGCCGGGGATACTCATCAGCCGCTCGCACCCGGCGTCCCGTTTGGCAAGCTCCTCGATCTCGCTTGAGAGAGCCTCGATGCGCTCATCGAGCCGGCGCCAATCACTGGCCAGGCCTTCGATTAAATGCACCATGCGAGGTGACAGCGCCTCGGGTGGTGCGGCCAGGATACGGGGCAGCTCCACCCGCAGGAAGCGTTGCCCTTGCCGAACCGCGATGCCCCGCTCCAGCAGGAAGGCGCGAATTTGATTGATGATGCCGGTGCGTTGGCTGACCAGCCGTTCACGCACTCGATGCAACGCCTGCAGGTCGAGCTGATCGGCGGTCTTCGTTGCCACGAACTTCATCGTCGGACGCTGCACGGCTTCGGCAATCGCTTCGGCATCATTGAGTTCGTTCTTCTGCCCCCTGCTATACGGGCGGACATATTTGGCCGGCATCAGCCGCGCGTCGTGACCAAGCATTTTGAGCTTGCCTGCCGAGATGATGCGCACCGACGCATATGCTGGTGGCACGGTGGTAATACGCAAGAAGGTCAGCCGAGCGAAGGTCTTGGAGTTTTTCTCATCGCTACTGCCCTGCCTGGTTGGCATTGAAGCGTGTCCAACCGCCCATCACTGGAGCCGCAAACTTCAGGCGCTGGGGCACACGGTGAGGCTGATGCCGCCGAGCTACGTGAAGGCGTATGTCAAACGCAGCAAGAACGACGCCAACGACGCTGCCGCCATCTGCGAGGCGGTGACCCGACCGTCGATGCGATTTGTGCCGACGAAATCTGTACAGCAGCAATCGGCCTTGATGCTGCATCGCAGCCGTCAGCTCCTCGTCCGTCAGCGCACGATGCTGTCGAACGCGATCCGAGGGCATTTGTCGGAGCTCGGTGTCATCTCGGCCAAGGGCCGCAATGGTACGGCGGAGCTGCTCGAGATTATTGCCGACCAGAAGGACGATCGCATCCCGGCGGCAGCGCGCTTGAGCCTCACTGTCCTCGCCGGGCAATATGCCGCTATCACGACTGAGATTGGAAACCTCGAGAAGCAGATTCAGCGCGACCGATCGTGCGACGAAAGCCGGCGGCTGGAAGAAATCCCCGGTGTCGGCCCGATCGTCGCCACCGCCTTGGTCGCCGAGGTCGGTGATTGGACGGCATTTTCGTCGGGCCGTAGCCTCGCTGCCTGGATCGGGTTGGTGCCCAGACAGCATTCGACCGGCGGCAAGGAAAGGCTCGGGAGAATCTCAAAGCAGGGCAATCGGCATTTGCGATGGCTGCTGGTCGCCGGTGCTATGGCTGTCATCCGATATGCGCGACAGCATGGCACGAAACGGATCTGGCTCGTCCGCCTGATGGGGCGCCGCCCGGTCAAGTCGCCGCCGTCGCGCTCGCCAACAAGATCGCCCGAATAGCTTGGGCCATGATGGTGCGTGGAGAACGGTTCAAGGAGCCGAAATTGCTCCCGGCAGCGGCATAATCGTTGATTGCGGGGCAGGAACCTATATCGAATTGGCGAGGGCATGACGACGTAATGCAGATACGGTCGCTCCAAGGATCAGGAGAGCCCGCTTGGGTCAACGCACTTCACAGTGCTTGCTGTCGATTGGGACCTGCTCCGCGGATAGCATTAGGGCCAGCGGCCATCCCGGCCGCACAAACAGGCCGGACACGTGACCGCACCCGACCAATCTGCAACGACGTAAGAAAGTTCTTGCCATGGCGCCGTCCACACGTGACCCTGGCCGTGCGAAAACGTTTTGGTGGGGGCAACAACTGACGAGACCCGGCTAAGCACACCAAGACGAGCCCAGTTAGCATATTTGTGCGGTTTGGGGGCTGGATCAATTCCCACCACTTGCCCTTGGCCGCTGTGAGCGATCTGGTGGTGGTGAAGATGGGCGTGGCGAGGCCCAGCCCTCATGCCTGGATCGCCACCAAGAGCGGCTTGACGCCGATGATGTTCATGGCGCGCGTCAGATTGTAGGCGAGCACATGCAGGGCCATCTCGGTCGCGACCTTGGGCAGGCGCTTCATCAGAAAGTGGGTCGCTCCCATCCGCATCTTGAGCGTGCCGAAGGGATGCTCGGCCGTCTCGCGGCGCACGCGCATCGCCTGCGGGTTCGCATCGAGACGCTCCTGCACTGCTTCGAGCAGGTGCTCGTGCTCCCATCGCGTGATGCGTCGCTCCGGTCCTGTCGTGCAACGAGCCTTGAGCGGGCAACGTGGGCATGCCGTCGTCCAATAGCGGCGTAGCGTCTTGCCGTCTTCCTCGTTCGTGTACCGATAGGTCAGCGTCTCGCCCGCCGGGCAGCGGTATACATCCTGCGCAGATTGATAGACGAAGTCTCGCTTGCCCGAAACGGCCATCCGATTTCGCGCCCGATGTCATCGGCTTCGGCAGCGTCACCGTGATGTCAGCTTGCGCGCAGGCCAAAATCTCGAGGCCGTCGAATTAGCCACGGTCGGCGACGACATCGAGACGGTCAGTGCCAAGAACAGCCTTCGCCTGCGACGCGACCTTGGCAAGTTGTGAACGATCCGAGCCGGTATTCGTGACCTCATGGGTGACGATCAGATGATGTTCCGTATCCACGGCCACCTGCACGTTGTAGCCAACGACGCCCGAGCCGCGCCCGCTCGTCGCCATCGAACGTGAATCGGGGGTCGGTCAAGGAAATCTGCTGATCAGGCGAAGCCAGCATCGCCCTCTCGATCGCTTTCAAGCGCTCCATCTCGCTCGCGAGCTTGGCAAGCTTGTCCTTGAGGTGCGCCGTCTTCGCCGCAAGCGCTTCCGATGGCTCCTGCAGGTCGGCCGTGTCGAGCTGGCTCAGATAGCGCGCCACGCTCTCCTCAATCTGCGCCAGCCGGCGCTCCATCTTCGCCCGCGTGAATTTCTTGTCGCGGTTGTTGACCGCTTTGAACTTGCTGCCGTCAATCGCCACGCTCGCCTTCGTCAGCAGACCGATCTCTCGGCACAGCGCCACAAACTGTGCGCACACCTTGCGGATCGCAGGCCCGTTATCCTTGCGGAAATCCGCAATCGTCTTGTGATCAGGAACCAGTCGACCAGTGAGCCACATCACCTCAACGTTGCGGCCGGCCTCACGCTCAAGCCGCCGGCTCGACTGAACCCGGTTGAGATATCCGTAGATGTAGAGCTTCAGCAGCACCGACGGATGGTACGACGGCCGGCCGGTGACCTCGGGATCAACCCCGTCAAACCTCAGATCGGCCAGATCGAGCTCATCGACAAATACCTCGATCACACGAACCGGATTGTCCTCGCAAATCCAGTCTTCCAGGCATTCGGGAAACAGAGTAGCCTGATCGCGATCCGTGCCCTCAATGAAGCGTCTCATTCGATCCCTCCGCAAATCGCGCAGGAATCATACCGGGAGAATCATTTCCCTCACCACGTTTTCACACAACCAAGACCCGAACCGATCAGTCGGTGATCAATTTTAGTGTGATGCACAACGGCCTTCTCAGGCAACCGTGTGGTAATATGCGGCCCCAGCTTGAGGGCGGTCCCATGAAGCGACGCGAGTTCATTACACTGCTCGGAAGCTCGGCGGCTGTGTGGCCGCTCGCGGCGCACGCGCAACAGCCGGCAAGACAGCAGCGGATGGCGATGTTCCATCCCGCAATCCCGCCCGCCCTCCTGACCGAAACCGGTGGGGGAAGCGCATGGCGCGCCTTTTTCGGTGAGCTGCGCCGCCTGGGTTACGTGGAAGGACAAAATCTGATCATCGAGCGCTTTTGGGCCGACGGACGTCACGACCGTTACGCCGAGGTGGCCCGCGACATCGTAGCGCGCAACCCGGAAGTGATTGTCACCGGAACCAATCCCGTGGTGACCGTTTTCAAGGCGGCAACCGCCACAATACCGCTTGTTGCGTTCATGCTCGATCCGCTGCAGGCGGGACTGGTCAGCAGCCTCAACCGCCCCGGCGGCAACCTCACCGGCATCACGCTCGATGCCGGGATCGAGATTTGGGGGAAGCGGCTAGGGATATTGAAAGAAGCCATTCCTTCGATGACCAAGGCGGTATTTCTGGGAATGCGAGGCGGATGGGAAGGTGCTGTTGGGCAAGTCTTGCGGGACGCCGCCGCCAAATTAGGAATTTCGCTCGTCTTTATCTTCCCGCAAGAGGGCAAACCCGCGGAGATTGAACGCGTGTTCGATGCGATCGCGGAGCAGCGCCCGGATGCCGTACTGGTCAGCGGGGAAGGAGACCTTTACGCCAACCGCCAGCTCATCGCCGAGCTCGCGGTGAAGAAAGGGTTGCCGACGATCTGTCCGTATCGCGATTACGTCGAAGCCGGTGCGCTGATGGGTTACGCCCTTGATCTCTCGGAGCTGTTCAAGCGCATGGCCGATGACGTGCACAAAATTCTCGGAAAGGTGCCAAGCCAGGTGACATTCCGATTTATCAGGCCACCAAATTCGAGCTCCTGATCAACCTGAAGACGGCAAAGACATTCGCTCTCACGCTGCCTCCGGCGCTGCTCGGCCGCGCCGACGAGGTGATCGAATAAGCTTGGTGTCTGCACATATATTGCTGCTATTGCTGCATCTGCCCACGGCCGCTTATGGCCCTGCCGACTTTTGCGGCACAGCAATCCGGCCGCTTTCTGGGGTTGAGCGGTCGTGCTTGCAGCGCAAGCGCATGGCTCAGTTTGGACCCCGAGCCGACAAGGACCTACAATGTCAGTCACAGCACAATAAGCCGGCTTCGATAAGACCCGCCTGCGATCGCCAGCAGGCGGCGCGCCTGTGCGGCATCCTTCGCCCGTTTGGCAAACCGACGGACCTCGCCCGCATTCCGCACATATAATATGCACAGAATAAACCAGCATTTCCTGGGGTCAACGGAATTGTGCGTAATTCTTGATTTTTGCACAATCGTCAAAAATAGAAATCATGTCATCCATTGCGAAGCCACCCCACCTCCGAACCCCACACCCTGATATGCTATGTTTTGATCCGCATGGCGCGGTCGTAAATCGCCGAAGGTGGCTACATGAAACGGCGCGAGTTCATCTCGCGGCTCGACGGTATCACGGTCTGGCCGCTTATCGCGCGCGCGCTACAGACCATGCGCCGTGGCGCGGTGGCGCAGCAGCGGGCGGCGTAGCAAATGAAAACGCGCCGCCGCAAAACAACCAAGCTCAAGCGCCGCAAGGAGCCGGCGGCTGCGCGCCGTCGCGGTTCCTCCGCTGCCGACCTCCAAAAGCAACTCGACCAGCGGACCCGTGAGCTCGCCGAGGCGCGGAAGCTACTTGCTGAGGCGCTGGAGCAGCAGACCGCAACGTCGAAGGTGCTGAAGGTTATCTCCAGTTCGCCCGGCGAGCTTGGGCCGATCTTCGGGGCGATGCTAGAGAACGCAGTGCAAATATGTGAGGCCGAATTTGGCAACTTGTTCACCTACCGCGACAATTCCTTTCATGTCGTTGCTATGCAGAAAGCGCCCCTTGCTTACCAGAAATTCTGGGAGCGGGAACCAATCGTGCTCCTCGACGACGAACCGCACGTCCCGCTTGCTCGCCTCGCCAAGATAAAAGCAGTTGTTCATATTACCGATCTCAGGACGGAGCAGGGTTATGTCGAGCGCCATCCTCGCTTCGTCGCTCTGGTTGACGGTGCCGGCGCGCGGACAATGCTGTTAGTGCCTATGCTCAAAGAGAGCGCGCTCATCGGCAGCATCGTCATCTATCGGCAAGAGGTCCGAGCCTTCAGCGAAAAGCAGATCGAGTTGGTCAAGAATTTCGCCTCCCAAGCGGTCATCGCCATCGAGAACGCGCGGCTGCTGAGCGAATTGCGCGAATTCGCTGCAGCAGCAGACTGCGACTGCCGACGTGCTCAAGGTGATAAGCCGCTCAACCTTCGATCTGCAAAACGTGCTCGATACGCTCGCCGAGTTGGCCGCGCGGCTTTGCGAGGCAGATCAATCGAGTATCCGCCGGCGCGTGGGGGAAGCCTACCCGGTCGCCGCAACCTACGGCTTCTCGCAGCAGCAGCGCGACCACTTGGAGCGTTATTCTCCGAAGGCCGATCGCGGATCAATGTTCGGGCGGGCGATCGTTGAAGGTCGCACGGTCCATGTTTCGGATGTCGTTGCCGATCCCGAGTTCCAGCGCCCCGATCAGCCAGGAGCCACCGGCATACGGGCCGCTGTCGGCGTGCCCCTTCTTCGCGAAGGCACGATCGTTGGCACCCTGACCGTGATACGCACAGAGCCACGAGCTTTCAGCCAAAAGCAAATCGAATTGCTCGAAACCTTCGCGGACCAGGCCGTTATCGCGATCGAGAACACGCGACTGCTCAACGAACTGCGCGAATTGCTCGCTCAGCAGACCGCCACCACAGACGTGCTCAAGACGATTAGCCACTCGACCTTCGATCTGCAGAACGTACTCGAAACGCTGACCGAATTGGCCGCGCGGTTGTGCGATGCGGAGATGGCGGCCATCGCGCGAGAGAAAGACGCGGTGTTCCATTACGCCACGAGCTATGGCTTTCCAGCCGACTATCTGGATTTTGTACGAGGGGTCCCGCATCCGGTAGGGCGTGGTAGCGTTATAGGGCGAACGCTGATCGAAGGTAGGGCGGTGCAGATTTCCGATGTCCTGGCAGACCCGGAATACTCCTATCTTGAGTCCCAGAAAAAGGGCGGCTTTCGCACGCTGCTTGGGGTGCCACTTCTCCGCGAAGGAAAGCCGATCGGAGTACTTTTGCTAGGACGTTCAAGTGTCCAGCCGTTCACCGATAAGCAGATCGAGCTGGTCACCTCCTTCGCCGACCAGGCGGTGATCGCGATCGAGAACGTGCGTCTGTTCGACGAGGTGCAGGCGCGCACCGACGACTTGCAAGAGTTGCTGCAGCAGCAGACCGCCACCGCCGACGTACTTGAGGACCATCAGTCGTTCGACCTTCGATTTGCAGGCCGTGCTCGACACGTTGATCGAGTTGGCGGCACGGCTGTGCGGAGCGCCTCACGGGTTGATTTTCCGCTTCGACGGGACCAGCGCCCGCGCGGTCGCCGCTTTCAACAACGTCCCCGGTTTCAAGGAACTGTGGGCGGAAAACCCAATCCTGCCGAACCGAGGAACAGCGACAGGCAGGGCCATCGTTGAACGTCGCGCAGTGCACATCCCCGACGTGCTGGCCGATCCCGCATATAGCCCTCCGGAAGGATCGCTGAGGCAGGCGCAAAAGCTCGGTCAATACCGGACCACGCTTGTCGTGCCCATGCTGCGCGAGGGCTCCCCGCTGGGTACGATTACGCTGTGGAAGACGAAGGTTGAGCCGTTCACCGACGAACAAATCGAGCTGGTCACCACCTTCGCCGACCAGGCGGTGATCGCGATCGAGAACGTGCGGCTGTTCGACGAGGTGCAGGCGCGCACCGACGACTTGCAAGAGTTGCTGCAGCAGCAGACGGCCACCGCCGATGTGCTCAAGGTCATCAGCCGTTCGACCTTCGACCTGCAGGTGGTGCTCGACACGCTGGTGGAATTGGCCGCCCGACTTTGTGAGGCGGACATTGGACATATCGCTCGCCCGAAAGAAGGGGGGCTCTTTAAGACCCAGGCAACTTTCGGCTTTTCGACCGAGCTCAAGGACGAATTCGATCGCACAGAATTTAAGCCCGGGCGCGAGGGCGTTACCGGTCGGGCCCTTCTTAAGCGCGCAACTGTACATATTCTCGATGCGCAAACCGACCCGGAATATAAGCTAAGCAAAGCACAGAAGATCGGTGGCTATCGCAGCATGATTGGTGCACCGCTGCTGCGGGAAGGGATTCCAATTGGAGTATTCGGGCTCGCACGCAACACCGTGCGACCATTTACCGACAAGCAGATTGAGCTACTCACTACCTTTGCCGACCAAGCAGTGATCGCGATCGAGAATGTGCGGCTGTTCGACGAGGTACAGGCACGCACCGAGGAACTGAGCCAATCCCTCCAGCAGCAAACCGCGACCGCGGACGTTCTCAAGGTCATCAGCCGCTCGACCTTCGATCTGCAGACAGTGCTCGACACCTTGACTGATTCGGCGGCCCGGCTTTGCGAGGCGGACATGGCCGCCATTATCCGACAGAAAGGGGAGGCCTATCATTGGGCAACAACTTACGGCTTGGCGCCGGAACAAGATGAATTCGTCAAGAATATTCCGCTGAAAGCGGGGCGTGGGAACGTCGTCGGGCGAATCTTGATCGAGGGCAAGACCGTACATGTTCCTGACGTGCTGGCCGACCCGGAGTACACATTACTGGAGGCGCAAAGACGGGTCGGGTATCGCACCATGCTCGGTGTTCCGCTGCTGCGGGAAGGGAGTCCGATTGGCATAGTCTTGCTGCTGCGCCGCACAGTGCAGCCATTCACCGACAGGCAGATTGAGCTTGCGACGACCTTCGCCGACCAAGCTGGCATCGCGATTGAGAACGTGCGACTTTTCGACGAAATCCAGGACAAGAGCCGGCAGCTTGAGGTCGCGAGCCAGTACAAGTCGCAGTTCCTCGCCAACATGAGCCACGAGTTGCGCACACCGTTGAACGCCATCATCGGCGTCAGCGAGATGCTGCGGGAGGATGCCGAGAGCCTCAAGCAGGACTTGGAGCCGCTCGATCGCGTGCTAGGCGCGGGCCGGCATCTGCTCGCGCTTGATCAATGACATCCTCGACCTCTCCAAGATCGAGGCGGGGCGCATGGAGCTTCACCTCGAATCGTTCCCGCTTGCGCCCTTGATAGGGGACGTGGCCAAGACGATCGAGCCGATGGCGACGAAGAACGGCAATCGTATCGTCGTCGATTGTCCGCCGGACCTCGGTACGATGCACGCCGACCAGACCCGGTTCCGGCAGGCGCTGCTCAACCTCGCGAGCAACGCCAATAAGTTCACGGAAAAGGGAACCGTCACCATCGCGGCGCGGCCGCAACAGGTCGATGGCGCGCGACTGGATCACGATTGCGGTTACCGACACCGGCATCGGCATGACGCCGGAGCAGATGGGCAAGCTATTCCAGGATTTTTCCCAGGCCTCCTCCTGCGACGGCGAGCAAGTACGGCGGCACCGGCCTTGGCCTCGCGATCAGCCGGCGGTTCTGTCAAATGATGGGTGGCGACATCACGGTCGAGAGCAAGCCTGGCAGCGGCTCGACCTTCACGATCCGCCTGCCACGGGTTGTTAAGAGCGACGATGCGCTTCCAACCGAGGCGCCTGGGAAGCAACGGTCGGAGCCCGTTCGTCCGGTCTTCGAGGAAGCCGAAGACCCATTGATCCTGGTGGTGGATGACGATGCGACCGTACGCGACCTCGTTGAGCGGCATCTGGAGCGGGCCGGCTTTGCGGTAGTCACGGCGCGTGGTGGCCAGGAAGGGCTTCGGCTGGTGCGGGAACTGCGGCCCGCGGCGGTGACGCTTGACATCATGATGCCCGATCTCGACGGCTGGACAGTGCTTGCGGCCATCAAGGGCGACCCAGCTCTGGCTGCCATTCCGGTGGTCCTGATGTCGATCGCGGACGAGAAGAACCGCGGCTACGCCCTGGGCGCAGCGGACTACCTGGTAAAACCCGTGGACCGCACCAAGCTGGTTGAGACGCTGACCAGCATCTGCGGGCCGGCGGCGGGCCGGGTCCTTCTGGTCGATGATGACGAGGTGGTCCGTCGCGGCGTGCGCCAGGCGCTTGAACCCATTGGCTGGAAGGTAACAGAGGCGGAGGATGGCCAGGTTGCGGTTGAATTGCTGACCGCCGCACGACCCGACGTGATCATTCTCGACTTGATGATGCCCAAGATGGACGGGTTCGAGTTCCTCGACCAACTGCGGGGCCGACCCGACTGGCGGGACATCCCGGTCGTGGTTATCACGGCAAAAGACCTGACCGACGAGGACCGTGACCGCCTCAATGGCGGTGTTGAGCGTATTATTCAAAAGAGCGATCGCGACGAAATGTTGCGTCAACTCAGTCGCGAGATAGGCAGGTGCGTCAAATTGCAGGCTCCGAGGGTCGTATGAAGATTCTCTACGTCGAGGATAACGACGACAACGTTTACATGCTGAAAAACCGGCTGTCGCGGGCTGGGTTCACGGTCGTCATTGCGACCAACGGGGCGCAAGGCATGAGCTAAGCGATCCGAGCTTTAGGCGTAACCGATTCCGTAACCGATCCGTAGAATTGAATTAGAGCGCAACTTCAATAACATACGTGTTCGCAGTTTTGTTCTGACTGGCGCGCCAGCAAACACAAGCCCTACACGAACCGGCTGCAGCGGCACACATTTGCCCGCGCCGACGCGCCATGAGACATGGATATCCGCAATGAGCAATGGAATAATCGCGGCGATTTGTGCCGGCGCACCGCCGTTGCCGGCAAGGCGGCCGGCGATTTGCTTAAGGCGTGACCGCGTCTGCGAAGCCGTCCGGAGCTTGCCGCTTACGCGGCGCGGCCCATGTCGCTCTGCACCGTCGGCCGGCGCGGCTGCGGCACATAATACTTGCCGATCTGGATCATCGCCCGCGGCTTGACCAGAATCGACAGCAGACGATCGCGCAAGGCCCGCGGCGAGGTCGGCTTGATCAGGAACTCGTGCACGCCGAGCCGCATCGCCTCGTATACGCGGGTGCGATTGGCATGCGCGGTTAGCATGACGATCGGCAGGTTCGGCCTGGCGAAGACCCCGGGCGAGCGAACGATGTGCATGATCTGCGGGCCGCTCAGCACCGGCGTGTCCCAGTCGAGGAACACCACGTCGGGGTTGGCGGAGCGAATGGCCTCGAGCGCGACCAGGCCGTCCGCGGCCTCGTAGACCGACCTCGCCCCGATGTTCATCAGCATCATGCGCGTGAGCTTGCGCATGTACTGGTTCTCATCCACGACCAGGATGCTCAGGCCATCGATCAGCTTTTCGACCTGCTTTGCGGACATGCTGGCGGTCGCGCTTTGTGACGGACGCCCCTCGTAACCGAGGGATTTTGCAGTTCCGATAAACCAAGTGAGTCAATTTCAGTTAATTCCGCGTTACGGCGACCGCCCGCGACCGCCTTGCGGACCCGGGAGCACCGGCCAAGGCGGAACTCACGGGATTTCGGGCTCTATGCGCCCGCCGCGGCAAGACCGCGTTGGCAATCGCCAAATCGGCTGGCCCGGCATGTGTTGCCGGAATGCCCCGCCGCGGCCGCCCATGTCATAACGTCCGCGAGTTTGCCGCCCCGGTAGCCAGAGAGAGGCCGTGTGACCGAAGCAGCCGGCCCCGATCTGCGCGCCCAGGCGCGGGCGCGCCGCGAGCACGTTCCGCTCGGCATCCTCTACATCGTGAGCGCGACCATCGTGTTCGCCGGCTCGAGCGCGGTGTCGAAATGGCAGGTCGCGACCTACCCGGTGGGCGAGGTGCTGTTCACCCGGACCCTGGTCGCGTTCATCACCTGCGCGCTCTTCATCCTGCCGCGCACCGGGTGCGCGGTCTTCCGCACGCAGCGGCCCGGCCATCATGTCCTGCGTTGCGCGTCGCAGGGCGTCTCGCAGACCTGCCTGCTGATGGCCTTCAGCCTGATGCCGCTGGCGGGCGCGATCGCGATCAATTTCTCCGCGCCGCTGTTTGCGACGCTGGCGTCCGCGCTGGTGCTCAAGGAGCGGGTCGGACCGGCGCGCTGGACCGCGCTGCTGGTCGGATTCCTCGGCGTGCTCATCGTCACCAATCCGGGCGCCGAGACGCTCCAGGTCGGGGCGTTCTTCGCGCTGGCCAACGCCGTTCTCTACGGCTCGGTCACGGCGGGCGTGCGCAAGATGACCGCAACCGAATCGACCGAAACGCTGACGCTCTATCAATTGTCGCTGCTGACGGTGTTCTTTGCGCTGCTGCTGCCGTTCGGATGGATCACGCCCACCCCGTTCGACGCCGCATTGATGGTGTTCAACGGCGTCGCCAACGCCGCGGGGCAATACTGGTGGACGCGCGCGCTGCAATTGGCGCCGGCGTCCGCGGTCTCGCCGTTCTACTACCTGTCGCTGGTATGGGCGAGCGCGCTCGGATTTCTGATCTGGGGCGACGTGCCCACGATCGGCCTCATGATCGGCTCGGCGGTCGTGGTCGGGTCCGGGCTGTTCCTGCTCTGGCGGGAAACCGGCGGGCGATGACCGCGAGCGGCCGGCGGCAGGGCCGAACGCCACACGCGCGGATTGAAGCACTGCACAAGTGGTCGCGCTGCGACCTGATGCCACTTAACCACAGGCCTGCATTATTTAGGTGCCTTTGTTTACCGTGGCTTACCGACCGTTTATAAAAACTTTATGCGCGCCGTACGGCGCGGCAAATCAAAAGCCGGCGCCGTGCGAACGGAAGCCGGCAACGACAATAACCGGCGGGGGGCCGACGCGTGACCTACACCTGGGAGGATTGCGAGCAAGCGTTCATCGCGAAGCGCTACGATCGCATTGCCGGACTGATCGGCGTCATCGACTGGCTGTTCTTCGTTCCAACCGAACTGCGCAAAAGCGCACCCGTTCATCTGGGACTCAAGCCCGGCGATCGCGTGCTCGAAGTGGGCTGCGGCACCGGCCGGAATTTTCCCTACCTGCGCGACGCAGTCGGGCCCGATGGCCGGGTCTATGGCGTGGACCTGTCCAGCGGCATGCTCGGCAAAGCGCAGGAACTGTGCGACCGCCGGCAATGGACGAACGTCAAGCTCACCCATTGCGATGCCGCCGACTACGTCGCGCCCGAGCCGCTCGACGGCGTGCTGTTCGGCCTGTCCTACAACACCATGCCGCATCATCTGACGGTCCTGCACCACTGCTGGGAACAGCTTCGTCCCGGCGGGCGATTGGTCATCATCGACGGCAAGGTGCCGCCGGGACTGAGCGGCAAGCTCATCCGGCCATTCAGCCTCTGGCTGATGAAGCGCACCATGCTCGGCAATCCGCTGATCGAGCCGTGGAAGGACCTGGCGGCGCTCACCGATCAATTCGAGATGCGCGAACTCGGGTTCCGCTCCTGGTATGTCTGCCGGGGAACCAAGCCCGCGCGCCCGGACGTTGGCCGGCCGGATTTGCCGCAGATGATGGCTGCCGAGTGAGCGGTGCGGCTTCATTTCACGCGCCCGCGGCTGCGGCTGACAAGACACACGTTCGATCCGCCCTGGCGTTGCTGCCATGACGGGGCTTGCCCGCGCACCCGGATGGGCCGAAAATGTCCGGCATGAAACGTGTCGTTGCGTCGCTGTGGATCTGCTTTGCGGCCTATTGCGGCTACGAGTCCAACGTCTCGCCGCTCGCCTTCGGCATGACGCCGAAGGAGGCCGAGATCGCGCTCGGCATACCGCTGATCTACCATTCCGGCCGGCGCGGCTCTGAAATCTACGTGGTGTACGGCTCGCCCGGTATCCCGGGCTTCTACCCGACCGACTCGGCGCTCGCGCTGCAGTTCCGCAGGGGCCATCTGACCGGCTGGAAGAAGGATTGGCGCGTGCGCCGCCCAGCGTGGTGACGGCAGCACGCGCGCAAAACGTGGTTCCCCTCTCCGTCCTCGACCTTTCGCCCGTCGGCGCCGGCTCCTCCGGCGCGGTCGCGCTGCGCAACTCGCTCGATCTCGCCAGGCTCGCCGATCGCCTCGGCTTCACGCGCTACTGGGTGGCCGAGCACCACAATCTGCCCTCGATCGCGAGCTCCGCACCCGACATCATGATCGGGCAGATCGCCGCCGTCACCGAGCACATGCGCATCGGCTCGGGCGGCGTGATGCTGCCCAACCACGCTCCGCTCATGGTGGCCGAACGCTTCAAGGTGCTCGAAGCGCTGTTCCCCGGCCGCATCGACCTGGGCTTGGGGCGCGCGCCGGGCACCGACCCGGTCACCTCCTACGCGCTGCGCCGCCGCCAGGACGCCGGCGACGACGATTTCCTGGAGCGGTTCCAGGAGCTCGTCCTGTTCGAGAGCAACGCCTTCCCGGAAGGCCATCCCTACCGCAAGGTGCGCGCCATGCCGCAGGACGTCGCGCTGCCGCCAATTTGGTTACTCGGATCGAGTAACTACAGCGCGCAGCTCGCCGCCATGGTGGGGGCCGGCTACTCCTTCGCGCACCATTTCTCCGACCTCGATCCGCGCGGTCCGATGCTGGCCTACCGCGAGCAGTTCAAGCCGTCGGCGGCCCGCGCGACGCCTTATGCGATCCTCGGCCTTGCCGCGGTCTGCGCCGACAGCGACGCCGAGGCCGAGCGGCTTGCTTCCACCATCGATCTCAACTTCGTGCGAAGAAGACGCGGCGAATATCTGCCGCTCGAAAGCCCGGACGTCGCGCAGGCTTATGACTATTCGCCGGCCGAGCGCGGGCTGATCGTCCACAATCGCGCGCGCGTGATCGTCGGCAGCAAGGCAACCGTGCTCGCCCGCCTCACCCCGCTGATCGAGGCCACCAGGGCCGACGAGGTGATGGTCACCACCATGATCTACGACCATGCGGCGCGCCGGCATTCCTACGAACTGCTGGCGCAAGCGTTCGGGCTATCATGACTGGTATTGGCCCCCGAAGCGACCAATCGGCGTCCTATTTTGCTGTGGTTGCGGTGAGTTGACCTGATGACTAGCGGCATATTCATTAGCTACCGCCGCTCGGATTCGAAGTCAGACGCGCGTAGCATTTGCCAATGGCTTGAAAAGGCCTTCGGGAAAGGAAAGGTGTTTATTGACGTTGATTCAATAAGACCCGGCGAGAATTTTCAGTCGGTGCTGAAGAACGACTTGGAAAAATGTAACACCATGGTCGTTGTCATCGGCCCGCGTTGGCTAGAACTGATGAGATCATCTTCTGGGTCTACCGACGGCGAAACAAGCCATGACTACGTCTACTTGGAAGTAGCGTCCGCTCTCGAGCGCAAGCTCCCGATCTTTCCGGTCCTGGTCGATGGAGCGACCATGCCGGACGCAAACGATTTACCTGACTATTTGAAACCGCTTGCGTCTCGGCAGGCGTTTTCCGTTCGACACGAAAGTTTTCCACGCGACATGTTGGGGCTGGAGCAAGAGCTTCGACGCTTTGTACCGATGCGAGCGACCTGGAAGGTGGCCGTTATTTCTGGGCTATTTATTATGTCATTAGGCACGACGGGCGCGATTTCCTACTATGTCTGGCAGTCTCCCCCTGTGTCAGCAACGGCATACTCGAAAGTCGGACATTTTGCGTGCTTCGGTGGAGCAGAGTATCCCGACAGCTGGCGCGGGGAAGCGCCACTTTGTGCGTCGTACGGATGCCTTTTTGGAAAGATGTCCGAAGCCGCTTGCCTGGCTCTTGGAGCGAGAAAAGGATCGAAAACCGTCATTCACGGCTACAAGGGCACGAGCCGGGCTAATGAATGTTGGCTGCAGGATTCCTGTGGGGATCTGCGACCACACCACGAATTCACTCTGTTTAGGATGTGATCCCTTACACTTTGTTGTCTGCCGGGAAGCGATCGAATAGCGGCTGACGCTTTGCCCCTAGCCGGAAGCCGGCGACGGGTTCATTCGATCCCCTGGTCGGCACGCAGCCCGCTCGGCCATCCGGTTTTCACCCACCGGATTTGTCCTCTTGAGGCAGATGAGAAAGCGATGACTTTGCAACCGCAAGCCATGGCCCCGCCGCCCGATTGAGCGCGCGGGCGGGTTGCTTTGCCGCGCCTAACGCGAGAAATTGGCGCCCCCGAGGCCCGGCACCTGACAACGGGCCCGGTCTGACATGTGTTCAAAGGAGGTCCTCTTGGGTAAGCAGTTCACCCTCACGGCAAACGACAAGTTTCAACTGGGCGCCTATCGCGCCGATCCGGTCGGCCCCGCCAAGGGCGGCATGGTGGTCATCCAGGAAATCTTCGGCGTCAATCACCACATCCGCGCGGTCTGCGACAAGCTCGCCAGCGAAGGCTACGTCGCGGTGGCGCCGGCGCTGTTCGACCGCCAGACCAAGGGCTTCGAGTCCGGCTACACGCCCGACGAGATCGCCAATGCGCGCAAGTTCGTCGCCAATCCCGACTGGGGCGCGATGATGCGCGACACCCAGGCCGCGATCGACGAGATCAAGAGCGTCGGCCCGGTCGGCATCATCGGCTTCTGCATGGGCGGGACGATCGCCTTCCTGGCGGCGTGCAAGCTCAACGGGCTCTCCGCCGCGGTGTGCTACTACGGCGGCCAGATCGCCAAGAACGCCGACGAGAAGCCGAGGGTCCCGGTGCAGATGCATTTCGGCGAGACCGACCAGGCCATCCCGATGAGCGACGTCGACCTGATCAAGCAGAAGCGCGGCGGCGACAGCGAAATCTTCGTCTACCCGATCGCCGGCCACGGCTTCCACTGCGACGAGCGCGGCAGCTTCCACCAGGAGAGCGCCAAGCTCGCCTGGCAGCGCGCCATGGACTTCCTCAAGAAGCACATGAAGAAGTAACAAAGCGACAGGCCTTCCCGCGGCGTCGTCCCCGCGTAAGCGGGGACCCATATTCCAGAGGCCAGTGGTTATGGGTCCCCGCTTGCGCGGGGACGACCGGCGGGGAAACCACGCAGACCGACCGAGGCCACCATGCAGCGCCTCCTGCTCGCCGCCGTTGCGCTGCTCGCGTTGGCGCCGGCCGCGGCGCCCGCGCAGGATTATCCCTCGCGGCCGATCCGGCTGATCATCACCACGCCGGCGGGCGGGCTGGTGGACGTGATGGGCCGCATCCTCGCCGACGAGATGAGCGCGCGGCTCGGCCAGCCCGTCGTGATCGACAATCGTCCAGGCGGCATGACGCAGGTCGGCACCGACGCGCTCAACCGCTCGCCCGCGGACGGCTACACGCTGATGATCGCGACGTCGGAATCGGTGATGATGCCGTTCCTGAAGAAGAGCTATCGTTACGACCCGATCAAGGACTTCACCCCGGTCGCGCTGGTGACGACCTCGTGGACCGTGTTCGCGGTCAATCCGGGCGTGCCGGCAAAGACGCCGCCGGAGCTTATCGCCTGGGCCAAGGCCAATCCCGGCAAGCTCAAGGCCGGCAGCGGCGGCGTCGGCGGCGCGCTGCACATCGCGGTCGAGATGCTCAAGCTCGCGACCGGCACCGACATCGTGCACGTCCCTTATCGCAGCGGCGCGCAGGCGGCGACCGATGCCATTTCCGGTCAGATCGACTTGGTGTCCATGGGGCTCGCCAGCGCGCGCGTCGCCGAGGGCGGCAAGCTGCGCATCCTGGCGCAGACCGGAGCCGCGCGGCATCCGCTGTTCCCGGACGTGCCCACCACGGCCGAGTATGGATTGCCCGAGGTGCGCATGGATACCTGGTTCGGCGTGACCGCGCCGCGGGGCACGCCCGACGCAGTCGTAGCGCGCCTCAACCGCGAGATCGAGGCGATCGCGCGCGAACCGGGCTTTCAGGACAAGCTCGGCAAGATCGGTTGCGCCATCGCGTTCAAGCCGCAGGCCGAATTCAAGGCGTTCATCGGGCAGGAAAGCGCCAAGTGGCAGCGGCTCATCCCGGCGATGGGCATCCCGCAGACCGACTAGCGCATGAACCCCGCGAAGTGGAGCCGGCCTCCGGACGAAGACTGCGCTCGAACCAAGACGCTGCATCAAGGTTGAGATCGAACACGGGCGCGGGCGAACGCGCGCACAGGACAACGGAGCGGGACATGGCGAAGACTTGGCCGAACGGCAAGAAGGTCGCGGTATCGGTGACGGTGATGTTCGAGACCTGGAGCGAGGGCCATGCGCCGAACTATTCGGTGCAGACCACGCACCTCAAGGCCGGAACGGTGGACCATGCCAGCAAGGCCTGGTCGACCTATGGCGGCCGGGTCGGCGTGTGGCGCATCATTAACATGCTCGACCGCATGAAAATCCCCGCCACGTTCTTCACCAGCGCACGCTGCACTGAGGAATACCCGGACGCCGTCAGGCAGATCGTCAAGTCTGGCCACGATCTCGGCGCCCACAGCTATGCGCAGGACCGGCTGCTCGCCTACATGCCGCTCGACGAGCAGCAGGCCACTATCCGCAAGAGCATCGACATGCTGGAAGCCTGCGGCGGCAAGAAGGTGACCGGCTGGGCGAGCCCGGTCGTGGCGTTCACGCCGGAAACCGCAGGCTTCCTTGCCAAGGCCGGGCTGACCTACACCACCGACGTCACCTACGCGGACCTGCCGATCAAGATCCGCACCGAGCACGGCATCATCGCGGGCGTGCCGACCACCGATTTCTCCGACAACCGCGTCATGCGTGCGAACCCGCGCGACTTCCTCGACGCGCATGTCGGCACGTTCGACTATCTGCTCGACCACGAAACGATGAGCCTGCAGGTGCTGGTGCTGCACTGCCAGTTCGGCGGACGCCCGCTGATGACGGCCGTCATCCAGGAACTGCTGCAGGTGATGATCAAGTCGCCCGACGTCTGGTTCGCCCGGCACGAGGAGCTCGCCCGCTGGGCGCTCGCCTCCGATGTCGACGAGCACACCTATCGCAGCCGCTATTTCGAGGGCGACGTCCTGCGCCCGCGCGTGCAGGCGCGCGTGTGACCGTGGCCGTTTAGCCCGCTTTGCGCAGCAGCCGTTGCGGCGTCATTCCGGCTTGGCGAGCGAGTGCCGGAATCCGGTAAGCGCCGACCTGTGTCGGCTTGCCCAATCCGATCATCCGGCGGCGGTGTTGACTGGATGCCTTGCTTGCGCGGGCATGACACCGGGTATGACGCGGATCAGAACCAGCGTTCCTGCACGGTGATGGTGTCGCCCGGACGCACCGGAGCGATCAGCGGCACCCGCTGGCGCGCGGTGACGCCGCCGCCGGAGCGGCTCACGTCGACGTCGTAGCGGTAGGCGCGCGGCGAGAACCCGCCCGCGATCGCCACCGCGGTCTCGATCGTCATGTTGGGTACAAAGGGATACTGGCCCGGATAGGTGACCTCGCCGAGGATGAAGAACGGCCGGTAGGTCTCCACCTCGATCGCCACATGCGGCTCGCGGATGTAGCCGTTGCGCAGGCGATCCGAGACGATGCGCGCTAGCTGCGCGGTGGTGGTGCCGCGCGCCGTGACCGCGCCGATCAGCGGCATGGTGATCCTGCCGCCGGCATCGACGATGTAGGTATTGGTCAGGCCTTCCTGCCCGAACACCACGACCCGCAGCCGGTCGCCCGAGTTCGAGCGTGTAGGGCTCGCCGCCGGGGAGCATGACCGGCATCACGGTGCCGGGCGCGGCCACGAACGGGGCGGGTGCGCCGGCGGGAACCCGCGCCGCGACCGGGATGGCCACGGGCGCCGCGACCATCGTGCCGGGCGCGGCGCGCGGGCCGCCCCGGCCGTAGACGATGTGGTCGATGTCGGGGGGAGCCGCCTCCTCCTGCGCGACCTGCGTTCCGGGCGCGTGCGCGCAGCCGGCAGCCGCGACGGCGATCAGCAACAAAGCGAGGAAGCGGCCTGGCCGCATGCGGCGTATCCGGACTCGAAACGAAGGGTTAATGGATTAACGCCGGATATGGTTAACAAAGCCTCACCGGAGCCCGGGCGAGACGCGAATTTCGTCTCGGAGATCGCCACAATCGAGGTCATCAGCTTCTGTTTGAGTCCGCCGAAATCGACCTTGGTCATCCATTCGGGCCGGTCCGGTCGCTGGTGTCGATCTTCGAGACGAAATTCTCGTAGCCCGAGAAAATGACGATGACCACCAGATTGGCCGTGAAGGTGACGTCGATGAGGCTGAGAACGCCGAGGATCACGTCCTGCTCGTGCGCGCGCGGGATCTTGAGCACGAACCCGAACAGCTCCTTGCCGAAATGCGCGAGCAGCAGCAGGAGGCTCAGCGCCAGCCCGAGGTAGAACGGCGCCAATACCCAGCGGCTCTGGAAGATGATGGTCTCGATGAGCTTTTCGATCCTGGGCATGGCGGCCTCCGGCGCGGGGCCCCAGCCTTATCCGATTCCCGCGCCGCGCTGTAAGCGGCCCGGAGCAAATTTCCTTCGGCCGGCAAATTGTTGCTCTATCCCGCGCTCAGGCGCGCCTACGGTCAGTCTGCGACGTCCATTGCGCGCGAGTGCCGCTATTTCTTGTCCGCCGGCGCGGCTCGTGCCGAACCACAGCCTAGAATTCCTCCGGCGCAGTCGGCGCGCGAGCCCCGTGGCGTATGTGCAGGATCACAAGCTCATCCGCGGCCATCGTGTAGAATATTAGGTACGGGTACCGCACCACCGGCAGGACACGAACATTTGGTCTCTGCTCGAGAGCGCGGCCACATTCTGGAAACGCAAGCAGGATTTCGACGGTGTTCCTGATCTTGGCCTCGACGGACCGGAGGGACTGCGATCCCGCAGATAACCTCCGATAGCAACAAGATCGCCGGCCGCGCGCGGACTGTAACGCAGCTTCATCGACGGAAGCGTGCAAACGCCGCGTCGACCTCCGCGTCGCTCGCAAACTCACCGCGCTGCGCTTGAGCCAACGCCTCGTCTATTGCCGCAAGCTCATCTGCGCTCGCGACGAAGCCGCCTTCGCCAAGACTGTCCAGCGCAAGCAACAGATCGGCCGCCTCATCCTGTCGCGCGGCCGGCCAGCGGCGGACGGCGGCAAGCGCCTTTTCCATCAGGTCGGTCATTACGCAAACTTATCACGCTCGGGGGATTATCGGAAGCCGCATCGGCGGGCTCGCGCCCGGCGCCTACTGCCCCCACGCCTTGAACGCGTCCGCGAGCGCGCGCTCGCCGCTCTCGCCCTTCTGCATGGCGATCCGCGCATGGCGGCCGTCGCGGTAGGTCAGCAGGAGATCGAACCAGGGCCACTGCTTGAGCAGCTGGATGTTGCGCTCTCGCTCCGAGGGAAGCTCGGACAGGCCCATCATGAAGAAAAGGTCCGTCACCTTGACGGCGAGGGCGGCGAGCGGCACCCCGCGCGCGTTCTCGGCCGACTTTGCCGCCATGGCCGGCACCTGTGCGATGCCGCCATACGCGAAATCGGCCGGCAGCTTGAACATGATCTCGATGGTGTGGCTCGCCGGCAGCGCGCGGTCGGCGTTGCGGCGCAGCACCCAGCTCAGCGTCAGCCCGCGCTCGGGAAACGCCACGTCGGCGCGCACCGCCGGCTCGGGCGGCTCCCCCGCGCCGGGCGACTGCATCTCGCTCGTCCAGCGGACGGTGCCGTCGTGCCGGTCGAAGATCGGGCCGAATTCTTCGATCAGCGCCGCGATCGGCTCGGCCGCTTGCGCCTGCGCCCAGGCAGCCGGCGCCGCCAGCGCTGCAAGCACGACGGCCGCTAGGACGCTGCGCCGGATCGCGCGCCCCGCGGCCGGCGGTCTGGCATAGGCTTGCGTCATGCGCGGGGAGGCCGCCGCAGCGGCTTTACTGCTTCCACGCCTTGAAGGCGTCGGCGAAGACGCGTTCGCCCGGCGTGCCTTTTTCGATCGCCAGGATGGCGCGGCGGTTGTTGTTGTAGACCACCGGGATGTCGAACCAGGCGCCGTTCCTTGAGCATCGCGATGTTGCGCTCGCGGTCGGCGTCGGCGGTGGACAGCCCGATCAGGAAGAAGCCGGTCGGTGACCTTGACGGCCAGCCCGGCGAGCGGCATGCCGCGGGTCTGTTCGGACTGCCTTCATCAGGATGCCGGGCACGTTGGAGATGCCGCCCGAGCGGGAAGTCCGCCGGCAGCTTGAAGATGATCTCGACCGTGTGGCTCGCCGGCAGCGTCTTGTCGGTGTTCCGGCGCAGCGACCAGGTCATGGTCAGCTTGCGCTCGGGCACTTCGACGTCGGCGCGGATCGCAAGCTCGGGCGGCTGGTTCGGGCCCGGGCGAGACGGTCTCGGTGCGCCAGATCGCCGAGCCGACGAAGCGCTTGCCGTTCGGATCGGCCGGATCCTCCTCGTAGAGCACGACCTTCTGCGCCACCGCGGCGCCGGCGCCGACGGCGGGCGGCGGCCCTGCGCCGGCGCCGCCGGGCTCGATCCGCGATCGGTGATCCTTGCTGCTGCGGCGACGCCGGCGGCTGGCACTTGCGCGACCTCGGTCGCGGGCGTGCGGAACGCGCGGTAGAGCGCGACCATCGTTCGGCCACTGCCACAGCAGCAGGCCGCCGATCGCGATGATGACGAGCACCGCGACGCAGGCCCATGACCAGTTCGCGGTACGAGCGGCGCGGGCGCTCGTCGCTCGCCTTCGAGCTCCTCCTCGTGTTCGAGCGGCGGCGGCGGGGCATGCCGGACGCGCGGCGGAATCGGCCGCGACGTATCGTCCGTCGAAATCGACGGCTCGAGCATCGGCTGCGGGAAGTCATCGGGCGGCGGCGCGGGTTCGCGATCGGGCTCGTCCAGATCGCGCAGCCGCGGCTCGCGGCGGTCGTAGTCGTGCACGCTCGGGCGGCACCGCCGCATAGGCGTCGCGGGCGGATTTCGCCGCGCGCGCCGAGGCGCCGCCGAGCTCATCCGCTTCGGACACGACGTTGCGGAAATCGTTCATGCCGCCGTCGGCCGGGCGGCGGTCGGGCAGCCGGCCGGCGCAACGGATGGCGCTGCGGCGCGGCCGGCGCTTCGGGCGCGCCCGCCGGCAGCGGCCGGTCGAACACGGTGTCGGAGTAGCGGGCCTCGCCCAGCATGGGCGGTGCCGGCGGCGGGCCCGGCCGCCGCGGCGCCGGCGGCACTGGCGGCCGTGGCACCGCCGCGCGCGGCTCGCTCCTCGCCGACCGGCTGGGCTCGCTCGGACGGGCGCGCGATGGCGCCGGCCGTGACGGCGGTGCCGGCGAACGCGCGGCCGGCTCGCGCGGCGGCGCAGGTTCCTCCTCCCAGCGTCCGGGCTCGGGCGGGCGCGCCTTGGGCGCCGGCTGCGGCGCGGCTGGGATCGAACTGGCGCGCGGCTTCGGCCTCGACCTTGCGGATCGATTCCTCGAGCGCGAGCCGCTCGCGCGTGATGTCGGTCTCGCGGCAGCGGCGGAGTTGACGCCGCGCAACTGCGCGACCAGCGCCGCGCGCGCGCGCTCGTAGAGCGCACGGCGGGTCTCGCCGTTGTTCTTTTCGAGACCGGCGACGGCGCGGCGATATCAGCGGGTAGTAATCGGCCATCGGTTCTGAGCTTACTCTGTTCGCACTCGCGAATTCCGCCAATTTCAATTCTCGAACGGGTTCTGCATCAGAATCGTGTCCTCGCGCTCCGGGCTGGTCGACAGCAAGGCCACCGGGCAGCCGACCAGTTCCTCGATCCGGCGCACATACTTGATCGCCTGCGCCGGCAGATCCGCCCAGGACCGGGCCCGGGCGGTCGGCTCCTGCCAGCCCTCGACCGTCTCGTAGACCGGCTCGACCCGCGGCCTGGGCATGCTCGCTGGCCGGCAGATAGTCGATCTCGCGCCCGTCCAGGCGATAGCCGACGCAAACCTTGATCTCCTTGAACCCGTCCAGAATATCGAGCTTGGTCAGCGCCAAGCCATTGATCCCGCTGGTGCGCACGGTCTGGCGCACCAGCACGGCGTCGAACCAGCCGCAGCGCCGCGGCCGGCCGGTGACGGTGCCGAATTCGCGCCCGCGCTCGCCGATCAGGCGGCCGATCTCGTTCTTCTGCTCGGTCGGGAACGGCCCCTCGCCGACCCGGGTCGTGTAGGCCTTGCAGATGCCGAGCACGTAGCCGATCGCGCACGGCCCGAGCCCCGAACCGGTCGCCGCCTGGGCCGCCACCGTGTTGGACGAGGTCACGAACGGATAGGTGCCGTGGTCGATGTCGAGCAGCGCGCCCTGCGCGCCCTCGAACAGGATGCGCTTGCCCTCGCGCCGCTTCTGGTCGAGCAGCGACCACACCGAATCCATGTAGGGCAGCACCGCGGCGCGACGCTGTCGAGCTCGTCGTAGATGGCGCGCGGCGGCGATCTCCTCGAGGCCGAGCCCGCGCCGCAGCGCATTGTGGTGGGCGAGCAGCCGCTCGATCTTGCCGTTGAGCGCCGGCAGGTCGGCGAGGTCCATCAGGCGGATGGCGCGCCGGCCGACCTTGTCCTCGTAGGCCGGACCGATGCCGCGCCGCGTCGTGCCGATGCGGGTCAGCGCGCTCGCGGATTCGCGGATGGCGTCGAGTTCCTGGTGCAGCGGCAGGATCAGCGTCGCGTTCTCGGCGATGCGCAGGCTTTCCGGCGTGACGTTGACCCCCTGCCCGTCGAGCCGGTCGATCTCCTCGATCAGGGCGTGCGGGTCGAGCACCACGCCGTTGCCGATGACCGACAGCTTGCCCGGCCGCACCACGCCCGACGGCAGCAGCGACAGCTTGTAGGTGACGCCGTCGATGACCAGCGTATGGCCGGCATTATGTCCGCCCTGGAAGCGGACCACGATGTCGGCCTGCTCGGACAGCCAGTCGACGATCTTGCCCTTGCCCTCGTCGCCCCACTGGGAGCCGACCACGACCACATTGGCCATTGAGGCGCCCCTCTTCCGCGTGGCCGACGCCGGGATAATCCAAAAGCTACAAAGGCTTACCCAAGGATCGGCCGGCCACGGATAAAGGATGCGCCGCGACCAGGCAAGCCGGCCAGTCCGCGACGAAATCGCGTCCGCGGGACCAAATGCCTGATTTTGCGGGCGTTATTCACCCATTGCCGTCGCGCCGCATTCACCACAGCGGATGATTCCGCTCTCTCAAGGGCGATCTCGCGGCAGGACTACGGCACGGAACCACGTCGGCCGGATCAAGCCGGGCGCCGCTGTACCGGCGCAATGCCCGGCAGCAGGGGCGATCGAGTCCCTTCCAGCGCCAGCAGCAGTTCCTTGGTGAACACGCCGCCATAGGCGGAGAAGCCACCAATGCGCTTGCCGCTCGCCAGCACGCGGTGGCACGGAATAATGACAGGCACGGGATTGCGCGCCATCGCCTGTCCGACCGTCTGCGCGGAGGCGGGCGAACCTGCACGGCGTGCAAGCTCGCCATAGGTCGTCGTCTCGCCCCAGCCGACCGCGCGGAGCGCATGGTAGATCGGACGGTTGAGGGCATCGACCTGCGCGAGATCGACGGCAACTTGCGAAAAATTGATGCGCTCGCCATTGAGGTAGTGCCGGACCAGCTCGATGGTCTGCGCAACGGCCGCGGGAGGATCACCCGCAGTCGCCGAGCGCACGCGAAACCGCTGCTCGGTGGCGCGGCGGTCCTTTTCCGGGAGTCGTAGCCGGGTCAGTCCGCATCCATTCCACGCCACGCCGCACACGCCGATGGCGGTGTCGAACAGGTGGTAATGCTCGCCGGCTGCGTGTAGCGGCCCCATGTCCGTATCGGGAGTGCGCGGTGTGGTCATCCGCCCAATATAGCGACGAACGCAGTCCGATGCCGCCCGAATCCTGAAATACACCCACGTCGTCTATCCCGCCGCTATCGAGCGCAATTCGTCGACCTCTGCCTCCAGCGCCGCGATGCGGCGGTCGCGCTCGGTGAGCGCTGCAGCGACGTCGGCCGCCTCGAAGCGTTGCGGGATGTGCTGCGGGCAGTTCGCGTCCCAGGCCGACACGGTGAACAGGATGACCTGCTCGGGGCGCGCCTTGTAGTCAGCCGGCATCAGCCTTGCCGTCAGCGCACCGTCGCCTTCGACTACGCGCGCCTCGCCCCAGATCTTGACGCGCTTGCGATGCGCATAGTCGATCAGGAACAGATGAGCCTTCGGGTTGTCGGCGAGATTGCCCTGCGTGATGTACTGGCGGTTGCCGGCAAAATCGGCGAACGCGATGGTCTTGTCGTCGAGCACGCGCAGGAAACCGGCCGGCCCGCCGCGATGCTGGATGTAGGGCTGGCCGTCGGCGTTCACGGTCGCCAGAAAAACGCTGGTCTGCGCCGCGATAAAATCCGCGAGATCGGGCGTGATGTACGTCTGCCAGCCCCCCTTCTCCTCCAGCCTCCCGTAAGAAACGCGCGAGCCCTTGCGCGCCTGCAGCGCCTTGACGGTCGGCGTGAATCCGACGTCGCTGGAATAGGCCCGGGTGGTGGTGTCCATTGTTGCCTCCTCAACGCCCAAGCGCACGGCCGATGATCTCTACCTAGAGGCTTCCATCCATCGTGAGTATCCGATAATTTCTGGATCTATCCTTCCATATTTCGGAACAGTGATTTGGACCGTCTCGAATCCATGTCGACCCTGCTGGCGGCGGTCGAAGCCGGCAGCCTGTCCGCGGCGTCGCGCAAGCTCGGGATGCCGCTTGCGACCGTCAGCCGGAAGGTATCGGAGCTCGAGGCGCATCTGCGCACCCGGCTGGTCAATCGCACCAGCCGCCGCCTCACCCTCACCGAGGCCGGCCGTTCCTATGTTGCGGCCTGCAAGCGCATCCTCGAAGACATCGGCGAGGCCGAGCGCGCCGCCGCCGGCGAATACCTCGCTCCCAGAGGCGACCTGACGGTTACCGCGCCGATCGTGTTCGGCCGCCTGCACGTCCTGCCCATCGCGATCGCGTTCCTCGCAGCTTACCCGGACGTCGACATCCGGATTGCGCTTGCCGACCGCTTGGTCAACCTGCAGGAGGACGCCGTCGATCTCGCCGTGCGCATCGGCGAACTGCCCGACAGCAGCCTGGTGGCGACCCGCGTCGGCTCGATCCGCCGCGTGGTTTGCGCGAGCCCGGCCTATTTCGCCAGGCGAGGCACGCCGAGAAATCCCGACGAGCTCGGGGCCCATGACTGCGTCACGTTCGAGGGCTTGGTGTCACCGGACGGCTGGAAATTCGCCGTGGGCAAATCCACCAAATCGGTCGCGATCCGTTCGCGGCTCGTCGTCAACACGGCCGAAGCGGCGATCGACGCCGCCATCGCGGGGCTCGGCGTGACGCGCGTCCTCTCCTATCAGGCCGCAAGCGCATTACGAGCCGGTACGCTCGCGCTCGCACTCGAGCGGTTCGAGCCTGCGCCCCGGCCGGTCAGTCTCGTGCATGCGGGCCGGGGACTGCTGCCGCTGAAACTGCGCGCCTTCATCGACTTCGCAACGCCGCGCTTGAAGGCAAGTCTTGCGCAGAGTGCGGCGTAACGGACGCCGGCTCAAAACCGCAGCGGCCGGGCCTGCTGCACCTGCGGCAGCGCGCGCAGCTCGTCCAGCACCTTCGCCGGCAACTCGCCGTCGATCTCGATCAGCGCGATGGCGTTGCCGCCGGGCGCCTCGCGGCCGACATGAAAGGTCGCGATGTTGATGCCGGCATTGCCGAGCGTGGAGGAGAACTTGCCGATGAAGCCCGGTTTGTCGAGATTGGTGATGTAGATCATCGAGGGCCCGAACTCGGCGTCCATGCGGATGCCCTTGATGTTGACCATGCGCGGGCGGCCGTCGGCGAATACCGTGCCCGAGACCGAACGCGCCTGGCGCCCCGTTTCCACCGTCACGGTCATCAGACTTTCGTAATCGCCCGCCGCCTCCCGCGTCATCTCCTCAATGACGATGCCGCGGTCCTTGGCCACGATCGGGGCGGACACCACGTTCACGTCCTGCAGCATGGGGCGCAAGAGGCCCGCGACGGCGGCCGAGGTCAGCGCCTTGGTGTTCATGCCGGCGACCACGCCTTCGTAGGAGAGTTGCACCTTCGCGACGCCGGTCTCGGTCAACTGGCCGGCGAACGAGCCGAGCTTCTCGGCGAGCGCGATGAACGGCCGCAGCCGCGGCGCCTCCTCGGCCGTGATCGAGGGGAAGTTCACCGCGTTGGAGATCGCGCCGCTCAGGAGGTAGTCCGACATCTGCTCGGCCACCTGCAGTGCGACGTTCTCCTGCGCCTCGGTGGTGGCGGCGCCGAGATGCGGCGTGCACACCACGTTGGGATGGCCGAACAGCGGGTTCTTGTTCGCCGGCTCCTCGGTGAACACGTCGAAGGCGGCGCCCGCGACCTGCCCGGAATCGAGTGCGGCGCGCAGCGCTATCTCGTCGACCAGCCCGCCGCGCGCGCAATTGATGATACGCACGCCCTTCTTCATCGTCGCGAGCGCCTTGGCGTCGATGATGTTCCTGGTTTTTTCGGTAAGCGGCGTGTGCAGCGTGATGAAGTCGGCGCGGCGGAACAACTCGTCGAGTTCGACCTTCTCGACGCCGAGGGCAAGCGCGCGCTCGGCTGACAGGAACGGATCGTAGGCGATCACCTTCATGCGCAATCCATGCGCCCGGTCGACGACGATCGAGCCGATGTTGCCGCAACCGATCACGCCCAGCGTCTTGGAGGTGATCTCCACCCCCATGAAGCGGTTCTTCTCCCACTTGCCGGCCTGGGTGGATGCATCCGCCTGCGGGATCTGGCGCGCCAGCGCGAGCATCAAGGTAACGGCATGCTCGGCGGTGGTGATCGAATTGCCGAACGGCGTGTTCATCACGATCACGCCCTTGGCGGTGGCCGCCGGAATGTCGACATTGTCGACGCCGATGCCGGCGCGGCCGATCACCTTGAGCTTCTTCGCCTGTTCGAGGATTTTCGGCGTCACCTTGGTGGCGGACCGGATGGCGAGGCCATCGAAGACCCCGACCACGGCGGCCAGCTTGTCCTTGTCGGCCCCGAGTTTGGGCTGGAAATCGACGTCGATCCCGCGATCCCTGAAGATCTGCACTGCGGCATCGGAGAGCGCATCGGAAATGAGGACTTTGGGGGGCATCGGCGATCCTATTCTCTCTCCGTCACCCTGAGGTGCTCGGCCGAAGGCCGAGCCTCGAAGGGTGACGGCCCGGACTGCCTGCATCCTTCGAAGCGCGCCTTCGGCGCGCACCTCAGGATGACGGAACTGGGGTTGGCGCGCGGCATTTCAGGCCGCCTTCGGGAGCGCGTCCTTGGCGTTGGCGAAGGCCCAGTCGAGCCATTGCGTGAGCGCCTCGACGTCGGCGCGCTCGACGGTCGCGCCGCACCAGATGCGCAGGCCCGCGGGAGCATCGCGATACGCGTCAATATCGTAGGCCACGCCTTCCTTCTCGAGCGCGGCGGCGACGCCCTTGATGAAGGCCGCCTGCGCGTCGGCCGAAAGCCTCGTCACCGCCGGGTCGACGACCTTCAGGCACACCGACGTGTTGGAGCGCTGCGCCGCGTCCTTGGCGAGAAAATCGATCCACGGGGTGTGCGCGACCCAGTCGGCGATCGCCTTGGCATTGCCGTCGGCCCGGGCGATCAGTGCCTTGAGCCCGCCGATCGACTTTCCCCAGGCGAGCGCGTCGAGGTAGTCCTCGACACAGAGCATCGACGGCGTGTTGATGGTCTCGCCGACGAAGACGCCCTCGCTGATCTTCCCGCCCTTGGTCATGCGGAAAATCTTCGGCAGCGGCCAGGGCGGCGTGTAGCTTTCGAGCCGCTCGACTGCGCGCGGCGACAACACGATCATGCCGTGCGCGGCTTCGCCGCCGAGCGCCTTCTGCCAGGAGAAGGTCACGACATCGAGCTTGCTCCAGTCGAGCGCCTGCGCGAAGCACGCCGAGGTGGCGTCGCAAATCGTCAATCCCTGCCGGTCGGCCTTGATCCAGTCGGCGTTGGGCATGCGCACGCCCGAGGTGGTGCCGTTCCAGGTGAACACCACGTCGGTCGCGGGATCGACCTTGGCGAGATCGGGCAGTTCACCGTAAGGCGCCTTTAGCACCGCGACATTCTTGAGCTTGAGCTCCTTGGTCACGTCGCTCACCCAGCCTTCCCCGAACGACTCCCAGGCCAGCATGGTGACGGGGCGCGCGCCCAAGAGCGACCATAGCGCCATCTCGACCGCGCCGGTGTCGGATGCCGGCACGATCCCGATGCGGTAATCGGCGGGCACTTCGAGCACTTCGCGGGTGAGATCGATCGCGCGCTTTAGCTTCGCCCTGCCGATCTTGGATCGGTGTGAGCGGCCGAGCAACGCATCGGTGAGGGTTTGCAGGCTCCAGCCGGGGCGCTTGGCGCAGGGGCCGGACGAGAAGTGCGGAACACCCGGCCGCACAGCGGGCTTTGCAGTCGTCATGGTCTACCCTTCCAGATAGGCGCCCCTCGGTGGGGAGGGGTGTCCCGCGGCCCGAGATAAGGAAGGACAGGTGCGCCGTCAAGCGCCAAGACGGACAACGGTGCGGCCAGCCGGAGTGAACGGACCGCGCCGGCGGCCGCCGTCAGAACTTGAAGCCGACGCCCAGCCGCCCGGTGCCGGTCGTGGCCCGGATGTCGCCGACCTTCGAGAACGACACGTATTCGTATTCGGCGCGCAGGAACATCTGCGGCATGACCATGACATCGACGCCGCCGCTGACCGATACGCCGTAGACGAACACGCCGCTCTGGGCCTCGCTCTCCGTGAACGAGAACGGCGTACAGGGCGGTGGACCAGCCGACGGACAGATCGCGGCCGGGTTTTCCTGCCCCGACGCGGTCGCCGTGCGCGCATAATTCGCGCGGCCGACCGCCAGCCCGATGGTGGCAAAGGGCAGCCAGTTGTCGACCGCATAACCCGCGCGCGCGCGCACAGAAAGGATGTCGGTGATACGCAGCGACGCATCGGCGGTGAGAGTGACCAGGTAGGTGTTGCCCCCGGCGGATGTCAGCCGCGTGATCGGAGTGAACGGCGCGCCGGCAAAATATGAGGTGCGGCTGTAGTTGAGGTCGAGGCCGACAACCACGTCGTCGAACCGCGTGTTGTAACCGACGAAGGCGCCGGCACTGCCGCCTTTGGTGTTGGCCTTTCCCAGCACCTGCCATTCCGACGGATGCGCTACGTTTTCGAGCGCCAGTTCGCGCAGGCTGAATGCGATGAGCGGTTGCGACGCATCGGCGAAATCCATGCCCGAGGTGCCGTAGCCGACCTGGCCCCCGACATAGAAGCCGCTCCAGTTGAAATAGGTCGGAGTATCCGGCACGAGGTTGCTGGATCCGCGCAGGATCGGATATTCGCCGGCCGATGCGTTCGAGATCGACGCAATCAGACCAACCACGACAAGCAAACGACGCATGACGGCCCCTTTTGCCGCGCGGATTCGTTTCCGCGCATCGTCATCATGAATGATTAACCTTAATGAGCGGTTAGCCGCACCCGGCAAACCGGGCACCGCGGGGCGGAATTGATCGCGTCAGATCCAGTCCCGTGGGTACGACTCGCAATCGCTCGCCGACGCGAAAAAAAGAAAACGGCGCGGGGCATGCCCCGCGCCGTTCCAACTCTCGGTGGCAGAGCGTTTCAGCCCTTGCGCATCAGCGGGAAGACCGGCTGAGGCGGCTCTTGCTGCAGCATCCAGCGCACGCCGATCTTGAAGTCGTGCGAATCGAAGTTGGTGAGCGTGTAGTAGGCGCGCGGCCCGGCGCCGGCACAGCCGGTGCCCGCGCAATCGATGATGGCGGTCTGGACATTGCCCAGATTCAGATAGCGATAGGCCAGCTCGACCTTGAAGTTCGGGTTGACGGTATAGGCAAGGCCGGCATGTAGGGCCCAGGCAAAGTTCCACTTCGAGTAGGCGTTCTGCGACGCATAGCCGAAGCCGGTGGTGCCAGGACCGGTGATGAAGCCGATGTCGGTGGCGCTCCACGTGGTGGAGTAGGCTCCGCCGGCGCCGGCGCCGATGAACGGCGTGACGCACCACCAGGTGCCGAGATCGATATAGGCGTTCGCCAGCCCGACCCAGGCCGAGTGATTGATGTCGTAGAGATCGAAGCAGGTACCGCCGGGACAGAACTCGGTGTAGCTGCCGAGCACCTTGAGCGGCACCTTGGTGCGATACTCGCCGGTGACGTCGAAACGCAGCCAGTTGTTCCAGGCGTAGCCGAGACCGAAGGCGACGAAGGTCGCGCTCTTCATGTCCTTCTGGTTGATCTGCCAGCTGGCCGGCCACACGAACGCGGCGTTCGTCTGGGTGTGGTCGAACGATCTGAAATCCTGCACGCCGACGCCGACGTCGCCGCGCAGATACCAGCCGCCAGTTTCGACCACGATCGGCGCGCGATAGATGGGCGGAGGCAGATCGGCCGCAAGGCTCGCCGTGCTGAGAAGGGAAGTCGCTCCCACGAGCGCTAAGATTGTCGCACGAACCATGACATCGTCCTTTTTTCCGGCAGGGGCAGCGCGCCCCTCAGGGATGAACCAATGTGGCGACGATGCCAGCAAACGGTTAAACAGGGCTTAACCTTACTTTTTAACCGCGAATTTTAATCTTCGTTAACGAACGCTGTGCCAGCGCCGCAAATTGCGGACAAACGCCCGGCGCGAAATCAACCTTCGTTAGGATTTCACAACAGGCCCGCGCAAAATGCCCGCGGGCGCGCCGGCGAACATCGCTCACCAAGACTCGACGACCCGATGCGGCGATTCGAAATCGGCGTGGCGCGTGCGGCCGTTGGCTTCATCCAACCAGCGCGACTCCGCGCCGGCACGCCATCGGGCATTAATCGTCGTCGCCGAGCTTGCCGATATGATGCTGGGAATAGAGCTCGACGCCGAGCTTGCTGACAAGTTCGATCTGCGTCTCCAGGAAGTCGATGTGCTCTTCTTCGTCATGCATCAGTTTCTCGAACAGGTCGCGCGTCACGTAGTCCTTGACCGTGTGGCAATGGGTGGCGGCTTCCTGGTAGAGCGCGCGCGCCGACATTTCGGCGGCGAGATCGCAGTCGAGCACTTCCTTCACGTTCTGTCCGATGCGGAGCGGATCGAGCACCTGCAGGTTGGGAAAGCCGTCGAGGAAAATGATGCGCTCGATGAGCTTGTCGGCGTGCTCCATCTCCTCGATCGATTCCTTGCGCCAGTATTTCGCCAGCGCCTTGTAGCCCCAGTTGTCGAGCAGGCGGTAATGCAGCCAGTACTGGTTGATGGCGGTGAGCTCATGCCGCAGTCCGCGGTTGAGAAATTCAACGACCTTGGCGTCGCCCTTCATGATCCGCATCCCTGGCTGGATTTCTCGGAGGCCAATTTGGAATTGGTCCAACGTGGCCCAAGATGCCAGGAACAGCAAGGGCGAGCGGCAGCCCTCCCCGATCAAATGCGATGAAATCGATGCTCAGGTGTCGGCGCGGTGCCGGCCGCTCGGACAGCACTGGCCGGCGCTCGCGCAGGCGGCGACCGACAGCGCTTCGTCCATGATGCGCCGGATGGTACGCGCGCACCGCCCGCACTGGGCGCTGCAGCCGAGGCAGCCATAGACCTGTCCGGTCGTGCGCGGAGTCTGCTCGGCGCTGAGAGCCGTGCGCACGTCCTTGTCGGTCAAAACGTTGCAGGAACAGACGATCACGAGCGTTTCCCGGTGGCTTTGGTTTTATATGTAACTATCGATAATTCAGATCGCCGCAGCCGGCAAAAGAAAAATGCGATTTTTACACGTATTCCAATCTGCCGGCGGGCAACCGCGATCTCTTGCGCGGCTGAATTTTCCGTAGCTAAATCAACATGATAGATCGATCCGAGGCAGCCGCCGGCGCGGACGCAATCCTGCTCCTACGCCGCCGCATCGGTGAGCGCTTCCACGATCCCGTCGACCACCTCCTCGATCAGGACCTTGTCGTCGCCCTCGCCCATGACGCGGATCACCGGCTCGGTGCCGGAGGGGCGCACGATCAGGCGGCCGTTGCCGTCGAGACGGGCTTCCGCCTGCTTGATCGCGGAACGCACCTTCGCGTTTTCGAGCGGCTTGCCGCTCTTGTAGCGGACGTTCTTCATCACCTGCGGCAGCGGGTCGAAGCGGTGGCAGACCTTCGACACCGGCTGGCCCTGCTTCTTCACCACCGCAAGCACCTGCAGCGCGGCGAGAAGCCCGTCGCCGGTCGTCGTGTGGTCGGACATGATGATGTGGCCGGACTGCTCGCCGCCGAGATTGTAGCCGTGGGCGCGCATCTCCTCGAGCACGTAGCGGTCGCCGACCGGCGTGCGGATGAGCGCAATGCCGGCCTGCGCGAGGTAGCGCTCGAGCCCGAGGTTCGACATCACCGTCGCCACGACCGCGGGCTCGGCGAGCAGGCCGTCGGCCTTCCAGCTCTCGGCGATCACCGCCAGCAGCTGGTCGCCGTCGACGATGCGCCCGCGCTCGTCCACGATCAGCACGCGGTCGGCGTCGCCGTCGAGCGCGATGCCGATGTCGGCGCGCATTTCCTTCACCTTCTGGCAGAGCGCTTCGGGCTCGGTGGAACCGCATTCGCGGTTGATGTTGAAACCGTCGGGCTCGATGCCGATCGCAATCACTTCGGCGTCGAGCTCCTTGAGCGCCTCCGGCGCGACCTTGTAGGCGGCGCCGTTCGCGCAATCGACGACGATGCGCAGCCCCTCGAGCGAAAGGTTCTTCGGCAGCGTGCGCTTGGCGAACTCGATGTAGCGATCCTGCACGCCGTCGATGCGCCTGGCGCGGCCGAGCGCGGCCGGGCTGGCGAGCTGCTTTGCCATGCCGCCGTCGATCAGCTTCTCGATCTCCAGCTCGATGTCGTCCTTGAGCTTGAAGCCGTCGGGGCCGAACAGCTTGATGCCGTTGTCGTCATAGGGATTGTGCGAGGCCGAGATCATCACGCCGAGATCGGCGCGCATCGAGCGCGTGAGCATGCCGACCGCCGGCGTCGGTATCGGACCGGTGAGCAGCACGTCGACGCCGACCGAGGTGAAGCCCGCGACCAGCGCGGTTTCGATCATGTAGCCGGAGAGCCGGGTGTCCTTGCCGATCAGCACACGGTGGCGATGATCGCCGCGGCGAAAGATCAGCCCCGCCGCCTGCCCGACCTTGAGCGCGAGCTCGGGCGTGATGAGCCCGTTGGCGCGGCCGCGGATACCGTCGGTGCCGAAATATTTGCGAACCATGTGCAGCCTAACCCGGTGAAAGCGGCGCCCTTGTCGGCCAAACGCCACGGCAATTCAAGCGGAAATGCGCCAGGGATGTTCGTATCAATCATAAACAAGGCCGCCGGCACCCGCCAGCGGCCTCGATTCGACAAATGACCTGTTCCGGTTTGGAAGGATTAACGCGGGGGACCCGGCGAAGCTAGCGCTTCGGGCGCTTGTCGTAGACGCTGGGAGCGGGCTGGGTCACGTTGATCGCGTCGGAGGCCGGAAAGCTGTCCTCCAGCCCCTCTTCGAGCGACTGCTCGGCCTTGCGCCGCTGCGCGGCTTTGCGCTCCTCCTCCGCTTCCTGCCGGCGCTTGTCCTCGATCTCGTGCTGCATCACGGTGTCGTTTGGAATTCCCATGGATGACCTCCTGCTGTCGCCGTTCGAACGGCCGGTGCTCGAGCATTAACGCGCAGGCCGCGACATGCGTTCCGCCATGGCCGTCGGCCCGCTTCACAATCGGCAGGCAGTCCGTTGGTTCTGCCGTCAAAACCGCTATGCTGGCCGGGACGCCGAGCCGGGAATATCGATGTCCTTGAATACCGTGACCTGCATCGAGGACCTGCGGCACCTCGCCCGCCGCCGGGTCCCGCAAGCCGTTCTTCGACTACGCCGAAGCCGGCTCCTATTCGCAGGATACGTTGCGCAAGAACCGGGAGGATCTCGAGCGCATCAATCTGCGCCAGCGCGTGATGTTGGACGTATTCGCGCGTGACACGTCTACCACCATCCTGGGCGAGAAAGTGCCGCTGCCGCTCGCATTGGGGCCGGTGGCGATGGCCGGTCTGGAACGCGGCAACGGCGAAGTTCTGGCCTGCCGCGCCGCGCAGGCGGCAGGCATTCCATACACCATGAGCACGCTGTCGATCTGCTCGATCGAGGACGTCGCCGCTGCGGTCGACAAGCCGTTCTGGTTCCAGCTCTATGTCATGAAGGACCGCGGCTTCGTGCGTTCGCTGATCGAGCGCGCCGCTGCCGCCAAATGCAGCGCGCTGGTGCTCACCGTCGATCTGCAGGTGCTCGGACAGCGCCATTGCGACATCAAGAACGGACTATCGGTTCCACCCGCTCTCAAGGCTCAGGAACCTCGTCAACATGGCGACCAAGCCGGGCTGGGTGGCGAGCGTGCTCGGCGGCCAGCGCTGGACCTTCGGCAATCTCGCCGGCCACGTCAAAGGTATGGAGGGCGTGCGATCGCTCGCGCAATGGGTCGGCAGCCAGTTCGACGAGGCGCTGAGCTGGAAGGACGTGGACTGGGTCAGGAGCGTCTGGCCGGGCAAGCTGATCCTCAAGGGCATTCTCGATGTCGAGGACGCCGAGACTCGCTGCTCGGACCGGCGCGTCCGCCCTCGTCGTCTCCAATCATGGCGGACGGCAGCTTGACGGCGCGCCGTCCTCGATTTCCGTCCTGCCCAGAATTGCCGACGCGGTCGGGGCCGATATCGAAATCATGTTCGACGGTGGCATCCGCTCCGGCCAGGACGTGTTGCGGGCGCTGGCGCTGGGCGCGCGAAGCTGTTTGATTGGCCGCGCCTATATCTTCGGTCTTGGCGCGGCCGGCGAGGCCGGCGTCGCACGGGCCATCGAAATCATCGGCAAGGAGCTCGACGTCACCATGGCGCTGACGGGTGTCAAGAGCATCAAGCAGATCAATCGCAACACGCTGGCGCAATAAGGTTTGCCGCGCCGTTAAGGTCAGATCGTCCCATGAACACCATCACCTGCATCGAGGACTTGCGCGAGGTTGCCCGCCGCCGGGTCCCCAAGCCGTTCTTCGACTACGCCGAAGCCGGTTCCTATTCGCAGGGTACGTTGCGCAAGAACCGTGAGGATCTCGAGCGCATCCGGCTGCGCCAGCGCGTGCTGGTCGACGTATCGGGCCGCGACCTCACCACCACGATCGTCGGCGAGAAGGTCAACCTGCCGCTGGTGCTCGCGCCGATCGGAATGTGCGGGATGCAGCACGGCGACGGCGAAATTCTCGCCTGCCGCGCGGCGCAGGCGGCCGGCATCCCGTTCACGCTCTCCACCATGTCGATCTGCTCGATCGAGGACGTGGCCGAAGCGGTCGACAAGCCGTTCTGGTTCCAGCTCTACGTCGTCAAGGACCGCGGGTTCATCAAGGCGCTGATCGAGCGCGCCGCCGCCGCCAAGTGCAGCGCGCTGGTGGTGACGCTCGACCTGCAGATTCTCGGCCAGCGCCATTGCGACATCAAGAACGGCATGACGGTGCCGCCGCGCATGACGCTGCGCAATCTCATCGACATCGCGACCAAGCCGGCCTGGGCCATGAGCGTGCTCAAGGGCAAGCGCAAGACCTGGGGCAACCTCGCCGGTCACGTCAAAGGGATGGAAGGCGTGGTGTCGCTCTCGCAGTGGACCTCTGGCCAGTTCGATCCGACCTTGAACTGGAAGGACATCGAGTGGATCCGCAGCATTTGGCCCGGCAAGATGATCCTCAAGGGCATCCTCGACGTCGAGGATGCGAAGACGGCCACCAAGTCCGGCGCCTCGGCGATCATCGTGTCCAATCACGGCGGCCGGCAGCTCGACGGCGCACCATCGACGATCTCGGCGCTGCCGAAGATCGTGGACGCCGTGGGCAGCGAGATCGAGGTGCTGATGGACGGCGGCATCCGCTCCGGACAGGACGTGCTGCGCGCGCTCGCGTACGGCGCGCGCGCCTGCATGATCGGCCGCTCCTACATCTACGGGCTCGGCGCCTATGGCCAGGCCGGCGTCGCGAAGGCGATCGAGATCATCGGCAAGGAGCTCGATGTCACGATGGCGCTGACCGGCACCAAGAGCGTGCGCGACGTCGACCGGCGGGTGATCGCGGAGAACTGAGACTGCGATTGCTGGCCGGGGGACTTACGATTCCTGCTTGACTGCCTCCGGAGTCTCGGGAATCAATAGAACAAATCATGAACAATCCTGGCGGCCGCTGGCCGCCTTGAACCGGATGAGCCCATGGCTTCAGCCGAACGATCCGCCGTTGCCGCCGCGTCCCTCGTGGCACTGCTGCGGCAGAAGCTGTGCGCGGCCGAACGGACGGCGGGCCTGGACGACTGCGCCCATCCGCTGGCGCTCGGCATTCCGGCGATCGACGCCGCGCTCGGCGGCGGGCTTGCCGGCGGCGCGTTGCACGAGATTGCGGCCGCGCGCGAGGCCGAGATCGCCGCCGCCACCGGCTTTGCGCTCGCGCTCGCGGCGCGCATCGCGCGGCAAGCGCGTGATCCGAACGGGACGCGCCGCCTCATGGTTCGAGACGCGGCCCTTCGGGCCGCTCCTCACCATGAGGCGGAACAATGCTCCGCGCGGATCGAAGCAGGAGGGACCTCGATACCGGAACGAATCCCGGAGCAAAGTCCCCGCATCCTGAGGAGCCCGTTTCCTCCGGAGGAGGAAACGGGAGTCTCGAAGGATGAGGGGACGTACACAGCTCTTTCATCGCGCGGCGTGCTCTGGATCGCCGAGGACCTGTCGCTGGCGGAGAGCGGTGCGCCCTATGGGCCCGGCCTCGAGCAGGCCGGGCTGGCGCCCGAGCGGCTGATCACGGTCGCGGCCGCGCGCGGGCGCGACGTGCTGTGGGCGATGGAAGAGGCGCTGCGCTGCCGCGCCGTCGGCCTGGTGATCGGCGAACTGCGCGCGCGCGACATCGATGCGGTGGCGACGCGGCGGCTCGCGCTGGCGGCCGCGGCCGGCAACTCGCTCGGCCTGCTCCTGCGCCCCGCGCCGGACGATGCGCCCTGCCGCCGCCGCGACGCGCTGGATCGTCGGCGCCGCACGCTCCCTGCCGCTGGCACATGAAAGCGCGCACGGCATCGGCCCGCCGCGCCTCGCTGGCGCGCCTCGTGCGCAATCGCCGCGGACATCTCGGAACCTGGATCGTGGAGTGGAACAGTGTGGAGCAGCGTTTCGTCCTCGCGAGCGAATCCTGAGCCTGTGGCTCGCCCGGCTGTCGACCGACCGCATCGCCGCGGCCGTGGCATGAAGCTGGGCATCCGGGCCGCCGCATGGTTCGAGACGCGGCCCTTCGGGCCGCTCCTCACCATGAGGCGGAACGACAACCGCCGTTGCTGAAAAATCCCCTCATCCTGAGGAGCCGCGCGAAGCGCGGCGTCTCGAAGGATGAGGGGACTTGCACATACCCTCCAACAAATGCTGCTCCCCTCGTTATCTACGGCCGGCGCGGCAATGCCGACGCTGCTGGTCGCGGTCGATGCCGGCGGCGGAGCGGCTCGGCCTGCGTGCCGGCCTCGCGCTCGCGCAGGCGCGCGCCATGCATCCCGCGCTCACGGCCGTGCCGGAGGATGCGGCCGCCGACGCGCGCCTGCTCGACGGCCGTCGCCGACGCTGCCAGCGCTATACGCCGCTCGTCGCCGTCGATCCGCCCGACGGCATCCTGCTCGACATCGGCGGCTGCGCGCATCTGTTCGGCGGCGAGGCAAAGCTGCGCGACGATCTCCTTGCGCGGATGACGGGCTTCGGCCTCGCGGCGCGCGCCGCCATCGCGCCGACCATCGGCGCGGCCTGGGCGGTGGCGCGCTTCGGCGATGCGGCGAACGTTGCAGCGGCCGAAGAGCGCGACGCGCTCGCGCCGTTGCCGCTCGCCGCGCTGCGGCTGCCGGCCGACACCGTCGCGGCGCTCGCCCGCGTCGGCCTCAAGCGCATCGGCGACATCGTCGACCTGCCGCGCGCGCCGCTCGCCGCGCGCTTCGGCGCCGACCTGCTGCGCCAGCTCGACCGCGCGCTCGGCCGCGAAGACGAGCCGCTCTCGCCACTGCTGCCGGTCGCGCCCTATCGTGGCCGAGAAGCGCTTTCCCGAGCCGATCGCGCGCGAGGAAGACGTGCTCGCGACCGTCGAGCGGCTGGCGGCGCGCCTCAAGACGGCGCTCACCGCGCGCGGCGAGGGCGCGCGCCGCATCGAGCTTGCGCTGTTCCGCACCGACGGCGCGGTCAAGCGCATCGCGGCCGGCACCTCGCGGCCGGTGCGCGACCCGCAGGCGATCCGCGCGCTGTTCGTCGAGCGGCTCGCCGCGCTCGGCGACGAGATCGATCCCGGCTTCGGCTTCGATCTCGCGCGGCTCTCGGTGCTGATCGCCGAGCCGTGCCCGCAGGAGCAGATCGGGCTCGGCGGCAGCGAGGAGGCGGCCGAGATCGACCGCCTGGTCGATCGCCTGAGTGCCCGGCTCGGACGGCGCCGCGTCACGCGCCTGGTCGCCCACGACAGCCACATCCCCGAGCTTGCCGCCTCCGCCGTGCCCGCACAGGCGACGGCAAGAGCCGAGCCCGGCTGGGAGGCATTTCGCCGCTTCCGCGCCGAGGCCGAACTGAGCCGCGCGGCCGCTGCGGCTGCTTGCCAAGCCGGAGCCGATCGAGGCGGTCGCGCGTCGTGCCGGACGGCCCGCCGCTGCGCTTTCGCTGGCGGCGCGCGCTGCACGAAGTGGTCGCCGCCGAAGGGCCCGAGCGCATCGAGGGCGCCTGGTGGAGCGACGGCGATCGGCGGCCCGCGCGCGCGACTATTTCCGCGTCGAGGACAGCGCAGGCCTGCGCTTCTGGCTGTTCCGCGCGGGGCTTTATCGCGACGCGGCGCCCAGCCAGGCGGCGCCGCGCTGGTTCCTGCACGGGATGTATGCGTGATGCTGCGGATGGATCAGACAGTTCTTCTGCGCTTGGCCGGCTTGCGCCGCTCGACGGCGTCGCGCAACGCGTCATTGATACGGCTTTGCCAACCGCGTCCTTCTCTTTTGAAATACACGACAAGATCGCGGTCGAGCCGAATGGTCGTCTGCACTTTGGTTGGTGTTTTCTGCGCTCCCCGTCCCTTCTTGGGCTCAGGGAAATCAAGATGCGGAAATGCCTCATGGACTCGCTTCGCCTTGCGAAACATTTCACGTGTCCATTGCGGATTGTCGTTATCGCTTCTGCTCATGATAAAGCTTTCTTTCGTTCGGTTCCGCTCTGCGCAGGCTGATGACACGAATTCGATCGCCGCGAATGGTGTAACTGAGGGCATGGAGACGGCTACCGATCATGCCGATCGCAAGCCATCGATCCTCGTCGTAATCGAAACGCTCGTCCGGCACGACAAAGGCGCTCGACCAGTCGAAATCTTCGATCACCGCGAATGGGACGCCATGCTTGCGCATGTTGACCGCCGATTTGGCGTCGTCCCATTCGTAATCCATATTATATTGTTACTACAAAATGCTTTCCAGGCAAAACTCTTTGTTGTTGTTTGCCGGAGCCGGCTATGAGCCGCTACATCGAATTCGCCGCCGCCTCGAATTTCTCCTTCCTGCGCGGCGCCTCGCATCCCGAGGAGCTGATGCTGCAGGCGGCGCGTCTCGGGCTTGTCGGGCCTCGGGCTGTGCGACCGCAATTCGGTCGCCGGCGTGGTGCGCGCGCATCTGATCAAGCGCGAGCAGAAGCTTGCGCTCGCCTATCATCCGGGCGCGCGGCTCGTCTTCGCCGACGGCACGCCCGACATTCTCGCCTATCCGCGCGACCGCGCCGGCCTGGGGCCGGCTCTGCCGCCTGCTCACGCGCGGCAACCTGCGCGCCGAGAAGGGCGAGTGCATCCTCTATCTCGACGATCTGCATCGACCACATCGACGGCCTCGAACTGATCGTGATGGAACGCTCGACGTGGGAGCTGCCGGCGCTGCCGGTGTTGCGCAACAAGCCAATGTCGCTTGTGCACAGCAACGACTCTTCCAGTACTGCCGCAACCGCGCCGCTGGCGTCCCCTCCCCCGCTTGCGGGGGAGGGCAGGGAGGGGGCATGCATCGAAGACTTCGATGCAAGCCTATCCCCCTCCCCACCCCTCCCCCGCAAGCGGGGGAGGGAGCACGACGCGGAGCAAGATCGGCGATGAGACTGTCGACGTCGCCTCCGAAGAGCAAAGCTGCGACTGGTTGCCAGCAACAAGAAGAAACGCGTGCAGACGCAAAGGCCGATTTCCTCCACCGCCTGCGCGATGCCGCGCCGGGCCGCGTGCGGCTCGCCGCCGCGATGCTCTATCGCGGCGACGACCGCGCGCGGCTCGCGCGCCGCGCGGCGCTGGCGCGGCAGGCCGGCGTGCCGCTGATCGCCGTCAACGACGTGCTCTATCACCACCCCGACCGGCGCGAGTTGCAGGACGTGCTCACCTGCATCCGCGAGCACCTGACGATCGACACCGCCGGCCGCCGGCTCGCCGTCAATGCCGAGCGCTTCCTCAAGTCGCCGGACGAGATGGCGCGGCATCTTCCGCGATGCGCCGGAGGCGATCGCGGAAACGCTCGCGCTCGACCGCGGCGCTCACCTTCTCGCTCGACGAACTGCAATACGAATATCCCGACGAGACCGTCGCGGGCTTCGCCACGCCGCAGGAGGCGCTCGAGCATCTCACCTTGGCAGGGCGCGCGCGAGCGCTATCCGGACGGCATCGACGACGCGGTGCGCAAGAGCCTCGCCACGAGTTCGCGCTGATCGCCGACGTGCAACTACGCGCCCTATTTCCTCACCGTCTACGACATCGTGCGCTACGCGCGCGCGCAGGACATCCTCTGCCAGGGCCGCGGCTCGGCGGCCAATTCGACGGTGTGCTACTGCCTCGGCATCACCGTCGGTCGATCCGGTGCGCGGCGATCTCCTGTTCGAGCGCTTCATCTCGGCCGAGCGCCACGAGCCGCCCGACATCGACGTCGATTTCGAGCACGAGCGGCGCGAGGAGGTGATCCAGTACATCTACGCGCAAATACGGCCGCGAGCGCGCCGGCATCGCCGGCACCGTGATCTCCTATCGCGGCCGCTCCGCCATCCGCGAGGTCGGCAAGGCCTTCGGCCTGTCGGAGGACACGATCGGCGCGCTCTCGTCCTCGATCTGGGGCATGGGCGGCGGCGCGGTGCGCGAGAGCGAGCTCGCCCGCGCCGGCATCGACGTGGCGAGCCCGCGCATGCACGAAGATGCGCGCGCTGGTCGAGCGAGATCCAGTCGTTTCCGCGCCATCTCTCCCAGCATGTCGGCGGCTTCGTCATCACGCGCAGCCGGCTCGACGAGGTGGTGCCGATCGATGAACGGCGCGATGGACGAGCGCACCCTCGTCGAATGGGACAAGGACGATCTCGACGCGCTCGGCATCCTCAAGGTCGACGTGCTCGGGCTCGGCATGCTCACCTGCATCCGCAAGGCGTTCGATCTGGTCGAGAAGCATTACGGGGATGTGCTGCTCCGCACCTCGCTGGAATGCGGCGGCGTCAGCGTTCCCGCAGCGGGAGGGCGGGGACGCATCAAATTGCTGCCCCCCCTCCCACCCCTCCCCCGCAAGCGGGGGAGGCCGGAGCAAGCGGGAGTTCGATGACACACATCCGAAGCTGACCTCGCCACCGTTCCGGCCGAGGAAGCGGCGGTCTACCGCATGCTGTGCCGCGCCGATTCGCTCGGCGTGTTCCAGGTCGAGAGCCGCGCGCAGATGTCGATGCTGCCGCGGCTGCGCCCGCGACAAATTCTACGATCTCGTCATCGAGGTCGCGATCGTGCGGCCGGGCCCGATCCAGGGCGACATGGTGCATCCCTATCTGCGCCGGCCGGCAGGGCAGCGAAGACCGGTCGCCTATCCGTCGAAGGCAGCTCGAAGCCGTGCTCGGCAAGACGCTCGGCGTGCCGCTGTTCCAGGAGCAGGCGATGAAGATCGCCATCGTCGCCGGCGGCTTCACGCCGGGCGAGGCCGACCAGCTGCGCCGCGCCATGGCGACCTTCAAGCGCACCGGCACCATCGGCACCTTCGAGCGCAAGATGATCGAGGGCATGGTCGGCAACGGCTATCCGCGCGATTTCGCCGAACGCTGCTTCAGGCAGATCGAAGGCTTCGGCGAATACGGCTTTCCGGAAAGCCACGCCGCGAGCTTCGCGCTGCTGGTCTATGCCTCGGCCTGGCTCAAGTGCCGCTATCCGGACGTGTTCGCGGCGGCGCTGCTCAACGCGCAGCCGATGGGCTTCTACGCGCCGGCGCAGATCGTGCGCGACGTGCGCGAGCACGGCGTCGAGGTGCGGCCGGTCGACGTCAATCATTCGCGACTGGGACGCGACGCTGGAGAGACGGCCCGCGCGCGGCCGCGCGGCTGCACGAGCTGCACCGCGAGATGGCGGACGACATCCGCGCGACGCATGCGCTGCGGCTCGGCTTGCGCCAGATCAAGGGACTGAGCGAGGAGCGACGCGAGGCTGATCGTTGCACATATGCGCCCTACACCTCGGTGCGCGATCTGTGGCTGCGAACCGGACTGTCGCCGCGCGTCATCGAACGGCTGGCCGATGCCGACGCCTTCGGCTCGCTCGGCCTGACGCGCCGGCAGGCGCTGTGGGCCGCGAAGGCGCTCGGCCGCGTCGGCGACAAGGATGACGACCTGCCGCTGTTTCGCGCCGCCGCGACGCCGAAGCTCCGATCGATGCGCAGCCGATGCCGCTGCGTCCCCTCCCCCGCTTGCGGGGGAGGGCGGGAGCGGGCGGCATCGGGATCGTGCGAGCTCGCCCCCTCCCCACCCCTCCCCCGCAAGCGGGGAGGGAGCGGCGGAGCAGCGGCGAACAGGTCGCGCCGAGCCGCAATCGCGCTGCCGCCGATGCGCCGGCGAGGAGGTGGTCAACGACTACCGGTTCCTCGCAGCTCACGCTGCGCGCGCATCCGGCGTCGTTCCTGCGCGCCGACCTCGCCGCGCGCGGCATCATCCGCAATGAAGACCTGCGCACGCGCCGCACGGGCGAACGCGTCGCCGTCTCCGGCCTCGTCACCATCCGCCAGCGGCCGGGCTCGGCGCAGGGCGTCATCTTCATGACCATCGAGGACGAGACCGCGATCGCCAACATCATCGTCTGGCCGAAGACGTTCGAGCGCTTCCGCCCGGTCGTGCTCGGCGCGCGCTATATCGCGGTCACCGGCGAGATGCAGAAGGAATCCGACGTCATCCACGTGGTCGCGCGACCGGCTCGACGACCTGACGCCGCTGCTCGCGCGCCTGACCGACAGACGTGCCGCCGATCGAGTCGCTGGCCCGCGCCGACGCGGTCAAGCGCCCGCACGACGAGGACATCGACAGCCGCGCGCGCGGCCGCCGCAATCCGCCGCGCATCGCCGCACCCGCGGATGTGCCGGACGAACTGGCGAGCGATCTCGACGTGCCGGCGCGCGGCAGCGCGCATGCACCCTCGCGGCGCGGCGGCAACCGGCGATAGGGCTCGGCGATATGGCTACGGCACGATGCCGTCGCGACCGACATTGACGCGGTTGGCCTCGAAGGTGCCGTCCGGCTTCTTCAGCGCGGCGCACGATCGCGATGTTGGCGCCCGGCTTGAGTTCGTCCCTGCTGCCGACCACATAGCGGCGGATCACCGTGTCGGGTCCGACGACGATCTTCTTCTCGCCGTCCTTGTATTTCACCACGATGACCTGGCCGTCGACGCCGGCCACGGTGGTGTCGACCGTGGCGTTGGTCATGGTGCGTGCCGGGCGCGATCCCACGGCCGGTGGCCCTCGCCGGTGCCGCGCTGGCTCTCGGCGAAGATCATGATCTGGATCGCCGCTGGCTGCCGTCGGCCTGCGGCATGGCGCCGACGCCGATGAAGTCGCCGGGCTTGATGTCGGCGAGGCTGGCCTTGACCACGCCGAACACCGTGGCGTTGTCGGTGAGCGTGACCTTGACGTTGCCGGCCTCCCCCGCCTTGACGGTGAGCACCGCGCCGTCCACCGCCTCGATCGGGCCGCGGATGCGCATGGTCGGCGGCTGCTGCGCGAAGGCCGCCGGCGCGAGCGTCGCGGCCAGCAAAGCCACCGCGAACACGCGTCGTGTCGTCACACCCATGATTTCCTCCCGAAAAGCGCGCGCCGCCACTGTTGCGGCGGCGCGCATGCCAAGCAAACCGGTTGGGCTAGCGCCGCCTCACATCGGCGGTGCGAGGCCGCGGCCGTAATTGATCGCCGGCGTGGTCAGCGAGCCGTCGGCCTGCTTGGCCGCACCGAAGATGATGACGTTGGCCCCGGGCTTGAGCTCGTCCCGTTGGCCGGGCGCGTAGGCGACGATCGGACAGTCGGCCGGGACGATCACTTTCTTCTCGCCGTCCTTGTATTTGACCATGATGACCTGGCCGTCGACGCTGGACACGCTCGATGTCCACCGCCGCGTTGGTCATGGTGCTGCCCGGCACGCCGGTCCCACGGCCGATGTCCTTCGCCGGTGCCACGCATGGGCATCGGGGAAGATATGGATCGCGATCGCCTTCTGGCTGCCGTCGGCCTGCGGCATTGCGGTGACGCCGATGAAGGATGCCGGCCTTGATGTCGGCGAGCGAAGCCTTGACGAACGCCATGATGCGCTTCGGATCGACCAGCTTCACCTTCAGCACTTCGCCGGTCGCGCGACTTGATGTCGAAGACGTCGCCATCGACCTTTTCAATGACGCCGCGGATGCGGACCGGCGGCGGCTGCTGGGCAAAGCTTGCCGAAGTGGCGAGCATCAGGGCAAATCCGGCCACGCCGAAGGCGCGCCGTGTCAATTTGTTCATGATCATCCTCCCGAGACGCGCCGGCCGACAAGGTCCGGCGAATTAATGCAAAACCCTGCACGACAGCGTTTATTCCTTGCTTCTTGCCCCTCCGGCATGGAACCAGCCTCCACCCGTGCGTGCAAGCGCCTTGTCGCTCAGTAGAGGCCGGGCGTCGCGCCGCCGTCGACCGCCGTGGCGGTGCCCTGGATGTGGCGCGCGCGCTCCGAGCACAGGAACAGCGTGAGCGCCGCGACGTCTTCCGGCGTCGCCATGCGGCGGATGCCGCTCTTGGCCAGCGTCTCGGCGCGCAGCGCCTCCACGGTCTTGCCCTGGGCGGCTGCGCGCTGCTGCAGCAAGGTCTCGGTCCGCTCGGTCGCGGTGGCGCCGGGATGGATGGCGTTGACGTTGACGCCGTCGCGCATGCCGAGCCGCGAGAGCCCCTTGGTGAAGTTGGAGGCGGCCGCATTGACCGAGCCGCCGATCAGGAATTCCGGCTCGACCGTGCGCGAGGCCCCGCCGATGATGTTGACGACGTGGCCCTGCGCCGCCTTGAGCAGCGGCCAGAACAGCCGGGTCAGCCGCACCGCCCCGAAGAATTTCAGCGCGTAGCCGTCGAGCCAGGCCTCGTCCGGCAATTCGAGGAAATTGCCCGCGCGCGTGGCGCCGGCATTGTTGACCAGCACGTCGCAGCGCTTGAAGCGCTCGTTGACGCGGTCGAACGCCTGCTGGCAGCCGGCGACGGTGCGCAAGTCGCCCGCGACTGTCATCGGCGCCGGTCCGCCCTGCGCGGTGATCATCTTGGCGGCGGCGGCGAGGTTAGGCTCGGACGACGAGGCCAGCACGGTCTGCGCGCCCTCCTGCGCGAACGCCGCCGCGATGGCGCGGCCGATGCCGCGGCTGCCACCCGAGACGACGACGACTTTTCCTTGGAATTCTCCGGGCATTCTATTTCCTCCGTTCCTTCAGGCCCTGCCTTATCATACAAATGATCACTGGGGCGACTGGCCATGAAAACGATCTTCGTCGACTGCAACAACCAGCTCGATGCCGTGTTCGCCCGCGTGCATCGCGCCGACGATCCGCCGATCGCCGTCAACACGCAGCCGTTCGCGAGCACCGATCTGCCGCGGCTGCTCGCCGGCTACGACGTCGTGCTCGATGACCACTCCTACATGCCGACCGAGATCATGGCACAGTGCAAGGGGCTCAGGCACGTCGTGTTCCTGGGCACCGGCGCGTCGAGCTACATGGATGTTCCGGCGCTCGCCGCGCTCGGCATCGAGGTGCACACCATCAAGGGCTATGGCGATACCGCCGTGGCCGAGCACGCGGTCGCGCTGATGTTTGACTGCGCGCGCTCGGTCGCCCGCATGGACCGCGCCGTTCGCGCCGGTACCTGGGAGCCGCTTGAAGGCATGCAGCTTGCCGGCAAGACGCTCGGCCTGATCGGGCTCGGCGGCATCGGGAGCGAGGTCGCGCGCATCGCCCGCGGCATCGGCATGGAGGTGACCGCCTGGAACCGCACGCCCCGCGCGGAGGCCGGCGTGCCGCTGGTCGAGCTCGACGCGCTGCTGGCAAAGTCGGACGTGATCTCGCTCCATCTCGCACTCAACGACGAGACGCGCGGCATCCTGAGTGCCGCGCGCCTCGCGCGCACCAGGCCCGGCGTGATCCTGGTCAACACCGCGCGCGGCGCGCTGGTGGACGAAGCCGCGCTGATCGACGCGCTCGGGCGCGGCCACATCCGCCACGCCGGGCTCGACGTATTCGACGCCGAGCCGCTCAAGCCCGATCACCCGCTCGCCCGCATGGACAACGTGACGCTGACCGCGCACGCCGCCTTCCGCACGCTCGAAGCCTCGATGACGCTGATGCGGCGCGCCATCGACATCGTGCGCAGGATCGACGCGACAAACCCGGCCCCGTCACCCTGAGGTGCGAGCCGCGCTGCGGCGAGCCTCGAAGGGTGACGGTCCCAAATACCGTGGCCGTTCATCCTTCGAGGCTCGGCCTTCGGCCGAGCGCCTCAGGATGACGGAATTTGGTGGTCTCCCCGGCCGATGACAGTGGCCCGCAATCGGGCTATCAATCACACACGAACAGAAGCTGCGGCACTGACCGCAGGCCGACGGGAGGAGCGCGTGAAGCCGGCGCCATTCGCCTACGCCAAGGCGCGTTCGCTCGATCATGCGATCGAGCTCATGGGCGGCGGCGGCGACGCGCGCATCCTGGCGGGCGGCCAGAGCCTGATCGCCACCCTCAACATGCGGCTTTCCCATCCCACCCTGCTGGTGGACATCAACGGCGTCGGCGGGCTCGACCGCATCGCGCTCGAGGACGGGCAGGTCGAAATCGGCGCGCTCACCCGCCACGTGCAGGCCGAACGTTCGGCCGAGATCGCACGGCACGCCCCGCTCATCGCCAAGGCGTTGCCGCATATCGGCCATCCGGCGATCCGCAACCGCGGCACCATCGGCGGCTCGATCGCGTTCGCCGATCCGGCGGCCGAGCTGCCCGCGTGTCTCCTCGCGCTCGGCGGCGAGGTCGAGATCGCCGGGACGAAGGGACGGCGCAGCGTCAAGGCCGACGACTTCTTCAAGGGCCTGTTCGAGACCGCACTTGCACCGGGCGAAGTGCTCGTCGCGATCCGCGTCCCGGCGGCGACGCCCGGCACGCGCTTCGGCTTTGCCGAGTTTGCCCGCCGGCACGGCGACTACGCCATGGCGGGGCTCGCCGCGTGCGCGCGGGCGAACGGCGAAATCCGCCTCGCCTATTTCGGCGTCGGACCGACGCCGATGCGGGCGCGCCACGCCGAGACGGCCTTGGCGCGCGGCGACATCGTCGCGGCCGTGCGTGCGCTCGACCAGGACCTCGACCCGCCCGGCGACGTGCAGGCCTCCGGCGCGGTGAAGAAGCACCTCGCCGGCGTGCTGCTCAAGCGCGTGGCGCGCGAACTGGCGGAGGCCCGGCCATGACGCGGGCTTCTGTCGGGCCCCTTCTCCGTTCGCTCCCGCGCAAGGGTATGCACACATCTTTCCACTTGCCGTGGCGTGCTCCCCTCCCCCCGCGAGGTAAGCAATGAGCGAACGCAGGCACGACATCGCCATGACCGTCAACGGCGAGGAGGTGCGCGAGACCGTCGACGCGCGCACCTCGCTGGTGGATTTTCTGCGCGAGCAGCTGGCGCTCACCGGCAGCCACGTCGGCTGCGAGCACGGCGTTTGCGGCGCCTGCACGGTGCGCGTCGACGGCCTGGTCGTGCGCGGCTGCCTCATGCTGGCGGTGCAATGCGACGGCGCGCGCGTCGAGACCATCGAGGGCGTGTCGGACGGCGGCGAGATCGCCGACCTGCAACAGGCGTTTGCAGCGCGCAACGCCCTGCAATGCGGGTTTTGCACCCCAGGCATGCTGCTGACCGCGCAGGAACTGCTCAAAGCGGGCGGCGTCCCGAGCCGGGAGACGATCCGCGCGCACATTTCCGGCAATTACTGCCGCTGTACCGGCTATCACGCCATCGTGGATGCGGTCGAAGCGGTGGCGCAGGCGCGGGCTGAACGCACCGCATAATCTCGTGATTGCCGTTCCGCCCGGCGGCGCTTGGGTGTAATAAACTGCGTATGTGACGATGACTGATCCGCATCGTCATGGCCGGGCTTGTCCCGGCCATCCACGTCTTGCTTCCTCACAGCAAGAAAGACGTGGATGCCCGGCACAAGAGTCTACACTCGGGCCCGCCGAAGGCGGGACCCGGGTGCCGGGCATGACGGCGGGTGGAGAAATGGCCACGCGGCCGAACACAAAGAGACGAGCCATGCAACAGCACCACCCGCAACCATTGACGATGTCGGAGCGCGCCGACGAGCTCGAAGAGCGCATGATGGACGAGCTCAACGAGAAGATCGCCACCAAGTCGGTGCTGTTTGCCATGGCCGACGGCAAGGTCGAGATGGAGAACGGCCCCGCGCTGCAAGCCAAGAATCCCGGCAAGCTGTTTCTCATGGGCGCCGATCCACGCCTGCCCAAGATGCCGGACAAGCCGACGCTGATCGATTTCTTCAACCTGCGCTTCGCGTCGATGAACCATCTCCTGCAGAGCGCGACCCATGCCAAGAAGGCCGGTTTGCCGGAAAAGGTGGTCCTGGCCTGCCTGCTGCACGACATCGGCGTGGCGAGCTTCATCCGCTGCGACCACGGCTACTGGGGCGCGCAACTGATCGAGCCTTACGTCGACGAGGAGGTGAGCTGGGCGGTGCGCGTGCACCAGGCGCTGCGCTTCTTCCCGGACGAGGGCGCCGGCTATGCCTACCCGGACATGTACCTCAAATATTTTGGGGCCGACTACAAGCCCGAGCCCTACATCGTCGCCGAGTACGAGCGTGCGCGCAAACACAAGTGGTACGGCACCGCGCGCCAGATCTGCGTCAACGACATCTATTCTTTCGATCCCAACGCCAAGGTCGACCTCAATGACTTCGTCGACATCATCGGCCGCAATTTCAAGCAGCCGAAGGAAGGCCTCGGCTTCGACAACACGCCGTCCTCGCACATGTGGCGCACCCTGATGTGGCCGACGCGGTTTTTGTGAGCGTATCAAGCCGAGGCGAAGGTGATGCGTCACAGACCCTGCTGCCGTCATCCTGAGGTGCGCGCCACCGATCTCGGGCTTGCCCGAGATCGGCTATCAATGTCGCGCAAGTCGACTACAGCCGACTTGCGTGGCGCGCCTCGACGGATGACCTCGGACGAGATTGCGGCTCGCGATTACCGGGTCATGGTTCGAGGCTCGCAGAGTTTATCATCGGGCCGGCCGAAGGCCGGACCCGTTGGCTCGCACCTCGCCATGACGGCCGAAGTTGCCGGCCTGCCGTTTCACGGCATCCCGAATGACGGCACGCAATGGCCATGAAAATCGCCGAGGACTCCCCGCCCGTCCTGTCCGCCCTCGACCGGCCCAATTCGTATATCGGCCGCTCGGTGCCGCGGCCGAACCTGGCGCGGCTGATGCAAGGGCGCGCGCAGTTCGTCACCGACGTGACGCTGGCGCGCATGGGACACGTGGCCTTCGTGCGCTCGCCGCACGCCCACGCCCGCATCGTGGCGATCGACGCCGCGGCGGCCAGAAAGGCGCCGGGCGTGATCGCGGTCGTCACCGGCGCCGAGCTTGCCAAGGTGATCACGCCCTGGGTCGGCGTGCTCACCCATCTCAAGGGCCTGAAGTCGGCGCCGCAGCACGCGCTCGCGGTCGAGCGCGCCTGCTGGGCGGGCGAGGCGGTGTGCGCGGTGGTCGCGCGCACGCGCGCGGAGGCGGAGGACGCCTGCGAGCTGGTCGCCGTGACCTACGAGGAGCTGCCCGCCGTCACCGATCCCGAGACCGCGCTCGATCCGAAGACGCCGGTGATCCAGCCGGCGATTGGGGACAACCTCTGTTTCGAGCGCTCGCACGCGGCGGGCGACCCCGACAAAGGCTTCGCGGCCGCCGACGCGGTGGTCGAGACCACCTTCATGTTCGGCCGCCATACCGGGGTGTGCAACGAGCCGCGCGCCATCGTCGCCGACTGGAACCCGGGCGAGCAGCGCCTCACCGTCTACCAGGGCACGCAGGCGCCGCACATGATGCAGAACCTGTTCGCCAAGCATCTCGATCTCGAAGAGCATCAGGTGCGGGTGATCACCAAGGACGTCGGCGGCTCGTTCGGCATCAAGGTGCACACCTATGCCGACGAGATGGCGACCGTCGCGCTCTCCAAGCTGCTCAAGCGGCCGGTCAAGTTCGTCGCCGACCGCATCGAGAGCTTCGTCACCGACATCCACGCGCGCGACCACCGCGTGAAGGGCCGGATCGGGGTCAAGACCGACGGCACCATCACGGCGTTCGAGATCGACGCGCTCACCGGCATCGGGCCCTACTCGGTCTATCCGCGCACGTCCGGCATCGAGGCCAACCAGATCGTCAATCTCGTGGGCTCGCCCTACACCTGCCCGAACTACCGGGCGCGGGCGCGCGTGGTGTTCCAGAATAAAAATGTGATGTGCCAGTACCGCGCGGTCGGCCACCCGATCGCGACCGCCGTGACCGAAGGGCTGGTCGAGCTCGCGGCCGCCAAAATCGGCATGGATCCGATGGAGATCAGGCGGCGCAATCTCGTTCCGGACGACGGCTACCCCTGCGCGGCCCCTTCCGGCATCAAGTTCGAGAAGCTCTCGCACCACGAGACGCTCGCGCACCTCGACGCCATGATGGACTACGCCGGGCTGCGCGCCGAGCAGGAGCGCCTGCGCGCGCAGGGCATCTATCGCGGCATCGGCTTTGCGGCGTTCGTCGAGGTGACCAACCCGTCCGCGGCGTTCTACGGCGTCGGCGGGGCGAAGATCTCCGCGCAGGACGGCGTGACCATCAAGCTCGACGCGCAAGGCGCGATCGTCTGCCAGACCAGCGTGACCGAGCAGGGCCAGGGCGCCGAAGCGGTCATCGCGCAGGTCGCGGCCTCCGCCTTCGGGGTGCCGATCGAGCGCGTGCGCGTCATCACCGGCGACACCGACAACACGCCCTATGGCGGCGGCACCTGGGCCTCGCGCGCGGCCGGCATCGGCGGGGAAGCGGCGTGGCAGGCCGGCGTAGCGCTGCGCGCCAACGTGCTCGCGGTCGCGGGCTCGATCCTGCAGGCCAAGCCCGAGGCGCTCGACATCCGCAACGGCGTAGTGGTCGACCAGGACACCGGCACCGAGCGTCTTCCGCTGCACGAGCTTGCGCGCATCGCCTATTTCCGGCCCGACACGCTGCCGCCCGGCTTCCAGGCCGAGCTGATGGCGACCCGCCACTACGTGCCGCGGGCCTGGCCGTTCGCCTTCACCAACGGCATGCAGGCGAGCTGGCTGGAGGTCGACGTCGAGTCGGGCTTCGTCACGCTGCTCAAGCACTGGTGCGTGGAGGATTGCGGCACCGTGATCAACCCGCAGCTGGTCGACGAGCAGATCAGGGGCGGCATCGTGCAGGGCATCGGCGCCGCGCTGTTCGAGCACTGCCTCTACGACGAGCGCGGGCAGCTGCTCAACGGCAACATGGCCGACTACCTGGTGCCGATGGCGGCCGAGATGCCGGACATGACCGTGGGTCATGTGGTCACACCCACCGCCGATTCGGAGCTCGGCGCCAAGGGCGCCGGCGAGGCCGGGACGGCGGGCGCGCCGGGCTGCATCATGAACGCCATCAATGACGCGCTGCGGCCGCTGGGCGCACAGCCGCTCACCGACATGCCGTTCACACCCGACCGGATCCTGCGCGCGCTCGGCAAGGTCTAGCCCGCCGGCGCCTCCATCGAGAGATGCCAGCTTCGCCACAGCCACAGCATGATCGAGATGCCGCCGGCGGTATCGGGTTGCATGACCCGGCCGCCTCGGGCCACTATCGGCGGTACATGTATGCCCAAAAGGAAGCACAACAATGGACATCAAGGTGGGCCGCCAGGCGATCGAGGAAGCCTCCAAGAAACTCTCGAACTGGGGCCGCTGGGGCAAGGACGACCAGATCGGGACGCTCAACCACGTCACGCCCGAGGACATCGTCAAGGCGGCGGCCCTCATCCGTACCGGCAAGGTGTTCGCGCTCGGCATTCCGCTCGATCGCGAAGGCCCGCAGACCGGGCTGTTCGGCGGCCGATTCAATCCGATCCATCAGATGCTCGCGACCGGCACCGACGCCATCGCCGGCCGGCAGGACTGGAACAAGGTCCGCTACGCCGACGACACGCTCATGCTGTGCGTGCAGGGCGCCACCCATTGGGATGCGCTCGGGCACATCTTCCACGAAGACAAGGCCTACAACGGCCATGACGCCAAGCTGATCGACGCCAGAGGGTTGAGCGTGCTCGGCATCGAGCATTCCAAGAGCAAGATGGTAGGGCGCGGCGTGCTGCTCGACATCGCGCGTTTTCGCGGCGTGCCCTGGATGCAGGACGGCGAGAGCATCTCCAACGACGAGCTCGACAAGTGCGCCAAGGACCAGAACGTGGCGATCGGGCGCGGCGATTTCGTCATCATCCGCACCGGGCAGATGGAGCGTTGCCTGAAGGAGAAGAAATGGGGCGGCTATGCCGGCGGCGACGCGCCCGGCGTGAAGTTCGAGAACTGCTACTGGTGCCAGGACAAGCAGATCGCCGCGATCTGTACCGACACCTGGGGCGTCGAGGTGCGGCCGAATGAGACCACGGAAGCAAACCAGCCCTGGCATTGGGTAGTGATCCCGGCCATGGGGTTGTGCATGGGCGAGATCTTCTATCTGAAAGAGCTCGCCGAGGATTGCGACGCCGACGGCATCTACGAGTTCTTCTTCTGCGGCCCGCCGCTGATCATCACCGGCGGCACCGGCTCGCCGATCAACCCGCAGGCGATCAAATAGTATAGATTACGCGCAAACCTCTCCCCGTCATCCAGAGGTGCGAGCCCGAAGGGCGAGCCTCGAAGGATGACGGCCCCGGCATTGTGCCCGTCATCCTTCGAGGCCCTCGCTACGCTCGGGCACCTCAGGATGACGGCGACAAGTATGGAGGAACCCATCATGGCCCGCTGGCTCAAGCGCGGAATGGACGCGAGCGCGATCAAGGCCGCCGACGCCAAGGTGCGCGAGACGGTCGAGGGGATCCTCGCGCAGATCGAGGAGCGCAAGGATGAAGCCGTGCGAGACCTCTCGCAGAAATTCGACAACTGGTCGCCGGCCTCGTTCAAACTCAGTGCGCAGGAGATCGAGCGCGCGATCGGACAGGTGGCGAAGCGCGACCTCGACGACATCAGGTTCGCGCAGGCGCAGGTGCGCAATTTCGCGCAGAAGCAGAAGGACACCATGCGCGACCTGGAGGTGGAGACGCTTCCGGGCGTGGTGCTCGGCCACCGGCATATTCCGGTCAACTCGATCGGCTGCTACGTGCCGGGCGGCCGCTATCCGATGGTCGCCTCCGCTCACATGTCGATCGTCACCGCGCGCGTTGCCGGGGTAAAGCGCATCATCGCCTGCGCGCCGCCGTTCAGGGGCGGGCCGCATCCGGCGATCGTCGCCGCCATGCATTTCGGCGGGGCGGACGAAATCTTCGTGCTCGGCGGTGTGCAGGCGGTGGCCGCGATGGCGCTCGGCACCGACACGATCGCGCCGGTCGACATGATCGTCGGGCCGGGCAACGCCTATGTGGCGGAGGCCAAGCGCCAGCTGTTCGGCCGGGTCGGCATCGATCTCCTCGCCGGCCCGACCGAGACGCTGGTCATCGCCGACGACAGCGTCGACGGCGAGATCTGCGCGACCGACCTGCTCGGCCAGGCCGAGCACGGGCCGACCTCGCCCGCGATCCTGATCACCAATTCGGACAAGCTCGCGCGCGACACCATGGCGGAGGTCGAGCGCCTGCTGAAAATCCTCCCCAGCGCCGACCTCGCCGGCAAGGCCTGGGCGGATTTCGGCGAAGTCATCGTGTGCGACGGCTACGAGGAGATGGCGCGCGAGGCCGACCGCATCGCGTCCGAGCACGTCCAGGTGATGACGAAGGACGACGATTATTTCCTCAACACCATGAAGAACTACGGTTCGCTGTTCCTGGGGCCGCGCACCAACGTCGCCTACGGCGACAAGGTGATCGGCACCAACCACACCCTGCCGACCAAGAAGGCGGCGCGCTATACCGGCGGACTGTGGGTGGGCAAGTTCCTCAAGACCTGCACCTACCAGAAAGTGCTCACCGACGAGGCTTCGGCGATGATTGGCGAATACTGCTCGCGGCTGTGCATGCTGGAAGGCTTTACCGCGCACGCCGAGCAGGCCAACGTCCGCGTGCGCCGCTACGGCGGGCGCAATGTGCCCTACGCGCAAGCGGCGGAGTGACCTGGGTAGCCGAACAGAAGGGTGCCATGGCAGACGCAACGGAACACGCTTTGACACACGCCACGCTCGTTGCGGCCGAGCCGCAAGTGTTTGTGCGCGACATCAAGGTCTCCCGCGATTTCTTCATGCAGAAGCTCGGCTTCACTTCGGTATTTGTCTACGGTGACCCGCCCCACTACGCGCAAGTGAAGCGCGATGGCGCGCGCATCAACCTGCGCCATGTCGACACACCGGTTATTGACCACGACCGGCAGTTTCGCGAATTCCTGCTGTCCGCGTCCATGACCGTCGAAACTACGGCAGAAATCAGAGCCCTCTTCCGCGAGTTCGATGGCAATGGCGTCGCCTTCCGGCAGGCGCTGAAGCTCCAGCCCTGGGGCACGCTGGACTTCATCGTCAAGGACCCCGACGGAAATCTGCTGCTGTTTGCCGGCCCAGCCAATTGACACTTGCGCATTGCAGACAACGACGAGCCTTCATGACGATCGATCTGACCAAGACCCCCTCCTTCCGCCTCGACGGCAAGCGCGCGCTGGTGACCGGCGGCGGGCGCGGCATCGGGCTCGCGGCAGCTTCCGCCCTAGCCCAGGCCGGCGCGCATGTGACGCTTGCCGCGCGCACCCAGAGCACGATCGAGGCGGCGGCGCAGGCGATCCGTGCGCGCGGCAATATGGCCGAGGCGCTCCCGCTCGACGTCACCGACCTCGCCGCCGTGCAAGCGGCGGTCGCGCAGGCCGAGCCGTTCGACGTCCTGGTCAACAACGCCGGCACCAACCGGCCGAAGATGCTGATGGACGTCACGGTCGAGGATTTCGACGTCATCATGGGGCTCAACGTGCGCGCGGCGTTCTTCGTTGCGCAGGCGGTGGCACGCCGCCTCGTCGATGCCAAGCGCTCGGGCTCGATCATCAACATCTCCTCGCAGATGGGCCACGTCGGCGCCGCGCGCCGCACGGTCTATTGCGCCTCCAAGCACGCCATGGAGGGGTTCACCAAGGCGATGGCGGTCGAGCTCGCTCCGCACAATGTCCGCGTGAACAGCCTCGGCCCGACTTTTCTCGAAACGCCGATGACGCGGCCGTTCTTCGAGAACAAGGCGTTCCTCGACGAGGTGCTCTCCAAGATCAAGCTCGGACGGCTCGGCCAGCTCGACGAGATCACCGGCGCGATCCTGTTCCTCGCCTCCGACGCCTCATCGCTGATGACCGGCTCGGCGCTGGTGCTTGACGGCGGCTGGACCGCGGAGTGATCGCGCGCCGCCCAATAGGAAGCCTCTGGCTAACCTCAGCGTCCGCGGATTATTGCAGATTGAGCTTGAGGCGCGGGTCGGTGACGATCCGGCGGTAGAGCGCAAGCTGATCGCGGTTGAACGTATCGAGTTCCTGCGGGGTCGAGCCGACCGCCTCCGTTCCGGCATTCTTCAGCCGGCTGACGACGCCCGGGTCCTTCATGGTCTGGGCGATCGCCGCAGCGAGCTTCTCGATGATCGGTTTCGGCGTGGCCGCCGGCGCATAGATAGCGGTCCAGTACGGCACCTCGTAATCCAGCCCCTGCTCGATCATGGTGGGCACATTCGGCAACGCCGGCGTGCGTGCCCTGGTGGTGACCGCGAGCGCGCGCACCACGCCGGACTCGATGTTCTTCACCTGCGGCGGCACGCCGTCGATCAGCATGGCGATGCGCCCGGCGAGCAGGTCGGGCATGACGCCGGCGTTGCCCCGATAGGGAACGTGAACGATATCGACGCCGGCCGTCAGCTTGAACAGTTCGCTCGCGAGGTGAATGGCGGTGCCCGCTCCCGACGAGCCGTAGCTGAACTTGCCGGGGTTGGCCTTCGCCAGCGCGATGAACTCCTTCAGGTCCTTGGCAGGCAGCGACGGATTGATGATCAGCACGGGGGCAAAGCGCGTGACCAGAGACACCGGAGCGAGGTCGCGCAGCCAGTCGTAGGGCAGGTCCTTGGCAACCGCGGCGCTGACCACGCCGGTCAGGGAATGATAGAGCAGCGTGTAACCGTCCGGCGCCGAGCGCACGGCCGCGTTGACGCCGATGGTGCCACCGGCTCCGCCAATGTTCTCGACCACGACCTGCTGGCCGAGCACATCGGAGAGCTTCTGCGCCGTCGTGCGCGCCGTGAAGTCGATGCCGCCGCCGGCCGCAAGCGGGACAATCAGCTTGATCGGCTTCGCGGGGTATTCCTGCGCCGATCCGCCGGCCGGTTGCAGCGCCACGGCAAGCGCGGCGCACCCGAGCGCAAGCAGCAAACGGCGAATGAGTCGTTGCGTCATGTAGTCCTCCCGAGCGAAGCGATCGCCGCGAGCCGTTCCTTGAAGAACGGCGCGGGCATGAGAATGCGCGTCTCCTGCGTCGTGAGCAGCGGCCGCGCCTTGTCGAGATATCCGATCCAGGCGGGATCCTGAAACAGACCGCGGCGCCGCTCCACCCGCTCGTCGAGGCTTCCATAGGCCCATAGGGAAGCGATCTGGTTCAGCGGGCCGATCTCGCTGACATAATAGCCGATCGGCTGCCCCTGATGCCGCGTCTGCGGCTCGCGGCCTTCCGCCTCGTACATCTGCAGGAACTTCGCGGTATTGCCCGGCGCGCAGGTATAGAGACGCTGCTCCACGAACATCCGAACCTCCCTACGCCGCGCGTCGTCGCGCGATCTTGGGCAGCGATATTGGGCAGCAGCCCCAATCCGCGCCGTCGGCAGCCATTAATTCATGCCGCACGCGCCGGCGCAACAAACCACAAAGCGAAGAGTTCGCGGACAACCGCGCCGCGTCAGCCCATCTTCACCGGATAGACCGGCTTCTCGCCCGAGAGCACGCGTGCGACATCGGTGGCGCACTTGGTCTGCAGTTCGTCGAGCGCCTCGACCGAATAGAACGCGGTGTGCGGGGTGAGGATCACGTTGTCACGGCCGATGAGCCGGGAGTCCTTGGCGAGCGGCTCGGCCGCGACCACGTCGAGCGCGGCGCCGCCCAGGTGCCCGCCGTCGAGCGCCGCGATCAGCGCGTCCTCGTCCATCAGCGGACCGCGCGCGGTGTTGATGACGAGCGCGCCCTTCTTCATCCTGGCGAAGACGCCGGCGTTGAACAGGCCGAGCGTCGCCGGCATCAGCGGCGCATGGATCGAGACGAAATCCGCCATGCCGAGCAGGGCGTCGAAACCGACGCCCTCCACGCCGGCCTTCGCCAGCGCGTCCGCCGGAACGTAGGGATCGTGCGTCACCACGCGCAGCCCGAACGCCTTCGCCTTGGGTGCGAGTGCGCGCGGGATGTTGCCGAAGCCGACAAGGCCGAGCACGCGTCCCTTGAGGCGATGGATCGGCACGATCGGCGGCACTTCCCAACGGCCCGATTGCACCAGCTTGTTGGAGAACGGCACCTTGCGCGCCAGCGCGAGCAGCAGCGCCATCGCGTGGTCGGAGACTTCGTCGATGCAATAGTCCGGCACATAGGTGACGGTCGATGCCGAGCTCGGCTGCCGCCGGCAGGTCGATGTTGTCGACGCCGAGCCCGAAGCGGCCGATCGCCTTGCAGCGCGTGAGCTGGCGCAGCAACTCGCCGGGAAGCCTGGCATAGGTCACCAGGACCGCATCGGCATCGCGCGCAACGGCGAGAATGTCGTCGGCCGAGGCGCTCTTCGCCATGCGCAGCTCGGGATCGACGCGCTTGAGCGCCGCCCGGGCGGGATCGAGCGAGGGAAACGGGCTGTCGGTGACGGCGATCAGGAACCGGGCCATGGAACTCTCCGCAATCGATCCGCTGCCGCTACCCCTTCAACACCGCGGGATTCACGCAGTTCGGCGGCGGCTTGCCGGCGAGCAACGCCAGGATGTTGTCCACCACGATATTTGCCATTTCCTCGCGCACCTCGACGGTCGCGCTGCCGAGGTGCGGCGCCAGCACGACGTTCGCCAGCTTGCGCAGCTCAGCGGTCACCTTGGGCTCGTGCTCGAACACGTCGAGGCCGGCGCCGGCGATCCTGCGCGCCTTGAGGGCGCGCACCAGCGCCGCCTCGTCGACGACCGGACCGCGCGCGGTGTTGATCAAGAACGCGGTCTTCTTCATCAGCTTGAGTTCGTGCGCGCCGATCTGATGGCGGGTGTCCGCGGTGAGCGGCGGGATGCAGCGAGACGAAATCGGATTCGGCCAGCAGCTGATCGAACGGAACGAACGTCAGGCCGGCCTCGCGTTCGACGCTTTCGGGCTTGCGCCGCGGAGTCCAATAGAGCACGCGCATGGAGAAACCGTGCGCGCGGCGCGCCACCGCCCGCCCGATCAGCCCGCCGCCGCCGATCAGGCCGACGGTCTTGCCCCAGACGAACGAACCGAGCAGATGCGCCGACTGCCCGCCGGGAAACTTGCCCGCCCGCACCATACGGTCGCCTTCCATCATCCGCCGCGCGACCGCGAGCATCAGTCCGAACGTGAGATCGGCGGTCGCTTCGGTGGTCACCGGGGGAACCACGGTGACGGGAATGCGCAGCGCGGTTGCCGCCGCAACGTCGACGTTGGACGGCGAGATCGATTGCGACGCGACCATGCGCAGCTTGGGATTGGCGGCGATCACGTCGCGGTCGATCTTGTCGTGCAGCAGGCAGAACAGAATGTCGCATTTCTTTGCCGCCGCGATCAGCGCCGGCTTGGCGATGATCCGGCTCGAATCCGGATTGACCTTCACGCTGGCGACCTCGCGCAGGCGCTCGAGCGCGCTCCTGGCCACCGGCTGGGTGACGAAAATTCTGGGCCGCGACCGATCCGGGGGCATCAGTCCATCCACCGCACGACGCCCGCCACCCCGTCGACCGCGACCTGCGCGCCGTCGGGAATGCGGGCCGTGGCATCGAGCACGCCGAGCACCATCGGGAATGCCGCGCTCGCGCGCGAGCGAGGCGAGATGCGAAGTCGAGCCGCCGAGCTCGGCCACCACGCCGGCGACGCGCGGCAGCACGTGGCTGAGCGCGGGCCCCGCGACCCGCGTCACCAGCACGTCGCCGGGCGCCACCCGCGACAGCTCGCACTCGCAGTTGACCACCACGGCGCGGCCGGCGCCCCAGCCGATGCCGGCGGGATGGCCGTTGAGGCCGGGATGCTTGAGCCAGATCTCGTCCGGCACGATCGACGGCTCGACCGTGAGCGGGCGCGCCTGCAGCAGCTTGAAGCCCTCCGCGTCGAGCGCCCATTCGATCTCGACCGGCCCGCCGACCACCGCTTCGGCCTTGCGCATCATGCGGCCGAGCGTCACCGCCTCGCCGGCATCGAGACAGGGCGCGCGCACGAGGTCGTCCGGCACCGCCTGCGGCATGGCGCCGGCGCCGTGACCGCAGGTCTCGCGGTGATCCTTGCGGCCGGCATCGATCTTGCGCAGGAAGCCCTGGCGCGAGAGCACGATGCGGTCCGGCACCACCTCGCCCTGCGCGATGGCGGAGCCGAGCCCCCAGGTCGCGCTGATCAGCATCTGGCCCTCGGCGGTCTCGCTCAAGCCGCCGCCGGAGGCGCGCGCATCGACCAGCGGCTGGATCAGCACCGCCATGGCGGTGTCGGCGGGAGACAGCGCGTTGTTCTCCATGTAGCGGCGGGCATTCGTCGTCCACAGCGCGGCCCAGCAGGCGCGCACCGCGGTAAGAAAGGCGGCCTCGTCGGCGATGCCGAGGAAGCTTTCGAACTGGCCGGCGAAATTCGCGCCCTTCTTGTCCTCGATCAGCGCGGAGGAGCGCACCGCGCTCGGCGCGCCGGTTTGCGCGCGCTGCGCCTGCCAGGCTGCGAGCAGCGGCTCCAGGATCGGCGCCGCAATCGGCTGCTCGTAGAGGCCGAGCCTGATCTCGACCGAAAGCCGGCGCTGCTCTCTCATATCGGCGCCGGCGAAGCTTGCGACCAGGTCACCCAGGCCAAGCGCGGCAATCTGCGCGCGGTAGGCGTCCGCGCTCAGGCAGAAGCCGCCCGGCGTCGGCAGCCCGGCGCGTGCGAGCGCCGCGAGGTTCGCCGCCTTCGGCCCGATGCGCTCGGCGTCCGTGGCCGACGCGGCCGCGAGCGGGACGATAAAGTCGGCCGATAGGCAGTTGGTCATCGTTGTTGCCATCACAATCGAGCCGCTCACGACGACCCTCGACCCGTCATCCTGAGGTGCGAGGCGCGAAGCGCCGAGCCTCGAAGGGTGACGGCCCCGGTGTTGTGCCCGTCATCCTTCGAGGCGCGCCTTCGGCGCGCACCTCAGGATGACGGAGCATGGACGGTTACTTCACGTGATCGCCGTAGCCCGGGATCGGATCGACCACGGTGATCTGCTTGACCGGGAAGTTGGAGATGATCTCGATCTCCTTCTTGTGCACGATCAGCATTTCCTCGATGCGCACGCCGTAACGGAACCGCTTGCCGTGCTGGGTCTCGAGCGCGAACGTCATGCCTTCCAGGATTTCCACCGGGTGATCGAGCGACCAGATGCGCGAGATCACGGGCGGATCGTATTGCGCCAGTCCGAGCCCGTGGCCCCAGAGGTTCGCGGCCGCCTGATCCTCCTCCTTGTAGCCCCAGGCCTCCTTGGCGGACGGCCATTTCTTGGCGATCTCGCGCGTGGTGGTGCCGACCTTCACGGCGCCGATCGAATCGTAAAGCCATTCGAGCGCGGTGGCGTAGGTATCCTTCTGCTCCTTGCTCGGCTCCTTGCCGACGCAATAGGTGCGGTAGTAGCAGGACTTGTAGCCGTTCCAGGTGAGCGCGGCCAAATCCATGAACACGATGTCGCCGGGCTGGATGATGCGGTCGGAGAAGTTGCGCCAGTTCGGCCAGGTGTTGGGGCCGGACGAGACGATCACGTCCTCCACGTCCTCCATGCCGGGAATGGAGTAGAGATATTTCATCAGGTGCGCGGTGACCTGGTTCTCGGTGATGCCGGGGCGCAGGAACTTCATGCACTCCCAGTGCGTTGCGTCGCCGATCGCGCCGACGATGCGCATGCACTCCTGCTCGTCGACGTTCTTGACCGCGCGCGCCTCCATCATCGGCGTCATGCCGTCGACCCAGTTGATCTTCTTTTCCTTGAAGATGTTGATCATGTTGATGTCGATGAAGTCGCAGCCGAGCTTCTGGCCGGCGACGCCGTGGCGCTTCATCTCGTAGAGGATGGCGTCGGTGAACTTCTTCACCTGCTGGGTCGAGGCCGGACCGGCCGCGCCTTTGATCCAGGCGTAGGAGTAGCGGATGTTCTCCTTCGGCAGCCAGGGCGAATGCCGCTCGACCTGGAAGCCGAGATCGCCCTGCTCGAACAGCACCGGTTCGCCGTCGCCGCACAGGAGCGCGTAGCGCAGCCCCGGCTTGAGCCGGTTCCAGCCCGGCGTGAGCGTGCCGGTGAGGTAGCGCACGTTCTCGTCGTACATGCACAGCATGGCGCCGAGCCCGGCCTTCTTCATCATCTCGCCGCGCGCGCTCGGTGCGATGCTTGCGCATGCGGTCCCAGTTGACGCGCTGCTGCCAATCGAGCCCGCCGATACCGAAATTTGCCGTACCCATGGACGTCTCCCAAAGCCGCGCGGTTGCGCCGCGGGTTGCTGTTGGCGAAATCCTAGCCGGGTGGCGCCCGCATCAGAAATAATATATTCTGCGCTGAGGCATTAGATTTCATAATGCCGTCACCCTGAGGCGCCCGAGCGAAGCGAGGGCCTCGAAGGGGTGACGGCCTCAGTTCTTCTCCGTCATCCTTCGAGGGCCGCCTTTGGCGGCCACCTCAGGATAACGGACCAGCGCTTGGAGCGGTCCCGTGGCAAACATCGCATTGCGGCAAGTCCGCGCCGTCATCGCCGTGTGCGAGGAAGGCTCGTTCACGCGCGCCGCCGAGCGCGAGAACGCCACCCAGTCCGGCATTTCCCAGCACGTCGCCACGGTCGAGCGCACGCTCGGCGTCAAGCTGTTCGAACGCTCGGCGCGCGGCATCGTGCCGACGCCGGCGGGGCTGCGCTACTACAAGAGCTGCGTCGAGGCGGTCGGCCGGCTTGAGAATGCCAACGAGGAGGCGCGCGGGCTCGCCGGCCTGGTCACTGGCGATCTGCGCATCGGACTGATGCCGACGTTCACGCGCGCGGTGCTGGCGCCCACGCTCGATGATTTCGTGCCGCGTTATCCCGACGTGCGGCTGCATGTGTTCGAGGGTTACAGCGGCGTGCTGACCGACATGGTGCTGGCCGACGATCTCGATTTCGCCGTGGTGCCGGCGTTCGAGGGCCGGGTCGGGCTTGAAATCGCGGCTGCTGGTGCGCGACCGCGAGATGCTGCTGTCGGGCGCAAAGCGCGGCCTCACGGCTCTCGCGCCGGTGCGCCTGGCGGACTGCGCGCCGCTCAAGATCGTGGTGCCCGGCCCCGACAATGTGCGCCGCCGCAACCTCGAAACCTATTTCCAGACCAACGGCGTCGAGATCGCCGCCATGCTGGAGATGGATGCCATGATCGGTACGCTCGAATTCGTCGCGCGCACGGACTGGGTCACCGTGCTGCCGAGTCTCATTTCGGTGAACGACATCGAACGGCGCGAGCTCGTGGTCAATCCGATCGCGCAGCCCGCGATGCACGCCGAGTTCGTGGTGATTCAACCGGCGCGGCGAACCCTGAGCATGCCGGCGCGGCTGTTTCTCGAGCGGTTCGAGGCCGAGCTCGCCAACATTCACGCGATCTGGGACAAGGCGCTGGCGGCGCCGGTCGGGTCAAATCGCCGAAAACTCCATGGGAATAGCGGCTGACCTGTCTGGGGGCGTTCTTCCCTCTCTCCCCGCTTCGTGGGGAAAGGGACTCAGCCGGCGCCCGGGTCGGGCTTGAGCCCGGCGGCCTCGACGCCCGCGATCGCACAGACCTCGTCCTTGTCCGACGTGTCGCCCGAGATTCCGACCGCGCCGATCATGTCGCCGGCAGCGTCGCGGATCAGCACGCCGGCCGGATTGGTCACCATCCGGCCGCCGCTCATTGCCGCGAGCAGGGTGTAGAACTGCGGCGACGCTCGCCGCGCGCTCGGCCAGCGTGCGCGAGCCGAAGCCCATGCCGAGCGCACCCCAGGCCTTGCCGAACGCGATGTCGAAGCGCAGCAGCCCGGATTTGTCCTCGCGCTTGAACGCGACCAGATGGCCGCCGGCATCGAGCACCGCGACCGAAAGCGGCGGCGCAATTGGTCTCGCGGCCCTTCTTGAGCGCGGCATCGACGATGGTCGAAGCTTGCGCGAGTGTGATCGACATGATGACTCCACAGTTCAAAAGTTGGCGTTAGCACCCTTCTCGCTGTCGTCCCCGCGCAAGCGGGGACCCATAAATACCGGCCTCTGGAATATGGGTCCCCGCTTGCGCGGGGACGACGCACGAACTGATTTCGGTCAGCGGTGCAGATCACTGCGCCGCGATTCGCCCAATAGACCGAGACGGCCGAGACCTCGGCCGCGCCCGAAACCTTGCGCTGCGTCTCCTCGTAGCAGGCGAGCGTCTGCTCGACGAGCGGCAATTCGACGCCGCGCGCCTTGCCTTCCGCCAGCATCGTGCGCAGGTCCTTGAGGCCGCGCTGTCGACGTCGAAGGTTACCGGGCCGCTCGTCGCCGCCTTTGAGCATCTTGGCGATCGCGGGGCCGCGCACCTTGAGCACGTTGGGGCCGCCCGAGGTGTCGCGACAGCAGGTCCATGATGCGCGCCGGGTCGAGCCCGAGCGGCCGGCAGAGCGCGAGCGCCTCGCCGAGCGCCTGCCAGTAGATCATCAGCGGCAGGTTGATGGTGAGCTTCATGACCGCGCCGCGCGCCGACCGGCCCGCAATGCTCGAGCCGCCGGCAGAGCTGCTCGAGGATGCGGCTTGGCGCGCGCCGGCATCGGCGGGCTCGGCGCCCATGAGCCCGATCAGCTTGCCCTGCCGCGCCGGGCCGGTGGTGCCGCCGACCGGGCACTCGACCAAGGCGGCGCCCTTGCGCGCGCACCTTGTCGGCGAGCGCCACCTCGGTCGCCGGCTGCACCGTGCTCATCTCGATGAACAGCTTGCCGCGTGCACGTCGCCGGTGAGCAGCCCGGACGGCCCGTTGTAGACCGCGTCGATCGCGGCGGCGTCGGTGAGGATGGTGATGACGGCCTCGGCGCCTGCTGGCGAGCTCGGCCGGCGTCGCGGCGACCGTCGCGCCCGCATCCGCCAGCGGCCTGGTCTTGTCGGCCGAGCGATTCCAGACCGTGACCGTGTGTCCGACCTCCATCAGCCGCTGCGCGATGGCGGCGCCCATCTTGCCGACGCCCGGCAATTCCGATGTGCATCTTGACGCTTCCCTCTCGGTGCCTGACGAGACGCGATCGAGCACGGACGATCCACAGCCTATGCGCCGCCATGACAGCCGCGCCATCGCGACATTGGCCTTGACGCGGCGCGAAAGCCCCGTGTAGCGTCCGCCGCGATTGACAGTGGGACGATGGGAATGGCAATGGACGAAAGGGACGGTCGGTGTCGTCGGGCTCGGCATCATGGGCGGCGCGTTCGCGCAGCAACCTCGTGGCCGCCGGCTGGCGCGTGCATCGGCTACGACATCGATCCCGCGCGCCGCCGGGCTCTGGCGCGCGCCGGGGTCGAGATCGTGCACGGACGTCGACGAGCTCGCCGCCAAGGCGCCGATCATCATCACCAGCCTGCCCAAGCCGTCCGCGCTCGCACGCGACCGTCGCGGCCATCGTCGCGGCCAAGGTCGGCCCGCGCGTGATCGTCGAGGCCAGCACCTTCACGCTCGACGACAAGCTCAAGGCCGAGCGCGCGCTGCGCAAGGCCGGCCACACCATGCTCGACTGTCCGATCAGCGGCACCGGCTCGCAGGCGCGCAGTCAAGGACCTCGTCGTCTATGCGAGCGGCGACAGCAAGGCGATCCGCCAGCTCAAGCCGCTGTTTGCCGCGTTCTCGCGCGCCGTGCACGACCTCGGCGCCTTCGGCAACGGCAGCACGCATGAAATACGTCGCCAACCTGCTGGTCGCGATCAACAACGTCGCCACCGCCGAAGCCATGGTGCTCGGCATGAAGGCCGGGCTCGATCCGCAGACGATCTTCGAGATGGTCAAGACCGGCGCCGGCAATTCGCGCGTGTTCGAGCTGCGCGCGCCCGATGATGGTGCAGGACCGCTACGACGACGCCACCATGAAGGTCTCGGTCTGGCAGAAGGACATGGCGGTGATCGGCGACTTCGCCAAGGCAGCTCGGCTGCCCGACGCCGATGTTCGACGCGACCGGTGCCGGTCTACGACAAGGCGCTGAAGAGCCGGCACGCCGTGCACGACACCGCCGCGGTCTGCGCCGTGCTGGAGAAGATGGCGGGCGTGAAGCGCGGGAAGGCGAAGGCGATCGCGCGGCGCCGGCAAACGCTGATCCGAGCATCCGTCGATTTCCAGCGAATCGCAGCCGGGATCGGTAGGGCCGTATTGAGAGGCTCCCGCATTCCGCTTCGCGGCATGCGGGCTACGATCCTGCCGGTCGGATTCACTCCCGCAGAAAATCCAGCACCGCGGTCTCCGCCAGCACCGCCTCGGGGATGCTGTGGCGCTGCGAGCGGGCGCGCTCCTCGGCGGTCTGCGTCGCCTGCAGGTAGGCGCCGAGATGGCGCGCGCGCTCGATGATGCGCCGGCCGACCGGCAGGCGCGCCGCCTCGAACTGCCGCGAGCGCCGGCGCGACGTCGCCGTCGTGCGCGCGAGCGCCGTCGGCCAGCGCCGGCGCGTCGTCGGCCGCCTTGGTGACGCCGGCCGCGACATGCGGCCGCGCCACGAATGCCGCGTCGCCGATGATCGCGACCCGGCCGAACGCCATGCGCGGCGTCTCGAGATCGTAGATCGGCTGCAGGATCGGCTCGTCGATCAGGCGCACGATCTCGCGTGAACTGCGGCGCAAGCAGCCGCTCGGCCGCCGCGCGCATGGCGGCGATCGCCTCATGCCGGATCAGCGGCGGCGGGATCGAGATCGCGTGGATGGTGCCGCGCTCGTCGGTGAGCAGCCGCTGCAGCTCGGTCGCCTCGTCGGCCGGCCGGTACCAGACCACGTTGTAGCGGCGGTGCCCGGGGCGCAGATCGTTGTCGCGGTCCGGCCACCGGATAGCCGAGACACTGCTCGCCGGGCGGCAGGCAGAACGTCATGTACTCGAACAGCTCGCGATGGATCGCCGGCGGAAACGCCGCCTCCGGGATCAGCGCGCGCCAGGCCACGTAGCCGGCATAGAGCGGCGCCAGCTCCGGGCAGGCATTGCTGGCGGACGGTGGAGCGGAAGCCGTCGGCGCCGACCAGGAGATCGCCGTCGGCGGTACCGCCGTCGGCGAAATGCGCGACCACCGCCGCGATCGTCCTGCTCGAAGCGCGCGACGCCGCGGCCGCGATGATAGTGCCGCGGACGGAAAGCGCATCGCGCAGCACGCGGTAGACGCGCTCCCAGGCGGTGAGCATCTGCGGACAATCGAGCTCGCCGACCAGCCGCGCCCGACGCGTCGAGAATCCTGCGCGTCGTCATCTCGACGCCGAGATCGGTCGGATCGATGCCCGAGCCGGCGCATCCGCTCGATCAGGTCGGCCTGCGCGACGATGCCGGCGCCGCGGCCGGACAGCTCGCTCTCGACCCGCTCGAAGACGTCGACCTCCCAGCCGGCGCGGCGCAGCAGCGAGCGCCGCCAAGCAGCCCGCTCATCGAGCCGCCGATCACCAGGGCGCGCCGTTTGGCCGCTGTGCGCGAAGGCTCGGTCACGCGGTTTCCCATCCGGAAAAAGTTGCTATATATCGGGCCAAACTTGGAGGAATGCCATGGCCATGACGATGCTGGACAAGAAAGCCGAGCGGTCCGAGAACAAGCGCTTGGCCGGCGGACATCGCCGCCGAATTCGAGCGCGAGAAGAAGAACCCCAATCCGTGCGTCGGCAACGCGCTGGTGTCGGAGACCGAACGCGTGCGGGTGTGGACCATCCGCCTCGCAGCCCGGCGAGCGCGTCGGCTTCCACCGCCACGTGCTCGACTATTTCTGGACCTCGGTGACCGGCGGCCGCGGCCGCCAGCACCTGCATGACGGCACCACCGTCGAATACACCTACGCCCCCGGCGAGACCCGGCACGAGACCTACGGGCCGGGCGAATTCAAGGTCCACGACCTGGAGAATCTCGGCGACAAGGAGATGGTCTTCATGACCATCGAATTCCTGCAGAGCGCCAACAAGCCGATGCCGTTGCCCGACCAGGTGCGTCGGCAGGCCGCAGCGTAGCCGGGAAACCACGCTTCCTCCCCCGCGCGGGGAGGGAAAGAACTGGCCAAGTCCGCGCCCATCCTGCAAACTGACGGCAACAAGAAACCGGCCGGCGTGCGCCATGCGTCCGACGTGATTTGAACTGGCCAAGCGCAAGGCCGGGCCGCGGGGGAAACAGGTGGGCTTCACCTTCGATCTGGTGATCAACGCGCTCATCGCCGGCATCCTGCTCGGCGGCTTCTATGCCGCCGTGACGGTCGGCATCTCGATCTCATTCGGCATCCTCGATATCGTCAACATCGCGCATCCCGCCTTCATCATCCTCGGCTCCTACATCGCCTATATCGTCAACACCCGGCTCGGCCTCGACCCGATCCTGGTCAGCGTCCTGATGCTGCCGGTGTTCTACGTGCTCGGCACGGCGGTGTATCAGGTCTACTACGCCTCGTTCGAGCGGCGCGGACGGGAAGCGCTGGCCGGGCTCGCCTTCTTCTTCGGCCTGCTGTTCATCACCGAGGTGGTGCTCATCCTGGTGTTCGGCGTCGACTACCGCTACGTCGAAGCCGCCTATATCGGCCCGAGCTGGCACATCGGCGTCGTCGATCTTCCGCTGCGCATGCTGGTGCCGTGCGTGGTGTCGCTGTTGATGTTCGCTCGCGCTGCAGATCTACCTCGGCGCGCACCTTCATCGGGCGCGCCATCCTGGCGGTGGCGCAGGATCCGCTCGCGCTCCAGCTCATGGCGGCCTCGCCGACCCGCATCAAGCGCATCGCCTTCGGCATTTCGATTGCGACCGCGTCGATCGCGGGCGCGCTGCTGATCATCATCCAGCCGGTCGAGCCGTCGGTCGGGCGCGAATATATCGGCCGCGTGTTCGCGATCTGCGTGCTCGGCGGCCTCGGCAGCCTGCCCGGCACGCGTGATCGGCGCCATGCTGCTGGGCGTCCTGGAGAGCTTCACCTCGACCTTCTACGGGCCGTCCTGGGCGCCGGCGGTCTCGTTCGGCGTCCTCCTGCTCACCCTGGCGTTCCGGCCGTCGGGACTGCTGGGACGATAGGACGGCGCGATCGTGCGGACCCGCTTCTTCCTGCTGATCTGCGATCGCGGTAGCGGCGGCGGTCTATTGGGGCGTGAGCCTGGTCAACAACGACTACCTGTTCTTCGCCGGCTACACCGTGCTGCAATTCGTCGTGCTGGCGACGGCCTGGAACATCCTCGGCGGCTATACCGGCTATGTGAATTTCGGCTCGGCGGCGTTCTTCGCGCTCGGCGCCTACAGCACGGTCGCGCTGCACAAGTTCGGCCCGACGTGTACACGTCGTGGATCGAGAATCTGCCGGACGCGATCGCCGCGCCCGTGCAGAGCGTGAGCGACGCCGTCTATCACGTGATCTTCCCGCTGCCGATCCCGATATTGATCGTGATCGGCGGCATCGTCTCCGCCATCGTCGGGTTCGGCACCGGCTATCTCACGCTGCGGCTGCGCGGCGCATTCTTCGCGATCGCGACGCTCGCGCTCGCCGTCGTGCTGCAGACGCTCATCGTCAACTGGGACTATGTCGGCGGCTCGCGCGGCGCCTATATCATCCGGCCGAACGAAGTCGCGCTGATCGGGCACTATATCCAGTATCTGTTTCTGCTGATGCTGGCGCTCGTGGTGATCGCGCTCACCGTCGCGCGCGGCATCGAGCGCTCGCAGCTCGGCTACGGCTTCGCCACCATCCGCGACGACGAACTGGCGGCGGAAGCTTCGGGCGTGCCGACGCTGCGGCTCAAGCTGGTCGCCACCACGCTGTCCGGCGGACTGATGGGCATGGCGGGCGCCCCCTTCCCCTACTATCATCGGCTATCTTCAGCCGTCCTCGGCGTTCGGGCTCGAATATGCCGTCAACTCGATCGCCATGCCGATGATCGGCGGCACCACGAGCTGGGTCGGGCCGCTGATCGGCGCCCTCCTGCTCGGTTCGCTGCAGCAGGTCGCGACCGTCACCATCTCCTCGGCGGCCGTGAATCTGCTCATCGTCGGCCTGCTGCTGGTCGGCTTTCGTCATCATCGCGCCGAACGGCATCGTCGGGCTTGGTGCAGCAATGGCGTGCAAGGATGAAATGATGCCGCTGCTCGATGTCCAGGGCCTGAGCAAGCGTTTCGGCGGCTTCGTCGCCCTGGACGGCATCGATCTGTCCGTCACCGAGGGCGAGCGCGTCGGCCTGATCGGCCCCAACGGCTCGGGCAAGTCGACGCTGGTCAACTGCATCTGCGGCACGCTTACGAACGAGACCGGGACGGTGTACTTCGACGGCGAAGCCGATGGACGGCCTGCTCACGCACGAGCGCACCCACCGCGGCATGGCGCGCAGCTTCCAGCTGCCGCGGCCGTTCGCCAGCCTGACGGTGGCGGACAATCTGCGCGTGCCACTGCTCTACACCGTCAACGTGCGGCCCGGAGGCAGGCTCACGCCCGCCGAGCTCGACGCCCGCTGCGCGGATCTGCTGACGCTGGTCGCGCTTGCCGACAAGGCCGACAAGCTGCCGCGCGACCTGACGCAGGTGGAGATGCGCAAGCTCGAGCTTGCCCGCGCGATGGCGGCCGACCCGAAGCTTCTGATCGCCGACGAATCGATGGCCGGGCTGTCGCAATTCCGAAGTCTCCGACATCGTCGCGCTCCTGATCCGGCTCAACGAGCGCGGCATCACCATCATCCTGATCGAGCATATCATGCGCGCGGTGATGAGCTTCTCGCAGCGCCTGGTCGTGCTGGTCTCCGGCAAGAAGATCGCCGACGGCAAGCCCGACGACGTCATTCGCGATCCCGAGGTGGAGAGGGCCTATCTTGGCCAATAGCATCACCATCGAGAATATCGACGCCGCCTACGGCGCGATCCGCGTCATCGAGAACGTGTCGCTCAATGTCAATTCGGGCGAGACCGTCGTGCTGCTCGGCACCAACGGCAACGGCAAATCGACGCTGATGAAATGCATCATGGGCATCGTGCGCCCGAGCACCGGCCGCATCGTGGCCGAGATCGATGGCGAGAAGCACGACCTGGTCGGCCGCACCACCGAGCAGATCGTCGACCTCGGCATCGCGCTGGTGCCGGAAGGCCGCAGGCTGTTTCCACGGCTGACCGTCGAAGAGAACCTGCTGCTCGGCGCCTTCCGCAAGAAGGCGCGCGCAAGCCATGAAGGAAAACCTCAGCTTCTGCTTCGAGTGCTTCCCGCGGCTGGCCGAGCGGCGCGCCCAGCTCGCCGGCTCCATGAGCGGCGGCGAGCAGCAGATGCTCGCGCTCGGCGCGCGCGCTGATGCTCAACCCGCGCATCCTGCTGATCGACGAGCCGTCGGTGGGCCTGGCGCCGGTGCTGGTCAGCCGCACCATCGACAAGATCAAGGAGCTCAAGGACCGCTACCAGCTCACCGTGCTGATGGCGGAGCAGAACTTTCCGCAGGCGCTGCGCATCGCCGACCGCGGCTACGTCATCGTGCATGGCCAGATCGCGTTCGAAGGCCGCTCCGCCGACGAGCTCAACAACAACGAGCTGATCCGCAAATTTTATCTGGGACTGTGAACGCCATGCGCCACGCAATAGAGACCGCCGTTGCATCGCTCGTGCTGGTGGCCGGCCTGACGGCCGCCGCCGCGCAAGCCCAGCCCTATCCCAACCACCCGGTGCGCATCGTCGTCGGCTTTGCGGCCGGCAGCGGGCCGGACGTGATAGCCCGCGCTGTCGGCATCCAGCTCGGCACCGATCTCGGGCAGAGTTTCGTCATCGAGAACCGCACCGGCGCCAACGGCACGATCGCCGCCAAGCTGGTGGTACAGTCGGAACCCGACGGCTACACGCTGCTCTATTCGAGCGCGGCCATCGCCACCACGCCGTTCATCTACAAGAACATCGGGCTCGACATCCTGCGCGACCTCGCGCCGATCGCGACCTCCGGCATCCTCGACGGCTACTTCATGCTGGTGAACCCGTCGCTGCCGGTGCATACGGTGCCGGAATTCATCGCCTATGCCAAAGCCAACCCGGTGCGTTACGGATCGCCCGGCGTCGGCAATCAGCTCCATCTCGCGGCCGAACTGTTCAACCTCAAGGCCGGCGTCAAGATGCAGCATATTCCGTACAAGGGCGCCTCCGAAGTGGCGACCGCGCTGCTGGGCGGAAGCATCCACGTCATGTTCGTCACGCCGACCTCGGTGGCCGGCCTGGTCAAGCAGGGCAAGCTGCGGGCGATCGCCACCACGGGAACGAAGCCGTTTGCGGACTTCCCCGATGTGCCGCTGTTGCGCGCGAGCGTTCCGGATTATCCGCCGTCGACCTCATGGGGAATCTTCTTCGCGCCGGCAAAGACACCCGGCGCGATCGTCGACAGGCTCAACGCCGCAATCCGGCATGCGCTGACCGTCCCCGCCGTCGCCGCCATCGTCGGCAAAGCGGGCTACGTGCCGGACGGCCGCTCGGCGTCGCAAACGGCAGAATTCTTCCGCAAGGAAGTGAAGGAATCTGGCGAGGCGGTACGCGCGGCCGGCATCGAACCGAATTGAGACTCGGACAATCTCTCCGTTCGCCCCCGCGGAAGCGAGGGCCCAGATCTCGTGGTGTGCTGCAAAGAAAGAACTGGGTCCCCGCTTTCGCGGGGACGAACGGAGGCGTAGTTCGCAGCAAGCAAAATGGCCCTACCGCGCGGTGGCGTCGCCGCCGTCGACCATGATGGTTTCGACCTCGCCCGCGCCGCCCCGGCGGAATTTCGCCGCGTCGTTGTATTCGGACGACGTGAAGCAGGCGACGCCCTGCTCGAAGGTCGGGAACTCGATCACCACGAAGCGCTCGAACTTCTTGGGTCCTTCCATGACCTGAAAGCGCCCGCCGCGGGCGAGCACCTTGCCGCCGTGCCTGGCGATGATCGCGGGCACTAGATCGGTATATTTCTTGTATTCGACCGGATCGTTGATCTTCGAGCGTGCGACCCAATAGGCGGGCATTGTTCTCTCCGTATTCCAGTGTCCTGTCGGCACGAAAGGTTATCATGCCCGCGCAAGCGGGCATCCAGTACACTTCGCGGCTAGGAATCGCGCGCGACCGTGTTTACTGGATCGTCCGCTTTCGCGGATGATGACGATGGGGGCGGATGGTAAGAGCAGAGTCAATGGCACGAAAGGGATGCACAGCATGCCGCGCAAACTGATCGACATTTCGGTGCCGCTGGAGAACGACGTGGCCGCCGACCCGCCGGGCTATGGGCCGACGATCGAGTATCTCACCCACCGGCAGACGGCGCCCGACGTGGTGAAATTCTTCCCCGGCCTGAACGAAGACGACCTGCCCGACCGCGAAGGCTGGGCGATCGAATGGATCCGGCTCTCCACCCACTGCACCACCCACCTCGACGCGCCCTGGCATTTCGCCTCGACCATGGACCGCGGCAAGCGCGCCATCACCATCGACGAGGTGCCGCTAGACTGGTGCTTTGCACCCGGTATTAAGCTCGACTTCCGCCGGTTTCCGGACGGTTATGTGGCGACAGCGGCCGATGTAGAGGCCAGCCTTGCCCATATTGGGCACACGCTTTCCCCCCTCGACATCGTGCTGGTGAATACCAGTGCGGGCGAGGCTTATGGCCGTCCCGACTACGTTTCCAGGGGCTGCGGCATGGGCCGCGAGGCCACGCTCTATCTCACCTCGCGCGGCGTGCGGGTGACCGGCACCGATGGCTGGAGCTGGGACGCGCCGTTCGTGCATACCAAGGAAAAATATCTCGCCACCCACGACGCCGGCCTGATCTGGGAAGGCCACAAGGCCGGCCGCGAGATCGGCTATTGCCACATCGAAAAGCTGCACAATCTCGAAGCGCTGCCGGCGAAGGGGTTCATGGTCAGTTGCTTCCCGGTCAAGGTGCGCGGCGGCTCGGCCGGCTGGACGCGGGCGGTCGCGATCATCGACGAGTAGACACGCGGCGCCTTGGGGTACGCGGTGCCTTGCCGCGCCGGCGCGAGGTTGACCCCATCTGGCGCGGCTCCTAGCATCGCGCCCGAAACCGGCAAGAGCAAGCCGGGCCAGATCAGGGAGGATCAACGTGGATCGACGGAACTTTGTCATTGGTTCGGCCGTCACGGCCGCCGCACTCGCCACCGGACCAACCATCGCGCAGGATGCCTATCCGTCGCGGCCGGTCACGTTCGTCAATCCGTTCCCGCCCGGCGGCGCCGCCGACGTAGTCGGCCGGCCGTTCGCGGCCGCGATGGAGCCGCTGCTCAAGCAGCCGGTGGTGATCGAAACCAAGGCCGGCGCCGCCGGCGCGGTCGGCGCGCAGTTCGTCGCCAGCGCCAAGCCGGACGGCTACACGCTGCTCGTCCACATCGTCTCGATCTCCGGGCTTTGCCGAGGTCGACAAGCTGTTCGGCCGCCCGCCCAAATTCACCCGCGCCGACTTCATCCCGATCGCGCGCCTGACCGAAGGTCCGATGGTGCTCGTGGTCAACGACAAGCAGCCCTACAAGACGCTGAAGGAGCTTGTCGACGACGCCAAGAAGCGGCCCGAACGAGCATCATCTTCAGTTCGTCGGGTCTCTACGGCGCGCTGCATCTGCCGACCGCGCTGTTCATGAAGGCGGCCGGCATCCAGATGCGGCACCTGCCGACCGCCGGCGGCGGGCCGGCGCTGACCGCGATCCTCGGCAACAACTCGCAGGTGCTGGTGTCGTCGATCGCCGCGGCCAAGCGCACAGATGAAGGCCGGAAAGCTGCGTGCGCTCGCCTGCTTCTCGCCAAGCGCGCCGCGTCGCTGCCGGACGTGCCGACCCTGAAGGAGCTCGGCTACGACGTCGAGTTCTCGCTCTGGGTCGGCCTGTTCGCCCCCAAGGGCACGCCCGACGCCGATCATCGGCCAGCCTGCGCGACGACGCCAAGAAGGCGGTCGCCGACGAGCAGTTCAAGAAGGCGATCGAGAACATCGGCGACGTGGTCGCCTATCTCGACCAGCCGGAATTCGCGAAATTCTGGGACGAGGACGCCAAGCGCGTCGAGGCGGCGGTGCAGTCGATCGGCAAGGTCGGGGGCTGAGGGAGGTCGAAATGGATCGACGACAATTCGTCATCGGCAGCGCCGCCTCGGCCGCTGCCATATGGTCCGGTGAGGCGGTCGCACAGGACGCGTTTCCCGTCGCGCCCGATCACCATCATCAACGCGTTTCCGCCCGGCGGCGCCAACGATCTCGTCACGCGGCCGATGGCAGCCGCGCTCGAAGCGGTCCTCAAGCAGCCGGTCGTGGTCGAGACCAAGGCCGGTGCGGCCGGCGCGGTCGGCGCGCAGGTTGCCGCCAGCGCCAAGCCGGACGGCTACACGCTGCTCTCGCACAACAACGGGCTCGCCAGCTACGCCGAGGTGGACAAGCTGTTCGGCCGGCAGCCGAAGACGACGCGCGCCGACTTCATTCCGCTGGCCCGGCTGGCGGCCGATCCGGTCCTCCTGCTGGTCAACGATCAGCAGCCCTACAAGACGCTTGAAGACTTCATCGCCGACGCCAAGAAGCGCCCGGAGCAGATCGTCTACAGCTCCGGCGGCCTCTATGGCGCGAGCCATCTGCCGATCGCGATGCTGGAGAAGGCGGCGGGATTGTCGAAGATGCGGCACCTGCCGACCAGCGGCGGCGGGCCGGCGATCACGGCGCTGCTCGGCAACAACGCCCAGGCGAGCACGCAGACGGTGCTGGCGTCGCTCCAGCACATCAAGGCCGGCAAGTTGCGCGCGCTCGCAACATTCGGCGCACAGCGATCGAAGGCGCTTCCCGACGTGCCGACGCTGAAGGAGCGCGGCTACGACATCGTCTACTATCTGTGGGTCGGCCTGTTCGCCCCGAAGGGCACACCGGCCGCGATCGTCTCGACCCTCGGCGCGGCGCCATCGACAAGGCCGCTGCGAGCCCGCAATTCAGCTGGCGCGATCGCCAATATCGGCCTCGAACCGAGCTACCTTCGCCGCCGCGGACTTTGCGAAATTCTGGGACGAGGACGCCAAACGGTCCGACGACGCCGTGCGGTCGATCGGCAAGCGTCTAGAGACAATCGCCTAGCCCCTCCCCTCTAGCCCCCTCGACTTTTCGACGCCGGGAGGGACAGAACGAGTTCTCATGAACCTGCGCGGCAAGCCGTTGACGCTGCGCGCCGACCACGTCGCCGGCGCCGCCTTCATCGCGTTCGGCATCCTGGTCTTCGCGCTCAGCGGCGACCTGCCGTTCGGCTCGCTGTCGTCGCCCGGGCGCCGGCATGATGCCGAAGCTGACGGCCGGCCTGATGATGGTGTTCGCCGCGCTGATCGTGGCCAGCGCCGGCGCGAGCCGCGATTCGCCAGCATCGACTGGAGCGACCGCGGTCACGCGCTGCTGCTGGTGCTGATCACGGCGGCGGCGATCGCGCTCTATCAGCCGCTCGGCTTCCTCATCACGATGACGCTGCTGGTGTTCGTGCTGCTGGTCGTGGTCGAGCGCCGCAATGTACTGATTGCCGCTGCCTACAGCATCGGACTGACGCTGTTCGCCTATTGGCTGTTCGGCAAGGCGCTGAAGTCCCCGCTCGAACGCGGCCTGCTCTGGTTCTGACGCAGTGGAAACCCTCGACAGCCTCATGCTCGGCTTCTCGGTCGCGCTGCAGCCCGGACGTGCTGTGGTACGCCTTCATCGGCTGCCTGGTCGGCACGCTGGTCGGCATGCTGCCGGGCATCGGTCCGCTCGCCGGCATCAGCATCCTGCTGCCGCTGACCTTCGGCCTCGACGCCACCAAGGCGATCGTGATGCTGGCCGGCATCTACTACGGCTCGCAATATGGCGGCTCGACCACCTCGATCCTGCTGCGCATTCCGGGCGAAGCCGCCTCGGTGATGACCTGCATCGACGGCAACGCCATGGCCAAGAAGGGGCGCGCGGGCGCGGCGCTCTGCATCGCCGCGGTCGGCTCCTTCATCGCCGGCACGTTCGGCGTCGTCGTGCTGACCCTGGTCGCGCCGCCGCTCGCGGCCTTTGCGCTGCGCTTCGGACCGCCGGAATACACCGCGCTGCTCGTGCTCGGCCTCATCTTCCTCGCCTACATGTCGACGACGCTCGCTCATCCGCACCCTGCTGATGGCATCGTTCGGCCTGCTGCTCGGCACCATCGGCATCGACGTCATGACCGGGCACTTCCGCTTCAGCTTCGACATCCCCGAGCTCGGCGACGGCATCGGCATCGTGCCGGTGGCGGTCGGCCTGTTCGGGCTTGGCGAACTGCTGTCGACGCCGAGCCGGCAGGTGACGAGCGAGGTGACGCCGCCGAAACTGCGCGAGCTGTGGCCGAACCGCGAGGAATGGCGCCAGTCGGCGATGCCGATCGCGCGCGGTTCAGTGCTCGGCTTTCTCATCGGCGTCATTCCCGGTTCCGCGCACATCATTTCGAGCTTCATGTCCTACGCGCTGGAGAAGCGCATCTCCAAGCACCCGGAAGAGTTCGGCAAGGGCGCCGTGGCCGGTGTGGCCGGACCGGAATCCGCGAACAACGCGGCCTCGACCGGCGCCTTCGTGCCGATGCTGGCGCTCGGCATTCCCACCGGGCCGGTGACGGCTGTGCTGATGGCCGCGCTCCTGATCCACGGCGTGCCGCCCGGACCGACCCTGGTCAACGACCACCCGAACGTATTCTGGGGCTTCGTCGCCTCGATGTATGTCGGCAATCTCATGCTGCTCGCCCTCAACCTGCCGCTGGTCGGGCTGTTCGTGAACCTCTTGCGGATCCCCTATGCCTATCTCTATCCGCTCATCATCATGTTCTGCGTGATCGGCGTGTACGAGGTGAACCATTCCATCGTCGACGTCTGGATCATGCTGATCATGGGAGTGGTCGGCTACGGGCTCAAGAAATTCAATTTCGACCCGGCGCCGCTGGTACTCGGCCTCGTGATCGCGCCGCTGTTCGAGATGAGCCTGCGGCAGTCGCTGATCATGTCGGGCGGCAACTGGTCGATCTTCTTCCATCGCTCGATCGCGCTCTCGCTGCTCGCCATCAGCGCCGGCCTGCTGCTGCTTGCCGCTTGGGGGGTGGTACGCAAGCGCAAGGACTGGCGGGCAAAGCTCGCCGCTGCGGACGCCGGGGACGGCGGTTGATCGAGCCGCGACCCTTGCGCGGCGCGCGCGTCGCCTGCTCCTCGAACCGCCTGCTTCGATCGGCTAATCTCGCACGACAATCGCCTTGGAGCGTTCCGGTACATGCCTCGGATCCCGGTCGGCAAATGCTCGAACTGTGACGCCGCGGTGTCCTATTTCGCCCGGTTCTGCCCGCGTTGCCACGCGGCGAACTGGCCCAATCCGGTCTTCGCGGCGGCGATGCTGCTGGCCGTGCTGTTGGTCGGCGGGGCGATCGGGCTCGGTGCACTGTTCTTGGCCTGGAGCAAGAAGGCGCCGCAGGACGCCAAGCAGCAGGACGCCAAGCAGCAGGACGCAAGCAGCAGCAACCCGAGCCGAAGAGCCCGGCCGCCAGCGACTATGGCTGGATCGTCGCCGCCATGGCCGAATGCGATGAGGTCGCCAAGCGCTCGCTGGACGTCCTGCGTTTCTTGATCCTGCCGCTGACGCCCACCGGCAAGGTGCTGCCCGGGTGGACGCCAAAGATCATCGGCACGGTCGGCGACGCCATCTGGCTGGTGTCGGCCACGGACGCGCTGATCGGGCTCAGAAACGGCGCGATGGCGCTATATGCCAAGGAGGTCACCTTCGCGGTCAGCGATCCCAAGACCAACACGACCTACAAATGGAAACCGGCGATCGGCGTCAGCGAACTGACAACGCGCGAAACCGGATTCGATGCGCTCAAGCTTGGATTTGAAGTCGCCGAGATCGGCAGCGAGATCGCGTGGGGACCGACGATCAACATCAAGACCGGGACCTGCTACTGGACCAACCCGATCATCCGGCCCGGTGCGCGCAAGTGATGCTGGTTTTGGGTACGCCCACAATGGAGAATCTGGGCACGCTTGAAACCGTGGCGCGATGGGCCCGATTTGACTAACATCCGGCGCGATCTTGAGCCTGGAGAGGGGTATGGCAAGACGCGCTGGAACCACTGGTCGCGCGGCCAAAAAACCACCCCGCAAGGCATCAAAGCCGCCCCGGGGGCCCAAATCCGTGCGCGGGTCTACGCCCTCTACGCCCAATGTCGACGATTTGCGCGAGCTGCTCAAAGTTCGCACGCGGGAGCGGAACGAGGCCGCCCGCGAGCTTGCTGAAGCCCGAAGGCATCTTGCCGAGGCATTGGAGCAGCAGAACGCCACGTCGGAGGTTCTAGGGGTCATCTCAAGCTCGCCCGGCGACTTGCAGCCGGTATTCCAGGCCATGCTGCACAACGCCACCCGCATCTGCGGAGCTGAATTCGGCAATTTCTTGCTTTTCGACGGCGAGACGTTCCGGGTTGCGGTGGCGCATGGCCCGCCAGAATGGGCAAAGCTCCGGAAACGCAATCCCGAAATCAAGCCGTTGGGACACGACCCGCTGGGCCGTGTGGCCAGTACCGCGCGGTTGCAACACATCGTCGATATCCGAGAAGAGAGCGCGTATCTCGAAAGGTATGCGCCAATCGTGGCACTTGCCGACGTGGCCGGCGCGCGGACAGTGCTGCTCGTACCAATGTCCAAAGAAAGCCAATTGGTGGGCGTGATCGGCATCTATCGGCAGGAAGTCCGACCGTTCAGCGACAAGCAGATCGAGCTGGTGCAGAACTTCGCCGCCCAGGCCGTGATCGCCATCGAGAACACGCGGCTGCTCAACGAGCTGCGCCAGCGCACCGACGATTTGTCGGAGTCGTTGGAACAGCAGACCGCCACCTCCGAGGTGCTGAAGGTCATTTCCAGTTCGCCCGGCGACTTGCAGCCCGTGTTCCAGGCCATGCTGGAGAACGCGGTGCGCATCTGCGAGGCCAAGTTCGGGGCCTTATTTCAATGGGATGGGAAAGTTTTTCATGCAGTCGCGGAATACGGCGTTCCGCCGTCGTTCGCCGAACTGCAGCGGCGCGCGCCAGTCCATCCCGTTCCTGGAACTGCGCTCGGACATGTGGCCACGACAAAGCAGACCGTACAGATCGCCGACCTCCGGGACCTCCGGGCTGCACCGGCCTACCGAGACGACCCGGTGCGACGCGACCTCATCGATACCGCCGGCGCCCGCTCCATCATCGCGGTTCCAATGCTCAAGGATAATGGGTTGGTCGGCACGATCTCCATTTACCGCCAGGAAGTGCGCCCATTCACCGACAAACAGATCGCATTGGTGACGAGTTTCGCTCATCAGGCCGTCATCGCCATCGAGAATACGCGGCTGCTCAACGAACTGCGCCAGCGCACCGACGATTTGTCGGAGTCGTTGGAGCAGCAGACCGCGACCTCCGAGGTGCTGCAAGTCATTTCCAGCTCGCCCGGGGAACTGGAGCCGGTTTTCCGGGCGATGTTGGAGAAAGCAACGCGGATTTGTGGCGCTCGTTTTGCCGTGCTGTTCAGGCATGAGAACGGGACAGTCGAGCCCGTTGCTACGCGCGATGTGCCGGAAGAATTTGCCAGGTATCTTCGAGAGCGCGGCGCCAGGCCCCCGCGTTCCGGCTCTGGCCTGGATCGGATGATCCGAACAAAAGAGGTGATGCACGTCCACGACGTTTTGAGCAATGCGGTCGAACGGGACGGTCCGGCGCACGAGCTAGGCGGCGCACGCACCCTGCTCTGCGTTCCCATGCTGAAAGAAGGAGCACTGCTTGGCGGCATCGTGATCTACCGTCAGGAGATGCGCCCCTTCAACGACAAACAGATCGATTTGGTTCAGAATTTCGCCGCCCAGGCCGCTATCGCCATTGAGAACACCCGCCTGCTCAGCGAATTGCGGCAGCGCACCGACGATCTGACCGAATCGTTCCAGCAACAGAAGGCAACGTCCGAAGTTCTTCAGGTCATCAGTTCGTCGCCCGGCGAACTCAAGTCCGTGTTTGACTCGATGCTGGACAACGCGGTCAGGATTTGCGGGGCCAAGTTCGGCGGGCTGTCGCTGCGCGAGGGGGATGCGTTCCGCAGCGTTGCCATACATGGAGCGTCGCCTGAATTGGTCGAGCGCCGGCAGCGAGAGCCGTTGATTCGGCCAGAACCGGGACACAACCTTGAACGCCTGCTCCGTACGAAAGATATCGTCCACGTACCCGACATTTCGGCCGATATGGACGCCGCCCCCCTCCTTTACAAGCTCACCGGCGCCATGGCGCTTCTCAACGTACCATTGCTCAAAGACGGCGAATTGATCGGCTCCATCGTCATTTATCGCCAGGAAGTTGGGCCATTCACCGACAAGCAGATCGAGCTGGTGCGGAACTTCGCCGCGCAGGCGGTCATCGCCATCGATAACACGCGGCTGCTCAACGAGTTGCGCGAATCGCTGCAGCAGCAGACCGCCACCGCCGACGTGCTGAAGACTATCAGCCGATCGACCTTCGATTTGCAGGCGGTGCTCCGTACGCTTGTCGAATCGGCGACGCGCTTATGCGAGGCGGACAAGGCAGCCATATCGCGTCCGAAGGGAGACGTGTTTGAACACCTCACTGCGTACGGATACTCCGCCGAACACAGTGAATACATGAGAACACATCCGATCCCCGCTAACCGAGGTTCGGTCGCTGGTCGAGTTTTGCTCGAAAGAAAACCCGTGCATATCGAGGACGTAACCGCTGATCCTGAGTATACATTGGCCGACCGTGAAAAATTCAATGTAAGCACGTTGCTCGGCGTCCCGCTTGTGCGCGAGGGGACCGCAATCGGTGTGATCGTGTTACAGCGGTCTACAGTGCGCCCCTTCACCGATAGGCAGATTGCGCTTGTTGAAACATTCGCCGATCAGGCGGCTATCGCCATCGAGAACGTGCGGCTGTTCGATGAAATCCAGGACAAGAGCCGTCAGTTGGCGGAAGCGAGCCAGCACAAATCGCAGTTCCTCGCCAACATGAGCCACGAACTGCGCACGCCGCTCAATGCCGTACTCGGCTATACCGAATTGATCCTCGACGACGTCTACGGCGAGACTCCGCAGAAGATGCGCGAGGTGCTCGACCGCATCCAAAGAAACGGCAAGCACCTGCTCGGCCTGATCAACGACGTGCTCGACCTCTCCAAGATCGAGGCCGGTCAGCTCACATTGGCGCTCGCCGGCTATTCGATGCGCGACGTGGTCGCGAGCGTGCAGAGCGCAGTCGAATCGCTCGCCAGGGAGAAGGAGATCGCGCTCAAGGTCGAGCTGCAACCGGACCTGCCGGCAGCGCACGGCGACGAGCGCAAGCTCACGCAGGTGCTGCTCAACCTCGTGGGCAACGCCATCAAGTTCACCGATGAGGGCGAGGTCGCAATCGAGGCCGCGGCCTCCAACGGCGCGATCACGGTGTCGGTGCGCGACTCCGGGCCCGGTATCAGCGAAGCCGACCAAGCCAGGATTTTTCAGGAATTCCAGCAGGCGGATTCGGCGATCGCGCGCGAGAAGGGCGGCACAGGGCTTGGGCTGACGATCTCCAAGCGCATCGTCGAATTGCATGGTGGGCGCATCTGGGTCGAGTCGCGGCCGGGACAGGGATCGATTTTTTCCTTCACTCTTCCCGTCGCCGTCGAACGCCAGACGGGGCCCGCGTCAACATGAGCAGGCTCATTTTGGTGGCGGAGGATCGGGAGGATAACCGTCAAATCCTGCGTGACCTGCTCAAGAGCGCGGACTACGAACTGATGGAAGCGTGCGACGGCGAGGCCGCGTTGGCGGCCGTGGCGAAGCAACGGCCGGACCGGGATTGACGGCTACGAGGCGACGCGCCGCATCAAGGCCGACCCGAGCTTGCGCTCGATCCCGATCATCGCCGTCACCTATGCCTTGAGCGGCGACGAAGACAAATGCCGCCAGGCAGGCTGTGACGACTACGTCAGCAAACCTTACAGCCCGCGGCAGCTTCTGGCGAAGTTGCGCCAATATTTGCCATAAGAGCCGCCCGGCCTGGAATTGCCGAGGATATCGGGTTTTGGCGCCCTGAGCGCTATTTAGCGCGTTGCAGCGACATGTCCGGTACGGGTCTCTATTCGATGATCTTCCAGTTGTTGTAGTAGACGAACTTGACGCTCCGGGTCAGATACCGGACGCCGGTGATCACGCCCGCCATGATACGCGGAAACGGCGTCGGACGGATGATATCCACGAACAGGCAGTAGCGCGGCTGCTCGGTCTCGTTGGCGGAGAGATGCAGCAGGGTGTCGTCGAAAATGAATAGCTTGTTGTCGCACCAATAACTGGTGGTGCCACCGACAACGATGTAGGCGGAATTATCCTTCATGTCGTTGAGATTATACAGGACCCGCAACGACGCCCGCAGATAGCCGAAGTGTTTCGACGTCGAAACCTTTCGGTTGAAGATCGAAACTCCAATGGTCTGGATGTATTTCCACGGCTGATGGAAGGCTGGCACGTTCAGGGACGTGTTGACGTTCTCGCCATACCAGCGGAAGAAAAACATCGTGCGCTGGTTCTCCTTCGATCGCTCCTCGAGCTGGCAGACAAGGTTGGCCTCGTTCGCGGCCTGGATCAGGCGCTTCACTTCGTCCTGGTAAGCTGGCGGCAAGTCCGCAAGTCGATAAACGCCTTTGTTGATGTAAGGCAGCGACAACAGATCGAGCAGGATATTGAACGGTGACAGCATCCAGGTCCCGAAGCCATTACCGATGAAGTAGCGCCGCAACGTTTCGGCATCCACAGGGCGGTTGCGGCATACATCATAGGCGCCGCAGATCGCGTAGAAGAGCGCAATCTTGGGGAAGAAATACGCGAACGGAACCAGCACGCAGATCGGAAACAGCACCCGCCGCAGCGAATATTTCCAAATCCGGGTGAAGAGCTGTCGGCCGCTAAGGGCCTGGGTGATCACCGTACTCATGTTCCCCCGACATGGTCATTACCGCGGCCTATCTTTACAGCGTAAACGCTGCAGGCCAAGCCGTTTTTGGCTCGGGGCGAGGCCGGTTGCTTATCGCTGACGGCATGTCCATCGCGCAAACTGGCCACAGTCCATCCCCCGCCGGCCCGCCGCCGGACCGGTGCGGGAGGTCTGCTCAGTTAAAATGCGAAAAACTCGCAGTGAGCAAACGAGTCCGCCTACCCAGTAAGCGTCGGTCGCCGGGGCTCTGCCATAAGACGAAGCAAGGCACTATCGCTGAATGATATGGCCTCAGGCTACTCCTGCCGCGTGACCGCGCAAAGTCACGCGTAGAGCCGTTCCTTCTCCAGCCCCTTGTAGAGGTGCGGCGACATAGTCGCCGTAGCCGTTGAACAGCTGGGTCGGGCGGCGCTCGTTGAATGCCGATCAGCTCCTCGGTCGCCTGGCTCCAGCGCGGATGCGGCACCTGCGGATTGACGTTGGCCCAGAAGCCGTACTCGGACGCCTGCAACGCCTCCCAGAAGCTCTTCGGCCGCTGATCGGTGAAGCGTGAAGCGCACGATCGACTTGACCGACTTGAAGCCGTATTTCCACGGCACCGCGAGGCGTAGCGGCGCGCCCATCTGCTTGGTGACCGGCTTGCCATAGGCGCCGGTGACCAGGAACGCGAGTTCGTTGGTCGCCTCCGCCATGGTCAGGCCCTCGACATAGGGCCACGGATACCAGGTCTGGCGCTGCCCGGACGCGACCGAGGTATCGAGGAAGGTCTCCATCCGCACATATTTCGCCGACGACAGCGGCCTGGCCAATTCGACGAGCTTCGCGAACGGGAAGCCCGACCAGGCGATCGCCATCGACCAGGCCTCGACGCAGCGGTGGCGATAGAGGCGCTCCTCCAGCGGCATCTTGCGGATCAGGTCGTCGATACCGATCTCCTGCTCCTTCTCCACCATGCCGTCGATCTTGACGGTCCATGGCCGCAGCTTGAGCGCCTGCGCCGCCTTGGCGATCGTCTTGGATGAGCCGAACTCGTAGAAATTGTTGTAGTTGGTGTTGATCTTCTCGTCGGTGATCGGCCGGTCGAGCGCGAACTTGCTCGTTGCGCTTGGCCGGATAGAGATCGGCGGTCGGGTCCGGGAGATCGGCGACGCGCTGCGCCAGCGCAAGCTCGGGCGAGAGCGACAGCGCACGCGGCGCCGCTCGCCGCCAGAAAGGCGCGGCGGTTGAGGAACACGTGCTCGGGCGTGGCGAGGCGTTCGGGAATTTCCCATCCGCGGCGGCGAATGACGTGCATGGCGTCCTCCTCCCGGCTCAGGTGCTTAGAATTACAGGGGCGGCGGGATCACCCGCAAGTCACAGATTGGCGATGACGGGGCGAATCCGCGCGCGGCGGGCACATCCTTCGGCCGCTCCCGCAGAGGGCGTCTCAGCCCTTCGCGATCAATCCGGAGAAGAAGCCGGCCGGCGCACGCTCCTGCTGGAACGGCTCGCCGACCAGGCGCCGACGCATCATGCCGATGAGTTGCGACTTCGGCATCGGCTTGGCGAACAGATAGCCCTGCCCGACATTGCAGCCGACGGCTTGCAGCTTGTGGCTCTCGTGCGTGGACTCGATGCCCTCGGCGATGGTCGTCAGCCCGAACCGCTTGGCGAGCTCGACGATGGTCTCGCACAGTCCGGCATTGACCCGGTCGACATGGCAGTTGGTCACATAGGACCGGTCGATCTTGAGCTCGCTGAACGGAAGCTGCTTGAGGCGCGCAAGCGACGAATAGCCGGCGCCGAAATCGTCGAGCGCGAGCGAGCAGTTGTAGGCGCGCAGCGCGTCGGCCACGTCGTTGGCGATCTTGAGGTCGTGGATGATCTCGTCTTCGGTCACTTCCATGATGAGGCCCGGCCAGCTCGCCGACTTCGGGCGCTCTTCGCGCAGGATATCGGCAATCGGCAGCTTCACCAGCGCGGAGACCGGCACGTTGACGGCGAACTTCATCGACACGCCGTTCGCGGCGCATTGCTCCCAATCCCTGAGCGCGGTGATGATGACGCGCTCGGTGAGCGCCAGCATCTCTTCCTCGCCCGCGCCCGGCAGGAACACGCCGGGCGGCAGCACGCCGCGGGTCGGATGGCGCGCGCGCACCAGCGCCTCGGCGCCGACGAGCCGCATGGTCTTGAGATCGATCTTGGGCTGATAGAACAGCTCGAACCAGTCGTTCGCGAGCACGTCGGCAAGCGTCACCTTGCCGTCGCCGGCATCGGGCTTGGCATCGTTCGGCGCAAACAGCCGGCGCAGCGCGTTCAACATGCAACGTCCGTGACGTTTCGCTCGGCCGCGACGCCCCCGGCCGCTTAACCCATAGCTTCGCGCTATTTATGCCGTAAAATCAAAGCAATACCGTTAAGTACGGGGCGCCGAACGCAATCATGCTTTGCAATTGGTAACCGAACGTGGCGCCGCGATCGCCAACGCCACGCTGCAAGCTGCAGCGTCAGTGCCCGGCACAACGCAGGCGCGAACGGCCGGGCCTTTGCCCGGCGAGAGCGGCACTGCGGCCGTCTAGGCTGCCGCAGCGCCTGCCTTGCGCGCCGCCACGATCTGGTCCGCGGTGCGCCCGGTGACCTCGGCCATGTGGTCGAACTTGAACGTGAAGCTGCCCACCCCGGCGGTCGCCGAGCGCACCTCCACGATCAGATCGCCGATCTCCGCCTCCGGCATCTGTACCTTCACCACGTCCCAGCCCGGCCAGCCCTCGCGGGTGTCGAAGCCGAGGATCTGGCCGCGGCGTCCCGACATCAGCGCGTTGATCTTGGCGGTCGCCTCGGACGGCAGGACGATCTGCACCTGGTGGATCGGTTCGAGCAGCACCGGGCTGCACTGCGGCAGCCCTTCGTGGATGCCGATGCGGCCGGCCATCTGAAACGCCATGTCGGAGGAATCGACCGTGTGATAGGAGCCGTCGACCAGCTTCACCTGCACGTCGACCACCGGAAATCCGAGCGGTCCCCGCTTGAGGGCATCGATGACTCCCTCTTCCACCGACGGGATGAAGTTGCGGGGCACCACGCCGCCCTTGATCTCGTCCACGAACTTGAAGCCGGCGTCGCGCGGCAGCGGTTTGATGTCGAGCACCGCGTCGCCGTACTGGCCGTGGCCGCCCGACTGTTTCTTGTGCCGCCCGCGCTGGACGATGCCCTTCTTGATGGTCTCGCGATAGCCGACCGAGGGCTTGCCCGTGGCGATCGGTACACCGTACCGGTCGGCGAGCCGCTCGGTGGCGACCCGCAGGTGCATCTCGCCCTGCCCCCAGGCCACGACCTCGTGCGCCTCCGCGTTGTGCACGACGCTGATGGAGGGGTCCTCGTCGAGCAGCCGGTGCAGCGCCTGGCCGAGCTTGACGTCGTCCTTGCGCTCCTTGGCGGCGACCGACACCGCCAGCACCGGCGGCAACGGCGCGATCTTGGCGACCGGCGGATGCGCCTGCTTGCCGATCGTGAGGGTATCTCCGGTGACGGCGTAGTCGAGCTTGCCCAGCGCCACCGTCTCGCCGGTCTGCGCCGGCCCGCGCTTCTCGGTGTGCTGGCCCAGCAGCTTGAAGATGCCGGCGACGCGGCCGGCCTCGCGCTCGGGCGTGAGGAAGTGCGCACTGTCGGGCACCTGGCCGCCGAGCACGCGCGAGATCGACATCTTGCCGCCGTGGGCGGTATGGGTGGTCTTGAGCACGTAGGCGACGGCATCGGAGCCGGCCTTGACGCCGAGCCGTCTGGTGGTGTCGGCGATGCCCGGCGACTCGTGGCGCAGGGCCTTCATCAGGCGGAGCACGCCGTTGGTGCGGGTCGCGGTTCCGATCAGCACCGGGCAGACCAGGCCGTCGCGCAGTTCCTTGGCGAGATCGTCGAAAATCTTGTCGCGCGGCGGCGGAATGTCTTCCAGCAGCTGCTCCATCAGCTCGTTGTCGTGATCGGCGAGCGTCTCGAGCATCTTGAAGCGGGCTTCCTTCTCGCGGTCGAGGTCCTCGCCCTTGAGCTCAATCACTTCGGACGGCGCGTGCTCCTTGTAGACAAACGCCCGCTCGAGCGCGAGATCGGTGAAGCCGGTGATGATCTCGCCCGACCAGATCGGAATCTGCCGCAGCAGCAGCGGCACGCGCGACGCCGGCTGCAACAGCGCGAGCGTCTCGCGCACGCGCTTGTCGGCCTTGTCGATCTTGTTGAGAAACAGGAAGCGGGGAATTTTCAGGTCTTCGAGCTCGCGCAGGATCAATTGCAACTGCGGGATCTTCTTCTCGTCCGCCTCGCATACGACGACCGCCGCGTCGACCGCCGGCAGCGCCGCGCGCATGTCGTGCACGAACTCGACCGAACCCGGGCAATCGATGAAGGTATAGGCGTCGCCCATGAATTCGGTGGTGGCGACCGAAATTTCGACGCTCATCGCGTGGTGGCGGGCCTCCTTGCTGCCGTCGCCGACCGTGGTTCCCGCCTCCACCGTGCCCTGGCGCCCGATTGCGCCGGTACGGGCGAGGATCGCTTCGAGCAGCGTTGTCTTGCCGCTTTGGAACGGGCCCACCAGCGCAATGCACCGTGGACCCGTTGCCCGTGTGCCGTTTTGTGCCATTTCCGCCTCCCAAGCTGACCGAGATGCGGCCCTCTGCGTGACCGTTTGGCCGTGCAACTATCGTTTCAAACCCGAGGGGGGATTGGCAAGAGGCAGGCCGTCGCGGCGAACCGGAGGCCTGCGGTTCGCGCTTGACGCGGTGTTTGCAAACCGGCCCAACTGGGCCGACGCGCGGGGCGCTGCCAGAAGGATTTCACGATGCGGTGGTGGCCGGCTCTGCTTGCTCTGCTCCTCGTCTGTCCGCTGCCGCCGAACCACGGGAGCGGCCTTGCGCCGCATGCCGCGGCCGCCGCGCCCAAGGCGGCCAGGATCGAGCCGCCGGCCGCCGCGCGCCGGCCGCAACGCCTGAGCGCGCACGGGATCGAGCGGATCGACGACTATGCCTGGCTGCGCGATCCGAACTGGCGCGCGGTGATCAAGAACCCGTCCGCCCTGGCCCGCGAGATCAGTGCCCATATCGCGGCCGAGAACCGCTACGCCAGGGCCGTGCTGGCGCCACTCGCGCCCTTGCGCGCCCGGCTCGTCAAGGAAATGAAGGGCCGCATCCAGCAGGATGCGTCCAGCGTACCGCAGCCCGACGGCCCGTATGAGTATTGGCAAAAATACACCCCCGGCGCCGAGCACCCGCGCATCGTGCGCGCGCCGCGCGCGGGCGGCGCCGAGCGAGTGCTGCTCGATGGCGCCAAGCTGGCGGCGGGCAAGCGGTATTTCTCGCTGAACGAGTTCCTGCACAGCCCGGACCATCGCCTCTATGCCTACACGGTCGACGAAACCGGCGACGAGAGTTTCCGCCTGCGCGTGCGCGACATCGCTACCGGACGCGACCTGCCCGTGGAGATCGCCGACATCTCGACCTTCACCTGGGCGGCCGACAGCGCGACCTTGTTCTACGTCAAGCTCGATCCCGAGCATCGCGGACGCTTCGTGTACCGGCATCGCCTCGGCACCGACCCCAGCAACGACCCGCTGGTCTATGAGGAAAAAGACCTCGGCTTCGAGGTGTCGGTCGGCCTCACGCGCACCAAGCGATTCATCCTGATCTCCACCGGCGGGCACGAGACCTCCGAGACCTGGCTGATCGACGCGACGAAGCCCGCAAGCGCTCCCGTACTGGTGGCCGCGCGCGCGAGCGGGGTCCGCTACGATGTCAGCGATTGGGGCGACCGGCTGCTGATCCGAACCAACGCGGACGGCGCCGACGATTTCAAGCTTGCCACCGCGCCGCCATTCGCAACCGGCCGGGAACACTGGCGTGACCTGATCTCCTACCGGCAGGGCCGGCAGAATCTCTCCGCCATCGGCTTCGAGGGCTACCTGGCGCGGCTCGAGCGCGAGGACGGCGAACAGCGCCTGGTGATCCGCCGCAATTCGGACGGCGCCGAGCACACCGTGATGTTCGACGAGGAGGCCTATACCTTGGGACTCGTGTCGCCCTACGAGTTCAAGACGCGCAGCTTGCGGTTCACCTACGCATCGCCCGCCACCCCACAGCAGATCTTCGACTACGACATGGAGAGCCGCGAGCGCGTTCTGCGCAAGCAGCAGAAAATCCCGAGCGGACACGATCCGGCAGCCTACGTGGTCCGCCGGCTGTTCGCTCCGGCCGCCGACGGCGAACAGGTGCCGGTCACCGTCCTGCATCGCAAGGGGCTGCCGATCGACGGCTCGGCGCCGTTGTTTCTCGAAGGCTACGGCGGCTACGGCTTCAATTTCGAAGCCGAGTTCGATTCGGATCGGTTCTCACTGGTCGACCGCGGGTTCGTCTACGCCATCGCGCATGTCCGCGGCGGACTGGAAAAGGGCAAGCGCTGGCACGACGGCGGACGCCGCGAGAACAAGGTCAACACATTCACCGACTTCATCGCGGCGGCAGAGTTTCTGACCAAGGCAGGGTACGGCGCGGTCGGGCGCATCGTGGCACGGGGCGATTCCGCGGGCGGGACGCTGGTGGGCGCAGTCGTGAACATGCGGCCCGAACTGTTTGCCGGCATCGTCGCGCGGGTGCCCTATGTCGATGTCCTGAATACCCTGCTCGACGAAAGCCTGCCGCTTACCGCCAGCGACTATCCCGAATGGGGCGACCCTGTGCGCGACCTTGCGGCCTATCGGACCATTGCCGGCTACTCGCCCTACGACAACGTCAAGGCGCTACCTTATCCGCCCATGCTGGTGACCGCGGGCCTGAGCGACTCGCGCGTACAGTACTGGGAGCCGGCGAAGTGGGTCGCCAAGCTGCGCGCGATGAAGACCAACGATTCACGCATTGTCCTCGTCACCCGCACGGCGGCCGGGCATTTCGGCGCGGGCGGACGCTTCGAAGCGCTCGACGAGATAGCGATGATCCAGGCTTTCGCGCTCGACGTGGTCGGGAAGCGGTAGATCCGCCTTCGCGCATAGGCGTTCTGGATCGCCCGCTTTCACGCGCGATGTCACCGAGAGTGAGGCACGCATACCGGCTTGCGCGGGGACGAACCGAAACGTCTTCGTGCAGGATTATCAGCGCGCAGGGCGCAGCCGCAGATCGGCCAAGCCGACCGCGAGGTTGAGCCCAACCTGGCCGGTCACCGACAAGGGCTGCAGCGCCACGGTGCGGTTGGAGCCGCCAACCAGCACGTTGGCGCCAAGCCCGACCGCAACGCTCGCGTCGGCGCTCGCGCCGACATAGTCGCCGGCCAGGAAGCCCGGGCCGGCGATGGTTTCGGTGAACACCGCCCACACCATCACGCCGCCTCCGGTGATGCCGATATCGAGCCCGAACTTGCTGAACGATCCGACATAGACCTCCTGCGGACCGGGCTGGTCGGGGGTGTAGCCGCATTGGACCGACTTCGACGAGCCGATGATGAAGCCGATTCCCGCCGACACGTCGCAGGTCAGAACGCCTGCCTTGATCCGTTGCGCGGCGGCCGGCTCGACCGACACAATGGCAAGCGCCAGCGCCGCCGCACCCATCAGGTTGCGTAACATCCAAATCCCTCCCGTTGCCTTACCGGCGCAAGCCGATCGCAGTTCTGCATGCCGGCATTGATCCAGCGCAAGAACGGCGCGCGGATCCCGCCGCGAGCCCCAGCCCTGTGCTTCACCGCAGATTGCCGCAGAAGCGCTGGATGCGGCGGCAGGCCTCTTCCAGGTCCTCGGTCTTGGTCGCATAGGAGATGCGAAACGCCGGACCGACGCCGAACGGCGTGCCCTGCACCACTGCGACGCCCTCGGTCTCCAGCAGCTCGGTGACGAAATCGAGATCGGTCGCGAGCTTCTTGCCGCTCGGCGCGGTCCTGCCCATGGTCCCGGCACACGACGGATAGACGTAGAATGCGCCCTCGGGCTTGGGGCACTTGATGCCGTTCGACTGGTTGAGCATGGAGACGCAAAGATCGCGGCGGTGCTTGAAGATCGCGTTGTACTTCGGGATGAAATCCTGCGGCCCATCGAGCGCCTCGACCGCCGCCCATTGCGCGACCGCGGTCGGGTTGGAGGTCGATTGCGACTGGATCATCGCCATCGCCTTGATCAGCGGCACCGGGCCGCCGCCATAGCCGATGCGCCAGCCGGTCATGCAATAGGCCTTGGAGCAGCCGTTGACGGTCAGCGTGCGCTCGTAGAGCCGCGGCTCGAGCTGGGCAGGCGAGAAGAACTCGAAGTCGTCGTAGACCAGGTGCTCGTACATGTCGTCCGCCATCACCCAGACATGTGGATGGCGCACCAGCACGTCGGTGATGGCCTTGAGCTCGGCGCGCGTATAGGCCGCGCCGGTCGGGTTCGACGGCGAATTGAAGATGATCCACTTGGTCTTCGCCGTGATCACGCGCTCGAGCGCCTCCGGCTTCATCTTGTAGCCGGTGTCCATGGTGGTCTCGACCGGAACCGGATTGCCGCCCGCCAGCATCACCATGTCGGGATAGCTTACCCAGTAGGGCGCCGGAATGACCACCTCCTCGCCCGGGTTGAGGGTCGCCATCAGCGCGTTGTAGAGCACCTGCTTTCCGCCGGTGCCGATGATGATCTGGCTCGGCGTATAGTCGAGCTGGTTCTCGCGCTTGAACTTGCGCGCGACCGCCGCCTTGAGCTCGGCGATGCCGTCGACCGCGGTGTATTTCGAGGACTTGCCGCTCTCGATCGCCTTGATCGCCGCCCGCTTGATGTTGTCGGGCGTGTCGAAGTCGGGCTCGCCGGCACCGAGCCCGATCACGTCGCGTCCGGCCGCTTTTAGCGCGCGCGCCTTGTCCGTCACCGCAATGGTGGCGGACGGCTGGATACGCTTGAGCGACCGCGCCAGGAACTCCTCCGGCGCGACGGGCTTGAGCTTTTCGGCAAGCATGGCCATGGGAATCTCCCTGCCCCGGCACCGAGGCGCGTCTTCCTAACGGGCTGCGCCTCGGATCGCAACCGTCATACGCGAATATGGGCATTTGCTGGCCGGCGGCGACCTGCGCCTGAAAAATTCCGCCGGATGCGGTCTGACGCACCGGCCGGATACGCGAGACGGATCGGCCGCTCAGCCCTCCGGTGACCGCCGGCCCCGGCCCGGGAACTTCAGGCCGGACGCAACCCGCGCGCCACGGGCCGCGGCGGCGGACTATGCCGCAGTGTTTTTCCCGTCCCCGGCGCCATTGGCCTTACTGGCGGGATCGGCGCCTGCGAGCTCGTGCTCCCATTGCAGCTGGTCGAACGGCGGCTGCCAGCCTTCTTCGGCATAGAACTTTTCGGGAACCTCGAGCTCCGGGCCAAACTCGTCTTCTGGTCCGGAGGTGTATTTGACCCGCACGCTGTGCTGATCGCCCCAGCCGTCTTTCTTTCTGTAGAGACCGTATGCCATTTCCAGACCGTGTTCTTGTTGTGCCGCAACGTTAGCAGATCGCCCAGCGAAAATAGGAGATCGCGCGCGGTAACGCCAGCCCTGCGTCAAATTCATTCGGCGCCCGCCGCCGCGCCGGGGCCCGGATAACTACTGAAAGATCTCGCTGAATCGGGCCTTCAGCGCGCGTCCCTGGTGCTCGATGAGGTCGAGGTCGACCGGGATGAACTTGACGTCCTTCAGCGCCGGCTGGCCGGGGGGCGGCGCCACGTCGATGCGGGAGGAGTGGATGCCGCCGGCCGCGATCATCTGCTGCGCGCCCGGCGTGATCATGTATTGCGCGAACAACCGGGCGGCGTTCGGACTGCGCGCGTCCTTGAGCACGGCGGTGGGCGAGGACACGATGAAGGTTCCCTCGCTCGGATAGGCGACCACCTGGTTGGGAACTTCCTTGCCGCCCGCGAAGCTGCGCGGGTCGGCGCCTTCCGCGCCGATCACGCGCTCGCCCTGCTGCATGGCGCTGAACACCTGCTGGTGGCCCTGCACGATCATGGTGTCGTTCGCGCGCAACGCCTTGTAGTAGTCCCAGCCGAGCGTGCGCGAGAGCATCCCGACCACGATCAGCTGGATGGCGGTGAACGAAGGGTCGGGCATCACCATCAGCCCCTTGTACTTCGCCTGCTTGAGGTCCGACCAGGTTTTCGGCACGTCCGGCGCGGCCACCTTGTCGCTGCGATAGGGAATTCCGACCATCTGCAGGCGCTGTGCGATCCATCGCCCCTCGCGATCCTTCGCGTCGGCCACGACCTGGTCGAAGCCGTCGGGCCGGAACGGTATGAACAGGCCCTGCTTGGCCAAAGCGTTGGCGGCGCCGGCGTCCGACATGGTCATCACGTCGGCGCCCGGACGGCCGGCGGCGATCTCCTGCTGCAGCCGCCGCAGCACCGCCTGCCCGCCGGTGCGCAGGAGCTGGATCCTGATCCCGGTATCCTGCTCGAACTTGTCGGCAAGCTTCTGCGCGAGCGCGACCGGCGTCGACGTATACCAGCTCAGGCTGGCTTCCTTGCGCGCGGCGGCCTCGTCCGCCTTGTCGAACGGCTGCGCCGATGCCGGCCATGCGATCCCCAGCCCCACCACCGCGACCAACAGTGTCCGAGACCTCATCGCCGCCTCCCGCCGGCGACATCTGCAAGCCCGCCGCCGTTGCCGCCATGGTCCGCCCGGACCGGCGAAAAGGCAATCGGCGTCCCGTCCGGCGCGATGCCGCAGCGGCAAGACGTCATTAACCGCGCGGCAATGCACGCCTGCTAGCGCTTTGCGGGTGCAGCACCATCGGAATGCCGTCATGGATGGGGAAGCCCTCGCCCTGCGCCGGCTCGATCGCCTGATCTGGGCGATGGTGGCGTTGGTCGCCGCCATTGTCATGGCCGCCCCGCTCGCGAGCAATTTCTACATCGAATGGCGCGCCTTCGCGGCGCCGGCGCTCGCCAGCGCCGCGCTGGTGGCGGCGAGCGTGTTCTACCGGTACTGGCGCAGCGATCCGCGCCTGGCCTCGGGCCTCAGCTGCACCGCCCAGGTGGTAGCCTTCGCGGCCGTCGGCGCCCCGCTCTCCTACATCGCGGCGAGCGCGAACCTGCCGCTGCACGACCACACGTTCGACCTGCTGGACCGCGCGCTCGGCATCGACTGGAAGGCGCTGCTCGCCTGGATGAACGACGCGCCCGCGATCTACGCGATCCTGCGCCCGACCTATCTCAGCCTCACGCTGCAGATGACGACCGTGGTGCTGTGCCTCGCCTTTTCGGGCCGGCTCATGTGGCTGCGGGTCTATACGCTCGCCTTCGTCTTCGCCGTGCTTTTTTCGATCGCCGTATCCGTGGTGCTGCCGGCGGTGGGCGCCTGGCCGTACTACGGGCTGACGGCGGCCGACTCGCCCAACGTGATGCCGGCCGTGAGCGAAAGCTGGCCGGTGTTCTACGGCCTGCGCAACGGCAGTTTCCGCGCGCTGACGGCCATCGGCTCGCAGGGCATCATCACCTTCCCGAGCCTGCACGCGGGGCTCGCGGTGATCCTGATCGCCGGCGCCTGGCCGGTTCCGGTCCTGCGCTGGGTGTTCCTGGTGCTCAACCTCGGCATGATCGCCGCCACCCCGATCGACGGCTCGCACTATCTCGCCGACGTGTGGGCGGGCATCGCGATGGCGGTGCTGTGCCTCATGGCCGCCCGCGCGCTGGCCGCGCGCGCGATGCGCGCAGCCACGCCGGCGCGCCCCATGGCGGAGGCCCCGCTCATGCTGGCGCGCGAGTAGCGCACGGGCGGATTTCCAGACTTGTGAACGGCGCTGCGCCGCAGGCACGATGACAAGCGATCGTCGCCGGTCCATGCTGGCGGCCCCGCCCATGCACATGAGGCCGCTCATGAAGGCTCGCGTATTGCTCGCGATTTTCGCTCTGTCGCTGCTCGTTCCCGCGGTTTGCGCGCAAGAGCGCGTGCTGGCGCAAGCCGCGCGCAAGGATGCCAAGGCGCCGCGGCTTCCCGCCGCCACCGCGGCCGCCGCGCGCGAGTTTGTCGCCCGCGCCGAGACCGAGCTGGCCGCGGGGGCCGAATACGTCAACCGCGCGTCGTGGGCGCGCAACACCAACATCACCGTGGACACGGTCTGGCTGGAGACCAAGGCGTCGGCCGAACTGGCGAGCCTGGCGGCGCGCTACGCGCGCGAGGCGGCGCGTTTCGAACGCGTCACTGTCGATCCGGTGACCCGCCGCAAGCTCGATCTGCTCAAGCGCGGAGGCGGCCTGCCGCCGCCGAGCCGCGCCGGCGCGGCTGCCGAGCTTGCCGCGCTCGCGACCAAGCTCGATTCGGCCTATTCGACCGGCACGTTCGTCTTCCAGGACAAGCCGCTGACGATCGACCAGATGTACGAGCCGATGGCGTCGCTGCGCGACCCGGACGCGCTCAAGACGCTGTGGGAGGGCTGGCGCTCGACGCTGCCGCCCATGCGCGCGGACTATGCGAAGCTGGTGGCGCTCGGAAACGAAGGCGCGCGCGAGCTCGGCTACAAGGATGTCGGCGCGCTCTGGCGCTCGTGGTACGACATGCCGGAGCAGGCGTTCGCCGAAAAGGTCGACCGGCTATGGGCGCAGGTCGAGCCGCTCTACAAGAACCTGCATTGCTACGTGCGCGGGCGCCTCAACGACCGTTATGGCGCGGCGGTTCAGCCTCGCACCGGACCGATCCGCGCCGATCTGCTCGGCCACATGTCGGCGGTCACCTGGGGCAACATTTACGACATCGTCGCACCCAAGTCGGGCGGCCTGCCGTACGATCTGACCGGCCTCCTGCTCGGTGCCGGCTACGACGTCACCAAGCTGGTCAAGACCGGGGAGAATTTCTACACCTCGCTCGGCTTCACCCCGCTGCCGGACACCTTCTGGCAACGCTCGATGCTGACACGGCCACGCGACCGCGACGTGGTGTGCCATGCCTCGGCCTGGGACATCGACGGCAAGGACGACATTCGCGTCAAGGCCTGCTTCCGGGTCAACGCCGAGGACTTCTACGTCGTCCATCACGAGCTCGGCCACAACATCTACCAGCGTGCCTACAAGGAGCAGCCGTTCCTGTTCCAGGAGGGCGCCAACGACGGCTTCCACGAGGCGGTCGGCGATTTCGTCGCGCTGTCGGCGCTGACCCCGACCTATCTCAAGCAGATCGGGCTGCTCGACGCGGTGCCCGGCCCGGACGCCGACATCGCGGCCCTGCTGCGCAGCGCGCTCAACAATGTGGCGTTCCTGCCGTTCGGCATGCAGATGGACAAATGGCGCTGGGCGGTGTTTTCCGGGACGACCGGCCCCGACCAGTACAATGAAGCCTGGTGGCGATTGGTGCGGCAGTATCAGGGCCTGATGCCGCCCGGCGCGCGCCCAGCCGACGCTTTCGATCCCGGCGCGCACTACCACATTCCGGGCAATGTGCCCTACGTGCGCTACTTCCTCTCGCAGATCTACCAGTTCCAATTCTATCGCGCGGCCTGCCGTCAGGCCGGCTCGAACGAAGCGCTCAACCGCTGCTCGATCTACGGCAACAAGGACGTCGGCGCGCGCTTCGACGCCATGCTGAGCATGGGCGCCTCCAAACCCTGGCCCGAGGCGCTCGCCGCCTTCACCGGCGAGCATGACCTCGATGCCGGCGCCATCATCGATTATTTCGCGCCGCTCGACCGCTGGCTCACCGAACAGAACAAGGGCGAGACCTGCGGCTGGTAGGCTGCGAGAGTTGGCCGTGGCGCGTGGAGACCAAATCGTTCGCGTTCAGCCTGAGCGGCGACGAAAGCCGTCTCGTCCGGCGCCGGTAGGGAGGATGTCCTCCTTCTTTGCATTGCAGCATTCGCGCGGAACGCTCGGTTCCGCGCGGATTACGGCCCTTTCGGCCGGCGACCCCACGCGATTGTCATCATGACATTGCCGCGCTCGTGTCATAGTCCATGCTCACATGGCGGCGTGCGTGGTGCTCACTTTGCGACACGGGGATCGATGTACACCCTCTATTCGATGCAGCGCTCGGGCAATAGCTACAAGGTGAGGCTCGCCCTCGCCCAGCTCAGGCTCGACTATCGTCTGGTCGAGGTCGACATCCTCCAGGGCGAGAGCCGCACGCCCGAATTCCTCGCCAAGAATCCGAGCGGACAGGTGCCGCTGCTCGAAGTCGCGCCCGGACGCTACCTCGCCGAATCGAACGCGATTCTCTGGTACCTTGCCGCCGGCAGCGAGCTCGCGCCCGAGGACCCGATCGACCGCGCCGAGGCGATGCAATGGATGTTCTTCGAGCAGCACAGCCTCGAGCCCAATCTCGGCGCCGCCTATTTCTGGCTCGCTCTGGTCAAGGGCGGGCGCGAACTGCAGCAGCACGCGCTCGACGACTGGATGGAGGAGGGTTTTCGCGCGCTCGGCGTGATGGAGAACCACCTCAAGCATCACCGCTATTTCGCGGCCGATCGCTACACCATCGCCGACATTGCGTTGTACGCGTACACGCACCTTGCGCACGAATGCGACTTCGATCTCGCCGCCTTTCCGGCGATCCGCGCCTGGCTTGCGCGCGTGGAGAGCGTGTCCGGACACCTGGCGATGCACGAGCAGATCGGAACCGTCGCAGCGGCGGAATAAATAAACGCGCGTATGTCATTCCGGGCGAGCGCCGCTAGCGGCGCGAGGCCCGGAACGACAGTGCGTGTTGCGCCGGCGGAAGCAAGCGTCACGTGCCACAAACTCGGTGTCATACCTGCGCAAGCAGGTATCCAGTAACACCGCTGCCGGAGTGCTCGCGATGAGCAGGCCAACCGAGAACGGCGGTTACTTGATTCCGGCTCGCTCGGCCGGAATGACAGGTCGTTTTTTGTCGCGTCCAGCAGATCACCTGTCGCAAGCGAGTCACACCTTGCGGCAAAATGTTTCGGCGTTAATCTTTCATTAACCCAAAACACGAAAACGCCCTTATTCGTCAATGCCTTCGCCCACATCCGGCCGAATCGCCGCCGTGCTGCGCCACGAGTTTCGGACAAACATCGAGACTGATTCGCGGAGACCGACATGCCGACGACTTTCCCCCGCCAAGCTGCTGGGTGGCAGCACGAGACGCCCAGACCGTTCACGCCTACGACCCGCACGCCCGACGCCTGCGCGCTCAAGGGTGCGCCGAAGTACCGCTCCATCGCCTGCGTGGAGCTGATCACCACGGCGGCGCTCGCGCTCTCGACCGCCGTTGCCGTCACTGCGGTGTCGATCGGGATCGCGCGCGCCGATACGATGGTCGCCGCTTCCAGTGGCGACGGCGCGCCGCTCGCGATCGCGCTGTTTCTCGGCCTGCTGCTGGCCGGCATGGGTGGGTTGACCGCCATGATGGCGGACGGCAAATCGCGCGACTGACCGAATTTTTGGGGGGACTGCCAAGCGGCACGGTCGGGGAAATCACCGCCGCGCGTCGAAAGATGCGCGGCGGTGATGCGTTTTTGCATTCGGCCAGGCGCTCAATTCGGCTTGATGCCGGCGGCCTTTACGATCGGCCACCATTTCTCGGCCTCCGCCTTCTGGTGCGCGGCAAGCGCTTCCGGCGTCTGCTGCTCGCGCGGCGTGATCTGCGCGCCGAGGTCGGCGAGCCGCTGGCGCACCGGCGCCGAAGCCAGGGCATCCGCCACCGCGGCGTTGAGCTTGGCGACGATGTCCTTGGGCGTTCCCTTCGGCACCCATAGTCCATACCAGAGCGAGGCATGAAAGCCCGGCAGTCCCGCTTCGTCGACCGACGGGACATCGGGCGCCGCGGCGAGCCGGGCCTTGCTCGTCAGCGCGTAGCCCTTGATCGTGCCGGCGCGCACCTGCTGCCAGAAATTGGACGACGGCTCGATCATCATGTCGATCTGGCCGGCGACGAGGTCCTGCAAGGCCGGCCCGTTGCCGCGATACGGCACGAACTGGAAGCGCGTGCCGGTTTCCTTCTGGAAGAAGATGCCGGTGACGTGGCCGGTGGCGCCGACGCCGGCGATTCCCGTCGACGCCTTGTCCGGGTTGGCCTTGAGCCAGGCGATCAGCTCCTTCAGGTTGTTCGCCGCCAGGCTTTTCTTTCCGGCGATCAGCAGCGGCTCGCTGGCGAGCTGCGTGACCGGCTCCAGGTCCTTCAACAGGTCGAACGGGAGCGTGTAGAGCGCCCCGATCAGCATGTGGGTGGTCGAGGTGCCGATGCTCAGCGTATAGCCGTCCGCCGGCGCGCGCGCGGCGCGGCCGACGCCGATGCTGCCCGCGGCGCCGGCGACGTTCTCGATGACGACGGGCTGGCCGAGAACCGCGCGCATCGGCTCGGCCAGAATGCGCGCCAGCGTGTCGGTTGCCCCGCCGGCCGGGAACGGCACGATCATCGTGATCGGACGGGTGGGATAGGGCTGCGCGGATACGCCGGCGCAGCCCGCCGCGGTGGCGAATGCCACCGCAAGCAACAGCCGTCTCATGCAGCGCCCCTCCCGGTCCGACCGAAGGCCAGCCTCAGTTCACCTTGATGTTGGCAGCCTTGATGATCGGCCACCACTTGTCGACCTCGGCCTTGTGGAAGGTGGCGAGTGCGGCCGGCGACAGCTCCGCGCGCGGCGGGATGGTCTGGCCCAGATCCGCGATGCGCTTCTGCACGGTCGCATCGGCGAAGGCCGCCACGACGGCGGCGTTGACCTTGGCGATGGCCTCCTTCGGCGTGTTCTTGGGCGCCCACATGCCGTGCCAGAACGAAATCTGCATGCCGGCCACGCCCACTTCCTCCATCGTCGGAACGTCCGGCAACGGCGCCCAGCGCGCTTTCGACATCACCGCGAAGGCCTTCATCTTGCCGGCCCGCACGTGCGCCAGGGTCTGCGAGGCCTCTGCGCACATCAGATCGATCTGACCGGCGATCAGGTCCTGCATGGCCGGCGCGCCGCCGCGATACGGCACGAACTGGAAGCGGGTACCGGTCTTGTCCTGGAAATACAGCCCGCAAATGTGCGCGCCGCTGCCGGCGCCGACGCTCGCGGCCGAGGCCTTGTCGGGGTTGGCCTTGAGCCAGGCGATCAGCTCCTTGGCATTGTTGGCCGGCAGCGCCGACTTGCCGACGATCATCAGCGAGGATGCGCTGAGCTGGGCGACCGGCTCCAGGTCGCTCAGGACGTTCCATTGCACCGGGTAGAGCGCGGGGGCGCCGACATGGCTGGTCCAGTTGCCGACCTCGAGCGTGTAGCCGTCGGGCGCCGCCTGCACCAGGCGGCCGGTGCCGATGGTCGAGCCGGCGCCGGTGACGTTCTCGATCACCAGCGGATGACCGAGCGTGTCCTTCATCTTGTCGCCCATGATGCGCGCGACCGTGTCGGTCGGACCGCCGGCCGGAAACGGTACGATGACCGTGATGGGGCGCGACGGATAGGCCTGCGCCTGCGCGCTCGCGACCCCCGCCAGCGTGGCGGCAAAAACGGCGGCAACCGACAATAGTCTCATGTTTTCCCTCCTGGATTTGCCCCCGACGATGACACGGGCGGGCGCCGGGCGAAAAGTCAGCATTGCTGTCACACTCATGTGACCCCCCGGACCTTGCGGAAACCCGGCGCCGGGGGAAGTAGTTGAGGCACGGACCGCAGGAGCTTGGCATGAAATCGTTCGCGATCGCAGGGGCTGTCGGGTTGCTCGCCGTCGGCGGCTCGGGCGCCGCCGCCCCGGTCTTCCCATCCGAGGCCGGCAACGTCGCGGTCGAGACCGTCGCGCGCGGGCTCGACCACCCGTGGTCGATCGCGTTCCTGCCCGACGGCCGCATGCTGGTCACCGAGCGGCCCGGGCGCATGCGCATCGTCGCCCGGGACGGCAGGCTGTCGGCGTTCATGACCGGGGTTCCGAAGGTCATGGCGTCCGGCCAGGGCGGCCTGCACGACGTCGCCCTCGCCCGGAATTATGCGCGCAACCAGGTGGTCTATTTCTGTTTTGCCGAACCGGCGGACGGCGGCGGCCGCACCACGCTCGCGAGCGCGCGCCTGATCGACGGAGACACGCCCCGGCTCGACGACGTGAAGGTGATCTTCCGCCAGGAAGGCCCGCTCTCCAGCGGCAATCACTTCGGCTGCCGCATCGCGCAAGCGGCCGACGACACACTGTTCCTGACCTTAGGCGATCATTTCCGCTACCGCGACGAGGCGCAGAATCTTGCAAATCACCTCGGCAAGATCGTGCGCTTGCGGCCCGACGGCTCGGTGCCGCCCGACAATCCGTTCGTCGGCAAGGCAGGCGCCAAGCCCGAAATCTGGAGCTACGGCCACCGCAACCCGCAGGGCGCTGCGATCCATCCGCAGACCGGCAAGCTGTGGGAGCACGAGCACGGACCGCGCGGCGGCGACGAGATCAACATCCCGCTCGCCGGCAAGAACTACGGCTGGCCGGTGATCGGCTACGGCATCGACTACAGCGGCGCGAAGATCCACGAGAGCACGCAAAAGGCCGGCATGGAGCAGCCGATCAAGTACTGGGTGCCCTCGATCGCGCCGTCCGGCATGGCGTTCTATACCGGCGACCTGTTCCCGGCGTGGCGCGGCAGTCTGTTCGTCGGGGCGCTGGCCGGGCAGTCGCTGGTGCGGCTCGAGCTCGACGGCGAGAAGGTGGTCACGGAGGAGCGCCTGCTGCAACGCCTGGGCGATCGCATCCGCGACGTGCGGCAAGGACCTGACGGTGCCCTGTATCTCGCGACCGACAGCTCGTCTGGGCGGATCGTGCGCGTGGCGCCGGCGAAATAGCGCGCCGCGTTACTCCACTTCGGCGAGGCGCGGCTTGGGCGTCAGCACCAGGGCGAAATACGAGCCCATATCCGCGTTCAGGATGAAGTGGAAACGGGCGAATGTCGTCAGCAGGTCCTGTTCGTAACGCGCGACCGCCTCGATCCGGCAGATGAGAAATTTCGGCGCCGCCACGATGTCCTCGCGGTCGATGACGCCGAGCACGCGCATCTCCGGATGACGGGCGAGATAGTCGAGCACCGCCGTGATCACCGTCGGATAGGCCGGGTGCAGCATGTCGTCGAGGCAGATGATGCCGTCGCCATGCAGCACCGGGTGCACCAGTTCCAGGTCGTTGGTCAGGCACTCGCAGGAATGGTGGCTGTCGATATGCACGAAGCGCGCCGGCGCGCCGCCGAGCTTGCCCCGCAGATCGCCGGCGCCGATCGCGCGGCTGTCGGTCTTCCAGGACACGAAGCGATCGGCCGCCAGACCGTGCGCCTTGCAGTTGGCGAGAAAGCGGCCCTCCACACCGGCGTTCGGCCAATCGAAGCGGTCGATGCCGACTGCGATTTCGCCGGGCGCGAGACCGAGCGCCATGGCGATGAAGAAGCGGCCCTCGAACGTTCCGATCTCCGCCATCGGGCCCGCGATTCCCTGCTCGGTCTGGCGGCGGATGAGATGCCCGCAGATGGCGGCGGCAAAGCGCGAGGACATCCCGCGCAGGCGCTCGTAGTCCTGCGTCAGGTAGCGGTCGATGGCGGGATGCCCGCTTGCGATCTCGATCATGCTTCTCCTTTGGCGGATGCCGCCACGTCGGCCTCATGGTAGTCGGACGGACCCGATCCGCAAAAACTCGATTGTGGCAGCCCCGTCACAAGCGTTCGTCTTTACCGCGAACGGGTCATAGCGCCATACTCCCGACAAGAAACCTCTCTACCCGCTGCGTCCGATCCGATAAATGACATCGAGGGTCGCACCGGGTGACGGCGCCGCAGGCGTCTTCGCGCCGGTCGGCCCGGCGAGCCTGTGCCATGTTTAAGCTGTTCGAACGGCTGTTGAAGCCGACCGATCCGCCCGATCAACCCGAGCCGCCGGCCGCGCTGGTAGCATTCTTCTGGCACTACACCCGCCAGGCCAAAGGGCTGTTCATTGCGCTGTTCGCGGCCGGTTTCACGGTCGCGCTGCTCGACACGCTCGTGCCGATCTTCATCGGCCGCGTGGTCACGCTGGTCACCGGCGACAGGCCCGATGCGCTGTTCGCGGAGCACTGGCCGATGCTGCTCGCCATGGCGGTGGCGCTGGTGCTGGTGCGGCCGCTGGCGCTGACCGCGCAGAACCTGCTGTCCAACCAAGCGATCACCGCCAACGTGTCGAACCGCATCCGCTGGCAGAACCACTGGCACGTGGTGCGCCAATCCTGGGCGTTCTTCCAGAACGATTTCGCCGGCCGGATCGCCAACCGCGTGATGCAGACCGGGCCGGCGATCCGCGAGACCGTGGTCGCGCTGATCAACGGCGTCTGGTACATCCTGGTCTACGGCACGAGCGCCTTGTTGCTGCTCGGCTCGGCGGATCTCCTGGCTCGCTCTGCCGGTCAGCCTCTGGTTCGTCGGCTACCTCGTCCTGCTGCGCGTGCTGGTGCCGCGCATGCGCGATCGCTCGAAAGAGGTGTCCGAGGCGCGCTCGATGCTGACCGGGCGCATCGTCGACAGCTACGCCAACATCCTCACCGTGAAGCTCTTCGCGCGCGCGCGCGAAGAGGATGCCTATGTGCGCGACGCGATCGACACCCATACCGGCTTCTTCTATCGCTCGCTGCGGCTCAACACGCTGTTCAGCCTGTGCCTGTCGACCCTGAATGCGACCATGGTGGTCGCCACCGGCGGCCTCGCGATCCTGTTGTGGACGCAGGGCAAGGTCGAGGTCGGCACCGTGGCGATGGCGCTGCCGCTCGCATGGCAGATCGTGAGCGTCTCCGGCTGGGTCGCCTACCAGATCACCACCATCTTCGAGAATATCGGCGTGGTGCAGGAAGGCATGATGACGATCGCGCGCCCGATCGCGCTCACCGACCGGCGCGACGCGCCGCCGCTTGCGGTGACGCGCGGCGAGATCCGGTTCGAGGACGTATGCTTCGGCTACGGCCGCGAAGCATTGGCGCGCGACGACGGAACTCCGCGCTCCTATGCCGTGATCGACGGGCTGACCCTGACGGTGAACCCGGGCGAGAAGATCGGCCTGATCGGCCGCTCGGGCGCCGGCAAGTCGACGCTGGTCAACCTGCTGCTGCGGTTCTTCGATCTCGAAGGCGGGCGGATATTGATCGACGGCCAGGACATCTGCACTGTCACGCAGGAGAGCCTGCGCGCGCAGATCTCGATGGTGACGCAGGACACGTCGCTGCTGCACCGCTCGATCCGCGACAACATCCGCTACGGCCGCCCGCAGGCGACCGACGCCGAGATCGAGACCGCGGCCAGGCTGGCGCACGCCGACGAGTTCATCCACGAGCTCGAGGACTGGAAGAAGCGGCGCGGCTACGAGGCGCAGGTGGGCGAACGCGGCGTCAAGCTCTCGGGCGGTCAGCGCCAGCGCATCGCGATCGCGCGCGTGATCCTCAAGGATGCGCCGATCCTGGTGCTGGACGAGGCCACCTCCGCGCTCGACAGCGAGGTCGAGGCCGCGATCCAGTCGTCGCTCGGTACGCTGATGGCGGGCAAGACCGTGATCGCCATCGCCCACCGGCTCTCGACCATCGCGCGCATGGACCGGCTGATCGTGCTCGACCGCGGCCATATCGTCGAGCAGGGCTCACATGGGGAACTGCTGGCGCGCGGCGGCCATTACGCGGCCTTGTGGCAGCGTCAATCCGGCGGCTTCATCGACGTGACGCCGCCGGCTCAGGCGGCGGAGTAATTCTCCGCCGCTACGTTTTCGCGTGTTTCGGAGTGTTCCGTGTTTGAGTGCGTTGTTCACAAGTACCTCGACTTCGGCACGCGGGCCTTATCCAACATTTCGTTGCAGTCGGGAGAGCGCGTTCTGCTCTCGATCACGTCGCGCGGGTTTGTCGTTCGGCGACTGCATCTGCGTGGTCTGCTCCCAGGCCGCAGCCTTTTTTCCGCAACGGCCTCCGACACGGCACGCATGACGCGCGTGCTCGCGCGCACGTCGTCCAGCCTCCCGCCGTTGCCAAAAGCGGCGGTGCATCGCGATGAGGCCGCCATGCTGGCGTTGCTCGATGCCGCGACCGCCGATCTCGAAGCGCTGGCCGAAAAACGGCCGCTACCAGGCGCCGTCGATGCCCTCGACCTTGAGAACCGGCCGGAGCGGCCGCTGTCGCTCTTCACGCGATTGGCGCTCGCTGCGAACGGGGCCGACGATCTTGCCTACCGCTGCAAGCGAGCCCGGTTATTGCCCGGATAGCGGACTGCCTTCGGCGGCTACCGCGACGCACGAATCCGTCACGACCACGTCGCAGTTTCGACCTTGCGCAGCCCTCACTCGGACGACGCTTGGTCGCGCTTTGGCCCAGGCTCGGTCCTCAATGCGTCGCTTTGCCCGGCGATTGATCCGGCGCCTTCAAAGCGCGAGGACGGCCGATGTCACGTCTGGTTCGTCGTGAATGGTTAACCGACGCGCGGCACTACCAGATCGCCGCGCTCTCGACTCTGCTGATCTTCAACCTGGGCTGGCTCGATTTCGGCGCGCGTCCGCTCAACAGCGCGCTGGCGATCGCAAGCGCGCTCGCCACGCAGGCTTTCTTCACGCGATGCTACGAGCTGCCGAGCTTCGACCCGCGCTCGCCGCTGATCACCGGACTGTCGCTGAGCCTCCTGTTGCGTGCCGACGACCCGTGGCTGCACGCGCTCGCCGGCATCATCGCCATCGGCTCGAAATTCCTGGCTCGCATCGACGGCAAGCACATCTGGAATCCGGCGGGCTTCGCCATCGTGGTGCTGCTGTTCACGTCGAACGGGGTATGGATTTCGCCCGGCTCGTGGGGCTCGACCATCTGGTTCGCGGCGCTGCTCGGCTTCTTCGCCATCATGGTGCTGCACGCGGCGAGGCGCTCGGACGTGGCGATCTTCTTCCTCGTCAGCCATGCGGCCCTCCTGCTGGGGCGCGCCCTGTGGCTGGGCGATCCGCTCGCCATCCCGCTGCATCAGTTGCAAAGCGGCGCGCTGCTGATCTTCGCGTTCTTCATGATCTCCGATCCGCGCACCACGCCCGACTCGCGGCTCGGCCGCTTCATCTTCGCGCTCTCGGTCGCCGTACTCGCCCACTACATGACCTTCTTCATGCAGATGCGGCCGGCGCTCTACGTGGCGCTGATCGCACTGTCTCCGTTCATCCTTCTCATCGACAAGATTCTTCCGGCGGCGCGATTCACCTGGAGCGCGCCGGCCCCACAGGGAGCCCCCCGATGACCCGCAGGCTTGCATCTCGCTTGAAGACGACCGTCGCGCTCGCGGCGGTTGCCGCGCAACTGACGTCGCTCGCCGGCCCCGCGGCCGCGTTCTGCGGCTTCTACGTCGCGAAGGCGGACGCCAAGCTGTTCAACAAGTCCTCCAAGGTCGTGCTCGCGCGCGACGGCCAGACTACCGCCATCACCATGGCGAGCGACTACCAGGGCGAGCCCAAGGAATTCGCCGTCGTCATTCCGGTGCCGACCTTCATCGAGCGCAAGCAGATCGGCGTGGTCGAGATGAAGACCATCGATCACCTCGACGCGTTCACGGCGCCGCGGCTGGTGGAGTATCAGGATCGCGATCCATGCCTGCCGCAGGTGATGTACTACCGTAGCAACGGAGGGCCCATGCCGGTCGCCATGGCCGGCGGGCTGTCCGACCGGGAGAGGTACCGCGGCGTCACGGTCGAGGCGAATTACGACGTCGGCGAGTACGACGTCTCGATCCTGTCCGCCAAGGAGAGCGACGGCCTCGTCAACTGGCTCACCGACAACGGCTACAGGATTCCGGCCGGAGCCGACGCGGTGCTCGGCAGCTACATCAAGCAGAACATGCGCTTCTTCGTTGCTAAGGTGAATCTGGATCGCATGCAGGCGCTGGCGAACGGCTATCTTCGGCCGCTGCAGGTACGCTACGAGAGCGCGAAATTCATGCTGCCGCTGCGGCTCGGCACCGTCAATGCGAGCGGCCCGCAGGATCTGATCGTCTACGCGCTCAGCAAGCAGGGCCGCATCGAGACCGCCAACTATCGCACCGCGAAGCTGCCCACCGATATCGACGTGCCGCTGTTCGTGAAGCAGGATTTCGGATCCTTCTACAAGGCAATGTTCGACCGCGCGGTGGAGCGCGAGAAGATGCAGGCGGTATTCGTCGAATATGCCTGGGACATGGGGTGGTGCGATCCGTGCGCGGCCGACCCCATGACCAACAAGGAACTGGTCGAGCTCGGCGCGCGCTGGATCGCGAGCGATGACGACAAGGCGTTCCGCTCCGTCGGCGGCGGCAGCAACGCGTTCGTCACGCGGCTGCACGTGCGTTACGACGCCAAAACGTTTCCTGAGGACCTCGTGCTGCTGGAGACCAAGGACCGCAGCAATTTCCAGGGCCGCTACGTGCTGCGCCATCCATGGACGGGCCAGATGAGCTGCGCAGGCGGCGAGCAGTACCGCGCCTCCCTGCCGGCCCGCTTCCGGCAGGAGGCGCAGAACCTCGCCGAGCTTACGGGCTGGCCGCGCAAGGAGATCGAGGCGCGCATGGAAGTGGGCGGACAGTCGCTGCGCGGCAGGAATTGAGGCGATTGGGGGCATGACTAGGCCAGCAGCCCGGCCATCGGTTTCACCGCGTCGCTTTCCGGAAATACCTTGGCGGTAAGCGCGGCCTCATCGACGCGCAGGTGATCCTTGAGCAGGCCCTTGAGCACCGCGCGCAGGTCGGTGGTCGGCTTGAGGTCGCGGTCCTCGTACAGGTCGGACGCCTTGACGCCGGGCCAGTCGGCGACGACGCGTCCGCCCTTGAGGGCGGCGCCGGCGAGGACGGCCACGGTGCCAGTGCCGTGGTCAGTGCCATCGGTGCCATTGACGCGCGCGGTGCGGCCGAATTCGGTGACGATCGCGACCGCGGTCTCGCGCCAGGCCGTCCCCATATTGGCCTCGACCGCCGCGATGGCGCCGTCGAGCGCGCCGAGCAGCGTGGCGAGCCGGCCGCCGACCGCGCCTTCGTTGATATGCGTGTCCCAGCCGTCGAACGAGAGCGCGCCGACGCGCGGGCCGTCCGGCCGCGCGAGGAATTTCGCCGCGGTGCCGGCGGACTCGGCGAAATACGCGCGCAATTGCTCGGGCCCCGCCGGCCCGCGCCCGCGCGCTTCGGGCGGCATCTGATCGATGCCGCCGCCGCGCGCCACCGCCGTCAGGTCCATGCGGTGCTCCAGCACGGCCGCCAGTTTGAGATCGGTGTGGCGATAGAGGTCCACGAGCCGCATCACGGTGTCGTCGCTCGCCGGCAGCAGGCGGCGCGGCATCCATGACAGGACCGGCGCCGGCCCGCGTACCACCAGCGGCGTCACCGGACCGACGGCGAAGATTCTGCCGCCTTTGGGCGCGACGCGCCCTTCCGGCTCGAGCGCGCCGAGCGCACGATTGAGCCACCCGGTATCGACTTTGCCCGGCCGATCGAGCCCGCTTTCCAGCACGTCCTGGCCGTCGAAATGGGAGCGCTCGCGATAGGGCGTCGCGGCCGCGTGCACGATGGTCGCGGCGCCGGCCTGGTAGAGGCGATGCAGGTTCGGCATCGCCGGGTTGAGCGCGAAGAAGGAATCGAGCGGCAGCGCCGGGGTCTTGCCGTCGAGCACAAGCGCCTTGTCGCCGCGCAGTTTCACCCAGTCCGGGTCGCCGACCGGCGCAACCGCGGCGAGCCCGTCGAGCGCGCCGCGCAGCACGATCACCAGCAGCCGCGGATCGCGCCCCTCGGCACGCGCGAGTTTGGGCAGATAGGCCCAGGCAAACAGCGCTCCCGATCCGAGCAGCAGCTCACGGCGGGTGGCGCAATGGAGGTCGGTCGTCATCGCATCACCTCCGTTGGAATTCCGGCGCCATCACCAGAAGGGCAAGCGCCTGCACCCGGCTCTCGGCGCGCGCGATCGTTTGCCGCGTGTCGGCGGACGCGAGCGGCCCGAGCGCGGTTTCGAGCACCGCCTTGGGATCGAGGCGATCGCCCACGTTCTGCGCGTAGGTGTTGGCAATATCGAGACGAACCGCGAGGCCGTCGAGCCAGGCTGCCTCGAAATCGGAAAAGCCCGCCGGAGACGGCGGCCGCCATAACGGCTCGCCGAGGAGCCCCTGCGAGCGTGCGGTACGAACGGGATCGCCGCGCAGGCCGGTGGCGCGCCGGACCGCGATGATCCATTCGCTCGGCCGCTTGAGCTTCGTGCGCTCGGCGGCCCAGGTTTCCGGCGCCTTGACCAGAGCCTTGGCGACCTCCTTGAGATCGCCGTCGGTGTCGCGGAACGTTTTCGCCAGGGCATCGATGAGCGGCTGCGGCGGCTCGTCGGCGACGAAATGGCGCGCGAGCTTGGTCGCCACATGCGCCGCCGTCGCCGGATGGCGGGCAAGGTCGGCCAGCACCGCGCGGCCCTGCTCGACACCGGTGTCGGGATAGACCTTGCCGATCACCTGCTGCGGGCCGGGCTCATGCATGCGTTTGACGAACAGGAACTCGCCGCCGTGATCGGGATTGCCGGCACCGGTGAAGGTCCAGCCGGTGAGCACGCAGGCGAAGCGGGTGACGTCGTCCTGGCTGTAGCCCGTGCGGACGCCCAGCGTATGCAGCTCCAGGATTTCGCGCGCGAGATTCTCGTTGAGCCCACGCGCACGGTTGATCCCGGCGACCGAATTCGGACCGATCGAGGCGGCGTTGTCGAGATAGAACAGCATCGCCGGATGGCTCTCGACCGCGAGCAGCATATCGGCGAAGCGGCCGAGCACGTGCGGCCGGATCGCCTCGCGCTCATAGGCGCCGGCCATCGAAACGATCTTGTCGGCGGATATGCAGAAGTGGTTCGACCAGAACCACACCAGCCGCTCGACAAAGCCGATGTCGGCGTCGAACGCCGCGTCGAGGCGCGCCTTGGCCTCTCGCAGCAGGTTCTGCTGCGGCATTGGAGGTTGGTCACCAGCCGGTTGGGCTTCCGGCGTCTCCATTGTATTGCCCATGCGTTTCGCCTCGGCGACACGCTTGGCGCGGGCCTGACGTTCTGCGCGGAATTCGAACACAGCCCGCATGGCCTGCGCGCTGGTCAGCAGGCCCTCATCGCGGACGCGCCCGCCATTCGGGCGCTCCAACTCGGCGAGCAATGCGCCGCGCGGGTCCGAAGCGATGGCGGCGATCGAGCCCGCCCGCGGCCCCAAGCCAAACCGGTGCAGGGTCCGGGCGGCTTCGGCGTGCGGATCGTTGGCCATGATTTTAATTCCTGCCGACTTGACCGGCGATCAAAGGCCGGCACGACGGACTTGCATTCATACTGCCGGCGGCTGGCGAAATCATGTCATTTCCAATCGTTAATTTTCCAGCGAGGCCCTCGCCGTCCGCCCGCGCCCATGCGTTGCTCCGGGAACTATCGTCACAACGGGCCGCGAAAAACAAAGAATGCCCCCAACGCGATGAACGCGAAGCCGACCGCATAGTTCCAGGTCATCGGCTCCTTGAGAAAGAAGACCGAGAATCCCGCGAACACGACCAGCGTGATCACCTCCTGGATGGTCTTGAGCTGGGCGGTGGTATAGACCGCGCTGCCCCAGCGGTTTGCCGGCACCGCCAGACAATATTCCACGAAGGCGATGAGCCAGCTCGCCACGATCACGCCGAATAGCGGCACCTCCTTGAAGCGCAGATGCCCGTACCAGGCGAGCGTCATGAACACGTTGGAGCCGAGCAGCATGAGGATCGGCAACAAAGTGGCGGAAACGGCGGGAAGAGGCATGGACGGCACCGCGGTTGCGAGGAAAATCGATGGTCGGGTTCAATACCGCGATCGAAGGGCGCTGTAACCGCGCCTGGGGGGCCCCGGCGCTGGGCACGCCATTGTGATCAACAGCAATCCACAGGCGGGCCGCCGCGTCACGCCGATGTCATCGGCCCCCGGTAAAAACCGCCTCGCTTCTAACGCCACGTAGATATCCCGTAAACGCGTTGCGTCTGTCGGAGTAACCAGTTGGCTCCAGCCGCTTGCCCCGCGGCTGGAGCCTTTTTTCACGCCACAGCAGCCTACCAAGACTTGGGCCGCGACCGGCCCTGCCTGTCCGCCGCAATGGGCCTGCGATCCCACCCCGTGCTATACAAAGGACGGCGGCCGCCGCGGGTCGCGCCGCGGAGCCGACGCAATTGCCGCGCCACCGTGGCAATCCGGATTCGGAGCTATCGCCATGCGGTACCCCTGCCTGACCTCCGTCATTCCCATCGCAACCGCCTTGGCGATCATGAGCGCGTCTTGGACGGTGGCAGCGCAAGGCCAGGAGGCGGTGGCGCTCGGGCCATACAAGCCGGTCGCCATCACGCTGCCGCCGGTGGTGGACGATCCGACTTTCGCCGCCTTCCGCAAGCAGCTCGCCGAGGTCGCCCAGAAGAAGGACCGCGCCGCGCTCGCGCGGCTGGTCGCGGCAAGCTTCTTCTGGATCCCGGAGGACATGGACGTGGTCGACAAGACCAAGCCTGCGATCGATAACTTCGGCAAGGCGATCGGTCTCGACCGGCAAGGCGCGCCCGGGTGGGACACGCTCGCGAGCTTTGCACTCGAACGCAGCGGCCGTCCCGATACTCAGCGCGCGGGCGTGATCTGCGCGCCGGCCGAGCCCGGCTACGACGAGTCCGCCGCCGACGAGCTCGCAAATGCGACGCACACCGACGCGTCCGAGTGGGGCTATCCGGTGCGCGACGGCGTCGAGGTGCGCGCGGGGCGCGAAGCCAACGCCGCCGCGGTCGACAAGCTCGGCCTCCACCTGGTGCGCATCCTGCCCGACAACTCGCCGGCCAACGCGGTGTTCGCCACCGTGATCAAGGTGCTGACGCCGTCCGGCAAGGCCGGCTTCGTGCCGGTCGATGCCGTCCTGCCGCTGCTGAGCGAGCAGATGTGCTACGTGAAGGAGGGCGGCGGCTGGAAAATCGCCGGCTTTCTGGGCGGCGACGGCGGGCAATAGGACCGCCAAGCCCCAAATGAGGCTGCGGCGACAGGCCCGCGGATAAACCGCGGGGCCGGCGGAATAGCATCCATCCACACGGTGTTTTGAGCGCGGGAGGGGCGTCTCCTGCGTAGTGTAGGAACGTCCCGCTCAGACAGGGGGCGACGCCGCAAGAATCCGGCGTTGCGGTCTAAGACAACAGGAGGAAATGTCCATGGCGCGAGTACACCTCGCCGGAATAGCGCTCGCAATGATCGCGGCCGGCTTTACAACAACGGCCAGCGCGCAAGCGCAACGGCCGCAGATCCAGACGACCAAGGTCGAAGGCACCGACAACGTCTACATCTTCCGCAACGGTGGCCATCAGGCGATGTTCATCGTCACCAAGGACGGCGTGATCGCAACCGATCCGGTCGCCTACGGCCGGCCGACCGGCGGGCAGCAGTATGTCGACGAGATCAAGAAGATCACCGACAAGCCGATCAAGTACCTGATCTACAGCCATCATCACTACGACCACATCGCCGGCGGCAAGGCGTTCAAGGATGCCGGCGCCCGGATCGTCGCGCACAAGAAGGCCAAGGAGCGGCTCGCCGCACTCAAGGATCCGAACACGCCGCTCCCCGACGAGACCGTCGACCGCAAGAAGACCATCAAGCTCGGCGGCACCACGCTCGAGCTCCTGTACTTCGGCCCCAACCATTCCGACTCGACGCTGGTGATGCGGCTGCCGAAGGAGAAGATCATCTTCGTGGTCGACACCATCCCGGTCGGCGCCTTTCCGGGCCGCGGCATGATCGACTTCTATCCGCTGGAGACCGAGGCCTTCCTGAAGAAGGTGATCGATCTGGATTGGGAGAAGCTGATTCCCGGTCACCCGGCGGCCGGCGGCAAGCAGACAGGAAACAAGGACGACGCCCGCAACATTCTTGCGCTCTACCAGGAAGCCTCGGCCGAGATGAAGAAGCTCGGGCAGGACGGCAAGTGCTGGGATACGGCGGAGAAGGAGTTCAAGCTGCCGAAATATGCGGGCTGGCCGGGCTACGAAAACGGCCTGCCGTTCGTGGCGCGCCGCTATTGCGGGCTGTGGGGCCGCGGCACCTGAACGGGGCCGCACCCGCTTCAGCTCTCTCCGTTCGTGCCCGCGCAAGCGGGCATCCAGTTCTTGCTTGATTTGAGGCACGAAGAACTGGGTCCCCGCGCTCGCGGGGACGAACGGAGGATGTGTTGGCGAGGCGCTGGCGCGTTTGCCGCGCCCGCTGCATCATACTTGGATGGATCGCGATTCCCCGGCGCCGCGCCGTTCCACCTGTCCGCATTGCGGGATCGGCTTCGAGTGCCGGCCGCAGGGCGATTGCTGGTGCGCCGCCGAACCGGTGCGCCTGCCCATGCCGCCGCCCGGATCAGGCCAGGACTGCCTCTGCCCCGCCTGCCTGCGGGCGTTGGCGGCGGCCACCCAAGCCGTCTAGTATCCGCTCCGCACGATCGTCCCCGCGCAAGCGGGAACCATATTTCCCGAGGCCTGCGATCATCGGACCCGCTTTCGCGGGGACGACGCGGCACAGGCGGAGCCGAGAGCGAGACCGAGCATGATCATCGAAAACCAAAAAGACGTCACCAAAGCGGTGCTGTCCGAAATCGCGCGCGCTCCCAATGCCAGGTTCCGGGAGGTCATGTCCGCCTTCGTGCGCCACCTGCACGAGTTCGCGCGCGAGGTGAAGCTCACCGAGCAGGAGTTCCAGGCCGCAGTCGGCTACGTGGTCGCGCTCGGCAAGCACACCAACGAGACCCACAACGAGGCGGTGCTGATGGCGGGATCGCTCGGCTTCTCGTCCCTCGTGTGCCTGCTCAACAACGGCGATTATGGCCAGACCGAGACCTCGCAGAACCTGCTCGGCCCGTTCTGGCGCATGCATTCGCCGGCGACGCCGAACGGCGGCTCGATCGTGCGTTCGCCGACGCCGGGAACGCCGCTGTTCGTCAAGGCGTGGTTCAAGGACAAGGCCGGCAAGCCGGTGGTGGGCGCGGAGGTCGATGTCTGGCAGTCCTCGACCGAGGGCTATTACGAGAACCAGGACCCGGTACAGGCGGACATGAACCTGCGCGGCAAGTTCACCAGCGACAAGGACGGCCTCATCAGCTTCCGCACCATCAAGCCGGCGGGCTATCCGATTCCGGTCGACGGTCCGGTCGGCGATCTCCTGCGCGCCCAGGGGCGCCACAACATGCGCCCGGCGCACGTGCATTTCCTTGCCAGCAGGGACGGCTTCAAGACGCTGGTGTCGCAGGTCTACGACCCGGAGGACCCGGTTCTGGAGACCGACGTGCAGTTCGGCGTGACGCGGCACCTGATCGGCAACTTCGTCCACCATGAAGGCGGGCGCGCCCCCGCGCCCGATATCGCGGGCGCATGGTATACGCTCGACTACACGTTCCTGATGGAGCCGGGGCCGACGCGGTTGCCGCGGCCGCCGATCACCGACAAGGCGCGCGGCGAGCGGCCCAACATTGAGCGCCTCAAGTCGACCGCGACGGTGTAAGGCGAACTCTTACGACGATCGCAAGAGCTGCCCCGTTCCGTTGAAGCTGACCATCGGTCCGTCATCCTGAGGTGCGAGGCCGCGAAGCGGCCGAGCCTCGAAGGATGACGGGCACCGCGCGTGCCACCGGCAAGGCAAGTCGCACCAACCAGGGCCGTGATCCTTCGAGGCCCGCGCTTCGCGCGGGCGCCTCAGGATGACGGATTAAGCGTTGGTGGCGCTCATCGGATGCGCCTTACCGCACGACAGCCGCGGTCTGGCCGAACAGGATGGCGCGCTCCTCGGCGGTGCGGATGCCGCCCGGATTGGGATTGACCTCTTTCGCCTTCTCGTACGCGCGCACCACCGCCGGGCGGGCCTGGATGGCGTCGAACCAGCGCTTCAGGTGCGGGAAGTCGGCGAGGTTCTGGCCCTGGCGCTCCCACGGCACGATCCACGGATAGCTGGCCATGTCGGCGATCGAGTATTCGCCGGCAAGAAACGGCCGGTCGGCGAGCCGCTTGTTCATCACGCCGTAGAGCCGGTTGGTCTCGTCCTCGTAGCGCTTGATCGCGTAGGGCAGCTTTTCGACCGCGTAGTTGCGGAAGTGGTTGTTCTGCCCGGCCATGGGCCCGAGCCCGCCCATCTGCCAGAACAGCCACTGCATGACCTCGTAGCGCTTGTGCGGCTCGGTCGGCAGAAATTTTCCGGCCTTCTCGCCGAGATAAAACAGGATGGCGCCGGTCTCGAACACCGAGATCGGGGCGCCGCCGCCCTTCGGCTCATGATCGACGATCGCCGGGATACGGTTGTTGGGCGACACCTTGAGGAAGTGCGGCTGGAATTGTTCTCCCTTCCCGATGTTGATGGGAAAGATTTTATACGGCAGGGCGGTCTCTTCGAGAAAAATCGTGACCTTGTGGCCGTTCGGCGTGGTCCAATAATACAGGTCGATCATCGCTTTACTCCTGGCAAGGTGCGCAGTCTTAGCGGAGGGAACCATCGCTCGTCGAGCCCGCCGCCTGCATGGCTCCCGCGATTTCGATCGGCGATTGCCGCCATCATGGGACGCCCTTTTCCCGTAACCGATTAAGCGCCATATTCCGGCGATGGCGAAATCCTCCGACCGGCCGCCGCAGAAACCAAAACGCGATCCGGCCAAGCCGACGCGCGCCAAGGCAGCGCGGCCCGAGCTCGCGCCGATCGAGCCGGCGCTCGCGCAGTTGCTCAACCCGGGCATCGGCCAGGGTACCGCGGGACCGGGCTCGCAGACCGGACTCGAGCCGCCACCCGACAATTCGTTCGACCGGCGTGCGGATTTCTCCGCCGCACACCGCGCGCGCAAATCGACGCAAGGCTTCGAGGAGGCGCCGCAATCGGGCTATACGGCCAAGCCATCAGCCGAGCTCGATTCCGAGCTCGCCAACGCGCTGGGTTACGGCGAGAGCGATCCCAGCCGCCCGATCATCGGCGAGACTCCGCCCGACCGGGACGAGATTTCCGACATCTCGGCTCCGCAACGCGAAAAGCGCCAGCGCCCCGCCATGCAGCCGCTGACGCTCGGCGTCACCGCCAGCATGCAGGCGCTGGAGACGCTGCTGCGCGAGGGCCGGCCGGAATTCTCCGAGCGCCCGTGGACGCCGCACCGCCCGCCCCGTCCGGAGAAATCCGAGGGCGGCCAGCGCCTCGTGATCCGTTCCGAGTTCGAGCCCAAGGGCGACCAGCCGCAGGCGATCAAGGACCTGGTCGAGGGCGTCAAGCGCCACGACCGCACCCAGGTGCTGCTCGGCGTCACCGGCTCGGGCAAGACCTTCACCATGGCGCAGGTGATCGAGGAGACGCAGCGCCCGGCGCTCATCCTCGCGCCCAACAAGACGCTCGCGGCGCAGCTCTATGGCGAGTTCAAGTCGTTCTTTCCCGACAACGCGGTGGAGTATTTCGTCTCATATTACGACTACTACCAGCCGGAAGCCTACGTGCCGCGCACCGACACCTATATCGAGAAGAAATCATCGATCAACGAGCAGATCGACCGCATGCGCCACTCGGCGACCCGCGCGCTCCTGGAGCGCGACGACGTGATCATCGTGGCGTCGGTGTCCTGCATCTACGGCATCGGTTCGGTCGAGACCTACTCGGCCATGACCTTCACGCTCAAGCAGAAGGACCGCATCGACCAGCGGCAGATCATCGCCGATCTGGTGGCGCTGCATTACAAGCGCTCGGCCGGCGACTTCTACCGCGGTTCGTTCCGCGTGCGCGGCGACGTGATCGAGATTTTCCCCGCGCACTATGAGGACCGCGCCTGGCGGGTGTCGCTGTTCGGCGACGAGATCGAATCGATCCACGAGTTCGATCCGCTCACCGGGCACCAGACCGACGAGCTGGAGTTCGTCAAGATCTACGCCAACTCGCACTACGTGACGCCGCGCCCCACCCTGTTGCAGGCGATCGCCGGCATCAAGGACGAGCTGCGCATCCGGCTCGACCAGCTCAACGCGGCCGGCCGCCTGCTGGAAGCGCAGCGGCTGGAGCAGCGCACCATCTACGACCTCGAAATGATGGAGGCGACCGGAAGCTGCGCCGGCATCGAGAACTATTCGCGCTATCTCACCGGGCGCAAGCCGGGCGAGCCGCCGCCGACGCTGTTCGAATACGTACCCGACAACGCGCTGGTGTTCGTGGACGAGAGCCACGTCACCATCCCGCAGCTCGGCGGCATGTTCCGCGGCGACTTCCGGCGCAAGGCCACGCTCGCCGAATACGGCTTCCGCCTGCCCTCCTGCATGGACAACCGCCCGCTGCGGTTCGAGGAATGGGACGCCATGCGCCCGCAGACCATGGCGGTGTCGGCCACGCCCAGCCACTGGGAGATCGAGCAGGCCGGCGGCGTGTTCGCCGAGCAGGTGATCCGCCCGACCGGCTTGATCGATCCGCCGGTCGACGTGCGCCCGGCGCGCACGCAGGTGGACGACCTTGTGGGCGAAGTGCGGCAGGTGGCGGCGGCGGGCTACCGCGCGCTGGTCACGGTGCTGACCAAGCGCATGGCCGAGGACCTCACCGAGTACCTGCACGAGCAGGGCATCCGCGTGCGCTACATGCACTCCGACATCGACACGCTGGAGCGCATCGAGATCATCCGCTACCTGCGGCTCGGCGCGTTCGACGCGCTGGTCGGCATCAACCTGCTGCGCGAAGGCCTCGACATTCCCGAATGCGCGCTGGTCGCCATCCTCGACGCCGACAAGGAGGGCTTCCTGCGCAGCGAGACTTCGCTGATCCAGACCATCGGGCGGGCGGCGCGCAACGTCGACGGCCGCGTGATCCTCTACGCCGACCACGTCACCGGATCGATGGAGCGCGCCATCGCGGAGACCAATCGACGGCGTGAAAAGCAGACCATGTTCAACACCGAGCACGGCATCACGCCGGAAAGCATCAAGCGCTCGATCCACGACATTCTTGAAAGCGTGTACGAGCGCGACCACGTGCTGGTGTCGACCGGCGGCGGGATTACCGGCATCGGCGACGAGGACACCGCCACCATCGGGCACAATTTCGAGGCGGTGATCGCCGACCTGGAGACGCGCATGCGCGAGGCCGCGGCCGATCTCGACTTCGAGGAGGCGGCGCGGCTGCGCGACGAGGTCAAGCGCCTGCGCGCGACCGAGCTGGCGGTGATCGACGATCCGACCGCCAAGGGGGTGGCGATCTCGCGGGTCGGCGGCCGTGCTTCCCCCTCTCCCCGCTTGCGGGCAGAGGGTCGGGGTGAGGGGCCGCGCAAGCCGACGCTCGACGAGATGGGCCCCGGCCCCGACAAGGAGGCGAAGCCCTATCGCGCCGGCCCGCGCTCCACCACCGGCCGCGCCGGCATGCGCGGCGGCTGGAAGCCGAGGGGGCGGTAGAGAGGCCACCGACCAACCGTCGAGAGCACGACCTCATCCTTCGAGACGCGCGCCACGCAAGTCGGCTGCAGCCGACTTGCGCAGTTTACTCGCCGATCTCGGGCAAGCCCGAGATCGGTGGCGCGCTCCTCAGGATGAGGTCTGACGATGCGCGATCCGCGACTACCGATCCCTCATGGTGAGGAGCATCCACGCGTCGGCATCAGCCGACGCGTGGATGCGTCTCGAACCATGAGAGACTGGGCCATGCAAATTGATGGGGGCCCGCTTGTACGGGCAAGAACGGCGAGATCGTCGCGATCCCACCCGCGCCAAAAGCCTAGGCCGCGACCCGCTTCTTGAGCGGAAAATCGGGGCTCTCGTACAGCGCGCGGATCTCGTTGTGGCTGAGCCGCACCTCGTCCAGCACGATGACCGCGCCAAGCAGCGCGGGCGCCGGCAGTTCCTCGATGGCAAACTGGATGGCGCGCGCGGCCTTGTCGAAGCGCCGGTACTTGACCGCCTGCTTCACGTTGCGATTGCGCGAGGGAAACAGCTCCGCGGGCGCGGCGTAATCGAATTTTGCCATGGCTCACTCCAACAGGGCCGATGCTTCAAATATGAACGATCGGCAGTCAAATCCGGCCTCTTATATAAGCAAAGATCGCACCTTTTCGAGAGGCGGGCACGCGATTTATACCAAAGTTGTAAGGTAAATTGATGCACCCACCCGCACGGTAAACGCATGCCCCGCGTGACCGGCATCGACCATCTGGTGCTGAGCGTCGGCGATTTCGCCCGCTCCAAGGCCTTCGCCACCTTGCGCTTTTCCTCCGGTCGTCCCCGCGAAAGCGGGGACCCATAAACACCGGCCTCTGGAATATGGGTCCCCGCTTTCGCGGGGACGACCGTGGGATAGGCTGGCGCGCAGCCACTACTCGGCTGCTATCAATCGCGCCCGGGAATGATGTGCGTAAGTCTTCCACGTGGGCGCATATCCCTCGTCCGCTTGATTGCCCCATGTCGCCCAGCCCTTGCGCGTGCCGCGCGCAAACAGTTCAAGATAAGGCCCAGGACTGCATGCCTCGATGATCTCATATTGCTCATCGGGCTTGCGTGAGTGCTCGCGCTTGCGCGTCGCCAGCAGGTTCACCTGCCGCCTGCCCGGCGCGAGCGTGCGCGCATTCTTGCCGCGCACGCCGAACAGGATTAGTTCGGTCACATTGCGGAAATAGAAGCCGACGCCACGGCCATCCGAGCCGCCATCCTTGCGCACCTTGTGCCAGACGATGTTGGACTTGTAGGCGAACCCCCACGCCTTGAGCACCGCGATGCCTTCGGGCAGCATTGCGTTCGGGCACCACAGGTATAGATGCGCGGTCAGCGCTGCGAGTTCGGCGACCGGGAGCGCCATGATCTCGTCGAGCTTCATGGTGCCGTAGCGTGCGAGCCGCTTGTGCTCAGGCGCGACCTTGCCGGTCTTGTTGGTGAACTGCCACGGCGGATCGGCCAGGATGGTCGCGAACCGGCGGCCGCGCGCGAAACGGAGCAGATCGGCGGCCGCGGTCGACCCACCACTCGTGCCATTCGCTCCGCCGTCATGGCCGGGCTTGTCCCGGCCATCCACGTCTTTCTTGAAAGCAAGACGTGGATCACCGGGACTCGCGCCTTCGGCGCGGCCCGGTGATGACGAACGTACCGGCGAATGTCCGTTTCTGGCGCGCGCCGACCGCGCGTGTTCGTTAGTCTTCGACATAGGCTGCTCCACGAATGCCGAAGACGACGACCGGGCATCCTCCGCCACCTCCGCCGTCAAGCCGCGGAAGTAGTTTCGCCATGTGGGTGGTGAGTTACCAAAGCTCTTGCCCCGCCCGAGCTGATTGAAGATCTTCTGCAACTCCGTGCACCGCGTGATGATGACGCCGGCATCGATGGCGCGCAGTTCGAACAGCAGGCGAAAGTTGTTCAGATCGCGGTCGAAGAATGGATCCTTGTTGTTCCACTCGACTTCCAGCGCCACGCGACTCTTGTAGCAGTCCACCTTGTGTGTAGGCGCAACGTGTTCGGTCGTGTCCACTACAATTTTGGTCTCGAATTTCTTCTCGATCCAGCCAAGGCGTGTGAAATGAGAGTCCAGTTTGCTCGATATGAGCCCTTTTGATCCTCCCGGCTTCATCACATCGCTTCTCAGCAGCGCAAAGCCCTGCAGCACTTCGACGATGTCCCGCCACTCGCCGGGGTGTGCGGCGGTTAGAATCGCAAGACCATTGCGCCATTCGTGCACCTCATAGCGCGCGGCAATATCGGTCGGAATGAGCGTCTGATTCGCCATCAGCGCTATTGTCGGCGCTTAAGATTGTGCGCCTAGGTCAAACTAGCATGTTCTTGTTATGTTCTCAATAGTTATTCCCGAGCCTTAGGGACCGCCACCCCTCACGCCCTGCCCGTCGCCAGCGGCAGCCGGTCGTTGTGCTCGATCAAGGCATAGGCCAGCCGCTCCATCATGCGCGCGCGCACGGCGGCGTGCGCGGGCTGGTCCCACAGGTTGTCGAACTCGCCCGGGTCGGCCTCGAGGTCGTAAAGCTCGCCCCACGGCCGGCCGAGGAACACGCTCATGCGCCAGCGCTCGTGCACCAGCGAATAGACCCGAAGCGCGGAGCTGAAATCGGCGTCCGCCGTCTGCTGCTCGTACTGAATCAGAACCGCGTCGCGCACCGGCGCCCCGCGCGGTCCCATCGCGGGCAGCAGGCTGCGGCCCTGCATTCCGACATAAGGCGCAACCCTTGCGCAGTCGAGCACGGTCGCACCGATGTCGGCGGTCGCGCCGAGCGCCTGCGTGCGGGCCGGCTGGGGGGCGCGCGGGTCCGACCAGATGAACGGCACGTGCACGATGCTCTGGTAGTGCTCGCCGCCCTTGAGCAGCAGGCGGTGGTCACCGAGGTGATCGCCGTGGTCGCTGGTGAACATCACGACGGTATCGTCACGCGCGCCGCTGCGCGCGAGCGCCGCCAGCACGCGCCCGATGGCGTCGTCCACACAGGCGATCATGCCGGCGGTGAGCGCGCGCGCCTCCTGCGCCTCGCGCGCCGACACCGCGATGGTGCCCATGCCGGAGCGGTTGTCGGTGCCCTTGGCGGCCGCGTCGATGGCGCGCTGCACGTGCGGCGGCGGCGTCCAGTCGTTGCGCGCATACGCCTCGGGCACGGGGAAATCGTGCGGCTTGTACATGTCCCAATATTTGCCCGGCGGGTTGAACGGGTGGTGCGGATCGGGAAACGACACCATCAGGAAGAACGGCGCGGCGTCCTTGGCGTGCGCCTGCAGATAGGCCTCGGCCCGCTCGCCGATATAGGCGGTGGCGTAAAGCTCCTCCGGGATGCGGGTGCGGAACGCCTGTGGGCAGAGGTAGTCGTGCGGCAGGCTGTTCTGCGGGCCGAGCAGGCCGAGCGCGGCGGGATCGCGCGCGCGCAGCCAGCGCACGTAGTCGCCGCCGACATCGTCGCCATGGCCGATCACCAGTTCGACGTGCTCGAAGCCGTAGAACGGCGTTTCCACATGGGCGTCGTCCTGCTGCCAGTAGTCCGGCTGCTCCTGCCGGTAGAGCGCGCCGGTGCGATCCTCGCGCCGGGCGGTGCGCAGGCGCTGCGACGGCGCGCGGTAGCCCTCCGGCACCGGCACCGGCCTGAGCAGCGCCGGATTGGAGGTGAAGTTCTGCAGATGGCTCTTGCCGACCAGCGCGGTGGCATAGCCGGCCTCGCGCAGAAGGTCGACGAAGGTCGCCGCCTCGAGCGCGAGCGGCACGCCGTTGGAGCGCACGCCGTGCACCGCCGGCAGCCGGCCGGTCATCAGGCTGGCGCGGTTGGGCATACAGACCGGGCTGTTGACGTGGAAGCGGTCGAACACCGTGCCGGCCGCCGCGATCGAATCGATATGCGGCGTGCGCACCACCGGGTGCCCGTAGCAGCCGAGAAAGTCGGCGCGGTGCTGGTCGGTGATGAACAGGATGAAATTGGGCCGTCCGGTTGTTGCGTCGCTCATCGCTGTCCCCGTGTCCTCCCGTGGCGCCACATGCGGGCGGCCGCGCGCGCCGCGGCCGACCTTGTCTCGCACCGCCGTTTGCAGGCAAGGTGGCTCTCGCGCCCTGCTCTAGCGGTTCGGTCATCGAATGCCCATGCCCAAGAATGCATCCCAGGCTGCGCCCATGAACGTGCTCTGGATCATGGCCGACCAGCTGCGCTGGGACTACCTGTCATGCTACGGCCACCCGCACCTGAAGACGCCGCACATCGATGCGCTGGCCGGACGGGGCGTGCGGTTCGACCGCGCCTACGTGCAGTCGCCGTTCTGCGGCCCTTCGCGCATGAGCTACTACACCGGGCGCTACTGCCGCTCGCACGGCTCGACCTGGAACGGCTTTCCGCTGCGGGTGGGCGAGCCGACGCTGGGCGATCACCTGCGTCCGCTCGGGGTACGCACCGCGATCGTCGGCAAGACCCACATGACCGCCGATACCGAGGGCATGGCGTGGCTCGGCATCGACCCCCGCTCGACCGTCGGCGTGACGCTGTCGCAATGCGGGTTCGAGCCGTTCGAGCGCGACGACGGCCTGCATCCCTACGGTCCGTACGATCCCGACCCGCCCTATGACAACTACCTGCGCCAGCTCGGTTTCGGCGGCGACAACCCGTGGGAGGACTGGGCCAACTCGGCCGACGGCGACGACGGCGAGGTGCTGTCGGGCTGGCTGATCCGCACCAACAATCTGCCGGCGCGCATCCCCGAGGAGCACTCCGAGACGCCCTACATGACGCGCCGTGCGATCGATTTCATGGCGGCGGCGGGCGATCAGCCGTGGCTGTGCCACCTGTCGTACATCAAGCCGCACTGGCCCTACATCGTGCCGGCGCCCTACCACGACATGTACGGGCCCGAGCACATCCTGCCGCCGGTGCGCTCCGAGGCCGAGCGCGCGAGCGACCATCCGGTGTTCCGCGCCTATCAGGATTCGCGCATCTGCCGCGCGTTCTCGCAGGACAAGGTGCGCGAGCGCGTGATCCCGGCCTATATGGGCCTAGTCAAGCAGCTCGACGACCAGATGGGCAAGCTGTTCGCGTACATGGAGGCGCGCGGCCTGCTGGCCAACACCATGATCGTGTTCAGCTCCGATCACGGCGATGCTCTCGGCGATCACTGGATGGGAGAAAAGGACCTGTTCTTCGAGCAGACCGTGCGGGTGCCGCTGATCGTCTACGATCCGCGGCCCGAGGCGGATGCGACGCGCGGCACCGCCTGCCCCGAACTGGTGGAAGGCATCGACCTCGCGCCGACCTTCCTCGAGTATTTCGGCGGGCCGGCCAAGCCGCACATTCTCGAAGGCCGGTCGCTGCGCCCGCTGCTGCAGCGGGCGCAGGCGCAGGTGGCGTGGCGGCAATACGCCATCTCCGAATACGACTACGCGGTGCGCGATCCGCGTGTAGCGCTCGGCATCGACCAGAAGGACGCCCGGCTGGTCATGATCTGCGACCAGCGCTGGAAATACGTCCACTGCGAGGGTTTCCGCCCGATGCTGTTCGACCTCGACACCGATCCGCAGGAGCTGAACGACCTCGGTGCCGATCCGGCGCACGCAGCGGTGCGCGCGCGCCTGCACGAGGCGATGTTCGCCTGGGCGCGCCAGCACCACAACCGCATCACGCTCACGCCCGAGCGCATCAACGCGCGCTCGGGCCGCGAGCCGCCCGGCATCGCGATCGGAATCTGGGACGAGGCGGAGTTCGAGCGCGTGTTCAAGAAGCCGTTCGACCAGCGGCCGTAATACGGCCGCGGTCGCTTATTTCGCGGCCGGCGCGACCGCGGCATCCGGCTGGTTCGAGCGCTTGAGCGCGGCGGCGACGAAGCCGGAGGCCTTCATCTCCTCGACGAAGGTGCGCAGATAGCGCAGCGTGGCTTCGCTGCGGCCCTTGGGCGTACCCATGGCCTGGCGGATTTCCATGAAGGCACCGTCGATCACCCGGATGGACGGCTGATTCCTGGCCCACGCCACCACCACCGGCTTCACCCCGGCGACGGCCTCGAGCTTGTCCACGAGGAACACGCGAAAGTAGCTCGCATCGCCCGCCGTGGCCCGGACGAGCTTCGCATGCTTGAGCGTGCGCGTGAGATAGAGGTCATAGGCCGAAGCCTGGCCGACCGCGACGCGCACGCCCTCCCGGTCGACGTCGGCGATCGCCTTGAGCTGCGAATCCTTCGGCACCGCATAGCCGCCCTCGATCAGCACATAGGGCGCGGTGAAATCGACCTCGGCGGCGCGCACCGGCTCGATGGCGAAGAATGCGATGTTCCATCGTCCGCTGGTTGCGTCAGCGAACACCTTGCCGGCGCCGCGGTAGATGACGAACTCGAGCGGAACGCCGAGGCGGCGCGCGAGTTCGCGCGAAAGATCGACGGTGACGCCTTTGGGATCGCCACCGGGGTTCTCCTGCGCCAACACCGAGTTGGTGAGATTGATCGCGGCACGCAGCTTGCCGCCGGGGGCGAGCTCCTTCGCGACCTCGGGCGGGGCGCTCTGCGCCGACGCGCCGAAAGCGCCGGCGGCAAAAATCAGAGCGGCACAGACGGTCGTCGCGAGCTTGTCCATGGGTTGCCTCATATGCATTGGGAGCAACGCGGGCCGGCGCGCCGCAACACGGCTGCAGGCGACGCGGTTAAGCCGCCGGCGCGACCGCGGCATCCGGCTGGTTGCTGCGCTTGAGCGCGTCGGCGACGAAGCCCGAGGCCTTCATCTCCTCGACGAAGGCGCGCAGATATTTCGGGCCAGCGTCGCTGCCCGCAAGCCGCGCCTTGGGCGTGCCCATGGCCTGCTGGATCTCCATGAAGCGGCCGCCGATCAGGCGCATGTCGGACTGCTTGTCGACCCATTGCACCACCGCCTGCTTCACGCCGGCCAGCGCCTCGAGCTTCTCGGCCCTGAACACATCGGTGCCCTGCTCTGCGCGCACCAGCTTGGCGTGCTTGAGCGTGCGGGTGAGGAACAGGTCATAGGCGGAGGCCTTGTTGACGCCGACGCGCACGTCCTCGCGGTCGACATCGGCGACCGACTTGAGCGGAGAGTCCTTCGGCACCGCGTAGACGCCCTCGATGATCACGTAGGGCGCCGTGAACGCGACCTCGGCTGCGCGCACCGGCTCGATGGCGAGGAACAGGATGTCGATCGAGCCGGCCTTGGCGGCCTCGAACGCCTTGCCGGCGGCATCAAAGGTGGTGAGCTTGACCGGCACGCCGAGCCGCTTGCCGAGCTCGCGGGCGAGATCGACGGTGACCCCGCTCGGCGCGTCGGGCGTGCCTTGCGCCAGCACGATGTTGCCTAGATTGATGGCGGCGCGCAGCGTGCCGGTGGGCGCCAGGTCTTTCACCACGTCGGGCGGGACGGTGCTCATGTTGCCTCTCTGCGAAGGGTCGGTCTGGGCGAGGGCCGCGCGGCCCCGGCCGGGATGATCAGCGTGGCGCAAACGGTTCGCAACATGTGTTCGTCCCGCGGCCGGAATTGGTGGTAACGAGAAAACCGGGGCCGGACAATACCGGGCGGCGGCGCGCAAGACGTGGTAGCGTTCCGCGAAAGGACCCCGCATGCCCAGCTATTTTCTGTTCGGCGCGATCGGCCAGTGCCCGCAATCGGCGATCATCGCTTCTCCGGCCCGATGACGATCGCGCCGGACACGAGCCTGACCTGTCACAAATGCGGGCAGGTCGCGACCGTGGACGAGGCCGTGCGGACCGGGCTTGCGGCCGGCACCGTCAAGAAGCTCAGCGACCACCGCGTCGTGCAAAAGAGCTCGGACCGCGCCTGAGGACAAGCGCCCGCGGGCGCTTCAATCCGTCCGCCACTCGTGTATCGTAGCAACTCGCCCATCAGCACAGGAGGACCATCATGGCGAAGGGTCAGATGCGCACCAACAAGGAAAAGAAGAAGCCGAAGGCCGACAACAAGAAGAAGGGCGGGTTGGCGCCCCACCTGCTCAGGGCAGGGCAAGGAGGCCAGAGCCCTCCCGCCGCGAACATCCTGGGCAAGAAGGGCTCATAGCGGCGTCGCCGCCTCCCCGGCCGGCCTGCGCCGCCGCAGCACCCGGTCCAGCCATCGCCGCCGCTGCCGGTCGGTCATGAAGGCGACCGGTTCGGCGCGGGTGTCGTCGAAGACCGCGGCGGTGAGCGGGCCGCCGATAACGGCGGCAGTGTCGAGGTTGACCCGGTTCTTGCAGACCTCGGGCACGCCAGTCATGAGCGGGGTGTGGCCGTGCACGACAAAGCGGCCGCAATCCACCCGGTCGCTCAAGGTCAGGAACGGCTCACGCATCCACAGCATCGCGTCGTCCGGCTGCCGGTCGAGCGGCAGCGTCAGATCGACGCCGGCATGCACGAAAAAGCGCAGCCCGTCGTCGTGCGACAGCGGCAATGCGCGCAGCCAGGACAGGTGCCGCTCGGATATCCGGCCGCCGGTGCGCCAATAGCTGCGCTGGGTGATCGCGCCGCTATTCTGCAACCACATCGGCATCGCGCGCTCGCTGGCATGCGCCATGAGCGCCATCTGCTCGTGATTGCCGCGCAGGCAGACGACGGCATCCGGCCGGGCCCCCTGCCGCCGCATCAGCAACTCGACGACCCCGCGGCTGTCCGGCCCGCGATCGATGTAATCGCCCAGAAAGACGTAACGCGCCGGCTGCCCATCGGCATAGGCCTCGCACGCGGCCAGCAGGCGCCGGAGCTTGGCGAGGCAGCCGTGGATGTCGCCGACCGCGAAGGTGATGGATGACATGGTTTCAAATCGGACTAACACGCCGCGAAGCATCACCACTATTTTACGACGAGAGTTTGGAGATTGGACTACGATTGTTGCGCGCGAATTTTTTGCCGCACCCACGCCATCCGGCCTCGCAGCGCGCGGCGAAGTCCGCAGGGGGAGACACCATGATCAACCGTACTCGGCTTGCCATCGTCGCTGCCGCCGGCGCCGCCGTGGCGCTCGCGGTCATTCCGGTGGGAGCCGGCGGCGACAAAGTCGCCTTTCCGGCCAATTACGCACAGGGCGTCCTGTATGCGACCGTCGATCGCGCCGACAACAAGCAATACCGCGAGCTTTATGTGAGCCCGCCGGCGGCGGTCGAGGCCGCCAAGAAGGGTGAGGCGCTGCCGAGCGGCACCGTCCTCACCCTGGTGCAGTATGCTGCCAAGCTCGACGGCGCGGGCGTGCCTGAAAAGGACGCCAACGGCCGTTTCATCAAGACCAATATCATCGCCTATACGGTGATGGAGAAGCGCGCCGGCTGGGGCGCCGAATATCCGGCCAATATCCGCAATGGCGAATGGGAGTACCAGGCCTTCAAAGCGGACAAGACGCCCAACGCGGCCGCCAATCTCACCAACTGCTTCACCTGCCACAAGCCGCTCGGCGAGAATGTGGATTTCGTGTTCTCGTACGACAAGCTCAAGGCCGTTCGATAGCCGGCCGGCCCGCACGGTTGACCTTCACCCGCACCCGAGGAACGGCCCGCTGACCGGGCCGCTCCCGATTCGGGACAGCCGACGGCATGCGAGTCCGGCGATTTGCGCCGGGCGGCAGGCGCGCAACTGCATTGCGCACCGCCCCGTGCAATGGCCGGTTGCGGCGCGCTTGTGCCCGGAAATCCGGTCTAAGCAGCGCCCAGCGGCATCGATCCCCGCCCGGCGCCGGCGGAGAAAGATGTGACGAGCGGCCATCAAGCCGCGAAGTTGTCACATTCCCGTGCGGCAATCGGTCCCGGGGAGTGCGGCCCGGATATGGCCTGCTCTGCAATTGGGGGTAACACGATGACCGTCATGAATTCTGGAAGTCCGCCGACATCGCCGGCGGAGACGGAAGTGGAAGGGGAAATCCGCGAGTTCGTGCGTAGAGACGTTGCAACCTTGCGGCGCGCACCTGAGTCCGACAGCGAGATCGTGGCGAACAACATCAGCTCGCTGCTGCAGCGGGTCTCCGGCACATCGGTTCAGGAGATCGACCGGCTGATCGCCGAGTTGCAAAGCCTGCGCGAGATGCTCAGCGTCGAGGGCGCCCGCGTGCAGCGCGAAATCGTGCAATATGCGAACCTCAGTCAATCCGCCATGCAATCGACGAAGATCATCGCCGAGAGCCTGGCGCACTGGAAAAGCGCGGGGGACCAGCGTAGCGCGCGCGGCTGAAGGGGCACGCGAAAAAGGCCGCGCGCGCGCCGGGCAACACCTGTGAACTTTAAGGGCTCTCTCGCGAAGAGAGAGCCCTTTTGCGTTGCCACCCGATCCTGCAAAACGCCGACGGTTACTGCATCAGCTTGTAGCGCGGCATCTGCGCCACGACCGTGCGGCTGGCCGGCTGCACGATCAGGATCCAATCCTCGAGCTTGACGAACTTGTAGCCGGTAACCTGCGGAACCTCCTGGGTCGCCGCCACCGGCAGGTCCTGCAACGGAACGGACTTCGGCAGTGCGGCCGCCGGCTCCGGCAGCTCGACATTGGCGACCGGCACGTCCGGAATTCGGATCACGTGCGCGAAGATGCGGCTCTCCTCTTCCAGGCTCAGCGCGAACGGTTGCGCCGGTCCACCTCGGCCGGCAGTCTCGTCCGTGACACTCATCGGATTGGCGGCAAATACTCCGAGATCGCCGGCAACCGCCAGGCCGACGAAAACCAGCAGTGCCAGCGCGAGCGCGCCATAGCGAAACGTAGACCGCATCGTCTCCTCCCTGAAGATCGGCTTCGGAGGCTATGGTCCCACTCCTCGTGCTTCATTAACGTCCGGCGCGCGCGCTTGGTTTCACCCTTGTCTGTTGCACGAATACATCAGCCGCGATTCACCAACGCGCGACGCCGCTGAGATTTTTCAACGGGTTGTCGGCATGCGCCGCATTAACCAACATTGCGGATCGAGTGTCGTGCGCGTGCCGGCGTGGTGGCGCGATCGTGACAAATGGCGATCGCGTCATCGGATGCGCCGGCTGGAATTTGGTCAACAAAATGCCAAGGGCGTGGTGTTGCTCTGCGCCGCCGGCTGCAAGGCGACCTGGTGCGCCGCGTCAGCGAAACTCGACGCCGAGCTGCTTCTCCTTGTGCCACACCATGCGGCACGGGCGGATCGACTGGTCGGCGTTGAAGATGAGGTCGAACCGCTCGGGAATGCCGAGCGAACTCGCCACTTCGAGGCGGGCACCGGACAGCGACAGATTACGAATGGTGCAATCGATCGACGACTGGTGGTGATTGAGCAGGATGCGCGCAGCTTTGAGCGTGCGCGTGCGCGGTTGCCGTCGGCGTTCCATCGACGCCTCCATCGGAACCCCCTCGTTACACTTTTCTGCAAATCCATTGCGAGCGGACTAAGTGGATCGTTACAATTTTAGCCAAAGCGCGATTTTCGATCGTTTGATTCACAATTGGCTGATTCTTATTGGCGCGACGGCTCGCGCCCGCCCGCTCCGGTGGTGCGATCCTGGACTTCGGAAATCACCGCCACCACGACCCGGTTGAACGGCTCGACCAGCAGCACGCGGTTGCCTGACACGGCATACTGATAGGCGCCGGTTTGCGGGATCTTGGCGGCGAGGTCGTCGGGCACCGCGTTCAGGGTCGTCGCGAGCGGCAGCTCGGTGCCGACATCCGCCTCGATCGGCGTCCGCGCCGGCTGATTCTTCAGTGCGCCGAAGATCGCGTTGCGCTGCTCGTCGGTGAGGGCCTTGAAGGTATAGGCGACGGTGATGAGCTTGTCGTCGGCGGCGTTTTTGGCGGAGAACTTGGCGGGCGCGGTGTCGCCATCCGCGGCCGCGCCGGGAGCGGTCAGCACGCCGTTGACCAGCACCGGGACCTCCTGCGGCCGGGACGTTGGCACATGCGAGCCCGGCTCTTCCTTGCCGGCCTTGCCGGACGGCGAGCGCATGGCCTTCTCAGCCTGGGACTGCTGATCGGCCTCACCCTTGTCCTTGGGCGATGCCGGCGCCTGCGCCGCAGCCAAACCGATGCCGCCGGCCAAGGCGGCCATCACCACCGCGGTCCGCAGGATGTTGTTTCGCGATGTACTGTTTCTCGATGAACCCTCGCGCATGGCTTGTCCTTTCCGCGCGCCAAGGCCGGCGGCGTCCATCGTTTCGTCCACCGGACTGTGTCGCATAACGACAATGCCCCGGCGCGGTGGGAGTTCCCGCGCCAGGAGACGGCGCGGTATTCGCGCCACGCAGGCGTCGTCAATCGCCGATGACGTCGACCACGCGCATGTTGGTCGGATCAACCAGCACCACGCGGTTCTGCACGACCGTGTATTTGAAGCCCTTGGCGGCGGGCGCCTGCATCAGGGCGTGGTCGGGCAGCACGTAGAGTTCCATCGAGGCGGGAACTTCGCGGCCGACCGAGGGATTGAGTTCGGCGGGCACGCTGACCTTCTTGTTCTCCTGCCGGACCGCATTGAGAATGGCCGTGCGCTGGGCCGGGTTAAGCTCGAGCCGCATGGCCGGATTGGTCGAACCGACGGTCTCGTCGGCGACCGCGCCGGGGGAACCGGTTTGCGCGGCCGCGGCCCCAAGCCCGGCGGCCAGCATGAACACGATCGCGCCGGCGCGAACACCTCTCTGCATGGCACTGTCTCCTCGTGACGTGGACATGCGCGGTCAACGCGCGACGTTCGGTCGGCGTTCCCCACCCGACGGCAAGGAACCCAGGCGCCGCAAGACGGGTCTTATGCCGGCGGTATCAGCGCGGCGCGAACGCCGGGCGCAGCACCAGCGACAGCGGCAGCGTGAGCAGGACCACGGCGGCCACCGCGATCAGCGCGGACGTGACGCCCAGTGCGTCGCCCACGAACCCATAGAGCATCGGCGCGATTGCGCCCGCCCCGATGGTGCCGGTGTAGAACACGCCGAACGCCCGCGCCCGGCGTTCCGGCGTCACCAGTTCCGGCACCGATCCGTACAGCACCGAGGACGTGCCGTTGAGCGCAATCCCGATCACCGGCAGCAGCACGAACGCAGCCTCGAGCGGCAGCGGCAATAACGCGACGATCAGAACGGCGGTCAGACCCTCGGTCAGCCACACCGTCGCGATGGCGCCGATGCGCGCGCCGATGAAGGCGCAGACCAGCTTGCCGGCGGCGCCGCCCGCGAACACCAGCGTCAGCGCCAGACCGATCGCCGGCAGGCTCGCGCCCTTGGCGGTCAGCACGAACGGCAGGAACAGCAGGAAGCCCATGCGGGTCGCGCTGTCGAGCACCCCGATCGACAGCAGTACCGGAAACGCAAAGCGGCCGCGCGCGCCGGGACCGGCGCCGCGCTCGGGCTTGCCGTCCGCCGCGGCGTGAACGTGCGCGTCATAGCGCGGCGTCACCACATAGATCGCGACCGCGGCAGCGATCCCGCATGCGCCCACCAGCGCGAGCGCCGGACGCCACTCCATCACGACCAGCAGCAGCGCGGTTACGGCCGGCACCGTCATCTTGCCGATGTCGCCGGCGAAATTGTAGGTGCCGAGCGCCTTCAGCGAGCGCGGCCCCTCGAAGGCGCGTGCCATCAGCGCGGAGGCGAGCGGATGCTGGGTGCTGGCGCCGAGCCCGGCGACGAAAAGCGCGGCCATCAGCAGGCCGAAGCCCGCGCTCGCACCGGCGACGCAATAGCCGGTGCCCGCGAGCGCGGTGCCGGCCGCCAGCACCGCGGCGGTGCCGAGCCGCTCGGCTACGAGGCCGGCGGGAATCTGGAAACCCGCCATGGTGCCGACGAACAGCCCGCGCAGCAGCCCGAGCTCGGCGTAACCGAGCCCGAATTCCTTCTGCCAGATCGGCAGCAGGACGTAGATCAGGTCGGTATAGCCGTCGTGCAGCGCGTGCGCGCCGCAGGCGACGCCGGCGGCGCGGCGCTCGTCGCGCCTGGCCGCGAGTTGCGCGGCGTGCGCGCTCTCCATCTCCTGGCTTGCGACCGTCACGTGGCCGCTCCCGGCCTGCGCTCGATGAAGGCCATGCTGATGAAGGACAATACCGGTTCGCCGCGCTGATTGGTGCCGGAATTGCGCGAGGTCATCAGGCCCCAGCCGGGGCGGCTGTTCAACGGCCGCGTCTCGATCACCTCGCTGTCGTAGGAGATGACGTCGCCGACATAGACCGGCTTGAGCCATTTCAGATCGCGGAAGCCGGGCGAGAGGCCGAGCTTGGCAACCGCTTCGCCGCGTGCGCGCCGTTCCTCGTCCTCGCGCCGGCGATGATCGATCATGAGGCGCATCCAGACGCAGGCGGTATGCCAGCCCGACGCGCACAGCTGCTTGAAATGCGACTGCGCGGCAGCGGCCTCGTCGAGATGGAACGGCTGCGGATCGAAACGCGCGGCAAACGACTTGATGTCCTCGGCGGTGAACGTATGGCGGCCGACCGCGATCTTCTCGCCGACACGGATGTCCTCGAAATATTTCATGGCCGCGCTTCCGGCGATTGCTGCGCGCCCGGCGCAGCGCGGCGGCCGAACATCGGGCTCACGATCAGCGCCATCACCGGCATGCCGGCCTCGCCGATGAGCTCGTAGCGAAACTTGACGAAGCCCATCTCCGGCCGGCTGCGCGAAACCCGCGTTTCGAGCACGGTCGCGCGCACCGTGATGCGCGCCCCGGGTCGCAGCGGCGCGAGCCATTTCACCTCCTCGATGCCGGGAGCGCCCATGAAGCTGGTGCCGACGAGGTAGCCGTCGCTGATCATCCGCATCAGGATGCAGCAGGCATGCCAGCCCGAGGCGGCGAGCCCGCCCAGCATGGTGGCGCTGGCGGCCTCCTCGTCGAGATGCATCGGCTGCGGGTCGAACTCGGCCGCGAACGCGATGATCTCCTCGCGGGTCACCAGCCGCGGGCCGAACTCGGTCACCTCGCCAGGCGTGAAGTCTTCCCAATGGACACGGGGCACGGCGGTCCTGCGGCTTGTGGGCGGACGTTTCCCTAGACGCGGGCATCGGTCAGGTCAACCGCGACAGTCCCGCAATTGACCGGTGCCGACGCCGGGTGCAGTCTCCGGCCGCGCCTGGGTGGGAGAAGTGCTATGTTCGATTTTCGCGACCTGTTCCAGTGGGAACGGTTCATCACGCCGTCGATCATCAAGATCTTCTACTGGCTCGCGGTCGCCATTTCGATCCTGGGCGGAATATCGGGCATCTTCTCCGGCCTGCTGCTGATGGCGGTCAACCCGTTCTCGGGCATCTTCTGGATGCTCGCCAGCCTGATCGGCGTGCTGATCGGCGTGATCTTCGCGCGCATCGTGGCCGAGTACGTGCTGATCATGTTCCGCATCAACGAGCACCTCGGCGCCATCCGCAACCGCGGACAGGTGTGAGGCGCTCAAACACTCGCTTGTCATGCCCGCGAAAGCGGGCATCCAGTAATCACCGCAGGGTGGTAATCCAGTCCACGTTTCGAAATTCTCTGGAATACTGGATCGCCCGCTTTCGCGGGCGATGACAGTCGAGATTGCACAGCGCGCGTGTACGCTCGATTGTTCACGTCGCAAACCTGAAATGCATCACGTCGCCGTCGGCGACCACATAGGCCTTGCCTTCGAGCCGCATCTTGCCGGCGGCCTGCGCGGGCGCCTCGCCGCCGAACGCCACGTAGTCGTCATACGCGATGGTCTCGGCGCGGATGAAGCCGCGCTCGAAATCGGAATGGATGACGGCGGCCGCCTGTGGCGCGCGGGTGCCGCGCGTGATGGTCCAGGCCGCCGCCTCCTTGGGTCCGGCGGTGAAATAGGTAACCAGGTTGAGCAGCGCATAGCCGGCGCGGATCAGCCGGTCGAGGCCCGGCTCCTTGAGCCCGATCGCGGCGAGGTACTCCTTGCGCTCCTCCGCCGGCAGCACCGCGATCTCGGCCTCGATCTTGGCCGAGATGACCACGCAGGCGGCGCCTTCGGCCAGTGCGCGCGCCTCGACCTTGCGCGAGAAATCGTTGCCGCTCGCGGCCGAGGCCTCGTCGACATTGGCCACGTAAAGCACCGGGATCGAGGTCAGCAGGCCGAGCATGTGAAAGAGCTTCTCCTCCTCCGGCTTGCGCTCGACCAGCCGCGCCGGCTTGCCGTCGCGCAGCAGCACGAGCGCGCGGTTGACGAGATCGAGCGTCTCTTTCGCGTCCTGCGCATCCTTGTCGTTGCCCTTGACCTTCTTGCCGAGATTGTCGACGCGCTTCTCCAGGCTCTCGAGATCGGCCAGCATCAGCTCGGTCTCGATGGTGTCGATATCGGCAATCGGATCGATGGTGCCCGAGACATGCGCCACGTCGGGATCGACGAAGCAGCGCACCACGTGCGCGATGGCATCGACCTCGCGCACATGGGCCAGGAACTGGTTGCCGAGGCCCTCGCCGCGCGACGCGCCGCTTACCAGCCCGGCGATGTCCACGAACGTCAGCCGCGTCGGCTTGATCTTGACCGACTTGGCGAGCTTGGCGAGCGTCTCGAGCCGCGGATCCGGCACCATCACCTCGCCTACCAGCGGCTCGATCGTGCTGAAGGGATAGTTGGTCGCCTGCGCGGCCGCGGTCGCGGTCAGCGCGTTGAAGACGGTCGACTTGCCGACATTGGACAGGCCGAGAATGCCGCACTTGAATCCCATGGATGATCCCGCTTCACTTGAAAACTTCGAAGCTCGGATCGAGCTTGAATGGACTGACGATGGTCATGTCAGCGACCGTCATTTCGTGCTGCATGTCCTCGCTCAAAAACAATTCACAGCGCGCCAAAGATGCCGAAGCAAGCAGCATGCAGTCCCACCACGAAAATCCGTATCGGTCCTGAATGTGCCAAGCCTGTTGGGCGACCTCCGGATTGTACGGGGCCGTGCAATACGGCCGCCATGCCCAGACGAACCGCCGCGCATCATTTCGAGCCATGAGGTTTTGCTTTTCTGCCACGACGCGGTAGCACTCGTTCAGGCTTTGCGGGCTGAGAACCAGTGTATGGCGCCTGATGATCTGCGCCAGAAAATCCCTCACCAGCACCCGCTTTTTGGGCGCCGCCGGATCGGCCACGTAGATGAGAAGATTTGTATCGGCGAAGCAGTTCATCTTCCCGTTCGGCATAGAGAGACTCCCGTCCACTCCAAGCTTTGCTGATTCCGGGGTACCCGGGGCCGTAGAAGAATTCCTCCAACGCCCCAAGCTTTCCGGTATCGCCCGCGCATCGTTCCGCCAGCAAATCGGCGACAAAGCGCGACAGACTCTTGTCCTGCCGGGCCGCCTCGATGCGCGCGCGGCGCGCGACGTCGTCCGGCAGCGTAATGGTCACGTTCTTCATCGCACGAATATTGTGTTTTCGTGTTTCCGTGTCAATCAGCGGCGATGACCTTAGTCGCCTGTCTGATCCACGTCCTTGGAGTCGAGAAACCCTTTCGCCTGCATGGCGAGGTGGACTTTGTTCTGGAACGTCGCGTCCTGGCCCTTGGCCAGAAGCTCGGCATTGTCGGCGATGATGTCGCACAGTGCCGCGACCCATTCGCGCTCGTCCTTGGCGAAGTCGCTGAGCACGTAGCCGTGCACCAGGTCCTTGTGGCCGGGATGGCCGACGCCGATGCGCACGCGCCGGTAGTCGTTGCCGATATGCGCGGTGATCGAGCGCAGCCCGTTGTGGCCGGCGACGCCGCCGCCGGTCTTCACCCGCACCTTGGCGGGCGCGAGATCGATCTCGTCGTGGAACACCACGACGTCGCCGGTACCGAGCTTGTAGAAATGCGCGGCCTCCGCGACCGCGCGCCCGGATTCGTTCATGTAGGTCCCCGGCAGCAGCAGTTGCACGCGTTCGCCGCCGATCGGCCCATCCGTCGCCACGCCCTGGAAGCGCCGCCGCCACGGCCCGAGGCCATGGCGCTTGGCGATCGCCTGCACCGCCATGAACCCGACGTTATGCCGGTTGCCGGCGTGGCTTGAACCGGGATTGCCGAGCCCGACGAAGAGCAGCATGGAGAAATTGACCTGTGCTTGATGTCGCGCCAGCGCGTGCCTTCCCTCTCCCCGCGAAGCGGGGAGAGGGTGGCGAGGCGCGAAGCGTCCAACCGGACGCTTTACTTCTTCGGCGCGGCCGGAGCCGCGGCGGCGGGAGCGGCGGCAGCGCCGGCCGCCGGAGCCCCACCGGGCGCGGCGCCAGGGGCCGCGCCGGGGGCCGCACCCTCGGCCGGGACCACCCCGGCTTCGGCGGCGGCAGCGGCAGCAGCAGCAGCAGCCGCCGCCGCTTCAGCAGCGGCCTTCATTTCTTCCGCGTAACCCGACGGCGGCACAATGGTGACGAGGGTCGGATCGGTGCGCGCGACCACGCGCACGTTCGGCGGCAGCGTGACGTCGCTCAAATGCCGGGAATAGTTGATCTCGAGGCCCGAAATATCGACCTCGATCGATTCCGGAATGTCGTCGGCCGACACTTCCATGTCGACCGCGTGGGTGACGATGTTGACGGTGCCGCCGCGCTTCACCCCCGGCGCCTGGTCGGCGTTGATGACGCGGACCGGGATCGGCACGCGGATGCGCGCGCCCTCGCCCAGCCGCAGGAAATCGACGTGCAGCGGCAGGTCCTTCACCGCGTCGAGCTGGAAGTCGCGCGGGATGACGCGGTGCTTGGCGCCGTCGAGTTCAAGCTCGTAGATCGTGGTGAGGAAGCGCCCGCCGTAGATGCGCTCCTTGAGGTCCTTGTGATCGACCGAGACGGGCAGCGGCGGCTTGCCGTCGCCATAAATTACGCCCGGTACGCGGCCGGCGCGACGCTCTGCCCGGGCGGCCCCCTTGCCGGCCTTCGAGCGCGTCACGGCCTTCATCTGCTTGACGTTTGCCATGATGCCAATCCTCTTGCCTTGCCGCGGCGTGCCTCCAGGGGTGTCGGGGCCGCGGGATGCGGGCTTATAGCGGGGGGCCCGCGCGATGACAAGAAATCGCGGCGCGGCCGGCCCGCGCTTGAAAACGGCGCGATGTCAGAATCTTACGAAAGGTTTCCGAAGCCCGGGCCGCCGGAGCCGCCGGTTTTGGCCTCAAGCGCTGCGATCCGCGCCTTGAGCGCCTCGTTCTCCTCGCGGGCGAGGCGGGCCATGTCCTTGACCGCCTCGAACTCCTCGCGCTTGACCAGATCGAGGTCGCGCATCCACTTCTCGGCCTGGGTCTTGAACAGCGTATCGACCTCGCGCTTGACGCTCTGCGCCACGCCGGCCGCGTCGTTCATCAGCCGCGCCACTTCGTCGAAAAACCGGTTGGTGGTCTGGGTCATCGGGGACCTCGATGGGTGAACCTGCCGGCTAACATGGCTTCCGCTCCGGCCGGCCGCAAGGTGCGCCGGAATCCTTTGCGTCGTCAGTTGTGCTTGGGAATGCCGGCCTTTTCGATCACCGCCGTCCACTTGGCGATGTCGCTTTTCATCCGTTCCGTCATCTCCTCGGGCGTGCTGCCGCGCATCTCCATGCCGAGCTTCCTGGACTTCTCCTGCACGTCGGGGCTCGGCAGCACGTCGTTGATCGCCTTGGTGAGCACCTGCACGACCGCCTTGGGGGTCGCGGCCGGCACCGATATCCCGTTCCAGCTCGCCACCTCGAAATCCTTGATGCCGCCTTCCTGCACGGTCGGCACCGCGGGCAGATAGGCGGTGCGCTTCGGGCCGGTCGACGCGAGCGCGACCACCTTGCCGTCGGCGATCTGTCCCTGGATCGCCGCATAGAACTCGAAGGCGATATCGACGTCGCCGCGCAGCACGGCGGTCGCCATGTCGGGCGAGGTGCGGAACGGAACGATCGTCACCTTGATGTCGGCCGTGCTCTTGAACAGTTCGGCCGCGAGGTTCTGCGTGCTGCCGGGATTGATGGTGGCGATATTGAGCTTGCCGGGCGCGGCGCGCGCCGCCTTGACGATGTCCTGCACGGATTTCAGCGGCGAGCCCGCCCTGGTCACGATCAGGAGGTCGAAGAAGGAGACCGTCGAGGTCGAGGCGAAGTCGGCGAGAATGTTGTAGGGCAGCGAATTGAACAGCGCCGCGGCGATGGAATTGTTGTTGCCGGTCATCAGCACGGTGTAGCCGTCGGCCGCGGCCGAGGCGCCGGCCTTGGCGGCGACGATGCCGCCGGCCCCCGGACGGTTCTCGACCACGAACGTCTGTTTCAGCCGGCCGGTCAGCTTGTCCGCCAGGATGCGCATGCCGACGTCGGCGATGCCGCCGGCGCCATAGGGCACGATGAGCTGCACCGGGCGGCTGGGATAATCAGACTGCGCGGCGGCCGGCGCTGCCATCACGACGGTCGCAAGCAGCGCGCTGGCGATGCATGTACTGCGCAGCAGGCGGGAGAGCCGGTGCGGCTCAGCGACGGTGACGTGTCCGGTCATGCCAAATCTCCCGTGTGTGCAATTGCGCCTGCTCGGCCGACTTTGTCGTGCCGGTGCCACCGGCATTGTTTCACGCCACCCCGAGGCGTCAAGCGTGTTCCCCGCTTTCGCATCGCTCGCGGGCTGCTACCTTTCGTCAATGTGAGCTACCGGCTTGCCTGATTGCGGGCCCGGTGTAGGTTGCCCCTCCCATCGGTAGCCAGGTCATCGGCCACGAACCGTCAGGAACGAGACCCATGAAGGCAGTATTCATCGAGCGGTTCGGCGGACCGGACGTCCTGCAATACGGCGACCTGCCCGATCCGGCGGCGGCGGCCGGCGAGGTGGTGATCGACATCGCCGCCGCGAGCGTCAACGCGGCCGACTGGAAGGTGCGCCTGGGCGAGTACAAGCACACGAAATTCCCCATCGTCCTGGGGCGGGATTTTTCCGGCGTGGTCGGCGCGCTCGGCGACGGCGTCACCGACCTCGCGGTGGGCGATGCCGTGTTCGGCGTGTGCGACGCCGGCCAGGAGGGCGGCTATGCCGAGAAGATCGCGGTCAAGGCCGCCATCGTCGGCAGGAAGCCGGATGCGCTGTCCCACGTGAACGCGGCCGCCCTGGCGCTCACCGGGCTCACCGCCATGAGCGCGATCGAGGACACGCTGAAGCTCAAGCGCGGAGAGACCATCCTGATCCAGGGCGGGGCGGGCGGCGTCGCCGGTTTTGCGATCCAGCTTGCCAAGCATCTCGGCGCCCGCGTCATCACCACCGCGAGCGCGGCGAACCATGCCTATGTGCGCTCGCTCGGCGCCGATGAGGTGATCGACTACGCCGCGCGCGATTTCACCCAGGCCGTCGCCGATTGCGACGCCGTGTTCGACACCGTCGGCGGCGAGGTGGCGCAGAAATCTTTCGCCGTGCTCAAGCCGGGCGGCCGCGCGGCATTCATCGCGTCGGGCGCGCAGGCGCCCAAGCCGCAACGCGACGACGTGACCGCGCTGCGGCCTCCGGTCGGCCGCGCCCGCCGCCACATGGAACGCATTGCGGAACTCTACCGCATGGACGCGGTGCGCCCGCCCGAGATCAAGCTCTACCGGCTGGCGCAAGCCGCCGACGCGCACCGGCTGAGCGAGTCCCGCCATTTCAGGGGCAAGCTGGTCTTTCAGGTGCGCTGAGCGGGCGTCGAAGCCTGGATGGCGCGGAGCGGCATCCAGGACGGCTCGGAGAGACGATCCCCGCGTTTCGCTTCGCGACATGCGGGCTACGTGCTGCCTTGCAATCGGCCAAATGCCATACGCACCGTTGCGGCCGTCGGGGCAGAAAGGCCCGCACGCCATGACCTCTGAAGCAGGCGGTCCGGACGCCGGCCCCTCCCGGCCCAAGGTCTTCATCTCCTATTCGCGCCGGGACATGGTGTTCGCCGACCAACTCGAGGCGGCGCTCAAGTCGCGCGGCTTCGAGCCTCTGATCGACCGCAGCGAGATCTACGCCTTCGAGGAATGGTGGGCGCGCATCGAGGCGCTGATCGCGCGTGCCGACACCGTGGTGTTTGCGCTTAGCCCCGATTCGGTTGGCTCCGATGTGGCGCTCAAGGAGGTCGCGTTCGCGGCTTCCCTCAACAAGCGCTTCGCGCCCGTCGTGTGCCGGCGCGTGGACGACAAGGCGGTGCCGCAGGCGCTCGCGCGGCTCAACTTCGTGTTCTTCGAGGACGAAGGACGGTTCGAGGAGAACGCCGACCGCCTCGCCGAAGCGCTCGGCACCGATATCGGGTGGATCAGGCAGCACACGGAATTCGGCGAAGCCGGGCGACGCTGGGCGCTGGTGCAGGAGCCGAACGGCCTGCTGCTGCGCTCGCCGGTGCTGGAACAGGCCGAGCGCTGGATCGCGGCGCGCCCGCGCGGGGCGCCGGCGCCAACCGAACAGACGCAGACCTTCATTCGGCGCAGCCGGCAAGCGGCGACGCGTCGGCGCAACGTCCTCACCGGCAGCCTGGCGGCCGGGCTGGTGCTGGCGCTCGCCCTCGCCTCCCTTGCCTACTGGCAGCGCGGCATCGCGGTCGAGCAGCGCGCCGTCGCGCAAACGAACGAGGCCTTGGCCAAGGATGAGCGCGACAAGGCCGAGCGCAACTTCAAGCTGGCGCAGGAGACCGCCGAGAGCCTGGTGTTCGACATCGCCCAGGGACTGCGCAACGTCGAGGGAATGAGGGCGGAAGCGGTTCGCAGGATCCTCGATACCGCCAAGACGACGTTCGAACAGCTCGCGGCGTCGGCGCCGGGCGATTTGACGCTGCAGCGAAGCCGCGCCGTGATGCTCAATGAATTCGGTGACACCTACCTGACGCTTGGCGATGTGGACCGCGCGCTGGAGGCCTTCCGCGACGGCCTCGCCATAGCCCAGCGGATTGCCGCCGCCGATCCCGCCAACATTCAGGGGCAGCGCGACGTCCTGGTCTCGTATGCCAAGATCGGCGCCGCGCTGGTCAAGCAGGGCAAACTCAACGAGGCGCTCAAGGCCTATCGCGACGGTCTCGCGATCGCAGAGCGGCTCGCCGGAAACGGCGTCCCATCGTCGCAACGCGATCTGTCGGTCGCGTACAACAACATCGGCGACGTGCTGATGGCGCAGGGTGACTTCGAAGGCGCGCTCAAAGCCTACCGCGACAGCCTTGCCATCCGGGAACGGCTCGCCGCCGCCGATCCCGCAACGGCCAGTGGCAGCGCGATCTCTCGGTTTCGCATATCAAGCTCGGCGACGTATTGGCATCGCAGCGCAAGCTCGATGAGGCGCTCGCGGCCTACCGCGCAAGCGCAGCCATTCGCGAGCGGCTCGTCGCCAGGGACGGCGGCAACACGCAGTGGCTGCGCGATTTGTCGGTCTCGTACGACCGGGTCGGCGACGTGCTCAGGAGCCAGGGCAAGCCCGGCGACGCGCTCAAGGCCTATCGCGACGGGCTGGCCGTCGCCGAACGGCTGGCCGTACTCGACCGCGACAACATGCAGTGGCAGCGCGATCTTGCGGTCTCTCACAACAAGATCGGTGATGTGCAGCTGGCGCTGGGCACGCTTGACGACGCGCTCCGGTCCTTCCGCGACGGCCTCGCGATCGCGCAGCGCCTGGCGGCCGCGGATCGCGGCAACAGCGAGTGGCAGCGCGATCTGTCGATCTCGCATGAGAAGATCGGCGATGTGCTGGGCGCGCTAGGCAAGCTCGAGGAAGCGCTGGCAGCCTATCGTGACACGCTTGCCGTCCGCGAGCGGCTCGCCGCCGCCGATCGCAGCAATGCGCCGTGGCAGCGCGATCTGGCGGTCACTTGCATCAAGTTGGCGTTGATCCACCTCAAGCGTGGCGGTGTCGACGAAGCCCTGGCGGCCTTGCGCAAGGGACGCGAGGTCGTCGCAGGCCTGATCGCCCGCGCGCCGGGCAATCCGCAATGGGCGAAGGACCTGGCTTGGTTCGACGCCGAGATCGCCAAGCTCGAAGCGCAGGCGCAGCAGGCGGGACAGAACTAGGCAGTGGGCCGCGATGCCAGAATCGCCAGAACGAGTGTCGCGCGGCGAAGCGTCGTGGCCTCCAAAGCGCGCATTTGTCTTGGATGTCGGTCGGGAGATCGCCTCTATTTGCCGGATGCGGCACGAATGCTCATCGTCGTGACGGCGGGCGCCTGCCAGTGCCCGGTCGCATTGCACCTGTCTCGTTGCACGGGATGATCGTCAGCGCCGGCGGAATTGGTGGGAGCATCGACGGGAGCCACAACGAAAATGACCATGCCGTCCGAAGGACCGTCCACGTACCAATGGCGCGCCGCCGCCGTGGCACGGATCGGGACGGTCGAGACAGCCGGCGTCTCCCAGGCTTGCCGCAATCCGCGGCCGGTTTGGCGGGAGCTGAGCATTGCGTGTTCCTTCGTGTTGCCGGGACGTATGAACATAATGAACAACCGGGAAGTGTGATAATAGCAGGCCGCAAGGCCCTCGCGGAAGCCAGACACGATCGGTGTTGCTGCCCTCCGCTTCCGGCCACAATCGCGCCCCATCTTGACTTGGACGGCGCCCTGCCCGCATCACGCCCGGAGACCCCACCCGAATCACCCGATGCCGTTTTTCGTCATTCCCTTTCCCGCCTTCGATCCGGTCCTCATCAGCTTCGGACCGATCGTCATCCGCTGGTACGCCCTCGCCTACATCGTCGGCATCCTGCTGGGCTGGGTCTACGTGCGCATGCTGATCCGGGCCGAAAGCCTGTGGGGCGGCGCGGCGCCGCTCACCGTCGCCGACTTCGACGACTTTATTCTATGGGTGACGCTCGGCATCATCCTGGGCGGGCGCATCGGCTATGTGCTGTTCTACAATCCGGGTTATTTCGCCGCGCATCCGCTCGAGATCTTCCAGCTCTGGAACGGCGGCATGTCGTTCCACGGCGGCTTTCTCGGCTGCGTGCTCGCGGTCGTCGCCTTCGCGCGTTATCGCGGGCTGTCCATTCTGTCGCTCGGCGACCTGACCTGCGCGGCCGGAACGATCGGGTTGTTTCTCGGCCGCATCGCGAATTTCATCAACGGCGAGCTGTGGGGACGGCCGAGCGACGTGCCGTGGGCCATCGTGTTTCCGAACGGCGGGCCAGCGCCTCGCCATCCGAGCCAGCTCTACGAGGCGGCGCTCGAAGGGCTGGTGCTGTTCGGCGTGCTGGCCCTGCTCATCCGCGCCGGAGCGCTCCGGCGGCCGGGCCTGATCATCGGTGCGTTCGCGCTCGGCTACGGCATCGCGCGCTCGGTCTGCGAGCTGTTTCGCGAGCCCGACGCGCAGCTCGGCTTCCTGTGGGGCGGATTAACCATGGGGATGTTGTTGTCGGTGCCGCTGATGCTGGCGGGTCTTGCCTTCATCGCCGCTGCGATGCGACATGAGCCGGCAGGACGGAGTTGATGGCAAGCCAGTTGACGGAGCAGCTGATCCCGCTCGAAGCGGAAATCCGCCGGCGCATCGAGGTCGCCGGGCCGATGCCCGTTGCGCAATACATGTCGCTTTGCCTCACCCATCCCGAGCACGGCTATTACGTGACGCGCAACCCGCTCGGCACGGCCGGCGACTTCACCACCGCGCCGGAAATCAGCCAGATGTTCGGCGAACTGATCGGGCTGTGGGCGGCGGCGGCCTGGCGGGTGATGGGATCGCCCGAGAACGTGCGCCTGGTCGAGCTCGGCCCCGGCCGCGGCACCATGATGGTCGATGCCTTGCGCGCCGCCAAGGTCATGCCGGAGTTCCGCAAGGCCATCGTGGCGCATTTGGTGGAGATCAGCCCGGCGCTGGAGAAGCTCCAGCAGCAGGCGCTCGCCGGCAGCGACGTGCCGGTATCGTGGCATCGCTCGCTCGACGACGTGCCGGAAGGGCCGGTGATTATCCTGGCCAATGAATTCTTCGACGCGCTGCCGGTGCAGCAGGCGGTCATGTGCGCCGACGGCTGGCACGAGCGCGTGGTCAAGATCGGCGAGGACGACAAGCTGCGCTTCAGCATCGACCGCGATCCGCTGCCGATGTTCGAGGACCTGCTGCCGGCGGATCTGCGCGCGGCGAAGATCGGCGAGATTTACGAGTGGCGCGCCGACAAGACCATACTCGACGTGGCCCGGCGGGTGCTGACTTCCAAGGGCGTGGCGCTGATCGTCGACTACGGTCACCTCAAGAGCGCGATCGGCGATACCTTCCAGGCGGTCTCGCATCATGAATACGTCGATCCGCTGGTCGCGCCCGGCCTGGTCGATCTCACCGCCCACGTCGATTTTCAGGCGCTGGCGCAGGCGGCGGAAAGCCTGGACGCGCGCGTGCATGGACCGGTCGAGCAAGCCGCGTTTCTGCAGCACCTCGGGATCGACTCGCGCGCCCAGGCGCTGCGGGCGGGCGCGCCGCCCGAGCAGGCGCGCGCCATCACGTCGGCGCTCGCGCGCCTCACCGGCCACGAGCAGCCAACCGACATGGGCCGGCTGTTCAAGGCGATGGCGCTGGCCGATCCGAAGCTCGACCCGCCGCCCGGTTTCGGCGGCTGAGCGCAGCACGCGCAAACCTTCGGTCGGCCAAGCCGCGAGTCGCCCTTCGGCAGCGTCACCGTGATGTCAGCTTGCGCGCAGGCCAAAATCTCGAGGCTGTTGAAGTAGCCACGGTCGGCGACGACATCGAGACGGTCAGTGCCAAGAACAGCCTTCGCCTGCGACGCGACCTTGGCAAGTTGTGAACGATCCGAGCCGGTATTCGTGACCTCATGGGTGACGATCAGATGATGTTCCGTATCCACGGCCACCTGCACGTTGTAGCCAACGACGCCCGAGCCGCGCCCGCTCGTCGCCATCGAACGTGAATCGGGGTCGGTCAAGGAAATCTGCTGATCAGGCGAAGCCAGCATCGCCCTCTCGATCGCTTTCAAGCGCTCCATCTCGCTCGCGAGCTTGGCAAGCTTGTCCTTGAGGTGCGCCGTCTTCGCCGCAAGCGCTTCCGATGGCTCCTGCAGGTCGGCCGTGTCGAGCTGGCTCAGATAGCGCGCCACGCTCTCCTCAATCTGCGCCAGCCGGCGCTCCATCTTCGCCCGCGTGAAGTTCTTGTCGCGGTTGTTGACCGCTTTGAACTTGCTGCCGTCAATCGCCACGCTCGCCTTCGTCAGCAGACCGATCTCTCGGCACAGCGCCACAAACTGTGCGCACACCTTGCGGATCGCAGGCCCGTTATCCTTGCGGAAATCCGCAATCGTCTTGTGATCAGGAACCAGTCGACCAGTGAGCCACATCACCTCAACGTTGCGGCCGGCCTCACGCTCAAGCCGCCGGCTCGACTGAACCCGGTTGAGATATCCGTAGATGTAGAGCTTCAGCAGCACCGACGGATGGTACGACGGCCGGCCGGTGACCTCGGGATCAACCCCGTCAAACCTCAGATCGGCCAGATTCCGGGCTGCCGCCGACGCCGATCCAAGTCTTCAGCGAACAGGTCTTGAGCGAACCGGTCTTCAGCGTCCCGGTTTCGATCGGCGGAAACACCCGCTGGTTCTTGAGCGGCGGGCGGGTCTTGCCCTCCCAGGTCACGCTCTCCTGCCGGATGAGCGCCGCGAACAGGTCGAGCTTCTCCTCGAACAGCTCCTCGTATTGGCTCAGCTCATAGCCGAACAGCGGAAACAACTCGGTGAACGAGCCGCGGCCGAGGATGACCTCCGCGCGCCCGTTGGAGGCTGAGTTGAGCGTGGAGAAGCGCTGGAACACGCGCACCGGATCGTCCGAGCTCAGCACGGTCACCGCCGAGCCGAGCCGGATGCGGCTGGTGCGGGTCGCGATCGCCGCCAGCACCACGTCCGGCGCCGACACGGCGAAATCGGCGCGGTGGTGCTCGCCGACGCCGATGAAATCGACCCCGAGCCGGTCGGCCAGGATGGCTTCGTCGATGACGTTGCGGATCACCTGCGCATGCGGCAGGAGGCGGCCGTCGGGCCCTGCGGTGATGTCGCCGAACGTGTCCAGTCCAAGCTCAAGCTGCGATGCCATCGGGCCCCTCTATTGACTAGGCTCCAATCGTATATAGGCATCAGCGCAATGGCCGAAGACGACCACGCAACCAGGCACCACCAGAGGCCGGCGAGCATGCTCAAGGCCGCGGCGCTCGTTTCGCTCCCCGGCATCCGCCACGCCTTCTTCACGCGCGAAGGCGGGGTGTCGGGCGGCATCTATGCGAGCCTCAACGGCGGCACCGGGTCGGACGACCTGCCGGCGCATGTCGGAGAGAACCGCGCCCGCATGGCGTCGGCGCTGGGCGTGAGCCCGGAGCGCTTCATCACCGCCTACCAGGTGCACTCGCCCGAGGTGGTGACGGCCGAGCGGCCGTGGCCGTCCGATGCCCGCCCGCGCGCGGACGGCATCGTGACAAGCGTCCCGGGCTTGGCTATCGGCGTGACCACCGCCGACTGCGGCCCGGTGCTGCTTGCCGATGAACGCGCACGCGTCATCGGAGCCGCGCATGCCGGTTGGAAGGGCGCTCTAACCGGTATTCTGGAGGCGACGATAGCCGCCATGGAGCGTCTGGGAGCCAGCCGTGCCCATATAGCGGCGGCGTTGGGACCGACCATCAGCCAGGCGAACTACGAGGTCGGGCCGGAATTCGTCGCGCGCTTTTTGGCGGAGGACGCGGCGAACGAACGCTTCTTTGCGCCCGCCTCGCGGCCCGGCCACGCCCTGTTCGACCTGCCGGCGTACATCACAAGCAGGCTCGCCACGGCCGGGATCGGCCGCACCGAGGACCTCGCGGCCTGCACCTACGCCGATCCAACGCGGTTCTTCAGCTATCGCCGCTGCACGCACCGCGCCGAGAGCGACTACGGGCGGCACGTGAACGCCATCGTGCTCGCCGACTAAAGCCTTGCCGAGTGTGGCTTTTCGGCCATAGGCGCGGTCCGGAATCGAGGCTACAAATCACCAGGGGAACTCGGCGGCCAGGGTCCTGCGGGACCGTGGCCATAAGCTGCAAGGCGATCCGCCGGGCCCTGTGGGGATGTCGATGCAGAGTGGATTAGGCCGGCCGGCCGCGGGCGCGCGGCGGGCGGGCATCTGTTCGCAGTGGGCGCGCGCCGGGGCGCTGTTGGCGAGCCTCGCGGCGTCGGCTTGCGCCAATCTCGGCCAGCTCGGGAACCTCACCGAAGAGCGCCGCATCGCCGTCACCATCGAGTCGGTGGACGGGCCGCCGCCGGAGATTTTCCGCCGGTTCATGACCGTCCTCAAGGAAGAGGCCGGCGCGCGCCAGATCGCCGTCGTCCCGCCCGGCGAGGCCGACTACCGCCTGCGCGGATACCTCGCGACGCAGGCCGAAGGCGGCGGCGCCATCGCGTGGGCATGGGATGCCTACGACGCCAACCAACGCCGGGCGTTGCGCATGGGCGGCGTCGAACGCGCGCAAGGCAGCGAGCGCGACAGGTGGGCCGGAGCCGACGACCAGGTCCTGCGCAAGATTGCGCGTGCCGGCGTCGAGCGGTTCGCCACGTTCGCCGCATCCAACAACCGTTCGCAGGCCACAGCGGTAGCGTCGGCCCCGCCCCCGCCTGAGCGGAGCCGATCGACCTTCGCGTGGCTCGACGACTGGGCGCCGGAAGCATCCGGCATTTTCCGCATCTTCCGCCGCGAGGAGCCGCGGACGGATGCCAGCATCGAGACCGCGCTCGACCGCCCGCAGTCCCGCGATGTCCCCCTGCCGAAAGGCCGGCCTGAGCCCTCCGCCACGCCCTCCGATGCCCCCGCGGACACCACCCTTGCCTTCGCTTCGCAGGAGCGCTGAAAAGCGCGGCAACCCGTTCTAACCGCGCCCGAAATTCCGGGGCAAACAACGGCGGCCCGTATTGCCAGCCTCGCCGCCTCCTTGTTATCAGGACGCCGCGAGCGGGCGGGTTCTCGACCGCTGGGAGACCGAGAGATGGCGGCCAAGAACGGGGCGATCAAGCTCGTCGCCGGCAACTCCAATCCCGCGCTCGCCGACGCGATCGCCGCCTACCTCAAGACGCCGCTGACCAAGGCCGTCGTGCGGCGCTTCGCCGACATGGAGATCTTCGTCGAGATCCAGGAGAACGTGCGCGGCTCCGACGTATTCGTGATCCAATCCACGTCGTTTCCGGCCAACGACCACCTGATGGAGTTGCTCATCATCATCGACGCGCTGCGCCGCGCGTCGGGGCGGCGCATAACCGCGGTGATTCCCTACTTCGGCTACGCCAGGCAGGACCGCAAGCCCGGTCCCCGCACGCCGATCTCCGCCAAGCTCGTCGCCAACCTGATCACCAATGCGGGCGCCGATCGCGTGATGACGCTCGACCTGCACGCCGGGCAAATCCAGGGCTTCTTCGACATCCCGACCGACAACCTGTACGCCTCGCCGATGATGGTGCGCGACATCAAGGAGCGCTTCGACCTCGGCAAGCTGGCAATCGTATCGCCCGACGTGGGCGGGGTGGCGCGGGCACGCGGGCTCGCCAAGCGCATCAACGCGCCGCTCGCCATCGTCGACAAGCGGCGCGAGCGCGCGGGTGAATCCGAGGTGATGAACGTGATCGGCGAGGTTGCCGGCCATACCTGCATATTGATCGACGACATCATCGATTCCGGCGGCACCGTGGTGAACGCGGCCGACGCGCTGCTCGAGCAGGGCGCGGTCGAGGTCTATGCCTACATCACCCACGGCGTACTCTCGGGCGGCGCGGTCGCCCGCATCACCGCCTCGCGCCTGAAGGAACTGGTCATCACCAACTCGATCCAGCCGACCGCGGCAGTCAAGGTTGCCGGCAACATCCGGGTGCTGTCGGTGGCGACCCTGATCGGCGAAGCGATCGGACGCACCGCCGCCGAGGAGTCGGTTTCGAGCCTGTTCGACTGATCCAGCACGGACATTGGAACAGTCTCGGCGCGTGCCGCATCTTGTGAACGCCGCGGTGGGATACCGCGGCAGCGGAGCGCGGCCGCCAGCGATGGAGAGACCGCCATGAAACGATTGCTGCTCGGCTGTTTGCTGTCGCTCGTGACGAGCGCCGCATCGGCGCAGAATTGCGTCGTGACCGATCCGACCGGCACGCCGCTGAACGTGCGCGCGCGACCGAACGGCGCGATCGTGGGTGCGCTCTCCAACGGCACCCCGGTTCGCATCACCGACACCGTCGTCGATCGGCGCGGACAGCCCTGGGCCTATGTCATCCCGCTGGGACCGGGCAGGCGCGGATGGGTGTTTCGCACCTTCCTGCGTTGCGGTTGACGCAACATTGGCTCGAAGAAGCCGCTTGCTTGCGGTTCCGGCTGCGACAACGCCCGCGAAGCTGTGGAGAAGCGGCGCCCGAGGCCCGATTTCAACCGATCGTTAGCCATTGCGGCGTCCAATATCGCTTTGGCGCCCGGAATCCTGCGTTTATATTGGAATCATTGAGTGATTCGCCCCGGACCGGTCGAACGGCTCCACCGGGGACCGCGTAGAGAGCAGCGTGGTGTGCTTGTGGTGGCGAGCGCATCCGACTTCCCGGCGGCAGGGTGGAGAGCATGTCCCTCATCGACTTTACCGAGCAACCGCGCACGAATCCGCTCGAGGTGGTCGAGCGCATGGCCTCGACCAACGACTGGTCGTTCGAGCGCGCGGGCGAGGACGAGATCACCATCCTGGTGACCGGCAAGTGGTCCGACTACCAGATTTCCTTCACCTGGATGTTCGACATCGAGGCGCTGCATCTGGCCTGCGCCTTCGAGCTCAAGGTGCCGGAGCGCAATCGCGCCGAAGTGCAGCAGCTGATATCGCTGATCAACGAGCAGATGTGGGTCGGTCATTTCGACCTGTGGACCAAGGACGGCATCGTGATGTACCGGCACGCGCTGGTGCTGGCCGGCGGCGTCACCGCCTCGGGCCGGCAATGCGAGGCGCTGCTCGGGACCGCGCTCGACGCCTGCGAGCGCTATTTCCCCGCCTTCCAGTTCGTGGTCTGGGCCGGCAAGGGCGCGCGCGAGGCACTCGACGCCGCCATGTTCGAGACCCAGGGGCGGGCGTAGCGCCACCGCGGCTTCGCCGTTCCAGGCGAGCGAGCCGAGGGGTCCGCGCGAAGCGCGGACCGATGGCAGGCATCGCGAGCGAACTCACAATCCATAGCCGCCGGATTTTGGTAATTTGCACCCATGGTGCCACCTTCCCGCTATGATGGTTATGGATTCCGGCGCTCGCGAAGCCGGACTTCGTCCTGCGCTGCAAGGCAGGAATGACGGAGAGACTTCTATGAACGCATCGACGACGGCCGGCGCGCACGCGCTCGCCGGCTTTTCCGGAACCCTGCTGCTGGTCGGCGCCGGCAAGATGGGCGGTGCGCTGCTGGAAGGCTGGCTCGCATTGGGTCTCGACGCCGCGAAGATCGCCGTGATCGAGCCGCAGCCCTCGGGCGACATCGCCGCGCTGACGAGCCGCGGCCTGCGTCTCAATCCCACCCGGCCGGCCGAGGCTTCCGCCATCGTCATCGCGGTCAAGCCGCAGACCGCGCCCGAGGCGCTGCCGACGTTGGCGCCGTTCGTCGGCGCCGCGACGGTCGCCGTCTCCATCATGGCCGGCCCGCGGCTGCGCATGCTGGAAAGCGCGCTGCCGTCGCCCACCGCCGTGGTTCGCGCCATGCCCAACACGCCCGCCGCGATCGGCCGCGGCATCACGGTGGCGGTCCCCAATGCCCACGTCTCGGCTGGGCAGCGCGCGCTCGTCCACACGCTGCTCGGCGCGGTCGGCGCGGTCGAGTGGGTCGACGACGAGGCGCTGCTGGATGCCGTGACGGCGGTGTCGGGCTCGGGTCCCGCCTACGTGTTCCTGCTCGCCGAAGCGCTCGCCAAGGCTGGCGCCGCGGCCGGTCTGCCGGTTGCGCTCGCCACAACGCTCGCGCGCGCCACGGTCGCGGGCGCGGGCGAACTGCTGCATCGCTCGCCGCTCGATGCCGCCACCTTGCGGCAGAACGTGACCTCGCCCGGCGGCACCACCGCTGCCGCGCTCGCCGTGCTGATGGGATCAGACGGCCTCGAACAGCTGATGACCAGCGCGATTGCCGCCGCCACCAGGCGTTCGCGCGAACTGGCTGGTTGAGGCGCCGCGTCTCATACGCGGTGTCATTCCGGCCGAGCGAGCCGGGGAAGCCCGGCGAGCGAGAGCCGGAATCCAGCGAACGCCGATTTCTGGTGGCTTGCTCAATGCGGTCATCCAGGCACCGCGTTTACTGGGTGCCTGCTTGCGCAGGCATGACACCGAGTGTGAGGCACGAACGGCGGTTGCCGCCCTAGAACCGCCGCCAGCGCCGGCCTAGATTACGGTGCAAAGGACAAATCCAGCGCAGGAGCCCGCCATGGCCCGCAAGCCCGCTCGCAAACCAGCCGCCCGCCCTGCCAGCAATGGCAACAAATCCGGCCGCGACCGCATCATCGACGCCTTCATGGCGCTGCTCGCTGAGAAACCGATCGAACAGATCGGCTTCGCCGAGATCGCCGAACGGGCGGGCGTTGCGCTCTCCGAGCTGCGCAACCAGTTCGGCTCCGCGATTGCGATCCTCGCCGCGCACATGAAGGAGATCGACCGCGCGGTGCTGGCCGGCGGCGACGCCGACATGGCGGAGGAGCCGCCGCGCGAACGACTGTTCGACGTCTGATGCGCCGGCTCGAGGCGCTCGCCCCCCACAAAGAGGCCGTGCGCTCGCTGGCACGCTCGGCGATGCGCAATCCCGGCCTCGCGCTCGCCTTGAACGGGCTTGCCGTGCGTTCGCAGCAATGGATGCTCACCGCCGCCGACATCGGCGCCTCCGGTCCCAAGGGCATGATGCGCGCGCAGGGGCTGGCGCTGCTGTTCGCGCAGGTGCTGCGCACCTGGGTGAATGACGACGATCCGGGACTAGCCCGCACCATGGCGGCGCTCGACCGCGCGCTCGCGCGCGGCCAGGGCTGGTCGAGCCTGCTCGACAACGTGTGCGCGATCCCGGCCTGCGTCGCGCGCGTGCGCCGCGGCGGAGCGCGCCGGCGTCCGCGCGACGACGAGGATACGATCGCGGCGTAAGTTTTAGCCGGCTGCATTACTCTCGGGCCCGTCATCCTGAGGTGCGAGGCGGCGAAGCTGCCGAGCCTCGAAGGATGACGGCTACCGCGCGCATCTGGGCTATGACGTAAGCTGCACCGTCATCCGGCGTCATCCTTCGGGGCTGCCGGCGTCATCCTTCGGGGCTGCGCCTCCGGCGCAGCACCTCAGGATGACGGGCCAGAGCTTCACTCCCAGCATTAAACCGGCACCCGCACGGTCGCGCGCAGGCCGCCGAGCGGCGAATCCGACAAGGTGATGTCGCCGCCATGCGAGCGCGCGATGTCGCGCGCGATCGCCAGACCGAGGCCGGTGCCGCCTTCGTCCTGGTTGCGCGCATCGTCGAGCCGCAGGAACGGCTTGAACACGTCCTCGCGCAGCTTCGCCGGGATGCCCGGTCCGTCGTCGTCCACCGTGACGGTGAGCCAGCGATGATCGCGATGGCCGGTGATCGACAGCGAATTGCGCGTGGCGCGCCGCATTCGACACCAGATTGGCGAGGCAGCGCTTGAACGCCGCCGGCCGCACCGTGACCACCGGCTGGCCGTGGAACGACACGCTCGCACTGGTGGCCGTCGCGCTCGCTGTCGGTCTTGAGCTCGTTCGAGGAAGGCGCTCATGTCGGTCGGCGCCGACTGCTCGCCCGAATCGCCGCGCGCGAAGGCGAGATAGGCCTCCAGCATGCGCGCCATCTCGTCGACGTCCTTCTTCATCGCCTCGACCTCGGGCGTATCGCCGATCAGCGCGAGCTCGAGCTTGAAGCGGGTCAGGACGGTGCGCAGATCGTGCGACACGCCCGCCAGCATGGCGGTGCGCTGTTCGATCGCGCGCTCGATGCGGCTCTTCATCTCGATGAAGGCCTGCGCCGCGCGTCGCACCTCGCGCGCGCCGCGCGGGCGGAAGTTCGGCACCTCGCGGCCCTTGCCGAAGCTCTCCGCCGCGTCGGCGAGCCGCAGGATCGGCCGGATCTGGTTGCGCAGGAACAGGATCGCGACCGTGAGCAGCACCAGCGAGGTGCCGACCATCCAGACCAGAAAGATGTGGGAGTTCGACGCATAGGCCGCGCTGCGCGGCGCGAACACGCGCATGACGGCGTCGTCGAGCTTGATGCGGATCTCGACCAGCGCCGAGCGCCCGACCGTGTCGATCCAGAACGGCCGCGCGATCTGCTTGCTGATTTCCTCCGAGAGCGCCTGGTCGAGCAGCGAGAAGAACGGCTTCGGTCCCGGCGGCGGCAGGTCGTTCACCGGCAGGAAATCGACCACCAGCCCGAGCCGCTCCTGCGCGATCCGCCGCAGCTGCGTGCTGCCGGCATCCTGCGGATAGAGCCTGGTAGACCTCGATCAGGGCGGCGATGTCCTGCACCACGCCGGCCGACAGCCGCTGCGTCACCAGGTTGCAGTGCCGCTCCATGAACACGTAGGCGACGACCGACTGCAGGACCACCATCGGCGCGATGATGATCAGCAGCGCGCGCGCATAGAGGCCCTTCGGCATGACGCTCTTGAGCAGCAGGCTCATGCGGCCATGGAAGGCGCGCATGTGCGCGCCGGCGGTGCGCATCGCGGCAATGCCGGAGCGCAGGGCGGCGATGCTGACGTCGGGCGCCGTCATGGCGTCGTCACCAGCCGGTAGCCGATCCCGCGCACCGTCTGCACCAGCAGCGGGTTGGCGGGATCGCGTTCGATCTTGCGGCGCAGCCGGTTGACCTGCACGTCGACCGCGCGCTCGCCGATCGATCGCCGCCGTTGCCGGCAAGCGCGAGCCGCGGCACGGTCTCGCCCGGCGTCGCCGCCAGCAGGCGCAGCATGTCGCGCTCGCGGTCGGTGAGATGGACGACGTCGTCGCCGCGCCTGAGCTCGCCGCGCGCCATGTGGAAGCGGAAATCGCCGAAGCACACGGTTTCGACCGGCGACTGCGCGGCCGGACGCGCGCGCTTGAGAATGTTGGCGATGCGCAGCGACAGCTCGCGCGGCTCGAACGGCTTGCCGACGTAGTCGTCGGCGCCGATCGAAAGCCCTTCGATGCGGCTTCCGGCCTCGGCCGCGCGCGGTCAGCATCAGGATCGGCACGGTCGAGGCCGATCGCAGGTCGCGCGCCAGATCGAAGCCGGTTTCGCCCGGCATCATCACGTCGAGGATCAGCAGGTCGAAGCGCAGGCCCTCGAGCTTGGCGCGCGCGTCGGCCGCGCTCTCGGCGGTGGTGACCCGGTAGCCCTCGGCGTGCAGGAAGCGCGAGAGCAGGTCGCGGATGCGGCGATCGTCGTCGACCACCAGCAGGTGCGGCGCGTCGTCGGCGAGGGGAGCGGACACCGGCTTCAAGGCCCGCATGGCTGTTGCGTCCGTCAGGCGCGCTGCCGCCGGGCGCGGTCGGCGCGCGCGATGAACCGCAGCACGCTGTCGCGCTGCTCGGCGTTGATCATGGCGACGAGGAACCGGCAGGCCGCCTCGTGCGCGCCCGGTCCGAGTTCGGCGAGCGCGCGCGCGATGCGCGCGGTCTGCAGGCCGGCGAGCTTCATGGCCAGCGTCTCGCCCTTGGGCGTGACGTAGAGCAGGCGCTGGCGGCGGTCGCTGGCGCCTTCCTTCTGCACCACGTAGCCCTGGTCGATCAGCTGCTTGAGCACGCGTCCGAGCGACTGCTTGGTGATCTTCAGGATGTCGAGCAGCTCGGCGACCTTCATGCCGGGATTGCGGTTGACGAAATGCAGCACCCGGTGATGCGCGCGCCCGAAGCCGAACTTCGCCAGCACGTCGTCGGGATCGCCGACGAAGTCGCGGTAGGCGAAGAACAGGAGCTCGATCAGGTCCCACATCGGCTCGCTGCCGCGCGCGGGACGGCTCGGCGGCGGCCGACGGCCGGTCGGCGGCACGGGAAAATTTATGTCAGCCATATTGACATATTTCGGTTCCGATTGTTACCCAAAGCGACGCGTCGCAACGAAAGGATCGTGCCTGCGGGCCCTGCCCCCGAGCGGTCGTTGCACCGGCGGCGCAAGCACGCTCTCATGGGCGGCGAAAACATACCGGGACTTGGGCCGCGACGCAAAAGCGTTCGGCACCGCCAATCAAGTGGCCGCCGGAACCGGGGGTTCGAGGAGGAAATGCCATGGCCGTACCCTTCGACCAACGCCCGACCTCATCTGGTTCGACGGCAAGCTCGTCCCGACCGCCGACGCCAAGATCACGTGCTGACCCATGGGCTGCACTATGCCAGCGCCGTGTTCGAGGGCGAGCGCGCCTATGGCGGCGAGATCTTCAAGAGCACCGAGCATTCCGAGCGGCTCAGGCATTCGGCCGAGGTGCTCGACTTCGAGATTCCCTATTCGGTCGCCGAGATCGACGCCGCCAAGCGCCTGATCGTCGAGAAGAACGGCATGCCGGACTGCCTACGTGCGCGCCATCGCCTGGCGCGGCTCCGAGCAGCTTGGCGTGTCGGCGCAGCACAACACCATCCATCTCGCGATCGCCACCTGGGAATGGCCGAGCTATTTCGATCCGGCCCAGCGCCTGAAGGGCATCCGGCTCGACCTCGCCGACTATCGCCGGCCCGATCCGAAGACCGCGCCCGGTGCTCGCCAAGGCCGCCGGCCTCTACATGATCTGCACGATCTCCAAGCACAGGGCCGAGCGCAAAGGCTATGCCGACGCCATGATGCTGGACTGGCAGGGCCGCGTCGCCGAATGCACCGGCGCCAACATCTTCTTCATCAAGGACGGCAAGATCCACACGCCGATCGCCGACTGCTTCCTCGACGGCATCACGCGCCGCACCGTGATCGAGCTCGCCAAGCGCCGCGGCATCGAGGTGATCGAGCGCCGCATCATGCCGGAGGAGCTTTCCGGCTTCTCCGAGTGCTTCATCACCGGCACCGCCGCCGAGGTGACCGCCGTGTCGCGAGATCGCGCAGTGGCGCTTCACGCCGGCGCCATCACCAAGCAGCTGATGGACGACTACACCGCCGAGGTGCAGCCCAAGGGCAAGGCCGCTGCGGCGTAGCGGCTCAATCCCGGATCACCACCAAGCGGTTGGTGCCGGACTCGCCGCCCCATGCTTCGCCCGGCCGCCCGAGCATCTGGCGCACGTTGGCGCCGCGCTTGTCGCTCGGGAACGTGGCGTAGGTCTCGGTCACGGGATCGAAGCGCTGGATCGCGTTGGCGATCCAGTCGGTCGCCCATACCCGGTCCTTGTCGTCGACATAGACCGAGTAGGTGCCCGATCTGCTCTGCGGCATCGGATAGGTGGTCCAGATCTTCTTGGCCGGGTCGTAGCGGCCGATCCCGCCGGCGTGCCAGAAGCTCGACCCATAGCATGCCCTTGGAGTCCGACCAGATGCGGCGCGGGCCGGCGCCCTTGCTTCGGCGGCTCGACGATCGTCGCCGCGCCGGTCTTGCGATCGACCTGCGCGATGTGATCGCCCGCCAGCGAGGCGTACCAGATCTCGCCCGCAGGCGTGACGGTGATGCCGTAGGGACCGCGGCCGCGCGGCGACGCCCAGGCATCCACCTTGCCGGTCCTGGGATCGACGCGGCCGTGGACGCCGCTCTGGCCGGTGAACCAGACGATGCCGTCCTTGTCGAACACCAGCGTGTTGAGATTGGCGTACGGGAACGCCTTCGGCAGCGGGAACAGCGTGACCGCCTTGGTCCGGGCGTCGACCCGCGCGATCGCATTCTGCCCGCCCTCGGTGAACCAGGCGATTGCCGTCGGGGCCGATGATCACGCCGTGCGGCGCAGCGCCCGGCCCGAGCGGAATCTTCTCGAGCGTGCCGGTCTTCGGATCGAAGCGGCCGAGCAAAGCCTTCGTGCTGGCCGCTGATACCAGACGCTGCCGTCGGCCGCCGGCGCGACGTCGTGCGGATAGGCGCCGGTCGGCAGCGGATAGAAGGTCATTTCCGCCGCCTGCGCACCGGCGGCGATCATCGTCAGCGCAACGACGGCAAACAGAATGCGGGTCATGAACCGGTCTCGCGCAAAAATCGAATTGACGGGCTTCACTCGGCGGCTTCGCGCCGGCCCGCCGGCTTGGTCCAGCGGTCGGCGGCGCATCGTCGGACGTCTTGGCCTCGACCCAGGTCGCGGCGCGCGGCGCGTTCGATCCTGCTTCCAGAACGGCGCGCGGGTCTTGAGATAGTCCATCAGGAATTCGGCGGCCGCGAAGGCGTCCTGCCGGTGCGACGACGGCGGTGACCACCAGCACGATGTCGTCGCCCGGCGCGATGCGGCCGTAGCGGTGGATCACGGTGACGCCGATGCAGCGGCCAGCGCCGTTCGGCCTCCTCGACGTGGCGCGCGATCTCGGCCTCGGCCATGCCGGGATAATGCTCGAGCGTCATCGCCGCGATCGGCGCGCCCGCTCTCGTCGCCGCGGCAGATGCCGGTGAAGGTGACGACCGCGCCGATGTCGGTGCGCCCGCGCGTCAGCTTCGCGGCCTCGGCGGCGACGTCGAAGGGCTCGCGCTGCAGGCGGATCGTGGCCGACATGCACTCGACTCCCGTTTGCGCGCCGGTCGCCGGCGGAACGGCTTCTACCCGCCCGTCATCGGCGGAAAGAACGCGATCTCGCGCGCGCCGGCGATCGCGGTGTCGGCCTTGACATGGGTGCGGTCGATGGCGGCGCGGATCACCTTCGGATTCTCGAACGCGTGGGCGTATTCCTCGCCGCGCCCGGCGCAGCCACGTCATCAGGTCGCCGACCGTCGCAACCGGGCCGGCGGGGCGACCTCCTCCTCGGTCTTGCCGACGCGCTCGCGCACCCAGGCGAAATACAGAAGCTTCACGCTCAGTCCTCGATCAGGTGCCGCACGCCGGCGCGGAAATAGTCCCAGCCGGTGTAGAGCGTCAGCAGCGCCGAGAGCCAGAGCAGCGTGAGGCCGATCGGCGTCACCACCGGCACGACCGCGTCGCCGGCCTCGCCGGCGATCAGGAAGCCGACGGCGACCAGCTGCAGCGTCGTCTTCCATTTGGCGAGCTGCGTCACCGGCACGCTGACGCGCAGCTCGGCGAGATATTCGCGCAGGCCCGACACCAGGATCTCGCGGCACAGGATGACGATCGCGGCCCACAGCGACCAGCCGCGGATGGTGCCGTCGGCCGCCAGCATCAGCAGGCAGGAGGAGACCAGCAGCTTGTCGGCGATCGGATCGAGCATGCGGCCGAAGGTCGACTGCTCGCCCCAGTTGCGCGCGAAATAGCCGTCGAGGATGTCGGTCACGCCGGCGGCGATGAAGATCGCCAGCGCGACCCAGCGCAGCCACAACGCCGCCCTGCAGGATGTCCTGCCAGTACATGCAGGCCACCACCGACCGGCACCGCGGCGATGCGCGCAGTAGGTCAGCAGGTTCGGCAGCGCGAGCGGGCGCGCCGGCACCACGGGTCTCGATGCGACGGCTTTCATGAGTCGAAAGAATACCCTTCTGGCGCCGCGTCAAAGGAATACCGGTCATTCGCACCGACATTCGGCCACTATCTTGCGACGAGGCGGCGTCTGCGCAAGGCGGACGCCTGGTTCGGCGCCTGCAATGCGACCGGAGCCGCAGACGCACCGTCGCGTCACGCGCCGGATCGGCCGTCATCATCCGGCGCGCTCGTGGAAAAAATCGTAGATCTTGCGCGCGGTCTCGGCGCTGATGCCGGGCACCTGGGCGAGATCGGCGAGCGAGGCGCGCTCGATCGCCTTCAGCGTGCCGAAATGGCTGCAGCAGCGCGCGCTTGCGCGTCGGGCCGATGCCGGGGATTTCCTGCAGGCCGGCCTCGCGGATGTCGCGCTTGCGCCGCGGCGCGGTGCGAGCCGATCGCGAAGCGATGCGCCTCGTCGCGCAGCCGCTGGACGAAATAGAGCACCGGGTCGCGCGGCGTCAGCTTGAACGGCGCGCGCGCCGGCATGGAAGAAGGTCTCGCGGCCGGCGTCGCGGTCCGGCCCCTTGGCGATGGCGACCAGCGGCACGTCGGTGATGCCGAGCGCGGCCAGCGTCTCGCTGCGCCGCGGTGAGCTGGCCGCGGCCGCCGTCGATCAGCACGAGATCGGGCCAGGGCGATTCGGCCGCGTCGTCCGGCAGATCATCGGCGCGAAACGTCGGGACCGGAGCCGTCGGCCTGCGAGGCCTGCCGCGCCGCACACGTCGGCGACCGTCCTCGACCGATGGCGGCACTTGCGCCGCACGCGCGCGGCGCTTCGTCGATCAGCCGCTTGAAGCGGCGCGTCAGCACCTCGCGCATCATGCCGTAATCGTCGCCGGGCGTGAGGTCGGCCGAGCGGATGTTGAACTTGCGGTACTGGTTCTTCCGGAAGCCCTCCGGGCCGGCGACGATCATGGCGCCGACCGCGTTCGCTGCCCTGGATGTGGCTGTTGTCGTAGACCTCGATGCGCCGCGGCACCCGCGGCAGCCCGAAGCGTCTCGGCCAGCGCCGTCCAGCAGCTTGCGCTGCGAGGAGGTGTCGGCGAGCTTGCGCCCGAGCGCCTCGCGCGCATTGGCGAGCGCGTGATCGACGAGGTCCTTCTTCTCGCCGCGCTGCGGCACGCGCGATCTCGACCTTGTGGCCGCTCTTGGTGCTCAGCGCCTCGGCGAGCAGCGCGCGCTCCTCGATCTCATGCGAGAGCAGGATGCAGCGCGGGCACGGCTTGTCGTCGTAGAACTGCGCGAGGAAGGCGCCCAGCACCTCGCCCGGCGCGAGCGAGCGGTCGGCCTTGGGAAAATAGGCGCGGTTGCCCCAGTTCTGGCCGGTGCGGAAGAAGAACACCTCGCATGCAGGTGAAGCCGCCCTCCTGGTGCACGCGCGAACACGTCGGCCTCCTCCACGCCGCGCGGATTGATGCCCTGATGCGACTGCACCGCCGAGAGCGCGGCGAGCCGGTCGCGATAGATCGCGGCGCGCTCGAAATCGAGCGCCGCCGACGCCTTCTCCATTTCGGCGGCGAGCTCGTCCTTCACGGCCTGGCTCTTGCCGGACAGGAACGCGTTGGCCTCGCGCACCAGCTCGGCATACTCGGCGAAAGCGATCTCGCCCGTGCACGGCGCCGAGCAGCGCTTGATCTGGTAGCAGCAGGCACGGCCGCGTGCGGCTCTCGAAGAACCGCGTCCGAGCACGAGCGCAGCAGGAAGGCGCGCTGCAGCGCCGTGATGGTGCGGTTGACCGCCCAGACCGACGCGAACGGGCCGTAATAGTTGCCGGCGCCGCGTGCGCGCGCCGCGATGCTTGAGGATCTGCGGCGCCCAGTGGTCGGCGGTGATCAGGATGTAGGGAAACGACTTGTCGTCGCGCAGCAGCACGTTGAAGCGCGGCCGCAGCCGCTTGATCAGGTTGGCTTCGAGCAGCAGCGCCTCGGTCTCGGTCGCGGTCGAGACGAATTCGAGCGTGGCGGTCGCCGCGATCATGCGCTCGATGCGCGGGTCGTGGCCGGTCGGCCGCGCATAGGCGACGATGCGCTTGCTGATGTTCTTGGCCTTGCCGACGTAGAGCACGTCGCCGCGCGCGTCGATCATGCGGTAGACGCCGGGCGAGGACGGCGCGTGCTTGGCGTGGCGCGCGATCGCGGCGCGGCCGGCCGCGAGCGGGCCGGCGCCGGCCGCGAGATCGATCGCGCTCTCCGGTTCGAGCTCCGGCAGCGCCGGCTCCTCGTCCTCCTCGGCGAGCTCGGTGGTCGGATCGATGTCCTTCCTGGGTCCGTTCATGGCCCCGAAGGTAAGGCGTCCACCACATCCGGGCCAGCAGGCCGCTCGATCGCCGCACAACATCGAAAGCACGAATGCGCGGTCGCGGGGATGAAGCCAAGACGAGGGGCGCGCTGCCGAGGATCTGGTCGCGGGTACCCGCGCCCTTCGAATTATTCAGTATTCATTTACCATGTTTGCGCAATATTAAAGTAATATAAACCATATATACGGCGCTTCTGCGGTATATTATCAGCATTAAGGTGGCTTAATTCTTTAATTTTAGATGTGTCTTTCTTGCACTAGACACCATATTATTTGCGAATACTGTCCGGATAGCGACTGCGTATGGAGGGTTCGCTCATGAAACGCGTGATTTTTGCAGGCTTGCTGTCCCTGATCGCCGGCTCGGCGAGTGCCGCCGATCTGCCATATCGTTCTCCCGCCGCCGGCCTACAAGGCGCCGGGCTATACCCAGATCTTCACCTGGACCGGCTTCTATCTCGGCATCAACGGCGGCGGCGGCTGGGGCCGCTCGCGCTGGGATGGCCTCGACACCTTCGACATATCCGGCGGCCTGATCGGCGCAACCGCCGGCTACAACGTACAGGTCGGCCAGGCGGTGTTCGGGGTCGAGGGCGACATCGACTGGTCGGGCGTCAAGGGCGACGTGAACGCCGTGCTTTGCCCGGGCGGATGCAGCAGCCGCAACCACTGGCTCGCGACCGTCCGCGGGCGCATCGGTTTCGCATGGGACCGCTTCCTGCCGTACCTGACCGCCGGGCTCGCACTCGGCGACATCGACGCCACCCTGCCCGGCCTGGTCGGAATCAGCCAGACCAATGCCGGCTGGACCGTCGGCGGCGGCGTGGAGTTCGGCGTGACCAACAACGTGTCGATCAAGGCCGAGTATCTCTATGTCGACCTGGGCAGCGTCACCTGCGGGCTCAACTGCGCGCTGACGCCGACCGGCGCGGTCTCGTTCTATGCGAACGTGTTCCGCGGCGGCGTGAACTGGCGGTTCTGATCGCGTTCAGAACGCACGCAAGGAAATGCCCCGGAGCCTGGCTCCGGGGCATTGCCGTTCTGCGGCGATCCGATCGCCGGGATCGCGCGTTCAGCCCGCCGGCTTGCTCGCCGCGAAGGCCGGAACGCGCGCGGCAAAATCGTCGAGCCACGCGACCAGCCGCGGATGGCTTTCCCGCCACGTTCCCGGAAACCGGAAGTCGCGATAGCCGAGCGCGCAGGCGAGCGCGATGTGACCGACATTGGGCGGCGTGTCGAGCGCCGGCGGCTCCGCCTCGAGCGCCGACGAGTGCGCGCGTGACCTTGCCGGCCTGGTGCTCCAGCCATTTCGCCTCGTGCTTCTCGGCCGGCCGCCAGCGGCTTTCATAGACCGTGAGGATCGACGCATCCATCATGCCGTCGGCCAGCGCCTGCAGCCGCAGCGCGGCGAACCGCGCCGAGGCATCCTTCGGCACGATGCGACCGCCGCCGGCGCGATGATCGAGATATTCCAGGATTACGCGCGAATCGAACAGCACGCCGCCGTCCTCGATGATGAGCGCCGGAATCTTGCCGAGCGGATTCTGCTGGCGCACGGTGTCGGACGCACTCATCGTGTCGGCCGGTTCGATCGTGATCTCGCGCTCGAGCCCGAGTACGCTCGCGGCAAGCCTGACCTTGCGGACGAACGGAGAGGCTGGAGAACCGCGCAGGATCATCATGGGTAAAATCCGTTTTCGGCGGCCGTTGCGTGGGTAGCGAACCGCAGCGGCACGCATGGGAGATGAGACTGTAGGCTTGCGCGTCAGCCCGTGACGACGAGATTGACCGCCTTCGGACCTTTGCCCTTCTTGTCGGGCTCGACATCGAAGGACAGACGCTGTCCCTCCGTCAGCACTTTGAGCCCGGCGCTCTCGACGGCGGTCACGTGCACGAACACGTCGCGCCCGCCGTCGTCCGGTTTGATGAAGCCGTATCCGCGTTCGGCATTGAAGAACTTGACCGTACCTGCCATGGCCATCGGGAAACTCCCTTCCCCGTGGGTTGCCACGCCGCGCGCCCGCATGACGCGACGGCTCGGCCGGACATTCGCATGCGGGGGAAGAAGTCGGCCCGTTACGGCCTCACTCACTCCGCCGGCCCCCTCAGGAGGCGGAACGTCTAAGTCAGCCCTGCGTGCAAGAATATGCCAAACGCGGGTTTTGGAAAAGTGCGAAAGTCAGCTTTCGCGCGCGAGCCAGTCGACGCGAAAGCCGCCGTCGCTGCCGGCGAGGATCGACCGCAATTCCGGCAGCAGGACCGCAAGCTCGCGGTCGAGCGTGAACGGCGGATTGACCACGATCAGCCCGCAGGCGCGCAACCGGCTGTCGGCTTGCGGCGCCGCGACGGTGAACTCCGCGCGCAGGATTTTCGCAATGCCCGCGCGCCGCAGGCTCAGCGCCAAAGCGTCGGGCGCCTTGCGCTCCTTGATCGGGTACCACAACAGATATGTTCCGCCCGTCCATTTGCGGTGCGCCGCTTCGAGCCCGCGCGCAAGCCGGACAAAATCCTCCGCGTGTTCGAACGGCGGATCGGCCAGCACCAGGCCGCGCCGCTCCTTCGGCGGCACATAGGCATTGAGCGCGGTCCAGCCGTCGATGGCGATCGCCTTGCAGCGGCGGTCGCCGCCGAGATTGCGCGCGAGCGCGGCGGCCGCCTTGGGTTCGAGCTCGCAGGCGATGAGACGGTCCTGCGAACGCAGGAACGCGCGCACCAGCGCCGGCGACCCCGGATAGACGGCGAGTGCGCCGCCGCCGTTGAGCGCGGCGACGGCGTCGAGATAGGGCGCAAGCAGCGCGCGCGCCGGCTCGGCGATCGGGGTGGTTACGAGCCGGTGAATGCCGTCGCGCCACTCGCCGCTGCGGCCGGCTTCGGGACCGGCAAGATCGTAGAGGCCCGCGCCCGCATGCGTGTCGATGACCCGGTAGGCCGCGGGCTTGGCCCGCAGATGCACCAGAATGCGGGCGAGCACCGCGTGCTTGAAGACGTCGGCGAAACTGCCGGCGTGAAAGGCGTGGCGATAGTTCATGAGCGCGGCGGCTGCCCTGGCGCTGGTTCTGCGCGGCCGATCCGTACAATCGGCCCGATCGCTAAAACTTTTAGACATCGGTTTAGCGCGACAGTGATATTTCACCAATTAAGCTTCAAATATGTGGCGAAGTTTATTTGCAGCCTCCGTGGTCTATGCGAGCGGACATCCCAGCCTGGACGGCTACCGTCCGACATTGCTCGACCGGCCGCTGCAGGGCTTCTACCGGGATGTGAACGCGACCGCGCGCGACGGCCAGAATGCGCTGGCGACGCTCGATGACGCGCGCTGCATGCGCTATCTCAAGGGCTACATCGCCCGCATGGACGCGCAGCTGCGCGCGGCGGACTGACCGCACCGGGCTGGTGCGTGGCCCGCTTGAAGCGATCCGCGGCCTCGCCGGTACATTACGGCGGCAAGCGGCGCCTGGTTTCACTCACTGCTGCTATTATCTGGCGGGCGCTTTGCGGCCGGCGTCCCGCAACCCGAACTCATGACGCGGCGGCACTGCTTTGACCGGCCGCGCGGGCCGGGGGCGGGCCGGGGCGGCGGGCATGAACGCGGGCGGAGCCGGCGTCGCGGTCGTCGCCACCGGGAAAAATGCGCTCGGGCCGACGACCGTCGGATCGGGCACGAGCGTTGCGGAATCGGCGGACACGGCGGGCACCGCCGCAACGGGCGGCACCGTGTCGTGGGCGGGACGGCCGCGGCCGGGGACGCGACGCCGCAGATCGAGCGCCGTCGCCAGCATCCGCACCAGCACGAACAAGCCGAGCGGCAGCCCGACCAGATGGACGGCGAGGATCGGCACGGCAATCGCCATCGCGTTGGGATCGACGGTGGCGGCCGCCACATAGACCGGCGCCCACACCGTCACGGTGAGCGCGACGTTGACGAGGCTCGCCAGGATCGACAGCGGGCTGCGTGCTTCGCACACCCAGTAGAACAGCACCTTGGCCTGATCGGGAAGGCAGACGCCCGATCCGCCGAATACGCGCGCGCCATCGTCCAGCGTCCAGAACGTGATCGCCCATAGCAACAGGTAGCCGAGCCCGGTCTGCCAGGCGATGATCCTCAGATAGTCCTTGAGACGCCGCATCGTTCGCTTCGATCGCGGAAACCGTTTGCGCGAGCCTAGAAATCTTCCCTTACCAGTCCGTTGCCGGCGCCCGCGCGGAGGACGCCGCGCGCGATCCGCCCGCCGGAACGGTGTGGTGGTTAATGGACGGTAACTGCGATCCGCCGCGCGTCGCTATAAGTCTCGGCCTACCGCACAAGCAGCGCGGCGCCGTCGCCGCCGCGCATCGGCGGCATCACCACCTTGTCGCGGCGGCAGCCGCGCGCATCGATCGCCGGACAGGCGCGAAACGCCAGGTCCTTGCCCATGCAGAGCCGGACCTCGTGCAGCCGCCGGCGGTCGCAGGTGACCGCGATGGCGTCGCGGGTAAGCCCCGGATTGACCGCCACGAACGCCTCCTCGACCTCGTCGGGAGTGACGCTCAGCACCTGCTTCACCTCGAGATACGGCTCGGGGATTTTCACCACCGCGCGCGCCTTGCGCACGGTCTCGAAATAGGCCCGCGCCGAAAGCCCGGTGCAGGTGCCGTGCTTGTCCCATTCGTTGAAGATGAGGCGCGGCGCCGGCATCAGGTCGAGCATGGAGGAGACGATGTTGCGGTCGAGCCGGGGCGCCGGCACCTGGCAGAACTCCGGAAAACCCTTCTCGTATTGCGGCCACAGCCCGTGCACCACGAACGAAAACGGCCGCGCGCCGCATTGCTGCTGCGGCGCCCGTCCGCGCTCGTGCGCCGCCTCGCAGAACGACGGCGACCACGAGAGCGCCAGCACGTAGAAGTCGAACTGTCCGGGCTGGTTCTGGCGGCGGTCCTGCGCGGGCGCCGCGGCCGTCATGGACAAGGCAACGAGAGCGGCAAACGCCACGCGAACGACAAACCCGGCCATCTGAAGCCCCTCATGACACGCGTAGGGATAGGCCTGACCCTAGCTCATCCACGGGAACATTTCAAGAACAAAAAGTGGCATGCGCCGCCGGCCGCGGGCGACGGCCCGGACGGCGCGGACACGACGGGTCGGCGGATTACGGCCGCGCCATTTTGCAGGCCGGGTTGTAGGCCCAGTTGCGGTCGAGCCCGGTCACGCACCATTCGACGCCCCAGCTTTCGCCGATCACGCCGTTGGCCTCGATGATCGAATAGTGGATGGCGTGCTTGCTGCCGTCGGAGACCTCGACCAGCCCGCTGCAATAGCGGCGCGGAATGGAATTGGCCGCCCACGGCCGGAAGTCGGTCTCGCGAATCTTGTGGAAGTCCAGGATTTTGAGATTGGTGTTCCAGAACCGGTATTCCTTCTGCTGGAACCGGTGCGCGATGGTGCCCAAGGCGGCGGGCGCATCGCATGCCGGCAGCACGCCGTCGTAGCGCGGGCCGGGCAGGTAGAAGTTCAGCTCGAGCCAACTCGCGGCGCGCGCCGGGCCGGGCGCGAGCACCAGAAACGCCGCGGCAAGCGCGGAATACGACAACAGGGCGCGGCCGGGCATCGACACACTCCTTGCAACGCCACGCATGGGCTGGCACGAACCTTCGCGCGCGACTGCAGCGCGATCAAGGCTGGTTATTGTCCGGATGCCAGATGGCGCGCGGGTGTGGCACGCGGGCAACGCCGCGGGGCGCGAACGGAGGTGTGATCGGTTTGCATCGCGCACGAAAACTCCGCCGTGCGGCGCGTGGCCCGCCTTTGAATCGGCGCCGCCGCCGTCTAAGCTTTGCTTTGCGTTTCGTGACGTTGCGGCGGAGGCGTGGGGATGCGTTGCGTGCGGTGGCTATGCGTGATCGGCGTGCTGCTGGCGGGCAGCGCGCAGGCGCAGATCGTCGGCCCGCGCGTCTATCACGGCAACGACACCGGCGGCATCATTTCGTGGTCGTGCGAGAACGAGGCGCTGGCACAGGAGATCGCGCGCGACTATTGCGCGCGCTGGGACAAATACCACCGCATCACCAGCGTCCATCGCCAATACGGCGACTACATCGCGTTCGCCTGCCTGTGGAGCCCGCGCGTCAATCCCTACGCCATCCCGGCGGTGCGCACGCGCGCGCATTGCTACGGCATGCCGGTGAAAGCGCTGAACTGACAATACGCGTGCGTTCGGGACCGCTCCGCATTTGCCCTCTCCCAATGGGGAGGGCATCGCTGCGCCGCCGCTATTTCCATCTTACCGCGTGGCGCGCGAGCACCTTGCGCACGGCGTCGACCGGCGCGGCGCAACGCGCGGCAGCCTGCCTTGATTTCCTCACAGTGCGGGCGAGAACCTGCGCGGCGCAGAGCAACATCGAGGGAGCCCATCATGCGCCGCATGCTATCGCTTGCCGCCGCCGTCGCGATCGTCCTGGCCGCGCCCGCCCTTGCGCTCGACCTGCCTGCCCGCAAGGCCGGGCTGTGGGAGATCAAGATGGCGTTCGAAGGCCGCAACCTGCCGCAGCAGGTCGCCCAGCACTGCATCGATGCCGCCACCGACAAGCTGATGAACTCGATCGGCGGCAGCATGGGCCGGGAGAACTGCTCGAAGCAGGAGGTGAAGCGCGTCGGCGCCAGCATCGTGATCGATTCGGTCTGCAAGGTGGGCGATGCGACCGTCACCTCCCACGGCGTCGTCAGCGGCGACTTCAACAGCGCCTATACGATCAAGGTCACCTCGACGCGCGAAGGCGGGCGGCAGGTCCCGGGGGCGGCCGCGGGCGCTACCACCATGACCATCGACGCCAAATGGACCGGCCCCTGCCAGGCCGACCAGAAGCCCGGCGACATGATCATGGCGGGCCGCAAGTTCAACATCCGCGATCTGCAGAACGTGCCGGGGATGCCGAAGTAACGCGCTCGCCGGGCGCGATGCCTGTCAACGTCGGTGTGACGCGCGACGGCGCCTCTAGCGTCCCCTCCCCCGCATAGCCCGTCGAAGACGGGCGTAAACGCCCTTTCGCTGGGGGAGGGTCAGGGAGGGGGCACACACGAAGACTCGTGCAAGCTCACCCCCTCCCCAACCCTCCCCCGCAAGCGGGGGAGGGAGCACACCGAGCTGGCCGCGCGGTCAGCGCCAGGTCACGCCGTGGCGCGCCAGCACCTGGCGCACGGCGTCGACGAGCTTGTCCTCCGGAACGGCGAACTGCGCCTCGGCCTGCCGCTTGAGGTATTCGTCGCGGTCCTTGATGGCCGTGAGGATTGCGCCGAGCGTGAGGTCCTTGATCTGCACCTCGCCTTTGGCCTTCTCGTCGCCGCCCTGGATGACCACGCAGGGCGAGCTGCGCTTGTCGGCGTATTTGAGCTGCGGGCCCATCTTGCCAGCGCCGAGATAGAGCTCGGCGCGGATATTCGCGCCGCGCAGCGCTGAGACCATGCGCTGGTAGTCGGCGATGCGCTCGCGGTCGAACACGGTGACCACCACCGGGCCGCGCTCGGGCCTGGTGTCGAGCTTGCCGAGATGGTGGAGGGCGGCTTGCAGCCGCGACACGCCGATGGAGAAGCCGGTCGCCGGCACGCTCTCGCCGCGGAAGCGCGCGATCAGCCCGTCGTAGCGCCCGCCGCCCGCGACCGAGCCGAAGCGCACCGGCTTGCCGTCCTCGCCTTCGATGGGAAACGTCAGTTCCACCTCGTAGACCGGGCCGGTGTAATATTCGAGGCCGCGGACGACAGAGCGATCAATCAGAATGCGACTTTCATCATATCCCGCGGCGCTCACCAGCGCTTCGATCTGGGACAATTCTGCAAGTCCATCATTAAAAAACTGACTGGCACGTACGGCTGAATCCTGATGCCCGACGTCAGCAATTTGCGGCTTTGCCGTAGCGTACAGGACTGATTCGATCTGAACTTTGTCCAGCCCCGCTCCTTTCGTGAAGTCCCCGCTCTCGTCCTTGCGTCCTTGGCCGAGCAGTTGACGCACGCCCTCGACGCCCAGCCGATCCAGTTTGTCGATCGCCCGCAACACAGTCAGCTTCTGTTGCTCGCTAACGCCGATCGTCTCCATCACTCCATCTAGTATCTTCCGGTTACTCACCTTCACCACGTAGCTGCCGCGCGGCACGCCGAGCGCCTCCATGGTGTCGGCGGCCATCATGCAGATCTCCGCATCGGCGGCCATGCCCGCAGCGCCCACCGTGTCGGCGTCGAACTGCATGAACTGGCGGAACCGCCCCGGCCCCGGCTTCTCGTTGCTGAACACCCAGCCGTGACGGTACGAGCGATAGGGCTTGGGCAGCGCGTCGAAATTCTCCGCCACGTAACGTGCAAGAGGCGCGGTCAGGTCGTAGCGCAGGCTCAACCACTGCTCGTCGTCGTCCTGGAACGAGAACACGCCCTCGTTCGGCCGGTCGAGATCGGGCAGGAACTTGCCGAGCGCGTCGGTGTACTCGATGGCCGGCGTCTCCACCGGCTCGAAGCCGTAGCGCTCGTACACCGCGCGGATCGCCTCGAGCATGCGCCGCGTGGCCGCGATCTCGGCCGGGCCGCGGTCGCCGAGCCCGCGCGGCAGCCGCGCCCTGAGCTTGTTCGATTTATCGGGTTTGTCGGCCATTCGGGTCGATTCGCGGTCGGGAATGTCGGCTGTCGACAGTGCGCCCGCGTGTTACCAGCCACTCTCTCTTTTGTCATTATCCGCGAAAGCGGTACGCGGTGTCATCGCCGCGAAAGCGGCGATCCAGTATTCCAGAGAACGCAGGAAGTCGGGTTGCCGGAACCCAGGCTGCCGTGTTTACTGGATTCCGGCTCTCGCTCCGCCGGCTCCGCTCGGCCGGAACGACAGACCCAGACAGCGAGGCGGCACATGGCCCAGCAAGCGCAGAAATCCTCGCTCACCACGGCGGTCCCGAACGACCTCGAAGCGTTCTGGATGCCGTTCACCGCCAATCGCGCCTTCAAGGCGCGCCCGCGCATGATCGCGCGCGCCAAGGACATGCACTACTACACGCCCGAGGGCCGGGCGATCCTCGACGGCGCCGCCGGGCTGTGGTGCACCAATGCCGGCCACAACCGCGAGCCGATCGTGCGGGCGATCGCCGCGCAGGCCGCCGAGCTCGATTTCGCGCCGAATTTCCAGTACGGCCATCCGCGCGCCTTCGAGCTGGCGAGCCGAATCGCGGCGCTGGCGCCGGGCGATCTCGACCACGTGTTCTTCTGCAACTCCGGCTCGGAAGCCGCCGACACCGCGATGAAGATCGCGCTCGCCTACTGGAACGCGCGCGGGCAGGGTCAGCGCCAGCGCTTCATCGGCCGCGAGCGCGCCTATCACGGCGTCGGCTTCGGCGGCATGGCGGTCGGCGGGCTGCCCAACAACCGCAAGGCCTTCGGCACCATGCTGCCGGGCGTCGACCACCTGCCGCACACCTATAACCGCGAGCAGCAGGCGTTCAGCAAGGGCGAGCCGGAATGGGGCGCCCATCTCGCCGACGACCTGGAGCGGCTGGTCGGGCTGCACGGCGACACCACCATCGCGGCCGTGATCGTGGAGCCGATGGCGGGCTCGACCGCGGTGCTGCCCCCGCCCAAGGGCTACCTGCAGCGGCTGCGCGCGATCTGCGACAAGTACGGCATCCTGCTGATCTTCGACGAAGTCATCACCGGTTTCGGCCGGCTCGGGCACGCGTTCGCGGCCGAGCGCTACGACGTCGTGCCCGACATGATCACGTTCGCCAAGGGCGTCACATCCGGCTCGGTGCCGATGGGCGGCGTGATCGTGCGCAAGGGCATCCACGATGCCTTCATGCAGGGGCCCGAGCACGTGGTGGAATTCTTCCACGGCTACACCTACTCGGCCCATCCGCTGGCCTGCGCGGCCGGGCTCGCCACGCTCGATCTCTACCGCGACGAGGATTTGTTTGCGCGCGCCAAGCGATTGGAGCCGATCTGGTGCGACGCGGCGATGACGCTCAAGGGCGTGCCGCGCGTGCTCGACGTGCGCTGCGTGGGGCTGACCGCCGGCATCGACATGGCCTCGCGTCCCGACGCGGTGGGCAAGCGCGGCTTCGAGGCGATGGAGCGCGGCTTCCACGACGAGGGGCTCATGTTCCGCATCGTCGGCGACTCGATCGCGGTGACGCCGCCGCTGATCGTGAGCGAAGCGCAGATCGGCGAGATCTTCGACAAGATCGGCAAGATCATCCGCGCGCTGGCGTGACAGGCGCCGCGGCTCATACCAACGGCGCTTGACCCCGACCGATGCTATTTCGTCATGCGCGGGCTTGTCCCGCGCATCCACGCCTTGCTTCTGTTCAAGCGGAGCAAGACGTGGATGGCCGGGACAAGCCCGGCCATGACGAACGCAATGAGTCACGCTCAACTGCCATTGGTATTAGGGCCGCTTGCGCATGACGGGGCGCGCGCATTCCGTCTCCCTCATGGTTCGAGACGCATCTGCCCGTCGGCTCTCGCCGACGCGCAGATGCTCCTCACCATGAGGGATCGGGAATCGCGGATCGCGCGTCGTTAGACCTCATCCTGAGGAGCGCGCCGAAGGCGCGCGTCTCGAAGGGTGAGGTCGTGCCGTCAAGGGTTGCTTCACTCCCGACTTTGCGCACGAGCGGGGACGTCTTGCCGGCAAACGCCGCGCGTGGCCGCAGCACCGCCCAGCCGACCGTGACCGAGCCTTCGCCCCGGCGGTAGGGCAGCGCAAAGGGCGGCTGGATTTCGGCGTCTTCCGCCACCGCCCGGAATGCCGGCGGCAGCTTGCGCGGATCGCCGCCGGTCCACACCACCGCCGCCCCCTTCGAGCGCAGGTCGGCCAGATCGATCCAGGGCGCCCGCTCCGGGCTGCCGTCGATCAGCACGCGCGGCCGCCCGGGCGCATAGTGGGAGATGTTGCCGCCGTCCCACATCGAGCCGATCACATAGACGAGCGGACGCCCGGTGACGGCGCGGAAGCGGGCCGAGATTTCGGCTCCCAGCCGGTCGCCGGGAAAGAACACCGCCCGATAGCGGTGATCGAGGTCGGCAAGGATCGTGTAGTTCGCGGCGAAGGCCGCCGCGAACACGGCAAACACCACGCTCCAGGCCGCCACCACGCGGCGCATCCGCACGGCGTCGAGCGCAGTGCGGGCCGTGAGCACGATCCACAGTCCCAGGAACAGCCAGAGCGGATAGCCCCACATCGCCACCGCGCCGCGCCCGCTGAGCGCGGCCAGCGCGATCACCGTCGCGAACGGGCCGAACGCCAGGAGCGCGACGATCCGGCGGTCGAATTCGTCGGCGCGGGCCGCGACCGGCACCGCCGGCCGCGGCCATACCACAGCGGCGGCGATCAGCAGCGCCGGGAGCAGGAACGCCAGTTGCCCCGATGCAAAGGCCGCCGGATGCAGCAGGTGGTCGACCAGGCCGCGCGAGGGCGCCGCCCGCGCGCTGGCATAGGCGAACGGTAGGAAGTCGTTCTGCACCAGCCAGACGAGGTGCGGTGCAGCGACGATGCAGGCCACCGCGAGCGCGATCCAGGGGCCGGCCGTGGCCAGTGCATGCCGTGCATCGCGGTCGAGCAGCAGGAACAGGGCGAGCGGAATGGCGAGGACGACGACGAAATACTTCGCCCACAGCGCCAGTCCCAGCATCAGCCCGAGCAGGATCCAGTGGACCAGCCGGCCGGTGCGCAGCGCCGACCAGTAGCTCAGGCCGGCGAAGGCCCAGAGCGGCAGCTCGATGACGTCGTGGTTGAATTTCGCCGCGGTGTAGTGGAAGTAGTGCAATCCGTCGATGATCAGCAGGGCGGCCAGCGCCCCGCGCGCTCCGAGCGGGGGAAACGCCGTCATCCACACCGCGATGAAGGCGGCGGCGACCGCGATCTGGGCGAGGGCGTAGTAGGCCGCGTCGACCCCGACCAGGCGGTAGACCGCCTCGACCGTCCACCACGGCAGCGGCGGCAGCTTGTCGTAGCCGAGCTGCCATTCATGACCGTAGGTCAGAGCCTCGATCAGATCGAGCGGCAGATTGGGATACAGCCCCCCCGGCAGCGCGGTCCAGACGATGACATGCAGAGCCAGGAATGCCGCCAGTGCCGTTCGCGGGCGGCGGTCGATCACGGCGATCAATCCGGACATCGCTTCGAACGGGCCCCTCGGCTGCAATCTGCCTTATAGCCGCAATGGTCCGGAATGGACCAGCCCGCGACCCCCGCCCACAGCCCGCTGTGGCGGCGATCCACCGGCGGCCGCAAGATCGCTTGCGCCGGCGCAAGGCATCGGGGAGATTGCACAGGCTGCAGGCGAATCAAGTCCCACAGTCACGATCGGACCCGCTCGATGCGTCTCGGTACCGTCTTTGTCGCCATCTGCATGGTGATCATCGCGGCCTCAGCCGGCGCGGTTGCCTTCCTGTATGCGGGATTGGATACGGTGGCGGCCGTCGCCGTCGCGCTCGCGACCTTGACGGTGCTTGCTCTTTACAATCGTTTCTCGGCCGGCATCGGCAGCCGCCCGAATGTCAGCAATCAGGTCGCCGACCTGTCGCGCGGCGCCGAAGGCCTCGCGCGCCATGTCGCCGAGATGGGCCGTCGCCTTGCCGCCATGGAAGGCAAGGTCGAGAACGCCCTGAACCGGACGCGGGCGGCAACCGACCCGCTCGCCATGGAAATCGGCGAGCTTGGAACGCTGGTCAGGCAACTTGCCGAGACCGTCGCCGCCCATCAGACGGCGCTGGCCGAGCTTGCCCGGTCTGCGCCGTTGTCGCCGCCTCCGCAGGTTTTCGTGGCGCCATCCGTGGCGGCCGAACCGGAGCCCGAGCGTGAGCCGGAGCCTGCGGTTGCGCCTCCCCCGCCGTCGGAGCCGGAAATTAAGATCGCGACCATCGAGGCGGGCAGCTTCAAGGGTCTCACCAACGAGGCGGCACTCGCAACCATCCGCAGTGCCATCGAGGCCAGCCGCATCGATCTCTATCTGCAGCCGATCGTGACCTTGCCGCAACGCAAGGTCCGCTTTTACGAGGCGATGTCGCGGCTGCGTTCGGAAGCCGGCGATGTCGTTCCGGCGGCCGACTTTATCGCCCTGGCGGAAAGCGGCGGCCTGATGCCGAAGCTCGACAACCTCGTCGTGCTGCGTTGTGTTCAAATCGTGCGCCGCCTGTTACTGAAGAATCGCGACATCGGCGTGTTCTGCAATCTCTCTGCGGCAACGCTGACCGATTCCAGCTCGTTTGCGCAATTTCTCGAGTTCATGGACGCAAACCGCGCGATCGCGCCGTCGTTCGTGCTCGAATTTTCGCAGGATACGTTGCGCAGCATGGGTCCGCTCGAGAACGAGAGCCTCGCCGCGCTCGCCGAGCGCGGCTTCCGCTTCTCGCTCGATAACGTGACGGACCTGCGGCTGGAGCCGCGCGAGCTCGCCAATCGCAGCTTCCGCTTCATCAAGATTCCCGCCAGCGTGCTGCTCAATCGCGGTCCGGCCGCGCCGGCCGATATCCATCCCGCCGATCTGTCCGACCTGCTCGGCCGGTTCGGCATCGACCTGATCGCCGACAAGATCGAGAACGAAGGCAGCGTGGTCAACCTGCTCGATTGCGACGTGCGGTTCGGCCAGGGCTTCCTGTTTTCGCCGCCCCGGCCGGTGCGCGCGGAGGCGCTGCAGGGGATCAACGAGCGCGCGGACTTCGCCCCGCGAGAGAATGTGCCCGCGCCAGCCGAGACGACGGCGGCGCCTGCCCGCAGCGCGGAAGCGGGGTCGCCGCCCGAAGGAAGCAAGGAGACGCGCACGACCGGCCTCGCCCAGCTCGCGCGCGGGTTCGCCAACCGCAGTTGATCCGGTCACGACTGCGTCTGATAAGGCTGGCCGTTACCGCACCTCATGTCTGCCGTGCGGTCCTTCGCGGACTCAAGCCGGCACCCCGCCAGGTCCGCCACGCGGCAAATCCGGACTTTTCGCGTTGGGACCGGACGAGCCGTTGAATGCTCAGAACGGATTGATGTAGTTCGTGATCGCGATCTGGCGCAGCAGCACCTTGCGAATGACGTGCGCCGCCCTCACCCGGTCGGTGAAGATGGCCGCCTCTCCGGTGCTGACCTGCCGGCAGGCGGCCGGCAAAATCGGCATCATCGAGCGTGACGCGCACCACGAACGGCGCGGCCTGAATTTGCTTCGGCGCTGCGGCGAGCCCGGAGGCCCCAACCTGGCCAGACGCGATCGCTTGCAGGACCGCGACCACCTTTCCCGTGTAGCCCTGCCCCGGCGCAAATTTGAACGTGACTTCGACATCCTGTCCGGCAACGACATAGCGGGCATCGATCTGCGGAATTTCGACGCCGACGATCGTCTCCGACGTATCGATGAAGGCCATGACCGGCGCGAGCGGGAGGTTGGATACGCGCGCGCCTTTGCGCAGCGCAACGTTGGTGACGTAACCGTCGGCCGGTGCGCGCACGACGGTCTTTTCCAGGTTCCATTTCGCGCCCACGACCTGTGCCTTCAATTGGTCGACCGTAGCCTGATACTCCGCAACATCGTTCGCCCGTCCGACTCCTCGGGCTTGCAGCTCCGTCACCTGCGCGAGGCGAATCTCCTGAAACTTGAGCTGGGCTTCGAGCGCGTTGACCTGGGATTCGTAAGGCACCGGATCGATCCGGAACAGCACGTCGTTCGCCTTGAGCGGCTTGTTCGGCTCGACCGGCACGTCGATGACCTGTCCGGCAACATCCGGCACGATCTGAACGGACTGCCGCACGACCAGCGCCGGGCCCTGCGGCGCGCCCCAGCCCATCGGGATGAACAGGCCGACCAGCAGCAGCACCGCCACGATGGCCGGCGAACCTTCCAGAACAGATTGAAAGGAACGATCTTCAGCTTCACCAATATGAATAGAAGGGCCAGATAAACGTTGAGGAGGACGACGATCATCGCGCGGCCTCCGCTTTATGCGGGGCGGGGATATCGACATAGGCCCAGATCAGCACGATCGGCCAGAGCGCGAAACCGAGGAAAAGCGTAACCCAGCCGGCGACGGTGACGGCCTGCGCCCAAGGATGGTTGCGTTTCTTGGCGATCATGCCGGGCAGCATGGCGAGGAACACCACGACACCGACCGTGCTGGCCACCAGCACGATCAGTACGAGCCAGGCGAAGATGTCGAGCATTGAACTTCCTCCCGTGACCTGGTTCGCAGCCCACGCGCGGCGACAGCCACAGCGCTATTGCTTCTGGAACGGATAGATCACCTTCCAGTCCGTTTTCATGCTGACCACCGTCCAGCCGCGTTTGACGGCCTCATTCCAGGCTTTGTCCAATTTTCCAATCGGCGACTTGCGGTCGTAGGCCCATTCGCGCTCCGCATCCGTGTGGTGGACGATGCCCATGAAGCCGCGCGCCCGCGCCGGCCGCGGTCCATTCCAGCATCTGCTGGTCGCCGTCCGAATTGCCGAACGCAAGGATTGGCCGCCGGCCGATGAAGCGGTTGATGCCGACCGGCTTGCCCGGGCCGTCGTCGACGAACTCGACCTTGGGAAGCTTCATCAGAACCGGCTTGCCGTCCGCGCCCATCTGGAACTTGGTCACGCCGGAGGAGCCGACCACCTGCTCGGGCGGGATGCCGTATGCCTTCTCCACCCACGGGCGCATGAACTCGATGCCGCCGCCCGACACGATGAAGGTCTTGAAGCCGTTGGCGCGCAGATACGCGAGCAGCTCCAGCATCGGCTGATAGACCAGGTCGGTGTAGGGCCGGTTGAAGCGCGGATGGCGCGCGGTGGCAATCCAGTCGGTCACCGTTTTGGTGAAATCCTCCACCGTCATGCCGGAGTGCGTTGCCATGATGATCTGGAGGAGGCCCTTCTCGCCGAGCTTCGCCAGCGCGGCGCGGTCGCCGGCGAGCACGCTCTTGAACGGCTCGGTGGTCTTCCACTCCGGATGCTGCGGCGCCATCGCCTTGACCCGGTCGATCGCGAACGCGACCTGGAAATAGACCGGCTGCTCGCTCCACAGCGTACCGTCGTTGTCGAAGGTGGCGATGCGCTGCTCGGCCGGAACGAAATCGGCGCCGCCTTGCGTGGTCACGCGGGAGACGAAGGCGGCGATCGCCGTCTTCGCCTCGCCATCGTTCCAGGAGGGCATCGGATCGGTCTGTGCGGAGGCGCTGTGAGCTGCGAGCCCGCAAAACGCGGCCGCGAGCAGCGCCGCGAGCAAGGCCCGGCGGTTGAATGGACGCGCCAACGTGATCATGGGGCTTATCCGGTTGGTTCGAGATGGGGCGCCGGCCGGCATGCCGGCCGGCGCATTGATGTCGTTTCAGGCCAGCGCAGCACCGCCGCACACTTTCGTTATCTCGCGGGGCTGCGATTCTGCAGCTGCTGATTGATGATCCGGTCCAGCGCTCCACGAACCTGCTCTGGGTCTAACCCATCCTTCAGCATCTTCCTCGTCTTGAGGTCGTCCATGAAGCTTTCCAAAACATTCGCCGGGTTGAAGCTCGGCGGGAACGAACGCGGCGGGAAGTCCTTGAACGTCGCCACGAACTGGAAGACTTCATCCATCATGCCGTAGGCGCTGCCGACATGGTTCATTTGCCAATCCCAGAAGGTGTTGGACGTGATGTCGGCCCGCTCGAACGGGTCCTGCATCAGGTTGAATATCTTCTGCAGGCGGAGCGTCGTGAACGGCTCGGCCCACAGGCCCATCGTGCCTTGCTTGCGCTGCTCGGAGAAAACGTACTTGTAGTCGCCCTGCCGCATGCCCACGAGCAGGCCGTCGTCGTCGGAGTAGAAGAACTTGTCGCGGGCGCTCTTCGTACCGTTGTTGTTCGCGGCAGTACCGCTGACGCTGCGCAGGAACTGCGACTGGTCGTAGCCGTCGAGGTGGACCTTGTAGTTGATGCCGTTGGCCGTGTAGCCCGCCTTGAGCTTGTTGACGATGTCCGGCTCGCCGGCGATCGCAGCAGAGCGTCGGGATCCAGTCGTTGTGGCTCATCAGTTCGTTGGATGACCGTGCCGGGCCTGATCGTGCCCGGCCAGCGCACCAGGCAGGGCACGCGGAATGCGCCCTCCCAGTTGGTGTTCTTCTCGGAGCGGAACCAGGTCATGGCGCCGTCCGGCCAGGTGTTCATGTGAGGGCCGTTGTCGCTTGAGTAGACGACGATGGTGTTGTTCGCGATCCCCATGTCGTCGAGCGCCTTGAGCAGGTTGCCGACCGTGTCGTCGTGCTCCTGCATGCCGTCGATGTACTCGCTGTCGCCGTGCTTGTAGCGGCCGCGATGCTCGGCGCGGACGTGCGTGCGCAGGTGCATGCGGGTCGAGTTGAACCAGCAGAAGAACGGCTTGTCCGCCGTCTGTTGCCGCTTCATGAAGTCGATGGCCGCGGCCGAGGTCTCGTCGTCGATCGTCTCCATGCGCTTCTTGGTGAGCGCGCCGGTGTCCTCGATCGTCTGCTTGCCGATCTTGCCGAAGCGCGGATCGACCGTGGGATCGTCGCGGTCGCTGGCCTTGCACCTCAGGACGCCGCGCGGGCCGAACTTGGCGCGGTAGGCCGGGTCCTTCGGATAGTCCGGCAGCTCCGGCTCCTCCTCGGCGTTGAGATGGTAGAGATTGCCGAAGAACTCGTCGAAGCCGTTCACCGTCGGCAGCGACGGGTTGCGGTCGCCGACGTGGTTCTTGCCGAACTGGCCCGTGGCATAGCCGAGGTTCTTGAGCAGGCCGCCGACAGAGGGGTCCAACTGGCTCATGCCCATCGGCGCGCCGGGGAAGCCGACCTTGCTCAGGCCGGTTCGAATGATGTGCTGTCCGGTGAGGAACGCCGAACGGCCGGCGGTGCACGACTGCTCGCCGTAGTAGTGCTGTAGCTTCATGCCCTCGCGGCGCGATGCGGTCGATGTTCGGCGTCTCGTAGCCCATCAAGCCGTTGGAGTATGCGCTGATATTCGCGATGCCGATGTCGTCGCCCCAGATGACGAGGATATTCGGCTTGCGGCCCGCCGGAGCGGGTTGCCCTTGCGCCTGAGCCACCTGAACCGGAGCCGCCGATCCAACCGCCGAAGCGGCAGCCAGCGTTGTGCCCGCGAGGAGGATATTGCGTCGGCTCATGTTGCAAGACTCTTCAGGTTTCTTACTCATCGCCGCTCCTCCTTTGACAATTGCGTTCACTATCCAGAGCGCACGCAATGGATCGCCGGTCGCGCCGTCGACGCATGTCGTGCCTGCCCATGATCGCCTCGCGCAGTATTCTTGACCGGTGACAAATTGCCGGCAAGAGCTTTGACCAGGGTCTTCCGGACGCGCGCTTCAATTATGATTGAACTCTGAACTTGCGGGATCGATGCGACGTCACAATTCCATAAAATTGCAAGGATTTGAGTTATCGATCATAGCCTCTCGCAATCGGATCGCGGTCGGGCGTCGTTTGATGCATCCGACACGCTGCATTGCTATGTGGCCCTGCCCAGATTGACATCACATTCGACCAAACAGCGGTTCGGGCTCGCGATCGGAACACCGAATCATGTGCTATGAACCGGCTGGCTTTGAATGTACCCAAGCGTTGCAATGTCTCTCCTCCCCCCCTTCACCCGCCATTTCGCCGCGCTCGCATCCCATTACGACGTCGCGCTCTGCGACGTCTGGGGCGTCGTCCATAACGGTGTCGCCGCCACGCCGGACGCCTGCGATGCGCTCGAACGCTTCCGGGCGCAGGGCGGGACCGTGATCCTGATCACCAACGCTCCACGGCCGGGCGAAGTGGTGGCGCGCGGCACGCTCGACCGGCTCAAGGTGCCGCGCGCGAGCTATGACGGCATCATCAGCTCGGGCGACGTCACCCACGCGCTGATCGCTACGCGCAAAGGCCAGCGCGTCTTCCATATCGGGCCCGAGCGCGACCTGCCGATCTTCGATGGCCTCGACGCGCCGGTCGCACCGGTGGAGAGCGCCGACTATGTCGTATGCTCGGGTTTATATGACGACACGGTCGAGAAGCCGGAAGACTACCGCAGCCTCATCGAAACCATGCGCAGGCGCGGCCTGGTCATGATCTGCGCCAATCCGGACATCGTGGTCGAACGGGGCCATCAGCTGGTCTATTGCGCCGGCGCAATCGCCGATCTCTACGCGGAATCCGGCGGCGAGGTGATCTACGCCGGCAAGCCGTACCGGCCGATCTACGAGCAGGCGCTCGCCATCGCGCAGACCGTGCGTGCCAGACCGGTCGAGCCGCGCCGCGTGCTCGCGATCGGAGATTCGGTGCGCACCGATCTCAAGGGCGCCACCGCGTTCGGGATCGACTGCCTGTTCGTGACCGCGGGCATCCACGCCGAGGAACTGGGCGCGCGCGAGAACCCGGACGCCGCCGCGCTCGGCGCAATCTTTGCCGAAGCGGGCGTGCACCCCCAAGCGGTGATGCAGCGGCTGGCGTGGTAGCTCAGGCGGCCTGCGGCGGAGGTGGCGCCTCGTCCGAGAACACCGCCTCGATCTTGTGCTGCAGGGTCTGCGCGTTGAACGGCTTGACGATGTAGTTGTCGACCCCTGCCCGCTTGGCGGCGATCACGTTGTCGGTCTTGGATTCGGCGGTCACCATGATGAAGGGGGTCCGGCCGATTGCCGGATCGGAGCGGACCTCGCGCAACAGGTCGTAGCCGGTCATCGGGACCATGTTCCAATCGGAGATCACCAGCCCGTACTTCCTTGCCCGCATCTTGGCCAGCGCCGCGGACCCGTCGGAGGCATCGTCGATGTCCTGAAATCCAAGCTGCTTCAGGAGGTTGCGAATGATGCGGACCATCGTATTGTAGTCATCGACAACGAGGACCGGCATCGACAGATCAACCGCCATTATCCCGCTCCGTCACGCGTCGACCGGCGCGCGTCCGCGCCGGCGATTTCGAGACCATCTTCGCAGGGCAAGACCCCCCGCCCGAAACGAGTTCGGGCGCGCCCCCCTCATATACGCTAGCAACGGCCGTTGAATATCCGGTTAACTGGCGGCACGGGCATGCGAATCGCCGCGCTCGCGGTCCTGGAGGGATGCCGGGACTTCGGCGATGACAGCCCCACCCCGGAAATGATCTTGTTAACCATTCGCGTTCCCTGCAACCCGGCTCCACGATCCGCCCGTCATGACCGCCAGCCGCACCCAGCCGTTTGTCGTCCTACGCGATGAAGCGCCTGCGGACAACGCCTTGCGCGGTGCGGTCGTCGCCATCGGCAATTTCGACGGCGTGCATCGCGGCCACCGCGCGGTGATCGCCGCCGCCCTTGCGCGCGGGGAGACGCTCGGCCGGCCGGCGGCGGCGCTGACCTTCGAGCCGCATCCGAGGAGCTTCTTCCGGCCGGACGAGCCCTTGTTCCGCCTCACCGACGAGGCCGCCAAGCTTCGCCTGCTGGCGGGGACCGGCCTTGCCGGCGCGATCGTTTTGCGGTTCGACGCTGCGCTCGCCGGGCTTTCGGCCGAGGACTTCATCGGGCGCATCCTGGTGGGACGGTTCGCCGTCGCCGGGGTAGCCATCGGATTTGATTTTCATTTCGGCACGGACCGCAAGGGTTCGCCGGGCTTCCTGGCGGCGCAGGGAGCGAAGCTCGGCTTTGCCGTCGATGTCGTTCCGCGGTTCGAATACCAGGGACGCGCCGCGCGATCGGGGCCGATCCGGGACGCGCTTGCCGCGGGCGAGGTCGTGGAGGCGGCGGAGTTGCTCGGCTATCCGTGGTTCGTCAGCGCCGAAGTCGTTCACGGCGACAAGCGCGGGCGCGCGCTTGGATTTCCCACAGCCAACATGCGCGTGGCTCCGTCCTGCGGGCTGCGTCACGGCATCTACGCGGTGCGCGTCGGCGTGGGCGAGCGCCGCTACGACGGGGTCGCAAACTTCGGGCGGCGGCCGATGTTCGACACCGGCAGCGTGCTGCTCGAAGTGTTCCTGTTCGACTTTTCCGGCGACCTGTACGGCCGCACGCTCGATGTCGCCTTCATCGACTGGATCAGGCCGGAGCTCGCGTTCGACTCGCTCGCGGACCTGACCAGACAGATGGAAGCCGACGCGCAGAGCGCGCGCGCTGCATTGGCAAAGCGGCCCGATGCTTTTCCGAAGCTCGGTTCGGTATCCGGCTAGCTTTCCGCGGGAGGGTCGTCGCTCTCCGAAGAAGCTGCACTGTCCCGGCCGAACCACTCCTTCGCCAGGCCGGCCGCAAGCAGCCCCACCGCGGCGAGCGACGCCAGTCTCCGCCAGCCGATCGACTGCCCGATCTGAAATCCCATGCTGAGAAGGCGGGGATCGATCCAGCTCGCGCCGGCCGAACTTTCGCGGGCCGCCAACTCCAGCCGAGCGCGCTCGATGTTGCGGCGGCGGGCGATGGCGCAGGCCACGAGCGAGAGCAGCATGACCAGAAGAAAAAAGCCGCCCATCACCAGGCTGGCCGTCACCGGATCGTAACGATCTGCGAGCCACAGGAAGGCGCCGATACAAACGAAACACAACATCGCCGCCGCGGAGACGGCGGCGATCAAAGACCAGACCACGACCTGTGGCCCGAGGCCGGCTTGCGCCTGTGCCTTCAGCGCGAAATGACGGAGCCAGCCGCCCATGGGTTCAACTCATTCCGGCCGACGCCGTCACCTTGCGACGGCTAACGCCGCCAGGTCGCGCCAAACAGGAATCCGATACCGACCGCGAGCGCGAGCGTGGTGTAGGGCCGCCTCTTGAGCGACTCGTCGATGGCGTCGACGACGTTGTCGCCGACCTCGCGCACCGCATCCACGGCTTCCTGTCCCTTGGCGCTGGCATCCGACATGATGCCCTCGACATTCGACTTCGCGCGGCTCCAGGCCTGACCGCCCTTGGCTGCCAGAATATCGGCGAGCTGGGAAGTGAGCCGCCCCACGTCGTTACGCAGAGCCTCAAGATCGGCCTGGATGTCGCCGCTGGCGGCGGAAGCGGCCTTGCCGGATTCGCGCGCGGCATCCTTGGCGTCCTTGACCGTGTCACGAACCGTATCACGCACCGAACCGTATGTGCTCGACATCGCGTTAACTCCAATGGTTGTGTGAATTATTCGCCGCGATGACAACCGGGCGCAAGCAAAAAAGTTCCTCTATTTGAACTCCTCGATCGCGCTCAGCCGGGAAGTTTAAGCTCGTCTCCCGGAAAAAGGTGGTGGATCGTGACCAATCCGATGATCGAAAGCGGAACGGCGAGAAAAGCGCCCATCGGTCCCCACAACCAGGTCCAGAAGGCAAGCGCGAGCAGGACCGCGAGCGGATTGAGCGTCAGGCGACGGCCGAGGATTGTCGGCGTCAGGAAATGCCCCTCGAACGTGGTGAGCGCGACGAACGCGGCGGGCGGGACGAGCGCGTAGCCAAGCGACGGGAAGGTCACCATGCCGACCCCGAACAGGATCAGCACCATGAGCGCGGGCCCGACATACGGAACGTAGTTCAGCACCATGGCCAGAATTCCGAAGAATCACCGGATTTGGATAGCCGAACAGCCAGGTGCCGACCGCAACCACCGCGCCAAGCGCAAAATTGATCATCGTCACGACCGCCAGATAGGCCGCGAGATTGCCCTCGATGTCGTTGGCAATGCGAAGGAAGCGCAATTTCGCGTCGCGACCGGCGAAGAACGACACCACGTACCGGCGAAAATCCATTTGCGTGGCGAGAAAGAAGATCAAGGTCACAAAAAAGAGCAACGTCTGGGCGACCGCCGGCGTGACGAACGCAATGACCGGAGTGACCATGCCGAATTTCGACGGCTCGACGGCGATGCTCGCCCCCGACGATGGCAGCACCAGATCCTGCAATTCGCGCAAGGCCGCCAAGGGCCTGTCGAGCACATAGAGCTTCTGCCGGATGGTCGCGCCGATCTCTGGGGCCTTTGCGACCCACTCGGCGACCGGCTTGGCGAGCAGGGTGACGGCCGTTCCGGCGACCCCCACCAGAACGACCCCGAGCACAACCGCCGTGACCCACGGCGAGATGCCCGACTTAGCCGCGCGCTTGACGAGCGGGGCAAGCGTCGTGCCGATCACCAAAGCGGTCAGAATCGGCAGCAGAATGGGACGGCAGAAATACAGGCCCGCCCCGAACAGCAACAGGAAAATGCCGATCGTCGCCACCTGCGCGGCCGACGCCCAGATGTCATCGACACTCTCGACCGGTTTCGGATCGTTGATGATCAGCGCATAGCGCTTTTCGGCCCGCGCGCGGAGAAACTCCACCATTTCCCTCCAAATTGACCGGGCCATCTCGCGCCGCAATCTGACGAAACCCAACGCCTCACTGCCGGGCGGGTTCCGCCCTGGCCGGAAGCCACGGCGAAGCGCGGGCCTTTTCGCCGCCGAAGCGATCTGCTAGGAAGCGCGTCATGATGGCGCGCGTTGAATCTGCTCTGGTTTTCGGGACGGCCGCCCGGCGAATTAGCGGCCCGGCTTCCGCCTGACGTTGCCGTCGGCGGAGGACCGGGACTGCCGAGCCCTCATCGCCATTTCATCCTGGTAAGGTCATGACCGACGCCGCCCGCGACTACAGCGAGACTCTATTTCTGCCCAAGACCGACTTCCCGATGCGCGCGGGGCTGCCGCAGAAGGAGCCCGAGATCCTCGCGCGCTGGCAGCGGCTCAATCTTTATGAGCGGCTGCGCGAGGCGGCGCGCGGCAAGCCGAAATTCATCCTGCACGACGGCCCGCCCTACGCCAACGGCAACATCCATATCGGGCACGCGCTCAACAAGATCCTCAAGGATGTGGTGACGCGCAGCCAGCAGATGCTCGGCTACGATTCCAACTATGTGCCGGGCTGGGACTGCCACGGCCTGCCGATCGAGTGGAAGATCGAGGAGGAGTATCGCGCCAAAGGCAAGAACAAGGACGCAGTGCCGGTGGCGGAATTCCGCCGCGAGTGCCGCGCCTTTGCGCAGCACTGGATCGAGGTGCAGCGCGAGGAGTTCAAGCGGCTCGGCGTGGAGGGCGACTGGGAACATCCCTACACCACCATGGCGTTCGCCGCCGAGGCGCAGATCGCGCGCGAGCTGATGAAGTTCGTGGCCAACGGACTGCTCTATCGCGGTTCGAAGCCGGTGATGTGGTCGGTGGTGGAGAAGACCGCGCTCGCCGAGGCCGAGGTCGAGTACGAGGATTATGTCTCGGACCAGGTGTGGGTGAAGTTTCCAGTCGCTCTCAACACCACAACCGCAAGCTCGAACAAATCAGGCACCGATCTTTCTCGTGCTTCGATCCTCATCTGGACCACCACCCCCTGGACGATCCCCGGCAATCGCGCGATCAGCTATTCGCCGAGGATCGAATATGGACTTTACGAAGTCACCGATGCGCCTTCCGACAATTGGGCAAAGCCGGGTGATTTGCTCATCCTTGCGGACAAGCTCGTGGTCGACGTGCTTCGGCAGGCGCGCGTCACCGCGTTCAAGAAGCTGCGGCCGGTCAATGCCGAAGAGCTCTCCAGTCTGGTTTGTAGTCATCCGTTGAAGGGCTTCAGCGGCGGCTACGAATTCGCGGTCCCGCTGCTGGCCGGCGACCACGTCACCGACGACGCCGGCACCGGCTTCGTGCATACCGCGCCCGGGCATGGCCGCGACGATTTCGACGTGTGGACCGCGAACGCCGCAAGGCTTGCTGCGCGCGGCATCAACACCACCATCCCCTACACTGTGGACGAGAACGGCGCCTTCACCGAGCAGGCACCGGGCTTCACCGGCAAGCGCGTGCTCACCGACAAGGGCGAGAAGGGCGACGCCAACGAGGCTGTCATCAAGGCCCTGGTCGCGGCCGGCATGCTGCTCGCGCGAGGCCGCCTCAAGCACCAGTATCCGCACTCCTGGCGCTCCAAGAAGCCGGTGATCTACCGCAACACGCCGCAGTGGTTCATCGCGATGGACAAGGACATCGCGGACCCCGACGGTAGCGCCAAACCGGGCGACACGCTGCGCCATCGCGCCCTCGCCGCCATCCAGGTCACGCGCTGGGTGCCGCCGGCCGGCGAGAACCGCATCACCGGCATGATCGAGGCCAAGCCCGACTGGGTGATCTCGCGCCAGCGCGCCTGGGGCGTGCCGATCACGGTCTTCGTCCGGGAAAAAGGCGACGGCTCGGTCGAGATCCTCAACGACGAGCGGGTCAACAAGCGCATCGCCGACGCCTTCGAAGCCGAGGGCGCCGACGCCTGGTATGCCACCGGCGCGGCGGCGCGCTTCCTCAGGCCGGAGCACGATTCGAACGAGTGGCAGAAGGTCGACGACATTCTCGATGTCTGGTTCGACTCCGGCTCCACCCACGCCTACACGCTGGAAACGCGCGACGATCTCAAGGTGCGCCGCAAGAAGGACGGCGGGCCGGACACGATGATGTATCTCGAAGGCTCCGACCAGCACCGCGGCTGGTTTCACTCTTCGCTGATCGAGAGCTGCGGCACGCGCGGTGTCGCGCCGTTCGACGTGGTGCTCACCCACGGCTTCGTGCTCGACGAGGACGGGCGTAAGATGTCGAAGTCGCTCGGCAACGTCACCGCGCCGCAGGACGTGATGAAGGCGAGCGGCGCCGACATATTGCGCATGTGGGTGTGCGCCTCCGATTACGCCGACGACCTGCGCATCGGCCCGGAAATCCTCAAGACCACGGTCGAGACCTACCGCAAGCTGCGTAACACCATCCGCTGGATGCTGGGCTCGCTCGCACATTTCCGCGAGGAGGACCGTATCGTTCCGGCGAAAATGCCGGAGCTCGAACGGCTGATGCTGCATCGCCTGACCGAGCTCGATGCGCAGGTGCGGCGCGCCTACGCGGACTTCGACTACAAGCGCATCTTTGCCGCGCTCAGCGCCTTCATGACCTCGGAGCTCTCGGCGTTCTACTTCGACATCCGCAAGGACGCGCTTTACTGCGATCCGATCTCGTCGGCGACCCGCAAGGCCTGCCTGACCGTGCTCGATCACCTGTTCGGCGCGACGGTCACCTGGCTCGCCCCGATGCTGCCGTTCACCGCCGAGGAGGCCTGGCTTTCGCGCCATCCGTCGGCGGCCGGCTCGGTGCATCTCGAACGGTTTCCCGACATCCCGGCCGCCTGGCGCAACGACGCGCTGGAGGCGAAATGGCGCAAAGTGCGCCTCGTGCGCCGCGTCGTCACCGGCGCGCTCGAGATCGAGCGGGCGCAAAAGCGTATCGGTTCCCCGCTCGAAGCCGATCCCTTCGTCTACGTGTCGGACCCCGACCTGTTCGCCGCGCTGGTCGACGTGGACCTTGCCGAAATCTGCATCACCTCGGCCGCTACCCTGGTGCAGGGCGAGGGACCAGCCGGCGCATTCCGGCTCGAGGAGGTCGCCGGGGTGGCGGTCGAGGTGCGGCTGGCACAAGGGCGCAAATGCGCGCGCTCGTGGAAAATCCTTCCCGGCGTCGGCTCCGATCCGCACTACCCCGATGTCTCCCCGCGCGATGCCCAGGCGCTGCGGGAATGGGACGGCATGCGCAAGGCCGCGGAGTGACAGTGCTCTGGGGTCCCCTCACCCGTCTCGGGCTTGTCGCCGCCCTTGCGGCTGCCGTCCTGGACCAGGCGAGCAAGCTCTGGCTCCTGTTCGTGTTCGATCTCAAGGCACGCGGGATCGTGACGCTCACGCCCTTCCTCGATCTGGTGCTGACCTGGAACACCGGCATCAGCTACGGCCTGTTCCCGCAGGAGGGGCCGCTCGGCCAATGGGCGCTTTTGGCCCTCAAGGCGATCGCGGTCGCCCTGCTCTGGTTCTGGCTCGCCCGGGCGTCTTCGCGCATGACCGCCGTGGCGCTCGGCCTGATCATCGGCGGGGCCGTCGGCAATGCCATCGACCGGCTGGCCTACGGGGCGGTGGCCGATTTCGTGCTTTTTCACATCACGACGGCCACATTCAGCTTCAAATGGTACGTTTTCAACTTGGCCGATGCCGCCATCGTGGCCGGAGTGGCCGGTCTCCTGTGCGAGACCCTGTTTGCCCGGGATGGTGCCGCAAAAGCGCCCTGATCGTCGCCAAAATGGCTCCCGGGGATGCGGCACATTCTGCCGTGAATTTAAGGGGATAGTCATGCGGGTCTCGGGACGCGGAAAGCGCCGCCTGGCAGTCTTGGCGGGCGGGCTAAGCTTGGCCTTGGCGGTTACATTCAGCGGGCACGGCGCGATCGCGCAGACCGCCGCTCAGACCGAAGAGGAAGACGTGCCGCTCGACATGAAGCTGCTTCGCGGCTTCCTCAAGGACCTCGGCCTCAAGCGCGACGGCGAGGCCGAGATCGAATACCGCGAACGGGCGCCGCTCGTGGTTCCGCCGAGCCGCAATCTGCCGCCTCCGCAAAGTGGAACGGTCGCCGACAGCAACCCCGCGTGGCCGAAGGATCCGGACGTCCTGCAGCGCAAGCGAGAGGCCGCTACCAAGCGGAAACAACCGCGCAGCGCTCACGAAGCCATGATCGAGGAAGGGCGTGCGCTCAGGCCCGACGAGTTGGACAAAGGCCGGGGCACTCCGGTCGTGACCGGCTCCACCCCGGCCAGCCCGCGCGAGAGCGCCCGTCCGTTGAGCCCCGCCGAACTCGGCTCCAAAGGCCTGTTCAGCGGGCTATTCACATCCTCTGGAAAGGGGGAGACCGCGGTGTTCACCGCCGAGCCACCCCGCGCAAATCTGACCGAGCCGCCGCCCGGCTATCAGAATCCCGTCGCCCAATCAGCCTTACGGCCTTACCCCGAAGAACGAGCGGGCGAAACCCGCCACCGTCGAGAGCCGCGCGGTCGGCGGTACCAATTGAGGGGCGGACTATCCGCGGTTAACGCACACCATACCCGCAGGCGCGCCGATTTCGGTGCGCACGGGCTTTCACAATTCGGCTCGGGAGCATACGTCGTGGGGGCGCGGCTATCCTTGGCAGCCAACCTCATGAGACATTCGTGCCCCACAAATCGATTCTGACCTTCGCCAGGCCGGCCCTGGCCTTTGCCGCAGTCGCCGCCACGGCAGCATGCGTGGGCCTCGCCGCTGCCCAGACGAGCACCCCTTCACCGGTGACCGATTTCGTCCTGCCAAATGGGCTCGAAGTCGTGGTGATCCCGGACCGGCGCGCGCCGATCGTGACCCACATGGTCTGGTACAAGGTCGGCTCCGCCGATGAGACGCCGGGCAAGTCCGGCCTCGCGCATTTTCTTGAACACCTGATGTTCAAGGGCACGGCCAAGAACCCGACCGGCTTTTCGCAGATCGTCGCCACCATCGGCGGCCAGGAAAACGCGTTCACCTCGTCCGATTACACCGGCTACTACCAGCGGGTACCGCGCGAGCAGCTCAAGGACATGATGGCGTTCGAAGCCGACCGCATGACCGGGCTGGTGCTCACCGACGAGGTGGTCAAGCCCGAACTCGACGTCGTGCTCGAGGAGCAGAACATGCGGGTGGCCAACAATCCCGGCGCCCGACTCGGTCAACAGATGGACGCCCTGCTCTACATCAATCATCCATACGGCCGGCCGGTCATCGGCTGGCGCCACGAAATCGAAAAGCTCAACCGAGAGGACGCGCTGGCGTTCTACCGGCGGTTCTATACGCCGAACAACGCGATTCTCGTCATCGCCGGCGACGTGTCCGCCGACGAGGTGAAGAGGCTCGCCGAAGAGACCTACGGCAAGGTCCCGCGCGTGGCCGAGATCGCGCCGCGCGTGCGCCCGCAGGAGCCGGTTCCGGAAGCTCCCCGCACGGTGACGCTCGCCGATCCGCGCGTGACCGAACCCAGCATCTATCGCTACTACCTCGTCCCCTCGATCAACACCGCACAGCCAGGCGAAAGCGAAGCGCTCGAAGTGCTGGCGCATCTGCTGGGCTGGGGCTCGTCGAGCCGGCTATATCAGGCGCTGGTGGTCGACAAGGGCGTCGCCGTGAGCGCCGGCGCGAGCTACGGCAGCACGGCGCTCGACGCCACCCGCTTCAGCGTCTACGGGACTGCCAAGGCCCCGAACAGCTTGCCGCAGGTCGAGGCGGCGATCGATGGCGTGCTGGCCGAGATGAAGGACAAGGGCGTATCCAGCGATGATCTCGATCGCGCAAAGAGTCGCATGATCGCCGATGCCATCTACGCGCAGGACAACCAGCGGACGCTGGCGCAATGGTACGGTGGAGCGCTGGCGAGCGGCTCGACCATCGAGAAGGTACGCTCCTGGCCGGATCGCATCCGGGCGGTGACGGCGGATGCCGTGCGTGACGCCGCGCGCAAGTGGCTCGACAAGCGCCGTTCGGTGACCGGCTATCTGATCAAGGAAGTCCGGCCCGAGGAGAAACGCTCATGAACTTGCCAGTGCTCATCGGTTTTCGCCGGATCGGATCGGGCGCCCTGCTCGCGCTGGTCGCCGGCGCGATGCTGTCGCTCGCTGCCATCCCAACCCGGGCGATGCAGATCGAACGAATAAGGAGCCCCGGCGGGATCGAGGCTTGGCTGGTGCGCAACTCGGCGGTGCCGCAAATCTCTATCGACTTCGCTTTTCTCGGCGGCTCCAATCAGGACCCGGAAGACAAGCCCGGCGTCGCCAACCTGGCGGTCAGCCTGCTCGATGAGGGTGCCGGCTCGCTGGATGCCAAGACCTTCCAGGACCGGCTCGAACGCAAGGCGATCGAACTGACATTCCGCTCAGGCCGCGACTATGTCCGCGGCACGCTGCGGACCCTCACGGAGAACCGGGACGAGGCCTTCGACTACCTGCGGCTGGCATTGACGGCGCCGAGGTTCGAGGCCGCCGACGTCGAGCGCATCCGCGCGCAGATCATGGCGAAGCTGCTGCGCGAAACCACGAGTCCCAACGACATCGCCAGCCGCAATTGGTGGGCGGCTGCGTTCCCCGGCCATCCTTACGGGCGGTCGATCAGCGGCACGCTCGATTCGGTTCCGACGATCGGAATAGACGATCTCAAGGCGTACACCCGGCGAATGTTCGCGCGCGATACCCTCAAGGTCGCCATCGTCGGCGACATCGACGCCGACACCGCCGGACGGCTGCTCGACCGCGCTTTCGGCGAATTGCCCGCCAAGGCACAACTGACGCCGGTCGCCAACGTTGCACCGCAGGGTATCGGCCGGCGCATCGTCACCGAGCTAGACGTACCGCAGGCCGTGATCACCTTCGGCGGACCCGGCATCCTGCGCCGCGATCCCGATTTCATGGCCGCCTACATCGTCAACCACATTCTCGGCGGGGGATCGTTTTCGTCGCGGCTCTATCGCGAGGTGCGCGAGAAGCGCGGACTGGCCTACGGCATCCATGAGAGCCTGGTCTGGTACAACCATGCCTCCGTGATGCTTGGCGGGACCGCAACCCGTGCCGACGCGACCGGGCAGACCCTGGAGATCATCGAGGGCGAAATCCGGCGAATGGCCGCCGACGGGCCGACCCAGGAAGAGTTCGACAAGGCCAAGACCTACCTCAAGGGCGCCTTCGCGCTCGGCCTCGATACCTCCAGCAAGATCGCCAGCCAGCTCGTACAGATGCAGGTCGACAATCTCGGCATCGACTATATCGAGCGCCGCTCGGTCCTGATCGACGCCGTGACGCTGGCCGACGTCAAGCGAGTCGCCAAGCGTCTGTTCGAAACCGGCATGCTGGTCACGGTGGTCGGGCGCCCACGCGGGGTGAGCTCGAAAGAGGGCGGCTGATCGTCGCTACCGGCGACGGGCTTGACCGGAGAGTTGCGCTGGCGCAATCACGCACGCAATTGGCCCGGAGCAGCGGATGCCCTTCGTTCAATCGATCGAGCTTGCGCGCGCCGAGCGGATCGGTGCCGAGGGCGTGGCATCCGCCGCTTTGGCGGATATGCTTGCGCGCACCGCCGAGACGCTTGACTGGCTGCGCGCGCGCCATGCCGACGGCGATCTGCCGCTGCTGCGGCTGCCGGATCGGCGCGACGATCTTGCCGCGATCAACGCGGCCGCCGCCCGGCTTGTCGCCGGCGCGACCGACATCGTGTTTCTCGGCACCGGTGGGTCGAGCCTGGGCGGGCAGACCCTGGCCCAGCTAGCCGACCATGGCATTTCCGGCATCGGCCTTCCGGCGGATCGGCCGCGCCTGCATTTCATCGACAACCTCGATCCTTCGACTTTTGAAACACTGCTCGCCAAATTGCCGCTCGCCACGACGCGGTTTGTCGCGGTCTCGAAGTCGGGCGGCACCGCCGAGACCCTGATGCAGACGGTCGCCGCACTGGCGGCCGTGAAGCAGGCGGGATTGGATCCCGCCGCGCTGTTCCTGGGGCTGACGGAGCCCGCGCGCGCCAACAAGCGGAACGGGCTGCGCGCGCTGCTTGCCGCCCACAAGGTCGCAATGCTCGATCACGATCCCGGCGTCGGCGGACGCTATTCGGCGCTCACCAATGTCGGGCTGCTGCCGGCCGCGATGCGCGGACTGGACATCGTGCGCATTCGCGCGGGCGCCGCCACCGCGCTGGCGCCGTTGCTCGACCGGAGGGACCCGGCCGCGGTTCCCGCGGCGGTCGGCGCGGCGCTCGCGGTCACGCTGGCCCAGACGCGCGGCAAGGGCATCTCGGTCATGCTGACCTACGCCGACCGGCTGGAACGTTTCTCGCGCTGGTACGTCCAGCTCTGGGCCGAGAGCCTCGGCAAGAACGGCAAGGGCACGACGCCGCTCGCCGCGCTCGGTCCGGTGGACCAGCACAGCCAGCTCCAGCTTTTCATCGACGGACCGCGCGACAAGGTCATCACGGTCGTCACGGTCGCCACCGAAGGGCGCGGACCGCGCATGCCCGCCGATCTGGCCACGCTCGCCGGAGAGCCGGGCTTTGCCGGCAAGACGATCGGCGATCTCGTCGCCGCCGAAAGCCGGGCGACCACCGAAACGCTGGCCGGCAACGGCTGTCCGGTGCGCACGATCCACCTCGCGGCGCTCGAGGAAGCGAGCCTCGGCGAACTCCTCATGCATTTCATGCTGGAGACGATCATCGCCGCCCGCCTGCTCAGCGTCGATCCGTTCGATCAGCCCGCGGTCGAGCAGGGCAAGGTGCTGGCGAAGCGATACCTGACAGGCGGGCCCTGACCGCAACCCGGCTGTACCGTCATGCGTGCGCGGGCTGGATCGTGTAACCTCTCGGCATGATCCGCATCACCAACGCGATCAGCATCGATGAGCGCGAGCTCGACGAACAATTCATCCGCTCGTCCGGGCCGGGCGGACAGAACGTCAACAAGCTTTCGACCGCGGTGCAGCTACGCTTCGACGTGCGGCACTCACCGTCGCTGCCCGCTGCGGTGCGGGCGCGTCTGGAAACGCTGGCAGGCAGGCGCCTGACGCGCGAAGGCGTGCTCGTCATCACCGCGCAACGCCACCGCACCCAGGAGCGCAACCGGCAGGATGCGCTCGAACGTCTGATCGACCTCATCCGGCGCGCGGCGGTCGTGCCGTTGCCGCGCCGTCCGACGCGGCCGACCGCCGGGTCGCGCGAGCGGCGGATCCAGTCGAAGAAACGGCGGGCCGTAATCAAGGGACTGCGGCAGGATAAGCCGGCGCCCGATTAGCGCCCACGCGCGGGGATCAGGTACCGGGCCATCATTGGAAAGATATGATCGAAAAGTGCAGGGAGGACATCATGATGCTGCCGTGCGGTCCGCGAAGCTTGGTTGTTATCGCTCTCGCCCTGAGTGCGCCTTGCAGTCAGGGGAACGCGCAGGACGCGGTCGCCGACTTCTACAAAGGCAAGCAGATCTCGATCATGGTCGGCTTCACGCCGGGTGGAAGCTCGAGTCTCTACGCCCAAGCGGTCTCGCGCCATATGGGGCGTTTCCTGCCAGGAGCGCCAAGCTTCATCGTGCAGCATGTGCCCGGCGCGGGAGGGCTGGTCCTTGCCAACACGATCGCCAACGCCGCGCCGCGTGATGGCACCGTGTTCGGCATTACCGGCCGCACCGCCGCGATCGAGCCGCTGCTCGGCAACAAGAACGCCAAGTTCGACGGCCGCCAGTTCAATTGGCTCGGCACCGCCAATGTCGAGTACACGACCTGCATCGCCTGGCACACCGCGCCGGTGAAGACGCTGCAGGATGCCATGACCACCGAGCTGATCGTCGGCGGATCGGGAGCGGACGCGACCGAAGTGGTCTTCCCCAAGGCGGCGAACAAGCTCGTCGGCACCAAGTTCAAGATCGTGCTCGGCTATCAGGGCTCAACGCAGCTGCTCCTGGCGATGGAGCGCGGCGAGACGCAGGGCTTCTGCGGCATCGGCTGGACGTTCCTGAAGCTGCGCAAGGGCGACTGGCTCAGGGAAAAGAAGATCAACATTCTGTTCCAGATCTCGCTGCACAAGCACCCGGAGCTTCCTCATATTCCGGCCATCATCGACTTCGCCAGGACGCCGGACGATCGCAAGGTGTTCGAGTTCCTGTTCGTGCCGCAGGAGATGGGCCGTCCGTTCTTCGCGCCGCCCGGCGTGCCGGCCGATCGCGTCAAGGCATTGCGCGACGCCTTTGCGCAGACCCTGAAGGATCCACAATTCCTGGCCGAAGCGGAGAAGCTCGGCGTCGAGGTGCAGCACGTCGGCGGCGAGGAGGTGCAGAAGCTGGTCGAGCGAATCTACGCCTCGCCGCCCGATGTGATCGCCCGGGCGAAGGCCGTGGCGGAGTAAGTCTCAGTCACCGTGGAAACCAGAATCGAAGCCGGAGAGCAAACCGATGCGCGCAGCCTATTACGAGACCAACGGACCGGCCCGCGACGTGCTTCGTGTTGCCGACGTGGAGACGCCGGAGCCCGGCCACGGGGAAGTGCGGGTGCGGCTTCTCGCCTCCGGGGTCAACCCTTCCGACGTCAAGGGCCGCGCCGGGCTCACGCGCAAGATCGCCTTTCCGCGCGTGATCCCGCACAGCGACGGCGCGGGCGAGATCGACCGCGTGGGCGAAGGCGTATCGCCGGCGCGCGTGGGCGAGCGCGTATGGGTGTGGAACGGTCAATGGCAGCGCGCTTCCGGCACCGCGGCGCAATCGATTGTGCTGCCGTCCGGGCAAGCCGTTCGGCTCCCCGCCAGGGTCAGCCTGGAGGCGGGCGCGTGCCTCGGCATCCCGGCCTATACAGCCTATCAGGCGGTCGAACTCGCGGGCGCCCGCGAGGGCTCGACCGTCCTGGTTGCGGCCGGCGCGGGCGCCGTCGGCCACTACGCCATCCAGCTCGCCAAGGGGCGCAAGGCGACCGTCATCGCCACCATCAGCTCGCCCGAAAAGGCCAGGCTGGCGCGCGCGGCCGGTGCCGATCACACGATCGACTACAAGCGGGAGAACGTCGGCGAGCGCGTCAAGGCCATCACCGGCAAGCGCGGCGTCGACGCGGTGATCGAGATGGACCTCGCGGCCAACGCCCGGCTCCTGCCCGGCGTTCTCGCCCCCAACGGCGTGGTGGCAATCTACGGCGGCAGCGCGCCGGAACCGGCGATCCCGTTCCAATTCCTGCTGCAGAATAGCATCACGCTGAAGTTCTTTCTGGTCTACCTGATGCCGCGGGAGTTGCGAGAGCGCGCCACCGCCGACATCACGGGCATGCTGGAACGCGACGAGCTCATCCACAACGTGGCGCAAACCTTCGATCTCGCAGACATTGTCGCCGCGCACGAGGCGGTCGAGGCCGGCACGGCGATGGGCAACATCGTCCTGCGAACGGTGTGAGGCACCCGGCGGAGCGCAACGGGCCGCCGGGCTTCAACGCCGAGGCGGCTGGCTAGCGGGTCTTGGCCCGCGCTTTCGTTTCCTTCGCCGCGCCGATCTTCAGGTGGGGCATGTACCGCGCGACCGCGCGCAGAACATGCTCGCGCGTGATGCCGGCCGGGCCCTTGCCGCGCGCAATGCATGCCAGCATGCGCTTGACGAGATCGTAGTCGTGCTCGTCGCGGTACGGCTTGAGATCGAGATCGTCCGGTACCTTCTTCAAGCGCTCGTCGCCGATGAGCTTGACGTATTTCTGCATGAAATCGTCGTAGGCGCTCCAGCTCAGCCCGGCGGCGCGCACCGCAGCCTGCTCGGCGCGCGTGGCGATCTGATGCGCGTGCAGGTAATGGAGATTGAGCTGATCGATGAGCGTCTTCTCCACCTCTTCATGCAGGATGAGATAGCGATCGGTGTCGATGTCGCGGCCGTCGTATCGCATGGTCTTCGGCATGTGACGATCGATGTAGATAATCTTGCCGTCCTCGCTGTAGCCGGCGAGATAGGGAATATCGTGCCGGCGGTCGAGATGCTTGGCCCGGCGCACGATCGCGTCGAGGGCGCGGTCCATCATCAGATCCGAGACGAACCATTCTGGCAGTTTCAGCTTCTTGTGCGGCGTATTCGGATGACAGAAATTGTGCGGCATTTGCGAATTTCTCCTCGAATCGCTCCTGCCGCAGGATTCGTCGTCGGACCGGAGAATGTCCAGCACAACGAAGTGGATTCAAAACGCAGGGAAATCGCGTGGGAACGGATTCTGGCTACCGGGCCTTAACATTGTGAGCCGTACGGGCGGGACGGCAAATGGATAGGGACGACATTGCGGAACCGCCTCACCACGAAGGAACCGATCGATCGCCTGCACGAAGCGATCGATGCGATTGAGTCGAATGCGGCCCGCGCCGAGCTCTGGGCAGCCATCCTGAGCGGCTGGGCAAGGCCCGTTCCGGGCTACCAGGCGGACGACCAGTTCCGCCTATCACGGCCGCGCGCGCGAGCCGCAAAATCGGCTTCCGGCAGGCCTGGCCCGGAGCCCGGCCCAGACCTTCGAAAACCCTTGAAATTCAATTAAAAACAACTACTTAAACGGTGCACTTTAGGCTGTACGCCACCCGGTTTTCGTGTCAAATCAAACACGACTCATCCGTCAATTTCCGCTTCTGATTCGAAGGCTCCTCCATGGCCGAACCCGCCCGCCAATCGCCGCCCGTCGATTCCGAATACGGTGCGGAATCGATCAAGGTCCTCAAGGGCCTCGACGCGGTGCGCAAGCGGCCGGGCATGTATATCGGCGACACCGACGACGGCTCCGGCCTCCACCACATGGTCTACGAGGTGGTCGACAACGCCATCGACGAGGCCCTCGCCGGCTACGCCAAGGAGGTCTTGGTCACGCTCAATCCGGACGGTTCGGTGACGGTGCGCGACGACGGCCGCGGCATCCCGACCGCCATCCACGAGGAAGGAGTCTCGGCGGCTGAGGTCATCATGACCCAGCTCCATGCCGGCGGGAAGTTCGACCAGAACTCCTACAAGGTGTCGGGCGGCCTGCACGGCGTCGGCGTCTCGGTGGTGAACGCGCTGTCGACCTGGCTCAAGCTCACGATCTGGCGCGACGGCAAGGAACACGCGATGGAGTTCCGCGACGGCGAAGCGCTCCAGCCGCTCGCGGTGGTGGGTGACTCGCTAGGCAAGCGCGGTACCGAGGTCACCTTCCTGCCCAGCCCGCGGACCTTCACCATGACGGAGTTCGACTTCGCCACGCTGGAGCATAGGCTGCGCGAGCTCGCCTTCCTCAATTCGGGCATCCTGATCGTTCTGTCCGACATCCGGCATGCGGTCGAAAAGCGCGAGGAATTGCGCTACGAGGGCGGCGTCGAGGCCTTCGTCAAGTATCTCGATCGCAACAAGACCCCGCTCATCCCCGCGCCGATCATGATCAAGGCCGACCGTGAAGGCCTCACGGTGGAGTGCGCGCTGTGGTGGAACGACGGCTACCACGAAACCGTGCTGTGCTTCACCAATACCATCCCGCAGCGCGACGGCGGCACCCATCTCGCCGGCTTCCGCGGCGCCCTCACCCGGCAAGTCACCGGCTACGCCGAGAAGGGCGGCGTTGCCCAGAAGGAGCGGATCACGCTGACCGGCGACGATTGCCGCGAGGGCCTGACCGCGGTGCTGTCCTGCAAGGTGCCGGACCCGAAATTCTCCTCCCAGACCAAGGACAAGCTGGTTTCGTCCGAAGTGCGGCCGGTGGTCGAGAGCGTGATCAACGAGGCGCTGCAATATTGGTTCGAGGAACATCCGACCGAGGCACGAATCATCGTCGGCAAGGTGGTGGAAGCGGCCGCCGCGCGCGAAGCCGCGCGCAAGGCGCGCGAACTCACCCGCCGCAAGGGCGCGCTCGACGTGTCCTCGCTTCCGGGCAAGCTCGCCGACTGCCAGGAACGCGATCCCGCCAAGTCCGAGCTGTTCATCGTCGAGGGCGACTCGGCCGGCGGCTCCGCCAAGCAGGGACGCAACCGCGAGTTCCAGGCGGTGCTGCCGCTGCGCGGCAAGATCCTCAACGTGGAGCGTGCGCGCTTCGACAAGATGCTGTCCTCCGAGCAGATCGGCACGCTGATCACCGCGCTCGGAACCGGCATCGGCAGCGATGAATTCACCGCCGACAAGCTGCGCTACCACAAGATCATCATCATGACGGACGCGGATGTGGACGGCGCACATATCCGCACGCTGCTGCTGACCTTCTTCTATCGGCAGATGCGCGAGCTCATCGACCGCGGCCACCTCTTCATCGCCCAGCCGCCGCTCTACAAGGTGTCGCGCGGAAAGTCCGAGCAGTATCTCAAGGACGAGCGGGCGCTCGAAGACTATCTCATCGCCTCCGGCCTGGAGGACACGGTGCTGCGCCTTGCGGCCGGAGACGAACGCGCCGGCGACGACCTGCAGGCCCTGGTCGAACAGGCGCGCACCATCCGTTCCACCCTCAACGGGCTGCACAGCCGCTACAACCGGCAAGTGGTCGAGCAGGCGGCGATCGCCGGCGTGCTCACCCCCGACATTTTCGGCGATCCGCAGAAGGCAACCGCCGCCGCGCAATACATCGCCCGCCGGCTCGATGCGCTCTCGGATGAGACCGAGCGCGGCTGGCAGGGGCTTTTCACCGAAGGCGAGGGCTTCAGCTTCGAGCGCACGGTGCGCGGCGTCAAGGAGGTCGCCATCATCGACCAGGCGCTGCTCGGCTCGGCCGATGCGCGCAAGCTCGACGAGCATGCGGCAACGCTGCAAGCCGTCTACCCGAAGCCCGGCATGCTGCGCCGCAAGGACGAGCAGACACCGATCCACGGGCCGGTGAGCCTGTTCGAGCAGGTGACGGCGACCGCGCGCAAGGGACTATCGCTCCAGCGCTACAAAGGCCTCGGCGAGATGAACCCGAGCCAGCTGTGGGAGACCACGCTCGACACCAACGCGCGCTCGCTCCTGCAAGTCGGCGTCAAGGAGATCGACGAGGCCGACGACATCTTCACCAAGCTGATGGGCGATGTGGTCGAGCCACGGCGCGACTTCATCCAGGAGAACGCGCTCACCGCCAGCGTCGATGTGTGAGGCGCAAGCGGAGCCTCACCCGCCGTTCGCCCAGCTTGACGCCTTGCGCCGCGCTGCGTCGGTCTTCTGCCAGTAGCCTTGCCAGTCCGCGGTCGGACCGATGCCGTCGATGGCGGCTGGGCCGGTCAGGCGCGCGGCGGACGCCGCATCGAGCACCATCAGCGGCTTGCCGCCGTTGCCGGCCTGCTCGATGGCGCCGCGCAGCAGGCGGCGGTAGGCGCTGATCGCCTTATCCGACTGGCCGAGATGCTCGCGCGTGCGGTCCTGGATCGCGCCCATCGACTCGCAGGCCCACTGGTCGTGCACGTTGATGTCGGCGCCCATGCCGGTGAAGGTCTCGTGCTGCTGCTCGTGCGGATCGAAGCCGTAGTCGTTGCTCTTGTTCTTGCGCGGGATGTAGTCGGGCAACTCGTAGAGCTCGAGCCGCTGGCGGCGCATCTCGTCCTTGTTCACGGGCGCGCCGAAGCTGGTGAAGATCGCGTACCAGTAGTGCCGCGTGTCGTCGATCGGCACGTGCCACTGCGTGATCGTCATCTCGCTCGACATCGGGATGATGAACGCGTGCGGGAACATCAGGTTGGTGACGCGCACATGCGTGTTGGCGTCGCTGATCTTGCGCAGCGTGACGATGCGCATGCCGTAGTCGGTCGGCTCGACCTCGATGCTGCGGCACCGGATGCTCGCGCATCGAGCCGCGTCATCGGCATGTCGGAATCGATCGAGTTGTCGCGGAACAGCTTGCCGTAGCCCTCGCTTCGGGTCCTCGTCGTGGAAGAAGCGGTGCAGGAACGAGGTGTGCGCCGGGTCGATGCCGACCTCCAGCGACTGCAGCCAGTTGCAGTCGATCATGCCCTTGAACGCGAAGGTGTGGCTCGCGGGCGCGACGAAGCAGTCGAAATGCGGGAACGCCGGCGGCTCGCCCGGCCCCATATAGGCGAACAGGATGCCGCTCTTCTCCACCACCGGATAGGCCTTCTGGCGGATGTTGGCGCACATGCGGCTGCCTTCCGGCTCGGCCGGCGTCTCCAGGCATTGGCCGGTGACGTCGAACAGCCAGCCGTGGAACGCGCAGCGCAGGCCGCCGTCCTCCAGCCGCCCGTAGGCGAGATCGGTGCCGCGATGCGGACACGCGCGCTCGATCAGGCCGTAGCGGCCCTGGTCGTCGCGGAACAGCACCAGGCTCTTCGCCGAGCAGGCGCACCGGCTTGACCGGCCGGTTGCCGGCAAGCTCGTCGACCAGCGCGGCGGGCTGCCAGTAGCGGCGCATCAGCGTCCCCGCGCCGGTGCCGGGGCCGGTCCGGGTGATCAGGTCGTTCTGCTCGACGCTCAACATGGCGCGTTTCCTGCTCTTGGTCGTGGACTGCTCGACTGTAGCGGATCGGGCTCGCTGTCGCCACCGCGCGCAGGGCTGGAACCCGGCCACGCGCTAAGCGTTGATAACAAAGGCAATAGAGGGAAGAACCATGAAAGACGCAGGCGGACATGAAGTCGAAACCGCAGTCGAGGCGCGAGCGGGCTTTCTCGACCGGCCGGTGCTGGTCGTGCTGTGCGTCAGCACGGCGGTCGCCGTCGTGGTGCTCGGCCTGCTTTGGCTCGGTTTTGCCGGCGGCACCTGACCGCGCCCAGCCGCAATTGCCTAGTGCCCCGGCAGCACCCGCACCTGCGGTGTCGCGGGCAAGCTCGTCTTCGACACCAGGAGCGAGGGAACCTCGCTCATCTCCACCGCCCAATCCTGCTTCGCGCGGTCGAGGAAGCGATGGAGCGTGTAGGTGCTGAAGAAATGCATCGGGATCATCAGCGGCGCCTTGAGCGCCTTCAGCACCTCGATCATGCCGTCGATGTCGAGCGTCATGTTGCCGTCGACCGGCACGAACACCACGTCGACGCGGCCGATCTCGTTGAGCTGCTGCTGATTGAGCGTGTGGTGCAGGTGCCCGAGATGGGCGATGCACATGTTCGCCATCTCGAAGATGAAGATCGAGTTGCCGTGCCGCTCGGTGCCGCCGCTCATCCAGTTGCGGATGTTGGTCGGCACGTTGCGCACGCGCACGTCCTTCACCTGCACGTCGTGGCGCGCCGGGGTTTCGGGATTCGGACCCCAGCCGCGCAGCACGTGCTTGATCGCCGGATCGGGCCGGTCGGTGTAGTGCGTGGTGTGGGCGTGGTTCATGGTGACGATATCGGGCAGGACCGGCGAGCGCACATAGTCGTTGTAATCGGTCGCGATGCGCACGAGCTGCGGGCTCTCGATCAGGAAGGTCGAGTGGCCCGCATAGGTGATGCGGACCTCGTCCGGCATTGCGCGCGAGCCGCAGCGCGGCCGGCATGAGACGCGGCCGTTGCGAGGCGACGAGGCCCGGGCAGTTCTCCCGCATCTCGGGCTTGGGCGCCGGCGCCTGTATCAGCTCGAGCGCGGCAAGCTCGGCCGACGGCAACCCGGCGAACGCGGCCAGCGCCATCACCAACGCGAGAGCAGGACGTCCAGACATACGGCCATTCCTTCTGCGGCACCTGCAGGCGATCATGGGCGGAAGACCGGCCTCTTCCCGAGCGAAAATGTGCCATGGATTCGCGCCCGGCGCCACCGGGCCCGGCCGCCGCCGCGCCATACACGCGGCGAGGCGGCGTCCGCCGGACGCCGCCTGTCACTCAGGGATCAAACCTGGTGGGCCGTATTGCGTTTCACCGCGCCGGAACGATGAGCCCTTTTGGGGTGACAACCACCCAGCGGCCGTCCTGCTTGCGGATCGCCTCGACGCGGCCGATTCCGGGCACGACGTCGCCCTGATCGACTTCGACCAGCCCGATGCGGCCCTCGATCAGGGCGGTTCCACGTTCCACGTCGCGCAGGACCCAGCCTTCGACGATCGCGGACCGGGCGGCATCCTTGGCGGCCCCGGCGATCGGTTGCGGCGGCGTGATGGAGCCGGTGGCCTCGCGCGCGTGCTTGGCATCGGCGCGCCGCTCGAGGGCTTCGATCGCCTTGCCGAGCTTGGCCACGGGCTCGGTCGAAATGCGCTCCATGCGCTCGACGCGCTCGCCGATCCGGCTGAATTGCGCACTGGCGTTGCGATTGCCGCTGTCGATGCTGGCCTTCAGATTGGCAAGATCGACCCGCGCCTGCACGATCTGCTCCTTCAGGGAGTTGATGTCCGCGAGGCCGACTTCGGCGGGCATCGTGTACGATGCCACGGGGACCGGCCGCGTGATCCCGGCCGCGACCAGCGCTCCGATCATCGCGCCGAACGCGGCGCACAGCACGAGCGAAGCCGCCAGCAACGTAAACCGGCTCACGCGCGGCTGCTCGCCGGCACCCGTGTCGGCGGGAGCCGCGGCAGGCGGTTCCGGCGCGGCTTGCGCATGGGGCGCGGCCTCGTAGGGCGGCTTGATCTCTTCCTCCCGCGGAAGATCGAACTTCGGCGGATCGAGCTTGGGGATATCGAGGCTGGGTGCCAGCTTCGGCGCCTCGATGCTGGCCAACGCCATCATCGGGGTCTCGACCTTCATCGGCTCGATGTTCGCGAGCGCCATTGTGGCCATTTCGACCGCCCTTGCGGCGGCGTCAGCGGCCGGTGGCGTGGCGCGCATTTCGCTGCCGATCGGCTTGCCGTCCGCCGAATCCTTGCTGCCGGCCGGCTTGGCCTTGTCCTCGATGGTCTCGCGCTTGCCCATGGAAGGTCCCCAATTCGTAGTTGACGAATAGGAAACCAGCCCGGTTACCAATTGGTTACGATTTCATGCGCACGGCGGCTCCGGCGGCCGTGGCGCGCCAAGTGTGGTAAAGAGAGCCCTATCAGACGCCCAGGTAGCGGTGCTGAATTGCGGGGTCGGCGGCAAGTTCGCGCGACCCCCCGCTCCACACCACCCGGCCGCGCTCGATCAGATAATGGCGGTCGGCGATCCGAATCAGCGCCTCGACGTTCTTGTCGATCACCAGGATCGATTGGCCGGCGGCCTTGAGCTTGCTGAGGCATTGCCAGATTTCGGCACGGATCAGGGGCGCGAGCCCCTCGGTCGCCTCGTCCAGGATCAGGAGCCGCGGATTGGTCATGAGCGCGCGACCGATCGCCAGCATCTGCTGCTCGCCGCCGGAAAGCTGGTTCGCCATGCTGGCCGTGCGCTCGGCAAGCCGGGGAAACAGCGCGCAGACCTTGTCGAACGTCCAGGGATCGGCGGCGGCGGCCCGGTTGGCGGCCGTCGCGACCAGATTTTCCCGCGCGGTGAGATTTGGAAAGACCTGCCGGCCCTCCGGCACCAGCCCGATGCCGAGCTTGGCGATCTGGTAGGTGGGCAGGTCGCGGATCTCGCGTGCCGTCGAAGCGGATCGATCCGGCCATGGCCGGCGTGAGGCCCATGATCGAGCGCACGGTCGTGGTCTTGCCCATGCCGTTGCGGCCCATGAGGGTGACCATCTCGCCCGGCGCGATGCTGAGCGAAATCCCGAACAGCACCTGGCTGAGCCCATAGCAGGTTTCGATGCCTCCGACGTCGAGCAGGTTAGCCATGGCCGGACACCGCCTCCTGCTCGCCGAGATAGGCCTGCCGTACCTCCTCGTTGGCGCGGATCGCCTCCGGCGCGCCCGAGGCGATCACGCGGCCATAGACCAGCACGGTAATCCGGTCGGCGAGCGCGAACACCGCATCCATGTCGTGCTCGATCAGCAGAATGGTCAGGTCGCGCTTGAGCTCGCGCAGCATCCCGACCATCAGGGTGGATTCCTCCGGGCCCATTCCGGCCATCGGCTCGTCGAGCAGCAGCATGCGCGGCGAGGTTGCCAGCGCCATGGCGATCTCGAGCTGGCGGTGCTCGCCGTGGCTCAGATTGCCGACGAGCCGGTCGCCGCGGTCGCCCAGCCCGACACGCGCGAGCGCCTTACGCGCCGGTTCGCGCAACACAGCCTCCTTGCGCGCGTCGCGCCAAAAATTGAAGGAGTGGCCGCTGTGCGCCTGCACGGCGAACGCGACGTTGTCGAGCGCCGTGAAGTCGAGGAACAGCGAGGTGATCTGGAACGAGCGCGCAAGCCCGAGCTGGCTGCGCCGATACGTGGGCAACGACGTGACGTCGCGGCCGTCGAAGCGGATGCGCCCGCTGTCCGGTGAAATCTCGCCCGCGAGCTGTCCGATGAGCGTGGTCTTGCCGGCGCCGTTCGGGCCGATGACGGCGTGGAGCTCGCCCGCCGGCACGTCGAGCTCGATGGCGTCGGACGCCACCACGCCGCCGAAGCGTTTGCTCAAGCCCTCGATCCGCAGCAATGCGTCAGCCATGGCGCGTACCCGTGAGCATGCCGTCAATGCCGCCGCGCGCGAACAGCACGACCAGCAGGAACATGGGGCCGATGATGAGCTGCCAATACTCGGTGACGCGCGGAGAGCGCCTCCTCCAGCACCAGGAGCGCCACCGCGCCGATCACCGGACCGAACACCGAACCCATACCGCCGAGCACGGCCATGACGATGAGATCGCCCGAGCGCGTCCAATGCATGATCGCCGGACTGATGAAATCGGTGTGATTGGCCAGCAGCACACCAGCGAGGCCGCAGATCATGCCGGCGATCACGAAGCAGACCAGCTTGTAGCGATAAGTCGGAAAGCCGATCGCGCGCATGCGCCGGTCGTTCGAGCGCGCGCCCTGGATCACCATGCCGAAGCGTGAATTCACGAGGCGCCAAACCAGAAAACCGTCGCCATCAGCAACGCGAGGCACAGATAGTAGAACAGCGTCTTGTTGGACAGGCTGATGAGATCGCCGAACTGGCTGCGCTTGTAGATCGTCATGCCATCGTCGCCGCCGTAGCGGTCGAGCCCGATCGCGACGTAGTAGACCATCTGGGCGAAGGCGAGCGTGATCATGATGAAGTAGACGCCGCGGGTGCGCAGCGACAGAGCACCGACTGCCAGCGCAAACAGCGCCGAGACCGCGAGCGCCAGCGGCCATTGCACGAAACCGGAGTTGATCCCTTCCTTGGCGAGGATGCCCATCGCATAGCCGCCGATGCCGAGATAGGCGGCGTGCCCGAAGCTCACCATGCCGCCGAATCCCATGATCAGGTTGAGGCTCACCGCCGCCATCGCCAGGATAACGACACGGGTAAAAAACGACATCAGAAACGAGTTTCCGCTCAACGCTGCAGTAGACTGGCACGAGCGCCAGCATCATCATGAGGGCGACGATCACTGCATTGCGCAGGGTGAGCCAGTGGGTCATTTGTTCGCCGGAAACAAGCCTTCCGGCCGGAATACCAGGATGGCCGCCATCAGCACGTAGATCAGCATCGACGAGATCGACGTCCCGAGACTCGAACCGGCGCTGTAGCTCAGGAACTCGCGAAACAGATCCGGCAGGAATGCCCGTCCGATCGTGTCGATCAGGCCGACGATGATCGACGCGACGAAGGCGCCGCGGATCGAGCCGATGCCGCCGATGATGATGACGACGAAGGCGAGGATCAGGATGTTCTCGCCCATGCCGATCTGCACGATAGGAGATCGGCGCCTGCGATCATGCCGGCGAAGCCGGCGAGCGCCGCGCCGAGGCCGAATACCAGCGTGAAGAGCAGCTTGATATTGACGCCGAGCGCGCCGACCATCTCGCGGTTGGAAGCGCCGGCGCGGATCAGCATGCCGATGCGCGTGCGCATGACCAAGATGTAGAGCAGCAGCGCAACGATCAAGGTGGCCACGATGATAACCAGGCGATACGACCGGGTAATAAATGCCCGGTAGCACTTGTACGGCCGTCAGCATCTGGCTGGGCAGCGACAGCGTCCGGCCCTCCGGTCCCCAGATCAGCCGCACCAACTCGTTGAAGAAAAGGATGAGCCCGAAAGTGCCGAGCACATGGTCGAGATGGTCGCGCCCGTAAAGCCGCCGCATGGCGATCACTTCCACCGCCATGCCGACCAACAGCGTGGCAACGAGCGCCAGAAACGCGCCGGCGATGAAGCTCCCGGTCAACGCCGCGAGGGTAGCGGCAAAATAGGCGCCCAGCATGTAGAGCGAGCCGTGCGCCAGATTGACCAGATCCATGATCCCGAAGATCAGCGTCAGGCCCGCCGCCAGGAGGAACAGCAGCATGCCCAGTTGGATGCCGTTGAGGCACTGCTCGATGAGATACAGCATGGCCCCGCGCCAAGACCCCCGAGATTCCGGCTCATCCTTCGAGACGCCCGCCTGCGGCGGGCTCCTCAGCATGAGGGCCTGAGTTCTTGCCACCTCATGCTGAGGAGCCGCGTAGCGCGGCATCTCGAAGCATGAGGCCCCAGCAAGCCTCAAAAAACAAGACGGCAGAAGCGCGCGCGCCCCTGCCGTCTGTTGGAGAGCCCGGCTGGCCGGTTATTTCGGCATCTTGCACTTCTGCCAGTGCTTGTCCTGGTCGTTCTCGACGATGGTGGCGACGGTCTTGAGCACGTAGTCGTCGCCCTGTTTGACCGCCTCCTGCAGGTAAAAGTTCTGGATCGGGATGTGATTGGGGCCGAACTTGAAGTTGCCGCGCACCGACTTGAAATCGGCCTTCTCCGCCGCACGGCGCATCTCGTCCTTCTTGCTCAGGTCGCCCTTGACGGCCTTGACCACGCTGTCGAGCAGCGGCACGGCGTCGTAGGTCTGCGAGCCGTAGAACGACGGGCCTGATCTTGTACTTCGCCTATGTAGTCGGCGACGTATTTCTTGTTGGTCGGGTTCGGCAGGTCGTTCACCCATTGCTGTGCGCCGGGAATGCCGACGGCGAGGTCTTTCAGGCGCGGCAGCGACAGTTCATCGATGGTGAACGCGGTATAGAGCGGAATCTGGCCCTTGAGGCCGGACTGCGCGTACTGCGTGATGAACTGGATGCCGGCGCCGCCGGGATAGAACGCGAAGATCGCGTCGGGCTTGGCGGCGCGGGCCTTCGACAGCTCGGCGGAGAAGTCGAGCTGGTCGGGCCAGCGGGTCAGCTCGCGGCCGACGATCTTGCCCTTGAAGGTCGCGGCCACGCCCTCGAGCATGTCCTTGCCGGCGGCGTAGTTCGGACCGATCAGAAACGCGCGTCTTGACGTTCTTCTGGTTCATGTAGAGGCCGACGGCCTGCGGGGTCTGGTCGTTGTTCCACGAGGTCGAGAACACGTAGGGCGAGCACATCTCGCCCGCGAGCTGCGACGCGCCGGCATTGGTGACGATCGTGAAGGTCTTGGAATCGATAATCGGCTTGAGCGAGGCGAGCAGCACGTTCGACCAGATGATGCCGACGATGAAATCGACCTTGTCCGACTCGATCAGCTTCTGGGTCTTCTGCACGCCGACCTCGGGCTTGAAGCCGTCGTCCTCGTAGATCACCTCGACCGGCAGCCCGCCGAGCTTGCGGCCGTGATGATCGAGGCCGAGCTCGAACGAATTGCGCATATCGTTGCCGATCGCCGCCACCGGACCGGTGAAGGTGCTGATGAAGCCGATCTTGATGGTCTTCTGCTGGGCCCCGGCGGGCGCCGCGGCAAGCGCAAGCAGCGCGGTCGTCACAAACAAAACTCTCTTCATGTCGCCTATCCTCCGAAACTTTGTTGCGGTTGATGCGATCTTAGTAGATCGTTTGCTTCGCCAAAAGCCCTCCCCGCCGTGGCGTTTCGCCCTGCCCGGTGGCGGCCTTGCCTTGCCAACGGCCGGGGCATGGCAGTAAAGCAATCGAACCGCTGCAATCTCGGTCAGCGAGGCGGCCCACATGCATGAATTGACCGGCAGGACGCACTGGCACGAGCCGACCGGCAGCAATCGCGCCGGCTTCGGCGAGTTCGGCCGGCCCAAGACCCCCTACGACCTGTTCATGGAGTCGGAGGGCATTCCGATCTTCCGCGACATCGGCGTGAGCAAGGTCCAGAACCTGCCGATGACGCCCTGGAAGCGGCTGGGCGGCAAAGGCAGCTACATCCAGCTGCACGGCACCGAGGGTAAATGGGGCTGCTACGTGATCGAGGTGCCGGGCGCGGGCGCGCTCAATGCGGAGAAGCACCTCTACGAGGAAATCTACTACGTGGTCGAAGGCCGCGGCACGACCGAAGTGTGGCTCGACAACGATTCCAAGCGTCACGTGTTCGAGTGGCAGCAAGGTTCGCTGTTCTCGATCCCGGTGAATGCCTGGCACCGCATCGTGAATGCGAGTTCGGCGCCGGCCCTGCTGCTGGCCGGCACGACGGCGCCAAATCTGCTGAACCTGATCAACAACGTCGACGCGCTCTACAACTGCCCCTACGAATTCCGCGACCGCTTCTCGGGCGCCGACGATTTCTACAAGTACAAGGACGACATCGAGCCCGACCCGGTGCGCGGGCTCGCCATGCGCCGCACCAACTTCATCCCCGACATCGTCAACTGCGACCTGCCGCTCGACAACCGCCGCTCGCCCGGCTGGCGCCGGGTCGAGCCGTTCATGACCGGCAACACCTTCTATCTCTGGATCGGCCAGCACGAGAACGGCCGCTATTCCAAGGCGCACGCCCACACCTCGGCGGCGGTGCTGATCTGCCTCAAGGGCAAGGGCTACACCTACACCTGGCCCGAGCGATACGGCGTGAATCCGTGGAAGGACGGCCATCGCCGACAAGGTCAAGCGCGTCGACTACGAGCCGGTCGGCATGGTGTCGGCGGCGCCGGGCGGCGCGCGCTGGTACCACCAGCACTTCGGCGCGTCGAAGGACCCGCTGCGGCTCACCGCCTGGTTCGGGCCGCACAATCCCGGCCGCGAGCCCGGCCCGCCCGGCGAGAAGCACACCGACTACACCGCCATGGATATCACCGAGGGCGGCAGCGCGATTCCCTACTGGATGGAAGACCCGTACATCAAGGCCGAATACGAGGCCAAGCTCGCGGCGGAAGCCGTCGCCAACCGGATGGAGCCCGAGTTCTACAAGAAGGGCGCCATCGTCCCGAAATTCGCGGGCGCGTGAACTGACCACTCGCATCATTGACGAGTTGACCATCGTGCGTCGTCCCCGCGAAAGCGGGCACCCGGTATTCCAGAGGCCTGTGGTTATGGCGTCCCCGCTCTCGCGGGGACGACGCGGCAGACCGGACGAGTCACGATCCGTTCACGGAGTAATCGAGCCGTTGACCGATGACGGAGAAGGCGGGCGCATCTTCTTTTCCATCGACCGGGCGTTCCCTGGTCGACGAAGACGAGATCGTCGTGCTCAGCGTCGGCGTCGACATCGGTTCATCGACCTCGCACCTGGTGTTCTCGCGCATCGTGCTCGAGCGGCTCGACAGCCGCTACGTCGTCAGCACGCGCGAGGCGTTCTACCAGTCCGACATCCTGCTCACCCCCTACTCCGCCGGGGAAGAGATCGACGCCGGCGCGCTCGGCGCCTTCATCGCGCGCCAGTACGAGAACGCCGGGGTCGATCCCGACGAGATCGACACCGGCGCGCTGATCCTTACCGGCGTTGCGGTGCGGCGCCGCAACGCGCGCGCGATCGGCGAGCTGTTCGCGCGCCAGGCCGGGAAAATGGTCGCGGTCTCCGCCGGCGACAATCTGGAGACCGTGATGGCGGCGCACGGCTCGGGCGCGGCCGCGCGCTCGATCCGCGACAAGGCGACGGTCATGAACGTCGATGTCGGCGGCGGCACCTCGAAGATCGCGGTCTGCGTCGACGGCCGGGTGGTGCGATCTCACGGCGCTCGATGTCGGCGCCCGCCTGGTCTGTCTCGATGCCGGACGGCCGCATCGTGCGCATCGAGGAGGCCGCGCGGCGCTTCGCCGCCGAGACCGGCGTCACGCTGGACCTGGGCGCACGGCTGGAACCCGACGCGGCGCGGGCGCTTGCGCGCGCGCATGGCGGAGCGCCTGTTCGAGGCGATGTGCGGCGCGCGCGCCCAGAGCCGGCGGCGCAGGCCTGCTGCGGCTCGATCCGCTCGCCTGCCGCCTGCCGATCGGCCAGGTCACGTTTTCCGGCGGCGTCGCCGAATACATCTACGGCCGCGAGGCGACCGCGTTCGGCGATCTCGGCGCGCTCCTTGCGCGCGAGATTCTGGCACGCGTGGAGGGCTGGGGCCCGACGCTCGAACCGCTCGAACGAAGGCATCCGCGCGACCGTCATCGGCGCGTCGCAATACACCACGCAGGTGAGCGGCTCGACGATCTACGTCGTCGCCGCTCGACGCACTGCCGCTGCGCAACGTGCCGGTGATCGCGCCCGCCTTCGCGCTCGACGCCGAAGCGATCGACGCGGAGGCGGTCACCGCGTCCGTCAAGGCGACGCTGCGGCGGCTCGACCTCGACAGCGGCGACACGCCGGTGGCGGTCTTCGTCCCCTGGCGCGGCTCGGCGACGTTCGCGCGGCTCGACGCGTTCTGCCGCGGCGTCGCCGGCGGTCTCGCGACCGTGCTGGCGCGCGGCCATCCGCTGGTGCTCGCGGGCGACGGCGACGTCGGCGGCCTGCTCGGCATCCACCTGCGCGAGGAATTGCGGCTGGCGAACCCGATCGTCTCGGTCGACGGGCTCGAGCTCAAGGAGTTCGACTACATCGACATCGGCGCGATGCTGCCGGCGTCGGGCGCCGTGCCGGTCGTGATCAAGTCGCTGATCTTTCCGGCCAGCGCCGCTCCCGGCACGGAATGGCAACCGGCGCCGCGCGCGGTCTGCGACACGCGCTGAACGCAGACGACGGCGAAGCCGGTCACGTCCAGGCGGCGATTTCCTCCGCGCTCAGCCAGCCGGCGAGGGCCACGTCGGGGCTGTCATTCGCAATCGGCGGCGGGGCCGGCGTATCGGGTACCGTGCGGGAAAACCGCGGCACCGGCGCCGGCTGCACAATGCCCGCAATGTCGACGAAGGCCGCGCGTGCCTGCATGTGCGGATGCTGCGGCGCTTCCGCCATGGTGAGCACGGGCGCGACGCAGGCATCGCTGCCGTCGAATGCCCGGCACCACTCGTCCCGCGTCCGGGTGCGGAAGCGGGCCGCGAGCATGTCCCGCGCCTCGGCCTCCCGTTCGGTCTCGGTCTGCGCCGGGAAGCTCGCCGGGTCGAGCTCCAGGATCGCGAGCAATTGGCGAAAGAATTTCGGCTCGATCGCCGCGACCGAAATCAGCTTGCCGTCCGAGCACTCGAAGCAGTCGTAAAAGAATGCCCCGGTGTCGAGCAGGTTCGCGCCGCGCTCCAGGCGCCACATGCCGGCGGCCAGCAGGCCGTACATGCTGGTCATCAGGTGCGCCGTGGCCTCCACGATCGCCGCATCGACGACCTGCCCCTTGCCGCTCTGCCGCGCCTCCAGAATGGCGGACACGATCCCGAGCGCGAGATAGAGCGCGCCGCCGAAGTCGCCGACCAGGTTGACCGGAGGCGTGGGCAACTGGCCGCGCCGCCCGAACGCGGCGAGCGCGCCACCGACCGCGATGTAATTGAGGTCGTGGCCGGCCGTCCGGGCGAGCGGGCCGTCCTGCCCCCAGCCGGTCATGCGGCCGTAGACGAGGCGCGGATTGCGCGCGAGGCAGACATCCGGGCCGAGACTGAGGCGCTCCATCACACCCGGACGAAACCCTTCGACCAGCGCATCCGCCCGTTCGACCAGAAGGAGACTGCGCTCGATCCCCTTTGCGGTTTTCAGATCGAGCGCGATGCGCTTGCGGCCGCGAAACATCAGATCGAACTGCGGAGGCCGGGGAATGCCGAGCCCGCTCGGCTCCGGCCGGTCGATGCACAGCACCGTCGCGCCGAGATCGGCCAGCAGCATGCAGCACATCGGACCCGGGCCGATGCCGGCGAACTCGACCACCTTCAGTCCGGCGAGTGGACCCATCAGAGCCCGTACACCTGCTCGGCGGTCTTCCCGAGGACGGCGCGCTGTTCGTCCGGGCGCAGGCCGGAGACCAGATCGGTAATGCCCTTCCATGACTGCTCGAACGAGGCGCCGAGCAGGATCACCGGCCAGTTGCTCGCCGCCATCACGCGGTGCGGACCGAACAGGTCGAGCGCATGATCGGAATAGCGCCGGATGGCGTCGGTCGACCAGCCCCAGCGCATGACGATGTCGAGGCCGATCGAGAGCTTCATCGCGACGTTGCGATGCTCTGCCGCGCGCGCCACCTGCGTCGCCCAGGGCTCCCAGCCCTGCTCCGGGATCGGCGGCCGGCCGAGATGATTGATCACTATTTTCAAGTCGGGCAGCCGCCGCGCGATTTCAAGCACCGACTCGAACTGCGCGGCGTTGACCGGGATGGCGTCGAACACGATCCCCGCGGCAGCACAGAGCTTGAGCGATTCGATCACGCCGTCCTGCAGCAGCCAGCGCGGATCGGGCTCGTTGCTGATGAGGTGGCGCACGCCGACGAGCTTGCCGCGGCCGCGCAGCCGTTCGATGGCGCGCACGGTGGCGTCGGGATCGGTGAGCGGCAGCCAGCCGACGACGCCGCGCACGAACTCCACGCTGTTGCAGATGTCGAGATATTCCTCGGTCTCGCCGCCGACTTCGTGCAGGACCTGGATGAGCACGGTGCCCTCGATGCCGCAGCGCGCAAGCTCGGGACGCAGATCGTCCGGCGTGAAATCGCGCGCCAGCCGGTCGCCGGCCTGCGGCGGCCAATGGTAGTCGTGCTTGCCAATCCACCAGAAGTGATGATGCGAGTTGATCATGATCAATTGCCCCGGAATTCGCCGTCTCAGCCTCGGCGCCGCCCAATCTCCTGGATGATGGCGCAATTGTCGAGGTCGCCCTCGCCCTGGCGCACGCAGGCCTCCAGCACGTCGGCATGAACCGCGAGCGCCGGCAAGCAGCTGGCGCGCGCGCCCGGCCTGTTCGAGGATGAGGTGGACGTCCTTGAGGTGCTGGGCGATGCGCCCTTCCGGCGCGAAGTCGCCGCCGATCATCTTGGCGCCCTTGACGTCCATGACCTGCGAATAGGCCGCCGAGGTGCGCGCGACCTTGAGAAAGGCCGCGGGATCGAGCCCGAGCCGCGCGGCGAAGGTGAGCCCTTCCGCCAGCGCCAGCCGGTTGAGCCCGAGGATGAGATTGATCGCGAGCTTGGCGCGCCCGCCATCGCCGGCCTTGCCGATGTGGAACCAGGTTGGGAACATCGCGCGCAGCATCGGCTCGGCCTCGGCCACGGTCTGCGCATCGCCGCCGATCAGGCCGACGCCTTCGCCGCGGGCGACCTGACCGCTCGATCCCGGACACCGGCGTCTCCAGGAACCGCAGGCCGCGTTTTGCGACGCGCTCGTCCAGCGCCGCGATGCGGTCCGGATCGCAGGTGCTGGCGCACATCACGATCCGGCCCGAGCCGTCGCCCAGCACCGGCAGCAGCTCCCGCTCGACGATTTGCTCGACCTGGTCGGTGCTGAACACCGCCAGCATGATCGGATGGCCGCGCCTTGCAAGATCGGCGATGGACGGCGACGCGTGGCCGCCAAGCACCGCAAGCCTGGCGTTCTTGGCCGGATCGATATCGAAACCGGCGACGTCGAAACCGGCGCCGAGCAGGCGGCGCGCCAGCGCCTCGCCCAGGAGTCCCAGACCGATCATGCCGACAGACTTTGCTTGAGGCGTCATCGTGGGTCCCGCTCCTGCTGTCATGCCTGCGAAAGCAGGCATCCAGTAAACTCATCCAGCGGTATTGAGCCCGACTTTCGCGCGCCGTCACCCTGAGGTGCGAGGCCGCGAAGCGGCCGAGCCTCGAGGGTGACATTGCCGATACCGTGGCCGTCATCCTTCGAGGCTCGGCGACTTCGTCGCCTCGCGCCTCAGGATGACGGACCCAAGGATCAACTTCAAACGCCGCTGGTATAACTCGGTCATCGCCGCCACAACCAAACCGAGACACGACCCATCACCCCAGCGGCGCGATGCCGAGGTCGCGCGCGATCGCGTCGAGCGCGTCGCGCAGCGGCTTGGGCACGGGGATGCCGTTCTTGCTGCGGTCGATATGCTTGAGATGGCTCTGCTCGCCCGGCAGCCAGATGCGGTCCACGCCCGGCAGCCGCTCGGCGCCGCGCATCGCGCGGATCGCCTCGTCGATGGCGCGCTTGAACTGCGCGACCGGCATGAAGGCCTCGACCGACACCGCCACGATGGCGTGGCCGGTATTGGTCGCCTTGTCCGGCACCTTGACGAAATCGAACACCTCGCTGCCCGAACGCCGCGCGGTTGAGCACGCCGGCGAGCAGCCCGACGATCAGGCTCAGGCCATAGCCTTTGTACTCGCCAATGGGCACAAGAAGCCCCTCGTCCATGCGCTTGGGATCGGTCAGCGGCTTGCCGTCGCGCGTGATCATCCAGCCGAGCGGCATCTGCTCGCCGCGCTGCGCCTTGAGCCGCACCTTGCCGAACGCCGCGACCGTGGGCGCCATGTCGAGCACGATCGGCGGCTCCTCGCCGGCCGGAACCGCGATCGCGATCGGATTGGTGCCGAGCAGGTTCTCCACCGAGCCCCAGGGCGGCAGGTGGTTGTTGCTGCCGACCGCGAGATAGAGCCCGATCATGTCGTGGGCGAGCGGCATCATGGCGTAGAGCGCCGCCGGGCCGGCGTGATTGCTCATGCGCGCGCCGACCCAGGCGACGCCGTTCGTCTTCGCCTTCTCGATCGCGGTCATGGTGGCGAACCGCATCACCAGGTGGCCCATGCCGTTGTCGCCGTCGACCAGCGCGGTCGCCGGCTTCTCCTGCACGATGCGGATGTTCGGGCGCGGATTGTTGCCGCCCGCCTTCAGTCGCTTGACGTTGACCGCGCAGGCGGATGACGCCATGGGTGTCGGAGCCGCGCAGATCGGCCTCGACCATGAGGCCGGCGACGATGTCGGCATCGGCGGCGGGAAGCCCGGCCGCCTCCAGCGCGCGCTTGGCGAAGGCCTTCAGGTCCGGCGCCATGATGCGCGGGACGTCCGGGTCTTTGCGGTTCTTTTCGGTCGCGTCATTGCCGGCGTTGCGGCCATCTCGGTTTCCCGTCGTCCGCGATCGACCGGATCGACCGCGCTATCGTGTGGACACATCACTTCTTCGGCCACAAGGTCGGCCGTGATCTCCTCGAGCCGGGCGACGCCGCACAGCGCCATGCTGCGCGCGAGCTCGTCGCGCAGGTGATCGAGCACCACGCGCACGCCGTCCGCTCCGTCGAGCGCCAAGCCCCAGACCACCGGGCGCGCCACCAGCACCGCGCGCGCGCCGAGCGCCAGCGCCTTGACGATGTCGGTGCCGCGGCGGATGCCGCCGTCGACATAGACCTCGGCCTTGCCGGCGACCGCCGCCGCGATCTCGCGCAGCGCGTCGGCGGACGCGACCGTGCGCGTCGAGATGGCGGCCGCCGTGGTTCGAGACGATCACCGCCCGGGCGCCGGCCTCGACGCAGCGCACGCGCGTCGTCGCCGCGCAGCACGCCCTTCACCAGCACCGGGACCGCCGAGCGGCGGACCAGCCATTCGAGATCGCGCCAGGTGGCGGGCCACGTGACGGTGCCGGTGTAGCCGGACTTGTAGGCGTTCTGCGCAATCGGCGCGCCCGGCAGATTGGCGTTGCGGATGTCGGGCGAGGGCGCCAGCGGCGCGCGCGCCGCGCGCGGGCTCGAGCCGTAGACCGGCTGGTCGACCGTGAGCACGATGGCGCCGATAGCCCGCGGCAGCGGCGCGGTCGATCAGGCTCTCGGCCAGCGTGCGGTCGGGCGGCAGATAGAGCTGGAACCAGCGCGGCGCGCCGCCGCCTTCGCGCGCGACGTCCTCCATGCTCACCGTCGCGGTGGTCGGCAGCACGAAGACCGCGCCGGCCGCGGCGGCGCCGCGCGCGGTGGCGCGCTCGCCTTCGGGATGGAACAGCATGTGGCGTCCGAACGGCGCCACCATGATCGGCGTCGGCGAGCCGCGCGCCGAGCACGCTCACGCTGGTGTCGATCGCCGTGATGTCGTTGAGCACGCGCGGGCGCAGCCGCAGCCGCCGCCACGCCGCGATATTGTCGGCGAGCGTGACCTCGTCGTCGGCGCCGGCCGCCGCGAAGGCATAGGCGGCGGGCGAAAGCTTCCCGCGCGCCTGCGCCTCCAGCGCATCGAAATCGGCGCTGTCCATGCCCCCTCCGGTGCGGTGCCGCCCGCAGCGGCCGCGCCCGGCGATTGTCCTTTGACGCAAGGCATTTTGCCATGCCCTTATAGGAGCACGCGAGTTCGACCGAACGGCGCGATCTCACACGGAAGAATAAGCGAATGGCCCGCTACCGCGTCACGGTCGATACCGGAGGGACGTTTTCCGATTTCGTCTACCTCAACGAAGAGACCGGCGAGATCTCGATCGGCAAGGTGCCCTCCACGCCCGACGATCCGTCGCGCGCGATCCTCGCCGGCATCGAACTGCTGCTGGCGCGCGGCGTGCAGGCCGCCGACATCGGCTTCTTCTGTCACGGCACCACGGTCGGAACCAACGCGCTGCTGGAGGGCAAGGGCGCCGCGCACCGGCCTCCTGGTCACCGAGGGCTTTCGCGGCATCTACCCGGTGGGCGAGCAGGCGCGACCCTACGGCCCCGCGATCTTCGACGTGATCTACGACAAGCCGGCGCCGCTGGTTCCGCCGAGCCTGACCGGCGAAGTCAAGGAACGCGTGGATTTCCGCGGGACGGTGCTGCGCCCGCTCGACGAGGCCGCGCTGCGGGAGACGCTGCGCGACGCTTGCGCCGCAAGGCATCGAGTCGATCGCCGTGTGCCTGCTGTTCTCGTTTCTCCACGCCGAGCACGAGGCGCGCGTCGGCGAGATCATTCGCGACGAGCTGCCCGGCTGCAGCATCTCGCTCTCGTCCGAGGTGCTGCCGCAGATACGCGAGTACTATCGGCTGAGCACGACGGTCATCAACGCCTACCTGCAGCCGATCCTTGCGCGCTACATCGCGCAGCTCGGCCACCGGCTTTCCGGCGTGGGCATCGCGACCCGGCAGAAATACGTGATGCAGTCGAACGGCGGCATGGCGACGTTCGCCGCGGCGGCGCGCCGCGCCGTCACCACCGTGCTGTCGGGGCCGGCCGGCGGCGTCACCGCCGGCGTTCATGCCTGCCGCATGATCGGCTGCGGGAACGTGATCACCTTCGACATGGGCGGCACCTCGTGCGACGTCGCGCTGATCAAGGACGGCGAGCCGACGCTCGCGAACCGGGGCAAGATCGAAGAGCGCGATCTCGCGGTCCCGATGCTCGACATCAACACCGTGAGCGCGGGCGGCGGCACGATCGCGCGGGTCGATCGTTTCGGTACGCTGCAAGTCGGCCCGCAGAGCGCCGGCGCGGTGCCCGGGCCGGCCTGCTACGGGCGCGGCGGCGAACTGCCGACCATCACCGACTGCAACCTGGTGCTGGGCTATCTCGGCGAGGACAATTTTCTCGGCGGGCAGATGCGGCTCGATGCGGGCAAGGCGCAGAGCGGCGATCGAGCGGCACGTCGCGCGCCCGCTGTCGCTGGGCGTCGCCGAAGCGGCGGAAGGGATCGTGCGCATCATCGACGTCAAGATGGAGGAGGCGATCAAGGCGATCTCCACCATGCGCGGGCACGATCTGCGCGACTTCATGCTGCTCGCGTTCGGCGGCGCCGGCCCGGTTCATGCCGGGCGCATCGCCCGCGCGCTCGGCATGGCCGGCGTCATCGTGCCGCTCTATCCCGGCGTGTTCTCCGCGCTCGGCCTCGTACTGTCGGACGTCAAGCACGACTACGTCCGATCGCGACTGTCGCCGCTCGCAACGACGGCGCCCCAGGACGTGGCCGAGATGTTCGAGCGGCTCGGCGCGCAGGCGAGCGCGGAGCTGCTCGGCGACGGATTCGCGCGCGATGCCGTGCGCATCGAGCGCTTCCTCGACCTGCGCTATGCCGGCCAGGGCTACGAGATGTCCATTCCCTGCCCGGCAGACGCGCCGGTCGATCTCGCGGCCATGCGCCTCGCGTTCGACCGTCAGCACCAAGAGACGTTCGGCCATACCGCGCCCGAGGAGCCGGTCGAGATCGTGTCCTATCGCGTGCGCGGCATCGGGCTGGTGCCGGCGGTGACCATGCAGAAGTTCGGGCGTGCGGGAACGACGCTCGACGACGCGCGGCGGGAGACGCGCCGCGTGCGCTTCGACGGCCGCGAGGTCCCCTGCCCGGTCTATCAGCGCGAACGGCTCGGCGTCGGCCTCAGCCTGACCGGCCCGGCGATCCTCGAGCAGTTCGATTGCACGACCGTGATCTGTCCCGGCCAGAGCGCGCGCGTGGACGAATGGAAGAACCTGATCGTGACGGAGCAGCGATGATGCAGATCGACGCCATCGACCTCGAAGTGGTGAAGGCGAGCCTCTCGGGCATCGTGCAGGAGATGCAGAACTCGCTGTTCCGCACCGGCTTTTCCACCATCGTGCGCGAGTCCCAGGACGCCTCCTGCGCGCTGATGAACGCCGCAGGCGACGTGGTGGCGCAGCACGTCGTGCTGCCGCTGCACATCGGGGCGTTTCCGGCCTGCTGCGCGGCGGTCCTCAAGGCGTTCGGCGAAACCATCGCGGCGGGCGACGCCTTCCTGATCAATCATCCCTATGACGGCGGCAGCCCGCACGCGCCCGACATGGCGGTCATCACACCGGTCTTCGTCGGCGATGCGCTGGTCGGATTCTGCGGCTCCATCGCCCACAAGAGCGACATCGGCGGGCCGGTGCCCGGAAGCTGCTCGGGCCAGGCGCAGGAGATTTTCAACGAGGGACTGCACCTGCCCGCCATCCGCTACCACAGCCGCTACCGGCCGAACGGCGACATCGAGCGCCTGATCGGCGCCAACAGCCGCACGCCCGAACTGGTGCTGGGCGACATCCGCGGACAGCTCGGCGCCGACCGGCTGGGCGAGCAGCGGCTGACCGAGCTGGTGGCAAAATTCGGCAGGCAGAAAATCCTCGTCTGTTTCGAGCGCCTGCTGGCCAGTGTCGGAGGCGACGCTCAAGGCGGCCATCGCCGAATGGCCGGACGGGCGCTTCGAAGCCGAGCGCTTCGTCGACGACGACGGCGTCGTGCTCGAACAGCCGGTGCGCATCCACGTGACGGTGGAAAAAACCGGCGACCGCCTGCATTTCGACTTCAGCGGATCGGCGCCCCAGACCAGGGGCCCGGCCAATATCCGCCCTCCGCTCGCACAGGCCGCGTGCGCCTACGCGCTGATCTGGCTGATCGATCCCGCGCACCTATGTCAGCAGCGGCCTGCTGCGCGGCTTCACCATGAACGCGCCCGAGGGCAGCGTGCTCAATCCGCGCTTCCCGGCGCCGGTCAACACCTACAATCCGACCATTCACGCGCTGATCGACGCGATCTTCGGCGCGATATCGCCGATCGTGCCCGGACAAGGTGCGCGCCGACGGCAGCGGCAGCCGCTCGATCATCCTCGGCGGCCGCAGCACCTATACCGGCAAGGGCTACGTGCAATACGAGATCATCGCCGGCGGCGCCGGTGCCCGCAGATACCGGGACGGCCTGTCGGGCATCACGGACAACCACAGCAACGCCAAGATCGCGCCGGTCGAGATCATCGAAAGCGAGTTTCCCACCCGGATCGAGCGGTTCGAGCTGATCGCGGATTCCGGCGGCGCGGGAGAATTCCGCGGCGGTCTCGGCATCAGGCGCGAGTACCGCAATCTCGCGGACGCGCGCTTCTCGATCCGCTCGATGAAGCATCGCATCCCGCCGAACGGCTGCGCCGGCGGCGCGCCGGCCCGGCCCGGCTCGATCTGGATCAATCCCGATACCGCTGGCGCCCGGCAGTTGCCGACGCGCTACGCGGACTATCCGCTCAAGCAGGGCGACGTCTTCCGGCTCGAAACGCCGGGCGGCGGCGGGCACGGCGACCCCTTCGCCCGCGACCCCGAACGCGTGCTGGACGATGTGCGGGAAGGCATCGTGTCGCCGGAGGCGGCGGAGCGCGACTATGGCATCGTGCTCGCGCGCGACGGCGGTTCGTGGACCGTCGATCTGCCCGCCACACAACGCCGACGAAACCTGCCAAAGACGTAGGGTGGGCAAAGCGGCGCGAAGCGCCGCGTGCCCACGCTTACGAGACCGCGACGAAGAAAACCGAGCTACGCCCGCTTCTGGCGCTTGAAGGCGCCCAGGCCCGGCCGATAGGTCTTCTCGTCGAGGAACTGCTTCATGCCCTGGTTGCGGCTGTCTTCCTTGTCGTTGAAGCGCAGCGCGTCGCTCTTGGCGGCGAGATAGTCGGACGCCTGCGGCTCGTTCATGAAACGCACCGCGCGCAGCGCCTCCTTGGTGTAGCGCACCACCGCCGGGCTCTTCTCCATCATCTTGTTGGCGAGCTTGACGGTCTCCTCCTTGAGTTTGGCCTTCGGCACCGAGAAATTGACGAAGCCGATGTCGGCGGCCTTCTTGCCGTCGAAGGTGTCGCCGGTGAGCGCATAGTACATGCCGTCGCGGAAATTGAGCGCCTGCGCCACGTTCCAGGAGACGATGCCGCCCGGCAGGATGCCCCAGTTCACTTCGGACAGCCCGAAGATCGCCTCGTCCGCCGCGAGCGCGAGATCGCAGGCGCACACCTGCGTGAAGCCGCCGCCGAAGCAGTAGCCGTTGACCATGGCGATGGTCGTTTTCGGAAAGGTCGAAAGCTTCTGCCAGCGCCAGTTGTTCGAGGCGCGGCTGGCCTTGCGCCGCAGCACGGGATCGGCATCGCCCTGGCGGAAATAGAGCTTGATGTCCTGGCCGGCGCAGAACGCCTCGCCCGCGCCCGTGAGCACCAGCACCTCGGTTTCGGGGTCGACGGCAAGGTCGTCGAGCGCGTCGTCCATTTCGATATGGAGCTGCGGGCTCATGGCGTTGCGCTTGTCCGGCCGGTTCATATACAGCCAGGTGATTCCCTTATCCTTCTCGATCTTGATGGCTTCGTATTGCTTGGTTGTCATTGTTGTCTCCTCGCGGTCACTCAAATCGGTTCCGGATGCCGTCAGGCTCGTTCCAGCGCGCCCGCCGCGGAGCGGCGCGCCAGCACATAGAACACCGCGGCGATCATCGCCATCAGCATGGACCACATCAGCCCGAGCGCCGCAAGCTCGGTACCCTGGCCGTTGCCCCACAGGTCGAACAGCGCAACCGCCATCGTCTGCGAGCGCGGCCCCGACAGCAGGATGGGCAACGACAGTACCCGCGCGGCCATCAGGAACACGAACAACCAGCCGGCGAGCAGCGCCGGCGCAAGCAAGGGCGCCACGATCCGCCGTAACCGGGTCAGCGGAGAAGCGCCGCACATCTGCGCCGATTCCTCGAGCTCGCGATGGATCTGCAGCAGCCCCGACGAGCAGTAGCGCATGCCGTACGGCAGGTAGTTGATGACGAAGGCCCAGATCAAAATGCCGAGCGTGCCGTAGAGCGGGATCGGCACGTTCAGAAAGAGCTGCATCACCGCAATGCCGAGGATGAGCCCGGGAAAGACCAGCGGGATGGTGGCGAGCCGCTCGGCCGCCCAGCCGCCGGGCGCCCGCCGCACCGCCAGCCAGGCCGCCGCGAACGTCAGCACCACCGTGACGGTCGCGGTCGCGACCGCGACCATCAGGGTGTTCGCGACCAGCCCGACCTGATCGGAGCCGAGCACGGTGCGGTAGTTGTTGAGCGTCACGAGCTTGAGCGCGGCGGCGCTGACCGGCTGGTAGAACGGCAGCAGCGATACCCAGACCAGCATCGCGATCGGCATGAACAGCAGCAGCACGAAGTTGACCACGAGCGCGCCCGCCGCCGCATAGCGCAGCGAACCGAGATCGAACCGCCGGGGCCGGAAGCCCTTGCCGGTGATGGTCGCGAACTTCTCGGCATGCCGCGACAGCCGCCCGTAGATATAGAGAAGCCCAAAGACGAGCAGCAGCATCAGCACGGACAGCGCACTGGCGCCGCCGATGTCGGGCGGCACGTTCGCCACCATGTCGCTGTAGATGTCCGTGGTCAGCACCGAGATGCGGCCCGGCAGCCCGACCAGGGCCGGAACCTCGAATGCCTCGATGGCGCGGATGAACACCAGCATCGACAGCGCGAGGATCGACGGCAGCGACAGCCGCAGCGTCACCCGCCGGATCGTTTCCCAGACGCCGGCCCCACTCATGCGGGCCGCCTCCTCGAGCTCGGGATTCGAGTTGCGCAGCGTCGCGCCCACCAGCAGGAACGCCAGCGGCGACCACAGAAAACCCTCGACCAGGATCATCCCGGTCATGGAATAGATGTTGATGAGGCTGTCGGATGTGCCGGTGAGATGACGATAGAGCTGATTGACCGGCCCAGCCTTGCCGAACACCAGCAGCCAGGCGCTGACGTAGAGGATGTAGGGCGTGCCGAGCGAGATGATGGCGGTGAGATAGGCGAGCGGCTTGAGCGGCGTATCGGTGCGCTCGACGATCCAGGCACTTACCCATCCGAACACGATCGCGATCGCCGCGCTGCCGGCCGCGAATACCAGCGAGTTGACGCTGGTCGCGGCGAAGTGCCGGCTGCCGACCACCGCCGTGAAATTTCCCAAGCCCCACGACACGCCGCGCTGGGCATCGGTGACAAGCACGCTCGCCTTGAGCAGGAACAGAAACGGCGGCAGCACCAGCGCCGCCAGAATGACGATGAGCACCGCCGCGATCAGCAGCGTCTGGCGCCCGGACTGGCGCGACCAGAACGACTCGCCCGCCACCCCGGCCGGCCAGGCGGCGGCCTCGGGCCGCGCCGGCGGCCGAACCGGTGCAAGGTCAGCCGACGAAGCCACGGGCCATCACCTCCGGCGGCTTGCAGCGATGCCGCTCACCGGAACAGATCGTCGTAGACCTTCTTCCATTTCACGATGTGATCCTCGGTCTGCTCCGGCGTGAAGAAATGCGCGCGGAATCCGCCTCCGTCCGGCTTGAGCGCCGGGGTGAGCGCCGCCACCGCCGGGTCCGCCGGCAGGTACTGCGCATCGCGGAAGATTTCCTGCCCCTCGCGCGAGATGATGAAGTCGACCAGGAGCTTCGCGGCGTTCGGGTGCGGCGCATGCCGGTGCACCGAGATGACCGACAGCGTTCCGGTGACCGGCTCCATCTTGATCCAATCGACCGGCGCGCCCTTCTTGGCGCTGATCACCGTGTGGTGGTTGAAGATCTGGAGCGCGACGAGGTACTCGCCCGCGATCACCTGGTCGAGCACTTCGCGCGCCGCGCTGCCGATATTGACGACCTTCTGCGTGGCGAGCTCGCGCAGATAGGCCATGCCCTTCTCCTCGCCCATCTCGGTCAGCACGGTGCCGATGAAGCCCGGCCCGCCCGAACTGGTCGGCGACGTGCTCCAGGCCATCTTCCCGCGCCATTTCGGGTCGAGCAGCGCCTGGTAGGTGCGCGGCTCGGTGCCGGGAGGGACGAGGCTGGTGTTGAAGCCGGGCGTCAGGAAGAACAGGTTGTTGGCGACCCAGTATCCGTCCGGGTCCTTGTATTGCGCGGGATAGGCCTTGGCCGACTCCGGCGTCCAGCGCAGCACGTAGGCTTCCTTCTTCAGCGGCACGACCGTCGAGGTGCCGTCGAACACGTCGGACTGCGGCTTGCCGGCGCGGCTCTCATTGATGATCTTGACGGACAGCTCGGTCGAGTTGGCGCGGATCGAGCGCACCTTGATGCCGTATTTCTTTTCGAAGCCCGCGGTCACCGGCCGCACCAGCTGGCTGATGATCTGGGTCGTGTACCAGAACACTTCGCCCTCTTTCTTCGCCGCCTCGATCAGGGCGGGATCGGCGGCCTGCGCCGAGACGTTCCCGAGGGTCGCGGCGAACAGGGCAACGATCGTCCATCGCAGGCGTTCCATTGGCATCCCTCCCCGAACTTCTGTCGGCCGGACGTTATTCGGCTGCCATGCTCGGCAGCTCGAAACCACGGTAGTCCTTGTCGCTCAGCGTCTTGATCGCCGGCATCACCTCGGCGGCGAACAGCCGGATATTCTTCTCGGTGAGGTGCCCCGGCAGGGTGCCGAATTGCAGCATGCAGACCAGCTCGTCGAAGCCCATGAGATTGTGGCTCTCGGCGATGCGCCGGCGCACGGTGTCGGGGCTGCCGCAGATCATGATGCCGCGCTCGATCAGATTTTCGATCTTCACCCCGCCCTTGTGGCCGCGCTTGGCGGCAAGCGCGCGCTTGAGCGAATCCGGCGACATGTAGCCGGGCGGAAAGAACATCAGCTCGGACTGCTTGGGCAGGAAGACGTTGAACAGCGCCTCGATGTGCGGGCGCGCCTCGTTGATCGCCTGCTCGTCGGTGTCGGCGACGTAGACCGGCGTCGACCAGCCGATGCGGTCGGACGCGGCGGTGTAGCCGTAGCGGCGCTGCGCGACCTCGCGATAGAGGTTGAGATAGCGCGCGACCTGCTCCCGCGGGCTGTAGGACTGCAGGTAGACGTATTTGCGGTCGGGATGCGCCGCCCATTCGAGCGTCTCCACGCTGCCCATGGACGGGCACCAGATCGGCGGATGCGGCTGCTGGAACGGCCGCGGCCAGACGTTGACGTATTCGCAGTGGTAGTGCTTGCCCTCGAAGGCGAACGGCCCGGTTCTGGTCCAGGCCTGCACGACGAGATCGTGCGCCTCCTGGTGGCGCTCGAGCGAATCGACCGGGTTGGTGCCGAACGAGAAATATTCCGAGCCGACGCCGCGCACGAAGCCCGAGATCAGCCGCCCGCCGGTGATCACGTCGATCATGGCGTGCTCCTCGGCAAGCGTGAGCGGATGCTCGCGCAGGCAGAACGCATTGCCGAGGATGGCGATGCGGCAGTTGCGGGTGCGCCGCGCCAGCGCCGACGCCATCACCACCGGCGACGGCATCAGGCCGTAGGCGTTCTGGTGGTGCTCGTTGACGCAGACGCCGTCGAAGCCGAGCTCGGCGCACAGCTCGAGCTCGTCGAGATAGCGGTTGTAGAGCGCGTGCCCCTTGACCGGATCGAAATAGCTGTTGGGCAGCACGATCCAGACGGTCTTGAACTTGTCCTTCACGCTCAGGTCGAGGTCGGCGTAGGGCATCAGGTGAAAGCTCATGACCTTCATGGGCGGCGTCCTTCAATTGCGCAGGAACGAATCGCATGGCCCGCGCGACCGCATCGGTGCGCTCGACATGCGGCAGATGTCCGGCGTCGGGGATCATGGTCAGCGTCGAGCCGGGGATGAGGCGGTTGAACGCCTCGGCATAGGGCGGCGGGATGATGCGGTCCTGCCCTCCCCAGATCACGTGGGTCGGAACGTTCACGCGATGCAGCCAGCGCTCGAGCCGCGGATTGAAGAAGCGCGGCTGCCAGCCGAAGCGCGCGCTTGCGATGCGGTTGAGGATGGCCTGGTCCTGATACTTGTCGGCGGTCGCGCGCTCGGCGGCGGCCTCGCCGAGCCGGGGATCGGCATAGGCAAGACGCGCCTGCTCCTCCGGATCGATCATGAAGATGTCGGTCTTGGGAACGCCTTTGACATGGATGCCGGCCGCCGAGATCAGGGTCAGGCTGCGCAGCCTGTGGGTCGAGCGCACCGCCATTTCCAGCGCGATCCAGCCGCCGAGCGACTGGCCGACCACGTGAACCCGCGGGAGCCCGAGCGTCTCGATGAGGTCGAGATAGAGGTAGGCGACGTCGGAAATGTCGTCGACCCAGGGGGGCAGTTGCGAGCCGTCGAAGCCGGGGTGATCGGGCACGATCACGTCGAACTTTTCCGCCAGCGTATCGAGCAGCGCCGGCCATTCGCCGAGCCCGTCGGTGCCGTGCAGGTACATGAGCGGCTCGCCGCTCCCGCCGCGCCTGACGCTCAGCTTGCAGCCGCTGACCGCAATCTCGCCTGCCGAGAACGTCATCGTCGCCCCACCTACGCCCGCACACTGCATCGCACGGGAGGTTAGGGGACGCGGGCGCCTTGCTCAAACGGTTTCGCCGCGTCCTTGGGTTGCGCCGCAATATCCATTTCCGGAGCGGCAATAGCTGGAAGCCCGGCTACTCCGCCAGCGAGCGCTTCGCGAAGGTGCGCCGCGCGAGAAATATCACCGGCAGCACGATGACGATGATGATCGAGGCGAGCGCGGCCGACTGCGCCGGCTGCCCCGACGAGAACATCTGCCAAAGCAGGACGGACAGCACGACATTGTCCTGGCTCACCAGCACCAGCGGGATGGTGAACTCGCGCACGCCGACGATGAAAAGCAGAATGAAGCCGGCCGCCAGCGCAGGCCGCATCAGCGGCAGGAGGATACGGCACTGGGTGGTGATCCAGCGCGCGCCCGCCATGGCGGCCGCCTCCTCCAGCTCCTTGTGGATCTGCAGAAAGCCCGCGCGCGCGAGCCGCGTGGTGGTGGCGAAGCGGTAGGAATAGGCGACGATCAGAATCCACACCGTGCCGTAGAGGCCGATCGGCAGCGAGAGATAGAGGATCATCACGCCGAGCCCGGCGATCACCGCCGGGATGCCGACCGACAGGATGGAGACGAAATCGAGCGCGTGCCGGATGCGCAGCCGCGAGCGCGAGATGATCCATCCGAGCAGCGTGCCGATCAGCGTCACGATCAGCGCGGACAGCAATGCCACCAGGAAGGTGTTGCGCAGGCCGAGCCAGAACGCCCGGCTGGCGAACAGCTGCCGGTAGGCCTCCAGGCTGAAATCGCTCGCCGCCGCCGAGAACGGCGCCGCATAACCGAAGCAGCTCGTCCACAGCAGCACGGCGGCCGGGAGGATCGCCGCCACGGCGACATAGAGGGCGACCAGGACGAGGGCCGGAATGCGCCACCGGCCGAGGCGCAGACGGCGCTGCCGGTAGCCCTTGCCGGTCATGGTGACGAAGCTGTCGGCCCGCCGGATCAGGCGGTTGTAGACCAGCAGCAGCAGCACGCCGAGCACGACGAACGGCAGCGACAGCGCCGCCGCCGCGCCGTAGTTGGGCAGGCTGGTGAGCGGGTTGAGCTCGAAATAGATGCGGTAGCTGAAGACGTTGATCTTGGCCGGCAGGCCGATGATGAGGGGGAGCTCGAACTGCTCGGCGGTGATGAGCGTGATCAGGATGAGCGGGGCGAGCAGGCCCGGCAGCAGCACCGGAAAGGCGATGCGGCGGAAGGTGGTCAGCGGCGAGGCGCCCGACATGACGCTGGCCTCTTCCAGCGCCGGGTCCATGGAGCGCAGCGCCGCCCCCAGCAGCAGGAACACGAACGGCGTCGACGCCAGCGCCTGGCAAAGCACGAGACCGCCCATGCTGAAGACGTCGATCGGTCCCGGCCCTTCGAGGCCGAGCGCGGCCCGGATGGCGAGATTGAGCCATCCGGCGTTCGGGCCCATCAGGAAGATCCACGCGATGGCGAGCACCGGGGTCGGCACCAGCAGCGGGAACAGGATGAACGCGAACCACGCCTCGCGTCCGGGAAGGTCGGTGCGCTCGATCAGCCAGGCGAGGCCGAACGCGATGACGAAGACCAGCACCACCGTGCCGGCCACGAACACCAGCGTGTCCGGCAGGACGCGCGCATAGATGACCGGGTCGGTCACCAGCGCGCCGACATGCTCGAAGGTCCAGCGCGCGCCGGGCTCGAACGGAAGCATGTCGGCGGGCCCGCGAAAGGCCGCGAACAGCAGCATGACCAGCGGCACCGCAATCAGATAGATCGCGGCGCCGGCACCGATGGCGAGGACAACCTTGGCGCCACCGTCGAGGTTGTCAGGCGCTCGCATCGGTCAACCGCGAATCACAGCAGCAGCGTGTCGGGCCGACCCATGGTCCGTCATCCTGAGGAGCGAGGCGACGAAGTCGCCGAGCCTCGAAGGATGACGGCCCAGACCGGCACATCTTTGCATCCTGTGGGTGCGGGTGGTGCCCGTCATCCTTCGAGGCTCGCTTCGCTCGCACCTCAGGATGACGGACCCTGGAGTCAGGATCAGACGCCGCCGGTGCCAGCGGTCTCAGCGCGTCTGGCCGGTGAGAATGGCGGCGGCGCGGCCGAACAAGGCCTCGCGCGCGACCATGGTGTCCGGCGTGTCCCAGGCCACCTGGACCTTGCCGGAATGGATGAGCTTTGCGAGCTCATTGTCCGATGTCGCGCTGTAGTCGGCCTGGAAGGTTGCGTTGAGCCTCGCGCGCTTGCCGTCCGGGGTCGCGAGAAAGCCGGCGAGCAGACGGCCGGCGTTCGGATGCGGCGCGTTCTTCGGGATCGTGACGCCGAACTGACCCATGACGACCGGCTCGGGCACCACCTGGGCGACCGGCAGGCCCTCCTTGATCACGGCGCGAATGAGCGAATCGACCTCGCCGAACGCATAGAGACGCTCGCCGGACTGCAGCAGCGATTCGCGCGGTGCGCGCGTGAGCAGCAAATTCATCCGGGCCACGATATCGCGGGCGAATTGCAGAGCCTTGTCGGCGCCCCAGACCAGCCCCAGTCCGCCGACCAGCCGCGGCAGGAGAAACGTGCTCGACGCACCCTTGCCCTTGTAGCGCTCGTCGAGGATGCCCTCCCAGTTCTTCGGGACATCGCCTTGCTGCACGCTCTTGGTATTGTAGGCGATCGAGTAGACGATGTTGCTGGTGTAGGCCATCTTGCCGTCGAAGGCGATGTTGCGCTTGTCGATGTTGAACGGCGACCAGTCCACCGGCCCTACCAGGTCGCGCTGCACGATCGGCAGCGTGCCGGTCAGCGAGCTCTGAAACACGTCGATCTGGTGGCGCCCGGCGCGCGCCTCGGCGATCGCCTTGACGGCGATGTCGTTGTCGCCAAGGAACTGCACGTCGATCCCGGGAAAGATCTTCCCGAACGCCGCCGGAATCCATTCGACCTCGCGGCGCTGCGTTCCCCAGATGATGACCTGGCCTTCTTTCTTAGCCGCCTCGTAGAGCTCCTTGACCTTCGGTGCATCGGCCCATTGCGCATGAGCGGCACCGAGCGGCATCGCCGTCATCAGCGTGGCGACGACGACGATTGCCGGTACGCGGCGATTTGCGTGGTCCATCTGGTGCCTCCCTGCCTGTCGGCCGTCTTTGATTCTATTGCCGAGCGGTCTTCACGCCGCCGCCTGCATCGTCACGTCGGCCAGCGTCGCCTCCACCATCCGGCGCTCTTCGGCGGTGAGCGCCGTTTGCGGCGCGATGGGATCGCCCACCGCGTAGCCCTGCGCCTGCAATCCAGCCTTGATGCAGGCCGCAAGATTGAAGCGGGCGAAGGCCTCGTTCACCCGCCACAGCCGCCGCTGCAGCTCCATCGCCTCCGGCCAGCGTTTTGCGCGACACAGATCATAAAGCCGCACGCTCTGCCGCGGAATGACGCAGGCCGGACCGGCCATCCAGCCGACGCCGCCGATCAGCATCACGCAGGCCGGAATGTGCGCCGAAGCGGAAAACACGCCGAGTTCGGTCGCCGCAGCGGTTCATGATCGAGAGCAGCCGGCCGGTATTGGTCGAGGCATCCTTGATGTAACGGATGCGCGGATGCGCGCCGAGCCGTTCGATCACGTCGAGCGACAGATCGCTGCGCTGGAACTGCGGGTTGGTGTAGAGCACGACCGGAATGTCGACGGCGTCCGCGATGGCGCGGAAATAGGCTTCGACCTGGGCGTCCTTCAGCGGGAAATACGCTTCCAGGATGGCCAGAATGCCGTTCGCGCCGAGCCGCTGATAGGACTTCGCCTGTTCCACCGCCTCCCGCGTGACGGTCGCCGCCACGCCCGCCACCACCGGGACACGGCCCGCCGCCGCCTCGATGGTGGCGTGCACCACCGTCGCGCGCTGCTCGCGGTCGAGATAGGCGAACTCGCCGGTGGAACCGAGCGGAGTCAGCCCATGCACGCCGGCCGCGATCAGGTCGCTTGCGAGGCGTCCGAGCACGTCGGTCAGCACGCGGCCGGAAGAATCGACCGGCGAGACGAGATAGGGAAAGACGCCGTGGAAATCCTGCATGATCGATGGTCCCTCCCCCCATCCGATATCACGGATCGGCGCGCTCAAGCGTCGAGCAATTCGGCGACCTTGGCATCGCCGCGCTCCATGATGTAGTTGCCGGCCTCGAACGCCACCGGTGGCGCGCCGGGGTCGAAGCTCACCCCTGCCGGATTGCCGCCGGCAGCGACGGCCTCGATCTGGCGCTGCAAGAGACGCCGCAGCATCACGACACCCTGGTCGCTGGTCGCCAGATGCTCGTCGGAATGCAGCGTGATCGGCCCCTGCCCGACCTGCGCCTCCCAGTCGCCGGGAAACTTCTGATGCTCCGCTTCGGTCAGCTCCGCCCAGAGCTTGCCGTTCATGCGCGAACGTTTGGCCCCGAGCTCGCCCTTGGAACGGACCTTGCCGGCCACGTAGATGCGGAAATGGGTATCGTCGATCGGCAAGGTCCAACCCAGAGACTCCACCCCGGTGTAACGATCGACCCGTGGATTGGGCACGACGCGAAGCGTCGGCAGAGCCACCTCCGTCACCCGGTAGTGCACGCGTCCATCATCGAGGACCCGCGCGGAAATCGTCTTCACCCCGACCGGGGAGTACTCCCACTTCACCTTCGGCATGATCCCCATCTGCGCCACGAACTGCACGCCGCTGAATGCGCCGTGCAGGATGGGCACGTGGAAGGCGTCCGGAATGTTCTCGTAGTGCTGCAGCCAGTTGCAGGGGACAATGGTGCCGCCGCCCGAACCGATCGAGCTGTCGTCGGCCTCGACCATCTCGCCCGGTTCGAGCGTCTCCAGACATTCGTAGCGCGGCAGCACCGGCTTTTTCTCCGGCGGCCCCATATAGGCGAAGATCAACCCGTAGAGTTCCTGCACCGGGTACCAAGGCTGGCGCACGCGACCGCGCTTGAGGCCGCCCTCCGGCTCGCACGGCTGATCGAGACAGCGTCCCTCGGTGTCGAACAGCCAGCCGTGGTAGCAGCAACGAATGCCGCGGTCCTCGACCCGGCCGTAATAGAGCGTGGTGCCGCGATGGCAGCAGCGCGCTTCCACCAGTCCTGCCTTGCCTTGTCCGTCGCGGAACAGGATGAGATCTTCGTCCAGCACGCGCACGGCCTTCGGCGTTGTTCCTGCATCGGCCGTGAGCGCGACCGGGTGCCAATAGCGGCGCAGGAGTTCCCCCATCGGCTTGCCGCGGCCGACCTCGGTGAGCGCGGCGTTGTGGGCCGACGGTTTACGGGTGTAGCCGGTGCCGGCGTCGATCGCATTCGCCATGTCGTCCTCCCGCCGCGAGGGTTCGCGACGCGTGGTGCGCCGCGAAAGCACTTCGCCGCATCAGCGCCACATCGCGCGAGTGTGATGTCGATCTTAGAATTAAACTAAGGTAATCTCCACCACCGCGCGCGGCCCAACCGGCGGGTTGGCGCCGCGCCAATCGTCGCCTCTCTCATGGCGACAACGGGAGGTTTTGCGCATGGCTGCTCTCAGCGTCAATGGAAAGACAATCGACGTCAACGCCGATCCCGACACCCCGCTGCTGTGGGTGTTGCGCGAGCAGATCGGCCTGACCGGAACCAAGTACGGCTGCGGCATCGCGCAGTGCGGCGCGTGCACCGTGCATGTCGACGGCGTCGCGATGCGCTCGTGCTCGGTGCCGCTCAGCCTCGCGCTCGGCAAGCAGGTCACCACCATCGAGGGGCTCGCGCAGAACGGCGTGCTGCACAAGGTGCAGAAGGCCTGGGTCGAACACGACGTGCCGCAATGCGGCTATTGCCAGAGCGGCATGATCATGGCGGTTGCGGCGCTGCTCAAGGACAAGCCCAAGCCGACCGACGCCGACATCGACCGCGAGATCACCAATATCTGCCGGTGCGGCACCTTTCAGCAGGTGCGCGAGGCGATCCACGCCGCGGCGAACGCGTGAGGGAGGCCACCATGAATTATGTCCCGAAAATCAATCGCCGCTCGTTCATCGTCGCCACGGCCGCCGCCGGCGGCGGGCTCGCGCTCGGCCTCGATATTCCGTTCGGCGGTCCGGAGCGTGATCCGCGCGGCGGACGGCTCGCCGGAGATGAACGCCTGGGTCGTGATCAAGCCCGACGACACCGTCGTCATCCGGGTCGTGCGCGCCGAGATGGGCCAGGGATCGCTGACCGGTCTTGCCCAGCTCGTCGCCGAGGAACTCGGCTGCGACTGGGCCAAGGTCACCACCGAAGTTCCCACGCCCGGCCAGAGCCTCGCGCGCAAGCGCGTGTACGGCAATTTCAATGCCACCGGCAGCCGCAGCATCCGCGAGTCGCAGCGACTACGTGCGCAAGGGCGGCGCGACGGCGCGCGAAATGCTCAAGCAGGCGGCCGCCAACGAGTGGAAGGTGCCGGTCTCGGAGCTGACCGTCGACAAAGGCGTGATCACGCACAAGGCGTCGAACCGCAGCACCACCTACGGCAAGGTGCGCGAAGCCGCCGCCAAGCTCGAGCCGCCGAAGGAGGTCAAGCTCAAGGACCCGAAGGACTGGACGATCGCCGGCAAGCCGCTCAAGCGGCTCGACACCCCCGACAAGGTCACCGGCAAGCTGCAGTATTCCATGGACTTCAAGTTGCCTGGAATGCTGTGCGCGGCAGTCAAGGAAAGCCCGGTCTTCGGCGGCAAGGTGAAGAGCTTCGACGCCGCCAAGGTCGCGGGCATGCCGGGCGTCAAGAAGGTCGTGCAGTCGGGCGATGCCGCCGTCGCGGTCGTGGCCGACACCTGGTGGCAGGCCAAGACCGCGCTCGCGCGCTTCCCATCGTCTGGGACGACGGGCCGAACGCCAAGCTGTCGAGCGCGTCGATCGCCGAGTGGCTCAAGGCCGGTCTCGACGCCGAGAGGCGTTCGTCGGCAATAAGCAGGGCGATGCACAGGCCGCCATCGCGAGTGCGGCCAAGAAGGTCGAGGCGGTCTACTCCTATCCATTCCAGAACCACGCTTGCATGGAGCCGATGAACGCCACCGCGCGTTACACGGCCGACAAGTGCGAGGTCTGGACCAGCTCGCAGAACGCCGAAGCGTGCGTTCGGTGCGGCGGTGCAGGCATCGGGCTTGCCGGCCGAAAAGTGCGACGTGCACAACATGATCCTGGGCAGCGGCTTCGGCCGGCGCGCGCGCAGCGAGTACGTCGCGCATGCCGTGCGGATCGCGAAAGAGATGCCGGGCACGCCGATCAAGCTCATCAAGTCGCGCGAAGACGACATGGCGAACGGCGTCTATCACCCGATCACGCAGTGCAAGCTCGTCGGCGCCTTCGACAAGGACAACAACCTGACCGGATTGCAGATGCGCATTTCCGGCCAGTCGATCCTCGCCGCGGTGCGTCCGGAGACCCTGCAGAACGGCAAGGATCCGGCCACGTTCCAGGGCCTCAACCCGGGCGGAGCGGAAGGCGCGTTCGGCTACGATATCCCGAACCTGCTGATCGACCACGCCATGCGCAATCCACCGATCCCGCCGTGGTTCTGGCGCGGCGTGAACAACAACCAGAATGCCATCTATCTCGAGTGCTTCATGGACGAGCTGGCGCACGCCGCCGGCCAGGACCCGCTCGCGTTCCGCCGCAAGCTGATGGCCAAGCATCCCAAGCACCTCGCGCGTGCTCAACGCCGTCGCGGAACGCGCGGGCTGGGGCAAGCCGGCGGCGCAAGGCGTGTTCCGCGGCCTTGCCCAGCACATGGGCTACGGCAGCTACGTCGCCGCCTGCGCGGAAGTCTCGGTCAGCGGCAACGCGGTGAAGATCCACCGCATCGTCGCCGCGACCGATTGCGGCCATGCCGTCAACCCGGCGCAGATCGAGCGGCAGGTCGCCGGCTCGTTCGTCTACGGCCTGTCCGCGCTGTTCTACGGCGGCATGCACGGTCAAGGACGGCCGCATCGAGCAGACCAACTTCGACAGCTACAACTCGATGCGCATCGCGGAGATGCCGAAGGTCGAGACCATCGTCATGCCGTCCGGCGGCTTCTGGGGCGGCGTCGGCGAGCCGACCATCTTCGTCGCCGCGCCCGCGGTGCTCAACGCGATCTTCGCGGCGACCGGCAAACGCATCCGCTCGGTTCCGCTCAAGGACCACGGCATGCGGATAGCGTAACGAGGCCGGCGGCGGCTCGGGCCGCTGTCATCTCGCAGATTTGACCGGCGCGCGGTTGCGCGCCGGCTTCGTTTTGCCCGCCCGATATGTCGCGATCAAGCCTTCTGCAGCAAGCGCCGCGATCGTCGGATCGCGCGCGCAGCCGGCATTTCAGAGGCTGCAAAGCGCGTCGGCACGCGCCGATGTCCGAATCGACCTCGCGGACGCATGCGGCTATGCAGTCCGGCATGATCATGACGCTGCTCAAGGACAAGCCGAAGCCGACCAACGCCGACATCGACCGCGAGATCACCAACATCTGCCGGTGCGGCACCTTCCAGCAAGTGCGTGAAGCAATTCACGCCGCGGCCAATGCGTGAGGGAGGGGCCAATCATGAATTATGTTCCGAAGATGAATCGCCGCTCGTTCATCGTTACGTCCGCCGCGGCGGGCGGACTCGCACTCGGCCTCGACCTCCCGCTCGGCCCGCAAAGCCGCCGTCGCGCAAGGCGCCACGCCGCGAGATCGGCGCCTGGGTCGGTGATCAAGCCCGACGACACCGTGCGTCGTGCGCGTCGTGCGCTCGGAGATGGGCCAGGGCACGCTCACCGGCCTCTGCCAGCTCGTCGCCGAAGAGCTCGAATGCAACTCGGACAAGGTCACCTGCGGAGTATCCGACGCCCGGCCAGAGCGTCGCCCGCAAGCGCCCCTGGGGTGATTTTTCGACCGGCGGCAGCCGCGGCATCCGCACGTCGCACGAATACGTCCGCCAGGGCGGTGCGGTCGCGCGCGAGATGCTCAAGCAGGCGGCCGCCAACGAGTGGAAGCTGCCGGTCTCGGAGCTGACCGTCGACAAGGCGTGATCACGCACAAGGCGTCGGGCCGCACCACCACCTACGGCAAGGTGGCGGACGCCGCCGCCAAGCTCCCCGTCCCGAGCGTGCTGCCCGCGGTCGTTGAGCAGGACAAGGGACGCGACGCGCTCGCGTTCCAAGGCCTGTTCCAGACCGGCGAGCGACCAGTTCGGCTACACCATCCCGAACCTGCTCATCGACCATGCGATGCGCAACACGCACGTCCCGCCCGGCGTCTGGCGCGGCGTGAACGTCAACCAGAACGCCATCTTCATCGAGTGCTTCATGGACGAACTCGCCCAGGCCGTCGGCCAGGACGAGCTCGAGTTCCGGCGCAAGCTGATGAAAAATCACCCGCGCAACCTCGCCGTGCTCAACGCAGTGGCCGAGCGCATCGGCTGGGGCAAGCCGGCTCCGCAAGGCGTCTATCGCGGCCTTGCTCACATGAAGGCGTTCAATGCCTATGTGGCGGGGGCGGCCGAAGTCTCCGTCGCCAACGGCAAGATCAAGGTCCATCGCATCGTCGGGGCGTCCGACTGCACCCATGCGGTCAACCCGGCGCAGATCGACCGGCAGGTGGCGGGCTCGTTCGTGTACGGCCTGTCTGCCCTGTTCTACCAGGAATGCACCGTCAAGAACGGCCGCATCGAGCAGACCAACTTCGACACCTACAACTCGATGCGCATCGCCGAGATGCCCAAGGTCGAAGTCGATCGTCATCGAGTCCGGGGGCGCGAACCCCTGGGGTGGCATCGGCGAGCCGACCATCTGCGTGGCGGCACCCGCGGTGATGAACGCGTACTTCAAGGCGACGGGCCAGCGCATCCGCTCGTTCCCGCTGAAGAACCACAATATCGGCATGGCCTGACGCCATCCGGGCGGCGGCGTTCGACCGCCGCCGATCCAAACCGAACGCCCTCGCGCCACCGGCGCGGGGGCGTTCGCCATTCAGCCCGGGACGCCGGTTGGTGCGGCGCCAGCATGTGATCGGGATCACGGCGGCGTGGGTCGTCACGGTTCCGGCGGCCGGCCTGCTCGCCGCGCTGCGCTATGGGCTGATGCGCGCGACTTCTGGCTGCGGTTGCGCGAGAACGCGCCGGCTGAGCAGAGCGGCAAGCTCGGCCAGCCGCGGCTCCGACAGCAGCCGCGTGGCTTCGGGCAAGATGACCCAATGGCGGTGGCGGAGTTTCTTTTCCGGCCAGTCGTCGTGCTGGCACGTCAGCCGCAGAGGATACAACTGCACCTCGATCACCGCGCGGCGGATCGCGAACATCTTCATGGTGCGGTACGAACCGATCGGCTGGGTCTCGACTTCGCCCTCGATCCCGGCCTCCTCGAACGCTTCTCGCGCCGCGACCTCCCACGGCTGCAAACCCTCGATGGGTGCGCCCTTGGGAAAAATCCACCGGCCCGAACGGCGGGACGTGATGATGAGGAAGACGACCTGACCCTGAACGACCGTATAGGGAATGGCGCCGGCCTGGCGTGCCGCCTCGGGCTCGCCGACACGCAGGAGCAAGCGGTCAGTCCAGGTCCGCAGCAGGTTCCGGAACAATGAGCCTACCTCGTTCAGTTCAACTCAGAGCAAGAGGAAGGATACTTGGGGCGGCACAGAAAGAAAACCTGCGGCGGACATCGCCAATCGGCCGCGATTGATGCAACGCGGCAGTCGCCACACCGCCGATTTCGCGCGCGCGCGACCGACGGAGCCACCTGAATGCAGTTCCTTTTCGAGATCGTCGCGGACGCTTTTCTTGGCGGCATCGGGGCCCTGATCAAGAAGCTGTTCGGCAGGCCGCGGAGCAAGTCCGGTGTCAGCGAGATGTGGATTGGCGCGTCTGTCGTGGTCGCGCTCATCATTGTCGTCATCATGGCCGTTCGATGATTGGAGGGCCTCGGCCGCGCCACGAGCCGAGCCCCTAGCCGGTTACCGTCGAATTCTGCGCGTGCGGCTGTCGTGAACCTGAGGTAATCTCCCCGCTATTGGGGCGCCGGCCACGGGGCGGCCGAGCGGATCAGGGAGCTGGGGGAATGACGCGCCTGAGCGTCAATGGGCAATCGCACGAGGTGGAGGTCGAGCCCGACACCCCGCTGCTGTGGGTGCTGCGGGACACGCTCGGGCTGCTCGGCACCAAGTATGGCTGCGGGATCGCCGAGTGCGGCGCCTGCACCGTGCACCTCGACGGCATGCCGACGCGCTCGTGCTCGGTGCCGGTCAGCTCGGTCGCCGGCCGGCAGATCACCACGATCGAGGGCCTGGCCGAGCGCGGCACGCTGCACCGGGTGCAGCAGGCCTGGGTCGACCATGACGTTCCGCAATGCGGCTATTGCCAGAGCGGAATGATCATGGCCGCCGCGGCGCTGCTGAAGGAAAAGCCGAAACCCACCGACGCCGACATCGACGCCGCCATTACCAACATCTGCCGTTGCGGCACCTATCAGCGCGTGCGCGCCGCGATCCACGCGGCCGTTGCCGGTGCGATGGCCGGGAAGACGCCATGAGCGAGCGCCCGCCCGTCAGCCGGCGCTCGTTCCTGGTGAGTGCCGCAAGCGCCGGGGGTTCGCTCGCGCTCGGCTTCGATATTCCGTTCGGCCCGTCTCCGGCCGCAGCCGCGGCGGCGGCGCCGGAGATCACCGCCTGGATCGTGATCGGGCCCGACGACAGCGTCATCATTCGCGTCGCCAAGTCGGAAATGGGCCAGGGCGCGTTCACCGCGCTGCCGATGCTGGTCGCCGAAGAGCTCGAATGCGACTGGAGCAAGGTGAAGGCCGAGTTCGCGGCGCCGCAGGACAATCTCAGGCGCAAGCGCGTCTGGGGCGACATGTCGACCGGCGGCAGCCGCTCGATCCGCACCTCGCACGAGCATTTGCGCAAGGCCGGCGCAACGGCGCGCGAAATGCTGATCGCGGCGGCGGCGGCCGAGTGGAACGTCCCGGCCTCCGAATGCCGGGCAGCGCGCAGCGTCATCACGCACGAACCGAGCGGGCGGACGGTCAGCTACGGCAAGGTCGCCCGGAGCGCCGCCCGCATGGCTCCGCCCAAGACCGTCACCCTGAAGAATCCGAAGGACTGGAAGCTTGCCGGCAAGCCCACCAACCGCCTCGACGTCATCGACAAGGTCCAGGGCAAGCCGATCTACGGCATCGACGTACGCCTGCCGGACATGCTCTACGCCGCGGTCATCCAGTCGCCGGTGTTTAGGGGCAAGCTCACGTCGCTTGGCCAGACGAAGCTCGCCGGCATGCGCGGCATCCACAAGGTCGTCAGGCTCGACGATGCCGTCGCCGTCATCGCCGACAGCTGGTGGCGGGCGAAGAAGGCGGTCGAGGCGCTCGACCCGGTCTGGGACGACGGCGGCAACGGCGGGGTCACCAGCGCAGGCATCGCGGATTTCGTGCGCACCGGCCTCTCCGACGGCAAGGCCGGGATCGGACGCAAGGATGGCGACGCGGCGCTCGGCCTGACGCGGGCGGCCAGGCGCGTCGAAGCGGACTACGCCGTGCCCTTCCTCGGCCACGCCACGCTCGAGCCGCAGAACTGCACAGCGCATGTGACCGGCGGCAAGGTCGAAATCTGGGCGCCGACGCAGAACGGCGAAGCCGCGCTCGTATCCGCGGCCGCGGCCGCCGGCGTGCCGACAAGCAACGTCACCGTGCACAAATGCATGCTGGGCGGCGGCTTCGGCCGGCGCGGCGTGGTGCAGGACTTCGTGACGCTGGCGGTGAAGATCGCCAAGGAAGTCGATCGGCCCGTGAAGGTCCTCTGGTCGCGCGAGGAGGACATGCGGCACGACTTCTACCGGCCGGTCGCGATGGCCAGGATGAAGGCCGGACTCGACGGCTCCGGCGCGCCGGTGGCCTGGCATGTGCGCATGACCGGCCAATCGATCCTCGGCTCGCTGCAGCCGATCACCATCAGGAGCGGCCTCGACCGGCATTTCCAGGAGGGCTTCCTCCAGGACATGCCGTACGACGTGCCGAACTATCTCGCCGACTACGCGATCCGGATGACCCACGTGCCGGTCGGGTTCTGGCGCTGCGTGAACCACACGCAGAACTGCTTTTTCAAGGAAAGCTTCATCGACGAACTGGCGCACGCGGCGGGCGCAGGATCCCTACCAGTACCGGCGCCGCCTGCTCGGCAAGCATCCGCACGCCAAGGAACTGACCGCCGTGCTCGACGCCGCGGCCCGCAAGGCCGCATGGGGAACGCCGCTGCCGGATGGCGTCGGGCGCGGCATCGCGCTCAACGAAGCCTATGGCACCTACAGCGCGGCGGTGATCGAGGCCTCGGTCGGAGCGCACGGCGATGTGCGCGTGCACCGCGTCGTCTGCGCCATCGACCCCGGACACGTGATCAACCCGCTCACCGTCGAGATGCAGGTCGAAAGCGGCGTGGTGTTCGCGCTGACCGCCGCACTCTATGGCGAGATCACGCTCAAGGACGGCCGCGTCGAGCAGTCGAATTTCCACGACTACCGCATGCTGCGCATGCGGGAGATGCCGAAGGTCGAGACCATCGTGATGCCGTCGGGCGGCTTCTGGAGCGGCGTCGGAGAGCCGCCGGTCGCGCTGGTGGCGCCGGCGCTCTGCAACGCCATCTTTGCGGCGACCGGCAAGCGCATCCGCTCGCTTCCGCTCGAAGAATCACGAGTTGATGAAGGCCTGACAAAGCGCGAGAATGCCGACGGCCCTGGTTGACCGCCCGCCTCCAGAGGATGCTCGGACATGGACAACACGCGCCTATTCACCGCCGTCGTCTTGAGTTTGGCCCTGATCGGCCCCGCCGCCGCGGCGGGCCCGGCCGATGCTCCGCCGGGCGCAGCCTCCTGCTCCGGCTGCCATCCGTCGGCGCGCGGCGTCGACTCTACCGTCGCGCGGCTGGTCGGGCGCGACCCCGCCGCGGTTCTCGCGATCATGCAGGCGTTCCGCTCCGGGCAGGCTCCGTCCACCGTCATGGGCCGCATCGCCAAGGGCTTCACCGACGACGAGGTCAAGGCGATCGCCGCCTGGTACGGCGCGCAAAAGGATTGAGGGGCGAACATGAGCGCCAATCACCGCACGCGGCGGCATTTCCTCAAGACCGCAGGCGCTGGCGCCGCCGCCGCGCTCCTGCCGCTGCCGGCCATCGCGCAGGGCGCGGCCGGCCGGGTCGTGGTCGTGGGCGGAGGCTTTGCAGGCGCGACCTGCGCGCGCTTCGTCAAGCTTATCGACCCGCGCCTCACCGTGACGCTGGTCGAGGCGAGCCAGACTTTCACCGCCTGCCCGTTCAGCAACAACGTGATCGCCGGGCTGCGCGACCTCAAGGCCCAGCAATTCGGCTACGACAAGGTCGCGGCCGGGCAGGTCACGCTGAACTTCGCGTCGGCTTCCGGCGTCGACCCGCAGGCGCGCGTCGTGACGCTCGGCAACGGCGCGCGGCTCAACTACGACCGGCTGGTGCTGGCGCCCGGCATCGACATCCGCTGGGACGCCCTGCCGGGCTATACCGAAGCCGCCGCCGAGCGCATGCCGCACGCCTGGAAGGCGGGCGAGCAGACCCTGCTCCTGCGCAAGCAGCTCGAGGCGATGCCGGACGGCGGCACTGTGGTGATCTCGGCCCCCGCCAACCCGTTCCGCTGCCCGCCCGGGCCGTACGAACGCGCGAGCCTGATCGCCTATTACCTCAAGACCAAGAAGCCGAAGTCGAAGCTCATCCTGCTCGACGCCAAGGATGCCTTCTCCAAGCAGGGCCTGTTCCTGAAAGCCTGGAGGGAGCTCTATCCCGGCCTGATCGAATGGGTGTCGCTGTCGAAGGGCGGCAAGGTGACCTCGGTCGACGCCGGTAGCGATGACGCTCGTCACCGACTTCGGCCGTCACAAGGCCGATGTCGCCAACGTCATACCCGCCGCAGAAGGCCGGTCACGTGACCGGACTTGCCCATGTAGCCGACCGCACCGGCTGGTGTCCGATCGATCCGGTGACGTTCGAATCCAGGCTCGTGCCCAACATTCACGTGATCGGCGACGCCACCATCGCGGGCGCCATGCCGAAATCCGCCTTTACGGCCAATGCCCAGGCCAAGGTCTGCGCCGCCGCGGTGGTGAAACTGCTCGCCGGCCAGAAGCCGGACGACCCCAGGCTCATCAACACCTGCTACAGCCTGGTCGCGCCCGACTACGGCATCTCGGTCGCCGGCGTCTATCAGCCGGTCGACGGCCAGCTCAAGGATGTCGCCGGCGCGGGCGGCGTCAGCCCGGCCAATGCGCCGGCCGACGTTCCGCGGCCCAGGAAGCGAGTCTTTGCGAATGGCTGGTTCAAGACGATCACCGCCGAAGTGTTCGGGTGAGCCGCTGCGCAGCGGCGCCCTCGCACTGGCGGCGCGCGCTGGTCATGACCGATGTTGCGGGCGATGCCCGTGCCGAACCGGCGCTGCGCCCTTATATGGTCGTCGGCGACGCCATTCCGGCGTCGCTGACCGGCAGCGAAAGGCGATCCGGCGCGTGGACGCGCCATCGTCGCCAATCGGCAGGTCGGGCTGTGCCTTCTCTGCCATAGCGGGCCATTCCCGGAGACGAGGTTCCAGGGCACCTTGGCGCCCGACCTCGAGGGCGCCGGTTCCCGCTCGATCGAAGGGCAGTTGCGGCTGCGGATCGTCGATGCAAGCCGTCTCAACCCGGACACCATCATGCCGCCGTACTATCGCATCGAAGGTCTTGCCCGCGTAGCGCCGGCGTTTGCCGGCAAGCCCATACTGAGCGCGGAGCAGATCGAGGACGTGGTGGCGTATCTTGTGACCTTGCGCGACTAGGAGCATCACGAAGCCCATGACCGATCGCAATCACCTTCGCGCGCGGCACCCGGCGCGATTTCCTGATCGATGCCGGCCGCCTGACCGGCGGCGCCGCGCTCCTGCTGACCGTGCTGCCGGCGCCTGTCCGGGCGACGCCCGAGACGATGCTGGCCGCAATGAAGAAAGTCGTCGGCGAAGCCGCCTTGCACAAGGGCAAGGTCAAGCTCGAGCTGCCGCCGCTGGTCGAAAACGGCAACTCGGTCTCCATGACGGTGGCGGTCGAAAGCCCGATGACGGCCGCCGATCACGTCAAGGCCATCCACGTCTTCAACGAAAAGAACCCGCAGCCGAACGTAATCAGCGTCTATCTCGGCCCGCGCGCCGGACGAGGCCGCGATCTCGACCCGCATCCGGCTCGCCGATTCGCAGAAGGTCATCGCCGTCGCCGAGATGAGCGACGGCATCGTTCTGGTCCGACGAGCTGGAAGTGATCGTGACGCTCGCAGCCTGCCTCGAGGTGCTCTGATGGCACGCGCACTCATCAACGTTCCGCCCAAGGCCAAGACGCGGCGACATCGTCGAGATCAAGACGCTGATCTCGCACGAGATGGAATCCGGCTACCGCCCCGACAATGTCGGCAAGCTGGTCCCGCGCGACATCATCACGTCGTTCGTGTGCAGCTACAACGGCCAGGAAATATTCCGCGCCGAGTTCTATCCCGCGATCGCCGCCAACCCGTTCATGGCTCTTCACCACGATCGCGACCGAGAGCGGCAAGATCGAATTCAAATGGACCGGCGACAACGGCTTTTCGCAGACCGAGACTGCGACCATCACCGTCGAATGAACTCCGGCCGTGCAGCACCTCGCGCGCCGTCACCCTGAGGAGCGAGCGAAGCGAGCCTCGAAGGGTGACCCGGCTCTGCGCCCGTCATCCTTCGAGGCCCGCGCTTCGCGCGGGCGCCTCAGGATGACGGATCGAGCGCAGGGCGAGCTACAAATCTTCATATGCATTTGCCTGCTGTCCGTGTTGTTCCTCGCCCACCCTGCGTTGGCCGCCGAAATTCCGCTGTCCGAGCGAAAGTCCGGCTACGACTTCATGACGCCTGAGACGCGCGCCATGCAGGACGACGACACCACCAATCCGGCCATGCTGTGGGTGCTCGACGGCGAAGCGCTGTGGAACCGCAAGGCCGGCGATGCGCAGAAATCCTGCGCCGACTGTCACGGCGACGCGAACGGTCAGCCATGAAGGGCGTGGCGGCGCGCTATCCGGCCTTCAACGCGGAGCGCGGACGGCCGATCGACCTCGAGCAGCGCATCAACCTCTGCCGCGCCAGCCAGCAGAAGGCCACGCCCTTCCCGTTCGAGAGCAAGGAGCTGCTCGCGCTCACCGCCTATGTCGGCCGGCAGTCGCGCGGCGATGCGATCGACATCACGGTGGACGAGCGCACCGGCCCTTTCTCGATGCCGGCCGCGCCATCTATCTGCGGCGGCAGGGCCAGCTCAATCTCTCCTGCGCGCAGTGCCACGACGACAATTGGGGGCAGAAACTCGCCGGCGTTCCGGTCCCGCAGGGGCATCCGACCGGGTATCCGATCTACCGGCTCGAATGGCAGACCGTCGGCTCGCTGCAGCGGCGGCTGCGCAACTGCATGATCGGCATGCGCGCGGAGTCCTACGCGCTCGGCTCGGACGAATTCGTCGATCTCGAACTCTATCTGATGTGGCGCGCGCGCGGCATGCCGCTCGAAACGCCGGGCGTGCGGCCGTAACGGTCGCGCTCAAGCCGTGCGGTTGTGGAAGCCATCCTCCGGCGAAGGCCCCCACACCGTCGTCGTCCCCGGCTCCCAGTAGCGTGGACGCTGCGGCGTGTCGTGGTGCCAGGGCCGCGGCTCGAAATAGCCGAGCTCCTCGTCCACCATCCGGTCGAGCTCGCAGAAGAACTCGACCATCTGGCCGTCCTGGTTGCGGTGATAGGTGGCGATGTTGTGGCCCGGCCCATGGCGCAGCGGCCCCCATACGATCGGCACCTTCTTCTGCCCCATCAGCTCGCAGGAATTCTGCAAATGCATGAAATCCTTGAGCTCGAACGCCATGTGATGGAGCTTCACGTCCGGGCCGCGGAAGAAATTGACGGTGTGATGATCCGGGCCGCAGCGCATGAACACGAAGAAGTCGCCGATCGTGTCGGAGTGGCGGAAGCCCAGAACCTTCTCGTAGAACGCGACCGTCCCCGGGATATCGGGGGTGAAGAAGGCGACGTGGCCGAGCTTGAGCGGCCCGATGCCCGCGGTCTGATGGTGCTTGCCGAGGTAGCTCCATTCCTTGAACAGCTCGATGGTGGTGCCCTTGTTGTCCTTGAACGACAGCACCTGCCCGATGCCGGGAATGGAATCGTTCTTCATTTCGCTGCGCACGCCGTCCTTGGCCAGTTCGCGCGCCAGCTCGCCGAAATCGGAACCGGGCGGAACCTCGAACGACAGCGTGGTGCAATGCTCGCGGTCGGACTTGTTGAGCTGGATGGTCAACAGACCGATCTTGCTCGTCAGAAAGGCCCGGTCCTTTTCCCGCTCGGCCAGCACCAGGCCCATGAAGCTCTCGTAATAGGCGATGGCCTTCTCCAGATCCGGACGTCTCGAAGGTGGCATGTCCAATTCGCCGCGGTCTGATCATGGTCTTCTCCGGCCTCGGGCAGGCTGATGTCTGGTCGCGCGACTATAGCGCATTTTCAAAACGCGGATCGAGCACTAAGCCACGGCGGCCTGCGTTGCGCCGAGTTCATGGGTGCGCGGAGGCAAAGCCCCTCGACAAGGCGGCGCCAATCGGCAATTGCTTCGCGCGGGGTACACGTACGGAGCAATGCAAATGGCCGGCTACAAGCTCGCAACCTACCAATCCGCCGATGGCCCGCGCGCCGGCCTCATCGTCGATGACAAGGTCTACGATGCCGCCAAGCTGAGCGGCAAGGCCGCCTATTCGACCGTGCTTGCCATCGTCAATGACTGGAAGGGAGCGCAAGGCGTTCTCAAGGCGGCGGCCGCCAAGGCCGGCAAGAGCAAGGCGAAGGGCCAGCCGCTCGGCAAGACCAAGCTGCGGGCCCCGCTGCTCTGGCCCTATACGATCTATTGTGCAGGTGCGAACTACGCCGACCACGCCGCCGAGATGGCGCGCCGCATGAACCGCCCACCCGAGCCCGATCCGCACACGCAAGGGCTCAAGGCCTGGCATTTCATCAAGGCGGCCCGCTCGATCGCCGACCCGGGCGCGACCGTGAAGATTTCGGACATTTCCGACAAGGTGGACTGGGAGGTCGAGCTGGCCGCCGTGATCGGCCGGCCAGCCAGAAACGTACCGGAGTCGAAGGCGCTCTCCTACGTGGCCGGCTACACCTGCGCCAATGATCTCTCGGCCCGCGACCGCGGCCCCCGGCCCCATGTCAGCGATACGTCGCCGTTCAAGGCCGACTGGACCAAGCACAAGAGCTTCGACGGCTCCTGCCCGCTCGGCCCCTGGATCGTGCCGGCGAGCGAGATCAAGGACCCCCAGAGCCTCGGCCTCAAGCTGTGGGTGAACGGCGTCCTCAAGCAGGATTCCAACACCAAGGACATGATCTTCAACCTGGCCGAGCAGATCGCCCAGTTGTCGAACGGGATGACGCTCCAGCCCGGCGACCTGATCCTCACCGGCACGCCGGCGGGCGTCGGCTCCGCGCGCGGCGAATTCCTGAAGAAGGGCGACGTGGTCAAGATCTGGATCGAGAAGATCGGGGAACTGACCAACAAGATGGCCTGAGCCGCGCCCCCGGCGCCAAATCGTCCGTCATCCCGAGGGCGGCAGCGCGTACCCTCGCCGCTCAACCGGCGGCATTAACCGCCCGTCCAGGCATGTATTTTTGCGGGTGTGGGGGTAGCGCTTGGCGCTGGTTGCCCGCGAACATTTGTAATATACAAAAGCCAACGGGCGCCGATTTGAAGCCGCGACGTCCGGCCGGAGCGCCCCTCGGAGAAACCCCAGGAGGCTTGCCAGCATGGCCGAGCAGTACGTCGGTAAGACCACTGAGTTCAAGGACGGCGACCGTCGCATCATCTTCGCCGGCGAGCACGAGATCGGCGTGTTCCGGCACGAAGGCCAGTTCTACGCCTACAGCAATTTCTGCCTGCATCAGGGCGGTCCGGCCTGCGAGGGCCTGACCATCGCCAAGGTCGAAGAGCGGCTGCGGCCGGACAAGACATCGCAGGGTCTGTACTTCTCCGAGACCGAGATGCACTTCGTCTGCCCGTGGCACGGCATGGAATACGACATGAAGACCGGCGAGTGCGTCTCCGACCGCAAGATGAAGCTGCGCAAGTACCAGGTGCTGGAAAAGGGAGACGAGGTGTATGTCGTCGCCTAAGGCCGCATCCAAGTCCGCGCGCCGGCCCGCCGCGAACGGCAAGCCGAAGGTGGTGGCGAAGGTCGAGCGGGCGAAGCCGAAGGTTGTGGCGCAGAACGAACTGTCGAGCCAGGCGATCAACCTCGCCGGCGAGATCGAGCGACAGTTCGCCAAGAGCGAAACCGCCCTGTCGGTCGAGGCAATGCAGACCCTGATGGGCGCGCTGTGCCGGGTCTACTCCGCGCAAGTCGAAAGCGGGGCAAAGTTCACGCCGATCGCGGAAGGACAGGTGGTCAGTCCGACCGGCGTCATGCTGACGGCGAGCGGATTGTTGCGCGCCGCCAATCTTGCGGTGTTCGAACTCGGAATGTGGCAGAGCTGGACCGGACGCTGAGGCGCTTGGTCTCCAACAAATATTGAATCGCCAGGAGAGAGATCATGGATCTGATTGCTGATCGCGGCCGACGCGTCACCGTCGAGGAGCTGAACACCAGCCGGCTGCTGGCTCACGCCCGCAAGCAGGCGGTGCGGCGCAAGCTCGACGACATGCTGATCGTCGACGTCGACGCGCACCACTACGAGAACGAGAACTTCCGCGAGTTCCTGCCCTACATGGAGAACGACGTCTTCCGCCAGCTCAGCATGCAGTCCCTCGCCAAGGGCGGCCGCGGCGGCGTCATGCAGACCACGGTCGGCTACCAGGACATGGGCGGCCGCGTTACCCGCTATCCGATGCGCCAGTCCGAGAAGACCGATGAGACCGGCCATCACCGCGACGTGCAGCTCGGCCACCGCTGGATGGACGCCATGAGCGTCGACTACTCCTGCCTGTTCCCGACCGGCATGCTGAGCATCGGCCTGCATCCGCAGAAGGAGATGGAGGTCGAGCTGTGCTGGGCCTACAACCGCTGGCTCACCGAGAAGGTGCTGCCGGAATCGGGCGGCCGCTTCTATTCGATGCTCAGCCTGCCGTTCAACGACGCCGACGAGTCGCTGCGCCAGGTCGAGAAATTCGGCGACCGCAAGCACGTCGGCGGCTTCATGGTCACCACGGTGCGCAATAACGGCGTGCACGAGAACCAGTACATGAAGGTCTATCGGGCGATCGAGGAGCGCGGCCTGGTGCTGTCGTTCCATTCCGGCCCGAACTGGGCCGAGCCGATCTTCAAGACCTGCAACCGTTTCCTCTCGGTGCATGCGCTCGGCTTCAGCTGGTACAACATCCTGCATTGCACCAACTGGGTCATCAACGGCATGGGCGAGCGCTTCCCCAAGCTGCCGGTGGTCTGGATCGAGTCGGGCCTCGCCTGGGTGCCGTTCCTGATGCAGAAGCTCGACCACGAATACATGCTGCGCCCCTCGGAGGCTCCGCTCCTGAAGAAGAAGCCGAGCGACTACATGCGCGACATGTACTACTCGACCCAGCCGATGGAAATTCAGGACATGCAGGCGCTGGAATGCACGTTCCGCATGATCAACGCGGAGACCCAGCTCATGTATTCGTCGGACTACCCGCACTGGGACTTCGACCTGCCGAGCACGATCACCGATCTGCCGTTCCTTTCGGAGAAGGCCAAGCACAACATCCTCGGCGGCACCGCGGCGCGGCTGTTCAAGCTGCCCCCGCGCAACGAAAAGCAGAAAGAGAACCTCAAGAAGTTCGGCAATCTCGCGAGCGCCGCCGCGTAGGTTTCAGGGAAGCGTCAAAAAGAAGCGCCGCCTCCCGGAGCGATCCGGGAGGCGGTTAGTTTTGGGCTCGGCCGCGCTTGGATCGCGCGGCCCGAGCGCCTATCTGACGATGGGAAATTGACAAACCGCCGCACCTGCCCGACCTTCCGGCCCTTGCGGCAGGAGATGCCTGGGTGACAGCGAGCGCGGGTGGAGTTGCGTCGGCAGCGACCTCCGACCTGATCGAGGTGCGCGTGAACGCGATCCGCTATGCGGCGCGCGACACCAACATCTACGAGTTGGCGCGCCCCGACGGAAAGCCGCTTCCGGGCTACGAGCCCGGCGCCCATATCGACCTGCATCTGCCGAACGGCATCGTCCGGCAATACTCGCTGATCGTGCCGGCGCAGAATCCGACGAGCTATCGCCTCGGGGTCAAGCGCGATCCGGCAAGCCGGGGCGGCTCACGCTACGTGCACGACGATCTGCGTGTCGGGCGCACGCTCAAGATCAGCGCGCCACGCAACAATTTCGCGCTCAGGGAGGACGCCGAGCACGTCGTGCTGTTTGCTGGCGGCATCGGCATCACGCCGATCTGGTGCATGGTGCAGCGGCTGGAGACGCTCGGCCGCTCCTGGACGCTCCACTACGCCTGCCGCTCGCGCGCCGACATGGCCTTCCTCGAAGCGCTGGAGAAAATGGGCCCGGCGCAGTTCCACTTCGACGACGAGAACGTAGGCAAATTCCTCGATGTGGGCGCACTGGTGGCCGAGGCGCCGAAGGACGCGCATCTTTACTGCTGCGGTCCGACCCCGATGCTCAATGCATTCGAGGCGGCGACGAAGGACTGGCCGCGCGAGCAAGTCCACATCGAGTATTTCACCCCCAAGGCGCAGCCGGACAAGAAGGGCGGCTTCGTGGTCGAACTGGCGCGCTCGGGCCAGGAATTCGTCATTCCCGAGGGCCAGACCATCCTGCAGGTGCTGCTCGATGCCGGCATCGACGTGGACTATTCCTGCGAGCTCGGCATCTGCGGGGCCTGCGAGCAGCGGGTGATCTCCGGCGAGCCCGAGCATCGCGACGCCATCCTGACCGAGGAGGAGCAGGCCTCCAACACCAAGGTCATGATCTGCTGCGCCGGCTGTAAGAGCGAGCGGCTGGTGCTCGACCTGTGAGGGTATCGGCGAATTTGCGGAACGACGCAGGCGCCTCGTCCGCTGGGGGAGGCGCGCGACGCGGGCCGCCCCAAAGCGAAAACCGGCCGGGCGGCCTCGATTTTATCGGGTCACCTATGCCGCCACCGCCAAGCAAGACGGTGACGCTGCCGCCTGATCTCAACTAACATTGCCGCCGTCGCGACATTCGAGGGGGCCCGGGAAACCAATCCATGAGCACGCCGGTCAAGCTCTACTGCTGGCATTTCATGTCCTATCCGTACCTGCCGGCGGACTTCGACGAGAAGTACGATACCGGATGGGTCACGGTGCCGAACAGCCTGTGGGATGCCGAGAAGAGCCGCGGGCTGTACCAGGAATACATCGATCAGCTTGTCTATGCCGACGAACTCGGCTTCGACGGCATGGTGCTCAACGAGCATCATCAGAACATCTATGGCCTGATGCCCTCGCCCAACCTGATCGCGGCGGCGCTTTCGCAGCGAACCAAGCGCGGCAAGATCGTCATTCTCGGCAACCTCCTGCCGCTCCATCTCAGTCCGCTGCGCATGGCGGAGGAATACGCCATGCTCGACAACATGTCGGACGGCCGGCTCATTGCGGGCTTCGCGCCGGGCTCCGGCCCGGAGACGTTCAACTACGATGTGCCGTCAGCGCCCTCGCGCGACCAGTTCTGGGAGGCGGTCGATCTCATCCATCGCGCCTGGACGGAGCCTGGCCCCTTTACGCATGAAGGCCGGCACTACCCGCTGCGCTACGTCAACCCGTGGCCGCAACCGACGCAAAAGCCGCATCCCCCGGTGTGGATACCGAGCGCGCGATCGAGCGAGACCTTGGCCAACATCGCCAAGCGCGGCTACTCCTACTTTTTGTCGTCGCGCACCCACGGGAGCGAGACGGCGAAATCGCAGGCCCAGTTCGCCAAAGTGCTGGAAGGGCACGGCCAGCGTTTCGACCCCTACCGCATGGGCATCCTGATGTCGGCCTATGTGGCCGAGACCGACGCACAGGCGAAAGCCGAAGCGCGGGACGGCGTCTGGTACTTCCTGAAGAACTGCCTCAAAGGCCATCTCCGGCGTGAACAAGGCCGACCGCTCACGGCCGGCCCGGGCATTCCCTACATTCCGCCGGCGGAATTCCGCAACTATCTGAAATTCGCCGATCCGGCCGCGCCGCAACTCGGCGATTCCAAGGATTGGGCCGACCTGGATCGTACGCAATCGATCATTGTCGGCAGCCCCGACTCCGTCCATCGCCGCATCCTCGACATCATCGAGCACGCCAAGTCCGGGCACCTGCTGATCCAGTTCCATCTCGGCAACATGGACGACGCGCTGGTGCGCAAGAGCATGCGGCTGTTCGCGCAAGAGGTCGCGCCGCGGCTGCGAGAGGACTCGGCCAAGCTGTTCGCCCGCCATTTCCCCGATATCGAACGCACGCCGGAGATGGCGAAGTGAGCGCAGCGGTGGTGGACGTCCGCGGCCGCAAGGTGGCGGTGCTGGAAGCCGGCCGCGGCGAGCCGCTGGTCTATCTGCATGGCTTTGCCGACGTGCACGGCGTGGCGGGCGACCTGCAGCCATTCCATCTGGCCCTCGCCGACAAGGCGCGCCTGATCGCGCCGGCGCATCCGGGCTGTGCAGGATCGGACGATCTGGCCGACGGCTACGGCATCGACGACGTGCTGTTCCACTATCTTGAACTGCTCGATGCGCTCGACCTCGAGCGGTTCGACCTCGTCGGCCATTGCATGGGCGGCTGGATCGCGGCGGAACTCGCGGTGCGCCATCCCGAGCGGGTGCGCCGCCTCGCGCTGATCGGGGCGTGCGGCCTGTTCGTGCCGGGCGAGCCGACCGGCGACGTGTTCATGCACGCGCAGCCGGAGCGCGGCGTCGAATACGCCACGCTGCGGCAGCTTCTGTTCGCCGGGCCGGACGCGCCGGCCGGTTTGCGGTTCTTTCCCGACGGGCGCGGCGACCTCGACGAGGAGACCCGGCGCTACATGATGCTGCGCTTCGGCTCCTATGTCGGCTTCAAGCCGCCCTATTTCTACAATCGCGCCTTGCGCACGCGCCTGCACCGCGCCGCAATGCCGGCCGCGGTGATCTGGGGGGAGGTCGATCGCATGGTCCCGCGTGCCCATGGCGAGGCCTATGCCGCTGGATTGCCGGCGGCACACGACCTGACGATCGTCGCCGGTGCCGGTCACGCCGCTCCGTTGGAGCAGCCCGAGGCGAACGTATCGGCGCTGCGCAAGTTTTTCGGCGCGGCCTGAAAGCGGAATGCTCAGCGCGACATCGTCGACGGCAGCCACAGCGCGATCTGCGGAAACAACACCAGGATCAGGACCAGCTGCGAGCGCGCGACGCTCGCGTTCGGAAATGGCAAAGCCTCGGACAACGTGCCCGAGGCCTCGCAGTACGCCATCAAGGCCGACGATCAGTCGTGGCTGTCGTAGTCACGCCGCAACATCAGGCGGACATTCGGATCCGGATCGCTGCCGACATACTGGCCGCCCTCCCAGACTTGAATGCTGGGATTGACTGCCGGCACGGCCGCGCGGCGCGGCGCGGCCTGCGCGAAGGTTGACGCCGCGATCATGCTGGCGAGCGCCGCCACTGCGAAAAGCATCTTCATCGAACTCTCCTTCGGTGTGTCGCCCGCGCGCTACTTGCGCGGCAGACACCACCGTTGCAACGCACAATGAATTGACGGCGACGTGAGCGAATGGTCACCAAAAAATCCAGAGTCTGTCGGCATTTACTTCAATCGAATCGACTTTATGCAGAAGTAATGCAACGCATGATCTGGCGCTCAAGAACCGCCCGCCGCCGCGCAGCCGGCGACGTAAATTCGCCAACACCACGCGCCGCCGAAACCGCCTCTCATGCATCGAGCTCAGCCGGCAATGGCGGCTTTCCGCGGATCAGGTCGGACGCCTTCTCAGCGATCATCAGCACGCAGGCGTTGATATGCGCGGAGACGAGGTCAGGCATGACGGAGGCGTCGACCACGCGTAGCCGCTCCACCCCCTGCACGCGCAATTGCGGATCGGTGACCGCGTCCGGTCCGATGCCCATCGCGCAGGTCGCGCACGGATGGTGCGCGGTGATCGCGGTCCGGCGGATGAATGCGTCGATCTCGGTGTCGGTCTTCACGCCCGGGCCGGGCGAGGTCTCCGCTCCGCGGAAGGGCGCCATCGGCTGGCGGTAGGCGACGTCGCGCGCGATCTTGAAGCCTTCGCGCAGGCGCGGCAGATCGTCCGGCGCGGAGAAGAAGTTGTAGACGATGCGCGGCGGCTGTCTCGGGTCGGACGAGCGCAGCAGGATCTCGCCGCGGCTGTCGGGATGCAGCAGCGTAGGCCGGATGCCGTAGCCGTCCGCATAGGCCGGGCGGACGAGCGGAAACCACAGGTGCGTGTTGGCGGGCGCGCCGCGGAACATGAACTCGATATCGGGCACCGCCAGTTCGGGCCGCGTCTTGATGAACGCGTGCAGCCCGCCCGGCACCACGGTGCCCGGACCGGAGCCGAAGAAATACGCGCGCAGCATGCTCACCGCCATGCGGTCGAAACGCATGTCGTGCCGGAACGTGCTCTCGTTCAATCGCGCGAAGAAAATGATCACCGCGAGGTGGTCCTGCAGATTCTTGCCGACCGGCAGATCGGCGATCGGCTTGATGCCCATGTCGCGCAGATGCGCCGCCGGTCCGATGGCGGAGTGCATGAGCAGCGGCGGGGTGTTGAACGCGCCGCCCGACAAGATCACCTCGCGCTCGGCCGCCACCTCGACGGTATGGCCGCTGGCATCGACGTATGCGACGCCGGTGGCGCGCGTGCCCTGCATCAGCACGCGGGTCGCGTGCGCGCCGGTCGCGATCGTGAGGTTCTTCCGCCCGCGCGCCGGCTTGAGATAGGCGGTGGCGGCCGAAGAGCGGTAGCCGTTGCGGATGGTGTACTGCCCGCGCCCGAAGCCTTCCTGCTGTTTGCCGTTGTAGTCGTCGGTCACCGGCAGTCCGGCGTCGGCGGCAGCCTTGAGCCAGGCGTCGTAGACCGGATCCTTGGTCTTGGCGAACTCGGTCCCCACCGGACCGGTGCCGCCGCGCCATGCGTTCGCGCCGCCCTGCCAGGTCTCGGTGCGTTTGAAATACGGCAGCACGTCCGCATAGGACCAGCCCCGCGCGCCCTTCTGCGCCCAGCGGTCGTAGTCGCCGCGATTGCCGCGGGTATAGGCCATCACGTTGATGGAGGACGAGCCGCCCAGCACCTTGCCGCGCATCGCCTCGATGGTGCGACCGTTCATGCTCGGCTCGGGCTCGGTGTGGTAGCCCCAGTTGAACATGTCGTGCTCGTGCATCTTGCCCATGCCGAGCGGGATATGGATGTACGGATGGGTGTCACGGCCGCCGGCTTCGAGCAGCAGCACGCGCGCGGCGGGATCCTCGCTCAGGCGGCCGGCCAGCACGCAGCCGGCCGAACCGGCGCCCACAATGACGTAGTCGTAGCCCTTGGCGTTCATCCTCGCTCCCCACGGTCTGTCGTTGACCGATGTTAGGGCCGCTTCGCCCGCTTGGGTAGCGTTGGACGGTTGAGAAGCCGCGCCGCGACATGCCCGGCATGACATCGCACGATTGATGCCGCGTGCGGCGCAGCCCATAGTTGCCCTCGAGATCGCAAGCAGGAAGCGCCGGCCTGCACGCCGGTATCGCAGCATGACGGAGCTTCCCTCCCGCCCGGAGCCGAGCACACCTGCCCTCGACCCGCGCACGCGGGTGCTGCTGCACGACCCGATCGTCCCCACCTTGCTGCAGCTTGCCGGACCGAACGTCCTGGTGCTGCTGGCGCAGGCTGCCACCGGACTGATCGAGATCTGGTGGGTCGCCGGGCTCGGCACCGACGCGCTGGCCGGAATGGCGCTGGTCTATCCGGTCGTCATGCTGATGCAGATGGTGTCGGCAGGCGCGATGGGCGGCGGCATCTCGTCCGCGGTCGCAAGAGCGCTGGGCGCCGGCCGCAGGGCGGATGCCGACGCGCTCGTCCTGCATGCGCTGCTGATCAATGCGGGGATCGGCGTGGTTTGTACGATCGTCGTTCTGGGCAGCGGACCATGGCTCTATCGGGCGCTGGGCGGACAAGGCGCCTCGCTCGCCGCCGCGCTCGCCTATTCGAACGTCGTGTTCGGCGGCATCATCTGGCTGTGGGTGATGAACGCCCTCGCCAGCGTGGTGCGGGGAACCGGCAACATGCTGGTCCCCGCCTTGGTCATCTGCGGCGGAGTGGTCCTGCTGATCCCGCTCTCGCCATGCCTGATCTTCGGGTTCGGTCCCTTTCCGGCACTCGGAACCGCGGGCGCGGGCGCGGCGCTGGTGACCTATTACGTCGCCGGCACCGCCGTGCTCGCGTGGTACGTTCTCACCGGCCGGAACGTCGCCCGATGGCGGCCGGGCCCGTTGCGATGGCGTCTGTTCCGCGAGATCCTGCGCGTGGGCGCGGTCGCGGCCGTGACGTCGGTGCAGACCAACCTGACGGTCGCGCTGACCACGGCGCTCGTCGGCCTCTATTTCGGCGCGCAGGCCGTCGCGGGCTACGGCACCGGCGCGCGGCTCGAATATCTGCTGGTGCCGCTGGCGTTCGGTCTCGGCGGCCCGTTGGTCGCGCTGGTCGGCACCAATGTCGGCGCCGGCCAGCATGCCCGCGCGCTGCGCATCGCCTGGATCGGCGGCGCGATCGCGTTCGGCCTGACCGAAGCGATCGGCCTCGCCGCTGCGATCTGGCCGCATGCCTGGCTCGGCCTGTTCGATACCGATCCCGCCATGCTCGCGGCCGGCAGCGCCTATCTGCGGGCGGTCGGACCGTTCTACGGCCTGTTCGGGCTCGGCATGGCGCTCTATTTCGCCTCGCAGGGGGTGGGACGGCTGCTCTGGCCATTGCTCGCCGGCTTTGCGCGCATGGTGATCGCGGTCGGCGGCGGCTGGCTCGCGCTGCATCTCACCGGCTCGGCGGCTTGGCTGTTCGCGGCGCTCGCGGCGGCGCTCGTCGTCTACGGCGTCACGATCGCGGTCGCGGTCGGAACCGGCGCGTGGTTTCGCAAGCCGCGTTCCGCGTGAGCGCGTCACACGTCGAGCGTGCTGGGCGCGAAGATTTCCTTGAGCTCCACGCGGCGCGACGAGAGCCCCTGCTCGTGGACATATTGCGCGATCGTTTCGAGCACCGGGCGCGCGGCCTTGAAGCCGTAGGCGAGCGGGTCATTCTCCGCCAGCGTCCGCTTCACTCCCGCGTCGAGCAGGCCGGATTCGAAATACCAATGCAGATATGAGCTGCCGGCACGGGCGATCTCATCCTTGGCGGCGACGAAGGCGGAGAACAGGTTGAGCGCGAGCCAGGGATGCTGCTCCAGCAGCGAGCGCCGCAGAACCACGGTGTGGTTGATCGGGTAGAGGCCGGTCTTGGCGAAATAGCGCCGGCCTTCCGCGGCGGGATCGGGAAACAAGTAGCGCACCGCGCCCGAGATATCGACCGTGCTGCGGTCGACCAGGTTCTTCTCCAGGAGATAATGGATCGCTCCGTCGAGTTCGCCCTTGAGCAGCATCTCGCCCATGCTGGTGGTGGGCGCCATGTATTGCAGCCGCACGCCGTCCGGCGGCTTGAAGCCGGTGGCGCCGCCGTGGCTCTTCTCCGGATTGCGCTCCATGAACCATTCGATCTCGCGCGCATGCACGCCGAATTCGTGCTGCAATGCGCCGCGCGACCAGATGGCCCAGGTCTGCTGATATTCCGGCACGCCGATACGCTTGCCACGCAACTGGGAGGGCTCGCCGATGCCGGAATCGTTGCGCACGATGATGCTGGTATGGAAGAACTTGCGCATGGTGAAGACCGGGATCGCCACCCAGCGCGTGTCGCCGCGCGAGGCCGCGATCAGCAGCGACGACATCGACATTTCCGAGACGTCGAACTCGGCGAAGCGCAACTGGCGCCAGAACATCTCGGACGGATGCACCATCGTGGGCACGAGCCGGATGCCCTGCGGCGCCACGCGGCCTTCGAGCAGCGGCCGGGTGCGCTCGTTGTCGGAGAGCGCAACGCTCAATTCGAGGGTCGGTGCGGTCATTTGGTTTCCTAGGCGAAATTGGCCGGCTTCGCCCTCATCCTGATGAGGAGCGAGCGAAGCGAGCGTCTCGAAGGATGAGGGCGGAACAGCATTGCGGCCTCATGCTTCGCGACGCGCGCCTTCGGCGCGCTCCTCAGCATGAGGTTGAGAGAGAATCAGGCCGAGCCCGGCAGAGTCACATAGACACGGTTGTCGCGTACCTGCACACCGACCGGACGCAGGCGGTATTTGGGGTCGCCGGCGTGGCGCCCGGTCTCGATGTCGAATTCCCAGCCGTGCCAGGGACAGACCACGTTGCGCTTCGCCGAGAATTTGAGCCCCTTGCTGGTCTGATCGGGCGCAAGCTGCTCCTCGACCCGCGGGATCACCTTGCCCTGGCAGACCGGCCCGCCGTCGTGCGGGCAATGGTTCTCGTAGGCAACGAGGCGGTCGCCCTGGCGGAAGATGCCGAACTCGAAATTCTCCACCCGCAGCACGCGATAATCGCCGTCCGCGAATTCCTTCATCTCGCCAACCAGAACTTCACTCATCATTGCAACTCCGTTATTGCATCGGCCCGCGGCCGCTCTCACTCATGGCTGAAGCGGCGGTACCACATCTGCAGATCGAAGAAATTGAGATCGGCCGCGCGCATGATGGCGCAGATCGCGACCACGGCTTCGGTCGCGTTCACGCCGTGCTCGCCGAACGGCGCAAGCTCCTGGATGCGATCCTCCGATTTGGCGGCATAGAGGCGCACGGCGGCGGCGAAGACGTCCTGCAGGGCCTGGTCCGGGATCGCGTCCGGCTTGCCGTCGCCCAGGGCCTTCTCGGCGAGCGCGCAAAACGCAGCGCCCGGCTCCGCAACGGGAGCCGCGACGCCGCCTGCCGGTGCGTTTGCACTCATGCCGTCGTCCGCCTGACCATCAGAACTGCCGACCCGCGTGGCGCGCTCACTCGGCCGGCTCTGGCACGCGCACCTGCGCCTTGGCGCCCGACTTGTGCGCCGGAACGTCGAGGTTGAACAGCTTGGCGGCGTTCAGGCCGAGGATGTTGCGCATGGCCTGCTCTTTCAGGAACGGCAGGTTGGTGATCGAGCTCGGCGCATCGAAGTCCCAGTGCGGCCAGTCGGAGGCGTAGAGCAACTGGGTGTCGGCCTTGATGGCGTCGAAGGTCGCCTGCAGGAGCTTCATGTTGGTGCGCTCGAGCGGTTGGGTCGTGTAGTACATGTCGGTGATGTACTCGCTCGGCCGGCGCTTGAGCAGCGGGCATTCGGACGTGCGCATCATGTATTCGGAATCGAGCCGCTGCATCACGAACGGCAGCCACGCCACGCCGCTTTCGATCCAGATCACCTTGAGCCTGGGGAAGCGCTCGGGCAGCCCGTTGAGCACCCAGTTGGTCATGTGGATCATGTTGAAATGCACGAACGAGAGCGCGTGCATCCCGATGAAGCGGTTGAGCTGCTGGAACGACGGGTCCGCCCAGGAGAAGCCGGCGTGGAAGCCGAGCGGCATGCCGGCGTCCTGCAGCGCAGCGTACAGCCGCATGTAGGAATTGTGCCAGACCGGCTTGTGGCGCGTCGACGTGACGGTGAAGCCGACCACGCCGGGCTTGCCGGAGAATTCCTCCACGATCTCGACGCAGGCGTCGGGATCGTTGAACGGCAGGTAGAGCAGCGCCACCTGGCGCGGATCCTGCGGCAGGATCTCCTCGACCAGCCAGCGGTTATAGGCCTTGGCCAGCGCCACCTCGGCCTCGGCCTGCGGATGCATGCCGAGCGAGAGCATCGGGGTCGGGAAGATCACCATGTAGTCGATGCCCATGGCGTCCATGGCGCGCTGCGTGAGCTGCACCTGGCGATGCAGGCCGGGCGGCGTCGGCTCGCGCTGCGCCTGCTGGTGCGGGATGCGGCCGGACACGTCCTGATAGAGCGGACCGTTGGCGTGCAGCAAGCCGGGCGGGGAGCCCGGACGATCGCGGAACGAATGCGCGATGTAGCGCCATACGTCGTTGTCGATGCGGTCGGTGATCTCCGACCAGAACGCGGTCTCGTTGACGTGAGCGTCGACGTCGATGATCAGCCAGTCCTTGAGCTTCTCGGTCGTCGGGCCGGCCTTGGCGAGATAGTCGCGCGTGTCGGTCTTGGTCGAAATCTTCTCGAGCTCGGTGATCCGAGGCGGCGTTTCGCGGATGTTCATGTTTCCAGCCCTGCTGTGATGAACCCGGCGATGCGGCAATGGCCGGGATCGATCTTGCGGTTCTTACAAACACTCTAACTTGGGCAGCGGCCCGCGTGCAATGACCAAGCCAGCCCGGGGCACGCAAACCCCGCCGCCGGCCCTCTGGCGCAACCGGTTGCACAATCGGCGCAATCTGGTCGCCCCGCGTCCCGGTCCGGTCAGTTCTGCAATCCCGTCGCGGGCCGATCAGCCGTCCGCTTCGAAGCGGTACTCGGTCCCTTTGCGCGAGAGATAGCCGAAGCCGGGGAAATCGAGATGCGCGCCGCCGACGCGCAGCCGGTCGGCCGCCACGCGGTCGAAGATCTTCCGGCGCGACGCCACCGCGGTCTGCGAGTCGACGTCGAACACCAGCCCGGCATCGGGCCGCGCGATTTGGATCGACGCGATGTGGACCATGTCGCCCCAGATCAGCAGCCCGTCCTTGCCCGACTGGATCAGCCAGCCGGTGTGGCCGGGCGTGTGGCCGGGCAGCGCGACGGCCGACACGCCGGGCACCGCCTCGCCCTCGCCCACGGTGCGCATGCGCTTGCGATAGGGTCCTGTGGTGATCGCCGCCTTGGCGATGTTGCGCTGGATGCGCTCATTGGCGCCCGACGCCGGATCGCGATCGAGCCAGAACGCCGCTTCGGTCTCGTGCAGGATGACTTCGGCGTTGGGATAGATCGCGCGGCCCTCGTCGTCGACCAAGCCGTTGGAATGGTCCGGATGCAGATGGGTGAGAAAGATGGTGCCGATCTGCTCCGGCGCGACGCCATGGGCGCGCAGGTTCTCGGGCAGCTTGCCGAGCGTCGGCCCCATGGTGTTGCCCGAGCCGGCGTCGATCAGCGCCCACTTGCCGCCGAGCCTGAGCAGGAAGGCGTTCACGTCGATCTTGAGCGGATCGCCGGACTTGAGGCCCGAGAGCCGTTCGCGCTCGGCCGGGTCGACCCCCAGCACCACGTCGAGCGAAGTGGCCAGCACGCCGTCGCTCAGCGCGGTCACCTCGATGTCGCCGATCTTTGCCTGCGCGCTCATGCTCTGGTCCTCATGGTGGTCACGCGTCGGCCGCCGCCATGGCGGGCTGCGGGCGCTCGGCGCGCTCGCCCCGCAGATATGGCATGACATCGCTGGCGAACAGCCGCAGGTTCTTCTCGGTCAGGTCGGCCGGCAGGGTCGCGATCTGCAGCATGGCGATCAGGTTGCCGACGCCGAGGTCCTGCGAATAGGCGAGCAGCCGCTCGCGCACGGTCTTGGGACTGCCCGCCACCACCATGCCGAGCTCGATCAGGTTCTCCGCCGTCATCTCCATCATGCGGAAGGCGAACTTGCTCTCGATCAGCGACTTGGTCGAGGCGATTGACGAATAGCCGGGTGGCATACGCATCTCGAGCGGATAGTGCAGGAACTTGTTGAAGAACGCCTCGATATGCGGCTTGAGCTCGCGCCGCGCGATTTCGTCGGTTTCGGCGACGTAGGTCGGGATCGCCCAGCCGAGCTGCGAGGGTTGCGACTGATAGCCCTCGCGTTCGGCGACCTGACGGTAGAGATCGAACGCCTTCTTGGCCGATTTCACAGGACTGAAGGTCTGCAGGTAAGTATATTTGCGCTTCGCCGACGCGCACCACTCGACCGTCTCGGAACTGCCCTGCGAGGGAATCCACACCGGCGGATGCGGCTGCTGCACCGGCCGCGGCCACAGGTTCACGTAGTCGAACTGGTAGTGCCGGCCGTGGTAGCGGAACGGGCCGGTTTCCGTCCACGCCCGCAGGATCAGCTCGTGCGCCTCATAGTAGCGCGCGTGCGAATGGGTCGGATTGACGCCGCTGGCGAAATACTCGGTGCCGATGCCGCGCACGAAGCCGGTGATGATGCGCCCGCCGCTCAGGTGGTCGAGCATGGCGAATTCCTCCGCCACCGCCACCGGATTGCTCACCAGCGGCAGCGCGCGGCCGAGGATGGCGATCTTGGCGTGCTTGGTCGTGCGCGCGAGCGCCGCCGCGATCAGGTTGGGCGCCGGCATCAGGCCGTAGGCGGTCTGGTGATGCTCGTTCACGCAGATGCCGTCGAAGCCGAGCGCGTCGGCCAGCTCCAATTCGCCGATGTAGCGCTCGTAGAGTTTCATCCCGATCTTGGGATCGAAATAGGAGTTGGGCAGCGTTACCCAAGCCGAGTTGTGCCGGTCGGTGTAGCTGAGGTCCAAGTCCGCGTAGGGCATCAGGTGGAAAAAGAACGTCTTCATCCCTTGGCTCCCTGGAAGAAGGTCTTGAGATGGCGGCCGACCTCGCGCGCGCGTTCGATCGGCAGCGCATGTCCGGCGCGCGGAAAGGTGACGAGCTCGGCGCGGCGGATCTCGATCTTGAAGCGGCGGTGGCAGGCGAACGGAACGATCTGGTCGTCCTCGCCCCAGACCAGCAGCGTCGGAACGTCGATGCGGTGCAGCCAGTGGGGTAATTGCGGATCGTGGAGCCGCGGGTTCCAGGCGAGCCGCGCCAGCGCCGTGCGATTCTGCAGGACGACGTCGATGTCGAGCTTGGCCCGCTCCTGCCGCCACACGTGGGCCAGCGCCTGGTCGTAAAACTGCCGGCGCGCGAACTCCTCCTCGCCCCACACGAAGATGTCGTCGAACGGAGCCTCCGGGTTCTCGACCCCGGCCGGCGCCAGCAGCGTGAGCGTGGCGAGCCGCTCGGTCGAGCGGATCGCCATCTCGGCGGCGATCCAGCCGCCGATGCAATGCCCGACCAGATGGACGTTGCGCAGGTCCAGCGCCTTGAGCACGTCGAGATAGAAGAAGGCGAGATCGCCGACGCTCATCATCCAGTCCGGGACCGGCATGCGCCCGAAGCCCGGATGCTCGGGCGCGAGCACGCGCCGGCTCGCGCCGAGCTCCTCGAGCAGCGGGTTCCAGGACGCGCCGGCGGCATCGTGCAGGAACAGGATCGGCGCGCCTTCGCCGGCTTCCATCAGGCGCAGCCTGGTGTCCCCGACATCGATCGACGTTTCTCGCATTGGCCTCCCCACGTGCGAACCTTAGCCGCATAATCCGCCCGAGGCTACGCCGGGCAACCGCTTGCGGCGCGCGCGATTGCGAACGATGATGGCTGCGACCGGCCTGTCATCCAACAAAGGCCGGCACCTCGGGAGAAACGCCATGACGCCCTTGTCGGGGACGCCACAAGCACGGCGGACAATTCCGCTGGTCATCGTCGGCCTTGCCCTTCTAGCCATCTCGGCCGAACGCGCTTTTGCGCAAGACTATCCCAACCGCACCGTTACCATCGTCGCGCCTTCGGCGCCCGGCGGCATGTACAGCATCCTCGCCCGGCTGATCGGGATGAAGCTCGAGAAGCTCTACGGCAAGTCGTTCGTGATCGAGAACCGGCCGGGCGCCAGCTCGGTGACCGGCGCGGTCTCGGTCGCGCGCGCGGCACCCGACGGCTACACCCTCATGACGGCCGCCAGCACGACGCTCGCGACCAACGTCTCGACCCACAAGAGCCTGCCCTACAACCCGCTCACCGACTTCGTTCCGATCGTGCAGATCGCCTTCTCGCCCGAGGTGCTGCTGGTGAACGCGGCGTTGCCGGTGCATTCGATCGCCGACCTGGTCAAGCTGGCAAAATCGACGCCGGGCGGATTGTCGTTCGGCTCGGCCGGGCCTGGAACCGGCCAGCACCTCAACGGCGAACTGCTCAAATCGCTGCTCGGTATCCCGATGCAGCATATTCCCTACAAGGGCATCCAGCCCGCGCTCAACGATCTCGCCGGCGGGCACATCGCATTGATGACCTCGCCAATCCCGCCCGCACTGCCGCTCGCCCACAGCGGCAAGGTGCGCATGCTCGGCGTGACCACCAAGGAGCGCGTCGGCGCTATTCCGGATGTGCCGTCGCTCGCCGAGATCGGCGTGCCCGGATATGACGCCAAGACCTGGTGGATGCTGGTGGCGCCCGCCAAGGTGCCGCAGGCGATCGTCGACAAGCTGCACGCCGACGCGCGCGCGGTGCTGAAGGAGCCGGACGTGCGCGAGGAATTCATCCAGCGCCAGGGCCTGGTCCCGGTCGACTCGGCCGCGCCGGACCAACTGCGGAAGTTCATCGAAGCCGAGATCGTGCGCATCGGCGATCTCGTACGCAAGGCCGGGCTGGCGGGAACCCAGTAACAGTCAGCAGCCGAATGGAGACGCCGATGAGATTTGTCAGCACCCGCACGCTCGCCTCTGCCGCACTCGCCGGCATGACGCTGGCGGCCTCGGCGGTGAGCGCGGTGGCGCAGGCCTGGCCGAACCGCCACGTCACCATCGTGGTGCCGTTTCCGGCCGGCGGGCCGACCGACGTGCTCGCGCGCGCGGTGGCGAGCGAGCTCTCCGACAAGCTCGGCCAGCAGATCGTGGTGGAGAACCGCAGCGGCGCGGGCGGCAATGTCGGCGGCGCTGCGGTCGCCAAGGCCGCGCCCGACGGCTACACCATCCTGCTCGGCACCACGAGCATCGTGAACAACCGGTTCATGTATCGCAATCTGCCGTTCGATACCGACCGCGACTTCGCTCCGGTCGTGCTGATCTCCAAGACGCCGATCGTCTTCGTCGCGAGCCAGGCCTCCGGGCTCAAGAGCCTCGATGCGCTCATCGCGCGCGCCAAGGCCAATCCCGGCAAGCTCAACTTCGGGTCGCCCGGCCACGGCACCGCCGCGCACATCACCGCCGAATTGCTGCAGCGGCTGGCAGGCATCCGTATGACGCACGTGCCCTATCGCGGCTCGTCTCCGATGATCGCCGACCTGCTCGGCAACCAGATCGAGGTGGTAGCGGACCTCCTGCCGACGCAGATCCCGCACCTGAAGGCCGGCAAGTTTCCGGGCCTAGCGGTGACCAGCACGCAGCGCTCGGCCGCGCTGCCCGATCTTCCGACCGTGGCGGAGAGCGGCTTTGCCGGGTTCGAGGCTTCGTCGTGGAATTCGCTGCTCGCCCCGACCGGCACGCCGCCTGAGGCCATCAGCAAGCTCAACACGCTGGTCAACGCCTGGCTCAAGAGTCCCAAGGGCAAGGACGTCCTGGCCAAGTTCGAGATGCAGTCGGGCGGCGGCACGCCGGAGGACCTGAAAGCGTTCATGGCCGGCGAAGTCGCCAAGTGGGGACCGATCATCAAGGCGGCGAACATCACGGCGGAATAGCGCGCCGCGGGACATGCAAGGAGACCGACCATGAGACTGCTGTCGCGCGCGCTGCTGACGGGCCTCGCTGTCGTCGCGCTGTCTCCCGGGCAGGCGCTGGCGCAGGCCGCCGACTATCCGAGCAAGCCGGTTACCTTCGTGGTGCCATTCGCCGCCGGCGGCGTGACCACGCTGTTCGCGCGGCTGATCGCGCAGAAACTCGAACAACGGCTCGGCAAGCCGTTCGTGGTGGAGAACCGTCCGGGCGGCGGCGGCGTGACCGCCGCAGTCGCGGTCGCCAACGCGCCACCCGACGGCCATACCATCATGATGGCGTCGAGCACGGTGCTGGCGATCAACGTCACCTTCCGCAAGCATCTGCCCTACGATCCGCGCAAGGACCTCACGCCGATATCGCTACTGGCGCGGGTCCCGTTCGTGCTGCTGGTCAATCCCGACCTGCCGATCCATTCGGTCGCAGACCTGGTCAAGCTCGCCAAGGAGAAGCCCGGCGGCCTGTCGTTCGGCACGCCCGGGCCCGGCACCTTCCATCATCTCAACGCCGAGACATTCAAGACCATGTTCGGGCTGAACCTGGTGCACGTGCCCTACAAGGGCTCGGCGCCGGCGCTCACCGACGTGGTGGCTGGCCATATCCAGATGATGTTCTGCGACCTGCCGCCGGCGCTGCCGCTGATCAACGCCGGCAAGCTGCGCGCGCTCGGAGTGACCACCGCCAAGCGGGTGCCGGCGGCGCCCGACATCCCGCCGCTCGCCGAGGTCGGCATGCCCGGCTACGACACCGCCTCCTGGCACACCGTGACCACCACCGGCGGCGTGCCCAAGCCGATCGTCGACAAGCTTGCCGCCAACATCCGCGAGATCATGACCGATCCGGCGGTGATCGAGCTGCTCACCCGCGACGGCGCGCTGCCGCAGGTCAGCCCGTCGCCCGAGGAGATGAAGGTGTTCGTCGCCAGCGAGATCGAGCGCTGGGGCAAGGTGATCGAGCAGGCCGGCATCGCCGGCGGCGGATAGCGCCGGCGTACTGGAGCTGTTGGAGCCCCTGAGGTGCGAGCCCGGCGAAGCCGGGCGAGCCTCGAAGGATGACAGGCACAACGCGACCCAATAAGGAACGCAGTTTGCCCGACCGGGGCCGTCATCCTCCGAGGCCCGCCTTCGGCGGGTACCTCAGGATGACGGATCAGCATCTCATTCCTGCCCGATCGCCTTCTTCACCCGCGCTACCAGCTCGGGCGAGGCGGCGGCGATCTTGTTGACCATGGCGTGCGCCTGCGCGGCATTGCGCGGGTCGATGTCGAGCTTGCGCTTCTTGGCATCGGCCAGGAACGCCTGGTCCTGCATCAGATCGTCGAACGCCTTGCGCAGCGCCGCGACGCGGTCCGCCGGCACCTGCGGGCCGACCGCGAGCCCGCGCGCGAACGGCGTTCCGGCGGTGATGAACTCCGCCATGTCCTTCTTGTCGGGCGGGCTCAGCTCGATCAGCGTCGGCACCGACGGCATGCCGGGATTGCGCTCGAGCGTGTACTGCACCAGCAGCGTGACCTTCCTCTCGCGCAGCCAGTCCGGGCGGGTGGCGACGAGATTCGCCCAGGACGCGGTCCAGCCGCTGATCTCGCCGCGCTCCATCGCGAGGTTGAGCTCGTTGCCGCTGGGGTAGCCGGTGATCACCTTGTAGTTCGCGCCGAGCGCGTTCCTGGTCAGCATCGCCCACTGATAGGTGAGATGGGTCTTGTTGAACGAGCCGACCACCACGTCCTTGGTCTTGAGCTCGTCGATGGTCTTGGCCGGCGCGGTATGCCAGAGCGTGAGCACCTGCGCGATCGAGTCGTAGGTGCCGAGCCAATTGAACTTCGCCGACTCGAAGCGCACGCCCTTGGGCTCGAGCTTCTCCACCAGCGGCAGCGCGTGCGAGAGCAGGATTTTGCTGCCGTCCTGCGGCCCCGGCCCGTAGATGTGATTGCCGGCGATCACGCCGCCGGCGCCCGGCATGTGCTCGACGATGATGGTCGGATTGCCGGGGATGTGGCGCGCGAGATGCTCGGCGATGGTGCGGCCGTAGAGATCGTAGCTGCCGCCCGGCCCCGTTCCCATCAGGATCGAGATGGTGCGGCCCTTGTAGAACTCGGCCGCGCTCTGCGCGGCGCACGGCGTCGCCGCAAGCGCCGTCAGGGCGAGCGCGGCGGCCCCGGAGATGCTGATTGCACAAAGGCGTGCGCGCATTGCCTGCGGCATGGTCGTCCTCCCATCGCTTGCGGCCTACGGCCGGTTCTGGCTTGCGGCCGGTTTTGCGGTGAGCATAGCAAGCCGCGTCCACGATGACGACCGCCTGCGTCATTGCGGCCGAACCCGCTGTCTTTCCGGCCGCCGTTCGAGCCCTCACGCCGGCGGCGCGATATCAGAATTTCGCGGCGATTCGCCGACGCGGATACCGGCCGCTGTTGTCGGAGGTGACGCCCTTGATCAGCGGCGTGAGCACGTTGTCGGGCACATAGGCCGCGAGCCGCACGTCGTTTGACTTGAGCGTGCCGAGAAAGGTGTCGGACCAGGCCGTGCGCGTTTGAGCTGCCGCCCGTGCTGGCGTCGTATCGACTGTGACACTAGAATATGCGGACGCAAAGGTGGAGTAGGATACGCGCCGCCGTGGCGGCCCGGCTGGAAGGTGCCCGATGCTCAGGACAACGCTCGCGGCCGCGGCCGCGCTCACGTTATGCGCAGCGGCAGCGTCGGCGCAGGACTATCCGGCACGTTCGATCACGCTGGTGGTGCCGTTCGCGCCCGGCGGCAGCGCCAGCACCGCGGCGCGCAGCGTCGCCGACAAGATGGGCGACCTCCTCGGCCAGCAGATCGTCATCGACAACCGCGGCGGCGCCGGCGGCACGGTCGCCACGCGCGCGGTCGCCAAGGCGGCGCCCGACGGCTACACCCTGCTGGTGACCACCAGCGCCACGGTCGGCACCGCGCCCGCGCTGTTCGCCAACCTGGGCTACGACCCGCGCAAGGATTTCGAGCCGATCGGGCTGATCGCCGCGACCCCCAACCTGATCGCGGTGCATCCGACCTTTCCGGCCCGCACGCTCGCCGAATGGGTCAAGGCCGGCCAGGACGCGAAGGAGCCGATTCCCTACGGCTCGCCCGGCACCGGCACGCTCAACCACCTCACGGTCGAGCTGATCGCCCACCGGCTGCACATGAAGCTCGCGCACGTGGTCTATCGCGGCGCCGGGCCGGCGCTCAACGACCTGCTCGGCGGCCACATCAAGGTGCTGATCAGCGCGATCCCGAACGCCCACAGCCACGTTCTGGCGGGCACCATCCGGGCGCTCGCCATCACGGGCGCCAAACGCTCGCCGCTCCTGCCGGAGGTGCCGACCTTCGCAGAGGCCGGGCTCCCGGCGTTCGAGATACCGCTGCGCTGGGGGATCGCGGCGCCCGCCGGCACGCCGCGTCCGATCGTCGAGAAGCTCAACCAGGCGCTCAATGCGGCGCTCGCGAGCGAGGACGTCAAGAAGCGCCTCGCCATCGAGGGCGCCGAGCCGCAGCCGGTCACGCCGCAGGACTACGCGGCCATCATCGACCGCGAGGTGAGCATGTGGACCGATCTGGTGAAGACGGTCGGAATCAAGACGGAGTGACGCGCATGCCCGGAACCCTCGGCCGTTATGCGACTGGCAATCGAACAGGACGCGCGCTGGCGCTGACAGCCGCCCTGCTCGCGATCGCGGCGCCGGCCGCGGCGCAGGACTACCCGGCGCGGCCGGTCACGCTGGTCGTCCCGCTGCCGCCGGGCGGCACCAACGACATCATGGCGCGCGCGGTCGCCGACAAGATGAGCGCCGGGCTCGGCCAGCAGGTGGTGGTGGAAAACCGCCCCGCCGGCGGCAGCGGCACGGTGGCGACGCGTGCGGTCGCGCGCGGCCCGGCCGACGGCTACACCATCCTGCTCGCCTACACCTCGACGCTGGCGACCGGGCCGCACATGTTCGCCAATGTCGGCTACGACCCGCGCAAGGACTTCGCGCCGCTCGGGCTGATCGCGTCGGCGCCGGCGCTTGCTGCTCGTTCATCCGAGCATGACCGTGCGCAACGTCGCCGAGCTGATCGCCCTGATGAAAGCCTCGCGCGAGCCGTTCCAGGTCGGCACGCCCGGCACCAGCACGGTCAATCACCTGGCGGCAGTGCTGCTCTCGCAGCAGGCCGGCGTGAAGCTGCAATACATCCCATACAAGGGCTCGCTGCCGCTGATCACCGATCTGGTCGGCGGCCACGTCAAGGTCGGCTTCAATCCGATCCCGGTCTCGCGCGGCGCGCTCGAAGGCAAGCTGATCCGGGCGCTCGCCGGCACCTCGTTGAAGCGGTCGAGCATGTTTCCGGACCTGCCGACCGTCGCGGAGTCCGGCCTGCCCGGCTACGACGCGGTGCTGACCTACGGACTGGTCGCGCCCGCCGCCACGCCGCGCCCGATCGTCGAGCGGCTCAACAAGGAGTTGCGCGCGGCGCTCGCCACCGACGAGGTCAAGCGTCGGCTGATGCAGGAGGGCGCCGAGCCGATTTCGACCTCGATCGCGGAGCATGCCGCGGTGATCGACCAGGAGGAAACCAAGTGGTCGAAAATCATCGAAGCCGCCGGGCTCAAGGTGCATTGATGCCATGTATGCGCGTGCGGTTCGGCCTCATGCTGAGGAGCCGCGCGAAGCGCGGCGTCTCGAAGCATGGGCCGCCTCATCCTTCGAGACCCGGGCCTTCGGCCCGCTCCTCGGGATGAGGGTAAACCACGGTCAGTCGATACCGGAGAGAGAATGTTCGGATCAATGAAACTTCGATTGGTTGCGGCATTGCTCGCGGCGGCGTTCGCCGTGCCCACCGCTGCACAGGACTTCCCCACCAAGCCGATCACGCTGATCGTCCCCTACGCGGCGGGCGGCGGCAACGACGTGATGGCGCGCACCGTCGCCGACAAGATGAGCGAAGACGCTCGGCCAGCAGGTGGTGGTCGAGAACAAGCCCGGCGCCGGCGGCAACATCGCCACCCGGGCGGCCGCCAAGGCGGCGCCCGACGGCTACACGCTGGTGATCGGCGGCACCGGAACGCTGGCGGTCAATCCGACGCTTTATGCCAATGCCGGCTACGACCCGCGCAAGGATTTCGCTCCAGTCGGGCTGATCGGCTCGAGCGCGCTGATCGTGCTGGTGCACCCGTCCGTGCCGGTGCAGTCGATCCGCGAGCTGATCGACTTGGCGAAAAAAGAACCCGGCAAGCTCAACTACGCCTCGGCCGGCGTCGGCAGCGGCATCCATCTCGGCTGGATCCTGTTCGAGCTGATGGCCGACGTGAAGCTTACCCACGTGCCCTACCGCGGCACCGGCCCGGCGCTCACCGATCTGCTCGGCGGGCACGTCGCGATGTACATGTCGTCGCTGCCGTCGGCGATCGGGATCGTGCGCGAGGGCAAGGTACGCGCGCTGGCGGTGACCGGCGCCAAGCGCTCGGCCGCGTTCCCCGACCTGCCGACCGTGGCGGAGGCCGGGCTTCCCGGCTTCGAGGTCGTGCTCAAATACGGCATCGTGGCGCCCGCCGGCACGCCGGTCCGATCGTCGCCAAGCTCAACGCCGCGCTGCGCGAGGCGCTCGCGGCGCCCGACACCATCGCGCGCATGACAAAGGACGGCACCGAGCCACTGCCCTCGACGCCGGAGGAATACGCCGCCGAGATCGACCGCGAGGAGACCAAATGGTCGGCGGTGGTGAAGAAGTCCGGCGCCAAGGCGGAGTGAGCCTTCCTGGCTATCCAACAATTCCGCTGTCACCGTCCGCGCAAGCGGACGATCCACTAGACACGGAACAAAGTGTGTTGCACGGCGTGCACCACACCTCAATTTGGTGTTTACTGGATGCCCGCTTGCGCGGGCATGACCAAGCGTGTGGCTTCGAGCATCGCAAGTTGACGGAATAGGCATGGACGCCACGGTCGACGCCAAGGGCATGAGCAGGGCAGCCTGGCAGCACGAGCTCTACGATCTGCTGCGCCGGAGCGGCATCACGCTGTTCGCCTATGTGCCGGACGCCGGGCACGCGATCCTGATCGACCGCTCGCTGGCGGACGCGAGCGTGCGCTCGATCGCGCTCACCACCGAGGAGGAAGGCGTGGCGCTGCTGGCCGGCGCCGATCTTGGCGGCGTGCGCGGCGTGCTGCTGATGCAGTCGAGCGGGGTCGGCAACTGCATCAACATGCTGTCGCTCACCAAGGGCGGGCGGTTCCCGTTCCTGACGCTGGTGAGCATGCGCGGCGATTTCGGCGAGGGCAATCCGTGGCAGTTTCCCATGGGCCAGGCGACGCAGGCCGTGCTGGAGGCCATGGGCGTGATCTGCGCTGCGGGCCGAGCGGCCGGACGAGGTGATCGCCACGGTGAGCGCGGCGCTCACCATGGCGTTCAAGAGCGGCCAGGCAGTCGCGGTTCTGCTCACGCAGAAGCTGATCGGCGCCAAGCCGTTCTGAGGTGGATGTGATGGCGACGAAGCAAGCCAAGCACCTGGCGGCGGCCGCGGCGCCCGGCTTCGTGCTGGAACGCAGCGAAGCGGTGCCGGCACTGATCGGCGCCCACGAGGATTTCCTGTTCGTCACCGGGCTCGGCGGCACTGCGAGCGACGTCGGCGCGGTGACCGGCGATGCCGCGCATGTCTATTCGCTCGGCGGCGCCATGGGCGCGCCCTGCATGATCGGGCTCGGCCTCGCGCTGGCGCGCCCGGACAAGCGCGTGCTGGTGGTCACCGGCGACGGCGACCTGCTGATGAGCGTGGGCTCGCTCGCCACCATCGCGGTGATCGATCCGCCCAATCTCGCGATCGTCTGCGTCGACAATGGCCACTACGGCGAGACCGGCTGGCAGAAGAGCCATACCAGCCTGGGCGTCGACCTGGAGAAGATGGCGATCGGGGCCGGCATCAAGCGCACTTGCACGGTGGCGGCGCAAGCCGACATCGCGACCGGCGCGCGCATGATCCGGGAGGGCAACGGCGCGTCGTTCGTGCTGCTGCGCGTGCGGCCGACCGAGCCGGCCGAATTCAAGCGCAATTTCGACGCCTCGTTTTGCCGCGACCGATTCAAGGCGGCATTGGCGGCGCAGTCGCGCGCGTGAGAGAGCCTTGGTAGTTTGTCCGCGCGCGCCACCTCCTCGATCGTCATGCCCGCGAAAGCGGGCATCCAGTAAACACCGACTGAAGATTTGATGGAAAACCGGGCTCATTGCTCTCTGGAATACTGGATCGCCCGCTTTCGCGGGCGATGACACCGAGAAACTGGAACGGTACGAGGTTCCAAACATGCAGTTCACCTTCACCGAAGAGCAGCAGGCGTTCGCCGACAGCGTGCGCCGCTTCGCGCACGCACATCTGGAGCAGAGTGCGCTCGCGCGCGCCCACGATCCGCGCTTCCCGTTCGACGTGGCGAAGCTCCTTGGCGCGCAGGGCCTGATGGGCATCTCGCTGCCGGAGGCCGACGGCGGCCAGGGCGGCTCGCTGATGGACGCGGTGATCGCCATCGAGCAGGTCGCCGCCGTGTGTCCGCGCAGCGCCGACGTGGTGCAGTTCGGCAATTTCGGTCCGATCCGCACGTTCGCGGAGTACGGCACGGCGGCGCAGAAGAAGCGCTGGCTCGCCGACCTGCTGGGTGGACGCATGGTGATGAGCCTCGGCATCAGCGAAGCCGAGGCCGGCTCGGCCGCGACCGACCTCAAGACCAGCGCCAGGCCCGACGGCTCGCACTACGTCATCAACGGCAGCAAGCTGTTCTCCACCTTCAGCCCGGACGCCGAGATCTTCCTGGTGTACGTGCGCTACGGACCGGGGCTCGGCGGCATCGGCTCGGTGATCGTCGAGCGCCGCACGCCCGGCTTTCGCATCGGCAAGGCGTCGAGCTTCATGAGCGGCGAGGAATGGTGCGAGTTGCACTTCGACAACTGCCGCATCCCGGCCGAGAACGTGCTGCTCGGACCCGGCGGCTTTAAGCAGCAGATCGCGGGCTTCAACATCGAGCGGCTCGGCAACACCGCGCGCTCGCTCGCCTTCGGCCGCTACGCCTTCGAGAAGGCGCGCGAGCACGCCGCGACGCGTGAGCAGTTCGGCCGGCCGCTGTGCGAGTTCCAGGGCCTGCAATGGAAATTCGCCGAGATGGCGATCAAGCTCGAAGGCGCGCAGCTTCTGCTCTACCGCGCGGCCGCCAACGCCGACCGCGGCATGCCGTCGGCCTACGAGACCGCGGTCGCCAAGGCGGCGTGCAACGTCGCGGGCTTCGAGGTGGCGAGCGAGGCGGTGCAGATCATGGGCGCCATGGGCTACAGCCAGGAGAGCCTGGTGGAGTGGTGCATGCGGCGCTGCCGCGGCTGGATGATCGCGGGCGGCTCGATCGAGATGATGAAGAACCGCATCGCCGAGCACGTGTTCGACCGCCGTTTCGACCAGCGCCCGCCGCGCCGGGCCGAGGCGGCGGAGTGATGGTGCGCATGCGCATCCCGCCGACCGTCATCCTGAGGTGCGAGCGAGCGCCTGCGAGCGAGCCTCGAAGGATAACGGCCCGCAATCGTGTCGCCGTCACCCTTCGAGGCTCGGCGGCTTCGCCGCCTCGCACCTCAGGGTGACGGAACGGTGCGCACACCTTCTGCACCAGGCCCGGGCGATCTCGCGCAATACCTGTTCGCGCCGCGGTCGGTCGCGATCGTCGGGCAGTCGGACGACGCCGGCAAGGCCGCCGGCCGGCCGCTGAAATTCCTGCGGCACGCGGGCTATGCCGGCCGCGTCTACCCGGTCAATCCGCGGCGCGAGACCGTGCTGGGCGAGCGCGCCTGGCCGTCGCTCGCCGCGCTGCCGGAAGCGCCGGAACACGTCTACATCGTGACGCAGACCGCGGCCGCGGTCGAGGCGGTGGCGGAATGCGGGCGACTCGGCGTCAAGGTCGCGACCGTGCTGGCCGACGGCTTCGCTGAGGCCGGGCCCGAGGGCGCCGCGCGGGAAGCGCGGCTGCGCGCGATCGCGCGCGACAGCGGGCTGCGCATCGTCGGGCCGTCGAGCCTGGGCGTGGTCGATCTGCGCAGCAAGGCGATGCTCACCGCCAATGCGAGCTTCGAGGGCCTGGCGATCACGCCCGGGCGCATCTTCGCCGCTTCGCATTCCGGCAGCATGATCGGCGCGCTGTTCACCCGCGCCAGCGCGCGCGGCGTGCGCTTCGCGGGCCTTGCCTCGGTCGGCAACGAGGTCGATCTCTCGCTCGGCGAGATCTGCGCGGCGACGCTCGCCGATCCCGGCATCGACGGCTACATGCTGTTCCTCGAAACCATGCGGCACGGCGATGCGCTGCGGCGGTTCGCGCTGGCGGCGGCGGAGCGCGGGCGGCCCGTGCTCGCCTATAAGCTCGGCCGCTCGGCGGCCGCGCGCGAGCTTGCGGTCTCGCACACGGGTGCGCTCGCGGGTGAAGACGACGTGGCCGACATGTTTCTCGCCGAGTGCGGGATCGCGCGGGTCGCCACGCTCGACGGGTTGATCGAGGGGATGCCGCTGCTGGCGCGCGCGCCGGTCGCGGCGTGCGCGGGCGGCCGCAGGAGCGTCGGCGTGGTGACGACCACCGCGGGCGGCGCCACCATGGTGGTCGATCCGCTTGCCATGCGCGGGCTCGACGTCGAGCCGCCGGGCGCGGCAACGCTCGCGCGCCTGGCAGCCGCCGGGATCGCGGTCAAGCCGGCGCGGCTGGTCGACCTCACCATCGCGGGCGCGCGCTACGAGAGCATGAAGGCGGCGCTCGACATTCTCCTCGACGCGCCCGAATTCGACCTGGTGCTGGCGGTGGTCGGCTCCTCGGCACGCGCGCAGCCGCAGGCGACGGTGCGCCCGATCATCGACAGCGCCGGCGCGGGCAAGCCGCTGGCCGCGTTCGTGGTGCCGGAGGCGCCGGAGGCGCTGGCCATGCTGAGCGCCGCCGGCGTGCCCAATTTCCGCACGCCGGAGGCCTGCGCCGACGCCATCGCGGCGGCGCTGTCGCGGCGCGCGCCGCGGGTGCTCCTCGGTTCTGAAGGCCATGAGCGCACCAGATCGTCATGGCCGGGCTTGGCGCGGCCATCCACGTCTTGTTTGGGGGATGCAAAGAACGACGTGGATGCCCGGGCCAAGCCCGGGCATGACGGAGGAGAGGGGCGTGGCGCAATTCTGCTGGACGAGCTTGCGGCCTACGCACTGCTCGATCGGCTCGGCATTGCGCGCGCGCCGGCCGTCGCGCTCGAGGCAAACATCGCCAAGGCTCCCGCCCTGCCCTTCTCCTACCCGGTCGCAGTCAAGGTGCTGGCGGCCGAGATCCCGCACAAGACCGACGTGGGCGGCGTCGTGCTCGGCGTGGCCGACGACGCGGCTCTGCTCGCGGCGATCCGAGGCATGTCCGCCGCCATCGTCCAGCGCGCGCCCGGCGTCCGGGTTGACCGCGTGCTGGTGCAGCCCATGATCGCCGGGCTGGGCGAAGTGCTTGTCGGCTACCGCGTCGATCACGACGTCGGATCGCTTGTGCTGCTGGCGGCCGGCGGCGTGCTCGCCGAGATCGAGCGCGACCGCAGCCTGCGGCTGGCGCCGGTCGACCTGGTGGCCGCGCGCGAGATGATTGCCGAGGTGCGGGCCCTGCGCGCGCTCTCTGGCTATCGCGGCCGTGCCGCTGGCGATCTCGATGCGCTCGCGCAGGCGATCGTCGCGCTTTCGCAACTTGTGCATGACCCCGCGGTGGCAGAAGCCGAGATCAATCCGCTCATCGTGCGGCAGAGCGGCGTCGTCGCCGTCGACGCGCTGGTCAGACTTGCTTGAAATGGATTTCCAACGGTCTTGGCAATACCTTCCGTCGTCCCCGCGCAAGCGGGGACCCATAAACACCGGCCTCTGGAATATGGGTCCCCGCTTGCGCGGGGACGACCGGAGAGCGGCATTTAGGGTTGAAACGTACAGGATGGGCGCATGATCGACCGCATCGCCGAGCTGGTGAACGCCGACGCCAACCTGGTGCGGCGCGGGCACTACGTGAACACCACGTTCCTGATCGAAGTGGGCGAGGCCGGCTACCTCGTGCGCGTGCACGAAGGCCGCATCGTCGCGGTGACGCCCGGTCCGTTCATCACGCCCAACTACAGCTTTGCGCTGCGCGCGCCGCGAGAGGCGTGGGAGAAATTCTGGCAGCCGGTGCCGCAGCCGGGCTTCAACGACATCTACGCCCTGTTCAAGCAGGGGCTGCTGCGGATCGAAGGCGACCTGCACCCGTTCATGTCGAACCTGATCTATTTCAAGGACGTGCTGGCATCCCCGCGCAACACGAAGGCGGCGCCGAGCGCGGGCAAGGCGCGCGAGAGCGTCCGCACCGTCAAAGCGGGCTTCGACCCGATCGTCGGGCGCTATCTCAACCTCGACCTGCTCGGCCGTCCGCACCGGCTTTACGTGGAGGAGGCGGGCGCGGGCATTCCGCTGCTGTGCCTGCACACCGCCGGCTCGGACGGGCGCCAGTTCCGCGGCCTGCTCAACGACGCGCGGGTGACGGACAACTACCGCGTCGTTGCCTTCGACATGCCGTGGCATGGCAAATCATCGCCGCCCATCGGCTGGCAGGAGGAGGAATACCGGCTGACCTCGCGCGATTACGTGCGCATGATCTGCGAGGTGTCGGACGCGCTCGGCCTCGACCAACCGGTGGCGATGGGCTGCTCGATCGGCGGACGCATCGCGCTCTATCTCGCGCACCAGTGCCCGGAGCGCTTCCGCGCCATCATCGGGCTCGAATCCTCGCCGCACGTCGCGCCCTATTACGACGTGAGCTGGCTCAACCGGCCCGACGTGCACGGCGGCGAGGTCTGCGCCGGGGTGGTGTCGGGGCTGGTTGCGCCTACCGCACCCGATGCCGAGCGCTGGGAGACGCTGTGGCACTACATGCAGGGCGGGCCCGGCGTGTTCAAGGGCGACCTGTATTTCTACAAGGTCGACGGCGACATCCGCGACCGCGTCGGCGAGATCGACACGCGGCGCTGCCCGCTCTATCTGCTGACCGGCGAGTACGACTATTCCTGCACCACCGAGGCGACGCTGGAAATCGCGCGCCGCACCGGCGCCGAGGCGACCATCATGCGCGGACTCGGCCATTTCCCCATGAGCGAGGACCCGGCGCGGTTCATTGCGTACCTGTTGCCGGTGCTGGAGAAAATTCGTGGCGCACTCCCCGCCGATCCGTCATCCTGAGGTGCGCGCCGAAGGCGCGCCTCGAAGGATAACGGGCACAATGCCGGAGCTGTCACCCTTCGAGGCTCGCTTCGCTCGCTCTCCTCAGGGTGACGGCACGTTGACGCGGGTGAGCGAAACCTGAGTGGATAAGGCCATGTCGCACGCCGAAGCAGTTCACGCGCTGCAGCCCGCAGCGGGCGCCACGCAAGCCATTGTCGATTTCACGAGCGGGCTGCGCTTTGCCGCGCTCTCCGGCGAGGTGCGACACTACGCGCGACGCCACCTGCTCGACACCGTCGGCGTGATGATCGCGGGCGCGGCGGGCGACGTAGCGCGTCGTGCCGAGGCGGTGGTCGCCGCCGTGCGGCCGCCCGGCGGCGTGCCGGTGCCGGGGCGCGCGCGGCGTGCCGACCTGCTCGACGCCGCCTTCCTCGGCGGCACCGCGGCGCACGGCATCGAACTCGACGACGGCTACCGTAACGGCTCGGCGCATTGCGGCTGCGTCGTCATTCCGGCGGCGCTCAGCGTCGCCTACGAGCGCAAGGCGAGCGGCGCCGCGCTGATCGAAGCGATCGTGGCAGGCTACGAAACCAACATCGCATTGGCGCGCGCCTGCGCGCCCGACCTACGCCAACGCGGCTTCCATCCCACCAGCGCAGTCGGCCCGTTCGGCGCCGCCATGGCGACCGCCAGGCTGCGCGGACTGCCGGCGGACAAGCTCGGCCATGCCCTCGGCATCGCGGCCTCCAGCGCGGCCGGCCTGTTCGCCTTCGTCAACGGCGGCGGCGACATCAAGCGGCTGCACGCCGGACATGCCTCGCGCGAGGGCATGCAGGCCGCGCTGCTGGCGGAGCAGGGCGTCGAGGGCCCGCCCGCCGTGATCGAGGCGCGCGACGGCTTCATGCAGGCGTTCGCCTTCGGCCGCGTCGATCAGGCGCGCGCCGCGCTGGAGAGCGAAGCGAGCGGCCAGCGCGGCCACTTTATGAGCGCACGCGCCATCGCGCTGCCCCCGGCGGTGCCTTTTGGCATTACGGACTGCTACATCAAGCCGTATGCCTGCTGCCGTCACATCCAGCCGGCGGTCGAGGCGCTGTTCGGGCTGCTCAACGACGAGAACATCGCCAGCGAGGACATCGAGCGGGTCGAGGTCGAGACCTACCGGATCGCCGCCGAGCACGCGCATACCGGCTGGGACGATTTCGCCAGCGCGCAACTGAGCTTTCCCTATTTGATGGGGCTCGCCGCGCGCTACCGCGGCATCAGCTTCGGGCATTTCGACGAGCAGACGCGGCGCGATCCGGCCTTCGGTGAATTCGCGCGCAAGCTCACCATCACCGCACCGGCGGAGATCGATGCACTTTACCCGCGGCTGCGCCCGGCCCGCGTCACCGTGACGACACCCCGCGGAATATTCACCCGCCAGGCCGACGAGGCGCTCGGCTCGCGCCTCGTGCCGCTCGACGACGCCGGGCTGCGCGCGAAATTCCACGACCTGGTGGCCCCGGTGCTGGGCGCCGCGCGGGCGAAGGAGCTGGACGAGCGGCTCTGGTCGGTCGAGGCTCTGGACAACGTCGCTCCGCTGCTTGAATCGACGGCGCGGTCCGGGTGACGGCATCTCCGCCAAACGATTGCGGGGAGAAATCCGTCGCGCGCGCCGCGCGCGAATGCCGCGCGCCTGAAAGGACCGCGCGCATAAATTGTCCGAATCCAAATCGTCACAGACTTGTGTCTGGCCTATGTCCCCGGAATCGGCAACGTTTCCGCGGGGGCGGGCAAGGAGGACGGTCATGGCCGGCTACAGCCCTGAACTCATCCAGATCATGCGAACCGCGCTCGACGACGTGATGACGAAGGTCCCCGCCGATCAGGCGACGCAAGGTGTCAAAGCGCAGATGGCGGAATTCATCCTGCGGGCCGCGGCCGAAGGCCTGACGACCTACGATGCGCTGGTGGCGGCGGCTTCCGATCAGATACAGAGCGTCATTTCGATGCTGACGTGATTGCAGAGGCCGCCCGCGGATTTCGCTCGCGCAGGAGTGCGCCGGGCCCGTGCATCAGGCAAACTTCGGGAACAGGGTGAGCGCATTGCCGCGGTCGATGGCGGCACGTTGCGCGTCGGACAACGTGCGCGCTTCGTGCGCCTTCACCGCCTCGGCGATCACGCGCACATTGGCGAATGGGAAGTCGGTGCCGAACAGGATGCGCTCGGGCGCCGCGACGTGATCGAGCGCGCCGAACGTCACCTCGCCCGGCGCCAGCGCGTTGTCGTACCAGAATTGCCGCAGGCCGGAGAGCACCTGCTCGCGCGACAGCTGCGGCAGCCGTTTGTCGATCATGGGCGAGACCGAAAGCCGCCAGGCGAAATACGGCATCACGCCGCCGGCGTGCGGCAGGATGAAGCGGATGCGCGGGAAGCGCGCGAGCGTGCCGGAGAACACCAGGTTGACGGCGGCGCGGGTGGTGTCGAACAGGTACTCCATCATGAAGGCCGGCCACGGCAGGTCGAGGGCCTTGCTCGAGGGATGCAGCCGCGGATGTACGAACACTACCGCGCCGCGGTCGTTGAGCAATTCCATCACCGGGTCGAACCAGGCATCGCCCAGGAACTTCTCGCCGTAGCTCGCGAACAGCGACACGCCGTCGTGCTTGAGCGCATCGAGCGCGTGCGCGATCTCGTCGAGCGCGCCCTCGACCGACCAGAGCGGCACGGTCGCCAGCGCCCCGAAGCGCCGCGGCCAGCGCGTGGCGAGGTCGGAGGCGTACTCGTTGCAGCGTCGCGCCAACGCCTGCGCGCTCTCGGCCGTGCCGAAGCCGACGCCCGGCTGCGCCAGCGAGGTCAGCGCGACCGCGATGCCGTGCGCGTCCATCACCTCCAGCGCGAGCTGCGGGCTCCAATCCGGGAAGCGGCCGATCGCCGGCCCGGTGCCGGCTTCGTACACCGCCTCGGCGAAGAACGGCGGGATGAGATGGAAGTGCGGGTCGATCCGGCGCGGCGATGGCATTGTTGGCCTCCTGACAATGACATGTCCTTCGCGACCTCATCCAGTTTCGCAGACGCTCGGGCTTGCGCGAGCGTGCCGTCTCCCGAAGGATGAGGCCATAATCGCCCGCTTCGCGGGCAATCGACATGCCCGTGTTGAATTTCGCGCGCGCCCATGCCTCTATGCCCGGCCGACACGGGAGGCCTCGCCTTGCCCTTCATGGACGCGAACGGCGTCAGCATTCACTACGAACTGGCCGGAGACGGGCCGTCGGTCGTGCTCATGCACGAGATGGGCGGCACGCTGGAGAGCTGGGACGGCATCTTTCCCGCGCTGAGCCGGAGCTACCGCACGTTGCGCTACGACCAGCGCGGCTCCGGCCGCAGCGAGAAGGTGCGCACGATCACCACCGAGACGCTGGTCGCCGACCTGACGGCAGTGCTCGAAGGGAGCCGCCTGCCCCCGCCCTATCATTTCGTCACGGTGGCGGCGGCGACCATGCAGGCGCTGCTCTACGCGAGCCGCCCATCCCGGCCGCATCGCCAGCTTCACGTTCTGCAATCCGTTCACCGGCGCCGATCCGAGCCGCGTGGCCGCGCTCAAGGAGCGCGCCGGGCTGGCCGAGCGCGAAGGCATGCGCGTCGCGCTTCCCACCACGCTCGCCAATTCATGGCCGTCCGAGATCGGCAACGCCGACGCTTACGCGACCTATCGCGGGCGCTATCTGGCGCACGATCCGGTCTGCTTCGCCGCGCTCAACCGCTCGATCGCCGAGCCGAACGTGACGCACCTCGCCAAGGACGTGCGCCAGCCGACGATGGTAGTCGCCGGCCGCTTCGACAAGGTTCGCCCGCCGGCCGCGAGCGAGCAGTTCGCGCAGTCGATCCCGGGCGCGCGGTTCGAGCTGATCGACGCGGTGCACATGATGCCGGCACAGGCGCCGGGGCCGCTGCTCGCGCTGCTGCAGGATTTTCTGGGCAAGCATGCGAGTGATGGTGACGCAGCGAGCCGCGCACTCTAGCGTCCCCTCCCGCGCTGCGGGCGAGGGACGGCAGGGGGCACACATGAGACTTGGAAGCTCACCCCCTCCCCGACCCTCGCCCGCTTGCGGGGGAGGGAGCACCCGAGCGTGCGGCACCAACAAGGGAAGGCAGCAGACAATGAAAATCAAGGCCAACGGCATCACGTTCAACTACCAGGTCGACGGGCCCGAGGGCGCGCCCTGGATCATGTTCAGCAATTCGCTCGGCCTGCAATCTCCACATGTGGGACGGCCAGGCGCGCGACTTCGCGGGCAGCCACCGCGTGCTGCGCTACGACCAGCGCGGACACGGCGAGACCGAGGCGCCCGCCGGCCGCTACACCTTCGAGCTGCTGATCGCCGACGCGGTCGCGCTGATGGACGCGCTCGGCATCAAGCGCACGCATTTCGCCGGCCTTTCGATGGGCGGCGCCAGCGCGCTCGGCTTCGCGCAGAAGCATCCCGACCGGCTCGACCGGGTGATCGTGTGCGACTCGCCCTGTCAGTCCACGCCGCAGAGCGCGCAGCAGTGGAACGAGCGCATCGCCATCGCCGAGAAGCAGGGCATGGAGCCGCTGGTCGAGCCCACGGTCGGGCGCTGGTTTCCGCCCGATATCCTCAAGGCCAACCCGCTCTATCTCGACACGGTGCGCGCCATGGTGCGCACCACGCCGGTCAACGGCTTCATCGGCTGCGCGGCGGCGCTGGCCGACCACGACTACGCCGCGGCCGCCGCGACCGTGACCCGGCCGGTGCTGTTCCTGGTCGGCGAGAAGGACAGCGGCGGCGCGACGCCGGCCGCCATGCGCAAGATGAACGAGGCGCTGAAGGGCTCGCGCTATGTCGAGCTTGCCGGCGCCGGGCATATCTCCAATCTCGACCAGCCGCTGGGCTTCACCGCGCGCGATCCGGGATTTCCTCAAGGCCGCGTGACGCCGGCCCGGCGGGTCCTTGATCTGGATCAAGGCCGGACCTTGCAATCTTGCCGGGCCAGCCATACGCCTGCCGGAATTGCCCGCCCTGGAAAATGCAGCAGCGGTTGGGCATACTGGCTGCAAATCGAGAACATGGGCCGAGCCCACTCCAGGAGAAACGTCATGGCCACCGCGACCGTCACAATGAAGGCCCCTGCCCCCGCCGGGCTCTCCAACAAGGCCCGCGAGCTGATGGAGGCGATCAACGCCGACGCCGGCAAGCATAACGTGTGGGTGCGCACGCAGGCGAACGCGCCGGCGCAGAAGCCGTGGTTCAGCAACACCACCGGCATGGGCTCCGGCGAGCTCGCGACCGGCCGCGTCGCGGTCAACCAGATGAAGACCGCCCCGCACATGTGGAAGTGGAAGGAATACAGCCCCTACCTGCACCAGATCTCCGAGATCGCCAGCAAGGCCGACGTCTCGCCGATCGAGTTCGCCGACCGTCAGAGCATCCTGCTCTTGAACCCCGGGCTGAACGGCCGCCTGCAGGTGACCAATACCATCCGCTGCGCGATCTCGATCTACAATCCGGGCGACGTCGCGCCGGTGCATCTGCATTCGCCCAACGCCAGCCGCACCATCCTGTCGAACAAGGGCGGCTATACCGTGGTCGAGGGCGAGCGCGTGACCGCCGACCGCGGCGACCTGATCCTCACCCCGAACGGCACCTGGCACGACCACGGCAACGATTCCGCCGAGCCGGTGATCTGGATCGACACGCTGGACTGGCCGCTGATGGAGTTCCTCGACGCCGCCTGGGTCGATCACGACATGCCGGGCGCCCAGGGCAACAGCAACGTCCAGCCGGTCACCTTCACCGATGGCTATTCGCGCGCGCTTTACGGCCACGGCGGCATCAAGCCGACGTTCGTCAATCATCAGCGCGGCGTCGGCCACGCGCCCGCGCCGCTGTTCCACTATCGCGGCAGCGACGTGAAGGAGATGCTGCACAGCCTGCGCAAGGAGAAGGGCGACCCGCACGAGGGCATCAAGGTCGATTTCGTCAATCCGGTCACCGGCGAGCCGGTGTTCAAGACCCTCAACTATTCGGCGCAGCTCCTGCGCCCGGGCGAGGAGACCGAGCTCAAGCGCGAGACCGCCGGCACCTACTACGTGGTCATCGAGGGCACCGGCGCGACCGAGGTCGGCGGCAAGCGCTTCGAATGGGGCCACAACGACCTGTTCGTGGTGCCGAACTTCCTGTGGCGCCGCCACATCAATACCGGCAAGACCGACGCGGTGATCTACTCGGTCTCGGACTCCGCGCTGATGAAGAACATCGGCCAGTATTATGCGCAGGGCCGCGACCGGCACGGCAAGGTCACCGAGTTGACAACCCACTGAACGCCGTCGTCCTTTACGCGCCAGGCGGATACGCGACGGAACGCGGGGCCGGATCAATCGGTGATGACGTCGTGCAACTCGATCGGCTGGTTGCGCGCGGCGGACCACTCGGCCTGCGCCGCGGCGCGCTGCTGGGCGCGCCGGTCGAGCGGGAGCTTGAGCGTTTCGATCAGGCACATCACCTCATGGCGCGCCGCCGCGTGCGACATGGCCGCGCGAGCGCCCGGAGCGCCATCGTCGAACGTGTCGAGCGCCGTCAGCCCGCGTGGAAAGAATTCGCGATAGACTAGGCGATCGGCGATCGCGTCGGCGCGGCGGAAGCCCAGCCGCAGCGACAACTCGCCCAGGCCGTCGGCGATCCGCTGCTGGTTATGCGAATCGCCGAACGAGACCCGGTTGCGCACCACCACCCAATCCATGATCACGCCGTCGACCACGCGCCGCTGCTGCCGGGCTTCCCGCACCAGCTTGGCGTAGTGGCTGTCGCCGGTGACGGTGTAGGTGGTGGGATCGACGGTTCCCAGCACGTTGAAATCGACGAAGCTGTCGTTGAGCGGCGTGATCAGGGTGTTGGCCATCGAATGCGCGAGCCGGGTGAGATGACTGTCGGCTCCCGCCGTATCCATCACGATGAAGTCGTGCTCCGGCTCGGCCGCGGCGACCGCGTCGACGAATCCGGTGAACTCGATGGCTTCGTTCTCGTCGAGCTTGCGGGTCGACCCGCGCGGCACGCAGTAGTGCGTCGGGATCGCGAGACCCAGGCCCGAGCGATTGGCCCAGATGCGGCGGTTCTCGACGTATTGCGTGAAGCTGCGCTGCCCGAGATCGAGGTCGATGGTCGCCACCCGCTGCCCGGCATAGAGCAGCCCGACGGCGATGTGCATGGCAAGCGTGGACTTTCCCGCACCCCCCTTCTCGTTGCCGAGCACCACGACGTAAGCGGACGCGGGACGCCTCCTGCTCGCCTGCACCAACATGAACGCCACCTCACCCCAGCCGACTTCCCATTCCCTGTCGGGTCGAGCGGGTCACGGCGGGCGGCCTGACGCGCTTGCCCCTAAGCCCCGCCGGGGGACGCCACGCGCGACGTCCGCAGTTGAGCGGACCGGAGGCGATGCGCGAGTGCGCTTTTCGACTCCTCCGTCTCGGTTGGAACCGACGAAATCAGATTGTTGCCGTTGACGCCCGCCAGCGCGGCCTGCTCCGCCGCGGCGGACCCGTCCGCCACCTTGCCGGCCAGCATCAGCTCGATCGGCGAGCCCAGCCCTTCGAGCGCGTGTGCGACGCGAACCACTTCGCTGGCGACGTCGGTGATCCGCTCGCGCAGGATGGCGTTGGCCATGCGCTCCGACGTCCAGATCGCCTCGACCTGGCGCTGCAGGACCGTCATGTCGTTGCGCACTGAAGTGCACTCCTCCTGCGACTGCGCGAGCCGCTCCGCCAAAGCCGAATTTTCGGCGGTCAGCTTTTCCACCTCGGCCGCGTAGCGGCGCTCGGTCTCGGCAAGCTTGTCGCGCGCGTGCATCATCGCCATCACGTCGGACAGCGCGGCCTTCTCCTCGCTCAGGCGGCGCTCGATCTCCTGCAGCGCGCCGGTCCGGTCGGCCAGCGCGGCTTCGGTCTTGAGCAGTTGCTCGTGGCGCTCCTTCTCCTTGGCTTCGAGCGCCGTCGTCGCGGCCCATCGCTCGGAGAATTCCATCTTCAGCAGCGCGATGGCCTCGTGCGATCGGCCGATCTCGGTCAACTGATTGGTGGTCTTGGCTTTCATCTGCTCGACGCTGAGCTCGAGCCGGCGCGTCGCCACCGCGATCTGCGCGTGCAGCTCGCCCATGTCGGTTTCGATGCCGGCTATCAGATTGGGCGCGCTCGATTGCAGGCGCCTGATGGCAGCGCGTCTTATTCGCGTCAGTACGAATGGTTTGGCGGCGAGGGCGAGCGTGACGGCGAGTAGAAATCCGATCGCGAAATAAATGATCGGCTCGCTCATGACCGATACCCCGATCACCCTAAATCGGGTGACCTGACACTTTGGAACGACCGTTTTTGTACGTTAGCAATAGTTCGATCGCAGGGAAAGGAAAAAGCGCAACGTCGAATCAAAAATTAAATTTCATCGCGGACCGGCGCGCCGGCGCCAAGCATCGTGTGCATCGTTTGCGGACTTCACATGCCGGCAGCGGCACGTCTATCGCGGGCGGCGGCCGGACGCGGCCGCCAGCGGATTTACAAATCGGCGGCGTGATTTTCCGCCTCACATTTCGGCGGCAACATCATGTTTCGTCGACAACTTTGTTGCGCAACACGCCGATGCCGGGTGCTTCGACCTCGACCACGTCGCCGGGCTTGAGCCAGAGCGAGGGATTGCGGTGAACGCCGGCGCCGGTCGGCGTGCCGGTCCAGATATAGTCCCCCGGCCTGAGCGTGGCGAAGGTCGATATATAGTTAATCAGCCACGCAAAGCCCCAGGTCAGCCGATCGGTGGTGTCGTCCTGGCGCACCTCGCCGTTCACGCGCGTCATCACGCGCAGCGGCTTTGCCGGATCGAGCGCGTCGGCCGTGACGATCCACGGGCCGAGGCTGCCCGAGCGGTCGAAGTTCTTGCCCTGTGTGACGTTGAGCGTGCCGTGGCGCAGCCAGTCGCGCACGCTGCCCTCGTTGCCGAGCGTGAAGCCGCCGATCATGGCAAGCGCGTTCTCCTTCGGCACGTGGCGGCCTTCCTTGCCGATCACCAGGACGATCTCGCCCTCGTAGTCGAACTTGTCCGACACCTTCGGCCGCACGATCGGCTGCTCGCTGCCGACCAGCGAGCTGGCGAAGCGGCAGAACAGGTTGGGATATTTCGGCGCCTCGCGGCCGTCCTTGTACTCGGCATTGCGGTCCGGATAGTTGATGCCGACGCAGATGTTCTTTTCCGGTGTCAGGATCGGCGGTAGCAATTCGACGTCCTTGACCTGAAGGTCGGCCGCGCCGGCCGCCGCCGCGCGCGCCTCGTCCAGCGCATTGGCGCGGAACAGGTCGAGCAGCGAGGGATATTTCGTGAGCTTCCTGCCGAGATCGACGATGCCGCCGCTGTCGTTCACCGCGCCATAGCTGGTGCGGCCGCTCGCTTTGAATGATGCCAGGCGCATTGTTTTCTTCCGTTTCAGAGGATTTCGAATCTCTCCAGCCGTTCCCGGAGGAGAGGTCGGGCGATCACACCGCGGCGGGCGCGCCCGGTTGCTTGAGCGGATGCGCACGCACGAACGCCTCGTGCTGCATGCAGGCATCGACGATCCGCCGCACGGTCGGGAACGGCGCCATGTCGTATTTGTAGAAGCCCGCGCCGGTCGCCTGCGTCACCAGGCAGATGTCGGCGATGGTGATCTGATCGGCGTGGCAGTAGCGCCCGGTTTCCCTGCTGGCCGCGAGATTGGTCTCCAGCGCGGTCAGCGCCGCGCCGATCCAGTTGTGGATGAACTTGAGGCGGGCCGGCTCGTCGAGATGCAGTTCGTGCTCGAGATATTCCCGCACGCGCGGCACCAGCAGCGGGTGGGAATCGCAGGCGACGATCTGGGCCAGCCCGCGCACGCGCGCGCGGGCGCGCGGATCCTTCGGCAGCAGCGGCGGGCTGGGGTGGGTCTCGTCGAGGTATTCCATGATCGCGAGCGACTGGAACAGCACCGGCCCATCGCCGTCGACCAGCGCCGGCAGCACCATCTGCGGGTTGACCTTGCGATACGCCTCCTCGCGCTGCTTGCCCTGCATCAGGTTCACGTCGATCACCTCCTCCGGCACGATGCCCTTGAGGTTGAGCGCGATGCGCACGCGGAACGACGCGAGCGAGCGCCAGAACGAGAAGAATTTCACGGGACCTCCCCTGCGGCTCATTGGCCGGCGTCGGCTGTGCGGAAATGATGATGGCGGTGCTCCTATCATATTATGCGTGCGGCGCGAAACCCTCCGCCGGGCGGCGTTCGGAAGGGTCACACAAGCCCGATCGGGGTTGCGCCGCAAGCGCACGACAAAGCTCCGGGCCTTATTGGCCGCAGCAATCGACCGCGCCCGAGGCTGCTGGTTCGGCGGGCGGCGCGTCCTTCCTCCCGAGCCCACGATTTCGGCGGCAAAGCCGCCGGGGCGCGGCGGCCCTGCCCGGCGCCGGTCGCCGGGCACGATCCGCGCGGTGTCCGGCGCCCGCACGGATGCGGCCATCTGGAGACTGTCGGCCGGATGCATCCCACGCTATGATACCGTCACTGCCCAACGACAAAAATACCGGACCATAAAGGGCTTGGGGGGATGAACCTGAATTTCTGGCTGATCCAGGCGTTTAACGGCATTTCCTACGGGGCGTTGCTGTTCCTGGTGGGAAGCGGCCTGTCGCTGATCTTCGGCGTGATGCGGATCGTCAATCTGTCGCACGGGTCCTACTTTTTGCTCGGCGGCTACGTCGCGCTGTCGGTGATCTGGACTACCGGCTCCTGGCTGCTGGCGATCCCGGTCGCGGCGCTGGCGATCGGCTTGGTCGGCCTGCTGATGGAACGCATCTTCCTGCGTCCGCTGGGGTTCGACCCGCTGCGCCAGGTGCTGCTGACGGTCGGCTTTGCCTTCCTGTTTCAGCAGGCCGCGCTCGACATCTGGAGCGGCAACAATTTCGACATCAATCCGCCCGAGGCCCTGACCCAGAGCGTCGTGGTCGGCGGGCTCTACCTGCCGCTCTATCGGGTGTTCATGATCGGCACCGCGCTCGCCATCGGGATCGTGCTGTGGCTGGTCATGGAGAAGACCCGCATGGGCGCGGCGGTGCGCGCCACCGTCGACGATGCGCAGATGGCGCGCGGCGTCGGCATCGACACCTCGCGCATCTCGATGCTGATCTTTTCGCTCGGCGCCTTCCTCGCGGCATTGGGCGGCGTGATCGGCGGCGCGTTTCTCGGCATCTATCCCGGGCTGGATTTCGAGATGCTGCCGCTGGCATTCGCCGTCGTGATCATCGGCGGGATGGGCAGCCTCGGCGGCGCGGCGATCGGAGCGCTGCTGGTCGGATTGGCGGACAATTTCGGCAAGGCGCTGTTTCCGGAGATTTCCTACTTCACGCTGTACGCGCCGATGGCTCTGATCCTTGCGATCAAGCCGACCGGACTGTTCGGACGAGATTGAGCGGAACCGATGCGAAGCCAGAAGATCAAGATCTTGGTTGTCATTGCGGCCCTCGCCGCGATCGCGATCGTGGTTCCGAACACCAACTCGTTCGTGATCCTGCTTGCGACGCGCGCCCTGGCCTTCGCCATTCTGGTGATGAGCCTGGACCTTCTGCTCGGCTATACCGGGCTCGCTTCGCTCGGGCAGGCCGCCTATCTCGCCGTCGGCGCCTACGCGACGGCGATTCTGGCGACCAAGTACCACATCGGGCTGGGCTGGGATTTCTGGCTCGTCGTTCTGCTCGGCATCCTGATCGGCGCCGCGCTCGCGGCGATCTTCGGCCTGCTGGCGATCCGAGCGAGCGGGGTCTATTTCCTGATGATCACGCTCGCGCTCGGACAGTGCGTCTGGGGCCTGGCCTATCGCTGGAACTCGCTGACCGGCGGCGACAACGGCATCAATCTGCGCGAGCGGCCCAAGTTCGGCATCGACCTCGCAAACGAGCTGACGTTCTTCTTCGTGGTGTTCGCCATCTTCTGCGCATCCATGCTCCTGATGTACACGCTGGTCCGCTCGCCGTTCGGGCGGAGCCTCATGGGTATTCGCGAGCGCGAGCTGCGCATGAAGATCCTGGGCTACAATACCTGGCTGCACAAATACATCGCCTTCATCATCGCTGGCGCCTTCGGCGGCCTGTCGGGCGTGCTGTGGGCGCACACCGCCGGGATCGTCAGCCCGGTCAACGCCGAGCTTCCCACCTCGGTCGACGCGCTGCTGATGGCGGTGCTGGGCGGCTCGGGCACGCTGGTCGGCGGCGTGATCGGCACCTTCATCGTGTTCGGCCTGCGCGAGTATCTCAGCACGCTGGTGCCCTGGTGGCAGTACGTGCTGGGCGCGGTCTACGTGCTCACCATCTTCTACCTCCCGACCGGCCTGATGGGCATTCCGGCGCGCATCCGCCAGCGGCGCGCCATGAAGGGAGGCAAGGAGGAACCGCAGAAATTGGCTTCCGTGCCCTCATGACAGGAGTGTGAGAGGTCACGACGACAGAAGGAGGAAGCGACGATGACAGACACCTTGCGACGACGACTGGCTCCGCTGCTGCTGGGCGGGGGCGCGATGCTCGCCATAACTTCCGCTGCCAACTCGGAGGAATTGCGCATCGGATTCGTGGCGCCGACGACCGGCATCTTTGCTCAGGTCGGCAAGGACATGGTCGACGGCTTCCAGATGTATCTCGACGAGGTCAAGAGCGATTTCGGCGGGGCGAAGGTGAAGTTCATCGTCGAGGACGAGCAGGCCAAGCCCGACACCGCCGTCACCAAGGCGAAGAAGCTGATCCTGCAGGACAAGGTGCATATGATCGTCGGCGGCCTGCTGGCCTCGAGCGGCTATGCGCTCGCCCCGGTCAGCACCGCCGAAAAGACCGTCTACGTGGTCTCGGTCCCCGCGGCCGACGATCTCACCCAGCGCGACCTGTCGAAATATCCCTTCATCGTCCGCACCGGCTGGTCGAGCTCGCAGCCGAGCCATCCGTTCGGCCAGTGGGCCTGCGATCAGGGCTACAAGAGGATCGTCGCGATCGGCGCCGACTATGCCTTTGGCTACGAGGTGGTCGGCGGCTTCCAGCGCGCGTTCGAGGCGTGCGGCGGCCAGATCATCCAGAAGATCTGGCCCCCGCTCGGAGCCAAGGACTTCGGGCCCTATATCCCGACCATCAAGGCGAATGCGGACGCCATCTTCAGCCTCATGGTCGGGCCGATGTCGCTGCAGTTTCCCAAGCAACTGGCCGCGTCCGGCAACAAGAAGCCGGTGATCGGCGGCGGAACGAGCTATGACGAGTTCGTGCTGCCCTCGATGGGCGACGAGGTGATCGGCCACGTGTCGGCGCTGCAATACAGCGCCGCCCTCGACACCCCGAAGAACGCGGCCTTCGTGAAGGCGTACCGCGCCAAATACGGCAAGGTGCCTTCGTACTACTCGGAGACCAACTACACGACGGCCCAGATGATCCACCAGGTCATCAAGGCCAACAAAGGCGCTTTCCCGGGCGCCGAGGCGCTCGTGAAGCAGCTCGCCGCCGCCAAGGTCGACACGATCCGCGGGCCGGTCAGCATCGACGACATGCGCAATCCGGTGCAGAACATCTACATCAAGAAAGTCGAGAGGAAGAAGATGTTCGGCTACGACAAGGAGGAGCTTTGGAACACCGTCATCAAGACCTACCCGAACGTCAATCAATTCGGGCAGTTCAAGAAGGACGAATTCCTGAAGACGCCGGTGTACAGCCGCGACTTCCCGCCTTGCAAGTTCTGCCAATGACCCAGCCGGCCGCGGGGCCCCGTTCGGGGGCACCGCGGTGCGAGGGTCGCGAAAACAATGGAGGACGCACTATGACGATCTGTACGCTACGACGATTGAGTCCGCTCCTGCTCGGCAGCGGCTTGGCGCTCGCCCTGCCGCAAATGGCCGGCGCGGAAGAACTGCGCATCGGATTTCTGGCCCCGACGACCGGCATCTTCGCCCAGATCGGCAAGGACATGGTCGACGGCTTCAAGATGTACCTCGACGAGCACAACAACAAGCTCGGAGGCGCCGACGTGAAGTTCATCGTCGAGGATGAACAGGGCAAGCCCGACACCGCCGTCACCAAGGCCAAGAAGCTCGTGCTTCAGGACAAGGTGCACTTCTTCGTAGGCGGCCTGCTGGCCTCGACCGGCTATGCACTGGCGCCGGTGAGCACGGCCGAGAAGGTGATGTACATCTCCTCGGTCGCGGCGGCCGATGACCTCACCCAGCGCGATCTGTCCAAGTACCCGTACTTCATCCGCACCAGCTGGACGAGCTCGCAGCCGAGCCATCCGTTCGGCCAGTGGGCCTGCGACCAGGGATTCAAGACGGTGGCGGCCATCGGAGCCGACTATGCCTTCGGCTACGAGGTGGTCGGCGGCTTCCAGCGGGCCTTCGAAGCCTGCGGCGGCAAGGTCGTGCAGCGGCTGTGGGTGCCGCTCGGCGTGAAGGATTTCGGTCCCTACATCCCGACCCTCAAGCAGAATGCCGACCGGATCTTCTCGCTCCAGGTCGGTCCTTCCGCGCTGCAGTTTCCCAAGCAGCTCAAGGCGGCCGGCTACTCCAAGCCGCTGATCGGCGGCGGCGTGAGCTACGACGAGTTCGTGCTGCCGGCGATGGGCGACGAGGTGATCGGACACATCTCGTCACTGCATTACAGCGCGGCGCTCGACACCCCGAAGAACGCCGCGTTCGTGAAGACCTATCGCGCCAAGTACGGCAAGGTGCCGTCCTACTACTCGGAGAACAACTACACGACCGCGCAGATGATCGACGAGGTCATCAAGAAGAACAACGGCAAGTTCCCGGGCGCCGAAGAATTCATCAAGCAGCTCTCGGCGATGAAGTTCGACACCATCCGCGGGCCGGTCAGCTTCGACGAGATGCGCAATCCGATCGAGAACATCTACGTCAAGAAGGTCGAGAAGAAGAAGATGTTCGGCTACGACAAGGACGAGCTCTGGAACACCGTGATCAAGACCTACGCGAACGTCGGCCAGTTCGGGCAGTTCAAGAAGGACGAGTTCCTGAAGACGCCGGTCTACGGCCGCGACTACCCGCCCTGCCAGTTCTGCAACTGACGTCACCCGAGCCGGGGCCCCAGGCGGGGCCCCGGTTCCCTGTTTCCTTCCAGTCCCGGAACGCGCGCGTGAACACGCACACGCCTACCGACGGCGGACTACCGGTCCTCGAGCTCAGGGGCCTGTCCAAGAGCTTCGGCGGACTGCAGGCCGTGCGCGAGGTCACGTTCAAGATCATGCCGGGCGACCGCAAGGCCATCATCGGCCCGAACGGCGCCGGCAAGACCACGCTTTTCAACCTGATCACCGGAATATTCCCGGCAACGTCGGGACAGGTCCTGCTGTTCGACCAGGACGTGACCGGCTGGCCGAGCCACCGCCGCACGGCGCTCGGAATGGCGCGCACCTTCCAGGTGACCAGCCTGTTTCCGGGGCTCACGGTGCTCGACAACGTGCTGCTGGCGATCACGGGCCTGCGCCAGTCGAAGTTCGTGATGTGGCGGTTTCTGTCGTCCTATCGCGATATCTACGACAAGGCCCACGGCCTGCTGGAACGGGCGCACTTCATGGACCGCAAGGATACCGAGGTGCGCTTTCTCTCGCACGGCGAGCAGCGCCAGCTCGAGATCGTGCTCGGGCTCGCGAGCGACCCGAAGATCCTGCTGCTCGACGAGCCGGCTGCCGGCTTGTCCTCGGGCGAGTTCGCCGAAATGGCGAAATTCCTGCTCGGGCTCGACTCCGAATCTCGCCATCCTGCTGATCGAGCACGACATGGACGTGGTCTTCGACGTCGCCGATCACATCTCGGTTCTGCATTTCGGCGAAATGCTGGAGACAGGCCCCACCGAGCAGATCCGCAACAGCGCGAAGGTGCAGGAAATCTACCTCGGGACAGGATAAACTTGAGCGATGTCGGAATTGCAGGACATCCAACTGGGGACCGGCTGATCCATGGCGATCTTGGAAGTCCAGGACATCCATACCTATTACGGCGACGCCTACGTGTTGCAGGGCATGTCGCTCAAGCTCGAGCAGGGGCAGATCCTGGGGCTGCTCGGACGCAACGGCGTCGGCAAGACCACGCTGGTCAATTCGATCGTCGGGTTCACGCCGCCGCGCCGCGGCAAGATCATGTTCAAGGGCGCCGACATCACCCATGTATCGTCGTTCGAGACCGTGCGCAGCGGGATGGGGCTGGTGCCGCAGGGCCGCCGCGTCTTTCCCACGCTCAGTGTCGAGGAGAACCTGGCTGGTGGCCGAACGCAATCCCGACCGCCACGGCTGGAATCTGGAGCGCGTCTACGCGCTGTTCCCGCGCCTCGAGGAGCGGCGCAACCAGCGCGCCAAGACCCTGTCGGGCGGCGAGCAGCAGATGCTCGCCATCGGCCGCGGCCTGATGACCAATCCGGATTGCCTGATCATGGACGAGCCGTCCGAGGGGCTGGCGCCCATCATCATCCAGGGCGTCTGGGAGGCGATCGGGAAGCTCAAGGAGCAGGGGCTCTCGATCCTGCTGGTCGAGCAGAACGCCGCGCTGGCGCTGAAGCTGGTCGACTACGTCCACGTGATCAGCAAAGGCCAGGTGGTCTACTCCGCCCGCCCGCAGGAACTGTGGGCCAACCACGAGATCAAGTCGAGCTATCTCGGCATCTGAGCCGCGGCGGCGGCGCGACCTTGGCGCAGGGCCGGCAAGGTCGGCCTGCCGAGCGGCGCAAGGCCCAGCACAATGCGGTCGCGGCATCCGGCATCCGCGACAACGGATCAATCACATCGCCCGAGGAGGACACGACATGAGCATGAATCGACGCACCGTCATCAAGGGAGCCCTGGCGCGCCGGCGTGGCCACGCAGGTGTTGAAGGTGCCGGCGGCGTCGGCCCAGGCCGGCCCGATCCGCGTCGGCTTTCTGACCATCAAGACCGGCCCGCTCGCCTCGGGCGGGATTCAGATGGAGCAGGGCCTCGACGGTCTTCTTCAAGGAGCGCGGCAACAAGATGGCCGGCCGCCCGGTCGAGCTGCACACCGCCGATACCGCCGGCAACCCGGCCCAGTGCCGCACCAAGACCCAGGAGCTGGTCGAACGCTTCAACGTGTCGGTGCTGATCGGACCGCTCGCCGCGTTCGAGGCGCTCGCCATCGACGACTACATCCGCTCCTCGAAGACTCCGATCCTGACGGTGGCCGGCGCCGAGGACATGACCCAGCGCAAGGCCAACCCATGGCTGGTGCGCCCGAGTTGCACCTCGGCGCAGACCAGTCACCCGCTCGGCGACTATGCCGCCAAGGACCTCAAGTACAAGCGCGTGGCAGTGGTGGGCGACGACTTCGCGTTCGGACACGAATGCGTCGCCGGCTTCCAGCGCGTGTTCGAGGACAACGGCGGCAAGGTCGTGCAGAAGCTGTTCACGCCGCTGAACGCGCCCGACTACGGCACCTATATCTCGCAATTCAAGCCGAACCTAGACGCGATCTTCACGGCGCATGCCGGATCGAACGGCTTCAAATTCATCAAGCAGCTGCGCGAATACGGCAACAAGGTGCAGATCCTCGGCGGGTTCACGCCGGTCGACGAGTCGCTGCTGCAGCAGATGGGCGAGGACGCGCTCGGCGCCATCATCGGGCAATTGGTACTCGGCCCAGCTCGATTTTCCGATCAACAAGAAGTTCGTCGCCGATATCCAGAAGGACTACAAGGTCGATCCCGGCGTCTATGCGGCCGAAACCTATCTGTGCGGCGAGGTGCTCGACCACGCCGTCAAGAGCATCAGCGGCAAGGTCGAGGACAAGGAAGCCCTCAACAAGGCGCTGCACCAGGCGAAGGTGCCGAACACGCTGCGCGGCCCCGTGAGCTTCGACGAGTTCGGCAACGTCGTCGGCAACGCCTATGTCCGCAAGGTCGAGAAGAAGGGCGGCAAATACGTCAACACCGTCGTCAAGACTTATCCGAACGTCAGTCAGTTCTGGACCTACAACAAGGACGAGTTCCTCAAGCAGCCGGTCTATTCGCGCGACTCTCCGCCGGCGAAGAATTTGGAGCAATAGTTCCGGCTTTCAGAACGCGTTGCTCTCTCTGCGTCACCCCGAGGTGCGAGGCGCGCCAAGCCGCCGAGCTTCGAAGGGTGACGGTCCGGGCGCTGCCGTCATCCTTCGAGGGTCGCACGCAGCCAAGTCCAAGCTGGCTGCGCCTGCAAGGCGGCCGCCTCAGGATGCCGAACCACATTTGATCTGCGGACAAGCACTACGATGCAGTGGCAGTTCTGGATCATCCAGACGCTCAACAGCGTGGCCTTTGGCGGCTTGCTGTTCCTGCTGTCGTCGGGATTTTCGCTGATCTTCGGTCTCATGCGCATTCCCAACCTCGCGCATGGCGCCTTCTTCATGCTCGGCGCCTATTTCGGCTACAGCCTGTTGCAACTCGGGTTTCAATTCTGGCTGGCCGCCATTGTCGGCGGCCTGGGCGTCGGACTGCTCGGCGTCGTGCTCGAGCGCTTCGTCCTGCGCCAGCTTGCCGGCAACGAACAGGGCCAGGTGCTGGTGACGCTCGGCATTTCCTTCATCATCGCCGACATCTGCCTGCTGGTATGGACCGGCGACCCGATGCCGCTGGCGGCGCCGCAGGCGTTGCGTCCGCCGCTGCGGGTGGCCGGCTTCGCGTTCCCGACCTACCGGCTGGTCGTGCTGGTGATCGCGCTGTTCGCGGCGGTCGCGCTGTACGTGCTGATGGAGCGCACCCGGCTCGGCGCCATGATCCGCGCCGGCGTCGACGACATGGAGATGGCACGCGGGGTGGGCATCCCGGTGTCGCGGCTGTTCACCACGGTGTTTCTGCTCGGCGCGACGCTGGCCGGCATCGGCGGCGTGCTCGGCGGCCCGATTCTGAACGCCTATCCCGGCCTCGACACCGACATGCTGCCGCTTGCGCTCATCGTCGTCATCCTCGGCGGCGCGGGCTCGCTGCTCGGCGCGTTCGTCGGCAGCTTCATCGTCGGCTTCATCTACAATTTCGGCATCGCGCTGGTGCCCGACCTCGCCTATTTCGTGCTGTTTCTGCCGATGGTGCTGGTGCTGGTGTTCCTGCCGCAGGGCCTGTTTGGGCGGCTGCAGATATGACGCGCGCGGGGCTCATCTGGCTCGTGGTGGTGTCGGCCGCGCTGCTGGCGGTGCCGTGGCTGATCAACAGCGAATTCTACGTCAACATGGCGAGCCAGGTGCTGATCTACGCGCTATTCGCGCTCTCGATCAACATGATGCTCGGCTATGGCGGGATGGTGTCGCTCGGCCACGCCGCCTATCTCGGCATCGCCGGTTATGCCTGCATCATGCTCACGATCGCCGGCTACGACCATCTGACCGCGGCGATCCTGGCGGTCCTCCTTTCGACCGTTTGCGCCGCGTTCTTCGGCGTGCTGTCGCTGCGCGCGCCGGGCCTGGGCTTCATCATGATCACGCTCGCGCTCGGCCAGATCGTGTGGGGCGTAGCCTATCGGGCGAACAACCTCACCGGCGGCGACAATGGGCTGCGCTATCCGGCGCGTCCGATGCCGTTCGGCTTCGACATCCGCGAGGCGCCGAGCTTCTACTATTTCACGCTGGTCGTGTTCGCGGTCGCGCTGTTCTGCATCTGGCGGTTCTCGCGCTCGCCGTTCTGCGCGGCGCTGCGCGGGACGCGCGATCAGCCGCGCCGCATGCGCATGCTCGGCCACAACGTCTGGCTGGTGCAGTGGCTCACCTTCATCATGGCGGGGTTCTGGGGCTCGGTCGCCGGCGTGCTGTTCGTCTACTACAACCTGTTCCTCAGCCCGCACGCGCTCGGGCTGCAGCAGTCGGCGGAAATCCTGCTGATGGCGATCCTGGGCGGCGCGAGCTCGCTCACCGGACCGATCGTCGGCGCCGCCATCATCACGCTGGTCAAGAACGTGGTCTCGACCTATGTCGAGCGCTGGAACACGCTGCTGGGCGCGATCTTCGTGATCGTGATCGTTTTCATGCCCTACGGCCTGGTGCCGGGCTGCCGGCAGCTTTGGCACCGCATCCAGAGCCGCCGAAAGGGCAAGGGCGAAGCCGGCGCCGCCTCGGAGCCGGCGGCATGACCGCGCCCGCGCTCGAAGTCTCAGCCCTCAACAAGCGCTTCGGCGGCCTGCCGGCCACCCGGAACGTCTCGCTCACGGTGATGCCGGGCGAGCGCCGTCTGATCATCGGGCCGAACGGAGCCGGCAAGACCACGCTGTTCAACCTGGTCACCGGCGACCTCAGCGCCGACAGCGGCGCGGTCAGGCTGTTCGGGCAGGACATCCTGGCGATGCCCACGCAGGACCGCGTGCATCTCGGGCTGGCGCGCACCTACCAGATTCTCACGCTGTTTCCGCGCGAGAACCTGCTCCACAACGTGGTGCTCTCGCTGCTCGGGCTCGACCGCCGCCGCTGGAATCCGTGGTCGATCCTGCAAGGCAACCGCGACCTCTACGATGCCGCGCAGGCCGCCCTCGCCAAGGTCGGGCTGGGGGACAGCGCCGAACGCATCGTGGTCGAGACCTCCTACGGCGAGCGGCGCCGGCTCGAATTCGCCATGGCGCTGGCGCAGAAGCCCAAGGTGCTGCTGCTCGACGAGCCGCTCGCGGGTCTTTCGCAAGGTGAGCGCCAAACTGTGCGCGCGCTGCTCGACACCATTCCGCGCGACGTCACCATCGTGATGATCGAGCACGACATGGACACCGCGCTGGATTTTGCCGAACGCATCACGCGTGCTGCATTACGGCGAGGTCATCGTCGAAGGAACGCGCGCCGAGGTGGTGGCCGATCCGCGCACGCGGGAGGTGTATCTTGGCGACTGATACGGCGCCGGACGCGCTCGAGATCGCCGACATCGACGCCTACTACGGCGACAGCCATGTGCTGCACGGCGTCTCGTTCTCGCTCAAGCCCGGCCGCCTGCTCGGCCTGCTGGGCAGGAACGGCGCCGGCAAGACCACCTGCATGGCCACCATCATGGGCTTCATCAAGCCGCGGCGCGGCTCGATCAGCCTCTACGGCGAGCCGGTCGCCCGGCTCGCGCCCGACGTGATCGCGCGCAAGGGCATCTGCCTCGTTCCGCAGGGGCGGCGCATGTTCCGCACCCTGACGGTGCGCGAGAACCTGATGGTGGCGGAGCGGCGGCGCAAGTCCGGCGAAGGTCCGGGCTGGTCGCTCGACCGCGTCTTCCAACTATTCCCGCGGCTCGCCGAGCGCCACGCCCAGGTCTCGGGCTCGCTCTCCGGCGGCGAGCAGCAGATGCTCGCGATCGGGCGCGCGCTCATGGGCAACCCGCGCGTGCTGCTGATGGACGAGCCGTCGGAAGGGCTGGCGCCGCAGCTCGTGGCCGAAGTCGGCCGCACCATCGCGCAGCTCAAGGCCGAGGGGCAGTCGATCGTGCTGGTCGAGCAGAACATCAAGCTCACGCTCAACCTCGCCGACGACGTGGTCATCATCAATACCGGCGCGGTGGTGTTTCGCGGCGCGGCCAGCGCGATAAAGCTCGACGACGCCATCATCTCGCAGCACCTGGGCGTGTTCTGACCAGAGCGCGGCAGCCCGGCCGCCGTCAAGCGGCGCGTGTCACCACCAGCTCCATTTTTGCCCGACCAGCAGCAACGCCAGCCACGGAAACAGCACGCACAGGACCAGCACGAAAAACATGGTCAGCGTCATCGGTGCCGTCCCCTTGAAAATGTCCCAGGTTGAGATGCGCTGATCCTCGAGATTGGCCTTGACCACGAATACCGCGATCCCCAGCGGCGGCGTGAGCAAGCCGATCTCGATGGCGATGATGCTGATCAGCCCGAGCCAGACCAGATTGACCCCGAAGCTGTCGAACACGGGGATCACGAACGGCAGCACGATCAGCATGATCGAGACCGAAATCGAGGAAGCAGCCGAGCACGATGACGACGGCGAGGTAGCCGACCAGTACCGATAGATATCCGAGCTGGCTGGTCTGCAGCCATTGGCCGACCACATAGGGCAGGCCCGAGAGCGTCAGCATCTGCGAGTAGAGCGCCGCCGCCATCAGTAGAAAACAGATCGCGGCGGTTACGCGCCCCGCTTCCAGCGCGACCTCCCAGAATATTTTGATCGTCAGCTCGCGCCGCGCGAGCGCGATCAGGAACGCCGCCAGCGCGCCGGCGCCGCCGGCCTCGGTCGGCGTGAAGAAGCCGCCGTAGATGCCGCCGAGCACCGTGCCGACCAGCAGCGCGATGGGAAGAAACTTGACCCCCAGCAGCCAGACCGGCGCGCGGTCGAGCGGCCCGCTGTAGTCGCCCGACAATGCCTTCGGTTCGGAGGCCACGAATTGCGGGCGGAAATAGCCGAGCAGAACGATCGTAACGCAAAACGCGGCCGCAAGCAGGATGCCCGGCAGGATTCCGGCGGTGAACAGGTCGGCGATCGAAACGTTGGCGATGACACCGAAGATGATCATCAGGATGCTGGGCGGAATCAGCATCCCCAGCACCGAGCTTCCGGCAACGACGCCGACCGAGAATAGCGGCGTGTGGCCGTGCCGGATCATTTCCGGGACCGCCACCTTGGTGAAGACCGAAGCCGACGCGATGGTCGTCCCGGTACATGCGGCGAACACGGCGTTGGCCGCCACCGTCGCGATGCCGAGCCCCCCGCGTACGCCACGCAGCAGCCGCGCGGCGACGTCGAACGTGTCGCGGCCCATATTGGTGGCCGATACGAACAGGCCCATCAGCACGAACAGCGGAATCACCGCATAGGCATCGGATGCGATCGACGTCGTGACCGAGCTCGCCAGCAGCTTGCCCGCCACCGCCAGTCCCTTGATCGCCAGCACGCCGACGAACGACAGCAACATCAGTGCGACGCCGATGTTCATGCCGCTCTGGATCAGCACCAGGCTGCCGACCAGGCAAAGCACGCCGATGGTCACGTCGCTCATCGATCATACCGTGTGGAGCGGCACGCACGCAGCAGATTGCGCCATGCGTCGATGAGGAACTGAACGGCCGTAGTCGCCGCGCCGACGATAACGACCGACGTGAACGGCCAAATCGGAATCTCGATCACGCCGGCGGTACCGGCATAGTAGTGGCCTTCGTAGGCTTCGCGGACCATCGGCCAAACATAGACGACGATCATGATCATCAGAACGACGCCGACCGCGCCGAAGGCGGCGTGCAAACCCGCCGCCAGGCGCGGACGCGCCTTCTCGATCAGCAGGATGAAGACGTCGTTGGAGACATGCCGGTTTTCGCGCAGCGTATTGGCCATCTGCAGGAACACGATGGCGACGATCGAAAGACCGATGAATTCCAGCACGCCGGCAATCGGATGGTTGAACGCATTGCGGCCGATGACGTCCGCATTGACGGCGACCGCCATCGCAAGGATGAGCACGGTGCCGACGATGTTGAGCACCTGCGTAAACAGGCCGAAATAGGATGTGCGGGGAGCGCCCGCGCCCGGCGCTCCCGGCCCTTGGAACTGCGGCGGCGATGGCCGCTGATCCGCCGACACCTACGAGGCCCGCCGCGCGACGGCCGCGATCAGTTCTTGTCCCAGTCGCGCACGGGCTTGGCACCGGCCTCACGCATGGCGTTCATGTAGGCGGCCAGCACCTTGTCGCCCGGCAGGCCTTCCTTGCTGGCCCGCTCCGCCCATTCCTTGGCGATGTTAGGCATCGCCGTGGCCCATTTGGTCTGCTCGGCGCGAGGCAGTTCGAAGGTCTTGCCGCCCGGGAAGCTCGCCACCGACTCATAACCGGCATGACCCGCGTCGAGCTGCACCTTGTCGGCAGCGGCGGTCCAGGCCTGGCCGGCCTCGCGCAGGACCTTCTGCAAGCCCTCTGGCAGTTTGCCGTAGACGCCCTTGTTGACGATCAGCGCGGCGGCATACTGCGCGCCGAAGCCGACCTTGGTAACGTAGGGTGCCGCTTCCGGATATTTCATGCCGGGAATGGACGATGGGAAGATGATGAAACCGTCGACCACGCCGGTCTTGGCATTGTTGTAGTAGAGCGTCATGTTGCTCTGCACCGGCGTCGCTCCGGTGCCGCGCAGCCACTGCAGCGCCGCGCCGGCGGTGGCGATCTTCTTGCCTTTGACATCGTCGAACTTCTTGACCTCAAAGGTCGAGAACAGCTCGTAGGAGTCATAGCTCGAACCTGCGAGCCGGATTACGCCGAACTTGTCGTATTGCGCCCGGTATTCCGGGATCGTCGCATGCAGCTTGTCGATGGACTTGCCGACCAGCACCACGTCGCTGGTTGTGAACGGCGTTACGAACGAAATCTGCTCGAGCGGCAGCTTGTCCGGATGGAAGATGGTCGGCTCGAAGCCGATGTCGGCGATGCCGTCCTGCACACCCTTGAGCACGAAGGTCGGCTTGAGCAGCGAGCCGGCATAGGCCTCCTTCCAGTTGATCTTGATGTTGAGGCCTGCGGCCTTGATGCGCTTCTCAACCTCCGGAATGAAAAATTCGCTGACCATCGCCAGCGGCTTCATCGCGCGCAGCGGCTGGCCGGCGGCGACCGTCAGATTGATTTCCTGCTGCTGGGCCTGCGCTGCCGAAACCATCGCGATGGCTCCGATCGCGCACGCGACGGTCATGGTTCCTCTGAGCATTATGTTCCTCCCTGATCTTGGCGACTGTCCGGCGTTAGGAGGCCGGATTCTTCGTCATCGTCGATTTGCGCGTACTATAACAGCCAGTCCAAAGCGCCGAAAGGCGTGGGCGCTTAAGTCGCACGACAGCCCACTTTCTTGCCCACTGAGATTGAATACCGAACCTGCAACGGCTACTGGATCGTCCGCGTGAGCAGGCCAAAAAAGGGAACGAGATGGCGACGATGTGGAACAAATACGAGCGGACCGCGGCGCGCAGGCACGGCAAGCCGGGGCGCGAGATCAGGCCCAAGAGCACGACCATCGACATTCACTCGCATGTCGCGATCCCGCAAGCCGCCGATCTTTGCCAAGCCGCATCTCGACATGGAACGCATTCCGCTGTTCCATTTCTCCAATGCCGAGACCCGCGCGCTGAGCGCCAAGCAGGAAGAGGACATCCGCTCGCGCATCACCGCCTACGACGATCGGCTGGCCGATCTCGACGCCATGGGGCTCGACATGCAGCTGGTCGCGCCGCCGCCGAACCAGTGCTTCTACACCGTGCCGCTCGACATCGCGGTCAAGGCCTCGCGCATGGTCAACGACGGGCTGGCCGAGTACGTCGCCAAGAAGCCCGACCGCTTCGTCGCGCTCGGCACCGTGCCGCTGACCGACGGCCGCGAGGCCGCGAGCGAGCTCGAGCGCTGCATGAAAACGCTCGGCATGAAGGGCGTCGAGATTCTCACCAACGTGGACGGGCACGAGCTGTCCGAGCCCGCCTACGCGCCGTTCTGGAAGAAGGCCGAGGAGCTCGGCGCGCTCGTCCTGATCCATCCCAACGGCTTCACCGACGCCAGGCGGTTCACGCGCTTCTATTTCAACAACGTCATCGGCAATCCGCTGGAGACGACGATCGCGCTGCATTACCTGATCTTCGACGGCGTGCTCGAACGCCATCCCAACCTGAAGATCCTGGCGGTGCACGGCGGCGGCTTCCTGCCCGCCTATTCGGGCCGCATCGATCATGCCTGGGGCGCGCGCTCCGATTCGCACGGCGAGTTGCCGCAGTCACCGACGAGCTATCTCAAGAAGATCTATTTCGACACGGTCGTGTTCACGCCGCACCAGCTTGCCGAGCTGGTGCGCCTGTTCGGCGCCGACCACATCATCATGGGCACCGATTACCCCTTCGACATGGCCGATTACGACCCGATCGGCCATGTCGCGTCGGTGGAGGGCCTCGACGCGTCCACCATCGCCGCCATCGCGGGCGGCAACGCGCGCAAGCTGCTGGGGATCTGATTCGCTTCACCCTAATACCAACGGTCGTTGAGCGTGACTCATGCGTTCGTCATGGCCGGGCTTGTCCCGGCCATCCACGTCTTACTCTTGGGCGACAAAGAAAGACGTGGATGCCCGGCACAAGGCCGGGCATGACGTGGGGAACGGTCAGCCTTGAATGCCGTTGGCATCACATTTGAGGAGCGAGCGCAGCGAGCGTCTCGAAGGATGAGGGCCAACGATCTCGGGTTTCCCGAGATCGGCCGGACAAAGTGCGAAGCGGCGTCGCGCCGTTACTGCGCCTTCAGCTTGGCGTCCTCGATCACCTTGCGCCATTTGGGCTCGTCAGCCTTGATGAAGGCCGCCAGCGCTTCCGGCGTGCCGGCGATCGATTCGAAATAGTACCGCTCCAGGAAAGCCTTCTTGACCTCCGGATCGGCGAAGATCTTGCGCACCTCGCCGTTGATCTTCGCGGTCACGTCCGCCGGCATGCCGGGCGGGCCGAACAGGCCGAACCAGGATACCGCCTCGTAACCCGGCAGGCCGCTCTCGGCCACGGTCGGGGCCTCCGGCAGCAGCGCCATGCGCTTCGCCGCGCCGACCGCGATCAGCTTCACCTTGCCGGCGCGCGCCTGCGGCACCGCGGTGCCGACGCTGACGAACATCATCTGGATGTGGCCGGCGATGACGTCGGTGAGCGCGGGGGTGGCGCCCTTGTAATGCACGGCCTGGAATTTCACGCCGGCCAGGGTCTGGAACAGCTCCATGTTGAGGTGCCCGCTCGAGCCGATGCCGAAGGTGCCGTAGTTGATCGTGCCCGGCTTCTGCTTGGCGAGCGCGATCAGCTCCTTCACGTTCGACACCGGCACGGCCGGATTGACGATCAGCGCCTGGTTGATGGTGACGAGGCCGCTGATCGGCGTGAAGCCCTTGACCGGGTCATAGGACAGCTTGGGGTAGAGACTCGGGTTGACCACGAAGGTCCCTTCCGGCCCGATCAGCAGCGTGTAGCCGTCGGGCGCGGCCTTGGTGACGTATTCGGCGGCGATCTGGTTGTTGGCGCCGGGCCGGTTCTCGACGATGGCCTGCTGGCCCCAGGCCTCGCCGAGCCGCTGCGCCAGCATGCGGCCGAGCACGTCGGTCACGCCGCCGGGCGAGGCCGGGACGACGATCGTGATGGGCTTGGCCGGGTAGCTCTCGGCGGCCGCCGCCACCGGAACGCACGCGAGCACGGCCAGCGCCGCAAGCCATCTCCGCATATCCATATCGCTGTCTCCCTTAAGTCCTTGCCTTTTCCCGGAGTATCGCTGAATTTCCGCCACCTGCCTATGGCCGGTGCGATGCAACGATCGCGTTCGATCGGCATCCCGCGGTCGGGACGCGTTTCGGTGCGTAACGGGGGTCGGCTGGCGTGATTGTCGTTGCGATCGACATAGGGGGCACCTTCACCGATCTCGTCGGCTTCGACGACCAGGCCCAGCGCTTCGTCGAGGCCAAGAGCCTGACCACGCCCGCCAACCTGGTGCAGGGCATCATCGACTGCATCCGCAAATGCGCCCTCGATGCCGCCGCCATCGACGAGCTGATCCACGGCTCGACCATCGCCATCAACACGCTGATCGAGCGCAAGGGCGCCAAGACCGGACTGGTGGTCACCCGCGGCACGCGCGACGTCTACGGCATCGGCCGCGGCAACCGGCCGGAGGCCTACAACCTGTTCTTCCACCGCCACCGGCCGCTGGTGCCGCGCCACCTCACCCGCGAGGTGGACGGGCGGCTGCTGGCGTCCGGCGAGGTGCACGCGCCGCTCAACCGCGCCGACATCGCCGACGCCTGCCGCGCGCTCGCGGCCGACGGCGTGGAGGCGGTCGCGGTCTGCTTCCTGCACTCCTACGCCAATCCCGAGCATGAGCGCGTCGCCGGCGACATGATCCGCGCCGCGATGCCGGACGCCTATGTCTCGCTCTCGCACGAGATCCTGCGCGAGTATCGCGAGTTCGAGCGCATGTCGACCACGGTGGTGAACGCCTATATCGGGCCCAAGGTCGGCGGCTACGTGCGCAGCCTCAAGTCGAGCCTGGGCGGCATCGGCTTTCGCGGCGCGCTCTCCATCATGCGCTCGAACGGCGGCGTGATGACGCCCGAAGTCGCGACCGAGCGCCCGGCGGCGATGATGGAGTCCGGGCCGGTCGGCGGCATCATCGCGTCGGCGCGGGTCGGACGCGCGCTCGGCTTCGGCAACGTCATCTCCTTCGACATGGGCGGCACCACCGCCAAGGCGAGCCTGATCCGCGACGGCGAGCCGACCCTGGCGCCCGGCTACTATGTCGGCGGCTATGCCAGCGGCCACCCGGTGATGCTGCCGATGATCGACGTGGTCGAGGTCGGCGCCGGCGGCGGCTCGATCGCCTGGCTCGACGAGGTCGGCGCGCTCAAGGTCGGACCGCAGAGCGCCGGCGCCGATCCCGGCCCGATCTGCTATCGCGGCGGCGGCAGTCGAGCCGACCATCACCGACGCCAACGTGGTGCTCGGCCGGCTCGACCCGGACAATTTCCTCGGCGGGCAGATGAAGCTCGATGCCGACGGCGCGCGGCGCGGCATCGCGGAGAAGGTCGCCGCGCCGTTGCGGATGGACGCGGTCGCGGCCGCGCAGGCGATCGTCGAGATCGCCATCGCCAAGATGTCGCTGGCAGTGCGCGAGGTCTCGGTGGCGAAGGGCTACGATCCGCGCGACTTCGCGCTGGTCGCCTCGGGCGGCGCCGGCCCGCTGCACGTGGTCGCCATCGCCCGCGAGCTGCATATTCCCAGGGTCGTGGTGCCGCTGTTTCCCTCGCACTTCTCCGCGCTCGGCATGCTGCTCGCCGACGAGCGGCACGATTTCATCCGCACCTGCTACTCCGATCTCGGCAGCGTCGATTTTGCGGCGCTCACCGCGATCCACGACGAGATGGTGAGCGAAGCCACCGGCAGCCTGCGCTACGCGGCCGGCGCCGAGTGTCAGGCCCATCTCGACATCCGCTATGTCGGGCAGGAATTCACCCTGTCGGTCCCGGTGACGCGCGCCGAGCTGGCGGCCGGCGAACGCGCGCAGGATCCGCCGGGCGTTCGACGCGCTCTACGAGCACCGCTATGCGCACCATTCGCCCGACGAGCCGGTCGAGATGGTGAACATCCGCCTCGCCATGATCGGCAAGCGTCCGCGGCTGACCTTTCCCCGCCTGGGCGCATCGGGCGATGCCAAGCCGTCGCATGGGCGCGAGGTCTATTTCGCCGACACCGGCAAGCCGATCGCCTGCCCGGTCTATCAGCGTGACACGCTCGCCGCCGATGCCCGCATCGCAGGTCCCGCGCTGATCCAGGAGCACGGCACGACGACCGTGCTGTTCGGGAACGACACCTGTACGGTGGCGCCTTCGGGCGAGCTGCTCATCACGGTCGGAGGCGGGTGATCATGCTCTTTTGTCTCCGCGCGCTCGGGGCTAGGTTCGGCCTCATGCTGAGGAGCCCGAGCTCCTCAGGATGAGGGCGGAGCAAACACTGAGCCCCTAGGACGATGCGAATGACCGCCGCGCTCGACGCCGTCACGCTGGAAGTGATCCGCAACGCGCTGCCCGCCGTCGCCAACGAGATGGCGACCGACCTGCAGCGCACCTCCTACAACATGATGATCTACGAGGTGCGCGACTTCTGCACCGCGTTGATCAACACCGACGGCGAATTGATCTGCCAGAACGTCGGCGGCGTCTCGCATTTCGTCGCCGACCTCGGCGTCATCATCACCGACGGCATGCGGCGTTACGTTCGCGACGGGTTCAAGCCAGGCGACGTCATCATCACCAATCACCAGGCAGTGGCCGGCCAGCACCTCAACAACGTCGTCATCTACATGCCGTATTTCTACAAAGGCGAGCTCCTGATGTTCGCCATGGTGCGCGCGCACTGGATCGACGTGGGCGGCATGAGCACGGGCTTCGGCGCCGGGCCGACCGTCGCCGACCCGTGGCAGGAGGGCTTGCAGCTCGATCAGCTCAAGATCTACGAGGCCGGCACGCTCAACGAGACGCTCTACCGCGTGCTCAAGGACAACATCCGCTTTCCGGAATCCTCGCTCGGCGACATGAAATCGCAGATGGCGGCGTGTCGGCTCGCCGCGCGCCGCATGGACGAGCTGTTCGACAAGTACGGCCGCGACACCATCCTCGCCGCCATCGCGCAGATTTTCGACGAGACCGAAGCGAAGTGCCGCAACGTGGTGTCGCGGCTCGCCGACGGCGTCTACGAGGCGGCCTCCGCGCTCGACGAGGACGGCGTCGCCCACGGCGAGCCGGTGCCGATTCACGCCCGGGTCACGGTCGATCGCGGCGCCATGACCATCGACCTGTCGGGCTGCTCGCGCGAGCGCCGCGCGGCGATCAACTCGCGCACGCTGGCGGCCGCGCGCGTCGCCTACAAGGCGCTGACCGGCCCGCTCGATCCGGTGAACGAGGGTTCGTTCCGCGCGCTCACGGTGATCATTCCCGAGGGCTCGATCATGATGGCGCGGTTTCCGGCGCCGATGTCGGGCTGGAGCCTGATCGTGCCGATGGCGGTCGACACCATCGTCAAGGCGCTCGCGCAGGCCATGCCCGACCGGGCGCCGGCCGGCCACCACGGCCTGCTCGGCGGCGCGGTGGTGTTCTTCGGCGTGCATCCCAGGACCGGGCGGCGTTTCGTGGTGCAGAGCATCGAGGGCGGCGGCTGGGGCGGCCGGCCGTTCGAGGATGGCGAATCCGCAACCGTCTCGGTCTGCCAGGGCGACGTGCGCAACGGCTCGATCGAAGGCATCGAGCTCAAATGCCCGGTGCTGGTGGAGAGCCGCGCGCTGCGCCAGGATTCCTGCGGGGCCGGCAAGTACCGCGGCGGGCTCGGCATCGACATGCGGGTGCGCAACCTGGTCGAGGGGCGCTGGAATTTCGAGCACTCGCGCCGCGCCAACAATCCGCCCTGGGGACTGTGGAGCGGCGGCGCCGGCGAGGCCGGCGGCTATCTGCTGCGGCGGCCGGGCGAGAACGATTTCACCCCGATGGTCGGCGCCCATGTCCCGGTGCCGCCCGACGCCGAAGCGATCGTGCGCACCGGCGGCGGCGGCGGCTGGGGCGACCCGCTCGAGCGCGACCCGGCGGCGGTGCGCGCGGACGTCGTGGAGGAACTGGTGTCGCGCGCATCGGCGCGCGCCGATTACGGGGTGGTGCTGGGCGACGACCTGACCGTCGACCGGGCCGCCACCGAGCGCGCGCGCCATGCGCTAAGATCGGCGCGGGCATGACATTCGACGAACGCCTCGCCGCCATCCGCGCCGCCATGGCCGACCAGGGCATGGACGCGCTCGTCGCCATCCACGACGGCGCCCATTTCATCGAGAAGCCCAATCCGGTGATGGTGCTCAGCCGCTTCAAGTCGCTCGGCCCCTGCGCCGTCGTGCTGCGCAAGGACGGCGCGGCGGAGCTGATCGTGACGCCCGCCTGGGACGCCGAACGCGCCGCCGAATGCTGTCCGGCCATGCGCGTGGTCGCCGCCGACGACGTGATCGACGGTCTCGCGGCCGCGCTCGAGCATTCGCTCGGCAAGGTCGCGATCGCGGGGCTCGCCTTCGCGCCCTCGGAGATCGCCGGCCGCCTCGCCGCACTGCTGCCGCAGGCCGGCGCGGCCGACGACACCGTGTTCGATGCCGCTGCCGCAAAGACCGCGGACGAGATCGCCAATGCGCGCGAGGCGACCCGCATCGCCGAGCTCGCCTACCTGCATCTCCTTGCGCTCGCGCGCCCCGGCATCAGCGAGGACGAACTGGCGGTCGAGCTGCGCTGGCACACCAAATCGCTCGGCGCCGAGGACAATTTCCTGCTGCTGTGCGCCGGACCGAAGAACCCCGCAGTCGCGCCGTCCAACGGACGCAGGCTGCAGGCAGGCGACACGCTGGTGGTCGAGCTGACGCCGAGCTACCGCGGCCAGCTCGCGCAGATTTGCCGCACGGTGACGCTCGGACCGGCGAGCGCCGACCTCAGGCGCAAATACGCTCTGCTGGTCCACGCCATGAATGCCGGGATCGGCGCGGCGGCGCCGGGCGTTCCGATGGCGGCGGTCTGCCACGCCATCAACGCAGTGCTGGAAAGGGAAGGCTACGGCGAATACTGCCACCCGCCGCACATCCGCCGGCGCGGGCACGGGCTCGGCTTCGGCTCGATCCGGCCGGGCGACGTCGCGCTCGACAACCACACACCGCTCAAGGAAGGCATGCTGTTCATGATCCATCCGAACCAGCACCTGCCCGACACCGGCTATTTGCTTTGCGGCGAGCCGGTGCTGCTGACCGCGCGCGGCGCCGAGCCGCTCACGCAGCGCCGCTCGGCGCTGGCCGAGATCGATCTGTAGGCTCGGAGGGCCGCCGTGCTCACGATGCATCCGACGCTGCTGGTGGGGCCGGCCGACTGGGACGCCGGGCGCATGCCGGAGCAGGAATTCCGCGCGCGCATCGCGGCGCTGTTCGGCGAGGCGGAGCGAGCGGCCGAGGCCGCGATCGTCTACGGCAATCCCGCCCACCACGCCGAGCTTGCCTACCTCACCCACTTCACCCCCAAGCTGGAAGCCGCGATCGCGCTGATCCCGCGCGCAGGCGCCATCTGGCTGCTGGTCGGCGGCGGCCCCACCATGATCCAGGCGGCGAAGCCGCTGAGCTACGTGCAGGACCTCGTGCCGCTGCGCAACGCCGGCAAGGCGGTGGCCGAATGGCTGCGCGGCCTGGGTTCGCCGGGCGCTCTGCTGATCGGGGCCGGCACCATGCCGCCGGGGCTGCGCCGCGAGATCATCGGCGCGCTGGGCGAGCCCGCCGCGTGGACCGATGCGACCGGCACCTTGCGCGCGTTGATGCGGCACAAGAGCGCGTGCGAGCTCGGCTGCCTGCGCGCGGCCTGCGCGACGCTCGATGCCGCCGTCGCGGCGATGGCCGACGCCCAGCGCGGCGGCGCCGGCGCAACCGCCGTCATCCTCGCCGGCGAGCGCGCCGCCAATCGCCGCGGCGTGCAGGATGTCCGCACCCTGTTCAGCCTCGACGGCGGGTGCACGCTGCGGCCGTTCGAGACGACGGTCGAGCGGGCGGCCGATCCGTTGCAGGTCTACGTCGCGGTGCGCCAGTTCGGCTATTGGGCGGAAGGCTTCGCCTTGCTCGCCGCCGCGCCGCACCCCGGCATGGCGCGTGCCGGCGAAATCCTGCGCAGCGCAGCAGCCCTTGTCAGGCCGGGCATGCGCGCCGGCGAGGTGGCGCGGTCGATCGCGTCGGAGAGCCACCCGTGGCAACCGCATCCGGTGACGGCGCGGACCGCGGGCAACGCCATCGGGCTCGCGCTCGAAGAAGTCCCGAGGCTCGCTCCCGAGTCCGACGACCACCTCCAGCCGAGCGAAGTCTACAGCCTGCGCGCCGGGCTGACGGATGGGAACGCGCAATCGGCCATCGCGTCGGCCATGGTCGCGGTGCACGATCACGGCAGCGAAGTGCTATGGGCGTCTCCCGGGGCGGCACGGCCATGACCGCGCTCGAACAACTCGGCGCCTACGTCGCCGGCAGCGGGCGCGCGCCCGTGCCGGACGATCTGCGGCAATTGCTCGCGCTCCATGTCGTCGACACGATCGGGGCCTGGATCGCGGGCGCGCAGACCTCCGAGGGTGCGGCGTTGCTCGCCTTTCGCACCCGCATGCAGGCAGACGCGCAGCCGGGCGGCTCGCTGGCGCTCGATCTCGCCACCCGCTGCGCGCTGGCGCGGCTGTCCGAGATCGACGACATCCACCTTGCGTCGATGACCACGCCGGGCGCGATCGTCATCCCGGGCGCGCTCTCGCTGGCGGCCGCGATGCCGGCGGCCACCGCCGACGACGCGGTTGCCGCCATGCTTTCCGGCTACGAGGTCATGACCCGGCTCGGGCGCGCGATCGACGGGCCGCAGGTGCTCTATCGCGGCATCTGGCCGACTTATTTCGCCGCGCCGTTCGGCATCGCCGCGGTGGCGGCGAGGCTGCTCGGGCTCGACGCCAGGGCCGCCGCGCACGCGCTGGCGCTGGCGCTCACCTTTGCGGCGCCCGGCGTCGGGCACCACAACGCGGCCACCACCGCGCGCTGGCTCGCGATCGGCAATGCCACCCGCAACGGGCTCGTCGCCGCCCTGGCGGCGCAAAGCGGGTTCACGTCCGACCTTACGCTGCTCGATGGCAACTTCCTGCCGGGCATCTACGGCGTAACGCCGGACGCCGCGGCGCTGATCGGCGGACTGGGCGAGCACAGCGCGCTGCGCGAGATCTCCTTCAAGCCGTGGTGCGCGGCGCGCCAGACCATGGCCGCGACGCAGGCGCTCAGGGAGATCGTCGAGGGCGGCATCGCTCCCGACGCGATCGCCGGCGTCACCGCCTATGTCCTGCCGCCGCACCTCAAGATGATCGATCACGGCGTGGTGGCGGGCGACCGCGCCACCCACCTCACCAGCGCGCCCTACTGCATGGCCGTGGCGGCGCTGGCGCCCGACATGGCGTTCGACCCGGGCGCCTCGCCGCCGGACGTGCCGGCACCGGTGCGTGCATTCATGGACCGGATCGCCGTCGAAGCCGACGAGAACCTGCTGGCGGACTATCCCCGCACCTGGCCGGCGCGCGTGCGCGTCATTGCCAACGGGGTGCAGCACGAGCGGCGCGTGACGCATGTGCCGGGCGATCCCGCGCGCGCCTTCGACCGCTCGGCCATGCAGGCGAAATTCCTGCGCTTCACCGGCCTGGCGCTCGGATCAAAGGTGGCGGAGCACATCCTTGCGCGCTGCGCCGATGCGATGACCGGGAACCTTGCGTCGCTGATCGCGGAGGTCGAGCAGGCGTGTCAGGAAGTGTCATAATTACTCGGCATCGGGCCGGCGGCGTAGACCAAAGCATGTCCTCATCGATCAAGATTGGCGAGCTGCGGCTGGTCAATGTCCACTTTGGAGCGCTTGCCGGGCTCATGTCGGACGTCATGCCACTGCCGAAATGGGCCATAGCACATGAAGCGACATAAACACTGCAGCAAACAGCGCCGCTACTCGATTACCTCGTCGGCACGCGCGAGCAGCATCGGCGGAACGGTAAGGCCCAGCGTCTTAGCCGCCTTCAGGTTAATCAACAGCTCGAATTTAGTCGGCTGCTGAATTGGCAGGTCGGCGGGCCTGGCTCCCTTGAAAATTCGGTCCACGTACTCCGCGCTGCGCCGACAGCCGTCCAGGTAGTCCACCCCGTACGATACCAACCCGCCGACTTCTAAATACTGCCGCGAGCTGTTCACGGTGGGCCAGCGATTCCTGGTCGCTTCATCGATCAGCACCCTACGGTGGAAGAGATACAGGCCCGTCTCCACGATGACCAGGGCGTCGGCCTGCCATTCCTTGAGCCTGCCGAATGCAGGCGAAAACTCCTGGACAGAGTTCGCCTCAACGACGAGTAGTTCCTTGCCCAGCGCCGCCGCCGCACTTCGGATATGGGGCAGCTGCGCCGCGCTGGCGGGCTCGCCCGGTTGCGCGAGCACGCCAAGACGTCGGGCGCTGGTGTGTATCTCGAACAGGATCTCGAGCCGTTTCCCCCACATCTCGGACGACAACAGCGACAGGCCGGTCATGTTCGCGCCCGGGGCGGCGAGGCTGATGGCGAAACCCGATTGCACCGGGTCCGAGACGATCGCAAACACGATGGGAATGACTGCCGTAGCCTCGCGCGCCGCCTTCGCAGCGGTCGAGCCCGGCACCCAGATCAAGTCCACGTTCGCCGCAGCGAGGGCACGCGCATTGTGGGCAAGCTTTTCCACGTTCGCGTCGGAATAGCGCGCGTCGAATTGGACGTTCTTGGCATCCTGGTATCCGTGCTCCGCCATTCCAGCTTTGAACGCACGCACAAGATCGCCGAATTCCTTGTCATCGCCAAAGAGGAGTAGTCCGATGCGCCGCATCCGCTCCGCCGGCTGCGCGCTTGCAGCGAGCGGCCATGCTGCTGCGCCGCCGATAGCTTTGATAAAATCGCGTCGTCGCATGCCCAGGCCCAAGACCACGCTCTGTCTTTCAACTTAAACCATCACAACACGAACCCGTAACCAACGGAATAGGGTTCCCAGGGTCACCTTGCGATGCGGAATCTTTGAGCCGCCCATGGCAGCGATGGTGTCAAGATGCGAACAACTCGCATTGAGTAAGTTACAATTATACAAATGTGGTCTTGAGCAGTCGTTCGGCGTTGCCGCAGAAGATGTTGCGCCTGTCGCTGTCCGGGATATCGAGCCGCTTGATCACCTCGACCGTCGGCGCAATCGGCCCGAGCGGCGTGTCGGTCGCGAACACCACGTGCTCGCTGCCGAAGAATTCGAGCCCGCAGCGCACCGCGTGGATGCCGCCCCCGAACAGCGCGGTGTCGCCGTAGAAGTCGCGCATGTAGTCGAGATGCGGCCGCTTGAGCGAAGACAAGATCTTCGAATAGTCCTCGTCGAGCGTGCGGCTGCCGAGTACCTGCAGGCCCGGGCCGATGCGGCCGTCGTAGAACGGGATCATCCCGCCGAGATGGTGGGTGACGATCTTGAGCCGCGGATAGCGGTCGAGCAGACCGGCGAACACCATGCGCACCATCGCGACCGACGTTTCGTAAGGCCAGCCGAAGCACCACCACATCTCGAAGCGCGATTTCGCCTCCGCCGCGTAGTCGGGCATGCTGGCGGTGCGCGCCGGATGCAGCCAGATCGGCAGGTCGAGATCGGCCATGGTGGCAAAGATCGGCTCGAACGATGGATCGTCCAGCGGCTTGCCGGCGATGTTGGTGAAAATCTGGATGCCGCCGGCGCCGAGCTCCTTGACGGCGCGGCGCGCCTCCTTGACCGAGCCCTCCACGTCCGTCATGGACACCGCCGCCACGAACGTCGGGAAGCGCGCGGGGTGACGGGCGCACAGCTCGGCCATGGCGTCGTTGCCGATGCGCGCGAGGTTGAGCCCGGCCTCGCCGCTCACCAGGTCCTCGATCGGCGGGTTGGGCAGCGAGATGATCTCGCGGTAATCGCCGAACTGGTCCATCTCGCGGAAGCGCTCGTCGAGGTCGAACAGCTTCTTCACGCCGCGCAGGCGCGCCCCGATGTTGCCCAGCCGCGGCGCGATGCGATTCATCTCCTGGAAAAACGCATCCGGGAAGATGTGGCAGTAGATGTCGACGATCGTGTCCTTGGCCATGTCAGCTCACTTCGGTTCCGCCTCATCCTGAGGAGCGCGCCGAAGGCGCGCGTCTCGAAGGATGAGAGCGGTTGCGGTTGTGGGTACCTCATGCTTCGAGACGCGTCGCTTCGCGACGCTCCTCAGCATGAGGCGCACATCAAAACTTCACCCGGTCCTGGCCCTTGAGTCCCAGGATCTCCCGCGCCTCCTTCGGAGTCGCGATCTGATAGCCGAGCTCCTCGATCAGGCGGCGCATCTTGGCGACCTGCTCGGCATTGCTCTTCGCCAGCTGGCCGCGGCCGATATACAGGCTGTCCTCGAGCCCTACGCGCACGTTGCCGCCCATCATGACCGCCTGGGTGGCGAACGGGATCTGATTGCGTCCCGCGCCCAGCACCGACCACTGATAGTCGTCGCCGAACAGCTTGTCGGCGGTGCGCTTCATGAACATCAGGTTGTCGATGTCGGCGCCGATGCCGCCGAGAATGCCAAAGATCAATTGCAGGAAGATCGGTGGCTTGAACCAGCCTTTGTCGACGCCGTGCGCCAGATTGTAGAGATGGCCGGTGTCGTAGCATTCGTGCTCGAACTTGGTGCCGTGCCCCTCCCCCATCAGCTTGGAAATCTTCTCGATGTCACGGAAGGTGTTGCTGAAGATGGTCGCGTCGGTACCCTCGAGATAGGGCTTCTCCCAGTCGTGCTTCCAGCTCTTGTAGCGCGCCGCCATCGGATAGAGCGCGAAATTCATCGATCCCATGTTGAGCGAGCACATCTCGGGCGAGAACTGCATGACGCCCGCGAGCCGCTCCTCGACCGACATGATGGGCGAGCCGCCGGTGGTGATGTTCACCACCGCGTCGGTCGCCTGCTTGATGCGCGGCAGGAACTGCATGAACACCTTCGGATCGCCGGTCGGGCGGCCGTCCTGCGGATTGCGCGCGTGCAGATGCAGGATGGCGGCCCCGGCCTCGGCGGCGCCGATCGCCTGCTCGGCGATCTGGTCTGGCGTGATCGGGAGCGCGTCCGACATGGTCGGCGTATGGATGGCGCCGGTGATTGCGCAGGTGATGACGACCTTGTCGGATTTTCCAGCCATGGCTTCTCTCCCGAGTTGACGCGATTTTCTGGTTGGACCGCGGTCACGTTGTGCGTGGGCCGGCGGCAAAGTGCAAGCGCCGCTCCAGCGGCAGAAGCTGCCAGCCGAAGCGGTCCGCGACGAAACCCCAGATTCCCTTGGGCGCCAAGAGCATCACCGCGATGGCGACGGCCCCGAGCATCAGCAGATAGAGGCTGCCGAGGTCGGCCATGGTTTCGCGCAGGAGGAAGAATACGACGGTGCCGATGATCGGCCCCTCTACCCGCCCGATTCCGCCGATGACGGTGATGAAGATGACAAAAGCGGTCCAGTCGTTGACGCTGAAAGCGGTGTCCGGCGAGATGCGCAGCTTCTGCAGGAAGATGAGCGCGCCGATCATGGCGGTGCCGAAAGCGGTGATGACGTAGACCACGAGCTTGGTGCGGTTGACGTCGACGCCGTTCGAGCGGGCGGCCAGCTCGTTGTCGCGGATCGCCGTGAGCGCGAGCCCGTAGCGCGAGCGCAGAAGCCACACGATCAGGCCGAGCACCACCACCGCCAGCGCCAGCGCGACCCAGTAGATCAGGAATTCGCGCATCTGCCGGCTCGGCGCCATCGCGATCACGATTCCGGCCGGAAGGCTGATGCCCGAGCCGCCGCCGAGCACCGAAATCTGCGAGGAGAGCAGCCGGAACACTTCCGCCACCACCCAGGTGCCGATGGCGAAATAGTGCCCGCGCAGGCGGAAAATCAGGCCCGCCACCGGCAGCGCCACGACCGCCGCGACCACGCCCGCGATCGGCACCGCGACGAGCGGATGCAGCCCGCCGAGCATACACGCGGCAAACAGCACGTAGCCGCCGAGCCCGACAAAGGCCTGCTGGCCGACCGACACGAGCCCGGCATAGCCCGCGAGCAGGTTCCACAGGCTCGCGAGCGCCACATAGGCGTAGATCTCGGAAAGCAGTCGCAGGTCGTCGCGTCCGCCCCAGAACGGCGCGGTCGCGAGCAGCGCGAAAGCGACGGCGAACAGCGCGGTGCCGATCCGGCTGGAGCGGGTGGCATGCTCGACGCGGAACGGCGCGCTCATCCGTGCACCTTCGGGAACAGGCCCTCCGGCTTGATCGCCAGGATGACCAAAAAGGCGATATGGCCGGCGAGCAACTGCCAGCCGGGGTCGATCTGGGCGCCGATCGCCTGCGACACCCCGAGGATGATGCCGCCCGCCAGCGTGCCCCACATGCTGCCGAGCCCGCCGATGATCACCGCCTCGAAGCCGAAAATCAGCCGAGCCGGGCCGATCGCCGGATCGAAATTGGTGCGCACCGCCAGGAACACGCCCGCGACCGCGATGATCGCCAGCGACAGCGCCATGGCGAGGCCAAACACATGGCGGTTGTCGAGGCCCATCAGTTGCGCCACCGACGGGTCGTCCGAAGTGGCGCGAAACGCCCGTCCGAGTGCGGTGCGGTAGAACAGCAGCTGCAGCGCGGCGATCACCGCGACCGCGACCGCGAACTGGAGCAGCGGCAGAACGCCGATCCAGACGCCCTCGGCGACCTGGAAGCTCGCCACCTCGATGGCGCCGGCCTTCAGGCGGCGGCTGTCGGCGGTGAACAGCTCCAGCAGGGCGTTCTGGATCATGACCGAGAGTCCGAAGGTCACCAGCAGCGGCGGCAGCACGTCCTCCCCCAGCGTCCGATTGAGCAGCGCGCGTTGCAGGCCGTACCCGATGCCCGCCATGACCGGGGCGACGATCGCGATCGAGAGCAGCGGGTTGAGGCCGAGCGTATCGGCGGTCATCAGCGCGATATAGGCGGCGAGCACGATGAGATCGCCGTGCGCGATGTTGACCAGCCGCATCACGCCGAAGATGAGCGCAAGGCCGGCGGCGAACATGGCGTAGAGCCCGCCGATCAGCACGCCTTGGATTATGATGTTGACCCATTCCATCAAGGTAGGCCCCGTTGATGCCGGGTCTCCTCCTGTCGTCCCCGCGCAAGCGGGGACCCATATTCCAGAGGCCGGTGCTTATGGGTCCCCGCTTGCGCGGGGACGACGGCAGAGAGGTCGCCGATCGCGGAGAGATCGTTCATGAGTCACGCCCCGAAATACGCGGCGGAGATCGCCTCGCGCGTCAGCGTATCGGCGGCGCCGGTGAGCGCCACGCGGCCTTCCTGCAGGCAGTAGACTTGGCCGGCGGCGGCAAGCGCCTGCACGATGTCCTGCTCGACGATGATCAGCGAGCTGCCCTCGGCGACGATCGCCGGAAGGCGGGCATAGACTTCGCGGATCACGATCGGCGCGAGGCCGAGGCTGATCTCGTCGCAGAGCAGGAGCTTGGGATTGGACATCAGCGCGCGGCCGATCGCCACCATCTGCTGCTGGCCGCCGGACAGCGACGTGCTCGGCAGATGGCGGCGCTCGGCGAGCACGGGAAACAGCTCGTAGACCCGCGCAAGGGTCCACGGCCCGGCCCGGCCGAGCTGGCCGCCGATGAGGAGGTTCTCCTCGACCGAGAGCGAGGGAAACAGCCGCCGGCCCTCCGGCACGAGCGCGATCCCGCGCGCCACCACCGCATGCGCCGGCAGATCGCCGATCGGCTCGCCCTCGAACAGGATCGCGTCGCCGCGCGAGCGCATGAGCCCGGCCACGCTCCTCAACAGCGTCGACTTGCCGGCGCCGTTGGCGCCGATCACCGCGACCACCTGGCCGGGCGCCACCGTCAGCGATACGCCGAACAGCGCCTGGAAGTCGCCGTAGAACGCATCGAGCGCGCGCACCTCGAGGAGGGGCTCAGGCATCGGCCGGAATCCCCATATAGATCTCGCGCACCTCCGGGCTCTTGATCACAACTTTCGGATCGCCCTCGCCGATGAAGCCGCCGCCGTGCAGTACGACCAGCCGGTCGACCAGCGCCACCAGCGCATGCACGACGTGCTCGATCCAGACGATCGACACGCCCATGCGGCGGATGTCCCGGATGAGCTCCACCAGCGCGGCGCATTCGTGCTCGGTCAGCCCGCCCGCCACCTCGTCGAGCAGCAGCACGCGCGGCTCCGTGGCGAGAGCGCGCGCGAGCTCGAGCCGCTTGCGGTCGAGCAGCGTCAGGCTGCCCGCGAGGCGGTTGGCCTTGTCGGCGAGCGCGCATTGCTCGAGCAACGCGACGCAGCGCGGATAGACGTCGCGCTCGCTCCTGCCGGCGCCGAAGGCTGCCGCCACCACGAGGTTCTCGAACACGCTCATGCCGTTGAACGGCTGCGGGATCTGGAACGACCGGCCGATGCCCAGGCGGCAGCGCCGTTCCGGCGCGAGCCGCGTGATGTCGGCCCCGGCGAAGATGACCCGTCCGGCGTCGGGCTGCACCGTTCCGCTGGCGATGCCGAACAGCGTGGTCTTGCCCGCCCCGTTCGGCCCGATGATGCCGAGCGCCTCGCCTTCAGCCAGCGCGAGGTCGATCTCGTCCGCCACCACCACGGCGCCGAACCGCTTGGAGATTTTTTCCAGGGCGAGAATGGGGGACATTAATGCGTCCGCGACTCATGATTTCGGCGTCGGTCATGCCCGGGCGTGGCCTGCCTTGCCCGTGCACCATTATTCCCTCGTATCGCAGGGCGGGGATGGCCGGGACGGGCCCGGCCATGACAATGCGGGCCGGTCGGCGCTCGTATCGTCACCCCGCGCCGCGACCCCGAGGGCGGCCAGCGGCTTACGACAGCAGCTTCAATTGCCCGCCGACCGGGATTTGCGGCGCGGGCTTGTTGGTAGTGATGACAAGCTCGTACTTGCCGTTCGCCTGACGCTGCCACTGGCCGCTGACCAGCGGCGTCTTGGTGACGTTTTTCACCGGCTTGCCGCTCCATTCAATCGGACCGACGATCGAGTTGTATTTCGTAGTCGTGATCGCCTCGAGGATCGATTTCGGATTGTTGATGGCTTTGGTGCGCTTGAGCACGTCGATGGCGACCTCGAACAAGGCATGCTGGAAGCCGATCGGCTGCGTCCACGGCCGGTTGGTGGCCTTGATGTAGGCGTCGGTGAGTTGGCGCGCCGATTGTCCGGTGAGCCCCGACTTGAAAGGATGATGCGGCGTCCACCAGATTTCCGTGGTGAGGCCATCGCCACGCGCGCCGAGCGAATCGATCACCGAGGGGAACAGCAGCGCCTTGCCGATGGTGACGATCTTCGGCTTGAAGCCTTGCTGTGCCGCCTGCGACCAGAAGGTGGCGAAGTCCGGCGGGATCATGTTGCCGGTCACGATCTCGGCGCCCACCGCCTTGAAGGCGGCGATCTGCGAAGAGAAGTCGCTGTTCATGAGCTGGTAACGGCCGGGATCGGTGAGCTTGTAGCCGGCCTTGGCCAGCGCCGGCGGCAGTCCGCGTTGCGGATCGCCCCAGGCATTGCCGTCGGCATCGTTCGGGAACAACCCGCCGACAACCTTGTTGGTCGGCGCCGAATCCCACAGCGCGAGGAACGCGCCGATGACGTCTTCGAGGCCCCAGAAGAAATGATAGGTCCAGGTGAAGCCCTTGGCCGGATCGCCGTTGCGGCCGAAGAAATACGGCTGCCACGGGCAGTTGGTGGTGATGCACGGCACCTCATTGACTTCGCACTGGTCTGCTACCGGGTTGGTGGTGTCGGGCGTGGAGTCGGCCACGACCAGATTGACCTTGTCCCGCAGGATCAATTCCGAGGCGACCTCCGCGGCGCGGCTGCCGCTCGACTGGCTGTCCTTGGAGATGATCTGCACCTGGTAGGTCTTGCCGCCGCTGCTCAGCCCCTTCGACAGGATTCCACGCACCTGTTCGTGGATGAAGGTATTGGCCTCGCCGAAACCAGCAAGCGGACCGGTGCGCGGGCCGACATGGCCGATCTTGATGACGTTCGATTGCGCTTCCGCTGGCAGAACGCGTAATACCGCGGGCGCCGCAACGGCGCCAAAGCTCGCTTTCACCAGCGAACGGCGGGAGATGCCGCCCGCAAGGCGCGTCGTGGCGGTCCTGTCACTCATTGCAGCCCTCCTATTCGTTGTTCGATACAGTCGTCGTCGTTCTCGCTTATCAAGCGGACCGAAATCTCGTCCGGTCCCGGCTTCTCAGTCTGTCGGCTCACGCGAGCGGATCGGCCGCCAGGCCGAGCCGAAACTTGCCGTGGTTCTCGTAGGCGGTATCGCTCATCACTTGGTGGGTGCCAGCGGTATTGAGATCGCGCAGCAGCCGCCCGATGACGTGCGGATGGTGCAGTCCCGTGTTGCCGGCGAAATGATAGGCCATGGTGGCGACTTCGACGGCGACATCGGTGGCAAAAAGGCAGATCGCCCGCACATCGGCGATGTCGGCGCCGTCGGGTATGTGCCCCGCCAAAACCTTGCGGTAGAGCGCGTCGTAGCGTTCGTGCATGAGCGAACGAGCCGCGCGCAGTTTAATGTCCGCCTCGGCGATGAAGCGATGCACCACCTGCCGCTCGTCGAGCTTGGAGGCGCGGAACGTGCCGCGCGTGGTCGTGGCGATCTTGATCAACTCGTCGAGCGCCCGCCGCCCCGCCCCGATCGCCACGCTGCCGTGCTCCTTGGCAACGTAGGCGAACGGCGGAAACAGATAGGAGGCCCCGCCGCGCGCCGGCTTCGGGTTCAGGAGGTCCCACACGAAGGTCAGGTCCCGCGGCAGGCGATAGTTCTCGACCGAGAAGTCGACCGAACCCGTGCCGCGCAGCCCGACGACCCCGCCCCAGTTGTCGTAGAGCGTGACGTCCTTGGCCGGAAACGCCGAAAAGATCACGAGCGGGTGGCCGCCGTTCTCGGCTTCGGTGCCTTCCACGACAGTCCCCCCCAACACCCATTCCGCGTGGCGGACGCCGCTGTTGAAGCGCCATCGCCCGGTCACGCGATAGCCGTCGCCGTCACGCACCGCGCGTCCGGCCGGAAAGAACGAGATCGAGGCCGTAGGAATGTCGCCATTCTTGAAGACCTGGGCGAGCCCCGCCGGGGTGAGAAACGTGCCGAGCGACGCGACCGCGGTCGTGCCCACCATGGTGCACCAGCCGCTGGTCAGGTCGTGGTAGGCGAGACGTTCGAGCACCAGCATCTCGGTCAAGGGGTCGGCTTCGGCGCCGCCCATCTCGCGCGCGAGCTTGAGCCGGAACATGCCGGTTTCGCGCAGCGCCTGCACCGCCTCCGGTGCCAATGTGCCGAGTTCTTCGCTCTTGGGTCCCGACGCGCTCAATGTTTCGGCAATGCTCGCTACCGCGTCGAGCAGCAACGCCCGCTTGGCGGCTTCGTCCGCGGGAAATTCCTTGATCATCCTCGGCCGCCTCGTTTGCGCATCCATCGGCAGCGCTCGTTGTCGCGGGATTGCATTATTGCCATAACGACACTGACTTCAACGTCATCCCCCGCGATCGGACGCCAAGGCGCGCTTGAGATGCGCCGTCACCCTCGCGCGCAACGCCTGCTGCTGCTCCGCCGTCCAGCGGCGAAATCCTTCCCCCGATTTGAAGCCGAGTTTTCCTTCCTTCACCAAGCCCTCCAGGTACGGCGACGGGCCGGGCCGGCGCTCGAGGTCGGGCAGCACGGTCTGATGGATCGCCAGGGTGAGATCGGTGCCGACGAGATCGGCATTTTCCAGCGGTCCGAGCACGGCAAGCCGCCGGCCGAAACTCGCCTTGATCACGGTGTCGACGGTCTCGGCATCGCAGATGCCATGCTCGACCAGCGCGATCGCCTCCCGCCACAGCGCATGCTGCAGACGGTTGCCGACGAAGCCCGGCACGTCCTTCTTCACGTGCACGGGCATCTTCCCCGCGCCCTTGTGCAGCGCGATGGTCCAGTCGATCGCATGCTGCGAGGTCCATTGCGTACCGATCACCTCGACCAGCGGAACGAGAAATGGCGGGTTCCACCAATGGGTGCCGAGCGCGCGCGAGCGGTGCTTGAGCCCTTCCATGATCCTTGTGATCGGGATGACCGACGTATTGCTGGCCAGAATCGTATCCGGCCTGACATATCCCTCGATCTCGACGAACAGCTTCTGCTTCAGCGACAAATCTTCAAGCACTGCCTCGACCACGTAATCGGCTTCGCGCACGGCATCGGCCAGCGCGCGGTGCGGCGTGACCCGCTCGACCGCCGACGGGTCGTCGCCGAGGTCCTTGAGATTGGCGAGGATGCGCGACCTGACGCTGTCGAGGCTCGCGGCAACCGGGTCGTAGATCGTCACCGTGTGGCCGGCGAGCGCAAATACCTGCGCGATGCCGTGGCCCATCAGGCCGGCGCCGACGACGGCGATACGCGCCTTCGCCGAATCGCTCATCGCGTTCACCCCGCGGTGTAGCCGCCATCGGCGTAGAGGATGTGGCCGGTATAGAAATCCGACGCCTTGGAGGCGAGGAACAGGAGCGGCCCGGCCAGATCGGACGGTTCGCCCAGGCGGCCCTTGGGCACGCGCGCGATGAAGCCCTTGCGCACATTGGTCGAGTTTTCGTTGTCCTCGTACATCCAGGCGGTCAGCGGCGAACGGAAAACCGTCGGCGCAATCGCGTTCACCGTGATCCCGGTCGCACCCCATTCGCAGCCGAGCGCCTTGGTGACGCCGTCGATCGCGGATTTCGACGCGCAATAGGCAGTGTAGCCGGCGGGATGGCCGAGCAGCCCGCGCGCGGACGACATGAACACCACCTTGCCGCCGCGGCCTTGCGCCAGCATCTGCTTGCCGGCCGCGCGCGCCATCAGCCATGACTGCGTGACGTTCACGTCCATCACTTCCATGAAGGTTTCCGGCGGCTGATCGACGATCTTGGCGACCTTGTTGATGCCCGAGGCGGTGACCAGGATATCGACCCCGCCGAAGCGCTTGACGGCGGCGGCAACGATCTTGTCGCAATTCTCGGCCGAGCTCGGCCGCAGCGCGACGGTCTCGGCCTTGCCGCCGAGCGCCTCGCACTCGGCGGCGAGCTTCTTGAGCTCGCCCGCATTGCCGGCCGCGAGCACTACGTTGGCGCCGGCCCCGGCCAGCACCTTCGCCGCGAGCGCGCCGAACGCGCCGGAAGCGCCGGTGATGATCGCGGTCTTGCCGCGCACGTCGAACAGCGAGGCGGGGTTCTTCAGGAAATCGTCGGACATGCACTCAACTCCGCTTGCTCTCTCCCCGTCACCCTGAGGTGCGAGCCGCGAAGCGGCGAGCCTCGAAGGTGACGGTCCCGGTATTATGCCCGTCATCCTTCGAGACGCGCCGTCGACGCGCACCTCAGGATGACGAAACCAGCGCGTTACTTCACCGGCGCGACCGCGACCGCGATGGTGCAGACCTCGTTGCCGCGGTTGACGATCTCGCGGCTTTCGTTCGGGCCGATGTAGCAGGTGTCGCCCTGCTTCACGACCGTCTCCTTGCCGCCGGCGATCACGGTCAGTTCGCCCGAGAGCACGTAGTAGATCTTCTCGGGCGGCGAGGCGTCGGGACCGGCGCCGCCGCCGGGCAGGAAATGCGAGATGCCGAAGATCAGCGACTGCGAGCCGCCCATCTCGGCGCCGAACACCCGCAGCGACTTGTAGTCGCGGTGATTGGGCGCTTCGTAGGCTTTGGATTCCGAGAGCTTCCGCACGATCATCAGAACTTCTCCCCTTTCTCGATGCGATACGCACCCTTGGGATCGGCGATGGCGACGAGGCGGATGATGCAGCCGTCGCCGCGCTCCCAGTTCCAAGGAAACAGCGCGAAGGTGCAGCGCTTGCCGGTGACCTTGTCGAGGTCGCCGCCGACATTCTCGATACCCAGAATGCCGTTCTTGAACAGGATGCGGTGGACCGGTTCCCACTCGGGGAAATCGTCCTTCCAGTCGCGCCCACCCGACCACTTCTTGTATTCGTCGGCGAGATGCGGGTGCAGCGGGCCGTTGCGCTGCGGGCCGATCGCGGTGGCGAGCGGATGATCGTTGGCCTGGGTGTCGTGGCCGATGACCTTGACCTTCTTCTCGACGAACCATTCGCCCGCCGATTTCACGAAGCCGGGCGCGTAACAGAAGTAGTCCTCGCTATCCTCGTACTTGTGGTGCCAGCCGGTGTTGACCAGCACCACGTCGCGCGGACGCACGTGCTTGCCGGCGGCCTTTTCCAAGTCGTCGCCGGTGATCGGCTCCCATTTCTTCTTCGGGATCGAGACCACGATGCCGGAGCCGAAGAAATGCGGCAGCGGCACCTCGTCGATGAACGGCGTGCCCTGGATCACATGCGCGGGCGCGTCGATGTGCGTGGTGTTGTGCATCGACGTGGTGATGCGCTGGGAGAGCACGCCGGACTTGGCGTGATAGTGGATGCGCTCGATCTTGACGTCCTCGAAATACGGCCAATTCGGGGATTGGTAACCGAAGCGATGGGACAGGTTGTAGAACTCCAGCCCCATGCTGTTGTTGAGATTCTCCTCGAACGTCACGCCGCGGATTTTTTTTGTCACGGCAGTTCCTCCTCGCCTATCCACCATATGGTACATCTGTATTGCCCGGCGGTTCAACCGCCAAGGGGGTCGCGGGCGGCGAACTGCTGCGCTGCGGCGGTCAGGCCGCGGCTGCGGCAAGATGCTCATGCAGCGCCCGTGCCGTGGCCTTGAGCCGCTCGGCGATCAGCTTCTGGCGCTCGTGGAAGCGTTGCGCCGGCACCGGCACGGAGATCGCGAGGTCGTTGCCGAGCAGGTCGCGCATGACCACGCCCGCCGCGCAAATGCCGAGCGTGTGCTCCTCGCGGTCAAAGGCGACGCCGGTTTTGCGTACCGCCTTGAGGTCTTTGAGCAACTCATCAAGGCGCGTGATGGTGCCCGGCGTGCGCCGCTCGAAGCTGGTGCCGATCAGGCGGGCGATCGCCACTTCGTCGAGCTGCGCCAGATAGGCCTTGCCGTTCGCGGTGCAGTAGAGCGGAAAGGTCTCGCCGACGGCAGACACCGCGCGCAGCCGCTGCGGCCCGATCACCTGATCGATGAAGATGAGATGATCCTTGCGGATGGTGGCGAGATCGACGGTCTCGGCCAGTTCGGTGGAGAGCCTGACCAGGAACGGGCGCGCGATCGAGACGAAGTCGGTGCGCGCGGAAGCCGCCAGCCGCAGGATGGTCGGGCCGAGACGAACGCGGCCGGTCGGCGAGGCGGCGATCACCAGCTTCTCGGCCTCGAGCGCCGCCACGATGCGCTGCACGGTCGAGCGCGCAAGCTCCACCCGCTGCGCGATCTGCCCGAGGCTCAGGCCGGCCGGCTGTTCCTCCAGGGCGCGCAGGATCGCGGCTGCGCGCGCGATCACCTGCACCTGGCTCTTGTCATTGGCGACGCGCCCGACCGGCTTGTGCACCTCGTCCTCCTTGGCTGAAAGCTGATCTGTTCGCGACGCGTCCGCGCCGCAACTTGCCGGCTGGCTCACGCATTGATACGCTTGGACCAAAATACGGTACAGAGAAAAGTTGCCAGGTCCGGCGAGGAACGGTCAAGGGAGCGGCATGGCGAGGAAGATCGCGCTCGAAGAACACTGTCTCACGCCCGGGCTCGAGGACTACTGGGCGCCGACGGTCGCCGATCTGGCGGCGGCGAAGCGCGAGGATTTCTACGCGCGCCTGACCGATTTCGGTGAAATGCGGCTCCAGGCCATGGAGCAGGCGGGCGTCGAGCGCAGCGTGCTCTCGATCGCGGGGCCGGGCGTGCAGATCGAGCGCGATACCGCGACCGCGATTCGCAAGGCGCGTGAATCGAACGACCAGTTGGCGCGGGCGATCGAGAAACAGCCCAACCGCTATTCGGGATTCGCGCACCTGCCCATGCAGGATGCGGCGGCGGCGGCGAACGAACTCGAGCGCTGCATGCGCGACCTCAAGTTCTGCGGCGCCATGATCGACGGTCACACCAACGGCCAGTATCTCGACCACCCCTCGATTTACCCGTTCTGGGAGCGGGCGGAGGCGCTGGGCGCGCTGATCTATCTGCATCCGGCCGATCCGGTGACGCCGGCGCCGGTGCTCGAAGGCCACAAGGGCCTGCGGCGCGCGACCTGGGAATGGACGTTCGAAACCGGATCGCACGCACTGCGCATCATTTTCGGCGGCATCTTCGACCGCTTCCCGCGCGCCAAACTCGCGCTCGGCCATCTCGGCGAGACCCTGCCGTTCCTGCTCTGGCGCTTCGACAGCCGGGCGGGGCCGGGCTTCTACGCCGTGAAGCTCGCGAAGCTTCCGTCGCAGTACATCAAGGACAACGTCGTGGTCGCGACCTCGGGCATGTGCTCGGCCGAACCGCTCAATTGCACCATCAGCGCGCTCGGTCACGAGCGCGTGATGTTCGCCGCCGACTATCCCTTCGAGTCGATGGCCGAGGCGGGACATTTCATCGACGGGGCCAAGCTCGATGAGCGCGTACGGGAGGATATCTGCCGCAACAATGCCGCCAGGCTCCTGGGGCTGCGGCCGAACTAGCGAAGGCCCGATGCGGCGGCAGGCCTGCTGCGTTTCGGTTCGATCGGCATGCGCCGATTGGACGCTTGCCAACGACTGCCGAGGCTCTGCGAACCTGCTTCTCAAGCCGATCGAAAATCAGGAGGAAATCCCATGCGTCTAGTGCAATTGTTGACCGGACTTGCCGCGCTGGCACTCGGTTGCGCCACCACCGCGCAGGCCGACCCGGTGAGGATCCGTAATTCCTGGGTGGCGCCGGTGACCAACTGGGCCTCGATCCTCTCGGAAAAGAAGGATCTCGCGCGCCACTGGGGCAAGTCCTACGTGATGGAGCCGGTGCGCTATCCGGGCACCCCGCCGATGATCACGGCGCTCGCCAACAACGAACTGGAAATCTCCAATCTCGCCTATTCGACGCTCGGCATCGCAATCCAGAATGCCGGCCTCGACGATCTGCGCGTCATCGCCGACGAGTTCCGCGACGGCGTGGAAGGGTACTACTCGCAGGAATACATGGTTCTCAAGGATGGCCCGATCCAGAAGGTGCAGGACCTCAAGGGCAAGACGATCATGACCAACGCTGCCGGCAGCGCGATCGACGTCGCCATGCGGGCGATGCTGCGCAAGCACGGGCTCGAGGACAAGCGCGACTACACGATGATCGAGGCGCCGTTTCCCACCATGCGCGCCATGCTGTCCGAGAAGAAGGTCGACATGATCCCGGGGATCGTACCGTTCTCCTACGATCCGGAACTGCGCAAGATCAGCCGCACGCTGTTCTCGCAACGCGACGCCATCGGCGTGACGGACATGATCGTGTGGGCGGCGCGCAAGCCGTTCCTCGACAAGAACCGCGCCGCCATGGTCGACTTCATGGAGGATACGCTGCGCATCACGCAGTGGTTCCTCGACCCCAAGAACCATAAGGAAGTGATGGAGATCGCCGGCCGCGTCACCAAACAGCCGCCCGCGCGTTTCGACTGGCTGTTCACCAAGCGCGACACCTATCGCGATCCGAACATGCTGCCGGATCTCGTCGCGTTGCAGAAGAACGTCGACATGACCAGGGACCTCGGTTTCATCCGGGCGGGCCTCGACGTGAAGAAATACACCGACCTGAGCATCGTCGAAGAGGCGCGCAAGCGGCTGAAATAGCCCTCGCGGCCGGCCCCAAGGCGGCGCGCCGCGCGGATGGCGCGCCGCTTTCTTTTCGTCCGCCGCACGGAACCGCTCGCCTTGACGGCAGGCCGCGATCGGGACCTGCACCTTCCGGACCATCGCCGCGGCGGCTGCGACCGCTGGCGCAATCGCCACAAAACTGATAATTTTTTCCGATCGCGCCTCGGACGCGCGGCCGACTTTGGATCCTTGCCGTATTGCCCGCCGAAAAGCTCTGCATCAGACCGGATAGGGAGACCTCGATGACGTCGATCCTGCGCGTAGCGGTGTTGGGGGTTTGCTCGATCTATCTCGCGATGCACGCGGTACCGGCCAGGGCGCAACAGCCGCCACCACCGCCACCGTCGGAGTCGTCGGAGGAGGTCAGGAAGGCGTCGCAGATCGAGATCGCCTACATCGAGCCGCGCAACGCCAAGTTCCGGCCGATCTATCAGCGGGTGAAGCAGCTCCGCGTGCTGGAGACCCTGCAGGAGTTCCTGGCGCCGCTGCGCCTTCCCGACAAGCTGATGGTGAAGGTGGACGAATGCGCAGGCGCCATGACGATTCCGTACCGGTCGCGGGCGCCCGTCACCATCTGCTATGAGTACATTGCCCTGATCGAAGCGAACATTCCCTCCGAACCGTTCGTGTATTTCGGCCGAGGACGGCCGATCCTGACGAAGACCCAGGCGATCATCGGACCGTTCGTCCAGCTCGTGCTTCAGCAGGTCGCGTTCGCGGTATTCGACACCCTGCAAACTCCGATCTGGGGCCGCATGGACGAAGCGGCGGACAGCATCGGCGCCCTTATCGTGCTGGAATTCGGCGAGGACATCGCGTGGACGACGGTTGCGGGCAGCGCCTGGTTCCTTGCCCAGCGCGGTTTCTTCGGGGCGGGGCACTTCTCCGATGCGGTGCGCCCGCAGGAGGCCCAGCGCTTCTACAATACCCTCTGCATCGCGTATGGCGGCTGGCCGGCGAAGTTCGGCTTCCTGATCGACAGCTTCAATCTTCACGAAAGCCGCGCCAAATACTGCGCGCAGGATTACCGCAGGCTGCGGCGTTCGTTCAGGCAAACGATCATGCCGCATGTGGATCGTGAACTGCTGAAAGTGGTGCAGGCGAAGAAAGACTGGCTGCCGAAATGAACCGCCCGCTTTTCCGCTCGAATTCGACCCGCTCAACCGAGGATCCCATCGATGAAACGCATCGCAGCCGCAGCGGCACTGGCGCTCGGGGTGGCGTGGCCTGCCGTCTTGCTCACCTCCGGTTCGATTCATGGGCAGTCGACCGACCTCGTGCGCACCAACGACATCACGATCGACTATATCGCGCCGCTCAACCCCGTGCTCAACGACTACGAACCGGACGATCCCGATTACAAGGACGTCTACAAGAAGCTCGAGGCGAACTACCAAGCCTATCTGGCGATCGCCGAACGGCTCAAGAAGCGGCAGTTTCTGGAAGAGTTCAGCCAATTCCTGGCGCCGATAAAGCTTCCGGTCACGCTCCGGCTGAGGACGATGCAGTGCGACATGTCGAACGCATTCTACAGCCGGGACGATGTGTCGATCACGCTGTGCTACGAATACGTCAAGGACATCGAAGAGGAAGCGCCCGAGAAGACGACGCCGCAGGGGATCACGCGCGAGGAGGCCATCGTCGGCCGGGTGGTCGGCACCATGCTGCATGAAGCGGGCCATGCCGTGAGCAATCTGCTGCAGCTTCCGGTATTCGCGCGCGAGGAGGATACCGCCGACCAGATTGCCGGATACGTGATGCTGCAGTTCGGCCGGGAGGTGGCGCGGACCCTGATCAAGGGCGAGGCCTATGGATGGAATCTCGGCAGCCGGCGGTATCCCGCCTTCTACTGGGACGTCCATTCGACCGCGCTGCAACGGCGGCAGACGTACCTCTGTCTGGCCTATGGCAAGGACCCCGACGGCTTCAAGGACTTCGTCGACTTCAACTGGCTGCCGAAATCCCGGGCCGAGGGCTGCGCCGCCGAATACAAGCAGATCGACAACGCCTTCAGGAAGACGGTACTGCCGCATGTCGACCGCGAGTTGATGCAGAAGGTTCTGGCCAGGAAGTGGCTGCGGCCTGACGACATCAACGCCCGTTGACGCCGGCTCGCCCGCCCGGCGGCCCTTCAAGCCAGGCCGGCGGCCGCTACACGGTCGTTGGTTCCAGCGCCTCCTGATGCCACAGCAGCAGGCGCCGGCGCACGATGGTCATGCCTTTGACCAGCACGTAGCCCACCACGGCGATCTCCACGATGCCGGCGAAGACGCCGCGTGAATCGGCAAAGCGCGAGGCGGTCATCATCGCGCCGCCGAGCCCATAGCCGCCCATCAGCATCTCGGTCACCACCGCCACGATCAGCGAGATCGGGAGCGCCACCTGCAGCCCGGTGATGATCTGCGGCAGCGCGGCCGGAAGCGATATCTGCCAGAGGATTTCGCGGTCGCCCGCTCCCATGTTGCGCGCCGACCATATGAGCTCGCGCTCGACCCCGCGAATGCCGATGACGGTCGCGGTGATCACCGGGAAGATGGCGTCGAGCACGACCATCGAAATCTTCGAAATGTCGAAGACGCCGAGCCAGAGAATGATCACCGGCAGGAAGGCGATCTTCGGCATCGGAAAGCCGACCGAGACGATCGGGTCGAAGAACCAGTGCGCGAGCCTGCCGCGCGAGATCGCCATGCCGAGCACGATGCCGCCGAGCGCGGCGATCATAAACCCGACCAGGGCGCGATAGACCGTCACGCCGGTATTGAGCAGAAGATCGCCGCCGATCAGGTCGCTCCAGATGCGCTCCAGCACGGCGCTCAGCCGCGGCAGCATGAACGGCGTCACCGCGCCGCTGCGTGCGAACCACTCCCATGCCACCGCCAGCACGACGATGGAGAACACGCGCGCGAAAATCCGGAACGCCGTCCACAGCGCGCGGCGCCCCAGCGACTGGGCCGTTTCGTCCGGCGGGAGCGTGCGCTATGTCTGCCACCGCAGCACCCGTTGCATGACGAGGAGATAGACGCGGTCGGCGGCAAAGCCGAGGAACGCCACGGTGAGCACCACTGCGAACATGGCGTCATAGGTGCCGTTGGCGCCGAGAAAGCCGATCAGATAGCCGAGCCCCTGCTGCGCCACGATCAGCTCGGAGCTCACCAGCAGGATGAACGAGAGCGCCAGCGCGGTGCGGATGCCGTTGAGCAGCTCGGGCATCGCGCTCGGCACCACCACGTCCCACAGCATGCGCACGCGGCTCGCCCCCATGCTGCGCGCCGACCACACCAGCGCCTGCTCGCTGGAGCGCGCGCCGTTGAAGGCGCCGACCGTCACCGGCAGCATGCAGCCGAGAAAGATCAGCAGGATCTTCGAGCCGTTGCCGAAGCCGAGCCACAGCACCGTCACCGGGATCAGCGCCGATTTCGGCATCGGGATAGAACATTTCGACCAGCGGGCTGAGCAGCACGTTCACCGGCCGCCACCACGCCATGACGATGCCGAGCGTCGCGCCGATCACGATCGCGAGGAACAAGCCCGCGCCCGGCCCGCCAGAGCGAGGCCGCGCCGTTGGTGATGAGCTCGCCCGATCTTGACCAGATCGATCCACGCCGCCACCACCTCGCTCAGCGGCGGCAGCGCAAGCGTCGGAGATCAGACCAGTGCGCGGGGCGCAATCTCCCAGGCGAGCGCGAGCAGCAGAAGCGGCGAGTATCGGACAGCAGCGCTTGCCATCAGGCGCGCCCGTTTCTCCTGCGCCTTGATCGCCTCGATGCGCACCAGGTTCCAGATCTCGTCCACCTTGTCGACAAAGTCCCTGGTCTTGAACATGTCGGGATCGTTCTTGTCGAACTTGGTGTCGACGATCGTCTTGATGCGTCCGGGCCGCGCCGACATCACCGCGACCCGATCGGCGAGATAGACCGCTTCCTGCACGTCGTGGGTGACGAAGATCACGGTCTTGGGCGTGCGCTGCCAGATGCCGCAGCAGCTCCGCCTGCATCAGGCTGCGGGTCTGCGCGTCGAGCGCGCCGAACGGCTCGTCCATGAGCAGGATCTTCGGATCGAACGCGAGCGTGCGCGCGATCGCGGTGCGCTGCTTCATGCCGCCGGAGAGCTGCGACGGGATAGCTGTCCTCGAAACCGGAGAGGCCGACGAGATCGATGAAGGCCTGCGCGCGCTTCTCGCGCTCCTCGCGCGCCAGGCCCATACGCTCGAGCCCATAGAGAATATTGGCGCGCACCGTCTTCCAGGGAAACAGCGCGAAATGCTGGAACACGATGCCGCGGTCGGGCCCCGGCGCGCCGACCGGCTTGCCTTCGATCAGGATCGAGCCCTTCTCGGTCGGCAGGAAACCGCCGAGGAGATAGAGCAGCGTCGACTTGCCGCAACCGGACGGCCCGAGCAGCGCGAGGAATTCGCGCGGACGCACGTCGAGCGACACGTCTTCGAGCGCGAGCACCGGCCGGCCGCTCGGCGGGCGATAGAGGTGGCTGACCTGGTCGATCGTGATCTGAGGCTCAGCCATGATCCGGTTCTCTCGCCACCGCCCGCTTCCGTTCCCAGATCACCGCACCGGCGTCAACAGCGGCTTGCCGGCGAAATGCGCGCTGATGTTGTCGATCATGAGCGCCCCGATGGCGGTGCGGGTCTCCACCGTGGCGCTGCCCTGGTGCGGCTGCACGATCACGTTGGGAAGCGCGAGAACCGCCGGCGACGGGTCGGGTTCGCTCTCGAACACATCGAGCGCGGCGTGCCCGAGCCGACCGTCCGCCAGCGCCTTGACCAGCGCCGGTTCGTCGACGACCGAGCCGCGCGCGACATTGATCAGCGTACCGTCGGGCCCGAGCGCATCGATCACGGCGGCGGAGACGAGGTGGCGGGTATCCGGCCCGCCCTTGCAGGCGACCATGAGATAGTCGCTGCGGCGCGCCAGATCGACGAGATCCGCGACGTATTCATAGGGCGCGTCGGGCTTGCGGCGCGGACCGTGGTAGAGGATTTGCATGCGGAAAGCGGCGGCCCGGTCGGCGATCGCGCGGCCGATGCCGCCCAGGCCGACGATGCCGAGCGTCTTGCCGCCGACGCTGCGGCCGAGCGGGATCGGTCCCTTGCGCTGCCAGTCGCCGGCGCGCACGTAGCGGTCGGCAAAGACGATCTGCCGCGCCGAGGCGAGCATCAGGCCGATGGCAAGGTCGGCGCACTCGTCGGTGAGGATCCCCGGCGTGTTGGTGACCGGGATGCCGCGCTCGCGCGCGGCCGCGAGGTCGACGCTGTCGGTCCCGACGCCGAAGACGCCGATGATTTCCAGCTCTGGGCAGCGCCTCGATCAGCGCCCGGCCGGCACCGCGATTGGCCTCGGTCGCGATCGCGCGGATGCGCCCCTTCAGCTCGGCATCGAGCGCCTCGGGCGCCGGCGGCTGAAAGTGATGGGTCACCGCAAACCGGCTCGCCAGCTCGGCATTCGTCGCCGCTGGGAACGAGCCGATGCTCAATACGTCGATCGTCATGCGCGCATTACACCTCGAAGACCTGCTTCGGGGTCTTGTGCAGGCACTCGCCCGGCCCGTCGGGACCGATGAGATAGTTGTCGCAGATCACCGCGAACAGCGACGGCGTCTCGTGGGTCGGATGCACGGCGAAATTCATGTCCGCTTCGATGCTCATGGTCTCGTCGGCCCGGATCAGCGGCCGCTCCACGAGATCGTAGCCCTGACCGTGAGAATAGAGCCGCAGCTCCGCCGGAAAGCCATGCCTGCGCATGTAGTCGTCGTGGCGGGCGGCGATATCGGCGCACGACGCGCCCGGCTTCATCAGGCGCAGCGTGTGCGCCTGCGCCTCCTTCATCGATTCGAAGCCGTCGATGAGCTCGTTCGACGCCTTGCCCAGCACCATGGTGCGGGCGATTTCGGTGTACATGCCGCCCGGACCGTTGTTCTTCGATCAGGATGGAGAAGTGCTCGCCGGGCTTGAGCTTGCGCGCCTGGTAGTGCCGGTTGAGAAAGCGCGACGCCTGCCCGAGCGGCGCGGCGGAGCCGAGAAAAATTCCCTGGATGCTGCCGCGCACGCGGCCTTCGTATTCGGCGAGCGCGGTGACATCGTTGCCGCTCATGCCGGGCTTGATCTCCTTCAGCACGCGCGCGAAGACCTCATCCTGCATGTGCGCGCATTTGCGGATGAGGTCCTTCTCCTCGTCGCTCTTGATCGCCTTCAGGCGGTCGATGACTTCGGTCGCGTCGACGAATTTCGCCTTCCCTTCCAGCTCGCGCTCGACGCGCATGACGAATTTGTGCGGCATGGCGCCGGAGCCGACCCAGCCGATGGTGCGATAGCCGCGATGCTTGAGCTCGGCCGAGACGATCTCCGCCTGGTATTCGTGGGTATAGGCGACCGACGCAAAGGCCGGCGTGAACAGCAGCTCGCCGACGCCGCGGAAGCCCTCGTCGCGCCCGTCGATCTTGCGGCGCACGCCCTTGGCGCCCATGTCGACCGTAATCATCAGGTCGGAGGCGGGAAAGATCACGCTGCGCGGAATGTAGCCGTCGGTCAGCGGGGTATCGGTGAACCAGCGCACATAGCCGCCCATGAAGTCATTGCTGTTCTGCATGACCAGCGCGTCGATGTTGCGCTCGGCCATGGCCTTGCGCGCCGCGGCCCAGCGGCGATCGAGCTCGGCGGTCGAGATCGGGTTGAGAAGCCGTTCGTCCATCACGATTTCCCCGTGCTGAAGATTGCGTTTCGATCGGCGTGGGCCGCTAGCTGGCGAGCCCCAGCAGGGCCGCTCCATTGCCCTGCACGATCTGCTGTTTTTGCGCGTCCGTCAGGCCCGCGGTCGCAGTGCACGAATTCGACCGGTTTCATCTCGCCGACCGGATAGTCCGAGCCGAGCAGCACCCGGTCGGCTCCCACCTTGTCGACGAGATGCGCCAGAACCGGGCGCTCGTAGACGCACGAATCGAAATAAAGCATGCGCAGATAGTCGATCGGCGGCTTCGCCATGTTCACGCGGGTGTTGGCCTTCTCCGCGTAATTGCGGTCGATGCGGCCCATATAATAGGGCATGTAGCCGCCGCCATGCGAGACGCAGATCGTGAGCCCGGGGAAGCTCTCCAGCACGCCGTCGTACATCAGCGACGCGATCGCCATCGCCTCCTCGAACGCCTGGCCGACGCTGTTCCAGAGATGGAAGCGCTTGAAGCGAACATCGCGATTGCCGCCCGGATGGATGTAGACCAGCGCGCCCAGTTCCTCGGCCTTGATCCAGAACGGCCGCAGCTGCGGATCGCCCAGCTCCATTCCGCCCGCCGTGGTCGAGATCGCCACGCCCCGCAGGCCGAGTTCGCGCATGCAGCGCTCCAGCTCGGTCACCGCCAGCGCCGGCACATGCAACGGCATGGTGCCGAGCCCCACGAAGCGCCTGGGTTGCGTCGACACCGCCTTGGCGATCCAGTCGTTGGTGGTACGGGCAAGCCGCAATGATGTCTGCGCATCCGCCCATTCCAGGCCCTGGTGCACCAGGCTGGCGCTCAGCACCTGGACGTCGACACCCATGGTGTCCATCCTGGCGATGCGATCGGTGAGGTCGCTCATCCGCCCGAGCACCATCCCGGCGCGGTCCCTGATCTGGTCCCGCATCTCCTCGGTGACGCCCGGATCGGTCGGCAATTCGGAAAAGATGTTGTGCTCGGCCGCCACGGCGTACACTTCGGGCACCAGGACGTGGGCGTGGAAATCGATGGCGCGCGGGCGCCCGTTCGAAATCGGCTCGTTGCTCATCCTATGTCCTGCCGGCAGTCTGCTACTCGATACAATCGTATCGTATCATGGGCCAAATGTGTGGACAGGAAAAGCGGGGCGCGCAAGAGTCGCCATGATTGGGCCCCGCAGATTGCGTTTCAACAACCACTTCCGGAGGGTAACCGTCAATGCCGCAATACAGGCTCGTGAGCTATCAGTCGCCGGAAGGCCCGCGCGCCGGCCTGGTGGTCGGCGACATCGTGTTCGACGTTGCGGCGGCCACCGGCCGTCCGACCTACGTCACGACGCTTGATGTGCTGCGCGACTGGGACCGGGCACAGCATGCCTTGCAGGAGGCCGCCGGCGCGGCGCAAGGCAGAGCCGCAGGCCGTCCGCTGAGCGCCGTCAAGCTGCTGGCTCCGGTGCTGCACCCGAGCGGCATCTTCTGTGCGGGCGCCAACTACACCGACCACATGATGGAAATGGCCAAGGTGCAGAACATCGCGCCCGAGCCCGAGCCCCACAGCGTCGGACTCAAGCCCTGGCACTTCATCAAGGCGCCGCATTGCCTGGCGGCTCCGAACAGCACGATCAGACTGCCGCCCTATTCGACCATGGTCGACTGGGAAGCCGAGCTGACCGCCGTGATCGGCCGCCCGGCAAAGAACGTCGCGATCGAGAACGCGCTCCATCACGTGGCCGGCTACACCATCGGCAACGACCTTTCGGCGCGCGACCTGACCAAGCGGTCGCCGGTGCCCGACACCTCGCCGTTCAAGTTCGATTGGCTCGGGCAGAAGAACTTCGACGACGGCTGCCCGCTCGGCCCCTGGATCGTGCCCGCCGACGATATCCCCGATCCGCAGAACGTCGGCATCAAGCTGTGGGTCAACGACGTCATCAAGCAGGACTCGCACACCAGCAAGATGATCTTTACCCTGGCCGAGCAGATCGCGCAGCTCTCGGCGCGCATCACGCTGCAGCCGGGCGACCTGATCCTCACCGGCACGCCTGCCGGCGTCGGGCTTGCGCGCAAGGAGTTCCTGAAGCCGGGCGACGTGGTCAAGGTGTGGGTCGAGGGAATCGGCACGTTGGTCAATACCTGCGCGTAGCGGCAACCTGCGCGTAACATTGAGGACAGATTTGCATGGCGAAGCGCAAATCGAGCAGGCGCGTGCAGGCCGTCCCAGCCAGGCGCAAGCCGCAGGACGGGACCGCAACGGATGCGACCCCCGCGCCGGAGGTTTCGCCTTCCGACCAGATTTCGTTCGGCGCGCTATCGTTGCACGATCTGTTCGAGCAGCAGACCCGTCAGATGCTCGATCGTACCGATCTCGACGAGGAGCAGAAGCAGAACATCCTGGTCGCCCTGAACTGCCCGTGTTGCGGTGCAGGCGGAATGTCGTACACCGCGAAGCTCAAGCGCTAGCTTTCCGCCGGGCAGCGCGCAGCCTCCCGGTCGCCGCGGCATCGATCTCGAACGTGTCGGGATCGATCACGACGGCGTAGAGCTCGGCCGCCGCCTTCGCCGTCACGTAGCCCTGCCGCACGTCCTCGCGCACCACGTCGAGCGGCCGCTCGAGCGGGTCGCCGTAGCCGCCGCCGCCGCCCGACCGGATCTTGAAGGCGTCGCCCGGCTTGAGCTGCGCCACCAGAACCTTGGCATTGGGGAAATCGGTCTTCCAGTCTCCGCCGACGCGAATCTCGACCGCATTGCCCGTCGCTTCGAGGCCGCCGCCGAGCCCCCACGGCCGGCAGTGCGCGCGGTCGCTCTGGTTGTTCACCATCATGTGGCCCCGCGCGCGCACGACCCGCTCGACCCCGAGACCGCCGCGATGTCGGCCGGCCCCGCCGGAATCCGGCACCAGCGCATAGCGCTCCACCACGATGGGAAACTTGAACTCGGCCTGCTCGTTTGCACTGTTGTGGGTGTCGCCGTCGTTGATGCACACCGTGCCGGAGACGCCGTCCTCGTTATGTTTCGCACCCCAGCCGCCGCCGAGCGGCCCGAAGCTGCCGATGAAGAACTCGTTGGTGCGATTGTTGATGCCATGGAAGGACGACGCCAGCAGGTCGGCATGGTGGCCGGCGATGACGCGGTCGGGGATCGCCGGCGCCAGCGCCTTGAAGATCGTATCCACGATGGTCATCGGGTAGGTCATCCACCAGCGCATCGGCGCCGGCCGCACCGCGCTGATCACGCGCCCGGGCGGCACGATGGTCTTGAGGCTGCGAAACGAGCCGTCGTTGATCGGATAATCGGTGGGCGATGTGATGCACTTGTAGGCGACCTGCGCGCAGGCGTGACCGGTGGTGATCCCCGAATTGTAGAAGCCGCGCACCTGCTTCGAAACCTCGGTGAGGTCGACGGTCATCTCGTCGCCCTTCACGACGACGCGCACCCGGATCGGCACCGGCTTGCCGATGTCGATGCCGTCGTCGTCCATGTAGGATTCCGCCTCGTAAGTGCCATCCGGAATCGTACGCGTCCGCACCCGCGCCATGGCCGCGCTATGGTCCATGATCTCCCGGATCGAGCCGAGCACCGCCTCCCGTCCGTAGCGCTCGATGAGCTGCAGGAATCGGCGTTCGCCGGTCTTCACCGCGGTGACCTGCGCGCGCAGGTCACCCATGGCACGCGGCGGCAGGCGCACGTTCTGGCGGATGATATCGACGATGGTTTCGTTCACCTTGCCGCGGTCGTGCAGCTTCAGGATCGGGATTTGCAGCCCTTCGGAATAGATGTCGGTGGTCATGCCGCCGAGCGTGCCGCCGATATCGAGCCAGTGCGCCATGCAGCAGGAGAACCCGACGAGCTCGCCCTTGTGGAAGATCGGCAAGGTGAGCGTGACGTGGTTGAGGTGGCTGCCGGTGAGATAGGAATTGTTGGTGACGTAGATATCGCCCGGCTTGATCCCATCCTTGCCGAAATGCGCGATCTTGGCCTTCACGGTCTCAGCCATGCCGCGGATGAACATCGGGAGCCCGATGCCGATCGAGACGGTTTCGCCCTGCGGCGTGAACAGCCCGGTGGTGAAGTCGAGCGCTTCGTATATGATGATGTTGTAAGCGGTGCGCATGAGGTTCGTCTTCATTTCCTCGGTCACCGCGATGACGCCGTTGCGCACGATCTCGGTAATCACCGGATCGACCTTGCGCAGCTTCCTGGTCTTCGATTTGCGACTCATATTGTCCAGCCGTTTGTCGTCATCATCGCCATCAGAGGCACTGTGTTGCGCTCGTGTCTCGGTCGCGCGTTTGATCCGGGAAAGGGGCAGAGAACGCGCGAACTAAAATCCGGCCACTGCTGCGAGCGTCTTTCCCGCCTGCTCCTGCGCGCGGCGCGTGGCTTCAAGCTGCTCCTCGGAATGGCGTAGCATCCGGATCTCCTGTGCGAATTCGGGCCGCGCCGTGAGCCGCTCCTTCCATGCAAAGACGTGCGGATGTAGCCGTTTGAACGGGTACCCGGCAAGCGATAGCCGATGCGCGTAGATCAGCCAGGCGATGTCGAGCACGCTCACGCCGTCGCCCATCAGGTAAGGCTGCCGCTCCAATCGCTTATCCATGGCGTCGAATTCGGCGCGGAATTTCTGGGCCGATGCGCGCGCCCGTTCGTCGGTGAAGCCTTCCCTGCCGGCACGCTCCCAGAACTCAATCTGTATTTGCTTGTCGCGATCGGCGGCACCACGCACGGTACCGGAGCCGTTGGCAGCGTAGCTTTTCAGCGCCTCGGCCGGCTTAGGCGGCCCGGGCGGTGTGAACACGAAGCGAAAACTCAGCGTGCGCAGATCGAGATGCAGATCGTCCTCGTGCTTGAGAAGCGCTGCGACTTCGTTCTCATGACCGGCCGGAATAAGCTTCGGTGTCGGGAAAATCCTTTCGAGATGCGCGATGATATCGTTGCTTTCGATGTGCACCACGCCGTCGTGCACCAGTACCGGCACCAGCCCGCGCGGATTGATTCCGAGAAACCACGGCCGGAAGTTCTCATTACCGGGCAGGTCGATGTGATGCGAACTCCCACGGAATCCCCTTGAGATTCAGGAAGACCCGCAGTTTCTGCGAGCACGAAGACCCCATGAAATGCAGGACATGCACACCCTTCCAGTCGAGCACCTCGCGCGTCTTGATATCGCTGTCGACGAGCTGAACCATGCCGCCTCCTTCAACGCCTTCCGACCGTGATCACCAGATTCCCGTAAGCATCGACTTCGAGCCTGTCGCCGGGCGACAGCACGGTGGTCGAGGCATGTTCCTCGATCAGAGCCGGACCCACGATGCGGTTGCCGGCCAGTAGAGCCGCGCGCCGGTAGGTCGGCGTCGGTTTGAACGCGCCGTTGAAATAGACCGGGCGCCTGCCGGAGAACCCCGCCTTGTCGGGCGCCGACTTGCCGCGTTTGATCTTCTCCTGTGGCGGCTTGCGCATGATACCCGTCACCGTCGTGCGCAGGCTGACGATCTCGGCGCGCTCGTCCGGCGCCGAAGTGCCGTAGCGTTGCGCGTGCATGGCGTCGAAATGGCGCTTGATCGCCGCGCGGTCTTCCCGCGCGAACACGCCGAGCGGCAGGTCGACCGTCACGGCATGTTCCTGCCCGACATAACGCATGTCGGCGGCGCGCCTCACCACGATCTTTTGCGGCTTGACCGACGTCCCGGCGATCGCTTCGCGGCCCTGGCTCTCCAGCTCGCGGTAGACCCGCTCGATCCGGTCGAACGGCGCATCTTCCAGCCGGGTGAACCAGGTGCGCACAAAATCGTATCGCAGATCGGAGAACAGCATGCCGAAGGCCGAGAACACGCCGGGCGCGACCGGGACGATAACGGTGCGAATGCCGATCTCGTGCGCGACCGCCACGGCGTGCAGCGGCCCGGCGCCGCCGTAGGCCACCAGGGCAAAATCGCCGGCGTCAAAGCCGCGCTCGGTGGTGACACCCTTCACCGCGTAGGACATCGCGGTCGCGGCGATGCGCAGAATGCCGTCCGCCGCCGCGACGGCATCCATGCCGAGCGGCTTTCCGATGCGGGTGCCGAGCGCGGTTTTCGCCGCGTCAAGGTCGAGCGCCATCTCGCCACCCAGGAACCGGTCGGCGCCAAGCCGGCCGAGCACGAGGTTCGCGTCGGTCACCGTCGGCTCAACTCCGCCCAGACCGTAGCAGGCGGGACCCGGCGCGGCGCCCGCGCTCTGCGGGCCGACGCGCAGGCTCCCCTCCTCCACACGCGCGATCGAGCCGCCCCCGGTGCCGACCTCGAAAATGTCCATCATGGCGATCTGCACCGGCAGCGCCTTGTCGTAGCCGCCGATCAGCGCCGCGCCGGTGGTCAGCGCCTCGCCGTTGTGGATGACGCCGGCCTTGGCAGTGGTGCCGCCCATGTCGAAGGCGATGGCATTCTTGAGCCCGAGCGTATGGCAGAGCGCCTGCGTACCGATGACCCCGGCCGCGGGGCCCGATTCCAGCATACGCACGCAGTGGCTCTTGGCCTGATCGGCCTCATATAGGCCGCCGGTCGACTGCACGACCAGGAACGATCCGCGAAAGCCCTCGCCGCGGATATGGTCGTCGATCTCGCCGATATAGCGGCGCACGATCGGGCCGATATAGGCGTTCGCCACCACGGTCGAGCAGCGCTCGAATTCGCGGTATTCCTCCGACAGCTCGTGCGAGGCGGACACGAACATCCCCGGATGGTTCTTCTCCAGGATCGCCTTGGCGCGCATCTCATGGTCGTGCCGGGCATAGCAATTGAGAAACAGGATGCCGACCGCCTCGACGCCGAGCTCCTCGAGCACGCGGCCCAGCGCCGCGATCTCTCCCTCGTCGAGGGGCGTTTCGATCTCGCCATCGGCCAGCACGCGTTCCTTGACCTCGAAGCGCAGGGCGCGTTCGACCAGCGGCTCGTGCTTCTGGAAGAAAAGATTGTAGGCGTCGGGCCGGTTGATGCGGCCGATCTCGTAGATATCGCGAAAGCCCTGCGTGATGAGGAGCGCGGTCCTGGCGCCCTTGCGCTCGAGGATGGTGTTGATGGCGATGGTCGAGCCGTGCAGGAACAGTCCGGCGGAGCGGTAGTCACTGGCGGCCTTGGCGACACTGGCACCGATGCCGTCGACCAGGCGCGCGGGCGTCGACAGCGCCTTGCCGAAAGCAAGCGTGCCGGTGCGCTCGTCGAACACCGCGATGTCCGTGAACGTGCCGCCGATATCGGCGGAGAGCCGAAGGCCGGAGCGGATCGTGTCGCGGGTTTTCGCCTCTCGGCGCAACGGGGACTTCGGACGATTCATGCTTTTGTTCGTTGCAGGATGGACTTTGCGGGAAGCTCTGCCGGCGAAGCGCCCGCAGGCACCGTCGCCGCCAACGGTTTCGATCCGGCTCGGTTACTCCTGGAATGCCTCCTCGCGGCGGGTGCGGATGACCGGCAATGCGACCAGTACGCACAGCAGCGCCGCCGCGATCAAGAGGCCGAGACTGATCGGCCGGTCGATAAAGATCATCGGATCGCCGCTCGAAATCCGCATGGCACGGCGCAGGTTCTCCTCCATCAGCGGACCGAGTACGAAGCCGAGGACGAGCGGAGCCGGCTCGCATTCGAGCCGCATGAAGACATAGCCTACGACTCCGAAGAGAGCCGCCAGCAGCACCGCCGACGGCGCATTGTTCACCGTGTAGACGCCGATCCCGCAGAACAGCAGGATCGCCAAGTAGAGAAAACGATACGGTACCTTGAGCAGTTGCACCCACATGCCGATGAGCGGCAGGTTGATGATCACCAGCATGGCGTTGCCGAGCCACATCGAGGCGATCATGCCCCAGAACATCTGCGGCCGCTCGGTCATGATCTGCGGGCCGGGCTGGATACCGTGGATGGTGAGCGCGCCGATCATCAAGGCCATGACGGCGTTGCCCGGGATGCCGAGCGTGAGCATCGGAATGAACGAGGTCTGCGCGCCGGCATTGTTGGCGGATTCCGGCCCTGCGACGCCCTCGACCGCGCCCTTGCCGAACTGCGTGGGATCGCGCGCCACCTTCTTCTCCAGTGCGTAGGCCGCGAACGACGACAGTGTCGCCCCTCCCCCGGCAACACGCCGAGGACGGCGCCGAGCGCGGTTCCGCGCAGCACCGCGGGCCAGGCGCGATCAAAATCCTCGCGCGTCGGCCAGAGCCGCGTGATCCGTTGCGACACCAGCGAGCGCGCATCCTGCGGGTTCGCCAGGTTGGCGATGATCTCCCCGATCCCGAATATGCCGATGGCAAGGGTGGCGACATCGAGCCCGTCGGTCAGCTCGGTGATGCCGAAGGTGAAGCGCGTCCCGCCGGTATTGCCGTCGGTGCCGATGAGGCCGATCAGCAGGCCGAGGATGATCATGGCGACGGCTTTGATGACCGAGCCGTGCGCCAGGACGACCGCCGCGATGAGACCGAGCACCATGAGCGAGAAATATTCCGGTGCCCCGAACGATTGGCCGATCTTGGCGAGCGGCGGCGCGAAGGTCGCAATCAGCGCGGTCGCGACGCAGCCGGCAAAGAACGACCCGAGCGCCGCCACCGCGAGCGCCGCGCCGGCCCGTCCCCGCCGCGCCATCTGGTGACCGTCGATGCAGGTCACCACCGAGGAGGTCTCGCCCGGCAGGTTGACCAGGATAGCGGTGGTCGAACCGCCGTACTGGGCGCCGTAGAAGATGCCCGCGAGCATGATCAGGCCGGAGGTCGGCTCGAGCTTGAAGGTCAGCGGCAGGAGCATCGCGATCGTCGCGATCGGCCCGATGCCCGGGAGCACGCCGATCAGCGTGCCGATGAGTGCGCCGGCGAGTGCGAAGAACAGGTTCGCCGGCGTCAGCGCGACCTCGAACCCGACCGCGAGATTATGCAACAGCTCCATCTACCACTCCGGCCAGACCAGGATGGTGAGCCCGAGCCCGAGAATGAAGATCAACCAGGACAGCGCGATCAGCACCAGCGCGGCAGCGAGCGTTTCCAGCGGCCGCAGATTGCGGGCCCCCATTGCACCCAATCCGATGAGCAGCAGAATTGAAATGACGAGGCCAAGACGCTCGATCGACAGCCCAAACGCGACAAGGCTTGCGGTGACAAAAAAGACCGGTCGCCAGGCGGAGCGACCGCCCGATGCGGGACCGCGATCGGCTTCGGCATCGCGCAATCCCAGCAAGAACACGACGGCGCCAAGCCCAAGCAGGATCCAGCACAGCAACCGCGGCACATATCCGGTGCCCATCCGCAGCGCAGTTCCAATGGGATAGTCGCGAGAGATCCACAACGCCGCCGCGGCAACGCCCATGAACATGAGCCCCGCGAGCACGTTCTTGCGCGCAAGCATGTGCCTGAGCCGCGGGTGGCTTTGCTGATCGCCCGTCGTCATCGTGTGTCCCGCGCCGAAGCGTTCCCGGGCGGCTATCGCTCCGGGATCACCGGCAGCAGCAGATAGGATTCCCTCTCGCCGCCAGCATATATCGTATTCGTGCCGGTGTTGTAGTCGGCGTGGTAATGCATGTAGGACTGGCTGCCGACGCCGTCACGCGGCTGGATGTCGAGACGGATGCGGTGGCCCTTCCGGAACACCATCGAGGTCGGCCAGATTTCGACGTCAACACGCACGATCTCGCCGGGCGCCAGATAGAGCCGCCGCTTGTGCCGGTGATACGGCCGGTACGGCAACGACAGATCGGGATCGAGCTCGCGGTGCGATGCCCGCAGCCAGCCTTTCGCGACCGGCACCGGCGTGCCCTGCTGGCCGGTCTCCAGCACCTCGTTGCCGTCGGCATCGAAATTGCGCAGCGTGAGAAACAGGTCCATGTCCTCGGTCGAGCTGGATACCCAGAAGCTCGCGGCCAGCGGCCCGGTGACCTCGACGTCCTGCGGGAGCGGCGGCGTCTCGAGCGCGATCCCCATGCCGGGCTTGATCCCACCGCCCATCACCTGTGAGGACGCCGCCGAGGTCGAGCCCATCGAACCGAGGCTGGTCGCCGGATAGGTGCGTGACGCCACCTCGTCTGGACTGGTCGAGACGAGCCCGCCGGCGTTCGCCGCGGCGCCGGGCGCGGGCGGCGACAGGTCGAAATAGAGCCGGGTCCATTTCGTGCGCGCGAGCGGCCATTCGTGCTCGTGGCGCCATTCGATCTCATCGCGGCCCTTGCGGATCGCGAGCTTCACCGGCGGCTCGTCCATCACGCCATTGTCGATGCCTTTGAGCCAATGGTCGAAGAAGCGCAGCTGATCGCGCCTGCCCTCCTCGGTGTAGAACGGATGCACGTGGGTGCCCGCCTGGATGCGCAGCTTCTTGTGCTGGGAGGCGGCGCGCATGAACGCCTCGGTATTGCCGCGCAAGTGCAGCGCCATGCCGGACCAGTTGCCGACCGTGAGCATCGGCAGGGTGATCTTGTCCCATTGCGCCTGCGCGCCATGGAAGGCACCGCTGTCGAGGTTGTTGGCGAGCCAGAAATGCAGCGTGTTGGTCTGCCAGGCGTTGGGCAGATTCTGCGACGCACGACCGACGACATGGTGCATCAGGTGCGCGGTGTACCAGTTGGTCATGAACACGCTGAGAATACCGCCGTGGAACAGCGCGTCGCGATAGAGATCGGCAAAGCCCTCCCACGGTATGATCGCCGCGAGCGAGGGCGGCTGCAGATTGGCCACGAACCATTGGTTGATGGCGAAATACGAAATGCCCGAGAGGCCGACCTTGCCGTTGCACCAGGGCTGCGCCGCCGCCCACTCGATCGCGTCGTAGAAATCGACCGCCTCCGCGAGCGACCACGGCTCGCACTGGCCCGGCGACTTCCCGCTGCCACGGCCATCCACCCGCACGGCGGTATAGCCCTGCGGCACCCACCACTGCGGGTTGACGGTCTCCCAGTTCATGGAGGGGTTCGGCTTCTCCTCCAGCGTATCGGGCGGAATCCAGAGCTTGTCCTTCTGGTAGGGCCCGAGATTGAGGATCGCCGGAAATTTCCCGCCGTCGTCCGGCCGGAAAATGTCGGCCTTGAGCCGCGCGCCGTCCCGCATCGGGACGTCGACATCCTTCTCTACCAGGATTGCGTAGTTCGGAACGGCCGGGGCCGGCTCCATCTTCATGACTGCGCTCCGCCCTGGCAGCCGATCAATTGTCCGGCAATTCGACCTTCACCTCGTCGGTGACCTTCTTCCAATATGCGGCTTCGGCCCTGTTCCACGCTTGCGCGTCTTCGATCGAGGCATTGGGTACCGCTTTGATCATCTGCTTCTTGAAGGCGGCCTGGACCGACTCGGAGTTGAGCGCCTGCACAACCGCCTTGTGCAACGTCGCAAGCGCGTCGCGCGGCGTCGTCGCGGGAGCATAAAGCGCCGACCACAGCCCCTTGCCGGTAGCGTAGCCGAACTCCTTGAGCGTAGGCAGATCCGGATATTCAGGCACGCGCTGGTCGGACATCACCGCCAAAGCGCGCAGCTGACCGCCCCTGATTACCCCCGCAGAGCTGGCGGCGTTGACGAATGCGACTTGGGCGTCTCCGGTCACCAGATCGTTGGTGATCGCGGCGCCGCCACCCTTGTTCGGAATGTGGACCAACTGGATGCCCGCCCATTTGGCGAAGGCCTCCGTATCATAGTGATTGTTGCTGCCAATACCAACGCTGGCGTAACGGACTTTTCCCGGATTCGCTTTCGCGTAGGCGATGAACTCGGCATAGGTCTTCGGCGGGAAGTCCTTCGTGGTTGCGGCAAGAACGAGCGGTATCTCGCTCAGCCGCGTCACCATGATCACGTCCTTGTCGTAGTCGATCTTCATCTTTTTCTTGTAGATGATGGGCGTAAGCACGTTGGTGCCCGGATTGCCGATCTGCAGCGTGTAGCCGTCGGGCCGAGAACGCGCCATTTCCTCGATGGCGATGATACCGAAGGCGCCCGGCTTGTTCTCGATCACGACCGGCTGGCCGAGGATCGGCCGCATCTGCTCGCCGACAATGCGCATGACGATGTCGGTCGCGCTGCCAGGCCCGAACGGGACGACTACCTTGATCGGCTTCGAGGGATATCTGTCCTGTGCCTGCGCCGCCGCGCTGGCGACTGCAAGGCAAGCTGCCAAATAAATGCCTAATCGTTTCATGTCACTCATCACGTCGTTGGATTGCGTTCGGTTGCGCGTCAGCGGAGGTGGATTTCAGCAAGCTCGAAGAGCCGGCGCTCGCCTTCGTCCCGCGCAAGCGCAACTTGCGCGGGACGCGCCGGAAGTCACAGCACTGTCAGTTCAGCTCGATCTTCACTTCGGCGGTGATCTTTCGCCACTTGTCGAGCTCACCCTTGAGCCAAGCCTGCGACTCGTCCAGCGAATCGCTCAGCTTCACGCTGACGAGCTGTTTTCCGAAGGCTTCCTGCAACTGCGGAGCCTTCGAGGCCTCGCCAATCGCCTTGAACAAGGTCTCCAGCACGGGCCTCGGCGTGTTGGCCGGCGCAATCATGCTTTGCCAGTGCAGGGTGCCGACCCCGGGGTAGCCGGCTTCGGCGAGGGTCGGAACGTCGGGGTAGTCCTTCAGTCTCTGTTCGGCCAGCACGGCGACCGGCCGCAGCTTGCCGGCCCGTATCATGGACGCGGAACTCGCAGCGTTGAGGAAGGCAATCTGCGCATCGCCGACGACCAGATCGTTGATCATGCCGGCAGCGCCGGTCTTGTTCGGAATATGGAGCAGGTCGACACCGGCGCGTCGGGCAAATATCTCCATGTCGAAATGCGGGAAGCTGCCGACGCCCGCGCTGGTGTAGCGAACCTTGCCGGGATTTTTCTTGGCATAGTCGATGATGTCCTTGACACTCTTCATGTCGAAATTTGCGGTCGTCGTGATCAGAAAGGACGGATAGATCGCCAATCGCGACACCGACACGACGTCCTTTTCGTAGTTGATGGCGAATTTGCTCTTGAACAGGACTGGCGTGATGGCGTTGGTCGAAACGTTCCCGACGAACAAGGTATAACCGTCAGGCCGCGAGCGAGCCATTTCCTCGATGCCGACGATCCCGAACGCGCCCGGCTTGTTCTCGACCACGAACGATTGGCCAAGGATATTCTTGAGTTGCTCGCCAAAGATTCGCGATGTGATGTCGGTCGCACCCCCCGGGGCGTAAGGCACGACGATCTTCACCGCTTTCGAGGGATATTTTTCCTGCGCGGAAGCCGGCGCAGTGGCGAACGCAAGACCCAGCAACGCCAGCACGAAACCTAGTCGTTTCATCATCTCCTCCTGCGCAACGTGGCGACACCCATTCTCCATCGGTGGGCGCCTTCCCATCAATTGTAGACCATACGGAGGGGCCGAAACAGACAATCGGCCGCAGGATTTGTCCACTGCCCCTACTCAGCCCGCCTTGATGCCGTGCAGGCTGTGGGAGGCATCCTTGACGGTGAAGAAAACCACGTCGGCGTCGGGCGTCGCCTTGCCTGAGTGCACCGCATTCGACGGAATATAGACGACCGACCCGGGCTTGGCCTCGATCTCCTGGTCGCCGATCTTCGCCCGGAATGTGCCTTCGAGAATGTAGATCCATTGCTCGTTGGGATGCGAATGCGCCTCTGCTCCGGTACCCGCCGGCATGCGCATCAGGCCGACGATCATGCGATCGCCCTCGACGCAGGCGCCATTGGCGGTCGAATAGGCCGGACCGCCGAGAATGTGATTCACCTGCGCGAGATCGAACAAATGTTCACCGGGAGCTGCACGCTTGGCGCCGGGCGTGAGTGCGACCTGGGCCTGTTGAGGCATTCTGACCTCCTCCGCTGGGATTTCTTGTGTTCCGGTAGCTCGAACGTACGGTCAGGCCACGCCCGCCGCGCGCGGCGCGCCGGCCTCGCGCTTTGCGGCCAAGAGCATCCGTGCCTGTCCGCCCAGTATGGCGTTCTGCTCGGCCGCCGGGATCGAGAGGTTCTTAACCTGCAGCACGCCGTCCGGCATGCCCATGTCGAACGGATAGTCGCTGCCGAGCAGCACGCGGCCGGCGCCCGCATTGCCGACGAGGAATTCGAGCACTTCGGTGGAGTGCACGATGGTGTCGAAATAGAAGCGCTTGAGCGAATCGGTCGGCGGCTTCGGCAGCTTCTTCTTCGGCTCGTTGCGCACCTGCCAGCCGTGCACGAAGCGGCCCGCCTGGTAGGGCACGAAGCCTCCGCCATGCGCGAGGCAGATCTTCAGCGCCGGATAGCGCTCCAGCACGCCGCTGAACACGAGGCACGCCGCCGCGATGGTGGTGTCGAGCGGGTTGCCGATCAGGTTGTTGAGGTAATAGGAGCCGAGCCGGTCCATCCCGGCCACATTGATGGGATGCACGAGGATGAACGCATCGAGCTCGGCCGCGGTGGCCCACACCGGCTCGAGCTCCGGATCGTCGAGGTTCCTGCCCGCGATGTTCGACCCGATCTGTGCGCCGGCAAGGCCAAGAACGCGCACGGCATGGCGAAGCTCGTCCGCCGCCTGTTTGGGCGCCTGCATCGGCAGCGTCGCGATGGCGAGAAAACGGTCGGGACGCGCCTTGACCTGCTTGGCGAGCTGCTCGTTCTGGATGCGCGCAAAGGAGGTGGCGACCGCGGGCGGCTGGGCATAGACGAAGGTCTGCGGACACACCGACAGGACCTGGACGTCGACCTTCGATGCAGCCATGTCCTGGAGACGCCGATCGAGATCCCATCCCCCGCGCGGAAAGTGCCGGTAGGCGCTGCCGGCAACGTCGAGGGTGCCGAATTGCTCATCGACATCGGACAGCTTCGGCGCGACCTTGGGGGCCTCGCGCTGCAGCAGCCGGATGGTCTCTTCCGATAGGATGTGAGCGTGAACGTCGATCGTGGTCATTGGCTGCTCGTAAGGGATTCAATTCGGGATCACCGGCCGTCAGCCCGCAGAGTAGTGCATCTCGCCCAGCAGATCGAGTGGCCCCCGCCGGATCGACCGTGATAGGGTGGTTCCAGCGCGATCCGGCACAATTGTGGTTCCGATGCTCGACCAACCCGCGACGCAACGCCGCCTGCAGACGCAGAGGACGCCGCGGCTCGACTTCCAGGAGCATCTGGCCGACCTCGAGGCGCAAGGCCTCCTGGTCCGCATCGACCGGCCGATCAACAAGGATACCGAGCTGCATCCGCTGGTGCGCTGGCAGTTCCTGGGCGGCGTGCCGGAGGACAAGCGGCGCGCCTTCGTGTTTACCCATGTGACCGACGGCAAGGGCCGGCGCTATGACATCCCGGTCGTGGTCGGGGCGCTCGCGGCCTCGCCCGAGATCTACGCCGCCGGCATGGGACAGCCGGTCGCGGCCATCGGCGACGCATGGATGCGGGCGATCGCCAATCCAATAGCACCGGTCGCGGTCACGTCCCCGCCCTGCCAGGAGGTGGTGACGACCGGGGACGACCTGAAGAAACCCGGCGGCGGGCTGGCCCGCCTGCCGGTTCCGGTATCGACCCCCGGCTTTGATTCCGCCCCCTACCTCACGGCGACGCTCTGCATCACCCGCGATCCCGACAGCGGCATCCAGAACATGGGCACCTACCGGGCGGCGCTCAAAGCCACCGACCGGCTGGTCGTGCGCATGGTGGCACGCGAAGCCAGCGGCGCCGGCGGCTATCTGCACTGGCTCAAATATCGCGAGCGGCGCGAGCCCATGCCGATCGCGATCGTCGTGGGCTGCGCCCCGGTGGTGATGTTTACCGGCCCGCAGAAGCTCGCCATCGACATGGACGAGTTGGGCGTGGCCGGAGCGGTCGCCGGCGCGCCGATCGAAATGGCCAAGGCCGTCACGATCGACATCGGCGTACCCGCCAGGTCGGAAATCGTCATCGAGGGCCTGATCGATCCTGAACGACTTGAGCCTGAGGCCCCCTTTGGCGAGAGCAACGGCTATGTCGCGCTCGAGGCCTACAATATGCCGATGCGCGTCACCGCCATCACCCACAAGCGCGCGCCGGTATTCACCTCGATCATCAGCCAAGTCACGCCGAGCGAGTCGAGCGTCATCAAGAAGGTGGCTTACGAGCCGCTCTTCCTCAATCACCTGCGCGACCGCCTAGGCATCAAGGGCATGCGCCGCGTGGTGATGCACGAGCGGCTCACCAACCTCCGCCCAGTGATCTTCCTGCAGCTCGCCGACGGTACCCCGCGCACCGAAGTGTGGCGCGCCTTGCACGGTGCCGCCACGCTGCAATCGAATTGCGGCAAGATCGTCATCGCGGTGAGCGAAGACATCGATCCCGAAAGCATGGACGCGGTGTTGTGGTCGCTGGCCTATCGCTCGAACCCGATCGAGGACGTGCACGTGGTGCCCAACCGCGGCGGCGTGCAGGGCGCGCAGTACGGACCGAAGACCTCCGATTCGGGCCTGCTGATCGACGCCACGCGCAAGTATCCGATGGCGCCGCTTGCGCTGCCGACGCGCGACTATATGGAGCACGCGCGCGCGCTGTGGGAGGAGCTCGACCTCTATCCCCTCAACGTGCAATCGCCGTGGCACGGCTATAGCCTGGGCGATTGGACCGACCGCTGGGAGACGTTCGCGCGCCGCGCCGCGACCGGCGACTGGGAATTGACCGGCCGCGAGACGCTCGCGGGTCAGCGCACCGGCATGACGCCCGAGGCGCCGGCGCGATTCGACGACGAGCCCGGCAAATCCAAGCCCGGCTGAATGATTCCCGTGGCACGCTTACCCTATCTCGATCAGGCTGATTTGGCGCCAGAGCACAGGGACCTGCTCGATCGCCCGATCAACCTGTTCCGCGCGCTGGCGCACAGCCCGGATTTCGCGCGCACGTGGAGTGCGCTGGGCGGATATATCCGCCACCAGAGCCGCCTCGATCCCCGCTTGCGCGAACTGGCGATCCTGCAGGTCGGCTATCTCGAACGCTCGCCTTACGAATTTTCCCACCACGTCAAGATCGGCCGCGACTTCGGCGTGACCGACAGCGACATCCGCGCCTTGATCGACGAGACCGAGGGCCGGCCCACGGCGCTCGCGCCGCTCGACAAGGCAGTGCTGCGCGCCGCGCGCGAGATGACGCACGACCTTGCGGTCTCCGACGGGACGTTCGCGGAGCTGCGCGCCGCACTCGACAACGAGCGTCTGACCGACCTGATCCTCACCATCGCATTCTACAATGCGGTGGTGCGCATCCTGGCGACGCTCAAAATCGACGTCGAGCCCGAGTACCAGCGCTACCTCGACGAATTTCCGTTGCCCAAGGCCTGAACCGGCGCGATCATCAGGACCCCGGCTCGTCCACGACGCGGTTGCGTAGCGTGCCGATGCCGGAAATCTCCACTTCCAGCACGTCGCCTTGCTTCATCCAGAGCGGCGGATTGCGCCGATGCCCGACCCCTTCCGGCGTGCCGGTGGCGATCACGTCGCCTGCCGAAAGCGGCGTGAAGTCGGAGCAGAAGGCGATGATCTGCGGGACCGAGTAGATCAGCAGATCGGTGCCAGATTTCTGCACCTCCCGGCCGTTGAGCCGCGTGGTCAGCATCAGCCGCGCCGGGTCCGCGAGTTCGTCGCTGGTGACGAGCCAGGGGCCGAGCGGCCCGGTGCCGGGAAAATTCTTGCCCGAGGTCACCGAGAACTTCTGGTAGTCGCGTACGCTGCCATCCACGAAGCAGGTGTAGCCGGCGACGTGATCGAGTGCGCGCTCAAGCGGAATGTGACGGCCGCCGCGGCCGATCACCACCGCAAGCTCGCCCTCGAAGTCGAAATTGTCCGACACCGACGGGCGGATCATCTCGCCCTCGTGGCCGGTCAGCGTATCGGCGAAACGCAGGAACATGCTCGGCTGCTTCGGTAGTTCGCGCCCGGTCTCGGCGGCGTGCGAGCGGTAGTTGATGCCGGCGCAAAGGATCTTCTCCGGATTGGGGATCACCGGGAGGAAGCGGATATCGGCAAGCTTTTGATCGGGGCGCGCGCCCTGCGCGGCCGCCTGCATCTTGGCGAGCCCGTCGGCGGCGCCGAGCGCGTCCCGCAGCGTGGCGTATCCGAGCCGGCCATTCAGGGTGACCACGCCATCGCCGACCACCACGCCGAAGCAGTGCTTGCCGTCTGCCACATAGCTCGCGAGCTTCATCCGCCGCCCCCTGGATACGCCGACAGTAGCTAGTGCTGGCCGTAGATTGGCACGAACAGATCGTTCAGCGGAACGGGCGCCTTGATCAGCCCCTGCTCGACCATGTAGCGCATGAGCGCATCCAAGGTCGGCCGGTTCGGCTCCACCCCATACGGCCAGGGATCGCCATCGAACACCTCGTCGATCTCATCGAGCTCGGCGGTCATGCCGGGAAGCATGTAGCGCAGCGTTCCAAGGTCGCGCATTTTCTTGAGCGCGATGTTCTTCGCCTCATTCATCGCCTGGTAGAGGCTGGTGGCGATGAATGGATTCTTCTCATAGGTGTCGCGGCGCATGGCAACGAGATGCATGATCGGAAAGACGCGCGTGCGCCTGTAGGATTCGAGCTCCACGGCGTGAAAATCCGGGAACAGGCGCTGCACGTCCGGATTGGTGCGCAGCGCGGTGGGAAGTCCGCTGCCGATGATGGCCTGGATGTCGCCCCGCTCGAGCAACTCACTCAGCGAACGCCCCGATGTGTTGGTTTCGATCGTTCCCGCCGTGAGCTTCGGCAATTCCGAGGGCGCGCCGTGCGAGCCCGCTTCGTTGGTCGCGCCCTGTACCCAGTGCACGCGGGAGAAATCGACACCGTATTCGTCCCGCAACATGCCGCGGATGATGACCGCCGCCGTCTGGGGATAGAGCGGCGTGCCGATGCACTTGCCTTCGAGGTCCTTCGGCGCCTTCACGTGCTTGCGGTTGACCGTGACGAAGCCGTGGCGAAACACCCGCGAGGGGAAGACCGGTATGGCCACCATCTCGGTGCGGCCGGCGGCGATGCGGCGGATCACCTCGGAGCTCGACATTTCGCAGGCATCGAAGTCGAGGTTCTTGCCCATGCGGTCGAAAATCTGCCGCGGGTTGTCGATGGCCAGAAAATTGAGGTCGATGCCGTCGGGCTGGACCTCCCCGGTATAGAGCGCCAGCATGCGGTCATAGAGCCCGCAGGCAAAGGTGATCGAAACTTTGGGCATGGCTGATGGCTCCCGCGCGCGGGCCCTTGCTGCGCGAATGCACGATTATCCCCGCGACCGCCTATAATGAGCCATCTCGCCTGCGCCGGAAAGGACCTTACGCGGATGGGTTGCGATCGCACGCCAGTCCTGATTGTGGGCGCGGGACCGGTCGGCCTCGCGCTCGCGGGCGACCTCGGCTGGCGGGGCGTGCCCTGCACGCTGATCGAGAAGACCGACGGGACGATCGAGCACCCGCGAATGGATATCGTCGGCCCGCGCACCATGGAATTCTGCCGCCGCTGGGGCATCGCCGACTGGGTGCGTGATGCGCCCTATCCGGGCGATTACCCGCAGGACTGCATCTACGTGACCGCCCTCGCCGGCTACGAGTTGGGGCGGGAGCGGTTTCCGGCACGGGCGGAGGAGAAATGCCCGCCGCAGAGCCCGCAAAAGCGCGAGCGTGTGCCGCAGGACATGTTCGACCCGATCCTGCAGCGTTTCGTGCGGATATTTCCGCACGTGACATTGCGCTACGGCACCGAGCTGATCGCGTTCGAGGAGACGGACGATGCGGTGATCGCGACGGTGCGGGACGCCGCGGGCACGACGAGAACAATCATGGCCGATTACCTCGTCGGCACCGACGGCGGCGCCAGCCTGGTGCGCGAGCGCGCCGGCATCACCATGAGCGGCAATCCGGCGCTGACCTACACCACCAACGTGATGTTCCGCTGCGCCGACTTCCCGTCGTTGCACGACAAGCGGCTGGGCTACCGCTACATCTTCATCGGACCGCAGGGCACCTGGCTCACCATCGTGGCGATCAACGGTGGCGATCGCTTCCGCATGTCGATCGTCGGCTCGGCCGACAAGGTGACCCACACCGAGGGCGATATCCGCGACGCGCTGCGGCGCGCGATGGGGCGCGACTTCGACTACGAGATCCTCTCGGTCATGCACTGGGTGCGGCGCGAACTGGTCGCCGACAGTTTCGGCACCGAGCGCGTCTTCATCGCGGGCGACGCCGCGCACCTGATGTCGCCGACCGGCGGATTCGGCATGAATACCGGCATCCAGGACGCGGTCGACCTCGGCTGGAAGCTCGCGGCCGCCGTGCGCGGCTGGGCGGGCAAGGACCTGCTTGCGTCCTACGAGCACGAGCGGCGCCCGGTTGCGGTGCGCAACGTGACCGAGGCCAGTTCCAACCTCGACCGCATGTTGTCGACCCGCCATCGGCTGCCTCCGCCCGAAATCTTCGAGCAGGGCCCAGCCGGCGACGCGGCGCGCAAGGATTACGGCGCGTGGTTCAGCGACACCATGCGGCACGAATGGTACACGCTCGGCATTCATCTCGGCTACCGCTACGAGGGCTCGCCGGCGATCTGGCCGGACCGCACGCCCGCCCCGCCGCTGGAAACGTCGGCCTATACCCAGACCGCCCGGCCAGGCCACCGCGCGCCCCATGCCTGGCTGCCGGATGGCCGCTCCACGCTCGATTTGTTCGGGCGCGGGTTCACGCTACTGCGCTTCGGGCTGGACGCGCCTCACGGCGAGCGTCTACGTGCGGCAGCAGCGAGCGCCGGCGTTCCGCTCAGTGTCGTCACGCTCGATACGCCGGATATCGCGGCGCTCTATGAACGGCGCCTCGTCTTGGTGCGGCCCGACGGTCACGTGGCCTGGCGTGCCGACAGCGAGGCGGAGGACGCCGTTGCGCTGATTGATGTCGTGCGCGGCGCGCGTTCGTACGCTACTCTACAGGCGCCGGAGGGGGCCCCTGCTTCCCCCGCGCCCAAGACGGCGGTTCGCGCCGCGCAGACGACAGGAGGTTAGCCCATGAACCAGCAAGACCCGCACGCGTCCTTTTACGGCGAGATGGCCCGGCTCAACTTCGTGCCCGGCTGGGCGCGAACGGAGCCTGCGCTGTGGCGGGAGCCCACACCGAAATTCAAGCCGGCGGTCTGGCGGTATGCGGAGGCCAAGGCCGCGCTCGACGAGGCCGGCGAATTCGTACCGGTCGAGAAAGCCGAGCGGCGCAACCTCATCATGATGAACCCGTGCCAGGGCAATCCCTACGCCACCAGCCGCAATCTCGTGTCCGCCTACCAGATGGTGAAGTCGGGCGAGAAGGCGCCCTCGCACCGGCACACCCCGGCGGCGCTCCGCCTCGTGGTCGACGCCAAACCCGGCACCTACACGGTGGTCGACGGCGCGCGCGTCGACATGGCGCCGGGCGACGTGGTGCTCACGCCGTCCTGGTGCTGGCATGGTCATGCCAACGAGAGCGACGCCACCAGCTATTGGATCGACTTTCTCGACGTGCCGTTCGTGCATCACACGGAGGCGATGTTCTTCGAGCACAATCCGGCGGGCTTCGAAAAGGTGACCAAGAACGCACCCTCGCATTATCGCATTCCCTCGCGCGACGCTTTGGGGCCGGGCAACGATGCCAAATCGGTCGAGATCGCCAAGGACGTGATGCCGACGATCGGGCTTCACCTCCTCCGGCTGCCGGCGGGCACGCGCCGGGATGTCGCCAAGACGACGGTCAACAATCTGTACTCGCTGATCGAAGGCACCGCCCGGATCGAGATCGCGGGTGGCGCGACCGAGACCCTCGCGGTCGGCGACGTGATCACGATGCCGTGCTGGCACACGCACGCGATCGTGGCCGAGGGCGACGCGATCCTGCTGCGGGTGACGGACGAGCCGCTGCTCGCGAAGGTTGGGCTGGTGAGAACGGCCGCGAACTGACCCGGCGAGCCGCCCCGTCACCGCCGAGCCTCGCATCGGCGCGCGACGGTCATTTCGCGCCTAGCCCGCCCTTTTGCGCGATGAAGCGGACGATGTCGTCGACGCCCTGGCCCGTGCGCAGATTGCTGAACACGAAGGGCCGCGCGCCGCGCATGCGCTTTGTGTCGCGCTCCATTACCTCGAGCGAGGCGCCGACATGGGGCGCAAGATCGACCTTGTTGATCACCAGGAGATCGGAGCGCGTGATCCCGGGCCCGCCTTTCGAGGGAATCTTGTCGCCGGCAGCCACGTCGATGACATAGATGGTGAGATCGGCAAGCTCGGGCGAGAACGTGGCCGCGAGATTGTCGCCGCCCGATTCGATGAGGATCAGATCGAGCGCGGGAAACTTCCTGCGCATATCGTCGACCGCCGCGAGATTGATCGAGGCGTCCTCGCGGATCGCGGTGTGCGGGCAGCCGCCGGTCTCCACGCCGGCGATGCGCTCGGGCGCGAGCGCGCCGGAGCGCACGAGATATTCGGCGTCCCACTTGGTGTAGATGTCGTTTGTGATGGCCGCGATCTCATAGCGATCGCGCAGGCGCTTGCAGAGCGCGTCCATCAGCGCGGTCTTGCCGGAGCCGACCGGGCCGCCGACGCCGACGCGCAATGGGCCGTGGGGCTGCGACATCACGTTCGCCTCATTCTCGGTGTCATCATCCGCGAAAACGGATGTAAACACGATCGTCGCGGCTTCATGCCAAGTCCTTGTTTACTGGATGCCCGCTTTCGCGGTCATGACACCGGACTCATGACCGGAACAGCCGGGTGTATTGCATCTCATGCCGCATGCCGGCGATGTCGGCGCGAAACGCCGCGCCGCCGGCGTCATCGAGCGGCGTCGTGAGTGCACGCTCGGCAGTGGCCGCCACGATCGGCTCGAGGGCGGCGAGCACGCGCTGGCCGTCAGTCTGTCCGAGCGGAACCAGCCGCACGCCCGCCGACACGAGGTTGGCCGCCATCGCATGCAGATAGGCGCAAAGCGCAGGTACGAGCGGCACGCCGTGGCCGGCGCAAGCAACGCCGACCGCGACCGGTAGCGCGATGGCGCCGTCCCACACCGCCAGGAGCCGGTCGAGCGCCGGCGCCGGCCATGCCGCTCGCGTGGTATCGAGAAAAGCGCGACCCTGCGCGGTCGTCTCCAGATGGCGCTCCTTCGAGGACGTAAAGGCGACGGCAAGCTCGGCCACCGCGCGCAAGGCCTCGCTGTTCCCCACTTCGCTCGCGCGGTGCGCGTGAGCAAAGAATACGGCGTCGCAGAAACCGCCGCCCTCTCCGATCATCACGGCGAGCCAGGCCCGGAGCGTGCCGGCGTCGGCAACGTCCCCGGCTTCGACCGCCCACTCGATACCGCTCGAATAGGAGAATGCCCCGGTCGGATAGGCCGGCGACAGCCACGCCATAAGCCGGTAGAGCGCGGACGCGTTCGGATTCGCGTCGGTAACAGTCCCCTCGTCCTTCGAGACCCCGCGCTTCGCGCGGCTCCGCAGGATGAGGGGCCGCCGGATCCGCTGCTCCGCCTCATGGTGAGGAGCCGGCCGAAGGCCGGCGTCTCGAATCATGAGGCGGCCTCGCTTTACGCGGCGCCTGTTGCTCACGCGCTTACGAGCCATGTCTGTGACCATGCCCGTGGTACGCGCCAGGTTCGGGATCGAACGGCGCCTCGACCGGCGTTAGCCGCGCGCCAAGCCCGCGCAGCATGGCTTCCAGCACGTGATCGCGCCGGATGCGAAGGTTGCCGCCCACCACCTGTACATCGGTATGCCGGTTGCCGATGTGCCAGGCGAACCGCGCAAGCTCGTGCGGCGAAGCCGCCGCGATCTCGACCAGCGGCTCCGGCCTGCCGGCCACACGCACGATGGCGCCGTCGTCGAGCACGAGGCCGTCGCCGTCGCGCAACGCAGTGGCATGCGGCAGATCGAGCAGAAAGATGGTGCCGCGCTCGCCAGTCAGCACGGTCCGTCGTCGGTGGCGCTCATCGGCGTCGAGCACGACACGGTCGACCGCCTCGCTGGCGTTCCAATCACCGTGGGATCGAATCTGCGAGGCGCGCCTCATGTCAGAACAGAAAATACCGCTGCGCCATCGGCAGCACGTCGGCCGGCGCGCAGGTCAACAGCTCGCCGTCGGCCGTCACCTCGTAGGTCTCCGGATCGACCGTGATGGCGGGCGTGGCGTCGTTGTGCACCATGCTCTTCTTCGAAATCTTGCGGGTGTTGTCGACCGCGACGAGCTGCTTGTCGACGCCGAGCTTGTTGCGCAGACCCCCGCGCATTGCCGCCTTCGACACGAACACCACCGACGAGGCGGTGAGCGCCTTGCCGAACGCGCCGAACATCGGCCGGTAGTGCACCGGCTGTGGAGTCGGGATCGAGGCGTTCGGATCGCCCATCGGCGCAGCCACGATCGAGCCGCCCTTGATGATGCAGTCCGGCTTCACCCCGAAGAAGGCCGGCGACCACAGCACGAGATCGGCGAGCTTGCCCTTCTCCACCGAGCCGATGTGCTTGCTCACACCATGCGCGATCGCAGGGTTGATGGTGTATTTCGCGACGTAACGCTTGGCGCGCGCATTGTCGTTGTCGCCTTTCTCTTCCTTGAGCCGCCCGCGCTGCTTCTTCATCTTGTCGGCGGTCTGCCAGGTGCGGATGATGACTTCGCCGACCCGCCCCATCGCCTGCGAGTCCGAGGACATCATCGAGAGCGCGCCGATATCGTGGAGAATATCCTCGGCCGCGATGGTTTCCTTGCGAATGCGGCTCTCGGCGAACGCCAGGTCCTCGGCGATCCCCGGGTCGAGGTGGTGACACACCATCAGCATGTCGAGATGCTCGTCGATGGTATTGCGGGTGAACGGCCGCGTCGGATTGGTGGACGACGGCAGCACGTTCTTGAGGCCTGCGACCTTGATGATGTCGGGCGCATGCCCGCCGCCGGCGCCCTCGGTGTGGAAGGCGTGGATGGTGCGGCCCTTGAACGCCTTGATGGTGTCCTCGACAAAGCCCGACTCGTTCAGCGTATCGGTGTGGAGCATCACCTGCACGTCGTAGTCGTCGGCCACGCTCAGGCAGTTGTCGATCGCGGCCGGCGTGGTGCCCCAGTCCTCGTGTAGCTTGAGCGCGCAGGCTCCGGCTTTGACCATCTCCTCGAGCGCCGCCGGCCGCGACGCATTGCCCTTGCCGGCGAAGCCGAGGTTGACCGGAAGCGCGTCGGCCGCCTGGATCATGCGCCCGATGTGGAACGGCCCCGGCGTGCAGGTGGTCGCAAACGTGCCGTGCGCCGGCCCCGTGCCGCCGCCGAGCATGGAGGTGACGCCCGACATCAACGCGTCCTCGACCTGCTGCGGGCAGATGAAATGGATGTGGGTGTCGAAGCCGCCGGCGGTGAGAATCTTGCCCTCGCCCGCGATCACCTCGGTGCCCGGCCCGATCACGATGGTCACGCCTGGCTGGATGTCGGGATTGCCGGCCTTGCCGATCGCGGCGATGCGGTCACCCTTGAGACCGACGTCGGCCTTCACGATGCCCCAGTGGTCGAGAATCAGCGCATTGGTGATGACGGTGTCGACGGCGCCCTGCCTGTTGGTGACCTGGCTCTGACCCATGCCGTCGCGGATCACCTTGCCGCCGCCGAATTTCACCTCCTCGCCGTAGGTGGTGAAATCCTTCTCCACCTCGATGATGATGTCGGTATCGGCGAGCCGCACGCGATCACCGGCGGTGGGGCCGAACATGTAGGCGTAGATGCGACGCTCGGTCTTGAAGCTCACGTGGCGTTCCTTTGCATTGCAATCAGGCGGTCGAGCGAGCCGGCGATCTTGCGTAACGCACACCAACCCCGGATCACGTTCTCAAGACCCATCAAAGCATTCCCATCGCCTGATGCGCGACCTTTGTTGTCATCGATAATTCCCCGCTTTCCACGTTTTACACATGCCGCCTCACATTGCCTTTGGCCGCTCATGGCGTACCATCACCCTCAGCTCATGCCGTTCCGTCTTGCGAGCGTGGGGCTGTCTCGAGACGCTGAGTTCTCGGTTGGTCGTGGCCACTTCCAACCGCCGACTGAGAACATGAGGCTCCTTGCTGGCGATGGCGGTCCGTAGGGCTCGGCGGGCAGGCTTCGGCCTGCCCGCTGCATTTTTCAAAGCTTCCCCATCACCTGCTGGCGAAATCCGTAGACCGTCCGCTTGCCGGCGAGCGCGACCAGCGTGACCTCGCGCGTCTGGCCGGGCTCGAACCGCACCGCCGTGCCGGCTGGGATATCGAGCCGCGCGCCGCGCGCCTGCTTGCGGTCGAATTGCAACGCAGGATTGGTTTCGAAGAAATGGTAATGCGAGCCGACCTGGATCGGCCGGTCGCCCGTGTTGGTGACGGTCAGCGTCACCGTCTTGCGGCCCTTGTTGAGCTCGATCTCGCCGTCCTGGATGAACATCTCGCCGGGGATCATGGATACCTCCCGCGTACCTTCCGATCGGCTCGTGCACGGTCACGAGCTTGGTGCCGTCCGGGAACGTCGCCTCGACCTGAATGTCGTGGATGATCTCGGCGATCCCTTCCATCACCTGCGCCCGGGTGATGACGTGGGCGCCCGCTTCCATTAGTTCGGCCACGGTCTTGCCGTCGCGCGCGCCCTCGACGATGAAATCGCTGATCAGGGCCACCGCCTCGGGATGGTTGAGCTTGACGCCGCGCTCGAGCCGCCGCCGCGCCACGATTGCCGCCATGGCGACAAGCAGCTTGTCCTTTTCCCTCGGAGTGAGATTCATGTCTCGCCTTTGATCCCTGCCCTTCGATTCTTGCCGCGATCAGTTGAGCCAGAGCCGCGGCAGCGCCGCGCCGCGGATGGAGGAAAGCACCGCGATGAGATCGTGCCGCAACGCCGCTCCGTCGCCTGCGCAAAGCCGGATGACGACGAGGCCGTTCCAGGCGGAAGCGCCGACCTCGCCGCGGAATGATCCGCCGAGCGCGCGCACCGTGGCGACGATTGCCTCGTCACCCGGCACGATCAGCACCGTCGCCACCGCGATCCCGTCCGCGGCCACCGCAGGGGCGGCGAGTCTGTCCGCAACCGCGCCGTCGAGCCGCATCGCCTCGGCGTGGATGAGCCGGCCGGCACGGCGCACCCGCCAGCGGTCGAACAGCCGGCTGTCGTCGACCGTTTCGCCCATGCCCGGGCGGCCGAATACGATCGCCTCAGCGAGAACAAGCCGCGCGTCTTCGGCGAGATCGGCCTCGATCGTCCGCCGCAGGGCGGCCCGGTCGAACAGGATGGTCTCCTGCGGCAGCCATGCGAGCGAGCCGCCCGCCCCCACCGTCAGCGCCACGTCGACCGTCGTGTCCGGTTCGAGCGTCCGGTAGACTTTCTCCGCCGCCGCGGTCGTGACGACCAAGCGCGCGCCGGGCTCGACCGCGATGTCGAGCGCGAACCGGTCGCCGCCGGCCATGCCGCCGGCAGTATTGACGATGACGCCTTCGAGCTCGCCGGCCGGCGGACCCGGGCAGCGCACCCGCAGCGATCCGTGCTCATGCACGCGCGCGCGCCGGGTAATGCCGGCGGTTGCGCGCACCGTCAGCGCGATCTTTCCGACCGCGCGGTTGGCTGCGAATGTCTCGGCGCCGGCGAACATCCCGAACAATAGACCTCGACCCTCATTGCAATGCCAGAAGAAACCGCAACGCCGGCTAGATCGCCATCGCGCGCTTGAGAGCATCCTCGTCCATGTTGTCGCGGCTGCACGAATAGACGACCGCGCCGCGATCCATCACCGCGAAATGATCGCCGAGCTCGCGCGCAAAGTCGAGGTACTGCTCGACCAGTACGACCGCAATCTGCCCTAGATTGCGTAGATAGGCGATGGCGCGGCCGATGTCCTTGATGATCGAGGGTTGGATGCCTTCGGTCGGCTCGTCCAGCAGCAGCACCCGTGGACGCATGACCAGCGCGCGCCCGATCGCAAGCTGCTGCTGCTGGCCGCCGGACAGATCGCCGCCGCGCCGGCGCAGCATGTCGCCCAGCACCGGGAACAGCGCGAACACGTCGTCCGGGACGGACCGATCCTCCCGCCTGAGCGGGGCGAACCCGGTCTTGAGGTTTTCCTCCACCGTTAGCAGCGGAAAGATTTCGCGGCCTTGCGGTACATAGGCGATGCCGCGCCGCGCCCGCTCATCTGGCTTGAGCCGCGTGATGTCGGCCCCACCGAGCGTGATCGAGCCCTTGCTGACCGGCTGCTGCCCGGCGAGGGCGTCCAGAAGGCTGGTCTTGCCGACACCATTGCGTCCGAGCACGCATGTCACCTTGCCGGGCTCGGCCGTGAGCGACACCGCGCGCAACGCCTGCGCCGCGCCATAGTGAAGGTCGATCGCGTTCACCTGCAGCATTCGTCACCGTCCCAGATAGACCTCGACCACCCGCTCGTTTTCCGAGACCTGATCGATCGTCCCCTCGGCGAGGACGGACCCTTCGTGCAGGCAAGTGACCTTGACACCGAGCTCGCGCACGAAGGTCATGTCGTGCTCGACCACCACCACGGTGCGCTCGCGATTGATCTCCTTGAGCAGTTCCGCGGTCTGCTGGGTCTCGACATCGGTCATGCCGGCGACCGGCTCGTCGACCAGGAGCAGCTTGGGCTCCTGCGCGAGCAGCATGCCGATCTCCAGCCATTGCTTCTGGCCGTGCGCGAGCGAGCCGGCGACGCGATTGCGCACGGGCGACAGGCGGATGATCTCGAGGATGCTGTTGATGCGGCTTGCCTCCTCGGCGCTCTCCCGCCAGACCAGGGTGGCGCGGGCGCGCCGGTCGCTCTTGAGCGCGAGCAGGATGTTGTCCTCAACCGTGTGCATGTCGAACACCGTCGGCTTCTGGAACTTGCGGCCGATGCCCAGCTCTGCGATCTGCGCCTCATCCTGCTTGGTGAGATCGTATTTGCCGTCGAAATAAACCTCGCCCTCATCCGGCCTGGTCTTGCCGGTGACGACGTCCATCATGGTGGTCTTGCCGGCGCCGTTGGGGCCGATGATCGCGCGCATTTCCCCCGGCTCGACCGCGAGCGACAGATTGTTCAGCGCGCGGAAGCCGTCGAACGAAACAGTGACCCCGTCGAGGTAGAGCAGCGCCGTTGTGGTACGAGGGTCCATGCGCCATCCTCACTCGGCTGCTCGTGGCGCAGGCTCGGGAATGGCCAACGCGCCGTTCGCACTGGCGGCCCGCGCGCGCCGCCGCGCCGTCCAGTGCTGGACCGTGCCGACGATCCCGCGCGGCAGCAGCAGTGTCACAGCGATGAACATGCCGCCCAGGACGAACAGCCAATAGGGTGCCAGAAAGCCGGTGGTGAAATAGGTCTTGCCGTAGTTCACCAGCACCGCGCCAAGCACCGCGCCGGTCAGCGTTCCGCGCCCGCCGACCGCGACCCAGATTACCGCCTCGATCGAATTGGCGGGTGAAAATTCGCTCGGATTGATGATGCCGACCTGCGGCACGTAGAGCGCGCCGGCCACCCCCGCCATGCAGGCCGAGAGCGTGAACACGAACAGCTTGTAGGACTCGACGCGGTAGCCGAGGAATCGGGTGCGGTTCTCCGCATCGCGGATGGCGATCAGCACCTTGCCGAACTTTGACGTGACGATAATGCGGCAGATGACGAAGGCGAGCATCAGCGCGATGGTCGAGGCCGCAAACAGGGCAGCGCGCGTTTCCGTCGCCTGCACGTTGAATCCGAGAATTTCCTTGAAGTCGGTAAGCCCGTTGTTGCCACCGAAGCCGAAATTGTTGCGGAAGAAGCCAAGCATCAAAGCGAAGGTCAGCGCCTGCGTGATGATCGAGAGATAGACGCCCGTGACGCGGCTGCGGAACGCGAACCAACCGAACACGAAAGCGAGCGCGCCCGGCACCAGCACGACCATCAGGAGTGCGTAGGGAAAGTGCTGGAAGCCGTACCAGTAGATCGGCAGCTCGGGCCAATTCAGGAATACCATGAAGTCCGGCAGGATCGGGTTCGCGTACACGCCGCGCGTGCCGATCTGGCGCATCAGGTACATGCCCATCGCGTAGCCGCCGAGCGCGAAGAACGCGCCGTGGCCGAGCGAGAGAATGCCGCAATAGCCCCAGATCAGATCGATCGAGAGCGCCAGCAGCGCGTAGCAGATGTACTTGCCGAACAGTGCGACAAAGTAGGTCGACACATAGAACGGCGAACTCGGCGGCACTGCGAGATGGAGCAGCGGCACAATGATCGCGACGGTGGCCAGCACCGCGAGGAAGACATAGGCGCCGCGGTCGAGCGCCCGGATGAGCGCGAACGGCCTCATGCCTCCACCGCCCGGCCCTTCAGGGCGAACAAGCCGCGCGGGCGCTTCTGGATGAACAGGATGATGAGCACGAGGATAGCGATCTTGCCGAGCACCGCGCCGGCGAACGGCTCGAGAAACTTGTTGGCGATGCCGAGCGTGAACGCGCCGACCAGCGTGCCCCACAGATTGCCGACGCCGCCGAACACCACCACCATGAACGAGTTGATGATGTAGCCCTGCCCGAGGTTGGGGCTGACATTGTCGATCTGCGACAGCGCGACGCCAGCGATGCCGGCGATGCCGGAGCCGAGGCCGAAGGTAAGCGCGTCGATCCGGCCGGTGCGGATGCCCATGGACGCCGCCATGGCGCGGTTCTGCGTCACGGCCCGCATTTCCAGGCCGAGCCGGGTATAGCGCAGCAGCGCAAGCAGTCCGGCGAAGACGCTGAGCGTGAAGATGATGATCCACATCCGGTTGTAGGTGATCGTGATGTGGCCGAGATTGAACGCCCCGCTCATCCATGAGGGGTTGCCGACCTCGCGGTTGCTGGCTCCGAAAATGGTGCGCACCGCCTGCTGCAGGATCAGCGACAGGCCCCAGGTGGCGAGCAGCGTTTCCAGCGGCCGGCCGTAGAGAAAGCGGATGATGGTGCGCTCGACCAGGATGCCGACAGCTCCCGACACCAGAAACGCAAGCGGTATGGCGATGAACAGCGAATAATCGAACAAACTCCGGACTTTTGGTGCGGATGATCTCCTGGACCGTGAAGGTGACATAGGCGCCGAGCATCACCATCTCGCCGTGCGCCATGTTGATGACGCCCATCACCCCAAACGTGATGGCAAGCCCGATCGCCGCAAGCAGCAAGACCGATCCAAGCGAGAGGCCGTACCACGCGTTCTGTACGACGTCCCAGATGGCGAGCTGGTTCTTGATCGAGGCGACGGCGTCGCGCGCCGCGCGCATGACCGCCACCGGCGTGTCCGGCGGCAGGCTGGACAGAAGCGCCAAGGCCTCCTGGTCGCCGCGCTCCCGGATTACCGCGACCGCATCGCGCTTGTCGGCCTCCTTGGCGTCCGGCATGAACAGCAGAACGGCCGCGCGAGCCTCGATCAAGGCAAGCTTGACCGTCGGGTCGGTTTCCTTGGCGATCGCGGCTTCGAGCGCCGGAAGAGCGCTGGCTTCCTTCGACTTGAAAACCGCGCGCGCAGCATCGAGCCTGCGCGACGGATTGGCCGCCTGCAGGGTCAGGCCGCCGACCGCGGCATCGATCGAGCGGCGCAGCCGATTGTTGATGCGGACAGGCTGGAGATCGGGTGGCGGGTCGCCAGCGATGGGATTGCCGGTCGCCGCGTCCAGCAGCGACCTTGACGCCTCGCGGATGAGGACCTTCTTCTGTTCGGCGCTGAACAGCAGGCGGCCTTCCTGCAGCGCCTCGATGACGCGGATTGCCAACGGATTGCCGCTCGCCGCCACACCGCTGATTGCTTCATCGGTGTCGATGAACGAATCGGTGGTGAATTTCGCCAGCGCCTCCTCGTAGCTTTGAGCATTCGCACTCAGCCCACAGGCAACGAGCAAGCCGATGGCGACCACGAGCGCCACGACGCGTTCGTACAAGGCAGACATCCTGTTAGTCCCGGCAGTCGACAGGAGGCGGCGGATCGCCGCCGCCTCCGAGGATATCAGAGCAGCGCAGCTACGTCAGGCGCCGCACTTGTTTGTCTTGGTGTTCCAATTGCCGCACTTGTGCTTGACCCAATCGCCGATCAGGTCCTTCGAGCCGGGCAACTCCTTCGACCAAGCGTCGCCGGGAACGAGACCGGGCGTCTTCCACACCACGTCGAACTGGCCATCGGCGCGCACTTCGCCGATGAACACCGGCTTGGTGATATGATGGTTGGGCAGCATTTCGGACATGCCGCCGGTCAGGTTCGGGGCTTTGATGCCCGGCAGAGCCGCGATCACCTTGTCGGGATCGGTGGATTTCGCCTTCTCAACCGCCTTCACCCACATGGCGAAGCCGATCACGTGGGCTTCCATCGGATCGTTGGTGACGCGCTTGGGATCCTTGATGAAGGCCTTCCACTTGGCGATGAATTCCTTGTTCGCCGGGGTGTTGATCGACTGGAAGTAGTTCCAGGCGGCAAGGTGGCCGAGCAGCGGCTTGGTGTCGACGCCGGCGAGCTCTTCTTCACCGACCGAGAACGCCACCACCGGAATGTCCTTAGCCTTGATGCCCTGGTTGCCGAGCTCCTTGTAGAACGGCACGTTTGCGTCGCCGTTGATGGTGGAGACGACCGCGGTCTTCTTGCCGGCCGAGCCGAACGCCTTGATCGCGGCGACGCGGGTCTGCCAGTCGGCGTGGCCGAACGGCGTGTAGTTGATCGAGATATCGGCGTCCGCCACCTTCTTGGACTTCAGGTAGGCTTCGAGAATCTTGTTGGTCGTGCGCGGATAGACGTAGTCGGTGCCTTCCAGCACCCAGCGCTGAACCTTCTCTTCCTTGGCGAGATAGTCGACCGCCGGAATCGCCTGCTGGTTGGGCGCGGCGCCGGTATAGAACACGTTGCGCTCGCTCTCCTCGCCCTCATACTGCACCGGATAGAACAGGATGTTGTTGAGCTCCTTGAACACCGGGAGCACCGACTTGCGCGACACCGAGGTCCAGCAGCCGAACACGGCGGCGACCTTGTCCTTGCTGATGAGCTCGCGGGCCTTTTCGGCGAACAGCGGCCAGTTCGAGGCCGGGTCGACGACCACTGCTTCGAGCTTCTTGCCGAGCAATCCGCCCTTCTTGTTCTGCTCCTCGATCAGCATGAGCATGACGTCCTTCAGCGTGGTCTCGCTGATCGCCATGGTGCCGGAGAGCGAATGCAGGATTCCGACCTTGATCGTGTCCTGGGCGCGTGCGGTGGTCGCCGCCCCCAGCCCGAGCGCAAGTCCGGCCGCGGCGGCGAGCCACCGGGCGGCGAACGGCCGCGGGGCGGCCGCACGAGTGAATGTGAGCATCGCGATGTCCTTCTGTTGACGCGCGCGAACAGCCTGCGCAGTTCCCGGCGCCCGTTCGCGCGTCCGGCAATCGCAAGTCGCGTGCCAAGCTATTGCGGCGCAACCAACCCCTTGCCGGATCAGGCGGTTTGCCGGTACGCCCGAGGGGCCTGAAGGCGATGCCGGCGGCTGCCGCTTGAAGCCTAGGCGAATTGCTCAAATTTTAAGCACGGACATTGCCCGCCGGGGTTCCGGTAAGCGGGTACGCCGCGATCCGATTGCGCAACCATTTGGTGCAACTCGTGAAATCGGGACGGGGCGGCGAATTGGCGGCTGGCTCGGCAGTGCGCACTTTAGCGGCGCGGCGGCTTGGCGGCGAAATCCGACCCGCGCACGCACATGCGCCCGCGCGGGTCCTGCCAAAGTCTCTCGGTCGTGTGCAGATGGCCGAGCGCGCGGGCGACGGTGCGGAAATCGTACGCAGAAAAGCGCTCCGCGATATCGGTGTAATAGAGCGGCTCCTTGCCGATCGTCTCGAGTATCTGTGCGGCAAGCGCGGCGACCGCGGTCTCGTCGCCAGTCTGGCCTGCCGCGTCGGCCTTGCCATTGACGTAGTCGCCGATCCTGGCGCGGTCGGCATAGGCGTAGGTGATGCGTTCGTAATATTCGTGCGGGATGCCCTCCGGAATGGTGGCGTCGATGCCAACCTTGGCGCCGGTCGGCACCACGCCGTAGCCTTGCGGCAGGCTCGGATCGAGCGGCTTGGCGCGCGCATTGGAGACGATCATCACGTCCTTGTCGCCCTGCACACGGGTCGCGATCGCCCATTCGACCTCGGTCGGATCGTTGACGTCGATATCGTCGTCGACCACCACGACGTGCTTGAGGTCCATCACCGACAAGGCCGCCAGCAGCGCGTTCTTGCCCTCGCCGGGCTGCTTCTTGATCGAGATCACCGCGTGCCAGAACGCGCAGCCGCCGAGCGTGACGTTGATGTCCTTGACCTGCACCCCTGCGGTCTTGAGCGCCTGCCGGATCGCCGCATAGCGCGTCGGCGCCGCCAGCCAGGTGTTCTCCCATGGCATGTGCAGGTTGTAGTAGATCGCGTCCTTGCGCATCGAGATCGCCTTGATGCGCACCAGCGGATTCCAGTGCACCCCGCCCATCAGCCGGGTGAACTCGCCGAACCGGCCTTCCGGAAAGGTCCAGCCGGTCGGCAGAATTTCCGCTTCCAGCACGATCTCGGCGTCCGCGATATACGGCAGGTCGATGGTCTCGCACGGCGCCAGTTCGACCGGCGCGCCGCGAATCCCGCCGGCGATCGCCATCTCGTCGACGCCGAGCGGCGCGCGATAGCCCGAGCCGGTGATCTCGATCGGATGGGTGCCGATGCTGATGGATATGGGCAAGGACCGGCCCTGCTCGTACGCGCGCTGGGCGAACAACCGCATATTATTGGGCGTTACAATGTCGATGCCGGTCAGATTCTTCTCCTTCACGATGAACCGGTAGATCCCGCTGTTGATGCCCAGCTCCGGGTCGCGGGTAATCACCACGCCGGCGGTGATCATCGGCCCGCCGTCGTAGATCGACGACATCGGGATCGGCAGCTTGTAGAGATCCACGTCCTCGCCCAGCAGCACGACTTCGCGCGTGGGCGACGACTTCACATATTTAGGCGGGATCGGCTTGGCGATCGCGGCGCTGAGCCTGTCCTCGATCTCGCGGTAAGTCTCGGCCCCGAGCGACATCATGGCGCGCTCGCGCGAGCGGATGATGCCGGAGACCACCGGCATGTCGTAGCCGATGACCTTGTGAAAATAGAGCGCGGTCTTGGCCTGGTCGACGAGCGTCGCGATGTGCCGGATGTCCACCGGCTGGTGCAGGTCGACAAGCTCGCCCACCTGGCGCAGGCGGTCGAGAAACTGGCGGAAATTCTCCTGCATATGCGCTCCTGCAACCCCGCTTGCCGATGTCGTGCCGGCTAGGCTACCGGTGCATGGCGGGCCGGGCAATCCATGGCCGGGCATTTCGCCCATCCGGTTCGCCCATTAGGTGACGGGCGTGAGCGAGACCGAATCTTTGTTCGCGGAGCTGCGCAAGCGCGCCGATGCGGACATTGCCGCAGCCATCGAGCGGCTGGTCACGTCGGGCGCCGACCGCGAGCTCGTCCGCATCAACGTGCTGGCGTTTGCGGCCGAGCGCAGGCTCGACGAGGAACGCGCCATCGCCGCGTTCCTGCACGCCGCGCAGATCGGCATTTTCGAGCTCTCGTGGGACGTCCTGTGTCCCCAGTGCAGCGGCGTGCTCGATGCCACGACCACGCTCAAGAACGTCCATAACTCGCCGTACGAATGCGCGCTGTGCGGGAAGTCATTCGAGCCGTCGCTCGACGAGATGGTGGAGGTGGTGTTCACGGTCAGTCCCGGCGTGCGCAAGATCGCCGCCCACGATCCGCAGACGCTGCCGCTGTGGGATTATTACCGCCAGGTGTTCTGGAGCTCGGCCGTCGATCTGCCCGACGAGGGCCTGCAGCGGCTCAAAAGCGAATTCACGCTCGACGCGCGCGAGCTTGGTCCCGGCGAACAGGCGAGCGTCCTGCTGCAACTGCCGGAGGGATGGGTCATCGTGTTCGAGCCGGTGACGCATTCGGCGCATTATTTCAAGGTGGACCACGAGAAGGCATCCGGCAGCCAGGCGCACGAGCATGTCTTCGACAACGCCCGGACGCCGACGGCAACGACCCCGATGCACACGGGCCCCCTGCGGCTTACGCTGACCAACAGCACAGGCGCGCGGGTCCTGCCGGTGGTCTGGATCGAGAACAAGGCCTTCGACGCGCTCGTTGGCAAGCGCCGGCCAAACCTGACTGCCAAGCGTATCTTCACCAACCAAACATTTCGCGATCTCTATCGCGCCGATACCCTCAACCTCGACCAGAGCCTCAAGATCGTCAGCATCACGTTCCTGTTCACCGACCTCAAAGGCTCGACCGAGCTTTACGAGCGCGTCGGCGACCTCGTCGCCTATCAGCTGGTGCGCAAGCATTTTCACCTGCTCAACGGGATCGTGGCAGACGAAACCGGCGCGGTGGTGAAGACGATCGGCGACGCCGTCATGGCGACATTTCCCTCGCCCGATCGCGCACTGGCGGCGGCGCTGCGCATGCGTGAGGAGATCGCATCGGTTCACGACGAGACCGGGCGGGAGGATCTGCTGCTCAAGATTGGAATCCACGTCGGGCCGTGCCTCGCGGTCATGCTCAACGACCGCCTCGACTATTTCGGTACGACCGTAAACATGGCGGCACGCGTGCAGGGCCTCGCGGTATCGCGTGCCATCTTCGCGACCAAGGAGATCGTCGATCATCCGGACGTGGCGAAGCGTCTGGCCGGCGCGCGCATTGCACCACGGATGCAGCGCGCGGCCCTGAAGGGCATCGCCGCCGAGGTCACGGTCTACGAGATCCCGTGAAACGCAGCCATGCGGACGCGCGGCCGGCCCGAACGCGTGGGCTCGCGGCCATTGCGGCACGGAAGGAGGAAGCGAAAATGCAAGCTGACGATTTGGTGTCCTCGGTCAAAGCCCTGATGACCTTCGTCCCCGCCAGAGATTTCGAAACCAGCAAGCGGTTCTACACCGACCTCGGGTTCAAGATCAGGCCGCTCGGCCCCGATCTGGCCGAAGCGTCGCTGGGCCAGCACGCCTTCCTGCTGCAGAACTACTATGTTGCGCAGTGGGCCGATAATTTCATGTTTCATATGCTGGTCACGGACCTGGACAGCTGGTGGAATCACATCGCCTCGCTCGACTTGGCCTCCCGCTACGCGGTGCCAAATCCCCGCCCGCCGATGCTGGAAACGTGGGGCCTGATTGAGGTACATGTCATCGATCCGTCTGGCGTTCTCTGGCACTTCGCCGAGCGGCCCTCCCCTGGGACTTCGTCGTAGTCCGATTGCCCATTCACGAGAGGTGAGCCGATGCCCGGCAAGACCATGAAGGCCCTGCTGCTGCGCCGGCACGGCGGCCTCGACGACCTGGAAGTGGTCGGCGACCACCCGGTCCCGCAGGCAGGCGAAGGCCACGTGGTCATCCGCGTGCGGGCCGCGTCGTTCAACTATCACGACGTGTTCACCGTACGCGGCATGCCCGGCATCAAGGTGCCGCTGCCGGTGATCATCGGCCTCGACATGGCGGGCGAGATTGTCGAGGCCGGACCCGGTGTCGCGCCCTGGAAGCTGGGCGACCGCGTGCTGGTCAATCCGGTCAACAAGAAGAAGGGCCTGATGGGCGAGATGCTCGACGGCGGCATGGCGGAATATTGCCTGGTCGCCGCCGACCAACTCGTCGCCATGCCGGACGGCGTGAGCTTCGAACAGGCGGCGTCGCTGCCGGTGGCCTACGGCACTGCGCATCGCATGCTGATCACCCACGACACCGTGAAAAAAGGCGACCGCGTGCTGGTGCTCGGCGCGTCGGGCGGCGTCGGCACCGGCTGCGTGCTGCTGGCGAAGATGCTCGGCGCCGAAGTCATCGCCTGCGCATCGAGCGAGCAGAAGCTCGCCCGCCTCAAGGCCATGGGCGCCGACGATGTGGTCGACTACACCAAGGTCGACTGGTCGAAATGGGCGATCGAGAAATACGGCAAGCCGCAGCGCCGAAGCTACGAAGGCGGCGTGGACGCGGTGATCAATTTCACCGGCGGCGACACCTGGGTGCCGTCGCTGCGCTGCCTCAAGCGCGGCGGCAAGCTGCTGGTCTGCGGCGCGACTGCCGGCTACGACCCGAAGGAGGACCTGCGCTATGTCTGGAGCTTCGAGCTCAAGATCGTCGGCTCCAACAGCTTCTACGACGAGGACCTGAAAGGGCTGATGACGCTCATCGCGCAAGGCAGGATCGCGCCGGTGGTCGACAAGGTGCTGCCGCTCGACCAAGCACGCGAAGGCCTGCGCCTGATCCAGGACCGCGAGGTGATCGGCAAGGTGGTGGTGACGCCATGATCCTCGCCATCGTCACCGGCGTCATCACATTCTCGGCTGTCATCGTCCGCGCAAGCGGATGATCCAGTAAAACATAAGCAGGGGGTGCCGCGTGTGCATAGTCGATCGATTTGTGACTACTGGATGCCTGCTTTCGCAGGCATGACACTCGCACGTGCTGGAGCCGCATCAATGGCCGACGAACTAACCATCGAACAGGTCCAGGCGCTGGTCACCCGCGCGCCCTATCACCAGTGGCTGGGGCTGAAGGTCGTGGCGGTGCACGAGGATGGCATCGAGATCAAGGCCACCTGGCGCGAGGAGTGGGTGGTCAATCCCGAGCGCCGCTACACCCATGGCGGCGTGCTGGCCGCGCTGGTCGATCTCGGCGCCGACTGGGCCATGGTCAAGAAGCTCGGGCGGCCGGTCCCGACGATCGACCTGCGCGTCGATTACCACAGCCCCGCCATGCCCGGCGACCTCACCGTGCGCGGCAAGGCGGTGCGCATGGGCGGCCAGTTCTCGTGCGCCGAAGCGCAGGTGCTCGATGCGCAGGGCAAGCTCCTGGCCAGCGGCCGCGGCACCTATTTCACCGCGCCGCCGCCGCCACCGAAGAGCTAAGCTGTCCGGGCGATGTTCCAGAACCTCGGCGACCTGATCCGGCGCGATCGCGACCTCGGCAAGACCGCGATCGTCGACCTCGGCGGCGAAAGCGCGCCGCGCGAGTTCAGCTACGCGCGGATCGATGCCATGGCGAACGGCGTCGCACGGGCGCTCGGCAGGCGCGGGCTCGCACGCGGCGACCGGGTCGCCATTCTGTCCGCCAACCGCGCCGAATATCTCGCGGCTTATTACGGCATCATGCGCGCCGGGCTCGTCGCGGTGCCGGTGAATTTCAAGTTTCCGCGCGCGACGATCCACTTCATCCTGAAGGATTCCGGCGCGAAGCTAGTGTTTTGCGATGCCGCGCGTTCGGCCGATTGGCCTGCCGGCCTGCCGGCGATCGTATTCGGCGGCGATGGCTCCGATGGCTTCGACCGCTTTGTTGACGATGGCCGGTTCGAGGCCGTTACGCCCATGGCGGATGAGCCGGCGATGTTCCTCTACACGTCGGGCTCGACCGGCACGCCCAAGGGCGTCGTGCTCTCGCACCGGAGCCACATCTGGGTGGTGGAGACGCGGCTCGCGCCCGGCCTGGACCGCCATCGCTACCTGATCGCCGCGCCGCTCTACCACATGAACGCGCTCGCACTCTCGAAGCTCGCCTGCGCAGCGCACGCCACCATCGTGCTGCTGCCGCAGTTCAGCGCGCCCGCCTATATCGAGGCGATCGGCCGCCATCGCTGCACCTGGCTCACCGCGGTACCGCCGATGATCGCCATGATGCTGCGGGAGCAGGACGCGCTCGCGCGTACCGATCTCTCGAGCGTCGAGTTCATCCGCATGGGCTCGGCGCCGGTGAGCGCGAGCCTGATGGAGGCGATCCATCGCGCGCTGCCGCATGCGTCGGTGACCAACGCCTACGGCACGACCGAGGCCGGGCCGGTGGTGTTCGGCCCGGATCCCAACGGGCTGCCGCAACCCGAGACCTCGGTCGGCTATCCCCATCCCAAGGTCGCACTGCGCCTCGCCGACGGCGGCAGCCGCGATGCCGACGAGGGCGTGCTGGAAATGAAATGCCCGGCGTTGATGCTCGGCTATCACAACCGTCCGGACGTGACGCCGCCGTTTACCGCCGACGGCTTCTACATCACCGGCGACGTGTTCCGTCGCGACCGCGACGGGTTCCACTATTTCCTCGGCCGCACCGACGACATGTTCGTGTCGGGCGGCGAGAACATCTATCCGGCCGATGTCGAGCGCATGCTGGAGCGCCACCCGGACGTCGCGCAGGCCGCCGTCGTGCCGGTCGCCGACGAGATCAAGGGCCAGAAGCCGGTGGCGTTCGTGGTGCTCAAGCCCGGCCGCGCACCGGGCGAGGAGGAGATCAAGCGCTTCGCGCTCGCCAATGCGCCGGCCTATGCGCACCCGCGCTTCGTCTGGTTCGTGGCCGAATTGCCGCTCGCCTCGACCAACAAGGTCGACCGCGCCGCGCTCAACCGCATGGGCGCCGAACGCGTGGCGGGCGCGGCGCGCTGACCGGCCGCCGCGCAGACCATCCGTCGTTGGGCCTAATGGGCCTGGGAACCGCTCAGCACCGATTGCAGCGCCTTGAGCTTATCGAGCTTGTCGGCGAGATCGTCGCGCTGCGCCTCGTCCTTGGCGTCGGCGACGTCTTCCTCGGTGTCCTTGATCACGCCGGCAAGCACGGCAGGGTCGAAGTCCTCGACCGGCACCGCCATGTCGGCCAGCACCGTGAGGCCCGAGGGACCGACTTCCGCGAAGCCACCATCGACGACGACGCGCAGGTCCCCGCCGTCGCGATACATCGTGAGAATGCCCGGCCGCAGCGTGGCGACCAATGGCGCATGGCCGGCCAGGACTCCGAAATCGCCCTCGGAGCCCGGCACATCAACCTGATCGACTTCGCCCGAAAACAGCAGCTTCTCGGGCGAGACGAGATCGAAGTGCAGCTTGGCCATCGCGCTATCCCAATCTCACAGGCTGTTCGTTCCCCGGCTGTCCCCGCGCCGGCGGGGATGACGACGGACGGCGCTTCCTAGGCCGCTTCCGCCGCCAGCCGCTTGCCCTTTTCGACCGCCGCCTCGATGGTGCCGACCATGTAGAAGGCTGCCTCCGGCAGGTGATCGTATTTGCCCTCGCACAGGCCCTTGAAGCCGCGGATGGTGTCGGCGAGGTCAACGAACACGCCGGGCGACCCGGTGAACACCTCGGCGACGTGGAACGGCTGGCTCAAGAAGCGCTCGATCTTGCGCGCGCGCGCGACCGCGATCTTGTCCTCCTCCGACAGCTCGTCCATGCCCAGGATGGCGATGATGTCCTGCAGCGCCTTGTAGCGCTGGAGGATCTGCTGCACCTGACGGGCGACTGCGTAATGCTCATCGCCGACGATCATGGGCGAGAGCATGCGCGAGGTCGAATTCGAGCGGGTCGACCGCCGGGTAGATGCCCTTCTCGGCGATCGAGCGCGACAGCACGGTGGTGGCATCGAGATGCGCGAACGAGGTGGCGGGCGCCGGGTCGGTGAGATCGTCGGCCGGCACGTAGATCGCCTGCACCGAGGTGACCGAGCCCTTGGTGGTGGTGGTGATGCGTTCCTGCAGCGCGCCCATGTCGGTCGCGAGCGTCGGCTGGTAGCCGACCGCCGACGGGATGCGTCCGAGCAGCGCTGAAACCTCCGAGCCGGCCTGCGTGAAGCGGAAGATGTTGTCGACGAAGAACAGCACGTCCTGGCCCTGGTCGCGAAAATATTCCGCGACCGTGAGGCCGGAGAGGCCCACACGCGCGCGCGCGCCGGGCGGCTCGTTCATCTGCCCGTACACCAGCGCGCATTTCGAACCGGCGGCGGAGCCGTTGTTCTTCTTCGGGTCCTTGTTGACCCCCGACTCGATCATCTCGTGGTAGAGGTCGTTGCCTTCGCGCGTGCGCTCGCCCACGCCGGCGAACACCGAATAGCCGCCGTGCGCCTTGGCGACGTTGTTGATCAGTTCCATGATGATGACGGTCTTGCCGACGCCGGCGCCGCCGAACAGCCCGATTTTTCCGCCTTTGGAATAAGGCGCGAGCAGATCGACGACCTTGATGCCGGTGATGAGGATTTCCGATTCGGTCGACTGCTCGGTGTAGAGCGGCGCGTCGGCATGGATCGGCCGCGTCTCCTTGTGCGGCACCGGTCCGGCCTCGTCGACCGGGTCGCCGACCACGTTGATGATGCGGCCGAGCGTGCCGTCGCCGACCGGAACCGCGATCGGACGCCCGGTGTCGGTGACCTCCTGGCCGCGCACCAGCCCCTCGCTGGTGTCCATCGCGACGGTGCGGACGGTCGATTCGCCGAGATGCTGGGCCACTTCGAGCACCAGGCGGTTGCCCTGGTTCCTGGTCTCCAGCGCATTGAGGATCGCCGGCAGGGCGCCGTCGAACTGCACGTCGACGACGGCGCCGATGACCTGGGTGATGCGTCCGACTGAATTGGCCATGGATCGTCCCTGTTACCTATCAAGCATATGGGTAGGCGGCGCGCCCGTTACAGCGCCTCGGCGCCGGAAATGATCTCGATCAGTTCCTTGGTGATCATCGCCTGGCGCGTGCGGTTGTAGGTGAGCGTCTGCTTCTTGATCATCTCGCCGGCGTTGCGGGTGGCGTTGTCCATCGCGCTCATCTGGGCGCCGTAGAACGACGCCGCGTTCTCCAGCAGCGCGCGCAGCACCTGCACGGCGATGTTGCGCGGCAGCAGCTCGGCGAGGATTTCCTCCTCCTCCGGCTCGTACTCGTAGACCGCGCCGCCCATATCGTCCCCGGCCTTGGCCTCGAATACCGGCGGAATGAGCTGTTGCATGGTCGGGATCTGCGCGATCACCGACTTGAAGCGCGAGAAGAACAGCTTGCAGACGTCGAACGCGCCCTCCTCGTAGAGCCGCACGATCTTCTTGCCGATGTCCTCGGCATGCTCGAGGCCGAGCGTGCGCACGCCGCGCAGCTCGACATGCTCGATGATCTGCCGCTCGTAATTGCGGCGCAGCTGCTCGTAGCCCTTGCGGCCGACGCAGAAGAACTTGACCTCCTTGCCTTCGGCCATCAGCGCGTTGGCACGCTCGCGCGCAAACCGCACGATCGCGGAGTTGAACGGGCCGCACAGGCCGCGCTCGGCGGTGCAGACGACGAGCAGCTGGACGCGATCGGCGCCGGTGCCCCGCAGCAAGGCCGGCGCCGAGTTCGAGCCCGGCGACGGAAGCGGCGATGTTGCCCAGAACCTTCTCCATGCGCTCGGCATAGGGACGCGCGGCTTCGGCGGCCGCCTGTGCGCGGCGCAGCTTGCTCGCCGCCACCATCTGCATGGCCTTGGTAATCTTCTGCGTCGCCTTGGTGGCGGCGATGCGCACGCGCATGTCTTTGAGGCTGGCCATTCTTTTCCTTGCGACCGTCTTAAGTCGCCGACTTTCTTTTCGTCATGCCCGGACTTGTGCCGGCCATGACGGCTAAGCGAACGTCTTGGCGTAACTGTCGACCGCCGCCCTGAGCTTGCCGGCGGTCGCATCGTCGAGATCGCGCGTGTCGCGGATCGCGTCGAGGATGGCCGGGTGCTGATTCCGCACCGTTCCGAGCAGCCCGTCCTCGAACGCGCGCACCCGCGCGACCGGGATCGGATCCAGATAGCCGTTGACGCCGGCATAGATGACGACGACCTGCTCTTCCATCTTGAGCGGGGAGAACTGCGGCTGCTTGAGGAGCTCGGTCAGCCGCGAACCGCGGTTGAGCAGGCGCTGGGTGGTGGCGTCGAGGTCGGAGCCGAACTGCGCGAAGGCCGCCATTTCACGGTATTGCGCCAGCTCGCCCTTGATCTTGCCGGCGACCTTCTTCATCGCCTTGGTCTGCGCGGCGGAGCCGACGCGAGACACCGAGAGGCCGACGTTCACCGCCGGGCGGATGCCCTGATAGAACAGGTCGGTCTCCAGGAAGATCTGGCCGTCGGTGATCGAGATCACGTTGGTCGGGATGTAGGCCGACACGTCGTTCGCCTGCGTCTCGATCACCGGCAGCGCCGTGAGCGACCCCGCGCCGTTGTGGTCGTTCATCTTGGCGGCGCGCTCGAGCAGGCGCGAGTGCAGATAGAACACGTCGCCCGGATAGGCCTCGCGGCCGGGCGGACGGCGCAGCAGCAGCGACATCTGGCGGTAGCTGACGGCCTGCTTCGACAGATCGTCGTAGATGATCACCGCGTGCATGCCGTTGTCGCGGAAATATTCGCCCATGGTGCAACCGGAGAACGGCGCCAGGTACTGCATGGGCGCGGGGTCGGAGGCGGTGGCCGCGACAATGATCGAATAGTCGAGCGCACCCTGCTCCTCCAGCACCTTCACGAACTGCACCACGGTCGAGCGCTTCTGCCCGATCGCCACGTACACGCAATAGAGCTTGATCTTCTCGTCGCCCGACGCATTGAGCGGCTTCTGGTTGAGGATGGTGTCGAGCGCGATCGCGGTCTTGCCGGTCTGCCGGTCGCCGATGATCAGCTCGCGCTGGCCGCGGCCGATCGGGATCAGTGCATCGATCGCCTTGAGCCCCGTCGCCATCGGCTCGTGCACCGACTTGCGCGGGATGATCCCGGGCGCCTTCACGTCGACCCGCTTGCGCTCGGTCGCCTGGATCGGACCTTTACCGTCGAGCGGATTGCCGAGCGCGTCGACCACGCGGCCGAGCAGGCCCTTGCCGACCGGTACGTCCACGATCGCGCGCGTACGCTTGACGGTCTGGCCTTCCTTGATCTCGCGGTCGTTGCCGAAGATCACGATGCCGACGTTGTCGGTCTCGAGGTTGAGCGCCATGCCGCGCACGCCGTTCTCGAACTCGACCATCTCGCCGGCCTGCACGTTGTCGAGGCCGAAGACGCGGGCGATGCCGTCGCCGACGGAGAGCACTTGGCCGACTTCGGAGACCTCGGCTTCCTGGCCGAAGTTCTTGATCTGCTCTTTCAGGATTGCCGAGATTTCGGCCGCGCGGATGTCCATCAAGAAACCTCTTTCATCGCGTGCTTGAGCGCATTGAGCTTGGTGCGAAGCGACGTGTCGACCATGCGGGAGCCGAGCTTGACCACCAGCCCGCCGATGATCGCCGGATCGACCTTGACGTCGACCTGCACATCCTTCTTGGTCACCGCCTTGAGCGTGTCCCTGATCGCGGCGAGATGCACCTCGCTCGGCTGCTCGGCCACCGTCACCTCGGCGGTCACCTCGCCCTTGTGATGGGCGACGAGCTTGCGGAAGTCCCGGATGATCGCCCGCACGGCGAACAGCCGGCGATTGGACGTGACGACGACCAGAAATTTTGCCGCGAGTCCCGATATGCCGGCCTTGGCGAGAACGGCGGAGAGCGCCTTGACCTGCTCCTCGGCGGTGAACACCGGGCTGCGCACCAGCCGGGAAAGGTCGGGACTTTCGGCCAGCAGCGCTTCGAACCGCTCGAAATCGGCCTTGACCGTGTCGAGGACGTTCTGCTCGAGCGCAAGCTCAAACAGAGCCGTGGCGTAGCGCCCGGCCATCCCCGATACGATGCTCTGCTCGCCTGCCACGTGGTGCTCGTCTGGGCATTTCCGCAGGCTCGGCACCGTCGCGGAAGAGACTGCCTAACCCCTTGAAATGCAAATGGGACTTCGAGTTTTCGGGGAGGCGCAGGCGCGCCCTGTAGGTCCCCGCGAAAATCGCGCGCTTGCTAACACACCGGGAACGGCGGTGCAACATGATGCGGTTACAGGACACGCGCGCAAATCGGCGCAGGCCGGCTGGCTGACGCAGCGTGACGGTCACCGCTACGGGCCGCTAATATGATGATACACCCAGGCCCGCCAGACCGGCTCGCCGCCCGCGCCGGCTCGTCGTGGCCGCTACCCTCTCACCGCCGCTCCCTGGCTCGCCGGAAGGTATCGCCGTGCCCCCATCCGCGCCGCACGACACGACGGACGCCACCGCCCGGCTCCTGCTGGTGGCGCTGAGCCTCGCCTGGGGCGTGACCTGGCCGACCATGAAGATCGCGCTCAACGACATTCCGCCCTTCAGCATGCGGGTGGGGACCCTGTCGATCGGCGCCCTGACGCTGTTCACGTTCGCGCTGGTCAAAGGGCGCAGCCTCGCCATCCCGGCCGGGGTCGCGCGCGCGCATGTCCTGGCGGCCGGGCTGCTGAACGTCACGGCGTTCTCCCTGTTCACGGCATTCGCGCAGATTGCCGCCACGACCTCCCGGGTCGCGATCCTGGCCTACACCATGCCGATCTGGGCGGCGGCGCTGGCGCGCCCCGTGCTCGGCGAGCGGCTCAACCTGACGCGCGCGATTGCACTCGCCCTCTGTGTCGGCGGGATCGCCGTGCTGGTCTATCCTCTGGCAGGGGCCGGGGTACCGGCCGGATTGCTGCTCGCGCTCGGGGCCGCCGTGACCTGGGCGGCCGGCACGGTCTATCTGAAATGGGCCCGGATCGACGCCGATCCGCTCGCCATCGCGGCCTGGCAGGTTCTCATCGCCTTCGTGGTCATCAGCGCGGGACTGCCGATCTTCGAAGGATCGCTGCACCTGTCGCAGGCCCACCTGCCTTCCATCCTGGCGCTGATCTTCTCCGGTCTGGTCGGCTCGGGATTGGCCTACCTGCTCTGGTTCGACATCGTGCGGCGGCTGCCGGCCACCACCGCCTCGCTCGGCGCGCTCAGCGTTCCGGTCGTCGGCGTCGCCGCGTCCGCGGTGATGCTTGGCGAACGCCCCACCGTGAACGACCTGATCGGATTCACGCTCATTCTTGCGGCCGCGTCCTGCGTGATCCTCGCGCCGGCAAGCCGCCCGCAGGCTCCGCGCGCCAGGCCAAATGCGCAGTAGGATGCCGCGGACTTAACCGGCCACGGAGGTCCGTCATGGCATGGGTCTATCTCACGATCGCGGGACTGTTCGAGATCGGCTGGGCGATCGGGCTCAAGTATACCAAGGGCTTCACACGGCTGTGGCCGTCGCTCTGGACGATCGCCAGCATGATCATCAGCGTGGCCCTCCTCGGGCTCGCGCTCAAGACACTGCCGGTCGGCACCGGCTATGCAGTGTGGACCGGGATCGGCGCGGTCGGCACCGCGATGCTGGGCATCTATCTGTTCAACGAGCCCGCGACCGTGCTGCGGCTCGCGTCGATCGCACTGATCCTCGCGGGCATTGTCGGGCTCAAGCTCGTGACCTGAATCCGGCAGGTCTGGATTTGTCGTACACTTGGCGCCGTGCATAATCCGGCCCGACCCAATCACAATCGGACGACGGAGCGAGACCTGCCGATGACCGACGCCGCCCAGAAGGACAAACCGGCCGGAGCGCGCATGCTGCCGACCGACCGCATCAGCTATTCGGCCATCGCCGAGCGTACGCCGCTCAAGTTGCCGGGCAACGCCCGCATGGCGATCTGGGTGATCGTCAATGTCGAGGAATGGGACCCGACCCAGACAATGCCGCGCACCGTGATCACGCCGCCGGCGGGCGGCGCGCCCTCGCCCGACATCCCCAACTGGTGCTGGCACGAATACGGCAACCGCGTGGGGTTCTGGCGCATCCTCAAGGTGTTCGACGAGTTCGCGATCCCCGGCACGCTCGCCATCAACGGCTGCGCCATCGAGGCGTTTCCGGCGATCGTGCGCGCCGCAATCGAGCGCAAGTGGGAATTCATCGGCCACGGGTTCACGCAGCGCAATATGCAAAAGGTGCCCGACGAACGCGCGGACATCCGCGCCATGCGCGAGGCCGTCGTCAAGGCGACCGGCAAGCCGCCGCGCGGCTGGCTCGGCCCCGGCCTGACCGAGAGCTGGGAGACGCCCGATCTGCTCAAGGAGGAAGGCTACGACTATGTCGCCGACTGGGTGCTCGACGACCAGCCGGTGTGGCTGAAGACGCGCGGCAAGCCGATCCTGAACGTCCCCTATACGCAGGAATGCAACGACGTCGCCATGATGCTGATCCAGCATCACAAGGCGTCGGAATATGCCGAACGCGCCCTCGATCAGTTCGAGCAGATCTACGCCGATGCGGCGGATTCGGCGCGCGTGATGGCGATCGTGCTGCACCCCTACATCATGGGCGCGCCGCACCGGCTGAAATATTTCCGCAAAATTTTCGAGGTGATCCGCAAGAAGCCCGATGTCCTGTTCTGGACCGGCGAGCAGATTTGCGACTGGTATCTGTCGGTGGGGCCGAAGGCGCCGTGAGACACGCCCTTCGACGTATCCGATGCCAGGGAGCCTAGCCTAGCAACGTAAGCCGTATCGCTCAGAACTACGACTGCACCGAACCTGCCGGGTCCCGATGCAAAGCACCGCAAGCGCAGACGCCGGCTTCCCCGCCGGCGGTCTCCTGAAATTCCTGTGCCTGCTCTGGCTCTCGGGCTTTGCGATGCGGGTCACCGTTTTGGCGGTGCCGCCGGTGATCCGCCTGATCCACGACGACCTGCACATGAGCGAGACGCAGGTCGGGCTCCTGATCGGAATTCCGCTTATCACCTGGGCGATCGCAGCGGTACCGGGCTCGCTGCTGATCGCGCGCTTCGGCGCGGCGCGCACGCTGACCGTCGGGCTCCTGCTCACCGGGCTTGCGGCCGCGGCCCGCGGCGCGGCGCCCAACATATGGCTGCTCTACTTGGCGACCTTGCTGATGGGCTTCGGCATCGCCGTCATGCAGCCGGCCCTGCCCACGCTGGTGCGCGAATGGCTCCCGCGCCATGTCGGCATCGGCACCGCGGTCGTGAGCAACGGGATGCTGGTCGCGGTCGCGGCAGCGCCGGCGCTCACCATCCCGGTGGTGCTGCCGCTGATCGGACAGAGCTGGCGGTTCGATTTCGTCGTGTGGGCGATACCGGTGTTTGTGGCGGCCGCGCTCGTCATGACGCTCGCCCCGCGCGGTGACCGGCCCGGGAGCGGCGGCGATGCGGTCCTTCGGCGCTGGTGGCCGGACTGGAAGAACCCGCTGATCTGGCTGCTCGGCCTCACCTTCGGCAGCAACAACGCGCTCTATTACGGCGCCAACGCGTTCCTGCCGGACTATCTCGCAAGCATCGGGCGCTCCGACATGACCGCCGCGACGCTCGGATGGATGAACGTCTCGCAGCTCGTCGCATCCTTCGTGCTGCTCGCCACCGCCGACAAGCTGCAGCGACGGGTCTGGCCCTATTTCGTGTTCGGGTCTGCCACGCTCGTGGGGGTGCTCGGCGTCGCGCTCGGCAGCGGCGTCTGGATCATCGTCGCGGCGGTCATCCTTGGATTTTCGCTGGCGGTCACCTTCGTGGTCACGTTCGCGCTACCGCCGGTGCTCAGCGCGCCCGACGACGTGCACCGGCTGTCGGCCGGAATGTTCACCGTGAGCTACAGCCTGGCGGTGGTCATCCCGGTCGTCTGCGGGGCGCTCTGGGACCTGACCGGGCGGCCGTGGACCGCCTTCCTGCCGCTCGGTCTGTGCGCGGTGACGCTCACCGTGCTCGGCATTGCGCTCAGCCTGCACCGCCCGGCGCAGCCGGCTGATCCCGCCCGCCGCGGCGCATGACAGGCATCCGCATTTTGTCGATGCAGGCCCGCGACCATTCGTTACAACAGGCACCCCGCCCGGGGGCTTCCTGCACCGGCGAAAGCCCGAGAAACCGACGTCATGGCCGCGCAGCACGGAATGGACGAAGCGACCAAGGCCAGGCTCCTGCTCGTCCTCCTGGCGCTGGTCTGGGGGCTGAGCTGGCCGATCATGAAGATCGCGCTCGACGAAGTCGGGGTGTTTACGCTTCGGGTGCTCGGATTCTCGCTCAGCGCACTGTCCTTGTTCGCATTGATATGGCTGCAAGGCCGCAGCCCCTCCATTCCGCGCGGCCTGCCATGGCTGCATGTCGCCGTCGCGTCGCTGTTCAACGTCATCGGCTTTGCGCTGTTCAGCTCGTTTGCCCAGCTCTCCGCCGCCACCACGCGCGTCGTGATCGTCAACTACTCGATGCCGGTCTGGGCCAGCCTGATGGCCTGGCTGATGCTGGGCGAGCGCCTGAGCGCGCGCGTGACGATCGGGTTGACGCTGTGCGTCGGCGGGCTGGTCACGTTGGTTTACCCGGTGGCGGCCGCGCATTCGGCCACCGGGCTGCTGCTGGCGCTCGGCTGCGCGCTGTGCTGGGCCGCCGGCACGGTCTACATGAAGTGGGCGCGCATTCCGGGCGATCTTCTCACCATCACGGCCTGGCAGATCGCGCTCGGCGCCGTGGTCATGATCGCGTGCTTCCCGCTGTTCCAGGGCATGCCGACCTTCGCGCCGGTGTCGCTGCAGGCCGTGCTCGCCGTGCTCTACAACGGGCTGATCGGAACCGGCTTCGCGTATATCCTGTGGTTTGCCATCATCGAACGCCTGCCGACCGCCACCGCTTCGCTCGGTTCGCTGATGACCCCGGTGGTCGGCGTGAGCAGCTCGATGCTGCTGCTCGCCGAGCGGCCGACCATCGCCGACATGATCGGATTCGCGCTGATCTTCGCGGCAGCTGCCTGCGTGTTGATGCAGCCGGCGCGCCGCGCCGACGCTGCATCCATCGAATCCGGCGCCCGATAGCGCGCGCTGCAAATGCCGGCGCTCCGGGCCGGAACTCCAATTGTGCCTGAGCCGCGTCGTCGCATGCGCGCATGCTTGTCTTGACGACTCCGACCGGCGGGCGGCAAGCTTGAACAAATTCACGCGGGAGGCACATGCCATGGAAAAGGCCAGACTGCTCGTCGTCTTTGCGTCGCTCCTACTGCTGACCGGTTGCTTCGAAGGGCCGCAGGGACCGACCGGACCGGCCGGTGCGAGCGGCCAAGCGGGTCCGGCCGGCGAGAAAGGTCCGGCCGGAGCGCAGGGGCCCGCCGGGCCTCAAGGCATCGCCGGAGCCCAGGGACCGGCCGGGCCGCAAGGCCCCAAGGGAGACCGCGGCGAGACCGGTCCCGCAGGACCGGCCGGTCCGGCTGGACCGCTCGGACAAACCGGACCGGCCGGCTCTCCAGGCGCCGTCAACATCCGCCTGGTCCAGCAAACCGGCGATACGCTCGCCTGCAACGACGGCGAGGTCCTGGTATCAGCACTTTGCAGCGAAGGCGGCGCACCTACCGTGAGCCAGGGCCGCAGCGCAAAATGCACGGCGAACGGCGTGACCGGGCTCTGCATGCGCCGCTAGCGTCCCATCATCCGCGCCGCTTCGGCCCTTGCTCCGCGGCGGTGCGGCCTACAGGAAACTCTGCGGGTCGACGTCGACCTCCAACTTGACGCTGCCCTTACGCTTGGGTGCGGCTGCAATCCACTGGCGCAGATACGCGGACAGATCGAACGCGCGCGGCGACTTCACCAGCAGCCTGAAGCGGTGCCGCCCGCGCACCACGGCGAGCGGGGCTTCGGCCGGGCCCAGCACGCGTACCTCCTCCACGTGCGGCGCCGCCGCGGCGAGCCGGCGCGCATAGCCCTCGGCCGCCGGACGCTCTCCCGCCGAGACCAGCAGGCTCGCGAGCCGTCCGAACGGCGGATAGTGCGTCTTCTCCCGCAGCTCGATTTCGCTTGCGTAGAACGCGTCGCGATCCGCCGCGATCAGTGCCCGCATCACCGGATGCTCGGGCTGATGGGTCTGCAGGAATCCCACGCCGCGCCCTTCCTCGCGCCCGGCGCGGCCGACCACCTGATGCAGCAGCTGGAACGTGCGCTCGGCCGCGCGCGGATCGCCGTTCGCCAAGCCGAGGTCGGCGTCGATGATGCCGACCAGGTTGAGCTTGGGGAAATGGTGGCCCTTGGCCACAAGCTGCGTGCCGATGATGATGTCGAAGCGGCCTTGCGCCACGTCGTCGAGCTCTTCGCGCAGCCGCTCCACCGATTCGACGAGATCGCTCGAGAGCACGAGGATGCGGCGGTCGGGGAACAGCTCGGCAGCCTCCTGCGCAAGGCGCTCGACTCCGGGCCCGACCGCGACGAACGAATTGGCCGCCTGGCATTGCGGGCACACCGCCGGCGGCGGCATCGCGAAGCCGCAATGGTGACACACGAGCCGCCGCCTGAAGCGGTGATCGACCAGCCAGGCATCGCAGTTCGGACAGGCCAGGCGGTAGCCGCACTGCCGGCAGAGCGTGAGCGGCGCGAAGCCGCGGCGATTGAGAAACAGCAGCGCCTGCTCGCCGCGAGCGAGCGCGGTCTCGACCGCCTGGACAAGCCGCGGCGCGATGAAGCGCCCGCGCGGTGGACCCTCGGTGCGCAGGTCGATGGCCTCGATGACAGGCAGATGCTGGCCGCCGAACCGCTCGGGCAGGTGCAGGTGCGCGTAGCGGCCGCGCCGGGCGTTGACCTCGCTCTCCACCGAAGGCGTGGCCGAGACCAGCACGATCGGAATGCCGGCGCCATGCGCGCGCACCACCGCCATGTCGCGGGCATGGTAGCGCACGCCGTCCTCCTGCTTGTAGGCGGGGTCGTGCTCCTCATCGACCACGATCAGGCCGAGATCGGCATAGGGCAAAAACAGCGCCGAGCGCGCGCCGACGATCACCTGCACGTCCCCGGCGGCGACTGCGCTCCAGGTGCGCGCGCGCTTGCGCGGGGTGAGCTGCGAATGCCACTCGGCCGGCCGGGTGCCGAAACGCTGCGCGAAGCGGTCGAGGAACTGGGTGGTGAGCGCGATCTCCGGCATCAACACCAGCGCCTGCCGCCCGCGCCGCAGCGTCTCGGCCACCGCCTCGAAATAGACTTCCGTCTTGCCCGAGCCGGTCACGCCGTCGATCAGCGTGACGGCGTAGCCGCCCTTGGCGACGCGCGCGCGCAGCTCGTCGGCAGCCGCGCGCTGCGCGGGCGAGAAATCGGGCAGTGAAAAATCCGGATCGGGCGCGCGTGCCACCGGCTCGGGCGGCAGCACCTCCGTCGCGAGCGTGCCCTCGTCGATCAGCCCGTCGATGACGCCGGGCGAAACGCCCGCCTCCTCGGCGACCTCGCCCTTGCCGCGCGCGAGCCCGTCGGCCAGCAGCGCGAGCACGCGACTGCGCGCCGCGGTCATGCGCTTGGGCGCCGGACCGGCGAGCCGCACGCCGACACGCTCGCGAGCCGGACCGAGATGCTCGCCCATGCGCAGCGCCATGCGCAGCACCATGCCGCGGGACGCCAGCGTGTAGGTCGAAACCCAGTCGATGAACTTGCGCAACTCGGCCTTGAGCGGCGGAACGTCGAGCTTCTCGGCCACGTCCTTGAGGCGATTGTGCATGCCGGGCCGGACCTCGACGTTGTCCGCCCACACCACGCCGGTGGCATCGCGCGGTCCGAGCGGGACCGAAACCAGATCGCCCGGCCTGAGGTCGAGACCGGCCGGCACCCGGTAGGAATAGGCTTGGTCGAGCGCGAACGGGACGAGCACGTCGACAAACGCCGTGCGCGGACGCGGTGCGGTCGATGGCATTGGGCGCATGTGGTGCGTCGGTTCGCTCGAAACCAGTCTCGCGATAGCCTAAGCTGGATCGGTCGAAAAAACATCGGAGCCCCACCATGCCCGAATCCGCGCAGGCGAGCGCCGCGGCGCCGGCCCTGACGCCGGACCGGATGCCGCGCATTGCGGCGGACCGGCTCACCGGCGACCAGAAACAGGCGATCGAGGAATTCACGCAAGGGCCGCGGCTACGCGATCCGCGGGCCGTGGGTGGTGCTTGTTCGCAGCCCGCCGATCATGCGGGCCGTGCGGCTCATGAACGACTACCTGCGATTCAGGAGCCCACTTGCCGAACCGCTCAAGGAGATGATGATTCTGATCGCGGCGCGCGAATGGACCCAGCAATATGTATGGAACTCGCACTACCCGGCGGCGCTGAAGGCGGGCCTGCGGCGCGAGACCGCCGACGCCATCGCGTTGCGCAAGCGCCCCACAGGCATGTCCGGCGACGAGGAGGCGGCCTACGACCTGGCGACCGAAATCCTGGCGTTCAAGCGCGTGAGCGATGCAACCTATGCCCGCGCCGTCGCCGCCTTCGGCGAGGCGGGCGTGATCGATCTTCTCAGCATCGTCGGCCAATACAGCTCGCTTGCGATCATCATGAACACCACGCAGGCGCCCTTACCGGAAGGGGCGCGGCCGGCATTGATCCCCTGAGCGTGCGCCGGTTACCGAAGGATAACCAGGCGGTGAGATGATACGCTGGCGCGGGCGACTCAGGGCCCTGGGCTGCACGCCCCGCGGGTGAACCGGTGACCAAGGCAACGAACCAGCCGCAAATGCCGTTCGCGGCGCCCGATGTCGCCGGCGAAGTCGTCCGCTGGCTCGACCATCTCGCGGCGGAGCGGCGGATGTCGCCCAAGACGGTCGAGGCCTATGGCCGCGACGTACGCCAGTTCCTGGCTTTCCTGTACGAGCATCTCGGCCGCCGCGTGACGCTTGCATCGTTGCGCGGACTGGCGCCGGCCGACATCCGTGCCTTCATGGCATCGCGACGCGCCGACGGCATCGCCGGCCGCTCGCTCATGCGCTCGCTGGCGGGCGCGCGCTCCTTCGCCCGCTTTCTGGAGAAGACCGGCAAAGGCAAGGTCGGTGCGCTCGGCGCCGTGCGCGCCCCGAAAGTGGCAAAGACCCTTCCCAAGCCGATCGCCATTGCCGCCGCCAGGCGCATCGCCGAGACCGATCTGCGCGCCGGCGAAGAACGCGCGCCCTGGATTCTCGCGCGCGACGCCGCGGTGCTCGCCTTGCTCTACGGCGCGGGACTGCGCATCTCGGAGGCGCTCGCCTTGCGGCCCAAGGAATTTCCTGCGCCCGGCAAGGGCGACGTCATCACCGTGACCGGCAAGGGCAACAAGAAGCGGATGGTGCCGGTGCTCGCCGCGGTCTCCAAGCTGGTGGCGGAATACGTCGCGCTATGCCCCTACGACCTTGCCCCGGACGGTCCGCTGTTCGTCGGCGCGCGCGGCGGCCCGCTGTCGGCGCGGGTGATCCAGCTCGCCATGGCGCGGCTGCGCGGCGCGCTCGGCTTGCCCGAGACGGCGACCCCGCATGCGCTGCGCCATTCCTTCGCAACGCACCTCCTGGCGCGCGGCGGCGATCTGCGGGCCATCCAGGAACTGCTCGGTCACGCCTCGCTCTCGACCACGCAGATCTATACCGCGGTCGATACCGAGCGGCTGCTTGAAGTCTATCGCAGCGCGCATCCGCGCGCCTGAGCGGCGCGCCGCAATCGCTCCACACCCCCCTTGCGAGCCGCCGGCTCTTCGGGACATCGTCCGCCCGCGCAACCCACGGAGGGCGACATGAGCCATGGCGTGCACGCGGTTCAGCACGAGGTCGAACACCAGATCAAGCATGAGGAGCACGGGCACGACAGCGGCGGCGGACGCAAAGGGTTGGTCGACAACACCAACAGGAAGATTGCGCTCGTGATCTCGGTGATGGCGCTGTTGCTGGCGATTTCCGAAATGCTCGGCAAGAGCGCGCAGACCGAAGGGATCAGCGCCAACGTCGAGGCGGCAAACCTGTGGGCGTTCTTCCAGGCCAAGACCATCCGCCGGACCCTGGTCGAAACCGTCGCCAAGGAGGTGACGATCAACGCACTGGGCACCACCGACCCGGTCGTCAAGGCAGCGATGGACAAGCAGATCGCGGACTGGAAGTCGGAGGGCGCGCGCTACCGCTCCGAGCCGTCGACGCGGGAGGGCTCGTCCGAGCTCGCGGCGCGCGCCAAGGAAGCCGAGAACAGACGCTACCTCGCCATGGCGCGATACCATCACTACGAGTTCGCGTCCGCCGCCTATCAGATCGGCATCGTGCTCGCCTCGGCGGCGGTCATCACCGGCATATTCGTGCTGGTGTGGGTCGCCATGGGACTCGGCGGAATCGGAATAGCGTTCATGGCGCTGGGCTATTTCAACCCCGACTACCTCCACCACCTCCACCTGATCTAGCGATTGTCACGCGGGAGAACGCTCCGCCTGCATGCGCCGGCGGATGCGCGCCAGCAGCCGCAACGTGCGCGAGGCGCGCCGCGGCGAGAACATGCGCAGCCACCGCTTCATGCGCCGCTTGATCGGATCGACGAGGCCGTGCGCCCAGGCGAGCCACACCAGCACGTGCTCATAGAGCCAACGGAACCATGCGAGCTGCAGCAGCTTCGGCCGGGTGAGATCGAAGATGAAGGCGGTGACGCCGAGGCTCACTACCTTGGCGAACGCGAGCACGGCGATCGCGCCGAGCCAGAGCCCGTGCGCCAGCATCCAGAGCCCGAGAAACTTGAGCGGCAGCAGCAGCAATATCGGGACGGCGAACACAAAGAGCGTGGCAGTGGGCGGCAACGCCTCGATCCAGACGGCGATGCGCGCCTTGATCGCGCGCAACGGCAGGCGCGCGACGATCCACGCCACGACCGGCGCCAAGTGCTCCCACAGCCACGCTTCGAGCAGGAAGATCAGCGCCAGCAGGACGAGGAACGGACGAAGCAGCCGGCGCATCACGGTTCCTCAGCTGCGGTTGCGGCCGCCGTCCACGTTGAGCGTCTGCCCGGTGATGAAGGCGGCATCGTCGCTGGTCAGGAACGAGACCGTGCCGACGAGGTCGGCCGGCACCTCCGGCCGCCTGATCGCCTGCATGGAGGCGGCGTGGGCGTATTCATCCTCCATGCTCGCCATGCCGGGGCGCGGCGCCCGCACCAGCGTGCCGGGCGAACGGGTCAGCCCCGGCGAGATCGCGTTGACCGTGATGCCGTGCGGCCCTAGCTCGCTCGCGAGCGCGCGCGTGATGCCGACGATGCCGGCCTTGCTCGCCATGTAGTGCGCGAAGCCCGTCACCACCGAGCCGAGCGTACTCGACGCCATGTTGACGATGCGTCCCCACTGGCGCTGCCGCATGCCGGGCGCAAAGGCCGAACACATGAGAAACACGCTGTCGAGATTGATCGCCTGCACCCGCCGCCAGTCGGCGAAGGTCATCCGGTCGAACGCCAGATTGGGAAAGATGCCGGCGCAGTTGACCAGGATGTCGCAGCGGCCGAAGCGCTTCGCCACGTCGGCGGCGAGCACCTTGACCGAGTCCTCCGACGACACGTCGCATTGGCAGGCGAGCGCCTGCCGGCCGGCCTGCTCGACCATCTTCACCGTGTCGCCACCGGACGCGATGTCGGCGACGACGACATGCGCGCCGTCCTGCGCGAGCCGTTGCGCGAACGCCTGACCGATGCCGTTCGCCGCACCCGAGATGACGGCGATCTTGTCCTGGTGACCCTTGCCCATTTGCCCTCGTCCGATTTGTGCCACTCGGTTCCGCCCTCATTCCGAGGACGGCGGAAGCGCCCGTCTCGAAGGATGAGCGGCGGCCTCATGCTTCGAGACGCGTTGCTTTGCAACGCCCCTCAGCATGAGGCTAATCGAGAACCAGCCGCGATTTCTACATGCTGAGCGACCGCTTGGCGACCGCCAGCGCCGCCTCCTTCACCGCCTCGGACAGCGTCGGATGGGCGTGGCAGGTGCGGGCGATGTCCTCGGACGACGCGCCGAACTCCATGGCCACAGCCGCCTCCGCGATCATGTTGCCGGCATCGGCCCCGACGATGTGCACGCCGAGCACGCGGTCGGTCTTGGCGTCGGCCAGGATCTTCACGAAGCCGTCGGTCTGATGGTTGACCTTGGCGCGGCCGTTGGCGGTGAACGGGAACTTTCCGGCGCTATAGGCGATGCCGGCGGCCTTGAGCTCCTCCTCGGACTTTCCGACCGAGGCGATCTCCGGGAAAGTGTAGACCACGTTCGGGATCACGTCGTAGTTCACGTGCCCGGCCTGCCCGGCGATGATCTCGGCGACCGCGACGCCCTCATCCTCGGCCTTGTGCGCGAGCATGGGGCCCGCGATCACGTCGCCGATGGCATAGATGCCGGGCACGTTGGTGGCATAGTGGCCATCGACGATGACGCGGCCCTTGTTGTCGGTCTTCACACCGACGCCCTCGAGTCCGAGGCCTTCGGTGAACGGCACGCGCCCGATCGACACCAGCACCACGTCGGCCTCGATCGTTTCCGTGGCGCCGCCCGCCGCCGGCTCGACGCTGCGCCTTGAGTGTCTTGCCCGATGTGTCGACCGCCGTGACCTTCGACGACAGCTTGAACGCGATGCCCTGCTTCTCGAAGGATGCGCTGGCATTGCCGGGCGACTTCGTTGTCCATCCCGGGCAGGATGCGGTCGAGGAACTCGACCACCGTCACCTGCGCGCCGAGCCGGCGCCACACCGAGCCGAGCTCGAGCCCGATCACGCCGGCGCCGACCACGAGCAGGCGTGCTGGAACCTTGTCGAGCACCAGCGCGCCGGTGGACGACACGATGCGCTTGCTCGTCGATGTCGATGCCGCGCAGCCGCGCCACGTCGGAGCCGGTGGCGATGACGATCGCCTTCGTATCCAGCATCTCGGCCTTGCCGTCGCCCTTCACCTCGACCTTGCCGGGAGCCGCGACGCGGCCGACGCCCTGAAAGGTGTCGATCTTGTTCTTCTTGAACAGGTACGCGACGCCTTTGACGTTGCCGTCGACGCCCTCGTCCTTGAATTTCATCATCGCCGCGAGGTCGAGCTTGGGCTGGCCGACCTTGATGCCCATGCGCTCGAACATGTGGGCCGCCTCGTCGAACATCTCCGACGCATGCAGCATCGCCTTCGAGGGAATGCAGCCGACGTTGAGGCAGGTGCCGCCGAAGGTCTTGTCCTTCTCGACCACCGCGACCTTCATGCCCGAGCTGCGCCGCGCGGATGGCGCAGACATAGCCGCCGGGGCCCGAACCGATGACGACGAGGTCGTAGAGCATGAATGACTAACTTTATTCAACTCGCTATCAACTTGTGGAGCTCAGCCTGCTTCTCAGCGTCGCGTCGCAGTGAGTCCGCGCCGAGGTCAATTTCCTGACCTTTGTCGTTCACCCAATAGACGTGATGCCCGTATTCTTCGAGTTTGACCTTCTGAAAGTTCTTGGGCTTCTGCAGCCAGGCAAAAATTCGCCCCTTGGCAATAATCGGCCTGAGGTCGATCACCCCTTCATATCCGTCAGTAAATTTAAGTTTAAGCACCCCGTGAATCACGGGCTCGGCCTTCACGATCCTTGGAAGCTTCTTCATCGGATATCGCCCGGCGTAAGATTTGCTTGCGTCACGTCCCATGCATCTAAAAGCTTCTCTATCCGAACCCTCGCCCATTGAACAATCATCGTACGCTTGGCTACGGGCAACCAGCCCCTGGTCAGCCTGAGCGTCCTTATATCGAACACAGCCCGGTGCTCCGCAAGAAGAACATGAAAATGCGGTGGCGGATGATCGTTGTGGTACATGTACAATTTCGCGCCGTCGATCCTCGCAATGAGCGCCATTTCGTCACCCTCTATCAATGAATGACATTTGATGCCAAGTGTTCTGAGCCCTTTCAGTTAGGTTGCTGAAGGTGGCGCCGACGACGAAGAATGTGACTGATCACAAATCCAGCACCAGTCGCGCCGGATCCTCCAGGCACTCCTTCACCCGCACCAGGAACGTCACCGCCTCGCGGCCGTCGACGACGCGATGGTCGTAGGACAGCGCGAGATACATCATCGGCCGCGCCTCGATCTTGCCGGCGACGACCATCGGCCGCTCCTGGATCTTGTGCATGCCCAGAATGCCCGACTGCGGCGCATTGAGGATCGGCGTCGACATCAGCGAGCCGTAGACGCCGCCGTTGGAGATCGTGAAGGTGCCGCCCTGCATGTCCTCGATCTTGAGCGCGCCCTCGCGGGCGCGGCGGCCGAATTCGGCGATCTCCTTCTCGATCTCGGCGAGCGATTTCACGTCGCAGTCGCGCACCACCGGCACCACCAGGCCCTTCTCGGTGCCGACCGCGACGCCGATGTGGTAGTAATTCTTGTAGACGATGTCGGCGCCGTCGATCTCGGCGTTGACGGCGGGAATCTCCTTCAGCGCCTGCACGCAGGCGCGCACGAAGAAGCCCATGAAGCCGAGCTTCGCGCCGTGCTTCTTCTCGAACAGCTCCTTGTACTGGTTGCGCAGCGCCATCACGTGGCCCATGTCGACCTCGTTGAAGGTCGTGAGCATGGCGGCGGTGTTCTGCGCGTCCTTGAGGCGCCGCGCGATGGTCTGCCGCAGCCGCGTCATCTTCACGCGCTCTTCTCGCGCGGCGTCGTCGGCAGGCGAGGGCGCCCGCACCTGCACGGCGGCGGCCGGCTGTGCAACCGGCGTCGGCGCAGCCGCCGCGCGCTCGATCGCCGCCATCATGTCGCCCTTGGTGACGCGGCCGTCCTTGCCGGAGCCGGGCACGGTCGCCGGCGTCCATCCCGCTTTCGGCCGCCAGCTTGCGCACCGACGGGGCGAGCGGCGCATCGCCAGCGCCTTGCTCTTCGGCTCGCGTCGGCCTTCGGCGGCACGCGTGGCGCCGGCTCTTCGGCGGCCGCATTGATCGGCGCCGTCGTCGACGTCTTCTGGTCCGGGCGGCCGGCCGGGGCCGGAACGCTCTTGCTCGGCGCGGCCGGCGACGGCGCCGTCCTTGATCTGGCCGAGCAGCGCGCCGACCGCGACGGTCTCGCCGTCCTTGGCGGCGATCTCGCCGAGCACGCCGGCGGCCGGCGCCGGCACCTCGATCGTCACCTTGTCGGTCTCGAGCTCGACCAGCGGCTCGTCGACCGCGACCGGATCGCCCGGCTTCTTGAACCACTTGCCGATGGTCGCCTCGGTCACCGATTCGCCGAGCGTGGGCACGCGGATTTCAGTCATGACTTCAATCCCTCCGCCGTCATGCCCGGCCTTGTGCCGGGCATCCACGCCTTGAATCGTTCAGCAAGGCCAAGACGTGGATGGCCGCGACAGCCTGGCCATGACGAATCAGCAATCATCCCAGCGCCTCTTCCAGAAATGCCTTGAGCTGCGTGAGGTGCTGCGACATCTGGCCGATCGCGGTCGCCGCCGAGGCCGGCCGGCCGGCATAGGCGGGCCGCTTGCTCGGCGCCGATCTGGTTGAGCACCCATTCGAGATAGGGCTCGAGGAAGTGCCACGCGCCCATGTTGCGCGGCTCCTCCTGGCACCAGACGAACTGCGCCTGTCTTGAAGCGGCCGAGCTCCTGCACCAGCGCCTTCAGCGGCACCGGATAGAGCTGCTCGACGCGCAGCAGATAGACGTCGTCGATGCCGCGCTTCTCGCGCTCCTCGTAGCAGGTCGTAATAGACCTTGCCCGAGCACAGCACGACGCGCCGGATCTTGTCGTCGGCGACGAGCTTGATCTTCTCGTCGGGCAGCAGCTGCGCGTCGTCCCACAGCAGGCGATGGAAGCGTCGTCTCCGGCCCCATCTCGTCGAGCCGCGACACCGCGCGCTTGTGGCGCAGCAGCGACTTCGGCGTCATCAGGATCAGCGGCTTGCGGATGTCGCGCTTGAGCTGCCGGCGCAGGATGTGGAAGTAGTTCGCCGGCGTCGTGCAGTTGGCGACCTGCATGTTGTCCTCGGCGCACATCTGCAGGAAGCGCTCGAGCCGCGCCGAGGAATGCTCCGGCCCCTGCCCTTCGTAGCCGTGCGGCAGCAGGCAGACCAGGCCCGACATGCGCAGCCACTTGCGCTCGCCCGAGGAGATGAACTGGTCGAACACGACCTGCGCGCCGTTGGCGAAATCGCCGAACTGCGCCTCCCACAGCGTCAGCGCGTTGGGCTCGGACGAGCGAGTAGCCGTATTCGAAGCCGAGCACCGCCTCCTCCGAGAGCATCGAATTGATGACCTCGAAGCGCGCCTGCTTCTCGCCCAGATGATTGAACGGGATGTAGCGGTCCTCGTTCTCCTGATCGATCAGCACCGAGTGGCGCTGCGAGAAGGTGCCGCGCTCGCTGTCCTGGCCGGAGAGCCGCACCGGATGGCCGTCGAGCAGCAGCGAGCAGAACGCCAGCGCCTCGCGCGGTCGCCCAATCGATGCCCTCGCCGCTCTCGATCGCCTTGCGCGCGGTTGTCGAGGAAGCGCTGGATGGTGCGGTGGACGTGGAAGCCCTTCGGCACCGCGGTGATCTTCTCGCCGATCTCCTTGAGCGTCTCGATCGCGACGCCGGTGTTGCCGCGCCGCGGATCGTCGTAGTCGCGCGCCGCCTTGATGTCGGCCCAGCGGCCGTCGAGCCAGTCGGCGTTGTTGGCCTTGTAGCCCTGGCTCGCCTCCAGTTCGGCGTCGAGCCGCGCGCGCCAGTCGGCGCGCATCTTCTCGACCTCGCCCTCGGTGACGACGCCGTCGCGCGACAGCTTCTTGCCGTAGATTTCGAGCGTCGACGGATGCGCGCTGATCGCCTTGTACATCAGCGGCTGGGTGAACGACGGCTCGTCGCCTTCGTTGTGGCCGAAGCGCCGGTAGCAGAACATGTCGATGACGACCGGGTGCTGGAATTTCTGCCGGAACTCGGTCGCGACCTTGGCGGCGTACACCACCGCCTCCGGATCGTCGCCGTTGACGTGGAAGATCGGCGCCTCGATCATCTTGGCGACGTCGGACGGGTAGGGCGAAGAGCGCGAATAGCGCGGATAGGTGGTGAAGCCGATCTGGTTGTTGACGATGAAATGCACCGAGCCGCCGGTGCGGTGGCCGCGCAGGCCGGACAGGCCGAAGCATTCCGCGATCACGCCCTGCCCGGCGAACGCCGCGTCGCCGGAAATCAGCAGCGGCATCACCATGGTGCGGTCCTCGCGCGTCGCGCCATGCTGGTCCTGCTTGGCGCGCACCTTGCCGAGCACCACCGGATTGACGATCTCGAGATGCGAGGGATTGGCGGTGAGCGACAGATGCACGCGGTTGCCGTCGAACTCGCGGTCGGACGAGGCGCCGAGGTGATACTTCACGTCGCCCGAACCTTCGACCTCGTCGGGCGTCGCCGAGCCGCCCTTGAACTCGTGGAAGATCGCGCGGTGCGGCTTGCCCATCACCTGCGCCAGCACGTTGAGCCGGCCGCGATGCGCCATGCCGATGACGATTTCCTTCACGCCGAGCGCGCCGCCGCGCTTGATGATCTGCTCCAGCGCCGGGATCATCGATTCGCCGCCGTCGAGCCCGAAGCGCTTGGTGCCGGTGAACTTCAGATCGCAGAATTTCTCGAAGCCCTCGGCCTCGATCAGCTTGTTGAGGATCGCGCGCTTGCCCTCGCGGGTGAAGCTGATCTCCTTGTCCGGCCCTTCGATGCGCTCCTGCATCCAGCCCTTCTGCGCCGGATCGGAGATGTGCATGAACTCGACGCCGAGCGTCTGGCAGTAGGTGCGCCGCAGGATGGCGAGGATCTCGCGCAGCGTCGCGAACTCGAGACCGAGCACCTTGTCGAGGAAGATGCGGCGGTCCATGTCGGCATCGGTGAAGCCGTAGGAGCGCGGATCGAGCTCCTGCTCGTCCTTGGGCGGCTCCAGGCCGAGCGGATCGAGATTGGCGTGGAAATGTCCGCGCGCCCGGTAGGCGCGGATCAGCATCAGCGCGTGGATCGAGTCGCGCGTCGCCTGCTGCACCTGGGCGGGCGAGAGCTCGACGCCCGCCGCCTGCGCGCGCGCCTTGACCTTGTCGCCGACCGCCTTCTCGACCTCGCGCCAGTCGCCGGTCAGCGCGGCGACGAGGTCGCCGTTGGCGGGCTGCGGCCAATTCGGCCGCTGCCATGACGGCCCGTTGGCGCTGCCGGCGGCGTCGGCGCGCTCGTCCTTGAGGCTCTGGAAGAACGCCTGCCACTCGGCATCGACCGCCTGCGGATCGGACCGGTAGCGGGCATAGAGGTCTTCGATGTAGGCGGCGTTGCCGCCGTAGAGGAACGAGGTGAGGGCGAAGGCGGCGTTGGCGTCCTGGCGGGACATGCTTCGATCCTATGGGCGATTGCAACCGTGGCAGCGGGTGGAAACGGCGAACGAATTCCGCCGGTCCCACGAATACACTATTTATGCTGCAGTTGCGTGGTAACAAATGCCCAAAAAATGAATCCGAATTCAAGCCAGGGAACGCCCAAGCAAAAGGCCCCAGCGTCGCCGCCGGGGCCTTGAAGCAGACGTTGCTCCGAACGAGGCTCAGTAGTTCGCCATCAACGGCGCGCCACCGAAGCGGTAGTTCAGGCCGATCTTGGAGATCCACACCGAGTTCCTGATGGTCGAAGCGCTTGGTCTCGGGCGTGCCGCAGAACACCGCGCAGGTGAAGGTCTGCTCGTCCTTCTCGAACCGCGCGTAGAGCACCTCGCTCTGGATGCTCCAGTTGCCCCAAGCCGCCCACTCCGACCCGAAGCCCGCAACCCATGCCCACTTGGTGCGGCTGTTCGAGAAGCTCTCCGAAACCGGGGTATTGTTGTCGGTCTGGGTGTAGCTGCGCTCGAAATAGCCCCAGCCAAAGCCGCCGGTGACATAGAGCATCAGATTGTCGACGACGATGCCGGTCCGGGCGCGCACCGAGCCGAGCCCCTTCAGGGTGCTGGACACGCTCAGGCTGTCAAGATTGACGCCGGTATCGGAATCGGTCTCGAACACGTTGGCGTTGAGGCTGGTCCAGCCGTAATCGACCTGAACGCCGAACACGGTGCAATTGGTCTGCCAGTTGTAGCCGCCCTGAACGCCGCCGATGAAGCCGGTCTTGTCGGTGCGAACGTTGGAGCGCTGCAGATCGTCGGAGTTTTCCGACGTCCAGGCGTCCCGGTCGCTCCAGGTATGATCGTAGTAGGCCCCGCCGACGTGACCGCCGACATAGAACCCGCCGAACTGCGCGCACGCCGGCTTGTAGACCGGGGCCGCCTTGCGCACCGGAAGATCGGCCGCAACCGCGGAACCCGCGGCCAGCGCGCCAATCGCGGTGGTCAAAAGGAACAGCTTCTTCATAACAACCCCCCTGTTTCGAGCCGCCCAGTTTGCAGCGCCGCGCCACAATCCCCGATAGCGGCATAACCGAATACGCTTGATGCACATGCCCAAGCGTGATCGCGCCACTATACGTCGAAGCGCGACGAATGGCTGTAACCCCGCCGCTACAGCCGGCACGAAACATCGCGTGTGTCATCCTGGGACGACTTTGTTTTCAAAGGCGAATTGGCGATGACGGGAACACCGAATAGTTCCCTATGACCGGCGGTGCGACGGTCTCTAGACTGCTTCAGCACCTCGACCAGCGTCTTGCCGAGCCGCGCGGGCGACGGCGACACCTTGATGCCGGCCGCCTCCATGGCGGCGATCTTTGATTCCGCGTCACCCTTGCCGCCGGAGATGATGGCGCCCGCATGCCCCATGCGGCGTCCGGGCGGCGCGGTGCGCCCGGCGATGAATCCGACCATCGGTTTCTTGCGCCCGCGCCTGGCGTCGTCCTTGAGGAATTGCGCCGCGTCCTCTTCGGCCGCGCCGCCGATCTCGCCGATCATCACGATCGCCTCGGTCGCCTTGTCGGCGAGGAACATCTCCAGCACTTCGATGAACTCGGTGCCCTTCACCGGATCGCCGCCGATGCCGACGGCGGTGGTCTGGCCGAGCCCTTCGCGCGTGGTCTGGTAGACCGCCTCGTACGTTAGTGTCCCCGAACGCGAAACAATTCCGACCTTGCCGGCCTTGAAGATGTTGCCCGGCATGATGCCGATCTTGCACTCGCCCGCCGTCATCACGCCGGGGCAGTTCGGCCCGATCAGCCGCGACTTCGAGCCCGACAATGCGCGCTTGACCTTCACCATGTCGGCGACCGGGATGCCCTCGGTGATGCAGATGATCAGCGCGATCTCGGCCTGGATCGCTTCGGCGATCGCATCGGCGGCGCCGGCCGGCGGCACATAGATAACGCTGGCGTCGCAGCCGGTCTTCGCTTTCGCCTCGGCCACTGTGTCGAACACCGGCAGGTTGAGATGGAACGAGCCGCCTTTGCCCGGCGACACGCCGCCCACCATTTTGGTGCCGTAGGCGATCGCCTGCTCGGAATGGAACGTGCCGTTCTTGCCGGTGAAGCCCTGGCAGATGACGCGCGTGTTCTTGTCGATGAGGATGGGCATGCGTGCCTCAGCGCTCGCGCAGCAAATTCGATGCACTTCCCGGACGCGGCATGGTCGGCATCACACGGAACCCTTCACCGCCTTGACGATCTTCTGCGCGGCGTCGTCGAGGTCGTCGGCGGAAACGACGTTGAGATTGGACGTGGCGATGATCTCCTTGCCCTGCTCCACGTTGGTGCCTTCCAGGCGAACGACCAGGGGCACCCGCAGTCCCACCTCCTTCACGGCGTCGACCACGCCGGCCGCGATGATGTCGCACTTCATGATGCCGCCGAAGATATTCACCAGTATGCCCTTCACCTTGGGATCGGCGGTGATGATCTTGAAGGCGGCGGTGACCTTCTCCTTGCTGGCGCTGCCGCCGACGTCGAGAAAATTCGCCGGCGCCTCGCCGTAGAGCTTGATGATGTCCATCGTCGCCATGGCGAGCCCCGCGCCGTTGACCATGCAGCCGATGGTGCCGTCGAGCGCCACGTAGTTGAGATCGTATTTCGAGGCCTCGATCTCCTTCTCGTCCTCCTCGGTCAGATCGCGCAGCGCGACGATGTCGGGATGCCGGAACAGCGCGTTGTCGTCGAAACCGATCTTGGCGTCGAGGCAGACCAGCTCACCGCTCTTGGTGACGACCAGCGGATTGATCTCCAGAAGACTCATGTCCTTGGCGACGAAGGCAGCGTACAGCTTGCCGACCAGGCTGCCCGCCTGCTTGGCAAGGTCGCCCTGCAGGCCAAGCACCTGCGCCACCCGCCGGCCATGGTGCGGCATGACCCCGGTCGCCGGATCGACCGAGAACGTCATGATCTTGTCCGGCGTCTTGTGCGCGACCTCCTCGATATTCACGCCGCCTTCCGTCGACACCACGAAGGCGATGCGCGATGTCTCGCGGTCGACCAGCGCCGAAAGATAGAACTCCCGGTCGATGGCCGAGCCTTCCTCGATATAGAGCCGGTTCACCTGCTTGCCGTGCGGACCGGTCTGATGAGTGACCAGCACGGAGCCAAGCAGGCGCTGCGCCTCCCTGCGCACGTCGTCGACCGATTTCACCACCTTGACGCCGCCGGCCTTGCCGCGCCCGCCGGCATGAATCTGCGCCTTGACCACCAGCACCGGAGTGGCGAGATCGGTCGCGGCCTTGACCGCCTCCTCGACCGTGAAGGCGGCCTGCCCGCGCGGCACCACGACGCCGAACTCGCGCAGCACCGCCTTGCCCTGATACTCGTGGATGTTCATCGCGGCGTCCCGCCCCCGGCTGTCATTCCGGCCGGCGCCGAAGGCGCCCGCCTGGAACGACGCAGCGTAGCATCAGCACCCATTCATTTTCCCAGGTGCGGCGCAATGTTCCGGCAGGCATCGACCAGGCTGGCCACCGCCTCCACCGACTTTTCGAACATGGTCCGTTCGGCGCCGTTGAGCTGGATTTCGACGATGCGCTCGACCCCCTTGCTGCCGATCACCACCGGCACCCCGACATAGAGGTCTTTCAGGCCGTATTCTCCGTTCAGCCAGGCGGCGCAGGGGAGCACGCGCTTCTTGTCGCGCAGGTAGCTTTCCGCCATGGCGATGGCCGAGGCCGCCGGCGCATAGAACGCCGAACCGGTCTTGAGCAGATTGACGATCTCGGCGCCGCCGTCGCGGGTCCGCTGCACCACGGCGTCGAGCCGCGCCTGCGTGGTCCATTTCATCTTCACGAGGTCGGGCAGCGGGATGCCGGCGACGGTCGAATAGCGGATCAGCGGCACCATGCTGTCGCCGTGGCCGCCGAGCACGAAGGCGGTGACGTCCTCGACCGACACGTTGAACTCGTCGGCGAGGAAATAGCGGAAGCGCGCGCTGTCGAGCACGCCCGCCATGCCGACCACCATGTGCTTGGGCAGCCCGCAGGTCTTTTGCAGCGCCCAGACCATGGCGTCGAGCGGATTGGTGATGCAGATCACGAAGGCTTGCGGCGCGTATTTCTTGATGCCGGCGCCGACCTGCTCCATCACCTTGAGGTTGATACCAAGGAGGTCGTCGCGGCTCATGCCGGGCTTGCGCGGCACGCCGGCGGTGACGATCACGACCTGGGCGCCGTCGATCGCCTCGTAGGAGTTGGCGCCGGCCATGTGGGCGTCGAACCCTTCGACCGGGGAGGACTCCACGAGGTCGAGCGCCTTGCCCTGGGGGACGCCTTCGGCGATGTCGAACAGCACGACATCGCCGAGCTCCTTGATGCCGATCAGGTGGGCAAGCGTGCCGCCAATCTGGCCGGCACCAATCAATGCGATCTTGGAACGCGCCATGTCGGGAAATACCTCGGATGCGGGCGACAAAGGGGAGGATGCCGCTGCACTGCGTCATAGACCTTTTCCGGCCTGTCGTTCAAGTCACCGCCGCCGGTCGACCAGATCCTGCATGATTTCGAGTTGAATCTGCTGGATCTCGGTCAACCGTTCCCATTGCCGGTTGATGAGGTGGTCCATCTTTTCGTGCAGGTGCCGGATCTCCAACTCGGCCTTGAGGTTGATCCGGTAGTCGTTCTCCGAGCGCAGTCGGTCCTTCGCCTCCTGCCGCTTCTGGCTCATCATGATGACCGGGGCCTGCATCGCGGCCAGGCAGGAGAGCACCAGATTGAGCAGGATGAACGGATAAGGATCGAACGCCGCCTGCGTCGCGGCCCAGATGTTGAACGCGACACGGCGTCGGAGACGATGCCGTGCACAGCCGTAGAATCGCGCAACGGCGCGCCGGGAGCATCGCAAGAAGGTCGAGATGCTGTTTGCGCACCTGAAGCGCATCTTGCGGCTCGGCCGCTTAAGATTGCGCGGCCCCGCGCCCCCCGGGGCACAGTTCGAGTTCACGCTCGCAGCCATTGCCCAGAACCTGCGCCGCATCGCCAAACTGACGTTTCACCCCCCGGATCGGGCGGCCGCGTGCGTTGCGTGAGTGGCGTGAGCGTCGCGTTCGTCAGCCCGACCGCGGTGCCGCCGCTGCCCGCAGCGATGATCGGGTCCGCAGGCCGCCACGCTTCTAAAAAACAGCCCGGCCTGATACAAACTCGCGGCCTAGTTCTGCAACAAAATCGGCCCATAGCGGACCTAAAGCGATGTCCGCTTTTCTGCCGCTGTTGGTGCAATGGCGGACATCGCGACAGAAGTTGGTCTGAGCCGATCTATGAGTACACGGCTTGGTCAGGCGCGCCCGGCCGACGGCCGTCGAGGGGCGACTTCGCCATCGTGCGCGGCGGCTCAGTAGTCGGCGAGTTCGCGGATTCGGGAGCGATAGGCGCGTTCGATGCAGCCAAGATCGCGCCCGCAGCCCATGCGCGACCGCAGTCACTGGGCCTGCTCGGCTTCGAGCGCGCGGCGCTCGCCTCCAGACAGGCGGTTGCGCAGCGCGAAATAGAGCGACGACATGCGTTCATCGAGCCGCCCCAGCACCGGGCTTTGGCAGATCAAGACCTCGTCCGGCTTGGTGGCATAGCGGCAGTTGAAGCTCTGCGCGTGCGCGGTGAGCGGCACCAACGTCAGCGCAAGCGTGAATGCAAGCCGGCCCGAATTCATGCCAGTTCCCTCGCGCAGCACGGCAAACGCCACTATGCTCCGCAGCACATCGCAATTCAATCGGACCTATGTGAGGGACGACTGCGTTGCGACTCCTAGCGAGCAAACCAGCCGGAGACACAGCCATGCGGACTCTACGAACGCTTGCCGCCGCGGCAATGTGCGTCGGGCTCGGTCTCGGGGTGGCGCACGCGCAAAGTTACCCCGACCGGACGATCAGGGTGATCGTCCCTTACGTCCCGGGCTCCCCGCCGGACGTGCTGGCGAGGGTCGTGGCGCAGCAGGCATCGGCGCTCCTGCCCCACAGCATGGTGGTGGAGAACCGGCCGGGCGCCGGCACGACGCTCGGCATGAAGCTCGTGGCCGCGGCCGCGCCGGACGGACATACGCTGCTGCTGTCCGGCCAGGGCCTTGCTTATATGCGGATGCTCTATCCCGACCTCGGTTTCGAGCCGAGCGAGGTTTTCGAGCCGGTGGCGACATTGGCGACGTGGTCGCACGTGCTGGTCGTACCTCCGGACCTGCCGGCCAAGACCGTGGGAGAGCTGGTGGCGCTCGCCAAGGCAAGTCCCGGCAGGCTGACATTCGGTTTCGGGCTCGGCACCGTTCCGCAAATTCTGGGCGAATATTTCAAGGTCGTTGCCGGCATCAACGTCGTGAGCATCCCGTATCGCGGCGGCGAGCAGGTGCGGGCCGACCTCCTGGGCGGCCGCATCGACATCAACTTCGGACCGATCTCGAACGTCCTCACGCTGATCGAGGCCGGCAAGGTGAGGCCGCTCGCCGTCACCTACCCGACCCGGCACCCGCTGCTGCCCGACGTCCCGACCATGCGCGAGAGCGGTTACCCGCAGGTCGGCTTCGACCCCGATGTCTGGCAGGGCTTCTTCGCGCCCGCCGGCACGCCGGGGGCGGTCATCGACAAGCTGAACGACGTGCTCAACAACAGCATCGCGTCGTCGGGCGCGAAGCTCGCGTTCGAGCGGCTCGGGTTCGAGCCCAAGATCGTTTCGCCGCGCGAGCACGCGGCCTTCATCGCGTCGGAACTGAAGAAATGGCCGCCGATCATCACGGCCTCCGGGGTCGCTCCGCAGTGACGCGCCGCGGCCGGCGATCTCGCCGGCCGGTCAGGCATCGACGATGCCTTCGGAGGAGCCGGCCGCAATCTGATGTCCGTGGCCATGCGGGCGCGCAAGATAGGCCTGCGAGCGCATTTCGATCAGGCGCGAGGCGGTGCGCTTGAACTCCTGCGCCTCGAAGCCGTCGTTCGCGCGATAGAGCGCGTCCGGTTCGGCCGCGGCCGAGGCGACAAGCTTCACGGCGTTGTCGTAGAGCGTGTCGATCAGGATGATGAAGCGCTTGGCCTCGTTGCGCCGGTCGGCGTCCATCGCCGGGATGCCGTCGAGCACGATGGTATGGAACTCGCGCGCGATCTTGAGATAGTCCGCGCCCGCGAGCGGCTGCCCGCAAAGCTCGTGAAAGGAGAACCGCGCCGCGCCCAGCGCCGCCCGCGGCACGTGCACGGCGCGCCCATGCACGATGAGATCGCAGGCCACGCCCGGCTGGCCGCCGGCCAGACGCTGCCAGGCGTCCGCGAGGGCCTCCTCCGCCGCCCGGTCGGCCGGAACGTGCCAGACCGGTGCGCCGGCGAGCTTCTCGAGGCGGAAGTCGGTGCGGGCGGGCAACCGTACGACGTCCAGACGTTGCTCCATGAGGGCAATGAACGGCAAGAACAGCGCGCGGTTTAGGCCGTCCTGGTAGAGGTCGCCGGGCGGTACGTTCGAGGTTGCGACCACGACCACGCCGAGCTCGAACAGGCGCGCGAACAGGCGGGCCAGGATCATGGCGTCGGCGATGTCGGTGACGTGAAACTCGTCGAAGCAGAGCAGCCAGCTCTCGTCCGCGATCGCGGCGGCCGCGCTCCGCACCGGATCCTGGTCGGCCAGTTCGCCGGATTTCAGCTTCTGCCGGACGGCAAACACGCGGTCATGAACGTCGGTCATGAATTCATGGAAGTGGACGCGCCGCTTGCGCACCACCGGCGACCCCTCGAAGAACAAATCCATCAGCATGGTCTTGCCGCGACCGACGTCGCCGTGGATGTAGAGACCCTTGAGCGGTTCCTCGTTGCGCGCGCGCGCGCCGAACAGCCATCCCAGCGAGGACGACTTGCGCGCCAGCCGATATTCGGTGAGCCGCCGCTCGAGTTGCGAGAGCCTCTCGACGACCGCTTCCTGCGCGCGGTCGCGCTCGACCTCGCCGGCGGCAACGAGCGCGTCGTATTGGGTTCTCACGTCGGCTGTCATGTCGGAGGTTCAGAGATTGGATGGCGCTGCGAGCCATACCCGCGCCGAGCGCCCGCCGGCAAGCGAATGCGCGCGGATCAGCGACCAAGTGTCGATTCCACCCCTTGGTGCATCGCACCAAAATTCACAACCATGCGAACTCCTTGCAGACCTTGCGCATGGCTGTCATGCATGTTTCATGAATCAAATCATCATGTTATTCATCGAATGGTCACATCACGGCCACTGTGAACTGATATTGCATTGCAACAATAAGACCATGAGCCGCGGATGGCTTTGAGACTGCCGGGCCGATCCGCCAGGCGGTCTTTGAGTCCACACAATCGATACAGGAGGCCCCATGACTGACCCGCTGCCGCATGGCGGAGTGATCCGCAAGATCTGGATCGGAGAAGTCGAACGCTACCGCGATCACCTGCTCCGGCTCGACGCGGCCAGCCGGCGTAGCCGGTTCGCCGGTAATGTCTCCGACGAGTTTGTGTATGGCTATGCCGATCTCGCATTCGAGTTCGGCGCGGTTATTCACGGCTTCTTCTTGGACGGCGCACTGCGCGGCGCGGCCGAGTTGCGGCCGATCGGCCCTCCGCTCGGACGAGAAGCCGAGTCCGCATTCTCGATCGAGAAGCTGTGGCAAAGCCATGGCGTCGGCTCCGTGCTGCTCGAGCGCACGCTACTCGCCGCGCGTAATCGCGGCATCAAGTTCGTGCATATGGCCTGCCTTGCCGACAACAGGCGCATGCTCGATCTGGCGCGCAAGTTCGAAGCTGAACTGAGCTTCGATTTCGCCAGCGTCGTCGGGGAGGTGAGGGCGGCGCGGGCGACGCCGCTGTCGCTGCTGCGTGAACTTCTGACCGACGGTCATGACCTCGCCGCCGCCCTGCTCGACGTGCAGGCGCGGCTGCTATGGCCGGTGTAGCGCGGCTACGCCGCCAGCGGATAGGCGGCCTCCACCACATAGGGGCCGCCCCCGACCGAGGCGCGCGAGGAAAACAGCACGAACCGCGATACCGGGAACGGCTGCGAGCGAAACGGCGCGCGCAACGCCAGGTAATCGGCGACCTGCCGGTTCGACGATTCACGCAGCCGCGCGAGCGTCACGTGCGGCGTGAACTTGCGGCCGTCCGGCTCGAGCCCGGCCCGCTGCAACAGCCGTTCGTGCTCGGCCTGCAGGTCGAGCAGCGCTTGCGCCGGCCCCAATGCGGCGATCAGGGCCCGCGGCTTGCGTCCGCCGAACGAGCGCAGATCGTCGAAGCGCAGCTCGAACGGCCCGCGCCGCACCCGGGCGAGCAGCGAGGCGACCTCGTGCGCGACCACGTCGTCGACGTCGCCGATGAAGCGCAATGTGACGTGGTAGTTCTCCGGGTCGATCCAGCGCGCGCCCGGCAGCCCGCCGCGCAACGTGGCGAGCGCGCGCGCCACCTCGTCGGGAATTTCGATGCCGGTGAACAGGCGAGGCATGGCCGGTTACTCAATTCGCCGCGTTTGTCGCGCACCCGCGCCACCAGCTCTTCGGCCTTGGGCAGGATGCCCGCGACGATCTTCTCGACGCCGGCGCGCGTGGGGTGGATCCCGTCGCGCTGATTGAGGGCGCCTTCGACCGCGACGCCCTGCAGGAAGAACGGGTAGAACACCGCCCGGTACTTGGCGGCGATCTCCGGGTAGATCGCCTCGAACTCGCGCACATAGTCGGCGCCGAGATTGGGCGCGGCGCGCATGCCGGCGAGCAGCACCGCGATGCCCCGCTCGCCAAGCCGCCGCACGATCTCGTCGAGCGCATGCCGCGTCACCTTCGAATCGACCCCGCGCAGCATGTCGTTGGCGCCCAGCGCCACGATGACAGCGTCCGTTCCGGGCGGCACCGACCAGTCGAGGCGCGCGAGCCCGCTGGAGGCGGTATCGCCCGATACCCCCGCATTGGCGATCTCGACCGCGAGCCCCTTCGCCCGCAGCGCGCTTTCGAGCCTGGCCGGGAAGGCGTCCTGCGCCGGCAGCCCGTAGCCCGCGGTCAGCGAATCGCCCAGCGCCACGATCTTCACCGCCCGATCGGCCGCCACGGCGGCCGTCGCCCCCGCCAGGACCATGGCGAACAAAGCGGCACGCAGAACCATCTGGACCGGCGCCGCCCAACTCCCATATGAGCGAGGCGCACGCGGCCTCGCCACCCGAGACCAGGGCACAGGACAGCAACGGAACGACTGCATGCACGACATCTCGGGACTATCCGCCAAGGGCCCGGCGATCGCGCTCACCGGGGTCAATCTGTCGCTCGGGCGGGGCGCGGCCCGCGTTCATATCCTCAAAGACATCGACCTGCATATAGGAACCGGCGAGGCGATCGGCCTCATCGGACCGTCGGGCTCGGGCAAGACCACGCTGCTCATGGTCATGGCCGGGCTGGAACACGCCGACACCGGCACGGTCGTGGTCGCGGGCGAGGCGCTGGACAACCTCGGCGAGGATGCGCTCGCCCGCTTCCGTGGCCGCAATGTCGGTATCGTCTTCCAGTCGTTCCATCTCATCCCCACCATGACGGCGCTGGAGAACATCGCGGTGCCGCTCGAGCTTGCCGGCATCGGCGAGGCCCACGAGAGGGCCGCGCGCGAGCTGGCCGCCGTGGGCCTGGCCGAGCGGCGCGACCACTATCCGGCCCAGCTCTCAGGCGGCGAGCAGCAACGTGTCGCGCTCGCCCGCGCGCTCGCGCCTAGTCCGCGAATCCTCATCGCCGACGAGCCGACCGGCAACCTCGACGAAGCCACCGGACGCGAGATCATCGAGCTCCTGTTCACCAGCCACGTGGAGCGCAACACGACCCTCGTGCTCGTCACCCACGATGCGGCGCTGGCGCGGCGCTGCGATCGCGTGGTGCGGCTGCGTTCCGGGCGGATCGACAGTCACTCGGCGGACGAGGCTGCGAGAGGCGCATCGTGAGCGTTACCGCTTCGCCCGTCCGCGACCATCGATCGCCGAACGGTCTCTGGCTGCCGCTGCGGTTCGCGCTGCGGGAATTGCGCGGCGGCCTGCGCGGCTTCTACGTGTTCATCGCCTGCATCGCGCTCGGCGTCATGGCGATTGCCGGCGTCGGATCGGTCGCATCAGGCCTCGCCGACGGGCTGGCGCGCGAGGGGCGGGTCATCCTCGGCGGCGATCTCTCGTTCGCGCTCAGCCTGCGCGAAGCCGGCGCGGCAGAGCGGGCCTTCCTCGATGCCCAAGGGCGGCTGTCGAGCGCCGCCACCCTGCGCGCCATGGTGCGCACACAAGATGGCCGCACCGCGCTGGTCGAGGTCAAGGCGGTCGACGACGCCTATCCGCTCTACGGCGCGGTTGCGCTCGACCCGGCCGGGCCGCTCGCGGCCGCGATCGCGCAACGTGACGGCGCGTTTGGCGCGGCCGCCGATCAGGTTCTGCTGGCGCGGCTCGATCTCAAGCCCGGCGCGCGCATCATGCTCGGCTCCGCCGCGATCGAGATCCGCGCTACGCTGACCTCCGAGCCCGACAAGCTCGCCGGCGGCATCGGCTTCGGTCCCCGGCTGCTGATCAGCGAAGCGGCGCTGCGCGCGACCGGCCTGTTGCAGCCGGGCAGCGTGGTGCGCTGGCACTACCGGGTGCGCCTGCCCGCAAGCGATGCCCGCGATCAGGCGGTGAAAGCCGTCGTCGCCGCGGCCGCGGCCCAGATGCCGGAAGCCGGCTGGGAAATCCGCACCCGCGCGAACGCCTCGCCCATGCTGGAGCAGAACGTCGAGCGCTTCACGCAATACCTGACACTGGTCGGGCTCACCGCGCTGCTGGTCGGCGGGGTCGGCGTGGCGAACGCGGTGAAGAGCCATCTCGACCGCCGGCGCAACGTCATCGCGACCCTGAAATCGCTCGGCGCCACCGGCTCGCGCGTGTTCGCGATCTATCTCACCCAGGTGCTCACCCTCGCCACGCTGGGCGCGGTGCCCGGGCTCGTTGCCGGCGCCGCGATGCCGTTCCTGATTTCCTGGGCGTTCGGCTCGGTGCTGCCGCTGCCGCTCGCGCCCACGATCCATCTCGACGACCTGGCGCTCGCCTGGCTCTACGGCCTGTTGGCCGCCGTCGCCTTTGCGCTGTGGCCACTCGGCCGCGCGCATGACGTGCCGGTCTCGGCGCTGTTTCGCGACGCGGTGTCGACCGACCAACGCTGGCCGCGCCGGCCGTACATCGTGGCGACGGTGCTGGTCGTGTCGGCCCTCACAACCATTGCGATCCTGCTCGCCTACGACCGGAAGATCGCGTCGGTCTTCGTGATCGCGGCCGCCGCCGTGTTCGTGCTGTTGCGGCTGGTGGCGGCGCTGCTGATGTGGATCGCGCGGCGCCTGCCGCGCGCGCGCTCGCCGGTGGTGCGGCTCGCCATCGCCAACATCCACCGGCCGGGTGCGCTCACGCCGAGCGTCGTGCTGTCGCTCGGGCTGGGGCTCGCACTGCTCGTCACGGTGGTCGAGATCGACGGCAACCTGCACCGGCAGTTCCTGGCCGCGCTGCCCGACAAGGCGCCCGCCTTCTACTTCATCGACATCCCGTCCGCCGAAGCGGAGCGTTTCGACGCCTTCATCCACGATCGTGCGCCGGGCGCCACGCTCGAACGCGTACCCATGCTGCGCGGCCGCATCGTCACGGTGAACGGCGTGCCGGCCGGCGAGATCAAACCGCCGCCCGACACCGCCTGGGCGCTGCAGAGCGATCGCGGCATCACCTATTCGAATGCGATACCGCCCGGCTCCCGCATCATCGCCGGCGAATGGTGGAAGCCGGACTATGACGGAGAGCCGCTGGTGTCGTTCGAGAAGCGGATCGCGGACGGCATCGGGCTCAAGCTCGGCGAGACGGTGGTGGTCAACGTGCTCGGCCGCAACATCACCGCCAGGGTCGCGAACCTGCGCACGCTCGACTGGCAGAGCCTGGGCATCAATTTCGTGATGGTGTTTTCGCCCAACACGCTGCGCGGCGCGCCGCACACCCATATCGCCACCCTGACCTATCCGGGCGGCAGCTCGGTCGCCGACGAAGTCGCGCTGCTCAAGGCGGTGGCGGACGCTTTCCCGACCGTCACCACGGTACGGGTGCGGGAAGCGATCGATGCCTTCGGCAGCATCCTGACCAATCTCACCCGCGCCATTCGCGGAGCGAGCGGGCTGACCCTGCTGGTGGCGGTACTGGTTCTCGGGGGCGCCCTGGCGGCGGGCCACCGCCACCGCGTCTACGATGCCGTCGTGCTCAAGACGGTCGGCGCCACGCGCTGGCGGCTGCTGTCGGCCTACGCGATCGAGTATCTGGCGCTCGGGGTCGCCACCGCGGTGTTCGGCGTCGCCGCCGGTTCCGCCGCGGCCGCCTTCGTTCTCTCCCGCGTCATGAATCTGTCGTTTACCCTGCTGCCGGGGCCGGCGCTGATCGCCGCGGCGGCGGCGGTGGTGGTCACCGTCACGCTGGGACTGATCGGCACCTTCACGGCGCTCGGCCAGAAGCCCGCGCCGGTGTTACGCAATCTCTAATGCCGGCGTTGTCCGGCATCCGCACTGTGTATTAGCGTCGCTTTCCGTGGGGGTCGTCCTCGGAACGATCGGCGGGCTGACCGCATGAAACGTCGCGAACTTATCGCGCTGGTCGGCGGGGCGGCGGCGGCGAGTATCGTGCCGCAGCGCCTGCACGCGCAGCAAGGCGTGCCGGTGGTCGGATTTGTCAGGAGCACCGCGGCCGCGGGTGCCGCGCATATCGAGGCGGCGCTGCGCCAGAGCCTGAAGGAGGAAGGCTTTGTCGAGGGCCAGAACGTCGCGATCGAATTTCACTATGCCGACAACCGGACCGACCGGCTGTCGGCCCTGATTGCCGATCTGATCCGCCGGCCGGTCAACGTGATCGTGGGCAATCTCCTCCCGGCGCTCGCGGCCAAGGCCGCGACCGCGACGGTGCCGATCTTGTTCGTCACCGGAACCGATCCGGTCCGGGATGGCCTGGTCGCCAGCCTCAACCGGCCGAGCGGCAACGTCACCGGCGTGAGCTTCCTTGTCATCGAGCTGGGAGCAAAACGCCTGGAGCTGCTGCACCAGCTCGTGCCCAGGGCGACGACGATTGCCGTGCTGGTGCATCGGAACAGTCCTCAGGCCGAGGTGGAGCGAGGCGACCTTCCGGCCGCCGCGCAGGCGAAGGGACTGCGGCTGCTGATTATCGACGTCGGCAGCGCGCGTGAGATCGAAGCGGCCGTCGCAACCGCCGTCCAAAACGGGGCGGGCGCGTTGTTCATCGGCGGTGGCGGGTTCCTGAACTCTATTCGGGAACAACTCGTCGCGCTGGCGGCTCGTCATGCGCTGCCGGCGAGCTATCCTTTGCGCGAGTTCGTCGAGGCCAGCGGCCTGATGAGCTACGGGCCGAGCATTACGGATGCATACCGCCAAGTCGGCATCTACGCCGGCCGGATTCTCAAGGGCGAGAAGCCGGCCGACCTGCCGGTGATGCAATCCACCAAGTTCGAGTTCGTACTCAACCTCAAGACCGCCAGGGCGCTGGGCCTCGACATTTCGCCGACGCTGCTCGCGCTCGCCGACGCGGTGATCGAGTAGGACGGCATTCCAGGTCTGCCGCCGGGCGAGCACGGTTCAGGCGGCGTCTTTGCGACAACCCGCCGCGCCACACTGTCGCCTTCCGGCACAGCCACATTGCTAGACTGTAAAGTGCCGTAGGTTTGGTGCCCGCCGGTCAGCGGGCATTAACAAATCCCAACCGTGGCATCTGGCGTAGGGGGCGAACCCGCACTAGATTCCGCACATCGGGCGCCAGCCGGCTCAAGCCGGCGGGTCGCCAACGAAACTCCCGGGCCGGAGGGCTTGGGACCAGAGAAGAGGAAACACTTCCATGTCGGATTTCGACCGTAATCCCGCGGCTGCCCGCGGCATCGGTGCGGGTCGGGCTGTTGCGATCGATGAAGGCCTGCGCGCCTACATGATTCGCGTCTACAACTACATGGCCATGGGCGTCGCCCTGACCGGCATCGTCTCCTGGCTCACGTTCAATGCGGCCGTCACCGAGACCGCCGGAAAGCTGGCGCTGACCCCGTTCGGCCAGATGATCTACAGCGGGCCGGCGACCATCGTGCTGTTCCTCGGGACGCTCGGGCTGGTGTTTCTCATCAGCTGGCGCATCGACAAGCTGCAGCCGACGACGGCGCTGGGACTGTTCCTGGTCTATGCCGGCCTGCTCGGACTGATGCTCTCGGCGATCTTCCTCACCTATACGGGAGCGTCGATCACGCGCGTGTTCTTCATCTCGGCGGCGGCCTTCGGCGCGCTCAGCCTGTACGGCTACACGACGCAGCGTGACCTGTCGCCGATCGGATCGTTCCTGATCATGGGCCTGATCGGCCTGATCATCGCCATGGTGGTCAACATTTTCCTCAAGAGCTCCGGCCTCGAATTCGTGATCTCGGCCGCGGGCGTGCTGATCTTCGCCGGGTTGACCGCATGGGACACTCAGAAGATCAAGGAAATGTACGACGTGAACGACGACGGCACCGTCGCCGGCCGCAAGTCGGTGATGGGCGCGCTCACGCTCTATCTCGACTTCATCAACCTGTTCCTGTTCATGCTGCGCTTCCTCGGCGACCGCCGCTGACGCCGGCCTGAACGGACTGGAAAATCGACGCCCCGGCCGGTTGCCGGGGCGTTTTTTTTGCGCCCTCGGTGCCGTCGTCCGCGCAAACGGACGATCCGGTAAGCGCAGGCGCTTGCGATCATCCGCGATGACGGAGTTTACTGGATGCCCGCTTTTCGCGGGCATGACAGCCGAGCGAGCCATGACGACCAACTCCATCCGCCCCGCCGCGCCAGGCGACATCCCCGCCATCACCCGCATCTACGACCAGGCCGTACGCGAAGGCACCGCGTCGTTCGAGATCGAGCCGCCGGACCAGGCCGAGATGACCCGCCGGTTCCAGAACCTCGCCGCCGGCGGCTATCCCTATCTGGTTGCCGAGGTCGGCGGCGCGGTCGCCGGCTACGCCTATGCCGGGCCCTACCGCGCGCGCCCCGCCTATCGCTGGTCGGTCGAGAATTCGGTCTACGTCGACACCGCCGCCCACCGGCGCGGGCTCGGCCGCGCGCTGCTCGAACGCCTGATTGCCGACTGCGAGGCGCGCGGGTTCCGCCAGATGATCGCAGTGATCGGCGACTCGGCCAATGCGTCCTCGATCGAGCTGCACCGCGCGACCGGCTTCCGCATGGTCGGCACCTTCGACAATGTCGGCTTCAAGTTCGGCCGCTGGCTCGACAGCGTGCTGATGCAGCGGCCGCTCGGACCGGGCGCGACCACGCCGGTCTGAGCCATCGGCCGCCGGCGTAACCGATCAGCCCGCCACCACGCTGAGCGACTTGTCGATCGCGCCCAGCACGCGCCCGAGCTCGTGCCCGCGGCGCACGATCAGGCCGGTGGCCGAGATCACGCTGTAGGCGCCCTGCCGGCGCGCCAGCCGCGGATTCTTCTCGATGCGGTAGATCGGAACTTCGGAGCTGCGGCGGAACACGGAGAACACCGCGCGGTCCTTCAGAAAGTCGATGGCGTAGTCGCGCCATTCTCCGGCGGCGACCATGCGCCCATAAAGGCTGAGAATGCGATTGAGCTCGCGCCGGTCGAAGGTCACGCGGCTTGCGGGAGCGAGCGCGACCTGGGTCTCGCTCCCGTGGAACTGGCTTGGCTCGATCTCGCCGAATGTCATGCGGCGCCTCCCTGCTGTGACACTTGCGTGACCGAATGATCGCTCCTGAGAGCGCCCGCGACAAGAGGCGATGCAGCCATCCGGATGGAACCCGGACCTGCGTCATAGTGTCGGCCCGCATTCACGGATTCGTTAATGGAATCATATTGCTGCCCGATTCCGGCCAAGCGCTGGCCGCGCTGGAATCCGACATTGCAGCCTGTTGCCTCAGGGCCCGGTCCGGTTTCGGATCGCCGGATTTCTCAGCCCCCCAGCCCCCCGGAGTTCGGGTCGGATCGGGCCCGCCTACATGAGGTCAATCGCAAGACTGACGGGCCGGCGAGAGCCGGCCCGCTTTTTGTGGAGCGCGCGGGCGCCGCAGTTTGCTGCATGCCCGGTTGCGTCGCCGGTCGGTGATTGATCGTCTGGCGGCGATTGCCGCCGGTCAGTGAATTGACGCGAGGGCGGCGCCGACGATCGCCTTGGGCTTCTCGAGCGTGCCGCCCTGCACCAGGACCGCCGCCGCATCGATGCCGTCGGCCTTGAACTTGCCGAGCGGAAAATTCCACGCATTGCTCTTGCCGGTCCACTCGCCGAGCTTGACCCAGCGGCGCAGCACGTTGTGGTAGGTCACCGTGCGGCCCTTGTTTTCGCCGCGCCCGATCGCGACGGTGACGGCCTTGGCCAGTCCGCAGATCCACACCTCGACGCTCGCGCGCGCCGCGGCGCTTTCGGACACATTGACCTTCAGGAGACCGTCGGCGACGGCGAGCGTCACCGGCAGCGACAGCACGGCGCTCTTCTGGCGGCTTTGCACGATGGCTTGCTCGATCGCGGATTTGTCGCTGCCGAGCGCGTGCAAGCTGCCGTTCACCACCACCTGCGGCGTGTAGACTTGGCCGTCGCCGCGCGCATGCGCATAGCCTTTTTGCCGCGCCGCGTTGCGCGGATCGGCGAGCGTGTCCTTCCAGCCGAGATAGTCCCAGTAGTCGATCGGCACGCTGATGGCGATGAGCGAAGGATCGAGCGCCAGCTGGCTGAGCAGCTTGTCGGCGGGCGGGCAGGACGAGCAGCCCTGGCTGGTGAACAGCTCGATCACCGCGCGCGGCTCCGCGTTAGCCGCAGAATATGACGCAACGGAAATCACGATCGTCGCATAGGCGAGGCAGCGACTCACCATTTTCGATCCTCCCCACCCCCGCAGGTCCACCCGATCGTTCATTCGATGGTGGCTCGAACTCATAGTCGGCGGTTCGATCACCTGCCACTCACTTCGAAGTGAGCCGGCTGGCGCCGGTCAGGCCGACACCAGTTGCCGCAGCACGTAGTGCAGGATGCCCCCGTGCTTGAAATAGTCCAGTTCGTCGAGCGTATCGATCCGGCAGGTCAGCGGCACGCGCTTGAGACCGCCGTCGGCCGCCACGATCTCGGCGATCATTCGCTGGCGCGGCTTGATCTCGCCATGCAGCCCGCGGATCGTCACCTGCTCGTCGCCGCGCAGGCCGAGCGACTGCCAGGACGTTCCCTCCTCGAAGCAGAGCGGCAACACGCCCATGCCGATCAGGTTGGAGCGGTGGATGCGCTCGAACGACTGGGTGACGACCGCGCGCACGCCGAGTAGGTTCGGCCCCTTGGCCGCCCAGTCGCGCGAGGAGCCGGAGCCGTATTCCTTGCCGGCGAAGATGACGAGCGGAACGCCGTCGGCCTTGTAGCGCATGGCGGCATCGTAGATCGACATGCGCTGGCGCGACGGGAAATGCACGGTCACGCCGCCTTCGACGCCGGGCACCATCTGGTTCTTGAGGCGGATGTTCGCGAAGGTGCCGCGCATCATCACTTCGTGGTTGCCGCGCCGCGTGCCGTACTGGTTGAAGTCGAGCGGCTTCACCTTGTGCTCGATGAGGTACTTGCCGGCGGGCGAATCGACCTTGATCGAGCCGGCCGGAGAGATGTGGTCGGTGGTGATCGAATCGAGCAGCAGGCACAGCACCCGCGCGTCGACGATATCGGTCAGGGGCTCGGGCCGCTTTCCCATCCCGACGAAATAGGGCGGATTGCGCACGTAGGTCGATTTCTTGTCCCAGCTATAGGTCAACCCGCCTTTGACGCTGATCTTGCGCCAGTTCGCATCGCCCTTGAACACGTCGGCGTATTTCTTCGTAAACATCTGCTTGTTGATGGTCTTGCGCACCATGCCGTTGATCTCGCGGCTGGTCGGCCAGATGTCCTTGAGGAAGACCTTCTTGCCCTTCTTGTCGAGGCCGAGCGGCTGCTTGGCGATATCCGAATACATCGAGCCGGCGAGCGCGTAGGCGACGACCAGCGGCGGCGAAGCCAGATAGTTCGCGCGCACGTCGGCGTTGACCCGGCCCTCGAAATTGCGATTGCCCGACAGCACGGCCGCCGCCACCAGGTCCTTCTCGTTGATGGTCTTGGAGATTTCGGGCGCCAGCGGCCCCGAATTGCCGATGCAGGTGGTGCAGCCGAAGCCGACGAGATTGTAGCCGAGCTTGTCGAGGTCCTTCTGCAATCCGGATTTTTCGAGATACTCGGCAACCACCTGCGAGCCCGGCGCGAGCGAGGTCTTGACCCACGGCTTCACGGTGAGCCCCTTCGCCACCGCTTTGCGCGCGAGCAGGCCCGCCCCCATCATGACGGCCGGATTCGACGTGTTGGTGCACGACGTGATGGCCGCGATCACCACATCGCCATGGCCGAGGTCGTGATCGCGGCCCTCGACCGGCACGCGCTTGCCCGGCCCGGCCTTGCCGAAATTCTTGTCGAGCGGAGCCGTGGCGATCGACGGGTGCAGCTCGAACACGTCCTTGCCGCCGCCGTCGCCGCCTTTGTTGAATTCCTTGTCCATCGCCAGGGTGAAACCGGCCTTGACGTCCTTGAGCGCGACGCGGTCCTGCGGGCGCTTGGGACCCGCGAGCGACGGCTCGACCTGCGCGAGTTCGAGCTTGAGGATGTCGGTGAACACCGGATCCGGCGTCGACTTGGTGCGGTACATGCCCTGCGCCTTGGCGTATTCGGCAACCAGCGCGATCTGGGCGGCCGGGCGGCCGGTATCGGTGAGATAGCGGATCGTATCGTCGTCGATCGGGAAGAAGCCGCAGGTCGCGCCGTATTCCGGCGACATGTTGCCGATGGTGGCGCGGTCGGCGATCGTGAGATTCGCAAGACCGGGGCCGAAGAACTCGACGAACTTGCCGACCACGCCGCGCTTGCGCAGCATCTGCGTGACGGTGAGCACGAGGTCGGTGGCGGTGACGCCCTCCTTGAGCTTGCCGTTGAGCCGCACGCCGATCACTTCCGGCACCAGCATCGAGTAGGGCTGCCCCAGCATGGCGGCTTCCGCCTCGATGCCGCCGACGCCCCAGCCGAGCACGGACAGGCCGTTCACCATCGTGGTGTGCGAATCAGTGCCGACCAGCGTGTCCGGGTATGCGACCTCGCCGACGAACGGTTTGCCGTCGACCTTCACCTTGTCCTTCTTGGCAAAGACGACCTGCGACAGGTATTCGAGATTGACCTGATGGCAGATGCCGGTGCCGGGCGGCACCACGCGGAAATTGTCGAACGACTTCTGCGACCATTTGAGGAATTCGTAGCGCTCGCCGTTCTGCCGGTATTCCTCGTCGACGTTCTTTTTGACCGCCGTGTTGGTGGCGAAGAAATTGACCGCTACCGAGTGGTCGCAGACGAGATCGACCGGGACGAGCGGGTTAATCTTCTTCGGATCGCCGCCCAGCATCTTCATGGCGTCGCGCATGGCGGCGAGATCGACGACTGCCGGCACGCCGGTGAAATCCTGCATCAGCACGCGCGCCGGACGGAACGCGATCTCGCGCTCGGAGGTCTTGGTCTTGAGCCATTGCGCGATCGCCTGGATATCCTCCTTGGTGACCGAACGGCCGTCTTCGGAGCGCAACAGATTTTCGACCAGCACCTTCATCGAGAAGGGCAGGCGCGAAATCCCTTTGAGGCCATTCTTCTCGGCAATCGGAAGGCTGTAGTAGGCGTAGGTCTTGCTGCCTACCTTGAGGAGCTTGCAGCAGCGGAAACTGTCGAGTGAGGTCATATGTGTCGGTTCCCATCCAACCGAGGGGCGGCAGCTGCACGGTACCAGGATACCGGAGGCGCTTCCTTGGCTCGGCCGCGAATCCCGCGCGGGTTGCGTTAGTGAGCACGGGACGAGGGGCTTATAAGGTCTTTTTTTGCGCCATTCCAGAAAATCGACACGCATCAGCACGATGGGCTTGAAATCGGTGTTTCACGGCCCCCTGGGATGGGCCTGGAGGGTTCCAGGGATGGGCTCGGATCGCCCTGGGGAGGCCGTCCGATGCGGCTCGTAGCGGCCGATCTCGCCTGCATCCGAGGCGGCCGCCAGGTCTTCTCCGGGCTCGGCTTTGCGGCTTCCGCCGGCGAGGCGCTGCTCGTCACCGGCCCAAACGGGGCCGGCAAGTCGTCGCTGCTGCGGCTGGCCGCCGGCCTCCTGCGCGCGGCCGGCGGGCGGCTCGCCCTCGACGGGGGCGATCCGGAACTCACCATCGGCGAGCAGGCGCACTATCTCGGCCACCAGGACGCGCTCAAACCCTCGCTCACGGTCACCGAGAACCTCGGCTTCTGGGCGAGCTACCTGGGGGGTGGCGGCGCCGGGCCGCTGGATGCCGCGCTCAACGCCGTCGGGCTCGACACCCTGGCGCGGCTGCCAGCGGCGTACCTCTCCGCCGGTCAGCGGCGCCGGCTGTCGCTTGCCCGGCTCCTGGCCGTGGCGCGCCCGATCTGGCTCCTGGACGAGCCAACCTCGGCGCTCGATGACGCCGCACAGGCGATGCTCGCCGACCTCATGCGGGCCCACCTGGCCGGCGGCGGCCTGATCCTTGCCGCAACGCACGGCCCGATCGGGCTCGACGGCACGCAGGAGCTGCGATTGGGGAGTGGGCAATGAGTTCGCCATCGCTGTGCCCTGGATCGCACGCTCCGCTTTCTTCCCTCTCCCCGCGAAGCGGGGAGAGGGTGGCCCGAGCGAAGCGAGGGCCGGGTGAGGGGCTGCCTCCACAAACCGAAAAATTGGAGAGAACCCCTCACCCGCCTCGCGCCTTCGGCGCTCGGCACCCTCTCCCCGCTTCGCGGGGAGAGGGAAAGCACGCGCCGCTCATCCGAGACTTTTGGCTTGGAAACCGGTGGCGCTCGCAATTTGCACCGGGGGCTACGCCATGACCGCGCTCGGCGCCCTGCTCCTGCGCGACGTGCGGCTTGCGATGCGGCTCGGCGGCGGGGCGCTGATCGGCGTTCTGTTCTTCCTCATCGTGGTGACGCTGATGCCGTTCGCGATTGGGCCCGACCTGGCGCTGCTCGCGCGCATCGGGCCGGCAATCCTGTGGCTCGGCGCGCTGCTCGCGAGCCTGCTCGCGCTCGACCGGCTGATCGCGACCGACTACGAGGACGGCTCGCTCGATCTCATTCTCATGGCGCGCGTGCCGCTCGAACTGGCGGTCGCCGCCAAGGCGCTGGCGCACTGGCTCACCACCGGGGTGCCGCTGGTCGCCGCCGCGCCGCTGCTCGGCCTCTTGCTCAATCTCGACCCGGCCGCGACCGGCGCGGTGGCGCTGACGCTCGCGGCCGGCACGCCGGCGCTCACCTTCATCGGCCTGATCGGCGCGGCGCTCACGGTCGCGCTGCGGCGCGGCGGCCTGCTGCTGGCCGTGCTGGTCCTGCCGCTGACCATCCCGGTGCTGATCTTCGGCGTCGCCGCCTCGAACGCCGCGATCGTTGGGCCGGTGCCGTTCGGCACGCCGTTCACGATCCTGTGCGGGCTCGCGCTCGCCAGCATGGTGATCGGCCCGTTCGCCGCCGCCGCGGCGCTGCGACACGGGCTGGAATGAAAGCGCCGACACGATGTTGACACGGCAGTGTCCCAAGCGCATGGCGCGCCCGAATTCGAGTGCATTCCGATGGCCCTGATCGACCTCGCCAACCCGTCCCGCTTTCTCGGGCTGACCGACCGGCTGCTGCCGTGGCTGGGCGCGGCGACATTGCTGGCGTTCGCCTTCGGCCTCAGCCAGGCGTTCGGCGCGCCCGACGACTATCAGCAGGGCGCGACCGTGAAAATCATGTTCATCCACGTGCCGGCGGCCTGGCTCGGCATGTTCGCCTGGGGGCTGATGAGCGTGGCGGCGCTCGGCACCCTGGTCTGGCGGCATCCGCTCGCCGACGTCGCGGCGCAGGCCGCGGCTCCGATCGGCGCCGCCTTCACGCTGATGTGCCTGGTGACGGGCTCGCTCTGGGGCCGCCCGATGTGGGGCACCTATTGGGTCTGGGACGCGCGGCTGACCTCGGTGCTGGTGCTGTTCCTGATGTATCTCGGCGTGATCGCGCTGTGGCGCACGATCGACGAGCCCGCCCGCGCGGCGCGCGCGGCGGCCGTGCTCACGCTGGTCGGCGCCATCAACATTCCGATCATCAAGTTTTCGGTCGACTGGTGGAACACCTTGCACCAGCCCGCCTCGGTGCTTCGCCTCGGCGGCCCGACCATCCATCCGGCCATCCTGATCCCGCTCGCGATCATGGTGCTTGCGTTCACGCTGCTGTTTCTGACGCTGCATCTCGCCGCCATGCGCAACGAGATCATGCGCCGGCGCGTGCGCACGATGCTGATGCTGCAGGCCGACGCCGCGGGTGGGCGCTGAGCCATGGACCTCGGCCCGCACGCGGCTTTCATCGTGAGCGCCTACGCGGCCGCGGCCGCGATCGTCGCCGCGCTGATCGTATGGGTCGCGATCGAGCGGCGGCGCCTGACGAGGGTGCTCGACGAATTCGAGCAGCACGGCGTCGCGCGCCGTTCCGGCCGCGCGGACGAGGACAAGCGATGACGTCGCTCGACCAGGACAAGCGCGAGAGTGCGGCGGCCGGCAAGGCCGCCGAGAGCGGCGCGTGGCGACGGCGGCTGATCGTGCTCATTCCGCTGCTCGCGTTTCTCGCGCTGGCGGCGCTGTTCATGTATCGCCTGGGCTCGGGCGACCCCTCGCGCATTCCCTCGGCGCTGATCGGGCGGCCTGCGCCGCAGACCGCGCTGCCGCCGATCCCCGGGCTCGAGCGCGACGGCACGCCGGTACCCGGCCTCGACAGCGCGGACTTCAAGGGCGCGGTGACGGTGCTCAACGTGTGGGCGTCGTGGTGCGTGCCGTGCCACGAGGAGGCGCCGCTGCTGCTGCGGCTCGCGTCGGACAAGCGCATCCGCCTCGTCGGCATGAACCAGAAGGACAATCCGGAGAACGCGCGGCGCTTCCTCGGCCGCTACGGCAACCCGTTCGCCGCCAACGGCATCGATCGCAACGGCCGCGCCTCGATCGAATGGGGCGTCTACGGCGTGCCGGAAACCTTCGTGATCGGGCGCGACGGCAAGATCGCCCATAAGCTGATCGGGGCGATCACGCCCGACAATCTCCAGAACGTGCTGATGCCCGCGATCGAAAAGGCGCTGGAAGCCGGCGGATAGCCGGGCATCGCCTTTGACCGCGGACGATCCGGACCGGAGTGGCGTCAGCCGTCTTCGGCCTTCGGCTTCGCCTCGTACTTTCGCAGCAGCGGATATTGCAGGGCGGCGAACACGAACGTCACCGTGACCACGCCGAAGACCTTGAACGCCACCCAGGTATCCGTGCTCTGCGTGCGCCAGACGAGCTCGTTGAGCGCGGCGAGCGCCAGGAAGAACAGCGCCCAGCGCAGGGTGAGCTTGCGCCAGCCCTCGTCGGTGAGCTGGAAAACCGAATCGAACACCAGGCCGAGCAGCGGCTTGCGAAACGCCAGCCCGCCCAGCAGCACGGCCGAAAACAGCACGTAGATGATGGTCGGCTTGAGCTTGATGAAGGTCTCGTCCTGCAGGATCAGGGTCAGCGCCCCGAACACCACCACGATGATCGCGGTGATCAGCGGCATCATCGGCAGATGGCGCGTGAGCGCATAGCCGACACCGAGCGCCAGCAGCACGGTCGGGATGAAGATGCCGGTGGCGGTGAAGATGCCGGCATGCTCGCCGGTCAGGAGTTCGCCCGGCAGGAACGGTCTGAGCAGCGGCGCGAACAGCGCCGGCTTCGAATTGACGAAGAAGAACACCAGCAGCGGCCCGAGATCGAGCACGAGCTTGACCGCGGGGCTGAGCTGAGGCTTGGCGGGCATGGGCGCTATGTAGCGCGGCGATATGACGTTGTCATGCGAGCTTGCGCGCCTAATCGATCCCGGCGAGCGCCTTGGCGAAATCCCGGGCGGAGAACGGCGCCAGATCGTCGATCCCCTCGCCCACCCCGATGAAGTGCACCGGCAGGCCGAATTTGGAGGCGATCGCCACCAGGATGCCGCCGCGCGCGGTGCCATCGAGCTTGGTCATCACCAGCCCGGTGACGCCCGCGATGCTTCGGAACACCTCGACCTGCGAGAGCGCGTTCTGTCCCACCGTGGCGTCGAGCACCAGCAGCACGGCGTGCGGCGCGCTAGCGTCGACCTTCTTCAGCACACGCACCATCTTCTCCAGTTCACCCATCAGCTCGGAGCGGTTCTGCAGGCGGCCGGCGGTGTCGATCAGCACCACGTCGATCTCCTCGCCGCGCGCCTCCACCACCGCGTCGTAGGCGAGGCCGGCGGCATCCGAGCCGGGTTCGCGCGCGAGCACGGTGGCGCCCGAGCGGCCGCCCCAGATTTTGAGCTGGTCGATCGCAGCAGCACGAAACGTATCGCCGGCGGCGAGCATCACCGAGCGGCCCTCGGCGCGGAACCTGGCCGCGAGCTTGCCGATGGTCGTGGTCTTGCCCGAGCCGTTGACGCCGACCACCAGCACCACGAACGGCCTGGCGCTACCGACCACCAGCGGCTTGGCGACCGGGGCGAGCGCCTTCTCGACCTGGGCGGCGACCACCGCCTTCACCTCCTCGGCGGTGATCTCGTAGGCATAGCGCCCCTCGCCGATCTCGGTCGCCACCTTGGCGGCGACGTCGATGCCGAGATCGACGCGGATCAGCGCCTCCTCGATGTCGTCCACCATCGTGGGATCGAGCCGGCGCTTGCCCACCAATTCGGTGAGCGTCTCGCCCAGCGTGGAGGACGTGCGCTTGAGCCCGCCGCTCAGCCGCTGCCACCAGCTTGTCTTCTCCGCGGTCGTCTGGTCGGTGCTGTCGTTCATGCCGGGCCCGTGATAGCGGTTTCGCCAGAGTACGCAATGATGACACCCGAAGAGATGGTGAGCCGCCTGCTCTATCGCGACGGCCTGATGCTGGTGGTCGACAAGCCGGCGGGCTTTGCGGTCCACAAGGGGCCGAAGGGCGGCGAGAGCCTGGAGGACCATTTCGACGCGCTGCGTTTCGGGCTGCCGCGCCGGCCCGCGCTCGCCCATCGGCTCGACCGCGACACCTCCGGCTGCCTGGTGCTGGGCCGGCACCGGAAGGCGCTGGCGGAACTCGGCAAGCTGTTCAAGCAGGGCCGCGTTGGCAAGACCTACTGGGCCGTGGTGGAAGGCGGACCGGAGGACGACGAGGGCCGCATCGAACTGCCGCTCGGGCGGTTGGACGAGAGCCGCGGCTGGTGGATGAAGCACGATCCGCACGGCCAGCCGGCGGTCACCACCTGGAAGGTGATGGGGCGCATGCCAATGCGCACCCAGACCGCTGAATCCCCTGCACGCACTGACCTCGCCTCTAGCGTCCCCTCCCCCGCTTGCGGGGGAGGGTCAGGGAGGGGGCACACACGAAGAGTGGAGCAAGCTCACCCCCTCCCCCAACCCTCCCCCGCAAGCGGGGGAGGGAGCACACCGAGCGAGTGGCGTCGGAGATGAATCATCCTCAAGGCAAGACAACGCAGCCGAGCCGTCCAAGGCGACTAAACATCTGACCTGGCTCGCGCTCGAGCCGCTGACCGGCCGCACACACCAATTGCGCGTGCACTGCGCCGCGATGGGCTGGCCGATCCTGGGCGATACGATCTACGGAACCGCGCCGCGCAGCGGCGGCCCGCCGCTTCACCTACACGCGCGCGAAGTCGTGGTGCCGCTCTACAAGAACCGCGCGCCGATCCGGGTGTCGGCGCCGGTGCCGCTGCCGATGTGCGACACGCTGCAAGCGTGCGGCTGGCAGGGCGAGGTGTTCACGCTGGTGGATTAGACGCGCGTGAGACCTTGCATGTCCCGGATCAGCGATGCACCAAGCTGATCAATAGATCGTCGCCTTCAGGCGTTCGGGATATTCACGGTCGTGCCGGTCGGCGTCGTGCCGGCCGCCGGTGATCTCGGCGAGCACCTTGCCTGTCGACGGCAGCGTCTTTCGGTCGGCCCAGGTCGAGGGATCCCAGAGCTTGGAGCGCACCAGCGCCTTGGGGCACTGGTAGTAGACGCGCTCGACCGTGACGACGAGCACCACCTTGGGCGTTTTGCCGAACAGGACGAACTCTCCGCACAGATCGGGATCGGCCGAGATCGCGGCCTGCCCGATGACGCGGATCACCTCGCCGCAGCCCGGGATCATGAACATCAGCGCGACGCGCGGGTCTCTGATGATGTTGCGGAAGCTGTCGATGCGGTTGTTGCCGCGCCGGTCCGGGATGAGCAGCGTCTTCTCGTCGGCAACGCGCACGAAGCCGGCCGGGTCCCCGCGCGGGGAACAGTCGAGCCCCTCCGGACCGCTCGTCGCCAGCGCAAAGAACGGCGCCGCCTCGATCAACGCCTTGTAGGACGCGTTGATATGGTCGATCTCCTTCGCGAGCGCGTTGGCAAGCGGCGGCTCGGGAAACATGGCGTCGAGCTGCTCGGCCGTGGTGATCAGGTGATTGCGAGAATCCATCTGCGACCCCAATGAGTTCCAGTTCAATATAACAGCAGCCAGGCCGGCGCCCCACCGAATAGTCGGTGCCCGCGACGGGCGGCAACCCTATGCCGCGATAAGTCGAAAAAGCAATTCTGGAGGGTGCTGATCAGGGCACAGCCAATCGCCCGAGGTGCGTGTATGCTCCGCATGCATCTGGTTATCGCGGGGGCGGCAGATGAAAAAGCTCCTTTTCACGACAGCGGCAATCGCCACAATATCGACCGGGCTGGCGATGGCGGCCGACATGCCCGTCAAGGCGCCGAGGCCCGCACCAGTCGAAACCTTCTCGTGGACCGGGTGCTTCATCGGCGGCAACGCCGGCGGACTCCGGGCTCACAAGGACTGGTACGCACGGGATGATTTTTTTGCACCCACAGCACAAGTGGTGGGCTTCTACTATGGCGGCCACGATGCCAAGAGCTGGGTTGGCGGCGTGCAGGCCGGGTGCGACTATCAATTCGGCGCGGTCGTCGTCGGCATTCAGGGCGACTACGATTGGGCCAGGGCAAGCGGCTCGAACGACAACCTGATCTCCAATCCCCCCGTAGGTGGGGACCGTTCGAATATTCGCTCGATCGCCTCGGTTACCGGCCGGCTCGGCGTCGCTTTCGACCGCGCGCTGTTTTATGTGCGCGGCGGCGGCGCCTGGGAGCGCGACAATTACGAGACCTACTTGATCAGCACGGGCACGGTTACATTCACCGCCGACGAAACTCGTAGCGGCTGGACGATCGGCGGTGGTGGTGAATTTGCCTTCACCAACTTCCTCTCGGTCTTCGCCGAATACAACCACTACGCCTTCGGCACCCGGGCGATCAATTTCGTCGGTGTGCAAGGGGGAACAGGTCCGTCGATCGACATCAAGGAGCGCAAGAGCGTGGTTCGGGTTGGCATCAACATCCGCTTCGGGACCGGCCCGGTGGCTGCAAAGTACTGATCACGCGCGCTCGCGTCGCCCAATCCAAGACATGAACTCCCCTGGGGCTGGCTGCAGCCCAGGTTTGCTCGTTGGTGATGGGCGACGAGCGGATCAAGCCGCCAGCAGATGCCGGCCGTCGTGACCGGCGACGGTCAAATCGACGATCGCACCGGGCTCGACCGGCGCCGCAAGCCGCACCAGCGTGAAGTGCTCGGTGCGGCCGAGCCGCGCGCTCTCGGCAAGCACGCGGCGCGTGGCGCCCACCTGCGCATCGAGATGCGCTCGCAGCGCCAGCGCGCCCTTCGCGCGCAGCTTTCGCGCGCGCTCCTTCACAACGGAACGCGCGACCGGCGGCATGCGGGCGGCCGGCGTGCCCGGCCGCGGCGAGAACGGAAACACGTGCAGGTGGGTCAGGCCGCACTCGTCGACGAGGTCGAGCGAGCGGGCGAACATCTCCTCGGTCTCGGTCGGGAAGCCGGCGATGATGTCGGCCCCGAACACGACGTCGGGGCGCAGGCGGCGCACCTGCTCGCAAAACGCGATGGCGTCGGCGCGCGAATGGCGGCGCTTCATGCGCTTGAGGACGATATCGTCGCCCGCCTGCAGCGACAGGTGCAGGTGCGGCATCAGCCGCGCGTCGCCGGCGAAGGCGTCGAGCAGATCGCGGTCGGCCTCCACCGAATCGATCGAGGACAGCCGCAGCCGCTCGAGCCGCGGCACGTGCTTGAGGATCTGCTTCACCAGCGTGCCGAGCCTGGGCGCGCCGGGCAGGTTGGAGCCGTAGCTGGTGAGGTCGACACCGGTGAGCACCACCTCGCGATAACCGCGCGCGGCTTGTGCGCGCACCACGCCGACGACCTCGCCCATCGGGACCGAGCGCGCATTGCCGCGGCCGAACGGAATGATGCAGAAGGTGCAGCGGTGGTCGCAGCCGTTCTGCACCTGCACGAAAGCGCGCGCGAGGCCGCCCAGCCCGTCGACGAGATGTGCCGCCGTGTCCTTCACCGCCATGATGTCGTTGACGGCGATCTTCTCCTCGTCCGCCAGCGCGATGCGCTCGCGCTGCCCGCTCCAGGACCGAGCGCTGAGCTTCTCCTCGTTGCCGAGTACGAGCGCGACCTCGGGCATGGCGGCGAACGTGACGGGCTCGGTCTGCGCGGCGCATCCGGTCACGACGATGCGGCGCTGCGGGGCGTCGCGCTTGGCCTTGCGGATGGCCTGGCGCGCCTGGCGCACCGCTTCCGCCGTCACCGCGCAGGTGTTGACGACCAGCGTGTCGGTAAGCCCCGCCGCCTGCGCTTGGCGGCGCACGATTTCGGACTCGTAGGCATTGAGCCGGCAGCCGAAGGTGACGACGTCGACGGTCATTTTCCCATTCTCAACTCGTGTGTCCCGGATGCGGTGCAGCGCGCTGCGCGTCAGCGCAGCGTGGTGCACCGCTGATCCGGGACCGCCACAAACTCAGCACCATGCGGTGCTCCCAACCGCCGAGCTTTGGGCGGTCCCGGGTCTGCGGTGCAGCACGAGCGCGCGTGGATAGGATTACGCAGAGCGCGCCAGCCATGGCGCTCGTGCTGCGCTGCGCCCGGGACACACACCGCAACGTCACGCCGCGCCGGCCGCGGCAAAGAGCGCCGGGTCGAACCGGCCCTCGTACTCGTAGGCGACCGGCCCGGTCATCAGCACGTGGTCGTCGCGCTCGCGCCACTCGATCAGCAGGTCGCCGCCGGGAAGGGTCACCGTCACTGTGCGGTCGGTGCGCTTGAGGCGCGCCGCCGCAACCGCGGCCGCACAGGCGGCCGAGCCGCAGGCGCGCGTCAGACCGGCGCCGCGCTCCCAGGTGCGCAGCACGATATGCTGGCGGCTCTTCACCGCCGCGAGCGAGATGTTGGCGCGCTCGGGAAACATCGGATGATGCTCCAGCAGCGGGCCGATCTTGCCGAGGTCGTAAGTCGTCACGTCATCGACCCAGAAGATCGCGTGCGGGTTGCCCATGTTGACCACCGAGGGCGAGTGCAGGATCGGCTTGTCGATCGGCCCGATCTGCAGCTCGATCGCGCGGGTGTCGCGGAACTCCTCGCTCAGCGGAATCTCGTTCCAGGCAAAGCGCGGCCTGCCCATGTCGACCGTCGAAACGAGCGGCGCATCGCCCTGCCAGCAGTTGAGCAGCCCTGCCCCGGTCTCGAAGGTGAGCGCGCGCTTGCCGGTCTCCTTGAACAGGATGTCGGCGATGCAGCGCATGCCGTTGCCGCAGGCGCCGGCTTCCGAGCCGTCGCTGTTGTAGATGCGCACATAGGCGTCGGTGCCGGGCGTGCGCGGCGCGTGCAGCGCCATGAGCTGGTCGAACGGCGCGCCGGCGGGCTGCGCGGCGGCGCGCGCCTCGGCGGCGCTGACGGCGCCGGATTCGTGGCGTAAATCAACGACTACGATCTCGTTGCCGAGGCCGTTCATCTTGACGAAAGCGTGGTTGGCGAGCGCGCCCATGGCCGGTTTATATGGGCACGGCCGGTCATAATCCACCCGTCCGCCGGGAGATGACGGGCGCTCGTCGGCCCAAAACCGGCGCAAAACCGGCTCTATTGCGAGCCGGCGATGCCGGCGTCGCGCACGACCTTGCCCCAGCGCTCGATCTCCGACTTGACGAAGGCCTGCAGCCCTTCGACCGAGGGATTGTCGATCGGCACCATGCCGCCGCCCACAATCTGCTGCCTGATCTCGGGCAGCGCGAGGATGCCCTTGAGCTCGCCGTGCAGCTTCTCGACCACCGGCCGCGGGGTCTTGGAGGGCGCCACCAGCATCTGCCAGGAGGCGGCGTCGAACTCCGGCAGGCCGGATTCGGCGATGGTCGGAATGTTCGGGAACGCCGCCACCCGCGTCTTGGGCGAGACGCCGAGCGGGCGCACCTTGTCGGCCCGCAGCAGGCCGACCGCCGGCCCGAGGTCGACGAACATCGCCGGTACGTGGCCGGCCACCACGTCGTTCAGCGCCGGCAGGCTGCCGCGGTAGGGCACGTAGTTGATCGCGATGCCGGTCATGCTCTTGAACAGCTCGGCGAACAGGTGATGCGGCAGCCCCGGGCCGACCGTCGCGAACGAGATCGGGCCGGACTGCGCCTTAGCGTACTTGACGAAATCCGCCACCGACTGCACCGGCAGCGACGGATTGACGACCAGCACGAACGGCGTCTGCGCCGCCAGCGCCAGCGGGATCAGGTCGGCGACCGGATCGTAGGGCAGGCTCTTGTAGAGCGTGACGTTGACCGACATCGTCCCGCTCGGCGCCATCAGCAGGGTATGGCCGTCGGGCGCGGACTTCGCCACGTAGCTCGCGCCGATCAGGCTCGCCCCGCCCGGCTTGTTCTCGACCAGGAACGGCTTGCCCAGCCGCTGTTCGAGCCGCTGCCCCAGCATGCGGGCCAGGATGTCGGTCGCGCCGCCGGGCGCAAAGGGCACCACGATGGTGACGTTCCGGCTCGGGTAGTCCTGCGCCCGCGCTGGTGGCGTGGGGGCCAGGCCGAAGGCCAGAACTGCCACCGCCAAGGCTGATGCCAGACGTCCGTACCGCATGGGTGCGCTCCTCGATTGATTGCCGGGCAGGCGATGGCGGAGGCTAGCGCACGGCGGCGGCTCCCGTAAGCGCCGAAATGGCCGGTTTCCTTGACAGTTTTGTCGTGGGCCGCCATAAGCCTATCCGCAGCGCGGGGCTTTGGCTTCCGCGCGCTTTGTTGCGGCGCTTGTTGCGGGCCTTATCGCGACGCGGCGCCGCCAACATCCCAAACCGACTGAAAGAAGCCGGTCCGGAATAATCCGAGCGCCGGAATCGAGCACGAGGACAAGAACGATGTTCGCAGTCATCAAAACCGGCGGCAAGCAGTACCGGGTTGCCGCCGAGGACGTGCTCAAGGTCGAGAAGGTCCAGGGCGACCCGGGCCAGATCGTCCAGTTCGGCGAGGTGCTGGTCGTGGGCGGCGACGCCGTCACGCTCGGCGCGCCGACGGTTTCCGGCGCGTCGGTCGCGGCCGAGGTGCTGGAGCAGGGCCGTGGCCCGAAGGTGATCGCCTTCAAGAAGCGCCGGCGCAAGAACTCGCGCCGGAAGCGCGGTCACCGGCAGGAATTCACGCTGGTGCGCATCACCGAGATCCTGACCGACGGGGCGACGCCGACCAAGACCGCGCGGCCGAAGGCCGAGCCCAAGCCCAAGCCGGCGGCGGCCGAACCGGCTGCCGGCGAGGACGTCGACGACGCCCCCACCAGGGCGCCGAAGGCAAAGGCCAAAGCGTCGTCGCGGCCGAAGGCCGCCAAGCCGAAATCCGCGGCCGGAAAACGCAAGACGGGCAAGCCGAGCAGGCCCGCCAAGCCAAAAAAGTAGGCCAGCCGGGTGATGATTTCGTCACAATGTTGGGTTAGATAACGGGCGACTGAAGGACTAGGGCCATGGCTCACAAGAAGGCAGGCGGATCATCGCGCAACGGCCGCGACTCGAACAGTCAGCGGCTGGGGCTGAAGATTTTCGGCGGCGAAAGCGTCATCGCCGGCAACATCCTCGCCCGCCAGCGCGGCACCAAGTGGCACCCCGGCCAGAACGTCGGCCTGGGCAAGGACCACACGCTGTTCGCCAAGATCGACGGCCGCGTCGAGTTCCGTACCAAAACCAAGGGCCGCGTTTTCGTATCGGTACTTCCGATGTCGGAGGCAGCGGCCGAATAAGACGGTGGACTAAATCGAGGTCCGCCGGCATCAAGTCGAACCGGCGGGACCACACGGGTTTCATGAGGGGAGACGGGATGCCGGCTCCCCTCTTCGCTTTCCAAGGAGCCCGTGCGATGACAGTGCTGGACCGGCAACCCACGAAACATTTGCGGACAACATCGTCCCCGTCCTCGAGACGGAGCGGCTCGTCCTGCGCGCGCCGCGCCCCGACGACGCCAAAGCGATCGCATCGCTCATCAACGACCGCCGCATCGCCGAGAACACTGCGACCGTCCCGTATCCCTATACGCTCGCGGACGCCGAGAAATTCATAGCGATCGCCAACAAGGCGGCCGACACGGTGTCGTTCGTGATCACGGCGCGCGAGGGCACGCTGCTTGGCGGCTGCGGCGTTGGATCGCTCCGCGGCGATGGCTCGCTCCGCAGCGGGCCGCCCGAGATCGGCTATTGGATCGGCGTGCCGTACTGGGGCAACGGCTACGTCACCGAGGCTGCGCGCGCCGTGCTCGACTACGGCTTCGCCGACCTCGGTCACGAGGTGATTCTCGGCGGCGCGCGCGTGAGCAACCCGGCCTCGCGCCGGGTGCTCGAGAAGTGCGGCTTCCAGTGGACCGGCGTCGGCCTCTATCGCATCCGCGCGCTCAACTCCGCGGCGCCGTGCGACCGCTTCCGACTCGACCGCGGCCTGTGGGCCTCGCTCAGGAGCTGGGGCAGCGTGCGGCACCTGACGTGAACGATCGAGCAGCAATGCTGACACAAGATGGAACTTCCGCTCGCAAGATGTGATCGGCTGCGTCCATCCGAACGTTGACATTGGCGCCGCGCGTCACCAGCATTTACATGCAAGGTGCGCGATGAATTTCGCGCATCAGGTGAACGCGTCAGTGAAAGAACGGGAGGTGCCATGCCCCCGGGCTATTCAAGCCGCGATGATCGCCACGGCAGCGTTCGGGCCTGGGCGTAGCGGCAGACTGTAACAACAGCGACGAACGGCGCGTCGGGAGCGGCCTATCGGGCCGCATCAGTGAGGCATGGCCCACCCTGGCCCCTCCCGGCGATAGCCTCCGATGGATTTCCCCCGTTGCTTTCGATCATTGCGAAGCCGAGTTCGCGCCCCCGAAAGCGCGGGGCGTCAACGTAGGCTTGACCGCGATCCCTGATGGCGGCCCCTCCCCTTTTGCGGCCCGGCATGCATATAAGGCGGCATGAAATTCCTCGACGAGGCCAAGGTCTACATCCGCTCGGGCGACGGCGGGAACGGCTGCGTGTCGTTCCGGCGCGAGAAGTTCATCGAGTTCGGCGGCCCCAACGGCGGCGACGGCGGCAAGGGCGGCGACGTGGTCGTGCAGGCGGTCGAGGGGCTCAACACCCTGATCGACTACCGCTTCCAGCAGCATTTCAAGGCCAAGCGCGGCGGCAACGGCATGGGCAAGGACCGCCATGGCGCCAACGGCGACGACATCGTGCTCAAGGTCCCGGCCGGCACGCAGATCTACGAGGAGGACGGCGAGACGCTGCTGGCCGATCTCACCGATCTGGGCGAGCGCGTCGTGCTCGCCAAGGGCGGCAACGGCGGCTTCGGCAACGCCCATTTCAAGACGTCGACCAACCGCGCGCCGCGCCACGCCAATCCCGGCCAGCCGGGCGAGGAGCGCACCATCCGGCTGCGCCTCAAGCTGATCGCGGATGCCGGCATCGTGGGCCTGCCCAACGCCGGCAAATCGACATTTCTCGCGGCCGTGAGCGCGGCGCGTCCCAAGATCGCCGACTACCCGTTCACCACGCTGCACCCGCAGCTCGGCGTGGTCGAGAGCGACGGGCGCGGCTTCGTGCTCGCCGATATCCCGGGACTGATCGAGGGCGCGCACGAGGGTGTCGGGCTGGGCGACCGCTTCCTCGGCCATGTCGAGCGCTGCCGCGTGCTGCTGCATCTCGTCGACGGCACGGTCGAGAATCCGGTCGAAGCCTACCGCACCGTGCGTGCCGAGCTCGAAGCCTACGGCAGCGGGCTTGCCGACAAGCCCGAGATCGTGGCGCTCAACAAGGCCGATGCGCTCACGCCGGACGAGATCAAGCGCCAGACGGCGAACCTCAAGCGTGCGGCCAAGACGGCGCCGCTGATCGTCTCGGCCGCGACCGGCCAGGGCGTGCCCGAGGTGCTGCGCGCGCTGCGCAAGGTCATTGACGACGCCCGTCCGACGCCGGAACTTGCCGAGCCGGCATGGCAGCCGTAGAGCGTTCGGTCGGGTCGAGCCCCGAACTCCGCTCGTCCCCGCGCAAGCGGGGACCCAGTCCTTCGATACGGTGTTTGCGAAGAAAGAACTGGGTCCCCGCTTGCGCGGGGACGAACGGAGAGAGTGATCGTGTCAAACGATCGGAATACGCTCTAAGCTCGCCGCCGAGCTCAGGGAGGCTGCGCGATGAACGAAGCGAGGATGCCGGCCCAGCCGCGGCAGATGAAGCTCGGGCTGTTCTTCGACGGCAGCGGACATCACGTCGCCGCCTGGCGCGACCCGGGTGTCGATGCGCGTGCGCGGCTGAGCTTCAAGCAATTCGCGCGCATCGCGCAAACCGCCGAGCGCGGCAAATTCGACCTGCTGTTCACGGCCGACACCAACGCCACCTTCGGCGCCGACGACGTCGACGTCTGGCGCATGACCAACGCGTGCTCGCGGCTTGAGCCGCTGACGTTGCTCGGCGCGCTCTCGGTCGTCACTGAACGCATCGGGCTCGTCGCCACCATGACGACCACCTACTACGAGCCGTTCACCATCGCGCGCTTCTTCGCCTCGCTCGATCAAATCAGCAGCGGGCGCGCCGGCTGGAACCTGGTCACTTCGCTGGCGCCGGCCGAGGCGCTGAATTTCAGCCACGAGACCCACGCCGCCCACGCCGATCGCTACGCGCGCGCCAAGGAATTCGCGCAGGTCGTGCTCGGGCTGTGGGACAGCTGGGAAGACGGCGCCGTGATCGCCGACAAGGCGTCGGGCAGCTATCTCGATACCGGCAAGATGCATTTCCTCAACCACAAGGGCGAGCACTTCTCGGTTCGCGGTCCGCTGATGATCCAGCGCTCGCCGCAAGGACGTCCGGTGATCGTGCAGGCGGGCCAGTCCGACGACGGCCGCGAGCTTGCGGCCGAGACCGCCGAAGTGGTGTTCACCGTGCAGCAGGACATCGACGCCGCGCGCGCGTTCTATGCCGACGTCAAGCGCCGCGCGGCGAAATACGGCCGCTCGCCCGATTCGATCAAGATCCTGCCCGGCGTGATGACGGTGATCGGCAGCACGAAGGCCGAGGCGGAAGACAAATACGAAAAGCTTCAGGCGCTGATCCAGCCCGAGCTCGGAATCAAGAACCTGTCGGCCTATTTCGGCAAGGACCTCTCCGGCTATCCGCTCGACGGCCCGCCGCCGGAACCGGTGTGGGCCAATGCCGAGCACGGCCGCCTGAGGGTGATGGTCGATCTCGCGCGGCGCGAAAACCTCAGCATCCGCCAGCTCTACAAGCGCGTCATCGGCCAGCGCGCGCACCGCACGGTGTGCGACACGCCGCAGGCCATCGCCGATACGCTCGCGCACTGGTTCGAGACCGGCGCCGCCGACGGCTTCAACCTGCTGCCGCTCACGTTTCCCCAAGGACTCGACGACATCGTCGACCGGCTCATTCCCGAATTGCAGCGCCGCGGCCTGTTCCGCACCGAATACGAGGGCGCGACCTTGCGCGCGAATCTCGGGCTGCCCTACCCGGAAACTCGCTGGGCCGCACACGCGGACGTGACGCACGGCGAACGCGTCGCGATGTCATGACAAAACTTCGCTCGTCCTCGCGAAAGCTTGCGCACATCTCGCTGCGGGAGAAGCGCAAGTGTGCCGGCAGGTCTCCCCTCCCCCCACGCACGAAGCGCGTGGTGGGGAGGGGTCGGGGGTGGGGGCCTCTTTCTTTTTCTTTGAACCCAACCACCCCCCACGCCGGCGCTCACTGCGTTCGCGCCGACCCTCCCCACCGCTCGCTGCGCTCGCGGGGGGAGGGTAGCTGTGGCACGGTTTGTCTCTCCCGCAGCAAGCGTCAGAGATGTGTGCATGCCATAGCGCGAAAGCGGGGACCCATAAACACCGGCCTCTGGAATATGGGTCCCCGCTTTCGCGGGGACGACCGTGAGGAACGGTCGAGCCATCAGACAGGCCTCGACAGCATCGCCGACGGCTTTGCATGACGAAGACGCCCACGCTCAACGATTTCCGCCGCATCGTGGTCAAGGTCGGCTCCTCGCTGCTGGTCGATCGCCAGGGCGGCCGGCTGCACCAGGACTGGCTCGCCTCGCTGAGCGACGACATCGCCGGGCTGCACGGCGGCAAGCGCGACGTGCTGGTGGTGTCGTCGGGCGCCATCGCGCTCGGCCGCGCGGTGCTCAAGCTGCCGGCGGGCGCGCTCAAGCTCGAGGACAGCCAGGCCGCCGCCGCGGTCGGGCAGATCGCGCTCGCGCGCCACTGGTCGGAGGCGCTCGGCCGGCACGGCATCAAGGCCGGCCAGGTGCTGGTGACCCTGCAGGACACCGAGGAACGCCGGCGCTATCTCAATGCGCGCTCGACCATCGAGAAGCTGCTCGAATGGCGCGCCGTGCCGGTGATCAACGAGAACGACACGGTCGCCACCAACGAGATCCGCTACGGCGACAACGACCGGCTGGCGGCGCGCGTCGCCACCATGGCGAGCGCCGATCTCCTCGTGCTGCTCTCAGACATCGATGGGCTCTACGACGCGCCGCCCGCCGGCAATGCGCAAGCCAGGCTCGTGCCGCTGGTCGAGCGCATCACGCCCGCGGTCGAGGCGATGGCGGGCGCGGCCGGCTCCGAACTCTCGCGCGGCGGCATGGCGACCAAGATCGAGGCCGGCAAGATCGCGACCGCCGGCGGCACCCACATGGTGATCGCATCGGGCCGGATACCCCATCCGCTCAAAGCAATCGCGGACGGCGCGCGCTGCACCTGGTTCCTCACGCCCGCCAACCCCGTCACCGCGCGCAAGAAATGGATCGCGGGCTCGCTCGAGCCGAAGGGGGTGATCACCATCGACGCCGGGGCGGTGGCCGCGCTGCGCGGGGGCAAGAGCCTGCTGCCCGCCGGCATCGTCCGGGTCGACGGCGCCTTCACGCGCGGCGACGCCGTCATCATCCGCGGGCCGGATGGCGCCGAGATCGGGCGCGGCCTGGTCGCCTACGACGCCGAAGACGCCGACAAGATCAAGCGCCGCTCGTCCGCCGATATCCTGTCGATTCTCGGTTTCGGCGGCCGCACCGAGATGGTGCACCGGGACGATCTGGTGATGAGCCGCGGCTGATCTCCATCCCAAAAAAGAAGACCCCGGCGCCTAAAAGGGCCAGGGTCTAGCGCCGAATGGGTGAGGGGTTGGGGCTGGGGGGGCACTCCACCCGGCGTTACGGAAAAACGCACTGGCGGGGCCTTCGTTCCTGGCCGGCGAAATTATTTTCGCGGGCCGGTCCGGCGGGCAAGCGGCCGGCGCCGGCGCGCCCGCTTGCTCAAATCGACCGGCAAATCGACCAGCCGTCCGTCGGGAAACTCGAGATATCGCAAATGGATGCGGACCCGGCCATCGCCGCCGCCCCGGCCCTCGATGACGTACCGGGTGCCGACCGGAAACCGGTCGGGAAGACGATCGACTTGGGAACTCATGGCGACCTCCTGGGGAACGAGCCTGACCCCCAGCTCCTCCCAAAGAATGCCAGATCGGCGCGACCGTTCCGAGACAGTGCCAAGACGGGCACAGACTCCTGTGAATTTCTGTGAATAAGCCCGAAATTGCCGTCTAAACCGCCGGTTTAGAGATCGAACCCGTTGTCGCGCGCCAGCGCCTTGAGCGGGGTTTCGGGCCGCGCGCCGATATGCCCGATCACTTCGGCGGCGGCGAGCGCGCCCAGCCGTGCCGCAGTGCGGTTGTCGGCGCCGCGCGCCAGGCCGACCAGGAACCCGGCGGCGAACAGATCGCCCGCCCCGGTGGCATCGACCACGCGCTCGACCGGGGCCGCGGGCACCACGTCGGTCTCCTCGCGCGAGACCACCAGGCAGCCTTTCTCGCTGCGCGTCACCACCGCGAGGCCGGCATCGCTGCGCAGGGCGTTGAGCGCGGTGTCGAAATCGGCGGTCTGGTAGAGACTGTGCAGCTCGCGCTCGTTGGCGAACACGAGATCGACCGTGCCGTTGCGGATGAGCTCCAGAAACTCCTCGCGATAGCGGTCGACGCAGAACGCATCCGAGAGCGTGAGCGCCACGTCGCGCTCGGCGTCATGCGCGATCTTGGCCGCCTTGAGGAAGGCCTGCTTGGCGTGCGGCGGGTCCCACAGATAGCCCTCGAGATAGGTGATGGCGGCGGAGGCGACGGCGCCGGCGTCGATGTCGTTCGGGTGCAGGTCCTGCGCGGCGCCCAGAAAAGTGTTCATGGTGCGCTCGCCGTCGGGCGTCACCAGCACGTAACAGCGCGCCGTCGAAGGCCCGTCCGCGGCCGGCGGCGCGTCGAAGGCGACGCCGGCGGCGCGGATGTCGTGGGCGAACACGCGGCCGAGCTCGTCGTCGCGCACCTTGCCGATAAAGGCCGCACGTACGCCGAGGCTGGCCGCACCGACGATGGTGTTGGCCGCCGAGCCGCCGGATATCTCCACCGCCGGTCCCATGGCGTCGTAGATCGCGGCCGCCCGCGCCTCGTCGATCAGCGCCATGGCGCCCTTGTGCATGTTCTGCCGGATGAGGAAATCGTCCTCGGTACGCGCGATGACATCGACGATGGCGTTGCCGATGCCCAGAACGTCGAAGCGAGTGGCCATGATTTCCTCGGATGAATAGGGGGAGCGGCGAGGCGCGCACTATAGCCAGGGTTCGGGTGGACGCAATTGCACTCGCCGCGCTCTCGCTATAATGCGCCCGCGTTGAGCTTTTCTTCCGTTCATTCCCGCGAAAGCGGGAATCCAGACTTGCTGGCTTGAATTGGCAATCTTGCCCCTAGGTTCCCACTTTCGCGGGGACGAACGGAAAGCCAACACGGAGGCCATTTCCGCATGTCGCTTGCGCGCGACGTTACCGCAGTGGGCGGCGCGACGCTGGTGTCGCGGCTGTTTGGCTTCGCGCGCGACGTCGGCATCGCGGCGCTGCTCGGTGCCGGCGTCTATTCCGACGCCTTCTTCGCGGTTCTTCAGCTCGTCAATTTCTTCCGCCGGCTGCTCGCCGAGGGCGCGCTCAATTCGGCCTTCGTGCCGATGTGGTTGCGGATCAAGGATGCCAGCGGCGCCGCCGGCGCCAACCGCTTCTTCCAGGAGGTGCTCGGCGCGACGATCGTGACGCTCGGCGTCCTGGCCGCGATCGGCGTGCTGTTCGCGCCCGCGGCGATCTTCGTGCTCGCACCGGGCTTCGGTGCCGGACGCCACGCCCTCGCGGTCGACTACCTGCGCCTGGCTGCGCCCTATGTGGTGTTCGCCGGCATCGGCGCAGTCATGGCAGCGGTGCTCAACGCGGAGCGGCGCTTCGGCGCCGTGGCGCTGGGCATCGTCGCGTTCAACGCCGTGCTGCTGCTGGCGCTCGCGTGGGCGGCGCTCCGCGGCATCCCGCCTTCATCGCAGACCGGCGCGCTCCTCGCGCAGGCCATCGTGCTCGCCGGGGCCGGGCAGCTTGCGGTCGTCGGCGTGGGATTTCTGCGTCTGGCGCACGGGCCCGCACGCCCGCGGTTCGGCCTCTCCGCCGACGCGTGGCGCTTCTTCGTGCTCGCCGGTCCCGGCCTCATCGCCGCCGGCATCCCGCAACTGAAGCTGATCGCCGGCGCCATGGTGGCGTCGTCGTCGCAGGCCGCCATGTCGTGGCTCTACTACGCCAACCGCCTGTACGAACTGCCGCTCGGCGTCGCCTCCATCGTGATCGCGGCGGTGCTGGTGCCGATCATCGCCGCCAGCGTACGAAGCGGCGAACGCAACGCGGTGGCGGCAGCGCAATCGCGCAGCTTCGAGCTTGCGCTCGCGCTCGCGCTGCCGGCCGCGGCCGCCATGGCCATCCTGGCGGCGCCGATCGCCGGCGGCCTGTTCGAGCGTGGCGCCTTCGGGCCGCGCGACACCGCGGCGGTCGCGGCAGCGCTCGCCGCGATCTCGGCCGGGCTTCCCGGCCACGTGCTCGAAAAGGTGCTGGGCGCCGTGTCCTTCGCGCACGAGGACACGCGCACCCCGATGAACGCCGCGCTCGCCGGGCTGGCGGCGGCGATCGCCGGCGCGCTCGCCCTCTTTCCGCACTATGGGCACGTGGGCGTGGCGGCGGCGATCGCCATCTCCGGCTGGGTGGGCGCGACGCTGCTGGGCGTAATCCTCTATCGCCGGGGCTGGTTGTGTCTCGATGCCGCCGCAAAGCGGCGGCTGCCGCTGATCGTCGTAGCCACCGCCGTAATGGCGGCTGCGATCCTTGCGGCCCAGCTACTGCTCGCCGCAACGATCGACGCGAGCGGATCGCAGCTCGTTCGTATCGGCTCGCTCGCGCTGTTCGTCGCGATCGGGCTGGCGGCCTATCTGGCGAGCCTCGAACTGTCCGGCGTCGCCCGCCTGCGTGAAATCGTCGCCGCGATTCGCCACCGGCTGTAGGCGAACTGCGTCCGTCATTCCGGCCCGCGCCCGCTCGGCCGAATGAAACTGGAAAATGGCCGGGCCCGCGCCCGTCGGATCAAACAAGATCGCGGCGCAGGATGAGCGCGGCGGCGCCGTTGGCGGATTGGTAATAGCCCGGGCGGCGGCCGACCTCCCGAAAGCCGGCGCGCTGGTAAAGCCGGCAGGCCGGCCCGTTGCCCTCATCGACCTCGAGAAACACCGTATTGGCGCCGAGACCGGCAAGCCGCCGCAGATGCAGATCGAGCAGGCGGCGCGCCAGCCCCCTGCCCCGCTGCGACGCGGCCACCGCGACCGAGAGGATTTCCGCCTCGCCCACCACCAGCCGCGACAGGATGAATCCCACCAGCCTGCGGCCGAGCACGGCGCGGTGGGCGAGAACGTCGCGGTCGAGCAGCATGCGCTCGATCTCGCCGTCGCTCCAGCCGCGATGGAACGAGGCGCCGTGCAGCTTCGCGATCGCGGCGGCGTCGCGCGCGTTCGCTTCCGACAGCACCGGCTCGGCGCGCGCGAACAGGTTGGCGAAAATGCCCATCATCGTGCCGCGAGCTCGATGTGCTCCCTCCCCCGCTTGCGGGGGAGGGTTGGGGAGGGGGTGAGCTTGCACGAGTCTTCGTGTGTGCCCCCTCCCTGTCCCTCCCCCAGCGAAAGGGCGTTTACGCCCGTCTTCGACGGGCTATGCGGGGGAGGGGACGCTAGACGCGCCGTCACGCCTTCAACCGCCGAGCCTCGTGAGCGGACGTTCATCGGCGCGGCAGGCGGGCGGCGTCCTGCGGCTGGGCATCGGGCGCGCGCAGGTAAAGCGGCTTCGGCGGGCCGAAGCCTTCGGTCGCGGCGGCGCCCAGCCGTGCGATCCAGCCGATGTCGGGGGCGCCTTGCTGCTCGACCAGAAGCGGAGGCGGCGCGTTCTTCGGCCAGGCCGCGGCGAGGAGATCGGCCCCCGAGCCGACGATGCGGGCGGGCGAGGTCATGGCGGCGCGCACCGCCTCGCGCAGGGGAGCGATGCGCGGCGCCACGATGGTGCGCCCGCCGCTGCCGAAGATCTGCAGGTAGACGTTATCGTGGCGCGCGTCGATCGCCGCCACCACGGACGTCGTGTCGTCCTCGGCAATCAAGGGCGTCGCGTAGCCCGCGAGGGTCGAGAGGCCGATGGACTGCTTGCCGGCGGCGAGCGCAATCCCGCGCGCGGCCGAAATGCCGACCCGCAGCCCGGTGAAGCTGCCGGGCCCGGTGGTGACCGCGATGCGATCGAGCTCGGCGAATTCGACCTCGGCCAGGTCCATCACGCGCGCGATCAGCGGCATGATCGCTTCGGCATGCCCGCGCACCATCGGCAGCGTCTCGCTGGCGACGATGCCGCCGCGGTCGAGGTCGAGCACGGCCGCCGAGCAGGCGACGAGCGCGGTGTCGATGGCAAGCACGCGCATGGTCGGGCTTCACCCAATGGCCGTCATCGCCCGCGCGAGCGGGCGATGCAGTATCCCAGAAGATTTGGATGGCGCAATCGGCGATGACGCCGCGCTATCCCGCCGTCGGCCGGACTTCCACCACGTCGGGCAGGTAATGCCGCAGCAGGTTCTGGATGCCGTGGCGCAGCGTGGCGGTCGACGACGGGCAGCCCGAACATGCGCCCTTCATGTCGAGATAAACGACGCCTTCCTTGAAGCCGCGGAAGGTGATGTCGCCGCCGTCGTTCGCCACCGCCGGCCGCACCCGCGACTCGATCAGCTCCTTGATCGTCGCCACCGTCTCGGAGTCCTTCTCGTCGAAGAACTCGTCGGCGCCCGCCTGAGCCTCGCCTTCGGCCCCGCGCGTGATCGCGGCGCCCGACATGAAATGCTCCATGATGGCGCCCAGCAGCGCGGGCTTGAGCTGCTGCCATTCGCCCGCGTCCTTGGTGACGGCGATGAAGTCGGAGCCGAAGAACACGCCGGAGACGCCGGCGACGTCGAACAGCCGCTCGGCGAGCGGCGATTGGGCGGCCGCCGCCCTGTCCTTCATGTCGAGCGTGCCGCTCGCGAGCACCGCGCGTCCCGGCAGGAACTTCATGGTCGCCGGATTGGGGGTCGGCTCGGTCTGGATGAACATGGCTGGCTCCTTTGCCGCGGGGCTGGGCCCGCTGGCGGGTCGGATTCGCTGCTTATTACGTGGGCAACTTCGGGCCGAAGTTCAACCCATAACTGCCGGCGGGCTAATCGACCGGCCGGGCGACCGGCCGCGCCGGCGCCCCGTCCGAGCCCGCGATATTGATCGCCAGGAACATGATCTCGACCCGCCGGCCCGCGAGCGCGGTCAGGTTGGTCAGGTGCTCGGCGATCAGGACGCCATTGCTCAAGAGCGTGTTGTGGACCGGAGAGGCGTAGTCCTTCGGACGGTAATGGTGCGCCTGGTCGGGGCTGGAATTGTCCATGCCGACGATCTTGGCGCCCTGCTCCACCAGCCAGTCCGCCGCCTCCGGGGAAAGGAACGGATGATCGAGGTAACGCGCGGTGCTCATGTGGTGCCACCAGCCGGTGTCGATCAGCACGATGTCGCCCGGCCGCATGCGCGGGGTTGCGCGCTCGAGGTCGGCGACCCCGATGGGGCTGCGGTCCTCGGCATCGATATGCCAGATCACGCCCGGACCGTAGAAGCGCTCGAGCGGCACCTCGTCCATCGCGGGCGCATCGACGATGAAATGGCACGGCGCGTCGAGATGGGTGCCGTGATGCACCACCATGTGCACCTCGGTGACGTTGGAGCTGCCCGGCGGCTTGGTCTGGAACTTGCGGATCGACGGCTGCGGAAAGAACGGGACGCGCGAGAGCGTCTCGGTGAGCGGGTGCGACAGATCGATCCAGGGACCCGTCGCCGAGGCGATGCGCGGCGCCGGCAGGTCGCGCCAGCCCTTCCAGCCGTAGTGCTTCTTGGGCGCGGTTTCACACATGGACGCCTCCGGACCGCCGCGCGACTCACGACATGGAATCGAGGTCTTCATCGCTCAAATGCCCGGGCACGATCGCGACCGGGATCGGATAGGTGTCGGCGGTCTTGGCGAGGCCCGAGACCAGCGGGCCCGGTCCGTCCTTGCCGGTGCCGGCGGCGAGCACCAGGACGGCGATGTCCTCGTCCTCCTCGATCAGGTTGAACAGCTCCAGCGCGGTCTCGCCTTCGCGCACCACGCGTTCGGGCATGATGCCGGTGATGCTCGAGGCGCGCGCGGCATGGCGGTCGAGCACGGCATTGGCCTCCTCGTGCGCCTCCGCGCGCATGATGTCGGCGACGCCCAGCCATTGCTGATTGCGGTCGTGCGTCTCGATCACGCGCAGCATGAGCACGGTCGCGCCGATGCGCAGCGCGCGGCGCGCGGCGAAATAGAGCGCACGGTCGCACTCCGGCGTGTCGTCGATGACGACCAGGAACTTCGGCGAGTGACCGGGCTCGTAGCTGCGGCGCTTCTTGGTCATCGGCTCCCCCGGCCATCGCCGGATTTCAGTCGTGATCGGCGTCGCCAACGACTAGAATTTTGCCACGCCGCTCGGTCAAGGCACAAGCAGTCGCAGCTATCTCATGTGCCCTTTATCAAGGGCGTAAAATCCGACCACTGCTCGATGCGAAATGCACGGATATCGCGCACCGAGGCGGGAAACCACGGCAGCGCTTTCAAAGCTATAATAGCCTGAAACAGGTTGGCCATATCGTCGCTGTCAGTCACGTAGACGCTGCCTTGGATACGCCGGAAGCGATGGCGCCCCAGCGCTTCGTGAATCTCCGAATACGCCTGAGAGACCCCCTTGGGGTGATGCTTCTCGGTATCCGCGACGACAAGATCGAAGGAAATCGCAAACATCAATCGGCAGGATCGGCTAGAATCTTAGTCAGCGGATAGGAAACTTCCTCTCCAGTATCGAGAACACGGATGAGCGCGCGCTTGTCGTCGACAATCCTGACGATCTCGTAGAGGATCCCATGAGGGCCGAACCGGCGAACGGTCCCGACAAGCTCAGGTGCAACCGGGGTCTGCACGTTCATATAGTCAAGGTCCGAATTGAGTGCGGCTCAGTTATCAACCGCCCTATAATATAGCACGCTGCAGCCGTCCGCGGGAGCCTAACGCCGCACGAAGCCGACGATATCCTTGACCGCCTTCATGGTATCGGCCGCCAGCACCTGCGCGCGCGCGGCGCCGTCGGCCAGCACCGAATCGATATAGGGCGGGTCGGCGACCAGCCGCTTCATCTCGGCGTTGATCGGCCCGAGCTTGGCGACCGCGAGATCGACCAGCGCCGATTTGAAGGTCGAGAACTGCCCGCCACCGAACTGCCCGAGCACGGCCTGCTTGCTCGTCTCGGCTAACGCGGCATAAATGCCGACCAGATTGTCGGCCTCCGGCCGGTGATGGAGCCCCTTCTCCTCGCCCGGCAGCGGCTCGGGATCGGTCTTGGCGCGCCGCACCTTGAGCGCGATGGCGTCGGCATCGTCGGTCAGGTTGATGCGCGACTGGTCGGAAGCGTCCGATTTCGACATCTTCTTGGAGCCGTCGCGCAGCGACATCACGCGCGTCGCCGGGCCCTGGATCAGCGGCTCGGGCAGCGGGAAGAACGCCTCGCCGTAGCCGTGGGCGTGAATCGACTTGCCGTAGTCGTTGTTGAACTTCTGAGCGATGTCGCGCGAGAGCTCCAGATGCTGCTTCTGGTCCTCGCCGACCGGCACATGGGTCGCGCGATAGACCAGGATGTCGGCCGCCATCAGCGCCGGATAGGCATAGAGCCCGACCGAGGCGTTCTCGCGATCCTTGCCGGCCTTCTCCTTGAACTGGGTCATGCGGTTGAGCCAGCCCAGCCGCGCGACGCAATTGAAGATCCACGCCAGCTCGGCGTGCTCGGCGACCTGGCTCTGATTGAACACAATGTGCTTCTTGGCATCGATGCCGCAGGCGATGAACGCGGCGGTGACCTCGCGGATCGCGCGCGGCAATTCGGCCGGATCCTGCCACACCGTGATGGCGTGCAGATCGACCACGCAATAGATGCAGTCGTAGTTCTTCTGCAGCGCGACGAACTTGACCATCGCGCCGAGATAATTCCCGAGATGCAGATTTCCGGTCGGCTGCACGCCGGAAAACACGCGTTCCTTGAAGGCCATGGCTCAAACCTCGCCCATTGCGGGCGAGGCATCGCATGACCGCGCGGGCGCGCGCAAGAGCTTGGGCGGGCGCAGGGCGTATTCGGCAGGAGCGACGGACCCAGAGGTCGATGGATTTGAGCCCCCCGCCCGTGATATTGCGGACCGAGGGAGAAGCGTCGTGAGCGCTGCCAGACACCCCATGGATATCGAAGCGTTGTGCGCCGCCAAGGGCATGCGCATGACCGAGCAGCGCCGCGTCATCGCGCGAGTGCTGGCGGGCGCCGACGATCACCCTGACGTCGAGGAGCTCTACCGGCGCTGCGCCGCGGTCGACAACCGCATCTCGATCTCCACCGTCTACCGCACCGTCAAGCTGTTCGAGGATGCCGGCATCATCGAGCGCCACGATTTCCGCGACGGGCGCGCACGCTACGAGCAGATGCCCGACACCCATCACGACCATCTCATCAATCTGCGCACCGGCGAGGTGATCGAATTCCAGTCGGAAGAGATCGAACGCCTGCAGGCCGAGGTCGCGCGCCGGCTCGGCTACAGGCTGGTCGATCACCGGCTCGAGCTTTACGCCGTTCCGATCGACGACAAGCCGCGCCGGTAACGTTCCGGCTCAGGGTCGTCGGCGAGAGGCTGGGAGGACGACCATGACCAACAAGCGGACCAAGATTCCGCATCCCGTGGAGCGCTTTGTGGCGCTCGCTTTTTCTGCTCACCGTCCTCGCGGGCATTGCGGCGCCTGCGGCCCGCGCGCAGCCGGCCAAGTTTCCCGACCGGCCGGTGAAGATTGTCGTCGGCTTCTCCGCCGGCGGCGGCACCGACGTGATCGCCAGAATCCTGGCGCTCGAAGATGTCGGAAACGATCGGCCAGACCGTCGTGGTGGAGAACCGCACCGGCGCGAGCGGCCTGATCGCGGCCGAGGCGGTGGCGAAATCGCCCGCCGACGGCTACACCATCCTGATGGGCAGCCAGACCGTGTTCGCGGTCGCGCCCGCGCTCTACAAGAAGCCCATCGACGCGGCCAGGGACTTCGCCGGCGTGGCGATGGCCGGCGTTTCGCCGTTGGTGCTGGTCGTCCATCCCTCGTTTCCCGCGCAGTCGGTCAAGGACGTGATCGCACTCGCCCAGGCCAAACCGGGCGGGATCAACTTCGGCTCCGGCGGTCTCGGCACGACACCGCACATGACGGGCGAGCTATTCCAATCCGTCGCCGGCATCAAGATGGTGCACGTCGCCTATCGCGGCGAAGCCCCCGCCATCAACGACCTGATCGGCGGGCAAATTCCGCTCATGTTCGCGAACCTGTCCGCCATCGTCGGCAACGTCAGATCCGGGCAATTGCGGGCGCTGGCGGTCACCAGCGGGCAGCGCGCGGCGGCCCTGCCCGACATCCCGACCGTGGCGGAATCCGGCGTTCCGGGCTTCGAGGCCGCCACCTGGTTCGCGCTGGTCGCGCCGGCCGGCACGCCGCGCGACGTGCTGGCGAAGCTCAACGCCGAAGTGCGCAAGGCGATCGCGCTGGCGGACGTCAAGCAGCGCTTCGCCGATCTCGGCATGACGGCGGAGGACAGCACGCCCGAAGGGCTCGACGCCTACATCAAGTCCGAGATCGCCAAGTGGGGGAAGGTGATCAGGGACGCCGATATCAAGGCGACACAGTAGGCATTCGGCCAGGACAACGGATACCTGAAGACACCCCTCACTCGATCACCTCGTCGGCGCGCACGAGCACCGACGGCGGCACCTCGAGCCCGAGCGCCTTGCCGGTCTTGAGATTGAGGACCGTTTCGTATTTCACCGGCGCTTGCACCGGCAGGTCGGTGGGCTTGGTGCCGCGCAGGATGCGATCGACGTAGCACGCCGCCAGCCGAAACATGTCGTTCTGATCGACCCCGTAGCACATGAGGCCCCCGACCGCGACGAACAGGCGGAACGGATAGACCGCGGGCAGAAGATGCCGGGCCGCAAGCGTGATGACGAGATCGCGACGGGCGACGATCGTTGGGTCCGGCAGCACCAGCAGCGCGCCGTTTGGCACGGACGCGAACGACTCGATGGCGCGCTCGATGTCGGCGGCCGCGCTCCCGACGCGAGTCGGTACTAGATCGATCGCGAGCGAAGGCGCCGCAGCTCCTGCCGCGCGCAGGAAGTAGTCATAGACCGTTGTCTGCGGGTTGCCCAGGACCGCCGCGCGAGCAAGGCGCGGCGCGATCTCCTTGAGTAACGCCAGCCACTTGCCGACGATGCCCGCCTCGTAGAGCAGCACCCCGGTGAGATTGCCGCCCGGCCGCGCCAGGCTGGCGACAAAGCCTGCGCCAATCGGATCGGAGACGTTGACGAACACGATCGGGATCGCGCGCGTTTCTTGCTGCAACGCTGTCACGATCTCGGTCGACTGCGCCAGGATCACGTCGGGTTGCGATGCGATGAGTTCTTTCGCCAGAGGCTGATATTGATCCCGCCTGCCGGCCGCAAAGCGAATGTCGATGCGGACGTTACGTCCCTCAGACCATCCGAGCTTTTCGAGCGCCTCTCTGAATGTCGCAACGCGCGCCCTGGTTTCCGCGTCGTCAGCGGCCAGAGCCATGAGCGCGCAGATGCGACGCACGCGGTCGATCTGCTGCGCTTGGGCAGCGAACGGCCCCGCAGCCGCGGCGCCAAGAAGCGTGATGAAATCGCGTCGCTTCATCTGCCGCGCCAGGGTTGCGGACCGTATGCCTCGTTCGAACGCCAACATAGCAGGTAACGGGACCTTGAGCGCTGCCTGTCGATCTGGGCGGTAGGCCACGCCCATTCCTTTTTCGGCGCAAAGCCTATATGAGGGAGCGTCCGCGCGGCATGGTTGCGGACCACCCGGGAAATCTGAAGCAATTGAATCTTTTGATAGAATTGGCCGGATCGCAAGCGGTGCAAACGGCAGCATGAGCGGAACCCGCAAGCTCTACGTAAAATCGTTCGGTTGCCAGATGAACGTCTACGATTCCCATCGTATGGCGGACACGCTCGCGCCCGAAGGCTACGCCGAGACCGCCACGCCGGACGACGCCGACCTCATCATCCTCAACACCTGCCACATCCGCGAGAAAGCGGCCGAGAAGGTCTACTCCGAGCTCGGCCGCATGCGCGTGCTCAAGCAGGCGGCCGCGCATGAGGGCCGCCGCGTCACGATCGCGGTCGCGGGCTGCGTCGCGCAGGCCGAAGGCAAGGAGATCGTGCGGCGCGCGCCGGTCGGTCGATCTCGTGGTCGGGCCGCAGAGCTATCACCGCCTGCCCGACCTGTTGGCGCGGGCCGAGCGCGGCGAGCGCGCGATCGACACCGAGTTCCCGCCCGACGAAAAATTCGACCTGCTCAAGCCGCCAAGCCGGGCGGCGATCCGCGCGCGCGGGGTATCGGCGTTCGTCACCGTGCAGGAGGGCTGCGACAAGTTCTGCACCTTCTGCGTGGTGCCGTACACGCGCGGCGTCGAAGTATCGCGGCCGGTCGAAAGGATCGTCGCCGACGTCGAGGCGGCTCGCCGACGCCGGCGTGCGCGAAGTCACGCTCATCGGCCAGAACGTCAACGCCTATCACGGCACGGGGCCGGATGGGCGCGCATGGCCGCTCGGCGCGCTGCTGCACCGCATCGCCGGCGTGCCCGGCATCGCGCGGCTGCGCTACACCACCAGCCACCCCTGCGACATGGATGCGAGCCTGATCGCGGCGCATAGCGACCTGCCTGCCCTGATGCCGCTGCTGCATCTGCCGGTGCAATCGGGATCGGACCGCATCCTGGCCGCGATGAACCGCCGCCACACGCGTGCGGACTATTGCGCCGCGGTCGCGCGCGTGCGTGCCGTGCGCTCCGGCATGGCGTTCTCCTCCGACTTCATCGTCGGCTTCCCGGGCGAGAGCGAGGACGATTTCCGCGCGACGCTCTCGCTGGTCGAGGAGATCGGGTTCGCCAGCGCCTACACGTTCAAATATTCGGCCCGGCCGGGGACGCCGGCCGCCGAGATGGCGGACCAGGTTCCCGAAGCGGTCAAATCGGAGCGGCTGCAGCGCCTGCAGAAGCTGATCGAGCGCAATGCCCGCGCGTTCAACGCACAATGCGTCGGGCGCACCTTCGAGGTGCTGTTCGAGCAGCCGGGGCGCTACCCTGGCCAGCTGGTCGGACGCTCCCCATATCTGCAGCCCGTGCAAGTCATGGCCCCATCGACGATGATCGGCGAAATCGCCGCGGTGACGATGACCGAACTCAGCGCCAACAGCCTGTTTGGCGCGCTGGCGGACGGCGGCGTGCGCGGCGAAGCCATGCTCGCGGCCGAGGGCTGACGCCGTTGCGCTCGCCCCGCTCGGACAACGGTCCGCTGGTCCCGTCACCGGTCACGGTGGGCGACAAGGCCGCCGCCCAGCTCGTACTGGCGTTCGACGACAACCGGCTCGCCTCGCTGCTGTTCGGCCAATACGGCCAGAACCTCGCGCTGATCGAGCGCCGGCTGGGCGTAGTCGCCGAACAGCGCGGCAACCACGTCACCATCGACGGCTCGCGCGACGGCGTCGAGCAGGCGCGGCGGGTGCTGGAAGGCCTCTACGAACGGCTCAAGCGCCGCGACGAGCTGGTCTCAGGGGACGTCGAAGGGCGCAATAAGGCTCGCGATCGCGCAAGGCTCGCTGTTCGACTACGATCCCGCGAGCGCACGGCCGAGCTTCGAGGAGATCAACCTGCGCAAGCGGCCGGTGCGCGCGCGCACCGCCGCGCAGGACGCCTACATCCGCCTGCTGCGCCGCCACGCCCTGGTGTTCGCCGCCGGCCCCGCCGGCACCGGCAAGACCTGGCTCGCGGTTGCCCACGCGGTGTCCCTGTTCGAGCGCAAGGAGGTCGACCGCATCGTGCTGTCGCGGCCGGCGGTGGAAGCCGGCGAACGGCTCGGCTTCCTGCCCGGCGACATGCGCGAGAAGGTCGATCCCTATCTGCGGCCGATCTACGACGCGCTCTATGACCTGATGGATGCGCGCATTGTCGAGCGCGCGATGCAGACCGGCGAGTTCGAGATCGCTCCGCTCGCCTTCATGCGCGGGCGCACGCTGTCGAACGCAGTGGTCATCCTGGACGAGGCGCAGAACACCACCTCGATGCAGATGAAGATGTTTCTCACCCGGCTCGGCGAGAACAGCCGCATGATCGTGACCGGCGATCCGAGCCAGGTCGATCTGCCGCACGGCCAGACCTCCGGCCTGCACGAGGCATTGCGGCTCCTCAAGAACGTCGAGGGGATCGGCCACGCGATGTTCGGCGCCGAGGACGTCATCCGTCACGAGCTGGTGGCGCGCATCGTGGAGGCCTACGACCGGGCCGCGCTCGATACCGCGCGCCCGCGCGAGAGCCGAGAATGATACGAGGGCGTCGGAGCCACCGTCAGTTTGCCGTCATCCTGAGGCACCCGAGCGAAGCGAGGGCCTCGAAGGATGATGGCGCGAAGGATGCGAGTCATCCTTCGAGGCTCGGCCTTCGGCCGAGCGCCTCAGGATGACGGCGCGGAAGGAAATCAGGCGCAAGCCAACGTCGCCTGCCGTGGACATCCTGGTGCAGTCGCCGCTCTGGCAGGCGGTACCGGACACCGAGCCGGCGCTACGGCGGGCGATCGCCGAGGCCGCGTCCGCGGTGTCAACAACCGGAGGCGAGCTTGCTATCGTGCTGGCCGATGATTCGTCGATCCGCGCGCTCAATCGGGCCTGGCGGGGCAAGGACGCCGCCACCAACGTGCTGTCCTTTCCGGGCGCGGCACCGCAGCCCGGCGCGCCCGTTTTGCTCGGGGACATCATGATCGCCTACGAGACGGCCGCGCGCGAGGCGGCGGCCGAAAACCGGCTGTTCATGCATCATCTCGTCCATCTCGCGGTGCATGGATTTCTCCATCTCGTGGGCTACGATCACGAAGCGGAAGAGGAGGCGGACGCCATGGAACGGCTTGAAATCGCGATCCTCGCGCGGCTCGGCGTGCCCGATCCCTATCGGCTGACCGAAGCCAAGACCTGAACCTGCAAGACCTGACCGTCATCGAGGCCTACGCCGGCGCCGCCATGCCCGAGTCCGAACCAAGTCATTCCGCCGAGCCCGCCGCCGCCGCGAGCGAGATCCGCAACCTGCCGGTGCCGGTTCCGCGCCCGAGCGAACCCGCGAGCAGCAACGGTGAAGGCTGGCTCGCGCGCGCGCTGCGTACGGTGTTCGGCTGGAAGTCGGCCTCGATCCGCGCCGATCTCAAGGACGTGCTCGAAGGCAGCGCCGGCGGCCACGGCTTCTCGCCGGAAGAGAGCACGATGCTGCGGAACATCCTCACGCTGCGCGAGCGGCGGGTCGAGGACGTCATGGTGCCGCGCGCCGACATCAGTCGCCGTGCAGCGCGACATCCCGCTCGGCGAGCTCATGAAGGTGTTCGAGGTCGTCGCGCATTCGCGCCTCGTGGTCTACGACGAGACGCTCGACGACGCCATCGGGATGGTGCACATCCGCGACCTCGTCGCCTTCATGACGCAGCGCGCCGCCGCCAGCGCCAAGGCCAACACGCGGCGCAAGAAGCCGTTTCCCGCCGGGCTCGATCTCAAGGCGGTCGATCTCGCGATGCAGCTGTCGGCGACGAAGATCGTGCGCGAGATCCTGTACGCGCCGCCATCGATGCCGGTGTTCAACCTGCTCGCCCGCATGCAGACCACGCGCATCCATCTTTCGCTGGTGGTCGATGAATATGGCGGAACCGACGGCGTCGTCTCGATCGAGGACATCGTCGAGCAGATCGTCGGCGACATCGAGGACGAGCACGACGAAGACACCCCGCCCGACGTGGTGCTGCAGGCGGACGGCTCCTTCCTCGCCGACGGCCGCGCCAGCCTCGAGGACGTCACCGCGATGGTCGGTCCGCTGTTCGACGTCGCCGAGATTGCCAAGGAGATGGACACGTTGGCGGGCTATGTGGCGACCCGCATCGGCCGCGTACCGGTGCGGGGCGAGCTTGTGCCCGGTCCCGGCCCGTTCGAGATGGAGGTGGTCGACGCCGACCCGCGGCGCGTTAAGAAGCTCAAGATCTACCGCAGCCTGGACCGCCCGAGCCGCGTGCCCGACAATCAGCGGCGGGCCGCCGCCTCCGGGCCGCCCTCCGCGCAGGCCGGCGCATCCGCAACGGGCGAACTGCCCGTCACCCGTGACGCATCGGTCAAGCTTTCTCCCGATTCGCCGAAATCACGACCGTGACGATCACCCGCCTCGCCCATACCATCGTGCTGGCCTGGGGATGGCGGCGCATCCTGATCGCCTTCCTGGCCGGCGCGGCGACGACGCTCGCCCTCCCGCCGCACAACATCTGGCCGATCCCCTTCGTCACCTTCCCGGTTCTGGTCTGGCTCGTCGACGGCGCCGGCGCCGGCCGCTTGGGCGGCGTCATGGCGGCCGCGACCGCGGGCTGGTGGTTCGGCTTCGGCTATTTCCTGGCCGGGCTCTATTGGGTCGGCTACGCGTTCCTGGTCGAGGCGAAGGTCTTCGGCTGGCTGCTGCCGTTCGCGGTCATCGGCCTGCCCGCCTGATCTGGCGATCTACACCGCACTGGGACTTGCGCTCGCGCGGCTGCTCTGGACGCGCGGCGCCGCGCGCCTGCTGGCGCTGGCGGTCGCGCTCACCGTGGCCGAGTGGCTACGCGGCCACCTGTTCACCGGCTTTCCCTGGAACGCATACGGCTACGCGCTGATCTCGCCGCTCTGGCTGGCGCAAGGCGCCGCGTTGCTCGGGCCTCTGGGGCATGACCTTCGTGGCGATCGCGATCTATGCCTCGCCCGCGGTGCTCGCCGACGACAGTGCCGACAACCGGCGGCGCTGGCTTGCGCCGGCCGTGAGCGCCGTGGTGCTCGCGGCGTTCGCGATCTATGGCGCGGTGCGGCTCGAGCGCACGCCCGACCAGCTACGTCGAGGGCGTGCGGCTGCGCATCATGCAGCCGAACCTGCCGCAGGACGAGAAGTTCAACTACGCGCAGAAGCAGCAGGTGATGAGCCGCTATCTCGCGCTGTCCGACCGCGCGACCGGCCCGCAATCGAGCGGCGTGCGCGACGTCACCCATCTGATCTGGCCGGAATCGGCGTTTCCATTCTTCCTGACGCGGGAAGCCGATGTGCTCGCCCAGATCGCCGCGCTGCTGCCGGAAGGCACCGTGCTGATCACCGGGGCGATCCGCGCGCCGGAGCAGGCGACGCCCAATGCGCCGATCATCCGTGCCTACAACTCGATCTATGTGATCGATCACGCCGGCTCGATCCTGTCGATCTACGACAAGGTGCATCTCGTTCCGTTCGGGGAGTACCTGCCGTTCCAGGCGCTGCTCGAGCGGCTCGGCCTGATGCAGCTCACCAAGAGTGCGGGGCGGCTTCATCGCCGGCGATCGCCGCCGTCCGGTGAGCGTGCCGGGGGCGCCGAGCTTCCTTCCGCTCGTCTGCTACGAGATCGTCTTTCCCAATGCGCGCGGTGCCGCGGGCGAACGGCCGGGCTGGATGCTCAACCTCACCAACGACGGCTGGTTCGGCGCCAGCGCCGGGACCCTATCAGCACTTCCAGCAGGCGCGCGTGCGCGCGATCGAGGAAGGATTGCCGCTGGTCCGCGCGGCGAATACCGGGATTTCGGCCGTGGTCGACCCGCTCGGTCGCGTCGTCAAATCGCTTCCGCTCGGGGCCGAGGGAGTCCTCGATTCCGCATTGCCGAAGCCAGTCGCACCCACCCTCTACTCCGGTACCGGCGATCTGCCGACCGCGCTGATCCTCGGCATTGCGCTCGTTCTTGTGGTGCGTTCACGCCGATCAGCGCCGTCGCAGTGAGTTAGATCAGGCGCCGAACGCATGGCGGGCATTCCCGCAGTAAATTCGGACAGTTAATGCGTAGGACCCGCCTGATACCGCGCTGGAAATACTATTGCGATTGTAACCATTTGTCTCATTTTGCTTCGAATTACCCCGCGAAGTAAGACTAAAAATTTATTTGTCTTTTCCCAATGCTTGCGCGCGAATCACAATTGCAAGTCCCGCACGGATTGCGTTCTAATGATCATCACGTCCAGCGACTCAAGCATCAGAGATTCTTATAGGAGACCGCCCGAATGATGGCCAAGAAGGCCCCAAACCCCACCGACAAGCATGTGGGGAGCCGAGTGCGCATGCGACGCATGATGCTCAGCATGAGCCAGGAGAAGCTCGGCGATGCGCTTGGCCTGACGTTCCAGCAGGTGCAGAAATACGAGAAGGGCACCAACCGGATCGGCGCCAGCCGGCTGCAGCAGATTTCCCACATTCTGCAGGTCCCGGTGGCGTTCTTCTTCGAGGGCGCGCCCTCCCCCGACGGTCAGTTGGGCGGAATGCGCGAAGCGCCCTCGCCGGCCTATGTGTCCGATTTCCTCGCCACCTCCGAAGGCTTGGCGCTGACCAAGGCCTTCACGCGCATCAAGCAGCCGAAGCTTCGGCGCCGCATCGTCGACCTCGTCAAAGAGATCGCCGGCGAGGACGACGACTGACCCCCGGCAAGCACACGAGACATCCGGGCAGTTTTTCCGTCATTGACCTGCTTTCTGTTGTCCCACTCCTGCCCACATCTTGACCCGCGTTCGGTGTCGCTGCAAGAAACGCTGCGCGTAAGCCAAGCTGAACCCGGTTTCAGTCAGTGCGCTGGCCTTGCGAAGGCGTGCAGCCGCTTCTAGGCCGATCCTGCGAGGGGAGTGTTTCCAGTGTCACGCGCCAACTATCTGTTCACCAGCGAGTCCGTTTCCGAGGGCCATCCCGACAAGGTCTGCGACCAGATTTCGGATGCGATCCTCGACGCCTTCATCGAAAACGACGTCAAGCTCGGCATCGCCGACGAGAGCAAGGTGAACACGCGGCTCGGCTGCGAGACGCTCTGCACCACCAACAAGATCGTCATCGCCGGCGAGGGCCGCGGCCAGGCGCCGCTGTTCCGCAAGCACGGCGACAAGGCCGTGGTCGATCGCGAGCTGATCACCGAGATCGCGCGCGGCGTGGTCAAGGACATCGGCTACGACCAGGACGGCTTTTCCTATTACGGCGCGGACGTCGAGGTGCTGCTGCACGGCCAGTCGCCCGACATCGCCATGGGCGTCGACGCCAAGAAGAAGAAAGGCGCCGACGAGGAAGGCGCCGGCGACCAGGGCATGATGTTCGGCTTCGCCTGCACCGAGAGCGAGGTCTACGAGAAGGGCTCGTTCATGCCGGCCCCGATCTATTTCGCCCACAAGATCCTGAAGGTGCTGTCCGACCAGCGCCGCTCGGGCAAGCTGTTCGATCTGCAGCCCGACGCCAAGAGCCAGGTGACGGTGCAATACGTCGACGGCAAGCCGGTCGGCTGCACCAAGGTCGTGGTGTCGACCCAGCACAACGCGGCGACCCGCAACGGCAAGAAGTACAATCCCGGCATGGTCCGGACCTGATCGGGGACGCCGTCGACCTCCGCGCTGCCGGACGGCTGGATGCCGAAGAAGGCCTCCGACTTCCTGGTCAACCCGACCGGCAATTTCGTGATCGGCGGACCCGACGGCGACTGCGGGCTGACCGGCCGCAAGATCATCGTCGACACCTACGGCGGCTACGCCCCGCACGGCGGCGGCGCCTTCTCCGGCAAGGACCCGACCAAGGTCGACCGCTCGGCCGCCTATGCGGCGCGCTATCTCGCCAAGAACGTGGTCGCCGCCGGGCTTGCCGAGCGCTGCACCATCCAGATCGCCTATGCGATCGGCGTCGCCGATCCGATGTCGCTGCTGGTCGACCTGCACGGCACCGGCAAGGTCGACGAAGGCAAGCTGCAGAAGCTGCTGCCCGAAATCTTCCCGCTGCGGCCGACCAACATCCGCCGCACGCTCAAGCTCAACCGGCCGATCTATCGCCGCACCGCCGCCTACGGCCATTTCGGCCGCGCGCCCGAGAAGGACGGCGGCTTCTCCTGGGAGAAGACCGACCTCGCCGATACGCTCAAGCGTTCGGTGCGTTGAACCGCATCGAGCCGGTCCCCATGGTCCTCATCCGCGCAAGCGGGTGATCAAGTCGTCACTGTCCTGACGCGCGCGGCCGTGCATCGTCGGCCGCGCCGGTGTTTACTGGATGCCCGCTGCCGCTGTCGCGGACATGATTTGCGGGCATCGAGGTTGCCGCTCGGCATGCCGATCGAGGACCAGCCAGGACGAGACCGCGCCTTCTTCGGCCGGCGCAAGGGCCATCCGCTGCGCCCGCGGCAGGCGGCGCTGTTCGAGACGCTGCTGCCGCGGCTGGCGCTCGATCTCGACGCGCGCCGCCGGGCGACCTGCGCGCGCTGTTTCCACGCTCCCGTCGACGACGTGCGGCTCGAAATCGGCTTCGGCGGCGGCGAGCATCTGATCGCCGAGGCGGCCGCCCATCCGCGCATCGGGCTTCATCGGGATCGAGCCGTTCGTCAACGGCATGGCGAAGGCGCTCGCGGCCATCGCGGCGCGGCAGCTCACGCAACATCCGGCTCCATCACGGCGACGCGACCGACGTCGCTGGCCTGGCTGCCGCCCGGCTCGCTCGCGCGCGTCGATCTGATCTATCCGGATCCGTGGCCGAAGCGCCGGCATTGGAAGCGGCGCTTCGTGCAGGACGACAGCGTCGCGGCGATCGCCCGCGTCCTGCGCCCGGCGGCGAGTTCCGCTTCGCCACCGACATGCCGGACTACGCCGCCTGGACGCTGGCGCGTCTCATCGCGCTCGCCCGAATTCGACTGGACGGCCGAGCGCGCCGACGACTGGCGCGCTGCCGTGGCCGGGCTTTTCCGAGACGCGCTACGAGGCCAAGGCCAAGCGTGAGGGCCGCGTGCCGTGCTACCTGATTTTTCGGCGGACGTGATGCCGTGTTCGGAGTGCAGCGGCTCCAACATGCTATCGCTCGTCCGGCCGCCGGACCTGCCAGAACCGCATCACGCGCTGCGCGGTCGCGGGCGACAGCCGCTCGAAATTGGTGTAGGCGTTGTCGAGGCCCTGGCTCGACGTTCCCCTTGTGGCCGGCCGCGCCATGATGATGGCGCGCACGGTCGGCCAGCCCCAGCCCACCGCCTTGCAGAGAATGAGCACCGGGTCGGGCCGGTCTCCGCTCATGAGCCGGTCGACGACCTCGATCGGCACCGCGCACAACACCGAGAGCGCAGCGATCGTTTCCTCGTACTGGCCAGTCTTGGCGAACTCGACCAGCGTCGCCTCGTCGAGCCTGCCGGCCTGACGCAGTTCCTCGATCGCGCGCTGCGCCTGCGTGTAGTCCCGGGGCGCCGCCTTGGCCGCGACTTCATGCGAGATTTTCGCGAGAACCCGCCGGATTTCAGCCTGCCTGTCAGGCTTGGCCGAGGCAAACAGCCGCTGCTGAACGACTTCGGTGGCCTTGAGCAGGAGTTCGCGGAACAGCCGCGGCGGAATGTCGGGGCGCAGTCCCACCTGCTCCGCCAGTACGCCGTCATTCTCCGCGCGGATGACGAGCGTCGTGAAACTGTCGTCGGAAATGCGCGCGCCGGGATTGTCCGCCACGCGGCGCGCGACCTCATGATCGCCGCGGCGCACCAGCAGGTCCGTCACCGGCTCGGCAAGGCCGTTCCGGCCGGAAATGGCGAGCAGATGCGCCTGGCTCTTGGTGCGGACGATTTCGCAGAGATCGTGGTCGGCCAGCCGGCGGGAGCGCTTGAGCACCGGTCCGGCGACCGAAATGTCGTCATCCCTGGCAAGCGCGCGAACCACGTCGACCGGCGCATTGCCCACGGGCGCGAGGTGCCGGGAAAGCTCCTCGCGTGCCTTCGACTCGATCTCGGCGATAAGGCGGCCGAGCACGTCGTCGAACAGCCGGACATGATCCTCGGTGTACCGGCTCGCGCCGTTGAGAAACAACGTGGTGATGCGCTTGAGCGTCTCGGCCCGGCGCTCCGGTGAGCCGTACCGGATGACCTCTTCGAGCTCGGGAATCAGCGAAGCGGCGGGCGACATGTCGGATCCCGTGGGGGGCGCAACGGCCGAATCGGAGGGATGGCCGTCCCGGCAAAAATTTAGCGGGCGATTCTGAAAGAACGGTTAGTTAACGGCCGGTGACTCGCCCGATCTGTTCGCGTTTTGGCTCGCCGCGGGCCTTGCGCCAGCGCGCCAAATCGCTATATTTCTGGCGTCCGCTTAGGATATCTCATAACGGTCGGTTGATCTGGCCGGTTTTTGAGAGTGGGTTCCCGGCCCGGGACCCGCTCTTTTTTGTTACCAAAATGGCCCGCACTCCGGCGGCATGCCGAGTAGCGGCTGAAACGCGCGAATGAGCGATACGATCGATAGCACGCAGGCGGGCTCCGAGCCGCGCCTCATCGTCGAGCAGGGACCGGCCGCCCGCGTGGCCGCGATCGCCGAGCCGGTGCTTGCCGGGCTGGGCTTCCGGCTGGTGCGGGTGCGCGTCTCCGGATTGTCGGGCTGTACTGTGCAGATCATGGCCGAGCGGCCGGACGGAACGATGACCATTGAGGGCTGCGAGACCGTCTCGCGTGCGCTGTCGCCGGTGCTCGATGTCGCCGACCCGATCGAACGCGCCTATCGGCTGGAAATCTCCTCGCCCGGCATCGATCGCCCGCTAGTGCGGCTTTCGGATTTCGAGCGCCACGCCGGCAGCCGCATCAAGGTGGAAATGGCGGTGACGGTCGAGGGCCGGCGGCGGTTTCGCGGCCTGCTGATCGGCACCGAAGGCGAGGCCGCGCGCATCTGCCGCGATGACGCCTCGCCAGGCGAGCCAACCGACGTGCTGCTGCCGATCGAGGAGATGGCCGAGGCGAAGATCATGCTCAGCGACGCGGTGATCGCGGAATCGCTCCGGCGCGGCAAGTCGCAGCACAAGCGCCACGGGCACGACGACGATCGCGCGCCCACCAACGGGGCGGGCGACCATGGCCTGCCAGAGAATTTTCAGCCCGCACCGGCCAACACCCGGCGCGCGGCGCATAACGAGGGAGAGTGACCGATGGCCGTCAGCGCCAACCGGCTCGAGCTGTTGCAGATCGCCGACGCGGTCGCCCGCGAGAAGTCGATCGACCGCGGCATTGTGATTGCCGCCATGGAGGATGCGATCCAGAAGGCCGCGCGCTCGCGCTACGGCAGCGAGACCGAAGTGCGCGCCGAGATCAATCCGAAGACCGGCGAAATGCGCCTCTCGCGGCTTCTTCTGGTCGTCGATCAGGTCGAGAACGACTTCGACGCAGATCGCGGTCGAGGACGCCAAGCGCCGCAATCCGGCGGCCCAGGTCGGCGACTACATCGCAGAAGCACTGCCGCCGCTCGAATACGGCCGCATCGCCGCGCAGTCGGCCAAGCAGGTGATCGTGCAGAAAGTGCGCGAGGCCGAGCGCGACAGGCAATATCAGGAATACAAGGATCGCATCGGCGAAATCGTCAACGGTATCGTCAAGCGGGTCGAGTACGGCAACGTGGTGGTCGATCTCGGCCGCGGCGAAGCGATCGTGCGGCGCGACGAGCTCCTGCCGCGCGAGACCTTCCGCAATGGCGACCGCGTCCGCGCGTTCATCTACGACGTCCGCCGCGAGCCGCGCGGCCCGCAGATCTTCCTCTCGCGCACGCACCCGCAATTCATGGCGAAGCTGTTCGCGCAGGAAGTGCCGGAAATCTATGACGGCATCGTCGAGATCAAGGCGGTCGCGCGCGACCCCGGATCGCGCGCCAAGATCGCGGTGATCTCGCGCGACAGTTCGGTCGATCCGGTCGGCGCCTGCGTCGGCATGCGGGGCTCGCGCGTGCAGGCGGTGGTCAACGAGTTGCAGGGCGAGAAGATCGACATCATCCCGTGGACGCCGGACCCGGCGAATTTCGTAGTCAACGCGCTGGCGCCCGCCGAGGTGGCCAAGGTCGTGCTCGACGAGGACCGCCAGCGAATGGAGGTGGTGGTGCCCGATCAGCAGCTTTCGCTGGCGATCGGTCGGCGCGGGCAGAACGTGCGGCTCGCCTCGCAGCTCACCGGCTGGGACATCGACATCGTCACCGAGCAGGAGGAGTCGGAGCACCGCCAGGCCGAATTCGAGAAGCGCAGCAAGCTGTTCATCGAGGCGTTGAACGTCGACGAGATGGTCGGCCAGCTGCTCGCCTCGGAAGGCTTCAATTCGGTCGAGGAGCTCGCGATGGTCGACGAGAAGGAGATCGCCGGCATCGAAGGCTTCGACGAGGACACCGCGCGCGAGCTGCAGGCGCGCGCCGCTGAATTTCTCGCCAAGGAGGAGGCCGACCTCGACGCCAAGCGTCAGGAGCTCGGCGTCGAGGATGCGCTCAAGGAGGTTCCCGGCGTCACCACCGCGATGCTGGTGACGCTCGGCGAGAACGAGATCAAGACGGTGGAGGATCTCGCCGGCTGCGCGACCGACGATCTGTTCGGCTGGAGCGAGCGCAAGGACGGCGAGACCACCAAGTATCCCGGCTTCCTCGACGGCTACGGACTGTCGCGCGAGGAGACGGAGGGCCTGATCATGCAGGCGCGCGTCAAGGCCGGCTGGATCAAGGAGGAGGACCTGCTGCCGCCGCCGGCCGAGGAGGTTGCGGCCGAGGCCGAGACCGAGGCCAGCGTGGCGCCGGCTTGAGGGATGGAACTGGAGGCACATGCTCGCGCAGGCACCAGCACGACCGGACGATCACGGCCTCGATTCCGGGCCGCGCCGCGGCGCGGCCGGACTGGAGCGGTTTTGCGCGGTCAGCGGCGAGGTGAAGCCGGTCGCCGACATGATCCGCTTCGTGCTCGGCCCGGACGGCGAGCCGGTGCCCGATCTCAAGCGCCGGCTGCCGGGCCGCGGCATCTGGATCACGGCGACCCGCGATACGCTCGCGGACGCCGTCAAACGCAAGGTTTTCGCCCGCGCCTTCAAGCGTGACGTCCGCCCGGCCGGCGATCTGGTCGCCCTGACCGAGCGGCTGCTGGAGCGCGCCGCGCTCGATGCGCTGGCGATCGCCCACAAGGCCGGAAAGGTCGCGATCGGCTTTGCCCGGACCGAGGCGGCGCTGGCGGGCGAGCCGGTCGCGGGCCTCATCCGTGCCGCCGACGCCGCCCCCGACGGCGTTCGAAAGCTGGCCGCTGTCGCGCACCGCCGGTCCGGCGAAACCGCCGAAATCCCCGTCATTGGGGCATTTACCTCGACGCAATTGGATTTGGCTTTGGGACGGTCAAATGTGATACATGCTGCGCTGCTTGCCGGACCCGAAAGCGAGACCTTCCTGGCGCGTCAGATGCGCCTCGACCGCTTCCGGGCCAACGATGCGGGCGACCGGCGCGAACGCAACCCGGACTGAAAAGCCCGAAGAGTGGGATAGGAATGCCTGAAATCGACCGAAAAGTCTGGTGAAAAGAAGCTGAGCGTCACCCCGACCAAGACCTTGACGCTGAAGGGTCGCGGCGTCGAGCAGGGGGTCGTGCGCCAGAGCTTCAGCCATGGCCGCACCAAGCAGGTGCTGGTGGAGAAGGTGAAGAGCCGCGTGCCCGGCAAGCCCAGGGCCGAGGCCGCGCCGAGCGTTGCGGCGCCGAGCAAGCGAGCCGCCGCCCCCGCCAGGAGCGTGACCGCGGCGCCGGCCGCGGTGCCCATCCCGGCCCCGGCGGGACCCGCCCTCAAGCCGTCCGGCGTCGTGCTTCGCACGCTCACCGAGGAAGAACAGAGCCGGCGCGCCCACGCGCTCGGCGATGCCAGGCTGCGCGAATCCGAAGAACGCAAGATCGCCGAGGAAGAGGCGCGCATCCGCCAGGAGCGCGATGAGATCGAGCGCAAGGAACGCCAGGACGCGGAAGACCGCAAGGCCGACGAAGAGAAGCGCCGCAAGCACGAGCTCGAAACCAAGGTCAAGGCCGAGCAGGAAGCCAAGAAGCGCTTCGGCGGCGAAGAGGAAGCAGCCAAGACCAGGCTGACCGGACCGATGGCCTCGCGCGCGCTCGCCAAGGAGGCGGAGGAAGAGGAAGCTCCGCGCCCCCGCCGCGGCGCCGGCGCCGGGGCTGTGCGCCCGGCTCCCGCGGCCAAGCCGCCGGCCCGGCCGACCGCGGAAAAGCGCCGCGGCCGGCTCACCCTCGTCACCGCGCTCAGCGCCGACGAGGTGCGCGAGCGATCGGTCGCGTCCTTCCGCCGCCGTACCCAGCGGCTGAAGGGGCACTCCGCCGACGAGGCGAAAGAGAAGCTCGTGCGCGAGGTCACCATTCCGGAGACCATCACGATCCAGGAGCTCGCCAATCGCATGGCGGAGCGCGCCGTCGACGTGATCAAGCTCCTCATGAAACAGGGCCATATGGCGCAGATCAACGACGTGATCGACGCCGACACCGCCCAATTGCTCGCCGAAGAGCTCGGCCACACCGTCAAGCGCGTGGCGGAAGCCGACGTCGAGGAGGGATTGTTCGACATCGCCGACGATCCGGCGGCGCTCGAGCCGCGCCCGCCCGTCGTGACCATCATGGGCCACGTCGACCACGGCAAGACCTCGCTGCTCGACTCGATCCGCTCGACCGACGTGGCGGCGGGCGAGGCCGGCGGCATCACCCAGCATATCGGCGCCTACCAGGTGAGCTCGCCCTCGCACGGCAAGATCACCTTCATCGACACGCCTGGCCATGCCGCCTTCACCGCCATGCGCGCGCGCGGCGCCAAGGTCACCGACATCGTGGTGCTCGTGGTCGCGGCCGACGACGGCGTGATGCCGCAGACGGTCGAGGCGATCCATCACGCCCAGGCGGCGCACGTGCCGATGATCGTGGCGATCAACAAGATCGACAAGGCCGACGCCAAGCCCGAGCGCGTACGCAGCGAGCTGCTCCAGCACGAGGTGCAGGTCGAAACGCTCGGCGGCCAGGTGCTCGACATCGAGGTGTCGGCGACCAAAAAGCTCAATCTCGACAAGCTGCTCGACACCATCGGGCTGCAGTCCGAAATTCTTGCGCTCAAGGCCAGTCCCAACCGTCCGGCCGAAGGCACCGTGATCGAGGCTAAGCTCGACCGCGGCCGCGGTCCGGTCGCGACCGTGCTGGTGCAGCGCGGCACGCTCAAGGTCGGCGACATCATCGTGGCCGGCGCCGAATGGGGACGGGTGCGCGCGCTGGTCTCCGACACCGGCACTCCGATCGAGACCGCCGGCCCTTCGATGCCGGTCGAGGTGCTCGGCTTCACCGGGACGCCCGAAGCGGGCGACCGCCTCGCGGTGGTCGACAGCGAAGGACGCGCCCGCGAAGTCACCGATTACCGCGTGCGGCAGAAGCGCGACAAGAGCGCGGCGCGCGCCACCGGCATGCGCGGCTCGCTCGAGCAGATGATGAGCCAGCTCAAGAGCGCCGGCCGCAAGGATCTCGCGCTGATCATCAAGGCCGACGTGCAAGGCTCGCTCGAGGCGGTCATCGGCGCGATCGAGAAGCTCGGCACGTCCGAGGTCGGCACCCGGGTGATCCACGCCGGTGTCGGCGGCATCACCGAGTCCGACGTGACGTTGGCGGAAGCATCGGGCGTGCCGATCATCGGCTTCAACGTGCGCGCCCACAAGGAAGCGCGCGAGGCGGCCGAGCGCGCCGGCATCGAGATTCGCTACTACAACATCATCTACAACCTCGTCGACGACGTGAAGGCCGCGATGTCGGGCCTGCTGGCGCCGACCATTCGCGAGACCATGCTCGGCAACGCGCAGATCCTGGAGATCTTCAAGGTCTCCAAGGTCGGCAACATTGCCGGCTGCCGCGTCATCGACGGCAAAGTCGAGCGCGGCGCCAATGTCCGCCTCATCCGCGACAACGTGGTGGTGCACGAAGGCAAGCTCTCCCAGCTCAAGCGCTTCAAGGACGATGCGCGCGAGGTGGTCGCCGGCCAGGAATGCGGCATGGCGTTCGAAGGCTACCAGGACATGCGCGCGGGCGACGTGATCGAGTGCTACCGCGTCGAGACGGTGCAGCGCAGCCTGTAGACACGCGTTCCGCCAAGGTCCGTCGTCCGCTCGTCCCCGCGAAAGCGGGGACCCAGAGCCACAACCACCGAGCCCGGGACTCCTGGGTCCCCGCTTTCACGGGGACAAGCGGAGGGGAACTGAGCGGCTGCAAATTCAGAAACGACCATGGCCCGTCGCCAACATCGCGATCATCCCGGCAACGCGTCGCAGCGCCAGCTGCGCGTCGGCGAGCTCATCCGCCACGCGCTCGCGCAGATGCTTTCGCGCGGCGAGGTGCACGATCCGGTGATCGAGAGCCACATGATCACCATCCCCGAAGTGCGCATGAGCGCGGATCTGCGGCTCGCGACCGTCTACGTCATGCCGCTCGGCGGGCGCGACGCGCAGGCGGTCATCGCCGCGCTCGAGCGCAACAAGCGCTATCTGCGCGGAGAAATCGCGCACCACGTTAACTTAAAATTTGCTCCTGAAATTCGCTTCCGCGTTGACGAACGATTCGACGAAGCGGAACGAATCGAGAAGCTTTTGCGAACACCCGAGGTCCAGCGCGACCTCGAGAGCAAGCCGGCCGACGAGGACAGTTAATGGACGAGAACGTTCCGGCGCCGGCGGAGCAGAAGACTCACGCCGGCCAGCGCAAGCGCGTCAAGCGCGAGGTGAACGGCTGGCTCGTGCTCGACAAGCCGGTCGGCATGACTTCGACGCACGCGGTCAGCGTGGCGAAGCGGCTGTTTCAGGCCAAGCGCGCGGGCCACGCCGGCACGCTCGACCCGCTCGCTTCCGGCCTGCTGCCGATCGCGCTCGGGGAAGCGACCAAGACCGTGCCCTTCGTGATGGATGGCCGCAAGCGTTATCGATTCACCGTGCGCTGGGGCGAGGAACGCGACACCGACGACGCCGAAGGCAAGGTGGTCGAGACCAGCGCGGAGCGGCCGTTGGCCGAAGGCATCCGCGCGCTCATCCCGCGCTACACCGGCACCATCGCGCAGGTGCCGCCGCGCTTTTCCGCGGTGAAGATCGACGGCGAGCGCGCCTACGACCTCGCGCGCGAGGGCGAGATCGTGCAGCTCGACGCGCGTCCGGTCGAAATCCATCGGCTGGAACTGGTCGAGATCCCCGATCCGGATCACGCCGTGCTGGAAGCCGAATGCGGCAAGGGAACCTATGTCCGCGCGCTCGCCCGCGACATGGGCCGCGCGCTCGGCTGTTTCGGGCATGTGTCGGCGCTGCGGCGCACGGCCGTCGGGCATTTCAACGAGGCTATTGCGGTCAGCCTCGACCGGCTGCGGGCGGCCGACCCGGGCGAGAGCGGCGACCACGGCCTGCTCATGGCGCTGCTGCGGCCGGTGGCCGACGGCCTGCAGGAATTGCCGGCGCTGAGCGTCAGCCGGGCGGACGCCTCCCGCCTCGCGCGCGGGCAAGGCGTGCTGTTGCGCGGTCGCGATGCCCCGATCATGCAGGGTTTCGTCGCCGTATCCACGCATGGCGAATTGATCGCGCTGGCGGAGATCGAGCAGGGCGAATTGCGCCCGCGGCGGATCTTCAATCTCGGCGGAGCCGCGTAGCATCGCGCCGGCGCAAACCGCCCATTACCTCTTCCGCCGCTGGGAATCCGCGCGGCCCTTGTGCGGCTCCGTCCCGCGTGCGGCTTTGCCAGGCCGATTGCGGCGACCCTTGACCGGGGGGGTTCGATCCTATATCTCGCCGGTGCGCGGGCTGGTAGCCCGCGCGCTTCGCTTGTGGCGACCCTGCTGGACGACATCCTGGCCCGGCCGCCGACCGTTCCCCGAACGAGAAGAGGAAACCCGATGTCGATTACACCCGCCCGCAAGGCGGAAGTCATCAAGACCTATGCCAAGAAGTCCGGCGACACCGGTTCGCCGGAGGTACAGGTGGCGGTCCTTTCGGAACGCATCAACAATCTCACCGAGCATTTCAAGACCCACGTCAAGGACAACCATTCCCGGCGTGGACTGCTCAAGCTCGTGTCTCAACGTCGCCAGCTGCTCGACTATCTCGCTCGCATCGATGAGGCGCGTTACAAGTCGTTGATCGACCGGCTGGGTATCCGCCGTTGAGGATTTTGCGCGCGGCGTCTGGTTCGCGCGTTTTGAAGCGGATGCAGGAAACGTCATCCGCTGTTGTATCCGGCAGCGAGGCCGCTGCCGATTTCAAGGCGGGCCAAACTCGCCCGTCCGTTCAATGAAAGGCCCGAGGGCCATGGCAGGATCGCTGGACGCTGTTTCTCCGCTGGGCTTGCCCGCGCGATGCAGCCTCTCGCCGTCTTGCTCATGGCTTTCGCCCCTTTCCGAAAACCATGAGAGACAATCGCAATGTTCGATATCCATCGAGTTGAGCTCGACTGGGGAGGGCGCAAGCTCGTCCTAGAGACCGGCAAGATCGCGCGCCAGGCCGACGGCGCCGTCGTCGCCACGTACGGCGAATCGAAAGTGCTGGCGACCGTCGTCGCCGCCAAGGAACCGCGCGAGGGCGTCGACTTCCTCCCGCTCACCGTCGACTACCAGGAAAAGTTCTACGCCGCGGGCCGCATTCCCGGCGGCTATTTCAAGCGTGAGGGCCGTCCAACCGAGAAGGAGACCCTGGTCTCGCGTCTCATCGACCGCCCGGTGCGGCCGCTGTTCGCCGACGGCTGGCGCAACGAAACCCAGGTGATCGTGACCACCCTGTCGCACGACCTGGAGAACGATCCCGACATCCTGGCGCTGGTGGCCTCTTCCGCTGCGCTCACCCTGTCGGGTGCGCCCTTCATGGGGCCGATCGGCGCCGCGCGCGTCGGCTTCATCAACAATGAATACGTGCTCAATCCCGTGCTCGACGAGATGACCGAGAGCCAACTCGATCTCGTCGTCGCCGGCACGCAGGACGCCGTACTGATGGTCGAGTCGGAGGCGAAGGAGCTGAGCGAGGACGTGATGCTCGGCGCCGTGATGTTCGGCCACCGCTATTTCCAGCCGGTGATCGAGGCCATCATCAAGCTGGCCGAGAAGGCCGCCAAGGAGCCGCGCGACCACAGCATCCCGGACAACGGCACGCTCGAGAAGGACATGCTCGGCCTGATCGAGAAGGACCTGCGCGCGGCCTATGCGATCGCGGACAAGATGGCGCGCCACAAGGCGGTCGACGCCGCCAAGGCCAAGGTCGTCGCGCACTATCTGCCGGAGGGCGTCGAGAACCCGCCCGACAAGCAGCGCGTGGCGAGCGTGTTCAAGGAGCTCGAAGCCAAGATCGTGCGCTGGAACATCCTCGACACCGGCAAGCGCATCGACGGGCGCGACGTGAAGACGGTGCGGCCGATCGTGGCCGAGGTCGGCGTGCTGCCGCGCGCCCACGGCTCGGCGCTGTTCACGCGCGGCGAGACCCAGGCGCTGGTGATCGCCACGCTCGGCACCGGCGAGGACGAGCAGTGGATCGACGCCTTGCAGGGCACCTACAAGGAGACCTTCCTGCTGCACTACAATTTCCCGCCCTTCTCGGTCGGCGAGACCGGACGCATGGGCGGCCCGCGCCGGCGCGAGATCGGCCACGGCAAGCTCGCCTGGCGCGCCATTCATCCGATCCTGCCGCCGCACCACGAGTTCCCCTACACGCTGCGCGTGGTCTCGGAGATCACCGAATCGAACGGCTCGTCCTCGATGGCGACCGTGTGCGGCACCTCGCTCGCGCTGATGGACGCCGGCGTTCCGCTCAAGCGCGCCACCGCCGGCATCGCCATGGGCCTCATCCTCGAGGACAAGCGCTACGCGGTGCTCTCCGACATCCTGGGCGACGAGGACCACCTCGGCGACATGGACTTCAAGGTCGCCGGCACCGAGATGGGCATCACCTCGCTGCAGATGGACATCAAGATCGCCGGCATCACCGAGGAGATCATGCACGTCGCGCTCGGCCAGGCGAAGGAAGGCCGCATCCACATCCTGGGCGAGATGGCCAAGGCGCTCACGCAGGCACGCGCCGAGCTCGGCGAGCACGCGCCGCGCATCGAGCAGTTCTCGATCCCGACCGACAAGATCCGCGAAGTGATCGGCACCGGCGGCAAAGTGATCCGCGAGATCGTGGAGAAGACCGGCGCCAAGATCGACATTTCCGACGACGGCACCGTGAAGGTCGCCTCCGCCAACGGCGACGCCATGAAGGCCGCCATCAACTGGATCAAGTCGATCGCGTCGGAGCCCGAGGTCGGCCACATCTACGACGGCAAGGTGGTGAAGGTGATGGACTTCGGCGCCTTCGTGAACTTCTTCGGCGCCAAGGACGGCCTCGTCCACATCAGCCAGCTCGCCCAGCGCCGGGTGCAAAACGTCAAGGACGTGGTCAAGGAGGGCGACACCGTGAAGGTGAAGCTGCTCGGCTTCGACGAGCGCGGCAAGGTGCGCCTCTCCATGAAGGTAGTCGACCAGACCACCGGCGAGGACCTGGAGGCCAAGCAGAAGGCCGAAGCCGAGGCCGGGCGCGGCGACCAGCCGCGCGAAGCGGCGGGCGGCGAATAATCCCGCCTGATCGAGGCTGCAAGCATTTCGAAGGGCGGCCCGCGGGCCGCCCTTTTCGATTTTGCGCCATGGCCGCAGAATGGCCTGGGCTTATAACGCGGGCGTGCCGAGCGGAGGACCACCATGGCGGCGGGCAACAAAGTAGCCGACTTCCTGTCGCGTTTTCCCGGTCCCGTGACGCTCCATCCGTCGCGCAAGAAATGGCTGCTGGTCTTTCTGGGCGGCGCCGTTTTCAGTGCCGGCGGGATCCTGATGATCCGGTCGGGCGAAACGGTCGGCTGGGCCGTGCTGGTGTTCTTCGCCCTGGTCGCGATCGTCGCTGCCGCCGTCATGCTGCCGGGCGCCGGCAGGCTCGTGCTCGACCGGGCGGGCTTCGAAGCCAAGGTGCTGTTTCGCGGCTATCGCAAGCGCTGGTCGGACACGCGCGGGTTCGTTGCCACGACCATCCCCGGCCCCGGCAACACGCGGCTGGTGGCCTATGACGACCTGACCCAGGGCGGCGGCATGATGAACGACCTCAATGTCGCCATCACCGACCGCAACGCCGCCCTCGGCGATACCTTCGGGTTGTCCGCCGACGATCTCGCGCGCCTGATGGAGCAATGGCGCGAGCGTGCACTGGCGCCGAGCGGCCCGCGCTGAAGCGCCGCCGCTGCTCCTTAGGTCTTGCGGGCGCCGCGGCCGGCGGCCGCCGCCGGTTTGCCTTTCGCGTTCAGCCCCAGCGTCTCGGTGATGATCTGGCCGAGTGCGGCGAAGTCGGCTTTGCGCGGCGACGTAGGCCGCCAGGCGAGCCCGATGGTGCGGCCGGGCGGCGGTTGCGCGAAACGCAGGAGCTTGACCCGCTCGTCGCGCACCTCGACGTCGACCGCCACCTGCGGCACCAGGGTCACGCCGTAACCGCCCGCGACCATCTGCATCACGGTCGCAAGGCTGGTGGCGCCGAGCCCCATGGCGCCGTCGTGATGCGCGCCCGCGCAATAGGCCAGCGCCTGGTCGCGCAGGCAGTGGCCTTCCTCGAGCAGGATCAGCTTGTGTTCGTCGATGTCGCGCGCCGACACGCGCGCGGTTTCGGGCCGCGGATCGCCTGCCGGCACCGCCAGCAGGAACGAATCGTCGAACAGCCGCAAGGTCTCGACCTCGGCCTCCGTCACCGGCAGCGCCAGCATCACCACGTCGAGCGTCCCGCGGACGAGTTCGTCGACCAGGACCTTGGTCTGGGTCTCCCGCAATTCCACGCGCAGGTCCGGATGACGCCGCTGCAGAGCCGGCAGGATCTTGGGCAGCACATAGGGCCCCAGCGTGGGGATGATCCCCAGCGAGAGGCGGCCGGTGAGAAGGCGGCCGCGGTGCTGGGCGAAGTCGACGAGATCGCGCGAGGCGGCGAGGATCTGCTCGGCCCGCTGCGCGACCTCGGCGCCGACGTCGGTGAGGACCGCCTCGCCGGTGCGCCGCTCCACCAGGTCGATGCCCAGGAGCCTTTCCAGGTCGCGGATCTGCATGGATAGCGCCGGCTGCGACACCGCGCAGGCCTGCGCCGCGCGCCCGAAATGGCGGTGCTCGGCCAGCGCCGAGAGATAACGAAGCTGTTTGAGCGTAACCATCGCGATAAGATAATCTTATCGAGAGCGGCAGACAATACGATTAGACCTGATCCAAAGAAAGCGCCATAACAGGCGCCAGCGGCGCCTGCGCGGCGCCGCCAATCAAAAAAGAGGAAGAAACATGGCCGATAACCCGACGTTGACGACCAGCAGCGGCAACGCCGTTGCCGACGGCCAGAATTCGCTGAGCGCCGGCCCACACGCCAGGGGCCGAGGCGTTGACGGTGAGCTCGTCATCACCGCCGCCACCTCGATGAACACCGATGCGAGGCGCTGCAGCATGGCGCCAAGACGCCGATGACCATTTGCTTCTCGACGGCGGCCGGCGAGCTCCAAGCATCCGATGCGGAGCGCGGCGCACTCGGCTTCGCTCTCAGGTTTTGCACCGAGGAATGCAGCAGGAACTGCTTCGGCGAATTCTTCCAGAGGCCACGATAATTCCATACGGAACAGTCCGAACAAAGCCACCGAACACGATCGGAGAGAAACATGGACGCAAAGACTGACGAAGGCGCGGGCAAGTGCCCGGTCATGCACGCGGGCTCCAGGACCAACCGCGACTGGTGGCCGAACCAGCTGGACATCCAGGTGCTGCATCGGAACTCCAACCTGTCCGATCCGATGGGCGAGGCGTTCGACTACGCCAAGGAGTTCAAGAGCCTCGACCTGAATGCCGTGATCAAGGACCTGCAGGCTCTGATGACGAACTCGCAGGAGTGGTGGCCGGCCGACTTCGGCCACTACGGGGGGCTGATGATCCGCCTGGCGTGGCATAGCGCGGGAACCTACCGCATCGCCGACGGCCGCGGCGGCGCCGGCGCCGGCCAGCAGCGTTTCGCGCCGCTCAACTCTTGGCCGGACAACGCGAGCCTCGACAAGGCGCGCCGGCTGCTGTGGCCGATCAAGCAGAAGTACGGCCGGAAGATCTCCTGGGCCGACCTGATGGTTCTCGCCGGCAACGTTGCTCTGGAGTCGATGGGCTTCAAGACGTTCGGTTTCGCCGGCGGCCGCGCCGATGTCTGGGAGCCTGAAGAGCTCTACTGGGGTCCCGAGGGGACGTGGCTGGGGGACGAGCGCTACAGCGGCGAACGCGAGCTTGCGAACCCGCTCGGCGCGGTGCAGATGGGCCTGATCTACGTCAATCCGGAAGGGCCGAACGGCAAGCCGGACCCGATCGCGGCGGCCCGGGACATCCGCGAAACGTTCTTCCGCATGGCGATGAACGACGAGGAGACCGTCGCGCTGATTGCCGGCGGCCACACCTTCGGCAAAACCCATGGCGCCGGCGATCCGTCGCTGCTCGGGCCGGAGCCGGAAGGCGCCCCCATCGAAGACCAGGGCCTCGGCTGGAAGAGCAAGTTCGGCACGGGCGTAGGGTGTGACGCCCTCACCGGCGGTCCGGAGGTGACCTGGTCGCAGACGCCGACGAAGTGGAGCAACCACTTCTTCGACAACCTGTTCAACAACGAATGGGAGCTGACCAAGAGCCCGGCCGGTGCGCAGCAGTGGAAGGCGAAGAACGGCGCTGCCACGATCCCGGACGCCTTCGACAAGTCGAAGAAGCATGTGCCGACCATGCTGACCACGGACCTCTCGCTGCGGATGGACCCGGCGTACGAGAAGATCTCGCGGCGCTTCTACGAGCATCCGGACCAGTTCGCGGACGCGTTTGCCCGCGCCTGGTACAAGCTCACGCACCGCGACATGGGCCCGATCGTGCGCTATCTCGGGCCGCTCGTCCCGAAGGAGACGCTGATTTGGCAGGACCCGATCCCCGCGGTGAATCATCCGCTGATCGGCGAGCAGGACGTCGCGGCGCTGAAGGCCAAGATCCTCGCGTCCGGCCTGTCGGTCTCGCAGTTGGTCTCGGCCGCCTGGGCGTCGGCGTCGACGTTCCGCGGCTCCGACAAGCGTGGCGGAGCGAACGGCGCGCGCATTCGCCTCGCGCCGCAGAAGGATTGGGAGATCAATCAGCCGGCTCAATTGAAGACGGTTCTGCAGAAGCTCGAAGCGATCCAGAAGGAGTTCGGCAAGAAGGTTTCGATGGCCGACCTGATCGTTCTCGGCGGCTGCGCGGCGATCGAGAAGGCCGCGAAGGACGGCGGGCACGACGTGAAAGTCCCCTTCACGCCGGGGCGCATGGACGCCTCGCAGGAGCAGACCGACGTCGCCAGCTTCGCCCCGCTCGAACCGGTCGCCGACGGCTTCCGCAACTACTACCGCAGCAAGCACATCATGGCGCCCGAGGAAGCTCTGGTGGACAAGGCACAATTGCTGAGGCTGACGGCGCCCGAGATGACGGCGCTCGTCGGCGGCCTGCGCGTCCTCGGCGCGAATGCCGGACAGTCCAAGCACGGCGTCTTCACCAGCCAGCCCGGGAAGCTGACGAACGACTTCTTCGTCAACCTGCTCGACATGAGCACGCAATGGCAGCCGGCCGGCGACAACGTATACGAGGGCCGCGACCGCAAGACCAACGCGGTCAGAGTGGACCGGCACCCGCGTCGACCTAATCTTCGGTTCGCACTCGCAGTTGCGGGCGTTCGCGGAGGTCTATGCCTGCGCGGACTCGAAGGAGAAATTCGTGAAGGACTTCGTGGCGGCGTGGAGCAAGGTGATGAACGCCGACCGCTTCGACCTCCACGCCGGTCAGCAGAAGGCCGCCGCGTAGGGCGCTGCGCCGAGCACGAAAACGAAACGGCCGGGGATTTCCCCGGCCGTTTTGTTTCCGGCGCCTTGCCCACGCTTACCGGGCCCCGAGGCGAACACGGTCTTGAGCGTGACTCATGCGTTCGTCATGGCCGCGCTTGTCGCGGCCATCCACGTCTTGCTTTGGTTCAACGAGAAAAGACGTGGATGCCCGGCACAAGGCCGGGCATGATGTGAGGATCGGTCAATTTTTGATGCCGTTGGCATTACGGTCTAAGATTTGGAACGAGATTTCGCTCATCCGCTTTTGCTGCTGCGGCCGTTGCTACTGCGCGGCGTCCTTGACGACGGACGCATCGCCGTTGCCGCGCCTCGTCGCCGTTCTTGAGCGCGGCCGGCTGCGGCATGGCGATGATGTTGTAGCCGGAATCGACGAAGTGGATGTCGCCGGTGACGCCGGTCGAGAGATCGGACAGCAGATAGAGCGCCGCGCCGCCGATCTCGTCGAGCGTCACGCCGCGCTGCAGCGGCGAATGGCGCTGCTGGAAGGCGAACATCTGCCGCGCGTCGGTGATACCGGCGCCCGCGAGCGTGCGGATCGGCCCCGCCGAGATGGCGTTGACGCGGATCGCCGAGGCGCCGAAATCGACCGCGAGATAGCGCACCGAGGCTTCGAGCGCGGCCTTGGCCACGCCCATCACGTTGTAGTTCGGCATCGCGCGCAGGCCGCCGTTGTAGGTGAGCGTCAGCATCGCGCCGCCCGCCGGCATCAGCGCCGCGGCGCGCTTGGCCACCTCGGTGAACGAGAAGCAGGAGATCAGCATCGTGCGCACGAAATTCTCGCGCGACGTGTCGGCGTAGCGGCCCTTGAGCTCGTTCTTGTCGGAAAACGCGATGGCGTGGACCAGAAAGTCGAGCGAGCCCCATTTCTCGGCGATGGTGGCGAAGGCCGCATCGACCGACGCCGACGTCCTCGACGTCGCACGGCAGCATGAGCGAGGCAGCCGACCGATTCGGCCAGCGGCTTCACCCGCCGCCCGAGCGCTTCGCCCTGATAGGTGAAGGCCAGCGTCGCGCCGTGGGCGGCAAGCGTGCGGGCAATGCCCCAGGCGATCGAGTGGTCGTTGGCGACCCCCATGATCAGCCCGCGCTTGCCTTGCATCAATTGATCCATGCCACCCAACTTTACCACCCCGGCAACCCCGCTCCGGCACGGCCGGAATTAACCTTTATGCCCGGCTCACGCGTCGAGCCGCTTGAACACGACCGAGGCGTTGGTGCCGCCGAAGCCGAACGAGTTCGACAGCACGCAGCCGAGCGTCACGTCGTCGCGCCGCTCGCGCACGATCGGCATGTCGGCGAAGGCCGGATCGAGATTCTCGATGTTGGCGCTCTCGCAGATGAAGCCGTTGTTCATCATCAGCAGCGAGTAGATCGCCTCCTGCGCGCCGGCGGCGCCGAGCGAATGGCCGGTGAGCGACTTGGTCGCCGAGATCGGCGGACACTTGTCGCCGAACACCTCGCGGATCGCCTCGATCTCCTTGAGGTCGCCGATCGGCGTCGAGGTGGCGTGCGGATTGATGTAGTCGACCGGCGCCTTCACGTCCTTGAGCGCCATGCGCATGCAGCGCACCGCGCCCTCGCCCGAAGGCGCCACCATGTCGAAGCCGTCCGAGGTCGCGCCGTAGCCGGCGACCTCGGCGTAGATTTTCGCGCCGCGCGCCTTGGCGTGTTCGAGCTCTTCCAGCACCAGCACGCCGGCGCCGCCGGCGATCACGAAGCCGTCGCGGTCGACGTCATAGGCGCGCGAGGCCTTGTCCGGCGTCTGGTTGAATTTCGACGACATCGCGCCCATGGCGTCGAACAGCACCGAGAGCGTCCAGTCGAGCTCCTCGCAGCCGCCGGCGAAGATCATGTCCTGCTTGCCCGATCTGGATCGATCTCCATCGCATTGCCGATGCAATGGTTGGAGGTCGCGCAGGCCGACGAGATCGAATAGTTCACGCCCTTGATCTTGAACCAGGTGGCGAGCGTCGCCGAGGCGGTCGACGACATCGCCTTCGGCACCGCGAACGGACCGACGCGCTTGGGCCCCTTGCGTGCGCGCGGTGTCGGCGGCCTCGACGATCGCGCGGGTCGAGGGCCCGCCCGAGCCCATGATGATGCCGGTCATCTCGTGGGAGACTTCGCTCTCCTCGAGGCCGGCGTCGCGGATCGCCTGCTCCATCGCGACGTGGTTCCAGGCGGCGCCGCCGCCGAGGAAGCGCATGGCGCGGCGATCGACGCTTTCGCTCGGTATCGAGCGTCGGCGCGCCATGCACCTGGCAGCGGAAGCCGAGCTCGGCGTATTTGTCCGCGCGCGACAATCCCGGACTTCGCCTCGCGCAGGCTCGCCAGCACTTCCTGGGTGTTGTTGCCGATCGATGAGACGATGCCCATCCCGGTGACGACGACCCGCCTCATGCCCGCCTCGCCCGCATCTCGCCGCGCATGGACTGCGCGATCGCCGCCGTCAACCGCCGCTCGGCTCCATCGACGGCATCCTGGCGGAACAGGCCGACCTTGAGGTCCATGGCCCGGTAGATGATCGAGCCGTCGGCCGAGAGCCAGCCGTCCGCGATGCCGAGCACGAGCTTGGAGCGCATCACCCGCTTGATGTCGATGCCGTAGATGACCTGCTTCACGGTCGGAAGCACCTGGCCGGAGAACTTGACCTCGCCGAGCCCGAGCGCCCGGCCCTTGCCGGGCGAGCCGAGCCAGCCGAGGAAGAAGCCGAGCAGCTGCCACAGCGCGTCGAGCCCGAGGCAGCCCGGCATCACCGGATCGCCCTTGAAGTGGCAGGGGAAGAACCAGAGGTCCGGCTTGAGGTCGAGCACGGCGCGCACCAGGCCCTTGCCGTATTCGCCGCCGGCCTCCGCGATCTCCGAGATGCGGTCGAACATCAGCATGGGCGGCAAGCGGCAGCTGGGCGTTGCCCGTCGCCGAACAAGTTCGCCCCGGCCGCAGGCCAGCAGGTCCTCATAGTCGAAGCTCGATGCGCCGGGTATCGGTCCAGGTCCCATCCGTATCCTGTCCTCAACGCCGGTCCAATCTGCCATCGGCGAATGTCTTAACATAGGCGGCTGTGGGGTACAAAACCAGCTATCCCTGCGACCAGACACTAGATTAGAATTTGCCCAATGCTTGTTGCGAGGGAGTTGCATCTGTTTCGGGGCATATGTTACAAATGAAACAATCGTTGCGTAGAGGCATCAGGAGGCAGGTGACGCATGGCACCGTCGCGCATCGTGTTTTCACCGACGTCGACCGAGGGGCCGGAAACCTTCCCCGGCGCGGCGCAGCGTGCCGCGCTGACCGGGCTGCCCGTGGCACGACGTCAAGGCCATGCTGCGCGAGGTGGGCTTGCGCCCGACGCGCCAGCGCATGGCGCTCGGCTGGATCCTGTTCGCCAAGGGCGACCGGCACATCACCGCCGAGATGCTGTACGAGGAAGCCAGCAAGGCCAAGGTGCCGGTGTCGCTCGCGACCGTCTACAACACGCTGCACCAGTTCACCGATGTGGGCCTGCTGCGCCAGGTCGCGGTCGACGGCTCCAAGACCTATTTCGACACCAACGTGTCCCAGCACCACCACTTCTTCGTCGAGGGCGAGAACGAGCTGCTCGACATTCCGGATGCCGACGTGGTGGTGGGCAAGACGCCGATCCCGCCCGAAGGCTACGAGATCGCGCGCATCGACGTGGTGGTCCGCCTGCGCCGAAAAGGCCGCGTCTGAGCGGTTTCCTGACGCTGCGATGACCATGGCCGGGCCGTTCCCGGCCATTCGCTTTTCGGGGAGCCGCGCGCGCGATCGTGGACTCAGTCCACCTTCTCGTTCGGGTAGACGCCCCAGAGCTGCTCCTGCGCGATCCAGCCGTCGAAGCCCGCGCCCGCGATGTGGCACCAGGTGCCGGTGCAGCGCTTGACCGAGGCCAGCACGCCCGCCTGCAGGCGCGCGACCACGGCGCCGTCGCGGTCGGCGCGCTCATGCAGCGGCACCAGATCGCTCTTGTCCTTGGCGGTCACCACCGCGGTGCGCCGGCCCGACAGCAGCGAGTGGTAGACCCAGCCCTCGGCTCCTTCCCAGTCGCGGATGCGCCGCCAGTTGTCGAATTCGGCGGTGATCTCCACCGGCAGGCCGGCGCGGGTGTAGACGCCAGGTGACCTCGTGGTCGCGGGTCGGGCCGCCGCGCACGTTGACCCGGTCGGGCTTGAGGCTGACGAAGCGCGGCACCGGCAGGCCGCTCTCGGGACCGGTCTCGCCCGACGCCGCACGCGCCGCGGCGCATGCGGCCGCCGTCAGCGATGGCGACCAGGCGATCGCCGCCATGCGCTGCAGCTTCGGCGTCGCGTGCTTCGAGATCATCGGTCCACGGCGGCGGAAAACGGTTGTCGGCAATGCAGGTTCGGACGAGGCACGCGGCCGCCGGCGGCGAGCGCTTTGTCTTGCCACGGCCTTCTGTTAGAGAGCAGGACCGCCGCGGTCGAACAGCGGCGCCAGTGTCGGGCACGGCGGTTAAGGAGACCTGAACGGACGATCGAGGAGCGTTGCGCCGGGGTTCGCGCAAGCGCCGAGGCGTCGAGATGCATGCCGAACCGGCAAAAAGCCGCTGGTCGTCGTCACGCGCAAGCTGCCCGACAGCGTCGAGACCCGCATGCGCGAACTGTTCGACGCCCAGCTCAACCTCGACGACAAGCCGATGAGCCAGGCCGAGCTCGCCGAAGCGGTGAAGACCGCCGACGTGCTGGTGCCGACCGTGACCGACCGCATCGACGCCTCGGTGCTCGAGCAAGGCCGGCGAGAAGCTCAAGCTGATCGCCAATTTCGGCAACGGCGTCGACAACATCGACGTCGCGGCCGCGCTCAAGCGCGGCATCACCGTGACCAACACGCCGGGCGTGCTGACCGAGGACACCGCCGACATGACCATGGCGCTGATCCTGGCGGTGCCGCGCCGGCTGGCGGAGGGCGTCGCAGTGCTCGAACACGGCAAATGGCAGCGGCTGGTCGCCGACCTGGATGCTCGGCCACCGCATCTGGGGCAAGCGCCTCGGCATCATCGGCATGGGCCGGATCGGCCAGGCGGTGGCGCGCCGCGCCCGCGCCTTCGGCCTGCAGATCCACTACCACAACCGCCGCCGCGTCGCCGCCGCAGATCGAGGAGGAGCTGGACGCCACCTACTGGGAGAGCCTCGACCAGATGCTCGCCCGCATGGACATCGTCTCGGTCAATTGCCCGCACACGCCGGCGACCTATCACCTGCTGTCGGCGCGCCGCCTCAAGCTGATGCGGCCGGAGGCCTATATCGTCAACACCGCGCGCGGCGAGGTGATCGACGAGAACGCGCTCATCCGCCTGATCGACGCCGGCGAGATCGCCGGCGCCGGCCTCGACGTGTTCGAGCACGAGCCGGCGATGAATCCCAAGCTGGTCAAGCTCGCGCGCGCCGGCAAGGTGGTGCTGCTGCCGCACATGGGCTCGGCCACGCTCGAAGGCCGCGTCGACATGGGCGAGAAGGTCATCGTCAACATCAAGACCTTCCTCGACGGCCACGGCCGCCGGACCGGGTGCTGCCGTCGATGCTGTGAGCGGGCGGCCTGCGGCTTTGGCGGCTTCCGGCCCCGCTGTGGACCGCCGCAATTTCCTGTAGGATCGTTCCAACGCAATCCGCTGGAGAGCTATCCGATGCGTATCCTGCTCGCGGCCGGCATGGCCGTCATCGCCCTTGCGACGCCGGCGTTTTCGCGCGGTGCTGGCGCCCGCCGACATTCAGGCGGCGTTCTTCAACGGCCAGCCCTTCACCGCCACGGCCTCGAACGTCAAGTACAAGATGGTGTTCACGCCCGACGGCAAGATGACGCGCGAGCCGATCGGCAAGGGCGGCTCCAAGAACGAGGGCACCTGGAAGCTCTCCAACGATGGCTTCTGCACCACGTGGAAGACCTCGACCCAAGCGAACTGCTACCGCCTGATGACCGCCGGCGACAAGAAATGGTCGGTGATGAAGGGCAAGGTCGTGGTCGCGAGCTGGACGAAATAACCGCGGCCCGCGGGCGACGACACCGTGAACGCGGTGTGCTCGTTCAATCAACCGTGGATCGACAGATCGGTGATCGTCGGGCGCTCGCCTGAGAGCGGATTGGCCGGATCCCACTCGTAGCGCAGCGTCTCGAAACGCATCGAGCGTGCGTCCACCATCAGCAGCCGCCCGACCAGGCCTTCGCCGAAGCCGACGATCTCGCGGATCGCTTCGAGCGCCATCATGGCGCCGAGCACGCCCGCGAGCGCGCCGAGGATGCCGGCCTCCGCGCAGGCCGGCACGGTGCCGGGCGGCGGCGGCTCGGGAAACAGGCAGCGGTAGGTCGGATTCGGCGTGCCGTCGCTGCGCGTTCTCGTGCGCGCGGATGGTGGTGAGCGTGCCGTCGAAGGTGCCGAGCGCCGCGGTGACCAGCGGCTTCCTGGCGAGGAAGCAGGCGTCCGACACCAGATAGCGCGTGGCGAAATTGTCCGAGCCGTCCGACACCAGATCGTAGCGGCCGATGAGATCGAGCGCGTTGGCGGCGACGAGCCGCGTCGCATGCGCTTCGACCGTCACGTGCGGATTGAGCCGGGCGATGGCGGCGCGCCGCGCTCTCGACCTTGGGCGTGCCGATCTCGGGGGTGCCGTGGATCACCTGGCGCTGCAGGTTCGACAGCGAGACCGCGTCGTCGTCGACGACGCCGAGCGTGCCGACACCCGCGGCCGCGAGATAGAGCAGCACCGGCGCGCCGAGCCCGCCCGCCCCGACCACCAGCACGCGCGCGCCCTTCAGCGCGCGCCTGGCCCGGCCCGCCGACCTCGCGCAAGACGATATGGCGGGCATAGCGTTCGAGTTCGTCCGGGCTGAGCATGGCGGTTCCTTGAACGGCGGCGGGCGCCATCATCGGCCAAAGCCGCGGCTTTGCAAATCGCCCGGCGGCGCGCGTGCTACCAGCGACCGCATTTGCGCGTTTGTCCGGTTCGGCTAGGCTCGCGCCTTGCGACGATGGGGCGTGAAGTTGCCATGCGGTTCCTGAGTTCCATTTTCATTGCGTTGCTGATCGCGGTGCCGATCCTTGCGCAAGACGGCCGTCCCGATCAGCCGGGCGTGACGGATGGCAAGGTTCAACTCGCGGCCGCGAGAAAAAGGGCCAAGCCCAAGCGCGCCGCCCCGGCCAAGCGCGACGACGGCCTGTCGGTCGCCGAACGCATGGTGATCCAGTACGAGCTCGCCTGGACCGGCGATTTCACCGGCCTGGTCACCGGCGAGCCCGGCGAGAAGACCACCGAAGCGGTCAAATCCTTCCAGAGCAATCGCAAGTACAAAGAGACCGGCGTGCTCAGCGCGCAGGAGCGCACTACGCTCGCGACCGCCGCCAGAGCGCGGCAGGAGCGGGTCGGCTGGACCATCGTCGAGGACGCCGCCATCGGCGCGCAGCTCGGCATTCCCACCAGCCGGGTGCCGCAAAAGGCGCCGGGCACGAGCGGCACCCGCTGGTCCTCGGCGCAGGGCCAGATCCAGGTCGAGACCTTCCGCATCCGGGAGCCGGGCACCACGCTCGAGCAGGTCTATGAGGAGGAGCGCAAGGAGGCCGGCCGCAGGATCAACGGCAGCCTGCTGAAAGGCGATTTCTTCGCGCTGGCGGGCATGCAGCGGCTGAAATTCTTCGTCGTGCGCGCCGTCATCAAGGACGACGAGGTGCGCGGCGTGACGGTGCTCTGGGACCAGGCCGCAGACCCCGTCATGGGCTACATCGGCACCGCTATGCCCGGCGCCTTCACGGCGTTTCCCACCATGGCGGTGGCGCAGCCCGGCGAGGTGCCACGGCGCAAGGTGGAGTACGGCACCGGCATCGCGGTGAGCGCAGCCGGTCACATCCTCACCGACCGCCGGCTGGTCGACGGTTGCAATGTCATCACCGTGGCCGGCCACGGCGATGCCGCCCGTGTCGCGGCCGACGACGATGTCGCACTCGTCCGCCTCTACGGCGCGCCCGCGCTCGTTCCTGCGGCGCTCGCGCATGACGGCGCGCAGGGCGGCGACCTCACGCTGGTGGGCATCGCCGATCCGCAAAGCCAGGGCGGAGGCCATGCGGTCTCGACCGCAACCGGCAAGCTCAATGGCGGCGTTCTCGCGCCGGCACCGCCGGCCGGCTATGCGGGCGGCGCGGTACTCGACGGACAGGGCCGCATCTACGGCATGGTGCAGTTCAAACCGCCGGCGGCGGAAGCGGTCGGCGCGGCCGCGGCGCAATCGCAGGCCTCGGTCGTCCCGCTCCCGGCGATCCGCGCATTCCTCGCGGCGCAGAAGCTCACCCCACCGAGCGGCCGTGCCGGCGTCGACGCCGTCAAAGCCGCGCTGGTACGCGTGATCTGCGCGCGCAAGTGATGAGCCGCGAACTCGGTGTGCGCCCTCCCCGCTTGCGGGGGAACGTTGGGGAGGGGGTGACCTTGCTCGAATCTTCGTGTGTTTCCCTCCCTGTCCCTCCCCCGCAAGCGGGGGAGGGGACGCTAGGCGCGCGGTCAGTTGATCACTACGGCGGGCCGGCGCGCGACGCGATGACGGCTTCGCCGGTGTCGTCCTGCATCAGCCGCCGCCAGCGGAACGTGTAGGTCGAATGGATATTCGGCGTCTGCGCCTCGGACAGCAGCGTCCGCACCAGCATCCAAGTCTCGCCGGTGCATTTGTTGATCCTGATCGCGGCGGCCGGCGCGATTCCCTGCGTTGGGGCGAGAACTTCCCAGCACACCGTCGCCGGCGCACTGTCTTGTGCCAGAGCGGGCGCCGCGATCAGGCCGGCCAGCGCCGGCAGAAACAGGAGCGATTTCATCGACGCGTCTCCTCCATGATTCAAATTGGTATCGCTCAGCACGATCACTGAAGACAAAAACGGTGGCGTTCATTTGTTCCGGAACTTTGCCGGCCGCTTCTCGATGAAGGCTGCCATGCCCTCCTTCTGGTCCTCGGTGGCGAATAGCCCGCAGAAAACCCGCCGTTCGAACCGCATGCCCTCGGCAAGCGACATTTCGAAGGCGCGGTTGACCGCCTCCTTGGCGGTCAGCACCGTCGGCAGCGACATCGCGGCAATGGTCTCGGCGACTTTCATCGCCTCCTCCAGCAGATTGCCGGCCGGCACCACCCGCGCCACCAGACCCGCGCGTTCGGCTTCGGTCGCGTCCATCATGCGCCCGGTCAGGATCAGGTCCATGGCCTTGGCCTTGCCGACGGCGTGGGTGAGGCGCTGCGTGCCGCCGATGCCCGGAATGATGCCGAGCTTGATCTCGGGCTGGCCGAACTTGGCGTTGTCGGCGGCGATCACCACGTCGCACTGCATGACGAGCTCGCAGCCGCCGCCGAGCGCAAAACCCGCGACCGCCGCCACCACCGGCTTGCGCGCGCGCCCGACCTGATCCCAGTCGGCGTCGAAATTGCTCATGCGGGCGTCGAGAAACGACTTGCCTGCCATCTCCTTGATGTCGGCGCCGGCGGCGAAGGCCTTGTCCGAGCCGGTCAGGAGAATGCAGCCGATGCCGTCGTCGGCATCGAACGCCGCGATCGCGCGGGCAAGCTCCGCGTTGAGCGCGGCATTGAGCGCGTTGAGCGCCTGCGGGCGGTTGAGGCGGATGACGCCGACCCGCCCTTTCGTTTCAACGACGATGGTTTCGTAGCTCATGGTTCGACGTCCCGGTTGATCTGCGAAACTAGCATGCCGAGCCGGCCGTCCGCGCCACTACTTCCGGAATCACATGCCGTACGCAACGGCGGGCGCGTTGGCCTGCTTGAGGTTGCGGTAGCGCGCGAGCGCCCAGAGCGGGAAGAATTTCGCATAGCCGTGATAGCGCAGGTAGAACACGCGCGGGAACCCGGTGGCGGTATAGCGCGGCTCGTCCCAGAACCCGTCGGCGCCCTGCGTGCGCAGGAGATAGTCGATCCCGCGCCGGACCGCCGGATGGTCGTTCTCGCCCGCCGCCATCAGGCCGAGCAGCGCCCAGGCGGTCTGCGAGGCCGTGCTCGGGGCCCCCTCGTAGCCGCGATAGTCGAGCTTGTAGCTCTCGCCGCCCTCGCCCCAGCCGCCGTCGTCGTTCTGGATGTCCGCGAGCCAGGCGACCGCCTTGCGGAACTCGGGCGCGCCGTGCGCGACGCCCGCGCAATTGAGCGCGCACAGCACCGACCAGGTACCGTAGATGTAGTTCATGCCCCAGCGGCCGAACCAGCTGCCGTCCGCCAGTTGGGTGCGGCGCAGATAGTCCACCGCGTGCACCACCGCCTCGCTCCTGGCCTCGCCGATCTGCGCCAGCATGGAGACGCAGCGCGCGGTGACGTCCTCGGTCGGCGGATCGAGCAAGGCGCCATGGTCGGCGAAGGGGCTGTTGTTGAGATAGTAGTGCTCGTTGTCGGCGTCGAACGCACCCCAGGCGCCGTTCGCGCTCTGCATCCCGACGATCCATTCGCGCGCGCGCGCGACCGGCGCATCGAAGCTGCCCGGTACGCCGCCTTGCGCGCGGTCCATCGCCATGACCACCACGGCGGTGTCGTCCACATCGGGATAGTACGGATTGGCGTACTGGAACGCCCAGCCGCCCGGGCGCAGGTCCGGCCGCCGCGCGATCCAGTCGCCCTTGACGTCGACGATCTGCTTGGGCGTGAGCCATTGGAGACCGCGGCGCGCCTGCGCGTCGGCGCGCTCGTCGCCGGCCTCGAGCAGGGCGTGACAGGCGAGCCCGGTGTCCCAGATCGGCGAGACGCAGGGCTGGCAGTAGGCCTCGTGCTCGTGCACGACCAGCAGCCGCTCGACCGATTTGCGCGCGATCGCCCGCTGCGGATGCGTCTCGGGATAGCCGAGCACGTCGAACATCATCACGCTGTTCGCCATGGCCGGGAAGATCGCGCCCAGCCCGTCCTCGCCGTTGAGCCGCTCGCCCGCCCAGGCGACCGCTCGGTCGGTGGCGCGCTGCCGCCACGCCCTCGGAAACCACGGCTCGGCCGCGCGCAGCACGGCGTCGACGGCGCGGAAGATCCAGAACCACGACGCCTTCTGCTGCGGCGCCCGGGGCGGTGCGCCGATCGTGTGCGGTGGCTCGAGGAACAGTTCGTCGATGGTGACGCCCTTGGGATTGCGGGCCCGGGGCTTGCGGTCCATCAGCACCAGCAGCGGAACGATGACGGTGCGGCTCCAGTACGAGATCTTGTCGAGATGGAAGGGAAACCATTTCGGCAACAGCATGATCTCGATCGGCATCACCGGCACGGCGCGCCAGGGAACGAATCCGAACAGGGCGAGCATGATGCGCGTGAACACGTTCGAGCGCGCCGCACCGCCGCGCTCTCGGATCGCCGCGCGCGCCCGCGCCATGTGCGGCGCGTCGACCGGATCGCCGATCATCTTGAGCGCGAAATAGGCTTTCACGCTCGCGCTCATGTCGAAGGCGCCGTCGCGGAACAGCGGCCAGCCGCCGTGCCCGCCCTGGATGCGGCGCAGGTAGACCGCGATCTTGGCTTCCAGCGCGGCATCGACCGGCTCGGCGAGGTAGTGCCGCAGCAGCACGTATTCGGCCGGGATGGTGGCGTCGGCTTCCAGCTCGAACACCCAGTGCCCATCGGGCTGCTGCAAGGCGAGCAGCGCGCGCGTGGCCGCGTCGATGCCGCGCTCGACATCCTGCAAAGGCGCTGGCCGTTCAATAGACACGCCGTCCATTGGCACTCCGATCGGAACCGTCATGCCCGGGCTCGGCCCGGGCATCCACGTCTTTCTTCGTTCATACAAAGCAAGACGTGGATGGCCGGGACAAGCCCGGCCATGACGTACGCATGGATCATGTCTGCGGCCTTCCCGAAAGCATTCTGATGGCACATCATTCGGCACCTACTTCTGGCACACCGGGCAGAAGAAGGTCGAGCGTCCGGTCTGCACGATGCGCCGGATGGTGCCGGTGCAGCCCGGCGTCGGACATGGCTCGCCCTCGCGGTCGTAGACGCGGAAATTGTGCTGGAACAGCCCGAGTTCCCCGCTGGTCTGGCGGTGATCCCGCAATGAGGAACCGCCCGCGGCGATGGCATCCTTGAGCACGGCCTTGATCGCGTCGACCAGCCGTTCGGCGCGCTCGTTGGGCGCGCCCGCGCGCGTCGCAATCGTGGAGGTCTGCCTTCGGGGTGAGAGCCGCGCGTGCTGCAGCGCCTCGCACACATAGATGTTGCCGAGCCCGGCCACGATCTTCTGGTCCGACAGCGCGGCCTTGAGCGAGGTCTTCTTGCCCCGGCAGGCGCGCGCCAGCATCGCGGCATCGAAGGCGTTGCCCAGCGGCTCGGGTCCGAGCGCACGCAACAGCGGCTCCTCCTCGAGCTTTGCGCGCGGTACGAGCTTCATCATCCCGAAGCGGCGCGGATCGTTGAACGCGATGCGCGCGCCCGACGACATGTGGAAGATGACGTGATCGTGGAGGCCGTCCGTCGAGCGGTCGTGATAATAGCCGCCCGGCGTCTTTTCGCCGCGCCCGCCGTGGGCCGTCTCCTGCGCAACCCGGAACGATCCCGACATCCCGAGATGCATCACCAGTACGTCGCCAGAGGAGAGATCGGCGAGCAGGTACTTGGCGCGGCGGCCGAGCCCCTCCACCGTCTGCCCTTCCAGCCGCGCGACGAAATCCTTCGGCAGCGGCCAGCGCAGGTCGGGCCGTCGCGCCTCGACCTTGGCAAAGCGCGCGCCCTCCATGGCGGGCGCAAGGCCGCGCCGCACGGTCTCCACTTCGGGCAGTTCCGGCATCGCGTGCGGCCCTCATGGTTCGAGACGGCGCTTCGCGCCTCCTCACCATGAGGGCGAACCGACGGCGCGAGACATAGCGCGCCCCGCCGCCCCGCGCTATGGTCCTGCCCGACAAGGATTATCGGCCATGCGCGAGCGCGGGGACACAACCGATTTCGGCTTCCGGGACATGCCGCTCGCCGACAAGCAGCCGCTGGTCGACGACGTATTCCGCAGCGTCGCGTCCCGCTACGACCTGATGAACGACCTGATGTCGGCCGGCCTGCATCGCGCCTGGAAGGACGTGCTGGTCGACACCGTCAATCCGCCCCCAAAAGGCCGCCCCGGCCGCCCTGACAACGCGGCCGACCGGCCGTTCGCCTTGCTCGATCTCGCCGGCGGCACCGGCGACATCGCGTTGCGCGTGGTCGAGGCCGGCGGCGCCGGCACGCGCGCCACCGTCGTCGACATCAATGCCGACATGCTCGCGGTCGGGCGCGCGCGCGCGGCCGAGCGCGGGTTCGACGATGTGGTCGACTTCGTCGAGGGCAACGCCGAGGCGCTGCCGTTTCCGCGATCGCAGCTTCGACGCCGTGACCATCGCCTTCGGCATCCGCAACGTGCCGCGCATCGAGGCGGCGCTGGCGGAGGCCTATCGCGTGCTGCGCACGGGCGGACGCTTTCTGTGCCTGGAATTCTCCACCGTCGACGTGCCCGGCCTCGACCGCGCTCTACGATCTCTATTCGTTCAACGTGATCCCGGCGCTCGGCCGCGCGGTCGCCGGCGATGCCGAGGCCTATCGCTACCTGGTCGAATCGATCCGCCGCTTTCCGCGGCCGGAGCTTTTCGCCGAGATGATGCGCAACGGCCGGCGTTCGCGCGCGTTTCCTTCCAGCGCATGAGCGGCGGCATCGTCGCGCTGCATTCCGGCTGGCGGCTGTGACTGTGGTACGCGCGATATTCATCGAACCCAGCAGCGCGATGTTCGGCAATGCCCCGGCCTTGCCTCTAGCGTCCCTTCCCCGACGGAGCCCGGGCCTGCCCGGGCTCCGCATCATATTGCGCAAGTCGGGCAAGCCCGACTTGCGTCGGGGGAGGGACAGGGAGGGGCACATACGAAGATTCGTGCACACTCACCCTCTCCCCGACCCTCCCCGCAAGCGGGGGAGGGTGCAGACCGAGCTTGCGGCACGACCCTGCCCCAATTGGACGAACCGCGGTGATCGCCGCGCTCGCCCATCTCACCCGTCTCGCGCGCGCCGGCTTCGTGTTCGCGCGCGAAGGCGTGTTCGCGCTGGTCGACCCGGCCCGCCTGCCGCTGCCCGCGCGCGCCGCGCTGCGGATCGCGCGGCTGATCGAGCGGCCGGCGCAGCCGGTCGCCGCCAACCGGCTTGCCGCCGCGCTCACGCGGCTCGGGCCGACCTATGTCAAGCTCGGCCAGTTCATGGCCACGCGGCCGGACGTGGTCGGCGTCGTGCTCGCGCGCGATCTCGAAACGCTGCAGGACAAGATGGCGCCGTTCCCGCAGGCCGAAGCCGAGCGCACGGTCGCGGCGGCGCTCGGTAAGCCGCTCGTCCGAGCTGTTCGTGTCGTTCGGTCCGCCGGTCGCGGCCGCCTCGATCGCGCAGGTCCACCGTGCCGAGATCGAGACCGCCGGCGCGCGGCGCGCCATGGCGGTGAAGGTGCTGCGCCCCGGCATCGAGCGGCGCTTCAAGGCGCGACCTGGAGTCGTTCGCGTTCACCGCGCGCAACGCCGAGAGATTCTCCGCCGAAGCGCGGCGCCTGCGCCTGATCGAGGCGGTCGAGACGCTGCGCCGCGTCGGTCGCGATCGAGATGGATTTGCGGCTGGAGGCCGCCGCGCTCTCGGAGATGGCCGAGAACACCAAGAACGATCCCGAGTTCCGCGTACCGGCGGTCGACTGGGACCTGCACCGCGCGCGACGTGCTCACGCTCGAATGGATCGACGCGCACGCCGCTCAACGATCGCGCGCGGCTCGATAGCCAAGGGCTTCGACCTCAAGGTGCTCGCGCGCGCGGTGATCCAGACCTTCCTGCGCCACGCGCTGCGCGACGGCTTCTTCCACGCCGACATGCATCCCGGCAATCTGTTCGTCGACGACGCCGGCAACCTGGTCGCGGTCGATTTCGGCATCATGGGCCGGCTCGGCCCGAAGGAGCGGCGGTTCCTCGCCGAGATCCTCTACGGCTTCATCACCCGCGATTACCAGCGCACGGCCGAAGTGCATTTCGAGGCCGGCTACGTGCCGCGCCACCATTCGGTCGAGAGCTTCGCGCAGGCGATCCGCGCCATCGGCGAGCCGATCCACAACCGGACCGCCGAAGAAATCTCGATGGCGAAGCTGCTGATGCTGCTGTTCGAGGTCACCGGGCTGTTCGACATGCGCACCCGCCCGGAGCTTCTGCTGCTGCAGAAGACCATGGTGGTGGTCGAAGGCGTGGCGCGTGGGCTCGATCCCAAGCTCGACATGTGGAAGGTCGCCGAGCCGGTGGTGCGCGAATGGATCGAGCGCCATCTCGGGCCGGCCGGGCGGCTGGAAGGCGCGGCCGAGGGCGCGCGCGAGGTCGGCCGCTTCCTCGGCGACGTGCCGGGCCTGCTGTCGCGCGCGGCCGGGCTGGTCGAGCAGCTCGACACCATCACCCGCGACGGCCTTGTGCTGGCGCCCGAGACGGTCGCGGCGATCGGCCGCGCCGAGGCGCGTCGCAACCGCTGGACCGACGCTGGCACTATGGGCGATCGCGGCGCTGCTCGCGGTGCTGATCTACGTGCTGGCGCGGTAGCGGACGAGGCTGTTAACCTAGCTATCAACCAACCACCAAAGACCACAGGGAGGACCAGCATGATCAATCGGCGCGCCCTCACGGCAATCGCGGCGCTCGGACTGGCATGCGTGCAAATGCCCGCGGCGTCGGCGCAGGACTGGCCGACCAAGCCTGTCCGCATCTTGATCGGCTTCGGCGCCGGCGGCGGGACCGATGTCGCCACCCGCATCGTTGCCGACGGGCTGTCGGAAATCCTCGGACAACAGTTCGTGGTCGAGAACCGGCCCGGCGCCGGCGGCACCATCGCGGGCGGGGTCGTCGCCAAGGCGGCGAAGGATGGTTACACCGCGCTCGCCATCAGCATGGGCCATTCGGTGTCAGCGGTGATGGTCAAGCAGGTGCCCTACGACCCGGTGAACGACTTCGCGCCGGTCGGCATTTTCACCAATTCGGCGTTCGTGCTGGCGGTGCCGAAGGATTCGCCGGCGACCGACCTCAAGAGCCTGGTCGCATACGTCAACAAGAACCCCGGCAAGCTCAACTACTCCACGGTCGGGTTGGGCTCCACCCAGCATCTGATCGCCGAGGACCTGCGCCAGCGCACCGGCATGAACGCGCAGGCGGTGTCCTACCGCACCACCGGCGAAGTGGTGAGCGCGCTGCTGCGCGGCGATGCCGCCTTCGCGGTCGAGCTCTATCACGCCATCCGAGGCCAGGTTGACTCCGGCGCGCTGCGGCTGCTCGTGGTCGGCACACCGATGCGGTGGCCGGGGCTCGCCAACGTGCCGACGGTGGCGGAGAGCGGGATTGCGGGCTTCGGCTTCCTCGGCTGGTACGGACTGGTGTTTCCGGCTGGCACGCCGCAGCCGATCGTCGACAAGATGCACAAGTCACTCAAGGAAGTGCTGGGTCGCGAAGCCGTACGCAAGCGGCTGGAAGGCGTAGGCGCGATCGCCAACCTCTCGACGCCGGAGGAATTCCGCAAGGTGATCGAGTCGGATATCAAGGGCTTCCGCGAAGTCGCCGGCAAGGCGGGCCTCGAGGCGCAATAGGGGCGCTGGCGGGAGATCGGCGCGTGCGCTAGATTGGAACTTCCAATTCGATCGCGTCGGGGCCGACACGCCTCGACTGGTTTGAGATCAAGCAGAGGAGTTGCACGATGTCCAACAAGCGCACTTGGGTGGCGCCGCTCGCGACCGCCTTGTCGATCCGCAGCACCGCCGGCGGCGTGGGCCCCGGTCCCGATAACTTTCTGAAGTTCGACTACTCCCACCGCCCCGGCGGCGCCCCGGCCGCGCCGTTGGCCGATGTCGGCGTCCGTCCGATTTCGTCCCAGTTCGAGACCGTCAAGACCGACAGTGCGGAATGGACCTGGGAAAGCCCGGCCGTCACGACGCTGGTCATCTGATCGACCGCATCGCGCCCGTATCGCGCGCAACGAAATCGGGGCCCTTGTGGGCCCCGATTTTGTTCCGGACTGCGCCTGCCGCCCATGGACGACCTCGGAGCCTGCCGCCCCGACCAACGGCGCATTGTGATTGCATTGATTGCATTGCAATCATCCGCTAGGATGGGCTCGGAACCGGCGTCCCATGGCCAGCATCACCATCCGCCAGCTCGACGAGAGCCTCAAGAAGTGCCTGCGCCTGCGCGCGGCGCGCAACGGCCGCTCCATGGAGGACGAGGCGCGCACGATCCTGCGCCACGCCGCAGCGGGGGATGTCTCCGAGCCCGGCGTCCCCATTGCGCGCGGCACCCCTGCCGGATCGCGCAGCAGTGCCGCTGCGCCGTCCGCTGCATCGGGGAGCGCGACCGACGACGACGCGCCGTCGGCTCGCGTCGTGCTCGTCATCGGCGGCGGGATCGCGGCCTACAAATCGCTCGACCTCATCCGCCGCCTCAGGGAGCGCGGCGCCGCCGTGCGCTGCATTCTCACCGCCGCCGCGCAGCAGTTCGTCACCCCGCTCGCCGCCGGCGCGCTCGCGGGCGAGCGCGCGTTCACCGACCTGTTCGATGCGGCCGCCGAGTTCGACGTCGGCCACATCCGGCTCGCGCGCGAGGCCGACCTGATCGTGGTGGCGCCGGCGACCGCCGACCTCATGGCCAAGATGGCGGGCGGGCACGCCGACGATCTCGCCTCCGCCGTGCTGCTCGCGACCGGCGCGCCGGTGCTGATCGCGCCCGCCATGAACCCGCACATGTGGGAGCACGCCGCGACCCGGCGCAATCTCGCGCAGCTCGTCGACGACGGCGTCGCGGTGATCGGCCCCAATGCCGGCGAGATGGCGGAAGCGGGCGAGGCCGGCGTCGGGCGCATGGCCGAGCCGCTCGAGATCGCGGCCGCAGCCGAGCCGTTCCTCGCCGCGCACGGCGCACGGGCGCTCGCCGGCATCCGCATGGTCGTGACATCGGGGCCGACGCACGAGCCGATCGACCCGGTGCGCTACATCGCCAATCGCTCGTCGGGCAAGCAGGGCCATGCGATCGCAGCAGCAGCAGCAGCAGCAGGCGCAGCGGTGACGCTGGTGTCGGGGCCGGTCGATCTGCCGGATCCGGCCGGCGTGACGACAGTGAGGGTCGAGACCGCGCAGCAGATGCTCGCCGCCGTGCTCGCCGCGCTGCCGGCAGACGTCGCCGTATTCGCCGCCGCGGTGGCCGACTGGCGGGTCGACAAGGCCAATGCGCGCAAGATCAAGAAGCAGGCCGGCGGCGCGCCCGGCCTCGTGCTGGTGGAAAATCCCGATATCCTGGCCACCGTCGCCCGGCGCAAGGCGGGGCGGCCGCGGCTGGTGATCGGATTTGCCGCCGAGACCGATCGTCTGATCGAGCACGCCAAGGCCAAGCTCGCGCGCAAGGGCTGCGACTGGATCGTGGCGAACGACGTTTCGGAGGAGACCGGGATCATGGGCGGCGACCGCAATACCGTCCATCTCGTGACAGCGGACGGGGTGGAGACTCCTGGCCGCCGCAGCCGAAAACCGCCGTTGCAAGGGCCCTCGTTGCCCATATTGCGGCCGCGCTGGCACGGTCATGAACGCCGCCCCATGACCGGCAGGGCCGAAATTCGCGTGCTGCGGCTGCCCCATGGCGCCGATCTGCCGCTGCCGGCCTACCAGAGCGCGGGGGCGGCGGGGATCGACCTGCTCGCAGCGGTGCCAGTGACGGCGCCGGTGACCATCGCGCCAGGCGAGCGCGCCATGATCCCGACCGGCATCGCCATCGCGCTGCCGCCCGCAACCGAAGGGCAGGTGCGGCCCCGCTCGGGCCTCGCCGCCAACCATGGCGTCACGGTCCTGAACGCGCCCGGCACGATCGATGCCGACTATCGCGGGGAAATCCAGGTGATCCTGATCAATCTCGGCCGCGCGTCGTTCACGGTTCACCGCGGCATGCGCATTGCGCAGCTGGTGATCGCACCTACAATGCAAGCAACAATTTGCGAAGTTGCAAGCCTAGATGAAACCACACGCGGAGTTGGGGGTTTTGGTTCTACGGGAGGGAACGACCGAAGCGAGTAGACGTTAGCATAGGTAAACTCATACCGTTGCCGACCATCGCCGTTTGCTCGTCAATTCGCGGACCATCCGAATGCCCCTCCTGCCCCGCAAAGGCGTGCTCGCAATCGCCGCCGTCATCGACATTGCGATCAATGGGCGCGGCCGGCCGGTCGCGGCCAAGGCGCTGGCGAGCCGGCACCAGTTGCCGCCGCGCCATCTCGAGCCGGTCCTGCAGGCCCTGGTACGGCACGGCATCCTGCGCGGCATTCGCGGGCCGCGCGGTGGCTACGAGCTGGCCCGCGAGCGGCGCCGCATCAGCGCCGACGACATCCTGCGGGCGGCCGGAACGACCGACGAACTGAACCAGCAGCCGGTGGACCGCTCCGGGCTCCTCGGCCGGATCGTAATGCCGGCGCTGGCCGAAGCGGAGGCGGCGTTCTCGGCCGCGCTCGCGCGCATCAACGTGGAGGAACTGGCCCGCTCGGCCGAGGAGGCATCGGGCGCCGGCAAGTGACGCCCTACCCCGCCTTGCGGTCCTGCTTCATGCTGTCCCACCAGGGGCACACGCCGGGCATGCGATTGTAGTTGCCCTCGATCACCTGCACCGGCTTGCGCTGGCCGGCCTCGGCCGCCTCGATGCAGAGCAGCCGCGACTCCTCCTTCTTCTCCGCCGACATCCAGCGCCGCTCGTGGCCCCAGAAGCTCGGGCCGAACTTGCGCTCGAACGGCGTCCAGGTGCTGTCGTCGATCACCTGCCCGCCCCAGCCGTATTCGACCAGGAAACCCGACGGGTTCCAGGTGTAGAACGAGGTCACGTAGTCGCCCGAATGGCGCCCGAGCGAAACACCGATCTTCTCCGGATCGACGAGCGCCAGATCGTAGCCCTGCCCCACGTCGTCGAAGCTGTAGAGCTCCACCATCATGTGGTGGACCATGTTGATGCCGCTCTCCACGAACGCGATCGAGTGATGGCGCGGATTGACGTGGAAGAAATAGGCCGGGAACGGCCGCGTCCAGTAGTCGCTGAGCTTGAACTCCAGCACCTCCTGGTAAAATTTCATCACGTCGGCGATGCGCTCGAAATGCATCACCACGTGACCCATGCCGAGCGGGCCGGTGCGGAAGCCGGAGATGTTGCGGCCGGGCTTGAACGGGTCGCTGGTGGTCTGCGCGCCATGGAAGATTTCCAGCCGGTTGCCGGCCGGGTCGTTGAGCACGATCAGGTCCCTGACGTGGCGTTCCGTCGGCGAGCGCGCGCGAGCCGCGCGCCACCTTGGTGCCGGCGGCCTCGATTTTCGCGGCGACTGCGTCGAGGGCGGGGGCGTCCGCCACCTCCCAGCCGAAGAAGCCGATGCCCTGCCCGCCGTCGGCGTCGACCACCAGCCGCTGCTTGCGATCGTCCATGCGGAACGCCAGCGACGAGCGGCTCTTGTCGATCTGCTGCAGGCCGAGGAATTTCTTGCCGTAGGCCGACCAGTCGCCCAGATCCTTGGCGCGTACGCCGATATAGCCCAACGCTTCGATGCCCATGGCGGGTCTCCTTGACGCCTCTTCGCCTTACCTTTAGCGCCTGTCGTCATGGCGGCGCAACCGCAGCCAGCCCCCACTGTCATTCCGGCCGAGCGAGCGAAGCGAGCGAGCGCCGGAATCCAGCAATCGCCGATCTGTGTTGGCTTGCGCGATGCGCTCACCTCCGCAGCGGTGTTTACTGGATGCCTGCTTGCGCAGGCATGACACCGCGTGTCTGGCGCCGGGCAACGGATCACTCCCATTGAGCGCACGCGAAACGCGGTGCGGCATCGTCAACGCGTCGGCGGGAAACGTGTCGGTGGCCGGCCATGACATCGTGCACGCGCCGCGGAGAAAGACGATGGGTTGAGCGCAGCGAAAGCCATCCCACGAGTTCAACGCTGTATTCCTGAGTCCTCGGCCTAGACCAGTTCAAGCCGAAGCGTGCGGCCGACGATGCGCGCCGCACGCTGGAGCGTCGCGAGCGTCACGTTACCGTCCTTGGGGTCAAGCAGACGGCCGATCTGGCTTCGGCTTGTCTTCATACGCTCGGCAAGCCGCTTGCGAGAGAGGTTCTGCGCCTTCATTGCCTCCGCAATTTGCCAGGCCAGCACTTCCTTGATGGCGACGGCTTCGAACTCTTCGAGCTTCCCTTCCGCCTTCAGAAAGGAATTGAGAGTGGTCAGCCCGGCGGCGGTGCGAGCGGCCTTCTTCTTCATATCAACACCTTCACTGCTGGAATTCACGGTTGCGTTTGCGCGCGAGTGCCAGGTCTTCGTCCGGTGTCTTACGGGTCTTCTTGATGAAGCCGTGAAGGACCAGGATTCTGCCCTGCTGGACACTGAACAACACGCGCGCGATCCGATTGCTCGGAAGATCGCTTCGCAATTCCCATAGGCCGTCGCCCATGGCTCGGCAAAGCGGCATCCCTACCGGCCATCGGAACTGAACCCGCATGAGATCCTGCCCGACGGCATTGCGATCATGGTCCTCCAGCCCGCGCAGCCAATTTCGCACGACTTCGGTGCCGGCTGGCGTCCGGTAGAAGACGACCGGCACCTTGCGAGGCCGGTCAGCCATGCTGCCCTATATATAATACATGAACCATATAATGTCCACACCTGCAACATCGACGCCGTACCGCACCCCCCCTCACCCATTCATCGCAATCCCTTCATCGAGAGCACGGGCCGCCGCGTCTGCTCATTCGATCCCGAATTGCCGCAGCTTCTTGTAGAGAAGCTGGCGGTGGATGCCGAGGTGGCGGGCGGCTTCGGTGCGATTACCGGCGCAGGCCTCCAGCGCGCGATGGATCATGGCGCGCTCGAGCGACTCGGTCGCGACGTTCAAATCCCCGTCGAGCAGCGTCATGTCGAACGCCGGAGCCGCGGCATGGGACGGCTCGGCCGCCAGGAAGACCAGATCGTGCGCCTCGATCACCGGCGCGCGCACCAGGGTCGCGAGGCGTTCCATGGCGTTGCGCAGCTCCCGCACGTTGCCCGGCCAGGGATGATCGAGCAGCCGCCCGGCCGCGCTCTCCGAAAGCGTCTTCGCACCGGCGACGCCGCCGGCACGCGCGAGGAAATAGTCGGCCAGCGCCCGGATGTCGGCGGAGCGCGCCCGCAACGGCGGCACGTGGATCGGGATCACGTTGAGCCGATAGTACAGGTCCTCGCGAAACTTTCCTTCCGCTATCAGAGCGAGGAGGTCGCGGTGGGTGGCGGCGACGAAGCGCAGATCGAGCGGCTCGGCGCGGTTGCCCCCGACCGGCGTCACCGCGCGCTCCTCGATCGCGCGCAACAGCTTCGACTGCATCTCGATGCTCATGTCACCGATCTCATCGAGGAACAGCGTGCCGCGGTCGGCCTGCTGGAACGCTCCGATACGGCTGCCGATCGCTCCGGTGAAGGCGCCCTTGAGGTGCCCGAACAGCTCGCTCTCCAGAAGGTCGCGCGGGATGGCCGCGCAATTGACCGCGACGAACGGTCCGGCGGAGCGTGCCGAGCTCTCGTGCAGCGTGCGGGCGACCATCTCCTTGCCGGTTCCGGTCTCGCCCGTGATCAGTACCGTTGCGTCGCCGGCGGCCGCCCGGCCGATGAGCTTCGCCACCTCGCGCATGCCCTCGCTCTGCCCGATGAGGCGGTCGGGCGGCAGCGCGGCGGCGCGAATTGGCGCGGCAACGGCCGGCGCCAGCATGCGCTCGAGCAGCGTCTCGATGTCGCGGCGCCGCAAGGGCTTGGTCAGATGCTCGAAGGCGCCGAGCTTCATCGCCTCGATGGTATTGGAGTTGTTGGCGAATGCGGTGAGCATCACGACCGGCACCGCCTGCGTGCGCTGCTGCGCCCGCATCCGGCGCAGGATGTCGAGCCCGTCCAGCCCCGGCATCTTGAAGTCGAGAAACACCGCGTCGGCGGCCTCGTCGTCCAGCGTCCGCAGCCCGGCCTCGCCGTTCTGCGCCTCGATCGGCGTATGGCCCAGGTCGCGCAAGGTCTCCGCCAGCACGCCGCGGAACGCCTTGTCGTCGTCGATGATCAGGATGCGCGCCACGGCACGTCCATTTCCAGCGTCGCGCCCGCCGCCGACGGCGCGACCCGGATCGCGCCGCCGTGCGCCTCGACGATCTCGCGCGCGATGGCGAGACCGAGCCCGGTTCCGCCGGTCCGATCGCTGGCAAACGGCTCGAACAGACTGTCGCGCACCGCGGCGGGGATGCCGGTTCCGGCATCCGACACCGAGATGCGCAGTACGTCGCCGGCGCGCCGGGCCGAGACGCGCACCTCGCCGCCGGCGGACGAGTGCTGGAGCGCGTTGATCATCAGGTTGTCCAGTGCCCTTCCGAGCTGCGCCGGGTCGAATGTCGCGGTGTCGACCTCGGCTGAATGCCGCAGGCCGATATTAGCGGAGGCGGCCTGCTCGTTGAAGGCGGCGACGCGATCGCTCAGCCAGTCGGCGACACCGACCTCGCGGAGTTCGAGGCGCAGCGGCCGCGCCAGCGACAGGAGCGATTCGCACAGCTCGTTGAGCCGGTCGATCTGTCCGACGATGACGTCGAGCGCGTCGCGCTGGCGTTCGGGCGAGTGCGCGAGCGCGTTCTCCGCCTTCAGCCGCATGGCGGCGATGGGATTGCGGATCTCGTGGGCGATACCAGCCGCGATGCGCCCGAGCGCCGCGAAGCGCTCGGCATGGGCTAGCCGGGCGCCGAGTGCGGCCGCCTCGTCGCGCGCCGCGGCGAGGCGCTGCGTGGAGGCGTTGAGCGCGTCGACGATCCGGTCGATATCGCCATGGCCCTGCCGCGCGAGCACCGGCAACCGGTCGACCGGATGATCCCGCAACGACGTCTCCAGCCGCGTGATGCCGCGCGACCAGTGCGACAATGCCGCCGCCAGCCAGCCCCCGGAAATCACCGCAAAGCCGAGCAGCAGCGCCAAGCCCCAGGCGAGGCGGTCGTAGTCCTGCGACGTGCGAACGCGCATCATGGTCCAGGCGACGAGCTGTTGCGGTTGGCGCATCAACGGACACCCGGCGAGGACCAGGGTGTCGAGGCTGCCACGCCGGATTTCTTCCAGGACGGCACCGCGCGCGAAAGACTTTTCAAGCTGCTCGACGATCCACGGCCAATCGGCCGTCGGCAGGTCGCGCTTCGGGATCGCTCCGCCGTGCGTGGGATAGGCATAGGCGACCGACCCGTGCTCGCGATCCCAGACGCCGCCCTCCACGCCGGCGACATCCGCGAGCACTTCCCTGACCATGACGAAAAGCCGGTCATGTTCGCGCTCGGATGTTTGCCGGCGCGAGCTGGCGGCATATTGCGATTGGATCGCCTGGCAGGTCGAACGGGTTGCCCGGCGCGCAGCCTCGATCTGGAATGCCGAACTGCTCTGATAAAGACCAACGAGCAGGACCGCCATGAACCCCGACAGAACAATGATGAACAGCCACAGCAGCCACATCTGGAACCGCAGGGAACTTGCGAGCGCGATCCAGCGGCGCGGAGAATGCGGCCGGCTATTCCGGCTGGACCGCGCGAGCGCGGCTTGCCGAGCGGGCTTTGCCTGCGAGCACGCCGGTCCGAGTGTCCGTTTCGATGACATGGTCCGTCCCGATTTGCAGACGCCCGAACGTGCCGGCCGGTCCCGAAAGCACTTGATTTTACGCGAGAACCGTCACGGCACGAGGCTTGCGTAGCGTCCAATTGCAAAGAGCCGGCCAACAGGCCGAGGACAGGAGAGAGGCCATGACCAAGCGTAGCACGACAGCCCCGCATTCGGGGACGTTCACCGGAATTGACCGCGAAACAACCGCCCTGCCGGCGACAGCCGGAAGGGCTGCGCACCCGCGCGCGCGCACCTGGTTTCGTGCGGTCATTGCTTCGGCCGCGCTACTGGCGGCCACGCCGATCTTGCTGCCGACGACCGCCGCGCCGGCCTACGCGGGAACCCAGGTCAATGCGAGCGGACGATTCTCCATCTGGGTGCCCGACGACTGGGAGGTGACGTTCAACGGCAAGCGCCTGTCCGCCGAGAGCGACGAGATTGCGGTGGTGGTGGGACCGTTGGCCGACAAGGCGGCGGCGCTGGGCGACGAGGACGTCAGAGACTTCGTGGGCGACGAGCTCAACAACATCAAGGTGACCGTCGATCGCCTCGACAAGCTGGAAGGCTTCGACATCCGCGTGCTGGAAGGAACCGACGAGGACGAGAACGCGTTCAGGTCGCTCGCGCTTCTCCCGCGCGCCGGCGAGCGCGTGATCCAGGTGCTGGCCTACGGCGACCCGGCGGAGATGGACAGGCCCGAGACCCGTTCCGTCATCGACCGGATCTTGCAGAGCCTCCGGCCCGCCGAGGCGGCCCCGTCGCGCTCCGGCCCGCCGGTTCGGTAGTCCACACCAGGATCCTGCCGTGCGCGCGCGATCCTGCGCGCGGACGGCGCCGAATGTGCCTTCTCCCCGCCGGGGAGATGGCATTTGCGGCTTGGGCTCGCGGCCGTTGCCGGCGGCCGGCGCAAATCGAGACGCCGCCAGGCGGCTGGCAATCGCGCGCGAAAAAATCCATATGTGCGAGGCCATGAAAGCGCCCCCGCCCATCCTCGGCATTTCCGGATTGTCCAAGACCTACGCGTCGGGGTTCCAGGCGCTCAAGTGCGTCGATCTCGACATCCAGCGCGGGGAGATTTTCGCCCTGCTGGGGCCGAACGGGGCCGGCAAGACGACGCTCATCAACATCGTGTGCGGGATCGTCACTGCGTCGGCGGGAACCGTGTCGGTGGCCGGCCACGACATCGTGCACGACTATCGCGTCACCCGCGCGATGATCGGGCTCGTTCCGCAGGAACTCCACACCGACGCCTTCGAGTCGGTGTGGGGCACCGTCACCTTCAGCCGCGGCCTGTTCGGCAAGCCGGCTAGTCCGGCCTACGTCGAGAAGGTTCTCAGGGACCTGTCGCTGTGGGACCGCAAGGACAGCAAGATCATGACGCTGTCGGGCGGCATGAAGCGCCGCGTGATGATCGCCAAGGCGCTCTCGCACGAGCCGCAGGTCCTGTTTCTGGACGAGCCTACCGCCGGCGTCGACGTCGAGCTGCGCAAGGACATGTGGGAGGTGGTGCGCTCGCTGCGCGCCACCGGCGTGACCATCATCCTGACCACGCACTATATCGAGGAAGCCGAGGAGATGGCGGACCGCATCGGCGTGATCAACAAGGGCGAGCTGATCCTGGTCGAGAACAAGACCGAACTGATGCACAAGCTCGGCAAGAAACAGTTGCGGATCGAGCTGCAGCAGAAGCTCGCGGACGTTCCTGCGGAGCTCGGCGCCTATCGCCTCATGCTCGCCGCCGACGGCCACGCGCTGGTCTACACCTACGAGGCGCTGGGCGACCGCCGGGGCATCACCCGGCTGCTGGAAGACATCCTCCGCCTGAACATCCGCGTGCGCGACATCGATACCACGCAAAGCTCGCTCGAAGACATCTTCGTCGACCTGGTGAGGAAGGACCAATGAACCCGCGCGGGGTCTGGGCGATCTACCGGTTCGAGATGGCGCGCACCGGCCGCACCATCTTCCAGAGCATCGTGTCGCCGGTGATCTCCACCTCGCTCTATTTCGTGGTGTTCGGCGCAGCGATCGGGTCGCGTATTCCGGAAATCGAGAACGTCAGCTACGGCGCATTCATCGTGCCGGGGCTGGTGATGATGACCTTGCTCACGCAGAGCGTGATGAACGCCTCGTTCGGGATCTATTTCCCGAAGTTCGTCGGGACGATCTATGAGCTCCTCTCGGCGCCGGTGTCAGCGTTCGAGATCGTGCTGGGCTATGTCGGGGCGGCGGCGACCAAGTCGATCGTGCTCGGCCTGATCATCCTCGCCACCGCCTCCCTGTTCGTGCCGCTGCGGGTGGCGCATCCCGGCTGGATGCTGGTGTTCCTGGTACTCACAGCGGCGACCTTCAGCCTGTTCGGCTTCATCATCGGGTTGTGGGCCGACGGCTTCGAGAAGCTCCAGATCATCCCGCTGCTCATCCTCACGCCGCTGATCTTCCTCGGCGGCAGCTTCTACTCGATCAAGCTGCTGCCGCAGTTCTGGCAGACGGTGAGCCTGTTCAATCCGATCGTGTACCTGATCTCGGGCTTCCGCTGGAGCTTCTACGAGGTCGCCGACGTCAGCCTGGGCGCCAGCATCACGCTCACCTCGCTGTTCATGGTGGCATGCCTCGCGGTGGTGTGGTGGATGTTCCACACCGGCTACCGGATCAAGAACTGATCGGCCGGCCGCAAGACCGGCCGCCCCCGGACAGAACGACCACGCGGCCCTCCCCGCCCCGCATTGTTGACAGAGATGGCGGCCATACCGACAGTCGTGCCGCGCCGTCGCACGAACGCATGGCCTTCGCAGGATGCCGGTTTTGGAACACGTCATCTTCCTCATTCTGGTCGGGTTCGCGATCGGGCTGTGGCGGGAATTGTCGCGCAGGCGCAAGGCGACGGCCCAGCAGGACGCTCATGCCCTTGCCGAGCCGCAGGACGTCCATGACGCGCCGGCGCCGGACCCGTCCGCGCAAGGGACGCTGACCGCACGGCTCTACCAGCTCGAAAACAGCTTCGCCCCGTTCACCGCAAGCTCCGCGCATCCGCGCGAGCTGCTCGAGCATCCCGAGTTCAAGCAGGCGGCCGACCTGCTGGCCGATCCCGCCGTGCCGCTCGACATCGTGATGCAGTACGCGCACGGGCGTGAACTGGACGCTGGCCTGCGCCGCCTTCGCGGCGCTCAAGCGCCGTCCCGACCGCAACGCAGGTGATCGACCAGGTGGTGGCGCAGTTCGACAAGCTCGCGCCCTGGGCGATGTATTTCGCGCTCGAATATTTTCTCGCGGTCGAACCGCGGCCGCCGGTCGGCGCGCCGGTGGCGGGCGCCAAGGAGTGGTGGCGCGACAATCCGATCCTGCCGCTGCTGTTTCGCGATTATTTCGAGCGCCGCGCCGATCTCGGCGACGCGGCCGATTTCGGGTCCGGCGCTCGATGGACCGTCGGCCTCGCCGCCGCCGATCATCCGGGGCTTTCTCGAGCGGGTGAACCATCCGCTCGCCGCGACCTCATCTGGCGAGCTCGACCGCATCGCGCGAGGCAGCATCGATCGCGCGTTCCTCACGACCTTCGGCCGCTTCTGGGCGGACCAGACCGCGCCCGACTGCTGCTGATCGAGCCGGACGACTGGCGCCCGGCGCTGGCGGCCGCCGAAGCGACGTTGCAGCAGGCGCCGGTGCGCTCGCTGCTGGTGAGCGGCGAGCCGCTGACCGGCAAGACCTCGTTCCTGCGGCTGCTGGCGGCGCGCCTCGCCCGCCAGGGCTGGAGCGTGTTCGAGGCGAGCGGCGCCGATCTCATGGCCGGCCAGCAATGGTTCGGCCAGCTCGAAGGCCGCATCCGCGAGGCGGTCGACCAGCTCACGGTCGGCAAGAAGCTGATCTGGTACATCCCGGACCTCGCTGCAGCTCGCGCGCAGCGGCACCCATCAGGGCCAGAGCGCCAGCATCCTCGACCAGATCCTGCCGGCGATCGTCGCCGGCCGGCTGGTGGTGTGGACCGAGGCGACGCCGACGAGCGTGGCGCGGCTGCTGCAGATGCGCCCGGCGCTGCGCAGCATCTTCGAGGTGGTCGCTGCTCGAGCCGCAGTCCGAAGAGGACACGCTCGCGCTCGCGCGCGACGTGGTCGCGCCGGCTCTCGGAGGAGACCGGCGTCGGCCATCGATCCGCAATGCGCCGACGTGGCGGTCGCCTCCGCGCGGCAGTATCTCGGCGCCGCGAGCTTTCCGGGCTCGGCGCTGCAACTCATCAAGCTCACCGCCGCGCGCGCCGAGAAGGGCGCCGCGATCGCGCCGCACGACGTGCTGCGATACGCTGTCGCAGCTCACCGGCCTGCCGGTGTCGATCCTCGACAACAAGGAGCGCATCGACCTCGCCTCGATCCGCGCGTTCTTCGCCGGCCGCGTGATCGGCCAGGACGAGGCCGTCGCCAGCGTGGTCGAGCGCATCGCCATGCTCAAGGCCGGGCTGAACGATCCGGGCCGGCCGATCGGCGTCTTCCTGTTCGCGGGCCCGACCGGCACCGGCAAGACCGAGCTGGCCAAGACCGCGGCCGAATATCTGTTCGGCTCGGTCGATCGCCTGATCCGTCTCGACATGAGCGAATTCCAGACGCCCGAGTCCATGGCACCAGATCGTCGGCAGCGCCAATCCGGCCGAAACCGCCTCGCTGATCAGCCAGCGTGCGCAAGCAGCCGTTCTCGGTCGTCCTGCTGGACGAGTTCGAGAAGGCGCATCCGCGCATCTGGGACCTGTTCCTGCAGGTGTTCGACGACGCGCGGCTGACCGACACGCTCGGGCAGATCGCCGACTTCCGCCACTGCCTCATCATCATGACCACCAATCTCGGCGCCACCAGCCACCAGACCGCGGGGCTGGGCTTCGCGCCGGCGGCCGACGTCTTCACGCACCGAGCAGATCAACGCGCGCCATCAGCCAGACCTACCGGCCCGAGTTCCAGAACCGGATCGACAAGATCATCGTGTTCCGTCCGCTGACGCGCGACCTGATGCGCGTGATCCTGAAGAAGGAGCTCAACGCGCGTTCTGGAGCGGCGCGGCCTCAAGAACCGCGACTGGGCGGTGGAATGGGAAGCGTCGGCGCTGGAGTTCCTGCTGGAGAAGGGCTTCTCGCCCGAGATGGGCGCGCGGCCGCTCAAGCGCGCGATCGAGCAATACGTGATCGCGCCGCTGGCGGCGACGATCGTGGAGTGGCGCTTTCCCGAAGGCGAGCAGTTCGTGTTCTTCCGCAGCGACGGCCGCGCAATCCAGGCCGAGTTCGTCGATCCCGACAGCGACGCGACGCCGGCGCGGCGTGCCGGCGCAGGCGGACGGAGGCGGCGCGCCCGTGTCGCTGCCGTCGATGATCCTGGCGCCGCGCGGGCACGGCGGCCGAATTCGACGCGCTCATGGCGCAAGCCGAGCGAGCATCGAGCGGCACGCTGGCGGCGCCCGAATGGGAGAGCGCTCAAGCACGGCCTCGCCGGACGAGATGAGCGACGTCGGGCTTCTGGCAACGGGCCGACCGCTTCGAACGGCTGGCGCGGCTGGCGCTGATGGACCGCGTCGCGGCCGCGGCGAAGACGGCGGAATCCGCTGCGCGGGCGCCTGGCGCGAACGACGCGGCCAGCGCGGGCATTACTTCGCGCGAACTGATCTCGCGGCTGGCGCTAGCAGCTCTACCTGGTCAGGCAAGGCATCAAGGACGTCTTCGAGCAGTCCGCGCGATCGAGGTCGCGCTCCTGGTCGAGCCGGCGCTGCGGCCGGCAGCGAGCGACGCGCGGGCCTTCGACGCGTGGTGCCGGCAGCTGTTCGACATGTATCGCGCCTGGTCGGACAACCGCCACATGCAGGTGTCGGAACTGCCGAACGGAACGCCGAGCGGCCTGCCGCTGCTGCTGGTCAGCGGCTTCGGCGCCCATCGTGTGCTGGCGCGCGAATGCGGGCTGCATGTGCTGGAGCTCGCCGAGAGCGGCAATGGCGCAAACCGCGTGACCGCGCGGGTGCGGCTCGCGGTTGCACCGCTCGGCGATGTCCCGCCGGCGCAGAATGCAGCGCCGCGCTCGTCGCGGCGCTCGACCAGGCGCCGCGCTCGAACGCGGTCGTGCGCCGCTACCGCAGCGAGCCCTCGCCGCTGGTGCGCAGCGCCGACGGCAGCTGGCGCACCGGCCGGCTCGACGCCGTGCTGCGCGGCGATTTCGATCTCTTGGCGGCCGAGGAGGCGTAGCGGCGGTCGCCGCCGGTCACGGGTTCACGAGTTGCGGCCGCGCGCGGGTTGCCGCCCGCTCGCCGGCCGGGGCTGACGGGCCGGCGAACGCCGGCATGACCTCGCGCGCGAACGCCCGCAGGTTCTCGCGCGAGCCGGCCGGGCCGTTGAGCAGCACGTGCTCGACGCCGGCGGCGCGCAGCAGCGACAGCTTCGCGGCGATCTCGTCGGGTGTGCCGTACATCGCGCTTTCGCCGGCCGCGTCCAGCGTCTGGTCGAACGACAGCATGCTCGATTTGGTCGCCGCGCCCGGCACTTCCGCAAGCCTGGCGAGCCGTTGCTGATTGGCGAGCCGCGCCTCGACCGCCCGGGCCTTGTCGTCGGCGTCCTTCGCCACGTAGAAGGCGCGGCACACGCCGACATCCATCGGGTCGAACGTTCGCCCGCAGGCCTCGACCTCCGCCTTGTAGATGTTGAAGCGCTCGATCGCGAGCGTTGTCGAGGCCAGTTGGTCAAGAAGCAGCTTGTAGCCGCGCCGCGCCACCTTGCGGATCGAGTTCGGGACTGCCGGCCGCCATCCAGATCGGCGGATGCGGCTTCTGCGCCGCCGGAGGCTCGACGATGATGTTCTCGAAATTCCAGAATTTGCCGTGGTGCGAGAACCGCTCCTCGCAGGTCCACGACTTGACGATCAGCGCGAGGCTCTCCTCGAAGCGCTCCTCGGCTTCCGCCATCGGGATGCAGAAGCTCGCGAACTCGTTGTGGCGGTAGCCCTTGCCGACGCCGAACTCGAGCCGGCCGCCGGAGAGGAGATCGATGGTGGCGGCCTGCTCGGCGAGCAGCACCGGATTGTGCCAGGGCAGCACCACCACCGCGGTGCCGAGCCGCAAGGTCTTGGTCTTTGCCGCCACCCAGGTCAGCAGATTGAGCGACGCCGACACCTGGCCGAAGCCGGTGAAATGGTGCTCGACCACGAAGGTCGAGGCATAGCCGAGCGCCTCGGCCTCCACGTTGTATTCGATGAAATCCTTGAAGCCCTGGCCGCTGTCGAGGTCGGGGCCGCCGCGTCTCGCCTGGGCGCTGCCGAACAGTCCGAATTTCATGGCGCTACCGGCGTCCCCTCAGGCCGCCTGCTTGGCGATCTGCGGCTTCAGCCGCGGATAGACCTTGAACGCGTTGCCTTCGAAGATCTTCGCCTTGTCGGCGGCTGTGAGCTTGGTCCCCTCGACATAGCGCTTGGTGTCGTCGAAGCCGAAGCCGGTCCTGGGATCGATGCCCTTCACAGCACCCACCATCTCCGACGCAAACAGGATGTTGTCGACCGGCACCACCTGGGTGAGCAGGTCGATGCCGGGCTGATGATAGACGCAAGTGTCGAAGAAGATGTTGCTGCCCATGATCTCGGCGAGTTCCGGCTTGCCGTTGTTGAGCGCGATGCCGCGGAAGCGCCCCCAGTGGAACGGCACCGCCCCGCCGCCGTGCGGGATGATGAACTTCAGTTTCGGGAAGGTCTTGAACAGGTCGGACAGGATGACCTGCATGAACACCATGGTGTCGGCGTTGAGATAATACGAGCCGGTGGTGTGCTGGGCAGGATTGCAGCAGCCCGAGACGTGGATCATGCACGGCACGTCGAGCTCGATCATCTTCTCGTAGAGCGGAAACCATGACTTGTCGGTCATCGGCGGCGCGTTGAAATAGCCGCCGGAAGGGTCGGGGTTCAGGTTGCAGCCGACGAAGCCCATCTTCACGCAGCGCTCCAGTTCCGCGGCCGAATTCTTCGGGTCGACGCCGGGCGATTGCGGCAGCTGGCACACGCCGATGAAGTTCTTCGGGTAGAGCGACACCACGCGGGCAATCAGGTCGTTGCAGATCTGCGACCATTCGGTCGACACGCTCTCGTCGCCGACGTGGTGGCCCATGCCGGACGCGCGCGGCGAGAAGATCGTCAGGTCGGTGCCGCGATCGCGCTGCAGCTTGAGCTGGTTCTGCTCGATGCTCTCGCGGATCTCGTCGTCCGGCATTTTCAGCGCCGCGCGCGGCGGCATCGCCGCCTTGTCCTTGGCGTTGGCGGCCGCGGTCTGCTCCTTGCGGAAGCGATGCAGGTCCTTGGGCTCGGTGGTGTAGTGGCCGTGGCAGTCGATGATCATGGCACCGTCGCTGTGATTGTTATGTCGCCGGGATGCTACGGGGCGCCGCGCCATTGTCAAACCCGGATCGCGATCTGTTAGGATGTCGCCGAACCACCTCTCCCCGTCATCCTGAGGTGCCCGCGCGTAGCGCGGGCCTCGAAGGATGAACGGCCCTGATGTCGGGGGCCGTCACCCTTCGAGGCTCGCCGCTACGCGGCTCGCACCTCAGGATGACGGATCGAGCGGGTGATCGGGTTGCAAGGAAGAGGGAACAAATGGCCGATCTGCCGCGTCTGAACAACGTCATCCGCGCCTTGGAAGCAGGCCAGCACGCGCTGACCTGCTTCGCGCCCGCCGAAGTCAATTCGGCGATCGCGATGAGCGCCTCCAAGTTCGACGGCTGCGTGTTCGAGATGGAGCACAATCCGTGGGACGGCCGCACCCTGCGCGATTGCCTGCAGTACATGCTCAACCGCGCGCAGATCGCCAAGGCCGGCCTGGTGCCGCCGGTGACGCCGATGGTCCGCATCCCGGTCAACGGGGTCGAGATGGCGCAGTGGCACGCCAAGCAGGCGCTCGACATCGGCTGCTACGGCATCGTGTTTCCGCATATCTCGACGGTCGAAGAGGCCGCCAACGCGGTCGGCGCCTGCCGCTATCCACGCCTGAAGACCGCGCCGAACTTTGAACCGGCCGGCATCCGCGGCGACGGCCCCACCAACGCCGTGCGCTACTGGGGCATCTCGCAGCAGGAGTACTACCAGAAGGCCGACGTCTGGCCGCTCAATCCGCAGGGCGAAATCTTCTGCATCCTGCAGATCGAGGACACCCGCGGGGTGGAAAACCTCGACGCCATGCTGACCAAGGTGAAGGGCATCGGCGCGATCCTGATCGGCGAGGGCGATCTCGGCCAGGAGCTCGGCATTCCGCGCCAGTACGAGCATCCCGAACTCCTGAAGTGGATGAAGCGCGTGGTCGACACCTGCAAGAAGCACAACGTCGTGGTCGGCCATCCGCACGTGGAGAGCGGCAACGCCGAGCGCATCGTCAAGGAAGGCTACCGCTTCCTGATGTGCGCGCCGGTGCAGAGCTACGGCCACCTGGAAGCCGCCCGCAAGCACACCGGACGGGCATAACCCTCACTCGCCCGTCGCCCTTATCGACAAGCAACGCTGCCGCCTGGGAGAATCCGCATGAAGCGTGCAATGATCGGCCTGTTCGCAGCATTCGCGGTGCTCGCTCCGGCCAAGGCGCAGGACACCGGCTATCCGACCCGGCCGGTCAAGATCATGATCGCGTTTCCGGTCGGCGGGCTGCTCGACACCGTCTCGCGCGTCGTCGGCGAAAAGCTCGCCACGCTGCTCGGACAGCAATTCATCATCGAGGCACGGCCCGGCGCCGGCGGCACGCTGGCGACCGCGGCGGTCGCCCGCAGCGAGCCGGACGGCTACACGCTGATGATGATCAACGACAACCATGCCCTCAATCCCAGCGTCTACAAGAACATCCCCTACGACGGCATCAAGGACTTCGCGCCGATCGGCTTCGTCGGCAGCGCTCCCATGGTGCTGATGGCCAACGGAAAGCTTCCGGTGAATAGCGTGAAGGACCTGGTCGAGCTCGCGCGCCGGAAGCCCGGCTCGGTGTCGTACGGGTCGGTCGGTCCGGGCAGCGCCAGCCACCTTGCGGGCGAGCTGTTCGCCGCCAAGGCCGGCGTCAGCATGCTGCACGTGCCGTTCCGCGGCGGCGCGCCGGCGCTCAACGATCTGGTCGCCGGCCATCTCAACACGATGTTCATAACCGCCGTCGTCGGGATGCCGCAGATGAGGGCCGGCGCGCTGCGCGGGCTCGCCATCGCCGCCACGTCCCGCTTCGAGATGCTGCCGGAGACGCCGACCATGTCGGAGGCCGGGTTCCCGCTGGAGGCGGCCTACTGGTTCGGTCTCGCCGCACCCGCGGCGACGCCCGCGCCGGTCATCGCAAAGCTGGAAAAGGCCTTGGCGCAGGCGCTCGCCATGCCCGATCTGCGCAAGCGGCTGAGCGAAATGGGCGCGGTCGTGACCCCGATGGGAGCGAAGGAGTTCGGCGACTACATTCGGGCCGAGACCCGCAAATGGGCCGATGTGATCGCCCAGAACAACATCAAGGTCGCGCAATAGCGCGCCCGGGCGGCGTTCACGATCTGGACTCTTACGGCCGGATTCCTATTGGGGGTAAAGTGGCTTGATTCGCGGGCGCTTGGCGGAAGAGGCACGCCGCCGCGCGGCCCGGGGTCGGCCGGCGGCCGCATGGCGCCGGCTGAATGCGGCGACAGGGGCAAGCGGGCATGCCGGACGCGATCCGGGCCGTGGAGAGCTTTAGGGCTCATCCGCAACGCGGCGGATTCCGCGCCGTCGTTGCCGCTATCGCGACCGCTGCCGGCACCCCGCTCTCGTTCGCGACGGCCGGCGCCGCGGAACCGTCGAGTACCCCGACCGCGCTCTCGACCCTCGACGCCTATCTCGCGGCATTGCTCGCGCTCGACCGGCACGAGATCGCCGCGCTCGCGCTCACGCTCGGCATCCTGTGCTTCGCGGTGGTGACCGCGATCCTGCTGGTGCGCACGCGCCGGCGCCTCGCCGAGATCGAGCTTGCCACCCGCGACGACAAGATCGGGTCGCGCGCGGCGATCGACCGCGTCTATGCGCTGCTGTTGTCCGAGCCGCAGATCCTGGTCGCCTGGGCGGCGGACGACCGACGAGCCCGAGATCATCGGCGACCCGACGCTGGTCGCCGGCGCCGACGCGCCGCATCGCGTGCTCGCCTTCGGCACCTGGCTCGAGCCGGACGTCGCGCAAGCGATGGAGCGCTCGGTCGATGCCCTGCGCGCGCGCGGCGTGAGCTTCGCGATGACGGTGACGACGCTGGAGGGCCGCGTCGATCGAGGCCGACGGCCAGGTGGTCGGCGGGCGCGCGATCCTGCGCCTGCGCGACGTCAGCGGCATCAAGCGCGAGCTGGCCGAGCTCAGCGCGCGCCACCAGAAGCAGTTCGACGACACCGACGCCCTGCGCACCCTGATCGAGGCGCTGCCGTCGCCGGTCTGGGCGCGCGACGACGCCGGCAAGCTCGTCTACGTCAACCAGGCCTATGCGCGCGCGGTCGAGGCCAAGGACGGCGCCGAGGCGGTCGAGCGCGGCATCGAGCTGTTCGACCGCGCCGCGCGCACCGAGCTGTTCCGCGCCCACGAGGCGGCGCAGTCCTACGCCGGGCGGCTGCCGGCGATCGTCGCGGGCGGGCGGCGGAGCTTCGACGTGCTCACCGTGCCGGCCGCGCGCGGCAGCGCCGGCATCGGCATCGACGCCACCGAGGCGGAAACCATGCGCGCCGAGCTCGCGCGCATGGTCGACGCGCACCGCCGCACGCTCGACCAGCTCGCGACCGGCGTCGCCATCTTCGCCGGCAATCAGAAGCTCTCCTTCTACAACGCCGCCTTCCGGTCGCTCTGGGACCTCGACGCCGGCTTCCTCGACCAGGGCCCGACCGATTCCGCCGTGCTCGACCAGCTGCGCGCCGCGCGCAAGCTGCCCGAGCAGCAGGACTTCCGGCAGTGGAAAGCCGCGCTGCACGAGGCCTATCGGGCGATCGAGCCGAAGGAGCACATGTGGCACCTGCCCGACGGCCGCACCCTGCGCGTCGTCACCACGCCCAATCCGGAAGGCGGCGTGATCTATCTGTTCGACGACGTCACCGAGCGGCTCGATCTCGAACGGCGCTACGACGCGCTGATCCGGGTGCAGGGCGAGACGCTCGACAACCTCACCGAAGCGCGTCGCGGTGTTCGGCAGCGACGGGCGGCTGCGCCTGTTCAATCCGGCCTTCGCGCGCATGTGGAAGCTCGACCCGGAACAGGCTGGCCGAACGGCCGCACATCGAGACGGTCATCGGCTGGTGCCGGCCGCTTCACGGCGACGACCCGATCTGGCAGACGCTGCGCGCGACCGTCACCGCGATCGACAACCGCGAGCCGGTGACCGGCCGGATCGAGCGCCGCGACGGCAGCGTGGTCGATTGCGCCACCATGCCGCTGCCCGACGGCGCCACGCTGGTGACCTTCCAGGACGTCACCGACACGGTCAACGTCGAGCGCGCGCTGCGCGAGCGCAACGAGGCGCTGGAGACCGCCGACAAGCTCAAGATCGATTTCGTGCACCACGTGTCCTACGAGCTGCGCTCGCCGCTCACCAACATCATCGGCTTCGCGCATTTCCTCGGCGACCCGGTGACCGGGCCGCTGACCGAGAAGCAGCGCGAATACCTGAGCTACATCACCGTCTCGACCAACGCGCTGCTCGCGATCATCAACAACATCCTCGACCTCGCCACCATCGACGCCGGCGCCATGACGCTCAATCTCGGCTCCGTCGACATCCGCCGGACCATGGAGGCGGCCGCCGAGGGCGTGCAGGACCGGCTGGTCAAGAGCGGCATCAAGCTCGAAATCCGCGCCGCGCCCGATATCGGCAGCTTCATCGCCGACGAGCGGCGCGTGCGCCAGTCGCTGTTCAATCTGCTGGCCAACGCCGTCGGCTTTTCGCCCGCGGGCGAGACGGTTACGCTCTCGGCCCAGCGGCTCAAGGATGCCGTCGTGTTCTCGGTCACCGACCACGGACCGGGCATCCCGGCCGACGTGAAGGACAAGGTGTTCGATTGGTTCGAGACCCACTCGCTCGGCTCGCGCCACCGCGGCACCGGCCTCGGCCTCTCGCTGGTGCGCTCCTTCGTCGAGCTGCACGGCGGCACGGTGTCGCTCGAATTCGGCGGTCGGCCGCGGCACCACCGTGACCTGCGTCTTCCCGCTCGAGCAGCGCAGCGCGCGGACCGCGGCGTGATGCCGGCGCCAGATCGCAGGCTGGGCGCGACCTGCGTCGTCCCCGCGAAAGCGGGGACCCATAACCACGGTCTCTGGAATATGGGTCCCCGCTTGCGCGGGGACGACACCGAGCGAGCCGCAATCCGATTGGCGAAACGGGCCGCATGATGGCCATGCTCCCGACCACCTCCGGCACGTCGAGCTTCACGGTGGTGCTGCCGGACGAGCACGCCACGCGCCGGCTCGAGGTCGACATCGCGAACGCGCTCGCAGCCCGGCGATCTGCGTCACGCTGTCGGGCGATCTCGGCGCCGGCAAGACCACGTTCGCGCGCGCGCTGATCCGCTATCTCGCCGGCGACGAGACGATCGAGGTGCCGAGCCCGACCTTCACGCTGATGCAGATCTACGAGCTGCCGCAGCTTTCCGCTGGTGCATGCCGATCTCTACCGCCTGTCGGGCGCGGCCGAACTGGCCGAGCTCGGCTTCGACGACCTGCCGGAAGGCGCCGTCGTGCTGGTGGAATGGCCCGACCGCGCGGCCGGATTTCTGCCGCCCGACCGGCTCGACGTCACGCTCACGCTTGCGCCCAAGCTCAAGCTCGAGTTCCGCCATGGCCGGCGTGACCGGCTACGGCACGTTCGCGCCGCGCGTCGACCGCATCGCGGCGGTGCGCCAGTTCATCGCCGAAGCCGGCTTCAGCGAAGCGCTGCGCGGCCGGCATGCGCCGGCGACGCCTCGACGCGCCGCTACGATCGGCTGGTGCTCGGCGACAAGCACGCGATCCTGATGAACTCGCCGCGCCGGCCGCGACGGCCCGCCGGTGCGCGACGGCAAGCCCTACAGCGCGATCGCGCATCTCGCCGAGGACGTGATGCCGTTCGTCGGCGTGGCCAACGGGCTGCGCGCAGCGCGGCTTCTCCGCGCCGGCGATCCAGCACGCCGACCTCGACCAGGGCCTGCTCGATCATCGAGGACCTCGGCGACGAGCGCGTGGTCGCGGGCGATCCGCCGGCGCCGATCGAGGAGCGCTACGAGACCGCGGTCGACGTGCTGCTGGCCCTGCACGAGCACGTGCTGCCGGACGTGCTGCCGGTCGCGCCGCACGTCGACTACCGGATTCCCCCCTACGACATGGACGCCTTCCTGATCGAGGCCGAGCTCCTGCTCGACTGGTATCCTGCCGCGGCTGCAGGGCCCCGTGTCGGCCGACGACGCGCGCCGACCTTCGAGCTGCTGTGGCGCGAGGCGTTGCAGCCGGCGATCGATGCGCCGCCGACCTGGGTGCTGCGCGACTTTCATTCGCCCAACCTGCTCTGGCTGCCGAACCGCAACGAGCATCGCGCGCCTCGGCCTGCTCGACTTCCAGGACGCGCTGATGGGGCCGGCCGGCCTACGACCTCGCCTCGCTGCTGCAGGACGCGCGCGTCGACGTGCCGGAAGCAGATCGAGCTCGCGCTGCTCGGCCGCTATGTGCGCGGACGCGCGCGCCGCCGAGCCCGACTTCGACGCCGCCGCACTTCATCAGCATCTACGTGACGCTGGCGGCGCAGCGCGCCAGCAAGATCCTCGGCATCTTCGCGCGGCTCGACATGCGCGACGGCAAGCCGCAATATCTGCGTCACATGCCCGCGGGTATGGGGCTATCTGCAGCGCTCGCTCGGCGCATCCGTCGCTCGCGGCGCTCAACGAGTGGTACAGCGACCATGTGCCGGCGTTAAAGACAATCTGAGGCCCGCGGAAGCTGATCGGCAGACATGGCGCGACGCCGCTCCACAACCGTCGCTCGCACCGCGCCGCGCCATGGTGCTGGCGGCCGGGCTCGGCACGCGCATGCGCGCCTTCAACGGCCAGATGCCCAAGCCGCTGGTGCAGGTCGGCGGCAAGGCGCTGATCGACCACGTGCTCGACCGGCTGGCGGCAGGCCGGCGTCGACGCGCGCCGTGGTCAACGTGCATCACCTCGCCGACCAGATCGAACGCCACCTCGCCGGCGCGCGAGACGCCGCAGATCGTCATCTCCGACGAGCGCGCGCGAACTGCTCGGCACCGGCGGCGGCGTCGGTCAAGGCGCTGCCGCAGCTCGGCGACGGGCCGTTCTTCCTGGTCAATTCCGACACCATCTGGATCGACGGCGTGAAGCCCAATCTCGCGCGGCTCGCCGCCGCGTTCGACCCGCGCGCATGGACGCGCTGCTGCTGCTGGCGCCGACCGCGACCGAGCATCGGCTATGCCGGCCGCGGCGATTTCTCGATGGCCGCCGACGGGCGGCTCACGCGGCGCGGCGAGCGCGACGTGGTGCCGTTCGTCTATGCCGGCGCCGCGATCCTCACGCCGGCCTTCTTCGCCGGCGTCGCCGGCCGGGCCGTCCTCGATGTCGCCGCTGTTCGACCGCGCCGATCGAGGCCGGCCGGCTGCTACGGGCTGCGGCTCGACGGCGTCTGGATGCATGTCGGCACGCCCGAGGCGGTGGCAGGCCGCCGAAGCGGCGATCGTCGCCAGCGCGGCGTAGCCCGGCAACGAACATCGCGGCCATTTCCGAGATCGAGAGCCCCTGCAACGAACGGCCTTGTGACTGCACGCCATGCGCTGTATGATTCGCCATGGCACTCGCCCCGCGTCTTCACCATCCCGGCCTCGGCGCCGTTCGTGCCGACGCTGATCCGCGCGCTGCTCGACGGCACGCTGGTCGAGGGCTTTCCGGCGGCGCGCGATCCGCTCGCGCTCGCCGGCGCGACGCTCTATCTGCCGACGCGGCGCGCCTGCCGGCTGGCGCGCGATCTCTTCCTCGACGTGACCGGCGACGAGCGCCGCGATCCTGCCGCGCATCGTCCCGATCGGCGACATCGACGAGGACGAGATCGTCTTCGCGCAGGCGCGACCGGCGGCATCGCCGCGACGCGCTCGATCTCCCGCACGGCGCTCGGCGGCCTCGAGCGCCGGCTGCTGCTGACGCAGCTGGTGCCGGCATGGGCGGCGTCGCCGGCGGTGCGCACGGCGGCGGGCGATGCGCCGCTGGTCGCCAACAATCCCGGCCGCCGCGCTCGCGCTCGCCGACGATCTGGCGCGGCTGATGGACGACATGACCACGCGGCAGGTGCCGTGGGAGCAGGCTCGACACGCTGGTGCCGGACGAGCTCGACGAATACTGGCAGCTCACGCTGCGCTTCCTGCAAGATCGCGCGCGAGGCGTGGCCGGCGATCCTGGCCGAGCGCGGCAAGATCGAGCCCGCCGCGCGCCGCGACCTGCTGATCGAGGCCGAAGCGCAAGCGGCTCGCCGCCCAGCGCGACGGCCCGGTGATCGCCGCCGGCTCGACCGGCTCGATGCCGGCGACCGCCGACGCTGATCGCGACCATCGCGAGGCTGCCGCACGGCGCCGTGGTGCTGCCCGGCCTCGACACCGACCTCGACGACGCCGTCGTGGGACGCGATCGCCGGCCGCCGCGATGCCGAGGGACGCGAGATCCGTCGCGCCTGCGATCGGCCATCCGCAATTCGCCATGCAGGCGCTGCTGCGCCGCATCGGCATCGACGCGCGACGAGGTCGCGACGCCTCGGCGCAGCCGGCGGCGCACGGCCGCGAGGCGTGTCGTCTCGGAAGCGATGCGGCCGGCCGCCGCGACCGACCGGTGGCGCGAGCTTGCGCGCCACGGCGCCTCCGCTCGCGATCGACGCGCGGTCGACGCACGTGTCGGTGATCGAGGCCGCGAACGCCGAAGAGGAGGCGCTCGCGATCGCGGTCGCGCTGCGCGAGGCGGTCGAAGACGACCGGACAAGACCGCGGCGCTGGTCACGCCCGACCGCGCGCTGGCGCGCCGCGTGCTGGCGGCGCTCGCGCGCTGGAACGTCGCGGTCGACGATTCCGGCGGCGATGCGCTCGCCGACACGCCGGCCGGCGTGTTCGCGCGGCTCGCCGCCGAGGCGGCGCTCGGCGGGCTTGAGCCGGTCACGCTGCTCGCGTTGCTCAAGCATCCGCTGCTGCGGCTCGGCGCGGCGCCGGCGCGCATGCGCGTGCGATCGCGGCGCTCGAGCGGGCGGTGCTGCGCGGCCCGCGGCCGAGAGCCGGGAGCGGCGGGGCTCGCGCACGCGCTCGACGACGTTTCCGGCGACGATGCGCCGCCAAGCTGCATCGCGCCGATCCGCGCACGCGCCTGACCGACGCGGCCGATCTGCGACGCCGCCGCCGATCTCGTCGACGCGGCTCGCGGCCGCGCTCGCGCCGCTCGAAGCTCTGTCAGCGACACCACGCAGCCGCTCGCCGACACTCGCCGACGCGCACCGCGCAGGTCATCGACGGCGCTGTCGCAGAGCGAGACGCGGCGACGCCGGCGGCCTTCGCCGGCGCCGACGGCGCGGCGCTCGACCGCGGCCTTCGACGAGATCGCCGACAACGCGCAGGCCGCCGTCGCGGTCGCGCCGTCGCGACTATCCGGACCTGTTCCGCGCCATCGTCGCGGACCGCGTCGTGCGCCGGCCGGGCCGGCCCGGCGTGCGCGTGCGCATCTACGGCCTGCTCGAAGCGCGGCTGCAGAGCGATCGACCGCGTCGTGCTCGGCGGGCTGGTCGAAGGCGTCTGGCCGCCGGAGACGCGCAGCGATCCCTGGCTCAGCCGGCCGATGCGGCGCGCGCTCGGCCTCGACCTGCCGGAGCGGCGCATCTCGCTCTCCGCGCACGACTTCGCGCAGATGCTCGGCGCCGAGCGAGGTGGTGCTGCGCCTATCCGGCCAAGCTCGCCGGGCGCGCCGACGGTGCCCTCGCGCTTCGTGCAGCGGCTGGCGGCGGTCGCGGGCGAGGCGCGCTGGAAGCGGCGCTGCGCGCGCGGCGAGCGCTATCTCGCCTGGGCGCGCGACGCTCGACCGGCCGCGCGAGCCGCAGCGCCGGTCACGCGGCCGGAGCCGAAGCCGCCGCGCGCGACGCGCGGCCGACGTCGCTCTCGGTCACCGAGATCGAGAACTGGCTGCGCGATCCCTACTCGATCTATGCCAAGCACATCCTGCGGCTGCGCGCCGCTCGATCCGATCGACACGCCGCCGGGCGCGCGCGACCGCGGCACCGTCATCCACGGCGCGATCGGACGATTTCACCGCGCACTTCGCGGACGCGCCTGCCGGACGACCCCGTCGGCGAGCTGATCGAGCTCGGCGAGCGAGCATTTCGCCGCGCTCGAGGATTTTCCGGAGGCGCGCGCGTTCTGGTGGCCGCGCTTCCTGCGCATCGCGCGCTGGTTCGCCGGCTTGGGAGCGCGCGCGCCGCGCCAGCGTCGCCGGCGCATCAGCGCCGAGATCGGCGGCAAGACTCGAGATTCCGCTCGGCGAGCGCACGTTCACGCTGCGCACGCGCGCCGACCGCATCGAGCATCTGCGCGACGGCAGCTACGCGATCCTCGACTACAAGACCGGCACGGCTGCCGACCGAGCCGCAGGTGCGCATCGGCCTGTCGCCGCAGCTCACGCTCGAAGGCGCGATCCTGCGCGCGCGGCGGATTTCGACGGCATCGCCGCCGGCGGGTCGGTCGCCGAGCTCGTCTACGTGTCGCTGACGCGGCGGCGACCCGGCGGGCGAAGCCGAAGCCGATCGATTTCAAGGACGGCACGCCCGACGCCCAAGCCGACGAGGCGCTGCGGCGAGCTCACGACGCGTCGCGACGAGTTCGAGGACGAGGAGCAGCCGCTACCTGCTCGCTGGTGCGTGCCGATGTGGAAGACGCCGCTACGGCGCACTACGACCATCTCGCGCGCGTGAAGGAATGGTCGCTCGGCCGCGGCGACGACGACGACGGGGGGACGCCGAATGAGCGCGCCCCGCGTCATTCCCGACGACCGTGACTGCGCGTGCAGCATCGAGGCGTCCGATCCCGGCGGTCTCGGCCTGGGTCTCGGCCAATGCCGGCTCCGGCAAGACCTACGTGCTGGCGCAGCGCGTGATCCGGCTGCTGCTCGACGGCATCGATCCCGCGAAAATCCTCTGCCTCACCTTCACCAAGGCGGCGGCCGCCAACATGGCGAACCGCGTGTTCGACGGCTGCGCCGGCTGGACCGCGCTCGACGACGCCGCGCTCGACGAGGAGATCCGCAAGATCCGGCGTCAAGCGCGCGATGCCGAGCGGCGCGCGCGGGCGCGCCGGCTGTTCGCGCGGCGCTGGAAACGCCGGGCGGGCTGAAGGTGCAGACCATCCACGCCTTCTGCACGCGGCTCCTGCAGCAGTTTCCGTTCGAGGCCGATGTCGCGGCGCGCTTCCAGGTGCTGGACGACGCCGCAGCAGACGCAGATGCTCGACCGCATCCGCCTCGAGCGTGCTGCTCGAGGCCGCGCGGCGCCCGACGGCGTCGTCGGCCGCGCGCTCGCGACCGTCATCACGCTGGCCGCGACCGACCTTCCAGGACGTGGTCGCCGAGGCGATCCGCAAGCGCGACGCGGTGCGCGGCTGGATCGAGCACGCCGGCGGCATCGACGGCGCGATGCGAGCTGTCGCGGACGCTCGGCATCGACCGCGAGGACACGATCGAGCGGTCGAGACGCGAGATCGTCAGACGGCGCCGATGCTTCCGCCGTCGGAGTGGCCCGCGGTGGCGGCGATGCTGCGACAGGGCTCGAAGAGCGATCAGGAGCAGGCCGAGCGGCTGACGTGCAGCGGCGAGCGCGGCCGGCGAGGAACGCGCCGAGCTCTATCTGCGGTCTTTTCATCACCGACGCGGGCGAGCCGCGCAAGCAGCGTCGTCACCAGGCGCATTCGAGAAGGCGCATCCCGAGCTGGCCGAGTGCCTGTTGCGGCGAGCAGGAGCGCGTGCTGTGCGCTGCTCGAGCGCCGCAGGCGATCATCGTGCCGCGACCGCACCGGCGCGCTGCTGACCATCGCCGACGCGGTGATCGCGCGCTATCGCGCCGAGAAGGAGCGCGCGCGGCCTGCTCGACTACGACGACCTGATCGACAAGACGCTCGACGCTGCTCGCGCGAGTGAGCGCGCGGCCTGGGTGCACTACAAGCTCGACCTCGGCATCGACCATGTGCTGATCGACGAGGCGCAGGACACCAGCCCGGAGCAATGGGAGATCATCCGGCGGCTGGTCGCCGAGTTCGCCGCCGGCGCCGGCGCGCGCGGTGCGCTGAGGCGCTCGATCTTCGCGGTCGGCGACGAGAAGCAGTCGATCTTCTCGTTCCAGGGCGCCGACGCCGCGCGAATTCGCACGAGATGCAGCGGCATTTCGAGACGCGCGCATCGAGGCGGTCGGCGCAGGATTCATGGCGCGACGTCGAGTTCGAGCATTCGTTCCGCTCCGGCGACAGCGTGCTCGGCGCGGTCGACACGTGTTCGAGCAGCAGGACGATCTATCGCAGCGTGACCACCGACGAGGCACGGCATCCCGCCGCACCTCGCGCTGCCCGAGCGCCGCGCCCGGCCTGGTCGAGATCTGGCCGCTGATCGAGCCCGACGAGAAGCGCGAGATCGAAGCCTGGGATGCGCCGTTCGACGACCTGCGGAGACGAGCCCGCGCGTGCAGCTGGCGCAGCGCAAGATCGCGCGCGACCGTCGCAAGGCGCTGGCAGCCGAAGCGCGGCGACGCGCGCCGGGCGACATTCTGGTGCTGGTGCGCCAGCGCGGGCCGCTGTTCGAGGCGATCATCCGCGCGCTCAAGAACGACGGACATCGAGGTCGCCGGCGCCGACCGGCTGGTGCTGACCGAGCACATCGCGGTGATGGACCTGATGGCGCTCGCCGACGCGCTGCTGCTGCCGCGAGGACGATCTCGCGCTCGCGACCGTGCTCAAGAGCCCGCTGTTCGGTCTGACGAAGACGACCTGTTCGCGCTCGCCTGGGAGCGCAAGGGCCGCTGCGCGCGGCCCTGCGCGCCAAGGCGCCGGACGCGCGCTTTGCGCAGGCCGCGGCGAGCTCGACCGCTATCGCGCGCGGGCGCAGCGCGATACGCCGTTCGCCTTCTATGCGCATGCTGCTCGGCGCCGAGCGCGGCCGCAAGCGCTTCCTCGCGCGGCTCGGGCACGAGGCCAACGACGTGCTCGACGAATTCCTCAATCTCGCGCTCGACTACGAGACGCCGCGAGACGCCGTCGCTGCAGGGCTTCGTCGCCTGGCTGCGCACCGCGCAAGGCCGAGATCAAGCGCGACATGGAGATCGACGCGCGACGAGGTGCGGGTGATGACGGTGCACGGCGCCAAGGGCCTGGAGGCGCCGATCGTCATCCTCGCCGACACCACGACCGCCGCCGGCAGGGCCCGCCGCAGCATCAGCCGCGGCTGCTGTCCTGCCGGCGCACGACCGCCGGCGCCGGGCACGCCCGACCGGCTGGTCTGGATGCCGACCAAGGAGACCGACATCGCCGCCGATCGCCGCGGCGCGCGACGCGCGCGCGCGGCGAGGCCGTCGACGAATATCGGCGGCTGCTCTACGTCGCGATGACGCGCGCCGCCGACCGGCTGATCGTCTGCGGCTCGGTGGGCGAGCGCGCGCGGCCGGAGGGCTGCTGGTACGATCTCGTGGCCGGTGCGCTCAAGCCAGTGTCGCGTCGAGGAGCCGGCCGACGACGGCGAAGGCGCCGTGCTGGCGCTATCGCAAGACGCCGCCAAGCGCAGGCAGCGGCCGCGACCGCCACCGGCGCCGGCGCGCCGGTCACGCTGTCGCGCCGCCGGCGTGGCTCGCGCGCGACGTGCGCGATCGATGCGCCGCCGGCCGAGCCGCTCTCGCCGTCGGCGGCCTACGACGAGACGGTGCCGGTCGCGCGCGCAGCGCGAGCGCGCGCGCGAGCGGCGCAAGGCGCTGGCGCGGGGCGTCTGGTCCACCGGCTGCTGCAATCGCTGCCCGACATTCCACGGCCGGGCCGCGCCGAGGCCGCGCGGCGGTTCTTCGGCGCGGCCGACGGAGGTTGTTCAGCGACGAGGAGCTCGCGCACATGGCCGGACAGGTCGGCGCGTGTGCTCGACGATCCGCGCTTCGCCGCGCTGTTCGCGCCCGGGAGCCGGGCCGAGGTTCCGATCGTCGGCCGCATCGCGCGCGAGCGGCCGCGCGCTGCTCGCGGTCGCCGGGCGGGTCGACCGGCTGGTGGTGACCGCCGACGCGGTGCTGATCGCCGACTACAAGACGAATCGCGCCGCCCCCGGCGCGACGCCGAGGATGTGCCGCCGGCCTACATCCCGCAGCTCGCGCTCTACCGCGCGGTGCTCGCGCAGCTCTATCCCGGCACGGCCGTGCGCGCCGCCCTGGTCTGGACCGAAGTGCCTGATTTGATGGAGATTTCCGCCGCCGCCATGGATCGCGAGCTCGCCGCCCTCACCTGCGCCGTGAAGCCGCCTTGACGCTTGCCGGGCGCGTTCATAGGTTCGGCCTTCCCCCGCGGCGCTCGCCGCGACATCGCAGGACAACGAGGTACTTCCCATGGCCGTCGGCAAGGTGTCGGATGCCACCTTCGAGGCGGAGGTGTTGAAGGCGACCGGCCCGGTCGTGGTCGATTTCTGGGCGGAGTGGTGCGGCCCCTGCCGGATGATCGCGCCGGCGCTCGAGGAGATCGCGGGCTCGCTCGGCGACAAGGTCAAGATCGTCAAGCTCAACGTCGACGAGAACCCGCAGACCGCCGCGAAGTACGGCATCCAGTCGATCCCGACGCTGATGATCTTCAAGAACGGCGAGATGGCCTCGCGCCAGATCGGCGCCGCGCCGAAGCAGAAGCTCGAGCAGTGGATCACCGCCGCGGTGTGAGCCGCTCGCGGCACAGGTTTTGACGACGGCCGGCCGATTGGCCGGCCGTTTTTGTCCATCCCCGGCAAGCGCGCGTGGAATTCGCCCGGCCCTCGGAGTGCGGATCAAGCCGGCGGCGTGCCGTTCGCCGCCAGCACCGCGCCGGCGAGATAGAGCGAGCCGGTGATCAGGATCCGCGGCGGCGGAGCGAGATCGAACCGTCCGATCGTCGGCGAGCGCGGCTTCGACATCGCCGCCGCCTGCGCCGGGATGCCGACTGCGCGTGCGCCATGCCGACGATCGCGTCCGGCGGGCAGGCTCTTCTCCTGATCGCGGAATCGGCACCGCGACGAGGCGGCGCGCCAGCCCGGCGAAATTCCTCAGGAAGCCCTCGCAGTCCTTGGTCGAGAGCATGCCGACGATCAGCACCAGCGGGCGCGACACCCGCTCCTCGAGATCGGCGAGCGCATTGGCGATGGCGCGCCCGCCGTCGGCATTGTGGCCGCCGTCGAGCCACAACTCGCTGCCCGGCCGGCGCCAGCGCCGCGCAGCTTCCCTTGCGACAGGCGCTGCATGCGCGCCGGCCAATCGGCCTTGGCGACGCCGGCTTCGAAGGCCGTCGGGCGGCAGCTTGAGCGCCGCGGCGGCGCGCAATGCCGCGATGGCGACGCCGGCATTCTCGAACTGGTGGCGTCCGAGCAGCTTGCGGCGCCGGCAGATCGAGCAGCCCGGCATCGTCCTGATAGACCAGACGCCCGCGCTCCTCGGTCGCCGTCCAGTCCTCGCCCGCGATCCGGATCGGCGCCTTGACGCGCGCGGCCGCACGCTCGATCACCGCGAGCGCCTCGCGCGGCTGCGCCGCCACGATCGCCGGCACGCCGCGCTTGAGGATGCCGGCCTTCTCGGCCGCGATGCTCGGCGATCGTGTCGCCGAGATACTCGGCATGATCGAGCGACACCGGCGTGATGACGGTCGCGAGCGGCCGCTCGACCACATTGGTGGCGTCGAGCCGGCCGCCGAGCCCGACCTCGAGCAGCAGCACGTCCGCCGGATGGCGCGCAAACAGCAGGAACCCGGCCGCGGTGGTGATCTCGAACACCGTGATCGGCGCGCCGGCATTGGCGCGCTCGCATTCGGCCAGCGCTTCGGCGAGCTCCTCGTCGGAGACGAGCACGCCCGTCGCCCGGCGCGCCGAGCCGGAAGCGCTCGTTGAAGCGCACGAGATGCGGCGACGTGTAGACGTGCACGCGCAGGCCCGCCGCCTCCAGGATCGCGCGCATGAAGGCGATGGTCGAGCCCTTGCCGTTGGTGCCGGCGACATGGATCACCGGCGGCAGCTTGCGCTCCGGATGGCCGAGCGCGTCGAGGATGCGCCACATCCGATCGAGCGAAAGATCGATCAGCTTGGGATGCAGCGCCAGCAGCCGCGCGACGATGGAATCGACGGAGTTCATCGGACGACAGTGTGCTCAACACGCTCGGGGTCGGTCGCGCCCATCGATACCAACGGCATGAAGCTGACCGATGCCACGTCATGCCCGGCACACGGACACCAGGGTGTTTACGCCCGTCTTCGACGGGCTATGCCCGGCCTGACGACGCGGAGCGCCGGCGCTATTGCGGCTGCGCCGCTTCGGCGGCAGCGCGGCCACAACGGGGACCGGAAGCGTTTCGTGCGGCGCCTCGGGTTCTTCGCCGGCGCCTTGGTCAGCAGCCGGCACAGGTTGGAGAGCGTCGCGCGCAGCTCATGGCGGTGCACCACCATGTCCACCATGCCGTGCTCCTTGAGATACTCGGCGCGCTGGAAGCCCTCCGGCAGTTTCTCGCGGATGGTCTGCTCGATCACGCGCGGACCGGCAAAGCCGATCAGCGCGCCCGGCTCGGCGATCTGGACGTCGCCGAGCATGGCGTAGGAGGCCGTGACGCCGCCGGTGGTCGGATTGGTGAGCACGACGATATAGGGCTTGCCGCGCCTCGCGCAGCATCTGCACCGCCACCGTGGTGCGCGGCAACTGCATCAGCGAGAGAATGCCCTCCTGCATGCGCGCGCCGCCCGACGCCGCGAACATGATGAAGGGCGTGCCCTTGTCGACCGCGGTCTCCAGCCCCTTGATGACGCCTCGCCGGCCGCCATGCCGAGCGAGCCGCCCATGAAATCGAAATCCTGCACGCCGATCACCACCGGCAGCCCGTCGAGCTTGCCGTAGCCGAGCTTGATCGCGTCGTTGGTGCCGGTCTTGCTGCGCGCGTCCTTGAGCCGGTCGGTGTAGCGGCGCTCGTCGCGGAACTTGAGCGGGTCGACCGGCACGTCCGGGACCGGCGATGTCGAACCAGGTCTCGTTGTCGAAGATCGATTTCAGGCGCGCGGTCGCGCCCATGCGCATGTGATAGTTGGAGCCGGGATGACGAACTGGTTCGCCTCGACGTCCTTGTAGAACACGAGCTGGCCGGTTTCCGGACACTTGATCCAGAGATTCTCCGGCGACTCGCGCCGGTTGAGGAAGTTGCGGATCTTCGGCCGGACGACGTTGGAGATCCAGTTCATATCGGCTGTTTCCAATGCGGCGAGGACTGGCATCGAAGCTAAGCATTACGCACATCGGCGACAAGGCCGGTGGCGCCTTTCACGCCGCGACGGTATCCGGCTCGCGCGATGGCTCAAGGTCTCGCAGGGCCGGCGCCACCTGCTCCATGAACAGTTTCAGCGAGCGCAATCGCTTGTCGCGGGTTGCCCAATCCTTGCCGGTGACCAGCAGCAGCGTGCCGAAACCGCCGGTCGCGTCATAGAACTCCCTGATCTGCCCAGCGACCGTATCCGGATCGCCCACAAGGTAAAGACCGGTCTCGGCGAGCTGGTCGAAGGAGACGTCGTCGCCCGAAAACTGCCAGTTGAAATTGGCCTTCAGCATCCGGATGAGGCCGCGCTTGATCTGAAAGCCGAGCTCATACGTGATCGCCGGGCGCAGGTCGTCCATCGCCTCACGCCTGGAATCCGCCAGATAGACGTAACGCGCCACCGTCAGGTTCTTGAGCGGAGCGTTGTGGCCCGCCGCCTTGGCGGCGCGGGCATAGCGGTCGGCCTTGCGCCGGACGAACGACGCCGGTTCGAGCTGCGCCGACAGCAGAGTGTAGCCGCGGCTACCGGCAAGCTCGATCATCGCCTCGGTGTCGGTCGCGGTCGCCATCGGCATGTGCGGCGCCTGCAACGGGCGCGGCGTGGCGACGATATTCTTGCCGCGCCAGAACTTGCCGTCCCAGTCGAACGGTTCCTGCGCGCTCCAGCATTTCAAAATGAAATCGAGCGATTCTAGCAGTCGCCCATGGCGGTCTTCGTGCGACAGCCCGCGCTCGCCGGCGAACAGCGGGTTGGGAAAGCCCGATCCGAACCCAAAGATGAAGCGGTTGCCGCCGATCACGTGATCGGTTACCGCCGCCTGGATCGCGGTATCGACCGGATGGGCGAGATGGATGAGCTTCACCGCGGCGCCCATGCGGATCTGCCTGGTCAATCCCGCCGCCTTGCACATCAGCAGCTCGGGCACCGGCAGGGTGTCGACCTTGTCGATGTAGACCGGTTCGCCATGGTGCTCGCTGATATAGGCATCGCGAAAACCCAGCTGGTCGGCGAAAACGATCTCGCGCAGGTCTTCCTCGTAGGTCTGGGAGGCGCTGGTGTGCGGGCGAAAGCCGTTGGAGAAAATGCCGAAATCCATTGCCGTTCCTTGCTGACGGGCGCGAGTGCCGGCGCGGAAAATCGCGTCCCGCTTGTGAGTGACCTAGGACATATCCGGCTCTACGAACATGGCTTTGTCCCCGCTGTCCATACGGCTGCGACGCGCGGGGCCGCCGCCGGCTCGTTCGAGCCGATGGGGGGAGATTGTCGAGGCGACCGGAATGGTCTTTGATGCGGCGGATCATAGGCAACCGCAGGCGGCCTGCGAGTGCCCGGACAGCGCCAGAGCCCGCCACCCAGGAGCATATCGGCCATGAGTGGGACCGCCCATCTCCCGCAGATCGCCAAGATCGCATCCATTCCGCAGTCGGTCGACTACGAGACCATCAGCGCCACGCCGACCAGCCCGCATATCGGCGCCGAGATCGGCAAGATCGACCTCACGCGGCCGCTCAGCAACAAGCAGGTCGAGGAGCTGCACGATGCCTTCGCGCGCTATCTCGTGATCTTCTTCCGCGACCAGAAGATCAGCTTCGAGGACCAGATCCGCCTCGCCGGCTATTTCGGCCCGCTCGGCCGCCACGTCGGCAAGTCTACGATCAGCAAAGCGACCGACAACGAACTGGTGCGCAAGTTCCACTACGACGAAACGTCGAAACAGATTTCAGGCGAGAATTTTCACAGCGACCAGTCGTGCGCGGCAATGCCCCCGCTCGGCAGCATGCTCTACAACCATACCGTCCCGCCCGACGGCGGCGGCGACACCATGTTCGCCAGCATGTACGCGGCCTATGACGCGCTGTCGGACAAGATGAAGAAATATCTGGAGGGTCTGACCGCGACCCACGACGGCACGCGCATCTTCGGGCCGGGCACGCCGGTCTCGGTGCATCCCGTGATCGTCCGGCATCCCGTCACGGGCAAGAAGTCGATCTACGTCAACACCGACTTCACCTCGCACATCAACGAACTGCCGCGGCTGGAAGGGCAGCGCATCCTGCAGTTCCTGGTCGATCATTGCGACAAGGCGGAATGGACGACCCGCTTCCGCTGGCGGCCGCATTCGATCGCGTTCTGGGACAACCGATGCACCCAGCACAAGGCGATCTGGGACTATTGGCCGAACGTCCGTTCCGGCTTCCGCGTTCAGATCGAAGGCACAGCGCCGCCGATTGCGGGCTGAGATCGCTTACCCAACGGGAGGCACCATGTCGTCGAGGCGCATTCTGATCTCCGGTCTGATCGCATTGTTCGCCGTGCCCGCTTTGGCGCAGGCGCCCACCCCGGGCGGCACTCCCGGGAAGCAAATGCGCTTCATCGTGCCGTTTCCGGCGGGCGGCACGCTTGATTTCCTTGCGCGCACCGTGAGCAACGAGCTCGGCCCGGCGCTCGGCCAGACCATCGTGGTCGAGAACCGCCCCGGCGCATCGGGCGTGCTCGGCGCGGAGGTGGTGGCGCGCGCTCCGGCCGACGGCAGCACGCTGGTGATCGTCTCGAACACGTTCGTGACCTTGCCGGCCATGTTCAACACGCTGCCTTTCGACATCTTCAAGAACTTCGCGCCCGTGATCGAGCTCGGCGGCACGCCCACCTTGCTCACCGTGCACCCCTCAATTCCGCCGCGCGACCTGAAGCAATTCATCGCGTTTGCGAAGAACGCGAAGGACGGCGTCAACTTTAACTCGCCCGGCATCGCCTCGCCGCCGCACCTCGCCGGCGAATTGCTGGCGCGGGCCGCCGATATCCCGCTGGTGCATGTGCCCTACCGCGGCATCGCACCGGCGATCACGGATCTCGTCGCCGGCCAGATTCAGGTCGGCATGGCGCCGCTCAACGGCGTGCTGCAGTTCGTCAAGGACAAGAGGCTTTTCGGGATCGCGCTCACGGACGCGGCGCGGACCAAGTACCTGCCGGACGTGCCCACCCTGCGCGAGGCGGGGATCACCAACATGCCGCCGGTCACCTCGTGGTTCGCCGTGCTCACCACCGGCGGGACGCCGCCCGACGTGGTCGCGCGCCTCAACGCCGAGATCAACAAGATCCTGCGCGACCCCAAGGTGCAGGAGCGGCTGGAATCGCAGACGTTTGAAATCAAGGGCGGCTCGGTCGAAGCCCTGGCCAAGCTGATGCGTGACGACGCTGCGACGAATGCCAAGGTCGTGGCGGATGCCAAGATCAAGGCGCAGTGAGCCGGCGTTTCCGCTCTGAACGCCGCTTCGGCCAGCCCGGCTTAATCCCTATTCCGCCGCCTGGCGGCGCGCGCTGCGCACGCCTCCGGCCAGTTCGGCGACGAGATTGACCACCGCCGGCACGGTCTTCGCGGTCGCCTTGTTGTCGGGGGTGAGGCTCTCCTTGAGCGCGGTCACCAGCGCCGAGCCGACCGCCACGCCATCGGCGCCGGACGCAATCGCGCGCGCGTGCTCGGCGGTGCGCACGCCAAAGCCGACCGCGACCGGAAGCGAGGTGTGGCGCTTGATGCGGGCGACCGCGGGCGTGACGTTGCCGGGATCGGCCGCCGCCGCGCCGGTGATGCCGGTGATCGACACGTAGTAGACGAAGCCCGACGTGTTGGTGAGCACGGCCGGCAGCCGCTTGTCGTCGGTGGTCGGCGTCGCCAGCCGGATGAAGTTGAGCCCGGCCTTGAGCGCCGGCAGGCACAGCTCGTCGTCCTCTTCGGGCGGAAGGTCGACGACGATCAGGCCGTCCACGCCCGCGCCTTTGGCATCGGCCAGAAACTTGTCGACGCCGTAGATGTAGATCGGGTTGTAGTAACCCATGAGCACGATCGGGGTCGCATCGTCGCCCTGGCGGAACGCGCGCACCAGGTCGAGCGTCTTCTTCAGCGTCTGCCCGGCCTTGAGCGCGCGCAGGCCGGCCGCCTGGATCGCCGGCCCGTCAGCCATCGGATCGGTGAACGGCATGCCGAGCTCGATCACGTCGGCGCCCGCCGCCGGCAGCGCCTGGGCGAGCGCGAGCGATGTGGCATAGTCGGGATCGCCCGCCATCGTGAAGGTGACGAGCGCGGCGCGACCCTCTCTCTTTAGTGCGGCGAAGCGCCGATCGATGCGCGTGGTCATGGCAACTGCATGCGGCCTTTCCCGCTCATCGGTCGGGCTGCTGGCGCTTGCGCAGCCGCATCGCGGCCATGCGGACATTGATGGTTCCCAGGAACAGGATCACGAACGAGCCGATGAACTGCACCCATTCCTTCTTCTCCAGGATGGGGCCGGGAACCATGAGCCTCACCTTCAGGAAATACACGATGTAGCCGACCGAGACGATGATCATGATCCAGCCGACCGTCTTCTGCCTGCTGATGACGATCAAATCTTGCTCCCCAGATGCTCCGCGACGGTAAAGATGTCCTTGTCGCCGCGCCCGCACATATTCATCACCATCAGGTGATCCTTCGGCTTCTTCGGCGCGAGCTCGATCACCTTGGCGAGCGCGTGCGCGGGCTCGAGCGCCGGAATGATGCCTTCGAGCTTGCAGCAGAGCTGAAAGGCGTCGAGCGCCTCCTGGTCGGTCGCCGAGAGATAGGTCACGCGGCCGATGTCGTTGAGCCAGGAATGCTCGGGGCCGATGCCGGGATAGTCGAGGCCGGCCGAGATCGAATGCGCCTCGGTGATCTGGCCGTCGGCGTCCATCAGCAGATAGGTGCGGTTGCCGTGCAGCACGCCGGGCTGCCCGCCGGCGATCGAGGCGGCATGCAGGCCGCTGTCGAGGCCGTGCCCGGCGGCCTCGACGCCGTAGATTTCGATCTCGGCGTCGTCGAGGAACGGATGGAACAGCCCCATGGCGTTCGAGCCGCCGCCGATGCAGGCGATGAGCGAATCGGGAAGCCGGCCCTCGGCCTGCTGCATCTGCTCGCGCGTCTCGCGGCCGATCACCGACTGGAAGTCGCGCACCATCGTCGGATAGGGATGCGGGCCGGCCACCGTGCCGATGCAGTAGAACGTGTCCGCGACATTGGTCACCCAGTCGCGCAGCGCCTCGTTCATGGCGTCCTTGAGCGTCTTGGAGCCCGACTGCACCGGCACGCACCTCGGCGCCGAGCATCTTCATGCGGAACACGTTGGGCTTCTGCCGCTCGACGTCGACCGCGCCCATGTAGACGACGCATTTGAGCCCGAAGCGCGCGCACAGCGTGGCGGTGGCGACGCCGTGCTGGCCGGCGCCGGTCTCGGCGATGACGCGCGGCTTGCCCATGCGCCGGGCCAGCATGATCTGGCCGAGCACGTTGTTCACCTTGTGCGCGCCGGTGTGGTTGAGCTCGTCGCGCTTGAAGTAGATTTTGGCGCCGCCGTGCCGCCGGACGCCTTCCGGCAGTGCTCGGTCATGCGCTCGGCGAAATAGAGCGGCGACGGACGGCCGACATAGTGCGTCAGATAGCCGTCCATCTCCTGCTTGAATTGCGGATCGGCCTTGGCCTGCGCGTAGGCCTTCTCCAGCTCGAGGATGAGCGGCATCAGCGTCTCGGCGACGAAGCGGCCGCCGTAGATGCCGAAATGCCCGCGCTCGTCGGGGCCGGTGCGGAACGAATTGGGCTGCTGGACGGTCATGCGCTGCTCGCGACTCTTCGCGCGCCGACGCCCGCCGGCGCCTCGCGGGCGGCGCGGACGAAGGCGCGGATCTTGTCGAGGTCCTTCTCGCCCGGCGCGCGCTCGACGCCGGACGACACGTCGACCCCGGGCGCGCGCGTGATGCGCAGCGCCTCGGCGACGTTGCCGGCATCGAGCCCGCCCGAAAGCATGAACGGCACGCCGAGACTCGAGCCCTTCCAGGAGCCGCCAGTCGAACGGCCTGCCGAGCCCGCCCGGGCGCGTCGCTTCGCGCGGCGCGCGGGCGTCGAAGATCAGCCGGTCGGCGACCTTGTCGTAGAGCCGGATGCGGCGAGAGGTCGGCGCGCTCGGCGATCGGCAGCGCCTTCATGACCGGCAGTCCGAAGCGCGTGCGCACCACGACCACACGGTCCGGCGTCTCCTGGCCGTGCAGCTGCAGCATGTCGGGCTTGAGCGCCTCGATGACGGCTGCGAGCTGCTCGTCGCTGGCGTCGACCGACAGCGCGACCTTCTGCGCCCGCCCGCGCACCCGCGCGCCGAGCACGCGCGCCGCCTCGTAGCCGAGATTGCGCGGCGAGGGCGGAAAGAACACGAAGCCGACCATGTCGGCGCCCGCCTCGAGCGCCACGTCGAGCGCCTCGGGGGTCTTCAGGCCGCAGATTTTGACGACGAGGGACATTTATTTGAACTTCTCGATGAGCCGATCCAGTGCCGCTACGAGCGCGTCCGTTTCGTGCCGTGCAATTTCGTCGATGATCTCTTCATCGATTAGCCAATAGCCGTGAACGAGCCGATGGCGCAATGCAATAATCTGTCGCCAGGGAATTTGCGGCTCATGCGCCAAATCTCCTCCGGAACATAATCCAAAGCCTCCCCGACAATCATCAGACAGTGACGAATTGCAAGATGGCGTGCGGCCGGTGCTCCGTCGATCGCACTGCCGGATATCTGGCGTGCCTGGTGCGCGCAATGACGGGCATCGGTCAGCCAATCGACGAGCGGTCGCTTCGCATTCATAGCGGAGCGAGCGTAGCCAGCACACGATCCGCGTCGTTGCCGTGCAATTCGCTGCGCAGCACGATCCCAACCGGATGCCCAAGCCGCTCCGCCAGGTCGATTTCCGCGCCGGTCAAGCTCATCAACGACAGGCCCTTGCCCTTCTCTGCGAGAAAATCGAACGCATCCTCGCCGGATATGTGCGGCGCGCTGCCCCGCGCCAATAATCCGACAAAGCGGAGCGGATACCGGCCTTCGATCGCGTGCAGGTGGGACAGCAATTTCTGGCGGTCGATCTGATGCACGTTCATGGCACTGGCCCTCGGCGCCTCCATACCACAACTTGGGGGCCGCCTTTTTCGCAAAAGAGGCTTGCTCGGAACTCAATATAGGGCCAATCGACGAGATTTTTTGATATTTTGGGGGTAGATGGTCACCCCGCCGGCGGCGAGATGCTGAGCTGCGGTGTGTAATCGCGCTGCGCCGGCTCGGACGGTATGATGGACGGGCCCAGCCGCTGCTTGAGCCGCTCGACCTCGGCCCGCAATTCGCGCGCCTCGGCTTGCGCGAGCCGCGCCGCGCGCCGCCACTTGCCCTGCCGCAGCCAGGCTGCGATGCCGCCCACGATCACCCCGGCGATGACCAGCGCCAGGATGAGCGCAAACAGCGGCACGCGTCAGCGACTGCACCGGATGGGCCTGGTCGAAGGGATCGAGCGAGACCACGACCGACTGACGGTTTGCCACCGCGAATGCGATCAGGACGATCGCGAGCGGCACGAGGATCAACGCCGTGACGATCTTGCGGATCATGGTGCAGCTCCTTGCTCGTCATGCCCGGACTTGTTCCGGGCATCCATGCCTTCCTTTTGCGGCTCCCAAAGACGTGGATGGCCGGGATGAACCCGGCCATGACGCAAATCGACACATTTTCGAATCCGGCCTTACCCTACCCGGCCGGGCGGTTGAGCCGCTCGCGCATTTCCTTGCCGGTCTTGAAGAACGGCACGGACTTCTTGTCGACCGAAACGTGCGCGCCGGTGCGCGGATTGCGGCCGGTGCGCGCCGGGCGGTTCTTGACCGAGAAGGCGCCGAAACCGCGCAGCTCGACGCGGTCGCCGCGCGCCATCGCGGCGATGATCTCGTCGAGGATGGCGTTGACGATATTCTCCACGTCGCGCTGATAGAGATGCGGGTTCTGCGCGGAGATGCGTCTGCACAAGCTCGGATTTGATCATCGCTGCCGCCCCACCTGGCTTCGAGGAACCGCTCGCACCGCTACCGGCTAGTTCGCAACCGGAGGGTGCCAAAGGGCCAGTAGACCGTCAAGGCTGAGGCGCTCGATTGCCTGCACCGCGCCCAGCTCCTCGATGCGGCGCGCGATAGGCGCCCAGGCCCGCTGCATCGAGGACGGCAATCGCCGCCGTATGCAGGAACGGCAGGTCGCTGAACCGGTCGCGCAGCCGGTAGTCGCGGACCGGCGTCGTCGGATCGATGTTCTTCTCCTTGGCGAGCCACGCCACCGCCGTCCGCTCGTCGCCGAGCTCGTCGATGAGCTTGAGCGCGACGGCCTGCCGCCCGGTGAAGACGCGTCCGTCCGCGACCCGTTCGAGCGTGGCGTCGTCGAGATGCCGGCGCGCCTTCACCAGCCCGCGGAACCAGGCATAGGAATCCGAAACGATCGCCTCGATCGCGGCGCGCGCCTCCGGCGAGGTCGGCTCGAACCCGTTGGGCGCCGCCTTGAGCGGAGACGACTTGATCTCCTCGACCTTGATGCCGAGCGTCTTGAGCAGCTCGGCGACGTTGGGGTACTGGAACAGCACGCCGATCGAGCCGACCAGCGAGGTCTCCTGCGCGACGATATGGTCGGCGGCGATCGCCGTGATGTAGCCGCCCGACGCCGCAAGCCCGTCGATCACGACCACGACCGGCTTCTGCTGCTTGAGCCGCATCAGCGAGTCGTGCAGCTGCTCGGAGCCCGACGTCGTGCCGCCCGGGCTGTTGATGTGCACGATCACGGCCTGCGCGCGGGACTTGCCGAGCCGTTCCAGCGCCTCGACCCGCTCCTGATCGGTGCGGATGAGGCCGGTGATGCTGATGCGCGCGATCGCGGCGCCGGTCTGCCCGGTCAGCACGCTGGAGCCGGGCACCCGCAGCGCGACCCCGGCGCCGACCACGGCGCAGATCGCGAACAGAACCGCAAACACCCGCCAGAAGGTGAGCTTGCGCCGCAAGCGGCGGCGATCGACGATGGTATCGGCATCGAGCGACATGGCTCTGGCTCCTCGATGGAATCGGCCGGACATTGGCGCCGGCGGCGCGCATTCGTCAATGGCGCGCGGCAACGCGACGCAATTGTGGCAAACAAGACCAGAAACAATCCGCGAGATATTGCGCCTCTCCCTGTGTTCGGCGGGGAGAGGCGCGTGCGCTTGGCCTATTCGTCCTTGTCGGTCGACTCCTCGCCCTTGCGCTTGAGCGCGGTGCCGAGGATGTCGCCGAGCGTCGCGCCGGAATCGGAGGAGCCGTACTGGGCGATCGCCTCCTTTTCCTCCGCCACTTCGAGCGCCTTGATCGACACCTGGACCTTGCGGGTGCGGCGGTCGAACTGGATCACGCGCGCGTCGACCTTCTGGCCGACGGCGAAGCGTTCCGGCCGCTGCTCGCCGCGATCGCGCGCGAGCTCGGAGCGCTTGATGAAGGTCGCGAGGTCGGTGCCGACGATCTTCACCTCGAGGCCGGTCTCCTTCACCTCGATGACCTCGCAGGTGACGACCGAGCCCTTCTTGAGGTCGCCCGCGGTCTCCATCGGGTCGCCGTCGAGCTGCTTGATGCCGAGCGAAATGCGCTCCTTCTCGACGTCGACGTCGAGCACCTTGGCCTTGACCTTGTCGCCCTTCTTGTACTCCTCGATCACCTGCTCGCCCGGGCGCTTCCAGTCGAGGTCGGAGAGATGCACCATGCCGTCGACGTCGCCGTCGAGGCCGAGGAACAGACCGAACTCGGTCTTGTTCTTGACCTCGCCTTCGATCTCGCTGCCGGGCGGATATTTCTCGACGAAAACCTCCCACGGGTTGCGCATGGTCTGCTTGAGGCCGAGCGAGATGCGGCGCTTGACCGGATCGACTTCGAGGATCTGCACGTCGACCTCCTGCGAGGTCGAGACGATCTTGCCGGGATGCACGTTCTTCTTGGTCCACGACATCTCGGAGACGTGGATCAGGCCCTCGATGCCGGGCTCGAGCTCCACGAACGCGCCGTAGTCGGTGATGTTGGTGACGCGGCCCTTGAAGCGCGTGCCGACCGGATATTTGGCCTCGATGCCCTGCCACGGGTCGTCCTGCAGCTGCTTCATGCCGAGCGAGATGCGGTGGGTCTCGTGGTTGATCTTGATGATCTTGACCTTCACCTGCTGCCCGATATTGAGCAATTCGGTCGGATGATTGACCCGCCGCCAGGCGATGTCGGTGACGTGGAGGAGGCCGTCGATGCCGCCGAGGTCCACGAACGCGCCGTAGTCGGTGATGTTCTTGACCACGCCGTCGATGACCTGGCCCTCTTCGAGGTTCTGCACCAATTCCTGGCGCTGCTCGGCACGGGTCTCTTCCAGCACCGTGCGGCGCGACACCACGATGTTGCCGCGCCGGCGATCCATCTTGAGGATCTGGAACGGCTGCGGATTGTTCATCAGCGGCGACACGTCACGGATCGGCCGGATGTCGACCTGCGAACGCGGCAGGAACGCCACCGCGCCGTCGAGGTCGACGGTGAAGCCGCCCTTGACCTGGTTGAAGATGACGCCGGTCACCTTCTCGTTGCCGTTGAACGCCTTCTCCAGCTTGCCCCAGCTTTCCTCGCGGCGCGCCTTGTCGCGCGAGAGCACCGCCTCGCCGAGCGCATTCTCGACCCGCTCCAGGTAGACCTCGACCGTGTCGCCGACCTTGAGGTCGTTCTGGCGCCCGGGACCGGAAAACTCCCGCAACGGGACGCGGCCCTCGGTCTTGGCGCCGACGTCGATGACGGCGACATCCTTCTCGATCCCGACGATCGTGCCTTTGACGACGGTCCCTTCCTGCGGGCTGCCCTGCGTGAACGACTCCTCGAGCAGCGCGGCGAAATCCTCGCGTGTCGGTGTGGCGGTTGCGGTGGCGGTGGCCATGTACTCTCCCAGATGCGGTCGGCGCCGGCTTGTGTTGATGGCGTTTCGAGGGCTCGGACCGGAGGTCCCGCGGATCTCCGGCAACCGCCGCAATATAGATGGCGCAGGCCTAGCCAGCCTGCGTGCGGCGGCCCGGCGCAAGGCCGAGCGATCGGAACGAGGTTGCGATCCGGCAATCCGTCACGAAGGATGGCGCGAGCGGGGCTCTGTCCTCCAACACGAAGCCGCGGTCAGCCGCGGCTTCGGCCCGCTCGGACGGCTTCGACAATATCGACGGCAGCCCGGAATGCGGCGTCTATATCCAAATGCGTGGTATCGAGCAAGTGCGCATCCGGCGCGGGTTTCAGGGGGGCGACCGCCCGGCTGGTGTCGCGCTCGTCCCGGCGCAGGATGTCGGCCAGGACTTCGCTCTCGCCGATCGGATTGCCGGCGGCCTTGAGTTCGAGCGCCCGCCGGCGCGCGCGCACCTCCGGAGTTGCAGTGACGAAGACTTTCACATCGGCGCCCGGAAAGATCACGGTTCCGATGTCGCGGCCGTCGAGCACAGCGCCCGGCGGGCTTTGCCCAAAGTCGCGCTGGAACGCGACCAGAACCGCGCGGAGCTCGGGAATTGCGGAAACACGCGAGGCTGCTTCGCCAATGGCGGGGGCTTTGAGCTGGATTTCGTCAAATCGCGTGGCATCGAGCGACCCGGCGGCGGCGACCGCCCGCTCCCGGTCGTCGAGCGGATGGCCGGCATCGATCAGCGCCTTGGCCACCGCCCGGTAGATCAGGCCGGTATCGAGGTGCCGCAGCCCGTAATGCGCCGCGAGCCGCTTGCCGAGCGTGCCCTTGCCGGACGCCGCCGGCCCGTCGATGGCGATGATCATGAAAGCTCGGCGCCGATACCGCGCATCATCTCGACGAACCCCGGAAAGCTGGTCGCGATGAACGCGGCGTCGTCCACCCCCACCGGCCGCTCGCTCGCGCCGCCCAGCACCAGCGCCGACATGGCGATGCGGTGGTCCATATGGGTCGCGACCAGGCCGCCGCCGGCCGCCCGGCCGCGGCCGTGCACGATCAGGTCGTCGCCCACGATCTCGACCTCGACGCCGTTGCCGCGCAGCATGTCGGCGGTGGCCGCCAGCCGGTCGGATTCCTTGACGCGCAGCTCCTTCAGGCCGCACATGCGCGTGGTGCCTTCGGCGAAGGCCGCCGCCACCGCCAGGATCGGGTATTCGTCGATCATGGTCGGCGCGCGCTCGGCCGGCACATCGACGCCCCTGAGCGTGCAAGCCCGCACCCGCAGGTCGGCGACATCCTCGCCGCCTTCGTTCCGGCTCTCCAGCAATTCGATGTCCGCGCCCATCTCGCGCAAGGTCGTGAGCAGGCCGGCGCGCAGCGGATTGATCATGACCCCATCGAGGATCACCTCGGAGCCCGGCGTGATCAGCGCGGCGACCAACGGAAAAGCCGCCGAGGACGGATCGGCCGGCACCACCACTGGCGCCGGTGTCAATTCGGGCTGGCCCCGCAGCACGATGCGGCGGCCGTGGGTGCCGTACGGCGTGACGCCGACGTCGGCGCCGAAATGCCTGAGCAGCTTTTCGGTATGGTCGCGGGTGGCCTCCTTCTCGACCACCGTCGTGGCGCCGGGCGCCGCGAGGCCCGCCAGCAGCACCGCCGACTTGAGCTGGGCGGAAGGAACCGGCGCCTCGTACTCGATCGGGATCGGATCGCGCGCGCCCTCGAGCTTGGCCGGCAGACGCCCCCCGTCGGCAATTTCGAGCGTGCGCGCACCCATTTTCTCCAGTGGGTCCAATATCCTGCGCATCGGCCGCTGGCGCAGGCTGGCATCCCCGTCGAACACCGCGGTGATCGGGCAGCCCGCCACCGCGCCCATCATCAGGCGGCAGCCGGTGCCGGAATTGCCGAAATCCAGCGGCTGGGCGGGCTGCGCATAACCCCCGACGCCCACCCCGGACACCCGCCACACCCCCTGCGAGGTCCGCTCGACCGCGGCGCCCAGGGCCTGCACCGCCTTGGCGGTGTCGAACGCGTCCTCGCCCTCGAGCAGCCCGCCGATCCGGGTCTCGCCTACCGCCAGCCCGGCGAAGATGAGGGCGCGCAGCGAGATCGACTTGTCGCCCGGCACGCGCACGCGCCCCTTGAGCGCGCCCGAGCGGCGCGCGGTGAGCGGAAACAGGGCGGCATGCTCCACGGGGAGACCTCCGGGCACCGGACGGCCCGCCGGCATGGGCCGCAAACATCGTGGCTGGAATCGGGGATTTTGCCGAAAAAACCCGGTTGCAACGGTATTGACACTAGCACGGCGACTCGCCAAGTGAGGCACCGCAATTTTCCGCCCATTCCAAGGAACCCGGACCGTGGCAAAACCCGAGCTCGGCACCAAGCGCGTCTGTCCTGAAACAGGGCGTAAGTTCTACGACCTCAACAAGGACCCGGTGATCTCGCCCTATACCGGTCATGTCGTGCCCATTGCCGCGGTCGCTCCCTCGCGCTCGCGCCCCGATGCCGCCGCCGCGGCCCGCGCGGCCGCGCCCGCGCCCGAGGAAGAGGTGGTGGTGCCGGAGACGCCGGAGGCCGAGTTCGTATCGCTGGAAGACGCCGACGCCGAGGCCCAAGGCAAGAAGACCCCGGAGGGCGAGCCGGCCGAGGGCGCGGAGGAGGAGATCGAGCTCGACGAGCCGATCGACGATGCCGCCTTCATCGAGGAGCAGGAGGAAGGCGACGAGGACGTCACCGACATCATCGGCGATGTCGAGGACGACGAGGAAGCTTGAGACCGATCCTGGTCACAACGGCCTGATCGGGCTAAATAGCTGTCGTTACGGACGCGGGCGGCCCAACCCCCGTGTCCCCTGTGGGGCCATAGCTCAGTTGGGAGAGCGCTTGAATGGCATTCAAGAGGTCAGGGGTTCGACTCCCCTTGGCTCCACCAATTCGCCCGCGGTCGCCGTCAGAAGACGTTGCCTTGGTCCGTACTACTGCAAGCCAACCGGGGTCGGGGCGGTGCCGGTCGCGGTGTTGCCCTGGATGCGGTTGTTGCCGAACGTAAAGGTGGCTCCGGTAAACGCCGTCCCATTGAAGGTGCTCCGGTAAACGCCGTCCCATTGAAGGTGACGTCGTTGTTGGCGAGCCGGATGGTCACCGTTCCACCGCCGTTCTGGAAGCCAGTGACGTTGTTGCTCACGACGCTGTTGCTGACATTCGCTTCCGCCGACACTGTGCCGCTGGCGCCGACGAAGATACCGGCCTGGCTGTTGCCCGAGACGACCGAGCGGTTGATCATGACCTTGGCATTGTTGCCGATGATAATGCCGAAGCTCGAGTTCTGCACCCGCACGCTGTCGAACGCGGCGTCGATCCGCTGCCCCGCCACCCCGCCGATCGGAGAGATCACGATGCCGGACTGGCCGGTATTGCGGACCGTGGTGTTGGAGACATAGAGCTCGCCGCCGCCGGTGCGTTCTTCGGATATGCCGCGGGCGGCGCCGGCGAAATTGCCGTCGATCAGACAATCCTCGATGATGACCACGCCGGCGGTAATGACCGCACCGCCGGTGATCCTGACGCCGTTCACGCCGGTATTGACGCCGTTGAAATTGATGTTTCGCAGACGCACGGTCTTGCGCGCGTCGGCGCCGTTGAAGCTGTCGAAGGGGATGTTCACGCCGTTGGTGCCGCTGTTGAGGATCGAGGCGAACACCTCGTGGCAATCGATGGTGATCGACTTGGTGATGGTCACGGCGCCGAAGCCGGCGGGATCGAGGCAGTTGATCTCGCCGTTGAGCGCGGTCTTGGAAATGGCGTCGGCGAAGGTCTTGCACGGCGCGGTGCGGCTGCAAGGATTGGCGTCGTCGCCTGCGCGGGCACGGCCGCGAGCACAACGGCGAACGAGGCGGCGGCGAAGCCGAGCGACAACGAAATGCTACGCATGATGTTCTCCGGGGTGAGAGTGCCGACCGCCGCCGGCGTGGGCGTTCCGCCGCTCGCCCTGCGCGGGCGCGGCCCGCCCATCCGTCGCAACCAGGCAATTGCCTGTAGCGCGATGGATCGCCGGGTCGGGCCCGGCAATGACGACGGAGCCATCGGTGCCAGCGGCCATTGCAATCACGTTCGATTACCGAAACGAGACCTGTGCGCTCTGGAGCTTGCTTCCCGCCGGCGCGCCGCCTGGAGACATGTCGAAGGCGTAGACCGCGCCGACCAGGGTGGTCGGGAAGGCGAAGGACACGTTGGCCACGCCCTCGTCGTCGGTCCTGATGTCGCCCGAGCTGGCGCAAAGAATTGGTAGGTCGTACCCGGCGTGGCGGTGACCGCGATCGTCACGCTGGTATTGCCGTCTTGCCGGCGGGTGACCCAGATGTTGCCGACGACCAGCGGCGAGTTGACGTTGGGCACGTCGCTGTTGGTGCAGTCGGTCCCTTCCTTGTGCACCAGGTAAACTTGCCGCTGGTTCGGATCGGGCGGCGGGAGCGGGGGCTGCGCCAGGGCCGAGAGACTGGCTGCGAAGGCGGCGCCGACCGCCCCCCAGATCGTTCCGTGACGGATCACGCCTCGCGTGGTTGCGTGCATTGCTCTCCTCCGCCGGCTTATGATGCGAACAAGTATACACGTAATACGGGTAATTATGTAAGAGGCTATTTGTGGTAGGATTCGTGCACGGCGCATCGCTGTTGCGGCGGATTTCACCTGGCGCCCGCGCGGCATTCCGGCCATTCGATCGCGCATATCGGCGGAAACGCCCCGGCTGCCCCGCTCTATACCGAGCTTTTTGCGAGGACCCCGATCGACGTATGATACGGCTGTGAGTCACTCCAGTGCGCTAACCAGGCCCCTTGTCGCGCTCACCGGCGCCACCGGCTTCATCGGGCAATATCTGCTGCGCGAGCTGCCCAAGCGCGGCTACCGGCTGCGCGTGCTGCTGCGCCGTCCCAGCAGCGTGCCGATCGAGACCGCCAGCGCCATCATCGGCGACATCGCACGGCCGCAGAACATGGCCGCCGCGCTCGCCGACGCCGATGCGGTCATTCATTCCGCCGGTCTGGCGCACGCCATGTCGGGATTGCCGGAAGACGACTACCGCATGCTCAACACCGATGCGACCATCGGCCTCGCGCGGGCGGCGCAGCGCGCCGGTGCCAAGCGCTTTGTCTTCCTGTCGTCGATCCGCGCGCAGAGCGGTCCGAGCGCCGAGCACACGCTGACCGAGGCGCAGCAGCCCCATCCGACCGACGCCTACGGCCGCTCCAAGCTCGCGGCCGAGCAGGCGCTCGCGGAGCTCGACCTCGACTGGGTGGCGTTGCGGCTCGTGCTGGTCTATGGCCCGGGCGTGAAGGGCAACATGGCCGAGCTGCTGCGGCTCGCGCGTTCGCCCTGGCCGCTGCCGCTCGGCACGCTCACCGCGCGCCGCTCGCTGCTCTCGCTCGACAACCTGGTGGCCGCCGTCGACACCGTGCTGGCGGCGCCTTCGCCGCTGCGCCGCCCGCTGATCGTTGCGGATCGCGAGCCCTTGACCATCCCGCAGATGATCGCCGCGATGCGGAGCGGGCTCGGGCGCCGGAGCGGGCTCATCCCGCTGCCGCCGCGCTTGCTGGAAGCGGCGTTGCGTGCGAGCGGACGAATGGAAACCTATCAGCGCGTCACCGGCTCGCTGGTGGCCGACCCCGCCGCGCTCGCGCAGCTCGGCTGGACGCCGCCGGTCTCGTCGGCGGACGGACTGGCGGCGTTGGCACGCGGAACGGGCTAGATTGAATTTGGAGACGGTCGATCGTGACGCCGGCAACAAGTCGGTTCGGTCCGGCAACGATTGCTTAAGCTAGAACGACGCACGTTTCCCGGTCCGGACCCGCACCCGGCAGGATCGACGCCGCATCGCGAATCGGAAAGCAACCCGCGACAGGAGGAACGTCATGTCGAAGCTAGCCTGCATCGTCACGCTCGCGGCGCTGAGCGCCGCCACCGCCGCCGGGGCGGAGTCCGCGATACCCGACCTGCGCGGCACCTGGAAGGGCGATAGCGAAACCATCATTCTGGGCGGCAGCAACCCGCACCATGCGGCGCCTCGATCGGCTGTGCCGCGATTGAACAGCGTCGCGTTCACGCTGACCATCGACAAGCAGGATGGCCGCCGCTTTTCCGGCACGTTTTCGTCGGCGCGCCGCAGCGAGAAGGTGATCGCCGTCATGTCGCGCAGCGGAGCGATCTACATGGTGGACGACGACGGCTACAACTTCGCCACGATGCTCGCGCCGAACCGGATGGAGCTGTGCTATCTCAAGCAGTCGCCGGCCGCGCGCATCGCGTCCTGCACGGAGCTGACCAAGCAGCCTTAGCCCGGCCGCGGCGAACGCAGGAATTGCGCTCAATCATTCGTGGCTCTAAAACGCCGATGCCCGGCGCGAGGCCGGGCATGACGCAACGCATGAAGCAGGTGCAGGACGATCAGCGCGTCAGCACGATGAAGTCGGTGCCCTTGCCGGTCTCGGGGCCGAGCCCCTTGTCGGAGACGACGAGCGAGGCGCCGGGCGACATCAATTCGCTGATGCGATCGAGGGTGTCCTGCGGGATGGTGATGCGGTCGAGCGCGCCGGCGGCGGTCTCGGTCGCGATCACCGGCGCCGGAGCGGCGGCCTTCTTGCCCTTCGCGGCCTTCTTGGCCGGCGGGGCGAGATTGGTCGGCACCGTTACGACCATCCAGCGCAGGGTCGCGTTGTCGTCCTTGAACGCGAGCGCGGTGTAGACATGGGTGCCGAGCGGCTGGTCGGGCCGTTCGATCGCGACCGGCGCATCGAACACCGGCTCGAAGCCCTTGCGCACGAAGATCTTGCCTTCCTTGCGGCTGATGAACACCGAGATCGGGCCGGGCTTGAGCGGCTTGACCTTGGCGGCGGCGTCGAAGGCCGGATCGGCGGGCTTGGGCATGTCGGTCGCGGTCGGCGCCGCACCGGCCTTGCCATCGACCGGAGGCACATCGGCCGCCTGGTTGTAGGCCGCCTTCACGCCGTCGGTGGCGGGCAGGCTCGATCCCGCCATCTCGCGCTGATCCGGAATTTCGGGCTCGCGCTTGGGCACATACTTGAACAGGCCCGGATGCGCGATCGCGACCGGCGCCACGTCGCCGCGCGAAACGATGACGCGCGCGCCCAGCTTGGTCAGGCCCCACATCTTTTTCGCAAACGCCTCCGGCAGGCGGATGCAGCCGTGCGAAGCCGGATGGTTGGGGACCACGCCCTGATGCATCGCCACGCCGGACCAGGTGATCCGCTGCATGTAGTACATCGGGGCGTTGTCGTAGATGTTGGAACGGTGCCAGCGATTCTTCTGGATGACGCTGAAGATGCCGTGCGGGGTCGGATGGCTGGCGGTGCCGGTCGACACGCGCGAATGCGCGATCGGCGTCTCGCCGGAATAGAGCGTCAGCTGCTGCCTGTTGGTCGAGATGATGACGTTGAACGGCTCTTTCGCCTTGGCGAGCAAGTCGACGTCCGGCTTGTCGGACTTCTCCTTGCCCCGGCGCACGACCGGCTTGCTCCGCGCCGGGCGCGCGACATGGCGGCGGACCTCGGGCTGGGGCTGCATGTTCGAGAGGAGCTCGAACGGACGCCCGCTGGCGGGCGTGACCGTGCCCGTCAGCAAGATGATACCGACGCCGGCCGCCATGGCCGCCGTCGCGAAGATGTGGTCGCCGGATAGCAGTGGATGGCCCGTCATGGGCCGCTGACGCACCTGCACGATCGCTCCCCTTTATTCATTGTGGCGCGAATCGGCCCGTACTGGGCCGGATTTGGGCTCAGACTGTTAGTCGCCCGACGGCGCAAAAGGTTCGAGCGGGCCCATTTCCGAAAGCGTCAGGGGAGCCCCCGGCCGGCTGCATAGGTCCGGATCGTGAACGTCCAGATTTTTTTGGCGGGGGAGGCAGGAAATCGAACCCGCGCAGGCGCGGCTTTGGAGACCGCCGCTCTACCGCTGAGCTACACCCCCGTAGGGAAGGATCGCCTGGCACTCGCCGGCACCAGGTGCTCGTCGGCCGGCGCCTGCCGGGCGGCGCCCGTCAACCGACCATCCGTCAGCCTCGGCAGCCCGTCGGCAGGGTTCGCGAGAACGCCTGGCGCGGACCGGCAGTCGGGCAATGGTCCCTGGGGACGGAGTCGAACCGTCGGCCACCTGAGCCACAATCAGGCGTTCTGACCACTGAACTACCGCAGGGATATTGCTGGTGCCGGCGGGTTGATTTGAACAACCGACCTTCGCCGTATGAGAGCGCCGCTCTGGCCGCTGAGCTACGCCGGCACTGCAAGGCAAGTTTCGCAGCGAGCGAAATTCGGCTGGCTCCCCCGCATGGATTCGAACCACAATTCCCGCATTCAAAGTGCAGTGTCCTGCCGTTAGACGACGGGGGACGAGGCCGGTCTCGCGTCGGACCATCGAATTGGCGCTGCCTACGGGTATCGATCCCGTTCCGCCGGCTTGAAAGGCCGGAATCCTAGCCAGTAGACGAAGGCAGCATGGAGCGGGCAGCGGGAGTCGAACCCGCATCGTCTGGGTGGAAGCCAGCGGCTCTGCCGTTGAGCTACGCCCGCGCGTGACATTGGCGGAGAGTGCAGGAGTCGAACCTGCCCGACCCGAAGGTCTCGCCGCGTTAGCAGTGCGGTGCCTTGCCGCTCGGCCAACTCTCCGTATTCGGACTGGAGTCCACGGCGCGATTCGAACGCGCAACCTGGGGCGTCGGAGACCCCTGCTCTCTTCCATTGAGCTACGTGGACGTCAGGATGAACAAGCATGGAGCCCTCGGCAGGACTCGAACCCGCACGGACCCGAGGTAGAAGCTCGGCGCTCTGTCCATTGAGCTACGAGGGCATGGTCGGACATGGAGTTGCGGGCGGAACTCGAACCCGCATGTACGCGCTTTGCAGGCGCGGCCGTTGCCGTTCCGGTCACCGCAACGTGATCTGGATCCAGGAGCAGGATTCGAACCTGCATCGCGACGTTCAGAGCATCGCATCCTGCCGTTAGACGATCCTGGAGAAGCAGCAAACTTTTCCGCGGAGCCGGCGCAACGCAATGCCGTCCGGCTATCGATTCGATGCCGGATCGATATTTCCGTTGGCCGGTTCCAAACCCTACTTGAGATGCAGCTACTGCGATGAGTAGCGAACAAACGAAGGAGAACAACCATGTTGACCAAGATCGCGCTCGCGCTGGCGCTCGTGTTCACCGTCCTCGCCGTCGCGCCGGCGCCGTCGAACGCCTACAGCTCGGGCGGATACGACGCGTCGGGCGCGCCGGTCGGCCCCTACGGCCGCTGAATACGGGCACGGACCGGCATTACACCGGGCAATCGCCGGCCTTACGCCGGCCATTCTCGGCGCGCTCGGGGGCGACTTCGCATGCATCACCGTTTGTGAATGGACCACCCAGCAGGAATTGAACCTGCGGCCTTCGGCTTCGCACGCCGACGCTCTGCTCCGCTGAGCTATGGGTGGAATATTGGCGCTGCTGGCGGGATTCGAACCCGCGATCACCGGGTTGAGGGCCTGGTATCTTGGACCGCTAGACGACAGCAGCGTGTTGATGGCGCCGCCATTCGGCGCGGCGCAAGCGCGTTGGCTCCTGGAGCAGGGCTCGAACCTGCAGGCCTTGCGGCACCTGATTAACAGTCAGGCGCGTTTACCATTTCCGCCATCCAGGAATGCTACTGATGCCGGGACGCGGCATCAGGGCGAGATAGTCGATGACCAAACTGAAGTGGCGGCGCTTGTTCGCGACCATCGCGCTCGTGCTGGCGGCCGCAGGCGGGCTGGGCGTGGGCTACGTCACGTGGGGCTGGCCGGTAAACTGGTATGCCGGTCACGACCTGACCAAGCTGCCGCCGGGGCCGGAGAGCGACCTCATCCGCTACGGCTGGCAGCTCCTCGCCGATACGCCGCGCCACATCGGCAAGAGCGCGACCGACCCGGCCAAGCGCTACGCCGGCAACGACCTCGCCTGCACGCACTGCCACATCAACAGCGGGCTCAAGCCGTTCGCGGCGCCGCTGGTCTCGACCTTCGCGTCCTATCCGATGATGGCCGACGACCGGGTGCTCACGCTCAACGAACGCATCAACGGCTGCATGACGCGCAGCATGAACGGCTCGCCGATGCCGGAGAACGGCCGCGAGATCGAGGCGCTGATCGCCTATATCCGGTTCGTCGGCACCAAGTCGCCGCAGGGCGTGCGCGTCGCCGGCATGGGGCTCAAGCCACTGCGGCCGGCGGCGAGCGCGCCCGATCGCGCGCGCGGAGAAGCCGTCTACGTCAAGCATTGCGCCGGCTGCCACAAGGCGCAGGGCGAAGGCGAGCTCGCGCTGTCGCCCGCCGTCGGCTACAACATCCCGCCGCTGTGGGGCGACAACTCGTTCAACTCCGCCGCCGGGATGGCGAAGCTCGATGCCGCGGCGGCGTTCATCCACGCCAACATGCCGGTCGGCGCCGCCTATCGCGTGCCGGTCCTGAACGAGCAGGAGGCATGGGACGTCGCCGCCTTCGTCACCTCGCAGCCGCGGCCGCAATACCAGCGGCGATAGGCGCCGGCCTGTCCATACGTCAATCGCCACGACCGGCGATGCGAAATGGTGGAGCGAGCGGAACTCGAACCCGCATCACCCGCTTGCAAGGCGGGGGCTCTCCCAGTTGAGCTATCGTCCCATCGGTCGAACAAAGAGAATTGGTGGACCGCGCAGCCCGCCACCTCCGTGGTGCAAGCACAGCGCTCTGCCAAATGAGCTAGCGGCCCGGCATCGCGCCCGCGCGATGCAATAACGAGGAACCATCGCGCGCCCGGCGCGATGCGACGATGCTGGTGCCTGGAGTAGGTTTCGAGCCCACCTCTCCGCGTTTTCGGCGCGGCGCTTTCACCAGATTAGCTTTCCAGGCGCTGTCAAAAATTGGTGCGGACGGCGGGAATCGAACCCACACCCCCTGGGTGGCGCCCAGGGACTCTGCCGTTGAGCCACGTCCGCGAAGATTGGTGGGTAGGGATGGAATTGAACCACCGCAGCAGATGCGGGGCGTTTACAGCGCCTTGGGCTCGCCAATGCCCAGCCTACCCAGCGAATTGGAGGAAGGTGAAGGAGTTCGAACCCTCGACCGTGAGGTCGGCCCGGCTTTCGAGGCCGGTTGCGTGCCACCACGCGCCACCTTCCCTACTGACGTAAAATTGGATGTCCCGGCGCGATTTGAACGCGCGACCCCCGCGTTCGAAGCGCGGTGCTCTCGTCCGCTGAGCTACGGGACAGAATTCGACCGCGCACGCGCGAGCGCCTGGTACGCCCAGGAGGACTCGAACCTCCAACCGCGCTCCTGTCCAGAGCTCACGACGGGTATAAGCCGTCCGCTCTGCCGATTGAGCTATGGGCGCATCCGAGCCGCGCAATCGCGCGCAGAATGGTCAGGGTGGTTGGATTCGAACCAACGGCCTCCTGCTTCCAAGGCAGGCACTCTTGGCCAGGCTGAGCTACACCCTGTCGAGTTAGCGACAGCCGCCCCTCATTCCGGTCAATTGCCGCGCCGTGCCATTCATTAAGGTTCGGGCGGGTGGGTCCACCGACAGCAACGAGGCAACCACATGGCCAAGCGCACGACGCATCGCAGCTCCAAGGGCACCAAGCTCTATGCGGTTCGCGACAAGAAGGGCAAGTTCAAGGACATTCAAACCTACAAGCGCGCGCACGGCATGGACATCAAGCGCAAGAGCAAGAAGGAAGGCACCGCGAAGGAAAAGTAGCGCGCGCCGCGGTGATCAATCGCGAAATTGGCGCTCCGTAGGGAGATCGAATCCCTCTCGCCCGATAGACAGTCGGGCCGCCTCACCAGATGCGTAACGGAGCAATCATGCTCGCCGGCGCGAAGGCCGGCGAGGCGAGACGAAGAATTGGTGCGTCTGGGCCGACTCGAACGGCCACTGAATGCGCTCTCAACGCACTCCCTCTGCCAATTGGGGTACAGACGCGCGGTGCTGCGAAATTGGAGGACCAGGCAGGATTCGAACCTGCGGTGGGCGCTAGCCAGCGGATTAAGAGTCCGCCCCGTTCGGCCACTACGGTAACTGGTCCAGGTCTCGGTAGTGGCGGACCCGGGTGGTTTCGAGCCACAAGCCGACGGGTTAAAAGTCCGCTCCCTCTCCATTCGGGTTTAAGGCTCCGGGTCCAGACGATATGCTGGCTGCGGCGGCGAGCCGCCCCGGTTTGAACAGTGTCGGCATGGCACGATCTCCTGCATGCGTGGGTGAATTGGTCCTTCCTCCAGGTGCCGCCCCTGGCGCCTCTCGCTTATCGGGCGAGCGCTCTGCTGCTGAGCTAAGGAAGGGTGACGCGGTGTTGGATCATCAGTCTCGAAATCGCCGGCGATGCATTGATCGGCACGCCGGGAAGCGGCATCGTGAAAGCCCCATCCCTTAGGAGCGGCCGCTGTTGGAGCCACGCGCATTGGACGTTTCGCGCTATGCGCGTCTATGGCGACGGGCTTGGTGGACGCAGCACGTCGAATTTCCACTGATGCTGATGATCGCCGGCGTGCTGATCGCCCTGCTGGCGATCAATGCATTGGGCTACATGGACCAATTCGAGCAAGCCTACATCGCCCAAATGAAGCCAGGCCTCACCGAGGCCGAGCGCGCGCATGAGATAGCGGTATCGGAGGGCACCATGCGTCTTGCGCGCGACGCGCTCGGGCCCGGGCTGCCATGGATATCCTTGGCGGCGATCGCGTCTTTCGCGGCCGTGCTCATCTACCTCTTCGGATGCGGCCGCATGCGACTCAGGCTCATGAGCCTGAGCCTGCTGGCGATGCTGCTGATGGCGGCAATCTGCTTCGTCGCGATGGACCGCGCTTCCGAGCTGAAGCCCTACGTGGGGCAACCGGAGGGACGCAGCATTGCCGATACCTCATATGCGGAGGGATTCGTCTATTTCGGTGTGGTGCCTTTCTTCGCGCTGGTTCCGCTGCTCCTCGTCAGAGGAATCCTGGTGCTACGGCTGTGGCTCCACCGGCCTGCACGCGACCTGCCGCGAACGCATCGCATGGCTGGATCGCTGGGAGCCAACCTGGCAATGCCCCAGTTCGCATGGCCGCGCGTCAGCGCGGCCGGCGTCGCGGTCCACGTCGGCACATTGGTGGCGCTGGGCGTTCTTCTCGCTGTATTCCGGGTATGGATCGTGGGCGCGCTGCTGTTTGGAGGGGCCGACCTCTTCACCCTGCTGTTCGATACTCCATTCCGTCTCGCCGGATTGATCAAGCGCGTGGTGGTCGGCGAGCCGCTCCTGCTTATGCAGGAGTGGAGAACTTTCGTCGCCAACGTCGACGACCTGGGCAAGCTGGTTGTGATTGCCGGCGTGCTGATCGCGGCAGGCGTGATCTGGCGTTTCGGCAAGCGCCTCAACCTGCGCCGCCGCGACGAGATCATCCTCAAGGACAAGCCGCCGGTGCTGCTGCTGCGCTCATTCTCGGACGACGTGGCGGGCATTCCCTCGAACATGCTGCTGTCGCGACTATTCTTCCGGCGCAAGCGGCTCGAAGAGATGATCGGTCAGGAGTTGAGCCAGGCCGGACCGTTCGTCGCCGTCGGCCGCCCGGGCGAGCGGCTGCCTCAGCTCGGCGCCAGCCGGCTCTACCTCGCCGATTCCGAATGGCAGGCGGTGGTCCGCGGCTATATCGCCAATGCGCATCCGATCATCGTCATCGGCGGCAAGACACATTGGGTGCAATGGGAGCTCGCCGCCGTTGCGGCCGAGAACCGCATCGCCAGGCTCATCATCGTGTTCCCGCGAATCAAGGAGCCTGACCGCGCCGAGCGCTGGCGGAACCTGACGGCTGCTTTCGACGGGACAGATTGGGCGGAGCAAGTCGCGAAGGTTGATATCTCGCGCGCGCTAGCGATCTGCGCGGCCAATACGGGCCAGATCATTGCGCTCAAGAGCCGCAGCGCCCGCGAATCCGACTACCAGGTGGCGTTGCGGCTGGCCGCCTATCTGATGCGTCAGGACGAACAGCCTGCTGCGCCTTCCACGCGGCCATGAGGTGGTGCGTCCTCACGGGTTCGAACCGCGGGCCTTCTGCATGTCGCGCAGACGCTCTGACCTGCTGAGCTAAGGACGCGAAAGGAGAGATGGAGCAGGCACTTCCCGACTTGCTCCATCTGGCCAGCCGTGAAGCCGTCGCTCGTCCTTCGATCCGAGCGCTCTTGACGAGCGCGAGTGCCAGGGACGCGGTCTGCGCGGCAGGATTGGTACCTCCTCAGGGATTCGAACCCCGGATCCCGCGGTGTAGGCGCGGAGCTTTCGGCCGCTAAGCTAAGGAGGCGCGCTCGCTTAGCCGGCCGAAATGCCGCTCAGGCCGGCAGATATGGGAAGCGCGCGCTATTCGCGCCAGAGCCGCCCGAGATTTTCCTGGTCGCGCCAGCGATGCTCGCGCCGGTCGTCGGAGTTCAGGTCCGGCGGATCGTCGCCGAGCCTGCCGTCGCTGCGCGAGGGGACCTTGGAATTGAGCGCCCATTCGCTCAACAGCGACGAGGCGCGGTCGAACCAGCGATCGAAGCTGCCGAGCTGCGCCTTCTGCGCGTCCGACAGCGTGGCGTAGAATTTCACCGCCGCGGGCTGCAGCGCTTCGATCGTGCGCAGGCTTTCGGCGATCTGCGCGAGCGCGGTCTGCAGGCGCGCGGTCGGCGCCGAAAAGTCGGCGCTGCGGCAGAGCGCGCCCACCGTCTCGACCGCCTTGTTGACCGCCGTGTCGAACTCGTCGAACGCCGCGCGCTGGTCTTCGCCGGGTTTCAGCTCGAGGCGGAGCTTCACCAGGAAGGCCCGCACCGACATGACGAGCGGCAGGCTGCACTCGACCGGATACGACCGCCGGTCGGAGCCGCCGGGCGGCGGCTGCTGACCGGCACCGGGCGCCGCCGTCAGCAGAACGATGGTTAACGCGGCGATTGCGGGGCGCAGGGGCGTCGTCATCAACTTCTCCGTTTCGGCCCCCCGGCCCTTCCGACGCATCAAGCAAACGATTGTGGCGGCCCGATGTGCGTTCAAGTCTGGTGCGCTGAGCAGGAGTTCGAACCTGCACTGAGCGGGTTTTGAATCCGCCGCCTCTGCCGGTTGGGCTATCAGCGCGTACCCGCAGCGGGACTCGAACCCGCACTGTCCTCGGGTTTAAGCCAGTCGCCTCTGCCGTTGGGCTACGCGGGCGGTCAACTTGCGGATCGTTGCGAAAGCCTGTGGTCGTCCCCGCGCAAGCGGGGACCCATAACCACAGGCCTCTGGATATGGGTCCCCGCTTGCGCGGGGACGACAGCTGGAATGGTGACGCGATCACCCCAGCGAATGTCACATCGGCTTGAAGTGGCGGTCGAGCTCCACGTCGATCAGCATCGGCCGCCGCCGTTCTTGAGCGCCTGGCGCGAGGAGATCGGTCGCCTCGTGCACGGTCTTGGCGCGCTCGGCCTTGACGCCGAGCGAGCGCGCGAGCGAGACGAAATCGATCGTCGGGTCGATGAGCTCCATGCCGACATAGCTGTCGGCCTGCTGCGGCCAGCCCGCGCATGGCGTGCAGCCGCTGCTTGAGGATGCGGTAGGACGTGTTGTTGAGGATCACGAAGATCGCGCCGATGCGATAGCGCGCCGCGGTCCACAGCGCCTGCATGGTGTACATGCGCGCTGCCGTCGCCGATCAGGCCGACCACCGGCCGGTCCGGCAGCGCGAGCTTGACGCCGATCGTCGCCGGCAGGCCCCAGCCGATGCCGCCGCCGCGCAGCCCGAAATAGCTCTGCGGATCGTCGCTGCGGATGAGCTGGCGGATGCCCGGCGCCGACGACAGCGCCTCCTCGATCACGACCGCGTCCTTCGGCAGCGTCTCGCCGATCGCATCGAGCAACGCGAGCGGCTGCACCGGCACCGCGCCGGCGAGCGCGCGCGCCTTGGCCGCAGCGCCTCGCGCTCGCTCGGCGATGGCGGCGGTCGCGGCTTGAGAGCCGCTCGCGCGCCGCGCCCTTGGCGCCGCTCGACATGCGCTCGCGCACCGCGGCGGTCAGCTCGGGCAGCGTCGCCTTGGGATCGCCGAGGATCGCGACCTTGGGCGGATAGTTCTTGCCGAGCTCCCACGGATCGATGTCGAGATGGATGAGCGTGATCCCCGGCGGCATCGGATCGACGTCGGACGGCAGCGACAGCGTGAACAGGTCGCCGCCGACCGAGAACAGCACGTCGTACTGGTCGAGCACCTTGCGCACGTCGCGGCGCGAGCCGCGTCATGGAGCCGCGGAACAGCGGATGCGAGGTCGGAAACGACGCCGTGTTCGGCACGAACTCGGCATAGACCGGCGCGCCGAGAAGCTCGGCCAGCTCGACCAGCTCGGCATGCGCGCGGCTCTGCGCCACCGCGTCGCCGGCCATGATCACCGGGCGCTTGCGCGCTGCGCCAGCATGTCGGCCGCCGCCTCGACCGCCGCCGGTCGCCGCGCGTGCGCGGCGCGACGCGCGTCGGCGCCATCAGGTCGATGTCGGCGTCGGCGCGCAGGATGTCGCCCGGCAGCGAGAGGAACACCGGGCCGGTCGGCGGCGCGAGCGCGGTCTTGGCGGCGCGATGCACGAGGCGCGGCAGGTCGGCGAGCCGGTGCACCTCCGACGACCATTTCACCAGCGGCCGCGCGATGGTCGGCAGGTCGGCCCACAGGATCGGCTCGGTCGCGGTGAAGCTCTGCTCGTGCTGCCCGGCGGTGACCAGGATCGGCGAGCCGGCCTTCTGCGCGTCGTACAGCATGCCCATGGCGTTGCCGAGACCGGGCGCCACGTGGAGGTTGACACACCGCGAGCTTGCCGGAGGCCTGCGCATAGCCGTCCGCCATCGCCATCACGGCGGCCTCCTGCAGGCCGAGCAGATAGCGCAGCTCGTTCTCGGTCGCGAACGCATCCATCAGCGGCAACTCGGTGGTGCCGGGATTGCCGAACACGAACCTCCACGCCTTCCTGCTTGAGCAGCTCCAGGAAGGCACGCTTTCCGGACATGACGGGCAAGATTTCCTCCAGGCCGCTCTTGTGCTGCTGCGATGATACGGAGTCCCCCGCATTAGTACCATGGGCCAGCGCCGCAGGCCGGGCATGCGCGCCTGATCGTCCGGCAGAAAAAATTGGTGCGCCAAGCAGGATTCGAACCTGCACTGCACTCCTTCTGAGGGAGTTGCCTCCTGCCATTTGGGCTATTGGCGCTTATCGCAAGATGGTGCCTTCGGCGTGGATCGAACACGCGGCCTGCCGCATACCAGGCGGCTGCTCCACCGATTGAGCTACGAAGGCGGGATTCAAATCACCTCCGTGTCGCCGGGGATGTGGATGACGCATGAGAGATGACGCATGAGAAATGAATGGAGCCCGCACCACGGGATCGAACCTGGGACCTCCCGCTTACAAGGCGGGTGCTCTGACCGGCTGAGCTATGCGGGCTAATGACGTGCGCGCGGAGTCTTGCGTCGTGATCGCTGGACATCGAGTGCGTATGGCCGCAAGACATCGGCGCGCAGGTCGGGAGACAATCGCATGGTGCCGGCTGCGTGAGTCGAACACGCATGTTCCGCGTTACGAGGGCGGCGCTCTACCTGGTTCAGCCAAGCCGGCGAAAAATCAGACGCGTGAAATTCAAATGGCATGACGCGCGCTGCAAGCGCGCGATCGGCAATCCACGCGATGAAAATTGACAAATGGTCAGCGGCGGCGCTCCGGGTTCGAGAGCGACCTTGCAACAGGGACTGACGCTCCGAGCAGAGCGCGCGCCGCTGGCCAATTCTGGACGTTCACGATGTCAAACAGCAAAACGTAGTTTCCTGGAGCGCATGTCCCGGGACATGCGTTCCCGTTCGCCGAAACGCATGGTTTCGGCGCAGCAGTTCGGATGCCCGTAACTCTCACGCGCTTCGCCTCACGCGAGGCGCGTCACCTCCATCGCCAGCACGCGAATGCACGCGTGTCGCAATGCGGACGCAGCCAGGCTTGCGCAGACCGCGTAAGCCCGCCTGCGCGCGCGGGCACGTGTGGCGAAAACCTTGGTTTCAGTGAGCTTTTTCGGGCCATTTCGGTCCCTCCTGCCTGTGAGGCGGAGGGTTTTGGCCCGCCGCCGGTTAGTCCGGTATTCTTAATCCCGACCGGGATTGCTTCTGCTGTGATAGGAATCCGCCGCTCCACGCACACACGACGCCGCATTCGCCCGACCGATCGTTCGGTCGCGCGGTGGCGGCGCAGAGCGCGGAGCTATATGGGCCTTGACGGCGCATCGGGTTCCTCATCATCCCGCTGATATAGTGGCGCAGCGGAAAATCGCCAGCCGCATCGCGGCCAATGGGCGCGAGCGTATGACAGAACTTCGTGCAGAAATCAAGGCGACGGGATTCGAATGCGCGACTGTGTGGTCAGCAAACAACACTCATGTCGGTCGTCAGGCTTGCGTTCGCTTCTCTCGCTCTGTCGTCCCCGCGAAAGCGGGGACCCATAACCACCGGCTTTGCCGGCAGGCGGCACTAGGCTTGCACCGGCGCGCTTCATAGAATGTGGTTCATGGATTATGAACGCGCCGCCCTGGCGTCGCGGGAGAAAGCCCAGCATGTCGAGGCGCCCAGGCTGGATACCGGTCGTGACCGCCGCAGCACTGATCGCGGCAATCGCGACGCCGGCGGCGGCGCAGCCTGATACGCTTGCCGGCAAATCGGTGCAGATGATCATCGGCTTCGGCGCCGGCGGCGGCTACGACCTCTGGGGGCGCACGCTTGGCCGCCACATCGGCAGGCACCTGCCGGGCAGCCCCTCCGTCATTCCGCAGAACATGCCGGGCGCCGGCAGCTACGCCGCGGCGAGCTACATCTTCAACGTCGCGCCCAAGGACGGCACGGTGCTCGGCATCATCGCGCGCGACGCCGCGCTCGGGCCGCTGTCGGGCGCGACCGGCGCGCGCTTCGATCCGTTGCGGCTGTCCTGGATCGGCACCCCGACCAAGGAGACCAACGTCTGCATCGCCTACCAGAGCGCGCAGGTCAAAACCGCGCAGGATCTGTTCAGCAAGCAATTGATCCTGGGCGATACCGGCCCCGGCACCGGCACGCGCTCCTATCCGAAGGCGCTCGGCGAGCTGCTCGGAATGAAATTCAAGCTGGTGGGCGGATTTCGGTCGTCCGCCGACGTCTTCCTGGCGATGGAGCGCGGCGAGGTCGAAGGCATCTGCGAGAGCCTCGACAGCATCAAGATCCGGCGTCCCGACTGGATTGCGACCGGGAAGGTCGTCATCCTGTTCCAGGGCGGCGCGCAGCCCAACCCCGAGCTCAAGGACGTCCCGTTCGTGCTCGACTTCGCACGCACCGACGAACAGAAGCAGGCGATCGAATTCCTGTACGCCGGCCAGGGCATCGGACGCCCGTTCGTGGCGCCGCCCGATCTGCCGGCGCCGCGCCTGAAGATGCTGCGCGACGCCTTCGACGCCACCATGACGGACGCCGATTTCATCGCCGACACCCGGAAGTCCAAGCTCGAGCTCGAGCCCGAGGACGGCGCGCACCTGACGGCGCTGATTGCGAAAATCTACGCGACGCCCAAGCCGATCGTCGACCGGGTGACCGGCCTGATCAAATAGCGCCAGGGAGAACAGCGATGGCGACCGGACGGCTGCGGGCGTTCAACTTCCAGCAATGGATCGGCGAGAACCAGCACCTGCTCAAGCCCCCGGTGAGCAACAAGAAGGTGTTCGAAGACGGCGACATGACCGTGCAGGTGGTGGGCGGGCCGAACGAGCGCACCGACTTCCACGACGATCCGGTGGAGGAGTTCTTCTACCAGCTCAAGGGCGACATGGTGCTCAAGGTGGTCGACGGCGGCAGGTTCTACGACGTACCGATCCGCGAGGGCGAAGTGTTCCTGCTGCCGGCGCACACGCCGCATTCCCCGCAACGGCCGCAGGAAGGCTCGATCGGGCTCGTGGTCGAGGCGGCGCGGCCCAACGCGCTCGACGGCTTCAACTGGTATTGCTTCGAATGCGGCAGCCTCGTGCATCGCGTCGAGGTCCAGGTCCGCCACCTGGTGCATGACCTGCCGCCGCTCTACGAGGCCTTCTATGCCGACGCCGACGCGCGCAAGTGCAAGACCTGCGGCGCCATCCATCCGGGCAAGACGCCGCCCGCCGGCTGGGCAACGCTCTAGGCGCCCGTCATTGTAAGTCGCGGCCGGCACGGGACGGGCTTTCCGGCGACCAAAGTCGCAAGGCCGCAGTCTTGTCGCTCGTCCGGCGGCCGTCGCATAATGGCGCCCAACGGGAAAAGAACGGCGCAATCGCCAATCCGGCGACGCGCACGCGGAGGAACGACCGATGGCGGAGAAAATCTACGACGTTTCGCCCGAGTGGAAGCGGCGCGCGTTTATCGACGAGCCCAAGTACCAGGAGATGTACCGGCGCTCGATCGCCGACCCGAACGGCTTCTGGGCCGAGCACGCCAAGCGTATCGACTGGTACCGGGCCCCGACCAAGATCAAGCACTGCTCCTACGATCCGAACGACGTCTCGATCAAATGGTTCGAAGACGGCAGGCTCAATGTCGCCTACAACTGCATCGACCGGCATCTCGCCCAGCGCGCGGACCAGGTGGCGATCATCTGGGAGGGCGACGATCCCAAGGATTCCAAGCACGTCACCTACCAGGAACTGCACGACGAAGTGTGCAAGTTCGCCAACATCCTGCGCAACCGCAACGTCGAGAAGGGCGATCGCGTCACCATCTATCTGCCGATGATCCCGGAGGCGGCCTACGCCATGCTCGCCTGCGCACGCATCGGGGCGGTGCATTCGGTGGTGTTCGGCGGCTTCTCGCCCGACTCGCTCGCCAACCGGATCGAGGACTGCCAGTCCAAGGTCGTCATCACCGCCGACGAGGGCGTGCGCGGCGGCCGCAAGGTGCCGCTCAAGGCCAACACCGATGCCGCCATCGCCAAGGCCGGCGGCGTCGACCACGTGATCGTGGTGCGCCACACTGGCGGCAAGATCGACATGGATCCGGTGCGCGACGTCTATTACCACCTGGCGGCCGAGGTGGTGACGAGCGAATGCCCGTGCGAGCACATGAGCGCGGAAGACCCGCTGTTCATTCTCTATACGTCGGGCTCGACCGGGAAGCCCAAGGGCGTGCTGCACACCACCGGCGGCTATCTGGTCTACACCTCGATCACGCACCAGTACGTGTTCGACTATCACGACGGCGACATCTACTGGTGCACCGCCGACGTCGGCTGGGTGACCGGGCACAGCTACATCGTCTACGGCCCGCTCTCGAACGGCGCCACCACGCTGATGTTCGAGGGTGTGCCCAACTATCCGTCGATGTCGCGGTTCTGGGAAGTGATCGACAAGCACAAGGTCAACACCTTCTACACCGCGCCGACCGCGATCCGCGCGCTGATGCAGGCCGGCGACGGCCCGGTGAAGAAGACCTCGCGCGCTTCGCTCAAGCTCCTTGGCACCGTGGGCGAGCCGATCAATCCGGAAGCCTGGGAGTGGTACCACCGCGTGGTCGGCGACGGCCGCTGCCCGATCGTCGACACCTGGTGGCAGACCGAGACCGGCGGCATCCTCATCACGCCGCTACCCGGCGCCATCGCGCAGAAGCCGGGCTCGGCGACCAGGCCATTCTTCGGCGTCGTCCCGCAGATCGTCGATGCCGAGGGCAAGGTGATCGAGGGCGCCGCCAGCGGCAATCTCTGCATCGCGGAGTCCTGGCCGGGACAGATGCGCACCGTGTTCGGCGATCACCAGCGGTTCGTCGACACCTATTTCAAGACCTATCCGGGCAAGTACTTCACCGGCGACGGCTGCCGGCGCGACGCGGACGGCTACTACTGGATCACCGGCCGGGTCGACGACGTGATCAACGTCGCCGGCCATCGGCTCGGCACCGCCGAGGTCGAGAGCGCGCTGGTGGCGCACGCCAAGGTGTCGGAAGCCGCCGTGGTCGGCTATCCGCACGACATCAAGGGCCAGGGCATCTACGCCTATGTGACGCTGATGGCGGGCGAGCATCCGAGCGAAGACCTGCGCAAGGAACTGGTGCAATGGGTGCGCAAGGAGATCGGCCCGATCGCCTCGCCCGACCTCATCCAGTTCGCGCCCGGACTGCCCAAGACCCGCTCGGGCAAGATCATGCGCCGTATCCTGCGCAAGATCGCCGAGGACGAGTACGGCGCGCTCGGCGACACCTCGACGCTCGCCGACCCCGCCGTGGTCGACGACCTCGTCAACAACCGGCAGAACCGGAAGAGCGCGTGAGGTACTCCTGAGCAATTCCCTCTCAGGTTGCATCGCCATCTAGCGGCTGATAGCCTTCCCTACCTACGACGGCACTCCGTGAGTAGGGAGAGGACACCATGCCCGATCCATTGGCCTCGGTCGCGAACGCCTGCAATAAGCCGGACGGAAGTTGCGATGGGCGGACTCATTTTGTCATTCATCAAACCGTCTCCGGCGTTCTGACCAAAAAGAAGATCAACGACAGTTTCGGCGGGAAGAAAGGCAAGGCGCACCAATATATTCTTAAGTCAGGCGAGATCGTGCAATTGTGGCCGTTCACCCAGAAGGACGTCTTTGCGACCAAATCGGAGACTTCGGCAACACCGCTGCATGGAAGCAAGCCCGCCTTCCCGCTTAAGGGCAAGATGATTCACGTCGAGGTCGACTACGAGGAAGACGGCGAGCCGACAACCAAACAGTATGCGGCGCTATGCGACCTATATGTCGCGGCCTGCAAGGAAGTGGGGCGAATGCTAGTTATCGTGCCACATATCGAGGTCGATCGCGGCATCAAGAATGGGCACAACGACCAGCAGAATTTCCAATATAACGATTTCTACGCACGTCTTGCGGCGAAGGGCGTGGACATGGCCCGCGTGCCACGGTTTGCGCATGAACGCTACTGGGGCAAACCCAATTTCAAGACCCCCTTCGCAACGGACAAGTTTTTTTGGCCGCCCAGATTGTCAGGCAACCCTCACGCTTAAGAGGCCGCGGGCCGCTGTCGCAGGCACCCACGCTGTCGGCGTGCACCGGTCGGGGTCGGTAAACCTATAGACGACGATGTGCACCGGCGCTGTGACCCGGGCGGCACAGTCGGGCGAATTCTTAACGATTGGGAAACCGTATTTTCAGGTTTTGGCTGACAGTGCGCGCGATCGCGCATTAAGGTTAGCGCGATCCCGCGTTCGGCCGGGGGCGACGAGAGGCCGAACGCGCGCGATCGGGGACTTCGGGGAACGGACGGGTTCAATCATGCAATTCTCACGCTGGCTCGCAGCCTCCGCGGCTGCGCTTGTGCTTGCAGCAGCCTCGGCGACGCCGCAGTCCGCGCAGGCCCGCGAGATGGTCGGGTTCTCCGGCAAATATTCGTCCGGCACCATCGTGGTGAAGACCGGCGAGCGCCGGCTCTATTACGTGCTCGGCAACGGCAAGGCCATGCGCTATCCGGTCGGCGTCGGCCGCGCCGGCAAGCAGTGGACCGGCACCACCATCATCGACGGCAAGCACCTGCGCCCGGCCTGGTCGCCGCCCGCCGAGGTCAAGCGCGACCATCCCCGCATTCCGAACCTGATCCCGGGCGGCTCGCCGCGCAATCCGATGGGCGCGGCCGCGCTCACGCTGTTCGGCGGCCAGTATGCCATCCACGGCACCAACAACCCGGGCTCGATCGGCGGCTTCGTGTCCTACGGCTGCATCCGCATGTACAACGCCGACGTGCTCGACCTGTACAACCGCGTCGGCTTCGGGACGTCCGTCGTCGTTACCATAACTGAGGCTCGCAGAGCTGCCAGCGGCTCGCGCCGGATAACGGCCGCTTCAGCACCAGCTTTCGCGCCGTCCGCCCTGATAGCTGCGCACGTAGCCCGCGCGCAGCAGCGCGGCGGAGACGTCTGCGGTCTGGCGCGTGGACGCATCGGCCAGCACCCGGCCGCCGTACTTGTCGAGCGTCACGCGCGAAATCCCCACCGCACCCTCGGCGAGCAGCGCAGCGAGCGCATCGCGCGCGGCCTGCGCCTTGGCGTGCTCCTCGGCGCAGCGCGCGCGCAGTTCGGGCGCGTCGATCCCGCGCAGCCGCACCTTGGTGGCGATCTCGATTCCCGGCCAGACGCTGACCCGCGCCTCGAACGTATCGCCGTCGACCACGCGCAGAACCTGCGCCGCATGCGCGGCGCGCGGACGATCGCCCGGATCGGCAATCGGCGGCGCCGATTGCGCGGTGCCGGCCGCCGCCTCGCGGCCGGTGAGATCCGGGCCGGTCAGCGCGCCCACGCCGATGCCGAGCGCGAACACCGCCGCGGCGACGATGGCGGCGCCGCCGCAGGCCGGGTGGAGCAGGCTGTGAGGCGATAAGACCATTATCAGATAACATGATATAGAGTTCCTATCTAGTTGATTCGGTCCTAGACGTGCAAGAACTTTAGCGGGGGCAGGGCCCAACTATAAAGTGCATATTTTGCAAAATCGCGCAATCAGAAGTCCGAGGCGGCGCCCTTGACCTCCCAATCGCCATAGCGCGTCGGCTCGAGCCCGCCGCGACCCTGGATTTCCGGGGGCCGCCCGGCCTGCACGCGATCGCGCTCGGCGCGCCGGGCCGCCGCCTCGGCCAGCGCGCGCTCGGCCGCGGGCGCAAGCGGCTTTTTCGCCGCGCCGGCAGCCGGTCCTGCCACCGGTTCGGCGGCGGCCTTGGCGGATTGGTCGGCGGGATGGTCGGACATGCCGCGATCAAGGCGCGATCCCGACGGCTGTCAAGCCGGCCCGCGCCGCGGTCACGCAGGCCCTTGCACGCACCGTCACCCGACATTTCGCGCGAGAGCCGGGACGCTTGCGGCGCGCGGTCGCGACGCAACCCCGGCCACGGAGAGGCACGCGCCGCGACGTGGCCGGCCTCGTCCGTGCGGCCGATTCATGCCACATCACGCGCATGGCCTCGCGCTCCCCTATTGCCGCTGAATCGCCCGGCCTCGACCGCGCGGCGGATCGCGGCCGACATTCTCGAAGGCGTGCTGCGCCGGCGCCGTACGCTCGACGAGCAGCTCGACGACCGCGCCGTGCGGCCTTGCGACGCTCGCCGAGCGCGACCGCGCGCTGGTCCGCCGCCTCGTCGCGTCGGTGCTGCGCCGGCTCGGGACGCTGCGCCATCTGCTCGGGCTGCTGCTCGAACGCGGGCTGCCGGCCGATGCGCCGCGGGTCGAGACCGCCCTGCTGATCGGCGCCGCGCAGATCCTCTGGCTCGAAGTGCCCGACCACGCCGCGGTCGATCTCGCGGTGCGGCTGGCGCAGGCCGACCGGCGTGCGGCGCGCTATGCCGGACTGGTCAACGCGGTGCTCCGCCGGGTCGCGCGCGAGGGCGCGCAGCGCCTGGCCGCAGCCGATACGGCGATGCTCGACACGCCCGGCTGGCTGATGACGCGCTGGACTGCGAGCTACGGCGAAGCCACGGCCCGCGCCATCGCGGACGCCAACGGCCGGGAGCCGGCGCTCGACCTGACGGTCAAGAGCGAGCCCGAGCAGTGGGCGCAAGCGCTCGGCGGGCGCGTGCTGCCGACCGGAACGGTGCGCGCGATCGTGCACGGCCCGGTCTCGGCGCTCGCCGGCTACGACGAAGGCGCGTGGTGGGTGCAGGACGCCGCCGCCGCGCTGCCGGCGCGGCTGCTCGGCGACGTGCGCGGCTTGAGCGTCGCCGATCTGTGCGCCGCGCCCGGCGGCAAGACCGCGCAGCTTGCCGCCGCCGGCGCCCGCGTGACCGCGGTCGACCGCGCGCCCAAGCGCCTCGAACGGCTGCGGCAGAATCTCGCCCGCCTGCAGCTGGCGGCCGAAACCGTCGCCGCCGACGCGGCCGAGTGGCAGGCCGGACCGTTCGACGCGGTGCTGCTCGACGCGCCGTGCTCGTCGACCGGCACCATCCGCCGCCATCCCGACATGCCCTGGCTCAAGCGCGAATCCGACATCGCGACGCTGGCGGCGCTGCAGCGCCGCCTGCTCGCGCGTGCGGTCGAGCTCATCAAGCCGGGCGGCGTGCTGGTCTATTGCACCTGCTCGCTCGAGCCGGAGGAAGGAGCCGACATGGTGCGCGCACTCGCTCGCCGGCGACCCGCGCGTGCGCCGCCTGCCGGTTGCGGCCGGCGAGGTCGACGGCCTGGGCGAGCTGCTCACCCCCGACGGCGACCTGCGCACGCTGCCCTGCCATCTGGGCGACCCCGATTCGCGAATGGGCGGGCTCGACGGCTTCTACGCGGCCCGACTGCAAAGGATTTGAAGCACTTACCGCAGTTGGCCCGGCCCCCACCCTTCGCTATGTTCCGGCCGCGGGAGCGGGACGCCCGCAGCACGGGAGCAAACGGGTCGATGTCGCGCGTTTCGGTCGCGGACCGAACCAAGCTGTCCGTGTTCGTGGCGCGCGGCGCGGCTGCGCCGGTTTGCCGGCCGTCTCGTCGCCCATCCCCTGGTGCATGGCCGTTTTCGTTCCGGCAAGGCCGACCGGCTGGTCATCGCGCCGCAGGATCTGCGCACCGCCGACGCGACCCGCGCGAGCGAAATCTACTCCGGCCGCTTCGTCTTTGCCGGCAAGGTCGTGATCTGCGACGCCCGCTCGCCGTTCGAGATCGCGCCGCCGTCCGAGGAATGGGCGGTCGCGCTGCACGGCTTCGGCTGGCTGCGGCACCTGCGCGCCGCCGAATCCGGCATCACCCGCGCCAATGCGCGCGCGCTGGTCGACGAATGGATCGCGCTCAACAGCTCGCAGGACGCCATCGCCTGGCGGCCCGACGTGGTGGCGCGGCGCGTCATCTCCTGGCTCAGCCAGTCGCCGCTGGTGCTCGACGAATCCGACGTGCGGTTCTATCGCCGCTTCCTGCGCAGCCTGACGCGGCAGGTGCGCCATCTGCGCCATACCGTGGGCGAAGCGCGCGACGGCGTGCCGCGCTTCCAGGTCGCGATCGCGCTCACCTACGCGGCGCTGTGCATGGCCGGGCCAGCAGCGGCCACATCCGCGTCGCGATCAAGCGGCTGTGCGAGGAGCTCGAGCGGCAGATCCTGCCCGACGGCGGCCACATCAGCCGCAATCCCGGCGCGCTGATCGAGCTGCTGGTCGATCTGCTGCCGCTGCGCACGCGTTTTCGGCGCGCGCAACATCGCGCCGCCGCCGCCGCTGCTCAACGCCATCGACCGCATGATGCCGATGCTGCGCTTCTTCCGCCACGGCGACGGCAATTTCGCGCTGTTCAACGGCATGGGCCCGACCCCGACCGACCTGCTCATCGACCATCCTGGCCTACGACGACGCGCGCGGCACGCCGGTCGCCGAACGCGCCGCATTCGGGCTACCAGCGGGTCGAGAATGCCGGCACCGTCGTGCTGATGGATACCGGCCGCCCGCCGCCGATGGCGGCGAGCCAGGACGCCCATGCCGGCTGCCTGTCCTTCGAGCTCTCCGCGCAGCAGCAGCGCATCGTGGTCAATTGCGGCCTGCCGGCGATCAGCCGCGACAGCTGGCGGCAGGTGGCGCGCGCGACCGCCGCGCATTCGACCGTCACCTTCAACGACACGTCGTCATGCCGGTTCGTCGAACTGAGCCCGGTCGCGGCGCATGCTCTACGGCACGCCGATGGTCGGCGGGCCGCGCCACGTCGCGGTCGTGCGCGAGGAGCAGCCGACGCGGCACCGTGCTGCGCACGTCGCACGACGGCTACGCCGACCCCTTCAACGTGATCCATCAGCGCGCGCTGCATGCTGTCGCCCGACGGGCAGCAGCTCGACGGCGAGGACTGGTTCACCCCGGCGAAGGGCGACAGCGTGCCGGCCGGGCGCGACCAGTTCGCGATGCGCTTCCATCTGCATCCCTCGATCAAGGCCAACCGGCTGACCGACGGCCACGGCGCCATGCTGATGATGCCGAACAAGGAGGTGTGGACGTTCAACGCCTACGAGGACCGCGTCGAGCTCGAGGAGAGCGTCTATCTCGCCGGCCCCGACGGGCCGCGCCGCACCGTGCAGATCGTCATCTACGGCCGCGCCCGCAAGGTGATGCGGGTGCAGTGGACGTTCCTGCAGGCCGCCGCCGCGACCGCCCGCCGCACGCCGGGCGCGCGGCGAGGAGCCGCAGCTGCCGTTGTGATGCGACGCTCGACGTGATGCCATGACTTGAGCCGTGAAGACCATGACCGATCGCATGCGCCGCATATCCCGCGCGCTGCTCTCCGTGTCCGACAAGACCGGCCTGGTCGAGTTCGCCCGCGCGCTGGCCGGCCGCGGCGTCGAGCTGGTCTCGACCGGCGGCACCCGCAAGGCGCTCGCCGATGCCGGGCTCGCGGTGCGCGACGTCTCCGAGCTCACCGGCTTTCCCGAGATGATGGACGGCCGCGTCAAGACGCTGCATCCCGGCGTGCATGGCGGCCTGCTGGCGATCCGCGACAACCCGGAGCATGCGGCGGCGATGCAGGCGCACGGCATCGCGCCGATCGACCTGCTGGTGGTCAATCTCTATCCGTTCGAGGCGACGGTCGCGAAGGGCGCCGACTACGACGACCTGCATCGAGAACATCGACATCGGCGGCCCGGCGATGATCCGCGCCGCCGCCAAGAACCACGCCGACGTCGCCGTGGTCGTCGATCCCGCCGACTACGCGCGGCTGCTCGCCGAGCTTGCGGCGAACGACGGCGCGACCACGCTGGCGCTGCGGCAGAAGCTCGCCGCCAAGGCCTATGCGCGCACGGCCGCCTACGACGCGGCGATCTCCAACTGGTTCGCGCGCGAACTCGGCGATCCGACGCCGGCTTATCGCGCTTTCGGCGGCAAGCTCGCCGAGGCGCTGCGCTACGGCGAGAACCCGCACCAGGCGGCCGCGTTCTACCGCACGCCGCGAGCGGCGCGCCGGCGTCGCCACCGCGCGCCAGGTGCAGGGCAAGCAGCTCTCCTACAACAACATCAACGACACCGACGCGGCCTACGAATGCGTCGCCGAGTTCGATGCCGGGCGCACCGCCGCCTGCGTCATCATCAAGCACGCCAATCCGTGCGGCGTCGCCGAGGGCGCGAGCCTCGCTCGAGGCCTACCGCAAGGCGCTGGCCTGCGATCCGGTCTCGGCCTTCGGCGGCATCGTCGCGCTCAACCGCACGCTCGACGCCGAGGCCGCGCGCGCGATCACCGAGATCTTCACCGAGGTCATCATCGCGCCGGACGCCAGCGAGGAGGCGATCGCCATCGTGGGCGCGAAGAAGAACCTGCGGCTGCTGCTCGCCGGCGGGCTGCCCGATCCGCGCGCGCAGGGCATCGCTGGTGAAATCGGTCGCCGGCGGCCTCCTGGTGCAGTCGCGCGACAATGCGGTGGTCGACGACATGGACGCTGAAGGTCGTCACCAGGCGCGCGCCGACGCAACGCGGAGCTGCGCGATCTGCGCGTTCGCGTTCCGGGTCGCCAAGCACGTCAAGTCGAACACCATCGTCTATGCCAAGGACGGCGCCACCGTCGGCATCGGCGCCGGCCAGATGAGCCGCGTCGATTCCGCCCGCATCGCCGCGCGCAAGGCCGCAGGACGCCGCCCAGGCCGCGGGCCTGCCAGCGAGCCGTTGACCAAGGGCTCGGTGGTCGCCTCCGACGCCTTCTTCCCGTTCGCCGACGGCCTGCTGGTCGCGATCGAGGCCGGCGCCACCGCGGTGATCCAGCCCGGCGGCTCGGTGCGCGACGACGAGGTGATCAAGGCCGCCGACGAGCACGGCCTCGCCATGGTGTTCACCGGCATGCGGCATTTCCGGCATTGACCTTGGTTTTGATCCTGATGGAAGCGCCGCGCCGGATGAGGTGGCGGCGGCGAAGCCCAGGCGCGCGCTCGATGCCGCCCTGGCGAGGCGCCCTTCAGCGCTCGTTGCGCAGCACGAACACCGGCTGCACATGGCCGTTACTGTCGAGCAGACCGTCGTGATAGCCGAAACGATCGACGGTTCTCCACCCGTTCAGGAGGAGCGGCAACCTGATGCGACCGTAAATGCGTTTGCCGTTCCAGTAGATCAGGTCCGTGCCAATCGGGATGGCGAGATACAGCAACTCTCCCGGCCGCAGCATTCGTTTCATCGCCTGCATTGATTTCAAGTCGCCGTCGGGGTCGAGAAGGTCGCCATACTGCCCGAGCCCGTCATGCTCAGCGATGAGATCGAGAGGCCGGCGTCGAAAGTGACGGGCGCGGCCTCGTACTCGTTCGGCGTCATAATCCTGATGCGATCTGTGCGGGTGATGATCCGGTTGTACTCGATGGTCGTCGGCGTGCCGCCGAAGCGCAGGCAGGTTGCCTCGTACCAGGGCGTCACGGACCCGATGTTGACCACGCGCTTGCCGGTGATGGGGTATTTCGTCAGGGCGTCCCACAGCCGATAGTCGGTTTGGCCGTACAGCCCCATACCCTTCGATTGATCCGGTCGATGCAGGCATCGATCTCCTGATCGGTGTAGACGAGGGCGTAATTGCGCGGTCGAGTCGCATTATTGTAGCCCGGCAACATTGGCACGCGGCCGTTCATCGTGAAGCCCGCAAGCGTTTCGGATGGAGGCTCGCGCGGCGGCGCCGCCGGCATATCCGGCTGCGCCAAAATGCTCCAAGGCCAGCGCACGCCAGCACCAATCGACCCGCCGCTGATCCCAGCGGCTTTCGTGGAGGCGCGTCTCAAGGTGAGCAACCTGCTGCCGAAGTGCAGTGACCTCTGCTCGTAGGCCGACGCAGTCCGCGTCGTCACGCACGGCGGGCGCGCTCTGCACGGCGCCATTCGCTTCGAGAAGCGATAACAACCGCCGCTTCACACGCGGGGAAAAGTTCACGATCGGCTTGGCAGCGGCCCGCAGCGTTGGGCTTTGCGCCAACCGCAATAAGAATGGAACCGGGGCCATGCCGGACACCCCACAACCCTTGGTCCATCATGCTACCTCCGCAACCATACGTTGACCAGCGGCCCGCGCCGGCGTGTGGATCGATTGCCTGCCCTGGCAGGCGTTCTTGGCGCGCTCGGACCGACCCGGCACGCGGCATTTCAGGCATTGACCACGCGTCATTCCGGCCGAGCGAGCGAAGCGAGCGAGAGCCGGAGTGCCAGTGAAATCGCCGGATCGGTGTTGGATCGCGCAATGAATATCGCAGCGCCGGCGTTTACTGCGATCGCCTGCTTGCGCAGGCATGACACCGCATGCGGCATGCACGTCGAGCTTCCGCGCATTCGGGACGCCGAGCGGCGGCGCCGCTACTGCTTCACCAGATCGCCCAGCAGGCTCGCCGCCACCGAGAGCTTCGACAGCGTGAGCCCGGAATTGGCGATCTCGTGCACGGAGGAGCGGATGCGTTCGACCTCCTGCTTGCGCGGGCCGACCCAGGCCTCGACCGCGGCAGGGCCGGCCGCGCCGTTGCCCGCCATGGCGGCGGTCAGCCGGCGCTCGGCGTCGCCGATCGAATCGAGTGCGCGGTCGAGCGCCAGCCGGTCGAAATAGTCCGAGATCGCGATGCCGCGCGCGGCGCGCGCAATGCGGTCGAGCCGGAAGAACGATTCGGCGGCGAAATAGGTGGCCGCGACCTCGGCCACGTTCTGCCCGGCGCGCTCGGCGACCGACACGATGTCGGGCGCGGCGATGAGCGGCCCGAGATTGGCGAGCCGGCGCGCCAGCTCCTCCGGCACGCCCGCCGCCATGAGCTCGTCGCGCCGCGCCGTGCGCGCCGCCTGCGCCTCCGGCGGCAGCGCCGTATCGAGCGCCGCCTCCACCGCCGCGATGCCCTCGCGGTAATGCGCGACGACGCCTTCGAGCCCCTGCGTGAGATCGGCGTTGCGCAGGAACCATACCAGCCGGTCGAGCAGCAGGTTCTGCACGCTTTCGTAGAGCTCGAGCTGCAGCTTGCCCGGCACCTTGTTGTCGAGACCGTCGATCGCGGTATTGAGCGCAATCGTGTCGTAGCTGCCGCGCACCGCCGCGAACGCGGCCGCGATGTTGGCGGCCGACGCGCCGGTCTGGTCGGCGATGCGCACGATGAGCGTCATCCCGCCGCGGTTGATCATCGAATTGGTGAGTTGCGTTGCGATGATCTCGCGCCGCAGCCGGTGCTGCTCCAGCGCGTCCGGAAACCGCTCGGCGACGGCGGCCGGAAAATAGCGCAGCAGCTCGCGCCCGAGATAGGCGTCGTCCGGCACCTGCGTCTCCAGCAGCTCGGCATAGAGCGAGAGCTTGGCATAGGCGAGCAGCACCGCGAGCTCCGGCCGGGTGAGCGCGCGCGAGCGGCGGCGGCGCTCGGCCAGCTCCATCTCGTCGGGCAGGAACTCCACCGCGCGGTCGAGCTCGCCGCGCGTCTCCAGGATGTGCATCAGCCGCTGCTGGAAGCCCAGGTCCTCGAGCCCGCGCCGCTCGGCCAGCGAGAGCGCCAGCGACTGCTGGTAGTTGTTGCGCAGCACCAGCGCCGCCACCTCGTCGGTCATCTCGGCCAGCAGCGTGTTGCGCGCCTCGCGCGTCAGGCGGCGGTCGCGCATCGGGATCGCGAGCGCGATCTTGAGGTTGACCTCGACGTCGGAAGTGTTGACGCCGGCCGAATTGTCGATGGCGTCGGTGTTGAGCCGCACGCCGTGCATGGCCGCCTCGATCCGGCCGCGCTGGGTCATGCCCAGATTGGCGCCCTCGCCGACCACCTTGCAGCGCAGACTGGCACCGCTGACACGGATGGCGTCATTGGCGCGGTCGCCGACCGCGTCGTCGGTCTCGGCGGAGGCGCGCACGTAAGTGCCGATGCCACCGAAGAACAGCAGATCGGCCGGCGCCTTGAGGATGGCGTTCATCACCTCCTGCGGCGTCGCCCTGGCCTTGGCGAAGCCGATGGCGGCCTGCGCCTCGCCCGACAGCGCGATCTCCTTGGCGCTGCGCGCGAACACGCCGCCGCCCTTGGAGATCAGCGCCTTGTCGTAATCCTGCCAGCTCGAGCGCGGCAGCGCGAACAGCCGCGCCCGCTCGGCGAAACTCTTTTCGGGGTCCGGCGAAGGATCGATGAAGATGTCGCGATGGTCGAAGGCGGCGATCAGCGCGGTCGTCTTCTCCCGCAGCATGCCGTTGCCGAACACGTCGCCCGACATGTCGCCGACCCCCACGGTGGTGAACGGCGTCCTGCCGATATCGACGTCCATCTCGCGGAAATGGCGCTTGACCGATTCCCAGGCGCCGCGCGCGGTGATCCCCATCTTCTTGTGGTCGTAGCCGGCCGAGCCGCCCGAGGCGAAGGCATCGTCGAGCCAGAAGCCGTGCGTCTGCGCGATGGCGTTGGCGAGGTCCGAGAAGGTGGCGGTGCCCTTGTCGGCGGCGACCACCAGATAGGGATCGTCGTCGTCGTGACGCACGACCTGATCGGGCGCCACCACGCCCTTGCCGCCGAGATTGTCGGTGATGTCGAGCAGCGTCGAGATGAACAGCTTGTAGGCGGTGGTGCCCTCCGCCTGCACCGCCTCGCGCGCGCCGCCGCCCGCCACGATCCTGGGCAGCCATTTCGGCACGAAGCCGCCCTTGGCGCCGACCGGCACGATCACGGCGTTCTTGACCTGCTGGGCCTTCACCAGGCCGAGAATCTCGGTGCGGAAATCCTGCGGCCGGTCGGACCAGCGGATGCCGCCGCGCGCGACCTTGCCGAAGCGCATATGCACGCCCTCGACGCGAGGCGAATAGACGAAGATCTCGTAGAGCGGCTTGGGCAGCGGCAGGCCGTCGAGCTTGCGGCTGGCGAACTTGACGGCGATGAGCGCCACCGGCTGCCCCTGGGCATCGAGCTGGTAGAAGTTCGTGCGGATCGCCGCCTGCACCGCATTCACGAAATGGCGCAGGATGCGATCCTCGTCGAGGCTCTCGACCTGTGCGAGCGCGGCTTCGATCGCGGCGGCGACTTCGGCCTCGCGCGCGCCGCGCGCGCCGGTACCTTGCTGCGGATCGAAGCGCGCGTGGAACAGGCGCACGATCTCGGCCGCGATGCCGGCGTGCTTCACCAGCGTCGCCCACATATAGTCCTGCGAGTACGGCACCCGGATCTGCCGGAGGAACCGCGAGATCGTGCGGATCAGCGCCACGTCGCGCCACATCAGGCCGGCGACCAGCACGAGCGCGTTGTAGCCGTCGCTCTCGGCGCCGCCGGTCATCACCACGATGAAGGCGGCCTCCAGGTGCTGCTTGCCGGCGTCGAGATCGATCGCGCGGCCGTCGCTGCGCTCGAGGATCATGTCGTGCAGCCAGATGTCGGCGTCGGCGTCCTTGCGCTCGACCTCGTAGGTGCGCTCGTCGACGACCTTGAAGCCCATGTTCTCCAGCACCGGCACCCGCTCGGACAACGGTATCGGCCGGTGGTGGCTCCACACCTTCAGGCCGATGGTCTTGGCGTCGGCCTCGGGGGCGCGATGGAAGTCGACCGCGAGAGGACGGCTCGCCGACAGTCCCTCGATCACCCGGATGTCGCCGACCGCGACCTGCGGTGAATAGACCTCGTGGTAGCCTTCCGAGAACGCGTCGCGATAGCGCTCGAGCAGCGCCCGCGCCTTGCCCGCGTCGTAGGATTGCGCCAGCACAGCGCCGAGTTCGTCGGTCCAGGTGCGAATGATCGCCTCGACCCCGCGCTCGAGCGTGGCGCGGTCGGGATTGGGCGCCTCGCCTTCCCCGCGGGCGACGATGAAGTGCACGCGCACCAGCGGCCCTTCGGTGAAGGACGGATTGAAGGCGGTGACGTGGCCGTTATAGGCCGCGGCAAGATAGTCGCCGATCCTGCGCCGCACCTTGCTGTCGTAGCGGTCGCGCGGCGCATAGACCAGGACGGAGACATAGCGGTCGAAGCGGTCGCGCAACGGCAGCACGCGCACGCGCGGCCGCTCGTCGAGCTGCAGCACCGCCATCGCGAACTGGTAGAGCGTGTTCTCGTCGATCTGGAACAGCTCGTCGCGCGGATAGTTCTCCAGCACGTTGATCAGCGCCTTGCCGAAATGCCCGTCCGGATCGAAGCCCGCGCGCGTCACCACCGCGTCGACCTTGCGGCGCAGATAGGGGATCGTGCGGGTCGAGCGGATATAGGCGGTCGACGTGAACAGGCCGACGATGCGGAATTCGCCGATGAGCTTGCCGGCGGCATCGAATCGCTTGACGCCGATATAGTCCATGTAGACGCGGCGGTGTACGCGCGCGCGCACCGCGGCCTTGGTGACGATGAGCAGCGCCGGCTCCTGCAGGAATTTGCGGATCGCCGGCGTGATGGTGAGGGTCTGGTTCCAGCGGCGCACCACGGCCATCTCGCGCCCGCGCAGGATCCCGAGCCCGCTCTCGAACACCGGCTCGAGCGACGCCTCGTCCGCCGAGAACTCGTAGTTGCGGATGCCCAGGAAGGTGAAATTGTTCGCCACCAGCCATTCCAGGAACTGGATCGCCTCGGCGATCTCCGCGACCGGCAGCGGCGGCGGATTGGCCTTGAGCTCGGCGATGACCTCGCCGACCCGCGTCATTCATCGCCCGCCAATCGCTCACGCAGGCGCGCACGTCGGCGAGCACCCGGGCGATCGCCTCCACGATTTCGGAGCGCCGCGCATCGTCGTCGATACGCTCGGTATGGATGTGCATGACGCTTTCGCGCCCGCCGCCGCGGCCCGCGCCCGGCACCCCCTTGAAGGCAGTGAGGGCGCCCGCGCCATCGCGCTCGACCGTGAACACCGGATGCACCACCAGGCGGATGTCGATCCCGCGCTCGTTGATCTCGCCGAGCACCGAATCGACGATGAACGGCATATCGTCGTTGACGATCTCCAGGACCGAGATGGCCTTGAGCTGCTGGTAATCGGCCGCCGGCGCCGGCGACCCAAACCGGATGCTGGACGTGCCCGGTTTGTGCGCGACGAGCAGCGACCAGGTGCCGGCGGCAAGCTCGGCCAGCTCGCGCGCCCCGTAGTGCATGAGGTCCTCGGGAACGGCGCGCGCGAACAGCCCGGCGACGAAGTCCTGCGGGACGTCGCGATGCTCGTCCGCCAGCGCCGTGCCGACCGCGGCGATGAGGGCCTGCGCAGCGCGCTCCTCTTCGGTGCCGGGAAGATCGGTCATGGCGCTCCTTGGTGCGTCCCTTGCCGGGCTTTTTGAGGCGGCCCGGCGTCATGATTTGCCGGTACGGTCCGGCCCCGAGTCTTTCCCATCCGTCGCAGCGCGTCGAGGGGCAAATGCGCACGCAGCTTGCAAGGCGATACCGTTCCGCCCCCAAAGCCGCTAGGATTGCGCACGTCCACGACAGGGAGATAACGCCGTGCGCCCAGACGCGAAAAATGCCGCGAAGAAGCAGCCGGTTCCGACCAAGCGTTCGCCGCTGCCCGGCGCCAAGGCTCGAGCGGGCACGCATGAGGACGACGTCAAGGTCACGGCGCTGAAGCTGCAGCCCGGCAAGCTTTCGCCCGAGATGGACGCCTATTTCAGGAAATGCCAGGAGCGTCTCGGCTTCGTACCCAACGTGCTGCAGGCGTTTTCGTTCGACGACGCCAAGCTGCAGGCGTTCGTGGACTATCGCCAGGAGCTGGTGCAGAACGCCGAAAACCTGACCAAGCTCGAAATCGAGATGATCGCCACGGTGGTGTCGTCGCAGAACCGCTGCTTCTACTGCATCACCGCGCACGGCAATTCGGTTCGCCAGCTCGGCGATCCATTGCTCGGCGAGATGATGGTGCAGAACTATCGCGCCGCGCGGCTGTCCAAACGCCAGCGCGCCATGCTCGACTTCGCCGTGAAGCTCACGCTGACGCCCTGGGAGGTGGAGGAGGAGGACCGCGAGAAACTGCGCCGCGCGGGCTTCTCCGACCGCGACATCTGGGACATCGCCTCGGTTGCCGCCTTCTACAACATGACCAACCGCCTGGCGTCCGCCACCGACATGCGGCCGAACACGGTCTATCACGGTCAGGCGCGCTGATTTTGGCCCAAGGTCGCCGGGCGTTCGTCTCTCGGTGTCATCGCTCGCGCAAGCGGGCGATCCAGTATTCCAGGGAATTGGGGGGCTTGGCCGATGCCGGTCATCCCTGACGCCGCGATTACTGGATGCCCGCTTGCGCGGGCATGACACCGGGTCGGACTGCACCGTCTTGCGGCCGCGAGGCCGCGCGCTATATCCAGACCGTTCCACCACCCCCGTGAGGCGAGCGGCATGACTACCGAAGCCCCTACCGTTGCGGAATCCAAGCCCGAGACCCATTCCTTCCAAGCCGAAGTCGCCGAGCTGCTGCGGCTGATGGTGCACGCGGTCTATTCCGAGACCAACGTGTTCCTGCGCGAGCTCATCTCCAATGCCTCGGACGCCTGCGACAAGCTGCGCTACGAGGCGATCGCCAAGCCCGAGCTGCTGGCTGACGGCGCGCCGCTGTCGATCCGCATCAAGCCCGACGAGACCGCCGGCACGCTGACCATCGCCGACACCGGCATCGGCATGGACCGGGCCGAGCTGATCGACAATCTCGGCACCGTCGCCCGCTCGGGCACGCGCGCCTTCCTCGGCCGGCTGGCGGAAGCCAAGGACGGCTCGGGGCTGATCGGGCAGTTCGGTGTCGGCTTCTACTCGGCCTTCATGGTCGCCGACCGGATCGAGGTGATCAGCCGCCGCGCCGGCACCCAGGAGGTCTGGGTGTGGCAATCGACCGGCGGGGCGGGCTTCGAGATCGGTCCGGCCAGCCCCGAGCAGGCCGAGCGCGTGCCGCGCGGCACCACGATCGTGCTGCACATGAAGCCGGACGCGAAGCGCTATCTCGAGACCTACGAGATCGAGCGCGTCGTGAAGACCTATTCCGACCACATCCAGTTTCCGATCGAGCTCGAAGGCGCCGAAGGCGCGCCGCGCCAGATCAACAAGGCGAGCGCGCTGTGGCAGCGGCCGAAGTCCGAGCTCAAGCCGGAGGACTACCAGCAAGCCTACAAGACCATCACCGGTGCGTTCGACGAGCCGGCGATGACGCTGCATTACAAGGCCGAAGGCCTGCAATCGTTCGCCGTCATGCTGTTCGTTCCCTCGACCCGGCCGTTCGACCTGGGCGATCCCGACCGCAAGGGCCGCGTGAAGCTCTACGTGCGCCGTGTCTACATCACCGACGGCGCCGAGCTGCTGCCCTCGTATCTGCGCTTCGTGCGCGGGCTGGTCGACAGCGAGGACATGCCGCTCAATATTTCTCGTGAAATGCTGCAAAATAACCCGCAGGTGGCGCAGATCCGCAAGGCGCTCACCGGCCGCGTCCTCTCGGAGCTGGAAACGACGGCCGAAAAGGAGCCGGAGAAGTTCGCCAAGATCTGGGATGAGTTCGGCCGCGAGTTCAAGGAAGGCATCTACGAGGACCACGAGCGGCACGCGCAACTACTCGCGCTCGCGCACTTCACCACCACCGCTGGGGAAAACCGCACGCTCAAGCAATACGTCGCCGATCTCAAGCCGAACCAGACCGAGATCTACTATCTGATCGGCGAGAGCCTGGACCGGCTCAAGTCCAACCCGAAGCTCGAGGCGGTGCGCGCGCGCGGCATCGAGGTACTGCTGATGACCGATCCGGTCGACACGTTGTGGACCTCGATGCCGAACGATTTCGAGGGCAAGCCGCTCAAGTCGCTGAGCCAGGGCGAGGTCAACCTCACCCTGGTGCCGGTGCTGGAACCGGCCGCAAGTCCCGACACCGAGGCGAAACCGACCGAGGTCGACGACGCGGCGGTGATCGCGGCGGTCAAGAGCGCGCTCGGCGATAAGGTCTCGGACGTGCGCGCCTCCAGCCGGCTGACCGACAGCCCGGCCTGCATCGTGGCCGGCGCCGGACACGACCGCGAACTAGGGCGTCTGCTCGCCCGCGCCAATCGTTCGGCCGGGCCCAAGCCGATCCTGGAACTCAACATGCGCCACGCGCTGGTGCGCGCGATCGCAAGCGCCTCGACCAATGACCAAAGCCAGGACGTCTCCGACCTCTCGGCGCTGCTGCTCGACCAGGCTCGGATTCTCGACGGCGAGGTGCCGGAGGATCCGGCGGCGTTTGCCTCGCGCCTGAACCGGCTGGTCGTTCGCGGCCTCCCTGCGACGGGGTAGATGCACGCGGTCGCGGCGCGAGCGTCGAAAGAGGACGGATCGAGCGTTTGCGCCTCGGCCATGAGTGATCTATCGGTCATCGCAAGCCTGCTGGAACACCACAGCCTGTGATGATGCGTATCACCCGCCGCTTCGCGCTTTCTTTCGTCGCCCTGCTCGCCCTCTGCGGACCGCCGCTCGCTCAGCGTTCCAGCGATCCCGCACAATGGCGTGCGGCGCCGGTCAGCGCGCAGCACGGCATGGTGGTCGCGCAGGAAGCGCACGCCGCCAGGATCGGCGTCGAGGTGCTGGCCAGGGGCGGCAATGCGGTCGATGCCGCGGTCGCGACCGGCTTCGCGCTCGCAGTGACCTATCCGCGCGCCGGCAATATCGGCGGCGGCGGCTACATGGTGATTCACCTCGCCGAGCGTAACACCGACGTCGCCATCGACTACCGCGAGACCGCGCCCGCCGCCATCGTGCGCGACAGCTTCCTCGACGATAAGGGCGAAGCGGACCCGCTAAAATCGCGCGAGAGCGCGCTCTCGATCGGCGTGCCCGGCACGGTCGCGGGCCTTGCGCTCGCGCACGCGAAATACGGCTCGGGCAAGCTCACGCTCGCCGAGCTGCTGGCGCCGGCGATCGCGCTCGCGCGCGACGGCTTCCCGATCGCGGACGACGTCGCCGACACGCTGCCGATCATTCAGCGCCGCGTGCTGCGCTGGCCGTCCTCGGCCAGGATATTCCTGCAAGCCGACGGCAGCGCGCTAGCAGCCCGGCGACATCGCTGGTCCAGCGCGATCTCGCCGACACGCTCGCCAGCGATCGCGCGCGATGGACCGCGCGCGTTCTACCAGGGCGCCGTCGCGGAGCGGCTCGTCGCCGCCATCCGCGCCGCCGGCGGGGTGATGACGCTGGACGACCTGCGCGGCTATCGGCCGATCGAGCGCGCGCCGGTGCGCGGCAGCTATCGCGGCCACGAGATCGTATCGATGCCGCCGTCCTCGTCGGGCGGAGTGATCCTGATCGAGATGCTCAACATCCTGGAAGGCTACGACCTTGCCGCCATGGACGACGGCAAGCGTCTGCATCTGATGGTCGAGGCGATGAAGCGCGCCTATGCCGACCGCGCGGCCTATCTGGGCGATCCGGCGGTGCACGCGCCGCTCGCGCGCCTGATGTCGAAGCGCTATGCCGCGCGCATCCGCGCCGGCATCGATCCCGAGCGCGCGAAGCCGGCCGCCGAAATGGGCGAGCCGCCGCACGAGGGCGACAACACCACGCACTATTCCGTGGTCGACCGCTTCGGCAACGCGGTCGCCAACACCTACACGCTCAACTTCAGCTATGGGCTCGGCCTGGTCGCCGACGGCACCGGCGTGCTGCTCAACAACGAGCTCGACGATTTCGCCGCCAAGTCCGGCGCGCCCAACGCCTATGGCCTGGTCGGCGGCGATCCCAACGCGCCCGGCCCCGGCAAGCGGCCGCTGTCCTCCATGTCGCCGACCATCGTGCTCAAGGACGGCAAGCCATTCCTGGTGACCGGCTCGCCCGGCGGCAGCCGCATCATCACCGCGGTGCTGCAGGTGATCTCGAACGTGATCGACCGCAAGCTGCCGATCGCCGAGGCGGTGACTGCGTTGCGCCTGCACCACCAATGGTCGCCGGACGAGGTCTTTGTCGAGCGCGGATTTCCGCCCGAGCTGACTGCGGCGCTGGAGGCGCGCGGCCACGCGTGACGCAGCGGGCGGCCGGCCACGTCGGCCAACTCGATCCTGGTGACGCCGCAGGGCCTCATCGGCGCGGCCGACCCGCGCACCCGCGGCGCGCTGGCGGCGGGGCATTGATTGCGCAAACAACGATTGCGGCGCCGATCAGCCGCGCCGTCGCGCCCACGTCACGGCCAATGCCAGCGCAGCACCGCGAGCACGGCCTCGGGCAGCGGCAGCACCGACGAGACCATGTCGGTGCTCAGCGACAGCACGATCGCGCCGAGCAGCGACACCACTGTGCCGATGATCACCTTGCCGCCGAACACCTCGTGCTGCGGATTGAGCCAGCGGCTGAAATAGAGCCGGAACACGATGGTGAGCCGGTTGATCGGCGCCACCACCGTCACCGGCGCGACCGCCATCGCCATGTAGAGAAACATCTGCGACACGCACACCAGGATGCCCGAGAACGTGAACCATTTCGCCGATTCGGGGCTGACCGCGAGCGCGTGGCGCATCTGGCCGGGCCACAGCAGCAGCAGGCCCATCACCACCGTGGCTGCCGCATAGGCGATGAGCCCACCCGCAAGGCTCGCGCCGAGGCTCTGGTCTTCGAGCGCGATGCGGATGAGGATCGGGCTCAGCCCATAGCCGGTCGCCGACAGCACCGCGAAAATGTAGCCCTCGGTGTAGGCCGGCTTGAACACCGGCGTCGGGCTCTCGGCGTCAGCACCGGGCTTGCGCTCTCGATCGCAGCGGCGCCGCTTGCGTTGCCGCTGCGTTGCCGCCTGCGGCGAGCTCCCTTCTTCTCCTCACCCTCGCGCAGCGTGAAGCCCGGCCCGATCAGGATCAGCGCGATGCCCAGAAGCCGCAGCACCGTGAGCTTCTCGCCCAGGATCCAGGATCGCGAGCGCGAGCGTGAAAATGAGATTGATCTGCTGCACCGGCGCCGCGAGGTTGGTGCCGATCGCCCGCATGGCGCGGTAGTTGCAGTAGCGTCCCCAGACGAAATGCAGGATGCCGGCGGCCGCGAGCGCGGCATAGCGCTTTCCCGGAAAAGCCGGTGACGGCGCCGAGATAGCCGGTTGCGAGCGCGACGATGAAAAACAGCGGCACGCCGATCGGCACCGTGATCGCCATGCCCTGCAGCACCGACCCGGTGAGCACGCCGCGCCGCACGCTGGCGTTATTCCAGGCAAACGTCGCCGCCGACAGCAGCGCGAGCAACCCTCCGAGCACGCCAACCCCCGGCTTTTCTGTTTGTGCTTGCGGGAAGCGTGCGCCCCGACAAACTGGAATGCAACGTCCCAAGCGCTCCACATTTGGTACTTATCAGGGGCGGCGAAGCGGCAACTAGGCACCACCCCGAGCCTGGATCGAGCCCCGGCCCCATGCTAGTAAGTTATTGAATTAACGATGATTCCAAGAACTCCGACAGCGCGTCAGGCGTCTGCGCTTTGTTGCCGTGCGTGCGGCCGTGCCGGCGGGGCGGTCCGGCGGTTGACCTTCCGGCTTGTCGGCACCACGATCCGATTGGCGCGTACTGCGAGGAACGAATGCAGCGCTGGTTTCTGAGCTACAACAGCCAAGACGTGGCGCTGATCGAAGGTCTCGAAGGCGCGCTCCGGCGCAAGGATGCCGACGCCCAGATCTTTTTCGCCCCCAAGGCGCTGCGGGCCGGCGGCTACTGGTTGCCGGCGCTCGTCCGAGGAGATCGCGAGGCGACCGCCTTCGTGCTGCTCGTCGGCGAGAAGGGCCTCGGCCCCTGGCAGGTGATCGAATACTACGAGGCGCTCGACAAGCGCGTGAAGTCGCCGGACTTCCCGCTCGTGCTTCGTGCTGCTCGAGGGCCAGCCCGCGCCCGGGCTGCCGTTCCTGCGGCAGCTGCATTGGATCATCACGCCCGATCCGGCGTCCGAGGAGAGCGCTGGCGCGGCTGATGGACGCGACCGCCGGCGCCGGAACGCCGGCCGGGCGAACTGTGGCGCTACACCGCGCCCTATCGCGGCCTTGCCGCCATGACCGAGACGGACAGCGACTTCTTCTTCGGCCGCGCAGCGCGAAACCGTCGACGTGCTCAAGGCGCTCGCGGCGATGCCCGACCGGCTGCCGCGTCCTGCTCGGCAATTCCGGCGTCGGCAAATCCTCGCTCGCGCAGGCCGGCGTGCTGGCGGCGCTCAAGCGGCAGGCCTGGCCGGAGGGCGACGAGACGACCGGCGCATGGCCGGCGCGCATTCCGCGACAGCCGGCAGCTGGTGCTTTCTCAAGCTCACGCCCGGCACCGAGCCGCTCAAGGCGCTGGTCGAGTCGTTCCTGCGACACCTGGCAGCTCGAGACCACCGACCCGCGCTGGGAGAAGCGCCAGAACGGACTGGATCGAGGCGCTGCTCGACGGCAAGGCCACGCTGCGCGATCTCCTCGACGCGACCGAGCGGCGCTACGCAGGAGCTGGGGCAGCCCAAGCCCGCCGGCCTTCTTCCTCTATGTCGACCAGGGCGAGGAGCTCTACGTGCGCTCCGAGGAGCGCCAGCGGCGCCGCTTCTCCGAACTGCTGGCGCAGGCGGCTCGCCGACCCGCGCCTGCGCGCCATGATGAGCCTGCGCTCCGACTTCTTCGGCGCGCTGCAGAACGACGAGCCGCTCTACGCCGTGCACCGGCAGATCAACGTGCCGCCGCTGCGCGAGGCGGAATTGCGCGAGGTCGTGAGCCGTCCGGCCGAGCTTCTGTCCGCGCGCTTCGAGACCGCCGGCGCTTGCGACCGACATCGCGCGCCGCACGGCGCGAGGAGTCGGCCAAGGACGCCGGCGCGCTGCCGCTCCTCTCCTATCTGCTCGACGACATGTGGACGCAGATGGTCGAGCGCGGCGACGGCGTGCTGCGCGCTCCCGCCGCAAGCGTTCGAGCTGGGCGGCGTGCTGGCCGATCGCGCCAACGCCTTCCTGGCGCAGCCATCCGAACGCCGAAGAGCGCGCTCCGGCGCGATGCTCACGCTCAAGCTGGCGACCGTGCGCGAGGACGGCGAGCCGACGCGGCGGCGGGCGCTCGCGCTCGGAATTCTCCGACGAGGAATGGCGCCTGGTGTCGGAGCTGGCCGACCATCCGCACCGCCTGCTGGTGACCGTCGCGCCCGAGAGCGGCGAGACCTATGCCGAGGTCGCGCACGAGGCGATCTTCCGGCGCTGGGACAAGCTGCGCGAATGGATGGCGGCCGAGCGCGACTTCCTGATCTGGAAGAGCGGGCTCGAGGGCGCGCGCCGACAGCTGGGAGCAGCGCCGCCGAGCAGACGCGCAACGACGCGCTGCTGATGGGTCTCGCGCTCGCGCAGGCGCAGAGCTGGCTGGTCCGGCGCGCCGAGGATCTGCCCAAGTCCGATCGCGAGTTCATCGATCTCAGCCTGCAGCGCGAGGCGCTGGAGCGCCAGCAGAAGGAATCGCTGCGGCGGCGCGTGCTGGTGACCGCGGTCGCGGCGCTCATCGTCGTTACGGTGCTGGCGGCGTTTTCGCTGCTGCAATGGCGCGCCGCCGAGCAGCAGCGGGCGGAGGCGGTCAGGCAGGAGCAGTTCGCCAAGGACGCCAAGGCGCTCGCCGAGGAAGAGCGCCATCGCGCGGAATTGCAGCGCGCCGAAGCGGTCAGGCAGGAGCAGGTCGCCAAGGCCGAGCGCGCGCGGGCCGAGGAGGAGCGCCATCGCGCGGAGGAGCAGAAGCTCGAAGCGGTGAAGCAGGAGCAGGCGGCCCAGCACGAGCGTACCCGCGCCGAGCAGGCGCTCGCCACGGCGACCCAGATCGCGAACACGCTGGTGTTCGACATGATGTCGAATTTCCGCGACCTCGGCATGCCGATCGAATTGATCGACAAGATGCTCGACCGCGCGATCCAGAGCTATGACCAGGCGATCCGGCTCGATCCCAAGGGTTTTGCCACCTACAACGCGCGCGGCAGCGCCTACTGGAACAAGCGCGACTACGACCGCGCCATCGCCGACTACACCAAGGCGATCGAGATCGATCCGAAATACGCCCTACGCCTACAACAACCGCGGTCTCGCCTACCACCGCAAGAAGCGAATACGACCGCGCCATCCCGACTTCGACAAGGCGATCGAGCTCGACCCGAAATACGCCTCCGCCTATAGCGAGCGCGCCAGCGTCTACCGGGACAAGGGCGATTTCGACCACGCCATCGCCGACTACACCAAGGCGGTCGAGCTCAATCCGCGTTACGCGCTGGCCTACAACAGCCGCGGCTACGCCTATTCGCTGAGCAAGAGCGACTACGACCGCGCCATCGCCGACTACAGCCAGGCGATCAAGCTCGATCCGAAATACGCCGTGGCCTACTCAACCGCGGCTTGGCCTATCGCCGGTAAGCGCGACTATCGACCGCGCCATCGAAGACTACAACCAGGCGATCGTGCTCAATCCGAAATACGCCTTCGCCTACAACAACCGCGGGCTCGCCTACAACAGCAAGAAGCGATCACGACCGCGCCATCGCCGATTACGACCAGGCGATACGGCTCGATCCGAAATACGCCGCCGCCTACAACAACCGCGGCATCGCCTATTACGACAAGGGCGACTACGACCGCGCCATCGCCGAGTACGGCGAGGCGATCAAACTCGATCCGAAATACGCCGCTCGCCTACAACAACCGCGGCAATGCGTGCGTCGGCCAAGGGCGACTACGACCGCGCCATCGCGGACTACGACAAGGCGATCGAGCTCGACCCCAAGTATGCCTTCGCCTTCAACAACCGCGGCCTGGCCTACTCCAACAAGGGCGACTACGACCGCGCCATCGCCGATTTCAGCCAGGCGATCAAGCTCGATCCGAATTACGCTTTCGCCTACAACAATCGCGGCGCTCGCCTACGCCGCCAAGCGCGACTACGACCGCGCCATCGCCGATTACGACAAGGCGATCGAGCTCGATCCGGCCAATGCGCTTGCCTACAACAACCGCGGCCGCGCCTATGCCGACAAGGGCGACCACGACCGCGCCATCGCCGACTACGACAAGGCGATCCAGCTCGATCCGAAATTCGCCCAGCGCCTACAACGCCGCGGCAACGCCTATTTCGCCAAGGGCGACTACGACCGCGCCATCGCCGACTACGACGAGGCGATCAAGCTCGATCCGAAATATGCCTTCGCCTACCACAACCGCGCGCTCGCCTATCGCGAACAAGGGCGACTACGACCGCGCCATCGCCGACTACGACGAGGCGATCAAGCTCGATCCGAAATACACCTCGGCGTACAACAACCGCGGCTTCGCCTACTACGCCAAGGCGACTACGACCGCGCCATCGCCGACTACGACGAGGCGATCAAGCTCAATCCGAAATTCGCCCTCGCCTACAACAACCGCGGCAACGCGCTATTCGGCTATGGGCGATCTTGACCGCGCCATCGCGGACTACGACGAGGCGATCAAGAACAGTCCGAAATACACCAGCGCCTACAGCAACCGCGGCAACGCCCTGCGCCGCAAGGGCGACTACGCCCGCGCGCTGGCCGAGCTACGATGAGGCGATCGCGATCGATCCTAACTACGTCCTGGCGCACAGCGGGCGCGGCTACGCGCTGTTCGGCAAGGGCGACTTCGCGGCGGCGGCGACCGACTTCCTGCGCGCGCTAAAGATCAAGAACGACGCCGAGGCCGTGCTGTGGCTCTATCTGGCGCGGGCGCGTGCACGCGAGGACGCCATCGCCGAGCTCAAGGAGAACGGCGAGCGGCTGGGGAACAGAAACTGGCCCTATGCGGTGATCGAGTTCTATGCGGGAGGCCGCTCGGTCGCGGACCTGCTCGCGGCGGCGAAGGGCGACCAGAGCTGCGTCGCTCAGTTCTTTCTCGGCCAATGGCACGTGCTGCACCGCAATCACGCACAGGCTGTGGCGGCCTTGCGCGCCGCGTCGGAACGGTGTCCGAAAACATTCGTTCACTACGATATCGCGCTGGTGGAACTGAGGCGGCTCAACCCCTAGCGGCGCGCGGCATCCGGGAGGCGGTCGCAAAATCCGGCCCGCCACGCAATCCACTCCGAAACAAATTCCATGTCGAAAAAATATACGTATGTGCTCGGAATAAATGCGTACGACCACGATGTCAGCGCGTGCCTGCTGCGCGACGGCGAAATCGCGTTCGGCATCACCAAGGAACGGCTGACGCGGCAGAAGCACGATACCGGGTTTTACCAGGAAGTCGTCGATTACTGCCTCGCGGCCGAGGGCATCACGCTCGACGACGTCGATCTGGTGGTGCGCAATTGCTACGTGCTGCCGGTCGAGGATATCGAACGGCGCCTGGTGTTCCAGGACGACATGGAGGACGGCGAGCGCCGGCAGGCGGAGAAGCACCCGCTCTATCTTACGAAATCGAACAAGGTGATCTCGTTGTCGCACCACTTGGCGCATGCCTACAGCGCCTTTGCGGCCTGCCCGTTCGAGGACGGCGTCGTGATGGTGGCGGACGGCGTCGGCAACTACTGCGCGGACATTGTCGAGCCCGGCCAGCTCACCGAAAACGTCAATCCGCTCGCCCGCGAATCCGAGAGCTACTACAGGTTCAGCGGCTCCAAGCTCGAACCGCTGAAGAAGGTCTGGCTCAATCCGGTGCGCGGATTTCTGAGCGACGAGTTCTATTACATGCCCGGCCTCGGCGCGATGTACAGCCGGGTCTCGAGCTACGTCTTCGCCGACTGGAACAAGTGCGGCGAAGTGATGGGGCTCGCGCCCTACGGCCGCCCCAATGCGTGGAAGCCGCTGATCGAGATCGAGGCCGACGGCGAACTGCGCTTTCCCGAGTGGGGCGTGGCGTTCAACAAGCCGTGGCTGCTGGGCCGCGAGCCGAACTGGGAAGCCAGCGCGTCCATGCAGCACTGGAAGGACGTGACCTGGCGGGTCCAGGACGATACCGAGAAGGTGCTGCTTGCGCGCGCGCACTGGCTGCGTGAGACCACCGGCGCCAAGAACCTCTGCATGGCCGGCGGCGTCGCGCTCAATTGCGTGGCCAACGGCCGCATCCAGCGCGAGGCCGGCTTCGACAATCTCTGGATCCAGCCGGCGGCGGGCGACGATGGCATCGCGATCGGTTGCGCGCTTTACGGCCACCTGGAGATTCTGAAGAAGCCGCGCAGCTTCGTGATGAAGCACTCCTATCTGGGCCGGCCCTACAAGGACGAGGAGGCGCGCGCCGCCGCGGGCCGGCACATGATCCGCCTGCAAACCACCAGCACGCGCACCGACGACATCTGCAAGGAGTCGGCGAAGCTACTGGCGGACGGCAACGTGTTCGCCTGGTTTCAGGGCGGCTCCGAATTCGGGCCCCGCGCGCTCGGCAATCGCAGCATCCTGGGCGACCCGCGCCGGCCGGACATGAAGGACAAGCTCAACCGGCGGGTCAAGTTCCGGCAGGCGTTCCGGCCGTTCGCGCCGATCGTGCTGGCGGAGCGCGTCAACGAGATCTTCGAGGGCGAGTACGAATCCCCGTTCATGCTCCTGGTCTCGAACGTGCGCCCGGAGTGGCGCGACAAGATCCCGGGAATCGTGCATGTCGACGGCACCGCGCGCCTGCAGACCGTCCGGCAGGACACCAACGAACGGCTCTACCGGCTGCTCAAGGAATTCGACGCGCTCACCGGCGTTCCGGTGCTGATCAACACCTCGCTCAACATCCGCGGCGAGCCGATCGTCGAGACCCCGTACGATGCCGTCAACTGCTTCATCAACACCGGCATCGACTATCTCGCCTTGCACGACACGCTGATCTCAAAGAACCGCTTTCACCGGTTCTTCTCGCCGTTCCGCAAGGCGTTCGGAGAAATGTCGGCGATCGTGCGCGCTGGCATGGAAGCCGACCCGCGCGGCGGGCCGTAACGACGACATCGCCTCGAGCGCGTCTTCCGCGGCCTTACGCATATCCGCAGCATCGCAATTCGTGGCGACCGGATGGCCGGGAACGTCCGCGCTGTTGTATATCTCTAACGGCCGACCGTGGCCAGCTGCGGGTCCGGACATCAAGAGGATTGAAGATGAGCGCAGTTCAACCGCACATTCCGACGGAAATTTATCTGGATTTCTTGGGGCGAACGATTCCGGTCCGCTGGGACTACCACGCCATCCTGATGGTCTCGATCTGGTTCGTGCTGGTGCCGATCTGCATTCTCGTCATCCGATTCGGCAAGCCGAAACCGACGTTGACGGGTCTGCATCGCAAGGTCAGCATCTGGAATGCGGAGTGGTGGTGGTTCAGCGTCCACAAGTACGGCCTGATCTTTGCGATCAGCCTCGCGCTCGCCGGCGCAATCGTCGCGATCGTGGTCAGCGGCGGCTTCAGCGGTTCTCTGCATTCCTTCTTCGGCATTATGACAGTCGTCCTGGGATGTTTGCAGATCATGGGAGGCTGGCTCAGGGGCAACCACGGCGGCAAGAACTATTACACCGCCGATCCGAACGATCCGAAGACCTGGCTCGGCGATCACTACAGCATGACCACGCGCCGGCGGATTTTCGAGGCCTATCACAAGACCGCGGGCTACTTCGTATTCTTCTTCGCTGCCGGCGCGGTCACCACCGGAGTGATGCAGTATCCGATGCCGTGGCTTGCGTGGTTCATCATCGCCATGGTGCTGATCGCCTTCGCTGTCGCCATCGTGCTCGAGTACAAAGGCTACCGCTACGACGGCTACCGCGCCGCGCACGGCTACACGATGGACGCTCCATTCAACAAGGAACGCGAATTCCTCTGATCGTTGCGTCGCGCAATCCCGGGACCATCACCGATGAGCAGCCAGAATTTGCCAAAGCCCGATTTCGCCAGGAACATGAAGCTGATCGGCTATTCCGATCAGGGCGGGCGGGAGGACGGCGTCCAGGTCATGGTCAACAAGGGCCATGCCTTTGTCGGCCATATGTTCTCGAAAGGGTTCAGCGTCATCGACGTGCTCGATCCGCGCGACCCCAAGCCGGTCAAGTACGTGGCCGCGCCGCACAACACCTGGACCATCCATTTGCAGACGCACGGCGACCTGCTGCTGGTGATCAATGCGCGCGACATGTTCGCCGCCCCGGAATTCCAGGACGAGCGCAAGTATTACATCGGATCGCACAGCGATCAGGCCGGAGAGGCCGAGGCGGCCCCGGTCACTGCCCGCGACTGGACCGCGGGCCTCGCCGTCTATGACATCAAGAACCCGGCCGAGCCGCGCCGGATCGGTTTCATGCCGGTCGAGGGCGGCGGCATTCACCGCATCTGGTACACCGGCGGACGCTGGGCCTATGTCTCGGCGATGCTCGACGGCTTCACCGATTACATCTTCATGACCGTCGACATGGCGGACCCCGCGAAGCCGAAGGAAGCCGGCCGCTACTGGCTGCCCGGCATGAACACGGCGGCCGGCGAGACGCCGAGCTGGGGCGAGAACCGCCGCTTCGGCCTCCACCACGCCATCGTCAACGGCGACACCGCCTATGGCGCCTGGCGCGACGGCGGGCTGGTGATGATGGACATCTCCGACCGGTCGAAGCCGAAGTTGATCAAGCACCACAACTGGTCGCCGCCGTTCGGGGGCGGCACGCACAATTGCCTGCCATTGCCCGACCGCGACCTGCTGGTGGTGGCCGACGAGGCCGTGCTCGACAACTGCGAGGACGGCGTCAAGTACATCTGGATGTTCGACATCCGGGAGCCGACCAACCCCGTCAGCATCTCGACCTTCCCGACGCCGGACGAGGCGGACTATTGCAAGAAGGGCGCGCATTTCGGCCCGCACAATATCCACGAGAACCGGCCCGACACCTTCGTCAGCTCGGACCTGATCTTCGCGACCTATCAGAACGCCGGCATCCGCGTGTTCGACATCCGCAACGCCTTCCAGCCGAAGGAAGTGGCGGCCTTCGTGCCGCCGGAGCCAAGGCGGCTGGTCGACGGGCGCCTCAACCGCGCCAAGGTGATCCAGTCCTGCGACGTCCTGGTGACCCGGGACGGCGTTGTCTACACCACCGACTTCAATGGCGGCATGTACATTCTGGAGTATCAAGGCTGAACGATCGGCGCCGAACCCCAGTTCAGAAAGATGGATGCGCGTCCGGGCGTGAAGACCGCAAGGACTTCCCGATCCGGGACACGATGAAGGCGTGGGTCTTGGGCGGTCCCGGCGAACTCATGCTGAAGCACCAGCCGGGTCCGGACGAAAGAGAAAATGGAGCGGGCGAAGGGATTCGAACCCTCGACCCCGACCTTGGCAAGGTCGTGCTCTACCCCTGAGCTACACCCGCATATCCAAGAGGGTATGGCGGCTCTGTCCCGCCAGCCGGAAGCTATGCCAAAAGCATTGACGCTTTGCAACCGGCCCCCCGAGGCTCCGATGCCCGCCACGCCCGCCGACCTGTTCGCCTTCCTCGACCGCCTCGGCATCGCGCACGCCACGTGTGAGCCATCCGCCGCTGTTCACCGTCGAGCAGTCGCAGGCGCTGCGCGGCACAATTCCCGGCGGACACACCAAGAACCTGTTCCTCAGGACAAGAAGGGCGCGCTGTTCCTGGTGACCGCGCTCGAAGACGCCGCGATCGAGCTCAAATCGCTGCACCGGCGGCTCGGCGCTCGGGCCGCTTCTCGTTCGGCGCGGCCGATCTCATGCGTACGACGCTCGGGATCGAGCCCGGCGCGGTCACGCCGTTCGCCGCCATGAACGACGGCGCGGGCCGCGTCACCGTCGTGCTCGATGCCGCCATGATGGCGCACGCAACGATCAACTTTCACCCGCTGGTCAACACCATGACCACCTCGATCGGGCGCGACGACCTGGTCAGGTTCCTGGAGGCGACCGGCCACCGCCCCGCTGATCGTGGCTGCGGCGGGCCCGGAACCTGCGCCGGACTGCTGACGGCCGATTGCAATCACCCCCGTGGACACCATTTAATTGGACATATTGAGGTATTCGGCACCCCCAATCTCGGCTATGCGAGGCCGCCAGAACGCAAGATGGACGTGCCTGGCTTTGGGCGGCACGGGTAAAGGGCGAAACGATGACGATGTTGCAGAGTGACGGGGCGGCAGCGGCAGCCCCCGCGGTCTTGATCAAGGAGACGACCACCCAGGCCTTCGTCAAGGACGTGATCGAGGAATCCAAGCGCCAGCCGGTGCTGGTGGATTTCTGGGCGCGAGTGGTGCGGGCCCTGCAAGCAGCTCACCCCGGTGCTCGAAAAGGTGGTCAAGGCCGCCAAGGGCAAGGTCAAGCTCGTCAAGATGGACATCGACAAGCACCCGCGATCCCCGGGCAGCTCGGCATCCAGTCGATCCCGGCGGTGTTCGCCTTCGTCAACGGCCAGCCGGTCGACGGCTTCCTCGGCGCCGCTGCCGGAGAGCCAGGTCGTCGCCTTCATCGAGCGCGTCACCAAGGACCGCATCGGCGGCGAGGAGAAGGACCTGCTGAAGTCCGCGGACGAGGCGCTCGCCGCCGGCGACGCCGCGGGCGCGGCCAATCTCTACGCCGAGCTGCTGGCGCAGGACGCCGGCAACGTGCCGGCGCTCGCCGGGCTGGCGCGCGCCTATGTGCGAGACCGGCGCGATCGAGCAGGCCAAGCAGACGCTCGCCCTGGTGCCGGAAGCCAAGCGCAACGACGCGGCGGTCGCGGCCGCGCGCGCGGCGCTCGAGCTTGCCGAGCAGGCGAAGTCGGTCGGTCCCGATCACCGAGCTGGAGCAGAAGGTGGCGGCCAATCCGCTCGACCATCAGGCGCGCTTCGATCTCGCGGTCGCACTCAACAGCAAGGGCAAGCGCCAGGAGGCGGTCGATCACCTGATCGCCATCGTCAAGCGCGACCGCAAATGGAACGACGACGGCGCGCGCAAGCAGCTCGTGCAGTTCTTCGAGGCCTGGGGCCCGACCGACGAGGCGACCGTCGACGGACGCAAGAAGCTGTCGTCGATCCTGTTTGCGTGACGATCATTCGCTGTCACCGTCCGCGAAAGCGGGCGATCCAGTAAACACCGAAAGATGATGCGGCACTCTACAGCGTGCCAAAATCCAGGGTGGTGTTTACGAGATGCCCGCTTTCGCGGGCATGACAAGCGGTAAGCCTCTGCCCCGGTGGAGTGCGACCTATGCCGATGAACGCGGTCTATCAGCAGCCCGGCGACCTCGCCGACGTGATCCCGGTGTTTCCGCTGGCGGGCGCGCTGCTGCTGCCGCGCGGACAAATGCCGCTCAACATCTTCGAGCCGCGCTACCTGGCGATGATCGACGACGCGCTGCGCGCGGGCCACCGCCTGATCGGCATGATCCAGCCCGATACCGCCGCATCCCGGACCGGAGAACAAGCCCAACCTGTTCAAGATCGGCTGCGTCGGCCGCATCACCCAGATCGCCGAGACCGGCGACGGCCGCTACCTGCTCCAGCTCACCGGCATCGCGCGCTTCCGCATCGAGGAGGAGCTCAAGGCGCTCACCCCCTATCGGCAGTGCCGGGTGAGCTACGCGCCGTTCGTCGACGATTTCACCGCCCGCAAGGGCGAGGACGCGGTCGATCGCAAGGCGCTGCTGCGAGCGCTCTCCGATTTTCTCAAGGCCAACGATCTCAAGACCGACTGGGAGGGCATCGAGAACGCGCCCAACGAGGCGCTGGTTAACGCGCTCGCCATGATGTCGCCCTACGGCGTCCGCCGAGAAGCAGGCGCTGCTGGAGGCGCCCGACCTCAAGTCACGCGCCGAAATGCTGGTCGCCATCACCGAGATCGAGCTTGCCAAGAAGACTCGGGCGGCGGCGGCGGGCGAGACCTCGCTGCAATAACCGGCCGATTTCTGTCGCAATGCAATAAGGCCTTGAAATCACCGCATTAAGCTGCTATGTGACGGGGCTGTTGAGATGATGGCCGATAGCAAAATCACTGATAACGGCCGCATACGGGTCGCGTGAACGAATTCCACGTCTTGGTTTTCGACCCGTCGCATCCAGCACCTGATCATCGACAGCCCAGACCACGCGGGGTGTCTATTCTCCCCGCGACACGCGGCTCGCGCGCAACAGCGCCGGCCGCTGTCGCCACATGAAAGATTGATTCATTGACCTCCTTTCTCGAACTCGGCCTCGCCGAGCCCATCGCCCGCGCGCTCGCTGAAGAGCAATACGCCCACCCCACCCCGATCCAGGCCCAGACCATCCCGCAGGTGCTTGCCGCGCGCGACGTCGTCGGCATCGCGCAGACCGGAACCGGCAAGACCGCGGCGTTCGCGCTGCCGATCCTCCATCGCCTGTCGAAGACGCGGCAGCGGCCGGAGCAGCGCACCTGCCGCGTGCTGGTGCTGAGCCCGACGCGCGAGCTGTCCGCCCAGATCGTCGAGAGCTTCACCGACCTACGGCCGCCACCTGCGCCCGCGCGTGGCGCTCGCCATCGGCGGCGTGCCGATCAACCGCCAGATCCGCGACGCTCGCGAGCGGCGTCGACGTGCTGGTGGCCACGCCCGGGCGGCTGCTCGACCTCATGCAGCAGCGGCGCCGTGCGGCTCGACCACGTCGAGGTCTTCGTGCTCGACGAGGCCGACCGCATGCTCGACATGGGCTTCATCCACGACATCCGCGCAGGTCGTCGCCAAGCTGCCGGCCAGCGCCGGCAACGCTGTTCTTCTCCGCCACCATGCCGCGCGAGATCGCCGAGCTTGCCAAGCCAGATGCTGCGCGATCCGGTGCGCGTCGCGGTGACGCCCGGCGGCCACCACGGTCGAGACGCGTCGACGCAGCGCGTCATCCATGTCGATCGCGCCGGCAAGCCGGCGCTGCTCGCCGAGGTGCTGCGCAACGAGCCGATCGACCGCGCGCTCGTCTTCACCCGCACCAAGCACGGCGCCGACAAGGTGGTGCGCGCCCTCGACAAGGCGGGACTCGCCGCCGAGGCGATCCACGGCAACAAGTCGCAGAACCAGCGCGAGCGCGTGCTCGCGGCCTTCCGCGCCGGCCGCGTGCGCATCGCTGGTCGCCACCGACATCGCCGCCCGCGGCATCGACGTCGACGGCATCAGCCACGTCGTCAACTACGACCTGCCGAACATCCCGGAGAGCTACGTGCATCGCATCGGCCGCACCGCCCGCGCCGGCGCCGACGGCGTCGCGATCTCGTTCTGCGACGGCGAGGAGCGCGCCTATCTGCGCGACATCGAGAAGCTGATCCGCATGTCGATCCCGGCGACCGACCGGCGCAGCGACCGGCGCGCCGCGCCCGAGCCGCACCCGAACGGCGCCGCGCCAATGCCGGCACCGTCGCACCGGCCGCAGCGCGACCGCAACCAGCGGCGACCGCAAGCAGAGCGGCCGCAAGCACGAAGGTCAACGGCACAACGGCGGCAAGCAGGCCGGCCACCGAAACGGCCGGCCGCAGCAGCCTGCGGCTCAGCCGCAACAGCACCGCGGCGAGCGGCCCGCAGTGGCGCACAACGGTGAGATCGCCGCGGTCGCCTTCCTGCAGCAACCCAAGCGCGGCGGACGCCGTCATCCCGGAACCGGCGCGCCGCGCGCCCGCGCTGAACCTGGGAGGAACAAGCATGGCCAAGGAAGAGCTGCTCGAGTTCGACGGCACGGTGACCGAGGTTCTGCCCGACGGCAACTACCGCGTCACGCTCGACAACGAACATCAGATCCTCGCCTACATGTCCGGCAAGATGCGCAAGTTCCGCATCCGCACCGGCGTCGGCGACCGGGTGATCGTCGAGGTTTCGCCCTACGATCTCGACGCGCGGCCGCATCAACTTCCGCCACAAGAGCGAGCGTACGGCAGCGCCGGCGGCCGCGCGCCGGCCCAATTTCCGGCGCCATTGAGCACGCTCGACATGCTATCGTCATGGCCAGGTTGCGCGGCGGTCAGACCACCCTCGCGACAAGCAGTGACGGCATGCGTCATCTTCGGAGTCCACCATGACCACCTCGCCTACCGACCGGCCCGGCACCGGCATCGATCCCAAGCTGCTGGAAATCCTGGTCTGCCCGCTGACCAAAGGGCCGCTCGAATACGACGCGGAGAAGCAGGAGCTGATCTCGCGCTCCGCCAAGCTCGCCTATCCGATCCGCGCCGGCATCCCGATCATGCTCGCCGGACGAGGCGCGCCGGCTGGATTGACGGCGGCTTGCTCGGTGTCATCATCCGCGAAAGCGGACGATCCAGTAATCGACGATGCTCAGGAACGGCGTAGCGAGCCTTCACAGATCAATGTTTACTGGATGCCCGCTTACGCGGGCATGACAGCGAGTCGGAGGAAAAGCCATGATCAAAATCTGGGGGCGCAACACCTCGTCCAACGTGCAGAAGGTGATGTGGGCGATCGGCGAGATGAAGCTGCCGTACGAGCGCATCGACGTCGGCGGCGCGTTCGGCAAGACCAAGGAGCCGTTCTATCTCGCGATGAATCCGAACTCGCTGGTGCCGACGCTGGAGGAGGAGGACGGCTTCACGCTGTGGGAGTCGAACTCGATCGTGCGCTATCTCGCCGCCAAGCATGACAACCGCACGCTCGAGCCGGCCGATCCGCAGCACGCGCGCGCTCGCGCAGAAATGGATGGACTGGCAGCTCTCGGTGATGGGCCCGGCGATCACGCCGGTGTTCTGGGGCCTGATCCGCACGCCGCCGGAGAAGCGCGACGCCAACGCGATCGCCGCCGGCAAGGCCAAGACCATCGAGGCCGCGAAGATGATGGACGCCCAGCTCGGCAAGACCAAGTATCTGGCCGGCGACGAGTTCTCCTACGGCGACATCCCGGTCGGCATCATGATCTACCGCTACGTGCAGCTCATTCCCGGAGCGGCCGTCGACGCCCGAACCTCGACCGCTGGTACGCGGCGATCTCAGTCGCGCCCGGCGTTCAAGGAGCACGTCGCCGCCGTTCCGCTGACGTAGCGTTCCACAGTTTATTGCGCCGTCATGTCCTCCGCTCGTCCCCGCGCAAGCGGGGACCCAGCGCGTTGCCCCGATCATTATGGTCCGGCAAACCGGCTACAGCGCCTCGCCGCGCAACAGCTTCGGCACCTCGCCGACGAGGCCGGCGGCCTCGCGGATGAAGATGCTGCTTGAGTGCCGGCAGCCGGTCGACCAGCCCGAGCCCGACGTCGCGCACGAAACGCAGCACGTCGGAGCGGTTGGAGAACAGCCGGTTGAGACCGTCGGTCGCCACGCCCATCGCCATGGTGTCGAACCGCCGCCAGCGCTGGTAGCGCTCGAGCACCGCGAGCGAGCCGGGATCGAGGCCGAGCCGCGCCGCATCGACGATCGCCTCGGCGAGCGCGGCCACGTCCTTGAGCCCCATGTTGAGCCCCTGCCCGGCGATCGGATGGATCACGTGCGCGGCGTCGCCGACGAGCGCGAGCCGCTCGGCGATGAACGCGCGCGCGACCGAAAGCCCGAGCCGGATAGGCGCGGCGCGGCCCCACCGCTTCGATCTCGCCGAGCTGCAGGCCGAAGCGGCGCTCCAGCTCGGCGTGGAAGTCCTCGTCCGGCAGCGCGACGATGCGCTCGGCTTCCGCCGCCTCCTCGGTCCACACGATCGACGAGCGGTGGCCCTTGTCGTCCGGTTAGCGGCAGGATCGCGAACGGCCCGGCGGGCAGGAAATGCTCCTCGGCGCGGCCGTCATGGTCGCGCTCGTGCGCCACCGTGGTGACGATGCTCGACTGGTCGTAGCTCCAGCCGCGGCTCGCGATGCCGGCGCGCTCGCGGATCGACGAGCGCGCGCCGTCGGCGGCGACCAGCAGCCGCGCCTCAATTGTCTTGCCACTAGTGGCTAGATCAATTTTCCGGTCAGGAGCAGGCGATGCAGGCATCCCGTCGCCAAGTTGCACCGTGATCCTATGGCTCGCGACCGCGAAGGCGCTGACCGCCGCCGGCAGCAGCACGACGCCCTCGTCCTTCGCCTTCGCCGCCAGCGCGGCGAGCAGCGGGCCGTTCTCGACCATGTGGGCGAACGGCTCGCCCGGCTCCACCTCGCCGTCGAAGGTGAGAAACGCCGGCCGCACCGCGTCGTGAGGCGGCTGTCGGTGATGACCATGTCGAGAATGGGCTGGGCGTCGCCCGCGACCTTGTCCCAGACGCCGATCGTCTCGAACAGTCGCCGCGCCGCCGCCACGATGGCGGAGGCGCGCGCATCGGACGGCGGCCGTCCGAGCGCCGGGTCGGCGACCGTGACCGCAAACGACGGGCCCAAGCCCTGGCGCAGCGCAATCGCCAGCGCGAGGCCGGCGAAGCCCGCCCCGCCGATCAGAACGTCGACACGCTTTACGTTCTCGGCCACGCGAACCACCGCATACTTCCCAACCAGTCTATCACACGCACTAATGTCGTCCCCGGCTATCGCATCCGCCGTCGGTTATGGCAGAAGCAAGCATGTCCTCCGCCGTCGAAGACCTCGCTCGCCATCCTCGACCTCGAACAGCTCGAGATGAACCTATTCCGCGGGCGCTCGCCGCAGACCCGCTGGCAGCGCGTCTATCGGCGGGCAGGTGATCGGCCAGGCGCTGGTCGCGGCCTGCCGCACCGTCGATTCCGGCAGCCGGCCGCCGCACTCGCTGCACGCCTATTTCATGCTGGGCGGCGATCCCAAGGTGCCGATCGTCTACGACGTCGACCGCATCCGCGACGGCAAGAGCTTCACCACCCGGCGCGTGGTCGCGATCCAGCACGGGCAGGCGATCTTCACCATGGCGGTGTCGTTCCATCACGACGAGCCCGCGCTGACCCACCAGGCCAAGATGCCGGACGTGCCCGGGCCCGAGCAGCTTCCGAGCGACGCCGAAATCAAGAACGAGGTGCTGCCGACCGATGCCCGAGCCGGTGCGGCGCTATTACGAGCGCGAGCGGCCGATCGAACTGCGTCCGGTCGAGTTCGACCGCTACCTCGGCCGCAAGATCGAGGACGGCCGCTTCCATGTCTGGATCCGCGCAACCGGCAAGCTGCCCGACGAGCCGGCGATCCATCAATGCGTGCTGGCCTATGCCTCCGACATGAGCTGCTCGATTCCGCGCTGATCCCGCACGGCCGCACCGTGTTCGAGCAGACCATCATGGCGGCGAGCCTCGACCACGCGCTCTGGTTCCACCGCGCGTTCCGCGCCGACGACTGGCTGCTCTATGCCCAGGACAGCCCGAATCTCTCGGGCGCGCGCGGCTTTTCCCGCGGGCTCATCTTCGCCCGCGACGGCACCCTGGTCGCCTCGGTAGCGCAGGAGGGTCTGCTGCGGGAGAAGCGGCCGGAAGCCTGATCCGCATTTGGACAGTAGTGCTGTCATAATCTGCCCACAGCTTGGCCGCGCTGCCTGTCTGTCCGGCAATTATCCGCTTAAATTTCGGACACAATGCCGATATCGTGTGCCGGCCTGCCCTCCATGCGGGCTAACAACGGGGCCGCATCGATGAAACTGGTCATTGCCATCATCAAGCCGTTCAAGCTCGAGGAGGTCCGCGACGCCCTGGTCTCGGTCGGCGTGCACGGCATGACCGTGACCGAGGTCAAGGGCTACGGCCGCCAGAAGGGGCACACCGAAATCTACCGGGGCGCCGAATATGCGGTGAACTTCCTGCCCAAGATGCGGATCGAAGTCGCGGTGCCGTCGGACCGCACCGAGAAGGTGGTCGAGGCCATCGTCGGTTCGGCCAAGACCGGCCAGATCGGCGACGGCAAGATTTTCGTCACCTCGATCGATCAGGCGGTGCGCATCAGGACCGGCGAGACCGATACCGAAGCACTCTAGCAATGTGTCATGGCCGGGCGCGTCCCGGCCATCGCGTCTGTGCTGTTAAGCGTGAAAACATGAATGCCGGCAGCAAGCCGGCGCGTTCAGGCGAGGAACGAGACGCTCACCCGGGCGTCGGCTGAGGGGGACATCATGATCGGACTGCGGTCGCGAATTCGCACGGCCTCTGGCGCTGTTGCATTCACCGTCGCTGCAATCGTCGCCGCGGCCGGTGTGGCCACGCCCGCCTGGGCGGAAGCCGCGCCCCCCAAGATCGACGCGGGTGACACCGCCTGGATGATCGCGGCGACCGGCTTCGTGCTGATGATGACGATCCCGGGACTGGCGCTGTTCTACTGCGGCATGGTGCGCAAGAAGAACGTGCTCGCCACCATGGCGCAGAGTCTGGTCTGCGTGATGCTGTGCTCGATCCTGTGGTTCGCGGTCGGCTACAGCCTGACCTTCGCGGGCGACGGGGCGTGGCTCGGGACGCTCGAACGGCTGTTCCTGCGCGGCATCGGCATGGAGACCGTGCACTCGCTCGCGCCGACCATCCCCGAAATGCTGTTCGTGATCTATCAGATGACGTTCGCAGTCATCACCGTCGCGCTGGTGGCGGGCTCGGTCGCCGACCGCATGCGGTTTTCTGCTTTCGTGTGGTTCGCGGCCGGCTGGCTGCTACTGGTCTATGTGCCGATCGCGCACTGGGTGTGGGGCGGCGGCTTCCTCGCCAAGTGGGGCCTGCTCGACTTCGCGGGCGGCACCGTCGTCCATCTCAATGCCGGCGTCGCCGGCCTGGTCGCCGCCTACGTCCTGGGCAAGCGCCACGGCTACGGCACCGACAATTTCTCGCCCTACGATTTGTCGCTTGCGGTGATCGGTACCGGCCTGCTCTGGGTCGGCTGGTTCGGATTCAACGGCGGCTCGGCGCTGGGCGCAAATTCGCGCGCCGTCTTTGCGATCGTGTCGACGCACCTCGCCGCCTCGGCCGGCGCGCTGACCTGGATGTTCCTGGAATGGTGGACGCGCGGCAAGCCGTCCGTGCTCGGCATGATCTCGGGCGCCGTCGCGGGCCTCGGCACCATTACGCCGGCGTCGGGGTTCGTGCTGCCGTGGCACGGCATCATCATCGGGCTTGTGGCCGGCGCGTTCTGCTTCTGGGCCTGCACCAAGCTCAAGCAGAAGCTGGGCTACGACGATTCGCTCGACGTCTTCGGCGTGCACGGTGTCGGCGGCTTTACCGGCACGCTGCTCACCGGAGTGTTCGCGGTCGGCGCGCTGTCGGTGAGCGCGGACGCGCCGAACGGAGCGCAGGGCCTGCTCGAAGGCAATCCGAACCAGCTCCTGGTCCAGTTCTACGGCGTGGTCGTCACCATCGTGTGGTCCGCGGTGTTGACCTTCATCCTGCTGAAGGTGATCGAATTCTTCGTTCCGCTGCGCGTGAGCCAGCAGCAGGAGCAGGAAGGCCTCGACCTCACCCAGCACGGCGAGGCGCTGCAGTAGCGCTCCGAGCGGTCCGCTCGAGCCGTCTCGCGGCGGCCTTCGGCCGCCGCCGAGGGCCGATCGCGGACGCCGGGAGCCTGTTCGAGTGGTGTCTCGGCACCGCGATTTGCCTGCTGAAATAGTGGGCAAGCCTGATGGCTCTTTGGGCGGCGGCCAATCCACGGCCGCGCCCGGTTCGCGGCGAATTCTGAAAACCTCCCGGCTTTCCAAGCGCTTAAACCCAGTTCGGCGAACTGGCACGCGGCTTGATTCGTGGCCGACGGCATTGCTCGCGGGATGCACTTCGAGCGGCCAAAGCCAAGCCCGCCCGCCCCGCACTCCGCGGGACCGGGCCCTAGCGGGGGTTTGTTCCATGAAAATCGTTATGGCCATCATCAAGCCATTCAAGCTCGACGAGGTCCGCGATGCTCTGACTGCGATCGGCGTCCACGGCATGACCGTGACCGAGGTCAAGGGCTACGGACGTCAGAAGGGCCACACTGAAATCTATCGCGGCGCCGAGTATGCGGTGACGTTCCTGCCCAAGATCAAGGTCGAGGTCGCGGTACCGACCGACCAGGTCGACAAGACCATCGACACCATCACGAACGCAGCCAAGACCGGCCAGATCGGCGACGGCAAGATTTTCGTCCTCGGCCTCGACAACGCGGTGCGTATCCGCACCGGCGAGACCGACGCCGCCGCGCTCTGAACCCGCACCCCCAGGCCAAGCGATAGGAGTTACCATGACGTTCAAGAAACCATCCCGTGCGGGGCAAGTGGCTCTCGCGATCTGCGCCGTGCTCGGCATCGCGCTCGCAATGTCCCTGATCGACGTTGCGTGGGCGGAGGAAGCCGCGCCGGCCGCCGCGGCGCCTGCGGCGCCGACCTTCAACAAAGGCGACAATGCCTGGATGCTGACCTCCAGCGTGCTCGTTCTGCTGATGACCATCCCGGGGCTCGCGCTGTTCTACGGCGGCCTCGTGCGCTCCAAGAACATGCTCTCGGTGCTCGCCCACGTGTTCTACACGGTGTGCATCGTCACCGTGATCTGGGTGATCTACGGCTACAGCCTCGCCTTCACCGGCGGCTCATCCTTCATCGGCGGCTTCGACAAGCTGTTCCTGAAGGGCATCACAACCGATTCCCAGGCGGCGACCTTCTCGGTCGGCGTGACCATTCATGAGTACATCTACATCGCGTTCCAGATGACGTTCGCGGCGATCACTCCCGCGCTGATCGTGGGCGCCTTCGCCGAACGCATGAAGTTCTCCGCTGTCGCCCTGTTCATCCCGCTCTGGGTTACGTTTGTGTATTTCCCCATCGCCCACATGGTCTGGTACTGGGCGGGCCCCGACGCGATCGACGCCGCCGCCAAGGCGCTTGCCGCCGCGGGTGACGCCACCGCCAAGGCCGCCGCGCAGGCCAAGCTCGACGAGGTCCTGGCGGACGCCGGTCTGATCTACAAGTGGGGCGCGATCGACTTCGCCGGCGGCACCGTCGTGCACATCAACGCGGGCATCGCCGGCCTGGTCGGTGCGATCCTGGTCGGCAAGCGCACCGGCTACGGCAAGGAGATCATGGCTCCGCACTCGCTGACCCTGACCATGGTCGGCGCTGCGCTCCTCTGGGTCGGCTGGTTCGGCTTCAACGCCGGATCGAACCTCGAAGCCAACGGCGGCGCCGCGCTCGCGATGCTCAACTCGTTCGTCGCCACGGCGGCCGCGGCCTTGTCGTGGATGTTCGCCGAGTGGATCGTGAAGGGCAAACCCTCGCTGCTCGGCGCGCTGTCCGGCTGTATCGCCGGTCTCGTCGCGGTGACTCCGGCGGCGGGCTTCGCCGGCCCGATGGGCGCGCTCGTGCTCGGTCTCGTGGTTGGCGTGGTGTGCCTGTTCTTCTGCACCACCATCAAGAATGCACTCGGCTACGACGATGCGCTCGACGTGTTCGGCGTGCACTGCATCGGCGGCATCGTCGGTGCGATCGGCACCGGCATCCTGGTCAATCCCCTGCTCGGCGGCGCCGGCATCGTCGACTACACCGCAGGCGGCAAGATCGCCGACTACGAGTTCGCCACCCAGGTCATCGCCCAGTGCAAGGCCGTGCTCTTGACGCTGGTGTGGTCGGGCGTGGGCTCGTTCATCCTCTACAAGGTCGTCGACATCCTGGTCGGGCTGCGCGAGCCGATCGAGAAGGAGCGCGAAGGCCTCGACATCAGCGACCACGGCGAGCGCGCCTACACCGGCTGAGGCGCCTCGCTTGAGACACGGTTAGGGTGGAGACCCGGCACCGCCCTTGCCGTCGAGGGGCCCGAGCGCAAGCTCGGGCCCCTCACTTTTTGCTTGGCGCGCCCCGTACTATGCGATGCGCATGACCAGACTGCTTGAACAAGCCATCGCCAAGCTGCGCGAGCTTGCCGAGGAGGCCAGGACACCGTTGCGGTTACCATCTTGGCTTTGGCTGCCGGGGACAGGCCCGTCGTTCCCCCCGACGACGAAACGCGTGCCGCCATCCTCGAAGGTTTGGGACAGGCCCGGCGCGGCGAATTCGTCCCCGACGAAGAAATCGAAGCTTTCTGGAAGCATCACGGCCTATGAGATCCGTGGGACCTTGTCAGGCGGCGCCGCTCGCAACGATGTGAAATACCAGACCCAGCACAATCATGCCGACCGCGACCGCCGCGATCGGCAGCAGCACTTCGGCGGTCGCGCTGGTGCCCGCGACGCGGCCGGTCCAGGTGTCGAATTCGCCCACCACCCAATCGCGGAACGCCGGAGGCGTGCCATCGTCGGCGCCGGCCTCGCGATGCCGGCGCCGAGTGAGCCACAGCAGAAACGGAATCCCGATCGCCATGACGAACAGGCCGGTGACCACCACGTCCAGCCACGCCTCGTAGCGGTCGCTGTCGAAGAACGCCCACACCACCAGCACGAACACCAGCACGAGTCCGACGATCGTCGTGTTGACGAGCGGATGCAGGCTGTCTGAAATCGGCCGGTTGCCGTCTTGCGCCATGGCGCTCTCCTCTTTTTGCGCGGAGACGCGGCCTAGCTGGTCGCTGATGCGGGGCACATGGTGTTCGATCGTCGCATTGCAACCGGTCGCATGAGACGCTGCGCGCACGGTTGCGTGAGACGGAACCCGGTTCCCCTGGAACCGGCCCCTATCGGACGGAGCGAACGTTTGCCTCCTCGCCCCCGGCAAATCCCATTGGTTAATCGGCCCTTAACCTGACCCCACCTATGCTACGACCTCCCTGGTGCGGCGGGTGCGTGCGCCGCTTTAGTCGATGTACATGACCGCCGTCGATCGCGAGCCCTCTCCCGCGCCCGTCCGCGCCGATATCGGCCGCTCGCCGTTCGTGCGGCTGCGCGAGCTGTTGGGCGACGCCCCGCCCGGCCAGCCGGCCATCAGCCTCGCGGTCGGCGAGCCGCAGCACCCGGTGCCATCGTTCGTTGGCCCAGTGCTGGCCGCCCATATCGACGAGTTCGGGCGCTACCCGATGAACAAGGGCACCGACGAGTTCTGCCTGGCGGTGGCCCAATGGCTCGGCCGGCGCTTCACGCTGCCGCGGCCGATCGACCCGGCAAGCGAGGTGCTGGTGCTCAACGGCTCGCGCGAAGGCATCTTCCTCGCCGCGCTGGCGGCGCAGCGTTGGGTCAGTGGCCGACGCGGGGCCCCCGCGATGCTGATCCCCAACCCGTTCTACGCCGCCTATGCGGCGGGCGCGATCGCGGCCGGCTGCGAGCCGGTCTACATGCCGGCCACCGCCGCGACCGGGTTCCTGCCCGACCTCGACTTGCTGTCGGAGGATCTGCTGGCGCGTACGGCCGCGATCTTTATCGCCTCGCCGGCCAATCCGCAGGGCGCGGTGGCGACCCACGCCTATCTGTCACGGCTGGTCGCGCTGGCGCGGCGCCATGGCTTTCTGGTCTTCAGCGACGAGTGCTATTCCGAGATCTACACCCAGCATCCGCCCACCGGCATCCTCGAAGTGGGCGGGCCCGACTATGCCAACGTGGTCGAGTTCCAGTCGCTCTCCAAGCGTTCGAGCCTGCCAGGCCTGCGCATCGGCTTTGCGGCCGGCGACCGCGGCTTCCTCGCGCGCTATCTCGAACTGCGCAACGTCGCGGCGCCCCAAGTGCCGGTGCCGGCGCAACGTGTCGCGATCGCGGCCTACGGCGACGAGACTCACGTCGAGGAGAACCGCCGGCTCTACGCGCTGAAATTCGATCTCGCCGACCAGATCATCGGCAATCGCTACGGCCACAAGCGGCCGGCCGGCGGATTCTTCCTGTGGCTCGATGTGTCGGCGCATGGCGGCGACGAGGCGGTGGCGCTGCGGCTGTGGCGCGAGGCCGGCTTGCGCGTCGTGCCGGGCCGCTATCTCGCGCGCGACCAGGCCGACGGCTCCAATCCGGGGATGGGCTACATCCGCGTCGCCATGGTGCAGGACAAGGAAACCACGGCCGAGGCGTTGCACCGCCTGGTCGCGGTGCTGGGATAACGCCATGCTTCAGTCAATTCGACACGATCTGTTCGCTCATGCCCGCGACACCGGGCATCCCGCCAACTCGCAGAGCCACGACGGTGCGGTCGGCCCGCGTCGCATTGGCCCTCTCCCCGGAGGGGAGAGGGCATCTCAGCGTGGGGACTACGAAGCATGGGTGAGGGGGTTCGGCTCTCTCCATAGACCCGATCCCCCTCACCCCAACCCTCTCCCCCACGGGGAGAGGGAGCACACCGAGCGCGGGGGCTAACGCATGCCGGCCATCAGCCGCGGGCTCGACCGTCTGACCTTTCTGTCCGACAGCGCGCGCGAAGCGCTCGGGCGGCGGTTGCGCGAGCTCGGCGGGCTGGCGCTCATCGTGCTTGCGCTGCTGCTGGCGATTTCGCTCGCGACCTGGTCGGTGCAGGACCCCTCGTTCAGCCACGCCACCAATACCCCGACCCGCAATGCGCTCGGCATGCCGGGCGCCACCGTCGCCGACCTGCTGACGCAACTGTTCGGCCTCGCGGCGATCGCGCTGGTGCTGCCGATCGCGATCTGGGGTTGGCGCCTCGTCACCCACCGCACGCTGCGGCACGAGCGGCTACGCCTGCTGTTCTGGGTGTTGGGCGCGCTGCTGGCCGCGGGCTTTGCCGGTGCGCTGCCGCGCAGCGCAAGCTGGCCGCTGCCGGCCGGGCTCGGCGGCGTCGTCGGCGATGCCTTGCTGCGCTGGCCTGCCTGGCTGACCGGCGGAAGCTTGAACGCCTGGATGCGGATCTTGGTCGGGGCGCTGACCGGCGCCGGAACGCTCGTGTGCTTCGCGATCGCGGCCGGCTTCGGACTGCACGGCCGCCCCGGCAGCGACGACGAGCGCGAGAGCCGCGTCGCGCTTCTAATCGGCTTCCTGGCGCATGCCTTCCTGGGCATGAAGGCGCGCATCGCCCGCCTGTTCGTGCGGCGGAGGCCGGCACGGGTGCCGATGCCGCCAGTGCCGCCACGCAGCGAGCCGCGCTTCGAGGACGGCGGCCGCGCCACGCTGGCGCCGCAGCTCGAACCGGAGGATGACGTCGAAGAGGACGACGACCCGCCCGCCCCGCGCCGGCCGAAGGCCGCGCCGCGCGCGCCGCGGCGCTCGTCCGGCGGCTACGTCCTGCCGGCGCTCGAACTGCTGGCCGCGCCCAAGGGGATCGGCCGCACCACGCTGAGCGCCGATACGCTGCAGTCCAACGCCACCGCGCTCGAGGGCGTGCTGGGCGATTTCGGCGTGCGCGGCGAGATCATCAACGCGCGGCCGGGCCCGGTGGTGACGCTCTACGAGCTGGAGCCGGCGCCGGGCATCAAGTCGTCGCGCGTGATCGGGCTGGCCGACGACATCGCGCGTTCCATGAGCGCGCTGTCGGCGCGCGTCGCGGTGGTGGCCGGCCGCAACGCCATCGGCATCGAGCTGCCCAATCCGACGCGCGAGAAGGTCTTCCTGCGCGAGCAGCTGGCGAGCGCCGACTACGTCGATTCGAGCGCGAAGCTGCCGCTCTGCCTGGGCAAGACCATCGGCGGCGAGCCGGTGATCGTCGATCTTTCGCGCATGCCGCATCTGCTGATCGCGGGCACCACCGGCTCGGGCAAATCGGTCGCCATCAACACCATGATCCTGAGCCTGCTCTACCGGCTCAAGCCCGAGCAATGCCGGCTGATCATGGTCGATCCCAAGATGCTCGAGCTTTCGGTCTATGACGGCATCCCGCACCTGCTCACCCCCGTGGTCACCGATCCGCGCAAGGCAGTGGTCGCGCTGAAATGGGCCGTGCGCGAGATGGAGGAACGCTACAAGAAGATGTCGAAGCTCGGCGTGCGCAACATCGACGGCTACAACGCGCGGCTCGCCGAGGCCAAAGGCAAAGGCGAGAAACTCAGCCGCACGGTGCACACCGGCTACGACAAGGAATTGGGCGAAGCGATCTACGAGGCCGAGGAGCTCGATCTCGAGCCGCTGCCGTTCATCGTCGTCATCGTGGACGAGATGGCCGACCTGATGATGGTGGCCGGCAAGGACATCGAGGGCGCGGTGCAGCGGCTGGCGCAGATGGCGCGCGCGGCCGGCCTGCACGTGATCCTGGCGACGCAGCGGCCCTCGGTCGACGTCATCACCGGCACCATCAAGGCCAATTTCCCGACCCGCATCTCGTTCCAGGTCACCTCCAAGATCGACAGCCGCACCATTCTGGGCGAGCAGGGCGCCGAGCAGCTCCTGGGCCAGGGCGACATGCTCTACATGGCGGGCGGCGGCCGCATCAGCCGCGTGCACGGGCCGTTCTGTTCCGACGAGGAAGTCGAGAAGGTGGTGCGGCACCTCAAGTCGCAGGGCACCCCGCAATATCTCGAAGCCGTCACCGCCGCCGAGGACGAGGAGGACGAGGACGGAAATCCGGTGTTCGACGCCAGCGGCATGGGTCAGGCCGGCGATGCCACCGACCTCTACCAGCAGGCGGTCCAGGTCGTGCAGCGCGACAAGAAGGCCTCGACCAGCTACATCCAGCGCCGGCTGCAGATCGGCTACAACCGGGCAGCCTCGATTATGGAGCGGATGGAGAAGGAGGGCGTGGTCGGACAGCCCAATCACGCCGGCAAGCGCGAAATCCTCCTGCCGGGCGAGAACGAGGACAACTATTGAGTTTGCCCGCAATGGGCCGTTAACTGGGAATCTGGGACGCCGAGCCGGGGGCCGGAAAGCCGTGATCTCGCCACAAGGGCGCGGCTAGATGCAACCGACCCGGTAGAGCAGGAGTGGGGGGACATGGGGCGCCAGGGGGCATTCGCCGGTGCATTGATCGTGGGCATGGCCGCGCTGGCTCCGGCCGCGAGCGCCGATCCCGTCCCGCTGCCGACCCGCGCCCCGCAGGCCAAGAACGGCGCGCTGCCGCGTGCCCCCGCGGGCCTTGCGGAGCAGAAACCCGCGGTCGCGCAGGCGGCGCCCGCCAAACCCGGACGGTCCATTCTCAATCTCGAGCGCGGGGCCGGCGAGGGCGGGGAGTTCACCGCCGCCCAGCGCGCCAAGGTCGACAAGGTCAGCGCCTATCTCTCCGGCGTGCAGCAACTGTCCGGCACCTTCATCCAGGTCGGCCCCGACGGCAGCCGCCTGAAAGGCGAATTCTACATCCAGAAGCCCGGCAAGGTCCGGTTCGAATACGAGGCGCCGAGCCCGATCGAGATCATCGCCGACGGCTCGGCGGTGGCGGTGCGCGACCGCAAGCTCGCCACCCAGGACATCTACCCGCTGTCGCAGACGCCGCTGCGCTACCTGCTCTCCGACAAGATCGACCTGCTGCGCGAGACCAACGTCATCAGCGTGAAATCCGACGACCTGTTCGTGACCGTGGTGATCGAGGAGAAGCAGGTGATCGTCGGCACCAGCCGGCTGATGATGATGGTCGGCGCCAAGGACTACCAGCTCAAGCAGTGGACGGTGACCGACCCGCAGGGCTACGACACCACCGTGGCGGTCTCCAACCTCGACAGCAAGTCGCGGCCCGATCCGAGCATGTTCAAGATCGACTTCACGCGCCCGATGCAGTAGCGCGGCTGGCCGCCTTTGCGCGGCGGCGACTTACGCTTATATCCACCCGTCAGAGCCATTGTGCTTGTCGTCCCCGCGCAAGCGGGGGCCCATAACCACAGGCCTTTGGAATATGGGTCCCCGCTTTCGCGGGGACTAATTGGGGAACGGGCAACTCGCTCCACCATGCGTCTTACCGTCGCCACCTGGAACATCAACTCGGTGCGGCTGCGCATCGACAGCGTGGCGCGCTTCATCAAGGCGGTCCGCCCCGACGTGCTGTGCCTGCAGGAGACCAAGTGCCCGGACGACGCCTTTCCGCGCAAGCGCTTCCGCCGCCTCGGCTACGAGCACATCGCGCTCAACGGCCAGAAGGGCTACCACGGCGTGGTCGTGGTCTCGCGCCTGCCGTTCGAGAGCGTCGAGGCGCGCGCATTCTGCGGCAAGAGCGATTGCCGCCACGTCGCGGCCGTGCTGGGCGAGCGCGCGGGGCTGCGCGAGCCGCTCACGCTGCATAATTTCTACGTGCCGGCCGGTGGCGACACGCCCGATCCGGGGCTCAATCCGAAATTCGCGCACAAGCTTTCGTTCCTGGACGAGATGCGCGACTGCGCGGCACTGCGCTGCAACGTCGCAAACCGCATGATCCTGGTCGGCGACCTCAACGTCGCTCCGCTGGAACATGACGTGTGGAGTCACAGGCAAATGTTGCGCGTGGTCTCGCACACGCCGGTCGAGTGCGAGAAGCTCACCGGCGTGCAGCAGGCCGGCGGCTGGGTCGACATCATGCGGGCGCGCGTGCCCGAGCCGGAGAAGCTCTACACCTGGTGGAGCTATCGCTCGCCGGACTGGCAGACCGCCGACAAGGGCCGCCGGCTCGACCATATCTGGGTCGCGCCCGCGCTCGCCGACCGCGTCGCGGACCTGCAGGTGCACAAGGCGCCGCGCGGCTGGACGCGGCCGTCGGATCACGTGCCGGTGACGGCGACGCTGGAAGTGTAGCCAGCGCCGCTACTGCATGACAAGGCGCGGCATTCTCCACGGTGTTGGGCCAATTCCGTGCCGACGGCGTCGGCGGGCGATCGCGGCGTTATACCAACGGTCCTTGAGCGCGACTCATGCGTTCGTCATGGCCGGGCTTGTCCCGACCATCCACGTCTTGCTTTCTTGGACAAAGAAAGACGTGGATGCCCGCGACGAGCGCGGGCATGACGTGGGGATGGGTCAGCCTTTAATGCCGTTGGTATTACAGCTTGATGCGCAAGAGGCGCGCAAGTTCGCCCACGATCCCGCGGCGGAACGCCAGCACGCAGAGCACGAAGATCACGCCCTGGATCACCGTCACCCATTGCCCGACCTGCGCCAGATAGGTCTGCATGGCGATGATGATGAAGGCGCCGACCACCGGGCCGAACACCGTGCCGAGCCCGCCCACCAGCGCCATCAGCACCACCTCGCCCGACATCGGCCAGTTCACGTCGGTCAGCGACGCGATCTGCAGCACGATCGCCTTGGTCGAGCCCGCGACGCCGGCGAGCGCCGCCGACAGCACGAACGCCATGAGCTTGTAGCGCTCGGTCCGGTAGCCGAGCGAGATCGCGCGCGCCTCGTTCTCGCGGATGGCCTTGAGCACCTCGCCGAAAGGCGAATGGATGATGCGGTAGATCAGCAGGAAGCCGGCAAGGAAGATCGCCAGCACCGTGACATACATGTTGAACGTGCTGTTCAGGTCGAACAGGCCGAACAGCGTGCCGCGCGGCACCGCCTGGATGCCGTCTTCGCCGCCGGTGAATTTCGCCTGCAGCGCAAAGAAGTACATCATCTGCCCCAGCGCCAGCGTGATCATGGCGAAATAGATGCCCTGGCGGCGGATCGCGAGCGAGCCCGCGACCACGCCCAGGACGGTGGCGGTGAGCGTGCCGGTCAGGATCGCAAGCTCGGGCGGGAAGCCCCAGACCTTGGCGGAGTGCGCGGCGAGGTAGCTCGCCCAGCCGAAATAGAGCGCGTGCCCGAACGACAGCAGGCCGCCATATCCGATCAGCAGGTTGAACGCGCAGGCAAACAGCGCAAAGCACAGCGCCTGCATCAGGAACAGCGGGTAGACGTAGAACGGCGCGATCGCGAGCGCCGCCGCCATGACCAGGAACGCGACCGGCTCGCTCCAATTGCGGGCCGCGAGCGCTGGCGCCTTGGCCGGATCGATGCGCTTCATGCTCACGTGCTCCGCCCGAACAGGCCGGCGGGCCGCACCAGCAGCACGATCGCCATGATGATGAAGATCACGGTGTTGGAGGCTTCCGGGAAGAACACCTTGGTCAGGCCTTCGATGATGCCGAGGCCGAAGCCGGTGACGATGGCGCCCATGATCGAGCCCATGCCGCCGATCACCACCACCGCGAACACCACGATGATGAGCTCGGAACCCATCTGCGGACTGACGTTGTAGATCGGCGCCGCCATCACGCCGGCGAAGGCGGCCAGCGCGACGCCGAATCCGTAGGTCAGCGTGATCATACGCGGCACGTTGATGCCGAAGGCGCGGACCAGCGTCGGGTTCTCGGTGGCCGCCCGCAGGTAGGCGCCGAGCCGGGTGCGCTCGATCACGAACCAGGTGCCGAGGCAGATCACCAGCGAGGCCGCGATCACCCAGGCGCGATAGTTCGGCAGGAACATGAAGCCGAGATTGCGCCCGCCCTGCAGCGATTCGGGCACGGTGTAGGGCAGGCCGGCGGAGCCGTAATAGTTGCGCGCCACGCCCTCGATGATGAGCGCGAGCCCGAACGTCAGCAGCAGGCCGTAGAGGTGGTCGAGCCTGTACAGCCATTGCAGCAGCGTGCGCTCGATCACCATCCCGGTGATGCCGACCGCGACCGGCGCGAGCACCAGCGCCGGCCAGTAGCCGAGCCCGGTGTGATTGAGCAGCAGGAAGGCCGCGAACGCGCCCATCATGTATTGGGCGCCGTGCGCGAAATTGATGATGTTGAGCATCCCGAAGATGACGGCGAGGCCGAGGCTGAGCAGGGCGTAGAACGAGCCGTTGATCAGCCCGATCAGAAGCTGCCCGAACAGCGCCGCCGAGGGGATGCCGAAGATTTCGAACATGCGACCAGCCCCCGCATCGCCACCGCCGGGCCTGCGCCGCTGGCGCGGCGGCCCGGCGGTGACCGATCGCGTCAGCCGCTGACCAGCGGGCAGCCGCCGTCCTTGAGCGGACGGAAGGCCTCGTTCGCCGGAATGGTCGCCTGCACCTTGTAGAAGTCGCCGGGGTGCTTGGACTCCGCCGGCGACTTCACTTCCACCAGATAGGCCGGGTGGATCTTGCGGCCGTCGGCGCGGATTTCGCCCTTGCCGAACAGCGCATCGTCGGTTGGGGTCTTCTTCATCTGCGCGACGACCGCCTTGCCGTCGGCTGCGCTCTTGAGTGCGGCGACCGACTTCAGGTAGTGCGTCACGCCCGAATAGACGCCGGCCTGCACCATGGTCGGGAACTTGCCCGGCCGCTCGGCCTGCCAGCGCTTGGTCCAGGCGCGGTTGGCATCGTTCATGTCCCAGTACCAGGTCTCGGTCAGGGTGAGGCCCTGCGCGGTCGGCAGTCCGAGCGCCGCCACGTCGCTGGCGAACACCAGCAGGCCGGCGAACTTCTGGCCGCCCTTGACGATGCCGAACTCGGCGCCGGCCTTGATCGAGTTGATGGTGTCGCCGCCGGCATTGGCCAGCCCGATGATCTTGGCCTTGGAGGACTGCGCCTGCAGCAGGAACGACGAGAAGTCGTTGGTGTTGAGCGGGTGGCGCACCTTGCCGAGCACCTTGCCGCCGGCCTTCTCGACCGCCGCCATGGTGTCGCGCTCGAGCGCATGCCCGAAGGCGTAATCCGAGGTGAGGAAGAACCAGGTGTTGCCGCCGGTCTTCACCAGCGCGGTGCCGGTGCCGTTCGCCAGCATCCAGGTGTCGTAGGTCCAGTGCACGGTGTTGGCGTTGCACTTCGGCCCGGTGAGATCGGAAGCGGCGGCGCCCGAGACGATGAACACCTTGTTCTTGCTGGCGGCGATCTGGCTGACCGCGAGCGCGACGCCGGAATTCGGCACGTCGATAACGAGATCGACGCCCTCGGTGTCGTACCACTTGTTGACGATGCCGGAGCCGACGTCGGCCTTGTTCTGGTGGTCGGCGCTGAGCAGCTCGACCTTCACGTTGGGATTGGCCTTGGCGAAGTCGGCGATCGCCAGCTTCGCGGCCGCGGTCGAGCCCGGACCGCCAATGTCGGAATAGAGGCTCGACATGTCGCTCATCACGCCGATCTTGACGGAGACCTGCTGCGCCTGCGCGGAGCCGGCGGCCAAGGCGACGGCGAGCGCCGTCAGGCTTACGAGAGATTTCATTCCACTCCTCCTTTACGGGCCTTTGCGGGCCTTTATGGGCGCGCCGGCGGGCCGGAACGCCTGTTCACACTCCGAGATAGTCGTGCAGCTTTTCGAGGTTCGCGTCCAGTTCGGAGTTGGCGAACCGGTCGATGATGCGGCCGTGTTCCATCACGTAGTAGCGGTCCGCGACCGTCGCGGCGAAGTGAAAGTTCTGTTCGACCAGCAGGATGGTGAAGCCCTGCTGCTTGAGCAGGCGGATGGTGCGCCCGATCTGCTGGATGATGACGGGGGCGAGCCCCTCGGTCGGCTCGTCGAGCAGCAGCAGCCGGGCTCCGGTGCGCAGGATGCGGCCGATCGCCAGCATCTGCTGTTCGCCGCCCGATAGCTTCGTCCCCTGGCTGCCGAGCCGTTCCTTCAGGTTGGGAAACAGCGCGTAGATGCTGTCGAGCGAGAGCCCGCCCGGGCGAACCTGGGGCGGCAGCAGCAGGTTCTCCTCCACGTTCAGGCTGGCGAAAATGCCGCGCTCCTCCGGGCAGAACGCCAGTCCGAGCCGCGCGATCCGGTCGCTGGACAGGCCGATCAGCTCGCGATCCTCGTAGCGAACCGAGCCGGTGCGCTGTCCGACGATGCCCATGATCGATTTGAGCGTCGTGGTCTTGCCGGCCCCGTTGCGGCCGAGCAGCGTCACCACTTCGCCGGCGCGGATATCGAACGTCACGCCGTGCAGGATGTGCGACTCGCCGTACCAGGCCTGCAACTCCGCGACCGCCAGCAACGGCGCGCGCTCCGCGCTAGGCATGACCGACTCCGAGATAGGCTTCGCGCACCGCCGGGTCGGCCGACACCGCCGCATAATCGCCCTCGGCCTGGATGCGCCCGCGCGTTAGCACGGTGATGCGGTCGGACAGATTGGCGACGACGCTGAGATTGTGCTCGACCATCAGCACGGTGCGCTCGGCCGCTACCGCCTTGATGAGCACGCTGATGCGCTCGATGTCCTCGTGCCCCATGCCGGCCATGGGCTCGTCGAGCAGGAGCATCTCGGGATCGAGCGCCAGCGTGGTGGCGATTTCGAGCGCGCGCTTGCGGCCGTAGGGCAGCTCGACCGCCGTCCAATGCGCGAAGGAAGCGAGGCCGACTTCGTCGATCAGCTTCAGCGCCGGTTCGTTGAAGGCGTCGAGCGCACGCGTGGACCGCCAGAAATCGAACGACGATCCGCGCTTGCGTTGCAGCGCCACGCGCACGTTCTCCAGCACCGTGAGGTGCGGGAACACCGCCGAAATCTGGAACGAGCGCACGATGCCGAGCCGCGCCACGTCGGCCGGCGCCAGGGCGGTGATGTCGCGGCCCTTGTAGAGGATGCGGCCGTGGGTCGGGCGCAGGAACTTGGTCAGCAGATTGAAGCAGGTGGTCTTGCCCGCGCCGTTCGGGCCGATCAGCGCATGAATGGTGCCGCGCGCGACGCGCAGGTTGACCCCATTCACCGCGACGAAGCCGGCGAATTCCTTGGTCAGGTCCTGGGTTTCGAGGATGACGTCTTCACTCACGAGGCAACCGTCCGCTGATCCGCCCTATTGCTAGCATGCCCCGCGGGCCGGGTCGCCGCCCGATGCCGGCTCGCGGGCCGGCAAATGGGCGCACCTATTTCCGTTCGTGCGCATCGAGGACGGCGCGCACGTTATGGATCTCTCCCACCGTCCGGTCGGTGGTCGACGCCAGGATGTCGCGCAGCTTGCGCGCCGAATCGGGAAAGCTGTCGAGCATCTTGAGGAACAGCGCGCGTGGAATGCGCAGCACGGTCGACGGCTGGAGCGCGGTGGCGGTCGCCGGACGCTTGGTCTCGGTGATCAGCGCGAACTCTCCGAGCAATGCGCCCACGCCGACCGTGAAGGTTTCGCCGTTGTCTGGCAGCGGCGGCGCGAGGCTGAACGCGCCTTCCTGGATCACATAGGCGCCGTCCGCCAGTTCTCCGGCGCTGAACAGCACCTCGCCGCCATGGACGTAACGGCTCTCCGCGCCGATCGCCAGAATGCGCAGCGCGCCGCGGCCCAACAGGTTGAGCATCGGCACCTGCTCGAAGAAGGCGATGTCATCCTCGATCGTCATGGAGCGGCGATTTCATGGCACCAGCTTGTAGCCACCGGCTTCGGTCACCAGGATGGCGGGGCTGGCGGCATCCTTCTCGACCTTCTGGCGCAGCCGGTAGATGTGGGTCTCGAGCGTGTGGGTAGTGACGCCGGAATTGTAGCCCCACACTTCTTGCAGGAGGGTCTCGCGCGACACCGGCTTCTGACCGGCGCGATAGAGGTAGCGCAGGATCGCGGTCTCCTTCTCGGTGAGCCGCACCTTGTTGCCCTTGGGGTTGAGCAGCAGCTTGGAGCTCGGCCGGAACGTATAGGGGCCGATGGTGAACACCGCGTCCTCGCTCGCCTCATGCTGGCGAAGCTGCGCGCGGATACGCGCGAGCAGCACGGCAAAGCGGAACGGCTTGGTGACGTAGTCGTTGGCGCCGGACTCGAGCCCCAGGATGGTGTCGGAGTCGGTATCGTGCCCGGTCAGCATGATGATCGGCGCCTTGAAGCCGTTCTTGCGCAGGATGCGGACCGCTTCGCGCCCGTCCACGTCGGGCAGGCCGACGTCCATGATCACCAGATCGACCTGCCCGGCCTTGGCGGCCTGCACGCCCTTGGTGGCGTTCTCGACCGCGATCGAATCGAATTCCTCATGCAGCGCAAGCTGTTCCACCAGAGCTTCCCGCAGCTCGGTGTCGTCGTCTACAATCAGAATTTTCCGGGCGTTCGACATCAAAACAGTCCCTGAAAGGTCGCCGTCTAGCCGGCGTTGGGCGGAAGTAGAGCATTCGGGGGCAAAAGAGCAAGCGGGTCTGCTACGCCTAAAGTGGGTCCCCATTCGGAGATGCCCAGCGCGCCATGCCGAGAAAACGACGCAAAATCCGGTTGATCGGACCACCATTCGCTGCCGAATGGCCGAGCCGAGTGGCCAAGCCGCTTGCGACCATCCGGGTGCGTCCGCGGCCCGGGCGGCGGACGCAGGGCATCCTGCTGGCGGGCCCGCTCGCGATTCCGGTCGCCCTGGGACGGTCCGGCGTGCTGGCGAACAAGCGCGAAGGCGACGGCGCCACGCCGCGCGGACGTTTCCTGCTGCTGCGGTTGTGGTGGCGGCCCGATCGCGCGCCGCGGCCGCGCACGCTGCTGCCGGTAAGGCGCATCGATCCGGGCCTCGCCTGGTGCGAGGACCCCGCCGACCGCCGCTACAACCGGCCGTTCCGCCGCTCGGCCAATGAACCAGGCGACCGGCTGTGGCGCGACGATCGCCTTTACGACCTCATTATAGAGACCGACCACAACGCGCGCCCGCGCGTGGCCGGCCGCGGCAGCGCGGTGTTCGTGCACGTGGCGCGGCCGGACCGTTCGCCGACCGCGGGCTGCGTCGCGCTCGCGGCCGGGCCGTTGCGGCGGCTGATCGCGTGCATCGGGCCGCGCACGCGGATTACGATCGAGCTCTGATCCAGCTTCTTGTTCCAACCGATCAGCCGGAAGAGGTGATCGCCATGCCCACGAATCCACTCGCACCGTTGCTCGGCATCGTCCTGCGGAGGACGCAGCCCTCCGGCATCGGCAGCCGCGCCATCCTGGCGGGCGCAGCGGCGCTCGTCTGTGCTGCGGCACTGGAGCCGCACCGCAACGTCTGGGCCCAGGCCCCGGCTTCCGCCTCGGCGAGCGGCGCTGCCACGCTGTTCGAGAACGTGCGCATCTTCGACGGCAAGGGCGCGGCGCTCTCGGCGCCCTCCAATGTGCTGATCCGGGGCAACGTCATCGAGCGCATCTCCACGCAGCCGATCCCGGTCGACCGCCGGGCCGACACGCGCATCATCGACGGCGGCGGCCGCACGCTGATGCCCGGCCTGATCGACAATCACTGGCACGCGATGCTGGTGCGAGCGACTCCGGCACAGGCGGCCGGCGACGTCGGCTTCAACAATCTCGTGGCTGGCGACGAGGCGACCGACACTCTGATGCGCGGCTTCACCACCGTTCGCGACGTGGGCGGGCCGGTGTTCGGTCTCAAGCGCGCCATCGACGAGGGCATCGTCAAGGGCCCGCGCATCTATCCGTCCGGTGCCATGATCACGGTCACGAGCGGGCATGGGGATTTCCGCCAGTTGACCGATCTGCCGCGGACGATCGGCGGCATGCTCACCCGCATGGAGCAGATCGGCGGCAGCATCGTCGCGGACAGCCCCGACGAGGTGCGCGTGCGCGTGCGCGAACAGCTCATGCAGGGAGCCTCCCAGATCAAGCTGACGGCGGGCGGCGGGGTGTCCTCACCCTTCAGTCCGATCGACGTATCGACCTTCACCGAGACCGAACTGCGGGCCGCCGTTGAAGCGGCCGACGAACTGGGGCACCTACGTCGCCGCGCACGCCTTCACGTCGGTTGCGATCCGGCGGGCCATCGCCGCCGGCGTGAAGTGCATCGAACACGGCTTCCTGATGGACGAAGCAACCGCCCAGCTGATCGCCGAGAAGGGCGTCTGGCTGAGCCTGCAGCCGCTCCCCGACGATTTGAGGCTGGGCTTTCCGGTGGGTTCGGTCCAGCGCGCCAAGGCGGAAGAGGTCTGGCCCGGCATAGCCCGGGCTTACGAGCTGGCGAAGAAGTACAAGATCAAGACGGCGTGGGGCACCGACGTCCTGTTCTCCCGCGCGCTGGCGCAGCAACAGGGGGCCATTCTGGCCTCGCTTGTCCGTTGGTACACCCCCGCCGAAGCGCTCGCCATGGCGACCGGGACCAACGCCGAACTGCTGGCGCTGTCCGGCAAGCGCAATCCCTATCCGGGAAAGCTCGGTGTCGTGGAACCGGGCGCGCTCGCGGACCTTGCTGCTTGTCGATGGCAATCCGCTGGACAACATCGGCCTGATCGCCGATCCCGCCAACAACTTCAAGATCATCATGAAGGATGGCAATATCTTCAAGAATACCCTGACCAGGTGAGGACCAACTGGGCCGCAGTCTAGGCGCGCTCTGCCTGTCGCGGCAGTCCGCGCCCTGGATTGAACTAACCGCGCGCGCCGAAAATCGCGCTGCCGACCCGGACATGGGTGGCGCCGAACGCGATCGCGGTCGCAAAATCCGCGCTCATTCCCATGGACAACAACGCCAGACCGTTGCGGTGCGCGATCTTGGCGGTGAGCGCAAAGTGCGGCGCCGGCGGCTCGCCGGCCGGGGGAATGCACATCAGCCCGGCGATCGTGAGCCCGTGGGTTTCCCGGCAGGTCTCGACGAAGGCGTCGGCCGCTTCCGGCAGCACGCCGGCCTTCTGCGGCTCGGCGCCGGTATTGACCTCGACGAACAGCAGCGGGCTCCTGCCCTGTCGCGCAATTTCCTTCGCCAGCGCCTCGGCGAGACTCGCCCGGTCGAGCGAATGGACGGCATGAAACAGCGCGACCGCTTCCTTTGCCTTGTTCGATTGCAGCGGCCCGACCAGATGCAGCTCAATGCCGTCATGGCGCGCCATCAGCCCGGGCCATTTGGTCCTGGCCTCCTGCACGCGGTTTTCGCCGAACACACGCTGGCCGGCCGCGATCGCCGGCTCGATCGCCTCGCTGCCGAAGGTCTTGGAGATCGCGACCAGCGTCACCGAGGCGGGGTCGCGCCGTGCTTCCCGGCAGGCCTGCGCGATCTCCTGCCGGACCGCCACGAGCCGCCCGGCGGCATCGCCGCGACGAGCCTCCTCGGCGGCGGCCGGAGACGCCATCAGATCACCCCATTAGCGCGCACCGGCGATCCGCCATCGAGGATCTGCCGGATCTTCCTGCCCAGCGCATCGGCGGTGAACGGCTTGGTGAGCAATTCCACGTCGGCGTCGAGCCGGCCCTGATGGATGATGGCGTTGCGGGTGTAGCCGGTCGCGAACAGCACCTTCATCGCCGGGCGCAGCCGGCGCACCTCGTCGGCGAGCTGGCGTCCGTTCATGCCTCCCGGCAGCACGACGTCGGTGAACAGGAGCTCGATATCGGGCTGCTCGCCGAGCAGCCGCAACGCGGTCGGGCCGTCCGGCGCCGCCACCACGCGATAGCCGCGGTCCTGCAACGCCTCGCTGGCGAACCGGTTGACCTGCTCGTCGTCCTCGACCAGCAGGATGGTCTCGCTGCGATCGGAGCGGGCCAGCGGCGGCGCGTCCTCGACCTCGTCGGTGCGCCAGGGCGGCACGCCGGCCTGGTCCGACAGGCGCGGGAAGTAAAGCTTGATCGTGGAGCCCTCGCCGACCTCGCTGTAGATCCGGATGTGGCCGCCCGATTGCTTGACGAAGCCGTAGACCTGGCTCAGGCCGAGTCCCGATCCCAGCCCCACCGGCTTGGTGGTGAAGAACGGCTCGAACGCCCGGTCGATCACCTCGCGGCTCATGCCGGCGCCCGAATCGCTCACCGCCAGCATGACGTATTGGCCATGCGGAACGTCGCCGCCGGCTTCGGCGACGTAGCTCTCGTCGAGATAGGCGTTGGCGGTCTCCAGCGTGAGACGCCCGCCGTCCGGCATGGCGTCGCGCGCATTGACCGCGAGATTGAGGATCGCGTTCTCGAGCTGGTTGGGATCGACGGCGCTCTTCCACAATCCGCCCGCCAACACGGTCTCGATCGTGATCGTCTCGCCGATGGTGCGCCGGAACAGTTCCGACATGCCCTGCACCAGCCGGTTGATGTCGACCGCCTTGACCTCGAGCGGATGCTGGCGCGAGAACGCGAGCAGCCGATGCACCAGCATGGCGGCCCGTTCGGACGCCTGCCGCGCGACCGTAAGCGACTTGACGACGCGCTCGTTGTCGCCGGTCAGGCGGCGCAGCGCGAGATCGATGTTGCCGAGGATCGCGGTCAGCAGATTGTTGAAGTCGTGCGCGATGCCGCCGGTGAGGCGGCCCACCGCCTCCATCTTCTGGGCCTGGCGCAGTGCCTGCTCGCTCGCCTCGCGCCGTGCGGTCTCGAGCCGCAGCTGCTCATGCGCGGCGCCCTCGCGGCGGGTGCGGCGCAGCGCCATCACGCCGAGGCCGAACATCGCGAGCGTCGCCGGGACACCGAAGATGAGATGCTTCGACATGTCGTTCGCCCACCCGCGGACGATGTCGGCGGTATCGGCGCCGGCGACGACATAGAGCGCGCGGTCCGGGAGCTTGCGGTAGGCGATAATGCGCTCGACATCGCCGAGCGCCGTCGAGCGAACGGTGAGCATGCCCTCCAGCGGCTGCGCGCGCATCGCCGCCATGACCGGCCCATTCTCGTGCAGATGGCCCGCCTCCCCGGTCGGATTGGGGAACCGCGCCAGCACCGCGCCGTCGGCGCGGACCAGCGCCGAGACCCCGGCCGCCGGCAGTTGCGCGTAGTATTGGCTGAAATAGTCGGGCGCGCTCGAAATCGTGGTGACGCCCGCGAACCTGCCGTCCGGCCCCACGCGTTTGCGGCTCAACGCGAAGAACTGCACCTGGCCGCGCGTGTTGCGCGCGCGCGACTCCACCACGTCGTCGATATAGAGGCCCTCGACCTCGCCGTTCTTGTGGACGCTGAAATAGCGGCGGTCGGAGAGATCGAGCCGCGGCATCGGATAGACCGTGCCCGACACCACCGGATGGCCGTCGGCGTCGATTACCCAGAGGTCGGCAAGCTGCGGCAGCGTGTCGACGATCGCCTTGAGGCGGGCGTGATACAGGCCCTCGGCGGCGCGGATCTGCTCGTCGGTCACGTCCGCGAGCATCTCGTCGAGATAGCGCGCGCTGAGGTCGAAGGTCTCGAACACCTTGAGCGCGTGCTCGTAGATGCGGCCGAGATCACGCTCCACCCGGCCCCGCGCTTCGATCTCGTGCGCGCGGTAGGAGATCGCCGCCGCGATGCCGAACACCGCGACTGGCAGCACGACCAGCGCGGCGAGCAGCCAGCGCAACGGCCGTTCGGCGCGCCCGTCATGGCGGGCGGGCGCCGAACCGCCTCCACTGCCGAACGCGCGGGCGTCGCCTTGAGCTGTAGCGAGGCCGGCGCCCAGAGGATCGCTCGACGCGCGGATGGGAGATGGTGAATCTTGCATGCTGCCGTCGGGACGTCGCCCGGGCGGGACCCTAAGCACAATGGGCGGCAAACTCAATCGCGGCCGGCCGCCACCCGCCGTTCGAAAGTTCCACCGGAATGGAACCGGAGTCATTCCGCGATTCCACACCAAGCCTCCGCCGCCCGATCCTTTGACGCCCAAGGTCTGAACCGACCAGCGATCCGGAACCCATCAGATGGCGCTCCGGCCGGACAGCGGCGTATCCTTCCTGGTCATGTCGATTGCCTCCCTCCTCGACACCCCGCTGCTGGCGCTGCCGCTGCGCAACGCCAATTTCGGCATCTATTCGGCCGGCGCGGCGATTTCCCTGATCGGCATGTGGATGCAGCGGATCGCGATCGGCTGGCTGACCTGGCAACTGACCGGATCGGGCCTGTGGCTCGGCATCGTCGCCTTCGCCGACTTCTTTCCGGTGCTGCTGATCGGCCCGATCGCGGGCGCCGCCGCCGACCGCTGGGACCGGCTGCGCGTGGTCAAGGCGAGCCAGACCATATCGCTGGTGCAGGCCACCGTGCTGTTCGCGCTCACGGTGAGCGGCCATATCAACATCTGGCTGCTGGTCGCGCTCTCGGCGTTCCAGGGCATCGTGGTGGCGTTCAACCAGCCGGCGCGCCTCGCGCTCGTGCCCTCGCTGGTGCCGGCGGCCGATCTCGCCGGCGCGGTCGCGATCAATTCGGTGGTGTTCAATCTCGCCCGCTTCATCGGCCCGATCTTCGCAGGCGCCGCGATCGTGTGGTCGGGCGTGGCCGCCGCCTTCGCCGCCAATGCGCTGAGCTACGTCGTGTTCCTGTGGGCGCTCGCGCGCATCCGCATCGTGTCGGCGCCCGCCGCCTCCGCCACGCAGCACAGCTTCGGCGCCGACCTGCGCGAAGGCTTCCGCTACACCGCGCGCCATCCGGGGATCGCGGCGCTGTTGCTGCTGCTGACCGCGCTCGGCATCGGCGGTCGGCCGCTCAACGAGCTGCTGCCGGGATTTGCCGCCGACGTGTTCCACTCCGGCGCCGCCGGCCTCTCGATCCTCGCGTCAGCGATCGGCGGCGGCGCCATCCTGGGCGGGCTGTGGCTCGGCCACCGGGCGCACGCCGCCGGCCTGACCTATATCGCGCTCGCCAGCGCGCTCGCGGGCGCACTGGCGGCGATCGCGGCGGTCGCGACCGAGAGCATGTGGGTCGCGGTGCCGGCGGTCGCGGTGTTCGGCTTCTGCATGTCGACGTCCGGCATCGCCATCCAGACGCTGATCCAGCTCGCCGCCGGGCGGAGCATGCGCGGGCGGGTGATGGGCCTCTACGGCCTGATCTTCCGCGGCGCGCCCGCGATCGGCGCGCTGGCGGCGGGCGTCGCGTCGGCGCATTTCGGCCTGCGCTGGCCGGTGTTCTTCGGCGCGCTCATGGTGATCGCGGTCGGGCTATGGACCTGGCGCAGCCGCGCGCGCATCGCCGCCGCGTTGCAGCCACCAGGCCCGGACGCGGAAGGTTGAAGGCGTAGCCCGCATGAGCGCAGCGAATGCGGAGACGCAGCATTTCCCGGCTTTCGCTTCGCTCATCCGGGATACGCTTGCTTGACGGTCGTGCGTGGTAAATGATCTTGCTTTAGCGCGTGCTCCGATCGTCGGCACCGCAACTCGGTCCGTCGTGTCATGGGATTTGAAATACTCGGCCAGATTTCCGGCGTCGAGACCTTCGCCCGCGGGGCCGGAATTCGCGAGATCGCCCGATTGCGCAGGCTCTATGGGCGCGGTCGCTGGCGCAAGCGCAAAGGCATTGCGCGCCTCCGGCTGGCGGATGGCGCTATCTGCATGGCTGAATTACACTGGTATGAAGCATCCGGAATCGGGCGCAGAGAATTCAAGATCAAACACCTGCTTTGAAGCGCGGCACCATGGCAAAGACTCCGTCAAAACAACTCGTCGTATGCGTCGACAACGAGGGCTATCCGGCCTCGCTCGAGAAGCGCAAGATTTATGTCGTGCTGTCCGACCGGGCTGCCGAGAAGCACGGTCTCGTTCGCATCGTCGACGAGTCCGGGGATGATTACCTCTACCCGAAGGCATTCTTCCGTCCGATCGCCTTGCCGCAATCGGTCAGGAAAGCAGTGCTGGCGGCAGCGTAGCGAAACTTGGGCGAACTGCCGAACTCGAAAGATGGCAAGAACCAAGCCCTTCAAACACGCTGGTGCAGAGCCACGTCAAAGCCGACAAGAAATTCGCCGAAGCCCTGCTGCGCGAGGGCGTCGACGCCATGCTGAGCGGTGACGTGGACACCGGCAAGACGATCCTGCGCGACTACATCAAGGCAACGGTCGGCTTCGAGAAGCTCGGCGCGGCGACCGGCGCGCCGCCCAAGAGCCTGATCAGAATGTTCGGCCCGCGCGGAAATCCGCAGGCGAAGAACCTCTTCAGCGTGCTCGGCTATCTGCAGAAGCGGGCCGGCGTGCGGCTGCGCGTGGCTTGATGCGAAATTGTCGACCGCATGAGCGGAGCAATATGGGTCAGCTATTCACGGGCGTCGGTTCGCTCCTCCGGGCTACGGTTGTTTTTGCGCCGACGCGCTGAGTCTGCTCTTCCATAGCTCGCCAACAAATGCTCTGGCGCGCGCCAACTCCTTGTCAGTCGCAAGGGATTTGGTCTCGATCACTTGCTGAACCCATCGTGGACCATGTCCACCTATCGATTTACAGAAGCCTTCCAATTCTTCGACCGGGACAATCCACAGACCAAAATTCCTGCATTGTGTTTGCAACGATTCGAACTGTTTTGTCGCCTCCCCGGCAGGGATTGCTGCGGCGCCCGCTTCCTTCACGGCATCCCAAGGGGATGCCTTGCGAAAGATGGCCTCTATTTCCGTCCGGATGTTGCTTGGAAATTCGCCTGTGGCTGGAGCGTTCTCAAGCACTGCCGAAACACCCTTCGCAACTTCGGCGGAATTGAGCCATGGCTTATGTTGTTCGATAGCTTTCCGCAGGGACTTCACATCCTTTTCAATAGACAACCAATCGCCGCCTAGTGCTTCAACAATGCGCTTTAAAGACCGCATCCTCTTTCATGACATCTATGTCGGCGATGATATCAACATTCACGTCAAGCGATCGAAGCGCCTCCGCCAACGCCGCCATTCGATGCTTGCCGCCGGCATGAATGAACAATACGTCTGGCTGCAAATCACCGTGCACGTCGGGCAAGTCCAGAATTGCACTGTAAAACATACAGTCGGAATGGCCTGCACCCGGTTTGGATGACACCCACTTAAGCTAATCCGGCCTTTCGCTCGAACTCCATAGGGCTCAGATATCCGATCGTCGAGTGCCGGCGCTTCGCATTGTAGAAGCGTTCGATGTAATCGAACACATCGGCTCTCGCTTCGTCTCGCGTCCGATACGTTTTGCGTCCTGTGCGCTCGGTCTTGAGCGACGAGAAGAAGCTCTCCATCGCGGCATTGTCCCAGACGTTGCCCGATCGGCTCATCGAGCAGACGACGCCGTTGTCGGCCATCAGCCGCTGGAACTGCTCGCTGGTGTATTGGCTGCCGCGATCGGAGTGATGCAGCAGCGCATCGGGCTTGCCCCGTCGCCAGATCGCCATCACCAGGGCATCGGTGACGAGCTGCGCGGTCATCGCTGCGCTCATCGACCAGCCGACAACGCGCCGGGAGAACAGATCGACGACGGCGGCCACATAGAGCCAGCCCTCCGCCGTCCAGACATACGTGAAGTCGGCGATCCATTTGCGGTTGGGAGCGGCGGCTTCGAAGGTGCGATCGAGCACGTTGGGAGCGACGGCGGCGGCCTGCCGCTCACCCAGATCGGGCGGCAGGCGACGCCGTCGCGGGCGTGCTTTGAGAGCCTGTAGCCGCATCAACCGCTCGATCCGATGCAGACCGCACGACAGTCCTTCCGCCAGCAGGTCGTGCCACACCCGCCTGGCGCCGTAGGTCCGATCGCTCGCCAGGAAGCTGGCGCGAACCTTCGCACCAAGCTCTTCATCGCTCCGGCTGCGCTGACTGCGCGGTCGTGTCAGCCAGGCATAGAACCCACCCCGCGAGACACCGAGCGCCTCGCACAACCAATCCGCCGGCCAGATCCCCCGGTGCTTCGCAATGAAAGAGAACTTCACGTCGATTCCTTCGCGAAGTAGGCCGCGGCTTTTTTTAGGATGTCTCGCTCGGCCTTCAGCTTCGACCACTTCGCGCTTGAGCCGCGCGATCTCGAGCTGCTCGGGCTTCATCTGGCCGTTGCCAGGAAAGGCCTGCTGCGGATCGTCGGAGAACTTCTTCACCCAATCGCGCAACTGCGACGTATGCACGCCCAGGTCCTGCGATGCCTGCACATAGGACACGCCTCGATCCTTGATCAGGCGCACCGCCTCAAGCTTGAACTCCCGCGTAAACTTCCGTCTCTCCATGACACACCTCCAGCTCCATCAAAACACCTAACTCGGTGTCTTCGGAACCGGGTGCAGGCCAGAGTTGCTTACCGGTGCCGGAGTGTCTCAAAGAGACACTTTGTATGATCGTCTGCCTTTGTGCAGGCCCGATATGCGTCTCCAGTTCACGCAAGGCAGCGCTCTTACCGGCGTTGTTTGGGCCGACAAGAACAATGATATCCGTCTCATCGAGTGCGATTGTGGTCCCATCAGAAAATGTGAGTTTTTCAAAAGTAACCGTAGGTGCTTCAACGAACGCAGGTTGCTCGGCCACCGATTCTTCTGGATGAGCGCTCATTATTCACCAGCTTCTGACGCGGTTCATAGGATAATCGATTCCCGCATCGAGTGTATTGTGGCTCGTCGTAAAATGGTGCGGCTAATCTGCAAGGCCGCTCTGGACCGCGAGCCTGAACCGGCGGCCTGTTGCAAAATGATGCTCAAACCTCTTCCCCATCCCCCTGGCCACCTCTAAAACACCCGGCAAATGACCGCAGAATCACGCAAATCCGACCGCTACAACGCCCGCGAGGCCGAGCCGCGCTGGCAGCGCATCTGGGACGAGCGCGGCATCTTCGCGACGCCGCGCGATGCCTTGATCGCGGGCGCATCGGCAGCCACGGCCACCGGCGATGCCGCCCAAGCCGCCGCCCGGCGCAAATACTACGTCCTGGAAATGTTCCCCTATCCGTCCGGGCGCATCCACATGGGGCACGTGCGCAACTACGCCATGGGCGACGTGGTGGCGCGCTACAAGCGCGCGCGCGGCTTCGCGGTGCTGCATCCCATGGGCTGGGATGCCTTCGGCATGCCGGCCGAGAACGCCGCCATGGAGCGCAAGGTGCATCCGCGCGCCTGGACCTACCAGAACATCGCGGCGATGAAATCGCAGCTCAAGTCGATGGGGCTCTCGCTCGACTGGGCGCGCGAGATCGCGACCTGCGATCCGCAGTACTACAAGCACCAGCAGAAGATGTTCCTCGACTTTCTCGCGGCCGGCCTGGTCGAGCGCAAGAAGGGCAAGGTCAACTGGGACCCGGTCGACCGCACCGTGCTGGCGAACGAGCAGGTGATCGACGGCCGCGGCTGGCGCTCGGGCGCCGAAGTCGAGACCCGCGAGATGCCGCAGTGGTATTTCGCCATCACCAAGTACGCCGACGACCTGCTCGCCGCACTCGATACGCTCGAGCGCTGGCCCGAGAAGGTGCGGGTCATGCAGAAGAACTGGATCGGGCGCTCGGAGGGCCTGCTGGTACGCTTCGCGCTCGATCCCGCCACCACGCCGGCCGGCGAGCGCGAGCTCGACGTGTTCACCACACGGCACGACACGCTGTTCGGCGCGCGCTTCATGGCGATCGCGCCCGACCATCCGCTCGCCGCCGCCGCGACCGCGAAGAACCCGGCGCTCGCCACCTTCATCGCCGAGTGCAAGCGCCACGGCACCGCGCAGGCGGTGATCGAGACCGCCGAGAAGCAGGGCTTCGACACCGGCATCAAGGCGGTGCATCCATTTGATGCGGGCTGGACGCTCCCGGTCTACGTCGCCAACTTCATCCTGATGGACTACGGCACCGGCGCGATCTTCGGCTGCCCGGCGCACGACCAGCGCGACCTCGACTTCGTCAACAAGTACGGGCTCGGCAACACCCCGGTGGTGTGCCCGCCCGGGCAGGATCCGGCGAGCTTCGTCATCACCGACACCGCCTATGACGGCGACGGTACGCTAATCAACTCGCGCTTCCTCGACGGCATGACCATCGCGCAGGCGAAGGAAGAGGTGGCCAGGCGGCTGGAAAGCGAGATGCGCGGCGCAGTGCCGGTCGCCAAGCGCCAGGTCAATTTCCGCCTGCGCGACTGGGGCATCTCGCGCCAGCGCTACTGGGGCTGCCCGATCCCGGTGATCCATTGCGAGGCGTGCGGCATCGTGCCGGTGCCGGCCGAAGAGCTGCCGGTCGAGCTGCCCGACGACGTCGACTTCGAGCGGCCGGGCAATCCGCTCGACCGCCATCCGACCTGGAAACACGTCGCCTGTCCCGCGTGCGGCAAGGATGCGACGCGCGAGACCGACACCATGGACACCTTCGTCGACTCGTCCTGGTACTTCGCGCGCTTCACCGATCCGTGGATCGCGACCGCGCCGACCGACCGCGCCATCGTCGATGCCTGGCTGCCGGTCGACCAGTACATCGGCGGGGTCGAGCACGCGATCCTGCACCTGCTCTATTCGCGCTTCTTCACCCGCGCCATGAAGGCGACCGGCCATGCCGGGCTGGACGAGCCGTTCGCCGGCCTGTTCACCCAGGGCATGGTGGTGCACGAGACCTACCGGGCGCAGGACGGCGACTGGATCATGCCGGCCGACGTCACGATCGAGACCGAAGGCGAGACCCGCCGCGCGCGGCTGACCAGGACCGGCGCGACGCTGGTGATCGGCCCGATCGAGAAGATGTCGAAGTCGAAGAAGAACACCGTCGACCCCGACGACATCATCGGCACCTACGGCGCCGATACCGCGCGCTGGTTCATGCTGTCGGATTCACCCCCGGACCGGGATGTGATCTGGACCGAAGAGGGCGTGCAGGGCGCCGGCCGTTTTGTGCAGCGGCTGTGGCGGCTGGTGCACGAGGCCGGGGAGGCCGCCGCCGGCCCCGACCTGCCCCGCCCGGCGACCTTCGGCCCGGAGGCGCTGGCCCTGCGCAAGGCCGCCCACCGGGCGCTGGCCCGGGTGTCGGAGGATATCGAACGGCTGCGCTTCAACGTCTGTGTCGCCCATATCTACGAGTTCGCCAACGCCTTTTCGGCCTCGCTCGGGGGGCTGGAGAGTGAGCCAATGGCCGACTACCGCTGGGCGATACGGGAGGCGGTGGGCATCCTGGTGCGGCTGTTCCACCCCATGATGCCGCATCTGGCCGAGGAGTGCTGGGCGGCGCTCGGCCACCAGACCCTGGTGGCGAGCGAGCCCTGGCCGACCCTGGAATCCGACCTTTTGACCGAAAATACCGTCACCCTGCCGGTCCAGATTAACGGAAAAAAACGCGCTGATGTCACAATTGCCCGCGATGCTGGGGCTCCCGAGATCGAGCGGGCGGTGCTGGCCCTGGACGCGGTGATCCGCGCGCTGGAGGGACGGCCGCCCAAGAAGGTCATTGTGGTGCCGCAGAGGATCGTCAATGTGGTAGCCTGACGGGCAGGCGGTTCCTCGGGGGAGGGGTTGGGGTGAACGCAGCGCAAGACGCATCGCCGGCAGGCGACGGGAGGGCCGCAAGGCTCGTCCGCGCGGCTATGGCGCTGGCGGCAGCGGCGCTGCTCGCAGGCTGCTTCCAGCCGCTCTATGGCGAGCACTCCGCGAACGGCGCCCCGGTGCTGCGCGAGCAGCTCAGCGCGGTCGACATCCTGCAGATCGAAGCACCCAAGGCCAGCGACGAGGCGCGGCTCGCGGTCGAGATCCGCAACGCGCTCATCTTCGATTTCACCGGCGGCGGCTATGCGGCGCCGCCCACCCACCGCCTGAAGATCCAGATCAGCTCCACGCGCTCTTCCGTCATCGTCGACATCAACACCTCGCGGCCGGACATCGAGAACTACGGCATCAACGCGACCTACACCCTGATCGACATCGCCAGCGGCAAGCAGGTGGTGAATGGCACCACGTTCGCGCGCGTCTCCTACGACATTCCGGGCCAGCAGCAGCGCTTCGCCCGCGCCCGCGGCCTGCGCGACGCCGAAAGCCGCGCCGCCAAGGTGATCGCCGACAACATCCGGTCGCGGCTCGCCTCCTATTTCATCGCCGGCTCGTAGCGCTTCGCGATTGCGCGCATTTGAAGCGGGCAGAGGTGCGCCTGCCTCCCGGTGTCATCGCCCGCGAAAGCGGGCGATCCAGTATCCCAGAGAACTTGGGTTGCGCGGTTGACCTGATACTTTGACTCCGGGATTACTGGATGCCCGCTTTCGCGGGCATGACAGCCAGGTGACGTGATGGTCGCGGTCAAACCTTCCGAGGTCGACAAATTCGTCGCCCGGCCCGATCCCGGGCACCCGATCATGCTGGTGTACGGGCCCGACGCCGGCCTGGTACGCGAGCGCGCCGAAGCGCTGATCAAGGCGTCGGTCGACGATCCGCGCGATCCGTTCGCGCTGGCGCGGCTCGAAAGCGACGAGCTCGCCTCCGAACCCACGCGCCTGGTCGAGGAAGCCAACACCATGCCGCTGTTCGGCGGCCGGCGCGCGGTCTGGGTGAAGGCCGGAGCGAAGTCGATCGCGCCGGCGGTCGAAGCCTTGCTGGCCGCCCCGTCACCGGAATGCCGGGTGGTGATCGAGGCCGGCGAGCTGCGCAAGAACGCGCCGCTGCGCGTGCTGTGCGAGCGCGCCAAGCATGCCGCGGCGCTGCCCTGTTATCCCGACCAGGATCGCGACCTGCAGCGGCTGATCGACGACGAGATGCGCGCGGCCGGGCTCGCGATCGCGCCGGACGCGCGCGCCGCGCTCGTTCCGCTGCTGGGCGGCGACCGGCTCGCCTCGCGCGAAGAAATCCGCAAGCTGGCGCTGTTCGCCCACGGCAAAGATCGCGTCGAGCTCGACGATGTGATGGCGGTGACGGCGGACGCCTCCGACCTCGAGGTCAATAACGTGGTCGACGCCGCCTTCGCGGGCCGCACCGGCGAAGTCGAAATCCAGCTCGCCAAGACCCGCGTCGCCGGCACGTCGCCCGGCGCGATCATCTCGGCGACGCAGCGGCAGGTGGCGGCATTGCACAAGGCCCGGCTCGCGGTCGACGACGGCCGTCCGGTCAACGACGCGACCCGCGGCATGTTCGCCCATTTCACCCGCACGTCTTCGATCGAGGCCGCGTTGCGGATCTGGACCGCGCCGCGGCTCGAACGCGCCATGGCGCAGCTCGCCGACGCCGCGCTCGACGCCCGCCGCCAGTCCGCGATGGCGGAGACGATCGCGCAGCGCACGCTGCTGGCGCTGGCGGTGAGCGCGCGGCGGAAGGAGTAGACTGCCCGCGCCGATCGCGGCGGCGCATTGGGCCGAATTACTGCGGTCGATCGCGCCGCGGTGCGCCAGATCGCCAGACCCAAAACATGCCATTCAGGTCACGGCGGCCGTTCACCCGTGGGATACCGTGCGGCCATCCACCCGAAGCAGACTTGTTGTGCTCATTGTGAGTTTTGTCGGTCCCGACCCGAGATGACTTTCGAGGCCATTCACTCGATCACTTCGTCGGCAATCGCAAGCAGCCCAGACGGAAAGGTGAGGCCGAGCGCCTTGGCTGTCTTGAGGTTGATTACGAATGCGAACTTGGTCGGCTGCATGACTGGCAGCTCGGCGGGCTTGGTGCCTCTAAGAATCCGGCCGGCATAGACGCCAAGCTGGTGATACACCTCGGGAAGATCGGTGCCATAACTCATCAGGCCGCCCGCTAAGGCAAAGTCACGAAAGGGGTACATCGCGGGCACCGCGTGGCGCGCCGCCAATGCCGCAAGCTTGTCGCGGTGCATGAGCAGAAACGGATCGGCGGCCACCGCGAGCGCGCGGATGCGGTTCTGCGCAATGGATTCGAAGGCCGCGTCGATCTCGCGATCGGAGCCGGCGTGCAGGACATGAAGCCGCAGACCGATGGTGCGTGCCGCGTCCTGGACGTCTCTCAATTGACTCCCAGCCGGTGGATGCTTCGGGTTCAGGAGGACGCCGATCGTTGCCACCTGTGGCATCAGTTCACGCAACACGCCGAGCCGCTTGGGTTCCAGCAGGGGATGCAAGGGGCTTACCCCGGTAACATTCCACCCGGCCGGTTGAGGCTGGCGACAAGGCCGCTCTCAACGGGATCGGAGCCGAATGAGGCGACGATTGGAATCGTCGCCGTTGCGGCGATGGCCGCCCGCGGCGCAGCTTCGCCGCCGGTCGCAACGATCACGGCCGCCGGCCGGTTTACGAGTTCCGTCGCAAATGCCGGCAAGCGGTCGTACTGGCCGAGCGCCCAGCGGTATTCGAACGTCACGTTCCGGCCCTCCGAGTAGCCATTCTCGGCGAGGCCGCGATGGAACGCGGCCACCACATGCGCACTCCTGTCGGGGGCGCCACCGCTGAGAAACCCGACCACCTGCATCGCGGCCTGCTGTGCGTGCCCCACCAGGGGCCATATGGCCGCACTGCCCAGGAATGGGATGAACTCTCGCCGCCGCATGGGATCGGTTCCTGATGGATGACCGGATCAATCGGTCACTTCTGCTGCCCGAACGCCTTGGCGTAACGATCGGTGACGTCCGCCGGTGTCGCGGCGATCAGCGCGACGATCTTGTCGATCTCCTCGCCCGGCACGAACTCGAACTCGATCTTGCTCTTCTCGGCGTCAGCCAGGAATTCCTTGTCGTGCGCGAGCGCGGCGAACGCCTTGCGCAGGATCGCGACCCGCTCCGCCGGCACATCCGGCGCGCGTGATGACCGGCCGCGCCGCGGTCTTCTGCGTGAAGTGCAGCTCCAGCACCTTGCGGTCGGCAGCGCTCTTGATGAAGTCGAGCGCGTTCGGCAGTGCGCCGAGCTCGGGCTCGTTCTTGCAGCGCGCCCTGCATCAGCAGCGGCACGCTCTTGTCGCGCAGCCAGTGCGGCCGCACCGCCTTCACGCTCGACCAGGACCAGTCGGCGATGCCCTGCACCTCGCCGCGCTCGATCGCGAGCGCGATCTGCGCGGTGCTGTTGTAGCCGGTGACGACCTTGAACCTGGTGCCGATCAGCGCGTTGTAGAGCTTGGGCGTGGTCTCCGGATCGACCCCGGTGATGCCGCCGACGATCAGCTCCTGCTCGAACAGGTCCTTCGCCGTCTGGTGCGGCGCGGTGTGCCAGGCGAGCGTCACCGCGACCTCGCTGTTGAGGCTGCCGAGCCAGTTGAACTTCTCGATCTCGAACCGGGTGCCCGACGGGTAGATCAGCTTGGCCAGCAGCATGCCGCGCTGGATCAACGCGATGTGGGTGCCGTCCTTCGGCGCACCGGAGAACATGAAGTTGGCGGCCGCGATCCGCGCCGGCATGTTCTGCACCACGATCGAGGGATTGCCCGGAATGTGCTTGCCGAGATGCCGCGCGGTCACCCGCGCCTGCAGATCGTAGCCGCCGCCGACGCCGGCGCCGACGATGTAGGTGATCTGCTTGCCGGCAAAGAAATCGTCAGCCGACGCGGCCGGCGGCAAGGAGAGCGCAGCCAGGGCAGCACAGGCAATCCAACACACTGGTCGCATCGATCACCTCATCGGCCAAGAGGGCAAAAAGCGCCGCATGGTGATACGCCCACAGGGGTGGTCAAGCCGACGGCAATCCCGGGCCTTGACACCTTAGCACACTCATCGCGCGCTCTCACAAGCGAACGCAAGTGCGCGAGCAAGTGCGGCAGTATGAATCTCCGCCGGACGCAGCTTCGTTGCGCCCTCTTCCGGCGCGGCCGTGTATGCTGCTACGATTATCGGCAGGCCGGTCGCAGGCTCAAGCCCCGGCGGGCATCCGAACGGCAACAACCCACGGCGGGGAGAATCATGCAACGCTCGCTCTTGGCCGCGCTCGCGGCGCTCTGGACGGCGGGACTGGCGCTTGCGCCGGCCCAGGCGCAGGAGGTCACGCTGCGCATCCACACCTTCATGCCGCCGGTGGCCAATCCGGTGAAGCACTTCCTGGTGCCGTGGGCGGAGAAGATCGGCAAGGATTCCAACGGCCGCATCAAGGTCCAGGTGTTCACCGCCATGCAGCTCGGCGGCAATCCGGCGCAGCTTCTGCAGCAGGTGCGCGACGGCGTTGTCGACATCATCTGGACGCTGCCGGGCTTCACGCCCGGCGTGATCGTCAAGGACGAGGCGTTCGAGCTGCCGTTCATCCACCGCGACACCCGCTCCACCGTGCTGGCGTTGCAGGACTTCATAGCGATGCACATGCAGAAGGAGCTGGCGCCCTATCACCTGCTCATGGTGCACGCGCAGGCGGGCTCGCTCTACATGACCAAGAACCCGATCAACACGGTCGACGATTTCAAGGGCATGAAGCTGCGCACGCCCTCGCGCACCTCGGCCTGGATCGTGGAAGCGGTCGGCGGCTCGCCCGTGCAGGTCGCGCTGCCGGAGCTTGCGCCGATGCTGAGCAAGGGCACGGTCAGCGGCGCGATGCTGACCTATGAGATCGCGCCGGCGGTCAAGATGCAGGATCTCGTGGACTATTTCACAACCGTGGCCGGGGCGCAGCCGCGGATCGGCACGACGGTGTTCATGTTCCTGATGAACAAGGCGAAGTACGAAAGCCTGCCGCCCGACCTGAAGAAGGTGATCGACGACAATTCCGGCCGCAACCTCGCGCCCTTCGCCATCCAGGTGTGGGACATGATCGACGCCGACGGCCTCAAGGTGATGCAATCCAAGCCGAAGAACAAGTTCGTCACCCTGAGCGCGCAGGAGACCGAGAAATACCGCAAGCTGGTGATGCCGGTATTCGATCGCTTCAAGGCCGAAGTCGACAAGACCGGCGCCGATGGCACCAAGGTGATCGCCGACGCCGAGGCGCTGGTGGCGAAATACGCCAAGTAATGAATCAAGTCAGTGAATAGCGGCCGCCCGCTCGCGCGGGCGGCGGTTTTGTTGTGCGCCGACGTTAGCGGAAAAGCCCGGACCAGGAATTCTGCCGGGATTGGCCGCTGCCGCGATGGTAGCCGTACGACCAGAAGGCGGAATCGCGCACGATGAATTCGCGATCGCGCTGGCGGCGTACCTTCTTGCGCGGCTTGACGGCAGGCGGCGCGGGCTCGGCCGCGTTCGGGTCCTCGGCCGCGGGCGCGCTCGCGACCACGGCGGCCGGCTCGGCGGCCGGTTTGTCGTTCGCCGTAACCGGGTTCTCGGGGGCGGCCGGCGGGTTGGGCGCGGCCGCGACGGCGTTCGGCTTTTGCGCGACGCCGGACTCGCACGCGACATCGGCCCCGGTGGCGTCGCGCGGACATGACTTGCGGCTGTCCGCCTTCATGAACTTGGCGGTAGGGGCGGTGTCCACCACCGGCAGCACCGCGGCCACCGCCGGGGCGTTCGTGGGCCGCAATTGCGACGGCGCGGGCGCGAGCACGAATGCGCTCGACGGCGGAACATAGTGCGGCGCAGCATCAAGCGGCGGCACGATCAGCGCGACCGCGCTGGCGCAGGCGACCAGGCCGCCGGCCGCGAAGGCGAGGCCGTTGCCGAGCTTGCGGCGGAGGTCCGCGGATGGCGTAAAACGGGCTAAACCGAGCTGCAATCGCCAGAGAATGGACACGGCTACCACCCCTCTACACCCCCGTCCGTTCTCCGGCTGGCAATCCAGTGGAGCCTTGAATCCCTGGGATTCCGGGCGGGGTCTAAAGCGTTAGTCGCCGGGCCCGGCAAAAGGTTCGATTGCGCCCCTTCCTGCCCGGGATTGAGCCATTGGGACGATTACGGCCTGGCGCCGCCCATCGCCCCGCGTTGGAGGCCGCCCAGCGCGGCGGGAGTCATTAACGAAAGCTAAACCCGATAGCCCATATCGTGGCGCGACTTTGTTATTGCGGCCTCGAGTGCATGTACCGATGAAGCAGGAACCTGCGGCAAAGCCGAAAGCCGCGCCGGCCGGCCCGGCCGCCGTCAAGACCAGGCGGGTATCGAAGGCTCCAAAGAAGGAGCATCGATATGTCCTGGCCGTCAGCATCGGATTTTTCGTCGCGTTGAGCCTGGGCATCCTGGCGGCGGTCCTTGCCGACCCAACCTGGATTTCGTCACGCCTCTCCGCGCAGAAGGCGCCGCCCGAACCCGCGGCCCGGTCGCAGATCGGCACCATCACGCTCGACCCGGGCAGTGCCAGCAACTGCCGGAAAATGATCTTCGACAATCAAACCGGCCGGGTCACCGAGACAAACACGCCGTGCGAACAGGTCGTGCGCGACGAGACCGGCGCACCGAAACCGGTCGGCACGCTTCGCCGGCTCGACGCGATCAGCAAATCGTTCTCGCGGTGATCCCGTCGCCGGTGTCGCGCGCGCGTCGAGCGTGATGAAACGGACCGGACGCTGCGTCAGCCGCCCGCGGCGTGTCAGACGCTCCTCGTCATGACGAGGGGAACGTCCCAGGTCCGCGGATTCATCGGCCCGGCGGGCTGAGACTCGACGCACGGCATGCCCGCTGTCTGGTCGTTGGCCGCAGGTCCCTCGGGTTCATCATCCACGACATGCGGACCGCCGCCGAACATCATATCCGTCCAAGCACCTCTGTTCATTCCTGCCTCCTGCTTGCGTGACCAGCGACCAGCCCCTGGCTTCATCGGCAATCGCCGCACCGCTCACCCGCGCTCCAATCTGCGCAGCACGTCGTCGAGCTGATCGAGGTCGCGGTAATGGATGTGCAGCACGCCCCACTTGCCGCGGTGATCGACGTTGACCTGCAGGCCGAGCGCATCCGACAGCCGCTTCTCCAGCGCGACGGTGTTGGCGTCCTTGCGCGCGCGGCGCTTGCCCTTGATCTCCTTGGCCTGGTCCTTGCCGCTCTTGCGCGCGATCTCTTCCACCTGGCGCACGTTCAGGCCGCGGTCCACGATCTCGGCGGCCAGCTCCTCGGCGTTGGGCTGGCCGATCAGCATGCGTGCGTGCCCGGCGCTGAGCTTGCCGGCGCGGATGTAGGCCTTGATCGGCTCCGACAGCCTCAGCAGCCGCAGCGTGTTGGTGACATGGGTGCGGCTCTTGCCGACGATCTTCGCAATATCGTCGTGGCCGTGATCGTACTGGTTGGCCAGCGCCTCGTAGCCGCCGGCTTCTTCCAGCGCGTTGAGGTCGGTGCGCTGCACGTTCTCGATGATGGCAAGCTCGAGCGCCTCCTCGTCGCTGGCCTCGATCGCGACGATCGGCACGTCGTGCAGGCCGGCGCGCTGCGCCGCCCGCCAGCGCCGCTCGCCGGCGATGATCTCGTAGGTGTCCTTGGCGCCGCGCGCCGCGCGCACCACCACCGGCTGGATGATGCCGCGCTGCTTGATCGATGCGGCCAGCTCGTCGAGCTCGGCATCGGAGAACATCCGGCGCGGGTTGCGCGGGTTGGGCTTGAGATACTCGATCGGCACGCGGCGCTGGTTGCGTCCGCGTTCGCTGGTCCTGGAGTCGTCGCCGACGTCGCCGATCAGCGCAGCGAGCCCACGCCCCAATCGCGATCTGCCTTCCTCCGGCATTGCCGTGTCTCCGTCGCCTGTCACGAGAGCCAATTCGCTGCTCTCGCTTGCCCCTCGTTCCATACACGCCTGCGCTCGCGGTGATGAAAGCCGCTGGCCGGCGAGGCCAAGCCGAATGTGCCCTCTCCCAAAATGGGAGAGGGCAATCGCGCGGCCCGCGCAAACGTCTCTTGCGTCCGCACGCAGCATTTCGAGTCGAGTGAGCCGAGACGCATCGCTCTAGCCGTCATCCCGTGCCGGAACGGCGCTCGGGACTCTCTTCGTTGTCCGGCGGCGGCTTGTTGTCGTCGTCCGCGCCAGGTTTCGGCTGGTCGGCCGGTGGCGTGTCGGTGTCGTGTTTGCGCTCGCCGTTGCCGTGCTCGCTTTGCATTGCGTGTGCGCCTTCCTCGCTGTGCTCGCCCAGCGCCGCGGCGTGACCGGATCCGGCGGGCACGCGGCCTTCGACCGGCGCGATCTGCTCGCCCGGTTCGCTCGCCACAAGCGGTTCGCTATGCGCAAGTTGTTCGCTGTCCGCAACGGCGCGATCCTCGCCGCGCTCGCGCCGCGCCACATCGGCGAGCAATTCCTTCTCGCGCTGGATGATCTCGGTCGCGAGCCGCAGATATGCTTCGCTGCCGACGCATTTGAGATCGTAGACCAGCACCGGCTTGCCGTATGACGGCGCCTCCGATACCCGCACGTTGCGCGGGATCACGGTGTCGTAGACCTTGGCGCCCTTGAACCCCCGCACGTCGGAGACGACCTGATTGGCGAGATTGTTGCGGCTGTCGTACATGGTGAGCACGATGCCGTGGATGACGAGGTTGGGATTGAGCGTGTTCTTCACGCGCTCGACCGTCTGCAGCAGTTGCGACAGACCTTCGAGCGCGAAGAACTCGCACTGCATCGGCACCAGCACGGCGTCCGCTGCCGCCATGGCGTTGACGGTGAGCAGATTGAGCGAGGGCGGGCAGTCGATCAGCACGTAGGTGAAGTCTGTGCTGCCGGGGACCGCGGCAGTCAGCGGGCCCATCAGCCGCATCGGCTCGAGCGCGTTGCGCAGCCGGAAGGCGCGATCGCGCGCCTGGCTGACTTCGAGCTCGAGACCGGACAGGTCCATGGTCGAGGGCGCGATCGACAGGCGCGGCACCGCGGTCGGCATGATGGCGTCGCGCATCCCGGCTTCGCCGACCAGCACGTCGTAGGTCGAGAGCTTGCGGCTGCGCTGGTCGATGCCGAGCCCGGTCGAAGCGTTGCCCTGCGGATCGAGATCGAGAATGAGCACGTGCTCGCCGATGGCCGCGAGCGCGGTGCCGAGATTGATCGCCGTGGTGGTCTTGCCGACGCCGCCCTTCTGGTTGGCGATCGCCAGCACGCGCGGCGGCGCCGGATTGGGAATGCGGCTCGCGCGGGTGGCGGCCTCTTGCGCTCTCAGTTCCGCCGGGTCGGCCATTGCACTACATCCAGACGCGAATCGGGCGAATCGGTTGAATTTTATAGCGATTTCAGCCGGCGCGCCACGTCGCGAATCACCACGATGCGGCCGGCCGGGTCGGTTCGGCTGGGTACCAGCGTTGCCGTCATGTTCCAAGCCTTGTTCCAGGCCTTGGCAGCCTCGGCAAGCTCAAGCTCTGCATGTTGGCCCTTGAGGAACAAGGCGGTTGCGCGGCTTGTCCCCAGCAGCGGAAGGCACCATCCGAGCAGGGTCCTGAGCGGCGCCACCGCCCGCGCGGTGACAAAGTCGACTGGCGTTAACGTTAACGCAACCTTTTCGATCCGGCCGGCGTGGACGATCGCGGGCGCGCCGGTGACGCGCTGCGCCTCGCGCAGGAACGCCGCCTTCCTGGCGTTGCTCTCGACCAGATGCACCAGCGCGCCCGGTACATCGGCCACCGCACAGCCGATGATCAGACCGGGAAAGCCCGCGCCCGAGCCGATGTCGGCCCAGACGTGCCCATGCTCGGACCCCTGCCCGCCCCCGCGCTCGCGCGCCGGCGCGGCGGTATTCGCCAGGTCGAGAAGCTGGAGCGAGTCGGCGACATGGCGCGTCCATAATTGCGGAATCGTCGATGCCGCAATCAGATTGGTGGTGCGCTGCCAGTCCAGCAGCAGCGCGACAAACCGGTCGAGCCGCTCGGTTGTTTCACGTGAAACAGGGGTCAGCGCAAGCGCCCGCGCGCGATCGGCAGGATCCGGGACAACGTCTTTCGACCGAAGAGCCATGCACCGATGTTTCACGTGAAACGCCATCGCGCCAGCCCCCCGGCGGCGAGACATATATCGATGGCGTCTATCGATGGCGTCCTGGCCGCCGGTCCCGCGAAAATTCCGGACGCTCGAATTGAAGCTTGCGCGGAGCGCTGCGGCTCAGGCACTCGCGGTGTTGCGGCCCCTGCCCTTGCGCTTGAGATGCGCCAGGATGAGCGTGAGCGCGGCCGGCGTCATGCCGTCGATGCGTCCCGCTTGGCCGATGGTGCGCGGCCGGATCGTGTCGAGCTTCTGGCGCGCCTCGTTGGAGAGCCCGCACAGCGCGCCGTAATCGAAATCGGCCGGCAGCGCGACGCTTTCATCCCGGCGATAGGCCGCGATGTCGGCGGCCTGGCGCGAGAGATAGACCTCGTAGGCGGCATCGATCGCGAGCTGCTCGGCGATCTTGGGCGGCAATTCGCCGAGCCGCGGCCAGATGCGCGCCAGATCGGCGATCCCGATATTCGGATGCGACAGCAGTTCGAACGCCGAGCGCCGTTGGCCGTCCTTGTTGAGCGCAAGGCCGTGGCGCTCGGCTGCATTCGGGGTGAGCGACACCGAGCGGGCAAACGCGCGAGCCTCGTTCAGCGCGGCCATCTTGGCGGCGTGCGCGCGCCGGCGCTCGGGCCCGACGCAGCCGAGCGCGATGCCCTTGTCGGTGAGACGCTGGTCGGCATTGTCGGCGCGCAAGGTGAGCCGGTATTCGGCGCGCGACGTGAACATCCGATAGGGCTCGCGACACCCCGCGCGTGACGAGGTCGTCGATCATCACCGCCAGATAGCCCTCGGCGCGGTCGAACGTGATCTCGCCGCCGCCGCCCGCCTGCGAGGCGGCGTTCAGCCCGGCGATCAGGCCCTGGCGCGGCCGCTTCCTCGTAGCCGGTGGTGCCGTTGATCTGCCCGGCCAGGAACAGGCCGCGCAGACGCCGCGTCTCCAGCGTCGGCTGGAGCTCGCGCGGATCGACGTGGTCGTACTCGATGGCGTAGCCCGGCCGGACCATGCGGGCATGCGCAAGGCCCGGAATGGTCGCGACCAGCGCAAGCTGGACGTCCTCCGGCAGCGAGGTCGAGATGCCGTTCGGATAGACCGTCGGATCGTCGAGGCCCTCGGGCTCGAGGAAGATCTGATGCCCGTCGCGCTCGCCGAAGCGCACGATCTTGTCCTCGATCGAGGGGCAATAGCGCGGGCCGCGGCTCGCGATCTGGCCGGAATACATCGGCGAACGGTGGACGTTGGCGCGGATGATGCGGTGCGTCGCCTCGGTCGTGCGCGTGATGCCGCATTGGACCTGGCGGATTCGCGATCCGCTCGGTCAGCGTCGAGAACGGCTCCGGCGGCTCGTCGCCGGGCTGCATCTCGAGCGCGCGCCCAGTCGATGGTGCGGCCGTCGAGCCGTGGCGGCGTGCCGGTCTTGAGCCGGCCGAGCGCGAAATCCGAGCCGCTCGAGCGTGAGCGAAAGCCCGACCGCGGGCGCCTCGCCGACACGGCCGGCCGGCGTCTGCCGCTCGCCGATATGGATGAGCCCGCGCAGAAACGTGCCGGTCGTCAGCACCACGGCGCCGGCGCCGAGTTCGCGGCCGTCCGCCAGCACCAAGCCGGCCACGCGCCCGTCGCAGATCAGCCAGATCGTGCGCCTCGGCCTCGATCACCGTGAGGTTCGCGGTCGCGCGGATCGCCTGCTGCATGGCGGCGGCGTAGAGCTTGCGGTCGGCCTGCGCGCGCGGGCCGCGCACGGCCGGACCCTTGCGGCGGTTGAGCACGCGGAACTGGATGCCGGCGGCGTCGGCGACGCGCCCCATCAGTCCGTCGAGCGCGTCGATCTCGCGCACCAGGTGGCCCTTGCCGAGCCCGCCGATCGCCGGATTGCACGACATCGCGCCGACGGTGGCGAAGCGGTGCGTCACCAGCGCGGTCGCGGCGCCCATGCGCGCGGCCGCGGCCGCGGCCTCGCAGCCGGCGTGGCCGCCACCGATCGACAATGACGTCGAAATTCTCCCGCATGAATCGCGTGCTCCGAAGGCGACGCTTCTAGCCGAGCGCGGGGAGGGCGTCCAACCGCGATGTTGCGGCCGCCAGGCGGCGATGTTTCACGTGAGCCGCCAGGCGGCGATGTTTCACGTGAAACACCGGCCCCGAATGGCCACAGCAACGGCCCGCAACATGGTTAACGCGCCCGCGAGTATGGGCACCGCTGGCCTTGCTCTGGCCCTGCGCCGGCGCAGCGATGGCCCAAGTCCGTCGGCGCAACGGCCTACTCGGCCAGCAGTCCGCGAGCCACCGGCCAGGTGCGCCGGTGGCCGACACCGAGGCCCCGCCCGCCCTACTTGCCGATGCAGAAATCGCGGAAGATCACATCGAGGATGTCCTCGACGTCGATGCGGCCGGTCAATTGCTCCAGCGCGCGCGTCGCCATGCGGATGTGCTCGGCGACCAATTCCTCGCGGCCGTCGGTGCCGCCGGTTTCGGCGAGCGCCACCGCGGCTTCCAGCGCGAGCACGGCGTGGCTCATCTGCATCTGGTGGCGCTGGCGCGTCGCCAGGGCCGGCTCGCCCCAGAAGAACTGTCCGGCGAAGGTCGCGATCCGGTCGATCATCGCGCCTAGTCCGGCGCCAGTCGTCGCCGACACCGCGAAATACGGCAGCCGGGTCGGCTCCGTAAACGATACTTCCACATTTCCAATGGCTTGCGTATCGAGCAGGTCGGTCTTGTTGACCACGAACCAGACCGGAACCCCGACCGTCGTGGGCACGTCGCGCAGCCGGATCTCGGCGCCCGTCGAGCACCCACAGCACCAGGTCGGCGGCGCGCGCCGAGGCCTGCGCGCGGCGCACGCCTTCCTGCTCGATCGGGTCGTGCGTTGCGCGGATGCCGGCGGCATCCCGCAGCGTGATCGGATAGCCGCCGAGGTCGAGATGCACCTCGATCACGTCGCGAGTGGTGCCGGCGTGCGGCGACACGATCGCCACGTCGCGCTGGGCGATGCGGTTGATCAGCGTCGACTTGCCGACGTTGGGCGGCCCCGCGATGGCGACCTGCAGGCCTTCGCGCAAACGCTCGCCGTGGCCGCGCTGGCCCTCGCTGATATCGCCAAGCACGCGGCCGGACGATCTCGACCGCGCGCTTGGCAAGATCGGAAGGCACGTCGCCCTCGTCGGAAAAATCGATCCCGGCCTCGATCAGGGCGCGCGCCTCGATCAGCTTCTCGCGCCACGCTTCCACCTTGCGCGGCAAAATGCCCCTGCATCTGGCGCAGCGCCTGCTTGCGTTGCGCCTCGGTCTCGGCGGCGACCAGGTCGGCGAGCCCTTCGACCGCGGTCAGGTCCATGCGGCCATTCTCGAACGCGCGGCGGGTGAACTCGCCGGCCTCGGCGGGGCGCAGGCCCTCAAGCTTGCCGAGCGCCGCCAGCAGGGTGGCGATCACCGCGCGGGAGCCGTGCACCTGCAGCTCGGCCATGTCCTCGCCGGTCTCGCTCTTCGGACCCGGGAACCAGAGCGCCAGGCCCTCGTCGATCACCTCGCCGGAGACCGGATCGCGCACCTTGGCGAAGCTCGCGCGCCGCGGGTCGGGCACGCGGCCGATCGTCTTCTCCAGCGCGAGCCGCGCGTTCGGCCCGGAGACGCGGATGACCGCGATGGCCGCCGGCGGCCGTCCGGAGGACAAGGCGAAGATGGTGTCGCGGGCAGGGGACGCCATGCCGCAAGGTTAGCGTGCGGGACGGATCGAGCGAAGCAAAACCCATCGCCCGGACCGCCCGCCCCGCCGGGTCAATGTGCCGCTGCGCGCACCGCCGTAGATCGACTTCTCAGCAAAGCGCGCAGCCCGGATGGAGCTCTCGCGCGTCGCAGACGCGTGAGAGTGAAATCCGGGGCCACGCATCAAGGAGAGGTCGTTCCCGGATCTCGCCGGCGCGTCTTCGACACGCGCCGGCTTCATCCGGGCTACGGAGCTACGAGCGACCAGCGGCCGCCGCGGTTGACGAGCCGGAGAACGACCAGCAGCAGGATGGCGCCGAGCGTGGCGGAAACGATCGAGCCGACGATCCCGCTGAGATGGATGCCCAGTTGCGGAAACAGCCAGCTCCCGATCAGCGCGCCGACGATGCCGAGGCAGAGGTCCGCGATCAGGCCATAGCCGGTGCCGCGCACGATCTGGCCCGCGAGCCAGCCGGCGATCAGGCCGACCAGCAGAATGACGAGAAGACTTTCGGCTGACATGGAACGCCCCCGTTCTTTGGTCACGACACAATGGACGAAGGCGTCAGCGTGATCCTTCGCACCTGCCGACGCAAGCCCGGTGGCTCCGTGTCCCGGGCGCAGCGCAGCACGAAGAGAAGCGAGTGCTGCGCTGCAGACCCGGGACCGCCCAACACTCGGCTTCCGGGCTACCTGCATAAGGCGCTGCCTGGGAAGCACCTCGCCTGTGGCGGTCCCGGATCAGCGGTGCACCACGCTGCGCTGGCGCGCAGCGCGCTGCACCGCATCCGGGACACATGGGCTCGATCTACTTACCTGCCGGCATTCCAAGTCATCATCCCAGGCCATCGGCCAGATCGCATCCAATTCCGGTTGAACCACGCGCCGTGCAGGTCATTATGCCGGCATGACCGCCGCACCCCACGCGCCCGCCGATCCGGCCCACGCAGCCTCCGCGCACGAGAACCGCCTGGCGCAGGAGACGAGCCCGTATCTCCTCCAGCACAAGCACAACCCGGTGGACTGGTGGCCGTGGGGGCCGGCCGCGCTCGCCGCGGCGCAGGAGCAGCAACAGGCCGATCCTGCTCTCGGTCGGCTATGCGGCCTGCCACTGGTGCCACGTGATGGCGCACGAGAGCTTCGAGGACGACGCCGACCGCCGGGTGATGAACGAGCTGTTCGTCAACATCAAGGTCGACCGCGAGGAACGCCCGGACATCGACCAGATCTACATGGCGGCGCTGCATCACCTGGGCGAGCACGGCGGCTGGCCGCTGACGATGTTCCTCACGCCGGCGGGCGAGCCGTTCTGGGGCGGCACGTATTTTCCCAAGACCGCGCGCTACGGCAAGCCGACCTTCGTCGACGTGCTGCGCGAGGTCGAGCGCGTGTTCCGCAACGAGCCGGCCGCGATCGAGCAGAACCGCAGCGCGCTGATGGCGCGGCTCAGCGCGCAGCGCGCAACCGCAGGGCAAGGTCACCGATCGGGCCGCAGGAGCTCAACCGCGCGGCGGCGCAGATCGGCGGCATGATCGATCCGGTGCACGGCGGCATGCGCGGCGCGCCGAAATTTCCGCAGCCGATGATGCTGGAGTTTCTCTGGCGCGCCGGGCAGCGCAGCGGCGACCTGCGCTATTTCGCGGCGGTCGAGCTGTCGCTCGCGCGGATGTGCGAGGGCGGCATCTACGACCACCTCGGCGGCGGGTTCTCGCGCTACTCGGTGGACGAGCGCTGGCTGGTGCCGCACTTCGAGAAGATGCTGTACGACAACGCGCTGCTGCTGGAGCTGCTCGCGCTCGCATGGCAGCGCTCGGCCAATGACCTACTCGCGCACCCGCGCGCGCGAGACGGTCGGCTGGCTCGCGCGCGAGATGACCACGGCGGACGGCGCGTTCTGCGCCTCGCTCGATGCCGACTCGGAAGGCGAGGAGGGCAAGTTCTACGTCTGGTCGCTGGCCGAGATCGACGAGGTGCTGGGCGCGGACGATGCTGCGGAATTTGCTGCGCACTATGACGTGACCGCTCGAGGGCAACTTCGAAGGGCACACTATCCTCAACCGGCTCAAGCACTTACCGCGCAGCATAGAGGACGAGCAAGAGCTCGCGCCGATGCGCGAAAAACTGCTCGCGGCGCGCGCCCGGCGGATGCGGCCCGGCCTCGACGACAAGGTGCTGGCCGACTGGAACGGCCTGATGATCGCCGGCCTCGCCAATGCCGGCGTGGCGTTCGGCGAGCCGGACTGGCTCGCGCTCGCCGCGCGCGCCTTCCTGTTCATTGTCGGCCAAGATGGCGCACGGCGACCGGCTCGGCCATTCGTGGCGCGAAGGGCGGCTGCTGTTTCCGGGCCTCGCCTCCGACCATGCCGCCATGATCCGCGCCGCGCTGGCGCTGTTCGAGGCGACCGGCGAGCGCGGCTATCTCGAACGCGCGCTGGCCTGGCAGGGCACGCTCGACCGCCACTACGCCAATGCGACGACCGGCGGCTACTACCTCACCGCCGACGACGCCGAGGGCCTGGTGGTGCGGCCCGCCGCCACCACCGACGACGCCACGCCGAATCCGAACGCGCTCGCCGCGCAGAACCTGGTGCGGCTCGCGGTGTTCACCGGCCAGCATGCCTGGCGCGAGCAGGCCGACCGGCTGTTCGACGGTATCCTGGCGGGCGCCGACGAAAACCTGTTCGCGCATCTGGCGTTGCTCAACGCGCTCGACCTGCGGCTGCGCGCGGCCGAGATCGTGGTGACGGGCGAGGGCGGCGCGGCCGATGCGCTCATCGCCGCCGCGCGCAGGCTGCCGTTCCTCGACCGCATCGTGCTGCACGCGCCGTCGGCCGCCGCGCTGCCGGCGTCGCATCCCGCGCACGACAAGATGCGCGCCGCGCGCGGCGCGGCCGCCTTCGTCTGCGTGGGCGAGACCTGCTCGCTGCCGGTGAGCGCACCCGACGCCATCGCCGCCACGGTCGCGGCGATGCGCTGAGCCGTCTCCGATCAGAATGATTCCAATCCGGCGCAGCACTGCGTCCGCATGGACGCTTGCCCGGCGCGCGCGCTTGCGATTATGAATTGGCTTGCGCACTTTTCATCGCGCAAGTCTTGGGGGAGATCGAATATGCGCCGCGTTCTGGGAGCAGTTCTCGCTGCGCAGCTCATCGCACCACTGTGCGCGTCGGCGGCCGACGAAACCTTCCGCGTCGAACTCAACACCGTCGAGAACGAGGACAATCGCTGCCGGCTCAATTTCGTCGTCGAGAACAAATCCAAAGCGGCGGTCGAGAGTATGAAGCTCGACCTCGTGGTGTTCGGCACCGACGGCGGCATTGTGCGGCGGCTGCTCACCGAGTTCGGTCCGGTACGGCCGGCCAAAACCATCGTCCGGGCATCCCTGGTCGACACCGAATGCCGTCAGCTTGGCTCGATCCTGGTGAACGAAGTGGTCGCCTGCGCGCCGGGCGACGCCAATGCCTGCCTCGACCACCTCGCCGTATCGTCACGCGTGAAGGATGTGCGGCTATATAAATAGCCGGGCACGGTCACCCGACGGCTCCTGAGCGCCTCACGGCATTGCCGGCAGCCGCCGTCAGAATCCTCTGCGCCGTACTTTCTTGGCGGCCTTGCGCGCCGCGTAGCGGGCGTCGCGAGCGGCCTTCTGCTCGGCCTCCAGCGCCGCCGCCTGTTCGGCCTTTTCGGCGGCGATGCGGGCTTCGGCCTCGTCGGCCTCGCGCTTGGCCTGGGCCAGGCGCTCCGCTTCGCGGGCGGCTTCCTCGGCCAGCCTGGCCTCGTGCGCCCGCTTGGCCGCTTCCCGTTCGGCCGTACGAGCGAGCCGCGCCTGGTGGATCGCGGCCCGTTCGGCGCGCACCTTCTCGAGCGCGCCGTCGGCCGTCGCGCTCTGAAATCGCTCCAGCATCGCCTTCTTGGCGGCGGCGGCGCTGTTCTGGCGTTCCTGAAGATCGGGATACTTGAAGCCGTTCAATTGAGTCTCCGTTGACGTTCACTGGACGTACAGAAGTCGGACATGCAGATAGTCACTGCCGCGATCCGCGGCATGTGCATTTGGCGGTGCTTGAAGTCAAGAGCGTCAGACCGCCCGCATCGCGCTGGACAGCTATGCGTTCATGAACTCGAAGAAGTCGGCGTTGCTCTTGGTGTTGCGCAGCTTGTCGAGCAGGAAGTCGATGGCGTCCATGGTGCCCATCGGATTGAGGATGCGGCGCAGGATGTACATCTTCTTGAGCTGATCGGGCGCGACCAGCAGCTCTTCCTTGCGGGTGCCGGAGCGGGTGATGTCCATGGCCGGGAAGGTGCGCTTGTCGGCCACCTTGCGGTCGAGGATGATTTCCGAATTGCCGGTGCCCTTGAACTCCTCGAAGATCACCTCGTCCATGCGGCTGCCGGTGTCGATCAGCGCGGTGGCGATGATGGTGAGCGAGCCGCCCTCCTCGATGTTGCGCGCGGCGCCGAAGAAGCGCTTGGGCCGCTGCAGCGCGTTGGCGTCGACGCCGCCGGTCAGCACCTTGCCGGACGACGGCACCACCGTGTTGTAGGCGCGGCCGAGGCGGGTGATCGAGTCGAGCAGGATCACCACGTCGCGGCCGTGCTCGACCAGGCGCTTGGCCTTCTCGATCACCATCTCGGCGACCTGCACGTGGCGCGTGGCCGGCTCGTCGAAGGTCGAGGAGACCACCTCGCCCTTCACCGAGCGCTGCATGTCGGTCACTTCCTCCGGCCGCTCGTCGATCAGCAGCACGATGAGGAAGCACTTCGGGATGGTTGGCGGTGATCGCGTGCGCGATGTTCTGCAGCAGCACGGTCTTGCCGGTGCGCGGCGGCGACACGATCAGCGCGCGCTGGCCCTTGCCGATCGGCGCCACGATGTCGATGACGCGCGGCGAGAGATCCTTCTTGGTCGGATCCTCGTGCTCCATCTTCAGCCGCTCGTCGGGATAGAGCGGCGTGAGGTTGTCGAAGTTGACCTTGTGGCGTGGCCTTCTCGGGGTCTTCGAAGTTGATGCGTGTTGACCTTGAGCAGCGCGAAGTAGCGCTCGCCGTCCTTCGGCGATGCGGATGTGGCCGTCGATGGTGTCGCCGGTGCGCAGTCCGAAGCGGCGGATCTGCGAGGGCGAGACGTAGATGTCGTCGGGCCCGGGCAGGTAGTTGGCGTCCGGCGAGCGCAGAAAGCCGAAGCCGTCGGAGAGCACTTCGACCACGCCTTCGCCGATGATGTCGGTCTCGCGCGCCGAGAGCTGTTTGAGGATGCCGAACATCAGCTCCTGCTTGCGCATGGTGCTGGCGTTTTCGACCTCGAGTTCTTCGGCAAACGAGACGAGCTCGGCCGGAGTCTTGGCCTTGAGGTCTTGGAGTTTCATTTCCCGCATGCGGGCTAGTCCTATGGAGGGATCGGCGGCGACTGAAAAATCGGCCGATCGGTACGGGGAGGGGAAATCGCAGGTCTTGGGCGAGGCAACAGGCCTGGGGTCCCGATGCAGCGGCCGGTCCCACTACTGGGGGCCGGTAATTCTGATGCATCTGCCTGCGTTTCGGGAGATAAACCCAAGATATGAAAAGATGGTTCCGTACGCAAGGGCCGTGACGCCGATCTGCACCGATACCGTTACGATTACTGCATCGCAGTATGTCCGGCCGATGAACCCTGCGGCCACCGCAGGGGGTCTTCAGAACGGCTTGACCACCGCCAGGATCACGATGGCGATCATCAGCAGAGTGGGTACTTCGTTGATTATGCGATAGAATCTTTGCGATCGCCGGTTCCGGTCGTGCGGCGAAATCGCGCACGCAGCGCGACGAAAAATCCGTGCACGCCCGAAAGCCCGAGCACCAGCGCGAGCTTGGCGTGGAACCAGCCGGCGCGATAGGCGCCACTGTCCCAGGCCAGCCAAATGCCCGAGCGCCCAGGTCGCCACCATGGCCGGATTGATGATGACGGTGAGCAGGCGGCGCTCCATGACCTTGAAGGTCTCCGACTGCCGGGAGCCGGGCTCGGCCTCGCAGTGGTAGACGAACAGCCGCGGCAGATAGAGCATCCCCGCCATCCAGGCGATGACCGCGATGACGTGGATCGCCTTCAGCCATGGATAGAGGTTTGACGGCCGCCACAGCATCAATGCGGCAACGATCGCAACCGTGACGGCGATCGCGATCGCGGCCCGCAGCCAACCCTTCGCTGCCGGCTGCGCCATTCAATTTGCTTTCCCGCGCACGCGCGCCAGCATCCGCTCCACATGCGCGATCGGCGTCTGCGGCAGGATGCCGTGCCCGAGATTGAAGATGAACGGCCCGTCCGCCAAGGCTTCCGAGCACGCGCATCGACCGCCCGATCGAGCGCGACTCCGCCGGCAATCAGCACCTGCGGATCGAGATTGCCCTGCACCGGCACGCGAATTTGGATGTGCTCGCGCGCGATAGGCGGATCGACCATCCAGTCGAGCCCGACCGCATCGACGCCAGCCTCGTCCACGTAGCGTGCCAAGTTCGTGCCGGCCCCGCGCGGAAAGCCGATAATCTTTGCCGCCGGGACGCGCCGGCGCACCTCGTCGACGATGCGCCGGGTCGGCGCGATCGCACCAGCGCGCGAACTGCTCCGGCGACAACACACCGGCCCAGGTGTCGAAGATCTGCACAGCATCGACCCCGGCCTGCGAACTGGCGAACGAGATAGTCGGCCGAGGCCTCGACCAGAACATCGATCAGCTGTCGAGAAGCCATACGGATCGCCATACGCAAACAGTCGTGCCGGCGCCTGGTCGGGCGTGCCGCGGCCCGCGATCATGTAGGTCGCCACCGTCCAGGGCGCGCCGCAGAAGCCAAGCAACGCGACGTTCGGATCGAGCTTGTTCTTCACGAGCGGATGGTTTCGTAGACCGGCGCAAGCACGCCGGGGTCGGCTTCGCCGCGCAGGCCGTTCCAAGTCCGTCGCGATCCACGATCGGATCGAGCAGCGGTCCTTCGCCGGCCGTCGAATGTCACGGACTGTCCGAGCGCGTGCGGAACGACCAGAATATCCGAAAACAGAATGGCCACATCGAATCCGAAACGGCGGATCGGCTGCAGCGTGACCTCTGCGGCTAGATCGGGTGAAAACACTAGATCAAGAAAGCTGCCGGTCTTCTCGCGCAGCGCACGATATTCCGGCAGATAGCGGCCGGCCTGCCGCATCAGCCATACCGGAGGCGGTGCTCTGCGTTTGCCTGACAGGACGTCGAGAAGAGGTTTGTACACGGCAAGTCCGTACGCGCTTTTCTTACAAACCTAAAGCTTTAAGACTCTACGTTTGTGAGTTCTTGGAGCGTTGATTAAACTCATAAATTGCTGTCCACAGGGTATCCAGATTTCGTCTTGGAATGGTTGTGTCGTGTATGTGCGGATGAATGTTCTTGCTTTGCATCGAATCGGCGATTGGCGTGGGTTTGTGAGGCTGGCGGATTCCGCGAAACGCCAGGCGCTATGCACAAGCAAACCATCCGATGAGTGGTGCGCGTCCGACGATGTCCCGGCAGCCGATATGTGGAAAGCGGCCTACGGCGAGAAGCTTCCGGGCTTGCGCTTGCGGCTCTCGGCATGGCCTCCTCCCCATGAATCCACAGGCGTCCCGCACCGAATCATGCCGCACCGACCCGGCAGCTACTTCCATCTGCATCTGGTCTCGGACGCGACCGGCGAGACGCTGACCACGGTCGCGCGCGCAGCGACCGCGCAATACACCAAGATGTCGCCGGTGGAGCATGTCTATCCGCTGGTGCGTACCCAGAAGCAGCTCGACCGCGTGCTGGCCGAGATCGAGGAAGCGCCCGGCATCGTGCTCTACACGCTGCTGGAGGAAGACCTGGTCGAGCGGCTGGAAAAGCATTGCCGGGAGCTGAGCGTTGCCGTGCCTCTCCATTCTCGGGCCGGTGCTGGCGCTGCTGCAGTCCTATCTCGGCGCCGAAACCACCCACCGCGTGGGCGCCCAGCACACGCTCAATGCCGAATATTTCAAGCGCATCGACGCCCTCAACTACACCATGCTGCATGACGACGGACAGCATCATCGAAGACCTCGAGGACGCCGACGTCGTGCTGGTGGGGGTCTCGCGCACATCCAAGACCCCGACCTCGATCTATCTTGCCAACCGCGGCGTCAAGACCGGCAACGTGCCGCTGGTGCCGGGCGTCGATGTCTCGCGCCATGTGGAGGACCTGGCGCGGCCGCTGGTGGTCGGGCTGTTCGCCAGCCCCGAACGTATCGTGCAGATCAGGCAGAACCGCCTGCTCGGTCTCAAGGCCCATCAGGACGACGACCAGTATATCGACCGCAAGGCGGTGGCCGAGGAGGTGGCGTTCTCGCGCAAGCTGTGCGCCAAGCACAACTGGCCGTCGATCGACGTGACCCGCCGCTCGATCGAGGAGACCGCCGCGGCGGTGCTCAAGCTGCTGGCCGAGCGCCGCCGGCAGCCGGTGGCGTGAGCTCGGCCGGTCATGCCGCTGTGGCTTGCGCAGATGCCGCTGATGCTCGCATCGAAGAGCGAGGTCCGGCGCGCCATGCTGACCGCCGCCGGAATTCCGATCGAAGTGCAGCCGGCCGATATCGACGAACGCGCGATCGAGGCCGGCGCCGGGCTCGCGGACCCGGGTGAGGTCGCCGCGCTGCTGGCGCGCGCGAAGGCGCGCGCCGTTGCCGCCCGGTTTCCGGGCCGCTTGGTGCTCGGCGTCGACCAGACGCTGGCGCTCGGGCAGCGCCGGTTCTCCAAGCCTACGGACCGCGCCGCAGCGCGCGCGCAGCTCACGGCGCTGCGCGGGCAGACCCATGTGCTACACGCTGCGGTAGCGGTCGCGCGCGACGATACAATCGTATTCGAGCAGCGCGAGAGCGCGCGCCTCACCATGCGGGCGTTCTCGGATGATTTCCTCGACGCCTATCTCGACGCGGCCGGCGCCGCGGTAACGGCAAGCGTCGGCGGCTACCAGCTGGAGAAGCTCGGCATCCAGCTGTTCGAGCGCATCGAGGGCGACCATTTCGTCATCCTCGGGCTGCCGCTTTTTGCATTGCTGCAATATCTGCGGCCTGCGGGCTGCCTGGCGGACTGATACTTAAGTCGTTTGTCCGCATCGCCTGTTTTCCGCTATGGTTGTGGGTGAGGGCACAAGCGGCATGGTACGCCTGCATGCAGGCGCATGAACGTCGCGCATCAAGCGATGCCAGAACCATGTTCATCATCGGCCTGACCGGCTCGCTCGGCATGGGCAAGACCACCACCGCCCGCTTCTTCGCCGATGAGGGCGTGCCGGTGCACGACGCCGACGCGGTGGTGCATCAGCTCTACGAGGGCGAGGCCGCGGCGGCGATCGAGACGGAGTTTTCCGGCACCACGGCGGAAGGCAAGGTCGATCGCGCCAGGCTCGGCGCGCGCGTGCTGGACGATGCTGCCGCGCTCAAGCGGCTCGAGTCGATCGTGCATCCGCTGGTACAGGAGGCCGAGTATCGCTTCCTCGCGGCGGCGCAGGCGCGCGGCGAGAAGATCGCCGTGCTCGACATCCCGCTCTTGCTGGAGACCGGCGGCGAACGGCGCGTCGATGCGGTCGTGGTGGTGTCGGCGCCCGCGCAGGTGCAGCGCGCGCGCGTGCTCGAACGTCCCGGCATGACCGTCGAGAAGCTCGACGCCATCCTGGCGAAGCAGATGCCGGACGCCGAAAAGCGCCGCCGCGCCGATTTCGTGGTGGATAGCTCGCAGGGCTTCGACGCGGCGCGCGCGCAGGTGCGTGCGATCCTTGACGCGGTTGCTACAATGCCGAAACGGCATTGATTCGGAGCGGAGATTTGCGCGAGATCGTGCTCGACACCGAGACCACCGGGCTCGATCCCTTCCAGGGGCATCGGCTGGTCGAGATCGGCTGCATCGAGCTGCTCAACCGCATCCCGAGCGGGCAGACCTTTCACTGCTACCTCAATCCCGAGCGCGACGTGCCCGATGAAGCGGTCGCGATCCACGGCATTTCGTCCGACAAGCTCAGGGACAAGCCGCTGTTCGCCGACGTCGCCGACGAGCTGCTCGCGTTCATCGCCGATGCGCCGCTGGTCGCGCACAACGCCTCGTTCGACCTGGGGTTCCTCAATGCCGAGCTCGAACGTGCCGGCAAGGCCCTCGTCGGCCGCGAGCGCTTGGTCGACACGTTGCTGCTCGCGCGCCGCAAATATCCGGCCGGACCGAACCGGCTCGACGATCTGTGCACGCGCTACGGCATCGATCTGTCCCGCCGCGTCAAGCATGGCGCGCTGCTCGATGCCGAGCTGCTGGCCGAAGTCTATCTCGAACTGATCGGGGCGCGGCAGGCGCAGCTCATCCTGGTCGACAGCGGCAGCGCGGCCGGGGCGCAGCAGGCCGGCGGCGCCGTGTTGCGCGTGCGCCCGCTGGAACTTGCGCCGCGTCTCACGGCAGACGAGCGCGCCGCCCACCTGGCGTTCGTCGCGAGCCTCGGCGAGAAGGCAATCTGGCACGATTATCTGGCGGCCGACCTGGCCGCCGGCAGCCACCCGCAGTAGCGCGTCGCGCTGCGACCGATCGCGTGCGCGGTCAACCGTCCCGAAGCGAAAGGGTTTCCGGAGAACGAGACCGGGGCGGCCGCGCTCAGCTCTGCGGCGTGGCGGCCTGTGCGGCCTGCGCCTGCGACATTTTCTGCTGGTAGAGCGCGACGAAATCCACCGGGTCGAGCAGCAACGGCGGAAAGCCGCCGTTGCGCACGGCGTTGGCAACGATCTCGCGCGCGAACGGGAACAGCAGCCGCGGGCACTCGATCATGATCAGCGGGTGCAGCGAATCCTGCGGCACGTTCTGCAGCCGGAACACTCCGGCGAACGTCAGGTCGAAGGCAAACAGCATGGAGCTCTTGGAGTCCGCCTTGCCTTCAAGCTTGAGCGTGACTTCGTAGTCGGTCTCGGCCAGCTGGCCGACGTTGACGTTGATCTGGATATTGATCGCCGGCTGTTCCTGGCTGGGCTGCAAGGAGCGCGGCGCGTTCGGATTCTCGAACGAGAAGTCCTTGATGTATTGGGCAAGCACGTTCAGCTGCGCCTGTGGCTGCGCGCTCGGTGCCGGGCTGCCGTTACCTGTCATCGTCATGAACTCTATCCCCTACCCTCAGGACCATAGCTGCAATGCTGCCAGCGCGGGACGGCTAACACAGGGGTAAAGCCCGGACAAGGACGATGGCGGATCAGGATCTGCGCTTGGGCTTGGCCGGCCGGGATTTGCGCCGGCCGTCGGGCGAGCGGTCGGACACCTGGTGCCATTCGCCGGGGTCGAGATCGATGACGGCGGGCGCCGATTTAAGGTGCGCGCGCTGGCGGCGCTTGCGCGCGGCCTTTTCGAAGGCCGTGGCGATTGCCCGGCGGCACATCGGCACAAACAGCGCCGCACCGATCAGATCGGTGACAAAACCTGGAAAAACCAAAAGAATCGCGCCGAGAACATGGGCAAGACCGGGCGTTTCCAGATGCAGCCCAGCCAGTCCCTCCGCGCCGATGCCCCGGCGCAAGCGATCGAGGTCGCCGCGTCCGGATTTTCGCAGCAAAAACACCCCCAGCGCCGAAGTTGCAACAAATAGCACGACAGTCGCCGGCCAGCCGATCGCCACGACCGCCAGGATCAACGCCCCGATCTCCGCCGCCGGTAGTATTAACAGGCCGACAAGGGCCCATTTCAGCAGAGACATCGGTCCGATTCCTGCTTGACCTTGTTGGCGCCACGGTTGGGATCGTTTATGGTCCGGCCATGCGACGACCGGCGCCGGCGGATCGGCGCAAGGCCCTGGATCGGTCCGGACGCGTGCTTAGATAATAGTATGGGAACCGCCGTTCCTCTGCAGGTTTGTGGTTGAAGCCTGCTGATTCCTCCGGTTTCGTCGCGCCGGCAGCCGAGAGCGTGCAAGACGTGTTCGACATCTACACCATCATTTTTCTGGCGCTGGCAGTGTTTATCTTCCTGCGCCTGCGGAGCGTGCTCGGCCAGCGTACCGGCCGGGAGCGGCCGCCTTATGACCCGTATTCGGCGCGCGAGGTGCGCGGCGCCACCAACGACAACGTCGTCGCCCTGCCCGGGCGCAGCACCCCGGAAGGCACGCCGCAGCCGGTCGCGTCCGATCCGGCCGAGCGCGTGAAAGGCGCGGCCGAACCGGGTTCCCCGGCGGCCGTGGGCCTCGATGCGATCGCTCGCGACGATACCAGCTTCGATGCTAAGCATTTCATCACCGGCGCGCGCGCCGCCTACGAGATGATTGTGCTGGCGTTCGCGGAGGGCGACCGGCGCTCGCTCAAGAATCTGCTCTCGCGCGAAGTCTACGATGGGTTCGAGACCGCCATCACCGAACGCGAGGGCAGGGGGGAGTCCGCCGAAACCCGGTTCGTGGCGATCGACAAGGCCGATATCACCGGCGCGGAACTGCGCGGGCGGACCGCGCAGGTCACGGTTCGGTTCGTGTCCCAACTGGTTTCGGTCACCCGCGACAAGTCGGGCAACGTGATCGACGGCAGCCCGGAAAAAGTCACAGACGTCACCGATGTGTGGACCTTCGCACGCGATCTCTCGTCGCGTGACCCGAATTGGAAGCTCGTCGCGACCGAGGCCGGGCAATAACCGGAGCCCGAGAGGGTGCGTCTGCGCACGACGTTCAGCAGCATTGCCGCAGCCGCGCTCGGGCTGCTCGGTCTTGCGTCGGCGGCGGCCGGCCAGGAGGCGCTGAAACGCGATCCGGCGCCGGCGGAACCGTTCAAGCTTGCCGACACCCAGCTCGAGCCGGTCAAGTGGGCCGACATCGCCGGCTGGTCGAGCGACGATCACAGCGCGGCGTTCGCGACGTTTCTGAACAGCTGCCAGCCGTTTCTGCGGGTGAAGGCCACGCGCGATGAGCGTGCAATCTACAAGGCGCTCTGGATTCTCTGCCGCAAAGCGGCCGCGCTGAAGCCGGGCAAGCCCGCCGAGATGCGGGCGTTCTTCGAGCGGAACTTCCAGCCGGTACGGATCAACCGACTGGGCGAGTCGCAAGGCTTCCTCACCGGATACTACGAGCCGATCGTTGTCGGCTCGCGCTTTCCCAATCCCGAATTTCACGTTCCGCTCTACCGACGCCCGCGCGATCTGGTGGCGGCCGGCTATCGTCCCGGGGCGCCGGGCTTTCCCAACAAGGGTGCGCAGGTCGGGCGCCGCGACGCGAAGGGCGAGATCGTGCCCTATTACGACCGCGGCGAGATCGAGGCCGGCGCGCTTGACGGCCGCAGGCTCGAAATCTGCTGGGTGCGGGATCCGTTCGAGGCGCTCTCGATTCAGATCCAGGGCTCCGCGCGCGTCATCCTCGAGGACGGCACGGTCGTTCGCATCAACTACGACGGCCACAACGGCTATCCCTATACTGCGGTCGGCCGCATCCTCATCGAACGCAACCTCGTCCCGCGCGAGGAGATGTCGATGCAGCGCATCCGCGACTGGATGAAGGCCAATCCCGAGGAAGCGCCCAAGCTGCGCGCAGCCAACCGCTCCTATGTGTTCTTCCGCATCACCGGCCTGACCAACGAGGGCGAGCCGCCCGGCGCGCAGGGCGTGCCGCTGGTGCCCGGCCGCTCGATCGCGGTCGACAAGCTCCACGTCTACGGCACGCCGTTCTTCATCGACGCCACCCTGCCGATCGAAAGCGCGCGCGCCGCCACGCCGTTCCGCCGCCTGATGATCGCGCAGGACACCGGCTCGGCGATCGTCGGGCCGGCGCGCGCCGATCTCTACTGGGGAGCCGGCGAGGCCGCCGGCCGCATTGCCGGCCGCATCCGTCATCCGGGTAATTTCGTCATGCTCCTTCCGCGCGAGCTCGACCTGACCGCGGCCGGCAAGCACATGCCGCTGCCGCCGGTGAAGCCGGCAATCCCCGAAGCCGCCAATACCGGCAAGGCCGGCGGTGACGGCAAGCCGGACGCGCAACCCAAGCCGGACGAGAGCAAGCCGCCCGCCGACCCCAAGAAGGATGCCCGCGACGGCAAGCCGGCCGCGGACAAGACCACGGACGCGGGCAAGAAGCCGCCGGCGAAAGCGCGCCGCGTCGGCAAGACCCGGCCGCGACCATGGTGGTAGACGACCGCAAGCCGCGCCGGCGCAAATTGAGCGAGGACGAGCGCGTCTTGTGGGGCCGGGTCACGCGCGAAGTCGCGCCGCTCAGGCGAAGGCGGGCGCAGGTTGATCAGGCCGACCGCGAGGGACCCGAGCGCAAAATCAAGAGCGAGCCGGCTGCGGTTGAGGTCAAGGGCGATGGAGTGCGCCCGGCGGTGGTCAAGCCGACGCCGCGCCCGGCGCCGCTCGAGCGACGCCTCAAGCAGCGCCTGGCGCGCGGCCGCGCGCCGATCGATCTGTCGCTCGACCTGCACGGCCGGACCCAGAGCGAGGCGCATGCGGCGCTCGCGCGCTTCCTGCGCCGCGCGCAGGCGGACGGCGCCAAGGTCGTGCTCGTGGTCACCGGCAAGGGCGCGCGCACCAACGAGGCCACGCATGAACGCGGCGTGCTCAGGCGGCAGGTGCCGCTATGGCTGAGGCTGCCGGAATTCTCGCCCTATGTGGTCGGCTTCGACGAAGCCAGCATCGGCCACGGCGGCAGCGGCGCGCTCTATGTGCGGATCCGGCGCCGGCGCGGCGCCGAGTAGTCGTTCGGCTGCGGAAGGCGCTTGGTCCGCTCCCGTCCGCCGACGCTACGGCGGGCGCTGCGCAGCTTTCCACCCTCATCGCGCTTGTGCGGCCGGCCGGAAGTGCCGTCATCTGCGGACGCAGCGCTGTTATCGGCCGGCTTGAGTTTTTCCCACTCGCGCGACGCCAGCCATCGCGAGCGGATCGCAGCTGCCGCGGATGCCACCCCTCGCCATGCGTTTCGGATGCTGGGAGAAATGCTTAGCCATGAGGGCCTCCCTACGGCGGTTGGCAGGGGCTGGTGTTATTGGTTTTAGGAGGTGCCCCCTTGCAACCCTGACTATATCCGCGAAAGTTCCATTCTGTCAATATTTCCTTATCTCTTATTTGACATAAAGGGACTTTATTCCCCATCTTCCGCGGCGGCCGAGCCGGCCAGCGACAGCACAAGTTCGGTAGGATCCATGCGCAACTGGCGGGCCAGATGCTTGAGCGTGATCCTGGCCGAATTCGGCGGCATCTGCAGGTGGATCGAGGCGCCGTTGCGCAGCCGCACGATCGGATTGCCTTTGTCGGCAACGCGAAGGCCGAGGCACGCAACCGCGCCGAGCACCTGATCGGCGGACAGGTACAGCCGCTCCGCAATCTCGGCGTAGAATGTCAGAAATCGATCCCGTGCCTCGACCGCGGCAGATGGATCGGCGCGCAGCGACTGCAACATGGCGAGCGCGCCGGTGACCGCGCAGTCGAGCGCGGCGTCGGCGGATGTTTCGATGACCTCGATTTCCAGTTCCGCAATCTTCGCCGAGAAACCGTCGTGAACGGGCTCGACCTTCACGCGCTTGCCGATCGCGTCGCGGATCGCGCCGCTGCAGGCATCGTTGCGGAAATAGGACACCACCGCATCCCGGTCGACCGCGGCACGGACGTGGTCGGCGGCGCGCTGATCATCCGAAGGGGTCGCCACCAGCCGCATGATTTCGAGGCTGATGATGGGCATCCCGCTCCGCAGCTCGAAATTCTTGCGGCCCGCGTTGAACAGGCAAAACTGTAGGTTGCCGGTGAACCCGGGGTCGATCTGGAACCCGTGGGAGGTCATCAGTCCGAGCTTGGCATACTCGGTCATCGCGCCGACACGGGCGATATAGTCGAGCGGCAGTTCGATCCATTCCTTGGTGCCCACGTTCACGGTCCGGCCGACCTTGAGCGCGAAGGTCTGGCCTTCGCTGATGTCGACGCACTCGCCCTCGGTGGTGATGATGAAATCGTCGATCGTCAGATCGAGCGAAGCGCGCTGGACGTTGTCGCGATTGAACGGCTCGACGCCGATCACGCCTTCCTCGACCGCGCGAACGATCTGGTGGTTGACCAGCACCGCCACGCCGAGCGGGCGCACCCCGGCATCCTTGGGTTCTGACGCAGAACTCGATGCGGCCGCCGGTCATGCCCTCGCGCACGGCGATGGGGTCGGGAAACGACGACTGCAGCCAGTAGTCCGAGCTGCGGCCGGTCAGACGGCCGAGTTTCGCCGCCATGGCGCGCGAGATGGCCTGGCGGTCGTTGACGATGTTGTTGATGGTCTGGCGCGAAACGCCGGTGGCGGATGCGACCTCGATCTGATCCAGCCCCAGGCGCTCGATCTCGGCCCGCAGATGGGTTCCGGGCGTCAACCGGCGCTTGTCCAACATGCCGCAACCCTCGGCTTCAACGCCCAATATGACCACCGCCCGGTGGTTGCGTAAAGTAAAATTGTACACGGATATGACGAAAGTTATCACGCGGCAATTAAGCACCGGGGCCGGGATTAAGCCTCCCACGGGTGCAGCACGATGCGGCCCACCAGGTCCTTGCCGTCCTCCAGCATGGCGTGCGCCTCGTCGGCGCGCGAGAGCGGCAGAACCGCGTGCACCGGCATGCCGAGGCGGCCCCTCGCCAGCCGCTCCGCCACAATGCGCTGATCGTTCCTGGTCGCTCCCCGGATCCCGTGAATGTTGAGCTCCTTGCTCACCAGGTCGACCACGCGCAGCGGCAGCGGCTCCAGCTCGCCGCCGACCGGGCAGAGCGTACCGCCGGGGCGCTGCGCGTCGATGGCGAGCCGGATGAGATCGCGCGCGCCGGTATAGTCGACCGCGGCATCGACGCCTTCGCCGCGTGTCGCATCGCGGATCGCGGCCAGCGCGTCGCCGCGGCCGGTGTCGATCACGATGTCGGCTCCTTCCGCCGCCAGCCGCCCCGCCTTGCCGGGATGGCGCGTAGTCGCGATCACGGTCGCGCCCGCGAGCCTGACGAGCTTGATCGTAGCCGTGCCCATGCCGCCGGACGCGCCGACGATCAGCACGGTGTCGTTCGGCCGCACGTTGAGCCGGTTGGCGACGATGCGATGTGCGGTGGCGCACGGCCACATCGCGGCGGCGCCCTGATCCGGATCGAGCGTGGGCGCGGTCTTGATCCAATAGCTCTGCGGCCGCGCGACGAACTGGGCATAGCCGCCGAACATGGTGTGGCCGGGCAGATCGACCCCGCCCGAAAGGTTGCCGAGCCCGCGCATGCTGGCGAGCGAGATTGGATTCTCCGGATTGGTCAGGCCGAGCACCCGGTCGCCGACCGCGAACGCGGTCACGCCCGCGCCGACGGCCGCGACCTCGCCGGCGACGTCGCGCCCTAGCTGCATCGGCATCGGAAACGGCTTACGGCCGGGGATGGCGCCCTGGTGTCCGGTGGTCTGGCCGTAGAACGCGTGGACTTCACCGGTGCGGTACTTCACGTCCCAGCGCGATACCGAGGTGGCGAGCACCTTGACCAGCACGTCGTCTGGCCCGACCTCCGGCACCGGCTGGTCTTCGTAGACCAGCTTGTCCGGCCCGCCGAATGCGTAGAGCCGCACGGCTTTCATGCTGGGCATGCTGATATCAAAATGACCGAGAGCGGCCGAAGGTCTGCATCATTCGGCGGCTTGCGCCGTCACGTGCTGGCGGAATTTCGGCATCACCTCGTGCGCCAGGAGCCGCATGCCTTCGCGCTCCCAGTCTTCGTTGGGCCCGCCCCAGTCGAGCCCGGTCATCAGCAGCGTGCCGAACGGGCCGACCCGCTCGCGGAAAGCGACGAGCTTGTCGAGCGCGGTCTTGGGCGAGCCGTAGAGCACGCATTCTTCGGTGATCGCTTCCGGCGTGGCCTCCTCGTCCGGCATGTCGGGGCGCGGCTTGAGAATCGAAAGAATGCCGACGCTGCGCAGCACCTCGCGGATGTAGGTGAAGAAATAGCGGTTGGAGGCCTGCGCACCGAATACGCGGTCCTGAGCCTCCGCCTCCGACGGCGCCACCAGCACGTTGCGCCCGACCCGCCAGGTCTCGCCGCGGGCGGGGATGCCGAGCTCGCGGCAGGTCTGCGTATAAACGGTCCAGTGCGATGCCACCGAATAGGTCGGGATGATGTTGGCCGAGATCATGCCCCAGCCGCGCTGCGCGGCGGTGCGCGCCGAGGCCGAATTCGGGCTCGCCAGCGACACTGCGATCGGCGGGCGCGGGCGCTGATAGGGCTTGGGCATGTAGCCTACGCCGAGCTCCTTGTTGATCGCGTCCTTGATGCGCACGGTCCAGAACTCGCCGTGCAAAATCGTAAGGCGGATCGCGCGACCAGATGTGCTCGATGATATCCACCGCCTCGGTCAGCATGCGCATGCGCGCCGCGTGGTCGGTCCGGTTGAACAGCTCGAAGTCGGACACCAGACCGCCGGGACCGACACCGAGCACGAAGCGGCCGCGGCTCATGTGATCGAACTGCGCGGCTTCGGCCGCCACGATCACCGGATCGTGGTTCGGGATGTTGATGACGGCCGTGCCGAAGGTGAGGTTCCTGGCGAGCGGCACGAGGCCCGCCATGAACATCAGCGGGGAGGGGATCGGCTCGGTGGTGGCGGAGAAGTGCTCGCCCATCCACAATTCGTCGAAGCCGAGTTCGTCCGCCAACAGCGACTTCGCGGTGTCTTCCGCCAGCGTGTCCGCCAGCATCCGGTCCGGCGGATGCACCGGCATCATGAACATTCCAAGCCGCATGTGCTTCCTCCCGCCCGCATGACATTCGGTGTCTGAATAACACGCTAGCCGCACGGTCGTCCCCGCGAAAGCCGGGATCGATGTTCTCGGGGCTGGGGGTTACACCCGCTTGTCATTCCGGCCGAGCAAGCCGGACGCAGTCCGGCGAGCGAGAGCCGGAATCCAGTAACCGCCGCTTTGCGTCGGCTTGTTCGACGGGATCATCCAGCCGTCGGAGTTTACTGGATGCCTGCTTGCGCAGGCATGACACCGTGATTGGGGCGGGGCGCCGACAACAGAAATTAGAGAATGAACCGGCTGAGATCCGTGTTCTTCGCCAGATCGCCGATGTGCTTGTGCACATAGGCGGCGTCGATCGTCACGGTCTCGCCGGAGCGGTCGGGCGCCGAGAACGAGACCTCGTCGAGCACGCGCTCCATCACGGTCTGCAGCCGGCGCGCGCCGATATTCTCCACGCTGGAATTGACCAGGACCGCGATGTCGGCGATCGCGTCGATCGCCTCGGGCGCAAACTCCAGCGTCACGCCCTCGGTCGCCATCAGCGCCACATATTGCGTGATCAGCGCGGCCTCGGGCTCGGTGAGGATGCGCTTGAGGTCGTCGCGCGTGAGCGCGCGCAGCTCCACCCGGATCGGCAGCCGTCCCTGCAGCTCGGGCAGCAGGTCGGAGGGCTTGGAGATGTGGAAAGCGCCTGACGCGATGAACAGGATGTGGTCGGTCTTTACCGCGCCGTGCTTGGTCGAGACGGTGGTGCCCTCGATCAGCGGCAGGAGATCGCGCTGCACGCCTTCGCGCGACACGTCGGCGCCGGTACGGCCCTCGCGCCCGGCGATCTTGTCGATCTCGTCGAGAAACACGATGCCGTTCTGCTCGACCGCCTTGATCGATTCCAGCACGAGCTGGTCGTCGTCGAGCAGCTTGTCGGATTCCTCGTTGATCAGAAGGTCGTGGGATTCCGCCACCGTGACGCGCCGGGTCTTGGTGCGGCTGCCGCCGAGCTTGCCGAAGATATCGCCGATCGAGATCGCGCCCATCTGCGCGCCCGGCATGCCGGGAATCTCGAACAAGGGCATGCCGCTGCCCGCGGCCTGCATCTCGAGCTCGATCTCCTTGTCGTTGAGCTCGCCGGCGCGCAGCTTGCGGCGGAAGGCTTCGCGTGTCGCCGGGCTGGAGCCCGGGCCCACCAGCGCGTCGAGCACGCGCTCCTCGGCGTTCTGCTGCGCCTTGGCCTCCACGTCCTTGCGCCTTCGCTCCCGCGTCTGCGCGATCGCGATCTCGACCAAGTCGCGCACGATCTGCTCGACGTCGCGGCCGACATAGCCGACCTCGGTGAATTTCGTGGCCTCGATCTTGATGAACGGCGCGCCCGCGAGCTTGGCCAGGCGGCGCGAAATCTCGGTCTTGCCGACGCCGGTCGGGCCGATCATCAGGATATTCTTGGGCAGCACCTCCTCGCGCAGCTTCTCGTCGAGTTTGAGCCTGCGCCAACGGTTGCGCAGCGCGATCGCGACGGCGCGCTTGGCGTCGTTCTGGCCGATGATGAAGCGGTCGAGCTCGGAGACGATTTCGCGGGGGGAAAAGTCGGTCATGCGGGTGATATTTGGCGTTTTCGGCAGCCTACTGCAATGGCGCCGCGGCCTGCCACACCTTGATCGATTCGAGCGGGTAGGCCAGCATCACGATATTCAGCGTCAGGTTGTCGCGGATCAGCAATCCGAGCGACAGTTCCAGGGCGAGCGCGGCGGCGACCGTACCCCAGACCGGCAGCCGGGCGGCAATCACGAAGCCGGCGATCATCATGAGGGTGTCGGCGATCGAGTTCACCACGCTGTCGCCGAAATAGCTGAGCGAGATGGTCGAGGCGCGATAGCGCTCGATGATGAGGGGGCTGTTCTCCAGGATCTCCCAGGCGCCTTCGATCAGCACCGCAAGCACAAGCCGCAGTACAACGGGCGCGCGCCGCCACACCAGCCAGAGCAGAGCGTAGAGCGCGAAGCCGTGGACGACGTGGGTGAACGAATACCAGTCGAACAGGTGCTGCGAGTTCTCCGCGCTGAACACGTCGCCGTGCCACAGCTTGATCGATCCGCAGGTGCAGTACGGCACGCGCCCCATCGCCAGCAGGATGCCGGCCTGCACCACAAGGATGGCGAGGATCGCCAGCAGGCAGGTCCGCGGGGAGAGGCGCTCGGTCCAATGCACCCGATATCCTCTCAGGCTGCGGCGACTGCGGGCGGGAGCCGGCGCATGAGCGCCGACGGAAGCAGTCGCGCCAGGCCGCGCCGCAGCGGCTGCCAGCCGACGCCGATGATCAGCACGACCGTGCCGAGCACGAGCAGCGTCGCGAAGAATACGAACGTCTGCTTCTCGACCCCGGCCCCGACCGTCCCCTTGATGCCGTACGCGATCACCACGCCGATGTAGAGCAAGGCGGATACCAGGAGCGCACGGCGGTCGATGATGACGGCGACCAGGGTGAGCACGGCGAAAATCGCCAGGATGGCTGCGGCGACCGGCGTCGTCATCTTGGACACGTCGTCGGCGACGAGCCCGATGAGCGAATGCACGATCAGCGGCGCCGCGATGAGGTGCAGCCAGAATGCGCAGTCGGCGCGCCGGGTGACGCGCTCGCGATCCGATACGTCGAAGCTCATGGCGGCGATGAAGACGGCGAGACCGCAGCCCAGCAGGACGACGGATTCGACGTGGTCCGGCGCCTCCGGCCAATAGACGTGCGTTGCAGCAAGCACCGCGCCGACCAGGCACCCGGCGACAACCAGCAGCGCAAATGGCAGCCGGAAACGGGCATAGAACAATCCTCCCGCCAAGGCGCCGATCAATGCGAACAGGCCGAGCACAACCGCCGGCAATGTCTCGGGAGCGAGGACCATCGCCGGTCCCCCGCCGGAAGACCTGCGGAGCCAGCGTGTGCTGAAGAACCATTCCTGCAGAGCCGCGAGGTCCGGCAGCCGCATCCCGGACATGAACCAGAGGTCGACCGGGGCCGCGAGCGCGAAGAAAACAACGAAAATGCAGACGAGCAGAATGCCCGGCAAAACGAGCCGCATGCGGGCAACCAGCAGCTCCGCCAGCGCCCAGGTGATCGCAGCGGCCATCAGGGTGCCCGCGGGGGTTGGCAGGGCGAAGAACGCCATGCCGCCGCCAAACAACAAAATTCCGACCGCGAAGAAGAAATCGTTGAAGCCGCGCATGAAGCGGAAGCGCTCCTCGTGGCCGAGCAAGGCCGCGCGCTCCCGCTCGCGCCTTTCGGCAAAGGCCCGCAGCGCCGCCACCTGCTCGGCGGTGACGAAACCCTCGGCAGCGGCGGCGTCCAGATCGTCCGGAGACAGGTGGGTCATGCGCCGCGCACCATCAGCAAGGCGCGGCCGTCCGGCGTCTCAACCTCGCGAGCCTTGCGAAAGCCGGCCTTCTCGTAGGCGCGGATGGCGCGCCCGTTCGCCGGATTGGGGTCGGTCAGCGCGCGCGGCGTTCCGGCTGCAATGAGACCGTCGATGAACGCGCGAATGAATGCCGAGCCGTGGCCGCGGTCCACCATGTCGGGCTCGCCGATGAACTGATCGATGCCCCGCGTACCGGCCGGATGAATCCCGAGCCCATTGTCCGGCCAGGCGTTCGGATCGTAGCACTGCAGATAGCCGAAGCGGCGATCGCCTTGCCATACGATGAACTGGTCCATCGCGGGCTGCGCGAGGTCCTCGCTGACCAGCTTGAACTGCTCGTGCGTGTCGCCCCACCACTCCATGACATGCGGCAGGCCGAGCCAATGCCGCACCAGCGGCAGGTCGGCCGCCGTCATCGGATCGAACCGATAGATTTGCGGCACCATGGATCAGGCGCCTTTCAGTGTCTCGATGGTGACGTTGCGGTTGGTGTAGACGCAGATGTCGGCTGCGATGTCGAGCGAGCGGCGCACGATCGCCTCGGCGTCGAGCGGCCCGTCGATCAGCGCACGGGCGGCGGCGAGCGCATAGTTGCCGCCCGAGCCGATGCCCATGACGCCGGCCTCGGGCTCGAGCACGTCGCCGGTGCCGGTGAGCACCAGCGAGACCTGGGTGTCGGCGACGATCATCATGGCTTCGAGCCGGCGCAGGTAGCGGTCGGTGCGCCAGTCCTTGGCCAGCTCGACCGCCGCGCGGGTAAGCTGGCCGGGATACTGCTCGAGTTTGGCCTCGAGCCGCTCAAACAGCGTGAAGGCGTCGGCGGTGGCGCCGGCAAAGCCGCCGATCACGTCGCCCTTGCCAAGCCGGCGCACCTTCTTGGCGTTGGCCTTGACGATGGTCTGGCCGATGGTGACCTGGCCGTCGCCGCCGATGACGACCGCGCCGCCCTTGCGGACGGTCAGGATGGTGGTGCCGTGCCAGAGATCGGGGGAGGGCGGCTGCATCTTTACAATTCCCGTGCTGGCAATGATTTAAGCATTGCGAGAGAGTGGCGCAATTCCGGTTCTAAGCGCAGTGGCGAAGCGGCCAAACCCCTGTTAAAAGGCGCGCGACTTTGGAGCCGAAGGCCCGTTTTCCATGCGCAAAGGCACGGTCAAGCGAACCACCAAGGAAACCGACGTCGAGGTCGCGGTCGATCTCGACGGCACCGGCGCGTCCTCGATCGCGACCGGTATCGGCTTCCTCGACCACATGCTCGATCTGCTGGCGCGGCATTCGCGCATCGACCTGACGGTGAAGGCCAAGGGCGACCTGCACATCGACCACCATCACACCACCGAGGATGTCGGCATCGCGCTCGGGCCAGGCGGTGAAGCAGGCGCTCGGCGACATGAAGGGCATCACCCGCTATGCCGACGTCCACGTGCCGATGGACGAGGCGCTCACGCGCGTGGCGATCGACATATCGGGCCGGCCGTTCCTGGTGTTCAAGGCCGAGTTCGTGCGCGACAAGGTCGGCACCTTCGACACCGAGCTGGTGCAGGAATGGTTCCAGGCCTTCGCGATGAACGCCGGCGTGACGCTGCACGTCGCGACGCTCTACGGCAGCAACGACCATCATATTGCCGAATCCTGCTTCAAGGGTCTGGCGCGGGCGCTGCGCGCTGCGGTCGCGATCGATCCGCGCGCGGCCGGCGAGATGCCGTCGACCAAGGGCACGCTCGGCGGATGAGATCGTACGCCATGTCGTTCTTTGCGGTCACGATTTGGGGAGTAATCCCTCATGGTTCGAGACGCTCGCTCCTCACCATGAGGGAGGTCGTGCATTCAAACGCTTGCTGCTTAAGTTGACTCTGTCTGCTTTTCGCGGGCATGACAGTCGCTGACGACCACGATGCAAGGGACGGCCGCTTGCGGCCGGGACAGCCATGGCGATCTACACCGTGCATGAGCCGCCGCCGCAAGGCGGACGACGCCGCGCCCGATCCGGAGCGCTTCGTGTTCGTGCGCGACGGCTTCTCCTTCTGGGCCTTCCTGCTGGCGCCGCTGTGGATGCTGCGGCACCGGATGTGGCTGGTGCTGTTCGGTTACATCGTCGTCGCTGTCGCGCTGCATGTCGGGCTTGCGCACCCTCGGCGTCTCGACTACCGTGCGATGGAGCGTCATGACGCTGCTCGCGCTGCTGGTCGGCATCGAGGCGGCGACGCTGCGCCGTTTCACGCTCGGCAGGCGCGGCTGGCAGCACGCTCGGCATCGTCGTGGGCGACGATCTCGAAGCGGCCGAGCGGCGGTTCTTCGACTCCTGGGTTCGGAGCGAAGCCGCCGCAGCGCATTGCCGGCGCCCGCGCCGGTCTGGCGGCCGCAAGCCTCCGTCCGCAGGTCATCGGCCTGTTTCCCGCAGCCGGGGGCGTCGCGGTGACGGTCGCGATCGTCGACTACGGCTCCGGCAATCTGCACTCGGCCGCCAAGGCGTTCGAGCGCGCGGCGCGTGAAGCGGGCCTCGATCAGCCGATCGTAGTGACCAGCGATCCCGATCACGTCGCGCCGCGCCGACCGCGTGGTGCTGCCCGGCGTCGGCGCGTTTGCCGATTGCCGGCGCGGCCTCGACGCGCGTGCCCGGCATGGTCGACGCGCTCGACGAGGCGCGTGCGCAAGCGAGGGCCGGCCGTTTCTCGGCATCTGCGTCGGCATGCAGCTCATGGCCGAGCGCGGGCTCGAATACGAGGTGGTGGAAGGGCTCGGCTGGATTGCCGGCGAGGTCGACAAGATCGCGCCCGCCGATCCAGAGCCTGAAGATTCCGCACATGGGCTGGAACACGCTCAACGCCGCTCCGCCCGCATCCGCTGCTCGACGGCATCGCGACCGGGCCGGAGGGCCTGCACGCCTATTTCGTGCACTCGTTCCATCTCAAGCCGGCGCGAGCGCTCCGATCTGGTGGCCGAGGCCGACTACGGCGGGCCGGTGACCGCCATCGTCGGCCGCGACACCATGGTCGGCACGCAGTTCCATCCGGAGAAGAGCCAGCGGCTGGGCCTGCGGCTGATCGCGAATTTCCTGAAGTGGAAGCCGTGATCCTGTTTCCCGCCATCGACCTCAAGGAAGGGCTGGCGGTGCGCCTGGAGCAGGGCGACATGGCGCGCGCGACCGTGTTCCATCGCGATCCGGCGGCGCAGGCGCACGCCTTCGAGATGCAGGGCTTCGAGTATCTCCACATCGTCGACCTCGACGGCGCCTTTGCGGGCAAGCCGGTCAACGCAGGCGCGGTCGAACGCATCCTGGAGACGATCGCGATCCCGGTGCAGCTCGGCGGCGGCATCCGCGACATGGCCACGATCGAGGGCTGGCTCGGCAAGGGCGTCGACCGCGTCATCATCGGCACCGCGGCGGTGCGCGATCCCGAACTGGTGAAGGAGGCGGCGCGGAAATTTCCCGGCCGCGTCGCGGTCGGGCTCGATGCGCGCGACGGCAAGGTCGCGGTCGAGGGCTGGGCCGAGACCTCCGAGCTTTCGGTGCTCGACATCGCGCGGCGCTTCGAGGACGCCGGCGTCGCGGCCATCATCTACACCGACATCGCGCGCGACGGCCTGCTCAAGGGCCTCAACCTCGACGCCACCATCGCGCTCGCCGATGCCGTGTCGATCCCGGTGATCGCCTCGGGCGGGCTCGCCTCGATCGAGGACGTGCAGCGCGATGCTCGAGCCGCGCGCGAAGAAGCTCGCCGGCGCCATCGCCGGCCGCGCGCTCTACGATGGCCGGCTCGATGCAGCCGAAGCGCTCCGTCTCATTCGTTCGGCGCGGGCGGCGGCCTAGCCATGTTCAAGGTCCGCGTCATTCCCTGCCTGGATGTGAAGGACGGCCGTGTCGTCAAGGGCGTGCAGTTTCTCGATCTGCGCGACGCCGGCGATCCGGTCGATGCGGCGATCGCCTATGACGCGGCCGGCGCGGACGAACTGACCTTTCTCGACATCACTGCGAGCCACGAGAACCGCGACATCATCTTCAACGTGGTGACGCGCACGGCGGAGGCCTGCTTCATGCCGCTCACGGTCGGCGGCGGCGTGCGTACGGTCGAGGACATCCGCAGGCTGCTCGCGTCGGGCGCCGACAAGGTGTCGATCAACACCGCCGCGGTGGCGCGCCGTGCCTTCGTCAAGGAGGCGGCGGAGAAATTCGGCGACCAGTGCATCGTGGTGGCGATCGACGCCAAGCGGGTGTCGCAGCCGGGAGCGCCCGACCGCTGGGAAATTTTCACCCATGGCGGGCGCAATCCGACCGGGCTCGACGCCGTCGACTACGCGCGCGAAGTGGTGGCGCTCGGCGCCGGCGAAATCCTGCTCACCTCGATGGACCGCGACGGCACCCGGGCGGGCTTCGACATCCCGCTCACCCGCGCCATTGCGGACGCCGTGCCGGTTCCGGTGATCGCGTCGGGCGGGGTCGGCACGCTCGACCATCTGGTCGAGGGCATCCGCGACGGCCATGCCACAGCGGTTCTGGCGGCCTCGATCTTCCACTTCGGGGAGCACAGCATTCGCGCGGCCAAGGAGCACATGGCGCGCGCCGGCCTCCCCATGCGGCTCGATCCGTAGTGTCGCCGGCCCCCGTATTCCGTTGCGCCGTTGCTCTCCGTTTTTGCTTGGCGCGGCCGCCTGCGCTCATGAGGACGCCATTGCAGTAACCGAAGGCATTGACTTGCGAGCGGATCGTTGCACCTAGTTAGGCCAGCGCGATGCAATTTGGTTCGCACGCGCGGAATTGAATGGGCCTGGATTGAACGGCCTGGTCACGCACACCGTCAAATCTTGGGAGGGGACGAAATGCCGACGACAAGTCAAAATCCCGAAACCATCGTATTGCACGCCGGGTATCGCTCCGACCCGGCAACGACGGCCGTTGCGGTGCCGATCTATCAGACGACGTCCTATCAGTTCAATTCGACCGAGCATGCGGGAAATCTGTTCGCGCTGAAGGAGCTCGGCAACATCTACACCCGCATCATGAATCCGACCCAGGCCGTGCTCGAGGAGCGCGTCGCCGCGCTGGAGGGCGGAGTGGCGGCGCTGGCGGTGGCGTCCGGCCAGGCCGCGTCGCTGTTCGCGGTCCAGAACATCTGCCACGCCGGAGACAATTTTGTCTGCGCGACCGACATCTACGGCGGCACCTGGAATCTGTTCGCAAACACGATGAAAACGATGGGCATCGAATGCCGTTTCGTCGACCCGGCGGATCCCGACAGTTTCCGCCGCGCCACGGACGCCAAGACGCGATGCTATTACGGCGAGACGTTGCCTAACCCCAAGCTCACCGTCTTCCCGATCGCCGAGGTGGCCAAGATCGGGCGCGACCTGGGCGTGCCGCTGATCATGGACAACACCGCCTCGCCGGTTCTGTGCCAGCCGCTCAAGCACGGCGCCGCCATCAGCATGCATTCGACTACGAAGTATATCGGTGGCCACGGCAATTCGATCGGCGGCGTCATTGTCGATGGCGGCAATTTCGACTGGGAGAAGCACGCCGCCCGCTTTCCCATGCTCAATACGCCCGACCCCAGCTACCACGGCGCGGTATGGACCCAGGCGGTCAAGCCGCTCGGTCCGATCGCCTATATCCTCAAGGCGCGCGTCACGCTGTTGCGCGACATCGGCGCGGCCTTGTCGCCGTTCAACGCCTTTCTGACCATTCAGGGGCTGGAGACCGTCGCCTTGCGCATGCGCCAGCACTGCACCAATGCGGCGGCCGTGGCGCAGTACCTCTCCAAGCATGCCAAGATCGCCAAGGTGATCTTCCCGGGACTGATGACCGGCGAGGCCAGGCGGCGCGCCGATGCCTATTTGAAAGGCGGCTACGGCGGGCTCGTCGGCTTCGAGCACAAGGGCGGACGCGACGCCGGCCGCAAGTTCATCGACAGCCTGAAGATGTTCTATCACGTCGCCAATATCGGCGATGCGCGGTCGCTTGCCATTCATCCTGCGAGCACCACGCATTCGCAGCTCACCCCGGAGGAGCAGGCGCAGACCGGCGTCACGGACGGCTATGTGCGCCTTTCGGTCGGCATCGAGCACATCGACGATATCGTTGCGGACCTCGACCAGGCATTGGCGGCAAGCTAGATCGGGCGTTGCGGTCCCTGACGGCAGGAACACCCTCGCCGGGCGGCTGGGCAATTCGCGGGTCGTTCGGGCGCGCGCCTCCCAATGCAGGGAACGCAACCAACTCGCGCGTTGTCCCTCTCCCCGCCGGCACGCGGAGGTGCTAAGGGAGCCTGCATGAGCGGATTCACACTCCACGATCTCGAAAAGCGCGTGCGAGAACGCGCGAAGGCGAGCGCGGACGTGTCCTATACGCGCGCGCTGCTCGACAAGGGCGTGGCACATTGCGCCAAGAAGCTGGGCGAGGAGGCGATCGAGACCGTGCTCGCCGCCGTCGGGGAGGATCGTGAGCGGCTGACCGCGGAGGCCGCGGACCTCATCTACCACCTCCTGGTCGTGCTCGAGGCGCGCGGGATAGCGCTGGCCGACGTGGAAGCGGCGCTCGCCGATCGGACGCGGCAGACGGGACTCGAGGAGAAGGCCTCGCGCGAACGCGCCTGAGCAGCACGGCAATGGAACAGCGCACCGAAGACGGCCTCTCGCCCTACCGCGTGTTCTCGCGCGCGGAATGGGCGGCATTGCGCGAAGACACGCCGATGACGCTCACCCGCGAGGAGGTGAGCCGTGTGCGCTCGCTGCACGACCGCCTCGACATGCAGGAGGTCGAGGACATCTACCTGCCGCTCTCGCGCCTGCTCTCGCTCTATGTTGCGGCCACCCAGCGCCTGTTCCGCGCCCAGCAGGGGTTCCTCGGCACCGAGGATACCAAGATGCCCTATATCATCGGGGTGGCGGGTTCGGTAGCGGTCGGCAAGTCGACCACCGCGCGCGTGCTGCAGGCGCTCCTGGCGCGCTGGCCGAACGTGCCGAAGGTCGATCTCGTCACCACCGACGGCTTTCTCTACCCCAACGCCATCCTCACGCGCGAAGACCTGATGGAGAAAAAGGGCTTTCCGGAAAGCTACGATCTGCAGGCGCTGCTGCGTTTTCTCTCCGACGTGAAGGCCGGCCGTCGCCCGGCGCGCGCTCCGGTCTACTCGCATCTCGTCTATGACGTGATGCCCAACCAATGGGTCGAGATCGACCGCCCCGACATTCTGATCGTCGAAGGCCTCAACGTGCTGCAGGCCGGCCGTCCGCCCAAGGACGGCAAGGCCATTCCGTACGTGTCGGACTTCTTCGACTTCTCGATCTATCTCGATGCCAGCGAGGAGGTGCTGCTCGGCTGGTACGTCGACCGCTTTCTCACGCTGCGGGAGACCGCCTTCCGCGATCCGAAGTCGTTCTTCCATCGCTATGCGACCTTGTCGGACGAGGAGGCGGTGAAGACTGCGACCTCGATCTGGGAGCGGATCAATCTCGTCAATCTGCACGAGAACATCCTGCCGACGCGCCAGCGCGCCGACCTCATCCTGAAGAAGGGCGGGCACCACATGGTCGGGGAGGTGGCGCTGCGGCGGCTGTGAGCCGGCGCGAGTCGTCCCTTCGTCGCCGGCCCAAGCGCGCCATCGTCGCGCTTCGGATTCAGGTCATGCTGCCGCAGCGGCGGCCGGCCCAATTGTTTGGCAATGACGAATGGGCGCGCAAGCGCCCCTGCACCGGGAGGACGTTGTGATCCGCACGCCATTCTGCGACCTGCTGGATATCGAGCATCCGATCGCGCTCGGCGGCATGGGCTCCGCAACGTCACCCGAGCTCGTGGCCGCGGTATCGCGCGCCGGGGGCCTTGGGGCATTGGGCTGTCACTACCTGACCCCGGAACAGATCCAGGGGCGCGCCGGGGCAATTCGCCGTGATACCAACAAGCCGTTCGGCTTGAATTTCCTGCTGTTCGATACGCGCGAGGACAGCTTCGCGGCGGCGCTCGATCTGCGCCCGGCCGTGATGCAGTTTGCCTGGGCGCGGCCCGACCAGGACTTGAAGGCTTATTTCGATCGCGCCCATGACGCCGGCTGCAAGGTTACCCACATGGCGGGCGCCGTGCCGGAAGCGGTGCGCGCAGCCGAAGCCGGCGCCGATGTGATCATCGCGCAAGGTACCGAAGGTGGCGGTCACGTCGGTTGGATGGCGAGCCTGCCGCTAATTCCGATGGTCGTCGATGCGGTGGCGCCGATTCCCGTTCTGGCGGCGGGTGGATTCGCCGATGGGCGCGGACTTGCTGCCGCGCTGTCGCTCGGAGCCGACGGCGTTCTGCTCGGTACACGCTTTCTTGCGAGCGTGGAATCGCCGCTCCATCCGAATTTCAAGCAGGCGATCGTGGACAGCGACGGCCACGACACCCAGCTTTCGGAAATTCCCGATATTGCGGCGGGTCAGGTTTGGCCGGGCGCGATGACGCGCTCGCGCCGCAACCGCTTCATCGAGCGCTGGGCCGGCCGCGAGTGGGCATTGCGGCAGAACCGTGCGGAGGCGCTCGCCAAGCTGCAGGCCGCGCGCACGTCGGGCGATATTCATGAGGGGCCGCTGTCGATGGGGCAGGACGCCGGCCTGATCAAGGACATTCCGCCCGCTGCCGATATTGTGACCCGAATCGCGCATGAGGCCGAAGTGATCTTGACGCGCAACCTTCCGCGCCTGGTGGCATAGCGTAACGACGAGATAATGAACTTGGCGGCCGTCGCCGCCGCCTCACTCCGGCTTCAGTCCGATCTCACGCACGAGCTTGCCCCAGGCCTCGTATTGCGCCTGCACGTAGGCGCGGACCTGCTCCAGCGAACCGCCGCCCCGGCTGACGAAACCGGCGTTGCGCATTCGAGTCACCACCGCGGGGTCCTTGAGGATGCCGTCCAGCTCACGGTTCACGCGCGCGAGGATGTCGGCCGGCACCCCGGTCGGCGCCGCCAGCACCCACCAGCCGGAGAAATCGAAGCCCGCGAACGTCTCCGCGACCGTCGGCACGTTCGGGTAGTCCTCCAGCCGGCGCGCCGAGGTGACCGCCAGCGGGCGAAGCGTTCCGTTGGCGATGTGCCCTCTGGCTGCGGGCACGGCGAGGATGATCAGCTGGACGCGGCCGGCGAGCACGTCCTGGATGCCCTGCGTCATCGCCGTGTAGGGCACGTACGATATGTTCGTTCCTGCGAGCTTGTTGAGCCAAGCCGCGATCATCCCGGAAAAGCGCCGCGCGCCGTCGGTGGCGATCGTGAGTTTTTCGGGATTGGCCTTGGCGTATTCGAACAGCTCGGGCAGCGACTTCGCCGGCACGCTCGGATGCGCCAGCACCATGAAGGTCACTTCCGCGATGCTCGAGATCACGACGAAGTCCTTCATCGGATCGTAGGGCAGTGACTTGAACGTGTAGGGATCGGTCACCAGCGCGGCTGCGGTCGCGAAGAAAAAGGTATAGCCGTCGGGCGCCGAACGGGCCGCCGCCTGCGTGCCAATGACGTTGCCGCCGCCCGGACGGTTCTCGTAGACGATCGGCTGGCCGACGCGGGCCGAAAGCTGATCGGCCACGAGGCGGCCGATGATGTCGGTGCCGCCGCCCGCGGCCTGCGAGCTGATGAACTTGATCGGGCGATCGGGCCATTTCTGCGCGTTCGCGGAAGTGCCCGCGCCCAGCGTCAGCGCAGACAACACCAGCCAACAAAGGGCCTTGCGCATGTCGTACCTCCCGGGAAACCGTGCGGTTGTCCCGCATCGGATGGCAAACTTGGCGAAGCCGATATTGCCCGACGACCGGCCGTTCGGCCAGCCGCCGAACCGGCGGATACTTGACGGGGAAACAGGCGCAATGGCCGACGTTCGATTCGAACGCGACGGGCGCTAGTCAGCAGCGCAGGCGGGCGTTCCGAACAGCGCCGCGAGCGCACACGCGGATGTCAGCATTTTCCCGGCTTGGTGCCCAACGCCCGAAACGTCATGGATGCGCTGATTGAATTCGCCGCGGGACCGGCTCTTGAGGTAGGCGAAATAGGCGTGGCCGCGCGCGAGACGGTGCGGTCCCTGCGCCTCGGCCGCGCAGGATTTATCGAGCGCGGGGTGGTCGGGGTCGGTGTCCTTGGCCCCAATCAGGTACGTGACGTCGCGGCGCGCGTAGTCGCGTTCGAGCTCCTCCGGGCTTCGCCCGGCCGCGTACGCGGGCCGCTCGTCCATGCCGTATTTCCAGCGGTTGAATTCGGGGCAACTGGCTGAGATGAACGGTCCGGCCGCGCCCTCGGCGTTGGGGCGTTCCGCGCTGAAGTAGAGGTAGGACGAGGGATTGGCGATCAGGTAGCGAACCCGGACATCGACCGCTCGCAGCGAAGCCTCGCCCCGGCCCACGACCGCATAGCGTTGCACGACCTGACCGCCGCCCGAGTGGCCGGCGAGGACGACCTGCTCCAGCTTGGGAAAGATCGTGCGATCGGCCAGCCGTGCCAGAATGGCATCGACGGCGTCGAATGAGCTCAGCGCCGCAGGGCCGGCTGCCGGCTCGCCGTCCATCCATCCTCTCGCCTTCCAACGCAGCATCCGGTCGGGAAGCTTGCGGACCTTCACATCGAGGCGCGTCAGGAACTGCGGGGCGATCACGAACGTGCCCTGCCCGGCTTCACCGGCCGCCGCGACCATCTCTTTCCCCGCCCGAAAGTAGCGATCGGCGTTCCGCGGTTTGCCGTGGAATACGACAATGGCGCGGTGGATGCCGGGCTGCGGCTGCGTCCAGTCCGCCGACAGGTAGAGCCCCAAGGCTCCGGTGCCGGCAGCGGTGGTCACGGTCAATGTCTGATCGGCGACGAGTTTGACGGCGCGCCGGTGCGGCTTGTCCGCGTTTTCGCCACGCGCGGCGGACGACAGCCCGACGGCGATGGCGGCCGCGATCGACATGGCGGCGAACGTCTTGGCTCGACACGATGGCATGAGGTTGCTCCCGACCATCGTCCGTTCCCGCAATCTCACGCCGCGAGCGATGCGGACGCCGCCAGTGCCGCCAGTGCCGCCACGAGCCGCTCGCGGTCGAGCGGCTTGGTCAGGAAGCCGTCCATGCCGGCGGCAATGCATGCGTCGCGATCCTCCGCGAGCGCATTGGCGGTGAGCGCGATGATCGGCGTGCGGCGCGCCCCGCGCTCCGTTTCCAGCGCGCGGATGGCGCGCGCCGCCGCGATGCCGTCGCTCCCGGGCATATGGACGTCCATCAGCACGAGGTCGAACGGCGCTCCGCCGTCGGCGGCGTCACGCCAGGCCTCCACCGCGGCCGCGCCGTCCGTCACCACGGCGGGACGATGGCCGAGACGCTTGAGCAGCGCCTGGACGAGCAGCGCGTTGATGTCGTTGTCCTCGGCGATCAGGATCGCGAGCCCGCCGTTGGCTGCGTCGATCTGCATCGCCGCTGCATCGAGGGTTTCGCCGCGGGCGGGCTCGAACCCGTCCCGCTCGCCGGCCAGGCGCGCTGCGAGCGAAATCGCGCGCACCGGCTTGACCAGATAGCCGGTAAACCCAGCCGTCTTCAGCGCGCCAAGCGCGTGCCGCGCTGCCGGCGTGATCAGCACGATGCGCCGCGCCGCCGCGCCGCTCGCCTGCGCCAGCCGCTCGCATGCGGCGATGCCGAGCGCATGGTCGACGAGGATCGCGCTCCAGGCGCGCTCGCGCAGCAGCGTCGTCGCGACCGCCTCGTCCGGGACGACGCAGGCGTTCGCGCCCCAGCTCACCAGGCGGCGCGCCACCAACGTTGCTTCGGTCGCGGCCGGTGCAACGAGCAGCACGGTCGCGCCGGCGAGATCGGGTGGCGCGAAGGGTGCCTGCTCCATCGTCTCCGCGCGCGGCAACGCGACCGTGACATGGAAGGTCGAGCCAGCGCCTGGCGTGCTGTCGACCCCGATGCGGCCGCCCATGCGGCCGACGATGCGCCTGGAGATCGCGAGGCCAAGCCCGGTTCCGGCGAACTTGCGTGCCGTCCCGCTGTCGGCCTGCTCGAATTCGTGAAAGATGCGCTCCTGCTCTTCGGGCGCGATCCCGATGCCGGTGTCGCGCACCAGAAAGCGGATGGCATCGGGAGCGCCGGCCGGCTCGACCACGATGGCGACGCCGCCGTGCTCGGTGAACTTGATGGCGTTGCCGGCGAGATTGAGTAGAACCTGGCGCAGGCGCGCGGCGTCGCCGACGACCCATTGCGGCAGGGTGTCCTCCACGTAAGACGCGATCTCGAGCGCCTTGCCCTGCGCGCGCGGCGCCATGAGCTCGATCGTCTCCTCGATCAGCGCCGGCAAATCGAACGGCCGCGGATCGAGATCGAGCCGGCCGGCTTCGATCTTGGAGAAGTCGAGGATCTCCTCGATCAGCGACAGCAGCGTATCGCCGGAAGCCTTCACCGCCTTGGCGTAGGTCGTCTGCTCGGGCGTGAGCGCGGTATCGAGCAAGAGGCCGGTCATGCCGAGGATGCCGTTGAGCGGCGTGCGGATCTCGTGCGAGATCATGGCGAGAAAGCGCGACTTGGCGCGGCTTGCGGCTTCCGCCTGATCGCGCGCCTCGGCGAGCGCGACTTCGGCCTCGTGTCGGTCGGTGACGTCGCGGCCGACGCTCTGCACCTCGATGCGCGCGCCGCTACGCACCACCACGTCGCGCCAGGCGATCCAGCGCTCGCCGCCGGCGGTCGCGATCTTCTGGTCGTAGATGTGGGTGCCGTCGGGCAGCACGATGATGCCGCCCTGTTCGATCGCCGGCAAGGCGAACGCGGTGCCGACCAGCGCCGCGCGTTCGCGGCCGGCCAGCGCGCAGAACGCGTCGTTGGCATAGGTGATGCGGTTGCCACTGTCATGCCCGCCATCACGCTTGCCGTCGTAACGCACGATCACGTCGCCCTGCGTCTCGAGCAGGCTGCGGGAGCGCTCCTCGGCCTCGCGCAGCTCCCAGTTCCGGTCGCCGAGCGTTTCGATGATGTCCTGCAGCTCGCGCAGCTCCGCGCGCAGTGCCTTGCCGCGCGACACCAACAGCCCGATTGCGCCGCAAGCCGCGCCGAACAGGGCGGCGGCGCCGATCGCGAAGCTGTGCGGATCGTAATGCGCGCCGGGGCTGCGCATCGCGGCCAGGAAGCCGAACGCGGCGGCGAACGACATCGACAGGATGGCGAAGGCGCGGATGACGAACAGCAGCGCGCGGCGGCTGAACAGCACGCGCAGCTTTGCCAGGATGCCGGAATAATCCCGCATGTCTGCCGCCGTTCCCGCCTGCGGGCTCGGCCCCTGCGCACTGCGCGCAGAGCTTCCCGCTTACATGGTTGAATTGCTTTTGGCGCGATCTTGCCGGGAACCCTTTGCGAATTCCCTTCGGCCGGCGCACACACGGCCGCCAGGCCGGCGGCAGGGTTGATGCAAAGCTAACGCGCGCGGGCGGCGTTAACGTTAACGGCTTCGCTCAGGCTGCGCGGCGCACCTCGTCGGCGAGCGCACGGTAGGACAGCGCCTCGGCGAGATGCATGCGGCCGACCTTGTCGGCGCCGTCGAGGTCGGCGAGCGTGCGCGCCACCCGCAGCACGCGGTGATAGCCGCGCGCCGAGAGTCGCATGGCGTCGGCGGCATCGCGCAGCAGCGCAAGCCCGCCGGCGTCGGGTCGCGCCACGTCTTCCAGCAGCGTGCTGCCGGCGGCGGCGTTGGTGCGCACATGCGGCAGCCCGATCGCCGCATAGCGCGCGGCTTGCAGCTCGCGGGCGCGGGCGACGCGTTCGGCCACTTCGCGGCTGCCTTCGGTCGGCGGCGGCAGGATGAGATCGGCGGCGCTCACCGCCGGCACCTCGATATGCAGATCGACCCGGTCGATCAGCGGGCCCGACAGCCGCCCCTGATAGTCGGCGGCGCAGCGCGCATTCGGCCCGCGCTTGCAGGCGAAGCCCGGCTCGCTGGCGCGCCCGCAACGGCAGGGATTCATCGCGGCGATCAGCATGAAGCGCGCCGGGTAGGTGACGCGGTGATTGGCGCGCGAGATCGCGACCTCGCCGTTCTCCAGCGGCTGGCGCAGCGCGTCGAGCGCCTGCGGCTGGAATTCCGGAAACTCGTCGAGGAACAGCACGCCGTGATGGGCGAGCGAGACTTCGCCCGGCCGCGCGCGCAGGCCGCCGCCGACCAGCGCCGGCATGTTGGCGGAGTGGTGCGGGCTGCGGAACGGCCGCCGGTTGGTCAGCGCCCCGCCCTCGATCTCGCCAGCGACCGAGGCGATCATCGACACTTCAAGCAACTCCTGTGGCGTGAGCGGCGGCAGGATGGTCGGCAGCCGCGCCGCCAGCATGGATTTGCCGGCGCCGGGCGGGCCGACCATGAGCAGGTTGTGGCCGCCGGCGGCGGCGACTTCGAGGGCGCGCTTGGCGCTCTCCTGGCCCTTGATGTCCTTGAGGTCGACCAGTGCGCCCTCGACCTCGCGGATTTTTGGCTGCGGACGGGCCAGCACCTGCGTGCCGCGGAAATGATTGGCAAGCTGGATGAGCGAGGACGCCGCGATGATTTCCATTTCGGGGCTCGCCCAGGCGGCTTCGGGGCCGCAGGCCGCCGGGCAGATCAGGCCTTCGCCGCGCCCATTGGCGCCGATCGCGGCCGGCAGGACGCCCGCGACCGCGGCGATCGAGCCGTCGAGCCCGAGTTCGCCCAGAACCGTGAAGCCCGACAGCGCATCGGGAGGGATCGCGCCGATCGCCGCCATCAGCCCGAGCGCGATCGGCAGGTCGTAGTGGCTGCCTTCCTTGAGCACGTCGGCGGGCGCGAGATTGACGGTGATGCGGCGCGCCGGCAGCGCCAGGCCCGATGCCACCAGCGCCGCGCGCACGCGCACGCGCGCCTCCGACACCGCCTTGTCGGGCAGCCCGACAACGTTGAAGGCGGGCAGGCCGGGCGCCACCTGCACCTGGACGTCGACTGCGCGGGCCTCGATGCCCTCGAACGCCACCGTCGCGACACGCTGGACCATGACCGCCCCGCTCTGACCGGCGAACGGTAGCGTAACTCAGGGTTGCAGGGTGGTGGGTGAACGGACCCACCACCGGTTGCAGGTAAGAACAATCCGAGAACATGCGGCCGGTTTTGCCGCTTCGTGGCCGGCCACAGCCTGCACCCTAGGACAGCGTTCCGCCGGTCAGCACGGCCTTGTCGAACCGGTAGATCACCAAGTGGTTTACCTTGATCAACTCGATCTCGACCTGTTCGAACGACATGGAGGCACGCGGGTTGGCCGCCACATAGCGCTCGCGCAACTTTGCCCACAGGTCGCCGAACCGGAACAGCGCAAGCTCGCGCAGTCGCAGGTTCCCGATCGGAGGCGGGCGCTCGAAGGCGGCGTGGGCGGCATCGTTCATCAGCAGCACCCAGCCGTCGTCGAGCTCGTGCTCGGAGTTGAAGATCGGATAAGTCACGATCCAGGGATGGCGCGCGTGCTTGAACATATATTCGAAGATGCCCTGGTGATGGCTCAACACCTCCGAAAAGCAGATGAGAATCGTGCCGAGACCGTTCACGGCAACCGGCAGTACCAGCCGCTCCCAGATCAACGCGTTCTGTGCGATCGGCGAGGTGAAGCGCAGAAAGACCGGCTTTCCCTGCGCAACCGACTGCTGGTAGGCGGCGATCAGGTCGCGGGCGACGGTGTCGTTCACGGCCGACATCATTCGGCCGGTGAGGTCCTGGCCGAGCGCGGCGCGAACATTGCTGCCCATATGCATGAAAAAGAAATCGTCGCCGGTAGCCAGCATATAGGCGGAGTTGTCCGGAACGTTGAAGCTGGAATGCTCGGTGATCGCCTGCATCGTCAGCTTGTTCATCACCGACAAGGTGTTCCACTTGGTCAGGAGGAACTTCATCGCCGGGGTAAGCTTGTCCAGCGGGATAAAATCGTACTGGAAGATTTCCGCGGCCATCTGTGCACATCCGCAAGCGAAATATCGTGCTCTTGTCGGGCCTGCATGCGCCGGATGTCAAGCCGACACGGGGGTAACACATCTGCTGTCAACAAGGACGAATGAAGCAGGCGCAACGCATGCCTGTCGTCCCCGATTGCGCCGCCTCCGAATTACGCTTGCGTCAAATCAAGCCGGTTGCCGACGCGCCGATAAGGATCAATACCAAGCATAGGGCATCACAGATGCCGATATGCATCAGCCAGCGCGGCGGCTGCGGTCGCGATGCCGCTCATGCCGCCGGAATCCGTGGGTCAGGCTGTGCGCCGCTTGGCTTCGATCTTGTCCCAGATCATCGCCGCGACGTCCGGTCCGCCGAGATTCTTGATCGCGCGGATGCCGGTCGGCGAGGTGACGTTGATCTCGGTGAGCAAGCCGTCGATCACGTCGATGCCGACGAAGATCAGGCCGCGCTCGCGCAGCGCCGGGCCGAGTCGTCCGCGCAAATCTCGCGCTCGCGCGCGGTGAGGTCGGTCTCCTTCGGCGTGCCGCCGCGCACCATGTTGGAGCGCAGGTCGTCCGGCGCCGGCACGCGGTTGACCGCGCCGGCGAACTCGCCGTCGACCAGGATGATGCGCTTGTCGCCGTGCTTCACCGCGGGCAGGAATTTCTGCACCACCCATTGCTCGCGGAACGTCACCGCGAACAGGTCGTAGAGCGAGCCGAAATTGAGGTCCTCCGGCGCCAGCCGGAACACCGCCTCGCCGCCCTTGCCGTAGAGCGGCTTCATCACGATGTCGCCGTGCTCGGCGCGGAACGCCTTGATCTCGGCGAGGTCGCGCGTGATCAGCGTCGGCGGCATCAGGTCGGGAAACTCCATCACGAACATCTTTTCCGGCGCGTTGCGCACCTGCGCCGGGTCGTTGACCACCAGCGTCTTCGGGTGGATGCGCTCGAGCAGATGCGTGGTCGTGATGTAGGCGAGATCGAACGGCGGGTCCTGGCGCAGCAGCACCACGTCGAATGTCGGCCAGCTCGGCGCGCCGCGCCTTCGCCGAGCGTGAAATGGTCGCCGACCTGGTCGCGCACCTGCAGCGGCTGCACGGTCGCGAACACCTGACCGCCGCGCAGCGCGAGCCGGTCGGGCGTGTAATAGGCGAGCGCGTGGCCGCGCTTCTGCGCCTCCAGCAGCAGCGCGAAGGTGGAATTGCCGCGGATGTTGATCCGCTCGATCGGGTCCATCTGCACGGCGACGTTCAGGCTCATCGAGCCCCCCGTGGAAACGGATTCGGTAACGCAAACGCGACGTTAACAATTTACCCCCAATCTGACCTGCAGAACGGAGAATTCCGCGGCCGGGAGACCACGGTGAAACTGCCGCACTTTTCCATTGCGACCAAGCTCTACGCGATCTTCGCGCTGCTCGCCACCGTCACCGTGGCGCTCGCGACGGTCGCGGTGGTCAACGCCCGCCATCATGCGGCGCTCACCGACGAGTTCGAAGCGCGCCTTCGCGGGCGCGCTCAATGTCGAGCGCGTCAACGCGCTGATCTACGCGGTGGTGATGGAGGCGCGCGGCATCTACATGTCGCCCGACATCCCGACCGCCAAGGTCTACGGCGACGGTCTGCTCGTGTTCAACGACCGCATCGGCGAGGTGGTGGACGACTGGCGGCGTGGCGGTGCGCAGCGATGACGCCGTGCCGTTCGAGGGATTCGCCAAGCGCATCCAGCAATTCCAGGACTTCCGCCGCGAACTGGTGCGTCGCGGCATCGAGATCAGTCCCGCCGCCGGGCGCGAGTGGGGCGATAACGACGCCAACCGCAGCGTCCGCAAGGCGCTCAACAAGGACATCGAGGCGCTCGCCGAGCTTTATGCCAAGCGTTCGCAGCGCGTCTACGCCGCGATCGACAATGGCATCGACCGCTCCGCCTTGCTCATCAGCCTGATTGCGGCTGCGGCGCTTCTGCTGGCCGGCGGCGGCGCGGTCATGATCGCGCGCGCGGTGGCGCGGCCGCTCGCCCGCATCACGCGCATTACCGAGGCCGTGGCGGCCGGCGACACCAAGCAGCGACGTGCCCTACCGCGAGCGCGGCGACGAGGTCGGCGCGCTCGCCCGCTCGATCGCGGTGTTCCAGGACGGCGATGCGGCAGAACGAGGAGCTGAGCCGCACCGTCATCGACGACGCGCAGGCGCGCGCCAGCCGGCAGGAACAGATGTCGGCCGAGATCGTGCATGTTCGGCGCCGACATCGAGACGACGCTGTCGCGAGCTCGGCCGCATCTCCGATCAGCATGATGGCGGCGTCGGCGCGGCTTGCGGAGCGTCGCCGACAAGGCCACGGAGCGCACGGCCGGCGCCACCGCCGCCTCCGCCGATGCCTCCGCCAACGTGCGCGACATCGCCTCGGCGGCCGACGAGCTTGCCGCCTCGGTGACGGAGATCGACCGGCAGGTCGCGCAGTCGAACGCCATCGCCGCCAAGGCGGTGAGCGAGGCGGAGTGGACCAACGCCACCGTCAAGGAACTGAACGAGGCGGCGGGCCGCATCGGCGACGTGGTGCGGCTGATCACCGACATCGCCGAGCAGACCAATCTGCTGGCGCTCAACGCCACCATCGAGGCCGCGCGCGCCGGCGAGGCCGGCCGCGGCTTTGCGGTGGTCGCCAGCGAAGTGAAGGCGCTCGCCGGCCAGACCGCCAAGGCGACCGAGGATATCGGCGCGCAGATCGCCGGCATGCAGCACGCCACCATGCGCTCGATCGAGGCGATCGGCGCGATCGAGCGCACCATCCGAGAGATCGGCGACATCACGGGCGCGATCGCCGCCGCCGTCACCGAGCAGGGCGCCGCCACCCAGGAGATCGCGCGCAGCGTCGAGACCGCGGCCCGGCGCACGACCGAAACCGCCGACGAAGTCGTGCGCGTGAGCGAGGCGACGGCCGCCACGCGCGACAGCGCGGGCGCGGTCAAGACGGTCGCCGACGACCTCGGCAGCGTGGCGGCGCGGCTGCGCGGCCAAGTCGACGCGTTCTTCCAGAAGTTGCGCGCGGCCTAGCGGCCGGACCTCAGAGTGTCCGTCGCCCGTACGCCTCAATCGCGCGCAGCGTCACCGGCTGGTATCGAACGCCGCCGGGATATGACGCGGCATGCGGCCCGGCGCCACCAGCATGGCGTCGAAGCGGATATCGCGGATGTGCGTGTCGGGATGAGCCGCCAGCCACGCCTCGGCTGCCGCGACGATGCGCGCGCGCTGCCGCTCGGTGACCGACCAGGCCGCGTCGTCGAGATTGTCGCGCGCCTTCACCTCGACGAACACCAGAAGGCTGCGGCGGCGCGCGACGATGTCGATCTCGCCGACCGGGCTCTTCCAGCGCCGCGCCAGGATGCGAAAGCCTTTGGCGATGAGCAGCGCCGCGGCGCGGCTTTCCGCCGAGATGCCGGTGCGGAACGCGACCTGGCGCGCCGGCGCGGGCCGGCGACCGGGGCGGCGCGCGGGCGCTCGTCAGCCATGTCGATTCCCTGCCGCATTCTCGTGCCCAGGATCGCTGCCAGTCCTTGGCGAGCGCGAGCGCGCGCTGATAGATCTCGCGGCGCGGATGGCCGGTGACTGCGGCGATCTCGCCCACCGCCTCCTTGAGCGAGACGCGCGCGAGCGCCGCGCGCAGCAGCGCGTCGAGATCGGTCGGCGCCGTCACGCTTGCCTGCGGGTCGGGCGGCGCAACCACGATCACGATCTCGCCGCGCGGCGCGGCGCCTCCGCGTAGTGCGCCGCAAGCGCAGCAAGCTCGCCGCGCCGCACCTCCTCGTGCAGCTTGGTCAGCTCGCGGCAGATCGCGGCCTCGCGGGAGCCCAGCTCCTCCGGCGAGGTCGGCGAGCGACGCCGCCAGGCGCGGGCCGGTCTCGAACAGCACCAGCGTCGCCGGGATGCGCGCCAGTTCGCCGATGCGGGTGCGGCGCTGGCCTTCCTTCGCCGGCAGGAAGCCCTCGAAGAAGAACCGGTCGGTCGGCAGCCCGGCGACCGTCAGCGCCGCCAGCACGGCCGATGCGCCCGGCAGCGCGGTCACGCGCATGACCGGCCTCCAGCGCCGCGCGCACGAGCTTGTAGCCGGGATCGGAGACGAGCGGCGTGCCGGCGTCCGACGACCAGCGCGACCGCCGCGCCCCCGGCAAGCCGGGCCAGCAGCTTCGGCCGTGCCTCGGCCGCGTTGTGGTCGTGGTAGGGGGTGAGCGGGCGTGGCAATGCCGTAGTGATCGAGCAGCTTGCGGGTGACGCGGGTGTCCTCGCAGGCGATCAGGTCGGCCGCCGCCAGCACCTCGAGCGCCCGCACCGTGATGTCGCGCAGGTTGCCGATCGGGGTGGCGACCAGATGGAGCCCGGCCGCCAGCGGTGGTGCAGTGACCGACTGGCCCTGCAGGACGAAACGCCCGCGCGCGGCGTTCCGCTCGCGTGTGGCCCGGCCGGCCGGCGCCTGGGGGGTGCTCATGCACCCAGTCTAGCCGCCGCCCCCTGCGGCGTCATCGCTCGGTACGAAATCGTTATCCTTTTCATTTGGTTAATCAATCAGCGACAAAATTGACAGATTGCCGTAAACAACTAGCGGCGCCGTTGCTGTTGTCGAGGGGAGAGGCCGCATGTCCCGAGGATCGCAGGCCCGGTTCGTCTGCGCACGCGGCGTGCCCCCTGGCTCGCCGCGCTGGCGCCTCGCTGTTTCTGGCGGCCTGCTCGGGCAATTTCTCCCTCGGCGACCTCATGCCCGGTACGGCGCAGCAGGGCGGACCCGCGCAGGCGTCGGCCGCCATCGGGGAGGGCAAGGTCAAGGTCGGGCTGATCCTGCCGCTGTCGGCGAGCGGCAACGCCGGCGGTAGCCGCGCAGTCCATGCGCAACGCCGCCGAGCTGGCGCTCGCGGAATTCAACAGTCCGGATATCCAGCTCCTGGTGAAGGACGACGGCGGCAGCGCGCCCGGCGCCCAGCAGGCCGCGCAGCAGGCGCTCGACGAAGGCGCCGAGATCATTCTCGGGCCGCTGTTCGCGCTGTCGGTCGGACCGGTCGGCGCAGCTGGCGCGCACCCGCGGCATCCCGGTGATCGCGTTCTCGACCGACTCCAATGTGGCGTCGCGCCGGCGTCTATCTGCTGAGCTTCCTGCCGGAGTCCGACGTCGAGCGCATCGTCGGCTATGCCGCCGCGCAGGGCAAACGGTCGTTCGCCGCGCTCGATGCCGGACAACGCCTATGGCACCGTGGTCGAGGCGGCGTTCAAGCAGGCGGTCGCGCGGCGCGGCGGCCGCGTGGTCGCGCTCGAGCGCTATCCGCTCGACCGCGCGCAGATGCAGGGCCCGGTCCGCAACGTGGCGCAGGCCGCGGCGCGAGCCGACGCCATCTTCATCCCGGACGGCGCCGAGGCCGTGCCCACGGTGGTGCAGACGCTGACGTTCGAGCGGCGATCGATACCGAAGCGCGTGCAGCTTCTCGGCACCGGCCTGTGGGAAGATGCGCAGATCTTCTCCAATCCGGCGCTCGACGGCGCCTGGTATGCCGGGCCCGATTCGACCGGCTTCCGCAATTTCTCCGGCCGCTATCGCACCCGCTACGGCCAGGACCCGGTGCGCACCGCGTCGCTCGCCTATGACGCGGTCGCGCTGATCGCCGCGCTGGTCAAGACGCAGGGGCGGCGCGCTTCTCCGAGGCGATGCTGACCAACGCGTCGGGCTTCACCGGCATCGACGGCCTGTTCCGCTTCCGGCCCGACGGCACCAACCAGCGCGGCCTCGCGGTGCTGCGGGTGTCGCCCGACGGGCGGGCAGATCATCAGCCCGCCGCCGAAGTCGTTCGGTTCCGGGACGTAGGCGGCAGAACTCACGCCGCGAGGTCGGCTACCACCGCGTCGAGCACCGGGAAGCCGGCGAGCGTCACCCGCAGCATCCCGTCGGCCGTAGTCTCGACGGCGCCTTCCTCGCGCAGGAGCGCGATGCGATCCGGATCGAGCGCGCGCCCGGCGAGCCGGGCATAACGCGCGGGATCGATGCCCTCGGCGAGCCGCAGGCCCATCAGCAGGAATTCGTCGGCGGCTTCCTCGGACGACAGCCGTTCGTCGGTGACGACGCCGTGGCCGTTGCCTTCGACCCGCATCAGCCAGGACTTCCGGCCGCTTCTCGGTCGCGATCGCGTGGCGCTCGCCCGCGATGTCGAGCCGGCCGTGGGCGCCCGGCCCGACGCCGGCATATTCGTGCCCGCGCCAGTAGACCAGATTGTGCCGGCATTCGGCGCCAGGCCGCGCGTGGTTGGAAATCTCGTAGGCGGGCAAGCCAGCCGCCGCACAGATCTCCTGCGTCGTGTCGTAGAGCGCGCGGGCGGTGTCTTCGTTCGGGGTGACGAGCTTGCCGGCCGCATGCAGCGCAAAGAACGGCGTGTCCTGCTCGATGGTGAGCTGATAGAGCGAGAGATGTTCGCCCGCCTCCGCGATCGCCCGCTTGAGTTCCGCGCGCCCAGGCCTCGGGTGTCTGCCGCGGGCGCGCGTAGATGAGGTCGAACGAATAGCGCTCGAAGGTGGCGCGCGCGATCGCGACCGCGTCGAGCGCTTCGCGCGTCGTGTGCAGGCGGCCGAGCTCCTTGAGCGCGTCGTCGTCGAGCGCCTGCACGCCGAGCGAGACCCGGTTGATGCCGGCCGCGCGATAGCCGCGGAAGCGTTCGGCCTCGACGCTGGTCGGATTGGCCTCGAGCGTGATCTCGACGTCGGGAGCGATCGGTCCAATGCTGCGCGATGGTGTCGAGGATCGTGCCGACGGTCGCGGGCTGCATCAGCGAGGGCGTGCCGCCGCCGAAGAAGATGGTCGAGACGGTGCGGCCGGGGACACGCGCGGCGGTCGCGGCGATCTCGGTCGCGAAGGCGCGCACGAAGCGCGCCTCGTCGATCGCCGCATGGCGCACATGGCTGTTGAAGTCGCAGTACGGGCACTTCGACAGGCAGAACGGCCAGTGGACGTAGACGCCGAAGGCCGGTTCGGGTGCGCTCGTCATGCTTTGCATATGGCAGGTTCGCCCTGAGTTGTCACTAGGCGCGGTGAGCAAACCGCCGGGGTGAGAGGCTCATCCTTTGCTCGGTCGCAAGTGTGCCGACGCGATGCGTTTATGCGCGTGCCATTCGCTCGGTGTGCTCCCTCCCCCGCTTGCGGGGGAGGGTTGGGGAGGGGGCAAGCTCGCTCGAATCTATGTGTGTGCCCCCTCCCTGTCCCTCCCCCAGCGAAAGGGCGTTTACGCCCGTCTTCGACGGGCGATGCGGGGGAGGGGACGCTAGAGGCGCGGCCGCGGATATTGTTCTGGCGCGCGCAGGCAGGCGTCCGCCAGCATCAGAAACGCACGGGCGCGGTGCGAGAGGCCTTTGCCCTCCGGCGGCAGGCCGTGCTTCTCCTCGCCCGGCATCTCGCCGAAGGTACGCGTATGGCCGTCCGGCAGGAACATCGGATCGTAGCCGAAGCCCAGCGTTCCGCGCGGCGGCCACACCAGCGTGCCGTCGACGCGCGCTTCGAACTCCTCGACGTGGCCGTCGGGCCAGGCGACGCACAGCGCCGACACGAAGTGCGCCTTGCGCTGCGCGGGCGCGGTGGCGCCGCGTGCGCGCAACAGGTCCTCGATGGTCTGCATCGCTTGCGCGAAGTCCTTGTCCGGTCCCGCCCAGCGCGCCGAATGGATGCCGGGGTCGCCGTCGAGCGCGTCGACCGCGAGTCCGGAATCGTCGGCGAAGGCCGGCAGCCCGGAGACGGTCGCGGCCGCCACCGCCTTGATGCGGGCATTGTCGCGGAAGCTCGATCCGGTCTCATCCGGCTCGGGGAGACCGAGCTCGGCGGCCGAGATTGCGTCGATGCCGTAGGGCGCCAGCAGCTCGCGCATCTCACGCAGCTTGCCCGGATTGTGAGTCGCGATCACGAAGCGGCCAGTGATTTGGCGATGCGTCTCGCTCATCGCCTCTCCTTACAGCCGAGCCATTCTTCGATTGTCATGCCAGCGAAAGCGGGCATCCAGTATCCAAGGAGTTCAGGCGTCACGATCAACCGTGCCCCGACGGTCTGGAATACTGGATCGCCCGCTTTCGCGGGCGATGACACCGAGTCGTCGGTCCGGTCGGTCATGACGGCCCGAATCAAAGCGCCTCACATCACCGCCAGCTTCTGCAGGTCGACCAGCTTGCCGACGCCCTTCTTGGCGAGCGCGAGCAGGCCAAGGAACTGCTCCTCGGTGAACGGGATCTTCTCGGCGGTACCCTGCACCTCGACGATGCGGCCGGCGCCGGTCATGACGAAATTGGCGTCGGTATCGGCGTCGCAGTCCTCGGCGTAGTCGAGATCGAGCACCGGGGTGCCCTTGCAGATGCCGCACGATACCGCCGCCACGTGATCGCGCAGCGGCTCGCCCTTCACCATGTCGCGCGTCTTCATCCAGGTGATGCAGTCGTGCAGCGCCACCCAGGCGCCGGTGATCGCGGCCGTGCGGGTGCCGCCGTCGGCCTGGATGACGTCGCAGTCGACGGTGATCTGGCGCTCGCCGAGCGCGGTCAGATCGAACACCGCGCGCAGGCTGCGGCCGATCAGCCGCTGGATCTCGATGGTGCGGCCGCCCTGCTTGCCGGCCGAGGCCTCGCGGCGCGTGCGCTCGGACGTGGCGCGCGGCAGCATGCCGTATTCGGCGGTGACCCAGCCGCGCGCCTGGCCCTTGAGCCAGGGCGGCAGCCGATCCTCGAGCGTCGCGGTCACCAGCACGTGGGTGTCGCCGAACTTCACGAAACACGAACCCTCGGCATATTTCACCACGCCGCGCTCGAGCGATACGGCGCGCAGCTCGTCGGGCTGTCGGCGGCTCGGCCGCATGGCATTCTCCGGCTCAGCGCGCGGCATGCGCGCCGAGCAGCCTTTTAGGTGCCATCGCCCGAACCGACAAGAGGCGGGCTGGTTCCCGCGTCACTCCGGCTGGATGCCGGCGTCCTTGACCATCTTGCCCCACTTGGCGAGCTGCGCCTTGACGAACGAGTCCAGTTCCTCGGGGGAGCTGGAGAACGCCTCGAAGCCCACGTTGCCGAGCTTCGCCTTGACGTCCGGGCTGTCGATGATCTTGCGCAGCTCCGTGTTGAGCAGCTTGACGACGTCCGGCGGGGTATGAGCCGGGGCGAAAATGCCGGCCCAGGAATCCATGTCGAAGCCTTCGACCCCCGCCTCGTCCATGGTGGGCACGTCGGGGAACAACCCGCTGCGCTTGAGCCGCGTCGTCGCGAGCGCGCGCAGCGTGCCGGCTTTGACATGCGGCAGCCCGGTCGTGAGGTCGGTGAACATCATCGAGACCCGGCCAGCCAGCACGTCGTTGAGCGCCGGCGGCGCGCTCTTGTAGGGCACATGCAGCATGTCGAGCTTGGCCCAGTGCTTGAGCGTCTCGCCGGCCACAATACCAGAGGTATTGGCGCTGGCGAACGACAGCTTGCCCGGGTTGGCCTTGACGTAGTCGATCAGTTCCTTGACCGACTTTGCGGGAATGCTGGGGTGAACCACCAGCATCAGCGTATAGCTGCCCATCCGCGTCACCGCGGTGAAGTCCTTCACCGGATCGTAGGCGACGTTCTTCATCAGGAAGGGCGCGGCCGAGTGCGGGCTGTTGGTGCTCATGAACAGCGTGTAGCCGTCCGGCGCCGCGCGCGCGACATACAAAGCCGCGAGCGCACCGTTGGCGCCCGGGCGGGTCTCGACCACGACGCTCTGCTTGAGCGCGACGCCGAGATATTGCGCGGCGACGCGGCTGATGGTGTCGGTCGCGCTGCCGGGACCGAACGGTACGATGATGGTGATCGGCTTGCTCGGGAAGCTCTGGGCGGCGGCGCGATCGGCACTCGTGACGCAAAGCAACGCGGCGGCGGCAAAAATCTGCACCAGACACGTCATGCGGCGCATAAGGTATCCTCCCTGATTTTTGGCTTGCGAGGTGTTTTGCTGTGGTCCGACCGTCCTCGCGTCCTGGCCGACCTTGACCTGCGCCAAAGCTTAGCGAACATGGCGCGCGTGGTCGATCACGGCGTGGGCCGCAAATTTGATGATTTTGTCGCATCCATGATCCCGGCCTGCCCCGCGCCGCGCGAACCGAGCCGGCCCAAGGTTCCATTGCCGCCGAAGGCCTGCGACACCCATTGCCATGTGTTCGGGCCGGCTGCGCGCTTTCCCTATGCGCAGGACCGCAGCTACACCCCGCCCGATGCGCCGCTGGAAAAGTATCTCGCCATGCTCGCGACGCTCGGTTTTGCGCGCGGCGCGCTGGTGCAGGGCAGCGCGCACGGCCGTGACAATTCCGCCATGCTCGACGCGCTCGCGCGCGAGCCCGAGCGGCTGCGCGGCGTCGCGGTCGCCGACGAAAGCGTGCCGGCGGCGGAACTGCGGCGCTGGCATTCGCTCGGGGTGCGCGGGCTGCGGTTCAACCATTATTTCCGCGACGGGCAACTGCACTATCGCGGCGGCGTTCCGCTCAGCGCGGCGCACACGCTGGCGCCGGCGATGCGGGAACTCGGCTGGCATCTCCAGCTCTGGATCGACGTGAAAGACCTGCCGGACACCATTCCGATCCTGAAATCGCTCGGCCTGCCGGCGGTGATCGACCACATGGGACGCAGCGAGGCGCGTGCCGGCATCGGCACCGCCGGGTTCCAGAGCCTGCTGCGCCTGCTCGGGGAGGGCGGCTGCTGGGTCAAGCTCTCGGGCGCGCACCGCGTCAGCCACGACCCGCCCGACTATCCGGATGCCCGGCCGTTCTGCCAGGCGCTGGTTGCCGCCAATCCCGAGCGCCTGATCTGGGGCAGCGACTGGCCGCACCCGCGCATGGAGGATGCGATGCCCGATGCGGGGCACCTTGTCGATCTGTTCGTCGAATGGACGCCCAACGAAGCGACCCGCCGGCGTATCCTGGTCACCAACCCGGCGCGGCTCTACGGATTTCCCGACTAGCCCGCCCTGCCCGTCGACGCGACCGCAACCGTCGACAACGGAGACGATCCTTGCAGCTCACGGAGAGCCTCGTTCTGCCGATTCGCGCGTTCCGCCGCGCCTATGTGCCGCTCCTGTTGGTGTATTTCGCCTATGGCACGCTCGGCCTGATCGACGTCACCCGCGACATGTGGGTGAAGGAGAGCCTGACGCTGTCGCCGGCCGAATTGGCGGGCGTCGGCATCTGGCTGAGCCTGCCTTGGACCATCAAGATGGTCTTCGGCGAACTGGTCGACAGCGTTCCGATTTTTGGATCGCAGCGGACGTCCTATGTCGTGATCGGCGCGGGGTTCATCGCGAGCGGGATGATCACGCTCGCGGGAGCGGCCGGGAAATGGCTCACGGCTCTTCCGCCCGACGAGCTTTATATCCTGGGGAGCGTGCTGATTGTCATCGGCACGGTGATCCAGGACGTGGTCGCCGACGCCATGTCGACCGAGGTGGTTGCGCGCACAGACGAATTGGGCCATCCGCGGCCGGACGATGCGGTGCGCGCCGAGCTCGGGATGGTGCAGGTGCTCGGGCGGCTGGCGGTCACCTCCGGCATCCTTGCGGTGGCGGGATTGTCGGGCTGGCTCGCCTACTTCGTCGGCCGGGAAGCGGTCTTTCTGATCGGACTGTTGGTTCCGGCGCTTTCGGTCATCGGCATCCTGCTGGGGCGGCCCGGGCCGGCCGAGCGGCGGCCGATCGACTGGCGCATTCTTGGCGGCGGCCTCGTGTTCGGCGCGAGCGTGATCGTGCTGGCGCTCGGCGGCGTGCCGTTCAACCAGGAGATCATATTCGTCCTTTCGATGACGGTCGTCTGCACGATGCTGGTGTTCGTCACGCAAGAGCTCGACTCGAAGTCGCGCCGGACTATCCTGTTTGCGACGATCATCATTTTCGCCTTCCGCGCGACGCCCTCCGTGGGGGACGGATTCTTCTGGTGGACGCTCGACGTCGTCAAATTCGACGAGGCGTTCTACGGAACGCTGCGGCAGACCTCGGCCATCGTCGGGCTTATTTCGCTGTGGTTGTTGAGCAAGCAGGTCACCCAATACTCGGTCGCCAAGACGCTGTTCTGGATCGCCGTGCTGGGCACGGTGCTCACGGTGCCGAATGTCGGGCTGGTCTACGGACTGCACGAATGGACCCAGCAGAACTTCGGATTCGGCGCCCGTACGATCGCGCTGATCGACACCGTGACCGGCTCGCCGTTCGCCCAGCTCAGCATGGTCCCGCTGCTGACGCTGATCGCTTTTTATGCGCCGGCCGGCCAGCGCGCGACCTGGTTCGCGCTGATGGCGTCGCTCCTGAATCTCGCCCTGGTGGCGGGCCAGTTGCAGACCAAGTACGTCAATCAGCTGATCACGGTAGGGCGCGGCGACTACGATCAGCTCGGCATCCTGATGATCATTGTCACGGTCGTCGGCTTTGCCCTTCCGGTCGGCGTGATCGCTCTGTTCGGGCGGCGCGTGTGACCGCTTGAATTGCCGGCCGCGGATGGTCAATTCTGCTGTTTGCCAACGGAGTAGTGCGGTCTTGGCCCAGGATGTCCCGATCGGCGCGACGCAGGTGAGCCTGGCTCAGCTCAATGAGCGCTCGCGCGATATCTTCCGCCAGATCGTCGAAAGCTATCTCGCCACCGGAGATCCGGTGGGCTCGCGCAATATTTCGCGCCTGATCCAGACCCATCTGTCGCCCGCGTCCGTGCGCAACGTGATGTCGGACCTGGAGCAGCTCGGCCTCGTCTATGCGCCGCACACCTCGGCCGGACGGCTGCCGACCGAGCTGGGGCTGCGCTTCTTCGTCGATGCGCTGATGGAGATCGGCGATCTCGGCGAGCAGGACCGGCGCGCCATGGAGGCCAAGGTCGCGGCCGCCGGAAAGTCCATGGAGGCGGTGCTCAACGAGGCCTCCGGCATGCTCTCCGGGCTCACGCGCGCCGCCGGCGTGGTGCTTGCCGCGAAGGCGAACGTGCGGCTCAAGCATACCGAGTTCGTCCGGCTCGATCCGGAACGGGCGCTGGCCGTGCTGGTCGGAGAGGACGGGCAGGTCGAGAACCGCGTCATCAGCATTCCGGCCGGCTTGCCCTCATCGTCGCTGACCGAGGCATCGAACTTCATCAACAGCCACGTGCGCGGCCGCACGCTGGCCGAAGCCAGGTCGGAGCTCGAAAAAGCGTTGGAAGCGGGCCGGGCCGAGCTCGACCAGCTCACCCAGAAGATCATCGCGGCGGGATTTGCCAGCTGGTCGGGCGGCGACAACGACGATCGCAAGCTGATCGTACGTGGGCAGGCGCACCTGCTCGAAGACCTCAAGGCGGCCGAGGACCTCGAACGGGTGCGGCTCCTGTTCGACGATCTCGAGGCCAAGCGCGGCGTGATCGACCTGCTCGGGCGGGCCGAGAGTGCCGAGGGCGCGCGCATCTTCATCGGCTCGGAGAACAAGCTGTTCTCGCTGTCGGGCTCTTCCACGATCGTGGCGCCCTATCGCGACGGCGCCGGCCGCATCGTGGGCGTGCTCGGCGTTATAGGCCCGACGCGGCTCAACTACGCCCGCGTGATCCCGATGGTGGACTATACCGCCAAGGTCGTGAGCAAGCTGATCGGCGGCTGATCGGCGCGCCGGGGGGCCGGAGATCGCGCCGCCCGGCTTGATTTTTGCGGCCGGAGCCATGATATCCGGAGCGACCGATTTGCAAACAGGAACAATGTGATGACGGACTCGTCCGTGCGCCCTTCCGATGCTGCCGACGGCGAGCAGGAGAGCGCCGCCCCGTTCGGCCCGGAAGAGAGGGCCAAGATCGCGGCCCTGGTCGAGGCGCTGTCGAAGGAGGTGTCCGACTACAAGGACAAGCACCTGCGCACCCTTGCCGAGATGGAGAACATGCGCCGGCGGACCGAGCGGGAAATCGCCGACACGCGCGTCTATGGCATCAGCAGCTTCGCCCGCGACATTGTGGCGGTGGCCGACAACATGGCGCGCGGCGTGACGGCGCTGACCGCGGAATTGCGCGAGAAGGCGGACGAGGGGCTCAAGGCGTTGCTGGACGGGGTCGAACTCACCGATCGCGAACTCGCCAAGGTGCTGGAGAAGCACGGGGTGAAGAAATTCGAACCGATGGGCGAGAAGTTCGACCCCAACCTGCACCAGGCGATGTTCGAGTTGCCCGATCCGTCGAAGCCCGCCGGGACGGTGGCCCAGGTCGTGCAGCCGGGCTACATGATCGGCGAGCGCGTGCTGCGGCCGGCGCTGGTTGCGGTCGCCAAGGGCGGACCGAAGCCGGCGGCGTCCGAGACGCCCGCCAACGACAATTCCGGTCCGACGGAAACGCCCCCGGGCTTCTGACGGCCGCCGAGGCGGTCGCCAATTTCGTCGCGCAAATCGCGCTAAGCTGATGTCCTCCACCCTGGAGGATGGCATGCGACGCAGCACCGAGCGCTTCCTCACCACCCATACCGGCAGCCTGCCGCGGCCCGGCGATCTCATTCACATGATGTACGCCAAGGAGGCGGGCGATGCGGTCGATGCCGCAGCATTGTCCGCGCGGGTGCGCGCGGCCGTGGCCGAGGTGGTGGCGAAGCAGGTCGCGGCCGGCGTCGACATCGTCAACGACGGCGAAATGTCGAAGCCGAGCTACGCCACCTATGTGAAGGACCGGCTCGACGGCTTTGGCGGCACCGGCAATACCTTCGTCTACCAGGACCTTGCCGACTTCCCCAATCTCGCCAAGCGCGTGTTCGGCGATCCGGGACGGTCGCGCCGAAAGACACCGGCCTGCAACGCGCCGGTCGGTGTGCGCGATGCCGATGCCGCGTGCATCGACGCCGACAATCTCAAGGCCGCGGTGGCGCAAGAACGGCCGGCCGGCATGTTCATGAGCGCGGCCTCGCCCGGCGTGGTCTCGCTGTTCTTCCGCAACGACTACTACCCGAGCCAGGAGGCGTATCTGTTCGCCATCGCGGACGCGATGCGGCACGAATACGAGACCGTTGCCAAGGCCGGCATCGTGCTGCAGATCGATTGCCCGGATCTCGCCATGGGCCGGCACATCCAGTACGCGGACCTGAGCCTGCAGGAGTTCCGCAGGCGTGCGCACCTGCATGTCGAGGCGCTCAACCATGCACTCGCGAACATCCCGCCCGAGCAGCTGCGCATCCACCTGTGCTGGGGCAACTATGAGGGGCCGCACCATTACGACGTGGCGCTGGCCGACATCATCGACATCGTGTTCCTGGCGCGGCCCGCCGCGATCTCGTTCGAGGCCGCCAATCCGCGCCATGCTCACGAATGGGCGTTGTTCGAGCGCGTGAAGCTGCCGGATGGCCGCATTCTCATTCCCGGCGTGATCGAGTCGAAGTCGAATTTCATCGAGCATCCCGAACTGATTGCGCAGCGGCTCGGGCGCTACGCGCAGCTGGTGGGACGCGAGAACGTGATCGCCGGCAGTGACTGCGGTTACGGCACCTGGGTCGGGCAGGCCGCGGTCGACCCCGACGTGGTGTGGGCCAAGCTCGCCGCCATGGCGGAGGGGGCACGCATCGCGTCACGGCAGTTCTGGAAGTAATGACCGTCCGGAGGTCTTGTCATCACACGGGACAAGCCGGGCGATGACGATCGAAAGCCGGTGGTTTCGGTAAGTCAGCGCGGCTCGATGCCGTCGCGCACGGAGCGGAATCGCTGATAAGAGTTCGCGCCAGGCGTCGGTGCGCGAGACCCCGATGATCTGCAGGTAGCCGCCGCCGCCGAAGCGCAGCCATTGCACGACCGAGAGCTCTTCGTCGCTGGTCGGGTCCTTGGCGTTGGCAAAAATCTGGTGCCCCTGCGCGCCGCTGATCCGCAGCGGTTCGGAAGCGGTGACGCGCACGGCCTTGAGGCTCGGAACGGAGCTGAACACTTCGCGCGCGAAATGATCCTTGTCGCCGGCCGGGCCGGGCCCACCGGCCGCCACGGCTGCGAAAATATGCGGTCCCACGCCCGATCCCGGGGCGGGCGGGGTATTGCCCGCCGCGTCGCTCAGCATGACGGCGCGCCCGGGAATGAGGCCGGCGACCTTGAACCCGGCAAGCTCGCCGACCTTGAACGGCAACAGGCTGAGCTGCTCGTCGACCGGAATAGTGGTGCGCACCGCGATCGTCTCGAGCGCCGCGCGGATGGCGGCGTCGGGATAGCGCGCGCGGGCGGCGTCCGGAATCTGCACCGTGACGAGCGCGGTCAGCGCCGGCGCGCCGGCCACCAGGATCAGCTTGCGCAGCTTTGCGCCCTTCGCCTCCTGCCGTCCGGTCAGCAGCACCGCCTTGCCGAGCGGCAGACTCAGCGCCTCGCGCTTTTCGAGCGTCACCCCCTGTTTCTTCAGTGCGCCGGCATTGAGCGTCTTCTCCAGCTCGGCGAAGGCCTCGGCCGGCAATCCAACGAGGGCGAGGGCGACGTTGCGCTCGCGGTCCTCGAAGCCCATGAACGTCTGACTCTCGGTCATGCCCGCAGGCGGTACGAGCCCGACCCGTGAGCCGGGCGGGAACACCGCCTCGGCGGCCTGCGCCGCCGGGACGGCGAGCGCGAGTGCGAGCAGCGGCAGAATCCGGCGGATCATGGTCATTGTCGGCATGATAGCGGATCGGCGGCTGAAAATACGGCAAGCACAAGGCCCCGCCGGTCCCAAGGCCCGCCCGCCGTTGCAAAGGCCCGCCGTTCTAAAGGCCCACCGGCCCTGTGCCGGCGGCCGGCTCAGGCGGAAACGGGCCGCCGCACCCGCCGCAGGGTGAGGTTGATCCGCCCGCCCTGCGGCAGCAGCGTCGACGTCGCGGGCAGGATGCGGTCGACGCCGTGGAAGGCGAGCCGCGCCTCCCCGCCCAGCACGACCGCGTCGCCGGAGGCCAGCCGCACGGTGCGGGTCGGATCGCCCCGCCGGGTGCCGCCGATCCGGAACAGGCCGGTATCCCCGAGCGAGAGCGAGACCACCGGGGCGGCGAAATCCTCCTCGTCGCGGTCCTGGTGCAGGCCCATCCGGGCGGCCGGCCCGTACCAGTTGACCAGGCAGGCTTCCGGCGGACGCGGGTAGCCGGCCAGCGCGGTCCAGGCGTCCAGCACGAGCGGGGGGATCGGCGGCCACGGCGCGCCGGTCTCCGGATGGGTCGGCTGATAGCGGTAGCCTCGCTCGTCGGTGACCCAGCCGAGCGGCCCGCAATTGGTCATGCGCACCGACATCGGCCGTCCGCTCCGGGGCATGCGCGGGGTGTAGAGCGGAGCGGCGGCGATCACCGCCGAGATCTCTGCCAGCAGCCGTTCCTGTGCGGCCCGGTCGAGGAAACCGGGAACGAGGCGGAAGCCATCGGCCGGCCGCTGCGGCTTGGCGTCTTGCGCGCCGCGCGAGGAAGGTCGTCTCACGGTCGATGATCGCCTTACCGGCCCCCTCGCGGCCATGAGCACACTCATGATGCCAGCGTGTCGAGCATGGCCTTGGCCTCCTTCAGGCCGGTGCTGTCGAATTCGCGCCGTTGCATCACTCGATCACCTCGTCGGCGCGGGCGAGCACCATCGGCGGCACTTCGAGGCCGAGCGCCTTGGCGGTCTTGAGGTTGATGATTAATTCGATTTTAGTCGCCTGCTGGACGGGCAGGTCGGCAGGGCTTTCGCCTTTCAGGATGCGGTCGATATAGCCGGCGGCGCGCTGATACTGATCGATCAGACTGGACATCAAGCCCCCGGCGGCTACGAAAAAACGTTCGTAATACACCGCGGGCAGCTTATGCCGCGCGGCCAGACCGATGATCAGATCGCGATGACGCTGCGACGCTCCACTTGCCGTCACGATCAAGCCGCCGTTCGGAGCGCGTGCGAAAATCTCGACGGCCTGCTCGATTTCGCCGGCGTTGCGCATGTTAATGGGGCTGACGTCCACCCTAAGCGACGGAGCCACGGTCTGAATGGCCGCAAACTGGCTGGTGCCACTGCCCACGGCAGGATCGCGAAGGACCGCCACTCGTGTCACGGCAGGTACGATCTGCTTGAGCACCTCAAGCCATTTTCCACTCAGGCTGAATTCGAAATTCGTAAAACCTGTGGCGTTGCCGCCAGGCCGCGCCAGGCTCTCGACAATGCCAGAACCGACTGGATCGCCGACGACCGGGAACACGATCGGTACAGTGCGAGCCTTCTCTTGCAACGCACCCACGGCTGCATTGCCATGAGCCAAAATGACGTCAGGCCCGAGCGCTGCTAATTCCGAGGCGTGTTTGCGAATGGCGCCCCCCGCCTGGCAAGAGATCATTTCGCGCGTTGCACAGAGGTCGCTTGCAGTCATGTGTCCGGCCTGTTGATGCAGCCCGGATGGACTGCTGGCCCTGATGGGTTCCGCGAACCGAGGCCTCATCACTCGAACGGGATCGATGTCCCAGTGAAGCGTCAGGCTTCTCTCGGTTGCGTCGGATCGACCGACTGTGCCATCACGCGTCATTGCTCTCTCGCAAGCTCCAGCACGTGACCTGGGCGGCCTAAGCCGCCGCGGCCATGCGCTGGTAATTCTCCTGCCGGTGCATCAGCGCCCAGGCGATGCGCGCCGTCTTGTTCGCCAGTGCCACCGCCACGACAAGGCTCGGCCGCCGCTGGCGCAGCCCGATCACCCAGGGATCGGCATTGGTTGCCTTCGAGCGTAGCAGATTGGCGCTGGCGCCGTTGATCATCAGCCGTCGCAAATATTGGTTGCCGCGTTTGGATATTCCGCCCAGCCGGGTTTTGCCGCCGGTCGAATTCTGCCGCGGCACAAGACCCAGCCACGCCGCGAACTCGCGCCCACTGCGGAACGCGATCGGCTCAACCACGGTCGCGGCGATTGCCGTCGCTGTAATCGGCCCGATGCCGGGGATAGTCGCCAACCGCTGGCTGACAGGGTTGCTCTTGTGCCAGGCCATCAGTTGCTTCTCCAGCGCCGCCACCGCCGCCTCCAACTGTTCAATCTGCGTGGCCAGCACCTGCAGCACTTGGCGCGCTAAATCCGGCAGGCGCGCGTCGCTCTCATCGCGGACGATGGCGATCAGCTGCCCAACATTGCGTAAGCCCTGCGGTGCGATCACGCCGAATTCGGCGAGGTGCGCGCGCAGCGCATTTGCCAGCATCGTGCGCTGGCGCACCAGTCGCTCTCGACCGCGGTGCAGCAGCAGAGCGGCTTGTTGCTCAGCCGTCTTGACCGGAACAAAACGCATCGTCGGTCGCAGAACTGCCTCGCAAATTGCTTCCGCATCCGCCGCGTCGTTCTTGTTGCGCTTGACGTAAGCCTTCACGTATTGCGCCGGCATCAACCGTACCTCATGGCCAAGCGCACTCAACTCCCGCCCCCAGTAGTGCGACGTCGCACATGCTTCCAACCCCACCAGGCAGCGTGGCAATCGGCTGAAGAACGCCAGCAGCTGTGACCGCCGAATCTGCTTGCGCAGAACGGTCGCGCCGTCCGCATCGACCCCGTGCACCTGAAAAACATGCTTCGCCAAGTCTAGTCCGATCGTTGTAATCTGGCCCATGGATGGCTCCCTGTTCGCTGCTGATTCTCCATCAGCCAGCAGTCTGGCACCTAGATGCCGCAAGGGGGCCATCCACCCCATCACTCGATCACCTCGTCGGCGCGGCCGAGCAGCGTCGGCGGCACGGTGAGGCCGAGCATCCGGGCGGTCTGGTGATTGATGACCAATTCGAACTTGGTTGCCTGCACCACCGGAACGTCCGCGGGCTTGGCGCCCTTGAAGACGCGTCCGGCGATGACTCCCATCTGACGATACGAATCCGTCCGGCTGGTTCCATAGCTCATCAGCCCGCCGACTTCGGCCGACAGACGCGAGGAGTAGGCCGCCGGGAGCGCGAGACGGGCTGCCCATTGGGTCACCTGGACGCGCCGGGCGTTGAAGAACGGGCCGGTGCCGACGAACAGCGCGTCGGGCCGCTCGCGCCCGAGACTTGCGAAGGCCACGTCGATCTCACGGCTGGTGTCGGCGTTGCACACCTGGATTTGCAGCCCCATGGCACGGGCAGCCGGCTCCAGGTCGCGCAACGTCGAGTCGGTAATCGCCACGTTGGCGGGATTGACGAGCGCGGCGATACGAACGGCCCGCGGCACCAGCTCACGCAGGAGTTCCAGCCGCTTTGCCACCAACTCGGTCGAGAAGAAATTGATCCCCGTCAGGTTGCCGCCCGGCCGCGCGAGGCTCGCGACCAAGCCCAGCCTGACCGGGTCTTCGGCAACGCCGAAAACGATGGGGATCGTCGTGGTCGCCGCCTTGGCTGCGAATGTCGGCGGGGGACTGCCCGTGACGATGACGGCAACCCGCCGCCGGACCAGTTCGGCCGCCAGCGCCGGCAGCCGGTCGAGGTGATTGTCGGCGAAGCGGTATTCGATCGCCACGTTCTCGCCCTCGACATAGCCGCTGTCCTTGAGGCCCTGGTGAAAACCGCGCAGCAGCTCCCCCATCGCGTCAAGCGATGCACTCTGGAGGAACCCGATCACCGGCATCGCGGGTTGCTGCGCGCGCGCCGCGAGCGGCCACGCGGCTGCGGCACCGAGCAGCGGGATGAACTCACGACGTTTCATGGATGATTCTATCGAACCTGCAGGAACCGCGTTGCCTTGCTCGGGTGCAGGATAGCAGAGTTCCGGTTTAGGTTGTGGCCTGACAACGCAGCGCGGCAGCCTAATTCATGTCCAACGGCTTGCGGTTATTGGTGCGAGAGGCACCGGAACGGGCAAATGGTTGGTCCGACCGCCTCGAAATCCCGCCGATGCTGCTCGCGCTTGCCGACGAAGTGATCGAATAAGCGGGCACTCGCTTGGGACGAGACGGCCGCCGGTCTGCAGCCGCCTCGCCGTTCCGGGCCGCCGATCACTCGACCACGAGGGTCGGCTTGAGGGCCACGGGCCGCGACACGTTGTAGAAGTTGGGCGAGGTCGCCATCACCGCCTGGTGGATTTCGGCGAACTGCTCCTTGGTGCCGCTGCCCTTGATGCGCACGGTGTAGCTCAGGGACTCGTAGCCCGGCGGCACGGCCGGATCGATTCCGAGGAAGCCGCGCAGGTCGATCTCGCCGTCGGTCTCGATCTTCAAGCTTTCGAGCGTGATCCCCCGCACCGCGCACTGCGCCACGTATCCGACCATCACGCAGGCGTTGAGCGACGCCAACAGATGCTCCTGCGGATTGGCGAACCGGTTCGTGCCGCCGATTTCGCAAGGCTCGTCGATGTCGATCGAGAACCGGCGCGGCACCCGCTTGCCGCCGATCTCGAAGCCGTCGACTTGCGCGCGGCTGCGCGTCTGGCCCTGCCAGGTCGTGGTGACATGCCAGTTGGTCTTGCCCTTTGCGGCTTCGCGCTTGACGTCCTCGATCAGGGCAAACAGGTCGTCGACATTGATGCCGTTGACGACATTGGGTTCGGCGATCTTCGTGGCGGTGTTCGTCTTGGCAACCATGGTGGGTCTCCTTTGCGTTTGCGGATTTGCCTTTGGGGTAGAACCGCTGCCGGATCAGTGCAGCGTGGCGAGCGCGGCCTGGATGCGCCGGCCCTGGTCTTCGGTGATCAGGCCCGACAGCACCTTGCCGAACTCCGGGTGCTGGGCGCCCGAGTGGATGTATTGCCAGCGGTAGGCCTTGAGGAATGCGGCCTCGACCGCCCGCGCCTCGGACGCATCGACCGCACGGCCGCAGGCCGCCGCGAAGTAGCCTGCGTCGGCCTTGGCCTGGGCTTGCAGGACGCCGTCCACCGCGCCGACCAGCTCGATGAACTCGTCGACCGCCCGGTCGCGCTGCTCCGCCGTCAGCCCGGTGTCGTGACGCGTCCACTCCAGCTCGTCCAGGATGGCGTGCTGGCTTTCCTCCTTCCAGTGATAGAGGAACACGTCCTTGAACAGCTCGGAGAGCTCGGCGTCGGGCTCGATGCTCTGGCGATAATGGATCTGCGTGAACAACTCGATATCGAGCGTCAGCGCCAGCACCGCCCATGTGCTCTTGCCGAGCACGGCATGGGCGACCCCGTTGGGGTCGATGTCGAAGCGATAGCCGGCGGGCAGCACGTCGCCGACCATGGCGTCGATGCGGCGGAACAGCGCCTGGTGCTTGAGCTCCTCGTCGCTGAACCGAACCAGCGCTTCGAGCGCAACCTGGTCGCCGAACCAGTGATCGTGGCTCAGTTCCAGGACCTTGGCGTTGATGAAGCGCTCGACCAGCCCGAAGATATTGGCGTAGGTGCGGCCCTGGATCTGGCTCACGAAGCGCTTTTCGGCGGCCGTGAGGGTCGTGAACGCTTCGGCGAGCGAAAGCCCGTCCGGAAGAAACTTGTGGGCGGTATCGAACCGGCGCCCCCGGATCACGTCCTTGTCGATGTCCCAGCGCACGCGCTTGGACGCCTGCACGCAACGCGCATACCGTTCGGTGTCGGAGATTTTGCTGATCGCGTTCATTTGCCGTTTCCTTTCCGGAGCCAGAATTGGATGCTGCATCTGTATGGCGCGCGATGGCCGAGGGTCTATGACCGGCCCGCCGGGAGACATGACCGAAACACTCGATCCTGATAGAAAAGGCGGATGGACGCGTTATCCGACGTCTTGCGGGTGTCGCATTTGACCGGCGGCGTGTTCCTGCACGCCGACTTCTTCGCGCCCTGGTGCATCGCGGCGCGCGTTCCGCGCGAGCATTGCGGACCCGCGCTCGGATCTGCGTCCCACCTGATCATCTATCACTACGTCATCGACGGCGAGTTCTCATTCGCGTCGACGGCGCCGATGCAGAGCACCTCGTGATCGGCAGCGGCGAAATCGTCCTTCTGCCGCGCAACGACCCGCATCTGATGGGCAGCGACTTCGAGTCTGCCTCCGGTGTCGGGCCAGGACATCGTCCAGCCGCCCAAAGGCGGCGGGCTGTACTCCATCCATCACGGCGGCAATGGCAAACGCACGCGGATGATTTGCGGCTACCTCGGCTGCACCAGCATCGAAGGCAATCCGGTGATCTCCATCCTCCCGCCCCTGCTCAAGCTCAGCGTGGAGCAGGGCGCCGCCGCCGAATGGATACGCTCGACATTCCAATACGCCGCGGAAGAAGTCGCCGCCGGCCGTCCCGGATCGGAGACCGTGCTGGCGAAGCTCTCCGAACTGCTGTTCGTGGAGACCGTGCGGCGGCACGCAGAGACCCTGCCGGACGGCCAGACCGGATGGCTGGCCGGCTTGCGCGACCCTCACGTTGCGCGGGCGCTGGCGCTGCTGCACGGCGCCATCACTCGGCGCTGGACCGTGGACGAACTCGGCCACGAGGTCGGCCTGTCGCGGTCGGCGCTGGCCGACCGCTTCATACGGTTGATCGGCGTGCCGCCGATGCACTACCTCGCCAATTGGCGGATGCAGGTCGCGGCCCAGAAGCTCCGCGACACCAGCGCGTCCCTCGCACAGGTCGCCGTCACCGTCGGTTACGACTCCGAGGCGGCATTTTCCCGCGCATTCAAGAAAGCGTTCGGTACGGCGCCGGCCACGTGGCGGCGTTCCGCCGGCTAGCGAGATCGGCCCTTACCGCCGGTTCGCGCCGGACGGACCGAGCCAATGGCGCCGCCTCTCGGGCGCGCGCCACGATGACGGGGCGCGTCGCTATCTCCGACCACCGTGTTGTCTTTCATGCGCCACCACGCGCGCGATCGGGAGAGGCGATCCCGGTTTGAAACGGCTCGGGCGGCGCGCAATGGACGAGAGCGGGGTTAACGCCGCCCAGACTCGCCGGGAAGTCCACGGGGACTGGCCCGGCTGCCTCTATCTGTAGCGGCGGCCTCACGAATCCATCGGTCGATGGCTTGCGGCCCCATACCGCCCTCCTATATGAGCCAAGACGCTGCAGGGGGCGGCGTTCAATGTGTCATTGAAGGGGGTCGGTCGAGGGTTTTTCGCCGATTGATCGCGGAAGTCTCTCTCCGGGTGCCTCAGGGGCCCGGCCGACCTGCCGAGGAAGAGAGGAAGAACCATGGGCAAAGTCATTGGGATCGATCTCGGCACGACCAATTCGTGCGTCGCCGTGATGGAAGGCAAGACCCCGAAGGTCATCGAAAACGCCGAGGGCATGCGAACCACCCCGTCGATCGTCGCCTTCACCGACGACGGCGAGCGGCTGGTGGGCCAGCCGGCCAAGCGCCAGGCGGTCACCAATCCGGAAAAGACCATCTTCGCGGTCAAGCGCCTGATCGGCCGGCGCTACGACGATCCCATGGTCGAGAAGGACAAGAAGCTCGTCCCCTACAAGATCAGCAAGGCGTCGAACGGCGACGCCTGGGTCGAGGCCGACGGCAAGAGCTATTCGCCCTCGCAGATCTCCGCCTTCATCCTGCAGAAGATGAAGGAGACCGCTGAAGCCTATCTCGGCCAGAAGGTCGAGCAGGCGGTCATCACCGTTCCGGCCTATTTCAACGACGCCCAGCGCCAAGCCACCAAGGACGCCGGCAAGATCGCCGGCCTCGAAGTGCTGCGCATCATCAACGAGCCGACCGCGGCCGCGCTCGCCTACGGGCTCGACAAGCAGAAGACCGGCATCATCGCGGTCTACGACCTCGGCGGCGGCACCTTCGATATCTCGATCCTGGAGATCGGCGACGGCGTGTTCGAGGTGAAGTCCACCAACGGCGACACGTTCCTGGGCGGCGAAGACTTCGACATGCGGCTGGTCAACTACCTGGCCGACGAATTCCAGAAGGAGCAGGGCATCGATCTGCGCCGCGACAAGCTCGCGCTGCAGCGGCTCAAGGAATTGGCCGAGAAGGCCAAGATCGAGCTGTCCTCGACCACGCAGACCGAGGTCAACCTGCCGTTCATCACCGCGGACGCGTCCGGTCCCAAGCATCTCACGATGAAGCTCACCCGCGCCAAGTTCGAGGCGCTGGTCGACGATCTCGTGCAGAAGACGGTCGAGCCCTGCCGGCAGGCGTTGAAGGACGCCGGCCTCAGCGCGGCCGAGATCAACGAGGTCGTCCTGGTCGGCGGCATGACCCGCATGCCGAAGGTGCAGGAGGTCGTGAAACAGCTGTTCGGCAAGGAGCCGCACAAGGGCGTCAACCCGGACGAAGTGGTCGCGGTCGGCGCCGCGATCCAGGCCGGCGTGCTGCAGGGCGACGTCAAGGACGTGCTGCTGCTCGACGTGACGCCGCTGTCGCTCGGCATCGAGACGCTGGGCGGGGTGTTTACGCGGCTGATCGATCGCAACACCACCATTCCGACCAAGAAGAGCCAGGTGTTCTCCACCGCCGAAGACCATCAGGGCGCGGTGACGATCCGGGTGTTCCAGGGCGAGCGCGAGATGGCGGCCGACAACAAGATGCTCGGCCAGTTCGATCTTGTCGGCATACCTCCGGCACCCCGCGGGGTTCCGCAGATCGAGGTCACCTTCGACATCGACGCCAACGGCATCGTCAACGTCCATGCCCGCGACAAGGGTACCGGCAAGGAGCAGCAGATCCGCATCCAGGCTTCGGGCGGCCTGAGCGAGTCCGATATCCAGAAGATGGTGAAGGACGCCGAGGCGCACGCTGAGGAAGACAAGAAGCGCAAGGCGCAGGTCGAGGCCAAGAACCACGCCGAGGCCCTGGTGCACTCGACCGAGAAGGCGCTGGCCGAGCACGGCGCCAAGGTCGGCGAAGGCGATCGCCGGGCGATCGAGAACGCGATCGCCGACCTCAAGGAGGCGCTTAAGGGCGACGACGCCGAGGCGATCACGGCCAAGACCAACACGCTGGCGCAGGCCTCGATGAAGCTCGGCGAGGCGATGTACAAGGAGGCCCAGGGCGGTGCAGGCGGACCGGGCGATCCGGGCGGCGCCGCGCCCGGCGGCGATCCGGGCGGCGCCAAGAAGGAAGACGTCGTCGATGCGGAGTTTACCGAAGTCGACGACGACAAGAAGAACCAGAAATCTGCCTGACGTCGGCGGCAGGGGGCCTTCACATGCCTTCGGCTCTGACCCACATTTTCACCCTCGGCCATCGGCCGGGGGTGCATTTTTGCACGCTGCCAGCGGCGCTGGACGCCGACCGATCCACATCGTCATGCCCGCGCTTGGCGCGGGCATCCACGTCTTTCTTTCTTGCGTCGAAGCAAGACGTGGATGGCCGGGACGAGCCCGGCCATGACGATGGACCATCGTCGAAGACCACTGCTATGCGAAACGCGAAATGCTATTCCTCGGGCGGGCACGCCTTACAGGTGCTTCCGCAAGCCGGGTTAGATGGCCGTTCTGGGACGGGGGAATGATGGCCAAGCGTTGCTACTACGAGACCCTCGAAGTCGAGCGCACCGTCAACGACGGCGAGCTCAAGAGCGCATTTCGCAAGCTCGCCATGGTGTGGCATCCCGACCGCAATCCGGGCGATACCAGCAGCGAGGCGCGCTTCAAGGAAATCAACGAGGCCTACGAGGTCCTCAAGGACCCGCAGAAGCGCGCCGCCTACGATCGCTTCGGCCACGCCGCGTTCGAGCATCCCGGCGGCGGACCAGGCGGCGGCTTCGGCGCGGATTTCGGCTCCGCGTTCTCCGATCTGTTCGAGGGCATCTTCGGCATGGGCGGTGCGCGGGCCCGCTCCGGGCGCGAGCGCGGCGCCGATCTCCGCTACAACATGGAGATCAGCCTGGAGGAAGCCTTCAACGGCAAGACCGCGCAGATCCGCATCCCGACTTCGGTCACCTGCGAGGCCTGCTCCGGCTCGGGCGCCAAGACCGGCACCAGACCCAAGGCGTGCCCGACCTGCGGCGGCGCCGGACGCATCCGGCATGCGCAGGGCTTCTTCACGCTGGAGCGGACCTGCGTCGGTTGCCAGGGGCGCGGCCAGGTGATCGACACGCCGTGCCAGTCCTGCTCCGGTTCGGGGCGGGTGACGCGCGAGCGCATGCTCTCGGTCAACATTCCTCCCGGCGTCGAGGAGGGCACGCGCATCCGCCTCTCCGGCGAGGGCGAAGCCGGCGTGCGCGGCGGCCCGGCCGGCGACCTCTACATTTTTCTCTCGCTGTCGTCGCATCCGTTCTTCCAGCGCGAGGGCGCCGATCTGCACTGCCGCCTGCCGGTCTCGATGGTGGCGGCCGCGCTCGGCGGCGAGTTCGAAGTGCCGACCATCAGCGGCGGCAATACCCGCGTGAAGGTGCCGGAGGGCACCCAGTCGGGGCGGCGCTTCCGCCTGCAGGGCAAGGGCATGCCGGTGCTGCGCAGCAAGCAGGCCGGCGACATGTACGTCCAGGTGGTGGTCGAGACGCCCCAGAAGCTGACCAAGCGCCAGCGCGAATTGCTGAGCGAATTCGAGCGCCTTTCGTCCAAGGAGACGCACCCCGAATCCGCCGGATTCTTCGGTAAAGTCAAAGAGTTCCTGGGCCGCGCAGGGCCGGCATGACGCAATTTCGCTTGACCCTTGGCCGGCCGGCCTCTACCGCTTCGGGGTATCGCAAATCCGGCGATTATCGTGTAGCGTAACCATTCAAATGCCGCTCCCCGCCCTGCAGCTTCTCGAACAGAAATTCGAAAAACAAAAGCGCCTTTTCGAATTGAAGAAAGGCGTGCTCACGCGCAAGATCGATTCGCACATCGCGCTGTTCGAGCAGAAGAAGGGCGCGCTCGAGCGCAAGATCGAGCAGCAGATCGAGACGCACCGGCGCAAGTTCGAATCGCAGATCCGCCGCTTCGAGCAGAAGAAGGGGCTCCGCCTCGACGACGAAGTACGCTTCATCCGCACCTGGATCGAGAAGCCGCTGTCGCTCGGCGCGGTGACGCCGTCGAGCCGCGCGCTCGCCCGCATCATGGCGTCCTATGTCGATCCGCACAGCACGGGACCCGTGGTCGAGCTCGGCCCCGGCACCGGGCCGGTCACCGAGGCGCTGGTCGCGCAGGGGATCGATCCGGCCCGGCTCGTGCTGGTGGAGTTCGATCCGACCTTCTGCAAGCTCCTGCGCAAGCGCTATCCGACCGCGACGGTGGTCCAGGGCGACGCCTACAGCCTGGGGCGCCTGCTCGCGGGGCAGTTGCGCGATCCGGCGGCGGCGGTCGTGTCCGGCCTGCCGCTCTTCACCAAGCCGCTGAACAAGCGTTTGCGGCTCCTGTACGAGGCATTCGGCCTGATGGCGCCGGGCGCGCCGTTCGTGCAGTTCACCTATGCGGCGGTTTCGCCGATCCCCAAAAAGCTCGATCGCGTGAGCGCCGAGGCGTCCGAACGCGTCTGGGTGAACATCCCGCCCGCGCGCGTGTGGGTCTACCGGCGCGATTAGGTGACTTTCGTCCATAGGCTGTTGCCTACCAGGCGATTTCCCGATTGATTGCGACGGTCTTTCCCTCTGTCGTCCCCGCGCAAGCGGGGACCCATAAACATCGGCCTCTGGAATAATGGGTCCCCGCTTGCGCGGGGACGACAGTGGGAACGGCAATCCCGCGACCTGGTACTGTGATCGCCGATGCCCATTCCCAAAATCCTGATCATACCCGGCTCGCTGCGCGCGAAGTCGTACAATGCGCGGCTGGCGGCGCTCGCCACCAAGGAACTGACGCTGGCGGATGCCGACGTCACCCGCATCTCGCTCGCCGACTATCCGCTGCCGATCTACGACGCCGACGGCTCGGAGAAGTCCGGGCCGCCGGCGAATGCCGTCAAGCTCAAGCAGATGGTGGCCTCCCATCACGGCGTGTTCATCGCCAGCCCCGAGTACAACGCCTCGATCACGCCGCTGATCAAGAACACCATCGACTGGATCTCGGTCGTGCGCGAGCGCGGTGAGCCGCAGCTTGCGGTGTTCCAGAATCGGGTGTTCGCGGTCGGCGGAGCCTCGCCCGGCCGCTCCGGCGCCATGCAGTCGCTGCTGGCGTTGCGCCAGGTGCTGGTGGCCGGCTGCCGCGCGTTGGTGATCGCCGAGCAGGTCAGCGTGCCGAACGCGGCGGACGCCTTCGACGAGATGGACGACCTCAAGGACACGCGCGCCGCCGGCCAGCTCAAGGCCATGGCGCGCAAGCTGGTCGATACCGCCAGGCTGTTCGCGTGAGAGGCATTGGTACTTCTGTCGTCCCCGCGCAAGCGGGGACCCATATTCCAGAAGCCTGTGGTTATGGGTCCCCGCTTGTACGGGGACGACGCTGGCAATAGGCGACTCATCCAAACTGCGGCATTGTAAGCTGAGGGCAAACGGCCTCGGAGGATTGCGGTGAGCATTGATCCACGCGACCGGCTGATCGTGGCGCTCGACGTGTCCTCGGTCGCGCAGGCCGAGGCGCTGATCGTGCGGCTGGGCGAGGCGGTCTCGTTCTACAAGATCGGCTATCAGCTCGCATTCGCGGGCGGGCTCGATTTCGCGCGCGCGCTCGCCGACGACGGCAAGCAGATCTTCCTCGACCTCAAGCTGCACGACATCGGCAACACGGTGGCGCGCGGGGTCGAGAGCGTGGCGGCGCTGGGGGCGAGCTTTCTCACCGTGCACGCCTACCCGCAGACCATGCATGCGGCGGTCGATGCGCGCGCGGGCTCGCGCCTGCGCATCCTCGCCGTCACCGTGCTGACCTCCTACGACGACGCCGACCTCGCGGCGGCGGGCTACGATTTCACCGTTCCCGAGCTTGCCGCCGAGCGCGCCGCGCAGGCCCGCGACATCGGCGTCGACGGGCTGGTCTGTTCGGGCGAGGAGGCGGCGGCGCTGCGCCCGATCATCGGGTCGGGCAGGGTGCTTGTGACGCCCGGCATCCGCCCGGCCGGCGCCGCGGCCGGCGACCAGAAGCGGATCATGACGCCGGCCGCCGCCATCGCGGCGGGCGCCAACTATCTGGTGGTCGGACGTCCGATCGTGGCGGCGCCGGACCCCAAGGCCGCGGCCGAGGCGATCGTCGCCGAGATCGCCGGCGCGACCGCGGGCAACTGAAGGGAGGACGAGGTGGCGAAGGGTTACTGGATCCCGCACATCGATGTGAGCAATCCGGAGGGCTACAAGGGCTACATGGCGGCCACGCCGGAAGCGCACCGCAAATATACCGGGCGCGCGCTGGTGCGCGGCGGCAAGCATGAGCTGGTCGAAGGCAGGCAGCGCGCCCGCACCGTGGTGCGCGAGTTTCCCGATTACGCCACCGCGCTCGCCTGCTACCGCTCCGACGAATACCAGCGCGCGCGGCTGCTGCGGCTGCCGAACGCAGAATGCGATTTCGTGATCGCGGAAGGCTACGAGCGTGCGCAGCCGCCGCTGCCGGCGACGCTGCCCGCCGCCGGCGCCTACAAGGGCTATTGGATCGCGCACGCCGACATCACCGACCCGGAAGGCTACAAGGCCTACATGGCGGCCGACATGGTGCCGCTCGGCAAGTTCGGCGGGCGCTTCCTGGTGCGCGGCGGGACGCGCGAGGTGACCGAAGGCAAGGCGCGCGCCCGCACCGTGGTGATCGAGTTCCCGAGCTATCAGGCGGCGCTCGACTGCTACCGCTCGTCCGACTACCAGGCCGCGGCCGCGCTGCGCAAAGGCAAGGCCGAGTTCGATCTCGTCATCGCCGAAGGCTACGACGGCCCGCAGTACTAGCGGCCGGGCGGGGCCGATGCTTTCCTTCGCCGCCCCGCCCCGCTATACCCGCGCCAGATTGCCGGGAGCCAACCGATGTCCGACATGCGGCTGATCGTAGCGGGTGCCGGCGGGCGCATGGGGCGCACGCTGGTGCAGGCGATCGCCGCCATGAACGGCGTGACGCTCGCGGGCGCGGTCGATGCGCCGGGCTCGGCGGCGATCGGGCGCGATGCCGGCGAGCTGGCCGGGCTGGGTAGCAACGGCGCGACGGTGGCCGCCGACGTCGAGCCGCTGCTGGCGAGCGCGGACGGCCTGCTCGACTTCACCATCCCGGCCGCGACCGTCGCCTATGCCGAGCTCGCGGCGCGCAAGGGCCTGGTCCACGTCATCGGCACCACCGGCCTGACCGGCGAGAGCGAGAAGCTGATCGCGCAGGCCGGCCGGAGCGCCGTCATCGTCAAGTCCGGCAACATGAGCATGGGCGTCAATCTGCTCGCGGCGCTGGTCAAGCGCGTCGCCAGGACGCTGGACGAGGATTTCGACGTCGAGATCCTGGAGATGCACCACAACAAGAAGGTCGACGCGCCGTCCGGCACCGCGCTGATGCTCGGCCAGGCGGCGGCCGAGGGACGCGGCGTCGATCTTAAGCAGCGCTCGCAGCGCGGCCGCGACGGCCACACCGGCGCGCGCGCGCCGGGCGACATCGGCTTTGCCTCGCTGCGCGGCGGCACCGTGGTGGGCGACCACACCGTGGTGTTCGCCGGGCCGGCCGAGCGGATCGAGCTGTCGCACAAAGCCGAGGACCGCATGATCTTCGCGCGCGGCGCGCTGCGCGCCGCGCTGTGGGCGCGCGGCAAGCCGCCGGGGGTCTATTCCATGGCCGACGTGCTGGGGCTGGCGAGCATCTAGCAGTCTCGGTGGAGCGATATTGTTCTCTCCGTTCGTGCCCGCGAAAGCGGGCATCCAGTCCTTCGGATCTCGCAAAATCAGGACCTGGGTCCCCGCTTGCGCGGGGACGAGCGGAAGAATTTGCGTCACAGCAGACTGCTATCCAGCCAGCAGCGACACGCCGGTCATTTCCGGTGGCTTCGGCAGGTCCATCAGCTCGAGCAATGTCGGCGCGATGTCGGCGAGCCGGCCTTCCGCCGCCAGCGAGCGGTTGCGCGCGCCCAGCAGCAAGAGCGGCGCCGGATTGGTGGTGTGCGAGGTGTGCGGTCCGCCGGTCTCGGGGTCGCGCATCATCTCGCAGTTGCCGTGGTCGGCGGTGACGAGCAGCGCGCCCCCGGCCCGCTGTACCGCGTCGGCGATCTGGCCGAGCCCATGGTCGACGGTCTCCACCGCCTTGATGGCGGCTGGCAGGCTGCCGGTGTGGCCGACCATGTCGGGGTTGGCGTAGTTGAGCACGATCAGGTCGTATTTGCCGGAGCGGATCGCCTCTACCGCCTTCGCGGTCAGCTCGGGCGCCGACATCTCGGGCTGCAGGTCGTAGGTGGCGACCTTGGGCGAGGGCACCATAATGCGGTCCTCGCCGCGATAGGGCTCCTCGCGGCCGCCGTTGAGGAAATAGGTGACGTGCGGATATTTCTCGGTCTCGGCCATGCGCAGTTGCGTGCGGCCCGCCGCGGCGACGACCTCGCCGAGGATGTTGGGGAAAGTCTGCGGCGGGAAGATCGTCTGCATCAGCCTGTCGAGCGCGTCCGAGTATTGCGCCATGCCGACGGCGGCGGCGAAGCGGACGGTGCGCTTGCGCGGGAATCCGGAGAAAGCCGGGTCGAGCATCGCGCCGAGGATTTCGCGCACGCGGTCGGCGCGGAAGTTAAAGCACAACACGCCGTCGCCATCCCGCATGCCGCGATAGTCGCCGATCACCGAGGGTAGAATGAACTCGTCGTAGAGCTTGTGCGCATAGGCATCCGCGATCGCGGCCTGCGCGTCGGAAAAGCGCGGGCCGTCGGCGTCCACGATGGTGTCATACGCGCGTTTGACGCGCTCCCAGCGCTGGTCGCGATCCATGGCGTAGTAGCGGCCGACCACCGTCGCGACCGGCACCGATCGCGGCCGCGCGGCGACGAGACGGCGGAGGTCCTCGCCCGCCGACTGCGGCGGCGTATCGCGTCCGTCGGTCAGGGCATGCACGCAGGCCGGCACGCCGGCGTCGGCGAGAATCCGGGCGAGCGCCACGGCGTGGTCCTGGTGCGAATGCACGCCGCCGGGCGAGACCAGGCCGATCAGGTGGCAGGTGCCGCCGCTTGCCTTGAGCCTGCCGATGAGATCGACCAGCGCCGGCGCGTGCGCGATCTCGCCGCTCGCGATGGCGTTGCCGATGCGCGGCAGGTCCTGCATAACCACCCGGCCGGCACCGATGTTGAGGTGCCCGACTTCGGAATTGCCCATCTGGCCGTCGGGCAGGCCGACCTCGCGGCCGTCGGTACGCAGAAAGCCGTGCGGACTCGTGCTCCACAGGCGGTCGAAATTCGGCGTGCGCGCCTGCCGCACGGCATTGTCGGCCGGCTCCTCGCGCCAGCCCCAACCATCCAAGACGACGAGCATGACGGGACGGCGTGCCTGCATGTCGAACGGCCTTTCCACCCCCCACCTAGTTGAATTCATTGACCGCTTCCAGGAGATTCTACCCCGCGTCATCCGCGGCGAGCGCGCGGATTACCCTGGTTCCTCCCTCATCCTGAGGAGCGAGCGAAGCGAGCGTCTCGAAGGATGAGGGAGGCCTCATGCTTCGAGACGCGTTGCTTCGCAATGCACCTCAGCATGAGGTCCCGAAGGCGGGCGCCGTTGCCGGCCTTGCGTTTCCATGATACTGCTACCCATATTGATCAAGCAATAGATACGGCAATGAAGACCACGATCGATATCTCAGACCCGCTTCTGCGGGCGGCACGCAAGCTTGCGGATCGCGAAGGCACGACCTTGCGCGCCCTGGTCGAGCAGGGTCTGCGGGGTGTAATCGCCGAAAAGAAGAGCAAGCGGGATTTTCGCCTGCGCAAGGCGAGCGTCGGCGGTCGCGGGCTGCGGCCCGAACTGCGTGATGCCGACTGGGAGCGGCTGCGCGATCTGGCTTACGGAGGGCGCGGCGGGTGATCGCGGTTGACACCAACATTCTGGTCTATGCCCACCGTGAGGACGCGCCGTTTCACGAAGCCGCTGCCGCCGCTGTTGCTGGCCTCGCGGAAGGCCGGGCGTCCTGGGCGATCCCCTGGCCCTGTCTGCACGAATTCCTCGCTATCGTTACGCACGCGCGCATTTACGATCCACCGTCACCGCTGGCATCGGCGCTCGATCAGATCGACGCCTGGCTGGAGTCGCCGATGGTCCTGTTGCTTGCGGAATCCGATCGGCATTGGTCCGAGCTGCGGTCGCTTGTGCTCGTCGGCCGCGTGACCGGCCCGCGGGTTCACGATGCGCGCATCGCCGCGCTCTGCCGTCAACATGGCGTGCGCGAGCTGTGGTCGGCCGATCGCGACTTCGGCCGCTTCCCCGATTTGACGGCGGTCAATCCGTTGACGCGATAGCGACCAACGTTGAACACATTGCTGACAGGAAGGGTTGCCGGCCGGCAACACGGGTGAGGATTCCGCCGCCGGCATCGGCCACTCCGGCAAATCCGAATCCATGCGCGGGCCGCTTGCGCTAGAGTGAAAGTTCATCACTCGGTCGGGGGCCACATTGACCTCGCGAAAAGTTCTGCCCGCGCTTGCGGGGCTGCTGGCGTGCGCCTTGAATGTGCCGGCGCGCGCCGAGGTCGAGCGCCCGCCGCAGTTCGTCGTGATGGCGTTCGACAACTGCACCGAGCTCGAGCGCTGGCAGGAGCTGACCGAGTTTGCCGCCGAGATGAACCGCGACGGCGATCGCGTGCATTTCACCTTCTTCGTGAGCGGCATCAATTTCATCGCCGATGCCAGCCGCAACGTCTATGAGGGCCCGCACCAGCGGCGCGGCGCCTCGCGCATTAATTTCGGCGGCACGCGCGACGACGTCCGCCGGCGCCTCGACTACGTCAATGCGCTCCACCGCGACGGCCACGAGATCGCCTCGCACGCGGTCGGGCATTTCAACGGCGCCGCATGGTCGGCGGCCGACTGGGACAAGGAGCTGCGCGCGTTCGGTGACATCCTCCGCAATGTCGGTCCGAACAACGCGCTGGCGGATGCGAGCCTCGCGTTCGCGCCGTCGGATGTGGTCGGCTTCCGCGCGCCGTACCTTGCCAAGAGCGCGGGGCTCTACGCCACGCTCAGGAGCCGCGGCTACCGCTACGACACCAGCGGCGTCGGCTATTCCGACGCCTGGCCGGAGAAGATCGGCGGCATCTGGCGCTTCAACCTCGCCATGCTGCGCATCGCGGGCTCGGGCAAGGGCACGCTGTCGATGGACTACAACTTCTTCATGGCGCAGGCACGCGGCCTGGACGACCCGCGCCGCTATGCGCAGGCGCGCGAGCAGACGCTCGCGACCTACCTGCAGTATTTCAAGGCCAACTACACCGGCAACCGCGCGCCGCTACATATCGGGCATCATTTCGCCGGCATGCAGGGCGGCGCCTACAACGAGGCGCTCAAGTCGTTCGCGCGCGCCGTGTGCGGGCTGCCCGAAGTGCGCTGCGTGACCTATGCCAGGCTCGCCGATTTCATGGACAGGCAGAGCGGCGAGACGCTCGCCGCCTACCGCAAGGGCGAGTTCGCACGTGCCGGAACGCCGGCGGTGCACGTGGCGCAGGCCGGGCGGTAGCGGCGCAGGCCCTGCGTTTCAGCTTTGATAGATCAGGCACGTCGTCGTGCCGTGGGCGAGCAGGCGCCCTTGCGGGTCCGTGATCCGCCCTTCGGCTGTCCCGATGCGGCGGCCGCAGTTCAGCACGACACCTTCCGCCTTGATCAGACCTGTTTGCGGCGTGATGGGCCGCACGAGCGAGATTCTTGAATTCGAGAGTCGTCGAATTCACGCCCTTTTCCAAAGTCGACCGGATGGCGAGACCCATCGCGCTTTCAAGCAGCGTGGCCGCCAGACCGCCGTGCACCGTGCGCGTCGGGTTGAGGTGGGTGCCGTTCGGCTCGGCGGTAACGACCACCCGCCCGCTCATTGCCTCGGTCACGTCATAGCCCAGGGTTTCGGCGATCGTATTGAGCGGCAGGGTCCCGTTGGCGAGTCCTTGAACGAACTCCAAGCCGCTCATCTCCCTCTGCCGGTCAGGGCTGACGGTCCCGTATGTCTTGCCGAGGCTGCCCACAGATCAGCTCCGCCACCCGCCCGGCCTCCCAGCCGAGCATGGCGCGCTTGCGGGTGATGCCCCAGTGATAGCCGGTGAGGTCGCCGCTCTTGCCGAGCACGCGATGGCAGGGCACCACGAACGAGACCGGGTTCTTGCCGACCGCGGCGCCGACCGCGCGCGAGGCCTTGGGCGATTGCAGCTTGGCGGCGATGTTCGAGTAGGTGGTGGCGCGGCCCATCGGAATCTTCAGCAGCGTCTCCCACACCCGCACCTCGAAGTCGGTGCCGATGAGCACGACCCGCAAGGGCCGGTCGGGGCGCCACTGCTTGCTGTCGAAGATGCGCTGCGCGACCGGCGCGGTACGCGCGCTGTCCTCCAGGTAATCCGCCTGCGGCCAGCGGCTGCGCATGTCGGCGAGCGCGGCCTTCTCCTCGCCCGCGTCGGCGAAGGCGAGGCCGGCGAGCCCGCGCGCGGTCGCCATCACCAGCGCGGTGCCAAACGGCGAGGGGTGGAAGCCGTACGAGACGGTGAGCCCGGCGCCGCCCGACTTCCATTCGCCGGGCGACATCGCCTCGTGCGTGACGAACAGGTCGTGCAGCCGTCCCGGCCCCGACAAGCCGACCTCGTAGGTGGCGTCGAGCACGCTCGCGGACGAGCGCAGCAGGTTGCGCGCATGGTCGAGCGTCAGCGCCTGCAGGAACGCCTTGGGCGACAGTCCGGCCCAGCGGCGGAAGAGATGATGCAGCTCGGTCGGCGTGACGCCGGCCGCAGCCGCGATGGCGCCGATCTCGGGCTGCGCGCGCCAATGCTCGGAGATGTAGCCGATCGCGCGGCGCACGACGTCGTAGTCGCTGGCGTGGCTGATCGGCGCGGAAGCGGAAATTCGGTCGGGCGAGAGCATGGGGTCCTCCATCGGTTGCTCTCTGTCTAGGCCGCCGGCCTCATGCGGCCCACCCGATTTCTGCCTGCAATTCGGCTATTGCAGCACCGTGCGCGTCGGTCCGCGCTTGGCCTCGCCGAGCGCGGCGGAGAGCGCGGTCGCGAAGCTTTCCTTGTCGCGCGGGCCGAGGCAGCCGGCGATCGCCACCTGCCGGCCGTGCGAAACCAGGAACAGCCGTTCGATGCCGAACTCCTCGTGCGCGACGCGCTCGAGCCGCACCCAGAGCGGGTTGAGCGTCCATTCGCTGACGCGCCCGTGATGATTCACCTTGCGCACCGTGAGCTCGGAGGGCGTGACGGTGACCTGCTCGTAGGCGGTGGCGTGGCGGTAGTTCAGGCGAAAGGCCAGATAGACCAGGGCCACTTCCAGCCCGCAGAAGCCGAACACCGGCCAGGCGCCCCGGAGCATGAAATAGACCCCGATCAGGAAGCTGGTGCCGCCCAGAACCAGCATGAAGACGAGAAAGCCGAACGGGCTGAGCGATCGGTTGGGCGTCAGCACGGCCGAAAAGATGGTCGGTTCGGGAGCAGGGTCGTTGTCGGGTTTCATGGCGCTCATTATACCGGAACAATGGTGCGCAAAACATCACGCCGCAACGCGTCACGTAAGCAGCCAGCCCGTAAAAAGCCACCGCGCAAGCCGCCGCGGGCGGGCCGCCCGGCGCAGCTCAAGGCGCCGGCCAAGCGCCTGGCCGCCGACGCGAAGGCCGCCGCTGGCGCATTGCCACAATGGACCGCGGCCGAGATCGAGGAGGCGTTCCGCCGCTTCAAGGCCGCGCGGCCGCAGCCCAAGAGCGAACTGGCGCACGTCAATCCGTTCACGCTCTTGGTTGCGGTGGTGCTGTCGGCGCAGGCGACCGACGCCGGGGTCAACAAGGCGACCCCCGCGCTGTTCGCGGCCGCCGACACGCCGGAAAAAATGGCGGCGCTCGGCGAGGCGCGCGTGCAGGAGCTGGTCAAGACCATCGGGCTTTTCCGCACCAAGGCAAAGAACGTGGTGGCGCTGTCGCGACAGCTGGTGGAGGAGCACGGCAGCGAGGTCCCGCGCACGCGCGAGGCGCTCGAAGCGCTGCCCGGCGTCGGCCGCAAGACCGCCAACGTGGTGCTCAACATCGCGTTCGGCGAGCCGACCATCGCGGTCGACACCCACATCTTCCGCGTCGGCAACCGCACCGGGCTCGCGACCGGCAAGACGCCGTTCGACGTGGAGACCAAGCTCGATGCGGTGGTGCCCGCGCACTACAAGCGCCACGCCCACCACTGGCTGATCCTGCACGGGCGCTACACCTGCGTCGCGCGGCGGCCGCTGTGCGAAACCTGCATCATTGCCGACCTCTGCAAGTGGCCGGGGAAGACGGTTTGAGGGACGCCACGTCGTCTCGCTGGCGCCCAGATTGGCCGTCAAATACAATCGTGGCGATTCAGAAGGGTGGTCCCCATGGGCCTGACGCTCGGAAAGATCGTCGCCGGCGGGCTGGTGGTCGTCGCCTCGTTCGCGGGCACGATCTGGGCGATGAACATGCTGAGCGCGCCGGGCGACCGGCGGCCGAAGCTCGTGGATGTGCCGCCGCTCAAGCCGGTCACGCGCAGCTCGACCATCGTCACGCCGGCCATAATTGCGCTCAGCGCCATCGGCGACGCCCTGGAGGCGACCGCGCCGAAGGATCTCACCGGCAAGCGCGACAACCCGATCTCGCAGCTGCTGCAGAATGCCGAGATCGGCTGGACGGTGGCGCGCGGCCCGCTCGCGGTCAGCGGCCGGCCGGAGGGGCTGTCGGTGGCGACGGCGCTCACCGGGACGTTCCGCGCCACCGGCCAGATCGCGGTCCAGGCCGGCAACGTCACCGGCGCCATCGGCCGCCTGCTGGGCGGGAGCCTCGGGCAGGACGTACAGAAGCTGACCGAGAAGACGCTCGACCAGCGCGCCGACATCCGCGGCAACGTGACGGTCACCTCGCGTCCGGCGCTGCAGGCGTCCTGGCGGATCGAGCCCAATCTCGGCGCGCAGGTCTCGGTCGCCGAGGCCAACATGACGATCCTGGGGCTCAAGCTCAGCGTCTCGAACGAGGTCAAGCCGTTCCTCGACCGCGCGGTCAACGAGCAGATCGGCACGCTGCAGGCGCGCATCCGCAACGACCCGTTCGTCGAACTGGCGGCGCGGCGCGAATGGGCGAAGATGTGCCGGTCGATCTCGCTCGGGGCGGCCGGCGCCGGCATGCCCAGTCTGTGGCTGGAAGTGCGTCCCGACGCGCGCCTACGCGGCGCAGCCGCGCATCGACGCCGCGGCGCTCACGCTCACGATCGGCGTGCAGGCCGAGACCCGCATCGTGCCGAGCGAGACCAAGCCGGACTGTCCGTTCCCGGCGCAGCTCGAGCTGGTTCAGCAGCTCGATCAGGGCCGCGTCAGCCTCGCGGTGCCGATCGACGTGCCGTTCACCGAGCTCAACCGCCTGCTGGAAGCGCAGCTCAAGGGCAAGACTTTCCCGGAGGACAAGAGCGGCGCCTTCACCGCCACCATCCGCACCGTGACGCTGGCGGCCTCCGGCGACCGGCTGCTGGTATCGCTGCGGGTGCGGGCGAACGAGACCAAGAGCTGGTTCGGGCTTGGCGCCGAGGCCGACGGTGCACGTCTGGGGCAAGCCGGTGCTCGACCGCGAGCGCCAGATGCTCCGCCTCACCGAGCTCGCGCTCGACGTCGAATCGGAGACGGCGTTCGGCCTGCTGGGCACGGCGGCGCGCGCCGCGGTGCCGTATCTGGAGAAGGCGCTGGCCGAGAGCGCGGTGGTCGACCTCAATCCGCTGGCGGCGAATGCGCGCAAGAGCATCGAGGCCGCGATCGCCGATTTCCGCACCGGCGCCGACGGCGTGAAGGTCGATGCGGCGATCGCGGCGCTGCGCCTGGTCGGCATCGAGTTCGACGCCAGCACGCTGCGCGTCATCGCCGAGGCCGACGGCACCGTGAAGGTCGCGGTCAGCGCGCTGCCGAAGTAGCTTTTGATTCGCGCCCGGTAGCGAGCCAGCTCCAGCGACCCGAGGTGTCGCGCGTCACGCCGATCCGCTCCGACCCGCCAGACGCTTGTGCATGTGCACCATGAACGCCATGCCGAACAGCGGGGTCGCCAGGTTGACGATCGGGATCGACACGAAGGCGGCGATGAACATGCCGGCGAGAAACACCGTGCCGTGATGGCGCCTTGCGCAGCAGCTTGGCGTCCGCCGGCGAATGGAAGCGCATCGCGGCCAGCTCGAAATATTCCCGGCCGAGCAGGAACGCGGTGGCGAGGAAGAAGATGACCAGGCCCAGTCCGGCGAACAACAGGAACGGCACCGCCAGGAGATAGATCAGCACCGCGAGCAGCGCGGTCTTCACCCCCTCGAAGGCGGCCCGCGTGAGCGGCAGTGCGGCGCCGGCCGGCTCGTTGGGATAGTGGCTGCGCTCCACCTCGAACGCGATGTCGTCGACGAAGAAGCTCGCCACCAGCGCGGTCACCGCCGGCATCAGGAAGACGGCTCCGACGACGATGCCGAGCGTCGCCACGATCGAGAGCACCCACGCCAGGATCGACAGCGGCCAATGCGCGCCGCCGCCGAGCAGGCTTTCGGCCCAGCCCTCGCCCGCGCCCGCGAGCCAGACGAACAGGCGATTGAGCCCGATCCCGATCAGCACGATCAGCACCAGCGCGAGCCCGACCGATTTCAACAGCACGGTGCGGAACGGCGGCGTGACCATCTGAGCCAGGGCCTTGGCGGCCGCGTCGAGCATCGTCGTCCTCCGTGCAGCATCGCCACAGGTAGCCACGGCCGCGGCGCGACACAAGATCGCGGCCGGCGTCACGCTCATGACAAAAGAGGGAAGTCTGCTGCGGCGAACCGTGCCGCAAGCTAATTGCCGGACGGCTGCCGTTCCGGCATGGTGGCGCCCCGCAACCGCCAGCGATCGAGCCGCATGAAACGCATAAGCCGCCGCGTGTTACTCGCCGCTCGCCGCACTCCTGGCCGCAGGACCGGCATTGGGGGCGCCACGGCGGCGCAAGCCCGCGCCCAAACCGGCTCCCAAGGCGGAGCCGGGCCCGCAGGGCATTCCGCGCTCCGGCAATGTCGACGTGGTCGTGGTCGGCGCGGGCGCCGCCGGCATCGCCGCGGCGCGCCGGCTGTCGGCGTCGCGCGGATTGCGCGTCGTCCTGATCGAGGCGGCCGCCCAGGCGGGCGGACGCTGCATCACCGACACGAAGACCTTCGGCGTGCCCTTCGATCGCGGCGCGCGCTGGATCCACACCGCCGACATCAACCCGGTCGCGAGGCTCGCGCCCCAGTTCGGGCCTCGACATCTATCCCGCGCCGCCGGGCCAGCGTATGCGCATCGGCCGGCGCTTCGCGCGCGAAGGCGAGATGGAGGACTATCTCGCCAGCCTCGTTCGCGCCAACAGCGCGATCAACGACGCCGCCCGCGGCAAGGCCGACGTGGCCTGCGAACGGGCGCTGCCCAAGGACCTCGGCGACTGGCGCTCGACCATCGAATTCGTGCTTGGTCCTTACGCCTGCGCCAAGGATCTCGCGGAGGTATCGGCGGTCGATTTCGCCCGCTCGACGGAACGCGACAACAACGCCCTGTGCCGCCAGGGCCTGGGGACGCTGCTCGGCAAGCTCGCCGAGCCGTTGCCGCTGCTGCTCGCGACGCCGGTGACGCGGATCGGCTGGGAGGCCCGCTACAGCGTCGAGGTCGAAACCGCCAGGGGCTCGTTCAAGGCGGCCGCGGTCATCCTCACCGCGTCGACCAACGTGCTGACTTCGGGAAAGATCAGGTTTCAGCCCGAGCTCCACAGGCGCATTCACGATGCCGTCGGCAAGCTCAAGCTCGGCAGCTACGATCGCATCGCGCTCGAACTGCCCGACAATCCGCTGGGGCTCAGGGCCGACGAGGTCATGTTCGAAAAGTCGGACGGCAAGCGAACCGCCGCGGTCTTCGGCAATATCGGCGGTAGCTCGCTTTGCGTGATCGACGTGGCCGGCAGCTTCGGCCGCGAGCTGTCCGCCAAGGGCGAGCCGGCGATGCTCGATTTCGCGCTGTCGTGGCTGACCGGCCTCTATGGCACCGACATCAAGAGCGCGGTCGCGCGCAGCCATGCGACCCGCTGGAACGCCGAGCCGTGGACGCTCGGCGCGTTTTCGGCCGCAGCGCCGGGCGCCCAGGGCAGCCGCAAGGCGCTGATGGAGCCGTTCAACCGTGTGTACATCGCGGGCGAGGCCGCGCACGAGACGCTGTGGGGCACCGTCGCCGGAGCCTGGGATTCGGGCGAGCGCGCGGCCGCCGCGGTGCTCAAACTGTTCGGGCGGCAATGACCGTGGCGCCGAAGGCGCTGATCGCCTGGTCGAGCGGCAAGGACAGTGCCTGGGCGCTGCACGATGTGCGGCGCACGGGCGGCCTCGACGTCGTGGGGGCGCTCACCACGGTCACCGAGACCTTCGGCCGCGTCAGCATGCATGGCGTGCGCGAGGACCTGCTGATGGCGCAGCTCGCGTCGGCGCGACTGCCGGCGACGATCGTGCCCATCCCGTTTCCCTGCCCGAACGAGGTCTATGAGGCGCGCATGGCGGCGGCGCTGGCGGCGGCGAAGCAGGCGGGCGTGACGCACGTGATTTTCGGCGATCTGTTTCTCGCGGACGTGCGCCGGTACCGCGAGGACAAGCTCGCCGGTACCGGCATCGCGCCGGTGTTCCCGCTGTGGGGGCGGCCGACGGCGGCGCTCGCGCGCGAGATGATCGACGCCGGGGTGGAAACCTATCTGACATGCGTCGACCTCAAGCAGCTCGCCAAGGCGTTCGCGGGGCGACGGCTCGATCATGCCCTGCTCGCCGAGTTGCCGGACACCGCCGACCCCTGCGGCGAGAAGGGCGAGTTTCATTCCTTCGTGGCGGCTGGACCGATGCTGTCGCGCGCGATTCCGGTCCGGGCGGGCGAGACGATCGAGCGCGACGGCTTTGCCTATGCGGATCTTTCTATCGATGGGCCGCTCCGGATTCCCAGCTAGTCCAGCGATGCCAGGCGAGCCCGTGCCGACGGTCATTCGTTACGCTGTCAAGCAACCTATCGCGCTATGCGATATTGCTTGACTGGCCATATCGCGATATGCGATATAACGCTATGAAGCCGATCGTTTTTACGTCCGCGAGCACCCGGCAATGGGTCAAGCTTTCGGAGGACGTACGTCGGCGCATCGATGCCCGAACTCATCGAGTTTGCGACGGGCGGGAAGGGCGACGTGAAACGACTCAAGGGCCGCAATGGGTCAAGATTGCGCGTCGGAGATTGGCGCGTAATCTTCTATGAGGAGCGCGATGCAATTGTTGTGGTTGCGGTCGGACATCGGCGAGAAATATACGATTGAAGGAATGTCATGAACGTTAGATTTCAGAAGACCCGACGCGGGGAGGTCGCAATCCTTCCGCGTAAGGAGTACGAGGCGCTGGTTGCCAGAGCGGCAGAGGCCGATGAGGATGCCGGCACCGCACGTCTTGTGGCGAGCGCGCGCAAGGAAGTTGCCGCCGGGGCGGAGCTGATCCCGAAAGAGATCGTCGATCGCCTGGCCAAGGGTGAGAATCCGGTGCGGGTCTTGCGCGAGTGGCGCGATATCACCCAAACGCACCTCGCCTTCAAGACGAATCTCAGCCAGGGACACATCTCCGATATTGAAAGCGGCCGGCGCACAGGTACGCCCGGCGCGCTTCGTCTCATTGCCGATATGCTCAAGGTCCCACTCGACTTGCTCGCCTAACCGGCCTAGTGTCCCGTCTCTGAAATTTCTAGACATTTATTACGGGTCCTGATTCCCTCTGCATCTGCATGATTCGGAGGCTGCGATGATCGGGCCTGCTGCGGTGGAAATCGTTCTCAGCGAGAGAGAGCGCAGCGAGTTGGAAGCGCGGGCGCGGCGTCGCAAGATCACGCGTGCAGATGCGATGCGTGCCGAGATTGTCCTTCTGGCGGCAGATGGTTTGAACAATTGCGCCATCGCCGACGAGATCGGCGCCTCCCGGATGACTGTTTTGACTTGGCGCAAGCGGTTTGCCGCACAGCGCTTGGATGGTCTCGATGACGAGCCGCGTTGTGGCGCGCCGCGCAAGATCGGGGACGACAAGATCGCCGATGTGGTGACGAAGACGCTTGAAACAATGCCGTCTCACGCGACGCATTGGAGCACGCGCTCGATGGCGAAGGCATCGGGCCTATCCGTTTCGACCGTGCATCGCATCTGGAACGCATTCTCGCTGCAGCCTCATCGTAGCGAAACCTTCAAGCTTTCGACCGATCCACAGTTCGTTGAGAAAGTGCGCGACATCGTCGGCCTCTACCTTGATCCGCCGAAGCGCGCTTTGGTGCTTTGCGTCGATGAAAAGAGCCAAATCCAGGCGCTTGACCGCACGCAACCGTTGCTGCCGATGCGCCCAGGCCAAGCCGAGCGGCGAACCCATGATTATGAGCGTCATGGCGTCACCACCTTGTTCGCCGCTCTCGATGTAGGGGCGGGAACGATCGTCGGAAAATGCATGCCGCGCCACCGCGCGCGGGAGTTCCGCAAGTTCCTCGACGAGGTCGAGCGGAACGTTCCAGCCAACCTCGACATCCACGTCGTCATGGACAATGCGTCGAGCCATAAGACCAAGCTCATCCGCGCATGGTTCGCCAAGCGGCGTCGTTGGCATGTCCACTTCACGCCAACATCCTCATCCTGGATCAATCAGGTCGAACGTTTCTTCGCGCTCCTGTCGGAACAGCAGATCAAACGTGGCGTGCATCGATCGACAGCCGAGCTGGAAGCCGCGATTAACACCTACATCAAAACCCGCAATGCCGATCCAAAGCCGTTTCGATGGACCAAATCTGCCGACGATATCCTCGCATCGATCGAGCGCTTCTGCCGCCGAACAATCAGCGATTACGAAACAGCTGCATAGGAACTTCAGAATCAGGACACTAGCACTACTTTGGCAGAGTTTTTGGTCGGACGGATTCCCAAATCAGTATTTCTGTGACTCATGGGTGGTCGGCTTTGGAGGGGCCGATCATGGTCGTCAGAAGCTTGGATTGGAGAGGCGAGCTTGGACGTTGGCTCAAGCCGTTTCTGAACCGGTTGGGTCACAAGGCGCGGCGCCAAATGTGTCCGCTCTACGTGTCGGGACTGATTGGTCCTGGCGATCGCAAGAGCATTGCGCCCATGGCGAAGCGGCTTGCGCTGGGCGAATGCGATCAATTGCACCACTTCATTGCCGCCGGGATTTGGGATGCAGCGCCGCTGGAAGCAGAGCTGCTTGTCCAGGCGGACAGGCTCGTCGGCAGTGGCGATGCCGTGCTGGTGGTTGACGACACCGCGATCCCCAAGAAGGGCACGCATTCGGTGGGCGTCGCTCCGCAGTATGCCTCGTCGCTGGGCAAGACCGCCAACTGCCAGACGCTGGTCTCGCTGACGCTGGCGGGCGGCGAAGTCCCAATTATGCTGGCGTTGCGGTTGTTTCTGCCCGAGAGTTGGCACAATCAGGCGCGGCTCAAGCGCGCGGGCGTTCCGGCCGAATATCGAACAGCCCGTACCAAGCCAGAGATTGCGCTCGCCGAGATCGATCGTGTCATTGCGGCCGGGGCGCGCTTCGGTTGCGTGCTGGCGGATGCCGGTTATGGGCTGAGCGCGCCGTTCCGCCAGGGCCTCACAGCCCGCAAATTGGCCTGGGCGGTGGGCATTCCGCGACACCTCAAGGTGTACCCCGCCAATGTACGGATGATCTTTCCGGTTGCCAGGCGTGGCCGCCCGCGTCAGCGGCACGTCCCCGACATTCTATCGATCCCGGCCGAAGACATGCTGGCTAATGCCACATGGCGTACGATCAGCTGGCGCACCGGCACGAAAGGCAAGCTCAAGGCGCGTTTTGCTGCAGTCCGTGTGCGCATAGCCGATGGACCGCCGCAGCGGATCGGAGACAAGGGCCAGCAACATCTGCCTGGCGAGGAGGCTTGGCTTATCGGCGAACACCGGATGTCAGGCGAAAAGAAATACTATCTTGCCAACCTGCCGGCGAAGATCAACTTGCGCACGCTGGCGGCCACCATCAAGGCGCGATGGATTTGCGAACAAGCGCATCAGCAGCTGAAAGAAGAACTGGGCCTCGATCACTTCGAGGGCCGATCCTGGCAGGGTCTTCACCGCCATGCGCTCATGACGATGATCGGCTACGCTTTCCTCCAGCATCGCCGGCTCAAAACCGCAAGGCGGCGGGAAAAAAAGAATCAACGGGCCGCCGCCTCAACCAACTTTGCCGGCCGTGCGCCAAGCCATCCTCGAACTCATCGCTCGACCACCACCGCAACGATGTCCGCACTGCCGAAAATGGATTTGCAACGAAAGGCAGCGTGAATAAAATCTGCCAAAGTAGTGCTAAGACTTAACCAGCGGTTTTGTCGCGCGACCACCATAATGCGAGCGGGCCGAGCAATATCCCCAAAGCGAGCAAGACGAAAGCGGCCAACCACGCTGAGGCTTCGTTCTGACCACCCGCGGCGTCGAGCGTTACTCCAACAGCCCATGCTCCAAGAGCCGACAATCCAAAGCCCACTGTAGTGTGTAGTGCCAACGTAGCCCCACGGCTTGCCGGCAAAGCACTCGCGCTGGTTCCCGATGTCAGCGCGCCAGAGTCCGCGGGCACCGTTACACCGTATATCAGGATGAGCACGAGCAAGATCGTGGGTGATTCCGCTGCGTTGAATCCAATCGCAAACGCCACGGCGGCGGAAGCTATCATCACGACAGTAATGGCGCGGTGCCGTCCATAACGCAGCGCGGCTTCGTTACCCATCACGCTTGCTGGCAAAGACAGAACGGTGACAAGGACACTCACCGAAATTGCGCTAAGGGGTGCCACTCCCTCGTTATGCGCTATGACAAATGTCCAGAACGCGACAATCCAAGTGCGTATCCCGTACAGTTCGAAACAATGTGCGCCGTAGCCCAAGATGTATCCAACTGCCGCACGATTTCGCAGCACGGGAGTGAATTTGAGTAAAGCGGCGTTTGTCGGTGGCGGCGTTCGCGGAGCCAAGCCAAGGCACACCACAACCATGGTGAGGGGTCCCAACCCCGTGACGTAGAACGCGGCGCGCCACCCAAACTTTTCGGCCACCAATTGCGCTACCAGAAATGATAGACCAACGCCCACCGAAAAACTTGCTGTATAGAGCGTGACGCTGCGGGACGTGTCCCCCGTTGGAAGACGGTCCGTCATCGCCTTTAGGCCAGGCATGTACGCGCCAGCAAATCCTATTCCGGAAACTCCCCAAATCAGCGTTGCTGACCAAAGATCATTTGCGAAAAGGCCAAAAGCAACGGTGGCAAGTCCGCTTGCTGCCGATCCTCCCATCAATATGAGGCGAGCGTCGATTCGGTCTGTAAGGGTCGCAAGGACCGGAACGGCGATCATGTAGCCAAAGGCAAACGCACTTGCCATCATCCCGGCCTGTGCCGCGCTCAATCCCCACAGGGGCATCAGGTCTTGTGCCATGATCGCCGGAACGGTCACGTGCGGCAGCAAATTTCCAAGTTGGCCAGCGCACATTGCGGCGACGAGCATCTTGCCGGTCAGTCGCTTCATTGGCCCCCTCATTTCAAGAATTATTGAAGCGAAATAATCACGAGCAGGCCAGGAGAACGATTTGAGTGAGCGGAGCCGTCTGTCCGGACTTCAAGCGGCTCCATTACGGTCATTTCTCAGATCAGGTTGAGGCTGCGAACCAGCATGTAGAGCCGCCACGGCAAAGATCAGCACCGCAAAAGCCGTCGTCAGAGCACCCTTGCGGTCGGCGAGCGATTTCGCCGAGCGGGCGCCGAGCAGTCCGCCGAGCAAGCCGCCTGCCACGAAGAGACCGGCCAAGGGCCAATCCACCAGTCCGGACCAGGCATAATTCCCCGCCGTCGTCAGCCCGAACGCGGTGACCGAAACGAGTGACGAGCCGACGGCGTTCAGGATCGGCATCCCGGTCGCCAGCATCAGGGCCGGCACGATCAGGAAGCCGCCGCCGATACCGAAGAAGCCCGAAAGCATTCCGGCCATCAGGCCCAGTCCCAGCAGCTTCGGCAGGTTCTCGCCGCGACAAGCTGACGGAAGAATCGCCGATGCGCGCGCGGTCCCGCAGCATCAGCGCGCCAACGACCATCATCAGGACGGCGAACAGGGCCAGCAGCCGTTGCCCATCCATCATCTTGCCGAGGGTCGAACCGAGGAATGCACCGGCAACTCCGGCCGCCGCGAAGACCGCGGCGCAGTGCCACTTCACATTCCCGGCCCGCGCGTGCATCGCGAGATTGGCCGCGGCGTTCAGCGCAACCGCGATTGCGCTCGTGCCGATCGCGACATGCGGATTGTCCAGTCCGACCACATAGACCAGCAGAGGCACCGCCAGGATCGAGCCACCGCCGCCGACAAGCCCGAGCGAGAAGCCGACGACGGAGCCGGAAGCGACCGCAAGTAGCCGTTTGCGTCATCGACAGAACCATCGCGGTTGCTCCAATCCGCCTGCGGCGCGGCTTCCTAGACGGCCTTGGCCTGCGCCGCTCGGTGCGTAGGTCGGCCTTGTTCCAGGGCGCCCGCATGAGGATGCGGGCCATCCCGCAGAAGCCGGTCACGCCGGCCGATCATCAGTCCTGCGCCACAAACGCGGGCACCGCGAAAAACCACGGCGAGACGAACAGACCCAGCATCGTCCCGAGGAACGCGAGACTGCCGGCGCCGATCTGCACCTGCCGCTGCAGTTCGATCGGCTGACGGCGATCGGTCACGACCGGCAGATCCCGCCTTCTTCCAGGCGTCGAGACCCGCCCTCGACGATGAAGGCTTCGCAGGTCGCCGCCCGCTTTCTGCGCGAGCCGGGAGGCATTGTCCATCGTGCGCGCGCCGCTCTTGCAATGAAAGATGACGGGCTTGCCTTCGTGCAGCGCGAGGTCGGCCTCGTCCAGCTTGGATAGCGGCAGGTGGCGCGCGCCCGATGACCTTCTCGCGGGCATGCTCATCCGCCTCGCGGATGTCGACCAGGATCGCGCCTTGATCCAGCAGACGCTTGGCCTTGGCCGGGCTTATTTTGGGAAGCGACATGACGAACTCCGTGGTTCAGCGTCGATTGAGCGGTTTGCAGTAGAGCCTGTGCAAGGTGGCGAAGAGGTCTTCGATCCGGGGGTCGGCGATGCGATACCAGAGCGTCTGGCTTTCCCGCCGGTAGGTCACCAGTCCCTCATCGCGCATTTTCGCCAGGTGCTGAGAGAGCGCGGACTGGGAAAGCCCGACCGCCTCCGCGAGCGAATTCACATTGCCCTCGCCCCATTCGACGAGCTTGCAGAGGATCATCAGCCGCCGCTCGTTGGCGAGCGCGCGCAGGATGCCCGCCACCTCCGTGGCGGCCTTTCTCGATCCCCTGGGGATTGAAGGTCCTGGATCGGCACGGCGATGCCTTTTTATATTTTCGATATTGCTAATTAGAGTATGCTAATATATAAGTCAAGACCAAAAGCGGTCGATCAGTGTCAGGAGGTTCGAGCCATGGCGAAACAACCCGTAATCCGGGCGTTCTTTGACGAGCCCACCAACACCGTCAGCTATCTGGTGGCCGATCCGGCGACCAGGAAGGCCGCCATCATCGATCCGGTGCTCGATTACGACCACAATCGCGGCGACGGTCGACACCCGCTCAGTCGAGGCGATGCTGAAGGCGGCGAAGGAGGCTCGGCCTGACGGTCGACTGGGCGCTGGAAACCCACGCGCATGCCGACCATCTTGTCCGGCGCGCCCTACATCAAGGCGAAGACCGGTGCAAAGATCGGCATCGGCGAGCACATCAAGGACGTGCAGCGCATCTTCCGGCCGATCTTCAACGCCACCGACCTGACGACCGACGGCAGCGATTTCGATCATCTGTTCCGCGATGGCGAGCGATTCAAGATCGGCGAGTTGAGCGTCGAGATCATTGCACACCCCGGGTCACACCCCCGCGGACATCAGCTACAAGATCGAGGACGCGGTATTTGTCGGCGACACGTTGTTCATGCCGGATTACGGCACCGCGCGCGCCGATTTTCCGGGCGGCGATGCCCACCAGCTCTATCGCTCGATAAAGCGGCTGCTGGCGCTGCCTCCCGAAACGCGCCTGTTCATGTGCCACGACTACAAGGCGCCCGGGCCGCGATGCCTACGCCTGGGAGACGACGGTCAGGCAACAGCGGGACAAGAATGTGCACGTCGGCGGCGGCAAAACCGAAGCCGAGTTCGTCGCGATGCGGACGTCTCGCGACGCCACGCTGTCGGCGCCGACGCTTCTACTACCTTCAATCCAGGTCAACATCCGCGCCGGCGCGTTTCCTCCGGCGGAAGACAACGGGGTGCGCTATCTGAAAATACCGGTGACCTTCAAGGCGGATCGCAAGGCAGGTGCCCCCTCCGCTTGAGCCTGCCTCCATCCGCACAAGGGCGGATTGATCGCACTGTCTGTTTGAAGGCCCATGTGAGTTCCACTACGATGTTTCACACTCGACAGAAGGAATTTGACCATGAGCTACACGCTTGATCAGTATTCGACCGATTGCCGTGCGGCGCTGCTGAAAAATCCCGGCCCGGCGGGTCGCGAAATGGTGCGGCAATACACCGAAAAGGCGTGCACCGATCCCGCATTCATCGCTAAGTATCTCGGCCCGGATGCGGACGCCGAGCGGAAAATCCTCTACGAGGATCCCGACCTGCACTTCTGCATTCTTGCCCACGTCTACAAGGGGGCGAAGAACAGCTCGCCGCACGATCACGGCCCGAGTTGGGCGATCTACAGCCAAGTGACCGGCGTCACCGAAATGACCGACTGGAAGCTTCTCGAAAAGCCCGCCAACGGAAAGCCCGGCAAGGTCGTGAAGGGCCGCACCTACGACCTGGCGCCCGGCAAGGCGCACGTTTACAACGAAGGCGATGTGCATTCGCCCAGGCGCGAATCCGAGACCCGCCTGATCCGTATCGAGGGCGTCGATCTCACCAAGGTCAAGCGTGACAAATTCGAGATCGCGGCCTGATCCCGCTCGGCCTCTGGAGTTGAGCCGTGTACGTCGGGTCGCAAGCATCCGCAAGGCCCTGGCAAAGAGTGCCGAGGACAACGATCCAATGCCGACGTAATTGCAGTGCAGCAAGCACCCGTCACATCGAGCGTGTGCTCTTTTGGCCGGAAACCCGGAGAAACGCGACAGTAAACCGGCGCTCGTTCATCACGCTGGTCGGCGGCGTGACTTCTCACGTGGCTGAGTACAGCGCTGGGACAGCCGGCGCGCAAGTTGCCGCCATCGGATTCTTGGGCTCGTCCACGCCTTCGAGCTGGAGCGATTGGACCACCGCGTTCGTGCAGCGCTGCGCGAACTTTGGTGAATTGAAGGTCGCAACATCGCAATCCTGTATCGCTGGGCGGAAGGACGTAACGAACGCTTCGCCGAAATCTCCGCCGAGTTTGTCCGGCTCAATGAATTTTGCTACCTATATGTAGCTTTCTCTGGTGCCCTTGATGGCGCCTTAGCATAACCATTTGATATCATATTCGAATTGGAAACCGATGACCTTTTATCTCTCCCCTGCGGGCGCGGTGCCAAACAGTCGATTCCAGCTTTGCTGAATTTGCCCCAGTGCCTGCACGCGGTTTCAGCGCGTGGCGTGCGACACGGCTGACACCAGCACCTGGGTGAGGGCGCTCGGACTGAGCGGCTTGGTCACATAGCCGGCCATGCCGGCGGCGCGCCCCAGGGCTTCGTCGGCGGCGTTGGAGCGGCCGGATATTCCGACGATCGCGACGTTGCCGGCCGGACCGC
>CAVWJL010000005.1:0-457835 GCA_963755305.1 uncultured Alphaproteobacteria bacterium | reverse complement strand
GCATCCCGATCGAGCGCCTGACGTCATTGAGCGCGCTGGTGCATCCGGACGTGGCTGAGCAGATCCTCGACCGCTACTGGCACAAGGATGGAGAAATACCCAGCATCTATACGATCAACCTGAGCTGCCGGTTCGTTGCCCTTGCGCATGAGGTCGGCGCCTTCGATGAAGACGGGGCCCAGCCGAGCTGGTCGAATTCTTAATCATATCGTTCCTCTCTGCCGCGGGGTGGGCGCCGAATTTTCGTATCAAGCTGCAACGACGGGCAGGAGCCATCTGAATGGATCGCACCACTAGATTAAGACATCACCGCCGTCTTGCACGTCGCTTTGCGAATATCCCTCCAAAGCGCAATCGGAAGCACTGTCAAAGTCAAAGATGGGGAGAGGTTACCTGCTGACCGGGTAGAATTGAAGGCCGGATTTTTGCCTGATATAATCCAGGACGAGGACTTCATGACGATGCCGTCGGCATCCTTCTTCTGAGCATTAGCTACCGCTGCCGCCATTGCGGCTTCGATCTGCGCCCGCTTCGCTTCCGCCTCCGCGCCCGCTTCCCTGAATACTTCGCCGGCAGGGCCGATGGCGAGCTGGAAACCGATTGCATCCTCGACGGTTTTTCCAACCAATACTGGCGCATCCACCCGCCTGAAGATGATGTCGCTGTAGCCGGCGATCTCCATCATCTTCTTGACCATCGGCTCATCGGCCATCGAAAACGGCCCCGGCCCGCAGGTGAGCGCGTCGTCGCCGGGCGGCGGCAGAAACTTCAGCACCACTTCCTTGGCCATGCTGAGCCACGGATTGTCGGCGCGCGTGCGCCAAACGATGTGCGTCATAATCCCGCCCTGCTTTAAGGGCCGTCCGCATGTTCCGCAGTCCCGCCACCGGGTTGGCGAAGAACATCGTTCCGAAGCGGGAAAAAACGAAATCATACTCGGGCTCGAAGCGGTCGAGCAGCGCATCGCCGTTGACGAACGAAATGTTCTGCAGACCCAATTTGGCGGCATCTTTGCGGCCGTACTCCAAAAACGCATCGCAGCAATCCAGCCCAACTACTTTGCCTTTAGGGCCCACGCGCTGCGCGAGTTTGATCGCCGTATCGCCGAAGCCGCAGCCGATATCGAGGACCCGATCACCCTCCTTGACTGGCAGCGATGGAAAAATCGCTTCACTGTGATGGGTCAATCCGTCGACCAGGATATGTTTGTACTTGACGAATTTCGGAACCAAAATCTCGTTCCAGAAATCTACGTATTGGGTGCTTTGCACGTTTTCTGCGACTGCGCTCATGATCTTTCCTCCCAGGCTGGTTTGCGTTTGGTTTTCAGGTGCCGGTTGTGATGATGGCAAGGCTGGCGCGCGCGCCATTCCGGAAGGCCGTCTTCAAGACGGCGGACCTTGAAACCGCGTGCGCGCAGCTGCGACCGCTTCGTAGGACAGCACGCAGTACGGGCCGCGGCAGTAGGCGACGATTTCCTGCCGCGGGTCCATCTCGCCGAGGCGGGCTTCCAATTCACGGAGCGGGATGTTCAATGCGCCGGGTAGATGTCCCAATGCGAACTCGTCCTCCGGCCGCACGTCGAGGATCGTGACCGTGCCTGCCCGGGACCGCTCAAGAAGTTCTTCGCGCGACACCGCCTCCAGACTGTCGCGCTCATTGAAATAGCTGCGCACCACACGTTCGACCTCGGCCACGTTACGCTCGGCGATCCGCCGTAATGCCGCCAGCAAGTCGAGAACGGCGTCATCGGCCAGCCGGTAATAGACGAACTTTCCCTCGCGCCGATTTGCCACCAGGCCGGCGCGTCGCATCTGCTGGAGATGTTGCGAAGCGTTGGCGATCGAGAGGCCAGTCCGATCCGCCAGCACCTCGACGCTGCGCTCGCCCTGGGCCAGTTGCTCCAGAAGCTCCAGGCGATGGGTCATGCGCCAGCGCCTTTGCGACCGCGGCGAACTGGGCGAACAGCGCGAGCTTAGGACTGCGGATTGACATCGCGGACCAATCATCCTAGTTCATTCAAGTGAATGATTGAATGATAGTGACGTTCAATCGGCTAGTCAAGGTCGGAAGGTCTCAGCCATGCGTGACGTCCTGTTGGCCTACGAGCCGTATCATCCGACTGGCCGCATTTGGCGGCGTGTTCGTCGTCATGGCGGCCTGGGAATTGATCGGCCCGCGACGGAAACAGGTGATCGGACGCGGCTGGCGCTGGCCCAACAATCTCGGCGTCGTCGTCGTGAACACGCTGTTGGTCCGCATTCTGTTTCCCGACAACGGCCGTCGGTCTCGCGCTGCTTGCCGAGGCACGTGGCTTTGGCCTGTTCAACGTGATCGCGCTCCCGGCCTGGGTCGGCGTGTTGGCCTCGGTCGTCATCCTCGACCTCGCGATCTATCTCCAGCACGTCCTCTTTCATGCCGTGCCGGCGCTGTGGCGGCTGCACCGCATGCACCATGCCGACCTCGAATTCGACGTGACGACCGGGCTCGCGGTTCCATCCAATCGAAATCCTGCTGTCGATGGTGATCAAGTTCGCCGTGGTGGCGGCGCTCGGCGCGCCCGCGGTGTCCGTGCTGATCTTCGAGGTGCTGCTCAATGCCACCTCGATGTTCAATCACAGCAACGTCCGCATTCCGCTCGGGATCGACCGCATCCTGCGCTGGCTCGTGGTGACGCCGGACATGCACCGCGTCCACCACTCGATCGTGGCGCGCGAGACCAACAGCAATTTCGGCTTCAACCTGCCTTGGTGGGACCGCCTGTTCGGCACCTATCGGGCGCAGCCCGCGGCCGGGCACGAAGCCATGACCATCGGCATCGAGCAGTTCCGCGACCCGCGCGAGCTCGGGCTCGATCGGATGCTGATTCAGCCGTTCCGCGGCGACGCCGGCCGCTATCCGCTCGGATACCGTGAGGTAGAGAAATGAGCGCGCGGCGTTTGTTGCCACGACTTGCGCTCTTGCTGCTGCTCGTCGCAGCGGTGGGATTGGCCGCATTTCATCGCGACCAGATCAATCTTACGACGCTTGATGCTTGGCTTAGCTCGCTTGGCCTGTGGGCGCCGGTCGGCTTTGTGGCGCTCTATGCCCTCGCGACAGTCGCTTTCGTTCCCGGCGCCATTGTCACGCTCGCCGGCGGCGCGCTGTTTGGACCGATCTGGGGAAGCGTGTGGAACCTTACGGGAGCCACGCTCGGCGCCACCCTTGCCTTCCTGGTCGCGCGCTACCTCGCAGGAGACTTGGTCGAACGCGAGGCCGGTGGCCTACTCAAGCGACTGATCGACGGCGTCGACGCCGAGGGCTGGCGTTTCGTCGCCTTCGTGCGGCTGGTGCCGTTGTTCCCCTTCAATCTGTCGAACTACGCGTTGGGGCTCACGCGCATTCCGCTTCACCACTACGTGCTTGCCACGCTCGTCTGCATGGCGCCTGGTGCGGTCGCCTATACTTGGCTCGGCCATGCTGGACGCGGAGCGCTCGCTGGCGAGACGGATGCAGTGCGCTATGGCCTGCTCGCGCTCGGTCTGCTCGCCGCGATTGCGCTGCTGCCGCGGCTGATCGGGCGGCTGCGCGGATCGTTCACGTGGATCGAGGTCCCGATCTCAAGCGACGGCTCGATGACGGCGAAGCCGTCACGATCATCGATGTGCGGGGAACCGACGAGTTCAGCGGACCGCTCGGCCATATCGCGACCGCGCGCAACATCCCTGTCGCTGAGTTGACGGGGCGGTTGTCAGAGCTTGCCGGGCTTGAACGAGAGCCGATCGTGCTCGTCTGCCGGACCGACAAGCGCTCGGCGGCTGCTGCGAAGACGTTGCGTGCTGCCGGCTTTACGCAGGTCGATGTCCTGCGCCGCGGGATGGAGCAATGGAACGATGCGGGCCTTCCGGTCGAAGACCGATCCGTCAGTGCAGCAGCATGAAAGGACCTGAATGATGAAAGTTCTCTTCATCGTCAACGATCCGCCCTATGGCACCGAGCGCGTCTACAATGCGCTCCGACTCGCGCACGCCCTGCTGAAGAAAGAACCGCAAACGACGGTGACCGTGTTCCTGATGGCGGACGCGGTCGTCGCCGCCAAGGCCGGGCAGAAGACGCCGGACGGCTACTACAACGTTGAGCGGATGCTCAAGCGCGTATTGGCCAGCAAGGGCGAGGTGCTCCTGTGCGGCACCTGCATGGATGCACGGGGCTTCGACGACGCCAGCTCTTATGGCCGGCGCGCGCCGCAGCACGATGGATGAGCTCGCCGCAGAAACGATCGCGGCCGACAAGGTTATGGTGTTCTGAACTTGCGTCCGATCCAACCCAGCAACAGAACACCGGAATATCAGGAACGACCTATGACCGTAATCAATCATCTTTCCGCAGCCATGTTGGCTGCAGCACTTCTGGCCAGTCCGGCTGCGGCCGAGAGTCCCGGCCGTCGACGCCATGAAGGAGTATATGGAGTTCTCGACCTACGAGGCCGGCATCATCGTGCCGCAGCAGCTCTCGAAGGACATTTTCGACAGTGTTGTGTTCATTGACACGCGGGACGCCGGCCAATTCGCCAAGGGAACGATCCCGGGCGCTCGCAATATCGAATGGCGCGAGGTGCTGAGCCGTATCAACGACATCCCAAAAGACAAGAAGGTCATCCTGTTCTGCAACACCGGCAGTCTGTCAGCCCAGGCGGCATTCGCTCTGCGGGTCGCCGGACGTGACAATGTCCTCGTGCTGCAAACCGGGCTCGATGGCTGGAAGAAGGATGCTGCCTATAAACCGTGAGAGGCTTGAAGAAACAGGCCATGAAGGACGACGCCTCTCGTAAGCCCGCTGGCAAACGTCTGTCCAGATTCGCTCTTTCGGGCCTTGTCCTCGGTGCAGGTGGTATCGGAGCCGTTGCGGCATCGGGCATCGGTTACCGGCTTGGCTGGTGGCCGGTCGGCACGGCCCTGCGAATTTCGCGAATGGGCGGTCTATGCGGCAGCGCTCGGCCTTGTGGTGTCGGTGATCGGTGCGATTCTGTCCCGGCCCGGTGCCCGGCGGCGCGGTTTTCTGCTGAGTCTTCTTGGTATTGCGGCATCGCTGCCAGTCGTGGCGATCGCGGCACAGTGGGAATACGCGGCGCGGACCTATCCGCCGATCAATGACATCAGCACCGACACCGAAGACGCGCCCGTCTTCTGGGACATGCCTAATCCTACGGAATACCCGGGCGCGAAAACGGCCGCGTTGCAGCGCGCCGCCTATCCCGACTTGGCTCCCTTGATCTTAAGCATCCCGCCCGATCGCGCCTATGCGCTCGCCTTGGCGCTCACCAGGGAGAAGGGATGGGAGGTTGTCGCCGACGAACCGAAAGACGGCCGCATCGAAGCTGTCGACCGCAGCTTCCTCTATGGATTTCCAGACGAAATCACTATCCGCATTGCGGCATCAAACGGCGGTGCGCGCGTCGATCTGCGTTCCCGTTCGCGCATCGGGCGCATTGATCGGGGCGTCAATGCCAAGCGCATTCGCGCCTTTCTCGCGGCACTGAAGGAGAGTGCGGGTAGGGTCAAGCAATAGCTTGGGGGCAGGCAAAGGTCACGGTGTCATGACTGCGCAACGCATCTATCTCGACTACAACGCCAGCACGCCGATCGATCCGGCGGTCGCCGCCGCGATGCGGCCGTTTCTTGAGGATCACTACGGCAATCCTTCGAGCGGGCATTGGGCAGCGACCACGGCGAAGGCAGCCCTTGAGACAGCGCGCGGCCAGGTGGCCGCTCTGCTCGGTTGCCACAACGATGAGGTCGTTTTCACGAGCGGTGGCAGCGAGGCAAATAACCTTGCCCTCAAGGGCGTGTTCTTTGCGCTTCGCGACAAGGGCGATCACATCGTGACCACCCGGATCGAGCACCCCGCGATCATCGAACCGTGCCGATTTCTCGAACGCCTCGGCGCGCAGGTCACCTATCTGCCCGTCGACGGCACGGGCCGGGTTGACCCCGACGATCTCCGCAGGGCGATCACGCCGCGCACGATCCTTGTCAGCATCATGCACGCCAACAACGAGGTCGGCACCATCCAGCCAATCGAGGATTGCGCCCGCATCGCCCGCGAGCACGGCGTCCTGTTGCACACCGACGCTGCCCAGTCCGTCGGCAAGATTCCAACTCGCGTCAACGAGCTCGGCGTCGACCTTCTGTCGATCGCCGGCCACAAGGTCTATGCGCCCAAGGGCGTCGGTGCCCTGTTCGTGCGCCGCGGCGTATCGCTCGAACCATTGATTCACGGTGCCGGGCACGAAGGCGGCCGGCGCGCCGGCACCGAGAGCGCGCTGCTTGCGGTCGGACTCGGCAAGGCCTGCGAGCTTGCGCGCGACCTTACGCCGATGGATCGGATGCGCACCTTGCGTGACCACTTCTGGCAAGCGCTGCGGGAGCAATTCGGAAATCGCGTCGCGCTCAACGGCCATCCAACGCATCGCCTGCCGAACACGCTCAATGTTTCCTTCGTCGGTCGGATCGGCGCCGAGATATTGGAACGGCTGAATGGTGTCGCGGCTTCGACGGGATCGGCGTGTCACTCCGGCCGCATCGAATTGTCGCCGGTTCTGGAAGCGATGGAAATCACTCCCGAGGTGGGCATGGGCGCCGTCCGCTTCAGCCTCGGGCGCGGGACGACGCCCGACGAAATCGACGCAGTGGTCGAACGTCTAACCGAAATACTTGCCACTACGGGATGACGATCCGCGCTGGCACTTACGGCTTCACGTCGGCAGCGACAAGACCGAAGCCGAGTTCGTCGCAATGCGAACGACCGGCGACACTACGCTGTCGGCGCCGACGCTGCTGCTGCCTTCAATCCAGGTCAAATCCGCGCCGGTGCGTTTCCTCCAGCGGAAGACAACGGGGTGCGCTATCTGCGAATTCCAGTGACCTTCAAAGCCGATCGCAAAGGACACTCCTTGCCCACTTGATCCGCCTGACCGAACGCCCTGCCCCTTTGAAGACTGTGTGTGAATCACTAAGATGCTTCAAATCCTAGAGAAGGAGGTTTGGCCATGACCTATACACTCGATCAATATTCGGCCGATTGCCGCGCTGCATTGTTGAAGGATCCCGGCCCAGCGGGTCGCGAGTTGGTGCGCCAATACACTGAAAAGGCATGTACCGATCCAGAGTTCGTTGCCAAGCATCTGGGCCCCGATGCCAAAGATGAGCGGAAAATCCTCTACGAGGACCCAGACCTGCACTTCTGCATTCTCGCCCACGTCTACAAGGGGGCGAAGAACAGTTCGCCGCACGATCATGGCCCGAGCTGGGCAGTCTACAGTCAGGTGACCGGCGTCACGGAAATGACCGACTGGAAGCTTGTCGAAAAGCCGACGAACGGAAAACCCGGCAAGGTCGTGAAGGGCCGCACCTACGACCTAAAGCCTGGCAAGGCTCACGTCTACAACGAGGGCGATGTGCATTCGCCGAGACGTGAGTCCGAAACGCGGCTGATTCGCATTGAGGGCACCGATCTCACCAAGGTGAAACGCGACAAATTCGAAATCGCAGCCTAACGTCATTCTCAGGTGTGTTGTACTGCCTAAGTTAAGACTTGTGGCCAATACTCGGGAGGTTGTGATGGGAAACAACATCGGAACGTCGCGACGTGAATTCCTTGCCGCAATGGGCGCAGGTGTCGCTGCGGCGGGCGCGATTGCAACGTCGACAGAAAGCGCCGCTCAGAACACTGCACCGTTAAAAATCGTCGATTTTCACAATCATTATATGGGTCCGTCCCTGACCCTTACAAATCTAGCAAACGTGCCGCCCGCCGCGCGGCCGACCTGGCAGAAGATTAATAGCAACCTGCAAAGCCAAAGCGCGCTTATCGCTTCTATCGACTCAGCAGGGATCACGGCGCGAGTAATTAATACGCCGACAGCATTCATCGAAGACGCCGACGGCAAAGTTCCGCCAGGATCTGAGCAACGCATCAACGATCAGATGGCAGAGATGTGCGCCAAGCACCCCGGAAAGCTTTACGGCCTTGCGACTGTCAATGCGTTCGCGGGTGATCAAAGCGCGCGCGAACTGACACGGGCAATCAAGGATCTTGGCCTGCGTGGCGTATTCGTTGAAAGTGCGAGGGGCGATCTTCTGCTCGGTGCCAAGGAGACGCGGCCGACGCTTGCCGCAGCGGCCGCCCTTGGCGTACCAGTGTTTGTGCATCCGCAGACCGACCCCGAACTGCACAAGCGATTTTCCCGAATCGGCCGGATCGGCGTGCGGCTTGCGCGGGGCACGGTCAACAGCGCTGCATTGATCAACATGCTGGAGAGTGGTGCGTTCGATGAGATCCCTAAACTTCAATTGGTCGTGACGACGCTCGCATTTGGAGGCGTGCTGCTCGCTGGCGGTTTCGGCGATGGCCAGCGCATCCGGAGTGACGCGCCCGCCCTTACCCGCCGCCACGTCTACATCGACACGATGGGCCTGCATCCGGCTGTGGTCCGGGCCGCGGTCGACATCCTTGGCGCCGACCACGTACTGATGGGCACTGACTGGCCGATTGTTGAGGAGAAGTCCGTGCCAGAGCGGCTACAAAAGGTATTCGCGCATTCTGCACTTAGCCCAGTCGAGCAACAGATGATCGCCAGCGGCAATACGCTTAGGCTCCTTGGAATTTCATAAATCGTGGATCGCTCTCCGCGGTTACGAACAATCGCCAAAGCCAGTTCCAGTCACGCCTAATAGCCGGTCCATCGGGAGGCTTAGGCAGCGACCAGCCGGCCAACCGGCTCCTTAGTCTCGGCCTTCGCCGAAGCTCGGGGTACCATGGCCACTTGGTACCCTAGCTCGAGCGTTGGGCATTTCGGGGGTACCCCCCTCCTCGACCCACGCCCCCACGGTTGGGAGCGCCGGGTGTTCAGGCCCCCCCGTACGTGTCAAGGGGCGCCATTGGGGGCGCGCACCAACGCCGCCGGGGATATTCGTGCTGCACGACGGCATGGGATTGGTCGCCAAGCGACTGGAGCACATCCCTAACAGCGATCCGCCGCGGGTTCGGATCATCTCCGACAATCCTCTCTACAAGCCCTATGAAGGCAGTGGCGAGGAGGTCAACGTTATTGGACGAATACGCTGGTTCGCGCGCGAGATGTGACCACCATCGCGCCAAGCGTTGACAATCATAACCCCTCGCTGATCTGCTCACAGCATCATTGCACTGCACAACCTCGGGAGGTTGATTCATGAGCCAGGACCTCGCCCCCAAGAAGCCATTTTCGGCGCCTATCGTCGACCGGCTCTCAGTCCGAGTCGTCGTCGACTCCCACTACGAGCGCTTCCTGCCGAAGAGCACGCATCCGTTCACAGTGATCGAGCACGTCGGCCAAGTGCCGGGCCGTCAGATGACCTCCCTTGCATGCGAATGGGGCCTTTCGCTGCATCTCGAATCCCACCGAGCGGGCGCCAAGGCGCAGTACATGTTGGACTTCGGCTACACGCCGGAAATTGTTCTGCGCAATGCCGACCTGCTCGACATCGACCCCGCCAAGATCGACGGCCTGATTCTCAGTCACGCCCACCGCGATCATTTCGGCGGACTGATCGGTTTTGTGACGCAGCACCGCTCGCGCATGCGCGACGACCTATGCTTCTACAATGGCGGCGAAGAGGGCTTCCGCGAGAAGTTCCTCGGCGATCCGAAGGACCCAATCTCATGGGGCTCGGTCGATCGCCGAATGCTCACCGCTCAACATGTGACGCCAGTATGCTGCCACGAGCCGCACGATCTATCGCATGCGTTCACAACCGGCTACATCGAGCGCAATTCGTTCGAGCAGGTGAGCGGCGGCTCGATGGTCTACGAATACGACCACTTCACCGAAACCGAACGCCGCGGCAAGCTGCTGAAGGACACGCATCCGGACGAACACGCCACCTGCTACATCGTGCAGGGCCGCGGGCTGGTCGTGATCAGTTCCTGCGGTCATGTGGGACTGATCAACACTATCAAGCAGGCGATGGCAGTGTCTGGCGTCTCGAAACTCCATGCGGTGATCGGTGGATTTCATCTCGTCACCGCACCGCAGGATTATATCGACCACACGGTAACTGAGCTTGAAGCGCTCAAGCCCGACGTCGTTATCCCTATGCACTGCTCCGGCGCGGACTTTATCGATACCATGCGTCGGCGCGTGCCAAACCAATTGGTGACGACCAACGTCGGCACGCGCTTTACGTTTGGCGTGTGACGCAGCGATGGTAGCGCAACAAACGACCGATTTCTAACCAGAACAGGGCGGCGATGCTGAAACTCTAGGGGACTCCCGATGAATAAAACAATGAAAAAGTTGGGACTGTTCGTTGGCTTGATGAGCATGTACGCCGCACCGACAGTGGTGCAGGCGCAGGACTATCCGACGCGATCAATAACGGTTGTGGTGCCCTTCCCGGCAGGTGGCCCGAGCGATGTGATCGCGCGAATTGTCAGCGAACACATGTCCAAGACGCTCGGTCGGTCGCTGGTGATCGAGAACGTGGGTGCCGCCGGCGGCACCATCGGCAGCGGCCGCGTCGCGGCGGCAGCACCAGATGGCTACACCTTGCTAGCAGGGAGCATGGGATCGCATGTTGCAGCTCCTGTGCTGACCCCCGATATCAAGTACGGTCCACAGGACTTTGCGCCAATCGGTCCGACCGCCCATTCGCCCGCGGTCATCGTCGCCAGGAAGGATTTTCCAGCCAAGGATCTGCGTGAATTCATCGCATATCTCAAACAGCACGGCGGCGCCGTGAAGCAGGCTCATGGCGGCATCGGGGCGTCGTCGCACATGGCCTGCCTGCTGTTCACCTCCGAGATCGGGGCGAAGCCGACGCTGGTCGCCTATCGCGGTAGCGTTCTTGGCATGAACGATATGATCGGCGGCCATGTCGATTTTCTTTGCGAGCAATCCGTCAGCGTGTCGAAGCAGGTCACAGGCGGCGCTATCAAAGCCTACGGCATCTCCGCCACAGAGCGCCTTGCTGCTCTGCCCGACGTGCCCACCGCCAAAGAGGCCGGCATCAACTACCAGATGAGTATCTGGGCCGGCATCTTCGCGCCGCGGGGCACCCCGCTGCCGATCGTGGCCAAGCTCAGCGATGCGCTCGACAAGGCACTGGATGACGCGTCTGTGCGCAAGCGTATCGGCGATCTTGGTGGCTCGATCCCTGAAAAGCGTGAGCGCAGTCCGAGCGCCTTTGACGCCTACGTCAAAGCAGAGGTTGCTCGCTGGGCGCCGATCTTGAAGGCGGCATCGCAGCCGCCGAAATAACGTAAAACTGCAGTCGGGCGCAAGACGGCGTGTAAGAGTGGGACGCTATTTCTCGACGGGATAGCCGACGATGCTGCCCCATTCGGTCCAGGAACCGTCGTAGATCTTGATGTTCTTGTGCCCTAGGATTTGGGACATCGCGACCCAGCCCATGGTGGCGCGATGGCTCAGCCGGCAGTAGCAGACCACGTCGTCGTATTTCTGAGGCGCGATGCCGGCCGCCGCGAGCACGCGGCGGATTTCATCGGCCGGCTTGAACGAGTCGTCCTCGTTCAGCAGTTCCTTGAAAAACAGATGGACGGCGCCGGGAATGCGACCGGTCCGCTCGGCGCCGTGGTCGACCGCGAATGAGTACTCCGACACCCGCTTGCCCGTGTATTCCTCAGGCGAGCGCAGATCGATCAGCAGGCGGTTCGGCTGGCGCAGATGGTCGCGGACGTTGCGACGGCCCACCCGCATCGACGCGTCACCCGACGGCGCCGGATAATCGACTGGCGCAAAGCGCGGCACGTTGCGCGACATCGGGCGGCCTTCCATCACCCATTTGTGGCGGCCGCCGTCGAGCAGCTTCAGGTTTTTGTGGCCAGCCATCGTGAAGGCCCAGAACGCGTAGCTGCCGTACTGCACCGGATCGCCGTACAGCACGACGGTCGTATCGGGGCCGATTCCCATCCGTCCAAACAACCGGGACATGTCAGCCGGCGAAACGAATTCGCGGTCACTGTCCTGCCAGCAGGCGGCCTTCCAATAGACCCACTGCGCTCCCGGAATGTGGCCTTCGTGATAGGTCTTGTTATCGCGCAGCGAGCAGACCTCGACGATTCGAAGATCAGGGTCGGACAGGTGATCCGTCAGCCATGCGGTGCTGACGAGTGCTGATGAATCCATGAGACAGTTCCTGGCAGTACCTAGTTGTCTCGGATCTTTACGACGACCTTCATCGCACCGTCGATCCGCTCGTGGCTGTATTTGAAGGCGGTCGGCACGTCCTCCAGGCCGAAGGTGTGGGTGTGGATCAGCTTGGCATTGATCCGTCCCTGCGCCACCAACGCTGCGGCGCGGTGGGTGGCGCTGCGGCCCTCGCCGCGGATGCCGAACACCGAAATATGATTGCGAACAAGCTTGGCCACATCTGCGGCCGCAGGCTGGTTGGCAAATCCCACCAGGCAGATGCGGCCGCCGCGCATCACCATGTCCATGCCCTCGTTCAAGCCATTCGGTTGTCCGGAGCATTCGACCAGGTAGTGCGCGCCCTGGCCGTGGGTGAGCCGCTTCACCGCCTCGACCGGGTCCTCCGTGCGCACGTTGATAAGGTGATCGGCGCCGAGCTTGCGTCCGATCTCGAGGCGCGCTTCCCGCGTGCCGGTCAAGATGACCGGATAGGCACCGAGCGCCTTGGCTACCGCCACCGTCAGAAGTCCGATCGGACCCGGTCCGGTGACGACGACACTTTGGCCCGCGACCAGCCCGCCGAGCGTGTCGATCGCATACATCGCGGTGCCGGTGGTCACGATCAGCGTCGCTTCTTCGTCGCCAATCCCCTCCGGGACATGCACCAGCGTGTTGATGTGGTTGAGCGCGTATTCGGCGAAGCCGCCGTCGGTGGTGAAACCGTTGGCGCGGTGGCCCTTGTTCCGCTCGCCGTAGTTCATGCCGTAGTTCAGGCATGACGTGTACATGCCGGAGCGGCATCGCTCGCAGCGCCCGCAGCCGGAATGCACCTCGACGGCGACCCGGTCGCCGACCGCGAACTCGTCCACGCCCGGCCCGAGCTTGACCACCGTGCCCACGTATTCGTGGCCCGGCGTGAAGTTCTTGTTGAACGGCAGCCCGCCCTGGATCAGAGCCGGCGGTCCCTTGGTGATGATGCGGATGTCGCCGTCGCAGAAGGCGATGGCGCTGATCTGTACCAGCGCCTCGGCCGATCCGGGCTGCGGAACAGGCTTCTCCGTCATCCTGAGCTGTCCAGGATCGTCGAGAACCCAGGCACGCATGGTTGAGGGAATTACGAACGGCTGTACTTGGGCGCTTGTTGTCATTATTGCCTTCGACGATATTGATTTACGACCGAATAACTACCAATCCAGCTCTTCATCGTATGCGCATTTCGCGCTGGCTAAAAGCCCTGATGGGATTTTCTGAAGGCCGGACCGACGAGGTGATGCTACACGGCACCTCAAAGAACTTCTCAACACCAGAAGGTGCTATGGGCTTCATCAAGATTAGCGGCAACGGATCCAAATGCATCTTGAATCACCTCCGACTGGCAGCTTCGACGTCCGCCAACTGCTTAGATCGACCCGTGGCGAGTCTGCCGTCAACGCAGTCATTGCCTTCCTCTTCGCGATTACCGGGCCCGTTGCCATCGTTCTTACGATCCAGCAACAGGGGCGGTTAAACGAAGCTGACGTCGCATCCTGGTTGTTCGGCGCCTTTACGCTGAACGGCGTCGTCTCCTTGATTTTTTGCATGGTGTATCGCCAGCCGCTGGTGTTCTTGTGGACGATGCCCGGTGCAGTTTTGGTTGGCCAGGCCCTCGACCATTTCACGTTCGCGCAGATCATTGGGGCGTATTACGCGACCAGTCTGTTGATGCTGGTTCTGGGCCTAAGCGGTTTAATGCGGACCTGCATGAGCCGAATTCCAATGCCAATCATCATGGCCATGGTGGCAGGCGTGTTCCTGCAATTTGGATTAAACGTGATTTTTGCAATTCGTGATGGGTTCCTGATCGCTGCTCCGATGACTGTTGCGTTTCTTCTACTATCTGCGAAGCCAAATATCACACGCTTCCTGCCGCCCACGATCGGCGCCTTGCTTTGCGGCGCGATCATAATCGCGATCTCAGGGGCCCTCGATCTCCGCGGCGAGCTGTCCATGGGCTTGGTGAAGCCCAACATCCGTTTTCCTGGGCAGCGATGGTGGAACTGGTACTGCCGCTGGCGATCACCGTCTTGGCAGCTCAAAACGCACAGGGATTTGCCGTGCTCGAAGCGGCCGGACACAAGCCCCCAGTCAATGTTGTCACCGCGGTCTGCGGGTTTGTGAGCCTATTGACTGCACCGTTTGGAACAGTGCCTACGTGCTTCACAGGACCAGCCAACGCGCTCCTGGTCAGCAGCGGTGCCAAGGAGAAGCACTACGCGGCTGGCGTCATGATGTCGATCCTGGCGATCCTGTTCGGACTTTTCTCACGAGTTTTTACGCAGGTCTGCTGGCCACGCCCAAAGTGTTCGTCACGACGATTGCCGGACTTGCATTTCTGAGAGTGTTGGAACGAGCCTTCGTTGTTTCGTTCAACGGTGCGTTCACGTTCGGCGCCGCCATTTCATTTCTAGTGACGGTTGCCAACGTGCCGATATTCTCAATCGGGGCGCCGTTCTGGGCGCTCCTGGCTGGATTTGCGGTCTCTTGGCTGCTGGAGCGGAAGGACTTCGAGAAGCTATCCTCGCGGCAAGCCTGAACCATCGTCAGTCGAATAGCGCCACCGCCCGGGTCCAGCCGCCGGAGCCACCCTTCACTTTGTGCGGGAAGCAGGCGACGGTGAATCCGAACGGAGGGAGCTGCTCCAGGTTGCAGAGTTTCTCCATGTGGCAATAAGGGATTTCGCGGCCGGCCTTGTGGCCCTCCCAAATAATCGAGGGATCACGCGTTTCCTCCCAGCGCTTGCGCATGTGCACGAAGGGCACATCCCAGCCCCAGGCATCAATGCCGCAAACGCGCACCCCGCGCGACGTGAGATAGAGCGTCGCCTCGCGGCCCATGCCGCAGCCGGCGGTGAGATATTCGTCTGTACCCATGCAGCTTGCGGCGCGGGTATTGATCAGCACGATGTCAAAAGGCTTGAGATCATGGCCGATGCGCCTAAGTTCAGCCTCGACTTCAGCCGCAGTGACGACGTGGCCATCGGGTTTCGCGCGGAAGTCAAGCTTCACGCCGGGGCGGAAGAACCAATCGAGCGGCACCTCGTCGATCGTCATCATGTGTTCGCCGCGGATGGTTTTGGATTGGAAGTGATATGGCGCATCCATGTGAGTGCCATTGTGCGTGGTGAACTGCACGAGTTCAAAGGCCCAGCCCTCGCCATCCGGCAAATCCTCCGCGCGAAGGCCGGGAAAGCTCTCCAGCAGCATCCAGGCATTTTCCTTGTTAGTCTTGTAGTCAATCTTCGGTCGCATGATCGGCGGATCGAGCACCGTCTCATTGTCAAGCGGCGCTGATATATCGAGCATGCGACTGGGCAGTTTCATCGGTCGTTTCCTCGGAATGGGCGCAAGACCAGGGACAGAAACCTACTGAGCCTTGATCGCCGCTGCGAGCTGCGAGAAAGTGCCCGGAAAATACGAGACGTTCTGGAACGGCGTTTTGCCGATCGCGTCGGCAAGCCTGCGGGCCTGCGCGCCGTCCCGCCCGAAAATCACGATCCGGGTGTTGAAATCGTTTCTCGGCAGCGGGACCTTTTCAAATCCGCCGGTGGCGGCCGCATCGGCCGGCACATTGTGGGCGCCCGATAGCGTACCCTGCGCAAACTCCTCCGCCGACCTCGCATCGAAATAGACTACCGTCTGGTCAACGCCGAAAATCCGAACGATGCCTTCCAACTCAATTTCCACTGGCCCACCGAGCGCCCGCCAGACCGGGATACCGAGCTGATACCGCCGAACGTTGGTGAAACCAGCCTCGGCCAGCTGAGAGCTGAGCTGGCGCCCCGCCTTGCAGTACTGCCCGTTGCAATAGATCACCAGCGGCTGGCTCTTGTCGCCTTGCACCAGCCGTTCGACTGCGGCTGCGTATTCCGATGGCGACGCGCCGGGCGCTGGCGCGACATTGCAGGCGCCGGCGATGTGGCCGGCCGCATATTCCGCACGCTTGCGGGAATCGAGCACGATGGCGCTGCCGTCAGCCAGGATCCGCCGGACATCCTCGGTGCTGACCTGAGGAGTTTTCTGGTCAAGCTCAGCGAGAGTCGCTTGGTACACATCTGTCTGCGATGGCGCGAAATCGACCACGGATATCGTCATGCCTGTCGTCGCGATGCCACTCGCGCCTCCCAAAACCAATTTTTCAAACAATAACCTAACACCTTGCAATAGTCATCGGACCGATGAGGGTCGCTCGCGTCATTTCCGCGCTGTGTTCCACAGACTCGTCTCTGTCGGCAAGCCCATTGCAGAGTGATTATGTCGCAAGACTGCGAACTAACATGTAAATTGCCACGGCGAAGATGACCGCCGCGAACACGATGTTGAGTGCGCCGCGCTTACCTGCGAGCCGCGCGGCAAGCCTGCCACCGAGAAGTCCACCGAGCACGCCTCCGGCGATGAATATGCCGGCAAGGGACCAGTCGACAAGTCCGGAGAAAGCGTAGCTCCCCGCCGTCGTCAGACCGAAAGCAGTCACGGCAACCAACGACGAACTCACGGCATGGAGGATCGGCATTCCGGTCGCAAGCATGAGTGCCGGCACGATCAAGAACCCACCGCCAATTCCGAAAAACCCGGAAAGCGTCCCAGTTGCCAATCCGAGACCGGCAAGCGCCAGCATATTTTCGTGGCTCAGGTGAACCGCTTGATTGCCCTCCCCCGAGCGTCCCCTAAGCATGAGTGCGCCAACCACCAACATCAGGACCGCAAAGAGAGCCAACAGCTTTTGGCCGTCAATCATCTTTCCGAAAAAGGAGCCCAGAAAGGCGCCGGCAACGCCTGCGGCGGCAAAGACAATCGCGCACGGCCATTTCACCGTGCCTCTGCGAGCATGGCCGGCCAGGTTCACGGCTGCGTTGGCAGCGACGGCGACGGCACTCGTCCCGATCGCAACATGCGCATTCGGAACCCCGACCAGATATACCATCAGCGGCACGGCGAGGATCGAACCGCCGCCCCCCACAAGGCCAAGCGAAAAGCCCACCAAGGTGCCGGAAGCGATCCCCAGCACGCCTTGCACCAATGAAATCATCATCAAGGCTCCGGGTGTCGGGCTGACTAGATGCCGACCGTGTTCAGACGGCCTGTGAACGAGCGATAGTCCGGTTCCAAGGCGCACGCATCAACAGGCGCGCCATTCCGCAGAATCCAGTGAGCCCCGCAAGCAGAAGGCCTGTCCCCACGAACCCAGGCACGATGTAGAACCATGGCGACACCAACGCGCGCGGCCGGATAATTGTATCGCTCGCCCCTAGCCATCAATACCCAGGCCATTCGGGCTAGCTTGTTGGCAAGCGCGATGGCAGCGACTTTGGTCGGCCGCCGTGCCAGCAATGCTGCGACCCAGGGCCGATACTTGGTACCATGGAGCTTGGCATAGCGGATGACGGCGAGTGCGCCGGCCACGAACAGGCTGCGCAGATAGCGATCCCCCTGTTTGCTGATACTGCCCAGCCTGGCCCGACCTCCGCTCGAGTGCTGTTTGGGGACCAGTCCGATCCAGGCCGAGAAGTTGCGACCTGATCGAAAGGCATTTGGGGCGGCGACGCTCGCGACCAGCGCAGTGGCCAGCAACGGGCCGACGCCAGGAATGCAATGAAGACGCTTACTCGTCTCATTGGACCGGTGCCAGGCCATGATCATTCGATCGAAGGCCAATATCTGCTCCTTGAGGCTGAGCAGCTGACTGCCCAGTGCGGCAAGACATGCGCGCACAATCTCAGGCACCCGTTTGTCGTTTCGGTCGGCGACAACATGGAGCAGCTCTTCGACACCTCTTCGTCCTACGGGTGCGACGATACCAAATTCGGCAAGGTGAGCTCGGATCGCATTGATCACCGCGGTCTGCTGGCGGATGAAGAGATGGCGCGTGCGATGAAGCATCAGTCCGCTTTGATGCTCAGGCGTCTTGGTTGGCACAAACCGCATATTGGCTCGGGTGACTGCCTCGCAGATGGCCTCAGCGTCGGACATATCGTTCTTTTGCCGTTTGACGTAAGGCTTCACATAGGCTGGCGGCATCAGCCGTACAGTATGACCAAGAGCCTGGAGTTCACGCGACCAATGGTGCGAGGATGCACACGCTTCGATACCAACCAGGCAGGGCGGCAGCTTCTGACAGAACGCCAGAACGTAGCGACGCTTCAACTGACGGCGGACGACCACTTGGCCACCAGCATCAACGCCATGCACCTGAAACACCGACTTGGCGATGTCGAGACCGATTGTTGTGATTGACTGCATATCTGGCTCCTCTGAATCGTGGGAGCTTTAACCAGCACCCACATCCATGGCGCTCACGCGCCGGTGGAGGAGCCGTCCACAGCATCATGAACGAACTCATGCATCGCGGCAAACGACATGCACAAATGCTTCACTCGATCACCTCGTCGGCGCTCACGAGAAGTGTATTCGGTACGACTAGGCCAAGCGCCTTAGCGGTCTTGAGGTTGATCACTAGCTCGAACTTGGTCGGCTGCACGACCGGCAGTTCGGAGGGTTTGGCACCTTTGAGAATCTGTCCGGTATAAACTCCCATTTGGCGAAACGAGTCGTTGCGGCTGGTGCTGTAGCTGGCGAGGCCGCCCGCTTCGACAAACTCGCGCCATTCGTACATCGCCGGTAGCCGGTGCCGTGCGGCGAGCGCCACGAGCTGATCGCGGACTATTTGGTAGAACTGGTGCGCGCTATACAATACAGCGCCAGCCTTTTCCCGCGCGATGCTTGCGAAAGCCTGTTCGACCTCTTCCGGTGTGGAGGCATTCACCACCAAGATTTTCTGTCCAAACGCCGCTGCCGCCGTTTGGACGTCCTTGACCTGCGCGGCCGTTGTGGTGCTGTGCCGGTTGGCGACAAAGGCGATCAGCCCAGCCTTGGGCACTAGCTCACGAAGCAGCTCCAGCCGCTTCGGTCCGAGCTCGTTGGTGAAGACGGCGACGCCGGTTGCGTTGCCGCCCGGCCGGCTGAGGCTGGCGACGAGACCTTGCCCCACCGGGTCGGCGCCGGTGCTGAACACGATCGGGATGGTCGAGGTCGCGCCCTTGACCGCCACCGCCGAAGGCCCACTGGCGACGATCACGGCCACCTGGCGGCGGACGAAATCGGCGGCAATCGCCGGTAGCCTGCTGTCGTCGCCGTCGGAAAACCGGTACTGGACCACGACGTTTCGACCGGCGGCATAGCCCTCTTCTTCGAGACCTTTGCGAAAAGACGACAGCAATCGCTCTTCGTATTCCAATGATCGGCCGCTGACATATCCAATGACCGGCATGCTCTGTTGTGCGCGCGCCGAAGCTGACCATCCGGCCGCCACACCGCCCAGAACACCGAGAAATTCTCGCCGCCGCATGTCCGCCCTCATGTTCGAGAGACGGCATCGTAACGGCTCAGATGAGCACTTTGATAGAGGGTGAAACCGGCTTCGCTATTGCAACTGAGATGGGCCGATGTTGCAGTTGGGTCACCCAGGCTGTGTGAAAATGTGATCGTTTCGGCACGCGCGCTCGGCGTTGTTCGCGTCGTGTCCTGCTCAGGCCGCCAAGGCCTCCAGCAGCCCGGCCACGCCGATGATCGCCATCACGCGCTTCATGTTGTAGGCGAGCACATTGAGTGCCATCTCGGTTGAGACTTTCGGCAGTCTCTTCGTAAGAAAGTGCGTCCATCCCATCCAGCACTTGATGGTGCCGAAGGGATGTTCGGCTGTCGAACGACGCATCGTCATTTTTTCCGGATGGTGATCGAGACGCGACTGCACCGCCTCCAGCACAGCTTCGTGCTCCCAGCGTGCGACGCGCCGCTCGGGGCCGGTCGTACACTTTGTTTTCAACGCACAGGTCTTGCACGCATCGGTCCAGTAGCGCCGCATCATCTTGCCATCGCCTTCGCTGGTATAGCGATAGGTCAACCGCTCACGCGCGGGACAAATATAAACATCGTCGGCCGCGATATAGACAAAGTCCTGCTTGCCGAAACGGCCTGCCGCCCTTGCGTTCGAGGTCATCGGCTTCGGCAGCGTGACAGCGATGCCAGCCTCCTCGCAGGCGCGGATCTCCTCGCTCGCGTAATAGCCGCGATCGGCCACAGCATCGAGCGTCTCAACGCCCATCTCGGTTCGCGCCTGCTCGGCCATATTCGATAGTTGATGGCGATCAGTGCCGACGTTCGTCACCTCGTGGGCGACGATGATATGGTTCTTGGTGTCGACTGCGGTTTGCACGTTGTAGCCGACGATTCCGGTGTCCTTGCCGCTCGTTGCCATCGAACGCGCATCAGGATCGGTCAGTGAGATTTGCTTGTCCTTGCTCTTCATCATCTCGGCATTGATCACACTGAGCCGCGCGATCTCTTCGTTCAGTTTCACAATTTTGTCCTTGAACCGCGCAACCTGTGCCTCTGGCACCGCATCACCACGGCGGTCGGCGGTCTCCAGTTGTGCTATGTAGCGCGCGATGCTCTCCTCGATCCGCTCCAGACGCCGTTTCATCTTGGCCTCGGTGAAGTTCTTATCGCGCGCATTGACAGCCTTGAATTTGGAACCATCGATGGCGACACTCGCCTCGCTCAGCAAATCAAGCTCGCGGCACAGCGCCACAAAGGTACGGCAAACCTCACGAATCGCCCCGCCGTTGTCCTTGCGGAAGTCCGCAATGGTCTTGAAGTCCGGTGCCAAGTGTCCCGTCAGCCAGATCAGCTCGATGTTGCGCTGGCACTCGCGCTCTAGGCGACGGCTCGATGGGACGCGATTGAGGTAGCCATAAATGTAAATCTTGAGAAGCGTCGCTGGGTGATAGCAGGGCCGCCCTCTTTCCAGCGGCGCAAACCGACCAAAGCCAAGCTTGCCAAGATCAAGACCATCAACGAAAGCGTCAACCGCGCGAACCAGATTGTCCTCGGCCACATAGTCTTCAAGTGCGGCTGGGAACAAACTTCTTTGGCTCCGATCAATCCCCTCCACGAAGCCTGACATCCATCCCTCCCGCTGCGCCAATTCACGCGCAGAATCATAACATCGACGGGATTTTTCACACAGCCTGGGCCAGAAGCAGCTGTAAGCAAACGCAAAAAATTGATTCTATTCGATCACCTCGTCGGCGCGGATTAGAAGCGGCGCAGGCAACGTAAGACCGAGCTCGTTAGCGGTCTTGAGGTTTATTGCCAATTGAAGCTTTGTGGGAAATTCGATCGGCAAGTCGCCCGGTGGGGTTCCGTTAAAAATCTTATGGACAAATGTAGCGACGCGGTGACTGCACCAACGTAGATCAACACCATAGCTGATGAGACCACCATCGACGACATTTTCGCGATATCCAAAGACCGCTGGCAGCCGGTTCTCTAGCATGAGAGCGCCTATGGCTCGACGCTCACTTAGTGTCATGCCTGTTTGTAGCACGATTACGATGTCAACGCGCTCACTGGCAAGCATCCGGATTGACCGAGGCAGGTCTTCGGGAACCGTAACATCTGAAAAGAAACTCTCTACTTTGAGCGAGCGCGCAATGTTCTCAAGCTCCTGTCTCTGAGGTGGCCCCTTTGGGTCGTTCATATTTCCAAGTAGGCCAATTTTGCGTGCGCCTGGCAGAACCTCCCGCGCGAACTCCATTTGTTTGCCAGGCAATCCATCAACATACGGCGTTATGCCAGTAACGTTGCCGCCGGGGCGGGCATAGCTTTTCACCAGACCGAGATGGACAGCGTCGGCCAAGGCCCAAGAGACGATAGGAATCGTCGTCGTCACATCTTTTGCAGCGACAGCGGCGTTGACGCCCGGCGCTACGATCAGGGACGGCTTAAGCTGGACCAGTTCGTTTGCTAAAGAAGGTAATCGCTCATCGTGACCGTCAGCGAAGCGATATAGAATATTGATGTTCCGGCCGTCGTCGTATCCCAGTTCTCGCAATCCCAGCAGAAAGTTGTTTGTAAGCGCTTGTCCAGCTGGCTGGCTCTTACCATCCAAGAAGCCGATCAATCGCTGACCAAGTGAACCCTGCGCCTGTGCTGAAAGGGGCCAGAAGATTGCGGAGCTGGCGATTCCGTTAACAAAATCGCGCCGTCGCATTGCAGCCTCCAAGCTCACGGCAACTTTATTAGTTTAAAGTGATCATTTCACAACGTCCCAGGCAGTGGAATAGGGATAGACGGTCAATTCGTGCACCCCTCACCCATGTCGGGTTCGGGTCTTGGTTGTGTGAAAACGTGCTGAGGGAAATGATTCTCACGGTATGATTCCTGCGCGATTTGCGGAGGGATCGAATGAGACGCTTCATTGAGGGCACGGATCGCGATCAGGCTACTCTGTTTCCCGAATGCCTGGAAGACTGGATTTGCGAGGACAATCCGGTTCGTGTGATCGAGGTATTTGTCGATGAGCTCGATCTGGCCGATCTGAGGTTTGACGGGGTTGATCCCGAGGTCACCGGCCGGCCGTCGTACCATCCGTCGGTGCTGCTGAAGCTCTACATCTACGGATATCTCAACCGGGTTCAGTCGAGCCGGCGGCTTGAGCGTGAGGCCGGCCGCAACGTTGAGGTGATGTGGCTCACTGGTCGACTGGTTCCTGATCACAAGACGATTGCGGATTTCCGCAAGGATAACGGGCCTGCGATCCGCAAGGTGTGCGCACAGTTTGTGGCGCTGTGCCGAGAGATCGGTCTGCTGACGAAGGCGAGCGTGGCGATTGACGGCAGCAAGTTCAAAGCGGTCAACAACCGCGACAAGAACTTCACGCGGGCGAAGATGGAGCGCCGGCTGGCGCAGATTGAGGAGAGCGTGGCGCGCTATCTGAGCCAGCTCGACACGGCCGACCTGCAGGAGCCATCGGAAGCGCTTGCGGCGAAGACGGCGCACCTCAAGGACAAGCTTGCCAAGCTCGCGAGCGAGATGGAGCGCTTGAAAGCGATCGAGAGGGCGATGCTGGCTTCGCCTGATCAGCAGATTTCCTTGACCGACCCCAATTCACGTTCGATGGCGACGAGCGGGCGCGGCTCGGGCGTCGTTGGCTACAACGTGCAGGTGGCCGTGGATACGGAACATCATCTGATCGTCACCCATGAGGTCACGAATACCGGCTCGGATCGTTCACAACTTGCCAAGGTCGCGTCGCAGGCGAAGGCTGTTCTTGGCACTGACCGTCTCGATGTCGTCGCCGACCGTGGCTAATTCAACAGCCTCGAGATTTTGGCCTGCGCGCAAGCTGACATCACGGTGACGCTGCCGAAGCCGATGACATCGGGCGCGAAATCGGATGGCCGTTTCGGCAAGCAAGACTTCGTCTATCAATCTGCGCAGGATGTATACCGCTGCCCGGCGGGCGAGACGCTGACCTATCGGTACACGAACGAGGAAGACGGCAAGACGCTACGCCGCTATTGGACGACGGCATGCCCACGTTGCCCGCTCAAGGCTCGTTGCACGACAGGACCGGAGCGACGCATCACGCGATGGGAGCACGAGCACCTGCTCGAAGCAGTGCAGGAGCGTCTCGATGCGAACCCGCAGGCGATGCGCGTGCGCCGCGAGACGGCCGAGCATCCCTTCGGCACGCTCAAGATGCGGATGGGAGCAACCCACTTTCTGATGAAGCGCCTGCCCAAGGTCGCGACCGAGATGGCCCTGCATGTGCTCGCCTACAATCTCACGCGCGCCATGAACATCATCGGCGTCAAGCCGCTCTTGGTGGCGATCCAGGCATGAGGGCTGGGCTTCGCCACGCCCATCTTCACCACCACCAGATCGCTCACAGCGGCCAAGGGCAAGTGGTGGGAATTGATCCAGCCCCCAAACCGCACAAATATGCTAACTGAGCTCGTCTTGGTGTGCTTGAGCCGGGTCTCGTCAGTTGTTGCCCCCACCAAAACGTTTTCGCACGGCCAGGGTCAATCGCGTCGATATGGTTGCCTCAGCTAACCGGTTACATGTCCGCTTCGCATCCGAAAGCGACGATTTGCTGCCGGGCGGTGAGAGGTCGCATTCGCGCCAAACGCGGACATCCCAACTCATCAGATTGGGCACAGTCTCGCCTTATCATCTGCGGCTTCGGACAAAAGCTGATCTCGTACGTGCCGAGCATGACAAGCGGGGCAAGGTGATCAAAGACGCAAAATTGGATCTGCAGCCATAGATCTGGCGAATGCACTCGCTTCTAACGAGGATGAGGTGAGTGGGTGCGCATTAGGCGCGACGTCTTGCGGGCGCGGTCAATAGTTGGAGCTGGTCTGCTCTCAGGCTGACACTGGGTATCAGCTTCGCCATTTTTCGGAGGTTTTGGGCGGTTGCTGCGAGGAGGAACTCATCGTGCGCACCATTCGGTCCCCGTGGTCGGAGACGATCGAGCTTGAGAATGCGTTTGAGGTGCGCGAACAGCATCTCGATCCTTTTGCGCAGCCGTCGCGCGATGCGCCCATCCCAGGAGCTTGCGATCTGGCGTGCCATGTCACGGGCAACTTCATAGATCGAGCGCGGCACGTACCGGGCTGGCTCTTTTGGACAGCATCGGGATTTCAGGCGGCAAGTTTCGCAATCATCTGCTCGCGCGGTAGCGTATGCTCCGGGAGGTTTGATGCCCAGAAGCGGAACACAACAGGGCCAAAAGTTGGAACCAGGCGCTCCGCCTAGTTGGAACGAGCCGCAACGGACCTAATCTTCAAAGCAAAAACAGCATGGAAAATCAGGTGCATGCGCTGACCCAAGGGCGGTGAACAAAGGTTGCACTGCGCGGCTTGGGCCGCCGAACATTGGCGCCTTGCACCCTGTCCGGCCACCGCGTCCCGTTCCTCGCTTCCTGACGCTCATGAAACGACCCTCATATCGTGGACCGGGATGCCTGTGCCTTTATTCCCGAAATATGACTATATTATGGCATGAGGATTATGTTCTGTCGTTGTTCGGGCAGGCCAAACTGCACTTGCCCTCTCCCCGATAGGAGAGAGGGCGAATTCGGCCGCGGTCCAAGTGCACCGCGCAGGCCAGTGCAGGCGGCGGAATCCTTCTATATCGTGTGCCGGCGAAAACACATTTGGTACGCGCCGAACGGCTTTCCCTGCGGCCGCTCTCGCCAATGAAAACGTCGAGGGGCCATGTTCGAAGGGTTCACCCGCAGCGAGATCAAGACCTGCGGCGCGCGCATCGTCGCCGTGCATGGCGGCAAGGGGCCGCCCTTGCTGCTCATGCACGGCAATCCGTTCACGCATCTGTCCTGGCACAAGTTCGCGCCACGCCTCGCGCAGGAGTTCACCGTGGTGGCGACGGACCTGCGCGGCTACGGCGATTCCGAGAAGCCGCCGGGCGGGGCCGACCATTCCGGCTACTCGTTCCGCGCCATGGCGCTGGACCAGGTCGAGGTCATGGCGGCGCTCGGCTTTGCGCGCTTCTACGCCGCCGGCCACGACCGCGGCGCGCGCGTGCTCCACCGCATGTGCCTCGACCACCCCGACACGGTCGCGCGCGCGGCGATCCTCGACATCATCCCGCAGCACCACCTGTTCAACCACGTGACGCAGGCTTGGGCGACCGCCTCCTATCACTGGTTCTTCATGATCCAGCCCTACGACCTGCCGGAGCGGCTGATGAGCGCGGACCCGGATTTCTTCATCGCGAAGAAGCTCGCCAAGACCGCGCAGGGCCTGAGCTTCTTCGGCAAGGAGGCGCTGGAGGACTATAAGCGCTGCTTCCGCAACCCGGCGACCGTGCATGCGATGTGCGAGGACTATCGCGCCACCGCCACGGTCGACCTCGCGATGGACACCGCGGACTTCACGGCCGGCAAAAAGATCGCCTGTCCGACTCTCATTCTATCGGGAGCAACGGGAGCGGTCGGGCGCAATCACCAGCCGGCCGACGTGTGGAAACAATACGCGAGCGACATCCGCGGCGCGCAGGCGCTGCCGTGTGGGCACTACCTCTCGGAAGAGGCGCCGGAGGAAACCTACGCCGCGCTGCGCGCGTTCTTCGCGCCGGGGGAGCTGCGCTGACCGCCGGGTCAGCGCTTGCCCGCGTTCGCCTTCTCGGCAAACGAATTGTCGAACGTGTCGGCGAGGTCCATCTTGACGTTCTTGAGCACCTCCTGGTGCTCCGACAGCACGCGGAAGGTGTTCTCCGCCCATTTCAGTTCGACCCGCCCGTCGGTGGTGAAGGCGCCGCGGTTGAGCTCGATCATCTTGGCGTAGGTCTCGCGCCCGCCGCCGGCGTAGTACTCCGGCGGGACCGTCTTGACGATGTCCTCGACCGAGGCCTTCTCGATCCAGTGCAGCGCCTTCACGATGGCGCTGACGAAGGCCTGCACCGTGCGCGGGTTCTTCTTGATGAAGTCGTCGTTCATGTAGAACGAGGAGCCGGCGATCGGCCCGCCGTAGAGCTCGTCCAGCCCCTTGCGGGTGCGCGTGTCCACGATCGGCACGATCACGTCGTCGCGCTGGAGCAGCAGGATCGCGGGATCGAAATTCGAGATGCCGTCGATCTGGCCGGATTTCATCGCGGCGATCGCGCTCGCCCCGGTGCCGGTGCCGATGATCGACACCTTGTCGAGGGTGAGACCGTCCTTGGCGAGCAGGATGGCGATCGCGATGGCGGACGCCGCGCCGGGCGAGGTGACGCCGAGCTTGTAGCCCGCGAGGTCCTTGGGCGAGCGGTAGGATTTGGCCTTGTCCTTCGCCAGCGCGATCACGGTGCCGAGCGAGAAGTTCTGCAGCGCGACGGTCTTGAGGCCGACGCCCTTGGCGCGCGTGAGGATGGTGTGCTCGTAGGAGCCGCACACCACGTCGGCGCTGCCGCCGACCAGCGATTGCAGCGCGCGCGAGCCGCCCTGGAAATCGGCGATCTCGACCTTGAGCCCTTCCTTCTCGAACAGCCCGAGCCGCTCGGCGATGGTCAGCGGCAGGAACGCGACCAGGGTCTTGCCGCCGACCGCGAGCGTGATGGCCGGCTTCTCGAGCGCGGGAGCCTGCGCGGACGTCGGCGACCACAGGCCGGCGAGGGCGGACAAGAGGGCCGCGGCGCTTAATCTGGTGAACATGATCCGGCTCCTTCGGGTTTCATGGCTTGCATCCTATCCGCACGGCCGCGCCTTGCCTGCAAGCGTCCGGCGTTTACGCCGGCGCAATCTGCCGCAGGGCTTTCACGCCGTCGGGCAGCCGCCCGCTCACAACAGCCGCCATGCCTCGATCTCGACCCGGCGCGCCTTGCGCCGGGCGTGCGCAATGGCAATGGTCTTGTTGAGCCAGGCGAGTTCGCCTGCGCCGGTCTCGAAGCGCATGACGGTGCGGAAGAAGTAGCTCGCCGGATCGACGTCCTCGCCGCGCGCGAGCCGCGCCATGACCTCGGGCGGGCCGTGCCGGTAGCCCTGGCTGATGACCTGGACGAAGCCGCCGCGCGCCTCCTTGAGCGCGTAGCGGGCGTCGAGCTCGAGCACGCCGTCGCCGCGCGCGATCTGCCAGTCGGCGCCGCCGGGCAGAACCTCGCCGCGCAGCGCCGGTCCCTCGAAGCTGCCGCCGGTGATGGCGACCACCCGCCGCTCGCCGAGCGGCGCCGGGCCGCACGACACCAGTTCGCCGACGTCGGCGGTGAGCGTGCACAGGAATTCCAGCCCAGGCGGTTGCATCGGCCCTCGCGGCGCAACGGGAACGGCGGACTTGGCCGCGCTCAGCTCGACGGGATCGCCGCCGGGGCGGCCAGGAAATTGCGCATGGCGTACCACAGCAGGTGGCGGTTGCGGCTGTAGCCGATGCTGTGGGCGGTGTGCGGCAGGATGACGAACTGGCGGTCGCCGTTGGGCAGCTGGCGATAGAAGTCGAGCAGGTCCTCGTTGGTCGAGTTGCCGTCGTAGGTGCCGCGCAGCATCAGCACCGGCGAGAGCACCTTGAGCGGATCGACCTTCGGCAGGTTCGCCGCCATGTCGAGATAGGTGCCGCTCGGCACGGAATCGCCGAACTGCATTTCCGCCGCGATGATCGCCTCCGCCACGGCCGGATCGTAGGCGCCGGCATGGCCGTCGCGGGTGAAGATCGAGCGGATCATGGCGGCGTCGCGCTTGCGGCGGTTGCTGGCGCGCAGTTGCGCGGCGCGCGCGGCGCGCCGCCCGATCTCCGGCGAGCCGGTGCCCTTGTAGGTGAAGGCGGCCATGATCAGCCGGTCGACGCGCTCGGGCTCGACCTGCGCATAGGCGCCGGCGCGGATTGCGCCCGATGACGTCCCATACATGTGCACCTTGCTCTGGCCGGTCTCCTTGAGCACGATCGGGATCGCGGCCTTGAGGTCGAGGACGCTGCTGTCGATGTCGGAATTGTTGCCGGAGCTGCCGGAGCGCCCATAGCCGTCGTGATCCATCGTCCACACGTCATAGCCGTAGCGCGCCATGACGTTCATCAGCGAGTACTCGCCCTTGCCGGGCACCGTGAGGTCGTTGGACGAGCGCGAGGAATTCGACGAGCCGTGCACCAGAAAAAGAACCGGCAGCGGCGGCTCGCCGGCCCTGGGTGCGCCCACGCGCTTGCGCCAGAGGTTGAGCTTCACCTCGCCCTTGTGGGCCCAGTATTCGGCGCTCCAGACCGGCGCATCGGCGGCCGCAGCCTCCGCGGGGCCGGCCGCCTGGGCGGTCACGCCCGACACCAGCCCCGCCCCGAGCCCGAGCCCGGCGCCCTTGAGAACGGTGCGGCGAGCGAGCGCATGGTCGGCCGGGTCCTGGGTCATGGCATCCTCCTGGCGTGGGCGTGCGCGGTTCCTTGCATTGCGAGATGACCGCGCTTTACCGGGTTGGCGAGCGTTGCAGGCCGCCGAGGCTATCAGATCGCCGGGCCGACCGGCAGATGGCCGTGCGGCGATTTCCCACCAGCGGTTTGCCCGCCCGGAGCCATGGCGCTCTCGCGTCGTGCTGGGAGTTTTGCTAGTCGTTGCCGGCCATCGAACTCGAAGCGCGTTGCCTGCCACGCCGGGCTGCTGCCCCCAAAAGTTGGAAACCGGCCATTGCAACCACGATATGACCGGAGATCTCGCGACGGGATCGCGTAACGGATCGAGCGATGGAACAAAGAGCAACCGGTGGCGAGTCGAGGGTGGCGCAGGCCCTGAGCGCCACCGCGCAATTCTGCGACCGCAAGCTCGGCTGGCACCGCATCGGTCTGGTGCTGAGCGTCGCCATCATCGCGATCGCCGCTGGTGGTGCTCTACCGCATCCTGCGCACCATCGAGGTCAAGGAAGTCGTCGCGGCGCTGGTGGCGACCGATTGGCGCAACATTCGGACTGGCCGCGCTGTGCGTCGCCGGCGGCTACGTCACGCTGACCTTCTATGACCTGTTCGCGCTGCGCACGATCGGGCGCAGCGAAGTGCCCTACCGAATCGCCGCGCTTGCCGGCTTCACCAGCTATTCGGTCGGCCACAATGTCGGGCGCGAGCGTGTTTACCGGCGGCGCGGTGCGCTATCGCATCTATTCGGCCTGGGGGCTGTCAGCGCCATCGAGGTCGCGAAGATCTGCTTTATCGCCGGGCTGACCTTCTGGCTCGGCAATGCCACCGTGCTCGGGCTCGGCATCGCCTATGCGCCGGAAGCCGCCAGCGCGATCGACCAGATGCCGGCCTGGCTCAACCGCATCGGCGCGATGCTGATCCTGCTCGTGCTTGCGCTCTATGTCGATCTGGGTGTGGCGCCATCCGCGCGTCGGTCGGCCGCGACGGCTGGCAGCGTGACGCTGCCGGGCGGCCCGCTCACGCTGCTGCAGATCGGCATCGGCATCGTCGATCTCGGCTTCTGCGCGCTGGCGATGTACATGCTGGTGCCGGCCGAGCCCAATATCGGCTTCGTCACGCTTGGCGGTGATCTTCGTGTCGGCGACGCTGCTCGGATTCGCCAGCCACGCGCCCGGCGGGCTCGGGGTGTTCGACGCCGCCATGCTGGTCGCGCTGTGGCAGTTCGACAAGGAGGACCTGCTGGCGGGACTGCTGCTGTTCCGGCTGCTCTACTACATCTGTCCCGTTCGCGCTCTCGCTCCTGATCCTCGGCGGCCGCGAACTTCGCGCTCGCGTTGCACGGCAGCCGCGCTGCCGCCGGCGGCGCCGCTCCCATCGATCGCGCCGACCGTGGTCAGCGCGAGCCAGACGTGTGAACAGGAGAGCAAGCCGCATTGATGCCGTCGATCGAGGCGGGCGGCCGAACTCCCTGTCGCGGTAGACTTGATGACGGTGACCCACGATAGCGGCGAGGCTTCGCGCTCCGGAGACTGGGGCAGCCGGCTCAAGCGGGCGCGCCTGATGCTTCTCGCCGCCGCCGCGGTGTTCGCGCTGCTCTGGCTTGCCGGCGCACTGGCCGCGCTGCCGGCGCTCGCGGGCTTTGTCGCCGTCGCGGCCGCCGCCGTGATCGCGGCGGGCGGCGGCGAAGCCGTCCAGGCAGCGTTCTCCGCCGACACGCAAGGCGCGCCGCGCGCCGACGATCCGCTGCTCGAGGCGACTGCTGGCCGGGTCTGCCCGACCCGGTCGTGGCGCTCGAAGGCGAGGGCGACGTGGTCGCCTTCAACGCCCAGGCGGCCGTGATGGCGCCGGCGCTGCGGCGCGGCGAGCCGGTGTCGCTCGGTCTGCGCAACCCGGAAATCCTGGACGCCATCCGCCGCGTGCGGGCGAGCGGCACGACCCAGCGCGTGGAGTTCTTCGAGCGCGTGCCGGCCGACCGCTGGTACGAAGTGGCGGTGATCCCGCTGCCGGCGGACGCCGGCCGTCCGGCCGGCATCATGCTGATGGCGTTCCGCGATCTCACGCCGTTGCGGCGCGTCGAGGAGATGCGCGCCGACTTCGTCGCCAATGCCAGTCACGAGCTGCGCACGCCGCTCGCGGCGCTGTCGGGCTTCATCGAGACGTTGCAGGGCCCGGCGCGCGACGACACCGCCGCGCGCGAACGATTCCTCGGCATCATGCAGGCGCAGGCCGACTCGCATGGCGCGCCTGATCGACGATCTGCTCTCGCTGTCGCGCATCGAGCTCAACGCGCATCTGCGTCCGGACCGGCAGGTCGATCTGGTCGCGATCGTCCGCCAGGTGGTCGACGGCCTGCAGATGCTCGCCCGCGACCGCGGCGTCGAGGTCAAGGTGACGGCCCGGCCGGCGCACTCATGGTTCTGGGCGACCGCGATGAACTGCTGCGCGTGTTCGAGAACCTGGTCGAGAACGCGCTGAAATACGCCGCCTCCGGCAAGCGGGTCGATATCGCGCTCGAAGCCGGGGAGGGGCCGAACGGAGAGCGCGAAGCGCGGGTGTCGGTGCGCGACCAGGGCCCGGGGATCGCGCCCGAGCATCTGCCGCGGCTGACCGAGCGCTTCTACCGGGTCGACGTGGTGCAAAGCCGCGCCGCAGGGCGGGACCGGGCTCGGCCTGGCGCTGGTCAAGCACATCCTCAACCGCCATGGCGGCCGGCTGACGATCGAAAGCGTGCTCGGACAAGGGGCGACGTTCACCGCGCATCTGCCGCTCGCCGCCCCCGCCAAGGCTTGAGGCCTGGCGGGCGATGACACCCATGCCGCACGACGCGGCAGGGAAATATCGCGCGGGGTAAAAATTTTCCAGGGGAACGGCGGCGGGCCCCTTGCAATCGGCCGTTCGTTTGGAAAGCGACGTTATTTCAGTCGCTTATACTGTCATCTAACTGTCATCGACGGATCATAGAACGATGACATGAGACGCTTAAGGGTTCTCGCGACCGAGGAACGTGACGGCAGGTCGACCGCCGCTCAGTCCCCCGGCGCTTCAGTACCTCTAACGCCAAATCAGCAACCAAGGACGCGAACGCGCAAGCGCGGGCCATGGCCTGCGTGCGGCTCGAATTTCGTCCGCCACAACAGGAGAGAGCCTTGAGACATTTCCGAACTCTGATGGCCGCCGGCGTCATCGCCGTTGCCGGCCTTTCGCCCGCGATCGCACTGGATATCTCCGGCGCCGGGGCGACATTTCCCTACCCGATCTACGCCAAATGGGCGGATGCCTACAAGAAGGAGACCGGCATCGGGCTGAACTACCAGTCGATCGGTTCCGGCGGCGGCATCAAGCAGATCCAGAACAAGACCGTGACGTTCGGCGCCAGCGACGCGCCGCTCAAGGGCGAGCAGCTCGACAAGGACGGGCTCATCCAGTTCCCGATGGTCATGGGCGGCATCGTGCCGGTCATCAATGTCGAAGGCATCAAGCCGGGTGAGATCGTGATCGACGGTCCCACGCTCGCCAGGATTTTCCTCGGCGAGATCAAGAACTGGGACGACGCCGCGATCAAGAAGCTCAACCCGAGCGCCAAGCTGCCGTCGCAGGCGATCGTCGTCGTGCACCGCTCCGACGGGTCGGGCACGACCTACAACTTCGCCTACTACCTCGCCGAAGTCAGCCCCGGACTGGAAGTCCAAGGTCGGCTTCAACACCTCGGTCGAATGGCCGGTCGGCATCGGCGCCAAAGGCAACGAAGGCGTCGCCAACAACGTCGCCCAGACCAAGGGCTCGATCGGCTATGTCGAATATGCCTACGCCAAGCAGAACAAGCTGACCCACACCAAGATGATCAACAAGGACGGCAAGACGGTCGATCCGACGTCGGTATCGTTCCAAGCCGCCGCAGCCAATGCCGACTGGAGTTCGCAGCCCGGTTATGGCGTCATCCTGGCGAACCAGCCGGGTGCGCAATCCTGGCCGATGACGGCGGCGACCTGGATCCTCATGTACAAGAAGCCGCAGGATCCGGCCGCCTCGGCCGCAGCGCTCAAGTTCTTCTCCTGGGCCTATGAGAAGGGCGCCAAGATGGCCGAAGACCTCGACTACATCCCGATGCCGGCGAACGTCGTCGCAAGCGTCAAGAAGACGTGGGCGAGCGAGGTGAAGGACGCGAGCGGCAAGCCGGTCTTCGCGGCCGCTCATTGATCGAAACGCGCACGGGAAAAGGCGCCCGCGGGCGCCTTTTCCTTGTTCATTTGCCAAAAGACAGCTTGTGCGGCAGCCCGGTCATCGTTTGACTCGGTTCCCTGAGACACCATCAGGGGGAAGCCGCCGATGCAGTCCGGGCGGAGGCGATCCGTGGTCGACGTAGCCTTGCATACTGGCGCACTCGCGGCTGGAGAAGCCGAGTCGCGTTCGAAAGTGCTTGCCCGATTGCGTCAGGGGGACGCGATCTTTCATGGCCTCACGCGGGCGGCGGCGATCGGCGTCCTCGTCCTCCTGGGCGGCGTGATCGTGTCGCTCATTGCCGGGTCGCTCCCGGCGCTGCAGACGTTCGGGCTCGATTTCTTCGTGAGCCAGAGCTGGAACCCGGTGACCGAGAAATTCGGCGCGCTGGCGCCGATCTACGGCACCGTGGTCACATCGTTGATCGCGATGATGATCGCGGTCCCGCTCGGACTGATGATCGCGTTCTTCCTGACCGAAATGTGCCCGATGTGGCTGCGGCGTCCGATCGGCATCGCCATCGAGCTGCTCGCCGGCATTCCCAGCATCATCTACGGCATCTGGGGCCTGTTCGTGTTCGCGCCGTTCCTGCAAGGCACGCTGCAGCCGTTCCTCATCAACACCCTGGGCAACGTGCCCGGTGATCGCGCCGCTGTTCGCCGGGCCGCCCTACGGCATCGGCATCCTGACCGCGAGCCTCATCCTTGCGATCATGGTGCTGCCGTTCATCACCTCGATCTCGCGCGACGTGTTCGATGCGGTGCCGCCGGTGCTCAAGGAAGCGGCCTACGGCCTGGGCTGCACCACCTGGGAGGTGGTGCGCCATGTGGTACTGCCCTATACGCGGGTCGGCGTGATCGGCGGCGTGATGCTCGGGCTCGGGCGCGCGCTCGGCGAGACCATGGCGGTGACGTTCGTCATCGGCAATGCGCACAAGATCCACGCCTCGCTGCTGGCGCCGGGCACCACCATCTCGGCCAGCATCGCCAACGAGTTCACCGAGGCGGTCGGCGACCTCTATACGTCCGCGCTGATCGCGCTCGGCCTCATCCTCTTCATCATCACGTTCATCGTGCTCGCGATCGCGCGCTACCTGCTCGCGCGCATCGAGCGGCGGATCGGATAGCACCATGAACAAGCTTTATGCCGCGCGCCGCCGCCGCAACGCAATCGCCAAGAGCCTCTCCCTGGCGGCCACGCTGGTCGGGCTGGGCTGGCTGGTGATCATCCTGGGCGAACTGCTCTGGCAGGGATTCGGCGGCCTCTCGCTCAAGGTCTTCACCGAGATGACGCCGCCGCCCGGATCGGACGGCGGATTGCTCAATCCGATCATCGGCAGCCTGATCATGACCGGGCTGGCGGTCGTGATCGGCACACCGATCGGCATGCTGGCCGGCACCTATATGGCCGAATACGGCCGCTACGACCGGCTGACCTCGGTGGTGCGGTTCATCAACGACATATTGCTCAGCGCCCCGTCGATCGTCATCGGTCTCTTCATCTATGAAGTGATGGTCGCGCCGCTGGGCCATTTCTCCGGCCTTGCCGGCGCGGTCGCGCTCGCCGTGATCGTGGTGCCGGTGGTCGTGCGCACCACCGAGGACATGCTGATCCTGGTGCCGAACTCGCTGCGCGAGGCGGCGGCCTCGATCGGCCTGCCGCGCTCGGTGATGATCCGGCGGATCGCCTATCGCGCCGCTCGGGCCGGGATGATAACCGGCGTTCTGCTCGCGGTGGCCCGCATCAGCGGCGAGACCGCGCCCCTGCTGTTCACCGCGCTCAACAACCAGTTCTGGAGCACCAATCTCAACGCCCCGATGGCGAGCCTGCCGGCCGTCATCTTCCAGTTCGCCCTGAGCCCCTACCAGGACTGGCAGAAGCTCGCCTGGACCGGCGCTCTCATCATCACGCTAACCGTCCTCGCGCTCAGCATCGCCGCGCGGGCCTTGTCCGCAGAGAGAAAACAGTCATGAATGTCGCGACCGTCGCCGCCCCGCAGCACGTCGCCCAGGCGCCCGTCGATGCCGCCAACCTCGACCGCGGGTGATCGATCCGCAACCTGAACTTCTATTACGGCGACAGCAGAGCGCTCAAGGACATCAGCCTGCCGCTGTACGAGAACATGGTCACCGCCTTCATCGGGCCGTCGGGCTGCGGGAAGTCGACTTTGCTGCGCGTCCTCAACCGCATGTACGATCTCTATCCCAACCAGCGCGCCGAAGGCGAAGTCCTGCTCGACGGCGAGGACATTCTGTCGCCGAAGCACGACATCAACCTGCTGCGTGCGCGCATCGGCATGGTATTCCAGAAGCCGACGCCGTTCCCGATGTCGATCTACGAGAACATCGCGTTCGGCATCCGCCTGTACGAGAAGCTGCCCAAGTCCGAGCTGGACGGGCGCGTCGAGACGGCGCTGCGGCGCGCAGCGCTGTGGGACGAGGTGAAGGACAAGCTCGCCGCCAACGGCCTGAGCCTGTCGGGCGGCCAGCAGCAGCGGCTGTGCATCGCGCGCACCGTCTCGGTCAAGCCGGAGGTGATCCTGCTCGACGAGCCGTGCTCGGCGCTCGACCCGATCTCGACCGCCAAGATCGAGGAGCTGATCGACGAGCTCAAGGCCGACTACACCATCGTGATCGTGACCCACAACATGCAGCAGGCGGCCCGCGTCTCCGACTTCACCGCCTTCATGTATCTCGGCGAGCTGATCGAGTTCGACACCACGAGCAAGATGTTCACCGCGCCTGGCGACCGGCGCACGCAGGACTATATCACCGGTCGCTTCGGCTGAGCCCGCCGCGTGCGCCGGAGTGCGCCAAGGATGATTTGCCAATGATGAACGAACACACCGCCAAGGCCTTCGACATCGATCTGCAGGAGCTCACCCGCATGGTCGCGGAGATGGGCGGCCTTGCCGAGAAACAGATCTCCGAACTCGATCGCCGCGCTGGCCAGGAGCGACCTCGATCGCGCCCGCCGCGTGATCGAGAGCGACCTCGCCGTCGACAACCTGCAGCGCGAGATCGAAGAAAAGGCCGTGCTCACCATCGCCCGCCGCCAGCCCATGGCGATCGACCTGCGCGAAATCGTCGGGGCGCTGCGGGTCGCCAACGACCTCGAGCGCATCGGCGACCTCGCCAAGAACATCGGCAAGCGCGCCATGCTGACCGGCGACTTCCATCCGCAGAAGCTCATGCGCGGGGTCGAGCACATGGGCTCGCTCGTGCTGCGCCAGCTCAAGGAGGTGCTCGACAGCTACGGCAGCCACGACCTGCAAAAGGCGCTCGCGGTCTGGAAGGGCGACGAGGAGGTCGATGCCATCTGCACGTCGCTGTTCCGCGAGCTGCTCACCTACATGATGGAGGACCCGCGCAACATCACCTTCTGCATCCATCTCATGTTCTGCGCTAAGAACATCGAGCGCATGGGTGACCACGCCACCAACATCGCCGAGACCGTCCACTATATGATCGAGGGCCGCGAGATCGCGGATCAGCGGCCGAAGGGTGATACCACGACCATCGCCGCGCTCGTGTCCGGCAACTGAGGAGGCCGAATGAAGTCACGCATTCTGATCGTGGAGGACGAGGAGGCGTTGACGCTGCTGCTGCGCTACAATCTCGAAGCCGAGGGCTACGAGGTCGAGACGGTCGCGCGCGGCGATGAGGCGGATCTGCGGCTGCGGGAAGCGGTCGCCCGACCTCGTGATTCTGGACTGGATGCTGCCGGGGGTCTCCGGCATCGAGCTCTGCCGGCGGCTGCGCTCGCGCCCCGAGACCCGGCAACTGCCCATCATCATGCTGACCGCGCGCGGCGAGGAGAGCGAGCGCATCCGCGGGCTCGCCACCGGCGCCGACGACTATATCGTCAAGCCGTTCTCCGTCCCCGAGCTCACCGCCCGGGTGCATGCGCTGCTGCGCCGCTCGTCGCCGCACCGCGTCGCCGACGTGCTGAGCTTCGGCGAGATCGAGGTCGACCGGGAAAAGAAGCGCGTCTCGCGCGCCGGCCGCGCAATCGAGCTTGGTCCGACCGAATACCGGCTGCTCGAGTTCCTGATGGAACGGCCCGGCCGGGTGTTCTCGCGCGAGCAATTGCTCGACGGGGTGTGGGGCTCGGACATCTACATCGACGAGCGCACCGTCGACGTCCACGTCGGCCGGCTGCGCAAGGCGCTCAACCGCGGGCACGAGAACGACCCGATCCGCACCGTTCGCGGCGCCGGCTACGCGCTGGACGACCAGTTCGCCAAGACGGCGTAGTCCGGCCGGCCGGTAGTCACAAATTTCGGTAAGAGCGGACGTCGGCCGTTGCCTCGACGCCCCCTTCCGGCGACCAACCGCAAGCGTTACGATCCTGCTTCCGGCAGCCTTCACCGTTCCGCGCAAATGGCAGTTGGTTTGGGGCGACCGAATGTCACCTGTCGATCGATCTTCCGTCACCGATCGTCCGGCTGAAGACGATCAAATCGATGAAGCGGCGCTTGCGGACGCGATGCGAACCGTGCCGCTTGGCGCCGGTGTTCTGGCCGGCGCCGCGGTGGCTCTCCTGGTGATCGGCTATCTGGCGATCTACCTGCTCGTATTCCTGCCGCGCGGCGCCGTGGGATAGCGCCATGACCGATCAACCGATCGAGGCCCACGAACGGCGAATTCTCGGCACTGAATTGCTGTGGGCGTTCGGCGTCGGCGTACTGATCGCGGCAACGCTCAGCATGATCGTTTTCACGGCGTTGACCAGAGACATCAACCCGCCTAGTAACGTCGAGCGCATCGACCCCAAGACGCTGCACTTGTCCGGTGAGTTCGCCGAGCACAATCTGGGAACCACCGTTACGCCGGACGGCCGGGTGACGGTGCGCGTTATCACCACGCAGTTCATGTTCGTTCCGCGTTGCATCGCGGTCCCCCGCGGGCGCCCGGTCACGCTGCGCTTTGCGACGCCCGACGTGATTCACGGACTGCTGATCACCGGGACCAATGTGAACACGCATGGTGGTGCCGGGCTATGTCGCGCAGGTGCACACGGAGTTCACCCGTGGCGGCGACCTCCTGATGCCGTGTCACGAGTATTGTGGCCTCGGCCACAGCGAGATGTGGGCCACCGTTCAAGTCTTACCGGACGATCAGTTCAAGCCCGGCCAGGACGGGAGGGTTTCCTGTGCGCCACGTTGAGCGGCTTTGCCTTGCGCATTTCTGGGTGGCGTTCGCGGCATTTCTCGTCGCCTCCGTGCTCGGCACCTGGCAGATGTGGGTGCGCAGCCCCTTGGGCGCCCAGGTCGGCACGCCCGGACAATATTTCATGTCGGTCACGGCGCACGGCGTTTCGATGGCCTATGTGCTGACGACATTCTTCATCATGGGCTTCGGCTATTTCGTTGCGGTGACTTCGCTCAATCGTCCGCTCCCCGGCAAACCCTGGGCATGGGCGGCCTTCTGGATGGCGATCGTTGGCGTCGTGATGGTGCTGGTCACGATCCTTCAGGGCCGGGCGTCGGTGCTCTTCACGTTCTATCCGCCACTCACGGCGAGCCCCTTCTTCTATATCGGGCTCGTACTCGTCGTGGTGGGGTCGTGGGTCTGGTGCGTTCTCATGCTCGTCGCGATGCGCGGCTGGAAGCGCGAAAATCCCGGTCGGCCCGTGCCGCTCGCGATGTTCGCCACGGTGGCTAACGCGGTGATGTGGCTTTGGACCACCGTCGGCGTTGCGGCCGAGCTATTGTTTCAGGTGATCCCGGCGTCGCTCGGCCTGGTGCAGACCATCGATGCGGGGCTCGCCCGCGCGCTGTTTTCGTGGACGCTGCACGCCATCGTCTATTTCTGGCTGATCCCGGCTTACATCGCATTCTACACGATCGTGCCGCGCGCAGCCGGCGGCCGCCTCTACAGCGACACCATGGGACGGCTGACCTTCATTCTGTTCCTGGTGTTCAGCCTGCCGGTTGGAATGCACCATCTGATGATGGATCCCCAGCACGGCAACAGCTGGAAGTTCATCCAAGTCTTGCTGACGGCCTTCGTCTCGGTGCCGACGCTGCTGACGATCTTCACGATTACCGCATCGCTGGAAATCGCCGGGCGCCTGCGCGGCGGCCGGGGCGTTTTCGGCTGGATCGGCGCGTTGCCCTGGGAGCGGCCGGCTGTGCTGGCGACCGGGCTCGGCTTTGTCATGCTGGGCTTCGGCGGGTTCGGCGGTCTCATCAATATGGGCTACGGCATGAACGCGATGGTGCACAATACCGCGTGGGTCACGGCGCACTTCCACCTGATCTTCGGCGGCTCCGTCGTGATCATGTACTTCGCGATTGCCTACGAGATATGGCCGCGGCTGACCGGCCGGGAGTACGCATCGTTGGCGCCGCTGCGGCTTCAGCTCTGGCTGTGGTTCGCCGGGATGATGGTCATGACGCTGCCGTGGCACTGGCTCGGCCTGCAGGGCCAATGGCGGCGCGTCGCCAATTTCAACTACGCGGATCCGATCATCGCCGGCTGGGGACCGTGGGTCATCGTCTCGTTTGTCGGCGGCCTGGTGTTGCTCGCATCGGCGCTGCTGTTCGTTTACAACCTTGCGGTTCTGCATCGGAGCGCAAAACCTGCCTTGGCGCGGCCCCTGTACGCGCTCGCCGTGCATCCGCCGCACCGCATCCCCGCCGCCCTCAACGGATTTGGATTCTGGAACGTGCTGGTCCTCGCACTGATGCTGCTGGCCTACGGCTACCCCATCGCACAGTTCGTCATTGATCCTTCGCCGTCCGCAATGGTGCATCGGATGCACTAGGAGCGCAGAATGGCGCAATCACCCGAACCTCATGCTCTCGATCGGCCGTGGCGCATCTGGGCGAGCGTGGCCGCCTTGTGCATTGCGCTGGCCGGTGTGCTTCTGGGAGTCCTGATCATTCCCGTCGTCCAGGGACGCAGCGACGGAATCGACGCATTCACCGCAATCTGCCGGGCGCTTGGCATCCTGCCCGGCTCGCCCGCGCGCCAGCAGATTTCCGATCGCACGCCGCCGACCCCGGTTTCACAAGTGGTCTGGACGCCGGGCGTGCTGCAAATTCTGGCCGACGCCAGACCTGAGCGCGGCCGCGCCAAGGTTCAGGAGGTCTGTGTTGCTTGCCATGGCGAGCAAGGCGTGTCGGTCGGGCCGCAATTTCCGCATCTCGCGGGTCAATCGGGCGCAGCCATCTACAAGCAGCTCAACGACTTCCGGTCCGGGAGCCGGACGCATCCACAGATGTCCGACGTCGCCAAAGCCCTCGATGAACCGACATTGGCCGATGTTGCCGCTTATTATGCCGCTCAGCCGACGCGCAATCCAAATCCCGCGACGCTCGCGGACCCTTCCGCGGCCATCGTACGCCTCGTTGAGATCGGCGATCCCGGCCGCAACATCCCGCCGTGCTCGTCGTGCCATCGGCCCGGCTCGGGCGGCCCGATCGAGACGCCAATTCTTGCCGAGCAGGTGCAGGAATATATTGCCCTGCAATTGAAGATGTATGCCTCGGGCGAGCGGCGCAACGACGTCTATGGACGAATGCGGGTCATCGCCGCGAGGCTGACGGCTGCCGAGATCGACGGGTTAGCCGCATATTATCGGGCTGGATTCCGGTAACCCGATACTTGCTTTCGGCGTTCGTCGAGCAGCGGGCCGGTTATGTGAACACGCCCCTTACCCCCGAAACGGCCGCCGGTCGCGGCGTACGTTCGCCGGCTGATAGGCCACCCGCGAGTGGTGCGTGCAGTAGGGCAGGCTGGGAATGGCCTGGCCGCCGCAGAAGAAGAACTCCGGCGAGCCCGGATCGCCGATCGGCCAGCGGCAGGTCTCCTCGGTGAGCTCGAGCAACGTGCGGCGTTGGCCCAGCGGGATGACGTTGTCCACCAGTTCCGGTTCCGCCTCGACCTCAAGCTCGTAGGCATGCGCGAGCGCCGTGTTGCCGCGCATCGCGGGCCGCGACACGCGCAGCATCTGCGAATGCGGTCGCGGTTTGCGCGGCCGCGGCGCCGCCGAAGACGGCGATTTGGCGCGGCCGGAAAGCCCGAGCCGGTGCACCTTCCCGATCACCGCGTTGCGCGTGATGCCGCCAAGCTCGGCGGCGATCTGGCTAGCCGACAAGCCGTCGGTCCAAAGCTTCTTGAGCGTCTCAACGCGCTCGTCTGTCCAAGTCATGCCTCTAGCCCCTGATAAATCTCTGGCAATCGCCAGCGAGGACGTTCCGACAGAATCGCTCCTCCGGTCTGGGCAGCTATCCGCTGGCCCGACGCCTACTCCCGCTACCGATGTGTACTCAGTGACAGTCCGCCGCACGAAATGTCGTAGTTGACAATCGAGAAACTACAATATGGCGAGAGTCGGGCGCAAGAGTCGGTGCCCTCTACATTCACATTCGGCAGTGGAGAGATGGCGCGCGTCCACACTTTTCTGCGTCGCCGTGTTGCATTAACACTTATGGCCGTCCGGAGCGGCCTCCGGGCCCATGTTGACAGCGAGGTAGGCCGCAATAGAATACCGCTCCGTGCCGCCCGGAGAGGCGGCACATTTCGTTTCCGGCGATTGGCGACGATGGGCACCACCCAGGCATCACACCTGCTGCCGACCTACGCACGCGTCGACCTCGCGTTCGAGCGCGGCGAGGGCGTTTGGCTGATCGCGACCGATGGCCAGCGCTATCTCGACTTCACGTCGGGCGTGGCGGTGAATGCGCTCGGCCACGACCATCCGCATCTCGTCGCGGCCCTGGCCGAACATCTGACGAACAAGACGCCGATCCATGTCTCGAACCTCTACCGCATCCCGCAGGCCGAGCGGCTGGCGGAGCGGCTGTGCGCGGCAAGCTTCGCCGACGTGGCGTTCTTCGCCAATTCCGGCGCCGAGGCGATGGAATGCGCGATCAAGATGGCGCGCAAGTTCCAATCGGCCGACGGCAAGCCGGAACGCTACCGCATCATCACCTTCGAGGGCGCCTTCCACGGCCGCACGCTCGCGACGCTGGCGGCCGGAGGGCAAAAGAAGTACCTCGACGGCTTCGGTCCGGTGCGTCGACGGCTTTGACCAGATGCCGTTCGCCGATCTCGAGGCGGTGAAGCGCGCCATCGGGCCCGAGACTGGCGCGATCCTGATCGAGCCGATGATGGGGGAGGGCGGCGTGCGGGTCGTGCCGCCGGAGTTCCTGCGCGCGCTGCGCGCGCTCTGCGACCAGCACGGGCTGCTGCTGGTGTTCGACGAGGTGCAGACCGGCTTGGGCCGCACCGGCGATCTGTTCGCCTATCAGCACACCGGGGTCGTCCCCGACATCATGGCGCTCGCCAAGGCGCTGGGCGGAGGCTTTCCGGTCGGCGCCTGCCTCGCCACCAGCGAGGCCGCCAAGGGCATGACGACGGGCACGCACGGCTCGACCTTCGGCGGCAATCCGCTCGCCATGACGGCGGGCAATGCGGTGCTCGACGTCATGCTGGCGCCCGGCTTCCTCGATCACGTCCGCCGCATCGGGCTGCTGCTCAAGCAGAAGCTGGCGGAGATCAAGGACCGCTATCCGTCGGTCATCGCGGAGGTGCGCGGCGAAGGGCTGCTCGTCGGCCTGCGCGCCGTGGTGCCGAGCGGCGATCTGGTCGACGAGTTGCGCGCCGAAAAGCTGATCGCGGTCGCGGCCGGCGACAACGTGGTGCGGCTCCTGCCGCCGCTGATCGTGAGCGAGGAGGAGATCGCCGAGGGGGTGCGGCGGCTCGATCGCGCCTGCGGCCGCATCGCCGGAATGGTGGCGAGACCGGGCAAGCAGGAGGCGGCCGGATGAGTGCGAACGGCATCCGCCACTTTCTCGATCTGACCGAGATCCCGAAGGGCGAGTTGCGCCGCATGATCGACGCAAGCCGCTCCATCAAGGCCAAGCGCGGGCGCAAGGGCGCGGCCAACCGTCCGCTCGCGGGCAAGACGCTCGCGCTGATTTTCGAGCAGCCCTCGACACGGACCCGGGTTTCGTTCGAGGTCGCCATGAAGCAACTCGGCGGCGAGACCGTCATGCTGACCGCCGTGGAGATGCAGCTCGGCCGCGGCGAGACCACGGCGGACACCGCGCGCGTGCTCTCGCGCTACGTCGATGTCATCATGATCAGGGCGCTCAACCATGGCGCGGTGGAAGAGCTCGCACGGCACGCGACCGTGCCGGTCATCAACGGCCTCACCCGGCGTTCGCATCCCTGTCAGGTCATGGCGGATGTGATGACCTTCGAGGAGTATCGCGGCCCGATCCGCGGCAAGACCGTCGCCTGGAGCGGGGCCTGCAACAACGTGTTGACGTCCTGGATGCATGCCGCCGAACGCTTCGATTTTCAGCTGCAGGTCGCTACGCCGCCGGAGCTCGCACCCAAGAAGGAACTGGCCGATTGGGTAAAGGCTTCCGGCGCTGCCATCCGGCTCGGCCACGATCCGGAGGAGGCGGTGAAGGGCGCAAGCTGCGTTGTCACCGACACCTGGCTGTCGATGGGCGACAAGGACGGCCAGCGCCGCCACAATCTGCTCAAGCGCTACCAGGTCAATGCCCGGCTGATGGCGCGGGCGAAATCCGATGCGCTGTTCATGCACTGCCTGCCCGCCCATCGCGGCCAGGAGGTCACGGACGAGGTGATCGACGGTCCGCAATCGGTGGTATTCGACGAGGCCGAGAACCGCCTGCATGCCCAGAAGGGCATCCTCGCGTGGTGCCTGAACGCGGGCCGCTGACGCCCGCCCTGCGGCGTCCTTGCGCGGCCATGGGGTACCTTCGCGGGCGGATGACATTATATGTGTGCCTACGCCATGTCCGATCCCCACCTCGCCATTCCCGTCCGTGAGCCATCGGCGACTTCGGCCGACGACAGCATTCTACCGTTCGAGGTCGCGGCGCTGGACGTGCGCGGCCGCGTGGTGCGGCTCGGCCCCGCAGTCGACGCCATCCTGGCGAAGCACGATTACCCCCCGCCGGTCACCAAGCTGGTCGGCGAAGCCATCGTGCTCACCGTGCTGCTCGGCTCGGTGCTCAAGTTCGAGGGCCGCTTTATTCTGCAGACGCAGACCGACGGACCGGTGCGCATGCTCGTGGTCGACTACCGCACCCCCGGCGAAGTGCGCGCACTCGCCCGCTTCGACAAGGCGCGTGTCGCCGCCGCGATCGCGAGCAAGCAGGACGAGCCCGGCCTGCTGCTGGGCCGCGGCCATCTCGCCATGACCGTCGACCAGGGACCGGATACCGCCCGTTACCAGGGCCTGGTGGCGCTCGAAGGCAAGGATCTCGAACACGCCGCGCATGAATATTTCCTGCGCTCGGAGCAGATACCGACCCGGGTGCGGCTCGCGGTCGGCGAGCAGGTTTCCGCCAGCGCCGGCGGCGGGAACCACCGCTGGCGTGCCGGCGGGCTGCTGCTGCAATTCCTGCCCAGAGAATCCTGACCGCGCGCGTCAGCCCGATCTCGATCCCGGCGACGTGCCGGAGGGTTACTCGCCCGACGCCCTGCCGGAGGACGATGCCTGGGTCGAAGGCCGTTCGCTGGTGGCCACCGTCGAGGACGTCGAGCTTATCGACCCGGACATCTCGGCCGAGCGGCTGCTCTATCGCCTGTTCCGGGAACGGGGCGTGCGCGTGTTTAGCAGCCGGGCGCTCGCCGCCCGCTGCTCGTGCTCGCGCGGAGGCGTGTCTGCCATGCTCAAGAGCTTCCCGCAGGATGACCGCGATCACATGGTGGAGAATGGGATGATCACGGTGACCTGCGAGTTCTGCAGCGCGAACTATGCGTTCGCGCCCGACGAGGTGAAAGACGGGGAGTAGCGGCATGCCGTGGTCGTATGTGCGCGGAACTCTGCCCGCGCTGGCGGCGCTCCTGCTGTCCGCGATGCCGGCCGCGGCGCAGACCTGCCCGGCCCCGCTCGATGCCGCCCGGCGGCTTGTCCTGGTGCTCGGCCAGTCGATGAATGCGACGACGGCGACCGTCTCGCTCTACGAGCGCGCGGCGGCCGCGGACCCCTGGCGCGCGGTGCATGCCGCCGAGCCCGCGGTCGTAGGCCTGGCGGGCATGGGCTGGGGGTTCCCGTTCCGCGCCCATGCGCGCGCGGGCGAACCGGTGAAGGCCGAAGGCGACAAGCGCGCGCCCGCGGGAGTGTTTCGGATCGGCGCGAGCTTCGGCTTTGCCGCCTCGACGCTGCCGCGCTATCTGCGCCTGCAGGACGACACCGTGTGCGTGGACGATCCGGCCTCGCCCGCCTACAGCACGATCACCTCGCGCAAGGTGGTCGGAGCGGGTGTCAGCGGCGAGGACATGCGCAAGATTTCCCTCTATCGGCGCGGGCTCGTCGTGGACTACCCGACCGACCGCGCCGCGCGCGCGGGCTCGTGCATCTTCATCCATGTCTGGCGCGCCGAGGGACGCGGCACCGCGGGCTGTGTCGCGCTGCCGGAGGCCCGGGTTGCGGCGCTGCAGGAGTTTGCGGCCGACGGCGCGGTGGTGGCGATCCTGCCGCGCGGCGCGCTCGACCGTTTTGCCGGATGCCTGCCGGATGTCGGGGCCGTGGTGCCCCGATGAACTGCCCTGCCGGTGCGGCCGGCGGCGTCAGTTGATCGTCCGGCCCTGCTGCGGGGTGTCGAGCGAGAAGGCGGGGATGTCGATGTCGAACTCCTCGCCCGTGGCCGTCACCATGCCGTAGGTGCCCACCATGAATCCGGACGGCGTCGGCAGCGGCACGCCGCTGGTGTATTCGTAATTCCCGCCCGGCTTGAGCACGGGCTCCTCGCCGACCACGCCCGCGCCGCGCACTTCCTGAAGCCGTCCGGAGGCGTCGGTGATGCGCCAGTGCCGGGTCTTGAGCTGCACGGTCTCGCGCCCGAGATTGGTGAGCGTGATGGTGTAGGCCCAGAAGAAATATCCGTTCTCGGGCGACGAGCGGTCGGGCAGGAAGCGCGGGGCGACCTTGACCTCGATCTGGCGGGTGACGGTGCGATAGCCTGTCTTGACGGCGTCCATGACGAACCTTCTACCGCATTGCGGCAAATCCTGCTGCGACTGCGATGATGTGATTCTCGCGCGTGCGAAGAACGCGCGGAAACTTACCCGGCGCCGTCGCCGGACGAAAGATGACGCCGGTTTCTGGCAATTTGTTGTTCTGGATCAGTAGTTTGTCGCCGTCATTGGGGCGCGGCCCGGGCCTGCCCGCGGCGCGCGATCCGCCGCCGGCGTGGAAATTTGCGGCAAAGCCGGATTCGGTGATATCCGGTTTCGGCGAGGCTCGGTGTTGCTTATTATCCATGCCGGCGCTCCAACCGGCAGCCGAGCCTGAAAGAGACTCGTAAAGCAGCCCGTCGACAGGTAAAAATAAATTTCTGGCAGGGACGAAGCGCACTTCAATGAGCTCCAACAGCCTTGTGCGGTACGCGGCCGTGTTCTCTGGTGCCGCGGCCGGTGTTTTTCTTGCGCTCGCGCCGGCGCAGGCGGAAGGGCCTGGCACGGCCTCGGCGGCATTGTCGGTGCCCGCGGCGCATTCAGCCCGGCCGCAGCCTCCGGCCTGCGTGGTCTCGGCAGAGCGCGTCCGGTTCGCCCAGCCGCTCTCGCGTGTCGCGGAGCGTCTGGCCGACGGACGGCCGGTCAAGATCGTTGCGTTCGGATCCTCGTCGACCGAAGGCGCGGGCGCGAGCAAGCCGTCGGCGTCGTATCCCAGCCGGCTGGCGGAAGAACTCGCGCGCTGGTTCCCGGACAATCAGATCACGGTGCTCAATCGCGGCGTCGGCGGCAACGATGCCGCGGACATGCTCGCGCGCCTCGACAGCGACGTGATCGCGGAACGGCCGGATCTGATCCTGTGGCAGGTCGGCACCAATTCGGTGCTACGCGACAAGGCCGTGCTTCCACATGCCTCGCTCCTGCATGAAGGCCTGGCGCGCCTGAAGGCGATCGGCGCCGACATCGTCCTGATCGACCCGCAATACGCGCCCAAGGTGATCGCCAAGCCGAACGCCGAGGGCATGGTGTCGCTGATCGCGACCGCGGCCAAGGCCGAGCACGTGTGCCTGTTCAACCGCTTCGACCTCATGCGCCAGTGGGTCGAGGCCGACCGCCTGCCATTCGAGACGGTGCTGTCGCCCGACGGGCTGCACATGAACGACTGGAGCTACGCCTGCCTCGCCAAATGGCTGGCGGCGGCGATCGCGGAAGCATCCACGCGTCCGCTGACGACGGCGACCGCGCCGCGCGGCGCGCGCTAGAAGCGCGGTGGTCAAGCCGCCTTCAGCGCGGTGACCAGATCCTCCACCAGGTCGTCGGGATGCTCGAGCCCGCATGAGAGCCGCACCAGCCCGTCGCTGATGCCGAGCTCGGCGCGCGCCGCCGGCGTGAGCCGCTGGTGGGTCGTGGTCGCCGGATGCGTGATCAGGCTCTTGGCGTCGCCGAGATTGTTGCTGATGCGCACGAGCTGGAGCGCGTCCTGGAAGCGGAAGGCGGCGGCCTTGCCGCCTTCGATCTCGAAGGCGACCAGGGTGGAGCCGGCCTTCATCTGGCGCTGCACGACCTCCGCCTGCGGATGGTCGGGCCGCCCGGGATAGATCAGCCGCGTGATCTTGGGGTGGGCGGCGAGCGCGACCGATACCAGCGCGGCGGTGTCGGTCTGGTGCTGCACGCGCACCGCCAGCGTCTCCAGGCCTTTGAGCAGCACCCAGGCATTGAACGGCGACAGCGACGGGCCGGTCTGCCGGATGAGCTGGTGGATGTTGTCCTGGATGAATTTCTCCGAGCCGAGGATGACGCCGCCAAGGCAGCGTCCCTGGCCGTCGATATGCTTGGTCGCCGAATAGACCACGCAGTCCGCGCCGAGCTCGAGCGGGCGCTGGAACAGCGGCGTCGAGAACACGTTGTCGACCACCAGCGTCGCGCCGGCGTCGTGCGCGATCTTGGCGACCGCCGCGATGTCGATCACTTCGAGCGTCGGATTGGTCGGGCTCTCGAGAAAGAAGGATCTTGGTGTTCGGGCGCACCGCCGCCTTCCATTGCGCCAGGTCGGTGCCGTCGACCAGCGTCGAGGCGATGCCGTAGCGCGGCAGGTAATCCTCGACCACGTAGCGGCAGGAGCCGAACAGGGCCTTGGCGGCGACCACGTGGTCGCCCGCGCGCAACTGTCCCATCAGCGCGGCGGTGACCGCCGCCATCCCGGTCGCGGTCGCGCGCGCGGCCTCCGCGCCTTCGAGTGCGCACATGCGCGCCTCGAACATGGCGACGGTCGGATTGCCGTAGCGCGAATAGATGAAGCCCGCCTCTTCGCCCTTGAAGCGCCGCTCGGCGCTCAGGGCGTTCTCGTAGACGTAGCTCTGGGTGAGGAACAGAGCCTCCGAATTCTCGCCGAACGGCGAGCGCAAAATACCGGCATGCACGAGCTCCGTCTCCGGGCGGTACTTTCGCTTCGCGGACGCAGCCATCTTGGTCTCCTTTGCCCAACAAAAAACCCGGCCGGGATGTGCATCCGCCGGGTCCAACGCGTCCCCGACCTTTTAGCAATTTATTTTACGTGGCTTGCAAGCCGGCCGGCTCAAATCACCACGGGATAAATGTGGTGATACGCGGCCGGTGTCTTTCCGTCAAGACGGCCGTCGGCTAACGCTTACCCTCATCTCGAGGGCGCCCACGCAGGCAAGTCTGCGCAGGCTGCGCAAGCTCGGCGGCGGCCGTCTCGGGATGCGAAAAGAAGGGACCGTGCCCACGTGCCGCTTGCCTTCGACCCGGACCGGAAAGGCATCCTGCCCGACCACATGATCGCGGCGCTGGCAGAGGCCGGCGCGATCCTGCACGCGCAGGAGTTCGTGCCCGACCAGATCCAGCCGGCGAGCCTCGACCTGCGGCTCGGCGACGTGGCCTACCGGGTGCGCGCGAGCTTCCTGCCCGGCCCGCGCACCACGGTGGCCGAGCGCATCGAGGAATTGAAGCTGCACGAGATCGCGCTCGGCGACGGCGCCGTGCTCGAGACTGGCTGCGTCTACATCGTGCCGCTGATCGAGAGCCTCGCGCTGCCGGAGGCGATCGCCGCCGCTGCCAATCCGAAAAGCTCGACCGGGCGGCTCGACGTGTTCACGCGCGTGATCGCGGACAAGACCCGCGGCTTCGACCGCATCAAGGCCGGCTATCACGGTCCGCTCTACGCCGAGATCAGCCCCAAGACCTTCCCGGTGCTGGTGCGCGAAGGCTCGCGCCTGTCGCAAATCCGGTTCCGCCACGGCAACGCGCTGCTCGATGCTCCCGCCTTGCGCGATCTGCACGCACGCGAACGGCTGGTCGACGACCGCGAGGCGGACGTGGGGGAGGGCATCGCGGTCGGCGTGGACCTGTCCGGCATCACCGAGGGCATCGTCGGCTACCGCGCCAAGCGCCACACCGGCCTGATCGATGTAGAGCGGCGCGGGCGCTACGACGTGGCCGATTTCTGGGAGCCGATGCACGCGCGCGCGGACCGCAGCCTTATCCTCGATCCCGACGAGTTCTACATCCTCGCCTCCAAGGAAGCCGTGCAGGTGCCGCCCGACTACGCCGCCGAGATGGTGCCGTTCGATCCGCTGGTTGGCGAGTTCCGCGTGCACTATGCCGGCTTCTTCGATCCGGGCTTCGGCTACGAGGGCGCCGGCGGGCGAGGCGCGCGCGCCGTGCTCGAAGTGCGCTCGCGCGAAGTGCCGTTCATCCTGGAGCACGGGCAGATCGTCGGCCGCCTGGTCTACGAGCACATGCTGGCGCGGCCGACGACGCTCTACGGGATGGGCATCGGCTCGAACTACCAGGCGCAGGGCCTCAAGCTGTCGAAGCATTTCCGGGTTTGACCGCTCGCTGGGTTGACCGGCACGACTCTTATTCCGATGTCACGCCTTCGCCGAGCGTGCGGCGATCGCCGCATGCAGCGCGGCGACTTCGGCGCGCAGGTGCTTGACCTCGGCGAGGATCGGCGCGGCCTCCTCCTGGATCATCTCGCGTTCGGCCTCGCGCTCGGCGGCGTCCGCCTTGGTCGCTTCCGCCTGCATGGCGTTGACCACCACGCCGATGAAAAGGTTGAGCACCATGAACGTGGTCACCACGATGAAGATGACGAAAAACAGCCAGGCATGGGGATGCTTCTCCATCACCGGCTTGGCGACGTCGTTGGTCCAGCCTTCCAGCGTCATCACCGTGAACAGGGTCCAGAGCGCGTCGCCGAGCGTGCCGAACAGGTTCGGGTTGTCGTCGCCGAACAGCTTGTTCGCCATCACGGCGAAGACGTAGTAGATGAGCCCGATGAGGAGCACGATCGAGCCCATGCCGGGCAACGAGGCGATCAACCCGGCGACCACGCGCTTGAGGGTGGGCACGGCGGTGATCAGGCGCAGCACGCGCAGGATGCGCAGCGCGCGCAGTACCGAGAAGGTCTCGGTCGCCGGCACCAGCGCGATGCCGATCACCAGGAAGTCGAACACGCTCCAGGGATCGCGGAAGAACGCCCAGCGGTGCACGACGATGCGCGCGGCGATCTCGATCACGAACACCGCGAGGATGATGTGGTCGAGAACCTCCAGGAGCCGGCCGTACGATGCCATCACCGTCTTGCTGGTCTCGAGCCCCAGGATGACGGCATTGACGATGATGAGCGTCATGATCACGCGCTCGGTGCGCGGATCGTCGACGATGGTGCGGAGCCAGGCGATCACGGTTATCCCCTCGTTGAGTTGGCGCCGCATGCTAGGGGCAGACGCGGCCGTTGTCGCGGCCGTTGTCGCGTGTCGTCGCGGGCGTCGTCGCGTCGTCGCAGCGTTCGCGCGCGGAGCGGACCGCCTATGACATGGCGGCCCGTGCCGTTCGGACGTGCGTTCCCCGGCGCGAGGGGATTTCCGGCTTATGCAAGGACAAAAGCCCGATCAGCGGATGCCGGCCTCACGATGGGGCCGGGCTCCTGATCTCGGTGTCCTGCGCGACATACACGATGGTCAGCATCCGCTGAAAAAGCACGGCGCGCGATTTCGCCGGCAGGCGGTTGAAGGCTGCTTCGATGAACGGCTCCACTAATTCGACGCCGTCGGCCTTCCACAGGCACCAGCAGCACTCCATGAACTTTCGTTCGGCGGCATCGCCGCCGGCCGCCAGGACCGGTTCGATCTCCTTCATCGACAGCCCGAGCGACTGCGAGAGTTGCGCGTCTACATCCCGTTTGCCGAGCATGGTCCGCTCCTCGATTGCGTCGCGCGATGATCGTATCGCACGATCTGACATGCCGCGTCTTCGGCCGATGCGCCGCTTCGAACTGTACGGATCGATACGCTACCGGTACAGGCCGGTTTCATAGGGCATAGCGACGCGTGTTGCGCCATTGCGCCGGCGGCGCAATGCGCCCGCTGCGCCCGGCGCGCCCGGCCTTGGCCTTTCCCCGGCCCACTCTGCGCGCGCGCTATCTTGCGGGATCACTCCGCCGTGATGCCGGCGGACTTGATCACCGGCGTCCATTTGTCGGACTCGCCGGTGACGAATTGCGCGAATTGCGCGGGCGTCATCACCAGCGGCGCGACGCCGAGCGTGGCGAGCCGCTCTATCACCTTGGCGTCGGCGAGGCCCGCGTTCATCGCCGCGTTGAGCTTGCCCACGATCTCGGCCGGCGTGTTTCGGGGCACGCACAGGCCATACCAGCCGGTCGCCACGTAGCCCGGCACGGATTCGCTCACGGTCGGGACGTCCGGCAGCGCGGGCAGGCGCTGCGCGGTGGTCACCGCCAGCGCGCGCAGCTTGCCGGTCCGGGCATACTCCATCGACTGCGGTATCGGGTTGATCGTCATCTGCACCTGACCGGAGAGCAGATCGGGCATGAAGCTCGAGCGGTACGGCACGTGCACAAGGTCGACGCCGGCCGTCTTCTTGAACAGCTCGCCGAAGACATGGGACGAGGAGCCGTTGCCGCCGGAGGCATAGTTGATCCTGCCCGGATTGGCCTTGGCGTAGGCGACGAACTCGGGGATGGTCTTGGCCGGCACCGACGGATTGACCACGAACAGATAAGGCGCGTCGGCAATGCCCGCGACCGGCGCGATGTCGCGCATGAAATTGAATTTCAGGTTGGTGTAGAGCGCGGCGTTGAGCACGTTGGTCAGCACGATCATGAGCACGGTGTAGCCGTCGGCGGGCGCGCTCAGCGCCGCTTCGGTCGCGATGTTGCTGGCGGCGCCCGGGCGGTTCTCGATGACGAACTGCTGACCGAGCCGCTCCGACAGCGCCTGGCCGACGAGCCGCGCGATGATGTCGGGCGCGTTGCCGGCCGGAAAGCCAACCATGAAGCGCACCGGTTTGGCCGGATAGCCCTGCGCGCCGGCCGGGGCCGCTTGCGCGGCCGCTGGCGAGATGGCCAAGCGCGGCACGGCCGGCAACGCGGCTGCGCCCGCGGCGAGCCGCAGAAACCGGCGGCGGGGAAGGCGGGGCAGTGTCATCGTGGCGGTCCTCCCGGGATTTTTTTGTACCGCCGCAGCCTAGCAGCAGGCGGCCCGCACCGCGAGGGAGCCGCGCGGTGCGCGGGCCCAGCGCCGCGCGGCGCGGGAGCGCGATCCGTATCCTTTTCCGCGCTGCGCACCACGTGCTATGCTGCAAGCGCGCGGGCGTAGTTCAATGGTAGAACGGCAGCTTCCCAAGCTGCATACGAGGGTTCGATTCCCTTCGCCCGCTCCAAGACTTAGCTCGAATTGTGCGGAAAGTTTTGCAAGAGTTTTGCAAGTTCTGTTCACTTTCCGACCTCATGAGCGCTCCGCGCAGAGGGATGTCGATGATGATCCGCGCCGTGAAGACCGTCGACCACTTGGCCACCAGCATCAACGCCATGCACCTGAAACACCGACTTGGCGATGTCGAGACCGATTGTTGTGATTGACTGCATATCTGGCTCCTCTGATTCGTGGGAGCTCTAACCAGCACCCACATCCATGGCGCTCACGCGCCGGTGGAGGAGCCGTCCACAGCATCACGAACGGACTCATGCACCGCAGCAAACCGCATCTTCATTCGATCACCTCGTCGGCGCGGCCGAGCAGCGGAAGCGGGAAGGTGATGCCCAGCGCCTTGGCAGTTTTGAGGTTGATGACCAACTCGACCTTCACCGCCTGGTGAACCGGCAGATCAGTCGGTTTGGCACCTTTGAGAATTCTCCCTGCGTAGATGCCGACCTGCCGATAGGCATCAGCAAGGTCGGAGCCGTAGCTCATCAGGCCGCCCGCAGCAGCGAACGTAGCGGTACGGATAAATCGCGGGAATGGCATGACGCGCCGCGAGCGCGACAAGTCGAACGGGCCGGTCCGTGAACAAATTGTCGGAACTCACCACAAGGGGCACGGAGTGTTCTTTTGCTAAAGTCGCGAAGGCAGCATCGATCTCGCTTTCGTTAGCGGCATTCAGGACACGAAGCTCCACGCCCAAAGCACGCGCTGCCTCATGCAGTTCTTTCGTTTCGACGGGCGTTGTAACCGCGCTTTTCGGATTGGCGAGGTAGCCGATCACGCGCGCTGTGGGCACTGATTCGTGCAACAGCTCCAGTCGTTTTCCCATGACTGCGGTATTTAGGTTGTATACGCCTGTGATATTGCCGTCTGGTCGATTGAGGCTCGTCACCAAGCCAAGCTGCACCGGGTCAGCGCCGATGGAGAACACGATCGGAATCGTGTTGGTCGCCGCCTTGGCAGCAAGCGCTCCTGGGGCACTAACCACGACGATCACGGAGACCTGGCGGCTAACGAGGTCGACTGCCAGCGCCGGAAGGCGATCGAATTGGTATTGCGCCCCGCGATATTCGATCGCCACGTTTTGTCCCTCAACATAGCCGATTTCCGCGAGACCCCGCCGGAGGGCGTTCATGCGGCCAGCATCCGCTTCGCGCGATCCCAGGGAAAGGAATCCGATCACCGGCATCGCCGGCTGCTGCGCGCGCGCCGCAAGCGGCCACGCGACCGCGGACCCAGAAATCACCTGATGAAATCGCGCCGTCGCATTGCCTCGCCAAAGGCTCAGACCCACGACAACATCAGCTTGCAGGGAGGACGATCAAACCAGGAAATTACGGCCAGTGGAACGGGGTTGAACGGTCAATTTGCACAGCAGCATTCCGAGCTGGCATGTCGGCAGCGCCGCCACGAACCGACATTCAGGGCCATAAGCGACCTGGCGCGCTCGGTCAGGCCGAGTCCGGTTCACCCCGCTGGCATCGGGTCCGGTCCGAACCGGTTTTGGCCGAGTGTGCCCCGCTGGCATGCCCAGTAGATCAGTACAAAGACGCCGATGATTGTGAACGCGAGCAAGAGCCACCAGCCAGTGCGGTCGATATCGTGCAATCGTTCTTCGCCTATTCCACCAATTACCTCATCGACGCCGACAACGGGATCATCGTTGATGTCGAAGCGACGACCGCGATCCGGCAGGCCGAGGTCCTGGCGGCAAAACGCATGATCGAACGCGCGATGGCGCGCTTCGATCTGTATCCCGCTCGCCTCCTGGGCGACAGCGCCTACGGCTCGGCCGAGATGCTCGGCTGGCTGGTCTACGAGCAGGGTATCGAGAGCGTTGGTAGCAATGCGTTCACGGATGACCTTCCAATCGCGACAATTGCGTGTCGGCTGTGCCATTTGCAAAAAAGCGCACCGCTTGACTGCAAGCATCACGGGAGCATTGCTCTAGTTTCACAAGATAGGGCCGCACCGCTTGTCCAAGTTCGGACAAGCTGCAGTTCGACGAGCCTCGGTGGAACAATGGCCCACCGAGTTCCTGCTCCAGCCTCTTGATTGCGTTACTTAGGGAGGGCTGCGACACACTGCAGCGTTTGGCCGCGCGGGTGAAGCTTTTCTCTTCGCACAGCGCCAGAAAGTATCGAACCTGATGCAGTTCCATTGCTACCTCATTCACCGCGGGCGCTACCCTCAGGAAACACCAGGCGCGAAACGACGACTGCCGATCCGGCTGTCCGCTGGGAATAACACTGTAAGTGCTGCAGCAAATGACAGCAGACCGGCGATCAAGGGCAGGGCTGAGTGATACGGAACCGCTGCAATAAAAAGTGGTCCAACGATCGCTCCCGCGCTCCATGCCGTAAGCATCGCACCGTAGATTGTTCCGGAATGCTTTGGCCCGAACACATCGGTGGTGAAGGCAGGCATGGTTCCGAATCCGCCTCCATAACAAAGGGCAATGATGGCAACTGGAAAGAGCAACATAGCAAAATTGTGCACTTCGGACATCAGTGCAAAGGCGGGTATCTGCAGAAAGAAGATAATCAAAACGGTGCGTGCACGGCCGAATCGATCCGATAGCGTCCCCCAAAAGAGCCGGCCAATGCCATTGAACAGCGAAATCACCGAGACCAACAAAGCCCCAAGAACGGCACCGACTCCTGTGAGCTCTTGGGCGAGTGGAGCAGCGACGGAGATCAAGGCTGCACCCGCAGTCACATTGAGTGCCAACATCGACCACAGAAGATACCAATGTGGCGTGCGGAGCGCCTCCGCCAGGCTGAAGTTCGAGCCGATCGGTAGCGCCTGTTGCGCAGGCGGAGTCCATCCTGGCGGCACAAAGTTGCTCGGGGCGGGCCGGAGGAATTGCGCCGCGCCCACCACGATCGCGAAATAGGCCGCACCGAGCGTCACCAAGGTCGTTTGAACACCGACCGAGTTGATGAGAAATGTCGCAAGCGGACCTGTTATGAATGCGCCGAGCCCGAACCCGGTGACCGCCAGACCGGTGATAAAGCCGCGCCGGTCGGGAAACCAACCGATCAAGACGGCGAGCGGGACGATGTAGCCGAGCCCAAGACCAATGCCTCCCAACACGCCGTGGGTGAAGTAGAGCATGGTCAGATTGGGAGCCAGTCCAGAAAGTAAGATCCCGCTTCCGTAGAGAAATCCCGCAATAGTTGCGGTTGCACGGGGGCCGATCCGGCGTTGAAGGCTTCCGCCAAAACCCGCGGTTATGCCGAGCACCGCAAGCGTGATCGTAAAGGTAAGATTCACTTCGCTTCTTGCCGCGTGGAACTGGTCCTGAAGCGGGATCAGAAATACGCTCCAGCCATAAATCGCACCGAGTGCGAGCTGCATGCATAAGCCGGCCGCCGCAACGGTGGTGCGACCGTTAGGTCCAGCGAGTGCCTCAGCCATCGCAAGTCTCCTCAGCATTCCCGCTGATAAGTGTCGTCAATAATCAGAGAGGGCACCCGGCGTTCCCGTCACAATTAGAGAGTGAGCGGCCGTCGGGATCAGCGATTTGCTGTCGACGGGTTCGGCAACGGGACAAGACCAGGCACGTCACCGGAGTTTTCGTTTTCCGACAACCACCTTCGCGACACCGGCAAAGCCCCACGCGGAAGCGGAGGTTCCCGATTGGAGCGTCCGCCGATGTCCCAATCGTCGCGCAAGCACCTATAGATCGCGCTGAATAGGAGCGCGTGCCCCAGGGCGACGAGAACAATGAAGGCTGCGGCAATAGTGACGTAGAACAGTTCGAAAATCATGGCTTCCCTCCCTCTCCGAAAGAACGCAATGCAACATGCTCGAATGGCTGAGGCTCGCCCTCATCCGATCGAATGATGCCGCAAAACAAAAATTCGGTGATAAGCGCAGACCATCGCCACGATTGTCGGCCCTGCCGGGCCGCGGGGCGTGTCAGTCGTGTCGGAGAGGCATCAGCATCCTGTGGACGAGAGCCGCGAGCTCTGCTTGATGGTTCGTGCCGGTCTTGGCGAAGGCTTGCTGAAGCTGGGTTCGCGCTGTAGTCGGAGCGACCCCCATCGTCTCGGCGGCCACCTTCAGACCGTGACCGCGCGCGATGGCTATTGCCATTTGCGCCTCCCGATGGGTCAGGCTGAAAGCTTGCCGCAGAGACTTAATGGTAGGGGTATCGATGCGATCCGGATCGCTAAGGAAGGCGACGCCGCACGCGGTCTGATTGTCGATGTAGAGGGCGTCCGCGGTGCCAACCGGCTTCAGCGGAATTGCGATTAGCAAAAGAGGTCTCAGATCGACGCCGCGGTCGATGGCCAATAGACCTTGCGTGCCAACGGATACCGCTTCCTTGATCAGCTTGCGCACTGACCGGGTGTCCGACGGGTTTCGCCCAATAAGGCCGGCGGACGAGAGTCGCAGGGCATTTGAACTGTCCATGATCTCTCGAGCTCGCCGATTGTGCCATAGCGGCAGCCCGGAGCGATCGACCAGGACGACCCCAAGCGCAAGGCAATCGAGAGCGCCCGATATCATGTCGGCACGAAGATTGGTTGCCTCCAAGCGCATCTGCAGGTGCAGAGCACGATCGAGATGCGGTGCAAGCAGGCGCATGGAGCGTAGATTGTCAGCGCTGAACATCCGGCCATCTTCCCACAGCGCCGCGATGAAATTGCGACCCCCGGATCTCGATGCCGGTGACGCCGGATTCGCTAACAGGGGCTCGAACGTTTGCAGATAGCGCTTCGTTATTCGCAGGCCGATCGCCTCGCGAGCTCCGACGTCCTTCTGCGACCAGAGGGTGCTCAGGAAAACGATTTTGAGAAATCGAACGATGAGTCCGCCGAATTCCTGCGCGTATTCATCGAGAACCAGCAAGTCCGCGCGCGAAAGGAAGAAAGTTCCGTGGCAGCCCGCCTCAAAGGGGTTCGGGGGGCGGGCGATCTGGCCTGCATCCCAGAAATCACGACGTCCGCCGATCAGCGTGCCTATCGCGTAAATGGTCTCCGGCCAAAGCTCCGGACGCTCGATGGATTCATAGATGCGATCGACAAGAGGCAGAAGCACTTCGTCGGTCGGCGTCATGGCGTGGCTCATCCGGGCAGCTTCTCCAGGCTCACCAGGCTAGCCGAAACAAACTGGAAATGCTTCATCCATTCATAGGAAGCCCCGCGCGCGGTCGGCCCGCTAATTCGATGTCGGACTGTACAAATGGAGGCGGTGGGGCGGTAACGAAGTGTGTGTGCCGAAAAGCTAGATTTGCACATATTGGTGGTGCAACCGGTGCCGTCGCGAGTTGTGTTGGAAATTTGGTGACGCGATCTCCGGTGACATGAAGATATCGTTTCAGGCTGCGAGGTCAATCGGCTGATCGATGGGCTTTGTGGCGAGCGTCTTCCAACCATCGACCTTTCGCATGTTGATCTGACCGGAGGCGAGCAACGCCCAGAACAGCACGGCGGTGTCTGCAGACGGCAGCACGGTCTGGGTCTTGCTACCGAATTCCCCTTGTTGTTTTGATTTATTTTTTTTGGAAGCGATCGGGAGGGGGTTTCGGAACACACCCCACTGCAAGCCCGATCGAGCGGCGAACCCGCGTTCGCGGCCTTCGCTGTAACCACCAGGCCGGCCCGCGTGAGGTACGGGCGCCGCTGACCGAGATCGGACGAACCTACAACGTCGTCAGTCACAGCACGATTAGTCGGCTTCGATAAAACCCGCCTCACGCCGCGATTATTCGATCACCTCATCGGCGCGCAGCAGGAACGCTTCGCGGGATCTTGAGACCAAGCGCCTTCGCGGTCGTCAGGTTGATGACGAGATCGAACTTGGTCGGCTGCTCGACCGGCAGGTCGCCAGGCTTCGCGCCACGCAGAATCTTATCCACATACTCGGCGGCGCGACGGAACAGGTCCGGGATGTTTGGCTCCATAGGACATCAGACCTCCCGCTTCGACGAACTCCCGAAACTGGTACATCGTCGGCAATCGCGCGCCGAGCGCCAAGGTGTTGATGCGAATCCGGTTGGTGTTTACGAGCGGGTCGCCACAGACATAAAGCGCGTCCGCACGGCCCTTGAGCGCCTCGAAGGCGGGCGCGATATCTTCGGCGCGCCGGATTTCGAGTGTCGACGACTTCGAGGCCGAGCGTGCGGGCCGTTGCTTGAACCTCGCGCATTTCCAGCACCGAGTTCGGGATTGCCGACATTGGCCATGATCGCCAACCGGCGGAGACCGGGAACAACCTCGCGCAAGAGTTCGAGTCGCTTGCCAGCAAGATCGGTCTGCTGGATCGACAGGCCGGTGACGTTGCCGCCCGGTCGCGCCAGACTTGCGACGAGGCCGGTGCCAACCGGGTCCCCCGCCACCGCGAAGACGATCGGGATGACCGACGTCGCCTGCTTGGCCGCGATGGCTGCTGCGTTTCCCGCCGTGACAATGACATCGACCTTGAGCCGGACGAACTCGGCCGCGATCTCGGCGAAGCGCTCGCTGCGTCCCTCCGCCCAGCGATACTCGATCGCGACGGTGCGACCCTCGATCCAGCCGAGTTCGCGCAGCCGCTGCACGAAAGCGGCAGTCCATTGGCTCTGGGCCGAAGCCGTGTTCGCGCCTAAGAACCCGATGGTCGGCATCTTCGGCTGCTGCGCACGCGCGGCGAGCGGCCACGCAGCAGCCGCGCCGCCGAGAAGCGTCATGAACTCGCGCCGTTTCATGTAGCCACCTTCGGCGACTTACGACCGCGCCGTGCGGATCAAAACATAGCACATCAGGTGGTCGGGGTTCGGAGGTGGATTGGGATATCGAAGCCAGGGGATTCTGTCGGCTTCACTCGTCATGCCCGGTTCGGGCATTCATGCCACTGCCCTGCAAGCGAATAAAAAAGCCCCGCGCAAGAGCGAGGCTCAAGTGGGAAGGAATCGTCCCAAAGGACAATTCAGTTTAGCTGAATTCGCACGCGCACTTACGGGTATATCCCCATCAAGAGGGTGCGTGAGTCTGGAAAATTATGAGGCGCTTTTCAATTCTTGACCGACGGCGTCGGCTGAATGCCCAACTTTACGCACTGCCTCTGAAAGTCGCTCCTTCGATACATCGAACTTGTCGGCCCAATATTGGACCTCATGGGGCTCAAGAAGACTTATCTTGGAGCGGTCTTGCGGGCCTTTTTTGGTAAGGTCGTCTGCCATTGAATCCTCCTGTTGGAGAGGCAACTCGACGACGGCGGGCATGGTTCCGGAACGAACCCAAATAGATTGCCCGTTCGCCGGCACTCCGGAGAGCCTCTGACAGAGATCGACGAACCTACAACGTCAGCCGCAGCACGATCAGCCGGCTTCGATAAGACCCGCCTCATCATTCCAATCCGAAATTCCGCTCACGGTCGTTATTGGGGGCAAAGCGGACAACATTTGCTCAGTCTGAGCCTTTCCGGTTTTCACCGATGGCGTTAAAAAAGTGGGTGACGAGGGCGGGTCCTAATGGTCACTCACAGGCGTGTATCTAATAAGCTACGTGTCGTCCTCCACAGGGAGCCACACATGGCCAATCTAGTTCACAACGAGCGCCTCAAATTAATTGCCACGTTCCTCAACAATTTGGGGATAGCGGCGATTGCTTCGGGTGTTTTTGTAACCGTATTTTCGCTCAGTCCCGTCCTTCGAGACCACGGGGTGGCAGTCATACTAGTAGTGAGTTACTCGTCAGGTTTTTCGTTGCATTCCCTTGCTGTGTCAATTCTGGCTTGGTTGAGGGAGTGAGTTAGTCATGTGGCCTGCCCCGGTTCCGAGCTCAACATATCGAAAACAAGTGTCTTAAGGGCCAAGTGTTCTTGAAACTGTTCTTAAAATGATTATAATAAGAACAGTAAGAGCAGAGCTGGCGGAGATTGCCCAATGAATGCAGCATCAAGCACCAGGGCGCCAACCACTCAAAAGAGAACAGTTCCGCGTGGTCGGCTGCCAAATGCCCAATATCGCACCCGCGAATACCTCACCGAGAAGGAGGTCGAGCGGCTGATGAAAGCCGCCGGCGACAATCGCCATGGCCATCGGGACGCGACCATGATCCTGTTGGCGTTCCGGCACGGACTGCGAGCGTCTGAGCTATGTTCGCTCCGCTGGGATCAGATCGATTTGACCCAGGCCAAGCTGCACGTCGTCCGCGTGAAGAATGGCATGCCCTCCGTTCATCCCCTCACCGGCACCGAGCTTCGGGCGCTACGTCGGTTGAAGCGTGAGCAGGAACCGGGGCGATACGTGTTCATGAGCGAGCGCGGGGCGCCGATGAGCGCCGTTGGCTTCCGACGGATAATCACGAGGCTCGGAGAAGCCGCACGAATGCCATTTCCAATCCATCCGCACATGCTGCGTCACTCAACCGGCTACAAGCTGGCGAACCAGGGCGTCGATACGCGGTCTCTTCAACACTACCTCGGTCACAAGAACATCCAGCACACCGTGCGATATACGGAGCTTTCCCCAGAACGGTTCCGGGATTTTTGGAAGGACTAGGGCGCGCCGATTGAAGGCGAGCGAAATGTCCAACAAATTTAGACTGTCATAGGACATCCGAACTCAATCATCGCAATAGGCACCGTGCCTAAGTCGCGAATGCTGCTCAACCGGCGAGGCCGCGGGGCAGCCGGCGCCGCCCGGCCGTGGCTACTAGCAGCGTGCGCCCTTCATTTGTTGGTGGCAGCTTCCCACGCAACACGGCCCGCCTCAGTGATCTGCGATAGCCGAGAAAATTGTTTCGTCTTTGGGTCCCGTTCGTAAGAGACAAATTTCATCAAACCCATAGACTCCAGCTCCCTAAGAACATCACGGTCATCGCCCCACGCCGAATTGTAAAGTGTTGCGCTACGGGCGTCCCGAACCGTTGCCACTTGTGCAGTCCCTGATCATTGCGAGAATGACGCCAGGATCGGTATGGTTTCCGAAAAGCTCCGAGCCCGCGAGGGAGCCCGGGCAGACCCCGTTGGGAAGCGCCTCCAGCAGCCGCTGTGCGTGATAGCCTGCGAGGCTCTGTTCCTTGGCAAGATTTCGCAGGTACTGCCTTTGAAATTCCTTGTCGCCAGAGATCGGAAAGCCCTGGTTGGGTAGATCGGCCCCTGACGAACCTTCAATGATCGTCTTTTTGCTTCCGCAACCAGCAAGCATCGTCGTTAGGAAGGTCCGTCGCCTCAGCTTCACGGCAATTTTTTGCGGTGCAAATCTTTCCGCGCTAAGATACCTTACCAATTATGAGCTCCATTATTTTGAACTGACGAAAGATCGCGGCTTTGCCCTGCCTCAGAGCTTCGAGGGCACAAGCGGCGGATCAGCCTGGCGGTTTTTCGTTGCCGAGAAGGATGGCGGTATCGTCGTGGTCGAGCGGCGGCGCGTCGGCGTGCCGTTTTATCAATCGCTCACGCACGACGGAAAACGGGAAATCACATGTCATGGACCGAAGGGAATTTATGGCTCCTCGCGCACAAGGTCGACGTGCAGGAGCCCGTTCGCCAGGCTCGCGCCCTTGACCACGACATGGTCGGCGAGCTGGAAGCTACGCTCGAAGGTCCGTTCGGCGATGCCCTCGCAGCAGTATGCGGCGCCGATTGCCGGTGTAGCAAAGCCCTTGGTAGTCGAGGTGAGGAATGCGAGTGTCGGAGAATAGGCACGCCCTGTTCAATTCGTCATGAAGGCTGCGACCAGCCATTCGAAATCGTTCCAGGGCATGCGAAATACGATGACCCGCTTTCGCCGCATGCTCGCGTTCTACGAAGAAGCGCTCCGCTGATGGCTTGGAGATGAGGGACGTGTTCGTATCCGCTGAAGCGAGATGGTTCTGGCCCGCCGCTCCGCCCAGTGCGTTCAAGGAGTGGTTTACTGCCGACGCGGCCCATGGCTACCGCGCCGGCGGCGGCGGCACGCGCAAAGACGTTTACCTCCACGACACGACGCAGGGAGAGCTCGGCATCAAGCTTCGAGGCGGCAAGAAGGGTGTGGAGATTAAGAGCCTGGTCTCGGTGCTGGCGGACAAGCTCGACGCCGATCCTTTCCGCGGTGCGATCGAACTGTGGACCAAATCGACGTCGCAGGCGCTCGATCTCAGCACAAACCCGACGATTGCGACCAGCAAGACCCGTTGGCTGCGCAAGTTCGGTATGGACACGGCGCCGCACGCGAAATCGAACTGGACGCTTCTGAGGCGCCGCTCGGCGGCAAGTTCCCCGACGCGGGATGCAATGTCGAACTAACCGAGGTCGAGATCGTCGGCGCGAAATGCTGGACGTTCGGCTTCGAAGCCTTTGGTGATCTCTCGTCGGTCGCGTCACACCTTCGACGCGTTGCCGCCCTGCTAGCCGAGAGAAAGCCGCCAGCTCTGGGGAACGCCACCTCGGCGAGCTATCCTGTGTGGCTCCAGCGGTCGGGCAGGGCGGCCCCCCATTAGACTTGGCAACCCGGGCCTCCACAATCATGATTGCGATGGGAGGATAGACGGACGCATGGCTGACGAGATCGGGCGCTGGTTGGACGGCCTGGGGCTTGGTAAATACGCCAATCTATTTGCCGAGAACGAGATTACCATCGATGCATTGCTGCATCTGACGGACGACGATCTCAAGGAACTTGGCCTGCCGATTGGGCCACGACGAATCGTTTCCGCCGCCATCGCCAAACTCACTCCGCCGGCCAAGAAACGCGCTCTGCGAACGAATCGTCGGCTCCGCGCGCCGATGCCGAACGACGCCAACTCACCATCCTGTTCTGCGACCTTGTCGGCTCGACGGAACTTTCCACCAGGCTCGACCCCGAGGACATGCGCGACGTGCTGCGGGCTTATCAAGATGCGTGCTCGCGCGTCATCGCCCGCTACGATGGCTATATCGCCAAATTCATGGGCGACGGGGTGCTCGCCTATTTCGGCTATCCACGTGCCCACGAAGATGACGCGGAACGTGCGATCACCGCAGGCCTCGAACTCGTCGCGGCAATTCGCAACTCGACACTCAAAAAAATGTCGATCTTGCTGTGCGCGTCGGGATAGCGACCGGACCGGTGGTGGTCGGCGATCTGCTCGGCAAAGGCGCAGCGGAGGAAACGGCTGTCACCGGCGAGACTCCGAACCTAGCGGCACGGCTTCAAGCCCTCGCCGGGCCCAACGCCATCGTGATTGCGGCTGCCACCTATCGGCTCGCGGGCGGAATGTTTGAGTGTGCCGATCTCGGCAAGCGCAAACTTAAGGGCTTTGCCGAACCTGTGCAGTCGTGGTCCGTGCTGCGTCAACGCCATGTCGAGAGCCGGTTCGACGCCACGCGATCATCGACCATCACCGAATTGATCGGCCGCGACGAGGAAGTCGAAATCCTGCTGCGCCGCTGGCGGCGCGCCAAGGATGGCGAAGGCCAGGTCGTCCTGATCACAGGCGAACCCGGCATTGGCAAGTCGAGACTCGTGCGCGCCTTACAGGACGGCGTCCTCGGCGAACCGTCATACGCGGCTGCGATTTCAGTGCTCGCCCTACCACATTAACAGTGCGTTGCATCCGGTGGTCGAGCAGCTCGAACGCGCGGCGCAGTTCGGACCGACGGATGATGCGACTGAGAAACTGAACAAGCTGGAAGCACTGTCTGGCCCTTTCAGGCCGCGAGGACCAGCAGACGGCGACGTTGTTCGCATCCTTGCTGTCGATACCGACGCAGGGCCGCTACCCGGCGCTGGCACTCAGCCCGCCGCAGCAAAAGCAGCTGACCCTGAATGCAGTCGTCGAACAGCTGAGCGGCCTCGCGGAACGGCAACCGGTGCTGTTCATTTTCGAGGACGCGCATTGGATCGATCCGACGACCTTGGAGCTGCTCGAACGCACGCTCGCGCGCTTGCAGGACTTGCCGGTGCTGGCGGTGATCACCCATCGTCCGGAATTCGCTGCGCCCTGGACCGGCGGCGCGCAGGTGACGCAGCTCACCCTCAACCGTCTAAGCCGCAAGGATCGCGTGGCGATGGCGGAGTGCGTGGCGGGCGGCGCTCGGCTGCCCGAGGAGGTGCTCGACCAGATCGCCAGCCAGCACGGACGGCGTGCCGCTGTTCGTCGAGGAACTCACCAAGTCGATGCTGGAGTCGGGCCCGTTTGGAATGCCGCCGACCGTGATCGTTGGCGGATCGACGCCGGCGCTGGCGATGCCGGAGACCCTGCAGGATGCGCTGACGGCGCGCCTCGACCGGCTCGCCCCGATCAAGGACATATTGCAGATGGGGGCCTGCATCGGACGCGAATTCTCCTTCGAACTGCTGGCCGAAGTGTCCGACCTCTCGGCGGACGAGCTCGCCGCTCGGCGCTCGATCAATTGACTGAAGCCCAGCTGATATTCCGTCGTGGCGATCCGCCGGCCGCGATCTACACATTCAAACACGCATTGGTGCAGGACGCGGCCTATTCATCGTTGTTGCGAACCCGTCGCGCGGAAATTCACGGCACTATCGCCGGTGTGATCGAAACGATTTCCGGAAACGCTTCAGGCCCAGCCTGAAATCGTCGCGCACCATTTCACCGAAGCGAACTTGCTTGAGCGCGCAATCCCGATGTGGGAGCGGGCCGGCCGAAATGCGGTGCAAAAGTTTGCGAACACCGAGGCGATCAGACACTTCAACAAAGCGATCGAGTTGCTGGGCTCCTTGCCGGATGACGAGGCGAAAAACGGCGGGAACTGTCGCTTCAAATAAACCTTGCGCCCGTCTACATGGCCGCAAAGGGATTTAACGCGCCCGAAGTCGGCGTGGCCTATGCGCGGGCGCGAGATCTTGCCAAGAGCCTCGAAGACTCGTCGCACCTGTTCACGTCGCTGTGGGGACTTTGGCTGTTCAACCAGATGCAGCCGCGGAAGGGAACGGCGCGGGCGCTATCCGAAGAGCTCCTTGCGCTCAGCACCCGCAATGCGGACTCGGGTCATACCCTGCAGGCACGTCATGCGTCCTGGACGACGAACTTCTTTCTCGGCGAGTTCAAGTACGCGCGCGAACAGACGGCATGGGGTGCCGAGCTCTACGATGCTGCGGAGCACCGGTCGCACAAATTCATGTACGGCGGTCACGACCCCGGCGTATGCAGCAGAATGTTTGGCGCTCTCAGCGCCCTGATGATGGGATTCCCCGATCAGGCGCTGAAAATAATGCAGAATGGCAGGGACCTTTCGAAGACGATCAATCATCCCCTGAGCTTGCTGTTGGGCGAGACCTTTCTAGCAATGATTCACTTGCTCCGGGGTGAACCGCACGAAGCACGACCAATCCTCGAGCGTGCGATCCGGTTGGCGACGGAGGCCAGCATCCCGCGTGGGATGTGGGCCAACTTTCTGAGCGGCTGGACATTGAGCGGAATTGGCCGCGCGAGCAACGGCCTAGCGCAGGCGCTTCAAGATTTCGATGTTGTTGCAGCGGCCGGGCAGGAGGCGTTTCGTCCATTTTATACCGGTGTCCTTGCCGGCATGTGCAGAGACGCCGGCCGGGTCGATGATGGCGTCGTGCTGGTCGACAAGGCGCTTGGGCTTGTTACAACGCAAGATTCCCAATGGTGCCTTGCCGAGCTCAACCGCATCAAAGGCGAGCTGATTCATGCGCGGGGCGAGCCATCGGCCGCGTCGGAGGCTTGTTTCGAAACTGCAGTCGGCATTGCGCGCAATCAGCGTGCCATGTTCTGGGAGCTTCGAGCCACCCTCAGCCTGGCGCGCCTCCGCCAATCGCAGGGCAGACCTGCCGAGGCCTGCGACCTTCTTGCGCCGGTATATGGTTGGTTCACCGAAGGGTTCGATAGCGCCGACCTGAAGGAGGCCAAGGCCATGCTCGACGCGTCGGCGTCATGAGCGTGCTCATGGCCGCGAGGGGGTCGGTAGAGACCGCTGACGACTTCCGCTCTTGTGCAGGTTTTCGGTCGTCGGGAATGATGAGCCAACCGCGAGCGCCGGCGGCCGGCGACTGAAAAGCGGCAAGGCACGAAATCGCGGGATGTGGAGCACTGTCGTGCCGCGGCTGTCCTTGCTCAAAATTAGCGTCGGCGCAGAACGACCAATTGATGCTGAAGAGCGACAAGCTTGAGTGTAAAGTTGCGGGTGTAGGAACCGCGCGGTACTGACGCGCGATCAGGAGGACCGGACCTATGGACTCAATCCCTCGTGAGACGGCGGAACAGCTTACCCACGCGCTAGGCGAGGCCATCGTTCGAATATGGAGTGACTTGCCGCAAGATGTTCAACAACAGTTATTTGACGAGACGACAAAATCTCAGCACGAAACCATGAGAACGCAGCTTGCAGTTTTCCTGCATGAAAAACATCCCCGCACCTCGAACCCATTGGGTAAGCCGCGCGAATCAACTGAGCCGGACAGCCTTGGGGGTTGACCTTGTCGCCTTTATCGAACGCTTGAAGACAAGGTAACTTGCGGTCCCGCGCGAATGATCGCGCCTTCGATCCTCGGTTCGGAACCCGGAGCAGCCTATTCAATTGATCTGAATTCCATCGACAAATACTTTCCCCGCCATACCAATCATCGTTGGATCGAACGGCCTCTCAGAGAGGTCCAATTCAAGAACTACGAAACACTGCCGACTTGGTCATCATGCCCACCGGTCGGGAATGCTAGAAGTTCGTGCAGGAAGGTATCGACCCAGTCCGCCTCGCCAGGAAGGTGGACATGTCCCGCTTCGATCTTGGCTGATTGCGCCACCATACGATCCACTTTGCCATCATAAGGCGACGTCATCGCGGCGGATGATGGAAAAGAAACTCAGACGAATTGTGCGGCGATGCGAGCGCGCGCGCCATTCTGGATTGTCTGCGGCGCCTTGTTGAGATTTTCGATCGCAAAGCCCGCAGCGGCCTTGTAGCCCGCCATGAACTCGGTGCGCTCCTGGGGCGGGATCACGTCGTCGATGTTGTCGAACGTGCCGCCGCATCGTTCGTCCACCATGTTGAGCAGGCCGAACGGCCCGGCTCCGCGATTGCGCAGCACGACCTGACCGATCGGCCCGCACAGCTTCGCGTCGAAGGCGGCAAGCGCCTGCGGCGTGACCCCGTGATCGACCATGCAGGCGCCGAGCACGCGCGCATCGACGATGGCCTGGCTGCCGCCGTTAGAGCCGGTCGGATACATCGGGTGCGCGGCGTCGCCCATCAGCACCACCGGGCCGTCCCGCCACGTCGGGATAGGATCGCGGTCTATCATCGGGTTCTCGAACGCGCTGTCGGCGTCTCGGAGCAGCGCCGGCACGTCGAGCCAGTCCCACACCCAGCCATCGAAATGATGCACGAAGTCGCCGATGGCGACCTGTCGAAACCAGCCGGCCTGCTTCCAGCCCTCGCTGTTTTCCATCGTGACCTCCGCGATCCAATTGATGATCGAGAGACCGGTTCGCGGGTCGGGATGCGAGATCGGATAGAACACCATCCGCTGGCGGTGCGTGCCTAGGCCGACGAAGGACGCGCCGGTCCGGATCGGCCTGCCCCAGGTCGTGCCACGCCACATGACCGCGCCGCCCCAATGGATCGGCGGTTGATCGGGATGCATCTGCGCGCGGATGGCGGAGTGGATGCCGTCGGCGCCGATGAGCAGCGCGCCGGTCGCCTCGGAGGTCGAGCCGTCGGCGTGCTCAATCAGCGCGCTCACGCCGCCTTCGGGCTTCTTCCGGTAGCCGGCCACCCGGCTGCCCAGCTTGACCGCCTCCGGGCCGATCCGCTCCACCACCCTTTCATGCAGCAGCAGGTGAAAGCCGCCGCGATGAACCGCATATTGCGGCCAGCGGTAGCCGGCCAGCAGTCCCCGGGGCTCGGAATAGATGTCGTTGCCGTTCAGCCCGACCAAAGCCCATTCCTTTGGGCGCTGATGCACCGGCAGGAGAATTACCAGCGCATGGCCGCGGCGGCTTAGGCCGCCCAGGTCACGTGCTGGAGCTTGCGAGAGAGCAATGACGCGTGATGGCACAGTCGGTCGATCCGACGCAACCGAGAGAAGCCTGACGCTTCACTGGGACATCGATCCCGTTCGAGTGATGAGGCCTCGGTTCGCGGAACCCATCAGGGCCAGCAGTCCATCCGGGCTGCATCAACAGGCCGGACACATGACTGCAAGCGACCTCTGTGCAACGCGCGAAATGATCTCTTGCCAGGCGGGGGCCATCCACACATGAGGTGCCATTTTGCTGCGGCGCATGAGTCAGCTTGGCCCTAAGCGGACAATTGTGAGCACTTTGGCGGAAAGGCTAAACTGGCTACCGTTCGTGAAAGGGCGGCCCGATGCCCAATGCCAGACTTGCCAAGACTTCCGACCTCTTTGGCTTACTTGAACTCTTTCGACTCTCACAAGTCAGCCCGAATGCGGAGCCGAAAGAGAGAGCCGAACAAATTGCCAGCGACAATCTTCGATCCCCGTCTTCACTTTCGACCTGCACGCCGACGGCCGCGAATAAACAGAGGACACCATGATCGAAGAAGAGATCCGGAACGGCGCATTTGCGATGCCGTTTACGAACCCGGCCTATCCGCCGAGGCCTTCGCTGCGCTGGTCTGTAAAGCTCGTTACGCCTTGTCGATAGCGTCTCGTGCGGCGTCCTTGGCGTCGCCGACTGCCTGACGGGCGGTACCCTTGGCCTTGTCGATCTTGCCTTCGACTTGCAGCCCGGTGTTGCCGGTAAGGCCGCCGACTGCATCCTTCACGGCACCCTTCGTCTTATCGACGGCGCCCTTCACATGTTCCTTGTTCATAATTCTTCTCCTTATGTACGCTGTAGACAACGCGCCAGCAGCCCGTTTGTTCAAAGGAACGGTTCCATGCGTCGCGAGTTGATAGTGCATGAGCGGCGCTGAAAGACATGAACTGAAAGTAATGTCCCAGCGTATCGCCCAAAGCCGGGACTAAATGCTCCCCTGAGCTATCTCCCGGTTCTATTTTTGGAACGAGCCCGCCTCGGCCCACTTTGCTCGACGGGCTCTTTTCTTTTTTGCATCACAAGTTTGAGCAGTTCCCCATGGATCCGCGGTGCGCCCCACAGAAAATTATCTCCGCTCATTCGAACGATAAGGGCACGGATCTCGCGGTGGATCCTTGGACGTCCGCCACGCCAGCGACCCGTGGAGCCGGCCGTCCAAATCGCCCATAAGCCTTGACGGCTCCAACGCCGAACCGTCGCAGGCTGAACAATCATCAAGCTGCGCCGCCAATTTACCCACCAGCGCGATAACAAAACCCAGAACAACTTGTCACTCGAGCGGAAGCAAGGGCGACGCGTTCCAGTTCGCTGCAGCACTGTGATTTGATGGCGCAGGACGATCAATTCCAGCATCAGCTCGCCGCGACAGCGGAGGCGCGTCCGCAAAGCAGAAATTCATCGAGAGAACCATCCTGCCATGAATCGCAGGCTATCCAAGAAAACCTCAAAAGCCAAATTTCACAGGTGGATAAGGTTTTGAGAACGGACAGGTCCGGCTATCCATCGTTTAGCTTTCTACCAAAGGTCCCATTCGACAATCCGTTGAGAATAGCGGTCATGCAGCGAGACGGCGTGAGGTTGCCGACTAGAACTTGGCGTCCCCGCGCTCAGCGAAAATAGGCCTCGCGCACTTCATCTCGCCCGGCAAGCTCGACTGAGGGACCGCTTGCGACCACCCGTCCCTTGGACAGCACGTAGCCATAGTGGGAGATGGTCAGCGTCTGGCGCACATTCTGCTCGACCAGGAAGATCGTGATCCCGCGCTCGTTGATCTGCCGCACGATATTGAAGTTCTCCTTAACCAGCAGAGGCGACAATCCAAGCGACGGCTCATCGATCAGCAGCAGCTTCGGTGCGCGCATCAGCCCACGGCCGATCGACACCATGGCCTGCTCGCCGCCGGACATGGTGCCGGCAAGTTGCAGACGACGTTCCGACAGACGCGGAAAGATGCGGAAGATTTCCGCGATGCGAGCTTGCGTCACGCTGTCGGAGGGCTCCTGATAGGCGCCAAGCCGCAAGTTCTCCTCGACCGTGAACTTGGGAAAGACCTTGCGGCCTTCGGGAATGCAGGCGATGCCGGCGGCGATCACCTTGTGCGTCGCTAGTCCCGTGATGTCCGCCCCATCGAACGTGATACGCCCGGCGCGCGGCGGGGTCAGTCCAAGAATTGAGCGGATGAGCGTGGTCTTGCCCGATCCATTGGACCCGAGCAGACAGGTGATGCGTCCGGGCTCGACGGTGAGGGAAACGTTTTCGAGCACGTCGGCCTCGTCATAAGCCGTGGTGAGCCCATCAATCTCAAGCCGTCCGCTCATCTGCCACTCCGAGATAGGCTTCTTGCACATGCGGATCGGCGGCGACCGCGCGATAGGGTCCTTCAGCGATCTTGCGGCCGAAATTGAGCACGATGCAGCGGTCCGTGATTCGCTCGATCACGCCCATTTCATGCTCGACAATAATGAGAGTAAGATTCTTGATGCGGCCGCGCACCAGCAGGATGTCGTCCATCAGCTCGGTGGTTTCGTCGTGGGTCATGCCGGCCGAGGGCTCATCAAGCAGCAGCAGTTTCGGCTGGCTGATCAAGGCACGGCAGATTTCGATGCGGCGGCGGTCGATCATCGGCAGCCCGGCAACCGGCTGGAACATGCGGCCGGCAAGCCGCGGCTCGAAAACGTCGAGAAGCGATCGCGCGGCTTCGTAGCTTTGTTCGAACTCACGTCTGAAGGCGCGGCGCCGAAAAAGATTGAACCACAGCCCTTGGTTCAGCCGCTTGTGATTGCCGACCATGATGTTGTCGAAGATCGACAGCGGCAGCGACAGTCGCGAGCGTTGGAAGGTGCGCGAAATGCCAGCGTTGTAGACTGCGCGGGGCGGAGCGCCGGTGATGTCGGCATTGTCGAACGTCACGCTGCCAGCGTCCGCTCCATAGATCCCGGTGACGACGTTGAAGAAAGTGGTCTTGCCGGAGCCGTTCGGCCCGATCAGTCCGAGGACTTCGTTCGGCGCAACGCCCAGGTCGAAACGGTCGAGCGCCACCACGCCGCCGAACCTGCGCGTCAGCCCCTTAGCTTCAAGCAGCGCACTCATGGGCGCCATCCGGGGAAATAGCGCCGCACCGGGCGGGGCAGCAGGCCCTCGGGGCGAAACAACAGCACCGCGATCACCAGGGTCGCGTAGAGCAGGAACCGGTACTCCTGGATCGTCTGCAGCTTCTCCGGGACGATCACGACAATGACCGTCGCCACCACCAGGCCCCACGGATTGCCGATGCCACCGAGCAGCAGAATCGAGACAAGGATGAGGGAGTCGGCGAAGGTGTAGTTGTTGGGCGCGACGAAACTGCCGACCATGCCGAAGAGCGCGCCCGCGATGCCGATCAGGAAATTGCCGATCAGGAACGCGGTGATCTTCCAGCGCGCGATATCGAGGCCGAAGCAGCCCGCGGCGGTTTCATCGAGCCGCAGCGCGTCGAGATTGAGTCCGATCCAGGAGCGCTCCAGCCGCTGCACCAGGACAAACGCGGCGATCAACAGAAGCAGCGCCACGACGAAGTAGCTCATGTAGAACGATAGCGTGATTGATCCCAACTCGATGTTGTTGTTGAACGACCAGCCAAGGATCTTCATGGCCGGCACCTGCATGCCCTGCGGCCCGCCCAGGATGTCGTTGACCTCGAGAAAGGTCCGAAACAATAGCGCGAACGCAATGGTGATCACCGCCGCATAGTGGCCGCGTGTGCGCAGCACCGGCAGCAGCAAAAGCGAGCCGATCAACGCCGCGAGCAGGCCGCCGATCAGCAGCACGAGCAGGTGTGGCAGCGCGGTGTGAGTGTTGAGCACCGCCGAGGTGTAGGCGCCGATGCCGAAGAACGAGGCGCCGGCGAAGTTGAGCACGCCCGCATAGCCGAACTGAATGTTCAGCCCCAGCGTGGCGACGATATAGAGCAGCACCGTGTTCACGAGCAGCAGAACGAAGTGGTCCTCGTGGAAGAAGACGGCAACCACGATCGCGGCGAGGATGGCAAGGCCGCCAAGCTTGTGCTCGTGCTCGGCAAACGAATGGCTGACCGGATCGAGCACGCGCATCCACGCCGCGGCCAGCGCGGCCGTGATACCGGTCGCCAGCAGCGCGATGACGATGCCCTGCTTCTCCACCGCCAGAAGGGCAATCAGGTAGGCTGTCGCGATCGCCATGGCGGCGGCGCCGGGCCACAAACCGGTACGTCTCGTCCGGCCGTCGGAATCCGTGCTCATACCCGCTCGCTGATCTTTTCCTGAATCAGCCCGGTCGGGCGCCACGCCATGATGGCAATGACGACCGCGAAGGCGAACACGTCCTTGTAGGCGCTGGCGAAGGGCAGCAGCACGGTGCCGACGATTTGCAGGCCGGCGAACAGGAAGCCACCGAGGATGGAACCGTAGATGCTGCCCAGCCCGCCGATGATGGCGGCCGAAAAGCCGACGACACCGAGATAAAGTCCAATGCCGAAATTGATCTCGTTGTAGTAGAGCCCGTTCATCACGCCGGCGAACGCGGCAAGCCCCGACCCAATGGCGAAGGTGACGAGCACCACGGCGGTGAAATTGACCCCCATTGTGCGCGCGGTTTCCTCGTCCTGCGCCACCGCCCGGATGGCCAGACCGAGCTTGGTGCGGTTGAGCAGGGCCTGCAAGCCGACGATGACGAGAACGCCGGCCGCCAACATGAGTACGTTGTCGAGCCGCAGATTGAAGGCGCCGAGGTCGATCGAGTTCTTCGGCAACAGCGCCGGGAACGGCTTGGGATTGGCGCCTTGCGGATAGAACAGCCGCACCGACTCGCGCAGCACCGTGCCGAGCATCAGAGTGATCAGCAGGGTGTTGAGCGCCGGCGCCGTGCGCAGCGGTAACACCAGATAGCGGGCGATCAGCATGCCGAGGAATGCCATCGCCGAGGTGGCGACGACGATCATCGCAATCAGCGCGAGCCAGTTCGATTGCAGGCCGGTGGCCGCTAAACCCACGAATGTCGCCAACGCGGCGAATGCGCCGACCGTGAGAACGTCGCCGTGAGAAAACTTGATTACGTCAAGCACGCCGAAGAAAAGCGTGAAGCCGACGGCGACGAGCGCGTACATCATGCCGAGCATTAGCCCGTTCATGACGTATTGCGCCAACAGCCCCGCGTTCATGTGCAGACGGCCTCGGCCGTGCAAGAAAGCCGCGAGGCGGTCATCCCGCCCCGCGCAACGCTACTTCTGGCCGGGCAGTTTGCGCTTGCCGCTGGCGTATTCGCTCTCGTCCCACTCGACGAACTTGCCGTCCTGGACCACGTATTTGGTGATCACCGGCACCGAGTTCTGGCCGTGGTCGTCGAACGTGACTTTGCCGACGATCGTGTCGCGATCCTTCACATTAGCGAGATCGGCGATAACCTTCTTGCGGTCGGGCCCGACCTTCTCGATGGTGTCGAGGATCATGTCCATGGCCGCGAAAGCGAAGGGGCCGTACGCCTCCGGCGGGTTGTCGTATTTCTGCGCGCTGTACTTTTCCATGAAGGATTTGCCGCCGGGCAGTTTCTCGACCGGCGCACCCTCGCGGAAGGCCAGCGCGCCTTCGGCAAGGGGGCCAAGGCCTTGGATGAAGGCGTCGGAGACGATGCCCGAGGTGCCGTCGAACACGGCCTTGATGCCGAGCTTGTCCATCTGCGAGCGGATGCGCACGCCGAGCGGGGTGAGCCCGCCGAAATAGATCACCTCGGGATTGAGCGACTTGATCTGCGTGAGCTCGGCGGTAAAGTCCTGCTGATCGGCGGTGACGCCGAAGGTGCCGATGATCTTGCCGCCGAACTTGTCGAGCGCCTTGCTGAAATATTGATTGTGGCCCTTGCCGTAGTCGGTGGTGTCATGGATCACCGCCACGGTCTTGTAGCCGAGCTTGGTGATCAGTTCGGCATTGGCCTCGTTCTGGTTGATCATCGTTCCGTTGATGCGATGAATCTCCGGATACTTGTTGCGGTAGGTGATGTCGGGCAGCACGGCGCCCCAGACGATCACCGGAAGTCCGAACTTGTGGTAGGTATCCACGGCCGCAATCGCAGCTACCGAGCAGTAGTGCGTGGCGCCGGCGATGATTTCCCGGTCGGCCGCCAGCTTGGTAGCGACCTGCACTGCCACATTGGGCTTGCATTCATCGTCGAGCACGACCAGCTCGTAATCGTATTTCGCCTTGGCATCGGCATTGCGCAGCTTCACCGCGAGGTCGGCGGAGTTGCGGCCGCCGATGCCATTGACCGAGACGCCGCCGGTCAGCGGACCGATGAAGCCGACTTTGACCTTGTCCTTGGCGTCGGCACTCGCGCACATGGCGCCGACGAGGATTACGGCAGTCAGAAGCAAAAGTTTTCGCTGCATGGAACTCCCCCATCATGGCCGCATAGCACAATTCTAGACCAGTGGCCGCGCAAGTAAACCGGTCCTCTGTCCACGAATTGCGGCGGGGGCATTCGGCGGTTTTCCTCTTACGGCGCTTGAAGCTGCATCGAGATCCGCGCCCCTCTACTTGCTCCGCATCGGGGGCAGGGCGCCGTCCCGTTCACCGTACGCCGGCTATCCAAGTCACCAGACCAAATGTTGAGCCGGCTCCGTCGGGCGTCCTCCTCGTCAGCAACATAATCTGCCGAATATCGTCGATAGGCGACGGCCCAACCGTTTGCGACCATCCAGCGGTTCGGCCGTAGCGGTCGCGGCGGCTCTGCCACGGGATCGCGGCGCAGTGATAACCTCCGTGGTTCCCATCACTCGAACGCGATGACGAAATGCCGGACCATAGGATTTATCTCGGTCCGGCAGCAGATAGCGAGGTGTGGTGACCCCCCACAAAGGGTTCTCATTGCTCATTCGACGGATGAGTTCGCGCAATTCACGGCTGACTGGGGGCCGCCCTGGCCGAGCGCCGGATTTCCAGCGCCAATAGGCGCGAAAGCCGGCTCGATGCCACCGCAGTATCGTGTCAGGCTGAACGATCCGGGCCGACCTGAGCAGGCTTGGCCAAAGCCGGCACATCCATACCAACAACGCCCGGTCGCTCCCACGCAGCCGCAGACGATGCGGTGCACGCCGGAGGGCGATGTTGAGCTGGTGACGAAGAAAGAGATTCTCGACTTCCACCTGCCGCCGCGGTTTGAACCGGTCGGCGAAGAACATCACGAGCACGCGGAGGATGGCAAGCATCGCATATGATGTTGCCCTGATTCTCCCTCAGGCGCGAACCCCGCGGATGGGATTTTCGGGAACGACAGTTAGCAGGTGGCATCGCGGCTTACTAAGAGGTCATGCTATGCGTACATTCGATTTTGCTCCCCTCTACCGTTCAAAAGGGCACGTCCACAGCAATCCAAACGAAGATCAGGAATGGACGAACAATGATGGAACACCAACTTAAGAAATACGTCCGCACGGAATTCCTGAGTCTCACCCCCCGAGAACTGCTGCAGGCTGCTCCCGCCACGCTGCTGGGCGTGTCTAAGGAGGCCGAGCTGGACGACTTTGTGATAGTAGATTGTAGTCACTGAGAATTTCGCGTATAGGATGTTAATTTGGCGAAACAAGGCCAAATTAATCAATCATTTCAAAGGGGGACACGCGCGCTCGGCTAGGCCACATTGTGTCCGGCGCCACGCAAATGCTAGCCGCTGATACAAGGCGCGCTGCGCGCTAAAACTTCTCCACCCACGGCCGCAGCTCGACCTCCCAGGACCACGCGCTGTGCGGCTGGTGGATGGCGGCTGCCGCCGCACTGCCAGGCCCTGGTCGATGCCGCCCGGGAACAGTTGCCGCGCGGCCCGACGCAACAGGAGCGCGGCAAGTATTTTCTCGAAGGCCAGCAGGAGAAGGAATCGCGGCTGTCGGTGCTCAACAAATGGTTCGCGCCCGTGCTGCCGCGCGCCGGCGACACCTGCGAATGAACTGCGCACGCTGGGTCCGGCCGGACGGCGATCGCGCCGTCCCGCAGGGCAGCCAGCGCAATTCGCGCTGACGGCGCGCGTTCTTTCAGGTCGCGGCCGGCCGCGGCTTGTGGCAGTTTTCCGCCGCGCATTCCCGCGGGCCCGCGGCGCAGCCCGGCGACGGAGACAGGCTCGTGATCATCGACTGGCATTCGCACATCTACACGCCGGAGGAAGCGGCCGCCGATCTCGGCGTGCACGACGGCAAGACCGGCCCGAAATGGGGCGAGGGCGGCTGTCCCATGGTGCTCGAGAACTTCCTCGACGCGCACTACAAGAACGGCATCGACATCAGCGTCGTCACCAATGCGGCGCATTACCTGCGCGGCAAGGCGGCGAGCGAGGAATTGCCGGCGGTGCAGAAATGGACCGACTACGCAGCCGAGGTGCAGCAGAAGCACAAGGGCGTGCTGTACTCGTTTGCCACCATCCTGCCGTGCGGCGGGCCGGCCTTCATCAAGGAGACCGAGCGCGCGATCAAGGAGCTCGGCCTCAAGGGCGTGTTCATCAACTCCAGCCACAAGGGCCACTATCCCGACGACGACGAGGCGCGCCCGTTCTGGGAGCTCATCCAGGACCTCGACGTGCCGGTGATGATCCATCCGCCGCATATCGGCTTCGGCGAGGAGCGCATGCTGGAATACCGGCTCGCCTCCAGTATCGGGCGGCCGTTCGACCTGTGCCTCGCGCTCGGGCGGTTGATCGTGCGCGGGATACTCGAAGATTTCCCGCGCGTGAAGATCGTCGCCTCGCACGGCGGCGGCGGCATCTGCGAGACCATCAGCCGGATGGACTACGCCTATGAACTGGGCGACGAGGCGTTCTTCCTCGGCGGCTACACGCCGATGAAGATCCGGCACAAGCCCAGCCATTACCTCAAGCGGATGTACCTCGACACCGTCACCTACAATCCGCCGGCGGTGCGCATGGTGCTGGACTGGGTCGGGCCCGAGCGCGTGCTTTACGGCTCGGACGCCCCGCCGCTGACCTCGCTCAAGCCGAAGGCGATCAAGCTCATCCGCGACCTCGACATCCCCGAGCCGCAGCGCGAGGCGATCTTCTGGAAGAACGCCGCCAGGCTGCTGAAGCTGCCGATCGAGAGCGCCGCCAGGGCGGCGTGATTCGCCGCCCGAATCACCAAAGAACGGGCCGCTGTCCGCAAGGTTGACGGGAGCCGCCGGCGTCCTTAGTTTCCGGCCAACTTCGCAACCCGAGCTTCGCAACCACAGCCGCCGCCGGCCGCGCGCGCCCACAGAGTCAAGAAACCATGAAAGTCCGCAACTCCTTGAAATCGCTGCGCAGCCGCCACCGCGCCAACCGCCTAGTGCGGCGCAAGGGCCGGGTCTACGTGATCAACAAGGTCCAGCGCCGCTTCAAGGCCCGCCAAGGCTGAACAGCAACACTGGGGTGTCGGCCAAAGGCCGAGAGTTGCGTTTTTATCACGCGATCCCCCTTTCACGGCGCTTTGAACGGTCCCAGCTTTATTGTGTCGGGGCGGACGATATAGGCTCGCGCCATGAGTCCGCGATTCCATGCCTTTCTGGCCATCGTGCTGTTTGCCGCCGTGGTGTCGGCCACGTCGGCGCGCACCGAACAGGGCCTGATCGAGCCGCCGCAGAACCTGCCGCGCGCCCAGCAGGGCGACAAGGGCATCAATCTCGACCGCCTGTTCGACGCCCTCAAGGTCGCGCCCGACGACGAGAGCGCCAAGTACATCGAGAACCGCATCTGGGCGATCTGGTTCGCCTCCGGCAGCGACACCGCGAATCTGCTGATGACCCGCGTCAAGGCGGCGACCGAGGCCAAGAACACCGATCTCGCGCTTAAGCTGCTCGACGCCATCATCGACATCAAGCCGGACTTCGTCGAGGCCTGGAACCGCCGCGCCACGCTCTACTACAGCAAGAAGGATTTCGGCCGCGCGCTCGAAGACATCCACGAAGTGCTGGCGCGCGAGCCGCGCCATTTCGGCGCGCTCTCCGGGCTCGGCATCATCCTGCAGGAGATCGGCGACGAGAAGCGCGCGCTCGCGGCCTTCCGCCGCGCGCTCGCCATCCATCCGCATCTCGAGCGCATCCCCGACCTCGCCAAGAAGCTCGCCGACAAGGTCGACGGCCGGGATATCTGAGCGGCATTTTCCGCCACGACCGTTCCTCCGTTCGTCCCCGCACAGTCCTCTCCGTTCGTCCTCGCGCAAGCGGGGGCCCAGCCTTTTTCACGCACCGCAACGATCGAGGGCGTGGCGCGTGGCCGCACGCAACTGGTGACCCGTGCCCAAACCTGCTTAGCTGATGGGGAGGAAACGAGCTTGCGGCACAGCAAGACGCAGCAGGGAGGGGAGCCATGAACGGATTAGCGCGCTTCGCCGTGATCGCGGCATCGGCCGGGGCCGCCGTGTTGGCCGCCGCGCCCGCGCGGGCGCAGGATTATCCGACCGCGCCGGTGCACGTCGTCAGCGGCTTTCCGGCCGGCACCACTGCCGACATCTCGGCGCGCGTGGTCGGCGGCAAGATGGGCCAGATCCTCGGCCAGCAGGTGGTGGTCGAGAACCGCCCGGGCGCGGCGTCGAGTCTGGCCGCCACCGCGGTCGCGCGCGCCGCCAAGGACGGCTACACCCTCTACGTCGCCTCCGCCGCCAACATGATCAACGCGGCGATGAGCTCCACGCTAGCCTTCGACATCATCAAGGACTTCACCCCGATCACGCTGATCACCTCGACGCCGACCGTGCTGGTGGTGCGTCCCACGCTCGGGGTGAAGAACGTCAAGGAGCTGATCGCGCTCGCCAAGGAGAAGCCCGACACCCTGACCTTCGGGTCGTCCGGCTCCGGCAGCTCGACGCATCTTGCGCTCGAACTGCTCAAGTCGCTGGCGCAGGTGAAGATCACCCACGTGCCCTATACCGGCAGCCCGCAGGTGGTCACCGACCTGCTGGCTGGCCGCATCGACGGCTATTTCTCGCCCGGCTCGACCGCGATGGGCCACGTGCGCGCCGGCAAGCTCGTGGCGCTCGCCGTCACCGACGCCACGCGCAGCCCGTTCATGCCCGACCTGCCGACCATGATCGAAGGCGGCGTGCCGGGCTTCGAATCGGTGCTGTGGTTCGGGCTCGCGGCGCCCGCCGGCACCCCGCAACCGATCATCGACAAGCTTTCGCGCGCCGCCAACGAGGCGCTCAAGTCGGACGAGGTGGCCAAGGCGCTGGAAGCGTCCACGATCGCGCGCATCGGCGGCACGCCCGAGCAGTTCCGCGCCCACATGGCGAGCGAACTCAAGCGCTGGAACGCGGTGGTGCAGGGCGCAGGGCTGCGGAAGTAGCCACCGAGCCGGCGCACTGCTGCTTCCTTCGCCCCGCTTCGCGGGAGCCGGAATCCAGTAAACGTCGTTCTGTGTTGGCTTGCTCAATGCGGTGATCCAAGGGTCTGTGTTTACTGGATGCCTGCTTGCGCAGGCATGACACCGAGTTCTTAGCCGCCGTACGCGCAAACGCGCGTCGTTCGTCGCCCAGTTGGAGCGAAGCGAAATCCGGGGGCCGTTCCCTCAGCCCGAAGAAGAGACCCGCATTCGCTTCGCTCATGCGGGCTACGAGTTGCTTGCTTGAGCCTCTTGCCCGGCGCGCTCTGAGTGTGTAGCTATACACACATCGGAGCCGCGCATGGGCTACAAGGATCACTCCAACAAGACGCGGGAAGTGGTCGCCCGCCTGCTCGCGGAAGGCTGGACGGTAGCGCGCAAAGGGCCGGGCGATCATGTCCAGTACCGGCACCCGGCGCGACCGGGGCGTGTCACGGTCGACGCCGTCGCGCGGGAACAGACGCCCGGAACGCTGCGCTCGATCTACCGGCAGGCCGGATGGGATTGGTGAGAGGAAGATGACATGCAGGTCGTCGCATTGATCGATGAGGAGGACGGACGCTTCGGCGTCGCCTTCCCGGATTTTCCCGGCTGCACCACGGTGGCGCGGAGCCTCGACGAGGCGGTCGCCAAGGCGGAGCAGGTGCTCGCCTTCCACGCCGAAGGATTGGCGGAGGACGGGCCTCTCCCGCAGCCGCGCACGCTTGCCGCGCTGCGCAAGGACGCCGGCTTTCGTCGCGACGCCAAGGGCGCCGTGGTGGCGCTCGTGCCCTATCTGCCGCCCGCGCGCGCGACGCGCGTCAACATCACGCTCGACGAGGGGCTGCTCTCGCGCATCGACAGCGCGGCGAGCGCGCTTGGCGAAACGCGCTCAGGCTTCCTCGCGGCGGCCGCGCGCAAGCGCCTGGCGGAGTTGGCGTGAACACGCGTAGCCGGGATGGAGCAAAGCGACATCCGAGACCGGTCTCTCAACCCAAATAAAAGTCCCGCATTCGCTTCGCTCATGCGGGCTACATGCTTGGCGAATTGCTAGAGCTTGCGCCTTTGACCACCCAAAGACGCCGCCTCACTCCCGTCCCGCCTCCGCGCCCACGAAGGCGATGCGCAGCATGTTGGTGGCGCCGGGCGTGCCGAGCGGCACGCCGGCGACGATGATCACGCGCTGGCCGGCCTTGGCGAAGCCGTCGCGTGAAGGCGAGCCGGCAGGCGCGCTCCACCATGTCGTCGTGGTCGTGCGCGTCCTCCGCCACGACGCAGTGCACGCCCCAGACCAGCGACAGCCGCCGCCCGGTCGAGAGCTTGGGCGAGATCGCCACGATCGGCGATTTCGGCCGCTCGCGCGCGACCCGCAGCGCCGGTCGAGCCCGGACGAGGTCCAGCAGATGATGGCGGAGAGGTCGAGCGTCTCGGCGATCTGGCGCGCGGCCGCCGCGATGGCGTCGGCGCCGGTCGCCTCGGGCTCGGCGCGCTGCGCGTGGATGATGGTGCGGTAGATCGGATCGCGCTCCACCTCCTCGGCGATGCGGTTCATGGTGGCGACCGCCTCGACCGGATACTGGCCGGCGGCGCGATTCGGCCGACAGCATCACGGCGTCGGCGCCCTCGAAGATGGCGGTCGCGACGTCGGAGACTTCGGCGCGCGTCGGCACCGGGCTCGTGATCATCGATTCGAGCATCTGCGTCGCGACCACGACCGGCTTGCCGGTGCGCCGCGCCGCGCGCGTCATCTGCTTCTGGACGCCCGGCACCTTCTCGAGCGGCATCTCGACGCCGAGATCGCCGCGCGCCACCATCAGCGCGTCGGTCACGTCCATGATCTCGTCGAGCCGCGCCACCGCCTGCGGCTTCTCGATCTTGGCCATCACCGCGGCGCGCCCGCGCGTGATCTTCTTGGCCTCGGCGATGTCCTCCGGCCGCTGGATGAAGGACAGCGCGACCCAGTCGATGCCGGTGTCGAGCGCGGCTTCGAGATCGGAGCGGTCCTTCTCGGCCAGCGCCGAGAACGGGATCATGGTGTCGGGCAGGCTGACGCCCTTGCGGTCCGACAGCTTGCCGCCGACCTCGACGCGGGTCGACGATGCGGCCGGCGGCGACCTCGGTCGCGGTCAGCCGCACCTTGCCGTCGTCGAGCAGCAGCGAGTGGCCGGGCTCGATCGCGGCGAAGATTTCCGGATGCGGCAGGTGCACGCGCGTCGGCGTCGCCGGGCGCGCGCGTCGGCGTCGAGCGTGAAGGTCTCGCCCTTGACCAGCGTGACCGCGCCGCCGTCGAAGCGCCCGACGCGCAGCTTCGGGCCCTGCAGGTCGACCAGGATGCCGATCGGCCGGCCGTGCTCGCTTTCCACCGCGCGGATCGCCGCCACCAGCTCGCGCATGCGCTCGTGCGTGGTGTGGCTCATGTTGATGCGGAAGACGTCGGCGCCGGCGCGGAACAGGCTCGCGATGACGCTGCGATCAGAGGAGGCCGGGCCGAGGGTCGCGACGATCTTGGTCCGGCGCAGCCGTCGCATCAGTTCCTGGCTGCGTGGCGTCGGCGGCGGGCTTGCCGGCGGCCGGCGGGGTCTGCGGCATCAGCGGCACGCGCGACTGCAGGGGCTGCATCGGCACCTGATCCGCCGATTCGGTGAGCTGCACCGTCCAGGACGGCTGCTCGCCGGTGTCGACCTCGAAGAAGCCGGTGCGGTCGAAGCCGCGCGCGAGGCAGTCCTCGGTGCCGCGGATGGTGAATTCCTTCTCGCGCGTGCACATGAAGGCCTGGCCCGACCATTCGCCGCCGCGATCGTAGTCGATCGCATAGATGTAATAGAAGCGGGCGACCAGCGTACCGCGCAGCACGGTCTCGCAGGAGCGCGCGGCGAGATTCCACCAGCCTTCGGTGGTCCAGCCCTCGTTCTCCTTGTAGCCGACCGCGACCCCGATCCGGCTCGACGTGTTGTTGCAGAGGCGGAAGTCGGCGTGCGCCGGGCTGGCGGTCAGCAGGAATCCGGCGGCGAGCAGGGCCGCGCCCAACAGGCTGCGCGCCGCGCTCCTGTCTCGCAGGAGCGCCGTTCGGCGACGTGGCGCTGTCCCAAACCGGTGTCCCATCGTGCCCTTAACCCCACCCGCTTGGGCGAGCCTGCCACGCCGATATCGCGTCAACCGCTAGGGGCTGTCAACGAGGATAGCCCTGAAATCGTTGACGTTCGTGTAGGTCGGCCCCGGCGCCAGCAGGTCCCCGAGCCTCGCAAAGAATTCGGTCGAATTGTTGTCCGCGAGAAAGACGGCCGGATCGAGGCCGATTTGGCGGGCGCGCGGCAGGGTGGCGGCGTCGATATGGGCCCCGGCGGGATCATCCGGTTCGCCGCCCCCGCCATCGGTGCCGTCGGTGTCGCCCGCCAGCGCGGCGATGCCGGGGGCGCCGGCGAGCGCCAGCGCCAGCGCCAGGGCATATTCCTGGTTGGGGCCGCCGCGGCCCTTGCCGCGCAGCGTCACGGTGAGCTCGCCCCCGGACAGGATCACCGCCCGGCGGCCCTGGCGCTGCAGGTCGAGCGCCAGCCGGGCGTGGGCGGCGGCAACCTCACGCGCCTCGCCCTCGACCTGGCTGCCGAGCACGACGCAGTCGTAGCCGGCGGCCCTCACGGCGGCTTCCACCGCGGCAAACACGTCGGCCGGGCGGGTGGCGAGCGCGAACGACGTGCCGGCGAACACCGCATCGCCGGGCTTGGGCGTTTCGTTCTCCGGATCGGCGAGCGCGCGGGTGACCGCCGGCGGCACGTCGAGGCGGTAGCGGGCGACGATGGCGCGCGCGTCCGCGAGCGTGCTGGGATCGGGCACGGTGGGGCCCGAGCCGATCACCGCCGGATCGTCGCCCGGCACGTCGGAGATCGCCGACGGTCGACGAGCCGCGCCGGATGGACGCGCGCGGCGAGCCGCCCGCCCTTGATGCGCGAGAGATGCTTGCGCACCGTGTTCATCTCGCCGATCGCGGCGCCGGACCTGAGCAGCGCACGCGTCACCGCCTGCTTTTCCGCCAGCGACAGGCCGAGCGCCGGCGCGATCCAGTTCGCCGAGGCGCCGCCCGAGATCAGCGCCAGCACCAGGTCGTCCGGACCGGCCGCGTCGGCGAGCGCGAGCGTCTCCAGCGTGGCGGCCAGCCCGGCGGCATCGGGCACCGGATGGCCGGCCTCGATCACGCGCACGAGCCGGGTCGGACGGCCATAGCCCGGCCGCGTCACCGCCAGCCCGCCGATCCGCTGCGCGGCGAGGAGGTGCTCGTCGAGATAGTACTGCTCGGCCACCTCGGCCATGGAGCCGGCGGCCTTGCCGGCCGCCAGGATGACGAGGCGCCCGGCCGGCGGCGGGGGCGGCAGGTGCGCCCGCAGGCAGCTGGCCGGGTGGGCGGCCGCAACCGCGGTGTGGAACAGGCCTTCGAGAAAAGCGCGGGGCGATGCGGTCACGGGCCGGGGCTCGGTCGGAGGGGCGGTTTAGCTTCGGCAACGGCGCTGGCAAGCGGGCGTTCCGAGCACTATTCTCTATGTCAAAGCCCGCCCTGTGAACCGTGGTCCGGCAATGGGCCCGTTCTTGGTAAAGGAATGCCACCATGGCGCTTGACGACAAGACCCGCACCGAGCTCGAGGCCGCCGTCTACCGGCGCCTGGTCGAGCATCTGCGCGCGCGTGCCGACGTGCAGAACATCGATCTGATGAATCTCGCCGGCTTCTGCCGCAACTGCCTGTCGAACTGGATGAAGGACGCCGCCGACGCCAAGGGCGTTCCGATGTCCAGGGACGAAAGCCGCGAGGTGGTCTACGGCATGCCGTACGACGACTGGAAGGCGAAGCACCAGAAGGCCGCCGCCGCGAGTCAGCAGGCGCAGTTCGACAAGGCCGGCCACAAGCACTGACCCGGTGAACGCCAGTCAGTGCGCTCCTCGCACGAGATGCCCTGCTCCCACAAGGGGAGAGGGCACAAGCGGCGCGGTCTGCGCCGAGCCGATTTCTGCTTTTCGTGCTGTGCACTGCTGTGGATGACAGGCCTCTTGCCTTGACCGCGGCGCGTTAGCTCCGAAACCTTGCCCTCCAAGCCACTCGTTTGAGTCGTGAGGAGGGTTCGATGGCCACGGCCGCCGCCGTGAAGGAAAAGGAAGACGACCAGCCCGCGACACGCTTTGCGAAGGATCACCTCAAGGCCTTCGTGGAGCGGGTCGAGCGGCTGGAAGAGGAGAAGAAGACCATCGCCGACGACATCCGCGACGTCTACGCCGAGGCCAAGGCCACCGGCTTCGACGTCAAGGCGCTGCGCGCCATCGTGCGGCTGCGCAAGCAGGATGCCGACGAGCGCAAGGAGCAGGAGGCGATCCTGGAAACCTACATGCACGCGCTCGGCATGCTGGCGTAGCGGCGCCTGCGAATATGCAATGACGTTGCGGTGCGCTCGGTGTGCTCCCTCCCCCGCTTGCGGGGGAAGGTTGGGGAGGGGGTGAGCTTGCACGAGTCTTCGTGTGTCCCTCCCTAGCCCTCCCCCGGCGAAAGGGCGTTTACGCCCGTCTTCGACGGCTATGCGGGGAGGGGACGCCAGACGCGCCGGCGACGCCGCACTGCGGCGTACCAACGAAGCTCGAAAAAATCGAAGGCGAATCACAAGGAAAGGCCCCGGCGTTGCCGCCGGGGCCTGGCCAAAAATTCATCGTGCGATTCAGCCGTGCGTGAACCTCAGTAGCCGCCGAGCTTCACGTTGATGCCGATCAGGCTGACCCACATCGAATCGTTGCTGTCGAAGGTAACCGTCTGGTTGCCGGCAGGGCTGAAGCCGGTCGTCGTGACTTCCGAAAACTTCACATAGAGCACTTCGGATTTGATGCTCACGGACTGTGACCAGGCCCATTCCGAACCGAGACCGGCCGTCCATCCCCAGCGACCCGCCTTCGTGCTGAAGCTCTCGGTGGCCGGAATGCCGGGATCGTTCACCGTAAAGTCATGCCGGATGTTTGCGAAGGCGAAACCGCCGGTCACGTAGAGCAGAACGTCGTCAACGATGATGCCGGTGCGGGTCCTGGCGGTGCCAAACCAGCGCACTCGGTCGTCGAGCGTCAGCTGGGTGCCCCCGGATTCGGGGAATAAGACTTGTTGCTGCTGACGCTCGTCCAGTTGGCGTCGATCTCGACTCCAAAGACCGTGCAGTTGCGCTGCCAGTTGTAGCCGATCTGCCCGCCCGCAGTCCCGCCATTGCGGGAACTGTTGACGCTGGATGTGTTGAAATCGTTGTTGAAATTGTCGATCCAATTGTCGCGATCGATCCAGGTCTTTTCGTGGTACACCCAACCGCCGTTCACGCCGACATAGACGCCGCCGAATTGCGAGCAGGCGGGCCGCACGGGCGGCGGTGCCTTGTATGCAGGCGCCAGGTCGGCCGCGACGGCCGAGCCGGTTGCCAGCGCAAAGAGCGCCGTCGTGGCGAGAAAAGCCTTCTTCATCGTCGTCCCCTCTTGTCCCCGATCGCGAATGCTGGCGGCCGTTCCGTCGCGACGCCCGGAGCGCAATGAATCGATTGCCCGCGCGCCGGATTCTAGGCGCCGAACCAGATATTGGCTGTAACCACTCAGCCTCAGTCGCGGATAATCGGGGGCATCCCGCCGGTATCAATCTGCCGCATGGAACATTTTTTGCGACGGCCGAAATTTGCGACGGCCGAAAACGCCAGCGCCGCAAGCCGGGTTTCCCCGACTTGCGGCGCCACGCCCCAGACGATCCCCCGATGCTGGAACGCTAAATCACCTCAGCGAAGCCGTTTTCACGAACGAAACCGTCGGCGTGAACACCACTGCGCTGCCGCTGAACCGGTCGGTCGTGATGCCGCCTTGCGGATCGACCGAGAACGTCATCCGCAGGGACGACGCCGGCTTGTGCAGGAATTGGCTGAAATTGCGGAAGTCCGGCATCCCGTACAGCGTGGTCTTCATGAAGGCCTGCGCGCTCGGGCTCACGATCATGGCGCGCATCCACGGGTCGTTGAAGCGGTCGCCGACCCGTATCGGATTGGCGCCGCTGCGGCGCGGAGCGAGCACCGAGGTCGGGCGGTCGTCGCTGCGCTTGACCGCGACGGTGGTGGTGTCCGGGTTGCCGGCGATCACCGGGACGACGCGCGGCGTTCCCGAACCCATCGGCGGCTCCGGGCGCGCCGCCACGAAGGCCGGCTGTCCGGCATAGGCAAGGGCGACGGCGGGAGCCGTGCGGTCGGTGCGCTCGGGCACCGGCCAGGGCGCGACGCTCGCGGTGGTCGCGGGTTCGGCGACGACGTTCGGAATGTCGGCGGGCGGGCGCGGCGCGTCCGAGCGGGCGACCGTGGTCACGCCCTCGACCGCGTTTGCATTCGGCAGGCCGTGCCAGAAGCCGCGGTCGTTGATGACGTCGTTCGCCGACAGATTCGCCCGCGCGACGAGGCTGGCGCCGTGGGCGGGACGGACCGGCTGCGAACCGGCGGACGCGACTTCGTAGCTTGCCGGCGCCGGCGCGGGCCTGGACGGAGCGGCGGCGACGTCGCTGCCGGCAGGCCTTGCCGGCTTCAGACGCGGGAGCGGAACGGCGGCCGCGGCCACCTTGATATGGCGCGGCTCGGAAGCGGCGGCCTTCTCGGCGCCGGGCTCGATCACCGTCACGGTCGTTCGTGTCGGCTTGCCGGCGCGCGGCGGCACGGGCGTTACGATCTCGGTGTGCTCCTCCTCGTCCTTGCCGAACAGCTTGGCGAACAGGGCGGCCGGACCGGTGACGCGGTTCTGGGTGTTGGCCTGCGCTACCGCGGTAGTGCGCGAGCCGTCGTCGGAGGCGGTGTGCGAGGACAGCGGGCCCTTCTGCAGGATGCCGGCGATCCGGGCTTCCGGCAGGCGCGGCCAATGCCGCACGGTGCCGGTATCCAGATGCACGAAGCGCGACGACGGATAAAAACCGACGCCGCCGCGCTGCGCCCGCAGGCCGGCAGCGCTGGATGTCCTCCAGCGGGACCCCGGGAATGAAGAAGTCGACGGCCTTGCCGTGCATGTGCTGGCTGAACTTGGCGACGCCGCGCGAGCGCCGGCGCAGCATCGTGTTGGTCGCCGGCGAGCGGTAGCCGCAGATCACCGAGATCGGCTCCTTGGCGCCGACCTCGCGATGAACCTCCCACAAGAGATCGATCAGGTGGGGGTCCATCTTGATCGGCTCCTCTTCGCGCCAGTCGCGCAGGAGGACGATTGATCTTCTTGAGCGCCTCCTCGTCGTAGCGCCCGTTCACCTTGTAGGTGATGGTGAGGTCTTCCTTGGTGTGGATGTGGTGGAAGGAGATGGTGCGGGTCTCGCCGTTGGCGATGGCGTTCTGCAGGCAATCGCCGCCGAGAAAGAGGACGAGCGCGGCGACGCTGCAGCAATAGCCCAGCCGGGCCGAACGCAAGATGGCAGGAATTCTGCGCGCGTGACTGACCGAGCACGTGCCGATCCCGCGTTAAATTGCGTCAGCGCCCGCCGCCGCGGCAGGCGCGGCGCACAGCGACCTGCCATCCGCCGGCCTTGCGGCCGCGGCAAACATGGCTAACGCAGTCTTAATTGGGAAGGGTTAACGCTTGATTAGCGATTGGCGCGTGTCCCCGTCCCCCCGATGATCGAAGGCTGACAGGCGACTATGGCGAAAAATGGCCGCGACCTGTCCGCAACCGCTAACGAAAAGTTACGGGCGCCGTCCTGTCGGATCGGCGCCCGCATGTTTCGTATCGGCGCTGGCGCGATCAGCGCACGCGGCGCGGCGGCCGGGCCGGCTGCGGGACGGAACCCGCCGCCGCCGAACAGCTACTCGAAGAACGACGAGCTGACGCTGCGGCAGTCGGCGCGCCGCTGACGCGCGCTCGCGACCTCCTTCGGCCGCTCCTGCTGCGGCTCGACCACCCCGCGCTCGCTCTTGATCGCCGCCGCCATGCGGCCGTCGAGGTTGTAGATGTCGCGGCGAATCTGCAGCTTGCCGGCGTCGTCGACGAAGGCGGTCTGGTAGGTGAGGTGCACCGGGATCGGTGCCGGCGGCAGCTGGATGTCCTGCTCGGCGGTGCCGAACATCTTCGTGATCCGCTCGCGCGGTGTAGTTGTCGTTCGGACGCGCGATGCTGAAGCAGGACCTCGGCGTACTTCGCCGGATCCTGCACGCGCATGCAGCCGTGGCTGTAGGCGCGCGTGTCGTGCGCGAACAGATGCTTGTCCGGCGTATCGTGCTGATAGACCAGGAACCGGTTGGGGAAGTTGAAGCGGATGCGGCCGAGCGCATTGGCCTCGCCCGGCGGCTGGTAGATGTGCACGCTGCCGTCGCGATTGTTGACGACCTTGAGGCCCATGCGCGCCAGCACGGTCGGATCCTGCGCCAGCGCCGGCAGATATTCGTTCTGCACGATCGACGGCGGCACGTTCCAGGTCGGATTGATGGTGATGTATTTCATCGTCTCGCTGAGCAGCGGCGTCGCCATGCTCGGCTTGCCGATCGACCACGCGCGTGGTCCAGAGCCTCGCTGCCGTCCTTGCATCACCCGAGCGTGTAGTTCGGGATGTTGACGCATCACGTGGGCCTTGCCGAGATCGCGCGGCATACCAGCGCCAGCGCTCCATGTTGGCGATGATGGTGTCGATGACGTCGGCGCGCCGGGCGCTGCGATCGCCGTTGAGGCTGCGAAGCGTGCCGGGCCCGATCATGCCGTCCGGGTTCAGGCCGGCGCCCTTCTGGTACGCCTTGACCGCGGCGACGAGCTCGTCGTCGTAGCGCTGATTGGTCTCGTCGCCGGCGACGTTGAGCCGCTGGCGCAGCAGCGGCACGCGCGCGTCCTCCATGCCGGGACGCAGCAGTCGGCGCCGTCCGGAATGCGGACGACCTTCGTCTTCCTCGGCGGTCGAGCCGCGCAGCTCGGCGAGCTTGGCCTTGAGCGCCTTGTAGGCCGCGTGCGGCGGGCTGAACTCGTCGAGCGCGTCGCCGGCATCCGTCGGCGTCGGCGATCTTGGTCGAGCACCGCCGCCATGTCCGGCGGCTCCTGCGGCAGCTCGATCTCGCCGCTGATGCGGGTATACGGGAAGCGGCCGGCCTGCAGGTGGCGGGCAAAGGTGATCACGGTCTGCGGTGAGCTTGAGCTCGGCTTCGGCCTGCGCGTCGGCGCCGCTCGCCGCCAGGTCGGGAATCTTGTAGTCGCTTGGGATCGAGGCCGTCGGCTGTCGGCCTGCTTGATGCGGGCGATGACCGCCTTGGCGCGCGCGTTCACGACGCCCTTGTCGAACCAGAGCGGCGCGAGATTGCGGTTCTGGTAGAACGCCTCGACCGCGGCGCGCTCCTTCTTGCTGGCGAAAATCGGTCGGTCTTGGCGGCAGCAGGTCGCGCATCTTTTCGGCGATCGGCCGGTCGGCCGGATCGAGCGAGGCGAGCGGATCGGCGCACCGCGGGCGGCTCGGTCGCGTTCGTCGGCAGCCGCCGCGGGTTCGCACGGGCGCGGCCGCAGGCTGTGCGGCGGCGGCGTTGCGCGGCCGCCGGCGGGGTCGCGGCGTCCGGTTCGCGGCCTCGGACGTGCGCCGCCGGCTGGTCGGCTGGCGGTGTCCTCGGCGCGGCGGCGGCCGGCTTCGCGCTCTCGGTGCGCCGCTGCGTTGGCCATGGCCGGCGCGGGCGTCTGGCCGTGCGCGCCGAGCGGCGCGGCGAGCACCAGGGCCAACGCCGTGCCCGCCAGAATGCGGTCGTAACGGAGGCCGCCGCTCATTGAACATTCTCCCCGAAAGTTCCGTGCGGAACCCGCTTGATGGCGGTCCCGACGCTGAATCCACCCGCGCCGCGCGACTGCGCAACCAAACTTGAACCGGCCGGCCGAGGCAACAGCGACGGCCATCATCGAAGACGAATTGGCCAATTTTGGCGCGCTGTCACCGGCATACAACGTGTCGCATGTTATCCCAGCGGTTTTTCGCCAGCGTGTTACCCAGTTACAACGGGCTCGGATCGGCCTCGTGTCTTCGGTGTTTCCGGCATCGAGTCCCAAGCGTATCGAGCTTGCGATAGAGCGTCGAGCGGCCGATCTGCAGCCGCCGCGCGACTTCCGACATCTGCCCGCGGTAGTGCGTGATGGCGAAGCGGATGGCCTCGGCCTCGATGTCCTCGAGCGGGCGCGACCTCGCCGGCGGCATCGAGCAGCATGCAGATCGCCGGCCGAGCGGTGCGACCGCAATGCAGCAAGTGGCCGCGCGGTGCATTGGCGGCGGGCTCGATCCGGCCTGGCCCTCGGCCTGCAGCGGCGGCGCGATAGCGCACCGGCGTCCGAGTCGCCGAGCTCGGGCGCCGCGCTGGTCGCCAGCGCGCCGGCCTGCAGGCGATCTGCGGGAATTCGGCGACGCCGATCTCGTCGCCCTCGGCCAGCACCACCGCGCGGAACACCGCGTTCTCGAGCTGGCGCACGTTGCCGGGCCAGCGATAGGCCGCGCAGCAGCGCCAGCGCCTCGGCGCTGACGCGGCGGATGCGCTTGCCTTCCTCGGCCGCGAAGCGTGCGAGGAAATGGCGCGTGAGCTCGGGGATGTCCTCCGGCCGCTCGCGCCAGCGGCGGCACCGTGATCGGAAAGACGTGCAGGCGGTAGAACAGGTCCTCGCGGAAGCGCCCGGCCTTCACGTCGGCGATCAGGTCGCGGTTGGTGGCGGAGATGAGCCGCACGTCGACCTTGACCGGCTTGCGCGCGCCGACCGGCTCGACCTCGCCCTCCTGGATCGCGCGCAGGAGCTTGACCTGCGCGGCCGGCGGCAGTTCGCCGACCTCGTCGAGAAACAGCGTGCCGCCGGAGGCCTCGACGAACTTGCCGATATGGCGGTCGGTGGCGCCGGTGAAGGCGCCCTTCTCGTGCCCGAACAGGATCGATTCCACGAGATTGTCGGGGATGGCGCCGCAATTGACCGCGACGAACGGCTTCGCGCGCCGCTCGCCGGTGCCGTGGATGGCGCGCGCGATCAGCTCCTTGCCGACGCCGGACTGGCCCTCGATCAGCACCGGAATGGCGGAGGCCGCGGCCTTCTCGGCGGTGCGCAGCACCGCCTGCATGCGCGCGCTGCGGGTGATGATGTCCTTGAACGTGAGCGTGCCGGTGCGGCTGCGCTTGATGCGGGCGAGCTCGCCCTCGAGCGCGCTGGTGGCGAGCGCGTTGCGCAGCGACACCTGCAGCCGCTCGGCGCCGACCGGCTTGACCACGAAATCGGTCGCGCCCGCGCGCATCGCGGTCACCACGTTGTCGATGCCGCCATGCGCGGTCTGCACGATCACCGGGACGGCGCAGCCCGGCCTCGCGCATCCTGCGCGAGCACGCCGAGCCCGTCGAGATCGGGCATCACCAGATCGAGCACGACCGCGTCGATGCGCGCGCCGTCGGGGCCGGTGAGCAGCGCGGCCGCGGCGTCGCCGCCCTCGGCGAGCACGGCGCTCGTAGCCGAACTTGCGCACCATGTTGTCGAGGAGACGGCGCTGCACGGGATCGTCGTCGACGATCAGAATACGCTCACTCATGACGCAACCCCCCTACGCAACCCTTACACAACGGTGAACGCAGTACGGCACACAACGGCGAGCGCAGTGCGGCGACTCTTGTACCGAATTGGGGCAATGTCGCCGAGTTTGCTAGGGCGTAATGGGCTGCCTGGTCTGAGCGCGGCGGATCGGCCCGGTGGGCCGCGGCTCGCGCATCGCGGGCGGGCTCGCGCGCCGCGTGCGGCGCGGCGGCGGCGCGGCGCTGCGCGCGCAGCACCAGCTTCGCCAGCTCGACCACGACCAGCAGCGTCGCCCCGACGCCCGCCGTGACCAGCCAATCCTGCCCCGTCAGCGGCACGGTGTGGAACGCGGTCTGCAGGAACGGGACATAGATCACGAGCGATGTGCGTCAGCGAGCGAGAAGAGCACCGCAGACAGCAGCCACTTGTTCTCGAAGAAGCCGCTGAAGGCGCTGCGCCAGGTCGAGCGGCAGTTGAACACGTTGAAGAGCTGGAACATCATCAGCGTCGTGAACGCCATGGTGCGCGCGTAGGTCTCGTCGGCCGCGTTCGGTGCGCGTGCCGGTGGCGAACAGCGTGAACAGGCCGCCCGGATAGTAGGCGTCGAGCACGGCGAGCGTGCCGACCATCATCACCAGGCCGACGCCGCGCGATGTAGCATCCAGTCGGCGCCGGTGAGCACGCCGCTGCCGCGGCTGCGCGGCTCGCGGCTCCATGACGTCGGGGTCCTTGGGGTCGACGCCGAGCGCGAGCGCGGGCGGCCCGTCGGTGATCAGGTTGATCCACAGCAGCTGCGCGGCGAGCAGCGGCAGGAACAGCCCGGCTCGGCCGAGGTGAGGCCGAGCATGCCGGCGAACATCACGCCCGCGAACATCGTCAGCAGTTCGCCGGCGTTCGACGACAGCAGGTAGATCAGGTATTTGCGGATGTTGTCGTAGATGCCGCGGCCTTCCTCGATCGCCTTCACGATGCTGGCGAAATTGTCGTCGGTCAGCACCATGTCGGCGGCTTCCTTGGAGACGTCGGTGCCGGTGATGCCCATGGCGACGCCGATATTGGCGGCCTTGAGCGCGGGCGCGTCGTTGATGCCGTCGCCGGTCATGGCGACGATGTGGCCCTTGCGCTGCAGCGCGCCGACGATGCGCAGCTTGTGCTCGGGATCGACGCGGGCGAACACGCGCACGTCCTCGACGATGGCGTCGAGCGCGGCGTCGTCCATGGTGCGCAGCTCGGTGCCGGTCACGAGCCGCGCGCCCGGCTCGAAGATCGTCAGCTCGCGGGCGATCGCCTCGGCGGTCGCCGGATGGTCGCCGGTGATCATCACCGTGCGGATATGCGCGCGCTTGGCGACGATGACCGCGTCCTTCGCCTCGGTGCGCGGCGGGTCGATCATGCCGACGAAGCCGAGCAGCACGAGATCGTCCTCGACGCTCTCGGGCAGCTCGATGCTCGATGTGCCTGCCGGCGGCGCCGTCTTCGGATCGATGCCGAGCGCGGCGGCCGGCACGGTGCGGGTGGCGATCGCGAGCGTGCGCAGCGCCTGCGCCGCGAGCGCCTCGTTGCGCTGCAGGAGCTCGGCGCGGCGCTCGTCGCTGAGCGGCACGGCCTTGCCGTCCTCCCACAGATAGCGGCACTTGGCGAGCAGGACTTCGGGCGCGCCCTTGACGAAGACGCGCAGCTCGGCGGGGTTGTCGCGATCGACATGGACGGTGGTGTGGCGCTTGCGCTCGGAGGTGAACGGGATTTCGGCGATGCGCGGAAACCGCGCGAGCTCGGCTTCGGCGATGCCGAACTTGCGCGCGGCGACGACCAGCGCGCCTTCGGTCGGGTCGCCCTGCACGCGCCAGCGCCCCTCGCGGTTGCGCGAGTGCGGCGTCGTTGGCGAGCGCCGCCGCGCGCAGCGATTCGCGCGACCGCGTCGCGCACGCGGCGAGTCTGCGGCGCAGCGGCTTGCCGCCGACGGTGAACTCGCCCTCCGGGATGTAGCCGCTGCCGCCGACCTCGACGAGCGCGCCGGCGGTGGCGATCGCGCGCACCGTCATCTCGTTGCGGGTCAGCGTGCCGGTCTTGTCGGAGCAGATCACGGTCGCGGCGCCGAGCGTCTCGACCGCCGGCAGCTTGCGCACGATGGCGTTGGCGGCCGCCATGCGGCGCACGCCGAGGCTCAGTCCGACGGTCACGATCGCCGGCAGCGCCTCCGGGATGGCGGCGACCGCGAGCGCCACCGCGAACAGGAACAGGCTGAGCATCGACGTTGAGGGTGAACGTCGTGGTGCTGAGCAGGCCGGTCGCGAACACCACCGCGCAGATGCCGAGCATGATGACGCTCAGCCGCTTGCCGGTGCGGTCGAGCTCCTGCTGCAGCGGCGTCGGCTCCTTCTTCGGCGGCTTCGAGCAGCCCGGCGATGCGGCCGACCTCGGTCTGCCATGCCGGTCGCGACCACCACGGCGCGGCCGCGGCCATAGGTGGCGACCGTGCCGGAGATACAGCATGTTGCGACGGTCGCCGATGCCGACGTCGCCGTCGATCGGCTTGGTCTCCTTGGACACCGGCATGCTCTCGCCGGTCAGCGGCGCCTCGTCGGTCTGCAGATTGGCGTCCTCGACGATGCGGGCAGTCGGCCGGGATCTTGTCGCCGGCCTCGACCAGCACGATGTCGCCGGGCACGATCTCGTGGGTCGCGACGCGCTGGCGCTCGCCGTCGCGGACCACCGTCGCTTCGGGCGCGGCCAGCGCCATCAGCGCCCGCACCGACTTCTCGGCGCGCGCTTCCTGGACGAAGCCGAGCAGCGCGTTGAGGACGACGATCAGCCAGGATGACGATCGCCTCGTAGGGCAGCGCGGTCTCGCGCGGATCCTGCAGCAGCCATTCGACCACCGAGATGACGGTGGCGACCAGCAGGATGATCACCAGGAAGTTCTCGAACTGCTCGAGCAGCCGCTTCCACCACGGCGTTTCCGGCGCGCTCTTGAGCTGGTTCGGTCCGTACTGCTCCAGGCGTTGCTCGGCCTCCGCCGGGCTCAACCCGCGCGCCGCGTCGGAGCCGAGCGCCGCGACCACGGCTTCCGCCGGCTACGCGATGGGCTGTCGCGAAGACTTGGCCGCCGGCGTGGCGTCGGCGCGAGCGGCGGTCGCTTGCGTCATGGGGCGTTTCAACGGAGGCTCGGCTTCTGATGCAGGTTCACGATGCGATCCTCTTGCGCTCTGCCAGGGTCGCGCGGCGGTCGACGCTCGGATTCTCGCGGTGTGAGCGCCTATTCGGCGCGATCGTCGGCTGCGACCAGTCGCACCAGCGCTTCGGGTTCGACCGCCGCGGCGATGCAGATGCCGATGAACGTGAGCAGGCCGGATACGTCCCAATAGGTCAGGTGAGGGGCGTGGGAGGCGTCCGCGGTCGAGCCAGGCCAGCAAGACCGCGACGCACGGCCATGACGAAGAACAGGATCGCGATCGCCGGAAGCGCGGCGTCGGCGGACATCTTCGGCTGCAGCAGCATGAACGCGATCAGCGCTGCCAGGCATGCCGCTCCCAGGCGGCATGCGGTCCGACGGCTTCCGGCTCACCGTTGGAAACGTTCCGCACCGTCGTTCCAACTCCGAATTTCATGATTCCCCTCCGATTTTCTGTCGCGAAATCGGGCAATACCGCTTCTTCACGCGCCTGAAACGTGCTATTTGCATTTATCCGATGCGAGTATCATATCAGATAGTTTAGTACAACTGAAACGTACGAATAAGATCAAGAGGTTCCGTCTTGATGGGGCCACCGATGCGCTAGCGAAGAGCTGCCCCTGAGGCGAAACGGCAGCGCAAGCTGGCGGGCGATTGGCTCAAGGAACTGCGTGCCGCGTCAGGGCTGTCGCAGATCAAGCTCGCGGAGCATCTTGGGCTCAAGTACTACACGTTCGTGTCCCAGGTGGAGAACGGCTTTGGGCGCGTTCCGACCGAGAGCATGGAGGAATGGGCCAAGGCGCTCGGCGTCGATCCGTCGGCCTTCGCGCGCCGGCTGGTATCGTTCTATGACCCGGAACTTCATCGGTTGCTGTTCGAGGTGACGGAATGACGGTGATCGCGTTCGCGCAGAAGGATACGGACGGAAACGGCATCTGGCGCACCGCCGAACTCGACCGGATGGTCGCAAGCTTCGCGGCTGAGTTCGCGAGCGGCGAGGCCGGCGAATGGGAGACCGGCGCGACCGAGACCGGCGATCCGCAGTTCTACCTGCTCGGGTCGCCGCCTGATGAAGAGTGCATTCTTTGCGTGTCGCGGCTCGGGCGCGTCTACGTGCTCGAAGACGGAGCCGGCCATGTCCTGTTCGAGCACGTCAGTTTCGAGCTGTTGGCCGAGCAAGCCAAAGCGTTCCTGAAAACCAAGCGGGCGGGATTGTTGGCGCAGGTCGCGGTGCTGTGGGGAAGCGTGCGGCAGACGTTCGAGGAAAAGATCGAGCCCGTGCTGGCCGAGGGCGAGGAATTCCTCATGCATTTCGCGCCCCAGCTTGCGGCGCTCGCCTGACCGGATTTGCTCAAGAAGCGCGCCCGCGATCGCTCATGGTTCGAGACGCGCCTTCGAGACGCGCCCTTCGGGCGCTCCTCGCCATGAGGATCGCGGCGTCAGACCTCGTCCCGAGATTGTGACTCAGCGCCGGATCAGAACCACGGGCGGAAGCCGTTCGACCGCCGCGCCGAGCGATCATAGCCCCAGGCATTGTAGCTGTTGTCGTAACGCTGCCCCGCGTAGCTCGGCGTGTGCTTGCGCGCCGAACGGGACCGCTTTGGCGGCTTGGCGGGCTTGTGCTCCACCTTCGGCTCTGCGGCGGGCGCGGTATCCTGGCGATCCGCCTGCACGACGGGCTTTGCCGGCGGTTCTTCCTTGGCGGCGGCAATGGGCGCGACGCTCGGAGATACGACGCGCGCCGGCGCGGAACCCGCTACCGTCGCGGCCGGGGGTTCATACGCTGCCAATCCGGGATTGTTGCCTATGCGCGGCTGCAACAGCCAGAAGAGCGTTGCCGCGATAACTGCGAAAATCGAGCAGAACGGCAAAAGATAGAGTGCCAGCGCGCCGGTCACCCCGTCGGATTTCGTCGCTCGGGAACGCGGCTTTGCCATGCCATCCCTCTGCCGGCCATATGTCCATTAGTGTCAGAGCCCCCCAGCAAGGTTCAAACGGCAAGAATTTCCTGCAACGCGCGTGTGACAGTCCACCGGCGCGTCAGAACCACGGGCGGAAGCCGCCCCGGCGCTCGGCGTGCCGCCAGTTCCACGACCGATACCCGTCACCGCGGCGGTAACCGTTGCCGTATTGTGCGTAGTCCGACATCGGATCGCGCAATCGCCGCCGCTTGGCGGCCTTGCGCTTCTTCTTTTTTACCTCGGCGACCGGCGCCGGCGGTTGTTCCGGTTTCACTTCGGCCACGGCGGGCTCTTCGGCCCTTGCCTGTGCGAGATCGTCCGGCCGCGCAGTGGGTGTGATCGCCGGGTGCTCGGCCACGTGAGCAAACGGGCGTGCCGGCGCGGACGCCAGAACGGTTGCGGGCGGCGGCTGGTAGGCGGCTACTCCGGGATTGTGGTTTACGGACGGTTGCAGCAGCCAGTAAAGGCTCGCCGCAAAAGCGGCGAAGATCGACAGGAATACCCCGAGGTAGAGCCCGAGTGCTCCCGTTACGCCCTCGTTATGTTTTGGCCGATGCGTTGCCCGCAAGCGCTTCATCAGACGGCAACGCCGCAGGCCCGAATCTTGTTCCGGCCTTGCGGGCGGATCGGGATGGCTGCAACCGGCGAGGCAGGATCGCGCCGGGCGCCTCGGCGGCAAGCCGCAATTGTCCACGTTTGCGCGCATGGCCGGTGCAGCCGTTGGTCATTGCCTCAGCGCAGGCTGGCTATGATATGCAACGCGGCACCCCATCCCCCCGAGCCCACTTGAGTCTCATGCCCGCAAAAAAAGCAAAGCTCGCATCCGCCCGCGCTTCACAACCGGCCCGCGCCGCCAAACCCCGCTCCGGCGGCGGCCTCGGTGCGCTGCCGGAATGGAATCTCGCCGATCTCTATGCCGGCATCGACGATCCGCGCGTGAAGCGCGATCTCGACGCGGCGACGCCGACAGCATCGCGTTCGAGCAGACCTACAAGGGCAAGCTCGCCGCGCTGGCGGACGCGCCCGACGCCGGGCGCGCGCTCGCCGAGGCGGTGAAGCGCTACGAGGCGCTCGACGATCTGCTCGGCCGGCTCGTCTCCTATGCCGGGCTCGTTCATGCCGGCAACACGGTCGATCCGGCGCGCGCCAAATTCTACGGCGACGTGCAGGAGCGCATCACCGCCGCGTCGACGCATCTGCTGTTCTTCGTGCTCGAGCTCAACCGGCTCGACGACGCCAAGCTCGAAGCCGCGATGGCCGATCCCGCGCTCGGCCACTACCGGCCGTGGCTCGAGGACATCCGCAAGGACAAGCCCTATCAGCTCGAGGATCGCGTCGAGCAGCTGTTCCACGAGAAGTCGGTGACCGCCTATTCGGCCTGGAACCGGCTGTTCGACGAGACCATCGCGCGGCTGCGCTTCAAGGTCGGCGGCAAGTCGCTGGCGATCGAGCCGACGCTCAATCTGCTGCAGGACCCGACGCGAAGACAAGCGCAAGGCGGCGGCGCAGGCGCTGGCGGAGACGTTCAAGGACAACCTGCCGCCGTTCGCGCTCATCACCAACACGCTCGCCAAGGACAAGGAGATTTCCGACCGCTGGCGCGGCTTCGCCGACGTCGCGGATGTCGCGCCATCTGTCGAACCGGGTCGAGCCCGAGGTGGTCGACGCGCTGGTCGCGGCGGTGCGCGCCGCCTATCCGCGGCTCTCGCACCGCTACTACGCGCTCAAGGCGCGCTGGTTCGGCAAGAAGCGGCTGCCGCATTGGGACCGCAACGCGCCGCTGCCGAAGGTCGCGACCCGCACCATCGCCTGGAACGAGGCGCGCGACACCGTGCTCACCGCCTACGGCGCGTTCTCGCCGACATGGCGGCGATCGCGGAGCGCTTCTTCGACGAACAACTGGATCGACGCGCCGGTGCGGCCCGGCAAGGCGCCGGGCGCGTTCGCGCATCCGACCGTGCCGTCGGCGCACCCCTACGTGCTGCTCAACTACCAGGGCAAGCCGCGCGACGTGATGACGCTCGCGCACGAACTCGGCCACGGCGTGCATCAGGTGCTGGCGGCGCCGAACGGCGCGCTGATGGCGCCGACGCCGCTCACGCTGGCCGAGACCGCGAGCGTGTTCGGCGAGATGCTGACCTTCCGCAAGCTGCTCGCCGATACCACCGACCGCAAGCAGCGCAAGGCCATGCTCGCCGCCAAGGTCGAGGACATGATCAACACGGTGGTGCGGCAGATCGCGTTCTACACGCTTCGAGCGCAAGGTCCACACCGAGCGCCGCAACGGCGAGCTCACCGCCGAGCGCTCTGCGAGCTCTGGATGGAGGTGCAGCGCGAAAGCCTCGGGCCCGGCGATCGAGCTGAAGCCCGGCTACGAGACGTTCTGGGCCTACATCCCGCACTTCGTGCATTCGCCGTTCTACGTCTACGCCTATGCGTTCGGCGATTGCCTGGTGAACTCGCTCTATGCGGTCTACGAGCGCGCGGCCGAGGGCTTTGCCGAGCGCTATCTCGCGATGCTCGCGGCCGGCGGCACCAAGCACCATTCCGAACTGCTGGCGCCGTTCGGCCTCGACGCCCGCGACCCGGCCTTCTGGCAGGGCGGCCTGGGCGTGATCGAGCGGATGATCGCGGAGCTGGAGGGGCTGGGATAGTTTCATGATAACTATCAATTATTTAGCAATCGTAAAACAGATGTTGTAACGGAGCAGTCCGTGTGTTATACAGTTTGTATAACATGTGAGAGGTGATGCTGTGAACGAGACGCCACGCAACCTCGAGGTCGAGGGCTATCTGCTCCAGATCAAGAAGATCGGCAATTCGGTTGGGCTCATCCTGCCGAAAGAGCTGCTGGCGCGGCTCAAGCTCAAGGAAGGCGACAAGCTTTACGTCGTCGAGCAGACCGAAGCGCGGCATCAAGCTCAGTCCGTACGATCCCAAGCACGCGAAGGCGATGGAGATCGCGCGGCGCTCATTTCGGAGAATATCGCCGACACCTATCGAGGCGCTGGCAAAATGACCGAGCCGGAATGGCTCGATCTCGACATCGTCATTGATTTTCACGCCGAGCAACTGGCGCTGTTTGGCGGCCCGGACGGAATTCGCGATCTCGGGCTTGCTGGAATCGGCATTGGCGCGACCCGCAGAACAAATTTGCATACGGCGAGACGGAGCTTGCCTGCGCTTGCGGCCGCCTATGGATTCGGCATTGCGCGCAATCATCCGTTCGTCGATGGCAACAAGCGAACGGCGCTGGCATCGATGATCGTATTTCTCGATCTCAACGGACTCGCACTTGATGCGCCGCAGGAGACGGCGACGGCGATCGATGCTTGGCATTGGCCGCCGGCGAGATCGGCGAAGATGTGCTTGCGCGCTGGATCGCCGACCATGTGAGGCCGCTCGGTGCGCCTGGCATTCAACCCTGAGCGGCCTATCTAATTCGAATGCCGACGCCATCATGACCGACCGCGAAGCCAACCGCTTCTCCGCCCGCGCCGCGCGCTATGCGCGCGTCGGCGCCAATGTCGGCGGCGTGGCGGCGCGCATCGCCGGCGCGCGGCTTCTTCGGGCTCGCGCTCGACCGCGGCAAGAACGCGGTCGAGCTTGCCGCGGCGCTCGGCGGCCTCAAGGGCCCGATCATGAAGGTGGCGCAGCTCATGGCCACCATCCCGGACGCGCTGCCGCCGGAATATGCCGCCGAACTGCACGAAGCTGCAGAGCGAGGCGCCGCCGATGGGCTGGGCCTTCGTCAAGCGGCGCATGAGCGCGGAGCTCGGCGCCGACTGGCAGAAGAAATTCGCCGAGCTTCGAGCATCATCCGGCGGCGGCCGCCTCGCTCGGGCAGGTGCATCGCGCGCGCGCGCATGACGGCGCGCGAGCTGGCCTGCAAGCTGCAATATCCCGACATGCAGTCGGCGGTCGAAGCCGATCTGCAGCCAGCTCAAGCTGATCTTCGCCATCCACCGCCGCATGGACCCGGTGATCGACACCACCGAGATCGCCAAGGAGATCGGCGCGCGCATCCGCGAGGAGCTCGACTACCGGCGCGAGGCCAAGCACGTCGCGCTCTACCGCGAGATGCTCGCGGCATCGACGCTGATCCGCGTGCCGCGGTCGTGGCCGGAGCTCTCGACCGGGCGGCTGCTCACGCTCGACTGGCTCGAGGGCGAGCCGGCTGCTCGACGCACAAGGACGACGCGCTCGCCACCCGCAACCGGCTCGGCACCGCGATGTTCACCGCCTGGTGGTTTCCGTTCAGCCGCTTCGGCGTGATCCACGGCGATCCGCATCTCGGCAACTACACGGTGTTCGAGCAGCGACGGCGAGCCGGGCGGCATCAATCTGCTCGACTACGGCTGCATCCGCATCTTCCCGCCGAGATTCGTCGGCGGCGTGGTCGATCTCTACAACGGCCTGCTGCACGGGCGACGACGATCTCGTCGTGCACGCCTACGAGACCTGGGGCTTCAAGCGGCTCAACCGCGAACTGATCGACATCGCTCAACATCTGGGCGCGCTTCATCTACGGGCCGCTGCTGGACGACCGGGTGCGCAGCCTCGCCGACGGCGTCAAGCCGGCCGAATACGGCCGGCGCGAGGCCTTCCGCGTGCACCAGGCGCTCAAGCAGAAGGGGCCGGTGACGGTGCCGCGCGAATTCGTGTTCATGGACCGCGCCGCCATCGGGCTCGGCGCGGTGTTCCTGCATCTGCGCGCGGAACTCAATTTCTACCGGCTGTTCAACGAGGCGATCGAGGATTTCTCGGTCGAGACGGGTGGCCGAGCGGCAGGCCAGGGCGCTCGCCGGCGGCGGGGCTCGTAAGTCCGCGCCGCCGCAGAACGGCGCGCGATCCCGTGTGAATGCGCCGCGGCGCCGTTGCCCTTGCGGCGCAATTGCGCTAATCCCCGCGCGCCGGATCGGCGAGATGGCGGAGGACAGCGATGGCTGACCACGGCCAGGTCGAATACGCGACCGCGGACGGGCAACGACCTTCCGGCGCACGAGGCGACCTACGACCGGTTCGTTCATCTGGTCTTCGTCGGTCGCTGCCCACGTCGTCAGCATCGTGATCGGGCTGGCGATCGGCGGCGACCACCGGCCACTGGCTCATCGCCTTCGGCATCTTCGTGCTCGCGACGCTGGTGGCCATGCACGGCCTGGCGACCGGGGCGCGGGCGCCCAGCGGGGTCATGGTGGTGATCTCGCTCATCGCGCTCGCGCTCGTCACCGGCGGCTGAGCACCTGCATCCGGTCGCCGGCCATCGAGGAGAGCGGGTGAATGCGCATTGCCGTCGCGCGTGAAGCCGACCCGGCCGAGGACCGGGTCGCCGCGACGCCGGAAACCGTCAAGAAGCTGAAGGCGCTCGGCGCCGAGGTCGCGGTCGAGCCGGGCGCCGGCGTCAAGTCCGGCATTCCCGACGCCGAATTCACCGCCGCCGGCGCGACCGTCGCGGCCGACGCCGTCAAGGACGCCGATGTCGTGCTCAAGGTGCGCCGGCCGGCCGCGGCCGAGCTTGCCGCGCTACAAGAAGGGCGCGCTGGTCATCGCCATCATGGACCCCTACGGCAACGAGGCCGCGCTCAAGGCGATGGCCGATGCCGGCGTCACCGCCTTCGCCATGGAACTGATGCCGCGCATCACCCGCGCGCAGTCGATGGACGTGCTGTCGAGCCAGGCCAACCTCGCCGGCTACCGCGCCGTGATCGACGCCGCCGCCGAATACGGCCGCGCGCTGCCGATGATGATGACGGCGGCCGGCACCGTGCCGGCCGCCAAGGTGTTCGTCATGGGCGTCGGCGTCGCCGGCCTGCAGGCGATCGCGACCGCGCGCCGGCTCGGCGCCATCGTCACCGCGACCGACGTGCGGCCGGCCGTCAAGGAGCAGGTGCGAGAGCCTCGGCGCCAAGTTCATCGCGGTCGAGGACGAGGAATTCAAGCAGGCCGAGACCGCCGGCGGCTACGCCAAGGAAATGTCGAAGGAGTATCAGGCCAAGCAGGCCGCGCTGGTCGCCGAGCACATCAAGAAGCAGGACATCGTCATCACCACCGCGCTCATTCCCGGGCGGCCGGCGCCGCGGCTGATCACCAAGGAGATGGTGGCGTCGATGCGGCCGGGCTCGGTGATCGTCGATCTCGCGGTCGAGCGCGGCGGCAATGTCGAGGGCGCGAAGCCCGGCGAGGTCGCGAGCGTCAACGGCGTCAAGATCGTCGGCCATCTCAACGTGCCGGGCCGGCTCGCGGCCTCGGCGTCGGCGCTCTATGCCAAGAACCTCTACGCCTTCCTCGAAATCCTGATCGACAAGAAGGAGAAGGCGCTCGCGGTCAACTGGGACGACGAGATCGTCAAGGCGACCGCGCTCACGCGCGACGGCGCCGTCGTCCATCCGAATTTCGCGCCGAAGAGCGCGGCCTGAGGAGCTGCCAGCGATGCCGATGATCGCGCCCGCCATGGCACTCGCAATGCAGAGCGGCAGCCGTGCGATGCTCGTATCTCGCCGCAGCTCGCGACATCGTGCTGGCGCAGCTCGACATCATCGCGGCGGCGCGGCAGCGCAGGCAGTCGCCGCGACACGGCGAGCGCGGTCGATCCGTTCGTGTTCCGGTTCTCGATCTTCGTGCTGGCGGTGTTCGTCGGCTACTACGTGGTGTGGTCGGTGACGCCGGCGCTGCACACGCCGCTGATGTCGGTGACCAACGCGATCTCCTCGGTGATCGTGGTCGGCGCGCTGCTCGCGGTCGGCGTGGCGCTGGTCGGCAACGATTCCGGCCCGATCTGGGCGCGCGCGCTCGGCTTCGTCGCGCTGGTCTTCGCCTCGGTCAACATCTTCGGCGGCTTCCTGGTCACGCAGCGCATGCTCGGCATGTACCAGAAGAAAAAGAAGTGGAGCGCGCCGATGACCGCCAATATCGCCGCGCTGCTCTATCTCGTCGCCGGCGTCCTGTTCATCCTGGCGCTGCGCGGGCTGTCGAGCCCGGAGACCAGCCGGCAGGGCAACCTGTTCGGCATGGTCGGCATGGCGATCGCGATCGTGCACCACGCTCGCCGCGCATCCGCCGGCCGGCGTCGGCGCCTGGGTGCTGGTGATCGCTCGGCATCGCGCATCGGCGGCGGCATCGGCGCGGTGATCGCGCGGCGGTGCCGATGACCGCGATGCCGGAACTGGTCGCGGCCTTCCACTCGCTGGTCGGCATGGCGGCGGTGCTGGTCGCGGCCGGCGCGCTCTATGCGCCGGCGGCCTTCGACATCGGCACGCGTCGGCGACATCCACAAGGCGAGCCTGGTCGAGATGTCGCTCGGCGTCGCCATCGGCGCCATCACCTTCACCGGCTCGGTGATCGCCTTCCTGAAGCTCTCCGGCCGCATGAGCGGCGCGCCGATCATCCTGCCGGCCGGCACGTCATCAACATCGCGCTTGGCGCTCGCGCTGATCGTTCTGCGATCTCGGGTTCGTGCGCATCGCAGAGCCAGCTCGCTTTCTGGCTGCTCGCGCTGCATCGCCTTCGCGTTCGGCGTGCTGATCATCATCCCGATCGGCGGCGCCGACATGCCGGTCGTGATCTCGATGCTCAACTCCTATTCGGGCTGGGCGGCGGCCGGCATCGGCTTCACGCTCGGCAATTCCGCGCTGATCATCACCGGCGCGCTGGTCGGCTCCTCGGGCGCGATCCTGTCCTACATCATGTGCAAGGGCATGAACCGCAGCTTCATCTCGGTCATCCTCGGCGGCTTCGGCGGCGAGGTGGCGGGCCCGGCGGCCGGCGGCGAGCAGCGGCCGGTGAAGCTCGGCTCGGCCGAGGACGCCGCCTACATCATGAAGAATGCCGTCCAAGGTCATCATCGTGCCGGGCTACGGCATGGCGGTGGCGCAGGCGCAGCATGCGCTGCGCGAAATGGCCGACCATCTCAAGAAGGAAGGCGTCGAGGTCAAATACGCCATCCATCCGGTGGCCGGCCGCATGCCCGGCCACATGAACGTGCTGCTGGCGGAAGCCAACGTGCCCTACGACGAGGTGTTCGAGCTCGAGGACATCAACTCCGAATTCGCGCAGGCCGACATCGCCTTCGTGATCGGCGCCAACGACGTGACCAACCCGGCGGCCGAGGACGACAAGTCGTCGCCGATCTACGGCATGCCGGTGCTGCAGGTGTGGAAGGCCGGCACCGTGATGTTCATCAAGCGCTCGCTGGCGTCCGGCTATGCCGGCATCGACAACCCGCTGTTCTATCGCGACAACACCATGATGCTGCTCGGCGACGCCAAGAAGATGACCGAGAGCATCGTCAAGGCGATGTGAGCCTTCCTCTCCGCGGAAGTTAGAGCGTCCGGTACATCACCAGCGCATCGACGAATCCCAACCGCGGATGCTCGAACGCGCCCGGCAGGCGCCCGACGATCGCAAAACCCATGTGCTGCCATAGCCGCACGGCGCGCTCGTTGCTGGCGATCACGAAATTGAACTGCATGGCGGCAAAGCCGCGCGCGCGGGCGCGCGCGAGCGAGTGCGCGCACATCGCGCGCGCCACGCCGCGGCCCATGAACGAAGGCGCGACGACGTAGCCGCAATTCGCCACGTGGTCGCCGCCGCCCTGGTTGTTGGCGCGCAGGTAGTAGGTGCCGGCGGCCTCGCGCGCGTCTTCGGCCAGGAACACTTCGTGCTCGGGCGCGTGCCAGTAGGCCAGCGCCTGCGCTTTGCCCAGGCCGCGGGGCAGGGGATAGGTTTCGCCGGCGCGGATCATCGGCTCGATCACGCGCCAGATGGCCTCATCGTCTTGCCGCGTCGCCGGGCGAATCGCGTACATCGGTCTTCCCCTCTCAAAAAGAATGCTATCAACCGGGCATGGCTTCGCTCAAATCGGTCCTGCTCTTCGTGGTCGTGGGCTACGCGGCGCTGGTGGCGCTGATGTATTTCGCCCAGCGCGCGGTGATGTATTTTCCGGAGCGCCCGCGCACGCCACCGGCGATGGCGGGTTTCGCCGGCGCGGAGGAAGTCACCCTCGATACCGCCGACGGCGAGCGCGTGATCGCCTGGCACGTCGCGCCGCGCGGGGACAAGCCGGTGGTGCTCTACTTCCACGGCAACGGCGGCTCGCTCGCCTGGCGGGTCGACCGCTTCCGCCGGCTCACCGCCGACGGCACCGGGCTCGTGGCGCTGAGCTATCGCGGCTATGGCGGCTCGAGCGGCAGTCCGACCGAGGCCGGCCTGATCGCGGACGCGGAGGCGGCCTATGCCTTCGCGGCCGCGCGCTATCCGGCCGAGCGCATTGCGGTGTTCGGCGAATCGCTCGGCACCGGCGTTGCAGTCGTGCTCGCCGCCGAGAAGCCGGTCTGGCGCCTGATCCTGCAATCGCCCTTCACTTCGGCGGCCGACGTCGCCGCCCACATCTACTGGTACCTGCCGGTGCGGCTCCTGATGAAGGATCAGTTCCGCTCCGACCTGCGCATCGGCAAGGTGACGGCGCCGGTGCTGGTGCTGCACGGCGACCGCGACCGGATCGTGCCGTTCGCGCTCGGTGAGCAGCTGTTCGCCCTGATCGACGCGCGCAAGCGGTTCGTGCGCATCGTGGGCGGCGGACACAACGACCTCGACGCCAACGGCGCCATCAAAGAAGTGCAGCAGTTTCTCGCCCAGCAGTGACGCGGGGACGGCGCCGGGCGGGCTCAGTCGACCTTCAGATTGAGCCGCTTGATCAGCGCGCCCCACTTGGTGGCTTCGCGGTCGATGTCCTGCGCATATTCGTCGGGGGTCGAGGTGAGCGGGTCGCCGCCCTCGGCGTGGATGCGCAGCTTGACCGCGGCGCTCTCGACCAGCGCGCGCAGCGCCGTGTTGAGGCGTTCGATCACCGGCCGCGGCGTCCCCGCCGGCGCCAGCAGCCCGTAGTGCAGCACGGCGTCGAATCCCGGCAGGCCCGATTCCGACGCGGTCGGGACGTCCGGCAGCAGGCTGAACCGCCGCGAGCCGGTCACCGCCAGCGCGCGCAGGTTGCCGGCCTTGATGTTGCTCAGCGCCGGCGGCAGCACGCCGAACGCGACCGGCACGTGGGCGCCGAGCAGATCGTTCATGAGCTGCGCGGTGCCCTTGTACGGGACGAGCGTCATGTCGACGCCGGCCGTGGCCCTGAACAGCTCGGCGGTGAGGTAGGAGCCGGTGCCGACCGCCGAGGTGCCGAGATTGAGCTTGCCCGGCTGCTGCTTGGCGAGCGCGATCACGTCGGCGACCGTCTTGGCCGGAAAGGTCGGATGCGCGATCAACGCGACCGGCATCGACGCGATCAACCCGACCGGCGCGAAATCCTTGCGCGGATCGAACCCCGCATTGGCGTAGAGGCTCGGATTGATCGAGAGCGAGCCGGTATGGCCGAGGAACAGCGTGTAGCCGTCGGGCGCGGCTCTTGATGAATCCGCGCGTGCCGACCAGGCCCGATCCGCCCGCGCGATTGTCGACGATCACCTGCTGGCCGAGCGCCGCGGTGAGCTTGTCGGCGACGATGCGCGCCAGCGAGTCGACGCCGCCGCCCGGCGGATAGGGCACGACGATCGTGACGGTTCGGGCCGGATAATCCTGTGCGAACGTGCCGGTGCAGAAGCCCATCACGGCCGCGGCAACCGCCGCCAACGTCAACAGCCGACGCAACGCCACCTCCCGGCTTGTTTGTCCGGCAAAAATACATCTCCTTCCCGCTCCTGCCGGAACGGGCGAGACTCCAAACTCAGCGACCCAAGTCCGGCGCGCTTAGTGAACGACGACGTCCAGCCGCAAACGCGCGATTTCGTCCTTAACCTGCAACTTGCGGCGCTTCAGTTCGACGAGCGTGAGGTCGTCGGTCGACGGATGTGCGCGGGCTTCCGAGATCTCGGCTTCCAGCGCCTGATGCCGCCGCTCAAGTTCCGCAAGATGTGCGTGCATGGACATTTTGGGGGGGTCTCCTTTTGTCAGATTGTTGCCTGACCCCCCAAATATACACCTTCCGGGCCCTTTTTCGAAGCGCGTTCTTATTGTGCAGCGCAATAATCCCCGCTATGCCTCGCTGCAAATTCGCCCCGGACTTGAACGCCAACCGCCGAAACGGGATACTTTCGGAGGTTTCGGCGTCCTGGCGGCAGGTCCGCCAGCGAGGCTGCGAATCAGCGGCGGCGATGACCAAAGAGGAAGAGCGCGAGTTCGCGAGACCAATTGGCGCGCCTGCATCAGGAGCATCGCGACCTCGACGCCGCGATCTCCGCCCTGCAGCATGCGCCCGGCTCCGATATGCTCCAGGTTCAGCGGCTCAAGAAGCGCAAGCTCTTCCTGCGCGACCGCATCTCCTTCATCGAGGACCAGCTCACCCCGGACATCATCGCGTAGCCGGTGTCCGCCGCGCCGCGGCGGGAAGAAGGCCTACTGCGGCTGGATGCCGGCGTCCTTGATCACCTTGCCCCAGCGCGCGGTTTCGTCCTGCTTGAGCTTGGCCATGTCCTCGGGCGTGCCGCCCGCGCGTGAGATTGAGATCGCGGAAACGCTTCTTGGTGTCCGGCTCGTTGAGGACGTCGTTGATCGCCTTGTTGAGCTTGGCACGATCGGCCGCGGCGTCTTCGGCGGCGCGCTGATCGCGTTCCAGGTATCCGAGATGAAGCCCGGCACGCCCGCCTCGATCATGGTCGGAATGTCCTTGAGCAGAGTTCGAGCCGCTTGTCGGTGGTGACCGCGAGAATCCGCGCCTTGCCGCCGTGAGTGCAGCTTGTAGGCGGCCGACAGCTCCATGAAGATCAGATCGACATGGCTCGGCGACCAGATCGTTGAGCGCGGGCCCGGTGCCGCGGTAGGGCACGTGCACCATCTTGGCTGCCGGTGAGCGAGTTGAACAGCTCGGCGGTGAGGTGCGACGTGGTGCCCGGTCCCTGCGAGGCGTAATTGACCTTGCCGGGATTGGCTTTCACGTAGGCCATGAACTCCTGCACGGTCTTGGCCGGGAACTCCTGGCGCACCAGCAGCGTGTTCGGAAACTTCGACATCACCGCGACCGGCTCGAGCGCGACCGGATCGAAATTGAGCTTCTTGTAGAGCGCGACGTTGCTGGTGATCGGCGCCGGCTGCGAGGAGAGCAGCGTGTAGCCGTCGGGCGTCGGCGGTGATAGACCGCCTCGGCGCCGATATTGCCGCCGGCGCCGCCGCGGTTCTCGATCACGAACGGCTGGCCGAGACGTCGGCTGCAGCCTGGCTGCGAAAATCCGGGTCACCGTGTCGACGCCGCCGCCGGCCGGCACGCTCACGATGATCTTCACCGACTTGTTGGGATAGTCGGCCGCCGGATCCTGGGCTGAGGCCGCCGTGACGAGCGCCGCATGCGGCCGCGGCAACAGACCAGATGTTTCAGCATTCACGCCTCCATCGGGGCGAACGCGACCTCGCCCGCGACTGGTCTACCTGCATGGGTCGGCGCGACTGTGGCACATTGCGCTCGCCGCGGTAAATGCGGCGCGCTGTATCACCGCACGCCGCCGGGATTGCGGCGGATTTCAGGCCGCCGGCGCCTTGCGCACGGCCTTGCGCGCATACATGGCGCGATCGGCCCGCTCGATCGCCTCGCCCGGCTGGTCGAGCGGCAGCAGCGTCGTCGCGCCCGCCGAGGCGCCGACCGAGAGGGTCCGCGCCCGCATGCATCGCCGTGGTGCGGGCGATCGCGGCTTCCAGCGCGAGCGCCTTGGTCTGCGCGTTGGCTTCGTCCAGGTTCCACAGCAGCACGGCGAACTCGTCGCCGCCGAGCCGCGCCACCAGGTCGGAGGCGCGCACGTGGCGCACGAGCACCATCGCGACCGCCTTGAGCACCGCGTCGCCGGCGGCATGGCCGTGGCGGTCGTTGACCGACTTGAAGTCGTCGAGGTCGACATAGACCAGCGCGGCGCCGGTGCCGTGGCGCTTCACATAGGCGAGCGAGCGCTTGAGCTCGCGCTCGAAGCCGCGCCGGTTGAGCACGTCGGTGAGCGGATCGATATCGGCGCGCGCTTCGAGCGCGGTCATCTGCAGGCGCGCGGCCGCAAGCTCGCGCTCGAGCCGCTCGACCTCGGCGGCGAGCCGCATGGCGGTGGAGCGCGGCAGCCGGGCAGGCGCCTCCGCCTCCGCGTGCTCGCGCATGCGCCGCTCGGGCGCCGCCGTGCGCGGCGCCGGCCGGGCACCGGCCGGCTTGGCGCGCTTGTCCTGCCGGCCCTCGCCCTTGCGCATGCGCTCCCTCGCGAATCGATCGCGGGGCAGGATAGCGGCGGCGCCGCGCCGGTCGAAGCGAAATCCGCTCGCCTTGCGTGCAGCCGACGCAGTAGCATCGGCCGCAACAACCGCGCGCCCAAGGCGCCGAAACATGAGGGAGGAGCATGTACCGTCTCGCCGTGCTCGGTCTTGCCTGCATCTTGGCGGCCGGCCAACCCGGCGCCGCCGGCGCGCAGGCTGCCGACGACTATCCGCAGCGCACCGTCACCGTCATCTGTCCGTTTCCCGCCGGCGGCGGGACCGACATCCTGACGCGGATGCTGGCGCAGGAACTGCAGGAGCGGCTCAAGAAGCCGTTCATCGTCGAGAACCGCCCGGGCGCCGGCACGCTGGTGGCGGCACAGGCGGTGGCGCGCTCGAACCCCGACGGCTACACGCTGTTCCTCGCGCCCTCGACCACGCTGGCGATCGGGCCGAGCCTCTACAAGTCGCTGCCTTACGACACACAGAAGGATTTCGCGCCGATCGGCGCTGGTCGGCTCGGCGCAATTCGGTCTCATCGCCAATCCCGTCGCTCGGCGCCAGGACGCTGCCCGACCTGATCGCGCTGATCAAAAGCCGCAACGGCGCGATGAGCTACGCCACCTCGGGCGCCGGCACGCCGCACCATCTGTTCATGGAAATGTTCCTCAAGATGATCGGCGGCAAGGCCCAGCACGTGCCCTATCGCGGCAGCGTGGCGGGACTGACCGACGTGATCTCCGGGCAGATTCCGATGATGATGATCGACATCGTGGTGGCGCGCGCGGCGATCGCGGAAGGCAAGGTGATCGCCTACGGCGTCACCTCGGCGGCGCGCATCAAGGCGCTGCCCGACCTGCCGACGATCGCGGAGGCGGGCGTGCCGGGATTCGCCGCGCAACGGCTGGTTCTCGATGGTCGCGCGCGCCGGCACGCCGCGCCCGATCATCGACCGGCTCAACGCGGTGCTGGTCGGCTTCATCCGCCGGCCCGACATCCAGGACAGGATGAACGCCATCGCCATCACGCCGCTCACCAGCACGCCCGAGGAGATGCGCGACTTCGTCGCTGCCGAGATCGTGAAATGGGCGGCCGTGATCAAGGACGCCGGCATCCAGCCGCAGTGAATTACGCCCGACCTCAGCCCTCATGCTGAGGAGCGTTGCGAAGCAACGCGTCTCGAAGCATGAGCCGGCTCATCCTTCGAGACGCGGCCTTCGGCCGCTCCTCAGGAAGAGGGCCAAGAGACGTCAGGCGCGGCCAAAGAGTGATTTTCGCGTCCGCCATGCCGCCATCCACCGCACCCGCGCCGCGCGCATGTTCTCGATCGCCATCAGCGCCGCCGGCGTCACGATCAGCGTGAGCACGGTCGCAAAGCCGAGCCCGAACACGATCGCGGTGGAGAGATTGATCCACCATTGCGTCGCCGGCGCGCCGATCGTGACCTCGCGCGACATGAACTCGATATTGACGCCGAACGCGATCGGCAGCACGCCGAGGATCGCGGTCACCGCGGTCAGCACCACCGGCCGCGCGCGCTCGCGGCAGGTCTCGAGGATCGCGTCGTAGGCGGCCACGCCCTCGCGCCGCAGCCGGTCGTAGGTGTCGATCAGCACGATGTTGTTGTTCACGATCACGCCGGCATTGGCGATCACGCCGATGCCGGTCATCACCACGCCGAACGGCTGGCCCATGATCAGCAGGCCGAGCAGCACGCCGAAGGTCGACAGCACCACCGCGGTCAGCACCAGGCCGACCGAGGTCAGCTTGTTGAACTGCGCCAGCAGGATCGCGAAGATCAGGAAGATCGCGGTGCCGAACGCCTTCAGCAGGAAGGCGCCGACGCCTTCTCGCGCTCCTCGTCCTCGCCCTTGAGCTTGAAGATGACGCCGGGGCCGAGATCGGCCTTGGCCAGCTCGGCCGCGATCTCCTGCTGCACCTTGGCGGTCTGCACGCCTTCGGCGACGTTGGCCGACACCGTCATCACGCGGTTGCCGTTGACGCGGTTGATGTAGCCGACGCGCGGCGCCGGCACGCGCTGCACGAAATTGCCGATCGGCACGTGGCCGGACTGGGTCTGCACGCGCAGCTCGTCGATCTGGTCGAGGCTGCGCCGGTCGGGCGGGAAGCGCACCAGGATGTCGACCGCCTTGTCGCTGTCGGCCGGGCGGTATTCGGTCGCCTTGAGCGCCGTTGGTGACGAGCTGCACCGCGGTGCCGACGGTGTTGACGCCGGCGCCGTATTTGGCGGCCTCCGCCTTGTCGACCTCGATCTTCCAGTCGATGCCGGGCAGCGGCTGGCCGTCGTCGAGATCGCGGATGTCGCTGCGCGCGCGCCAGCATGCGCCGCGACCTTCTTGCGCGGCCGCCGGCAGCACGGCCGGATCGAGCGCGGCGAGCTGCACCTGGATCGGCTTGCCGGTCGGCGGGCCGGCGCGCGGCGCCGTCACCTCGACCAGGATGCCGGGAATGTCCGCGGTCTTGCGCGCGGATCGCGTCCATGATCTGCGTGCGCGGGCGGGCGCGTCTGCCAGTCGGCGAACTCGAACTGGATGACGCCGATCGTGTCCTCGGTGAGCTCGCCCATGCCGCGCGGCTGCTCGCCGATGCGGGTATAGACGGTCGTGAGGCCCGGCGAATGCCGAGCACGCGCTTCTCGACCTCGGCGAGCAGCCGGTCCTTCTCGTCGAGCGAGAGATTGCCGCGGCCATGCACGATCACCTGGCCGTAGTCGGGCTCGACCTTGGGGAAGAACTCGACGCCGCGGCCGAACTTGCCGTAGGCGATCTGCACCGCGACCAGCAGGAAGCGCGGCGAGCGCCAGCGTCGTGCCGGGATGGCGCAGCGCGAGCTGCACCGTGCGCATATAGGGGCCGCGTGTCCGTGGCGCGCTCGTCGTGCGGCACCGGCGCCGCCTTGCCGAGCAGCGCGCCGAGCGTCGGCGTGAAGAACAGCGCCACCGCGAGCGAGGCCGACAGCGTCGCGATCAGCGTGATCGGCAGATATTTCATGAACTGGCCGACCACGCCCGGCCAGAACAGCAGCGGCGAGAAGGCGGCGACGCGCGTCGCGGTCGCGGCGATCACCGGGCCGGACATGCGCTTGGCGGCGAGCGAATAGGCCTCCTTCGGCGGCATGCCTTCGGCCATGCGCCGCTCGGCGAATTCGGACACGATGATGGCGTCGTCGACCAGCATGCCGACCGCGAGGATGAGCGAGAACAGCACCACGATGTTGACGGTCAGCCCGCAAGCTGCAGCCCGAGCACGCCGGCCAGGAACGAGGCCGGGATCGCGATGCCGATGAACAGCGAGGCGCGGAAGCCGAGCGCGAACAGGATGATCACCGCGACCAGCAGCACGCCGGTCGCGACCGAGTTCTGCAGGTCGCCAGCATCTGGCGGATCACCTTCGACTTGTCCTGGGTGAAGGTGACGTGCACGGCCTCCGGCCAGGTGCTTCTGCAACTGCGTCGACGATGTATTTCACGGCGTCGACGGTCTCGATCAGGTTGGCGCCGGTGCGCTTCGACACCTCGATGGTCATGGCCGGGCGGCCGTTGACCCGCGTGATCGAGGTCGCGTCCTTGAAGGTCGGCTTGATCTGCGCGACGTCGCCGAGCGTCACCGACGCGTTCTGCGAGGCGATCACCGGCACCTTCAGGATGTCCTGCGGCTTCTCGAACAGCGAGGGCACCTTGACCGCGAAGCGGCCGCTCTGGCCTTCGAGCGCGCCGGCGGCGATCAGCGTGTTGAACGATCTGCGTGAGCTGGCCGAGCTGATCGAGCGAGATGCCGTAGCTCTTCATCAGCATCGGATCGACGATGATCTCGACCGCCTCGTCGCGCGCGCCGCGCAGCTCGGCCGACGAGCACGCCGGGCGCCTGCTCGATCGCGTTCTTGGCGCGCGCGCGCGATGCGCAGCAGCGTGCGCTCCGGCACGTCGCCGGACAGCCCGACCACCAGCACCGGATAGAGCGAGAGATTGACCTCCTGCACCTGCGGCTCGTCGACGTCGCGCGGCAGATCGTGCTTGGCGGTGTCGACCTTGGCGCGCACGTCGGCGAGCGCGGCCTTGGAATCGAAGCCGGCCTCGAACTCGAGCAGCACGTAGCCGCCGCCTTCGAAGGCGGTCGAGCGCATCTCCTTGACGTTGCCGACCGACTTGAGCTGCGTCTCGACCGGCCGCAGCAGCAGCCGCTCGGAATCCTCCGGGCTGATGCCGCGCTGGGAGAGCTGCACGTAGATGATCGGAATCTTGACGTCGGGCTCCGCCTCCTTCGGGATCGTCACATAGGCGACGAGCCCCGCGACCAGCAGGAACAGCAGCGTCGCGATCGTCAGCCGCGCGTGGCTGATGGCGTAGTCGATGAAGCTGGACATTCGTCAACTCGATCTTGCGGCGTGACCTGCGTCGCGTGCCTTCAGTGATCGCTCGCTTTCGCCGCGCTGTCGCGCCGCTCGCGGACGACGCTCGTGTCATTTCGCCGTCGCGGTGATTCCGCCGCCGCCACCGCCTCGACCTTCTGGCCTTCGCGCACGAAATCCTGGCCCTGCACGATCACGCGCGCGCCGTCGGGAATGCCGGCGACCCACATGAAGGTCTGCTCGTCCTCGACCACCGCGACGCGGCACGAAGCCGACGGTGCCGTCCGTCGTCCGACCGTGCGCACGCCGAGTCGCCGGTCGACGAGAAGGTCAGCGCCGAGCGCGGCACGCGCGTCGCCGCGACCGGCGCGAGCGGGATCGCGACCTCGGCGGTGATGCCGTCGGGAATCGCGCCGTCCGGGTTGGGCAGCTCGACCTCGACCCGATAGGTGCGCGTGGTCTGGCTCGCGGTCTTGGCGACGAAGCGGATCTTGCCGCTGGCGCGTCTCGCCGGTGACGAGCCGCACCTCCGCCGTGTCGCCGACCTTGATGCCGGCGAGCTTGCGCTCGGACACCTCGACCACCGCCAGCATCGGATCGAGCGCGACGATCGGTCGCGATCTCGCGGCCGGAGCATCGAGAAGGCGGCGTGGCCGACCTCGACCGCCACGTCGTGCACGATGCCGGACCAGGGCGCGCGCACGACGCCGCGGTCGCGCTCGGCCTCGGCGACGGCCAGCGCCGCCTCGGCCGCCTTGAGCTGCGCTTCGAGATTGACGAGCTCGAGCTTCGGCAGCGTGCCGTTCGCGATCAGCTTGCGCTTGGCCTCGAGCTCGGTCTGGCGCTGGATCGACCACGCGCTTCCGCCTGCGCGACCTGCGGCCTCGCGCGCGTCGTCGGAGAGCACGGCGATGACGTCGCCCTTCTTCACCCGGGCGCCGCGGCGGACCCGCAACTCGGTGAGCACGCCGCCGGTGCGCGCGGTGACCGTCACCTTGCTTGTCGGCCTCGGTGCGGCCGGACAGCACGAGCTTGCGGCTGTGCGGCACGCACGCTCGTCTCGGCGACGGCGACGCGGAACAGCTTCTTGGCCTCGCCCTCGCCGGACGGATGGCGGCGCGGCTCTCGCGCGGTCTCGTGCGGCAGGAAGTGCCCGGACGCGATCCAGAGCGCGGCCGCGGCGACCAGCCCGACCGCGGTGATGCGGCTTGCTTTCATCGGCGCGGTCCTGCTCCGTCTCCGGCCGCCGTCGGCCATGGTCTCGGCCATGGACCTGGGCCGGCTGCGCAGCATGTGGCGCGTGATATCCATGAAGATCGGCAGCACGGCTTCGGCGTCGAAATCGCGGATCGAGCGCGCGCCGCCACCAGACGCCGTCGGCGATGACCATCAGCATGGTGACGACGCCGTCGAAATCGAGATCGCCGGGAATGTCGCCGCGCTCGGCCGCCGCGCGCAGCAGGTCGACCAGCCACTCCTTCACGTCGGCGTCGAACGCGGCGGAGATGCGGGCGATCTCCGGATTGCGGCGGCTCTCCGACATGATCTCGGTGCAGAGCAGGACCTGCTCGTCGGGCCGCTCCGCGAAATGGTGGTGCGCCATGCCTTCGAGCACCGCGAAGAAGCCGTGCGAAAGATCGGCGCTGGCGAACTCCTGCGCGACCTCGGCGCGGTCGCGCTCGGCGATGCCGGCGATCAGCGCCTCCTTGGAGGGGAAGTAGCGATAGAGGTTGCCCGGGCTCATGCCGGCCTCGGCGCAGATGTCCTGCATCGAGGCGCCGTGGAAGCCGGAGCGCACGAAGCAGCGCTGGGCGGCGGCCAGGATCTCCGCCCGGCGGTCGGACTGGAGCCTGGGCGTTGGCGCGGCGCATCGTCGCAGCCCCCGTGCTGCAATGCGGTAAATGAGAATGAACGTTCACTCTCAATAAGTGGCCGGCCCCTTGGTGTCAACCGGCCGAAGGCTGTGAACCGGCCAGATTTGTCCCAGTGTCGGTCCGAGACCAGGTCCGAGAAATGAGGCGACACGGCGGGTGCGCAGACGCCGTCAGCGGTGATCTGACGGTTTGATCGAGCGCAACACGGTCGCCGGAATGCGGCTTAGCGTCCCGGACAGGGCAGGTCGAGCGTGCACCGCGGCTTACATGGCGCAGAGTTAATGCCGCAGGGGGCGAACGTTGCGGCTCTCAAAGCGTTTCATGTTGGACGGGTATTGAGAGATTGAAGAGAAAGAGTGGAGGTTGCTCATGAAGCGAGCTTTGTTATCGGTCGCGGCCGCAGCACTGCTTGTGGCGGCGGCGCTGCCGACATCCGCAATGGCTCAGCGCGGCGGTGGCAGGGGTGGCGGCAGTGGCGGCGGTGGCGGCGCCGGCATCGCGGCACATGGTGGCGGCGGCGGCGGAGGGGCACTTGGTGGCGGCGGCGGCGGAGCGCGATTTGCAGCGCCCCACGGCGGTGGTGGTGGCGGCGGTGCCAGGTTCGTCGCCCCGCGTGGCGGTGGCGGCAGCGGAGCATTTGTCGGTCGCGGCGGCGGCAATCCGGGCGTTTCGGGTGGCGGCAGCGGCCACCACCGTTGGGCCGGGCGCGGGCATCGCCGCGGCCTGGGCTACGGCGGGGTGCCATATTTGGGAATAGCGCCGTACGCGTACGGCTACGGGGATTCGTACGGCTACGTGGACTCGGACGTGTATGCGGCCGTCCCCGACGACGAGGAGTGCTACTTCGTGCGGCGGCGCGTGGCCACGAAGTGGGGCTACCGGGTCCGCCGCGTGCTGATCTGCGAGTGATCGCGGCGCGGCCGAACGCAAAGCCAAATCCGCCGGGCGGGCGCCCAGGGCAGCCCGGCGCCGGCCCGGCAAAGCCGGACCGTGGTGGACTCCAGACGCCGATTCTGCTACATCGCCCGCCAATCAGAGCCCGCGCGATCGCGCTCTAAGGCGTGTCGGCGGGCTTTCGCACATTCACACATACGATCGAGGTAGGCCGCGTGCAGGTTCTCGTCCGGGACAACAATGTCGACCAGGCCCTCAAGGCGCTGAAGAAGAAGATGCAGCGCGAGGGTATTTTCCGTGAAATGAAGCTGCGCGGACACTACGAGAAGCCCTCCGAAAAGAAGGCGCGCGAAAAGGCGGAAGCCATCCGCCGCGCCCGCAAGCTTGCCAGGAAGCGCATGCAGCGCGAGGGGCTCCTGCCGATGAAGCCCAAGGTCATTCCCGGCGCGGGCGGCCCGGCACGCGGTCCCCGCCGTCCGACGTTCTGACCGGCTGCGATCCCGGCGCGCGGGGAGGGCGGGTCCCACTCCGTGTAGCAGTCGCAACCATCTTACGTTGTTGGCGATTTTAACCGAACGGACCGGCGCGCCCAGTCCGCGCTGTTATTTTTCGCGCCGGGACGCTAGTGATAGGTCAGGGTGGCGGCGCGGATCGAGTGGTACGGGTCGAGTACGATGTGTCCGAAGCCGGTCGACACGGCTGCGATAGCGAAGGGCCGGAATTGGCTTGCGCAACGCGGCGCCGGCTTGGCGCTCGCGGTGGCGGCGCTGGGTCTGGCGGGCTGCACGGTCGGCGCCCTCACGTCTCCGCCCGATGCCGAGCCGGACCAGTACGCCACCTCGCCCGTCAACGTCGCCTCGCTCACCGACGTCGTGTTGCGCAATCCCAAGGATCCGCAGGCCTACAACATGCGCGGCTCGGTGCTCGGCCAGGCCGGCAGGCATGCGGAGGCGCTGGCCGATTTCAGCCAGGCGATCAGCCTCGATCCGAAATACGGCCAAGCCTATGCCAATCGCGGCCTGGTCCACCGCCAGATGGGTAAGCTCGATCTCGCGCTCGCCGACTACAACAAGTCGATTGCGATCGATGCCGGCTATGCCCCCGCCTATCTCGGGCGCGGCCTGGTCTATCGCCAGAAGGGCCAGCTCGTGCTCGCCCTGCAGGACTTCAACAAGGCGATCGCGATCCGGCCCGATACCGCGCAGGCCTACTACAACCGCGGCCTGCTCTATCAGGGGCAGAGCCAGCATCAGTTCGCCATCGACGATTTCACCACCGCGATCGGGCTCTCGCCGCAGCAGGCCGAACCGCTGACCGCGCGCGCGCTCAGCTATCTTGCGCTCGGCGACGCCAAGGCGGCTGCCGCCGATCTCGACGAAGCGGTTCGCTACGAGCCGCAGAATCTGCAGGCCTGGGTCAGCCGCGGGCTGGCCTACGAGCGGCTGGGCAACAAGGACAGGGCGGCCGGCTCCTACGCCCAGGCGATCCTCCTCAAGAAGGACTTCGGACCCGCGCGTGACGGGTTCGCCCGCGTCGGCGGCAAGACCGGCACGGCCTACAAGACCTTCGATTGACGGCTCGCCGGCTTCCAGGCTCAATCCGACCAACGTCTGTCGCGAAAATCGCCAGGGGAGGCCACGCATGAAACGCAGCACCGACCGCATTCTGACCACGCACGTCGGCAGCCTGATCCGGCCGGAGCCGTTGCGGCAATTCCTGCACGAGAAGGAAGCCGGCCGGCCATTCGATCAGGCCGCCTACGCCAAGTGTCTGCGCGAAAGCGTCGCCGACGTCGTGCGCCAGCAGGCCGAGGTCGGCATCGACGTGATCAGCGACGGCGAGTTCGGCAAGGCGATCAGCTGGGCGCAGTACCCGCTGTTCCGGCTCGGCGGGTTCGAGCGCCGGCCGTTCAAGCCGGCGGCGGGCAACCCGTTCACTCGCGGCCTCGACCGCACGCGTTTTGCGGAATTCTACGCCGATCTGGATTCACGCGACCGGGTTGAAACCGTGCTGGATTCGGTCGCGGTCGGCCCGGTCAGCTATACCGGACAGGCCGAGCTCGGCCAGGACATCGACGCCTTCAAGGCCGCGCTGCGGACGGTCAAGGTCGAGGAGGGATTCCTGCCGGTCGCGGCGCCGGCGAGCGTGATCCCCGACCGCAAGAACGAATACTACAAGAACGACGACGAGCTGCAGGAAGCCGTCGGCAACGCGATGCACACCGAATACAAGACCATCATCGACGCCGGCCTGGTGGTGCAGCTCGACGACGCGCGTGCCGCGGTGAGCTACGACCGCATGGTGCCGCCCAAGACCATGGCCGACTACCGCAAGTGGCTCGCCCGCCAGGTCGAGATCACCAACCACGCGATCAAAGGCCTGCCGCGGGACAAGATCCGCTACCACGTCTGCTGGGGCAGCTGGCCGGGGCCGCATTCCTCCGACGTGCCGTTCGGCGCCATCGCCGATCTCGTGCTCAAGGTGCGCGCCGGCGCCTACTCGATCGAGGCCGCGAACCCTCGTCACGAACATGAGTGGACGGTGTGGCAGGACCGCAAGCTGCCGGAGGGCACGCTGCTCATTCCGGGCATCATCAGCCACGCCACCAATATCGTGGAGCATCCCGAACTGGTGGCGCAGCGCATCGTCCGGCTGGCCAAGCTCGTCGGGCGCGAGAACGTGATCGCCTCGACCGACTGCGGCTTCGCGCAGGTCACCTACTTTGCGCGCGTGCACCCGCAGATCATGTGGGCGAAGCTCGCCGCGCTGGTCGAAGGCGCGCGCATCGCCAGCAAGGAGCTGTGGCGGCGCGGCGCCAAGTCTCCTGCCGGTAAGCGTCCGGCAGCAAAGCGGGCGGCGGCAAAGCGCGCGCCCGCGAAGCGGGCAACCAACCGACGCCCGGTCGCGAAAAGATCGCGGCGCGCCGCCGGCTAGGGCAAAGTCACTCGGCGGGCTTGAGCAGCGGGCGCGCCAGCACGGTCTCCTGGCCGGGGCCCGGATGCCCCGGCACCAGGCGGCCGAGCATCAGCGAGGTGGCCGCAAAGCCCGCCCCGATGAAGAACACCCAGTCCGGGTGGGCGAGCCAGACCAGGCCGAGCCCGACCGGGATGAACACCGCCGCCACGTGATTGATCGAGGAGCCGACACCGGCGGTCCCCGCCATGTCAGCCGCGTCGCCGATCTTCTGGAAATAGGTCCGCACCGCGATGTCGAACGTCATCAGCGCGCCGTCGGTGACGTAGAGCAGCGCCGCGATCCACGGGTTGCCGGTAAAGGCATAACCGAGGAAGACCGCGATCAGCAGCAGGTTCTCGAACGTGATCGACCAGCGCTCGCCGAAGCGCGCGATGAAGGCGCCGAACTTGGGCGCGAACAGCATGTTGATCACGCAGTTGGCGAGGTAAAGCAGCGCCATCTCGTGCACGGCGAAGCCGAACTTGGTCACCATCATGAAGCCGGCGAACACGGTAAAGATCTGCCGGCGTGCGCCGTACATGAAGGTGAGCGCGTAATAGAGCCAATAGCGCGAGCGCAGGACCATCCTGGCGTGCTGCTTGACCGCCTGCGGATAGCGCGGGAAGGCGAGCGCCAGCACGATCGCGCCCACGAACGTGAGTCCGCCTGCGATCGCGAACGCGGTCTCAAAGCCGAGCGACAGATTGCGGAAACCGAGAAAGACCGCCGCATAGGCGGCGAGCTGGGCGCATGCGCCGACCGCGATGACGCGTCCGAGCCAGACCGCGGCGTCCTTCTTGTCGAACCATTGCAGCGCCAGCGACTGGTTCATCGCCTCGTAGTAATGGAAGCCGAACGACATCAGCAGCGTGGTCAGATAGAAGCCGGTGAGGCTCGGGAAATAGCCGGTGACCGCGATGCCGACCCCTTGCAGCGCCAGCGCCGCAAGCGCCAGCGTCTGCTCGCGCATGAACAGGAGCCAGAGCACGACGCTGAAGGCGAGCAGGCCGGGGATTTCGCGGATCGACTGCTGCAGGCCGAATTCACTGCCCGTAGCGTGCACGATCTCGACGGCGTAGTTGTTGATGAGGGTCCACCACACCGCCCAGGAGAGCTGCATCGCGCCTTGTGCGATCATCAAGAACAGCGCCGGCGAGCGCCAGCCGTGCCCGGTCGGGGATGTCATGCGGCCTCTGACTGCCCGGTTCGCCCTGTCCGCCGGGACGACCATGGGGAAAGGTCAGGCCGATAACGCGGATGCAGATTCGGAAGCATGTCCCCAGCCTCTACCTACGTTCGCTTCAATTCGCCAGCGGTGCGCGCGAGCAATTCGACGACTTTCGCCTCCGCTTCGCCGTCGTCCGCCAGCCGCTTGGCCGCAACCGCGCGCAGGTTGTCGATGGCGGCGCGCACGAGCGGCGGCAGATCGGAATGCCGCTCGTCGTCGTCGTCGCGGGCCTGCCGGCGGCGGGCGACCCGCTCGCCGATTGCGGTCAGGCGTTCGAGCACCGCATCGACGAAGTCGCGGTTTTCCGCGAGATGCGCGCGGCCTTCCGCGGTGATGGTGAAGAGCTTCTTGGCGCCGTCGGCTTGCGCCGTGACGTAGCCGGTCTCCTCGAGCCAGGTGAGGGTCGGATAGACGATGCCCGGGCTCGGCGCGTACCAGCCCGAGGTCTTGTCCTCCAGCACCTTCATGATCTCGTAGCCGTGGCGCGGCTGCTCGGCGATCAGCGCGAGCGCGATCAGCCGCAGGTCGCCGTGCGCCAGCATGCGGCCGGCGCGCAGCATGTCGTCGCCGCCCATGCCGTGGCGTCCGCCGAAGCCGTGGCGGCCGCGTCCCCGGCGTCCGCCCCATTTGCCTCCGCAGCGATGTTCGAAATGTCCCATGCCAAACATGATCTGTCTCTATTAAAGATATATCTTCAGATAGCTCATTCTAAGACATAACACAAGATATATCTTTTGGAAAAAATAATCGCAAAAAATCCATGGCTTATCGATTAGCGACAAACGAGAAGGGGAATCGAAGCAGCCTCAGCCCTCGCCTTTGTCGGCATCTGCCCGCTGCTCGAAGGCGGCCCAATGGGCCAGACCGGTGATGGTCTTGAAGGCATCGAAATCGACGCATTCGTTTTCGCGCGCGGGCGTGCCGGCCTTGAGATCGGCGAGCGCCCTCTCGATCGTGCGCGCCACGCGAAACAGCAGCGTGGTCGGGTAGAGCGCCATGGCAAAGCCCAGGCGGAACAGCTCGTCGGGCGCCAGCACGGGCGTGCGCCCGCCGCCCTCCACCATGTTGGCGATCTGCGGCACGCCCTGGAAGGCGCTGCCGACACGCGCAAGCTCCTCCACGGTCTGCGGCGCCTCGATGAACAGGCCGTCGGCGCCGGCCGCGAGATAAAGCTCGCCGCGGCGCAGGGCCTCGTCGAGGCCGTGCACGGCGCGCGCGTCGGTGCGCGCGATGATGAAGGTATCCGGGCTGCGCCGTGCCGCCACCGCGGCGCGCACCTTCTCGGCCATGGCTTCGGCCGGGATGACCTCCTTGCCGGCCATGTGGCCGCAGCGCTTGGGCGCGCGCTGATCCTCCATGAAGATCGCGGCGACACCCATGGCCTCGTAGCCCTGGATGGTCCGCGCGACATTCTTGACGTCGCCGTAGCCGTCGTCGCAATCGACCAGCAGCGGAAGGCTCGACGCCGCCATGAGGTCGCGAATGCCGGCGCTCATCTCGCCGAAGCCGACGAGCCCGAGGTCGGGCAGTGCGTGCCGCGCGCCGACCAGCGCATAGCCGCCAACCGCATAGGCCGCAAAGCCCGCGCGCTCGATCAGGCGCGCAGACAGCGCGTCATGTGCGCACGGCAGCAGCAACGGCTTCTCGCGCGCGAGCAGTTGCTTCCATGTCGGCGTCGTCGGCATCGTGCCCGGGCCTACTGCCTGATCGCGGCGCGTGCCTTCGCGACGATGTCCTTCGGGGTGGCGTAGAGCGCCTGCACCAGGTCCTGCACCTTGCTCCCGGACTGGGGCGAGATGTCGATGCGCAGCTTCTGCGCGTCCTCCAGGTAGGGCTTGTCGGCCATGGTGGCGTCGAACGCCGTGCGCAAGGTGCTGACCCGCTCGGCCGGCGTCTCCTTCGGCACGATGTAGGAGCGCTGGAACACCTGCTGGCTGATCACCAGCTCGACCACCTTGCGGTTCTCCTCGCCCTTCACGTATTTGAACACGGAGGGCACGTTCATGCGGGTGAGTTCCGCGTTCGGTTCGAGCCCGACCTGCAGCAGCACGTTGACCTTGTTGTCGCGCAGCCAGTCGGGCCGCTGCGCCTTGAAGCTCGACCAGTCCCAGCCGCACACGCCGTCGACCTCGCCGCGCTCGATCGCGAGCGCGATGTCGGCGGTGCCGCGATAGCCCGACACCACGTCGTAGAGCGCGCCGGAGGTGTGCTTGTGCAGATAGCCGTATTCCTGGGTCGAATCGTTGGTCGAGACGCCGGCGAATTTGGCCTTCTTGCTGATCGCGTCGTCGAACGACTGGATCGGCGAGCTCTTGAGGCTGACGCAGACGCGCGTGCCGTTGTTGGCGGTGCCGAGATAGACCACGCCGGTCGGATCGAACAGCTTCTCGGACTTTTCGTCGAGCAGCGGCCCCATGATCGCGCCCGGCATGATGGCGGCGATCGCGGTGCCGTCCTTGGGCGCGAGCGAGCTGAGGAAGCCGGCCGCGCGCGCGCTGCCGGCGCCCGGCATGTTCTTCGGCACGATCGCGGGCTGGCCGGGAATGTGGCCGCCCATGTGGCGGCCGAGCGCGCGCGCGTAGATGTCGTAGCCGCCGGCCGGCGCCGCGCCGATCAGCAGGTCGATGGTCTTGCCGGCGTAGAACTCGGCCGCCGGGGCGGGGGAGGGCGAAAGTCCCGCGACAACGATCGCGGTGGCGAACGACGCTCCCAGACGATAATGGCCCTTACGCATGCGATCCTTCCAGGCATCGGGAACTTGGACTGTAACCGGCTTCGGCCCTTGGGTGCAGGGCAATTTCGTTGGGGCCGGCACAAACGGCAACTACAATTCCTTTAGCGGCAGGACACGCAGCCTTGCCCGAACCGGGTCTATGGAGATGAGCGCACCCTCCAGCAGTTCCTGTTCGGACTGCTGGATCGCGGCTACAACCCTGTATCCGATTGCGCTTGGCGTCAGGATATCGCTCCGCACTTGCACGACACTCGGCCGCTCGCCGTGCGTTGCCGCAAGAATTGCGCCGAAATCCAAATCGGCGGTCAGAACAACGCGGCCATGCTTCGCGGCCCAGTCCATCAACTCGCTGTCGGGGGCGTTGCCGGCGCCGATGTCAGACCAATGAACCGCGTCCAGTCCCGCTTCGGTGAGAAAACTCACCCAGCTGGGCGACAGGTTCATGTCGACCAAAATTTTCATCCGCCATTGGCCAACTCGATCTCGCGTTCCTGACTGCGCCACGCGGCGTAGCGAAGCGCCTCGAGAATATCGTCGCGCTCAAGGTAAGGATAATCGGCGAGGAGGTCGTCCACGTTCCGTCCTGCTCCGATCTGTCCAACGATCATGCCAACCGTCACGCGGAGACCGCGAATGCAGGGCTTTCCGCCCATGACGGCCGGATTTTGCGTGATGCGCGTGAACTGGTTCATTGGCAAAAAATAGCACCTATTCGCGGCGCCGGCAAAAGGCGAATCGAGTCGTCTAACCTGCCGCTGATACGCCTGATCGCTTTCGGTGTTTACGCCGCCGCCAGCAGCCGCTCCACCGTCGGCCAGCTTTGGCGCCCGAAGGTTGCCAGGTCGGCGGTGAGGTCGGGCGGACACCAGTCGAGGAACGCCGGCTTGAACGGCGGCCGCGCCTTGATCCGCGCGAACCAATCGGTCACCTGCGGACGCCGGCGCGTCCACATCGCCGACATGCCGAGCATGTCGAGGCGGTTGACGTACGGCGTGATCGCGATGTCGGCGAGCGAGAACGACCCGCCCGCGAGCCAGGGCCGGCCGGCGAGCGCGATCTCCATCTTGTGCAGATAGCTGTCGTAGAGCCGGAAGGTCGCCGCCAGCCCGGGCGCATCGAAACCGAGCGTGACGATCTCCTTCTTGCGCGCCTGCCAGCGCGGCGTCACCGACTGCGCCGGCGTGCTGGCGAGGAAGGCCTCGTAGTCCTTCTCCGGCAGCCGGCGGATGATGTGGCGGTGGCAGGACGCGAAGGTGATCTCGGCGCAGGCCGGATGCAGCACCTCGTCGACCGCCTTGGTCCATTCCCGCATGCGCGCGCGCTCGGCGGCGCTGGCGGGCTTGAGCGGCGGCGCCGGAAAGACCTCGTCGACGTATTCGTTGATCACGCTCGATTCGACCAGCACCGTGCCGTCGTGAATGAGCGTCGGCACCACCGCCTTGGCGTTGAGCTTCATGTAGGCGGGGTCGAACTGGTCGCCCTTGAGGATGTCGATGTAGTGCCCCTGCCAGTCGAGCCCCTTCTCGCCGAGCGCAAACCGCACCTTGGCGGCGCAGACCGAAGAGCCGTGGTGGTAGAGCTCGAGCATCAAACGTCCTTCGCCATCTCGCGCAGCTTGAATTTCTGGATTTTCCCCGTGCTCGTCTTCGGCAGCTCGGCGAACACCACGTAGCGCGGGCACTTGTAGCTCGCGAGGTTGTTCCGGCACCACGCCACCAGCTCGTCGGTCGTCGCCTGCTGCCCCGGCTTGAGCTCGACGAACGCGCACGGCGTCTCGCCCCATTTGTCGTCGGGCTTGGCCACCACGGCGGCCGCCTGCACCGCGGGATGCTTGTAGAGCGCGTCCTCGACCTCGATCGAGGAGATGTTCTCGCCGCCCGAGATGATGATGTCCTTGGAGCGGTCCTTGAGCTGGATGTAGCCGTCGGCATAGCGTCACGCCGAGGTCGCCGGAATGAAACCAGCCGCCGGCGAATGCCTCGCTCGGTCGCCGCCTTGTTCTTGAGGTAGCCCTTCATCACGACGTTGCCGCGGAACATGACCTCGCCCAGCGTCTCGCCGTCGCGCGGCGACCGGCTGCATCGTCTCGGGATCGAGCACGTCGAGCGCCTCGAGCGGCACGTAGCGCACGCCCTGGCGCGCCTTCTTGGCGGCCTGCTCGCCGGGCGAGCAGCGCGTTCCAGCCGCGGTGCCATTCGTTGACGATGGCGGGGCCGTAGGTTTCGGTCAGGCCATAGACATGCGTGACGTTGAAGCCGGCCTCCTTCATGGCGGCGAGCACCGCCTCGGGCGGCGGCGCGGCGGCGGTGACGAACTCGACGGTGTGGGGCAGCGGCTTCTTCTCCGCCGCCGGCGCGTTGAGCAGCGTCGCCATCACGATCGGCGCGCCGCACAGATGCGTCACCTTGTGCGTCGGCGATGGCGTCGTACATCGCTGCCGCGCGCACCGCGCGCAGGCAGACATGCGTGCCGGCGACCACCGAGATCGTCCACGGAAAGCACCAGCCGTTGCAGTGGAACATCGGCAGCGTCCAGAGATAGACCGGATGCGCGGCCCATCGCGCAGGTCAGCACGTTGCCGATGGCGAGCAGATAGGCGCCGCGGTGATGATAGACCACGCCCTTGGGATCGCCGGTGGTGCCCGAGGTGTAGTTGAGCGCGATCGCGTCCCATTCGTCGTCCGGCATCGCCCAGGCGAAATCGGCATCGCCGCCTGCGATGAAATCCTCGTACTCGATCGTGCCGAGCCGCTCGCCCGCGCCGGCAAACTCCGGATCGTCGTAGTCGATCACCAGCGGCTTCACCTTGGCGAGCGCCAGCGCCTCCTTCACCACCGGGGCGAACTCGCGGTCGGCTGATCAGCACCTTGGTCTCGGCATGGTCGAACTTGAACGCGATCATCGCGGCGTCGAGCCGCGTGTTGATGGTGTTGAGCACGGCGCCGGTCATCGGCACGCCGTAGTGGCATTCCAGCATCGCCGGCGTGTTGGCGAGCACGGCCGACACCGTGTCGCCGCGCTTGATCCCGCGTTTCGCCAGCGCCGACGCCAGCCGCCGCGCGCGCGCGTAGAACTCGCGCATAGCTCCGCCGCAGCGGGCCGTGGACGATCGCGGTGTGGTCGGGAAACACCGACGCCGCGCGCTCCAGGAACGACAGCGGCGTCAGCGGCTGGAAGTTCGCCGGGTTGCGGTCGAGATCGGTATCGTAGGGCGTCGCCATCTCAATTCCCCCGACGCCGGACGGCCAGTCGCGCTTGCACGAATGCGGACGATCGATCGCATGGGACCCTGCCCATTCCCGGTAGCGCGTCAAGCATGGCGAACGTTGCCTCGTCTCGAAATTGGTGCGACCTTGACCGTGGACCGTGGTCGCGGCCGTCGTAAATCATAGCAAACTCGACCAAGATTCAGGGAGGAATGCATGCGCCGAGCCCTCTTCGTGGCATCGATGCTAGGCCTGCTCGTGGCGCCGGCAAAGGCGCAGGACGTCGTCAAATTGAAGTTCAGCCACTGGGTCATCGCCAGCCACCCGGTGTCGCAATGGATCGTGAAATGGTCCGACGACCTGCGGGCCAAGTCCGGCGGCAAGATCGATATCAGCGTGTTTCCCAACATGCAGCTCGGCGGCCCGGTCGAGCACTACGACATGGTGCGCCGCGGCACCGCCGACATGGCTTGGATCCTGCACGGCTACACCAGCGACCGCTTTCCGCTCACCACCCTGTTCGACATTCCGTTCGTGGTCGACGACGCTGTCGTCGCCTCCAAGGTGGTGAACAATCCCGAGCTGCGCGCGAAATATCTCGATCCCGAGGCGCGCGGGGTGAAGAACCTGGTGATGTTCACCAACCAGCCGACCCACCTCTACACCGCCGCCAAGCCGATCCGGGTGCCGGCCGATCTCAAGGGCCAGCGCATCCGCTTCCCGAGCACCACCGCCAAGCGCTTCATCGAGGATCTCGGCGGCACGCCGGTCGGCATCCCGGCGCCGCAGATGGCGGAGGCGCTGCAGAAGGGCACCATCGACGGCACGCTCACCGACCACGGCGCGGTCGGCATCACCTTCAAGCTCGGCGGCCTGGTCAAGCACGTGACCGAGCTCAAGGCCTATGTCGTCACCTTCTCCTTCATCATGAACCCCGAGAGCTATGCCAAGCTCAAGGGGCCGATGAAGGAGATGTTCGACGCCAGCATCCAGTCGCAGGGTCCCGAGCTCGGGCGGTTGATGGAAAGCCTCGACGGGCCGGGCAAGAAGATCGCCATGGACGGCGGCATGCAGGTCACCGCCATCAGCGAAGCCGAATTCGCGCAGTTCCGCGCCGCCGGCGCGCGCGTCGAGACCGCCGTGGTGGAGGAGCGCGAGAAGGCCGGCGCGCCGGCCAAGGCTGCGTTCGGGATGATCAAGAAGCTGGTCGCCGAAACCAAGCGCTGACGCGCGCAGCCTGCGAGCCTGCCGATGTCATGGCGAGCCCGACTGACACAGGCGCTGCGGCGCCTGTGTCATCTCCTGGCCGGGGCGGCGCTGCTGCTCATGCTCGGCGTCACCGTCTATGACGTGGTGGCCCGCAAGCTGTTCAACAGCGCGATCGTGGGGGTGGTCGACATGGTCGCGTTCTGCGTCATGTGGGCGACCATGCTGGGCATCGCGCTCGCCTGGTCGGAGCGCGCCCACATCGTGGTCGACCTGCTCGACATGACCGGCTCGCCCCGCCTGATCGCGGCGCTCGACCTGCTCACCCGCGTCGCCGGCATCGTGGTGATGCCGCTGGTGGCGTGGCTCGCCTTCCATGAGCTGCGCGACGTGAAGGACTTCGGCGACCGCACGCCCGAGATCGGCATCCCGGTCTGGTGGTTCTGGCTTGCGGCGCTGGCCGGGTACGTGTTGTCCGCGCTGTTCCTGCTGATCGAGCCTCCCCGCCGCCGCGAGCTCACATGATCCCCGACGTACCGCCGTTCATCATCGCGGTCAGCGCCACGATCATGATGTTCGCGCTGATCCTGCTGCGCCTGCCGATCGGGCTGGCGCTAGGGCTCGCCGGCTTCTTCGGCTATGCCTGGCTCGACGGCACGCGCCGCGCCGTCACCATGCTCACCGCCCTGCCGTCGGAGATCATCAGCGGCGGCTATTCGTTCTCCGTCATCCCGCTGTTCATCCTGATGGGCGCGGTGGCGGCGCGCAGCGGCCTGTCGGCCGAACTGTTCGCGATCGCCAAGGCGCTCGCGCGCCCGCGCGCGCGCGGGACGCTGGCGGCCGCCACCGTCGGGGCGTGCGGGCTGTTCGGCGCGATCTGCGGCTCGTCGGTGGCGACCGCCGCCACCATGGGCCGCATCGCGGTGCCGGAAATGCGCGCCGCCGGATACAACGACATGCTCGCGACCGGCTCGGTGGCGGCCGGCGGCACGCTCGGCATCCTGATCCCGCCGTCGGTGATCCTGGTGATCTACGCGCTGCTCGCCGAGCAGTCGGTGCCGGTGCTGTTTGCCGCCGCCATGCTGCCGGGCATCCTGCTCACGTTCCTGTGCATTCTGGTGGTCAAGGTGATCGTCGCGGTCAAGCCCGACTGGGGACCGCCGATCGACATCAAATACGCGCCCGGCGAGCGCTGGCGCACGCTTGCGCGCGCCTGGAAGGTGGTGGCCATTTTCCTGCTGTCGGTCGGCGGGCTCTACGCCGGATGGTTCAGCCCGACCGAAGCCGCCGCGGTCGGCGCCGGCATGACGATACTGGTCGGCGCGCTCGACCGCCGCCTGAGCGTCCGCGCGCTGGTCTCGGCGATCCAGGAAACCACCGTCGTCTCGGCCAGCCTGTTCTTCATCTTCCTCGGCGCGCTGATGTACGGCCGCTTCATCGCGCTCACGCGCATGCCCAACGATCTCGTGCAGTTCGTCACCGCGCTCGATCTGGCGCCGCAGGCGGTCGCCCTGGTCATCGTGGCGGTCTATCTGGTGCTCGGCTGCTTTCTCGAGACCGTGAGCATGGTGCTGATCACCGTCCCGGTGTTCCTGCCGCTGATGGAATCGGTCGGATACGATGGCGTCTGGTTCGGGATCCTGCTGGTGGTGGCGGCCGAAATGGGCCTGATCACACCGCCGGTGGGCATGAACCTGTTCGTGATAAGGGCGCAGACCCCGGACGTGTCGGTCTTGCGCATCGCGGCCGGCGCGCTGCCGTTCCTGGCGGCGCAGATCATCCTGGTCCTGATCCTGGTGTTCTGGCCGCGCTTCACCGCCATCCTGCCGGAACTGTTGAACGTGCCGGGCATGCCCGCGCGCTGACGCGCGGTCAGCGCGCCGCGACCTGGGGCGGCACCGGCATGCCCTTCTCGATCATCAGCGCGCGCAGGCGGTCGGGATAATCGGTGATGATGCCGTCGACGCCGAGCCGCGATCAGCCGCTCCATCTCGGCGCGCTCGTTGACGGTCCAGGGGATGACCCTGATCCCGAGCGCCCTGGCCTCCGCCACCGCCGGCGCCACCACGTTGGGATAGTACGGCGACCAGACCGCGCAGCCGGCGGCCGCCACCAGCCGCGGCGCCGAGCCGCCCACGTCGTCGATGTCGAGCCCGGCGGTCCAGGGCGACGGGCCGGGCCGGCCGCGTTCCAGCGTGTCGCCGAAGCCGCCGTCGACCGTGAGGCACACGCGCTCGATCTCGGGCGCGATCCGGCGCAGCACCATGAGCGTGCGCCAGTCGAACGACTGCACGCTGACGCGCGCGGTCAGGCCGGCCGCGCGCACCGCCGCCGCGACGGTGGCCGCGAAGGTCTCCGGGTCGGCGGTCTCGGCGCCCGAGCCCGGCGTCAGCTTGGTCTCGGCGTTGAAGCGCACATGCTCGGCGCCGCTGCGCCGCGCGAGGTCGAACACTTCGAACAGCGCCGGAATGCGTGCCGCCGTCGAGCTGGCGCTGCTGCGGGGAAATTCGCCGCGTAGCGCGAGCCGGGCTTGAGGCGGCCCACGTCGTAGCGCTTGAGCTCGGCGAGCGTCAGCGAGCGGATCGCCGGCCCTTCGTGTCTGGAGAAACTCGCCGTCGGGGCCGCGCGTGTGATCCGGGTTGAGCGAGCTGTCGTGGCTGACCACGACCACGCCGTCCCTGGTCATGCCGAGATCGAGCTCGAGCGTGGTGACGCCGATCGCCAGCGCGGCCGCGAAGCCTTCCAGCGTGTTCTCGGGCGCCAGCCCGCGCGCGCCGCGGTGCCCCTGCAGGTCGAGTGCGTAAGCCGCCATGCCAGCAACCATGCTGCCCGCGAGGACAACTGCGCCGATTCCCCGGCCCCGGTTACAAGGTTGCATAGCTCAGGCACCCCCGGATAGCAGCAATATGAAACTGTATCACCACGCCGCCACGGCCAACGTATGGCCGATCGCGATGATAAATGCATGACGCATGGCGCAGGCATCCGCGCGTGACGATGAAAAGACGCGCAAAAATCTGTAGGGTGGGTTAGGCGCGAAGCGCCGTAACCCACCATCCGGTCTCGCGGAAAATTCCGCCGGTGGGTTACGCGCCTTCGGCGCTAACCCACCGTATACGTATAAGCGATACTTGGTGACCGGCGAGCTGCCATGAAGAAAGCCACAACACCCATGAAGAAGAGCAAGAGCGGTGCTACTGAGGCAAAAGCCGGAGCCTCCCCCTCCCGGCTGATCGATGCGCGAATCAAGGAGCTGGGCGACTGGCGGAGCGAGACGCTCGCGCGGGTCCGCAGGCTCATCAAGCAGGCCTGCCCCGACGTGGTCGAGGCGGTGAAATGGAAAAAGCCGTCGAACGGGATGCGAGGGGTTCCGGTGTGGGAGCACGCCGGCATCATCTGCACCGGCGAGACCTACAAGAACGCCGTGAAGCTGACCTTCGCCAGGGGCGCCGCGCTGGACGATCCTTCTGGCCTGTTCAATTCCAGTCTCGACGGCAACGTGCGGCGCGCCATCGATATCCACGCGGGCGACACGATCGACGCGAAGGCGCTGCAGGCGCTCGTTCGCGCCGCCGCGGCGCTGAACGTGTCCTCGGTCGGGACGAAAGCAAGCCAGTAGGGTGGGTTGGGCGCACAGCGCGTCACCCACGATTTGGACTCGCGGTGACTCATTCGTCCGTTCGTTCCCGCGTAAGCGGGAACCCAGTTCTTGCTTCAATCCGCGTCCGAAGAACTGGGTCCCCGCTTACGCGGGGACGAGCGGAGGATAGGTGTTCTCTGCCGGCAGGTGGCGTAGCGCCGCCATACTGCCTCATCCTCGCAGGATCAGGCTGGTGCCCTGCCAGAGCAGCGCGAGCGAGATGAAGAACATCAGCACATAGGCGATCTTGTAGAACATCTCGACCGAGGTGCGGTGCATCAGCCAGATGCCGAAGAAATTGGCCGCGATCGCCAGCGGCAGCAGCACCGCCGAGGTCGCGAAATTCCGCGCGGAGAATTGCCCGAGCGCGAAATAGGGCGCGACCTTCATGACGTTGACGGCGGCGAAGAACATGATCGTGGTGCCGACCAAAGTGAGCTTGTCGAGCTTCTGCGGCAGGATGTGGATCTGGTAGGGCGGGGCGCCCACCTGCACGATGGTCGAGGTGAAGGCGGCGAGCGCGCCCCAGACCATGCCGAGCGGAACGCCCGGCCGCCGCGCCTCGGCCGGCAGCCGCCCGAGCCAGTGGTAGAGCGCGAAGCCGGTGCCGATCACCCCGACCGTGATCATGATCCAGCCGTCCGACAGATGGGCGGCGAACAGCCAGGCGGCGCCGACGCCGATCGCCGCGCCCGGGATCAGCACCTTGAGGTTCCAGGCGCTCCACTGGCGGCGGAAGATCCACACCGACATGGCGTCCTGGCACAGGATGATCGGCAGCAGGATCGCCGCCGCCTGCAGCGGCGATACCACCAGCGCCAGCAGCGGGGTCGCGATCATGCCGACGCCGGCGAAGCCGCCCTTGCTCATCCCGAGCAGGATCACCGCCGGCACCGCGAGGATATAGAACAGCGGATCGGTGATGATGGTCATCGCGTCGGGTCAAATGGTTCGATTGACAGGCGCGACCCCTCCTTACGTCGTCCCCGCGTAAGCGGGGACCCATAAACACCGGTCTCTGGAATATGGGTCCCCGCTTGCGCGGGGACGACCGGGAGCGTGAGCCGATCCTCGGGCGTGCACATCAGGCCTACATTTCGATGAGCGCACCGCGGATCAGCGCGATGGCGATGACGAACATCAGCACATAGGCGATGCGGAAGAACAGCTCGGCCGGGGTGCGCCGCACCAGCCAGATGCCGGCGTAGTTCGCCAGCACCGCCGCCGGCAGCAGCAGCGCGCCGACCGTCAGATTCTCCACGGTCAACTGGCCGAGCGCGCCATAGGCCGGAATCTTGGCGAGGTTGCTGACCGCGAACAGGATGGTGACGGTGCCGACGTAAGTGAGCTTGTCGAGCTTCTGCGGCAGCAGGTGGATCTGCCACGCCGGCCCGCCGGCATTGGCCAGGAGGGTGGTGAAGCCGCCGATGGCGCCGAAGATCACGCCGGTCGCCACCCCGGGAACGATCGCCATGCGGGCGAAGCTGCGGCCGACCCAGTGCTGCAGCACGAACACCGCCGCGATGATCCCGATCGCCAGCCGGATATGCGCGGGTGACAGCGAGGCGGCAAACAGCGTACCGGTCGCGATGCCCAGCATCATGCTCGGGATCATGAGCTTCAGGTTCCAGGCGCTCCAGTCGCGCCGGTAGGTCCAGATCGTCAGGACGTCCTGCGCCAGCACGGTCGGCAGGATGATGGCGGCCGCCTGCAGCGGTGGCACGTAGAGCGACATCAGCGGCAGCCCCATGACGCCCAGCCCGAAGAAGCCGCCCTTCGACAGCCCGAGCAGCGTCACCGCAACGGCGGCGAGCAGGTAGAACAGGGGATCGCTGATCACGCGGCCCGACCGGGTGGGGATTGCGGCGGCGCGCCGCGGATGCCGGGGTTAAAGCCCAACGCGGCGGCCCGCGCCAGCGTCCCGCCGGCATGCATGCAATGCCTAAACCGGACGGCCGCGGGCAGTCGCGATGCGATGCCGGGCGCTTGCGCGCGGGCGGCGCAGGAGCGAGGCTTGCCGGCCATGCCGTTCAACAGCGCCACGCCGCTCATCGCGCTCGACGCCCTGGTGCTCGACACCGAGACCACCGGGCTCGATCCCGCCAAGGCGCGGCTCGTCGAGGTCGGCCTGGTGCGGCTCGCCGGCGGCACGCTCGCGCCGGCGTTCTGCCGCCGCATCCGGCCGGGGGAGCCGATTCCGGCCGCCGCCACCGCCATCCACGGCATCGATGCGGCGGCGGTGGCCGAGGCGCCGGTGTTTGCCGATCTGGCGGCCGAGATCGACCGACTTCTGGCCGGTGCAGTGGTGATCGGGCACTCGCTCGGGTACGACTTCGCCGTGCTGCGGGCGGAATTCCGCCGCGCCGGGCGCCACTGGAGCCCGCCGCGGGCGCTCGATACCCGGCTGCTGGCCGAGCTGGCGCAGCCCGATCTGCCGGATTATTCGCTCGACAAGCTCGCGGCCTGGCTCGGCATCGTGCCGCAGGGGCGGCATTCCGCGCTCGGCGACGCCATGACCGCGGGTCAGGTGTTCAGCGCGCTGATCCCGAAGCTGCGCGCCGCCGGCCTCCGCACGCTGGCGGAAGCCGAGCGCGCCAGTGCCAACATGACTCATGTGCTCGACGCCCATCGCCGCGCCGGCTGGGAGGCTCCGGTCGCCGCGCCGCGTGCGCTTGCGCCGTCGCAGGACGAGCCCAGAAGCGACCTGTTCCCCTACCGCAATCGCGTGGGGAGCGTGATGAACGAGGCGATCTTCGCCGCCGCCGAATTGACGCTCGCGCAGGCGCTCGCCCGCATGATGAGGGCGCGCATCTCCTCGCTGCTGGTCGCCAACGCGCTGTTCGACACGTTGCGGACCGACCAGATCGGGATCATCACCGAGCACGACGTCATGCGCGCGCTCGCGGCGCACGGGGCGAGCGCCCTCACGCTGCCGATCGGGCCCCTCGCATCGCGCCCGCTCCATACGGTCGCGACCGACGCCTTCGCGCATCGCGCCATCGCGCGCATAGGCCGGCTCAAGGTGCGCCATCTCGGGGTGACCGGCGAGGACGGCGGGCTGATCGGCATCGTGACGGCGCGCGACCTGCTGCGGCTGCGGGCCAACGAGGCGATCTGGCTCGGCGACGAGATCGACGAGGCGGCCGATGTCGCCGGGCTGGCGCGCGCCTGGGCGAAATTGCCCGCGGTCGCGGCGGCGTTGCGGCGCGAAGGCGTACCGGGACGCGAGGTCGCCGCGCTCGTTTCGGAAGAGCTATGCGCGCTGACCGGCCGCGCTGGCCACCTCGCCGAGCGCGCCATGGCGGAAGCCGGCCAAGGCGCGCCGCCCTGCCGCTATGCGGTGGCGGTGCTCGGCTCGGCCGGCCGCGGCGAGAGCCTGCTGGCGCTCGATCAGGACAATGCGCTCGTGTTCGAGCACGACGCCGAGGGCGCCGACGCCTGGTTTGCCGAGTTCGGCTCGCGGCTGGCCGATCTGCTGCACGCGGCCGGAGTGCCGTACTGCACGGGTGGCGTGATGGCGAGCAACCCGCAATGGCGCGGGTCGCTGGCGACCTGGAACGCGCGGATCGCGCAATGGATCGGCACGTCGGACCCCGGTGCGCTGCTGTCGGTCGACATCTTCTTCGACCTGCGCGGCGTCCATGGCGACCGTGCGCTCGCCAACGGCGTCTGGGCGCATGCCTTCGACCACGCCGCCGGCCGGGTCGATTTTGCCAAGCGGCTGGTCGAGGCAGCGGGCTCGGTCGAGCCCGGGCTCGGCCTGTTCGGGCGCCTGCGTACGACCGAGGGGCGCATCGACGTGAAAAAGACCGCGCTGTTCGGCATTGTCACCGCCGCGCGCGTGCTGGCCATTTGCCATCACGTGGTCGAGCGGTCGACCTCGGCGCGCATCGCGGCCTTGCGCGCGATGCAGCTCGGCGCCGATGCCGACCTCGAAGGCCTGCTGCGCGCACAGGACACCATGCTCGATCTGCTGGTCGATCAGCAGGTCGACGACATCGCGCATGGCCTGCCGCCGAGCAACAAGGTGGCCGTCAAGCGCCTGTCCAGCGGCGAGCGGGAACGCCTGCGCGCGGCGCTGGGCGCGGTCCGCCATATCGACGAGTTGGCGCGCGTGCTGCTGTTTCGCTAAGGTCCATGGCGAGCATGACGACCCGTGCCTCCGTTCATTCCCGCGCAAGCGGGAATCCAGATTTCCGCTTGCGCGGGCGAGCGGAGAAATCAGCAGGAGACCGCGCATGGATGCGCCGACCAAGAGCCGCTACCACGAAGTCTACGCGCGCTGGCAGCGCGACCCGCAGGGCTTCTGGGCGGAAGCCGCGCAGGAGATCGACTGGATCGAACCGGCCAAGCGGGTGTTCGACCCGGAGATGGGCGTCTACGGGCGCTGGTTCGCCGGCGCGGTGTGCAACACATGCTGGAACGCGGTCGACCGCCACGTCATGGGCAGGCGCGGCGCGCAGGCAGCGATCATCTACGATTCCCCGCTCGCCGGCAAAAAGCTCACCATCACCTATGACCGCCTGCTGACCGAGACGCAGGTGCTGGGCGGCATGCTGCGCGACCTCGGCGTCGGCAAGGGCGATCGCGTCATCCTCTATATGCCGATGATTCCGGAGGCGGTGATCGCCATGCTCGCCTGCGCGCGCATCGGGGCCATCCATTCGGTGGTGTTCGGCGGCTTTGCCGCCAAGGAGCTCGCGACCCGCATCGAGGATTGCAAGCCGAAGGCGATCCTGAGCGCAAGCTGCGGGCTGGAGCCCGGGCGGATCGTGAAATACAAGCCGCTGCTCGACGAGGCGATCAGGCTGTCCGCGCACAAGCCCGATGCGTGCCTCATATTGCAGCGGCCGCAGGCCGAAGCCGAGCTTGCCGCCGGGCGCGATCACGACTGGGCGGCGATGCGCGACCATGCGCTGGTGTGGGCGAAATCGGCCTGGGACTGCGTGCCGGTCGCCGCCACCGATCCGCTCTACATCCTCTACACGTCCGGCACGACCGGGCAGCCCAAGGGCGTGGTGCGCGACAACGGCGGCCACATGGTCGCGCTCAAATGGTCGATGAAGAACATCTACAACGTCGAGCCCGGCGAGGTGTACTGGGCGGCGTCCGACGTCGGCTGGGTGGTGGGCCACAGCTACATCGCCTACGCGCCGCTGCTGCACGGCTGCACCACCATCTTGTTCGAAGGCAAGCCGGTCGGTACGCCCGACGCCGGCACGTTCTGGCGCGTGATTTCCGAGCACGGCTGCGTCGCGATGTTCACCGCCCCAACCGCGTTCCGCGCCATCCGCAAGGAGGACCCGCAGGGCAAGTTCATCGCCAAGTACGATCTGTCGAAATTCCGCACGCTGTTCCTGGCGGGCGAGCGCGCCGATCCGCCCACGATCGAATGGGCCGAAGAGATGCTCAAGGTGCCGGTGATCGATCACTGGTGGCAGACCGAGACCGGCTGGGCGATCGCGGGCAACCCGGTCGGGCTCGGCGCGCTTCCGGTCAAGCACGGCTCGCCGACGGTGGCGATGCCGGGCTACGACGTGCGCGTGCTCGATGATGGCGGCAAGGAAGTCGGCCCAAAAGCCATGGGCTCGATCGTGGTGAAGCTGCCGCTGCCGCCGTCGTGCCTGCCGACGCTATGGCAGGCCGACGCGCGTTTCCGCGAGAGCTACCTCGACGAGTTCCCCGGCTACTACAAGACCGCCGACGCGGGCTACAAGGACGCGGACGGCTACCTCTACATCATGAGCCGCACCGACGACATCATCAACGTCGCCGGGCACAGGCTTTCGACCGGCGGCATGGAGGAGGTGCTGGCCGGCCATAAGGATGTCGCCGAATGCGCGGTGATCGGCATCGCCGACGCGCTCAAGGGCGAGGTCCCGTGCGGCTTCATCGTGCTCAAGGCCGGCGTCAACCGCCCGCTCGCCGAGATCGAGCAGGAATGCGTTGCGCTGGTGCGCGAAAAGATCGGCCCGGTCGCCGCCTTCAAGCTCGCGGTGACGGTGCCGCGGCTGCCCAAGACCCGCTCGGGCAAGATTCTGCGCGGCACCATGAAGAAGATCGCCGACGGCGAGGCTTGGTCGATGCCGGCTACCATCGACGATCCGGCCATCCTCGACGAGATCGGCGGCGCACTGAAGGGCAAGGGCGTCGGCGCCTGACGCGCGTCCATAAGTCCAACAAGTCTGTCATAATGTTGACTATCTGCTGGGTTGTGTCACTCTGGCGCTGATCGAGATGGGCGCAACCCCATGAATTTTCTTCGAGATTATTCGCACGATGTTTTTGTGAGCTATGCTCACGGACCGAAGGCCCAGGGACGTTACAGCAGCGAACGGCACAATTTGCTGTCGGGATGGACCCACCGCTTCATCGACGACCTCGTCGCGCAAGTTGATTTCAATCTGAGTCAGGTCGAAGGCGACACCAAGACGCGCGTCAATTTTTTCATGGATCCGGACCTGGAGAGTGGGGGCTCGATTGCCGAGAACCTGAGAGAGAAGGCCAGGAGTTCCGCGCTCTTTCTGGTCGTCATGTCGCCCACCTACTTGAAGTCGAGCTGGTGCACGGACGAAATCGATTGGTTCTTGTCGGGCCTCTCCGAAGACAACCCCGAACTGCGCCGCTTCACTCGCATCTTTGTTGCTCACATCATACCGACCGACCGCACCACCTGGCCCAATGGTCTGAAGGACGAATTTGGGAAGTCGATCTGGGGCCATTTGCTTCACGCGAAAAACGAGCGCAATCCAAACGTCGTTCCGTTTGGATGGCCGTCGCCGGACACGACGGTGAAGGAATATTGGTCTGAAATCGTCCGCCTGGCGGGTGATATGACCGCGAAGCTTCGCAGGCTGAAGGAACTTGAGCGCAGGTCCGCAAAGGAATCCAAGACTGAAGCGAGCACCGCGGCGGCCGAGCCGATCGAACCCGCGTTCGGCCGACAGGTATTTCTGGGCTACACTCACGACACCTTGATCCCGGTTCGCAGCGAACTGCGGCGGGAATTGACGAAGCTCGGGCTTCAAGTGCTGCCCCCGGAAAACGACGACCCGTGGGACGAGGCATCGCTGCGGCAGCGGCTGAACACATACCTGGACCAGGCCCACGTGATGGCGCTCTGCGCCAACCAATATTGTGGGACCTGGCCACGCGACCAGAATGGCGGCTTCGTCAGCCTGCAGGTTCAGCGGGCGAAAGAGCGTGTTATTCCCTGTCAGCTCTGGCTATCCTGGGACCAGCGTACGGAGCCGCAGACGCCGGAATACAAGCGTTTTCTGCAGGACCTGATCGAGCAATCGAAAAACTCAGCGCTTGGCATCAAGCTCGACCACCAGAGCGTTCCTGACTTTGCCGAGCACATCAGGGATACGGTCAACCAGGAGGTCGTAATCCCGGGCGGAGTCGAGCAACTAGCCGTCGTCTGCTCGAACCTGCGCACCAAATCGGAGGTCTATCGCCGGTTCTACGATACGGTGGTTACGGCTATCAGCGAAACCGATCGCATTTCCATACTTCCGAGCTTCGAGAATGCGAGCGGACATATTCGGCTCAAGGACCTGGAAAACGACATCAATCGTGCCGATACCATTGTGGTCGTCTGCTTCGACCAGGAATGGCAGTGGGCGACCAGCGTGATGCGGGAAATACGGCAGTTGCTCAAATCCGACGCTGCCAAACGCGCCCGCTTGCTGGTCATAGGGCCCCAATCCAAGAGCGGTGTGAGCCTTGATACCAGGGCGTTCCGCTTCACCACGCTCGATGCGCACGCGATGGACGAGGAGCACCTGCGGGAATTGCTCAAGGAAGCGATATCGGGGAACAAGGATGGCGCAAATCCAACGGCGCCCGAAAAGGTGAACTAGGTCGTTCGCAATGGAGACGGTGGAAACGAACGCCTCGGCCGTTCAAGATGCGATGGTTTTTGAATGGCCGCGCAATCCGTTTCCCGGGCTGCGGCCTTTTCGCGAAGATGAAGCGCTCACCTTCTACGGCCGGAACTCGCACAAAGACGAAGTGCTGGCGCGGCTCAACGATTCGCAACTCGTGTTCGTGACCGGGCCGTCGGGTTGCGGCAAGTCGTCATTGATCAAGGCCGGCGTGCTTCCTGCACTGCAGGCGGGCTTGCTGACCAAAGCCGGGCACCGCTGGAGGACGTTGCAAATGCGGCCGGGCCAGCGTCCGCTGGCGAGCTTGGCGGCAGCGTTCAAATCCCTGGAACCGGAGACCGAAGGCGACGGAGAGGACCGAGATCTGGACGGCGTACTGGAGAGCGAAGACAGCGCTCTATGGGTTGCCGCAAACTCGATTGCGCCGACCCGGGACGTCTCAAGTTCGCATCGGACGCCGGCACGCCTTCTGCTCCTGGTCGATCAGTTTGAAGAGATATTCGGTGAGCAAATTCAGGAGCCGGCGGACGTTGACCACTTTGTCCGGCTGTTGGTGCGCTTTGCGGAACGCCCCCATCCCAATCTGTTCATCATCGTGACGCTGCGGTCCGACTATCTCGGCCAGTGCGCCAATTTCGAGGGACTGGCCGAGAGCATCAATCGCACTCAATTCCTTACGCCGGTCCTCACCCAGGACGAAATGGGCCAGGCCATTGCGCGCCCGGCCGAAGATTACAACGGCGAAGTCGAGCCGCAGCTCGCTGAGCAGATCATCCGCGACATGCGGACCGGAACCGCCTATCATCCCGACAGTCTGCCTCTGATGCAGCACGCGCTATTGTGGATGTGGACGAAGGCGTGGAAGGACGCGGGCGCCGCCGGCCCGCCGCGCCCTCCGTTCGATGACAATGATCATTGCCTGAAGCTGACGTTGAAGGTGTACCAGGACAATGGCGGCATCGAAGGCATCCTGGACCGGCATGCAGAGGACATCTTACAAGAGGCCGTCGGAGAGTCAGACGAACGCCGCAGGATCGCGGAAATTCTCTTTCGCAGATTGACGGAACGCGATCCCGAAGGAAGATATCGCCGCTCGCCGACCTCGGCCGCAGAGCTCTGCAGCATTGCCGGCTGCACGCCAGAGGAGCTGCAGCAGGTCATCAGGCCGTTCGAGCATCCCGACGTGTGCTTCCTGGAGCAGCGGCAATCGGAGGGTTTCAACGAAATACTCGTCGACGTCAGTCACGAAAGCCTGATCCGGCAATGGAAGCGGGCCAGGGGATGGGCGGACGCCGAGGCGGAGAAGGTCCGAAAGCTCCGCGAGATCGCGCAAGCGACGCTGATCTGGGAAAAGAGGAATCGCTCGCACGATTTTCTCAAGCGGCGCGGCGAGCTCGAGGTCGTCAACGGCTGGTGGAAGGAGGAGGCTCCCAACGAGAACTGGGCCCACCGTTATGCGCTCGGTCCCGAGGGAGGGGAGCTCGCAGGCATATTTCAGTCCTTGCAGGACTACCTGCGTATCAGCTCCGAGGTCGATCTTGCCGAGCAAAAGGCGGCTGAGCGCGCGCGAATTGAGCGCGCCTCGGAACGCTCGCGCCGGCAGCGGAATCGATTCTTGGCCATCGCTGTGATCATGCTGCTTCTCAGCGTCTTCGTGGGCGGCTTGCTGATTTGGCAGACGAAGGAATACGATGCGTATCGGGTCCGGGTAGCCGCGCTGCTCGCCGACGAGGCGCTGAAGACGTTCGGGCCGGCAAAGGCGCTGCTCGCCGTGATGGAGGGCATCGGCGATCACCTGCCGCAGCTTCCGGAGATCAAGCGCGCCGGATATCGCACGCTGGCGCAGCTGCGCGATCGCCGCATCCTGGATGACCATGGGGCGCAGGTTCGCAGCGTGCAATTTGCTCCCGATGGGCGGCCGGTTCTCCTGACGGTCAGCCAGAACGGATTGTTGCGGTTCTGGAATCTCGAAACCGGCGCTTTGATCGACGATTACCAGATCAGCGGCCGGTTCCCGACGGCGCGCTGGAGCCCCGATGGGAGAGAATTGTATGTTGCCTCGCGCGGCATCGACTCGCATTTTCTGGTGCCTTGCTCGCGCTCGAAGCTGCGTCCGCACTTTCCAGAATGCGCTTCCAGCACCGAAGACAAGAAGCGCTCGTTCGGCCAGGAAGCGGGCGCGGGGTCGTTCAGTCCCGACGGCCGCTGGATTGTCACCGGTTCCTTCCTTACAACGACCAAGCTTTGGGATATGACCTCTCTCGAAAAGCCGAAAAAGGACTTCGGACAAATGCGGTCGTTCATGACGGGCGGGGCATTCAGCCACGACTCGCAGCGACTGGCGTTAGCGACCCCGACGGGCGAGATACGCGTCTTTCGAATCCGTGACCTTTTGGAACAGGACGGGACACCCGTCGAAGCCGAGCTCAAGCCACGCGCCCCCGCAACCCCGGGGGAGGGGTCGCAGGTGACCGGGCTGCAGGCGCTGGTGAATTCTCTGGTGTTTCATCCGTCGGATGCGAACGTGCTGCTGGTGACCTACCAGGACGGCGCGGTGGGGCTGTGGAACATTGCGGAAGGCCCGGAGAGGCAGCTGCGCTCGGTACGGTCGCGAGCCTATCAAGGCGTATTCAATCATGACGGAACATGGGCGGCCACGGCCCACGAAGACCGGCTGGTGCGGCTGTGGCCGCTCGGAGCGGCCGATCCGCCCCCGCAACCGTTGCGTGGCCATGCCGGGCCGATTGTTGCCGTCGCCTACAGCCCGGATGGCAAGACCATTGCGTCGGGATCGAACGATCGGACCGCGCGCATCTGGTCTCAGCAGCCGGCGCTCGGCCAGACTCGGGCGGGCACCCCCGTTCGATTCGACCAATCGCCGGCAGCGACGGTTTCCTTGCGAAAGGGTGCCGATCCGGAGCCCGACCGGCTGGTCGTCAGCCATCGAAATTCGGAATATGAGGTAACGGCTCCGCCAGGATTTGGCGAACCGCTGGCCGTTGCCGTATCGCCGTCAGGCAAGGACGCTGTGATCGTGCCCAAGCGCGGACGACCATACCTCTTCAGCCTCGCATCCAAAGAATACCTCGCGGCGTTGCCCGGCGCGCCTGCCGAGTGGGCGCAGATCGGATTTACCCGCGCGCCCAAGCCGGATGCCGGCGGCAGCACGGAGCGCATCGTCGCGGTCACGCAATCGGGGGAGACGTATAGCTGGCCCTATTTCAGCGATCTTGTGGTCCTCAAGGAATTTGCCGCCAATCACCTTCCGTTCATGGGCAGCGAACGGCTGCAGATTCGCGACGAGGTGGCTTGCCGAATCAAGGCCAAGCCGGAAACCGAGTGTCCATCCACGCAGGATGTTCCGGAACCAGAATAGAATTATCACAGCGTCTCGGCGAAGAAGTCGCGCATCAGCATGTAGGAGGTGCGGCACAGCTTCTCGTCGTAGCGCGTCGGACCGGCATTGGCGGTCGGATCGCAGAACGAGTGAACGCCGCGGCCGAACGTCACGATATGCCAGTCGACCTTGGCCTTGGTCAGCTCATCTTCGAGTGCGTCCATCATCGGCTTGGGCGTGATCGGATCGGCACGGCCGTGGATCGCCAGCACCCGGCCCTTGATGTCGCAGGGCGTGCCGGGAACGACCGGATTGGGATTGGTGACGTGGAACACCACCACGGCCTTGAAATCCGCGCCGGCACGCGCCTGCTCGAGCGCGTAGCCGCCGCCCGCGCAGTAGCCGATCGCCGCTTTCTTTGAGGAATCGACGAGGCCGAGCTTGTTCGCCTCGGCAAGCAGCGCGTCGTATGCGGCACCGCCGCAGGCCACGGTGAAGGCGCGATCCTTGTGCACGGCCAGCATGCCGGCCCGCAGTTCCTCCTGGGCCTTCGGCTTGTCGCCGTAGCCCTTGCCGAACATGTCCGCCATCAGCACGACATAGTCCTTGCCGGCGACGGTGCGCGCCTGCCCGACCGTGTCGGCGCACACGCCCTTCCAGTCGGGCTGCATGAAGACGACCGGGCGCTTTGTCTTCACGGCGTCGTCGTAGACGATCATGCCTTCGAACGACCTGCCGTTGACCTGGTACGGCACCTTCTTCTCGACCATCGTCCTCTCCCTCATTCTTTCGGACCTTGCGTCCGTGTCCAAGAAATTGCTCGGTAGCCAGCATTTGGCTGCTGCAACGCCTCAAGCGGCATCGGGCATAACCGCCCCGGCGGCCGCGTCCTGCAGGATCATGTCTGCGCCCTTTTCCGCGATCATGATGACCGCCGCATTGGTGTTGCCGGAGACGACCGTGGGCATGATCGAGGCATCGACCACGCGCAGGTGACCGATGCCGCGCACGCGCAGCCGCTCGTCGACCACGGCGGTCGCATCGGAGCCCATGCGGCAGGTGCTCGTTGGATGAAAGACCGTGGTCGCGGATGCGCGCGCGAACGCGAGCAGATCGGCGTCGCTCGTCACCTGCGGGCCGGGCGCTCGCTCTTCGGCGATGTAGCGGCGCATCGCCGGTTGCCGCATGATTCCGCGCAGGAGCTTCAGGCCCGCCACGATCGTGTCGCGGTCGAATTGGCTCGAAAGGTAGCGCGGCTGGATTGCCGGCGCTTGTGCCGGATCGGCCGACTTGATGCGCACGAAGCCGCGGCTCTCCGGCCGTAGCTGGCAGACCGATGCGATAAAGCCCGGGAATGGATGCAGCGCGGCACCCGCGGTCTCGCCGCTGAAGATGATGAAGATGAGCCTGCACATCGGGCGTCGCAGCCAGCGCGCTGGTGCGGAAGAACCCGCCGGCATAGCCGGCGCCGACCGCGAGCAGGCCCTTTCGCAACAGCAGGTAGCGCAATCCGGCGGCGATGCTGCGGCGCCAGCTATGGATCACGTCGTTCATCGTGATCGGATCGGTGCAGCGATATTGCATGCGAACCTGAAGATGGTCTTGCAGGTCGGCCCCGACGCCCGGCATGTCGGCCAGCACCTCGATGCCCAGCGAGCGCAGCAGTGTCGGCCGGTCCGACCCCGGAGAGCTGGAGAAGTTGCGGTGAGTTGAACGCGCCGCCGGCCAGAATGACCTCGCGGCTTGCGTGGGCGATGTGCGGCGTACCGCCCTGCCGGTATTCGACGCCAACGGCGCGCCGATCCGAAAACAGAATGCGGCTCGCCAGTGCATCTGTTACGATGGCGAGATTGAATCGGCGGCGCGCTTGGCGCAGATAGCCGACGGCGGTCGAGCAGCGCCGCCCATTGCGTGCCGTCAGCTGGAAATAGCCGGCGCCCTCCTGCGTTGGCCCGTTGAAATCGTCGTTACGGGCGAAGCCCGCCTGCTCGGCGGATTCGATGAACGCCTCGCACAGCAGATGTGGCTCGCAGACATTGGAGACGGCGAGTGGGCCACCAACGCCGTGCAAGGCATCCTCGCCACGCTCCTGATCCTCGGCGCGCCGAAAATACGGCAGCACATCGTCGAAACTCCAGCCGGAATTGCCGAGCTGCCGCCAATGATCGAAATCCGCCGGCTGCCCGCGCAGATAGAGCAGCCCGTTGATCGAGCTCGATCCGCCCAGCACCTTCCCGCGCGGCTGAATGATGGACCGGTTGTTCAGTTCCGGCTCCGGTTCCGAGGCATAGAGCCAGTTGACCCTGCGGTCGGCGAACAGCTTGCCGTAGCCGAGCGGGATGTGGATCCAGAAATGGCGGTCATGCCCGCCCGCCTCCAGTAGGAGAACGCGATGGCGGCCGGAGGCGGTCAGGCGATTGGCGAGCACGCAGCCGGCGCTGCCGGCGCCGACGATAATGTAGTCGAACAAGGCTGCCTGGGGTGTAGCCGCCACGGCGGGTCTACGCTCCCGCCGCCGCGGCGCTGCCGGTGGCGCGGCCCTTGCGCCGCATGAAATCGAGGAACACGCGCACAATCTCGTCCTCGTAGGGCGCCCACTCGTCGAACGGGATCAGCGGCACGTCCTGGTCCGTGATCGGCAACTGGTGGAGTTCGCTGCCGGGGATCTGCTCGTGCGCAATGCGGCCGCTGGTGGAGGCGTGGGTCTTGTCGTTGCCCGGGATCACGATGGTCGGAGCCTTGATCGAGGCCAGGTCCTGCGGCGACACGCCCATCACCGGGTGGTGGGCGCCGGCGACGAACAGCTCGCACCAGCGCTTCATCTTGCGGATGTAATCCTCGGGCTTCATGGCCATCAGCGCGTCGCGGTTCTTCGGGTTGGCGGCGATGCGCTCCTGGTACTGCTCGGTCGCGCAGACCGCGGCCATGCCGCCCTGTTCGGCGGCGCGGATGTACTGCAGGTAATAGTTTTCCGGCAGGCGGCCCGCGGCGAACGCCCCGCCGGTCACGCGCAGCAGCAGCAGCGCGCGCACTGCGTCCGGGTGGCGCAGCGTGAATAGGATCGAGGTGCGCGCGCCGGCAGACGAGCCGCCGATGAAGGCCGGCAGCGCGCCGAGCTTCGCCAACAGCGCATGCAGGTCGTCCGCCCAGGTGATCTCTTCGACCTCGTCGCGGTCGAGCAGGATGTCGGAGGCGCCGGTGTTGCGCCGGTCGTGCAGCAGAACGCGGTAGCCGCCGGCCGCCAGCTTCCTCGCAAACGGAATGAACTCGTTGTGCGCGCGCCGCCCGCCGGTGATCAGCGCCACCCACGGGCCACGGTCGCCGATCACCTGGTAGACGATGTTGACACCGCGGATTTTTTCGACCTGCATCTGCCTTCTCCCTATTGATCCAAATTTCAGCGCGCTTCCGCACGTACCAGCTCGTCCAGCATCCGCCGCGCCTGCAACTGCGCGGCGTCGGCGCTGATGTGGACGAGCCCGTCGATGGCGCCGCCCTTGAGGTTCTTCTGCTGCGCCTCCAGCATGTCCTTGTCCTCGAGGAACGTGTTGCGCGAGCCCTCGTACAGCAGCTTCGACATCTCCGCATCGTCAAGCTGGAAGTTGCGCGCGAAGCCGAAGTGATAGTGGCAGGTGGTCTCGGTCTCCGGCGTCACCAGATGCGTCGACCAGATCGAGATGCCCTGGCTGCGGTCGCCCTCCGGCGCGCCGGTGCCGGTCTTGGCGCGCCGACGTCCATGTAGACGATCGACGGCGGCCGCCAGGTGGCGTGCTGCCAGCGGTCGACATTGCCGGTGAAGCCGCCGGCCTTGGCGAACAGCGGCGGCGGCTTGAAGTCGATCATCCAGCGCCCGACCCGCACGCCGTCGTTGAGCCGCTCGGTCTTGGTCGGCGTGGTCGCCTCGCGCGGATCGCCCGCGATGGTGTTGCGCGTGCAGATGAGCGACATGGGTGTAGTCGAGCAGGTTGTCGACCAGGAGCTGCGCATTGCGCGTCGATGCGCATGTAGCCCGGCGTCGCGGTCCAGCCCGGATCGTCGAGCCAGGGCAACTCGACGATCTTGCCGGCGTCGGCACGCGCGGGATCGCCCATCCAGATCCAGACCGCGTTCCAGCGCTCGCCACCGGATAGGCGCGCACCCGCGCGCCGGAGGGCACGCTCGTCCTGGCCCGGCACCGCGACGCAATGACCGTCGGCGTCGAAGGTCAGTCCGTGATAGCCGCAGCGCAGATGATCGCCCTCGACAGCGCCGAGCGACAGCGGCGCCGCGCGATGGCAGCAGCGATCCTCGAGCGCCGCCGGCTTGCCGCTCGCGCCGCGGAACAGCACCACCGGTTCGCCCAGGAAGGTGCGGGCGACGGGAGGGCCGGTGAGGTCCTTCGACCAGATCGCCGCATACCAGCCGTTGTTCGGAAAGCGCACGCTCGATCCTCCGTGACGTGGCTGCTGGGCGTTGGACGCACCAAGGCGGTGGACGAAAAGCTTAGGTAACTTGCGCCATGCTGACAAGCTGACCCGCCGGGCGGCCGTGCCCGGACCTTGCGTTGGGTTGACAGTGCACGTGACCGGGCTTCAAGTCCGAACGCGCATGGCCTGCATATGACTCTTCGCATCCGCTCGATGACGCCGCCTGAGATTGCGCTCGCCGCCGACTGGGCGGCGGCTGAGGGCTGGAATCCGGGGCACGCCGATGCCGCGTGCTTTGCCACCGTCGATCCGGTGGGCTTTCTCATCGGCGAAATCGACGGTGTGCCGGCCGCCACCATCTCGATCGTGAACTACGACGAGCGCTTTGCCTTTCTCGGCTTCTACATCGTGCGGCCGCAGCTGCGCGGACGCGGCCATGGGATTGCGATCTGGCGTGCCGCCATCGCGCATGCCGGTGCGCGCGTGATTGGCCTCGACGGCGTCATCGCGCAACAGGAAAACTACCGGAAATCCGGATTTTCGCTCGCTCACCGCAATATCCGGTTCGGCGGCGCGGTCGCGCCGAGAACTCCAGCGGTGGACACGGTGCCGCTCGCGGACGTGCCGTTTGCCGCAATCGAGGCCGACGATGCCACCGTCTTCCCGGCGCGGCGTAGCGGCTTTCTGCGGGCGTGGATCGCGGCGCCCGGCCATGCCGGGCGCGCGCTCTTGCGTGATGGGACGCTCGCGGCATGGGGCGTGATCCGCCCGTGCCGTAAGGGTTTCAAGATCGGCCCGCTGGTGGCGGCCGACCGGGCTGCGGCGGAGGCGGTGTTCGATGCGCTGGTTGCGGCGGCCGGTGGCGGCGAAGTCTTTCTCGACGTGCCGGAGCCGAATCGCGCGGCGATCGCGCTCGCCGAGGCGCGCGGGCTTACCCCCGTATTCGAGACCGCGCGCATGTTTACCGGCGCCATCCGCCCGCCGGCTCTCACGCGAATTTTCGGCATCACCACTTTCGAGCTGGGATGACTCTCCGCAACCAAACGCGGACCGGTACGTGTCCGTTTGCGACGGTCCGCCGGGAACTACCGGGTTGGCGCGGCCGCCTTCGGCTTCGCGGCGGCCGGTCGCCTGGCCGCCGCGGGCACGACGTGTCCCGGCAGGTACTTGGCGATCACCGTCTTGTCGAGTTGCGCCATGGCGCTGTCGGGCAGCCGTTTCCAGATCTCGTCCATGCCGAGCAGCGGGATGGCGAGAAAGCCCCGCATGGTCAGCGTCTGCCCGTCACCGCTCAGCGTCATCATGGCGCGATAGATCGTGCCGTCGCGCGGATCGACGATGTTGCCGCCCTCATATTTCAGGCCCGAGCGCTTCATGTCCCGGATCAGCGACAAGCCGACGATCGGCGCGTTCCTGCGATCGTCCGCGCATTTGGTGCAGAGCGGGTTGGGATCGTCGCCCGGGCTTGGAAAGATCTTCGCGATTGCGCCTTCGTAAATGCCGCCGCGCTCCACGAACAGGAACCAACCGACCGGCTGGCCCTCTTCCACCTTCTGCCAGAGCCCGACCACCGTCGGTTCGGCGGCCGCCAGCGGACCCATGGCGATGGCGCAGACGGCCAGGCCGGCGACGATCAGGGCCGTGAGATGGGCTTTCAAACCGGAAATCCGCGCTGGGAGGAACGACAATCGTTACTTCCCGCAGAATATGGCCATTTCGCGGACACTCTGCGGTGTGTGGCAGTCCTGGCAGGCGCGCCTGCCATGCCGTCCGGCCGCCATTGACGGCGTTGCGAAGGGCGAGGATCGCCCGCCCTTGTTAAGTCCCCCGGCATCATGGCAAATCGGCGCCGTTCGGCCGCGACGGGATTAGTGCGAGCATGTCTAGGTCCAGTCTGGCGCTCAGCAACTTGCGGGCCGTCGTCATCCTCATCGTGTTGGCGTTTCACTCCGTCCTGGCCTACCTCGATTTTCTGCCGGCCACGCCCTACCGTTTCGACCAGCCGCCTTACGCCTGGCAGGCGTTCGCCATCATCGACAGCCGCCGCTGGCTAGGTTTCGACCTATTCTGTGCCTGGCAGGACGTCTACCTGATGTCTTTCATGTTCTTCCTGTCGGGCCTGTTCGTGTGGCCTTCGCTTACACGCAAGCAGAGCGCGACCTATCTCTGGGACCGCTTCGTGCGCATCGGCCTGCCGCTGGTGCTGGCGGTCTATCTCTTGATGCCGGTCGCCTACTATCCGTCTTTTCTGGTGACCGCGTCCGATCCTAGCGTGAGCGCCTATTGGCAGGCGTGGCTGTCGCTGCCGTTCTGGCCGACAGGCCCGCAATGGTTCCTGTGGCAGCTCATCGGGCTCAATATCGTCGCCGCCGGGCTCTACAAATTCGCGCCGCGCAGCGGTGAGCTTCTTGGTTGGCTCTCGTCATCAGCCGGCGAGCGTCCGATCCGATACTTCGTCGGCCTGTCGGCAGTCTCCGCCGTCGCCTACGTCCCGCTGGCGTTGATCTTTACGCCCTGGGCCTGGACCCATTTCGGCCCGTTCGCCCTTCAATTGAGCCGACCGCTGCATTATTCGGTCTATTTCTTCGCCGGTGTCGGCATCGGGGTATACGGGCTGGAGCGAGGGCTTCTCGCACCTGACGGAGGTCTGGCGCGGGCCTGGGCAACCTGGCTCGCTGCGGCGCTGGTCAGCCTCGGACTCTGGATGGGACTGACCGCGCTGGTGATGGAGCACGACGACAAGGCCCCGCTGCTTCTGCAACTTGCCGCCAATCTCGGATTCGTGCTGGCCTGCGCCAGCGGCTGCTTTTTCTTCGTGGCGCTCTTCCTGCGCTTCGGCCAGCACCGCTCGCGCGCCTATGACAGCCTTTCCGAGAGCGCCTATGGCATGTATCTCGTGCACTATGTATTTGTCGTCTGGATGCAATACGCGCTGCTCAACGTGGCGCTGTTTGCCGTCGTCAAGGCCGCTATCGTGTTTGCCGTCACGCTCACGCTGAGCTGGGGCACGATCGTGGCGATGCAACGCGTGCCGCTTGGCTCCCGGCTGATTGGGGTCCGGCGCTAGGCCGCTTTTTCGATCGGATCGCACATCGCACGGTTACCCTAGACATGTCTTTGAATTTCAAGCTCGCGTCCCGAAATCTGTTCCATGACCGGCTGCGCTTCGTCGCGACCATCATCGGGATCGTGTTCTCCATGCTTCTGGTGACCGTGCAGATGGGCCTCTACCTCGGCTTCGGGCGCATGGTGACGACGATGATCGACCATGCTTCCGCCGATCTCTGGATCATGCCGCGCGCGACCAAGTGCTTCGAGGACCCGTCCCTGCTGGACGAGCGCCAACGCTTTCGCGCGCTGTCGATCGAGGGGGTGGCGGAAGCCAACCCGGTCGTGATCGGGTTTGCGGAATGGCGGCTGCCTACCGGCGGGACGACGCCGGTCTTCGTCGTCGGCTCCGAACTGCGCGGCGCGGGACTGCGCCCGTGGAATCTGGTGGCCGGCAGCGTCGAGGCGCTGTCGATTCCCAATGCCGTCGCGGTCGATCAATCCTATTTCGACCGCCTCGGAATCGCGGGTTTGGGCGCCACCGCCGAAATCCGCGAGCAAAAAGTCGAGGTTCGGGCGGTCACCAAGGGCATCCGCTCGTTCACCACCACGCCCTACGTCTTCACCGTGCTCGACCGGGCGCGCGGCTTTACCGGGATAGCGGCGAGCAAGGCCACCTATTTTCTGGTGCGCGTTTCCCCCAGTGCGGATGTCGAAGACGTGCGCGCGCACCTGCGGGCCGGCCTGCCCGACGTCGAGGTCCTGACCCCCGCCGAGTTCAGCGACCGCAGCCGCGCGTTCTGGCTGTTCGACACCGGCGCCGGGATGGCGCTCTTCGCCGGCGCCCTGCTCGGAATCATCGTCGGCACCGTCATTGTCGCGCAGACCCTGTATTCCAGCACCAAGGACCACTTGAACGAGTTTGCCACGCTGCGCGCCATCGGATCGTCCGGCATGTACATCCACCAGGTCATCATCTGGCAGGCGCTGCTCAGCGCGGTGATCGGATTTTGTATCGCGGCCGGCATCGGAGCGATCGTCGTGCAGATGACCGCCGAGTCGGCGTTGCCGATCATGATGACGCGCGGATTGACCGCGGCGCTGTTCGCGCTGACCGTCGTCATGTGCGTCGCGTCGGCTGTCGCCGCAATCGTGAAGGTGATGCGCATCGATCCTGCCATGGTATTCACGAGATGACCGAGGCGGTGCTCGAGGCGGTCGACGTCGTCAAGAACCTCGGCCATGGCGCGGGCGAGGTGCAGGCGCTCAAGGGCGTCAGCCTGTCGCTGAAGGGCGGCGCGATGACGCTTCTGATGGGGCCGTCGGGCAGCGGCAAGACCACGCTGCTGTCGATCCTCGGCTGCATGCTGACGCCGACAACCGGGACGGTGCGGGTACGCGGCCACGCCACGGCGGGGGCGACACCCGAGGATCTCGCCAAGCTCCGGCGCCAGCATATCGGCTTCGTTTTCCAGTCCTATCACCTGTTCCCGACCCTGACGGCGGCCGACAACGTCCGGCTGGCCTTGGACGTGCGCGGCGAGCGCGCGTCCCACGCAAAGGCCAAGGCAACCGAAGCGCTGGCGATGGTCGGGCTGTCGCACAAGACGAAATCGTACCCGATGGAGCTCAGCGGCGGCGAGCAGCAGCGCGTCGCGATCGCGCGCGCCATCGTGGGAGATGCGTCGGCCATCCTCGCGGACGAGCCGACCGCCGCGTTGGACAGCGAAAACGGGCAGGCCATCATGACGGTGCTGTCGCAGATCGCCAAGGATGCGTCGCGCGGGGTGTTGGTCGTGACCCACGACCCGCGTATATTGCCGTTCGCCAATCGCGTCGTTCGCATCGAGGATGGACGCATCGTGGGCGAAGAGCCGGGCGGTGCGGCGCCCGCTGTGCTGGAAGCGAAGAGCGAGCAGGTGCCGGCAGGCAAGCGAGAAACGAAGCGCGAGCCGTTAGCGTCAAGTGAGCAAGAAACGAAGAACGAGGGAGGGCGTGAAGTCCATGATAGCGTCGAACACTAGGTCGGCGGTGCTCGCCGCTTTCGGTCTGGTCTGCCTGGCGACCGCGCTGGCCGCACCGGCGCCAACGCTCCTCGCGCAACCGGCGGAGGAAAAGCGCTGGCAGGCGGTCGCGCCGGGCCGGGTCGAGCCGATGTCGGGAGAAATTCGGATTGTCGCGCCTGTCATGGGCGTCATCGGCGAAGTGCTGGTCAAGGCCAACGACAAGGTGTTCGCCGGCGAAGCGCTGGTGCGGCTCGACGACGGCGAGCTGCAGGCGCGCGTCGCCTCGGCGGAAGCGCAGGTCGCCCTGCGCCGGCGCGCGCGCAACGACGAGAGCGCGCCGACGCGGTCGGCCGCGCGGCGGCGGGCCGAGGATGCGGCCGCCAACGCCGAGAGGGCGCTGATCGAAGCGCGCGCCACGCTCGACAAGACGGCAATCGACAGACGCGCCAGCCGCGGCCCGGACGCCGATCTCGAGGCGGCGCGCACGGCGTTGACGCGCGCGCAGGATCGCCTGAAACAGACGCGCGCCGACCTGCACAAGCTCGAGACCGATACCAACACGCCGTTGCCCACCCAGATCGAGGGCCAGCTCAATATCGCGCGTGCCGAATGGCTGGCGGCCGCGGCGGCGCTCGAGCGGATGACCGTCCGTGCACCGATCGGCGGCACCATTCTGCAGATCAACGGCAAGGTTGGGGAGCTGGCGGCGCCCTCGGCGACGCAACCGCTCGTTCTGCTCGGCGACGTCTCGGCGCTGCGCGTGCGCGCGGAACTCGACGAGCGCGACTACGGCGAGATCAAGGTTGGGCAGTCGGCGGTGGTGCGCGCCGCCGCGTTTCGCGGGCGCGAGCTCGCCGGAACGGTCTCGTTCATCGCGCCCCTGGTCGAGGCGGCGCGCAGCGCTGCGCGCGGATCGCGTAACATGACCGATGTCGACGTGGTGGAAGTGCTGGTCGATCTTGCCGAGCCCGGCCCGCTCGCCGTCGGCATGAAGGTGGACGTGTATTTCCGGCAGGATGCCGCGAAGTAAGGTTTGCGCCTGCCGCCGTCCGCTCATTCCCGTGCCAGCGGGAAACCCGTTTTACGACTTGGAGTTGTCGGCCTTGGGCGGGGATGGGCGGCTCAACCGGGCCGCTTAACGCCGATATCGGCTATCCGGACAGCTTGCGTTTACCGCAACGGCGGCTTTTCCTTGCGCGGCGGCCGGCAATCCGACGAGGGTAGGGCACGCGCGCCGCAGTTAATGGCGGCGCTGCGCTTTTGAGGTGGCGCCATGAGGATGATTGCGATTGCAGTTGGCACGGCGGCGGTGCTGGCCGCAGCCACGGTTGCGACGCCGGCTGGGGCGGATGGTCAGCGCCACGTTGCGCGCGGCTCAGGCTATGTCGGAACGATCAGCCGCAACGTGATCACGCCGTGGTACGTCGGCTACTATCCCGGCCACTACAGCTATTACCGTCCGACTCCCATGCCGCGCAGCACCGCCTACGACTATCCGCGGGTCTACGTCGACGGCTGCTGGGTCTCGGTCGACGGCTCCCTCAGCTGGCGCTGCTGGTAGGGCCGGCTGGCCGGTCGCGCCGCGCCAGCGGGCACCGCTACGGCTTCATCGACGGGCGCGTCGACAGCACGGCGAGCGGGATCAATCCGCCGAGCGCGCCGAGCAGCGCCGATATCGCTACACCCGCGAAGGCCAGGAGGATATTGGGCGCGTCCTTCGGCCGGTTCCACACCAGCAAGGTTGCTAGCGCGATGTGGTAGGGGATGGCGGAGAGCTGTCCCGCCTTGTTGCCGATGTCGTAGCCCTCGGAAAACGAGGTGGCGGCGATACCGGCCATGCGGCCGATAACGCCGCCGATGACGATGCCGCCGATCAGGAATATCAGGTACCAGCCGATCGCCTGCAGCCAGTTCCGCCGGTGGGAGAAATTCATCAGTTCGGCAAACATGCTGCGGATGCCGGGCCTTGCGCGCGGCGCGGCGGCCGCGGCGGTCGACGCAGCAACCGCCGCTGGCGGTTGCGCGTGCGAACCCGGGGAAGCGCCCGCTTGCGTAACGCCCGGCGCGCTCAACTGCAGCAGTCCCTTGATCGATTCCGCAAGCCGCTGGAGATGTGCTTCGATCGGCGGGGTGAGCGCATCGAGCCAATGCACCGTGCTCATGAAATACGCCAGCGACTCGGTCGGCGGCACGTCCTCGATCCGCACCGGCACGAGCGGAACGCCGGCGTTGATGGCGCGCTCGACCTCGCGGCGGATCTGGCGCGAGCCGTTGGCGCTGGCCGAGAAGATCAGAACGATCACGCGGCACTCGTCGATCGCCTTGACGATGGCGGCGCCCCATTCCGTGCCCGGCGTGATGTCGCGCGGCGCGATCCAGCAGCGGATACCAGCGTTCTCGAGCGCCGCGCAGGCGGCGTCGGCGGTAGCCTTGTCGACATGCGAGTAGCTGATGAATGCGTCGTGTGCCACGAAATGCAAACCGTGATTATGGGCTCACATCGCCGGATGGCGCTATCGGTGCACCGCGGTTGCTACTCGCTCTTGCCGCCGATCCGCTTGAGCTTGGCGTAGACCGCGTCGACATCGAGCTCGTCGCCGGGCTTCTTCTCCTCGGGCTCGGGCTCGCGCGGGCGGATCGTGGTCTCGGAGGCGGGCAGGAGCGTCGCGCCCTGGGCTTCGACGTCGACCGGCTTCTCCTTGGCGGCACGGTGCACTTCGAGGTCGAGATCGAGCTGCGAGCACAGCCCGAGCGTCACCGGGTCCATCGGCTGGAGGCTCTGGGCGTTCCAATGGGTGCGCTCGCGGATCGCCTGGATTGTCGACTTGGTGGTGCCGACGAGCCGCATGATCTGGCTGTCCTTCAGCTCCGGATGATTGCGCACCAGCCAGAGGATGGCGTTGGGACGGTCCTGGCGGCGCGACACCGGCGTGTAGCGCGGCCCGCGCTTCTTCTTGGCCTCCGGCAGCCGCACCTTCGGGTCGAGCAGCTTGAGCTTGCGGCCGGGATCGGCTTCGGCCGCTTCGATCTCCTCGCGGGTGAGTTGGCCGGTGAGAATCGGATCGAGGCCCTTGATGCCCTGCGCGGCGTCGCCGTCGGCGATCGCCTTCACTTCCAGCGGATGCAGCTTGCAGAAGTCGGCGACCTGATCGAAGGCGAGCGAGGTGTTCTCGACGAGCCACACGGCGGTCGCTTTCGGCATCAGCGGTGCGTGCGTCATAAGCGAAATCTCCTCTGCGCTCCGCCCGCCCTCAAAGGCGAAGCCTAGTGTCATCGGCGATGACGGAAAGTGGCCGGAATATAGGCACTCGGACCCCTCCGGCGCAATGGCCTAGCCCAAGGTCGGATCGAGCACGATTTTGCCCTGCGCGGTGCCCGATTCGACCAGCCGGTGTGCCTTGGCGGCCTGCGAGAGCGGCAAAACCCGCTCGATCAGGGTCACGATTTTTCCCGCCGCGACGGCCGCAAAGCACTTGGCCACATCGGGCGGATGGTAGCCGGGCTGCCCCCTGATGGTGATCCGCTTGTGGTAAAGGTGGGAGAAGTTGATGGTGACCTCGGGTCCGCCATGGGCGCCCGCCGTTGCCAGGCGCCCGTCCATGCCGATGGCCAGGAACGCCTTCGGCAGCACCGTCGGGTTGGCGATGTTGTCATAGAGCACGTCGACGCCCCTGCCGGCGGTGAGCGTCATCGCTTCGGCCAGTATGTCCTGCGTGTTGTAGTTGATGCCGTGATCGGCGCCGAGCGCGAGGCCCGCGCGCACGCGCTCGTCGGAACCGGCGGCCGCGATCACCCGCGCGCCGATCACGTTCTTGGCGATCTGGATTCCGATCGAGCCCAGGTTTCCGCCCGCCCCCATGATCAGCACGGTCTCGCCCGCCTTGAGGGCGGCGACGTTGCACAGCAGGTTCCAGGCGGTCGGCACGTGGCGCATGGCAACGGCGGCGTGGTGAAAATCGAGCGTCTCGGGCAGCGCGATTGCCGCGCAGGCAGGCACCGCGACCAGTTCGGCGAACCCGCCCGGGCGCTTGATCCCCATCATGCCGATCGGGCCGGCATAGCCGTTGCCGTTCTCCGGGCAGAGCGCGAGCGGCATCATGCCGGCGGCGGCCACCCGCATGCCCTTGCGCCAGTGCGTAACGCCCGCTCCGACGGCATCGATGACGCCGGCGCAGTCGACGCCCGGGATGAGCGGCAGCACCGCTCCGCGGGCGCCTTCACGCCCGGCACGCAGGCTCACGTCGAGCACGCGGTTGACGGTCGCGGCATGGATTCGGATGCGGATCTCGCCCTCGCGCGGTTGCGGATCGGGCATGTCCTCGTACCGGAGAACGTCGGGCGGGCCGTATTGGTGGATGACGATTGCCTTCATGGGCCTTCGGTCTACGGAAATGACTGATTGCTTGAGCGTTCGGCCACGCCTTATGGTCAAATTTCGAGCTCATGGGAAGGCAGGGACGCATGGACACGGACGACAAATTCGCCTGCGCCGAGTTGATCCAGCGCTGGAGCTTCTGCCGCGATCAGGGCCGCTGGCAGGACCTGTTCGCGATCTTCGCGCCGGAGGGGCAGATCGCGGTCTCCTGGTTCAGCGGGCCGTATGCGGAATTCGTCGAGCGCTGCCGCAAGGCCTTCGACGCCGGCCAGAAATCCAAGCACCACATCTTTCCCTCGGTCGTGCGCGTCGGCGGCAATCGTGCGCTCGCCGAGACCAGCATCGTGATCCACGTGCGCCAGAAGATCGAAGGCGTGCCGGTCGACATGGTCTCGCACGCGCGTTTTCTCGACCGCATCGAGCGGCGTGCCGGGCGCTGGATGATCCTCGAACGCTGCGCCGTCTACGAGCGCGACCGGCTCGACCCGGTCGAGCCCTCGGCGGCATTCGAAGAGCTGTTCAGGAAGGCAGACTATGCGCGCTATCCCGAGCCCTATCGCTACATGGCGGCGCGCCTCGTCTCCGCCGGGCGCGCGCTGGCGCCTGTGATCCATCACGACGGTTCGCCCGAGACGACGCAGCTTTACGCGCGCTACGAAGCCTGGCTGGGCGGGAAATGAAGCGGGCTTCGATCAAGCCGCGACCGGCGCGGCGAGCGGTACGGTCCAGGCATCGTAGCCGTAGAGCCAGTCCGGGTTGGTCTCGCTGCGCATGAAGGTATTGGCGCTGGAGCCCTGCTGCACCGCAGAGGTGCGCACCTTGCGGGTTGCCTCGTAGACCCGGAATGCATCCTCGATGCTGGCGATTTCGACGATGCAGCGCGCGAGCACGGCCGCGTCTTCGAGCGCCATGGCGGCGCCCTGCGCCATGTAGGGCGTCATCGGATGGCAGGCGTCGCCGAGCAGCGCCACGCGGCCCTTGCGCCAGGTCGGCAATGGATCGCGCTCGAAGATGCCCCATTTGTGCACCTCGGGCGTGGCCGCGAGGACCGCGCGCACGTCCGGGTGAAAGCCGGCGAACGCGTCGCACATCTCGCCGAGATCGCCTTTGGCCGACCACGACTCCTTGCTGATCCAGTCGGCAGTCTTCGGCAGGCTGGTGGTGAAGTAAATCTCATCGCGGCTGGCCGAGACGAAGTAGATCACGATATGGCGGTCCGGCCCCCACCACTTGGTGTACGACGCTCCGATGTCGTGACCGCGCAGGCGCGACGCCGGAAAGGTCGTGCGGTAGGCGAGCCGGCCGACGAAGCGTGGCTGGTCCGGCCCCGCCACGTGCTCGCGGATGAGCGAATGCACCCCGTCCGCGCCGATCACCGCGTCGGCCTCGATCTCGCTGCCGTCCGCGAAGGCAAGCTCCACGCGCGACCCGCGCGCGGCGATGGCAGTGAGCTTCTTGCCGAACCGGATGCAATCGGCGGGGACGACCGAGGCCAGCGCCGCATGCATGTCGCCGCGATGGAGCAGCAGGTAGGGCGCGCCGTAGCGGCGCTCGACCGCATCGCCGAGCGGATGATCGTTGGTAGCTTGTCCGGTGATCCCGTCGCGGTTGAGCCACGATTGAGGCTGGCACGCGATCTGCCGCAGCCGGTCCTCGATACCCAGGCCGCGATGCACCCGCATCGCGTTCGGGCTCTGCTGGATGCCGGCGCCGACACGGGCGAAGGCCTCGGCCTGCTCGTAGACCCCGACCGCGATGCCGCGCTGGCGCAGCGCCGCGGCGGCCGCGAGCCCGCCGATCCCGGCGCCGATGATGGCCAGCGTCTTGGTTTGACCGTGCATCGCTATCCCGGCCGCGTCCGTCCGATATTCCGGTGTGATCGCAAGGAGATCATACTCCGGCCGGGGAGGCCACGGGGGGCGTGCTTGACAGATGTAGGGCATAGCGCCATGTCGAATAGTCGGCGATAGTGCCGGACCGAGGTCCCGATGTCTGCGTCCGCATCCCCCGCCCATAAGCCGCCGCTCAAGGTGCTGCTGTGCTCGCCGCGCGGGTTCTGCGCCGGCGTGGTGCGCGCGATCGATTCGGTCGAGCTGGCGCTCGCCCGCTATGGCGCGCCGGTCTATGTTCGTCATGAAATCGTGCACAACCGCTATGTGGTGGAAAGCCTCAAGGCCAAGGGCGCGGTGTTCGTGGAGGAGCTCGACGAGATCCCCGAGACCAATGCGCCGGTGATCTTCTCCGCTCACGGCGTGCCGAAATCGATCCCCGAGGAGGCCAAGAAGCGCAATTTCTTCGCGCTCGACGCCACCTGCCCGCTGGTTACCAAGGTCCATCGCGAGGCCGAGATCCACCACAAGCGCGGGCGCGAGATCGTGCTGATCGGACACCAGGGCCATCCCGAGGTGGTCGGGACCATCGGGCAGCTGCCGGCCGGCGCCATCACGCTCATCGAGTTGGTCGACGAAGTCGCGACCTTCACGCCGCGTGATCCGCAAAATCTCGCCTATGTGACGCAGACCACCCTCTCGGTCGACGACACCGCCGACATGGTCGCCGCGCTCAAGGTGCGCTTCCCGGCGATCCACGGACCGCACAAGGAAGACATCTGCTACGCCACCACCAATCGCCAGGAGGTGGTCAAGAAGGTCGCGCCGATGGTCGAGGCCATGGTGGTGGTCGGCTCGCCCAACTCCTCCAATACGCAACGGCTGAAGGAAGTGGCCGAGCGCGCCGGCTGCGCGCGCGCGGCGCTGGTCAACCGCGCCGGCGAGATCGACTGGTCGGTGTTCGGCGCGATCGCGAGCCTCGGCGTGACCGCTGGCGCGTCAGCGCCCGAGGTGCTGGTCGAGGAGGTGATCGGCGCCTTCGCCGAGCGCTATACAGTGAGCGTCGAGATCGTGACCACGGCGGAGGAGAGCATGTTCTTCCCGTTGCCGCGTGTGCTGAGGGAGAACGAGGCCGCGGAGTAGCTCCGTATGGCCGTCTACACCGATGTCGCGGCAGAAGACCTGTCGGCCTTTCTCGCCGGTTACGACATCGGCGAACTGCTGGCCTACAAGGGCATCGCGGAGGGGGTCGAGAACTCCAATTTCCTGGTCCACACCAGCCGCGGCTATTTCATCCTCACGCTCTACGAGCGGCGCGTGGCGGCCAAGGACCTGCCGTTCTTCCTCGGCCTGATGGAGCATTTGCACGCGCGCGCCATCACCTGTCCGCAGCCGGTCAAGAACCGCGACGGCAAGGTGCTGGGCCAGGTCGCCGGCCGTCCGGCCGCCGTCATCACCTTCCTCGACGGCATGTGGATCAGGCGGCCGACGCCGGGCCACTGCACGGCGGTGGGCGAGGCGCTGGCCAAGCTGCACATCGCCGGGCTCGATTTTTCGCGCAAGCGTGCCAACGCGCTGTCGATCGGAGGCTGGCGTGCGCTGTATGAGCATTGCCGGTCACGCGCGAACGAAGTGCAGCGGGACTTGCAGTCGATCCTCGAACAGGAGCTGTCGCAACTCGAGCGGATCTGGCCTGGAAATTTGCCACAAGGCGTGATCCATGCCGACCTTTTTCCCGACAACGTGTTTTTTCTCGGTGCCGAGCTCTCAGGCCTGATCGACTTTTATTTTGCCTGCAACGATTCGCTCGCCTACGACGTCGCGATCTGCCTCAATGCATGGTGCTTCGAGAGCGATCATTCCTACAACGTGACCAAGGGCCGGAGCCTGCTGGCGGCCTATTCGGCGGTGCGGCCGTTGACGAAGGAGGAGCGTGATGCGTTGCCGCTGCTAGCGCGCGGCGCAGCGCTGCGCTTCCTGCTCACGCGCCTGGTGGACTGGTTCGACGTGCCGCCGGGTGCGCTGGTGCGGCCCAAGGACCCGATCGAGTATTACCGCAAGCTGCGCTTCCACCAGGCGGCCAAGAGCGTGCGCGACTACGGGATCGATGGATGAGCGAGCCGCACGTCGTCATCCACACCGACGGCGCCTGCTCGGGCAATCCCGGGCCGGGTGGCTGGGGCGCGATCCTCGCCTTCGGCGACCACAAGAAGGAGCTCAAGGGCGGCGAGAGTCACACCACCAACAACCGTATGGAGCTGATGGCGGCGATCGCGGCGCTCGAAGCGCTCACGAAGCCTTGCCTGGTCGATCTCCATACCGACAGCCAGTACCTGCGCAACGGCATCATGTCGTGGATCAAGCAATGGAAGCGCAATGGCTGGCGCACCGCCGACAAGAAGCCGGTAAAGAACGTCGATCTCTGGCAGCGGCTCGAACTTGCGCTCCTGCAGCACACGGTGCGCTGGCACTGGGTCAAGGGCCACGCCGGCCATGCGCTCAACGAGCGCGCCGACGAGCTTGCCCGCGAGGGGATCGTGGCGGTGCGGGCCGGGGCGCTCGGCGCGCTGTCGTCCGAGACGCCGCGGCCGAAGAAGGCGGACAAGCCCGCCGCAGGCCGGCACGATGATTGATCCAAAGCGCCAAAGTGGCCGTTGGGCCGATTATTTCCCGCCAGCCTCGTTTGGATGCTATGGTCGCGCCCATATGCCATGGCCCGCGCCTCCCGCCGGAGGCCGCGCTTGCCGGGGTACGTTGGGCTGTGGCCGGAGTTGGATAGATCCACCGTGAAGAGGCGATTTCAGCTCGTTCTAATCAAGCCGTCGCACTACCACGATGACGGCTACGTCATCCGCTGGTGGCGGGCGCTGATCCCGTCCAATTCGCTGGCTTCGGTCTATGGGCTGGCGCTCGACTGTGCCGAGCGCAAGGTGCTCGGGCCGGACGTCGAGATCGACATCGACCTGATGGACGAGACCAATACGCGCGTCAACATTCCGAAACTGATCAAGCGCTTTCGCCGGCACGACAATTTCGGCCTGATTGCGCTCGTGGGCGTGCAGTCCAACCAATATCCGCGCGCGCTCGACATCGCGCGCCCCCTGCGCGCGGCCGGCATTCCGATGGCGCTCGGCGGATTCCACGTCTCCGGCTGCCTGTCGATGCTTGACGGCAAAGCCATCGATCTCGACCTGACGCGCGATCTGGGTATCTCGATTTTCGCCGGCGAAGCCGAGGAACGGCTCGACACCGTGCTCAGGGATGCCGCGCAAGGGACGATGAAGCCGCTCTACAACTTCATGAAGGATCTGCCGGGGATCGGCGGGACGCCGATCCCGTTCCTGCCGCTCGAATTCGTGAAGCGCACGGCCGGCACCAATACCAGCTTCGACGCCGGTCGCGGCTGCCCGTTCCAGTGCTCGTTCTGCACCATCATCAACGTGCAGGGCCGCAAGTCGCGCTATCGGTCGCCCGACGACATCGAGAAGATCGTGCGCGACAACTGGGCCCAGGGCATCTCGCGCTTCTTCATCACGGATGACAATTTCGCCCGCAACAAGGAATGGGAGGCGATCTACGACCGGCTCGCCAAGCTGCGCGAGGTCGACAAGATTCCACTCGGTCTGATGATTCAGGTCGACACGATGTGCCACAAGATTTCGAATTTCGTGGAGAAATCCAAGCGCGCCGGCGTCACGCGGGTGTTCATCGGACTCGAGAACATCAACCCGGACAACCTGACCGCTGCGAAGAAGAAGCAGAACAAGATCACCGAATACCGCAGGATGCTGCTGGCCTGGAAGGCGCAGGGCATCTTCACCTATGCCGGTTACATCCTCGGCTTCCCGGGCGACACGCCGGAATCGATCCGGCGCGACGTGGCGATCATCCAGCGCGAGCTTCCGGTCGACATGCTGGAGTTCAACATCCTCACCCCGCTGCCCGGTTCCGAAGACCACAAGGTGCTGTGGAACAAGGGCGTCGACATGGACGCCGACCTCAACAAGTACGACCTCGAGCACGCGGTCACCGACCATCCGCGCATGACGCGCGCGGAGCTCGACGCGATCTATCAGGAGGGATGGTCGCTGTACTACACGCCCGAACACGTCGAGACGCTGTTGCGGCGGGCGGTCGTGACCAGGATCCCGCTCATGAGCTTCGCCAAGGTGCTGGTTCAGTTCATGACCATGATGCAGGTCGAGAAAGTGCATCCGCTGCAGAGCGGGCTGATCCGGCTGCGGCACCCCTCCGAGCGGCGGCCGGGCCTGCCGCCCGAGTTCGCGCTCGCGTTCTATTCACGCTTTGTCTGGACTTCGATCGCCAACAACATGAAGCTCCTGTCGACGATCGGGTGGATGCTTCTGCTCAAGCGCCGCATCGAGCGCGACCCCGACCGCCACAGCTACATGGACCAGGCGCTCACGCCGGTGCGCGACGACGATGAGGAGACGCTCGATCTCCTCACCAAGACGCAGGGTGCGAAGGCCGCCATCGCTCACTTCCACAGGGTGGAGGAGCTCACCCGGGCGGCCGCCGGGTGAAGCAGGTCAGAGCTGCTTGAGCAGCGCGTCGCCGCCCGAGACCTCGACCTTGCCGGGCGCTTCCTCGATGTTGAGCTTCTTCACCACGCCGTCCTCGACCAGCATGGAGTAGCGCTTCGAGCGCGTGCCCAGCCCATTGCCGGAACCGTCGAAGGTGAGTTCGATGGCCTTGGCGAACTCGCCGTTGCCGTCGGCCAGGAAATCGACCTTGTCGGCCGCCGAGGCCTTCCTCCACGCGTCCATCACGAACACGTCGTTCACGGCGGTCACCGCGATCGTATTCACGCCCTTCGCCTTGAGCGCGTCGGCATTCTGCATGATCGAGGGCACATGCATCTTGTGGCAGGTGCCGGTGAAGGCGCCGGGCACCGCGAACAGCGCGACCTTCTTGCCCTTGAACACTTCGTCGGTGGTCTTCCAGCCCGGTCCTTCCGACGTCATCACGCGAAACTTTGCCTCCGGCAGTTTGTCGCCGACCTTGATGGGCATGGCTCTCATCCTCTCCGTTACGGTTGAACCTTGTTTGTGCCTCGGCCGCCCCGGCCGCATCCGGCCGTGCGGGTTGCCGGGCCTCAAATTAACGAAGCCCGCGGATTAGTCGAGCCGGATTGCGACCTCGATCGCCTGTTCGCCCGCGACCGCGGTCAGCGTGATGCGCGCACCCTGGTATTTCGCCCCGGGCGGCGCCCCGTCGAGCTCGAAGGCGAAGCGCTTGAGGCCCGGCCCCGCGCCATCGATGGCCGCGGGCACCGGCAGCGCCCAGTCCGCTCCCGGGCCCTCCGTGAACAGGTCGACTTCGCCATTCGGCGGCCCCGCGACGTCGACGACGATGCGCGGTCGCGCCCCGCCGTCCTCGCGCTTCACCGCACGGATGGCGAGCGGCGAGCCTTCGCCCAGCGCTGCTTTCTTCGGTACTCGCGCTTCGGCGGTGGCAAGCGCGGCTTCCTGCGACGACGTTCCGGGAGAAAGCCTGAGGTCGGCCTGTCCTTCCGCCGGAACGCACAGTTTCTCGCAAACCGCGTAGTCGAGCTTCAGGCGTAGTGCGACCGGCCTGCCGCGGTCCTGCGGCACGACGACGAGCGGCATGATCACGTCGCGATCGTATCCGATCGCCACGGCGCCCGCCTCCAACAACCTTCGCGGTGCGGGCCACAGCACCTCGATCGCCTTGACGTTCTGCGATCCGGAAAAATCGAAACGCGGCGGTACGCCGGCATCGCCCGGGTAGCGCCAATAGGTATGCCAGCCCGCCTTGAGCCTGATCTCGATACCGGCGCGCGGTGGTGCGGTGGTTCCGGCCGGCCACGAGCCCGCGATCAGACGCACGGCGCTGCGCGCATCGCCGTCCCAGCGCGATGCGTCCTCGGCCGACGCTGCCGCGCCTGCGAGCAGGCCAAGTGCGCACGCCGCGACAGCCGGTCGCAGTTGGAGAATGGCAGTGATCATATCGTCCGGTCTAGAAGCTAAGCTTCCCGCGCGCCATTGAATTCATTGTGAGCGGCACCTAACCCGGCGCAGGCGGGCTGGAAGTCACACGAAAATGACACATATCCTGCGTTCAATTGTGATCCTTAATGTGAATCGCGATGCAAAGGATGCAAGAATTTTCTTCGGCCGGCATCGTTTGCAATCGGCGGGCAATCGGGTAGCATTTCGGCATGAAATTCGTTCGCAAGCCTGGCGCGCGCAGCGAAGACGACAAGGCGGCGTCGAGCGCCGAGCCTGGCGCGCCTGCCGGCAATCGACGCACGTCAGCGCGCGGCAAGGCGGCGAGCGACAATCCGCAAGGACGCAAGAGCGCCAAGCGCGGCTATCTCGACGGGCAGATGCTGATTGCAATGCCGTCGATGGGCGACGAACGGTTCGCCCGCAGCGTCATCTACATGTGCGCGCACTCCTCCGAGGGTGCGATGGGAATCATCGTCAATCAGCCGGCTATCCACATCAGCATCCGCGACCTGCTGGTGCAGCTCGACGTCGTCGACGACGAGGACAAGATCCAGCTCGCGCCGCGTGCGTACCGGGTCAAGGTGCTCAAAGGCGGGCCGGTCGACGTGCAGCGCGGCTTCGTGCTGCATTCGAGCGACTTCGTCATCGAGAATTCGACGCTGCCGATCGACGATGGCATCTGTCTCACCGCGACGCTCGATATTCTCAAGGCGATCGCGCGCGGCGAAGGACCGGACAGCGCGATACTCGCGCTCGGCTATGCCGGTTGGGCGCCCGGCCAGCTCGAGCAGGAGATCCACCAGAACGGCTGGCTGCATTGCCCGGCCGATCCCGAACTGATCTTCGGCACCGATATCGAAGGCAAGTACCAGCAGGCCCTGAAGAAGATCGGCATCGACCTCGGCATGCTGTCGAGCGAGGCCGGGCACGCTTGACGCCTGCCGGTCGGTATGGCAGCCCGAACGCGCGGTGTTACTGCGCGCCCCACTTGCGTGGCGAAGCCTGATCGCCGGCGATTTCCCGCGCTGAAGTTTGCAACAGGTTGCGGGCTTCGTCCGCGCTCATCGGTTCGCCGAAATAATAGCCTTGCGCGTACTCGCAGCCCAGCTGGTAGAGCTCGACCGCATCCGAATCGGTCTCCGCACCCTCCGCCACCACTTCCATGCCGAGGTCGTGGGCGAGCGAAATGATCGAACGCAGGATCACCGGGCGCGAGCCCTTGCCGTTCGTGCGCACGAACGACTGGTCGATCTTGATGGTGTCGAACGGGAAACGCTGCAGATAGGCAAGCGAAGAATGGCCGGTGCCGAAATCGTCGAGCGCGAGGCCGGCGCCCAGCTCGCGGATGCGGGTGAGCATCTGCGCGGCGTGCTCGGGATTCTCCATCACCATCGACTCGGTAAGCTCGAGCTTGAGCGTGCCGCGTGCGATCCCGTTGCGCGCGATCACCGTGCGCAGGTCGTGGATCAGATCCTGCCGCAGCAACTGCCGCGACGATACGTTGACGCTGGCGAAGACCGGCTCGCGCTGGCGCACGGTGCGCTGCCAGGTGGCGAGCTGCCGCGCGGTACGCTCGAGCACGAACATGCCGAGATCGACGATCAGACCGATTTCCTCGGCGATCGCGATGAATTCGGATGGTGAGGTGCGGCCCATCTTAGGATGGTCCCAGCGCGCCAGCGCTTCGAAGCCGGCAACCGAACGATCCTCCAGCCGCACGATCGGCTGGTAGAGTATTGTGATCTCGTCACGCTCGAGCGCCCGGCGCAGCTCCGACTCCAGCGTGAGCCGGTCGGCTTTGCGCGCACGCATGGACGGCTTGAAGATTTCGATGCGGTCTCCGCCGATGCGCTTGGCGTGATACATCGCAAGCTCGGCGTCCTTGAGCACCTCGTCGGTGCGGTGCGGCTGGGCGTCGGAGAGCGCAAGCCCGATCGAGGCGGTCAGGAAGATTTCGCGGTCGTTGAAGGTGATAGGGGCGCGCAGTGCCTTGCGCAGGGTCTCGGCGAAGGCGAGGATATTTTCCGATTCCCGCTCGGACAGCAGGATGAGCGCGAACTGGTCGCCCGAGAGCCGCGCCAGCGTGTCCTGCGCCTTGAGCAGGCGGGCGAGCCGGCGGGCGAGCGTGAGCAGGATCGAGTTCCCGACCGCGATGCCGACCGAATCGTTGACCTGCTTGAAGCGGTCGAGATCGATCACGATCACCGTCGGCTTGATCGCCGGATCGGCCTTGGCGAAAGCGAGGACGCCTTCGAGCCGGTCGAGGAACAGCTCGCGGTTGGGCAGGCCGGTCAGATTGTCGTGCACGGCGTCGTGCAGCAGCCGCTCTTCCGCGTTCTTGAATTCGGTGACGTCGGTGAGCGTGCCGACGAGCCGCATGACCTCGCCGTCCGAGCCCACCACCGGCCGCGCCTTGAGCGCAAACCACAGATAATGGCCGTCCGGTGTGCGCAGGCGGAAGTCCTGCGCGAGCCGGCCGCGCCGCTGTTCGAGCACGCTGTCCAGCGCGGTGCGGAAGCGGTCGCGGTCGAGCGGATGCAGCACGTCGAGCCAGCGCGCCGCGGAGCCTTCCAGCGTGCCTCGCTTGAGGCCGAGCAGCGCCTCGGTCTCCGGGCTGGTGAAAACCTTGTCGGCCGAGACGTCCCAGTCCCAGATCATGTCGCCGGCGCCGGTCAGCGCGAGCGCGCGCCGTTCGATGTCGGAGACGATGCCGGTGGTCACGCCGCCGGCGAAGGCGTGCTGCATCACCGTAAACCCGATCAGCATCACGATCAGCACAAGCCCGCCGAGCAGCGCCGGACCGATGATGTCGTTGGTCACGAGACCGGTGACCGCAAGCGCGGCGGCGATGGCCCACACCACCAGCAGGAGCCAGGTGGGAATCAGGAGCACCGCCCGGTCGTAGCCGTGCAGTGAAAAATAGATGACGACCCCGAAGCCCGCCCCCGCCACGGCCAGCAGCGAAATGCGTGCGATTCCCGACGCGATAGCCGGATCGACCAGCGCCACCGCAACCAGCATCGCGAGGAACGCCAGCCAGCCGATGGTGATGTGGGAGTAGCGCACATGCCAGCGGTGGAGGTTGAGATAGGCGAACAGAAACACGATCAGCGTCGCCGCCAGGATCGCTTCGCCGCTGGCGCGCCAGACCCGTTCGGCTCCGGCCGGCATGTCGAACACTTTGCTCAGGAAGCCGAAATCCACCCCGACATAGACCAGCACCGCCCAACTGATGGCCGCCGCGGCCGGGAACATGACGCTGCCCTTGACCACGAACAGAATGGTCAGGAACAGCGCCAGCAGCCCCGCAATTCCGATGACGATGCCGTGGTAGAGCGTGAGGCTGTTGATCTTGTCCTTGTAGGCTTCGGGCTGCCAAAGATAGAGCTGCGTGAGCTTGTCGGTGCGCAGCTCGAGCACGTAGGTCATCACGGCGCCGGGATCGAGCGTGATGCGGAAGATATCGGCGGTGGCGCTGTCCTGGCGTTCCGGACGCTCGCCGCTCGAGGTGATGTTGGCGACGCGCGAAAGACCGAGGTCGGGCCAGAACACGCCCGAGCCGACCATGCGGTAATGCGGCACGACGATGATGCGCTCGATCTGCTCGTCGCCCGAATTGGCGAGCGCGAACACCGCCCAGTAGCTGTTGCCCTCGCGCGCGCGCACGTCCATGCGGCGCACGATGCCGTCGGGGCCGGGCGCGGCCGACACCAGAATGCGGCCGTCATCGGTGCGATGTCGTTCGGCCGCGTCGATGAGATCGATTGCTGCCGCGTCCACGCGCACGTTGACCGCCTCGACGGCGCGAGCAAGCGTGACGCCGACCAAGACGCTGGCCAGCATCGCCATGCGGCAGGCGACGCGGACGAAATACAACGACGATCTCCCCAGCTGGTAACCCCGCTGCCCCGCCGAGCTTTGCCCGCATCTGCGCGAGTTCCGCGAACGGGACAGGGTCGTTCATCTTTACGTCGATTTCGCGGCTCGCGCGAGTGCGCCGCGCTTGCGAAAGTGCCCATGAGCAGTACCCGACTGGGGGAGAAAGGGCAAGAATTTCAAGCCGTTGCGACAACGAGCACGATCTTGCCGATGTGCGCGCTGGCCTCCATGCGGGCGTGCGCGGCGGCAGCTTCGGCGAGCGGGAATGTGCTGTCGAGGACGGGTTTGACTTGGCGGGCAGCCACCAGCGGCAGGGCATTCTGCGCGACCGCGCGCGCGATCGCCGCCTTGTCGGCGATCGACCGTGCGCGCAGCGTCGAGCCCGTATGTACGAGGCGTTTGAGCATGATACGGGTGAAATTGACGGTCGCCTTCGGGCTGCCTTGGAAGGCGATCTGCACCACGCGGCCCTCGACCGCGGCGGCCTCGTAATTGCGCTCGATATAGTCGCCGCCAACCATGTCGAGGATCACGTCGGCGCCGCGCCCGTCGGTCGCGGTCTTGGTGGCGGCGACGAAATCTTCGCTCTTATAGTTAACGGCGACGTCGGCGCCGAGCGCCTTGCAGGCCGCGCATTTCTCCGCCGAGCCCGCGGTGGTGACCACGCGGGCGCCGAACGCCTTGGCGAGCTGGATCGCAACCGTGCCGATGCCCGAGGAGCCGCCATGCACCAGCAGGGTCTCGCCGGCCGTGAGCCGGCCGCGCTCGAAGACATTGTGCCAGACGGTGAAGAATGTCTCGGGGATCGCAGCCGCCTCCACGAGCGTCAGTGAGGTCGGCACCGGCAGCGCATGGCTCTCGTGTGCCGGACAGTATTCGGCGTAGCCGCCTCCGACCACCAGCGCCATGACCCGGTCGCCGAGCTTCCAGCGCGTCACGCCGGAGCCGAGTGCCGCGACTTCGCCGGCGATCTCGAGCCCGGGGATATCGGTTGGGCCCTTGGGCGGAGGGTAGAGACCGAGGCGCTGCATCACGTCGGGCCGGTTGACGCCTGCGGCCGCGACCTTGACCAGGATTTCGCCCTCGCCGGGGTGCGGCAACGCGCGGCGCTCCGGCACGAGCATCTCGGGTCCGCCCGGGGCGCGGATCGCGATCGCGGTCATGTCGGTCGGCAGCATCGTGGAAATCCCTGTGTGGCAGCGCTTCTTAAGGTGCGTCCGGGCATGTGACAACCGCGGCGGTGGCGGCTATTTTGCCGCTTTGCGACGGAGACCAGCGATGCCGGCAATGGACGACGAGGATCGGCCGAAGAAGAAGATCGCGCACGAGATCGGCCAGGACCTCACGCTCGTGTCGGTCAAGGAGCTGGAGGAGCGTATCGCGCTGCTCAAGGCCGAGATCGGCCGGCTCGAGGCCGACATCAACCGCAAGCAGGCTTCGCGCAACGTGGCCGACCAGTTCTTCAAGAAATAGCGCAGTGGGGGGCGGGGGTGACGCGCCAAGTAAATCCGAAGCTACCGCGGTTAACCCGAAATTCTTAAAATTCTTAACCCCTTGTTAAGCTTTCTCGATCATTACAGTGAGTGTCCATCTTCTGGACATTGAGTGGCTCCTGTCCACTCTGTTTGACGCCTCCCTGTTAATAACTTCGAGCCGCCGGCAACGGCGGCTCTTTTTTTGCCCGTCGGACCCCCGGTCTGTTCTCCGGAGGCGCTCTCGCGCATTTCGAGGTCCTCAATCGGCCGCCGTCGCCCCGTCTTCCGCGGACGATCCCTGCCATTCCGGCGACCGTGTCCGCCCGGCAACTATGTCTGAAGCTTTGCGGGCAGGGTGCTGGACAGGCGTTGCCAGCCGCGCGATGCTGCTGCCGCTTCGCCAGGGGCTGGCGCAAAGACAAGAAATTGTTGCGTAGCGTGAGGCGTAGCGATGTCCGAGAAGTCGGCCAACGAAGCCGTGTCCTTCGGTGCGAGGCTTGCGAGTTCGCAGGCTTTCGCCGACCTGTTCCGCGACGGAATGGCGCTGGTGGAGGAGACCGCGTCCTATCTCGACGGTCCCGGCCGGCAGGAATCCAAGCGGCTCGATCGCGGCGCCGCGCTCGCCTATGCCACCGAAAGCATGCGGCTCACCACCCGGCTGATGCAACTGGCCTCCTGGCTTCTGCTCCATCGCGCGGTCAAGGAAGGCGAGATGTCGCTCGCCCAGGCCAACAAAGAGAAGGCCAAGGTCAAGCTCTCGGCCGGCGAGCAAAGCGACGAACAGAGCATCAGGCTTCTGCCCGAGCGCCTGCGCGCGCTGATCCAGCGATCCAAGGCGCTGCAAACCGCGGTGCGCCGGGTCGACGCGACCATCCATGCGAGCCCGGAACGGGTGCGTGGCCCGATCGGCAATCCGGTCGAGCGCCAACTCGGTCTGCTCAAGGCGGCGTTCGAGCAGGACGGCGCATAGCTCCCGGTTCGCTCTCCACGCGTCGCCAGAACGAAAAAGCCCCGCTCGTCGCGGGGCTTCGTTTTGCGCGGCAGGGCGCGCGGCTATTCCTTCTTGAGGAAGCCGGAGAACTTCTTCTGGAAGCGCGAGAGCCGCCCGCCGCGATCGAGAAGCTGCTGCTGCCCGCCGGTCCAGGCCGGGTGCGACTTCGGATCGATGTCGAGGCGCATGGTGTCGCCGTGCTTGCCCCAGGTGGTGCGGGTGCTGAACTCCGTACCGTCGGTCATGACGATCTTGACGGTGTGGTATTCCGGGTGGATGTCGGGCTTCATGGCCGGCTCGCTCTGAAAAGGTGCGGTTCTATAACCGACGACATCCGCCGAAACAAGCCGCGCGGCGCATTTGCCACCTGCCGGGCACCGGGGCATTGTCGCGCCGCTTCGGCCCCCCCGGCCGGGGCTGCCAGGGCCGGGCCGATGACGATCGCCGAGCGCGAAGCGCCTCGCGGAGATGGTGTGCCGCTACCGCCGCGCGGCGCCAGGCTGCGTCCGCTGGTCGCGCTGCTGCCCTATATCGGCCGCTACCGTGGGCAGGCGCTGGCGGCGCTCGGCGCACTTTTGGTCGCCGCCGTCACCACGCTGCTGGTGCCGGTCGCCGTGCGCCGCATGGTCGATTTCGGCTTCTCGCGCGAAAGCGCCAGCCTGATCGACAGCTATTTCACCGTCATGATCGCGGTCGTGGCGGTGCTCGCGCTCGCGAGCGCGGCACGCTACTACCTGGTGACCACGCTCGGCGAGCGCATCGTGGCCGATCTGCGCGCCGACGTGTTCGCCCATCTGACGTCGCTCTCGGCCGGCTATTTCGACCAGGCCAAGACCGGCGAGCTGCTCTCGCGGCTCACCGCCGACACCACCCAGATCAAGGCCGCGGTCGGCTCCTCGGTGTCGGTCGCGCTGCGCAATCTTGTGTTGTTCTTCGGCGCCAGCGCCATGATGGTGGTGACGAGCCCGCGCCTGTCCGCCTTTGTGCTCGGCGCCATCCCGGTGATCGTGCTGCCGCTCTACGGCTTCGGCCGCGCCGTGCGCCGGCGATCGCGCGCGGCGCAGGACACCCTCGCGGACGCCTCCGCCTATGCCTCCGAGCTGATCGGGGCGGTGCGCGTGCTGCAAGCCTTCACCAACGAGAAGCTCGCGCGCGGCCGGTTCGGCGCCGCCGTGGAGCGCGCCTACAACGCCGCGGTCGATTCCACCCGCGCCCGCGCGATCCTGACCGCCATCGCCATCTTCCTGGTGTTCGCGAGCGTGGTCGTGGTGCTGTGGGTGGGCGCGCAGGACGTGCTCGCGGGCCGCATAACCGCCGGGCGCCTGTCCCAGTTCGTGCTTTACGCGGTGTTTGCCGCGGCCGGGCTCGGGCAGTTGTCCGAGACCTGGGGCGAGATCTCGCAGGCCGCCGGCGCGGCCGAGCGCCTGTTCGAGATCCTCAACGTGCGGCCGGTGATCGTGCCGCCCGCCCGGCCCACCGCGCTGTCGCAGCCGCCGCGCGGAGAGGTGGCGTTCGCGGATGTGCGGTTCGCCTATCCGACCCGGCCGGCCACGCCGGTGCTCGACGGCGTCACGTTCGCGGTGCGGCGCGGCGAGAAGGTCGCGATCGTGGGCCCTTCGGGGGCGGGCAAGAGCACGCTCTTTCATCTCATCCTGCGGTTCTACGATTCCCTTTCGGGCGCGATCACGTTCGACGGAGTGCCGCTGACCGAGGCCGATCCGTTCGCCCTGCGCCGGTCGATCGCGCTCGTACCGCAGGACCCGGTGGTGTTCGCAGCCTCGGTCGGCGACAACATCCGCTTCGGCCGGCCGGAGGCGAGCGATGCGGACGTCGCGCGCGCGGCCGAGCTTGCGCTCGCGTCCGAATTCATCGGCCGGCTGCCGCAGCAGTTCGAGACCCTCCTCGGCGAGCGCGGGGTCACGCTCTCAGGCGGCCAGCGCCAGCGCATCGCCATCGCGCGCGCCATCCTGCGCGACGCGCCGCTCCTGCTGCTCGACGAGGCGACCTCCTCGCTCGACGCCGAGAGCGAGCGGCTGGTCAAAATCGCGCTCGAGACGCTGATGGCGGACCGCACCACGCTGGTCATCGCGCACCGGCTGGCGACCGTGCAGTCCTGCGACCGCATCCTGGTGATGGAGGCCGGCCGCATCGTGGAGGAGGGCACGCACGATTCGCTCGCCGCCGCCGGCGGCCTTTACGCGCGCCTCGCCAAGCTGCAATTCCAGAGCGCCTGACGCCGCTATTCCGTCACCGTTCGCGCGTGTTTTCGTCACGGCTGCGGGTCGGTCGCCGCGAGAACGGACGGCGCGCGCGCCGTTAACCACTGCGTCGCCGTTGCACTGCCGCGGTCGGCGAATGCTCCGTGCCGTCGCTCGCCGCCGAACGAAGCGACGGCGGGCGAGCCACAATTAAGGCCGGTGTGTTGACGACGCTCGGTTTCTTCACGCGCGCGTCGAAATTCGAACACTGCGGCTCCCAAACGCAGCCATGGAGGCATGGGAACTCTCAGCGCAACCCCACTCAGCCTCCAGGGAGTTGCACATGCGCTTGGCTCTGCTTGCTGCGATCTCGGCTTCGCCTTTGGTGATGTTCTCGCTCGTCGGTCTCGGCGACGCGCAACCCTCCGGCGGCGTTCGGATTTCCGGTCCGGTCGTGCACGAGAACCTCGCGGTCTATTTCGTCCACGGCAAGTCGGCGCCGGGCAAGGTGCCGCTGACCCTCGAAGAGGCGATGGCCAAGGGCGCCGTGTCGGTGCGCGAGACCAGCAACGTCAATCAGCTCGAGATCGAGAATCTCGGCGATGAAGATGTGTTCGTGCAGTCCGGCGACATCGTGAAGGGCGGCAAGCAGGACCGCACCCTGATGGTGAGCCTGGTGCTGCCGCCGAAGTCCGGCCGCATCCCGATCGCGTCGTTCTGTGTCGAGGAGGGCCGCTGGTCGGCGCGCGGCCGCGAGGACGCGAAGAATTTCGCCACCGCCTCGGCATCGGTGCCGTCGCGCGAGATGAAGCTGGCGATGAAGGCGCCGCTGCCCGTTGCGCCAACCGCCGATCCGATCCGTCCCTCGCGCCTCGCGGGCGGGTATGCCAGCGAGACCGGCCAGCGCCAGCAGCAGGTGTGGGACAGCGTGCGCCAGACCCAGGCCAAGCTCAGCCGCAAGGTCGGCGCCCAGGTCAGGTCGGCGCTGTCGGCTTCGAGCCTGCAGCTCGCGCTCGAGAGCGAGCAGCTGCTCGACGCGCAGAAGGGCTACATCAAATCGCTTAAAGCCGCGGGAGAGAACGCCGACGACATCGTCGGTTTCGTGTTCGCGGTCAACGGAGCGCTCAACAGCGCTGATGTCTATCCGTCGAACGGTCTCTTCCGCAAGATGTGGGGCAAGCTCCTGAACGCCAGCGCGACCGAGGCTATCGGCCACAAGAACGAGCCCAACGTCGCACCGCCCGCAATCGAGAAGGTTTCTGAATTTCTCGCCGCCGCGGAGGCCGGCAAGGCGAACGAGAAGCCGCTCAATGCGGGGGTCCGGCTCGAAATTCGCGAGGCCGATGCCGCCTACCTGTTCGAGACCGCCCGCGCCGGCGGCTGGGTGCACCGGAACTACCTGGCGAAGTGATGCCGGTGTCCCGGATGCGGTGCAGCGTGAGCGCAATAAGCGCGTTAACGCGCGTCTTCGATGCGCCATGGCGCGAACGGTGCACCGCTGATCCGGGATCTCGCGAGGTCCCGGGTCTGCAGCGCACCACTTCGTGCTGCGCTGCGCCCGGGACACATGATGCTACGGCCGCCAACTCATCTTGTGCACCGGCGCGCCCGAGCGCCAGTTGATCGCCTCGCCCGCAATGACGAAGCCGTGCTTCTGGTAGAAGCGCACCGCGCGGTGGTTGTCCTTGTTGACGCGCAGGTCGAGCCCCTGCGGCGACAGCCGCTTGGCCTCGTCGATGAGCGCGGCCGCGACCTTGGTTCCCCAGGCTTCCGGCGCCACCACCATCTGATCGAGATCGAAGGTGCCGGGGTCGGCGGTCACGAATCCGATCAGCGCGTCGCCGGCCACGGCGACGGTGATGGTCGCGCTCGGCACCAGCACGCTGCGCCAGCGGTCGCGCCACCAGTCGATCCGGGTCGAAAAATCGATCTGCGGATAGTGCTGCTGCCAGGTACGGCGCCACAGCTCAATCGCCGCGTCCTCGTCGGCGGGCGTGTAGGGTCGCAGCGTGAATGAGGATCCGCTCACCGCTCCGTCAGCTTCAATTCGATGCGACGGTTGCGGCTGTAGGCCTCGTCCGTCTTCTCGACGTCGATGGGTTGGAACTCGCCGAAGCCGGCGGCGACCAGCCGCTGCGGCGACACGCCTTTGCTGATGAGATACTGCACCACCGAGATCGCGCGGGCGGCGGAGAGCTCCCAGTTGCTCTTGAAAAATGCGTTGTTCACCGGCCGCACGTCGGTGTGGCCGTCGACGCGCAGCACCCAGGCGATTTCGCCCGGAATCTTGGTGCCGAGGTCGAGCAGCGCCGACGCCAACTTGTCGAGCTCGGAGAGGCCCTCCGGCCGGCTCAGGACGGCCTGGCCGCTGTCGAAGAACACCTCCGACTGGAACACGAACCGGTCGCCGACGATACGGATGTCGGGCCGGTTGCCGAGGATGGCGCGCAGGCGTCCGAAGAAGTCCGAGCGGTAGCGCGAGAGCTCCTGCACGCGTTGCGCAAGCGCAAGATTCAGGCGCTGGCCGAGATCGGCGATGCGGGCCTGCGATTCCTTGTCCTTCTTCTCCGATACGTCGAGCGCGGCTTCGATCGACTGGAGCTGCCGGCGCAGCGCGGCGATCTGCTGATTGAGCACCTCGACCTGCGCCAATGCGCGGGCGGTCAGGCGCTTCTCGGCATCGAGCTGGCCGCTGAGCTCGATGACCTTGCCCTGTGCGTCGGCGGCCCCGCTGCCGACGCCTTCGTAGAGGCCCTTGTAGCGGTCGCGCTCGGATTCCGCGCTGGCGAGGCTCGCGCGCATCTGGGCGAGCTGTTCCTCCAGGCTCAGCTTGCCGGATTTCTCCAGCGACAGAAGCTCGGTGAGCTGGGCGATCTGCGCGTTGAGACGGGTCAGCGCGGTGTCTTTGCCGGTCACTTCCTGGGTCAGATAGAACTGCACGACCACGAACACCGTGAGCAGGAAGATGATGCCGAGGATCAGCGTCGACAGCGCGTCGACGAATCCCGGCCAGTAGTTCATGCTGACGTCGCGGCGAGCGCGTGCGATGGCCATGGCTGCCTGTCCTTGAAGCGCCCCTACTTGGTGTTCTCACGCGCGAGGATTTCGAGCAGGCGGCGGACCTCGCGATGCTGCTGGGCCTGAGAATCGACCCAGTCGCGGATCATCTGCTGCTCGCTGCGCATGTGGTGGACCAGCCCCTGGATTGCCTCGGCGAGATTGGCCATCGCGGTGGTGGCCTGCCGGCTTGAGCCGCCTTCGCTGATCGCCTCGCGCAGCCGCTCGATGGCGACGCGCAGTTCGCCCGACGGCGCCGGCGCGCCGCCCGATGCCGGCGCAACCGCGTCGGTGCCGACGCCGAGGTCGCGCACCGTGGTGGAGAGCCAGTCCTCGAGGTCGGTGTAGAACCGGTTCTGCGCCTGGCTGGTCTGCAGATCGAGGAAGCCGAGCACGAGCGAGCCGGCCAGTCCGAACAGCGAGGACGAGAACGAGATGCCCATGCCGGCGAGCGGCGCGGCGAGACCTTCCTTGAGGGCTTCGAAAATGGCGCCGGCGTCGCCCCCGGGCTTGAGCCCGTTGATCACGTTGCCGATCGAACTCACGGTCTCGATCAGGCCCCAGAAGGTGCCCAGGAGGCCGAGGAAGACCAGGAGGCCCGTCATGTAGCGCGACATGTCGCGGGCTTCGTCCAGGCGCGCCGCGATCGAGTCCAGAATGCCGCGCATCATCTGCGAGGAGATCGCCATGCGGCCGATGCGGTCTCCGAGCAGGGCCGCCATGGGCGCGAGCAGCACCGGCGGGCGCTCGACCGCGAGCCCCGGATCGGCCAGCCGGAAGCCGTTGACCCAGTTGACCTCGGGGTAGAGCCGCAGGACCTGCCGGAAGGCGAGCAGGATGCCGATCACCAGCACCGCGATGATCAGGGCGTTGAGACCGGGATTGGCGAGGAATGCCGTCCAGATCTGCTTGTACAGCACGATCACGATGAGCGCGCAAAGCGTGAGGAACACCAACATCCGGACCAGAAAAATCCGGGGCGAGGACAGCTTCAGCGGATCGAAATCTTGCGCCATGGGCTGGGTCAACGCGTCCTAATTCGACTCACAATATGACATAGGCGCGGCGGAACGAGAAAGTACGAGAACGGCGAAAAGCCGGGCCCCAACGGCGCCAAAAGCCGGCGCGCCGGCAAGCCCGGCCTTGGTTTTGGGCCAAAACGACACGAATGTCACGGCGCTTCGGGGCGGCTGCGTGCTGCCTCGCCGCGGGGCGCGAGGTCAGGCCGCCGCCGCCTCTTTCAGCGCGGCGAGCAGATCGCGGTGGATCGTATCATTGCCGGCGACGATAGCGCCGCTCGTCAGCATGGTCTCGCGGCCCTCGGCATCGCTCACGAAGCCGCCGGCCTCGCGCACCAGAATGATCCCGGCGGCCATGTCCCAGGGCGAGAGGTTGTGTTCCCAGTAGCCGTCGAGGCGCCCGGCCGCGACCCAGGCGAGGTCGAGCGCCGCCGCTCCGAACCGGCGCAGCCCGGCCACCTTGTCCTGCACGACGCGCTCCTCCCGGCGCGTGCGCGCGCTGTCCTCGCGGCTGGGGTGGGGGAGGGCGCAGGCGACGACCGCGTCCGCCAGCCGCTTGCGCGCGGCGACCCGCAGCCGCTGGTCGTTGAGGAAGGTGCCTTTGCCGCGCTCGGCGGTGAAGAGGTCGTCGTTGGCCGGGTTGTAGACGAGACCGGCGACGATGGTGGCTTCGCGCTGGAGCGCGATCGAGACGGCGAAATGCGGAATGCCGTGCAGGAAGTTCAAGGTGCCGTCGAGCGGGTCGACGATCCAGCAATGGGTCTTGTCGGGGCCCGCGTGCATGCCGCCTTCCTCGCCGAGGAAGCCGTAGCCGGGGCGCGCGTGCATCAGCTCTTCGCGCAGGATCTCCTCGGCGCGCCGGTCGGCGGCGCTGACGAAATTGGCCGGTCCCTTGAGCGAAACCTGGAGATGCTCGACCTCGCCGAAATCGCGCTTGAGCGCACGGCCGGCCTTGCGGGCGGCCTTGATCATCACGTTGAGGAGGGCGGAACGGAGCATGCGGCTGGGTCTCGGCGAGGTGGGGGTCTGCCCGCCGCCGCCTGCCGCGTCAAGAGCGCGATTCGCGTTGCGCCTTGATGACCTCGAGCCACGGCGCCGCCGCCTTCTCGGCCGCGGCGCGGATCTCGGGGGTCTGCTTGAGCGCGAACTGGTCGAGCCCGATGTCGCCCACGCCGCCCGCCTTGGCGACGATGTGCCATTTGATTGCCGCGGCCGCATCGGCGCGCAGGCCGCGCCCGATCGCCAGGATGTTGGCGAGACGGTTCTGCGCGACCGGGTTACCCTTGCGCGCCGCTTTCAACAGCAGCGCCGCCGCCGCGCTCTCGTTGCGCGGCACGCCCGAGCCGTTGAACAGCGCGATGGCGTATTCGACCTGGGCGGCGGTGTGGTCGGCGAGCGCCGCCAGCGCCAGCAGCCGCGCCGCCTCCGGCAGGTCCTTCGGCACGCCGCGGCCGTCCTTGTAGAGGGTGGCGAGCGCGTACTGGGCGTCCGGATTGCCGGCCTGGGCGGCGCTGCGAAACAATTCCGCCGCGCGCGTGAAGTCCTGCGGGAACAGCTGGCCCTCGATGTAGAGCAGGCCGAGATCGTAGGCGGCGGCGATCTGGCCGAGCTTGGCGGCGGTGGCGAGCAGCTTGGCCGCCTGATCGCGATTGACCGAGCCGATGCGGCCGCCGAGATGGAACATCGCCAGTTGGAACATCGCCTCGCGGTCGCCGCGGTCGGCGGCGAGCTTGAACCATTCGGCCGCCTTCTTGTCGTCGCGCGCGACGCCGAAGCCGTTGGCGTAGAGCTCGCCGAGCAGCGTCATCGCCTTGACGTCGTGCTTCTCATCCACCCGGCGGGTCGCGATGTTGAACGCGGTCAGGTAGTACCCGCGCTGATAGGCGCCGTAGGCCATGTCCAGCTCGCGCCCCGGCAGGGCCGGCGCGGCGGCCGGGGCGGGCGCTGCCGGCGGCGCCGGCTGGGCGGCGGGTGCGGGCTTGCGCGCGGCCGGCTTGGGCTTGGCCGGTTGCTGCGCGACCCGCGGGGAACCCTGCGGCTGGAGCTGAAGCTGCGCGTGCGCAGCGATTGGTGCCATCGCGGCGGCCGCCAGCGCCGCCGCCACGACACCGGCGATATGGGTCGCGGCCTTCATGCGATCGTCTCCGCAACGGCAAGCCGGCGCGCCGCATCGGCCAGCGCCGCTTCGCAGCCGCGCGCATCGCCGAAGATGCAGTCGCCGACCGCGACGAAGTCGGCGCCGGCAGCCGCGAGCGGCTCGACCTCGTCGAGCGAGGCGGCATAGCCGACGCACGGCACCTCGAACACCTCCGCCCACCAGGACACCCGCTCCACGATCGCGTCAAAGGAGGGGCGGCGGCCCGCCGGGTCGGTCTCGCCGAACATGACGTAGTCGGCGCCGGCCTCGGCGGCGGACATCGCGTCGTCGCGGCTGTCGAGCCCGCCGCAGCCGGCGATGCGGTCGGGCTTGAGGGCGGAAATTGCGGCTAAAAGTGCATCGGAGCCAGTGAGGTGGACACCGTCGGCGCCGGTGCGCCCGGCGAGCTCGGGATGTCCGTCGAGCAGGAGCGCCGCCCCCCTGTCCTGGACGATGGGCGCGAGCGCCTTGGCCTGGCTCACGATGGTTCGCTCATCGCCCGCAGCGAGCCGAAGCCAGACAGCCGCCACGTCGGCGGCGGCCAGCGCGCGGGCAAGTGCATCCGCCAGGCCGGCAGGGTCGGCGGCCTGTGGGCTGACGAGATAGAGGCGCGGGGCTACGCGCTCCGTCTGTGCCGGTTTCCCCCGGGATGCCATGGATGATCGATTGCCCCCGCAATCTGGCGGTTTAGGGGCGTTTGTAGGCCATCAACCCTACGAGAGGGTAAAGGCGGTCAAGTCCACGCGGTGCGATCACCGGCCCCACTTGGCCAAGGCTTCGTCGATGACACGGCCGCCGGGAGCGCCTTTTTCCACCGCCAGCGCGCCGAACGCGCCATTGCGATATCGCAGCGGGATAACCAGCCACGCCATTTCCTTCAGAAAGCGCGCGTTCTGTTGCTTGTCGGCATCCATGCCCGCGAAACCGAACAGAAATACGCCCGGCGCCACCGGCTCGGCGCGCCCCAACAAAGCCCCGCGCCCCGTCAGGTCCTCGGCCGCCCCATAGATGGCACCGAGGTCGACGATTGTGCTGTCGGGGCGCCCGTCCTCGTCCTGGAATCGCAACTCCATCAGATGGCTCATCGGACTGCCCGCACCCTCGCGGCGTAGCGACACCGAGAGGATGATCTTGCGGGCCGGAATTTCCACATCGATGCGCACGACGGTGGCCGGGCCCCCCTGTTGGTCCGCTCCCTCCGATCGTATTCGCCAGACCGCCTTTCCGGCCGCCTTGCTTTCATTGGATTGGTTGACCGCGCCGTCATAGACGATCGCCCGCTGCGCGTCCTTATCGTTCGCCGGCCCCAACTGGGAGCCGTCACCGGTCAGGAGCGAGAGCCAAGGCAGATCGAGCCCTCCGGTCGCGTGCCCGTAGGCGATGGCACCGAGCCCAAGCAGAACGGCGCCGAGCAGCGCGCGGCGCACGAGCAAGCCGGCAAGGGGCGTACGCCTTCGTTTCACCGCGGCCGGATCGTGCGCCTCGCCGGGGTCGGCTGATGCATAGGCGTCGGGCTCGAGCGCCGCCGGTGCGTATTCTTGGGGGTGCTCCTCCGGAATCTCCGGTTGGATCAAATTGTCCGGCTCGGGCGATCGCGGCCATGCCGGAGCCACGGGCGACGGGATGACGTTTTCCGGCGCGAGGGGCGCCGGTGCCGCCCTGACCCGATTTGCGGATGCGGCGGCAACGGGTGCCGCGGCTGGGCGAACGGGGGCTGGGGGTGCGGCAGCAACGGGTGCCGCGACCGGGCGAACGGGGGCCACGGGCGCGGCCGGGGCTAACGCCACCGCCTCCGGCGCCGACGTGTGCAGCGTACCCGCGCGGCCATCATCGCCGAACTCGATGCGCCGGATGGCATCGTGGAAGGCTTGCTGCTCGCTTTCGATCTCGACCTGCGAACGCCGTGGGCTGGCCGAAAACAGCAGTTTCAGCAGGGTCTTATATTCGCGCTCGTAGACGGCGCCGCGCGCCGCGTAAGCGTGCCGGTCAAGCCCGTGCACGGAACGCAGGAGCAGCGTGTAGTAGTCGACTTTCAACGCCATTATACCGGACCCCGATGGCCAAGCCGGCCAGCCCGCAACGGAGTCCGATGAATATAGCACCAGTCCTGCCGGCAGCGGCACCCATGCGGGAGGGCTTTGATGTCGCCGGCGGCGGCGGCGCCACGGCCATCGATGACGCTACATCGTGCCGGCGAGGCCGAGACTGCGGACCAGCCCGCCCCACTTGTCGGTCTCGGATTTGATGTAGCCCTGAATTCCCTCGATCGAGGCCGACTCGTGCGGGATGAGGCCGATGTCCATGATCTTCTGCCGCATGTCGGGCGCGGCCATGATGCGCGCCATCTCGCCGTGCAGCTTGTCGAGGATGTCGCGCGGCGTGCCGGCGCGGGCGAACAGCACGTGCCACGACACCGCTTCCCACTCCGGAACCTGCACCGCGTCCGCCAGCGGCGGAACTTCTGGCAACGAGGGGAAGCGCGTGAGCGACGTGACGGCAATGGCGCGCAGTTTGCCGTCCTTGATCAGCGCCCGGGAGGCGCCGGCCTCCGCGATCGCCGCGTTCACGTGGCCGGCGGCAACGTCGGCGATCGATTGCGGGCTGTTGCGATAGGGCACGTGGGTCATGTCGAAGCCGAACTTCTGCTTCAAGGCTTCCATGGTGAGATGCGGCGCGCCGCCGATGCCCGACGAGCTGTAGCTGAGCTTGCCCGGGCGCGCCTTGGCGTAGGCGATGAACTCGGGAACGGTTTTGACCGGCAGCGCCGGATCGACGATGAACACGAACGGCGATTTCACATAGAGCGAAATCGGCACGAAGGCGGTGGGCGGATCGAACGGCCGGGTCTTAAACAGCGTCGGCCTGATCGCCATGATGGCGCTGGTCGCGACCGCGAGCGTATAGCCGTCGGGCGAACCCTTGATGATCGCCTCTCCGGCGACAACGCCGGCGCCACCCGGCCGGTTGTCGATCACGACCGGCTGGCCGAGCGCCTGCGCCAGCCTCTCGCCATAGAGCCGCACCAGAGTATCCATGCCGGTGCCGGCCGCCAGCGACACGATGATGCTGACCGGCTTGCTCGGATAGCTCTGGGCGCGGGCGGGCGCCTGGAGGCCGGCAAGCCCGAGCAGGATAACGAGTGCGCATCTGCACGCAGATGACAACGACATCGGCTTCCTCCTGTTTTGCTCGTTGCTTGCTGCCGGCTTCTTGGCGAGCCGTCGCGCTTTTTGATTCTTCAACGCACGACGACGGTTTCGCGTGGCGATGCCGTCGGGTCGGTCTGGCCGACAGCGACGCCGCCGAACGCACTGCCCTCCTCGCGCCAGCTTGCCGGCGGCATCGTGCCCCAGCGGCCGGTGTTGAGGTCGGACATCCGCCAGCGGATCGGCTCGTCCTCCATGTCGATGGTCTGGTAGTGGTTGGTGAACAGTTCGACGCGGTGGCCGTCGGGATCGCGCAGATAAACGAAGCGCGCGTAGCCCGGCCCGAAGTGCCGGCCGGGTCCCCATTCGACACCCGATCCGAAGCCGTTCCGGCCGAGCAGATCGCAGATGTACATCAGGTGATAGACCTCCGGGATCGTGAACGCGGCGTGATGCAGCCGCGGCCCGGCGTTCCTGACGAACACGATGTCGTGCGGATTGCCTTTGCGCTGGAGGAACACCGCGTGCAGATCGTCGCTCCCGTCGGGCACGATGTATTCGGAGAGCCGGAATCCCATCGCCATGTAGAAGTCGGTCGCGCGCTGGACATCGGGCGTCAGCACCTGGACGTGGTCGATGCGCTGCGGGCAGGCGCCGTGGAACAGCTCGAAGTCCATGATGCGGCGGGGCATGGTCTGCATGGTGGCGCAGATTTCGAGCGGCGTGCCGACGGCGTCGGCGGTGTGCAGGGTGCGGCCCTGGAACGGCACGTCGACCCAGCGGGTCGGCAGTTGCGCCTTGCGGAAATGCGCCTCGGCGCGGTCGAGGTCGTCCTCGGTGAGCACGCGCATGCCGACGCGCTCGCAGGCGGGCGCATCGCCCGCCTTGAGCACCATGCTGTGGTGGCAGCCTTCCTCCAGGCCGCGCAGATAGAGCGTGAAGCGGTCCTCGTCGCTCACCACGAAGCCGAGCGTGTCGACGTAGAACGCGCGGCTCTTGGCGAGGTCGCGCACGCGATGCACGACATGGCTTGCGCGCGTGATGGCGAAGCTCGGATGAAAGACCGGGCGCGGAATGGTCATGCTGGCCCCCAGATGCGCAGAGATGATGGGGGCAACACTCACATGATCGGTGATGCTCCGCAATCGTGGTTGGGTGGCGGATTTCGCAACGCAGACCGGCGTGCGGCTACGCCGCCTTGTTGCGCTCCAGGTCCTGCTTCCACTGTCCGGTGGAGGCGAGCGAGTTCATCGCGGCGCGATGGGCGAAGGCGCGCTGCGCGGCGGCGACGTTCTCGGGTTTGCCGCTCCACGTCGTCTGCGGCGCGTGTTGCAGCGCCCGGCCGTAGCTGAAGGTGACCGACCAGGGCAGCGGCCCCAGCCGGTTGATGGCGTCGAGATGCGCGGTCGCCTCCTCGTCCGACTGCCCGCCGGAGAGGAACGCGATGCCCGGCACGGCGGCCGGCACGCAGTCCTTGAGCACCTTGACGGTTTTCTCGGCGACTTCCTCGACGCCCGCACGGTTCTTCGCCTTCTTGCCGGCGATCACCATGTTGGGCTTGAGCACCATGCCTTCGAGCTTCACGCGGGCATGGTAGAGCTCCATGAACACGACCTTGAGCACCCACTCGGTGATGTTGTAGCAGCGGTCGGCGTCGTGCTCGCCGTCCATCAGCACTTCCGGCTCGACGATCGGCACGATGCCTTCGTCCTGGCAGAGCGCGGCATAGCGCGCGAGCGCGTGCGCGTTGGCGTTGATGCAGGAATTGCTCGGCATGCGGTTGCCGATGTCGAGCACCGCACGCCACTTGGCGAACTTGGCGCCGAGCCCGCGATATTCCACGAGTCTCTCGCGTAGTCCGTCCAGCCCTTCGGTGATCAATTCGTTCGGGCAGAACGGCAGCGGCTTGGTGCCCTTGTCGACCTTGATGCCCGGCAGCGCGCCGGCCTTTTCGATCAGCTTCACCAGCGGAGTGCCGTCCTTGGCGCTCTGCCGGATGGTCTCGTCGTAGAGTATGACGCCGGAAATGTATTTCGACATCGCCTCGGTCGAGCGGAACAGCATCTCGCGGTAGTCGCGCCGGCTGGTCTCGGTGCACTCGGCGCCGATGGCGTCGAACCGCTTCTTGATCGTGCCGGAGGATTCGTCGGCCGCGAGGATGCCGCGCCCCGGCGCCACCATGGCTTGTGCCACTTTGTTGAGTTCTGCGAGGTTCATGGAACACTCCTCAATTCCATCGGGTCATCGCGTTGACCAATCCCGCTGTCGTCCCCGCGCAAGCGGGGACCCATAACCACGGTCTCTGGAATATGGGTCCCCGCTTGCGCGGGGACGACGCACGGATCGATCGAGCCACCCCTGTTCTAGCGCGCCGAAAAACGAAACGGGAGTCGGTGCGTCACTTAACCCTTAATATCTCCACACCCGGAAGCGCCTTGCCCTCCATCCATTCCAGGAACGCGCCGCCAGCGGTCGAGACGTAGCTGAAGCGTTCGGTCACTCCTGCCGCATTGAGGGCGGCGACGGTGTCACCGCCGCCAGCGACAGTGACAAGCCTGCCAGCGGCGGTGAGTTCCGCCGCCGCCTCCGCCACCGCGACCGTGCCGTTGTCGAACGGTTCCAGCTCGAAGGCGCCGAACGGGCCGTTCCACACCAGCGTCTTCACGCGCGCCAATACCGAGCAGACATGTTCGATGCTGCGCGGGCCGATGTCGAGGATCATGTCGCCGGCGCCCACGCCGTCCACCGCGACCACGCGTGAGGGCGCATGGGCGGCGAATGTCTGTGCCACCACGGCGTCGACCGGCAGCACGATTTCGCAGCCGGTCGTCTTGGCCTTGGCCAGGATGTCGCGCGCCGTCGGCGCAAGCTCATGCTCGCACAGCGATTTCCCCACCGCCTTGCCCTGCGCGGCCAGGAAGGTGTTGGCCATGCCGCCGCCGATGATCAGCACGTTCACCTTGGCCATGAGATTGCCGAGCAACGCGAGCTTGGTCGATACCTTGGCGCCGCCGACGATCGCGGCAACCGGGCGCTGCGGCGCATCGAGCGCGCGGGTAAGCGCGTCGAGCTCGGCCTGCATGCTGCGCCCCGCATAGGCCGGCAGGATGTTGCCAATCCCGGCGACCGAGGCGTGGGCGCGATGCGCCACCGAGAAGCCGTCGTTCACGAACAGCTCGCCGAGCGCGGCCAGCTCGCGCACGAAGGCCGGGTCGTTCTTCTCCTCGCCGGCATGGAAGCGGGTGTTCTCGAGCAGCAGCACCTCGCCGGGCTTGAGCCGCGCGACCGCGGTCTTGGCCGTCTCGCCGATGCAGTCTTCCGCGAATGCGACCGGCTGCCCGATCGCCTTGGCGACTTCGCCGGCCAGCGGCTTGAGCGTCTCCCGGGGGTCGCGGCCCTTGGGACGGCCGAGATGGGAGAGCAGGATCACCTTGCCGCCCTTGCCGGCGATCTCGGTGATGGTCGGCGCCATGCGGTCGATGCGGAAGGTGTCCACCACCTTGCCGTCCTGCATCGGCGCATTGAGGTCGACGCGCATGAGCACGCGCTTGCCCTTCACATTGGCCTGGTCGAGCGTGCGGAAGGTGGTCATTGAGAGTAGCGGCCCAACGGCGTCATCGCACACACCTCTCCGCGTCACCCTGAGGTGCGAGCGCAGCGAGCCTCGAAGGGTGACGCCCCCAAATGCGGAGCCGCCATCCTTCGAGGCGCCTTCGGCGCACCTCAGGATGACGGCTCTCCTCGCTCAGATCAGCTTCCCCATCGCCACGGCGGTGTCCACCATGCGGTTGGAGAAGCCCCATTCGTTGTCGTACCACGACATCACCCGCACCAGCGTGCCGTCCATCACCTTGGTCTGGTCCATGGCGAATACGGAAGAGTGCGCATCGTGGTTGAAGTCGGACGACACGTTGGGCGCCTCGGTGTACCCGAGGATGCCCTTGAGCTGCTGCCCGGCGGCGCGCTTGACCGCGGCGTTGATCTCGTCCTTGGAGGTGGCGCGCTTGGCGACGAACTTGAAGTCCACCACCGAGACGTTGGGGGTCGGCACGCGGATGGCGACGCCGTCGAGCTTGCCGTTGAGGTCCGGCAGCACCAGGCCCACCGCCTTGGCGGCGCCGGTGGAGGTCGGGATCATGTTCAGCGCGGCGGCGCGCGCGCGATAGAGGTCCTTGTGCATCGTATCGAGGGTGGGCTGGTCGCCGGTATAGGAATGGATGGTCGTCATGAACCCTTTGTCGATTCCGACCGCGTCGTGCAGCACCTTGGCGACCGGCGCGAGGCAGTTGGTGGTGCAGGACGCGTTCGAGACCACCTTGTGGTCCTTCGTGAGCTTGTCGTGGTTGACGCCGTACACCACGGTGAGGTCGGCGCCCTCGGCGGGCGCCGAGATCAGCACGCGCTTGGCACCGGCGGTGAGGTGCATCGACGCCTTGTCCTTGGCGGTGAAGATGCCGGTGCACTCGAGCGCGATGTCGACGCCGAGGTCCTTCCACGGCAGCTTGGCCGGATCCTTCTCGGCGGTGACCTTGATCGCGCCGTTGCCGACGCTGATCGTGTCGCCCGTCACCGTCACCTCGCCGGGAAAGCGGCCGTGCACCGAGTCGAAGCGCAACAGGTGCGCGTTCGTCTCGACCGGCCCGAGATCGTTGATGCCGACCACCTCCACGTCGGTGCGCTCGGCCTCCGCAATGGCCCGCAGGACGTTGCGGCCGATCCGGCCGAACCCGTTGATGGCAACCCGAACGGTCATGTGTCGCTCCCGGCTCCGGGCGTCATTGCCCGGCTTTATGCTTGGCATCCAGCCTTTTCGTGCATCTATTTAACGGGATGTAGCGCGCGCACAAGTCCTAGGCCGTTCGCGCCTTGTTGAAGCGCGCGATGCTCTCGGCCGGCCAGTAGGCGGACATCCGGTAGTATTCCTCGACCGCCGGAACTCCGTCCGGCAGGATCACCCACGGCCGTTTGGTCGACGTATAGATGTGGATGTCGGGCGCCGCAGCGGCCCGATCGTCGAGCGTTCCGGTGCGGATGAAATGGATCCCCGATCCGGCGCCGGCGTAGTTGCTCCAGAGCGTCAGTCCGCATTGCGGGCACCGGAAAAACACCTGTCCCTTGCCGCTGGGGCTGGGAAGCGTCGCCTGCACGGGCTTGCCCTTCACGAGCTCGACGTTCGACGCTTCGATCAAGGCGTTGACGGCGAAAGCAGTGCACGAACATCGGTCGCGCGTTCAGGCGATAGCGCACGGTGCCGCAGGTGCAGCCGCCTTCGAGCGCGACGTTCGACGGCTCGGTCATTTGCCCTCGACGGTCACTCCCCGCCTCTTCGCCACCAGGGTCCGGCGGCCGGCAGACCGTTGCGTTGCCGGACCACCCTCTCGGCAAAGCCCACGCCGCAGGCCAGCACCAGCAGCAAAGGCGGCGTGTAGCGAACGAGGTCGGGATGCTTGAACTGGGTCATGTTGATGAGCGCAGCCACAGCGAGGGAAGCCAGAAACAGCCCCCAGAGCACAAGGCGGGCGACCCGTAGGCGGAGATACGTGTCCATGATTCCTCCCACCCGTTTGCGGTCCGGCCGGCGTCGGTACGCGCCCTTCGTAAGGACGGGAGCGGTCGTCAGGTCAATTTGGCCAAGGCCGCCTCGGCGACCTTCTCGGCGGTGATGCCGAAATGCCGATAGAGTTCCTTGTAGGGCGCGCTGGCGCCGAACGTCGGTCATGCCGACGAAGGCGCCGTCGGCGCCGACAATCTCGTCCCAGCCCTGGCGCACCGCGGCCTCAACCGCGACCTTGACCTGCGCGGTGCCGATGACCTCCATCCGCTCCTCCGCGGATCGCGCGCGGAACAGCTCGAAGCTCGGCACCGAGACCACGCGGGCCGAGATGCCGCGTTCGCGCAGGAACTTGCGGGCCTCGACCGCGATCGCGACCTCTGAGCCGGTTGCAAACAGCGAGACCAGCGCGACGCCGTCTTCCGCCGGCACGATCTCGTAGGCGCCCAGGGCGCAGCGGTTGTGCTCGTCGTGCGCGAGGCGGAGCTGCGGCAGGTTCTGCCGCGTGAGCGCGAGCACGCTCGGGCGGTCCCTATGCTCGAGCGCAAGCTGCCAGCACTCCACCGTTTCGACCACATCGCACGGGCGGAACACCAGGAGGTTCGGGATCGCGCGCAGCGCCGCGAGGTGCTCGACCGGCTGGTGGGTCGGCCCGTCCTCGCCGAGCCCGATGGAGTTGTGCGTCATCACGTGGATGACGCGCTCGCCCATCAGCGCGGCCAGCCTGATCGCCGGCCGGCAATAGTCGGAGAACACCAGGAAGGTGCCCGAATAGGGGATGACCCCACCGTGCAGCGCCATGCCGTTCATGGCGGCCGCCATGCCGTGCTCGCGCACGCCGTAGTGGATGAACCGTCCGCCGTAGTCGGCGGCCGAGAGCACGGTCGTGGCCTTGGTCCTGGTGTTGTTCGAGCCGGTGAGGTCGGCCGAGCCACCGATCATTTCGGGTACGGCCGCCGTGAGCGCTTCGAGCGTCTGCTCGGACGCCACGCGGGTCGCGATCTCCTTCGGGGCCGCGGCGAGCGTCGATTTCACCGCGTGCACGGCGGCGGCCAGCTTGTCGTGCGGAAGCTCGCCGCCGATGCGGCGCTCGAATTCGGCGCGGCGCGCGCCCGGCACGGCCTTGAGGCGGTCGTTCCAGGCGGCGTGCGCGGCCTTGCCGGCGGCGCCTGCGCCGCGCCACAGATCACGCACGTCGGCGGGGACCACGAAGGGCGGCTCAGGCCAGCCGAGCTTTTCGCGCGCGCCCTTGATCTCCTCGGCGCCGAGCGGGGAGCCGTGCGCGGAGGACTTGCCCGCCTTGGTCGGCGCACCGAAACCGATGGTGGTACGACATGCGATCAATGAAGGCCGGTCGGAGGCCAGCGCATCGGCGATCGCTGCCGCGATTTTTTCCGGGTCGTGCCCATCTACTCGGGCCGCCGACCAGCCGGCCGCCTCGAACCGCTTCACCTGGTCGACCGAGTTGGCGAGCGCGAGCGGCCCGTCGATCGAGATGCCGTTGTCGTCGAACAGCACGATGAGCTTCTTGAGCTTCAGGTGGCCGGCGAGGGCGATCGCCTCCTGGCTGATGCCTTCCATCAAGTCGCCGTCGGAGGCCAGCACGTAGGTGTGATGGTCGACCAGATCGGCGCCGAACACGGCGGCGAGATGCCGCTCGGCGATCGCCATTCCGACAGCGTTGGCAAGGCCCTGGCCGAGCGGCCCGGTGGTGGTCTCCACGCCCGGCGGTGACGAAATTTTCCGGATGCCCGGGCGTGATCGAGCCCAGTTGTCGGAAGCGCTTGATCTCCTCGATGTTCATCCCCGGATAGCCGAGAAGATAGAGCAGCGCGTAGACCAGCATCGAGCCGTGGCCGGCCGAGAGCACGAAGCGGTCGCGGTCCGGCCATTTCGGGTCGGCCGGATCGAATTTCAGGAAGCGCGTGAACAGCACGGTGGCGATGTCGGCCGCCCCCATGGGCAGGCCGGGGTGGCCGGACTTCGCCTGTTCGACCGCGTCCATGGCGAGCGCGCGGATGGCGTTGGCCATGCGGTCGTGCTGGGTGCGCGGCATTGCGTGGGTCTGCGCGGAGCGGGCCGCGGATGCGGCGGAGACTGCCGGAGCGGCGGCGAGGGGCGACGTCGGACTGGTCATGGGCGGCCGCTTGGGTTGCTGGCGCGAGCCTCTAGCATGCGGGCGAGGGGAGTGAAAGAACACCGGCGCGCGCCGGTCCAACCGTGCACAGCACCCGCCGGATTTCGCCCGGCGCCGGCGTAAAATTTCAGTTTGCCGCACAGATTGCCGCAGCCCCCCGCTCTAACCGCTTGCCCGCGCGAAGGATTTTCGTTGCCTTAAGGCTGACGAATCAGCCCGGCATAATCCTGCCGGGGATAGGGGCTGTCGCAGGGGATGACGGAGACCAGCGCAATCGACGCGGCTACTCGGCGTCTTGCCCAGGCGCTCGATGCGCTTGAGGCGGCGGTCGAGCGGCGGCGCGAGGCCGACGGCGGCGTCGACGTGCTGGCCAGCCAGGTCCACGTGCTGGTCACCGACCGCTCGCGGCTTGCCTCCGACCTCGACATCTCGGCCGCCCGCGCCCGCACGCTGGAGACCACGAACCGCGAGGTCGCGCGCCGGCTCGACGCCGCCATCGATACCATTCGCGCCGTACTCGCGGCGAACGAACAATGAGCGAACCCCGTGCTTTCCTGTCGCGCACCGCTAGTGACGCCATGGCGCAGGTGAATGTGACGATCAACGGCCGCGAATTCCGCATGGCCTGCGAGGACGGCCAGGAGGCGCATCTTGCCAAGCTTGCGCAGAGCCTCGATCAGCGCATCGACAAGCTGCGCGCGAGCTTCGGCGAGATCGGCGATACGCGCCTCACGGTCATGGCGGCGCTCACGCTGGCGGACGAACTCTCCGACGCGCTCGGCAAGCTGGCGAGGATCGAACCCGAGCTCGCGACGCTGCAGGATGCCCGGGTCGCCTCCGCGGACCGCGCCAACGCGACCCAGGCGGCAATCGTGGCCGCGCTCAACGCGGCGGCCGAGCGGATCGAAGTTCTCACCCGGCGGCTCAACCAGACCATCGCCGAAAGCGGCGGTGTGGCGATGGGGTGATTGGCCCGCTCCTTCTGATGAGTGATTGGGCTTGCTCCTTCTGAAGCGCGATGACGGTGCGATCTTTCCTTCTCCACGCGCAGCGGGGAGAGGGAAGAGATCGCACGGTTCGACGAAGGCGACGAGTGCAACAACAAGCGCGGTGGCATTTGCGGGCCTGACGCATTACATTGCCGGGGCGGGGCTGCGAGGTGCGACGGAGTCATACTCCCGGGGCCTTACGATCCTGAAGGGAGCTGTCCCTGGCCGGGCCCGTGGGCTCGGACATATGGCGCCCACCTACTTATGTAGGTTCCCGGGGTCGCAACTCTGACGGCCTCTGCGGCTCCGCACTTTAATTCTAAATCCTCATTCGTCATGGCCGGGCTTGTCCCGGCCATCCACGTCTTTACGCTGGCAACAAAGAAAGACGTGGATGCCCGGCACGAGGCGGGCATGACGAGCGCCAGATGTCATCGCCCGCAACCATCGAAGACGCCAAAGCCGCACTCCGCCGCGAAGTCATTGGCGCGGCGCGAGGCACTGCCGGCCGATCAGCGAACGGCGGCGAGCGAGGCCATCGCCGCGCGGCCGTTTCCGGTTGCGGTGCCGCCGGGCGCCATCGTGTCGGGCTTCATGCCGCTCAAGAGCGAGATCAACCCGATCCCGTTGATGCGCAAGCTCGCCAGCGCGGGCGCGCGGCTCGCGCTGCCGGCGGTCGCCGGGCGCGGCAAGCCGCTCATCATGCGCGCCTATGCGTTCGGCGACGTGCTCGCCTCCGGCCAATGGGGCATCCGCGAGCCCAAGCCCGAGGCGGCCGAAGTCTTGCCCGACATTCTGCTGGTGCCGCTGCTCGCGTTCGACCGTGCCGGTTTCCGGCTCGGCTACGGCGCCGGCTACTACGACATGACGATCGCGGCGCTGCGCCCGCGCAAGACGATCGCCGCCGTCGGCCTCGCCTATGCGGCGCAAGAAATCGCGCAAGTGCCCACTACCCCCCGCGACGAGCGGCTCGATCTCGTGCTAACCGAGCGTGAACTGATCGACTGCCGGACCGAATAGCGCATGCGCATCCTGTTCATCGGCGACATCGTGGGGCGCAGCGGGCGCACGGCCTTGCTCGAGCGGCTGCCCACGCTCATCGCCGGCTGGAAGCTCGATTTCGTCGCGGTCAACGGCGAGAACGCGGCCGGCGGCTTCGGCATCACCGAGGCGATCTGCAACGAGATCGTCGATGCCGGCGCCGACGTGATCACCGGCGGCAACCATTCCTGGGACCAGAAGGAGGCGCTGGTCTTCATCGAGCGCGCGCCGAAGCTCTTGCGCCCGATCAACTTCCCCGCCGGCACGCCCGGCCGCGGCGTCGCGCTGATCGATGCCAGGAACGGCGCGCGCGTGCTGGTGGTCAACGCCATGGGCCGCATCTTCATGGATGCGCTCGACGACCCGTTCGCGGCGGTCGAGCGCGAGCTGTCGGCCTGTCCGCTCGCGCGCGCGGCCGACGCCATCATCGTCGACATCCATTGCGAGGCGACCAGCGAGAAGCAGGCGATGGGAATCTTCTGCGACGGCCGCGCCAGCCTCGTGGTCGGCACCCACACCCATGTGCCGACCGCCGACCACCAGATCCTGCCGGGCGGCACCGCGTTCATCTCGGACGTCGGCATGACCGGCGACTTCGATTCGATCATCGGCATGCAGAAGGAGGAACCGATGAACCGGTTCCTGCGCAAGATTCCGGGCGCGCGCTTCGAGCCGGCGATGGGCGAGGCGACCCTGTGCGCGCTCGCGGTCGAGACCGACGACGCCACCGGGCTTGCGCGCCGCGTCGCTCCAGTACGCCTGGGCGGCAAGCTCGAACAGGCGCGGCCGGCGTTCTGGGATTGATGCCCGTTCTGGATTTTGCGGCGGCTGCGTCCTATAACGCGCCCGCTTCAATTCATGTCCCGCCTCGCCGGCTGCGCTTATTTCGCGCGCGGCGAGCTTGAGGAGCAGTCATGGCCGGCCATTCCCAGTTCAAGAACATCATGCACCGCAAGGGGCGGCAGGACAAAGTCAAGTCCAAGCTGTTCGGCAAGCTGGCGCGCGAGATCACGGTCTCGGCCAAGCTCGGCCTGCCCGATCCGGCGATGAACCCGCGCCTGCGCGCGGCGGTGCTGGCGGCGCGCGCCGAGAACATGCCCAAGGACAATATCGACCGCGCGATCAAGAAGGCGTCGGGCGGCGACGCCGAGCACTACGACGAGATCCGCTACGAGGGCTACGGGCCGGGCGGGGTCGCGGTGATCGTCGAGGTGCTCACCGACAACCGCAACCGCACGGCGGGCGAGGTGCGCGCGACCTTCACCAAGAGCGGCGGCAATCTGGCCGAGACCGGCGCGGTGTCGTTCATGTTCGATCACGTCGGCCTGGTGGAATACGACGCCGGCGCGGCGAGCGCGGACGCCATGCTGGAAGCCGGCGATCGAGGCGGGCGCCGAGGACGTGGCGTCGGGCGAGAGCGGCCACGAAGTCTACACCACGGCGGATTCGCTCGGCGCGGTGGCGAAGGCGCTGGAGGGGAAGTTCGGCGAGCCGCGCAAGGCCGCGCTCACCTGGAAGCCGCAAAACACGGTTCCGGTCGACGACGAGCAGGGCGAGAAGCTGCTGCGGCTGATCGAGAACCTCAACGAGCATGACGACGTGCAGAACGTCTACGCCAATTTCGAAGTGTCCGACGCGCTGATGCAGCGGTTGAGCGTGTGATCTTGCTCCTCGTCGTCATCGCCCGCGAAAAGTGGGTCGGGAGGCGATGACGACTTGAAGCGGGGGTTACACCAGCCGTTGTTAACACTGACTCCCGGCCGTCATCCTGGGGTGCTCGCCCGGCGAAGCCGGGCGAGCCTCGAAGGATGACCCGCACGGCGCGCGCCTCTCCCGCAAGGCAAGCCACACCATCGAGGCCGTCATCCTTCGAGGCTCGGCGACTTCGTCGCCTCGCGCCTCAGGATGACGGAGTCACCGCGAGCCCGGCGGTCCAGTCGCGGGCGGCGTCGCCCCTGGCCCGCGCTGTAGCCGACGAAGCGCATGTTGCGCGCGTGGTCCGGCCTGGGCAGCTCGCTCATCGGTACTCCGCCAGGAAATTCGGCACCGCGATCCAGTCCATCATGGCCTCGTCGCTTTGCAGCAGCTCGTGCATGCGGCGGTCCGCGTCGGTCTTGAGGTCCACGCCGAGATGGGTGCCGAGCCTGCGGCTGTGCAGCACGATGGTATTGCCGATCGGCTGGCGCTCGGCGTTGTAGGCCTTGAGCGCGGCGTCGATGTCGTCGTGGTCGCGCAACGCCGCCGCCAGCGCCATCGCGTCGCCGCCCGCCTTGGCGACGCCGAAGCCCATGTGCGGGCGCGCATTGGCGGCGGCATCGCCCACCATGGCGACCCGGCCGAACACGATGCGCGGCGCGGTGAAATCGTAGATCGGCGTGATGAACGGCTGCGGGATTTTCAGCACGCAGTCGAGCATGACCTCCGGCATGATCGCGCGCGCGTCGGCATGCATCTGCGCGATGAGGTCCTTGCAGATCAGCGGTGGCGGCACCGAATAGTCGTGCTGCACGCCGCGCTCGTCGACGCACATTTCCTTCATTTGCTGTGCATCGGCGACACGATACCAGATGAAATTGTAGCGGCGGTGCCCGGGCCGCAGGTCGTCGTTGAAGCCGGAGATCGGATAAGTGATCACCTGCTGGCGCTGCGGCAGATAGAACACGAAATAGGGAAAGATCTCGCGCAGCGTCCGCGGCGCGAGGTCGGCCTCGTTCGGCGCGCCGCGCCAGATGTAGTAGCCGGCGTAGATCGGCTGCAATTCCGGCGCGAGCTGCGCGCGCACGCCGGAGCGGATGCCGTCGCCGCCCACGAGGATGTCGGCATGCTCGACGCGGCCGCCGGAAAATTGCACGCGCACGCCGCGCTCGTCCTGCTCCACGCGCTCGAAATTCCAGCCGAGATGGTAATGCGCCGGATCGATCGTCGCGCGCAGCAGCCGCTGCAGCCGGTCCCAGGACGTGAGGATTTGCCGCAACGGACGCTCGCCGGTGACCCGGCCGGCGCGGTCGAGCGCCATGCGCTTGGGCACCTCGATGCCGAGGTCCTGCGTCCCGGCCCCGCTCGCCTCGAGCGCCTCCAGCAGTTCCGGATGCGTGGTGATGCCGGCGCCGCGGCCGACCAGATCGACGGCCGAGCGTTCGTAGACGTCGACCTCCCAGCCGATCTGGCGCAGGAACGCGGCGCTGAACAGGCCCGACATCGAGCCGCCGATGACGATGGCGCGGCGGTTGCTGCGGTTTGGCAGTGCCATGGGATGCCCGGTCGACAGTGCAAAATGATAGCGGGGAGGGCTCAGCGCAGCCAGCGGTCAAGCAGCGGCATGCCGGCCAACCCGGCCAGCGTGATGATGGTGTAGGCCACGCGGGTGTAGGTTTTCGGCGATGCGAGGTGAAAGAGCCGCGAGCCGACGTATTGCGAGACAAGCTGCAGCGGCCCGATCATCAGCGCGAGCGCGGTCGCCTCGGCGGTGAGCAGGCCCTTGATCGAATAGGTCACCATCACGCCGCTCGCGAAGGTCGCGAAATAGCAGATGAAGTTTGCCCGTATCGTGACCATTTCGCCGGCGCTGCCGAGCCAGTAGACGATCACCGGCGGCCCGTACATCTGCACCGCGCCCCCCATCAGCCCGGAGAGGAAGCCGACGCCGAGCGTCACGATCAGCATCGGCCGCCCCTGGTAGCGCCAGCCGCTCGCCAGCAGCGCCACGATCGCGAACACGATGACGCTGATGCCCCAGCGCAGCGTGATCGCATCGGCGTATTGCAGGATCAGCGAGCCGAACTGGGCGGCGACCAGCGCCGCCGCCGCCAGTGGAAGCACCTCGCGCCATACCGCGTGCCGCCAAAGCGTGAGCGAGAAGACGAGCCCGCTGGCCAGGTCGATGATGAGGAACGACGGCGCCGCCATCCGCGGCTCGTAGAGCGCGCTCATGAGCGGGACGTAGACCAGCGCGGCCCCGAAGCCCGAAAAGCCGCGCACCATCCCGGACAGCACCGAAATCGCGAGCGCCAGCGGAAACCGCGGATCGGCAGCCACCGCGGCAAAGACTGCGCTGTCGGGAATGAAGGCCGGCACGTCGGGGACCGCTGCGATCGAACGAAGGAACCGCCTCCTTAGCAGATTCCCCGCCAGGGGCGCGCTTTAAGCCCCGAAGACTGCCTCTTTGCGGCGCGAAGGCAAAGCACAGCGCCCTAGGCGGTTCGGGCTGGCCGGTCTATCAACGGCCGATCATGACGCGACCGATTCGCATTCTCGGCATCGACCCCGGGCTGCGCCGCACCGGCTGGGGCATCGTCACGATCGACGGCAATCGTCTGAGCTTCCTGGCCTGCGGCTCGTTGGCGACCGACGAGAAGGAGGGTCTTGCCCGCCGCCTGGTCGCCATCCACGACGGGCTGCGCTACGTGGTGGACGAGTACGCACCGGACGAGGCGGCGGTCGAAGCCACATTCGTCAATCGCGACGCGGTGGCGACGCTCAAGCTCGGCCAGGCACGCGGCATCGCCATGCTGGTGCCGGCCGCCGCGGGCCTGCCGGTCGCCGAATACGCGCCCAACCTGGTGAAGAAGACCATCGTCGGCGCCGGCCACTGCGAGAAGGCGCAGATCCGCATGATGATCGGCGTACTGCTGCCCAAGGCCGATCCGCAATCGGAGGACGCAGCCGACGCGCTCGCGATCGCGGTCACGCATGCGCACCACCGGCAGAGCGCGGTGCTCAGGGTGGCGGCGCAATGACATGCCACGGTGTGCTTTCTCACCGTACGCTCGGTGTGCTCCCTCCCCCGCTTGCGGTGGAGGGTTGGGGAGGGGGTTCACTTGCGCGACTCTTCGTGTGTGCCCCCTCCCTATCCCTCCACCGCAAGCGGGGGAGGGGACGCTAGAGGCAACTGCCTTCGCAATCGAGACGCCAGAGATGATCGGCAAGCTCAAGGGCATCATCGACAGCTACGGCGAGGACAACATCATCCTCGACGTCGGCGGCGTCGGCTATCTGGTGCACTGCTCGGCGCGCACGCTGCAGGAGTTGCCCGGCACCGGCCAGCCGGCAACGCTGGCGATCGAGACCCACGTGCGCGAGGACCAGATCCGGCTGTTCGGCTTCCTTACCGACGTGGAGCGGGAGTGGTTCCGCCTGTTGCAGACCGTGCAGGGCGTCGGCGCCAAGGTCGCGCTCGCGGTGCTCTCGACGCTCAGGCCGGGCGAACTGGCCAGTGCCATCGCGATGCGCGACAAAGCCATGGTGGCGCGCACGCCCGGCGTCGGGCCGAAGGTGGCCGAGCGCATCGTCACCGAACTGAAGGACAAGGCGCCGGCCTATGCCGACCTCGACCCGGCGGTGATCCGGCTCTCCGGCGCGGTCGACGACCGGCGCGCGCCGCAGCCGGTAACGGACGCGGTGTCCGCGCTGGTCAATCTCGGCTACGGCCAGCCGCAGGCGGCCGCCGCCATCGCCGCGGCGACCCGCAGTGCGGGCGAGGGCGCCGACGCGCGCCAGCTGATCCGGCTCGGGCTGAAGGAATTGGCGAAATAACGGAGCGCAGATCGGTTTCATGCTGAGCGAGCGGGACAACGAACTGATCGAGGCGGCGCGCGACGCCATCAAGCGGCGCTATCGCAACGACTGGCAGGAGGTCGGCGCGGCGCTGCGCACGCGCGGCGGGTTGATCGTGACCGGCGTCAACCTCGACGCCTATCTCGGACGCATGGCGGTCTGCGCGGAAGCGGTCGCGATCGGCCGTGCGATCACCGAGGCCGGCGAGACCGGGATCGACGTGATCGTCGCGGTCCGCCACCCCAAGCCGGCGGAGAAGGATCGCGCCATCGCCGTCGTGTCGCCGTGCGGAAGCTGCCGCGAGCTGATCTGGGACTACGACCGCAACGCCCGGGTGATCGTGCCGGGCGCGGACGGCCCGGCCGTTGCGACGATCGGCGAACTGCTTCCCAACAAGTACAGCCGGGAGCGCACGCTGTGAGGATGGCTCCGTGAGCACGACGCCCCGCCGGCTCATCAGCCCCGAGCGCCGCGAGGAGGATACGGCGGAGACCTCGCTGCGCCCGCAGCGGCTCGCCGAATTCATCGGCCAGCAGCAGGCGCGTTCGAACCTGTCGGTGTTCATCGAGGCGGCGCGCACCCGCCAGGAAGCGCTCGACCACGTGCTGTTCGTCGGGCCCCCCGGACTGGGCAAGACCACGCTGGCGCAGATCGTCTCGCGCGAGCTGGGCGTGAACTTCCGCGCCACCTCCGGCCCGGTCATCGCCAAGGCCGGCGACCTCGCGGCGCTGCTCACCAATCTCGAAGACCGCGATGTCCTCTTCATCGACGAGATCCACCGGCTCAATCCGGCGGTGGAGGAGATCCTCTATCCGGCGATGGAGGATTTCCAGCTCGACCTCATCATCGGCGAGGGGCCGGCGGCGCGCTCGGTCAAGATCGATCTCGCGCGGTTCACGCTGGTCGGCGCGACCACGCGGGCGGGGCTGCTGACCAATCCGCTGCGCGACCGCTTCGGCATTCCGGTGCGGCTCAACTTCTATACCGAGGCCGAGCTCGAGGAGATCGTCAACCGCGGCGCGCGCGTGCTCGGCATCGGCATGACGCCGGACGGCGCCAACGAGATCGCGCGCCGCGCGCGCGGCACCCCGCGCATCGCCGGGCGGCTCCTGCGCCGCGTGCGCGACTTCGCGCTGGTCGGCGGCGCCACCTCGATCGACCGCAAGTCCGCCGACCGTGCGCTGGTCGAGCTCGAAGTCGACGCCGCCGGGCTCGACGCCATGGACCGGCGCTATCTCACCATGATCGCCGAGAACTACGGCGGCGGGCCGGTCGGGATCGAGACCATCGCGGCGGCGCTCTCCGAGCCGCGCGACGCCATCGAGGAGATCATCGAGCCATTCCTGATCCAGAAGGGCTTCATCCAGCGCACCCCGCGCGGGCGGCTGCTGACCTCGCATGCCTTCCGCCATCTCGGGCTGGCCGAACCCTCGCGCGACCCGGCGCAATTTGGGCTGTTTGGCGGAGAGAATGAGTAGTGCCCTCCGATCTGCTCAATCGGATGCGCCGCAATCCTGCCGGTGATTGGCAGATCCAGGACGTCGAAGCGGTATGCCGCGAGTACGGCCTGTTGTTTCGAGCTGGTAAAGGGACCTCGCATTGTCACGCTAAGCACCCCTTGGCGCGCGAAATATTGACCATTCCGGCACGCCGCCCGATCAAGCCGGTCTACATTCGCAAGCTCGTGCGCTATATTGAGGCTTACGGAGATGGGCCATGACACTTGAGTACGCGGTTCGCATCGAGCGGTTGTCGGACGACGATGGGGGCGGTTATCTCGCGACGGTGCCCGATCTGCCGGGCTGCATGTCGGATGGCGCGACTCCCGAGGAGGCTCTCAAGAACGTCCAGGAGGCGATTGTCTCCTGGATCGAGGCGGCCAAGGAGTGGAAGCAGGATATTCCCAAGCCATCGACGCCACTGGCGCGGGCCGGTTGAGCTTGGCGGCTGCTCTACTGCCAGGCATCTGTTCACAGTTCTCTCACTCTTTCAGCGTTATTCGCGGGAATGATCTCGCGACGGCAATTCCTGCGTTGGCTCGCCGCCCTCGGCGCGGCCGGCGCGGCCACCCTGGGCTACGGCATCTATGAACCGCTGATGCGGCCGCGCATCACGCGCTACGATCTGCGCCCCGCACGCTGGCCCGCCGGCTCTGAACTGACCATCGCGGTGCTCGCCGATTTCCATGCCTGCGATCCCTGGATGAGCGCCGAGCGCATCCGCTCTATCGTCGCGACGACCAATGCGCTCGGCGCCGACCTGATCGCTCTGCTGGGCGATTTCGTCGTGAGCGACCGGTTCTACCGCCGCTTCGCCACCGGCGACGTCGCGCCGCAGGAATGGGCGCAGGCGCTGGCGCAATTGCGGGCGCCGCTCGGCGTGCATGCGATCCTGGGCAATCACGAATGGTGGTCGGACGCAAAGGTCCAGGAAACCGGACAGGGCCCGCCCGCCAGCCGTGGCTTCCTGGAAGCGGCCGGCATTCCGGTTTACGAAAACGACGTGGTGCGCTTGGCGAAAGGCGCGCAAGCGTTCTGGCTGGCCGGGCTTGGCGACCAGATCGCATTCCTGCCGTCGCGGCGGTTGCATCCCGGCCGCCGCATCGGCGTCGACGACCTCAATCTCACCCTGGCCAAGGTGATCGATGACGCGCCGGTCATCCTGCTGGCGCACGAACCCGACATCGCGCCGCGTGTGCCCGAGCGTGTGTCGCTGATGCTGAGCGGCCACACCCACGGCGGGCAGGTCAGGTTGTTCGGCTGGTCGCCGATAGTGCCGTCGCGTTACGGCAACCGCTTCGCCTACGGCCACGTGCGTGAGCGCTGCGATCTCATCGTGTCGGGCGGGCTCGGCTGCAGCATTTTTCCGATCCGGATCGGCATGCCGCCGGAGATCGTCGTCGTGACATTGCGCGGGGACGGGAAGGCGGGCTAAGCCGGCTTGCGTCGATCGTTGCGCAAACCCGGACGAGGGTCCCGCATGAGTTCTTCATCGCTCGACGGCGTCATCCGCGACGGCCGCCATACCATGCCGGTGCGGGTCTATTACGAGGACACGGATTTTTCCGGCGTCGTCTATCACGCCAACTATCTGCGCTTCATGGAGCGCGCGCGCTCGAACCATCTGCGGCTCATTGGCGCCGATCAGCGTGCGCTGTTCGAGGCGGCCGAACGGGACACGCCGGGCTTTGCCTTTGTCGTGCGCTCGATGACGATCGAGTTCCTCAAGCCCGCGCGCATGGACGACGTGCTCGACATCGTGACCGAGTACGAGGAGGTCAAGGGCGCTTCGATCCTGCTCAGGCAGCAGATCCGGCGCGGCACGGAGCTGCTGGTCGAGGCGCATGTGCGGGTCGCCTTCGTCTGCGGCGGCAAGGCGCGCCCGATCCCCAGGCCGCTGCGCCAGGCGATGAAAGTGGAGCAGGATCGCGCCGGCAGTTGAGCCACCGCATGGCGGCTATTTCGGACGGATTGTTCTCGCATTCAGCAGGTCGACGCCCCGCCGCGAGTCATGTAAAGACCATTCACATGAGCTGGTCGAAGCACGGCCGCGGCGAGCGCGGGTATCACCACGGCAACCTGAAAGAGGCATTGGTCCGCGCCGCGCTCGAACTCATTGCCAAGAAAGGCCCGGCCGGGTTCACCTTCGCCGAGGCGGCGCGCTGGGCCGGGGTCAGTCCCGCGGCGCCCTACCGGCATTTCCGCGACCGCGACGAGCTTCTGGCCAGCGTGGCGCTGCGCGGCTTCGAGCAGTTCGCTGCGGCGCTGACGCGCGCCTGGGACGACGGACGGCCGGAGCCGTTCAAGGCCTTCGAGCGCCTCGGCAACGCCTACCTCGAATTCGCCCGCACCGAACCGGCGTTCTATTCCGCCATGTTCGAGGCCGGCATCTCGCTCGATGCCAATCCCGAACTGCGGGACGCCGGCGAACTCGCCTTCGCGGTGCTGCGCAAGGCGACCGAGCGGCTCATCGCCACCATGCCGGCCCAGAACCGTCCGCCCGTCATGATGATGGCGCTCCACGTCTGGGCGATGTCGCACGGCATCGCGACGCTGTTCGGGCGTGGCGACGCGGGCCGACGCGCGCTTCCGATGTCGGCCGAAGAGCTGCTGGAGGCGGCCATGCTGATCTATTTGCGCGGCCTGGGCCTTGCGGACGCGGTCCCCGGTCATACCTCTGCCCCGCCCTGAAGCAACGTCGCCCCTTGACAAGGGAGCCGTCGCCTTCTAGGTATGTAAATGTTATTAACATTCACGGGCGAGGCTCAACATGCCTATCGTTGCGAAACTCGACGAGTTGGGAAAACCAGCCTGGATCGCACTTATGATCCTGGGCTTCTTCATCTGGTGGCCGCTTGGCCTCGCCACCCTGGCCTTCATCATTGGGAGCGGACGCATGAGTTGCTGGAAAGGCGGCGGCATGAGCCGCTGGCAGGCAGGCACCCCCCGCGCGGGTGGCACCGGAACCTGGTGGCATCCGCCGCGTTCGAGCGGCAACCACGCCTTCGACGAGTATCGCGAGGAAACCTTGCGGCGGCTCGAAGATGAGCAGCGCGAATTCCGCGAGTTCCTCGATCGCCTGCGCTTCGCCAAGGACAAGACCGAGTTCGATCAGTTCATGGCCGAGCGGCGCAATCGTCCGAATTCGTCGCCGCCGACCCCGTCGTCGCCCCCGCAGGGCTGACGCTTCGCCTCGATCCATCGGGCCGCCCATCTTCGTGCGATGGGCGGCCCGAATTGCGTTCACGCATCCGGCGAGGCCGTCGCCCCCGCCTTCGCCTTGAGCCAGGCCGCGTTGAGGCGATCGCCGGCCACCTGCAGGGCAATGTCGATCGCGGTCTTTACCGCGATCAGGAAGACGTAGGCTCCGACCGTTCCCAGCAGAAGCGCGAACCACGCGCCGATCAGGATCGTGAACTGCATCACGAAGATGCGCACGTAAAGGCCGAACAGCACCGCCTGGGCCGGGCTCAGCTTCGCGGCATCCTTGTCGGGCCGGCGCGGCGCCAGGCGGAACATCCGGCGCAGCGACGGCTCCACGACCTCGAACATCATGAGCGCGCCGCGCACGGCGAACAGGACCAGCAGCGGCAGCCACAGGCCGCTCGCGACCACGATCTGATCGACGAAGTCGCGCACGCCATGAATCTTCCGCGACCAGGGGCCGGAGAACAGTTCCCACAGGAACATGAAATGCACGCCCATGAAGATGCCGGCATGGAGCGTGACGAACAGCGCGAGCGCGAGCGGGGCGGCCGGCCGGTCGGAGCCGTCGAAATGCATGTCGCCGAGCCCGGCGCGCGGCATGGTGGCGATGCGCACGATGGTCCAGAACGCGATCACCGCGGTCTCGAGCCAGTAGAGCATCAGCAGCAGGAAGGCGTCCCAGCCCCACAGCACCACGCCGACCAGCGGCGTGAGGTTGGCCGCCAACAGGAGCATGGTGGACGATTGCAGGAGATAGCGCGCCATGGCGAGCGACACCGTCACGGACGTGAGACGTGGGCCCGACGCTTCGCACGGGCGGCCTTCCTAATTCCAGCCGCTTTGGCGTTGGCACGAATCGGGCCGGTTAACCAGCCTTTAACCAGGACCGGGCCCTGCTGGCGCGGGCAAGTCGGATAGCGGAGGCGGGTGCCCTAGTTTGGACACGTTTGACGCCGAATTCGTAAGGCAACCGGTGGGGGCCGGCTCTTTTTTCGCGCAATTTCCGGTCTGGCGCGGCGCGCTCGCGAAGCCGCGCATTGCGCCGAAGCCGCGCATTGCGCCGAAGCCTCGCATCCCGTCCAGGCCATGGCCGGCGCGCCCGGCCGCAAGCTTGGGATCTGGGCCGCCGGAAGGAGATGTGATGCACCGCGTCGCGCAGGATCGCACTTACCGTCTTCGGCATCTGATCTTCGGCATCTTGGCCGGCACCGTCGGACTTCTCCTGCTCGCCGGACCCGCCGGCGCCGAACCGGCCGCGCCAATCTCCATGCCGGACCTGTTCTGGAAGGCCGACAAGGTCGTCCAGGGGGTGATTGTCGGCCTCCTGATTGCGTCGATCGCGGTCTGGGCGATCGTGATCGACAAGTTCCTGCTTTATTCCCGCACCCGCCGCGCCATGGACCGGTTCGAGCAGGCGTTCTGGTCCGGCCAGTCCCTGGATGAGCTTTACCGCTCGATTTCGGCGCGGCCGACCCATTCGATGGCGGCCCTGTTCGTGGCGGCGATGCGGGAATGGAAGCGCAGCCTCGAGGTCCAACCCGCGCTCCTTCGCCGGCCTGCAGATGCGCATCCAGAAGGTGATGGATGTGACAATTCAGCGCGAGATCGAGCGCCTGGAGCGCCGCCTCCTGGTCCTGGCGACGGTCGGCTCGGCCGGGCCCTTCATCGGCCTTTTCGGCACGGTTTGGGGCATTATGACCAGCTTTCGGGCGATTGCCGGCCAGCAGAGCACCTCGCTGGCGGTGGTCGCCCCCGGCATCGCGGAGGCCCTGTTCGCCACCGCAATCGGCCTGATCGCTGCCATACCGGCGACCATTTTCTATAACAAGTTCGTGTCCGACGTGAACAAACAGGCGCAACGCCTGGAGGGCTTTGCGGACGAATTTGCCGCCATCCTGTCGCGGCAGATCGACGAACGGGGATGAGGGATCGGGGATGGCGCTGAGCGCAGGCATCGCTGCCGCCGGCGACGTTGTCAGGCGGCGCCATCGCCGCCGCCCGGTCATGGCGGAAATCAACGTGACGCCGATGGTCGACGTCATGCTGGTGCTGCTCATCATCTTCATGGTGTCGGCGCCGCTGCTGACCGTGGGGGTGCCGATCGACCTGCCGCAGAGCCAGGCGAAGAGTCTCGATCAGGACAAGGAGCCGCTCACTGTATCGGTCAATGTCAAAGGCGAAGTCTTCCTGCAGAACTCCGAGGTGCCGCTCGACGAACTGGTCGCCAAGCTCAAGGCGGTGACCGAGGCGCGCGGCGGGCTCGACGAGCGCATCTACGTGCGCGGCGACAAGCAGGTCGAGTACGGCCTTGTGATGAAGGTGATGGGGCGGATTTCAGCGGCTGGCTTTCGCCGCGTGGCGCTGGTGACGGAGGTCGAGCAGGGGGCGGCTCGCTAAGGGGTGTGACGAGGGGATGAGGACAGCCTACGCCATATCGGGGATTGGGCACGCGGCGATCTTGCTGTGGAGCGTGTGGTCGTTTGCGGCCAAGCCGCTGCCGTCGCCGCCGCCCGAGGCGATGCCGGTCGACATCGTGAGCGCGTCCGAGTTCACGCGGATCACGCAGGGCGCCAAGAACGCTCCCAAGGCCGAGACACCCAAGCCGCTGGTCGAAAAGGTCGCGGACGCAAAGCCGGTCGAGGACACGACCGCAAAGGTAGTCGAGAAGAAAGAAGTCAAGGCCACGCGCGAGCCGCCGCCCGCGCCGGAGGTCAAGCCGGTCGAACAGAAGCCCGAGCCCAAGCCGGTCGAGAAGAAGCAGGCCGAGACCAAGCCCGATCCGATCGCGGAAGCGCTGGCCAAGGACGAAGCGAAAAAGCCGGAGCCCAAGAAGGTCGCCGCCAAGCCTCCGATGCCGCCGCGAAGGCCGGCGCCGCCGGCTCCCAGGTTCGACCCCAATCAGGTCGCGGCCCTGCTCGACAAGCGCGAGGCGACGCGCCTTGCGGCCGCCGGCGATACGTTGAACAACGCGCCCGCGCTCGGCCTGTCGAACGGACGGGCGGCCGCGCTGTCGATGAGCGAACTCGACGCGTTGCGCGCGCGGCTCGGGCAACTGTGGAGCATTCCCGCCGGCGCCTCCGATCCGCAGGAACTGGTCGTGCAGGTTCGCATCCAGCTCAAGCGCGACGGCACGCTCGCCGGTCCCCCCATGGTGCTGACCAGCGGAAAGTCTCCGCTGTTCGTCGCCGCCCGCGACAGCGCAATCCGCGCCGTGTTCCGCGGTCAGCCCTACGACATGCTCAGACCCGAGCATTACGAGCAATGGAAAGACATCGAAATCACCTTCGACCCGCGCGACATGATCCGCGGTTGAACGTTGCAGCCGATGCTCGAGACGACCGAGCCGTGAACTCGCGCAACCCTCCGATCGGCCGGCATGCTCTGAGCCGCCGGCGGATCATGGTGCTGGGCGCGGGCGGCGTTCTCGGCGCGCTCGCGGGTCTTGCCCCGCGGCCGGCGGCGGCCGTGCTCAAGCTCGACGTGACGCAGGGCAACGTGCAGCCGATGCCGATCGCGCTGCCCGATTTCCTGGGCGTCGGTCTGCCCGACCCGGCCGGCGCGCGCATGGTGACTCAGGTCATCACGTCCAACCTGCAGCGCTCGGGACTGTTTGCGCCGATCGATCAGGCCGCCTATCTGGAAAAAATCTCCAGCATCGACCTCCTGCCGCGCTTTGCCGACTGGCGGGCGATCAACGCGCAGGCGCTGGTCACCGGCCGCCTCACCCAGGCCGGGCGGCCGCCTCAAGGCCGAATTCCGCTTGTGGGACGTGTTCGCGGGCCAGCAGCTGCACGGTCAGCAATACGACACCACGCCGGAGAACTTGCGCCGCATCGCCCACATCATTTCGGATTCGATCTACGAGCGGCTGACCGGCGAGAAGGGCTATTTCGACAGCCGCGTCGTGTTCGTCGACGAATCGGGCCCGAAGGAGCGCCGCGTCAAGCGGCTCGCGCTGATGGACCAGGACGGCGCCAATGTGCGCTATCTCACGCGCGGCGACGATCTGGTGCTCACGCCGCGCTTCTCGCCCTCGACCCAGGAAATCACCTACATGTCCTACGGGCAGGGCGATCCGCGCGTGTTCCTGCTCAACATCGAGACCGGCCAGCGCGAGACGGTCGGCAATTTTCCCGGCATGAGCTTTTCGCCGCGCTTCTCGCCCGACGGCCAGCGTGTGATCATCAGCCTGCAGCAGCGCGGCAACGCGAACATCTTCGTGATGGACCTGCGCTCGAAGACGACGACGCGGCTGACCGACACCGCCGCGATCGACACCGCGCCGTCGTATTCACCGGACGGCGCGCGCATCTGCTTTGAATCCGATCGCGGCGGCAGGCAGCAGATCTACGTCATGGCCGCGAACGGCGGCGGGCGCCCAGCGCATCAGCTTCGGCGAAGGCACGTATTCCACGCCGGTCTGGTCGCCGCGCGGCGACTACATCGCCTTCACCAAGCAGAGCCAGGGCCGGTTCGCCATCGGCATCATGAAACCGGACGGCTCGGGCGAGCGCATCCTGACCGAGGGCTACCACAACGAGGGCCCGACCTGGTCGCCGAACGGCCGCGTGATCATGTTCTTTCGCGATCCCGCCGGGTCGGCCGGGCCGGCGCTCTATACTGTCGACGTCACCGGCCGCAACGAGCAGCTCACGCCGACGCCGAGTTACGCGTCCGACCCGGCCTGGTCGCCATTGCTGCAGTAGGACGCACGGGCGCGCCAGGCGCGTCATCGGAACTTTGCAGGCCCAGAAGGTGCCTTATTCACGGGGTATTAACCACCGGAACGCGTTTTGGGGGAAATCCAGCATTTGAGCGATTGGCGAAGGGCACCGTCAAGGTTGACGGAACGTTCGCTTAACCAGGCCCCTGTTAGACCTGCCGGCCTGTCCGGTAACGAGGTCGAGAATGGAGGCACCGGAATGACGAGTGTCAGGCGTTTCGTTCGCGCCGCGAAATTCGTCGGCCTGCTGGCCGCCGTCGCTGGCGGTCGGCGCCTGCGCCAATAGACCCAACGAGACGGTGCAAGCCGGCGGGACTGCGGCTCCCGGCAGCCAGCAGGATTTCGTGGTCAATGTCGGCGACCGGGTGTTCTTCGAGTCCGATTCATCGGAGCTCACGCCGCAATCGGTCGTCGACGCTCGAGAAGCAGGCGCAGTGGCTGCAGGCCTATCCGCAATACACCTTCACCGTCGAAGGCCACGCCGACGAGCGCGGCACGCGCGAATACAACATCGCGCTCGGCGCCCGGCGCGCGCAGGCGGTGCGCGAGTATCTCGCGTCGCGCGGCGTGCAGCCGCAGCGCATGCGCACGATCTCCTACGGCAAGGAGCGTCCGGTCGCGGTCTGCAACGACATCTCGTGCTGGTCGCAGAACCGGCGGTCGGTGACGGTGCTCAACACCAGTTCATAGGCGGGGGACTAGCGGGGGTAGGGGACAATCGGCGCCTTCGGGCGCCGGTTGTGTTTTGGCGACAATTTTATGATTTGACGAACCTTTCGGGCTCCATCGCGCCGTCGGCCGTCGGCGTTTTCACGCCCGCGGCTTGCCAATAACGTCAAAACGCAACATCGTGCCGACGACCCAATGATTCCGCCCGTGCGGTGGAACGCTGGCCTGAACCGGTTTGGGGCGCTGAGCATGGCAACTGGTACGGTCGTGCGTTTGAGTCGTTTTGATCGCGGCCGTACCGCTCGTGCTGCTCGGCGCCTGCGGGCGGGACAACCAATACGTGGCGCCGCCGCCGCCGGCAGGTGACGGTGGCGACGCCCGAGCAAGAAACCGGTCACCCGCTATCTCGAGGCGACCGGCAACACGGCGGCGGTGAACAGCGCCAATCTGGTGGCCCGCGTCTCCGGCTTCGTGCAGGAGATCAAGTACCAGGACGGCGACCTGGTCAAGACGGGCACGCCGCTGTTCATCATCGAGCCCGAGCCGTACAAGGTGAAGCTCGAACAGGCGGAGGCCGCGGAAGACGGCGCGGAGGCGACGCTCAAATATGCCGAGGCCGAGTTCAAGCGCCAGGCCGAGCTGGTCGCGCAAGCAGGTGTCGACGCCCAGGCCAATTACGACAAGGCGCTCGGCCAGCGCGACGGCGACCGCGGCAATCTCGAGCAGGCGCAGGCCAACACCGAGCTAGCCGCCGATCAATTACGGCTACACGCCAGGTCAAGGCGCCGTTCGACGGCATCGTGACGGCGCGGCTGGTTTCGGTCGGCGCAGTTGGTCGGCGCCACCAATCGCCGACGCAGCTCGCGACCATCGTCCAGCTCGATCCGATCTACGTCAATTTCAACGTCAGCGAGCAGGACGTGCTGCGCATTCGCGCCGAGATCAAGCGCCGCGGCCTGACGCCGGACGATCTGCGCAAGGTGCCGGTCGAGGTCGGCCTGCAGACCGACGAGCGGCTATCCGCACGAGGGCATGCTCGACTACGCCGCGCCGACGGTCGATCCGTCGACCGGCACGCTCGCCGCGCGCGGCATCTTGCAGAATCCGAGGCAGCGTCGCTGCTGCCGGGCTATTTCGTGCGCGTGCGCGTTCCGCTCGGAGCGCGATGAAAAGCGCTGCTGGTGCCGGACGCGGCGCTCGGCAGCGATCAGGGCGGGCGCTATCTGCTCGTCGTCAACAAGGACAACGTGGTCGAGCAGCGCAAGGTCGAGATCGGCCAGGTCGTCGGCGACATGCGCGTGATCGAGAAGGGACTGACGGCCGGACGATCGCGTCATCGTCGGCGGAATCCTGCGCGCCATTCCGGGCCAGAAGGTCGATCCGAAGCTGCGATCGGCGGAAGCCAAACCGGCCGGCGCGCCCGCCGCGAAGTAACGGACCGCGCCATGATCTCGAAATTCTTCATCGAGCGGCCGGTCCTCGCGAACGTGCTCGCGATCCTGATGGTCGTGATCGGCGCGGTCGCGCTCTACCGGCTGCCGGTCGCGCAATATCCCGATGTGGTGCCGCCGACCGTGCAGGTCACGACGCGCTATCCGGGCGCCAGCGCGCGCACCGTGATCGACACCGTCGCGCTGCCGATCGAGCAGCAGGTCAACGGCGTCGAGGGCATGATCTACATGCAGTCCTACGCCGCGGCCGACGGCAGCTACACGCTCACCGTGACCTTCAAGATCGGCACCGACCTCAACTTCGCGCAGGTGCTGGTGCAGAACCGCGTGTCGAGCGCGCTGTCCTCGCTTGCCGCAGGCGGTGCAGGAGCAGGGCGTCACCGTGCAGAAGAAGTCGACCGCGATCCTGCAGATCGTCACGCTGACCTCGCCGGACGGCCGCTACGACAGCCTCTATCTCAGCAACTACGCCACCATCCGGCTCAAGGACGAGATCGCGCGCGCTGCCCGGCGTCGGCAACGTCGTGCGTGTTCGGCGCCGGCCAATACTCGATGCGGATCTGGCTCGATCCCAACAAGATGAAGGCGCGCGGGCTGACGCCGCAGGACGTCATCCAGGCGCTGCAGCAGCAGAGCGAGCAGGTGACCGCCGGCCAGATCGGCATGCCGCCGACGCCGGACAACCAGTCGTTCCAATACACGCTCAACGTGCTCGGCCGGCTCGACGACCCCGAACAGTTCGCCGACGTGATCGTCAAGACCGGCAGTGCCGGCGAGCTCACGCGCGTGCGCGACGTCGGCCGGGTCGAGCTCGGCGCGCAGACCTACGGCCAGATCTTCACGCTCGACGGCAAGCCGGCGGCCGGCATGGCGATCTTCCAGACGCCGGGCGCGAACGCGCTCGATGTCGGCCGCGAAGTGCAAGGCGAAGATGGCCGAGCTCGCCGCGCGAGTTTCCGCAGGCGATGAACTACGCCATCCCGTTCGACACCACCAAGTTCGTCAACGAGTCGATCAACGAGGTCTACAAGACGCTGTATGAGGCCGCGATCCTGGTGCTGATCGTCATCCTGGTGTTCCTGCAGGACTGGCGCGCCATGCTGGTGCCGGCGACCACCGTGCCGGTCACCATCATCGGCGCCTTCGCGGCCATGGCGGCGCTCGGCTTCACGGTCAATCTCTCGACCCTGTTCGCGATCGTGCTCGCCATCGGCATCGTGGTCGACGACGCCATCGTCGTGGTCGAAGGCGCCGCCCACAACATCGAGAAGGGCATGAGCGGGCACGACGCCGCGATCCGCGCCATGGACGAGCTGTTCGGCCCGATCGTCGGCATCACGCTGGTGCTGATGTCGGTGTTCCTGCCGGCGGCGTTCCTGCCCGGGCTGACCGGCCGCATGTACGCGCAGTTCGCGCTGGTGATCGCCGCGACCGCGCTGCTCAGCGCCATCAACGCGGTGACGCTCAAGCCGACGCAAAGCGCGCATGTGGCTGCGGCGGCCGGTGCCGCCCGAGCAGCGCAATGTCTTCTATCGCGGCTTCAACGCGGTCTACGATCGGGTCGAGCGCGGCTATGCGGCGCTGATCGGCGCGCATGGTCGGCGCGCAGCGGGATCATGGTGGTCATCGCGCTCGTCGTCATCGGCGGCTCGGTCTACGGCTTCTCGCGCGTGCCGACCGGCTTCCTGCCGATCGAGGACCAGGGCTATCTGATCGCGATCGTGCAGCTGCCCGACGGCGCCTCGCTCGAGCGCACCCAGAAGGTGCTCGACCGGGTGCAGCAGATCGCCCGCAAGACGCCGGGCGTCAGCCAGGTGATCACCATCGCCGGCGTGTCGGCGCTCGACAACAACGCCTCGCTGGCCAATGCCGGCGTCGCCTACATCATCCTCAAGGACTGGGGCGAGCGCGGCAAGCACAAGGGCCAGGATCTGCTGTCGCTGTTCACCGGGCTCAACGCGTCGCTCGGCGAGATCGAGGAGGCGCGCATCCTCGTGCTGCCGCCGCCGCCGATCCAGGGCATCGGCAACGCCGCGCGGCTTCACCATGCAGATCGAGCTGCGCGACGGCAGCTTCGATCTCGCCAAGCTGCAGAGCGTGGTCGACACCATCGTCGCCAACGCCAGGACGCAGTCGAGCGTTGCAGCTGGTGATGACGTCGTTCCGCGCCGACGTGCCGCAATACACGGTCGAGGTCGACCGGGTGAAGACCAAGACGGTGCAGCGTCGACGTCGATCAGGTCTTCTCGGCGCTCGGCAGCTATCTCGGCTCGAGCTATGTCGACCAGTTCAACAAGTTCGGCCGCACCTTCCAGATCTACGTGCAGGCCGACGCGCAGTTCCGCCTGCGGCTCGGAGGACATCCAGAACCTGACCGTGCGCAACAAGGACGGCAACATGATCCCGCTCGGCACGCTGGTGAAGCATCACGCCGACGGTCGGGCCCGTCGCTGATCAGCCTCTACAATCTCTATCCGTCGGCGACCGATCATCGGGCTGCCGGCGACCGGCTTCTCGTCCGGCGAGGCGATCAAGCTGATGGAGCAGATCGCGCGCGCAACTGCTGCCGCCCGGCATGGGCTACGAATGGACCGCGATGTCCTACCAGGAGAAGATCGTCGGCAATCAGATGTACATCGTGTTCGCGCTGGCGCTGCTGCTGGTCTATCTGGTGCTCGCCGGGCAATACGAGAGCTGGTTCGCGCCGGTCTCGGTCATTCTCGCGGTGCCGCTGTCGCTGGTCGGGCCGGTCGCTGGTGCTCACCATGCTGGTGTCGGCCGGACTGACAACAATCTCTACGTCCAGATCGGCCTCGTGCTGCTGATCGCGCTGTCGGCCAAGAACGCGATCCTGATCGTCGAGGTCGCGCGCGAACTGCGGGCCGAGGGCAAGGCCGATCGTCGAGTCCGCGGTCGAGGCGGCGCGGGCGCGCTTCCGCCCGATCCTGATGACGTCGTTTGCCTTCATCCTCGGCGTCGCGCCGCTGGTGGTCGCGACCGGCGCCGGCGCCAGCGCGCGCAAGTCGATCGGCATCACGGTGTTCACCGGCATGATCGCCTCGACCTGCCTCGCGGTGCTGTTCGTGCCGTCGTTCTTCGTGGTCGTGCAGCGGTTCGAGGAATGGCGCAAGGCGCGCAAGCGCGCGCCGGTCGCGCGCCCGTCGGCCGGATGACGGCGCGCCGGCCTGCCGCCGCGGTGCGGCAGTCGATCGCGTGCAAATTTCGTTAACCGGCGAGCTGCCAGTCACAATTTGGACGCAGGATTTCGCTAGCGATATGCGGGGCCTTCCAGCCAGATCATGACATCTATGGCACGCTTTATTCTCCGCGCGACCATGGCGTCCGCTCTCGCCTTCGTAGCGATGGCGGCGGCCCGCGGTTGCCTGGCCGCAGCCCGCTTGGGCGCAGCAGGAACCTGGATTTCTCGGCCGCATCTTCGGCGAGCGCGATACGCCGGCGGCCGACGCCAGCGCGTCGCACAGGTTTCGGATCAGGAACTCATCATGCGGCTCGATCGCCTCGAGGCGCAGATCCGGCAGCTCACCGGCGCGATCGAGCAGTTGCAGTACCGCAACCAGCAGCTCGAAGAGCAGGTGCGGCGCACTGCAGGAGGACACCGAGTTCCGCTTCCAGGAACTGGGCGGCAAGGGCGCAGCCGCGTCCGCGCCGGTTCGCCCGCCGGTCGGCTCCGCCGCCGCCTGCCGCCGCGGCTCCGCCCGGGCGAAGCGCGGCGACGCCTTCGACCCCACGCAGAATCCGAACGCGCCGGGCGTGCCGCGCGCGCTCGGCGCCGGCGCCGGAGCGCCGCCCGTCATCGAGTCGGACGCGCCGCCGGTCGGCGCACCGGGCGGGCGCGGCGCGGGCGCGCCGCTCGATCTTGCGACGCTGGCACCGCCCGCGCCGGGCGGCGCTCAACCGATAGCGCCGCCGGCGCGACCCGAACGCGTCGCGCCGCTCCTGACGCCGAAGGACGAATTCGACCTCGCCTACGGCTACCTGCGTGCGCAAGGACTACGCGGTGGCCGAAGACGGCCTTCGCGCGTTCCTGCAGAACATATCCGAACGACCGGCTGGCGCCGGAGGCGACCTACTGGCTCGGCGAGAGCCTGTTCCAGCGCCAGCGCTACCGCGACGCGGCCGAAGCCTTCCTCAACGTGACGACCAAGTACGACACGCCCGCCCGGGCGCCCGACGCGCTGTTCCGGCTCGGGCAGTCGCTGGCGGCGCTGGGCGAGACGGAAGCGGCCTGCGCGTCGCTCGGCGAAGTCGTGCGCAAATTTCCGCGCGCGTCGGCGAGCGTGAAGCAGGGCGTCGAGCGGGAACAGAAGCGTGTCCGCTGCTGACGATGCGGCGCCGATCGCTGGCCGCCGAAGCGAAGGCGCTGTTCGCTCCCTTCGCGCAGGCACCGCGCCTCGTCCTGGCCGTGTCCGGCGGTCCCGACTCGACCGCGCTGCTGTTGCTCGCGGCGCGCTGGCGCGCGGCGCGCAAGAGCGGGCCGGCAGCTGCTCGCCGTCACCGTCGATCATGGGCTGCGGCCGGAAGCCGCCGCCGAGGCGCGCGCGGTCAAGCGCGCTGGCGCGGCAGCTCGGCGTGCGCCATCGCACCGTGCGCTGGGAAGGCGACAAGCCCGCGACCGGATTGCAGCAGGCCGCGCGCGAGGCGCGCTACGCGCTGCTCGCCGCGGCCGCGCAGGCGGCGCCGGCGCGAGCATGATCCTCACCGCCCACACGCTCGACGACCAGGCCGAGACCGTGCTGATCCGCATGACGCGCGGCAGCGGGCTCGACCGGGCTTGGCGCCATGGCGAAGGTCACGCCGCTGCACGGGATCGCTCTGCCGTCGGCCGCCGGCGCCGGGCTGCTGCTCGTGCGTCCGCTGCTCGACATTCCCAAGGCGCGGCTGATCGCGACGCTGGCGCGCGAGCGGCATCCCGTTCGCGGACGATCCGTCGAACCGCGATCCGCGCTTCACGCGCGTTCGCGTGCGCGACCTGATGCCGGCGCTCGCGCGCGAGGGGCTCGATCTGCGACGCCTCGCGCTGCTGGCGCGGCGGCTGCGCCGCGCCGAGGCCGCGATCGAGATGGCGGTCGATGTCGCGGCGGTCGCGCTCAGCGAGCGAACCTTGGCCGGAGCGCGGGCCGATCGTCTTCGATGCCGAAAAATTCCGCCGCCTGCCCGCCGAAGTGGCGCTGCGCCTGCTGGGCCGGGCGATTGCGCGCACCGGCGACGAGGGGCCGGTCGATCTCGGCAAGCTCGAGGCGCTGCATGAGGCGCATGGCGAGCGCGCGCGATCCTGCGACCTTTCGCCTGCGCCGCAGCTTGGCCGGGGCGCTGGTGACGCATGCCGGGGCCGGCTCGTGGTCGAACGGGCCCCGCCGCGCACGCGGAAAGGCTTAACCACAGCGGAAAATGGCTGCCGCGGCCGATTTAGGCCGCGGCTAGGATGGCAAAACACGAAATTCGACCCATTCCCTTGGCAGAAGCCCGCCCGAGACCTAGATTGGTCATCGGGATGGACGTGAATCGGCCCTAAAAATCGGGCCCGAATCGCTTTGGAACGTCTGCCGGCTGCCGTCGGTTACGAGAGGCAGCGCATCGGCGGAACATGAAGGACCGAGGATGAACGCCAATCTGCGCAACTTCGCCCTCTGGGTGATCATCGTCCTCTTGCTGCTGGCGCTGTTCACGCTGTTCCAGAATCCGGGTCAGCGCCCGTCGGCGCAGGAAATCTCGTTCTCGCAGCTCCTGAGCGAAGTCGATGCCGGGCCGCGTGCGCGACGTCCTGATCCAGGGTCCCGGAGATCCACGGCTCGTTCACCGACGGCCGCAGCTTCCAGACCTACGCGCCGAACGATCCCAGCCTGATCCAGAAGCTCTACTCCAAGGGCGTGTCGATCACCGCGCGTCCGCAGCAGACCGACGTGCCGTGGTTCGTGTCGCTGCTGGTCTCGTGGCTGCCCTTCATCGCGCTGATCGGCGTGTGGATCTTCCTGTCGCGGCAGATGCAAGGGGCGGGCGGCAAGGCGCTCGGCTTCGGAAAGTCGCGCGCCAAGCTTCTGACCGAGGCGCACGGCCGCGTCACCTTCGAGGACGTCGCCGGCGTCGACGAGGCCAAGCAGGACCTGCAGGAGATCGTCGAATTCCTGCGCGATCCCGGAAAGTTCCAGCGGCTCGGCGGCAAGATTCCGCGCGGCGTGCTGCTGGTCGGCCCGCCCGGCACCGGCAAGACGTTGATTGCGCGCGCCGTCGCCGGCGAAGCCAACGTGCCGTTCTTCACCATTTCGGGCTCCGACTTCGTCGAGATGTTCGTCGGCGTCGGCGCCTCGCGCGTGCGCGACATGTTCGAGCAGGCCAAGAAGAACGCGCCCTGCATCATCTTCATCGACGAAATCGACGCGGTCGGCCGCCATCGCGGCGCCGGCCTCGGCGGCGGCAACGACGAGCGCGAGCAGACGCTCAACCAGCTGCTGGTCGAGATGGACGGCTTCGAGGCGAACGAAGGCATCATCCTGATCGCCGCCACCAACCGGCCCGACGTGCTCGATCCCGGCGCTGCTGCGTCCCGGCCGCTTCGACCGTCAGGTCGTGGTGCCGAACCCGGACGTGGTCGGACGCGAGCAGATCCTCAAGGTGCACGTGCGCAAGGTGCCGCTGGCGCCCGACGTGAACCTGCGCACCATCGCGCGCGGCACGCCCGGCTTCTCCGGCGCCGATCTCGCCAACCTGATCAACGAGGCCGCCCTGATGGCGGCGCGCCGCAACAAGCGCATGGTCACGCAGAGCGAGTTCGAGGACGCCAAGGACAAGGTGATGATGGGCGCCGAGCGCAAGTCGCTGGTCATGACCGAGGAAGAGAAGATGCTGACCGCCTATCACGAGGGCGGCCACGCCATCGTCGCGCTCAACGTCGTGGCGACCGATCCGGTGCACAAGGCGACCATCATCCCGCGCGGGCGCGCGCTCGGCATGGTCATGCAGCTGCCGGAACGCGACAAGCTCTCGATGTCGCGCGAACAGATGACCTCGCGGCTCGCCATCATGATGGGCGGGCGCGTCGCCGAGGAACTGGTGTTCGGCCGCGAGAAGGTCACCTCGGGCGCCGCCTCCGACATCGAGCAGGCCACCAAGCTGGCGCGCATGATGGTGACGCGCTGGGGCCTCTCCGACGAGCTCGGCACCGTCGCCTATGGCGAAAACCAGGACGAGGTCTTCCTCGGCTACCAGGTGTCGCGCCAGCAGAACATCTCGGAAGAGACGAGCCGCAAGATCGACGTCGAGATCAGGCGGCTGGTCGAGGCCGGCTACTCGGAAGCCGAGCGCATCCTGACGCGAGAAGCGCGACGACCTCGAGACGCTCGCCAAGGGCCTGCTGGAGTTCGAGACGCTGACCGGCGACGAGATCAAGGACCTGATCGCCGGCAAGCGGCCGACGCGCGAGTCCGTCATCGAGCCGACGACGCCGCGCTCGTCCGCGGTGCCGACCGCCGGCAAGGGCCGCCGCGGCCCGGAGACCGGCCCGCTCGATCCGCAGCCGCGCCGCAGGCTTAGGCCGCAGCAAACAGCACTCGCTCTTCCCGCGTCATGCCCGGCACCCGGGTCCCGCCTTCGGCGGGCCCGAGTATAGACTCTTGTGCCGGGCATCCACGCCTTTGGCGCAATGGAGTAAGACGTGGATGGCCGGGACAAGCCCGGCCATGACGGCGATAGGCTTGTGAATGCCGCTCCCCAACCGCGTCGATCCGTTCGGTGGGCTGATCGCCACGCCGGCGCGCGGGCTGTTGTTCGGCAATCGCGGCGGGCGCTTTCATCGCGAGGATCGCACGCTCTCTACGCGCCGATGGGCGTCGCGCTGCTGGATCTGCTGCCGGCTCGAATTCAAGGGCCGCCACCGCGCCGTCTGGGGCGCCGGCTATACCGAGTTGTTCTTTCTGGACGAGGTCACCGCGCTGTCGGCGGGGCACCGGCCATGCTTCGAATGCCGGCGCGCCGACGCGCAGGCCTTCGCCGCGGCATTCACGGCCGGACGAAAGCGTCACACGTCGCCGCGTGCGGCCGAGATGGATGCCGTGCTGCATGCCGAGCGCCTCGACGGCCGCGCCAAGCGCACGCATCGCCGCCCGCTCGGCGATCTGCCCGACGGCGCGTTCCTGACGCTGCCGCAGGAACCCGGCGCCGCCTTCGCGCTGCGCGGCGGCGCGTTGCTGCAATGGACGCCGGCGGGCTATGCCGCGCGCCGCAGGCGCCCGCGCGCGGCAACGGTCGACGTGCTGACCCCGCCCGCCATTCTGGCCGCACTCTCGGCCGGTTATCCGCCCCATTGGCACCCGAGTGCGGACGCCTGACCGCCGGGCCATCGGCCAAGCGTCTGAAAGAAATGCGGAAATCCCGGGGCTTCGTCCATCAGCCGGCCACATTTCGGAACAAAGTCAGCCCCGGCGCAGTCAGTACCGCCCCGCAGGTTGTGCAAATCTGATCGCGGAATGCGGTCCGGGGGACATCTAAGGATCTGAAGCTACGGGCGTTATCGCCGCGACACGTCGGTGGGCGCCGGGGGAAAGACATGATTTTGCGAACGCCTTCGCGGCTTGCGCCGCTGATGCTTCTTGCCGCCGCGGTTCTTGCCGGTCCGGCCCTTGCCCAGAACGGCGTGCCAACGCCCAAGCCGAAGAAGCCTGCGGCCGCGCAGCCTGCCGCTCCCCGGGCCATGGTCTCGGCGTCGACCGTTCCGACCTTCGATGAGGGCACGGCTCAGCGCATCTCGGCCGCGATGCTGAGCTACTCCGTGCTCGAAGTGCAGGGCGGCTGGCCGGCGCTGCCGCCGGGCGTGGCGAAGCTTGCCCCCGGTGCAAGCGGTCCCGACGTGGCCCTGCTGCGCCAGCGCCTTGCGATCACCGAGGACCTGGCCGCCGACAAGGCCGCGGGCGACGTGTACGACGCGGCGCTCGCCGGCGCGGTGAAGGCCTTCCAGGGCCGTCACGGCCTGGAGGAGACCGGCAGCATCGGACCCAAGACGCTCGCCGCGCTCAACGTGCCGGTGAAGAAGCGGCTGCGCCAGCTCGCGGCCTCGTTCGACCGGCTGGCCGCGATGGATTTCCGGTTCGGGCAACGCTACGTCGTGGTCAACCTGCCGGCCGCCTTCGTCGAGGCGGTCGACGGCGACAAGGTGGCGCGCCGCCACGTGGTGCAGGTCGGCCGCGCCGAGCGTCCGTCGCCGACGCTGACGACGCACATCACGACGATCAACCTCAATCCGACCTGGACGGTGCCGCTCGGCATCCTCAAGAAGGATGTCATACCGAAGATGCGCAAGGATCCGGGCTACGCGGCGCGCATGCACATGCGCGTGCTCGACAGCGCGGGCAACGAGGTCGATCCGCATTCGGTCGACTGGAATTCGGATCGCGCGCCCAATTTCGTCATCCGCCAGGATTCCGGCCCGTGGAATGCGCTCGGCGCGCTGCGCATCGACATGCCGAACCCGCATTCGGTCTACATGCACGACACCAACCACAAGGAATTCTTCAGCGCCGACTATCGCTTCCAGTCGTCCGGCTGCACCCGCGTGGAAAATCCGCGCGCGCTCGCCGCCTGGCTCCTGGAGGACAACGCCGGCTGGGGCCGCCGCGAGATCGACGCCGCCATCGCCAAAGGCGACCGCATGGACGTCAAGCTCACCCGCAAGGTGCCGGTCGCCTGGGTCTATCTCACCGGCTGGGCGACGCGCGACGGGGCGATCCATTTCCGCGACGACGTCTACGGCCACGACGAGAAGCCGGCGCCCGAGCTGGTCGCCGGCGCACGGCAGCGCATGGCGGCCGCGGGGCGCGCCGACGGCTTCGTGCTGCAATCGGCCGATACCAAGCCGGTGATCAAGCAGGTGTCGTACCTCGACAGCCAGTGAGCGGAAACTGCCGGGAGGCTGACACTGCCTGATCCCTGGTTGGCCTCGCTGCGCATGGAATGAAACTGCCGATGCTGCTATGATGACGCAGCAACGAGGTCGGCGCATGACCATCAAAATCACGCTCAAGGACGAGGCCGCACGAATGATCGAGCGGCAGATAGCGGAGGGCCACTATCCCGACGCTGAGGCTGCCGTGACCGCGGCGCTGATGCTGCTGGAAGACGCCGCGATGCGATGGGACGACGTGGATGCCGCGGCAGTCCGGCGCATGATCGCGGACTCGGATGCCGAGGGCGGCGAAATTCCGCTGGAAGAAATCGCGCGCAGACTGAAGGCCAAGGCCACGCCGCGCCTGCCCTGAAATGCCGATCGTTGTATTCCGTCGGCGTGCTTGGCGGGATCTCGACGAGATCGACGACCGCATTGCGGCTGAGGACCCGAGCGCCGCCGAGCGTTTTCGCGCAAACGTGCTACGACGTATCGATTTATTGGAGCGCTTTCCAAAGGGAGCGCAACCGCGGCCTGAATTTGGAACGAACGTTCGGACGATACCGATCGGCCGTTATGTCATCATCGTTCGCGCGACCGAGACCAAAGTCACCATCTTGCGCATACTCCACGGCGCGCGCGATCTCCGCGTATCTTGCGGCCGCGATCATAGCAATTTGTGATGCGCGCCGCATCGGCGCTATCTGAAATCCCGCAAGCCGGCCTGCCGCAGCAGCGGATAGGTCACGTCGCGAAACTCGCGCATGCCGGCTTCGAAGCGCGGCCAGGCCAGCAGCACGCCGTCGAGCCCGGCGTGTGAGAGGTTGCGCAGGCCGTCGACGATCTGCTCCTTGGTGCCGATCAGCGGGAAGCCGCCCCAGCCGGCGAGGAATGCCTCCAGGAAGCCCTTGAGCCGCTCGGGCGGAATGTTGCGGGCGTTGATCTCGAGCGCGAACGTATCGAGCATGTTCCGGGCGGCCTGCCAGTCGCCCTTCTCGTGCACGTAGTAGCGGTAGAAATCGCGCGCCTCCTGCTCGGTCTCGCCCTGCACGATGTTGGCGACCGTCCAGACCCGCACCTCGCGGCCGTACTCTTCGCGCGCGAGTTTGTGATAGGCCTCGACGTGCGCCTTGATATCGTCGAGACCGCCGGTGCGGATCACGGTGAACACCAGGTCGGAATACTTGGTCGCAAAATGCCGGCCGCGCTCGGAAGCACCCGCGTTCATCACCGCCGGGTGCGGATACTGGATCGGCTTGGGCGCGAGGTAGCCCTTGGCGATCTTGTAGAAGCGGCCCTCGTGGTCGAAGCTTTCATCCTCGGTCCACAGCCGCTTGACGATTGTCAGCCACTCCTCGGCGCAGGCATAGCGGCCCTCGTGCGTCATCAGCGGCGTGCCGAACATGTCGATCTCCGGCTGGTTCCAGCCGGTGACGATGTTGAGCGTGTAGCGCCCGTTCGAAATATGATCGATCACCGCCGATTGCTTGGCGGCGAGGATCGGATGATTGAGCGAGATATGCGAGGTCGCGAACACGCCGGGCGTCGCGGTCGAAGCGGCGATGCCGGCTGCCCAGGTATAGGCCTCGAAGCCCGGGCCCTGCGGATTGGTGGCGCCGCCGAACCCGTGCCAGCGCGCGACCGGCACCAGCGCCTCGAATTCCATCTCCTCGGCGAGCCGCGCGAGCGTCACCGTGTTGGGCCAGGTGATGTCGAGCTTGCCCTCCAGGTCCGACATGATGCAGCCGCTGTCGAGATTGGTCTGAAAGGTCCCGAGCTTGAGCCGGCGGGTGCTCAGGGCCGGGTTGGTCTCGCCTCGATGCCTTTGGCGGCTGCGGGCAGGGGTCATTTGCAGAACATTCGGGTTCGATTTCAGCGGATATCTGGAATGGCGCTTGTCCGTGCGATGGTGTCGGCCACCATGAGACGTGACAAGAACTTGCAGGCTTGCTGCCGGAGCGACAGGGCACCTGTACAATATTACTGGCACCGGATACACAAACTTGTCCTGTAAGCCGACGCCTTCGAGGTATCGCGTGGTGAGCGCTTTGATACCGGTTGTTGTGATCAGCCTGGCGCGTTCGGTCGAGCGGCGGGCGGCGATTGCGCGGCACCTCGCTTCGCTCGGCATACCCTTCACCTTTTTCGATGCCGTGGACGCGCAAGCCATGACGACGCGCGATATCGCGAATTTGCGAGTCCGCCGGAGCGCCTATCGCGGCGGCATGGGATTCCTGCCGGCCGAGCTTGCGTGCCTGGCGAGCTTCCGCGCGGTTCTGCGCAAGGTCGCGCGCGGCAACGACGATTTCGTCTGTATCCTGAGGACGACGCCGTCCTGTCGCCGGGCGTGCAGCTCATTCTGAACGAGAGGACGTTGCGCGGTCTGCCCGCCTTCGACGTCATGCGCCTGCAGCACGATCGCGCAGTCTTTGGCCTTCCTTTCGCGTCCGTCGGCAATATCGAGCTGTTCGTTCCTTTCCGATCGCACGGCGGCGCCTTTGCGCAGATCGTCACGCGCGCGGGCGCGGCCAAGGCTGCCGCTTCGCTCGTGCCGGCCCGCGTGACGGTCGACTATGCGATGTACGGCCACGCCTATGTTCCGCGGCTGCTGGTGGTCGAGGTCTGCCCGGCGCTGGCAGAATTCATCCGCCCGTGGTCCATTCGGAGAGCACGATCGATCCCGCGGGAATGCGCGAGGCCTGAAATGAAATCGGTCATGCCGACCGTTCGTTGCGAAAGCGCTTCTTCGACCGCCGCGCCGAAATTCGCAGCTGGGTTCGGTTCTATCTGACGACGGGGTATTTGCGCCGGAGGTGGTTGAAGGCATATCCGCTGACCGTCCGGTCTCCGTCGAAGTCAGCCTTCGAGCATCGGCGCGATGCTGGGCGCGCGGTGACGAGCACGGCGGCACGGGCGAGCGCGCCGATCGGCGTGGATTGATCGCGCCGGTCGAGGCCGCGGCCCGAATTACCCCTTCATCGCCGCCTTGATGGCCGCGACGCCGCCGCCCGATTTGGCGGCCGCGATGATGCGCGCTTCGGTCGCGGCGAGCTTGTCGTTGGCGGCCTTCATGGCGTCGATCTTGTCGGGCGGGCACCACGATGGCGCCGTGGCGGTCGGCGTGGATCAGGTCGCCGCTCTTGGCCGCCATGCCGGCGACCGTCACGTCGATGCCGTAGTCGACCACGTGCACATAGGCATGCGACGGCACGATCATGGCCGCCAGCATCTGGAAGCCCGGCGCGATCATCGGGATGTCCCGGATGCTGCCGTCCGTGACCACGCCGAGCGCGCCCAGCGCCTTGTGGATGTTCGACTGCACCTCGCCCCAGAACGCGCCGAAGCCGGCGTGCTCGCCGTCGAGGTCGTGCATGACCATGATCGCGGGCTGCGGCGCGGCCGCGACGTAATCGAGATAGTCGAGCCGCTTCTGCATGTAGCCGGCCTCGCCGAGCGGCACCTTGTCCTTGGCCCTGAACGTCACGGTCTTGGCGAAGCCCACGATCGGCGGCAGGTCGGGAAACGGGCAATGCAGGTGCTTGACGGTGTAGCCGTGGCCGCGCCGCTCGGGCGCGACCATCTCGACCAGGTTGCAAACCGTCGGCGTGTCGATCGAGCGCAGGAAATCGAGCTGCTCTTTGGTCGGCGTCGTCATTCGTTCCCCCCTTTTTTGTCTTAACTGCACCACCTCACGGACCCTAGACCGCCGCGCGGCGATAGGCGAGCGCGGCGATCGCCGCCATCACTGCCAGCACGGCAACCACCATGGCGACGCAGGCGGCCCAGCCGCCGGTGTTCCAGGCGAGCCCCGGCAGGAACGCGCCCATGCTGCCGCCGACGTAGAAGCAGGTGACGTAGAGCCCGACGGCGGAGGAGCGCCCGTCCTTGGCGATGGTCGTGACGTAGCCGGTCGAGATCGGTCTGGCAGAGCATGCCGCAGGCCGCGCACAGCACGAGCCCGACGACGATCGCGCGCACCGGCGGCGCCAGCAGCAGCAGCGCGCCGCAAATCCACACCGCCAGTACCGCCAGGAGGAACGGCCGGCGGCCGAGCCGCGCCATCGCCCAGCCGGTCATCGGCGAGATCACGGTGCCCGACCAGATAGGTCACGAAGATCGCGCCCAGCAGCGACGAGGAGAAATTGTAGGGCGGCGCGGCGAGGTGGAAGCTCACATAGGTGAACACCGCGATGAAGTTGAACAGCACGCCGAAGCCGATCGCGTAGGTGGCAAGCAGCTGCGGATTCTTCAGATGCCGCAGCATCTGCCGGCGCCGAGGCGCCGAGCCCTTCCGAGCGCACGAAGCCTTTCTCGCGCGGCAGCATGAGCGCGACGCATGATCGCGCCCGCGAGCGACAGCGCGGCGAGCGTCAGAAAGCCGCCGCGCCAGCCGATGAGATCGGCGAGCACGCCCGGTGACGAAGCGGCCGGCAGAACCCGCCGATGCTCGAGCCCGCGATGTAGATGCCGGCGACGCCGGCGACCTGCGCGCGCCGGCCATTCGTCGCCGATATAGGCGACCGTGACGGCGAAGATCGGCGGCAGCAGCAGGCCCTGCACGAAGCGCCAGGCGATCAGCGCCTCGCACGTCGCGGCGCAAGCGCCGCCCCGACCGTCGGCACCACCACGGCGAACATCGCGGCGGCGATCACGCGCTTGCGCCCGAGCACGTCGGCGATCGCGCCGGTGAACGGCGCGGTCAGGGCGATCGCGAGCGTCGCTCGCCGTCATGATGGTGCTGATCTCGGCGGCGCCGACGCCGAACTCGCGCGCCAGCGCCGGCAGCAGCGCCTGCGGCGAATACAGGTTGACGAAGGTGCAGAAGCCGGCGGTCGCGACGGCGAGCTTGCGGGGGTCGAAGGCATCATCGGCGCTCAGCCCGAGCGCTGCCTGCGCGCGCGCGAGCGTCTCCTCCGGGCGTGCCGGAGGCATCGACGCTGCGTCCAGTCGAGGCCGCCGAGATCGTAGCTCTCCTGCGCGCGCGCCACCGCGGCGTCGGCGTCGGAGGCGTCGCCGCTGCGCGCGCCGACGCGGGCGAGGCGGGTAGTCGAGATCGGCGGTGAGGAACAGGCCGTGAAACGGCACGCCGAGAACCGCGGCGCGACTGCTCGACGGCCGCGCGCTCCTGCGGCGCGGCGAACACCGCATCGACGATGGCCGAATGGCCGGCCGCGACGGCGCGGCGCGCCTTGTCGGCGAGCAGTGGCATAGACGCGCGCCGTCACCGCCGGCGCGTAGGCGTCGCGGCGGCAGCGTCTCGTGCTCGTCGCTTGCCGAACAGCAGCCTTGCGCTCGACGTCGGAGCGCAGCACCACCGCGCCGGGCGCGGGCGCGATCTCCGGCGGCGAGCGCGCGCGCCAGCACCGACTTGCCGGTGCCGGAGAGCCCGCCGACCGCGATCAGCGTGGGCGGCGGCTGGCGCGATGAAGCGCCGCGCGCAGTCGAAATAGTTGCGCGCGCTCTGCGCGATCGCGGCCTGCTCGTCCGGCTCGGCATGCTCGCCAGCCGCGCCGCCGTCACCTTGGCGCGGATCGCCGCGCGCACCGACAGAAACAGCGGCAGCGCGGCGAGCGCGTCGAGGTCCTCGGCGCGCCGCGGTCTCGATCAGGTAGCGGTTGAACACGATGTTGGCGGCGTCCGCGAGGCCGCGCTCGACGAGATCCATCAGCAGGAAGGCGAGATCGTAGAGCACGTCGCCCGAGGCGATCAGCGGATCGAACTCGATGGCGTCGAACAGCACCGGCCGCCCGTCGATCAGCGCGATGTTGCCGAGATGCAGGTCGCCATGGCCGCGGCGGATGAGGCCGCGCTCGCCGCGCTCGAGCAGGAGCGGGCGGATGCGCGCGTGCGCGGCGCGGCTCGCGCTCGGTCAGCGCCTCGACCGCGCCGGGCGGAAACAGCTCGGGCATGGCGCGGAACGCCGCGTCGTTCTGCTCGATATAGTCGGCGAGCGCCGCGATCCACGGCGCGGCTTCGACCGCGGGCGCCGCCGCATGCGCGGCCGCGACCGCGCGGCCGAGCGCATCGGCGAGCGCGGCGTCGATCTTGCCGGCATCGGCGAGATGGTCGAGCGTGGCGTTCTCGTCGAAGCGCCGCATCTCGACCGCCCATTCCACCGGCGTCGCCGTCGCCGCCGAGCGCGAGCGCGCCATCCGGCCTCGCGCGTGATCGGCACGACGCCGCGATAGATTTCCGGCGCAAACGGCCGGTTGACCGCGAGCTCGGCCTCGCAGGCGGCCTTGCGCTTCTCGAGCGTCGAATAGTCGAGGAACGGAAAGCGCACCGCGCGCTTGACCTTCAGCACGCGCTCGCCGGCCAGGAACACCGACGGCGGCATGGGTGTCGATGCGCTTGACCGCCGCGCCGGCGTGGGTCGCGGGGTCGGCGAGCAGCGCGAAGACCGCTTCCTGGTCTGGGTCGATCATTCTTGTCTCGTGGCCGCGGCCCGCCATGCTGTTGACCGGGTCTTGCGCCATGTCAATGTTGAGCGGCCCAATCCGTTCATTGTGCCGGTTTGCTTGAACGCCCAAGGAGGCCGTCATGACCCAGCTGCCGCATGTGCTCAAGCGCATCCGGCTCAATCTCGCGCGCTCGAAGGAATTCCCGACGGGCTCGGCGCGGCACGGCTACGAGTTCGTCGCCCCGCTCGATGCCGAGGGGCGCATCGATGCCGAGCTGTGGCGGCAAGTACCGCGAGCACTGCGGCGTGCGCCGGTTCTGGGGCGACGACGAGGAGGTCGGCCGCCTGGTGCACAAGCCGGGCGGAGCCGAGCACGCGCGCTGGGTGTTCGATTACGACGAGACCGCCGAAGACGACGACGAGGCCGGCTACCGCTTCGGCGACCACCGCTTCCGCCCGGCGAATATGTGTCGATGCGCGACGAGGACGGCGAAATGCACACCTTCCAGGTCGCCTCGGTCGAATCGGCGACCTGAGGCAGCGCGGCCTGTCCGCTGTTGCGATATCGCGTCGCGGCTATTGACCGCGGCGCATCGGGCCGAAAGAGTTCGCCGGCAACTTTAGCCATGGAGGACAGCGTGCTCGTCGATGTTCGCACCTATCGGATCAAGCCCGGCATGACCGCCGCCCAGCTCGAAGTCTACGAGAAGCACGGATTTCCCACCCAGCGCAAATACTGCGGCGAGCCGATCGCCTATCTGGTCGCCGAGAGCGGAGAGCTCAATACGCTCGTTCATCTGTGGGGGTTCGAGAATGCCGGCGACCGCGCCGAGCGGCGCGCCGCCATGTCGAAGGAACCGGAGTGGAAGACCTACGTGCAGAAGAATGCCGAGAACGGCTACATCGTCGACCAGCGCACCAGCCTGATGGTGCCGGCCTCCTTCGCCCCGCTCAAACGGTGACCGTTGCGATCTCCGTTCCTTCCCGCGCCATCCTCTCCGATGTCATGCCCGCGCAAGCGGGCATCCAGTAACCAAGCTCTCGGGTATCGGCGAAATCCAAGTCGCCTGGCGCTCTCGAATACTGGATCGCCCGCTTGCGCGGGCGATGACACCGAGTGGGAGGCCCCGGAGTTGACGTCCATATGCTTGCGCGGGGGATCGCATTCGGGCTTAAGCTCAATGCGCACCTAACAACAGGAAACCAAACGCATGCGCGCCAATGACGGCACCCGGACCGGCGGCGAAGTGCTGGTCGACCAGCTTGTCGATCCACGGCGTGCGCCACATGTTCTGCGTGCCGGGCGAGAGCTATCATCGCGGCGCTCGACGCCTTCCACGACCGCGACATCGCCATCACCGTGTGCCGGCACGAGGGCGGCGCCGCCATGATGGCGGAAGCGGTCGGCAAGGCGACCGGCCGGCCCGGCATCTGCTTCGTCACGCGCGGGCCGGGCGCCACCAATGCGTCGGCCGGCCTGCACATCGCGCGCCAGGATTCCACGCCGATGATCCTGTTCGTCGGCCAGGTCGGCGCGCGACATGCGCGAGCGCGAGGCGTTCCAGGAGCTCGACTACCGCGCGGTGTTCGGCTCGATCGCCAAATGGGCGACCGAAATCGACGATCCCGCGCGCATTCCCGAACTGGTCTCGCGCGCGTTCTATACCGCCACCAGCGGCCGGCCCGGCCCGGTGGTGATGGCGCTGCCGGAGGACATGCTGGTCGAGCGCGTCGGCGTGCGCCGATGCGCCGCCGTTCGAGCCGGTCGAGACCTGGCCGGGCGCGACCGACATGAGCCGGCTGCAGAAGATGATCTGGGCGGCCGAGCGCCCGATCGTGCTGCTCGGCGGCAGCCGCTGGTCGAGCGCCGCCTGCGCGGCGGTGCAGCGCTTCGCCGAGCGCTTTGCGCTGCCGGTCGCCACCACGTTCCGCCGCGCGCATCTGTTCGATCCGGACCACCCCTGCTACGCCGGCGACCTCGGCATCGGCCCCAACCCGAAGCTGCTCGCGCGGGTGAAGGGCGCCGACCTCATCGTCCTGGTCGGCGGGCGGCTCGGCGAGATGCCCTCGCAGGGCTACACGCTGCTCGACATTCCGGGGCCGCGGCAGACCTTCGTGCATGTCCATCCGGGCGCGGAGGAGCTCGGCCGCGTCTATCGCCCGCAGCTTGCGATCAATGCTTCGCCCACCGCGTTCGCCGCCGCGCTCGAGGGCCTGCAGCCGCCGAACGATCTGCGCTGGCGCGACGAGACGCCGGTCGCGCACGCCGACTTCCTCGCCTGGACCGACAAGCCGACGCAGGTGCCCGGCGCGGTCAATCTCGGCGAGATCATCGCGGGCCTGCGCGACAAGCTGCCCGCCGACGCGGTCATCACCAACGGCGCCGGCAACTTCTCGGTCTGGGTGCATCGCTACTGCGCGCTACCGCCGCTACGGCACGCAGCTTGCGCCGATCGCGGGCTCCATGGGCTACGGCGTGCCGGCGGCGATCGGCATGAAGCGCCTTGCGCCCGAGCGCACCGTCGTCTGCTTCACCGGCGACGGCGATTTCCTGATGACCGGGCAGGAATTCGCCACCGCCGTGCAGTACGACCTGCCGGTGATCATCGTGCTGGTCGACAACGGCATGTACGGCACCATCCGCATGCACCAGGAGCGTCACTATCCCGGCCGCGTGGTGGCGACCGCGCTTGCAAGAATCCGGATTTCGCCGCCTATGCGCGCGCCTTCGGCGGCTTCGGCGTGACGGTGGAGAAGACCGCGGATTTCCCGGCCGCCTTCGAGGCGGCGCAGAACTCGGGCAAGCCCGCCATCATCCACCTCAAGGTCGATCCCGAGGCGCTCACGCCGGCGATGTCGCTCTCCGCGACGCGAGCGAAGGCCATGGCCGAGCGCGGCGGATGACGCTGCGCCCGGCGGCGGGCGCGCGACGCTATCGCCAATTCCCTGCCGGGCCGCGTTGGCGTACGGTTGTCGGTCTAGACGAACAAACAAGCTCTGGGGAGCGTCCATGAGAACGTACCGTTCGATCCGGCTGGTTACCGCGCTCATCTCGGCGGTCCTGCTCGCGCTGTCCGCCCACGGCGGCGCCTTCGCGCAGGCGCAGCGCTCGCTCAAGATCGTCGTGCCCTATACGCCGGCGAGCGGCCCCGACATTCTCTCGCGCCTGATGGCCGAACAGATCGGCCGCGCGCAGGGCGCCGACGGTGGTGGTCGAGAACCGCCCGGGCGGCGGCACCGTCATCGGCACCGAGGCCGCCGCGCGCGCGGCGCCGGACGGCGACACCGTGCTGCTGGTGGCGAATTCGTTCGTGGTCAATCCCGCCCTGAAGCGCGGCAACTACGATCCGTTCAAGAGCTTCGAGCCGGTCTGCCAGCTCGCGGTGACGCCGATGGTGCTGGTGGTCAAGGCCGATTCGCCCTACCGCACGATCGCCGACCTGATCGCGGCGGCGCGCGCCAAGCCGGGCGAATTGTCATTGGCGAGCGGAGGGCCGGCGTCCTCGCTGCACTTTGCCTTCGAGGTGCTCAAGCGCGCGGCCAACATCAACATGACCTACGTGCCCTTTGGCGGCACCGCGCCCTCGATCAACGCGCTCATGGGCGGTCACGTGACGGCGGTGTTCGCCGATTATCCGACGGTGGTGTCGCAGCTCAAATCCGGCACCTTGCGCGGGCTGCTCACATCCTCGGCCGCCCGCTCCGAGGCCTTGCCGGACGTGCCGACCTTCGCCGAGGCCGGCCTTGGCAAATACGAGGCCGACATCTTCTACGGCATCGTGGCGCCGGCGAAGACGCCGGCCAATGCGCTCGCGCAGCTCACCGGCTGGTTCACCGCCGGCATGCAGGCGCCCGAGGTGAAGCCCAGGCTTTCCCAGGTCGGCCTGTTCCCGGCGGCAAGTGCGGCGCGGACTTCACCGGCATCCTGCACGGGCTGCTCGACGACTACGCCCGCGTCGCGCAGGAGGCGAACATCAAGTAGCAGCGCGCGCATGCGTTCGTCAGGGCCGCGCCTGTCGCGGCCATCCACGTCTTGTTTTGGTTCAACGAAAAAAGACGTGGATGCCCGGCACAAGGCCGGGCATGACGTGGGGATCGGTCAGCCTTTAATGCCGTTGGTATTGCGCTGCGGTCCCGCGATTTCGTGGTTATGGATTCCGGCTCTCGCTCGCTTCGTTCGCTCGGCCGGAATGACGGAAGCGGCTAGGTCCGGAACGTCGGATCCCGGCGCTCGACCATGCGCAGCAGCCCCGCCCACTCGGTGCCGAACGGCGCGTCGGGAGCGGCGGCGAGCTTGGCGGTGTGCTCCGACACTGCCGGCGGCGGGATGTTGAGCGCGGCGTTGCCCGCCATCGCCATGACCTGGGTCTCGCAGGCGAATTGCAGATTGAACAGGTTGGAGAACGCCAGCGGGATCGACGGGCCGACCGCCAGCAGCCCGTGATTGCGCAGGATCATCACGGCATTGCCGTCCGAGGTCGCGCACCAGCCGCGTGCGCTCGTCGACGTCGATCGCGAGGCCCTCGTAGTCGTGATAGCTCACGCGCCCGTAGAACAGTTGCGCGTGCTGGCTGAGCGGCAGCAGCCCGTCCTTCTGCGCCGCGACCGCGACGCCGGCCTTGGAATGGGTGTGGATGACGCAGTCAACGTCCTCGCGCCCGCCATGGATGGCGCTGTGGATGACGAAGCCCGCCTTGTGAATCGGCGCGGCAGGATCGTCGATCACGTTGCCGTCGAGGTCGACCTTGATCAGGTTGGACGCGGTGACCTCGTGAAACAGCAGGCCGAAGCGGTTGAGCAGAAAATGCCCGGGCTCGCCCGGTACGCGCGCCGAAATGTGCGTGTAGATGAGGTCCGTCCAGCCGAAATACTCGACCAAACGGTAGCAGGCGGCGAGATTGATGCGCTGCTGCCATTCCTCCGGGGCGATTTCGGGGGTGGTGGACCTGGCGGCGGTGAATCCGATGGCGTTCATGGTCGTCTCCGAGGCGGACTGCTTACACTAACGCGCGGTCCGCGGCCCTATCAAATCGGCATGAATCGTGGTTCAGTTCTATGGCGAGGCCCGGATTCGCCATGCCCTACCGGCACACCGACAACGTCGTGCGCAAGCTCGCCGCCCGCCACGAGGCCATCCTCGCCGCGGCCTGCGAGCTTGCGGGCGAGGGGGGCATGACCGCGGTTCAGATCGCGCCGGTCGCCGCCCGCGCCGGCATCGCCGCCGGCACCGTCTACCGCTATTTCCCCGCCAAGACCGAGCTGGTCGCCGCGCTGGTCGCGGCCATGTCGGAGCGCGAGATCGCCGCGCTGCGCGCCGCCGCCGCGGCGGCGCCGGGTCCGCTCTCGGCGCTCGCGGCCGCGCTCGCGACCTTCGCGACGCGCGCGCTCGCGCGCCGCCGGCTTGCGTTCGCGCTGATCGCCGAGCCGGTCGAGCCCGAGATCGACGCTGCGCGCGCGTCCTATCGCAAGGCGCTCGCGGGCGAGTTCGAACGGCTGATCCGTACCGCGCTCGCGGGCGCCCACCTGCCCGACCAGGACGCGGCGCTTGCCGCAGCCGCGCTCGTCGGTGCGCTGGTCGACGGGCTGGTCGGCCCGCTGGCGCCTGCCGCGAGCGACGATCCGGTCAAGGCGCACGCACGGGTGCAGGCGCTCACGCTGTTTGCACTGCGCGCGCTCGGCGTGGTCGACGCCCGCGCCCGCGGGCTGGTGGTGCAGACCGTGGTGCCCAAGCCGGCATCGTAGGGTGGCTGAGCGAAGCGAAGCCCACGCTGAAACACCGCGCAATTCACTCCCTTCGACAGCGTAGGCACGGCGCCGGAGCCTGCGCCCGGACGGCGCGAAGGGCCGATCCGGATGGCGCCTTTGCCCACCCTACTGCTCCGCGGTGAATCACTGCAACGTCGCAGCCGCGATCCAGTCGGAGACCGCCCGCAGCGCGGCGTCGCGGCTCTGGCAGCTCTTGTGCGCCTCGAACACCGCAAGCTGCGCGTCGGCCGAGGTGCCGCCGCCGACGATGGCCCGGCAGCGCCGCAGCTCGTCGGTGCAGCCGAGCGCCTGCGCGTCCGCCGCCATGGTCTCGATCGTGCGGTCGAGCATGTCGGCGACCGTCATGGCGCCCTCGCTCGGTGACGAACGTGCCATGCACGCCGTAGCGTTGCGCGCGCCACTTGTTCTCGACCACGATGGCGCGCTTGACCGCGTCGACGTCGGCGTTGTGCCCGCGATGGCAGAACAGATGGCGCGTGACCACCCGGTAGAGCGCGGCGATCGCGATCGAATCCTCGACCAGCGTGCAGGAATCGGGCGCGCGCAACTCCAGCGTCGGGTTGTTGAGCGAAGGCCGGATCGCCCACCAGATGAAGCTCGAATCCTCCATCACGCCGGCACGCACCAGGGCCGCCACGTAGGCGTCGAACTCCTCCTTGGTGCGGAACAGCTCGGGCACCCCGGTGCGCGGCAGCTCGTCATAGGCGGCGAGCCGGTAGCCCTTCAGCCCGGTCGGCCGCGACTGCCAGAACGGCGAGGAGGTCGAGAGCGCGAGAAACAGCGGCAGGTACGGCAGCATCCGGCGCATGACGTCGATCCGCGCGTCGGGATCGGGCAGTTCCACGTGCACATGCATGCCGCACAGCAGGTCGCGCTGGCCGATCATCTGCAGGTCGTGCATCACCGTGTCGTAGCGTTCCTTGTTGGTCTGCAGCGCCTTGCGCCAGAGCGCGGTCGGGTGCGTGCCGGAGGCCAGAATGGCAAGGCCGTGCTCGGCCGCGACCGCTGCCACGGTGCGCCGCAGATGCCGCAGCTCGGCGCGGGCGTCCGCCATCGCGGTGTGCGGCGAGGAGATCACCTCGATCTGCGGCTGCAGGAATTCCGGCGAGATGCGGCCGGCGGTCGCCGCCTTGGCGGCTTCGAAGAACGATTGCGGCACGTCGGCGGCGACCAGCTTGGTCTGCGCGTCGACCAAAAAATATTCCTCTTCGATCCCGATCGTGAAGGCATCGGCCATGCAGGCGCTCCAGGCGGGGTCTCTTGGCAAAGCACATTGAAAGGACTGGCTATTTCTTCGGACGGCGGAAAACCGTGCGTATCAACTCGTAGCCGCGCTTTTGGTTGCAGCCGATCATCCCGCGTTGTTGCAATGCGCAACAATGGCGCCGATTGCCGCGCCCGATCCGCGACAGGCCGCGCAGCTCGTGCGCCGGTCCGCTCTCAGTGCGACATCAGCACCGGCACCGTCATCGATGTCAGGATGCCGCGCGTGACGCCGCCCAGGATGAATTCGCGCAGGCGCGAATGGCCGTAGCCGCCCATCACGATGAGATCCGCGTCGCGGTCGGCGGCATAGGACAGGATCGCGTCCTGCACGTCGATGTCGCCCTTGGCGATGCGCCTGACCTCGACCTTGACGCCGTGCCGCGTCAGGTGCTCGGCCATGTTGGCGCCGGTGATGTCGTCGTTCTTGCCGTGCTCGGTGACGATGACGAGATCGACGGAGCCCGCGCGCTCCAGGACGGGCATGGCGTCGCCAATCGCGCGCGCGGCGGTGCGGCCGCCGTCCCAGCACGCCAGCACGCGCTCGAGCTTGAACGCTCCCTTCTGGATGAAGGGCACGACGATCATCGGCCGGCCGGAACCGAACAGCGCGCCCTCGATCAGCAGGTCCTCGGCCGGCCCGGTCTCGCGGCGGCCCTGGCCGACTACCGCGAGGTCGAAGCGCCGCGCGATCTGCGCGAACAGCGTGGCGGCGCTGCCGAAGGTGGCGTCGAGCGTGCGGGTCTCGGCCGACACGCCGGCCGCCTTTGCGGCGGTCTCGAAGCGGCTGACCGCGGCGTTGGCCGCCTTGGCGCTTTCGCGGCGTTGAATCTCGATCAGGTCGACCGGAATCCCGCCGCCGAACGGGGTATCGGGAATGATCGGCTCGAATACGAAGGCGAGGCCGGTGACGTGCGCGCCCACGGTCTTGGCGACCGAGACGGCGTAATCGGCCGCGAAGTCCTGCGGCTCACGGCCCGACAGGTTGACGACGACATCCTTGATCATGGCCCATGCTCCTTGACCTGCCTGGCGGCCGCCGCTGCGGCCGGCACCGCGTGACGGGAGCGGCTGTCACTTCTTGGAGCCGTCCGCGGCGAATTGCTTGAGGTAGGCCCACAGGTCCGCGATTTCCTTTTCGTTGCGGATGCCCACGAAAGCCATGCGCGTTCCCTTCATCTTCTGCATCGGATTCTGGATGTAGTCCTTGAACGTTTCCTCGGACCAGACGATGCCGGAATTCTTGTTGGCGTCGGAATAGTTGAAGCCCTCGTAGGTGCCGGCCTTGCGGCCGTCGAGACCGTTGAGCGGAGGGCCGAGCTTGACCTTGGCGTTCGGCCCGACGTCGTGGCAGGGCTGGCATTTGCGGAACGACGCCTCGCCCGCGCCGAGGTCCTGCGCCGAGCCTGCTCCCGCCAACGCCGCCAGCAACACCGCCGCCATGGCCAATATTCGCATCGTATCTCCTCCTCGCAATCCATGCCGCCATGACCGCCGCGTCGCGCCCCATGGGCGGCGGAATGCGTTCGCTTCGAATGGCGGCAACCGCGCAAGGTGTCAACGGCCGATTGCCGGATTTCGCCGCCGCCCGGCCGCGCGGCGCGGTTTTTGTCGCCGGACTGCGGTTTACGCCGGTCTTTCAAGCTATAAGCTGGCTCGGCCGGCGCCCGCCGGTCCAGCCCGGGAGCCGCCTTTGTCGGTGACCATGCCTTTGCCCGATGCGGCGGTGCTCGCCCGCCGCGAGCGCATCGTCGCTGCGCTCTCCGCCATCGTGCCGGGCGAGGGCGTGATCGCGGCCGAGCGCGAAATGCGGCCCTACGAGACCGACGGGCTCACCGCCTACCGGCAATTGCCCATGGTAGTGGTGCTGCCGGAGACCACCGAACAGGTCGCCCGCGTGCTGGCCTACTGCCACGCCGAAGGCATCAAGGTGGTGCCGCGCGGGGCGGGCACCTCGCTCTCGGGCGGCGCGCTGCCGCTCGCCGACGGCGTGCTGCTCGGCATGGCCAAGTTCAACCGCATCCGCGAGATCGACTACGCCAATCGCGTGGTGGTGGCGGAGCCCGGCGTCACCAACCTCGCGGTCACGCAGGCGGTCGAGCACATGGGCTTCTACTACGCGCCCGATCCCTCCTCGCAGATCGCCTGCACCATCGGCGGCAACGTGGCGGAGAATTCCGGCGGCGTGCATTGCCTCAAGTATGGCATGACCACCAACAACCTCACCGGCTGCGAACTGGTGCTGATGACCGGCGAGGTCGTGCGGTTGGGCGGCAAGCACCTCGACGCCGGCGGCTACGATCTCATCGGCGTCGTCACCGGCTCGGAGGGGCTGCTCGGCGTGGTCACCGAGATCACCGTGCGCATCCTCAAGAAGCCGGAAGCCGCGCGCGCGGCGCTGATCGGCTTCGCCTCCTCGGAAGACGCCGGCGAGTGCGTGAGCACCATCATCGGCGCCGGCATCATCCCGGGCGGCATGGAGATGATGGACAAGCCCGCGATCCATGCCGTCGAGGAATTCGTGCACGCCGGCTATCCGCTCGAGGTCGAGGCGCTGCTGATCGTCGAGCTCGACGGCCCGCTCGCCGAGGTCGACCATCTCGTCGCGCGCATCGAGGCGATCGCCAACGGTTGCCGCGCGGTGAGCTGCAAGGTGTCGACCTCGGAGGAGGAGCGGCTGCTGTTCTGGGCCGGGCGCAAGGCGGCGTTCCCGGCGGTCGGGCGCATCTCGCCCGACTATTTCTGCATGGACGGCACCATTCCGCGCGCCAAGCTGCCGTTCATGCTCGCCCGCATGCGCGAGCTGTCGCAGGAATACCGGTTGCGCGTCGCCAATGTGTTCCATGCCGGCGACGGCAACCTGCATCCGCTCATTCTCTACGACGCCAACAACCCGGGCGAACTGGATCGCGCGGAGGCCTTCGGCCGGGAGATTCTCAAGCTCTGCGTCGAGGTCGGCGGCGTGCTGACCGGCGAGCACGGCGTGGGCGTGGAGAAGCGCGACCTGATGGGCGTGATGTTCACCGAGACCGACCTCAACCAGCAGCAGCGGCTCAAGTGCGCATTCGACGCCAAGGGCCTGCTCAATCCCGGCAAGGTGTTTCCGACGCTCCACCGCTGCGCCGAATTGGGCCGCATGCACGTGCATGCCGGCAAGGTTGCGTTCCCGGATATCCCGCGGTTCTAGCCGGCATTTTGGCCGCCAAGCTGGACCCAGCCGCATGGAAAACATGCTACCCAGCTTGACATGAGCGCTCCATCCGATTGCGGCGAGCCGATTGTCGAGGAAAGTTCCCAGCCTGGCAAAACCTCCGACTTGACCGAGCGCTCTCTCCATCTCCGTATCCGCCAGCAGGAGATTCTCGCGAAACTGGGCGTTCTCGCCTTGCAAGGAACGCCGTTCATCGAATTGCTGGACAGCACCGCGCGGTTTACCGCCGAAGGGCTGGAGGCGGACTACTGCAAAGTGCTGGAGTACATCCCGGCCGAGAACCGGCTGCTCGTCCGCGCCGGGGTTGGCTGGGGTCCCGGCATCGTCGGTTCGGCGAGCGTGGGAGCCGATCTGGCCTCCCCTGGTGGGTACGCATTGCACACCGGTAAGCCGGTGATCTCAAATCACCTCGAAAACGAAGAGCGGTTCCGCACCCCCGAGCTGCTGGTCCAGCACGGCATCCGTCGCGCGATGAATGTCATTCTCCAGGGCGACGGCGCCCCGTTCGGAGTGCTGGAAGTGGACAGCCGGTCCGAGGGCGAGTTCGGCGAGCATGACCTCGCATTTCTGCAAGGGGCGGCGAACATTCTCGGCATGTCGATCGAGCGGCAGCGCCATGAGCGCGACCTGAAGGCGGCGCTCGACCGTCAACAGGTGCTGCTCAAGGAGATCAATCATCGCGTCAAGAACAGCCTGCAGGTCGTGATCAGCATGCTTCAGCTGCAGGCAAGGTGGCCGGCGATCCCGAACTCAGGGCGCGCCTGACCGAGGCTTCCGCCCGAAGTCTCCACCATCGGGCATGCCTACGAGCGTCTCGCCTACGACGTGGACAATGAGCAAATCGATTTGTGCCTGTACCTGCAGGACGTGCTCCGGGACCTGGAGATCGCGGCAACGCCCTGCAAACTTCACTTCGATGCGCCGCGGGCAATTGGCTTCGCCGCCGACCGGGCAATCCTCTCCTGATCGTCAATGAGTTCGCCACCAATGCCACCAAGTACGCCTATCCCGACGGCTCGGGGGGATCGATCTGGGTGAGTCTCGTTCAGGACCGAGACGACGCCGTCGTAACCGTCCGTGACGAAGGCGTCGGCCTGCCGGCCGATTTCGATCCGGCGACAAGCCGGAGCCTTGGATCGCGGCTGGTCGCTGCGCTTGCACAGCAACTGGATGCCGCGCTGACGCAATCGTCGCGCTCCGGCGGCGTCGAGGTTGCCGTTCGCATACCGCTGGTCGCGGGCAAGTAGTGCAGCCCGGATGAAGTTTTTCGCGCGCCGCAGACGCGCGAAAACGAAATCCGGGCTACGATCCGCATCGTTGCACCACGCCCAAGCGCGTGCTTACGTTTGGGAGAGCTTCATCTTCCGCGGTTCCAGCCCATGCAATTTGGCCTGTTCTGCTCGGCGCAAGCCAACAGCAACGATCTGCCGCCGGAAACGGGGCAGGGCTTTCGCGACTATCTCGATTTCAACGTCGAGGCCGAGGCGCTCGGGTTTCATTCGAGCTTCCTGGTCGAGCATCATTTCACCGGCTGGAACCAGGTCTCCGCCACCTTGATGCTGCTCACGTGCCTGGCGATGCGCACCACCACGCTGCGCGTCGGCTCCGCGGTGATCGTGCTGCCCTGGCACAATCCGGTGCTGCTGGCCGAACAGGCGGCGACGCTCGACCTCGTGTCCGGCGGGCGGCTCGATTTCGGCATCGGCAAGGGCTACCGCCACAACGAGTTCGCCGGCTTCCAGATTCCGCAGGAGGAGGCCGAGGCGCGGTTCGAGGAGGCGGTCGAGGTCATCACCCGCGCCTGGGCGTCGCGAGAGCGCTTTTCCCATCGCGGCCGCTTCTGGCGCTTCGAGCACATCGTGGTCGAGCCGCCGCCGGCGCAGCGGCCACATCCGCCGTTCTGGGTCGCGGCCGCCAGCGCGGCGTCCATCCGCAAGGCCGCCGCGCGCGGCTTCAACCTCATTCTCGACCAGTATGCCTCGCCCGCAGCAGATCGGCGAGCGCATCGCGCTCTACCGCGCCGAACGCCAGGCGCACGGCCACCGCTTCGATCCCATGCAGGTCGTGGTCGCGCGCCAGCTCTACGTCGCGAAAGATCGCGCCGACGCGCAGGCGGCGCTCGCCCGCCAGGCGGTGTACACCCGGCGCACCGTGGACGTCTCGCGCTCGCCCGACGGCAAGACCGGCTCGCACGTGCTCGCCTATGCGGACCGGGCCGGCGGCACGGAGGAGAACGCGCTTTACGGCCCGCCCGACGACATCTGCGCGCAGCTCGAAGCCCTGCACAGGGCAGGGGCCGAGTACGTCCTGCTGACGGTGGCCGGCGGGGCGGAGCAGTTGCGGCGCTTCGCGCGCGAGATCATGCCGGTCTTTTCAGCCGCGCGGAAACCGGTAAGTGTGGCGCCGAGCGAGCCGACCCACGCCTGAGCCTGCCAGCAGTCCCCGCGACCAAATCACAGGAGCACCCGATGCCGGCCTCCCCGGCGCCCGCGCAAAGCACGCTGCAGCAAGAGATCGCCGGCCGGGTGCGCGCCATGGCTGCGCGCTTCGCCGCCCGGGCCGAGGCGGCCGAGGAGGCGCGGCGGATTCCCCCGGAATCGGTTCGCGACATGCTCGACGGCGGTCTCGCCCGCATCCTGATGCCGCCGCGCCTGGGCGGCTACGGGCTCGGCTTGGAGACCTGGTACGAGACCACCCTGGAGATCAGCAAAGCCGACGCCTCGCACGGCTGGTGCGCGGCGCTGATCACCCACCACTGCCACATGATCGCGCAGTTTCCCGAGGAGGCGCAGCGCGCGGTGTGGGCGAACGGTCCCGACGTCGCGATCGCCGCGTCGATCGCGCCGACGACGCAGGTCGCCCGCGTGGACGGCGGCTACCGCGTGTCGGGGCAGAACTCCGCCTTTGCCAGCGGCGTCGATCATTGCGCCTGGGCGATGATCGGCGGCGCGGTCGCCGGCGCGGCGCCGCCGGACCCGATGCTGTTCGCGATTCCGCGCAGCGACTACGAGATCCGCGACACCTGGTTCACCGCCGGCATGCGGGCCACCGGCAGCAAGACCATCGTCACCGACAACGTGTTCGTGCCGGACGCGCGGGTGCTTCGCCTTGCCGATATGCGGCAGGGGAAGGGCGCGGGCGGTGCGATCCACGAGGCGGCGATCTACCGCACGCCGTTCTATTTCTACGCCCCGCTCACCTTCGCGGCGCCGATGCTGGGCGCAGCCCAGGGCGCCTACGAACGGTTCCGCGACTGGACCAAGACGCGGCGCGGGCCCGACGGCTCGCCGGCGGCCGAGCGGACCAGCACCCAGATGCGCATGGCGCGCGCCGCCGCCGATCTCGACGCCGCCGACCTGCTGTTGCGGCGCACGCTGGAAACGGTCGACGCGCCGCCGGCGGCCTGGCCGCAGTTGGTGGCGCGCTCGATCCGCGATTTCGCGCGCGCGTCCGAACTCTCGATGGCGGCGGTCGACACCCTCGTCGCCCTGAGCGGGACGGCGGGCTTTGCCGCCGCCCATCCGCTGCAGCGGGCCTGGCGCGACATCCACTTTGCGTCCGCGCACATCGCCCTCAGCACCGAAATCAACTACGCGCATTTCGGCCGCAGCGAGCTCGGGCTCCCGCCCGATCCGGCCCGGCCGTTCCTATGAGCCAAGCCGAACGCGGGAGTCATGATCCACGACCTCTGGTATAGCCTGGCGATGCGCAGATACTGCCCGCCGACCGCGGCACTCCTGCTCCCCGCATTGCGGGGACAAGGAAGAAAGCCAGCCTTGCCATGAGCGATATGCTCAAGCCGCGCGACGGCAAGGACGTCGAGGCGGCGGTGCAATGGGCGCTGGCGCAAGGCAAGGCCCTGGAAATCGTCGGGCAGGGCACCAAGCGCGCGATCGGGCGCCCGGCGCAGACCGATATCACGCTCGACCTCTCCGGCCTGACCGGCGTCACGCTCTACGAGCCCGAGGAACTGGTGCTGTCGGCGCGTGCCGGCACGCCTATCGCGGAGATCGAAGCGCTGGTCGCCTCCCGCGGACAGCAGCTCGCGTTCGAGCCCATGGACTACGGGGCGATCCTCGGCGGCGGCACCGGCGGTGGCACCGTCGGCGGCGCGCTGGCGGCGAACCTGTCCGGCCCGCGGCGGCTCAAGGCCGGCGCCGCGCGCGATCATTTCCTGGGGGTGACCGCGGTCTCCGGCCGCGGCGAGACCTTCAAGTCGGGCGGGCGCGTGGTCAAGAACGTCACCGGCTACGACCTGTGCAAGCTGCTGGCGGGGTCCTGGGGCACGCTCGCGGTCATGACCGACGTCACGCTCAAGACGCTGCCGCGTCCGGAGACCGAGGCGACCGTGCTGGTGCGCGGGCTCGATCCGGCGAGGGCGGTCGAGGCGATGGCGGCCGCCATGGGGTCGTCGTGCGACGTCTCGGGCGCGGCGCATCTGCCGGCGCATGTCGCCGGAATTATGCCGGTCGGAGGCCGTCCCGGAGGCGTCGTCGGCAATCACCGCGCTGCGGCTGGAGGGCGTCGCGCCCTCGGTGGCGCACCGCCAGGAGGCCATCGCGACGCTGCTGCGGCCGTTTGGGCCGGTCATGACCCTGGGCGAAGCGGCCTCGCGCGCGCTGTGGCTGGCGGTTCGAGATGTGAGGCCGTTTGCGGCTGGCGAGGGCGATTCGCGATCGCTCTGGCGCATTTCCACGGCGCCGAGCCGTGGCGCCGCTTTGGTCGCGTCGATTGTGGGCGAGGCGGACGCGCAGGCGCTCTACGACTGGGCGGGCGGGCTGGTCTGGCTCGCGCTCGATGCTTCCGATGACGGCGGCGCCGCCAAGGTGCGTCGCGCGCTCGCCGCGCACGGCGGTCACGCCACGCTCGTCCGTGCACCGGCGGCGCTGCGTGCGGCCGTCGACGTGTTCGAACCGCAGGATGCCGGGCTCGCCGCATTGACCCGGCGCGTCAAGGAGGGCTTTGATCCCAAGGGCGTGCTCAATCCGGGGCGGATGTGGGCGGGAGTGTAACGCGGCCATCTGGTGTAACAGTTCGACTCATGCAGACCACCTTCAGCCTCGCGCAATTGGCCGATCCGGATGTCGCCGAGTCGGAGAAAATCCTGCGCACCTGCGTGCATTGCGGGTTCTGCACCGCGACCTGCCCGACCTATGTGCTGCTCGGCGACGAACTCGACAGCCCGCGCGGGCGCATCTACCTGATCAAAGAGATGCTGGAGCACGACGCCCCGGCCACACGCGACGTGGTCACGCACATCGACCGATGCCTGTCGTGCCTGGCCTGCATGACCACATGCCCCTCGGGCGTGCACTACATGCACCTCGTCGACCATGCCCGCGCCCATATCGCGCAGACCTACCGCCGGCCGCTGTCCGACCGCCTGATGCGGGCGCTGCTCGGCTATGTGCTGCCGCACAACGCCCGCTTCGCCCTGGCGCTGCGGGCGGCCCGCCTCGGCAGGCCGCTGGCGCCGCTCCTGGCCGCGATCGGCCTGTCCCGGCTCGCCGCCATGCTGCGTCTCGCTCCCGCCGAGGCCCCGCGCGGGCCGTTGCGGAGGGGAAGCATGCGCGCGGCCGCGTCCGCGCCCCGGCGCGCACGCGTGGCGCTGCTCGACGGCTGCGTCACGCCGGTGATCGCTCCCGCGGTCGAGGCCGCCGCGGTGCGCGTGCTCAACCGCCACGGCGTCGAGGTGGTGATGCCCGCCGGTCAGGGCTGCTGCGGCGGGCTGGTCCATCACATGGGCCGCACGGAGGAAGCGCTCGCGGCCGTGCGCGCCAACGTCGATGCCTGGACCGCCGAGATCGAGGGGGAGGGGCTCGACGCCATCCTGGTCACCGCCTCGGGCTGCGGCACCACGGTCAAGGACTACGGCTTCATGCTGCGGACCGATTCGGCCTATGCCGCCAAGGCCGCGCGCGTGTCGGGGCTTGCCCGCGACATCGGCGAGTACCTGCACCGGCTCGATCCTGCGCCCAGGCAGGCGCCGGGCGGTCTCGTGGTCGCCTATCACTCCGCCTGTTCGCTGCAGCACGGGCAGAAAATCTCGCGTCAGCCAAAAGAATTACTTTCCAAGCTCGGCTTCGTGGTCAAAGATGTACCGGAAGGACATCTGTGTTGCGGCTCCGCCGGAACCTACAACATCCTTCAGCCGGAACTTGCGAGACGGTTGCGCGAGCGCAAGGTCGGGAATATCGAGAAGGTCGCGCCCGACGTGATCGCTGCCGGCAATGTCGGTTGCATCACGCAGATCGCCGCAGGCACCGCCATCCCGGTCGTCCATACGGTCGAGCTGATCGACTGGGCGACCGGCGGGCCCGAACCCGGGGCGCTGAGAGGCAAGCAAGTGTCCGTCGCGCCGGCGACCGCGACGGTGGAGTGACGGGTGCGGCGTGCGCGCTCTTCACCTTAGTGGCAGCGTGATTTCACCGAACCGAACAATGTCCAACGATCGAGAGGACGGTCATGGCGAAGAAGCGAAAGACGAAGGCGAAAAAGGGTAAGAAGGCGAAAAAGGCCGCCCCGGCACGCAAGAAGAAGCGCGTAGCCGCAAAGAAGAGCGCGGCCAAGAAGCCGGCCGCGAAGAAAGCCAAGGCGAAGCCCCGCAAGGCTACCCCGAAGCGGACCGTGGCAAAGACCGCCGCGGCGCCGTCTCCAGGCATGGGCGCGCCGGGAGGTACCGTGTGGTCGCCGAGCCCGGTCGGCATCGGCGGGTCCGGATCGGAAGGCGGCGGCGGGTCCTAGGCCGGGCCGGTCCGCTGGAAACTCAGGTCCCGGGCGCGGCCTTGGTGCTGCGCTCGGGTCCGCCGTCACGCAGTTCCCAATTCCGCTGCATGAATTCGGCAGCGCGACGAGCGGCCCATTGGCGCAGCCCGTCATCGCGATGCGGATTGCATCGCCTCCGCCAGCGCAATAGCATCGACCGATGCGAACGGGGCCGAAGGCGCCCGTTCATCCCCTCACGACATGTACGAGGTGTGCGATGGCGTACAACATCCTGATGATGGGCGCGGCCTATGGGTCGCTGCTGGCCTCCAAGATGCTGTTCGGTGGACACAAGATCCACCATGTGTGCCTGCCCGCGGAGGCCGACCTGATCAACGCCGAGGGGTTCCGCGTCCGTCTTCCGGTCAGGGGCCGCAAGGATCCGGTCGTGCTCGACTCGCGCAAGCTGCCCGGCAAGGTCACGGCCGGCGGCGCGGCCGGGGTCAATCCGAAGGACTACGACCTGATCGGGCTCGCCATGCAGGAGCCGCAGTACCGCTCGCCCGGCGTGCGCGAACTGCTCGACGCGGTGGCGAAATCGCGCGTGCCCTGCATGTCGATCATGAACATGCCGCCGCTGCCCTACGTCAAGCGCATCCCGGGCCTCGACTACGAGCCGCTCAAGGCGGCCTACACCGATCCGACCGTGTGGGACAGCTTCGACCCGGGCTCGATCACGCTGTGCAGCCCGGACCCGCAGGCGATCCGCCCGCCGGACGAGAAGGTCAACGTGCTGATGGTCACGCTGCCGACCAACTTCAAGGTGGCCAAGTTCGACAGCGACAAGTCGACCGCGATCCTGCGCCAGCTCGAGCAGGAGATCGATGCGGTGCGCTTCGACCCGGGCGACGGCTCCAAGATCGAGCTGCCGGTGAAGCTGCGGGTCTACGACTCGATCTTCGTGCCGCTCGCCAAGTGGGCGATGCTGCTCGCCGGCAACTACCGCTGCGTCACCAAGGACGGCATGCGCACCGCCCAGGAGGCGGTGCACTCGGACCTCGCGACCTCGAAGTCGGTCTACGATTTCGTGTTCGACCTCTGCGTCAAGCTCGGCGCCAAGCCGGAAGACCTCGTGCCGTTCGAGAAATATGCCGCCGCGGCGCAAAGCCTGGTGCGTCCGGCCTCGGCCGCGCGCGCCTTGCAGAACGGCGCGCCCAACATCGAGCGCGCCGACAAGCTGGTGCAGTTGATCGCCAGGCAGAAGGGCCTGAGCCATCCGGCGATCGACGCCCAGGTGGCGCTGGTCGACGCGCGGATTGCAGCGAACCGCGCAAAGGCCGCCGCGGCGTAGTTACAACTGCTGCCTTCTTCAGCGCGCACGCCTCCTCTGTGTTGGAGCGAGCGCGCGCCTTGCGCTTATGTTTTTTTATACTTGCTTCCATTCTGCCCGGCTCGCCTGCCGTAGGCTGTTGATGGAAATTGCCGCGGGCACGTCAGGGGCTTCGCTAAGCCGGTCGTAATGGCCCATTGTGGGTCGCGATGGGCCGGCTCCGACCCCGCGCCAGCGACGCTCGGCACCCCGGGCCAGCGGGCCTGTGTATTTCGATGTCGTTGTCCACAGCGAGATGTGCCCCGATTGCCACACCCAAATATCATTCCATCCAAAGAAAGCGGATTCGCCTAAAAATGCAGCATTTGCTGGCGCTTTCGCCTTGATGGAATCTCGATCTGTCAGCTTAAATTTCCCCCGACACGAAGGCCATGCAAGCGACCGCCCGGGGAAAATTGGCGATCGCAAGTGGCCCAGGGGATCCACACGAAACCGCGCACTCCGGGGTTGCGTTAGACAAATAGGGGCTGAAATGAAAAAGTTTGTTCTGTCGTTGGTGACCGCAACCTCGCTCGCTTCGCCGGCGCTGGCTGCGGATATGATCGTCAAGGCGCCGCCTCCTCCACCCAGTCTGTGGGACATCGCTTTCGGCGCGGCGTTGATGACCGACTACAATTTCCGCGGCATTTCCCAGTCGAACCGGGGGCCGTCGGTGACCGCTTATTCGGAGACGCGGTTCAATCCGGTCAAGGACTTCCAGCTCTACGCCGGCACCCAATACTGGGCGGTGACCTTGCCGTCGAACCCGACCGCCGAAATCGACATCTACGGCGGCGTGCGTCCGACCTTCGGCCAGCTCGCCCTCGATTTCGGTGCCATGTACTACTACTACCCGAAAGAGACCGGGCATTCGGCCGATCCGGCGGCAACCTTTCCGCCCTATCCCAACGGTGCGGTGACCTACAACGACACCGACTTCTGGGAGGTCTATGCCAAAGCCACGTGGACCGTGAACGACAACTTCGCGTTTGGCGGCGCCGTGTACTACACACCGAACTACCTCAAGACCGGCGCCGACGGCACCTACGGATCGGTGAACGCGAAATTCACCGGTCCCGCCTTCAAGGTTCCGCTCTACGGGGCGGTCCGGGACATCGGCTGGTACGTGTCCGGCGAGCTGTCGCACTACTGGCTCGGCAGCACCGCGATCGATCCGTTCGTGTGGACGTTCGCGGCCGATCTGCCCGACTACACGACCTGGAACCTCGGTCTGGGCTTCACCTGGAGCGTGTTCTCGCTCGACTTCCGGTACTACGACACCGACCTGTCGAAGGAAGATTGCTTCGTCCTGACCGCCGACCCGAACGGGAAGTTCGGCGGAACCGCGTCCATCAACAATCCGGCGGGACTGCTTTCCAACTGGTGCAGCGCAGCCTTCGTGGTGGCCGCCAAGTTCGACCTGACATTGCTCGGCAGCCTTTCGACCGCGCTGCAGAAGTAACGACGCTCGTGGCGTGACTTGGGGGCGGCGGCTCGTAACGGGCCGCCGCCCTCGCCTTTGGCGGGTCGATCCGCTCCTTTGGCCGGTGTGTGAAAGCGACCGAATCCGCGCCTGGCCCGCGCGCTGGTGGTAGGACGCCGGGTCAGTCGGAGGCGGGCTCCAGCGCCACTTCCTTCACCCGGTGGATGTCGCCGTCGGAGATGAGCGTGAGGCGCCGGTCGTGGAAGGCGAACAGCGTCGAGCGGTGGCCGATGGACACGATCGTGACCTTCGGGAGCCGGTTACGCAGGAGCGCGTAGAGCGCAGCCTCCGAGGGCTCGTCCAACGAAGCGGTGGCTTCGTCGAGGAACAGGTAGTCGGGCGCCTGCAGAATGGCGCGCGCGATGCCGAGGCGCTGCTGCTCGCCGGGCGAAAGCATCCGGTTCCAGTGCGCCTCTTCCTCCAGCCGCCCGGCCAGCGCGGGCAATCCCACCGCGGTGATGACGTCGGCAAGCTGGCCGGCATTGTACGTCCCGGCCTCGGCCGGATAGGTGACCGCGCTCGCCAGCGAGGCGATCGGAAAGTAGGGGCGCTGCGGCAGCGTCACTACCTCGGCGCCCTTCGGCACCATGATCGTGCCCGATCCGAACGGCCATTTCCCCGCCATCGCCCGGAACAGCGTCGACTTGCCGGCCCCGGAGGGTCCGGTGACCAGGACATGCTCACCGGCAAAGATCACGATGTCGTCGGCGGCGACCAGCGGCTTGCCGTAGGGCAACCGGATCAGCAGGTCGTCGAGCTCGACCTCGTTCTTGCCCTCCCGCGGGACCAGCTCGATGACGGGTTTGACCGTGGCTGAGGCCTGGCCGTGCCGGGCGGCGGCGAGGAAGCCGTCGAGGCGCGCAATCACCGCCTGCCATTCGGCCAGCTGCCGGTAGGCGGTGACGAAGAAGGACAACGCCGTCTGCACGCTGAGGAACGCGGTACCGGTCTGCATCAGGCCGCCGAGCTGGACCGTTCCGGCGAAATAGGCCGGGCCGATCACGACGAAGGGGAACACCACGGATGCCTGGGTGTAGGTCGTGGTCAGGAACGTCAGTCGCTTCGTCCGCGACATCAGCAGGATCCAGGTCGAGACCACCGAGGCGAAGCGATCCAGCAGGCGATGACGTTCGGCCGTCTCGCCGCCGAGCAGCGCGATCTGTTCGGAGCCCTCGCGCGTGCGCACCAAGTTGAAGCGGAAATCGGCCTCGTATTGCTGCAGGCGGAAATTCAATCCGACCAGGGGCCAGCCGACGAAATGCGTCAACACCGTCCCGAGCGCGGCGTACAGCACCGCCGCCAGGACCAGATAGCCGGGAATGGCCCAGGTGGTGCCGAACAGATAGAGCGGCGCCGCGTCCGAGAGCGCCCACAGGATGACCACGAAGGACGACAGCGTGACGACCGCGTTCAGCAGGCCAAGGCCCAGGAGCAGCGTTTTTTCCACGAAGAGCTTGATGTCCTCGGTGATGCGCTGGTCCGGATTGTCGGCCTCGTCGCCGAGCAGCTGCATGCGATAGTGGTTGGCGTCGTTGAGCCAGGCGTCGAGAAAGTGTCGGGTCATCCAGCGCCGCCAGCGGATCTGGAGCCATTGATTGAGGTAGAGCTGATAGACCGTGATCAGCACGAAGCTCGCCGCCAGCCCGCAGAAGAACAGCATTTCGGTGACGAAGCTGTCCCAGTTGCGGTCCTGCAGCGCGTTGTAGAAGCGGGCGTTCCACTTGTTGAGCAGCACGGTGAGGGTGACGACCCCGAGCTCGATCGCGATCACGCCGGCGAGCAGGATGCGGCCCGGCCAGCGATCTTCGGAGTACTTGAAATAAGGAAAGGAGAGACGCCATAGCATGGCGAACGACGAGAAGAGGCTTGACACGAGGTTCTCTCCTGGCTGCGGCCGCCGGTCGGTCGTTCCGTCGGATGGGTCTAAAGGGCTGGTCGAATCAAGCCGGACTTGGGCGCTCTTGCGTTGTACTGCGATTGCAGCCGTCCTCCGAACTTGTCACGCCCGCATTCGACTTTAGCATGAGCGCGGGCGCGCGAAGCCGGTCGCCGGCAGGTCGAGGCGTCCGGCTTGCCGCCGCCCGGCGCACGCTGTCAAGCCCCGGGGCCGGCAAATACCCGGATGCCACCCGTCTGGGTGGCTGGGACCGAGACAATTCGTGCCTTGTGTGCAACAGTGGCAGCCCCTACAAATTGGGCCCGACCGGAATAGGTAACCCATCCGGGCGTTTATACGACAAGCGGCTCCTCAGAAGCTGCCAGCAAGCTCAATGAAACGAATATGGAGGGTAATGCCCATGACTGAACGATCGCTTACGTCCAAATCCGCGACCCGCCGCAAGTTCCTCGGCGGCGCAGCGGTGGCCGGCGTGGCCACCATCGCCATGCCGCAGGTCTCGCGCGCGCAGACGACGACGCTGCAGAATGCAGACCTCGTGGCCCGCCACCGACATCTTCACCGAAATGGCGCAGCAATACGTGCAGCGCGTCAACGACATGGCGGCCGGCCGGCTCAAGATCGACCTGCTGCACGGCGGCGCGGTGGTGCATCCGTTCCAGGTGCTCGACGGCGTGCATGGCGGCCAGATCGACGCCGCCCATACCGTGACGGTCTACTGGTACGGCAAGCACAAGGCGGCCTCGCTGTTCGGCACCGGCCCGGTGTTCGGCTTCAACGCCAACGAAGGTCTCGGCTGGATCTACGCCGGCGGCGGCAAGGAGCTGTTCGAGGAGCTGCAGACCCAGATCATGAAGCTCAACGTCAAGAGCTTCTTCGCCATGCCGATGCCGACCCAGCCGCTCGGCTGGTTCAAGAAGCCGGTCAAGAGCGTGGCCGACCTGAAGGGCCTGAAATACCGCACCGTCGGCCTTGCGGCCGACCTGTTCCAGGCCATGGGGCTCTCGGTGGCGCAGCTTCCGGGCGGCGAAATCGTGCCGGCCATGGAACGCGGCGTGATCGACGCCTTCGAGTTCAACAACCCGACCTCGGACCGCCGCTTCGGCTCGCAGAACGTGGCCAAGAACTACATGCTCGGCAGCCACCATCAGGCGACCGAGTATTTCGAGATCATGTTCAACCGCACCAAGTTCAACGCCTGCCCAAGGAACAGCAGGCGATCCTGCAATACGCCGCCGAGGCGCCGTCCTCCGCCAACGAATGGCTGGCGATGAACCAGTATTCGAAGGACCTGCAGGAGCTGATCGACAAGGAAAAGGTCAACGTGCAGCGCACGCCGCAGGACGTGTTCGACGCCCAGATCAAGGCGTGGGACGGTCTGATCGCCACAGCTCGGCCAGGACCCGTTCATGAAGAAGGTCATGGACTCGCAGAAGGCCTGGGTGCGGCGTGTCGTGTTCTACGGCATGCTGAACGCGACCGACTACAAGGGCGCCTTCAACCATCACTTCCCGGGCGTCATGAAGATCCTGATCGCGGCTTGCAGGTTGCTGTGAACCTGCTGATATCCGGAAGGGCGGCGCGTGATGGCGCCGCCCGACCTGCTGCCGGGGGAACACGATGCGGCGACGTCCGCCGGCGATTGGGCCATGACCCGCTTCCTGCTATTGGATCGACTCGCTCAGCCTCTGGGTCGGCAAGGCGTTCGCCTGGCTGATCCTGGTGCTGACGCTCGGCGTCAGCTACGAGGTCTTCGTGCGCTACGTGCTGAACGCGCCGACCACGTGGGCGTTCGATTTCAGCTACATCACCTATGGCGCGCTGTTCCTGATGGCCGGCGCCTACACGTTGTCGCGCAACGGGCACGTGCGCGCCGACGTGGTGTACCGGCTGTGGAAGCCGCGCACGCAGGCGAGCGTGGACCTCGTGCTCTACATCATCTTCTTTCTTCCGGCGGTGCTGGCCTTCATCTATTCGGGCTGGAACTACGCCGCGATGTCGATCCGGTTCCGCGAGGTGAGCATCTTCAGCCCGGCCGGAGTGCCGGTGTTTCCGCTCAAGACGCTGATCCCGGTCACCGGCGTGCTGCTGCTGCTGCAAGGGATCGCCGAGATCATCCGCTGCGTCATCTGCATCCGCATCGGCGCGTGGCCGCAGCGGCTGCACGACGTCGAGGAGACCGAAAGCCTGATCCTGCAGGAGCAGCAAATTCACGCCGCCGAGCAGGCGAGCAGCCGCAAGCCGGGTCAGAAGGGGGCTTGAGCATGACTGACCCGCAAGTCGGCATGTTGATGCTGGGGCTGTTCATCTTCATCATCATGCTGGGCTTTCCCATCGCGTTCACGCTGATGGCGATGGGCGTGGGCTTCGGCTTCTACGCCTATTACGTTCCCGGCCAGGAAATCTTCCAGAACCGCATCTTCACGCTGCTGGTGCAGAAGGCGTTCGAGGTCTCGTCGAGCGACGTGCTGACGGCGATACCGTTGTTCCTGTTCATGGGCTACGTGGTCGAACGCGCCAATATTCTCGACCGCCTGTTCCATTCGCTGCAGATCTCGATGAAGAACGTGCCCGGCGCGCTCGCGGTGGCGACGCTGATCACCTGCGCGATGTTCGCGACCGCCACCGGCATCGTCGGCGCGGTGGTGACGCTGATGGGGCTGCTGGCCTTTCCCGCCATGCTGCGCGCCGGCTACGACGTCAAGCTCTCCGCCGGCGTGATCTGCGCGGGCGGCTGTCTCGGCATCCTGATCCCGCCCAGCATCCTGCTCATCGTCTACGCCGCGACCGCGGGCGTATCCGCGGTCAAGCTCTATGCCGCCGCGTTCTTCCCGGGTTTCCTGCTCGCCGGCCTTTACGTCGCTCTACGTGATCGCCCGGGCGATGATCAACCCGGCGCTTTGCCCCAAGCTGCCCAAGGAAGCAGACCGACGTCCCGTTCGGCACGGTGCTGTGGGCGCTGGCGACCTCGTTCCTGCCGCTCGCGCTGCTGATCGTATCGGTGCTCGGCGCGATCCTGTTCGGTCTCGCCACGCCGTCGGAAGCCGCCGGCGCCGGCGCGCTCGCCAGCATGGTCCTCGCCGCCGCCTACCGGGCGCTCAATTTCACCATGCTGCAGGGATTCGGTCTACCTGACCGCGCGCGCCACCGCGATGGTCTGCTACCTGTTCATCGGCTCGTGGACGTTCTCCGCGGTCTTTGCCGTGCTCGGCGGACAGCAGGTCGTCGAGAACTTCTTCCTGTCGCTCAATCTGTCGACGACCGGCTTCCTGCTGCTCACCCAGGTCATCATCTTCCTGCTCGGCTGGCCGCTGGAATGGACCGAGATCATCATCATCTTCGTGCCGATCTTCCTGCCGCTGCTCGACGACTTCAAGGTCGACCCGATCTTCTTCGGCATCCTGGTCGCGCTCAACACGCAGACCGCGTTCAACACGCCGCCGGTGGCGATGGCGGCGTTCTATCTCAAGGGCGTCGCGCCGCCGCATGTGAAGCTGACCGACATCTTCAGCGGTGCGCTGCCGTTCGTGTTCATGGTGTTCGCCACCATGGTGCTGGTCTACATCTTCCCGGGGATCGCGCTGTGGCTGCCGGACTACCTCTACACGCCGCGATGAGGCGCGCCGGACTTGCCTGAGGACGCCGAACGCATGAGTCTGGCCGCACTCACGCTCAGTCGAGGCGGCGGCCGATATCCGCGAAGGCCGCATCACGCTCGGCCGAGCTGGTCGGCGATTGCCTCAAGCGCATCGACGAGGTCGACGCCGAGGTGCAGGCCTGGGCGTTTCTCGATCGCGACCATGCGCTGCGGCAGGCGCAGGCCGCTCGACCAGCATCGCCAGGCAGGGCAAGGCGACTGGGCCCGCTGCACGGCGTGCCGATCGGCATCAAGGACATCTTCGACACCGGCGACATGCCGACCGAATTCGGCTCGCCGCTGTGGGCCGGCCGCACGCCGCGCCGCGATGCCGCGGCGGTGGCGCGGCTGCGCGCGGCCGGCGCCGTGATCATGGGCAAGACCGTGACCACGGAATACGCCTATTTCCATCCCGGCAAGACCCGCAACCCGCACGATCCCGGCGCGCACGCCCGGCGGCTCGTCGAGCGGCTCGGCGGCGGCGGTCGCGGCCAGCATGGTGCCGGGCGCGATCGGCTCGCAGACCAACGGCTCGGTCATCCGTCCGGCGGCGTTCTGCGGCGTGGTCGGCTTCAAGCCGACGCACGGCCTGATCCCGCGCACCGGCGCGCTGATGCTGTCGCGCACGCTCGATCATGTCGGCGTGTTCGCGCGCACGGTCGAGGACGTGGCGCTGCTCGCCGAGACGCTCGCCGGCTATCGACGCGGACGATCCCGACACGCGGCCGCTCGCGCGCCCGCCGCTTCGCCGCCGTGGCGGCGAGCGAGCCGCCGCTGCCGCCGCGCTTCGCCTTCGTGCGCTCGCCGGCCTGGAAGCACGCCGAGCCGGTGACGCGCGAGGCCTTCGCCGAGCTGGTCGAAGCGCTGGGCGAGGCGGTCAGCCGAGGTCGAGCTCGGCGCGAGCTTCGACCGCGCGATCGACCTGCACCGTACCGTCATGGAAGTCGAGATGGCGCACAACCTGCATCGCGACTACGAGCAGGGCGGCGACCAGCTCAGCGCAGCCGTTGCGCCAGATGCATCGAGCGCGGCCGCGAACGCACCGGCGGTCGACTACACGCGCGCGGTGGCCGGCGATCGAGCCGCTCAACGCCGCGCTCGACGAGCTGTTCGACGAGTACGATGCCATTCTCACGCCGGCGGCGCCGGGCGCGGCGCCGCGCGGGCTTGAGAGCCACCGGCAATCCGGTCTTCTGCACGATCTGGACCTATCTCGGCACGCCGGCCGATCACGCTGCCGCTGCTGCGACTCCGAGGACGGGATTGCCGATCGGCGTGCAGCTGGTCGGGCGGCGCGGCAACGACGCGCGCCTCTTGCGCACGCGCGCGCTGGCTTGTCAAAACACTCGGGCGCGGCGGCCGCGGCCGGGCGGCCGGGACCAGGAACCGCGCGGCCCGCGGCAGGAAAGGCAAGGCGTCATGATCATGACCTTGGTCACCGGCATCATCGGCATCGCGATGCTGGTGGCGTTTCTCGGATTCATGGTGGTCTGGGTCAAGGCGCTGCCGCTCATCATCATCGTCGTTCTGTGTGATGCTCCTGCTGATCTACGATTTCGTGCACGAGGTGCGCGCCGCGTCGAACAGCAACGCGCGCTGACCGGAACAAGACGACGGGCGCGGTTGGTCCCGCGCCCGCTGCCCGATCTCCCGCGGTCGTCCGAAAGCGAGCGGCTCACGCCGCCTTCGGCGGCGCGCCGAGGTTTTCCGTGAAGAACGCGAGCGTCCGGCCCCAGGCGAGATCGGCGGCCGCCTTGTTGTAGCGTGCGGCGCCGGTGTCGTTGTTGAAGGCGTGCTGCGCGCCCGGATAGGTGTAGATCGTATATTTCTTGTTGTTCGCCTTCAGCGCCGCCTCGTAGGCCGCGATACCGGCGTTCACGCCGTCGTCCTTCTCCGCATAGTGCAGCAGCAGCGCGGCCTTGATCGTTGGGCACCTGATCGGCCGGCACCTGCCGTCCGTAATAGGCGACGCCGGCGTCGAGCTCGGGGCTTGCGACCGCGAGACGGTTGACCATCAGGCCGCCGAAGCAGTAGCCGACCGCGCCGACCTTGCCGGTCGATTCCGGATGCTTCTTGAGGAACGACACCGCGGAGACCAGCGCGACCACGGCATCGTCCTGGTTCAGTCTTGGGATGCAGGTCGCGCGCGGCGTCCTCGTTCGCCGGGCGTGCCGCCGACCAGCGACAGCAGATCGACCGCATAGGCGAGATAGCCTTCGACCGCGAAACGGCGCGCGACGTCCTCGAGATGCGGATTGAGCCCGCGGTTCTCGTGGATGACCAGGACGACCGGCCGCTTGCCGCTGGCCTTGCGCGCGCACCAGGTAGCCGTTGATCTTGCCCTTGGGCGAATCGTAGGAGACGCGCTCGGCGGTCAGGCGCGGATCGTTGTCGGCGCACGATCGCGGCCTGCGCGTAGTCGTTCTGCAGGAGCGGCAACAGCGCGACGGCGGCCGCCGCCGAGCCCGCAAGCTCCGTGAGCCGGTCGAGGAAATCGCGCCGGCTCATGCCGCCATGGGTGAAGCGGTCGTAGAGGTTGATGATTTTCTGGTCCATGGGTCGCTCCCTTCAGGTACGCAACCACTATAACACGGCGCCCCGGGCCGGTATTCCCTTGCGCCCCGGCGGTGATGGCCGGACACTGCGGCCGTCGGCCATCAGGATTCGGATGCGCCATGTGGTGGCAGCAGAGGCTTAGCGAGTTCGTGACGCTGCTCCTGGTCATCAACCCGATCGGAGCATTGCCGACCTACATGGCCATGGCCGAGAAGCTCAAGCCGAGGGCGCAGCGCAAGCTCGCGCTCTACGCGGTGCTGATCTCGTTCGGCGTCCTGGTCTTCTTCATTTTCGCCGGCGCCTTCCTGCTTTCGCAGATGGGCATCTCGATTCGAGCCTTCCAGATCGCGGGCGGCATCGTGCTCTTCCTGGTGGCGATGGACATGATCCGGGGCGAGAGCTATGCGCCCGCGCGGGGCGCATCGAAGGATCAGGCGGCGCTGGCGGTCTATCCGCTGGCGATTCCGAAGATCGCCGGCCCCGGCGCCATGCTGGCCGTCGTCCTCCTGACAGACGACGATCGCTACAATATCGCCGGACAAATGGTCACAGTGGGCCTGCTGGCCGGGGTGCTGCTGCTGCAGCTTCTGCTGCTGCTGCTGGCCGCGCCGATTTCCCGCTTCCTCGGCGAGGCCGGCACCAGCATCGTCAGCCGCGTCATGGGTATGCTGCTCACGGCGCTGGCGGTGGGCCTGGTGCTGTCCGCGGTCGGCGAATGGTTGAATCTGCCCAAGCTTTAGTCACAAAGTTTTCCGATCGGTGTTGCCTCCCGGTCATTGACCGGCCTCGCCTTCGTCTGGCGAAATTTCTCCCGCAGGCGTCCGGCCGGGCGTCTGCGCGCGCCGTCCGCGGCGCCGGTTCCGGTCACGTGTTGGAGTATCCGATGCCCTTGTCCCGATCGTTCCTACGCAGGCGGCGCGCCTGCGCATACCTCATGGCCCTCACGCTCGCGCTTGCATGTTCGGCTTCACCCGGGTCGGCCGACGAGCGCGGCTTTCCCTACGACAAAGAGCTGTTGCTCGACGCCAAGCCGATGAAGGGTTCCAAGCGCGTTCCGATCCTCGGCATCGGGTCGCAGGGCGAGGCCGCCACCATCGACCTGTGGTGCAACAGCGTCGCCGCCCAGCTGGTGGTGGCCGCCAACACCATCACGATCGTGACCGGAGCGAAATCGGACAATCAATGCGATGCGGCGCGCATGAAGGGCGACGACGATCTGCTCGCGGCCCTGCAGCAGGTCACCACCTGGCATCGCGAGGGCCCGGTGCTCACCCTGAGCGGCGGCGCGACCCTGCGGTTCCTGGCAACCACGAACTGACGCGCCCCTGCCGGCAGGATGAATCCAGGCGTCGCGCGGCGTCCCGCGCGCCATCGTATTGCCCCATGCGTCCCGATATGAATTGATTGGACGTCAGCGCCGGCGGACGCCGCCCGCCGCGCAAGAAGAGGCCGCGCATGACCGACATCACGCGCCGCGACTTTCTCAACGGCATGGCGCTCACCATCGCGGCCGGGCTGACGCCGCTGGCGCAGCTCGCGGCGCAGCCCGCGCGCTATCCGCCGGCGCTCACCGGCATGCGCGGCCACCACGACGGCTCGTTCGAGGTCGGCCACGATCTGCGCGACCGCAAGGCGTTTCCGCTCGATGGCGGTGCCGATCGAGGAACGCTACGACCTGGTCGTGGTCGGAGGCGGCATCAGCGGACTTGCGGCGGCGTGGTTCTACCGCCGCGCCAATCCGCAGGCGCGCATCCTCGTGCTGGACAACCACGACGATTTCGGCGGCCACGCCAAGCGCAACGAGTTCCAGCTCGATGGGCGGCTGATCATCGGCTACGGCGGCAGCGAATCGCTGCAATCGCCCAACGTCCTTTACAGCGATGTCGCGAAGGACCTGCTCAAGGAACTCGGCGTCGACGTCAAGCGGTTCGAGACCGCGTTCGAGCGCACGCTCTATCCGTCGCTCGGGCTGTCGCGCGGCGTGTTCTTTCCGCGCGAGACGTTCGGGCGCGACGCGCTCGTCACCGGCGACCCGATGGTGATGCTGGCCGACGATCTCGGCCCCGACCTGCTCAATGCGCGCCCGGTCGCGGACTTCATCGCCGACTTCCCGGTCTCGGCCGCGAGCAAGGCGCAGTTGCTCGCGCTGTTCGAGCAGACCAGTGATCCGCTTGCCGGCAAGACCGACGACGAAAAATCGGAAATCCTCGATCATACGAGCTATCGCGACTACCTCATCAAGATCTGCGGCTGCAGCGAGGAGGTCGCCAACTGCTTCCAGGGACGCTCGCTCGACTTCTTCGCGCTCGGATGCGATGCGGTACCGGCAGCCAAGGCGCTCACGGCCGGCTATCCGGGCTTCGACGGCCTGGGGCTGCCGCCGGTCGACAATCCCGAGAAGGACGAACGCTATATCTACCATTTCCCGGACGGCAACGCGTCGCTGGCGCGCCTCCTGGTGCGCGCGCTCATTCCGGCCGCGGCGCCGGGCCGAACGATGGACGATGTAGTGCTGGCGCCGTTCGACTACGGCAAGCTCGATGCCGAGGGCGGGAACGTGCGCATCCGGCTCGACAGCACCTGCGTCAATGTCCGCAACGTGGCCGACGGCGTCGAGCTCGCCTACATGCGCGCGGGCAAGCTGCATCGCGTCGCCGCCCGGCACGCGGTGCTCGCCTGCTTCAACATGGTCATTCCCTACATCATGCCCGAGCTTCCGCAGGCGCAACGCGCGGCGCTCGCCAGGAACATCAAGGCGCCCTTGGTCTACAGCAAGGTCCTGGTGCGCAACTGGCATCCCTGGGTGAAGCTCGGCGTGCACGAAATCACCGCGCCGATGTCGATCTACAGCCGGGTGAAGCTCGACTATCCGGTGAGCCTCGGCGGTTACCGGCATCCCCGCGATCCGTCCGAGCCGATGTGCCTGCACATGGTCTACGTGCCGGTCGCGCCCGGCGCGCCGGACGCGCGCACGCAGTTCATTTTCGGCCGTGCCAAGCTCCTGTCGATGGAATTCGCGGAGTTCGAGAAGGATATCCGCGAGCAGCTCGACCGCATGCTCGGACCGGGCGGGTTTTCGAGCGCGCGCGATATCGCGGCGATCACGGTCAATCGGTGGTCGCACGGCTATTCCTACACGCCGAACTCGCTCTACGACGGCGACGACATGGATACCGTCATCGAGCGCGCACGCCAGCCGCTCGGGCGCGTGGCGATCGCCAATACCGACGCCGCCTGGGATGCCTATGCCCACCTCGCCATCGACGAGGCGGCGCGTGCGGTGCTCGAGCTGTCGCCATGACCGGCACGATCACGCGCCGCGACTTTCTCAACGGCACCGCGCTCACGATCGCGGCCGGGTTGACGCCGATGGCGCAGCTCGCGGCGCAGCCCGCGCGCTATCCGCCGGCGCTCACCGGCCTGCGCGGCCAGCACGACGGCTCGTTCGAGACCGCGCACGCATTCGCGCGCGACGGCAGGCGCTTCACGATCGACCGCCCAGTCGGTGGAGGAATCGCTACGATCTGGTGGTCGTCGGCGGCGGCATCAGCGGGCTGGCGGCGGCGTGGTTCTACCGCCGCGCCGTCCCGCGTGCGCGCATTCTCGTGCTCGACAACCACGACGATTTCGGCGGCCACGCCAAGCGCAACGAGTTCCGGCTCGATGGCAAGCTCATCATCGGCTACGGCGGCAGCGAATCGCTGCAGTCGCCGCGCACGCTCTACAGCGCCGTGGCCAAGGGGCTGCTGCACGACCTGGGGGTCGATGTCGCGCGCTTCGACACCGCGTTCGAGCGCGGCTTCTATCCCTCGCTCGGGCTCGCGCGCGGGCTGTTCTTCGCGCGCGAAGCGTTCGGGCGCGACGTGCTGGTGAGCGGCAGCCTGCTCACCACGACTGGCGACGACATCAACCTCGACGCGGGCAACGCCAGGCCCGGCGCCGGATACCTGGCACAGGTCCCGATCTCGGACGCCGGCAAGGCGCAGCTGCTCGCGCTCTACGACGCCGGCCGCGATCCGCTCGCCGGCAAATCGGCCGCGGCCAAGCGCGCGATCCTCAAGACCACGAGCTATCGCGATTTTCTCACCAAAATCTGGGGCTGCAACGAGGAGGTGGCGAACTGCTTCCAGGGCCGCCCGCTCGGCCTGTTCGGGCTCGGCTGCGACGCGGTGGCGGCGGCCGACGTGCGCGAGCTCGGCTATCCGGGCTTTGCCGGCCTGCACATTCCGGCGCCCGTGCGCCCGGAATGGAAGGAGCCCTACATCTATCATTTCCCCGACGGCAATGCCTCGCTCGCGCGCCTCCTCGTGCGCGCGCTGATCCCGGACGTGGCGCCTGGCAGCGGCATGGACGATATCGTGCTGGCGCCGTTCGACTACGGCGCGCTCGACCGTGCCGGCGCGCCGGTGCGCATCCGGCTCGACTCGACCTGCGTCGACGTGCGCAACGCGCGCGGCAAGGTCGAGATCGACTACGTGCGCGCCGGCACGCCGCACCGCATCGAGGCACGCCATGCGGTGCTGGCCTGCTTCCACATGATGATTCCGCACATCATGCCGGAGCTGCCGCACGCCCAGAAGGCGGCGCTGGCGCAGAACGTCAAGACCCCGCTGGTCTACACCAACGTGCTGGTGCGCGACTGGCAGCCCTGGGTACGTCTCAAGGTGCACGACATTTTCGCGCCGATGTCGTTTCACCACCGCGTCAAGCTCGACTTCCCGGTCAGCCTCGGCGGCTATCGCCATACGCGCGACCCGGGTGAGCCGATCTGCCTGCACCTCGTGCACGTGCCGCACGCGCCCAACCAGGGGTTCGACGGGCGCACGCAATTCCGCCTGGGGGCGGCGAAGCTCTTCCAGATGACGTTTGCGGACTTCGAAGCGGTCATCCGCGACGAGCTCGACCGCATGCTCGGCCCCGGCGGGTTTTCGAGCGCGCGCGACATCGCCGCCATCACCGTCAACCGCTGGCCGCACGGCTACGGCTATGTGGCGAACTCGCTGTTCGATCCGGAGGACTACGACGACACCGTGCTCGAAGCGGCGCGCCAGCCCATGGGCCACGTCGCCATCGCCAATTCGGACGCCGGCGGGGATGCCTACGCGCACCTCGCCATCGACCAGGCCGCGCGCGCCGTACGCGAGCTTGTGGGGTGATGCAAAAAGGCCCGGCTTGCGCCGGGCCCTTGCACTCTGAAGCAGGTCGATTGCGGGATCAGAAATCCATCCCGCCGCCGCCGCCCGGCATCGCGGGCGCCGCCGCCGTCTTCTTCGGCACCTCGGCGACCATCGCCTCGGTGGTGACCAGCAGGCCGGCGACCGAAGCCGCGTCCTGCAAGGCCGCGCGCACGACCTTGGCCGGGTCGATGATGCCCTTGTCGACCAGGTCGACATATTCCTCGGTCTGGGCGTCGAAGCCGTAGGTCTCCGACTTGTTCTCCAGGATCTTGCCGACCACGATCGAGCCCTCGACGCCGGAGTTCTCGGCGATCTGGCGGATCGGCGCTTCGAGCGCCTTGAGCACGATGTTGATGCCGGCCTGCACGTCGGGATTGTCGTTGGTGAGCTTGCCGACCGCCTTCTTGGCGCGCAGCAGCGCGACGCCGCCGCCCGGCACGATGCCTTCCTCGACCGCCGCGCGGGTGGCGTTGAGCGCGTCCTCGACGCGGTCCTTCTTCTCCTTGACCTCGACCTCGGTCGCGCCGCCGACGCGGATCACCGCGACGCCGCCGGCGAGCTTGGCCAGCCGCTCCTGCAGCTTCTCGCGGTCGTAGTCCGAGGTGGTCTCCTCGATCTGCGCCTTGATCTGGCCGATGCGGGCCTCGATGTCCTTCTTCTTGCCGGCGCCGTCGACGATCGTGGTCTTCTCCTTCTCGATGATGACCTTCTTGGCGCGGCCGAGCATGGCGAGCGTCACGTTCTCGAGCTTGATGCCGAGATCCTCGGAGATCAGCTGGCCGCCGGTGAGGATCGCGATGTCCTCCAGCATGGCCTTGCGGCGATCGCCGAAGCCCGGCGCCTTGACGGCCGCGACCTTGAGGCCGCCGCGCAGCTTGTTGACGACGAGCGTGGCGAGCGCCTCGCCCTCGACGTCCTCGGCGACGATCACCAGCGGCTTGCCGGCCTGCACCACCGCCTCGAGCACCGGCAGCATGGCCTGCAGCGCCGGACAGCTTCTTCTCGTGCAGGAGGACGTAGGCGTCCTCGAGCTCGGCCACCATCTTCTCGGCATTGGTGATGAAGTAGGGCGAGAGATAGCCGCGGTCGAACTGCATGCCCTCGACGATCTCGACCTCGGTCTCGAGCGCCTTGGCCTCCTCGACCGTGATCACGCCCTCGTTGCCGACCTTCTGCATGGCCTCGGCGATCATCTTGCCGATCTTGGCGTCGCCGTTCGACGAGATGGTGCCGACCTGGGCGATTTCGGCCGAGGAGCCGACCTTCTTGGCGCGCTTCTCGATGTCCTTGACGACCGCGGCCGACCGCGATGTCGATGCCGCGCTTGAGGTCCATCGGGTTCATGCCGGCGGCGACCGACTTGACGCCTTCCTTGACGATGGCGTGGGCGAGCACGGTCGCGGTGGTGGTGCCGTCGCCGGCGTGGTCGTTGGTCTTCTGGGCGACTTCGCGCACCATCTGCGCGCCCATGTTCTCGAACTTGTCCTCGAGCTCGATCTCCTTGGCGACGGTCACGCCGTCCTTGGTGATGCGCGGCGCGCCGAACGACTTGTCGAGGACGACGTTGCGGCCCTTGGGGCCGAGCGTCACCTTGACCGCATTGGCGAGAATCTCGACGCCGCGCAGCATGCGGTCGCGCGCGTCGGTGGAAAATTTGACGTCCTTGGCAGCCATTTCAGTTTGCTCCGATTGGATCGATCGTCGATCCGTCATCCTGATTGGAGTCGATGCCGATCAGGTGCGGCTCGAAGGATCGAGGTGACGGCTCGGCTGGCCGTCATCCTTCGAGACGCGCCGCTCGGGCGCCTCAGGATGACGGATCGAGGGCTAGGCGATCACGCCCATGATGTCGGACTCCTTCATGATCAGGAGTTCCTCGCCGTCGAGCTTGACCTCGGTGCCCGACCACTTGCCGAACAGCACCCGGTCGCCGGCCTTGACGTCGATCGGGATCAGCTTGCCGGCCTCGTCGCGGCCGCCCGGGCCGACGGCGACGATCTCGCCCTCCTGCGGCTTCTCCTTGGCGGTGTCGGGATGATGATGCCGCCCTTGGTCTTCTCCTCGGCTTCGATGCGGCGCACGACCACGCGGTCGTGCAGGGGACGAAACTTGGTTTTTGCCATTATCTCCTCGCGGGCGCTGGTTTTCGTCTAAGGCCTTGATCGGTAAACGATCTTTGAGCCATTAGCACTCGTTAACAGCGAGTGCCAACGGGCTGGCGCGGAGATAGGGCCTGGGCGCGCGCGAGTCAAGGCACGGCGGCCGGGCGGGGCCCGGTGCCGACCTGCGCGCCTAATCGGGCCGGTTGCGCCGGCTGATCCATTGGTCGATGGCGGGGAGCGCGCGCTCCTTGAACTGGGCGTCGAACGTGATCGCCTCGTCCGCCTGCGCGGCGACGATGCGCCCGCCCGAGGTCGCGTGCACCGGCGCAAAGGCGGCCAGTTCCGCCGCCCGCGCGAGGTCGCTGAAATTGCGCATGAGGTTCGAAACGAAGTAATTGCGGAACGAGGGCCCCTGCCTGGCGGCCAGCGCCTCGAAATTCCCGCGCACGAAATCGAGCGCGAGCCCGGCGTGTTCGCCGGTCGAGGCCACCGCGCCGATGACGGCGCCGACGAGCGAACCTGGCAATTCTTCGCCCAGCGTCAGGTTGAGCGTCTGCGCGGCCAGCGCAGGATCGCGCGCGCCCGCGGCGGCGAGATAGTAGCGCACGCGTTCCGACGTATTCGTGGTCTTGCGCGCAAGCGCGAGCAGCGCGTCGTAACCCGCGCGGTCGGCGCCCAGCCCGACGAGATGCACCACCGGATCGCGCAGCGCCGGCTTGAGCGCGGCTTGGTCCTGCAGGAAGGCGGCGAACCGCCGCCCGGCCTCGGTGCGGATCTCCTGGTCGCCGAGTTCGCCCAGCACCTTGATCAGCCGCGTCCGCAGCAAGGCGCGGTCGTCGCTCTCGCGGCCGGCGGGGTCCCAGCCGAGCCGGTCGAAGACCGGGCGCAGCCTGGCGCGCGCGTAGGCCTGGAACGCGGCGCGCGCGGGGCGGCCGCGCTCGAGCCGGTCGAGCCGGGTCAGCACGCGGATCACCTGCTCCCACACGGTGCGGCTGTCGTCGCCGCCGATCTCGTCGATCAGCTCGAGATAGGAGGCGGGTTCGGCGCGGCCGGCATCGACGAGCGCCCAACTGTCGGCCAGGAGATTGGCCCGGTCGGCGAGCGAGAGCATCGCGAACGATTTGGCCAGCGCCGCGCGCGTCGCCGCATCGTATTGCACGCGGTAATAGCCGACGTCGCCGAAATTGAACTTGAACGGCTCGCCGCAGCGCCCGGCCGCGATCTCCTTGGGCTCGTCCGCCAGCAGCACGGTCTCGCTCGGGCGCAGCGCGCGCAGCGGTCCGACGGCGATCGGCACCTGCCAGCGCGCCGGCGCCGCGTTCGGATCGTTGATGCTGAAGCGCTCCTGCCGCAGCCGGATGCGCTGGCTATCGCCCGCGCAGGTCGCCTCCGCCACCACCAGCGGCACGCCGGCCTGCTCGGTGAAGGTGCCGGCGACGGCGGCGACCGGCGGCCGGAGGCCGTCTCCAGCGCGCGCCACAGATCGGCGGTCGTAGTGTTGCCGTAGGCGTGGTCGGCCACGTATTTGCGGATGCCGGCGCGAAACTCGTCCTCGCCCAGCCAGGCCTCCAGCATGCGGATGACGGCGGCGCCCTTGCTGTAGGTGATGCCGTCGAAGGCGGCCGACGCCTCGCTCTCGTTGGCGACCGGCTGCTGGATCGGATGCGAGGTGCGCCGCGCGTCGAGGCCCATGGCGAACTGCTTGCGCTCGTTGCTGCTCGCCCAGATCCGCCATTGCGGATAGAAGTGCGCCGCCGCCTTGGCCTGCATCCAGGTGGCGAAGCCCTCGTTGAGCCACAGGTTGTCCCACCAGCCCATGGTGACGAGGTTGCCGAACCATTGGTGCGCGATCTCGTGCGCGACGATGTTGAAGATGCCGCGCCGCACGGTCGGCGCGCTCGCGGCCGGATCGAACAGCAGGCGGCTTTCGAAGAACGTGATGGCGCCCCAGTTCTCCATGGCGCCGCCGAAGCCGCCCGGCACCGCGATCAGGTCGAGCTTGGGCAGTGGGTACCGGAAGCCGAAATAGTCGTTGAAGTAGCGCAGCAGGTCGATCGCGCTGTCGAGCGCGAAGCGCCCCTGCGCGCGCTTGCCGGCGGTGGTGACGACGCTCACGGCGATGCCGTCGGCATCCCCGGTGAGCCGTTCGAGCTCGCCCGCGGTCAGCACGAACAGGTAGCTCGACATCTTCGGGGTCGGCGCAAACGTCACCTGCTTCAAAGTCGGGGTGACCGGCTCCTCGTGCGCGACCGGCATGTTGGAGACCGCGAGGAACGAGCGCGGCAGCGTGACGGTGAGCGCGAAGGTCGCCTTGAAGGCGGGCTCGTCCCAGCCCGGGAAGATGCGGCGCGCATCGGCGGGCTCGAGATGGCTGGAGATCATCCGCTTCTTCGCGCCGCCGGCCGGGTAATCGACGAAGAACAGCCCGCGCCCGAACCGGTTGATCTGCGCGCTGAATGCGATGCGCAGCTTGTGGGTGCCGGCCGGGATCGCCTGCGCGAACCGTCAGGCTGGCGGTCTCGGCTTCGGCATCGAGCGCGATGACCGCGGCCAGCGCGCCGATGGTGGCGCTGGCGAGCGTCATGTTCTTGGCGTTGAGCACGATGCGCGCGGTCGGCTCGCGCACCTCGATGTCCACGACCTCGGCGCCCGCAAGCGTCAGCTTCTCCAGGTCGGGCTCGAGCTCGATGGCGTAGTGGATGGGGACGACGGTCTTCGGCAGCTTGCCCGGCGTGCCGACGAACGAGAAGCCCGGCTCGGCGATGGCGCCGCCGGCGAGGACGAGCAGAAGCGCGAGCGCCGCAAGCGCGACGCACGCGGCCCGCCCCGGAAACAGGACGCTTCGGCGAAGACCATTGACGGAGAACATCATGGACGGCTCATGCGGTTTGCTTATTCTATTCCAAAGCCGGACCCGGAGAAACGAATGCGCGCGATCAGCCTGGCCGAGGCGAACAAGATCATCGACGGCACCTTCGCATCCGCCCGCAAGCGCAAGGCGCATGCGCTCGCCGCCATCGTGCTCGACGCCGGAGGCCGCGTGAAGGCGTTCCAGAAGCAGGACGGCGCCTCGCTCATGCGGTTCGAGATCGCCTACGGCAAGGCGTTCGGTGCGCTCGCGCTCAACCGCTCGTCCCGCCAGGTCCTGCAGAAGGCGAAGGAGAAGCCGGCCTTCATGCAGTCATTGGCCGAGCTGTCCGACGGTCCGCTGTTCCTGGAAGCCGGCGGCCAGCTCATCCGCGACGCCGCGGGCGAGATCGTGGGTGCGCTCGGCGTCACCGGCGACGTCAACGAGGTGGACGACCTCTGCGCCATCGACGGCATCCATGCCGGGGGCCTGCGCGCGGACGCCGATTTCGACGCCAAGGCCGCGAGGCGCCTCAACATCAAGGTCGACCCGCCGCTCACCGATCCGCGCAAGGGGTAGGCGGCGGGGCGCAATATCCGGGCCGCCCACGCGCCTGCCCCACATCCGCCTTGTCCCGGCCCTATCCTGGCGGCAGTTGCGGCAGGATCGAGCGGTCGGACCGGGCGCCACCGGGTCTTGGGGGGTTGCCGGCTCGTTGACCTTGCCGGTGGTACAAGGGCAGGCTGTGTCTGACCCGCAGGCTTGGCGTTTTTTGCTCCCGACGCTGCGGACAGGAGTACACGGGGAGACGACCATGGGGACGACCAGTTTCATCACGCCGGCGCGCGCTGTCACGCTCGCGTTTGCGGTATTCGCAATGGCGGGCTGCGCCTCGACGCCGACGCCGCAGGGCGACGCGCAGCCGGCCGCGCTGCCGCAGCCGGAGCTTCCCGCCCGCGTGCGCGCATCCGAGATCGTCGGCCGCTGGGGCTACGCCGCCTTCCACAAGCCCGAGGACCGCAAGCGCACCGAGGCCAACGCCCGCGGCCAGTGCCGGCAGCCCTACGTGATCGGCCAGGGCGCGAGCGGCGGCGTCATGATGTATCTCGCCGACTCCTCCCAGCTGCAGGAACTGCGCCTCAAGGGCAGCCAGTCCGGCAAGGACTATATCGGCCCGGCCGGCGAAACCCCCGGTGCGCAGGACCGCGAGATCGTATCCTTCGACGGACGCGTGCTGCTGCTGAAGTTCGTCGACCCCGAAGTCGACGGGCGCTACGGCACCGGCGTCTATGTGCGCTGCGCGCCGCGCGCGTGAACGCCACGCCCGTGTCCGCGCCGGCGGGCGAAGGGAGAGCCCGCCATGACCGCGCTGCGGCTCATCGCGACGCCGCTCGCGGCGTGGGAGCGTGACGGCCTCAAGGCCGCGCTGGTCAATACCGGGCTGCCGGCCGACGATATCGGCGATCCGCATATCCTGTTCTGGCGCTTCGAGACCTACGAGGATGTTCCAGCCGGTTTCGGCGGCCTGGAGATTCACGGCGGCGATGCGCTCATGCGCTCGGTCGTGACGCTGCCGCCGGTGCGCGAGCTCGGCCTGGGCGGCGCCATCGTGGCGAAGCTGGAAGACGAGGCGCGCGCGCACGACTGCCGCACCGTCTATCTCTCGACCACGGCGGAGGAGAATTTCTTCGCGCGGCTCGGCTATGTGCGCTGCGAGCCGGCCGACGTGCCGGGCGCGATCCGCGCCGGCGCGCAATCCGCTTCGTTCTCTCCGGCGGAAGCCACCGTGATGCTCAAGCGGCTGGGCTAGCGTCTTCCAGCCAGGCCGAGACACGAACAAGCGCACCCGCGATCCTCATGGTTCGAGACGCACGCACGCGTGGGCGTTGCCCACGCGTGCGTGCTCCTCACCATGAGGGGATCGGGCGGCGATCGTGCATCGTTGGACCTCATCCTGAGGAGCGCACGAAGTGCGCGTCTCGAAGGATGAGGTCGTGCACTCACCGCTCGGTCGAGTCCTCGTCCGGCGCCATGCGCTTGCGCGGGGAAGACCGGAGCCCGGGCGCATGGCCGGGGCATCGCGGGACTGCTAAGACCAGCTTGCATTGACTCTCGGCCGTCATCCTGAGGTGCTCGCCCGGCGAAGCCGGGCGAGCCTCGAAGGATGCCCGCACGGCGCTGCCTCCCTGCCGGGCAAGTCGCACCCCGTCGGCCGTCGTCCTTCGAGGCTCGGCAACTTCGTCGCCTCGCACCTCGGGATGACGGAACGAAGGGTCAAACCTTTGCGGGGGCTGGTATAAGACCGATCCCGGCTCAAGCCTTCCTCGCTCCGCGTCCTCCGCCATGCCCAGTCTGCGCGACGTCTTCCTCGGCCCCTGGCGCGCCGTGCTCGTGCTCGGGGTCACGCAGATTCTGGCCTGGGGCGCGATCTTCTATCCGCCGGTGCTGACCGTGCCGCTGATCGCGGCCGACCGCGGCTTTTCGATCACTTTCGCCATGGGCGGCTTCTCGCTGGCGCTGCTCACGGCCGGGCTGGTCTCACCGCGCGTCGGCTGGCTGATCGACCGTTACGGCGGCCATCGGGTGATGCCGGCCGGCTCGCTTTTGGGCGCGCTCGGCCTTCTTGCGCTGGTCTATGCGCGCACATCCCGTAGCCTATCTCGCGGTCTGGATGCTGCTCGGGGTGGCGATCGCGGGCTCGCTCTACGATCCGGCCTTCGCGACGCTGGGGCGCGTGTTCGGCGTGGCGGCGCGGCGTCCGATCACCGCGCTCACGCTGGCGGGCGGCTTTGCCTCGACCGTGAGCTGGCCGGCGACGCATCTTCTGCTCGAGACGGTCGGCTGGCGCGGCACTTATCTGGTCTACGCGGCGTTGCTCGCGCTGGTCGCCGCGCCGCTGCATGCCTTCGCCCTGCCGCGCTCGCGCGCCGATCCCGCGCCCAAGCCCGAAGGCGAGGCAAAATCCCCGATCGTCGTGCTGCCGGCCAGGGGACGGGCGTTCATGCTGGTGGCGGCCGCGTTCGCGGCCTATGCGTTCGTGCCGTCCGGCCTCTCGGCGCACCTGCTGGCGATCTTCGGGCGCTCCGGCATCGATGCCGCCACCGTGGTGGCGATCGGCGCGCTGTTCGGCCCGGCGCAGGTATTCGCGCGCATCTGCGAGTTCATGTTCGCGCGCCGCCTGCATCCGCTCAGCGTCGCGCGTGGCGCAGTCGCGCTGCTGCTCATGGCCTTCGTCCTCATCGCGGTGCTCGGATTGTCGGTGCCGGTGGCGGTGGCGTTCGCCGTCATGTTCGGGATGTGCAACGGCCTCATCACCATCGCGCGCGGCGCGGTGCCGCTCGCGCTGTTCGGCGCCGCCGGCTACGGCCATCTCATGGGACGCATCGGCGGGCCGTTCCTGGTGATGCAGGCGATCGCGCCGCTTGTGCTGGCGTTTGTGGCGGAACGGGTCTCCGATCCGGCGGTGCTGATGGTGGTGGCGGCATTCGCGCTCTTGGCGTTCGCCGGGCTGGCGGCGATCCGGCCTGCGCGTTCTTGAACGCCTCGATGCCGTCCCGGATCGCTCCGGGTCGGCATGAACTACACGATTTTCGAATGCGAACGATTTCGTCTCTCGCCGAACCCCTTCCGGAGTGCCGGTTCCAGTCGCTATAGTCCCGCATCCTGAGCCTGGGAACGGATCATGCGGCGGCGCGAGTTCATTACGCTGGTCAGTGGCGCGGTGGTGCTATGGCCGCTGCCGCTTCGCGCGCAGCCGGCGAAATTGCCGACCATTGGCTACTTGGGCGCCAGCACGCAAGCGAACTGGACGCACTGGACCGCCGCCTTCGTGCAGCGGCTGCGCGAGCTCGGCTGGGTCGAAGGGCGCAATGTGGCGATCGAATATCGCTGGGCGGAGGGGCGCAGCGAGCGGTTCACCGAATTCGCGGCCGAATTCGTGCGGCTCAAGGTGGATGTCATCGTCACGGTAGGGAGCGTGGTCCCCGCCGCAAAGCGGGCAACCGCGACGATCCCGATCGTGGCCGTGCTGGCGTCGAACCCGGTCGCGAGCGGCCTCGTCGCTTCGCTGGCGCGGCCCGGCGGCAACGTCACCGGTCTTTCCATTCAGTCGAGCGATCTCGCCGGCAAGCGGATCGAGCTTCTGCGCGAAGCGCTCCCGGGCCTTCGCCATCTGGCCATCATTGGCAATGCGGGCGCCTCGGGCTACGCGCGGGAAATCGCGGAAGCGCAGGCGGCGGCACGAAAACTTGCGATCGAGGCCGACCTGCTCGAAATCAGGCGCGCGGAGGACATCGCGTCCGCTTTCGCGACCCTCAAGAGCGGAGTGCAGGCGCTCTATGTGTGTCCCGACCCGTTGATCAACGCCAACCATGCGCGCATCAATACCTTGGCGCTCGGCGCACGAATTGCGACCCTTCATCCGTTCCGCGACTACCTCGGATCCGGAGGTTTCATGTCGTATGGCGCAAACAACGTTGACCTGTTCCGGCGCGGCGGCGATTTCGTCGACAAGATACTGCGCGGCACAAAACCCGCGGACATACCGGTCGAGCAGCCGACCAAGTTCGAGCTGATTTTCAACCTGATCACGGCGAAGGCGCTCGGGCTCACCGTGCCGCCGACGCTGCTCGCGCGCGCCGACGAGGTGATCGAATAAAGATGCGGTTTGCTGCGATCCATAAGTCCGGCATGGCACTACGTCTCATTTCGCGGTGACGCGGCAATCCGGCCGCGTTCGGAGCGAAGCGAACATTCAACGAGCCGTGCCTGTAGCGGCCGCGCTTGCAGAAACTGATTTATGAAGACACGCCCTAGTCTTCTGGAACTGAAGTTCATCTCATTATAGAATTGCGCTTTGCGGATCTTTTGGGAGCGCAATATGGGGCGCCCAATCACGCCTTTGGTCCTGAGTCCAGACGAGCGGGAATACCTTGAGCGGCAGGTCCGGCGTCGTCGTGTTGCGCGGTCGTTATCGGATCGCTGCCGGGTGATCCTCAGGTGTGCAGCGGGTGTGCCCAGCAAGTCCGTTGCGACTGAGCTTGGTCTGCACGAGCACACCGTCGGCAAGTGGCGTCGGCGCTTTCTACAGGATCGCATCGAAGGGCTCTTGGATGAGGCCCGTCCGGGCAGACCGCGAACGATCGATGATGATCAGGTCGCCGCTGTGATCGAGCGCACGCTCCGTTCGATCCCGGCTGACGCCACTCATTGGTCGATCCGTTCGATGGCGACCGCGACTGGCTTTTCGCACACGACGATCCGCAGGATCTGGACCGCTTTCGGCCTGCAGCCACATCGCTCGCAGACATTTAAGCTTTCCAGTGACCCGTTGTTCGTCGATAAGGTCCGCGACATCGTCGGTCTTTATCTGTCACCACCCAATCGGGCGCTGGTGCTCAGCGTCGATGAGAAGAGCCAGATACAAGCCCTGGATCGCGAGCAGCCTGTCCTGCCGATGATGCCCGGCGTTCCGGAGCGTCGGACACATTCCTATGTGCGCCACGGCGTCACTTCGCTATTCGCTGCGCTCGACGTGGCCTCCGGTTTTGTGATCGGCAAATGCTACAAGCGCCACCGAGCCGCCGAGTTCCTGGATTTCCTCAAGCGGATCGACACTCACATTCCAAACGGTCTCGACGTCCACATCATCATGGACAATTACGCCACCCACAAAACCGCCGTGATCAAAAACTGGTTGGCGCGGCGCCCGCACTATCATGTGCATTTCACGCCAACATCGGCGTCCTGGATCAATCAGGTTGAACGATGGTTCGCCGAGCTTACCCGAAAGCAACTGCGACGCGGGGTCCACACCTCAACGAAGCAATTGGAAGCAGACATCCGCACCTTCATCGCGCATCATAACGAGAACCCAAAGCCGTACCGATGGACCAAATCCGCAGACGAAATCCTCGCCTCCGTCAAACGCTTCTGTCAGAAAACCGAACGAGCGTTATGCAGCGAATTTTAGATTCACATGACTAGCCGAACAGCCGGTCGATATCGTCCTGCGAGGCATGGCCCGGATCGCCGTTCAGCCTGGGGCCGTTGATGAACACCGTCGCCGGGTCACCTTCGCCGGCCGCCGCCGACAGGTCCTTGAACGCCTCGATGCCGCCCCAGATCGCCATCATGCGCACGACGCGCTCTTCGACGAAGCGGAGCGTCGCCAACACCTTGCCGATGCGCTGTCCGGCGAGGTCGTGGAAATTGCACGCCTCGAAGATGCGCACCACCTGATCGCGGATATCCTGGGCGAGCGCCTGGTCCTGCTCGCGCTTGAGGATGGCCGAAAGCGTGTTGGCCACCTCGTCGATGTCCTCTGCGGCCGCGAGGATCTGCTCGATCGAGCGCTCGGCGTCGCCGACCACCGCATCGAGCTGGCGGAACACGTCGCCATACTGCGTGCCGCTGAACCCGCTCATGTGCAGCGCCGCGATCTCCTGCTTGGTGTGGGCGATGGCGCGATGAATGCTGTCGGTCTCGTCCTTGAGCTGGCGCAGCCCCTCGGTCCCGCTCGCGCCGCCGTCGAGCCTGCCGGCATCGGGCGGCTGGCGTTCGAACAGCTCGCGCAGCGTCCTGAGCTCGCGCAGGACGTCCTGCTGCTCGCTGGCCGCGGCGTCGACGGCGTGCGGCTGCACGTTCGCCAGATGCATCTCTTCGATACGGAAGACCTTACGTCGCGACGGCATTGCAGACCCTGCACGGAAGGATGCCACCGGGGCATCCGGCGAAGTGAAAATGGCGCGCTACCTGGGGTTCTAGCGGCTGCCGCTTAATGTCGGGTTCATGGGCCGCCGCGGCGCGCTCAAACGCGACACGCGCTACACGCGGTGTTAACCATAACGCCTCCGCATTTACTCAAAAAAAACTATAACACGATGAATCAACCGTTTATTGCGATCGCGGTTAAAAATCCGGCCATGCGGTTTACCATTCCAACGACATTTGCGGATTTACTCGGCGCCAAGCGGGGGCCATTGCGTTCGAGTCGTCCGCGAGTTCCTGTTGCGTAGGGGTTCAGTCAATCCATGCAGCGTTCATCTGTTATGTCGTTCGCGATCCTGACAGCGATCGCGACGAGCGGCCCCGCTTTGGCCGGTCCGCTCTCGATCAATCCCGGAAACTACCCGAATGCCGGACGGGAGGCCGCACGCGCCGCGGCGCAGCCGCATGGCGTCGCGCCGCGCGGCATCGGCGCGGTGTTCGCCGCGCCGCCATCGAACGAGGTGCAGCCGCTGCCGGTGCGGCAGGTGGCGGCCCAGGGCCGTTTCGGCGGCGGGTTCCTGGAATTTCTGTTCCGCGGCCCCGGCGGGCTCGGCCATGACGAAGGACCCGACAACTACCGTGGCGGCGTCGTACCCGGCGACCTCGGACCGGGCGTCATCGAAGGGCCGAACGGCCGGCCCGTGGTCGATCCGCGCTTCCTGCGGCAGGAAGTCTCCTACGACGGCCAGGAGCCGGCCGGCACCATCATCGTCAACACCCGCGAGCGCCTGCTCTATCTCGTGCAGGGCAACGGCACGCGCGCTGCGCTACGGCATCGGCGTCGGCCGTCCCGGCTTCACCTGGTCCGGCACCCATCACGTCTCGCAAAAGCGCGAATGGCCGGATTGGACGCCGCCCGAGGAGATGCTGCGGCGGCGGCCCGATCTGCCGCGTCACATGGTGGGCGGCCCGGAAAATCCGCTCGGCGCGCGCGCGATGTATCTCGGCTCTACGCTCTACCGCATCCACGGTTCGAACGAGCCCTGGACGATCGGCACCCAGGTCTCGTCCGGCTGCATCCGCATGCGCAACGAGGACGTCATCGATCTCTACGGCCGGGTGAAGGTCGGCACCAAGGTGATCGTGATCTGAGCGTCGGCCGGCACCGCCGCGCCAACGAAAAGGCCGCCGGGAACGGCGGCCTTTTTGTTTAGGGTGCGCGCGGGTGCGAGGCGCTCAGTCGTCGCTGCCGCCGCCATCGTCGAGGTCGAAGCCGGCCTCGTCGAAGGGACTGGAGTCGTCGGCGCCGAAATTGTCGTCCGAGCCGCCGCTGCCGTCGCCGAACAGGCCGGCGCGGTTGCTGTCATCGCCGCCGCCGCCGCCGCTGCCCGCAGGCGAGCGTCCGATGTCGTCGATGCCCGCGGAACGGGCGAGGTCACTGTTGGCACCGCCGCCGCCGCTGCCGCCCCACGGGGAGCCGCCACCCCCACCCGAGGAATCGAAGGCGCCGTGGCTGCTGCCGCTGCCACTGCCTGAACTGCCCATCATGCCGCGAATGCCGCTGAGCAGGAGCGAGCCGCCGATCATGCCGGCCGCGGCTGCCGCCGCCGTACCGAGAAACGAACTGCCGCCGAATCCGGCCGCCGCCGCGGCCGGCGGCTGTCCGCCGGCCTGAGCCGCTACGCGCCTGAGCCGCTACCGGCGCCTGAGCCGCGACCGGCGCATTGCGCCAGGCGGGCGACACCCCGCCCGGGGCATCGGAGCCGCGCACCGAGGGAACCGAGCCGCCGCGGCCGATCGATTGCCGCATGCCGCCGAGGAAGCTCGAGTCGCGCGGCGCGGCGTCGTCGCCGTCCTCGAGCTCGCGAATGCGGGCGTCGGCCCGTTTGAGCGCCTCGTCCTGCACCAGCACGGTCTGCACCAGCGAATAGACGGCGTTCGGGGCCTGCCGCAGCCCTTCACGGATGAGATGTTCGGCGTCCGGATCGCGCCGGGCGTCTTCCAGCGTGCCGAGGCGGTCGAACAGCTCGATGACGAGATTGCGTTCCTCTGGGGTCATTGGTCGCATCCTCCCGGTGACGACGTGGGGAATGTAGGCAGACGCCGATGGCGGCGGAATGGCCCGCCGGGATTTATTTTCCGATGGTTTCTGAGCCGCTTGGGCCCGGCCGCCCGGTTTCAGGCGAGCGCCACGCCGTGGCGCGCGAGCAGGTCCGGGAAGGCGTCGCCGGCGAAGAAGGCGTATTCGCGCTCGCGCAGAGTCGGTGAGCGGATCGAGCCGCCGCAGCTCCGCATCGACGAAGCCCGGATGGCACATCACCACGCCGCCGTCGGGCAGCCGGTCGAGGAAGCGCGGGAACAGCGCGGCGAAATCGGCGCCGTCGTGGAAGTCATAGGTGCCGGCAAAGGCCGGATTGGTGCGCACGCCGAGCGCCGCCGACGCGCCGGCGGAATCGCCAGCTCAGAGCGTCGAGCAGCAGCGCCTTGCGGTCGGTCTTGCGCCAGTGCAGCGCCGGCGTACGCCCACATTGCCGCACCCAGGCGTCGGGCACCTTCGCCTTCACGACGCCGAGCACGGCTTCGCTCACCTGCGGAAACAGCTGCACGTGCTGGTGGCCGTCGACGAAGTCGGGGAGGCGGCCGAAGGCTTCGGTGAACGCATCGATCTGGGCGGCCGCCTCGCGCGCGATCGCCGCACGGTCGAGGCGGTGCAAGAACGCCTTGCATCAGCAGGGCCTTGAGGGAGAGGAACGCGCCCTCGTCGAGCGGCGCGAAATCCGCGCTCAGCGGCCGGAACGGCGCGGTGAGCGTGAGATGCAGCCCGATCGCCACCCGCCGCCCGCCGGCGTTGAGCGCGCTCAGCGCGTTCGCTTCGGAGCGGTGGAAGCTCGGCGCCGCCACCATGACCGAGGTGGCGTTGATGCGCCCGCGCACCACCAGATCGCGGATCGCGACATTGACCGCGGGGGAAATGCCGTAATCGTCCGCGCACAGCCAGATGCGCGCGCGATGCCGCGCGCGCGCGTCATTCCGCCGCCGAGCGTGCGGGCGGATCATCGGCACGGTCGGCGTTCTGCGCCGTCTTCAGCGTATGCTCGGCCACGAAATAGACCGGTCGCGCCTTGAGCTCGGACAGGATCTTGCCGATGTACTCGCCCATGATGCCGATCATGATCAACTGCACGCCGCCGAGCACCATCAGGCCGACCACCACGGACGGATAGCCCGGCACCGATTCACCGAAGATGAACGTCTCGATCAGGATCTGCACGCCGAAGATGAAAGCCGCGGTGGCAAGCAGCAAGCCCAGCAGGCTCGCCAGCCGCAGCGGCGCGACCGAGAACGAGGTGAGCCCCTCGATCGAGAGCCCGATCAGGGACGAGATGTTCCAGGTACGTGCGCCCGTGCGTGCGCTCGGCCGGCTCGTAGTCGACCCGGATCTGGCGAAACCCGATCCAGCTCGCGAGCCCTTTGAAGAAGCGATTGCGCTCGGGCAACTGTCGCAGCGCCGCCGCCGCGCGCGGCGACAGCAGTCGGAAATCGCCGGCGTCTTCGCGGGATCTTGGCGCGCGCGCCCCAGTTGATCAGGGCGTAGAACGCCTTGACGCCGATGCGGTGCAGCCACGGCTCGCGCTCGCGGTGGGCCTTGGCGGTGTAGACCACGTCGTAGCCGTCATCGAGCCAGTGCCCGACCAGCGTCTCCACCAGCGTGGGCGGATGCTGGCCGTCGCCGTCCATGAACAGGACGGCGCCGAGGCGGGCATGATCGAGACCGGCGAGCAGGGCGGCCTCCTTGCCGAAATTGCGCGAGAGCGAGACCACCTGGACGTCGAGCGCATCGGCCGGCAGTTTCTGCGCCACCTCGAAGGTGGCATCGCGGCTGCCGTCGTCGACGTAGATCACTTCGGTCGCAAGGCCGCGCGTGGCGCGCAGGCGGCGCGCGACCTCGCCGATGCGCTCATGCAACGCCGGCAGGCCGGCGGCCTCGTTGAAGGCCGGCACCACGATCGACAGGCCGGCCTCCGCGCGCGCGCTCGGGCGCAGCGGCGTCGTGCCGGGCTGGCTCATCGCATTGGGTGCCATCGTCCTGCCCTTCAGGGGCTTCCTCCGCCGTCCACGTTATAGCCCAATCGTGGAATCCTGTCCCACCGGCCGGGCCTGGACCGGCAAGGCTCGGCGGCGCGGCAGGGACGTGCTAAGCGGGGCCGATCATGAGGGTACCCTTCGAACACCTCCAAAGCCGCCTGGTGCGCGCCTGGCATGAGCGCACAGTCCCGCTCAAGGTGGCAAGCTTTGCGATGATCGGTGTCGTCAACGCGGCCGTCAATTACACCGTGTTCTGGCTGGTGTTGCGCGCGCTCTCCCAACCGCCGTTGCTCGACTGGGTCGGGGCCGTGAGTGCCAGGGTTCAGTGGGTCAGCCTCCAGGATGCACAGGCCATCGTCGCCAACGTACTGGCGTGGATGGTCGCCGTTTCGGGATCTTATGTGATGAATTCCTTCATCACATTCGCCCGAGAGTTCGGGCCGTAAGCTCTCCTGGCGCGCCTATCTGACTTTTGGCGCGTCGGGCCTGCTCGGGTTGCTTGCGGATACGACAACGCTACTGGTAGCGACGCGCTTTCTACCCATCATGCTCGCCAAGCTGGTGGCGATCGGGGCGGGCTTCGTCGTCAATTTTTCCATGTCGCACTTCGTCGTATTCCGCCCGCGCGGGCCTCGCCCAGAAACCTCGGCCGAATAAGTGGGAGCCGGTACCGTGACCATGTCCGAAGCGTTGCGCTACGACGACAATCTGATTACGGAGCGGCCGACCTTCGTCACCCATCTCGAATGTTCGGCGACCGGGGAGCGCTATCCGGCCGACGCGCTGCACAACCTTTCGCGCGCCGGCAAGCCGCTACTGGTGCGCTACGATCTCGATGGCGTGCGTGCGGCGCTCAGCAAGGCCGCGCTGGCGCAGCGCGCACCCGACCTCTGGCGTTATCGCGAGCTTCTACCGGTGCGGCGCCTCGCCGACATCGTGAGTCTGGGCGAGGCGGTGACCCCGCTCGTCGCCCTGCCGAAGCTGTCCGCCAGGCTCGGCGCGGCGGAAATTCTGGTGAAGGACGAGGGCCGGCTGCCGACCGGCTCGTTCAAGGCGCGCGGGCTGGTCATGGCGGTGTCGATGGGCAAGGCGCTCGGCGTCACCCACATGGCGATGCCGACCAACGGCAATGCCGGCGCGGCGCTCGCGGCCTATGCCAGCCGCTGCGGGATCAGGACTACGGTGTTCTGCCCGCAGGATACGCCCGAGGTGAACGTCAGCGAGATCGCGCTGCAGGGCGCCAACGTCTATCGCGTCAACGGGCTGATCGACGACTGCGGGAAGATCGTCGCCGAGGGCAAGGAGAAGGTCGGCTGGTTCGACACCTCGACGCTCAAGGAGCCCTATCGCATCGAGGGCAAGAAGACGATGGGGCTGGAACTGGCCGAGCAGCTCGGCTGGCAGGTGCCGGATGTGATCCTGTATCCGACCGGCGGCGGCACCGGGCTGATCGGGATGTGGAAGGCGTTCGCCGAACTGGAGGCGATCGGCTTCATCGGCAAGAAACGTCCGCGCATGGTGGCGGTGCAGGCGGCCGGCTGCGCGCCCATGGTGCGCGCCTATGAGCAAGGCGTGGAGCACGCTGCGCGCTGGGAGGACGCCCACACCGTCGCGGCCGGCATCCGCGTGCCGCAGGCGATCGGCGATTTCCTCATTCTGCGCGCGGTGCGCGAGAGCCAGGGCTTCGCCATCGCGGTCGATGACGCGGCGATCGAGGCGGCGCTCGGCGAGGTCGCGCGCGAGGAAGGCTTCTTGCTATGCCCGGAAGGCGCCGCAACCTACGCGGCCCTGAAGCAGGCGCTGGCCGACGGCCGCATCCGGCGCGACGAGCAGGCGGTACTGTTCAACTGCGCGACCGGGCTCAAGTACCCGCTGCCGCCGATCCGGCGCACGCTCGACCGCTTGAAGCCGATCGACTTCGCCGCGCTGTGAAGACGTTCGGTGGGCTAGCCCGCGCGTGTCGGGTCGTCTGCGGTGGCCCATCATTCGATGACTTCGTCGGCGCGAACAAGCAACATTGGCGGCACCGTAATCCCGAGCGCGGCGGCGGCCTTGAGGTTGATGATCAGTTCGAACGCGGTCGCCTGCTGCACCGGCAGATCGCCGGGCTTTTCGCCTTTGAGAATCTTATCCACGTAGACGGCCGCGCGTTCGAACAGGACCGATAGATTGGCGCCGTGGATGATGAAGGCGCCCGCTTCCATATATTCCGGGAAGGGATAAATGGCCGGAATGCGGGCCGCGGCCATTGCATCGACAATCTTCCTGCGAGCGCCAAGCAGCAATATGTCGGACGCAATCAGAACCGCGTCAGGCCGCAGGCCAGCGAGTTTGCGAAGGGCCTCATCAATTTCAGCGCTGCTGCGGATTTCGACGGCATCGATGGCCATGGACCAGTTTTTGGCAATCCGTCGGGCGGTCTCCAAATTGACGCCGTTGAGCGCATTGAGCGCGTTGGCCAATATGCCCACGCGCTTGATCTCCGGAAGCAGCACCCGCAATATTTCGAGCCGCTTTTCTTCCAGCTCCACGTTCACCGCGGAAAAGCCTGTGATATTTCCCCCGGGGCGGGCGAGATTCGAGACGATACCGGTATTCAGGACGTCGCCTATGCCGGCCAATACAATGGGGACCGTGGTCGTTGCACGCTTTGCCGCCAGTGCCGCGGGCGTCCCCCAGGTGACGATCATGTCGACGGGCAGCTTGAGCAACTCCGCCGCGAAGGCATCGTAGCGATCGTCGCGCCCCTCGGCGTATCGAAATTCGATGACGAGGTTCGTGCCTTCGACGTATCCGAGCTCCCGCAGTTTCCGGCGCAGCGCCTCGATCGGCTTGAGCGGCAGGTTCGCCATCAGGCCGATACGCTTGGCCCCCGCTTGCTGCCCGCGGGCAACGAGCGGCCACGCCGCCGCCAGGCCGGCCAGGCGGAAAAACTCCCTTCGCCGCATTTTATTTTTCCCGCGCGATCACGCTCCCGAGGAACCCGCAGGATAACAGGTTCGGTGTGCCCCGGCGGGAATAAATCATCTGCACCGCCGCACGCGTTGGGTGACGCCTCGCCGGCGCGACAACCTGATACAATGGTTGTGACGCCTGTGCCGGCTATTGCTATGCTGGTTTGAGTTTCCCTCCAGCGGGAAGACATCATGCGAAAATCCGGATTGGTTCTAGCCCTCGCGCTCGCCGTCGCGACACCCGGCCCCGCCGTCGCGCAGTATCCCACGCGTCCGGTTACGATCGTCGCGCCGTTCCCGGCGGGCGGGCCGTCCGACACGCTCGGCCGCATCCTGAGCGAGCCGATGCGCGCGGTGCTCGGCCAGCCGGTGGTGATCGAGAACGTGGCGGGGGCGGGCGGCAATCTCGGCGTCGGCCGCGTCGCGCGCGCGGCGCCCGACGGCTACACCACCGGCATCGGGCAATGGAGCACGCATGTCGTCAACGCGGTGACCTACAAGCTGCCCTACGACGTGTTCAACGACTTCGAGCCGATCGCGCTGCTCGCCAACACGCCGCAGCTGGTCATCGCGCGCAAGGACTTTCCGGCGAAGGACATGAAGGAGCTGATCGCCTGGCTCAAGGCCAATCCCGACAAGGCCACCGCCGCGACCGTCGGCGCTGCTGGCGGCGCGCAGGTGTCGGCGGTCTACTTTCAGCAGAAGACCGGCACGACCTTTCGCTTCGTGCCCTACCGCGGCGGCGCGCCGGCCATGCAGGACCTGATCTCCGGACAGGTCGACATCATGTTCGACCAGGCGGCGAACGCTATCACGCAGGTGCGCAACGGCACGATCAAGGCCTACGCCGTCATGGCCAAGGAGCGCTGGGCGGCGGCGCCCGACGTTCCCAGCATGGACGAGGCCGGCATCCCGGGGCTGCACGTCGCCTACTGGCATGGACTGTGGGCGCCCAAGGGCACGCCGAAGGACATCATCGCCAAGCTCAACGCCGCGGTCGTGCATGCGCTCGCCGATCCAAACGTGCGCAAGCGCTTTGCCGAGCAGGGGCAGGACATCTGGCCGGCCGACAAGCAGACGCCGGAGGCGCTCGCCGCCCACCACAAAGCCGAGATCGGGCGCTGGTGGCCGATCGTGCGGTCGACCGGCCTCAAAGCGGAGTGACACCGGCGGCCGCAAGCCGCGACATTCGCACGGGCCCGCAAAAAAGAGCCCGGCACTCAACGGGAGGAGCGACATGAGAGCCTTGTGTCTGGCGGCGATCGCCGTCCTGGCAGGCGTCGCGAACGCGGCGGCGCAAGACTACCCGTCACGTCCCATCACCATGATCGTGCCCTATCCGCCGGGCGGACCGACCGACACGCTGGGGCGGATCTTTGCCGAGCGCATGCGGGCTTCGCTCGGCCAGCCGGTGATCGTCGAGAATGTCGGCGGCGCGGGCGGCACCATCGGCGTGTCGCGCGCCGCGCGCGCGGGCGCGGACGGCTACACCATCAATTTCGGCAACGTCGCCTCGCACGTGTTCAGCACCGTGGTGTACAAGCTGCAATACGACGCACTGAGGGATCTGGAGCCGCTCGCGCTGCTCACGGTCTCGCCGGTCTGGATCATCGCCAAGAACGCGCTCGCGGCCAAGGACATGCGCGAGCTGGTCGCCTGGCTCAAGGCCAACCCCGACAAGGGAACCTGGGGAATCGTCGGGCCCGGCAGCCCGGCGCATTTGTGCGGGGTGTATTTCCAGAACCAGACCGGCACCCGCTTTCAGTTCGTGCCTTATCGCGGCGCGGGGCCGGTCATCCAGGATCTGGTGGCGGGGCAGATCGATTTGTCGTGCATCGAAGCTTCGGCCTCGCGGCCGGCGGTGCAGAGCGGCAAGATCAAGGCCTATGCGCTGCTGTCCAAGTCGCACTGGGCGGCGGCGCCCAATGTTCCGACCATCGACGAGGCCGGCGTACCGGGCCTCTATCTGCCGTTCTGGCACGGGATGTGGGTGCCCAAGGGCACGCCCGCCGACATTGCGGCCAAGCTCAATGCGGCCATCGTCGCGTCGCTCGCCGACCCCGCCATCCAGCAGCGCGTGACCGGGCTCGGCGTCGAGATCGTGGCGCGCGACCAGCAGACACCGGACGCGCTGCGCGCCCATCACAAGGCGGAGATCGACAAGTGGCGGCCGATCATCGATGCCGCCAACATCAAGCCGGAATAGGCGGGGGAGGGCGCCATGCGGAGACTGCTGACGGCGATCGCGTTCGTCCTCGGCGCGATTACATGCGCGAATGCGCAGAGCTTTCCATCGCGCATCATCACCATCGTGGTGCCGCTGCCGCCCGGCGGGGCGACCGATACGCTGACGCGCACGCTCGCCGATCATATGCGCGGCACGCTCGGACAGAGCGTCATCGTCGAATCCGTTCCGGGCGCCGGCGGCACGCTGGGCGGCGCCCGCGTCGCGCGCGCGGCGGCGGACGGCTACACCATCGGCATCGGCAACTGGGCGACCCACGTGGGGGCCGGCGCGATCTACCCCATCCAGTACGACGTGCGCGAGTTCGAGCCGATCGCGAAGATCGCCGATACCCCGCTCTGGATCGTGACCAAGAATTCGCTGCCGGCCAGGAACCTCGGCGAGTTCGTCGCCTGGCTCAAGCAGAACGCCGACAAGGCGACCGCGGGCAATGTCGGGCCCGGCAGCGGCGGGCATCTGTGCGGCCTGTATTTCCAGAAGATCACCGGCACGCGCTTCACCTTCGTACCCTACAAGGGCGGCGCGCCGGCGATGCAGGACCTGGTCGCCGGGCAGACCGACTTTATGTGCGACATGGCGGCCAACACGCTGCCGCAGGTGCGCGCCGGCCGCATCAAGCCGATCGCGGTCATGTCGCGGAACCGCTGGTTCGCCGCGCCCGAGGTGCCGACCGCCGACGAGGAGGGCGTGGCCGGCATCTACATCTCATTGTGGCACGGGCTGTGGGCGCCCAAGGGCACGCCGAAGGACGTCATCGACAAGCTCAACGCCGCGGTCGTGAGCGCGCTCGCGGACGCCGGCGTGCGGGCGCGCATCGCGCAGCAGGGACACGAGATTCCCGCGCGCGAGCAGCAGAGCCCGGAGGGCCTGCGCGCGTTCCACGATGCCGAGATCGCGAAATGGTGGCCGGTGATCAAGGACGCCAACATCAAGGTGCAGTGAACGCGGGTGCGAGCAGCAGAGCCCGGAGGCGCTTGCCGCGCATCAGCAGGCCGAAATCGACAAGTGGTGGCCGGTGGTCAAGGCTGCCAACATCAAGGCCGAGAGCAAGTAACGCGCGAGGCGGGCGGAAAGCCGCCAAAACCGGCGGTTGAGCCGATTGACCCCGCCGCCCGACCGGGTACGCTTGCGCCCGGACGCCGCCGTCAATCAAGAATACGACATCGCGCCGGCGCGTCGCAGTGAGAGGACGGTCGGACATGAGTATCTTCCGACGAAAAGTGCCGAACCACTACATCCCGGTTCACCCCGACAACGTCGGCAAGAACGACTGGGTCATCGTGCTGGAGGCCGGCACCATCGTGGGTCCCTCGGCCGAGAAGCTGCGCGTCGCCAAGGCGACGCTGGAGCGCAAGATCGTCAAGAAGTACAACGTGTTTCTGCACCCGGAGCACTTCCTCGTTCTGGAGGGCTTCGACCCGCGCATCCATGCGCTGTATTTCTGCCCGCAGCTCTACCGCTACGACGCCGACAAGCTCGCCGCGCTCGAGGGCGAGGAGATCGGCAAGCTGGTCGCGCAGGCGGTGCAGAACGGCGTGGTGGAACGGCGGCCATGGTACGAGCCGTCCGAGCGGATGCCGGGCCGCCCGATCATCACCGCGGCGATGCCGGCCGAGCTGGACACCGTCGTGGTCGACGAGCCGGTCGCGCACAGCCTGCTCCAGCGCCGCCGGCTGGGGTGAGCGCCGATAGCCTGCGGGACGGGGAACCGTCCGGGCGCCTTCGTCAGTTCGCGTTCGGAAGGCTGACCTCGGGACCGACCCAGGCGTCCTCGACGCTCGGCCACGCGCGGATGACCTTGATGTAGTCGGCGGGCTGCTCGCCCTCGGGCAGGATTACCTGCATGTAACGCCTTAGATCCTGCTCCGGCTTGGACAGCTTGGCCGGGTCCGCCTCGGCCAGAGCAGGCACCTTGTAGACGATCTTGCTGTTCCTGGGCAGATCGCCGAACGGCTTGAACAGTTCGCCGGAATCGGATTCGAACATGCGCCTGCTCGCATCATACCGGTACTTGCGCCGGAGCTTCAGTTCCACGGGCGTTCGTATTCCGGCGTTCTGGGGAACAGGCACCGCGGGCATCATGTCCGATGACTTTAGACTTTGACTCTTGGACTCTGACTCTCAGATTTTCTTCATCGCCGCCACCAAGTTCGGCTGCGGGCCGATGTGCTGGGTCAGCGGCACGCCGGGGCCGGCCTGCTGCGGCGTGCCTGTCGTCATCAGGATATCCCTGACCTTTTTCGGGGTCAAAGGCGCGCCGTTCTTGGCTTTCGCGCGTCCCTGCAGGCACGCGACCGCGCCGGTCACGATCGGGGAGGCGCTCGACGTGCCGGAAAAGCGCAGCGTGTACCAGGTGTTCTCCGAAGCGCCGCCCTGCGCGTCACCGTAGCCCAGCGTTGTCACGTGCCAGCCCCAGGCCTGCACGTTGACGATCTTGCCGTAGTTGGAAAAGAAGATACGCGAGCGCGGAACGCCGAGCGAAGCGTAGGAGGGCAGCCCCGCGCCGAAGCCGTCGAAGTCCAGGTGATTGGTCGGTGGCACGCCGGCGCCGACGATGATCGCGCCGCTGTCCTTCTGCAGGCCCGTTCCGTTGAACACCGCGAGATCGAAGTTTTCGTCGCCGTTGCCGGCGGCTTCGACCACCGTGATGCCCTTGTCGACCGCCGCTTTGATGGCGGTGAAGATGTCCGGCCAGAATTGCATCGCGACGTATTTGTTGTTCGGCCCGGTGGCCTGCAGTTCGATCAGAATGACGTCGCCGGCCTTTAGGTTGTTGGCGGCATTGTTGATCGCGCCGGCGGTATTGAAGACGTTATTGATGATCGCCGACTGGACCTTGGCGGCGGCCTGGTGGCTGATGCCGACGCAGCCCCTGCTGTCGGAGATGGATACCATCTCGCCCAGGACCGCCGTCCCGTGATTGCGCCACCCGAGATCGTTGATCACCGTGCCGCCGATGAGCGGAATTCCGCTCGGCAGGTCCTCATGCTGGCGGTTCCAGTTACCTTCGATGTCGCAGATCGTGATGCCCCTGCCTTTGGCGCCCGCCAGGCTCCACACCTCCTCGGCCCCGATGCCGATGGGAGGATCGTAGAGATAGCCCTGCGCAGGTTCGAAGTTGCGGCTTCCGGCGGCCGACCCGGACGGCATTGCCGGCACCGGGCGCGGCGCGACATAAGCCTTCCAGACGGACTTGTGGCTGTTGAGCGCCTTGGCGATTTTCTTGGCATCTTTGCCCTTGGTAGGCACGACCTGCACGAAACCGCTCTGGATGAACTCGGTGTCCATTCCCTTCTTGACGAATTTCTTGGGATCCGGTTCGGCGGGCAGCGTGGCCGCGACTTCGATGCGCGAGCGCACCGCTGACGCCGGCAGAGCGAACTGCGAGCGCATCGTTGCGATATCGAACTTGCCGAGGATGGTGTTGAGCGATTCCGCCTGGGGCGCGGCGGCGGCGGGAGCGGCAAACCGTGCGGCCGTGAACGCGACCGGGGCCTCGTAGCGCAACTCGACCACCACGTAGTCCGGAATGTCCGCCGGCGATATCTCGGCCGGGATGAATCCGCTCTTGGTCCGTTCTCCGCGCTGACTTGGCGATCTGGCTCTCTTTGCCATCGGGACTCTCCTCTCAGAGGTGTTTCCAGCTCACGCGAGGGCCGGACTGATCCGGCCGTCCGGCATGGATTCGAACGCCGAGGGTCCCTGTGCGCGTTGCGGGCCTTCGGCCCCTCAACAAAATTTTCGGTCAATCACCGGCGGCATGTCGCACTCATCCGGCGGGAGCGGCCGCGCGCGGCCGCGGGCACCATCTTTGTTGAACTCCAAACCAAATGCAAGTAACCGGGGTAAGGTGACAATCGCTCGCTCACCGGTAGCCGCGGGTGCGGGCCGATGGCCGATGATCCCGATCAGCACGCGGTCGAGAGCGGCGATGGCGATGTCGCGCGGCGAAACCCGTCGTGACTTGGTGCGACCTTACCGCAAAGTCCGCCGGCGCGGGAGCGTTCGCTAACCCAGCCCGGCCTCGAGCTTGGCATAGAGCGGATTGTCGCGCGCGAACACGTAGTCGATGTCGCCGACCGTGACGTTCTCGGCGCCGCGCTCGCGCAGCAGGCTCGCGAGCGCATGCACCTGCTGCGGCGGGCAGTGCAGCGTGAGCATGCCCGAGGAGGTCGGCCCGCCGAACGGCGTCTCGACCCCGAAGCGCTCGCGTCGCCTCCGCCAGCAGCGCGTCGTCGCAACCGGCAAAGCGCGTGCGCACTTCGCGGAAGGCGCTGGCGCGCGCCTGCGCGGCGATGCGGTCGAGCACGATGCGCGCGGTCGCGCGTTCGTCCGCGCCCCAGTCCGCGCCGCGCGCGGCCACCAGGTTGGCCTGCGAGCGCAGGATCACGCCGTCCTCGACGATCTTGAGGCCGTTGGCGGCGAGCGTCGCGCCGGTCGTGGTGATGTCGACGATGAACTCGGCGGTGCCGGCCGCCGGCGCGCCTTCGGTCGCGCCCGCGCTCTCGACGATGCGGTAGTCGGTGACGCCGTGCGCGGAGAAGAAGTCGCGCGTCAGGTTCACGTATTTGGTGGCGACCCGCATCTTGCGGTCGTGCTTGAGGCGGAACGCGGTCGCGACGTCGTCGAGATCGGCCATGGTGTGCACGTCGATCCAGGCCTGCGGCACCGCCACCACCACGTTGGCATGGCCGAAGCCGAGCGCGTCGATGAGCACGACCTTGCTGTCGGCGTTCGGGATCATCTCGCGCACGAGGTCTTCGCCGGTGACGCCGAAATGCACGGCGCCCTGCGCCAGCAGCTGCGTGATCTCGGCGGCCGACAGGTAGGCGACCTCGACGCCGGGCAGGTCCGCGATGGCGCCGCGATAGTCGCGCGCGCCGCGCGGCTTGACGAGCTCGAGCCCGGCGCGCGCGAAGAACGCGTCGGTGTTCTCCTGCAGACGGCCCTTGGCCGGCACCGCGATGACGAACGGCGCGCTCATGACGCGCCTCCCGCAGGCGGCGAGCCGCTCGATCCAGGCGGCGAAGCCGACCGCCGGAATCGGCGTTGCGCTGCCGAGCCGGCTGAGCAGCCCGTCGTAGCGGCCGCCGGCGACGAGCGGGCCGTTCGATGCGCCCCGCGGATCGTGCAGCTCGAACACGAAGCCGGTGTAGTAGTCGAGCCCGCGACGAAGCGCGGTCGAGAAGCGGATGCGGGAGACGTCGACGCCGCGCGCGGCGAGAAATCCGGTGCGGCTCTCGAACAGGTCGAGCGCGGCATCGAGCTTGATCCTGGCGTCGCGCGCGAGCTCGCGCAGTTCGCGCCGCGGCCTTGTCGGGATCGCCGGCGATCGCGAGGAAGCGCTCGATCAGCGCGCGAGTCTCGCGCGGCAGCGAGGTCTGCGCGCCGAGCGCGGCCTGTTCGAGGAAGCGGTCGGCGATCTCGCCGACCGAGCGGCCGCCGACCGCCGATGATGCCGGCGATCGACAGAAGATCGGTGACCAGCGCGTGCGCGGCCTTCGGATCGGAGCCCGCCAGCGCCGCCAGCACGCCCTGATACTCGGGCCGCGCGTGCGACGGCGCTGATGCGCGAGCCGTCGAGATCGTGCGCGAGCGACGGCTTGTGGTTGAAATCCTTGATCAGGCGCCGCTTCCAGGCCGGCGCCAGATCGAGCGCGGCGATCAGCGCGGTGAACAGCGCCGACGTCGCCGATGCGGATGTCCGGCGCGGTCACGCCGTACTGCGGCGGTGGCTTCGAGCCCGAGCGACAGCATCTCGGCGTCGGCGGCCGCGATGTCGGTGCGGCCGAACGACTCGATGCCGGCCTGCAGGAATTCGCTCGGGCCGTCGTCGCGGTGGCGGAAGACCGGACCGAGATAGCAGAAGCCTTGCGGCTTGCCGGCTCGCCGGCGAGGCGAGATAGTCGCGCGAGACCGCGATGGTGAAATCGGGCCGCAGGCAGAGCTCGCGCCCGTGCGGGTCGGTGGTGAGGAACATGCGCTTGCGGATGTCCTCGCCCGAGAGATCGAGGAACGGCTCCGCCGGCTGCAGGATCGCCGGCGTCGACGCGCGCATAGCCGGCGCGCTCGTACGAGGCGACCAGCGCCTGCGCCCGCGCGTCGGGCGCGGCGCCGGCCGGTATGGTGGTGGCGGTCGTCATGGCCCAATCTGATCGACGCGTCTATGCCGACGGCAGCGAAACGGCGCGGTCCAGTGACCCGTTCTTCGGCGGCGGCCACTTAACACGATCCGGCGCGCAATTCGACGCCAATCCGCGGACGCGATTAACGCAATCTGTGCCGTGGCTGTGGCGTTACCGCCAGTCGCCCAGCACCGCCGCCGACCAGCGCGAGCGCCGCCACCGCGGCGGTGTCGGCGCGCAGGATGCGCGGCCCGAGCGCCAGCCGCACCACGTTGGGCAGCCGCGAGCAGCGCGGCACGCTCGTCGGTCGGCGAAGCCGCCCTCCGGCCCGACCAGCACGGCGAGCGGCAGGGGTGACGCGCCCGCCGCCGGCCGCGCGGCCATGAGCGCGGCGACCGGGTCCTTCACCTCGGCGTCCTCGTCGCAGAACACCAGCAGGCGCGGCGGCTCGCGCTCGGCGAGCATGCGGTCGAGCGAGATCGGCTGCGGCGATCTCGGGCAGCGTCAGGATGCCGCACTGCTCGGCGGCCTCGATGGCGTTGGCGCGCATGCCGTTCGAGATTGACGCGCGTCGACCTGGCGTGTGCGCGTGAGCACCGGCTGCAGCCGCGAGGCGCCCATCTCGACCGCCTTCTGCACCATGTAGTCGAGGCGCGCATGCTTGAGCGGCGCGAACAGGTAGTGCAGGTCGAGCGCCGCCGGTCTGGGGGCGGGTCTGCTCGCCGACGGCGAGCGACAGCGTGCGTTTTCCGCCCTCCGGTCAGGCGTCGCCCGCCATTCGCCGTCGCGGCCGTTGAAGACCAGCACCGCGTCGCCGGCTTCAGGCGCAGCACGTTGCCGAGGTAGTTCGCCTGCGCGGCATCGAGCGCCAGCCGGCCGCCCGGCGGCGAGCGGGGCATCGACATAGAGCCGCGGAGAACGGAAATCGTAGCGCGGCATTGGGAGTCACCAGTTGCCGGGAATGGGCGGTCCCGAGCAGCCTTTCGGGCCGATTCGGCGGCGTTTCAGGGCGTTTCGTGCGCCCGCCGGACACCGGCTCAGCGCACCGTACGAGGCGCCGATTCCGGCAATTGACGCCATTTCTGCCGTGTTATCGCCGGATTCAAAAGGCTGTTATATCGGGCAGGCGGCAAAGGTTCGTTCCTTCGATTCAGGTCGAAGGCAGGGGAAACGCAGGGAATGCTATGGGGAATCTGCCATGGACCTGCGCTGGGGTCTTCCACTCGTGCTGGCAATCGTCGTTTTGACGCTTCGTCCGGCCGAAGCGCAATTCGGCGGCATGCCCGGGATGCCGGGGTCGCCAGGGTCGTCGGGCTTCGGTGCGGCACCGCCGCAGCAACAGGGCCCGCCGCCGGCGTGCCAGGAGCTTCTCGCGTTGCGCGACGAAACGCAAAAGCATGGCCAGGCGCATCGCAGACCGCCAACAAGAAGAAGTCGGGCGCGGATGTCGCCTGCAAGCTGTTCAAGTCGTTTCTGGCGGCCGAAGTCAAAATGATCAAAGGCACTCGACCAGCTCGGCGGCCAGTGCGGCGTTCCGCGCGATGTGTCCAAGCAGCTCAAGGCCCAGCATGCGAAGGCCGAGGCGGCAAGCCAAGTACATCTGCGACGCGGCGGCCCAGCGGCGCACAGCCGGCGGGTCCGAGCCTGAGCGAAGCGCTCGGGCACCACGCCGCCGGTGCCCGATGCATCCAACACCAAGCGCGGCGCGGGCACCTTCGACACGTTGAGCGGTAACCCGCTGGCGCGATGAACGGCGCGCGCGGGACGCGTCGCCGATTCGACCGGAAACTGGGTCGACGGCCTCGCGCCCGCATGGCTGCGGCCGTATCTGCGGCTCGCCCGCCTCGATCGTCCGATCGGCTCCTGGCTGCTGCTGCTTCCGTGCTGGTGGTCGCGTCGGGCTTGCGGCCGTCGCGGCCGGACAGCATGTCAATGTCTGGCACGTGATGCTGTTCTTCATCGGCGCCTTCGCCATGCGCGGCGCCGGCTGCACCTGGAACGACATCGTCGACCGCGATCTCGACGCCAAGGTCGAGCGCACGCGCTCGCGGCCGATCCCGTCGGGACAGGTGAGCGTCGCGGCGGCGGCCGCCTTCCTGGCGGCGCAGGCGCTGATCGGGCTCGCGGTGCTGCTCCAGTTCAACCGCTTCGCGATCGCCGACCGGCATCGCCTCGCTGGCGGTCGTCGTGGTCTATCCGTTCATGAAGCGGTTCACCTATTGGCCGCAGATCGGGCTGGGCTTGGCGTTCTCCTGGGGCGCGCTGATGGGATGGGCGGCGGCGTTCGGGCGGCTCGATCTGCCCGCGCTATCTGCTCTATGCCGGATCGATCGCCTGGGTGATCGGCTACGACACCATCTACGCCCACCAGGACCGCGAGGACGACGCGCTGATCGGCATCAAGTCGACGGCGCTGCTGTTCGGCGACCGCACCAAGCCGATGCTGGCGATCTGTTCTATGCGCTGGCCGTGGTGCTGATCGCGTTCGCCGGGTGGAGCGCGGGCGCGGGCCTTGTCTTCGCGCTCGGGCCTTGCTGCTGTTCGCCGCCCATCTCGCCTGGCAGATCCGCCGGCTCGACATCGACGATCCGCTGAATTGCCTCATGCGTGTTCAAGTCGAACCGCGACGCCGGGCTGATCCTGTTCGCGGGCTTCGTCGCGGATGCCTTGCTCCAGCGCGGCGGCTGATCGGCCTCGTCCTACATCGCGTGGCCGCGCGCCGCCGTCGCGCCCTTCGCCAGGTCGGGCCAGCCGACTGATGCGCGTACGCGCGCGGCCGCCTCCGCCGGCGGCAGCTTCAGGTCCCAATCGCGTGCGATGAAGCGGCAGCCGGTGATACCGTCGGAGGCCGGTGAGGCGAGCCACACCGCCGGCACGCCCATGATCTGCGGATCGAGCAGAACCGGCGGGCGCGCCATGCCCGGCGGGAAGAACCCCATGGTCTCGGTCGGCCCGCCCGGCACCAGGATGTTGACGGTGACACCGGTCCCCTCGAGGTCCTTCGCCCAGACCGCGGAGCCCGCTTCGAGCGCGGCCTTCGAGGCGCCGTAGGCGGAGAGGCCCTGCGCCAGCATGGTATCGAAGCTCGTCGTCACGTTGATGATGCGTCCCCAGCCGCGCTTGACCATCGGCTCGGCTGCGAACCGCGCCATCAGGAAGGCGCCGCCCTTGTTGATCGCCAGGATCCGCAACCAGCCCTCGGGATCGGCCTCGTAGAACTTGATGCGGGACTGCTTGTGCCCCGCCGCGTGCGCCATGCTGATGCCGGCGCAGTTGATCAGGATGTCGAGCCCGCCGAAGGCGTCGGCCGCCTTCTGCACCGCGCCCTTCGCGGCCGCGGGCTGCGACACGTCGCCGGCGATCTTGCTGAGCTTGCCGGCAAACACCGGCTCGGCGGCGAGCTTCTCGAGCCCGGCAGCGTCGACATCCATGCCGGCGACGCTCGCGCCGGCCCCCGCGAGGGCGCGCGCCATAACCCGGCCCATGCCGCTCGCGGCGCCGGTGACGAGCGCGGTGCGGCCGGCCAGCACTTGTTGTTCTGTCATTGCGGACCTCCCGTCCGGACGATGGCAAAACGCGGCGCCGGTTGCAATTGCGTGCTGGTGCGATGCGCACCGCGCGTTGCGGCGCTCCTGGAGCCGGTGCTAGCGTCGTGCGCAACCACAGCAGGACTGGGAGGAATCGACATGGTGCGCGCACGGCTTTTGGCGGCGTCTCTCCTTGCGGCCGGCGTCCTGAGCGCTCCGGACGTGTTTGCCGCGGACACCCTCAAGATTGCGGTCGGCGGCCGTGGCATCGGCGAGACCTTCGTCACCGAAGTCGGCTACAAGGCAGGCCTGTTCAAGAAGCACGACCTCACGCTCGACATCTTCTATACCGACGGCGGCGGCGAGACCCAGCAGGCGGTGATCTCCAACAGCGCGCAGATCGGCGTCGCCTCCGGCTTCCTCGGCGCCATCGGCGTGTTCGCCAAGGGCGCGCCGGTGCGCATCATCGGCGGCTCCTACACCGGCGGCAGCCAGGTGTTCTGGTACGTGCCCGCCGGCTCGCCGCTCAAGTCGCCGCAGGATCTCGGCGGCAAGACCGTCGCCTATTCCAACAACGGCTCCTCCACCCATGCCGGCGCGCTCGCGCTGCAGAAGCACTACAAGGTCAATTTCAAGCCGACCCCGACCGGCAACGCCGCGGCGACCATGACCGCCACCATGAGCGGGCAGGTCGACGTGGGCTGGGCCGGGGCGCCGTTCGGCGTGGCCGAGCTCGAAGCCGGCAAGACCCGCCTCATCATGAAGTCGTCGGATGCTCCCGCATTCGACAAGCAGACCACCCGCGTGATCATCGCCAACGCCAACGAGCTCAAGGCGCGCAAAGATGCGTTCGTGCGCTTCATGCGTGGCTATCGCGATTCGCTGCAGTGGATCTATTCGACGCCCGAGGGGCTCGCGGCCTATGCGGCCTTCGCGAAGCTCTCGGAGGCGACCGCCAAGCGCGCGCTGCAGGAATTCCTGCCGCCGAACGCGGTCAATCCCGACCGGATTTCCGGGATCGAGGAGGTGATGGCCGACGCCATCAGCTTCAAGTTCATTACTGCGCCGCTCAGCAAGGAGCAGCTTGCCGAACTGATCCAGATTCCGGAACGGCGGCATTGATCCGGTCTTGTCTTCGCCCCTGGGCGGTTACGCCGAAGTATTGAGGGCGGCCGCCGTTACGCGGCCTTGATCAGCGACTCGGCCGGAATGCCGAGCCCCCGGTGAAGGCGCCAAATCATCTTGAGAGTGAGCGGTCGCCTGCGATTGAGCACTTCGTGCACACGGTTGCGGCTGCCGATAAAAGGAATGAGATCGCGCGGCTGCAGCCCGTTTTGGTCCATGTGATACTTTATTGCTTCCACTGGGTCGGGTAGGTCGAGCCGATAGTGTTTCTGTTCGAACGCTTCAACCAAGGTCACCAGCACGTCTAGTCGATTGCCGTCAGGCGAATTGCGCCTTGCGCGCATCAGGCCCTCGATTTCCTTGAGGGCTCGGCGATGATCGCGCTTTGTTTTGATCGGGGATACGTCCATGGCCGGGCTCAGATCGTATCGTATTGCCGATGCGTTCCAATGAAGCGGATGTAGACCACGCGATAGGGGTAATTGATCCATACCACAATGCGATACTTGTTGCCCGCTATGTTGAACACCACGCGGCCGTCCTTGAGAATGCTTGCGCTGCGGATGCCTCGCTTGATGTCCGCCGGTTCAGCCCAATCTGCCCGCTTGACCTGCCGATACCAAGCCATCACCGGATCGCGGGCATCGGCATGCGCAGGGCTGCGGGCGAGGAAGATCTTGAGCGTGTTCAGCGCAATGATCCTCACGCTCACAGGATAGCATAGTCCCAATATGGGACCAAGCCCTTAGAGCGTCCGGATTCCGGCTTGGCGGCGACCGGCATCTGGGCAAACCGATGGTAAAGACCGAACTCGGCTCGCGCTTCAATTGCGCGCGATGATCTCGCGCTCGCCGTGATGCACGATCGGCGTCGCCGGCCATCGGCCCACGCGCCGCCGGAGCGGGAGCGATGCCCTCCGCGTCTTGAGCGCACCGCGCCGGCGGCGGCGGGCGACCGGCGCCTCGGTGCGTATCGCTCCCATGCGTCCGAACGGCTCGCGCAGGGCGCCGTCCGGCTCCGCCACCAGCAGCGGCATGCCGAGCACGCGCCCCCACGACTGCCATTCGGCCACGATGTCGGTTCCGTCCATGGAGCGGTAGAGGGTGAGCGAAAGGGCGGGATCGGAATGTTCGAGCACGACCGTGATGGCGCCCGAAGCCTCGCCCGCGGGCGGCTCCATGCGGATCGCCACACCGCGATAGCTGGCGACCGGCACGTTGACCGCCATCTTGATGCCGCGCAGCGCGCGCAGCAGCACCACGCGCTCGCGGTGCAACTCGACGATGCGCACGCGCTCGTCCGCAGCCTGGTCGCTGGTCGCGAAACGGACCGGGAGGGCAAAGGGGTCGAGCCGCTCGACGCGGCTCGACCCGGCAGGCGTGAGCCTGCCAATGGTTGCTTGACGCCTCAAATCGTGCACTCCCCGCCGGGTCGAGCCCCGGTTCGTTTTTGCCCCGCCGAAGGTTTGCCCCCGGTCGTTGCCCCAAACATGCCGCAAAGGCTTCGGAATCCGCTTAACGTTCCTGGTTAATCCGCGGTATCGGCGGCACAAGCGCGGCGCATGCTTGACGGGAGCTTGCTGCACGTCGTCAATTTTTCCCTATATACCCCTTCGACAACCCGCCCATCTGTGCTTGAACGTCTCATGTCGTCGCTGTTCGACCAATCCGCACTGACCGATCTTGCCGAACGCCTGGTTGCGGCCGCCCGCGCCGCCGGCGCGGACGCTTCCGACGCCATCGCGGTGCGCTCGGTATCGCTCGCAGTCGAGGTCCGGGAGGGCGCGGTGGAGGAATCGCAGCGCTCGGAGGGCGACGACGTCGGGCTGCGGGTGTTCGTCGGGAAGCGCCAGGCGGTGGTCTCGACCAACGATGTCGCGGCCGACGCTACGCAGCTTGCCGGGCGCGCGGTCGCCATGGCGCGGGCCGCGCCCGACGATCCGTTCGCGGGCCTGGCCGATCCGGCGCAGCTTGCGCACGACCATCCCGATCTCGATCTGCTCGACGCCGACCTGCCCACGGTGGCGGACCTGGAGCGGCGCGCCCGCGACGCCGAGGCGGCCGGGCTCGCGGTCAAGGGCGTGAGCAAGTCGGGGGGTGCCTCCGCTTCGGCCGGGATCGGGGGCCTCGTGCTGGTGACCAGTCACGGCTTTCGCGGCGCCTATCTCAGCTCGGGGCAGAGCTTGGCGATGACCGCGATCGCGGGCGAGGGCACCGCGATGGAGCGCGACTACGACTACTCCTACGTGCTCCACGGTTCCGATCTCGAGCCCGCCGAGAAGATCGGACGCACGGCCGGCGAGCGCGCGGTGGAGCGGCTCAATCCACGTAAGGTCGCGACCAAGCGGGTCCCGGTGGTGTTCGACCGGCGGATCGCGGGCTCGCTCGTCGGACACCTGGCGAGCGCCATCAACGGCAGCGCGGTGGCGCGCAAGACCAGTTTCCTGCGCGAGAAGCTCGGCGAGCGCCTGTTCCGGCCGGGCATTCGCGTGCTCGACGATCCGCGCCGCAAGCGCGGATTGCGCTCGCGTCCGTTCGATGCCGAGGGTGTGGCCGGCAAGACGCTTGCGGTGATCGAGGACGGCGTTCTGACGTCCTGGTTCCTCGATTGCGGCACCGCGCGAGAGCTCAACCTTGCCTCCACCGGCCATGCGGTTCGCGGCGTGTCTTCGACGCCCGCGCCGGCGCCGAGCAACCTGCATCTTGCGCCGGGAAGCCAGACGCCCGATGCGCTCATCGCCGACATCGCCGAGGGCTTCTACGTCACCGACCTCATCGGCATGGGCGTCAATCAGGTCACCGGCGACTATAGCCGAGGCGCTTCCGGCTTCTGGATCGAGAACGGCGTGCGGGGCTACCCGGTGAGCGAGGTGACCATCGCCGGCAATCTCGTCGATATGTTCCGCGAGCTGACGCCGGCGAACGACCTCGAATTCCGCTTCGGGACCGATGCACCGAGCGTGCGCGTGGAGGGTCTCACCGTTGCCGGACGCTGAGCGGCCGCCGCTGCCGCCCACAACGGGGGTCGCCGAAAAGTTGGCGGACGCCGTGCAGGAAGCGGGCGCGCTCGCGATGCGCAAATTCCGCACCCCGTTCAAGACCTGGACCAAAAATCAGAGTTCGCCGGTGAGCGAAGTCGACATCGAGCTCGACGAGCTTCTGCACCGCCGGCTCGCCGCGCACGACCCGGGCTACGGCTGGCTGTCGGAGGAGACCACGGACGATCCCGCGCGCCTCGACACGCGCCGCGTCTGGATCGTCGATCCGATCGACGGCACGCGCGGCTTCATTGCCGGCATGCCGGACTGGACGGTGGTCGCGGCGCTGGTCGAGGATGGCCGGCCGGTCACCGCCGCGGTCTACGCCCCGGTCGATGGCGAGCTGTTCCTGGCCGAGGCGGGGAAGGGAACGACGCTCAACGGTGTGCCGATCGCGGCCAGCGGCGGGGAGACCTTGGCCGGGGTGCGTGCCAATGGTGCCAAGCGGCGGCTCGAGACGCTCGCGACCATCGTGCCGGGCATCGAGATCCTGCCCCGGCTCAATTCGCTCGCCTTGCGGCTCGCGCGCGTTGCGCAGGGGCGGTTCGATCTTGTGTTCAGCGCCGGCCAGAGCCGGGATTGGGACCTCGCGGCCTCCGATCTCCTGGTGCAGGAGGCGGGCGGGCTGCTGACCGACTGGGACGGGCGGACGCTCGTGTACAATCGCCCCGAGCCGGTGCATGGCCCGCTCATGGCGGCCGGGCGGGCGCGCCACGCGGCGCTGCTCAAACTGATGCGCGACCATGGGGCAAAGTTCGTATAGTCTGATTTTCCGTACGTATCTCGTCTTGTTGCGACCGCGCTTCGACATGAAGGATGGGTTCGATGTCGAAAAATGACGTTCGCCCTCAATTGTTGCACCTGGTGTTTGGCGGCGAGCTGTCGCGGCTCGATCACGTCGAATTCAAGGATCTCGACAACCTCGATATTGTCGGCGTTTATCCCAACTACGCCTCTGCCCATGCCGCCTGGAAGGCGAAGGCGCAGCAGACCGTCGATAACGCCCACATGCGCTATTTCATCGTCCACATGCATCGTCTGCTCGACCCGGAATCGGGCCGAGAGGCGGGCCACTGATCCGGCGTGCCCGCAGTCCCATGTCGGTGGTGAGGCGTTTGGTGGGCTCGCGCCCGGTGCAGAAGGCGGCCGGAGTTGCGGCCGCCGAATATCTGCGTCTGGTTTGGAACACCACCCGGCTCGAGGTCGAACCGGCAGGCGCCTACGAGCAGATTGTCCCCGAGTTGCCCATCATCATCGCCATGTGGCACGGCCAGCATTTCTTGATGCCGTTCATCAGGCCCCCCGGCCACCGGGCCAAGGTTCTGGTGTCGCGTCATCATGACGGCGAGATCAATGCGATCGCGGCCGAGCGGCTCGGCATCGGCACGATCCGCGGCTCGGCGCATCTGTCCGGAGGCTTCGTCCAGAAGGCCGGCGTGAGCGCCTTCCGCGAGATGCTGGACACGTTGGAGGAAGGCTGCAACGTGGCGCTGACCGCCGACCTTCCCAAGATCGCGCGCGTCGCCGGGCTCGGCATCATCAAGCTCGCGAGCGTGTCGGGCCGCCCGATCTATCCGATGGCGATCGCGACCAGCCGCCGGATCGAGCTCAAGAACTGGGACCGCACCACGATCAATCTGCCGTTCGGGCGCGGCGGCGGGGTCGCCGGCGAGGCATTGCGCGTGCCACCGCAGGCGGACGATGCGACGCTGGAAGCGGCGCGGCTCCGGCTGGAGGACGCGCTTAACGCCGTCACGGCGCGGGCCTATGCCATCGCCGACCGCCCGCGTGCCGGTGACGACCGTGCTTGAGGGACTGCCGCTCACGCTGCGCGCCTACCGCATGCTCATGGCGGCGGCGGCGCCGTTCGCGCCGGCGTTGCTGTCGCGCCGGCTCAAGCGCGGCAAGGAGCATGCGACGCGGCTCGGCGAGCGCTATGGCGAGACCAAGGTGGTCCGCCCGCGCGGGCCGCTGGTCTGGATCCATGGGGCCAGCGTCGGCGAACTCCTGGCCGTGATCCCCCTGATCGAGCGGATGCGCGAGAAGGAGTTCGCGGTGCTGTGCACGTCCGGCACCGTGACCTCGGCCAGCCTCGCCGAGCAAAGGCTGCCGCCGGGCGTGATCCACCAGTTCGTGACACTCGACGCGCGGCGCTTCGTGCGGCGCTTCTTCGACCATTGGCACCCCGATCTCGCACTGTTCGTCGAGTTGGACCTGTGGCCCAATCTGATCACCACCGCCGCCGAGCGCGGCATTCCGCTGATCCTGGTCAACGGCCGGCTGTCGGAGCGCTCGTTCAAGCGCTGGCGGCTGCTGCCCGGCACCATCGCGGCGCTGTTGCGCTGCTTCGAGCTTTGCCTTGCGCAGACGGCGGCGGATGCCGGCCGCTACCGCGACCTCGGCGCGCCGCGCGTCGGCACGACCGGCAACCTCAAGCTCGACGTGCCGGACCCGCCGGCCGATCCCGAGCGCCTCGCGGCGATCAAGGCGGCGATCGGGGAGCGCACCGTTCTGGCCGCGGCCTCCACCCACGCTGGCGAGGAGACCGCCGTGATCGAGACGCACAGACGATTGCGGTATTCCTTCCCCGGGCTGCTTACCATCATCGCGCCGCGCCATCCCGATCGCGGGCGGGGCATCATCGAGATCGCCAACGCCGCGGGTCTCAAGTCGGCGCTGCGTTCGCGCGGCGAACTGCCGGAGCCGGACACCGACATTTATGTCGCCGACACGCTGGGCGAGCTTGGCCTGGTCTACCGGGTGGCTCCGATCGTGTTCGTCGGCGGTTCGCTCGCCACCCATGGCGGGCAGAATCCGATCGAGCCGATCAAGCTGGGAGCGGCCGTCCTGCATGGTCCGCACGTCTGGAACTTCGCCGAGATCTATGCGGCGCTCGACAAAGCGCACGGCGCCGAGCAGGTCTCCGACGTCGGGAAGCTCGCGGTGCGCATCGGCGCCCTGCTGACCGATACGGCCGCCCGCCAGACCACGGTGACGGCGGGGCGCGAGACCGTCATGCTGCTCGGCGGCGGTCTCGATCGCACGGTCGCGGCGCTGGAACCTTATCTGATGCAGATACGCCTCGAGCGCCGGGACGCCGACGCCGATGCGTGAGCCGGCATTCTGGTGGCGGGAGGCGGGCCCTGCCGCGCGTATGCTCGCGCCGTTGTCGGCCGTGTACGGCGCAATCGCCGCCGCGCGGCTCCGGCCGCGCGGCGAAAAGGCCGGCGCGCCGGTGGTGTGCATCGGCAACCTCACCGTCGGCGGCGCCGGCAAGACGCCGACCGCGCTTACGGTCGCGCGCATGCTGGCGGCCGCGGGAGAACGCCCGGTTTTCCTGACCCGCGGCTATGGCGGAACGTCAGCGGGCCCGCTGCGGGTCGATCCGCAGCATCATAGCGCGCGCGAAGTCGGCGACGAGCCGCTGCTGCTCGCGCGCGTCGCCCCCACGATCGTGGCGCGTTCGCGCGTCGAGGGCGCGTCCGGCGCGGTCATTTCGGGCGCGAGCGTCATCGTCATGGACGATGGTTTCCAGAATCCGTCGCTTGCCAAGGACGCCGCCGTTCTGGTCGTCGATGCGCGGCGCGGCATCGGCAACGCCCGGGTTATCCCGGCGGGGCCTCTGCGGGCGCCGCTGGCTGCCCAGCTTGCGCGCGCCCATGCGCTGGTCGTGGTCGGCGCGGGACCCAACGCCGCGAGTGTCGTGGCGGATGCACGTGCGCGCAGCATCCCGGTGTTCAGAGCAGATTTGCAGCCGGATGCGGGCTTCCTTGCGGCGCTGGGCGGCGGGCGGGTGCTTGCCTTCGCCGGCATCGGCGATCCGGACAAGTTCTTCGCTACCCTGGCCGGAGCGGGCGTGGAGGTCGCGGCGACGCGCAGCTTTCCCGACCATCACCGCTACACGCGCGGCGCAAGCACAAAGCCTGTGCGAGCACGCCGACCGCGAGGGTCTCGTCCTGGTCACCACCGAGAAGGACGCGGCCCGGCTGGCGGGCGACGAAGCGGCCGCCGAGCTGGCGGCGCACGCTCATGCGCTGCCGGTGTCGCTCGTCATCGAGGATGAGCCGGCTTTTCGCACGCTGCTGCTGGAACGGATCGCCGCGGCGCGCGGCAAGCGCTAGCCCTTGGCGCGACCGGGAAAATGCCGCTGCAGCACCACCTCCGGCGTCGCATAGGCCTCCTGCAGGTCGACGCTCCAGTATTTGAGCTCCTCGAGCGGAATGGCCACGCCGGTGATGGCGCAGCGCACGAACGCGCCCGGCCGAACGACGCGAAAGTCGCCATCGAGATACTTGATCTCCGCCTCGCCTGTCGTCGGGGAAGAGCGATCGAACCGGTTCAGCACAGCCTGTCTCCGACGCAGCCGAGTCTGGATCCACCGCGAATACACTTGGCGGCAGGGGCTGCTGTCAATACGAGCGACCCGCAACCGCCACAACATAAACCTTCGGCCGGGCGCATGTAACCCACCGGGCCATTGACCTTCCCGTGCCGTGGGCCGATCGGCGCAGCTATGAGCCGAACAGGTTCCCTTGTCCCGGATTTTCGAAACCGCCCCGGCGGCGCGGCCTCGGTCGCGCCCTCGGCACTGGCCCGGCGGCGGGTTCGAGCGACGATCCTTCCGCCGTCGCGCGCACCCGGCCATCGGAAAACTCGATGTCGAGCGGTTGCGCCGGGCTGATGCCTGCGGCATTGCGCAGCGGACGACCGTCGAGATCGCGCACCAGGGCAAAGCCGCGCGCCAGCACCCCGCGGTGGGAGAGCGCCCCCAGCATCTGGCCGCAGCGCTCGATGGCGGTGGCGCGCTGGTCGAGCAGCGCCAGCACCGCCCGGTCGGCACGCTCGATCAGCGCCGTGACGCGCTCGCGCGCATGGCCGATGCGGTTGCGATGGGCGTCGGCATTGGCGCGCAGGCCGGCGGCGAGGCGCGCCGTCGCGGTGCCGAGCCGCTCGCGCCGGCGCGTCCGCGCGACCGTATCGGCGCGCCCGGCCCGCTGCGCCAGCGCGGCCGTGAGCTCGCGGCAGCGCACCACGCGCATGCGCAACGTCTGCGGCGAAAGCCGCGCCGCGACGCGCGAGAACTCCCGATGGTGGATCTGGGCGTTGGCGATGAGCGCGCGCGGCAACCGCGCCGCCGCATGATCGAGTCGCTGGCGCGGCAGCGCCAGGAGTTCCTCCGGCGCCGGGCAGCGCACGCGCCGCCGCGCGCAGCTCGGTGCGGCGCGCCTCCTGGCTACGCTGCCAGCAGGCGATGGAGCGCCGCGCCAGGCTGTCGACGCGCAGCATGAGCTCGGCGCGCACCGGCACCGCCATCTCGGCCGCCGCGGTCGGTGTCGGCGCGCGCACGTCGGCGGCGAAATCGATCAGCGTCACGTCGGTCTCGTGGCCGACCGCGGAGATCAGCGGGATCATGCTCTCCGCCGCCGCCCGCACCACGATCTCCTCGTTGAACGACCACAGGTCCTCGAGCGAGCCGCCGCCGCGCGCCACGATCAGGAGGTCGGGCCGCGGATCGGCCGCCGGCGGCGGCAGCGCATTGAAGCCGCGGATGGCGGCGGCCACCTCGTCGGCCGAGCCTTCGCCCTGCACGCGCACCGGCCAGACCAGCACATGGCGCGGGAAGCGGTCGGCGAGCCGGTGCAGAATGTCGCGGATGACCGCGCCGGTCGGCGAGGTGACGACGCCGATCACGTCGGGCAGGAAGGGCAGGAGCTGCTTGCGCGCGGCGTCGAACAGGCCCTCGGCGGCGAGCTTCTTCTTGCGCTCCTCGACCAGCGCCATGAGCGCGCCGAGCCCGGCCGGCTCGAGCGTCTCGACGACGATCTGGTACTTCGACTGGCCCGGATAGGTGGTGAGCCGCCCGGTCGCGATCACTTCGAGCCCTTCCTCGGGCTTGAAGCGCATGCGGCCGAACACGCCCTTCCAGACCACCGCCTCGATCTTGGCGCTCTCGTCCTTGAGCGCGAAATAGCAGTGGCCGGAGGAATGCGGGCCGCGATAGCCCGACACCTCGCCGCGCACGCGCACGTAGCCGTAGGCGTCCTCGACGGTCTTGCTGCAGCGCCGCCGACAGCTCGGAGACGGTCCATTCCGGGATATTGAGGCGCGGTTCGTTCATGGCTGTGATTGGATCGGGGTCGCGCCGGCGCTATGCGGCCTTGCCGCCGTACTGCTCGTCGGTGACGTGCTCCATCCATTCGACGTGCTTGCCGTCGAGCGCTTCCTGCAGCGCGATGTGCACCATGGCGATGTCGGGCGAGGCGCCGTGCCAGTGCTTCTCGCCGGGCGCGATCCACACCGTGTCGCCCGCACGGATTTCCTGGATCGGGCCGCCCCAGAGCTGCACCCGCCCGATGCCGGACACGACATTCAGCGTCTGGCCCGAGCGGATGGGTGTGCCAGGCGGTGCGGGCCTTGGGCTCGAAACGCACCCAGGCGCCCCTGATCCGCGCCGGGGCGGGCGCTTCGATGATCGGGTCCTGCCAGACCGTGCCGGTGAAGGAGTCCGCGCCCATGCGGCGGGATGGCACGCTGCCCGAGCGTTTGATGTCCATGTGCTTTCCTCCTGGGGGCGTCGCGCGCCCGTTATGGCCAGCGGTCCTAGCACCGATCGCCGGGCGCTAGAAGCCGGGGTGGCCGGTGAAACCGGTTATCACCGGCGCGCGCCGGCGCGCTGGGCGAGCGAGGTCACGAACAGCAGCGCCAGCGTCGCGAGCCCGACCAGAATGAGGATTTCGCGCTCGCCCGCGATCGAGACCGCAAGCCCGCCGATATACGCGACCACGCTCAGGATCGCGGCCAGCACGAACAGCGGAATGGCCACACTCAGGCGCCGCGTTTCGAGCGCGGGGCGCATGTAGAGCGCGGCGACGATGATCCCGTTCATCAGCGAGAATGGATAGGGCGACCAGGACGGCAGCACGGAGGCGCTCGGCACGTCCGCCTTGAACAGGAACACCAGCGGCAGGTTCACGAGAAAGCACGCAAAGCCCTGCCCCATGAGATAGAACAGCAGGCTTTCGAAATCGAGATACCAGGCCTGGGTGGCCTGCTTGGCGAGGCGCGCGACGGCACCCGAGCGCGGTCCGGCGTCGCCATAGGCCAGTTCGCGTCCGAGCCGCTCGCTCAGACCGTTGACGAGATTGCCGGGGAGCCGGTCGCCCGGCACCCAGGCGGTGAGATCGAGGGTGTGCAGCGCGCGAAAGTCGATCGGCGGCTCGGCGCCGTCGATGGTGACCGGCACCAGCACGCGCTTGTCGCGCGCGGCGGCGGCTTCGTTGATCACCCACTGGCTGTCGACCGAGCGCCGCGACCAGACCACGATCGCGGCCTGCGTGCGCGTGAGAATCTCCGAAATGCGGCGGCGATAGTCGTCGCCGCCCACGAGGTCGTGATCCCACCAGACCTCGACGCCGAGCCGCTGCAGCTCGGCCGCGATGGCTTCGGCGGCCGGCCGGTCGGCGCGGCTGTAGGACAGAAACACTTCGGTCATTGCGGACGATCCGATCCCTCGATCATGCGCGGGACAGCGCGCTCCCGCAAAGATGCCGTTGAAGCCGCGCGCGTCAATGCCTGACGACCCGGCCTCCCTTGCGAGCGGGCCGGTCCATGCTACACCACTGGCGGAAAATCCTCCCTCCGGTCCGGCCCAGCGCGCATGAACATCCTTCTCCTCGGCTCCGGCGGGCGCGAGCATGCGCTCGCCTGGAAGATCGCGGCGAGCCCGCTGGTCGACGCGCTCTACTGCGCGCCGGGCAATGCCGGCATCGCGCAGGAGTGCGAGACTGCGTCGCGCTCGACATCGCCGACCATGCGGCGGTGATCGCGTTCTGCCGCGCGCAGGCGATCGACCTCGTCGTGGTCGGGCCGGAGGCGCCGCTCTGCGCCGGCATCGTCGACGATCTCGCCGCCGCCGGCATCAAGGCGTTCGGCCCGAGCAAGGCGGCGGCGCAGCTCGAAGGCTCGAAGGGCTTCACCAAGGACCTCTGCCGGGCCAACAACATTCCGACCGCCGCCTACGAGCGCTTCACCGCGGCGGCGCCGCGCCAAGGCCTATGTGCGCGCGCAGGGCGCGCCGATCGTGGTCAAGGCCGACGGGCTCGCCGCCGGCAAGGGCGTGGTGGTCGCGCAGACGCGTCGCCGAGGCGGAAGCGGCGATCGACATGATGTTCGGCGGCGGCCTGGGCGCGGCCGGCGCCGAGGTCGTGGTCGAGGAATTCCTCGCCGGCGAGGAAGCGTCGCTTCTTCGCCCTCTGCGACGGCGAGAACGCGATCGCCGCTCGCCTCCGCGCAGGACCACAAGCGCGTCTTCGACGGCGACAGCGGCCCGAACACCGGCGGCATGGGCGCCTATTCGCCGGCGCCGGTGATGACGCCGGAGATGACCGCGCGCGCGATGGACGAGATCGTCCTGCCGACGATGCGGGCCATGAAGGCGATGGGCGCGCCCTACAAGGGCGTGCTCTATGCCGGGCTGATGATCACGGCGGAGGGGCCGAAGCTGATCGAATACAACGTGCGCTTCGGCGATCCGGAATGCCAGGTGCTGATGCTGCGGCTGATGTCGGACCTCGTGCCGGCGCTGCTCGCCGTCGTGCGACGGCATGCTCGAAGAATTTCGATCTGCGCTGGTACCCGGACGCGGCGCTCACCGTGGTGATGGCGGCCAAGGGCTATCCCGGCGACTACGCGCGCGGCTCGGTGATCGACGGGCTCGACGAGGCCGGCGCAGATCGAGGGCGTCGAGATCTTCCACGCCGGCACCAGGCCGACGGCGGCAGCATCCTCGCCAATGGCGGGCGCGTGCTCAACGTCTCGGCGCATCGGCAAGACCGTCGCGCGAGGCGCAGGCGCGCGCCTACGCGGCGGTCGACCGGATCCACTGGCCGGACGGCTTCTGCCGCCGCGACATCGGCTGGCAGCGCGGTCGAGCGCGAGCAGCGCGACCGGCAGGCAGCTGAGCGATGTCCGATCTCGCCGATCTCTATCCCGGCTTCGCCTCGCACTGGATCGACACCGCGGCCGGACGCATCTTCGCGCGCGCCGGCGGGCAGGGCCGCCGCTCCTCCTGCTGCACGGCTACCCGCAGACCAACGTGATGTGGCACCGCGTGGCGCCGGCGCTCGCGCGAGCACTTCACCCTGGTCATGCCCGACCTGCCCGGCTACGGCTGGTCGGCCGTGCCCGAGGTCCGACGCCGGACCACGCGCCCTACACCAAGCGCGCGATGGCGGACGCGATGATCGAGGTGATGGAGGCGCTCGGCCATGTGCGCTTCCGCCTCGCCGGCCACGACCGCGGCGGCCGCGTCGCCTATCGCCTCGCGCTCGACCATCCCGGCCGGCTCGAGAAGCTCGCGCGTGCTCGACATCGTGCCGACCTGGGCGATGTGGCACGGCATGGACGCGCGGCTCGCGATGCGCGCCTGGCACTGGACGTTCCTGGCGCAGCCCGCGCCGTTGCCGGAGACGCTGATCGGCAAGGACCCGCGTCTACTATCTTCGACTACGCGCGGCCGCCGCCGGCACCAAGGCAAGGACTCGTCGGCGTTCGACCCGCGCGCGCTCGCGCATTACCGCGCCTCCTTCACCGACCCGCTGCGCATCCACGCCACCTGCGAGGACTATCGCGCCGGCCGCACCACCGATCTCGCGCACGACGAGGCCGACCGCGCCGCCGGCAAGAAGATCACCTGCCCGTGCTGGCGCTGTGGGGCGCGACCGGCGGCATTCCGGCCGAGACCGATGGGCCGCTCGACGACCTGGCGCGAATGGGCGACGCGACGTGCGCGGCTTTGCCATCGACTGCGGGCATTATCTGCGCCGAGGAAGCGCCGGAGGCGACCGCCAAGGCGCTGCTGGAGTTTTTCGCTGCGTCTAAGGCCGCCGCGCGGGCGACGGCCGGGCTTGTCCCGGCCATCCACGTCTTGCTTTGATGCGACCGGGGCGTGAACTCGTGCATGCGAAAGCCGCCGATGCCAGACATCGACCGCCAGGGAACGTTTTCCGGCACCAAGGAGTGGCGGCCGCGCTCGCGCTTCGACGCCGCGCGGCTCGAAGCCTATCTCGCGGCGCAGCTGCCGGACTTCGCCGGGCCGCTCACCGTGCGCCAGTTCAAGGGCGGCCAGTCGAACCCGACCTATCTGCTGGAAACGCCGGCGCGCCGCTACGTGCTGCGGCGCAAGCCGCCCGGCAAGCTGCTGCCCTCCGCGCACGCGGTCGACCGCGAGTTCCGCGTCATCAGCGCGCTGCACGCGCAGGGCTTTCCGGTGGCCGCGCCGCTGCTCTATTGCGACGACGAGAGCGTCATCGGCACGCCGTTCTACGTCATGGCGCATGTCGACGGGCCGCGTGATCTGGGAGCCGCACATGCCGGACGCGACGCCGGCCGAGCGCGCCGCGGTCTACGACGCCATGAACGCGACGCTCGCGCGGCTGCATGCGTTCGATCCGGCGGCGATCGGGCTTGCCGATTTCGGCCGCGGCGAGAACTACGTCGCGCGCCAGGTCGAGCGCTGGTCGAAGCAGTACCGCGCCTCGCGAGACCGAACGAATCGACGAGATGGAACGGCTGATCGCCTGGCTGCCGGCGCATCTGCCGCCGCCCGGGCCGGTGCGGCTGGTGCACGGCGACTACCGGCTCGACAACATCATCCTGGCGCCCGACGCGCCGACGCGTGCTCGCCGTGCTCGACTGGGAACTGTCCACGCTCGGCGATCCGCTCGCCGATTTCGCCTATCACCTGATGCAGTGGGACATGCCGCCGTCCGAGACCGGCGCCGGCGTCGGCACGCTCGCTCGGCCACGACCTCGCCGCGCTCGGCATTCCCGTCGCGCGCGGACTATGTCGATGCCTATGTGGCGCGCACCGGGCTCGATCCGCGGCCGCATCTGCCGGTCTATCTCGCCTACAATTTCTTCCGCCTCGCCGCGATCCTGCAGGGCATCGTCGGGCGCGTGCGCGACGGCACCGCGACGAGCGAGAACGCCGCCGCCATGGCGCCGATGGTGCGCCCGCTCGCCGCCAAGGCGTGGGACTTTGCGCGGGAGGCGGGCGCGCGATGAAGACCTTCGCGCTCGCGCTCGGCGGCGGCGGCGCGCGCGGGCTCGCGCATATCGCGGTGCTTGGAGGCGATCGACGAGCTCGGCGCGCAGCCCGTCGCCATCGCCGGCACCTCGATCGGCGCGCTGATCGGCGCGGCCTATGCGGCCGGCATGTCGGGACGCGACATCCGCCGCTTCGTGATTGCGCTCGCGCACGACCGCACGCGAAGTGTTCCGCCGCCTCATCCTGGCGCGCGCCGGCAGCTTCGCCGAACCTGCTCTCGGCCGGTTTCGGCAGCGCGACCCTGGTCGACGCGGAGAAATTCTGCGAGCAGTTCCTGCCCGAGAGCGTGCCGGACGATTTCGGCGAGCTCGAAATCCCGCTCGACCGTCATCGCCTCCGACCTGTACCGGCGCCGGCAGGCGGTGTTCTCGTCCGGTCCGCTTGCGTCCCGCGCTCGCCGCCTCGATCGCGCTGCCGACCGTGATGCGGCCGGTGGTGATCGACGACCGGGTTCTGATCGACGGCGGCGCCACCAACCCGCTGCCGTTCGACGAGCTGCGCGGGCGCGCCGATGTGATCGTGGCGGTCGACATTTCGGGCGAGCCGGCGGAGGAGCGGCGCGACATCCCCAATCCGTGGGAGTGCCATCGCCACCACCGTGCTGGTCATGGGCAACGCCATCACCGCCGAGAAGCTCAAGCACGGCGCGCCCGACCTGATCATCCGGCCGAAGGTCGGCTCCTTCCGCACGCTCGATTTCCTGCAGGCGAGCGCGATCCTGCGCGCGTCCGAGCCGGTCAAGGCGGAGATCAAGGAGAAGCTGGCGGCGCTGCTTGCGGGCTGATGTTCGGCGCAGCTCGGCCTAATCGCCGGCCTTGTCCTCAGCGTCGTCCCCGCGCAAGCGGGGACCCATAACTCTGGAATATGGGTCCCCGCTTGCGCGGGGACGACGCAACGGTGTGTGCGCATCAATCGGAATCTGCCAACCAATCCTAGCGCACGTCGCAGCGCTTGGGATCGTCGAGCTGCGCGGGGCTCAGATTGATCCAGTTGAGCGCCGCGAAATAGCAGACCGCGACCGACTTCTCCTTCTGCAGCGTGACGATGAAGACTTCCCGATTGTCGGTCGCCTCGCCGCGCGCGAAGGTGACGCTCTTGATGTCGTAGCCTTTGCCGATGAGGGTCTTGAACGACTGCTGGTCCTGGGCGAGCGCCGCCGGCGCCCAGACGAACGAGGCCAGCGCAATGGCAAGCGCGAGGGTGGTCTTCACGAGTTCCTCCGAATCATCCCATGGGTGAGGGCGGCGATCATAATTGCGCGCGGAGGGCGCGTCACGCGGCGGTTCGATGCAGGAGCGCCGAGGGAACTCGGTACGAGCGGGGCGCCGGCTAGCGCCGCGCGCGGAAGAAATCCTTGAGCAGCGCGCGCGCCTCGGCCTCGCCGATGCCGCCATAGACCTCGGGCCGGTGGTGGCAGGTGGGCGAGGCGAAAAAGCGCACGCCGCTCTCGACCGCGCCGCCCTTGGGGTCGGCGGCGCCGTAATAGAGCCGCCGGATGCGGGCGAACGAGATCGCCGCCGCGCACATGGCGCAGGGCTCGAGCGTGACGTAGAGGTCGCAGTCGACCAGCCGCTCGCTGCCGAGCGCCGCGGCGGCCTGGCGGATCGCCAGCATCTCGGCATGCGCGGTCGGGTCGCGGTCGGCGAGCGTGCGGTTGGCGGCCTGCGCGACGATGTCGCCGTCGCACACGATCACGCAGCCGATCGGCACCTCGCCGGCCTCGACCGCCGCGTGCGCCTCGTCGAGCGCGAGGTCCATGAAGGTGTGCGTCGGCATGGTTCGCCCTCCGTGTCCTGGGCGCCGCGCGCGCACGAGCGTGCGCGTGGCGCGCCGTACCGGATCGGGACACGCGTTGGTAACTTTGCTATCACGCCGCACCCCGGCAGCGAGCCCAAGGATGCGGCAATGAGCGAGCAAAACGGTCAGACGGCGGCGGGCGAGCGCATCGCCAAGGTGATCGCGCGCGCCGGGCTGTGCTCGCGGCGCGAGGCGGAGGCGTGGATCGCGGCCGGCCGCGTCGCCGTCAACGGCGCGGTGATCGCCTCGCCGGCGCTCAACGTCGCGCGGCAGGACCGCATCACCGTCGACGGCAAGCCGCTGCCGCACGCGCGAGCGCACGCGGCTGTTCCTCTATCACAAGCCGCGCGGGCTGGTGACCACGCATGCCGACCCGCAGGGCCGTCCGACCATCTTCGCCGCGCTGCCGAAGGGGCTGCCGCGCCTGATCAGCGTCGGCCGGCTCGACCTCAACACCGAGGGGCTGCTGCTGCTCACCAACGACGGCGGGCTCGCGCGCGTGCTCGAACTGCCGGCGACCGGCTGGCTGCGGCGCTATCGCGTGCGCGCCCACGGCCGCGTCGACGCAGGACGCGCTCGACCGGCTGCGCGGCGGCATCACCATCGACGGCGTCCGCTACGGGGCGATCGAGGCCACGCTCGATCGCGCGCAGGGCAGCCAACGTCTGGCTCGACCTTCGCCATCCGCGAGGGCAAGAACCGCGAGGTCAAGAACGTGCTCGGCCATCTCGGGCTGCGGGTGAACCGGCTGATCCGGGTGTCGTTCGGCCCGTTCCAGCTCGGCGACCTGACCGAGGGCGCGATCGAGGAGGTGCGCACGCGCGTACGCTGCGCGAGCAGCTCGGCGAGCGGATCGCGGCGCTCGCGGGCGCCGATTTCGCCGCGCCGGTCGGCGAGCACGCGCCGGAGCGTGCTCTGTCCCGGCCGCCGCAATCGGAAAAGCGCGAGACCGGAAGCAGGGATCGCAGCGCAGACCGCGCTGCTCCCCGCGCGAGCGTCAGCGAGCGGCGGGGAGGGTCGGCGCCGAAGGTGCTCTCCACCGCGTCGCTTCGCTCCGCGGGGGAGGGGAGACCGCACCGTCTCGCTCTGAACCAAGAGGCAAAGGCAAACGCGGGAAAGCGGGCTCGTCCAAACGCAGCGCGCCGCGCAAGTCACGCCGCGACGCCGAGCGGCTCGGCGAGCCCGAACTGGCGCGCCGCGAGAAGCGGCGCGGGCGCAAGCCCGCTCGCGGCAGCGGGCAGCAGCGCAGTCACCCGCCGCGCGGCGGCAAGGGACGCTGATGCGCATCGTCGGCGGCCGCTGGCGCGGGCGCGCGCTCGCCGCGCCGAAATCGCAGGCCGTGCGGCCGACCGCCGACCGGCTGCGCGAGGCGCTGTTCAACATGCTCGTCCATGCCTATGGCGATCCGGTCACCGGCGCGCGCGTGCTCGACCTGTTCGCCGGCACCGGCGCGCTCGGGCTCGAGGCGCTCTCGCGCGGCGCCGCCTTCGCGCTGTTCGTCGACGACGGCGCCGAGGCGCGCGCGCTCATTCGCGAGAACGTCGCGGCGCTCGGCGCTGGCGGCGTGCTTCGCGCATCTTCCGCCGCGATGCGACCACGCTCGGCGCCGCCCATCCGCTCGAGCCGTTCTCGCTCGTGTTGCTCGACCCGCCCTACGGCAAGGGGCTCGCCGAACGGGCGCTCGTGTCCGCGCGCGACGGCGGCTGGCTCGCGCCTGCCGCGCTCGTCGTGGTCGAGGAGGCGGCCGAGGCCGCGTTCAAAGCGCCGGCCGGTTTCGCCGAGCTCGAGCGGCGGCGCTACGACGATACCGAGTTCGTCTTTTTGCAGACGGATTGAGCCGAAGGTCGGCCGCGGCCCGGCGCGGCCGATGCGGTCAGTCCGCGCGGATGCCGGCGGCCTTGATCGGGGGACCCCACTTGTCGAGCTCGCTCGTCACCAGCTTGGCGAGATAGGCCGGCGCTGCGCTCCGCCGGCTTGGGGATGGCCAGGCCGAGGCCCTCGATGCGCTGGCGCACGGCGGGGGTGTCGAGCATGGCGCTGGTCGCGGCGTTGACGCGCTGCGACGATCGCGTCCGGCGTGTCCTTGGGGAAGAAGAAGCCGTTCCAGCCGTCGCCCTCGACGTCCGCAAGGCCCTGCTTCGAGCGAGGTCGGCAGGTCCGGCAGCACCGAGCGAGCGGTGTTCGGACAGCGTCGCGATCGCCTTCACGTTGCCGCCGCGGATCTGCGGCAGCGCGGTCGAGACCACGTCGCACAGATAGTCGATGCGCCCGGCGATCAGGTCCTGCATCGCCAGATCGGTGCTGCGATAGGGCACGTGGGTGACGTTGATGCCGACCTTGGCGTTGAGCAGCACGCAGGTCGATGTGCGTGGCCGAGCCGCCGCCGGCCGAGCCGTACTGCATCTTCGCCTGGTTCGCCCTGGCATAGGCGATGAACTCCGGCAAGCGTGCTCGACCGGCAGGTCCTTGCGCACCACCAGCACCTTCGTGTTGCTGACCACGAGGCCGACCGGCGCGAAGTCGGTGACCGCGTTGTAGAGCGGCTTCTTGTAGAGGAACTGGCTGAAGGTGTGGGTGCGCCTGGTTGCCGAGCAGCACGCCGTAGCCGTCGGCGGCGACCTTGGCGACGCGGCTCGCGCCGACCATGCCGCCGGCGCCCGCGATGTTGTCGACGATCACCTGCTGGCCGAGGAGCTCCGACAGCCGCGGCGCCGATGATGCGCGCGACCACGTCGATCGGGCCGCCGGCCGCGAACGGCACCACCATCGTCACCGGCTGGGCCGGCCAGTCCTGCGCGCCGGCCGATGACGCAAGCGCCGCCCACGCCATCGTCGCCGCAACGATCATCCGGTTTGCGCATGTGCGCCTCCATCCTTCCGGGCAGGCGTTCAGTCGACGCTGACGCCGCTGGCCTTGATCGGTCCGGCCCAGCGCTCGATCTCGCTCTTGACGAACCCGGTCAGGATATTCCGGGCGCCGGCGTTCGGGCGGCGTCACGGTCACGCCGATGCGCTTGAAGCGCTCGCGCACGGCCGGGCGTATCGATGGTGTCGCTCGTCGCCTTGGAGAGCCGCTGCACGATCGCGGCCGGCGTGCCCTTGGGAAACGAGAACGAGCCCCACGAACCGCAGTCGAGGCCCTTGAGACCCTGCTCTTCCGCGGTCGGGAGGTTTTCCAGGCCGGGCGCGCGCTCGAGCCCGAGCGTCACGATCGCCTTCACCGTGTTGCCCTGAATCTGCGGCAGCGCGGTCGAAATCTGCTCGGCGATGAAGTCGATGCGGCCGCCGATCAGGTCCTGCATCGCGGGACCGGCGCCGCGATAGGGCACATGCGTGACCTTGGTGCCCATGGCGGCGTCGAGCAGCACGGCGCAGACGTGCGTGCCCGAGCCGGCGCCGGCCGAGCCGTATTGCATCTTGGCTTGGTTGGCCTTCGCATAGGCGACGAATTCCGCCAGCGTGTTTACCGGCAGATCCTTGCGCACGATCAGCACCCGCGCCGAGTCGGTATGCAGCGTGACCTGCTCGAAGTCGGTGACCGCGTTGTAGAGCGGCCGCTTGTAGAGGGTCTGGTTGATGGCCAGCACCGCGCTGCCGGAAAGCAGCAGCGTGTAGCCGTCGGGCGCCGCCTTGGCGACGCGCGCGGCGCCGGTCATGCCGCCCGCCCCGCCGGCGTTCTCGATGATGATCTGCTGGCCCAGCAGCTCGCACAGCCGCGCCGCCAGGATCCGCCCGATGGTGTCGACCGGGCCGCCGGCCGCGTACGGCACGATCATGGTCACCGGCCGGGCCGGCCAGTCCTGCGCGCGCGCGCTGCCGGCGGGGGCAAGCATGCAGGCGAGCGCCGCCGCTGCGATCAATCGTCTCATTGTTGCTCTCCCTCCCTGGGCAGATTTTTTCGTCAATTGGGGGTGATGCCGGCGGCCTGGATCACCTTGCGCCAGCGTTCGATCTCCGTGGGGCAGGAACTTGGCGAGATATTCCGGGCTGCGCTGCTCGGGCGGTACGATTTCGAGCCCAAGCTCTTCCAGCTTCTTGCGGATGACGGGATCGTCGACCGTGTCGCTCATGGGCTTGTTGAGCTTGCGCACGATCGCCGCCGGCGTCCCCTTGGGAAAGAAGAACGCGTTCCAGACGCTGGCCTCGACATCGGCCAAGCCCTGCTCGCCGGTGGTCGCGAGCTCTGGAATGATCGACACGCGCTTGTGGGCCATCACGGCGATGCCCTTGACGGTCCCCTGCGTCGGCCTGCCGGGCGCCGGTCTGGATGGTGGCGCACATGTAGTCGATGCGGCCGCCGATCAGGTCCTGCATGGCCGGTCCTTCGCCGCGATAGGGAACGTGGGTGATGTTGGCCTTGATCGCGAGGTTGAACAGCACGCACGGCAGATGCGTGCCGGAGCCGACGCCGGCCGAGCCGTACTGGGCCTTGCTTTCGTTCGCCTTCAGGTAGGCGATGAGCTCCTGCAGGTTGTTGGCCGGCAGGTCCTTGCGCGCGATCAGGATGCGCGGCGATTCGGACACCAGCCCGACCGGCTCGAAGTCGGTCACCGCGTTGTAGAGCGGCCGCTTGTAGAGCGACTGGCTGTAGGCGTGCGTGCCGCTGTTGCCGATCAGCACGGTGTAACCGTCGGGCGTCGCCTTGGCGACGCGCGCACTGCCGGTGGTGCCGGCCGCCCCGCCCACGTTCTCCACCACCATCGACTGGCCGAGCAGCTCGCCCATGTGCTGCGCCTGGATGCGCACGCTGATGTCGATGCCGCCGCCGGCCGCGAACGGAACCACCAGCGTGATCGGCCGCGTCGGCCATTCCTGCGCCGCAGCGCCGCCCGTCAAGGCTACCGACAAGAGCAAACCGGCGAGTGTCTTTCCTGGGTGCATACCATCCTCCGCTGACGGCCCAACACTCGCCCGCGTGGCGAGCGAGATCAAGCCCTGCCACGTGGCACGGTGCTGCGGCCGATTGGACGAAGGAGGGCTCGCCGCTAGCGCGAGCCGAGCGAGCGCGCGAACGCGCGTGCCTTGCTGAACACGTGCCAGAGGACGGGGGTCTGCTTGATGAAGCGCTTGACGCGGCGCAACGCAGTCGTCAGTCGCCACCACCAGCCGGCCGCGCAATCGTGGCCGCCGCCAGGTAGTCGTAGAGCCTGAGCTCGGTATCGCACCAGTCGCGCTTATAGGACTCGTCGCCGATGGTGAAATCGAAGTGCTTGAAGCCGCGGTCGATCGCACTGGTGGAGCAATTCGTGCAGGTGAGCGCGGCCCGGACCGAAACGCGCGATGTCGCCATCCTGATAGCTCGACAGGATGAGCGAGTAGCAATCGCGGAAACGCAGGCCGACATTGGCGGCCGCCATGGTCGGCGCCGACGTCGAGCCGGCTGACATGGATCAGCGCGCGCGTGCCGGGATCGGTCGCGATGTCGACGAAGAACTCGCGATAGCCCGGGCCGGGCGAAGATATCCTCGACGCCCATGCGGGCGAAGGAACGCGATTTCTGCTCGAACAAGGTGTCGAGCGTGCGCTCGATGTCCTCGGGCTGCTCTGCACGTCGACGAAGCGGACGTCGCCGAGCTCGGCGAGATGCTTGAACTGGCGGCGCTCGCGCTTGCGCGTCGAGCGCCGAGCGCTTGGCGGCGTAGAACTCCTCCCAGTCGCCGGTCGAGCGTCGCGACGTAGCGCGCCGCTCGGATTGGGCATGCACCTTGAGACTGAGAAACGGATTGCGCTGCGCGCCGATCGTTTCCGGCATCTTCTGCAGGTCGACGAGGTCGAAGCGGAAGCGCGGATTGGCTTGCAGCAGTCGTGACGATGTCCTGCCAGAGCAGGACGAAACGGTTGGAGCTGAGCTGATCGCTGAAATGCGCCGCCAGGAGCGGCGCATTGTAGTCGCACAGCTCCGACCCGAGCCAGGTCAGCCGCCGGACCGCGCCGCGCGTCTCGATCGCGAGCGGCAGGATGAACAGCAGATTGCCCGCCGCCGTCGCGGCCGACGACGATCGCCGGAACGATGCCGTAGCGCGTGCCGATATGCTGCTGCCACTTCGCGATCCAGTCGTAGACCTGGAACACGGTGCAGTCGGCGGTGTGCTCGAACGCCTTCCACTCCGCTTCGACCTCGCCGAGGTCGCCGTGCACGCACAGCTCCACGCCCGAGCGGGACGCGCACTCGGTCAGGCGGGATGCCGCCGCTGCGATCGGCGGGCTGATCAAGGACGGGATGTGCTCGCGCAACGGCGTGCTCGCACCGTTGTGATCACCCGGCGAAGCCGCCGTATCGTCTGCGACGCGAGGCGGCTCGAACGAGCAGCAAGATCGACGTGCGGACATTACGGGCTCGCGATCGTAAGCCGCCGTGGTTCGGCGCGGCCATGGTTGCAACGAATTGTAAACATTCCGTGGACCGGGCCGCACGGCAGTGAACCGCCAAATAGCGGGGAGCGCGTGGTAACGCGATAGGCCCGCGCGACAAGATCGAATCGTGCTTAATCGCCGGGCCGAGCCCGGTTCCAGAACGCCCTTCAAAATTCGTTAAGGCTTTGGCTGCAAAGATGTGTGCCCGGCAGGGAGACGGCACATGCGGCAGACCGATATTGCGATCGTGGGCGGCGGGCTCGCCGGGCTCGACCGCGGCCGCCATGCTGGGGCGCGCCGGGATCGATGCCGTCCTGATCGACCCGCATCCGGTCTATCCGCCCGATTTCCGCTGCGAGAAGCTCGACGCCTCGCAGGTCGCAGCTCCTGCGCAAGACCGGGCTGGCCGATCCCGATCCTGCGCGCTGCGACCCGACGATCGAGCTCTGGATCGCGCGCTTCGGCCACCTGGTCGAGAAGCGCGACAAACCACCAGTACGGCATCATCTACGACGCGCTGGTGAACGCGATGCGCGCCGAGATCCCGCCGGCGACCGCGTTCATCCACGCCAAGGTCGACGCGCGATCGCGACCAGCGCCGACCGGCAGACGCTCACGCTGTCGAACGGCGAGGAGATTTCGGCGCGCCTCGTCGTGCTGGCGAACGGGCTCAATATCGGCTTGCGCCAGCAGCTCGGCATGGACGCGCGAGGTCTTGAGCCCGTGCCATTCGATCAGCATCGGGTTCGATCTCAAGCCGGTCGGCCGGCGACCGCTTCGATTTCCGCGCGCTGACCTATTATCCCGAGCGCGCCAGCGACCGCATGGCCTATCTGACGCTGTTTCCGATCGGCTCCGACGCCATGCGCGCCAATCTCTTCGTCTACCGCGACATGCACGATCCGTGGCTGCGGCAGTTGCGCGACGGCGCCGCAGGAGACGCTTGTTCGCGCTGATGCCGGGCCTGCGCAAGTTGACCGGCGATTTCGAGGTGACCGACTTCGTCAAGATCCGGCCGGTCGATCTCTACGTCACCACCGGACACCGGCAGGCCGGCATCGTGCTCGTCGGCGACGCGTTCGCGACCTCGTGCCCGGCGGCCGGCACCGGCTGCAACAAGGTGTTCACCGACGTCGAGCGGCTGTGCAACGTCCACATCCCGCGCTGGCTCGCGACGCGCGGAATGGGCGAGGACAAGATCGCCGCGTTCTACGACGACGCGGTCAAGACCGCGTGCGACGCCGCATTCGCAGCGACAAGGCCTTCTACCTGCGCTCGCTCTCGACCGACACCGGACTGTCCTGGCAGGCGCGGCGCTGGAGCCGCTTTCTCGGCCAGCTCGGCGTCGGCACGCTGCGCAACGCGCGCGAGCGGATGTCGTTGCGCGTCGCTGGATCGGCAGGCGGCGAATTTCTAGGCCCAAGTGCGCGGGAAGTCGGGCCGGCGGCGATGCCGCTCGCAGCCGCAGCGGGCAAATTCTCCCGTACGGTCCGGCCGAAATTATCCAATTGATAACATTAACGTCCCTAATGTATTGAGCATTTTTGCAAAATGCCGCAGAGCAAAAAGCGTGTTCCCCGGTAGCTCAGTGGTAGAGCAGACGGTTGTTTCCCGTCCGGTCGATGGTTCGAATCCATTCCCGGGGAGCCAATTTTTCAATCCAAGCTGATGCCGGCGGCCTTGATCGGGGCGGCCCATTTCGCGATCTCGGCCTCCACGAACTTCTGCAGATATTCCGGCGAGCGGCGCTCCGGCGCGACCAGCGACACCCCGAGCTGGTGCATGCGTTCCTGCACGGCCGGCGTGTTCATGGTCTCGACCACGGCCGCGTTGAGCTTCTTGACGATCGGCGCGGGCGTGCCCTTCGGTAAAAAGAAGGCGTTCCAGGTGACCGCCTCGAAATCGGCGAGGCCCTGCTCGTCCGCGGTCGCCAGATTCGGCAGCGACGGCGCGCGGCTCTTGGCCAGGAGCGCGATCCCCTTCAGCGTGCCGCCTTCGATTTGCGAAATTGCATTGGCGCTGTTCAGGCACAGGTAGTGAATCTGCCCGGCGATCAGGTCCTGCATCGCCGGTCCGCCGCCGCGATAGGGCACGTGCGTGATGCTGATTCCGGTGGCCGCGTTGATCAGGGCGCAGCCCAGATGGGTGGTCGAGCCGACGCCGGCGGAGCCGAACTGCAGCTTCGCCGCGTTCGCCTTCACATAGGCAATGAACTCCGGGAGCGTATTGGCGGGAAAATCCTTGCGCACCAGCAGCACCATCGGCTGCTCGGCGAACAGCGCGACCGGCGCGAAATCGGTGGCCGGGTTATACGGCAGCTTCTTGTAAAGCGTGGCGTTGTAGGCGTGGGTGCCGACGCTGCCGAGCAGGAAGGTGTAGCCGTCGGGCGCGGCCTTCGCCACGCGGCCGACGCCGACGATGCCAGCCGCGGCGCCGACGTTCTCGACCACCACCTGCTGGCGCAGGATCTCGCTCAGCCGGGGCGAGAACACCCGCGCCATGACGTCGAACGAGCCGCCGGCCGCGAACGGCACCACCATGCTGAGCGGCCTGCTCGGCCAGTCCTGCGCGGCGGCGGGCGTGGTGGCGAGGGCAATGGCGGCGGCGGCGATGATCGCAAGGCGCGGCATGGGGGTTCCTCCGGAGGAGGCGTAAGCTTCGCGCAGGCCGTTGCCCCGGGCAAGGGCGCACCGGCCCAAGCGGGCGGCGATCACCGGGGCGGTTCCAGCACGCCCTTGCCTTCATTCGGCGACAGGGCGGGGGGCGCAGCCGCGTCGGGCCGCGGCGGCGCGGAAGACTTATGAATTGGCGACAGCCAGATGACGGCGACAGCGGCTGCCGCGATGACGGCGGCCAGCAGCAGGATGACCGTGCGCCTGCGTATCATTCCACCAATCCTTCCGGCCGGCGGCCTGCCCTAGCGCCGCCCGAACAATCGTTCGATGTCGGAGAGCTTCAATTCCACATAGGTGGGCCGGCCGTGGTTGCACTGGCCGGAGTTCGGCACCGACTCCATCTCGCGCAGCAGCGCATTCATCTCCTGCGGCTTGAGGCGGCGCCCCGCGCGCACCGAGCCGTAGCAGGCCATGGTGGCGGCGACGTGCATCAGGCGCCGTTCGAGCGGCAGCGCCTCGTCCCATTCCGCCATGTGCTCGGCGAGATCCTGGAGGAGCGCCTTGGCGTCGATCTCGCCCAGGAGCGAGGGGGTTTCGCGCACCGCTACCGCACCTGGCCCGAACGGCTCGATCGCAAGGCCGAAGCGCAGAAGCTCATCGGCGCGCGCGAGCACGCGCTCCACGTCGGCTTCGTCCAGCTCGACGATTTCCGGGATCAGCAGGATCTGGCGCGCGACGCCGGATTTGTCGAGCGCCGCCTTGAGCCGCTCGTAGACGATGCGCTCGTGCGCGGCATGCTGGTCGACGATCACCAGACCGTCGCGCGTCTGCGCCACGATATAGGTCTCGTGCACCTGGGCGTGCGCCGCCCCGAGCGGACGGTCGACGAGATCGGGCGCCGCATCATGCAGCTCGATCCGCGCATCGGCGGAGGGGCCGCCAACGTCGAACGCCGCCTGCGCCGCTTCCGCGAAGCCGGGTGCGGCATTGCCGCGCGACCCTCCTGCGCTGGGGGAGGGAAAGGTGGGCGCGGGCCGCGCCGGCGAGCGCCGCCAGTCCCAGCCGCGGCGCGCGCCTCCCCATCCGCCCCCGCCGGCGGCGGCCGGCGCGCGGAACGCCGCGATGGTCGCGCTCCCGCCGCTGCTCGCCGCGCGCTGGCCCTCGCGCGCGAGCGCCTCTTGCAGCGCGCGCATGAGCAGCGAGCGCACCAGGCCGGGATCGCGGAAGCGCACCTCGGCCTTGGCGGGATGCACGTTGACGTCGACCTCGCGCGGATCGAGCGTGACGAACAGGGCCACGATCGGGTGGCGGTCGCGCGGCAGGTAGTCGGCATAGGCGCCGCGCACGACGCCGATCAGCAGCTTGTCGCGCACCGGTCGGCCGTTCACGAAGAGATATTGCCCAAGAGAATTCGCGCGCGTGAAGGTCGGCAGCGCCGCGAAGCCCTCGACGCTCAGGCCCTCGCGGCCGCCCGCGACCTCGACCGCATTGGCGCGGAACTCCCCGCCCAGAATGTCCGCCAGGCGTGCAAGACGCCCGGGCGCGCCGGGCAGCGCCGCCGCCCAGGTCACCGGGGCGCGCTCCTCGCCGGCGAGCGTGAAGGCCACGTCCGGGCGGCTCATGGCGAGCCGCCGCAGGGTCTCGCGGATCGCCTCGCTCTCGCTGCGCTCGCTCTTGAGGAACTTGAGCCGCGCTGGCGTGGCGTAGAACAGGTCGCGCACCTCGACGCGGGTGCCTTCGCCGAGTGCGGCGGGCTTGACCTGCGACTTCTCGCCGCCGGTGACCTCGATCGCCCAGGCGTGCGGCTCGTGCGCGTGGCGCGTGGCGATCGTCAGCCGCGTCACCGCGCCGATCGAGGGCAGCGCCTCGCCGCGGAAGCCGAGCGTGCGGATGTCGAGCAGATCGTCATCGGGCAGCTTGGAGGTGGCGTGGCGCTCGACCGCGAGCGCGAGGTCGGCGCGCGTCATGCCCGCGCCGTCGTCCGAGACCCGGATGAGGCGGCGCCCGCCGCCGTCGGTTACCACCTCGATACGCGTGGCACCGGCGTCGAGCGCGTTCTCGACCAGTTCCTTCACCACGCTCGCCGGGCGCTCGACCACTTCGCCCGCGGCGATGCGGTTGACGATGCTTTCGGAGAGTTGGCGGACGGGCATCCCTGAATCCTTACGGCGAATCGTCGGGCCGCATCGTGCAATCATAGCAGCGAATGCCGGTCGGCGGCGGCCACGCGCGATGGATGTGAATGATCCATGCGAGCAAGCAACCGAAGTTGCCGCAAACTCGATGCGCTCCCTCCCCCGCTTGCGGGGGAGGGTTGGGGAGGGGGTGAACCGGCGCGAGTTCTTGTGTGTGCCCCCTCCCTGTCCCTCCCCCGCAAGCGGGGGAGGGGACGCTAGACGTGCCGTTGTAACGCACATTACCGCGTGCGCCGCCGCACCTGCCCGGGCGACACGTCGAACATGTCGGCACCGGCGGCGATGTCGGCAAAGGCCGCGGCGTCGGCGCCGGTGAGCCAAGCCTGCGCGGCAAGTCTGGCCAACTCGGCATAGAGCGCGGCGCGGCGATCCGGATCGAGATGCGCCACCACCTCGTCGAGCAGCAGCACCGGCGCAAACCCCGACATCTCGGCAATCAGGGCGGCATGGGCGAGCACCAGGCCGATCAGCAGCGCCTTCTGCTCGCCGGTCGAAGCGTCGGCGGCGGGAATGTTCTTCGGCGCGTAGATCACCTCGAGATCGGTGAGGTGCGGCCCGTCGAGCGTGCGGCCGGCGGCCGCGTCGCGCCCGCGGTTGTCCTTGAGCACAACGCGGTAGCGGTCCTCGACCTCGACCGCCGGATGGCGCGGCACGAGCTGCTCCATCCAGCCGGCGAGCGCGATCTCGGCGGCCGGGAAGGCCGAGGCCCGGCGGGTGGCGAGGGCTGCCCCCAGACGGTTCACCGTCTCCACCCGCAGCGCGGTGACGGCGACCGCCAGTTCGGCGGTCTCGTGCTCGATGGCATCGAGCCAATGCGGATCGGGACGCGGGTCCTCCAGCAGGCGGTTACGCGAGCGCAGCGCGCGTTCGAGCGCGTTGACGCGGCTCATGTGCTCGCTGTCGACCGCAAGCGCCAGCCGGTCGAGGAACCGGCGGCGCTCGGAGGCGGGCCCCGCGAACAGCTGATCCATGGCCGGGGTGAGCCACACCACTCGCAGATGGTCGGCGAAGGCGGCCGCCGAAGAAACCGGCTCGCGGTCGATGCGGCATTTGCGCAATGGCGCGGTCTCTTCCGTGGCCGGCGGCTCGATGCCGGTGCCCAGGCTCGCGAGCCCGAGCGCGCCCTCGACGTCGGCCGCCACCGCCCACGATCCGTCGCCTTCCGTGAAGGCGACATCTTCCAAGGTGGCGCGCCGCAATCCCCGCCCGGGCGCGAGAAACGAAATCGCCTCGATCAGGTTGGTCTTGCCGGCGCCGTTCGGCCCGGTCAGCACCACGAGGTCCGCGCCCACGTCGATCTGCGCGGCGTGATAGCTGCGCACGTTCGTGAGCGTGAGGCGGCGGATGCGGGCTGCAGGCATTGGCTCGCTGTGTCATTCCGGCCGGCGGGCGACGCGCGGGCCGAATCCATAACCCCTGCCGTCTGGATTTGGCAGCGTTATTCGGATGGATGATTGCCTGCAGCGGCGGGTCAAACCCGCATCGGCATCAGCACGTAGAGCGCGCCCTTGGCGTCGCGATCCTGGATCAAGGTCGGCGAGCCGGGATCGGCGAGCTTGAGCACCGCGGCCTCGCCTTCGATCTGCGCCGCGATGTCGAGCAGGTAGCGCGAATTGAAACCGATATCGAGCGGGTCGGAGCCGTATTCGACTTCGATCTCCTCGGTCGCGCTGCCGGAATCCGGGTTGGTGACCGACAGCATCAGCTTGCCGTTCGAGAGCGAGAGCTTGACCGCGCGGCCGCGCTCGCTCGACACGGTGGCGACGCGGTCGACCGCCTGCTCGAACTCCTTCTTGTCGACGGTGAGCTCCTTGTCGTTGCCGACCGGGATGACGCGGCTGTAGTCGGGGAAGGTGCCGTCGATCAGCTTGGAGGTGAGCACGACGTCGCCGATGGTGAAGCGGATTTTTCCCTGCGACAATTCGATCGAGACTTCGCCGGTGGGGTCCTCGATCAGGCGCTGCACCTCGCCCACGGTCTTGCGCGGGACGATGATGCCCGGCATGCCGGCGGCGCCCTCGGGCAGCGGCAGCTCGACCTGCGCCAGGCGGTGGCCGTCGGTGGCGACCGCGCGCAGGGTCGGCGCCTTGGCGGTGCCGGCGGCGTGCAGATAGATGCCGTTGAGATAGTAGCGCGTCTCCTCGGTCGAGATCGCGAACTGGGTCTTGTCGATCAGCCGCTTGAGGTCGGCGGCGGAGAGCTTGAAGCTGTGGGTCATGTCGCCGGCGGCGAGATCGGGGAAGTCGCTCTCCGGCAGCGTCTGCAGCGTGAAGCGCGACTTTCCGGCGCGGATCGCGAGCACGGCGCGGTCGCCGGAGGCTTCCAGCACGATCTGGGCGCCCTCGGGCAGCTTGCGCACGATCTCGTAGAACATGTGCGCGGGCACGGTGGTCGAGCCGCCCGGCCCGACCTCGGCGGCGATGGTCTCGGTCACTTCGAGGTCGAGGTCGGTCGCCTTGAAGGCAAGTTTCGCCTTCTCCGCCCGGATCAGCACGTTGGCGAGAATCGGAATGGTATTGCGCCGCTCGACCACGCGATGGACGTGACCGAGCGACTTCAGGAGTTCAGCGCGTTCGACCGTAATCTTCATGATGGACCCCGCTCGCTCGGGGGGCTCGCAAAACGCTCCCGGGGGGAGGCAAACGTGGCGCGTGAGCGCGGATTTCGCAAGTGCGGGGAGGGCCCCAAAGCGGTCTTATCCAAGGTCATTGCGTGCCACGCCGCTCTCATCCCGCAAAATCCCCCGCCAAGCCCGCGGCCCGGTCGGCCCGGTGCAGGCTGTTGCGCCGGAGCGGCGTCGAAACTTTCTCCAAAGACGTGGATGGCCGGAACGGGTCCGGCCATAACGCGGGCGAAGCCGGGGCGGCGATCACTCCTGCAATTGCCGCTTCAACAGCTCGATCTCCTCGGCGAGTGCCGTATCGGTGTTCACCAGATTCTCGATCTTGCGCACCGCGTGCAGCACCGTGGTGTGATCGCGGCCGCCGAAGCGCCGGCCGATCTCGGGCAGCGAGCGCAGCGTCAGGGTCTTGGCGAGATACATCGCCACCTGCCTGGGGCGCACGACGTTCGCGGTCCGCCGCGACGACAGCAGGTCGGAGCGGCTCACATTGTATTGCCTGGCCACCACCCGCTGGATGTCCTCGATCTTGATCCGCTTGGGCTCCTGCGGACGGATCAGGTCGCGCACTTCGCGCTCGGCCATTTCGAGGGTCACCGGCTGGCCGGTCAGCTTGCTGTGCGCGAGCAGGCGGTTGAGCGCGCCTTCGAGATCGCGGCCGTTGTGGGTCACGGCCTTGGCGATGAAGGCCAGCACCGGCGCCGGCACGTCGAAGCCGGAATGATGCTGCCTCGCCGCCGCGGCGCGGTTCTTGAGAATCTCCAGGCGCAACTCCTCGCCCAGCGACCCCATTTCGACCACGAGCCCGCCCGCGAGCCGCGAGCGCACGCGCTCCTCCAGGCTCTCGAGATCGGAGGGCGGCCGGTCGGCGGCGATCACCACCTGCCTGCCGGCGTCGACGAGGGCGTTGAGCGTGTGGCAGAACTCGGCCTGGGTCGACTTGCCCTGCAGGAACTGCAGGTCGTCGATCGCCAGCACGTCGATGGTGCGCAGCGCCTCCTTGAACGCGATCGCATTCTGCGCGCGTAGCGCGGCCACGAAGCCGTACATGAATTTCTCGGCGGTGAGATAGAGCACCTTGCGCTCGGCGGCCGCATTGCCGGCCCAGGCGATGGATTGCAGCAGATGCGTCTTGCCGAGGCCGACGCCGGCGTGGATGTAGAGCGGGTTGAACATCACCGCGTCGCTCCGCCGCGCCTGCGCCACCTGCTTGCCCGCGGCATGCGCCAGCGTGTTGGAGCGGCCGACCACGAAACTCTCGAAGGTAAAGCGCGGATCGAGCGGCGAGCCGCCGATCGCTTCGTGCGCGGCCGAAATCGGCCCGACCGGGCTGCGCACCTCGGCGCCATTGAACTTATATTCGCGGATATCGCGCACAGGGGCGGGGGCCGGCACCGGCTTTTCCTTGGGCGGCATCATGCGGATCGCTGTGCGGACCGCGATCTCGGCTCGCAATATGGCCGCCAGCTCGGACTGCCAGCAGCTCAGCACCCGGTCGGCATAGTGCGAGGCAACCCAGCTCTTGAGGAAGCGCGTCGGTACGGTGAGCTTGACCGTGTCGTCCTCGATGGCTTCCAGCTCCATGCTGGCGAACCAACTGCTGAAGATCTCCTTGCCGACCTCGGCGCGAAGGCGCTCCTTCACCCGCATCCAGCGATCCTGGTCATCCTTGCTCGTCATTTTGCTCGTCTCTTTTTTTCGATCGACAAAGCGGACGCATGGGACGCAGACGGTGAACGGGAACCCCAAGGGAACATTCGACGCGGGGCGGACAGTAAGAGCGTAAGTCGTTGGAACGGCGCTGGCAGGTTGGGCGCGGGGGCCGGAGCGATCGCTCACGCGCCCGGCGGCGCCGGTCCGCGGCGACAAGGTCGCGTTGCATGGCGGGGGCATCGATGAGACGCCTGGACGGGCGGGTCGGAGGCGTCGAGATTGGGCGTGCTGTCGGCATAGTACCCCCTAAGTCCATCGCCGCTCTTGCAAGCGGCCATGCACATGCACTATTTTTTGAGTATTTAAGGAACGCTTCGGGCGGCCGAGGTTATAAACGCGGTCTCACAAAGCTTAGCCTTTCGGTGCTCTCACCCAAGCCTTGGGAAAGACGCACTTGAGGCGGTGATCGACTAGACATGGCGCAGCCGCTCTCATCATAGATGAGCTGAATACGGACGATATACTGTGAAAGCCGCCTCTGGTGTTGCCCAGCGACAGATTCAAGATAACACCATTCGGCACTGAGGCAACGCCTGTGCAAGGGCCCTGAGCGTGCGGTTTGCCCGGCACCGCGTCACCCGGGCATCCGGGCGGCCCGGCAGGTGCCAAGTAACCCTTTGAGTTAGCGAGATAATCCGCGCTACCGCTGTTCCAGAGCCACACCCATGGCCGGCTGCGCAATTCAAACGGCGGTTCCTTGCTGCAACCGGCGAGAAATGCCCGAAATCGGGGTCCTCAGCGTTGCTTTCCCATTAACGCGTTCTGAAAACAGATTTTTCCCTGAGAGGAAAGGCAGGGTAGCCCGCGCGAAATCGCATGTTCCCCGCGAGCTTGCCGCCCTTGGGGCAAGCGCAATCCGCCGCAACCGATCACGGCACGCATCTTAGCACTGAGTTCGTGACAACTGAGCAACAGCCACCGCGGGGACCGGCTTTGATCCCCGCTTATCGCACACCGGCTGGAATAGGCGCGGTCGGGCGCGGGCTATTGAGCGAGCTTTGCGACCCGCTGGGTCAGGCGCGAAACCTTCCGGCTGGCGCTGTTGCGATGCACCACGCCCTTCTGTGCCGAACGCATGATCACCGGCTCGGCCGCCTTGAGGGCATCGAGCGCCTTGCTGCGGTCTCCGGCGGTGATCGCCTCTTCGACCTTGCGCACGAAGCTGCGCAGCCGCGAGCGGCGCGCCTGATTGATCTCGGTGCGCCGCGCGATCTTGCGCGCAGCCTTGGTGGCAGACGTGGTGTTGGCCATGCTCGTCTCGGTCTTCGGGCGGGTTTCCGGCCCGCTGATGGTGTTCGGTGCGCTATCGTGCGGCGCGCAAGCGTGAAAAGCGAACCGCGGCGATACCTCGCCGCCAGCGCGCGCCGCTTATAGTCGCGCCCCCCGGGCAAGTCAAAGCCGGATGCGGGGGGCGTCCTCGGGTACCTGCCCCGAGCGCTAGCCGGCCTGCGCCCGCGGTGTCGGAGCGCGCACGCGGTCGTAGCCGGCGACCGCCGCCGCGCGGTCGGCGGCCGGGAAGGCGCTGAGCGGCGGCTGCACGCGGCCCCAGGCCGGATCGCCGTGGATATGCGCCAGGAGCGCCTTTACCCCCGGCACAAGCTGCTTGCCGTCGAACAGCTTGCGGATGGCCACCGCGGCATCGAGCGCGCCGCCGTCGCCGTTCCGCCAGGCCCGCGCGCACAGGTCGGCGTTGAGATTGGCGGTCGCCGAGATGCAGCCGGCGAACACGCCGGAGCGGGCGTCGAGCAGCACCGCCTCGGTCGAGGGGAACACTGCGAAGTCCGGCGCGATCGCCGCGGCTTCGCGCGCATAGGCCATGTCGCCGGAGGAATCCTTGAGGCCGACGATGCGGGTGCCGAAGGCGTCGCGCAGGCGCCTGACCAGCTTGACGTGCCACGGCAGGCCGGACTGGGCGGGGAAATGATAGAGGTAGATCGGGATCGGCTTGGCGGCGCTCGCCTGCACGATGGTCTCCACGTAGGCGACGAGGCCGTCGTCCGGCACGCCCTTGTAGTAGAACGGCGGCAGCACCAGCGCCCCGCCGAAGCCGAGTTCGGCCGCATGCCGGGTCAGCGCGATCGCGTCGGCGAGCGCCGCCGCGCCGGTGCCGACCATCAGGCGCTCGAGCGGCAGGCCGGCATCGCGATACGCGCTCATCACGCGCTTGCGCTGTTCGAGCGAGAACGAGGTCGCCTCGCCGGTGGTGCCGAGCACGTTGAGGCCGTCGCAGCCGTTCGCCAGCAGGTATTTCGCCAGTGCGGTCGAGCGCGCGCAATCGGGCTCGCCGCTGTCGTCGACGGCGGTGGCGACTGCGGCGATCACGCCGCGGAGTCCGGTGGTGGTCATTGGACTTCTCTCCGTTTCGACGAAGCTTGCGCCCGTTCCCCCGGGCCGCGAAGCAATGAGCCTCGACGGCACCGCTCTGCGGGCTTCCAGTCGCGCCCGCGCGAGCGACTAGCCGCTGACATTGAACGCTGCGAGCGCGGCCATGTTGACGAGTGCCGCGCCGCCCGCCGACAGCGGCACGATCTGCACCGGCCGGTCGAGCCCGACCAGGAGCGGCCCGATCACGGTGGCGCCGCCCAGTTCCTGCAGCATCTTGGTCGAGATCGCGGCGGAGTGGAACGCCGGCATGATCAGCACGTTGGCCGGCCCCGACAGCCGGCAGAACGGATAGGCGTCGCGCAGGTCCATGTTGAGCGCCACGTCGGCCGCCATGTCGCCGTCGTATTCGAAATCGACGCGGCGCTGGTCGAGAATCTTCACCGCGCCCTGCACGTGCACGGCGCGCTCGCCGGGCGGCTGGCCGAAGGTGGAGAACGCCAAGAGCGCAAGGCGGGGTTCGTAGCCGAAGCGGCGCGCGACGCCGGCCGCCTCGACCGCGATGTCGGCCAGCGCCTCGGCGCTCGGCATCTCGGTCACCGCGGTGTCGGCCACCAGCACGGTGCGCCCGCGCGAGATCACCAGCGAGACCCCCATCACGCGGTGGCCGGGTTTGGGATCGACGCAGCGGCGCACGTCCTCGAGCGCGACCGAGAAATTGCGCGTGACGCCGGTCACCATGGCGTCGGCGTCGCCGAGCGCGACCATGCAGGCGGCGAAATGATTGCGGTCCTGGTTGACCAGGCGCTGGCAGTCGCGCTGCAGGTAGCCCCTGCGCTGCAGCCGCTCGTAGAGATAGGCCGCGTAGGAGGCATTGCGGTGCGACAGGCGCGCGTTGATGATCTCGATGCCGCCGCCGAGCTCGATGCCGAGCCCCTGCGCGGTCTCGCGCACGCGATCCTCTACGCCGACCAAGAGCGCGGTGCCGAAGCCCTCGTGCACGAAGCTCGCGGCGGCGCGGATCACCTGCTCCTCCTCGCCCTCGGCGAACACGACGCGCTGCGGCCGCCGGCGCAGCCGCTGGTGCACGCGTTGCAGGATGCCGGCGACCGGATCGCGGCGCGCCAGCAGCTGGTGGCCATAGGCCTCCATGTCGACGATCGGCTTGCGGGCGACGCCGGTGTCCATGGCGGCCTTGGCCACCGCCTGCGGAATGAACGAGATCAGGCGCGGGTCGAACGGCACCGGGATGATGTAGTCGGAGCCGTATTTCGGACGCGCGCCATAGGCGGCGGCGACCTCGTCCGGCACGTCCTCGCGTGCGAGCTGGGCGAGCGCGTGCGCGGCGGCGATCTTCATCTCCATGTTGATCGCGGTGGCGCGCACGTCGAGCGCGCCGCGGAAGATGTAGGGAAACCCGAGCACGTTGTTGACCTGGTTGGGATAATCCGAGCGGCCGGTGGCCATGATGGCGTCCGAGCGCACTTCGGCCACTTCCTCGACGGTGATCTCCGGATCCGGATTGGCCATGGCGAAGATGATCGGCTTCTCCGCCATGGACTTGACCATCTCCTTGGTCACCGCGCCCTTGGCGGAGAGGCCGAAGAACACGTCGGCGCCGGCCAGCGCCTCGGCCAGGGTGCGGGTCGAGGTCTTTGCCGCGTGCGCCGATTTCCACTGGTTCATGCCGTCGGTGCGGCCCTGGTAGATCACGCCCTTGGTGTCGCACAGGATGATGTTCTCGGGCGTCATGCCGATCGCCTTGAGCAGTTCCAGGCAGGCGATGCCGGCGGCGCCCGCGCCGTTGCACACGAGCCTGGTGGTCTTGATGTCGCGTCCGGTGAGGTCGAGTGCGTTGATCAGGCCGGCCGCCGCGATGATCGCGGTGCCGTGCTGGTCGTCATGGAACACCGGGATGTCGAGCAGTTCGCGCAGCCGCTGCTCGATGATGAAGCACTCCGGCGCCTTGATGTCCTCCAGGTTGATGCCGCCCCAGCCCTTGCCCAGGAACCTGACGCAGTTGATGAACTCGTCCGGGTCCTCGGTGTTGACCTCCAGATCGATGGAATCGATGTCGGCGAAGCGCTTGAACAGCACCGCCTTGCCTTCCATCACCGGCTTGGCGGCGAGCGCGCCGCGGTTGCCCAATCCCAGAATGGCGGTGCCGTTGGTGATGACGGCGACGAAATTGCCCTTGACGGTGTAATCGTAGGCGCGGCTCTCGTCGGCCGCGATCGCCAGCACCGGAACCGCGACGCCGGGCGAATAGGCCAGCGACAGGTCGCGCTGGGTGGCCATCGGCTTGGTCGCCACCACTTCAAGCTTGCCGGGGCGGCCCTCGCTGTGGAACAGCAGCGCTTCCTGGTCGGTGAACGTGGGTCGCGTCCCGCGGCCGTTGCTTTTGGAAGACATTTCAACCCTTTACGAACGTAAGCAACCGCTCGACGCGATGGCCGGAAGGTCGACCGTAGCGGATCGGCCGGTCCTCACTCAAGGGATGGCGTGCCCGATTGCGCGAGTGTATGGCTCGGCCTGGAGCGCGGGGCAGGGCAGGCCGGTCCACGGCGGCCGGCGGTTTGCCGCGACGGGAATTGAACCGCGCCGCCCGGAAGAGTAAGCGGTGAGCCCGGCGGCGGTTTTGCCCGGCGGTCTTGCAGAGAGCGTGTGACGGCCATGATCCGATTTCTGTTCCGGTTTATCGGCCTGCTCCTGCTCGCGCTCGCCTTTATCTTCCTGGTCTATGACGGCACCAAGTCGATCGCGGACCAGAACCTGTACGTGAGCAGCGTGGGCACCATCTGGGCCAACATTCACCAGAGCTCGCTCCTGCTGCTGCAGCCGGCGGTCGAGCGGCACCTGACGCCCTGGCTGTGGCAGGGCGTGATCCAGCCCTATTTTCTCGAGCAGCCGGTCTGGGTCGTGCTCGGCATTCTGGGCGCGCTGCTCATCCTCATCGGGCGCAAGAAAAAGAAGCTGATCGGCTACGCCCGCGGCGATTAAAGCGAGCGGCCGCGGCGTTGCCGCCGCGGCCGAACATTTTGCGCCGGCTGCGGCCGACTTACTTGATCATGTCGATGCCGGCCTTGCAGACCTGCCCGTCCTGCGCTCCGGTGCCGCCGCTGCAGCCCATGGCGCCGATCACCTTGCCATCCCGCATGATCGGAATGCCGCCTTCCGATGCGATGATGCCATCAAGCGTCAGGAGATAGATATGGCCGGGTTGGCCGCGAGGCCGTCCTGGAACGCCTTGGTCGGCCGGCGGAAGGTCGCCGCCGCCTTGGCCTTGTGGATCGCGATGTTGATCGAGGCGAACTGGGTCTGGTCCATCTTGCTGAAGTGGACGAGATTGCCGCCGTTCGACACGACGGCGATCGCCATGAGCCATCCGTTTTTCTTGGCCTCGGCCATTGCCGCCACAACCGCCTGCGTGGCCTGTTCGAGGTTGACCCCTGGCTGGCCGTATTGCGGCGGAGCCTGCTGTGCCCAGGCGGCGGTGCCAAAGGCGAGCGCGGCACAGACCGCAAGCGGCGTCATAACCAATTTACGCATGCTGAAGAATCCTCCCATCTTTCGTTTTTCCGGCACCGGGTCCGGTGCGGAGTGCGCTTGCTAGCGCTGGGCGAAATCATAGGGGGCGGACCGCGGCGGCGGAATAGGGTCGAAGACGATCGGCTCGCGCCGGCGTGATGACCGCGCCGGCGGGCGCTGATAAGGATGTGAGCCCCGCGGCCGGTGCGAAACGCTCGGATCGGGACTATATTTGCGCCGTCGCGAGCCAGGGAGATCACCGTCATGTTCTCGTTCAAGAAGAAGCTGGAAATACCGTCCGCCGCCGAAGCGCTGCCCGGCCGGGCCAATCCGATCCCGACGGCGCGCGAGCATTTCATCTTCCATCGCCCGCTCAAGGGGCCGTATCCGGCCGGGTTCGAGCGCGCGATGTTCGGCATGGGCTGTTTCTGGGGCGCCGAGCGCAAGTTCTGGGAGCTGGGCAAGGGCATCCACATCACCGCGGCCGGCTATGCGGCGGGCGCCACCCCTAATCCGACCTATGAGGAGGTCTGCTCCGGCCGCACCGGGCACAACGAAGTCGTGCTCGTGGTCTACGATCCGAAGGTGATTTCCTACCAACAGCTGCTGAAGACGTTCTGGGAAAACCACGACCCCACCCAGGGCATGCAGCAGGGCAACGACGTGGGCACGCAGTATCGCTCTGGCATCTATGCGTTCACGCCGGCGCAGCGCCAGGCCGCGCAAGCCTCCAAGGCGACGTACGAAAGCGCGCTCAAGGCCAAGCGCTTCGGCGCCATCACCACCGAGGTGATCGACGCGCCGGAATTCTATTTCGCCGAGGACTATCACCAGCAGTATCTGGCCAAGAACCCGATGGGCTATTGCGGGCTCGGCGGCACCGGCGTGGCGTGCGCGATCGGCACCGGCGTGGCGGCGGCGGCGCAGTAGTCTCGCCGCGCCGGAAGTCGCAGCGAAAATAAAGAGAGACCGCCTCGCGGCGGTCTCTCCAGACAGATGTTTCGGCCGGGCGGCCTCGCGCGGCGTCCCGGCGATGCTTCGAGGGCGAAGGCGGATCAGTTCGCCGCGAAGCAGTACAGCAGTCCGGCGCCGCCGGAACTCTTGAGCGCATCCGGGCTGCAACCGCGCGAGGGATGCGCCGCATTCCAGGATATCGAGCCGATGTCGTAGCGCAGTCCCTTGCGGTCGGCATGCCCGACCATGGCCGCGCCTTCCCCGCTCTTGGTCCAGTTGCCGCAGGTCAGGTCCTTGTCCGCCGGCGGGGCCTGTCCTTCCGCCGTCGATCCGGTGAGGACGTCATGCATGTTGCCGATGAAGCCCGCCCCGGGACGCGCCGGCCCGTTTCGGTCAAGCCGGTATCGTTGTCGATCTTGTTGTTGACCGAATGCAGATCGTCGACGCTGGACGCAACCTGCACGCCGATGGCATTGACCCAGGGGCCCTTGCCGACCCGGTCGCGCGCATTGATCGCGGCCGCGCCCCCGATGGCCTGGACGCTCAGGTAGGCGCGCCAGGTCTTGCTGCCGGCGCCGGCCCTGGCGGCAAGCGTCTGGCAATGCCGGTCGGCGCCCTCGATTCCGCCGAAGTCGGCGCCCTTGGGTCCGCTGACGCTAGTGATGAAGAAGGTCATGTTGGGAAACTGCGGCGCCTGCTGCGCCACGGTCTCCCCGGTCAGAACGAACGGCACGATAGCCGTAATGGCGGCGGCAACGAATCCCAGCCTCATTGAGTCTCTCCCTCTTTGGCCGTCTGGTTGTTAGTCGTCTGGTTGCTCTAGTCTAGCCGTCTGGGTGACAGGCTATGCGGTATTAACCCCGCATCCCCCGGATTTTTCCGTGATCGCCGAGCGGCGCTGCCCCGCGGCTGGAAGAAAATAATCCGCATTACATATAATCATAATCAAGGAATAAAGGCACATCATCCCGGTCCACGATATGAGGGTCGTTTCATGAGCGTCAGGAAGCGAGGAACGGGACGCGGTGGCCGGGCAGGGGTGCAAGACGTAGCGCCAATGTCGGCGGCCCAAGCCGTGTAGTTGACCCTTTGTTCGTGTGAGGCGATTTGGCTGATGCAACTGATTTTCCTTGTGTTCTTCGTCAAGCGGGTGAAGCCATACCAGTTCCGTTCCAACTAAGCCGCATACTGCGTTCCAACTTTTGGGCTCGTTGTGTTCTGCTCGCTGGCTGCTTGGCTCAAATTTCCGGTATTATGGCGCAAACGCCACAAGCGGTCTGACAACACCGGGGCTACATTTGCCCCATGGCCGAAATCCGAACCGTCACGACGCTGCGGCACAAACGCGACGAAATCGAGCGCAGCATTGCCAACTACGAAAAGCGGCTCGCCCAGGCGCAAGCCGACTTGGCTCACATCAATGCGGCCATCTCGATTTTCGAGGCCAGCAGACGCGGCGTGAGCGCTCCGAGCTTCTGCACGAACTCCGCGCGCGACGTGATGCGCGGGGAAGGCGAACTCGGGGCCGATCACCCCGGCGTTCTTCATCACCCCCTCGATCTGCTTGTCGAGCTCGTCGCGGTCGGTGATGACGAGGATGCGGGCCTCGGGATCGTGCTCCATGATCCACTTGGCGAGCAATACCATCACGATGCTTTTGCCGCTGCCCTGGGTGTGCCAGATAACGCCGCCCTCGCGCTTGGCGATGCGCTCCTGCGCAGCCTTCACGCCGAAGAACTGATGCGGCCGCGGCACCTTATCTTCTGACCGGCGTCGAAGATGACGAAATTCCGGATCAGGTCGAGCAGCCGGGTCTTGTTGCACATCTGTGCGAGCGGCCGGTCGAGCAGCGCTCCGGCGGCGGGGGGTATGCTGGCCGCCGCCTCGTCCTTCCATTGCACAAAGAACTGTTCCGGCGTGCCGGTGGTGCCGTAGCGCAGCCCCTGCGAGTCGCTACCAGCGAAGACAAGCTGCACGGTGCTGAAGAAGGTCTTGTTGAAGATCTCCTCCTGGTTGGTGATGAGCTGGCGCACGCCGTCGGCTAAGGAAGTTCGCAGGCCGCCGCGAAAGTAGTGTGATCCTGCCTTCGGTTGTGAAGGACCTTGAAAGAGGATGTGGCAGCGGCCCATCAGGATCGCCGAAGCGGGCCACTGCCTCGTCCCAAATCCACAAAACGCTCTCTCTTGAGAATTCGCCGTGATGAAGTTGTTTGGTTGGAGCCGACTACGGGATCTTTGAGGGCGATGCACGTCATAGCGTCCCTCGGCTGCAGGAAATGCCAAATAATTGCCGCCGGAAGCTCTACGAAGGATCCTTGATAGCAAGGCCGAACCCACCGATTAAGCCTTGCGTCAGCAGTACAAAATGGCTTCCGCCACGAACATTGAATCGGATTGCGATTCAATGGCTTGCAGGGCTCAAGTTCCGCGAGTCCGCAGGCCCTCCGCTTCCAGGAGGGGCAACACCTCCCGGATAAAAGGTTCCAACTCCGTCCTGAAATCCAGGAACGATAACGTCGTGCCGGAAAGACCTGCGCGGTGCAGGGCGCAGATATCCTCGGCAATATGCTCCGGTGTACCGATCAATGGGAGCGAGCCGTGGCCGCCAGCGACCCGCATCCGCATGCGCATGGCTTCCTCCGGAACCGACTGCGACGTCGCCTGCTTGGCGCCGGTCCAGTTGGCGATGCCCTCGTCGTCCGCCATCGTGTCGGCATAATAGCGGTAGGCCCTTTCCGCCTCTGCCTCGGTGTCGCGGCAAACTACGTGGCTGATTGTGAATACGCCTGCCTGCTTCCCGGCATGCTCGGCCGTACCGCTGACGCTTGCCACCAGCGCCTGCGCCTGCGGAACGTCCTGCACCACGCCAAACAGATAGTCCGCCACGTGCGCGGCGAACGCCTTGCCTTTCGGCGAGCCCCCTGCCGACATCGTAATCGGCCGCGGCTGCTGCACCGTCGACGGCTGTGAATAGACATCTTTCACGTCATAGAACCGGCCCTTGAAATCGAAGCGCTCGCCGCGAATGAGTCGACTGAAGATCTCGAACCATTCGTAACCCTGATCGTAGCGCGATTCATGATCCAGCATGTTCACGCCGAACATCGCGAACTCGTCCTGATTCCATCCGCACACAATATTAAGCCCGACGCGGCCGTGGCTCACGTGATCGATCGTGGCTACAGCCTTCGCGGCGAAGACCGGATGCACCAGCGGGACATGAACCGTGACGAAAATTGCCGCCCGCGTTGTGAGAGCGGCAAGGGCGGCCCCCTGCGTCATGGTCTCGAACGACCAAGCAGCGTTGTCGATGGCACCGCCGTAGCCACGCCAGCGCGCCAGCGGCAGGATCATCTCAAAGCCCGCGCGGTCCGCCATCTGAGCGGCTGCGACGATGTCGTCCCATTCCGCCTTCCAGCGCTCGGGCGCCCTGGTGATCGCGAGCCCGCCGGCGCAATTCATGCGAAACAATCCGAGCTTGAAGGGATTGTCGCCCGGAAGCGTGCTCATGCCCACCGCACTGCAGAAATGTGATTTTTCACATATTAGCCGGAGACCGGGTCGCGTCAACGGCTGACGCGGCACTGCTCTCTTGAAGGAAGTCCGGGAACCGGATAAGTCCTCGCGCCAACGGCTTGCCAGCGCATCAATGCACACCACCATCAAGCATCGCAAACAAACTGCCAATCGCGGCGGCAAAGGCCGCAAGATCCGATTCAGCGTGCGGGATTTTCCGTTCTATTACATGCATGCGATCATCACGAAGAACAACCGCAACATCGGGGAGGCGCTCAAGCCGCTCAAGCTGACGCCTGCGATCTGGCGCATCTTGGCATTGCTCCAGGAACGAGACGGCATCACTATCGGCGAGCTTTCCGATGAATCGCTGATCGAACGGACCCTGCTCAGCCGCGTGCTGCAGCGCCTGGAACGCCGCGGCTTGGTGCGCCGCCGGCTCGACGCGCGGGACAAGCGGCGCACGGTGATCCATATCGAGGCCGAGGGGGTGGAATTGTTCGAAAAGATTCTGCCGATCGGGCGCCGCCAGATCGAGCGTGCGATTCGCGGCTTGCCGGCAGCCGACCTTCGGCGGCTCAAGGCCTTGCTGCTCCAAATTATGGACAACGTCGATCGCACGCCGGATTGGTAACGGGCAGTCATCACACCACGGCGAGCGAAGCCTTCAATCCACGAATCATCGACGACGCCAGCAGGAATTCGCGCGCCTGCGCCGGGTCGTCCGCCATACGGCGCATAGCGTCGTGGCGCGCGCGCCGGACCTGCGGATCGCGCTCAGCGATCAGTTGCGAATTGCGCATCGACTGCGTTTTAACATCTTCGACCGCAACCGTCCGGCGTTGCCGGGTGTACAGGTCGAGCAGGTCCACGCCCGCGCCTTCGCTCCACATGCGCGCGATCTTGTCCGCAAGATTGACCGCGTCGTGAACGGCGCTGTTCATGCCCATCCCGCCGTGGGGGCTGTTGACGTGGGCCGCATCGCCCGCCAGCGCCACCCGGCCATGACGGAAGTTCGAGGCGACACGTTGGTGCACGCGCCAGCACTTGCGCTGCATTAGTTGATATTCGCCATCGGCGTTCCATAGGGCGTGCAACCTGCGCTGGAATGCCTCCGGCGCAAGCTCGGCGGCCTCGTCCCGTTCCGGACCAATTGGGAACGACACGCGCCAGTAGCCCGGAACTCGCAAGAGGACACACCACTCCTCGGGGTCGGCGATGTAGTTGATCTCTGCAAGGTCGGAAATCGCCGCCCGAAAATCGAACGGCGTGCCAACTTGGATGATGCGCTCCTCATATGTGAAGCCTTCAAAATCGATCGGCAGCGCCTTGCGGACCGCGCTACGGCCACCGTCGGCGCCGATCACGATGCTGGCGCGCTGCTGACGCATCCCAGACGGTCCCGCAACATCGACTGTCACCCCGTCGTTATCCTGGCGAAGCGCCGTGGCCTGCGCGCCAAAGACGATCTCACCGCCGTTTCCCGCGCGCAGCGCATCGCGCAGCAGCATCGTGAGATGAAACTGCTCGCATTGGAGCCGGTAGGGATGGCGTGTGACATCGGCTATCAGGCCAAGGTCGAATTCAGCAATCCGGCCCTGTCGACGATCACGAAACTGCCAGGTGGGAGCGACATTGCCTTTGGCGATCAGCGTATCGGCGACGCCAAGGTCATGCAGCATGTCGAGCGTCGGCGGATGGAAGGTCGTCGCGCGCAAGTCCTGCGGCAACGCGCTGTCGGCTTCGAGCACCACAACCGGTACGCCATGCCGCGCAAGACCGAGCGCAGCCACTAGGCCGGCCGGGCCCGCACCGACGATGAGCACAGGGTCGCGCGGCATGGCCGGGTCAGAGATCGATCCGCATCAGATCGTGCGCCACCCGCAGGGGCCCCTTATAGGTGCGGCGGATATCGGTCACCACATCCTCCATGAACTCCGGTCCGACCAGTTCGATCGGCATATGCTTCTCGAGATGCTTGCGCAGCACGCTGTTGGTCGTATCGAAGTGTCCGAAATGTGTCGCCACCAGCGACTTCGCCCGCGATGCCACGGCGATCTTGCCGAGATCGAACGGGCTGGTATGGGCCCAGGTGCCGATCCCGATCTTGCTGCGGAAGTCGATCGCCTTCTGGGGGAATGTGCATTCGTGGATCAGCAGGTCGCAGTCCTGGGCGAGCTCGATCAGGCGGTCGCAGGGCGCGGTGTCGCCGCTGAACACGACCGATTCCCCGTCGAGGGAGTCCACTCGTAGCGCGAAGCACGGCGAAATCTCGCGCGGAATATGTTCGACATAGCAGGCGCTCACCTTCACCAGATCATCCTGAAAGACCAATCCGGGTTTACACTCGCGGATGTCCGGACGCAGGACGTTGAAGTTCTTCTGCCGTTGCGGGTATTGCGACCGCGCCTGGATGTCCTTGGCGAACGCGCCGTCGGCGAATAGGTGCCCGACGAATTTCTCGGTTTCAGGCGGGCCGATGACGATCGGCACCGTGCGGCGGTCGAAGATCCAGGTCGTCAGCATGAAATAGGGAAAATCGGCGATGTGGTCGAAATGTAGGTGCGACAGGAACAACACGTTGATGCTGACCGGATCGACACCGGCGCGCATGAGCTGATGAGTCGCTCCGTGCCCGCAGTCGAACAGGTAGTTCCGCCCGCGCACGGTCATCAGGATCGATGAATGGTTGCGGTCCGGGTCGCAAAGCGCCGCGCCAGTTCCCAGCATGATTACCCGCATGGTCAACTCCGCTGTGTATCGGTGATGTCGCCGCCGATGACGGTTGGCGCAGGCGTCTGTTGCAGCTCGATGACGATGCCGTCGGGGCCCTGGGCGTAGACGTTGCGGCCGCCCTTGCGCGGACCGGCGGGCACCACCTGCGGCTCGCTGAACAACCGGTAGCCGGCCGCTCGCACGGCTGCCGCCACACGCTCGACGTCATCGACCTCGAACGCCACATGGGCGAAACCTGTATCGCAGTGGCGAAGATCGTGCTCGCGGGTCGAGCGCGGTGTGACGTAGCAGATCAACTCGATCGTGTGATCATCGCAGGTGGCGAACGCAATATCGATCTCCGCGCCCGGCACCCCGATCATGCGCTCCACCGCCGGTCCGCTCTGACGCGTGGTCGGACTGATGCTGAAGCCGAGCACGTCCCGCAAGAACGCGGACGCGCGTTCGAGGTTCGGCACCGTGAAACCGGTGTGGTTGACCCTCAGAATGCTGCCTGTCGGCATGCGCCCTCCGTTTCGGCCGTGATGGCCGCCGCGACGTGGTCCGCCACCGCGAGACAGGCGGTAAGACCGGGTGTGTCGAAGCCCAGCAGATGATATGCGCCGGCGATCCCATGGTCTTTTGGACCCAGGACCAGCCAATCGGACATGGCGCCGGCCGGGCCGCGCACACGCGGGCGGATGCCGGCGTAGTTCGGCGCTAGCCGCGATCCCTCGACGTCGGGAAAAAATCGGCGAATTCTCGCGATGAACGATGGGACGCGGTCGCCATCGACGATGTAATCGATGCGCTCCGACCACTCCAGGTCAGGACCGAACTTGCCCTGCCCGCCGATATCAATCGTGAAGGCACCGCCGCCCGCGAGCGTATCGCCGAGCGGCACGATCAGTGTGGTCAAACGGCAGCACGCCAGCGTAGCTGAAGAAGTTGCCCTTGGCGAAGTCGATCTCCGGCGCCCCCGCGAGGGAGCCGCGCAGCGAGTGGGCGATGTCGCGTGCGCCGAGCCCAGCCGCGTTCACCAAAGTGCGGCAGCGGAGCGACGTCGCGGAGCGGTCAGCATCGATGGCCGCGACGACGAAGCCCGCCGCTGGCCTCAAACGCCCTTACGACCCGGCTCCGATAAACGATCACCGCGCCCGCCGCTTCGGCATCGCCGAGCAAGGCCAGCATCAGGCGCGTGGGCATCGACGATCCCGGTCGACGGCGAATGCAGCGCCGCAAGGCAACGGAGATTGGGCTCGCGGGCGCGCGCCTCCTGCGGATCGAGCCAGACCAGGTCATCGACGCCATGCGATGACGCCGCACCGGCGAGTTCGTACAGCATTGCAAGCTCTGGCTCGGAGGTCGCGATCATCAGCTTGCCGACCGTCCGATGCGCAACGCCGCGCGCCGCGCAATACTGGATAGAGCGCGTCGCGGCCGGGTCGGCACAGGCGGGCCTTGAGGCTGTTTGCGGGATACAGAAACCCCGCATGGATCACCTCGTTGTTGCGCGAACTGGTCTCGGCACCGAAACGCTCGTTCGCCTCGAGCACCAACACCTCGCGGCCGCCCCGGGCGAGCGCGCGCGCGACTGCAAGCCCGATCACGCCTGCGCCGACGACGATGCAATCGACCTGATCCATGGGGCGGACGCCGCACTCCGACTATGGCGCGAGATGGCGGGCCAGAAAGGAAAGCGTCCGCGCATCCGCATGCGCGGCGTCTTCGGCCCGATGGTTCGGTCCCGGCAGGTGCGCAAAGGCATGGCCGGCCTCCGGGTAGATTTCCAGCTCGACGTGGGGATTGTGCGACAGGGTCTGCACGATCTGGGCGCGCGCCTCCTCGGTGCTCAGCGCGTCGCGGCCGGCGATGTGCAGCAGGAGCGGCGTGCGAATGGCATCGGCCTCTCCGAGATAGGTTTCGATCGCGACGCCGTAGTAGCCAACGTTGCAATCGGCGTCGGAACGGCTCGCCATGAGATAAGCGGTCCTGCCGCCCAGGCAGTATCCGAGCGTGCCCGCATTGCCATTGCACTCCGGCCGCGTCCGCAGCCAGGCCAGCGTCTGCCTGAGATCGGTGACGCCGGTCTCGTCGTTGAAGCCTGCGTTGAGCGCCAACGCCCGCTTTTGCTCGTCCGGATTCGGCTGGGTCGGATCATTCATCAGCCGGACGTTCGGCTCTTGCCGCCAGAACAAATCCGGGACGACGACGGCATAGCCGTGAGCGGAATACCGATCTGCGAGTGACCGCATCACCGCGTTGACGCCGCAGATGTACTGCATCAGCACGAGACCGGGCGCGGGCCGGTTTGGCGGCGCGGAGAAATACGCAGAAAGGCGCCCATCCGGGCTCTCAATCGTCACATCGTATCCAGAATTAGTCATCGCCCATCACGCCTGCTCGTTCTCCACGTGCCAGGGACACAGTCGTGCGCGCGCGAACCGGATCACGCGGTCGCCCGCAAATCCGATGAGCGCGATTGTGACGATGCCGACATAGAGGTCCGCGGTCCGGAAGGTCTGCTGCGCGGTGAGGATCATGTAACCGAGGCCCGCATCGGCGGCCACCATCTCGGCGGCGATGATAACGATCATTCCGACGGCGAAGCTGATCCGCGCCCCGGTCATCACCAGCGGAATGCTGTGGTTAAACACCACCCACCGCAGCATCTCGTCGGTCTGGGCGCCGAGCGTCCGGGCGGCCTCGACCGTCGAGCGCGGCACTCCACGCACGGCCGCATAGGTGTTCAGCAGGATCGGGAAAAAGCAGCCGTACCAGATCACGAACACCTTGGACGCCTGCCCGATGCCGAGCCACAAGATGGCGAGCGGCAGGATCGCCAGCGGCGAAACCGGTCGCACCAATTCCACCAGAGGATCGAACAAGTCGTCCAGCCAGCGGAACCAGCCCATTAGTCCGCCGACGATGACGCCGCTGACGAGCGCCAGAACAAATCCGGCCAGCATGCGGGACATGCTGGCGCGGATGTGCACCAGCAGCTCACCGCTTGCGAGCAGCCGGATCGCGTTATCGACGATCGTGCTGGGCGCAGCGAGCACGAAACCGGACACGAGCTGAAGCCGGACCGACAGCTCCCAGACGATGAGCAGAACGATCACCACGGCTATCCGTCGGACCGAGGATATCATGCCGCGCTCTTCCGTTCCGGCGGCATGCCGTCGTTGATGGCATTCCGGAGCGTGCTTGCGATCTCCTGAAACTGCAAGCGAAGCGGTCTTGCGCGGGCGCGGCAGGTCGATCCTGCAGGAATATCGGATGGACGCGGGCCGCATCCCGAACACATGGACCTCGTCGGCCAGGAACGTCGCCTCGTCGACGCTGTGCGTGACAAACACGATCGTGATGCCGGTCTTGATCCAGACATCGACCAGCTCGCGCTGGAGACCTTCGCGCGTGATGGCATCGATGGCGGCGAACGGCTCGTCCATCAGCAGCGCGCCCGGATCGACCGCCAGCGCGCGGGCCAGACCGACCCGCTGCCGCATGCCACCAGAGATCTGGTGCGGATAAGCCTTCTCAAAGCCGGTGAGGCCGACAAGCGCAAGCAGCGTGCGCAGCTTTTCGGGGTGGCTTGCCTGCCTATCGCGATTGCGGCGCAGTTTCAGGCCAAACAGGATGTTCTCGGCGACCGTATACCAGGGAAACAGCGCATAGTCCTGAAATACCATGCTGCGATCCGGGCCCGGCTTGCCGGCTGGGTGGCCACCCACCAGCAGGTCGCCTTTCGTCGGCGATTCGAGGCCGGCAATGCAGCGCAGGAACGTGCTCTTGCCGCATCCGCTCGGGCCGAGCAGACACACGAAGCGGCCACGCTCGATCGTGACGTTCAGATCGTGCAGGACCTCGAGCTTCTCCTTGCCGATCGCGAACGTCTTCCCGAGATGACGCGCCTCGATCAACATGCAGCGGCCGCCTTCGGTAGTCGAACCGTCATCGCTCCCAGGGGCCGAGATATTCGTTCAGATCGCCGGGTAGGTTCGGCAGCTTGATCTTGAGCACGTTGCGGACTACCGGATCGTCCTGCTTGCCGATCTCCGCCAGCGCCGGGGTGATGAACTTCTCCGCCGGCTCGATCCAGTACGACTGGATCACTTGCTTCGGATTGGCCATCGGCTGTAAATCGCCGGTCTTCACCATCAGGTGATAGAAATCCCAGATGCTCGGCATGAGCTGGTAGCCGTTGCGCGGGAAGTAGAACATGCGCATCGACTTGTAGATCGCCTCCGGCAGCCTAAGCTGCTGGCCGAAGATCGTGCGCGCCTGATCGGCGTTGTCGTTTATCCAGCGTTGCGTTTCCATGGACGCTTTCAGCAGCGCACGCACCACCTGCGGGTTCTTGTCCGCCCAGTCGCGGCGCACGATCATCGCATTGAGAACCGCGTAGGGATTCCATTCGGAATCATTGACCAGAATTTTTCCCTGACCTGCCTGCTGCGTCATGGTGATGAACGGCGGCCAGCTATAGATCGCGTCGACCTGCTTGCTTGCAAGCAGACCGCCCATCTGCGGAAACGGCAGAAAGACCTCCTGCAAGTCGTCGCGCTTCATGCCGTAGCGGGCCAGCGCGTTGGCGACCCACAGATGCGTGATCGTGCCCTTGGGGAGGCCGCCGAGCTTCTTGCCCTTCAAGTCGGCGAACGATTTGATCGACGTGTCGTCCGGCCGGATCATGATCGCGCCAGCTGGATGGTCAGGCGTGTTGATGCCGCCGCTGGCGAGGAAATAGAGCGGCAGGTTTTGGGCGGCGAGGTTCAGCATCGGCGCCCCGCCGGCTTCCACCATCTGGAGATCGCCCGAGAGCAGCCCCTGCAGTGCGGCCGGGCCGGTCGGAAAAAGCTTCAGCTCCACATCCAGTCCCTGCTTCTTGTAGATGCCGAGCTGCTGCGCCACCACTTCGCTCTGATTGCCGACCGGCATGTGGCCGATGACGATTTTCTGTGCGGCCGACGGCGCTGCATTGAGCAGCACGAACAGACCCACCAACCAGATTCTGCGCATCGCCCTCTCCTCGTCGCTACGGTGGGCCACGCCGTCGCTGGGCCCGGCGAACCGCCGGATCTATTGCGACATTGTGGAAATAGCGAATTATGTGATTTTTCACGTAATCTTGTCAATTGACCGGTTGCCAGCCTGGAACAGCAACGACAAAATGCGTTGTCCGCGCCATGGCGCGGGGTGCCAATGGAAAGGAACGTGTCATGTGCCCTCTGTCCCGGAGAAGGCTCCTGATCGGCGGCGCGTGCGCGGCAGCTATGGTGCGTACTTCGGCAGCGGCGAGCTATCCGGATCGCCCGATCAGGATTATCATTCCGTACCAGGCGGGCGGCGTCGGCGAAGTGATCATGCGTCTCCTCGCCACCAGGATGGAGGAGGTGCTTGGCCAAAAGCTCGTGATCGAATCGAAGCCAGGCGCGGCAGGAAACATCGGCACGCTGGAGGTCGCACGCGCCGCTCCTGACGGCTACACCGTGCTGGTGGCGGCGGCCAACAACTTCGTCATCAATCAATTTCTCATCAAGATGCCAATCGATCCACTGGTGGCGCTGACTCCCATCGCCAACGTGGCCGACGTCCCTCTGGTTCTCTTCTCTAACCCCACCGTGCGCGCACGCACCCTCAAGGAGTTCGTCGAGCTCGCGCGCACCAGCCCCAACAAGCTGAGCTACGGCTCGCCCAGCCGCGGTACAGTCAATCATCTGCTGATCGAGCGGCTCAAGCAGGTCTCGGGGACGGATATCGTGCATGTGCCGTTCCGCGGATCGCCGAATGCCGTGCTTGCTCTCCTGACCAACGACATCCAACTCCTGCCATTGGGGCTCGGCGGCGCCTCCGGCCATTTGCGCGAGGGCAAGCTGACGACGCTCGCCGTCGCGACCGAGCATCGCTTGTCTGCGCTACCCGACACACCGACAATGATCGAATCCGGCTATCCCGGGTTCAAGGCGGCCAACTGGTGGGGCATGGCGGTTCCGAACGGCACGCCCGACGATGTCGTACAGACGCTCTACCGTTCGGTCGTGGAGGCGCTGCGCGATCCCACTGTCAGCTCCCGCTACGCAGCGATGGGATTGGTCAAGCCGGCTGGAACTCCGAAAGAGTTCGCCGCCAGCCTCAAGCCGCAAGCCAACCTTTGGCAGGAAACAATTGAACGCGGACGCTTAGCGCTGGAATAAGGGGTGTCCTTCTCACCCGCCGAGCACCAGCAGACGATGGAGGTCTTGAAATTGCTGAAGTGCGAAAGACCCGCATCGCAATTCTCGCGCTGAACGAGGGCACGGAGATCTCCGGCTTCCTCAGCACTTGTGCTTGCGGAATTCGGTGTCGCGAACATGACCTTGGCAAGTCGAAGGGCCGGCTGCGGTTTGCGGGCCTCGCGATCCAGAAGGGGCTCGTCGAGCAAATCATGCGAGACATGGAAACTCCTGAGGCGCTGCCGCTCGTCGCGTGTACTCTCGCGCTCCTCTACGCGCTGCGCAGACCAAAAACGTCTGACGCTTGACTCGTATGAGTTTTTGGTACGCACAAGGGCCTTTTAGCCTGCTCGCGCTGCAAACTGCCTCTCGATCTCATCCATTAGGGGATGCGCCAGTCCTGAGCGGCGCAATTCCGCAAAGTCCTCAAGAATAACAACTTCCCAGGCCTTTTGGCCCTGTACTTTCAGTTTACCACGATATGTCGGGCGGTAGCTTGTCAAACGCGTCGCGCAAGTCTTGCGGCCAATCCTGCGCCCCGGCAAAAGCCTCATCCGCTTTCGTTGAATTTCTTCTCGATCTCGTCCATCAGCGGATGCGTCAGTCCGGCCTTGCGCAGCTGCCGACCGCCCGCCGGGCCGACTAAGCCGGGCGGGATGATCCCTGATCAGAACCGCAAGATGCGCCCGACGAGCCACGCGGCTATCGCCCAGCCTGAGCCGGTGAAGAAGCCAACGCAGAACCAGACGCCGATGAGGTAGAGGTTCACGACTGCGGGCATGTTTGATTCTCCCGGTATGATGAGGGGTCAGTAGGACATCTGACCACGGCACGGGCTCGCCGCAAAGGACCCGCCCGGCCGCAAAGCCGGGCGGGTTTTCTGCTGCGTAGAACCGGGGGCCGGGATGGTCCGCCGTTCCTTCCCCATTCCGAGCGCCATCCAGAATTCGACCCTGATGGCAGCGAAGGTCACTAGCCGCCTTTGGGAGGTCAGTGATATCGTGAACGTGCTTTAAGCTTGGGAGGCATCACGGGAGACGAACATGTCGGCTGGAGTTCTATTCTGGATTCTGATGCTGCTGAGTGTGATATTCGGATGGTGGCATTGGATGGGACGTGCAGGGAATTACGGGCCATTTGGGGTGAACTTATTGTTGCTCGTGCTGTTGGCGCTGCTTGGGTGGAAAGTGTTTGGCGCGCCTATAAAAGGGTAATCCAGCGAATATCATCGGATGGGAGTCAGAGCCCCGCTTCGGCGCCGAAGAAGGTCATTCGGACGCGCCGATTTAGATACAGGGTGCACAGCTCCTTCGATCATTTGGCCAATCTTACCCGCTAAACTGCCGAAACCGATACCTGGTCCCACCTGAGGTCGTGGGTTCGTTATGACCTGCGAAGGCTGTGGCTGGGGAAGTGCAGTCATTACGACAAGATTGTAAATCGGCCCTTTAATTGCGGTTTGTTGTCAAGTCTTCCCTCGAGCTCAATCCTCGCTCCGGCGGAAGCGCTTGAGGAAGCCCGCGAAGTCGGCCTTCTTCATCCAGTTGGCGCCGCTAACGGTGGCGGCTGCTCTATCTCGTCGCCAAGCGCCATGGCACGGACTCGCTCCAATACCGCGCGGCCCGTCTCGAAATGGAACGGGACGCCTTGCTCAACAAGCTTGAACGGCGGCGCGACCAGTGAGGTTCCTCCTACCGCAACGCCGGATCGCACCAAAAAAGCATCTCTCATATGCCGAAGGTGAGAGACAGTCACACGACTCAAAGACACCAAGCTACGGCGGAGTACAGCCTCTACTTCGCGGGCGTCGCACATCCCTCATACATATACGCCATCGTGCGGGGTCCTTGAGCATACTCCGTTCGAAGCTCCGGCAGATCGAAGCCGGCCGAGCGTATGAGATCATCCATCTTGCGGTCCAGGTGACAGCCGCCTGCAACGCGGCGCCACAAAGGAGTGAGACCGTGCTGCCAGCGCTCGACCTTAGGCTCGGGTGAAAGCCCGTGCTCCACGAACAGAAGTTTGCCACCCGGCTTAAGGACGCGCCGCATCTCGCCTAACGCGGTCAGAGGGTCGGGGATCGAACACAACGTCCAGGTCATCACGACCGTATCCATGGTGTTGTCTGCAAGCGGGATCGCTGTCGCAGACCCCAGCAGGAGGTCGGCGTGGATACCGGCTGTAACGGCGCGCCGACGCGCAATCGCGAGCAAGCGGGGCGAGGGATCGATCCCGAAGACGATCTCGACCTGCCTGCCATACAGCGGAAAGTTCAGACCCGAGCCGACCCCGACCTCGAGCACTCGCCCACTGGCAGCGGCAACCACCTGGCGACGATACTTTTTGAGCTGACGCTGCCGCATGACCAGATCGAGGACTGGCGGCAGAACCCAGCGGTCATAGAAGTTCACGACGGCCCCTTTGCGCGCCACCGCCCTGCGGCCAGGGAGATGACCTTGAGAGACACCTCCGCGCCATCTGCGGCGCCCTTCTCAAAATCTCCATCGATCCGGCCCATCTGATTGGTTACATGTGCGAAGCAAAGTACCGATCGGCCCCGCGCCTTCGCAAAGGCGTAGAGGGCCGCTGCCTCCATCTCGACGGCGAGAATACCGGTCTGCAACGCCGCGTCGATCGCCTCCTGCGTTTCCCGAAAAGGAGCATCGGTCGTCCAAGTAGCGCCAACCTGCACGGAGATTCCGGCCGCGGTGAGCGCCTGCCGCGCGAGTTCGGTCAATTGCGCGTCGGCCTCACTGTAATCGGACGGCGGCAGGTAGTGGTAGCTCGTGCCTTCGTCGCGAAGCGCCCGGTCGATGACGATGAAATAGGGCGGCGCTCGCACTGGAAGGATCTGGCCGGCCGAGGTCATGCTGATAAGGAATTGGCAGCCCGAGGCATAGAGTTCTTCAGCAATCAGGACGGCGAACGCGGCGCCAACTGCGCAACCTACGATACCGTACTCGTGCCCCTCGTGATGAAAGACGTAGAGATCGGTGTGGTAGCAGGCCCAGCCGGGATGACGGTCGACACGTCCCTTAGCACGCAGGTGCCGCACGATATCGCCATCCGGATCGAGCAGGCAGATTTCCGGGACGGCCACGGTGGGTAAACTTTTTTGTCGACGCGTTTCGCGCAATAGGCTTTCGGGCGTAAAGGCAGACGTTGCGTCGTAATGCTTATGCAGAAGGATCGGTGGGGCTTTTGCTCTGCTCACTGGCATGGTCCTAATAATTTTTGTCAGCCATCATTTGGGGCGCTTCGTTGCTAAGACGGCAATAAACGCCGCTCCGAACGTCGTTTGCCGACCAAGCCATAGATCAATGGAGGCAAAGAGCCTCCGCGATCGGCGCCTTCCTGATCGGCATGTCGGCCGCGCCTGCCGGCTGCAGCGAGACCAGCGCTAGCGCGCCTGCAAGAATGAGCTTGTTCCCTTGACGCCCCCAAAAGTTATCACCCGACATCACGTCGCGTTCGGATTGCGACCGTGTTCAACGCTTGCGACCGTTACGTCGGCGCCGTGCAATGTCAACGCTCGCGCTCGGCCGGCAAATTTGGAACGAATTCAAGCGTGTCCGGTCACGAATTGATGGTGTTGACGAATTTCGGCTGTTGCAATTCGGCCACTGGATTCAACCATTTAAATCGCGGCCCATGACGAGCCGGACAGCGTCGCCGCTTCGCGGAGCGCCTGGCGCCCGGCGATGGACTAACTGCGGGGGAACTGCCGCCGGCCGAGTGCGCGCGTTGCGCGCCGGTGCATGTTGCGGCTGCGGGGAGCACGCTTGCCGCTCTTGTCGGCCTGCGACACCAGCCGCTTGGCCTTGAGATAGGCCTCGAATTCCTGTGCCGACAGCGGCTTGGAATAGAGAAAGCCTTGCGCTTCCGGACAGCGCTCGTTGAGCAGGAATGTCGCCTGCGCCTCGGTCTCCACGCCCTCGGCGATCACGTCGAGATCGAGATTGTGCGCCATCGCAATGAGCGAGCGCACCACCGCCGCGTCTTCGGCGTTGTCGGTGATCTTGGCGACGAAGCTGCGGTCGATCTTGATGCGCGAGACCGGGAAGTGCGTCAGATAATTCAGCGACGCATAGCCGGTGCCGAAATCGTCGAATGCAAGGCGCACGCCGCGCTCGTGCAGCTTCTGCAGCGGGCCATTCGGATCCTCGTAGTTGAAGGCGGCATATTCGGTGATTTCGAGCTCGAGCGCCTCCGCCGGCAGGCCGGTGTCGCGCAGCGCGTCGCCGATATCCTGCACGAGCGCCGGGTCGTGCGCCTGGGCGGGGAACAGGTTGACCGCGAGGGTTCCGAGCGGCAGTCCCATTGCGCGCCATGCCGCCGCCTGCCGGCAGGCCGTGCGCACGATCCAGCGGCCGACCTCGAGCGCGATCGCGCTTTCCGCCAGGGTTTCGATGAAGGCGCCCGGCGCCAGAATGCCGGCGGCCGGATGCCGCCAGCGCAGCAACGCTTCCGCCCCCACCACGGCTTCGTCCTCGAGCCGGATCTGCGGCTGGAAGTAGAGCTCGAATTCGTGCTCGGCGAAGGCGCGCCGCAGTTCCAGGTCGAGCCCGCGGCGGGCCTGCGCCTGCGCGCGCAGCACCGGCAGGAAGAAACGGCACACCCGGCCGCCGTCGGATTTCGCCTGATAGAGCGCAAGGTCGGCATTGGCGATCAGTTCGTCGACGGTTGCGCCGTCGGCCGGCGCGATCGCGACGCCCGCGCTCGCGCCGACATGCAGCACGTGGTCGTTGATGGTGAATGGTTCGGTCAACCGCGTCAGCATGGCCTCGACGATCTCGGAAACCACGCGCGGATCGCCGCAATCGGGCACCACCACGACGAACTCGTCGCCGCCCAGCCGGCATACCAATCCCACCTCGGCGTGCCGCTCGGCGACGCCGGTCATGCGGTCGCCGACCTCGATCAGCAGTTCGTCGCCGGTCGAATGGCCGAGCGTGTCGTTCACGTCCTTGAAGCGGTCGAGGTCGAACAGGACGATGGCGGTCGGCCGGCTCTGCCCGCTGCCGGCGAGCAGGCGGCCCAGTTCCTTCTGCAGGGACAGCCGGTTGGGCAGCCCGGTCAGCTGGTCGTAGTGGGCGAGGCGGCGCAATTGCTCTTCCGCCCGCTTGTCGCCGGTAATGTCCTCGTAGGCCCAGGCGACATTCCGCACGTTGCCGTCGACATCGTGCATCGGCGCCGCGGTCACGCGCACATCGAGCAGATTGCCGTCCTTGTGCTGCCGCTTGAGCTCCACGTCGCGAACCGTCTCGCCCCTGAAGGCGCGCTCGAACAGCGCGCCCGACTGCGTTTTGCCCCCCTCCGGAACGAGCTTGGTCGGGTTCCCCACGGCCTCTTCGGACGTCCAGCCGAACATCTGCTCGGCCCCGCGCGACCACAGCACGATCCGCCGATCGCTGCTGGAACACACGATCGCCACCGGCGCCGCGTCGATCACCGCCGCCAGCGTGTCCTTGGCGCGCCGCAGCTCACCCGAGACGGCGTGCGCCTCATGCTCGCGCTGCTCCAGCGCCCGGGCCATGCAGTTGAAGTTGGTCGCGAGCGCGCCGACCTCGTCGTGCGAGCGCACCGCGCTGCGATAGCTCAGGTCGCCGGCTGCGAGCACGGACGCATCTTTGCCAAGCTGCCGCAACGGCCGAACCATGCGGCCGGACAGCATCCAGGCGATGGCGAACGCGGCCGCCAATGCGATCGAGATGAACAGCAAGCCCCAGCCGAGCCGCCGCGCCACGGCCGCGAACGCGATGTCCGCGGGAAGCCCGACCGAGACGAGCCACGGCACCGAGTGGGCGGTCGAAGAACCGGTGATGCGTTTCACGCCGTCCGGCCAGACCGCCACCTCGCTGATTTCCTTCGCCGCCAGGTGACGCGCGACGATATCGAGCTTGCCGAGATCGCGGCCGATCCATGCCGCGGCGCCGATGCTGCGTGCGATCACGATCCCGTTCTGATCGAGGATCGAGACGACGCTGCCGGCGGGAAAGTCCTTGATCCTGAGCGCATCCTGGAAGTGTTCGAGCAAGGTGCCGACTGCGAGCACGGCCTTCAGCCGGCCGCTCTTGTCGAGCACCGGGCGCGCCACCGATACGACCAGTTGGCCGCTTTGGCGCGCGCGCATGACGTCGCCGATGCCGAGGCGGTGTCCGGCCAGGATTTGCGCGAAGAACTTGCGGTCTCCGGCATAGGGGCGCGGGAGCACCTCCGAGGACGTTCCGATGCTGTTGCCGTCGAGCGAAAACAGGATGACGTTGCTGACGAAATCCGGCAACTCGGCCTTGACCTGCCGCAGCACCAGATCGTTTGCGGCGGCATCGGCGGGATCCGTGGAAAGCGCCCGCGCGAGCCCGGTCATCAGATTTTCGAGGTTGCCGATGTGATCGTCGACCTGGGCCGCCAGCAGCCGGGCCTGGCCGGTGGCGCGCTGGACAGCCGCGGCTTCGTCGCGGCTCCACTGGTTCCAAAACCCGATCCCGATCAGCGTAATGAAGGGAATGACGGTCGCGAGTACCAGCCCCAACAGTTGCGATCGAATGCTGCGGAGCAGCATCGGTGTGCCCCATGATCAAGACCGAGGCATGTGCCCGCGGACGCGGCAAACCTTATGCCGCAAACTTATTTATAATTGACATCCGCGCGGCTGCGAACATTGCCCTCGCGCAAGCCTTGTGCGCCTTTGGCTACGCCTCTGGCAGGAAAACGCGCCCGCAGGCTTAACCAAGGTTTAACGGCGGCGTGCGCGGCCACGAAGAGCACGGCGGACAGGCCGAGCGATGTCGCGACGATCGATTCGCCGCGCCGCTATTGCCGATGCCCGACCTGCTCACGCATTATCCGTCGCGATCCCTCTCAGCCACGGCCGGACGGCGACCATGCAAGAAGCCTTTCAAACCATCGATCGCTGCCGCCTGCGGCTCATGCGCGCCGGCAAGGGGGCGCCGCTGCTCTATCTGCATGGCGCGCGCGGCGCCGCCGCAGGGCTGCCGTTCATGGAACATTTGGCGCGGCGCTTCGACGTGATCGTCCCGGAGCATCCCGGCTTCGGCGGCTCGGACTCGCCGGACTGGCTCGATAATGTCGGCGACCTCGCCTATTTCTACCTCGACGTGATGGACGAGCTCGGCCTCGACGGTGTCCATCTCGTGGGCTCCTCGCTCGGCGGCTGGATCGCGGCGGAGATCGCGGTGCGCTCGAGCGCGCGCCTGAAATCGCTGGTGCTCTCGGCCGCGGCCGGCATCCACGTCAAGGGCGTGAGCAAGGGCGACATCTTCCTGTGGTCGCCGGATAAGTTCGTGCGCAACCTCTACCACGACCAGGCGCTCGCGGAAGCGGCGCTGGCGCAGCCGGTGAGCGAAGATCAGCAGAAAGCCGACATGAAGAACCGGCTTGCCACCGCCAAGCTTGCCTGGCAGCCGCGGCTCTACAATCCGCACCTCGCCAAGTGGCTGCACCGCATCGCCGTGCCGACGCTGATCCTGTGGGGCGACGACGACAAGATCATTCCGCCGGCCTATGGTCCGGCCTTCGCCGAGCTCATTCCGGGCGCGCGGCTCGACGTCATCGCCAACTGCGGCCATTCTCCGCAGCTCGAATGCACCGATCAGTGGGTCGGCAAGATCGCAGCCTTCATCGACGAGGTGGGCCCATGAAATTCTTCTTTTTCCATCTGATGCCCTATGCGGCGCTCGATCTCGACTACGACCAGAAATACGACTCGGCCTGGGTGACGCTGCCCAACAGCTATTACGATCCCAAGATCGGGCACAAACTCTACAACCGCTACCTCGACGAGATCGAATATGCCGACGAGGTCGGCTTCGACGGCGTCTGCGTCAACGAGCACCACCAGAACGCCTACGGCATGATGCCGATCCCGGGCATCATGGCGGGCGCGCTCGCGCGCCGCACCAAGAACGTCAAGATCGCGGTGCTCGGCCGCGCGCTGCCGCTGCTCAACAATCCACTGGTGGTGGCGGAGGAATACGCCATGCTCGACAACATCACGGGCGGGCGGTTGATCGCCGGCTTCGTGCGCGGCATCGGCGCGGAATACCATTCCTGGGGCGCCAATCCGGCGGAGTCGCACGAGCGCTTCCAGGAGGCGCACGATCTCATCATCCAGGCCTGGACGCGCACCGGCCCGTTCCCGTTCGAGGGCAAGCACTACCACTTCGAATACGTCAACACCTGGCCGCGCTGCTATCAGCAGCCGCATCCGCCGATCTGGATTCCCTCGCAAGGCAGCCGCGAGACCATCGAGTGGGCGTCGCACCCGTCCCGCAAGTACACCTACTTGCAGACCTTCAGCCCGGTCGCGGCGCTCGCGCGCTACATGGCGATGTACCGCGATTGCGCGGACCGATATGGCTACGCCGCCACGCCGGAGCAGGTCGGCTGGTCGATCCCGCTGTACGCGGCCGAGACCGACGCGATCGCCCATCGCGAAGCCAAGCCGCACATCGAGGCCTTTCTCAACAAGTTCCTGCGCATGCCGCGGGAGATGCTGCTGCCGCCCGGCTACCTGTCGCTGGCCTCGATGATGGGCGTGATACAAGCCAAGGCCGCCATCGGTGGCAAGCAGACCATCGACGAAGTGATCGAGCGCGGCATGTTCCTGTGCGGAAGCGCGGCCACGCTGCGGGAGAAGATCGAGCAGTACCAGAAGGAGATCGGCTTCGGTTATCTCCTGCCGATGATGCAGTTCGGCACGCTGCCGCACGAGCTCACCACGAAGAGCACGGAGATTTTTGCCAAGGAGGTGATCCCTTATTTCCGCGCGCGGGCGGATGTGATCCCGGCCCGGGCGGAGCGGATGGCGCAGGGCGCGTAGGGACCGTCGTCGGGACCGCGTGTGTTTGATCCGGCGCGTGTCCGCATTGGTGCGTGATCCGCAAAGCAAAATGCGCTAGAAACGCGGCAGTCTTGCGCGCCGGCGCCAGAAAACAGCCGGCGTGCTCCGGGAGGACTGAACCATGAGCATCACCGACACGCGCTTGAAACCCGTGAAAGTCGCGCCCAAAGGCATGGGCCTCTATGACTTCGTTGCCCACCAGGAAGGCTTCTTCGCCGCCGAGGGGCTCGACGTCGATCTCGACTGGAAGACCTTCCGCGGCACCCAGTCGAGTTGGAAGGGGCTCGACTATTTCCAACGGCCGCAGGACCGGCCCTATACCGCCGACAAGCAGGAGGTGATCCAGGGCGCTTGCGTCTGGGGAACGATCTGCAATGCGTCCGCCGGCATGGGCAAGATGGTGCAGGACGCCTACGGCGTATCGCCGTGGGCAATCTTCGTGCGGCTGGACTCGAAGATTCGCCGACCCGAGGACCTCAAGGACGTGCCGGTGTCGGTCGGCATGCGCGCCGGCAGCCATTTCAACGTGCCTTACCGGCTGGAGAAATATCTCCCGCTCGAGAACATCAAGGTGGTCAATACCGGCGGTTTCGGTGCGCGCCTCAAGGCGCTGCTCGACGGCGAGGTGGAAGCCGCGAGCCTGCTGCCGCCGCAGATCGCCATGGCCGAGCAGCTTGGGCTGCGCAAGATCATCGAGGATACGTTCAAGACGCTGTGGTGGGTTCCGGAGCATTTCGACGCCGGGGTCGTGCGCAGCTACCTGCGCGCGCTCGAACGGGCCGAAAAGGCGATGGACGCCGACATGGTGAAATTTCTGCCGTTATGGAAGCACGCGGTCCCGGCCGAGTTCGAGACCTACCATCCCTGGGATTTCTCCAAGTTCGGCCGCGGCGAACGGTTCTACCTGAAGCCGCTGCCGCGCGCGGAATTCGACGAGACGCTGGCGCAGGTCAAGCGCTGGGGGCTCGACCAGCATCTCAAGGACAAGAGCTTCGAAGGCTTGAGCTACGCGCCGACGCCGTGAGGCTGAGCGGCACCATGTGACGGCTGCGGCCGAACGTGTTAGATTGCTTCAAATGACGAAGGATCAAGTCAAGGAAGTTCTCGATCGCGTCCTGACGTGGCCGTCAGAGCGTCAGGCCGACGCCGTTGAAATACTCAAGCTGATTGAGGCACACGACAAGAGTCCTTACCGGCTGTCGCAGGAGCAGGCCGAGGAGGTTCGGCGTCGCTTGGCCGAACGCAGCCCCAGTACGCTGACACTCGACGAATGGGATGAGCGCCTGCGCCGACTCGGGATATGAAGATCGTCATCCGGGCGAGGGCCGCCGACGATCTCGACGGAATTTTCTCATGGATTTCCCGAGACAGTCCTCGCGCCGCAGCCAACGCGGTACGCCGCTTACGCGAGCGGATTGGCCGGTTGGCGACGCCGGGGCTTGAGCATATGGGGCGGCCAGGTCTCATCGAGGGCACCCGGGAACTCGTCGAGCCGCCCTATATCGTCGTCTACAGGGTCGATGACGAGCGAGACGAGATTGTTGTGCTTGCAATCTTCCACGGCGCGCAGAAGCGCTAGGCGCGCGCGCGTTCGCCGCGGCGGGTGTCGAGATCGACCGCCTGGTCGGGAATGGTCAGGCTGAAGGTCGCGCCGATGGTGCCGTCGACCAGCCTGATCTCGCCGCCGTGGGCGCGCACCAGTTCGGCCGCGATGGCGAGGCCGAGGCCGGCGCTGCCGGTGCGGGTCGAGCCCTGGAAGGCCTCGAACAGGTGCGCCCGCGCTTTCTCGGGAAGGCCGGGCCCGGTGTCGGACACTTCGATCACGACCACCGCGCCTTCGCGCCGGCCGGTGATGCGGATCTGATCGGTGCCCGGGTCGCGGGCGGCGCGGCTCTCGATCGCCTGCACGGCATTGCGCGCCAGATTGAGCAGGATGCGGAACAACTGATCGGGATCGGCATCGACCGCGAGGCCGCGCTCGACCGCGCCGATCCATCGCACCGGCCCGCCGGGATCGAGCCCGAGCGTCTCGCGGACCTCTTCGACCAGGGCATCGAGCGCGACGCTGCGGCGGTCGGGCGGCGGTTCCTGCACGCGGCCGTAGGACAGGGTCGATTCGCAGAACGCAATCGCGCGCTGGAGCGCGCGCATGAGCTTGGGCGAGAAGGTCTGCACGTGCGGGTCGGAAATCTTCGCCAGCCGCTCGGAGAACAGCTGCGCGGAGGTGAGCAGGTTGCGCAGATCGTGATTGATCTTGGACACCGCAAGCCCGAGCGCGGCGAGATGGTTCTTCTGCTGCAAGCAGCGAAGCCAGATCGCGCTGCATGGAGGCAAGCTCGCGCTCGGTGGTGCCGACCTCGTCCTGCCGCTCGGAGGGGACGATGATGCGCGCCGGGTTCTCCGGTTCGCCGTGGAACGCCGTCATGTTGACGGTGATGCGCCGCAGCGGGCGCACGAACATGCGGTGCAGCGCCAGGTAGACGAGCGTCGCCGTGATCCCCGAAATGATCAGCGAGAGAAACAGGATGCGGACCGAGAAATCCACCATCGCCCGGCGCAGCGGCTTTTCGTCCATCACGATCTCGACGAATTCGCCGCCCATCGGCGCCGGTCCGACGACACGCATCACTTCATTCTCGTGGCTGAGCAACGTGGCGAACGCGTCGATGATGGCGCGGTGCCACGGCATGTCGCGCATGTCGATGTCGTGATCGATCGCCGGCGGCATGTCGGAGACCGCGAGCAGGCGGCGCTGCTGGCCCATCTTCATGGCCACTGCGCGCGCGCCGATCGAGTCGAGGACCTGGCGGGCCACGCCTTCCGGGACCATCCCGCTTGGCGCCGCTTCGAGCACGAGCGCCGCCGTATAGGCGGCGGAGAGCCGGTCGTGCAGCCAGTTCAGCCGGAAATTGGCGATCGAAGGCACATAGATCAGCACTTCCGCGATCATCACGAACAACGTCGTGAGGACGAGGAGCTTGCCCGAGAGCCCCAGGCGCGGCAGGCGCGCGCGGGTCGATGCTTCCCGCGCCGCGGGTCGATCCGTCATGTCAACGCCTTTGCGTGGGTCTGAGCCCAATCCGAAGCCCCTCAGCCGAAACGGCGCAGCCAGGACAATGATGCGCCGAACCCAGCTACTGCGCCAAACTAGGTGTGAAATAGGTAATCGCGGCGCGTTTTCCAATCTCCGACAGGGTCGGGTACGGCACCACGATACCGGTGAAGGCGCGAATATTGAGGCCCTGGGCGACCGCCAGGGTCCAGGTGGTGATCAGTTCCCCGGCGCCTGCCCCGACAATTGTGGCGCCGAGAATCCTACCCCGCCTGCCGGTGATGACCTTGATGTGGCCGATCGTTTCGCGCTCGGCCTGGGCGCGGTCGTTCTCATGATAGGGCCAGCGCAGCACCCGGATGGTGATGCGTCGGCTTTTGGCCTCGGCCTCGGTCAGCCCGACATGGGCCAGTTCCGGGTCCGTGAAGGTCACCCGCGGGATCGCGTCCTCGTTCACCTTCGTGGGCAGGCGAAACAGCGCGTTCCGGATGACAAGACCGGCATGATAATTTGCGAGGTGGGTGAATTGCGCTCCGCCCGCGACGTCGCCGATGGCATAGACGCGTTTGTTGGCGGTCTTGCAGTCCCTTGTCGACCAGGATGCCGCCGCGGTCGAATTTTATTCCGGCGCGTTCGAGATCGAGGCCGGCGATGTTCGTGCGCCGGCCGGTCGCCACCAGCAGGTGGCTGCCTTCGATCGTCTCCTCCTGCCCGCCGTTGCGCACGACGATCTGAATTTTGGCGCCGTCGGCCGCCGCGACCCGGACGACGGCCGTGGACGTGCGCAGCGTTATGCCTTCGCGCGTGAGCTGGTCGATCACGACAGCCGCGCATTCCGGGTCCTCGCGCGCCAGCGGCTCGGCCGCTTCCACCACCGTGACTTCGCTGCCGAGCCGGCGGAACGCCTGAGCCAGTTCGAGCCCGATCGGCCCTGCACCGATGACGAGGAGATGCTCCGGTCGGGCGGTGAGGTCGAACACCGTCTCGTTGGTGAGATGCGGCGTGGTGTCGAGGCCCGGGATCGGGGGCACCGCCGGCGAGGAGCCGGTGGCGATGACGAAGCGGCGCGCCTTGACCTCGATCGCATCGCCGACCGCGACCGTGTCGGGGTCCTTGAAGCGGGCGGTGCCCTCGATCACGTTCACGCCGAGGCCGGTGAATCGCTCCTTGGAATCGATCGGCGCGATGGTCGCGATGACGTCGTGCACGTGCCTATGGACCAGGGCGAAGTCGATGTCGGGCGGGGCCGCTTGCACGCCGAAGGCGCGCGCTTCTGCGACGCTGCGCGCGCGCTTGCCGGCTGCGATCAGCGATTTCGACGGCACGCAGCCGGTGTTGAGGCAGTCGCCGCCCATCCTGCCTTTTTCGATCAGCACGACCGGACACGCCGAACGCGGCGGCGGCCGCCGCGACCGAGAGGCCGCCTGAGCCTGCACCGATCACGCAGATGTCGGGGGTGAGCACGTCGACCATGGCATCCTTCCGGGCCGCGCCCGTTCTAACCCGACACGCGGGTGGCGCGCGAGCGCGCTCGCAGCCGCTTCACCACGACCGGGATCAGCGCCACGAGGCCGAGCGCAATCAACCCCCCGAGCAGTTCGGGCGTGAGCGCGCTCTTGAGCTGGAAATCCAGCCGGCAGTCGGGCCGGCCCGCGGCCAGGCACGCGCGGTAGGCGGCCTCCTGCGCGACGATCACGCTGTCGAGCCCGGCGCCGACGAAAGCGAAGGCGAAGGTGCCGGGAATGATCCCGAGCGCGGTCGCCGCCGCGAAGGTCGCCAGCCGCACGCCGGCGAGCGCCGGCACGAGATTGACCAGCCAGAACGGAAAGATCGGCACCAGCCGCAGGAACAGCAGATAGCTGAAGGCATCGGCGCGAAAGCCATCGGCGAGGCTCGCAGCCAATGGACCCGCCCGGCGCACGAGGTGCTCGCCGAGTGCGCTCTTGGCGATGAGGAAAATGCCGACCGCTCCGATCGTGGCGCCCACCAGCGCGGCAATCCCACCCACAACGACGCCGAACAGCAGCCCTCCGGCCATGGTGAGGAAGATGCCGCCCGGAACCGACAGCGCGACCACCGCGATGTAGAGCGCGACATAGGCCGCGAGCGCGCCCAGGCGGTGCCGTGCAATGACGTCCTGGAGGTCCTGGTGATGCCGCACGAGCGTCTCGAACGAGAGATGGCGATGCCAGCCCATGGCGATCACGACCGCCGATACCACGACCATCGCGAGCAGCGGCAGGAGCCGGCGCGCCGAGAGCCGCGGTTTGGCGTCGGCCGCGGCGGCTGGTGAAGGTTCCTTGTCGGAGGGCATCATCCCGTCGGGCCCGGCATCGCCTTGAGCGCCGCAATGCCACGCCGGATGGCTTGCGCGCACGGGGCGATCCTATCCGAGCCATCACGGATGCAGTGCCATTTCACCTTCATTTGAGCGTGGTTCACGGTTTCGTCACGGACTCGCGTTCTCGCGCCGTGCTCGCATTGACGAGCGAGGGCACCCTCCCTTATAAGCCGCGAGATTTCAACGCGCCGGCCCCGATTTGACCGGGGTTTGGGGCAAGGAGGCCGGCACCCGCGTCGCGCGACCGACCCGCAATGGACGCGGCGAGCGAAGCAAGGCCTGGCGGCGACCGGAGAACGACCCGTGAAGCGGACCTTTCAACCGAGCAAGCTGGTGCGCAAGCGCCGACACGGTTTCCGCGCCCGCATGGCGACCAAAGGCGGCCGCAGGGTGATCGCAAAGCGGCGCGCGCATGGGCGCAAGCGCCTGAGCGCCTGATCGCAAGCCGTGCGGCGGCGCGCGTCGTTCCCATGGAGCGGCTGAGACAGCGGGCCGATTTCCTGGCCGCCGCGCGCGGGACCAAGGTCCCGACCGCGGCGTTCGTGTTGCAGGCGATCGAGCGAGGCGACGATGGTGCGACACGCGTCGGTTTCACCGTGTCGAAGAAGGTCGGCAACGCGGTCGAACGCAATCGCGTCCGGCGGCGGTTGCGGGAAATCGTGAGGCGATCGGCCGCGGACCAGCTACGGCAAGGCCATGACTACGTGTTGATCGGACGGCGTTCCGCACTATCGCTGCCGTTCGAGCAAATGACCGAGGATTTCAAGCGAGCGCTGCGGCGGCTCCGAGCCCCAAAATGAACGACCAGAAGAACACGCTGATCGCCATCGTCCTGTCTGCAATCATCTTGATAGGATGGCAGATTTTTTTCGGCGTCCCGCACGTTCAGAAACAGCAGCAGCAGCAGGCGCAGGAGAAAAACCAGCCGACGCCGGGCGCTCCGCCGAGCGGTGCGCCCGCGCAGCCGGTCCCGGGCAGCACGCCCGCGCCTCCCGTCCAGCCCGGCGCAACGCAGGCGCAGACGCGCGAGGCCGCGCTCGCGGCCTCTCCGCGCGTGCAGATCGACACGCCGAGCCTGCTCGGCTCGATTTCGCTCAAAGGCGCGCGCATCGACGATCTCTCGCTCATCCGCTATCGCGAGACGGTCGATCCCAAATCGCCCCCGATCGTCCTGCTTGCCCCCTCCGGCAGCCCGAATCCGTTCTATGCCGAACTCGGCTGGTCGTTGCCCGCCGGCACGTCGGCGAAGCTGCCGGGCGCGGACACGCTGTGGCGGCAGCAGGGATCGGGCGCGCTGACGGTCGAGCGGCCGGTGGTGCTGACCTGGGACAATGGCGAGGGCCTGGAGTTCCGCCGCACCATCGCGGTCGACGACAAGTACATGTTCACCGTCAAGGACGAGGTCGCCAATAAGAGCGCGGCGGCGGTGACGCTTTATCCTTACGGGCTGATTTCGCGCCACGGTACGCCCCACACCCTCGGCTACTACATCCTGCACGAAGGCCTGATCGGGGTGTTCGGCGACCACGGGCTGAAGGAGGCGACCTATTCGGATATCGAGAAGAAAAAATCCGAATCCTTCGAGTCCCCGAGCGCCTGGCTCGGCATCACCGACAAATACTGGGCGGCGACCCTGCTGCCCGACACCGGCCCCAAGGTGCGCTCGCGATTTTCCTTTGACCTGGTCGGCTCGCTCAAGACCTTTCAGACCGACTATCTGCTCGACGCGCAGACCATCGCGCCGGGCGCGACCGGCGCGGCCAATGTGCGGCTGTTCGCCGGCGCCAAGGAAGTCGCCATCGTCGACGGCTACGAGAAGGCGCTCAAGATCGACCGCTTCGACCGGCTGATCGACTGGGGCATGTTCTATTTCATCACCAAGCCGCTGTTCATCGTGATGGACTGGATCTACCGCCACGTCGGCAATTTCGGCGTCGCCATCCTGATGGTCACGGTGCTGATCAAGATCCTGTTCTTCCCGCTCGCCAACAAGTCGTACGCCTCGATGGCGAAGATGAAGGCGGTGCAGCCGGAGATGATGGCGATCCGCGAGCGCTACGCCGACGATAAGATGAAGCAGCAACAGGCGATGATGGAGCTGTACAAGAAGGAGAAGATCAATCCGGTCGCCGGCTGCCTGCCGATCGTCATCCAGATTCCGGTCTTCTTCGCGCTCTACAAGGTGCTGTTCATCACCATCGAGATGCGGCATGCGCCGTTCTTCGGCTGGATCAAGGATCTGGCGGCGCCCGATCCGACCACGATCTTCAATCTGTTCGGGCTCATCCCGTGGGACCCCTCGCACGTGCCGGTGATCGGCTCGTTCCTCATGCTGGGCGTCTGGCCGCTCATCATGGGCGTTACGATGTGGTTCCAGATGAAGCTCAATCCGCCGCCGCCCGACCCGACCCAGCAGATGATCTTCGACTGGATGCCGGTGGTGTTCACCTTCATGCTGGCGAGCTTCCCGGCCGGGCTGGTGATCTACTGGGCGTGGAACAACACGCTCTCGGTCGCCCAGCAGAGCGTGATCATGCGCAAGCACGGCGCCAAGATCGAGCTCATCGACAACATCAAGGCCGTGTTCGTGAAAAAGAAGAAGGCTTAAGGGGCGCGGACCGTCGCGCACCGTGCGCTTGCGATGAGCCAGCAACACCGCCTCCCGTGCCGCGGCGCGGCCAAGCCGCTCGTGCCCTCTCCCAAAGGGAGAGGGCATCTCGTTGTGGGGATTGCGATGAATGGGTGAGGGGTTAAATACTCTCAGTTTGTAACCCCTCACCCCTTCTTTCGAACCCCTGCGACTGAGATGCCCTCTCCCTTTGGGAGAGGGCAAATGCGGCGCGGCCGGATTGAAGCAAGCGTAGCCCGCATGGAGCGAAGCGGAATGCGGGGGGCCCGTGCCGCAGGCCCGTTACCCATCTACGAGTTCAAGCCGGGCTACTGGCTGGACACGGCGGGCGCGGCCTGTTGCGATAGCGGGCTCTCCCGGCAAGAGGAACGTCCGCGATGACGATCATCGATTCCCAAGTCCACGCCTATGAAGCAAACACGCCGAAGCGGCCCTGGCACAACGTGCCGAACTGGCCCGCCCACGTCACCGGCGACGAGATGGTGGCCGCGATGGACAAGGTCGGCGTCGACGGCGCGATCTTCATCTCGGCCTTTTCCATGTACCGCTACGACGCGAGCTATGCGGTTGACGTGCAGCGCGCGCATCCTGGCCGGTTCGCGATCGTCAAGCCGGTCGATCCGGACGATCCGGCCGTGGGCGATGTCATCGCCGACTGGAAGCGCACGCCGGGCGCGGTCGGCATCCGCATTATTTGGACGAAGGAGCCGGGCCGCGATCGCGACCCGAAGGACCCGGGCCTCGACCGGATCGCGCGCGCCGCCGTCAAGCACGACTTTCCAGTCAACATCCTGTGCTGGGGCAACGTGGAGGCGGGCACCACGTTGATCGATCGCCACCCCGATACGCGTTTCATCGTCGACCATCTGGCCATCCTGCAGCCGCGCACGCCACCGGCCCCGCCGCAGCCGTGGGCCGACCTGCCGAGGGTCCTCGACCTCGCCAAGCGCAAGAACGTCGTGATCAAGGTGAGTGGCGCCTGCACGCTGTCGAAGGAACCGTATCCGTTTCGAGACATCTGGGATCCGCTCGCCCGCGTGTTCGATGCCTTCGGCTTCGACCGCTGCCTATGGGGCACCGACTGGACGCGCGCCTATGCCGTCGTCAACTACCAGCAGGCGGTCGAGCCATTCCGCACGACCGACCGCCTGAGCGAGAACGAGCGGGCGATGCTGATGGGCGGTGCCTGCGCCAAGGCCTATCGCTGGTCACCGAAGAAGGCTTAGCAAGCAAGCGTAGCCCGCATGGCGCGAAGCGGAATGCGGCTTCCCACATCGCGATATCGACCCGGATTTCGCTCGGCTCCGTCCGGGTTACCGGAACATATTCCTTGCCAGCGTGACGCTCCTCTGGTAGGAAAGGGGCATTCTCCCAGAACTGCATCTTGCGGCGAACGCCGCCCGCCGGGCACGGGCACGGGCACGGCAGGCAGGCCGTCGGCGCTCCGGCAATCTGCGCTCATGCCCGCGAACGCGGGCATCCCGTCCCTAGCACCGGGTTCCGGCTTTCGCGCGGACGAGCGCGTTCAAATCTCACGCACAGCAATCTCACGCACAGCATGGAGCACGATCATGGCCCCCCATCTGTCCACCGAAGCCTGGGCGCAAATCCGCCACGACTACGAGCGCGGCGAGCGCAAGGTCGAGGACATCTGCGCCGAGCACGGCATCTCGTCCGGCACGCTGCGCGACCGCATGCGCCGCTGGGGCTGGACGCGACGGCGCGAGCCGATCCCGTTCGAGGGCCCGCCACCGCTGCCCGAGCCGCGGGCCGACCGCAGCCGCTGGCGAGCGCGGTGCTCCCGGCCGCGCACGCGGCCGGCGCGGCGGCGCCGTCCGCTTTGTGGACCGTTTCACCCCACGCCGCTGCGGCGCATGCGATCGGCGGCGAGCCTCCCCCTTCCGAGCCTGCGTCCGGGCGCCGGCCGGCGCTGCCGGGGTGGGAGGATGAGGGCGAAGGCGTGGCCACGCCCGGCGCCGCACTCCCGCCTCCCGCCGCCGCAAGCGAAGCAGATGCCGCGCCCTGCGAGATCGGCGACGGCGCGCTGGTGTCCCAGCTGCAGACCGCGGTCGCCCGCGTGCTGCCGGCGATCGAGATGGAGAGCGCCGGACGCGCGCTCGGGGCGCTGACGGGGACCTTGCGCGAACTCAACGGCCTCCTAAGGGAGCGCCAGGCGGCGGCCGCCGGCGCTGCTGCCGGCAGGCCCGGCGACTTCGACGATGACATGCCCGAGGACATCGACGCGTTTCGCTTCGAACTGGCGCGCAGGATCAATGCGTTTGTCGCGTCCCGCACCCAGGCGGCCGGGAGCGACGCGGCCGGCAGCGACGCGCCCGGCAGCGACGCGCTTCCCCCGCCCGGCGACGCGCAGAGCGACAGCGCGCCGCCGGCGCAGCCGCGGGTGCGATCGCTGTGACGATGTCCTCTCCCACCCGGGCCGCGCTTGCGGGCGATGTCCCAATGCGGGCAGGCATGGCCGCTCGCGAATCCCGCGCGGGATGCTAAAGGAGGAGGATGGCTGCAATTTCTGTCACCCGTGGCGAGATCGAGGCCGGCCGCAAGCTGTTCGCGTGCGACTGGCAGTTCGTCTCGGCCGCCAGCTCGCTCGTCTCGTTGCCGAAGATGCGCGGTGTCGAGATCGCGTTTGCCGGGCGCTCCAATGTCGGCAAGTCGAGCCTGATCAACGCGCTCACCGGACGCAAGGCGCTGGCGCGCACCTCGCACACGCCCGGCCGCACGCAGGAACTCATCTTCTTCACCGGGCCGGGCCGGCTCGTTCTGGTCGACATGCCGGGATACGGCTATGCCGACGCCGCCAAGTCCAAGGTCAAGGCCTGGACCGCATTGATCCATGCGTTCCTGCAGGGCCGCAGCAATCTGGCGCGCGTCTATCTGCTGATCGATGCCCGCCACGGTCTCAAGGACACCGACGACGAGGTGCTGGCCACGCTCGACCGGGCGGCGGTGAACTACCAGATCGTGCTGACCAAGGCCGACCAGGTGAAGGCCGCCGACCTCGCCGCGCTCGTCGCCGCGACCGCGGCGGCGCTGGCGAAGCATCCGGCGGCCTTTCCCGAGGTGCTCGTCACCTCCGCCCGCGCCGGCGCCGGCATCCCCGAATTGCGCGCGGCGATCGCCCGCCTGCTGGCCGAACGGGGCTGAGAGCGATGTCCGCTCTTTCCTAGCCTTGTCGCGCCCGCTAAAAGGCAGCGGCTTGCTAGCCGTCGCCTTGCTGACCAACCTTAGCCGGCCTCATGCTGAGGAGCGCCGCGCAGCGGCGCGTCTCGAAGCATGAGGGTGCCGGGACCGGGGCCACCCTCATCCTTCGAGACGGGCGCTTCGCTCCCTCCTCGGGACGAGGGTGGAACAGGGTCGTTCCAGCAGCGCCGGTGCGGCACCGTGCCGAGGACCTCGCCATGACCGTTTCGCCCCACGACATCGCCCGCATCCTGTCGGAGGCGCTGCCCCACATGCAGCGCTACGACGAGGAGACCGTGGTGGTGAAATACGGCGGACACGCCATGGGCGAGGAGGAGAGCGCGCGCAATTTCGCCCGCGACATCGTGCTGATGGAGCAGACCGCCATCAACCCGGTGGTGGTGCACGGCGGCGGGCCGCAGATCGGCGAGATGCTCAAGCGGCTCGGCATCAAGTCGGAGTTCTCCGCCGGCCTGCGCGTCACCGACAAGGACACCATCGAGATCGTCGAGATGGTGCTGGCCGGTTCGATCAACAAGCAGATCGTCGGCTTCATCAACGCCGCCGGCGGCAAGGCGGTCGGGCTGTGCGGCAAGGACGGCAACATGGTGCTGGCCCGCAAGGTCAGCCGCAGCGTCGCCGATCCCGACTCCAACATCGAGAGGGTGGTCGACCTCGGCTTCGTCGGCGAGCCGGAGAAGGTCGACACGACGGTGCTGGAGCAGATCCTCGGGCGCGACCTCATTCCGGTGCTGGCGCCGCTCGCGACCTCCAGGGACGGCGTCACCTACAACGTCAACGCCGACACGTTCGCCGGCGCGATCGCGGGCGCGCTCAAGGCCAAGCGGCTGCTCCTGCTCACCGACGTGCCGGGTGTGCTGGACAAGTCCGGTGCTCTGATCGAAGAACTCACGATCGACGACGCGCGCCGCCTGATCGCCGACGGCACCATATCGGGCGGCATGATCCCCAAGGTCGAGACCTGCATCTATGCGCTCGAAGCCGGCGTCGAAGGCGTCGTCATCCTCGACGGCAAGGTGCCGCACGCGGTGCTGCTGGAACTGTTGACCGACCACGGTGCCGGCACGCTGGTGATGCGATAGGTCGCTCGCGAGCGGGGCGGGGCATTTTGCCTTGCATGCGGGTGCCTGCCGCCGGCCTTTGACGGATACGCCAAGGCCGCCTTGAGGCCGTCACTCACGCGCCGCGGCGCGTGGCGAAGGTCAGGCTTCCTTGCGCTTCATTTTCTCGAAGCCCGCGCGCTCGGGCGGCGCGAGGTAGACGACCTCCATCAAGGTGCCGGTGAGATCGTCGGTGTCGAAATAGGCAAACCGCGTCTCGCCGTTGCGGCCGGTCTGGACCAGCGTGAACCCGCGCGCGTTCATGTCGGCGACGGCGGCGTCGTAGTTCTCCACCATGATGCCGAGATGCTGGACGCCGCCCTTGGGGTGGTCCTTGAGGAATTCCGAATAGCTGCTGGTGCCCGCGAGCGGTTGGATCAGCTCGATCTGCATCGGCCCGGCAAAGCCGAACGCGATGCTCTGGCGAAAATCGCCGGGCTTGCCGAGATAGGTCTGGTCCTGGATGCGGATGTCCTCCTTGACCAGAAACGTCGGCACGCCGAGCTTCTCCTTGAAGAAGCGGATCGCCGCGTGCAGGTCCGGCACCACGTACGCGATCTGGAAGACGTTGTGGGCAAGCGCCGCGGAGTTCGCCATGGTGTTTCTCCCTTTCGGCCGAATGTATTACGGCTGCCGCCCCGGCTCCATCGGCTTGGGCCGTCGCAGCATGGGAACGATGGGCGGACAGCTTCCGGCTCTGATCTCGCCGACCGCCTGGAAGCCGTGCCGTTCATAGAGCGGCCGGTTTCTCGGGTTGGTCGATTCAAGATAGGCCGGCAAGCGCGCGCTGTCGCATTGCGTGAGGACCGGCCGCAGCAGTGCGGCACCGAGGCCCTGTCCCTGCCGGGCCGGATCGACCCCGATGAACGGCAGGTACCAATGCGGCTCCTGCGGATGGCAGCGGACCATCTGGTCGAACACCTCCGCCATGATCCCGCGCTTGTCCGGCGCGACGCTGTGCGCAACGAGGCTGGTCAGTGCCTCGTCGTCGGGACCGGCATCGGGCGCGAGCCACAGGGCGACGGCGGTGCAGTCCCGGTTCACGAAAGCGGTCCGCCGCGGCAGCGCGGCGCCTCCCAGTGCCCGGGCGAATGCCGGGAAATACCGCAGATACTGCGCCGGGTCGGGATACATCCACCGGTTCGGCGGGTCCGCGGCGAACGCGAGGGTGAGCGCGCCGAAGACGCGCTCGGCGTCTTTCGGATCGGCCTCAATGACGGCGGGCGCGGCGGACGTGTCCTCGGAAGCGTGCGTCATGAATTGTATGCCTCCATTCGTGCCGGCATGCAGGTCACAACAACGGAGTGTACATGGGCACGAGTCCGTCGTCCGTAGGGCCGAGCGTATCGCGTCGCAAGGCACGATGGCGGAGTACGGCGCGGTCTCGATGGTCATGGACGGATGAAGCGGCGCGATACGCTTCGCTATTACGGTCTGAGAGCTCCATCGGACAGGACCTAACTTAGTCTTCGACAAAGTCCCAAACGAAGTCGGCAACAAAGGCCCCCACGATGACGCCGAGCACGATGCTCAATCCAACATGTTGCATGTCGGCGTAATACCAGCCGACCAGCGCCCCAAGCGCCGCACCGGCGAGAACGACCACCTTCTTCAGGATGTTCGGCTTCTTTCGTTCAGCCACGTCATCCTCCTTGAGCGGCCCGTCGCATCCTCCTGGAGCCCACGCGGACCGCCCCGAAATCCCGAATTCTGATTGTCACGTGAAAACGCGCCGAACAGACGGCGTGGGCACGGCGCGCGTGCCGCGCGCCTTTGCCCACCCTACAATTCCCTACTCCGCCGCTATCCGCACCTCGGGCGCGGCCGAGCGCACGTCGGCGTCGACGTGGCGCTCGAACTTGACGAAGTTCTCCTGGAACATGCGCACCAGCTTGCGCGCGGTCTCGTCGAAGGCGGCTTTGTCCTTCCAGGTCTTCATCGGATAGAGGATGTGCGGCTCGATGCCGGGCACCGAGGTCGGCACCGCAAAGCCGAAATACGGGTCGGTGCGGTAGCTCGCGTGCTTGAGCGAGCCGTCGAGCGCGCCGGTGACCAGCGCGCGCGTCACCTTGATCGGCATGCGGCGGCCCACGCCGTAGATGCCGCCGGTCCAGCCCGAATTGACCAGCCAACAGTCGACCTTGTGCTTGGCGATGTAGTCGCGCAGCAGCGCGCCGTATTCGGACGGCGGGCGCGGCAGGAACGGCGCGCCGAAGCAGGTGGAGAATTCCGGCTCGACGCCGACCAGCCCCTTCTCGGTGCCGGCGACCTTGGCGGTGTAGCCGGAAAGGAAATGATACATCGCCTGCGCCGGCGTGAGCTTGGCGATCGGCGGCATGACCCCGTAGGCATCGGCGGTGAGGAAGACGATGTTCTTGGGCTGCCCGGCGCGGCCGGTGCGCGAGGCGCGCGGCATGAAGTCGAGCGGATAGGCGGAGCGGGTGTTCTCGGTCTTGCTCTGGTCGTCGAAGTCGGGGACGCGCGTTTGCGGGTCGAACACCACGTTCTCCAGCACCGCCCCGAAACGGTTGGTGGCGGCGTAGATCTCGGGCTCGGCCTCGGCCGAGAGCTTGATGCACTTGGCGTAGCAGCCGCCCTCGAAATTGAACACGCCGTCGCCCGACCAGCCGTGCTCGTCATCGCCGATCAGAATCCGGTTCGGGTCGGCCGACAACGTCGTCTTGCCGGTGCCGGAGAGGCCGAAGAACAAAGCCACATCGCCGTCCTTGCCCACATTGGCCGAGCAGTGCATCGGCATCACGCCCTGCGCCGGCAGATAGAAGTTGAGCGTGGTGAACACCGACTTCTTCATCTCGCCGGCATACGACGAGTTGCCGATCAGGATGATCTTCTTGGTGAAGTCGATGGCGATGATGGTGTCGGTGCGGGTGCCGTGGCGCTTGGGGTCGGCCTTGAACGAGGGCAGGTCGACGATGGTGAGTTCGGGGATGAAATTGTCGAGCTCGGCAAGCTCGGGGCGGATCAGCAATTGGCGGATGAACAGCGAATGCCAGGCCAGTTCGGTGAAGACGCGGGTTTTTATCCGGTATTTCGGATCGGCGCCGCCGTACAGGTCCTGGGCGAACAGCTGCTTGCCGCGCGCGTGCGCGATGAAGTCCTGATGGAGCAGGTCGAAGTTGGCCTGGCTGAGCTTGCGGTTGCCGTCCCACCACACGGTGTTCTCGGTAAGCGGGTCGACGACGGTGTGCTTGTCTTTGGGGCTGCGGCCGGTATGGACGCCGGTCTCCGCGCAGATCGCGCCGCCTTCGACGATGGTCGCTTCGCGTCCTGCGATCGCGTGCTCGTAGAGAACGGGAGCCGTGTGATTCCAATGGACCGCGGCGAGATCCTTGAAGCCGAATTTATCGGCGCCGTAGGCGCGGTTGCGCAAACCCGTCTCTTGCACGGACGACCTCCACTACGCGGTCCGGCATGCGCCGGACATCTCCCTGCTGCCGCGTTTGGGCGCGGCCGGGCCGATCATAGCGACGGGCCCCCGAAGGCGCGACCTATAGTGGGGATCGCGCACGCTGCCAAGCAGCGGATCGCCGTATCGTTGACGCCGCCGGCCGCCGTCGTGCCTGACAAATCGGACGAATTCGCGGTGGCGCGGACCGGCCGGCGCTGTGGGTAACCACGGGCTGGATTTTCGCGCGCCGATGTTGCAGCGCAGCAGAAACGGCGCCGGACTTATTCGGCGAGCCCCTTGCCGGCCAGCCACTTCTGGATGACCTCGGCGACTTGGTCGCTGTTCTAGCCCGGCGCGCGCCCCTTGATCGCATTGGCCCGCGCAGAAACAGTGACGCGGCCCGCGCTGTCCGCCGGCAAGCGTGCCTGCACGCGCAGCTTGAGGGCTTCGACATCATGAGGGGGCATTGTAGCAATGGTCGCGCGGACGGTCGCCGCCGTGAGCCCGATCGACCAAAAATCCTCGAAATCGGAAAACGTCCGCTGCACCGTGATCTCCCGCGCCTCCACCGCATCGAGGCGCGCCCCGGCCCACAACTCCCGCAGAACCTCCATACGGGATGCGTCGGCGCTCGGCGGCATCGGGGGTGTATGTCCCATTGCGCGCATCTCATCCAGAATCGGATCGTACGGAAACCCACTGTCGAGGAGAGCCCAGGCATAGGCCGCAACGGTGCCGCCGGGGCGAACCACCCGCGCCATCTCGGCAACGCCTTTGGCCGGCTTCGGAACGAAAAAGATCACCAATGCCATGAGGGCTGCATCGAACGTGTTGTCGGCGAACGGCAGAGCCATCGCGTCGCCTTGGCGAAACTCGGCGATCCGCATGCCGGAGCGCGCCCGCGCGTAGGTGATCTGCGCCTCGGACGGGTCAATCCCCTGCACCTCGGTCGGCGCATAGCGGGCGATCAGCAGTTCGGTCACGGCACCATTGCCGCAGCCAACATCGATCCACCGCAAACGCGGCGATGGCGCCAGCCAATCGAAAAACGTATCGCCGGCGAGCCGGCTCCACTGCCCCATGTACCTTTCGTACGCGGCGCCGTCGTCGTAGCGGATTTGTGGTTCGGCCATGCTCCCTCGCCGCGTTACCTTGCCCGCGCCTCGTCCGCCAGCTGCTTGAGCACCGCACGCAGCACGCCGGCGTGCGCACCCGCTGCGGAAACGGCAGACGCAGCGCGGTGCGGTCCAGTCTGCAGCTCGAGCCCGTCCGGATCGCAGCCGACGCAGCGCCACTCGCCGTCGGGCGCGCCGAGGAGCCTGGTGGCATAGAGCCGGCAGGTGTCGGCATGGTCCTCGTTCATGTGCGCGAGCACGTCGGCCTCGGCTGCGATCAGCTCCTCGGCGTCGTCGATCAGTCGGTGAGGACGTCCGCGGCTTCAGATCGACGATGCGGCCGAAGCCGGCGACCAGATGGGCGCCCGTGAGCTCGATCTCGTAGAAGGCGAAGTCGCCGAAGCCTGCGAACATCTCCGCCTCCGGCTGGCGCGACGAGATAGCGCCGCCGTCGCGTCCGCGGTCTCGGTCCGTTGCGCGCCGTGCCCATCAGCATGACGCGCGCGCCTTGCAGCGGATCGCCCGCCTTGCGCTCGTCGATCATCAGCGAGACCCGCGGGTCGGCGAGGATGTTCTTGGTATGGACCGCAAGCCGGGAGATCAGCAGCAGCGGGGCGCCGTCGGCCGCGGTCGCGACGTTGACCAGCGAGCAGTAAGGGTCGCCCGAGCCCGGCATCAGCGTCGCCAGCGCGCCGGAGCGGCCCTCGCGCAGGAGCTTCTTGGCGGCAGTCTTGGGGTCGAAATCGGTGGTGGGTTTCATGGCGGCCTCCACCCTGCAAGCGTGTCCGGATTAACCAATTTTGGCAACCGGCAGGCGGCGGCGAGGCCGCAATGCGGTCATGGCGGATACGGACATGAGCGCTATATAGGCCGAAATGCCTTGACGAATCACGCGTTTGTCGAGGGATTTGTCACATTTCGGCCCAGCTTTCCGGGCTTCAAAGAGCTGGGGTCAACCGCACGGACGAGGGGCTTAATGCCGACCATCGCTCTCGTCGACGACGACCGCAACATCCTGACTTCGGTCTCGATCGCACTCGAGGCGGAGGGCTACCGGATCATGACCTACACCGACGGCGCCTCCGCGCTCGACGGCTTCAAGACCAGTCGCCGCCCGACCTCGCCATCCTCGACATCAAGATGCCGCGCATGGACGGCATGGAGACGCTGCGGCGGCTGCGCCAGAAGTCCGACATGCCGGTGATCTTCCTCACCTCCAAGGACGAGGAGATCGACGAGCTGTTCGGCCTCAAGATGGGCGCCGACGATTTCATCCGCAAACCGTTCTCGCAGCGCCTCCTGGTCGAGCGCGTGAAGGCGGTGCTGCGCCGCGGTCAGCCCGAAGGACGCCGAGCGCGCCGAAGGAGACCGACGCCAAGGCGCTCGAGCGCGGCCAGCTGCGCATGGATCCCGAGCGCCACACCTGCACCTGGAAGAACGAGCCGGTGACGCTGACCGTCACCGAGTTCCTGATCCTGCAGGCGCTGGCGACGCGGCCCGGGCGTGGTCAAGAGCCGCAACGCCCTGATGGACGCCGCCTACGACGACCAGGTCTATGTCGACGACCGCACCATCGACAGCCACATCAAGCGGCTGCGCAAGAAGTTCAAGCAGACCGACGACGACTTCGACATGATCGAGACGCTCTACGGCGTCGGCTATCGCTTCAAGGAGATGTGACGCAGTCGCAGCAGGCGCGCGCAGGCCGCCAGCGATGCCTGTTGCCAATCCGGGTGACCTGCGAGGCGCCGGCAAACCCGAGGGGCCGGATTGCTTGCAAGGCGGGGCCGGCCGGGCCTGGAGGGGGACGCAACCGGCAGACTGATCGTGCTTGAGAGAACTCCGCATATCGTCGCGACCGCCGCCGCCGAGCCGGCCGAAGATCGCGCGTCTCGGTTCGACCCGGCCGAGAAGGGGACGCTGCGCCGGAGGCTGGCGGACATCTCGCACGTCGGCTGGCAGTTCTTCGTCCGCCAGAGCTTCTCGAGCCTCACCCGCCGCATCATCTTCCTCAACCTCGACCGGCCTGGTCGCGCTGGTGATCGGCATTCTCTACCTCTCGCAGTTCCGCGCCGGCCTGATCGACGCGCGCATGCAGAGCCTCCTGGTGCAGGGCGAGATCATCGCCGGCCGCGATCGCCGCCTCGGCCACCGTCGACCCCGACACCATCACGATCGATCCCGAGCGGCTGCTCGATCTGCAGGCCGGCGAGAGCTACGATCCCGTCCGAGGAGACGCTCTCCAGCTCGAGTTCCCGATCAATCCGGAGCGCGTCGCGCCGGTGCTGCGCCGGCTGGTGTCGCCGACCAACACGCGCGCGCGCATCTACGACCGCGACGGCGTCGCTCGATCCTCGACAGCCGCAATCTCTACGACGTGCTGCGCTTCGACCTGCCGCCGCCCGACGGCGAGAAGCCGGGCATTCTGCAGCGCGTCTATGTCTGGGTTCGCACGCTGGCTCAGCCGCGGCGACCTGCCGCCCTATCGCGAGCTCGGCGCGGCAACGGCAAGGGCTACGAGGAGGTCGCAGCGCTGCTCAACGGCTTCAAGTCCAGCATGGTGCGCATCAACGAGCGCGGCGAGGTGATCGTCTCGGTCGCGGTGCCGGTGCAGCGCTTCCGCGCGGTGCGCGGCGCGCTGATGCTGTCGACGCAGGGCGCCGACATCGACGACATGCGTGACGGCGAGCGGCTCGCGATCTTCAAGGTGTTCCTGGTCGCCGCCGCGCGTGATGGTGGTGCTGTCGTTCCTGCTCGCCGGCACCATCGCGGGCCCGATGCGCCGCCTGGCCGAGGGCGCCCAGCTGGTGCGCCGGCGCATCCGCACGCGGGTCGAGATTCCCGATTTCACCCATCGGCGCGACGAGATCGGCCATCTGTCCGGCTCGCTGCGCGACATGACCAGCGCGCTCTACAGCCGCATCGAGGCGATCGAGAGCTTCGCCGCCGACGTCGCCCACGAGCTGAAGAACCCGCTCACCTCGCTGCGCTCGGCGGTCGAGACGCTGCCGCTCGCCAAGACGCGACGAAAGCCGCGCCCGCCTGCTCGCCGTCATCCAGCACGACGTGAAGCGGCTCGACCGGCTGATCTCCGACATCTCGGACGCAAGCCGCCTCGACGCCGAGATGCAGCGGCAGGACGCCGAGCCGGTCGACCTGCAGGAAGCTGCTGACGACGGTGGTCGGCGTCGCCAACGAGCGTCACGACGACGGCGTGACCGTGACGCCTGAAGTTCGAGGGCGACGGCACGCCTTCATGGTGCTCGGTCACGACTTCCGGCTCGGACAGGTGATCGACAACCTGATCGACAACGCGCGCTCGTTCTCGCCGCCGGGCGGCACCGTGCGCGTCATCTGCCGCCGGCTGAAGGGCGAGATCGAGATCGTGGTCGACGACGACGGGCCGGGCGTCGCTGCCGGACGCGATGGAGAAGATCTTCGAGCGCTTCTACACCGACCGGCCGCACCAGGGGTTCGGCCAGAACTCCGGGCTCGGCCTCTCGATCTCCAAGCAGATCGTCGAGGCGCATGACGGCCGCATCTGGGTCGAGAACCGCCAGCACGCCGACCGCGGAGCCCGAAGGTGCTCGGCGCCCGCTTCATCGTGCGGCTGCCGGCGATGTGATGGCCGCCGAGGCCGCGACCGTGCACGCCTCGGCGGTGCTTGTCGGCGCCCGCGCCGTGCTGATCCGCGGGCCGGCCGGTGCCGGCAAGTCGCGGCTCGCGCTGGCGCTCGTGCATGCGGCGCAATCCGGCCTCCTGCCGTTCGCGCGCCTGGTGGGCGACGATCGCGTGCAGCTCGAAGCCGCAGCACGGCCGCCTGCTGGTGCGGCCGGCGGAAGCGATCGCGGGCTTGATCGAAGTGCGCGGCCTGGGCATCCGGCGGCTGGCCTACGAGCCGGTCGCGGTCGTCGGCCTGGTGGTCGACCTCGCGGTCGCCGACGCCGAGCGGCTGCCGGCGGCGGCCGACCAGGAGGTCGACCATTGCCGGCATCGCGCCTGCCGCGACTTGCGGTCGCAGCCGAGCGACGCGGTGCCGGCGGTACTGGCGCTGCTGCGGACCGTCCGGGCCTGACCCGCCCACATTAAACCTTGGTCAGGAACCTTGCGGATAGCCCTGGTGGCACAAAAGTAACCCTGCCGGCCTAGCCTCGCACCCATGAACCGTGCCACCCGGGCAACTCGCCGGGCTGCCCATTTTCCGCAATGCAACAGCGCCTCAAAATCGCCGGAAAGGCCCTTGCGCAGGGGCTTCGGATGGTCAAGATTGGCGCCCTTTCGTGCGGTGCAACCGGGGCGCCCGCGGGGAGTTCAATGATCGGTCTCGTTCTCGTCACCCACGGGCGGCTCGCCGTCGAGTTCCGCTCGGCGCTCGAACACGTGGTCGGCCCGCAGAAGCAGATCGAGGCGGTGACCATCGGCCCCGACGACGACGTCGAGCAGCGCCGCAAGGACATCATCGAGGCGGTCAAGCGCGTCGACACCGGCGAGGGCGTCGCCATCCTGACCGACATGTTCGGCGGCACGCCCTCGAACCTCGCGATTTCGGTGATGGGCCGGCCCAAGGTCGAGGTGCTCGCCGGCATCAACCTGCCGATGCTGGTGAAGCTCGCCAAGGTGCGCGACGAATGTCCGCTGCACCGACGCGGTGGCCGCGGCGCAGGATTCCGGCCGCAAATACATCACCATCGCCAGCCGCGTGCTGACCGGCAAATGAGCGCACCCGCACCAGCCAGTTCCTCCGGCGGCAGGCCGGCCCACGCACGGCGCGATCGTGCGCGTGCTCGAAATCTGCAACAAGAAGGGCCTGCACGCGCGCGCCTCGGCCAAGTTCGTGCAGACGGTCGAGAAGTTCGACGCCGAGGTGAGGGTCACGCGCGGCAGCGAGACCGTGGGCGGCACCTCGATCATGGGGCTGATGATGCTGGCGGCCGGCCCCGGCACGAGCATCACGGTCGAGGCCACCGGGCCGGAGGCCGCCGAGGTGATCGAGGCGCTGGCGGCGCTGGTCTCCGGCCGCTTCACCGAGAGCGAGTAGCCGCGGCGGCCGGGTTGCTCCTGAATATGGGCACGGCCGGTCGCCGGACCGGGCCGAGACCGGCCTCGGACCCTCCTGGATGGCCCGGCTGACCGTCCTGCATGGCCGGTGACTGGTGCCAGACCGCGACCGGCGCCGGAATTTCCTCGCCCCAGGACATAAAGAAATCTTTATATCTTTATTGCGGTCCGGTGCCGGCCCTGCTATAGCGCACGGCCCAACGGCGTGCGGCCGGCATCGCCGCGCTCCCAGCTTTCACGCAAGGACCGTCATGACAGCTCCCTCGAAAGCCGCCGCCAAGCCTGCCGCTACCAAGCCCGCCGCCGACTACGTCGTCAAGGACATCGGGCTCGCCGAATGGGGCCGCAAGGAAATCGCCATCGCCGAGACCGAGATGCCCGGCCTGATGGCGACGCGCGAGGAATACGGCCCCGAGCAGCCGCTGCGCGGCGCGCGCATCGCCGGCTCGCTGCACATGACGATCCAGACCGCGGTGCTGATCGAGACGCTCGCGGCGCTCGGCGCCGACGTGCGCTGGGCCTCCTGCAACATCTACTCGACGCAGGACCACGCCGCCGCCGCGATCGCCGCCGGCGGCACGCCGGTGTTCGCGGTCAAGGGCGAGACGCTCAAGGACTACTGGGACTACCAGCACCGCATCTTCGAATGGGGCGACGGCGGCACGCCCAACATGATCCTCGACGACGGCGGCGACGCCACGCTGCTCATCCATCTCGGCGCTGCGCGCCGAGAAGGGCGAGACCGCGCTCATCGCCAAGCCGACCAACGAGGAAGAGGAAGTCCTGTTCGCCGCGATCAAGCAGCGGCTGAAGGACAAGCCCGGCTGGTACGCAGAAGAACGCCAAGAACATCCGCGGCGTCACCGAGGAGACGACGACCGGCGTGCACCGGCTCTACGAGATGCAGAAGAAGGGCACGCTCCTGTGGCCCGCGATCAACGTCAACGACAGCGTCACCAAGTCGAAGTTCGACAACCTCTACGGCTGCCGCGAGTCGCTGGTCGACGGCATCCGCCGCGGCACCGACGTGATGATGGCCGGCAAGGTCGCGATGGTCGCGGGCTTCGGCGACGTCGGCAAGGGCTCGGCCGCCTCGCTGCGCCAGGCCGGCTGCCGCGTGATGGTCTCGGAGGTCGATCCGATCTGCGCGCTGCAGGCCGCGATGGAAGGCTACGAGGTCACCACCATGGAGGACGCCGCGCCGCGCGCCGACATCTTCGTCACCGCGACCGGCAACCTCGACGTCATCACCATCGAGCACATGCGCAAGATGAAGGACCGCGCCATCGTCTGCAACATCGGCCACTTCGACAGCGAGATCCAGGTGGCGGCGCTGCGCAACATGCAAGTGGGTCAACGTCAAGCCGCAGGTCGACGAGATCGAATTCCCGGACGGCAAGCGCATCATCCTGCTGTCGGAAGGCCGGCTGGTGAATCTCGGCAACGCCATGGGGCATCCGAGCTTCGTGATGTCGTCGTCGTTCACCAACCAGACGCTGGCGCAGATCGAGCTGTGGACCAACCCGAAGAAATACGAGAAGAAGGTCTACACGCTGCCCAAGCACCTCGACGAGAAGGTCGCGCGGCTGCATCTCGCCAAGATCGGCGTCAAGCTCACCAAGCTGTCGGACAAGCAGGCGACCTATATCGGCGTGCCGCAGGAAGGCCCGTACAAGCCGGACAGCTACCGGTATTGAGGGCTAAAGCCTGATGAGTTCAGGTTGACACGAACGTCATTGCGAGGCGGCGAAGCCGCCGAAGCAATCCAGTCGTTCAAAAAATAGGACTGGATTGCTTCGCTGACGCTCGCAATGACGAGCGCCGGACAGCTACCGGTATTGAGGCGCGGGCGCGCTCCTCCGGTCCCACCGACTACCGCGCTCTCGCCTCCGCTGTAGGACCCCTTCTTTTTGCCATTGGGAAGCTTCCTGAATGACGTGACCGAACGCATCGATTGTTCTTCCCTGTTCGCTAGCATCTTGATAAAATACAATGATAAATTGCGGCAGGGGAGGTCCTTATGGCCAAGGAACTCAGCGGTGTGGGTACCGCGATTTCCGACCAGCAAATCGACCGCGGACTTGGTAAGCAATTTTCGCGCAAAATGCGACGCTTTTTTCGCGCAAAATGCGACGCTTTCCTCGCAGCTATTAACGCCGCGGGTGGAACAGTTACCATCAACGCTACGCTCAGGCCGCCCAAGCGAGCCTATCTCATGCATTGGTCGTTTGTGATCAACACAGGTGAGGTCGATCCGGAAGATGTTCCTCCGCATTCTGGCGTAGACATCGAGTGGGTGCACAGGAAAGCCAATGGCTCGCCTGACAGGCCAGCTTCCCGCGCGGCCGCCGCGGCGATGGTGAACGGTTATGGCATTGCGCATAAACCGGCGCTGACGAGTTTGCACATTTTCGGCAAAGCGATCGACATGTCGATCCGCTGGAGCGGCAATTTGCAGATCAAGAAAAAGAACGGCACGAAAGCGCCGATCAACTCCCTGCCGCGCTCAGGCCTCAATCACGAACTGTGGGCGGTCGGCGCCACATATGGCGTGATCAAACTCCCGTCCGATCCGCCTCATCGGTCAAGCACCGGTCACTAGCCGGCAAACGCTAGGGTGAAGGTTTGGTGCTCGGCCCTGCGACATGGCGACGATTCTTCGACCAAGCTGATTGAGTTGCGCCGCAGTCGCCGCTAGCTTCCGCGCACTGAATCGCACGGCTGGGGCAAACCATTGCGACGCGGGATCATCCTTGCCGTCATTCTGGCGGTGGCGCTCATCGCCGGCGTCCGCATCGGCATGGTCGCGCGCGATTTCGACGCCACCGTCACCGCCGAGAGCTTCGATCGGTTGCGCGGCAACCTCTCGCAGCTGCGCGCTTTTCTGCACCGCATGCCCAAGGGCGGCGACCTGCACACGCATCTCTCGGGCGGTGTCTACGCCGAATACCTGATCGCGCTCGGCGAGCAGAACGGCCTGTGCCTGCGCGCGGCCGACAACAGCATCGTCGATCCGCCCTGCGACAAGGACAAAGGGCAGCGTGCCGATCGCCGAGGCGCTGCGCGAGCAGAGCGCGTTCGATCTGGTGGTCAACGCGCTGTCGATGCGTTTCTTCCGGCCGACCGCGCAAGCGCCGTCCGGCCACGATCAGTTCTTCGCGACCTTCGGCCGGTTCGGCTCCGCCGCCGACAAGCCCGCCGAAATGACGGTGGATCAGCTCAGGCGGCTACCAGGCGCAGAACGTCCAGTATGCCGAGTTCATGATGACGTTCCTGTGGGGCAGGGACCGCCGGGCGCTCGCCGAAACCATCAAGGGCCAGAGCGATTTTGCCGCGATGCTCGCGACGCTCAAGGCGAACGGCCTCGACCGCGTCGTCGCCGACATGCGCAAGGCGGTCGCCGAGCAGATCGCGCGCATCGACGCGCTGCTCGCTTGCGACGCCGGGCGCACTCAGCCCGGCTGCGGCGTGACCTACCGCTATCATCGCGCAGGTTTCGCGCAACATGCCGCTCGAGGAGGTATTCGTGCAGACCGCGGCGGCGGCGGCGCTGGTGCGCGCCGAGGCGAACGTCGTCGCGCTCAATTTCGTCCAGCCCGAGGACAATCGCATCGCGCGCCGGGACTACAGCACGCACATGCGCATGATCGGCTTCCTCGCCAAGGACATTCCGGTGGCGCTGCACGCGGGCGAGCTCTGGCTCGGCCTGGTGCCGCCCGAGGATCTCACCTTCCACATCCGCCAGGCGGTCGAGATCGGCGGCGCGCGCCGCATCGGCCACGGCACCGCGCTCTCCTTCGAGCGCGACATGACGGGCCTGCTCGCCGAGTTGCGCCGGCGCGGCGTGACCATCGAGATCAGCCTCACCAGCAGCGATCTCATCCTGGGCGTGCGTGGGGCCGCTCACCCGCTGCCGACCTATCTGGCGGCCGGCGTGCCGGTCGTGCTCTCGACCGACGACGCCGGCGTCTCCCGTATCGACCTCACCAACGAATATGTCCGTGCCGCGCGCGAGCACGGTCTCGGCTATTTCACGCTCAAGGCGCTCGCCCGCAACGCGCTCCTGCACGCCTTTCTGCCGGAGCCGCAGAAGCGCGCCGAGCTCGAGCGCTTCGACCGGTCGTATGCGAGAGTTCGAGGCCGCGGCCGCGGCCGAAAAGTCGTGGCCGCAGCGGCTTTGCCTGCTCGTTAAGGCTGCGTTTGCGCCAGCCCGGTAAAATGCTGTGATGCCGGCCCGGGTGCTATGGCGTGACGGCACCCATAGGCCCATATATTGTGCAAATGGAACCTCTGCCGCCATCGCTTTGCCGCATCGCACAACGATGCTAGGAACGTGGGGCTGGGGCCTTCGGAGCAATGACATGTGCCGCTGGATTGCCTATCGCGGCGAGACCGTCCCGCTGGAACAATACGTGACCGCGCCGGCCCATTCGCTGGTGGTGCAGAGCCTGCGCGCGCTCGAATTGACCGCGTCGACCAATGGCGACGGCTTCGGCATGGGTTGGTACGGCGACCACCCGGAGCCCGGGCTCTATCGCGAAGTGCGCCCGGCCTGGTCGGACGAGAACCTGCGCTACCTCTGCCGGCACATCCAGTCGCACCTCTATTTCGCCCATGTGCGCGCCTCGACCGGCACCCCGATCACGCGGCCGAACTGCCACCCCTTCGCCTGCGGGCGCTGGATGTTCATGCACAACGGCCTGATCGGCGACTGGTCGCGGTTGCGGCGCTCGGTCGAGGCGCTGATCCCGGACGAATTGTACGGCTCGCGCATCGGCACCACCGATTCGGAGGCGGTGTTCCTGGCGATCCTGGGCGCCGGCGGCGATAAGGACCCGGTCGGGCGCGACCGCGCGCACGCTGGCCGCGCTCACCGACATGGTGCGCGCCGAACAAGGAGCCGCTGCGCTTCACCGCCGCGCTCGCCAACGGGCGCGACCTCTACGCCTTCCGCTATGCCGCCAACGACAACGCCAATTCGCTCTACTACCGCGAGTCGGGCGACAGCGTCGTGGTGGTGTCGGAGCCGCTCGACGCCGAGCGCGCGCACTGGAAGCCGGTGCCGCCCGGCCACATGATCGTGGCGCAGGCCGGCAAGCCGGTCGCGCTCGAGCCGTTCCTCGCCGAACGCCACGTGTCGCGGCGGAGTGATTTGACACGCCGGCTTCGCCGGCGTTCGATGCGGCAGCCTACATCCCTGGGAGGAATGCCTTGATGCGCGCGTCCGTGGTTGACCGTGTGCGCCGCCTTGCTTGCTCGCGAGCGTGGCAGGCGCGCCGGCGCACGCCCAGGCGGTCGCCGAATTCTACCGCGGCAAGACCGTCAATGTGCTGATCGGCGTCGGCGTCGGCGGCGAATACGACCTGCAGGCGCGGCTCGTCGCCCGCCATCTCGGCAAGCACATTCCAGGCAACCCCACGGTCGTGCCGCAGAACATGACCGGCGCCGGCGGCATCAAGATGGCCAATTATCCTGTTCGCGCAGGCGCCGCGCGACGGCACCGCATCGGGATGCTCGGCAACAACTTTCCCGCCACGCAGGCGGTCGGCGGGCAGGGCGTGCAGTTCGACGCCGCGCAAGTTCCGCTGGCTCGGCACCATCGCGCCCGTGGTCGAGACCATGGCGGTGTGGCACACGACCGGCGTGAAGACGATCGACGACCTGCGCAAGCGCGAAATCGTCGCCGGCGCTTCCGGCAAGGGCGCCATCACCTACATCTATCCGTCGATGATGAACGAGCTTCTCGGCACCGCTTCAAGATCGTCACCGGCTATCAAGGCGGCAACCAGATCAACCTCGCGATGGAGCGCGGCGAGGTAGAGGCGCGCAACAACACCTGGTCGAGCTGGAAGGCGACGCGGCCGCGTGGCTCGCGGACAAGAAGATCGCCGTCATGGTGCAGGCCGGGCCGCGCGCGCCCGATCTCGATGCGCCCTCGGTCGAGGCGCTTGCCCGCAACGCCGACGACCGCAAGATCATCGAGCTGGTGGTCTCGGGCACCCGCCTCGGGCGCCCGATGGCGACCACGCCCGGCGTGCCCGACGACCGCGTGGCGGCGCTGCGCGCGGCCTACCGGGCGACGATGGCGGATCCGGAATTCCGCGCCGAGGCCGCCAAGCTCAATTTCGAGGTCGCGCCGGTCTACGGCGAGGACATGCAGCGCATCGTCGAGCGGCATCGTCGGCACGCCCAAGGAGCTGGCCGCCCGCGCCAAGCATCTGATGGAGTAGCGCCCGCAGCGGCTGCGAGCCAGTTCGGTCCGTCATCCTGAGGCGCCCGAGCGCAGCGAGGGCCTCGAAGGATGACCGCCACAAACGTCGGGCCGTCACCCTTCGAGGCTCGCTTCGCTCGCTCCTCAGGGTGACGGCATGCACCGCTTGCCGCTCCGCGAGTCGGGTGTTATCTGCCGCCCATGACGCGCGGCCCCCATCGACAACATCCGCAATTTCGCGATCATCGCGCATATCGACCACGGCAAGTCGACGCTGGCCGACCGGCTGATCCAGCTCACCGGCGGGCTCGACGAGCGCGAAATGGTCGAGCAGGTGCTCGATTCCATGGATATCGAGCGCGAGCGCGGCATCACCATCAAGGCGCAGACCGTGCGGCTCAACTACAAGGCGCGCGACGGCAAGGACTACATCCTCAACCTGATCGACACGCCCGGCCACGTCGACTTCGCCTACGAGGTCAACCGCTCGCTCGCCGCCTGCGAGGGCTCGCTGCTGGTGGTCGACGCCTCGCAGGGCGTCGAGGCGCAGACGCTCGCCAACGTCTACCAGGCGATCGACAACGACCACGAGATCGTGCCGGTGCTCAACAAGGTCGACCTGCCGGCGGCCGAGCCCGACAAGGTCAAGCAGCAGATCGAGGACGTGATCGGGCTCGACGCCTCGAACGCGATCCTGATCTCGGCCAAGACCGGCGCGAACGTGCCGGAGGTGCTGGAAGGCGATCGTCACGCGCCTGCCGCCGCCCAAGGGCGACCGCGACGGCGCACGCTCAAGGCGCTGCTGGTCGACAGCTGGTACGACCTCTATCTCGGCGTGGTCGTGCTGGTGCGCATCGTCGACGGCATGCTCAAGAAGGGCCAGCGCATCCGCATGATGGGCACCGGCGCGGCCTACGAGGTCGACCGCGTCGGCGTGTTCACGCCCAAGCTGCACGCCGCCGAGGAGCTCGGCCCGGGCGAGATCGGCTTCCTCACCGCCTCGATCAAGGAGGTGGCCGACACCCGCGTCGGCGACACCATCACCGACGACAGGAAGCCGGTGGCGCGAGCCGCTGCCCGGCTTCCGCCCGGCGATCCCGGTGGTGTTCTGCGGGCTGTTCCCGGTCGACGCCGCGCAGTTCGAGGACTTGCGCGCGGCCATGGGCAAGCTGCGCCTCAACGACGCGAGCTTCTCCTACGAGATGGAGACCTCGGCCGCGCTCGGCTTCGGCTTCCGCTGCGGCTTCCTCGGCCTGCTGCACCTCGAGATCATCCAGGAGCGGCTGCACGCGCGAGTTCAATCTCGACCTGATCGCGACCGCGCCGTCGGTCATCTACAAGATCAAGCTGCGCAACGGCAGCGACGCTCGAGATCCACAATCCGGTCGACATGCCCGACCCGATGCAGATCGAGGAGATCGAGGAGCCGTGGATCGAGGCCACCATCCTGACGCCCGACGAATATCTCGGCTCGGTGCTCAAGCTCTGCCAGGACCGCCGCGGCAGCGCAGAAGGAGCTCACCTATGTCGGCAACCGCGCGATGGTGAAATACGACCTGCCGCTCAACGAGGTGGTGTTCGATTTCTACGACCGGCTCAAGTCGGTGTCGAAGGGCTATGCCTCGTTCGACTATCACCTCACCGACTACAAGCCGGCCGACCTCGTCAAGATGCAGATGCTGGTCAACGGCGAGCCGGTCGACGCGCTCGCCATGCTGGTGCACAAGACCCGCGCCGAGCAGCCGCGGCCGCGCCATGGCGGAGAAGCTCAAGGAGCTGATCCCGCCGCACATGTTCCAGGTGCCGATCCAGGCCGCGATCGGCGGCAAGGTGATCGCGCGCGAGACCGTGCGCGCCTTCCGCAAGGACGTGACCGCGAAATGCTACGGCGGCGACGTGACGCGCAAGCGCAAACTTCTGGAGAAGCAGAAGGAAGGCAAGAAGAAGATGCGCCAGTACGGCAAGGTCGACATCCCGCAGGAGGCGTTCATCGCCGCGCTGAAGGTGGATGTGTAGTCGTCTACTCGGCCGCGTCGGCTGCGCGAAGTAGGCCGGCCCTTTCATCTCGTCGTGTAATGCGATCGGAGTCCCAGTCGTAACCATTGGGCCAGGTGAGGCGCCGTCATCGATGAATACGCGTGCGAAATAGGCCGGGTCCTTCAGCGGCGTCACCATCTCGCCCGTGCGCGCCTTGATGTCCGAGAAATCCCGCGTCCCCACGGTTGCCGTCGGAGAATGCAATCTCCAGGCGGTATTCGCCAAGATCGCTTGACACCAATCACGTCAATCATCGTCGTCCTCAAGACCTGCAATGTATTCAAGACGGCCCTCGGCGCGAGCCGCGTACCAGTTTCGCATCAACGCTTCGCGCCGCAAGGCGGTCCATTCTTTGACCAGCCGTGACACCCTGACCGGCAGCCTCCCATCTATCACTTCACCATCGGAAATCAGAATTCGAGCGCGAAATCCTTGATATCGAACGTGAAAATGCGGCGGAGCATGGTCATTGTAGAACATCCGCACGGCAATGCCGAGAAAATAGGCAATCGTCGGCATGTATGTCTCTGCCCTTCGAAAGAACAGCGCCTGATCAAATAGGGTTTACTCCGCCGCCTGCTTTCGCTCCGGGAAGAACAGGTCCTGCCGGCGCGGCTCGCTCCTGAGCTCCTTCGGGCGCCAGATTTTCACGATGCCGAAGCGTTCGGGGTGCGTGCGGTATTGCGCCGCGATCGCCTGCAGGGTGCGGAAGCGGGTCTTGTGCTCCTCGAAATCGACCCGCGGGCACTCGGCCGGCAGCTTGAACAGCGCGTCCTCCCACATCACCATCGCGCGCAGGTGCCGGGCGCGCCGGTTGTTCAGCCGCTCGAAGGTCAGCGCGATGACGAAGCGGTATTCCTCCATCGGCCGGCCGAGCGCGAGATCGATGGCGTTGTCGTTGGTGCTCTTCTCGCTCACCAGGCTGATCAAGGGGCCGTAGGCCGCCCGGTAGTCGTCCTCCTTCATCAGCCGGACGCGCTGCATGCGCCCGTTTTGGACGACGCGCACGCTCGCCAGCATGTTGTGGATGGCGTCGCGGCAGCGGCGCGACAGCTTCCTGCGCCGCGACGACGGCTCGGCCGGCTCGTCCGGGAACTGCACCAGCGGGTTGTCGTAGGTCGTGCGCTTGGCGGCGCGGCGGATCATCTGCACGCGGTAGGGATTGGGCCAGACGTACCAGATGCGGCGGTCGGCCACTAACGTGTCGATCTTGAGGTGGTTGTCCACGATCATGTTGAGGGTGACGTTGATCGTGTTGCGGTCGTCGCCGCGCAGGTAGTCGAACCAGCCGGCGACGTAGCGGCCGGCCATGGTCAATCCCCGGCTGCCGGCGCCGCCGAGCGAGCGGATCAGCGCCCCGGTGAAGACGGCGCCCAGATAGACCGCAAGCACGCCGAGGCCGAACAGCAGGCCGTCGAAGATCTGGCCGGTATTGTCCCTGAAATAGTCGAGCATAGGCGGCTCCGCGGAAGCCGCCGATATATCCCTTTTGCGCCACCTGGCAAGCAGCGCTGCGGCGCTGCGATGCTAGGCCGCGTCCTGCGCCTGCCGGGCCAGGAGTTCCAGTATGTCCGCCTGCGGCTTGGCCTTGCTGAACAGATAGCCCTGGCCCTCGTGGCAGCCTTCCGCCTTCAGGCAGGCGAGGTCGCTCTCGGTCTCGATCGCCCTCCGCGGTGATGGTGATGCCGAGGCTCGGTCCGAGCGACAGGATCGCGCGCACGATCGCCTGCGAGTCGGTGTTGGCGCCGAGGTCGCGCACGAACGAACGGTCGATCTTGATCTTGTCGAACGGAAAGCTGCGCAGGTAGCTGAGCGACGAATAGCCGGTGCCGAAATCGTCCATCGAGATGCGCACGCCGAGCGCGCGCAGCGCATGCAGCGTGGCGAGCACGTGGTCGGCCTTCTCCAGCAGCAGCGTCTCGGTGATTTCGAGCTCGAGCCGCGTCGGCGGCAGCCCGCGTCTGCTCGAGCGCCTGCTTGACCGCCACGAACAGGTTGCCGGTGCGGAACTGCAGCGGCGACAGATTGACCGCGAGCTTGACCGGCGCCGGCCATTTCGCGGCGTCGGCGCAGGCCTGGTTCAGGACAAAGGCGCCGAGCGGCGCGATCAGGCCGGTTTCCTCCGCGACCGGAATGAACTCCGACGGCGGGATGAAGCCGCGCTCCGGATGCGGCCAGCGCACCAGCGCCTCGAACCCGGTGACCTCGCCGGTCGCGAGATCGACCAGCGGCTGATAGTGGACCTCCAGCGCCCCGGCCAGCATGGCCGCGCGCAGGTCCATTTCCAGCCGCCGGCGCGCCTGCGCGCGCGCGTCCATCTCCGCCTCGAAGAAGCGGAACGCGCCCTTGCCGTCGGCCTTGGCGCGGTAGAGCGCGATGTCGGCGTTCTTGAGCAGCCTGTCGGCGTCCTCGCCGTCGCCCGGCGCGAGCGCGACGCCGATGCTGGCGCCGATCAGCACCTGATGGCCCATCGATCTCGAACGGCTCGCCGATCGCGGCCAGCAGCCGGCGCGCCAGCGCCGCTGACCTCCGCCGGCTCGGCGACGTCGGTCTGCAGGATGGCGAACTCGTCGCCGCCGAGCCGCGCGACGATGTCGTCCTCGCGCAGCACGCGCGCGGAGGCGTTCCGCCACGCGTCTGCAGCAGCAGGTCGCCGCACGGATGGCCGAGCGTGTCGTTGACCGACTTGAAGTTGTCGAGATCGATGCAGAGCGTGGCCACGCTCGCTGCCGGTGCGGCGCATGCGGACGAGCATCTCCTCCATGCGCTGGCGCAGCAGCACGCGGTTCGGCAGCCCGGTGAGCGCGTCGTGATGCGCCATGTGCGCGACGCGCGCCTCGGCGCGCTTGCGCTCGGTGATGTCGACGGCGGCGATCAGCACCGCCGGCACGCTCTCGTAGCGTCAGCGCGCGCGCGAAGATCGCGACGTCGATCAACGTCGCCGTCGGCCTTGAGGTGGTTCCAGGTGCGTCCGGCGTGCTCCTCGGACAGCGCGCCGCCCAGGTGCGCCGAGCTCGTCGTAGGAGTCGCAGTCGTGGATGTGGCGCAGCGTCATCGAGCAGGAACTGCGCGCGCGTATAGCCGTAGTGCTCCACCGCCGCCTCGTTGACGGCGAGGATGCGCTGATCGTCGCGGCCGTAGACGAACATCGGCACCGGATTGCCGTCGAACAGCAGCCGGAACGAGGCCTCGCGCTGCTTCATTTCGGTGATGTCGACGCGCAGGCCGATGATGCCGCCGTCGCTGGTGCGGCGCTCCTCGATCAGGATGCAGCGGCCGTCGGAGAGGATCTGCTCGTGGCGGCCGCTCGGGTTGTACAGCTTGGCCAGCCGCTCGGCGATCCATTCCTCCTCGCGGCCGACGGCCTCCGGATAGTCGCCGCGCTCGACGCCGATCCGCAGCGTGTCCTGCGAGCCGCGCGCCGGGCTTGAACAGGTCGGCGCTGCGCTTGTAGATATCGGCATATTGCTGGTTCCAGAGGATGTAGCGGCCTTCGGCGTCGAGAAAGACGAGCCCTGCGGCAGGATGTCGATGGCGTCGCGCAGCCGGGCATGGGCCTGGCGCGCATCGTCGGACACGCGCCGGCTTTCGGTGATGTCCTCGTGGGTGACGACCCACCCGCCCTCGGGCAGCGGCCGGTTGACCATCTCGACGCTGCGGCCGTCGGGCAGGTCGGCCACGTACGCCAGGGTCTTGGCCTGCGAATTGTACTCGACGATCTTGCGGAAATAGTCGTCGGGGTCGTCATGCAGCAGGCCGGCGGCCTTGCGGTGGTCGATGAGATCGCGCAGCGTGCAGCCCGGCCGCACCACCTCGGGCGACAGATTGTACATCTGCAGATAGCGCTCGTTGCACACGAGCAGGCGTCCGGCGGCGTCGAACATGCACACGCCCTGCGAGATGTTGCCCAGGACCTTGTCGAGCATGCGTTCGCGCTTCGCGAACACGCGGTCGAGCATAGCCTTGAGCGAGCGCATCGGCGCGGCCGGCCGTCTTGCCGGCGCGCGGCGTTCGTACTGCCCGATCGTATCCTCGCCCGCCGACGACATGCGCTGCCCCCCATTGGTTCCGGCAGCGTTTTTGGCCGAGCAGAATTAAGGAGTCGAAAATCCCAGCGGCGCGCACGCGTCAGGTCCGTCCCCCCGAATGCTTCGCGATTGTCACAATGACGGCCACTGGACTCGCGCGCGGCTCGCCGGCGATGACATTGAGAACATTCTTGCCAGCTTCGTTCGGCAATCGCCTGGAAAGTTGGCAGCGGCCGCGTGCCGCTATGCCGCGCGACGTGCACGCATTAGTCTTACTGAGTCAGAAAGTCGCGGGCGATTGCCATTGAGAATCAGTTATTCGCTTGGATTCATGCTTCAGCCAGAGGAGGCTGCTGATGGGTCTGGGCGGAGTAAGCCGCAGTGAATCGCGGTTTGCGGCCTACGTCGTTGGGCTTGCGAGTGTGATCGGTCACAAGGATCGGATCGGTCCGCTGCGCGATTATTGCACGGGGCTGATGCTGCCGTGCGAGCGCAAGAGCGTGGAGCCGATGGCGGCGGTGACGGGGCCGGCACGAACCGCGGCACAGCACCAGTCGCTGTTGCATTTTGTCGGCGAGGGCGGCTGGTCGGATGAGCGGGTGTTGACCAAGGTGCGCGAACTGGTTTTGCCGGCGATCGAGCGGCAGGGGCCGATCGAGGCGTGGATCATCGACGACACCGGGTTTCCTAAACAGGGCCGGCACTCTGTCGGAGTGGCGCGGCAATACTGCGGGCAGCTTGGCAAGCAGGACAATTGCCAGGTGGCGGTGTCGCTTTCGCTGGCCGGCCGCCACGCCAGCCTGCCGGTGGCTTATCGGCTCTATCTGCCGCAAGAGTGGGCGGCCGACCGTGCGCGGCGGCACAAGACGGGGGTGCCGGAGCACATTGCGTTTGCGACCAAGCCGGAGATTGCACTTGAGCAACTGCGCTGGGCGTGTTCCGCCGGCCTGCCGCGCGGGGTGGTTCTGCTCGACGCCGGCTACGGCAACAACAGCGAGTTGCGCGCTGACATCACGGCGCTGGACTTGACCTATGTGGCGGGCATTCTGTCGACCACCACGGTGTGGGCGCCTGGCACGGCGCCGCTGTCGCCGAAGCGGTGGTCGGGCCGTGGACGGCCCACGACGCGGCTGCGTCGCGATGCCAGACACCAGCCGGTCTCGGTCAAGGAACTGGCGCTTGGCCTGTCCAAGCGCGCCTGGCGCACAATCGAATGGCGCGAAGGCATGGCCGAGCCGCTCGTCTCGCGCTTTGCGCGCGTGCGCATTCGCGTCGCCCATCGCGATGATCAGCGCGCTGTTCCACGGCCGCCGGAATGGCTGCTGATTGAATGGCCGAAGAACGAGGTCGAGCCGGCCAAATACTGGCTTTCGACGCTCCCCAACGACATCGCCTTCGATCGCCTGGTCGATCGCGCGAAGCTGCGCTGGCGCATCGAGCGCGATTATCAGGAACTCAAGCAGGAGGTCGGGCTCGGGCATTTCGAGGGGCGCGGCTGGCGTGGCTTTCATCACCACGCCACGCTGTGCATCGCGGCCTACGGCTTCCTGATCTCCGAGCGGGAGACGATTCCCCCCTCAAGACCTCGTTCCACCAGGCTCTTCCCGGCGGTTGCCTTATCCGAGGGTTATCGACCCCGCGGCTCCGCCGCTGCGGCCCGAACGTCACATCCCAAATTCGATCGCAACCATGCGCCGCCGCCTGATTGCCGCTCTGGTCAGAACTCTGCCGCGATGCCCATGCTGCTCAGCCCCCATGACAAGACACTCGCGACATAGAATTTTGTGATGCAGTAAGATTAGGCAACTGCACGAAAAGTCGACAATCGCATGTATGGTTAGAAAAGCCCTGCGGGGCGCAAATTACCGTTCTTTGGCCTGCGCCGGTTGCGGATCATCCTGGTCCGGCAGCGCCACGAAGATCAGCACGGCGAGGATCACCATCACGAAGCGGAACGCGCTCGGCACACCGTTCCACTGCTGCGACTGCCACATGCCGAACCACTCGCCGGCGATGGTCATGAAGCCGACCTGCCAGAGGAGAAATCCGAGCGTCAGGCCCCACACCGCGAAGGTCTTGGCGCGGTTGAAGGCGCCCGCGCCGGCGCGGATGTTGCGCAGAAGCCGGAACGCGCCGATCCAGCACAGCAGCGCGGTGACGGCTTCGGCCGCGATGATGGCGGCATAGGCCGCGTGCTGCAGCGTGGGATCGGTGATCGCGCGCCACTTGATGGTGGAGAACGCGAAGATCGTGTCCATCGCCAGCACGTGCTGCACGAACGCGAGATTGGTGCCATAGTCGGTCACATTGCCGAACGCGACGATGCTCGCGAATAGCGCGATCGCCGCGACCATCATCACCTTGGCGGCGCGGATCGCGAGCATGGCGGTCTCCCTGCGCGGCGCGGGTGCTTTGGCCTTTTGCGCATGATCCTCCCCGAAAACCGGTTTCCACTTTTCGGGATCATGCGCTACTTCGCGAACAGCGCCATGGCGTCGTCCGCCAGCACGCCGCCGGTGATCTCGATCGGAGCGAACGTGGCCTTGGCTGCGATCTCCGCGCTCGTCAGCATGATCTGGTCGATGCGGGTGGCGAGTTGCGCCAGCGAGGCGGCATAGACCAGCCGGCCGAAATGGCACCACAGGATCGCGCCCATGCACATCGCGCACGGTTCGCCCGAGGTGTAGAGCGTCGCCCCGCGCAGCGCGGCGGGGCCGTGTTCGGCGAGCGCGCGCCTGATCGCCACCATCTCGCCGTGCGCGGTCGGGTCGCTATCGGTGCGGCCGAGATTGCGTCCGCGCGCGATGATCGCGCCGTCGCGCACGATCACGGCGCCGAACGGGTAGTCGGCCTGCCGCGCTTCCTCGATGGCGATGCGCATGAAGCGCTCGTCGGCCGCCGGGGAGGGCGCGCCGCGCTGTGCGAAGGCGGCGGCCGGCGCGACCGCCGCGCAGGCAAAGGCCGCGATCACAGCGCGGCGGCTGGGGTGGGGGTGTCGCGAAGCGCAGCAGTTCTGGTCGCTCATGGGCTGCGGCCTCCCTGTGAGGCGATCAGGCGGCCCGATTCGCCAACGCAAGTCCAGCCGCGCCCGGGCTGAGCTCAAGAGATTGCAAGTCATTCTTAGTTGCAGTAAAGTCCCTGGGCGCGGTCCATATCAGGGAGGGCAAAGGCCATGGCTGCAGGAGCATTCCGCCTCGTGGCCGCGGCGCTGGCGCTTGCGGTCTGCAACGTCGGTGCGAGCGCCACCGGCGACCTGTCACGTCAGAACCCGATCGAAGTCGTGGTCGAGCTTGGCAAGCCGGGGCAGCACGCTTTCATGCCCAACAAGCTGCGCTTCGAGACCGGTAAGCTCTACAAGCTCGTGCTCCGAAACCCGAGCAGCGACCCGCATTATTTCACCTCGCACGCCTTCACGCAGCTCATCTATACCCGCAAGGTCCAGGTCGTGCAGATGCGCGACGGCAAGCCGACGACGCTCGCCGAATTCAAGGGCGCGATCCGCGAGATCGAGGTCTATCCGGGCGCCGTCGCCGAATGGTGGTTCGTGCCGGTGGCGACCGGCCGCGTCACCGATCTGCGCTGCGGCATCGTAGGCGCGGACGGCCGGAGCCATGCCGACCACGGCATGGTGGGCGAGATCGTGATCGAGTAAACGGGCACGCAGCTCGTTCTAGGGCGTGCAATATTTCGCGATCTCGGCGGCTATGGCGTCGCGCCAGAGTTCGTAGCCCTGCGCGCTGAGGTGCAGGCCGTCCCACGCCAGTTCCTCGCGCAACGCGCCGCCTGGGCCGCGAACGAGCGGCCGCAGATCGACGGCCGTGGTGTCGGGACGGTTGGCGATCAGCCGGGCGATGGTCGCGTTCAAGGCGGAGATCTCGTCGTTCATGGACTTGCGGCGCTGACCCGCGGCGACCGGAAGAACGTAGTGCACGAAGGTCTGCACCTTGGCGGCATTGAGGCGGTCGAGAATGGCCGCGAAGTTCTTGGCGGTCGTCTCGCTCGGAACACGCAGCGAGATGTCGTTCACCCCGGCCATGAGGAAGACCGCGCGCGGCTGCATGGCAAGCACGTCGTCCAGGCGGGCGAGGATGCGGGCCGTGGTGTCGCCTCCGATTCCGCGATTGGCGATCGGGCGGCACCCGGTCAGGTCGCTCCAGGGCGCGGCCTCGGTGAGCGAATCGCCGAGCATGACGATGGGCGCGGTGGGAAACTTCGACAGCGCGAACAGGCCGCGGCGGGCCTCGTGGTAGGACATCTTGCGCGCCTGCGCCGCCGGCGCCGGGGACGCCGGCTCGGGCAGCGCGGACACGGTCGCGGCGATGAGGGCGAGCGCCATGGCGGGCGCCCGGATCGGTGCCCGGGCGATGGCCTCGCGAACTAAGCGGCGGTTGGGTTGCATCGGCTCGATCCGTCGGTTTTGCAGGGCCGCCAGCATGGCAGGCGGCCGGTAGGCGAGGTCGCCACGTGGCGGCCCGGTGCGGCCCGCCGAACCGGGCCGGGAAGGGCCAAGCCCATGGCCTTTCGCTGGAATCCCGCTGCTTCCCGTGCCTCGGGCGTGCTATCCTAGCACCAATGAACAGATCGGCCTCGACCGGGAGATGGTATGAGGCAGCGCGATTGCAGGCTGGCAGGGGCGCGAAGGTGACTGGATGAGGGCTCCTCTCGGCGATACCGGGACGCAGGCCGTTGAGAAGGTCGGCTGGCGGCAGATCAGCGGGCCGCTGTTCCGCAAATACGTCGCGCTCTTCATCGCGGTCGTGTGATCGTCGCGCTGGTCACCAACGGCGCGTTCGAAGTCGTGTTCTCCTATCGGGAGCACAAGGCCTCGCTGATCCGCATCCAGCGCGAGCAGGCGGCCGCGGCCGCGAAGGAAATCGACCAGTTCATCGAGGGGATCGAGAGCCAAGTCGGCTGGACCACCCAGCTGCCGTGGTCGGCGGGCACGATCGAGGCGCGGCGTTTCGACGGCTTGCGCCTGCTGCGCCAGGTGCCGGCCATCACCGAACTGTCCCAGCTCGACGCCTCCGGCCGCGAGCAGCTCAAGGTGTCGCGGCTCGCCATGGACGTGGTGGCGAGCAAGGCCGACTTCTCCAGCGATCCGAAATTCGCCGAGGCCGTGGCCAAGAAGGTCTACTACGGCCCGGTCTATTTCCGCCGCGAGTCCGAGCCCTACATGACGCTCTCGCTCGCCGGCACCCGGCGCGATGCCGGCGTGAGCGTGGCCGAGGTCAATCTCAAGCTGATCTGGGAAGTGGTCTCGCGCATCAAGGTCGGCGAGCACGGGCAGGCCTATGTGGTCGACGCGCAGGGCCGGCTGATCGCGCATCCCGACATCAGCCTGGTGCTGCGCAACACCGACATGACGCGGCTGCCGCAGGTGCGGGCGGCGCGTGCCTCCAGCGAGGGCGAGAAAGAGGAGGTGCAGGAGGCGGAGGACATCCGCGGCCGCAAGGTGCTGACCGCCTACGGCGGCGGTCTCGGCGCCGGGCTGGATCGTGTTCGTCGAACTGCCGACCGAGGAAGCCTACGGTCCGCTCTACGAATCGATCAAGCGCTCGGGCCTGCTGCTGCTGATCGGGCTGACGCTCGGCATCTTCTCCGGCCTCTTTCTGGCGCGCCGGATGGTGGTGCCGATCCAGTGCCTGCGGGCGGGCGCCGCGCGCATCGGCGCGGGCGATCTGTCCCAGCGCATCTCGATCAAGACCGGCGACGAGCTCGAAGGGCTCGCCGACCAGTTCAACGACATGGCCGGCAAGCTGCAGGAATCGTACGCCGGCCTCGAGCAGAAGGTCGAGGATCGCACCCGCGAGCTGGCGCAATCGGTCGGGGAGCTGCGTGCGCTCGGCGAGGTCTGCCAGGCCGTCAACTCCACGCTCGACTTGCAGACCGTGCTCGACACCATCGTCGCCAAGGCGACGCAGCTCGCCGGCACCGAGGCCGGCACGATCTATGTGTTCGACGAACGCGCCAACGAATTCCGCATGAGCGCCAACTACGGCATGAGCGACGAACTGATCGCCGCCGTGAAGGGGCTGCATATCGGCATTTCGGATGCGGTCAACCAGGCAACCCGGGCCGGGGAGCCTACCCAGAGCGCCGACATCCACGGCGAGCCGACGAATCCGGCGAACGTGGTGATGCTGAGCGCCGGCTACCGCGCGCGCCTGCTGGTCCCGCTGCTGCATTCGGGCGAAGTCGTCGGCGCGCTGGTGGTGCGCCGCAAGGCGCCGGGCGAATTCTCCAAGAGCACCATCGAACTGTTGCAGACCTTCGGCGCGCAATCGGTGCTGGCGATCCAGAACGCGCGCCTGTTCACCGAGATCGGCGAGAAGAGCAAGCAGCTCGAAGTCGCCAGCCAGCACAAGTCGCAATTCCTCGCCAACATGAGCCACGAGCTGCGCACGCCGCTCAATGCCATCCTCGGCTATACCGAGCTTATTCTCGACGATATCTACGGCGGTGTGCCGGATAAGATGCGCGGCGTGCTCGATCGCGTGCAGCGGAACGGCAAGCATCTGCTCGGGCTGATCAACGACGTGCTCGACCTCTCCAAGATCGAAGCCGGGCAGCTCACGCTGTCGCTGAGCGAGTATTCGGTCAGCGACATGGTCTACACCGTCATCACCGCGGTCGAGGCGCTCGCCACCGAGAAGAAGCTCGCTTTGAAGTCCGAAGTGCCGCCTGACCTACCGCCGGCACGCGGCGACGAGCGGCGGCTGGCGCAGGTCCTGCTCAATCTGGTGGGCAATGCGATCAAGTTCACCGACACCGGCGAGGTGGCGGTGCGCGCCTCCGCCTCCAACGGGTCGCTGACGATCGCGGTGCACGACACCGGGCCGGGCATCCCCGAGGCCGATCGCGCCAGGATCTTCGAGGAGTTCCAGCAGGTCGACAGCTCGGCCACCAAGAAGAAGGGTGGCACCGGGCTCGGCCTCGCCATCGCCAAGCGCATCGTCGAGATGCACGGCGGCCGCATCTGGGTCGATTCCAAGCTCGGCGAGGGCTCGACCTTCTCCATTTCCATGCCGGTCAAGGTCGAGCAGCAGACGGGCCACTGATGAGCGCGCAGCGGACCAGTGCCGGCTCCGAGCGACCGGCCGACCAGTCCGGGCACCTGGGCGGTGCGGGCGAGGAGTTGTACGCCGAGCTCAGACGCAAGCTCGACGACTGCGCACGCGACCTGTCCGAAAGGCTGGAACAGCAGCGGGCGACGTCGGAGATACTGCGCGTCATTTCTATTTCGCCGGCCGACGTGCAGCCCGTATTCGAAGCCATCGTCGCGAACGCGGCCCAGTTATGCCAGGCGGAATTCAGCGCGGTCGCGCGGCCGGAAGGCGGGCTGCTTCACCTTGTGGCCATGAACAATCTGTCGGCGGAGGAGAGGGCGCTGTTCGGCAGTCTCTTCCCGCGGCTGCCGGCACGCAACTACGTCATGGGCCGCGCTTTCGTGGACAGCCGCGTGGTGCATTGCGAGGACGTCCTGGCGGAGTTCGACTACGACCCGCACACGCGCGAAGTGCTCCAGAGCGTTCTCAAATATCGGACCTTCCTCGCCATTCCCATACTTCAGGAAGGAAAACCGATAGGGGTCGTCGGTTGCGGGCGGCGAGTCGTGAAGCCGTTTACCGCCGCACAGATCGCCCTCGTGCAGACCTTCGCCGATCAGGCGGTGATCGCGATCGAGAACGCGCGGCTGTTCGAGGCCGAGCAGCAGCGTACGCGCGAGCTGCAGGAATCACTGGAGTATCAGACCGCGATCAGTGCCGTGCTCAATGTGATCTCCCGCTCGCCGTCGGATGTGCAGCCTGTCCTCGACACCATCGCCGAGACCGCGCAACGGCTCTGTCATTCCGAGCACGCCTACATCTCGCGCCTCCACAACGGCCGTTATCACTTGGCTGCCGCCAAGGACGCCGACCCGGAGCGCCTCAGGTTTTTGCGGGACAATCCGCTCGCGCCGGACCGAGGCTCGGCCGGGGGGCGCGCCGCCCTGGAGCGGCGCACGATTCATATACCGGACATCCTGACCGATCCCGACTATACCCTGAGTTCGGCCGGCGACCGTCACGGCTATCGCACGATCCTCGGCGTCCCGTTGCTGCGCGACGGGACGGCGATCGGCGTCATCGTGCTGACCCGCCATGTCGTGCAGCCGTATACCGACCGCCAGATCGAACTGGTGACCACCTTCGCCGAGCAGGCGGCGATCGCGATCGAGAACGTGCGCCTGTTCGAGGCCGAGCAAGAGCGCACGCGCGAGCTTTCCGAATCGCTGCAGCAGCAGACGGCGACATCGGACGTGTTGCAGGTCATCAGCAGTTCGCCGGGCGAATTGCAGCCCGTGTTCGATGCCATGCTGGCGAACGCGACGCGAATTTGCGGGGCGGAGTTCGGCCTGCTGTATCGATCCGAAGGCGATGTGTTTCGCACGGTTGCGCTCTTTGGCGCACCGCCCGAGTTTGCCGAACAGCGGCGGCTCAATCCGATGCTCCGTCCCAGTCCGGGAACTGCGATTGGGCGGGTCGTCTCGACCAGGCAGATGGTTCAGATATCCGATGTCCGTGCCGAGCCGGCCTACCAGAATGATCCGTTGCGGCGCGAAAGTTTCCTCGAGCTCGCCGGCGCCCGCACCGTCGTGTGCGTGCCGATGCTCAAGGACAACGAGGTCGTCGGTGCAATCTCGATCTATCGCCAGGATGTGCGGCCGTTCACCGACAAGCAGATCGAGCTGCTGACGAACTTCGCCGCGCAGGCCGTCATCGCCATCGAGAATACGCGCCTGCTCAGCGAGTTGCGCGAGCGGACGGACGATTTGTCCGAATCGCTGCGGCAGCAGACCGCCACCGCCGACGTGCTCAAGGTCATCAGCCGCTCGACGTTCGATCTGCAGACGGTGCTTGATACGCTGGTCGAGTCGGCAACAAGGCTTTGCGACGCCGATCTCACCTGGCTGTTCCAGCGCGAAGGCGAGTTTCTTCGCTGGGCGGCCGGCTTCGGCCAAGAAAGCGAGGTGCATGCGCGGGTCGAGGATTACTTCAGGACGAGGCCCGCTCCGATGGACAGGGGCAGCGTCACCGGACGCACCGCGGCGGAAGCCAGAGCGGTCCACGTTTCTGACGTGCTGGCCGACCCGGACTACACCTGGAGCGAGGCTCAAAAGATTGGCGGATACCGGGCTGCGCTGGGCGTCCCGCTATTGCACAAGGGCAGCGTCGTCGGGGTGATCTTCGTCGGCAAGACCGAGCCTCAGCCGTTTGCCGAAAAACAAATCGAATTGGTCACCACGTTCGCCGACCAGGCGGTGATCGCGATCGAGAATACGCGGTTGCTGAGCGAGTTGCGCGAGGCGCTGGCGCAGCAGACCGCGACCTCCGAGGTGCTGAGCGTGATCTCGAGCTCGCCGACGGATATTCGTCCGGTGTTCGAAACGATCGGGGAGCGGGCGGAGAAACTGTGCGGCGCGGAGATCAGCGTAGTCTCGATGGTGGACGGCGACGTCATCCGGCTGGCCTCTATCAACGGCGTGACCGACGAAGGGGTCGAGGCCGTCCGGCAGGCGTTTCCGATGCGGCTCGACGACGAGACGGTCACGGCCCGCGCGATCCGGACCTCTGCCGTTTGCCATGTCCCGGACGTGCTCGGGGATGCGCTATACCAAAACAAGGAGACCGCCCGGACCAGCGGCTATCGGGGCTGCCTGGGCGTGCCGATGATCCGCGATGGGCAAGTCATCGGGGCGATCTTCGTCGCGCGCCGGCAGCCGGGCCGCTTCGCCGACCCGCAGGTGCAACTCCTCAGGACCTTCGCCGACCAGGCGGTGATCGCGATTCAGAACGTACGGCTGTTCAACGAAACGCGCGAGGCGCTGGAGCGGCAGACCGCGACCTCCGAAGTGCTGCGGGTCATCTCCAGCTCACCCGGCGAGCTGGAGCCGGTGTTTCAGGCCATGCTCGCCAATGCCACGCGCATCTGCGAGGCCACCCTTGGCGACCTCTACCTCCGCGAAGGGGACGGCTTCCGCATGGCTGGCGCCCACCACGCTCCGTCCGCCTACGTCGAGGCACGAACATGCGAGGGACTGCTACGGCCGCCGCCTGACACGCCCCTCGGGGGGGTATCCCGCAGCAAACGTGTGGTCCATATCGCCGATATCACGAAGATACCGTCCTACCTTGCGGGCGACCCGTTCGTGGTCGCCGGCGCCGAACTCGCCCGATACCGGACCGTCCTCGCCGTGCCGATGCTCAAGGACGATGACCTCGTCGGCGCGATCGTGATTTGCCGCCAGGAGGTGCGCCCGTTCACCGACAAGCAGATCGATCTGGTGACGAATTTCGCCGCCCAGGCCGTGATCGCGATCGAGAATACGCGCCTGCTCCGCGAACTGCGCGAGTCGTTGGAGCAACAGACCGCGACCTCCGATGTGCTGCGCGTCATCTCAAGTTCCCCCGGCGAGCTGGAGCCGGTGTTCAACGCGGTGCTGGAAAATGCGACTCGCATCTGCGCTGCCAATTTTGGCGTGCTGACGCTGTGCGAGGGGAGTGCTTACCGTGCGGTGGCGCTTCACAACGCGCCGCCGCAGTTCGCTGAGGCGAGGCGGCATCAACCGGTGTTCTACCCCGCGGAGATCAATCCACTGCGCCGCGTCGCCAAAACCAGGCAAGTCGAACACATCGTCGACCTTCGACAGGACGAAGCCTATCTCGCAGGAGACCAGGCCGCTCGCGTCATCGCCGACGATGCCGGAGCCAGAAGCCTTATCGACGTTCCGATGCTCAAGGATGGCGCGCTCATCGGAGTGATAGGCATTTATCGCCAGGAGGTGAGGCCGTTTACCGGCAAGCAGATCGAGCTGGTGAACAACTTCGCGGCCCAGGCGGTCATCGCCATCGAGAACACGCGCCTGCTCAGCGAGTTGCGCCAGCGCACCGGCGACCTGTCCGAGGCGCTGGAGCAGCAGACCGCCACCTCGGAGGTGCTCGGCGTCATCTCCAGCTCACCCGGTGAGCTGGAGCCGGTGTTCCAGGCTGTGCTGGCGAACGCCGTACGCATCTGCGAGGCCAATTTTGGGATGCTGTTTCGCTTCGAGGGCGGCGCGATGCGCGCAGTCGCGATGCTTAACGCGCCGCCGGCATTTGCGGAGTGGTGGCAACGGGGGCCGCAGCGACCAGGTCCGAAAGCCGCCTTCACGCGCACCCGAGAGACGCGAAAGCCGGTTCACATCGCCGATGTTAAGGCGGAAGGAGCCTATGCCGAGGGCGAACCCGTCTTCGTGAGTGCCGTCGAGCTAGGCGGCTTCCGCTCGCTGCTGAATGTCCCGATGATCAAGGAAGACGAGGTGATCGGCATCTTCGCCATCTATCGCCAGGAGGTGCGGCCGTTCACCGACAAGCAGATCGAGCTGGTGAGCAATTTCGCCGCCCAGGCCGTGATCGCGATCGAGAACGCGCGCCTGCTCAGCGAATTGCGCCAGCGCACCGACGACCTTTCCGAGGCGCTGGAGCAGCAGACCGCCACCTCGGAAGTCCTGCGCGTCATCTCCAGCTCGCCCGGCGAATTGAAGCCGGTTTTCGACGCGATGCTGCAAAATTCGGTGACGATGTGCGGAGCGACGTTCGGCCAGATGTTCCAGTGCGAGGGCGATGCCGTTCGCGTGGTCGCGCATCTCGGCGTGCCGTCTGCGCTTGCGGAATTCGACCTGCGACGCGGTGCGTTTCAGCCATCCGCCGAAGGCGGCCTGGGCCGTGTCTTGCGCACCAAGCAGGCGGTCCATATCGCCGATTTCTCATCCGAAAGCACCCAGAACCCGGCCGTCAGGCTGGGCGGCGCGCGCTCGTATATCGCGGTTCCGATGCTCAAGGAGAACAAGCTGGTCGGCGCCATCGTCATCTACCGGCAGGAGGTGCGCCCATTCACCGACAAGCAGATCGAGCTGGTGAGCAATTTCGCCGCGCAAGCCGTCATCGCGATCGAGAATACGCGGCTGCTCAGCGAACTGCGCGAGTCGTTGCATCGGCAGACCGCCACCTCCGAGGTGCTGCAGGTCATCTCAAGCTCGCCGGGCGAACTGGCACCAGTATTCACCGCGATGCTGGAAAACGCAACTCGCATCTGCGAGGCAAATTTTGGAATGCTGTTTCGCTTCGAGGAAGGCGCCGTTCGTGCAACCGCAATGCTCAACGTGCCTCCGAAATTTGCTGAGTTCTGGCAACGCGGACCGCAGCGGCCGGGACCGAAGACCGCCTTTGCTCGCACTCTGGAAACCCGACAAACGGTTCACATTGTTGATGTCACCTTGGAACCAGCCTATGTCGAGGGTGAACCTGTCTTTGTGGCAGCCGTCAATCTTGGAGGCTTCCGAACTCTCCTTGTTGTTCCTATGCTTAAGGAAGGCGAGGTGATCGGCGCCTTCGCCATCTACCGTCAGGAAGTGCGGCAGTTCACCGACAAGCAAGTCGAGCTAGTGCAGAATTTCGCCGCGCAAGCCGTCATCGCCATCGAGAATACGCGGCTGCTCAGCGAGCTGCGCGAGTCGCTGCAGCAGCAGACCGCCACCGCCGACGTGCTCAAGGTGATCAGCCGCTCGACCTTCGATCTGCAAACCGTGCTCGATACGTTGACCGAATCGGCGACGCGCCTGTGCCGTGCGGACCGGTCGGCGATCCGCCTGCTGAAGAACGGACTCTATCACAACGTCGCCAGCTTCGGATTCCTCCCCGAACATAAGGCGCGTATGGAACATGAGCCGCTCAAGCCGGGGGATGGGTCGATCGCCGGCCGGGTCGCGCTCGAATGCAAGGCCGTACATATCGCTGACACGCAAGCCGATCAGGACTCGGAACTCGCCAGTAGGTCCCGGTCGGGCAATACGCGGACGCTGCTCGGCGTGCCGCTGCTGCGCGAAGGATCGCCCATTGGTGTCCTGCTTCTGCAACGCAGCAAGATGGATCCGTTCGCCGACAAGCAGATCGAGCTTGCGACCACTTTCGCCGACCAGGCGGTGATCGCGATCGAGAACGTGCGGCTGTTCGACGAGGTGCAGGCGCGCACGCGCGAACTGACCGAATCGCTGGAGCAGCAGACGGCCACGGCCGAGGTGCTGCGCGTCATTTCCAGCTCGCCGGGCGACCTGGAGCCGGTTTTCGATGCGATGCTGAAAAACGCGGTGCGTATCTGCGGAGCCAAGTTCGGAAACCTTGCGCTTTATGATGGGCGCGAAATTCGAATGGCCGCCATGCACAACGCTCCGTCGGCGTTCGAGGAACTGCGGCGGCGCGACCCGGTCATTCCGGCCGAATCGGTGATGGGACGCATCGTCAAAACGAAGAGCGTTGTTCACATTCCCGATCTCACCGCCGAGGAGTTTCACGCCCGTTCGGCCCTGGTTTCCGTCGCTGGCGCGCGGTCCGCGGTCGGTGTCCCTATGCTCAAGGAAAACGAGCTGGTCGGCGCCTTTGTCATCTACGGCACGGAGGGCCGGCCTTTTGACCGCAAGCAGGTCGATCTCCTGACGAGCTTCGCCGCCCAGGCGGTCATCGCCATCGAGAATACGCGGCTGCTGAACGAGCTTCGCCAGCGCACCGACGACCTGTCCGAGTCGCTGCAGCAGCAGACCGCTACCGCCGACGTGCTCAAGGTGATCAGCCGCTCGACCTTCGACCTGCAAGCGGTGCTCGATACGTTGACCGAGTCCGCCGCGCAGCTTTGCGACGCCGATATGGCCGGCATCATCCGGCGCAAGGGCGATGGCTTTCGCTTCGCCGCGAGCTACGGTCACACGCCCGAGTACCAGGCCTTCATGGAAGGCCGCGCCTTTACGACGGGACGGGGCTCTGTCGTCGGCCGCACCCTGCTGGAAGCCAAGACCGTTCAAATCCAGGACATCCTGGCCGATCCGGACTATGACATGGGCGATATCGCAAGGGTTGGCAGAATTCGCACGATATTGGGTGTCCCGCTCTTGCGCGAAGGGGTACCGATCGGCGTGATCACCTTGCAGCGAAGGGCGGTCCGGCCCTTTACCGACAAGCAGGTCGAGTTGCTGACGACGTTCGCCGACCAGGCGGTGATCGCGATCGAGAACGTGCGGCTGTTCGACGACGTGCAGGCGCGCACGCGCGAGCTCTCCGAGGCGCTGGAGCAGCAGACCGCCACCGCCGACGTGCTCAAAGTGATCAGCCGCTCGACCTTCGACCTCGTGACGGTGCTCGACACGCTGCTGCGCTCGGCGGTGCGGCTGTGCGATGCCGATCAGGGCACGATCACGCAGCGCAGGGGCGATCACTTCTACCGCTCGGTAGCGATCGGATTTTCGCCCGAGTTCATGGACTACGTGCGGGACCAGCCGGTCGAAACCACGCGCAATACCGGCACCGGCCGTGCCCTGGTGGACGGCAAGGTCATCCATATCCCCGACGTCCAGGCCGATCCCGATTATCATTGGGATCAGGCGCAGCGGCTCGGCGGCTTTCGCACCATGCTGGGCGTCCCGATGATGCGCGAGGGCGTGCCGGTCGGCGTGCTGACCCTGACCCGGCTCGAAGTACGGCCGTTCAGCGACAAGCAGATCGAGCTGGTCACCACCTTCGCCGACCAGGCGGCGATCGCGATCGAGAACGTGCGGCTGTTCGACGAGATCCAGGACAAGAGCCGCCAGCTCGAAGTCGCGAGCCAGCACAAGTCGCAGTTCCTCGCAAACATGAGCCACGAGCTGCGCACGCCACTCAACGCCATCATCGGCGTCACCGAGATGCTGCTGGAAGACGCCCGCGATCTCGATCGCCCGGACGAGGTCGAGCCGCTCGACCGCGTGCTGCGCGCCGGCCGCCATCTGCTGGCGCTGATCAACGACATTCTCGATCTTTCCAAGATCGAAGCGGGCAAGATGGACCTGCACCTCGATACGTTCCCGCTCGCGCCGCTGGTCGAGGACGTGATCAAGACCATCGAGCCGATGGCGGCCAAGAACGGCAATCGCGTCGCGATCGATCTCGTCGGCGACCTGGGCGAGGTCCATGCCGACCAGATGCGGCTGCGTCAGGCGATGCTCAATCTCACCAGCAACGCCTGCAAATTCACCGAGCGCGGTACCATCACGATCAAGGCGCAAAGCGAGCAGCGCGCGGACGCGGACTGGATCACGGTCGCGGTCTCCGACACCGGCATCGGCATGAACGCCGAGCAGATGACGAAGCTGTTCAAGGATTTCTCCCAGGCCGACGCCTCGACCACGCGCAAATACGGCGGCACCGGGCTGGGCCTCGCCATCAGCCGGCATTTCTGCCGCATGATGGGCGGCGACATCGACGTCAACAGCAAGCCGGGCGAGGGCTCGACCTTCACCATCCGCCTGCCGCGCACGGTGCGCACCGAGCAGACCGAACCCGCGGAACCAAGCCTGGTACCGGCGCAACCCGGCGCCGAGCCGCTCGTGCTCGTCGCCGACGACGATCCGACCGTGCGCGAACTGGTGGCGCGGCACCTGGAGCGGGCGGGGTTCGCGGTCGTCACCGCTGCGAACGGCCACGAGGCGCTGCGGCTGGCGCGCGAGCTGCGTCCCGCCGCGGTGACGCTCGACATCATGATGCCCGACCTCGATGGCTGGACGGTGCTCGCCGCCATGAAGGGCGATCCCGCGCTCGCCGCCATTCCGGTCGTGCTGATGACGATCGTGGACCAGAAGAACCGCGGCTATGCGCTCGGCGCCGCCGACTACCTGGTCAAGCCGGTGGACCGCGCCAAGCTCGTCGAGACCCTGGAGAATATCTGCGGGGCGAGCGGCGGGCACGTGCTTCTCATCGACGACGACGACGTGCTGCGCCGCGGCGTGCGCCTGGCGCTCGAACCCAGCGGCTGGCAAGTCACCGAGGCGGAGAATGGCGTGGTCGCGCTCGAAGCGCTCGCCGCCGCGCGGCCGGATGCCATCATCCTCGATCTGATGATGCCAAAGATGGACGGATTCGAGTTTCTCGATCAGGTGCGCGGGTTGCTGGCCGGGCAGGATATCCCGATCGTGGTGATAACCGCCAAGGACTTGACGGATGAAGACCGCAGCCGGCTCAACGGCGGCGTCGAGCGCGTCATCCAGAAAAGCGAGCGCGACGAGATGCTGCGCCAGTTGGCGGGCGAGCTGCGAAAATGCGTTAAACGGCAGGCGGCCAGACGGGCATGAAGATTCTTTACGTCGAGGATAACGACGACAACATATACATGCTGAAGAACCGGCTGGCGCGGGCCGGGCATACCGTCGTCATTGCGCTCGACGGCGCGCAAGGTGTGGCGGCGGCCGCCCGCGAGCAGCCCGACATCGTACTGATGGATTTGAGCCTGCCGGTGGTCGACGGCTGGGAGGCCGCGCGCCGCATCAAGGCGGCGCCGGAGACGCGCCACATCCCGGTCATCGCGCTGACCGCGCATGCCATGTCGGGCGATGAGGAGAAGGCGCGGGCGGCCGGCTGCGACGATTTCGACACCAAGCCGATCGATCTCAAGCGCCTGCTCGACAAGATTTCGGCCCTGGTAGCGACGGGGCCATCATCGTGAGCGTCATGGCCGACAAGCTCGACGCTGCCGTGCTGGTCGTCGATGACATCGACGACAACCGGTTTGCGCTCACCCGCCGGCTGGCGCGCGAAGGCTACAAGAACGTCACCACCGCCAACGATGGCCAGCAGGCCCTGGAGGCATTGAACGCCAAGCCGTTCGATCTCGTGCTGCTCGACATCATGATGCCGAAGATGAACGGCTACGAGGTCCTGGAGCGGATGAAGGCCGATGAGAAGCTCCGGCATATCCCCGTGGTGATGATCTCCGCGATCGACGAGATCGACAGCGTGGTGCGCTGCATCGAGCTCGGCGCCGAGGACTACCTGCCCAAGCCGTTCAATCCCGTGCTGCTGCGCGCCCGGGTCGGCGCCTCGCTGGAACGCAAGCGTCTGCACGATCAAATCATCGCGCAGGCCGCCGACCTCGCCAAATCGCTGGCGCAGCAGACCGCCACCGCCGACGTGCTCAAAATCATCAGCCGCTCGACCTTCGATCTGCAGACCGTGCTCGATACGCTGGTCGAGTCGGCGGCGCGGCTATGCGAAGCCGATGCGGTCGGGATCGCACAGCAGAAGGGATCGGCGTTTCGATCGGTGGCAAACTGCGGCCTCACGCCCGAGCAATCGAAGGCCATGAAAGACTTGGAAATCGAACCCGGACGCGGCTCGGCGGTCGGGCGGGCGATCCTCGAGGGCCGGCCAATCCATGTGCCGGATGTGTTGCTCGATCCGGAATTCACTTTTCGGGGGGTTCTGCAACTCCGCTCTGTGCTCGGAGTGCCGCTGCTGCGGGAAGGATTGCCCATTGGAGTCATGGTCCTCCAGCGCAAGGCGATGCGCCCGTTCACGCAGAAGCAGATCGATTTGGTCAAGGCATTCGCCGACCAGGCGGTGATCGCGATCGAGAACGTGCGGCTGTTCGATGCCGAGCAGGCGCGCACGCGCGAGCTGGCCGAATCGCTGCAGCAGCAGACCGCCACCGCCGACGTGCTCAAGACCATCAGCCGCTCGACCTTCGACCTTCAAACGGTGCTCGACACACTGGTCGAATCGGCGGCGCGACTGTGCGAGGCGGATATGGCTTCGATAAACCGCCAGCATGGCAAGGAGTACCAGCAGGTTGCAAGCTTCGGATACTCTCCCGAATTCGTTGGCTACATGGAGCATCATTTCATACCGGCGGGGCGCGGCTCGGCGGTTGGCCGCGCGGTGGAGGACCGGGCAACCGTTCACATTCACGATGTGCTGGAAGACCGGGAATTTGCTTTCGGCGAGGCGGCCCGGATCGGGGGCATCCGGACCCTGCTTGGGGTCCCGCTGTTGCGCGACGGTACCGCAATCGGCGCAATCACCCTGCAACGCAAGACGGTACGGCCGTTCACCGGCAAGCAGATCGAACTGATCGAGACCTTTGCCGACCAGGCGGCGATCGCGATCGAGAACACGCGGCTGCTCAGCGAACTGCGTGAATCGCTGCAACAGCAGACCGCCACCGCCGACGTGCTCAAGGTCATCAGCCGCTCCACCTTCGACCTGCAGACCGTGCTCGACACGCTGGTCGAATCGGCGGCTCGCTTGTGCGAGGCCGACATGATCGGCATCACGCGCCCGCATGGCGACAGCTACCGGCAGGTCGCGACCTACGGCCATCCGCCCGAGCTCAAGGCCTATGTCGAAGCCAATCCGCTGCCGCCGGGGCGCGGCTCGATCACCGGCCGCACGGTGATGGAGGGCAGCACGGTCCATGTCGCCGACGTGCTCGCCGAGCCCGGCTACGAAATGACCGAAGCCGCGAAGATCGGCGGCATTCGCACGATGCTGGGCGTTCCGCTGCTGCGGGAGGGTACGCCGATCGGGGTCATCGCCCTGCAGCGCAAGGCAGTACGGCCGTTCACCGACCGGCAGATCGAGCTGGTGAAGACCTTCGCCGACCAGGCGGTGATCGCGATCGAGAACGTGCGGCTGTTCGAGGCCGAGCAGCAACGCACGCGCGAACTTGCCGAATCGCTGGAGCAGCAGACCGCGACCGCCGAAATCCTGAACGTCATCAGCAACTCGCTCAGCGACACGCAGCCGGTGTTCGACGCCATCGTGCAGAGTGGATTGAAGCTCTTTCCGGGCGCCCTCGTCAGCGTCGCGCTCAGATACGGGGACACGATCAACGCCGCGGCCGTCGCCGCGCCGGATCCTGCTCGCGTCGAAGCGTGGCGACGTACAATTTCCCGTACCCCCCTCGCGCGGAATTACATGCACGGCGCAGCCTTGCTTGATCGCAGGGTCGTGGATATTCCCGACGTGGCGGATGCCCCGGCGGAATTTGTCGCCGGGGGCCAAAATTTCCTGACCAGCGGCAACCGCGCGATCACGATTATGCCCATGATGCGCGGTGATGAGGCGATCGGCGCGCTCAGCGTCGTGCGGCTTGTGCCGGGGCCGTTGTCCGACAAGCAGCTCGCGGTGCTCAAGACCTTCGCCAGCCAGGCCGTCATCGCCATCGAGAATACACGCCTGCTCAACGAGTTGCGCCAGCGCACCGACGACCTGACCGAATCGCTGGAGCAGCAGACCGCGACCTCAGAGGTGCTGCAGGTCATTTCGAGCTCGCCGGGTGAGCTGGAGCCCGTGTTCCAGGCGATGCTGAAAAACGCTACCCGAATCTGCGATGCAAAATTCGGCGTAATGTTCCGTTTTGACGGAAAATTCTTCCACCCGGCCGCACTGGTCGATGCGCCGCCCGCCCTTGCGGAATTCTTCTGGAAAGTGGGCCCGTTCTTGCCGGAACCCGGCGTCGCCCTCGAACGCCTTTTCCGCACCAGGCAGGTGATTCACTCCGCCGACTACGCGGCGGAAGAGATCACAGGCCCTGCCGGCCGGTACGGCGGCGCGCGCTCCTTGATCGCCGTGCCGATGTTCAAGGAACGCGATCTGGCCGGCGCGATCCTGATCTATCGCCAGGAGGTGCGGCCGTTCACCGACAAGCAGATCGCCTTGGTGCAGAATTTTGCCGCCCAGGCCGTCATCGCCATCGAGAACACGCGGCTGCTCAACGAATTGCGCGAGCGCACCGACGACCTGACCGAATCGCTGGAGCAGCAGACCGCGACCGGGGATATTCTGGCGTCGATCAGCGCCTCGATGACCGATGCCAAGCCGGTATTTGACGCGATCGTGCGTAATCTGCTGCGGCTGTTCGGCACCCGGTTCGCCGTCGTGCAGCTGCTGCACGACGGGATGGTCGAGATGCGCGCGGTCGATGGCGAACCGGGATGTGAGAAATTGCTCGATTACTACCCGCGTCCGCTGGACGAACATACCGGCGGCGGCCAGGCGATGCTCCTGAAGCGGCCGGTGCAATACTCTCCATTGATCGATAATCCGGCCGTGCCGATATCAACCCAGCAGTTTGCGCGTGAATTCGGACTCAGTGCCGTGATCTTCGCGCCCATGATACGGCAGGACGTTGTCATCGGCGCCATCGGTGCCGCGAGCCACGAGCCGCGGGTCTTCGACGAGAAGGAGGTAGCACTCATCAAGTCGTTCGCCGATCAGGCCGTGATCGCGATCGAGAATACGCGCCTGTTCAGCGAGTTGAAGGCACGCACCTCCGATCTGGCGCAGTCGGTCGAGGAGTTGCGCGCGCTCGGCGCCGTCAGCCAGGCGGTGAACTCCACGCTCGACCTGGAGACCGTGCTCAGCACCATCGTCGCCAAGGCGGCGCAGCTCTCCGGCACCGAGGCCGGCGCCATCTACGTGTTCGACGAGGCGAGCGGCGAGTTCGACCTGCGCGCGACCTACGGCATGACCCCTGAAATGATCGCGGTGATCAAGCGGCATCACGCCGACTTTTCCGAAGCCGTCCACAGCGCCACGCAACGGCGCGAGCCGGATCAGATCGCCGATCTGCGCACCGAGCTGACGTTCCGCGCCAACGAGCTCGTGACGCAATTGGGATTTCGCGCGCGCCTCGTCGTTCCGCTGCTCTCCGCCGACCGGATCGTGGGCGCGCTGGTGGTGCGCCGCAGGGCGCCGGGCGAGTTCTCCAGGAGCACCATCGAACTGCTGCAGACCTTCGCGGCGCAGTCGGTGCTGGCGATCCAGAACGCGCGCCTGTTCACCGAGATCGGCGAGAAGAGCCATCAGCTCGCGGTCGCAAGCCAGCACAAGTCGCAATTCCTCGCCAACATGAGCCACGAGCTGCGCACGCCGCTCAACGCCATCCTCGGCTATACCGAGCTCATCCTCGACGACATCTACGGCGAGGTGCCGGGAAAGATGCGCGGCGTGCTCGAGCGCGTGCAGACCAACGGCAAGCACCTGCTCGGCCTGATCAATGACGTGCTCGACCTGTCCAAGATCGAGGCCGGGCAGCTCACGCTGTCGCTCGCGGACTACTCGATCAGCGAGATGGTGCAGACCGTGATCGTGGCGGTCGAGCCGCTGGCCACCGGCAAGAAGCTCGTCCTGAAGTCCGAGCTGCCGCCCGACCTGCCGATCGCGCGCGGGGACGAGCGGCGCATTGCGCAAGTTCTCCTCAACTTGGTGGGCAATGCCATCAAGTTCACCGATGTGGGCGAGGTCGCCGTGCGCGCCTCCGCGGCTAACGGATCGTTCACCATCGCGGTGCGCGACACCGGGCCGGGCGTGCCCGAGGCCGATCAGGCCAGGATCTTCGAGGAATTCCTGCAGGCCGACAGCTCGGCCACCAAGAAAAAGGGCGGGACCGGGCTTGGCTTGTCGATCTCAAAGAGAATAATACAGATGCATGGCGGCGATATCGGGGTCGAGTCCAGGCTGGGGCAAGGCTCGACCTTTTCCATTACCCTTCCATTGATCGTCGACAAACAGGCGGTACACGAATGACCAAACGCATTTTGGTGGTCGAGGACCACGAAGACAATCGTCAGATCCTGCGCGATCTGCTGGGCAGCGCGGATTTCAAGATGATCGAGGCCTGGGACGGGGAGGCCGGCCTCACGGCGGCGGCCTCGGAAAAGCCGGACTTGATTCTCATGGACATCCAGCTGCCCGGCATGGACGGATACGAAGTGACGCGCCGGATCAAGGCCGATCCGTCGCTGCGCGCAATCCCGATCATCGCCGTCACCTCCTATGCGCTCAGCGGCGACGAGGACAAGGCGAAAGCGGCGGGCTGCGACGCCTACATCGCCAAGCCCTACAGCCCGCGTCAACTGCTTGCCAAAATTCGCGAGTATCTGAAATAGCCGGTCGGTAATCGTTTTGGCGCAGCCATGACCCAGCCTCAGCGTATCCTGGTGGTCGACGACAACCCGACCAATCGCGACATATTGGAGATGCGGCTCAAGGCCAACGGCTACGAGGTGCTGCACGCCGGCGACGGCGAGGAGGCGCTGGCGGCGGCGGCCGAGCATCTCCCGGACCTGATCCTGCTCGACGTCATGATGCCCAAGCTCAACGGCATCGAGGTGTGCCGGCGGCTCAAGGCCGATCCCGCCATGCCGTTCACGCCGATCGTGCTGGTCACCGCCAGGGCCGATTCCCAGGACGTGATCGACGGGCTCGACGCCGGCGCCGACGAATATCTGACCAAGCCGGTCGACCAGAAGGCGCTGGTCGCGCGCGTGAAGGCGCTGCTGCGGCTCAAGGTGCTGCACGACACCAAGCAGGCGGCCGTGACCGCGGCCGCAAAGCCTGCCGCTCCTCCCAAGCCGGCGGGCACCGACCTGTTTCTCAGCTATTCCAGGCAGGACCGCCCGAAGATCGAGAAGCTGTCGAGCACGCTGCAGAGCACCGGCTGGACGGTGTGGTGGGACCAGGAAATCAAGACCGGCGTCTCCTACGACAAGGTCATCGAAAATGCGCTGATGAACGCGCGCGCGGTCGTGGTCGCCTGGTCGACCACCTCCGTGGACAGCGACTGGGTGCGCGCCGAGGCGGCCTTTGCGCTCAAGCGCAGCAAGCTGCTGCCGATCCGGCTGGACGACACCGCGCCGCCGCTGCGCTTCACGCATATTCACAGCATCAACTTCACCAAGTGGGACGGCAGCGACAGCGACCAGGCGTGGCAGAAGCTGTTTGCCGATCTCACCCAGCTGATCGGCGCGCCCGCCGGAAAATAGCGCAGCGGATCTCCCGCCAAGCGTGAAGAACCGCCAACCGTCCAAGGCATGGAGGAAACATGCGCATCGCGCTCGCCCTTTCGCCGTCACGTTCGCGCCGGCCGCGGCGCCTGTTCGGCGCGCTGCTGATCGCCTGCGCGGCATGGACGCTTCCCGCCGCCGCCGAGTATCCGGACAAGCCGATCCGGCTGGTCGTGCCGCAGGCGCCCGGCAGCGCCACCGACGTGGTGGCGCGCATGCTCGCGGCCGAGCTCGGCCCGTTGCTCGGGCAGACCATCGTGGTCGACAACCGCCCCGGCGGCGCGCTCACCATCGGCATCGATGTGGTCGCGAAGTCGCCGCCCGACGGCTACACCATTGGCATGGGGCCGATCGGCGCGCTCGCGATCACCCGCCACATGGTAGCGAAGCTGCCCTACGACATCGAGCGCGACCTGCAGCCGGTGGCGCTGGTCTCGCGCGGCCACCTGCTGCTGGCGGTGTCGCCGAAATTGCCGATCCGGACGGTGAAGGAACTGATCGCGGAGGCGAAGCAGAACCCCGGCAAGCTCACCAACGCGTCGTCGAGCAACGGCTCGCCCGGCCACGTCGGCGGCGAATTGTTCAAGTTCATGACCGGCACGCAGATCGTGCATGTGCCCTACCGCGGCGGCGCGCTCGCCATCAACGACCTGATCGCGGGACACGTGCAACTGATGTTTGAGAGCCTCAACTCGATCGCGCCGCACGCCCGTTCGGGCGAGGTGCGCGCGCTCGGCGTGAGCGGCCCGCGCCGCTCTCCGGGCTTTCCCGATCTGCCGACCATCGCCGAGGCCGGCGTGCCGGGCTACGACGCCTCGACCTGGAGCGGCGTGATCGCGCCTGCCGGCCTGCCCAAGGAAGTGATGGCCAAGCTCAACGCGGCGGTCAATCGCGCCATCCGCGCGCCGGCCTTCCTGGCGCGCTTCGGCGCGATCGGCGACGAGCCGGCGGGCGGCAGCCCGGAGGAATTCGCCGCGACCATCGCCAAGGATTCCGCCAAGTGGGCCGACGTGGTCAAGCGCGCGGGCGTCAAGCTCAAGTGACGCCGTTACAGTTCGGCCGCGAAGGCCATGCGGTAGGAACGCTCGCGCCAATAGGCGATGCAGCACGCCACCGTCAGCATCGAGCTGACGTGCAGGTACTGCAGCCAGCTGGTCGACAGCGGCACCCCCGCATAGGCCATCAGCATGGTGTGTCCCGCGCTGGCGAACAGCCCGAGCCAGATCGTGTTGCCCACGGTGAGCGGGAGCAGCGCGAGAAATCCCAGCAGCAGCATGGCATTCATGGTGCCGTTGCCGGTCGCGATCCGGTACGGCGATTCCGCGTCGATCAATATGACGTTGAAATAGGCGCAGATCATTCCGGCAATCGCAAAGACGCAGATGAAGAATTGCGCGTGCCGCCGCGCGAAGGTCGTGAAGCTCACGCCGTAGAACGCTACCATCAGCGGAATCGCGAGCATGAACCGGAACCGGGTGGAGAGCACGCCGCCGGATTCCAGCGTCATGTCGGCCACGCCATAGACCAGGTAGGTCACCGCCCCGAGGAGCAGGCCGAATTGCGCGATGATGAAGGTCTTCTCGCGGAAATAGTCGTGGAACTCGCGTTCGATGACGTTTTCCGGAAAGCGCAGCCCGGCCGCCGCCAGCCATGAATTCAGCTTGGCCTTGAGCGGGTTGCTGGTGTGGCCGACGCTCAGTGCGGTGAGCGTGTGCGTGCGCGGCGCGCTGGCGGCTTCGGTCGACCCGGCGGGGGGCTCCAGCCGCTTCACCAGCGCGGCGGCGAGCTGCTGGAACGCATGGTGTTCGTTGCTGCGATCCCAGTAGCGGAAATCGATGGTCTGAATCTGCATGAATTGCAGCGGCGGATCGCTCGGATCGATCGAGATCGGCAGCAGCTTGTGCTTGCCCAGCGCGTAGGCCGCTTCCGCCCGCACCCAGTGGGATTTCACCGACTCCTTCGACCAGATGACGATCACCACGCGGGTCTCGGCGATGGCCGCTTCGATCTGGGTATCGAACGCGTCGCCTTCCTGGATCGCGTTGCGGTCGAGCCAGACCGACAGGCCGGTTCCGGTAAGGGTGTCGGCCAGCGCGTTGGCCGTTTCCGAGTCATGCCGAGAATAGCTGATGAAGATCTCGTGCATCGCGCTCTACCGTGCCGGTCCGGCGGGGCACCGTCTAGCAAGGAATGCGGTTGTCCTCAACACGCCCGCCGCGCGCCGCCGCCGTTAAGATTGCGGCAAGCCTGTTCACGCGCGGGCGTCCCGACCGCCGGACCGGCTTCGATTCGGCCGCCGGATATGCTAGCTCTCATTGCAGGAGTGTTGCGTAAGAGGTGTCGCCATGAAGATGTTCACGCCGGTCGCGGCGTTGCTCGCGGCCGTGATCGCAGGACCGGCCTCGGCGCAGATCGAGGTCGCCAATCTCACCGGCCGGTATCGCTGCGTCGATCTCTGCAAGCCCGGGTTCGAGAACAACCCGGCCTTCGTCACCCAGTTCGGCCTCGATCTCAACCTTGCCGACGAGGCGGGCGTTGCGGCACGCGCCTGGGTCGACCGGCCGGGCCACATCTGGGTCGACGTCTGGCAGGAGGGCGCGATCTACTCGCCCGACGGGCTGACGATCCAGTTCGACCGCGGCCGGGTCTGGCGGCGCGAGGTCGAGCCCCCGCCGCGGCCGCGGCGCTGACGAGCCGCGTCAGCTGTCGTCGACCGGTTCGGTCGCGCGCACCGAGTGGCGCGCGCGGAATTGTGCGTGCCAGTGCGCGACGCGCGGGTGATCCTTTCGCCAGTCCTGGTCCGCGAACCGGAAATCGAGATAGCAGAGCGCCCCGCCGATCCCGATATGGCCGATGTCGAAGGCGGAGGCGGCCAGATCGCCGGCTTCGCGCTCGAACGCCGCCAGCACCGCCTGCATTTTGGCGGTGAAAGCCGCGACATGGACGGCCGAGGCCTGCGCGCGCGCGCGCTCGTCGCGCAGCAGCAGCAGGAAATCGAGCGCGCCGTCGCCGAGCGCCTGGCGCCGCAGTGCGCGCATGCGCGCCCGCGGCTCGGCCGGAAAGAGCCTGGTGCCTTTGGAGAGACCGTCGAGATATTCGCAGATCACGCGCGAGTTGTAGAGCACGCTGCCGTCGTCGAGCACCAGCGTGGGTATTTTCGACAGCGGATTGTCGGCCATCAGGCCGGGATGCGGCCTGGTGCTCGCGGCGACGGTGCGCACGCAATCGAGCCGCTGCGCGAGGCCGAGTTCATGCGCCGCGATCATCACCTTGCGGACGAACGGCGAGCGCGGCGACCAGTGCAGCTTCATGAGGGACCCGTCGGCGGCGGCGATGCGCGGATGGCGCTTGGCGCGGCGCCGCGTTACCATTGCGCACGGCCGGTATGCCGTCAAACCTGGACTGCTTCCCCATGGACTACGATCCCCGCACCGAGCCGCACGGCCTGCGGCACGATCCCGGCACCTGCCTGGTGGTGCCGCGCCCGATCGGCTGGATCACCACCATCAGCCCGGCCGGCGTGGTCAATCTCGCGCCCTACAGCTTCTTCAACATCGTGTCGACCAGGCCGCATTTCGTGCTGTTCTCCTCGAGCGGACGCAAGCATTCGCAGCGCAACGCGGAGGCGTCCGGCGAGTTCGTGTTCAACCTCGCCACCTACGACCTGCGCACCGAGATGAACATCACCGGCAGCGACCACCGCGAGGACGTAAGCGAGGCCGAGCTCGCCGGGCTCGCGATGGTCGCGTCCAGGACGGTGAAGCCGCCGCGCGTGGCGCGCTCGCCGATCGCGCTCGAATGCCTGTACAACAAGACCGTCGAGCTGACGTCGTCGAGCGGCAAGGCCAGCAGCAGTTCGATCGTCATCGGCGAGGTGGTGCGCGTGCACATCGACGACGGCGTGATCGTCGACGGCATGATCGATATGGCGCGTATCCGCCCGCTCGCGCGCCTAGGCTACATGGATTTCACCGCGGTCGACAACATCTTCGAGATGAAGCGCGTCCCGGCGCAGCAGTGATCGTCGCGGTTTGCCCGGACAAAGCGGCGATCCGGGACCACGCCCGTACTTGCCCTCTCCCCAGCGGGGAGAGGGCGTCTCAGTGTAAGGAGCACGAAGAATGGGTGAGGGGGTTCGGCTCTCTCCCCGCAGCCGAACCCCCTCACCCATTCATCGAAATCCCGAGAGCGAGGAGCCCTCTCTTCGCTGGGGAGAGGGCGAATTCGGCGCGGTCATACCGCCGCACGCACGAACCGGCTGCCGTCATGGCGCGGCGTTCTTCCGGCGTTGGCGCTTGCATGATATGCATCGCGCGTCTCCGCCATTTGGATTGCATCGATGCAGACGCTTGCACGCCTCCTCCTGACGCTGACCGTTCTCGGCTACGCCCTGGGCACGATCAAGGCGGATTTCAACAAGACGCACGCCACCAATCCGCGCTGGACGCCGCATGCGCGTTTTCATGTGGTCTGGCAGATTTTGTCGTATTCCGGCGTGGGGCTGGTCGCGCTTTATCTGATCTGGGTCGACGGGCCAGGCCCGCGGGAGCGGCTCTATCTCGCTGCGGCGCTGAGCGGCGCGATCTATGCGACGTTCTTCGCCACGGTGTTCGCCCGCCCGGTGTTCGCCGGCTCGCTCTTCGACGAGAACGGCTACCCGCCGTTCAAGCCCCCGGTCGGCCCGCCGCACTGGCGCTGGGACGCCAACGTCACCGCGTTCGTCGTCCTGTCCGCAATCCTGCTGGCCGGCGTCGCCGCGGTGCTCGCGAGCTAGCGGCGGGTCGATAAGCACGTAGGGCGCATAGCGAGCGGCAGCGAGCGTATTGCGCCACCGGCCGGTTGGCAGAATACGCGTCGTTTCGCTCCGTTATTCTGCTCTACGATCCATCTGGAATATGATCGCAAATGTCCCGCATTCGAGTGCCGCCGCAGGCTCGGTGTCATGCCTACGCAAGCAGGCATCCAGTACACACCGATGCCGACAGGCTCGGATCGAGCAAGCCTCCATCATGTGGCGCTCACTGGATTCCGGCTCTCCCTCGCTGCGCTCGCTCGGCCGGAGTGACAGTGGGGACAGGCGGCGCAACGCGGTCTGCGACGGCCCGCCATCACCGCTGCGCAAATCCGAGTGCGGTCAGCATGCCGACCGCGTCGGCCGGATTGCGGGCGATGCGGCAGCCGGCCGCGGCGAGCGCCGCGAGCTTCTCCTGCGCGCCTTCGCGCGCGCTGCCGATGAGCGCGCCGGCGTGTCCCATGCGCTTTTGCGGCGGCGCGTGACGGCCGACCAGCATCGCCATCACCGGCTTGGGAAATCCGCGCACGGCCTGCGCCAGCGCGTATTCCTTGTCGCCTCCGATCTCGCCACAATAGAGCACCGCCTCGGTCGCGGCGTGGTGCGCGAGCGCGGCGAGATATTCGTGCGGATTGCGCCCGGCTACGGTGTCGCCGCCGATATGGGCGACGATGCTCTGGCCGATGCCGGCCAGCGTCAACTGCCGCGCCATGGCGAGCGTGAGCGTGCCGCTGCGGCAGATCAGGGCGAGCCGGCCGGCGCGGCAGAAGCCCGGCGCGATGGAGCCGAGCAGCCCGCGGCCCGGCACGAACAGGCCGAGCGTGTTCGGGCCCACGAGCCAGCTACCCGCCGCGCGCGCGGCCGCCGCGGCATCGAGCGTGTCATGCACCGGCACGTGTTCGGCGACCGCCACGATGGTACGGACGCGCGCCGCCGCGCATTCGGCGATGGCGTCGCGCACGCCGTCGGCGGGCGTATAGAGCACGGCCACGCTCGCAGGCTGCGGCAGATCGGCGATGCGGTCGTAGAGCGGCAGGCCGTCCATCGTTTCGCCGCCGCGCCCGAGCGCCACGCCGGCCACGAGCGGCGTGCCGGCCGCGATCATGCCGGCCACCTGGTTGCGGGCGTAGCGCCCGGTCGGATTGACCACGGCCACCCGCCATGGCGCGGGGTCGAGGAACGGCAGGCGCCCGAGGGCAGGCTCCGACATGATAGGATCCCAGACGATGCGCCGGACGGCGCGGCGGGGAGGGCCATTATGCGCCTGGCGGAGATCGACGGAAAAGCCTTGTTGCGCCGCCACGGCCTGCCCGTCCCGCGCGGCGTGCTGCTGCGGACCGGCGAGGCGGCGCCGGCCGAGGCCGCGCAGTGGCCGGGGCAGGTGCTCAAGGCGCAGGTGCTCGACGGCGGGCGCGGCAAGCTTGGCCTTGTGCGGCGGCTGGCCGATCCCGGCGCTTTGGAAGAGGCGCGGCGCGCCATCGCGGACGCGCTCGGGTGGGCCGAGGCGCCGCTGCTGCTGGAGGAGGCGATCCCGATCGCGCGCGAGATCTATCTCGCGGTGCGCGTGGACGGCACCGCGCAGCGGCTCGAGCTGCTGGTCGCCCCCCAGGGTGGGGAGGACGTCGAGCAGGCTCCCGCGCTGCTGCGCATTGCGCTCGATCCGGGCGCCCCGGCAACGGCGACGGCGCTCTATCCCGAACTCGCAAAGGCATTCGCGCACGACCTCGCGGCGCGGCTCGCGCGCTATGCGGCGCGCCTGCCGGAGATCGCGCGGCGCGAGGACCTGGAGCTGTTGGAGATCAATCCGCTCGCGCTGACCCCGGACGGGCGGCTCGTTGCATGCGACGCCAAGATCGTGCGCGACGACAGCGCGGAATTCCGCCACGACCCGCAGGAGTTTCCGCTGAGCCGGATGCTCGCCGAGCGCGGCCTGACGCCGCTCGAACGCCGGGCGCGCGAGCTCGGCTTCCATCTGGTCGAGACCGAGGGCGACGTTGCGCTGGTCACCTCCGGCGCCGGTCTCGGCATGATGATGATGGACCTGCTCGCCGACCACGGGCTCGCCGCCGCCTGTTTCATGGACAACCTGCGCGGTGCGCCGGACGAGACCATGGCCGAGCGGCTCGCCATCGCCCGCGCGCTGGCCGAGCGCCCGGCCGTGAAGGCGATCGTGTTTCTCACCGTGCTCGCCTCGCGCAATCTGGCCGATCGCATCGATGCGCTGCTGACGTGGGCCGCGGCCGGCCCATTGCCCAAGCCGCTGTTCGTCGGCATCGCCGCCGGCCATGCCGCCACCCGGGTGATGACCGCCGAGGCGGCGGTGGGCAAGCTCGCCGCCGCCGGCATCGCCGCTTTTACCGATCCGGTCGCGCTGGCGCGCGCGACCGCGCAGGCGGTGGGTGCGAAGGGTGTCAGCTCACCTGCCGGAGCAACGGATTGAGGCCGCTGCGGGTGACGCGGCCGTGCAGTTCGCGGCCGAGCACCTGCTCGCAGAAGCGCGAGGTCGCAATCAGCGCGGCCAGGTCGATGCCGGTGCGCACGCCGAGCGACTCGAACAGGTTGACCAGATCCTCGGTGCAGACATTGCCGGTGTAGCCGCCGCCATAGGTCACCTGCGCGGGATGCCCGCCCGCGCCGCCGAACGAGCAGTCGAAATAGCGCACCCCCGCCTCGTAAGCCGCAAACGCATTGACCAGGCCGGTGCCGCGCGTGTCGTGCAGGTGGGCGATCAAGGTGATCGCCGGCAGGTCACGCTTGAGGCGCTGGACCAATGCCGTCATGCTGGCGGGCGTCGCCATGCCGGTGGTGTCGCCGAGCGCGATATGGTCGACGCCGGCCTCGACGAAACGGCCTGCGTCCGCAATGACCACGGCCGGATCGACGGCGCCCTCGAATGGGCAGCCGAACGCCACGGAAATGGTCCCGATCAGCCGGAAGCGGCCCTGCGCCGCTTCTGTCATCTTGCGCACGTTCTCCCACTGCGCGGCGCGCGGCTGCCGCAGGTTCTTCATGGAGTGCGCTTCGCTGGCGGACACCAGCAGGCTGAGCTCGGTCACGCCGAAACCCGCCGCGCGATCGGCGAGCGCACGCTCGACCGCGCGCACATTGGCGCAGGTCGCCTTGTAGTGGACGCCGTCGCGCCGCTCGAGTGCGGCAAGCAGCGCGCTCGCGTCGGAAAACTGCGGCACCACCTTCGGGTTGGAATAGGAGGTCGCCTCCACCCGCTGGAAGCCGAGCGCGGAGAATTGCTGGATCAGCGCGCGCTTGCTTTCGGTCGGCACGAAACCGGCCTCGTGCTGCAGCCCGTCGCGCGCAAAGCATTCGCACAGCACGACATCGGCCGTCGCGTTCTCGGCCGCGCACGGGTGCGGCGGTCCCGGCGTGGCGCTCATGACGAGCCCTTGAACGCCGCCATGCGCGTGCGCCAGGCGTCCTGCGCGAGGTTCTCCTCGACCGCGAGTAGCTCGGTCGCGAACGCGCCGCGCGGATCGAGCTCGACGCCCTGGTCGATGCAGCGCTTGGCCTGGCGCAGGCCGGCGGCCGGAGCCTTGCCGATGGTCGCCGCGATCTCCGCGAGCCTCACCTCGAGCTCGCCGGGCTCGACGACGCGCGTCACTAGCCCGGCGATCCTGGCCTCCTCGGCGGTGAGCTTGCGGCCGGTGAACATCAGGTCCTTGGCGAGGCGCTTGCCGAGCACCCGCGGCAGGCGCTGCGTGGCGCCGACCGTTCCCCACAGCGCCTCGGGCGTGGAGAAGGTGGCCGCCGGCGTCGCCACGACGAAGTCGCAGGCCGCGGCGATCTCGCAACCCGATCCGATGGCGGCGCCATGCACGATTGCGATCGTGGGCATGGGCAAGGCTTCGAGCGCAGGCGCGACCGCCAGGCCGCGCAGGCGGCGGTTGCGCACCTCGTCGACGCTCATGTCCTTGCGTTCCTTCAGGTCGGCGCCGGCGCAGAACACCGGACCGACGGCACGCACGAATACCAGGCGCACGCTGTCGTCGGTGGCAGCGGCCGCCGCCGCCGCGATCAGGTCTTCGCACATGGCCCGGTTGAGCGCGTTGCGGCTTTCCGGCCGGTTGAGCGTGACGGTCGCGATGCCATCGGTGACGGCGTAAAGGATGGTGGTGAAAGTCATGGCGCCTTTGCCTGTCAGCCGCTCGCTAACTCTTGCGGAACGCGCGCATGCGCTTGTTGACGTCGCGACCTTCCTCCAGCGCCTGCTCGAACGGCAGGTCGGCCACGCGGTAGAGCAACTGCTTGGTCGCAGCCATGGCCGGGCGGTCGACGGCGGCGAGTTTCTGCGCCAGCGCGAGCGCCTCGTCCATCAGCCGTTCCGGCGCGACGACATGATTGACCAGGCCGAACGCCTTGGCCTGCGTCGCGTCCAGCGGTTCCCCGATTGCCGCCATTTCGAACGCCGCCTTGAGCCCGACGTGCCGCACCAGATTGGCCATCACGACCGCGGCGACGATGCCGTGCTTGACCTCAGGATAGCCGAGCCTGGCGGTCGCCGACATCAGCGCGATGTCGCCGCCGAGCGCGAGCCCCGCGCCGCCGCCCATCGCCGCGCCGTTGATGGCGGTGATCACCGGCTTCGACAACCGCGAAAACGCGCCCTGCAGTTCCATGGTCGCCTTCGACCGGCGCTCGACCAGGTCGGGATTGTCCGGCGTCAGCTGCTTGAATTCGGAGAGATCGGCGCCCGCGCAAAAGGCGATGCCGGCGCCGGTGAGCACGATGGCGCTCACGCCATCGTCGTTGTCGGCGTCGCGCAGCGCCTCGAGCAGGGCCTGGGTGAGCGCGCCGCTGAGCGCGTTGCGCTTCTCGGGGCGGTTCAAGGTGAGGATGCGCACGCCGCCACGGTTCTCGATCAGCAGATCAGCCACTACCCTCTCCATATTTCTTCTGTTCGGCGGTGACGATAGCAACTAATGCGCCGGCCGGCGCAAGTATAATTCCATCAATAAAAACAATGCGATATCCGGTAAACGACAGACGCTTCGCGGAGCCGGCGGCGGGCCGTCAACGACGTCTGGCGAAAGCCGTTGCGCGGCGCCGGCGTTGCGACCCATTATCCTTGCGGCGTGCGGCATTGCAGCGGGTTCAGGCATGAAGGTGATCATCGTCGGCGGCGGTATCGGGGGTCTCGCGACCGCGCTCATGTTGCATGCGCGCGGGATCGATTGCGATCTCTATGAGCAGGGCGATGCGATCCGCGAGCTCGGCGTCGGCATCAATACGCTGCCGCACGCGATCAAGGAGCTGGCGGAATTGGGTCTGCTGGATCGGCTCGACGCCGTCGGCGTTCGCACCTACGAGCTGATCTACACCAACCGGTTCGGCCAGGAAATCTGGAAGGAGCTGCGCGGCACCGACGCCGGCTACGAGGTGCCGCAGTTTTCCATCCACCGCGGCCGGCTGCAGGCGGTGATCTACCAAGCGGTGCGCTCCCGCATCGGCGAATCGCGCATCCATACCGGGCATCGTCTGGGCGCCTTCAGGCAGGACGAGGGCGGCGTGACAGCTTATTTCTTCGACCGCAACGGCTCGCACCGGACGACCGTGCGCGGGGACGTGCTGATCGGCGCCGACGGCATTCATTCGCTGGTGCGCGACACGCTTTATCCGAACGAGGGCCCGGCGCATTGGAACGGCGCCATGCTGTGGCGCGGCGCCGTCGAGTGGCCGGCGTTTCTGACCGGCCGCTCCATGGTCATCGCCGGCGGCATGGCGGCCAAGCTAGTGGTCTATCCGATCGCCGAGGCGGCGCGGCCGGACCGCCGGCTGACCAACTGGGCGGTGCTGGTGAAGGTCGGCGAAGGCGGCGCGCCGCCCAACAAGGAAGACTGGTCGCGGCCGGGCCGGTTCGAGGATCTGATGCCGCACGTGCAGCGCCTGCGCATCCCTTATGTCAACGCGCAGGCGCTGATCGAGGCGACGCCCGAGTTCTGGGAATTTCCGATGTGCGACCGCGACCCGCTGCCGCGCTGGTCGCACGGGCGCGTCACGCTGCTCGGCGACGCCGCGCATCCGATGTATCCGGTGGGCTCCAACGGCGCCTCGCAGGCGATCCTCGACGCGCGATGCCTCGCCGACCGGCTGCAAAGCGCCGAGCACCCGCTGCACGCGCTCTGGCAGTACGAGCAGGAGCGGCTGCCCCCAACCGCGCAGATCGTGCGCATGAATCGCACCGGCGGTCCCGAGGGCGTGATCGACGCGGTCGAGGCGCGCGCGCCGGACGGTTTTTCCAATATCGACGACGTGCTGTCGTTCGAGGAGCGCAAGGCGATCGTGCGCGGCTATGCCGGGGTGGCTGGTTTTGCGCAGGCCCAAGTCAACAAGCCGGTCGGCAAGGCCGCCGCCTAGAATCACGGTGTGGACGGCACGTCCTTGAGCCAGGCGACGTTGCTGCGCGCCTCGCGCTCCGCGGTCGCGGCGGAGTCGAAGATCCCGATCGGCGGCCGGCTCACCGGCAGCCAGTACTCGATCGGCTCGCGGCGGAATTCGACCTCCTCGCGGCGGAATTCCTCGATCTCGTAGCCGTAGAGCCCGTCCGGGCGCTGCACGATCGGCACGCGGCGCGCGCCGTCGGGATGGGTCAGCGTCCTGACGATGCGCTCGTTCGACACGGCTGCGATGCTGCCGCGCCGCCGGCGCTTCACCAGCAGGACCAGTCCGGCACCGATGCCGAGCAGCGCCGCCAGCAGAATCGCGCCGAGGACCAGCAGCGTCGCAGGTTGCGCGCCGGCCAGCGCCGCCAGAAATGCCGGTTCGATGGTATTGTTCGCCAGCGCCTCGTGGCGGAAGTCGTTCATGACCGTGAACGCGGCGATGAATGTCGCGATGCCGAAGACGGCGTCGATGACGCAGAATCCGGCGATCAGCCGGACGGTCCACGACCAGGCGCGCGGATTGCGACCCCGGACCATGTTTGGCGCGGCGCTCACTCCGCAGGCGGCGGCAGGAACACCACTTCGTGCCTGGCAGCGAGCGCGACAACGTCGTCCGGGTTCTGCTCCTTCATGGAGTGGATCGCCCAGAACAGGTCGTACAGCCTGCGCGTCGGCGTCACCCAGAACAGGCACTTGATCGGTTGGTCGGACTTGTTGAACAGGCCGTGCGGAATGCCCATTGGCAGGCGCAGCAGGTCGCCGGCCGTGCCGACATAGTCCCTGCCGTCGAGCACCGCGTCCATGCGGCCCTCGAACAGGTAGATGAACTCATCCTGGGTCGGATGGATGTGCGGCGGCACGAAGGTGCCGGGCGGGAAGGTGGCGTGCCAGGCAAACGAGTGCTCGCTCACCTGTTTGGGCACGTAGGTCTGGCCCAGGATGTTCCAGACGATGCCGTCGAGGCCGGTAGTGGCCTTGGTGATGCCAATGGTGAGCGGTTGCATGGCGGGCGCACTCCTTCGCTGCGGATGTCGATGGCCTCGTCATCGTCGCGCTGCAAACCATTCAACCACGAATGCAGGCCGGCAGAAACAATGCCGTGCGGCACGGGACGCTCCATTTCGCGATAACGTAAATGCGGTGCCGCTGCGGCGCAACGCGCGGGCGCGACAACATCGCGCCAGCCTTAACGGCCGCTTGGCGCGAACGAGCCTTCCCACGGACCGGGCTTCGCACCTAGACTGGCGCCAGCGTCGGCCGATGTCGGCTCGACTGGGCCAAACGATGCTTCGTTTGGGTTAACGCACATTGGAGGTCGATATGAAGAGGGTAGTCCCGCTCGCCGCCGCGGCGATGCTGCTGGCAGGATCGGCCGCGCATGCTCAGGACAAGCTCAAGATCGGCGTCATTGCCACGCTGTCGGGACCGCCTGCGGTGCTCGGCCAGCAGCTGCGCAACGGGTTCATTCTCGCAGCCAAGACGCTCGGCGGCAAGTTCGGCGGGCGCGAGGTCGAGGTGCTGGTGCAGGACGACGAGCTCAAGCCGGACGTGGCGGTGACCAAGGCCAAGGCGTTCGTCGACCGCGACAAGGTGGATTTCGTCGTCGGGCCGATCTTCTCCAATGTGCTGCAAGCGATCATGAAACCGGTGACCGAAAGCGGCACGATCCTGATCAGCCCGAATGCCGGAACGTCGAACTTCGCCGGCAAGGAGTGCAACCAGAACTTCTTCGTCACCTCCTACCAGAACGACCAGGTGTTCGGCGTGTCGGGCAAGTATGCGCAGGACACCGGCATCAAGAAGGCCTACCTGGTCGCCCCCAACTATCAGGCCGGCAAGGACGCGTTGGCGGGCTTCAAGCGCTTCTTCAAGGGCGAGATTGCCGACGAGGTCTATGTGCCGCTCGGCCAGCTCGACTATTCGGCCGAGCTCACCAAGATCGCCGCCGCCAAGCCCGACGCCATCTACGTGTTCCTGCCGGGCGGCATGGGGGTCAACTTCGTCAAGCAGTTCCGCCAGGCGGGGCTCGCCGACGCGATGACGTTCCTCTCCGCCTTCACGGTCGACGAATCGACGCTCCCGGCGCAGCGCGAGGCCGCGCTCGGCTTCTTCGGCGGCTCCAACTGGGCGCCCGATCTCGACACGCCGCAGAACAAGGCCTTCGTCGCGGCCTACGAGAAGGAATTCAACGCCGTGCCGGCGACCTACGCGTTCCAGTCCTACGACGCGGCGCTGCTCATCGACAGCGCCTTGAAACAGACCAAAGGCAACACGGCGGACAAGGGCGCACTGCGTGCGGCGATGAAGAAGGCCGATTTCAAATCGTTGCGCGGCGGCTTCAAGTTCAACACCAACCACTACCCGATCCAGGATTTCTACCTGGTCAAGGTCGCCAAGCGCGCCGACGGCAAGTTCGAGACCCAGATCGTCAAGAAGGTGTTCACGAACGACGCCGACACCTACGCCAAAGACTGCGCGATGAAGTGAGTCCGATGCGCGCAGCTCGGTGCGCTCCCTCTCCCGCTTGCGGGGGAGGGTCGGGGAGGGGGCGGGCTGGCGCCACTCTGCAAGCGTGCCCCCTCCCGCATAGCCTCGCGTCGCGTCGCTCCACGAAGCTGTCCGATCTCCCCCGCAAGCGGGGGAGGTGAAGACGCGCCGGCCTCCATGAATACTGCACTGCTACTTGTGCAAATCCTCAACGGGCTGCAGCTCGGCGTGCTGCTGTTCCTGATCGCGGCCGGGCTGACCCTGGTGTTCGGGGTGATGGACTTCATCAATCTGGCGCACGGCGTGCAGTACATGCTGGGCGCCTATCTGGCCGTCACCTTCTATGCGCTGACCGGCAGCTTTCTGTTCGCGTTGCTGCTCGCGCTGGTATCGGCGCTCGCCTTCGGGCTGCTGCTCGAATTCGTGGTGTTTCGCCAGCTCTACGACCGCGATCATCTCGACCACGTGATCGCGACCTTCGGCATCATCCTGTTCCTCAATCACGGCGTGAAGCTGGTCTGGGGCGCCGCGCCGCTGAGCCTGCCGATGCCGGAGCTGCTGTCGGGATCGGTACGGATCACCGATGGGCTGCTCTACCCGGTGTGGCGGCTCGTCATCATTGCATCCGGCCTCGCGGTCGCCGCCCTGCTGTACGTGCTCGTGAGCCATACCCGCATCGGCATGCTGGTGCGCGCAGGAGCGAGCAATGCCGCGATGGTGGCGGCACTCGGGGTGAACATCCGGCGCCTGTTCATGATCGTGTTCGGCTTCGGCGCCATGCTGGCGGGTTTTTCCGGCATCATGATCGCGCCGATTCTGTCGGTCGAGCCCGGCATGGGCGACACCGTCCTGATCCTTGCCTTCGTGGTGATCGTGATCGGCGGCATCGGCTCCATCCGTGGCGCCTTCCTGGCGGCGCTGATCATCGGGCTGGTCGACACGCTCGGGCGGTCGTTCTCGGTCGATGTGCTGCGGCTGTTCATGGGGCCGTCGCCGGCGCGCGTCGTAGGTCCGGCGATCGCCTCGATGCTGATCTACCTGCTGATGGCGCTGGTGCTCTACTTCCGCCCGACCGGGCTGTTTCCGGCGAAAGGCCGCTGACGTGATGTCCTCTCCCCGTCATCCTGAGGAGCCCGCCGAAGGCTCGCACCTCGGGGTGACCGGCAGGGGCCGGCGCCTGGCTCAGGTCAAAACCCTGCCGGTCGTCCTATTCGCCGCCTTCGCGTTTGTGCCGCTCGTAGCGCCCTATACCGGTGGCGACTACGTGCTGAGCCTGATGTCGCGGGTGATGATTTTCGCCATCGCGGCGGTCGCGCTCGACCTGTTGGTCGGCTACGGCGCGCTGATCTCGTTCGGACATGCCGCCTTCATCGGGCTTGGCGCCTATGCGGTTGGCATCCTCTCGGCGCATGGCCTGCGCGACGCGCTGCTCGCGCTGCCGGCGGCGCTCGCGCTGTCGGCGCTGTTCGCGTTCCTGACTGGGATCGTGTGCCTGCGCACCAAGGGCGTCTATTTCATCATGATCACGCTCGCGTTCGGGCAGATGGCCTTCTTCACGGCGAGCTCGCTCGCGCCCTACGGCGGCGACGACGGCCTGACCATCGCGGCACGCAACACGTTGGCCGGATTTACGCTGCTCAAGGACGAGCACGCGTTCTACTACGTCGTGCTCGGATGTCTGCTCGGTGCCTACGCGCTTTGCCGCAGCATCGTGGCGTCGCGCTTCGGCCGCGTGCTGCGCGGCGCCAGGGAAAATCCGGTCCGCATGGCGACGCTCGGCTTCGATGTCTACCGCTTTCAGCTCACCGCCTATGTTATCGCCGGTGCGCTCGGCGGACTGTCGGGCTTCCTGCTCGCCAACGCGACCGAATTCGTGAGCCCCGCCTACATGTCATGGCAACGCTCGGGCGAGCTGATCGTCATGATCATCCTCGGCGGGCTGGGCTCGCTCAACGGCGCGATCATCGGCGCCGCGGCCTATCTCCTGACCGAGGAGTGGCTCTCCGGCTTCACCGAGCACTGGAAGGTGATCTTCGGTCCGGTGCTCGTGCTGGTGGTCCTGTTCGCGCGCGGCGGCCTCATCGGGATCGCGCGCGCGCTGGCACGGAGGCTCGGCCGTGGCTGAACCGGTGCTGCGGCTCGAGGGACTGAGCAAGCGCTTCGGCGGCCTCGTCGTCACCGACGACCTGACCCTCGACATCATGCCGGGCGAGCTGCACGCCATCATCGGGCCGAACGGCGCCGGCAAGTCGACGCTGATCAATCAGATTTCCGGCCTGCTGGCGCCAGATGCCGGAACCATCCTGTTCGGCGGGCGCGACATCACCGCCTTGCCCGCGCATGCGCGCGCGGCGCTCGGCCTGGCGCGATCGTTCCAGATCACCTCGATTGTCTCGGGCTTCTCCGTGCTCGCCAATGTCGCGCTCGCAGTCCAGGCGCGCGCGGGATCGAGCTTCCGCTTTTTCGGACGCGTTGCGGATGAGGGAGGCTTGAGCGCGCCGGCCCTGGCGTCGCTCGCCGAAGTCGGCCTCGCCGAGCGCGCGCATGTGCCCGCAGGCGAACTTTCGCACGGCGAGAAGCGCGCGCTCGAGCTCGCCATGGCGCTCGCCATGCAGCCGAAGCTCCTGTTGCTCGACGAACCCATGGCCGGCACCGGTCCCGAGGAAGGTGCACGCGTCGTCGATCTGCTGCGCGGCTTCAAGGCCCAATTTCCGATCGTGCTGATCGAGCACGACATGACCGCGGTATTCGCGCTGGCCGACCGCGTCTCGGTCATGGTCTATGGCCGCATCCTGGCGAGCGACCAGCCGGAAACCGTACGGAACGATCCGCGCGTCATCGCGGCCTATCTCGGCGACGAGCAGAGCCTGCTGTAGATCGCGGGGCGGGCTCGCTGGGCACGAGCGTCCTCCCTCATCCTGAGGAGCGAGCGAGGCCGAAGGCCGAGCGTCTCGAAGGATGAGGGCCGCCCCATGCTTCGAGACGCGCACTTCGTGCGCTCCTCAGCATGAGGCCGAACGGCGCTTGCGGCTCTTTACAATCTCAACAGTGTGCGCGCGTTACCGGAAAAAATTGCTTCGCGCTCCGCCGCCGAAATCTCCAGCGCCTCGACCGCCGCGATGGTGTTGCGGATGAGGGTATGGCCCTGTTCGGCGTCGAACGGCGCATCGGTGGCGAACATGCACTTGCCGGTGCCGAAGAACGCGTGCCCGCAGCGCGTCGGCGCGATCTCGCCGAGCGCGGTGTCGGCATAGAGCATCTTGAAATAGTCGATCGGCTGCTTCTTCAGGCCGGCCTTCTCGGCCATGGGGTTGCGTTCGGGCGTGCCGAAAAAGATTTGGCTGAAGCTCAGGCTGATCTTGCCGGAGAAATAGGGAATCATGCCGCCCATGTGGTGGCTGATGATCTTGAGGTTCGGCAATTCGTCGAACAGGCCGGAAAAGATCAGCCGAGCCATGCAGGCGGTGGTCTCGTAGGGCCAGCCGAACATGAACCAGATTTCGTTTTCCGACGCCTGCTCGCGCGCATAGTCGGGGAAATTCGGGCCGCGCATCGGATGCACCCAGACCGGCAGGTCGTGCGCCGCCATGCGCTGGAAGATGGGGCGGTATTTCGGCGCGCTCAGCGGCTCGCCCGCGACATTGGTGAAGACCTGGATGCCGCGGGCGCCAAGGCTCCCCACGGCGCGGTCGATCTCGGCCAGCGTCGCCTCGAGGTTGTTCATCGGCAGCGAGGCGATGAAGCCCGGGAAATGGTCGGGATGCCGGCGGCAAACCTCCGCCAGCGCATCGTTGGCGAAGCGCGCGAGCTCCGGCGTCTTGTCCGGCGGTGCGATGAGTTCGAGCGGCGGGTTCGCGAGCGAGAGGATTTGTTGAAGGCCGTCGAACTCATCGAGCAGGGCGAGCCGCGCGTCTACGTCCCACAGCGGCTTGATGTGCGGGAAGGCGGTGGCCGCCGGCTGGCCCGGAACGAGATCGGCCAGCCGGTCGAGATAGGCCTTCGGCATGAAGTGGTTGAAGATATCGAGCATGGGGCGCTGCGCCGGCGTCACTTCTGCTCGATCTTCGCGTCTTTGATGATCTGCGCGTACTTCGCCGTTTCGACGCGAATGTAGTTGGCAAACTCCTGCGCGCTGCCGCCCTTGGCCCGGAACCCGAGCTTGGAGAGGCGGTCCTTCACGTCCGGCATCGCCAGCACCTTGTTGACGTCGTCCTGCAGCTTCTTCGAGATGTCGGCGGGCAGGTTCTTCGGCGCCCACAGGCCGTACCACGAGACGAACTCGAAGCCCTTGAAGCCGGCCAATTCCTCGACCGTCGGAATATCGGGCGCCGACGGCACGCGTGTGAGACTGGTGATGGCGAGCCCCTTGGTCTTGCCGGCGAGCGCGGGCGGCAGCGAGGAGAGCAGGGGATCGGCGAGCAGCTGGGTCGTGCCCGCCATCAGGTCGGTGATCGCGGGCGCGGTGCCGCGATAGGTCACGACCAGCGTATCGAGCTTGGCCTCGCGCTTGAGCAGCTCCATCACCAGATGGCTGGCGGAGCCGACCGTCGTGGCTGCGAAGGTGTATTTCTGCGGATCCTTGCGCACGAGCTCGAACATTTCCTTGAGGCTGTTGGCCGGCACGCCCGGATGGGTGCTGACGATCAGCGGCCCGTCGGCCAGCAGAACGATGGGCGTGAAGTCGGTGGTGACGTTGTAGGGGACGCTCTTGTAGAGCAGCGGGTTGATCACATGAACCGAGGCGGATTCCAGGAGCGTGTAGCCGTCGGGCGCCGCCTTGGCGACCGAATTGGCGCCGACGATGCCGGAGGCGCCGCCCGCGCGGTTCTCCACGATGAAGTGCTGGCCGACGGTCTCGTTGAGCTTCTGCGCCAGAATGCGCGCGACACCGTCGACCGATCCGCCGGCCGGGAACGGCACCACTATGGTGACGGTGCGCGAGGGATAGCTCTGCGCGCCGGCCGGCGCCGGCGCGAGCCCGAGGAGGGCGCTCGCCAATACAACAGCGTGTCCAAGTTTCACGGGATGATCCTTTCAAGCTCGGGTTTCAGTATGTCCCTGGATAGCTTCCCCCGTCGATCAGGAGATTTTGGCCGGTGATAAATCCGGCGTGTTGCGAACACAGGAAAGCGCAGTAGGCGCCAAGCTCCTCCGGTCTGCCGTAGCGTTTTGCCGGATTGGCCGCCGCCCGTTCCCGCCAGACCTCCTCGAACGTCTTGCCGCTCCCGGCGAGCATACCCTGAATGTGCGCCCGTTGCGCGTCGCTGTCGAAGATGCCCGGCAGCAGATTGTTGATGGTCACGTTGCAGGCGACCGTTTGCCGCGCCAGCCCGCCGACGAAGCCCACCAGGCCGGAGCGCGCGCCGTTCGACAGGCCGAGCTCGAGCTGCGGAATCTTCACGCTGCGCGACACGATGTTGAGGATGCGGCCGTAGCCGCGCGCCATCATGCCGTCCACCGTGAGGCGCATCATCTCGATGTGACACAGCATCATGGCATCGAGCGCCGCGATCCAGTCCTCGCGCGACCAGTTGCGGAAATCGCCGGGCTCCGGCCCGTCCGCGTTGTTGAGCAGGATGTCGGGCTCGGGGCAGGCCCGTAGCGCGGCGGCGCGGCCTTCCTTGGTGGTGACGTCGCCCGCGACGGCTGTCACCTTGACGCCGCTGGCGGCCGCGATCTCCGCGCCGGTGCGTTCGAGCACATCGGGCGTGCGGGCAACGATGGTCACGTCCGCGCCTTCGCGTGCGAGCGCGAACGCGCAGGCCTTGCCGAGGCCGCGGCTCGCGCCGACCAGCAGCGCCTTCCTGCCGCGAATGCCGAGGTCCACTGTCGCCCGCGAGCAGCGTCAGGCGGCCACGGCGGAGATCGACTTCACTTTGTAGCCGTAGGCCTTGTCGAGGCCCAGTTCCTGCACGATGCGCACGCCCTTGGCGAGCGCCTCACCATCGAGATTGGTGAGCGGCTTGCGCAGGTCGCCCGCCGGCAGGCCGAGCGCCTTCATCAGCGACTTCACCGCCACCGGGTTGATCGCCGAATAGGTGTAATGCAGGAGCGGCAGGGTGCGCAGATAGGCGGTCTTGAAGTTCTCCGCCTCCACGTAGCTCGCCCACGGCGTCGAGATGGTGGCAAGCTCGCGCGGCGCGATGTTGCCCGTCATGTTCGCGGTGCCGTGGCCGCCCAGGCTCATGGTCGGGACCACCAGGCCGAGATTGGGACTGTCGCAGCACATCACCGCGACATTGGGCTTGCCGGCGAGCACCTGCGCGACCTGGCCGACGCGCGCGGTCGATTCCTTGTGCACGACGTAGTTCGGGTGCTTGAAGATGCGCAGCAGGTGCTCCCACGACAGGTCGCTCTTGACCCGCGGCGGGTTGTTGTAGATGCCGAGCGGCAGATCGGTGGCGTCCGCGATGTCGAGGAAGAAACGCTCGATGTCCGACTCCGGCGCGCAGATATAGGCCGGCGCGGCGAGGATCGCGCCATCGGCGCCGTTGTCCTTGGCGAAGCGCACGGTGGCGATGGTCGTTTCGGTGTTGTTGCCGGTGCAGCCGAAGAAGATCGGCATGCGCGCCGTCTTCATCTTCGCCGTCCCGACGATGATCTGCTTCTTCTCCTCGGGCGAGAGCATCGAGGTCTCGCCGGTCGATCCCATGATCAGCACCGCCGACGTGCCGTTGTCCTCGTGAAATTTGAGCAGCGTGCGGAAGGCGGCGAAATCCACCGAGCCGTCCTTGTTGAACGGCGTGATGAGGGCGACGAACGAGCCGGTCAGCAGCTTGCGTGACATTTCTTTCTCCGTGCCTCCTTCGTCATGCCCGCGCTCGTCGCGGGCATCCACGTCTTTCTTCCTCTATTCGAGAAAGCAAGACGTGGATGGCCGGGACAAGCCCGGCCATGACGTCGGGGTGTGTAGCCGTCAATGATGATAGCACGCAGCGCTTGCGGCTAGCCAGCCTTGGCCACCAGCGGGGGCGTGAAGGCCCGCACCGGCGGGGCGGGCGCGTCGTAGCGCTCGATCTCGATCAGCGCCGTGAGCGCGCTCGACCCTTGCGCCAGCCGCGAGGTGCCGATGTCGAGCGTCAGCACGTTGGGATTGCCGTGCCGCTCGGGCTCGCCCGGCGCCCCACCAGGGTCGAACCACGCGCCGGTCGCCATCACGGCGACCTGCGGCATGACGCCGTCGTCGAGCACCGCCGCGGCGAGGCAGGCGCCGCGGGCATTGAACACCCGCACCACGTCGCCGCTGCGGATCCCCCGCCGCGCCGCGTCGGCCGGATTGATCCGGACCGGCTCGCGTCCGGCGATCTTGCGCCCGCGCGAGACCCACCCGGGGTCCATCTGGCTGTGCAGGCGGGCGGCGGGCTGGTGCGTCACCAGGTGGATCGGCCACTGCCCGGCGGTCTTGGCCCCGAGCCATTCGGCCGGCTCGAACCAGGTCGGGTGCGGCGGGCAGTCGTCGTAGCCGAAGCGCGCGATCGCATCGGAGGAAATCTCGATGCGGCGCGAGGGCGTATTGAGCGGGTGCTTGTCCGGATCGCGCCGGAAATCCTCGTACAGCACGAACTCGCGCGCGGGTGGTGGCAGTTCGACGAAGCCTTCCGCCCAGAACTGCTGGAAGCCGGGCAGGTCGACGCCTTCGCGGGCGGCCTGCGTGCGCAGGCTGTCGTAGACCCATTGGCACCAGCCCAGTTCGTCGCGGCCTTCGGTGAACTTTTCCTCGTAGCCCAGGCGGCCGGCGAGTGCGCGGAAAATGTCGAAATCGTTGCGCGCTTCGTGCAACGGATCGATGGCGCGGTGCATGGCGAAGATGAATGGATCGCGCGACGAGCCGCCGATGTCGTTGCGCTCGAGCGGGGTGGTTGCGGGCAGCACGATGTCGGCGTGGCGCGCGGTCGGATTCCACCAGCTCTCATGCACGATGATCGTTTCCGGCTTCTGCCAGGCGCGTTGCAGGCGGTTGAGGTCCTGATGGTGGTGAAACGGATTGCCGCCCGCCCAGTAGACCAGGCGAATGTCCGGATAGGTCTCCCGCCGCCCGTTGAATTCGTAGGTGCCGCCGGGATCGAGCAGCATGTCGGCGATGCGCGCCACCGGGATCGACAGCTTGGCGGGATTGGCCGGCAGCGGCACCTCGGGCGCCGCCACGCCGATACGGGGGACGCCGACGCCGTTGCCGGACCCGTGCCCGAACGCAAAGCCGCCGCCGGGCAGGCCGACGCCCCCGAGCATCGCTGCGAGCGCGATCGTCGCCCAATAGGGCTGCTCGCCGTGATGCGCGCGCTGCAGCGACCACGTGCAGGTCAGCATGCTGCGCGTGCCCGCCGCGCGGCGCGCAAGATCGCGGATGGTGTCGGCGGATATGCCCGTGATCTCGGCGGCCCACTCGGCGTTTTTCGGGATGCCGTCGTCCTCGCCCAGCAGGTAGCGCTGAAAGCCTTCGGAGCCGTGACAGCAGCGCGCCAGGAATTCCCCGTCGTGGCGGTCCTCGCTCAGCAGCGTGTGCGCCATCGCCAGCATGAGGGCGGTATCGGTATTGGGCCGGATCGGCAGCCACTGCGCTTGGAGGAATTCGGGCGTGTCGGACTTGAGCGGGCTCACGCAGACGAAATCGATTCCGGCCTCCTTGGCGCGGCGCAACCAGGTCTCCATGGTGTGGAGGCCGCTGCCTCCCATCGTGACCTGACTGTTCTTCACCGCGAGACCGCCGAACGCGATGATGAGCTTGGTGTGCTTGATGACCGACGGCCAATCGGTGACGCGGCCGGTCACCGGGCCGAGCGAGCCCAGAACGCGCGGCAGGAGGAAATAGGCCGCACCGAAGCTGTAGTTGCCGACCTGATCGACGCAGCCGCCGCCGAGGAACAGAAAGCGCCGCACCAGCGTGCGCGCGTGATGCACGCGGCCCGCCGACGACCAGCCGTAGGAGCCGCCGAACACCGCCGTGTCGCCGTGTTCCTTCCGCACGCGCGCCAGTTCGCCCGCGACCGTGTCGAGCGCCTCGTCCCAGGACACCTCGTGGAACGTGTCGTCGCCGGTGCGCGGACGGCCCTCGCGCCAGCCGTCGCGGATCGCCGGGCGCGCGATGCGCAGCGGCGAATGCACCATGTCCGGAATGGCGCTGAGCATGTCGGACGGCGCGCCATCGCGTGCGAACGGCTCGCAGGCGATCAGCCGGCCGTTCTCGACCAGCGCCGTGAAGGCACCCCAGTGGGCGAGCGATTGAAAACGCGCGATGGTCATTGTGGATCACCCGGCAGGAGGAGTAGCAGCGGCCTTGTTGTTACCATAGATCGGAGCGCGCAACAGTCACGCCCTAGCGACTGACGTGCGAAGCGCGCACGATCTCGTCATTCGGCGATGTCGTAACGTCTGCAATCGCGGCGATGGCCTTGTCCAACGCCTCGCCACTCTCGTCGGCGAGCGCGGCCTTGATCAGGCCGTCGAGTCCGGCGCTCGCGTTCGGACGCGCCTGCAACCGCGGAAGGAGCGCGCAGAGCTTGGCGAACTTCGCCTGTCCGCGCTCATGGGTGTCGCCGTAGCCTTTCACCAGGTTGCGCATGCGCGCCACTTGAATCGCCAGTGCGTAGTCGGTCTGGGCGGTTTCGGCCACCAGGTGGAGCCAGGTTGCCAAGGCGGCCTGCTCGGCGGCGAAGCGCAGCGAGCGGCGGCGCAACGGCTTGAGGCTGGCCAATGTGTAGAGCAGCAGGAATCCGCGGATCGACGTGGTCTTGACGATGCGGCCTTTGCGGGTGAGGCGATCGGCCAGCGCCCGCGCCCATCCGGTGTGCAGGAGCCACCGTCCGAACGGTGCCGGCAGCGTATCGGCGATCTCCTGCGTGCGCGGATGAAAGAATTCGGCGATTTCCAGAATCTGGCCGTCCCCGACCTGGACCTCGTCGCGTACGCGGGCAAAGCGGCTGGCGCGAATCTTCAATTCGGCCACGCGGACCGTGTCCTCGTAGGAAAGACCGAGCGCGTATTGCCGCGCGGTTTCCGAAAGCAGCCGGCCGTATCCGTCGCCGTATTTCTGCTCGAGGTCACGGAAGCGTCTGAGCTGTGCCAGGAAGCCGCCGGCGTAATCGGCATCCTGGTAATCGGCGAGCCGCTCGATCGCGGCGATCACGACGGTCAAGGCCGCCCCGGAATAATCGCGCTCCGCGCTGCGGCGCAATTCGGCGAGGGCGGGCGCCGCGCCGGGTTTTGCGGAACCGGCGGCCGGGCGCGCCGGTGGCGCCGCAACGCCGCCGCTCGCGCCTTCGAATCCGGCGGCAAAGGCCGCAAGGCTCGCCTTGATGCCGACCCCGCCGCGGCGGATGGCGGCCTCGAATGCCGTGCGCTGGAAGGGCAGGGCGCCCGCACCCGCGAGCGCGCCGAACAGGACGGCGCTCAGCACGCTGCCGGTCGCCTCCGCAATCGCCGCCATGTCGAAGGCCACCAGTTGCCGCGCGGCGTCGCGGCAGCCGGCTAGCAGCGCCGCCTCGTCCGCGCGGCCGTCCGCCAGCGCGATCTTCTCGGTCATGGCGAAGACGCGATGCGTCGAGGCGATGAGCAGGGTCTTGTCGGGCGTCACGAAGCCGCGCTCGACCGCGCGGCCGGCCTCCATCAGCTCCGAGCACAGCACGATCGCGACGTCGCCCGGCATCGGCATCAGCGCCAGCACCGGGTCGCGCCCGGCCGCCTGTGCGGCCATCTTGGGAAACAGCTCGACGTAATAGATGGTCGCGCCGGTGCGCTGCGCGACGCCGGGCACCGAGGTGGCCTGCGCCAGGTAGCCGCCGTGCTGCGCCACGTCGACGATCCAGTCGGCCAGGACGCCACCACCCTCGCCGCCGAGCGCCAGCACGGCGATGGTGATCGGTCGTACCGTGGCGACCTGGGCGTCCATCGCGTCAGGCGTTGGCCAGCCGGCCGTCGAGGCGGCTTTGCAGCCAGCCGATGACCGCGCCACGCGCCTTCGCCTTGAAGCGGTCCCATCCGGTCGGATTGGCGATGATGGAGGCGCGATAGAACGAGGGGCACAGCACCGCGGCGTGGGCGACTTCGCCGCACAGCCCGCAGCCGACGCACGAATTGATCACCTTGGTGACCGGCTCGCGCCGCAGCGGATCGGGGTTGGGCGCCAGCGTCAGCGACGGGCAGCCCGAGAGCCGGATGCAGGAATGGTCGCCCGTGCAGGTGTCGGGATCCACACCAAATCGGTCGCGCACCACGCGCTCGCCGCCCTCCATGCGCTTGCGCATCAGCGGACGTTCGCGCCGCTGCTTGTTCAGCATGCATTCGGACTGCGCGATGATCACCTTCGGGCCTTTGGCGGCCGTGGTGAGCGCCTCCTTGAGCGTGTCGCGCATCTTGGCGACGTCATAGGTGTGCGTGATCGTGCGGACCCAGTTCACGCCCACGCCGCGCACCGCCTTCTCGATCGGGTTCCTGGTGGAGCGCATGGCGTTGCTGGCGGCCGAGGAGAGCACGTCCTGTCCGCCGGTCGCGGCGGCATAGCCGTTGTCGACCACGATCATGACGCCATCGCTTTTGTTGAACACGGCGTTGCCGACGCTCGAATTGAGCCCGTTGTGCCAGAAGCCGCCGTCGCCCACGAGCGCGATCGCGCGCTTGCCGCCAGCCGCATTGAGCGCGGCCGCCCCCGCGCCGCCGAGGCCGTAGCCCATGGTGGAGTTGCCGAGGTTGAACGGCGGCAGCACCGAGAACAGGTGGCAGCCGATGTCGCAGCTCACGTGGTGGGGTCCGAGCTCGCGTTCGACCAGCTTCATCGCGGCGAAGATCGGCCGTTCGGGGCAGCCGGTGCAGAACGACGGCGGGCGGCCATGGACCTTTCCGGCGACCGCCTTGCGCGCGCCGGCGAGGCGTTCGGCGTCCGCCGATGACGCCGCGCGCGCTCCCTCGTCGAGCAGGTCGGGACGGTAGGCCGCGACGAATGTCCGCAGGCCGTCCCGCATGACGCCCCCGGTGTATTCGCCGGCCATCGGTAGCATGCCCTTTCCCTCGATCCGGGTCTGGATATCGGCGCGCCGCAGGATGGTGTTGACCGCCTGCTCGATGAATTCGGGCTGGCCTTCCTCCACGATCAGGATCGCCTTCTTGCCGGCGCAGAAGCGCACGAACTCGGCGTCGACCAGCGGATAGGTGACGTTGAGCACGTAGAGCGGGATGCGGCTTTCGCCGAACACGTCGGCAAGGCCGAGCAATTCGAGCGCGCGCAGCGCCGTATTGTACATGCCGCCCTGCATCACGATGCCGATATCGTCGCTGCCGTCCTGGGCATCGCTGTCGAAGAATTCGTTGAGCTTGTGCTCCGCGATGAAACGCACCGCCGCCGGCCAGCGCGTCTCGATCTTCTCCTTCTCGTGCAGGTAGCTCGCCGGTGGCAGCACGATGCGGCTGGTGTCGCGCACCGGACGATCGAGCGCGTCCTTGAGCGTGAACGACGGCCGCACGTTGTCGCGCGCGGAGAAGCTGCCGTAAACATGGCAGGCGCGGATGCGCAGCTCCAGCATCACCGGCGTGTTGGTCGCCTCCGACAGCTCGAAACCCTTTTCCACCGCCTGCACGATCGAGGGCAGGTTGGGACGCGGGTCGATGAGCCAGATCTGCGATTTCATGGCGAATGCGTGGGTGCGCTCCTGCATGATCGAGGAGCCTTCGCCGTAATCCTCGCCGACGATGATCAGCGCACCGCCGGTCACGCCGCTGGACGCCAGATTGGCAAGCGCGTCGGAAGCGACATTGACGCCGACCGTGCCCTTGAACGTGGTCGCCCCGCGCAGCGGATAGTTGATCGAAGCGGCGAGCGCGGCGGTGGCAGCCGCCTCGTTTGCGCTTGCCTCGAAGCGCACGCCGAGGTCGGTGAGGATGTCGTTGGCGTCCGCCAGCACGTCGATCAGGTGCGAGATCGGGGCGCCCTGGTAGCCCGAGACATACGATACGCCGGACTGCAGCAGTGCCTTGGTCACGGCCAGGATGCCCTCGCCGCGGAATTCCTGGCCGGCGCCGAGCTTGAGCTTTTCGACTTCCTCTTTGAACGAGCGTTCCGCCATTCGCCGGGTCCTCTCGGGCGTCGTGCCGCAATTGACTTGAGGCCGCGCAGCCCGATTATAGGCAATCAAGACCGTTGCCGACAGGCTCTCTGCCGGCCCAGAAGGGGAGGAATATCATGCGTTTGTCGCTCGCTGCCGGCAGTTTTGCCGCCGTCGCCCTGGTTTCGGCCGCCGCGGCCGAGGAAGTGACCCTGCGGGCCGTCTCGGCATTCGCGGAAAAGACCGAGTTCTCGCGCAATTTCGAGCGCTTCATCGAGAAGGTGAACAACGACGGCAAGGGCGTCATCAAGATCAACTACATCGGCGGCCCGCGCGCGGTGCCGCCGTTCGAGGTCGGCAATGCGGTGCGTACCAAGGTCGTCGACATGGCGAACGTGACCGGCGCGTTCTACACCAACCTCATGCCCGAGGCGGATGGCTTCAAGCTCATTGGCAAGCCCATGAGCGAGCAGCGCAAGAACGGGACCTGGGCCTACATCAACCAGCTCCACAATCAGAAGCTCAATGCGCAATATCTCGCGCGCCAGTTCCACAACGTCCCGTTCCACATCTACCTCAACAAGAAGATCGACAAGCTCGACTTCTCCGGCCTGAAGATCCGCGTCACGCCGGTCTATCGCGACGTGGTCGAGGCCTACGGCGGCACCCCGATCACCACGGCGCCGGGCGAGGTCTACACCGCGCTCGAGCGCGGCGTGGTCGACGGCTATGGCTGGCCGGTCACCGGCATCTTCGATCTCGGCTGGGAGAAGGTGACCAAGTTCCGCGTTGAGCCGGCGTTCTACAGCGTCGAGGTGAACGTGCTGGTCAACCAGGACGCCTGGAAGGGCCTCAACGACGCGCAGCGCAAGGTGCTCAGCGACGCGGCGCTCTGGCTGGAAGGACTCGACGCCGAGAAGGTCGCCGTCATCAAGGCCGAGCGCGAGCGGCAGGAGAAGGCCGGCATCCAGGCGCTCGATTTCGGACCGGCCGCGTCGAAGGCGTTCCTCGACAAGGCCTATGAGGTCGCCTGGCAGTCCGTCATCAAGAAGGCCCCGGAGACCGGGCCGAAGCTGCGGCAGCTGGCGGGGAACTGACGGCCGCATTGAGACCACGATCCGTCACCCTGAGGTGCTCGGCGCGAAGCGCCGAGCCTCGAAGGGTGATGGCCCCGTTGTTGTGGCCGTCATCCTTCGAGGCGCGCCTTTGGCGCGCGCCTCAGGATGACGGATCATAGAGGTGAGCCCGCCATGAGCCGCCTTTCCGTGCTATTCGGCCGGCTGCTCGATGCGCTCGCCGTCGTCGCGGCGCTCACCTTGTTCGCCATGGTGGTCGTCGTTACCGCCGACATTGCGCTGCGCAACATGCTGGGTAGCGGTTTTGTCTGGGCGAACGAAGTCTCCGAATACGCGCTCTACCTGATGACGCTGCTCACGGCGCCGTGGCTGCTCCGCCGCGGCCAGCATGTGCGCCTCGACATCATCCTGACCGCCGTGTCGGCGCGCGCCGCCTGGATCATGGAGGCGGTGGGCGACCTTGCGGGGCTCGCCGTGAGTCTCGTGCTGGTGCGCTACGGTCTGGCGATGACCATCGACAGCGCGCGACTCGGCGCCATCACGATCAAGAACCTGGTGTTTCCCGAATGGTGGCTGCTGGCGCCCCTGCCGGTCGCCTTCGCGCTGCTCGCCATCGAGTTCGTATTCCGCTTCCGGCGCCTGATGGGCGGGGAACGGGCGCGCCGCATCGAGGCCACGTCGGTGAGCTGATGACCTGGATCGAGGGGAGCGTGCTGCTGTTCGGCGGTCTGGTGGCTCTGATGGGGCTCGGCCTGCCGGTGGCGTTCGCCTTCCTGGCGCTCAACGTGGTCGGCGCGCTGATCTTCCTCGGCGGCGAGCCGGGCCTCGCGCAGCTTGCGCGCAACGCGGTGGTGTCGATCACCAGCTTCTCGCTCACGCCGATCCCGTTCTTCGTTCTGATGGGCGAGGTGCTGTTCCACACCGGCGTCGCGCTCAAGGCCATCGACGCGTTCGCGCTGCTGATCCGGCGTGTTCCCGGCCGGCTGGCGGTAATCGCGATCGTCGCCGGCACGGTGTTCTCGGCGATATCCGGCTCGACCATCGCCACCACGGCGTTGCTCGGCAGCCTGATGCTGCCGGCCATGCTGGAGCGGGGATACCAGCCGCGCATGGCCATGGGCCCGATCATGGGCATCGGCGGCGTCGACATGCTCATCCCGCCATCGGCCCTCACGGTGCTGCTCGGCAGTCTCGCCGGCATTTCGATCGCGGGCCTGCTCATCGGCGGCATCGTGCCGGGGCTGATCCTGAGCGCGATGTATGTAGGCTACATTATCGCACGCGTGACGCTCAACCCGGCGCTCGCGCCGGACGAGGCGCTCGCCGCCGGACCGGCGGGACTGTCGCGCTGGCTGCCGTTCGCGGTGCACGTGCTCCCGCTCGTGCTGATCTTTGCGCTCGTGATCGGCGCCATGACGCGCGGCTGGGCGACGCCGACGGAGGCCGCCGCGCTCGGCGCCGCCGGCACTATCGTGGCAGCCGCGGCCTATCGCAGCCTGACGCTGGCCAACCTGATGAAGGCGCTCACCGGCACGGTCGCGATTTCCGGCATCATCCTGTTCATCATCGTGGGCGCCACCACCTTCTCGCAGGTCCTGAGTTTTTCGGGCGCGGTGGACGGGCTGGTCGGCCTGGTGACCGGGCTCGGCCTGTCGCCGACCGCGCTGGTGATCGCGATGCTGCTGGTGCTGCTATTTCTCGGCTGCTTCGTCGATCAGGTGAGCATGATGCTCATCACGCTGCCGTTCTTTATGCCGCTCATCCAGAGCTACGGCATCGAACCGATCTGGTTCGGCGTGCTGTTCCTGATCTGCATGCAGCTCGGTCTGCTCACGCCGCCATTCGGGTTGCTGCTGTTCACGATGAAAGGGGTAGCGCCCGCCTCGATCAGCATGAACGAGGTCTACATGGCGGCCATGCCGTATATCGTGATGAGCGTGTTCATTCTGGCCTTGATCTTCTTCTTTCCGGCGATCGCCACCTGGCTGCCCGCCGTACTGGGCGGCTGATGTTCGCGTGTCCCGGGTCTGCAGCGCACCACTCGCGTTGCTCGTGCTGCGCTGCGCCCCGGACACGAACAAGCTACGGCACCACCGCCGTCGCCTCGATCTCCACGCGCGCCTTGGGCTCGAACAGGCGCTTGACCTCGACCACCGCCATCGCCGGATAGTGCGCGCCGAACGCTTCGCGGTAGACGCGCCCGAGCTCCCGGCGGGACGCACGATATTCGTCCATGTCGAGCACGTACCAGGTGAGCCGCACGAGGTGCTCCGGGCCGGCGCCGCCTTCGGCCAGCACGGCGCGGATGTTGAGCAGCGCCTGGCGGACCTGCGCGACGAAGCTTTCGGGAAAATTCTCCATCACGTCCCAGCCGACCATGCCGCCGGTGACGACGATGCGGCCCTTGGCGGTCATGCCGTTGGCATAGCCGCTCGGGCGTGGCCAGCCTTCGGGCTGCAGCATGCGCGGCGGCTCATCGCGCTCGTCCAGCAGAAACGGTGTGGCTTTCGGATTGACCATCGTGCTTTTCCTTGTGGTGTCAGGAGGCGAGCTTGCGCACCGCGCCGGCGCCCGCCATGCGGCGCAGTTCGAAGCGCTGCAGTTTTCCGGTCTGCGTGCGCGGCAGCGTCGTCACGTACTCGATGGCGCGCGGATACTTGTAGGGCGCGATCGTCGCCTTGACGTAGTCCTGCAAGAGCTTGGTCATGGCGGTGTCGCCGGCATGACCGGGGCGCAGCACGACGTAGGCCTTGACGATCTGGCCGCGCTCGTCGTCGGGGCAGCCCACCACGCCGCATTCGGCGACCGCGGCATGTTCGAGCAGCGCCGCCTCGACCTCCGGCCCGGCGATGTTGTAGCCGGAGGAGACGATCATGTCGTCGGAGCGCGCCTGGTACCAGAAATAGCCGTCGGCATCCATGAGATAGGTGTCGCCGGTGATGTTCCAGCCGTTCTGGACGTACTGCCGCTGGCGCTTGTCGGCGAGATAGCGGCAGCCGGTGGGCCCGCGAACCGCGAGACGTCCGATGGTGCCGGGCGGCGCCTCGTTGCCGCGCTCGTCGAGCACGCGCGCCTCGTAGCCGGTCACCGGCCGGCCGGTCGATCCTGGGCGGATTTCATCCACCGGTGAGCCGATGAAGATGTGCAGCATCTCGGTCGCGCCGATGCCGTCGAGAATCCGGATGCCGGTGGCGGCATGCCATGCCTCGAAGGTGGCTTTCGGCAAGGCCTCGCCGGCGGAAACGCAGGCCCGCAACGAAGCGATGTCCTGCTGGGCGACCTTGGTGAGCATCGCACGATAGGCCGTCGGCGCGGTGAAGCAGATCGTGGCGCGATGCGTGGAGATGGCGGCGAGCAGATCGTCGGGCGAGGCCTTTTCCAGCAGGATGGTCGATGCCCCGACCCGCAGCGGAAACAGCACCAAACCGCCGAGCCCGAACGTGAAGGCGAGCGGGGGCGATCCGATGAAGCGGTCGGAGGATTGCGGGCGCAAGACGTGGCGGCCGTAGCTGTCGCACGTTGCGATCAGGTCGCGATGGAAGTGCATGGTGCCCTTCGGCTCGCCGGTCGTGCCGGAGGTGAAGCCGATCAGGCAGACGTCGTCGCTCGCGGTGTCGCAGGCGGTGAAACTCTGGTAGCCGGGCTTCTGCATCAGGACTTCGAGCGCGTCGGGCGTGCCGCCGCCCCAGTAGACGATCCGCCCGAGGTCGCCCGCGAGCGGACGCGCCTTTTCCATCTCGTCGGCCAGCCTTTGGTCGCACAGCGCCAGACGGATCTTGGCCTTCGCGATCGGATAGGCAATTTCCTTGGCCCGCAGCAGCGGCATGGTCGCGACCACGACACCGCCGGCCTTGATGATCGCGAGATAGGCGGCGACCATCATCGGGCTGTTGGGGCCGCGCAGCAGCACGCGGTTGCCCGGGACGAGCCCGAGGTCGCGCGTGAGCACATTGGCGATGCGGTTCACATGCTCGAAGAGCTGTGCATAGCTGAGCGTTTCCGCCGGCGAGATCAGGCACGGGCGGTCGACGTCGCCGGATGCCACCCGGCGGTCGAGCAGCTCGGTCACGCAGTTCATGCGATCGGGGTATTTCAGCTCCGGCAGGCCGAACACAAAGTCCGGCCATTCGCCGGCCGGCGGCAGGTTGTCGCGCGAAAATGTGTCAAGATGGGCCGACGGGATCATGGCCGTGGTTCCTCGCTCTCAGCAACGGTCTCCGCTGTTACGCAACACACCCGGCACGTTTCCACCTATTCCGCCGCGAGCGCCGGCCTTGGCGGCCGGTTCTTCAACAGCTCGCGCGCGATCACGATCTTCTGCACCTCCGTCGCGCCCTCATAGATGCGCAACGCGCGGATTTCGCGGTAAAGCTCCTCGACCTTGACGCCCTTGGTGATGCCGAGCCCGCCGTGGAGCTGCACGGCCCGGTCGATCACCCGCTGCGCCGCTTCGGTGGCGAACATCTTCGCCATGGCGGCTTCACGGGTGACGCGCGCGCTGCCCTGTCCGGTCGCACCGACGTCCTTGGTCCAGGCCGCGCGATAGACGAGGAGGGCCGAGGCGTCGACGTCGCCGGCGCTGTCGGCGATGGCGGCCTGCGTCATCTGCAGCTCGCCGAGCGGAGCGCCGAACAGCTTGCGCGTCGCGGCGCGCTCGACGCTCTCGTGCAGCGCGCGCCGCGCAAAGCCGAGCGCTGCCGCGCCGACGGTCGAACGGAAGATGTCGAGCGTGGCCATCGCCACCTTGAAGCCGTCGCCGGACTGGCCGAGCCGCTGCGTCAGCGGCACGCGGACGCCGTCGAAGCGCAGCGTTGCGAGTGGATGGGGCGCGATCACGTCGATGCGCTGCGCGACGTGCAGGCTTGGGGTCGCGGCGTCGACCACGAACGCCGACAGTCCTTTGGCGCCATCGCCCTCGCCGGTGCGCACGAACGTCACGTAATGGTCGGCGATGCCGCCGTTCGAGATCCAGGTCTTGGTGCCGTCGATGCGCACGTGCGAGGGCCCGTCGCGCGTCGCCGTGGTCGCGAGCGCCGCCACGTCGGAGCCGGCTTCCGGCTCGGACAGCGCGAACGCCGCGATCTCCTTGCCGTCGCGCACCGGCGGCAGATAGCGCGCCTGCAGCTCGGGCGAGCCGAACAGCGAGATCGCGCCGGTGCCGAGCCCTTGCATGGCGAAGGCGAAGTCGGCCAGACCGTCGCGAAACGCCAGGATCTCGCGCGCGAGGCACAGCGTGCGCACGTCGAGCCGCGGATGCAGCCCGCCATGCGCGGCGGGAACCACGGCCTTGAGGAAACCCGCCTCGCCGAGCGCCTTCACGCGGGCGCGGCAGGCGGCGTCGACATCGTCATGCGGCAGCGACGGCAGGGTCGCGTCGGCCCAGCGCGCAAGCTCCTCTGCGAAACGGCGGTGGCCGTCGTCGAGGAAAGGCCAGCTCAGTGTCTCGTCGAGGGCCATGGTCAGTTTCCCTCAAACACCGGTCTCTGCTTGGCGGCGAACGCCCGGAACGCGCGCGCGAAGTCTTCCGTCTCCATGCACAGCGCCTGCGCGATGGCCTCCGCCTCGATCGCGCTGTCGACCGACATGGCCCATTCCATCTCCAGCATGCGTTTGGTCATGGCATTGGCGAATGTCGGGCCGGCGGCCAGTTCCGCCGCCAGTTTCTGCGCCTCGCCCAGCACCGCGTCGGGCGCGGCGAGACGATTGAAGAAGCCGATCCGCTCCGCCTCCTCGCCGCCAAGCACGCGGCCGGTATAGAGCAACTCCGCGGCGCGCCCCTGGCCGACGATACGCGGCAGGATGGCGCAGGCGCCCATGTCGCAGCCGGCCAGCCCGACCCGGTTGAACAGGAACGCAACCTTGGCCGCCGCGGTTCCGATCCGGATGTCGGAGGCCATGGCGAGGATGGCGCCGGCGCCGGCGCAGACCCCGTCGATGGCGGCAATCACCGGCTGCGGGCAGGCGCGCATGGACTTGACCACCTCGCCGGTCATGCGGGTGAAGTCGAGCAGCTCCGTGGTCGGCATCTTGACCAGCGGCTCGATGATCTCGAACACGTCGCCGCCCGAGCAGAAATTGCCGCCGGCGCCGGTGATGACGAAGGCCTTGATGCCCTTGTCCTTGGCCGCGGCGCGGAACAGGTCGACGATCTCGGCGTAGCTGTCGAAGGTCAGCGGGTTCTTCTTGTCCGGCCGGTCGAGCGTGATGGTTGCGACCTTGCCGTCGGCTGCGAAGCGGATGTGCCGGCCGCGATAGCCCGAGAGCGGAAGCGTGACCGGATTGGCGGCGCTCATCGCGGACCTCCGTTGCCGATGGCCTTGCGCGCCGAAATCTTGGTCTTGGCGAGCACGCGCATCAGGCCCTCGATGTCGTCGCTCGAAAGCTCCGCAAACAGCTCGCCGACCCAGTCGGCATTGGCGCGCGCCATGGTGCGGAAGAATTTGCGCCCTTGCGCGGTGAGGCCGACATACTGCACGCGGCGGTCGCGCGCGGAGGGGCGCCGCTTGACCAGGCCATGCTCTGCCAGCCGATCGACGAGGCCGGTGATGTTGCCGTTCGTCACCATCATGCGTTGCGAGAGTTCGCCGAGCGTCATGCCGTTGGGCGCACGGTCGAGCTGCGCCAGCAGGTCGAAGCGCGGCAGCGTCACGTCGAAATGCTCGCGCAGGCGCCGGCGCACCTCGCCCTCGATCAGCGTGGTGCAGGTGAGCAAACGCAGCCACAGCCGCAGCTCGGTCTTATGGTCGTGCGGGCGCTCGCTGACCTTGGTCTCGGCGTCGAGCGGGATCGTGCGCTCTTCCATCACAATTCCCCGCCGGCAATTGCGAGCGTCGTCCCGGTCACCGCCGCGGCTTCGGCCGAGCAGAGATAGACCACGGCGGCGGCAACTTCCTCAGGCAGCACCAAGCGGCCCATCGGCCGGTCCTTGAGGATTCCCGCCAGCGCCTGCTCGCGCGTGCGGCCGGTCCGCTCGACGATGCGGTCGACCGCGCTGCGCGCCATGTCGGTGTCGACGTAGGTCGGGCAGACCGCGTTCACGGTGACGCCGTTCTTCACGGTCTCGAGCGCGAGCGAGCGCACCAGCCCGTTCAGGGCATGCTTCGACGCGCTATACGCGGTGATGTAGGCGCCGCCCCGCAGCCCGGCGGTGGACGAGATCGCGACGATCCGCCCGAAGCCGCGCGCGATCATGCCTTCGAGCACGGCCCGGATCGCATGCACGACCCCGATCACGTTGATCTCGAACAGGCGCCGGAAGGTTTCGGGATCGGTCCTCATGAACGGCGCGCTTTCGGCGGCACCCGCGTTCGCCACCAGAATGTCGATCGCGCCGCGCGCCGCGGCCGCCGCCGTGATGCCGTCCGACATCGTCTTGGCATCGGTCACGTCGGCGACGACAAAGCCGGCGGCATGGCCGTGGGATACCGCGTCCTTGAGCGGCGCCTCGCTGCGCCCGACCACCGTGACGGTGGCTCCGGCTGCCGCAAGCGCCGCCGCCGTGGCGCGGCCGATGCCGCGTCCGCCGCCGGTGACGAGAGCGTGCCGTCCCTGCAGGGCCATCAATTGCCTCTTGTCTGGAAATTACTTTAAGCCTAAAATTTACAGGTTTCAAGTACCTGTCCGCTGCCCGCGGAGGCGCGCATGAAGGTTCACGTCATCGGTGGGGGACCGGCCGGCCTCTACTACGCGATCCTAATGAAGAAGGCCTGGCCGCAGACCCAGATCACGGTCTTCGAGCGCAACCGGCCCGACGACACCTTCGGCTTCGGCGTGGTGTTCTCCGACCAGACGCTCGACACCTTCGAGGCCTACGATCGCGAGTGCTATCGCGCCATCATCGGCCATTTCGCCTACTGGGACGACATCGAGATTCACTTCCGCGGGACCAGCCACCGCATCGGCGGCAACGGCTTCTGCGGCTGCCCGCGCTCGACGCTGCTGAAGATTCTCGGGCGTCGCGCCCGCTCGCTCGGCGTCCACGTCAAGTATCAGGCCGAAGTGTCGCCGACCGCGCCGAACATTCGCGGCGCCGATCTCGTGGTTGCCGCCGACGGCATCAATTCGCGCGTGCGCGAAGCTTTCGCCGAGCAGTTCCGCCCGGCCGTCGACCTGCGGCCGAACAAGTTCGTCTGGATGGGCTCGACCCGGCCGTTCGACGCCTTCACCTTCTTCTTCCGCGAGACCGAGCACGGCATCTTCATCGCGCACTGCTACCAGTACCAGCCCGGGCGCTCGACCTGGATCATCGAGGCCGATCCGCACACCTTCGCGCGCGCCGGCCTCGACAAGCTCGACGAGGATCAATCCGCACGCTTCGTCGAGAACCTGTTTGCCGAGGAGCTGCAGGGCCACAAGCTCATCACCAACCGCTCGATCTGGCGCAATTTCCCGACCATCCGCTGCGAGCGCTGGGCGCACGACAACATGGTGCTGCTCGGCGACGCCAAGGCGACCGCGCATTTTTCCATCGGTTCGGGCACCAAGCTCGCGATGGAGGACGGCATCGCGCTGTATGAGGCGTTCCGCGCCGCCGGTGGGCGCGACGTCAAGGCGGCGCTCAAGCACTACGAGACGCAGCGGCGCGAGGAGGTGGAGAAGACCCAGCATTCCGCCGACGTGTCGCTGGTGTGGTTCGAGCACGTACAGCGCTTCTGGAACATGGATCCGACGCGCTTCGCCTTCGGGCTGATGACACGGTCCAAGGCGATCACCTACGACAATCTCGCGCTGCGCGCCCCCGAATTCGTCAAGCGTGCCGACCAGGTGGTAGCGCGCGACGTGAAGGCGCTGGGGTTCGAGGCCGATACCGCGCGGCCGGTCGCGCCGATGTTCCAGCCGTTCCGGCTGCGCAACATGGCGCTGGCAAACCGCGTCGTGGTGTCGCCGATGTGCCAGTACTCCTCGCAGGACGGCATGCCCAACGACTGGCACCTGGTGCATCTCGGCAGCCGCGCGATCGGCGGCGCCGGCCTGCTGTTCACCGAAATGACCGACGTGTCGGAGGATGCGCGCATCTCGCCCGGCTGCGCCGGCATGTACAACGACGCCCACGAGGCGGCCTGGAAGCGCATCGTCGATTTTGTGCATGCCCAGTCGCAGGCCAAATTCTGCATGCAGATCGGACATGCCGGGCGCAAGGGCGGAACCAAGCTGATGTGGGAGGGCATCGACGAGCCGCTGGAGGAGGGTGCCTGGCCGATCGTCTCGGCGTCGCCGCTGCCCTATTTCCCGCACAGCGCCGTGCCGCGGGAGATGACGCGCGCCGACATGGACCGGACCGTCGCCGACTTCGTCGCGGCGGTGAAGCGTGCCGACCGCGCCGGCTTCGACATGGTCGAACTGCACGCGGCACACGGGTACCTGCTGGCGAGCTTCATCTCGCCGCTCACCAATCGGCGCACGGACGAATATGGCGGGACGCTCGAGAACCGCATGCGTTTCCCGCTCGAAGTGTTCCGCGCCATGCGCGCGGCGTGGCCCGACGAGAAGCCGATGTCGGTGCGCATCTCGGCCACCGACTGGAAGGACGGCGGCATCACCGGCGACGACGCGGTCGAGATCGCGCGGCTGTTTGCCGAGGCCGGTTGCGATCTCATCGACGTATCCACGGGCCAGACCGTGGCGGATGCCGAACCGGTGTACGGGCGCATGTTCCAGACGCCGTTCTCCGACCAGATCCGGAACGATGCCGGGCTCGCCACCATGTGCGTGGGCGCCATCACCGGCGCCGATCAGGTCAACACCATCGTTGCGGCCGGACGCGCCGATCTCGTCGCGCTGGCGCGCCCGCACCTGGTCGACCCGTATTTCACCATGCGGGCGGCGGCCTGGTACGGCGTGCCGGCGATCCACTGTCCGCCGCAGTATCTCGCCGGCAAGGATCAGCTGTTTCGCAACAGCACCCGCGACCGCGAGGACTTGAAGGAGCTCAAGCTCAAAGCCAAGCCCAAGGGCCACGGCGACACCTGGAAGGAGGCCGCGGAGTAGCGACGGGTATTGTGAAACACACGGCACGGCCTCATGCTGAGGAGCGCGCCGAGGGCGCGCGTCTCGAAGCATGAGGCCGCCGCGACTGTGGCCGCCCTCATCCTTCGAGACGCTCGCTGCGCTCGCTCCTTAGGATGAGGGCGGAGTAGTCCACGGCCACTGACGACGGAGTTAGCCACATGCACGAGGCACTGAATCACGCCAAGCTTGCGATGCTCTTCCGCAAGGAATTCGAGCTTTGCAATGTGCGCAAGGGCGAGACCATCGTGCTCCTGAGCGATCTTGGCGCGCGCCGCGACTACGTCTCCGCTGCGTTTGCGGCGGCCGAGGATTTCGGCGCCGACGCCTACGAGATGTGCGTCAACGCCATGCCGTCCTGGACCAAGGTCGGCGTGGAGACCGTCGGGCGCTGCAAGGGTACGCTGGAGGCGATCAAGTCGGCCGACATGCTGGTCTGCCTGCACATCCCGCTGTTCACGCGCTGGCTCAAGGAAGCGCGCGACGCCGGCACCCGCGTGCTGATGGTGATCGATGCTCCCGACGAGCTCGAAATGCTGATGGCGCCGCCGGGATTGAAGGAGGCGGTGGCCTATGCCGGGTCGCGGCTCGAGCGCGCCAAGACCATGAACATCACCCGGCCGGGCGGTACCGACCTGACGGTGAAGCTCGGCGAATACCCGACCATGATCCAGTACGGCTACTCCGAGGCGAAAGGGCGGTTCGATCACTGGGGCGCCGGCCACGTGCACACTTTCCCGAACGAGACCTCGGCCAATGGCACGGTGGTGCTGCTGCCCGGCGACATCGTCGTGCTGCCCTACTGCCGCTATGTGCAGGACGAGGTGCGGCTCGATATCCGCGACGGCTTCATCCGCAGGATCGAGGGTGGCCTCGACGCCAAGCTGATGAGCGACTGGCTCGACGGCAACAAGGCGAACGCGAACGACATGGACGGGCACGCCATCTCGCATCTCGGCTGGGGGCTCAATCCGCAAGGCCGCTGGGACGCCATCGCCCTCAGCGGCGCCGACCCGATGCGCCACCACGCGGGTGCGCGCTGCTTTGCCGGCAATTTCCTGTTCTCCACCGGGCCGAATTCGCAAGGCGGCGGCAAGCGTACCACCAAGGGCCACTACGACGTGCCGATGCGCGATTGCACGGTGGCGCTCGACAACGATGTGATCATCGACCGTGGCAGGTTCACCGACGAGAAGATGCAGGTCGCGTTCGTGCCGCGATGAGTTCGTGCGCGCGCTTTGCACTGTCATTCCGGCCGAGTGAGCGAAGCGAATGACGGCCGGAATCCATAATCGCAATTCTTTGTATGGGAGGTACCTTCGCCGACTACCACGATTTCGTGTTTATGGATTCCGGGCCTCGCGCCGCAGCGCGGCGCTCGCCCGGAATGACGGGGGCTCTATGTATGGCTAAGCCGGCGGCAAGTGTTGAGGGCGTCAGCAAGCATTTCGACGCGACCGTTGCGCTCGAGGGCGTCGATTTCGACGTAGCGTTCGGCGAGATTCATGCCGTGGTGGGCGAGAACGGCGCCGGCAAGTCGACCCTCATCCGCATTCTCGGCGGCGTGCATCGGCCGGACCGGGGCGGCATCGCCGTCGAGGGCGTGGCGCGTCATTTTGCCTCGCCCCACGATGCCATCGCGGCCGGCATCGTCACCATCCCGCAAGAGCTGCGCCTGGTGCCGGCGCTGTCGATCGCCGAGAACATCGCATTGGGCGACCTTCCGGCGCGGCGGCTCGGGCCGCTGGCGCTCGTCGACCGCGGGCGGATGCGCGAGGAGGCGCGCCGCGTGCTCGCGCAACTGGACTACGCCCCCGATCCGGACGCGCGCGTGTCCTCGCTCGGCTTTGCCGAGCGCCAATTGGTGGCGATCGCCAAGGCGCTGCGCCGGCGCTGCCGCATCTTCATTCTCGACGAGCCCACCGCCGCGCTGGAGAAGCGCGAGATCGACCGGCTGTTTTCGGTGCTGGCGCGCATGAAGGCGCAGGGCACCGCCATCGTCTACATCTCCCACCGGCTCGACGAAGTGGTCGCCATCGCCGACCGCTGCACCGTGTTGCGCGACGGCAAGGTCGCGGCGGTCGCGCGGCGCGGCGCGTTCTCGGTGCACGACCTCGTCTCGGCCATGACCGGCCGCGCGGAGGAGGAGGTGGTCACGGCACCGGTGGCACCAGGCAACCTGCTGCTGGCCGCCGCGCCGGACAATGCGCACCCGCTGCGCCTGCATGCGCGTGAGGCCATCGGTCTTGCAGGGCTGCTCGGGAGCGGCACCAGCCGCATGCTGGCACGCCTGTTCGGCATCGCCGAGCCGGTCGAAGTCGAGGTGGGCGGCAGGCGCCGCCGGCTCGCCAGCCCGCACGACGCCATCGCGGCCGGCTTCGGCATGGTGCCGGGGGAGAGGCGGCTCGGGCTGGTGATGAACCAGTCGGTGCGTGACAATATTCTGTTGCCCAATCTCGATGCGCTCTCGCGCGTGCTGTGGCTCGACCGCGCCGCGGGCGACCGGATTGTGGCCGAGATCATGGAACTGCTCGACATCCGTCCGCGCCGGCCGGAGCTCAGGGCGAGCGCGCTCTCGGGCGGCAACCAGCAGAAGGTGATCCTGGCGAAATGGCTCGCACGGCGCGTCGGCGTGCTCCTGCTCGAGGAGCCGACGCAGGGCATCGACGTTGCGGCCAAGGCGCAGATCCACGCGCTGGTGCGCGATTTCGTCACGCGCGGGGGCGGCGTGCTGGTCAATTCGAGCGACCTCGCGGAGCTTGGGCGGCTGTGCGACAGCGTGCTCGCCGTGCGGCAAGGCCGGATCGCGCAGACGCTCACGCGCGCCGGCGGCCTCGACGAGCCGAAACTGCGCGCGGCGATCGGCGGATGACATGACCGCGTCACGACTGAACCTCGCCGGCCAGATGCCGCTCGTCTCGCTCATCGTCCTGTGCGCGGCGACCGCGCTGATGACCGACCGCTTTCTGTCCCCGCTCAACCTCACCAACATCCTGGTGCAGTCCTCGATCATGGCGGTGATCGCCATGGGCATGACCTTCGTGATCGTGGGCGGCGGATTCGACCTTTCGGTCGGCTCGACCGCGGCGCTCGCGGGCTGCATCGCCGCCATGGTGATGCTCGAAGCCGGCATCGCCGCCGGCGTCGCCGCCGGGATCGCGGCGGGTGCGCTGGTCGGGCTGGTCAACGGCGTCACCATCGCCTGGCTCAACGTCAACCCGTTCATCACCACGCTCGGCACCATGGTGCTGGTGCGCGGCGTGGTCTTTCTCATCACCGGCGGCGCGCCGGTCAGTGGCGAGACCGGCCTGCCGGGGGCGTTCGTCGCGTTCGGCTCCGACCGCTTTCTCGGCATCCACTATCTGGTCTGGGTCCCCGCCATCCTGCTCGGTATCCTGTCGTTCGTGATGCATGCCACGCCCTATGGACGGCGCGTCTATGCCACCGGCGGCGGCCGCGAAGCGGCCTATCTGTCGGGCATCGCGGTGCGGCGTGTGATAGCCTCGACCTACGTCTGGTGCGGAACGCTCGCCGGGGTGGCCGGCGTGATGCTCGCCGCGCGCCTGCAATCGGGCCAGCCGACCGCCGGCGAGTTCTACGAACTCACCGCCATCGCCGCGGTGGTGCTGGGCGGGGCGGCGCTGCAGGGCGGCGAAGGCACGCTGTACAAAAGCGTCATCGGTGTGTTCATCATGATCGTGCTCGGCAACGCGCTCAACCTGCTCAACGTCGATTCCTATTGGCAACGGGTCGCCATCGGCGCCGTGATCATTGCGGCCGCCGCCGCCGAAAGGCTACGCTCGCAACACTGACAGAGGAGTAAGTTTGCATGTTCAGGCTCCGCATTGCCGCGCTGGTCGCGGCGCTCGCGCTCCCGGCCTCGCTGGCGCTGACATCTCCCCCCGCAACCGCGCAGGGCAAGATCACCATCGGCGTCTCGCTGGCGCAGGACGACAACCCGTTCTACATCGCCATGCTGCGCGGTATCCGCGCGCGCGCCCAGGAGCTCGGCTGGGAGGTGGCGACGGTCTCCGCCAACGAGGACAAGCTCAAGCAGATCAACGGCGTGCAGGATCTGATCGCGCGCGGCGTGAAGGGCATCCTGATCTCGCCGATCGACGCGGTCGGCGTGAACGCGGCCTACGACGCGGCCGCCGCCGCGAAAGTCCCGATCGTCTCGGTCGCGCGCGGCTCGTCGTCGCCGAACCAGAACATCCACGTCGCCATGGACGAGAAACAGATCGGCCGCGACATTGCCGAGTGGACCGCGAAAAAGCTCGGCGGCAAGGGCCAGGTCGCCATGCTGATGGGACCGAGCGGCGCGCCGACGTTCCGCAATCTCGGCGAAGGCTACCAGGAGGTGATGGCGAAATATCCCGGCATCCAGATCGTCGCCAAGCATGACGGCCCGCTCACCCGCGAGCGCGGCGTCAAGCAGGCCGAAGACGCGCTGGTCGCGCACCCCGACCTCGCCGCCATCTACACCGCCAACGACGACGTGGCGCTCGGCGCCATGCAGGCGGTCAATGCCGCCAACCGCAAGGGCAAGACCCTGGTCACCGGCATGAACGGCGTGCCGCCGGCGCTGCGCGCGGTCAAGGAGCAGAACCTCGCGATGACGGTCGAGCTCAATCCGGTGTTGTGGGGCCGGCTCGGCGTCGACGTACTCGCGACCTTCCTGAAGGGCGACAAGGTCGAGCCGCGCGTGTTCATCAAGCACATCATCATCGACAGCGGGAACATCGATTCTAAGCTGCCGAAGACGTGACCGGACCGTACACTCGGCTGTCATCGCCCGCGCAAGCGGGCGATGCAGTATTCGCAAGACATGGGCTTTTCACGTCCCTTGATTCCTGAGAACGGCGCTTACTGGATGCCCGATTGCGCGGGCATGACAATCGCTGGGGCGTGCCGAGGAGCATGAGGCAGGTGATGGCTGACACCGCGACCGCCAAGCAGGGATCGTTGTTCGTCTCCGAGCTGGAAGCGAAGAACCTGCATCCCCTATGGGACCGCTACCAGCGGATCACGCCGGTCAAGCCGCAGCCGAAGGACGCGCCGTTCATCTGGCGCTGGCGGGACGTGGAGCCGTTCCTGCACCGCTCGGTGGGAGAAGTGTCGATCAACGACATCGAGCGCCGCGCGCTGATCATGGCGCATCCCGCCTTCGGCGACGACACCACCACGACCAGCACGCTGCTCGCCGCCTTCACGGTGCTCGAGCCGGGCGACCGCGCGCGCCCGCATCGGCACACCGGTGCCGCGATCCGCTTCGCCACCCGGGCCGAAGGCGCGGCCACCATCGTCAACGGCCGGCGCTGCGAGATGAAGGAGGGCGACCTCATCCTGACGCCGCCGATGTGTTGGCACGGCCATATCAACGAGAGCGATCACCGCATCATCTGGTTCGACGCCGCCAACATGCCGCTCATCCGCGCGGTCGATGCCCATTTCTTCGAGCCGGGCGATCCGCGCAACAACGAGTTCTGGCAGGTGGATGCCGGTGAGGAGCCGTTGTGGGACGAGGCTGGCCTCGTTGCCGAAGGCGCGGCGCGCAGCCAGGTCAATTCGCCAAAATATCGCTATTCCGGGGAGGGTATGCGCCGCATGCTGGCGGCCGCGCCGCCCGGCGCGGACGGCGCCCGCACCGTCCGGTACGTCAATCCGGCGACCGGGGGCGCGGTCATGCCGACGCTCGATTGCTACGCCGCCCGCCTGAGCAGGGGCGTTCCGACGCGCAGCAAGCGCACGACCTACAATGTCATCTGTCTGGTGGTGTCCGGCCACGGCCGCTCGACCATCGGGGAGGAGAGTTTCGAATGGTCGCAGCACGACGTGTTCACCATCCCGCACTGGACGTTCGCGCGCCACGAAGCGGCGGGCGGTGACGCCGATCTGTTCATGGTCACCGACAAGTCGGCGTTCGAGCGGCTCGATCTGGTGCGCGAGGAATTTCAGTAACGTGGCCAAGTACCAAGGCATCGGCGCGCCGCTGCGCCGCGTCGAGGACCCGCGCTTTCTCACCGGCCGCGGGCGGTATGTCGCGGACATCGACGTGCCGGGCGCGCTGACCTGCGTGCTGGTGCGGTCCCCCCATGCGCATGCCCGCGTCCGCTCGATCGACGTGGGGGCGGCTCGCGCTGCGCCCGGCGTGGCCGCGGTTTTCACCGGCGCGGATATGGCGGCGGACGGCGTCCTGCCGATGCGTCCGCTCTGGATCGTCCGCTCGCGCGACGGCACGCCGATGGCGCAGCCGCCGCGCTACGCGCTCGCGCGCGGCACCGTGCGCCATGTGGGCGAGCCGGTGGCGGCGGTGTTTGCCGAGACGCGGGAGCAGGCGGCCGACGCCGCCGAGTTCGGTCTCGGTCGACTACCAGCCGTTGCCGGCCGTCACCGATACGCGCGCCGCGCAGGCACAAGGCGCGCCGCAGCTGCACGAGGCCGCGCCCAACAACGTGTGCTTCCGCTGGGCGCGCGGCGACGAGGCGGCGGTGCGGGCCGCGCTGCGATCGGCCCCTCATACCGTCATGATCGACTTGCTCAACAACCGGTTGGTCGGCGCGGCGATCGAGCCGCGCGCCGTGTTCGCGACGGCTGAGCCCGGCACCGGCAGGTTCACGCTGGTAAGCTCGACCCAGGCGCCGCATCACATCCGCAAGCAGGTGACCGAGCAGCTTGGCATTCCGGAAAGCGCGCTGCGCGTGGTTTCGCCCGACGTCGGCGGCGGGTTCGGCTACAAGGGCAAGATCTATCCGGAAGAGGGGCTCGTCGTCTGGGCTGCCAAGCGGCTCGGCCGCCCGGTGCGCTGGACCGCGACCCGGGCCGAAAGCTTTCTTGCCGACAACCAGGCGCGCGATCACTTCACCCACGCCGAGCTTGCCTTCGACGGCGAAGGGCGTTTCCTCGCGCTGCATGTGCAGACCTTCGCGGCGCTCGGCGCCTATCTCTCGACCTTCGGCGCGAATATCCCGAGCGCCATCTACACCGCGCTGTTTGCGGGCGGCTATCGCACGCCCGCGATCTTTGTCGAGAGCACCGGCGTGTTCACCAACACGACGCAGACCGATGCCTACCGCGGCGCGGGCCGGCCGGAGGCGTGCTACGTGCTGGAGCGGCTCGCCGACCGCGCGGCCGAGAAGCTTGGGCTCGATCGCGCCGAAATCCGGCGCCGCAACTTCATTCCGTCGAGCGCCATGCCGTACAAGACCCCGATCGGCCCGACCTACGACTGCGGCGATTTCCCCAAGATTTTTGCGCGCGCGCTGGAGATGTCCGATTACGCGGGCTTCGCCAAGCGCCGCGCGGAGGCCGCCCGCCGCGGCAGGCTGCGGGGCATCGGCCTCGCCTGCTACGTCGAATCGTCCGGTGTGGCGCCGTCGCGCTTCGCGGGCGCGCTCGGCGCGCGCGTCGGCTTCTACGAGGCGGCCTCCATCCGGGTCGAGCCTGACGGCGCGGTGCGCGTGGCGCTCGGAACCCACAATCATGGCCAGGGCCACGCCACGACGTTCGCGCAGATCATCTCGTCGCGGCTGGGCGTACCGGTCGAGAAGGTCGAGGTGGTGGAGGGCGATACCGGCGAGGTGCCGCACGGGACCGGAACCTTCGGATCGCGCTCGATCGCGATCGGCGGCTCGGCGGTGGACCGTGCCTCCGGCAAGATCGTCACCAAGGGCAAGCAGATCGCCGCGCATCTGCTCGAAGCGTCGCCCGACGACATCGATTTCGCCGACGGCGCATTCACGGTCGCCGGCACCGATCGGAGCGTCGCGTTCGACGCGGTCGCGCAGGCGGCCTATGCCGCTCACAACCTTCCGCCCGATATGGAGCCGGGCCTGCAGGACACTGCGGTGTACGATCCGCCGAACTTCGCCTTCAGCAATGGCGCCCATGTCTGCGAGATCGAGATCGACCCGGAGATCGGCAAGATCGACTTCGTCGGATTCTGGGCGGTGGACGACATCGGCACCGTGATCAATCCGCTGATCGTGGAAGGTCAGATCCACGGCGGCGTCGCGCAAGGCGCGGGACAGGCGCTGCTCGAGCATTGCGCCTACGACGAAGGCGGCCAGCTCCTGTCCGGATCGTTCATGGACTACGCGGTTGCGCGCGCGGACGACCTGCCGCTGCTCGTTACCGAATGCGACGAGAGCCAGCCCTGCACCCACAACCCGCTGGGCGCCAAGGGCTGCGGCGAGGCGGGTTCCATCGGTTCGCCCGCCGCGCTGGTGAGCGCCGCGCTCGATGCGCTCAAGCCGTTCGGGATCGTGGACCTCGAGATGCCGCTGACATCGGAACAGATATGGAGCAAAATACGAGCCGCGCGACGCAAGTGATTCCCGCTACCGCCTCATCTCGCCGGAATGAGGGTTTTGCCGATGCTTGTGAATGACGTTCGCGGTTTCAGTTTCGATCTGGGCGAAACCGCCGATATGCTGCGCGACAGCGTGCGCGCCTTCTCGGCCGACAAGATCGCGCCGCGCGCCGCCGATATCGACCGCACCAACACCTTCCCGCGCGATCTGTGGCCCGAGCTCGGCAAGCTCGGCGTGCACGGCATCACCGTCGAGGAGGAGTGGGGCGGGGCCGGCCTCGGCTATCTCGAACATTGCGTCGCGATGGAGGAAATCTCGCGCGCGTCCGGCTCCGTCGGCCTGTCCTATGGCGCACATTCCAATCTTTGCGTCAATCAGATCCGCCGCAACGGCACTGATGCGCAGAAGCGAAAATATCTGCCCAAGCTCATTTCCGGCGACCATGTGGGCGCGCTCGCGATGTCGGAGCCCGGCGCCGGCTCCGACGTCGTGTCGATGAAGACCCGCGCCGAGAAGAAGGGCGACCGCTACGTCCTCAACGGCAGCAAGATGTGGATCACCAATGGGCCGGAAGCCGAGACCCTGGTGGTCTACGCCAAGACCGATCCCGACGCCGGCTCGCGCGGCATCACGGCGTTCCTGATCGAGAAGGGGCTCAAGGGATTTTCCACCGCCCAGAAGCTCGACAAGCTCGGCATGCGCGGCTCCGATACCTGCGAGCTGGTGTTCGTGGACTGTGAGGTGCCGGCGGAAAACGTGCTCGGCGGGGTGGGCGAGGGCGTCAACGTCTTGATGTCCGGGCTCGACTACGAGCGCGTGGTGCTGGCCGCCGGACCGCTCGGGCTCATGCAGGCCTGCATCGATGTGGTCATGCCGTATGTCCACGAGCGCAAGCAATTCGGAAAGCCGATCGGCGAATTCCAGCTGGTGCAGGGCAAGGTCGCCGACATGTACGTCGACCATGAACGCCGCCAAGGCCTACGTCTACGCGGTGGCGAAAGCCTGCGACCGCGGCGAAACCACGCGCGAGGACGCCGCCGGCGCCATCCTCTATGCGGCCGAGAACGCCACCCGCATCGCGCTCGACGCCATCCAGCTGCTCGGCGGCAACGGCTATACCAACGAATATCCCGTCGGGCGGCTACCTGCGCGACGCCAAGCTCTACGAGATCGGCGCGGGCACGAGCGAAATCCGCCGCATGCTGATCGGGCGGGAACTGTTCAACAAGACGCGGTAGGAGGCTGGCGTTATCCTGAGGAGCGAGCGAAGCGAGCCTCGAAGGATGACGCCGCGGCACGCATGATAGCGACGCATTTGAAAGATTTTGACACGGCGTCGGGGCCGTCATCCTTCGAGGCCCGCCTTCGGCGGGCACCTCAGGATGACGGAACCCACGATGGTTCGTCCCGGGAAGCCAAATAACCGCCATGCAATCCATCGTCGATCCGGGGTCGGACGAATTCGCGCGTAACGCTGCGGCCATGACGGCGCAGGTCGCCGATCTGCGCGCGAAGCTCGACGCGGCCATGCAGGGCGGCAGCGCGGAGGCGCGCGCGCGCCACACGGCGCGCGGCAAGCTCCTGCCGCGCGAGCGGGTCGATCTGCTGCTCGACCCCGGAACGCCCGTTTCTGGAGCTCTCGCGCGCTGGCGGCGCACGGCATGTACGGCGGCGACGTCCCGTCGGCGAGCATCATCACCGGCATCGGGCGCATCAGCGGACGCGAATGCATGGTCGTCGCCAACGACGCCACCATCAAGGGCGGCACCTACTACCCGATGACGGTGAAGAAGCATCTGCGCGCCCAGGAGATCGCGCGCGAGAACCATCTGCCGTGCATCTACCTGGTCGATTCCGGCGGCGCCTTCCTGCCGCTGCAGGACGAGATTTTCCCCGACGTGAACCATTTCGGCCGCATCTTCTACAACCAGGCGCGCATGTCGGCGCTCGCGCATCCCGCAGATCGCGGCCGTGCTGGGCTCCTGCACCGCCGGCGGTGCCTATGTGCCGGCGATGTCGGACGAGAGCATCATCGTGCGCAACCAGGGCACCATCTTTCTCGGCGGGCCGCCGCTGGTGAAGGCCGCGACCGGCGAGGAGGTGAGCGCCGAGGAGTCTGGGCGGCGCCGACGTGCACAGCCGGCACTCGGGCGTGACCGACCACTACGCCACCGAGCGATCAGCACGCCATCGGCATCGCCCGGCGCATCGTCGCCAATCTCAACCGCGTGAAGCGGTCCTACCTCGAAAAACGGTCGCCGAGCCCTCCGCATATATCCGTCGGACGAGCATCTACGGCATCATACCGGCCGATCCGCGCACGCCTTACGACGTCCGCGAGGTCATCGCGCGCCTGGTGGACGGCGTCCGAATTCGATGAATTCAAGGCGCTATACGGGCAGACGCTGGTCTGCGGCTGGGCGCATATCCACGGTTTTCCGGTCGGAATCCTGGCCAATAACGGCATTCTCTTCAGCGAGTCGGCGCTCAAGGGCACGCATTTCATCGAGCTGGCGAACCAGCGCGGCATCCCGCTGGTCTTCTTGCAGAACATCACCGGCTTCATGGTCGGGCGGAAATACGAGGCCGGCGGCATCGCCAAAGACGGCGCCAAGATGGTGACCGCGGTCGCCACGGCCAGCGTGCCGAAATACACCGTGATCATCGGCGGCAGCTACGGCGCCGGCAATTACGGCATGTGCGGGCGCGCCTACGGTCCGCGCTTTCTGTGGATGTGGCCGAACGCCCGCATCTCGGTGATGGGCGGCGAACAGGCCGCGAGCGTGCTCGGGCTGCTGCGCCAGGAGGCGGTCGAGGCCAAGGGCGGCGCCTGGAGCGCGGCCGACGACGAGGCGTTCAAGGCGCCGCTGCGCGAGCAGTACGAGCGGCAGGGCCACCCGTATTACGCCACCGCACGCATCTGGGACGACGGCATCATCGACCCGGCCGACACCCGCACCGTGCTGGGCCTCGCGCTCGCCGCCGGGGAGAATGCGCCGCCGCCCGAGCGCACGCCGTTCGGCATCTTCAGGATGTGACGGTGGGGCGCTTCGACAAGCTCCTGATCGCCAACCGCGGCGAGATCGCGTGCCGGATCGTCCGCACCGCCCGGCGCATGGGGCTCAAGACGGTCGCGTTGTTCTCGGATGCCGACCGCAAGTCCATGCACGTTGCGCTCGCCGACGAGGCTGTGCACATCGGCCCCGCGCCCGCCCGCGACAGCTATCTGCGCGCCGATGCCATGATCGCGGCGGCGCGGCGGACCGGAGCCGGCGCGATCCATCCGGGGTATGGCTTTCTCTCCGAGAGCGCCGAGTTCGCGCAAGCCTGCGAGGATGCCGAGATCGTCTTCGTCGGGCCGAGCGCCCGAACCATCCGCCTCATGGGCTCCAAGTCGGCCGCCAAGGCGCTGATGGAGAAGGCCGACGTACCGATCGTGCCGGGCTATCACGGCGAGGAGCAGGGCCTCGCGACGCTGCAACGCGAAGCGGAGCGCATCGGCTACCCGGTGCTGGTCAAGGCCTCGGCCGGCGGCGGGGGCAGGGGCATGCGCCTCGCCGAAAGAGCGGACGAGCTTGCGGAGTCCATCGCCGCCGCCAGGCGCGAGGCCTCGGCGGCGTTCGGCGACGATCGTCTGCTGCTGGAGAAATATCTCGC
>CAVWJL010000004.1:0-710382 GCA_963755305.1 uncultured Alphaproteobacteria bacterium | reverse complement strand
AGTCTGGGGGACTGGGGGTCCCGAGTTCAAATCTCGGCGCTCCGACCAACATTTTCCGAATGCGACCGTTGCTGCGCGCAACTCGCGTCAGCGCACATTCTGCAGGAGCAACAACAGCCCGCCGACGATGCCGACATTGGCAAGGAGGCCGTTCTGCATACCGGTGCGCGCCCCGGCATCGGCCTCCCAAAATCGCAGCAGCAGCGCGGAGGCGAGCACGGTGAAGGCGAGCAGCAGCCACACGCCGATCGCGGGGTACCAGTTGAACAGGAGCAGCGCGCAGCCGACGAACTCCATGCTTTGCCCGATCCAGAACGTGAGCGTGGGAAACGGCGCCCTGTAGAGCGTCAAGCGCCGGATGTGGTCCTCGACGTGCTGCTGTTGCAGATTGCGCAACCCCACGGCCAGAAAAAACCCGACGATGAGCAGCCGTCCGGCGGTATCCAGCCAGGACGCGTCCTGAAAATACATGGCATTGCCCTCCCGCCACTATTGGCCAAACCTCGGCCTCGCGGCCGGCCTGTCTTAGTTTGTATCAACACGCCCCTCCACGTCTGTTAGCGACGCAACCTGCGTGAGCGTGGACCGCGCCGCATTTGCCCTCGCCCATAGGGAGGGCAACTCAGTCTCGGGAGTTCGAAAGAATGGGTGAGGGGTTACAAACTGAGAGGTTTTAACCCCTCACCCATTCATCGCAGCCCCGACAGCGCGACGCCCTCTCCCTATGGGAGAGGGCACAACAGCGTGGTCGCGCCGCGTGCGGGCGCTATGATAATATGAAGTCCAATCCGGAGGATCATCATGGTGACTTTGCGCGCGCGGCCCGAGCCGGTCGAGATCGATCTCAAACGCACCGCCGTGGTCGTGGTGGACATGCAGAACGCCTTTGTCTCCAAGGGCGGCATGTTCGACCTCGCGGGCTTCGATATTTCCGGCTCCGCGCCCGTGATCGAGGTCAACCGGCGCCTGATCGAGGCGAGCCGCAAGGCCGGGGTCAAGGTGGTCTATCTGGTGATCGCGTTCAAACCGGACCTGAGCGATGCCGGCGATCCGTCCTCGCCCGCCTATCACAAGGAGCTTGCCCTGCGCATGATGCGCGAGCGGCCGCAGCTGGCCGGCAAGCTGCTGATCGACGGTACGTGGGATGCCAAGATCATCGACCAGCTGACGCCCAAGCCGGGCGAGCGCGTGATCCGCAAGACGCGCTACGACGGTTTTATTCGCACCGAGCTCGACGACTATCTCCGAGCGCAGAACATCCGCCATCTTCTGTTCACCGGGGTCGCCACCAACGTCTGTGTCGAGAGCACCGCGCGCCACGCCTTCTTCAACGAGTACTGGCCGATCATGGTCGAGGACGCGATGAACAACTCCGGCCCGGATTTCAACCGGCAGGCCACGTTGTGGAATTTCGAGCACACGCTGGGCTGGGTGACCCAGTCCGAGCAGGTGATCGCCGCGCTGCAGACGCATGCGCTGGAAGCGCAGCCGGGTTGAGCGGCGCGCGCCGGCGTCTGGACGATCGTACGCACCGCCCCCACATAGGCTGGCACACCCACCCAACCATCAGGGGCCGCCATGTCCATTCGACCGGTGAAGTCGATCGTCCAATCGCAGCCCACCATGGAGGGCGCCGGCGTGAAGCTTCACCGTGCCTTCGGCTTCGGCAAGACCACCGATTTCGACCCGTTCCTGCTGTTCGACGATTTCCGCAACGACAATCCCGACGACTACCGCGCCGGCTTCCCGTGGCACCCCCACCGGGGCATCGAGACCATCACCTATGTGCTGGCCGGCACGGTCGAGCACGGTGACAGCCTCGGCAACAAGGGCAAGATGGCGGCGGGCGACGTGCAATGGATGACGGCCGGCAGCGGAATTCTCCATCAGGAGATGCCGCAAGGCGACGCACGTGGCCGCATGCACGGCTTCCAGCTGTGGGCCAACCTGCCCTCCGCGCTCAAGATGACGGCGCCGCGCTACCAGGACATCCCGGCCAAGGAGATCCCCGAAGTCGTCGATGACGACGGCACGCGCGTGCGCATCGTCTGCGGCGATTTCTGGGGCAAGCGCGGCCCGGTCGAAGGCGTGGCGGCCGACCCGCGCTACCTCGATATTTTCGTGCCGCCCGGCCGGCGCAAGACCTTGCCGGTCGAGACCGAGCGGCATGCGTTCGCCTATGTGTTCGAGGGCTCCGGCAGCTTCTCCGGCGCGTCCAAACCGTTCGGCGTGCTCACCGAGAAGGACACGCCCGCGGGCGAAACGCTGGTGCGCGAGCGCACCGGCAACCGCTCGCTGGTCTTGTTCGACCGCGGCGACGAGGTGACCGTGCAGGCCGGCGACGACGGCATCCGCTTTCTGCTGGTGTCGGGCAAGCCGATCGAGGAGCCGGTCGCCTGGTACGGCCCGATCGTGATGAATACGCAGGCCGAGTTGCAGCAGGCGGTCGCCGAACTGCGCAACGGCAGTTTCATCAAGCACGGCTGAAAGTGAAATTGGAGGCCCAGCCTGGAGTTGAACCAGGATAAATGGACGGTGCCCCGTCCATCGCGTTGCCATTCCGCCACCGGGCCGTCAGGAGCGGGCGGCATTGGAAGACCGTGATCTCCCATTGAATTTCGCCCGAGCCGACGGGCGGACCATTGCCGATTGCGCCACGGCGGACAAACGCTTTCGCTCGATAACCTAAACGTGAAAATTGCCGATGTTGATATGCTTAATCGGCGATCGCCGCGTCCAGCAGCTTGCGGCACTCGCCGAGTTCGTGCAGTGCGGCCCGCAGTTTCTGCAAATCCTCCGGCCCGACCTGACCGCGTGGCACTGCCGCCCCGTGGCGCCCCATCCCCACTGCCCGATCCGGCTCCAGCTGTTCGTCTTCGTCGAGCGGCGCGCCGCCAAACATCCGCGGGCCGCGGGCGATCTGTGCCGGCTGCTCCGCCGCGCCGTCGAAGGCGTCCTCCGACGGCCCGTGCGCCGGCCGAGCCGCTCCCGGCTGCCAGACGTCCTGCACGAAGCGCACGCCCTGCTCGCGCAGAATGCGCTGAACGCCTCGAATGGTGTAACCATCGCCATAGAGCAAATGGCGGATGCCGCGCAGCAGGCCAACGTCCTCGGGGCGATAGTAGCGTCGCCCGCCGCCGCGCTTGAGCGGCTTGATCTCGCGGAAGCGGCTTTCCCAAAATCGCAGCACGTGCTGCGGGACGTCGAGCTCGTCCGCCACTTCGCTGATGGTCCGAAATGCCTCCGGGGCCTTGTCCACGCTGCACTACCCCCTGTCGGCAATGTTGAGGAGAATCAGTCCTCTTTTGCCGTGACCGGTTCGTGATTGATCCGCTGCTTGAGGATGGCTGACGGCTTGAACACCATCACCCGGCGCGGCGAAATCGGCACTTCCTTCCCGGTCTTGGGATTGCGTCCGATCCGCTGGCCCTTCTTGCGCACCACAAAAGAGCCGAACGATGAGAGTTTCACGGTCTCACCGCGCTCAAGACAGTCGGTAATTTCCTTCAAGACGAGCTCGACCAAGGTGGCCGACTCGGTGCGAGACAACCCTACCTTCTGGTAGACCGCCTCACACAAATCCGCGCGTGTAACCGTTTTTCCCGACATCGCCAGCCCCGCTTACGGCGATTAAGATATCCCTCTGTTTTATCTCACGATATTAGCTTGGGATAGGACGGTCAACGGCCTTTCAGGGGCCTGATTGCGGGGCGCCCCTCACCAGCGCAGGAGCACCGAGCCCCAGGTGAATCCCCCGCCCATCGCTTCCAGCATGACCAGATCGCCGCGTTTGATGCGTCCATCGGCGACGGCGACCGCGAGCGCGAGCGGAATCGAGGCTGCCGACGTGTTGCCGTGCCGGTCCACGGTCAGAACGACCTTTTCGGGCGCCAGGCCGAGCTTCTTGGCGGTGTCGTCGATGATGCGCTTGTTGGCCTGGTGCGGCACGAACCAGTCGATATCGGCCGCGCTGTAGCCCGTGGCCTTGAACGCGTCCTCGATCACGTCCGTGATCATCGCCACCGCGTGCTTGAAGACCGCCCGCCCCTCCATCCGCAGATGCCCAACCGTCCCGGTGGATGACGGGCCGCCGTCGACGAACAGCTTGGTCTTGTAGCGGCCGTCAGAGCGCAGATGGGCGGTGAGGATACCGCGGTCCTCGCGCCGTCCCGCCTGCTGCTGCGCCTCGATCACCACCGCACCGGCGCCGTCGCCGAACAGAACGCAGGTTGTGCGATCGGTCCAATCGAGGATGCGCGAGAAGGTCTCCGAGCCGATCACCAGCGCGCGCTTGTATGGCCCGGACTTAAGCAGAGCGTCGACCGTCGCTAGGCCGAACACAAAGCCCGAGCAGACCGCCTGCACGTCGAAAGCGGCCCCGTGGGTGATGCCGAGGCCGGCCTGGACCGAAACCGCGCTGGCAGGAAAGGTATTGTCCGGCGTCGAGGTCGCGAGCACGATCATGTCGATCGATTGCGCATCCACATTTGCCGAAGCGAGAGCGGCGCGCGCAGCTGCGATCGCCATGTCGGACGTGGTCTCGCCCTCCGCCGCGATACGGCGCTCGTGAATGCCCGTGCGCTGGATGATCCACTCGTCGGACGTGTCCACCATCCGCGACAGTTCGGCGTTGTCGAGGACCCGGCTTGGCAGGTAGCTGCCGCAGCCAAGCACCACGGACCGCAGCATGGTCACGATGCGGTTCCCCCCACCAGGCGAGGGGGCGATGCTCCGCGTTGATGGAGCGCGAGGCTCTGGCCGATCTTGGCGAGCATTTCGTGGCGCACCAGATCGTAGCCGACATCGATCGCATAGGCGAAGCCTTCGGCGTCGGTGCCGCCGTGACTCTTGATGACGATGCCGTTCAACCCAAGAAAGACGCCGCCATTCGATTTGCGCGGATCCATCTTGTCGGCCAATGCGCGGAATGCGCTGCGCGCAAGCAGATAGCCGAGTTTGGTGATCCAGCTCCGGCTCAATTCGGTCTTGAGATACTGGCCCATCTGGCGCGCGGTTCCCTCGGCTGCCTTGAGCGCGATGTTGCCGGCAAATCCCTCGGTCACGACCACGTCCACGGTCCCCTTGCCGATGTCGTCGCCCTCGACAAAGCCGGCATATGCGAAGTGCGGCCATTTGCCGTCCCGCAACATTTGGCCGGCCTCGCGCACTTCTTCCAGTCCTTTCTGCTCCTCCACACCGATATTGAGGAGGCCGACGGTCGGACGCTCGAGTCCGAGCAGAACCCGCGCCATAGCGCTGCCCATGGCGGCGAGGTCGACAAGGTGCTGGGCATCCGCGCCGATCGAGGCGCCCAGATCAAGCACGACCGATTCGCCCTTCAAGGTCGGCCAGAGCGCGGCAATGGCCGGTCGCTCGATTCCCGCCATGGTCTTGAGGCCGAGCTTGGCCATCACCATCAGCGCACCGGTATTGCCGGCGGAGACGACGACGTCGGCCTCGCCCTTCTTCACCGCTTCGACGGCGAGCCACATGGAGGACTTCCAGCGGCCCTTGCGCAGCGCCTGGCTGGGCTTGTCGTGCATGGCGACCGCGACATCGGTGTGCACGAAGCGCGAGGCCGCCTTCAGTCGCGGACGGGCGTCGAGCAGCGGTTGCACCACCCCACCGTCGCCGAACAGCAGGAATTCAATGTCGGGGTGCTGGCCGAGCGATAGCTCGGCTCCCGGCACGACCACCGAAGCCCCATGGTCACCCCCCATGGCGTCTAGCGCGATACGGACTTTTTGGGGCATGGAACGAGAATACCGTGTCGCCGGGGAGTCACAACAGGGGGAGATCGCTCCCCTCAGCTCTGTCTGCCCTGCCCTTTCTTGAGTGCCGCGAGGGCGGCAAAGGGCTGCGCCGAGGAATCGCCAGTTTTCGGCGCCTCGAACACGGCACCGGGCTTGCGCGGATAGGGATTGATCCCAAGGATGAGAAACTCCACCGCGATGGCACCGAGGTCGACCGTACCGTCGACCAACGTTTCGGGGGTGTCGGTCGCTGCGATCTCTACCTCGCCAGGATCGACCGGCGACGAGGCCGTCGCGGGCGCATAGACGAGATCGACGTCCTCCTCAATCTCGTTCTCGACCGGTTCGAGCGTCACCACGCAGGTCTGCACGACCGTCGCCGAGACGCGGCCGGCCACGCGCAGCCCGCCATGCCCGCGCGGGGTCGCGTCGAACGCTGCCTGCAGGCGAGGAAGTGCCTGCAATTTCGCCAGCTTGGCGATTGCCCCGCGCGCTTGCTCGTCGGCCGAAAGGTCGAAGTGCCGCCCGGTCTCAGCCACGTCGGCGAGGGTCACCGGCACGCTCCACGGCCGCTCTGATACACGCTCTGGCCTCGTCATCCGCTCCATCCCTACCGTCATCACTCGTCACCCGGCCTCGACCGCAGCCGCCACCTGCCGCGGATCGGGGAAGCGAAGCTCACCCCGGCCGAAGGCCTCGCCATCCTGCGCCGCAAGTTCGTGCACCGCCCGTCGCACGTAGGCGGCGAGACGGTACGCACCGTCGCCGGCGGCCGCGAAAACATTGCGCGCTAGCGCCTGCGAAAGCGGGCCGTCCTCGGGGTCCGCAAGCGCCGCCCCATAGGCCGCCTGCCGGCCGTAGAACGCCTCCCCGATTTCGCGCATTTTCCGGGGAACCGCCAAGTCCCCCACCCCCATTTCGCGCAGGCTCGCGTCCATGTCCCGGCAGAACGCGTCAAACAGCCCCTGGCCGAGGCTACGGACCGCGGCCGGCTCCCCTTCTAGTCGGCGCACGAGCAAGATGACATGCAGCATGATCATCTCGAAACGCCCGTTAACCGTATCGGGAACGCCATAGCTGCGGTAAAACGCCGGCTCTCGCCCCTGTGCCACGATCATGCCATAGAGAGAGGCGAGATTATCGGGCTGTGGGACGGGGCGAAATAGATGAAATATCATCGAGATAGCTTAGTAGGCCTGCAAGTCGCTTAACCCCGCGATCGGCCAGCCACGGTGGTCAGCCGGTCGCTGCCAGTACGTCAACGTGTCATCGGATGCAACCGAATATGGGGACCGCAAGCCCAATGCCTAGTCCTCGACCAGTCAGGTCCAATGGGACGGCGCGCGCCACGCTCACGGCGGCGGCGTTGGCGATGGGGCTGTTGGTCGGCGGCTGCTTCAATGAGACCTTTCAGCGCGGCTACATCGTGCCCGAGGGTGCCCTTGAGCAGATTCCGATCGGCTCGACCCAGGAGCAGGTGCTGATCGTGCTCGGCACGCCGTCGACCGTGGCGACCGTGAGCGGCGAAGCGTTCTACTACATCTCCCAGCGCACCGAGCGGCCGGTGGCCTTCATGCCGGACAACATGGTCGACCAGCGGGTGGTCGCGGTCTATTTCGACAGGAACCGGCGGGTCGAGCGCCTGGCCAATTATGGGCTCAAGGACGGCCGGATCTTCGACTACATCAGCCGCACCACGCCGACCTCAGGCAAAGAGGTCAATTACCTCGGCGCAATGTTCAAGATCTGGTAGGGCGCAGTCCAGGTGTTGCCCTGCTGACGACAAAGCCCCGGGGGCTCCCCCCCGGGGCTTCGTCATTAGTCGTCCGTGAACTTTTCGGCTTTCAGGCCAGTTGAAGTTTTGAGCGGCCGTGCGAGGATGCTCAGGATTTTCAGCAACAGAAGCGTGAGCCACCTGATGAGGAGGCGGAAGTTGTAGCCGGCGGCAGCGAGGACGGCGTTGATGGCGTCGCCGGTTGAATGGGCGAGGTGATTGCGGCCCATGCGGTGCTCGGCCTTGAGATGGCCGATGACCGGCTCGACGGCGGCACGTCGTCGCATCTGGCGTTTGATCTGCGGCGTGACGCGGCGTTTCTGGCCGACGGTGAAGACCTTAAACTTGTAATCGGGCGACGCGTTGTGACCGCGATAGCCGGCATCGGCGAAGATGCGTTCGAGAACGTTGCCGACGAGGGCTTCCATCGCCGGGATGACCTTGGCGAGCGTGTGGCCGTCGTAAGGATTGCCGGGCAGCGCCGCGACGTGGGTGACGAACTGGCCGCCGCGTGAGCGATGCAGCGTTGTGGCGACGCTCACCTTGACGCCGAACTCGTAGGGTCTGTGCGCCTTGCCCTTGCCGATGCATTCGACCTCGGGGGCATGCAGGGAATAGACCTTGCGGCCGCGCTGATGCCGGTTTTGTTCCAGCACGCGGCGGGCCAGCAAGAGCGGCCGCACGAAGCTCTCGCTGAGTGTGTCGTTGCCGGCGGTCTTGCGTGCGATGTCGCGGATGACGCGGCCGGCATAGGTTTTAAGCTTGCGCAGCGCCTTTCCGGCACGTTTGAACTGATGCGCATGGGCGTAGCGCTGGTGCTTGATCAGCGCGAATTTGCCGACGCGCCGATAGGATTGGCGCAGCCGCACGCCCCGCTTTTGGGCCAGCCGCACCAGTCTCTCGCGTGCCCGGTTCAACAACTTGGCATCGGTTGGGAACATCACCGCCTTCGGCTGCACCGTGGTGTCGACAACGACGCGCGCGAGGTCGGAAGGCTTCAGCGCGTCGGTTTTGGCGGCAACCGCCAGGCTCTCCTGGATGAGCGCCGCAAGCTTCTCCTCGCCCATGCGCTGGCGCCAGCGCGTCAGCGAGGAGCGGTCGAAGACCAACGCGTGCTGGAAGAACTCCTCCCCGCAGAAGAATTGATAATACGGGTTCTCGATCCAGCGCTCGCACAAGACCTCGTCGGACAGGTTGTAGGTATGCTTGAGGATCGACAATCCCGCCATCAGTCGCGTCGGCAGCGGCGGGCTGCCGGGCCCGTCCGTGTAGACAGCCCCGAACTTATCTTCCAGGAACCGCCAGTCGATCGCCCGCGAAAGCTTCACCAGCGCGTGCTTCATGTCGATGATCGCATCGAGCCGCGAGCGAAACAAATCCTGCTCGCCAGTCTCGCGTCGTTCCCGTGGCTTCATCGCTCATCCCTCCGCCCGACCACACCGGGCGCAGAGAATCACGGCTTCAGATTCTTGGGAATCCCCAAACGCAATTTGCAAGCAAACAGTGGTCCGAACACCGAAAACTGGCAATTCCGATTATTTGCTCACCGTCATTCAACTAGGAAAATCAGCGGCTTGGAAATTCTTCACGGACGACTTATTACGAGAACCGGCAGCGGACGATCAGTACCTCGCCGCGACCCACGGGGTGAACTTGTAGTTGATGCCGACGCGCAGGATGTTGTCGGTGATGCGCGAGTTGAAGTCGACCCGCAGCGGCGGGTTGGACGTTGTGAGAACCCCGAAGCCGGAAACGCTGCCGAGATCCATGTAGAGATATTCGATCTTGCCGGTCCAGTTGCCGCCAAGACGCCCTTCGATGCCAGCGCCGACCGTCCAGCCCGCTTTGAATACGTCGTAGTTGAACGAAGCGGCGGTCGCGACCCCCACCAGGGTAAATCCGGAAATGACGCCGTCGGTCTCGATCTCGCCGTAGGCCAGTCCGCCGGTCAAGTATGCGAAAGTCTCCGGCGTCGGCGTGACGCCTAGTCGCCCACGCAATGTACCGAACCAGCTGAGGCGCTGGTTGAAGGAAGCGGTTGGCGCGATGCCGGCTCCGGGTCCGCCAGTGATCAGATTGCAGGGCCCGCCAATCGCAGGCACCGGACACGCAAACGCGGTGGAGCCCTTCTGGCCCGAAGCCTGGATATCGGCTTCGAGGCCTCCAACCCAGACGCCATTTTGCCAGTTGACGCCGATCTGACCGCCCCCGATCCAGCCGTTCAAATCGAACGTGTTGCTGGAAGCGGCGAGAAATGCCCCAGTCGCGTAGTTCGTGAACAGCGCGTCGGTTTCCGATCGTCCCCAGCTGTAGCCGACGTTGACGCCGACATAGACCCCGTTCCAAGTCCACACATCGATGATCGGCGCCTTGGCCTTGACCGGCATGTCTGCAGCCGACACGGGCTGCAGTGCTGCCGCCACCATCAGCACGCCCATCGCGATTGCAACGCCAGTCCGTCCGAATGGTATCCTTGTCATCGTCAGCCCCCCATTGTCTAAATTGGAATTAAACTAAATAAAAAACCATAACCGAGGGAAGGCTGGCAGGCTGTAGCGGAATGGACACACTCACGCGGAAGCAGCGCGCTCGCCCGCGGCGCCCGCCGGTATTCGACAACCTCAAGCGCGCGATGTGTTGCGGCTGGCCTGCTAATTGCCCGTCGGATGCTACTGGTGCGCGAGCACGGCGAGCAACAACAGCGCCACGATGTTGGTGATCTTGATCATCGGGTTGACCGCCGGGCCGGCCGTATCCTTGTAGGGATCGCCGACCGTATCGCCGGTCACCGCCGCCTTGTGGGGCTCCGAGCCCTTGCCGCCGTAGTGGCCATCCTCGATGTATTTTTTCGCGTTGTCCCAGGCACCGCCGCCTGACGTCATCGAGATGGCGACGAAGATGCCGGTGACGATGACGCCAAGCAGCATGGCGCCGACAGCAGAAAACGCGGCGGACTTGCCGACCGCACCGCCGCCCGCGATCCAATAGATGGCGAAGTATACGAAGATCGGCGACAGCACCGGCAGCAACGACGGGATGATCATCTCCTTGATCGCCGCCTTGGTGAGCAGATCGACCGCTCGCCCGTAGTCCGGCTTGTCGGTGCCCGCCATGATTCCGGGCTTCTCGCGAAACTGGCGGCGCACTTCCTCAACGATCGCGGACGCCGCACGGCCGACCGCGGTCATGCCCATGGCGCCGAACAGATACGGCAGCAATCCGCCGAACAAGAGGCCGACGACCACGTAGGGGTTGTTCAGGGAGAAATCGAGTTGGATGCCCTGGAAGTACGAATGCTTCGCCGGGTTCGCGATGAAGAATTTCAGATCCTCGTTATAGGCCGCGAACAGCACCAGTGCGCCGAGTCCGGCCGAGCCGATGGCATAGCCCTTGGTCACCGCCTTCGTGGTATTGCCGACCGCGTCGAGCGCATCGGTGGACTTGCGCACTTCCTTTGGCAGTCCCGCCATCTCGGCGATGCCGCCGGCGTTGTCGGTCACCGGGCCGAAGGCGTCGAGCGCCACGATGAAGCCCGCGAGCGACAGCATGGTGGTGACCGCGATCGCGATCCCGAACAGCCCGGCGAGCTTGAAGGTGACCAAGATGCCGGCAATGATCACAATTGTGGGGAGCGCGGTCGATTCCAGCGAAACGGCAAGGCCCTGAATGATGTTGGTGCCGTGGCCGGTCTGCGAGGCCTTGGCGATCGACTGTACCGGGCGATAGTCGGTGCCTGTGTAGTATTCCGTGATCCACACGATCAGCCCGGTCACCGCAAGACCTGCGATCCCGCAGATAAAGAGCGACATGCCGGTGTAGCTCTGTCCCGCCACCGTGCCGAAGCCGACCAGCCACCAGGTCACCAGCGCCACGCCTGCGAGCGAGAGCACGCCGGTGGCGATGAGCCCCTTGTAGAGCGCGCCCATGATCGACTGGCTCGCGCCGAGCTTGACGAAGAAGGTGCCGACAATCGAGGTGATGATGCAGATGCCGCCGATGGCAAGCGGATAGGTCATCATGTTGAGGAGCACGTCGGCGCCGGCGGTGCGGAAGAAGATCGCGGCGAGCACCATCGTGGCGACTGCGGTCACCGCATAGGTCTCAAACAGGTCGGCCGCCATGCCGGCGCAGTCGCCGACATTGTCGCCCACGTTATCCGCAATGGTGGCGGGATTGCGCGGGTCGTCCTCGGGGATGCCGGCTTCGACCTTGCCGACCAGGTCGCCACCCACGTCCGCGCCCTTGGTGAAGATGCCGCCGCCAAGCCGCGCGAAGATCGAGATCAACGAGGCGCCGAATCCGAGCGCCACCAGCGCATCGATGACGGTGCGGTCGTCGGGCGCCATATGGCGCATGCCGACCAGAAAGCCGAAATAGATCGTGACGCCGAGCAGCGCCAGGCCCGCCACGAGGAGACCGGTGATCGCGCCCGCCTTGAAGGCGAGCTCGAGCCCGCCCGCGAGCGATCCGATCGCGGCCTGCGCGGTGCGCACATTGGCGCGCACCGACACGTTCATGCCGATGAAGCCGGCGGCGCCCGAGAGCACCGCACCGACCAGGAAGCCGATCGCGACCAGCCCGCCCAGGAAATACCAGACGATGAGGAAGATCACGACGCCGACCAGGCCGATCGTGGTGTATTGGCGCTTGAGATAGGCCTGCGCGCCCTCGCGCACCGCGGCCGCGATTTCCTGCATCCGCGCGTTGCCCGGATCGGACGCCAGCACGGAACGCGTCGCCCACACGGCATAGACGATCGCGAGCGCGCCGCAGGCGACGATCAGCCACAAAGCTGTCATTGGATCAAACCCCGGTTGATGGAGCGCCGGCAAAGGCCCCGCTGCCGCTGAGACCGGGCCTGAATCTGTCGTCCCGGCCCCGGTCGAAAGTCGCGCGGATATAGCCAAGAATGGCGGCGCGATGCAACGCTTGAAATCGCTGGATTTTCCAGTATTCCCGCCCGTCCCTTACCCTAAGAATGCGCCGCGTATGCGCCGAGCCGGACCAGGATCCGACTTCAGGGGCCCGGGCACTCCGATCGAACCGGCCCGCGCCCGGCATGACGGAAGCGCCCGCCCTGTCGTGACCCGCGCCGCACCCTCGCGGTCCCCACTCAAGCAGGACGGACCGCAACAATCCCAACAGGCATTGTATCCGCGGCGCTCCAGAGGACCGAACAATGGCGGCGGGCCGGATGCGATCTCCGACAATCGCCAGTCAGGCTATCTTCTTGACCGGCGGTATTTTCCACGAGCCATTTATGATCGAGGGATTGCTCTCGTTCGGCCAATACAGGCGGAGCATCAGGATGAACTTGCCGGGAGGAGCCGGCAACCAGTTCGATTCCTTGTCCGGCCCGGGCGAATCCTTCTGGAGGTAGAGGTCGACAGAGCCGTCCGGATTGGCCTTCAGATTCTGCCGAGCGCTGATCGAATAGCGATTGAGCGGATTGGCCACGAAGAAATACTGGCTGTCGTACATGGTGAGCGACCAGAACCCGCGCACCGGCGGCAACCGGCCTTTCCGGAAGCGCATGACGTATTTGTTCGTGCCGTCATAGGCGTTGCCCTCGGTATCCTTTTGCGAGGTCGGATAGACCGCATCCTGGGGACGATTCGCTCCGAGCCCGATCGCCGTCACGAGCGCCCGCATGAGATAGTCGGTGCCGTAGAGGCCGGTCTTGGTCGTGAAGGCCCAGCCGTCGACGTCCTTCACATCCTTGTTGACCTTGAACTGGACCATGATCCGGTCGAAGCCCACTTCGGGAATACGCTTGGCGAAGTCCGCCTTGAGCTTGCTAGCGTCAAAATCCTTGCCGGGGACAAGCCCGATCTTGGCGAACTTGGCGACATGGGGCGCATCGGCCGCCGCCGGGGGGTTGCTCTTCATTAGTTCTGCAAGCAGCGTGAAATACGCCACCGCGTCCATCTTGTTCACTTGCTCGCGCACGGCGGTCTTTGTATCGATCGACGGGTCTGCCTTTCCCGGCGGAGGCGTATACGGCTTGCCGTACGAACTCAGCGGCACGAGCTTGAACTGGTCCTGCAGTGCATGGACCGCCGCATAATCCTCCGGTGTGCCGGTGCAATAGATGCGCCCGAGCAGCCAGACGATGCTGGTGGGCGACTTGTATTCCTTTACGCCCGCGGGCAGCGCGCCCTTCCAACCCGGTCCGGTGATCGCATAGGTCTGTGGTCCGGTACCGGTGGTGCGTTTGCCGGGGACCTGGAACACGTCGGTCCAACCGCTGAGCATGGGCATCAAGTAATAGCGGTTCTTCATGTCGGGGATGCTGAGCACCCACGGCTCCTTGCCGACGTCGAAAAATGCGGTCGTATAGAGCGTGTCGGCGTTGGGCGCGGTCACGTCCCGAAACGAGGCGTTGGGATATTGGCGCAACTCGATGATTTGCCCCATGGGCGCCTTCGTTCCCTCCGGTGCCGCCACGTTCGTGATGACTCTGCGGGTCATCTCCATGGTCACCAGCGGGTAGCCGTAGATATAGGCGTCCGTTGCAAGCCAGAAGTCCTCCAGCCCTTCACCAAGGCCGAACAAGCCGTCACCCAACTCTGCCCGCGCCAACGTGCTCATGGAGGTGCCAGCGAGCAAGCCCAGTCCAAACGTCGCCTCGCGACGGCTCATCGTCATGTCTGATCTCCTGTGGTGTTACTGAGCAAAATATCTGAAACGTACGCAGCTGACCCGCACCGATCCAAGAGTCGGCGCAATCGCGGCTCTCTCGTGCGCCTCTGCTGCCGTCACTGCGGCAGGCGGAACGCATATCCCGCGAAGTTGACCCCCACAGCATGCGCGACGTCATTCGTACCCATCAATAGATGACCGCCCGCCGCCAAGCGCGCCGGCGAGCGCCCGCGAACGAAAGCGGCGTCAGCGGCCTGCCGATGATATCGATGAATACCGACACGTCGGCACCCTTGGCCGGCATCGTGCCTTCCAGCACCCTGACGGTGTAGGTCAGGTTGCCGCCCCTCAGCACCGGATCTTCCAGCACGACCACGATCTGCTTGAGGCTCTTGCCCTCGACAATGGAAACGTCGGCATTGGGCGGATTGGACTTGAAGCTGTCCCTGCCCTCGCTCCAGAACGGGATGAAGGCCGCAGTCTTCATGTTGCCGGCGATGCGCTCGGGGCGATCGGTGAAAAAAACCGTGACCGGGCTCACACCGGTCAATGTCAGCTTGTTCGTCGTCTTGTTGAAGGTCATGCCCTTCGCGCTTTGCACGAACAGAAAGTCCGCCTCTTTCGGCGCTTCCGGAGTGGGTTGCGCCACCGCCGCCTTGAGCGAAGCAAGCGAGGACGCTGCAACCGCGGCGGTTACGATAAAATTACGTCGTGTAGGCATTTAGCCTCCATGGGAGTTTGCGGGTTATGCCGGCGACCGTCGTCGTTCGCCTCGTGGAAACGGCAAAGCAATTCTTGTCGTTGAGCGATGTTCTCTCTGCCGTAAGCGGTTCCGGAAACTAGGCCCGAAAACCATGACGAGGCAATCACACAGCGAGCGATTCAGGTCGTGAGAATCGATCAAATCTGATCGAATCACTGTGGCGTTGTGTTTGATTTCATTCGCATTTGAATTACGGCTGGCCGCAGACATGCGCGCGGCACGGCCATGACCGGCGCGACGCGATCCGAGCATCATTTAGGATTTTTGCAAAATTCTGTTTGCAGATCCGCATGGCTTAATCGCGCGACACGGGAACGTGGCGCGTGGGGCACACCTGCAAAGATTTAAGATTTCCAGGCTGAAGAACGGTGCCGGTGTCCTAACGGCGCCCTTATGCTGGCCTTTCTTCGGTGACCTCGGGGGGCGCGCCATGCGACAGTCGAAAGCCAAATACAATCTCGCCAAACTGTTCGCCGCCGGCACTCTCGCTTTGGCGGGCTTGACCGCGATCGACGAAGCGAAGGCAGACGAAGGCGGCGTGAGCTTCTGGGTTCCCGGCTTCTTCGGGAGCCTTGCAGCCACTCCGCAGGTCCCGGGTTTTACGCTCGCGACCATCTACTACCACACGTCCGTCACGGCCGGGGCTGACGTGGCGTTCGGGCGCCAAGTCTCCCGCGGCCGCATCACCGCGAACTTCAACGCAAGCCTGACTGCAAACCTCAATGCGGACGCGAACCTCGGTTTGGTCATTCCGAACTATGTGTTTGCGACGCCGTTTCTCGGCGGTCAGGCGGCGGCCGCCCTGGTGATAGCGATGGGACACAACAGGGTCGCCGTGGATGCCACGCTGACCGCTTCGCTGGGACCCCTGGGCTTCAGCGCATCGGGTGGCCGCACCGACACGGTGGCCGGCATGGGCGATTTGCTCCCGCAGTTTTCGGTCCGCTGGAATTTTGGCGTTCACAACTGGATGACCTACATCACCGGAGGCGTTCCGGTCGGGACCTACGATGCCACCAGCTTGGCCAATCTCGGCATCGGGCACGCGGCGCTCGATGCGGGTGGCGGCTACACCTATTTCAATCCGGCTACCGGGCAGGAGTTCTCCGCCGTGCTCGGCTTCACCTACAATTTCGAGAACCCGTCCACGCAGTACAAGAACGGCGTGGATATGCATCTGGATTGGGCCACGTCACGGTTCGTGACCAAGCAATTGCAGCTCGGCCTGGTCGGCTACGCTTACAATCAGCTTTCATGCGATAGCGGATCGGGCGACCGGCTCGGCTGCTTTGAGTCGCGCGTCTTCGGTGTCGGCCCACAGATCGGCTACGTCATCCCACTCGGCGAACGTCAGGCCTATCTCAACCTCAAGGGCTACAAGGAGTTCGAATCGGAGCACCGGCCCGAAGGCTGGAACGTGTGGCTGACGCTGGTGATCTCGCCGGCGGCCCCGGCACCAGCTCCGCCGCCGAGGCGCATGGTAGGCAAGTAGCCGACGCGGCGAGCGGTCTGCACCGCCCTGCATCAAGCCGCCGGCGCCGACCGGCCTCGCAGCGCGCCCCACAGCAGCAGCGCGGCCGCCGCCAGCACGACCGGAAACACAACCTCGTTCACCGTCACCCAGCCGAAGCTTGCCAACAGCTTGCCGGACGAGAACGAACCGATCGCCATCGAGCCGAACACCAGGAAATCGTTGAACGCCTGCACCTTGTTGCGCTCGTTAGGCCGGTGGCACTGCATCACCATGGCAGTCGCGCCGATGAAGGCAAAGTTCCAGCCGACTCCAAGCAGCGTGAGCCCGATCCAGAAATGCCATAGCGATATGCCCGCGATGCCGATCGTGGCGGCCACAACGATGAGAAAAAGGCCGAGCGCCGTGATCCGCTCGAGGCCGAACCGGCTGATGAGCGCGCCGGTGACGAAGCTCGGCGCAAACATGCCGAGCACATGCCATTGCAGGCCGAGCGTCGCCTGCGTGATCGTGTGATTGCACATCACCATGGCGAGCGGTGCCGAGGTCATGACCATGTTCATCATGGCGTAGCTCGCGACCCCGCAGCCGACCGCGACCAGGAAGCGCGGCTGCCGCGCGATCTCGGAGAGCGGGCGGCCTTCGCCCGCAATGCTGCGTGGCGGAGGCTTTGGGATCTTCACCAGCATCAGCACCCCGGCAGAGACCAGCGCGAGCGCCGACTGGGCGAGGTAGCTCGCGGCGAAGAGATAGGGCGGCCAGAGATCCTTCGTGAAGATGACAACCTGGGGACCCGAGCACGGCCGCGAATATTCCGCCGATCAGCACCCACGATACTGCCTTTGGCCTGAAAGGCCTCGCTCGCGGTATCGGCGGCGGCGAAGCGATAGGCCTGATGGGCCGAGGCATAGAAGCCGCTGAAGACCGCGCCGATATTGAACAGCAGGAACGAGCCCTGCAGCACGGCCACGCAGCAGATGAGCCCGGTCAGCACGCCGCAGGCCGTGCCGATCTGGAACGTGGCGCGCCGGCCGAAGCGCCGCGCGACAGCGCGCCGACCGGCAGCGTCGCCTATCCACATGCCCATCACGAAGATGCTGATCGGCAGCGTCGCCAAACCCTTGTCGGGCGCGAGCATCGAACCGACGATGCCGGCGGTCGCCACCAGCACCGTGTTGTTGCCGCCGGCCAGCGCCTGCGCCACCGCCAGCACCAACGCATTGCGCCGCGCCAGACGATCGCCGGCGGCTGCGTCCATGGCCGGTTCGGCAATGGCCGACATTGTGTTCTCCAAAAGGGGATTCGGATGGAACGAGCGGGTCTTCTAGCCGCCGGGTGTGGAAATCGCTACCACGCCAGCGCAGATCAGAGATGCGCCGATCTCCGCTCGTTCCGCGGGGCGCCGGATGCAAGCCTGGACGGAGAAATCCCGGAGCTAGGCCGAATTGCGGGTGAAATCGAACGCCCCGGGATGGCGGATCGACGACCGAACGCGCCTCGGCCGGATTGCGCGCACCGATCTGGCCGAAGGCGGACTTCATCTCGTCGATCATGAGGTCGATGACGTGGCCCGGACCGTCGGCGCCGAGCGCGCCGAGGCCCCACAGGAACGCCTTGCCCGCAAACGTCAGATCGGCGCCGAGCGCGACCGCGCGTGCCACATCGAGGCCGGAGCGCACGCCCGAATCCATCATCACGGTTGCGCGCTTGCCCACGGCCTGGGCGACGGCCGGCAGCACGTCGATCGCGGCGGCAGACCCTCGACCTGGCGTCCGCCATGGTTCGACACCACGATGCCGTCGACGCCCAGCGACACGCACTTCTCCGCATCGGCCGGATGCATGATGCCCTTCACCACCAGCGGACGCTTCCAGCGCTCGCGGTAGCGCGCGACCTCGTCCCAGGTGAAGGCACCGCCCATCTCGCGCCGTACGAAGGCTTCGACCTCGTTCACGTCGCCTGCGTTCTTGGTATAGGGCTTGAGATTGCCGAAGCGCGGCTGGCCGTTGCGTCCACAAGCGATTTCAGATAGCCGGGCGACGTCACGATCCCGGCCATCATGCGCAGATCGGGCCGGAACGGCGACGAGATGCCGACGGCCACTTCGCGCGAACGCGTCGTGCGCACCGGCACGTCGAGCGTGAGCACGAGCACGTGCACGCCGGCAGCATCGGCCCGCTTGACCAGATCGAAGCCGATGGCGTGTTCGTTGCGCGAGCAACGGTAGAGCTGGAACCACAGCACGTCGGGCGCGATCTCGGCGGCATGCTCGACCGTCATCCCGCCGACGAGGCCGAGCGTGTAGGGCACGCGGGCGCGCTGCGCCGCGGCGGCGAGATACTGGTCGGCGCCCGGCCACACGAGCGACGGGCCGCCCATGGGCGCGACGCCGATCGGCGCCGAATAGCGGCGGCCGAACAGCGTTACGTCGACCGGCGGCAGAGCCGTCGTCACGCCATAGCGAGGCACCAGTTCGACCGCGTCGAACGCCGCCCAGTTGCGCGCGATGCCGCCGTCGGCGCCCGCCCCGCCGTCGCATGTATTCGAAGGCGAAATTCGGCAACCTGTGGCGCGCGTGCCGGCGCAGATAGGCAACGGTCGGAAAGCGGCGATGCAGTTTTGGGAAATTCGGATTGTCGGCAGGCGTGTAGTCCTTGGCGGGGGCCGCTCGGTTGACGGCGGTGGTGTCATGCATGGCGCGCGCCCTTCCCTTTTCTTGTGACTTTATCGTTCCGCTGTCGGCTCGGCCAGCCGTTCAGAAATGGCTGAACGCAGGATGCGCGAAGGTAAGCGGCCTGCCGTCCGGATCGAGAAAACGGGCGTTTGCCCCATCCGACGCCTGCGCCTTACCCACCATCTGCCCGATCTCGGTGACCGCGACGCCCGCGGCCGCAGCCGCGCGGCGGAACGGTTCGATTTCGGCCGGCGGCATCGTCGCCAATACCTCGTAGTCGTCGCCTCCGGTCAGGACGGTTTCCGTCAGCGCGGGTTCTTTGTCGATTGCCGCGCGCGCTGCTTCCGACAACGGCACGCGCGCGATTTCGATTTCGGCCGCGACGCCCGAGGCGCGGCAGAGTTTTGCGAGATCGCCCGCCAGGCCGTCCGAGATGTCCATCGCGCCCGACGCATGCGCGAGCAACGCCTGGGCGACCGCGAGCCGCGGCTGGGGCAGCAGATACCGGCCGACGAGATGCTCGCGCAGGCGATCGGACAGATGCCATCTCGCGCCGGTCGCGGCGTCGCGCCGCAACAGCAGCCCGAGCGCGGCGTCGCCGATCGTTCCGGTGACCACCACGCGGTCGCCCGCGCGCGCGCCGCTACGGCGGACCATCTTGCCGTGCGGCACCGCGCCGAACACCGCGATCGAGACCGTGACCGGTCCCGGCGTGCGGTCGGTATCGCCGCCGAACAGCGGGCAGCCGTAGGCCTCGGCGTCCTCGCCCAGCCCGCGCGCGAAAGCGGAGAGCCAATCGTCGCCGATCGCCTGCGGCAAGGCGAGCGTCAGCAGAAATCCGAGCGGACGCGCGCCCTTGGCCGCGAGATCGGACAGGTTGACGCGCAACGCCTTCTTGGCGACCGCGTCGGCCGGATCGTCGGCAAAGAAATGCACGCCACCGATAATGCCGTCGGTCTTGAGCACGACGTCGCAACCGGCGGGCGGCGCGATGACCGCAGCGTCGTCGACCAGCCCGAACGCGCCGGGATGCTTCGCCAGCGGCGCAAAGTGGCGCGCAATCAGGCGATCCTCGCCGGACAGTGCAGTTTGTTTGTTGCTCATCCCAATGCCGGTCCCGCGAACTGCCGCAACGTGACGGCCTGTGGACCCCATGATAGCCTCGTCCGCCGCACAATAGGCAAGGGTACAATAGGCAAGGGTCACGAGGCCGCGCGATGGAACCATTCGATCTCTATTCGCCCGAGATCGATGCCGATCCGTTTCCCTACTACGAGATCCTGCGCGAGCAATATCCCTGCTACTGGAGCGAGAGCGCCAAGCTCTGGATCCTGTCGCGCTACGACGACATCGTGCAGGCGGCGCGCGACTGGGAGACGTTTTCGTCGTCCCAGGGCAACATGATCGACGAGCTTCCGGGCCGCGCCGGCGCGACGCTGGGCACCACCGATCCGCCGCGCCACGACCGGCTGCGCGCGCTGAGCCAGGCCGCGTTCACGCGCAAGAACAGCGAGCAGCTCGTTGCGCCGACGATCGAGATCGCCGACCGCTCGCTCGATCGCATCCTGGAGCGCAAGTCCTTCGAGTTCATCAACGACTTACTCCAGCCAGATCACGGTCGGGCTCCTGTTCCGCACCATGGGCCTGCCCGAGCGCGACCACGCCGACATCCGCCGCAAGGTCATCCTCGCGGTCTCGACCGACAAGTCGGTGAAGGGCCGCAACCCCGAGCACATCGCCGCCTTCAAGGAGCTCAGCGACTTTCTCACCGCCGAGGTGGCGAGCGCGCCGCGCCAATCCGACCGACGACCTGATCACGCATCTCGCCGAAGCCGAGATCGACGGCGACCGGCTCTCCGAGCGCGAGATCGTGCTCACCACCGCGACTTTCGTGATGGCGGGGGTGGAATCGCTGTCGAGCTTCATGTCGCATGCTCGCCCTCAACCTGCACGACCATCCCGACGCCCGCCGCCGCATCGTGGCGGACATGACACTCATCGCGCCGGCGATCGAGGAATCGCTGCGGTTCAACACCTCGGCGCAACGATTCAAGCGCACCGTCATGCGCGAGATCGCCGTGCACGGGCAGACGCTGCACCCCGGCGACAAGGTCGTGCTCGCCTTCGGATCGGGCAACCGCGATCGGCGCAAGTTCGGGAACCCCGACGTCTACGACATCGACCGCCGGCCGCAGGGCCATCTCGGTTTCGGCTCCGGCAAGCATTTCTGCCTCGGCAGCCAGATGGCGCGGCTCGTCACGCGAAGTAGCGATGAAGCGGTTTCTCGCGCGCGTCCCCGACTATCACCTCACGGTCGACCGGCTGGCGTGGAATTCGTCGTCGAATTTCCGCAGCCCGGTCGCGTTGCCGTTCGCGTGCAGATGAGCGCACATCATCCCGGCGCGCGGTCGAATTCCGCCGCGCGCAACTGGCGCGCGATCTGGTCGAGCACGGCGTTGACCATGCCGGTCTCGTCTTTGTCGACGAAGGCATGGGCGACATCGACATATTCGGCGACCACGACGCGCGCCGGCACGTCGTTGCGGTGGCCGAGCTCGTAGGCGCCGGCGCGCAGCACCGCGCGCAGGATCGTCTCGATGCGCTTGAGCGGCCAGCCTGCCGCGAGCGCCTGGTCGATCAGCGGATCGAGCGTGCGCTGCTCGCGCACGACCCCGCTGACCACATCGCGGAAGAAGGCCGCCTCGGCCGGCAGATATTGCGCGCCTTCGACCTCCTGGCCGATCCAGTGGCGCTCGAACTGCGCGAGGATATCGTTCACGCCGGTGCCGGCGATGTCCATCTGGTAGAGCGCCTGCACGGCGGCGAGCCGCGCGGCGCCGCGGCGGTTGGCCTTGCGGTCGTCGTTGGCGTGCGCCATCGCGGGCCATCGCGTCAACCGGCGGCGAGGCGGCGCTTGAGCAGCACGAGTGCCAGTGCCGCCGTGCCGCCTCGCCGCCCTTGTCGCCCTCCTCGGGCCGCGCCCGCGCCCAGGCCTGGGCATCGGTGTCGACGGTGAGGATGCCGTTGCCGATCGGCAGCCCGCGCCGAACCGAAAGCTCGACCAGCGCGCGCGCCGATTGCTGCGACACGATCTCGAAATGCAGCGTTTCGCCGCGAATGACGCAACCGAGCGCGACCGCGCCCTCGTAAGGCTTGCCGGCCGCCTCGGCCGCATCGACCGCGATCGCGATGGCGGGGGCGATTTCGAGCGAGCCGGGAACGCTGACCCGGTCGAAGGCCGCGCCCGCTTCCTCGAGCGCGCGTGCGGCCCCCTTGAACAGGGCTTCCGAAATATCCTCGTAGAAGCGCGCCTCCACGACGAGGATGCGCGCGCCTTTGAGATTGCCTGCATCCTTGCCGGCGGCCCGGCGCGGCTCGGCCATATTGGGTTCTCCGCTGTCGCAGGTCCTCGTAGCAAGCGGATCGGGTTGTAAGCAAGCGGCGCGCGCAGGTCAGCGAAACTCCAGGAGCCGCGACGCGTAGCGCGCCATGAGATCGACTTCGAGATTCACGTCGTCACCCGCCGCCAGCGTACCGAGCGTGGTGACGGCAAGCGTATGCGGAATGATCAACACCGAAAAGCGGTCGCCCGCGACCTCGTTCACGGTGAGCGAGACGCCGTCGAGCGCGACCGAGCCCTTGGGCGCGATGAACCGGGCAAGCTCGTGCGGCGCGCGGAACGTGAGCCGCGCCATAAACGTGAGCCGCGCCATATCGGTCAGATCCTCGCGCGCAACCAGCGTCGCGAGCCCGTCCGCGTGGCCGGCGACGATATGGCCGCCCAGTTCGTCGCCGAGCTTGAGCGAACGCTCGAGGTTGATCCTGCTGCCGGCGCGCCAGCGGCCGACGGTGGTGAGCCGCAACGTCTCGGCCGCAGCGTCGACGGCGAACCAGTTGCGGCTGCCATCCCGCCCGCGGGCCACGACCGTGAGACATACGCCGCTGCAGGCGATCGAAGCGCCGATTGCGATTGTTTGCGGATCGTATCCGCACGCAATGGTGAGGTGCGCGAGCCCCTGTGCGCGCGGCTCGGACGCAGTCACTTCGCCGATGTCGGTGACGATGCCGGTGAACATGTCATGCCCGCTCGAATATTTCGACGGTGTCGGGCCCAACGGCCTCACTGCCGACAGCCTTCAGCCGAGGCGATTGAACCAATGCGGAAAGCGGCAACCCGTCGAGCGCATCGATGCCCTCCGCCCCTATCGGGGCGGAAGAGCGAAAGATCGCGGCTTCGTCCACCAGATCGGCGCGCACGAAGGCGGCGGCGAGGATCGGCCCGGCCTCGACCATCAGCCGGGTGATGCCGCGCCCGGCCAGCAGTTTCAACACAGCGCCCAAGTCGAGCCTGCCGTCCACCATCGTGACGCGAAAGACCTCGGCACCTTGCGCGCGCAACGCCTGCTCGCGCTCGTCTGGCGCCGCCTCGCCGGTGACGATCCATAGCGGCGTGTCGCGCGCCGTCGTGGCGAGCCTGCTCCCCGGCGGCAGCCGCAGCTTGCCGTCGAGCACCACCCGCACCGGAGAGAGGTCCCCCATCCCGGGCAACCGGCAGGTGAGCAATGGATCGTCGGCCAATGCCGTGCCGATGCCTGTCGCCACCGCGTCGCTCGTCGCTCGCATGAGGTGGACCCGATTGCGCGCCTCCGCTCCGGTAATGGCGGCGGGACGGCGCCCGGCGAGCGCCGCCTTCCCGTCCGCGGACACGGCAAGTTTCAAGATGACCTGCGGGCGGCCCTCCTGCACGCGCCGGATGTGACCGGCATGGACGCGGCGCGCCTCTTCGTCACCGATCCCGACCTCGACCACGATGCCGGCCTGCGCCATGCGCCAATGCCCGGCGCCGGCGACCTCCGGGTTGGGATCGACCAGCGCGGACACAACCCGCGCAATGCCCGCCGCGATGATGGCGTCGGCGCAAGGCGGGGTCTTGCCGTAGTGCGAGCAGGGTTCGAGCGTGGTGTACAGCGTGGCACCCCGCGCGGCTCCACCGGCGCGGCGCAGGGCCTCGGCCTCCGCATGCGGCCGGCCGCCGGCCTGCGTCCAGCCACGCCCGACGATGACCGGCCCTCCCCCATCGTTGCGCACGATGACCGTGCCGACCGCGGGATTGGGCCAGGTGCGTCCCGAGCCCGCGCCGGCCGAGCGCAAGCGCCAGCGCCATAAAGCGGGCGTCGTCGGCATCCATTTCGGGTTCGGCGGCGCTCACAGTTCCTTTGCTCCACGTTATTTCGGCGCGCGACATTAGGTTATATCAGTCCGCCTGGGTGCGGTGACAAGGAAGGGCCCGATATGCTCATCGATGGAAAAGAAAAGCTTGAGCGGATGCGCGATGGCCGCACGATCTATATCGGCGCGGAGCGGGTCGACGACGTCACCGCTCATCCGGCTTTCCGCAATGGCGCACGGACGATCGCAGGTCTGTACGATCTCAAGGCCGATCCGGAAAAGCGCGCGCTGTTCACGTTCGAGGAGGATGGCGAGCGCTATGGCCTGCCTTGGCTGCGCTGCCGCACCCGCGAGGACCTCACGCGCCGGATGCGGGCAATGAAAGCGATCGCCGACGCGACCTACGGCCTGATCGGCCGCTCGCCCGACCATGTGGCGGGCCTCATCACCGGGCTGGCGATGAAGCCCGCGCTGCTCGACGGGCTCACGCCCGGCTTCGGGGACAACCTCACCCGCTACTACAAATTCGCGCGCCGGAACGATCTCTATCTCTCGTTCGCGGTCACGCCGCCCTCGGGCATCCGCAGCCGCGAAATCTTCACCGGCGAAGCGCGCGACGACCCGACCCTGCAGGTCGTCGCCGAGGACGACGGCGGCGTCGTCGTCTCGGGCATGAAGATGCTGGCAACCGGCGCGGTATTCGCCGACGAGGTCTGGATCGGCAACCTCACGGCGATCGACGACAAGCGCCAGAGCGAGAGCATCACCGCCGTCGTGCCGGTCAATGCACCGGGCGTGTCGTTCTGGGCGCGCGAGCCCTACGAGCGGCACGCACGGCACGAGGCGGACTATCCGCTGAGCTACCGCTTCGACGAGACCGACACGGTGCTGGTCTGCGACCGCGTGAAGATTCCCTGGGAACGCGTGTTCCTGCACAACAACGGCGGTATGTCCCGGCGCATCTACATCGAGACGCCGGCCAATTGCTACCAGAACCACCAGTCGAATACCCGCTTCTGGTCCAAGATGGGGTTGATCGTCGGGCTCGCCAGCCGCATGTGCCAAGCCAACGGCGTCGACAAGATTCCGGCCGTACGAGAGACGCTCGGCCGCCTTGCTGCGCTCGAAGCGACGATCGGCGGGCTGGTGCAGGGCCAGATCGAAGCGTTCGAAGAGTGGCCCGAGGGCTTCGCCACGCCCAACCGGCGCATCATGTACGCCACGCTCAACTGGTGCCAGGAGCACCACACCGAGATCGTCGACATCCTGCGCACGCTCGCGGGCGGCGGCGCCGCTGCAGATGCCGGCGAGCATCGACCTTGTCGCCGATCCCGAGCTCAAGGACCGATTCGAGCGCTGGTGGTCGACGCCCGCACTCGCCGCGGTCGAGCGGCTCAAGCTCTACAAGCTCACCTGGGACCTGATCGGCTCGGAATTCGCCGGCCGGCACATGCTCTACGAGCGCTTCTACGCCGGAAACTCCATCATCGTGCGCAACCAGAGCGACCGCGAAGCGCCGTGGGACGCGTTCCACGCCACGGTAGACGGATTGTTGGAACGGATCGCGGTACCGGGCTGATCCCGGTCCCGCGACTAATGACACTGGTAAATCGGCCGGTCTATCAGTCCCGCGCCATTTCGCGCGGCTTGGCCTCATCAACGCGAAACATGTGGGTCGCGTGGCAGAACGGGCACTCGACCGCGAGCTCGTCGCCAGAAACGAGGTCTTCGAACTCTTCACGATTCCAGCCGGTACGAATTGTCCGCAGACTGCGGGGACAGACAAACTCAAGCGCCATCGTCACACTCCATGCGCCCCGCTGCCGGTTTCAGATGCCAAGACCGGTGACGCGCCCTTCAATTCGAGCGTCTTGTTCACGGTGAATAGAATATCACGCCGAGGCCTCCGATGCACGCGCGCGGCGTCACTTCCGCGCCGCGGCGGGCGGCCGGCCGTCTTCATCGCCCGACAACTCGTCGAGCACCGCCTCGAAGTCCTTGGCCTCGCGGAAATTACGGTAGACCGAAGCGAAGCGCACATAGGCCACGTCGTCGAGCGTGCGCAGCGCCTCCATGACCATCTCGCCGATGGTCTCCGACGAGATTTCGCTTTCGCCGCCGCTTTCCAGCTCGCGCACGATCTTGGAGACGGCCTGCTCGATACGCTCGGGCTCGACCGGGCGCTTGCGCAGCGCGATCTGTACCGAGCGCAGCAGCTTGTCGCGATCGAACGGCACACGCCGGCCGTTGCGCTTGATCACCACCAGCTCGCGCAACTGCACGCGCTCGAAGGTGGTGAAGCGGAAATTGCAGGCGAGGCAGACCCGGCGGCGGCGGATGACGGAGGAATCCTCCGTCGGGCGGGAATCCTTCACCTGGGTATCGAGGCTCGCGCAATTCGGACAGCGCATGGGCGCTCCCTTTGGCCCCTTGCGGCCTGGCACTCGCTGCCGGCCGAAACATTCCGCTCGTCATGCCCGTACAAGCGGGCATCCAGTAAACATCGCACTCGGGCGTGACGCGCCGCCGTGCGTCACATGGCGTTCGACGCCTACTGGATCGTCCGCTTGCGCGGACGATGACAGTTGAGATTGCGGCAACGCTTGCGGCTCACCGGGCTCATCCGTTGTAGATCGGAAACCGGCCGACCAGCCGTTTCACTTTCTCGCGCACCGCGGCCTCGACCAGCGAATCCTCCTCGGCGCCCTTCTGCGAGAGCACGTCGAGCACCTCGACGATCAACTCGCCCACCTCCTTGAATTCGGCAATGCCGAATCCGCGCGTGGTACCCGCCGGCGTGCCGAGCCGGACGCCCGAAGTCACCGCCGGCTTTTGAGGATCAAAAGGTATGCCATTCTTGTTGCAGGTGATGCGGGCGCGCCCGAGCGCGAGTTCCGCCACCTTGCCGGTGAGGTTCTTCGGACGCAGGTCGACCAGCATGAGGTGGGTGTCGGTGCCGCCGGAGACGATGTCGAGGCCGTTCGATTTGAGCGTTTCGGCCAGCGCCTTGGCGTTCTCGACCACGCGCTTGGCGTAGAGCTTGAACGAAGGGCGCAACGCCTCGCCGAAGGCCACCGCCTTGGCGGCGATGACATGCATCAGCGGGCCGCCCTGCAGCCCGGGGAAGACGGCGGAATTGACTTTCTTCGCCAAGTCCTCGTCGTCGGTCAGGATGAAGCCGGCGCGCGGGCCGCGCAGCGTCTTGTGCGTGGTCGAGGTGACGATATGAGCATGCGGGAAAGGACTGGGATGGACACCACCGGCGACCAGTCCGGCGAAATGCGCCATGTCGACCATGAGATAGGCACCGACTTCGTCCGCTATCTGCCGGAATCCGCGGAAATCGATGATCCGGGGATAGGCCGAGCCGCCGGCGATGATGACCTTGGGACGGTGTTCGTGAGCGAGCCTCTGAACCTCGGTCATGTCGATGCGGTGGTCGTCGCGGCGCACGCCGTAGGGCACCGGCCTGAACCACCGTCCTGACATGTTGACCGGCGAGCCGTGGGTCAGATGGCCGCCGGCCGCCAGATTGAGGCCCATGAAGGTGTCGCCCGGCGCCATCAGCGCCATGAACGCGGCGACATTGGCGGACGCACCGGAATGCGGCTGCACGTTTGCGAACTTACATCCGAAAAGCTTGGTAACCCGCTCGATCGCCAAGGCTTCCGCCACATCGACCCACTGGCAGCCGCCGTAATAGCGCCGCCCCGGCAGGCCCTCGGCATATTTGTTGGTGAGGACCGAGCCCTGCGCCTCAAGTACCGCGCGCGACACGATGTTTTCCGACGCAATGAGCTCGATCTCGTCGCGTTGGCGGCCGAGTTCGCGCTCGACCACATGGGCAAGGTCTGGATCGGCATCGGCCAGAGACGCCGTAAACAGGCCCCCTGCATCGGCGTAGACTGGCGATGGATCGGTCATGGTCGGGCGTACCAAATAAGGCGCTCCGGCGGCGCGGACTGAGGCAGGATCGATGCCGGCGGCGATAGCACACCAGGCCGGGAGCGCCAAGCTGTGGGCGCTGATGCCCTGCCCTTGCCCACATCTAGGGGATCGGAAGCGGCCAGCCACGGACCGGCCAGCCATGCCAGCGGCCCATCAGGCCGTCGCACGACCGGGCCAGCGGCCTATCCAGCCGCCGCGAGCCGCGCCTTGAGCTTCTGCAGCGCCAGGCGCTCGAGCTGCGCCTGCGGGGCGCTCGCCGGCCCGACCACGCTCACCTCGAGGCCGCTTGCCGCATCGATCGCCGAGACCTTCACGCTGCGCCCGATCGCGGTGAACTCGAAATAGACCTCGCCCGGCGCGCCCGCGCCGGTCTCGCGTCCACCATGCGAACGGCCGGTCATCGCGCTCAGGCCTCGATCACCACGTAGTCGTTCTCCACGCTGACCGGCACGGTCTCGGCCACATAGGGCCCGGCGACGAGCCCGCTCCCCGGCTCCACCGTGACCGCGTAGTGCCGCACGCGCACGCGCGAGGGATCGCACCAGGACTGGCCGGTGCGCACGTCGAACTCCCAGCCGTGCCAGGGGCACTTGATCATCTCGCCCTTGCGCGAATAGCGGTAGCGGCCGGGCTCGCTGGCCTCGACCAACCCGGTCTGCACGCCGTGACAAAGGCTCCCGCCGCGATGCGGGCAGCGGTTGTTGAGCGCGAAAAACTCGCCGCCGAGATTGAACACCACGATCGCCCGGCCGCTCACCTGCGCGAGCTTGCGGGTGCCGGGCGGGATGTCGCTCACAGGCGCGACGACGTGCTTGGCCATTCCGTTTCCGATTACCGAGTTGGCATGCTCGCGTCGCGCCCACGCAAGCGACCCTGCGACAACTGTGCACCGCGCGCTTCATCACGGTCATCACGCGATCCGGTAGAGCGCCTTGGCGTTGCCGGAATAAATCTGGTTGCGCCGCTCTTCGCTGAGCGAGGGCGGCAACGCGGTGAACGGATCGTCAAAATCCCAGTGCGGGTAATCGCTGGCGAACAGGATCTTGTCCCAGCCGATCCACTTCATGATGTCGATGACCTGCTCGGGCTCCTCGGTCTCTTCCATCGGCTGGGTCGACACCCAGAAATGCTTGCGCAGATATTCCGACGGCGCCATGCGCAGGTGCGACACCTCGTCCTTCATGCGCTTCCAGTTCTGGTCGAGCCGCCAGCCGAGCGAGGGAATCCAGGCAAAGCCCGCCTCGATCAGCACGATCTTGAGGTCGGGCAGCCGCTCGAACACGCCCTCCACGATCAGGCTGGTGACCGAGGCCTGCACCGCGGCCGAGTGCTCGGTGATCTCCTCGATGTAGAACGAGGGCCAGCCGGTATTGGACATCGGCCGGCCGCTTGACCCAAAGACATGGACGCCGACCGGCAGCCCGGCCTCGACCGCCGCCTCGAAGATCGGCCAGTAGCGGTGCTTGCCCAGAAGCTCGCTGGTGCGGGACAGAAACAGCACATGGGCGAAGCGCTTGTCGCCCGCGCGCGCGCGAATTTCCTTCACCGCGAGCTCGGCGTTCTCGTAGGGCACCACCACCGAGGCGAGCAGCCGCGGGTCGCGCCGGTTCCAGCCTTCGAGCTGGTATTCGTTGCAGGCGTGCGCCATGGCGGCGCTCAATTCGTCGTTCTGGTCGCCCTGCCCCGAGGGCGAGAGCGGGTTCATGATGCCCCACTCGATGCCGTAGAGATCGAGATGCTGCTCACGCATGAAATCGAGGTCGCTCGCCGGCAGGCCGCCGCCGGGCGGCCAGCTGTCGCGCCGCGAGGCCAGCGGCTGGCTCTTGGGATAGGGAAATCCCTTGACGTAGCCATGGCGCTGGCGCTGGCCGTAGGTCTGCAGATAGTCCCACCAGCGGTTGCTCAGGAACGGCTTGAGGTCCTCGACCGAGTTCTTCGGGTGGATATCGCAGTCGAAGATGCCGACCCGCGCCTTGGCGTTGCGCTGCGGCTGCCTCACCTCGATGTTCATCGGGCGATCTCCCTGGGGGCGCGTGAGAATCCATTGTAGCACAATGCAAAACCGGCTTCCTGCCTAGCACAGGAGCCCAAACAATACGAGCGGACCGCGGATGGGCAAGGACACCGCGAACCTGACCGAGACCGCCGCGGCGCGCCCTGCCCATCCCCCGGCCGGGGCCGCAATGCCGGTTTGTCGCAGGCCCCTGCGAAACCTTATTTCCGCCTCCGGGTTGGTTGTAATAACCGATCCTGCACCGGAGAGGCCGTGGTTCCCATGCGTGCCAAAACTACCTTCGCCATCATCGCGGCAGCCGTCATAGCGGTAGCAGCGGGTCTGTCAGATGCTTCTGCCCGCGGAGGCGGCGGTCGGGGCGGCGGCGGAGGCGGAGGCGGCGGTGGGCATGGCGCTCACGCCGGGGGTGGCGGAAGCGGCAGCGGCGGTCGCAGCTTTCACGGCGGCAGCCGTGGCGGCGGCGGCGCGGGGTTGAGCCGCGGCGGCGGCAGATCGCAGATCGGCGCTCGTTCATTCGGCGGAAGCCGTCACATTGGGCGCTCATTCACGCGCTCGGGCCGTTCCTTCACGCGCTCCAGCCCGCGTGTGACCCGTTCAAGCGTCAGCCGGCGCATGATCCGATCGGGCCCGCGCCTGTCGGCCGGGCGCATCAACCGTACCGGCGCAGGCAACGGCTTCGACGCCCGGCACCGTTCGGCCGCGCTCGGCGGAGCGCGTCTGCGCGCGGCCCATCTCGCGCGCGCACACGCCGCGCTGGGCTATCGCGCCATTTCCAATTCGGCGTTGCGGTCGTCGATCGGGGGGCACCGGTTCCACGGCCGATTCCATGGCTCGCACCGGCCCTGGTGGCGCGGCGGCCTCGTCATCGGCTGGATCGGACCGGCGTTCTGGCCCTACGCCTACGACGACTTCTTCGATTACGTCTTCTGGCCCTACGCCTATGACGACTTCTGGCCGTACGCTTACGACGACGTCTACTACGGCATCTACGGCGTCTATGCCGAACCACGCGTGGGCTACGCCGAACCGCGCGCGGGCGCGCCGCAGCGCCGGCCACGCGCGGGCGCGCCTGACCGGCGCGCTGCCGGAATCTGCAACGAGCAGGCGCCGGCGCTCACCGACTGGCCGATCGAGCGGATCTCGCAGGTCGTCGAGCCGACCGACGCGCAGCGCGCGCTGCTCGACGAGCTCAAGAGCGCAACCGCCAAGGCGGTCGACCTGCTCAAGTCCGCTTGCCCGAAGGACCTGCCGAGCATCCCGACCGGACGGCTCGCCGCGATGGAGAGCCGGCTGCAGGTCATGCTCGCCGCGGTGCAGGCGGTGCGCCCGGCGCTCGAGCAGTTCTACCAGTCGCTCAGCGACGAGCAGAAGGCGCGCTTCAACGCCGTCGCATTGGGCGAGAACGCGGCGGCCGCCGGAAGGGACCGGCGCTACCTCACGCAGCTCTGCGGCGAGCGCGCGCCGGGCATCGCCGACTTGCCGATCGATCGGATTAGCCAGCTGGTGCATCCCACGGCGGAGCAGCAGGCGGCGCTCGACGAATTGAAGCAGGCGTCCGCCCAGGCGGCCGAAGCCCTCAAGGCAGACTGCCCGACTTACCAGGCGCTCACGCCCACCGGCCGGGTCGAGGCCATGGAGAAGCGTCTCGAGGTCATGCTGACGGCGGTCAGGACCGTGCAGCCCGCGCTGGCGAAATTCTACGATGCACTCAGCGACGAGCAGAAGGCGCGCTTCAACACCATCCGCTCGGCGTCGCGCTAGGGCTCGATGATTTCAGGTTGCCGCAAAAGTGACCGTCATTGCGAGGCGGCGAACGCCGCCGAAGCAATCCAGTCCCTTGCCGCCTGGATTGCTTCGCTGACGCTCGCAATGACGAGGACAACGGTTCGGCTCTGGGGCCGGTCGAGACACGGCGCGGTCAGTCGCGGCAGCCGAGGTCCCGCTCCAAACGCACGATCCGGGCCACGCGCGCACGCTGGCCGGGACTGAGCGGGACGTCCGCCTGATCGTCGTATTCGCATCCCGCATTGCCAAAATAGCGGATGGCGCGGGCGGTCTTGAAGCAGTAGCCGGCGCGCTTGTAGATCGAATTGCGCTCGACCCAGAGATCGAAACAGCTTTGCGCGTGTGCGACCGGGGCCTGCGCTGCAAGCGTGACGGCGGCCACTCCGGCTGCCGCGGCAATCGTGATCAGGCGCATCTCATACCAACGGCGCTTGATCCTGACCGTTCCTATTTCGTCATGCCCGGCACCCGGGTCGCCGCCTTCGGCGGCGCCCGAGTGTAAACTCTTGTGCCGGGCATCCACGTCTTTCTTCGTTGAACCAAAGCAAGCCGTGGATGGCCGGGACAAGCCCGGCCATGACGAACGCAATGAGTCACGCTCAACTGCCATTGGTATCATTCCTCCCTGAATGCCAGCGCGCCCTGGCGCATATCACGCGGATATTCGCGCCTCAGCCGCACGAGCGAACGGCAATCTATCCCCTTTGAGCATCCGGATACAGTCGATGAGGGCGCGCGTTTCATGCGATGCATCTTTCCACTCATACGATTTCGCAGTCGATGGCATCGAAGCAGTTTGGTACCAGCCCTTGTGCTCATGATCGACCAGGCTCGCATCGATAAAAGTCCAAAGACGAAGGCACTTGTCGAAATATTGATTGGCATTTTCGGGATTGGCGAACGCCTGGGTCGCAAGCGCGCGCAGCCCTTCCGCCTGCACCCACCAGTATTTCTTGGTGTCGTGGACCGTGAGGCTGCCGTCGTTGACCGACCCTTCGTAATGAAACATCGCCTCTTTCTCATGCCACACGTCGCGGAGGCACGCATCGACCATCGCCCGGGCGATGTCGGACATGTCATTTCGCAATTCATCGGGCATCAATTTCATCGCCTTGATCAAGGTGCATGATGTCTGAAGCACGACTCCAATCTCGGCGACGTTTCCCGCGGGCTTCCAGTCGGGCGTATAGTACTTGAACATAATTCCCGGCGGCTGGAACACGCTGTCTCTTGCAATCAACAGCAGCTCGTTCATCCTGTGGGCGACACGTGAACTCCCCGTTGCGCGCAGAAGGTCCACCAGCGCGTCCAACAGGTCCATCGTGGTATTGCAATCCTTCAGACCGATCCTGGTCCCGAGCGGATCGCGCGGGTTGCCGCTTGAGAGGGGGGCGGCAATCGGCGTGCCGTCTCGCTGCAGGTAAGGATAGTAGCCGCCGTTCGCGGAATCATGAGCGTGGGCTTCAAGCCAATCGAATGCAGCTTGAGCAGCGTCCAAGCCTTCCGTCGTTCCGGTCAGACGATGATGTTCGACACAGGCCTGGATCGCGTAGGCCATGCCGTGCACATGCTTCTCCGTGTAGACGGGGCTCGCCATTGCGGTGAAGCATATAGAACCAGCCGCCGTGCTCGCGGTCCCACATGCGCTCCGTCAGATTGCGAAAGCCATGTTCGGCTGCTGCACGCGCTTGCCGGTAGCCAGGATCGAATATTGCCGCTGCAGCAGCCGCCCTGGTTTGGCGCGCCTGGAACTCCAATCGTTTCTGGTGCGAACCGTTGGGCTGCCAATGGCAGTCGAATTCGCAAAGAAAACCGCCGTGTTCGGTATCGATCGTACGCGGGAAACAGGCGTTTATCACTTCCGACAGGCTCTGCGTAAGCAGCGATCCAAGATTCTCTTTGGTGACGGGGCCATTTGTCGGGCCGTTGGATTTGCGCGAGCCCAGCGCCAGCAAATTGGACAATGAAAAGCGCATGTCGTGAACCAGCCCCGGCTCGTCCGCGGATATCTAATCGGCAATCGCAACCACGGTCAATCTGACGCCGCAGTCGATCGGCATACACCTGCACTGGTGACAATGGCTCGCGCCGCGCCGAGACTGCTCAATTCTTTCCCGCCTCGGAGGCTCCGATACGGGCAATCTCGCCGTCGAACCACGCGAGGTCGTCGTTCTTCCATTGTGCGTTGTCGGGCGCGATGGCGAGCAACGCAGCCACGATCGCACGGCCCTTGCGCAATTCGACCAGCGCATCCGCAGCGGCGCCGCGCCGCAGGTGCACCGACGCCAGCCGGCGATGGCTGACGGCCAGGTCGCGCTGCCCCTGCGCATTGCCGGGATCGGCGGCGGCGAGGCGCTGGCGGATGGCAAGTCCGTCACGATAGGCCGCGAGCGCATCGTCGAGCCTGCCAAGCGCCGCCAGCGCATCTCCGACCTTGTTCTGCGAAACAGAAAGGTCGCGCTGCCACAGCCGGTTGCCGGGATTGGCGGCGGCGAGACGCGTACGTATCGCGCGAGCCGCGTCATAAGCGGGCAGCGCTTCGTCAAACTTGCCCTGCTCCAGCAGCACATCGCCGACCGCGTCGTACGATCCCGACAGATCGCGCTGCCAGCGGGTGTTGCCGGGATCGGCAGCGGCCAGGCGCTCCCTGACGGCAAGGCTGGCGCGATAGGCCTGGAGCGCATCGTCGCTTTTGCCTTGCGCGTTCAGCACGTCGCCGATCTTGTGATGCGACACCGACAGATCGTGCCGCCACTGCGCATTGCTGGCATCGGCCGCGGACAGGCGCTGGCGGATGGCGAGGCTGTCGCGATAGGCCTTGAGCGCCTCGTCGAGCTTGTCCTGCGCCGCCAGCACGTCGCCGAGCCGGTCGTACGACACCGACAGGTCGCGCTGCCACTGGGTATTGCCGGGATCGGCGGCGGCGAGCCGCTCGGCAATGGCGAGATCGGCGCGGTAGGCGGCGAGCGCCTCATCGCGCCTGCCCAATGCGATCAAGATGTCGCCGATCTTGCTGTGGAGCACCGACAGGTCGCGCTGCCACTGGGTGTTGGCGGGATCGGCCGCGGCCAGCCGCTCGGCGATGGCAAGGCCGTCACGGTACGCCGTGAGCGTCTCGCCGAGCCTGCCCTGCATCAGCAGGACATCGCCCACCTTCTCGTAGGAGAGCGACAGGTCGCGCTGCCATTGCGTGTTGTTGCGGTCGCCGGCGGCGAGCCGCTCGCGGATGGCAAGCGCCGCGCGATAGGCCGTGAGCGCGTCATCGAGCTTGCCCTGCGCCATCAGCACGTCGCCGGTCTTGTTGTGCGACACCGACAGATCGCGCTGCCACAGCGTATTGGCGGGATCGGAGGCCACCAGCCGTTCGGCAATGGCGCGGTCGGCAGCGTAGGACACCAGCGCCTCGGCGAGCTTGCCTTGCACCACCAGCACGTCGCCGATCTTGCTGTGCGCGAGCGACAGCTCGCGCTGCCATTCGCGGTTGCCGGGTTCGCCGGCGGAGACCCGCTCGCGGATGGCAAGCGCGTCGCGATAGGACTTGAGCGCGTCGTCGAGCCTGCCCTGCAGGACCAGGACTTCGCCGATCTTGATCAACGCGACCGAACGGTCGTGCTGCCAGCGCGCGCTGGCAGGATCGGCGGCCAGGAGACGCTCGATGATGGCCAGCGCGTCGCGATAGGCCTTGAGCGCGTCATCGAGCTTGCCCTGCATCATCAGGACGTCGCCGACCTTGAGGTGCGATACCGACAGGTCGCGCTGCCATTGCGTGTTGGCGGGATCGGCTGCGGCCAGGCGCTGGGCGATGGCGAGGCCCTCGCGGTAGGCGCTCATTGCCTGTTCCAGGTCGCCGAGCGTGAGGTAGGTGTCGCCGAACTCGTTGAGCATCACCGAGCGGCTGCGCTGCAATGCCGGATCGTCGGCCGCGGCGGCGGCGAGTTGCTCGAAGGTGGCCTTGGCGGTCTCCAGGATCTTGCGCACCGATTCCGCCCGCATGCCCTGCACGTCGCGCAGTCCCTGGGTGATGTCGAACACCAGGCTCTCGGCGGTCTTCTGCGCGAGCCGGAAATTGCGCGTGGCGCGGTCGCGCTCCTCCCGGGCCAGCGCCTCGTTGCGCTCGGCGATCGCGCGCTGCTCGATCGCGACGCCGCGCTGCCAGTACGCCAGCGCGGCGAGCGCCAGCGCCAGAATGAGCCCGGCGGCGAGACTGCCGGTGAGCGCATTGCGCCGGCGCGTGGCGGCGCGCCGGCTCGCATCGATATAGGCGCGGGATTCCTCGGTCGGCGTCGGGGCGCCGCGCGGCCGCGTGGCGATCCAGCGCTCCGCCTGCTCCAGCGCCGGCGAGCGCAGCAGCAATCCGGTGGGACGCCCGGCCAGCGTCCAACCCCGCGCCTGCTCGCCGATCTCGGTGTGGCGCCGGATCCAGGCAATGTCGGTGTTGAGCGCCTCGGCGAGGCGGTCGGCGCGCTCCTCGAACCGCGCGTCGTCGTCGAAGAACACGAAATTGAGCTTGGCCAGCGCCGGCGGCACCTGTGCGTCTTCGACACGGCGGCAGACGATAGGCGCGAACCGCTTGTTGAGCGAGGCGGCGAACGCGACCTCTTTCAGTGCCACCTCGGAGGAGACCGCGTCGGGGCTCAGCACGAACACCACGGTATCGGCGCGCACGATCAGCGCCTCGATGCGCGCCCACCATTCCTCGAAGGCGTAGATTTCCGTGCGGTCGATCAGCGGCTCAAACCCGCGCGCCGCGAGCGCCGCCTCCAGCCGGCCGGCGAACGCCATGTCCTTGCGGGAATACGAGATGAAAACCCTGGGCTTGGGCGGTTCGGCGTGCTCTGGGCCGGCGGCATCCTGCATCATGGCACGGTCGGGAAACGTCTGGCTCGCATTGCGCTTGTTCATCGCGGGTCAGCTTGGACCGCTCTTATACCGCACTCCGGACAGGCGCCGCCCTTAGCCGCCGTCGCTTCCGGGGTGTCTCGCCACCTGCTATCGTGCCCCGTTCCGCTGCTCAGCCGTGGGAGGCCGGATCATGGATCGCGCCATGTCATCGATCGGTGCGTTCGCAATCGTGACGCTCGGGTGTCTTGGCGGACTGCTCGAACCTGCTGCAGCGCAAAATTACCCGGCGCAGCCGATCAAGATCATCGTCGCCACGCCGCCCGGCGGCATCGCCGATCTGGTCGGCCGCACCTTTGCGCAGAAGCTGAGCGAAGGCGGCAAAACCGCCGTGGTCGAGAACCGCACCGGAGCGGGCGGCGCGATCGCCGCCGAGGCCGCCGCCAAGGCCGCGCCGGACGGCTACACGCTCTACGTCAGCATGCACCAGACCAACGCCATCCTGCCGCACCTGGTCAGCAAGCTGTCCGTACGATCCGCTCAAGGACTTCGCGCCGATCCTCAACGCGACCGCGTCGTACAACATTCTGGTCGTCCACCCGTCCATTCCCGCCAAGACGGTGAAGGAGTTGGTCGCCTACGCCAAGGCCAATCCCGGCAAGCTGACCTACGCCTCGCAGGGCAACGGCAGCTCCGGTCACGTGGTCGGCGAACAGTTCAAGCGGCTTGCCGGCATCGACATTGCCCACGTGCCCTATCGCGGCGCCGCGCCGGCCAGTCAGGACCTGGTCGCCGGCCACGTCTCGATGATGTTCGACATCGTGCCGCTGGCGCGCACGCAGATCGCGGCCGGCAAGATACGCGCCCTCGCGGTCGCCTCGCCGCAGCGGCTCGCCGCGATGCCCGACGTGCCGACCATGGCGGAAGCCGGATTTCCGCAGATCGAGGGCGGCCCCTGGTTCGGCCTGGTGGCGCCGGCCGGGACGCCGCGCGCCATCATCGACTGGCTCAACGCCGAGGGCCGCAAGGCATTTTCGGCACCGGACGTGCGCGACCGCTTTCTCGCGCAGGGCATCCTGCTGCCGCTCGGCACGCCGGAACAGTACGGCGCCTTCATCGCAGGCCGAATACAAACGCTGGGGCGAGATCATCCAGAGCCTCGGTATTCGCATCGAGTAGGATGGTCGCGCCGCGGCGATCGGCTGTTATTCCGGCTTGAGGCCCGCCTTCTGCGCCACCGCGCCCCAGCGCGCCACCTCCGACTTGATCCGCGCGCCGGTAGCGGCCGCATCGCGATACATCGGAATCAGGCCGTGGCGGCGAAAGGCCTCGCGCGCATCCGCCATTTCGGAAATCGCGGCGAGCTCCTTCTCCCACCATTGCACCACCGCCGGCGGCAGGTTGGCGGGGCCGAGGAAGCCGAACCAGAGATCGAAGTCGAGCGTGGGATGCCCGAGCTCGCCGAGCGTCGGGATATCCGGCGCAAACGGCGAACGCCGGCTCCCCACATTGGCGAGGATGCGCAGCTTGCCGGTCGGCACATGCGGCAGCGCCTGGCTGATCGGCAGATAGGTGACGTGCACCTGCCCGGAGACGAAGTCGGTGATGGCCTGGTTGGCGCCGCGGTAGGGCACGTGCTGGATGTCGAGGCCGAGCTGCTGCTTGAACAGCTCGAAGCCGAGCTGCTGCAGCGTGCCGACGCCGGGCGAGGAATAGTTGTAGTAGCCGGGCCTGGCCTTGACGGCGGCGATCAGCTCGTCGAGCGAGTTGACCGGCATCACCGCCGGGTTGACCACGAGGCCGACGCTGCTGGCGGTGAGCGAGCCGAGCGGCGTGAAGCTCGCGACCGGATCGTAGCGCAGGTTCTTGATCAGCGCCTTGTGCACGGTGATCGGCGCGCCCGCGGTCACCAGCGTGTAGCCGTCGGGCGCGGCGACGGCGACCATCTCGGTGCCGAGCGTGCCGCTCGCGCCCGGCTTGTTGTCGGCGACCACCGGCTGGCCGGTGCGTTCGGCGATTTTCTGCCCGGCGGTGCGCGCGATCACGTCGAACGCGGTGCCGGGCGAGAACGGCACCACGATGGTGATGCGTCGCGCAGGATAGCCCTGCGCCCAGGCCGGCGTCGCGAGCGCGACGACAAGCAGGGCGCCGGCCAGGCGGCGGATGAGCGCGCGGGTCATGGGAACGCCGGCGGCTACTGCTTCGCCCGGTCCAGGAAGTAGCACGTCGCCACGATCGAGCGGGTCGGGCCGGTGGCGTTGTGCACGTAGCATTTTTCCATGCGGTCGGGCGTGATGAGGGTGATGTGGAAATAACCGTCGATGTCGGCGCCGACGATGGTCTTGTTGTCGTTGGTCAAGGCCCAGGAGAACGGCTCCTTGGTGTCGGCAATGCTCGACGACGAGCGGCCCCAGGCGAGACGGCCCTCCTGGCCTTCGACGATGTGGGTCGCCTCGATGTCGCGCACGCGCGGCGGATCGTTGACGGTCTGCGAACCGGGATGATGGGGATGGCTGCCCCAGACGAGCGACTTGCCCTTGCCGGTCCAGGTGCCTTTGAGGTCGGGGATGCCGTCCTGGGCATGCACGACGGTCGCAGCCGCGCCGAGCAAGGCCAATGCGAGGACAATGTGTCTCATCGATTCTCTCCCATGATGCGGATCGAGCAAGGTAATTACACTGTGACAGCATGATTTTAAGCAACCCCGGATCGATAAATTACAATTTAGCTTTCATTTCGACGCAACGGCAAGCACCGCGCAGGCGCAACAGCCTGCGCGCAATACGGCCCTTCGCTTGTCAGCGTTCCGGCGGCTAGTCGATCAGGATGAAGGTGACCTTGAGATCGACGCGGTACTCGGCGATCTTGCCGTTCTTGACGACAACCTTCTGCTGCTTGACCCACGCGCCTTCGACGTTCTTGAGCGTCTTCACCGCGCGCGCGATGCCTTTCTCGGTGGCATCGTCGAAGCTCTTTTTCGAACTGGCGATGATCTCCGTAACTCTGGCTACCGACATGGCGTCCTCCTTGTTGCAACGCGTGCTCGTTTGCCCCGTTACGTCTGCGTTATTGATCGCAGTTGGCAGTACTATGGGCCGGACGCCGGACCGATACCAGGGAAAAGGGCATGAGCGGCGATCGCTCAAAGCCGCGGGTAGGTCGCGAGCGGATTGTCCACCATGATCTTGCGGCGCAGCGACTGCGGGATCGCGGCCGGTATGGTCTCGTCGCCGTCGAACTGCCAGTGCGGGAAATCCGACGCATAGAGCAGCACGTCGTCGGAGCGCAGGTGCTCGATCGCGCGCTCCACCGTGTCCTTGTCGGCGGGCGCGTCGAACGGCTGGATGGTCAGGCGGAAATGATCGCGCACGATATCGGCGGGCGAGCGGTCGACCCACGGCACCTCGGCGCGCACGCCGCGCCAGAATTTGGCGAACCGCCAGAGGAAACCCGGCAGCCAGGTCACGCCCGACTCCAGCAGCACTACCTTGAGCCCGGGATATTTGGCACACACGCCTTCGCACACGAGGCTCGCCACCTGCGACTGGAACGCCTGGCTGTGCGCCGAATAGTCCTCGATGTAATAGCTCGGCCAGCCGAGCGATGTGATGGAATGCCGATAGGTCGAGCCGGCGTGGATGCCGAGCGGCAGGCCGTGGCGCTCGCAGGCGGCATAGATCGGCCAGAACGAGCGCCGCCCCAGCGGCACCTCCTGCATGGCGAGCACCAGCACCTGCACGAAGCGCTTGTCCGCAGCCAGACGCTCGATCTCGTCGACCGCGTATTCGACGTTCTGGGTGGGGATCACGATCGACGCGCGCAGGCGCGGGTCGCGGTCGAGCCATTCCTTGGCGACCCAGTCGTTGAGCGCGCGCGCGAACGCGTTGCCCATGTCCTCGGCGAACAGCAGGTTCACACCATAGAGACAATTGAGGATCGCGACATCGGCCTGCCAGCGGTCGCACACCTGCGGCGTAAGCTGCGCCGCCTCGGTGGCGGGGCGGCCGTCCTTGCCGCGCCATTCCGGCCGCGAGGTGAGCGGCGCCCGCGGCGGATAGGTCACGGTCTCGAGCGACTCGATGCCGCGCTCCTGCACGCTGTCGCGCCAGAAATCGTCGAGATAGGGCAGCAGCGCCTTGACGCTCGGCACGGTCGGATGCACATCGCAATCGATGGCGTGGCGTATGGTGGTCATTGTTTGTCACCGCTCGCGTTCGATCGAAACCGTACACGTTGGCCCTTCACTCGATCACCTCGTCGGCGGCGACCAACAGTGCGGTGGCACCGTCAAGCCAAGCGCCTTGGCAGTCTTCAGATTGATGGTCGTTGTAAACTTGGTCGGCGTCTGCACCGGTAGGTCGGAGGGCTTCTCGCCGCGCAGGATGCGATCGACATAGGAGGCCGCCTGCCGACATACGTCGACCTGGTCGACCCCGTACGACATGAGACCGCCAGCCGTGACGAATTGACGGAACGCATACACTGCCGGCAGACGATGACGGGCCGCGAGCGCTGGCGATGAGATCGCGATGCAAATAGGTGGTGCTGTTCGGCGGCAGGAACAGACCGCCGTTCGGCGCGCGTGCCGCCGACTCGACTGCGCGCTCGATGTCGGCAGCGGTCTCGACGGGGTTTGGCACGAGTTCGATCGCGAGCGAGGGAGCAACGGCTTGCGCCGCCCGCAGGAAGTAGTCGTAGGTGGGTGTCTTGGGGTCGGCGACCAGGGCGGCGCGCGTCACGTGCGGCGCGATCTCCTTGAGCATGGCGAGCCACTTGCCGGAGATGCTCGCCTCGTACAGCAACAGGCCCGTGACATTGCCGCCGGGCCGCGCCAGGCTCGCGACGAAGCCCGAGCCGATCGGGTCGGAGACGTTGACGAACACGATCGGGATTGCGCGGCTCTCCCGTTGGAGCGCAGCGACCACCGGCGTCGTATGTGCGAGGATCACATCCGGTTGCAGGGCGACCAGCTCTTTTGCAAGAATCTGACGCAGATCAACGTTGGCGTGCGCAAAGCGAGTGTCGATGCGAACATTGCGGCCCTCCGACCATCCGCGCCGATCGAGGCCCTGCCGGAACCCTGCGAGCGACGCCTGCATTTCCGGATCGTCCTCTGCGAGGGCCGCCAGGACGCCAATGCGCCGCACCCGGCCGTCCTGCTGCGCGCGCGCCGCGGACGGCCAAAAAGCCGAAGATGCGGCGGCCGCACCGAGCCCGGCGACAAAATTGCGACGCCGCATGTCAGCAAACCCCGCAATGTGGCTCGGCACCGCTCACGTGATCATCGCACCGAGGGCGCCACGACCTACGCATCATACGTCAGCGCGCCGCGGCCTAGAAGGGTCAGATCGGTGATCGATTTGAACACGTCCTCCACCTCGGTGAAATGGCGGCGCGTGCCGACGACCGGCTTGATCAGACCGCGCGCCATCAGGTCGAGCGTCTCGATGAACTCGGCGCGGGTGGAGTGGCGCGATCCGGTGATGACTTTTTCCGCCTCGATCAGGCGCCGGGTGTCGAAGGTGAAGTTTTCCGGAAAGCCGCCGATGGCGACCGCGCGGCCGCCGACCGCGAGGCTGTCGACCGCTGCCTGGAAGGTCGGCGCGCGCCCGACATAGTCGACCACGGCGTCGACGCCGCGGCCCTCGGTCATCGCCCGCACGGCCTTGGCGAGGTCGTTGGTGGCGCGGGTGTTGATGGTCTCGTCCGCGCCCCACTGCCTGGCAAGTGCGAGCTTCTCCTCCGACACATCGGCCGCGATCACATGGGCGCCGAAGAGCTTGGCGACCTGCACGCCGTGAATGCCCACGCCGCCGCCCGCCCCGATCAGCAGGACGACGTCATGCGGATCGATCCGCGCACGCTCCTTCATGCAGTGCCAGTTGGTGTTGACGGCATCGGCGGCGATCGCCGCGGCTTCGTAGTCGAGCGCGGCGGGGATGGGAAGAAAATTGCCGGCCGGCAGGCAAACGAGATCGGCGAAGCCGCCGTCGCGATGGACGCCGACATAGCCGCCCCATTTTTCGCACAGCGTCTCGCGTCCACCGCGACAGCGCCGGCAATGCCCGCAGGTGAGATAGAAGTAGACCGTGCAGCGATCACCGGCCCTGACGTTGGTCACGCCCTCGCCCACCTCGACGATGTCGCCGGCAAGCTCGTGGCCCATGATGCGCGGGGTCTCGCCGCCCATGCGGCCGGTGCGCATGTTGAGCAGGGTCAGCCCGACCCCGGCGGTGCGGACCTTCATCACGGCCTCGCCCGCCCGCGCCTTGGGCGGCGCGACCTCCTGCAGGACCGAAGCTTCCCCCCAACGTGGCACCACCATCGCACGCATGCCTGCTCCTCCGTCGCGCCAATGTTCGCGGGATAGAGTAGAGCAGATTTCGGCCGGAAGCGCGTACGGAGGGCGAAGGCCTATCCCGGCGCCGTGCTGGCGACCGGTTCGAGGCCGTCGCGGCCATAGATATCGTCGCGGAACTGCACCACGCCGTCGGCGGTCGCCCAGGCGGTGACGTAGACCCAGTGCAGCGGCACCGGCCTGGCGAGCTTGGCGTCCTTGCGCTCGCCGCTCTTGATCACGCGGTCGATCTCCGACGCGCGGCCAGCCCGGCGTCTCCGACAGCAGCCAGTTGACCAGTTCGCGCACGTTCTGGATGCGCACGCAGCCCGACGAATGGAAGCGGAAGTCCTCGCCGAACAGGTTCTTGAACGGCGTGTCGTGCATGTAGACCTGGTGCGTGTTGGGAAAATTGATGCGGATCGCGCCGAGCGAGTTGAAATCGCCGGGATCCTGCTTGAACTGGTAGTTGACCGCCTCCTCGGTGTACCAGTTGATCTGCGGTCGGCTGCAGCTCGCGGCTGCTGCGGTCGAAGATGCGGATGTGGTTCTTGGTCAGATAGTCCGGCTCGGTCTGCATCTTCGGAATGAGATCGCGCCGCACGATCGAGACCGGCACCGTCCAGTACGGATTGAAATTGACCTCGATGATGCGGCTGTTGATGTCGGGCGACGGCCGGTCGGGCTTGCCGACCACGGCGATATGGCGCGACACCACGACGCCGTTCTCGATCGCCTCGATCTGCGCGGCCGGGATGTTGCACGACCACGAAGCGGGCGCCGAGATTGCCGCTCAAGGTGCGCAGCCGCACGACGTTGATCTTGAGCTGGGCGAGCCGCACGTCGGCCGGAACGTTGAGCGCCTTGAAGGTCTGCTCGCGCAACACCCCGTCGACGGTGATGCCGTGGCGCGCCTGGAAGCGGCGCACCGCGGCCTCGACGTAGGAATCGAAGACGTCGGTCGCGCCGGAGGCGGCGTCGAGATCGCCGGCCACGCGCCAGGCGCTGGCGCAAGCGCCACGACGCTCGGCATGCCGGTTGCCGAGCCGCAGCCGCTCGGCCGGCGGGACCGTGCGGCCAGCCGCCGCGCGCCGACGATCGCCTCGTATCTGGCCGATCGCCTGCTCGGTCGTCTGCGCGGTCGCCGGCGACAGCGTCGGCAGCGACGCCTTCGGCATCAGGATGGTGCGCGAGGCGGAGTCGAAGCCCTGGCCGAATTCGCGTCTGCTGGTTCTGCTCGATCAGCGCCCGCAGCAGCGCGTCCTGCGCGGACGGCGAGCGCGCGCGCGCCAGCGCGTGCCGCCGGCAAGGCCGCGCCGCCGCGAGCCGCCGCAGGAAGCTGCGCCGGCTCACTGCTGCGCGCTGACCCCGATCAGCCATCGGTCGCAATCACGAACGCTCGAAACCAGCCTCGATGCCCATGGCGCTAGCACGGATCCGGCGGCAGAGACCAAGCGCCCATGCGCGCGGCCGCGCTCGAGCGACCGCAAAAGACATGCGCCCGGCGCATTTGCGGCCGGGGCAAGCCGGCGGTCAGCCGAGGTCGAGCCGTCGGAAGATCGATTACAGCCGATAGAGGATCTGGTCGGTCCAGAACCGCTCGAGCCGGTGCAGCGACTTGTTGAGCGTCGCGAACTCGTCGGAATTGATGCCGCCGACCTGCTCCACCGTGCGCACGTGCTTCTGGTAGAGCGCCGTCGACGATGTCGCGCACCTCGCGGCCCTTGTCGGTCAGCTTGATGCGCACCGAGCGGCGGTCGACGCGCGAGCGCTGATGATCGAGGAAGCCCATCTCGACGAGCTTCTTCAGATTGTAGGAGACGTTGGAGCCGAGATAGTAGCCGCGCGTGCGCAGCTCGCCGGCGGTCAGCTCCTTGTCGCCGATATTGTACAGCAGCAGCGCCTGCACCGAATTGATGTCGGCGCGGCTGCGGCGGTCGAATTCGTCCTTGATGACGTCGAGCAGCCGGCGATGCAGCCGCTCCACCAGCGTCAAGGCCTCGAGATAGAGCGGCCGGATGTGGTCGAACCGCGCTTCGCGATCGGCCGGCTCGACCGTCTTGGCAACGGCCTTCATGATGACGCCTTCCTGTTATTGTCTTAGTTTTGTCGCGACGAGGCCCTGTTCCCCGTCGTCGTGCGCCAACACTACGGCCGCATGGTCTAAAATCGGCTTAAACAACACGATAAAGATAAGGTTTATTTGCGACGGTGAATGGTCAATTGAATCGACAATTGCGAGCGAATGTCACGCGACGTTCACATCGCGCACGTTGACGCACTGCGGTCCGTGCAATACTCCGGCACAGCACGTCACGTCGGGCCTGAGCCGTCACGCCGCCGCGCAGAAACCGGATGATGCCGGAAAAATCCACGCCGCGCGTCGCCGCTGCTCGACGTATTGCTCGTAGATCGCCGCGGCCCCCGCCCCGAGCGGCGTCTTGGCGCCCGCCGTCTTGCGCCGCCTCCTGCGCGAGCTTCAGATCCTTGAGCATCATCGCCGCGGTGAAGCCGGCCTGGTAGTCGCGGTTGGCGGGCGACGTCGGCACCGGTCCCGGCACCGGGCAATAGCTCGTCATCGACCAGCACTGGCCGGACGACTTCGACGAAATGTCGAACAGCTTCTGCGCGTCGAGGCCGAGCTTCTCGGCCAGCACGAAAGCCTCCGACACCGCGATCATCGAGACGCCGAGGATCATGTTGTTGCAGATCTTCGCCGCCTGGCCGTTGCCGGCGCCGCCGGCATGCACGATGGTCTTGCCCATCGCTTCGAGGATCGGCTGCGCGCGCTCGAAGGCGCGTCGCGGTGCCGCCGACCATGAAGGTGAGCGTCCCGGCCTGCGCGCCGGCGACGCCGCCGGACACCGGCGCATCGACCATGGCAAGGCTCGTGCTCCTGCGCGGCCGCCGCGACCGCGCGCGCGGTCTCGACGTCGATGGTCGAGCAGTCGATCAGCAGCGTGCCGCGCGCCGCGCCGCGCCAGCACGCCGTCCGCGCCGAGATAGACCTCGCGCACCTGCTTGCCGGCCGGCAGCATGGTGATGACGACGTCGGCGCCCTTGCAGGCCTCGGCGACCGACGGCCGCCGCGTGCCGCCGCCGGCGGCGAGCGTTTCGGCCGCCGCGCTGCTCGACGTCGAAGCCGGTGACCGCGTGCCCGGCCTTGATCAGGTTCTGCGCCATCGGCAGCCCCATATTGCCGAGCCCGATGAAGCCGATCCGTGCCATGGCGTCCTCCTCGACGCGCATAGCCTTGCAGCGATTGGCGCTATCGACGCGCGGCCGCTCGCGCGCGGCCATGAGCGCAAGCACGAGATAGCCCGACGAGCAGCACAGTACCTCCACGACCACGATCACACCATGCTCCCGCCATAGATCTGCGGAAAGAGCATCTCCACCGCCGACCATCGAGACGACGGCGGTGAGCCACACCACCGCGCCCCACGGCGCGGCGAGCCACAGCCCGACCGCCGCCACCAGATCGATCACCGCAAAGAACACGGTCGCGACCTGCCACGGCGTGCCTTGCGAACTCGAAGCCATCCTGCCGATCGCGACGATGCCGCAGCACGACCGCCCAATGATAGAGGCCCTTGAGCATCGACACCGCCGCCATCACCCGCAGAAAAATCACGAGCCAATTGGTCCAGCTGGCGCCGCCGGCCTCCTCCTGCCCGGCATGCACCGGTTCGAGCGAGCGCGCGCGTTCGCGTGTCGATCATGGCAGTTCAAGCTCGCGTTCGACCGGCGCGAAATAGTCGCTCGACCGCCGCGTCGCTGCACCTCCGCGAGCGACGGACGGCCGCCAGCGCGGCGCATTGATCCTTGTCGACGATCACCGCCCGGATCCCTTCGTAGAAATCGTGGCCGTGCACGATGCGCGACACTATGCGGAATTCGGTCCGCATGCACTCGTCGAAATCGAGCGTCGCTGCCGAGCGCGCATTTGCGTGAGCGCGATCTTGAGGCTCGTCGGCGATTTCGTGCGGATCAAGGCGGCGGCGTGGCGGGCGAAAGGCGCGTCCGCGCCGGCGCTGCCCGCTTCGGCGTCGAGCGCGGCGAGAATGTCCTCGACGCGGTCGCCCGCGAACAGACGGTCGATGGCGTCCGCGCCGCGCGCTGACCGGCCCCTCCCCGGCCGGCTGCCGCGAATGCGCCGAGAACGGCGTCGACCGACACCGCGCCGCACAGCGCCTCGATCAGGTCGGGAAAGCGCGCCGAGTCCACGCGATGGGTCGCGACGCACGACGCGACGGCATCGGCGGCGCCGAGCCGCTCGCCGGTGAGCGCGCAATAGGTGCCGAGCTCGCCCGGCAGGCGCGGCAGGAACCAGGTCGCCCCGATATCGGGAAAGAAGCCGATGCCGACCTCGGGCATCGCGAAGCTGAACCGGTCGCCTGCGACCCGGTGCGAGCCGTGCACCGACACGCCGACGCCGCCGCCCATGACGATGCCGTCGATCAGCGCGACGTAGGGCTTGCGGTAGCGCTTGATGCGGGCGTTGAGCGCGTATTCCTCGCGAAAATAAGCCAGCGCCTCATCATGACGTCCGGCGCGTCCGAGATCGTAAATGCGCGCGGAGGTCGCCACCCGCCGAGAAGGCGCGGCCGCCCGCGGCGGTGACGATCACGCGCGTGACCGCGGCATCGGCGGCCCATTCGTCGAGCTTTTGCGCCAGTGCGCGCACCATGTCGTGCGATCACCGCGTTGAGCGCCTGCCGGCCGGTTGAGCGTGACGAGGCCCGCGGTGCCGCGGCGCTCGAACAGGATGTCGGCAGTCATCGCCGGCACTCATAGCCGCTCTTTGCGTCGCGCACGAGGGGGCGATACGGACGAGGCTTAGCCGATCAGGCGGTCTGCGGCCCGGGCAGGCGCTTGACCCGGTCGCCCAACAGCTGAAAGAGGCGCGATGCCAGCGCCACGAACAGGACCGTCGAGCACACGCTGACGACGTTGAGGACCGTCAGCGAAGCCAGCGTGTCGACCGTGGCAATGATCTTGAATGGAACGCCGGCGCGCACCATCAGCAGGAGCGCGAAACTCAGCACAGCCGCGCCAGCACCATGAGGGCCATGCCGGCCAGCAGGCACGGAATTTCGACTGCGAGGTAGGTCAGCAGGATCCCCCAGCCATGGCCTCTGGTGTCCTGATAGGCATTCACCCAGGTCGCGCCCGGCGCATCGGCGGCGATCGCCGGCAGGATGAGCGTCATCCGCAGACCGAGGATGATCGGCAGGACGATGAGCGGAGCGATTGCCCATAGCAGCCACGCGTCGGGCAATCGCGCCAGCGTAAGCGCGGAGACCATGAGCATGACCGGCACCGCCGCGACCAGCGCAAGCGCGAGCCAGCAGCCGAAGAAGCGCAGCACGCGCTGGCTCTTCGGCTCGATGCAGTAGCGGGGGGCAACCTCATCGAACAGCACCAGGCGGTGCACGGCGATCAGGAACGGCGCGAGCAGGAAGATCCAGCCGGCGCCGAACATCAGGGCGATCAGGTCGCGGGCGGTCGGGCCGATCGCGGCGCCAAAACCGGGCGAATACAGGATCAGCCGAGCGAGCGAATGGGCGATGCCGATCAGGCAGGCGGTCCAGGCCAGATGCCGCAAGGTCCACAAGGCGCGGCCGGCGTCGCAATAGACCAGCCGGATCAAACTGACGAAAGATGGCCTTACAGACTCCATCGCGGCCGCCTGCGCTATTGAGCGGCCCCACCTAAGCTCCCTCCGGCTTAAGAAACCGTGTCTGGCGGCATTCGTTCTTCTAGTTGCCCAGCAGATCGCGGCTGACGATCAGCCGCATGATCTCGTTGGTGCCTTCGAGGATCTGGTGCACGCGCAGATCGCGCAGAACGCGTTCGATCGGATGGTCGCGCAGGTAGCCGTAGCCGCCGTGCAGTTGCAGGCAGCCGTTGACGACGTCGAAGCCGGTATCGGTCGCGAGGCGCTTGGCCTGCGCGGCGAGCCGCGTCGCGCCCGGCTCGCGCGCGTCGACCGCCACCGCCGCCCGGCGCAACAGCAGACGCGCGCTTCGAGCTCGGTCGCGTAGTCGGCGATGCGAAAGCCGAGCGCCTGGAAATCGGCCAGCCGCGTGCCGAACTGCTTGCGCTCCTTCATATAGGCGATCGCTGCGGTCGAGGCAGAACTGCGCCCCGCCGAGCGAGCAGGCCGCGATGTTGAGCCGCCCGCCGTCGAGCCCGCCCATCGCGATCTTGAAGCCCTGCCCCTCCGTCGCCGAGCCGGTTCGCCACCGGTACCCGGCATTGCTCGAAGATCACCATGGCGGTCGGCTGCGACTGCCAGCCGAGCTTCTTCTCCTGCGCGCCGAAGGACTGAGCCCGGGCGTGCCCTTCTCGACCACGAAGCAGGAAATGCCGCGCGGGCCGCCCTCCCCCGTGCGCGCCATCACCACATAGATGTCGGAGACGCCGCCGCCGGAAATGAACGCCTTGGTGCCGTCGAGCACGTAGTGATCGCGCTGGCGCACGGCGCGCGTCTTGAGGCTTGCGGCGTCCGAGCCCGCATCCGGCTCGGTCAGGCAGTAGCTGGCGAACTCGGTCCATGGCGCAGAGCGTCGGGCAGGAAGCGCCGGCGCTGCTCGCTCGCGCCGTAGCGCGTCGATCATCCACGCCACCATGTTGTGGATCGAGATATAGGCGGCGGTCGAGGGGCAGCCCTGCGCCAGTTCCTCGAAGATGATCGTGGCGTCGAGCCGCGACAGCGCCGAGCCGCCGACATCGTCGCGCACATAGATGCCGGCGAAGCCGAGCGCCGCCGCCTTACGCAGCGTCTCGACCGGAAAGAACTCGTCCTCGTCCCATTGCCGCGCAAACGGCATCATCTCGTCGCGCGCGAAGGCGCGCGCGGTGTCCTGGATGGCGCGCTGCTCCTCGCTGAGATCGAAATCCATTGCGGCAACTGGCCGTTCGAGCCTGCCGTCACCACATCCATGTAGCGGGGTTGCTGATCGGCTTGTTCTCGTTCAAGGCCAGCAACCCTTTGACGTTGCGCACCAGCGACCAGAAGAACCACCAGACCAGGACTACAACGCCGATGACGGCGAAGGTCAGCACCACGCCGACCACGAGATACAGCACCCCGATCCAGAATGTGCGGATCTGAAAACGGTAGTGCGAGCCCGTGAACGCGTCGGCATCGCCGACCTTGGCGTGCGCAATGACGGCCCCGATGATCGCGGTTATACCGGTGAAGTATCCGGCAAGGTAGAGCAGGTAGACCGCCAGTGCGAGCTGCTTGCTGGATATGAGCGGCGGCTGCGGGGCATTCGGATCGGTCGACGACATGTGCGGGCCTCATGATGGGTCACCGGCATGGTCGCATCGGGACACCTTGACCAGCAACCCGGTCGCACCGCGCGCGCCGCCGGCAGCCAGTGGCGGCGGCATTGCGGACGCGGCTATGAAGGCGCGGAAGCTGTCGCGGAGGCGCCATGGCCATCAAATACGGCCGCCCGATCGAAGCCCGCCTCGCCCCGGTCGAGGCCAGGCCGATGCCGCGCGTCTCGACCTGACCACGCGCCCGCGCCGCAACCGCAAGGCCGAGTGGGCGCGCCGCATGGTGCGCGAGAACGTGCTCACCACCGACGACCTGATCTGGCCGCTGTTCCTGGTCGACGGCACGCAAGACGCGCGTGCCGGTCGCCTCCATGCCGGGCGTCGAGCGGCTGTCGGTCGACGAGGCGGTGCGCGACGCCGAGCGCGCCGCGGAGCTCGACATCCCCTGCCTCGCGCTGTTTCCCTATACCGACCCGAAGCTGCGCGACGACGACGGCAGCGAGGCGCTCAATCCGGACAACCTGGTCTGCCGCGCCATCCGCGCGATCAAGAAGGAGGTGCCGCGACGTCGGCGTCCTCTGCGACGTCGCGCTCGATCCCTATACCAGCCACGGCCACGACGGCCTGCTGCGCGACGGCGTCATCCTCAACGACGAGACCGTCGAGGTGCTGGTGCGGCAGGCGCTGGTCGAGGCGCGAAGCCGGCTGCGACATCATCGCGCCCTCCGACATGATGGACGGCCGCGTCGGCGCGATCCGCGCCGGGCCTCGACGAGGCCGGCTTCGCCGACGTGTCGATCATGGCCTATGCGGCGAAATATGCCTCCGCCTTCTACGGCCCGTTCCGCGACGCGGTCGGCTCGTCGACGACGCTCACCGGCGACAAGCGCACCTACCAGATGGACCCGGCCAACACCGACGAGGCGCTGCGCGAGGTCGAGCTCGACATCGCCGAAGGCGCCGACATGGTGATGGTCAAGCCCGGCATGCCCTATCTCGACATCCTGCGCCGGGTGAAGGACGCCTTCGGCATGCCGACCTTCGCCTATCAGGTGTCGGGCGAGTACGCGATGATCATGGCGGCGGCGCAGAACGGCTGGCTCGACGGCGAGCAAGGCGATGATGGAGAGCCTGATCGCCTTCAAGCGCGCCGGCGCCGCCGGCGTGCTCAGCTATTTCGCGCCGCGCGTGGCGGAGAAGCTCAAGGCTGCGATCTACGCTTGCCGCCGGCGCATGGACATCATCGACTGCCAGGTGCATGTGTGGCCGCCCGAGCGGCCGGACCGGCTTTTCCTGCGGGACGGGCAAGGCCGCGAGAGCGCGCCTTACACCTGCGAGCAGCTTCTGGCCGACATGGAGCGCGCCGGCGTCGGCCGAGCCGTGCTGGTGCCGCCCTCGATCGAAGGCGACCGTAACGACTACGCGCTGGAGGCGGCGCGGAAGTACCCGGACCGTTTCGCCGTGATGGGGCGTTTTCCGGTCGCCGCCGGCAACGGGCGTAGCCTGGTCGAACGGTGGAAAGAGCAACCCGGCATGCTGGGCGTGCGCCTCACCTTTCACCGCGACGCCGACCGGCCCACCCTCACCGACGGAACCACCGACTGGTTCTGGCCGCAGGCCGAGCGCCACGGCATTGCCTGCATGGTGCACGCGCCGGAGCGGCTGACGGAAATCGGCGCGATCGCCGCGCGCCATCCCTGCCTGAAGATCATTGTCGATCACATGGGGTTCGCGCGCGCGACCATGGACGACAAGACGATCCCGGCGGCGGAACGGATCGCCGCGCTCGCGCGCCACCCCAATGTGTCCGTCAAGGTGTCGGCGCTGCCGTGCTTCTCGAGCGAGCCCTACCCGTTTCGGAACCTGCGCGAGCCGCTGCGACGCGTGATCGACGCATTCGGCCCGCGCCGCGCGTTCTGGGGCAGCGACATCACGCCGTGTGCCCAGGACCTGCGGCTACCGCCAGACGGTAACGCATTTCACCGAGACGCTCGACTTTCTGTCGTCCGACGACCTCGCCTGGATCATGGGGCGCGGGTTGGCTGAATGCCTGGGATGGTCGGTGCAACCGCGTCGGTGACCGCCACCTCGCACGCCTTCAATATCTCCAAGCTTACGCCGCTCCAATCTCGGCCACGCACTTGCGCAACGCCGCGATCAGATCGCTGCTGTGGGTCAGATGCTTCTCCTCGGCGTCGAGGATCTGGGTGAAGCCACTCCGCTTCAGCGCGGCCACGTCGATCCCGTCGTGCGCGCCGTCGATGCCCGCGGAGTCGCAGACGATGTCGATCAGCCGGTCGAGCGCGTGCAGACGGCCGAGCAGGTAGTCGTTCTCGCGGTAGGCGCGCGACAGGAATGCGGCGAAATGGGCGAAGCCGATGCCCTTGAGGCTGCTCGATCCCCTCGAAGCCCTTGAGCGCGCGCGCGTCCTGCGGGCTGATGCGGTCGACCAGAATCTCGTTGAGCTCGCCGATCTCGCGCGCGCTGGTCATCGGGAAGGTCAGCACGTCCCAGAACGGAAAGCCGAGATAGTTGACCAGCACCTCGCGCCGCGCGTCGGGATGCCATCGCGCCGGATCGAGCGACGCCAGCAGCTCGTCGAGGTCGCGCGTCGATGGCGTCGAGATTGATCTCGGCGGCGAGCTGCTCGATCAGACGGTCGAGCTTGTCGCAAGTGCCGCTCGACGAATGACGCGGCGTAGGCGTGCAGATTGCCTGACCTCGCTCGGCGAGGGCGCTGCCGGGAAGATATCGGCCACCAGCCCGTGGACCTCGTCGCTGTAGAATTCCGGCGTTCCTCGCGGCGACGCAGCGCGTCGAGCCGGCCATAGAATTCGCGCTTGAGCCGATCGACCACGAGCGGATCGAGGCCGGCGAAGCGCTCCTGATCGAGATGCTCATAGAGCCGGTTCTGTCCCTCGATCAGGAAATGCAGCCGCCGCTCGCGGTATTTGACGTCGAAGGCGAGGAGATATTGCACCCACGCCGGCAGGTGCCCGCCGGTCTGCGGTCTCGAATTCGAGCGCCTCGCTGTCGGCGCGCTCGTAGACGACGCCCTTGCGGACCGCCCAGGCGTCGATGATCTCGGCCACCACCCGCGACAGCGGCGACTGCGCCGGCGCGCCGCGCAGCTTGACGATCAGATTGCGCGCCGAAGGCGCGCACCGAGGCGAGCTTGAGCCGCACATAGGCCTGGTAGGCGAAGCCGGCGTCGACGCGCGACCTGCGAATTCACCTGCTCGCGCCAGGCCGCGCAGCTCCTGCGGTGGTGATCGCGCGGTCGAACGTCGCCGGTGATGACGCTTGCGACCAGCTGGCTGACCTGCGGACGGGCGCTGTCGATGATGGCGCGCAGCCGCCGCACCCGGTCGTTGAACTCGACCACCCAGCTGAGTTCGTCGGTCACCGGCTGCGAGCTCGGGATGTCCGACAGCGCGCCGCGCATGGTCGCGAAGAAGCCCGGCATCTCTGGCGCCGCGCGGCATCGCCGGCGGCGCCGGATGCGGCTCGATATAGACCAGCCGCCGGTCGACCTGCCGGTAGGCCGGCCGGCCATGGATCGCCGAGATCGCCTGCTGGAACGGCCGGTTGTTGAGCACCGCGCCGTCGATGAAGCGGCGCGATGGCCGGATCGACGCCGGCGCGCAGATGGTGCTCGAACGACTTTGGCGATGAACTCGCTCGCGCCGCGGCCAGTCGTCCCGCCGCTGCGCGACACGACCTCGTCCATCTCGACGATCCGCGCCGGCGGAAAGGCGCCCGGAAACGACGAGGTCGCGCGCGCCGCAAAGGCGAGCGCCGGCGCATTGTCCAGATCGAAATCGCTTTCGACCTCGCCGTTCGGATCGCCGCCGATAAGTGAAGTGCAGGACGTGGTGATGATCGCAGCTCGTGGATGAGCGGCGGATCGTGGATCTGCACGAGCTGCTGGTAGCCGTAGAAGTCGGTGAGCGTCACGAACAGGTCGAGCGAATGGCCGGACGGCAGCAGCGATGCGCCGGATGTGCTTCGGCGCCCCCATCGACGGTGACCGCGTCGTACATCAGGCCGCCATGATCCGGCCGTCGAGCGGCGGCCTGAACCAGCGCGAGCGCACGAACAGCGACAGCTTCTGGCGGACCTCCAGGTCCTTGATCGCGCCGCAGCATGCCGGTCTTCGCCGCGCCCAGATGAACGGCTTGAGGAACCACTTGCTCCAGGCGCCGGCGCGCGTGTCGGGCGACAGCAGCACCGTGACGTCGGCATTGTCGAGCCACAGGTCGCGCAGCGCTCCATCGGCAGATCGTGGCTGAGCGCGCGCGCCAGCATGGTGCCGTTGATGCCGCCGGCGGAGGCGCCGGCGATGATGTCGACGACGACGCGCAGCTCGACGCTGCGCCCGATCTCGCGCAGCAGCTCGAAATAGACGTGCTCGGTGTCGTATTCGGGATCGTTGCGGTCGACGCTGGTCGAAGAACGACGGCTCTGGCACGCGCGGTGCGGTCGGCGATCGCGATGCAGCGCGCTCGAGGCGCGCACGAGCTTCAGGATTTCCTTGCTGATGCCGTGCATGTAGACGGCGAGCGACACGCCGCCGAAGCAGACCAGCGCAATGCGAAGTTCCTTCTCGCGCAAGGGTGGAGCCCTCAGCCCGGGTGATTCGCCAACCCGCTCGATCATACCGAATGCGGCTGGAGAGTTCGGGTTTCTGCGTCCTCGCGCAAGCAGGGATCAATGTTCCAGAGACCCGTGGTTATGGGATTGCGCGGGGACGACCAAGCCGAGAACGGGATCGGACAACCGCAAAAGCTTCACTCCATCGCGGTCGCAGTTTCGATCCGCACCGGCTGCAACCCGTCCACGTCCAGCGCCCGCAAGATCTCCTCGGCATGCGCGCGGTCGCGCGTCTCGACCGTGACGTCGAGCTTGGCGCCCTTGGCCGGCACGTCGAGGAACAGCCGGCGGTGATCGACCTCGAGGATGTTGGCGCCGAGCTCGCCGAACCGCGTCGCGATCTGGCCGAGCACGCCGGGCCGGTCCGGGATCGTGAGCCGGAACGAGACGATGCGGTCCTCGCGCTCGAGCTCGCGCACCATGATGGAGGCGAGGATGCGCGGATCGATATTGCCGCCGCACAGGATGAGCCCGACCTTGCGGCCGCGGAAGCGCTCCGGCTTGCACCAGCATGGCGGCGAGGCCGGCGGCGCCGGCCCCTTCCGCCATGGTCTTCTGCAAGGTGAGATAGGCGTTGACCGCGCGCTCGATGATGTGCCTCGTCGACCAGCACGATCTCGGAGACGAGCTCGCGCACGATCGGCAGCGTCAGCTTGCCGACATTCTTGACCGCGATGCCTTCGGCCAGCGTCGGGCCGCCGAGCGGACGGCTTCTCGCCGGTCAGCGCGTTCCAGAACGACGGATAGAGCGCCGCTTCGGCGCCGACGATCTCGATCGACGGCTTCAGCGCGCGCGCCGCGACGGCGTTGCCGGCGATCAGCCCGCCGCCGCCGATCGGGATCACCAGCATGTCGAGGTCGGGCACCTCCTCCAGCATTTCGAGCGCGATGGTGCCCTGCCCGGCGATCACCCGGACGTCGTCATAGGGATGCACGAAGGTGAGCCCGCGCTCGCGCGCGATCGCCTCGGCGCGCGTCTGCGCCTCGGCGATGCGTCTCGCCGTCGAGCACGACCTCGGCGCCATGCGCCTGCGTCGCCTCCACCTTCACGAACGGCGTCGTCACCGGCATCACGATGGTGGCGGGGATCGCCAAGCCGGGCCGCATGATAGGCGACCGCCTGGGCGTGATTGCCGGCCGACATGGCGATGACGCCGCGCGCTGCGCTCGTCTGCGCCGAGCGAGGCGAGCTTGTTGAGCGCGCCGCGCTCCTTGAACGAATTGGTGACCTGGAGATTCTCGTATTTGACGTAGCACCTCGGCGCCGGTCAGCGCCGACAGCTTGGGCGCCGGCAGCATCGGCGTGCGCAGCACCTGGCCGGCGATGGTGCGGCGCGCCGCCTCGATGTCGGCGAGCGTGACGGTCATGCCTGGTCTCCTACCACGCCCGACGGCCGCGCCCCGGCCCGCGCCGCGCAATTGCGCCGTGCCTCTTGCGCCGAGACAGTCTACTCTCCATCTGCCGATGGATTCGACGCGACGTTAGCAGGGAATTCTGGCCATGACCGACGGCGAGACCGCGACGGATCGGCGTGTCGATCGAGCTCAAGCCGCACGCCTACGACCCGGCAGCCAATCCGGAACTGTTCGAAGGCGTGCTGGCGCGCCGGCTGATCGCCTTCGTCATCGACCTCATCATCATCGCCATCCCGGTCGTCCTGGCCGGCGATTTTCATGTTCGCTGCGACCATCGCCACGCTCGGGCTCGGCCGGCGTTCTTGTTCGCGCTGCTGTCGCCGCTGTTCTGGCCGCTGATCGTGATCTGGGCGCTCGTCTACTACGGCCTGCACCTTCGGCAGCCCGGCCTCGGCGACCATCGGCATGCGGGTCATGGATCTGGAAATGCGCACCTGGTACGGCGCGCCGGCCTATTTCGTGCTCGGCGCCGTGCACGCCATCGTCTTCTGGATCACGGTCTCGTTCCTGACGCCGCTCATCCTGCTGGTCGGCTTCTTCAACGAGCGCCGGCGGCTCCTGCACGACATCCTGGTCGGCACGGTGGTCATCAACAACCCGGCCCGCGCGCAGGTCGCTGCGCGGGTCCGGCCGGCCGGACGGCCGGAACAAGGCGTTTGACGGGACGGCCCTGCGCGGGCGATCCTATGGCGGCCGGCTACGAGACTCGCAGTCGAGGCTTGAGACCGCCGTGACCCAGCACTCGCGCAACACCCCGCAATTCTATCTGACCGCGCCCTCGCCCTGCCCCTATCTGCCGGGCCAGGAGGAGCGCAAGGTGTTCACGCATCTGGTCGGCGAGCGCGCGGCCGAGCTCAACGACCTGCTCACCCATGGCGGCTTCCGCCGCAGCCAGTCGATCGCCTACCGGCCGGCCTGCGAGACCTGCCGGGCCTGCGTATCGGTGCGGGTCGTGGTCGACGATTTCCGGCCGACGCGCAGCATGCGCCGCATCGCCGAGCGCAATGCCGACCTGGTCGGCGACATGCGGGTCGCGGTGCCGACCTCCGAGCAGTATTCGGTGTTCCGCTCCTATCTCGACGCCGCGCCATCGCGACGGCGGCATGGCCGACATGACCGTGCTCGACTACGCCATGATGGTCGAGGACAGCCACGTCGAGACCCGCATCGTCGAATACCGGCGGCGCGGGCCCGACAGCGCGATCAACGGCCGCGGCGCCGGCGAGCTGCTCGCGGTCGCGCTCACCGACGTGCTCGGCGACGGGCTCTCGATGGTCTATTCGTTCTTCGACGTCGGACGCAGGCGGTGCGCTCGCTCGGCACGTTCATGATCCTCGACCACATCGCGCGCGCACGCCGCATGGGGCTGCCCTACGTCTATCTCGGCTACTGGGTGCGCGGCTCGCGCAAGATGGACTACAAGGGCCGCTTCCTGCCGCAGGAGCGGCTGACCGGCGACGGCTGGAAGCGGGTCGAGCAGTAGACCGGACTTCGGTGGGCGGGCCTCGCGTAAAGGACAGGCAGCATGGACAGCCCCGGATTGATCGTCGCGCCGCTGACGCCCTTCACCGCCGACCTGAAGGTCGACGAGGGCGCGCTGCGGCGGCAGATCGACTATGTGGTGGACGATTGCCGCGCCACCATGGTGGTCGCGGCCGGAGTCGAGACCCAGGAATACACCTATCTCAGCCTGGATGACCGCCGCGCGCTCATCCGCAGTACCATCGAGCTGGTCGACGGTCGCGTGCCCGTGATGGTCGGGGTCTCGCACGCGTCGTTCAAGACTGCGATCGCGCTGGCGCAGGAGGCGGAGCGCCTGGGGGCCGCAGCGGTGCAGCTCCTCGCTCCGCTGCGTCCCTTCGCCGGACCGCCGACCCGGGACGACCTCATCGCCTATTTCGAGGCGGTGGGACGCGAGACGTCTCTGCCGATCACGCTCTATCTCAATCCCGGGCCGGGCGCGGACGTGTCCATTCCCGATACCATTGCGCTGGCAAAGTTGCCGCGCGTGCATTTCATCAAGGAAAGCTCGCGCGATCTGGCGCGGATCTCGCGGCTGATCGTCGAGATCGACCGCGCCGGCCTCGCGCGCTATTTCACCACCATGCAGATGCTGCTGGCCACGCTGATGCTCGGCGGCTCGGGCGCCACCATGCCGCCGCCGGGCTGCGAGATCGCGCGCCACGTGATCGACGCGTTCGTCGCCAAGGACTACGCGCGCGCCGCCGAAATTCAGCTTCAGTTCGCGCTGTTTCCCGCCAAATGGATGCACCGAGGCCTGGCGCCGGCGATGAAGGCCGCGATGGCGCTCATCGGCCTCTCCGCCGGCGAGCCGTACCCGCCCTATACCGGGCTCACGCCCGAGGAGATGAACGCGCTGGCCGCCTATCTCAAGACGACCGTGCTGGCGAAGCGGCAATTCGCCGAGGCGGCGGAGTAACCCTCCTCAAGCAAACCGCTGCCGCGCCCGCTCGCGGGCCTTCGCCGCTTCGATTTCGCGGTCGCGCGCGGGGCTGTTGGTCTGCAGCGAATTGAGCAGCCGATGGGCGGTCTGCGATACCTCGTCGACGGCCCGGTTGAACGCCACTTCGTTTGCCTTCGAGGGATGGGTGAAGCCGCTCAGCTTGCGAACGAACTGCAGCGCGGAGGCGTGGATTTCCTCGTGCGTGGCGGGCGGTTCGAAATTGAACAGCGTGCGGATGTTACGACACATGGATTACTCCTGAAGCGCGGAAAGGCGGCAGCCGCCCTGCCCTCGATGTAATACACTGGGCTTTCGCCTGCCAGGAGCACCCGATGCCGCCCTCCGACGCAAAACCCGTCGCCATTACGGTGAGCGAGACGGTACGCGTGTCCGGCCTGCTGCAAGCGCCGCCGCGCGCGCGGGCTTGCTATGTGCTGGCGCACGGCGCCGGCGCGGGGATGACGCATCCCTTCATGGCTGCTGCGGCCGCGGGGCTCGCCGGTCGCGGCATCGCGACCTTGCGCTACCAGTTCCCCTACATGGAGCAAGGCGGCAAGCGGTCCGACCCGCCCAAGCTGGCGCATGCGACCGTGCGGGCCGCGGTGGCCGAGGCCCGCCGGCTGCTGCCAAAGCTTCCGCGTATCGCGGGCGGAAAATCGTTCGGCGGGCGGATGACGTCGCAGGCGCAGGCCTTAAGCCCCCTCGCCGGCGTGTGCGGGCTCGCGTTTCTCGGATTCCCGCTGCATCCGGCGGGACGCCCATCCCGCGACCGCGCCGCCCATCTGTTCGAGGTGCGGGTGCCGATGCTGTTCCTGCAAGGCACGCGCGATGCGTTGGCCGCGCTCGATCAGCTCGATCCGGTTTGCGCGGCGCTCGGCAAAGGCGCGACCCTGACGCTGTTTGCGGACGCCGACCACTCCTTCCACGTGCCCGCGCGGACCGGCCGGACCGATGCGCAGGTGCGCGACGAGATGCTGGACACGCTCGCGGCCTGGATCGACGGCGTGATCTAGCGCCAGCTTTGCTCCCGCCTGCGCGGAAAGGAGCGGAGGAGGCCTGCTCGCCCCTCAGCTCCCGATAGCGAAGTCGACCAGCAGCTTCACGTTGAGCGCGATGATGATAGCAGCGACCACCACGGCGCATGCCGTGACCCAGCGCGGCGCGATCAGCGCTCCCATCTTGCGGCGGTCGGCCGTGAACATGATCAGCGGCACGATGGCGAAGGGAAGCTGGAAGCTCAGGATCACTTGGCTCAGGATGAGAAGCTGCGCGGTGCCCTTTTCGCCGTACCAGATGGTGACGATCGCCGCCGGCACGATCGCGATGGAACGCGTCACCAGGCGCCGCATCCATGGCGGCAGCCGGATGTCCAGGAACCCTTCCATCACGATCTGGCCCGAGAGCGTCGCGGTCACCGTAGAATTGAGCCCGCAGCACAGCAGCGCGATGCCGAACAGGGTCGGCGCGATCGCCGATCCGAGCAGCGGCGCCAGGAACGAATGCACCTGCTCGAGCTCGGCCACGTCGGTCTTGCCGATCTTGTTGAAGGTCGCGGCGGCGAGGATCAGGATCGAGGCGTTGATGAGCAGCGCGAACATCAGCGCGATGGTCGAGTCGAGCGTCGCCAATGTGATCGCTTCGCGCTTCTCCGGAACGGTCTCGCCGAAAATTCGCGTCTGCACCACGCCCGAGTGCAGGTAGAGATTGTGCGGCATCACGGTCGCGCCGATGATGCCGAGTGCGAGATAGAGCATTTCGGGATTGGTCACGATCTGGGTCGTGGGGGCAAAGCCTACGATTACGGCGCGCCAATCCGGGTCGGCCATCGCGATCTGGATGGCGAAGCAGACGGTGATGACGCCGAGCAGCGTAACGATGAAGGCTTCGATCCAGCGGAAGCCGAGATTCTGCATCCACAGGATCAGGAATACGTCGAGCGCCGTGATCAGAACGCCGATCTCGAGCGGAACCCCGAACAGCAGGTTGAGCCCGATGGCGGTGCCGATCACCTCGGCAAGATCGGTGGCGCAGATCGCAATCTCGGCCAGCACCCAGAGCGGCCAGGACACGGCACGCGGGAACGCGTCGCGGCAGGCCTGCGCAAGGTCGCGGCCGGCGCCAATGCCAAGCCGCGCGCACAGCGCCTGCAGGAGGATCGCCATGATGTTGGAGAGCAGCGCAATGGTCAGCAGCGCGTAACCGAATTTCGAGCCGCCCGCGAGCGAGGTCGCCCAATTGCCCGGGTCCATGTAGCCGACGGCCACCAAGTAACCGGGGCCGAGAAACGCCAGGAGCTTCTTGCCCATCGACCCGGTCGGCCGGGTTCGGATCGTTCCGAACACCTCGGACAGCGACGGGGTTCCCCGCGGCCGGCGCCAACCCGTTTCCTCGACGGCGGTATTCCCCTGCGGCACGGCCGATGCGGTCATCGTCTACTCCTGAGCAGGAGAACTTAGCCTTGTTGCGAATAATTTGCAATTGCAAACTGGCGGAACCAGGAGGTGGATGACGTATTGCTGTTCGGGCGGGCATACGGAATGAACGATCGTCTGATTTCGAAGGGCCAAATCAGCGGCGCCGTGTTGATCGGCGCCGGTTCTCTGGCGTTTGCGCCGACGCCCGCCTTGGCGGCCGGGGCCGCCGGCTCGGCTCCGTCCGAGGTCGTCTTCATCGCCCAACTCCTGATTCTGATGCTGGTCGGGCGGCTGCTCGGCGAGGCCATGCACCGGATCGGCCAACCCTCGGTCATGGGGCAATTATTCGCCGGCATCCTGCTGGGGCCCTCCGTGCTCGGCGCGCTGTGGCCGGACCTGCAGCACGCGGTCTTTCCGGTCGGGATTGAACAGAAGGCGATGATCGACGCGATCTCGCAGTTCGGCATCCTGCTGTTGCTGCTGCTGACCGGGATGGAGACCGATCTAAAGCTCGTGCAGAAGGTCAGGCGCGCCGCGATCAGCGTTTCGCTCACCGGCGTCGCGGTGCCGTTCGCATGCGGGGTGGCGCTCGGCCTGTTCATGCCGGAGACGCTCCTGCCGGACCCGCAGAAGCGTCTGCTCACCGCGCTGTTCCTCGGCACCGCGCTGTCGATCTCGTCGATCAAGATCGTCGCCGCGGTGGTGCGTGAGATGAATTTCACCCGTCGCAACCTCGGACAGGTGATCGTGTCATCCGCGATCCTGGAGGACACCATCGGATGGATCATCATCGCCATCACCTTCAGTCTCGCCCAGGCCGGCGCGATCGATCTGACGAACGTCGCCAAGAGCGTGATCGGAACGGCGGTCTTCCTGGTCGCGAGCTTCACGATCGGGCGGCCGATCGTCTTCTTTCTCATCCGCTGGGCCAACGACACCTTCCAGACCGAGTTTCCCGTCATCACGATGATCCTGGTCATCATGGGTGCGATGGCGCTGACCACGCAGCTCATCGGCGTGCATACCGTGCTCGGCGCCTTCATCGCCGGCGTTCTCATCGGCGAGTCACCGATTCTCACCAAGCATATCGACGAGCAACTGCGCGGCCTCATCGTCGCTTTCTTCATGCCGGTGTTCTTCGGAGTGGCCGGGCTCAGTGCCGACCTCACGATCCTGCGCGACCCCCAGCTCCTGCTGCTGGCGCTCGGGCTGATCGCAATCGCGAGCATCGGCAAGTTCTCCGGTGCGTTCATCGGCGGCGAGATCGGAGGCCTCAATCGCCGCGAGTCGCTTGCGCTCGCTTGCGGCATGAATGCGCGCGGCTCGACCGAAGTGATCGTCGCCACCATCGGGCTCGCGATGGGCGCACTCAGCCAGAACCTGTTCACCATGATCGTCGCCATGGCTTTCGTCACCACCATGGCAATGCCCCCCATGCTGCGCTGGGGCCTCGCGCGCGTGCCGATGAGCAAGGAGGAGAAAGAGCGGCTGGAGCGCGAGGAGTTCGAGGCGAAAGGATTCGTCTCGAACCTGGAGCGGCTCCTGCTTGCCGTGGACGACAGCCCGAACGGAAAATTTGCTGCCCGGCTTGCCGGCTTGATCGCCGGCCCGCGCGGCACGCCGACCACGGTGTTGCCGCTGGAGAAGCCGGCCAAACCGAAGAAGATGACCGCGAAAAACGGCGATCAGGCGGACGAGGCCCCAGAGCCGTTGCGCAGCAGCGACGTCGTGCGAGCGGCGGCCGAAAGCTCACGCAACGTGGATGATGACGATACCTCGGCCGTCACCATCACGGTCCGCGCGCACGACAAGCCGACCGAGGAAGCCGTCGCCACGGAGGCCAAGAAGGGCTACGACCTGCTGTTCGTAGGCATCAAGAACACCCGCACGAAGTCCGGCGGATTTTCCGCGAACATCTCGCGCATCGCCACCGCCTTCGAAGGGCCGATCGCGCTCGTGGCCGGCCGCGACCAACACCTCGAAGACCCGCAGCTCTGTCCCCAGAATATTCTGCTGCCGATCGCAGGTACCGACGTGTCCCGGCGCGCGGCGGAAGTCGCGATCGCGATTGCGCGCGCCTGCGCGTGTCCGATCACCGCGATCTATGTCGCCAATGCCGGAACCGGCAAGCGACGCGCACAGGTCTTCCGGGCGCGCGAGCGGGACCAGGCGATCGTGAAAGAGATCGTCACGATGGCGGATCGCTACGACGTGGAGGTCAAGGCCCTCATGCATGCCGATGTTGCGCCCGACAAAGCGATCGTCGCCGAGGCGAAGAAGAGCAAGCAGGATCTGATCGTCATGGGTGTGAACCGCCGCCCGGGGGAGTCCCTGTTCTTCGGCGACACCGCCGCCGCGGTGTTCGAGCAGGCGCCGGCCTCGATCGTGTTTGTCGCGACCTGAGCTCGCAGCTCTGGCGCCAAACAGCGGCCCAAACCGTCATTGTCAGAGCGACTTCCCCCCGGCACATTGCGTTATCGACGCGGAGCCCTGACCCGTCAAGGATCGAGGCCGCTGCATACTCGTCTGCTAGGAGAAGACCGTGGAAAAACGGCACCAGGTCATCATCGTGGGCGGCGGCCCGGTCGGCGTCGCGCTTGCCGTCGAGCTCGGGCTGCGCGGGATTTCCTGTGCGCTGGTGGAGCGCTACCACAAACCGCAGCGGATTCCCAAGGGGCAGAATCTCACCGGGCGCACGCTCGAGCACTTCTATTTCTGGGGCATCGCCGATGAGCTGCGGGCGTCGCGCTTTCTGCCCGAGGGCTATCCGATGGGCGGAATCATTGCCTACAAGACGCTGACCAGCGAGTACTGGTACGCGCCGCCGCAGCGCGAGATCGTCCGCCCCTACTATTTCGAAGCCAACGATCGCCTGCCGCAATATTGCATGGAAGACGTGCTGCGCCGGAGGATGGCCGGCCTTCCCAGCGTGCAGGCCCTGTTCGGCTGGTCGGCGCAGACGATCGAGCAGGACGATAGCGGTGTGCGCGTGACGCTCGCCGAGCACGAAGGAAGCGCTCGACAGGTGCTGGAGGCCGACTACCTCGTGGGCTGTGACGGGAGCCACTCCACGGTCCGCGAGCAAGTCGGCATCGGGCGCAGCGGGGCGGACTTCGACCAGCTCATGGTGCTCGCGGTATTCCGCTCGCGCGAGCTGCACGAGCGGCTCAAGAGGTTTCCCGAGCGATCCACCTACAACGCGCTGCACCCCGACCTGAAGGGATACTGGCAGTTCTTCGGCCGCATCGACGTCGGCGAAGGCTGGTTCTTCCACGCGCCCGTGCCGGCCGACACCAGCACCGACAGCTACGATTTCCATGGCCTGATCCAGAAGGCCGCGGGCTTTCCCTTCGCCTGCGAGTTCGACCACGTCGGGTTTTGGAACATGCGGGTCGCCGTCGCACAAAAGTACCGGGTCGGGCGCGTGTTCATTGCCGGCGATGCCGCCCACAGCCATCCACCCTATGGCGGGTTCGGTCTCAACAACGGGCTGGAGGATGTGACCAACCTCGGCTGGAAACTGGCCGCCAGGCTCGAAGGCTGGGGAAGCGATGGCTTGCTGCGCTCGTACGGCGAGGAACGCCGCCCGATCTTTGAGGAAACCGGGGAAGATTTCATTGCCGGCCGCATCAGGACCGACCGGGATTTTTTGGCGCGCTACAGCCCGGAGCGCGACCGCGCGGAATTCGAGCACGCGTGGGAAGGCCGCTCGGGCACCCTCGGCAACCGCATCATGACGTATGAGCCGCACTACGAAGGGTCGTCGGTGGTCCTAGGGCCGCCTGGCGCCGCCTGCAGCGCCCACGGCGAGCACACATTCAAGGCGCGCGCAGGCCATCACCTGCCGCCGCAGGCGCTGTCGAGCGGACGCAACGTGTTCGAGGAGTTGGGCTCAGGCTTCACGCTGCTCGCACTACAGGCCGACGACAGCGCGGTCCACGCCTTTCGCCGGACAGCAAATGAATTGCGCGTGCCGCTAAAGGTGGTGCAGGACACCGCAAGCGCGGCGCGGGACGCCTACGAGGCTCGTTTCGTCCTCGTACGGCCGGACCAATACGTGGTCTGGACCGGCGACGGCGCCGCCGACGACGCGGGCAAGCTGTTGCGCAGGGTCACTGGCCGCGCCTGACATTGTCCGCAGCGCTATTTGGCGTCCCCGCCCTTCCCGTTGGTCGGCACTTGGCCAAATCGGTTGTTGGTGAGGAAACGGTCCGGCCGCACCCTGCCAGCATCGCCCCGGTTGCCGCGCCAAGCGGCCAGTTCCTTGATCGATTGCGTGAAGACACGACCGCCGTTGTCGACCCAGGTGAGCCCCTCCCCCGCCTTGAAGGTCTTCAGGTCGGAGAGTCCGCCATCCTTGAAACGATGCAGCCGCACGCCGCGCCCGCGCGTCATTTCCGGGACCTGTTCGAGCGGAAAGATCACCATCTTGCGATTCTCGCCGATGGACGCGACAAGCTCGCCCTCGATCACCGCCATCGCGCGCGCCGCGTCGGGCGGCGCAACGTTGAGCACCTGCTTGCCCTTGCGGGTATTGCCCACGCATTCGTCCTCGGGCACGACGAAGCCGCGGCCCTGCACGCTGCCGACCAGGAACTTGCGTCCACCGTGGTGGCGGAAGACCGCGATCAGGTCGTGCTCCTGGTCGAGGTCGATGAACAGCCGCACCGGCTCGCCGTGGCCGCGGCCGCCCGGAAGCTTCGACGCATCAAGAGTGTAGAACCGGCCGTTGGTGGCGAATACAAGGCACTTCGAAGTGGTCTCAGCCGCGAACGCAAACTTGAGCGCGTCGTCGGCCTTGAATGCGATGCCGGAGAAATCGGTGACGATGCCGCGCAGCGCGCGGATCCAACCCTTCTCCGATACCACGACCGTGACCGGCTCGCGCTCGACCAGCGCCTCCTCGATCGCCGCCTCGTCGTGCTCGGGCGCGTCCGCGAAGCTGGTGCGGCGCTTGCCGAGCGGCGTCTTCAGGCCGAAGGTCTCGCGGATCTTCTTGATCTCGCCGGCGACCGTCTTCCACTGCTCCTTTTCCGAGCCGATGAGGTCCTTGAGCGTCTTACGCTCACCGCGCAGGTCCTTGTCTTCCTTGCGGATCTCGAATTCCTCGAGTTTGCGCAGGTTGCGCAGCCGCATGTTGAGGATGGCGTCGGCCTGTATGTCCGACAGCTTGAAGGCCTTGATCAGGACCGGCTTGGGCTCATCCTCGTTGCGGATGATCTTGATCACCTTGTCGAGGTTGAGATAGGCGACGAGATAGCCGCCCAGCACTTCGAGCCGGTGCTCGATCCGGGACAGGCGGAAGTTCGAGCGCCGCAGCAGCACGTCGCGGCGATGCGCGAGCCACTCCGACAGCGCCTCCGCAAGGCCCACCACCTTGGGGATGCGGCCCTTCACCAGCACGTTCATGTTGAGCGGAATGCGGCTTTCGAGCTCGGTGAGCTTGAACAGCGATTCCATCAGCAGCGCGGCATCGACGGTGCGTGAACGCGGCTCGATGACGAGGCGAATGTCCTCGGCCGATTCATCGCGCACGTCCGCGACCAGCGGCAGCTTCTTCTCGTTGAGGAGTTCCGCGATCTTCTCGACCAGGCGGCCCTTCTGCACCATCCAGGGGATCTCGGTGATGACGATAAGGTAGGTGCCGCGACCGGTATCCTCCGTCTTCCAGCGCGCGCGCACGCGGAATGAGCCGCGCCCGGTGGCATAGGCTTCCGCGATCGCTTCGGGCGGATCGACGATCACGCCGCCGGTCGGCAGGTCGGGACCCGGCACGTATTTCATGAGCGTGCGGCTGCGCGCGTTCGGCGTGTCAATCAGATGGAGCGCCGCATCGCACAGTTCGGCCGCGTTGTGCGGCGGGATCGAGGTCGCCATGCCGACTGCGATGCCCTGCGAGCCGTTGGCGAGCAGGTTGGGGAAGGCGCCCGGCATCACCACCGGTTCGCTCTCCGAGCCGTCATAGGTCGGGCGGAAGTCGACCGCGTCCTCGTCGAGACCGTCGATCAGGAGGCCGGCGACCTCGGTCAGCCGCGCCTCGGTGTAGCGCATGGCGGCCGGGTTATCGCCGTCGACGTTGCCGAAATTGCCCTGCCCGTCGACCAGCGGATAGCGCTGGGAGAAATCCTGCGCGAGCCGCACGAGTGCGTCATAGACCGACTGGTCGCCGTGGGGATGGAACTTGCCGATGACGTCGCCGACCACGCGTGCGCATTTCTTGAAGCCGGCGCCGGGGTCGAGCCGCAGCTGCTGCATGGCATAGAGCAGCCGCCGGTGCACCGGCTTGAGGCCGTCGCGCGCATCCGGCAGCGCGCGGTGCATGATGGTGGAGAGCGCATAGGCGAGATAGCGCTCTTCGAGCGCGTCCCGCAGCGCGACTTCTTCGATATCGCCCGGAGGCGGGGGAATCAGCTGTTTACCCATGGGGCATGGGTAGTCCGCGTCGGCGGGTCCGACAAGGAGGCTTTCGCGCTACGACGCCGCGCGGGCGTGGCGATAGGCGTTGAGCACGGCCGCGACAAAGCTCTGCCGGGCGTCCGGCAACGCCTGCCCGCGCGGCTCGAACACGTGCCGGGAGAGGAAGAAGCCGGTTATCGTGAACGCGTCGGTGAGATCGGCGAGCGAGGGTTCGGGCTCGGCATTGCTCAGAAAGGCCGGAAGCCGCAACAGCTTATCCTGCCACGGTTCCCCGGCCGCGCGCGACACCGCCCGGCCCGACCGCGGCGACACGTAGACCAGTTCGTCGCCCGCCCCGGTTGCCGCGCAGCGTTCGAGGTCGAGCCCGAAGCCGAGCTCGGCGAGCAGGCCAAGCTCGAACCGCACGACGTGCGCACCCGCGAACCGCGGTTCGATGAGGCGGCCGAGCACTTCTTCGAGCGCCTCGAAGATCTGCGGGTGCGGATCGCGTTCGGGCAGCAATCGGCACAGCGCGCCGAGATGCGTCACGCCGTAGACCGCGTGCGCGGCGCCGAACAGGGCCGCGGCCGACAGGTCGAGCCCCTCCACCTGGTAGTTGCCCAGATGCTCGTCGAGCCGCGCCCGCCAGGTGGCGCTTACGCGGTTCCCCGGCTGCAGCACCGGGCGCAGCCGCGAGCCGGCGCCGCCGCGCACGAGGCCGAGATGGCGGCCGTGCTCGCGCGTCATCAGTTCGAGGATGGCGCTCGCTTCCCCGTGGCGCCTGACGCCGAGCACGATGCCTTCGTCGGTCCATTGCATGGTCGTGTGTAGCCTTTACCGTTCCGGGAACTCGCGCAACGGGCGCAGCTTGAGGAATTCCGAGACGCGGGCGCCGGGATAGAACGTCGCCTGGAACGCCGGACGCGCCTTCATGCGTTCGTACCAGCCGGTAACGCGGGGATAGCGCTTTTCCCACAGGTCGGCCTGACCGAGATCGGCCATGCGGTCGATCAGCGGCGCGACGATGACATCGGCCAGTGTGTATTGCGCCCCCAGCAGCCAGGGACCATTGGCGAGCGCGGCATCCATGCGGGCGTAGGTGCGGCCGAGCTGTTCAAGCGATGCCTCCACGTCCTCACGGCTGAAGCCCTTGCGGCTCATGCGCCGGTAGAAATGCTTGCGGATCGGCCGGATGTCCGACTGCGTCGCATGGAACCCATCGTCGTCGAGCCCCTGATACCGCGGCAGGAACGCCATGTTGAACGACGGCACCCGCACGGCCGCGGTCGGCACCTCTTCCAGGTAGCGCATCCAGGCGCGCATTCTTGCGCGCTCGACCGGGTCCTTCGGCGTGAGGGGATTGCCGGGATGGACCTCGTCGAGATACTCGCAGATCACGCTCGAATCGATCACCACCCGGCCGCCATCCACGAGCGTCGGCACGACCCCGTTCGGGTTGAGCGTGAGGTAGTCCGGCGCAAGGTGCTCGTTGGTCGCGAGATTGAGCCGGATATCCTTGAACGCAAGCTCTTTCTCGGCAAGGCAGATGCGGACCTTCTGACTGCAGGTCGAGTGCGCCGCGTTGTAGAGTTCGAGCATGCGAATCCGTCTCCGCCCCGCGCGCGCACCCTACCCAGCGCGCCGCAGACCGGCAATCGCGGGCGGCGACCTAGCGCTTGGCGCGCTGCTTCGGATCAAGCAGGTCGGAGACGAATTTGAGGACGCAACTGTTGTTGTGGACGGTCTGCTCGTTCAATTGCGGCCGATCGCCCACGGCGGCATCATCTCCTCTGCCGGTCGCCGACGCGTTGCCCTGCCGGCAATGCCACCGCTCTCCCAGCATCCATTTCACAACCTTGAAAGTCGTACCCGACAGCTTCCAGCCAAGCGCCAGACCGTAGGTCTGATCCTCGATCTCGACGATTTTCAGCTTAGCATCCTGGTCGGCCGCTTCGAGCTTGCACTGTCCCGGGAAATAGTCACAAACGCGGGCCACGGCCTGACTGCCCAATCCGTCCCTGACCTTCATGATTGCCGCGATGGGGGCCAGCGTGTCGCGGAACGATGTGCCACTGATCGAAACTCGGTTGGGAGTCAGGTCCGGCTGCGGGTTGGCGCTGGTCAGCAAGATGATCCGGATATCAGCCTTCAGTGTATTGGGCGTTTTCTGCAGCGCGCGGTAAAGGGCCAGCGCGGTGTTGGCACCCGACGAATCCGCGTAACCTCCATCGACGAAGTTCCAGCGCAACGACTTGCCTTCGTTCGATTCGAGCAGGACGGAGTGCGGCGGAAGGATGACGGGGAAGCGGGCACTCACGACCGCGGCGTCCATGAGGTTCAGGTGAGCATGGTTGGGCATATTCTCGTCGGAAAACGAGTACAGCGATTCATCCTCGGCATGGAGTTGGAACGGAGAGAATGCGACCCGGAAACCGGTCTCCGCCCAGGTCGCATTGAGCACCAATGCGGGCGATTGACTGCCGCCCGTCCAATGATCGGCAAAGCACTTCTTGAGTTCGCTCCCAGCTTCGGTGTCTTGCTCGGAAACCGAGGATGCGAAGCTCCCGGAAAGCGCCACCGCCCTGCCGATCGGTGACGCGCCCAGGAACTCGGGAAAGATCGCGCCGACCAGCGGCGAGAAATGATCGTCCAGCATGATGCTCGACACCATGTCGGTGTATTTGCGCCGGACAGTGGATCGACGTGTCGATTTGGCGGGCTCGCTGCATTTGAATTTGGGAGCCGCCTTTGGGGACGGCGGAGCAGCGTCCGGGCTCCCCGCGTTACCGGAATTCGTCGCCACGTACGCCGAGTGCACGAGTGCGCGGAAAATAGTGGCGCCGATCGCGCCACCCGACACGCCGCTGATTGCGAAGACATGCTGAGAAAACCCCGGATTTGAGTCCTCCAGCTCGGCTAGAAACAACGATGCTGCGGCAGCCGCGTAGATGCCGCCCCCTTCCACCGCGATGATGAACACGGGATATTTCTGCGTACCCGAGATGTTGGTCGCTTTCAGCCGTCCATCCAGCCAAGCCTTGAATTGTTCCTTCAGGGGGGTCGACGGCATCGAGTTCGAACTGACGACCTCCAATCGCGCTTCCTGTTGCCATCGCGATTCCTGCTTCCACGCGACGATGCTGGCGACCACCAGGATCATCGCCGCCGCCCCCACCGCCCACAGACGCGACAGGAACGCCATCACGGCCAGTGCCAGGAAGATAGCCAAAAGCACGCCGGTTATCGCCTGGAGCGGGACAGGAAAGGCCGCATTGATGGCGATCGCCAGGACGACGAGCGCCAACACGGGGAATCCGGACTTCTGCGAGAGGACCGCCAAGAGCGCGAACGTCGAAAACAGAAAGAGCAAACCGAGCGCCATCGAGGCGAGCGGTCCGACCCATCGAAAAACCGTGATGATTCGTTCGACGTCGGTCTGCGAGGTGATCGCAACCAGTGCCATGAACAACAGGATCGAGACGACGACCGTCCATTGCAAGGCTGCGCTTTCCCGGACCGAATCGAGCAACGCCACCACCAGGAATCCGGTGCCGGCGACGCAGGCGATCGCAACCGGAAACATCGTCCAGCGGCCGGTGATCGGGAGGTTCGGCACCGCTGCCGCGAGCCATGGAAAGGGAGCCCCAGCACCGGGGCGCGCGAGCACAATCGCGATGTATGCTGCGAGCGCGAGCCATGGAACAATCGCCCACACGAAGAGCGCGATACGGCGGCGCCGGCGCCGATTGATGCCGGTGTCGGAGTAGAATTGACGCGTATAGATCACGCCCGCCCGCATTGTGTGGAGCTGATGATAGCCAAAGTAATAGGCTGCGCTGAGCAGCACGAATGCGATCACGTAGGCCGTGTTGACTTCTTCCCAATGCGTCGGCAGCGAATCCGTAAGGAGCAAAAGCAGCCCGCATGCCGCAAAGGGTATCGTCCCAATGACCACTCGCCGCAGGCTTCGGTGATTGCGATGAATATCCAGTAGGACGGCCATGACGCCCCCCAGGAACAAGAGCGAGACCACGATCGTCGCGGGATTGGCCGCCGACAGATGCTGCATCGAGCCGAGCGTGCCGTGGTCGACGTTGGCTTTCTCGAGCAGGCGATATCGCGAGGCGACGAATAGCTGCGCACCCAACAGGCCCGTCAGGATCCCCAGCCAGGGAACGAGGGCGATTCCGATCGCGGCCGTTCTCTGCAGGCTGCGCAGCATGGAGCCGGTTTCCGGATTGGAAAGGTTCGAATAGATGACGTTGATCCGCATCGTGCTCAGCCAGTAATGAGCGACGTAAAGCGCCGCGCTGATCAACGCGAACCCCACCAGCGCCATTGCAAGGCCGACCAGTGTCTGGCCGAACCGCTCGCCTACGGGGTTGTTCAAATCCTCCAGGAGGGAAATGTAGATCTCGCGAATCTGACCATTGGTGGCGAGAAGCGTGAAGATGAGGATTGCCGCCGTGAGGGGCAGAACGTGGAAGATCTGCATTGCCCGGCGCAGCGGCTGCCAGACCCTGCGCCGCAATCGTTGACCGAGTTCGTGATAGCTGGCGACGAAGACCGCGGAGGATGTCATGTGCGCCTCCGTGACCTAGACGAGGACGCCGTCCGAAATAAACCGCTCCAGCACCTGATCACAGACATTTCGGTCGGCCGTGGTATAGGCGAGAAAATAGATTTCCTTCAAGGTCGGCCGGTCGTTGCTTTGCAGGTAGGCGATGGCGCGCGGTATGATTTTTTGCGCCACCTCCTGCACCGGCAATCCGCCGTCTCCGGCGCCGAACATCGGAATCAGAATTGATTCGAGGCCCGGCCGCTTCAGGACCTGCTTCAAGAGGCGTGTGTTCTCCTGGTCAACCCTGCTCAACAGGTTATCGATACATAGAGCGAGCTTGCTCGGATCGGCTTTCACGCCAAGACCGGCGCCGGCGCCTTCGACGGTGGCGACGTGAAAAATCCGTTTGACGTTGTGCTGCCTGAGCGAACCGGATTCCGTCACCAACACCGTTCCGATCCGGACATGCCCGCGCTGGCCGACCGCGCTGCGCAGCGCCTCCTCGATGGTATCTTCGACGACGTTACCCGTCTCGTCCTTGTTGGCGCCCAAATAACGAATGCTTGCCGACACGGTCTTGCCGAGGAACCGGTCCATCATCATGTCGGTGTTCTCGGAATTGGCCCATATGCTCACGTTCTTCATGCCTGCGATGGGGCCGGTCTTGTAGCCGACGAACAACCCGCTTTTGCCCTTGATTCCATGGCGAACCGTGGAGAACGGGAGCGGCTCGCGGCTCGCCGCCGGTGAGCTTGCAGGCCCGCCGGCGACTTGCGCGCCCGTCGAGCGATCCCAAAACGTCTGGACCAGGCGTTTGCGATCGTCATGCGCATGTACGTGGTCCTGCAGCCAATAGGCCGCGACCAGAAGCTTCGGGTCCTCGATGGTGCCCGCGGCCAGACGATCGAACAGATCGGCGAGCGCCATGTGCACGATCTTGATGTCTTCGTCGGCGATGCCGCCGCCCTCTCCGCGCTTGTCGGCTTCACGCACTTCGGCGAAATACAAAAAGACCCGTTCCGATGTGCCGCCGGCAGACGAAAAGAACTGGCTGATCAGCTTGGGGCGGCGAATCTGATAGCCGGTCTCCTCTCTGGTCTCGCGAATGACGGCGGCTTCCGGCGTCTCGCCCTCGTCGACCATTCCCGCGATCGTCTCGAGAATCGATCCGTTGGTAGTCTCGGGATCGTCACGGCGGCGCCCGACCAGCGTCGGTACCTTGAACTGCTCGACCAGCACGACCGATTTGGCGTCCACGTTCAGAAGCAGCGCCGCGACCGCGTCGCCACGTTCGAACACCAGACGCGTCTGGTCGGCACTCATCGTGCCGTCGACCTGCTCGTGTGAAACCACGAGTTCGTCGATCTTGAAGAATTTGTCGAAGATGCGGTCTTGCCGCTTGATGACAGCCTTATGGGGCATAAAGGCCTCCAATAGCCGGCAACGCAAATGAACGATCGCGAGGAAGTGCGCATCTCGCGAGCAACGATTTTGCACGGTCGGGCGCGATATTCAAAGCACCGATTTAGGCCACGGAACCCAGCTATTCCTTGGGAAACTCCAGCCCCATTTCCCGATAGCGCTCGGGATCGTCGGCCCAGCCTTCGCGCACCTTCACGAACAGAAAGAGATGCACCGGCCGCTCCACCATCTCGGCGATCTCGCGCCGCGCCTCCGCGCCGATCGCCTTGATGGTGGCGCCGCCCTTGCCGAGCACGATCTTGCGCTGGCTCTCGCGCTGCCACATAGATCGTCTGCTCGATGCGCACCGCGCCGTCCTTCAGCTCCTTCCATTGCTCGGTTTCGACCGTCGACTGGTAGGGCAGCTCCTGGTGCAGACGCAGATAGAGCTTCTCGCGCGTGATCTCGGCGGCGAGCTGGCGCAGCGGCGCGTCGGTGATCTGGTCCTCCGGGTAGTGCCACGGTCCGGGCGGAGCGTTGCGCGGCAAGCCAGCGCCTTGACGTCGGCGACGCCGTCGCCGCTGAGCGCCGAGATCATGAAGGTCACCGCAAACTGCGCGCGCGCATTCGCCGCCTTTGCGAGCGTCAGCAGTGCCGGCTTGTCGACCAGATCGACCTTGTTGATCAGCAGCAGCTTGGGTTGGCGCACCTGCGCGAGCTTGTCGAGCAGCATCTCGGCTTCCTCGTCGAGGCCGCGCTTGGCGTCGACGAGCACCGCCGACGATGTCGGCGTCATGGGCGCCAGCCCAGGCGTTCGTCACCATGGCGCGGTCGAGCCGGCGCTTGGGCGCGAAGATGCCGGGCGTGTCGATGAAGACGAGCTGCGCGCCGCCTTCCGTTGCGATGCCGCGCAGCAGCGCGCGGGTGGTCTGCACCTTGTGCGAGACGATGGCGACCTTGGCGCCGACGAGCGCGTTGACCAGCGTCGACTTGCCGACATTGGGCGCGCCGATGAGCGCGACAAAGCCGCAGCGCGTACCGGCTGCGGCGACCGGCTGCTCAGCCATCGAGGCGGTCCGCCTTGACGCCGGCAGTCTTGAGCATGGCGGCGGCGGCGGCCTGCTCGGCGGCGCGCTTGGAGCGGCCGAGCCCTTCCGCCGGCGTCAGCTGGGGAAGCTCGACGGTCACGCGAAATTCGGGATTATGGTCGGGTCCCCGGCGCTCGACCTCGCGGTAACTCGGCGTCGGCAGGCCGCGCGCCTGCGCCCATTCCTGCAGGACGGTCTTGGAATCGCGAAGCGGCCGCACCGGCACGCGCATGCGCTCCTCCCACAGCCGCTCGATCAGGGCGGAAGCCGCGGCATAGCCGCCGTCGACGAACACCGCCCCGATCAGAGCCTCGCAGACATCCGCCAGGATGGCGGTACGGCTGCGCCCGCCGGCATTGACCTCGGACGCGCCCAGACGGATCGCCGCGCCGAGCTCGATCGCGCGCGCCACGTCCGCGCACGCTTCCTTGCGCACGAGATCGGCGAGACGGCGCGACAGCTCCCCCTCGTCGGCCTTGGGGAAGGCGCGATACAGCATGTCGGAAATGGCGAGCCCGAGAACGTGATCGCCCAGAAACTCGAGCCGCTGGTAAGAGCTGGCACGGTTGCGCGCGCCGGACAGCGCGGACACGTGTGTCAGCGCGTTTTCAAGCAGCGCCGCGTTGGCGAAGCGATATCCGATACGCGTCTCCAGCGCCGCCGTGCCGCGCCGGCGCCGCTTGGTCTCCTTCGCTTCGGGTTCTCGATTCCGGCCGCGCGATCGTTTCGACCGGAACCACAATGATCGGCTCGCCGGCGATTTTTGCTTCGGACGCCCTCTTGGAAGCCGGTTTGCCCTTTGGCCTGCGGCTCATCGTACGATCGTGAACAGGCGACCCCAGCGCACCGACCATGGCCAGCGCCAGATCTGCCAGGCCTGTTCGCCTTCCGCGATCGAGAAGAAGATGATCTGGGCGCGGCCGACAATGTTCTCGAACGGCACGTAGCCGACTTGGCTGAGCACACGGCTGTCGGTGGAGTTGTCGCGGTTGTCGCCCATCATGAAGTAGTTCCCGGGCGGCACGTTGTAGACCGGCGTGTTGTCGTAGAAGCCGGTGTCGACCAGATCGAGCGTCGTGTAGCTCACGCCGTTCGGCAGCGTCTCGCGCCAGCGCTTGACCCGCTGCGCACGCCCGCCTTCTTCGATCTCGATGAAGTCCTCGATGCGCTCGCGCTTGACCGGCACGCCGTTGATGTTGAGCACGCCCTCGATCATCTGGATGCGGTCGCCGGGCAACCCGATGACCCGCTTGATGTAGTCGGTCGAATCGTCCTTCGGCAGGCGGAACACCACGACATCGCCGCGGTCGGGATCGCTCCGCCCAGATGCGTCCGGAGAACAGCGGCGGCGAAAATGGCAGCGAGTAGTGGCTGTAGCCGTAGGAATACTTCGAAACGAACAGATAGTCGCCGACGAGCAGCGTCGCCTTCATCGAGCCCGAGGGGATGTTGAAGGGCTGAAACAGAAAAGTGCGGATCACAAGCGCAATGATCAGCGCATGGAAGATCACGCGCCCGGTCTCGGCGATGCCCCCCTCTTTTCGTTTTGCGGATGTCACGCTCATCGGCCTCTCGTCAATTGGTCGCATTTCGCGTCCCCGCGCCGTTTCTAGCCGCTGGGCGGGCGACGCGCAATGAAAGCCATGGGATTTTGCATGACCGCCCCGCCATGCCGATTCTCACGACTTTTCAAAGTGTTGAAGGGTGGCGCGAAGCTTCGGCGCAAGCGCCGGCCGGGGCGGCACCAACAGCCGGCTACCGCGACTCAAGCCCGGGAACGCCTGTTTTCGCTGCCGAGAATCGTTGCGACGCATCCGGGACGCGATCCGGAACGCCATCCAATGACGAACGGAGATTGCGCGACAGGTCCTCGAACCGGCGCGGAGGTTGACTGCGGAAGTTCGTCGTCACGCACCGGTCGAGCGCGTGACCTGACTTCATCGCACCGGAATTGTTTGGCGGCTATTTGCGGGCGTCGACCTTGCCGGAACGGGCCGCCGGACCGGTGTTGTCGGCGGCAAGCGCGACCTCGAGCCTCTTGTTGATGTCCCAGATGACGGTCGACGTCACCGCGATCTTGATCTGTTTGATACCGATCACGCGGGCAAACGTGGTGTCGACCAGGCCCGAGCCGTTCAGCGTCAGGCTGCCGTCCGTATTGTTGAGCTGCGCCGTGATGTCGATATTGCGCGCCTCGGCACGGTTGAACAGCACCTTGAAAAAGCTCGCGGCTTGGTTCTTGGCGCTGCCGGAGGTCAGACCCAGGTGGTCCTTGCCGATCGCCAGCGCGGTCGAATTGAGCGCGGCCTGCATCGCGCTTCGAACGGAATTCGCGCGGCCGCAATCGACGGCGGCACCGGCTGCGCCGACGATCGGAACCGTCACCAGCGCAACCATGATCATCGCGCTCGCCAGCCGGCCGCGACACAGCGTGCCGGCCCATATTCGCAGACAGTGAAACAAGGGATGCGTTGCCATGGCGGCTTTCAAGTGACAGACGGCAATCGGCCGCAAGCACGATGCATGGCAATGAATAAGATAAATTGAAAGCAATGCCCGCATATGTGTTTGCGCGGCGATAGCGTTAGCGCGGCGTTAGCGGTCGAGTTGTTGGGCGCTCTGAGGCACAGGCGTGTGCCGATTCAATAAAATTGGATCCTTTTGCCGCAAGGTTCGGCAATCGCCATCGCCAACCAAGTGCCGGCGCATCGCGGACGCGAGTCGCTTCAAGTGGATTGGCGCGGCACCGCTGTGATCACCACCAGAGCCTGCGCCATCGGCCCTTCGTCGGTCAGCGTCACGTCGATGCGCGCCTCGCAGCCCGTAGGCGTGATCGCGCCTAGTCGCGCAAGCGCACCGCCCGTCAGCCGCATGGTCGGGCGTCCCGACGGCAGATTGACCACCCCCATGTCGCGCCAGAACACGCCGCGACGAAACCCCGTGCCGAGCGCCTTGGAGCAGGCCTCCTTGGCGGCGAAACGCTTGGCATAGGTTTCGGCCCGCCGGGCGCGGCCTTCGGCCTTCGCCCGCTCGGTCGCGGTGAAGATGCGATCGAGGAAGCGATCGCCATGGCGCTCGATCGTTCGCGCGATCCGGCGCACGTCGATGAGATCGGAGCCGATGCCCAGAATCACGGCGTCACCCGGGCGCGGCCGCGACCCATCGCGATGCGCATGGTCTTTACGACATCGGCCAGCCCGCCATAGACCGCCTCCCCGATCAGGAAATGACCGATGTTGAGCTCGGCGATTTCGGGCAACGTGGCGATCGCCTCGGCGGTTTGGAAGTTGAGCCCGTGCCCGGCGTGGACTTCAAGTCCCAGGCGCTTGGCAAGCGCAGCCCCTTCGCGAATGCGCCGCCATTCGGCTTCCGCGATCGCCGGATGGCCTTCGGCAATCGCATCGCACCATGCGCCGGTATGGATCTCGATCACCGGCGCGCCGAGTGCGACCGCCGCCTCGATCTGGGCGCCGTCCGCGGCGATGAAGAGGGAGACGCGAATGCCCGCATCCCTCAATCTGGCAATCGCGGGCGCAAGCTGCGCGCGCTGGCCCGACGCATCGAGGCCGCCCTCCGTGGTGCGCTCTTCCCGCCTTTCGGGCACCAGACAAGCGGCGTGGGGCATGGTCTTGACCGCGATGGCCACCATCTCGTCGGTCGCCGCCATCTCGAAGTTGAGCGGCCTGGTGATTTCGGCCTTGAGGCGGCGCCATGTCCTCGTCGCGGATGTGGCGCCGATCCTCGCGCAGATGGGCGGTGATGCCGTCGGCGCCAGCTTCGATGGCGATCCTGGCTGCGCGGACCGGGTCGGGATGGCGCCCTCCGCGCGCATTGCGGATGGTGGCGACATGGTCGACGTTCACGCCGAGGCGGAGGTGAGAGATGGCAGTCAATTGACCGAACTCATCGCAGGATTGATTGCGCCATGCGGCGGCTACGCCTCCACCCGCTCGGCATTCGCCACCACGTTCTTGGCCCGCAGCTGCGCGATGATCGAGTTGAGATGCTTGAGGTCGTAGACCTCGAGATCGATGATGATCGAGGTGAAATCAGGCGACTGGCGGGTCATGCGGATGTTGTCGATATTGCCGTCGTGCTCAGCGATCACCTGCGCGACCTGGGCGAGTGAGCCTGGCTCGTTCACGGTCTGCAGCATGACGCGGGCCGGGAAGCGCTGGTGGCCCTCGTCCACGTCCCAGCGCAGATCGATCCAGCGTTCGGGCGTCTCTTCGAAATCCTTCAGCGCCGGCGATTGGATCGGGTAGATGGTGATGCCCTCCCCCGGCGTGAGGATGCCGACGATGCGGTCGCCCGGCACCGCGCCGCCGTTGGGCGCAAACCGCACCGGCAGATCGCTGTTGATGCCGCGGATCGGGATCGCCGCGCCGGCCTCGCCAGCGCCCGGCACCTTGAACTTGACGGCCTTCGCCTTCTTGAGCCCGAACCAGCCAGTCTCCGCCTTCGGCTGCTGCGCGATCGCGGCGGCACGTTCCTCCTTGTAGTCCGGGTACATCGCGCGTGCCACGTCGGCGGCACGCAGCTCGCCGCGGCCGACGGCCGAGAACACGTCCTCGACCGAAGCGCGCGCGAGCCGCGGCAACGCGCCTTGCAGCTTCTCGTCCGAATAGACGAGCTTGGCACGCTGGCACAGCCGCTCGACGATGCGGCGCCCGAGCCCGGCATATTGGATGCGCACCGCCGCGCGCGTCGCGCGCCGGATGGCGGCGCGCGACTTGCCGGTCATCACCAGGGATTCCCAGGCCGCGGGCGGAGCGAGCTGCACCTTGGAGGTGATGATCTCGACCTCGTCGCCGTTCTCGAGCTCGGAGACCAGGGGGGCGATCTTGCCGTTGATCTTGGCGCCCACCGCGCTGTTGCCGACGTCGGTATGCACCGCATAGGCGAAGTCGATGGCCTTGGCGCGGCGCGGCAGCGCGATGAGCTTGCCCTTCGGCGTGAAGCAGAACACCTGGTCGTGGAACAGCTCGAGCTTGGTGTGCTCGAGAAACTCTTCCGGGTTGGAGCCCTCGGCCAGCAACTCGACGGTGCGCCGCAGCCACGCATAGGCGTTGGATTCGCGCGACAGCATCTCGGTCGGCGAGGCGATGTCGTCCTTGTAGAAGGCATGCGCCGCGATGCCGTATTCGGCGATCTCGTGCATTTCTCTGGTGCGTATTTGCAGCTCGACGCGTTGCTGGCCCGGCCCGATCACTGTGGTGTGGATCGAGCGGTAGTCGTTTTGCTTGGGCGTGGAGATGTAGTCCTTGAACCGCGTCGGCACCATCGGCCAGGTCGTGTGCACGATGCCGAGCGCCTGGTAGCATTCGACCAGGGTCTTCACGACCACGCGGAAACCGACGATGTCGGAGAGCTGCTCGAAGCCGACGGACTTTCGCTCCATCTTGCGCCAGATCGAGTAGGAGCGTTTGCGCCGGCCCGTCACCACCGCCTCGATCCCGCGGTCGGCTAGCTTCTTGGTGAGCTGCTGCTCGATCTCGGCGACCAGGCCGAGGTTCCGCGATTCCAGCGCGTCGAGCCGCGCGCTCATCACCTTGTAGGCATCGGGATTGAGCTCGCGGAACGCCAGGTCCTCGAGCTCCTCGCGCATCTCGTGCATGCCCATGCGCCCGGCGAGCGGCGCATAGATGTCGATCGTCTCCTCGGCCGTACGCTTGCGCGCCTCGACCGGCATGTGCGTCAGCGTGCGCATGTTGTGCAGGCGGTCGGCGAGCTTGACCAGCAGCACCCGGACGTCGTCGGCAATGGCGAGCAGGAGCCGGCGCAGGTTCTCGGCCTGCTTGGCTTCCTTGCTGACCAGATCGAGCTTCTTCAGCTTGGTCAGGCCTTCGACCAGCCGGCCGATGTCGGAGCCGAACATCTGATCGATTTCGGCGCGCGTGGTGGTGGTGTCCTCGATGGTGTCGTGCAGGAGAGCGGCCGCAATCGTGGCGTCGTCGAGCTTGAGGTCGGTCAGGATCGCCGCTACTTCGAGCGGGTGGGAGAAATAGGGGTCGCCGGAGGCGCGTTTCTGCTCGCCGTGCGCCTTCATGGCATAGACATAGGCGCGGTTGAGCAGCGGCTCGCTGGTGTTGGGATTGTAGCGCTTCACGCGCTCGATCAGATCATATTGCCGCATCATGGGCGGCTTGGGCTGATCCTGTGATTTTTTTGCTTTTTCAAATACTTGCGAGACGATATTAAGGCTGCTCGCCAGCGGGGCGCGAGCACGGGACTGGTTCTGCATGCGCGGCAGGTCGGAGGAGGAGCGCGCCATGATCTTCCTTGCGGCGGCCGCGACACCCGGTCGCGCCCATACGTAAAGATATCATGGCCGCTGCCGGACGCCACAAGACGCTGCGGGCATGGTTTGCCAAACCTGCGCGGCCCTCCGCCCGTCGAGGCCGGCGGGCGATCAATCGGCCTTGATATGCGCGTCGCGCACGACCTTGCTCCAGGCGGCGTGATCCGCCCTGAGCTTGGCAGCAAACTCGGCGGGCGTGTTGCCGACCGGCTCGTATCCGAGTGCCGCCAGGCGCCCGGCTACGTCGGGCGCCTTCACGATCTGCGCGACATGCCGATGCAGGAGTTCGACAATGGCGTCGGGCGTCCCGGCCGGCACCATCACGCCGACGATGAATTCGGAGCGATGCTCCGGCACCCCGGATTCATCGAGCGTGGGCACGTCGGGCAGCACCGCAGACCGCGCGCCGGTAGCGATCGCAATACCGCGCAATGTGCCGGCCTTGATGGACGGAGAGAGCGCGCCGATGTTCATGTGGCAAATGAGGGTGTGCCCGGCGACGGTGGAGGCAACCGCCGGCGCCGCGCCCTGGAACGGGACGTGCACCACGTCAAGCTTCTGGCTGAGCCGATAGAGCCGCTCGCCCGACAGGTGCGGCGGCGTGCCGTAGCCCGGCGTCGCATAGTTGTATTTGCCCGGGCTCGCCCTCATGAGCACGAACAACTCCTGGATGTTCTTCGCCGGCACCGAAGGATGGACCGAGATCAATTCGGGCGCGGTCGCCACCAGGCTGACCGGCATGAAGCTCTTGAAGGTGTCGAAGGCAACCTTGCTCTTGACGAGAGGCGTGACGACGACGTCCGGGGTAACGATGACGATGCTGTAGCCGTCAGGGGTCGCGTTGGACGCCGCCGTGAGCCCAAGTTGGCCGCCGGCACCGGGAAGGTTCTCCACGTAAAACGTGGCCTTCAATCCTTCGCCGAGCTTCTGCGCCAGCAGACGACCGACCGTGTCGGTCGGACCACCGGGCGGGAACGGTACGATCACGCGGACGGGCTTTGTGGGATAGGCCGGCCCAGGTTGCGCCGCGCTCGTGGCGGCGAGCACCAACGCGGCGAGACCGGAAACAAGGCCAACGATCCGCTTCATCGCAATCCACCGCGCGCGACCCAACCGCATCATACAACGCGAACGGCCCGGCGCAACGCCGGGCCGCTTCCAAAGTCCGCTAAGCGTGGGCCGCTTATTCTTCCTCTTCGGGCTGCTCTTCGGGCGGGGTAAGCCCTTCGAGCCCCTTGAGTAATTCCTCCTCGGTCATGCGATCGGCGGTGACCTCGGTGTCGTCGGCATCGACGGTGGCGCCGGCAGCGCCGCCCACCAGCGGCGGGCTCTCCGGCTCGGGCTCGTCGACCTCGACATATTTCTGCAGCGAGTGGACCAGTTCCTCCTTGAGGTCGTCGGGCGACACCGTCGTCTCGGCGATCTCCCGCAAGGCCACGACCGGGTTCTTGTCGTTGTCGCGATCGACCGTGATCTGGGAGCCGGACGAAATCATTCTGGCCCGGTGGCTCGCGAGCAGCACAAGATCGAACCGGTTCTCAACCTTGTCGATACAGTCTTCCACCGTGACACGGGCCATGGGCGCCTTGCTCCTGCAATGGAACTATTGCTGAAAAGTTGTGGTTAGGTAGCCATCTGACTTCAAAAGTGCAAGGTGAATTTGTCGCGTCAGTTTATCCTTGGCGGGACCCTGGGCTTCTGTTAGCAACGGCCAGGAACCGCCTGACGGAACCGACACGATTATACTATTGGATTAAAGCGGCTTACGTGCATTCACCATTGAGCCACACGTGACCGATCGTTCCCGCTAGGCGACGATTCGAAGGCACTGATGGGCGGTCCCGCCGCCTTTCGCACGCCAGGATCGGCATTTTCGATGATTTGAGACGAGAGCCACCATGCAGAATCAGACGGAAAAGATCGCCCTGTTCATTGACGGCGCCAACCTCTACGCCACCGCGAAGGCGCTTGGTTTCGACATCGATTACAAACGGTTGCTGCGCGAGTTTCACTCGCGGGGGTACCTGTTGCGAGCGTTCTATTACACCGCGGTGATCGAGGACCAGGAATATTCCTCGATTCGGCCGCTGATCGACTGGCTCGACTACAACGGCTATGCCGTCGTCACCAAGGCGACCAAGGAATTCGTCGACCAGACCGGACGCCGCAAGGTCAAGGGCAACATGGACATCGAGCTTGCCGTCGATGCCATGGAGATCGCCAGCTCGATCGACCACATGGTGCTGTTCTCCGGCGACGGCGACTTCCGCTCCCTGGTCGAAGCGGTGCAGCGGCGTGGGGTGCGCGTGACCGTGGTGTCCACGATCTCGACGCAGCCGCCCATGGTGGCCGACGAACTGCGCCGCCAGGCCGACATCTTCCTCGACATCGTGGAGCTGCAGAGCAAGATCGGCCGCGATCCGGCCGAACGCGCGGCGCGCGAGGCGCGCGAACCGCGCGAGCGCCACACACCGCAATTCCTCCAGCGCAGCACCACCCCGCAACGTGCCGGCGCGGGCGCCGACGCGGACGACGAGTTCGACGATTAAATCGATGGCCGTCGCGTCCGGTAAACCGGGCCGCGACTGCCCGCTTTGCCCGCGTCTCAAGACCTTCCGCGAGGATTGGCGCGGCCGCGAGCCGAACTGGTTCAATGCACCGGTCGCGTCCTTCGGCCCGCTCGACGCGCGGCTTCTCATCGTGGGGCTGGCGCCCGGCCTGCGAGGCGCCAACCGCACCGGACGGCCCTTCACCGGCGACTATGCCGGCGATCTGCTCTACGACACGCTCACACAATTCGGTTTCGCCCGCGGCGACTACCAGGCGCGTCCCGACGACGGGCTTGGAGCTTCTCGACGCCCGCATCACCAATGCGGTGCGCTGCGTACCGCCCGAGAACAAGCCGACCGGCGCGGAGATCGCCACCTGCCGCCGCTTTCTGCAGGCAACCATCGCCGAGATGCCGAAGCTTGCCGCGATCGTCACGCTCGGCCGGATCGCTCACGAAAGCGTCGTCACCGCACTCGGCGCCAAGCGATCGGTTGTATCCTTCGGGCATGGCCGCACGGCCGAGATAGGGCCGCTCACCCTGTTCGGCAGCTACCACTGCTCGCGCTACAACACCAACACCGGCGTGCTCACGCCCGAGATGTTCCAATCAGTGTTTGCAGCCGCTCGCGCTCATCTCGACGCCCGCAGCCAGCCGATCACTTCCTCGGCGTTCTTGTCCGGCGGAAAGACCGGATAGAACACCTTGCCGATCACGCCGTCGTCGATGACGAGCGCCATGCGCTTGAGCAGCGTCATGCCGGCGACCGAGAAGGTCGGGAGCTTGAGTGCGCGCGCAAGCTTGAGGTGTTCGTCGGACAGCACCGGGAACGGCAGATGCAGGCGCTCGGCCGCCTCGCGCTGATAGCCGCTGTCCTGCGTCGACAAGCCGAAAAGATGGGCGACGCCCAGCCGCTTGAGCTCGGCGAAATGGTCGCGGAACGAGCAGGACTGCGGGGTGCAGCCGCGCGCACCGGGGATCGCGTCCCAGCCGTCGGGCGGATCCTGGCCGGGCACGCCGGTGCGCGGATAGATGTAGACCACGGTGCGGCCCGCGAGCCTCGACAGGTCGACCTGCGTGCCGTCGGTCGCCATGAGCGCGAGCGCCGGAAGCTGCAGGCCGGTGAGATGGCGTGCCGCGCCATCGTCCTGCGGAGCCGGAATGCCGATGGGCAGCACATTGGGATCGTGCGCGGTGGTCATGAACGCTCTCCGTTGTCCTGGCCGTAGGTGATGAACTCGAGCAGCGAGCCGTCCGGGTCGCGGAAATAGACGCTGGTGCCCGCGCCTCTGGCGCCGAAGCGCTCCATCGGACCGGCCTCGATCGGCACGCGGCAGCGCCGCAAATGCGCGACGGCGTCCGCGATAGGCCCCTTCCATTCGAAGCACAGGTCGCTGTTGCCCGGCTGGACCGGCAGCCGCGCGACTTCGGCCGGATTGAAGCCCGGCCCATGCAGGTTGAGCTGTGCGGCGCCGAAGCGGTAGGCAAAGCCCTTCGGCCGCTCCACGATCTCGGCGCCGAGCACCTCGCGGTAGAACGCGTTCGAACGCGCCCAATCGGAGACATGGACGACGCAATGGTCGAAGGTGATCGGCAGGGCCATGGCTGTTCCAGTCTTGCTGACCGTTTCGTCGACAAATCACCTGGCGGGCACGCCTAGTCTCTCTCCGACGCGCCGCGCAACGGTCCGGCGCTGTTCGTTGAGCGGCGCAAGCCGCGCGCGCAACGCCTCGATCGTCCCCGCCGACGCCGTGCGCGGCGAGCCCGAATTGAACGGCGGAGCGGGATCATACTCGATCTGCAATTGGATTTCGCGCGCCACCTGTTCGCCTTCGAGAATCGCGGCCAGCGTCAGCGCGAAGTCGATGCCGGAGGCGACACCGGCGCCGGTTACGATGTTGCCGTCGACGACGACCCGCTCGTGCACGGGAATGGCGCCCAGCAGCGCCAGGTGCTCGATCGCCGCCCAGTGACAGGTCGCGCGCTTGCCCTTGAGCAGGCCGGCCGCACCCAGGACGAGCGACCCCGTACACACCGAGGTCACGTATTTCGCCGAGCTGGCCTGCTGGCGCAGAAATTCCAGCACCGCGGCGTCTTCCATGAGGTCCTGCTGGCCGGGGCCGCCGGGAACCATCACCACGTCGAGCGGCTGGCAGGTCGCATAGGTCGCGGTCGGGACGATCATCATGCCGCGATCGGTTTGCACCGGGTCGAGCGTGTGTGCGACGAGATCGACCGCGGTGTTCGGCAGGCGGGCCAGGACTTCATAGGGCCCGGTCATGTCGAGTTGGGTCAGCCGGGGAAAGATCAGCATGCCGATGCGACGCTGCGGGGACATTTCGTAAGGCCTTTCCTGATCCGGTCGGCACGGCGGCCGCGCTCCCCTGCCCCAATGCCGGCTACGCGTCAATGGATGGCCCTTAAGTCCGCGCCCCACGCCGCTTGGTCTGAACGGAACCGGCCCGCGGGCTTGCCCGCGAGCCGGCTTGGTCAGTGCGATGTCTGGGGTCAGTCGAGCCAGGCGATGTCGGTCAGCGTGCCGGTCAGCCCCTCGATCTTGCCGACCATGGTGGCCTTGCCGGTCTTGAGATCGACCGAATAGAGCGCGCCGCCGGTGGCGAGCCAGGCGTCGTTGCGGTCTTCGCCGAGTGCCACGATGTTGAACGCCACCGGGCCGTTCGAGCTTGATGCCGAGCGAGCCGATCGTGTTGAGCACGCCGTCGTTCGGCGGTGCCTGCGTCACCAGCGCGCCGGTCGCGGCGTCGATGTTGTAGAGCGTGGTCGCCTTGGTGCCCTTCCACGAATTGGTGTAGGCGCCCGCGACGATCTTCGGGGTCTTGCCGGCATTGGCGTCGCCGTCCTTGAACTTGTGCGAGCCGTCGACGATGACCTTGCCGTCGTCGACATTGACGCGCAGGTTCACGCCCTCCGAGCTCATCAGGCGCAGCCGGTCGGCGACCGGGTTGAAGTCGAAGGTCACGGTGACGCCCGCCTTCCAGGCCTCGCTCAGCTTGCTCTTCATCGTGGCCTGGCCGGTCTTCACGTCGATGGTGACGATGTTGCCGTCGCCGGCGACGCCGTAGAGCATGCCGTCGGCCGGCCGCACGTCGATGCCGAGGATCGCTCCGGCGCCCTTGATGTCGACCTTCGAGGCCACCTTGCGGGTGGCGGGATCGATGGTCACGATCGACTTGCCGTCGACCAGCCCGACGATCCAGCCGGCCGCCTGGGCACTTGTTGCGGCCAACGCCGATGCCGCCGCCAGCGTGGCGGCTAAGGTGATGAATTTCATCTGTCTGATCATGGGGTAGCTCCCGTTGAATGGTTCGTGTGCGCCGGCCCGACCTCGCAGGTGTGGCGCCGGCGCGAGCAGTTACGGAGGCGGGGATTGCGGGGATGCAGGCCGCGCAGCAGAAAATATTCACGTGTTCGTGAGCCCGCCGGCCCGGTCGTCAGGAGCCGCGTCGCCCGACCGAAAAAACGATCACCGGATCAGCCCTTCGCGCGCATGAGCCGGCCGCGCTCGCGCTCCCAGCTGCGCTTCTTCTCGGTCTCGCGCTTGTCGTGGAGCTTCTTGCCGCGTGGCGAGCGCGAGCTCGACCTTGGCGCGGCCCTTCTCGTTGAAATAGAGCTTGAGCGGCACGAGCGTCATGCCCTCGCGCTCGACCGCGCCGGCAAGCTTGTTGATCTGGCGCCGGTGCAGCAGCAGCTTGCGCGCGCGCTTGGGCGCATGGTTGAAGCGGCCGCCTTGCAGGTATTCCGGGATATTGGCGTTGACCAGCCAGAGCTCGCCGCCGCGGGCATCGGCATAGGATTCCGCGATCGTCGCCTTGCCCTGGTCCGCAGCGACTTCACCTCCGTGCCGGTGAGCGCGATGCCGGCCTCGAAGGTCTCGCCGATCTCATAGTTGAAGCGCGCCTTGCGGTTGTGGGCGACGACGCGCTGCTTGCGCTCCGGTTTGGCGGCCATCACGAGGTCTCTTTTTCAACTCTTTTTTCATCTGACAGCTTCGTCAACCGCAGGCAACTTTCATTTTTTCTCGGCCTTGAGCAGGTCGCGGATTTCCGTGAGCAGCGTCTCCTGCTTTGTCAGCGCCGGTGCCTTGCCGCCTCTTTCTGCATGAGCCTGTTCATCAGCTTGGATCATCAGGAACAGCACCCAGGCGATGATCAGGAAGTTGATCACGACGGTGAGGAAATTGCCCCAGGCCAGCACGGCGCCTTGCTTCTTTGCCTCGACCAGCGAGTCCGCGGTCACCTTGGACGACAGCGGATGAAATAGTTGGAGAAATCGAGCCCGCCGGTGACCGCGCCGATGACCGGCATGATGATGTCGCGCGACCAGCGAAGTCACGATGGTGCCGAAAGCGACGCCGATGATCACGCCGACCGCCAGATCGACGACGTTGCCGCGCATCGCGAATTTCTTGAATTCCTCGAGCATGGGCCATCTCCTCCGTTGCGCACCGGAAGCTTCGCGCCAACGGGGGCGTGCCGTCAATGATGGCAAATCGGCACGCGCAACGCCCTGCCGCTGCGGCTTGCGCTGGGCGGCACGCTATGTGCTAAGCGGCCTTGCGCCCACGCCCTAGTTGATCAGTCCGGCGTGGACCATCGCCTCGCGCACGGCGGCCTTGGTCTTGTCGGCCAGCGGGACCATCGGCAGCCGCACCGTGTCGGCGCACTTGCCGAGCACCGACAACGCGTATTTCGCCGGCGACGGATTGGTCTCGATGAACAGCGCGGTGTGCAGCGGCATCAGCTTGTCCTGCAGCGTGAGCGCGGCGGCATAGTCGCCCTTGCAGGCAGGCGTCCTGGAACTCCGCGCACAGCCGCGGCGCCACGTTCGACGGTCACCGAGATGCAGCCGTGGCCGCCGTGCGCCATGAAGCCGAGCGCGGTCGCGTCCTCGCCGGAGAGCTGGTTGAAGTCCTCGCCCATGCGCGGCGCGCTGCTGCGACACGCGCACCACGTTGGCGGTCGCGTCCTTGACGCCGGCGATGTTCTTCAGTTCGAACAGCCGCGTCATGGTGTCGACCGACATGTCGATCACCGAGCGTGCCGGGATGTTGTAGATGATGATCGGGATGCCGATGGCGTCGTTGATCGCCTTGAAGTGCTGGTAGAGCCCTTCCTGCGTCGGCTTGTTGTAATAGGGCGTCACGACCAGCACAGCGTCGGCGCCGGCCTTCTCGGCATGCTGCGCCAGTTCGATCGCCTCCCTGGTCGAGTTCGAGCCGGCGCCGGCGATCACCGGCACCCGGCCCTTGGCCTGCTCGACGCACCATTCGACCACCTGCTTGTGCTCGTCATGGCTCAGCGTCGGGCTCTCGCCGGTGGTGCCGACCGGCACGAGCCCGTTGGTGCCTTCGGCGATCTGCCAGTCGACCAGGCCGCGAAAGGCCTTTTCGTCGAGCGGAGCCGTTCTTGAACGGGGTGACGAGCGCGGTGAACGAGCCCCGGAAGCTCGTCTTGGCGGTCATGATACGATCCTCTGAGTCGCGTGGACGGCCGGCGGAACGCGGCGTCCCGCGGCGACGATATCGGGAAGGCCCTTGCGATGAAAGCCCCCGGGGTCCGCATCGCCGCCGTTTTTGCCGCGGTCGCGGCCGATGGTCGCAGACCCGCGGCATTAGTGCTTCGTCAATCTTATCAATTGAATAAGTGCGGTAAAGCAGCGACGTGCCGCGCAGCAGGAACGAGACCTTGATCCTTCAGGCTCCCACGCGACTGTTCGACGGGCCTCGCCGCGGCGGGCTTCCTGGTCGTGACCGGTCGCCAGCCGCAGACGGCCGGCGGCGTCGCCAACCCCACGGCCCAGGCCGCGGCCGCAGGCGGCGAAGGTTTCCCAGGCGCAAGGGCGCAACGCCCCGCCCCGAAGGCGCACCGTGGCTCCGGCTGCGAAGCGTGCCGCGACCGGCAGCCACCGCGCATCCGCCAGCGGCTCCGCTCGCGCGCGCACCAACCTTCGGCCACCTCGGCCGTCGACATCGCCGCGGTCAAGGAGGCGATCGCGCAGGCGCGCAAGGCAATCCGGACCGCGCGACCGCGATCGCAGAAGACCATCAGCGATCCGGTCGCCCGCAAGCTGGTCGAATGGGCGATCCTGCGCAGCGACGACAACGAAGTCGAGTTCGCCCGCTATGTCGCCTTCATCGCCGCCAATCCGAGCTGGCCGAGCATCGGCGTGATGCGCCGCCGCGCCGAGGCGATGCTGTGGCAGGAGCGGCTCGATCCCGCCGACCGTGCGCGGCTATCTTCGCCAAGGAGCGGCCGCTCACCGCCAAGGGCCGCTTCGCGCTTGCGCGCGCGCTGCTCGCGCAGGGCGATCGCGCCGGCGCGCAGGCGCAGGTGCGCGAGGCCTGGCGCAACGACACCTTCTCGCGCCGAACTCGAAGCTCAGGCGCTCGACGTCTTCCGCGACCTGCTCACCGCAGCCGACCACAAGGCGCGCATGGACATGCGCCTCTATGCCGAGGACAGCGAGGCGGGCCTGCGCGCCGCCCAGCGCGTCGGCGGCAGCGCCCCTGCGATCGCCAAGGCGCGCATCGCCGTGATCAAGAAGGCCGGCAACGCCAAGGCCGTGCTCGACGCGGTGCCGGCGCGACGCGCGCCGCGACGTCGGCTACATCTTCAGCCGCGCCCAGTGGCTGCGCCGCGCCGACAAGGCCAGCGAGGCGGCCGCGCTCGATGCTCTCGGTGCCGCGCGATCCGGCGCAGGCGATCGACACCGACCAATGGTGGATCGAGCGCCGGCTGATCGCGCGCAAGCTGCTCGACGTCGGCGACGCCACGCACCGCCTACCGGGTCGCGCGCGACGCGGCGCTGCCGAACCGGGAAAATTATCGCGTCGAGCAGCCAGTTCACCGCCGGCTGGATCGCGCTGCGCTTCCTCAACGATCCGGCGACCGCGCTCGGCGCATTTCGCCCGCATCGCGCGAGGGCGTCGACCAATCCGATCACGCTCGCGCGCGCCGGCTACTGGCAGGGCCGCGCGGCCGAAGCGCTGGGCCGCAAGGACGAGGCGCGCGCGCACTACGAGGCGGCGGCGCGCTATCCCGACCGCCTATTACGGCCAGATCGCCCGCGCGCGGCTCGGCCGCGAGGACCTCGCGCTGCGCGCCGCCGCCCGACGCGCCGCTTCGATCGCCGCTCGAAGTCGTGCGCGCCATCGAACTGCTCTACGCCGTCGAGCGAGCGCGATCTGGTCGCCGGCGCGCTGGCCGATCTCGGCGACCGTTCGAGCGACGTCGGCCGCGCTGGCCGCGCTCGGCGAAATCGCCGGCCGCGCACCATGACGCCCGCGCCATGCTGCTGCTCGGCAAGGCCGCGCTCGGGCGCGGCCTGCCGCTCGAGCACTACGCCTTCCCGACCATCGGCATGCCGGACTACACGTGCGATCGGGCCCGCGGTCGAACCCGCTCTCGTCTACGCCATCGCCCGGCAGGAAAGCACCTTCAATCAGCGCGATCGTCTCGAGCGCGCAGGCGATGGGCCTGATGCAGGTGACGCCGGCGGCGGGCAGATACATCGCCAAGAAGTTCAACGCAGACCTTCAACGAGAAGCGGCTGCTGTCCGACCCGGTCTACAACGTGCAGTTCGGCGCCGCCGAGCTCGGCGACCTGATGGAGGACTATCGCGGCTCCTACATCCTCACCTTCGCCGGCTACAACGCCGGCCGCGGCCGCGTGAAGGAATGGATCGCGCGCTACGGCGATCCGCGCGACCCCAAGGTCGATCCGATCGACTGGGTCGAGCGCATTCCGTTCTCCGAGACCCGCAACTACGTCCAGCGCGTGATGGAGAACATGCAGGTCTATCGCGTGCGCTTCGGCGGCGGCTCCAAGCTGATGATCGAGGCCGACCTGCGCCGCGGCGCGCAGAAACACTGATCGCTACCCATCGCCGGCGAAGGCTCGCCGCCCGTTGGCGGCGGGCGAGCGTGTATTGTATAGGGCAGGGCATCGCTCGCCGTGCGGCGGGCCGGGCGCGGCAGTGGACTGCGGAATGGACGCTCCGGCGAGCACCTTTGTCACCGCCCAGGATGGCCTCAGGCTGCATGTGCGCAGCTACGGGCCGCGCAGCGCGGCCGCAATGCCGGTCGTGTGCCTGCCGGGGCTGGCCCGCTCAGGCGCCGACTTCGAGGTGCTGGCCGCGGCGCTGACCGGCGATCGCCGGCGGCGGGTGCTGGCGCTCGACCTGCGCGGCCGCGGCAAGTCGGACTACGACCGCAACCCGGACAACTACAATTTCAACGTCGAACTGTCCGACGTGCTGGCGGTGATCACAGCGCTCGAAGTCGGCAAGGCGGTGTTCGTCGGCACCTCGCGCGGCGGCATCCTCAGCATGCTGCTGGCGACCGCCCGACCGGGCGCAATCGCCGGCTGCGTCCTCAACGACATCGGCCCGGTGATCGAGCCCAAGGGCCTGATGCGCATCAAGAGCTACGTCGGAAAGCTCCCGCGGCCGGGAAGCTTCCAGGACGCGGCCGAGATCATGCGGCGGCTGTTCGGGGCGCAATTTCCCAAGCTGGGCGACCACGACTGGCTGGAATTCGCCCGCCGCACCTTCAAGGAAACGGACGGACGCATCGTTCCCGACTACGACGTCAAGCTCAACCGCGGGCTAGCCAGCATCAATCTCGAGCAGCCGCTGACCACGCTGTGGAAGGAATTCGACGCGCTCGCCCGCACGCCTGTCCTGGTCGTTCGCGGCAGCAATTCCGACATTCTCGCCGCCGAGACGGTGCGCACCATGCGGACCCGGCATACTGCGTCGTCGGTCGAGGCCTTCGAGGTGGCCGACCAGGGCCACGCCCCGCTGCTGGCGGAGCCGGACACGATCGAGCGAATCGCCAAGTTCATCGCCGCCTGCGAGGCGCCGCGGCATTGATCCGCGCGACGGGCACCCCTGCCCGCTCAGGTCAGCACCCCCACGATCGCGCCCATCAGGCAGGTCGCGAGCGTGCCCGACACGATCGATTTCAGCCCGAGCGAGAGGATGTCGTCGCGCCGTTCCGGCGCCATGGTGGACAGTCCCGCGATCATGATGCCGAGCGAGCCGAAATTGGCAAATCCGCACATGGCATAGAGCATGATCGTGCGCGAGCGCGGGTCGAGCGCGCCTGCGGGCAGCTTCGAGAGCTCCACATAGGCGATGAACTCGTTGAGGATGGTCTTGATGCCCATCAGCGAGCCGGCGGTCACCGCCTCGCTCCACGGGATGCCCATCAGCCAGCACACCGGCGCCATTACGGCCCCGAGCAGGCGCTGCAACGTGACCGGCGCGCGGGCGACGTCGGGCAACAGGCCGATGATCGCATTGGCGAGGTGCACCAGGGCGACCAGCACGATCAGCATGGCGCAGATGTTGAGCAGGAGCTCGAGGCCGGCCGCGGTGCCTTTGACGATCGCGTCCATGTTGCCGGTGGCGATCGGTCCGTCGGCGGTGAGCACGCCGCCGGTGCGCTTCTCGCTCGTTTCCGGCACCATGAGCAGGCTGACCAGGATCGCGGCCGGCGCGCCCAGCACCGAGGCGATCACCAGGTGCCCGGCGGCATCGGGGATGAGCGGTCCGAGGATGGTGGCGTAGATCACCAGCACGGTGCCGGCGATGCCCGCCATGCCACCGGTCATCACGATGAACAGCTCGCTGCGCGTGAGCGAGCCGAGATAAGGCCGGATGAACAGCGGTGCCTCGACCATGCCGAGGAAGATGTTGGCGGCGGTCGAGAGCCCGACCGCCCCGCCGACCCCGAGCGTGCGCTCCAGCAGCCAGGCAAAGCCGCGCACGATGGGAGGAAGAACGCGCCAATAAAACAGCAGCGTGGTGAGCACGCTGATCACCAGCACGACCGGCAGTGCCTGCAGCGCCAGCACGAAGTCGGCGCCGGGGACCTTGAGGTCGTAGGGCAGCGCGCCGCCGCCGAGATAGCCGAACACGAACGAGGTGCCGGCCCGGGTGGCGGCGCCGATCGCGCCGACCGCCTGGTTGATGGCCGAGAACGCGCCCTGGACGCCCGGCACCTTGAGCAGGACGAGCGCGGTGGCGAAGGTCACCGCCAGCCCCACGGCCGCCTGCTTCCAGGATACCGCCCGGCGGCCCTCGCTGATCGCCCAGGCGAAGGCGAGGATGGCGACGATGCCCAGCGCGGATTGCAGTTGCTGCATCGGCAAGCCCCCCTCTGAATCGCGCGGCACGATTGTAGACTCATGCCCCGGCTTTCGTCGAATTGATCCAGGGCTTGCGCTCATTCCCGCCCAAGCGGGAATCCTTAAGTTGACGCCTATACGCTTGTGCGGGGACAAACGGAGAGAGCGTATACTCAACCAAAATCCGCTCTAACATCCGGCAAGAGATGGAGGCCGGCCATGGCGCGCATCCGCTTCGATTTCGGCACATTGACGCTCGAGGCCACGCTGCGCGACACCCCGACGGCGCGCGCGATCGCCGCCGCGCTGCCGATCGAGGCGTCGGCGCTGACCTGGGGCGAGGAGGTTTATTTCGAGATTCCGGTGAAGGTTGCGCGCGAGGCGGACGCACGCGCCGTGGTGACGCCGGGCGAGGTCGCCTACTGGCCGGACGGCCACGCCATCGCGCTCGGCTTCGGCCGCACGCCGATCAGCCAGGGCGACGAATGCCGGCTGGCGAGCCCCTGCAACATCTTTGCGAACGTGGAAGGCGGCGTCGCGGCGCTGGCCAAGGTGCGCCCGGGCACCAAGATCCGCGTGACGCGGCTCGACTGATCGCTGCTCTACCCAAGCGATTCCACTTTGGTTGGCTTGCTGCCCGGCCACTCCTTGAAAGCGGAATCCAGCAATAGAGCCCGCTATCGTCGTGACGAGCGGCACGTCGAAATCGATATCACCCCACAGGGGCGCTAGGCTAACAGTCTGGTAAACACTGGTTATTTTGGCTTCGTTTTGCCAAACAACTCTTTATAGTTGTGTTTTGTTAGCCTGCAATCATATTTGGACAAACTGGAGAAAGAGCTAACTGGAAGCCATTCTGCATCGGTTTGCCAGGCGCGATCAGCCATAGGTTCACCAATGCGCGGCGCCTTTGTTGGGCCGCCGGGGATCCGCTACCCACCGACGACGGTTGCTTCAAAAAGAAAAACCCCCGGCGGTTGCCCGCCGGGGGTCGGAGGTTGAGCCACGATCAGGCGATCATGGATAGAAGTTACGCTGCCAGCGCATGAGAGCGGACCATACACCCTGGTCGTCTTGGGTGCAGGTATTGATGGCGTTGTTGACGCAAGCCGGCCGCGCGCCGTTGGCAGCGAAGTTGGTCAGCCCACTATACGCCGTGTTGAACTTCGTATAGTAGACGTCGAGGCCGATATCGAGCAGCGGATGCGGGTTGAACTGCGTGCGCGAACCCACCACCCAGTAGTCGGTGTCGGGGTTGCAGCTGTTGCCCGCCAGCGGCGTGAGAGCGTGATGGTCCCGAGACCACCACCGACAGAAGTTGCCGGCTGCAAAACCGCGGTTGATCTGGAACGTGGCCTCGTCGTTGTAGTCGATCTTGGCATAGCCGCCGTAGAGCGACGTCTTCCACCTGCCAGCCCAGGTACCCCTCGCACCCCAGATGTGCTGGTAGCCGGCGTTGATGCTCCAGGCTCTGGTCAGCTGGACGTCGCCGCCGGTGGTGAACACGCCGTCCGCGAGCCAGCCAAGGCCACGGCTATTGCTGCCGTTATAGAGCTGCCAGACCGTGTTGTTAGTGGCATAGCCGGGAGCGCCTTCCGCGTAGACGATGTTGATACCCACGCCATCGCCGCCGGGCAGGTTCAACTGTCCGCCCACCGAGGCCGCCCAGCCGTACTTCTCGGCCGGATGCCCGTTGTTGACGTTGTTGCCCGTCTGGTAGTAGGCGCCGCTGGCGTCGTGTACGGCAACGCTCGCGCCGACATAGCCCCAGGCCTGATCGATACGGGCATTCAGGACGACGTCCGGTACCCGGAAGCCGTTGAGAGTGGCCGCCTGGCCCCCGAACGCGTTGTCACCCACGGGCGCCGCGCCAACCGCGAAAAACCCGGCGAGGGTGTTATCTAGCACGGGACCCCGGCGGTGGACTGGATCTTCCAAAGATCCGGTCATCGTGAAGCCGTTGCCGAAGTTGACCGTGTAGGCCCAAACGGTGGCGCCGGACGCACCGGTATCGTTTTGGGTACGCGAGTTGAGATAGGTCCACTGGCCGCCGTAGGTGAACAGGTCGAAGAACGACTGTGCACGACCCACGGTGAAGCCGGCGAACTGGATGAAGGCGCGATCCCAGTAGGCATTGGCGCCACCCGTACCAGCATTGGTGACGGCCGGCGTGCTGACGCTCCAGCCGGCACGGATGTAGCTGCGCAGGGTGCCGTATTCGGTCTGGTTGCGCACGTCGAAGCTGACCACGGCGCGGCTGGTGTAGTTGACGTCGTCGCTGTCGGATCGCGCGTGAAGCGTCCGAGGGCCACGTTCGACTGCGAACCGTACGGCCTGACCGCTGGAGCCGGCGCCCGTATTCCGTCTGGATTCGATAGTACCCGCCGATCTTGATGCAGGTGTCGGTGCCCGGGATGTAGTAGAAGCCATCCCCGTACAGGCTGCAGATCTTGACGTACAAGACCGGCTTCGCCTTGACCACCATGTCGGCGGCCTGCGCCCCAGAAACCGCAAGCACTCCCGCGGCGGTCCCGAGGAGAAGACTTTTCACCATCTTCATCTCAACCTCCATTTGTTGTCGTGGGAGGGATTGAACTCCGCCGGGCGCTGCTCACCCTAGAAGGTCCCCTTGATCCCCCTACCCCCGAACCACCGGCGCCTTGTTTCTCCCCTAGGCTCCGGTAGACCGGAAGGAGCGACATGGGGTGCCCCCCTCCGTCGCGCCCTCACAATTGACCAGCATGCTTGCACACGCAACGATGAAGAGGCCTTTTGAACATCCCCAAACGCAGTTTCCAGATGGGTGTTGCTCAAAAAACACGCACGTGAAAACGGCCCGCGGGTATCTTCTTCAGGACCTCAAATTATCCGCCTTAACCATTGAAATGATAAGATAATAATTCTCGCCTGCGCGTCGAATTGGAGCCGTTGGAAATCACCTTTTATCTCGGCTGCCAATGAACTTCGCGCGCCACGGTCGAGATTGCGAGCCTGCCGATGGGCACTCCCGATCAGGAATCGGCTGCAGGTGATTCACCCAAATTTTTTGTTTTTCGTTCGGCACGGAAGGCTGCCGTTGTCATGCTTGCTTCCGCGCCGCCTCGGATGCGCGCGCTCAATTCACAAGCAAGCACTGGCAATGTTGCTGGCGGAGAGGATGGGATTCGAACCCATGATACGGCTTTAGACCGTATAACGGTTTAGCAAACCGCCGCCTTCAGCCACTCGGCCACCTCTCCGTACGCTGGATATGCGCCACTCTCGTGATTTTGACAAGAATCGAGACAAGCGGCGAGGATTGAGCCAGCCGTACCGAGGCATATGGCCGGAATCGCGCTGTCGCAGGTGGCGCGCTACCGCACCGGCACAGTGACGTGGTCCGGCGCCAGACCGGCAATATGACGCTCGTAGATCGTCACAAAACCCGCCTCCAGGCTGCGCGTGAAGCCTTGCGTGTCGAACAATGGAATGACCCGCTCTCCATCAAGCAGCCTTGCCTTCAGCTCTGCCAAAGCCGCGCGATCATGTGCCAGCCGATTCGCAAGCGCGAAATAGCCGTCGAGCGAAACGGTAATCAGCTCCGGCAAGCCCGCAGCTGCAAGCACACTGGCAGAACCGCGCGATATCAGCGTGTCGCCCATCAAGGCCACGAGGGGCACGCCAGCAGCCAGTGCGTCGCCAGCCGTCACATGCGATCCATACGGAAAACAATCGAGCGCCAAGTCTGCATTTCCGATCCGTCCCAAGTGTTGGTCGCGTTCGGGTTCGAACGGCGCGAAGATGATACGTTCCGGCTCGATTCCGAGTTCCTGGGCGCGGCCGAGAATATGCTTCACCGTGTCCGCCGGCGCACGCTGGAGCCATAAGACAGAGCCTTCCGTCGTCCCAAGCAGCTTCATCCAGATGGCAAATATCTCCGGGGTGATTTTCACGGCCTGGTTAAAGGAGCAGAAGACGAATGCATCTTCCGGCAAGCCAGAATCCGCGCGGGACCGGCGTTGGATGTGCTCGTGGCGTTCGTACGGGATGCTATTATCCGGCAGTCTAATGATCTTTTCGGAAAAGCCGTCCTCCTTGCCCTCCGGTATGAGCAAGGAATCGGCGACGAGGTAGTCGATCCAGGGCGCCCCCGTCGTCCCCGGGTAACCAAGCCATTGCACTTGAAGAGGGGCGGGTCGCGGTATCAACACGCCCGCCCTGTCTCCTGTGGTCCATCCCTTGAGGTCGACGATGACATCAATACCCCGGTCGGCGATGAACTGGGCTGCGTGTGCATCGGACAGATCGTAGATCGAATCCATGGCATCAAATGCCTGCTGGAATCGCCGGCGATACTTGTCGTCCTGAGGCGACGGCGCGGAATAGTCGAAGGCTACGATTTCGAATTGGCGGCGATCGTGCGCCTCGATTACGTCTGCAAGGACATATCCGACCGGGTGATTGCAAAACTCGTTGGACAAATAGCCGATCCGGACGCGTCCTTGCCGGCTGGGCGGCGTGCGCCGCAGCGCCGTCGTCTTTCCGATCGAGAAGGTTCGCGCATAACTTCTTGCCAACGAAAGTTGCTCCGCCGGCGTTGCATCGGGCAGAAAGAGCAGCGACGCGAAGCCGAGTACCGCATCCTCCGACCCTGACCGGATCGCCCCCAACGCGAGCGGCTCGAGCGAGGCGGAAAAATTCCAGTCACAAGTTCGCCGGGCTGGAAGGATGGCGGCAAGCGCGCGGATCGGCGTCAACTCGACGGAGCAACACTTTTTATAGATGTCGTTGGCCTCGGCTACTCGCCCAAGTCCTTGCAGAACACTCGCAACGATGTCCCACACGGCAAGGGTGCCGATCGAAAACCCGGTCTGGGCACGCTTCAGCGCCGCCATCGCGCGCGCAAGACTTTGTTCCGCCTCAGGATTTCGGCGTTCGTCGATCAGTATCTTGGCGAGATTGACGTTGCTGGCCACATGGTCTGGCGCAATGGACAGCGCCAGTTCGAATGTCGCCCGGGCTTCGCCCAATCGACCCATAGAGCGCAAAATGCTGGCAAGCGCATTCAAGGTCTCGACCGATCGCGGCCGAAGCGCCAAGGATCGTTTGAGTCCGTTGGCAGCATCCTCGAATTGATTGAGCTGCCGCTGGCATAAGGCGAGATTCTCCCAGAATTGCGGTTCGTCCGGCCGGATCTGCACCGCCTGCTGCAACAGCGGCAATGCTTCCTGATGCCGTCCTTGCATCACCAACGCGATGCCGAGCAGCTCGAGCAGAAAAGGCGACGCCGGCGCTGCACGCAGGAAGGCACGCCCACGCCGCTCCATCTCGGCAAAATTCCCCGCATTGTGCAGCGCCATCAGCTCCTGGACGGGGTTGGCGGGCGGGTGTGCCATGTGGGGGCTGGTGGCGGATGTCTACGCGTTGTCCAGGGTGGCGCTACCGACTACAGCCATTCGGCCATCCGGTCACCCCTCGGAGCTCTGCCAATCCTAAAAATTGACTTGTGCGGTGACAAGGGAGCCACGCCCCGCCCGCCGCCTGGCCAATGAGGCCAGGCAGTGACCGCACATCGACGACCGTCGCGGATGCGGCGGTCAGCCCGCCCGCAGCCAGGAGCGCGCCGCGCGCTGGGCTTCGGCGACTTCGGCCGCCGACATCTGCTCGGCGACCTCGCGGCGCAGCCTGACCGCGTCCGCGTTGCCGCGCATCGCCGCCAGATTGAACCACTTGTGGGCGCTGACGTAGTCGACCGGAACGCTGCGTCCGACCGAATACATCATGCCGAGTTCGAAGAACGTGTCGGCGCCCGCGGGCGCCTCGCCGAGCGCCGCGCAAGCGACGTCGGCGATCTCAAATCGAGCCATGCCGGCCTCCCCTGTCCGCGCGCGTTCGTCACAAGCGAACTTCGCGCAGGCCTCATTGACGTTGCGGCGCTTTCCGGCGAGTGGCTTTGCGCTTCGCCCGAACGCGCCCTGTGCACGCCCAGTCCCCCGACCGAGCGCGGTGACTATCGGCAATAAATTTGAATGGTGTTTTAAGCGTCGCGATGAATCATCTCTGAACGCGGTGCGGCGCCGGCACGCCGCTACCGCGCGTTAAGCACGCAAATGGCCGTGCCGCCGCGATAATTCCCCAAGCGCGGATAACCGCTAACCATCGCCGTTTGAGCGGCGATAACCAAGAGTCCGATCGCCGCCTTAGCCGTCCTGCGGCCCTCGGCGCGCATGCTGGCCGAACAGAACCGCGCGCACCTTCGGATCCCGGACGTCGACCTGCGAGGCCTCCTCGACCCGCAGATGGATCCCGCGATCGACCCCGCGCCGCGCCAGCAGCGTGGCGAGCCAGCGCGTGAGGTTGGGAAAGTCCTCGAGTCTCGCCGCGGCGCGCGAACAGGCGCACCCACCCCACGCACGCCATGTCGGCGATCGAATAGCGGCCGGCCAGGAACCGCCGGTCCGCCAACCGCCGCTCCATGACGCCGTAGATGCGGTTCATCTCGTTGCCGAAGCGCTCGATGGCGTAATCCTGCCGCACCGGCGCATAGTTGCGGAAATGGTTCGCCTCCCCCGCTTTCGGGCCGAGATTGGCCATCTGCCAGAACAGCCACTGGTCGACTTCGACCCGGGAGCGCTCGTCCGCCGGATAGAACCTGCCGGTCTTGCGCCCGAGATATTGCAGGATCGCGCCCGACTCGAACACCGAGATCGGCCTGCCGCCCGGACCGTCGTGGTCGACGATCGCCGGCATGCGGTTGTTGGGCGAGATCGCCAGAAACTCCGGCTTGAACTGGTCGCCGCGCGCGATGTTCACCGGGATCATGGTGTAGGGGAGCCGGCACTCCTCCAGCATGATCGAGACCTTGAAGCCGTTCGGGGTCGGCCAGTAATAGAGGTCGATCGGCTTTTTTCTGCGCGCCACCGGTGCGCGCCCGATTTTCCCGCATTTCGGCTTCCGCTCGGACGCGCTTTTGGCCGTCACGCGCCGCATCGTCGCAGCTCGGGTCATCGCAAGCCTCCATTCGGCGGCATCGTCTCGGATCCGCCGCGCCGGCCGCCCGTCCTGGAACTAACGCGGCGGCGACGTTAGGCTGGTTTCGTGCCCAGCGCGCACGGTCGGCTCCCATGGCATTTCCAGCACGCCCGCAAACTGATCGCACCGCCACACTGATGACGCGCGCAAATGCGCTGGCATCGAAGGCGCAGTACCAGGAAGCGATCAAGTGCTACGACAAGATCCTGGCGAAAACACCGGGAAATCTGGACGCGCTCAACAATCGCGGCAACTGCCTGTCACTCCTCGGGCGTCACGAGCAAGCGATCAAGAACTATAACGTCATTCTGGCCGCCCGGCCGAACGACATGCGGGCCCGCAAGAACCGCGCCATCGCCCTCAAGCAAGTCGGCCGTTGCACCGAAGCCCTGGCCGAATTCGGCCGCCTGATCGAGGCCGATCCGCGCGACGCGGACCTGCTTTATCACCGGGGAACCACGTTCAGCGATCTCGCGCGTCCGGAGGAGGCGATCCGCGACTTGCGGCGCGGTGATGCTCAATCCCAACGACTGACGGCCGCCGGGCTTGAGGATTACATCGCGCAGGACTTGCGCGCCTACGTGGAACTGGCGGTGGCCAAGGCGCGCGACCTCGCGGCTCTCGCCCAACTGCGCACGGTGCTGCGCCGACGCATCGTAAGCAGCGAATTCGGCGATCCCTCACGCTATGCGCGTGCGGTCGAGGCCCTGTACCGCACGATCTGGCGCGATTGGTGCGAGAAGCACGGCCGTAAGCCGAATTGATTTCGGCGGCCCGCAACCTTCAGAATATCGCGAGAACCTACGTTGGGCCTTTAAGAACGGCCGTGCGCGGAGGTTGAGCCCCGGACGCACCGAGGGCGTCGGCGAGATGCCCGAAGCCCGAGTCCGGAGGCAGCGACTGCTGCCAACGGCGAAGACCGGATTTTCTCCGACCCTCCTCTTCACCGCCCCTGCCCTTTCGGACCTGGCGGTGAAGTTCGAACCTCGCTCTCGCCGACGCCCTCTGTCGTCGACCGAGACCGGCGTGATCGAAGGGCGATCGCGATGCGCTCACCGCACTCCGATTCCCGCCGGCCCGTTTGACGCAGTCATCGACGTCGTTCGAAGTCGAAGACTGAGAAACCAGCGCGTGCTTACTTCTTCTTCCGGCGCTTGGTCTTCCTTGCGCCCTTTTTCGCCGCCGATTTCGTCTTCGTCTTTCGCTTCTTCGCCATGCTGCCCTCCAGTTATGAGTGAGTGGCGTAGTCATATGAGTGCCCGCGGGAATCGCGAACACTGCATTCCGATTACACCAGCAAGAGAAAAATTAAAGCATTTTCGCATGATGGAGCGTGTTTGCACCCGAATCGACACCAGATGTTGCGCATGAATGCGCGCATGCGAACGCATGATCGTTCGCGTCGCGGACGCGGCGCTGCCGAGCACGCGGATTTTTCACGCACATCGCAAAAACATCGATGAAATATGGGTTTCCGACAACGCGCGATGTTTTGTCGCTCGCAACGATTTACGCCTGCGCGCTGCGCGCGAACACGCCGGAATAAGGCTGCGAATGCAGCCGAAACGTATCGTTCAGCATGTGCAAAAAATTTTGGTGCAGAAGGTCCGCAAATCCGCTCCGGACGCGCGAATTCTGACTCTGAATCGAGCGAATCGGCCCAAACTGATTCGCGCGCGCGGGCCCTGCCGACATTGTTTTTCAGTTCGCCGCGCATGTTCGCGCGCGGAATTTTGCGGCGCGGGCGATGCAGCAGCGAGGCACCAGAAAGAAATGGAACGGCGGGAAGCGACGCACGGCGATCGCACGCATGGCGTCGTGCGATCGCGGTCAGAGTCCGAGCTTGCGTTTGAGCAGGTCGTTCACCGCCTGCGGGTTGGCCTTGCCGCCCGACGCCTTCATCGCCTGGCCGACGAACCAGCCGATCATGGTCGGCTTGGCCTTGGCCTGTTCCACCTTGTCGGGGTTCTTGGCGATGATGTCGTCGACCACCTGCTCGATCGCCGAGAGGTCGGTCACCTGCTTCATCCCGCGCGCCGCGACGATGGCCTCGGGGTCGCCGCCTTCGGTCCAGAGAATTTCGAACAAGTCCTTGGCAATCTTGCCGGAAATCGTGCCGGCCGCGATCAGGTCGAGGACCGCACCGAGCTGCTTGGCCGACACCGGCGAGGCCGAAATGTCCTGACCCTCTTTATTGAGGCGGCCGGCGAGCTCGTTGATCACCCAGTTGGCGGCCGCCTTGGCGTCGCGCCGCGTTCCATCGGGCTTCAATGCCACCGCCTCAAAGAAATCGGCGGCCTCCCGTTCGCCGGTCAGCACGCCGGCGTCATAGGCCGAGAGGGCGTAGTCGCGCGCAAAGCGTGCCTTCTTCTCGTCCGGCAGCTCCGGCAGATGCGCCGCAAGCTCGTCGACCTCGGCCTGCGTGATTTCGAGCGGCAACAGATCGGGATCGGGGAAGTAGCGGTAGTCGTGTGCCTCCTCCTTGCTGCGCATGGAGCGCGTGACGCCCTTGTTCGCGTCGAACAGGCGGGTCTCCTGTTCGATCCGGCCGCCGTCCTCCAGGATTTCGACCTGGCGGCGCGCCTCGTGCTCGATCGCCTGGCCGATGAAACGGATCGAGTTGACGTTCTTGATCTCGCAGCGGGTGCCGAGCCCCTCGCCCGGCCGGCGCACCGACACGTTCACGTCAGCGCGCAGGCTGCCCTTCTCCATGTCGCCGTCGCAGGTGCCGAGGTAGCGCAGGATCGAGCGCAGCTTGGTGACGTAGGCCTTGGCATCCTCCGCCGAGCGCAGATCGGGCTTGGAGACGATCTCCATCAGCGCAACGCCGGACCGGTTGAGGTCGAGGAACGACATGGTTTGATGCTGGTCGTGCAGCGATTTGCCGGCGTCCTGCTCCAGATGCACCCGCTCGATGCCGACGGTGACGGTCTCCCCTTCCGGCACATCGACCACGACCTCGCCCTCGCCGACGATGGGCGATTTGTACTGGCTGATCTGATAGCCCTGCGGCAGGTCGGGATAGAAATAGTTCTTCCGGTCGAACACCGATTTGAGGTTGATCCTGGCCTTGAGGCCGAGGCCGGTGCGCACCGCCTGCCGGATGCATTCGGCATTGATCACCGGCAGCATGCCGGGCATCGCGGCGTCGACCAGCGAGACGTGCGAGTTGGGCTCGCCGCCGAACGCGGTCGAGGCGCCGGAGAAGAGCTTGGACTGCGAGGTCACCTGGGCGTGCACCTCCAGGCCGATGACGACTTCCCAGTCGCCGGTCGCGCCTTTGATCAGCTTGGAGGGCTTGGCTTGAACGGTCATCGCGGGCCTCGTGCGGCCTTCCTTTTGCGCGGACGGCCGGGCCCGTCAAGCACGTCGGTCGATGCGGCCATGCTCCGGAAGCTCCCGGTCGATCGGTCCCGGTCATGCATCGCCCGGCCGCATTGTGGGGCGCTTGCGGGCGGAGTAGCCTGAAATCCAAGCAGACGGCCGCACCAACGGCCGCGCCGTCGCCGGCACGCGAGGCGACAACCGGGAGGACCGCTATGCTCACCCGCCGCCGGTTCGCCGGCACGGTTGCGGCGACTGTGCTGGCGCCCGTCATCGCGCGCGACGCCACGGCGCAGCCTGCGCAGAACTGGCCGAACCGTCCCGTGCGCTTCATCTGCCCGATCGCGGCCGGCGGCAGCATCGACGCGGTCGCCCGCGTCGTCGCCGGCCGGCTCGGGGAGATTTGGCGCCAGCAGGCCGTGGTCGAGAACCGCACCGGCAATGTCAGCATCGGCGCGGAGGTGGTCGCGCGCTCCGAGCCCGACGGCCACACCATCTTTGTCCCGCCGTCGAGCCTGGCGGTAGCGCCCCTGCTGGCTTCGTCGCCGACCTACGATGCGGTCGCCGACTTCGCCCCGGTCTCCCTGATCGGGCACTACCCCAACATCATGGTGGTACCGGCCTCCTCGCCCGCCCACTCCGTTCAGGAGTTCATTGCCTACGCCAAGGCCAACCCCGGCAAGATCGCCTATGCCTCCGGCGGCCACGGGTCGTCGCTGCATCTCGCGGGCGAGCTGTTCAAGCGCATCACCGGGATCGAGATGACGCACATCCCCTATCGCGGCGCGGCGCCGGCCTTCAACGACCTCATCCCCGGGCGCGTCAACGTGATGTTCAATCTCATCACCTCGAGCCTGCCGCTGGTCAGGTCCGGCAAGATCCGCGCGCTCGCGGTGGCGACGCGGGAGCGCACGGCGGTGCTGCCGGAGGTACCGACGCTGACCGAATCCGGCGTTCGCGGGATGGAATTGTCGTCGTGGATTGCGCTGTTCGTGCCGGCCAAGACTCCGGCCGAGATCGTCAATCGGATTCACGCCGATACGGTCGCCGCGCTGACCGAGCCGGCCACCCGGCGAAAGCTCGAGGACATGGGCGTGGTCGTGGTCGCCTCCACCCCGGCCACGCTGGCCGCGCAGGTGAAGGCCGACATCGAGAAATGGGGCCCGGTCATCAGGGACAACAAGATCAGCATTCGCGAATGACGAAACGCCCGCCGCCAAACGGCCAAGCAGGATCGGAGCCCGAGATGATAACCCGCCGCCACCTCGCCGCGCTTGCCGCCGCATCCGCAATCGGCGCTGTCGCGCGCCCCGCGCTGGCGCAGTCCTGGCCGAACCGGTTCGTCAAGGTCATCGTGCCGTTCACGCCGGGCGGCGGCATCGACGGACTCGCGCGCATCGTCGGCGCGAGACTCTCGGAGAAATGGGGCCAGCAGCTGGTGGTCGAGAACAAGCCCGGCGCCGGCGGCAACATCGCGTCGGAATTCGTCGCGCGCTCGGCGCCCGACGGCTACACCATGTACATCACGGCGGCCGGGCTCGCGGTGAACAAGTACCTGTTCGCGTCGATCAATTACGACCCGGTCGCCGATTTCGCTCCGGTCACGCTGCTTTGCTCTTTTCCCAATCTTCTGGTGGTGCCGACGTCGTCGCCGTTCAATTCGGTGGCCGACCTGCTCGCCGAAGCCAGGAAGAACCCCGGCAAGCTCACCTATGCGTCGCCCGGCCACGGCAGCTCGCCGCACATGAGCGCGGAACTGTTCAAGTATCTGGCCAAGGTCGATCTCACGCACGTGCCCTACCGCGGCGCCTCGCCCGCCTACACCGACCTGATTGCGGGGCGGGTCGATTGCACCTTCGCGGTCATGGCGTCGGGCCTGCCGCTGGTGCAAGGCGGCAAGCTGCGCGCGCTCGGGGTGACCACGGCCGAGCGCGTCAAGCAGGCGCCGGACGTTCCGACCATCGCGGAGGCGGGCGTGCCGGGCTACGACACGTCGTCGTGGTTTGCGTTCTTCGTGCCGGCCAAGACGCCGCCGGACATCGTCCGCAAGATGCACGCCGACACGGTCGCGGTGCTGGCCGAGCCGGCGATCAGTGCCAAGCTCGATCAACAGGCGCTGATCCCGGTCGGCTCGACGCCGGAGGCGCTCGGGGCGCACCTCAAGGCCGAGATGGAAAAATGGGCGCCGGTCATCAAGGCGGCCGGCATCAGCGCCAAGGAGTGAGCCGTGATCAGCCGCCGCAAAGCCATCGCGCTGGCCGGCGTCGCGGCGACGCTGGCGCTGCCCGGCGCGGCGGCGGCGCAGGAATGGCCCGGCCGCAACGTGCGCATCATCGTGCCGTTTGCGCCCGGCGGCAGCACCGACGCGATCGCCCGCATCGTCGCCTACCGGCTCTCGGAAATCTGGGGCCAGCAGATGGTGGTCGAGAACCGGGGCGGCGGCGCGAGCAATATCGGCCATCGAGGCCGTCGCGCGCGCCGAACCCGACGGCTACACCATCCTGATCGCCTCGCTGCCGCTGGCGGTGAACCGCTTCCTGTTCGGCGCGCTCAGCTACGATCCGGTCGCCGACCTGGCGCCGGTGTCGCTCATTTGCACCTACCCGAACGTGATGACGGTCCCCAATTCCTCGCCGGCGAAGTCGGTGATGGAGTTCATCGCGCACGCCAAGGCAAACCGCGGCAAGATCACCTTCGCGTCGTCAGGCAACGGCACGTCGGTCCACCTGTCCGGCGAATTGTTCAAGCGCTCGGCCGGGATCGAGATGACCCATGTGCCCTATCGCGGCGGCGGGCCGGCGGTGAACGACCTCATTCCCGGCCGCGTCGACGTCATGTTCAACACCATCGGCACCGCGCTGCCGCTGGTGCGGGGCGGGCAGTTGCGCGGGCTGGCGGTGACGACGGCGGAGCGATTCCGCACCGCTCCCGAACTGCCGACGATTTCCGAATCCGGACGTGCCGGGCTTCGACGTGTCGTCCTGGTTTGCGTTCTTCGTGCCGGCCCGCACGCCGTCCGATATCGTCCGCAAGATCCAAGCCGGCACCGCAAGGATCCTTGCCGAGCCCGCGATCATGGACCGGATCGAGCGGCTCGGCGTGGCGCCGAAAAGCTCGACTCCCGAAGCGCTTGCCGCCCACCTCCGGTCCGAGATGGACAAATGGGGCCCGGTCATCAAGCAGGCCGGGATTTCCGCACGCGAATGAACCGATGACCACGGGAGAGACGCCATGATTACCCGCCGCAATCTGATCGCAGTGTCGACCGCCGCGCTTGCGTCCGGCCTGTTCGGCCGCGCGCAGGCGCAGACCTGGCCGAACCGCTTCGTGCGCCTGATCGTGCCGCTGGCGCCGGGCGGACCGACCGACGTCGCCGCCCGCCTCGTCGCCGATCCGCTGTCGCGAATGTGGGGCCAGCAGGTCGTGATCGAGAACAAGCCGGGCGGCGGCACCAACATCGCAGCCGACCTGGTCGCCAAGTCCGATCCCGACGGCTACACGATCCTCTACGCCACCTCCTCGCTGGCGGTCGGTCCCAGTCTTTACCGGACGCTCGGCTACGATCCGCTCACCGACCTTGCGCCGGTCTCGCATCTCTTCGACTTCCCGTTCTACATGTTCGTGCCGAACTCCTCGCCTGCGAAAACGGTGAAGGAGTTCATCGCCCATGGAAAGGCCAATCCGGGCAAGCTCACGCTCGCATCGCCCGGCACCGGCAGCGCGCCGCATCTCTCCGGAGAGCTGTTCAAGCGGATGGCCGGGCTCGAGATGACTCACGTGCCCTATCGCGGCGCGGGCCCGGTGCTCAACGATCTCATTTCCGGGCGCGTGGACGTCTATTTCGGCAGCGGCTCGCTGCTCGAGAACGTGCGGGCGGGCCAGTTGCGCGCGCTCGCGGTGACCGGGCCCAAACGGGATGCGGCCGCACCCGACGTGCCGACCATGGCGGAAGCGGCCCTGCCGGGCTACGAGGTGATGTCATGGCAGGCCCTGTTCGTGCCGGCCAAGACGCCGCCCGACATCATCCAGAAAATTCATGACGGCGCAGTGGCCGCGCTCGGCGATCCGGCGGTGCAGGCAAAGCTGCGGCTGATCGGCTATGTCGCGGTCGGCTCCACCCCGGACGAGCTCGGCAAGATGCTTAAGTCCGAAATCGGCAAGTGGGGCGCCGTGATCAAGGACGCCGGACTGAAAATCAATTGAACCCGCAGGAGACCGCCATGATCAGTCGTCGCCGGTTGCTTTCATTGTCCGCAGCGTCCGCGCTCCTCCCCGCCGCCGGCCGCGCGTACGCGCAGGCGCAGCCCTGGCCCAATCGGTTCGTGCGCCTGGTCGTGCCGTTTCCGGCCGGCGGTGGCGCCGATGCGATCGCGCGCACGGTCGGCGCCAGGCTTTCCGAGGTGTGGGGCCAGCAGGTGACGATCGAAAACCGCGGCGGCGCCAGCGGCAATCTCGCCGCCGAGAACGTCGCGCATTCTCCGCCCGACGGCTACACCTTGTTCCTCGCGGGCGACTTTCACGCGGTCAACCTGTTCCTGTTCCCCAAGCTGTCCTACGATCCGGTCGCCGATTTCGCGCCGGTCTCGCTGGTCGTCCAGTACACCAACCTCATGGCGGTCCCGAACTCCTCGCCGGCCCAAACGGTCCAGGAGTTCATCGCCTATGCCAAATCCAAGCAGCTCACCTTCGCGTCGCCCGGGCTCGGCACGTCCGGCCAGCTCGCCGGCGAGCTGTTCATGCGCGAGGCCGGCATCAAGCTCACCGTCATTCCCTATCGCGGCGCGGCGCCTGCGATCCAGGACCTCATCCCCGGCCGCGTCGACGTCTTTTTCAACAATCTCTCGCCGATGATCTCGCTCATTCAGGACAAGCAGGTGCGCGGCCTCGCCCTGACCACCGCGCGGCGCTCGCCGCAGGCGCCCGAGGTGCCGACGCTGGCGGAATCCGGCCTGCCCGGCTTCGACGTGCCCGGATGGTACGCATTTTTCGTTCCGGCCAAGACGCCCGCCGACATCGTGCGCAAGATGCATGCCGACACAGCCAAGGTGCTGGCCGAACCGGCCACCAAGAAGCGCCTGGAAGAGCTCGGCCTGTTCGTGGTGGGCTCGACGCCGGAGCATCTCGGCCAATATCACAAGTCGGAAATGGCCAAGTGGGGGCCGATCATCAAGGACGCCGGACTGAGCGCCAAGTAATGCGCACGCAAAGCCAACGGATGCCAACCGTGCGCAGGACAATCATCCGGACCGTAGCCTTCGGTTCGTTCGCGATGTGGAGCGCGACCGGCTTGGCGCAAGATCGCGCCTTTCAGTTCGCGCTGATCGGCGACATGCCTTACACCAAGCCGCAGGAGCAGCAGTTCGTCCACGTGGTCCGCGCATTGAACGGCGCCGACCTCGCCTTCGTCGTTCATATCGGGGACATCCAGGCCGATCCGCGGATCTACAATCGGGCTCCGGCCACCACCGCCGATGCCGTGCGTCGATGAGAACTACAAGGCGATATTCGACGTCTTTCAGACCATCCGGCACCCGTTCGTTCTCACGCCCGGCGACAACGAATGGACCGACTGCGTTCACCTGCAGGCGCGCAAGGTCGATCCGCTGGACGCGCTCGCCAAGGTACGCGCCTTGTTCTATCCGGACGGCAGGAGCCTCGGGCAGCGCACCATGCCGGTGGAAAGCCAAGCCCGCGATCCGCAGTACGCCGCGTATCGCGAAAATCTGCGCTGGTCGCTCGGCGGCCTGACCTTTGCCACGCTGCACATCGTCGGCAGCAACGACAATTGGGGCCGCACGCCCGAGATGGACGCCGAGCACCGCGAGCGAAAGGCCGCCAATCTCGCCTGGATGCGCGCGGCCTTTGCGAAGGCGAAAGCCGACAACAGTCGCGGCCTCGTGCTCATGTCACAGGCGAATCCGGGATTTGAGAACTATTGGCCGGCCGATGCCCGCAGCCGCTATTTCGGTCCGTTCGTCGGTCGAGGTCAGGCTCCGCCGCCCCCTGCTTCGGCCTTCGATGTCTACGTCGCGGCATTGCAGGAGGAGCTTGAGAGCTACGACAAGCCCGTAGCCTATCTGCACGGCGACACGCATCTGTTCCGCATCGACAAGCCGCTCTACAGCAAGATGACAAACCGCCTGTTCGAGAACTTCACGCGGGTCGAAACCTTTGGCTGGCCCGATACCCACTGGGTGCGCATCGGCGTCAATCCGGCAGACCCGCAGCTTTTCACCTTCTCGCCCGAGATCGTGCCGGAGAACATCGCCAATCGCCGCAAGTGAGATGCTGGCGGGGAAGCACCGGCCGAATGGGAAGACCCTAACGACGTCGATCCAGCGGCCGAGCGCCTGCTCGGCCAGATCGAAGGTATTGGCGAACTCGCGGAACTCGATCAGGCGGCCGTCGCGAAACCGCAGGAAATTCGCCAGCTGATCGTGGGCGGGAGCCCTGCCGGTCACAGGCTCTTGAGGAAAGCCGCGTAGGCCGAATTGGCGCGCAACGCATCGCGGCCCGCCGCGATGATGGTATCGACGGTATCGGACGGGAGGCGGAAGCTGGTCTCCACATCGTTGAGCGCGGCCGCGCGCACTGGATCGAGCTGGTCGAAGGCCACGCGGGTGACGAAGAACTTCAGGTCGCGGCAGTTCCAGTTGGGGCCTGCGCCAAGGCGTTGCCGCTCGGCTTGCGAAAGGCCGCACCGCCAACGTATCAGCGCGCCGTGCCATTCCGACATGATGCGGTCGAACGCGGTGTAACCCGCCCGCACGCTCGATTCGGTGGCGGTGTCGGCGGCGGCCAGCACCAGGTCGCGTCCCGACGGTCCCTCGATGGTGTCGATCCATTTGCCGGACGGCGCCCGGCCGGCATCGACCACGAGCGTGAGCGCGCGGCGCAGTTTCACCGCCTGGCGCGGCGACAGCGGATCGTAGGGCGTCTTGGCGGAAAGCCGCGCGATGGTGAAGGCGGACAGGCCGTAGTTGTCGATGAGCCCGCCATCGAGCAGCTTGATGTAGGGCATCGAGCCATCGTGGTAGCGCCCGATCGCTGCGGCGTAGCCCCTGAGCATCGGCGCGGCCGCACGATCCTTGCGCGCACGCTCGATCCAGTCCGGCAGCGGGCGCTCGCAGGCGCCCGGATAGGTCTTGATCACCACCGGCGCGAACACGACCGGCACCGCCGCCGAGGCCGAGACCGCGTCCGCGAGCGGGTAGGCGCGAAGATCGCTGCACATGGCGGAAAACGACGTCTGGTCGAACACAAAGGGGGTGCGGTTGTAGATGTCGGCGGCATTGATCCAGACCCGCGGGCGCCGGTCGGCGCGGAATTCCGCGAAGGTCGCGCCATCGAACAGGTTCTGGTTGAGCCAGCGGGTCAGGCCGGTCGCATCGTTGATGCCGCCGGCGAGCGCACGCACCAGATTGACCGGCGTCACGTTCGTGCGTAGCGCCGCCTCGACGTCGCGCAGCAGGAACCGCTCGCGGAAATCCGACAGCGCCGCGCGCTTCTTGAGCCCGTAATAGGCGGCCGCGATCGAGCCGCCCGACACCCCGGAGACGAAATCGACGCGGTCGAGGAACGAGGCCGATCCGCCGCCCCGCAGCCGCACGACGTCCATCTCGCTGAGCACGCCGTGGGAAAACGCCGCCGCCCGCGTGCCGCCGCCGGAGAACGCCAGCGCGATCAGGAGTTCGTCCTCGCTGCCGCCGACACCTCCTGCCTCGGTCAGCTGCGGCAGATTACCCGCGATCGGCTGGTTGACCGGCTCGTTATGAATGCTGGCGCAGCCGCCGAGCGCGACCGCCAATACCGCACCACGTACGAACGCCCCAACCGGTCCCATCGAAGACCCTCTTCCCGGCGGAAGCTAGCACCTGCCCGACCGCGCCAGGACCAAGGCGTCGTATGCGTCGGACTTATGGTTAATGTTGGCCGCCCGGCCAAGGATGTCGCGGACGATGGCTGCCCATTCCCTGGGCAACGGGCCCGACGCGACCGGCCGGCTTGCCGATACCAATACTGCGCATTTACCTGATCGCCCTCGACCCGGTGCAGGTAGGCATGCACCCAGTCGCAGTCCCGGTCCGGGCCATCCATGACGATGCCGTGGGCCCGCGTCCAGTCGTCCCTGCCCGCCCACCACAGCGCGGTGAGCGCGGGTAGCAGCCCGGCCGGCGGTTTGGATTTGGACAGCGAGCGTTTGAAGTCCGAGAAATTCATTCGGCCCCGAAGCTCGGCGCGGTCGCGCTCAGCACGCGATCGCCTGAATATGACCTTGCTCGGCATAATCCAACAGCGGCCGGTCGCGCGTCATCAGCGCATAGCCGTATTCGCGCGCGGTCGCAGCCATGATCCGGTCAGCAGGATCGCGCGGCGGTCGCCCGGGGAGAAAGGATGACGCGATCAGCACGTCAGGAGTCATTGCCGCGAGCCGCAATCCCGGAGCTTCCAGCAATCTACCGAACCACCGCTCAGGTGGCATAAGAAGGTTCATCCGCCCCCGACATACGAGCAGACCTACCTCCCACGCGGTGATCGGTGAAACGAGGACATGTTCGTCATCCGCGTGGACCCGATTGATTGCAATCAGTGCCGCTGGCGAAAGATTGTCACCGTTAGCCAGCCAGATCGCGGCGCAGGTATCCAGCAATATCGGAGCGTCCATCTTATTTCTGTCCGCTCCAGGGCTTGTCCGCCCACGCATGGTCTCCCCATTCCGGGTCAGCAGGCTCGGTGAGATCGACGCCGGACGCGACCTGGACTGTCCCCTTCAACCAGCCAATCAATGGATGCGACTCTGGACCAGTTTCTTTCGGAGGATGAGTTTCGCTTGCTCCACGAACCCTGCGGAAGACAAGCTTGCGTCCTTCGACGTCCACCTGCTCGGTTTCGAAGCCCGCCTCGAGCCAGACCTGGGTCATGACATTGTTCCAGGGGTTGTTGCTCCACCATGCGGGGTAGCGCTGAGATTTTGGCAGCTTCGTACCGACGATGCGCTCGATCTCGGCGAACGTCATTGGCACGAGCTTGGTCTTTTGCTTGCGGAGGTAGTCTCCCAGGGGTGAGTACTTGCCCACAGCCATCTCCTTAATGTATTTTTATACATTAAGTAATGTAAATGATATTATCAAGCGCGGCGTTCACCACCACGGCTCGCGGCGAGAACCGGCCCGCCGCCTGCTCGATCACCGCGCCGAGCGCGAACAGCGTCTCCTCGTCGAACGGCCGGCCGATCAGCTGCAGGCCGAGCGGCAGGCCCTCCGCCGACGAGCCCGCCGGCACCGACAATGCCCGGCAGGCCCGCCATGTTCACCGTCACCGTGAACACGTCGTTGAGATACATCTCGACCGGATCGGCGCCGCCCTTCTCGCCGATGCCGAACGCGGCCGACGGCGTCGCCGGCGTCAGCATGGCGTCGACGCCGCCTGGCAAAGCAGTCCTCGAAATCGCGCTTGATCAGCGTGCGCACCTTCTGCGCGCGCAGATAATAGGCGTCGTAATAGCCGGCCGAGAGCACATAGGTGCCGATCATGATGCGCCGGCGCACCTCGGTGCCGAAGCCGTCGCGCGCGCGTCTTCTCGTACATGTCGAGGATGTCGCGCGCCGCGCTCGCGCAAGCCGTAGCGCACGCCGTCGTAGCGCGCGAGATTGGAGGAGGCCTCCGCCGGCGCCACGATGTAATAGGCGGGCAGCGCGTATTTGGTGTGCGGCAGCGACACCTCGACCATCTCGGCGCCGGCGGCCTTCAGCCATTCGCGCGCCCTGCTCCCACAGATCTGCTCGATCTCCGCCGCCATGCCGTCGACGCGGTATTCCTTCGGGATGCCGATGCGCAGGCCCTTGACCGAGTGGCCGACCGCGGCCTCGTAGTCCGGCACCGGCAGATCGACGCAGGTGGTGTCCTTGGGGTCGTGGCCCGGCCATCGAGCGCAGCAGGATCGCGGCGTCGCGCACCGTGCGCGCGAACGGCCCGGCCTGATCGAGCGAGGAGGCGAACGCCACGATGCCCCAGCGCGAGCAGCGGCCGTAGGTCGGCTTGATGCCGACGATGCCGGTGAAGGCCGCCGGCTGGCGGATCGAGCCGCCGGTATCGGTGCCGGTGGCGCCGAGGCACAGATTGCGCCGCCACCGCCGCCGCCGAGCCGCCCGACGAGCCGCCGGGCACCAGCGGCGTGTTGGCGCCTTTCCGGCGCCACGGCGACGTCACCGGGCCGAAGAACGAGGTCTCGTTCGACGAGCCCATGGCGAACTCGTCGTTGTTGGTCTTGCCGAGCAGCACCGCGCCGTCGCGCCAGAGCTGCGCGGTCACCGTCGAACTCGTAGGTCGGCACGAAATTGTCGAGGATGTGCGAGCAGGCGGTGGTGCGCACGTCGCGCGGTGCAGAACATGTCCTTGATGCGCGAGCGGAATGCCTTCGAGCGGCCCGCGCCTTGCCCGCGCGCGATGCGCGCGTCCGCTGGCGTTCGCCATGGCGCGCGCGCGCTCCGGCGTCTCCAGCACATAGGCGTTGAGCGCGCGCGCCTTCTCGATCGCGGCAAGATGCGCGTCGGCCAGCTCGACGGCGGAGAAGCTCTTGCTTGCGCAGCCCGTCGCGCGCCTCGCGCCAGCGTGAGCGACGTCAGCTCGGTCATTCGCCGTCCGGGCTGTCGCAGACGAACGCTCTCGGCGGCGGGTCGGCGGCGACGCGTCGCTGCCGGGCTGCTGCGATCGACTGCCGTCGGGTTCGCGCGTGGTCTCGATCTCGCCCGGCTGCGGCAGGCCCATTGGCGAGATCCTCGGCGGTCAGGCCGTCCGGCATCTCGCCCTTGGCGATCTGCTCGACCAGCCGCCAGCGGTAATGCATTTCGGCTTCTTCACAGGCGAGGCACATCAGCAATCATCCAACATCGGCCGCATTCAGGGTTCCGCGTCCGATCGCCCGAAGAGCGTGGTGGACGCTCTGACGATCGGCACATGGCGACAGTCTTCATTCCACCACCTTGGGCACCAGAAAGAAATGATCCTCGCGTCGCCGGCGCATTCCTGACGATGTCGTCGGCGATGTCGCCGTCGGTGACCACGTCCGCGCGCTTCTTCATCGCCATCGGCGTGACCGAGGTCATCGGCTCGACGCCCTCGACGTCGACCTCCGACAGCTGCTCGACGAAGGCCAGCATGGCGTTGAGCTCGCCCCTGCAGATGCTCGACCTCCTCCTCGGCGACCGCGATGCGCGCGAGATGCGCGATGCGGCGGACGGTATCGGCGTCGACGGACATGGAGAACCTCAAACGAGCCGGGCTGACGCGCGTAGTGAGGCCGCTATAGCAGACGCGCGATTTCGCGCCGCAACGGCACGCCGCCTCTAGCGCTGCGGGCGCGCATCCTCGCAGCGGTGCACCTCGACGGTGACGTGCGACAGCCCGGCGATGCCCTCGAGGCGCGCCTTGTAGGCGTCCGGCGCCTGCGGGCGGTCGGACACCACCGACGCGATCAGCGCCGGTGTGGCCGGGCCCGAGCCGCCACAGATGCAGGTCGGTCACCCGGTCGCCGTCGACTTCGAGGCGCGTGCGCACGCAGCCGGCGAGATTGCCGGTCGGGCACCATATCGACCAGCACCGCGCCGGCCGAACGCAGCAGCCCGACCGACCATGCGCATGATCACGCGCGCCGACGATGCCCATCAGCGGGTCCATGAACGACCCAGCCGTAGAAGCGCCCGGCCAGCAGCGCCGACGATCGCCAGCACCGAGGTCATGGCGTCGGCCAGCACGTGGAAATAGGCCGAGCGGATGTTGTGATCGTGCGTGTCGGCGTGGTGATGGCCGTGCGCATGCTCGTGGTCGTCGTGATCGTGCGTGATGCGCATGCGCCGTGATGATGATCCTCGTCGTAGAGCAGCCAGGCGCTGGCGAGATTCACCACGAGACCGACGACCGCGAGCGCGATCGCCTGGTCGAAATCGGATCGGCACCGGCGACAGCAGCCGCTCGGCCGACTCGTAGGCGATGATGAGCGCGATCGACGCCGAGGATGACGGCGCTGCGAAAGCCCGCCAGCTCGCCGAGCTTGCCGGTGCCGAACGAAAAGCGCGGGTCGTGCGCGTGGCGGCGCGCGAAGCGATAGGCCAGCGCCGCGATCGCCAGCGCGCCGGCATGCGTCGACATGTGCCAGCCGTCGGCGACCAGCGCCATCGAGCCGAAGATGTGCCCGCCGACGATCTCCACCACCATCATGACGGCGGTCAGCGCGACCACGAACCAGGTGCGCCGCTCGTGCCGGTCGTGCTTGGCGCCGAGATAGACGTGGCGGTGCTGCCAGGGTTCGAGCGAATGCGAGTGCATGGCGGGCTTCCCTGGGCTGTTGACCGGCGCCGCGCGCTCCGCGCGCCGCCGTGGACTATATAGTAACGCCGCGCCGGCTTAGTATGGTTCCCTTGCAGCCAGGCGGCCGGATCGCGCATTGACCCAGTTCATATCGACCTACGGCGTCTGGCTGGTGGCGGCCTTCATCGCGCTCGAAACCATCGGGCTGCCGCTGCCGGCCGAGGCGGCCCTGATGGCGGCTGCCATTTTCGCCGCCCAGACGCACGGCTTCGACATCTGGTCGTTGATCGCGGCCGGCATTGCCGCGGCCGTTGCCGGCAATGTCGCCGGCTTCTGGATCGGGCAGAAATTCGGACAGTCGCTGCTGGTGCGGTATGGCAGCCGCGTCGGCCTGACACACGAGAGGCTGCGCATCGGCGAGTGGCTGTTCGCCCGCTACGGCGTCAGCTTCGTGTTCGCGGCCCGCTTTCTGCCGTTCGTCCGTAACCTGGCCGCGCTGCTGGCGGGCGCGAACGGCATGCCGGCGCACCGATTCTATGCCGCAAGCAGTGTCGCGGCGGTGCTCTGGGTCGTGGGCTATGGCCTGGGATCCTACGCGTTCGGCCAGGCCTTTGCCGACCTGGCCTCACCCGCCGCCATCGTGCTCGGCCTCGTGGCGGTCGCGATCATCGTGGCGGTGCCGCTGCTGGTCCTGCGCTACGAGAAGGGCCTGCTGGAAAAATCGGACCAGCCCCGCACGCCGCTCCAGCCTCCGACATGATGCAGGCCGTCGTCGCACCAGCGGCTGGGGCCCGCACCCCATTGTGCCGGCCGCGCAAAATGCCGATATAGCAATCGCACCCGCAACGAGCCGCCCGGGACGAGCCCCATGGACGCAGCCAATCCCTCCGCCACGCCGACCTTCGCCAGCCGCACGCCGCTGCACATCGGCACGATCGCGCTCAAGGTGCGCGACCTCGACCGGCTCACCGCTTACTACCGCGACGCCATCGGTCTCAGCGTGCTGGAGCACGGCAAGGCGAGCGCCACGCTGGGCGCCGGCGGGGTGCCGATCGTGCAGCTCGAGCACGCGCCTGGCGCCAAGCCCGACGACAACCGCACCGCCGGCCTCTATCACACCGCATTTCTGTTGCCGACGCGCGCCGATCTCGCGCGCTGGCTGCTCGACGCGGCGCAAAAGCGCGTGCCGCTCACCGGCGCGTCCGACCATTTCGTCAGCGAGGCGATCTATCTCGACGATCCGGAAGGCAACGGCGTCGAGGTCTATCGCGACCGCGGGCAGGACGAGTGGGAGTGGACCGGCGACAGCCTGAAGATCACCACCGACCCGCTCGACCTCGACGATCTCGCGGCGGCGGCCGGCAACGAGAGCTGGTCGCGGCGCGCCCGACGGCCTGCGCATCGGCCACGTTCATCTGCGCGTCGGCGATGTCGAGCAGGCCGAGACGTTCTATCGCGACACCATCGGGCTTGCCGTCACGCGGCGGCGCGGCGGCGCGTCGTTCATGTCGTCGGGCCGCTACCACCACCACATCGCCGGCAATGTCTGGCACAGCGCCGGCGCGGGCAAGCGCGACGACGACCGCGCGGGGCTTGCCTGGTTCTCGTTCGAAGCCGCCGATCAGAGCGCGTTCGACGCCGTCAAGGCGCGGCTCGCACAGGCCGGCGCGCCGCTGCGCGACAGCGCGGACGGCATCGAGACCGCGGACCCGTGGGGCACGCGCGTGCGCATCGTGCGCGGCTGAGCCACTTCATGCCGCCAAGCGCGCGCAGCCGCGCGAGCGCCTCGTCGCGCGAGCCTGCGCGTCAGCTCGCCCGCCGGCAGCGCGCGGCCGAGCCCCGCCGCCTGCCCCGCCCACATCGGCGAGAAATCGCCCGAGCCCTGCGCCTCCGCCTTGGCGCGCAGCGGCGCCAGCGCCCCGGCGGCGAGCGGAAATTCCGGCGCCACGTCGGAGATCGGTCCGATCTCGCGCATGACGCGGTTGACGATGCCGCGCGCCGGCCGCCCGGTCATCAGATTGGTGATCGCCGTGCCGTCGTCGCGCGCGATCCTTGAGCGCCGCGCGATGCGGCGCCGAAATCTTCGCCTCCGGCGACCACAGATAGGCGCTGCCGATCTGCACGCCGGCGGCGCCGAGCGCGAAGGCCGCCGCAATGCCGCGCGCATCGGTGATGGCGCCGGCGGCGATCACCGGCACCTTCACCGCGTCGACGATCTGCGGCACCAGCGCGAACGTGCCGGCCTGCGCCGCGAGATCGTCGGTGAGGAACATGCCGCGATGGCCGCCCGCCTCGCACGCCCTGCGCGATGACGGCGTCGACGCCGCGCTCCTCGAGCCAGCGCGCCTCGGCCACGGTGGTGGCGGAGGAGATGACCTTGCAGCCCGCCGCCTTCACCCGCTGCATGAGCGCGCTCGCTCCGGCAGCCCGAAATGGAAGCTCACGACCTCGGGCTTCGATCTCTTCCACCACGTCGCACATCGCGCGCGTCGAACGCCGTCCGGTTGCTGGTCGGGATCGGCGCGGCCGGATCGATCGCAAGCTCGCGGTAATAGGGCGCGAGCCGCTCGCGCCAACGCGCCTCGCGCGCGTTGTTGAGCGTCGGCGGCGTATGACAGAAGAAATTGAGGTTGATCGGCTTCTTGGTGCGAGCGCGGACTTCGCCGATCTGCTCGCGTACCTGGGCCGCATTGAGCATGGCGCATGGCAGCGAGCCGAGCGCGCCGGCTTCGGCGGCGGCGGCCGCAAGTTCGAAGTCCATCGCGCCGGCCATCGGCGCCTGCACGATCGGAAGCTCGATTCTTAACAGTTCGATAAGACGGCGGTCCGGCCACATCGCGTCTGCACGCGTCCGGTCGCGACAGACAATGTCGACGGCGGCTTTGATGTCGAAACAGCACCCTTCCGCGCGCATGGCGAACGCCGCCAGCCGCGTCAAGAGCCGCCGGCCGCCGCCTGCCGACGCCGGCATGCCGGCGCCGCCGATCCGTCGGCGACCATCTCTCGGCATCGCGCGGCAACTTGCGCCCACGCTGTGCAGCCGATGCCTCTGCGCATCGCAATTGCCGAATCTTCACGCGGAGACGCAACCATGGATGCCATGCGACGGTCGATCACCGCCGGCCGAAGCGCGCTCGATGCGGCGCGGGCGAAAATCGGGCTGATCATCCCGTCCGTCAACAGCATGAGCGAGCCGCAATTCAATCGCTTTGCGCCGCCCGGGCTCGGCATCCACGTCGCGCGCGCGCGCGTCGCCGGGCCATGGAAGCGTCCGCTGCCGGCGATGGCGGAGGAGATCGCCACGTCCGCGCAGCTCCTGTCGGACGTCGCGCCCGACCTCATCGTCTTTCACTGCACCGACACCTCGATGACGCAGGGCCCGCAGGGCGAAGGCCGCATCCTCGATATCGTCAAGGACGCGACCGGCATCGAGGCGGTGGCGACCAGCCGGCTGGTGCTGGAGGCGCTGCAGGCGCTCGGGCTGCGCCGGCTCGTGCTGCTCAGCCCCTACACCAGCAACCAGGCCGTGATCGACTACCTCGGCGCAACCGGCTTCACCGTCGTGCACGACGTCGGCGCTCGCGCTCAAGCCGCTCGAGTTCGTCAAGGTGACGCCGCGGGACTGGACCGAGCTCGCGCGCGAGCATGACCGGCCCGACGCCGACGGCATTTTTCTGAGCTGCACCAACACCACCCAGATCGAGGCGATCGCCGACATCGAGCGCACGCTCGGCAAGCCGGTGGTGAACAGCAACCAGGCGGTGCTGTGGGGCTGCGTGAAGCGGCTGCGCGCCAAGCTTGCGCCGCTGCCGTCCATGCCGCAGCTCGGCGGACTGATGCAGCATCTCAATTAGCGACCGATCCGCTGGCGATCCGATCCCGCGATCATTCCGGCCGAGCGAGCCGGACGCAGTCCGGCGAGCGAGAGCCGAATCCAGTAAACGCCGGTCCGAGTTGGCTTGCTCGACGCCACATCCAGGCAGCGGTGTTTACTCGATGCTTTGCGAAGGCATGACACCGAGCATGTGGCGCGCGCGTGCAGCCTTCCTGATGTTTGTGAGTATGGATTCGGGCCTTGCGCCGCTGCGCGGCGCTCGCCGGAATGACGGCCGCCGCGCCCGCCCTCAATGCTTTTCGCGCAACCCCGCGCGCGCGAGCCGCGGCAGCACCTCGGCGCAGAAGAACGGCAGCTCGTCCACGTAATTGACCAGCGAGACCGCAATGCCGGTCAGGCCGGCCTTGCTCAGGTCGATGAGCTGCCCGGCCACGTGATCGGGATCGCCGACGATCGGCAGGCCGCCCATGCCTTGCGCGTAGCCGGTGCGGAGCTGTCGGAATTCCTCCGGCGGCGTGTTCTGCGGCGGTGATGTCCTTGAGCGCGAGGATGGCGTCCACCGCCGACCAGTCGGCATGCTCGACGATGGAGTGGTGGTAGTAGTCCTCGGCCTCCTTCCTGGTCGGCTTGCAGGTGACGACGCCGACCGTGTAGACGCCGAGCTCGCGCCCCTGCTCCTTCGCCGCGGTCTTGGCGGTCGCGACCTTCTGCGCCGTCTCGTCGAGCGACGTGCGCGAGGCCTGCAGGAAGAAGGCGTCGCAGTTGCGGATGGCGAAGGCCTGCCCGACCGGCGAGGCGCCGGCGTTCATGATCACCGGCTGGGTGCCGCCATAGGGCTTGGGCTTGCCGCGGATGCCCTTCATGTGCAGGTACTTGCCGTCGAAATCGAAGTCCTCGCTTGTCCGACCAGATCGTCTTGATCACGTCGATCCATTCCTGCGCATACTCGTAGCGCTCGCTCGTGGTCGCGCTGCTCGACGCCGAACATCTGGAACTCGCCCTCGTTCCAGCCGACCACGATGTTGAGCCCGAAGCGGCCCTCCCCGACATGGTCGGCGGTGACCATCTCCTTGGCCGCGATGATCGGATTGAACAGCGGCGCGTGCACCGTGCCGAACACGGTGATGCGCTTGGTGGAAGCGAGCAGCCCGGTCGCCCAGGTGATGGTCTCGAGCGTGGCGCCCTGGTAGTCGGTGTCGCCGCCGTAGCCCTTCCAGCGCCCGATCGGGAGCAGGAAATCGATGCCGGCCTCGTCCGCCATGCGCGCGAGCTTGAGATTGTCCGGCCAGCTCCCCGACCAGCGCTCGGGTACCAAGGTGACCGCGCGGCCGGACGAGCAGTTCGCCCCGAACAAGCCGATCTTGAGCCGGTTGGCGTTGTGCATCGAGCGGCGGTCGCGCGCGGATGGGCTCGGAGCGTGCACAGATCCTCCCTCAATGGCGAAGCATCGTGTAATCCTAGCGCAGCTGTGCCGCGCATTGGAAGGCGCAGCAGCGGTTCGACTTGAACCGGCGGGGGACTAAGCGGTGCTCAGTATTTCGTGGCTACCGGCCGGCCAAAAAGTGTAAATTAATTCCGACCTTCACAACATTGATCAGCTGCCGGATGTCGGTTTCTGAGGTCGAACCGTCAGACGCCGTAAAGCGTACGCGCCGGGTTCCAAGGTCCATGTGGTTGTACTCGATCTTGGCAGACCAATTGCCGGCGAATGCGTGTTCGAGCCCCACACCGGCCATCCAACCCCAGCGGGTCTCGCTGGCGTTGGCCGTCGGCGGTAGGATCGCCGACGTCAGTTCGACGTCGTACTTATCCCGCGTCCATGCGCCGCCGGCCTTTGCATAAAACAGCGTGCGGTCGGAGGCGATGCCGAGCCGACCTGCGACCGTGCCGAGCGCATCGACTTTGGTCCTTCCAGTGCAGGCTGTGGTCAAAACGCCAACCTGGTCAGAGGTGATTGTGCACGGAGTTCGAACCGGTCAGGTTTGCCCAACTGGCCTGCGCTTCAATTCCCCACACGACGCCATTGATCTGATAATTGAAGCCGATTTGACCGCCGGCAAGTCCGCCGCGGACATTGGTGGTCGCCGGCGGCGTCGAGATAGTTCCAAGCACCGGATCGATGGTCGGAATGGCCGTTGCATCCTTGCTGCCCCAGCTGCCGCCGCCATGGACGCCGATGTAGAAGCCGGTCCAACCGAATACCGCCACCGGCGGCTCCTTGTAGACGGGCGGCCGGTCCGGAAGATCAGCGGCCCCAGCCTGCGGCATCGCGATCGCCAGCGCGACCAAGCCGACGCCCGCGCCAAAAATCTTTCTCATCGCACGCCCCCAAATTACGCAACGCTACTTACACATCCGTCCGCATCGGCCCCTAACATATATTGCCGCGGTGATTTCACGGTCTTTGAGGGTGGCCATCGAGTCAATCCACAGCCAAATTCCGAAACCAGAAGAATGCGTTTGTTGACCCGTCCAAATAATTCGAAACATTAAGCAATTCGGCAAATCGTGGCCGCGCGACAACACCGCGGCTAATTCAGATCCACACGCATGCCTTCCCCATACAACCGTAAATTCAGAGCTATGGCACATCGCGTGATGCAGAATCAGAATTAGATGGCCTGATCCTTCATCTCAATGGAGTGAAAGAGCAGCTCAGCCAATAATCGCTCTGGAAGCGCGCTGGCGCGATGCGGCTTCGGGCTCGCGATGGGACACTTTTGGTTTCTAGCAAGCCTTCGTCCGATCACTTCTTCTGCGCTGGCCTCACCGGCTTTGCCGGCTTTGCTTCAGGCGTGCTCGGCGCCGCCGCGTTGGGCGCGACATGCGCCGCATTGGCCTCGGGCGGCGAAGCGGACAGACCGAATCGAAATGCCGAACAGCCGCCAGCCCCCGTTCACTGGCTGAAACATCAGATCGAATACGACGGGGGCCGGCACGGTCGCGAGCGACCCGGTGAGGCGGAGCATGTTTTTCTGGTCTAGCTCCGGCGGCCGGGAGAACTTCGGCTCGAGCACCACCACCTGCGCCAAATCGACGCGCTGTTGCCGCAGTGCGGCGAAGATCACCGACAGGTCGGCCGATGTGTTCTTCTCCTGGAAGCCCGGCGCTGCAATGTCGCGCAGCACCGTATAGTTGCCGGTTACATTGGCCTGGTGCACGGCGACGAGCGTGGTGCGAAACAGCACCATGACCGTGTTGAAATCGGCTTGGCTCGCAATAGCGGGGCGCGTCTGCGGCTGCGCCTGTGCGGGCTGCGCTTTCGGCTGCTCGGCGTTGCCGGTCGAGCCGACGATCAAGACCGCCACGAAGGCGCCCATGCCCGCTACGGCTGCCCACACGACGCCTCTGGCCATCCTCGGAAGCACGCCCCGACCATCATACATCACGCCCTCGCTCACTCTACGCCGGAAAGCCGAGGCTACAACACCAGCGCGCGCAGAAATAGGCGGTATTTGGCCTGAACGGCAGCATAACCTGCGCCCGCGGGCGGGATTAATCGTCATCGATCGACCGTCATAGGCCGGGTGAAAACGGCAAGGCGCCATCCAAGCGAACGAGGGTTGCGGCGTTCGGGCACAGTAAAATGGCTTGCCTGCACGCCAAAAAAATGAATTAATATAAAGGTTTAGTTGTGTTGGTAACTTAGTGGCGTTAGTAACCTGGTGTGCTCGAATGAGCGACGCATGGTATTATGTCGATAATGAAGAAAAGTCGCCGGTCCGTTCAGTCTTGCGGACTTGAGGGTCACGCTCCGGAAGAGTTCGAATTGGAAAAACTTGCTGGTATGGCGGCAAGGTTTCAACGAGTGGCAGAGAGCCGGGAGCAGCGACGAGTTTCTGTCTCGCCCGGCAATGCCACCAATTCCGAACAGCAGCGACCTTGAGCTTCGCCCGGAACGGACGCCTGCGCCGGAAAAATCAGGCAACCGGCCGGTTGCAAGAATATTTGGCGGGATCGTTCTGCTCGCAGTTGGTGGCGTCGTTGGAGCGGCCTGGGTAATTTTGGACAAAGGCGCATATGAGTTCGGCAAAGGTGCGTATGCGTCTGTCACGCGGTCATGGCTGGGCAAGAATGCCGGCGATATCGATGACGAGTATGCCAAGGCATTGGTTAAGCTGCGAGCTGAGTTGCCAAAGAAGATAGACGAGACAACCACACTAAAGTGGGTGAAGAGCGAAGGGACCAAATTGATCTTTGAAATTCTTGTTGCAGTTGATGGCGCCAAACTTGACGATGCGACGAAAAGCAAGCTGCGCCACTCGGTCACCAAAAATGTTTGTGGCACGCCTGACACTCGAAGACTTTTAGCCCTCGGTGGCTCGTTTCAATATGTGTATACGGATATTGCAGCAAAGCCGCTGATGACGGTAGACGTCGTCAAGAGCAGTTGCGCTTGATTTCGTCGGTACCGAATTTCCAAACGCGCGCGCTTCAGAACGCTCGCTCGCGCGCGATGCGCAAGAAGGCGCGCGCCATATCTCGCCCAAAATGGCGAATGAGCATTCAGCCATGGCGTGAGCGTGGTGACAGATGGCCTTTCGTGCGCCGCGACATCGCTTGATGCGTAGCGGTCGCCACGCAGGCCAAATCCGTTTTTGGCGAGAAGACAGACTTTTTTTGGCGCATGGGTGCCATTGCGAGATGTTGCAGGCGTGGCACAAGCTCGAAATCATCGCGCCATGATGCACAGTCACCCCGAGCCGCCATTGGTAGTGTCCAGAATCTTTCGCACATTTGATCAGGCGACAGCTCCGGTTTGCATGACCTGCGGCTGATAGAGAGGCCGCATGTTCATGTAGCGCTTGGTCGACCAAGCAGTGCCGGCGATGTAGCGCAGCCGAGCGGCTGCCAAGTTGAGGCAAGACTGGCCATCGGGGAACGCTCCAACGACCCGGGTTCGCCGACGAATCTCTCTCATGATCCGCTCGAGCGGATTATTGGTTCGGATCTTCTGCCAGTGAATGTCCGGGAAGGCGTAATAGGTCAGCGTCTCTTGCACGCTCCGCTCGACCAGATCGGCCGCTGCGTTCATCCTGGTGGCGCGCAGATCGTCGACGATTGCTCGCGCCTTCCGGTCGGCGGCGTCACGGCTCTCCTGGGCATGGATGGCCTTGAGCATATGGCTCACCTCGCGGACCTTTGTTGCGGGCACGTGACTGAAGACGTTCCGATAGAAATGCACCATGCAGCGCTGCCAGCGGGCCTCAGGCAGGTACTCGGTGGCGCTCTCCGTCAGGCCGCGGCAGGCGTCGGAAATAATCAGCTGCACGCCCGTGAGACCACGGTCGACCAGGTGCCGCAGAAACGCCGACCAGCCCGACTTGTCCTCCTTGGCACCCTCGCAGATGCCTAGAATCTCCCGATATCCTTCGGAGTTGACGGCGCTGGCCACGAGCAACGAGACGTTGCGCACCTCGCCGGCCCAGCTGCGCTTCATCACGATGCCGTCGAGATAAAGATACGGATGCTCGCCCTCGATGCGCCGGTTCCGCCAGGCCTCGATCTTGGCGTAGATCTTCTTGTTGAGGTTCGACACCGTGCTCGGGCTCACCCGTGTCCCCCACAGCGCCTCGGTGATGTCTTCCACGCGCCGAACCGAAATCCCCGCCAGATACATCTCGATCAGCGCTTCTTCGACCGAGCTCTCCCGCCGACGGTAACGCTCAATGATCGCCGTCTCAAAGGTCTGGCGCCGCAGCTTCGGAACCTTGAGACTGACCTCGCCGGCGCTGGTTTGAAGCGTCCGTTCATAGCTGCCGGCGCGGGTATCCTGCCGAGCCTCGCTGCGTTCGTAGCGTCCTGCCCCGCAAAGCTGGTCTGCTTCAGCATCCAGCATCGCGTTCAGCGTCTCCTCGACAGTTCCACGAACCATCTCACCGAGATGATCCCGGATCCGGGCTTCGTCGATCTGAATCACCTGACCCATCGGCTTCTCGTCACTCATCGGTTGCTCCTTCAGTTTATGAAGAAGCCGTCAGTCCCGAAAGTGCGAAAGATTCTGTACGTTATCCCGCCATTCCTCCATTCGCGCACCTTCTTGAACATTCGCGCACCTTCTTGAAGTGATGCATTTCCACCACACCATCGCCATAATCTCGCGTCGCTCGGTGATAGCAGGATTGCTTTGCGGCAACTTTCAGCGCGTAGTGATACGCGCTGAAGAATGGGTTCCGATCTGGTGTCAGCGTTCGCGTTTGGTGATGTATGAGTACCAAAGTGGCGACGATGGGTATGGGTTCGGATAGTCGGCGCGCGCTGGCTTACGGCGTCTCATTATCAGCCCTCATCGCTGTTCTATCGCTCGGGGCGGCGAAGACGTACGCCGCGAACCTGCCCACGCCGCCACCAACAGAAGGCGCCGGAGTCAATATGTCTGTGGCCGCGCCAAATGTGGCCTACAGCCCCGGCGGGCACGATGCGTTGAACCAAGGCGGATGCGCGTATCAGTACGCCGACAAGCTCAACTTGCTTGCCCAACAAGCCGCGACCGCCAACCAGATTGGCCAGGTCGCGAATGGCGTGTCGTGGGGGGCCGCCATAGCGTCGGCGACAGCCAAGGGCGGCGAGTTCGAAGCCGCTGCCATCGGGTTGGGGCTCGCAGTTGGCGGGGTGGAGGCAGCGGGTGCCGGGCTCGACGAAGCGGCCGCTGGCGTTGTCGTCCCCTTGGATGCCGGCCTTGCCGCGCCGGGCTTAATCGCTGCAGGTGTGGGCCTGGGCGTTGCAGGTGGGGGCCTGGCCGATACAGCGGCGGCCTTAGGCGGGGCGGGCGGCACGTCCCTCGCAGAGGCTGCTGCACTCGGCGCGCAAACCGTCGGTGTCGCCAGCGGCGTGACCGGTGCCGTCTTTCAGCAGCAACAAGCGGACCTGAGCGCCTATGTCAGCCACCTGCCGTTCTGTGACCTCATTTTCAACGGCACGATCACCGCCAATGCCAATATCAATGGGGCCCAGGGCATCGCGGCCGTCAACGGCGCGATCAATCTCGGCAATCCGGACGGCATCACCTACCAGCCCGGCATCACGATCGGCGGCGGCGCGATTTCCGGCGCCGGCAGCAGCGGACCGGCGACAATGGCGGGTCCGCTTGCCACCACCGACAATCCCGACGCCATCGCCATCGGCAACGGCGCCAACGCATCGAACGGCGCCAGCACGGCGCTCGGCTTGGGCGCTGTCGCGTCCGGCTTACAGTCGATCGCGGTCGGCACGGCCGCCACCGCGTCCGGCGGCCAGTCGACCGCGATCGGTACGGGTGCCGCCGCGTCGGGCTTCCAGTCGACCGCGCTCGGCTTTAACGCCGTGGCCTCGGGCGCCAACAGCTTCGCCGCCGGTTCCGGGTCGCAAGCCCTCGCCGGCTCATCGACTGCGATCGGTTTCGGCGCTCTGGTCGCGGCGGCCGCGGGACCGGGCTCGTTCGCGGGAGCCACGTCCAGCGTCCTCACCGGCACCGGCGCAGTGGCGATCGGCAATTTGAACGTGGCATCCGGCAGTGGCTCGGTTGCGACCGGCGACCACAACATCGCCACCGGGCTTGCGGCAATCGCGCAAGGCCAGGGTTCGAACGCCCTCGCGGCCGGCTCGATTGCGCTTGGCTTGACGGCGAACGCGACGGTGGCGAACTCGGTTGCGATCGGCACGACAACCATCGCGTCGGGCCTCAACTCGACGGCGGTCGGCAGTTCGTCGCAGGCACTGGCCGGCTCATCGACCGCAATCGGCTTCGGAGCTCTGGTCGCGGCGGCTGCGGGTCCGGGTTCGTTCGCCGGAGGCACATCCAGTGTCCTCGGCGGAACCGGCGCGGTGTCGCTCGGCAACTCGAATGCGGCATCCGGCACTGGCGCGGTCGCGGCCGGTGACAGCAATACCGCCACCGGGCTTGCGGCAATCGCGCAAGGGCAGGGTTCGAACGCGCTTGCGGCCGGATCGGTTGCGCTTGGTCTGACGGCGAACGCGACGGTGGCGAACGCGGTTGCGATCGGCACGACAACGACCGCTTCGGGTCTCAACTCGACGGCGGTCGGCAGTTCGTCGCAGGCACTGGCCGGCTCATCGACCGCGATCGGTTTCGGAGCTGTGGTCGCGGCGGCTGCGGGTCCGGGTTCGTTCGCCGGAGGCACATCCGGTGTCCTCAGCGGAACCGGCGCAGTGGCAATTGGCCACTTGAATGTGGCAGCCGGCAATGGTGCTGTTGCGATTGGCGATCCCAACGTCGCGACAGGCACGGGCGCAGTGGCCGTCGGCGCTGACAACGCCGCCACCGGCCAAGGTGCGGTTGCGAACGGCAACTTCAATTTGGCGACCGGTCAGGGCGCGCTGGCGACCGGCAATCTCAATATGGCTATCGGTCAGGGCGCGTTTGCGACCGGCAATCTCAATCTGGCTATCGGTCAGGGCGCGGTTGCGACCGGTGACGGCAATATCGCCACCGGGCTTGCGGCAATCGCCCAGGGTCAGGGTTCGAGCGCCCTTGCGGCCGGCTCGATCGCGCTTGGTCTGACGGCCAACGCGACCATGGCGAACGCGGTTGCAGTCGGTACGACATCGAGCGCTTCGGCTCTCAACTCGACGGCGGTCGGCGCGGGCGCGACTGTCGTCGCCACGCATACCAACTCGACCGCGCTCGGTACCGGCGCCACAACGACGTACAACAACCAGATGATGTTCGGCACGACGAGCCAGTCGTACACCGCGCCGGGCATGAACAGCGACTTGAGCAGGGCGCGCCAATCCGGCCTGCTGGGGCTCGTGACCTCGGACAATGCCGGCAATCTCGCGTCCGACGACGGCGCTCTGTACAAGCAAGTCGCCGGCATCAAGGCCGGCGTGGCGATCGCGATGGCGCTCTCGGATCCGGATCTCACGGGCTCCGAGCGGTTCGGGCTCAAGATGAACTACGGTACCTTTGACGGCGCCAATGCGGCGGGCATCAGCGCGGCCGGCGTGCTCGGCAGAGGCGTGCTGACGAGGGGAGACCGGTTCAGCATCTCGGGTGCGGGCGGTTGGGGCCAGGCCACGGTGTCCGGCTACACCAGGACGATGGCCGGAGGCCGCGCCAGCGTTCAATATTCCTGGTAGTGAGCTCGACGCAGCGCCCACAGAAGGTGAGCGCCATCATTGCGCGACAGAGAACGCTTGCTCAAATTCGCGCGCGGGCAAATTCGGCGCGGTTCGAGCGCACGCTGGCGTATCGCGATACGGATCGCAGCCACGCGTATTAATCGGTTGCCAGCGCAAAGGCGAGCGGTGACAATTCCTGCCGAACCGGCCCACGAGCGGCCGGCGGGAGGACGCCATGCAAAGGCTCAACCGTCGTGCGGCGGGGCGCGCCGCATTTTTCGCCGCAGCCCTGGCTCTCGCCGTACTGGCGTGCCGCGAGGCACAGGCGCAATCCGACGCGGACGCCAAGAATTTTCCCAACCGGCCGATCCACATCGTCGTGCCCTTCCCGGCCGGCGGGCCGGCCGACATCGTGGCGCGCGTCATCGGGGCGAAGATGAGCGAGGACTGGGGTCAGCCGGTGGTGATCGACAACCGGCCGGGCGGCAACACCATCATCGCCGCGCAGTCGGTCGCGAAGGCGGCGCCCGACGGCTACACGCTGCTGATGGCGATCAACTCGACCCTGGTGATGAACCAGTTCCTGCACAAGAGCCTGCCCTACGACCCGATCGCCGACTTCGCGCCGGTCACGCTGACGGCGAAGACCGTGTCGGTCCTGACGGTGGCCGCCAGCGGGCCCAAGTCCGTGCCGGAGCTGATCGCCAGCGCCAAGGCCAATCCGGGCAAGCTCAACTACGGCGCCGGCACCATCACGGCGCAATTGATGGGGCACCTGTTCCACAAGGCGGCCGGAATAGACATCGTCTATGTGCCGTTCAAGGGCACGCCGGCGACCGTCAACGGCCTGCTCACCGGCAGCGTGCAGCTCATCTATGCGGCGAACCAGATCGTCGCGCCGCTCGCCGCCGACGGAAAGGTGCGCGCGCTCGCCAAGATGGATCGTGACGCGCCGCCCTCGATGAAGGACATCCCGCCGATCTCGGCCGCGGCCGGCCTGCCCGATCTCGACGACATCTCGGTCTGGCTCGGGCTGGTGGCCCCGAAGGGCACGCCCAAGGCGATCGTCGACAAGCTGCACGCCGAGGTGGTCAAGGTGCTGGCGGATCCCGCCGTCAAAGAACGCTCCGAGCGCACCGGCAACTATCCGATCACCAGCACACCGGCCGAGTTCGCGGCCTTCATCAATAAGGAAGCGCAGCGCTGGTCCAGGGTGATCAAGGAAACCGGCATCAAATTCGACTGAACGGAGACTATCATGATCGGTTTGGTTCGCGCCGTTGCATTGCTCGCTGCGCTATCGCTGTCGGCGTTCGCGCTCGTGCCGGCCGCCGCCCAGGACCGGCCGGGCGGCTTTCCCACCCGCTCGATCAAGATCGTGGTGCCTTTCCCGGCGGGCGGGCCCTCGGACGTGCTCGCGCGCATGATCGGGCAGAAGATGACTGAGGACTGGGGCCAGCCGGTGGTGATCGAAAACCGGGTGGGCGCCAACACCGTGCTCGGCGCCCAGCAGGTCGCGAAGGCGCCACCCGACGGCTACACGCTGCTGATGGCGATCAACTCCACCCTGACCATGAACCAGTACCTCTACCGCACCCCGCCGTATGATCCGTTCAACGACTTCGTGCCGATCACGCTCACCGCGAAGAGCATGGTGTTCATGTTCGTCAACGCGGCCAGCGACTTCAAGAGCGTGAAGGATGTCGTGGCGCGCGCCAAGGCGGAGCCCGGAAAGCTCAACTACGGCGCCGGCACCATTACCACCCAGTTGATGGGCTACCTGTTCGACAAGGCGGCACAGACCAAGACCGTCCTGCTCAAATACAACGGCAGCGCCCAGGTCGCCCAGGGCCTGCTGACCAAGAGCGTCGACTTCACCTTCGACGGATCGTCGGCCTCGATGCCGCTCGCTTTGTCCGGGCAGTTTCGCGCACTGGCAAAATTCGACAGCCGGCCGTTTCCCGCCTTGCCAAACCTTCCGACCATCACGGCGGAACTGCCGAATTTCGAGGAGATCAGCGTCTGGCTCGGGCTTGTTGCGCCGAAGGGAACGCCGGCGCCGATCGTCGAGGCGCTCGCGCGCGAGGTCGGCAAGATTCTGGCCGACCCCGCCATCAAGGCGAAGGCCGACGCGTCGGGGCTCTTTCCGGCCACCAACACGCCGGCGGAATTCGCCGCCCTCATCCGCAAGGAAGCGGCGCGCTGGGAAGCGGTCGTGAAGGAAACTGGATTGAAATACGATTGACTGCGCCGCGGTCGCCCAATTCGCGAGGACATGCCATGTCGCTCACCAGCCTTCTCGCCCTTGCTCTTGCATTGGCGCTCGCGCCCGCCGCGGCCGGCGCCCAGGACGCGCAGAATTTTCCCAACCGGCCGGTGCGCATCGTCGTGCCGTTCCCACCCGGCGGGCCGACCGACATCGTGGCACGCATCGTGGCGCAGCGCCTGAGCGAGGACTGGGGCCAGCCGGTGGTGATCGAGAACCAGCCGGGCGCCAACACCGCGATTGCGGCGGCGCGCGTCGCCAAGACGGCTCCCGACGGCTACACCCTGCTCGCCGCCATGGACGTGACCATGGTGCTCAACCCGATCACCAACAAGAACCTGCCCTACGACCCGCTCAAGGATTTCGCGCCGATCACGCTCGCCACCAAGAACACCTCGCTGCTCACCGTGCGCGCCGCCGACGGTCCCAAGAGCGTCAAGGAGCTGATCGCACGCGCCAAGGCCAATCCCGGCAAGCTCAACTACGGCGCCGGCATCATCACCACCCGCCTCGCCGGCTACCTGTTCAATCGCGAGGCCGGCATCCAGGTGCAATTCATTCCGTTCAACGGCAGCGCGCCGACCGTGCAGGGGCTGATGACCGGCGCGGTCGACTACATCGTCGACGGCATCGCCTCGCACCTGTCGCTGATCCAGGGCGGCCAGCTGCGCCCGCTCGCCAAGCTCAACAGCCGGCCGATCCCGGTGCTGCCGGACGTCAAGCCGCTGTCGGTAGGAGTCGGGCATACCGGCGGTCGACGACATCTCGACCTGGATCGGTTTTGTCGCGCCGGCCGGCACCCCGCGCGCGGTGATCGACAAGATCAACCGCGACATCGTGAAGATGTATTCCGACCCCGCCATCGTGGACCGCATGGTGAAGGCCGGCATCAGCGGCGCCACCTCCACGCCCGACGAGCTCGGCGCCTTCATCCGCAAGGAGATCGACCGCTGGAGCCAGGTGTTCAAGGACAGCGGCATCCAGCTCAATTAGGTCCGGCACACGCACTGTCATTCCGGCCGAGCAAGCCGGCAAAGCCCGGCGCATTCTCTCTGTCCGGCGGAGCACGCCGGGCGCAGCTCGGCGTGCGAGAGCCGGAAACCAGTAAACACCGATGCGTGGTGGCTTGCTCAAAGCGCCCTACAATGGCCGGTGCGTACTGGATGCCTGCTTGCGCAGGCATGACACCGAGATTGTGATAAATAATCCGGATTGATCCCCTCCCCTCTCGACCAGCGCCGTCCCCGGTCCGCCGGTTGGCCCAAGCCACGGAGTATCCATGTCCAAGCCGAAAGTCCTGATCTTTGCCCGCCGCGAGGAGCCGCCGGAGACCATCAGCGCGATCGAGGCACTCGGTTGCGAGATCGTGTATCGGCGACATCGCGACTGGCAGATGCCGCGCACGCGAGCACGAGGACGAGGTGGTGGCGGCGGCGCGCGACGCGGTCGCGCTGATGGGCACCTCGATGCGCCACACCCCGATCAGCCGCCGCGTCATGCAGGCGTCGCAGCGGCTGCGCATCGTCGCGAAATACACGCGTCGGCGTCGACGACGTCGACACCGAGGCGGCGACCGACCTCGGCATCATGGTGTGCCACGCGCCGACCGAGTCGAACTGCTTCGGCGTCGCCGAGACCACGGTCACCTTCATGCTCACGCTGTTCAAGAAGCTGCGCGAGCGCGACGCCGACGTGCGCGCCGGCAAGTGGCGCGAGCAGGAGAACTTCGCCTATTACGTCGGCAGCCGCCATCGGACGGCTTTCCGCGGCCAGACCATCGGGCTGGTCGGGCTTCGGCCGCATCGGCACGCGAGTCGCGCAACTCCTCGCGCCCTGGCGCGCGCGGATCATCGCCTACGATCCCTACGTGCCGCCGGCGCATTTCCTCACCCACGGCGTCCAGGCGGTCGACTACGAGACGCTGCTGCGCGAATCCGACGTGGTGTCGTTCCATGTCGTGCTCACCAAGGAGACGCGCTACATGTTCGGCGAGGAGCAGATCCAGCTGATGAAGCCGACACGCCATCGTGCTCAACACCGCCCGCGGCAAGGTGATGGACGAGAAGGCGCTCGCCCGCGCCATCGAGCAGGGCCGCCTGCGCGGCGCCGCCATCGACGCCTTCGAGGAGGAGCCGCTGCCGATGGACTCGGCCCTGCGCAAGCTCGGCGACCGCGTGCTGCTCTCGCCGCACTCGGCCTCGTACACGGAGGGCGGCGAACTGCGCCAGGGCGTAGCCTGGGCGACGCGCTCGGTGGTCACCGCGCTCAAGGGCGGCATCCCGGACAACGTCTACAACCGGGACGTCATCCCGCGCTGGAAAGAGCGCTTCGGTGGCGCAAGCGTGAGCGGCTGACCCGCAGCCAAAAACCATTGACGTCTCGCGCGGCCTTTCTTGTCATTTTTATTAAGAAACAATGACTTAAGGTATGCATTTATTGCATAACTGCGACGCAGCATAACCCCTTTCGCGCTGCATAATCGTCCCTATTTTGGTGGAGACATGATTCTACGGCGCGTTGCCGCAGATACAAACAGAGGCTACTCCAATGCTCGTCGCCATCATCAACTTCATCCAGTCCTGGAAGCGCTATAACCAGAGCCTGCACGAGCTCTATCAGCTCGGCGACCGCGAACTGGCCGATATCGGCATCAGCCGCTCGGACATTCCGCGGGTCGCGTGGGACGCGGCCAACCGCTGAGCAATCGCGGAAAGCCACGGAAAGCGCCCGCCTCGCGCGGGCGCTTTTGTTTTGGGCCCGCCCGCGACCATTGTCGCCGGTCTTGGCGGGGCATAGCTTCCCTGCATGACAGCGCAGCAACCGGTGCACATCGTCGGCGGCGGCCTCGCCGGTTGCGAGGCGGCTTGGCAGATCGCCGCGCGCGGCGTGCCGGTCGTGCTGCACGAGATGCGCCCGCAACGCACCACGGCCGCCCACAAGACCTCATCCCTCGCCGAGCTCGTCTGCTCGAACTCGTTCCGCTCCGACGACCGCGAGCACAACGCCGTCGGCCTGCTCCATGCCGAGATGCGGCGCCTGGGCTCGCTGATCATGCGCGCGGCCGACGCCAACCAGGTGCCGGCGGGTGGCGCGCTGGCGGTCGACCGCGAGGGTTTCGCCGAGGCGGTGACCGCGGCGCTCGCGGCCCATCCGCTGATCGCGATCCGCCGCGAGGAGATCGCGGGCCTGCCGCCGCCGGACTGGGACAGCGTCATCGTCGCGACCGGGCCGCTCACCTCCCCGGCGCTCGCCGAGGCGATCAGGACGCGCTCGGGCGAGAACGCGCTCGCCTTCTTCGACGCGATCGCGCCGATCGTGCACCGCGATTCCATCGACATGTCGGTCGCCTGGCGGCAGTCGCGCTACGACAAGGCCGGCCCGGGCGGCACGGGCGCCGACTACATCAACTGTCCGCTCGACCGCGCGCAATACGAGGCCTTCGTCGACGCGCTGATCGCCGGCGACAAGATCGCCTTCCACGACTGGGAAGCCACGACGCCCTATTTCGACGGCTGCCTGCCGATCGAAGTGATGGCCGAACGCGGCCGCGAGACGCTGCGACACGGCCCGCTCAAGCCGTTCGGGCTGACCAATCCGCACATGCCCACGGTGAAGGCCTACGCCGTGGTGCAGCTGCGGCAGGACAATCGCCTCGGCACGCTGTTCAACATGGTGGGCTTCCAGACCAAGCTCAAGCACGGCGAGCAGGCGCGCATCTTCCGCACCATCCCGGCCCTGGAGCAAGCCGAGTTCGCGCGGCTGGGCGGGCTGCATCGCAACACGTTTCTCAACTCGCCCAGCCTGCTCGACGCTACGCTGCGGCTCAACGCCGAGCCGCGCCTGCGCTTTGCCGGGCAGATCACCGGCTGCGAGGGCTACGTGGAATCGGCCGCCATCGGGCTCCTGGCCGGCCGCTTCGCGGCGGCGGAACGGCTCGCCGAGCCGGTGGTCGCGCCGCCGCCGACCACCGCGCACGGCGCGTTACTCGCCCACATTACCGGCGGACACATCGAGACCATCGACGCCGGCCCGCGCTCCTACCAGCCGATGAACGTGAACTTCGGGCTGTTCCCGCCGCTGGTGCAGGCCGTGCGCCACGCGGATGACGGCACGCGCCTGCGCGGCACCGCCAGGACGCTGGCAAAGAAGCAGGCGCTCTCCCGCCGCGCGCTCAACGATCTCGAACTGTGGCTCGCCGGCGGCGCACCGGCCGCCGCAGCCGAGTAGGAGAACGCGAGCAATCTCCGCTGGCCAGAGCCTTGTCACGGCGATACTCTGATATTTCAACGAGAGGAGCGCTCCGTCATGAATTTTATCGAAGCCATCAGCTCGGGTTTCCGCAACTACGTCAACTTCTCAGGCCGTGCCATCCGCTCGGAGTATTGGTACTGGACCCTCTTCGTCACCATCGTTGTCGGCGCGTTTGGTCTCATCGATGAGATGCTTCATCCGGGAATGCAGTTCGGCGCCTTCAGCTTTGTGAACGCGATCGTCTCGTTGGCTTTGGTTCTGCCTGGTTTGGCGGTGTCCGTCCGGCGATTGCACGATATCGACCGGACGGGCTGGTGGCTGCTGCTCGCCTTCACAATGATCGGCGTCCTTGTGCTGATTTATTGGGCGTGCCAGCCAGGCACGCCGGGCCAAAACCGGTTCGGATCGGACCCGATGCCAAGGTAGGTTCGGAGTCGGCCCGCCGACAACGTCGCAACAAGACATTGTCGGCGGGATTGCCGACAGTAGCCCGGAATGTTCACTTGGCCTGCTTCGCCACCTCCTGCGCCTTCTGGTAGCTCTCGATCACCGCGGCGTAATTCGGCGCCACCAGCGCGTAGAGCTTTGCGAGTTCGGCCGCTTCGGGACGATTCCAGGTACGGTGAGTCTCCGACAGCACGGCGTTGGTCGACGTCGGGATGACGCCGGCCTGGATAAAGCGGGCAAGCGTCGTTCGCGAACTCAACTCGCTCGGGTCCCCGGACGCGTCGATCACGGCATAGACCTTGAAGCCCGCCGCCTTGGCATCGAGCGCAGGGAACATCACGCAGACGCTGGTCCACACGCCGGCCATAATAAGGGTCTTGCGGCCGGTGGCGCGCACCGCCTTGACGAAGTCCTCGTTGTCCCAGGCGTTCACTTCACCCTTGCGCGGCACGTAGACCGCGTGCGGGGCGGACTGATGGATCTCGGGCATCAGGGGGCCGTTCGGGCCGTTGGGTTCCGAGGCCGTCGTGATCACCGGTATCTTCAGCAGCGTCGCCAGTTTCGCGAGCATCGTGGTGTTTGCCCGCAACTCGGCGACACCGATGTCCTTCACGGTCTGAAACAGTCCGGCCTGATGATCGAGCAGCAGGATGACGCTGTCGGCGGTATCGAGCAGGGCCTGTCCGCCACCCGTCGGTAGCACGCTGGACGCCCGCGGGGCCGCGGGCGGTGACGCTTGAGCGAACGCGCCGGAAGCAGGCGCAAGGCATCCGATCGCGAGCGCCGCCGATAATGTGCACAGGGCATTCTTGAACATTGGCGATTTCCTTTGTTGGCTATCGCGGTGGCGGCTGCCGTGCAGTCCGCCGTCGCGCGAGAAATGCTCCCTTAACATGTCGACCGCACGACATCCCAGCCGGTTGCGGCGCAAGGCTGCTCGGAGGGCCGCTGCCCACAGATCGGAGGTAGCCGGTTATCGTTCGCTTGCGGCCGGCGTTACCCGAACATCCGCGCCGGCCGCCGCGCCGCGCGCCAGATTAGCCATTGCCGCCGCCACGGCGCGACGTCGCCGGGCACGAACGGATCGTAGCCGCGCCGCTCCATGCGCTTGAGCAGCGCGGCGACCGGCGCTACCGGCAGCAGCGCCGGAATGAGCGCGGGCGAGGCCGTCCCCACCAGCGCGCGCGCTTCGCGCAGGTGATCGCGGGCGACGATGCGCAATTCGGCCAGCGCCGCCCGCAATTCCGCGGTCGCATGTCCGGACACCGCATCGCCATGCGCCGCGCCGTGGCGCGCCAGTATGTCGGCCGGCACATAGACCTGGCCGCGCGCGGCGTGCGACGGAAAGGCCCGCAGCAGACCCGCGATGGCGTAGGCCGCGCCGGCATGGCGAACGAGCGTGTCGTCCGCGGCGCCGGCGGGATCGAGCACCTGCCCCGCCAGCGCGATCAGCCCGGCGGACGCGCCGCGGGCATAGGCCTCAAGCTCGCCCAGCGTCGCCATCGGATCGTCGTAGAGGTCGAAGCGGCGCGCCTCGATCAGCGCGCGCAGCCGATCCGGCGAGAGGCCATGGCGCGCGATCGCCGCGCGCAGCGCCGCCGCCACCGGATTGGCCTCGATCTCGCCGCGGCCCGTCGCCGGCGATGACCTCCTCCCACCATTGCAGCCTGATCTCGCCCGCGAGCGGCTCGCGCACCGCTTCGCGCACGCGCGCGATCTCGACGTTGAAGGCGTAGAGCGCGAACAGCGCCCCGCGATATTCGGCAGGCGCAAAAAGCGTGGCGAGGAAGCGGTCGCGGTCCGCCGTGCGCACCAGCGCCTCGCAATGGGCGGCTGCATCCTGCATGGCGTGAGCCTAGCGCGATTGGCGGCGGATTGATCTCACCGTTCGTCCCCGCGCCAGCGGGACCCAGCTTTCTTCCTGCAAACGATTCGCTGCGCGGATGCAGAATACGAACCCGGCCGGGCTGAGGCCTACCGGCGCGCGGGAAGCGTTTCCGCCGGCTCCTCGGCCGGTTCCTCGGCCGCTCCCTCCGCCCCCATGCGCGTCTGTCCGACGCCGAGATAGATCAGGATCGGGGCGGCGATGAAGACCGACGTATAGGTGCCGACCAGCACCACGCCGAAGATCATCGTGGCGGTGAAGCTGTGGATGGCGTGCCCGCCGAAGAACAACAGCGCGAGCAGCGCGAGCGTCACGGTCGACGTGGGTGATGATCGAGCGCGACAGCGTCGAGTTGATCGACGATGTTCAGCAGGTCCGGCATCGACATGCGCTTGTAGCGGCGCAGCATTTCGCGGATGCGGTCGTAGATCACCACCGTGTCGTTGAGCGAATAGCCGAGGATGGTCAGCAGCGCCGCGATGCTCGCCAGGTCGAAGTCGATCTGCGTGAGCGACATGTAGCCGATGGTGAGCACGAGGTCGTGCACGTTGGCGATCATGGCGCCGAGCGCGAACTGCCACTCGAAGCGGAACCACAGGTAGATCAGGATCGAGAAGATCGCGAGGCCGAGCCCGATCGTGCTGTAGGCCAGGAGCTCGGTCGAGACGCGCGGTCCGACCACCTCGACGCGGCGGATATTCGACCTCGTCGCCGAGCGCCTCCCTGACCTTCTCGACGCGCGGCCTGCTGCGCCTGCTCGCCGCCGGGCTGCTGCGGCGATGCGGATCAGCACGTTCTCCGGGCCGCCGAACTGCTGGAGCTGTACGTCGCCGAGCCCGAGCGCGCCGAGCGTGTTGCGCATCTTGGCGAGATCGGCTGGCCCCGATTTCGACTGCACCTCGATCAGGGTGCCGCCGATGAAGTCGATGCCGAAATTCAGGCCGTGGAAGAAATACAGAAAGATCGCGGCGATCGACAGCACGGCCGAAATGCGGAAAGCTGATGCGCCGGAAGCGCATGAAATCGAACTTGGTATCGTCGGGGACGATCCGCAGCAGCGGTATGGAGGGATGCAGGCGCACGGGCTGCCTTTATGAAATCGCCAGCCGTTGCGGGCGCGTCCATCGCACCCACCATGCCACGATCAGCCGCGTGAGCGTGAAGGCCGTGAACACGGTGGTGATGATGCCGATGCCGAGCGTCACGGCGAAGCCGCGCACCGGTCCGGTGCCGATGAAGAACAGCACGGCGGCGGCGATGAAGGTGGTGATGTTGGAGTCGAGGATGGTCGCGAGCGCGCGCGTGAACCCGGCGTCGATGGCGGTGATCGGCGTGCGGCCGGCGCGGATTTCCTCGCGGATGCGCTCGTAGATCAGCACGTTGCTGTCGACCGCGATGCCGATCGTGAGCACGATGCCGATGATGCCGGGCAGCGTCAGCGTGGCGTTGAGCAGCGACAGCACGCCGAAGATCATCGCGACGTTGATCGCGACCGCGACGTTGGCGAACAGCGCCGAACAGGCCGTAGGTCACCAGCATGAAGACGGCGACCAGCGCGGCGCCGAAGTAGGACGCGCGCCGTGCCCTTCTCGATCGAAGTCCTGACCGAGGCCGGCGCCGACCACGCGCTCCTCGATGATGGTCAGCGGCGCCGGCAACGCGCCGGCGCGCAGCAGGATGGCGAGATCGTTGGCCGACTCGCACCGTGAAGCTGCCGGAAATCTGGCCCGAGCCGCCGAGGATCGGCTCGCGGATGACCGGCGCCGAGATCACCTCGTTGTCGAGCACGATGGCGAACGGCCGGCCGACGTTCTCCTGCGTCGCCTGCGCGAACTTGCGCGCGCCCGACGAGTTGAAGCGGAAGGTGACGATCGGCTCGCTGGTGCGCTGGTCGAAGCCGGGCTGCGCATCGGTCAGGTCGCCGCCCGACACCAGGACGCGCTTCTCGATCAGGTAGGGCTTGCCCGCCTTCGGGCGGTGCCGTAGAGCACTTCCGATTCCGGCGGCGGACGGCGTTGCAGCGCCTGCTCCGGCTGTCATGCGTCTGATCGACCATGCGGAAATCGAGCTTGGCGGTCTTGCCGAGCAGTTCCTTGAGCCGCGTGCGGATCCTGCAGGCCCGGCACCTGCACCAGGATGCGGTCGACGCCCTGGCGCTGGATCAGCGGCTCGACGGTGCCGAGCTCGTTGACGCGCCGCTCCACGATCTGGATCGACTGCTCGACCGCCTGGCGGACGCGCTCGATGATCGCGGGCTCGGTCAGCGTGAGCTGGACCAGGCCGCCGCCGGCATTGACGATGTCGAGCGTGCGCTGGCCGGTGGCGCTGAGCAGCCCGCCGAGCGGCTGCGACAGCTCGCGCAGCTTGGTCAGGCCGTGCTGCAGATCGGCTTCGCGGATGCGGACCTCGACGCGGTTGCCGCGCACGACCGGCGCGCCCTGCCAGGCCGACCCGGGCGTCGCGCAGCACTCGCCGCACGTCGTCGCGCAGCTGCTCGAGCTTCTCCTTGCGCACCGCGGCGGCGTCGACCTCGAGCAGGATGTGCGAGCCGCCCTGCAGGTCGAGACCGAGCACGACGTGGCGCTGCGCCCATTTCGGCCAGCGCTGGACGGTGCTTTCGGGGAAGAAGTTCGGCACCGCGAACAGGCAGACGATCAACGTCGTCAGCAGGATCGCCGTCGCCTTCCACTTGGAGATGTAGAGCATCGATCCAGACTGTCCCGGTTCGCGCGTCGCTGCGGTTCTAAGCCGACCGGCTCGAACCGTCGTCCTTTACCGGCTCGCCCTTGGCGCGCACGCCCGACACCATCGAGCGCATCTGGCGCACGCGCACGCCGTCGGCGATCTCGACCTCGATCTGCTCGTCGTCGACGACCTTGGTCACCTTGCCGACCAGCCCGCCCGAGGTAACCACGGTGTCGCCGCGGCGCAAGTTCTTGACCAGCTCCGGAGTGCTCCTTCACCCGCTTCTGCTGCGGCCGCAGGATCAGGAAATACATGATCACGAAGATCAGGACGAAGGGGAGCAGCTGCACCAGCATGCTGTCGCCGCCGAACGATGGCAGGCTCTGGGCGAACGCGGGCGTCACGAACATCGTCTGTCCCCTATGTCATTGCGGCCACGCGCTTTTTTGCCTGCTCGCGGCGGTGTCTGTGGCCGAAATCGGCGCGGACTATAGCGGTCGCCGCCCCAATTGCAACGCCGCATTGGCGCGCATCGCGGCCGCAATGCAGCGCCGGACAGCCGGTATTTCTGCAATTGGCGGCAAGCCCACGGGCATTGCCCTCGCCCATCGGGGAAAGGGCAAATGCGTCAACCGCTGCTTCCGGGACACGCTTGCGGCTCCGCCGGCGCCCCGCTAAGGGTGCGGACGCAACTCACGGCAGCCGATGGCCACGCACAAAACCGCCCAACAAGCCGACCAGGGCCACGCCCACAGCGCGTGCGCGCACGGCAACCGATTCCGGCGCGGCGATGCTACGAGCGAGCGCATCGCCGCGGCGCTCGAACGGCTGGCGCCGCCGGCCCCGGCCGCGCCCGATTTCGCCGCCGCCGACGCCTTCGTCTGGCATCCGGACGGGCGCCGGCTGGCGCCGGTCGCGCGCGTCAACCGCGTCGACATGGCGCTGCTCAAGGGCATCGACCGGGTGCGCGACCTGCTGGTCGAGAACACCGAGCGCTTCGCGCGCGGGCTGCCGGCCAACAACGCGCTGCTGTGGGGCGCGCGCGGCATGGGCAAGTCGTCGCTGGTCAAGGCGGTGCACGCCGCGGTCAATGCGCGCACGCGGCAAGGGCGAGAGCGGCGCGCTCAAGCTGGTCGAGATCCACCGCGAGGACATCGAGAGCCTGCCCGAGCTGATGGACACTGATGCGCGGCAGCGCCGCTATCGCTTCATCCTGTTCTGCGACGACCTCTCGTTCGAGGCCGAGGACACCTCGCTACAAGTCGCTCAAGGCGGTGCTCGAAGGCGGCATCGAGGGCCGGCCGGACAACGTCGTGTTCTACGCCACCTCGAACCGCCGCCATCTGATGGCGCGCGACATGATGGAGAACGAGCGCTCGACCGCGATCAATCCCGGCGAGGCGGTCGAGGAGAAGGTCTCGCTGTCGGACCGCTTCGGCCTGTGGCTCGGCTTCCATCGCTGCAGCCAGGACGAATACCTCGCGATGGTCGAGGGCTACGTCGCGCACTTCCGCATTCCGTTCGACGCGCGACGCGCTGAGCGCGAGGCGCTCGAATGGGCGACGACGCGCGGCGCGCGCTCCGGCCGCGTCGCCTGGCAATACGTGCAGGATCTGGCCGGACGGCTCGGCGTGCGGCTGGCGAACGGCGTGAGACGCGCGGATGCCGGTCTCACGCCGCCGCGTCGAGGTAGCGGCATCGGGATCGAGCGGCGTCGGGCCCTTGCGGATCTCGAAGTGCAGCTGCGGCGCGTCGACGTTGCCGGTCTGGCCGGACTTGCGCGATCATCTGCCCGCGCTTGATCGGATCGCCGCGCTTGACCAGCAGTTCCTTGGCGTGCGCGTAGGCGGTGACGTAGCCGTTCGGCGTGGCGCACCAGCACGCAGATTGCCGTAGCCCTTGAGCTCGTTGCCGGCATAGGCGACGACGCCGTCCTCGGCCGCCTTGACCGGCGTGCCTTCCGGCAGCGCGATGTTGATGCCGTCGTTCTGCTGGCCGTTGGGCTTGGGGCCGAAGCCCGCGATGACGCGTCCGCTGCGCCGGCCAGCGGAAGCGTCGGCGTCGCCGCCGCGTGCCGGCTTCGCTTGGCGCGGGTCGGCTCGCGGCCGGCGTCGCGACGCGGCCGCTCGGCCGACGGCTGCGACGCCGGCGCTGCCTGCCGGCTGGCCTTGGCGCTGCGGCGCGCCGCGCGGCTTGGCCTGCGCGACCGCCGGCGCGCCCTTGGCGCGCGACCTTGCGACGCTGCGCACGCCGCGGAATGACGATGCGGTCGCCGATCTTGAGCATGGCGCGCCGGGTGCAATGTTGTTGGCGCGCGCGAGCTCGGTCAGCGACTTGCCGTAGAGGCGCGAGATCCGGGTCAGCGTCTCGCCCGGCGCGACGACGTGCACGCCGCGACTGCCGGGCGCGGTGAGCCGGCTGCGGTGCCGCCGCCGGCCAGTGCCGGCGCTGCGTGCCGGCGGCGCTGACCGGGCGCGTTGCTGTAGCGCGGGATCACCAGCCGCTGGCCGGGCGCAGCGTGCCGTGCGGCGTGAGGTTGTTGGCCTGCATGATCGCGGACGGCGGAACGCCGTAGCGGCGCGCGATGGTGTCGACGGTGTCGCCGTGCGCCACCGTGACCGGCGTGCCGCCGTCCCAGGTCCAGTGCCCGACCGGCTCGGGCGCGACCGAGCCGGTGATGTCGGGGCTGGCGCGCGATGCCGGCTGGTCCCGTCCGGCCCGGCGCGGCGGGCTGTACGAGGCCATGCCGCGGCCGCCACCGGCGGTGCCGCGCCGGCGGCATCTGCTGCGCGGTCGGCGGCAGCGGCTGGCTGTCGACGCGGCCGGTCGGCGCGCGGCGGCGCCGCCGGATCGAGCCGGTCGCCTCCGTGCGAGCGCGCGGATGGCGTAGGGATTGTCGTTGAAGCGCGTCGACTTCGGAGCTGCATGCCGGCGGCGCCGACGGCGATCAGCGGCCAGCGCAACCGCGCGCGGCCACGGCCGCGAGCGCAACAACTCGACGACGGAACGCATGGCTCCCCACTCGTACGCAACACAACAAGCGGGCGAGTTAACAGCCTGGGAGGTAAATAAGGCTTTAAGCGGTAAACGACCGCTCAACCTTAACCGTATTCGATCGACAAAATCGCTTACAATTCGCGGGCCTGGCCGGGCAAGCAGCGGCACGAAGCGCACCGCGATCAGGTCCTCGCGCTGCAGCTCTCCTTCGGTCTTGGTTAGCTTCACCAGGTGCTGCGCGCCGTCATGCGGCCCGAGCGGCAGCAGCATGACGCCGCCGTCGGCGAGCTGCTCGACCAGCGCCTCGCGGCACGGTCTCGGCCGCCGCCGTGACGATGATGCGGTCGAACGGCGCCTTGTCCGGCGCGCCGGCAAGGCCGTCGCCGACGCCGGATCTCGACGTTCTGGTAGCCGAGCGTCTCCAGCCGCGCGCGCGCGGCGTCCGCCAGCGTGCGGTAGCGCTCGATGCTGACCACCTCGCGCGCGAGCCGCGACAGGATCGCGGCCTGGTAGCCCGAGCCGGTGCCGACCTCGAGCACCCGGTGCTCGCGGCTGCACGCCGAGCTGCTCGGTCATGTAGGCGACCACGTAGGGCTGGCTGATGGTCTGCCCGCAGGCGATCGGCAGCGCCTGGTCGGCATAGGCGGCGTCGCGCGAAGCCGGCTCTCGACGAAATGCTCGCGCGGCACCTCGTCCAGCGCGCGCAGCACCGCCGCGTCGCTGATGCCCGCGCCGGCGCAGGTCAGCAGGAACTGCATGCGGCCGACGCTGTCGTCGCCGGACGGGCTGCTTGGGCACGCCCGGCCTCCTTGCCGCTGCGGTATTCCGCGTCTGGTCGGAACATTGCGGCCGCAATACGGCCGAATTGTCAGTCATCGGAATGCCTTGGGTCTGGCGGGAACGAATACCAGAGTGCGCGCGTTGATCGCGGTACTGGGGGACTGCGATCACGACAGCCGTGCCAAACGCTTGCATGACCTGCGCTATGCACCGACCGTGCTTGACGCTGTAACGTCGATGGCCCTGTCCTGGAATTGGGTGACGGAATGGCGGATTGTCCAGCTGCAGAACGGCGACCGAAGCGCAAGCGCATCCTCGTCGTCGAAGACGAGGTGATGATCCGCATGCTGCTCGAGGACATGCTGGGCGAGCTCGGCTACGCCGTCGCCGCGCAGGCCGGCACGCATCGACGAGGCGCTGGAGGCGGCCAAGACCGCCGAATTCGACGTCGCCATCCTCGACGTCAATCTCAACGGCAAGCCGATCTCGCCCGGTGGCCGAGGCGCTGGCCGCGCGCGGCACGCCGTTCGTCTTCGCCACCGGCTACGGCGAGCGCGGCCTGCCCGAGCCCTTTCGCGACCGCCCGCTCTGAAGAAGCCGTTCCAGATCGACGGCCTCAAGCGCATGCTGCGAGCGCCTGGCGCTGGCCGACCGAGCGCCTAGCGTCCGCTGCACGTCCATCGACTTCTTTGTCCTGCGCAAACAGCTCCGCGAGCTTGGTCATGAACGGCTCGTCGGTCATGTCGAGGCGCAGCGGCGTCACCGTGATGCGGTTGTCGGCGAGCGCCGAGATGTCGGTGCCGTCGCGCCGGCGGCTGCGCCGCGCGTGCGCACATAGGCGATCCAGTAGTAGGCGTTGCCGCGGCCGTCGTGGCGCTGCTCGATGCGCAGCCGCTCCTGGCGGTTGCGGCCCTGCGCCGGCACCGCGATGCCCTTCACCTCGTTCGGCGCGCAATTCGGGAAAGTTGACGTTGACCAGCACGTCGCGCGGGATGCCGGCAGTCGAGCAGCGTGGCGGATGATGTCGGGCGCGAAGCTGGATCGCGGTCTCCCAGTGCGGCGGCTGGGCGCTGCGCGACTTGTAGGCCTGCGACAGCGCGAACGACGGAATGCCGAGGATGGTGCCCTCGACCGCGCCGGCGACCGTGCCGGAATAGATCACGTCCTCGCCGGCGTTGCGGCCGCGATTGACGCCGGAGAGGACGAGATCGGGCGGGCGCTCCTTGAGGATGTGGCGTCGCGCCCATGATCACGCAGTCGGTCGGCGTGCCCTTGACCGCGAAGCGGCGCTCGCCGACCTCGCGCAGCCGCAGCGGATCGTTGAGCGAGAGCGAATGCGAGACGCCGGACTGGTCGAACTCCGGCGCCACCACCCAGACGTCGTCGGACAGCGCGCGCGCGATCTCGGCGCAGACGTCGAGCCCGTCCGAATGGATGCCGTCGTCGTTGGTGACCAGGATGCGCATCAGTGACGGGCCCGTCCATCGAGGTCTGCGCGGCCGGTGACCGGCGCGATCGATCGCGACCGCGCGCAGCGTCCCCTCCCCGCATAGCCGTCGAGACGGCGACGCCTTCGCGAGGGACAGGGAGGGGGCACACACGAAGATCGTGCGAGTGACCCCCCTCCCCAACCCTCCCCCGCAAGCGGGCGAGGGAGCACACCGAGCGTGCGGCAATCTGTCGAGCCTGACTCACTTCGCATGCTCGATCGTCTTGAGGCCGCCCATGTAGGGCTGCAGCACGTCGGGCACCGCGATCGAGCCGTCCTCCTGCTGATAGGTCTCCATCACCGCGATCAGCGCGCGGCCGACCGCGACGCCGGAGCCGTTGAGCGTGTGCACGAGGCGCACCGCGCGGCCCTTCGGTGCGGTAGCGCGCGTTCATGCGCCGCGCCTGGAAGTCGCCGCAGACCGAGCAGGAGGAAATCTCGCGATACATGTTCTGCCCCGGCAGCCAGACCTCGATGTCGTAGGTCTTCTGCGACGGCAAAGCCCATGTCGCCGGTGCAGAGCGTGACCACGCGGTAGTGCAGGTCGAGCCGGCGCAGCACCTCCTCGGCGCAGGACAGCATGCGCTCGTGCTCGTCCTTCGATCTGCTCCGGCGTGGTGATCGAGACCAGCTCGACCTTGGTGAACTGGTGCTGGCGGATCATGCCGCGGGTGTCCTTGCCGGCGGCGCCCGCCTCGGCGCGGAAGCACGGCGTGCAGGCGGTGAGCCGCAGCGGCAGCTCGGCCTCGTCGAGGATGGATTCGCGCACGAGATTGGTGAGCGGGACTTCGGCGGTGGGGATGAGCCAGAGTACGTCTGCTCCTTGGTCGGCGCGCGCTCTAGCGTCCAGTTCGACCAGCGCTTCGAGCATCGATCTTCGCGCGCTCTCGCAAATCCTGCTTGATCCGGTTCCGCTCGTCGTCACTTCAAGCGCGTCGAGCAGCATTTCGCAGTCGCGTGATCAGTGTCGTCGAACGTCGAAGAACTGATCGTCCGCGAACTTCGGCAATTGCGCCGTGCCGAACATCACGTCGTCGCGCACCAGCAGCGGCGGCGACGACCTCGGTGTAGCCGTGCTCGCGTCGTGTGCAGGTCGAGCATGAACTGCCCGAGCGCGCGCTCGAGCCGCGCGAGGCCCGCTCTTGAGCACCACGAAGCGCGCGCCGGACAGCTTCGCCGCGGTCTCGAAATCCATCTGGCCGAGCGCCTCGCCCAGCTCGAAATGCTGCTTGGGCGCGAAGCGCGTAATTGCGCTTGCGCTCCGAAATGGTGGTGCTCGACATTGCCGGTCTCGTCCGTGCCGTCGGGCACCTCGTGCGAGCGGCAGGTTGGGAATCTCGGCGAGCGCCTCGTCGAGCTCCTTGGCTGTCTGTCTTCTCCTCCGCCTCCAGCGCCGGAATCTCGTCCTTCAGCTCGCGCGACCTCGGCCATCAGCGTCTGCGCGCGTCTCCTCCTCGTTGCTCTTCTTGGCGGCGCCGATCTCCTTGCGAGGCCGCGTTGCGCCGCGCCTGCGCCGCTTCCGCCTTCTGGATCGCGGCGCGCCGGCGCTCGTCGATGGCCGATCAGCCGCTGCGCCTCGCCCGCGAGCCCGCGCCGCGCCAGCGCGCGGTCGAAGGCGTCGGGGTTGTCGCGAATCCATTTGATGTCGTGCATGGGCTGGTCCCGGCGAGAATCGCGTCGATGTTATAGCAGCTCGATTTACCGCATCCGGGCGTCGCCGCGAAGCGGTGACCCGTGACCACGGTCTCTGCGAATCGCATGGGTCCCCGCTTGCGCGCGGACGACGCCGAGGCGTGCCAAGCCTCACTCCGCCGGGTTGGGGTCGGGCGTCGGCTTGCCGGCTTCGGCCTGGGCTTCCGCCGCCGCGCGCGCCGCGGCCTTCTTCTCGACCATCCGCACCGAACAGATCGACGCCTCGTAGAGCAGCATCAGCGGCACCGCGAGCGAGAGCTGGCTGATCACGTCGGGCGGCGTCAGGACCGCCGCGATCACGAAGGCGCCGACGATGAAATAGCGCCGCTTCTCGCGGAGCTGCTCGCGACGTGATGATGCCGATGCGGCCGAGCAGCGTCAGGATCACCGGCAGCTGGAAGGCGATGCCGAAGGCGAAGATCAGCGCCATCATCAGCGAGAGATATTCGCCGACCTTCGGCAGCAGCGCGATCTCGGCCGTGCCCGCGCCCGGCCGCCTGCTGCATGCCGAGCGAGAAGCGCACCAGCATCGGCATGACCAGGAAATAGACCACCAGCGCGCCGAGCACGAAGAAGATCGGCGTCGCGACCAGATACGGCAGGAACGCCTGGCGCTCGTGGCGATAGAGCCCGGGCGCGACGAACATGTAGATCTGCGTCGCCACCACCGGGAACGACAGGAACGCCGCGCCGAACATCGCCACCTTGAGCTGGGTGATGAAATATTCGAGCAGCGCGGTGTAGATGAACTTCGAATTCTCGGCGCCCGCGACCCAGACGAACGGCCACACCAGCACGTTGTAGATCTGCTTGGCGAAGAAGAAGCAGAAGATGAACATCACCACGAACGCGAGCAGCGCCTTGATCAGCCGCGAGCGCAGCTCGATCAGGTGATCCATCAGCGGCGCCTTGGTGGCCTCGATCTCCTTCTCGTCGTCGCTCGTGGCTCATGCCGGCGCCCTCCCCGCATCGGGCTTGGCGTCGGCGACCGCGGGCTCGGTTCCGCGATCGGCGTCGCGGCGTGCTCGGCCGGCGATCGCGGCGCTCACGCGCGGCTCGGCGCGCTGGCCGCCGCAGGCTCGGCCGGCGGTGTCGGGCGAGCTTCGGCGACGGCTCGGCCGGCGGATCGGGACAGCTGCGGGCGCAGCCTCGGCGGACGGCGGAGCGTCGAGCGGCGGCAGGTCGCCGACCGACTTCTCGATGTCCTTGCGCACGTCGCTCGATCGGATCGAAATGCGGCGAAGTCCGTCGCCTTCGCGGCCATGTCGTCGACCTCCTTCTTGAGGTCGGTCGATCTCGGCTTCGCGCATCGCCTCCTGGAACTGGTCCTGGAATTCGGCCGCCATGCGGCGGATCTTGCCCATCCATCTGGCCGAGCGTGCGCAGCGCGCCGGGCAATTCCTTCGGCCCGATCGCGATCAGCGCGACGATCGCCGATGAGCAGCAGCTCGCTCCAACCGATGTCGAACATGGACCCTTCAACTCCAAAGGGGCGCCGTTGGCCGACGCCCCTTCATCAGCATGCCGTTGCCGCCGGGCGTGCGTCAGCGATCCGTCAGACCGACCTTGCGGGTGCTCGCGCCGAAGCGCCGCTCGCCACCGGCGCGCCGGCGCCGTGGCGGCGCGGGCTGATGGTCGATGGTCTTCACCGCGATCGGTCTTGGCGCGCCTCCTCGGGCTTCTCGTCCTCCGACAGGCCCTTCTTGAACGACTTGATGCCCTTGGCGAAGTCGCCCATCAGCTCGGAAATCTTGCCGCGCCCGCCGAACAGCAGCAGGCCGACCGCCAGCACGATGATCCAGTGCCAGATGCTCAATGAACCCATGCGCAAATCCTCCGCATCGACGGGGCCGCACGCGGCCCTTGGGCCGCACCGGCCCCTGATCTTCAGTTGTTGACCAGAAACTAGGCTGCGCGGCGCGGCAAAAACAAGGACTTCGCGATCTCGCGGCGTTCCCGCGGGAAATCAACGCATGCCGGCAAGCCGTTGGAATCGCGGAGTTCCAAGCGGCCATTTGGCCGCATTAACCGCAATGATCGCGAGACCGGCGCGGGAATGCGCCGTCTCACTCCTTGCGGTGCGCTCCGGCGGCGGCGCGAGCCCGAGATCGAGATCGCCCGGCTCCAGCGGGTCCTCGTCGTCGCGCAGGGCCGGATCGTCCGACGGCATCGGCACCGAGAAGCCCGGCGGCAGCCGGCCGTCGAGCAGGCCCGAGCCCTTGAGCTCGTCGAGCCCGGGCAGGTCGCCGACCGCGTCGAGCCCGAAATGCGAGAGGAAATGCCGCGCTGGTGCCGTAGGTCACCGGCCGGCCGGGCGCCTTGCGGCGCCCGCGCGGACGGATCCAGCCGGTCTCCAGCAGCACGTCGACCGAGCCCTTGGAGGTCGGTCACGCCGCGGATGTCCTCGATCTCGGCCGCGCGTCACCGGCTGGTGATAGGCGATGATCGCGAGCGTCTCGATCGCGGCGCGCGAGAGCTTGCGCGTCTCGGTCGTTTCCTTGCTCAGGAGCCAGGACAGGTCGGCGGCGGTGCGGAACGTCCACTTGCCGTTGATGCGCACCAGATTGACGCCGCGCGGGGCGTATTCCTCCTGCAGGCGCACGAGCGCTGCGCCCAGGTCGACGCCTTGCGGCAGGCGCGCCGCCAGCTCCTTCTCGTCGAGCGGCTCGCGCCGAGGCGAACAGCATCGCCTCCAGGAGCCGTAGCTCCTCGGCGCGCGGCTCCTTCAGCGATTGTTCCGGCTCGTCCTGCGGCATGATCACTCTCAGACTGGCCGGCCATCGCTGCCTCCTCCTCTATCCCGCGCCGTCGCCGGGCGCCGCCACGCCGCCCGGATGCAGCGTCCCCATTTTGCGCCGTTTGGCGCTTGCGCATGTAGAGCGGCGCGAACGCCGCGTGCTGATGCATCTCCATCACGCCTTCGCGCACCATTTCGAGCGCGGAGGCGAAGCTCGACGCCAGCACGGTCGTGGCGCTGCGACGGCTCGACCACGTAGGCGATCAGGTACTCGTCGAGCCGCGTCCAATCGGACGACCGGCCGATCAGCCGCTCGAGCGCCTCGCGCGCCTCGGCCAGCGACCAGACCGTGCGCTTGGCAAAGCGCACGATGCGCGAGCGCGTGCTTCTGGCGCTCGCTGGCATAGGCGGTGAGCAGATCGTAGAGCGTCGCCGTCCATTGCGGATGCTTGATGTGCGCGATCGGCTCGGGCTCGCCGCGGGCGAACACGTCGCGATCGAGCTGCGGACGCTCGAACAATTTGCTCGGCGACGTCGCGGATCGCTTCCAGCCGCTTGAGGCGCAGCGCCAGCGCGTTGGCCATGTCCTCCGCGCTCTGGCCTTCCGGCGCGTTGCGTCCGGCAGCAGCAGGCGCGATTTCAGATAGGCGAGCCAGGCCGCCATCACGAGATAGTCGGCGGCAAGCTCGAGCCGCAGCTTGCGCGCCTCCTCGATGAAGGCGAGATACTGGTCGGCGAGCGCCAGGATCGAGATTTTCGCGAGATCGACCTTCTGCTGGCGCGCGAGCGTCAGCAGCAGATCGAGCGGGCCCTCGAAGCCCTCGACATCGACCACCAGCGCGGGCTCGTCGGTGGCGCGCTCGGCGGCGAAATCGGCTTCGAACTTGAGTTCGTCGGGCGTCATGATACCGCCGTCCGTGCCGCCGCCAGCCGGCCACCGCCGGCCAGCAGCGCGGCAAAGGCCTCGCGCGCCTCGGCGAGGTCGATGGTCGTCGGGCGTACGGCGGCGCGCGAGCGCGGCATGCGCGCGCCGGCCGCGCCTCGCCCGCGAGTTGCGGCGCCTCCGCGGCGACCGCCTGCCGCTCCGCCAGCGACCCGTTGCAATGGAGAACGATATCGCAGCCGGCCGCCCAGGCGGCCGCGTGCTCGCTCGCCGAGCGAGCCGTCGAGCGCCCCCATCGACACGTCGTCGCTCATCAACAAACCCTCGAACCCGATCGAATCGCGAATCACTTGCCGCACCATTGTGACCGAAGTCGTGGCCGGTGCGAGCGGGTCGATAGGCGGAAAACACCACGTGGGCGGTCATGCCCATGGGCAGGCCGGCCAACGGCCGGAACGCGGCGAAATCGCGTGGCTTCGAGCACGCCGCGCTCGGCATCGACCACCGGGAGCCGCTGATGGCTGTCGGCCCTCGCCCGGCCATGACCGGGCAGATGCTTGAGCACCGGCAGCACGCCGCCCGCCATCAGGCCCTCGGCCGCCGCGCCGGCGATCGCCGCCACCTGGGCCGGCGTAGCGCCATAGGCGCGGTCGCCGATCACCGGATCGGCCCCGGCGGCCGGCACATCGGCGACCGGCAGGCAATCGACATCGATGCCGAGCGGAAGAAGATCGGCGGCGATCAGGCGTGCGCCGAGCCGGGCCGCCTCGAGACCGGCGGACGGATCGCGCTCATAGAGCGCGGCCATAGGTGGCGCCTGCGGGATAACGCGGCCAGTGCGGCGGGCCGAGCCGCTGCACCCGCCCGCCCTCCTGATCGACCAGGACCGGCGCGTCGCCGCGCCCGACGGCATCGCGAAAGTCGGCCGTGAGCCGGCGAACCTGATCGGGCGTCTCAACGTTGCGCGCGAAGAGGATGAGGCCCCACGGCTCGGCCTCGCACAGAAACGAGCGCTCCGCTGCGGTGAGCGTCGGCCCGGCAACGTCCGTGATGAAAGCGCGTGCGGTCATCGGCGCCGATTAGCTCGCGCATGCCGCAGCGGTCAAGCAAGCGGCAAAATTAATTGCGGGGAACCACGCACTGGCCGCCGGCCGCCCGATAGCTTGAACAGAACTGGGCGGCTTCCTGATGCGAGGCGAACGGTCCCACATTGGTCCGGTAATAGACCCCCTTGGAACCGAGATCGGCGCGCCGAATGACGGGCTTGCGGCCGCCGAGCTCGTTGGGGAACTTGGCCTGCAAGCTTTGGAACGAGGCGCGCGCATCCCGCTCGTTGGACTGCGACGAAATCTGCACCAGGAAGCCTCCGCCGGCGGACGATTCCTCGGGCTCCGGCGCGGCGCGCGCGGCCACGCGCGCGCGCGGCTGCGCGGGCGCGGTGCCGGTCTCGTTTGGTTGTCCCTGCGGCTCGAGCGAAATCGGTCCGTTGTGGTTGCGGGCGGGGGCCGCGGCCCGCGGCGCAGGCGGCGTAGCGCGCGGCGCGGGAGCAGCGGCGTGAGCCGGCGAAGCGTTGACCGGGCGGCCGCTCGCATCGCTTCCGTCCGGACGGATGGTGACCGTGCGCACGCGCTTGGGTCCGCCGGACCCGTTGGCGGCCGGCGCGGGCGCCGCTGCGGCGGCGGGCGGCGGCTGCACCGCAGGCGCCGGTTGCGCAGCAGGCGCGGCCTGCGCGGGAGCAACGTTCGCTGCCGGTGGCACCGGCGAGGGCAGCACGACGCGCGGCGCCGCAGGCGTTCCGGGCTCCTTCAGAGCGACCGGCTCCTCCTGCCGCGAAACCAGCTGCTCGCCGCCCGAGGCGGCATTGGCGAAGCGCTCGCTGATCGACTTGTTGGCCTGCGAATTGCTGCCAGCGCCGGCGGGGACGATCTTGTTGGGCGTATTGGTGTCGACCGAAATGACCGGCGCCGGCTCCTTCGAACCGGCATCCGCATAGTAGCTGCGATAGCCGTAGGCACCGGCGGTCCCCACCATGGCGCAGCCAATCAGCGCCAGCACGGTCACAAGCCCGCCACGGCGACGCGCGCTTGGCGCGTCGTCGTACATGTCGTCCTCGTGCGGATCGATGGAAGCCTGATCTTCGCGGTAGGGCGCGCGCGCGTAGTCCTGGTCATGACCCTGGCCGGCGCCATCATAGGCCGGGGGATCATAGCGGGCGGCGCGCACCGGAGCCTCGGCACGCTCCTCGCTGTACCGGCTCGGCGTACTGGCTGTCGGCGTACTGTCGCTGTCGTGTCGGCGTACCGCACATCAGCATATCGGCTGTCGGCATACTGCCGCTCGGCGTATTGGCTGTCGGAGTACTGCCGGTCGGCGTATTGGGGGTCGGCATATTGGGGGTCGGCATAACGGTCTTGCGGGACCGGCGGATCGGCGTAATTCCCGCCCGCGCCGTATATGTCGTGGCTGGGATAGCGGGGCGGCTCGGGCGCGTGCTGCCAATCCGATGCGGCCGGCGGTACGGGATCGGCCGCCCGCTGGGCGGCGCGCGAAGCGCTGCGTCCGGATTCGGCGAACGGATCGGTCTGCCCGATCAAGCGGGCAAGCTCGGCGAGCGGATCGCTGCCATCGCCGTGCTCGCTCGCCCGCGAAGGCTCCGCAGCACGACGATAGGGATCATTCGACCGATAGGACCGCAACGTGTTGTCGTCCGCCATACTCATCCCGTTTCCGGTTACAGGCGTCGCACTCGTTCGGTTCTGAGACGGATCCGTCGATTCAGGTCCATCGTGCCCAACGGCACCGAGCGAGATTAACGCATCTCCTCAGGCGCCTCGACGCCGAGCATACACAGCCCGGACGCGAGAACGGTGACGACGCCCTGCACCAGGGCAAGACGGGCCACGGTTAGTTGTGGATCATTCTGGATAATGAAGCGTAAATATGACGCGTCCTCGCCGCGGTTCCAATGCGCGCTGAAATCACTTGCAAGATCATATAGATAGAAGGCGACCCGGTGAGGCTCATGCGCCTGCGCGGCGGTTTCCACAAGGCGCGGAAAAAGCGCGACGCGGCGCATCAAAGCGAGCTCTCCGGGGTCTGAGAGTCGCTCGAGCGCGGCGCCAGCGAGCATGGCCGCACGCGCCGCCGGGTCCGAAGGCAACTCCGGTAGGAACTCGCTCGCCCGGCGGAATACCGAATGGCAGCGGGCGTGCGCGTATTGCACATAGAACACCGGGTTCTCGCGCGTCTGCTTGACCACCTTGTCCAGGTCGAAATCGAGCACCGCGTCGTTCTTGCGATAGAGCATCATGAAGCGCACCGCATCGCGGCCGACTTCATCCACCACTTCACGCAAGGTCACGAACTCCCCTGCCCGCTTCGACATTTTGACCGGCTCGCCCTCGCGCAACAGCTTCACGAGCTGCACGATCTTGACGTCGAGGTCGGCGGTGCCGCCGCTCACCGCGTTCACGGCCGCCTTCATGCGTTTGACATAGCCGCCGTGGTCGGCGCCCCAGACATCGATCATGCTCCTGAAGCCGCGGTCGAGCTTGGTCTTGTGATAGGCGATGTCGGAGGCGAAATAGGTGTAGCTGCCGTCCGACTTCATCAGCGGCCGGTCGACATCGTCGCCGAACGCGGTGGCGCGGAACAGCGTCTGTTCGCGATCCTCCCAGTCCTCGACCGGCGCGCCCTTGGGCGGCGGCAGGCGGCCTTCGTAGACGTCCCCGCGCGCGCGCAGGAACTCGATCGTTCGAGCAACCGTGTCGGTCGCGCTGCCGATCCCATCGCCCACCAGCGAGCGCTCCGAAAAGAATCACGTCGTGCTTCACGTTGAGCGCGGCAAGATCGCTCCGGATCTCGGCCATCATCATGTCGACGGCCTTCTGCCGGATGAGCGGCAGCCGCCGCTCGTCCGGCCAATTCAACAGATCGTGGCCATGCTCGGCGGCGAGCGCTTCCCCGACCGGCTTGAGGTACTCGCCGGGATATAACCCCTCCGGGATCGGCCCGATGTCCTCGCCCAGCGCCTCGCGGTAGCGCAGCAACGCCGAGCGCGCGAGCACGTCGACCTGGGCGCCGGCGTCGTTGATGTAGTATTCGCGCGTCACCTTGAAGCCGGTGAAGGCGAGGAGATTGGCCAGTGCGTCGCCGAACACCGCGCCGCGGCAGTGCCCGACGTGCATGGGGCCGGTCGGATTGGCCGAGACATATTCGACATTGACCGGCGCGCCCTGCCCGAGGTCGCTGCGGCCATAGTCGGCGCCCGCCGCCAGTACCGCGCGCAGCGCATCGGTCCACGCCGCCGGCCTGAGCGTGAGGTTGATGAAGCCGGGGCCGGCAACATCGACGCTCTGCACCAGTGCATCGGCGCGCAGCTTTTCGGCGATCGCCTCGGCAAGCTCGCGCGGCTTCCTGCCCGCATCCTTGGCCAGGACCATGGCCGCGTTGGTCGCCATGTCGCCGTGCTCGGCCTCCTTCGGCGGCTCGACCACGATGCGCGACTGGTTGAGGCCGGCGGTCAGGACGCCGTCGGCGGCAAGCGCGTCGACTGCGGCGCGGACCTTGTCCAGCACGACGGCGAAGATGTTTTTCGAAGCAGCTTTCATCGCGCGCTTTGTGCAAGGCGTCGCGGCCTAACGCAAGTCCGGCGCGGGCCATTTTTGGCGGCAAGCCTGCCGGTGCTTGGCTGCCCGGTCGCGCCGTCCGCGGCCGGCGAAGAACGCGCTACCGCAGTTCGGGCGTCGAGGGAAAATGCCGCGCGTGCTCGACCAGCGCGTAGCGGTCGGTCATGCCGGCGATGAAGTCGGCGACGCGGCGCAAGGAGGCTTCCTCGTCGCCGCGATCGATGCCGTGGGCCCATTCCGCCGGCATGTCCTGCGGCGCCTCGACGTAGAGCGCGAACAGGTCGCCCACCACCGTCTGCGCGTCGGTCATGATGCGGGCAATGCGGGGGTGGCGGTACATGCGCGGGTAGAGAAAGCCCTTGATGGCGAGATCGACCTCCGCCATGTCGGCCGAAAACGCGCCGACCGGCCCCTCGGCGTGCCGCACGTCGTCGACCGACCGGGGCGACAACAGCCGCAGGCGAGTGCCGGTCTCCGCAATGACGTCCTCGATCATGCGCGTGATCAGCCGCCGCACCAGTTCGTGCGTCATCCGCACCGGATCGAGCGCGCCGTGCTGGCCGCGGATGTCGGCGAGAATGTCGCGGATCAGCGGCAACGGAGCGATGTCGTCGATGCCGAACAGCTCGGCGCGCAGGCCGTCATCGATGTCGTGGGCGTCATAGGCGATGTCGTCGGCAAGCGCGGCGATCTGCGCCTCGGCGCTCGCGAAGCTCCACAGGTCGAGGTCCTGGCTCTGGCCGTAGAGCGCGATCGCGCGCGGGACGCCGCGCTCGCGATAGCGCCCGGCCGGGCTGCCGTCGCGCAGCGTGAGCGGGCCGTTGTGCTTGACCAGGCCTTCGAGCGTCTCCCACGAGAGGTTGAGGCCGTCGAAATCGGCATAGCGCCGCTCCAGCGCCGTCACCACGCGCAGCGTCTGGGCATTGTGGTCGAACCCGCCGCAGGCCGCGAGGCAGCGGTCGAGCGCGCGCTCGCCGGCATGGCCGAACGGCGGATGGCCGAGGTCGTGGGCGAGCGCCAGCGCCTCGGCGAGGTCTTCGTCGAGCCCGAGCGCCCGCGAGATCGAGCGCGCGATCTGGGTCACTTCCAGGGTGTGGGTCAGTCTGGTTCGAAAGTGGTCGCCCTCGTGGAAGACGAACACCTGGGTCTTGTAGGCGAGCCGGCGGAACGCCGCCGCATGGATGATGCGGTCGCAGTCGCGCCGGAAGGCGTTGCGCGTGGGGGACGGCGGCTCTGCCCGCAGCCGCCCGCGGCTTTGGGCCGGATCGGACGCATAGGGCGCGCGTGGGATAGCCGTTTCGACCGCCATGCCAGTCCACCGCCGCGCCGGGGAAGTCTGAGCCCAGGTCCCTGATCGAAGGGTCGGCGACCTGAGCCAGTTTGCTGGCGTTGTGAGCCTTGTTGACCTCGGCCCTGGGCGCACTTAACTATCGCTCAGGCGCCCTGGCAATCGGGCGCAGGACGGACGCAATGGACAATGTGACGGTCAGCGAACGGGCGGCACGGCGGATCGGCGAGATTTTGCGCCATGAGCCGCCGGGCACCATGCTGCGCGTGAGCGTCGAGGGCGGCGGCTGCTCCGGGTTCCAGTACAAATTCGACGTGGAGCAGGTCGCAGGCCGAGGATGACATCGCGATCCGCCGCGACGGCGCCACCGTGCTGATCGATCAGGTCTCGCTCGGCTATCTGGCCGGCTCCGAGATCGATTTCGTCGACGACCTGATCGGCGCCTCGTTCCGCGTCAACAATCCGCAGGCCAAGGCCTCCTGCGGCTGCGGCACGAGCTTCTCGCTCTAACCGAACGACAGAATGCCGACGACCGGAGGATGGATAATCTCTGTCCGCCGTGCGCCGTCTTACTCCGCCGCCACCGCCGTCGGCCGCTCGGCGTGCTCCGGCGCCTCCTGGAGCTGCGGCTCGAGCCGATGCTTGAGCAAGCGATCGACGCGGTCGAGATAGATGTAGACGACCGGCGTAATGAACAAGGTCAGCAGTTGGGACAGCATCAGCCCGCCGACCACCGCAACGCCGAGCGGTTGACGCAATTCGGCGCCCTCGCCTGAGCCCAACGCGATCGGCAATGCGCCGAAGATCGCCGCGAACGTGGTCATCATGATCGGCCGGAAGCGCAGCAGGCACGCTTCGCGGATTGCCGCATCGGCGGTCAAGCCCACCCGACGCCGCTCGATCGCGAAGTCGACCATCATGATGGCGTTCTTCTTCACGATGCCGACCAGCATGACGATGCCGATCATGGCGATCACCGACAGCTCCATGCGGAAGAGCAGCAATGTCAGCAGTGCGCCGATGCCGGCCGAGGGCAGGCCGGAGATGATCGTGATCGGATGGATAAAGCTCTCGTACAGGATGCCGAGCACGACATAGGCGGCGAAGATCGCCGCCAGGATAAGGATGCCCTGCCCTTTCAACGATTCCTGGAATACCTGTGCGGTACCCTGGAATCCGGTCGAAATGGTCGCCGGCAGATTCGACTTCGCGCTCCAGCTGCTGGATCGCCGCAACCGCGGCGCCGAGCGAAAAGCCGGGCGCCAAATTGAACGAGATCGTCACCGAAGGCTGCTGGCCCTGGTGGTTGACGAGCAGTGGCCCGACGCTGGGCACGAGTTTGGTCACCGCAGACAGCGGAATCGACTGTCCCGAAGGAACCCCACTTCCGGTCACGCCCGAGCCCGGTCCAACCGTTCCACCCGCCGCCGCACCGGTGCCGGTAATCTTCACAAATATCTTTTCCAGGCTCGATGGATCGGTTCGGAATTCAGGCTTCGTCTCGAGAATGACCTGATAGTCGTTGCTCGGAGTGTAAATTGTCGCCACTTGCCGCGCGCCAAAAGCATTGAACAGTTCCTGCCGCACTTGGTCGACAGAGACTCCATAGACCGCTGCCTTTTCACGATCGACTTCGACCATCACCTGTGGATTCTTGACATAAAGGTCGGTGGTCACGTCCAGCAGCCCTGGAACCTGGGCAATCTTGTCGCGCAATTCCGGCGTAATCCGATAGAGCGAGTCGGTATCGCTTGACTGCAACGTGTATTGGTATTGGCTCTTGTTGATCCGCCCTCCCACGTTGATGTTCTGAATCATCTGGAAGAACACGGCCATGCCCGTGACGCCCCTGGTCTCGCGGCGCAGCCTCTGAAGAACCTCGTCCAACGGGCCGCGCTCCGACTTCGGCTTCAAGGCGACCAGCATGCGACCTTGGTTGAGCGTGGCGTTTGGTCCGCCGACGCCCACGGTCGAATTGACATAAAGCACGGCCTCGTCGGCGCGTATGATCTCAGCCATCTTGCGCTGGCGCGCGACCATGGCGTCGAACGAGATGTCCGACTTTGCCTCGGTTATGGCGAGCACGTAGCCGGTGTCCTCCCTGGGGAAGAAGCCCTTCGGGACGATAATGTAGAGCCAGACGGAGCCGATGATCGTCGCGAAGGTAACCGCCAGCGTGATCGACTTGTACTTAAGCACCCTGTCGAGAGCCCATTCGTAGGCGTTGACCCAACTCTGAAAGAGACGCTCGAACAGCCGCAGGACGAAACTTTGTTTCTTTTCCCCCTCATGGTGACCACGCAGCACGCGCGCGCACAACATCGGCGTCAACGTGAGCGAGACGAAACCGGACAACACGATGGCGACGGCAATCGTAACCGCGAATTCGCGGAACACGCGCCCGACGATGCCACCCATCAACAGCACCGGGATGAATACCGCGATCAACGAGAACGTGATCGAGATGATGGTGAAGCTAATCTCGCGCGCGCCCTTGAGCGCAGCCTCGAACGGCCGCATGCCGCCCTCGATGTGGCGGACAATATTTTCGAGCATGACGATGGCATCGTCGACCACGAAGCCGACCGAAAGCGTCAACGCCAGCAGCGTCATGTTGTTGATCGAGAAGCCGAAGGCGTACATCGCCGCGCACGTGCCGACGAGGGAAATCGGCACGGCTAGGGCCGGGATGATCGTTGCCGAGGCCGAGCGCAGGAACAGGAAGATCACCAGGATGACCAGGCAAAATGCGATCACCAGGGTCTCCTGCACGTCCCACACCGCCTGCCTGATCGAAATCGACCGGTCGAGCAGGGTCTCCATCTTTATGGAGGCTGGAACTTGCGCACGGAACTGCGGCAGCCTGGCCCTGACCGCATCAACAACCTCGACCGTGTTGGCGTCGGGCTGCCGCTGGATCGCGAGCACAACCGCGCGATCGTTGTTGAACCAGCTCGCGATCTTGTCGTTCTCGACGCTGTCGATAACGTGAGCGATCTCGTTGAGCTTGATCGGAGCGCCGTTTCGCCATGCGGCAACGACGTCGCGATATTCGGATGCATGGCGCAATGCGCCGGAGGCCAGGAGCGTGACGGTGCTGTCGGTACCCGAGAGCGTTCCAACCGGCGTGTTGGAATTCGCTTTTGTGAGTACGGTGCGGATATCGTCAAGCGAGAGGTTGCGCGCCGCCGCCGCAACCGGATCGACCTGAACGCGCACGGCGAATTTCTGCGCGCCATAGACCAGCACCTGGGCCACGCCGGGCAGCTGCGATATCTGCTGCGCCAGCAGCGTCTGACCGTATTCGTCCACCGTCGACAGCGGCAGCGTCGGGGAAATCAGGCTGATGTAAAGTACCGGGAAGTCGCCGGGATTGACCTTCCGGAAGAACGGCGGCGTGGTCATCTCGACCGGCAACCGGCGCGCGGCTACCGCCAACGCCGTCTGCACGTCGAGCGCTGCGCCGTCTATTTCGCGGTTGAGATCGAACTGGATCGTGATCTGCGTCTGCCCCAGCGTCGACGTCGACGTCATCGACGAAATGCCGGCGATCGTCGAGAACTGGCGCTCGATCGGGCCGGCGACCGACGCCGCCATCGTCTCCGGGCTCGCTCCCGGCAGCGATGCGGTGACCTGGATGGTCGGAAAATCGACCCGCGGCAGCGCTGCGACGGCGAGCAAGCGATAGGCAAATATGCCAAACACAATAATGGAAGCGGTGATGAGCGTCGTCATCACCGGCCGCCGGATGCAGGTCTCTGACAAACTCATGTCAAGAACTGACTTTCTTGCGTTGCGTTACCTTGGTTCCGTTCGACAGAAGCAGTTGGCCGTCGGTGACTACCATCTCGCCTTCCGAGATGCCTGACTCGACGACCGATTGACCGTCAACCGTGCGCGCGATCTTAACGGGGCGAACCGAGGCAACATTGTCCTTCACGACGAAGACGAACGTGCCGGTCTGACTGACCTGGACGGCGCTCGCCGGAATGGTGACGCCTTCAACGATCCTGAGCGTCAATTCGGTGTTCACCAGCGTACCTGGCCACAGCAGTTCGTCCGTGTTGGGCATGGTGGCCCGAATGATGACCATGCCGGTGGCCAGATCGACGGTGTTCTCGATCATGGACACCTGGCCGGTCGCGCGCTGTCCGGTGCCGGGAACGATCGCCTCCAGGGTCGCGGTCTCGGCCGCGACCGCTTGGCGAACGTCCGCGAGGCTTCGTTGAGGGATGGTGAAGGAAACGTAGATCGGCGCAATCTGATTGATGGTTGCTAGCGGCGCGATATCGGCTTGGCGGACCTGGTTGCCGACCTTGACCATCGCGCTGCTCGCCCGTCCCGCGATCGGCGCACGGATGGTGCAATAGCTGAGCTGGATCCGAAGATTTTCGAGTTGCCCGGTATTGGAATCCACCGCTGCCCGCCAGATCGTCATCTGGGTCCTGGCGTTGTTGAGCGTAACCTGCGTGGTGGCGTTCTTGGCAAGCAGATCGGTGTAGCGCGCGACGTCGCGTTCCGCCTGTTCGAGTTGCGCCTTGGCGCCGTCGAGCAATCCCTGGACCTGCTTGATCTGCGCTTCGATCGTGCGGCTGTCGAGCGTGAACAGGACATCGCCCGCTTTCACCCTCGCGCCGTCCTGGAAGTGGACTTTGACGACCTCGCTGTCCACCCTCGTTTTGACGGCAACACTGGCGATCGGCGTGACGGTCCCGAGTGCTTCCACGCGCACAGGGACTTTTCTCTTTTCCGCAATCGCCACTTCGACCGAAACGACGCGCGGCGCGTTCTGCCGTGGCGCCTGGGCGACTGCTCCGGGAGAAAACCAAAACCCTCCGCGCGTCACGACAACCGCCACCGCGGCGGCGAGGACGGCAGCCACCCCAAACACCAATGTCCGCTTCTTCATTCCCAATGTCGAGCAGGGCGCGCTGTGCGCTGCCCTGTCACCCTTTCCAGCCTGTTCCCTGGCTCATCACAATTCTATTTGGTTTGCTAGCGGCAACATCTACCATAACCCTGTAGGCTGCGCACCCCTGCGGGGGCCTCCTACGGCGTAAAAACCCCGTAACCAGCGTGCTGGCCGCCGAGCGGGCGGGTTCCGCATCTCGCAGGAAAACGGGCAAGTTCATCGAGCTTCCACGCGTCCGTCGCGTCCATCATCCACCCACCGCCGGCTGAACCTGCACATGCGCATTGCCACCTGGAACGTCAATTCCATTAAGCAACGGATCGAAAATTTGACCGCGTGGCTGTCCGATCGGGCGCCCGATGTCGTCTGCCTGCAGGAAACCAAATGCGTGGACGACGCCTTCCCGCGCGAGCCATTGGAGGCCCTCGGCTACAATGTCGCAGTGCACGGGCAAAAGACCTTCAACGGCGTCGCGGTGCTGTCAAAAATCCCCTTCGACGAGGTGACCGCGCGTTTGCCGGGCGACGATGTGGATACCCATGCCAGATTTCTGGAAGTGGTGGTCTCGACCGCCGGACGGGCGGTGCGCGTCACGTCGATCTATCTGCCCAACGGCAACCCCGCGAACAGTGAAAAGTATTCGTACAAGATCGATTGGATGAACCGCCTCATTCACTACACGCGGGAGCGCCTTGCGCTGGAGGAGCCGCTGGTGCTGGCCGGAGACTTCAACGTCATTCCGGCCGAGCCCGACGCACGCCACCCGCAGGCATGGTTGGGCGACGCACTGTTCCTGCCGCCCACGCGCGAGAAGTTTCGCTCGCTGTGCAATCTCGGGCTGACCGACGCCGTACGCGCGGGCAGCGATGCCCCCGGTCTCTACACGTTTTGGGACTACCAGGCCGGCGCCTGGCAGAAAAACGACGGCATCCGCATCGATCACCTGCTGTTGTCGCCGCAGGCCGCCGACCGCCTGACCGTCGCGGGGATCGACAAGCATGTGCGCGCCTGGGAGAAGCCGTCGGATCACGTCCCGGTATGGGCGGAATTCGACCTTTAGGCCGCGGCGGCCCGGCCGATTATTCCGAGTCCAGCGTGAAAAGACCGGTGCGCGATGGTTCAGCGCTTGTAGAAGACGTCCAGCAACGACCACGGAAGCTTGTAGTTCACGCCCACCCGGACGGTATGGTCGTCGAGGCGCACACGCTGGTCGTTGGCAAATCCGGCGCTCGGCACCGGGTTGAAATAGGACTTATCCTGCAATCCGAGGTAAAGGTACTCCATCTTGGCCGACCAGGATTGGTCGAGCTTCACCTCGACGCCAGCGCCGGCGACCCAGCCCCAATGCCACTGGCGCTCTGAAATCTGCACGCCGGCCGGGGACGTCACATTATGCTCGACACCGGCCAAGGCACCGCCGGCGGTGGCAAAAAACAACCAATTGTTCTGCGCGACGCCAACGCGGCCGCGGAAGGTCGACAACCAACGCTCTCTGACCTCGTTGCTGAATCCGGCGTTGGGCGGGAACTCGGCGGAGCTCCCCTTCTTGTTGGTGACCGAAGTGTCGCCCTCGTAGCCGATCACCAGGTCGCCGGCCTGATACTGCAAGCCCGAAGTGATGCCCAGAAGACCGCCGCTGAGGTCGAAGCGGGGCGTCCGATCGGCGCCGGTGGGCCCGTCGGTGACCTTGGCCGGCCCCCAGACCCCGCCGCCGGACAGCCCGATATACGAGCCAGTCCACGACGCCACCGGGGCCGGCGGCGCCTTATAGATCGGAGCAACGCTCAAGTCGGCAGCAGACACCGGTCCTAGCAGGGCTAGGACCGCGCCGCTTCCGAACAGCCATTTCTTCATCAATGACCTCGCCTGGGCGCTTTTCGCACTTAAGCGCGAATCTATCGTGAAGAGCGCCTTCCTGCGAGGCGGATGAGGGCGGCGCGGTCGTTATTCGGCCGAGTGTGACAAATAGATCACTGACCGGGCCCTTACGGGCGGGATTTCAGCCAATTTTCCAAGTACTTGTAGGCCAGTGCCCACTCCGCGTCGGTGGCCTGGGCGGTGGCCTGCGCATAGGCCTCGATGATCCACTTGTCGTCGGCCCCGGTGGCGCTGTCCTTTGAGACGATGAGCCAGAACAGGCCGAGCGCCGCCTGCCGCTGAACGCCCTCGCCCTTGAACAGGATCGAGCCCAGGAGGGCCTGGGCGCGGTATTCGCCCTTGAGCGCCGACAGCCGCAGCCAGCGCGCCGCCTGCATCGCGTCCCGGGGCACGCCTTTGCCCAGGAAATACAGCCGCCCGAGATTATATTGGGCCGTGGAGTCGGCGTAATACGCCGCCGCGTAGCGGAACATTTCGAAGGCGACCTTGGGATCGGCTTCGACCGCATCGGCCACGCCATCGAGGTAGTACTGACCGAGGGTGACAAAGGCATTGGCAATGTAGCGCGCCTCCGGCGTCCATTGCCCATCCTCGCCGTGCCGGCTGGTGAGGCTGCTGAAATATTCGAATGCGCGGGCCTTGTTTGCGTCGACCCCATCGCCGTCCGCGTACATCCGTCCGAGCTTCCAGATCGCGGCGGGCACGCCCTGCCGGGCGGCGAATTCGAGTTCCGCCACCGCCTGTTTGGTCTTGCCCTGCCGCAGCGCCTGCGCGCCCGAGCGGAACGCCTCGAACGGGGTTTGCGCGGCCCGCGGCGGCACCGCGAGCGTCGAGGGTGGCGTGATCGGCACGACCGCCAGCGGCGTCACGCCGCCAATGCCGTTCTGGCCCGGGCCGGGAAGCGGCGCGGCGACCGGCGCGCTTTCGGGCGTGCGGGTGCCGTCAAAGCTCACGGCCGGCGACAGCCCGAGCGCGACGCCAAGCAGACCGATCGAGAGAATGATCTCAGATGTCCGCATAGCACGCCTTCTCAACCGCACCGCCCGGATGGGTCACAGCGCCGGCGCGGGCGGGGCCCACCTGCTCGGCGTATTTCCACAGGTAGCCGGAGCTGAACTGCCCCTTGCGCGGCTTCCAAGCCTTTGCGCGCGCGTCCAATTCCGCCTTGGTCAGCTTGACCTCGAGGAGGCCTGCATGGGCATCGATGGTAATCAGATCGCCATCTCGGACATGCGCGATCGGCCCACCAACGGCGGCTTCTGGTCCGACATGGCCGACGCAAAAGCCGCGGGTCGCTCCCGAGAAGCGCCCGTCGGTGATCAGCGCGACCTTGCCGCCGGTGCCCTGTCCATAGAGCGCGGCCGTCGTCGCCAACATCTCTCGCATCCCGGGGCCGCCTTTGGGGCCCTCGTAGCGGATCACGAGCACGTCGCCTTCCTTGTATTTCTTGTTCTTGACAGCCGCGAAGCAGGCTTCCTCCCCATCAAAGCATCGCGCCGGGCCGGAAAACTTCAAGTTCGCCATCCCGGCAACCTTAACGATGGCCCCATCCGGAGCCAGGTTGCCACGAAGCCCGACGACGCCACCGGTGGCGGATAGCGGCTTGTCGGCGGGGCGGACCACGTCCTGGTCCTTGTTCCACTTCACCCGCTTGAGGTTCTCGGCGATCGTACGCCCTGTGACGGTCACGCACTCGCCATGGAGGTATCCATGGTCGAGGAGCGTCCTCATGAGCAGCGGAACGCCCCCTGCCTCAAACATATCTTTGGCAACATAACGGCCGCCCGGCTTCAAATCGGCGACATAAGGGGTGCGCTCGAAGACCTTGGCCACGTCGAACAGGTCGAACTTGATCCCGCATTCGTGCGCGATAGCCGGCAGGTGAAGCGCCGCGTTGGTCGAGCCGCCGGACGCCGATACCACGGCCGCCGCATTCTCCAGCGCCTTGCGGGTGACGATGTCGCGAGGGCGCAGGCCCAGCTTGATCAGATCGAGGACCTGCTCGCCCGCCGCCATGCAAAACTGGTCGCGAAACTCGTAGGGCGCCGGCGCGCCGGCCGAATACGGCAGGGCGAGCCCGATCGCCTCGGACACCGTCGCCATGGTGTTGGCGGTGAACTGTGCACCGCAGGCACCCGCCGAGGGGCAGGCATGCTGTTCCAGCGTCTCGAGGTCGCTGTCGGACATCTGCCCGACCGAATGCTTGCCGACCGCCTCGAACACGTCCTGCACGGTGACCGGCTGGCCCTTGAAGGTGCCGGGCAGGATCGAGCCGCCATAGATGAACACCGACGGCACATTGAGGCGGCACATGACCATCATCATGCCCGGCAGCGACTTGTCGCAGCCCGCGATCCCGACCAGGGCGTCGTAGCCGTGACCGCGCATGGTGAGCTCGACCGAGTCGGCGATCACCTCGCGCGAAGGCAGCGACGAATACATGCCGGCATGACCCATCGCGATGCCGTCGGTGACGGTGATGGTGCAGAACTCGCGCGGCGTGCCGCCGGCAGCGGCGACACCCTTCTTCACCGCCTGCGCCTGGCGCATGAGCGAGATGTTGCAAGGGGCGGCCTCGTTCCAGCAGCTCGCGACGCCGACGAACGGCTGATGGATCTGCTCGCGCGAGAGCCCCATGGCGTAATAGTAGGAGCGATGCGGCGCACGCTCGGGCCCTTCGGTCACGTGCCGGCTGGGCAGCTTGGCCTTGAGGTTGGTCTTCGCGTCCATCGCGCTTTTTCGCCTTTATGCCCCTGCGCCGTGACCGGCGTCGCGACCGCCGCCGCAGGGAAATTCTTCTGTCCCGATCCACATGCGCGGGCGCCTATGGCCAAATCGCGGCACGCACCGGCCGGATTCCTGTCTGCATGTCAATGTTTTAGCTCTGTTGCCGAACGGCCACAGGATTAACGATCGGTTAAGGCCAAATGTCACACCTTGGCCACAGGAGTGTCCAGCTTTCGCAAAATCCCGCTGCGGCGGGGCGGCGAATCAGGGCGACCGAAACTGCGGATCGAAGCCGAGCGCCGCGCGCGCCTTGGCGATCGAAACCGCGCCGTCATCGTCGGCAACGTTGTAGATGCCAGGCGCCCCGCGCATGAGCGCGAGCAGTGCGGCGTGCGCCGCGGCATCGACATGCAGCGCCGGCTTGCGCCCCGGCCCGGCGGGAGACCAAGTGCCGGGGCCGTAAAGCGCACCGTAGCGCAACACCACACCCTCGACACCAGGCGCAGCCAACACCTGGGCCTCCATGTCGGCAACACCCTTGACCGTAGCGGCCCGCGCAGGATCGGCCGTCAGCGGGTCGCTTTCGAGATGCGGCTCGCTGCCGGCCGCATAGACGAACGCGATGCTCTGCACGACGAAGCGGCGAACCAACGCCGCGTGCCCGGCGGCGATCAGGTTGCGGGTGCCCTCGATGCGAATGCGCGCGTTGTCCGCCGTGGAGGCCGCCAGCTTCGCCGGATCTGGTTCTTGCGGAAGGTCTGTCAGTTGATGGACGACGACCTCGGGGCGCGCGGCGGCCGCCGCTGCGAATACGGCGCCGGTGTCGAAGACATCCAGGATCGCGGGCGTGGCGCCCGCAGCCTCGATCTGCCTCGCCTTCGCGGCCGAGCGCGTCGTGCCGGTGACTTCATGTCCGGCTCGGACAAGAAGCGGCACCAGTCGGCGGCCGATGGCGCCGGAGGCGCCCGCAAGAAATACGCGCATTTACTTCTGTGCGACCGTCACCTTGACAATCTTTCCAGTGAACGCGTTGTCGCCTTGCTTGTAGTCCGGCGAGACGTTCGTCTCGCCGTCCAGCCCGACGTCAGCGCCCTCATCCGCCGAAAACGCAAAGGGCTGGGTCTTCGGAATATGCCCCTCGGCGACCTTCGTGCCGTTCACGCTCAGGATCGACTTGCCGCCGGTGCCCGGCTTGGCCGCATCGGGGATGAACTCGTACATGATCGTATACTTGCCCGGCGCCAGAGGCGTGGCGCTTCCAATGTTGGTGCGCTCCAGCGCGAACCAGTTGTACTCGTGGCGGACCTTGCCCTCCTTCATGTAGAGGACCCATCCGCCGAAATAGCCGGCCTGGGCGATGATCACGCCTTGCGTGTTTGCGTCCTTCACCTCCACCTCGGCGGTGACGGTGTGGGCCACGCCTTTCACGTTGATGAAGGCGTTCTCCAACATGCCCGTCATGCCCGGATAGACCGTCAACGTCTTGCGTCCGTCCAAGAGATCGGGACGCCCGGCGATGGCCGGATTGAAGCGCTCGGCACGACGGTCGTCGATCGGCAGGACGCTGTTTCGAATGGCCTCCTTCTGGAAGATCGCCTGAAGCTCCTTGAGCTTGTCCGGGCGCTGCTTGGCGAGGTTGTTCGCCTGGCTGAAGTCCTCATCGACGTTGTAGAGTTCCCATACGTCGTCCTTCAGCGCCGGAATTTTCGCGCTCATGTCCCACGGGATGGAATGCCGCGTGCAGGCGACCCAGCCGTCGTGATAGATGCCGCGGTTGCCGAACATCTCGAAGTACTGCGTCTTCCTCCGCTCGCCGGCCTTGGGATTGTCGGCCGAATACAGCATTGAGACGCCATCCATCGGCCGCTGCTTGATGCCGTTCACCAGCTTGGGATGCGGCAGTTTTGCGGCTTCGAGGACCGTGGGGGCCACGTCGATGACGTGGTGGAACTGGCTGCGCACCTCGCCCTTGGCCTTGATGCCCTTGGGCCAATGCAGAACCATTCCGTTGCGCGTACCGCCGAAGTGGCTCGCCACCTGCTTGGTCCACTGGAACGGCGTGTTGCCCGCCCAGGCCCAGCCGATGGCGAAGTGGGGGAACGTGGTGGGATCGCCCCAGGCGTCGATGTGCGCCATCATCTGCTCGGCTCGGCCGATGATGCCGTTGAGCGCCATCATTTCGTTGTAGGTGCCTTCAGGACCGCCTTCGGCGCTCGCGCCGTTATCGCCCACGATGTAGTAGAAGACTGTATTCTCCAGCGCGCCGATGGCCTCCAGTTGCGCAACCAGACGGCCCACTTCATAGTCGGTGTGCGCGGCGAAGCCGGCGAAAGTCTCCATCTGGCGTTCGAACAGCCGCTTCTGCTCGGCGTTCATATCATCCCACGCCGGGATCTCCTTGGGCCGCGGAGTGAGCTGAGCATTGGCCGGGATCACGCCCAGTTTTTTCTGACGAGCGAAGGTTTCTTCGCGCAGCTTGTCCCAGCCGCCGCTGAACTGCCCCTTGTACTTGGCGATCCATTCCTTGGGGGCGTGGTGCGGGGCATGCGTCGCGCCGGTGGCGAAGTACATGTAGAAGGGCTTGTTCGGCGTCAGGGCCTGCTGGGCGCTCACCCAGTTGATGGCCTGATCGGTCATGTCCACGGTGAAATGGTAATCGGGAGTTTGCTTGTGCTCGACGCGCACCACGCCGTCGTAGATCGCCGGAGCCCACTGGTTGGTCTCCCCGCCGATGAAGCCGTAGAACTTGTCGAAGCCTGAACCCGTCGGCCAGCGGTCGTATCCGCCGGAGACCGAAACCTCCCACGGCGGCGTCTCGTGGTACTTGCCGAAGGCGGCGGTGCTGTAGCCGTTCTGCCGCAGGATTTCGGCCAGCGTCGTGATGGTGCGCGGGCGCACGCCGGTGTTGCCCGGAAACGCGGTGGCGAGCTCCATGATGGCGCCGGCGTTGTTGGGATGGTGGTTGTGACCGGTCAGCAGGGCAGTTCGGGTGGGGCTGCACAGCGCGGTGGTGTGGAAGCGGTTGTACTTCAGGCCGTTCGCGGCCATCTTCTCCAGCGTCGGCATGCTGATGGGGCCGCCGAACGCGCTGCTGTGGCCGAAGCCAATGTCGTCGATCAGCACGATCACCACGTTGGGCGCACCCGCGGGGGCCTTCACTTCGAAGCGGGCCGGCGGCTTCGCATCGCGCGCGTCCAATACGGTGATCGGCGTTCGCTTCGGCTCCGGAATCGGCAGGACCGTACGGTCGAGCCTTTCCTGCGCCGAAGCCGTCGTGCCCGCGATGCTCAGCGCGAGGCCAAGGACTGCGAACGGGGTTATTCGCGTCATGTATTCGGTCCTTTCAGGATAACAGGATCAACTCTGACGACATTCGCCCAGATGAACTTCTGGAACTACGGACTGCTTAAGGCAAGGGCAACGACGCGCGAAGCCCTTGTGTTCACCAAGTTGCGTGCCGACGAAACGTCGCCTTCGGAGGCGCCCGGCCGGGCGCGCGAAGCCGAGCAATTCCTCAGGGTACTCATAAGCCGGGGTCGAGAGCGCGTCTTGTCCGCTTATGCCCAGCAGCGGCGCGAAAGCGGACATCGCCGCACCGCCGCTTGGGGGCCAACAACGGTCATTGTCAGCAGACGCATTCTCCACCGCGCTTGATGCGATCCGGAGATCGATCAAGCCCTACCAAACCTTCCACCAAGGTCGCTCGCTGCCAGATCGCCCGCCGGTGGGGTGCTCAATCCACTCGCCGTCTTCGCTCCGCACCCATTTCTTTTCCACGCCCTTGATGGTGATTTCTTGACCTGCTCCGTGATCGACGAATTGGAGAAGTCTTGGATCGAACCAAGCACCGGTATGCTTTCCTTTGAAGTGGACGTTGATGGCATAATCGGTTTCAACGTCGCCTATGACCTCCACTCCCGTCACTGATGGCGTTGTCTCGCCATACACGGTCCCGACAAGGTCCGCGTAGCCGGCATTCCTTGTGACGCTCGTTGCTATGACGCGGACGGTGTCACCGAACGATATGCGTGTCTCATTCATGACTGTGTCAGATCGCTGCGCGGTGGCGGTCAGCGGCAAGACAAACCTCAGAGAGCGTAGTGGTTCAGGGGAGCAACAGCAATGTCGGCATCGGGTCGACGGGGTCACCCGCGCGCTTCGATCTTGTCCTGCGTTTTGGTCGTGAAATCGCCGGCGTCATGACGTTCGCGCAATTGTCCTTCAAGCGGCCCGCTGGTGCGGTTGACCATGCGCCCGCGCTTGACGGCCGGGCGCCCCTCGATCTCGTTCTTCCAGCGCGTCAGGTTCTTGTAGTCGTGCGTCTGCAGGAACTTGCGCGGGTCGTTGTAGGAGGCGCCGTTCAACATGCCGTTGCCGTACCACGGCCAGATCGCCATATCGGCGATGGTATATTCGTCGCCGGCGATGAACCGATTGTCGGCAAGCTGCCGGTCGAGCACGTCGAGCAGGCGTTTCACCTCCATTGTAAAGCGGTCGATGGCGTATTTGATCTTCACCGGAGCATAGGCATAGAAATGCCCGAAGCCGCCGCCGACATAGGGCGTTGAACCCATCTGCCAGAACAGCCAGTTCAGCGCCTCGGTGCGCTTGCCGCGATCCTTTGGCAGGAAGGCGCCGAATTTATCCGCCAGGTAGAGCAGGATCGCGCCGGATTCGAACACGCGTCGCGGCGGCTGCTCGCTATAGTCCATGAGCGCCGGGATTTTGGAATTCGGGTTCACCCCGACAAACCCGCTGCCGAACTGGTCGCCCTCGCCGATCCGGATCAGCCAGGCGTCATATTCCGCTCCGCTATGACCGGCGGCCAGCAATTCCTCCAGCATGATCGTCACCTTGACGCCGTTAGGCGTCCCCAGTGAATAGAGCTGCAGCGGATGCTTTCCGCGCGGCAACGCCTTCTCATGCGTCGCGCCCGCGATCGGGCGATTGACGTTGCCGTAGCGCCATTTGGGACTGTCGTTCTTCTCCCAGACCCAGACTTCCGGCGGCGTGTATTCAGATGTGTCAGTCATGTTGGGCTCGCGTTTGTCGCTCGATACGTCGGCCGAATGGATAGAATGGCGAGCGTGGGTTGTCCAATCATCGTTGTGGGCGCTGCCATGTCATGCGGCGAAAGCTGATACGACCTTGCTGCCCTGCATCGACAAGCTGGCGCGCAGTTCGTGCCCGACCTCACTTACGCGCAGCGGCGGCTCACGCTATTCTGAAGAACCTCGGATGGAGATTTTGGTAGCATGGCGAAGCTCGTCTTCGGATTGAACCAGTCCCTGGACGGCTACGTCGACCACCAGGAATTTGCGCCTGGTCCCTCGCTCTTTCGTCACTTCACTGAGCAGGTGCGCGACCTGGCCGGCAGCGTGTACGGTCGCCGCATGTACGAGGTGATGCGCTATTGGGACGAAGACCGTCCCGAGTGGGACGCGGAGGAGCGCGCCTTCGCGGCGGCGTGGCGGAACCAGCCGAAGTGGGTCGTGTCGCGCTCGTTGAAGTCGGTCGGCCCCAACGCCACACTTGTCGCGGATGACGTCGAGGCGGTGATACGCGGGCTGAAGGCTCGGCTCGTTGGGGAGATTCGAGTTGGCGGACCGGACCTGGCACGAAGCCTGGCCGACCTTGGTCTTATCGATGAGTATCGACTCTACCTGCGCCCCGTCGTGCTTGGTCGCGGCAAGCCATTCTTCGCCGGCCCCCGGCCGCCGCTCCGCCTTGTGGCCAGCGATCTGATCGGCGAGGACGCGATCAGGTTGACGTACGTTCCTGCCTGATCACGCAGCTCGCCCGAAGGTTCGCGCCGACGCGTCAGGTCTACTTCGGGTCGAACCGGAAAGGCTCACAGTGAGCAATTTGCAGAGCGAAGGTCGCAAGGTCGCCCAGGGGGCAACGACCGCGACGTCAATTACGGCTCCGCATCAGGGAAGAGGTGCTGGCTGACCTCTGCCTTTTTCCCTGTCACCCAGCTTCTCCAGCGCAAGCTGAATCCCGAGCAGAGTCCGGAGCAAAGTCTGGCCCCAGCGGAAAATGACAATCCACACGACGAGCATCACGATGAAGGGCAGCCATGCGATGATCAGGGTCATGAACCACGGTAAGTTGTCGGGCGCCCGGGCGCTGATCGACACGCCTTTGGCGTACAGACGCTGGGCCAGCGTCAGCTCGCTAGGAGCATAGGTTTGAAACCCACGGCCGTCGGTGAAAGTCCCGGAGATTTCCGGCCCCTGAATCAAAACGTCGCGCACGCGTCCCTGATCGACTTCGCTGAGCAGCTGGGAGAACGAGATCTCCTGCGATTGATCGCGGCGGCCCGGATCCTGGAACAGGGTGAACAGCGCCAGCAGCAAGAGAACGACGACGAGGGCTCCAAACCCATAAAAAGCGGTCTTCATCCGGCATCCTCCCTGGCTACGCGGCTGTCCCTCCAGAGCAGGCCCAATCCGAACGCAGGCCCAGCGCCATGAAACACTAAAGCCATGGTTCGGCAGCGAGTGCAATCAGACAACGGCAAATGTCTCATAAGCGAGCGCCGCAATGGTCGCCCCGAATATCCATTTGCATGTCCCCTTCACGCCCAAATGGGACTGCTGCGTTGTGGGATTTCGACCCGGCCTGTGTCGCAGATGGGTCACGACCGACAAAACTCACTGTGAGCATGACAACGATTTGGCTTAAACATGCGGCGGAGGCACCCTCCCCCGAATCGAATCCGCGATGGCGAAACCGTCCTCCCTCGGCCGCAGCTTCTTTGCCCGCAGCGTGCACAAGGTCGCACCCGACCTGATCGGCGCGACGCTGCTGGTCGGCGGGATCGGCGGGGCGATCGTCGAGGTCGAGGCCTACCACCACACCGACCCCGCCGCGCATTCCTACGGCGGGCGCACGGCGCGCAACGCCGTGATGTTCGGGCGGCCCGGCTACCTTTATGTCTACCGCTCCTACGGCATCCACTGGTGCATGAATTTCGTGTGCGAGCGCGAAGGCTCGGCGAGCGCCGTACTCCTGCGCGCGCTCGCGCCGACCCACGGCATCCCCGCGATGCGCCGGCGCCGCGGCATGGCCGACGAGCGGCTGCTGTGCGCGGGGCCCGGACGGCTGTGCGAGGCGCTCGGCATCACCGGCGATCACAACGGGCTCGCGCTCGACGCGCCGCCGTTCGTACTGTACGCCCGCACCGCCAGGTCGGAGATCGTCATCGGCCCGCGCATCGGGATCACCAAGGCGGTGGAAGCGCCGTGGCGCTACGGCCTTGCCGGCTCGCGCTTTTTGAGCAAGCCATTCAAATAGCGCCGGCGGGGACGCCGGATTTGCCCCCCGGTTCTAAGTTCGCCCCAGTCATTTCGCGGCACCGCAGCTGTACGATCGCTTTCGGGAGCGAAGCGGACGTTGCAGCGAGCTGCGCCTGTAGAAACCAATTTGTGCATGCACGAACCGACAGCGCGCAGAACTTTTTTCGCTCATGGTATCGTGGAGCCCGCAATATGTATCATGACATCGCCAATTTGATGCAATGATTTGATGCAATGAAGTGGATCGAGCCCATGAAAATATCCGGCAAATGCACAAAGTGCGGGTCGCCTGGCATCCTGCGAATTCCCGGACAGGTGGGCGCGTTTGGTTCGGGCAACAACATCCCGGCGGGAAGGACGCTCTTTTCGAGCGTCAAGGTCACCCGGTACGTTTGCGATGGTTGCGGGTACTGCGAGGAATGGGTGGAGTCCGCTTCGGATCTTCAGAAGTTGCGCGAAAAATACAAAACTTGATACTACCTCACACCCCGAGTTTCGGAAAGCCGAAAAGCTCCGCGGGATTGTCGACGAAAATCAGCTTGCGCGTGGTCTCGTCCGGCACCCAATCGAGCACCTGATCGAGCAGCGCCACGTCGTTCGGCATCGGCTTGAAATACTGCGGATGCGGCCAGTCCGAGCCCCACAGCAAGCGCGTCGGCGCGTGCTGCACGAGCTTCCGTACCAGCGGATCGGTGTCGGAGAACGGGAAGTCGTCCTGCTTGGAGATGCGCGGCGACAGCTTCACCCAGCATCGGCCGGTATCGAGACATTGCAGCACGAATTTGAAGCCCTCGCCGTCGATGCCCTTGCCGGGATCGACGCCTCCCATGTGCTCCAGCACGAAATTGCCGGGCGTCTTGAGGATGACCGGCTTCCACGCGTCCATCTCGTGTTCGTCGGCGCGGTGCAAGTAGTGCATCGACCAGCCGCGCTCGCCGGTGCGCGCCACCATGCGCTCATCGATCGTCCGGGTGAGCCGCCAGGTGATGCGATAGCCGACCACGCCGGCCTTGGTGAGAATGTCCAGCTCGCCGTCGGTGATGCCGGGCCACGGCACGATCACGGAGCGGATACGGTCCGGCATCCGGCATTGCGCATGTAGCGCGATCTCGTAGTTGTGCTCGTACATCATCGAGAGCACATGCAGTCCGCGCTGCAGGCCGAGAGCATCCTGCATCTTTAGCCAATCCTCGATCGGGGTATCCTCGAATTCGAGATGGCTGAACACGTGGTTGGGCTTGAGCGTGAACTGCCGTTGCGGCCCGATGAAATGGAAGTGGCAGTCGCAGGCGCCGGGCGGCAGCTGCAATTTCGGTTTCGGATAATTGCGGTCGATCCTGGGCGAGAACGGACGCGCGGTGGCGGGGCTGTTCACCGGAACACCTTGATGTTGGCTCATCCGCCTCAGTGATACGCCACGATGAACTCGCAGCCGGCGGCGGTCGGGAAGCTGCGCGTCTCGCGGCCGCTCGCCAGTTCGAACTCGGTCACCACCGCGTCGTCGTGGCAGCACAGCCAGGCGTGCTTGCCGTCGGCGGCGAAGCCGAACCCCATGGGCGCCTTGCGGGTCGGGAACGACGCGATCTGGCGCAGCCCGCCGGCCTCGTAGATCGCCGCGTGGTGGTCCTGGTTGGAGGACACCACGACGTATCTGTTGTCGGGCGACACCCGCACGCGCCGCATCTGCTTCTTGGCGGCGTCGGCGCCCTCGATCGCAACGGTGCGCAGGAGCTGGTGGCTTCTTGCGTCGATCACGTAGAACTCGGCCGCGGTCTGCGCGCAGACGTAGAGCGTCCCGCCATCCGGCGCGATCGCGAGCCCTTCGACCACGTGCGGCAGCTTGATCCGGTCGACCGCCGCGCGGCGCGCGATGTCGACGACCACCACGTGGTCCTGCTTGACCGACACGAACACCTTGCCGGTCGCGTGGCTGATGGCGACCCAATGGGCGGTGGCGCCGACGTCGATCTTCTGCACCGTGTCGCCAGCGGGATCGACCACTAGCACCGCGTTGCCCAGTTCGCCCGACGACCAGATCATGCCCGACGCGTCGGTCATCACGCCGTGCGGCGCGTAGACCGCGCCGAGATCGATGACGCGCGCGAGCGTCTTTGACGGCAGGTCGATCACCACTAGGCGGCGGTCGGGGTTGACCCGCTTGATGAACACCCCGTCGCCATAGACCGAGGCATAGGCGGTGCGGCCGTCGAGCGAGAGCGTGATCTCATGGGTGGAGCCCGGCATGTCGAGCGTGCCGGTCATCGCCAGCGTCGCAGCGTCGAGGAAATGCACCTTGTGGGCGGTCTTGGCCGTGACGATCAGGTTCGGGCCGCCGGGGCGGTTGTTGGGGTCGGTCATGGTCATAGTCGCTACAACGGTCTCCTTGCGTCGTCCCCGCGCAAGCGGGGACCCAAATTCCAGAGGCCGGTGTTTATGGGTCCCCGCTTGCGCGGGGACGACCGTGGGTAACGGGGGTGCTCATGTCTCCAATTCTACACCGGGCGCGAACAGCTCGTCAGCACGCACGACGCGGGGGGACAGCCCCTGCTCGTGCACGTAGCGGCCGACTGCCTCGAAGGTCGGACGGTTGGGCTCCAGCCCGTAGGCCCAGAAATCCCTGCCGAATACCCGCCAAGTCTCCTCCACATGGTCGATGAGCCAGGGGAGCGCGACGCGCAGCGCGTCGGTGTCGTAGAGGCCCTCGACCGCGATGTCGCGCGCCGCGCAGAACGCGCGATAGATGCTCTGCGCCACCCAGGGATGCGCGCGATGCACGTCCTCGCGCACCACGACGGTATGCATGATCGGGAAAATGCGCGTGCGCCGGTAGTAGTCCTGCTCGACTGCCTTGAACTCCGGCCACAGCCGCGCGATCCCGGCCGTGCCCTTCAGGAACGCCTGCGGAATGTAGAGCGAGAGCAGCGCATCGAGCTCGCCGGCGAGGAACATCGCTTCCAGCGTCTGCGTGCCCGAGAGAAATTCGAGCCTGATCTCCTTCGGCAGGTTGAGCGGGATGAGCGGCGGCTCGACGAACGTATTGAGCCCGCCCATGAACCAGTGCATGTTCGAGGATTCGACGCCGTAGTCGTGCTGCAGCATGCCGCGCATGAACACGAGCCCGGTCGAGGAATATTGCGAGGTGCCGACGCGCTTGCCCTTGAGGTCCTGCGGGGCGCTGATGCCGGCGTCCTTGCGCACATAGATGCAGGAGTGGCGGAAGATCTTCGAGAGCGCGACCGGCACCGCCACGAACGGGCATTGGCCGCGGCCCTTGAGCGCCGTGTAGGACGCGAGCGACAGCTCGGACACGTCGAATTCCTGGCGGTCGAGCATGCGCTGGAAGGTCTCGCGCGGACGCAGCACCTTGATGTCGAGATCGATGCCGTCGGGCTTGACCCGCCCGTCCATCAGCGGGCGGGTGCGGTCGTAGTCCCAGCAGGCGAGCGTGAGCGGGAGATTGGCCATGGCGCGGACATCCTACACCGTCGCGGCGGCCGCGAGTGCGGTTGAAACGGACGGCAAGCGGCACGCAGAGCAGCGGCAGCGTCGCCACCGCCATCGTCGCAAAGGCGAACCGCGCGTTGCCGCCGATATCCCAGGCCGCGCCGCTGAGCACCGCGATGATCAGCGCTTCGGTATAACTGATGGTCAGCATCGCCGCCGTCACGCGCGCGACATCCGATGGCGCCGCCAGCAGCGCCGGCAGCGCGAACCCGAGCGTGAGGATGATCGCGCCGACGAATCCCAGCACTCCGGCGGACACAACCGTCCAGGCGCCCGCGGTCAGTACGATGCCGGCGAGGCAGCCGAGCTGGAGCGCGCCGCAGAGCACGAACGGCCAGGCGCGCCGCTCGAACCGGGCCGGGACCGCCAGCAGCATGAACGATGCCGGGAGCTGGCCGAAATTCAGCGCGGTCAGGGCGGCGCTGATCAGGTCGGGCCGGCCGGTTTCGGTCAGGTAGCCGGGCAGGAACGCGTTGCTGGCGAAATAGATGCTGTTGGCGCCGGCAATGAGGAGCGCGCCCTGCCAGATCAGCTTGTCGCGCCAGTTGGGCCACCAGTGCTGCGCCTCCGCGACCGCACTACCGGCCGCGGCACCTTGCGGCCGCGGCGCCAGCACCGCGATGAGAACCGCGATCAGAATGAGGGGCAGGCCCCACACCACCAGGCCGCCGCGCCAGGAACCCGCAACGAGCGGGAGCACCAGCGGGATCATCATCATGACCGGCAGCGCCTCGCCCACCAGCAGGCCGTTGGTATAGAGCGCGGTGCCGAAGGTCACCCGTTGCGGCATCCAGGCCCGCGCCAGCGGCGGCAGCGCGGTCTGCATGACGGCGATGCCCGCGCTCATCACGATGGTGGTGGCGTAGAGCACCCACACGTCGAGCAGCAGGCCGCGCAGGCCCGACGCGACGCCCGCGACCACCAGCCCGGCCAGCAGCGCCGCCAACGCGCCGAAGCGCGCGATCAGCAGCGAGCCCGGCAGTGCGGCCAGCCCGAACAGGATCACCGGCAGTCCGGACAGGATGCCGACCTGCGTGCCGGACAGATGCAGATCGGCCTGGATCAGCGCGATCACCGGCGGCACCGCCAAGATCGTCATGCGCAAGCCCGCCCCGGCGAGCCACAGCAGGACAGCCGCCAGCCATAATTCGCGCATGACGTCTCCCGGCCGCGCGGCTCTCGTGGCGATCCCCATGGTTCGAGACGCGCTCACGCGCCGGCAAGCGCCGGCGCGTGAGCGCTCCTCACCATGAGGGATCGCCTACCATAGACCTCATCCTGAGGAGCGTCGCAAAGCGACGCGTCTCGAAGGATGAGGTCGTGCACTCGAAATGCTGGTCCTTGACCGAGAAAGTCACGCCGCGCCCTTGAGCCGCTCCAGCGCCTCGAGGATCTTGGCGCGGCGGCCTTCGGCCTCCTCGCGCTTCTCGCGCTCGCCTTCGACCACGTCCTCGGGCGCGCGCGCGCACGAAGTCGGCATTGCCGAGCTTGGCGTCGACGCGCGCGATGTCGGCGTCGACGCGCGCCAGCTCCTTTTCCAGCCGCGCGCTGCTCGGCGGCGAAGTCGATCACGCCCTTGAGCGGCAGCGCCGCGACCTCGCCGCGCACCACGAGCTGCACCGCGCCCGGCGGCACGCGCTGGCGCCGATCGACGACGCCGGAGAGCCGCGCCAGCCGCCGGATCACGTCGGCCCAGCGCCCGGCCCGCGCCTCGCGTCTCGGCCGACACGCCGACGAGCACCAGCGGCATCTCGGTCGCGACCGTGATGTTCATCTCGGCGCGCACCGAGCGGATCGCGGTGACGAGATCGATCACCCAGCCGATCTCGGCCTCGGCGGCGTGGTCGGCGAGTCCGTCATGCTTCGGCCAGGCCGCGAGCGCCAGCAGCTCGCGCGCGCTTCGCCGCGGCGGCGGCGGTGACGCCCCACAGCTCCTCGGTGACGAACGGCATGAACGGGTGCAGAAGCTTGAGAATCTCGTCGCGCACCCACGCGGTCATCGCGCGCGTCTCGGTCCTGGCCGGCGCCGTCGGCGCCGATGAAGCACGGGCTTGGCGAGTTCCAGATACCAGTCGCAATAGATGTTCCAGACGAAACGGTAGAGCGCGCCCGCCGCCTCGTTGAACTTGTAGGCCTCGATCGCCTCGGTCACCTCGCGCGCGGCGTCTGGCGGTCTCGTGCGCGATCCAGCGGTTGAGCGTCTCCTTGGCCGAGCTGGGATCGAAGCCCGGCACGGTGACGCACTCGTTCATCTCGGCGAAGCGCGCGGCGTTCCACAGCTTGGTCGTGAAATTGCGATAGCCCTCGACGCGCTGCGTCGAGAGCTTGATGTCGCGGCCCTGCGCCGCCATGGCGGCGAGCGTGAAGCGCAGCGCATCGGCGCCGTAGTCGTCGATCGATGCCGAGCGGGTCGATGACGTTGCCCTTCGACTTCGACATCTTGGCGCCGCGCTCGTCGCGCACCAGCGCGTGGATGTAGACGGTGTGGAACGGCACCTCCTTCATGAAATGCAGCCCCATCATCATCATGCGCGCGACCCAGAAGAAGATGATGTCGAAGCCGGTGACCAGCACGTCGGTCGGGTAGTAGCGCTTGAGCTCGGGCGTCTCGTCGGGCCAGCCCAGCGTCGAGAACGGCCACAGCGCGGAGGAGAACCAGGTGTCGAGCACGTCCTCGTCGCGCCAGACCGGAGCGCGCTTCTCCGGCGTGATCGCGCCGAAGCCGACGGGCCGAGCGCATCGTTGATGAGCGACCGGCTCGTCGCGTAGTAGTCTGCCGCAGCGCCTTCGGCTCGACCGCCTCGGCCTCGGTCTCGGCGACGAACACCTTGCCGTCGAGCGCCCAGCCGTACCAGGCCGGGATCTGGTGGCCCCACCAGAGCTGGCGCGAGATGCACCAGGGCTGGATGTTCTCCATCCAGTCGAAATAGGTCTTCTCCCAGTGCTTCGGCACGAACGTGGTGCGGCCCGCGCGCACCGCCGCGATCGCCGGCTGCGGCCAGCGTCTTGGCGTCGACGTACCACTGGTCGGTCAGGAACGGCTCGATCACCACGCCGGAGCGGTCGCCGTGCGGCACCATGTGGGTGTGCGGCTCGATCTTGGCGAGCAGCCCCGTAGCCTCGCAGCCGCTCGACGATCTGCTTGCGCGCCGACGAAGCGGTCGAGGCCGTGCAGCTGCAAGGTCTCGTCGAGCTCGGCCGATGGCGGCGACGTCGTCGAGGAACGCGATCGTTGTCGCGAGATCGAGATTGGCCTCGCGGTCGAGCACGTTGATCAGCGGCAGATCGTGGCGGCGGCCGACCTCGAAGTCGTTGAAGTCGTGCGCCGGCGTGATCTTGACCGCGCCGGTGCCTTTCTCCGGATCGGAATATTCGTCGGCGACGATCGGGATGCGCCGGCCGACCAGCGGCAGGATCGCGTACTTGCCGACGAGATGCCGGTAGCGCTCGTCGTCCGGATGCACCGCGACCGCGGTGTCGCCGAGCATGGTCTCCGGCCGCGTGGTCGCGACCGTGATGAAGGTCGCGGGATCTCCGGATCGAAGGTCTTGCCTTCGACCGGATAGCGGAAGTGCCAGAGGTGGCCCTTCACCTCGACCTGCTGCACTTCGAGATCGGAGATGGCGGTGAGCAGCTTCGGGTCCCAGTTGACCAGCCGCTTGTCCTTGTAGATCAGGCCCTCGCGGTAGAGCTCGACGAACACCTTGAGCACCGCGCGCGAGAGCCCCTCGTCCATGGTGAAGCGCTCGCGCGACCAGTCGCACGAGGCGCCGAGCCGCTTGAGCTGGTTGATGATGGTGCCGCCCGACTCCGCCTTCCAGGCCCACACCTTTTCCAGGAACTTCTCGCGGCCGAGCGCGCGCCGGCCCGGCTCCTGGCGCTCCATCAGCTGGCGCTCGACCACCATCTGGGTGGCGATGCCGGCGTGGTCGGTGCCCGGCTGCCAGAGCACGTCGCGCCCGCGCATGCGCTCGAACCGGCACAGCATGTCCTGCAGCGTGTTGTTGAGCGCATGCCCCATATGCAGCGAGCCGGTGACGTTGGGCGGCGGGATGACGATGCAATAGGGCTTGGCGCGGCCCGCTCCGGCCGGCCGGCGCGGAATGCGCCCGCCTCCTCCCACAGGGCATAGATGCGCCCCTCGACGTCGGAGGGCTGGTAGGTCTTGTCGATCATTGCGGTTTCGTTCCGGCGGTTTCGCGCTAAAAAGCCCGCCGCACCGCGCCCTGTCAACGGCCGCCATTCCTCAAGAGCGTGTCCAACCGGCATCGTCAAATGATACGGTTCCGGTGGCTAGCTCGCCTTCTCTCTCCGTCGTCCTCGCGAATGCGGGGACCCATATTCCAGAGACCGTGGGTATGGGTCCCCGCATTCGCGGGGACGACGCTGAGGAGAGGCCGGCCGATGGTCCGGATCCCAGCCTGACCCCGTCGGAGAAAGTACCGGTCCGCCCGATCATCCTGCTGGCGGTCGCGGGCTTCGCCAGCCAGGCCATGGTGCGGGTCACCGACTCGCTGCTGCCGCAGATCGCGGCCGATTTCGGCACCACCGTGGGCGCGGCCTCGATCGTGGTCACCGCCTATGCGGTCAGCCACGGCTCGATCCAGCTCATCATCGGACCGATCGGCGACCGCTTCGGCAAGTACCTGACCGTCGCGATCATGTGCGCTGCTCGTCGCCATCCTGGTGGCGATCTGCGGTCTCGCCCAGTCGCTCGCCGCGCTCGCGGTCGCGCGCTTGCCTCCGGCGCGGCGGCCGGCTGGATCATCCCGCTGTCGATGGCCTATGTCGGCGACGTGACGCCCTACGATCGCCGCCAGCCGGTGCTCGGCGCGCTATCTGTCCGGACAGATCATCGGCCAGCTGTTCGGCCAGGCGGCGGGCGGCGTGCTCGGCGACCTGTTCGGCTGGCGCAACGTGTTCTTCATGCTCGGCGGCGATGTTCGCGCTGGCCGCCGTCGGGCTGATCTACGAGCTCATCGCCAATCCGCGCACCCGCGCACGCTCGCATCGCGCCGGAGGACACTCGCGCGGCTTCGTCGCCGACTATGCCGCCGTGCTGTCCAACCCCTGGGCGCGCATCGTCATCCTGGTCGGTGTTCATCGAAGCCGCCGTTCGGCTGGGGCGCGTTCGCCTATCGTGGGCGCCGACCTGCACCTGCGCTTCGGCCTGAGCTTCACGGCGGTCGGGCTGATCGTCGGAACGTTCGCGATCGGCGGGCTGATCTATGCCGGCTCGGTGCAGCAGCTCGTCAACCGGTTCGGCCAGCGCGGGCTCGCGGTCGTTCGGCGGCGTGCTGCTCGGCATCGCCTATCTCGTGCTCGCGATCGGGCGCGGCGTGGTGGCTCGCGCCGATCGCGGTGACCGCGATCGGGCTCGGCTTCTACGCGCTGCACAACACGCTGCAGACCAACGCCACCCAGATGACGCCGCAGGCGCGCGGCACCGCGGTCGCGATCTTCTCCTCGGCGATCTATCTCGGCCAGACGGTCGGCGTGGCGGCTGTGCGCGCTGGTCTTCGACCGCTTCGGCGCCGCGCCGCTGTTCCTCGCGACCGCCGTAGTGCTGCCGGCGCTGGCGTGGTGGTTCGCGCGCGAGCTGCGGCGCCGGCCGATGAATTGCGCTTGGACATTGAGCGCCGGTCAGTTGCGGCCGCGCGAGACGCGCTCGATCTCGGCGCGCACCAGCCGCTCGACCAGGCTCGGCAGATTGTCGTCGAGCCAGGACTTGAGCATCGGCCGCAGCATTTCCCGCACCAGATCCTCGAGCGTGCGGGCGTTCTGCACCAGCACGGTCTGGGCCAGCGTAGTTGAAGGCGGAATCGACCGCCGCCGTGGTCGCCGACGAAATGAGCGCGTCGCGCGTCGGGCTCGCGATAGCGGCGGCCGCTCCGGTTCCGCAATTCGCGGCGGCCGGAGGCTCCGGCGGATCTCGTCGAACACGACGTCCGACTGCGCGTCGATGGTGCGGAAGCCCTGCGACGGGCGTCGAGCGCCGCCATCGACTCGGTCAGGTCGAGAATGTCGGCGTCCGGCTCCTCCTCCGGCGCGGGCGGTCGAGGCGGCGCGGCGGCATGCACCGCCCGCAGCTGCGCAAGCATCGCGTCGATGTCGTCCTGCGGCTTCGCCGGCTCGGGCGGCGGCGGAGGCGGTGGCGCGGCCATGCGCGGCGCAGGCGCCACAGGCGGCAGCGGCGCCGGCCTCGGCAGCGGACCGGCTCGCTCGCCTTCGGCGGAGCTTTCGCGGCGTCGTCGTCGGCAATGATTCTGCGGATGGAGGCGAGAATCTCCTCCATCGAGGGCTCTTGTGCCTTTGCAGGCTGATTCATTGGCGCGTCCCCACTCAGGCCGCACCCGAGTCTGGACCCACCTCTGAGTACGCGCGGCGAATCGGTACCGAAACTGCCTAGCGGCCGAAGTGCAAAGGAGTATGGCATTGTCGAAGATCCGACGCAAGCAAGGTCTTGTGGACCGATGTGCACGGCTTGCGTCGCCGCAGCGACGCGCGCAGCCGCGATCAGCGCCCGTCCGGCGTGCGCACGCCGCCCCAGCGTCGCGCACCTGATGATAGTGCACCATCGGGTCGTAGAGTCGCGATTTTCAGCCCCAGGACCTGCGGCGACAGCGCGCCGGTCGCCGCCAGCACCGTGTACGACGCCACCACCCGGTCGCGCTGCGCGCGTGACCAGGGCGACGCGCGCATTGACCAGATCCTGCTGGGCATTGAGCACGTCGAGCGTGGTGCGCTGGCCGACGCGGGCCTCCTCGCGCACGCCGTTGAGGGCGATCTCGGCCGCCGTCGACCTGCGCCGTGGTCGAATTGATCTGCGCCTTGGCGGCATCGAGCTGCCCCCAGGCCTGGGTGACCGTGCTGCTGGACCTGGTCGCGCGCGGTATCGAGATCGAGCCGCCGCTGCCCGAGCGTTTCCTTGGACTGCCGGATGGTCGCGTATTCGGCGCCGCCCTGATAGATCGGCACCGAGACCTGGCCCGCCACCGAGGCCGCCAGCGATTCGATCACCGCCAGCGACGAGGTCGAGCCGAAGGTCTTCTGCACGTTCCCGTGCACGGACACGGTGGGATAGAGCGCACCTTCGGCGACCTTGACCTGCATCTGCGCCACATCGACGTTGTACATCGCGGTCGTGATCAACGGATGCTCGGTGCGTCCGCGCGCGACCGCGCCGTCGAGCGTGCGCGGCGACAGCCGGTCGACCGGCATCGCCGGCGTAAGCCGCGCCGGCGGATCGACCCCGATCACCTGCCGGTAGTTGGCGCGCGAGGTGACGTAGTTCGATTCCGCGACCGAAAGCTGGGAGCGGCCGCCGGCCAGGCGCGATTCGGCCTGTGCGACGTCGGTGCGGGTCACCTCGCCGGCGCTGAAGCGATCGCGCGTCTGGCGCAGCGTCGCTTCCAGCACATTGACGTTGCTGCGCTGCAACTCGAGCGATCGCCGCGTCGCGCAGCAGATTCATGTAGGCCGTGACCGCATTGAGCAGGACGGTCTGCTCGGTCGTCCGCAAGGTCTCGCGCGCGGCGAAGACCTGGCCTTCCGCCTGCCGGGTGCGGTTGGCGGTCTGAAATCCATTGAACAGCGTCTGCGTCGCGGTCGCCCCGACCGCGCTCACGGCGACGTTGCCGGCCGAGCGGGTATAGACCGGGGTACCCGCGGGCGTGGTCGATTTCGTTAGCGTGTCGAGATACTGCTCGGTCAGGCTCGAGGTTGCGCTCACGCGCGGGCGATAGCCGGAGAGCGCGATCGGCACGTTCTCGTCGACGGCGCGGGTGGCGGCACGCTGGGAATTGAGCTGGGGATTGTTCTGGTAGGCCTGGATGAGCGCGCCCGCGATCGTGCCCGTCCCCCCAGCCGCGCGGTTGGCGGGGGGAACCTCGACGGCGAACGCGATGATCGAGGAGCCGATTGCGGCGCTCGCGGCGAGCAAGGCCAGCCTTGCACCCGCGACGACCGAACCGGAACAACCACGCCCCCGCGCCATAACCCAAGACTCCACGCAACCACGGCCCGCTCGGGCAGCCATGCCCCCGGCCGGCCCCGAGCGTTGACCACAATGATCACCATAATTGGGCCGACAGGGCGTGGAAGCCTTGTGGAGCGGTCTTGGCCAACAATAGCCCGCGCTTGGTGTTTTCCGGCCACACCCGCCGAGCGCATAGCCCTGTGGATAACTGTCGCCCTAGAACACGAAAGCGGCCGGCGCGGCAAATCCCGGCAGCAACGGCGCGGCAGCATCGAAGATCGGCCAGCCGCTGACATCGCCCCCGACCGCGCGGTAGAGCATCGCCCGGCCGGCCGGCGGTCGGCCCTTGATGCAGACCAGGCGGCCCCCGTCCCTGAGTTGGTGGAACAGCGCCTGCGGCGCGACCTCGGTTGCGCCGTTGAGGACGATGACGTCATAGGGCGCTTCGAGCGGCCAGCCCTCGGTCAGCGGCCCGCTCACCACCGCCGCGTTCTGTACGCCGAGCGCCGCCAGGTTCTCGCGCGCATGCCGCGCCAGCGCCGGATCCTCCTCGAGCGCCACCACCGAGCGCGCGAGTTGCGCAAGCAGGGCGGACGAATAGCCGCTGGCGCATCCGACATCGAGCACGCGGTCGCCGCTCCCCCACCTCGGCGGCCTGGATCAGCTTGGCGAGCACCATCGGCTTGAGCAGGCGGCGCGCCTCCTGGCCCGGCGCCGCCGAAGCAACCGGCACGTCGAAATCGAGATAGGCGAGGCCGGCGACGGCGTCGGGCACGAACCGCTCGCGCGGGAGCGCCAGCATCGCGGCGATCAGGCGCGGATCGGTGACGTCGCTGGTGCGTACCTGACCATCGACCATCATGCGACGCGCCGCGGCATAGTCAGTCATCGGTGGGTCCGAAAGGATGAGAAATGGCCGCAATCGCGGGCCTGTTTGCGCCAACTGCGGTGGAAACGCAAGGCGCAGACGGCGCCGGCGTTCGCGCCCGAAATCGGCGTCCGGCGAGCGCGCGGCCGGCGCTAAAGTTGCGCACAACGGCATTGCCAAGACCGGCGCGGCCGGTACATTCTGGTGCGGTTGGGGTGATCGGGGGGGTAGCCAGAGGTACCCCTCCATGCGTGCCGTCATTTTTTCCCGCAGACTGCGCCGCGCCAAGCCTGTCCGGCCGGCCGCTGCCATCAGGCTCGCGGCGCTCGCGGCAGCCCTGTTCGGCTTCATGGGCGCCGCGCACGCCCAGGTGCCCGTCGTCGACATCGATGAGACCTGCCGGATCGCCGCCAGCGCCATGGTGCAATTGATGGGCGGCAGCACGAGCGGGAACGACAAGCAGGCGTGCCTGAACTCCGAGCAACGCGCGCGCGAGACCATCATCAAGGATTGGGGGAGCTTCTCGGCCAACGATCGCGGCCTGTGCGTTCAGACCGGCGTCTATCTGCCGAGCTATGTCGAATGGCTCACGTGCCTGGAGATGAACCGCGACGTGCGAAAGATGGCGCCCGAGCACTTGGACGCATATGCGCCGGTGGCGCTGCCGGTCGTGCGGCCGAAGGTCCTCTACTGAGCCGCCGGCATCGGCCGCGCTCCCTGCCGGCGGGAGCGATCGCAGGCCGCAATTGCCTAACGGCCCACGGACCGTTACTTATCCGGACAGGGCCACGTGGCGGAGTGGTTACGCAACGGTCTGCAAAACCGTGTACCCCGGTTCAATTCCGGGCGTGGCCTCCAGCATCCAACCGTTACTGCCGCAAGGCGCCGGCGCCGGGGCTGAGGATTTCCCGCTTCTCAAGCGCGGGCGCCTTTGTTATACGCGGTCGCTGTGTCACCGAACGTTCCCCGGTAGCTCAGCGGTAGAGCAACCGGCTGTTAACCGGTTGGTCGCTGGTTCGAATCCGGCCCGGGGAGCCACCTAGCCGCGCAGTCGAAAGATCGACCGTCCGCTGCGAATATCCATCCACCGCTGCGAACAGCATACGACACGCCACTGAAGCGCGAGCGCAGCCTCCGCCCGAAGGAGCGCAAGCGTTCGTCAGGCGGATTGCCGCTCCGACATGATGTAGAAGAATATCGAACTCAGGATGGCGACCGTTGACGCAACAACGCCCTCGTAGCCGGGAAAATACCACAGCAAAGCGAAGGCGACCGGAATTAGGATCAGCGCGAGAGCCGTTTGGAGTTGTCGCATTGCGAACCTCTCGACATGAGGTCGCCCCGTGCAATGACACTCCCGGATCGCCCGAGTTTCAAATTATTTTCGCGTAAATTCTCCGCGCCGGACGGCGACCGCTGGTGCGCCGGGGTCGCCGGTTGCGAACGGGAGGGGCCAAGCGCGCCGCGGCGCGCGATCACAGGATCGGCTTGGCCTGGCAGGTGCGGGATTTGGCGCGCATGTCCAGCTCGAGCACGCCGGGCACCATGACGACGGCGGGCGAGCGGTTTCCGCTCTCGAATTTTGCGAACTTGAGGGCTTCGGCGCGGCCGACGAACAGGCCGCCGCACAGGCCGCTCTGATCCTGGACGGCCCAATGGCCGCGGCTGTCCCGTCCGACGAGGAAAAGCGAGGCAGTCGACCCTTGCAACGAGGGGGTTTCGGCGGTGTCCGTGACACGTCTCCTTCCGGGCAAATCATGGGGCTGAAGCGTTGGCGCCGCAGCGGGTGCGATCATGGCGCCAGTTCTGCCGCTTCCGCCCTGAACGCGTCGTGGCTCGCGCGTTTAGCACGCGTTCATCTACCCGATGGGCCTGTTCATTTACCCGGCGATTTGATGGACGGCCCGTCACGCACCCCGGGAGCGGGGAATGCGATCCAAACTGAGGAGTTGTCGAGGCGCGACAGTCGGCCGGCCGCCCTTTTTAGGACGGCGCGATCTTGTAACCGCCGACACGGAAGGGAGTGCCCGGCGCCAATTGCGCCGAGCACAAATGCCGCGTTCAGCCGACCACGAGCGCGGCGTGCTGGCTCTGGCCCTCGGTCAGGCCCCTCGCCTTCATCCAGTCATAGGCGCGGCCGAACAGCGTGGGATCGTAGTAGTCGACGTGCTTATAGCGCACGAACGCGCGCAGCAGCTCGCGCGGGGCGAGCGCGCCCTTGGCGTGCGCCGTCACATGGTGGGCGTATTTGTAGAAATCGGCGTTGATCAGATCGACCGCCTTGTTTTCCGCCTCGTAGTAAGCCTTGCGCTCCTCCGGCGTCAGGTCGGCGGAGATGACCTCGCCGCCGCGATAGAACGAGGCCGCGATGATGTGCGCGCCCTCCTTCAGGCCGAGACTGATGAACGGCTCCATCACCGTCACCGCGCGCGCGCTGCCACTCTTGAGCGCCGCCCAGCGCGTCTGCGGCAGGCCGCCATGCTCGATCCGCACGTGGTCGGCGCCGATCGCGCTTTCGAGCATCTGCAGCGTGGTGTAGTGCGAGCCGGTCAGTTCCTGCACCACGACCGGAACGTCGGCGAGATCGCGCGGCACCTGCAGGTCGTCGTCGAAGCTCAGGATCGCCTGCGCGGCCACCGCCGCGCGCAACGCGGCGATGTTGCCGGTGCGCGCCCCGCGCTCGAGCCGGTCGATGCTCGCCCATTCGCAGACGTTGTAGCTGTCGGCCGAGCCCTTATCGAACATCTGCTCCTTGAGCCGCGCCATGATCGGCTTGCCGACCGCGTCCTTTTCGCGGTCCGCGTGCGTGGCGGAAAATCTGACGTCGAGCCCCGCTTCTTCGAACAGGCCTTCTTCGATGCCGACGATGACGGGCAGGTCGAAAACCTGGTTGTTGGGCGCAATCCTGACCACGGGCTTTGGCTGGTTCGACGACATCCTGACCTCCTGATGGATGGCAACGCGGCCGGCCCGCCCCTGCATACGGCCGCAAACTCGCGGCAAGGATAGCAACGCCCCGGAGCGGCCGGAAGCGATTCCCCCGCACCCCTCCCCGGCATTTCGGGAAGGTGGGACATCCGCGCAGGCCGCACTTAACCATCTCGTACGGCACGCGTGGGCGCGCCGGCCGGGATCATGTAAGAAAACCATTGTGGACACAGGGTCGCGGCGGAGCAGCCGGGTAAGCCAGCGTTTCCAATGGCTTAGCTTCTGTTCCTGAGATCCAGGGCAGGCTCCGAAGGGTGGCGGCCACGGACGTTTGAACCTCGGTGTCCCAAATTGCGACTAATGAACGAGGCAAGCCACCGCTTCACCTGCGCCTCGGCGCAGAACGACAAAATGGCAGCCCGAGTTGGTTCCGACAGGTAGAGGCGTGTCATGCGTGTACAAAGTGGCCATTGGCTCGATTACGATCCAATAGCGCTGGTCGTGCTTGTGTTGGGTATCGGCGCGGTAGCGCTGTTGGCGTTCAGTATCTGACCAGCCCAGTTCCTAGAATGCCGGGGCCACGGCCGAATACGCCGGGGCCCTTGGCATTTTTCAGGGCGCCTGCCGACCCCATGGGCCTGGAGCCTCCCAGCCAGCCTGCTCTCAGCCCTTGGACGCCGCCGTCCCGGCGCGGTTCCAGCCGCGAGCTCCCTCGCCGTAGACGTCGAAGCCGTCGTCGGTGACGATCACGGTGTCTTCCAGCTTGATGAAGCCGCGCTGAGGATGCTGCAAGGTGGTCTCCACCGAGATCACCATCCCGGTCTCGAGCGGCCGCTTGGCATCGTAATCGTCGTAGGGCACCGGCCCGGAGGCGGTGAGCCGCGGCGCCTCGTGGCTGACCAGTCCCATGCCATGGCCGAGGAAGTGCATGTGGTTGTGGTGCTTGGACTTGCGCACCAGCGGATCGGCCGCGGCATAGACCTCGCTGCCCATGGCGCCCTTCCTGATCGGCTTCATGGCGGCGCGCTGGATGGTCTCGATCTCCGCCAGCATGTCTTCCAGTTCGGCGTAGGGCTCGCCCTGGATCGCCATGCGGCAGACGTCGCCGATATAACCGTGGTAATTGCCGCCGGAGTCGATCGACATGATGTCGCCCTCGCCCCACACCTGCTCGGACGGCGCGCGGTTGAGCGAGGTGCCGGCGGTGATCAGGCAATATTCGAACGTGAGCCCGCGGTTGGTTTCCTCGCGCCGCAGCGCCTCGGTGACCTCGGCCTTGGTCGCGCCCGGACCGTGACTGGCGATCACCGCCTTCATCGATTCGATCACCGCTTCGGACGCGATCTTGAGCTTCACCAGTTCCTCGGGCGACTTGATCGAGCGCAGCCGCTCGAACACGAACAGCGCGTCCTTGATCTCCCCGAAGGCGCGCCAAAGGGGCGCGCCCGCATCCATCGGCAGGAAGGCCAGTTCGGCAGCAACCGCTTTCGCCGGCACGCCCGATTTGCGGATGTGGTCGACCGCCTTCTGCATGGTGTCGACCGAACCTGACGAGTTGCAGAGCTGCACGCCCGTCCAGAACGGCTGGATCTCGCGCTGAAAGTTTTCCAGGCGATGGCCGAAATAGGCCGCCTTGTCCGGCGCGCCCTTGGGATAGACGAATACCGGCAGATAGCGGGAAAGCCCCATCGCATCCATGTAGTCGAAGAAGAAGGCGCGGTGGCCGCCCAGCAGATACTGCACGTTGTGCTTGGAGGTCGCGATCACGACGTCGATGCCGGCGTCCTCCATCAGACGGTCGAGCCGCGCGGTGTCGAACGGGGCGGTGGATTGCGGTTGTCGGGTTACGTCGAGCATCGTCGGGGCTCCTTGTGCGCCGGGCACGCGTTTTTTGCGGAAAGCTGCGCTATCAGGTCCGATAGCTCGGATCGATCCGGTCGAGCATGCGCAGATAAGCCGGCCAATCGGCCGAGCCGCGGCCGCTGTCGTGCTTGTCGTACTGGGCGACCGTCTTGCGGCAGACCTCCGGCGGGATCTCGATCAACTCGCCGCCGGTCGCCTCCATCATGAGCTGGATTTCGGCGGCTTCCATCAGATGCTTCATCAGGATGAAGGCCTCGCGCGCGGTCTTGCCGACCGAGAGCATGCCGTGATTCTGCATGATCATGGCGCGGTTGTTGCCAAGATGCGCAATGAGCCGCTCGCGCTCGCTGAAGTCCTCGGTGATGCCCTCGTACGGGTGATAGCCGAGCGAGCCGTAGAAGCGCACCGCCTCCTGCGAAACCATCCGCAGCCCGCTCTTGAGGCCGGCGATCGCCATCCCGGTCGCGGTATGCACATGCACCGCGCAGTTCACGTCCGGGCGGCCGCGCAGCACGCCGCCGTGGAGGGTAAAGCCCGGCCGGTTGACGCCGGCGGATTCGTCGAGGTCGTCATGCATGTCGACCTTGACCAGGTTGGAGGCCGTGACCTCGGTCCACAGCAGCTCGTGCTGCTTCATCAGAAACTTGCGCGGCTCGCCCGGCACCCGCATGGAGCAGTGGTTGTAGATGACATCGTCCCAGCCGTGATGGGCGACCAGCCGGTAGGTCGCGGCCAGATCGACGCGTGCCTGCCACTCGTCGGCCGACATGCTTGCGGATACGTCGGTTGAGGGTTTTGCATGGATGTTCACGGCAGCGTCTCCCATCGGATGATTTGAACGCGCGCCCGCGGCGGGCGTCCTGCGTCGTTGACGCATGGTAGTCAATTTGAGCGTGGCCTGCCAGTGCGGCCGGTGCGCGAGGCAGCCATGCGGACCGCTATGGACTCGGCTCAATCGAGCTGAATCTTCGCTTGCTTCGCCACCTCGGTCCACAGTTCGACCTGCCGCACCACGAGCGCGCGGAACTCCTGCGGCGTCAGCGCACGCACTTCGGCGCCGAAGCCTTCGAGCTTGGAGCTGACCTCCGGCACCTTGATCGCCTTGCGGATCTCGCCATTGAGACGGTCGACGATCGGCTTCGGGGTCTTGCCCGGCGCAGCCATGCCCGACCACGAGATGACCTCGACGTCGGCGAACCCGCTTTCCGCCACGGTCGGAGTTTCGGGCAGGTCCTTCCAGCGCGTCTTACCGGTGACGGCGAGCGGCCGCACGTTGCCGGACTTGATCTGCTGGAGCGCGAGCGAGGATGTCGCCACCACGAAATCCACGTCACCCGACAGCAGTCCGGTGATCGCCAGCGCCTCGCCCCGGTAGGGAACTACGAGAAACTTCATGTTGCCGCGCTGGCCGATCAGCTCCGTGGTCATGTGCGAGATCGAGCCGTTGCCCGCCGTCCCCGAGCTTACTCCGCCCGGCTTGGCGCGGGCGGCGGCAAGCAGTTCGGCAAAGCTCTGGTGCTTGGAATCCTTGCGCACGCAGATGATGAATGGATAGAAGCTCGCGGTCGAAATCCAGGCGAGGCCGTCGATCGGATCGTATTTGAGCTTCTTGTAGACCGCGGCGGTGGCCGGATGGGCGCCGGCGACCAGCAGGAGCGTGTAGCCGTCGGGCTCGGCATTGGAGACGAAATCGGCGGCGAGGCTTCCGGCCTGGCCGGGCTTGGCCTCCACGATGATCGTCTGTCCCATGCTCTTGGACATCTCGTTCGCCAGCAGGCGCGCCACGAACTCGACGTTCCCGCCCGGCGGGAAGCCCTGGTAGAGCCTGATCAGGCGGTTGGGGTAGTCCTGCGCCTGCGCCGACCCGGCGAGCATGAACAGGGCCGCAAAAACGGGAAAGGCTCGTCTGGTGAGCATGGCAATCTCCCTGTCGTCTCTGTGGTGAAGCTCGCGCGCAGGCGCCGGTTCCGTCAATGGCCGCGTTGCCGCGGCTTCGCGCCGGCATTCAGAACTCCCGTCCGATTAGAAGATGATCGACCGAGATCTCGCCGCCGCCGTGAATGAGGAAATAGAACACCGCCACCGTCCACATCAGCGTGTATTCCAGGCCAAGCTTGTTCCAGAAATACTTGCCAACGCGCCAGCGCTCGACATTCGTCACGATGAAGAACAGCAGGATCGGCACGCAGGCCGGACGCGTGAACAGCCCGATCGCCAGCAGCGGCCCGCAAACGAGCTGGGTCAGCGAAATCGCTGGCGCCCATAATTTTCCCGGCCGATAGCCGCCGCGGTCGAGCTGTTCGGCAAGCTCCGTGAGACTGTGGGCGCCCACAATGGTGTTGGGAAAAAACCCGAACGTGTTGCGCAGCGCATGCGGAACGAGCGCAAAGCCGACGACGGCGCGCAGCGCCGCTTCCGCCCATGGCGCCAGCGTCTCGTAGACGATGCCGAGCGTGGGTGCGACGTAGGGCGTGGATTGATAGAGCATGGCCTGGTGCCGTCATCCTGAGGCGCTCGCCCGAAGGGCGGGCCGCGAAGGATGACATCCCAACAATGGGGCCGGCATCCTTCGAGGCTCGCCACGCTCGCACCTCAGGGTGACGGCGCGCGGGATGAGCGGTGGTTACAAACGAATTTCGCCGAGATTGATGCTGGCGCCGAGATTGGCCTCGACGCTTTTCTTCCTGCCGTCCCTGGCCGAAATCTCGACGACGTACTTGCCGGAGTTCTCGTCGAGCTTGTCGAACTTGAAGTCGCCGTAGTTGTCGCTGGTGGTCTCGGCCACGCCGCGGCCGTCCTTGACGAGCCGCACGCTCGCGCCTTCGACGCAGTCGACCATGCCGTTCGCCTCGGCCGAGAGCGAGCCGCCGATGAAGCATTTCGAATAGCGCCAGAGGTTCTTGTAATAGACCCGCGGCCTGGTGCCGGCTTCCGGCTTCATCACCTCGAGCCCCTGCTCGCGCGCCATGCGCGCCATCTCCTCGTCCTCGACCTTGAACGCTCTCATTGCACCCGTTGGACACGCTTGCTGGCCGCGGGTCTGCTGCCAGCCTTGATCGAGAAGATGGGCGTCGAACGGCCAGATTTGCGGCAGCTGCAATTCTTCGTTCCACCAGATGTGCCCGTACGGACAGCTTTCGACCAGGTCCCTGCGCCCCTTGGCCTTGGCCGGGTCGATCAAGACGATGCCGTCCTCGCGCTTCTTCACCGCGTCGCCGCCTTTGGCGAGGCACGGAGCGTTGTCGCAGTGATTGCACATGGTCGGAACGTAGGCGATGTCGATCATCGGCACCTGCCCGCGCTCCTTCTGCAGGATGTTGATCCACTTGTGCCCGTGCTTGGGCATCGGCGCCGAATATCCCGGCCAGTCGTTGCCGACATATTCATCCATGGCCGAGAGCGTGCACAGGTTGCAGTTGGTGCACTCGGCGACGTCGATGATCATGTTCCATTTTTGCATGGCGTCACCTCAATATCCCGCAATCTTGGCCGTCATGCTGAGGAGCGAGCGAAGCGAGCCTCGAAGCATGATCCGGCACACACGTGCTGCACTTTTCGTCCGAGGTCATCCTTCGAGGGCCGCGCTTCGCGCGGCCGCCTCAGGATGACGGCATCAGGTTGCGGCGCGCCCATGCTCCGTCACTTCGCCGGCACCAGCGACGCGGCCTTGAGCGTGCGCTTGACCTCGGCATCCTTCTCCATGCGCGCGAAGGTTTCCGACATGTGCTCGGTGCGCCCGTCCCAGACCTCGACCTGCACCAGCGCATTGGCGCCGGCGATCGAGTGCGTGGACTTGGTCTGCGTGCGCTCGGGCGTGAGCAAGTTGAGGCACCCTCCCCGGTCGACCGATTTGCCGGGCTCGCCCATGGGATCGTAGACCGCCGACGACTCGTAGCCGTGACAGACCCCGCGCGGCAGCCGCTGCGTCGGCAGCGCCGCGCAGATCACCGCGCCGCGGTCGTTGTAGACCTTCACCAGGTCGTGCTTCTTGATGCTGCGATTCTTGGCGTCGTCGGCATTGAGCCGCATGATCCAGTAATAGTAGCCGTCGACCTTGACCCGGTGGTCCTCGATGTTGAGCAGAAAGCTGTCCTTGCCGTCGCCCTGGGTGTGGAAGCTGTATTTCGAGTGCGGCGTGAGCATCTGCAGCGGATAGCGCTCGTACATCTCGCCCGAGTGCGGCCCTTCCCATGACGGCTCGTATTTGACGATCGGCGGCCGTTCCGGATCGTTGAAGCGCTTGAGGCTGTTGCACTCGAATTCGAGCTTGCCGGATTGGGTCTGCAGCCCCTTGAGATATTCGCCGGCGTAGTCGGACGGCAGCGGCTGCGCCTCCGGCACGTCCTTCTTGCGGCCCTCCCAGAACCAGCGGAAGGATACCGGCGCGCGCAGCTTCTCCTTCTCGGCCGGCACCACGTAGTAGCCGCGCTTGATGAACTTCTTCCAGGAGACGACCTTCGGCATGTCGGAGGCGTCATAGAGGCGCTTGACCCAGTCGATCTCGTTGACGCCCTCGGAGAAATAGTTGGCAAGGCCCAGCCGCTTGCAGATCTCGTTGAAGATCCAGAAGTCGGATTTGGACTCGCCGAGCGGCTTGATCGCCGGCGCCTGGAACACGATGACGCGGTGGTTGAGCTGCTGCTGGCCGTGATGGCCGTAGCCGCCGAGCCCCGCCCACTCGCTGATGTCCACCCGCTCGAAATTGGTGCAGGCCGGCAGGATCACGTCGGCGAACTTGGCCTCGCCCTCGAACCAAATCGACTGGTTGACCACGAATTCGAGCGCGTTCGACTGATACATCCGCACCCAGCGGTTGGTGTTGTTCATCGTGGAAAGGATAGACCCGCCGTACTTGAACATCATCTTCACCGGCGCCTGGCCCGGCGCCGGATACATGAACTTGGCGAACTGGTGCTCGATCGATTTGCCGATCCAGGGATAGCCCTCCGCCTTGCCGTCGACGATCGCCTCCGGGGTCGAGAGCCGCGGAATGCGCTGGAAGGTCGACGACATCGTGGGAAGCTGCGGCATGCGCTGATAGAGCGAGATCGGCAGCGCGGTGCCTTCGAGGTCGCCCGACATGCCGCCTTCCGAATAGCCCGGGAAGTAGAACTGGAAGTCGACCGGCGTGCCCCATTGCAGGTTGCCCATGTTGCAGCCGGGCTTGCCCAGCCCCTGCATGGCCGAGAGGCACACCATCACGCGCGCCCACTGGATGCCGGTCTGGTTGCGGCAGGCGCCGCCGTGGCCGTTGCCCCAGCCGCCGGGCGCGAGATAGACGCGCTTTCTGCCCCACTCGCGCGCCAGCGCGCGCACGTCCTTGGCCGGAACGCCGGTTTCCTTCTCCTGCCACTCGGGCGTCTTCGCGACGCCGTCCTCTTCGCCGGTGAGATAGGCGGCCCATTTGTCGAAGCCGACCGTGTGGGTCTTCACGTACTCTTTGTCGTAGAGCCCTTCCTTGATCCACACATATGCAATGGACATGGCCATCGCGACCGAGGTGGTGGGCTTGGGAGCGAACCATTTTCCCGGCAGGAACTGCGCGGTCGCGTTGTAATAGGGATCGACGTGGACGACCTTGATGCCGAGCTTGGGGTTCTTCAGCCACTGCCGGCGGACCGTACCCTCCTGCGCGCCATATGAGCCGGACGTGCTCTCGGGGTCGGCCGCCCACGACACGATCATGTCGGCGTTCTGCAGACAGTCCTCGACCGTGCCGTAGGTCTCCGACTGGCCGACGCGCAGCGTGTAGCCCCAATGGTGCACCGCGCCCCAGTACCAGCCTTCCCACGAATCCGGATTGTGATGGATCTGGGTGTAGCCGACCGCGTTGCGGAAGCGGAACAGCGCGGAGAGGTAATAGCCGATGTTGCCCCAGGTGTGGTGCGAGCCGTGCGACACCGCCATCACGCCCGGTCCGTATTGGCGCTTGAGCCGCTTGATCTCGTTGCCGACGAGGTCGAGCGCCTCTTCCCATGAAATGCGCACGTAACCCGACTTGCCGCGGTTTTGCGGATTGCGCTCGCCGTTGGGGTCGAAGTCGACGCGCTTCATCGGATAGAGCAACCGGTCGGGCGAATAGACGATCGACTTGGCGTTCTGCCCGTGCGGCGCGAGCGTCGTCTTGCGCGGCGGCGTGAGATCGATGCCGCGCGCACGAATGGTCCACGACGCGCCGTCGTCCTCGGCGAGATCGATCGGCGTCATGCGCACGATCTTGTCGTCCTTGACGTAGATGAACACCGGCCCGCCGTTGGTCATGTTGCAATAGCGCATGGTCCCGTCGGGCTGCGGCACGCCGATGTCGTAGCCCACGCTCTGGCTCAGCATGACGGTCTGGGCGAACCAGTTGGTAAGATCTTCCGGCCCATCGACGGTGAGCTTGAAGTCCTTCTGCGCGTTGATCTGGTCGAGCCAGTTGATCGGCGGCATGAGGAGATTGGCGCCGAGCGCCGCAGTCTTGAACGCAAGCGTCACGTCGGCATCGGCGCGCACGCCCGCACCGGATGTCACGCGTCCGTCTTGAAACCGGTACCAGCGGCCGATCTCCTCGTCGCGTGCCTTGATCTGGGCGACGAGATTGCGCTCCTTGAGCCGCGCAAGGAAAACCGGATATCTCCAGGCCGAATATTTCAGCAGGACGGACAATCCCCACAGGATGAGCGAGAATTTCGTCGCCGCGAACATGGGCTCCTCCTAGCCGGCTGGTGCCGTTATGGCGCGATGGCGCAGGCGGTTTTGCCGCATTTTCGGCCGTTTCAGCAACCTTCGCAAGATTCTAAACCGTGAAAATGGAACGGCCCGCCAGGGGCGGGCCGTCCGGTACACGTCTTTGGCCGTAGTTATCGCGGGATACTACTGCGCCTTGATGCCGGCGGACTTCACCACCTTCGCCCACTTCTCGATGTCCTTGCGCAGATAGGCGTCGAACTCCGTCGGCGACATCACCAGCGGCACGGCACCCTGCTTGTCCCAGGCGGCCTTCACGTCGGGCCGGTTGATCGCCTTGTTAATCTCGGCATTGAGCTTGTCGACGACGGCTTTGGGCGTGCCCGCGGGCGCCATGATGCCGAGCCAGATGGTCGTCTCGTAGCCGGGCACGCCGGCTTCCGCGATGGTGGGAACATCCGGCAGCACGGTCGAACGCTTGGTGGCCGACGTGCCGAGCGCGCGCACCTTGCCGGCCTTGACGTTCGACGCCATGGTGGTGATGGCATCAAACCCCATCTGCACGTGGCCGCCGATGACGCTGTTGCGCATCTCGCCTGAGGCCTTGTGCGGCACGTGCACGAGATCGGTGCCGCTCAGCGCTTTGAACAACTCTCCCGCCATGTGATAGGGCGTGCCGGCGCCGGAGGAGGCATAGTTGAGCTGGCCGGGCTTGGACTTCGCGAGCGCGATGAACTCCTTGAGGTTCTGTGCCGCCACCGACGGATGGATCACCATCACCAGGTCGGAATAGTTGATCGCCGCCACCGGCACGAAGTCGCGCATCAGCTGGAACGGCTTGTTGGGGATGAGCGACTTGTTGACCGTGTGGGTATTCGACATGGCGAGCAGCGTGTAGCCGTCGGGCGCCGATTTCGCGACCTCGTTCGAGCCGATGATCGAGCCCGCGCCCGGCCGATCCTCGATCACGACCGGCTGCTTGAGCGATTCCGACATGTACTGGCCGAGCTGGCGGGAAAACACGTCGGCCGGACCACCCGCGCCGAACGGCACGATGATCTTGATGGCCTTGTTGGGAAAGTCCTGCGCCGGCGCGGCGATCGGCCAGGCGAGCGCGGCTGCAAGAGCGAGGGGCGCGAAGCTGCGCGACGATACCATCATGCGAAATCTCCCTGTTTCCTCCGTAATCGGCGCGACCGTAGACAACGGCCCACCGCCATACAATGGGTGGGTTCGCCGCAGCCCAACAACCCCGCGTCCGAGCGATTATTCCCGTGTCATCAGCGTGGACAGCGTCACCGCGCCGAATGCGACGAACACCACCACGGCGTTGGCGGCGTGCGAATATTCCCACTGCCGGCGAAGCTGCCCCCAGTCCGGCGGCACCGAGGTCCAGTTGCCGGTCGCCTGATTGGCCGGAAAGGTCCACAGGAAAAACACCGCGAGCGTGAGCGCGATGGCGAGCCCGGCGACGAGCGCCAGCGCAAACGGCGCGCCGCGGCCGCGCAACATCAGGGCGAGCGCAAGATTGAGCAGCAATGCGGGAAACAGCACGAATCCGAACAGGGCCCAGCCGCGATAGATGCTCTGCACAATGAAATATTGCTCCTGCGCCAGCCCGATCTTGTTCGGCAGCGCGAACAGGTGCGCTCCGGACGGCACCAGGGCGAGCGCGGTGAACACGATCGCCAGGAACTGCACCGTTCTCAGCATCATGGGATTGTTCCGCCACGCCGCGCGCCCCGAGCTGTAAACCGCCGCACTCGCCTGCGGTTCCGTGCGCCCACGCCCGCAGTGGGCAGACGGCGGGCACGTTCCGGCTATTCGCCAAAGCTCTATGCAGCCATAGCGCGCGCCGCTAAGGTTGCCGGAAGCGCTCTCCGCTAGAGACGCAGTTTTCGCCCATCGCGACGATGAAGGCGAGAACAAGGGACGCGGCATCAAGGGGGTGGTCACATGGCTGAAGCAACGCCACGGCTTTATATTCCCGCGCTCGGCGGGCTCTACGGCGCAGTGCGTGAACTGGCTGAGCCGATTTTGCGGATCGCGCTCGGCGGGGTTCTCATTCCGCATGGAATGCAAAAACTTTTCGGCATGTTCGGCGGCATGGGCTTCACCGGCAACGCCGCGCTGTTCGAACGCCTGGGCTACACGCCCGGGATATTCTGGGGCACGCTGGTGGGCTGCACCGAGTTCATCGGCGGCATCCTGCTCGTGATCGGGCTGTTCACGCGCTTCGCCGCAGCGGCCGTCGTGATCTTCATGATCATGGCGGTGAAGTTCACCTCCGCGAAGGGATTCTTCTGGGCCCAGGGCGGAATGGAATACCCGATCCTGATCGGAATCTGCGCGCTCTACTTCCTGATGCGCGGCGGCGGCCCCTACTCCGTCGATCACAAGCTCGGACGAGAGCTCTAGGAACTACGATTCTGCCGGGCCTCCACCCCATCGTCATGCCCGGCCTTGCGCCGGGCATGACGGGCGCAGAGTATCACGACCACAGCTCCCTGCTCGCGATCCGCGCGCCCTCGGCCAACGTCTCCAGCTTGGCCCACATGATCGAGGGGTGGACGCGCCGGTAGAACGGCCCCTGCGCGAAGCCGCAGTCGGTGCCGGCCAGCACGTTCTCGCGTCCGACCAGCCGCGCATAGCGCCCGATCCGCTCGGCCACGAGCTCGGGATGCTCGACCACGTTGGTGGCGTGACTGATGACGCCGGGGATGAGCACCTTGCCCTCCGGCAGCTTCACGTCCTGCCACACCTTCCATTCGTGCTCGTGACGCGGATTTGCGCCCTCGATCACATAGGCGCCGGCGTTCACCTTGAGGATGAGATCGACGATGTCCTTGAGCGGCACGTCGGTGGTGTGCGGGCCGGGCCAGCTTCCCCAGCACACGTGATAGCGGATGCGGTCGGCCGGCAGGCCCGCAATCGCGTGGTTGAGCACGTCCATGTGCAGGTCGACCCACTTGCGATAGTCGGTAAAGCTTCCCGGCGGCACCATCCGGTCGTAGGTCACGGCGGCACGCGCGTCGTCGAGCTGCAGCAGGAAGCCGGCATCGACGATCATCTTGTATTCGGTGCGCATCGCCTCCCCGATGGCGATGAGGCACTCCTCGTCGCTCTTGTAGTATTCGTTCCTGCGATCCGGGATGACGCTCGCGGGCGCCGCGACCGGCAGGAACGCTTCCGCGACCGTCGCGCCCTTCAGCGCGGCCTTGAGAGTTGTCGATGTCGCGCTGCAGCTCGGCCTGCCCGGTATAGGCGATCGGCCCGACGCAGACCGAATCCGTCCGGGTCGCGATCTCGTCGTGGGCGTCGAGCTCGGCGTAGAACTCGGCGAATCGCTCGCGATCGGCGCCGCGCTGAAACGGATTGGCCGCCGGGCTTGACCGGGCGGCGCTCGAATCCGCTCAGGCGCTCGAGCGCGTATTGCGACCAGCTGATCGACTTGCCGAACTCGCCGTCGCTCACCACGTCGATGCCGGCCTGCGCCTGCCGGCGCACCACGTCGGCGACCGAATTCGGTCAGGCAGTGCTCGTAGAGCTCGCTGGTTGAACGGCTCGGCCGGCCTGCTTGGCGCGCAGGAAGTCCTGGATCGGCTGCGGCCGGATCAGGCTGCCGACGTGGGTGGTGAGAATACGCTCGGTGCTGCGCTTCATCGTGCTCGCTGGATGCTGGTGGAGGGAGGCGCGCTTTAGCAGCCACGCGGCCCTCGTACAACCATGCATCGACATCGGAGGGCGGGCGCCCACCCGGTCATCGCCAGGCCGCGCACTTGCGCAGCGCGGCTCTGACCCAGGACAAAAGGCGCGGAACCCGCGCGAAAGAAACGGTTGTGAACGCCGGCCCGGCCCGGCAAATTGAACCCCTGCAAGGTCCCACGATGACGGTCCCCGTTACCAGGCTCGATGCCGCGCAACCGCTGCCGACGCGGCCGGCCATCCGCATCCGCGACCTGCACAAGAACTTCGGAACGCTCGTCGCCATCGACGGCGTATCGGTCGACATCGGCCACGGCGAATTCTTCATGATCGTAGGACCTTCCGGCTGCGGCAAGACCACGCTGTTGCGCATCCTCGCCGGCCTCGATTCCGTCACCTCCGGCACGATCGAGATCGAGACGCCGAGCTCGGACCGCCCGGTCAATTCGATGATCTTTCAGGGCGATTCGATCTTTCCGTGGATGACGGTGTGGGACAACGCCGCCTATGGCCTCAAGCATGCGCAAGGCGCCGGCCGCGACCATCAGGGAGGTGGTCGGGCATTATCTCGCGCGCACCGGCCTCACGCGCTTTGCCAAATATTATCCCCACCAGCTCTCCGGCGGCATGCGCCAGCGCGTGTCGATTGCGCGCGCCTTCGCCAACGATCCCGAAATCCTGCTGATGGACGAGCCGTTCTCCGCGCTCGACGCCCAGAACAAGCTGCTCCTGCAGGAGGAGTTGCTGCGCATCTGGGAAGACCACAAGAAGACCGTGGTGTTCATCACCCACTCGGTCGACGAGGCGGTCTTTCTCGGCGACCGCATCATGGTGATGACGGCCCAGCCCGGACGCCTGAAGATGTTCGTGAACGTGCCGCTCGCGCGCCCGCGCAACATCATGAACCTGCAGAAGACGCCGGAATACGGCGAACTGATCACGCATATCTGGGCGAGCCTGCGCGAGGAAGTGCACCGCGCGCGGGCGCAGGAGGAGGGAGCCAAGCCATGAGCGTGCAGACGATCACGACCGCGCCCGCGACCGCCGGAAAGATGTCGGAGCGCACCCGCGACCGGCTGCTGAACGTGATTTCGCCGCTTGCGCTTCTGACCTTGTGGGAGCTGTGCGCGCGCTTCGGCGTCATCGACACGCGGTTCTTTCCGGCGCCGTCGAGCGTGCTCGCGACCATGTACGACATGCTGCGCTCGGGCGAGCTGGTCACCCACACCGCGGTCAGCCTGGAGCGCCTCGCCTACGGCACCGTGCTCGGCGCCGTGCCCGCGCTCGTGCTCGGCATCGCCATGGGGCTCAACCGGCCGATCCGCGCGCTGTTCGATCCGCTGATCGCCGCTACCTATCCGATCCCCAAGAGCGCGATCCTGCCACTCGCGTTGCTGATCTTCGGCCTCGGCGAGGGATCGAAAATCTTCATGGTGGCGATCGGCGTGTTCTTTCCGATGGTGATCAACACCACCACCGGCGTTCTGCAGATCAACAAGATCTATCTCGACGTCGGGCAGAACTTCAAAGCCAGCCGCTGGAACACGTTCTGGACCATTGCGCTGCCCGGCGCGCTGCCGGTGATCATGACCGGCCTCAAGCTCGGCATCGGCATCGGCCTGATCCTCATAGCGGTCGCCGAGATGGTGGGCGCCAAGAGCGGGCTCGGCTACCTGATTTGGAGCGCCTGGAGCACGTTCGCGGTGGAGCAGATGTATGTCGGCCTGTTCGCGATCGCGATCATCGGCTTTCTGATCACGCTCGCGTTGAACGAGATCGAGCGCATCATCATCCCCTGGAAGACGGAGTAAGCGTCATGCACCGGAACGCTATTAGCATCGTCGCGATCGGCCTGACGGTCGCCGGGTTCGGCGCGGCACAGGCGGCCGACAAGGTCACCGTCGGCGCCGCCTCCACCACCAGCGATGCGCCGATCTACATCGCCGACAAGAAGCGGTTACTTCCGCGAGGAAGGGCATCGACGGTCAAGGTGACGAATTTCCGCTCGGCCGCCGACATGGTGGCGCCGCTCGGCACCGGCCAGCTCGACGCCGGCGCGGGCTCGGCCTCCGCCGGGCTCTACAACGCGATCGCCTGCAGGCATCAAGATCAAGATCGTCGCCGACAAGGCGTCCTCGCCGCCCGGCTACGGCGCCACCAAGATCCTGGTCCGCAAGGACCACGTCGACAGCGGTCGCTACAAGGAGCTCAAGGACGTCAAGGGCATGAAGTTCGCCATGAACGCGCCGGGCGTGAGCAACACGGCGACGCTCAACGCGCTGCTGAAGTCGGTCGGGTTGAACTATTCCGACGTCGAGACCGTCAACATGCCGTTCCCCGACCACGTCGCCGGCGCTCGCGCAACAAGGCGGTCGACGCCTCGGCCTCGGTCGAGCCGGCGGCCGACCATCGCGATCCAGCGGCGGATTCGCGGTGATGGTCAAAGCCGACGACGAGATCATCCCCAACCACCAGATCGCGGTGCTGCTCTATTCGGAGAACTTCGCGCAAGAAGCCGGACGCGGCGAGCCGCTTCATGCGCGCCTATCTCACGCGCCGTGCGCTTCTACAACGGCGCGCTGCAGAACGGCCGCATGGCCGGGCCGAATGCCGACGAGGTGATCGCCATCCTGGCCGCCTCGACCCCGATCAAGGATCCCGCGATCTACAAGTCGATCACGCCGACCGGCATGAACCCGGACGGCAAGGTCAACATGGCGAGCCTCGCGGACGATCTCGCCTTCTACAAGTCGCAGGGCCTGATCAAGGTCGACGTGCGGCTCGAGCAGGTGGTGGACCATTCCTTCGCCGAGGCCGCCGTGAAGGAACTGGGCGCGTACAAGAAATAGCGATCGCGGGACTGGAAATGCGGTTTGCTGGAGTTCCACGGCTTCGGGTCGAAGAGGCGAAGTAGCCCCGCGAGCCGGGCGCGTGGTCTCTTGGGCCGCTACGCAGCGCTCTTGGCCGCGACCGGGCGCGCCACGGTCGGCGCCGCGGCGTCCTTGCGCCGCAGGACGAGGTCGAGCGTGGCAACCTCGACGCGGTTGCGACCCCGCTCCTTGGCGTAATAAAGCGCCTGATCGGCCTGCCCGAGCAGTTCGGGAACGTCGAGCGGCTGATCCTGGTTGATGACGAGGCCGATGCTGACCGTCGCGTTGACCGGACGGCCGTCGACCTCGGTCGCGATCTCGGCAAAGGTCGAGCGCAGGCGCTCAGCCACCGCCACGGCTTTTTCCCGGCCGACATTGTAGAGCACCGCCGCGAATTCCTCGCCGCCGAGCCTGCCGACGAGGTCGGTCGAGCGCACGACGTCCTTTGCGGTGTCGGCGAACACTTGCAGGACCCGGTCTCCGATGGCGTGGCCGAAGCGATCGTTGATCGATTTGAAATGGTCGAGATCGATCAGCAGCACGGCCGTGGGACACGGGGTGGCGGAATGGCGCTTCATCAGATCGCTGCCGTCCTGCAGGAACGAGCGCCGGTTGGCGATGCCGGTCAGCGGGTCGACCATGGCGGCGGTCTTGTGACGGTATTCGGTGCGCTCCTTGGCCATCGCGAGCAGGATGAAGGCGATGGAGATGGTGAACAGCAGCGCCTCGAAACTCAGCACCGTGAGCCAGACGCTGTCGAGCACCTGGCTGGCCGGCGACCACGGCAGCATGGCGAACAGCGGCGTGCGCAGAAGAAACAGGGCGCCATGTGCGAACAGCATGAAGATCGCGGGCCAGCGCGACACCAGCGGTTCGCTGCGGCCGCGCCAGAATTCGTAGGCCGTGAGCCAGGTGTAGGTGGTGATGATGCCCGACGCGAGCAGGAAGCGCAGGTCGAGCGCCCCGCTGACGCCGGGCAGATGGCACACGATCAGCCAGACCACCGGCCCGGCAACGAGATACATCGGCAGCGGCTTGCGGCCGTCGAACACCCGCGCCCCGGTCCAGGTGATGGCAAAGCTGGTGAACAGCAGCGCGTTGGCAAGGTCGATCGAGATCGCGTCGGAGACCGAGCCGTACATGCCGAACAGCACGACCGAGCTTGCGCGCACGAGGTGTGCGCTGCCCCACCAAGCTACCGCTCGAATCTGCGCGTTCTGGATCCAGGCGAACAGCAGCAGCAATCCGAGAATGGCCTCGACATAGATCGTGACCAGGAAGAGCGTATTGACGTCGAGGTTCATCGAGCCGCTGCCGAACAGGATTGCGTATTGCCAGGTACTGCTGGGAGGTCCCATCCGCCCCGCAATACTTCAACGGACAAAAAAATAGATGAATGTCCCGATCCGATGGAACTCGAACCCTCGCCATGGTTTCGGCAACCTTTCGCGTGCGCGCTGCATTTGACGCAAATTTCTCCAAACCGCCGGCGTCGAATTATGCGGCATCGGAGGCGCCGGAACGATCCCGCCGCCCGGCCGGACGAGGCTATCGGACGCCGGTCGCGGCCTTGTCGGCCCAAACACGGTCATTTAGGTTCGGCCGCGCTTTCCCCGGACGGACAGGGCGGATGAGGACCAGCGACGGAATCGTCGGAGCCATCGGCAATACGCCGCTGATTGCGCTCAAGCAGGCGTCGGCTGCGACCGGCTGCACCATCCTGGGCAAGGCGGAATTCATAAATCCGGGCCAGTCGGTCAAGGATCGCGCCGCGCGCCAGATCATCCTGGAGGCGGAGAAGCGCGGTGACATCCGGCCGGGCGGCCTCGTGGTCGAGGCGACCGCCGGCAATACCGGCATCGGGCTCGCGCTGGTGGCCAATGCCCGCGGCTATCGCACGCTGATCGTGATTCCGGAGACGCAAAGCCAGGAAAAGAAGGACATGCTGCGCCTGTGCGGCGCCGAACTGGTCGAGGTGCCCGCGGTTCCCTACGGCAATCCCAACAACTATCAGCACATCGGCCGCCGGATCGCGGACGGCCTGCGCAAGACCGAGCCCAACGGCGTCCTGTTCGCCGACCAGTGGAACAATCTCGACAACCGCAAGGCGCATTACGTTTCGACCGGCCCGGAAATCTGGGAGCAGACCGACGGCAGGATCGACGGCTTCATCTGCTCCATCGGCACCGGCGGCACCGTTGCCGGCATCGCCAGCTATCTGCGTGAAAAAAAGCCCGGCATCGTCATCGGCGTTGCCGACCCCAAGGGGGCGGCCATGTACAATCTGTTTGCGCATGGCGAGGCCAAGGCGACGGAGGGCGGCTCGATCACCGAGGGCATCGGTCTCGGGCGCGTCACGCCGCTGATCGCGGACCTCAAGGTCGACCGGGCCTACCTGATTCCGGACGAAGAGGCGGTACCGGTCATCTTCGATCTGCTCGAACACGAAGGCCTGTGCATGGGCGGCTCGACCGGCATCAACATCGCGGGCGCGATCAGGCTTGCCAAGGACCTGGGGCCGGGCCACACCGTCGTCACCATTCTCGCCGACTATGGGACGCGCTATCAGTCGAAATTGTTCAACCCGGATTTCCTGCGCTCGAAGGGGCTCCCCGTGCCGGCCTGGCTCGAGCGCAAGTCGAACGTAACGGTGCCATACGCGTGATGACCGTTCCGCCCGCGCCAACGGATCCGTGCGGAGCGCGCCCGATGATACGCGCCGCGAGGGCCTCAATCCGTGACTCAGGATGTTCGGCGCGGCGCGAATCTCCTACGATTGAGTTTTCCGCAGCCATAAATTCCGATTCGCGCGTGTGGTGCGCGCCGAGGAATGACGGACGAAAATTCCATGTCCACCGACTGCCTGTTTCGCGAAGACTCCTACCTCAAGGAGTGCAGCGCCACCGTCGTCGGGATCACCGACGCGGGCGGCATCGTCCTCGATCGCACCGTGTTCTACGCCGCCTCGGGCGGGCAGCCCGCCGACCGCGGCGTGCTCACGACCGCGACCGGCGACGCCATCCTGATCGAGACCGCCAGCTTCACCAACCCGCAAAAGACCGAGATCGCGCACCTGCCGGCTGCCGCGGCAGGGCCGCAGCTCAAGCTGGGCGAGCCGGTGCATGCGGTCATCGACTGGGAGCTGCGTTATGCCCGCATGCGCATGCACACCGCGCTGCATCTGCTCTCCGCCGTGCTGCCCTATCCGGTGACCGGCGGGTCGGTCGGCGACGCCGACAGCCGGCTCGACTTCGACATTCCCGAGGCCGGCCTCGACAAGGACTCGATCAACCAGGCGCTCGCCAGAATGATCGCGGCCGCCGCCGAGGTGCGTTCGCGCTGGATCACCGACGAGGAGCTTGCCGCCAAGCCCGGCCTGATCAAGACCATGTCGGTGAAGCCGCCGATGGGCGCGGGCCGCGTGCGGCTGATCGAGATCGTCGGTTACGACCTGCAGCCCTGCGGCGGCACCCACGTGGGCTCGACCGCCGAGATCGGCGGCGTGCGGGTGACCCAGATCGAGAAGAAGGGCAAGCAGAACCGGCGCGTGCGCATCGCGTTTGCGTGAAGCCATCAAAGCCATATTGCATGAGCTCGGTTCTGCCCTCATCCTGAGGAGCGAGCGCAGCGAGCGTCTCGAACGATGAGCGCGGCGGCGGTATAACAGCCTCATGCTTAGAGACGGCCGCCTTCGGCGGCCTCCTCAGCATGAGGTCGCGAGGAAATGTCATCTTGGTAGCTGCAAGCAAGAGTATTGAAATGCCGAACCAAGCCCCCTCCTCCCGCCGGCTGGTCACCACCGACTGGCTTGCCGCCCGCCTCGCCGTTCCCGACGTCACCGTGGTCGACGGCTCGTTCTACCTGCCCGCGCTCAAGCGCGACGCCAAGGCGGAGTATCTCGCCGCTCACATCCCGGGCGCGGTGTTCTTCGACATTGACGCGGTCGCCGACCATTCCACCGCGCTGCCGCACATGCTGCCGGACGCGGCGCAGTTCGCGCGCGACGCCGGCGCGCTCGGCATCGGCCGGGACGACACCATCGTGGTCTACGACGGCGCAGGGCTCGGCGGCGCGCCCCGGGTGTGGTGGACGTTCCGCGTGTTCGGCGCGCAGAACGTGTTCATTCTCGACGGCGGCGTGCCGAAATGGAAGGCGGAAGGCCGGCCGGTGGAATCGGGCGAAGGCAAGCGCGCGCCGCGCCGCTTCGACGCGCAGCTTAATGGCGCGCTGGTGGCGGGCGTCGCCGACGTGCAGCAGGCGCTGGCGCAGAAATCCGCCCAGCTGGTCGATGCACGGCCCACCGCCCGCTTTCGCGGCGAAGCGCCCGAGCCGCGGCCGGGCATCCCGTCCGGCCACATGCCGGGCGCGTTCAACGTGCCGGTCACCGAGTTGATCGAGGACGGGCGATTGGTCCCGCCGCAGAAAATCGCCGAGCGTTTCGCCGCCGGCGGCGTCGATCTCAACCGGCCGGTGATCACCAGCTGCGGCTCGGGCGTGACCGCGGCGACGCTCTGGCTCGCGCTCGATGCCTTGGGCAAGGAACCCAAGGCGCTCTACGACGGCTCGTGGTCGGAATGGGGCTCGCGCGGCGACCTGCCGATCGAGCCCAAGCCGAAGGGTTAGCGCGCGCGGCGCTCCTCCGCGCTACCTGCCGCTCACGACCGCAGGCGCTTGGAGGCGAGTTCCGCGCCCTGCCCGAGCGCTTCGAGCTTCGCCCAGGCGATCTGCGGGTGCACGCGGCCGCCGAGCCCGCAGTCGGTCGAGGCGACGACCTTCTCGGGACCGACCGCCTCGACGAAACGCATGATCCGGTCGGCCACGATCTCGGGATGCTCGATCAGATTGGTCGAGTGGGTAACGACGCCCGGCATGATCACCTTGCCGTCGGGCAGCTTGACGTCCTTCCACAGCTTCCACTCGTGCTCGTGGCGCGGGTTGGCGGCCTCGAAGGAGTATCCGTTGGCGTTGACGGCGAGCATCAGGTCCAACAGGTGCTTCATCGGGATGTCGGTGGTGTGCGGGCCGTGCCAGCTTCCCCAGCAGAGGTGGAAGCGGATTTTCTCCGGCAGGCAGCCCGCGGATCGAGTGGTTGAGCGCGTCGATGCACAGTTTCGAATAGCGCCGGTAGCCCTCGACGCTCGGCTCCACCTTCTGCTGATCCCAGTTCTCGCCGATCGCCGGATCGTCGAGCTGGAGGATCAGTCCGGCGTCGACGATCGCCTTGTACTCCTCGCGCATCGCATCCGCGCAGGCGTACATCAGCTCCTCTTCGGTCTTGTAGTGCTCGTTTGCCATGCGCGAGCAGCTTGCCGGCGCGACCGAGTTCATCCAGCCGCCTTCCTTGATGCCGGTGGCCTCGAGCCCGGCCTTGAGGTTGGCGATGTCGCGTTTGACCTGCGTCCTGGCCCTTGTAGCTGATCGCGCCCTTCACCACCGGACTGTAGTGGGTCATGAACTGCTCGGGCAGCGCGCACCCGGAACGCGGGTCCATGTAGGCGTCGTGGAAGATGGTCCAGTCCCGGCGGTCGAGCCACTCGCCGACAACGAAATCCTTGGGCGCCAGGCCGTTCTTGGTCTGCGCCGTCAAGGTCTGCATCCAGAGCGGTTTTGCTTCGACCTCCACGCCGTTGAGGCGGCGCACCACGTACGACCACCACGAGCCGTAGTCGTAGTCCCAGCCCATGTTGTGGCCGAATTCGCCGTCGTTGACGTAGGTCGACGCCGGCCTTTTTCTGTTTGGCGACCGCATCGACTACCGCGGCCTTGAGCTCGCGGTCGAAGTCGGCCTCGTCGACCTTTTCGCCGGCGGCGCGCTTGTGATTGAGTTCGATCACCTTGGCCGGGCGCGGCAGGCTCCCGACATGGGTCGTCTTGATCCGGTCAGCCATTTTTGTCTCCCCCTTGCTCGCCACGACTTCATGCCGTGTGCGTGGGGCGGCGCTCGCGCGCGCCGCCGGTTGTAACTGGCCAATCTATCAAAGGGCGCTCGCCGTCGGCAATGCGTCCGAAATGCGCGCCGACCGGATGGCGCCGTCGGGTTTCATCCTCGGCGGCGGAACGGGCAGCCGCCCACACGAATGTGCGTCACGCGCAATATGAGCTATTAGGAGCTTCGCTCGCCCGCCTTTCTTGGGCCGACATGGCAGGCGTATATTCGTTGGGTTCGCGGCCCACCGAGGCACAGCCATGATCTTCCGCCAGCTCTTCGACAGCGTCTCCGGCACCTACACCTATCTGCTCGCCAGCCGGCACGGCGGCGAGGCGCTGATCATCGATCCGGTGCTGGAAAAGGTCGACCGCTACATCCAGCTCGTGAAAGAGCTCGACCTGAGGCTGGTCAAGGCGGTCGACACCCATGTGCACGCCGACCACATCACCGGCCTAGGCGCGCTGCGCGACCGCACCCACTGCATCACCGTGATGGGCGAACAGAGCAAGGTCGACGTCGTGTCGATGCGGCTCGCCGAAGGCGACAAGCTCACGATCGAGGGCGTGGCGCTCGACGTGCTCTACACGCCCGGCCATACCGACGATTCCTACAGCTTTCTGATGAGCGACCGCGTATTCACCGGCGACACGCTGCTGATCCGCGGCACCGGCCGCACCGACTTCCAGAACGGCAGACCCGCGACGCGCAGTACGATTCGATCTTCAACAAGCTGCTGCGCCTGCCGGACGAGACGCATGGTCTTCCCGGCGCACGACTACAAGGGCGAGACGGTCTCCACCATCGGCGAGGAGAAGGCGTTCAATCCGCGCCTGCAGGTCAAATCGGTCGAGCAATATGTCGCGCTGATGAACAACCTCAACCTGCCCAATCCCAAGATGATGGACGTGGCGGTGCCGGCCAATCTGCACGGGCCTGCGCAGGAGGAGATCGCGCAGCGCGGCTGGGCGGTGAGCGCCACCGAGGCCATGGCGCTCCTCGGCAAGCCGGACGTGGCGCTGGTCGATCTGCGCGAGAGAACCGAGCGCGAGAAGCACGGCGTGATCCCGGGCTCGCTGCACGCCCCCTACCCGGACCTGCAGATCAACGTGCAGACAGGGCGGCATGCTCAACGAACTGCGCCCGCGCCACCGGCAAGCGCATCGTATTCTACTGCGCCTTCGGCGAGCGCTCGGCCATGGCGGTGCAGGCCGCGCAGGACGCCGGCCTTGCGACGCGCCTGCCACATCCAGGGCGGCATCGACGCCTGGAAGAAGGCCTCCGGGCCGCTCGCGCGCTGAGGCGAGTCGTCAGCCGCGATAGGCCTCCGCCGCCGCCGCGGTGTCGAGGAACTCGCGGAAGGCGGCCACCTTGCCGTCGCGGAAAGTGAACACGTGCACCCAGTCGCTGGCCATCTTCTTGCCGGTCTTCTTGAGGGTGATGGCGTAATCGCCGAGCACGAACACCTTGTCGCCCGGAGGCGCAGAATTCGCGCGGCGAGAAATGGGCAAAGTCGTTGTTCTCGGCAACGATCTTGAAGAACTCCTCCACCTCCTTGTGGCCCTTGCGCGGCCCGAAGCCGGGATAGTCCGAGGCGCGGCCGCCCGAGTGCCAGGCCACGTCCGGATGTCAGGCCGTTGAGGATGGCTGGTGACATCGCCCTTGCCGAAGGCGGCATACAGGCTCTGGACGACGTCCGATATTGGCATTGCTCATGGTGACTCCTCCGCTAATGCTCGCCGCCATATACTACGGGCCGCCTCAGCCCGACGGTTGCAACCGACGGCCACAAAGACTTTGCTCGGCCGTTCAATGCAGGATCTGGCTGAGGAACAGCTTGGTCCGCTCGTGCTGGGGGTGGGAGAAGAACGCCTCGGGCTCGTTGATCTCGACGATCTGGCCCGCATCCATCAGCACCATCGCGGTTCGCCACCTGGCGGGCAAAGCCCATCTCGTGGCTCACCACCAGCATGGTCATGCCGTCCATGGCGAGACCGACCATGGTGTCGAGCACCTCCTTGACCATCTCCGGATCGAGCGCCGAGGTCGGCTCGTCGAACAGCATGATCTTGGGCTGCATGCACAGCGCGCGCGCGATCGCGACCCGCTGCTGCTGGCCGCCGGAAAGCTGCGCCGGATATTTGTCCGCCTGCTCGGGAATGCGCACCCGCGTCGAGAAAATGCCGCGCAATCTCCTCGGCCTCCTTCTGCGGCAGTGCCGCGCACCCAGATCGGCGCCAGCGTGCAGTTCTCCAGCACGGTGAGGTGCGGAAACAGGTTGAACTGCTGGAACACCATGCCGACCTCGCGCCGCACCTCGTCGATCGTCTTGAGGTCGTCGGTCAGTTCCACGCCGTCGACGATGACGCGGCCCGCGCTGCCAGGTCTCGAGCCGGTTGATGCAGCGCAGGAGCGTCGACTTTCCGCTGCCCGAGGGCCCGCAGATCACGATGCGCTCGCCGCGCATGACCTTGAGGTTGACATCGCGCAGGACGTGGAAATCGCCGAACCACTTGTTGCAGGCCCACGATCTCGACCGCGACCTCGTGCTCGGTCGTGCGCATGTCGGGCGCGCGCCGCGCATCGACGGGGTTCGCCGGCCGGTCGTCCTCGTCATGCTCGCCCATTGCCGCTCAGCTCGGCCGGCCGGTGTTCAGCCGCCGCTCGGTGTACAGCGCATAGCGCGACATGCCGAAGCAGAAGCAGAAAATAGATGATGCCGGCGAAGGCAAAGCCGGTGAACAGCGTCACCGGCGTCGCCCAGTTCGGATCGGCGAAGGCGGCGCGCAACTGGCCGAGCAGATCGAAGATCGCGACGATCAGCACCAGCGTCGTGTCCTTGAACAGCGCGATGAACGAGTTCACGATGCCGGGAATGACGAGCTTGAGCGCCTGCGGCAGGATCACGAACGCCCATCATGCGCCAATAGCCCGAGCCCGAGCGCCATGGCGCCTTCGAACTGGCCGCGCGGAATCGCCTGCAATCCGCCGCGCACGACCTCGGCCATATAGGCGCCGGCAAACAGCACCGACCCCGATCAGCACGCGCAGCAGCGCGTCGATCCTCCAGTCGGCCGGCAGGAACAGCGGCAGCATGTAGGTCGCGAAGAACAGCACCGTGATCAGCGGCACGCCGCGCCAGAACTCGATGAAGACGATCGCGAGCGTGCGCACGATCGGCAGCTTCGAGCGCCGCCCGAGCGCCAGCAGGATGCCGATCGGCAGCGAGCCGATGATGCCGGTGAACGAGATCACCAGCGTCACCAGCAGCCCGCCCCAGAGCCGGGTCTCGACATGCGGCAATCCGAACACGCCGCCGACCAGCAGAAAAAAGGCGAACGAGCGGAAAGACCCCGAAGAACAGGATCGCGTTGAGCGCCTTGTAGGGCAGCGCGCGGAATCGAGCAGCGGCACCAGCAGGATGGCGCCGAGCGCATAGGTCAGGTTGACGCGCCAGTGCTCGCTCTTCCGGATAGAAGCCGTACATGAACTGGCGGAACTTGGCGCGCGATGAACGGCCAGCAGGCGCCGACCTCGCGGCCCGACGGTCTCCGGCAGGCAGTCGACGCGGCTCGATGCCGATCCAGACCGCATCGATCAGCAGGAACTTCAGCGTCGGCCACGCGCAGCGCGACGATGACGGCGAGGCTCACCACGGTCAGGATGGAATTGAACGCGCCGTCGAAACAGCCGCCGGCGCAAGAAGCCGCAGCGCGCCGCTTTCCGCCAGCGGCGGCGGCTCGGGCGCGCCAGCGCCCGGCGGACATAGGCAGGTTGTGCGGGCATCGCCATCAGCGCTCCGCCAGCCGGATGCGGGCGTTGTACCAGTTCATCAGCGCGCTGGTGACCAGCGAGAGCAGCAGATAGACCGCCATGGTGATGGCGATGATCTCGATCGCCTGGCGGGTCTGGTTGAGCGTCGTGCCGGCGAACACCGCGAACAGGTCGGGATAGCCGATCGCGACCGCGAGCGAGGAATTCTTGGTGAGGTTGAGATACTGGTTGGTCAGCGGCGGCACGATCACGCGCAGCGCCTGCGGCACGACGATCAGCCGCAGCATCAGTCCGCGCCGCAGCCCGAGCGCCTGCGCCGCCTCGGTCTGCCCGCGCGAGACCGCAAGGATGCCGGCGCGCACCACCTCGGCGATGAAGGCGGCGGTATAGGTCGACGAGCGCAATCAGCAGCGCGACGAATTCCGGGATAAGCCGCAAGCCGCCGACGAAATTGAAGCCGCGCAGTTCCGGCTGCTCGAACGCGATCGGAAAGCCCGTGCGCGGCGAGAGCGACGAGCGGCAGCCCGACGACGAGCGCGAGGCTCGCCCAGCCCACCGGAAACGGCCGGCCGGTGAGCGTCCGCCGGCGTCTGGCCCAGATGCGCAGCGCGATCGCGGCGACAATCGCGAGCGACTAGCGCCGCGACCACGATTCCGATCCGTCGCCGAACACCGGCCGCGGCACGAACAGGCCGCGGTTGTTCACGTAGATTTCCGGCGGCCCGATCCAGTCCGCCATGCCGCGCAGCCACTGCACCAGGCCGGACGCGGCAGCCGCTCAAGCGCCGCGAATCCGTCGCCGATGCGCGCCAGCAGCGGCTGCCACCCGATCGCAACGCTCTGGCGCGGCCCCGGCAGCGTGCCGAGCACGGCGAGGTACCAGAACAGGATCTGGAACAGCAGCGGCAGATTGCGGATCAGCTCGACATAGCCGCCGGCCAGCCGCGCCACCAGCCAGTTGGGCGAGAGCCGCGCGATGCCGATGACGAATCCCAGCACGGTCGCGAGCACGATGCCGAGCACGGATACCAGCAGCGTATTGAGCAGCCCGACGAGGAACACGCGGGCATAGGTGTCGGTCTCGCTGTAGGCGATCAGCGACTGGTTGATGCCGAAGCCCGCGGTCTGGTCGAGAAAGCCAAACCCGCTGGTGATCTGCTGCGCCTCGAGATTGGCCTTGGCGTTGAGCGCGAACTCGTAGCCGAACCACAACACCACGCCGAGCAGGACGAACTGATAGCCGTAGGCGCGAATTCTTCGGATTGTTGTAGATCGCGACCCGCGGCGGCGTCAAAGCGCGCGCTCAGCGGATCGGCGGCGCATATTGGATGCCGCCCTTGGTCCAGAGCCGGTTGAGGCCGCGGCTGATGCCGAGCTTGGAGCCGGTGCCGACATTGCGGTCGAACACCTCGCCGTAGTTGCCGACCTGCTTCACGATGCGCACCACCCAGTCCTTGGTCAGGCCGATCTGCTCGCCGAAATTGCCCTCGACGCCGACCAGCCGCCTGATCTCGGGCAGGTTGGACTTCAGGGCGTCGTCGACCGTCTTCGACGACACGCCGAGCTCCTCGGCATTGAGCATGGCGTAGTGCACCCAGCTTGCACGATGTCGACCCACTGGTCGTCGCCGTGGCGCACCACCGGTCCGAGCGGCTCCTTGGAGATGATCTCCGGCAGGATGACGTGATCGTTGGCGTTGGCGAGCTTGAGCTTTTCGGCGTAGAGCTGCGACACGTCGGTGGTGAATACGTCGCAGCGGCCCAATTCATAGGCCTTGATGGTCTCGTCCGCGGTCGCGAAGGCGATCACCTCGTATTTCATGTTGTTGGCGCGGAAATAGTCGGCGAGGTTGAGCTCGGTCGTGGTGCCGGTCTGGGTGCAGATCGAGGCGCCGTTGAGCTCGAGCGCCGAATTGACCTTGAGCGCCTTGCGCACCATGAAGCCCTGGCCGTCGTAATAGGTGACGCCGGCGAAATTGAACAAGCGCGTCGCGCGAAAGCGTCCAGGTCGTATTGCGCGATAGCACGTCGATATCGCCCGACTTGAGCGGCTCGAACCGGTCCTTGGCGGAAAGCGGCGTATACTTGACCTTGGTCGCATCGTTGAAGATCGCTGCCGCCAGCGCGCGGCAGAAGTCGACGTCGAAGCCGGTCCAATTGCCCTTGTCGTCGGGTAGGGAGAATCCAGGAACTCCCTGTCTCACCCCGCAAATCAGCGAGCCGCGGTCCTTGACCTTCTTGAGCGTCTGCGCGGGCGCCGCCACGACGGAAAAGCCGAGCGCGGCGGCCACGCCGAAGATGAAGATCACGCGTTTCATGCAACAACCTGTCGGGTTAGAACGAACCGAGTTCCGGCATTCCTGGAATGCCGCGAGCTCCGAGGTCAGCTTCCGATCGGCGGGCGTCCCCGGACGAATGCACGCGCCCCCGCCGCTGGCATTGCAGGCATCTCAGAACGATCGGGCATGGAGGTCAAGGGGTTGACGCTCGCCCGGCGGGCCGCCATGAGCCATAAAAGCTGGTGTTTTCCGACCAAGGCGTCGAAAGGCGAATGATTGCACGCGCGCAGCCGCCGCCTGCGCAAGGAACCCGTCCATGACCAGAAAAACCCATGCCGATCCGGCGCATACGCCGTTGCAGCCGGCGACCCGGCTGGTAACCGCAGGCCGCGATCCGTCGGCCTTTCATGGCTTCGTCAATCCGCCGGTTTATCATGCATCGACCGTGCTTTACCCGACGGCGGAAGATTTCCGCGCGCGCCGCTCGCGCTATCTCTATGGGAGGCGCGGCACCCCCACCTCGGAATCGCTCGAAACTGCGATCCGCGCACTCGAAGGCCCCGCGTGCGCCGGCGTTGCGCTTGCCCCGTCCGGGCTGGCGGCGATCTCGCTCGCACTCTGGTCGGCGCTCAGCGCCGGCGACCATGTGCTGGTGACCGACAGCGTCTACCTACCGACGCGGAAATTCTGCGACGGCGTGCTCAAGCGCTTCGGCGTCTCGACCACCTACTACGACCCGCTGATTGGTTCGGGGATTTCCGCGCTCATGCAGCCGAACACCCGCGCCGTATTCGTGGAAGCGCCCGGCTCGCTCTCGTTCGAGATGCAGGATGTGCCGGCGATTGCGGCGGCCGCTCATGCCAAGGGCGCGCTCGTGCTGATGGACAACACCTGGGCGAGCCCGCTCTATTTCAGCGCGCTGGACAAAGGCGTCGATCTCGTCGATCCAGGCCGGCACCAAATACATCGGCGGGCATTCCGACGTGATGATTGGCACGGTCTCCGCCAACAAGGCAGCCTGGCCGCGGCTCGTCGACACGGTGCATGCGCTCGGCAATTGCGTCGGCCCCGACGACGTCTATCTCGGCCAGCGCGGCCTGCGCACGTTGGGCGTGCGGCTCGCGCATCAGCACCAGTCGGGTCTGGCCGATCGCGCGCTGGCTCGAACAGCGCCCGGAAGTCGCTGCGCGTGCTGCACCCCGCGCTGCCGAGCGACCCCGGCCACGCCATCTGGCGGCGCGACTTCGCCGGCGCCTCGAGCCTGTTCAGCATCGTGCTCAAGCCGGTCGGCGAGGCCGCGGTCAACGCGTTTCTCAACGAGCTCACGCTGTTCGGGATGGGCGCGTCGTGGGGCGGCTACGAGAGCCTGGCGATCCCGTTCGACTGCGCCTCGACCCGCACCGCGACCAGGTGGGCGCCGGGCGGTCCGACGGTGCGCTTCCACATCGGGCTGGAAGACATCAACGACCTGATCGGCGATCTCGAACGCGGCTTTGCCGCGCTCGCGGCGGCATCCTTGTAGATGCGCGAGAACCAGCGCATGCCGGAAGCGAGAGGTTTCGTCGTCAATATCTAAACAATAGCGGACTATGCCGAGATTCAGTCACGCGGCCGGGCGTGCGATCTCGACGCGCACCGAGAGGCCACCGCGCGAAGCGATCGCCATCAAGGCATCGAGGCTGAATTTCGTGATCCGTCCACGCAGCAGGTCATTGAGACGTGGTTGCGTCAACCCAAGCTTCTTGGCGGCAGCAGTCTGACTTACGCTCCATCCGTCGATCGTCTCGCACAACGCAATCATCAAGTCGGCGCGGGCCTTCATATTGGCGGCTGCGGCGGGCGAAGCCTCGAGCGCGTCCCACACGCTATCGAACCGTTGCTTTTTCATTCGCGAATGGTCCTTTCCAATTCCCTGAGACGTGCAGCTGCAAGATTCAAGTCGCGCGCAGACGGTGCGTTGTGTCTTCTTGGCGAAGCAATGCACGACATAGATCGCATCGCGAAGCTTGGCGACGTAGATCACCCGATAAGCCCTTGAGGCGTCCCTGACGCGAATCTCCCGCACTCCCCGGCCAACACTCGGCATCGGCTTCCAGTCGTCAGGAACGAGCCCGCGCTGCACCCGCTCCAACTGATATCCGGCCTCGCGGCGCGCCCGCTCCGGAAAGGCGCGGATGCGCTCAAGAAAATCGCCCAGAAACTCGACCGGTTTCACGCGGGAATTATATCGATACCGATATAGTCAAGTCCATTGGAAAAAAGGCTCGACTGGTCCGAAAAATGGACCGCCACGCGAACGAATTGAATATCACGCCGGCGCAATCCGCCTGTCGCGCAATTCAAAATAGAGATTGCGCCCATAGACGAACACGCCGAACCCCTGCCCCAGGATGAACACCGGATCGCGGATGTAGAGCGCGTAGCCGAACAGCATCACCCCGCCGCCGATCGAGAAAAACCAGAATGCGATCGGCATCACCATCCGGCCGGCGCGCTCCGAGGCGATCCACTGCACCACAAAGCGCATGGTGAACATGACTTGCGCCAGGTAGCCGAGCAGCACCCACCACTGGAACTTGACCACGAACACGTCGTGAAGATAGCTGCCGACCGCGTTCACGAGATCAATCAGCATGGCGCTTTACCTCCAGGACGTCCGGTACCTGGCGCCGGCGGCGGATCAGCCACCACACGCCGAATAGATCGAGAATACCGACCCACAGCCGGTCCCACAATGCCGTAGTTCGACGCGCCGTGACGGCGCGGCCGGTCGACCACGTCGATATAGCCGATCTCGTAGCCCTCGCGCCGGACCAGCGCCGGCAGGAACCGGTGCAGCCCGTCGAAATACGGCAGCGCCAGGAACACGTCGCGGCGGAACGCCTTGAGGCCGCAGCCGGTGTCGCGCGTGCCGTCGCGCAGGATCGCGCCGCGCACGCCATTGGCGATGCGCGACTGCAATCCGCTTGAAGCCGGCTCGCCTTGCGGCCGACGCGCTGGCCGGCGATGAGCCCGACGCGCGGCATGCCGGCGGCAAGCGCGGAGAGCAGTGCCGGAATGAAGGCCGGATCGTTCTGGCCGTCGCCGTCGAGCGTGACGACCACCTGGGCGCGCGCATGCATCACACCGGTGCGCAAGGCTGCCGACTGCCCGCAGGACGACCGATGGATGATGTGCCGCAGCCACGGGCGGCTCGCCATCAGCAGCGTCAATTCGGACTCGGTCTTGTCGGTCGATCCGTCGTTGACGTAGATGACCTCGAAACTGAAGGTCGCGCCAAGCGCAGCCACGATCTCGGCGATCAGCGGGGTGATGTTGCCGGCCTCGTTCCTGACCGGAACGACGATGGAAACCACGGGTGAAGGCTGGTTGTCAGGTGTCTTGGCTCATGGTTCTCGCCGGGCATGCCGCCGCCATACCCCTCGCGCGCTGGCAACGGCGCGTGCTTCTTATGGGGCGATGGCCTGCCGGGCAACTCTTTTGATGCGCCGGAACGACGGGCCGGCAACGTCACAACTCGGCCGTCCGGGCCGAGCGCAAACCCGAGCCCGCGCGCGGCAAACCAGTCGCGCACAAGCAGCGCGCCGACGGTCCCGGCGATCGCCCCGGCGAGGACATCGCTGGGATGATGCGCGGTCATCACGACCCGGCTGATCGCGATGACGAGGGCATAGGCCCACATGAAGGGACGCGACCTCGGCCACAGCGCGCCGATTGCTATCGCCGCCGCGCAGGCGTTGGTGGCATGGCCGGACGGCAGGCCGGCGTATTCGACGCTCCAGCCGAGCGGCCGGTAGACGAAAGGATCGAGATTGCCGTCGATCGAGCGGTCGCGCACGCCCGATCAGGCGCTTCACGATGGTCACGACCAGACCGGGGAGAGCGATCGCCGCGAACAGGAAACCCAGCCGCACCGAGACGGCGGCAAGCACCAGCCTCGACATGCGCGGCAAGCGCCGGCGACGCCAGCGCGGCGATCGCGATCAGCAGACAATCCGATCGGCACCAGGAACCAGGCGGACCGGCCGAAATCGCTCAACTCGTTGAAGATCGTGTGCAGCCACTGTGGACAGTTCCGCGCCTGCGCAATCGCCCAGGCATCGATCAGCACCATCGTTCCGGCGACAAGTGCGAGCGCTATGAGCGCGCCGGGAATGAGCCGCGAGGGCGCGCGCCATGCCGGCGTTGCGCCATTGCCGCGCGGCGGGCGGCCGAGCCGGGCAAACCAGCTCACCACATTGGTACGCATCCACTGCGCGCGCCGCGGCGTGCCGCCCGGCGCGGCAGCCTTGAGGCGCCCGGCCACGCTCATGACGGCGCTCCCGAGCGAAAGACCGCGATGGTGATCGGCTTGCCGGTGCTGATGTTGATGCCCTCGATCCGCGGGCCCGCAGTATAGCGCAAGCCGATCGCCTCGGCGCGCTGGGTGAAGCTGCGCTCCTGGCGAGCGTCGACGAACGCGAAGCGGCACTCGCCGCCGCGCAGGAATTCGGCGGCGCCGAGCGTGTCGGTGAGGCGCGTCGCGGTGCCGGCGAGGAAGACCAGGCTCGGTTCGTGATAGCCGACCGCGGCGGCGGTCGGGCCGGCGCAGCCGCTGTCGCGCAGGATGCGGGCGAGCGTCATGCTCGGAAACAACGGCGACAGCGCCGGGATCGTCAGTCCGAAAACCGCAACGCCGATGAGAATGGCAGCGCCAATGGCGCGCAGCAGCCCCTGCTCCGCGCGTTCGGCCTCGTATAACTGCCAGGCGAGGAACCCGATCACGGCCGCCGCCCCAAGCAGCGGCCACGCCAGAAGGACGAATTGCCGTCCGATCGCGATCGGCGCGACGATGACCGCGACGCCGGCCAGAACCGGCAGGACGAACCACCAGACCACTCCGCGCCGCAGCCACGGCCGCCCGGACAGCGCACGCGCCTCCACCACGCCGGCGATCAGGATGGCGATGGCCGGATAAAGCGGCATCACATAGTGCGGCAGTTTGGTGACGACGAGTTCGAAGACGATCCAGGAGGGCACCAGCCAGGCCAACAGAAACCTGATCGCCGGCTCTCGCCGGGCCGACCAGACCGCCGGCGCCGCCATGGCCGCAAGCGCCGCCCCCGGCCAGAAGGTGAACCAGAACAGTGCAAAGTAGTAGCCGGGCGGCGCGCCGTGCGCCTCCTGCCCGCTCAGCACCTTGCTCAGCAGATCCTCGCCGACCGAGCGGGCCAGGAACGCATCTCCGCTGCGGCCGACAATCGCCACGAACCACGGCAGCACCAGCAGCGCGAACCAGACGGCGCCCGGAAGCGGCTTGAGCACGACGAGCCAGCGCGCGGAGCGATCGGCAATGCCGAGGCTCAGCGCGGCGAGGCCGACGACCATCAGGATCAGCGGGCCCTTGAGCAGCACGCCGGCGGCGAGCGCGGTCCAGAACACGGCCGCCAGCTTCCAGCGTGCGGCGGCGCCGAGCTTTTCGCGCTGGCCGGGCATATACGCGCGCGCCATCGCCCCCATGGCGGCGACCACGGTGAGCAGCAGCATGGCATCGGTCTTGGCCAGGAGCCGCTCGACCACGAGCAGCACGCAGCTTGCCATCATCAGGCCGGCGAGCACCGCGGCACGGCGTGAGACCAGGGCGAGCGCCGCCCAATAGGTGAGCAGCACCGCGCCGATCGCGCCGAGCAGAGAGGGCATGCGGTAGAGCCAGATGCGCGTGCGCGCCTGCGGCACGCCGAGTGCTTCCGCACTGCGCACCACGGCCGCCTGCAGCCAATAGATGCCGACGGGCTTCTTGTAGCGCACCTCGTCCTGGAAGCGGATGTCGACATAGTCGCCGCTTTCCACCATCTGCTTGGTGGCCTGCGCAAAGCGCGCTTCGTCGCGATCGGTGGGCGGGATGGCGAAGAACCCCGGCAGGAAGCTCAGGAGCGCGACGACCAGCAGCACGCCGGCCGCGCGCGCGTGCGACGCGGTCGCGAAATCGACGATCCCTTTGAGATTTAGCGCGGAGGCGATTTGATGCCGCCCGGCGCCGGTCGTGGCCGACATTGCGTTGTGCCCCGTCTCGGTGTCAGCCGGACCTTAGAGAATTCGCAGCGGGCCTGAAAGCGCCAGGCCGACCGACGGATTCTGCGCCGGCGTGTTGGGGTGGACGGCCCCCGACGGCATCGGTCGTGCCAGAATGAGGTCGTTGCAGATCTCAATCAAGGGAGACCGTCCGTGGAACAGATTAGCCGAATTGGAATGGATACGTCGAAACATTTGTTTCAACTTCACGGGGTGAACGCCGCGGAGAAAGTGGTTTTGCGTAGGAAGCTGCGGCGCAAGGACATGGTCGCTTTCTTCGAGAAGCTTGCGCCGACGGTGATCGGGATCGAAGCCTGCGGGGCATCCCACCATTGGGGGCGGCTTTTGCGGTCATTCGGTCATGAGGTGAAGTTGATCCCGGCTCAACTGGTCAAACCATATGTAACGCGCGGCAAGAACGATACGGCTGACGCCGAGGCGCTTTGCGAGGCGATGAGCCGGCCAACAATGCGTTTTGTGCCGATTAAAACTGCCGAACAACAGGCGGCCCTGATGCTGGTCGGCCTACGCGATCGGCTCATCCGCAATCGCACACAGCTATCCAACGCCATCCGCGGCTATGCCGCCGAGTTCGGCTTTACCGCTGCCAAGGGGTTGGCGAACCTCGATCTACTGCTCGAACGCAGTCAAGCAGATGAGAGCGTTCCCGAGCTGGCGCGCGAGCTGTTCGCGATACAGGCCGAAGAATATGCGCAGTTAGAGGCGCAAATCGCCGAAGTCTCCGCAAGCTCATGGCTTGGCACAAAGCTAATGAGTGCAGCCGACGTCTCGCTAAGATCCCCGGCGTCGGTCCGATCGGCGCGGCGTTGTTGATGATGAAGACCCCGGCGCCTGAGCTATTCCGGTCTGGGCGCCAGTTCGCGGCCTGGATCGGATTGACGCCGAAGGATCATTCTACGGCCGGCAAGGTCAGGCTCGGCGGTATCACGCGGGCCGGCGATGAAGCTTTGCGCGCTGTGCTGGTGTCGGGGGCGACTGCCGTGATCAGGTATGCGATTCGCTGCAGAGGACGTGCGTCGCACTGGCTCCTCGCCCTTCTCAAGCGCAAGCCGCCGAAGCTGGCTGCCGTAGCATTGGCCAACAAGATGGCCCGCATCGCGTGGAAACTGATGGTCACAGGCGAAACCTATGCGGCGACATCCGCGCCCATTACTTCGGCGCGCGCAGCATAAAGATCAGCCAGGCACGGGGAGCAACTTAGCTGCAACGGCAACCCTGCTGAGCCGATGCCAGAACTTGCAAGGTGACGAGCAGATGGTGTGATCGATCGATCCTAGACGCGAGATACTCCGTGGACCCCACTGGCTGCAAAGGTCGCCGGCGTGTCTGGAACTCGCGTCGCGGAAACCATCTTGGCCAGCGTTCATGTGCGAGCGCGACTACAGGCCGGACATATGGACGCAAGCGATCTGATCAAAATCAAATGCGAAAATACTCTTGCGAGGAGGGGGCCGTCCACATATGGGGTCCGCCCGATCGCGAACCTATTGCAGGCGCACCATCACGCTGTCGGTGGCGCCTTTGGCGTCCATCACGGTGAGGCGCACGAAGCCCGGCCCTTCCGGCTCGAAGAACAGCGTGCGCCGCCCGCGCGAAGCCTCCAGCGGCAGTCCGTTCACCAGCACGGTGAGTTGGCCCGCCCCGCCGGTGACCTTGAGCGCGATCGGATCGGGCCTGCCGCCATCGCCTCGTGCGAGCTCGAGCCGCGCGCCGTTGGGCGGGAACATGATGCGAAGCTGCGGGTCGCCGCTCTCGCCCGCCAATGCACCCGGGCGATAGCGCTGCAACGGCGGCGGCAGCTTGCCGGTGGCCGCGACCAGCGCGCCCTTGGGCGCGGCCGGCAGCGGCGACGGCAGCTTGCCGGTGCGGAAGAACGCATCGAACAGGATCGGTGCCGCCGAGCCGCGCCCGAGCAGGCCCGGCACCGGCGCGCCGTCGGGCCGGCCGACCCATACGCCGATGGTGCGCTTGCCGTCGAAGCCGACCGCCCAGGCGTCGCGATAGCCGTAGGATGTGCCGGTCTTGAAGGCGATGCGCCCGCCGGCGGCGTTCTCCGGCGGCGGTGCGCCGAGCAGGATGTTGCCGACATACCAGGCCGCGGCCGGATCGAGCAGCCGGCGCTGCACCGGCCCGCCCTCGGTCTCGCCGAGCCGCTCGGTGAGCGGCACGGTGGTGCCGAGCCGGGCGAGCCCAGCATAGAGCCTCACCAGGTCGTTGAGCGATATCCCGACGCCGCCGAGGCCCATGGCGAGGCCGGGCACTTCGCCTTCCGGCAGCACCAGCGATCCCCCGGCTTGGGCAAGCCGCGCGGTGAAGCGGCTGGCGCCGAGACGGTCAAGCACCGCCACTGCCGGCACATTGAGCGACAGTTGCAGCGCGCGGCGCACGGTGACCGTGCCCTGGAACGACAGGTCGAAATTCTCCGGCGCATAGCCGCCGTAGCGCGCCGGGCGATCCTCGATCAGGGTTTCGGGATGGATCAGGCCATCTTCGAAACCGAGCCCGTAGATGAATGGCTTGAGCGTCGAACCGGGCGAGCGCACCGCCGAGGTCATGTCGACCTGTCCGGCGCGGCGCGCATCGAAGTAGCCGGCCGATCCGACCCGCGCCAGCACCTCGCCCGTCGCGTGGTCGACCGCGACGATGGCGACCGAGATGTCGGGGCCGAGCGCGCGGGCGCGCTCGCGCGCAAGGTCCTCAAGATTCCTTTGCAGCGCGCCGTCGATGGTGAGGCGATGCAGCCGGCGCTCCGGCGCGGCGGTCACCACCGCATCGGCGGAGTGCGGCGCGAGCATCGGCATCGGCCGGCGGCCTTCGGGCACCGGCTCGAGCTTGGCACGCGCGACCTCGTCGGCCGGCACGGCGCCCGCCGCCGCGACCCGATCGAGCACGCGGTCGCGGGCATTGCGCGCGGCTGCCACCGAGCGGTCCGGCCGGCGCTGCTCGGGCGATTGCGGCAGCGCGACCAGGAGCGCGGCTTCGCCGAGCGTCAGGCGGCGCGGCTCCTTGCCGAAATAGGCGAGCGAAGCGGCGCGTACGCCTTCGAGATTGCCGCCATAGGGCGCGAGGCTGAGGTAGAGCCCGAGAATCTCGTCCTTGGACAGCTTCCGCTCGATCTCGAGCGCGCGCACCATCTGGCGCAGCTTGGCGGCGAAGGTCCGTCTCGCTTCTCGGCTCGAGCAACCGCGCCACCTGCATGCTGATGGTCGATGCGCCGGACACGATGCGACCGTTGCTGGCGAGTTGCACGGCGGCGCGCGCCAGCGCCAGCGTGTCGACGCCGTGGTGGGAAAGGAAGCGCTTGTCCTCGTAGGCGAGCAGCAACGCGAGATAGCGCGGATCGACATCCTCCCGCGTCGCCTTGAGCCGCCAGCGGCCCTCCGGCGTGGTGTAGGGCCGCAACAGCCTGCCGTCGCGATCGACCACCAACGTGGAATAGGCGAGCCCCTCGCCCAGCGGCGCGGGGCCGAGCGCGGCGATCCAAAAATCCGCCGCCGCCATCGCCGCAACGATCGCAAAGGACGCGGCGATCAGGCCGCGCCGCAGCCATCGCCGCACGGCCGGCGCTCTCCCGCTCCCCGCCGGGGAGAGGGGAAGCGCAGTCGGCCGCCGGCTCATTGCATGGTTGACGCTCATCGCGCGCCTCACGCTATTTCGCCGCGGTGACCTCGATCGTGCCGGTCGCGGTGCGGCCGAAGCGGTCGGGACGGTACATGTCCTCCACGAACGCCTGCGGCTGGCATATAGCGGCCGGGCGACACCGCGCGCACCACGTAGGCGACCGTGAACACCGAGGGATCGCCCGCCTTGCGCTCGAAGGCCGCGCTGAAGCGGTAGTCGCGGAACTCGACGTTCACCGGCTCCTGCGCGTCCTCGATCCAGGAGAGCGTGCCGGTTTCGCCAGACGAGACCAGCCGCGGATTGTCGATCTCGAAGCCCGCCGGCAGGTAGTCGGCGAGGATCAGCCGGGCGAACATCGGCGTCGGCTCGGTGACCTTGAGCACGACGACGAAGCGGTCGTTCTGCTTGGCCTTGCTTGCGTCGGCCGGCTTGCCGGCCAGCGTGTAGTAGCGGCGCTCGAGCTTGAAGCCCTTCTCGGCCGCGGGCTCCGGGACGAGCGGCGCGCCCGCGACCGTGACGACGGCCTGCAACGTGCCCTCGCCGGTATTGGTCACCTTGAACGGCGTCGCAAGCTCGGCGGCACGCATGTTGCGGTTGAGCACGCCTTTCACCGCTTCGCCGTTGACATCGAGCGAGATGGACTGGGCGTCCTTGGCGAGCGCACGCGCCGCCAGCACCATCCAGGCGTTCTCCTGCGTGGAGGTGTAGGGCGTGAGCCCGCGCGCCGCCTCGACGCGTTGTACCGCCTGCGTGACGACGGGCGCCGCCGCGCCGCCCTCGGAGGCGAGCGTGACCAGTGCGGCCGCGTCGCGCAGCACCGAGCCGTAGTCGGCGCGGCCATAGTCGAGCACTGGCCGCGGCGCGATTGACGCGAGCGCCGCCGCGAACACGCGCTCGGCCCGCACCCGGTCGCCGAGCATGGCAAGCGCGGCGGCGATCTGCGCCTTGGCGATCGGGGTGGCGATGTCGTCGAGCTTGGTGTCGGCGAAATAGCGCAGGTCGCCGATCGGCGCTGCTCCGTTCCTCGCCAGCACATAGAGCGCATAAGCGAGATTGCGTCCGCCGTCCTTCGACGGATCGGGAGCGGTGCCGATGAAGTTGCGCAGCCGGTCGAGCGCCAGCTTGAACGCGATGTCCGGCACGGCGAAGCTGCGCTCACGCGCGCGCGTGAGGAAGTCGGTGACATAGGCGTCGAGCCAGAGATCGTCGCCGCCCGCCGACCACAGCCCGAACGAACCATTCGAGCCCTGACGTGCAAGCAATCGCTCGATCGAATCGCGGATGCGCTGGTCGACCGCGGTGTCGAACGCCAGGTGCGACGTGCGCGCCAGGTCGTTGACGTACAGCAGCGGCAGCGCCCGGCTGGCGATCTGCTCGGAACACCCGAACGGATAGCGGTCGAGCGTGGCGAGCAGGGCCGCCGCATCGAGCGCCGACGACAGCCCGACCGACAGCGCGACGCTGCCGGTGCCCGGGACGAGATCGGCGAACATGTCGCCCGACAGCGTGAGGCTTTCGCCCTTGGCCAGCGGCTTGACCGTGCGCCGCGCGATGACCTGGGTCGCCGGCTTCACGTTAAGCGCATAGCTGCGCTCGATCGCAAACCCGTTCGGCCCGCTGATGCGCACGATGACGTTCGCGGCGCCCGCCGTCGAGGCGGTGAGCGGCAGCGTGACGGCGCCGCGTTGCTTGGCGGCGAGCTTGAGCACCTGCGGCGCGGCATTGCCGACCACGTTGATGCCCTCGCTCCTGACCTCGAGCCGGTAGTCGCCGGCCTGCCCTTCGACATTGTCGAGGTCGAGATGCATGTTGCCGCGGTCGCCGTTCAGCAGAAAGCGCGGCAGCGTCGCGGTGAGCACGACCGGATCGCGGATGATGACGTCGCCGGTCGCGTGCCCGACCTTGTCCTTGCTCCAGGCCACCGCCATCACGCGCGCCGTGCCGGCGAAGTCCGCGATGTCGAACAGGACCTCGGCGGTGCCGTCGGCCTTCACGGTCACGATGCCGGAATAGAGCGCGAGCGGCTTCTGGGTGGGCGGGCTGCCTTCGAGCTGGGCCGGGCCGCCGTCGCCGCCCGACCTGATCTGGCCACGCGTGCCCTGCATGCCGTCGATCAACTGGCCGTAGAGGTCGCGGACGTCGGCGGTGAGCCTGCGCTGGCCGAGATAATAGTCGTCGGGCGCAGGCGGCTTGTAGTTGGTGAGGTTGAGAATGCCGACGTCGACCGCCGTGACGACGATGCGCGCCTCCTCGCCGGGCGTGAGCCCGCCGACTTTCACCGGAATGCGCAGCGCGCTGTTCGGGCGCACGAGTTGCGGCAATTCGAGATTGACCGCGAGCGTGCGGGCCTTGCGGTTGACCGAGAACCATTGCACGCCGATGGCGCGGCCGGGCATGCGCTGGGCCTGGGCATCGAGCGGGCGGCGCAAGGTCGCCACCACGTAGGCGCCGGTGCCCCAGTCGCTGCCGACCGGGACGCGCACGCGCGCGACCCCCGGCTGCACGTCCTGCGTCACCGTGGTGACGAGCCGGTCGCCGATCACGTTGACCGTGACCTTGCCGGCGGTGCGGGCGGTGATCGCAACGGTCATGCTGTCGCCCGGAACGTATTCGGGCTTGTCGAGCGCGACTTCGAGCAGGTCGGGCGTATCGGCGCTCGCCTCCGCAAACCAGCCGGCATCGAAGACGACCGAGGTGATCGGTCCGTCGCGGTCCGGGCTCGAGACTTCGAGCCGGTAGCGGCCCCATTGCACCGGCACCGAGATGCGCGCGGGCGCCCCGGCGGCGACGTCGACCTGTCCGTCGGCGACCCGCTTGGTCGTCTTCACCGGCTCGAAGTCCCAGACGCCGTCCCGGCGGTACCACTGGTAGCGGGTCTCGATCTTGAGAAGCTCGTAGCGCAGCCCGCCGCGCGCCTGCTCGCTGCCATCCGGCGCGACCAGGATGACGTCGAAGGTTGCGTTCTCGCCCTCCCCCAGCGAGCGGCCGGAAAACAGCGGCTTGATGCCGATCATTGGGCCGCCCGGCGTCACCGGCAGCACGAGCTTGCGCTCGACCGCGCGGCCGCCCGGCTCGCTCATGCGCACGACGATCTGGGCTTCGAGCGGCCGTGTGGTCGCCGGCTGCTTGTCGAGCGCGACGTTGAAGCGGGCTTTGCCGCTGGCGTCGGTTTCCGGCAGGCTTTCGAGCGGCTGGCGGGCGGCCTCGACCGCCTCGTCGTCCAACCCGAATTGATAGCGCGGGAAGCCCGGCCGCTCAGCGGCCTTGGCGACGATCACCTCGCCTTCAAGCACGAGCTTGGCGGCCGGCGCACCGTAAAGGTAACGGCCATCGACCGTGACCTCCGCCGGCGCCGACTTGGCGATGCTCTTGGCCTTGGAGGCGAGGTCGAACTCGAGCCGGTCGGGCACGTAATCCTCGACCAGGAAGGTCGCCTCGCCGACCGGCGGGCGCTTCGGATCGGTGAAAGCGCGCACGCGCCAGGTGCCGGTCGGCGCCGACGAGACGAGCGGCACACTGAGGGCATGCCCGCCGACGCCCTGATCCGGCACCACGCTGCGGCGATACTCGACGCCGTCCGGACGCTCGAACACCAGCGTGAGCGGAACACCCAGCGCCCCGAAACCCTGCCCGTCGCGCAGCAATGCGGTGACGTGCACGGTCTCGCCGGAACGGTAGACGCCGCGTTCGGGATAGACGAACGCGTCGAGCCCGGCCGGCACTGCACGGCCGGAGACGCCGCGGTCGGTGAGATCGAAGGGCGGTCCCTTGAGGTTCAAGAAGGCATAGTCGCCCTTGGCGTCGGTGGCGATCAGCATCGCAGGCGCTAGCGCGCCCTCGCCGCGGGCGAGCCCGGCTTCGAACTGCACGTAGCCCGCATCGTTGGTGTGCTTGGTCGCCAGCACTTCATTGCTGCGCGAGAGCAGCCGCACTTCGACCGCGCCCTTGGCCTGGGTCGTTTCGAGCGAATGCACGAAGGCATGCACGCCGTCGATGCCCGACAGCGCTGTAAGGCCGAGATCGGAGACGATGAACCATTGGGTCGCGAGCGCGTTGCCGTCGTCGTCGGTGGGCGCGTTGGCCGGTTGCGCGACCATGACGTAGACGCCGGCTTTCATGGCGCCGACCGCCTGGTCGACCGGGAATGCGGTGGTGACGTCGGCGTTGAGCTGCTGCTCGACCTTCATCTCCCCCTTCCACACCAGGTCGCCGCGCTCCTCGGTCAGCTGGCTGATGTCGTAGCGGTAGAGATTGCGCTGGAAATCGCGGCCCACCACGGTGTTGAGCAGGTTGCGGTCGCCGATCCGGTAGATTTCGATCCCGACCGCGGCGGTGTTGACGCTGACCACCGGGATGCCGCGCTGGCCGACGCGCGGCAGCACGTAGGCCTTGCCGGAGAAGCGCACGGACGGCTTGCGGTCGCGCACATAGATGCTGAACTGCGCGTTCTTCGCGAGCGTCTCCTTCACCACTGAGGGAATGCCCGCGCGCAGCGTGACGTCGTAGCGCTCGCCGTGCTTGAGCCCCTCGACGCAGAGCTGGCGGTCCTGCGCGGAGAGCGCCGGCTTGTCCATGCCCGCGACGACGACGAACGGCGAGAAATCGGTGCGCTTGCCCGGCAGCGCCTCGGAGAACTGGAAACACGCGCGCGGCGAGGCGGCGTCGGCGTCGACCGAATAGTCGACCAGCCGGAAGCCGTGGTCCTCGCGCATCTTCTCGTACTGCGCCCGCACATCGGCCGCCTCGCGCAGTTCGAGCGAGATACGCATGGCATCGAGCGCCGGACGCCAGTTCTGCCGGTCGGCATAGCTGCGCGCGACGATGACCAGGCTCTCGGCCTCCTCGGCCGTATTGCTGGTGCGCTGATAGGCGATGTAGGCCGCGGTGGAGGCGCGCTCGAGCAGCGCAGTGCGATGCTTGTCGTCGGTCGGGCGCACCCGCAGCACGGTCTTGGCCAGGCGCAGCCAGTTCGAGGCGTCCTCGGGCGCCACCACCACGATCTGCCCGAGCAATTGCAAGGCGCCGCGCACGTCGTTGCGCCCGAACGCGGCGTCGGCCTCGCGCCGCAGCACGGCCGCGGTCTTGGTGACCGATCCGGCCTCGGACTTGATCTGGGCTTCGAGCTTGATTGCCGCGTCGGCGAGGTCGTCTCGCTTGAAGGCCTTGTCGGCGGCGATGGCGGGGACAATCAGGAATACGACGAGCGCAGCTGCAACGGCAGCGCGAACGAACGCGAGCATGGGGAGACCTCCATTCCCGTCGGCCGGGGGAATCCGAGCGGGGGTGGTGCAAGATGAAAGTCAAAACGTGTCGAGGTCGTGACCAAGGCGTGTGTTGCGACAATTCCGGCGCGCGCGCCCGGGCGCTTTCCGCACGCATCGCCGCAGCCGGCGCGAATGCAGCTAACCGCTTGGCAGCAATCGTGTTTAACGCCACCCGGGGCGGGGCCGAGGGCCGTGCTGCGATCATCGGTCGCCGCGCCTCGTCGGCGCGGGCAAGACCGCTTGTCACTCTGCTTGCCGCAAACGCTGTCCGCGGCTGGAACCCAGGCGAAAACAAAGAGCCCGGCTGACCGCCGGGCTCTCCGTCACGTTACCGAGCGCGATGACTCGCGCCGGTTCAGCAGTACGGACCCGTCGGAGCGCCCGACCCGTCGTAGTGCTGGACGCAGGCCTTGGCTTCGCTCGCACCCGTGAGCGCGACCGCCGCGGTTCCCAGCGCCATGGCGCCGGTCATGGCGAGCGCTACTGCAAGCTTCATGAACGTCATACGCATCTGACATCTCCTGGTTAGGATGCCCGTCACTGCCCCGCCTGGAATGTGGACCGAAAGTCGCCGCGTGCAATGCACAATCATTTGACCGAGACAGTTGCGCGTCCTCACAGATATTTGTTATTCGGCAGTTGGTTAGCGGAGAACGATGACATTTACGGAAAGTTGACGCGCCGCAAGAATAGTTCCCCGCCGCGGTGGTGCTGGGCACAGCCGGATCGAGCACCCGGGACAGCATCAGAGCACGGTCCGCGGCCAGACCGCTATCCCGGATGCGCGACGCTTCTGCTAGCGTCGCCGCCGCGCGGCGAGCGAGATGACCCCGATGACCCCGAAATCCAGGCTGATCGTCTTGTCGATCTTTTTTGCGGTGGCATGGACGCTCCTGATGCTGTGGTGGAGCGGGTCGTTCGAGGCCGCCAACATCGTCATTCTCACGATTTCGGGCGCGATCGCCGGCGTCCTGTGGTACTTGGGCATGCGCCGATTTGGGCCGCCGCACATGAGAGGCTAGCAGGTGCAGCCGGTGTCCCCGTAGCTCAGCTGGATAGTAGCAGCGGATTTCTAATCCGCAGGTCGCAGGTTCGAATCCTGCCGGGGACGCCAATCTCGCGCACCGCGACGCGCCTGCCCGCCCCGGTGCTCGCGTGAATCCGACCATGACGGTTGAGCATCGCCAGCCGACCGACACCACGGCCGCGCGGCGCACGGACGGCCACGCGCCGGCGCGCCCGCGTCCGCCCGTGGTCCTGACCATCCTGTTGCTGGTGGCGGCCGGCTACGCCCTCGCCGTACTGGTGTTCCAGCCGGGCTACATGACCGCCGATGCCCGCTTCCTCTACGCGGATGCCAAGGCGGGGAATTTCGGCGACTGGCAATCGCCGGTCATGGGTCTGCTGTGGCTCTTCATCGACCCGCTGGCGCCCGGCGCGTGGAGCATGTTCCTGCTCATCGTCACGCTGTACTGGCTGGGCTTTGGCCTGCTCGCACTCACGCTGGCGCGCCAGAGTCCCTGGCTCGGCGTTGCGACGCCCGTGCTCGCGCTGCTGCCGCCGGCCTTTCTCCTGGTCGGAATGATCTGGCGCGACGTGCTGTTCGGCGTCGTCTGGCTGATCGCGGCGGTGCTGCCATTTGCGCTGGCGCAGCAGCGGGCAGCCGTGCGCCTGCCGGCGCAGGCGCTGGCGCTGGGCCTGGTCGCGTTCGGCGTGCTGCTGCGGCCCAACGCGGTCGTCGCGGCGCCCATCCTTGCCGCTTACGTCTTTTGGCCCGCGCGGTTCGATCTCAGGCGCGCGGCCATCGTGTTTGTGCCGGCGGTGGCGTTGTTCGTGGCGCTCGTTCCGGCCGTTTACTACGGGCTGCTCGACGCCAAGCGGCAAAACCCGCTGCACTCGATCCTGGTGTACGACCTCGGCGGCATCACCCACTTCACCGGCGAGAACCAGTTCCCGGTGTCGTGGAGCGCGCAGGAGGCCGCGCAGCTCACCAGCACCTGCTACGATCCGATGCGCTGGGACAGCTACTGGCACAGCGACGCCTGCCGCTTCGTGATGCGGCGGCTGGAAGCCAAGGACGACCCGATCTTCGGGACGCCGCGGCTCGTGCAAGCGTGGCGGCAGGCACTCGCCGCCCACCCCCTCGCCTACCTCGAGCATCGCGCGACCTTCATGTGGCAGTTTCTCGCGCGCGCCAATCTCGTGCTGCCGTACTGGGACTGGGAAGAGCCAGACGCCGCCTACGGCAAGAATCCCTATTTCCGGCCCGCGCTCGCGCTCGAGCGCGCGCTGGAGCAAACCGTGCTGTTCCGGGCGGGCCTGTGGCTGCTGCTGGCGATCGCCGTCGGCGGCTTTGCGTGGCGAGCGCGCGCAACGCCCGCCGGCGCATTCGCGCTCGGCACGACGGCCTCGGCCGTCGTCTACGTCATGAGCTTCCTGGTGCTCGGGGTGGCATCCGACTTCCGTTACGCCTATTGGTGCGTGCTCGCGACGCTGGCGGCCGCGCCCGCCGCCTGGATTGCGCAGCGCGACCGGCCGGGCATGGGTGGACATGAGACGGCGCGACTATCGTAGTGTGGTCGGCGGCGACGGCGGATCGTCACGATCGGGTGGCGGTGGACGCAAGGCCATTATGATCGAATGCCCGCGCTGGCTGCCGCTCCGCTAAGCTCAAGGCAAGGCTTAACCCGTGGAAACTCTCACGATCGCGATGAGCATGAGTATCGGCTGCGCCGTCGCGTGGCTGATCGCGCTTTATTCGGAGCGTGGCCCTACTCTGCTGATTTGGGATACTCTGTTTGGGATGACGGGCGCGGCACTCTGCGCGCTGGCGGTTGCCTGGATCGACCTCGCGCTTGGCATCATCTGGCTGCTCGTAGCAGGTCCTCCCTGTGCCGTTCTCATGATTATCGCGGGCCACGCGATCAGGCGCGCGGTAGACAGGGCAATCCGAGGGCTCCGTTCAAGCTGAACCAAGGAGGATCGATTGAAATAGGACAGGCGCCCTGCTTCCAGGGCGCCTGTTCGCACCGCACTTGCCTATTTGGCGATTGCCGCCTGGGCGGCCGCGATTTTCGCTTTCACGGCATCGAGGTTGAAGCTCGCGCCCTTCTGCATCGGCGGGAACTCGATCGCAGTCATGGCCAGCTTCTCGACCTCCTGCTGGACAAACACGAAGCGCCAGAATTCGTACTTGAACCAGTCGAAGTATTGCTGCGCGCCCTCTTTGGTCCCGTTATTGGGCCAGCCCGTGCGCTCGAACGGATCGAGGCGAAGGTTGGTGATGGTAGGGCACGTCGAGCTTGGTCTTGTCACCCAGCCAGCCTCCAGGCTGGTCGATGAAACGATACTTGTAGTCGTCGATGCGCACGGCACCGAGCTCGCTTTCGCCGAAATACCAGATTTCGTGGCGGTTTGACGGTCCCTTGCCGGTGATCATGTCCATCTGGTTGTAGCCGTCGAGATGGCACCTTGTAGGTCGCGATCGCCGATCTGCTTACCCTTCTTCAGCTCTTCGACGATGTTCGGGTTGCCGGCGGCGGCCAGGAAGGTCGGGAACCAGTCGAGCCCGGAGATGATGCCGTTCTCGACCTTGCCCGCCGGCACCTTGCCCGGCCAGCGGATCATCGCACGGCACGCGGAAGCCGCCTTCCATGACCGTGCCCTTGCTCTGCGCGAACGGCGTCTGTCCGCCGTCCGGCCAGGTGAAGACCTCGGTGCCGTTGTCGGTGGTGAAGACGACGATGGTGTTGTCGTCGACGCCCATGTCCTTGAGCTTCTGCATCACGATGCCGACGATCGTCGTCGAGCTGCGCCATGCCGGCTTCATGGATGGTCCAGCCGTTCTTGGAGTTGCGCATCGCCTGGTATTTCGGCGACAGGTGGGTGACGATGTGCATGCGCGTCGGATTGAGCCAGAGGAAGAACGGCTTGTTGTCGGCCTTGGCCTTGTCGATGAACTTGAGCGCCAGGTCGCGGATTTCGTCGTCCACGGTTTCCATCCGCTTGGGATAGAGCGTGCCGGCGTCCTCGATCTTCTGCTTGCCGACCTTGCCCCAGCGCGGATCCACGGTGGGATCGTCCACGTTGGTTGCCCACGAGTGGACCATGTTGCGCGGACCGACCTTGTTCAGCAGCTCCTGCGGATAGGCGGGGTGCGCCGGATCTTCCATCGCGTCGAGGTGATAGAGGTAGCCGAAGAACTCGTCGAAGCCGTGCACGGTCGGCAGAAACTCGTTCTTGTCGCCGAGGTGGTTCTTGCCGAACTGGCCGGTGGCGTAGCCCATCGCCTTGAGCGCGGTGGCGATCGTCACGGCCTCCGCCGGCAGGCCGGTCGGTGCGCCGGCCTGGCCGACCGTGGTCATGCCGGTGCGGATCGGCAGTTCGCCGGTGATGAAGTTGGCGCGGCCCGCCGTGCAGCTCGCCTCGGCGTAGTAGTCGGTGAACAGCATGCCCTCGGCGGCGAGCTTGTCGAGGTTGGGCGTTCGGCCCGCCATCATGCCGCGGTGGTAGGCGCCGATGTTCCAGATGCCGATGTCGTCGCCCATGATGACGACGATGTTCGGCCGTTGCCCGGATGGTGCCGGCGCCGGTTGCTGCGCTTGCGGCAGGCGCCGTGACGCCGACGGCCGACAGCAGCCGACGCGGCAGCAAGCGAGCTGCCGCTCAGCAGCAGATCGCGGCGCTTCAGTCCTGCCGCGGCGATTGCGGCAGTCGTCGTTCCACGCGGGTGCTTGCTACTCATGAGCGGTCACTCCTTCGTTGTGATGCACTAGGCTCTGTTCGGTTGACGCAGCGGAAACCGACGTGGCTGGTCGACGTATCGACCGGCTCGGCATGGCGCGCGGCCGGGCGATAGCGGCGGCAATAGTTCGGCGCGCACAGGTGCGAGCCGCCCTTGAGCACCTTGCGCGGAATCTTGATGTTGCGGCTGGCAGGGGTCGTAGCTCGCGTCCTCCGGACCCGCCGCGCGGATTTTCCGGAATGCAGCACGCCTTCGGCGCGTCGGCCTCGTGCTTGCGCTCGACCACCAGTCGGTGGTCCATTCCCAGACGTTGCCGATCATGTCGTAGAGGCCGTAGCCGTTCGGCGGAAAGGCGGTCACCGGCGACGTGCGCTCGTAGCCGTCGAGCGCGAGGTTCTCGTGCGGGAACGCGCCCTGCCAGGTGTTGGCCATCTGCCGGCCGCCGGGCGTGAACTCGTCGCCCCAGGCGAACTCGGCGCCGTCGAGCCCGCCGCGCGCGGCGAACTCCCACTCCGCCTCGGTCGGCAGCTCCTTGCCGGCCCATTTGGCGTAGGCCTCGGCGTCGCGATAGGCGACATGCACGACCGGATGATCGTCGAGCCCGCTGATCGAGCTGCGCGGCCCGTAGGGCCGCCGCCAGTTGGCGCCGAACTTGAAATGTCCACCACTGCGCTCCAGTTGCGCAGATCGACCGGATGCTTGGGCGGCGTGAACACCAGCGAGCCGGCCTTGAGCATGTGCGGCAGCGCGCCGGGATAATCCTTCGGCGTCGGGCGCGATCTCGGCGAAGGTGACGTGGCCGGTCGCGTTGACGAACTTGCGGAACTGCGCGGTTGGTGACCGGCGTGCGGTCGATCCAGAAGCCGTCGACGCGTGACGCGATGAACCGGCGCTTCTTCCGGATAATGCTTGTCCGATCCCATGCGGAACGTGCCGCCGGGAATCCAGATCATGTCACTCAGGGTGGCGTCGGAATGCTCACCGGCCGCTTGGACATTCATCGACACGTTACTCGGTGTACGGCAGCGGGAAGATCATGCACGGAATTCCTCGCGGGGCTACTCCCAATTCCATGCATAAACAAAACATAAACACTACGATGAGCAAAGTTCCGCGCCGGCGAAGCGATCAAACCAAACTCAAATGAGCATCGCATTGCTCGCGTCATTGCGCGTCACATGAGTTGCTTCGCTCTGGAAGCGGCCGAACTGCGGCGTCGTCGAGATGCGCGCTCTACCGGCGCCGCAGCGTATTGCGGGGCACCGTCCGGTTCTCCTTGAGGCGAGCCAGCACGTGTCCCGCCTGCTCCACGATGCTTGCAATAATGGCATGACCGGTTTGCGCTGATGCCAATTGCGCGTCGCCGATCACGCCCTCATCGGCGAGCCGCGGATCGTCGGTGCGCCACGGCCAGCTTGCGCCGCGATCGAAGATCAATGCCGCGATCGCCGCGCTGTCGGGAGACTTGCCTCGACCACCGACGCCCTGCGCGCGCACAAGATGCGGCGCGAGCGCCAGCATCACCGACGTCTCGCTCGCCCCGCCGTGAACATCGGGACCGGTCGAGCCGATTTCGGTCTTCGACAGGTCGAACGGATGGATGACGCAGAGATTGAGCCCGAAGTCGCTGTCGACCTCGCGAATGAGCGTCTCCAGGACGCCCCGGTTTCCGCCGTGCCCGTTCAGGATCACGAGATTGCGCGCCGGGAGCGCGCGGACGATCTCACTGGCCATGTCCCGGACGAGCCCGGCAAAGCCGGCAACCGTCAGGGACAGCGTGCCGGCCGCCCAGTCGTGCTCGCGCGACAGGCCGATCGAAAGCGCCGGAAGCCGCCACAGGTCGAATTCATCGCCCCAGCGCGCGACGATGCGGCGCGTGAGTTCGCGCGCGATGACCACATCGGTATTGAGCGGCAGATGCGCGCCGTGCTGCTCGATCGCACCCATCGGCAGCATGAGGATCGAGGCTTCGCGCAGGAATTCGGAAACCTCCGGAGACGTCAGGTCTCCGACCGATCGGCCAAGCGGCGGGCGCTGCATGACCGGCCGCGTCCGGATCAGCCGGCGGGCACGCGCACCGCTATCGTCGGCGCAGGCGCAGCGATGGCGTTGCTCATTGTGCCCCCACGGTCGATCGGTGCCGGCGAGCTAAGGAGCGTGGCTGCTGCCGACCGGCTGGAGCGGGCCTTCGTTCGCGTCGGCGTGCGCTCCGAGCAGGTGATCGAGCTTGTGTCCGGCCCGCGTCGCCTTGGCGGTGAGATAGCGCCGATTGTCAGCGTTGATCGGCCCGTGCAGCGGAACGCGCCCCGACACGTCGATGCCGGCATTTGCCAGGCCGTCGAGCTTGGCCGGATTGTTGGTCAGGAGCCGTACGCGGTTGCAGCCGAGCATTTGCAGCATGCGCACCGCGACGCCGTAGTCGCGCTCGTCGTCGTCGAAGCCCAGCACGGTATTGGCGTCGACGGTGTCGAGGCCGGCGTCCTGGAGCTGATAGGTGCGGATCTTGTTCACCAGACCGAGGCCGCGGCCTTCCTGCTCCAGATAAAGAATGATCCCGCCGCCGCGCTGGTCGAGCTGCTCGAGCGCGAGGCGCAGTTGATCGCCGCAGTCGCAACGGCGCGAACCGAACACGTCGCCGGTCAGGCAGGCCGAGTGCAGCCGCACGGGAACCGGCTGCGCAAAGTCCGGGCTTCCGACGATGATCGCGATCGGCGTGCCGCCGATCTCGTCGCGGAAGATCACGAACCGGGCCGAAAATCCGCCATGGAGCGGGATCGTGACCTCGGCCGCGATATCGAGCGAATTCATCGCCGCCTGACGGAAATCCGCTACCGCGTCGGCATCGACCGCCACCAGCGGCGGATTGCAGGCGCTCACGGCGGCGGCCGAAACCTCGCCGACCAGCAAGGCCGGCAAGCGCTCGGCGAGCTTGACCAGGTCGATCGCCGCACCGGCCGTCTCGCCCGCCGGTACGACGTCGAGATGCCGCGCCACCTGGGTATCGGCCGCGAGCGAAAGGATCGCCTTCGCGTCGCGCAGGTCACCGATCGCCAGTCCGACCGGGCCGGTGGCTTCGAGCCCGAGCGCGCGCGCGCGCCGCGCCGTCACGACCAGAAAGGGCCTTGCGGGTGCGCATAACTGCTTGAAGGATGCCAGCCGTTCATCGTCCATTCCGTCCGCCGGCAGGACCGCAACCGTTTCGTCCCCCGAGGCCATGATCACCGGTCGCCCGGATCGGAATTCTGCCAAACCACGCTCTACAGCGACATGTTCAGGCTTGCCGAACAGGCCGGACTTCCCATTTCCACTCATGTCTTCACACGACTTTCTCTTGTCTTTACACGACTTTCTTGGGCGCTACGTTACGCGCCCCCGGGACATACCCCCTGAGACCGCCTTTTTTTGGCCGCCGGGAACGACCGCAGTAGCCGCACCAACATGAATGCGGACTGAAGGGTTTTATTCCGAGGTGATTTCCGTTTCACGACAGACAATTAGCCAAAACACGCGTTTGCAGTCCCCCTGCAAAGAAATATCATCGCACGATCGGGTCCGCTCCGATAGCAGGTATTGAACGATTGTCGTCTGGCGGCTCCCGTTGCCGGATCGCAAACGGGAGAAATCCGGTGGTCGTCAGCAATTGCATCGGCGCCCAATCCGGCCTCAATTCGGCGTGGGCGCAGGTACCGAGAACGTTCCGGACCGCCGATGGTTCCTTGCCGCAGCCGTGGGAGAGCATCTTCGGGCCGCTGCGCCGGGGGAGCGTGGACGACCTGGTCGTGGTCGGGCAATGCGGCCAGTCGATCGACGCGCGCATCGCGACGCCGTCCGGGCATTCGCACTATATCAACGGAGCGGCCGGACTTGCCCATCTGCACCGGCTGCGCGCGCTGGTGGACGCGGTCGTCATCGGGGTGGGCACGGCCATCGCCGACGATCCACTGCTGACCGTGCGCCGGGTCGAGGGTCCAAGCCCGGCGCGGGTCATTCTCGATCCGAATGGACGATTGCCGTTGACCGCACGGGTGCTGGCCGCCGACGGCGTGCGCCGGCTGGTGGTAACGGCGGCCGGGACCCGGCGGGAGCTGCCGGCGGGGGTCGAGGCTGTCCCGATTCAGGCCACGGAGGGACGCATCGCGCCGGCCGCGATCCTGGCCGCGCTCGCCGGGCGCGGGCTGCGCCGCATTCTGGTGGAAGGCGGGGCCGACACGGTCTCGCGTTTCCTCGCCGGGCGCTGCCTCGACCGGCTGCACATCGTTGTGGCGCCGATCATCATCGGAAGTGGGCCGTCGAGCCTTACATTGGCGCCGATCGAGCGGGTCGGACAAGCCGTCCCGGCGCCGATGCGTGCCCATATTCTCGGCGAGGAAGTGCTGCTCGACTGCGACTTGTCGGCTCAACGGCTGCCGGTCGGCCAGGCAAAGACGTCGACATGACCGATGGTCAGGTATGAGCGCCCCTGCGCCAGGTGCCCCCGCCGCCCCTTCCACCAATTCGCGATTTCGCGCGCCGTCATCTGGGTGGTCACGGCCGCTGTCTCGGCAAAGCTCGCGAGCAGCGGCTCCTGAATCGCCTCATCGTTCGGACCCAATATCCAGTCGGAGCGGTCCTGCACGAGCGAATAGCCAAAATGCTCGAACCGCTGGACGGCACGCTTGGCCGCGGCCGGTCCCAGCGCCGGCCCGAAGCCCTTGTCGGTGCGCTGGTGGGCGTTGAAGCCGGCCAAGATTTCGTCATCGAACGGTACGCTAGGCTCGAACATGGTGCGGCCGTCGTAGCTGAGGGCGGCATAGACCGGCAGCCGCCGCGCCGCCGCTTCGACGATGAGCCGGTCGAGCCATTGCCCCGAGACCAGATCGAGCAGCGCCGAGGTGGCGACCAGATCGAGCGGCCCCTCAAGTGCGAGCTCGAGATCGCGGGCGAGATCGACCGGGCGGGCGGTGACAGTGAGCAGCGGCGGCTTGCCCAGCGCCGCGGCGCGCGCCAGCAGGCTCAGGTCGTTGTCGACCAGGCGCCAATCCTGACGCGGCGGCAGATGCGCCCCGATCGCTCGCAAAGTCGAACCGATGCCGCACGCGAGATCCGCGATGGCGAGCGAGGGCTTCGCAGCGAAATGCGCGGCCACCGCGCTACGGACGGAGGCGCTGCGCGCCGCATGATCGTAGGGCTCGCGCAGCGCCAGCCATTGCGCGGAAAAGCCGCTCATACCAGGGTTTCCAGCGCTTTTGCGAACCGCGCACCCTGCTCCGCCCAAGTCGGAAATCGCACCGTCCGCGCGCCCGCCGCCAGCCGGCGCCGCTCCTCCGGCGTCGCGATCAGCCGCCGCAACGCGGCGGCGAGCGCGTCGATGTCCTCCGGCGGCACGAGCACGCCGGCCCCGGCCGGCACGGTTTCGGAAATCGCTCCCGCATCGGTCCCCACCACCGGCACGCCGTGGGCGAGCGCTTCGGCATAGGCCATGCCGTAACCCTCGAACCGCGACGGCAGCACGAACAGATCGGCCGTGGCGTAGAGCGCGGCGAGGCGCTCGCTGCTCACGGCGCCGAGCAAAGTGACGCGGCCGGCAAGCCCGCGGCGCGCAATGTCGGCTTCGAGCCGCTCGGCGGTGTTTACGCTTCGGCTGCGATCGCCCGCGATCGCCAACCGCCAGGACAGATCCTGGAGCTGAGCGAGCGCCGCCACCAGCAGATCGTAGCCCTTGCGCGGAACCACCGATCCCACGGCCAGCAACGCGACCGTGCCGTCATCGTTTGTGCGCGGGGCGGCCGCGACACGATCCGTGCCGGGTTCGACCACGGCCACCCGGTCGGCTGTGACGCCGTATTCGACCATGAGCAAGCGCGCGGTGGTCGGACTGGTCGCGATGACGCCGCGCGCGCAGGCAAGCGCCGCGCGCTCGCTCGCGCGCAGCGCCCTCGCATCGCCGGCGCTCAGTCCGGATTCGAGCGCCAACGGATGATGAACCAGCGCCACAAGCGCATGCTCGCGTTGGAGCGCCTGCGCGGCCTCGGGCAGCACGCCGAACGCCAGCCCATCCACCACGATCGTCGACGTGAGCGGCAGCGCGGCAAGCTGGGTGCCGGCAACGGCGCGCGCCTCCTCGTCCGGGTCGGGAAATCCGTCGCCGAGATCGAGCACGGCAACGTGCCAGCCCAGCGCCGTCAGTTCCTGGATGATGCGCCGGTCATAGGCGTAGCCGCCGGTCGGAGTGTCGAGGCTCCCCGGCACCGCGAACACCACGTCCTTCACAATGGCGCCTCGTACCATGCGCGCGCGACCGGCGACTCCGCCACCGTGACGCGGATCGATTTGAGCTCGCTGGCGGCACGGCCGAGCGACCCGGAGCGCGCCGCCTCCGCCAGCCGATCGTAGAGATACTTGGTCAGGAACTCGGTCGTGGTGTTGGTTGCCTGAAACTGCGGTAGCGCGTCGAGATTCTTGTAGTTGAGCGGACCGAGCGCTTCCTTGAGCACCTCATGCGCGCGGGCAATGTCGACCACGATGCCGTGCCGGTCGAGTGTTTCGGCAAAGAACGCCACCCGGATGACGAAAGTCGCGCCGTGCACGCCCTGGGCGGGACCAAAAATCTCCCCCCGGAACGAGTGCGCGATCATGATCTGGTCGGATACTTCAACGGCAAACACGGCGGCTCCCTTCCATCAAACGGGCGTATCGGAATAGCGGATCAGTTGGCACACCGCACCCGAATCCTCACCGAAGATTGAGGCCAGCCGCCCCGGCAGGTCCTCGAAAGCGACCGCGGGCGCGATCAGGGTGTCGAGCGCGGGATCGGCCAGGAGCGCCAGGGCGACCGCAAGGCGACGGCGATGGCTCCAGCGCGGACGATGCGAGGGCGCCACCGCGCCGACCTGGCTCGAGACGAGCCGCAGGCGCCGGCTGTGGAACGCTTCGCCGAGCGGTGCGGCCACGTCGCCGGAGCCATACCAGCTCAGTTCGACGACCGTCGCCTCCTCGCCGGCCAGTCGCAGCGCCGTCGCCAGACCCGCCGCCGTGGCGCTCGCATGGAAGACGAGATCGCATCCGGCCGGCCCGTCGGCGGGCGCCGCAAAGTGCGCGCCGACGGCTTGCGCCAGCGCGGCGCGCGCAGGCGCGACATCGATGACCGTTACCTCGGCGCCGGGAAACCGAGCGCACAGATACGCGACCAGCAGTCCCAACAGCCCCCCGCCCACGATGGCGATGCGGTCGGCCGGCCCCGGCGCGCCATCCCACACCGCATTGAGGGCGGTCTCCATGTTGGCCGCGAGCACGGCGCGCGTGGCCGGTACACCTTGCGGGATCGGCGACACCTGGTCGGCGCCCAGGTTGAACACGTCCTGGTGGGGATGGAGGGCAAACACGTCGCGGCCCCTGAGTTCGTCCGGCCCGGTTTCCACCCGCCCGACCGTCGCGTAGCCGTACTTCACCGGAAACGGAAAGGTCCCGCCCATGAACGGGGCGCGCATGCGCGTATACTCGCTCGCGGGCACCCGGCCGGAATAGATCAGCCGCTCGGTGCCGCGACTGATGGCGCCGTAGCGCGCGCACACACGGACCTCCCGTGGGCCCGGCGCGGCGACCTGCTCCTCGCGCAGCTCGGCACGGCCGGGATCGACGTACCAGAGCGCCTTCGCCTTTCCTGCTTGCGGCTCAGTCATCGGCTTTCCGGGGAATTCCGTATCACATTGCTTTCGGCCGGCTTTGCTTTGAGCCGCGCCCGCTTGGACTTAGCTTTCGCCCCTCGCTATATCCTCAAATCACCGGAAAGGACACGCACAGCCATCCCATGGTCGACCAATCGCTCCGCGACAACTCCGCGGTCGCCGGACCTTCGGCTTCCCTGATATGGCGGCAGGCGCTGTTTTTCGCCTGCGTCGCGCTCACCATGGCGGGCTTGATCTGGCTGGCCACGGTCGCGCTCTCCCCCGGTGGCATCGGCATTGTCGATCTTGTCATGATCGCGCTCTTTGCCGTGACGCTGCCCTGGTACGTCATCGGCTTCTGGAATGCCGCCATCGGGCTCGTGATCATGCGCTTTGCACGCGATCCGGTCGCGGCGGTGACGCCGGTCGCCGGTCGCGTGCGCGGCGACGAGCCGATCACCGCGTCGACCGCAATCCTGATGTGCATCCGCAACGAGCCGCCCGCTCGGGTGCTCCGCCATATCGAGCCGCTGATGGCCGGGCTTGCACTGCGCAACGCCGCCGACTGTTTTCACGTCTACCTGTTGAGCGATACCGACGACCCGGCGATTGCCGACGCGGAGGACGCTCGCTTCGCAACACTCAAGCGCGCGTGGGAGGGGCGGATCGCCGTCACCTACCGCCGGCGCGCCGGCAATACCGGCTTCAAGGCCGGCAACGTCCGCGACTTCTGCGAACGCTGGGGCAAGAACCACGACTTCGCCCTCATGCTAGACGCCGACAGCGTCATGACCACCGACGCGGTGCTGCGCCTGGTGCACATCATGCAGATCGATCCGAACATCGGCATCCTGCAAAGCTTGGTGGTCGGGATGCCGTCGGCCAGCGCCTTTGCCCGCATCTTTCAGTTCGGCATGCGGCTCGGCATGCGCTCCTACACCATCGGCAGCGCATGGTGGCAGGGCGATTGCGGCCCCTACTGGGGCCACAATGCGATCGTGCGCATTGCACCTTTCATGGCGCATTGCCAGCTGCCGATGCTGGCCGAGAGCGCGCTGATCGGCGGCCACGTGATGAGCCACGACCAGATCGAAGCGGTGCTGATGCGGCGGGCCGGCTACGAAGTGCGCGTGGTGGCGGAGGAAGGCAACAGCTTCGAACAGAACCCGCCGACGCTCCTCGAATTCACGCGCCGCGATCTGCGCTGGTGCCAAGGCAACATGCAGTACTGGCACTTCCTGCGTATGCCCGGCCTCAAGCCGGTCAGCCGCTATCAGCTCGCCTTCGCGATCCTGATGTTCATCGGTTCGCCGGCGTGGATGGGAATGCTGCTCATCGGCAGCGCGGCGGTGGCGCGCGCGCCGACACCAGGCGATTTCATGCGGTGGGACGCGGGCATTGCCATCCTCGCCCTGGTATTGGCGATGTGGTTTGCGCCCAACATCGCGACCTTGATCGACGTGGTGACGCGGCCGTCCTTGCGCCGCATGTTCGGAGGCGGCATCCGGTTCACGGCGAGCGTTGCGATCACGGTCGTTTTCGTCGTGCTGCTTGCGCCGATCCAATGGGCAAGCCACACCGTGTTTTTTGCCCGCCTGCTGTGTGGCCGCACGGTCGGCTGGGGCGCGCAGGCGCGCGACGATCACGAAGTGCCGTGGGCGCTCGCGTTCCACAATCTCTGGCCGCAGACCCTGTTCGGGCTCGCCCCGGTGCTGCTGCTGGCCTTGACCGCGCCTGCGGCCCTCCCCTGGGCGCTGTTCATTGCGGCCGGACCGCTGCTCTCGATCCCGCTCGCGGTCGTGACCGCCTCGCCCGCCGTCGGCCGCACGCTGATCGCGCTCGGGCTCGACCGGTTGCCGGAAGAGACCGCGCCGCCGGCCGAACTGCTCGCCCTCGGACTGCCGGCAATCGAGATGACGGCGGCGGCGCGTCGCTGATCATGCCCGACCCTTCCATTCCCGACTCTCCCAAGCGCGGGTCCTCCATGGGCGAATTCTTGGCGCACGGTCAGAGGCGTGCTCCGGTCGCTTTACATCTATTACCGCGGCTTCAATCGCCGGACCGCCATGCACGCGCTGTTTCGCCGTTTCGTGCAGCCGGGCGATCTCGTGTTCGACGTCGGCGCCCATGTCGGCGATCGCATTCCCTCGTTCCTGTGGGTGGGGGCGCGCAAGGTCGTCGCCGTCGAGCCGAACCCTGCGCTGGTCAGGACGCTCAGGCTGCTCTACGGCCGGGCTCGCAGAGTTGCGATCGAGCCGGTCGCAGTCGGCCGGCAGGCGGGCATGCTCGATCTCAAGCTCAATATCGACAATCCGACCGTGTCGACCGCCTCCGATGCGTTCCTGCAAGCGGCGGCCGGCGCACCCGGCTGGGAGGGCCAAGCCTGGACCAAAGCGGTGTCGGTGCCGGTCACGACGCTGGATGAGCTGATCGAACGCCACGGCATCCCGGCGTTCATCAAGATCGACGTCGAGGGCTTCGAGGCCGAGGCCCTGGCGGGACTGAGCCGGCCGCCACGCACCCTGTCGTTCGAATTCACCACCATCCAGCGGGACCTCGCCGCGGCCTGCATCGGGCGTTGCGCGGCGCTGGGCTACGCCCGTTACAACGCCATGCTGGGCGAGAGCCACACGCTGGTCCATGCCGAATGGCTGGACGCCGCCGCCATCGCGGCCTGGCTCCAGGCCCTGCCGGATCGGGCCAACTCGGGGGACATTTTCGCCATGCTGGCGTGACGCCGGGCGGCGGGGCCCCTGCCGGAGCACCGAAGCTGATATTTATTAATCAGGATCAAGCATTTATTTAATAACTTTGGATCAAATATCCGGCTGACGAGCGTGCGCGGGAGGGGTTGAGCGCAGGCTGCACGATGACCGAGGGATTGGATCCAACAGCACCATCCGCTGGCCTTAACGGGGCCGGCGTACCCGATGCCGGCACTGCCGGCAGCGCCGACGCACGCGTGCCGCTCTGCTTCGTCGTCGACGAGGATGCGAGCATCCGTCACTTCCTGTCGCTCATCCTGCATGGCGCGGGGGTCGATACCGAGGAATTTGCCGACGGCAAAGCGTTCGGCAGCGCTCTTCCGAGGCGCCTGCCGGAACTGGTGTTCCTCAGTGTCGGCCTGGAATCCGGCGAGGCGATCGCCTCGATCATCGCGCTCGCCAAGCGCGGCCATTTCGGATTCGTGCAGCTCATGAGCAGCCGCGGGTCCGCGGTGCTGGAGCACGTCAAGAGCGTCGGCGATCAGCATGGGCTGCAAATGCTGCCGGTGCTCAAGAAGCCGTTCGAAACGTCGGCCATCATCAAGATCATGCACGAGCTCAAGCTCGGGCATCCGGCGCCGATCGCCGCCCGCATCGATCTCAGCGAGGCGCTGCGGAAGAACTGGATCGAGTTCTGGTACCAGCCGAAGATCGACCTGCGCAGGAAGCAGCTGGCCGGAGCCGAAGCCTTTGCCCGCGCGCGCCACCCCCAGCACGGGATCCTGACTCCGGCCGCGTTCATGCCGGGCGCGACCGAACCCGATCTCATCGGCCTGTCGGAGCTGGCGCTGCAGTCCGCGCTCAAGACCGGACTGAATTTCTCCAAGCTCGGCATCAATCTGCGGTTTGCGGTCAACATTCCGGTGGCGGCGCTGGTCAAGCTTGCGATCCCGGATATCGTGCACGCCCACCGCCCGCAGCTCGACAACTGGCCGGGATTGATCGTCGACATCACCGAAGAGCAGATCGTCACCGACCTTGCGCTGGCCGCCGACCTCACCAAGAAGCTGGCGCATGTCCAAGTCAAGCTTGCGATCGACGACTTCGGGCGCGGCTATTCCTCGCTCGCCCGCCTCAAGGAGCTGCCGTTCGCCGAGCTCAAGCTCGATCGTTCGTTCGTGGCCGATTGCGGAACCGACAAGGTCAATGCGCCACTCTGCAAGACGGTGATCGATCTCGCGCACAATTTCGGCAGCGTGGCGGTGGCGATCGGCATCGAGAAGGCGTCCGATGCGCTGGCGCTGACCAGCATGGGCTGCGACATGGGCCAGGGCTTCCTGCTCGGGCAGCCGATGCCGGAGGAGCGCTTCATGTCGCTCCTGCGCCAGCGCAAAGCCGGCCAGAGCGCGCCGAAGCCCGCCGGCGCGGCAGCCGCGCGCTAGCGCCCCCTCCTCCCGACCATCCTATGGCACGCGTAGCGCCATGCGTATGATGGCGTCGCGCCGTCCGTGCGGCGACGTGAGCGGCTGGGCCACCGGAGACCAGGAGAATGAGCTTGCCGGCGCCCTCCCCGAGCCCGGCCGCGGATTTTCTCGGCCATCCGCGCGGCCTTGCGGTTCTGTTCGCGACCGAGACCTGGGAGCGCTTCTCCTATTTCGGCAACGCCGCGCTCGTCGTCCTCTACATGGTGAAATACCTGCTCGAGCCCGGCCGGGTCGAGACCGTGCTGGGCTTTGCCGCGGTGAAGGCGGCGCTGGAATTGCTGTTCGGGACGCTTGAGGCGCAGCCGCTCGCGTCGCAGCTGTTCGGATTCTACACCGGGCTTGCCTATTTCGCGCCGATCCTGGGCGGCCTCCTGGCCGACCGCGTGCTCGGCCAGCGCCGCACCGTGATCATCGGCGGCGTGTTCATGGTGATCGGCCATTTCCTGATGGCATTCGAATCGCTGTTTCTGCTGGCGCTGCTGATGCTGATCCTCGGCATCGGCGCCTTCAAGCCGAACATCTCGACCCAGGTCGGCGCGCTCTATACGCCGCACGACCACCGCCGCGACCGCGCCTACGCGATCTTCTATGTCGGCATCAACGTGGGCGCGTTCCTGGCGCCGCTCATCTGCGGCACGCTCGCAGCGGCGTTCGGCTGGCACTACGGGTTTGCCGCCGCCGGCATTGGGATGCTCATCAGCCTCGGCATCTATCTTGGCGGCGCGCGGACGCTGCCGCCGGACGAGGTCCGCCAACCCCAAACGGGTGCGCGCGCGCCGCTCGGTCGCGGCGAACGGCGCACCGTCGCGGCGCTCGTCATCGTCTGCGGATTGGTGACGCTGTTCTGGGCCACGTTCGACCAGCAGGGCAACACGATCCTGCTTTGGGCCGAGGATTTCACCGAGCGTTCGGTCAACCTGCTGCTGTGGCGAGGCGAAATTCCGGCGCCCTGGTTCCTGGCGCTCAATCCCTTGATGATCTTCATCTTCGCGCCGGTCATGGTGCGGCTGTGGACGGTGCAGGCCGCGCGCGGAAACGAGCCGTTTACGCTGAGCAAGATGGCGTTCGGCTGCCTCTGCGTGGCGCTCGCCAACGGGCTGATGGCGGCGGCGGCCTCCAACGCCGGCGCCAAAACCTCCGCGCTCTGGCTTGCCGGCTATTTCGCCCTTGTCACGATCGGAGAGTTGCATCTGGCGCCGGTCGGACTGGCGCTGATTTCGCGGGCGGCGCCGGCGCGCATGCGCTCGATGATGATGGGAGTCTGGTTTGCCGCCACCTTGCCCGGGGACATTCTCGGCGGCTTCCTCGGCGGCTTCTGGAGCCGGATGGCGAAGGGCGATTTCTTCCTGATGATCGCGGCGATCGCCGCGCTCGCAGCTGTCGCGATCTGGATCGCCGGCCGGGCGATGCGCGCGACGCTCGAACGATGACGACGCATCAGTGCGTCCAGGGGTCGCGGCGCTTGTAGGCGAAATTGTCCGCGTAGGAGATGGCGCGGCGGGCGACCGGCTTGTCCTCGAACACCTGATAGGCGACGCCATGGCGCTCGCAGTAGGCGATCGCCTCTTCGGCGGTATCGAACTGCAGCCGCACCTGCTGGCGCATGTCGCCGGATGCGGTCCAGCCCATCAACGGCTCGATTTCGCGCGGCTGTTCCGGTTCGTAGTCCAGCACCCATTCCTTGGTGTTGGCGGTGCCCGACTGCATCGCGGTCTTGGCCGGCTTGTAGATGCGTGCGGTCATTGGTCCTCGTCGCGCACAGGCTCTTTGTCGCCTTCGGGCTGAAATCCGCGGCGGCTGGTCGGGGCAGCAGGATTCGAACCTGCGACCTGAAGTACCCAAAACTTCCGCGCTACCAGGCTGCGCCATACCCCGGACGCCGCGTTGGCCTCTCGATACACGGTTCGGATTTGGCCAGCAAGCCGAGCGCCCGCCGCCGGCGGGCCGGGCGTCCTGACTTGCGGCGGCGAATTGGGGTCAGTGCGACGACGGCCCCATCGGCCCGCCTTCGGGCCGCACCTCGGCGGCCATCAGCCCCTTCGGGCCGGGCCCGAAACGAACGAGCACGAACTGGCCGGGCCGCAGCTCAGTCAGGCCGAACCGCCGCAGCGTCTCCATATGCACGAAGATATCCGGGCTCCCCTCGCCGCGCGTCAGGAAGCCGAAGCCGCGCAGCCGATTGAACCACTTGACCTGGGCGCGCTCGAAGCCCCCGGAGGGCGTTACCGTCACGTGCGTGCGCGGCGGCGGCATCTGCGCCGGGTGCACCGCGGTCGACTCGTCCATGGAGAGCACGCGGAACGCTTGCAGGCCGCGCGGGCGCTGCAGGACCTCCACCACGACGCGCGCGCCCTCGTACGCGACCTGAAAGCCGTCGCGGCGCAGGCACGTCACGTGCAGCAGAATGTCCGGCATTCCATTGTCGGGTACGATGAAGCCGTATCCCTTGGATACGTCGAACCATTTGATGATGCCGGTGAGCTCGATGACGCTCGCCGCTTCATCGCCGATGTCCACGCCGGTGGAGCGGTCATCCCCCAAACCGCCGCCCGGCCCCTTCGGTCCCATGTCGTCCGAATTCATGACGCCCCAACGCCCGCTCAGCCCTGGCGCCTCTAGCGCGCGCTCTGCGAATCTATCCCAACGTTAAAGATATCACTCGGCAGCGATCATGGAAGGCAAAAATGCTTTCGTCACGTGTATGCCTGTGAACATCTTGCCGGCTTCCCGAACTCAGTGAGCGACGAACGGAGCGAGCACTGTTCCAATATCCTCGCGCACGACAAGGTCGGCAATTTCGTCGAATTCGGTCGCCTCTCGATTGATAATGACGAGACGAGCGCCGTTTCTTTTCGCGAGCAGGGGGAATCCGGCGGCCGGCCACACCACCAACGAGGAGCCGACTGCGAGAAATAGATCACAGTCAAGCGTGAGCTTTTCCGCGCGGCGCATCTCGCGCTCGGGCATCGCCTGACCGAACGAGATCGTCGCAGTCTTGATGTAGCCGCCGCAGTCGGTGCAATCGGGCGCGCGTTCTCCCGCCTCCGCGAACTGCGCGCGCACCCACTCCAGTTCGTAGCGCTTGGTACAATCGAGGCACAAAGCGTAAGTGTTGTTGCCATGCAGCTCGATCACATGTTCCGCTGCAATTCCCGAGCTTTGATGCAGGTTGTCGATGTTCTGCGTGATGATCCCCGGAGCCTTGCCGGCACGGTAGAGACTCGCCAGCGCGAGGTGTCCGCGCCCGGGCCGCGCACCGGCAAAATGTTCGTGCATGGCGAAGCGCCGGCGCCAGGACTCGTTGCGCATGTCCTGGCTGGCGCGAAACTCATCGAAGGGGATCGGCCGGTTTTTCGTCCACAATCCGCCGGGCGAACGGAAGTCCGGAATGCCACACTCGGTGGAAATTCCGGCGCCGGTGAACGGCGCGATCACGCGCGCCTCCTCCACCAGCTCGTGGAGCCTGTCGATGGCCAACTCCAGGTCAGGCGCGATCATGTATAGTCCCTCACCGGCGCATTTTCTTGTCAGACGATGCAAAGAGGACACACCCGATGCGATATCTGCACACCATGCTCCGCGTGCGCAACCTCGATCAAGCGCTCGACTTCTATGTCAACAAGCTCGGGCTGAAGGAGACCCGCCGCCGCGTCGACGAGAAGAACAAATATACGCTGGTCTTCCTGGCCGCCGCCGGCGACGAGAAACGGGTCGAGGAAACCAAGAAAGAGGGCCGCCCGGGCCTCGAGGTGGAACTCACCTACAACTGGGACAGCGAGGACTACGGCGAAGCGCGCTATTTCGGACATCTCGCCTACGAAGTCGACGATATCTACGCGACCTGCGAGAAGCTGATGAAGGCGGGCGTCACCATCAACCGCCCGCCGCGAGACGGGGTGATGGCGTTCGTGCGCTCGCCCGACAAGCACTCGATCGAGCTGCTGCAAAAGGGCGCACCGCTGCCGCCGAAGGAACCCTGGGCCTCGATGCCGAACACCGGGAATTGGTGATTTCACGGTGATTTCGCTCGGCACGAGACCGACGTAGCGCAATTCCTTGCCGCACCGCGCAAACGCCTTTATATGTCGCCCGCCATCGTTCGCATGGCGGTCGCGCCCTTCGTCTAGCGGTCCAGGACGCCGCCCTTTCACGGCGGTAACACGGGTTCGAGTCCCGTAGGGCGCGCCAGCTACTTCAATGAGTTAGTTGATTTTGCGCTGCGACGCGTCTTGTTTGAGAAGTCTTCGGGAAGCGTTGCATAGCCACGCCCCGGCGAAGCTGACCCGCGTTATGCTTTCGTCCGCTCGATGTGGAATGGCCACACCGCCCCATTCCCGTAGAACCGAGTTCCTCGCGTTTTAGAGGGCACCAACGTCGACCGCTACGTTGACCGGCGAATCGAGATCGCAGTCATTGAGGTTTCAGTCGGGGGCACGCAGCCGATACCCAATTCCCGTCTCCGTGAGAATGTATTGAGGTTGCTCGGGGTCGGTTTCAATCTTTTGTCGGAGCTGTCGCACATACACCCGAAGATATTGCGCGTCAGTCAGACCATCCCACAGCTCACCAAGCAAGAATTTGTGGGTGAGTACTTTGCCGGCGTGCTGCACCAGCGCGCGCAGGAGTTCGTACTCCTTTGGCGAAAGCTTCACCTCCTTCTCGCCCACTTTCACGTGGCGACGGACCAGGTCAACCGACAAATCGCCAACTCGAAAGATCGGGCGTTCACCGTGAACTTGGAGCTGGTGACGGAGCGCCGTTCGCATCCTGGCAAGCAGTTCGTCCATTCCAAACGGCTTGGTGACGTAGTCGTCTGCGCCGAAGTCGAGAGCCTGGACCTTGCCGGCTTCATCGCCGCGGCTGGATAACACGACGATTGGAACGCTTTCGTTTCGGGCACGGATCATCCGCAGCAGTTCGTGTCCCTGAATATCAGGAAGGCCAAGATCTAGAATGACCAAGTCCGGTCCTTGGCTCAGGAGATCAAGCGCCAATTTACCATTGGGCGCCTCAAGTATCTGATAGCCCTGCGTTGTCAGCCCCATCCTCAGGAGCTTTCGGATAGGCGGCTCATCATCGACGACCAGAACTTTGATGGGAGCGGCGGTCATGCGGCGGCATCGAATTGTTGTGGCTCCGCCAGAACCGGCAGCCGGATGGTGAATACCGCCCCTGTCCGATCTGCCCGGTTCGCTGCGATGATGGTCCCGTTCATGGCTTCGACGAAGCCCCGAGAAATCGCTAGTCCAAGACCGGTGCCAGCCCGTACCTGATCGCCCTTCTGCGCCCGGTAGAACTTGTCAAAAATGTGCTCCAGATCGGCGGGGAGGATGCCCTCCCCTTCATCAAGAATCTGGAGGCAAACGGAGTCTGCGTCCCGCCAAGTCTGAATGCGGATTGTAGTGCCGGCCGGCGCGTACTTTGCGGCATTGTCGAGAACATTGAAGAGGACCTGCTCAAAGAGCACCGCATCTAACGCAATCATCGGAAGTTCCGGCGCAAGCTCGAGCTCGATACGATGCTGAGCGAGAATCTTGCTCGCGCGCCGCAACGCGCTACCGACGATTTCTCCCAGATCGTGTCGAGCGGCGTTCGGCACGATGGCTCCGGACTCCAATTTGGTCATGTCGAGCAGATTGGCAATGAACCGATTCAGCCGTTCGGACTCATCGATAACGGTTGCCAGCAGATCGGCCTTCTGGCCGTCACTGAGCTTGTCCGAAAGGTCGCGCAACGTTCCGGCCGCGCCGAGAACGGATGCCAGCGGCGTCTTGAGGTCGTGCGAAATCGAGGTCAGCAGGGCCGAGCGCAGGCGATCGGTCTCGACGCTGCGCTTGATCTGATCCAAGCCCTCCACCAGACGCACACGTTCGATGGCAAGCGCGCCCTGGTCAATCAGCGCATCGAGGAGGCGGCGCTCGTCGGGCGTGAGCAGCGGCCCCGACTTGTCGCTGTCGATGCCGACAACCCCGATTACGCCACGGCCGGTGCGCATGGGCAGGAACAACCGTTTGGCACCCGGCAGCGTGTCCGAGCCGCGTCCCGCCGCCCGATCGTTCCGCCAAGCCCAGTTCGCAGCCGCCAAGTCGGCCTCATCGAGGATGTCTTCGGGAGGATACCCCGCCTTGACGGCGATCGAGCCATCTTCAGGCAGGAGCAATACCACCCGCACCTTCAACATCAGAGCCGTCTGGTAAGCGGTCGCCCAGAGAACGTCGTCGAGAGTGCCGATGCCGGCGAGCTTGCGGCTGAAGACATAGAGCGATTCGGTCGTGCGCGCCCGCCCCATGGCGACAACGGCCTGAGCGCGGGCGCGCGCCGCAACATTGGAGACGACGATCGCGACAATCGTGAAAAACACGACCGCGATAACGTTGGATGTATCGGAAATTGTGAAGGTGTGATACGGCACCGTAAAGAAGAAATTGTAGCATAGCGCCGATGCGGCGCTGGCCACGAGCGACGGCCACAGGCCGAAGCGTACGGCGACGCCCACGATTGCGGTGAGAAAGACGAGATCGACGTTCTCGGTGCCGACCCACGGCCAGAGCAGTTCGCCGACCCCAGCCGCCACGGCAACCACAAGCAGCGACAAGGCGTGAGCGCGAGGATCGAAAGATCGCGGCCCCTCGGCCGTGTTGACGGTCTTTCTCGGGATGGGCTCTCCGGCGGACGCATCGCCGGCGATGACGTTGACGCTGATGTTGCCCGCCCGGCGCACGAGGTCATGCACCACCGAGCCATGCAGGATTTCGAACCATCGGGTGCGCGCGGATTTGCCGATGATGATCTGGGTGACGTTGTTGGTTTGCGCAAAGGCGACGATGTCCTCCGCAATGGGCTGGTCGCCGCCGGGAATCGTCACCGGCTCGCCGCCGAGAGCTTGCGCCAACCGCAGGGTGTCGGCGATGCGATCGCGCTGTTCCTCGCTCAGCTGTAGGCTGCGGCGGGTCTCGACATAGAGCGCCGTGAACGGCGCATGCAGGCGATCCGACAGCCGCTTGGCGTAGCGCACAAGCCCCGCCGCGCGCGGATCCTCGCTGACGCAAACCAGGATGCGCTCGCCCGCGGCCCAGGGCCCCTGAATGGCGCGCGCCTGCATCTGCGAGAGCAGTTGCTCGTCAACGCGCTCGGCCGTGCGGCGCAGCGCGAGTTCGCGCAACGCCGTCAGATTGGTCGGCGAGAAGAAGTGCTCCAAGGCGCGCTCGGCCTGCCTCGGAACGTAGACCTTACCCTCCTTGAGGCGCTGGATCAGGTCGTCGGGCGTGAGATCGACCAGTTCGACGGCGTCGGCGCGATTGAAGATGGTGTCCGGCACGGTTTCGCGAACACGGACATGCGTGATCTGCGCAACGACGTCGTTGAGGCTTTCGATGTGCTGGATGTTGACTGTGGTGTAGACGTCGATACCGTGGCTCAACAGCTCTTCGACGTCGAGATAGCGTTTTGGGTGGCGGCTGCCGGACGCATTCGTGTGGGCGAGCTCGTCGACCAGAACGATCTGCGGCCGGCGCGCGACGATGGCGTCGAGATCCATTTCCTCGAGCCATTGGCCCTTGTATTCAAGCCGCCGGCGCGGGATGAGTTCGAGACCCTCCAACAGCGCTTCCGTTTCCATCCGGCCGTGGGTCTCCACGACGCCGATGACAATGTCGTAGCCGTCCTTCTTCCTGGCGCGGGCCTGCTGCAGCATCTCGTAGGTTTTGCCGACGCCGGGAGCGGCACCAACGAAGATCTTCAGTTTGCCGACACGGCTTTCCTCGCGTCGGGCCGCCTCGAGCAGGGCCTCCGGCGAAGGCCGCTGATCATCAGGATCGCGTCGCTGATCTGCCATCGGTGAACGGACGCCTCAGGCTCCCCCGAGTCCACCACTCTTATCTGGCGGCAATGATCCAGGGCCAGATTGAGCAGCAGAACATTGACGCGCGGTTCGCCGAGGAAGCCGAGGGTGCGCCCCTCGATATGTTCCTGAACGAGTTGGCGCACGCGCTCCTCGGCCATATTACGCGCCTTTGCAACGCGCGGCACCTGGAACAGGGCGGCCTCCGGCGAAATGTGCGGATCGAGACCGCTGCCCGAGGCGGTCACGAGATCGGTTGGAACCTGCGCGGACGGATTCTCCTTCTTCAGCTTTTCCACATCACCCTTGATGCGCTCGATCAGCGCCTTGCTGGTCGGACCGAGATTCGAGCCCGCGGAATTCGCCGCATTGTAGGGCGCGTCGACCGTCTTCGTCGGATCCTTGGGGTCGGGCGCCGAAGTCGCCGACGGCCGGCCCTGGAAGTATTTGTCGTCGCCGAACGGCTGTCCGATCAATGACGACCCGACCACCTTGCCATCGCGCTCGATCAGGCTGCCGGCCGCCTGGTTCGGGAAAATCACTCGGGCGATGCCGGTCATGGCGAAGGGATAGGCGACGCCGGTGATAAGCGTGAGCGTGACGAGGAAGGTGATCGCCGGGCGCAGTTCTTTCCACATGATGCCTTCTCCTCAGGCGAGGTGCAGGGCCGTGACCACGAGGTCGATGGCCTTGATGCCGATGAACGGAACGATGATGCCGCCGACGCCGTAGATCAGCAGGTTGCGGCGCAGCAGCGGACCGGCGCCGATCGGGCGATACGCTACGCCCTTCAGCGCCAGCGGAATGAGCGCGACGATGATCAGCGCGTTGAAGATGATCGCCGACAGGATCGCGCTCTGCGGGGTCGACAGGTCCATGATGTTCAACGCCCCGAGCTGCGGGTAGAAGGCGAGGAACATCGCGGGGATGATGGCGAAATACTTGGCCACGTCGTTGGCGATCGAGAAGGTGGTAAGCGCGCCCCGCGTCATCAGCAGCTGCTTTCCGATCTCCACGATCTCGATCAGCTTGGTCGGATTGGAATCGAGGTCGACCATGTTGCCGGCCTCGCGCGCAGCCACCGTGCCGGTGTTCATGGCGACGCCGACGTCGGCCTGCGCGAGCGCCGGCGCGTCGTTGGTGCCGTCGCCGCACATGGCGACGAGCTTGCCCTTGGCCTGCTCGTCGCGAATGAGCCGCAGCTTGTCTTCGGGCGTGGCCTGGGCGAGGAAGTCGTCGACGCCGGCCTCGGCCGCGATTGCGGCGGCCGTCGTCGGGTTGTCGCCGGTGATCATGATGGTGCGGATGCCCATGCGGCGAAGCTCGGCGAAACGCTCGCGGATACCGCCCTTGACGATGTCCTTGAGATGAACGACGCCGAGCAGCCGGCCATCCCGCGCGACGGCCAGCGGCGTGCCGCCGGATTTCGAGATCGCCTCGGCAATGGAATTGATCTCGCGCACCGCTTCGGTGCTGACTGCCGGCTGGGAAACCTGCACAACTCCAGACGGGGCGACAGACGCCGACCCCGCACTGAGATAGCCAAGGATCGCATCGACCGCGCCTTTGCGGACCCAGGAATGGCCGACTTCCATGCCGCTCATCCGGCTCTGGGCACTGAATGGAATGAACCTGCCACGCAGTTCGGCCAGGTCGCGACCGCGGATGCCGTACTTTTCCTTGGCGAGCACGACTATCGAGCGGCCCTCCGGCGTTTCGTCGGCCAGCGAAGCAAGCTGCGCCGCGTCCGCAAGTTCCGCCTCGGTGACGCCGCGGATAGGCTTGAACTCGGTCGCCTGCCGGTTGCCGAGCGTGATGGTTCCGGTCTTGTCCAGCAGAAGCGTGTCGACGTCGCCCGACGCCTCCACCGCCCGGCCCGACATGGCGAGCACGTTGAACCGCACCAGCCGGTCCATGCCGGCAATGCCGATGGCCGAAAGCAGCGCGCCAATCGTGGTGGGAATGAGCGTGACGAACAGCGCCACCACCACCACGACCGAGATGGTGCCGCCGGCATAGTTCGCGAAGCTCGGAATGGTGGCCGTGGCGAAGACGAAGATCAGCGTCATGCCGATCAGCAGGATGTTGAGGGCGATCTCGTTCGGCGTCTTCTGCCGCTCCGCGCCCTCGACCAGGCGGATCATGCGATCGAGGAAGGTCGCGCCCGCCGCCGCGCTGATCCGCACCCGGATCCAGTCCGACAGCACCTGCGTGCCGCCGGTGACCGCGGAACGGTCGCCGCCCGACTCGCGGATCACCGGCGCCGATTCGCCGGTAATCGCCGCCTCGTTGACCGAGGCGATGCCCTCGATCACCTCGCCGTCGGAGGGGATCGTGTCGCCGGCTTCAACCAGCACGATATCGCCGACCTTGAGGCTGGTGCTGGGGACCAGCTTGTAGTTCCTGCCGGAGCCGGTGCAGCAGCTTGGCCTGCGTCTCGGTGCGCTGGCGCCGCAGGAATCGGCTTGCGCCTTGCCGCGTCCCTCGGCGACGGCCTCGGAGAAGTTGGCGAACAGCACCGTGATCCACAGCCAGACGATGATCTGGAAGGTGAAGGCGAGGTGCTCGCCGCCCGTGAACAGCTCGCGCACGAACACGACCGTGGTGAGCGCGGCGACGATCTCGACCACGAACATCACCGGGTTCTTGATCATGACTCGCGGATCGAGCTTGGCAAAGGCCGAGCCGATAGCCGGCATCACGATCTTCGGATCGAACAGCGCCGAGACCGGCATCCGCTTGCGGATTATTCTGGTTTCCATGGACATGGATGTGACTCCGAGAGAATCTGATCAGAACACGGACTTCGCGAGCATGGCGAAATGCTCGGCGATGCGGCCCGAGTGCGAGCACCGGGAAGAAGGTGAGCCCGCCGATGATGACGATCACGCCGACGAGCAGGCCGACGAACAGCGCGCCATGCGTCGGGAAGGTTCCGGCGGAAGCCGGCACGGTCTTCTTGGCGACCAGCGAGCCCGCCACCGCCATCATCGGAACGATGACCATGTAGCGCCCGATCAGCATCGCCAAGCCGCCGGTGGTGTTGTTCCAGAGCGTGTTGCCGGTGAAGCCGGCGAAGGCCGAGCCGTTGTTGGCGGTCTGCGACGTGTACTGATAGAGCATCTCGCTGAAGCCGTGCGGACCGGCGTCCTGCATGCTGGACAGAGCCGAACGGGAGCAGGATCGACACCGCGGTGAAGCCGAGCATGGAGAGCGGCAGGATCAGAATGGCGAGCATCGCCATCTTCACTTCCTTGGCCTCGATCTTCTTGCCGAGATATTCCGGCGTGCGGCCGACCATCAGTCCGGCGACGAACACCGCCACGATGACCATCAGCAGCATGCCGTAGAGGCCGGAGCCGACGCCGCCAAAGATGATCTCGCCGAGCTGCATCATGATGATGGGGATCATTCCGCCGAGCGGCGTGAAGCTGTCATGCATCGCGTTGACCGAGCCGTTGGAGGCCGCGGTGGTCGCAACCGCCCACAGGCTCGAATTGGTGATGCCGAAGCGCACCTCCTTGCCTTCCATGTTGGCGGGATCGAGCCCGAGCGCAGCGAAATGCGTATTGCCGGAACCTTCGGCCCAGTAGCAGACCAGCACGCCGGCCAGGAAGATGATCGACATTGCCGCATAGAGCGCCCAGCCCTGGCGCTCGTCCTTGACCATGCGGCCGAAGGTGTGCGTGAGCGCCGCCGAGATCAGCAGGATGTAGAGCACCTCGAGGAAGTTGCTGATGGCGGTCGGATTCTCATAAGGAACGGACGAGTTGGCGTTCCAGAAGCCGCCGCCGTTGGTGCCGAGCTGCTTGATGGCGATCTGCGAGGCCGCCGGGCCCTGGCTGAGCGTCTGCTTGGCGCCCTCGAGTGTGGTGGCGTCGACATAGGCGCCCATGTTCTGCGGCACGCCCTGCCAGACCAGGATCAGCGCGCCGACGATCGACAGCGGCAGCAGCACATAGAGCGTCGTGCGGGTGAGATCGACCCAGAAGTTGCCGACGGTCTTTGCGGAAGCCCGCGCGAAGCCGCGGATCAGCGCAATCAGCAGCGCAATGCCGGTCGCCGCCGAGACGAAGTTCTGCGTGGTCAGGCCGATCATCTGGCTGAAATAGCTGAGCGTGCTTTCGCCGCCGTAGTTCTGCCAATTGGTGTTGGTGGTGAAGCTCACCGCCGTGTTGAACGTGAGGTCCGCCGGCACGGCCGACATGTCCGCCGGATTGAGCGGCAGCATGGCCTGCAGGCGCAGGATCGCGAACAGCAATACGAAGCCCGCGGCGTTGAACAGCAGCATCGCGATCGTGTAGGTGATCCAGTGCTGTTCGCGCGTCTCGTCGACGCCGGCGATGCGATAGAGCGCGACCTCGACGGGGCGCAGCACCGGCGTCAGGAACGTGCGCTCGCCCTCGAACACGCGCGCCATGTAGCGGCCGAGCGGCACCACGAGCGCGGTGAGCACCACGAAATAGATCGCGATCTGTATCCAACCGTTGACAGTCATGACATGCCTCTCAGAACCGCTCGGGCCGCAGCAGCGCGTAGGTGAGGTAGATCAGCAGCGCCACGGTCACGAGCGCAGCGAGTGAATAATCGAAGATCATCGTGGCCTCCTCAGAGCCGGTCGCAGGCGTAGGCGTAGCCGACCAACAGCGCGAAGAAGCCGAGCCCTATGGCCAGCATGATGACGTCCAGCATCGGATGCTCCTTGCGTTTCGCCGAATGCAGCAAACGCTATGGTTCGAGACACCGCCTTGCGGCAAATCAACGATGCGAAAAGGCGCGCGCCTTGTCCCGCTCGCGCCGATGAACTGCCACCAACTGTATAGGTTTTCGAGAGGGATCGGCGATCGACGTTATAGGAATCTCATATAGGTGCAGCGCAATACGAATGCATTTGAGTACTTTGCCGTGTGTCCGAGCGTGTCGCGCGTGCCACCATCAAGTCCCCTTCGCATCTGCGGAATTCGGGGAAAGGGCGGCCGCGGCTGGCGCGGTCATTTATGACATTCCTATTCCATGACCTTCAAACCCGTCTCGTTTTTCTATGGGCGACTGGTGCACTGTCACGGAACGGTTGCAAGCTTTGGCCGCCAGATCGAAGGAAGATGGAAGCTCATTTCGAAAACGAACCGGAAAGCGAAGCGGTTGATGGACAATCTCACTTGGTTCGGCCTGGTCGCCGTTACGGCGATGCTAATCTTTTATGCGCTCGAGGACCGCAGCCCGTGGTTCATCTTGGCCTTTGCCGGCGCATGCGCTCTCGGATCAATCTACGGATTCCTGCAGGGCGCATGGCCGTTCGGAGTGATTGAGGCCATTTGGGCGGGGATAGCTGCCTGGAGGTGGTCAAAGAGATCAAGCTGAGACACGGCCGATGGTCGCTCAATTTTCCTCGCCAGACTGGCGGGATCGGAAAGTCCAGGAGTGGCTGCTGCTCCTGCTTCGCTTCGCCGTCACACGGGACCCGGGCGATCGGGCCGCGGCGCTTGCCATGGCAGACGAGCTCGATTCGCTGGGAGGACGCTGGGACCGGACCGCGCCGAGATTTTTTCTCCGGACCAGCAACGAAATCTGCGCAGCGATACTCGCGGTCGGCGACGGGCACAACAATGCAGTTCTCCGCAGGCACGCCGCACGCATCGATGACCCGCGGCTGAAGCAGGCCTTTCAGGCGGCCGTCGGCCTTCGACCCCGATCGGAGCCGCCACAGCAAAGCACAAAGGGCAAGGGGCGAAAGAACCGGGACTTGTGGGACGGCCTACCGAAGAAATGAACCGGTATCGTTACCGTCGTGAGCATGCTTTTTGCGCCATTTCGGACCAGGGCCGCGCATATAGTACTTTTCGGGCCGATAGGATCTCGTGTCGATGGTGGTCAGTACCAGCAATAAATTCACAAAGGATGTCCAAACTCCTGCGACTGCCGAGATCAAAGTGAAGGCAGGGTCGGAGCGGCGCTGGTTCATCTGAATTCTCCTCGCCCCGGCAATGTAGTGGGGCGGCACATATGAATTCGAGATGGAACGATCGCCGTTGTTATAAGCGGCATAGGCAGTATCGGCCGCAACCGTGACGTCGCAGCGCACGGGAAGAGTTGCTGAAATGAGGGCTTCCCAGGCCTTTATGAATACCCGCTCGAATTCCTATGAAATCCCTATATTGCAGGCGTTTCTTCCGTCTCGCTTCTTTATGGCGTTCTGACCATTTTGGATGCGGCCGCACATTCAGGCCGCAACAATTCGAGATTGTGCCATGCTGTTCAATCCGAAACACAAAAAGCGCTTTGGCAGCCTGGAGGAGCGGCTTCGCATCGCCGATGCGATCACGCCCGAGCTGATGTCGGACGTAATTGCACAAGCATGCACGCGGTTAGCAGCGCAAGCTCCCAGTGCCAAGGCCCAACTCAATCGGCTGATCGAAGCCGGCGCCTGGACCGATGCAACGCTCGCCTTGGTCGAAGCTCGAGCTGCCGCAATGGAAGCTTCGTCGCCTCGTATGCGAGGACGGCGAATGGCTCTGTTCGCTCTGCAAGCAGCCGCAGCTACCGATTGGATTAGACGACTTGGTCGAGGCCAAACATGACGTCATGCCCCTGGCAATTCTTATTGCCCTGGTTGAGGCGCGGCAGAGCGCGGTCGGCGCAGCTCCCGTCCTGGCGGCTCGTTCAGCATCGGACTTCGTGGTGTGCTGCGACAATTTCGCCTGACGGCAGGCTCAAGCACGAGGCCGGTCGAAATGCTGACGATCCTTACGGACTATTTCAAGACCCTGTTTTGGTTAGCGGCCATCGCGGGGGTGACGGCTGCGACGATGTCCGCCGCCATCCTCCTTCTCAAGGTCGATTTCGTGGCGCTGCTGTTCGGCTGAAAGGGCTCTAGTCGTGAACGAACCGAGAGCCACGATCTCACGGCAATTCAATTCACGGCAGGTTGTCTTTCGGGTCGCGGTCCGGCTGCTTCTTCTGAGCGCATTCGCGGCCGCAAGCTCCCACGGCTTCCGCTCAGCCTTCGTCGCTCTTCTCGGCCTGTCGGCGATTTACTGTGCGATCCTGGGCGCCGTGCGCCGCGAGGCTGCTTTCGGTCCGGTGCTGACTTACTGGGACGAGGCGGCAGGATACGCCATCGTCGGCTTGTCCATGCGGCTTGCCGTGGTTCAATAGCAAGCGACAAGAGCGAAGCGAAAAGGAGCTGGGCTTGGCCGGGTCGAGGTCGCGACCCGGCCTTTTGATGTCTGGACCACGCGCTTAGAGCTTGCTGCCGACGGCGAGGATGATGAGCGCGTTGACCGAGATGCTTATGAGCACGAGCGTGCCGAGCGCCATGGCGAGGCGTACGGCCTTTCCTGACAGCCCATTCGGAGAAAAGGACGCGCGCCTCTCTTTCCCGGCAACATGATTTTTGTCTCCTACTGCTGCGGTCATGATTTTCGACCGCATGGGGAAGATTGGTACTCCGACATATGGAATCGAGAGCGGAAGCAGGCCTCAGGCTAAAAATCCATAAAGGCCAAAAACGAACGATCCAGACCGCCGCGCGCTATTTTTACAAAACAATTCAACGCGGCGACCTTTATGCCGCGCTTATGAAATCGCGCCGCATTCTCTCTCGAATTCATATGCCCCGATCCGCACATTGGGGGCACGAGTTGCAAGTCTTTCTTGGAGGGTGACGGGGCTGACGACGAGGGGCGCGCGCACATCGGCGCAATCGCATTGTCGACCAGCGACGCGCCCCTCGCTGCCGGATGAAGGAGCAGCACCGATGAGTTTCGACTTGAAGACACTGGTTGCGCGCTTCGCTAACACGTTCACGAAGAGCAAGTCGCTCCTCGCCCGCTCGATCAGCGAACTCATCGAAGCACGCAGGCGCAGCGTCGAGCATGAAAGAGAGTTCTATCGCGACCTCAACGCCTACTGCCGCGCTCACAAAATGCCTGCCGTGTGCACGGACGATTGGATGACAAGCCGGCAGTGACCAAACGATGACAGCTTCTCGTCGTTGTTGTTTTCCGTGAGGACGAGGAGTCCAAAAGCATGAACGGATGGAGTGATGGCAATGATTGTGGCCCTGATTCTACCCGCCTTCGTACTCGCGATCGCGATCATCGTGATCCTGCAGCTGCCGTGCTGACTCCGGAAATTTCTCCCGTTGCAAGGTGTATCCACTGGAAAGGAATGTGTCATGAACAAAGATGAGCCTCCCTCGTTGAGCATTTCGAATTCACCTCTTTTCCTGGTCGGCCAAGACAGCCACGGCAATTGGGTCGTCCAGGACCAAGACGGCCTTCGTGGCGGCCTCTTTGTCGACCGCGCCGAAGCGCTGAAATTCGCGATGTTCGAGAATGGAAACCGTCCACAAGCCGTGATCATGGTGCCCGGCATTCTCGAATTGGACATGGGCGCCAACCCCTGCGCAGGCCACCGCTCCGCGGCCGACGCGCCAGTTTCTCTTCGGCGGGTCGCGTAGCAAAGCGCGCGGTCTTTCGACTTCGACCAAATCTCGAGCGGATGATTGTTCATGAATCAGCTCCAACTCCCGACTCGGGCGCGCCCATCCAGGTGCTGTCGCAGTTGACCGATGCACAGCTCGCCGAGCGCGGCCTCAAGCGCGAAGAGGTTCCGCAGGCCGCATTGAACTGCCGCGCCCATGCGTAATGCGGATTGTCAGCGATCGGCGGCATAAGCCGCCGCCTGCTTTCTCCTTAACGCACCCCTGGAGCGATCTTTATACGGTACTTATGAGATTGGGCCCCGTTCTCTCTCGAATCCATATGCGCGGATGAGCACATTGGCGGCACGGGTCAAGTAACCGATGCGGAGGCAGCAACATCCAAACAATCGCTGCGGACGCTACGAGGACCGACCCGGGAAGAGTTTCTGCAAGACTACAATATCAGGAGAAACTTCGATGACCGCCCTGATTCTGCAAGCCGCGCCGCTGACTGCGCGTTTCGCTGAGATGGTCGCGCCGAAGCTCCATGCTCTGCACCAGCGTTTCCTGCACGGACTCGACGTTCTAGCCGAGGCAAGAATGCGCAAAGCCCAGGAAGAAATCCAACGTTGTCGCCGGCTGGTGCAAGCTCACCACAATTGCCGATGAAGACAGCGCGTATCGGGGCAACCCGAGCAGGACGAGCGCGCCCCTCGTACCCGGTGAAGGAGCAACTCTGATGAGCTTCGTCGCTGAGACCACGGTTATCGCAACCTCAATAGCTTATTGCCGCATCAACAATCTGTCTTCCATTTGCAAGGACGATTGGAAACTGCGGCCTATGAGATCCCGATGACAACCTCTCCATGATCAACACAAAAGGACATGTGCCATGAACAAAGGTGAACCTCTTAGTTCGAGCAACTCGCAATCTCCTCTCTTCCTCATCGGCAAAGACAGCCGCGGTAATTGGGTCGTTCAGGATCAAAGCGGTCTTCATGGTGGCCTCTTCGTTAATCGCGTTGAAGCACTGAAGTTCGCAATGTTCGAAAATGGAAGCCGGCCACAGGCCGTGATCAGAGTGCCTGGTGTTATCGAATTGGATATGAGCGCCAAACCACGCCAACGCCCTCCGGTAAATGCGCAGGCCCCACTTCAACGAGTCGCATAGCTTCACTTTCCCCCAATTCCATTCAAATCGTCGATCTGATTGGAGGCCGATCATGAGACAACTCAAAACCACAGCCGCGGGCGAAGAAATCGCCGAGACGATGATCGAGCTTGCCCGGTGTTCCAAGCTTCATCGAATCATCGTGTCCGGCTCCAAGGCTGCTCACCAAATGTTTGTGCTGCATCGCCTCGGATACAATCGCGTCGTGACAACCGCTACCTGCGGTCTCCCTCGCGGTCAGCACGACGTAGCCTTCGTCGAGTGGTCCCTGCACTCAATCAAGGCGCTCGAAGCCACGTTGGATTGGCTCGTGCATTTTCTGGCTCCGACAGGTGTTCTGGTCATATCGATTGATTCCCGCGAACGCGCGGGCCGCCGAAAACTTGGATCAATCCTTGAAAGGCTAGGATTCCGGGTCGAGGCTGGGACCCGCTGTGCGCACGGACTTGCCGTTTCGGCGCGGCGGCTTGACGCAAGCCAACAAACCATCGCCGCGTGAGACATGTCATGCCACATCCTAGGACGCCACGTCTCGAGATTGTCGGGCTTTGCACCCGCGGTACCGACACCGTTCGACGAGAATGGAGCGGTCGACAGTCCAGCTCTTGAGCGATTCTGCGACAGGCAAATTCACGAAGGGGCCACCGCATTGGTTGTTTGTGGGACGACCGGTGAAGCGCCTACCTTGAGCCGCGCCGAGCACGATCAGATCGTCCGCATTGCCGTCAATGTCGCGCAGGTCGCGTACCAGTTATCGCCGGCGCCGGATCAAACTCGACGAGCCAGGCCATTGAATTGGCCAAAGATGCCGAGGCTGCCGGTGCCGACGCCATCTTGTCAGTCGTGCCGTACTACAACAAGCCGATCCAGGCCGGCATGTACGCTCACTTTTGTGCGATTTCCGATTCGACTGGTCTTCCGATCATCCTTTACGACGTTCCGTCGCGCACGGTTTGCGGCCTCGCCGATGCCACGATCGCCCGTCTGGCCGAAAACCGACAATTCATTGGGCTCAAAGACGCAACGGGCGACGTCACGCGACCGCTGCGATTGAGAGCGCTGTTAGGCCGAGACTTTCGACTGCTGTCGGGCGATGACGCAACCGCTCTGGGTTTCCTTGCTCAAGGCGGCAATGGCTGCATTTCGGTTACATCGAACCTCGTACCGGGCCTGTGCCGCAGCATGTACTTGACGTTTAAGCGAGGGCCAAATCGGTCCGGCTCAGCGCTTCGCAGTTGCCGCCATGAAATTGACCATCGCATTGTTCAGCGAATCCAATCCAGCACCGGTCAAATACGCGCTGAGTTTGCTGAAACTCATGTCGTCGCGGGTTCGCTTGCCTCTTGTTGAGCCTAACAACAGCGCAAAATCTGATATTGCTTCCGCATTGGCCGATGTGTGTGAGGGATATTCGGACTACGTGATAGGCAGCCGGACTGCACCAAGCCGCCATCGATCAATTCGAGCGGCGGCAGTTTGAGTATGATCCAGGTCCAGTGGCCTTAGCTGTGCTCCTTGACGTGCCAGGGACGTTTTGCAGCGGACACCTGTTTGAGGCGATCGACGCGCCGCTCGATCGCGATGGGCCTTTCGTCCTGCCGAGCAGTAAGTACCACCACATATGCTTCTTACCGACCCAAGCCGAGCGGTGGCTTCCGATCGCTGCGCGCAGCGAAGAAAGCCTTCGCGAGCGCCGCTCCATGACCGCACTCCCGCCAATTTACTGTCTGCACGTCTGGTGAACCGACGCCCACTCGTCGCGGAACCCGCCGCGCGCCCGGTATTGCCATTTCATGTGTGTGGCGGAGTGGAGGGATTCGAACCTTCGATAGGAGCTGCGAATTCCGCATCAGGCATTCCATAAATTATATCACAATTTCAATAACATACGCTTTCGCAGTTTTGTTCTGACCGGCGCGCCATGCCTTCGGCGGCTCCACTCCTTCTGAGAGTTCGCCAGCTCAGCGCCCGCGCAGCCTTGGGCACCACCGTCCCGCGGCGGATGTCCTCCATCAAAGCGAGCACCGCGCGCGCGTGGCCGCCCGCGAGATCGTCCGGCGGAAACACCTCGCGCTTCACCTGCGGCGGGATTCCCTCCACCTCGAAGTTCCTCCCCTCCGGATCGAGATAGACCTCGGCCGGCAGGTTGAGCCGCCAGCCGTTGGGCAGCGGCTTTTCGGTCATGTCGGAGAGCGCGCCGCGGGTCGTGCCGCCGACATGGACCACGTTCGGCAACGCGCGCATGAACAGCACGAAGGTTTCGCCCGCGCTCACGGTCACGTCGCTGGTGAGGAGATACACCGGCCCGAGATAGCGCGCGCGGTCCGACGGCTCGACGTAGAACGGCTGGGGCGGCACGTCGCGCGCCCCGTATGCCACCTTGGTGTAGGCGAGCCGGCGGCGATCGGCGAAACGTCCTGCGATGTGGCGCGACACGCTGTCATAGCCGCCGAGGTTGTACGTCACGTCGAGAACAAGCGCGCGCGTCCCCGCGAAGGCGGCGATGGCTTCGTCCAGCGCCGCGTCGGCCACGGTCTTGTCGTTGCGCCAGGACCAGACCGCCAGGCCTTCCATGCTGGTCAGGTTGAGATAGCCGATGTCGCCGACGCGCCCCCAGATCAGCTGATCCTTTAGCCGCTGACGGCCGCCGCCTGCGAGCACCGTGCGCAGGATGCCGCGCCGGTAGCCGGTGATCCACTCCGACCTGGGGAGCGCCTTGCCGCCCAGCGCCGCGAATGCGCGCGTCAGGGTCGGGCCTTCGCCCGGCGTGAAGGCGACTTTTTTGCCATCCACATCGCCATGCAGTTCCAGATGCGGATCCTCGATTCCGGCCAGCAGGCTCTTGAGCGCCGTGAACAGGGCCGCGTCATCGCCGATCGTCGCGAAGGAGCTTTCCGCCGCCGCTACCCGCGCAGGCCAATCGATCCCGCGCCGCTGAAACGACGGATAGAGGTCGGCCATGGTCGCCGCCACCAGCGCCGCGATGCGCGGCTGCCGCCAGGGCGTGACGTCGGTGCATGCATTAGGCAGGTCGGGGAGCCGGTCGAACACATACTGGGTGTCTGCCGGCTCGACCGAGAACGCGATCGCTCCGGCCCCCCAGGGCCGATACGATCCCAGGACTTGATCGACGTTCGATTCCGGGGCGGCATAACAAAATTCGCCGGCGGCGTGAAACAGCTCGGCGCCGTCGGCACCGACCTTTAGCACATAACCGTAGCCGCGGGATTTCCAGACGCCCTGAATGTCCGCGAGCGCGGGCGTATCGCGGCCCTTCAGCGCGGCGGCAAGCCACCAGCATGCCGCGCCCATGACGACCGCCGCGAGGATCAGCATGGCCTTTCGCATCGGCATTCCTCCCGCTCGCCCGTCGGCAGAGCGACCCACGCCAATTTCTGCGCTGTCATGCCCGCGCAAGCGGGCATCCAGCACCCACGGAATCTCAGGTCACGCTCAACCGGGCGCCATAGTTCTCTGGAATACTGGATCGCCGCTTTCGCGGCGATGACAGCGAGAAAATCGCGGCGCGCCGGGTCCTAATCCTTCGCAGGACCGCCGCGCCTGATCTCGTCGATCAGCGCCAGGACCGCGCGCGTATGTCCGCCGAACAGATCGTTGGCCGGAAACACCTCGCGCTTGAGTTTCGGCGGCAATCCGCGCGCCTCGTAGGAATGCCCCTCCGGGTCGCGGTAGACCTCAGCCGAAATGTCGAGCGACCAGCCGTTCGGCAACGGCTTGTCGATCACGTCGGAGAACGCGCCGCGGGTGGTGTCGCCGACCTGGATCACGTTCGGCAGCGCCCGCATGTAGAGGCCGAACACCTCCGCGGCGCTGAGCGTGATGTCGCTGGTAAGCAGGTAGACCGGGCCGACGTAGCGCACGCGCGGGGACGGCTCGGCATAGAACGGCTGCGGCTCGATGTCCTTGGCGCCGAAACCGATCTTGGTGTAGGCGAGCCGGCGGCTGTCGGTAAAGCGCCCGGCAATGTGCTGGGCGATGCGGTCGCCGCCGCCGCGATTGTTGCTGATATCGACGATCACCGCGCGCGCCCCGGCGAAGGCAGTCAGGGCCTCGTCGAGCACCGCATCGAGCGGAGCGATATTGCCCCACGACCCGTTCGCCGAGAAGCGCCCCATACCCAGGAAGTTGACATAGCCGATGTCGCCCACCCGCCCCCACAAGACGCGGTCGTTTCCGGTCTGGTGACCCTTTCCCTGCAGGATGGTGTCGAGGATGCCGCGGCGATAGGCGCGCTGCCACTCCTGCTCGCCGGCGCTGCGCACGCGCGGGAGCGTGATCCCGTCGCCGGGCTCGAAGCTGCGCTCGGCGCCTCCCACCGTCGCATGCAGCTCGACGTGCGGATCTTCCACGCCCGCCAGCAGGCTCACGATGGCATCGTAGAGCGCCGCATCGCTCGATATCCTGGCGAACGAGGGCTCGGCCGCCGCCACCCGCGCGGGCCAATCGATCTTGCGCTCTGCGAACGACGGATAGAGATCGGCGAAAGTCGCGGCCACCAGGGCGGCGATGCGGGGCCGCGACCATGGCGTCCCGTTGGAGCACGCCGGCGGCAGCGCCGGCAGCCGGTCGAATACGAAGCGGGTCTGTCCGGGCGTGCCGGAAAAGGCGATGCGGTCGGCGCCCAGCGAACGGTAGAACGAAAACACGTCGTCGGTGTCGTCGCGGGTCCTGGTGTCGGAATAACAATGGCTTCCGGCCACGTGATAGAGCCGTATCCCTTCCCGCGTGATGCGGGCGATGTAGCCGTAGCCCTGCGAGCGCCACACGCCCAACACCTCCGGCACCGGGCGGTCGTCGACCAGCGCGGGCCGGTCCTGCCCATTGCGTTCCTGCGCCGCTGCCATCGCCGGGCACAGCAGCACGACGCCCATGACGCTCAGGGCCACTGCGGGCCGCAACCTTCTCATGCGCTTCTCCGTCGGACTGCGGAACGTTTCTTTGAGAAGACCGGTGTCATGCAAGTCAAATGCCAGTGAGGGCCCCTCCGCTACCGCAAAGCTGCCCGGCAATAAAGCCGCACGCCGGGCTGTTCGATGCCGCCTTGGCCACACCCGGCGACCGCCGCTCCTCCATTGGCATCGGCGGCGATGGTCTTTATCCTGCCAGCATCGGTGCCGGGAGGCGAGCATGTTGCGTCTGGTGGGTCTTGTTCTTGCGGCGGCCTTGTTGGTTCCAGCCGCGACCTCGGCCGACGAAGGCCCGCCCGTGCGGCGCCATTACTATCGGCAACACTTCTACCTGCCGCCCGAGCGCCACGTGATCGAAGTGGTGCAGCCGCCCGGCAGCGGCAATTTCATCATCAACGGCCGCCGCTTCGTGGCCAAGACCGACGCCTGCTATCGCTGGGCCGCGGGCGAACGCATCAGGCTCGTCGCCGGCGACTGGAACGGACAGTGCGTCGACGCCGTGTTCTACAACGTATGGCGGCGCTCGACCTGCGAAATGTGGTGCCGCGGCCGGTGGTGAAGGCTGCGACGGCCGCGTTAAAGCGCGGGCTCGGCTTTTCGGCGCGTCGCCGGTCCCGGCGGCGGATAGCTGTGCCGGCAGCCGCGGTAATCCTCGACCTCGTAGCGCGCCGGCGCGCCGTCCCCGCCTACGCGCGCAAGATAGTTCGGCCCGACCGGCGACTTTCCGTGGCCGCCCGGGATGTCGAGCACATAGGTCGGCTGGCAAAGCCCCGACAGCCGCCCGCGCAGCGCGCGCATCAGCGCCTGCCCCTCCTCGATCGTGGTCCGCCAATGCGCGGTGCCCGGCGCGAGGTCGCCATGGTGCAGGTAATAGGGCTTGATCCGGCACTCGACCAAAGTGCGCAGCAAGTCGCCGAGCGCTGCCGGATCGTCGTTGACGCCGCGCAGCAGCACGCTCTGGCATAGCATCGGAATGCCCGCATCGACGACGCGCGCGCAGGCCGCGCGCGCATTGGCGCTCAATTCGCGCGCATGGTTGGCGTGCAGCACCAGATAGGTCGCCTTTCCGCGCGCCTTCATCGCGCGCACCAGCGCAGGCGTGACCCGGTCCGGCTCGACCACCGGCACGCGGGAATGCACGCGAATCACCTTCACATGCGCGATCGCGGCAAGCTGCTGCACGATCGCGCGCAGCCGGCGCGGCGACAGCACGAGCGGATCGCCGCCGGTGAGGATCACTTCCCAGATTTCGGAATGCGCGCGGATATAGGCAAGCGCGGTTTCGAGCGCCGCGGGCGAAAGCGAGCGCCGCCGCCCCACCATCTCGCGGCGGAAGCAGAAGCGGCAGTAGACCGCGCAGACATGCACCGGCTTGAGCAGCACCCGGTCGGGATAGCGATGCACGATGCCTTCGACCGGGCTGTGCGCGTCGTCCCCGATCGGATCGACGAGTTCCTCCGGCCGTGCGGCAAGCTCCGCCGGAGCGGGAACGAACTGCCGTGCGATCGGGTCGTGCGGATCGGCCGGATCGATGAGGCCGGCAACGTCGGCGGTGATCGCGAGCGCGTAGCGCGCCGCCACCCGTTCGAGCCCGGCGCGCCGTTCGGCGCCGCTCAGCCCGGCGGCGATCAGGTCGTCGGGCGTGCGCAGCGGCTTGCGGACCGGTCGCGCGGTGCGTGCTGGAATCATAGGCAAAATCCCGAGTCGGATGGACCGTGGAAACGCGCCGGGTTGATCGGTCGCCGCCGGCAAAAAGTCAATCAACCGGCATAATGGCCCTTGATCGGGAACAATATTTCGATCAACCCTGCCCCCGACATCCGGGGCGAGGCAGCGGGGCAGACATGCCCTCTGCCGCGTTGTGCAAAACGGCGAGAAAGTGTTGGCTCCGGCCGGACGGCTATCAATTTGGGCGAGGAAACGATGAAAAACTATGTCGACGGCGGGGAAGCGATCCTGGAGGCATTTCGCAAGCTCAAGATCGATTACATCATGTCCTCGCCGGGCTCGGAATGGTCGCCGATCTGGGAGGCGCTGGCGCGGGCCAAGCTCGACAACAAGCCCGGGCCGGCTTTCGTCGAGTCCTGGCACGAGACGCTCGCCGTCAACATGGCGACCGGCTACACGCTCATGACCGGCCGCCCGCAGGCCGTGCTGCTGCATGCCGGCGTCGGCATGCTGCAGGGAAGCATGGGCGTGCACGGCGCCCTGCAGAACGAGATCCCCATGGTCGTCATGTCGGGCGAATCCCAGACGCTGGGAGAGGACCCCGATCTCGACATCGAGCAGCAATGGTACGGCGGGCTGACCGTCGGCGGCATCGAGCGCTTCGTCGAACCGGTCGCCAAATGGGCACGCGCGGTGACCAGCCCGCATACGCTTTATGAGAGCGTCATTCGCGCCGGCGAGATGGCGCAGCGCACGCCCAAGGGCCCGATCTACCTCAACGTCGCGCTCGAGCACATGCTGCACGACTGGACGCCGCCGACCGCGGCACGCGAGGTGCCGCCGGCGCCGACCGTGCGGGCCAATGCCGAGGACGTCGAGCAGGTCGCCAAGCTGCTGCTGAGCGCGAAGAGCCCGGTGATCGTGACCGAGACGTCCGGGCGCGACCCCAAGGCGTTCACCGCGCTGGTCGAACTGGCCGATCTGCTCGCCATTCCCGTGATCAACGGGCGGGTCAATGCCTACGCCAATTTCCCGACCGATCACCCGCTCTATCTCGGCGTCAGCAACTACAAGCCGGTGCAGGAAGCCGACCTCGTCCTGCTCGTGGGCGGGCGCGCGCCCTGGTATCCGGCGCACCGGCGTCCGACCAGCGGCAAGATCGTCGCCATCCATGAGAACCCGCTCAAGGGCCACATGGTCTATCAGAATCTGCACGTCGATACCTATCTCGAAGGCGACATCGCGCAATCGCTCAAGCTGCTGGCGCAGGCCGCGCGCACGGGCAAGCCGGACGCGCAGGCGGTGGAGGCGCGGCGCAAGCGCTGGAGCGCCGAGCACGAAAAATATGTCGCCGGCCTGAAGGCCGAACGCGACAACGCCAAGAACGGCAGCGCGATCGACCCGCTCCTGCTGCTCGGCGCGCTCGGCGAGGCGATGCCGTCCGACACCATCTACGTGGACGAGACCATCACCCACTCGGGGCTGCTGCGTCAGCACCTGCCGCAGACCAAGCCGCAGAGCTTCTTCCGCGGCTCGGGCGGGCTCGGCCAGGGGATCGGCACCGCGCTCGGCATCAAGCTCGCGGCGCGCGAACGGCCGGTGGTGCTCATCGTCGGCGACGGGTCGTTCCTGTACAATCCGATCGTGCAGGCGCTCGGCGCCTCCCAGCGCCATGAGCTTCCGATCGTCATCATCGTCATGAACAACAAGAAGTACGAGGCGATGCGCAAGGGCCACGTGCACCACTATCCCGATGGCGCCTCCGACAGCAAGAACATGCACTACGGCGTGACGATCGAAGGGCCCGACTACGAAAAGCTCGGCAGCCATTTCGGCTTCCACGGCCAGCGCGTGTCGAAGGCCGACGAGCTCAAGGGCGCGCTGCAAGCTGCGCTCGCGGCCACCAAAGCAGGCAAGACGTCGATCCTGAACGTCGACCTGACCCGCTAGCAGGCCTGGCGAGTAGGAGGTCTGGCGAGCGGCGCCTGCCGGCCTCTCCCGTCGTCGCCCGCAAGCGGAGACGGCCGGGAGCGGCGGACCTTTCGTCGCTTCATTCGACCACTTCGTCGGCGAGCGCGAGCACGGTGGGTGGGAAGGTGATCCTGATCGAGCGCGCGGTGCGAAGATTGATCACCAGCTTGATCTGGGTCGGCTCCTCGAACGGCAGTTCGGCGACCTTGGCGCCCTTCAAGATCCGGTCGATGTAGATGGCCGCGCGCGGATAGTTCTCGATCGCCGCGGGGCCATAGGATACGAGCGCGCCGTTGCGCACTTCGATCGGCCAGCTGTGCATGGCGGGCAGGTGACGCACCAGACATTCGTCGACGATGGACCCGCTGAAGCGCAGGGTCAGCGGGTCGCTTTCAACCAGCACGGCCGTCGCCTGCTCCTCGCCGGCACGCGCAAAAGCGAGGGTAATGTCCGCGTGCGAGGTCAGGGCGAGCGACACCAGCCTGATGCCGAGCACGTCTGCGGCCTTGCGTACGTGTGATTCGAACAAGGCCGCCAGCGGGTTCCCCGGCACCCACAAATAGGCCACCTTGCGCAGCGCAGGCACGATGCCGTGCAACAGCTCGAGCCGCTTGGCCGCCAGCGACAGACTGGAAATGGTAAACCCGGTCACGTTGTTGGTCGGGCGCGAGATGCTCCCGGTGAGACCGACCGCGATAGGGTCGCCGACTGCCGTCATCACGATCGGAATGCTGCGCGTTGCACCGAACAAAGCGGTGGCGGCTTGCGTTCCCGACCCGACGAGCACGTCCGGCGTGGTCGCCACCAGTTCGCGCGCTCGCTCCGGCAGCCGGCTCAAGTCGCCGGCGGCGGCGCGAACCTCATAACCGACGTTGCGCCCCTCGACATAGCCGATCCGCGCCAGCTCACGCGCAATGTCGAGGTCGCGCGGCGGCACGGCGCTTCCATTGAGGAGGATGCCGATACGCGCGGTACGTTCCTGTGCGCTCAGCGACGGCGACCGGGCGGCCGCCGCACCGCCGAACACCGCCGTCAGGATGAAATCGCGCCGCCTCATGCAGCCGCCGCCCATTCATGGAACTCAAACCATATCACATGGCGGCGCGGCAATGTGCCGGACTCATTCGATAACCTCATCGGCCGCGACCAGCAGAGCCGGCGGCACGGTGAGACCGAGCGCCCGCGCGGCCTTCAGGTTGATGGCCGTTTCATACCGGGTCGGCGCCTGCACCGGAAGGTCGGCGGGCTTGTCGCCACGCAGGATGCGGTCGACATAGGATGCGGCCAACCGAAACATCGAGTCCTGGTCGGTCCCATAGGACATGAGACCCCCGGCCGTGACGAAAACCTGGAGCGCGTAGACCGCAGGCAGCCGGTGCCGGGCCGCGAGGGCGACGATAAGATCACGATGCAGGATCGTGGTAGCATCCGGCGGCAGGACAAGGCCGCTGTCGGGCGCGCTCGCGAACGACCCGACGGCATGCTCGATGTCGGCAGCGGTTTCGATGCGGCTGGGCATCAGCTCGATCGCGAGCGCCGGTGCCGCCGCTTGCGCGGATCGCAGAAAATAGTCATAGGCGGTCGTCTTCGGGTTAGCCAGCAGCGCGGCGCGCGCCAGGCGCGGCGCGATCTCCTTGAGCATCGCGAGCCACTTGCCGACGATGCCTGCCTCGTAGTGCAGCACGCCGGTGAGATTGCCGCCCGGCCGGGCCAAGCCGTCCACGAGGCGTGCGCCGATCGGATCGGAGACATGGACGAATACGATCGGGATCGTGCGGCTTTCCCGCTGCAGCGCGGCAGCGACCGCGGTCGTCTGGGCGAGAATCACATCGGGTTGCAGCGTGACAAGCTCTTTCGCAAGCGCCGGAATGCGCTCCCCACGCGCGGCTGCGAAGCGAGCGTCGACGTGAAGATTGCGCCCCTGCGACCATCCGCGCTTTTCGAGCCCCTGGCGAAGTGCCGCGAGCCAGGCTTTCGCCTGCGGATCGCTCTCCGGCAGTGCCATCAGGATGCCGACGCGCCGCACACGGTCGTTCGGCTGCGCGCGCAAGACCGAGGGCCAAGCAACCGACGCGCCGCCGACCAAGGTCATGAATTCGCGCCGCCTCATGGACTCGTCCTCCAGAACTACGCGCCGAACGCAGATCGAAACACGCTACACGCGTGAGCGCGGATTTGGAACGGGACACTGCTGTTTCTGCAGAATCGTGTCCCGGCGCTTGTCATTGGCGTAGTGCGCGACAGCAAGGCGGCCGTCACTTCGGCTAGCGCGGCCTTGGATCGTTGCAGGCTGCCGGGCAGATAGTGCTTGGCTAAGTTTTAGCGCGTCGCCATGGGCGGAAGTAGCCGCCTGTTGGCTGTTGTGTTGGCGGTTCGGGGTAAACGAAGTAGTCGATGCCGATTAGACCGCAAGGCGGTCACTAGTGGAGATTTGATTCTAACAGTCGCAAAACAATCCGCCGAACTGGGATGCGAATGTTAGAATCGGGCCACCAGGTCATCAACGGTGCGCGCAACGCCGGACGCGATGAGCACGATCAATTCGCGCCGACATGCTTGGCCAGTTTGCCGAGGGTCTGATAGCCGAGCTCGACCGCGCCGAATCCAATACCGGCGTCACGCTGCTCCTTAGTCGGATGCAGCTGGCGCATGGTGAGCACACACTTGCCGTCGCTCTGCTCGTCGAATGTCACCGTGACGTGAAAGCGGGCCGGATCGTCATCCTTATCATGTCCGTGCTCGATTTCGATCAGCCGCGGCGCCTCCACGCGCAAGAAGACCATACGGTTGTCGTATTTCGTTCCGTCAGGGCCGGTGTAGACGAAGCGCCAGCGGCCGCCCGGGCGGATGTCGCACTCCAGATTCTCCACTTTGAATCCATCCGGTCCGAACCACTGCACGATCTGCTTGGGATCGGTCCAGGCCATGAACACGCGTTCGCGCGGTGCGGCGATCACGCGACACAACACGATTTCGCGCTCGGGCGCCCACGTCGTACGGGAGTCATGGGATGCCACTGGTGTCACCTTTCGTTTCGTTTGGTTGCGAGGATTCGACGCTTGCGAGGAAGCGTTCGAGACGATCGAGGCGCGCTTGCCACGCCTGTCGGGTGTGTTCGAACCAACGGGCGGCTTCCGCCAGACGCTCGACACGCAGGTGGCACGGGCGCCGCTGGCCTTCGCGTCGGCGGGAGATAAGCCCGGCGCGCTCCAAGACCTTCAGGTGCTGCGATACGGCCGGCAGGCTCATGGCGAAGGGTTGTGCGATTTCCTGGACCGTCATGTCGCCGTCGGTCGCCAGCTTGCTCAGAATCGCAAACCGAGTCGGATCGCCGAGCGCCGCGAAGGTCTGAGTAAGTTCCTGAGAAACAAGCACGTTTTCTTATCCAAAGTAATTTAAGTAATTTCTTAAATATCAACTCTGGCACAGCCCGTCAAGCGAAAGGGCCGCGACCGGGAACGGTCGTGGCCCTAGTCACGGGCGGAGAAAAGCGGTTCTCCCCCGCAGAATGCCAAAACTACTTCGACGCCGCTGGATATGGATTCACATGAAAATCCGATGCCCTAGTTCGCAAACCCGACCGCGCGGACCATCTTGCCCCAGTTGTCGACCTCGCTCTTGACGTAGTCCACGGTCTCGGGAAGCGTCTTGACGATCGGTTCGAAGCCGAGGCTCTTGAGCTTCGCCAGCACGTCGGCTTCCTTCATGATCTGATTGATCTCGCCATTGAGCTTGTCCACCACCGCGTCCGGCGTCTTGGCTGGCGCGAAGAAGCCGACCCACGATGCCGAATAGACATTGGGGAAGCCCATCTCGCCATAGGTCGGCACGTCCGGCACGGCGCTGCTGCGGGCCGGACTGGCAAGCCCGATGCCGCGCAGCAGCCCTTGCGTGATCGGCGACACCACCGGCGGGAGCGTGAGAACGACCGCGTCCACATGATTGCCGATCGCGGCTTGGATGGCAGGCGCACCGCCCGTGAACGGCACCTGAACCGCCCTCACCTTGGCGATCTCGCGGAAGAAATATTCCGCGCCGATCTGCGGCCCCGTTCCGATCCCGGCGCTGCCAAACGTGAAGCTCCGCTCGCGCGCGTTGGCGACGAACTCCTTGAGATTCTTGGCCGGGTTGCTCGGATGGATCGCAAACACATCCGGGCTGATGGCCACGACCGCGACCGCGCGCAGATCGTTGACCGAAAATCCCTTGTTCTTGGACGCGGTCTCGTTGACGGCGAGCGCCGTGGTGGTTGCGAGGACGGTGTAACCGTCGGGTGCGGCCGCGCTCACCGCCCTGGCGGCGAGATTGCCGCCGGCCCCGCCGCGGTTCTCCACCACCACCGTGCGTCCGAGGCGCTCGGTGAGTTTCTGCCCGACCATGCGGGCGATCACGTCGGCGAGGCCGCCCGCCGGAAAGGCGACGACGAAGGTGATATTCTGCGTCGGATAGCCTTGGCCCGCCGCGGGCTGTACGAGCGCGACGGCGGCCACGGCAGCGAGCACAAGGCGCCGGCATCTACGGAATTCTGGCATGGGATGTCCTTGTCACCGGTTGCAGATTGCTGATGCGATTAGCCCCGATAGAGCATGAAAAATCAATCATGCCCGGATTGTTTGAACGATGCCCTGAACTCCGGGCCATGATTCGGCGCCCCGTTCCTTCATCAGGGTCAGGTAATCGGCATTCTCCCATTTCACGATCGCGTCGTTAAAGCTCGGCCGCGCCTTGCAGCGGCGGTACCAGTCCGCGACCCGTCCTCGCTCGCCGACCATCCCCAGGATGCCGAGATGCTCGAGCCGCGCCAGGTAGGGCGTGAATGCGACATCCGCCAAAGTATAGTTGTCGCCGGCGAGCCAGCGCTGCCCGCCGAGCGCCTCCTCCATCTCGTCGAGGAGCAGCACCATGCGCTCCACCGCGATGGCGAAGTGCCTGGAGCCGGTCCCCTTCTCGATCACGTCGCGCCGGCGTTCGCGCTTGAACACGTTGGGGACGGCTTCGAGCATCGTCGAACCGGCCTCCCCGCGCACCAGGTACTGATGGCGGAACGCGATGCCGAACGAAAGAATGGCGGCCGAGGCGTCATGGACGTCCTCGTCGAGCTGCTTGGTCCACAGCCGCATCCTGGCACGGCCGTAAGGATCGGCCGGCGCGAGCGCGGGCTGCGGATAGGCCTCCTCCAGATATTCCAGGATCACGTTCGACTCCGGAATGACCTTGTCGCCGTCGATCAGCGTGGGCACCACCGCGCGCCGGTTGAGCTTGCGGTACCAGTCCTGCTGGTGCTCGGCCGAACGCAGGACCAGGTGGCGGCTCTCCCAGGGGAGGCCCTTCTCCGCCAGGCACACCCGCACCTTCTGCGCGCAGAGCGACATATCGTTGTGGTAGAGCGCGAGCATGCTGCTGTCTTTCCCGGCGATTTCCTGCTGAACCGCGACCGCCGATCATTCACATTTCCGGCATCGGCGTCCACAGCACCTGGTCGATGCGGGTGGCGCCGCTCGCCAGCATGACGAGGCGGTCGAAACCGAGCGCGATGCCGCTGGCCTGCGGCATGAGCGCGAGCGCGGCGAGAAAGTCCTCGTCGATCGGGTAGCGCTCGCCGTAGAGGCGCGCCTTCTCGGCCATTTCGGCGTCGAGCCGCCTGCGCTGCTCGGCGGCGTCGGTGAGCTCGCCAAAGCCGTTGGCCAGCTCGACCCCGCAGGCATAGAGCTCGAAGCGCTCGGCGAGCCGCGGGTCGGACGCCTTCGGCCGCGCGAGCGGCGACTGCACGGCGGGGTATTCGTAGAGGATGGTGACGCGCTCGCGCCCGAGCATCGGCTCGATGCGCTCGACCAGCACGCGGCTGAAGACGTCGCCCCAGCTGTCGCCGGGCGCGGTGCGCACGCCGGCAGCCTGCGCCGCCGCCGCAAAGCGCGCCGGCTCCACCGGCGGCAGCACCGCCATGAGATCGATGTCGGCATGGCGCGCGAAGGCGTCCGCGACGGTGAGCCGCTCGGGCGGGGCGAACGGGTCCATGGCGCCCTCGCGGAACGCAAACCGCTGGGCGCCCGCCGTGCGCGCCGCCAGCGCCAGGATGGCGGCACAGTCCTCCATCAGCGCTTCGTAGGGCTCCCCTGCCCGGTACCATTCGAGCAGCGTGAATTCGGGGTGGTGAAGCGCGCCGCGCTCGCGGTTGCGGAAGGAGCGTGCGAACTCGAAGATCCGCCGCTCGCCGGCCGCCAGGAGCTTCTTGCAGGCGAATTCCGGCGAGGTTCGCAGATAGGCCGGCGTACGCGTGCCCGCGGGTGCCACCACCTCGGTGGCGAAGGCATGGAGGTGGGTTTCGTTGCCCGGCGAGCGCACGACAACGGCGGATTCGACCTCGATAAACGCCAGATCAGTGAAGAATTGGCGCAGCGCAGCCGCCAGCCGTGCCCGTATAACGAGGAACGGCCGCCGGTCGGCATGGCGGGCCCAGAACGGCGACGGATCGGCCATCGGCGGCCCTTCCCCCGGCCTCAGCGCACCAGCGAAATTCGCTGGCGAATGGTCGCAGGATCAGTATGGTGCGGCCCGACATTCGGGCAGGTGCTCCGCCCGCCGCCAATCAAGGACAGATCGACCGTGAAAGTCATCGCCAGTTCCCTCCGCAAGGGCAATATCGTCGAGCTCGAGGACGGCAAGCTCTATGTGGTCCTCAACGCCGAGAGCTTTCACCCCGGAAAGGGGACGCCGACCACCCAGATCGACATGCGCCGGATCAGCGACGGCGTAAAGACCCAGCAGCGCTACAAGACCACCGAACAGGTCGAGCGCGCGCATGTGGAAGACCACGACTACACCTTCCTCTATCAGGACGCCGACGGCTTCCATTTCATGAATACCGAGAACTACGACCAGGTCACCCTGCAGGCCGACCTGGTCGGCGACCAGGCCCCCTACCTGGCGCCGGAGATGAAGGTGAAGCTCGCGGTCTATGAGAGCCTGCCGGTCTCGATCGAGCTGCCGCAGAAGACGATCCTGGAGGTGGTGGAAACCGAACCGAGCATCAAGAGCCAGACGGCCGCGTCCTCCTACAAGCCGGCGGTGCTCTCCAACGGCGTGCGCACCATGGTGCCGCCGTTCGTCGGCGTCGGGACCAAGATCGTGGTCATGACCGCCGACGGCACCTACGTCGAGCGTGCCAAGGATTAGATTAGTTTAGAGCGCGTACTCATAAATTCGGTAGTCGCATCCGGGTGATTAGAGTCCTTCGTCCGGGCGGCAAATCTCTCGTCGGCCAGGCGACGCACGCTATCGATGGAGAGGACCGGCATGCGAAATTCGAAAACATGTGCAAAATGCCGTTCGGCTGAAATCCTTCGTATACCCGGTGACGTTCGCGGCTTTGGCGCGGGAAACAATATTACGGCTGGAGCAACCATCTTTAGTGCCGTCAAGGTAACACGCTATCTCTGTGCCGCTTGCGGCTTTAGCGAAGAATGGGTCGATTCCGCCGACGATATTGCCAAACTCAAAAAGAAGTATGGTTCCAACGTTCGAACGGAGTAGGACGGCGCCGGGTCACTCACGACCGAAGCATCCGGCTCCAGCGTCTGCCTGATGCGCGCATGCTCGCCCTCAGAGGCTAAGACAAAGCATGGTAACGGCTTGAATTGACATTCCGAAGGGGGGCGCGGGCGATTTCTGGGACAGTAGCCGAGAGGCTGCCGATGTCGCTGATGGGCCAAAACCGGGATTCCAGCAACGTCCGCGCAGACTCAGCTTTGCCCCGATGAGCCGACATTGATGCCAAGGCCGGCAGGTCGCCTTCCGGGCCAAACCGGCCGTGAGCAGATGCAGCAACATGCTTGTCACTCGATCACCTCGTCGGCGCGGGCGAGCAGCAGTGGCGGCACGTCAAGGCCGAGCGCCTTGGCGGTGATCAGGTTGACGACCAGATCGAACTTGGTCGGCTGCTCGACCGGCAAGTCGGCCGGCTTCGCCCCGCGTAGAATCTTGTCCACATAGTCGCCGGCGCGCCGGAACAGGTCCGGGGAGCTTGGCCCATACGACATCAGACCTCCCGCTTCGACGTATTCCCGAATACCGTGCATCGTCGGCAGCCGCGCGCCGAGCGCGAGGGTGTTGATGCGAATCCGGTTGGCGGACACGAGCGGGTCGGCAGCGACATAAAGCGCCTCCGCGCGGCCCTTGAGCGCCTCGAAGGCTGGCGCGATGTCGTCGGCTCGCCGGATTTCGAATGTGGTGACGTCGAGGCCGAGCGTGCGGGCCGCTGCTTGAACCTCGCCCACCTCCAGCGCTGTGGCGGGGTAGCCGACATTGGCCATGATCGCCAAGCGGCGCAGACCTGGGACAACCTCGCGCAAGAATTCGAGGCGCTTGCCGGCAAGATCGGTCGTCTGGGCGGACAGGCCGGTGACGTTGCCGCCCGGTCGCGCCAGGCTCGCGACCAGGCCGATGCCAACCGGGTCGTTCGCCAGCGCGAACACGATCGGGATGAGCGATGTCGCCTGCTTTGCCGCGAGGACCGCGCCTCCAGTCGTGACGATGACATCGACCTTGAGCCGGACGAACTCGGCCGCGATCTCGGCGAAGCGCTCGCTGCGTCCTTCCGCCCAGCGAACCTCGATCGCGACAGTGCGCCCCTCGATCCAGCCGAGCTCGCGCAACCGTTGCACAAAAGCAGTGATCAATGGGTTCCAGGTGGAAGGCGTAGCCGTACCGAGGAACCCGATGGTCGGCAGCTTGCGTAACTGCTGCGCGCGCGCCACAAGCGGCCAGACCGCCGCCACACCGCCGAGAAGCGAGACGAATTCGCGGCGGCGCATCTGCCCTCCCTCAGACCGAAGGCCACACCCTACCACATCGTTGCAAAATAGCCGTGTTGTGGACTACGGCAATTTTAGCCGTTGATATCGAGATGGGTCACTTTCGACCGAGACGAGGCCAGTAGCAGGTCCCGCCACGTCGGCTATGCCCCTGAAAGCGCCGCTGATTGGATCAGGACGTTTGTGAGCGAGCCACGGCGCGTGGGCGAATATTCCGCCGAGACGGAACCGATCTGGTTCAGCCCCCACCTCTATCGTGCGCGCGATGTGGTCGGGCGGTTCTTCAACAAGATCGAGCAGTGTCGGCGGGTCGCAACGCGTTACGACAAACTCGCGGCGAATTACCTCGCCTTCATCCAGCTTGCGTCCATCAGGCTCTGGCTGCGCGCTAATGAGCCACGCCCTGGTCCCGGCTCTGATTGTCCGGCCCGAATAGACGCGGCGTGAGGCAGCGCCCGCTGCCTCCGCGCACGGAGCGTGCGGCTATTTCCGGTACTTGAACTTCACGACCGTGGTCTTGGTGTCGAACAGGAGCTGATCGTCGACTGCGCGGGCCTGCTTGCAACTGGTCAGATCCATGCGCGCTACCTTGCCGACCAGTTGGATGGTCAGGTCCTGGATGATCGGACCGCTCACCTCGTAGACGACGCGGCGGTCACGGCAGGCGCCGAGATAGTGATAGGCCTTGCCCTCATAACGGGCGCCATCCTTGCGCCCTTCGAACAGCAGGTCGCCCGGGCGCGCTCCGAGCTTGATCAGGTCCTGCGTCGGCTCGGCGAATATGAACTCCCGTGCGCTGCCGGACGCCTCGAGATAAAGGACCGAGTTGTCATCGGCCATCCAATAGCTGCGGTCGGACGGAGCCGGCCAGGCCCGATCGGTCGGCGCCGGGTACTCGAGACCGCCGATGCCCGGGGCCGGGGCCGGCACCGCGGCGATGTCCTGTTTCGGTTGCACCGGCTTCGTGGGGCTCCAGGCGGATGGATAGACGAACAACAGAATGGCCGCTCCCACGGTCGCGATCGCCGCCCCTGCCGCGAACAGCATGCGCTTGCCGCGCAGCGCGGCCACGCCCGGCATGCGCGACACCGGCCGCAACCTGTCCAACCCCTCGATCAAGCGGTTCATGTGCAGGTGAAAGTCCTGCCCGCCGTCGACCGTGACGGCGTTGCGGTAGGCCAGGTCTTTGATCGTGCCGGGAAGGTCGGCCGCCGACGGCATGGTCGCACCATTGACCAGGACCGGAACGATCGTAAGATTTCGCTCGAGCGCGGTCTCGATCTCCACCCGCACCGGGTCGCTCGGGTCGTTGATCCTGAAACGCTTGCCCCGGGTGGGGCCGAGCCATTTGGGACCGACGATGGCGACCACGATGTCGCCTTCGCCCAGGGCCGCGTCGATGTGCTTGCGAAAATCGGTGCCGGGCGGGATGTCGTCGATATCCATGTAGACCGAGCCGGTTTCGGCACCATAGTGCCCAACCAGCCGGTCCCGGATGCGGCCCGCAATGTCCTTACTGTCCGAGCGTCGATAGGAAATGATGAGCTTCGGCATCCAACGCCCCGGAACCACTCAGACCGTTCGGCCGACCGTCCCGCCTTCCTGTGGGACAGGAATACCGGCTTTTGCCTGCGCTTTCCAGCCGCACCCGCCCGCGCTGCCGCAAAACCGTACGAAACGGAGGCTAGAGCCCGCTAATCGATTCGTTCCCGGGTGAGGCGATATGAGCGAACCCTCCAGGATTTCCCGGCGGACCTCCCTGCAGGTGGTCGCCGGCGCAATGGCAACGGCCTGGGCTGCGCCCGATCGGGCGCAGGCCAAGCCGTCCTTCGATCAATGGGTCGAGGGCTTCCGCGCGCGAGCCCGCTCCCGCGGCATTTCGGATGCCACCTACAGCCGCGTCATGGGCGGAATGAAGCCCGATACCTCGGTCTACGAGCTCAACCGATCGCAGCCCGAATTCAACGAGCAGATTTGGCAATACCTCAACCGCCGCGTCTCCGACTGGCGCGTGACCGAGGGCAAGGAGAAATTCGCCGAACACGCCAAACTGCTCGCGCGCATCGAAAAGGACTACGGCGTCCGCGGCCCCGACCTGGTCGGGCTCTGGGGCATCGAATCCGCGTATGGCGATCCGCTGGTTCAGAAAAATCATATGCGCCCGGTGTTCCCGTCGCTGGCTGCGCTCGCCTGGGGTGAGCCGCGGCGGCGCGCCTATTGGGAGCAGGAACTGCTCAATGCGCTGGTCATCGTCGAGCGCGGCTGGAGCACGCCGGACGTGATGCGCGGCTCCTGGGCAGGCGCCATGGGCCACACGCAGTGGATGCCGGAGGTCTGGCTCAACATCGGCGTCGACTACGACAAGGACGGCCGCGTCTCCCCCTTCGGCCCGCCCGATGACGCGCTCGCGGGCTCTGCGCGTTACCTGGTCGAGCGGGGCAAGTACCGGCGCAGCGAGCACTGGGGCTACGAGGTGCGCGCGCGCGGGAGCGGGGGCGGCGCGTCGCGCAGCTACGAGGCATGGCAAAAGGCCGGCGTCGTGCGCGCGGACGGCAAGGCCTTCCCGCATCCGAAGGCGAGCGCCAAGCTGTGGGTGCCGGTGCGCGGCGGACCGGGCTTTCTGCTCGGTCCGAATTTCTACGCGGTGCGCTCCTACAATCCCTCGATGAACTACACGCTGGCGATCGTGCTGCTCGGCGACCGGCTCGCCGGGGGCGAACCGCTCGTGCAGCTCTTCCCCGGCGGGGAGCGCACGCCGACGCTTGCGGAGTTGCAGGAAATCCAGCAGCGACTGACCGTGCTCGGCTTCAATACCGGCGGCGCCGACGGCCGCGTCGGCAGCGCCACCATGACCGCGGTGCGAAATTTCCAGCGCAAGGTCGGCATGCAGCCGGCCGACGGCTATGCCGGCGTGAAGCTGCTCGCACGGTTGCGCCAGGGCCTGTGATCCGGTTCTATGGGGCCAATAAGGCCCACCGAACCCAAGGATCATCCCCGTGAGCACTGCAAAGGCCAAGGCGGCCTCGGCCGCCGCGTATGCTGCCCATCCGTCGATGCGCGAGCTCGACCGCCCGGTCAAGCTGTCGCCCTCGAACGCGCCCGGCTGGGGCAGCGACGTGGTCGCCGACACGCTGCGCGCGCTGGAGATTCCCTATATCGCGCTCAATCCCGGCGCGAGCTATCGCGGGCTGCACGACTCCATCGTCAATTATCTCGGCAACGAGACGCCGCAGATGCTGCTCTGTCTGCACGAGGAGGCCGCGGTCGCCATCGCCCACGGCTACGCCAAGGTGACCGGCAAGGCGATGGCGACGGCGGTGCATTCCAACGTCGGGCTGTTCCACGCCACCATGGCGATCTTCAACGCCTGGTGCGACCGCATGCCGATCGTGGTGCTCGGTGCAACCGGCCCGGTCGACGCCGCCAAGCGCCGCCCCTGGATCGACTGGATCCATACCGCGCGCGACCAGGGCGCGATCGTGCGCGACTACACCAAGTGGGACGACCAGCCCGCCTCCCCCGCCGCCGCGCGCGAGGCGTTGATCCGGGCCACCTGGATGGCCAACACCGCGCCGATGGGGCCGGTCTACATCAATCTCGACGCCGAGATGCAGGAGGCCAAGCTCGCCGAGCCGTTGGCGCCCATCGATGTCGCGCGCTATATGCCCCCGGCCGCGCCGGGCGCGTCGCCCGAGCTGGTGAAGGAGGCGGCCGCCATGCTCAAGGCCGCCAAGCATCCGGTGATGCTGGTCGGCCGCGTTTCGCGCAGCGTCGAGGGCTGGGAGGCGCGCATCGCGCTCGCCGAGGCGATCGGCGCCAAGGTGATCACCGACCTCAAGATCGGCTGCGGCTTTCCGACCGATCACCCCCAGCACGCCGGGGCGCCGGCCTCCAACGCGCTCGTTCCGGAAGCGATCGAGGCGCTCAAGGCCGCCGACCTGATCCTGGCGCTCGATTGCGTCGATCTCAACGGCATCCTGCGCGGCGCCTTCGGCTTCGACGTGCCGAAGACCAGGATCATCAGCGTGAGCGCGGACTTCCACATTCACCGCGGCTGGAGCATGGATTACGAGGCACTGCCGCCGGTCGACCTCTTGCTGCCGACGACGCCCGACGACGCGGTGCCGCAATTGTTGGCAGCCCTTGGCGGCGCCAAGCCGCGCAAGCCCACGGCGGTCGCGAAGGCGGAGAAGTACCAGCCGTCCGAGGGGCCTCTGCGGGTCGAGGATCTTTGCCGCGGATTGCGGCACGCGGTGGGCGAGAAGGCGGTGACGTTCACCCACCTCCCGCTGTCCTGGGACGGCAAGATCTGGCCGTTCCGCCATCCGCTCGACTATATCGGCTCGGAAGGCGGCGGCGGCGTCGGCGGCGGACCGGGCAATTCGGTCGGCGCGGCGCTTGCGCTCAAGGGCTCGGGCCGGCTCGTCATCGGCATCTGCGGCGACGGCGATTTCATGATGGGCAACACCGCGGTGTGGACCGCGGCGCACTACAAAATCCCGCTGCTGATCGTGGTCTGCAACAACCGTTCGTTCTTCAACGACGAACTGCATCAGGAGCGGGTCGCGCGCATCCGCAACCGTCCGGTGGAGAACCGCTGGATCGGCCAGCGCATCTCCGAGCCCGATATCGATTGCTCGGGCGTGGCCAAGGCGCAGGGCGCGGTCGGCTTTGATCCGGTGAAGAACAAGGCCGATCTGGTGCCGACGTTCGAGAAGGCGATCGCCGCGGTCGAGGCCGGCAACGTCGCGGTGGTCGACGTGCGGGTCGAGCCCGGCTATTCGGCGGTCGCCACTGCCGCCATGATGCGCGGGACGGAAGGACAGAAGAAATAGAGCAGCGCTGCAATCTCCGCGCTGTCATTCCGGCCGAGCGAGCGGAGCGAGCGAGAGCCGGAATCCAGCACGCATCGGTCAGATCCATGAAGCGGCGCGCGTTCATCACGCTTCTGGGCGGCGCAGCGGCGTGGCCGCTCGCCGCGCGCGGCCAGCAGCCCAAGCTGCCAAGGATTGGCATCCTCATCCCCGCCAATCCAGAGCCGTTTTGGAGCGCACTCCGGCAAGGCTTACGCGAGCACGGCTACATCGAGGGGCAAAATATTGCGTTCGAGTTCCGGTCGGCCGATGGCCAGCCGGATCGGCTTCGCGCGCTGGCTGACGATCTCGTTCGTCTCAAGGTCGACATCATCGTTGCGCGGCAAACCCCGGCCGTCATCGCGGCCCGGCAGGCGACAACGGAAATTCCGATCGTCATGACGGCGGGCGATCCGGTCGGGACGGGTCTCATCTCCAGCTTGGCCCGGCCGGGCGGCAACATCACCGGATTGTCCGCCACCTCCGCTGAAACCGGAGCAAAAACCCTTGAGTTGATCCGCGAAATTGTACCTTCCACGCGGCGCGTGGCGGTTCTCTCGAATGCGGCCGATCCATTCTCACGAATTTTGGCCGAACTCATCGAGAGTGGCGGCCGCATGCTCGGCATTGCCATTCAGACGATCAGGGTGCGCGGCGTGGAGGAGTTCGAGGCGGCGTTTGCGGCCATGATCAAAGAGCGGGCGGATGCCGTCTACCTGCAGGGGACTCTCTCCCGCAAGCCCGCTCTCGAACTGGCGCTGAAACATCGTCTGCCGCCCATCGGGGTCTACCCGTTGGCCCGCGAGGGCGGCCTGATGTCGTATTCCTTCAACCAAACCGACCTTTACCGCCGCATCGCGTTCTACATCGATCGCATTCTGAAGGGCGCCAAGCCGACCGACCTGCCGGTGGAGCAGCCGACCCGGTACGAACTGGTCGTCAACCTCAAGACCGCCAAGGTGCTGGGCGTAACCGTGCCGGATTCGGTACTGGCGCGCGCAGACGAGGTGATCGAGTAATGGCGCGACGTGCTAGATCGCAAAGCTTTCGTGGGTCGAGGGATGGAACAGTTCCTCCGGCACGACGAGGCGCGACGACAGCCCGTCCTTGTGGTGATAACGCAGGAATGTCTCCAGCCCCTTGCGGTTCGGCGCCAGCCCGTAGGACCAGAAGTCCTCGCCCATGAATTCGCGCGCGAGCCGAAGCTGATCCTCGACGAACGGCAGCGTCACCTTGGTCGCTGCCGTGTCCTTCAGCGCCTCCAGGCATTTCGCCTTCGACTCGGAGAACGCCTTGAACACCGCCGCCGGCAGCCAGGGATGCTTCTCCACCAACGTGCGGCGGATGCCGGTGATATGCATGATCGGGAAGATGCCGGTGCGCTTGAAATAGTCCTTGCCGGCCGCGATCGGATCGGCAAACAGCATGCCGACATTCGAAGGCTGCTTGCCGGCGAAGGTCGGCGCACGCGGCGCGATGAAGCCGTCGATCTCGCCGCGCTCCAGCATGCCGGAGATGGTGGCGCCCTCAGGCGCGTTCTCCATGTGCACGCCCGGCGGCAGCTTGATGGTGATCTTCTCCGGCCGGCCCGGGTCCTCGATGCCGCCGCGCACCCAGGTGATGTCGGAGGGCTTCACCCCGTGGTCGTCCTCCAGGATGATGCGTGCCCACACGCAGGCGGTGAGCTGGTATTCGGGCAGGCCGACGCGCTTGCCCTTGAGATCGGCCGGCTTCTTGATGCGGTCGGTGCGCACCCAGATCGAATTATGCCGGAAGGCGCGCGAGACAAAGGCGGGCACGCCGACATAGGGGCAGTTGCCGTCGGCGGTCTTCACCGTGGTGCTCGACATCGACAATTCGCAGATGTCGAAGTCCTGGCTGCGGAACGCGCGGAAGAAGATTTCCTCGGGCGAGAGCGTCATATAGACGGGATCGACGCCGTCGATCTGGACGGCGCCGTCGACCAGCGGACGGGTGCGGTCATAGTTGCCGACCGCGACGGATAACTGGAGTTTCGACATCGGTCTTTATCTTTCTGCAAGCATTGCGACGGCTAGATAGCCCTGCCCGAGGCAGCGGAGCAACCATGTCGTTCGCCCGTCATCTTTGCCGACGATCCGGCGGCGCGCTGGCCGCCGTTCTGCTGTCGTGCCTCCTGCTGTCCGTTGCGGGCCGCGCCGACGATCTTGCAGACTTTCACACCGCGGTGGAACACGCCGCCGGGCAGTACCGCGTCGCGCTCCAGACCCTGGAGACCCGCGGCCGCGAGGAGACCGCCGCCGCGGTGCATCGCTTTCGCGCGGCCTGGCAGGACGTCATCGACCGGTTCGAGAAGAATCCTCCCGACGCGTTGCGCGGCGACGAGCAGTATGCCGGGACCTTCATGCAGATCGACATGCGCATCGTCGGCGCACTGCTGGTGATCGACATGGGCAGCCGCGAGGCCGCGCGCGACGCGCTTGCGCCGATCGCGGAGACGCTGGCGCGGCTGGGCGAGCGATCGGCGCCGCCGCACTAAATGTGCGTGAAACGACACGACAAGAATGGTCATCTCACGGAATTGATCGGATTGCTCCAAAGCTGTACCCTTTCCAGCTGGGAACCGGAGAAATCCATGTTGCGGATTGAGAGCGAGCGCGAAGAAGACGGCCGCTGGATCGCCGAGGTGCCGGCCCTGCCCGGCGTTCTGACCTATGGCAACAGTGAAGCCGAGGCCCTGGCAAAAGTAAAAGCGCTTGCGCTACGCGTCATTGCCGACCGCTACGAGAACGGCGAGGCCCTTCCGGGGGAAATCGCCGGCGTTTTTGAGCCCGCGTGAGCCACTGGCCCGCAAGAAGGGCCACCCTCGTTCTCGCTGCTCTATTGCAGATCGGCTGGACCATCAAACGCCAAGCCGGATCACACCGCACACTCCAACGACCGGGGTGGCCGGATTATGTATTCGCGTTTCATGATGCTGACGAGATCGGTCCTCGCATGCTTGCACGCATTGGAAAGCGGACTGGTCTGACGCCCGACGATCTTTAGTACGGCGATATTGGAAATCTAGCGAACGACGCCGACCGGGTCGGCCGGCGCCAGGTCGATGAGCTTGAACTGCACGCGCTCGGCACCGTTCCAGCGATCGACACTCAGCGTCCCCGCCGCGTGCACCCGCTGCCCGCGGCTTTGCGCCAGCGCCTGGCCGAGCGGCGCTCCGGCCGCCCGGAACGCGATGGCGTTGACGACGGCGCCATCCCCGGCACGCAACCGCGCGCGCACGTGCGCCGATCCAACCTCCTCCACATAGACCAGGATGTGCGAGGGGAGCGCGATCACCGGCTCGGGGTTGCCAGCACCGAACGGGCCGGCGCGCGCGATGGTGGCGACAGTCTCGCCCGTCACCCCGGCCGCGGTGAGCGCGCCATCGATCAGCAGCGCGTCGTCGCGCCGCGCGGCCTCGACCGCGGAAGCGAGCGCCTCTTCGAGATAGGCCCGGAAGGCCGCGAGCGCGTCCTTGCGCAAGGTCACGCCGGCCGCCATGGCATGGCCGCCACCCTTCAGCAGCAGGCCATCCGTCACGGCTTGGCGCACCGCGCGGCCGATATCGACGCTGGGGATCGAGCGGCCGGACCCGGTGCCAATGCCGCCAGCGCCGACCGCGATGACAAAGGCGGGCCGGCCGAAGCGCTCCTTGAGCCGCGCCGCGACCAGCCCGACCACGCCGGGATGCCAGCCTTCGGCGGCGGTGACCACGACCGCGCCTTTCTCCTCGGCGCCGAGCGCGGCCATCGCTTCGGCCTCCGCCTGCGCCAGCGTCGCCAGCTCGATCGCCTGGCGCTCGCGGTTGAGCCGGTCGAGCTCGGCGGCGATGCGCGCGCATTCGGTCGGATCGTCCTCCAGCAGCAGGTCGACGCCGAGCGTGGCGCGCCCGATGCGCCCGCCGGCATTGATGCGCGGCCCGAGCAGAAAGCCAAGATGCCACGGCTCCGGCGGGCCGCCGAGCCGGGCCACGTCCATCAGCGCGGTGAGCCCGGGATTGTCGCGCCGGCGCAGCGCCAGCAGCCCCTTGGCGACATAGGCGCGGTTGAGGCCCTTGAGCGGGACCACGTCGGCGACGGTGCCGAGCGCCACCAGATCGAGCAGGCCGAGCAGATCGGGCTCCGGGCGCGCATCGCTCCAGAAGCCGCGCGCGCGCAGCTCCCGGTTCACCGCCACGATGGTCATGAACACCAGCCCGACGGCGGCGAGATGGCCGAGCTTGGAGAGGTCGTCGAGCCGGTTGGGATTGATCACGGCGAGCGCCGCAGGAAGCTGCTCGTCGGCCAGATGATGGTCGACCACGATGACGTCGAGGCCGAGCCTTCTCGCCTCGGCGAGCGGCTCATGGCTGGTCGTGCCGCAATCGACGCAGACCAGCAGCGTCGCGCCCTGCCCGGCGAGCGCGCGGACCGCGTCCACGTTGGGCCCATAGCCCTCGAACAATCGGTCGGGGATATGGATGAGCGGGGCGAGGCCGCCGTGGCGCAGAAAACGGGCGAGCGCCGCCGCCGAGGTGGCGCCGTCGACGTCGTAGTCGCCGAAGACGGCGACGGTTTCGCCGCGCACAACCGCGTCGGCCAGCCGCGCCGACGCCATCGGCATGCCGGCGAGCGTATCGGGATCGGGCATGAGTTCGCGCACGGTCGGATCGAGAAATGCCGGCACCGCCTCGGGCTCGACCCCGCGGCCGGCGAGGATGCGCGCCAGCAGTTCGGGCACGTCATGGCGTTGCGCGATCGCGAGCGCGCGCGCGGCGGCGCGCTCGTCGAGCCGGTCGCGCCAGGCACGCCCGCAGGCCGAGCGTTCGACGCCGAGGAAGAGTCTCCGCGCCGGGGCCGTCGGTGTGGGCAGTGCGATGGTCATCGTCTGCCTCGCGAATCGCGATCAGAAAAGCTTGCGATACTGGATGAAGCCCGAACGCTCCGCCACCTTGTCATACAGCGCGCGGGCGTCCGCATTGGTCTCGTGCGTGAGCCAGTAGAGGCGGCTCGCGCCGGCCGCGCGCGCCTTCGCCTCCACCGCGCCGATCAGCGCGCGCCCCAGCCCGGCGTTGCGCGCCCCTTCGGCGACGAACAGGTCCTGCAGGTAGCAGTAGTTGCCGACCGACCAGCACGAGCGGTGAAAGATGTAATGCGCGATGCCGCTGAGGCTATCGTCCAGGTAGGCGCCGAGCACGCCCATCGGCTCCGCCGGATCGTGCAGCCGCGCCCAGGTCACGGCCGTGGCTTCGTCCGGGACCGTGGCCTTGTAAAACGTCAGGTAGCCCTGCCACAGCGGCTCCCACGCGGTGCGCTCGTCCGCGCCGACCGGCCGGATGACGACATGGGCTGGAGCACCGGAACTCATCTGAAACCGCAGACCTCATGCGGCACGGTCGGCCTCTTCCGCAGTCGTCCCCGCGCAAGCGGGGACCCATAAACACCGGCCTCTGGAATATGGATCCCCGCTTGCGCGGGGACGACCGGAGGAGCGGCGCCGATCCTCCCGACATCGTTACGCGGCCAAGCTATCCCGCCACCTCGGCGTGGATGCGCAACAGCTCCGGTATTGTAGCAGGCGGCCGGCGGCCGAACCCGCATTCGGTCGCAATCGAAAACTTCTGCACAAATTTTTCCGCTGCCGCGAGCCGCGCCCGCGTGCCGGCGGCCCCGTCGGTATGGTGCACCAGGCCGAGGCAAAGCTCGGTCTGCGGCGCGAGCGCAAGCCGCCGCAGCGGCTCGAAATAGGCCTCGTCGGCGCGATCGCGCGGCACCGGCATATGGATCAGCTCAATCGGCCGCCTGACTTCGCGGCTCAGACGATTTGCGAGCTCGACCATGTCGCCCATGTCGGTGGGCTCGATCACATGGCGGTGATTGGAATCGCCGTAGCAGAAATGGAACAGCAATTCGATGTCCGGCGGCACATGGTCGGCGAGCGCCGACAGAATGCCGGTGAACCGCGCCTGCATTTCCTCCTTGTCGCGCCCGTAGGCATTGGGCTCGTTGCGCTCCAGCCGTGCGAAGACGGCGGATGCGACATCGAACTGGATGGCCAACTCGCCATGCGGGATGGCGGCGGAAAGCTTGTCGATTTCGCGCCGCAGGGCGTCGTTGTAGATCGGGTCGGCGGCGCGGTGCAGGTCATCCTGCAGGAACAGCCAGATCACCGAATGCGCCGGCACGAGATCGACCTGGAAGCGGCAAGCGGCGGGAATTGTCCCCTCGCCCTTGAGCCTGGCGAACTCGCCATACGATTGCCGGGCGATGTCGGCATAGAACAGATTGCCGAAGGCCAGATCGCCGATCGTCGCGCCCGGCCTGAGGCGGTAGCGCGTGCGCGCGGTGCCGGTGGCATGCACGCGAAAGATTTCCGTCGACTTCTCCAGCGCCGGGTTGTCGGCGAATACCGGTTCGAGCCAGGTGATCCAGTCGCCGCGCTCGCCGGTTTCCCCGTCGGGGATGCGCCTGAGGTAGGGCCCGAGCGCCGCGCTCAGCGTCTCGAACACCTCGCGCGTGTTCGCCAGCGGTACGCTGCCGACGAGGTGAACGCTACGCGGCATGCTGTGCTTCCCGTTGCGGCCCTAGTCGACGGCCCGGAATTCCGTCTGCAGCGGCACCAGGCCCATCCATCGTTCGCATTGCGGCATGGACCGGCCATAGGCCTGCTTGGTTGCCGCGGTGGCGGCGCCCGCCACCTGCTCCTCGATCAGCCGCACGAGCGCCTGCGCCGCCGTCGCGCAGGTGCGCCGTGCGGGGGCGATATAATTGCGGCAGCGGCTGAGCGCGTCCTCGGCCGCAAGCCCGTCCTTGTCGTCGATCACCAGCGCCGCGGCGCGCGCCTGAGCCAGCAGGTACGCGTATGGCCGCGTGTCGAGGCCGGCGACGCGGTCGGCCGCCTCGCGCTCGACCAGGCGCAGCGCCTCGACGTGTCGCTTGATCGCGGCCTGGATCTCCTGGCCATAGCCGCGGCAGCTTGCGGCCTCGCCGACCGCAGGCGACGACAGCATGGCCGCGAGGGCCGCAACCGCGGCACAAAACCTGGCGGCCATGGTCAATCCAGGTGGAACTTGTCGAACTGGCGATGCTCGGCGCGAATGTAGCGCACCGTGCCGGTGATCGAGCGCATCACCACCGTTTCGGTCTCGATGATGTCGCCGCGGAAGCGCACGCCGCGGAGCATCCCGCCGGTCGTCACCCCGGTGGCGGCGAACAGGCAGTCGCCCTTGACCATGTCGGCGATCTCGTAGCGCTTACGGGCATCCTTGATCCCCATCTTCATGGCACGCTCGCGGCGCTCCTCGGTGTCGAGCACCAGCCGGCATTGCATCTGGCCGCCGATGCAGCGCAGCGCCGCCGCCGCCAGCACGCCCTCGGGCGCTCCGCCGATGCCCATATAGATGTCGACGCCGGTATTGGCCGCATCGGCGGTGTGAATGACGCCGGCAACATCGCCGTCGGTGATGAGCTGGACCGAGGCGCCCGCCTTGCGCACCCCCGCAATCAGATCGGCGTGGCGCGGCCGGTCGAGAATGAGCGCGGTGATCTCGGCCGGCTTCACGCCCTTGGCCTTGGCGAGATTGTGCACGTTCTCCGCCGCCGGGGCGTCGAGATCGACCACGCCTTTCGGGTAGCCGGGGCCGATGGCGATCTTCTCCATGTAGACGTCGGGCGCGTTGAGCAGCGTGCCGCCCTCCGCCATGGCCAAGGTCGCGATCGCGCCCGGCATGTTCTTGGCGCAGAGGGTGGTGCCCTCGAGCGGATCGACCGCGATGTCGACCTTGGGGCCGTTCTTGTTGCCGACCTTCTCGCCGATGAACAGCATCGGCGCCTCGTCCAGTTCGCCCTCCCCGATCACCACCGTGCCGTCGATCGGCAGCTTGTTGAGCTCGCGCCGCATGGCATCGACAGCAGCCTGGTCGGAGGCCTTTTCCGCGCCCCGCCCGCGCAGTCGCGCGGCCGACACCGCCGCACGTTCGGTCACCCGCACGATCTCGATCGTCAGGATGCGTTCGAGGATCTGGTGGGGCTGGACGGTGATCGACGACATGGCGCTCTCTTGTTTCAAGTCCTCAGCCTTCGGGCCCTGCCCATCTTGTCACGCATCGGGAATCGGCGTCTTGCAGAATTGATGGTGCGGTGCACCAGTTGTCGCGGCCATGCAAGATATCCGTGCTTTGTATCAGTTTTTTTCGATGCGGATGACCTGCGGCTTGCCCGAAATGACCTTGTCGCGGTTCACCGCGGCGAGCGCCTTGCGCACGGCGTCCTCGCTGGTCGCGTAGGTGATGAGAATGACAGGGACCGGCATCCCGTGGCGTTTGGGGTTCTCCCCGCCCTTCGGCCGCGCATCGCGATGGCGCTGCACGATCGATTCGAGCGAGATGTGCTGCTGTGCCAGACGCTTCGCGATCGTCGCCGCGGTGCCCGGCCGGTCGCGGGCAAGCAACCGGATGTAATAGCCACCCTCGTGCCGCTGCATCGGCGCCTTGCCGCTCGTCTTGAGCTGGGCCGTCGGCCGTCCGAACGGCGCGGTGCGCACGCCGCGCGCGATGTCGCCGATATCGGACACCACGGCCGACGCGGTCGCCATGCCGCCGGCCCCCGCGCCCACGAGCGTGATCGGTGCGATGGCGTCCGCATCGACCGTGACCGCATTGGTCACCCCCATGACCTGGGCGATTGCGCTGTCCCTCGGCACCATGGTCGGATGCACGCGCTGCTCGATGCCGGTCTCGGTCCGAACCGCGACGCCGAGCAGCTTGACGCGGTAGCCAAGCTCCTCGGCGGCGGCGAGGTCCTCGGGCGTGATCGAGGAGATGCCCTCGACATAGACCGAGCCCGGATCGACCTTGGTGCCGAAGGCGATGCTGGCGAGGATCGCGAGCTTCTGCGCGGTATCGTGCCCCTCGACGTCGAATGTCGGATCGGCTTCGGCGTATCCGAGCCTTTGCGCCTCCTTGAGGCAGTCGTCGTAGGAGAGCTTCTCCTGCTCCATGCGGGTGAGCATGTAGTTGCAGGTACCGTTGAGGATTCCGTAGATGCGCGCGAGCGAATTGCCGATCAGCCCTTCGCGCAGCGTCTTGACGATCGGAATCGAGCCGCCGACCGCGGCTTCGAAATTGAGCGCCACATGATTTTTCTCGGCGAGCGCAGCGAGCATGACACCATGCCGTGCAAGGAGCGCCTTGTTGGCGGTAACGACGGACTTCTTGGCTTTGAGCGCTGCGATGACCGCGGCCTTCGCCGGATCGCCTTCGCCGCCGATCAGCTCGACAAAGACATCGATCGCGGGATCCGTCGCGAGTTTGACCGGATCGGCGACCCAGCGCAGCCCTTTGAGATTCACGTTGCGCTTCTTCGCGCGCGAGCGGGCGGTGACCGCGACGACTTCGATCGGCCGGCCGCAGCGGGCGAGCAGCGCCTCGCGCTGATCGGCGACGAGCCGCAGCACGGATGCGCCGACGGTGCCCAAACCGGCAATACCAATCTTCAGCGGTTGGGCCATCGTGCGCCGTCAGCGTTGGGTAGCGGCGGCGCGGCTAGCGCCGTTTGGCGAGGGGGACGACGTTGTGCAACTTTTCCGGACTGGTTTCAAGAAACCGCCGGATGTTGCGGGCCGCCTGGCGGATGCGCTGCTCGTTCTCAACCAGCGCGATACGCACGAAGCCTTCGCCGCGCTCGCCAAAGCCGGTACCGGGAGAGACCGCAACCTCGGCCTTCTCGACCAGTAGGGTAGCGAACTCGACGCTGCCCAGGCTCTGGAACATTTCCGGTATCGGCGCCCAGGCGAACATGGACGCGCGCGGGGCCGGCACCTCCCAGCCCGCGCGGCCGAACGATTCCACCAGCACGTCGCGCCGGCGCTTGTAGGTCTCGCGCATCTCGCCAATGCAGTCCTCGGGCCCGTTGAGCGCCGCGGTGGCTGCCACCTGAATCGGCGTGAACGCTCCATAATCGAGGTAGGACTTGACGCGGCCGAGCGCCGCGATGATGCGCTCGTTGCCGACGGCAAAGCCGATACGCCAGCCCGGCATCGAATAGGTCTTCGACATCGAGGTGAACTCGACCGCGATATCCATGGCGCCCGGCACCTGCAGCACCGAGGGCGGCGGATTGCCGTCGAAATAGACTTCGGCATAGGCCAGATCGGAGAGCACGAAGATGCCGTGCTTCTTGGCGAACGGCACCAGCTCCTTGTAGAAGTCGAGATCGGCGACGTAGGCGGTCGGGTTCGACGGATAGCACACCACGACCGCGAGCGGCTTGGGGATCGAGTGCACGATCGCGCGCTCGAGCGTCGTGAAGAATTCGGGCGTCGGCACGGACGGCACCGAGCGGATCACGCCGCCGGCCATCAGGAAGCCGAAGGCGTGGATCGGGTAGCTCGGATCGGGCACCAGGATGACGTCGCCGGGCGCGGTGATCGCCTGCGCCACATTGGCAAAACCTTCCTTGGAGCCGAGCGTCGTGACGATCTGGGTATCGGGGTTGAGCTTTACCCCGAAGCGGCGCGCATAATAGGCAGCCTGAGCACGCCGCAGGCCGGCAATTCCCTTCGAGGCCGAATAGCGGTCGGTCCGCGGCTTGCCGATCGTCTCCTTGAGCTTCTCGATGACGTGGTCGGGCGCCGGCAGGTCGGGATTGCCCATGCCGAGGTCGATGATGTCGGCCCCCGCATTGCGAGCGGCAGCCTTGGCGCGATTGACCTGCTCGAACACATAGGGCGGCAGACGCCGGATGCGATAAAATTCTTCCATGACCCCAGCTCCGTCCGCCCTCGGGCCGCTATACGGCCGGGGGCGCGGCATCCTTCTATCACGGCTTGCGCGCGCCGCCAGCGGTGGCGGCTCGCTTGGCGGCCGCCAGCAGGTCGTCTTCAAGCTGCTTTTGCTCCGCCGCCGTCAGAGCGGTTTCGGAACGGGGCGGCGGCCGGTCGTGCACCGACGGGAATTCGGCTGACGCCGGACGCTTGGGCGCATCCGCCGGAAGGCCGCCGACCGCGGTCGGCAGGTTGTCCGCGATGGTGGAGCCCGCGCAGCCGGCGAGAATCACCGCGACGACCGCCAGCAACGCCGCCGCAGGGGCACGCTTGCCCCGGGCTTGCTCATGCTGCGGCATGGACATCGGCATTTTCGGCATTTCCTGCCCGCTCGGCTTGCCGCCGCCTATCGGCGGTGCAGCAATAAGCGCCGGCCGGTCCCCCCAAAATCAGCAAAACGGCTGCCCGTTCAAGCAATTGTCGCGAGCTTTAGAGGCCCAATATGACGAAAGAAAGGTTATGCCGATTGTCGCCGGAAGCGCTGTTCGTTGGCACGCATGTTGCTCGCAGCCGATGCGTCTTGCGGCGGTCACGGCTAAAGTCCATCTGAAGCTGAACGACCATGGCGGCCCAGGCCGAAACGGCGAACCGAGGCGTTTATCCGTGAGAGCCCCGTCCGAACCGGTCAAGAGCGGCTCCGTCGATATCGAGGAGTTCGCCAAGAACATCGCCCGCATGGTCGAAGAGAGTGGCCGGGCGATGTCGGCCTATCTCAAGCCGCGCGAGGACGGCCAGGTCGACGACCAGCATGCCGAACTCGCCGATGTCGTGAAGACGCTGGGCAAGGTCGCCGAATACTGGCTGACCGACCCGCAGCGCACCCTCGAACTGCAAACCAGTCTGGGCAAGTCGTATCTCGACCTGTGGGCGAACGCGGTCAAACGCATGGCGGGCGAGCCGGTCACGCCGCTCGCCCAGCCCGATCCGAGGGACAAGCGTTTCGTCGATCCCGAATGGTCGAGCAATGCAGTACTACGATTTCCTCAAGCAGGCCTATCTGCTGACCGTGCAATGGGCGACGCGCCTGGTCAAAGACGCCGAAGGGCTCGACCCGCACACCCTGCACAAGGCCGATTTCTACGTGCGCCAGATCGCCAACGCGATCGCGCCCTCGAACTTCGTGCTGACCAACCCGGAGCTGCTGCGCGAGACGCTCAGCTCGAACGCCGACAATCTCGTGCGCGGCATGCACATGCTGGCCGAGGACATCGAGGCCGGCCATGGCGAGCTCAAGATCCGGCAGTCCGACGCCACCATGTTCGAGGTCGGCCGCAATCTCGCGCTCACCCCGGGCAAGGTGATCTTCGAAAACGAGCTGATGCAGCTCATCCAGTACGCGCCCGCGACCGCGACCGTGCTCAAGCGCCCGCTCCTGATCGTGCCGCCCTGGATCAACAAATTCTACATCCTCGATCTCACGCCGGAGAAATCCTTCATCAAGTGGTGCGTCGACCGGGGCCTCACCGTGTTCGTCGTGTCCTGGGTCAACCCGGACGCCCGTCTCGCCGACAAGACCTTCGAGGACTACGCGCTCGAGGGCGTGCTGGTCGCGCTCGACGCGATCGAGCAGGCCACCGGCGAAAGCGAGGTCAACGCCATCGGTTATTGCGTCGGCGGCACGCTGCTGGCGGCCGCGCTCGCGCTACATGGCCGGTCAGGGGCGACACCGCATCACGTCGGCGACCTTGTTTGCCGCGCAGGTCGATTTTACCCACGCCGGCGATCTCAAGGTGTTCGTCGACGAGGAGCAGATCGCGGCGCGCGAGCGCGAAATGGGCGAGCGCGGCTACCTCGACGGTCGCAAGATGGCGAAGGCCTTCAACCTCCTGCGCTCGAACGACCTGATCTGGCCCTACGTCATCAACAACTACCTCAAGGGCAAGGAGCCGGCGCCGTTCGACCTGCTCTATTGGAACGCGGACGCCACGCGCATGCCGGCGGCCAACCACTCGTTCTATCTGCGCAGTTGCTACCTGGAGAACATGCTCAGCAAAGGCGAGCATGGTGATCGGCGGCGAGAGACTCGATCTCCGGAAGGTGACCATACCGATCTACAATCTCGCCACGCGCGAGGACCATATCGCGCCGGCGAAGTCGGTGATGCTCGGGTCGAAATTCTTCGGCGGCCCGGTGCGCTTCGTGCTCGCGGGCTCCGGTCACATCGCGGGCGTGGTCAATCCGCCCGGCAAGATGAAATACCAGTACTGGACCGGTCCCAAGCCGAGAGGCGCCGACGTCGACAAGTGGCTCGCCGGTGCCAACGAGCATCCCGGCTCGTGGTGGCCCGACTGGCTCGCCTGGCTCAAGAAGCTGGACGCGACCGAAGTTCCGGCGCGCGAGCCGGGCGGCGGCAAGCTCAAACCGATCGAGGACGCGCCGGGAAGTTATGTTAAAGTGAGAGACTGACGGCCTTCTCGCGCGCCCGGGGCGCGGCTCTGGGACCAACCGCTTTCGCAGGGAGACTGACCATGGCTCTGAAATTGACGCTCTCCACGATCGCCGCCGCCGCCCTGCTGGCCGGCCCCGTGCTCGGGCAGGAACTCACGGGCACGCTCAAGAAGATCAAGGACACCGGCGCGATCACGCTCGGGCATCGCGACTCCTCAATCCCGTTCTCCTATTACGACGACAAGCAGCAGGTCGTGGGCTATGCCATGGATCTCTGCCGTCGCATCGTCGACGCGGTGAAGACCGACCTGAAGCTCGCCAAGCTCGACACCAAGCTCAACCCGGTCACCTCCTCCACCCGCATTCCGCTGATGGCGAACGGCACCATCGATCTCGAATGCGGGTCGACCACCAACAACCTCGAGCGGCAAAAGCAGGTTTCCTTCACCATCACCCATTTCGTGACGGCGAACCGCTTCGTGTCGAAGAAGGCGAACAACTTCAAGAGCGTCGAGGACTTGCGCGGCAAGACCATCGTGTCGACCTCCGGCACGACCAACATCAAGCAGATCACCGAGATCGGCGCAAAGAAGGGACTCAACCTCAATATCCTGGCCGCCAAGGACCACGCCGAGGCTTTCCTGATGGTGGAGACCGACCGCGCCGTCGCCTTCGTGATGGACGATATCCTGCTCTACAGTCTTGTCGCAGGCGCCAAGGCCCCGCAGGATTACGTGATCTCCGCCGACGCGCTCTCGGTCGAACCCTATGGCATCATGCTGCGCCGGGGTGACGCCCCGTTCAAGAAGGTGGTCGATGAAGCGATGATCGCGACCTACAAGGGCGGCGCCATCAACGCGATCTACGACAAGTGGTTCCTCAAGCCGGTGCCGCCGAAGAACATCAACCTCAATGTGCCGATGAGCGCCGCCTTCAAGAAGGTGATCGCGAGCCCCACCGACAGCGGCGACCCGGCGGTGTATTGATCGCGACATAACCGACTGGCACCCCCCTGAGGAGCGAGCGAAGCGAGCCTCGAAGGGTGACGGTCCCGCGATTGTGCCCGTCATCCTTCGAGGGCCGCCTTCGGCGGCCGCCTCAGGATGACGGATCGAGGTTAGGGGGGCGGTATGAACTATAATTGGAACTGGGCGATCTTCTTCGAGACCTCGCCCGACGGCGTCCACACCTATCTGCAGACGCTCATTCTGGGGACCGGCTGGACCTTGGCGACCGCCCTGTGCGCCTGGGTGCTGGCGCTGACGCTGGGCTCGCTGGTCGGCGTGATGCGCACCATGCCGCTGCCCTGGCTCGATCGGCTCGGCACCGCCTATGTGGAGCTGTTCCGCAACATCCCGCTGCTGGTGCAGATGTTTCTCTGGTACTTCGTGCTGCCGGAGCTGCTCCCGCCGCGCGATGGGAACCTGGCTCAAGCAGATGCCCGACGCCTCGTTCTATACCGCGGTGGTCGCGCTCGGCTTCTACACTTCGGCGCGGGTAGCCGAGCAGGTGCGCGCCGGCATCTTGAGCCTGCCGCGCGGACAGCGGATGGCGGCGCTTGCGGTCGGACTGACACTCCCCCAGGCCTACATGTACGTGCTGCTGCCGATGGCCTATCGCCTCATGCTGCCGCCGCTGACGTCGGAGTTCCTCAACATCATCAAGAACAGCGCGGTGGCGCTGACCATCGGGCTGATGGAGCTGACCGCGCGCGCGCGCGCCATGCAGGAATTCTCCTTCCAGGTGTTCGAGGCTTTCACCGCCGCGACGCTGATCTACATCGTTATCAACATCGCGGTGACCTACGGAATGCGGCGCGTCGAGCGCCGGGTGGCGGTGCCGGGCTTCATCGGCGCCGCGCCGCAGCAAGCCGCAGGGCATTGAGGAGAGCGCGCGATGTTCTCCAATTTCGATTTCGACGTCATCATCCGCTCGCTGCCGTATCTGTTCTTCGACGGCATGACGTTCACATTGATGCTCACCGCGCTGGCGACCGCGGCGGGTATCGTGCTCGGGACCTTGCTGGCGCTGATGCGGCTGTCGGGCTTTGCGCCGCTGTCGCTGTTCGCGGCCGGTTACGTCAATTTGATGCGCTCGGTGCCGCTCGTCCTGATGATCTTCTGGTTCTATTTCCTGGTGCCCTACATCGGGCAGTGGCTCACCGGCGCCGACCGGCCAATTCAGGTCGGCGCCTTCGTCTCGACACTCGTGACGTTCACGCTGTTCGAGGCGGCCTATTTCTCCGAGATCATGCGCGCCGGGATCCAGTCGATCCCGCGCGGACAGGTGTTCGCCGCGCAGGCGCTCGGCATGAACTACACGCAGACCATGAGCCTGATCGTGCTGCCGCAGGCGTTCCGCAACATGGTGCCGGTGCTGCTGACGCAGACCATCATCCTGTTCCAGGACACCTCGCTGGTTTACGTGCTGTCGATCACCGATTTCCTCGGCGCCGCCTCCAAGGTGGCACAGCGCGACGGGCGGCTCGTGGAGATGTACCTGTTCGCGGCGCTGGTCTATTTCGTGATCTCGCTCGCCGCCTCCTATCTGGTGCGCCGGTTGCAGGCGCGCGTCGCCATCGTCCGCTGAGGGCATGTCATGGCCGCCAATGTTGTAGGGTGGGCAAAGGCGTGTGCACGTAGTGCACACGCCGTGCCCACGCCCGCCCGATGTTGCGGACGTGGACGCGATGCTCTTCATTCTGCCGCGCGCCGGCGTGGGCACGGCGCCTTCGGCGCCTTTGCCCACCCTACGGGAGCGTGCGCACTCTCCGCTGAGGGCATGTCATGGCCATGATCGAGATGAAGGACGTGAGCAAGTGGTTCGGCACCTTCCAGGTGCTCAAGACTTGCTCGACGGCCGTCGACAAGGGCGAGGTGGTGGTGGTGTGCGGCCCGTCGGGCTCCGGCAAATCGACGCTGATCAAATGCGTCAACGGATTGGAGCCGTTCCAGGCGGGCACGATCATCGTCGACGGCACCTCGGTCGGAGACCGCAAGACCAACCTGCCCAAGCTGCGCGCGCGCATCGGCATGGTGTTCCAGCATTTCGAGCTGTTCCCCCACCTCACCGTGGCGCGCAACCTGACGCTGGCGCAGGTCAAGGTGCTCGGCCGTAACCAGGACGACGCGGTCGAGAACGGCATGCGGCTTCTGGAGCGCGTGGGCTTGCGCGCGCACGCGGAGAAATTCCCTGGGCAACTCTCCGGCGGCCAACAGCAACGCGTGGCGATCGCGCGCGCACTCGCCATGGATCCGATCGCCATGCTGTTCGACGAGCCGACTTCGGCGCTCGACCCCGAAATGATCAACGAGGTGCTCGACGTGATGGTCGCGCTCGCCAAGGACGGCATGACCATGATGGTCGTCACCCACGAGATGGGTTTCGCGCGCAAGGTCGCCAACCGCGTGGTGTTCATGGACGAGGGCGAAATCGTCGAGGACGCGCTCACGGCGGAGTTCTTCGGCAAGCCGCGCAGCGAGCGCGCGCAGCTTTTCTTGTCCAAGATTTTGCATAACTGAGCCGAAACGACGGCCTAGCCCGGGAGAAAACCATGTCCAAAGAGCTGTTCTGGCTGACGCTGACGGTCGTGATGACCGGCCTGATCTGGGTGCCGTATGTCCTGAACCGCTGTGCCAGGTGGGGGTTGCTGGCGACGCTGGACAATCCGAAGCGCGACAACCCGCCTCATTCGCTGTGGGCGATCCGCATGATGGCGGCGCACGACAATGCAGTCGAGAATCTGGTGATCTTCGCGTCGCTGGTGCTGATCGCGCAACTGCTCGACATTTCGAATGCCATTACGGTCTGGGCCTGCATCGTCTATTTCTGGGCCCGGCTGTTGCATGTCGTGGTGTACACGCTGGGCGTTCCCTATGCGCGGACGCTGGCCTTCACCTGCGGCTTCCTCGCGCAGGCAGCGGTCGCGATCGAGATATTGCGGCAATCCAGCCTTTTTGCAGGTTAGGGCCGGATGATTTGAAAGCGAATCGCAATCCTCGTCATTGCGAGCGGCAGCGAAGCAATCCAGTCTGCAAAGGACTGGATTGCTTCGGCGGCTTCGCCGCCTCGCAATGACGGGCGTGCTCTGGGCGGAGGATTCACGCGGCCGGCAGGGTGCTACCGCCCTGCCCCGCGCATGACGTGGTAGCTCAGCTCGCCCGGGTCGGTGAGGTCGGGCACCTTCCAGCCGTCGAGGTCGTATTCGGCCATGCAGGCTTCGGCGAAGCCCTTGAAGCGGTCGGCGTTGCCCGAGGCCATGGCGCCGAACAGGCAGTAGCGGCGGATTTCCTCGGTCGAGCCGCCGTAGTTGATCTCGTAGAGCTCGTGGCGGCCGCCGAACTCGGTCGCCAGGGCGTCCCATAACAGCTTGAGCAGCTTCACCCGCTCTTCCGCCTTGTAGCCGCCCGAGCCGCGCAGATAGCGGTCGAGATAGGGCCGGATCTCCGGGTTCTTGAAGTCGCTGGCGTGCGAGTTGAGGTAGATCAGCCCCGACGCCACGGTCTGCTCGATGATGTACTTGATCTTGGTATAGGCCATCGTCGCGATGATGGCGTAGGCGTTGCCCGGGTCCATGTTGGGCAAGCAGATAGTCGCCGATCCAGGGCTTGGGGTCGCGCACCATGGCGTCCGACAGCGCCCAGAACAGATTGCGCCAGGCGATCACCTCGCCGACGTTGGCCTGCACGCCGCGGTAGTCCTTGGTGCCGGCGGCCTCCACCGCCTTGAGCAACAGCCCGGCGATGAAGTCGAGCTTGACGGCAAGCCGCGTGCAGCCGTGCACCACGAAGCGCGGCAGGAAGCCGGTGCGCGGGAAGAAGTTGTTGGCCTTCTCCACGTCGCCGTAGACGAACACGTTCTCCCAGGGCACCAGCACCTTGTCGAGGATGAACACCGCGTCGTTCTCGTCGAGCCGCGACGACAGCGGATAGTCGAACGGCGAACCCATCGCGGTCGCCGACATCTCGTACGACGTGCGGCAGATGAACTTCACCCCCGGCGTGTTGGTCGGCACCATGAACACGATGGCGAACTTCTTGTCCTGCACCGGGATGAGCCCGTGGTGGGCGACGAACGTGTAGTTGGTCAGCACCGAGCCGGTCGCCACCACCTTGGCGCCCGACACGACGAGGCCCGCGTCGGTCTCCTTCTCGACGTGACAGCAGACGTCGCCGACCTCGTTCGGCGGCTTGTCGCGGTCGACCGGCGGATGGATGATGGCGTGGTTGATGAACGGCACGCGCTCCTGGCTGTACTTGTACCAGCGCCGCGCATTGTCCTGATACGGATCGTAGAAGTCGGCGTTGGCGCCCGAGCGTCGCCAGGAATGCCGCCTTGTAGTCGGGCGCGCGGCCCATCCAGCCGTAGGTCAGCTTCGCCCATTCGGCGATGGCGTTGCGCCCGGCGATCGTCTCCTCCAGCGTCTTCGGCGCCTTGAAGAAGGCGTGCGTCATGCCGCCGTTGCCGGTGTCGGTCGGCAGCAGAATCTTGTCCTTGCGCTTCGGGATCGTGCAGCGCGTCGTAGAGCCGCGCCACCATGCGCGCGGTGTTGCGGAAGGCCTGGTGCTTGGTCACGTCCTTGACGCGCTCGCCGTAGATGTAGACTTCGCGGCCGTCGGACAGCGAGGCGAGATAGTCGGCGCCGGTCTGCGGGCGCGAGACTGTCGACCTTGCCGACGGTCTCTGGCTTTGCGGCAAAGGCTTCCCGATCGTCGGAACGTGCGCCCGACGGTGGTCATCGATTCCTCCTATTATTCCAGCGCGGAACTTTGTCCGCTTGGTCGGCCGTTGTATCATCGCTGCAACAACGATACGTCGCCGCGAGCGGCGACAACAGGGAGGAAATCATGATCCGCCAGCACGAAAAGCGCGAGCTGACACCGGCGCAGCGTGGTCAAGGGCGCGGCCGCGAGCGGCGTGGCGATCGCCGCCACCGGCGTCTTCGCGCCGGCCGTGCATGCCGCCACGACGCTCAAGCTCGGCTATGTCAGCCCGCAGACCGGCCCGCTCGCCGCGTTCGCCGAGGCCGACAATTTCGTGATCTCGAACTTCCTCAACACGTGAACGGCGGGATCAAGATCGGCAGCGACAGCTATCCGGTCGAGGTCGTGGTCAAGGACAGCCAGTCCAATCCCAACCGCGCCGCCGACGTGGCGCGCGAACTGATCGTGTCGAACAAGATCGACCTGATGCTGGTCGCGTCGACGCCCGAGACCACCAACCCGGTCGCCACCATGTGCGAGGTCGAAGAGACGCCCTGCATCTCGACCGTCGCGCCGTGGCAGCCCTATTTCATCGGCCGCCAGCAGAACCCCGGCAATCCCGGCTCCTGGAAGCCGTTCAACTCGACCTTCCACTTCTTCTGGGGGCTCGAGGACGTGATCGCGGTCTTCACCAACATGTGGGGACAAGTCTCCGACCAACAAATCGGTCGGCGGGCTGTTTCCCAACGACGGCGACGGCAATGCCTGGGGCGACAAGCAGGTCGGCTTCCCGCCGGTGCTCGACAAGCTCGGCTACAAGCTCACCGATCCCGGCCGCTACCAGAACCTGACCGACAATTTCACCGCCCAGATCACCGCCTTCAAGCGCGACAACTGCGAGATCGTGACCGGCGTGGTGCTGCCGCCGGACTTCACCACGTTCTGGAACCAGGCGAGCCAGCAGGGCTTCAAGCCGAAGATCGCCTCGGTCGGCAAGGCGCTGCTGTTCCCGGTCGCGGTCGAGGCGCTCGGCAAGAACGGCAACAATCTCTCACCGGAAGTGTGGTGGTCGCCGAACCATCCGTTCAAGTCGTCGCTGACCGGCCAGTCAGCGCGCGAGATCGCCACCGCCTACGAACAGGCGACCAAGAAGCAGTGGACGCAGCCGATCGGCTTCATCCACGCGCTGTTCGAGCTTGCGGTCGATGTGCTCAAGCGCTCCGCCGACAAGAACGATCCCAAAGCCGTGATCGCGGCGATCGCGGCGACCAAGCTCGACACCATCGTCGGCCACATCGCATGGAACGGCAAGGATCTGCCGCCGTTCGCGCAGAAGAACATCGCCAAGACGCCGCTGGTCGGCGGCCAGTGGCGGCTGCGCGACGGCGGCCGAAGTACGACATCGTCATCACCGACAACAAGACCGCGCCGGCGATCCCGGTCGGCGGCAAGATGATGCCGATCGGGTAAGCCCTCGCAGCGGCAGAGGTCCGCGCCGTTACCCACTTAGAGAGCATGACCTCATCCTTCGAGACGCGGCCTACGGCCGCTCCTCTGGATGAGGTCTAGCGTGGCGAGCCCTCATGGTGAGGAGCGTCGCGAAGCGACGCGTCTCGAACCGTTAGGGCTCGGGCGAACCTCACGGAAACAGCGCCACCTGCTCGATCCCCGTGGTCTCCGGGAAGCCGAGCATCAGGTTCATGTTCTGCACCGCCTGGCCGGACGCGCCCTTGGTGAGGTTGTCGAGCGCCGACCCGATGATGACGCGCCGGGGATGCGGTCGTTGGCCACGCCGATGAAGGTCATGTTGGAGCCGCGCACGTGGCGGGTCTGCGGCATCTCGCCGAACGGCAGCACGTGCACGAACGGCTCCTTCGCGTAGGCCTTGGATAGGATCGCGTGCATGGCCTGCGCCGCGTTTTCCCGCCCTTTGTCGTCGGCCGCGCGCACATAGATGGTCGAGAGAATGCCCCGGTTCATCGGCACGAGGTGCGGCGTGAAGCTGACGATCACCTCGCGTCCCGCGGCCAAGGAGAATTCCTGGTCGAGCTCGGCCATATGGCGGTGGTGACCGACGCCGTAGGCGTGAAAGCCCTCGGAGACTTCCGAAAACAACATCTCCTCCTTCGCCGCCCTGCCCGCGCCGGTCATGCCGGACTTGGCGTCGACCACGATCTCGTCGAGATCGATCGCCGCCGCCTTGATCAGCGGAATGAGCGCAAGCTGCGCGCAGGTGGTGTAGCAGCCGGGATTGGCGACAAGCCGCGCCCGCTTGACCTGGCTCGCGGTAGACCTCGGTCAGGCCGTAGACCGCCTCGCGCTGCAGCTCGCGGCGCATGGTGCTCATGGCCGTACCAGCGCGCATAGGCGGCGGTGTCGGCGAGCCGGAAATCGGCGGACAGATCGACCACCTTGGTCGTCGGCGCCTTGCGCGAGCAGTTCCTTGATCACCTTCTGCGTGGTCGCGTGCGGCAGCGCGCAGAAGGCGAGATCGAGGCCCGCCTTCTTCCAGTCGATGCCGTCGATCGACGACCAGCTTCGGCAGCGCATAGGGCGAAAACTGCGGAAACACCTGCGCGCATCTCCTGGCCCGGCGCGGCGATCGGCGGTGAGCAGCGCGATCTCGACCCGCGGATGCCGCAGCAGCAGCCGCACAAGCTCCGCGCCGGTGTAGCCGGACGCGCCGAGCACGCCGATCCTGGCCTTGGACTTGGTCGCCTTGGTGTCGGCCGCTTTGGCCATGGCTTATCTCCAGTCGAATGAAATCGACCGGACAAGGGATGTTCGCGGGGGAAGGAAAGTGCCGCGGACCCTCATCCGGCGGCACGAGTGACGATCTTAAGCGAAATCGCGCGCCCGTGCCGTGGCGGACGCGGCGGCGGCGCAGACGTGTATCTGGTCGATCGTCGTCATGGGCGGCGCGTATAGCGGCGGCGGCGGGTCCGGTCAAGACGACGGCCGCCCGGACGGGCGGCCGTCGCTCGGCCGATCATGCCCGGCGAAGGTTCAGAGCGTCGCGCTCAGGCGACCAGCGCAAATTTTCAGATCGTCGGACTCCACGGCACCGGAATTTCGCGATAGCCCGTCCCGCTCTTCTCGACATGGGCGAGCGAGGGGAACGGATAGTGGAAGCCCTGCACCGCCATCTTCTCCGCGACCAGCATGTCGTAGACCTTGCGGCGGGTGGCTTCCGCCATGGCCGGATCCTGATCGACCGAGGCGTGCCAGGCGGGATTGCGCGCGAACAGGAATGGTACGTGCGTCACGTCTGCCTGCACGAACACCTTGCTGGCGCCCGATGACACGATGTGGGAGGTGTGGCCGGCCGAGTGGCCATTCGTGGCCACCGCAGTGATGCCGGGGACAACCTCTTTGCCCATCTCGTAGGTCCACAATCGCTTGAGCACCTCGCCGCTGAACACCCGCCGGTTGTTCTTGAACAGGCCTTCCATGCGCCCCTTCGGCGCGCGGCTCATCTCGCCGTCGTCCATCCAGAATTTGTGCTCGGGCGCCGGCACCAGGATTTCTGCATTCGAGAACGTGAGCGATTGATCGGCGCGCAGGAGACCGTTCACGTGGTCGCCGTGATAGTGCGAGATGATGACGGTATCGATCGTGTTGGCATCGATACCGGCTGCCGCGAGGTTGGTCAGAAACTGGCCGGCCTTGCCTTTGGTCCGTTCGAGATTGGCCTCGCCGGTTCCGGTGTCGATCAGGACGAGCCTGCTACCGGTGTTGATGACAACCGGATTGTACGGGTTGATGAAGACGTCCTTCTCCAGATAGGCGGCGGCGAGCGCGGCATTGACTTCGTCTTTCGAGACGTTGACGACCAGCCGGTCCGGGAGCGGCAGCCTGTTCATGCCGTCCGTCACGACCGTGATCTCGAAGGTGCCGACCTTGTACCGGTACCAGCCCGCCGCCTGCCGGCCGGCCGGCGGTGCGGCCGCATCGACCGGCGAGGTCATGGCAACGGGAGCGGCGGCGGCAACCGACAGCGCGCCGGCGCCGACGACGAAATCGCGTCGCGTGAGCTTGCTCATGGCGTTCTCCCTTGCACCGTTCTGTCGCAGCCCTGGCCGTCGGCAGTTTGCGCGAATATTACCTCATCCGCTCCGCCGTTGTAAAAAAGCGACTTGGCCGCTCTTGGCTCGAACACGAAATGGCCGATCCCGGGGAGCCCGGGATCGGCGTCTTGGAATGCCGCCGGTGCTAAATCGTCGGATTCCACGGCACCGGCACGAGGCGGTATCCGGTCCCGTCCTTCTCGACATGGCCGAGCGAGGGGAACGGAAAATGGAAGCCCTGGATCGGCATCTTCTCGGCGACGGCCATGTCGTAGAGCTTGCGCCGCGTCTGCTCGCCGAGCGGCTTGTCGACGTCGAACATCAGCTGCCAGCCGGGATTGCGCACGAACAGGAGCGCCGCGCCGGCGGTAATATCGGCCTGCACGAGAACGCGGGCGGAGCCGGACGCGATGATGTGCGAGGTGTGACCCGGCGTGTGACCGGGGCTCGCGATCGAGGTGATGCCCGGCACGATCTCCTTGCCCGCCTCGTATTGCGTCACCTTGTTGCCGAGCGCGCCGAACACCCGTCGCACGTTCTTGAAGTTGCCTTCCAGGATCGGCTTGCCGGTTCCCTTGCTCATTTCGCCGTCGTCCATCCAGAATTTCCACTCCGCCGCCGGCACCATGAGCTCCGCGTTGGGGAATGTGGCCTTGTTGTCGGTGCCAAGCAGGCCGTTGATGTGATCGCCGTGGAAGTGGGAGATGATGACAGTGTCGACGGCTTTGGCGTCGATGCCGGCGGCCGCGATATTGGTCTGGAACTGGCCGAGCGCGCCCTTGCTCTGCTCATACGCGTTTGGGCCGAGGCCGGTATCGATAACGATGAGCTTGGAGCCGGTGTTGACGACGATCGGCGTATAGTTGTGGGTCACCTTGTCGGGGGGCAGGTAGTCGGCGGCGAGCGCGGCATTGACCGCGTCCTTCGCCGCGTTCGCGACGTAGGTGGGCGACAGCGGATTGGTGCCGGCGCCGTCGGTGGCGACGGTGACCTCGATGGTTCCGACCTTGTAGCGGTACCAGCCCGGCGCCTGCTTGGCGGCGAGCGGCGCAGCCGCGTTCGCCGGGGCGGATCCAGCCACCGGTAACAGCGCAGCCGCGGCAGTCCCCGCGAGGGCGCTGCGGCGAGTCAGTGTAGTCATGGAGTCCTCCCTGGTTTCGGAGCCTTCGGGGTCCGGCGCACGCGCAGCCGGTCGATGACGGCTTGAAGCGATCCGGCGCCACGACAATGCGGCAAAGCGAAGTGCCCGCCGACCGTGCGCGCACGTTTTAACACCACCATGACAACTCTATTCCCGCGATCTTTTGAAGCATGGCGCGCGGACACGATCATATACGGCAGGTGCAGCCCTGAAAATTGAAGGTTCTGCGAACGCCTCCGAATTGCAGATTTCGCGCCCTTGACCGGCGACGACGTTGTCTTGTGCGGCCCGCACTATTTCGCGCGCCTTGGCAACAGGATAAGGCTTGGCCCATGGGGACCCCCGATCCACCCGCCGACGCCGCGGCCGGTCCCGCCGACCGCGGAAACTTCGCGCTGCTCGCGGCCTTCGCGGCCGCCATCTTCGTCAGCGCCGCGCTGCTGTTCGTGGTGCAGCCGATGTTCACCAAGATGGTGCTGCCCAGGCTTGGCGGCGCGCCGGCGGTGTGGTCGGTGGCGATCGTCTTTTTCCAGGGCGGCCTGCTCATCGGCTATGCCTACGCGCACCTGCTGACGCGCTACGTGCCCGGCCGCGTATCGGTCGTCATCCATCTCGCCGCGATGGTCGCCGCGACCTTCGCACTGCCGCTGTCGATCGCGGCGGCTGGGGCAGGCCGCCGGCGGTCGGCGAGGCGTTCTGGCTGATCGGGCTGTTCGCGACATCGATCGGGCTGCCGTTCGTCGCGCTCTCCGCCAACGGCCCGCTGCTGCAGGCCTGGTTCGCGCGCACCGATCATCCCGACGCGAAGGATCCCTATTTCCTCTATGTCGCCAGCAATATCGGCAGCTTCCTCGCGCTGCTGTCCTATCCGGTGCTGATCGAGCCGTTCGTGACGCTGAGCGAGCAGACGCGACTGTGGACGGGCGGCTTCTATCTGCTGATCGCGCTGATCGCGGGATGCGGCGTGCTGCTGTGGCGCTCGCGCGACCATGCGCCGAGCGCAGCGGCCGCGGGCGTCGCCGAGGCCGCGCCTGCCGAGCGCGCGGCGATGCCGCAATCTGGATCGCGCTCGCGGCGGTGCCTTCCGGGCTACTGGTCGCCGTCACCGCCCACATCTCGACCGACGTTGCGGCGGTGCCGCTGCTCTGGGTCATTCCGCTTGCGCTCTACCTCCTGACCTTCGTCATCGTGTTCGCGCGCCGACCGCTCGTCCCGCATTGGCTGGTCGTCGACGTCCAGCCGCTGTTCATCATCGGGCTGGTCGCCGCGATCGTGTTCGATCCGTTCAAGACCATCATCTGGTCGATCGCCGCTCACCTGGTGGTATTCTTCGTCTGCGCCCTGATGTGCCATGGCGAGCTGGCGCGGCGCCGGCCGGCGCCGCAATACCTCACGGCCTTCTATCTGTGGATGTCGGTCGGCGGCATGATCGGCGGCATCGCGACCGGCGCTCATTGCGCCGCATGTGTTCAACTGGGTGGCCGAATATCCGATCCTGATCGCGCTCGCGGTGCTGTGCCGTCCCGGCGTGATGCTGGCCGGTCGAGCCGCGCGGCGCGCACCGCCTGCTCGGCGTGCTCGTCGTCGCGCGTGCTCCTGCTCATCTGCACTCACCCTCATGTCGATCGCGCCCGAGACGTGCTCTTCAACTGCGATCGGCCGGCGCCTGCTGCTGGCGACCGTGCCGTTCTGGCGCGCGCCACCCGCGTTTGCCGCGATCATCGCCTTCGTCCTGATCGGCAACCACATGCGTCTCCGAGCAGGCGGCGCCATGTCGGTGCGCAGCTTCTTCGGCGTCGCCAAGATTTCCGAAAGCCCCGACGGCGAGTTCCGCATCCTGCAGCACGGCACCACGATGCACGGCGCGCAGCGCATCCGCGACGCCGACGGCGAGCCGGTCATCGGGCCGACCGAGCCGCTGCTCTACTATTACGACGGCTCGGCGATCGCGCAGGCCATCGACGCGGCGCAGGGCGCGCCAGCCGCGCCGATCCGCTATCGCCGTGATCGGACTCGGCACCGGCTCGCTCGCCTGCCGGGCCGAGCCCGACGACGCGTGCACTATTACGAGATCGATCCGGCCATCATCCGCATCGCGCGCGATCCCGAGCTGTTCACCTTCCTGCTGCGAGTGCCGGCCCGACGTGCCGATCATCGCTCGGCGACGCGCGGCTCACCCTGGCCGAGGCGCCCGACGGGCGCCTACGACCTGATCATCGTCGATGCCTTCACGTCCGACGCCATCCCGATCCATCTGCTCACGCGCGAGGCGATGGCGATCTACCGCGAGAAGCTCAGCGCCGCAACGGCATGGTGGTGCTGCACGTCTCGAACCGGCACCTCGAGCTTGCCTCGGTGGTCGCCGGCATCGCCACGGCCAACGGCCTCGTCACGCGCGTGAACGACACGGCGGAGCGACGAAGCCGCGCGGCCCGTACAAATACGCCGGCACGGTCGCCGCGGTGCGCGCGGCGGATGAGGATTTCGGCCCGCTCGCGCAATCGAAGGACTGGGAGCTCACCGAGCCCGATCCGAAGCAATGGGTGTGGACCGACGACTACTCCAACATCGTCGGATCGCTTCTCCGCAAGCTCGACGAGTGAGCGCCGGTCAGAACAATCCCCTGATCCACTCGATCAGCTTGCCGCCGAAGTCGCCGACGATCAGCAGCACGGCCGCCCACACGAACGCCGAGCTGAAATTCGCGAGCTGGAAGCGCCAGAACGGCATGGCGAAGATGCCGGCGACCAGCGGCACCGACGCGCGTAACGGCCCGAAGAAGCGGCCGATGAAAATCGCCAGCGCTCCCCACTTCTTCACGAACTCTTCACCCTTGGGAATGAGCTCCGGGTGCCGCGACAACGGCCAAATGTGGTAGACTGAGCGCTCGAGCTTCAGTCCGATCCAGTAGGACAGCCAATCGCCGAGCGCAGCACCGACCGAGGCTGCGATCCAGATCGGCCAGAAATTGAGCCCTCCCTTCATGATGAGTCCTCCGATGAGGACCAGGGCGAGCCACGCAGGCAGCAGCAGCGAGATGAAAGCAAGCGACTCGCCGAACGCGAGCGCGAACACGACCGGCGCCGCCCATGCCTGGTGGACGCGCACAAACTCCACGATCTGGTGGGCGTATTCGTCGAGCGCTGCAAACATTCCGGCGGGGACCTTGTTGTCTCGTCACCGTGTAGCCTGCCGCACCGGCAAGACCAGACCTTGGCCTGGTTGTCCAGCCGGATCGAAGCGACGCGGCAAAAACAAGTCGGCCCGGCGACATGCGCCGGGCCGACTGCATCACCGGGGCGACGACCGCCCGCGCTGCGTTCAGAGCGGGTCGCAACCGAGCGCGAGCACGCGGGCGCGTCCGCCGTGCCGCTTGGCGTCATCCATGCGGCTTGCGACCGCAGCCGCGGCGGCCGGCTCGGACTGATTGCCGATCGCCAGCGCGGCAGCGAGAATCTCGGCCGCCTGCCGGTAGACCTTGGCCATCGCGCGCGCGCGGCCGGCATGCGGCACCCCATCGGCGATGACCGAGGCGATTTCCCCGATCACATGCGATGCGCAGCGCACGACTTCGGCCGGCCGGTGGGCAATCGCCTGCTGCGCGGCATCGGCCGCCGAATCGCACGCGGCGATGAGCAGCGGATGGACGCCCGGGCTGCAATCGTTGCGCAGCGAGCGCAGGCCATCGATCAGCTCCCCGTGCGTCTTGAACGCGCGGCACCGCTCCGCGGCCCCGGACAATCCGGCCTCCGCCAGCGCCGGCGCGAGCACGTTGACGGCCGTGCGCCGCAAGACAAGTTCCGCCCGCTTGAGCTCGATCTCGGACGAGTCCGCCGAGCCGCCGAGCCGCATGACAAACGGCATCAGCAGTTCCTGGCGCAGGTCGTCGTCCAGCATGTCGTTGAGGCAGAGCGCGAACAGCGCCATCGGCCGCGAGAACGAAACCGGGCAGTCGTCGATCGACTGCACCGACCGATACGGGTAGCCCGCCGCAACGATCGCCGCCTCATTGATGCAGGTGCCGCCGTCGGGCCCGGGGAACTCGTGGCTGCCGCGCAGCAATTTCCAGTTCAGCATCCGATCGAAGTCGATGGACGCGCGGAACGGATTCAACTTCAGCAGGCGGTTGAAATCGATCATGACGGGCTCCACTTGGCTGTTCCCATCTCATGGCTCCATGAATGAGCAACTATCGTGGCCAGCCGGTGACAATCCGGTGTCTCAAGCGGAATTGATCGCACGGTTTGATTGCAACGCCTTGCGAACCGTCGGCTTTTTCCCGCATCCGAATGCATCACGATCCGGCCACGACCGTGGCATAGTTGCTGCCCTGATTCGTTTTGACCGGTTCAAAGAAACAGCGACGCATGGCCAAAATCGTCAAAGCCGCCGCCAAATCGAGCGCGCGTACCCGCGACCTGTTCTCCGAACTGCCTGAATCCGCGCACGGCGGGGGTCGGACGTGCAAGATCGGCCGCAAAAGCGGGCACGCGCGGCGAGGCCGGCTACACCGCCAAGCATATCGAGGTGCTGGAAGGGCTCGAGCCGGTGCGCCGGCGCCCCGGCATGTATATCGGCGGCACCGACGAGAAGGCGCTGCACCACCTCTTCGCCGAGGTGATCGACAACGCCATGGACGAGGCGCTCGCCGGCCACGCCAACTGGATCGAGGTCGAGATGGAGGCCGACGGCTTCGTGACCGTCACCGACAACGGCCGCGGCATCCCGGTCGACCCGCATCCAAAGTTCAAAAGCAAGTCGGCGCTCGAAGTGATCATGACGACGCTGCATGCCGGCGGCAAGTTCGACTCCGAGGTGTACGAGACCTCGGGCGGCCTGCACGGCGTCGGCGTCTCGGTCGCCAATGCGCTCTCCGAGCGCATGGAGGTCGAAGTCGCGCGCGAGCAGACGCTCTATCGCATGGCGTTCGAGCGCGGCAAGCCGAAGGGCAAGCTGGAAAAGGCCGGGCGCGCGCCCAACCGGCGCGGCACCAAGGTGCGCTTCCGGCCGGACCCGGAGATCTTCGGCGCGAACGCGCATTTCAGGCCCGAGCGCGTGTTCAAGATGTCGCGCTCGAAGGCCTACCTCTTCGGCGGCGTCGAGATCCGCTGGTCATGCGCCAAGGAGCTGTTGCGCGGCGTCGACGACGTTCCGGAAAAGGCGACGTTCCATTTCGCCGATGGCCTGAAGGACTATCTCGGCGAGGCGCTCGAGCGGCGCGACGCTGGTGCATCCCGACATCTTCACCGGCAGCGCCGGCAAGACCGGCAAGCACGGCGCGCGCCGAATGGGCGGTGGCCTGGACCGTCGACGCCGACGGCTTCCTCTCGTCCTATTGCAACACCATCCCGACGCCCGATGGCGGCACGCACGAGTCCGGCCTGCGCAGCGCGCTGACCCGCGGCCTCAAGGATCACGCCGAGCGCGTCGGCCAGGGCAAGCGCGCGGCCGCCATCACCAGCGACGACGTGATGGTCGGCGCCGGCGCCATGCTCTCGGTGTTCATCCGCGAGCCGGAATTCCAGGGCCAGACCAAGGACCGCCTCGCCACCGCCGAAGCCACCCGCATTGTCGAGAACGCGATCAAGGATCCGTTCGACCATTGGCTCGCGGGCCACCCGCAGGCGGCCAACAAGCTGCTCGATTTCGTGATCGAGCGCGCCGACGAACGCATCCGCCGCCGGCAGGAGAAGGAGATCTCGCGCAAGAGCGCGGTGCGCAAGCTGCGCCTGCCCGGCAAGCTCGCCGACTGCACCAACACGGCGGCGCAAGGCTCGGAGATTTTCATCGTCGAAGGCGACTTCGGCCGGCGGCTCGGCCAAGCAGGCGCGCGACCGCGCCTCGCAGGCGATCCTGCCGCTGCGCGGCAAGATCCTCAACGTCGCGTCCGCCGGCAAGGACAAGCTCGCGCAGAACCAGCAGCTCGCCGATCTGATGCAGGCGCTCGGCTGCGGCACCGGCGCGCATTACCGCGACGAGGACCTGCGCTACGACAAGGTGATCGTGATGACCGACGCCGACGTCGACGGCGCGCACATCGCCTCGCTGCTGATCACCTTCTTCTACCGCCAGATGCCGCAACTGATCGACGAACGGCCATCTCTACCTCGCGGTGCCGCCGCTCTATCGCCTGGTCGCACGGCGGCAAGAACTTCTATGCGCGCGACGACAAGCACAAGGACGAGCTCCTCAAGAAGGAGTTCCACGCCAACGCCAAGGTCGAAGTCGGCCGCTTCAAGGGGCTCGGCGAGATGATGCCGGCCAGCTCAAGGAAACCACCATGGACCCGAGGAAGCGCACGCTGCTGCGGGTGGTGGCGCTCAGCAACGACAAGAAGGAGACCAACTCGTCGGTCGAGCGGCTGATGGGCAACAAGCCCGAGGCGCGCTTCGAATTCATCCAGGAGCGCGCGGAATTCGCGAACGAAGAGATGCTGGACGTGTAGGCTGTAGGACGGGTTGAGCGCAGCGAAACCCATCAATTCATTGCGTTCGACGACCGCAATTGGCGCAATTCTCCACCCGCCAACGTAAGCGGATTTGACGAGAGACAACTCGATGCCCCTCAGGCGGCCGTACCCTTCCGCAGCCTCGCCATCCAGATCGCCGAGAGCACACCGAACACCAGCGGGGCGGTCCAATAGGACGGGTCGCGCCAGTACGAAGCATCGAGACCGGCGAGCGCGAGCCAGTGCAGCAGCGCCACCACGAACGCGGCGATCATCGCCCAGAGCCGGCCGCGCCAGATCGCGATGCTCAGGCCGGCGAACACCGCCCCGAGCACCAGCGCATACGCTGTCACCAGCGGCGGTCCGACAAACACCAGACCGCGGGCATAGTTTGTCGGCGCCTGGAACGCCACGACGGCGCCGTAGAGATAGACCACGACGGCATAGAGCGCAGCCGCGTTGGGCGCGCGCCACCGGCCGCCGGTCTCGGCCTTGGCGCCGGTCGCGATGGCAGCGACGGTGAATATGACGAACAGCCCGCAGATCGGCAGCGCCAGCCACCAGTAGCCCGGATCTTGGTAGGCGAAGACGGCCGCAAAGGCGATCGACGCCGCCAATGCCGCGATCATTGCCAAGCGGCTCGCGCACCAGATCAACGGCGCGAGCACCACGAACGCGACGCCCGGAACGAGCAGCATGATCGCGCCGCCGGCGGCATGGGTCTGGGTGATCACCCCCGCCAGATAGATCAGCCCCAGGCCACAGACGGAGACCGCGGCCGCATAGGCCCTGGCGACCATCAGGCCGGCGGCAGGCGGAGCGGAAGGCTCTCGATTGAGGGACAGCGGCGTATCACTCGAATTTCAGATTGGCCGCCTTGACCACGTCGGCAAAGACCTTGATGTCGGCGTCGATCTTCTTGCGGAATTCCTCGCCCGGGCCGCCGCCGGGATTGACCGCCATGGCCTTGAGCTTCTCGCGCACGCCCGCATCCGCCAGCGCGCGGCGTGTCGCATCGGTGAGCTTGGCGACGATCGCCGGCGGCGTATTGACGGAGACGAACACCCCGCTCCACAGCCCGACATTGACCTCGGGGTATCCGGCCTCGGCCATGCTCGGCACGTCCGGCAGCTCGGAGGAGCGCTCCGACCCGGTTACCGCCAGTGCGCGGATTTTGCCGCCCTGGACCAGCGGAATGGTGGGCGGGCCGTCGGCGATGGAGAACAGCGAATTGCCGCCGGCGACGCTGAGCATCATCTCGTTGCTGCTCTTGTAGGGCACCGCGACGGCCGGCATCCCGGTCTTGAGCTTGAACAGCTCGACCGTGATGGTGAAGGCCGGCGAGGAAGTCGCATAGTTGGACTTGTCGGGGTTGGCCTTGCCGTAAGCGACGAGATCCTTGACGGTCTTGATGCTGTCGTTGGCGGGACCGGCGAGGATCAACGGAAACGACGCGATCATGCTGATCGGCACGAAGTCGCGCGTCGGGTGATAGGGCAATTTCGGATAGATCGCGGCGGCGATCGCCATCTGCCCGGTCGCCGCCACCATGATGGTGTAGCCGTCCGCCGGCTGGTTCTTGACGAACTCGACCGCAAGCCGCCCGCCCGCGCCGGGCTTGTTCTCGATCACCACGTTCTGGCCGAGATATTCCCCCATCTTCTGGCCGACCAGCCGTGCGAACAGGTCGTTGCCGCCGCCGGCCGCGAACCCGACGATCAGACGGATCGGCTTGTTCGGATAGCCCGCGGCCGGATCGCCCTGCGCCCCGGCCGGACCTGTCGCGGCGCCCGCGAACAATCCCGCCGCGATTAAGGCCTGCAACGACGCGCGCAAGAAGCCGATCGATGGCATGAGCTTTCTCCCTACGGACCCGGTCTCGTTTTTCGTCTGTGTCGTGTCGCAAAATTCTCCCGCGCAGTCTAGCAGCGCCCGCGCCGTTGCGCGACCACCGCGGGCCACCCCAAAACGGCACGGTTTGACGCCTGCGCAAGCTGCGTTCTAGGGTCGAAAGCGATGAGAATCCTCCACGGACCGCGGATGAAAGTACGATGACGGCGGCTTCGGCAGGACATCCGCAGGATCGCAGGGGCGGCGACCTTCTGGGCCACCCGCGTGCGCTCACCTATTTGTTCAGCACCGAGATGTGGGAGCGCTTCTCCTACTACGGCATGCGTGCGCTGCTCGTCCTCTACATGGTGAAATACCTGCTGCTGCCCGGGCGGGTCGATACCGTGATCGGACTGGCCACGCTCAAGAGCGGGCTCGAATGGGTGTTCGGACCGCTCGGCACGCAGCCCTTCGCTTCGCATATCTATGGCCTCTACACCGGCCTCGTCTATCTCACGCCGGTGCTGGGCGGGCTCATCGCCGACCGCTGGCTGGGCCAGCACCGTACCGTGCTGCTCGGCGCGGCGCTGATGGCGATCGGCCATTTCATGATGGCGTACGAGCCGCTGTTCCTGTTGGCGCTGACCGTGCTCATCATCGGCAGCGGTGCGTTCAAGCCCAACCTGTCGGCGCAGGTCGGCGGCCTCTACGCCCCCGGCGACCATCGCCGCGACCGCGCCTATTCGATCTTCTATGTCGGCACCAACGTCGGCGCGTTCATGGCGCCCTTGATCTGCGGGACGCTGGGCGAGGAGTTCGGCTGGCACTACGGCTTCACCGCCGCCGGCGTCGGCATGACCATCGCGCTCGTCGTCTACCTGTTCGTGAAGCCGTTCCTGCCGCTGGACGAGCTGCAGACCGCCCACGCCAGGGGCACCGACAAGAAACCGCTCGACCGCGACGAATGGCGCGGCATCTTCGCCCTGCTCGCGCTGTTCATCCCGACGACGTTCTTCTGGGCGACCTACGAGCAGAGCGGCAATACCATCGTCCTGTGGGCCGACGATTACACCGACCGGTACATCGATCTCATCGTGTGGAAGGGCGAAATCCCGATCACCTGGTTCCAGGCCCTCAACCCGTTCCTGATCTTCGCCTTCACGCCGATCGTCATCGGGTTGTGGGCGCGGCAGGCCCGCCGCGGCACGGAGCCCTCGACCGTCACCAAGATGGCGATCGGCTGCTTCGGCCTCACCCTCGCCAATCTGATCCTGGTTTGCGCCGCCTGGGTCGGAGCCGGCGACAGCGTAAGCTGGTGGTGGCTGTTTGGCTATTTCGTCGTGCTCACGATCGGGGAGCTCTACCTCTCGCCCATCGGCCTTTCGCTGGTGTCGAAGATCGCGCCCGCGCGCATGGTCTCGATGATGATGGGCATATGGCTGGCGTCGAGCTTCACCGGCAACTTCCTCTCCGGCTGGCTCGGCAGCTTCTGGAGCAGCATGGACAAGATGATGTTCTTCCTGATGATCGCCGGCATCGCGATGGTGACGGGCGCCGTCATCCTCGCGTTCGACCGTCCGCTCAAGCCGATCATCAAGGATTGAGCGCCGCCCGATGAATTCGTCCGCTCGTCCCGCGCCGCGCGCCTTCGATCATGTCGAGACCTGGGTGTTCGATCTCGACAACACCCTCTATCCGCACCACCTCAATCTCTGGCAGCAGGTGGACGAACGCATTCGCGACTACATCGCCGGCTTCCTCAAGACCAGCAAGGAGGAAGCGTTCCGCCTGCAGAAGGACTACTACAAGCGCTACGGAACCTCGATGCGCGGCCTGATGACCGAACACGGCATGACGCCGGACGACTATCTCGAGTTCGTGCACCAGATCGACCATTCGCCGCTCGAACCCAATCCGGCGCTGGGCGCGGCGATCGAGAGGCTGCCCGGACGCAAACTCATCCTGACCAACGGCACGCGCCGGCACGCCGACGCGGTGCTGGCGCGGCTCGGCCTCGAACGGCATTTCCACGGCGTGTTCGACATCATCGCGGCCGAGCTCGAGCCCAAGCCCTCGCCGCAGACCTACGACCGCTTTCTCGCCGCCCATGGGGTCGACGCCGGCAAGGCTGCGATGTTCGAGGATCTGGCGCGCAATCTCGCGGTGCCCCATTCGCTCGGCATGACCACGGTGCTTGTGGTGCCGGAAAACACCCGCGAGGTGCTGCGCGAGGGCTGGGAGCTGGAAGGCCGCGACGCGCTGCACGTCGACCACGTGACCGACGACCTGGTCGGATTTCTCCAGCGCCTGGTCGCCGTCCCCGGCCGCCCCGGCTAGTTGACGGCCTGCGCCGCCCCGATCACCTGGATCACCAGGACGACCGCACCGAACGCGGCAACGGCGCCGCCGATCAGCCGGCCCGCCGCGGGCTTGCGCGCGGTCAGCAGCGGAACGGCCGCCATGACAAGGAGCGCGACCGCCGACTGGATCGCGACGAGCCCGATGAAATAGGCCAAGAGCGGCGAGCGCTCGGCGCCCGCAATCAACTCGCCCAGCGCATAGCCGTGCAGCAGCCCGGCGAACGCAAACAGCGCAATGAGGATATCGAGCCGCAGCGGCGTCTTACGCATCAGCACCGCACCGAGCGCGACCACGGAAGCGGCGACGAAGATCTCCGCGCCCGGCACTGTCGCCTCGCCGATATGCGCCGCCGCCCCGATCATCATCGCGACGACGTAGCCGATCGCCGCCCACGCGCCGAGCCGCTGCGTGGCCGCAAGGCAGCCGACGGCGATCACCGCCGCGAGGTGATCGAGACCGATGACGGGGTGGCCGAGGCCCGACATGAGCCCCTCCCCGAACGTGGCCGGCATCTTGCCGCCCATGACATGATGCGCCAGCGCCGGGTCGGCCGCGAGCAGAAGCGCAACGAGGAAGCCAAGCCCGATTGATTTCACGATCGTCACCGGTTCGGAAGCGTGATCCCTGCCGTCACGCTAGCGCAGTCCGGTCGCGGCTGAAACCGCCATTCGCCTTCAACAAGGGGCGTCCCGGACCGCGCTTGACTTCGCCTGCCCTTGGCTCGACAAACCGCGGCCATCAGGAGCCGAGGACCGACCATGCCGCACGCCGAGCTTGCCAGGACCATCGACGACGCCTTCGACAAGCGCGACGGTATCGGCCCGGCGACCAAGGGCCCGGTGCGCGAGGCCGTGGAAACCGCGCTCGACCTGCTCGATCGCGGCGAGGCGCGGGTGGCGCAACGCGGCGCCAACGGCAACTGGTCGGTCAATCAGTGGCTCAAGAAGGCGGTGCTGCTCTCGTTCCGCCTCAACGATATGAGCGTGATCTCCGGCGGCCCGGGCAAGGCCGCGTGGTGGGACAAAGTCGCCTCCAAGTTCGACGGCTGGGACGCCGGGCGCTTCAAGCAGGCCGGTTTTCGCGCCGTGCCGAACTGCGTGGTGCGGCGCTCGGCCTATATCGCGCCGGGCGTGGTGCTGATGCCGTCCTTCGTCAATCTCGGCGCCTACGTGGACTCCGGCACCATGGTCGACACCTGGGCGACGGTCGGCTCCTGTGCGCAGATCGGCAAGAACTGCCACATCTCGGGCGGCGCCGGAATCGGCGGCGTGCTCGAGCCGCTGCAGGCAGGGCCGGTGATCATCGAGGACAATTGCTTCGTGGGCGCGCGCTCCGAAGTGGCCGAGGGCGTGATCCTGCGCGAGGGCTCGGTGCTGTCCATGGGCGTCTTCATCGGCGCCTCCACCCGCATCGTCGATCGCGACAGCGGGGAAACCTTCCAGGGCGAAGTGCCGCCCTATTCGGTCGTCGTGCCGGGCTCGCTGCCGGGCAGGCCCTCGAAGAACGGGGCGCCCAGCCCGAACCTCTATTGCGCGGTGATCGTCAAGCGCGTCGACGAGAAGACACGGGCAAAGACCTCGATCAACGAGCTGTTGCGTGATTAGATTGCGCCTATGAACGTCGTTCACCTGTTCCTTGGCTTCGATGGGCGCATCAGCCGCGGCCCATTCTGGGTCGGGCTTCTCGCCGTATTCGCCGTGGAGGCGGCCGCGATGCTGGCGCTTGGCGTGCCGTTCTTTCCCAAAGAACTCAACCCGCTGCCGGTACGGTTGAAGGACTTCGCGATCGAGCTCATCCTGCTCTATCCGATGGCCGCGATCATGGTGAAGCGGCTGCACGACCGCAGCTATCCGGGCATCCATGCCGCGTGGTTCATCGGCCTGCTGCTGGTGATCCTGTTCACCGATCTCGCCGGCGTCACGAGCGATCCCTTGAACATCACCTGGCTCGATCACGTCTTGGGCCTGGCCACCATCGTGATCGGTCTTGCCTTCCTGATCGATCTCGGCTTCCGCAGGGGCACGGACGGCGACAATCAATTCGGCCCGGACCCGCTCGGTACGGGCGCGGCCGGACGGCACGGATCGTAGCCACGGTCATGAGCACCGCCGATCCCATCGCGATTGCGCGCGACCTCCTGCGCTGCCCCTCGGTGACGCCGGCGGAAGGCGGCGCGCTCGCCTTGCTCGAACTCCTGCTCAAGCGCGCGGGCTTCGAGGTCCACCGCGTCGTGTTTGCCGAGCCCGGCACCGCGCCGGTGGAAAATCTCTACGCCCGCATCGGCACCGCCGCCCCGCATCTGTGCTTCGCCGGCCATACCGACGTGGTTCCGCCCGGTGACGAGAAGGCATGGACCCATCCGCCGTTCGCCGGCGAGATCGTGGACGGCGCACTCTTCGGGCGCGGCGCGGTCGACATGAAGGGCGCCATCGCCTGCGCGGCGGCGGCATGCCTCGATCACCTTGCGGCGCACGGCCAGCCGAAGGGCTCGATCTCCTTCCTCATTACCGGCGACGAGGAAGGCATCGCCGTCAACGGCACGGTGAAGCTGCTGCAATGGGCGGCCGAACGCGGCGAGAAATTCGACCACTGCATCCTGGGCGAGCCGACCAGTGCGGCGGCGGTCGGGGACACCATCAAGGTCGGCCGGCGCGGCTCGCTCAACGGCGTGCTGATCGTGACCGGCAAGCAGGGCCACGTCGCCTACCCCAAGCTGGCCGACAATCCGGTGCGTGGGCTGGTCACGCTCATGGCCGCCCTGATGGCAACGCCGCTCGATCACGGCACCGCGCATTTCGATCCCTCCAATCTCGAATTCACCTCGATCGACATCGGCAACACGGTGGTCAATCTCATTCCGGGCGAGGCGCGCGGACGCTTCAACATCCGCTTCAACGACTGCCACAGCCGGACCGCGCTCAAGACGCTGATCGAGCAGCGCGCCGCCGCGGCCGCGGGCGAGCGGGTGAAATGGCACATCGCGTGGGAGCCTTCGAACGCCGATCCGTTCCTGACGCCGCATTCGCCGTTCGTCGATCTGGTCTCCGATGCGATCGCGCAGGCCACCGGGCGCAAGCCCACGCTCTCGACCACTGGCGGCACCTCCGACGCGCGTTTCATCACGCACTACTGCCCGGTGCTTGAGTTCGGCCTCGTGGGTCAGACCATGCACCAGGTCGATGAGCGCACCCCGGTGGCCGATCTCGCGACGCTGACCGCGGTCTATCGGACGATCCTTGAACGGTATTTCAAATAACGACGGCGCGTTTCATCGTTGTGAGCCGGCACAAAAGAGGATCGCATGGCGGAGCCGCATACACCAACGGCCGTCCATCTCGTCGGCAGCATCGGGCTGGACACGGTTGAGGAGGTCTTTCGCACGGTTGGCGAAGTCCTTGGTCCCTCCCTCCGGCGTGTTCCCGATGGCGAGGTCGGCGGGCGTAAGCTGTGGATCAGCTGGCAATATCCGCTGCTGCGGGCAAGTTCCTTCCTGCGGCCCGATCCTTCGGGTGCCATTCGCCCAACCAACCGCTTTCCGCTGCTCACCTTGGCCGAGGGAGTGATGCCCGACCAGGTGCGCTTCGGTGAACTTGGCTACGCTCGTGAGGCGCGAGCGTCCTATCTCGACTTCGTGACTGCCCGGCAAAAGGGCGAACTGCCACGGGGTGTGAGATTCCAGGTCTGCCTGCCCACGCCGTTCGCGGTGGTGAGTTCAGTGGTCGTGGCCGACGCCCTGCCGGCGGTCGAGGCCGCCTACGAACGCGCAATGATCGGCGAGGTGGCATCGCTCTGCCGCCACGTCCCGCACGGCGATCTCTGCATCCAGTGGGACGTGTGCAACGAGATGATCGTTTGGGACGGGCAAAGGACCGACGCAGTGCCGCACGCCGACGAACCGCGGCAACGGCTGTTGGATCGAATGCGGCGCCTTTGTGCCGGCATTCCGGAGGATGTCGAGGTCGGGCTGCACCTCTGCTACGGCGATTTCGGCGGGCGCCACTTTGTCGAACCCAAGGATGCGTCCAAAATGGTTGAATTCGCCAATGCGCTTGCCGGGGCGATCGCGCACACGGTTGCCTACATCCACATGCCGGTGCCGGTCGAACGTGCGGACGACGCGTTCCACCGGCCGTTCCGCGATCTGCGGCTCCCGCCCGGCACCGAACTCTTTCTCGGCGTCGTCCACGCCAAGGACGGCGTGGAGGGGACGAGGGCTCGTGTCGCAGCCGCCCGGCGTCACGTTGCGGAATTCGGAATCGCCACCGAATGCGGGATGGCACGCGCCCGATCCGAAGAGACGGTACGGCGGCTCCTTCAAATCCACGCCGAAGTCTGCGCCAGCCGCTAAGCCGGCCTCCGAAAGATCAGTAGAGGCATCCTGGTCGGGAGCTATCGCCACGACGCGGGGATGGTGGTTCCCTCCAAGCTCACGGCGTCAGCTTGATGCCGGCCTTGCGCGCGAGGTCGAGCCACTTGGCAATGTCGGTGTTGACGAATGCGCGGAATTCCGCGGGCGTGTTCGGCGCGGGCTCGGCGCCCTGCTCGGCAAGGCGCTGTTTCGCCTCCGGCAGCGTGAGCACCTTGCCCACGTCGGCGCTGACCTTGGCCACGATCTCGGGCGGCGTTCCGGCGGGGGCAAACAATCCGAACCAGCCGAGCGAGGAATAGCCGGGCAGCCCGGTCTCGGCCACGGTCGGGAAATCGGGAAACAGCGCCGAGCGCGCCTGCCCGGTGGTGCCGATCACGCGCAGCTTGCCGGCCGCGATATGCGGCGTGACCACCAGCGCGGGCGAGAACATCTGGTCGATGCGGCCGCCGAGCAGGTCGGTCACCGCCGGTCCGGTGCCGCGATAGGGCACGTGCAGCATGTCGATCGCCGCCATCTGGCCGAACAGCGCACCGGAGAGATGCGACGCGGAGCCCACGCCCGAGGAGCCGAAGGTCAGCGTGCCGGGGTTCTGCTTGGCGTGGGCGATGAGCTCGGCCGTGGTCTTGGCGGGCACCGACGGATTGGCCACGAGGATGTAGGGCGGCGCGGCCACCAGCGAGATCGGCGCCAGGTCGCGGGCGACGTCGGTGCTGCCGCCGCGCTCGCTCGCAAGCGAAAGAATAGCGCCGGTCGAGGCCATCAGCAGGGTATGGCCGTCCGCCGGCGAAGCCGCGACCGCCCGCGTGCCCAGGAGGCCGGCGGCGCCGGGGCGATATTCGACCAGGACGGGCGGGCCCCACAGCGCCTGCAGATGGATGGCGAGCACCCGGCCGAGCACGTCGGTCGCGCCGCCGGCCGGGAACGGCACGATCAGCCGGACCGGCCCGGCCGGGTAGTTCTGCGCATGCGCCGATGCCGGCGCTGCCAGAACTACGGCCGAGATCAGCAGAGAACACAGGTTTCGTGCCAGCATCCAACCCTCCGTGGCGGCTTGCGCGCCGCGCGAGCCGGTCGTGAACCGGTCACGTGTCGCCGTAGTCCACCCGTACCAGATAAAGCCCCTCGCTCGGCGCCACGGTGGCGCAGGCGGCGCGGTCGCGCCGGTGCAGCGCGAGCGTGACGTCATCGGCGCTCCAGCGGCCTTCGCCCACCGCCACCAGCGTGCCGACCATCGAGCGCACCTGGGTATGCAGGAACGAGCGCGCCGAGGCGGTCACGCGCACCTCGTCCTTCATGCGCTGGACCACGAGCTCGTCGAGCGTCTTGACCGGGGATTTGGCCTGGCAGTCGACATGACGGAAGGTCGTAAAGTCATGCTGCCCGACCAGCCGCTTGGCCGCCGCGTTCATCGCCGACGTATTGAGCGGGCGCGGGATGCGCCACGCCCGCCCGCGCTCGAAGGTGAGATCGGCGCGGCGGTTGACGATGCGATAGAGATAGTGCCGCTTGATGGCGGAGAAGCGCGCATCGAAGGTGTCCGGCACCGTCTCGACCTGGACGATCGCCACCGGATGCGGGCGCAGATGTGCATTGATGGCATCACGGACCCGCTCGACGCTCCAATCCTTGGCGAGGTCGACATGCGCCACCTGCCCGAGCGCGTGCACGCCGGCATCGGTCCGCCCTGCCCCTTGCACGAACGTATCCTCGCCGCTGAAGGCGTGAACCGCCGCTTCGATCGCCCCCTGCACGGTCGGACCGTTATCCTGGACCTGCCAGCCGACGAACGGCCTGCCGTCATATTCGATGGTGAGCTTGTAGCGGGGCATGTACGCGCCTCAACGAACGTCGCCGGTCATTTAGCCCAACTGCGTGCCCGGGACGAGTGGCGTACCACGCAAAAACTCCTCCGCCGTCATCGCCTGACGCCCGGCACGCTGCAATTCCACAATGCGCACGGCGCCCTGCCCGCACGCGACCGCAAGCTGATCGTCGATGACCGTGCCGGGTTCGGCGGAGCCCTCGCCTTTGGTGGCGCGCAGCACTTTCACGCGAACCGGCGTGCTCCCTATCGCTAGCTCGCACCAGGCGCCGGGAAACGGCGAGAGGCCGCGGATATGGTCGTGCACCTCCTTCCAGGGCCTCGTCCAATCGATCCCGGTCTCGCTCTTGGTGATCTTGGACGCATAGGTGACGCCCGCCTGCGGCTGCGGCGTGAATGCAAGGGCGCCGCGTTCGACCTCGCCGAGCGCGCGCACCATCAGGCCGGCGCCCAGGCGGGCGAGCGTATCGTGCAGTTCGCCCGCGGTCATGTCGGCGCCGATCGGCACGCGTTCCGCCATCGCGACCGCGCCGGTGTCGAGACCCTCGTCCATCTTCATCACGGTGACGCCGGTCTCGCTGTCGCCCGCCATGATGGCGCGGTTGATCGGGGCCGCGCCACGCCAGCGCGGCAGCAGCGAGGCGTGCAGATTGAACGCGCCAAGCGGAAACACATCGAGGATCGGCTTGGGCAGAATGAGCCCATAGGCGACCACGACCACCGCCTGCGCGCCGTGCGCGCGTATCGCGGTTTCGACCTCCGCCGCTTTCAGCGTGGCGGGCGTGAACACGTCGATCCCGAGACCCCGCGCCGCACGCTCAACCGGGCTCGGCGACATCTCCATGCCACGGCCGGCAGGCTTGGGCGCGCGCGTATAGGCCGCCACCACCTGGTGGCCGCGCTCGGAAATCCCGATCAGCGTCGGCACTGCGAAATCGGGCGTGCCCATGAAGACGAGGCGCAGCGGCATCTTAACACCAATGACATTCCGGACCGGCCGAACAGCATCGCCCCGACCCTGCGGGCGCGGCTCACGGCATTAAGCCGCCGCGCCGGCGAGCCAGCGCGCGCCCCTCTGACGCAACGCCTTTTCCCCCTCGGTCCCGCCGATCACGATGGCGGCAGGTACGGTGCGGCCCTTTTTCGCCTGCCGAAGCTGCATGAAGGTAAAGCCGCTCGCCGGCCCCTTCAGCGAAACTCCCGCATACAGCCCCGAGCAGTCCCATGACGGCACCACCGGGTCGATGCGATCCTTGTCATAGATCGTATTCCACTCGGAAATGCGCCAGGCGCCCTCGCGCTTCTCGACGAGGTCGTAGAACCGCGCATAGGACGTGCAGTCGCACAACGTCTCGTCGATATATTCGCGGATCAGGATCTGCACGTCGGTCTCCAGCACCGCGCGCGCACCGTCGATCTGCGTTCGCATGTTGCCGAGCCAATGCTTGCGGTGCTCCTCGGCCTTGCGCGCGCCGATCATGGCCTTGGAACGCTCGATGAAGCCCGCCAGCGGGCCGGAATACCACGACACCGTGACCGTGGCGTCGGGATGAAAGCACGTTTGCAGGGCATCCCATTCGCCGAGATCGAGGCTGAAGGCCCAGCGCCGCCGGACATCGCAAATCTCGGCTTGGTCGAGCACGCTGGCCAGCTCCTGCTGCAAATCCACACCCGTCCTAAATGAGAGCAACGGCGCGCGCGATGCTCATTCGGCCGCCCGCTTCGCCACCTTGGCAAACTTCTTGATCACGCGGTCGCGCTTGAGTTTGGAGATATGATCGATGAACAGCACACCGTTGAGGTGATCGATCTCGTGCTGGAGACAGGTGGCCAACAGTCCGTTGGCTTCGATCTCCTGCGCCTTGCCGTCGAGGTCGAGATACTTGACCTTCACCTGCGTCGGGCGTTCGACGTCGCTGTAATATTCCGGGATCGACAGACAGCCTTCCTCGTAGATAGCGGTCTCATCCGACCGCCAGAGAATCTCCGGATTGATGAAGACCTGCGGGCTCTTGGGCTCCTCCTTTTTGGCGAGGTCCATGGTGACCACGCGTTTGGGCGTGGCGACCTGAATGGCGGCAAGGCCGATTCCGGGCGCCTCGTACATGGTCTCGAACATGTCGTCGACCAGCTTGCGGATGTCGGTGGTGATCTTCTTCACCGGCTCCGACACCAGCCGCAATCGCTTGTCAGGCAGAATGATGATCTCACGCAGCGCCATGGCGGCGATGTAAGCGGTCGCGCCAAACCGGTCAATCCGAACCGATTTTGCCGCCCACGACAAATCTCGCCGCGGGGCATTGATTAAATGTTCACTTTTTGTTCTCATGATCGAATCGTTGTACGGTGGTGCGATGACTTACAGCCTTGCGGAGCTTGCCGGCGCGGTCGCGATCGTGGTGGCAGGACTATTGATATTGGTTGTGCTCGTCGCCGCGATCATGCGCGGAACGCGCGCGCGCGAGCGGGAGGCGGCCGACCACCAGATAGCGGAGCTCGCGCGGCTGCAGGCGGAGACGGCCGTCCGTATCGAGGCGATGCGCGACATGCTGGCCGGCGGCCAGGCCGAGCTTCGCCGGGGTGTCAACGAGCGGCTCGATTCGGTCACGCACCACCTCAGCCAGTCGATGACCAGCACGCGCCAGCATACGGTCGAGAACCTGCAGAAGCTCAACGAACGGTTGGCGGTGATCGACAGCGCGCAGAAGAACATCTCCGACCTGTCCTCGCAGGTTTCTTCGCTCAGCGCCGTGCTCGGCAACAAGCAGGCGCGCGGCGCCTTCGGCCAGGCGCGCATGGAGGCGATCGTCGCGGACGCGCTGCCCAAGGACGCATTCGCCTTCCAGCACACGCTCAAGAACGGCAAGCGCCCGGACTGCGTGGTGTTCCTGCCCGACGGGCGGCCGCTCATCATCGACGCCAAGTTCCCGCTCGAAGCGGTCACCGCGCTGCGCGACGCCGCGACCGATGACGAGCGCAAGCAAGCCACCGCCCGGCTGCGGCAGGACGTGGCCCGGCATGTCGCCGACATCGCGGAGAAATATCTGGTCCCGGGCGAGACCCAGGACACGGCGCTGATGTTCGTGCCGTCGGAATCGGTCTACGCCGAGTTGCACGACGGCTTCGACGACATCGTGCAGAAGGCCTACCGCGCCCGCGTCGTGCTGGTCTCCCCTGCGCTCCTTATGCTTGCGATCCAGGTGATCCAGCAGATCCAGAAGGACGCCCGCATGCGCGAAGCCGCCGACCGTATCCGTTCCGAGGTCGGCGCGATGCTCGACGACCTCGGGCGCCTGCGCGAGCGGGTGGTCAAGCTCGAGCGCCATTTCGGCATGGCCAACGAGGACATCCGGCAGATCCTGATCTCATCGGAGAAGATCGGCAAGCGCGCGACCAGGATCGAGGAACTGGAGTTCGACGGCGATGAGACGGGCGACGCGCCAGCGCGCGATCCGGTGATCATCCCGGCGCCCATGACGCGCAAGCTGCAGGCGGGGGAGTGACAAGCGGTCAGGCGCGGCCCGGATGAGCCGGCGCGCACCGGCGAAATGGGGAGCGTCGTCACAGCTCGCACCGCTCAGCATTCACCCGGCGGTCGTCCCCGCGAAAGCGGGGATCAATACCCTCAGCCTCTGGAATATGGGTCCCCGCTTTCGCGGGGACGACCGGTAGCGTTCACATCGGAGCAAGTCCGGCCATGACGAGGGCGGTCGGCCTCAGTTCGGCTTGGGGCCGAGGCCGAGTTCCTCGATCAGCTTCTTCTGCTCGGCAATCTGCTGCATGGCGAAGCGCTGGTAGTCCTCGCTGTTGAGATAGAACAGCTCCTGGTCGAACTTCGTCATGGTCTCGGCGTAGGACGGCTCCAGCATGCCCTTGCGGAAGGCGTCATGCAGGACCTTCACCACCTTGGGGTCCATGCCTTTGGGACCCGCGAGGCCGAACGGCGAGTTCGAGACCATGTCGATGCCGGCCTCCTTGAGCGTCGGCGCGTTCGGCCAGCGCTTGCTGCGGTTGGCGCTCCAGATCACCAGCAGTCGCAGCTTGCCGCTGTCGACCAGCGGCGCCCAGCCGGTCGAATCCGCCAGTGCATGGATATGGCCGCCGAGCAACGCGTTCATCCCCTCGGCGTTGCCCTTGAACGGGACATGCGTCCATTTCAGCCCCTTGAGCGTGGCGATCTGCTCCATGGTGATGTGCAGGCTGGTGCCGGCACCGGGCGTGCCGTAGTTGATCTTGGTCGGGTTGGCCTTGGCGTCGGCAAGCAGCTCCTGGAACGACTTCCAGGGCGCGTCGTCGCGCACCACCACGCCGAAGGTGTAGCCGGTCAGCCCGATCACGTAGGTGAAGTCCTTGGCCGGATCGAAGCTGGTCTTGGCCATGAACGGATAGCGGAACACCGTGATCGGCATCTGCGAGAGCGTGTAGCCGTCGGGCTTGGCCGAGGCGGCCATGTTGGCCGGCCCGAGCGTGCCGGCGGCGCCCGCCTTGTTCTCGATCACGATCGACTGGCCGAGGTGCTTCTCGGTCGCCAGCGCGAGCGAGCGCATGGCCACATCGGTGGTGCCGCCGGCCGGCCAGGGCACGATCAGCGTCACCGGCCGCGATGGAAAGTTCTGCGCGTGCGCCGTGCCAAATCCGGCGGTCAAGGCAAGGCCGGCCGCGAGAACGGCCGCAGCAACGATGCGTGTCATGGCGTTTCCCTTCCCGATGATCGCCGAGATTCTGTGCCCGGCTGAACGGCAGCCGGAAAGCTACGCCCGATCACATTTCGCCGCAATCGCATGGCGAACCTTGTGCCGGCGGCCCGATTCACGATAGCTGCCCCGATGACCGCTCCCGACACCGCAGCCGAGACCCGCCCGAGCTTCGCCGACACGCTCGCGGTCTATCTCAAGCCGCGCGTGCTGATCGTGATGTTCCTCGGATTTTCCTCCGGGCTGCCGCTCGCGCTGTCGGGTTCCACGCTGTTGGTGTGGATGCGCGAGTCGGGCGTCGATCTCGGCACCATCGGGCTGTTTGCGCTGGTCGGCACGCCCTACACCGTCAAGTTCCTGTGGGCGCCCATTGTGGATGCGCTCGACGTGCCGGTGCTCTCGCGACTGCTCGGGCGCCGGCGCGGCTGGCTCGTGCTCGCGCAGCTCTTGCTGATCGCGGCGATCGTTCTGCTGGCGATGTGCGATCCGGCGGTCTCTCCGGCGCTGGTGGCGCTCGGCGCGCTGCTGGTCGCCACCGCCTCGGCCACGCAGGACATCGTGATCGACGCCTTCCGCATCGAGAGCCTCGACGACAGCGAGCAGGCCGCCGGCATGGCGTCCTACGTAGCGGCCTATCGTATCGGCATGCTGGCCTCGACCGCGGGCGCCCTGTTCTTGGTGAGCGGTTTCGAGGGGCTCGGCTTCGCCAAGAGTGCGGCGTGGACGCTGGGATACCTCGCCATGGCCGCACTGGTGGTCTGCTGCATCGCGATCGCGTTGCTGGCGCGCGAGCCGCAGAAGTCGGCGCTGGCACAGGCCGATCACGCCGCGCGTGCGCGCGAGAACCCGCTCAAGCGCGTGACGCTCGCCGCCTACGCCGCCTTTGCCGAGTTTCTCACCCGCGACATGGCGCTCACCGTGCTGGCCTTCGTGGTGCTCTACAAATTCTGCGACGCGTTTGCCGGCGCCATGACCGCGCCGTTCGTGATCGATCTCGGCTTCTCTCGCAACGACTACGCCGCGATCGTCAAGGGCGTGGGGCTGGCGGCAACGCTGATCGGCGGCTTTGCCGGCGGCGCGCTGGCGCGCGCCTATCCGCTGGTCACGGTGCTGTGGATCGGCGCCTTCCTGCAGATGGGCTCCAACCTGGTCTTCACCTGGCAGGCGATGGTCGGCGTCAACCTCTGGGCGCTCACGGTCACGATCATCGTGGAGAATTTCACCGGCGCGATCGGCACGGTGATCTTCGTCGCGTACCTCTCGGCGCTTTGCCAGAATCCACTGCATACCGCCACCCAATATGCGCTGCTCACGGCGCTCGCCGCGGTCGGGCGCACCTATCTCTCGGCCGGCGCCGGCTTCGTCGCGGAGTGGACCGGCTGGGCGGCGTTCTTCGTCATCAGCGCGCTGGCCGCGCTGCCCAGTCTGGTGCTGCTGGTCTGGCTGCAGCAGCGCGGGCACTTTGCCGGCCTGACCAAGCCGGTGCGAATCGTTGCCGACGATTAGAACGGCGTGCGCTGGCGGATCGCGGCAGACAGCGTGCCCTCGTCGAGATAATCGAGCTCACCGCCGACCGGCACGCCGTGCGCGAGCCGCGTGACCTTGACATTGGCGTCGTGCAGCAGGTCGGTGATGTAGTGCGCGGTGGTCTGGCCGTCGACGGTGGCGTTGAGCGCCAGGATGATTTCGGTCACCGCCGCCTCATGCGCGCGCGAGATGAGCGCGTCGATCGTGAGGTCCTGCGGGCCGATGCCGTCGAGCGGCGAGAGCGTGCCGCCGAGCACGTGATAGCGCGCGTTGACCGCGTGCGCGCGCTCGAGCGCCCACAGGTCGGCGACGTCGGCAACCACCACGATGATCGACGGCTCGCGGCGCGGGTCGGTGCAGACCGTGCACGGGTTCTGGGTGTCGATGTTGCCGCAGACGCGGCAGACCTCGATTTTTTCCATCGCCGTCCGCATGGCGGCGGCGAGCGGCGCCATGATCTGCTCGCGCTTCTTGATGAGGAACAGCGCCGCGCGCCGCGCCGAGCGCGGCCCGAGCCCCGGCAGCCGCGCCAGGAGCTGGATCAGGCGCTCGATCTCTGGTCCGGCGGCGGCGGTGGGCATGCGTCTCTCAGGAGCGAAGGAAATCCCCTCCCGGCTTCGGAGGGACGGAAAAGAAGAGGCATCAAAACAGCTTCATGCCGGGCGGCAGCGGCAGCCCGCCGGTGACGTTTTTCATCTTCTCCTGCAGCACCGCTTCGGCCTTTCGCTTGGCGTCGGCGTGCGCGGCGACGATCAAATCCTCCACGATTTCCTTCTCGGCCGGCTTGATCAGAGAATCGTCGATCTTGACGCTCTTCATGTCACCCTTGCCGGACAGCTTCACCGTGACGAGACCGCCGCCGGCAGTGCCCTCGACCTCGATCTGGTCGAGCTCGGCCTGCATCGCCTCCATCTTCGACTTGAGCTCAGCGGCCTGCTTCATCAGGCCCAGAAAATCCGCCATGTCTCATCCTTTGCTCACAGCCCGGCTGATCAGAAATCGTCGTCCACGTCGTCCGGCCGCCCGTGCGCGCCAAACGCCGAGGCGTCGTCCCCGGGGGAAGCTCGGCCTCCTCGGGATCGGCCGGCGGCAGCACCACCGTCTCGCTCCTGCGCACGTCGACGATCTCGGCGCCCGGAAACCGCGCCATCACCGCGGCCACCAGCGGATCGGCGCGCACGCCGGTCTTGAGCTCGGCCTGCCGCACCTCGTTCTGCGACCTGACGGTCGGATCGCCCGCTTCCGCCGAAACGATCACCATCCAGCGCCGGTTGGTCCATTGCGAGAACTTGCGGGCGAGATCGTTGGCCAGCGTCTTGGCCGCACTGTTCTCCAGCGCAATCTCCAACCGTCCGTCTTCGCAGCGCACCAGCCGCACGTCGCGCTCGAGCGCGGCCTTGACCGAAAGGTCGCGCCGCTGCGCGGCAAGCGCGATCAGGTCCTCGAAACGGCCGATCGCGAGCGCGGGCGCCGCAGGGGCGGTGCCCGGCGCTTCGCCGCGCTGCCCGATTGGCTCGCCTGCAGGCTGGGCGGCCGCGATGGCGGCCCGCGGCGCACCGCGTGTCGCCTCGGCGCGCGGCGCGTCGAAACGCGGCCCCTCGTTGCGAGGCGCCGTCGCCGGCGGGGTGTTCGCGTTCGCCGATGCGCCGCCGTTGCCGCGTCCGCGCGCACTCGCCCCGTCGTCGAGTGAACGAATGACCTCGTCCGGCGTCGGCAGGTCGGCCGCGTAGGCGATGCGCACCAGCACCATCTCGGCGGCGGCGACCGGGCGGGACGCCTCCTCGACCTCCGCGATGCCCTTGAGCAACATCTGCCAGGTGCGCGCGAGCACGCGCATGGAAAGCTTTTGTGCGAACGCACGTCCGCGGGTGCGCTCGACCTCGATCAGGGCAAGATCGTCGGCCACCGCCGGTACGATCTTCACGCGGGTAACAAAATGCGCGAATTCGGCAAGATCGCCCAGCACAACCGCCGGATCGGCCCCGATGTCGTATTGGGCGCGCAGTTCCTGGAGCGCCGCGGCAATGTCGCCGCGCATCAGCGCCTCGAACAGGTCGATGATCCGCGCCCGGTCGGCGAGCCCCAGCATCTGCCGGACGTTTTCCGCTCGCACCGCAGAATGCTGGCCGGTGCCGGATTGCGCCCCGGCATGCGCGATCGCCTGATCGAACAGCGACAGCGCATCGCGCACCGAGCCTTCGGCCGCGCGCGCGATCAGCGCGAACGCTTCCGGCTCGACCTCGATCGCTTCCTTGGCCGCGATGCCTTCGAGATGCTTGACCAGCAGGCCGGCGTCGACGCGCCGCAGATCGAAGCGCTGGCAGCGCGACAGAATGGTGATCGGGACCTTGCGGATCTCGGTGGTGGCGAAGATGAACTTGGCGTGCGGCGGCGGTTCCTCCAGCGTCTTGAGCAATGCGTTGAACGCCTGCGGCGTGAGCATGTGCACTTCGTCGAGGATGTAGACCTTGTAGCGCGCGCTCACCGGAGCGTAGCGGATAGCCTCGTTGATCTGGCGGACATCGTCCACCCCGTTGTGCGAGGCGGCGTCCATTTCGATGACGTCGATGTGCCGGCTCTCCATGACGGCCTGGCAATGCAGTCCGATCGCCGGCATCTTGACGGTCGGACCGGTGACCGAACCGTCCGGCAGCTCGTAATTGAGCGCACGCGCCAGGATGCGGGCGGTGGTGGTCTTGCCGACGCCGCGCACGCCGGTGAGGATCCAGGCCTGCGGGATGCGCCCGGTCTCGAAAGCATTCGAGACCGTGCGCACCATGGCGTCCTGTCCGATCAGGTCGTCGAAGGTTGCGGGGCGGTACTTGCGCGCGAGCACGCGGTAGCCAGCATCGGCGGCCGTTGAATCGCTCATCGTTGCTCGCGCCTTGACGCTTTCCTGTTCGCTATTGCCGGGCTTGTGGCAAGCCTTCCATTTCGCGGGACATTGGAGGCGCGGGTCAAGCCCGCGCGCGACACGTGGTGTTGATGAATCGGTGGGAGGCTGACGAGCGACCCGAACCGCGCTCGTTAGGGCTGCTTCCTTCCGGACCTGACCCGGTTGGCGAGTGGCTCGTCCACCGCCAACCTCCCGGGCTTTATATCGGCGGAACGGAACGGGAATGCAAGCCGCCCTCGCCCCCGTCTGCCAGCTTTCCTCCGGAATCCACGCTGGCGAGATCGTCTTTATGCGTAGCTCATGTATTCGTCATGGCTGGGCTTGTCCCGGCCATCCACGTCTTGCTTTGCTACAAATAAAGATAGTCTTGGATACCCGGTACGAGAGTTTGCACTCGGGCGCCGCCGAAGGCGGCGACCCGGGTGCCGGGCATGACGGTTGGATAGGTCCACCGTCTAGCGCCGCTGGTATCACAGATGAACGCTCCTTCGGCCTGGTCGCTCGACCCGCAACTCGAACGCGACACCCGGACGGTCGGCGACCTGACCTTGGCGCGCGTGCTGGTCATGGACGACGCCAACTATCCTTGGCTCATTCTGGTTCCGCGCCGTCCCGGCGCGGTCGAAATCATCGATCTCGGCGACGAGCAACAGGTGCAATTGATGGACGAGATCGCCCTGCTCTCGCGCGTGCTCAAGGACGTGACCGCCTGCGATAAGCTCAACGTCGCGGCGATCGGCAATGTGGTCGCGCAGCTCCACATCCATATCGTCGCCCGGCGCCGCGACGACGCGGCGTGGCCACGTCCGGTCTGGGGCTCGCCGCCGCGCCGCTACGCGCCGGCCGAACTCGACCGCTTCATCGCGATGATCCGGCAGGAAATCGCGTTCGGCTGAGTGGGGCATTTGCCCCCGTCGCTCATTCCCCAGTGACCGGGCATTGCGTTTCCCTTTCCCCGGCGAGGAGCCGCGGCGTGGCCTGGGCGCATGTCCGCGACAACGTTGCGCGTCATCGCCCGCTGTGCCAGCGTCGGTTTCCCGCCGGAGGCTGCATGTCCCCTCGCCCCGATCTCGGTCCCAGGCCGCGGCTCGGCTATACCCAGAGCCGCATCGAGCGCGCCGCCGAGCTGCGCACCGATGCGGCAGCGCTTGCGGCGCTGGCAATCGATACGCGCGCGCGCAGCTACGTCATCGGCGGCGAGATGGTGGTGCTCAAGCAGGCCGCGCCGGTCAACGAGCCGCTGTTCGGCCTTGACGAGGCACACACGCTCGGCCCGACAGCGGAACTCGTCTTTCTCGGCCTGCTCGACGGCGCGCCGCGCTTTGCCACTGCGCTCGATCCCGCAGCCGCCGAAGCGATGAAAACCCGCGAGGGCTTCGTCGTGACCGATCTGCGGTCGATCGCGATCCAGGGACTGGTCGATGCTGACCACCTGCCGCCGATTGCGGAAGGCAAAGCGCTGCTGCATTGGCATGCGCGGCACCGGTTCTGCTCGAATTGCGGGGTCGCGACCAACCTGGTCGAAGGCGGCTGGCGGCGCGATTGTCCGGCCTGCCGGGGCCAGCACTTTCCGCGCACCGATCCGGTCGTCATCATGCTGCCGGTTACGGGCGAGCGCTGCGTGCTCGGCCGCTCGCACCGTTTCGTGCCCGGCATGTGGTCCTGCCTCGCGGGCTTCATCGAGCCGGGCGAGGCGATCGAGGATGCGGTGCGCCGCGAGACGCGCGAGGAAGCCGGCATCGTGTGCGGCCGCGTCGCCTATTTCGCCACCCAGCCCTGGCCGTTTCCGACCTCCTTGATGATCGGCTGCCACGCGCAGGCGCTTTCGCACGACATTGTCATCGACCGCAACGAGCTCGACGACGCGCGCTGGTTCGATCGCGAAGAGGTCGCCACGATGCTGCTGCGCCGGCATCCCGATCGCCTGACAACGCCGCCGACGGTCGCCATCGCCTACCACATCATTCGCGCCTGGGTGGAGGAGGAGATTGACTTCGACTGACGACGGTCACGCCGGGCGCGCACCGCAGATCCTGTGTACCGGCATCATCGTGCTCGACGAAGTGTTCCTGGTCGAACGTTTTCCCGAGCCGGGTGCCAAGGCGCAGGCCACGCGGTTTTTCGCGGTCAACGGCGGCTGCGCCGCCAATGCCGCGGTCGCCATCGCCCGGCTCGGCGGGCGGGCCGCGCTCGCCGGGCCGCTCGGCGGCCCACAGGGCGAGGATGCGAACGGCGACCGCGTGCTGGCTGCGCTCGCGCACGAACAGGTCGATTGCAGTGGCTGCCTGCGGGTCGCCGGCCTGTCGACCGCGCTCTCGGCCATCTTCATCGACAATCGCGGCGAGCGCATGATCGTGACCTACCGCGACCAGCGAATCGCGCACGCGACGCCGGCCGATCCGGCGCGCCTGGTCTCTGGCGCCGCCGCGGTGCTGGCCGATAACCGCTATCCGGCCTTCGTAAAGCCGGTCTGCGTGGCGGCCCGAGCGCGCGGGCTTACCGTGGTGCTCGACGCCGACCGGCCGACCGACGCAACGGACGAACTGTTCCGGATCGCCACGCACGTGATTTTTTCCAGCGAATGTCTGCGCGAGACGACGGGGTGCGCCGATCTCGGTGCCGCTCTTCAGCAGATAGCCGGCACGACCAATGCCTTCCTCGCGGTCACCAACGGCGCGCAGGACGTGCTCTGGCTCGACGGGCAAAGCGTGCGCCGCAGCCCGGTATTCGCAATCGATGCGGTGGATACGCTTGGAGCCGGCGACGTGTTCCACGGCGCCTTCACGCTGGCGCTGGTCGAGGGCCGCGAGCCGGTCGCGGCCATGCGCTTTGCGGCGGCAGCGGCCGGCCTCAAATGCGCGCGCGTCGGCGGCAGCGCCGGCGCGCCCGCCCGCAGCGAGGTGGAGGCGATGCTCTCGACGGAGCGCTGAGCCTGCACCCCGTCACTTCTTGCGGGCGGATGGGCACGGCGCGCCGCACGGCGCACAGGCCCCGGCAAAGTCCTCAGGCGACACCGCACGGCCGGCCGAAGGGCTCGACAGGTGATCGGCCAGGATGGCCGCAAGCCCGATGACCAGAACGGTGGCATAGACCAGGCGCATGGCGGCATCTACTCGCGTGACAGCCCGAACCAGGGCCGCAACCGGATCCCGATGGCGCAGCCGGCGAGCGCCGCCGCAAACCAGATCCAGCCGTGCAGCGAGCCCGACGCGACGCCACCCACGAAGGCGCCGATGTTGCAGCCGAAGCCGAGCCGCGCACCCCACCCCATCAGCAGCCCGCCGAGCGCGGCGGCGGCGATCGACTTGAACGGTGGCCAGGCGGTCCGTGCGAACGGCTTGGTCGCGGCCGCGGCCGCCATCGCGCCCAAAATCATGCCGAGATCGGTCAGGCTCGAGGTGTCGCTCAGCACCGAGTCGCCGAGCGCGCGCTTGGGCCCCGGCCATTGCCAGAATTCCGCGTTGGCGAGGTCGTAGCCGGCAAGGCTCGCGAGCTTGCCACCCCACAGCGTGAAACCGAAAGTGACGCTCCACGGGTGGCGACCCGCCACGAACACCGCGATCGACAAGATGCCGATGAGGACTGCGCCGGCCAGGATCGTACCTGCCGGCCACACTCGCCCCCCGCGCCAGCGCGCGATCGCCACCACCGTGGCGGCGGCAAACGCTAGGCTCGCCAGCGTGAGCGCGAGCCCGCCCCACGGTCCGGCATAGTCGGTGGCGAGGACCGGATCGATCCCGCCGAGCGCCAGAAATGCCGGCAGGTGCAAGCTGCCGATCAGGCTGCCGAGAATGAAGAAGGCGAGCGTGAACAGCATGCGCCCGGAACCGCCACCCACGGTGTAGAGCGTGCCGGAGCCGCAGCCGTTGGCAAGCTGCATGCCGATGCCGAACACGAAGGCGCCGATAACCAGCGAGGGCCCGAGCGGCGCGATGGCGCCGCCGAATCCCGGCACCAGAGCCGCGACCGGCACGATGACGAGAGCGGCGATCGCAATCAGCAGGAGCCCGCCGAGCAACCCATCGGCGTGACCGCTGACGATCAATCTTCGCCACGACGCGGTGAAGCTGAACTCCGCCTTGAGAAACACCGCGCCGAGCGCAAACCCGAACAACACCAGCGCCGCCGAGGCCGGCTGACCGTCGAACAGCACGAGCGCGATCAGGAGTGCCGCGGCAAGAACGGCGGCGGCGAGGAACGGCCAGTCGCGCCGCGGCGAAACCTGTGCCTCGGCGGGCTCGGCCGCCGCAACGGCAGCCGTATAAGTCTGGGGCGACTGGACGCTCGACACCGCTTTACAGACCCAGCGCCTTCTTGAGGTCGTCAAGCCGGGTGCGTGCCGACTCCACCGGACGGCGTGCGTCCGCCGTCCATTCGACCATCGAGCCGTAATACAGCCGCACGTCCTTGCGGCCGAGCAATTCCGACAGCACGAACCAGTTGGTCGCCGCCCAGTGCCCGGTATTGCAGTAGCTGATGACCGGCCCGTCCGGCAGTGCTGCGGCAACGGCTGCAAGCTCGACCTTGGACTTCAGGCGATTGGCCTTGTCGTCATAGAACGCGGCGCTGTTGAGATTGAGCGCGCCGCGGATATGGCCATAGGCCTTCGCTGCCGGGGCCTTCTCCTTGCCGGCAAAGAATGAGGCCGGGCGCGCATCGAGCAGAGTCGCCGCGCGCGATTGTTCGATCCGTTCGACCTCGGCCAGTTCGACCAGGCGCGATTTGTTGAAGGTGACGGTGAAAATCTTGGCGACGGGCCGGTTCACCCCGGTCTCGATCGCGTAGCCGGCGCTCTGCCAGGAGGCATATCCGCCGTCGAGGATCGATACCTTCTCGTGCCCGGCTACTTTGAGGGTCCAGAACACGCGCGCCGCCGCCCCGAAGTCGAGCACGTGAACGCCGGCCGGGACGATCACCACGTGGCTGTCTTCGTCGATGCCGAGGTCGCTGATGAGCGCCTCGAGCTGCGCCGCGCTCGGGAGCATGAACGGCACGCCGCCGCGCGCCACGCGCCAGCCGCCCTTGTCGTAGTCGCTGTGCACGGCGCCGGGGATGTGGCCCTTGGCGTAGGCCGGAGCACCGCCGCCATCGAGCGCGGAACGGACGTCGAGCACCACGAGATCGGGGGCGGCAAGGTTCTGCTTGAGCCACTGTGGCGACACCAGCGGCTCGGCGGCCGGTGCCGCGGATGCGAGGCCGCAGGAGATCGCGACGGCGAACACGAGGTGGCCGAACATGGCAACGACGGACCGAACGGTGGACATGGGACACACCTTCTGCCGGCTGACGGGAGCCTAGAAGCGACCGACCGCGCAGCGCGGTTGATTTCCCTTGAAATAGAATATTTTTCTATATAATTACAAGTCTACGCTCTAAAAAGAAATATATTGCGTTTACGATGAACACGCAGCCAAGATCGTCTAATATTCGGGAGCTTTACAGAATGGACGCCATCGATCGCAAGATCCTCGCGGTGCTGCAGGAGAATGCATCCCACTCGGTCGCCGAGATCGGCACCCTGGTCGGCCTTTCGTCGACGCCGTGCTGGAAGCGCATTCAGCGGCTGGAAGCCGACGGGGTCATCCAGAAACGGGTGGCGCTGGTCGATCAGGACAAGATCGGTCTGGGCGTGACCGTATTCGTCTCGATCGAGACCGGCGACCACTCGCAGGACTGGCTCGACCGGTTTGCCGAGATGGTGGGGGCCATGCCTGAAGTGATGGAGTTCTACCGCATGGCGGGCGACGTCGACTACATGCTGCGCGTGGTCGTCACCGACATCCAGGGCTACGACGCGTTCTACAAGCGCCTGATCGCCGCCGTGCCGCTCAAGAACGTCACGTCGCGCTTTGCCATGGAGAAGATCAAGGCGACGACCAGCCTGCCCATCCCTGAGCCTACGAATGCGACGCGGGTACATCGTCGTCCGACAGCCGCGGCCGCATCCAAATCTGGTCGGAGAGATTGAGCGTGCCGGTGATCACGTAACCGATCGTCGGCTTGTAGCTGTAGGACACCTCGCTCCAGATCAGCGTCGTGTTCGGGACGTTGAGCGCGGCTCGGAAGCGTGACGACTGAATTCACCGCGCGCTTGGTGCCGCCGAGCGTATCGCTCCAAGCGACCTTGGCGGTGCCGTTGGCGTCGATCTTCACCGCCGATACCGTCACCTTGAGCTTGGACTGGTCGTAGGGCGCGATCACCGCCGCCGTGGCGCTGAGCATGTTGGTCATGTCGGTATTGTTGATGCTCGACACCTGCGACGCGAGGTCCGCGACGGTGCGCGTCGTGAGCGTCACCTTGCGGTCGATGCCGACGCCTTGCGAAATCTCGACGCGTGCCGAGATAGAGCGTGATCATCAGCGGCAGCAGCATGGCGAACTCGACCGCCGAGACGCCGCGCTCATCGCTGTCGAAGTTGGCGAGCCGGTGCGACAGAGCGATCGCGTGAGCTCTTCATGTCACTGCACTCAGTTGCCGTAGGGTTCATTGCGGAACGCGGCGGTCGCGACCAGGAGCCGCTTGCCGCCGTTCATGTTCGACAGATTCGAGCCGAGCAACGAGACATAGACCGGCCATTGGTAGAACAGGCGCACCACGACGATGTCGCCCGGCCCGCCCGGCTGATAGGTGAAATTGTTCTGGAAGTTGCCCTGCGCGTCGATCGGACTGGGCATGGTGACGCCGGCGAAGGACGAGAAAGTCTTCACGTCGACATAGACGCCGTTCTGGCAGTCGAACAGCCCGATAGATCTTCGCGCAGACCGCGTTCTTGAACGTCGGCCTGCGACATGCCCTGCGTTTGCGCCTGGCCGGTCATGATCAGACGGGCGGAGTCGGCAACCGCCGTCTCCAGCGCCTGACCGGAGAAGAAAACGATCGCGGTCTCCATGATGGCGAAGATGAGCGCCAGGAACGGCGCGGCGACCAGCCCGAACTCGACCGCGGCCGCGCCATCCTGCTGCCGGAGGAGACGACGCACCGCCCGGATCGCTTTGAGCCGGCGTGCGCCATTTGCGAGTTGCGTCTTTACGATCTCGAACATGGCAAGACACCCAATCGTGACGCCTAGTCCCGTTCCGGCGCGTTAGCACCGCGAACGGTTGAGCAATAGCAAAGAGGTGTTGTCGAATTGTTGTGGTAATCGCCGATAACGGCGGGGCAGTCCGCAAGGCTTCGCTAACCACGGAAATGCCGATGGATTGCGGCCTTCTCGGCGAAACAGCCGGCGGCGGATTACCTCGCCCGCGTACCCCCGCCGCCTTGCGCCTGCGCGTTGCGCGCGGCGGTCTGAGCGAGGGTGGAAGTCGAAATAGGCATTGCTGTCGCCGAGCGTGATCCGGCGTTCGCAAATCGGCGTGCAGCTATAGGTCTCGCGCTCGATGCCGCGATAGACGACGACCACGTCGCTGACGCGGTCCCTGCACCTCGACGGTCTTCTCCATCAGCACGGAGCCGGCGCGATCGAGCGCGATGAGATTGGTCGAGCCGTAGCCCTTGCCGGTGACCACCATGATGCCGCCCGGCTTGCACCGACGCGTCAGCGATCAGCGGATTGCCGATCACGATGGTCGCTACCTTATCCGGCAGTTTGAGGAGCTTGCCGCCTCGTCGACGACAACGACCGACGTCGGCCGCAGAGGCCGCGAACGGGCAACAGTCCCGTCGCGCGCAGCGAGCAGCGACGCATAGACCAATCCAGAACGGACGAACGCCATCGAACTCTCCCGCACCTTACGCATCGGCCGGCCGGAGATACGGCCGCCGAATGGGCAGGTATCGGCCCAACTTGACGCGAAAATGGTGAATGAACCGCAAACGATGACGCCGTTTCACGCCGTCAGTGCTTGAACGGATAGAGCATCTGTTCGCCGAAGCGTCGGCGGAAAGCTCGTATCGGCGATGCCATAGGATTCAGGTAGGCGTTCTTCGGCATGTAGAAGGTGCCGAATATCAGGTCGAGCACCGGGAAGGTCGACGCGAAATTCTTCTCGCCACCATGCTCCGCGGCGGTGTGATGCCAGCGGTGGAAGACCGGACCGGCGAGCACGTATTTGAACGGCCCGAGCGTCCAATTGAGATTGGCGTGCACGAAGGCCGAATGCGCGATCGTGAAGGGCCCGAGGAACACCAGCACATTCGGCGATATGCCCGCGAGCAGCAGCACCACGTCGGTGGCCACGCTGCCGAGAAAGATGTTGACCGGATGGAATCGTGCCGCCGAAATCCAATCGAGCTCCTTGGACGAATGATGGACTGCATGGTAGTGCCACAGCGTCGGGCGATGAAACGCGCGGTGAATCCAGTACATCATGACGTCGGAGCCGATGAGGAAGATCGCTGCCTGCGCCCACAGCGGCAACTGCGCCAGCGGGCCGTGCCCATCGTCGTAGAACTCGACCAGTCCCTCGGCGAGTGGTGATGCCGAACAGGAACGCGGCGCCCAGGACCAGGAGGCCGATGCGCAGATAGCGCGCGAACAACGGAATGATGAACCAGTAGCAAAGATCGGTCAGAAGCTCGCGCTTGCGCCACCAGGGCTTGCCGGGATTGCACGACCAGAAGAGCGACAGCACGCGTGAAGACCGCGCCCGAGCGCGATCGACACCGGCAGGATCTTGACGAGCGTCACGCCGATGCTGTGAACGACCGCGAAGAGTTCCTCAAGCATGACGCAACGACCTCGCAACTGCGTACGGAGACACCTTCCTCCGGATATCGGGCGTTGCGGTTAAGATGCCGTGAAAGCAAAAGCCTGGCGGACGTTGTGCCGATGTCGTCGTGGCCCGGCCCGGCCGCGCCGCCCGCCGTGTCATTGACGTCGGTGTCTCGGCGGCCGGCGCATCCGAGAGTACGGCGACTGACGCAAATGAATGATGGCCGATCCAAGAGTAATAACGTCTATTTTCATTGTATTCGATCTATTTGATTTGGATTAGATTGGCATTTTCTATGTTTTGCGTATGCAATAACGATAGAACCTCTAATTAGAATTTGAATACAATTCCCTGTTAACCACAGATAAACTGGATCAATCTATCATTAACTACGCGATAGTTTTGGATCCGATAACTATCCGTTTCTACATGGATATTAACCCCCCTGCAAGGACGGGTCCGCTACGGTCCGACACGGTTCCGGATCGGTCGGGAAATAACGGCTCCCGGAATCACGCTCAGACAGCCACGTGTGGACCTAAGGAGCTAAACATGACGAACCTCGTTAAGCGCTTTGTGAAGGACGAGTCGGGTGCGACCGCCATCGAGTATGGCCTCATCGCCGCCGGCATCTCGGTTGCGATCATCGCCGTCGTGCAGGGCCTCGGCTCGAAGCTGAACACGACCTTCACCAGCGTTCAGACCGCGCTCAAGTAAGCGTCGGTTGCGACGTCGTACAGAAGGCTCCGGTCGTGCCGGGGCCTTTTGCTTTTGGTCACGCCCGCCGCACTTTGACCGCCCTGCCGAACATGCCGGCGCAAGATGGCGTTACAAACTTGAGAGGTTCCACGACACGTTCTTTTTAGAGGGCATACGTAAAACCTCATACGCGGATGGGCACCGAGCAAAACTCAATGAGGAGCAGCTACATGTCGCAGATCCTGCGATTTTCTTCGCGACGAGTTGGGCGCAACGGCCATCGAATATGGTCTGATCGCCGCCGGCATTTCGGTGGCGATCATCACCGTCGTGGCCACGCGTGGGCACGAGCCTGAACTCGACCTTCACGTCGGTCGCGACCGCGCTCAAGTAGGCCGATCACGACCGGATTCGGCCCGGATTGGCCAAAGGCCGGAGTCAATGGCGCCCTGCCGAAGACCATCGGCGGGCGCCGTCGCTTTTGCGAGCGGCGCTAACCGAACCGCAAGGAGGCGCCGACTAGGATTTATCCCTCGGCTATCGCGGCGCCAGCCTATGGGGCCGCCATCTGCGTACGGACCAATCATGGTTGCCGATGCGATCAGACTGATGCTGTTTCCCGCGATGATGGCGTTTGCCGCATCGAGCGATCTCCTCACGATGACGATCTCCAACCGGGTGTCGCTGATCCTGGTGGGCGGCTTCTTCGTGCTCGCGGTCGCGAGCGGGATGGGCGCGGGCGATATCCTCTCCCATGTCGGCGCAGGCTGCATCGTGCTTGCCGTCGCCTTCGGCTTCTTCACTCAAGGCTGGATCGGCGGCGGCGACGCCAAGCTCGCGGCCGCAACCGCATTGTGGCTCGGCTTCGACCACCTCCTGCCCTATCTGCTCTATGCCTCGCTGTTCGGCGGCGCGCTTGACCCTGCTTCTGATCCAGTTCCGCACGATGCCCCTGCCCCAGAGGCTGGCCAGCCAAGAGTGGGTGCAACGGCTGCACCAGCAAGGATGGCGGCGTGCCCTACGGCATCGCCCTGGCGGCCGCGGCGCTCTGCGTCTATCCGGAGACACCAGTGGATGACGGCGATCGGCGTGTGAGCCGGGGCCCGCCGGCTCGCCCCGCGCCGGATTTTCCAGTCGAGCTACCAACTATTAACTCGATTTGGATACGCCTCATTAACCATGCCTTGACGTTTAGCTGCTGAAATCAACTTGCACGACCACGTATCGGTCGGGGCGTCGTGTGCAGGTTGCGACCGCGAGTCGGCTCGCAGCGTCATGGTGGAAAGTGAGCGTATGAAACCCGCGCGTATCGTTGTGCTTGTCATCGCCATCGCCGCCGGCGGCATCGCCGCGCTGCTGGCCGGCCGATCGGACGCGCCGCCGCCCTGCCCCGGCGCCGGTCGCTCAGCTCGAAACCGTCGACGTGCTGATCGCCAATGCCGATATCGGCCTGGGCAGTACGGTCAGCGCGCAGGACCTGCGCTGGCAGACTTGGCCGGCCGCCGCTGCCGGACCGACCTTCATTCGCAAGACCGACCGTCCGGACGCCATCGATCAGCTCGCCGGCTCGATCACGCGCGCGGCGTTCTTCGCCGGCGAGCCGATCCGCGAAGCCAAGCTGATCAAGGGCAAGGGCTCGGGCTATCATGGCAGCCGTTCTGCCGGCGGGCATGCGCGCGATCTCGACCGAAATCTCGCCCGAGACCGGCGCCGGCGGATTCATCCTGCCCAACGATCATGTCGACGTCATCCTGTCGCGCCGCGACAAGGAGGCCGAAAAGGCCGCCGGCGTCGAAGTCCATACCAGCGAGACCATTCTGACCAACGTTCGCGTGCTGGCCATCGACCAGACCGTCGAAGAGAAGAACGGCCAGCGCGTCGTGGTCGGCAAGACCGCGACGCTCGAGCTCTCGCCGCGCCAGGCCGAGACGCTGGCGCGGGCCGCGCCAGATGGGCACGCTGTCGCTCGCACTGCGCAGCCTGGTCGATTTCGAGGCTCAAGGACAAGGCCGTACCCGAACAGAGACCGACGCAGCGCGGCATCAACGTGGTTCGCTTCGGCGTCACCACCATGACGACACCGAAGTGAAAGTGACGATGAGGGACCGAACATGGGGAACACGTCGCTGATCCGCACCGCATTGCTGATCGCGCTGATCGCGGCCTTCGGGCTCGCCGCGCACCGGCGGATCGCCCGCGGGCTGATCCGCGCACGCCGCTGGTCGCGCGTGGTCGGCAGCGACGCCGGCTCGCAGTTCGTCCCGCTCGGCGTCGGCAAGTCGGTGGTGATCGATCTGCCGCGCGACATCAAGGACGTGCTGGTCGCCGATCCCAAGATCGCCAACGCGGTGATCCGCTCGTCGCGCCGCGCCTATATCATCGGCGCGACGGTCGGCCAGACCAACATCTACTTCTTCGACGCCGAGGGCCAGCAGATCGGCGGCTTCGACATCGCGGTGACGCGCGATCTCAACGGGCTGCGCGAGGCGATCAAGCAGGCGCTGCCCGGGCTCGACATCCGCGTCGAGGGGCTGGGCGACGGCGTCGTGCTCACCGGCAATGTCCAAACTCCGATCGAGGCGCAGCAGGCCTTCGATATTGCCTCGCGGCTGGTTGACGACGGCAAGAAGGTCGTCAACGGCATCGCCGTTCACGGCCGCGACCAGGTCATGCTCAAGGTGACGGTCGCGGAAGTGCAGCGCGACGTGATCAAGCAGCTCGGTATCAACCTCAGCGGCAGCTTCGGCATTCGGCAGCGCGGTGGTCAATTTCAACACCACCAACACGTTCTCCGCGTTCGGCCAGGCGCTGAGCGATTCGGCCCTGAAAGCCACGGTGAAGTCGATCACCGCTACCCTGCAGGCCATGGAGCGCGCCGGCGTGATCCGCACGCTCGCGGAGCCGACCCTGACCGCGATCTCCGGCGAATCTGCCAACTTCCTGGCCGGCGGCGAATTTCCCATTCCAGGCAACTACACCTGCGATCCGACCACACGCAGCTGCCAAGTCCAGGTGCAATTCAAGAAGTTCGGCGTCGGGCTCAACTTCACGCCGGTGGTGCTGGCGGAAGGCCGCATCAGCATGAAGGTGATGTCCGAGGTGTCGGAATTGTCCAACGAAAACGCGCTGACGCTGACGCAATCGATCGGCAACGGCCAGGTGCAGACCCTGACCATTCCGTCGATCAAAGTCCGGCGCGCGGAGACCACGCTGGAAATTCCATCCGGCGGATCCATGGTGATGGCCGGCATGATCGCCGAGCAGACCAAGCAGCAGATCAACGGCATTCCCGGCCTGATGCAGCTTCCCGTCCTTGGTGCGCTGTTCAAGAGCCGCGACTTCGTCAATCGGCAGTCCGAGCTGATGGTGATGGTGACGCCTTACGTGGTGCGCGCAGTCGCACAGAAGGAGCTGTCGCGGCCGGACGATGGCTTTGCCGACCCGAGTGATCCCGCGACCATTCTGCTCGGCAGGCTCAATCGCATCTACGGCGTCACCGGCCGTGCCGACCCGAAACTGACCTATCACGGCAAGCCCGGCTTCATCCTGGACTGACCGGCTGCGCGAGGAGACGATCGATGACTGCAATTCATGGTCCGGCGGCCACCTGGCGCGGTATCGGCACGGCCGCCGCCCGCCTTCTGGGGGTGCTCGCCTGTACCACCATGCTTGCCGGCTGCTACGCGACCGAGCGTGGCGTGGTGGGCGTCGTCCCGAGCGACGTGCGCCAGCGTCACCCGATTGCCATCAAGGAAGGCGTGCGCACGGTCGAATTGTTCGTCGGCGGCAAGCGCGGCGGGCTCACGAGCGAGCAGCGCGCCGATGTGCTCGCCTTTGCCAATCGCTGGCGGCGCGAAGCCACGGGCGGGATCGTCGTCGAGCTGCCGTCCGGCACGCGCAACGAAATCGCTGCCGCAAACGCGCTGCACGAAGTGCGCTCGATTCTCTCGGCCGGTGGCGTTCCACCGCAAGGCATCGACGTGCGGCCCTATCGGCCCGCCGATCCGAGCCGGATGGCAACGGTGCGGCTCAACTACCCCGCAATGGTCGCCGAGGCGGGTCCGTGCGGGTTGTGGCCGGAGGATCTCGGTCCGACCTGGAATCGGCAACACAACGAGAACCTCGAATACTGGAATTTCGGCTGCGCGCAGCAGCGCAACATCGCCGCCCTGGTCGAAAACAAGGCCGACCTGGTGCAGCCGCGCGGCGAAGTGCCGCCCTATACCGGGCGCCGCACCACGGTTCTCGACAAGTACCACCGCGGCGAAGGCACCGCGACGGTCTATCCGGACGCCGACAAAGGCAAGATCAGCGACGTTGGAAAATGATTACGAACACATCTCAAGGCGCAGCAGCTGAAGCCGCCGCGGCCGCCGCGAACGAGCACATCGCGCCGGCGCCGCGGGTGTCGGTGCAGGCTTTCTGCGAATCCGTGGAGACCGCCGCCGCGGTGCAGGCCGCCGGCGAGGATCGGCGACTGGGCAAAGCTCATCTCAAGATCCAGATGGGCGGCATCGCGGCCGCGGTCGAAGCCTACAGCAGTTCGCCCACACCGAACGTCATCATCATCGAGTCGGAAACCCGGGGGGATGACCTGATTGCCGGCCTCGATTCGCTCGCCGAGGTGTGCGACGCCGGTACGCGGGTCATCGTGATCGGTCGGCTCAACGATGTGGTACTCTATCGCGAGCTCACGCGCCGCGGCGTGAGCGACTACCTGATCGGCCCGGTCGGCACCCTCGATGTCGTCCGCTCGATCTGCGGGCTGTTCTCCTCGCCCGACGCCAAGCCGGTCGGGCGTATCATCGCGGTGATCGGAGCCAAGGGCGGCGTCGGCGCCTCGACGGTCGCTCACAACATCGCCTGGGCGATCGCGCGCGACCTCCACCTCGATACCGTGGTCGCCGACCTCGATCTGGGATTTGGGACCGCCGGCCTCGACTACAATCAGGATCCTCCGCAGGGTATCGCCGACGCGGTGTTCTCGCCCGACCGGGTCGACACCGCGTTCGTCGACCGTCTGTTGTCGAAGTGCACGGATCACCTGAGCCTCATGGCGGCGCCTGCCACGCTCGACCGAGTCTACGACTTCGGAAGCGATGCTTTCGACTCCATCTGCGATTCGCTGCGCGCGACCGTGCCGTGCATCGTGCTCGACATTCCTCACCTGTGGAGCGGATGGACCAAGCGCACCCTGATCGCCGCCGACGAGATCCTGGTCGTCGCGCAGCCCGATCTTGCCAATCTGCGCAACGCCAAGAACCTGCTCGATCTGCTGCGAACCGCGCGTCCGAATGACCACCGTCCCTCCTTTTGCCTCAACCTGGTCGGGATGCCGAAGCGGCCCGAGATCAAGCCGCACGATTTCGCCAAGGCGCTGGACGACGAACCGGTTGCGATCATTCCGTTCGACCCGCAACTGTTCGGGACCGCCGCCAACAACGGCCAGATGATCGCGGAGCTGTCCTCTTCCCATAAGGTGTCGGAGACATTCCGCCTGCTCGCCCAATCTCTGACCGGGCGGATGGAAGCGAAAAAGGCGAGGTCGAGCCTGCTCTCGCCGCTCCTCGATAAATTCATGAAGCGATCTGCCTGACCGATCGGGAGTCCAGTAGCGTGTTTGGTAAGCGTAGCGGTACGGCAATTGACCATCGCGGCGGTCCGGAACAGGCAGCGCCTGCGCCGCGCCCGCAGCCAACGCCTGTGGCGCTCGATCCTGCGCCACAGGCCTCCTCGCACCCGGGCCCGACCGGCATGGCGGAAGGCGGACGGGCTCCGATGCCCTCGATGGGCCTCGGCGCGCCACTGGTGTCGGCCCCTGCCCCGAAACCGCGGTCGAACGCGCCCTATGAGCCCTCGCCTCCGCTCGCACCGACCGCCGTCGATTCCCGGCATTCCGATTCCTACTACGAGGTCAAAGGCACCATCTTCGGCGCCCTGATCGAGGCGATCGACCTCGCCCAGCTCGCCAAGCTCGACGCGGAAGCCGCGCGCGAAGAGATCCGCGACATCGTCAACGAAATCATCGCCATCAAGGCGGTGGTGATGTCGATCTCCGAGCAGGAGGAATTGCTCGACGACATTTGCAACGACGTGCTCGGTTACGGTCCGCTCGAGCCGCTGCTCGCGCGCGACGATATCGCCGACATCATGGTGAACGGCTCGGGCACGACCTATATCGAAGTCAAAGGCAAGATCCAGAAGACCGGCATTCGCTTTCGCGACAACCAGCAGCTCCTGAACATCTGCCAGCGCATCGTCAGTCAGATCGGCCGCCGGGTCGACGAATCCTCGCCAATTTGCGACGCCCGCCTGCCCGACGGCTCGCGCGTCAACGTCATCGTTCCGCCGCTTGCCATCGATGGCCCCGCGCTCACCATCCGCAAGTTCAAGAAGGACAAGCTTACGCTCGACCAGCTTGTGCGGTTTGGCACCATCACCCCCGAGGGCGCCGACATCCTCAAGGTTATCGGCCGTTGCCGGATCAACACCATCGTCTCCGGCGGCACCGGCTCGGGCAAGACCACCCTGCTCAACTGCCTGACTCAGTTCATCGAAGACGATGAGCGCATCATAACCTGCGAGGACGCGGCCGAATTGCAGCTGCAACAGCCGCATACCGTCCGGCTCGAAACACGCCCGCCAAACCTGGAAGGTGAAGGCCAGGTCACCATGCGCGATCTGGTGAAGAACTGCCTGCGCATGCGTCCCGAACGCATCATCGTCGGCGAAGTGCGCGGACCCGAGGCGTTCGACCTGCTGCAGGCCATGAACACCGGTCATGACGGCTCGATGGGCACGCTGCACGCCAACAGCCCGCGCGAGGCGCTCTCCCGTATCGAGTTGATGATCACGATGGGCGGCTATTCGCTGCCTTCGCGCACCATTCGCGAAATGTTGTGCGGCTCGATCGACGTCGTGGTGCAGGTCGCGCGCTTGCGCGACGGTTCTCGCCGCATCACGCACGTCACCGAAGTCGTCGGCATGGAAGGTGACGTCGTCATTACCCAGGACTTGTTCGTTTACGAGATGGTGGGAGAGGACGCCCAAGGCAACATCATCGGACGGCACCGATCGACCGGAATCGGCCGGCCGCGGTTCTGGGATCGGGCTCGCTACTACGGCGAGGAACAACGGCTCGCGGCCGCCCTCGACGCCGCCGAGATCGCGAATACAAAGTAAGGATCTGACGGCAGGTCGCGACCATGGGAAATCTTGCCCTGTTCTTCCTGGTGGCCGTCTCGATGGGCGGTGTCGCCTGGGTTTTCATCTATCCGCTCCTGTCGGGTGAGCGGGCAGCCGAAAAGCGTCAGGCGACGGTCGTGAGCACCGCAACGTCGGCGCCGGCGCGCACCGCGCGCAACCCGCAGAAGTCACGCCGAGAACAGGTCGAGGGAACGCTCAAGGAACTCGACCAGCGCCGCGCCAAGCAGAAATCGGTGCCGCTCTCGGTCAAGATCGCGCAAGCTGGCCTGACTTGGTCGAAGCGCCGCTTCTTCATCACCTGCGCCGTGTTTGGCGTCGCGACGTTCCTTGTCATCCTCACGTTCGATGCCGGTCTCGTGGCGGCCCTCGGCATGGGATTTGTCGCAGCCGCGGGCGTGCCGCTCTGGCTGCTCAAATTCCTCAAGAAGCGGCGGGAATCCAAATTCCTCATGGCGTTTCCCGACGCCGTCGATATCATCGTGCGCGGCATCAAGGCCGGCCTGCCGCTCCTCGACAGCCTGCGAATCATCACGACCGACGCACCCGAGCCGCTGAAAAGCGAGTTCCGCGCGATCCTCGAAACCCAGACCGTCGGCATTCCGATCGGAGAGGCCTGCGCCAAGCTCTTCGAGCGGGTGCCGGTTGCGGAAGCGAACTTCTTCGGGATCGTCATCGCCATCCAGCAGAAGGCCGGCGGCAACCTGTCCGAAGCGCTCGGCAATCTTTCGCGCGTGCTGCGCGAGCGCAAGAAGATGAAGGCCAAGATTCAGGCGATGTCGATGGAGGCCAAGGCCTCGGCCACGATCATCGCGGCGCTTCCGCTCGCGGTGATGATGCTCGTCTACATCACGAGCCCGCAGTACATCGAACTGCTGTGGACGACCAGCACGGGCCGCATGATGCTGGTCTGCTGCGCCGTCTGGATGTCGATGGGCGTTCTCGTCATGCGCAAGATGATCAATTTCGACTTCTGAGAAGCTAGTACCATGGATCTCCTGATCGACCTTCTCAGCAATCCGCGCACCATGGCGATGGTGTTCGCCGCCGTCGGCGCAGTGGCGACGGTGATCACCCTCGCCATGCCGTTGCTGGCCGCCGATTCGCTCGACAAGCGCATGAAGTCGGTCGCGATTGAGCGCGAGAAGATGCGCGTGCGCGAGCGCGAGCGGCTCGCCCGCGGCGAAAAGGTCGCGCTGCGGAAATCGCCCAAGCAGTACATGCAGAAGATCGTCGAGCAGTTCAACCTGAACAAGTGGGTGGGGCAGGAAGCGGCGCGCGCACTCCTGGTGCAGGCGGGCTATCGCGGCCAGGCTCCCTACGTCACCTTTTTGTTTTTCCGGCTGATGATGCCAGCCGCCATGCTGCTGTTCTCGCTGTTTTACGTCTTTGTGGTCCTCGAGCTCGACCAGCCGCCGACGGTCAAAGTTGGGATCTGCATCGCCGCCACCTATCTGGGCATGCACCTGCCCGTCCTGTTCGTGAAGAATAAGATCTCGCGGCGCCAGCTCTCGATCAAGCGCGCCTTTCCGGATGCGCTGGACCTGATGCTGATCTGCGTCGAATCCGGCATGTCGATCGAGGCGGCGTTCAAACGGGTTTCGGGGGAAATCGGCTCGCAATCGATCCCGCTCGCCGAGGAACTCACGCTCACCACGGCTGAGCTCTCCTACCTGCAGGACCGCCGGATGGCCTACGAGAACCTCGCCAAGCGCGCCAATCTCGACGGCGTGAAATCGGTCTGCATGGCGCTGCAACAGGCGGAGCGCTACGGCACCCCGATGGGGCAGACCTTGCGCGTGATGGCGCAGGAGAACCGCGACATGCGCATGTCGGAAGCCGAGAAGAAAGCGGCCGGCCTGCCGCCCAAGCTCACGGTGCCGATGATTCTGTTCTTCCTGCCGGTGCTGTTCATCGTCATCCTGGGTCCCGCGGCGATCCGGGTGATGCAGATGAACCTGATGAATTAGCCGCGCAATCAAGAAGACTGGCGGAAGCGCGCAAGTCCACAGCCGGCTACGACCACTAGGTGCCCTGCGCCCTGACTGCGGGCGGTTTGCCAAGCTCGCCGGGATGCTTCAGGCCGTTCTGCTGCGCCAGCATCTGCCGCAAGTACGCGACATTGGCGGCCGCCTCGGTCGACGGCAGGTCGGCCTGAGCGATGGTCTCGGCCTCGGCGAAGCGGCCCTGCAGCCCGATCACCAGCGCGAGGTTCTGGCGCACCCGCGGATCGACGCGCGACTGCGCCGCCGCCCGCCGCAGGGTCTTCTCCGACCGCACGAGGTCCTTGGAGAGCGCGTAGGACAGACCGAGATTGGACAGGACCGAGGGCTCGTCGGGCACGATGCGCAGCGCCGTCGCATAGTAGCGCTGCGCCTCGTCGTGCCGACCCATCTGGTCGAGCACTGCCCCCTGCACTGAGAGGATACGCCAATCGGGCTGCTCTGGGCGTGTGGGCGCGATTGAGCACTTCGAGCGCCTGCTTGTAGTTGCCGACGTCGGCCAGCGCGCGGCCATAGGCGCCAAGGAGCGCCATGTTCTTCGGATTCTGGATCGACGCCTGCTCGAGCACCGCCGCCGCCTGGGAGCGCTGGCCGAGCCCGCGAAGCGCCTGCGCATAGTTGAGCGAGGCGTCCACATCGGTCGGATTGGCACGATAGCGGGCGCCCCACGCCTCCGCCGAGCGCCGCCAATCGGCGTCACCGCTCGCATGCGCACCCAGCGTACCGGTGGTCTCAGGCGACTGGGTGGTCTTGCAGCCGGTGGTCGCGAGCGCGAGCGCCGCCGCGATAGCGAGCGTCGAGAGCAGACGTGTCGAGCGGGAAACTGTGCAACGCGCTGAGCAAATCATAATGGCCTCGTTGGGCCCCCACGAGGCTCTGGCAATAAACCGTTAACCTTAACGGCTGGTTAATCGAGGAACGGCAATGCGTTAACGGGTGCCCCGCCGGTTCCCGCGGCTTCACCGCGCCGCCTCGGCGTGCTAGGAGCGCGCCTTCATGGGGACTTCTGCGATGCACCCGGTGTTTGTGGCCCGCGGAGAGACGGCCGCGCCCGTCCCGATCACATTCGTTAACGGGGCGACCTGGCCGGGCATTCACGACCAATTCGACCCGCACACCCGTGCCTTTGTCGCGGCGGCCGGGTTCGAGCCCAAGGCCGGCCGGCACCTCGTCCTGCCGGGTCCGGAGGGCGCCATCGCCGGGGTCCTGTTCGCGATCGAGGCACCCGACGATGCGCGCCTCGACCTGTTCCGCCCGGGCGCGCTGGCCGGCCTGTTGCCCGCCGGCACCTATCGCTTCGCCAATGCTCCGCACGATTCCAGGCTCGCGGCGCTCGCCTTCGCGCTCGGCTCATATTGCTTCGCGCGCTACCGCAAGCAGGATGAGAAAGAGGTCAGGCTCGAACTCCCCGGCAATGTGGACGGCGCCGACCTCACCCGCATCGTCGAGGGCGCTTCGCTCGCCCGCGATCTGACCAACACGCCGGCAAACGACATGGGCCCGGCAGAGCTCGAAGAAGCCGCGCGGACCCTGGCGAGCCTGCATGACGCAAACGTGCACACCATCGTCGGGGACGATCTCCTCAAGGAGAACTTCCCGCTCATCCATGCGGTCGGTCGCGCCGCCGACCGCGCGCCGCGCCTGATCGACCTGAGCTGGGGCGATCCGTCCCATCCCAAGGTCACGCTGGTCGGCAAGGGCGTCTGCTTCGACACCGGCGGCCTCGACATCAAGCCCGAGAGCGGCATGCTCAACATGAAGAAGGACATGGGCGGGGCCGCCGCGATGCTCGCGCTCGCCCATATGTTGATGGACCGCGGTACGAAGATCAGGCTACGCGTGCTGATCCCGGCGGTGGAGAACGCGATCTCCGGCTCCGCGTTTCGGCCGCGAGACATCTACCGCTCGCGCAAGGGCGTCACCGTCGAGATCGGCAACACGGACGCGGAGGGCCGTCTGATCCTGGCGGATGCCTTGGCGCTGGCGGACGACGAGCAGCCGGAGCTGATCGCCGACATGGCCACGCTTACCGGCGCCGCCCGCGTCGCGCTCGGGACCGATCTGCCGGCGTTCTTCACCGATGACGACGCGCTCGCCACAGACCTCACCCGCCACGCGACCGGCGAGAACGATCCGGTGTGGCGGATGCCGCTGTGGCGTCCCTATGAGCAACTGCTCGAATCCAAGGTGGCCGACATCAACAACGTCGCAACCGGCAATTTCGGCGGCTCCATCACGGCCGCGCTGTTCCTGCGCCGCTTCGTGACGCAGGCCAAAGCCTGGTTGCATTTCGACGTCTTCGCCTGGAACAACACGGCGCGGCCCGGCCGGCCCGAAGGCGCGGAATGCCAGGCGGCGCGCGCGCTCTATGCGCTGTTGGTCGCACGCTATGGCTGAGCGCAAGGCGCCGCCTTCAAAGCGGGCGACGCGACGCTCTCGGTCATCCCGGCTCCGGGAGACGACGGCCGAATTCGATCCGGGAGCCGACACGCGCCTGATGCCGGCACGACCCGACCTTGCGGCCAGGCATCTTGCGGGCATGGTCGCGGCCGCCCGCTTCGTCGAGGGAACGACGCGCGAGGTTGTCGCGCCGCAGGCGGCTGTGCGCCGGGCGCCCTCCCCCGAGGCGCCGCTCGACACCGAGGCGCTCAAGGGCGAGCGAGTGACCGTCTATGAGACCACCGACGAAGGCTGGGTGTGGGGCCAACTCACGGGCGACAACTACGTCGGCTATCTGCCCGCAGGCGCGCTTGATGCCTGCGGTTCGCCACCGACGCATCGGGTTGTCGTACCTCGCACCCTTGTCTTCCCCGGGCCGTCGATCAAGCTGCCGCCGATCGAAACGCTGTCGTTCGGCTCCGCGCTCGCCATCGCGCGCACCGAGCCGCCGTTTGCGGTGACGACGGCGAACGGTTATTTGCCGCTGCGCCACCTTTCGGGCATCGGAACGACGGAATCGGATTTTGTCGCGGTCGCGGAGCGTTTCCTCGGCGTCCCCTATCTTTGGGGCGGCAAGACCAGTCTCGGCATCGACTGCTCGGGCCTCGTGCAGGTGGCCCTCACAGCCGCCGGCCATGCATGCTGGCGCGACAGCGACATGCAGGAACGAACTTTGGGCCGGCCGATCGCGATCAAGTCCAAGAGCTCCAATCTCAAGCGCGGCGATCTGTTGTTCTGGGACGGTCATGTTGCCGTCGTCAGGGACCGGGCCACGCTCATTCACGCCAATGCCTTCCACATGGCGGTCGCGATCGAACCGATCGCACAAGCGCTGCGCCGCATCGAGGCGGCAGGCAGCCGGCTGACAAGCGTGCGGCGCATCGATTAGTAGCCGGCGGCACGATCGACGACATGCTCGAGCGGCATGCCGGCCTCGAAGCGCCCGATCTGGCGCAGAATATTCGCGGCGAGCGCATACGGGTCGGACGCCGCCGCATTATGCGGCGTGATGGTGACGTTCGGGTGGGTCCAGAGCGCACTCGTGACCGGCAGCGGCTCGTTTGGAAACACGTCGAGCGTTGCGCCCGCTAGCGAGCCTTCGTCCAGCGCGGCGAGGATGTCGGCATCGACTTGCAGCGCGCCCCGCCCGGCATTGACCAGAAAGGCGCCGCCCGCGGCCCCGTCGCGCTTGAGCTTGCGAAACAGATCGAGCCGCAGGATGCCTTCCGTCGCGGGCGTCGCCGGAAGCAGGCAGACCAGGATTTCGGTGCGGCGCAGAAACGCCTCGAGCCCGTCGCGACCGTGAAACGTCTCGATGCCGGGCAGCGTCTTGGGCGTCCGGCTCCAACCGGAGACTTGAAAACCGATCCGGCGCAACAGCGAGACGGCATCACGGCCGAGCACACCGAGCCCCATCACGCCAACTGCAACGTCACTCGCCGGCGGCTGCTCGTGCTCGTACCAGGTGCGCTCGCGCTGCTGCATATCGTAGAGACGCTGCCGGCGATGATGCATCAGCACGTGCAGCGCGACGTATTCGCTCATCCGCAGGGTGAGATCGGGATCGACAATGCGCACGATGGGGACCGTCGGCAGCGCGGGATCGCTCAGCACGTGGTCGACGCCGGCCCCGAGCGAGAATACCGCCCGCAGGCGCGGACAACGGGCGAGCAGCCCATGCGGCGCCTGCCAGACGCACGCATACTGGATATCGGCGAGGTTTCCCCCGCCATCGGGCCACATCCGGACGTCGCGATCGGGCGCCCGCATCCGGAACTGCTGGAGCCACGCGTCGGCGTTGGAGGCGGTGATGGCGAGAAGCAGGGCCACGGCTCGCCTCTCTAGCGGTCCATCGGCGCTGGCGTCAATGCGATCAACATCCGGATTTTGACAGTCTGGGCGTCAGTCGCCGAGGTATCCGCGGACGGCCCCCGGCCGAGCTACTGGGCGACCAATTCCGGCGCGGCCTCCAGATTGAAGGCGGCGGCAAACAACGCGCGGGTATAATCGCTCGTCGGGCGCGCAAACAGGTCAGCCGCAGCGCCGCTCTCCACTACCTTGCCATGGCGCATGACGACGAGCCGGCTCGCCAGTGCCGCCACCACCCGCAAATCGTGGGAGATGAAGAGATAGGTGAGGTTGTGCCGCTTCTGCAGATCGCGCAGCAGGTCGACGATCTGAGACTGGATCAGCATGTCGAGCGCGCTCGTCGGCTCATCGAGCACGATGAAAGTCGGCTCCAGCACGATCGCACGCGCAACCGCAATGCGCTGGCGCTGGCCGCCGGAGAACTCGTGCGGATAGCGGAAACGCGTGTCGGGATCGAGGCCGACGTCGCGCAATGCACGAATCACTTTCTGCTCGCGCTGCTCGGGCGACATTTTCGGGTGATGGACCCACAGCCCCTCCTCGATCACGTCGCACACCGACATGCGGGGCGAGAGCGAGCCGTATGGGTCCTGGAACACGATCTGCATGTGACGGCGGTACGGCCGCATCTGCCGGAATTTCAGGCCCATCACCTCGGTGCCTAGGAATGCAATGTTGCCCTGGGCCGAGATCAGCCGAAGGATGGCAAGCCCGAGCGTGGTCTTGCCGGACCCGGATTCGCCGACGATGCCCAACGTTTCGCCCTGGCGGACCGCGATGTTGACCCCGTCGACCGCTTTGATGTGGCCGACCACCTTGCGCATCACCCCGCGCTTGATCGGGAACCAGACCCTGAGGTCCTTGGTTTCGAGCAGCAGCGGGGCGTCGGCGCGGATCGGCGCCGGGTCGGGCTTGGGCTCGGCGGCGAGCAGAGCGCGGGTGTAGGGATGCTGCGGGTCGGTGAACACGCGCTCGACCGGGCCCCGCTCGACGATCTTGCCCTCCTTCATCACGCAGACCGTGTCGGCGAGCTTGCGCACGATGCCGAGGTCGTGGGTGATGAACAGCATCGCCATCCCGAGCCGGGTCTGCAACTCCTTCAGCAGCGCCAGGATCTGCGCCTGTACGGTGACGTCGAGCGCGGTCGTCGGCTCGTCGGCGATCAGCAGGTCGGGCTCGTTCGCCAGGGCCATGGCGATCATCACGCGTTGGCGCTGGCCGCCGGACAATTGGTGCGGATAGCTCGCAAGGCGCGTCTCAGGCTCGGGGATGCCGACCTGGGTGAGCAATTCGATGGTGCGAGTGCGCGCCGCCGGCCCGACCAGCCCCTGGTGCAGCAGCAGGATTTCGCAGATCTGCTTCTCGATGGTGTGGAGCGGATTGAGCGAGGTCATCGGCTCCTGAAATATGATGGTGATGTCGTTGCCGCGAACGCGGCGCATCTCATGCTCCGACAGGCCGAGCAAATCCTGTTGCTTGAAACGGATCGACCCCGAGGGATGCGAAGCGGCGGGATACGGCAACAGCTTCATCACCGACAGCGCGGTCACCGATTTGCCGGAGCCGGACTTGCCGACCAGCGCCAGCGTCTCGCCCTTCTTGATGTCGAAGGACACCCGATCGACCGCGAGCGTGTTGTGCGCGCCATGTCGGAACGACACCGACAGGTCTTTCACTTCAAGCAGGTTTTCTGGCATCGCATCCATTGCGGTCACGCGAACGTCTTGCGCGGGTCGAACGCATCGCGCACCGCCTCGCCAATGAAGATCAGCAGCGACAGCATGCCCGCCACCGTGAGGAACCCGCAGATGCCGAGCCAGGGCGCCTGAATGTTGGCCTTGCCCTGCGCCAGCATTTCGCCGAGCGAAGGCGAACCGGGCGGCAGCCCGAACCCGAGGAAGTCGAGCGCGGTGAGCGTCATCACCGACGACGAGAGCAGGAACGGCAGCATCGTCATGGTCGCCACCATGGCATTCGGAAGCAGATGGCGGAACATGATGACCCGGTTCGACACGCCGAGCGCGCGCGCGGCCTGGATATACTCGAAATTGCGGCCGCGCAGGAATTCGGCCCGCACCAGCCCGACCAGCGCCACCCAGGAGAACAACAGCAGGATCCCGAGCAAAACGAAAAAGCTCGGCACCAGCACCGAGGAGATGATGAGGAGGAGATAAAGCGAGGGAATGGCGGTCCAGACCTCGATGAATCGTTGGAACAGGAGATCGACCCAGCCGCCGAAATATCCCTGCACGGCCCCGGCCGTCACGCCCACCGCCGAAGAGATGATGGTCAGCGCCAGGCCGAACAGAACCGACAGCCTGAAACCATAGATCAGCCGCGCGAGGACATCGCGTCCCTGGTCGTCGGTTCCGAGCCAATTGTATTCGAGATCGCGGCAACCGGTGAGGCGTTTGCGCTCCACCACCGGCTTGCACTCCGCCTCGGTCAACAGCCACGTCGGTTTCGCCGGGACGGGTGTCGGCAGGTCGAGGTTGAGCGTGTTGTAGGAATAGCGGATAGGCGGCCAGATAGCGAAGCCGCCTTTATCGGCAATCAGCTTTTTCAGGTAGGGATCGCGGTAGTCGGCCGCGGTTTCGAATTCACCGCCGAATGTCGTCTCGGCATAGGTGACGAAGATCGGGAAATACGACCTGCCATCGAAGCGCACATAGAACGGCTTGTCGTTCGCGATGAACTCGGCGAGCAGCGACAGCACAAACAGCGTCATGAAAATCCACAGCGACCAGTAACCGCGCCTGTTCGCCTTGAAATTCTGCCAGCGCCGCCGATTGATCGGCGAGACCGCGAGCCAATGTCTCTCCGGAGGGGCTGCCAGCCCCAAGGGCGCCTGCGCCGACGTTTCGGGGACCTCGATGGAGGTGCGCTCATCCACCTCACACCTCCCGCGTCTCGAAGTCGATGCGCGGATCGACCCAGGTATAGGTCAGATCGGAAACGAGATTCACGACCAGCCCGACCAACGCAAAGATATAAAGATTGGCGAACACCACCGCATAGTCGCGATTGAGAACGCTCTCGAAGCTCAGCAGGCCTATCCCATCGAGCGAGAATATGGTCTCGATCAGCAATGAGCCGGAAAAGAAGGCGTGCACGAAAGCGCCCGGAAATCCCGCAATGATGATCAGCATGGCGTTGCGGAAGACGTGCCCGTAGAGCACCTGGTTCTGGGCGCATCCCTTGGCGCGGGCCGTGAGCACGTACTGCTTGCGAATTTCGTCGAGAAACGAGTTCTTGGTCAGCAGCGTCATGGTCGCGAACGCGGACAGCCCCATCGAAACGATCGGAAGCACCAGGTGCCAGAAGTAATCGAGCACCTTCTGCCACCACGACAACTGCGCCCAATAATCCGATGTGAGCCCCCGCAACGGGAAAAAATTGAAGAACGAGCCGCCGGCGAACAGGATGATCAGCAGGATCGCAAACAAAAAGCCCGGAATGGCAAACCCGATGATGATGGCACCCGACGTCCATACGTCGAATGACGAGCCGTCCTTGACCGCCTTGCGGATGCCGAGCGGGATGGAGATCAGATAGGTCAGGAGCGTGAGCCAGATGCCGAGCGAGATCGAGACCGGCAGCTTCTCCTTGATGAGCTGCAAGACCGTGGTATCGCGGAAATAGCTCTTGCCGAAATCGAAGCGGATATAGTTCCACAGCATCAGCAGGAAGCGCTCGTGCGCCGGCTTGTCGAAGCCGAACTGCTTTTCCAGGCTCTTGATGAAGTCGGGGTCGAGGCCCTGGGCGCCGCGATACTTTGCGTAGATGGAATCGGCCGCGGACGTTCCACCCGGCTGACCGCGCGGGCCGAAGTCGCCGCCCGGCGAGCCCGATACGCGCGACGTCGCGCCGGTATCGGAGCCGGTGAGCTGCGCGATGATGCGCTCGACCGGACCGCCCGGCGCGAACTGCACGACCGCAAACGCGACCAGCATGATGCCGAACAGGGTCGGAACCATGAAGAGAATGCGACGGATGATGTAAGCGGTCATGTCGCGCGTTCCGCGCTGGTCGCGTCGTTGCGGCGCATTCTAACCCCGCTGCTCGATCTTGGCCGCCTTTTCGCGATCGTACCACCAAGTTTCAGGAATACCGCGCGCGTAGCGCGGTTTCGCCGCGGGCCGACCGAATATGTCCCAATAAGCGATCCAGTGCGATGCCTTGTACCAGTGTGGAACCCAGTACCGGCCGGCGCGGATGACCCGGTCGAGCACCTTGCAGGCGGTCACCAGGGTCGCGCGGTTCTCGGCCGCGATGATCTTGTCGACGAGTTCGTCGACCACCGGATCGGCGATCCCGGCGAGGTTCTGCGTGCCCGGAATCTTGGCGGCCTGCGACGTGAAGTAGTTACGCAGTGAATCGCCGGGCGTGCTCGAAAAAGCGAAACGCTGCACCGTGATATCAAAATCGAAATCCTCGACGCGCTTGCGATATTGCACCGGGTCGACCATGCGGATGGCCGCGTCAATTCCAAGAATCTTGAGGTTCTTGATGAAGGTATTGTGATGCGGCTGGAACGACGGCTCGTCGAGCAGGAATTCCACCGTGATCGGCTCGCCCCTCGAGTTCACTCGTTTGGCGTCTTTGATCGGAAATCCGGCCTCCTGTAGCAGCGCGCTCGCCTTGCGCAGCAGCGCGCGGTCCTGTCCGGTGCCGTCGGCAACCGGCGGCAGGAACGGCTCACCAAATACCTCGTCGGCGACTTTGCCGCGGAATGGCTCGAGCAGAGCAATTTCGTCGGGCCCGGGCCTGCCGAGCGCCATCATGTTCGAATTTTGGAACACCGAATGGGTTCGCTTGTAGGACCCGTACATGATGTTCTTGTTGGTCCACTCGAAATCGAAGGCATAGATCAGCGCTTCGCGCAGCCGCTTGTCCTTGAATTTCTCCCGCCGCGTATTGAAGAACCAGCCCTGCGCGCCGGACGGCGTTTCGTCCGGCAGCACGTCGCGCTTCACCCGCCCGTCGCGGATCGCGGGAAAATCGTAGCGCGTCGCCCACAGGCGCGAGGTGAACTCCTCGCGGAAGAGGTAGCTCTTGCTGGTGAAGCCTTCGAAGGCGACATCGCGGTCGCGATAATATTCATAGCGGACGATGTCGAAATTATTCACGCCGCGGGACACCGGAAGATCGGCGCCCCACCAATCTTTGACCCGCTCGTATTCAATGTACCGGCCGGACTCGAAGCGCCCGACCTTGTACGGCCCACAGCCAAGCGGCACGTCGAGCGTGGACTCGTCGAACGGCCTTCCGGAATAATAGGCCCGCGAGAAGATCGGGACCGACGCCACGAACAGCGGAACGTCGCGGCCGCGATGAGGAGCAAAGCGCACGACCACGGTGGCGTCATCGGGCGCCTCGGCGCCGGCGAAATCGCGCAGCAATTGCTGGGCGATGGGATGCCCCTTCTCCTTCAGGATATTCAACGAGAATACCACGTCATGCGCGGTGAGCCTGCTGCCATCCAGGAACTTCGTTTCAGGCCGCATCAGGAAGCCATACGTCAAGCCATCGGGAGAGATCCGCACGGCGCGCGCGGCCAGCCCATACATGCCGTCCGGCTCGTCGTGGGCGCTCACCATCAGGCTTGCGAAGGTAAGCTCCATGCCCTGCGCGCCATCACCCCTGAGGATGTAGCTATTGAGCGAGTTGAAGGTGAGAAAATTCTGGTTGAAGGCGCGCGTGGAGCCAATGTGGGAAAAAGTGCCGCCCTTGGGCGCGTTCGGATCGACATAGTCGAAATGCTTGAAGTCGGGCGGGTATTTGAGATCGCCGAAGGCCGAAATGCCGTGACGTTCGGGTGTTTCCTCCTGGGCATCGGCCGCGCGCACCGCCATCGCGGCAAGCGCGCCGGCGCTCAAAACAAGCGTGTCGCGGCGTGTAAGATCGGCGGGCCGACCGCTCACTGGCGCATCCCGGTCTTGGCGGCCTTCTGCGCATCCCACCACCAAACCGTAGGGAATGCCGAGGCACCATATTTCGGCAACTCGGCGGGATGGCTGAAGCGGTCCCAGCGCGCCGTGCGCTGCTTGCCATAGGTCCATTGCGGTACGACATAATGGTTCCACAGCAGCACCCGGTCGAGCGCCCTGGTGGCCACTAGAAGCTCGTCGCGATTCTTCGCGAATATGACGCGATCGATCAGGGAATCGACCGCCCGATTCTTGATGCCCACAAGGTTACGCGAGCCGGACTGATCGGCTGCCTGCGCGCCCCAAAAGTTGCGCTGCTCATTTCCCGGCGACAGCGACTGCCCCCAGGAGGAGACGATCATGTCGAAGTCCCAGCTCCGCAGGCGGTTCTCGAACTGGACGCTATCGACGTTACGCAGGGTCACCGTCACACCGAGGCGTTCGAGGGACGGTTTGAAGAACAGGATGATGCGCTCGAAGCTCGGATCCTCCGACAAGAACTCGACGGTCAGGGGCTCCCCGGTCTTGACGTTGACCTGCTTGTGATTGCGGATTTCGTATCCCGCCTCTTTAAGGAGGCGCATCCCCTCGCGCAGGTTTGCGCGCACCTTTTCCGGTGTCCCGGCGACCGGATTGGTATACTCCTGGGTGAACAGTTCGGGCGGCACCTTGTCGCGCACGGTTTCGAGGATTTCGAGTTCCTTGCCTTCCGGCAGTCCCGAAGACGCAAGCTCGCTGCCTTCGAAATAGCTGGCGATGCGCTTGTATTGGCCGAAGAAGATCTGCTTGTTCATCTCCTCGTAATCGAACGCGTAGTTGAACGCGCGGCGTACCCGCGGGTCTTTGAACTTGTCGCGCCGGATATTGAAGACGAAGGCCTGCATTACGCCGGAACTGCGCAGCTGGAACTCCTCGAGCACCACGCGCTTGTCCTTGACGGCGGGGAAGTCATAGACCGTCGCCCAGTTCTTGGCGCTGTTCTCGGTGCGCCAATCAATGAGGTCGGCCTTGAATGCCTCGATGGCGACCGTCGAATTGCGATAGTATTCGAACAGCAACTCGTCGAAATTGTCGCGCCCGATGCGGACGTTGAGGTCCTTGCCCCAATAGTTTTTCACCCGCTCGTAGACGATCGTGCGCCCGGCGGTGAACTCCTTGATGCGATAGGGACCGCAGCCGAGCGGGGGCTCGAGCGTGGTCGCTGAGATATCGCGCTTCTTGCCCGCAGCGTCGGTCCCTTCCCACCAATGCTTCGGCAGCACATAAAGCTGCCCGAGGATCTGCGGGAGCTCCCGGTTGCCGGACACGCCGAAGGTGAAGGTGACTTCGCGCTCGCCGGTTTTTTCGGCCTTGGTGACATTGCGGTAATAGGCCGAGTACTGCGGATGATATTTCTTCAGCACCTCGAGGGAGAAGATGACATCATCGACGGTGACCGGCTTGCCGTCGTGCCATTTCGCCTCCGCACGCAGCCGATACGTCACCGAGGAAAAGTCCGGCGGATGGCTGACCGCTTCGGCCAGCAGCCCGTATTCGGTCGAAACCTCGTCGAGCGTCTCGGTCATCAGCTGGTCGTAGATAAATTGCATGGCGATCGCGAGCGAGCCTTTCACCCCGGATACCGCCAGATTGAAATTGTCGAACGTGCCGAACGCGCTCAGCCGCACCGTGCCGGCCTTGGGTGCATGCGGATTGACGTAAGCGAAATGTTTGAAGCCCGGCGGATATTTGAGGTCGCCAAACAGCGACAAACCGTGCCGCCAATTGTGCGGCTCCGCGCCCGCCGGGCGGGCGAAGAGGGGAAAACCGAACCGGTCGAGGACCGGCGCGATGGTTGCGAGGAGCCCGGTGCGGATGATTGATCGGCGGGTCAGATGCAAGGAAGCCTCCGGCGCGAATGGGCGAAAATGGGCGGCGTACTCAGGATATTATGTCGGATTTCGGATACTCCCGCACCTGCCATGGCAGCTGTTGCCGCCCTTCAGATCACCACACTAGATCATCACATTTATGTCGATTGTGTCGATGGCCCGGCAATGGCGTAAGCGCACGCAAAAACGGCCGGCCAAGGTGGCCGGCCGCGCGCGATCGGGCAAAACAACAGGTCTTATTGCGGCTTCCCGGCGCCGGGCGCTTCCGCGGCCTTGCTCAGCGGAGCCGGATTATCGGACTTGCTGTTGAGATAGGCGATGATGTCGGCCCGCTCGCTCCCCCGCGGTATGCCGGTGAAGGTCATGTTGGTGCCGGGAACATAGCCTTTGGGGTTGTGAATGAATTCGTTGATGTCCCCGATCGACCAGTTCCCGCCCTTGCCTTTGAGCGCGGCGGAGTAGTTGAAGCCGGCCTCCGACGCCTTGGCACGGCCGATGACCCCCCACAGGTTCGGACCGACCAGGTTCTTTCCGCCCTTCTCGAAGGTATGGCAGGCGAGGCATTTCTTGGCGGCATTTTCGCCACGGGCCACGTCGGCCTTGGCCAGGAGTTCCTCGATCGGCGGTTGTTTCTCCGGCTCGGCCGGCTTGCTCTCGCCACCCGCCTTGTGCTCGGGCACCGCGATCTCGTAACCGGGCTTCGCCGGCTTTTGGGGAGCAAAGATCGCGCCGGCAGCGATGTTGACGGCGAGCAGCGCGAGGCAGGTGCCCAGGACCGCACCTAAGACTTTGTTGAGTTCGAATGAATCCATCGCAGTGAAGCTCTCGTGGAAAGGCTGATTCCGCGCTACGGCAGGCCCCGGAGGCGGCGCAGAGATAGCCGGTTTGCCTCGTCCCTGGCAACCCGTATAAGCAGCCGGTGCCCCGCACAATTTGGCAGAGCCCGGGCACAGGCCGGTTCGTAAATCCGATGGCCGACATTCTCGTTCTCATCCCGGCGCGCATGGCTTCGACGAGGCTCCCGGGCAAGCCGCTGGCCGACATCGCCGGCGAGCCGATGATCGTGCATGTCATGCGGCGCGCGCAGGCCGCAAACGTCGGCCCGGTCGTGGTCGCGACCAATTCGGAGGCGATCGCCGCATGCGTGGAAAAGGCCGGCGGGCGCGCCGTCATGACGCGCGCCGACCACGCATCGGGATCCGACCGTATTTTCGAGGCGCTCGCGATTGCGGACGAGGCCGGGCGCGCCGGCGTCGTGGTCAACGTGCAGGGCGATCTGCCGACGATTTCGCCCGCCGACATCGCCGCCGCAATCGAGCCGCTCGCCGACCCCGCCGTCGACATTGGCACCATCGCCGCCGAGATCGCCAAAGCCGAGGAACGCACCAATCCGAACGTGGTGAAGGTGGTGGGCACGCCAGTCGCGGCGCGGCGTCTGCGTGCGCTCTATTTCACCCGCGCGACCGCACCCGCGGGCGAAGGCCCGCTCTATCACCATATCGGGCTTTATGCCTATCGCCGGGCGGCACTGGTGCGCTTCGTCAGCCTGCCGCCGTCGGCGCTCGAAACGCGCGAGCGGCTCGAGCAACTGCGCGCGCTCGAAGCCGGCATGCGCATCGACGTGGCGATCGTCGACAGCGTTCCGCTGGGCGTCGACACGACCGAAGACCTCGCCCAGGCACGCAAAATGCTCGCGTCATCCCCATCCTCGGAGACCGCCCCTTCGGGTCCGCTTGGCCGAGACCGTTGACTTGACCGCCGCTGTGTGCGTACCGGAACGGCCATGACGGCATTGAAGAAGATCGTTTTCCAAGGCGAGCCGGGCGCCAACTCACACCTCGCGTTGCGGGAGGTGTTTCCCGACCACGAGGCGGTGCCGTGCGCAACCTTCGAGGATGCGTTCGCGGCGATCGCGTCGGGCGAGGCGGAGCTCGGCATGATCCCGATCGAGAACTCGGTCGCCGGACGCGTCGCCGATATCCACCATCTGATGCCGCATTCCAAGCTGCACATCGTCGCCGAACACTTCATGCCGGTGCGCCACCAGTTGCTGGCTCCGAAAGGGGCGACGCTCGACGACATCAAGACGGTCGAGAGCCACGTACATGCGCTTGGCCAGTGCCGCAAGATCATCCGCAAGCTCGGCATCAAGCCGGTGGTCGCCGCCGACACCGCGGGATCGGCGCGCGAGGTCGCCGAAGCCGGCGACAAGACGCGGGCCGCCATCGCCACCCGGCTCGCCGCCGAGATCTACGGGCTCGATATTCTCGTCCCCGACATCGAGGACGAGGCGCACAACACGACGCGCTTCATCGTGCTCTCGCGCGAGGCGAAATGGGCTGCGAACAACGGTGCGGCGGTGATCACCACATTCCTGTTCCGCGTGCGCAACGTGCCGGCTGCGCTCTACAAGGTGCTCGGCGGCTTCGCCACCAACGGCGTCAACATGACCAAGCTCGAAAGCTACATGATCGAGGGCAACTTCTTCGCGACCCAGTTCTATGCCGACGTCGAAGGCCATCCCGAGGACAAGAAGCTCGTGCTCGCATTCGAGGAACTGTCGTTCTTCTCCAAGGAAATGAAGATTCTCGGCGTCTATGCGGCGCATCGATTCCGCACGACATTCGAAGAAACACCCGATTGATACCTGCCATTGCGACCGGCCGGGCGGAGCCCGCTGGCACGGGGCGCCCTACCCTCACCTCCGCGTCAGGCAGCGGCCGCACGGTGGACATCGTCGCTCATGGCGGCCTCGCAGGCCGCGCGCCGCGTGCGCTTGGCGTGCGGCGCCAGGGTGAGATTCCGGCCGGTGCTCCTATCGCGCACGAGCTTGGCGTCCCGTCCGTAGACCACCGATTCGATCTCCGACCGATGGATGCCGAAATCCTTGAGGGTGCGGTCGCCGAGCGCGTGCAGGTCGCGCACCGCCCGCCGGTTTGCGTGCCACGTGGAAATGGCGCCGGTCAGTCGCCCGGCCCGCGATCGGATGGCGGCCAACGAACGGACGAAAACATCGCGCAGCACGCCGGATCGGGTTTCATGGGCATCGCGCGCGATGTCCTGCATGCGCCGCTCCCACTCCTGCGGCAGCAGGTGCCGGCGGCTGAAATCCTGGCAAATCTTGTCGTAGTCCAACATGGCGCTCTCCATCGAATTCCGTTCTCGTGGGGAGGGGTTTACTTCGGCCGATCATTCACGTAAAATGAATAATAATGATGATTATCATCCCGGAATAAGAACGATGGACCTGAGAGATCTGCACATCTTCCGTTCGGTCGTAAGCGCCGGCGGTGTCACCCGCGCCGCCGAGAAGCTCAACCGCGTGCAGTCCAACGTGACCACGCGGGTGCGCCAGCTCGAGGCCGATCTCGGCGTTGCGCTTTTCATCCGCGAGGGCAAGAAGCTGCACCTCTCGCCCGAGGGCCAGCTTCTGCTCGACTATGCCGACCGGTTGCTCGATCTCGCGCAGGAGGCGCGCGAGGCGGTGAACGACGCCAAGCCGCGCGGGCTGTTGCGTCTCGGTTCCATGGAAAGCACCGCGTCGGTGCGGCTGCCGGTCCCGATGAACGAGTACCTCTCGCGCTATCCCGACGTGAAGCTCGAGCTGCGTACCGGCGCGCCGCGGGAACTCGCGGCCGCCGTGCGCGAGGGCCAACTCGACGCGGCGCTGGTGGCGGAACCCATCGCCGACGCGCCATTCGAGAAGATCCCGCTCTACGACGAAGAGATGGTGATCATTGCGGCGGCCAACCATCCGCCGATCAAGTCGCCGCAGGATGCCAGCGGCCGATCCGTGCTGGCCTTCGAGGCCGGCTGCCCCTACCGCCAGCGCCTCGACGACTGGTTCGCACAGAGCGGCGAGATGTCCGACCGCATCATGGAAATGTCCTCCTATCACGCGATGCTGGGGTGCGCGGTAGCCGGCATGGGCATCTCGCTGGTGCCGCGCATCGTGCTCAAGACATTCCCGGACGTGAAGCTGCTCAGCGTGCATACGCTGCCGCCTGGCCTCAGCCACGCTACGACGGTTTTCATTCGCCGCAAGGGACCGGCCGCGCCCAAGGTGCGCGCGCTGATCGACATTCTGATGAAACAGACCGACCTTGCCGCAAAGCCTCCGCGGCGGGCGAAGACCGCTGCCTGACCCGACGGCCGGGTCAAATCGTCTGGTTGTATTCGCCCACTTCGGGATGCGTGCGCAGCACCGCGTCTATCGCCTTGAACATGGCGCGCATGTGCGCCTCCGACACCGGGCTCTCGACCACCACTACGAGTTCGGGCTTGTTCGACGAGGCCCGCACCAGGCCCCAGGTGCCGTCCTCCACCGTGACGCGCACACCGTTGACAGTGACAAGGTCGCGGATGCCCTGGTCGATGACCTTCTGCCCGCCCGCTTTCGCCCGCTCGAAATGCTTCACCACGTCGTCGACCACGCGATACTTGATCTCGTCGGCGCAGTGCGGCGACATGGTCGGCGAACCCCAGGTCTTCGGCAGTGCGTTCTTCAGGTCGGCCATGCTCTTCCCCGGGTTGCGATCCAGCATGTCGCAGACCGCCAGCGCGAAGATGAGCCCGTCATCGTAGCCGCGTCCGAGCGGCTTGTTGAAGAAGAAATGACCGGATTTCTCGAAGCCCGCGACCGCGCCGATCTCGTTGACGCGGCGCTTCATGTAGGAATGCCCGGTCTTCCAATAGTCGGTCTTGGCGCCGTGCTGGCGCAGTACCGGATCGGTCATGAACAACCCGGTCGATTTCACGTCGACCACAAAGGTCGCGCCCTTGACCTGCGCCGAGATGTCGCGCGCCAGCATCACGCCGACCTTGTCGGCGAAAATCTCCTCGCCCTCGTTGTCGACCACCCCGCAGCGGTCGCCGTCGCCGTCGAAGCCGAGCGCCACGTCGGCGTTGTTCGCCAGCACCGCGTCGCGCATGGCGTGCAGCATCTTCATGTCTTCGGTGTTGGGATTGTAGTGCGGAAAGGTGTGGTCGAGCTCGCAATCGAGCGGCACCACCTCGCAGCCGACCGCCGCAAGAACCGTAGGCGCGAACGCGGCCGCCGTACCATTGCCGCACGCACAGACCACTTTGAGCTTGCGCTTGAGTTTCGGCCGATTGGTCAGATCGGCGATGTAGCGGGCCGGAAAATTCTCAACGAACGCATACGAACCGCCGCGCAGGTCGAAGCGGGCATCGAGCACGATCGCCTTGAGCCGGGTCATCTCGTCCGGGCCGAAGGTAAGCGGGCGGTTGGTGCCCATCTTCACGCCGGTCCAGCCGTTGTCGTTGTGGGAGGCCGTGACCATGGCAACGCACGGCACGTCCAAAGCAAACTGGGCGAAATAGGCCATCGGCGTCACGGCGAGGCCGATGTCATGGACCTTGCAGCCCGCCGCCATCAGCCCCACGACTAGCGAATTCTTCACCGACGCCGAGTAGCCGCGGAAATCGTGGCCGACCACGATGTCCGGCTTCACGCCAAGCTGATGGATGAGCGTGCCGAGCCCCATGCCGAGCGCCTGCACCCCCATGAGGTTGATCTCGCTGCCCAGCAGCCAGCGCGCGTCGTATTCGCGAAATCCGGTGGGCTTGACCAGCGGCTCGGACTCGTAGGCGTAAGTGTTGGGCGTGAGCGCCGGCTTGGGCCTGGGGAACATCATCGCGGATCTCGACCTCCTCGACCAATCTCGACGGTTGACATCCACTTCCGGACGTTGCAACGCTAAATATGAGCAACCGTTTCGAGGAGGTGGCGGTTTGCCCGATGAAGCGAATCATACTGCACTGGACGGCAGGCGCCCATAACGCATCTGCCCTCGACAAGGAACACTTCGTGATCGAGGGGGATGGCAATATTGTTCGCGGCGATCACACCATCGACGACAATGTAAGTACGGCCGACGACGACTACGCCGCGCACACGCGTAGAACAAATACGAAATCGATCGGGGTGAGTGTCTGCTGCATGGCGGGAGCGCGAGAGAGCCCTTTTAAGCCTGGCCCATTTCCCATGAAAAAAGGCCCGTGGCTGCAGATGGCGGCCGTCACTTGCTGAGCTTGCCAAATTCTACAATATTCCGGTCACCAAGACGACAATCTTGGGACACGGCGAAGTCCAGAAAAATCTGGGTATTAAGCAGAACCGAAAATGGGATCCCATGGTGCTGCCATGGGACACGAGCCTGACGAAAGCGAAGGTTGGAGATGCCTTCAGGGCGGAGGTAGCAAAGCTGATGACCTGATCCGGTCACGAGATAACATGTCGTGACACAATCGGGCCCCGAGTTCAAAGCTTGTCGGCGCCCGCGCGGGCCGACCAGAATTCCCAAGCGCGATCGAGCGCAAGCGGACTGACCTGCCGGTCGGTGCACAAGTCGATTTCCTCCGGCGTCAGGTAATCGGGTGTGCCGAGTTGCAGCGACTGCAACAAGAGCTTGGCGTTGACCTGAAGATAGACCGCCGCGTTCACCGCCTCGCGCAAGTTGCGTCCGACCACGACGCAGCCGTGCCGCTTCATCAGTGCCGCGGTGCGCCCGCCCAGGCAGCGCGCGAGATCGCGGCCCTGATCCATGGTCATCACGAGGTGGTCGGTGGCCCCGAATTTATCGCGGATGTCCCAGGTCGGGATGTCGGCCCCGATCACGCCGCAAACATGCGCGATCGGCCGCAGCGGCTTCCCGGTCACGCCGAACGGAATGACCTCGTGCGAGTGATTGTGCACGACCGCGTGCACGTCGGGCCGCGCCTCGTAGATCGCCGCATGGATCTTGCGCTCACCGTAGAGCGCGCGGCCCTGGGCGTCGACGGCCTCGCCGTCGAGAGTAAATTCCAGCAGATCCCCGGCCACGATCAGCGCGGGCGAGCGCGAGCGCGACAGGAAGAAGCGGCCGGGATTGCCGGGGTGGCGCACGCTGGCGTGGCCGAACGCGTCGACCACGCCTTCGTGCGCCAGGATGCGGTTGGCGACGACCAGATCGTGCAGAATGTCCGTCGCCATGGTGACCTCGCTCGACGAATTGCGCCGGCAGCAGCATGGGGGGTTCTCGCGGACGCCGCAAGCGCGACCGCGTTCCAAAGAGGCGACCAATCCGTTCGGAGTTATTGTTCCAGCACGAGCTTGCCGCGCTCGTGTGTCCAGCGCACCTTCGAGAGAAAGGACATGCCGAGCAGGTTAACACCCAGCGCCTCGTCGGGATGCACGAGCGCAGGGAGGTCGCGCACAACGATGTCGCCAATCTCCACCGTTCGCAGTTGCACGAGAGCGGCGCGCCCCATGCCGTTTGCGGTTTGCACCTTGACCGTGTAGTCGCGCGGGGTCGGCCGGATGCCGAGTTGCGCGGCATCGCTCTCGCGCAGCGCGATGTGCGAGGCGCCGGTATCGACCACGAATTTAAGTCGCCGGTTGTCGACTCGCGCGTCCGCCCAGAAATGGCCGTCGGCGGCACGCGCAATCGCTGCGCTGCGCGAATTGGACGAAGGCGCCGGCGCCGCGGCCATGGCCGAGGGAGTCGCAGGCGGGCGGCCGGTCTGATCGACGAAGCGCACCGCGATCACGCCCAGCGCGAGCAGCGTTGCCGCAATGATGATGGTGCCGCGCATGGCCGAGCCTATGTCCCGATAGACCTAGGGGATGACAGCACGCCACGCCGAACAGGCTCCTAACGCATGCTCCGTCCGGTCCGTTTTCAATCCGGTTGGTGGCGGGAGGGTAAATCCGGTCGCTAAAATTCGAGCTATTGGCCGCGCGGCTTGACGCGGCGGGTCGGTGGCGCCGCAAGCGGATCGTCGGGCCAGGGATGGCGCGGATAGCGGCCTCTCATTTCCGTCCTGACCGCCGCATAGCTGCCGCGCCAGAAGCCGGGCAGATCGCGGGTGACCTGAACCGGCCGGTGCGCCGGTGACAGCAGTTCCACCACCAGCGCCACGCGCCCCGCGGCGACGGCGGGATGGCGGTCGAGGCCGAACAGTTCCTGCACGCGGACCGACACCGTAGGCCCCTGCTCGGCCTCGTAGTCGATCGCGATCGACGACCCTGAGGGTGCGACGAAATGGGTCGGCGCCTCGGCCTCGAGCCGGCGGCGCAGGCTCCAGGGCAGCAGCGCCTGCATCGCTTCGGCCAATTCGTCGGCCGCAAGCTCGCCGAGTGCGGTCTTGCCGGACATCGCAGGCGTGAGCCAGGCGCGCGTGGTGGCAACGAGCGCGGCATCGGAGAGATCGGGCCATTCGTCGCCCTCCGAGTGGCGCAGGAACATGACCCGGTCGCGCCATTGCCGCAGCGATTTCGTCCATGGCAGCCGCTCGACGCCGAGGCACGCAATACCAACGGCGAGCATGCGCGCCGCTTCGTCGCCCGGCTCGACCTTGATCGGCTGTTCGGCAAGCACGATGGCGCCGAGCCGGCGCAATCTGCGTGCACGCAGGCTGGCGCTCGCTTGGTCGAAAGCAGTTTCGTCGCGTGCCTCGATCCCGCTGGCGAACAGCATCTCGATGTCGGCAAGCGTAATTCGGGCCGCCAACAGGATGCGCCCCTGTGCGGCCGTGCCGGTGATTTCCGCCACCGCGAGATACGGCTCGCGCGCGAGCGCGGACGCGGGATCGACCGACGCGCCGCGGCCGTTCGCGAGCAGGAATGCGCCGCCCGCGCCGCGGTTCTTGGCGATGCGGTCGGGATAGGCGAGCGCAAGCAGCGCGCCGGTGGAAGGAGGCGGGCGCGAATTCGCGGCTGGGTTGCGCGACATGTCCATCCCGGCGGCGTCCGCCCATCGCTTCGCCATCGCGCGCGCGTCCGCCGCCCGGCGCGACCGGTCGCGGCGCAGCGTATCGAGCCGGTGATCGAGATCGGCATCGCTGCCGCCCAGTCCGCGCTCGCTCAGGATGAGTGCGATGTCCGCCGCCCTTTCGGCGGCACCGCTGGAAGATGCCGCAACCACCATCCGGGCGAGGCGCGGCGGCAGCGGCAGCTCGCGCAGGCGACGCCCGGCCGGCGTCATGCGTCCATCGACGTCGATTGCGCCAAGCCCGGCGAGCAACGCCTTGGCTTTTTTGACGGCGGCGGCCGGCGGCGGGTCGAGGAACGCAAGCGCCGTAGGATCGGCCACGCCCCAGTGCGCGAGGTCGAGCATGAAACCGGAGAGGTCGGCGGCGAGGATTTCGGGCGTATTCGCAGCCGGGAGCGCGGCGGTCTGTGGTTCGTCCCACAGCCGGTAGCAGACGCCGGGCTCGGTGCGCCCGGCGCGGCCGCGGCGCTGATCAGCCGAGGCGCGCGAGACCCGCACGGTTTCGAGCCGCGTGATGCCTACGTCGGGCTCGTAACGCGGCACGCGCGCCAACCCGCTGTCGACCACGATGCGCACGCCCGCGATAGTGAGCGATGTTTCCGCGATCGCGGTGGCGAGCACGACCTTGCGCCGGCCCGGCGGCGCGGGCGCGATGGCGCGGTCCTGCACGTCCGCTTCGAGCGCGCCGTAGAGCGGCACAATATCGATCGCCGGGTCGGACAGACGTTCGCGCAGAGCGGTCTCGGTGCGCCTGATCTCCGCGGCGCCCGGAAGAAACGCCAGCACCGATCCCGCTTCGGCGCGCAACGCGCGCAACACCGCATCGGCCACCTGCCGCTCGATGTGGGCGCGCGGGTCGCGCCCGAGATAGCGGGTCTCGACCGCAAAGGCGCGGCCGGTGCTTTCGATCACCGGCGCCTCGCCGAGCAGCCCGGCCACGCGCGCGCCGTCGATCGTCGCCGACATGACGAGCAACTTGAGGTCGTCGCGCAAGCCATGCTGCACGTCGCGCGCCAGCGCCAGGCCGAAATCGGCATCGAGCGAGCGCTCATGGAATTCGTCGAACAGCACCGCCGCGACACCCTCGAGCGCGGCATCATCCAGCAGCATGCGGGTGAACACACCTTCGGTGACGACCTCGATGCGCGTCGCGCGCGAGACCTTGGAACCGAACCGCACCCGGTAGCCGACCGTGCCACCGGCTTCCTCGCCAAACGTCGCCGCCATGCGCGCGGCCGCCGCACGCGCCGCCAACCGGCGCGGCTCGAGCACGACGATCTTCCGTCCCTTCGCCCACGGCTCGTCCGCCAGCACAAGGGGCACACGCGTGGTCTTGCCAGCGCCGGGCGGCGCGACCAGCACGGCCGTATTGCGCGCACGCAGCGCGGCGGTGAGTTCCGGCAGCGCGGCGTCGATGGGAAGCGGGTCGAGGGCCATCGTGGTTAAAACCGGCCTAACGCCATCCTGGCACCGTCCTTGAATGGGTAAGACGAATGCAACGCATCCATCCGTATATGAGACAAATGGGAACCGAAATGGCACGCCCGGTGCATTCAAACGGTCTCGCGGCCGACGCGCGGGTCGACTGGGTCGACTACGCCAAGGGCTTCTGCATCGTATTCGTGGTGATGATGCACTCGACGCTCGGCGTCGGGAATGCCGTCGGCCAGGAGGGCTGGCTGCACACGGTCGTTGCCTTCGCGAAACCCTTCCGGATGCCGGATTTCTTCCTGATTTCGGGCCTCTTTCTGGCCCGCGTCATCGATCGCGACTGGCGCAGCTATCTCGACCGCAAGGTCCTGCATTTCGTCTATTTCTACCTGCTGTGGACCGCGATCCAGTTCGCCGTGAAGGCGCCCCTCTTCGTGCATGAGCACGGCGTGCTGGGCATGGCCTGGCTCTATCTCGAGACGCTCTGGGAACCGTTCGGCACGCTCTGGTTCATCTATCTGCTGCCGATCTTCTTCGTCGTCGCCAAGCTGGCGCGCAGCCTGCGCGTCCCGTCGGCCGTGATCTGGATTGCGGGCGCCGCGCTCGAGATCGCCCACATCCACACCGGCTGGACCGTGATCGACGAGTTCGCCAGCCGCTTCGTCTACTTCTACACCGGCTATCTGCTGGCCCCGCGCATCTTCGCGCTGGCGAGCAAGGTGCAGGCGCACCCGGAGACGGCGCTGGCCGGCCTCACGATCTGGGGCTTCGCCAACGCGCTGCTGGTGTTCAACGGCCTGGCGGAACTCGCCGTCGTCTCGCTGGTGCTCGGGCTTGCGGGCGCAGTGGCGGTGGTGGCGGTCTCGGCGCTGATGGCCAAGAGCGATGTGTTCAGGCCGCTGCGCTATTGCGGGCGCAATTCGATCGTCATCTACCTCGCCTTCTTCCTGCCGATGGCGCTCTCGCGCATGGTGCTGCTCAAGACCGGCTGGATTACGGACGTCGGCACGATCTCGGCCCTCGTCACGCTCGCCGGCGTGATCGGCGCGCTCGCCTGGTTCTGGGCGGTGCGTCACACGGTCCTGCGTTTTCTGTTCGAGCGGCCGCAGCCGTTCTGGATCGCACCCAAAAAGAAGCTCGTGCTGCAACCGGCGGAGTAGGCAGCACGGAGTTATCCCCTCGCAGGGTGGCGAAGGGCCGTCCGGAATGTTAAGTCCGGAGCATGCCCGCAAAAGCGTCCCAGCCCGCCAAAAACGCGGCAAATCCGAGCGCCGCGCACAGCGAGACCGGCCCGCCGAAGGCCGTCCTCGGCCGCCCGCTCAAGCCTGGCGACCACGTCTTCCTGGTCGACGGCTCGGGCTACATCTTCCGCGCCTATCACGCGCTGCCGCCGCTCTCGCGCAAGTCGGACGGGCTTCAGCTCAATGCCGTCTACGGCTTCTGCAACATGCTGTGGAAGCTCCTGCGCGACATGAAGCCGGAAGAGCGGCCGACGCACCTCGCGATCGTCTTCGACAAATCGGAGAAGACCTTCCGCACCGAGATGTATTCCAGTTACAAGGCGCACCGGCCCGACCCGCCCGACGACCTGATCCCGCAATTTCCGCTGGTGCGCGAGGCGGTGCGCGCCTTCAACCTGCCCTGCCTCGAACAGGCGGGCTTCGAGGCCGACGACCTCATCGCCACATATACTCGGCAAGCGTGCGAGGCGGGCGCCAATGCCACCATCGTCTCGTCCGACAAGGACCTGATGCAGCTCGTGAACGACTGCGTCGTCATGTACGACACCATGAAGGACAAACGGATTGGCCGCGCCGAGGTGATCGAGAAGTTCGGCGTCCCGCCCGAGAAGGTCATCGAGGTGCAGGCGCTGATCGGCGACTCGACCGACAACGTGCCGGGCGTGCCGGGCATCGGGGTCAAGACCGCAGCCCAGCTCATCGGCGAGTTCGGCGACCTCGAAACGCTGCTGGCGAACGCGAACGGCATCAAGCAGGAGAAGCGCCGGCAGTCGCTGATCGAGAATGCCGAGAAGGCGCGGCTGTCGAAGAAGCTCGTCACCCTCGACGATCGGGTGGCGCTCGACGTGCCGATTGCCGATCTCGCGGTGCACGAGCCCGACTACAAGCGCCTCATCGCGTTCCTCAAGGCGATGGAGTTCTCTTCGCTCACACGGCGGGTGGCGGAATTTTCCGGTGTCGATCCGAACGAGATCGAGCCGGAAGCGACATCGGGTGGGAGGCCGGCGGCATGCGCACCTTCGCCGCTCCCGCCGGAAGATAGCCCGGGTGCCCAAGGTGTGCAGAAGGAGCAGCCGAACCAGGGCAGCCTTTTCCCCGCGCCTGCGCCGGTCAAGCGGGATGGCCCGGGCGCGCAGCAACCTGAATTCGCCCCGGCGACGCTGGTGGCGGCGCAGATCGAGGGCGCCCGCAGCAGCAAGATCGATCGATCGCGCTACGAGACCGTGGGCAGCGTCGAACGGCTGCGCGAATGGGTGGCGCGCGCCATCGACCGCGGCATCGCGGCCGTCAGTACCGAGACCGCAAGCGCCGACCCGATGCAGGCAGCACTGTGCGGCTTTGCGCTCGCAATCGCGCCGAACGAGGCCTGCTATGTGCCGCTCGCCCACCGCCAGGGCGGCGATGGCGGCAGCGGCCTGTTCCAGGGCGGCCTAGCGCCCGGGCAGATCGACGAGCGCGCCGCGCTCGCCGCCATGAAGCCGCTGCTCGAAGACGTGGGCGTGCTCAAGATTGCCCACAACGTCAAGTTCGCGTGGCAGATATTCGCGCTGCGCGGCAGCGAGATCCCCGCGCACGACGACATCATGCTGATGTCCTACGCGCTCGACGCCGGCCGCTCGAGCCACGAGATTGCCGCCCTTGCGGAGCGTTACTTCGGCCACCAGACGATCGACTACAATGCGATGATCGGGTCGGGCAAGTCCAGGCTCACCTTCGACTGCGTCGCGATCGACAAGGCGGCCGAGTATGCCGCCGAGAGCGCCGATGTGACGCTGCGGCTGTGGCACCTGCTCAAGCCGCGGCTGGTCGCCGAACACATGACGACGGTCTACGAAACACTGGAACGGCCGCTGGTGGCCGTGCTCGCGCGCATGGAACGGCGCGGTATCTCGATCGACCGGCAGGTGCTCTCTCGGCTCTCGGGCGAATTCGCGCAGCGCGCGGCCGGGCTGGAGGCGGAAATTCAGCAACTCGCCGGCGAACCGCTCAATCCCGGCAGCCCCAAGCAGCTCGGCGATATCCTGTTCGGTAAGCTCGGCCTGACGGGCGGAACCAAGACCAAGAGCGGACAATGGGCGACCGGCGCTCGCGTGCTCGATGAACTCGCCGAACAGGGTCACCCGCTGCCGCAGAAGATCCTGGAATGGCGGCAGGTGACCAAGCTCAAGTCGACCTATACCGATGCCCTGCCCGATTACGTCGATCCCGACACCCACCGGGTACACACCAACTACGCGCTGGCCGCGACCACGACCGGGCGCCTCTCCTCCTCCGAGCCGAACCTGCAGAACATCCCGGTCCGCACCGAGGAAGGACGCAAGATCAGGCGCGCCTTCGTGGCGTCGCCCGGGATGAAGCTCGCCTCCGCCGACTATTCGCAGATCGAGCTGCGTCTGCTGGCGGAGATCGCCGATATCGAACCGCTGAAGAAGGCCTTCCGTGACGGCCTCGACATCCACGCCATGACCGCCTCCGAAATGTTCGGCGTTCCGGTGAAGGGCATGCCCGGCGAAGTGCGCCGGCGCGCGAAAGCGATCAATTTCGGGATCATCTACGGCATCTCGGCATTCGGGCTCGCGAACCAGCTCGCCATCCCGCGCGAGGAAGCCGCCGCCTATATCAAGAAATATTTCGAGCGCTTCCCCGGCATCCGCGACTACATGGAAGAGACCAAGGCGTTCTGCAAAAAGAACGGCTACGTGCTCACGCTGTTCGGCCGCAAATGCCACTATCCGGACATCGCCGCTGCAAATCCCTCGATCCGGTCCTTCAACGAGCGCGCCGCGATCAATGCCCGGCTGCAGGGCACCGCCGCCGACATCATCCGTCGCGCCATGGTGCGCATCGATGCGGCGCTGGCGAAGGCGAGGCTCAACGCGCAGATGCTGCTGCAGGTGCACGACGAGCTGGTGTTCGAATTGCCGGAGGACGAGGTCGACAAGACGCTGCCGGTGGTGAAGCACGTGATGGAGCAGGCGCCGATGCCGGCGCTCTCGCTGTCGGTGCCGCTGCAGGTGGACGCGCGGGCGGCACACAATTGGGACGAGGCGCATTGAGCTGTTGGATTGTTGGACATCAGGCTTAGAATGACCTGATGACTTGGCTGACCCTGGTCGTCACATACGTCCTCGTCATCGTTCCCGCACCCGCCCACGCCGCCGTTCTCGACGGGGCGGCACTGCGCTGGCCGTGGGCGCTGCCCTTCGTCGGCATCCTCGCCACCATCGCGGCCGGGCCGCTGCTGTTTCCCAAGATCTGGCACAACCACTACGGCAAGCTCGCCTTCGTCTGGGGCACGCTGACGTTCGCGCCGCTCGCCGCGCTCTATGACCTGCCGACCGCTTTGGCGGCACTCGTCCATGTGGCGCTGGCCGAATATCTGAGCTTCATCGTACTGCTGTTCGCGCTCTATGTGGTCGCCGGCGGCATCCTGGTGACCGGCAACCTGCGCGGCACGCCGCTCATCAACGGCGCCATCCTCGCCTTCGGCACCTTGATCGCGAGCGTGGTCGGCACCACCGGCGCGGCGATGATCCTGGTGCGCCCGCTCATCCGCGCCAATGCCGCGCGGGTGCACAACGCGCATGTCGTGGTGTTCTTCATCCTGCTGGTCGCCAATATCGGCGGCGCGCTCTCCCCGATCGGCGATCCGCCGCTGTTCGTCGGCTTCCTGCGCGGCGTCGATTTCTTCTGGACGACCGGGCATCTCTGGTTCGAGACGGCGGTGGCCGCGGGCTGCCTGCTTCTCGCCTTCCTGGTGCTCGACGTGTGGTTCTACCGCAAGGACCGCCTGATCACGACGGTCGGGGAGGAAGCCGGCCCGATGCGGCTACGCGTGAGCGGAAGTATCAACCTCGCGCTCATTGCCGGCATCGTTGCGGTCATCCTCGGCGCGGCAGCCTGGAAGCCGCACGTATGGATCGACGTCTACGGCACCATGCTCGAACTGCAGAATGTCGCGCGCGATATCGCGCTGATCCTGATCGCCATCCTCTCGCTCGTGCTCACCCCCAACGAGCACCGCGAGGAGAACGACTTCACCTACGATCCGATCAAGGAGGTGGCGATCCTGTTCGCCGGTATCTTCGTCTGCGTCGTCCCGGTGCTGGCGATGCTGCAGGCGGGCAAGGACGGCGCCTTCGCCTGGCTGCTCGCCGCGGTCACCGCGCGCGACGGCGTACCGAACGACATCGCTTATTTCTGGCTCACCGGCCTGCTCTCGGCCATTCTCGACAATGCTCCGACTTATCTGGTGTTCTTCGAGTTGGCCGGCGGCGACGCGCGCGAGCTGATGGGCGCGCTCGCCCCGACGCTCAAGGCGATTTCCATGGCCGCGGTCTTCATGGGCGCGCTGACCTATATCGGCAACGCGCCCAATCTGATGGTCTATGCGATCGCGGTCGAGCGCGGCGTCAAGATGCCGAGCTTTTTCGGCTACATGCTCTGGTCCGGCGCGCTCCTGCTGCCGGTGCTCGCGCTGCTTACTTTCGTTTCGAGCGGGAAGGCTTGGTCTTGACCGCGCGCGCCGCGCCCTTCCGGCTTGCGGGTTTCGATTTCGCGGCCGCCGGCAGCACCGCAACCGCTTCGATCTCCAACAGCGCGCCCGCTCGCGCGAGGCCCGAAATCTGGATGGTCGTGCTCGCCGGCTTGTTGGTGGCCGGCAGATAGCTGTCGCGCACTTCGCGGAAGATCGGCAGGTGCGAAATGTCGGTGAGGTAGTTGTTGAGCTTGACCACGTCCTGGAAGCGCCCGCCCACCGCCGCGAGCGCCGCCTTCAGGTTCTCGAACGTCTGCACCGCCTGGGCGCGGAAGTCGCCGGCCCCTCCCACCACGTTACCCTGGCGATCGAGGCCGAGCTGGCCCGCCAGGTAGACGATGCGTGCGGGCGCGGGCGCTTCGACCACATGGGTGTAGCCGGGTGGTTTCGACAGCGCATCGGGGTTGAGGAAACGAATTTTTGCACTCACGGGCGTCCTCCTGCGGGTTGTGGGCGCGTTTTGGCGCGCTTCGATATAGCCCAATTGGATTTGGCCACGAAATAAGCCATTTGCGCGGGCCTACTTTGCTCACCACGCGTTTACCGTTGCGCGTTAGCGTGACCCTCCGGGTTAACCTTAAGCTGAACCGATTGGCCGCCCGGAGCGACCAAGCTAATGGGCCCGACCAGCGCGAACCTGTCCATTCCGGGCGCGTTGGCCAGAAATCTGCGTGCCGGGATGCAGGGCGCGCATTTGGGGGATCGAACCGTGCCGACCCGTCGCCAGACCAGCCTAGGCAACCGCGCCAAAGGCGCCCTGTTGGCTGCCATTGCGGCCGCGGCGGTCGTGCTGTCGGCCGCTCCGGCGCCGGCACAGGGCATTTTCGACCGTTTTTTCAATCGCCCCGCTTCGCCCTCCGCGCCGGCCTATTCCAATCCCTTTGCCGACTTCTTCGGATTGCGCCCGGAACCGCCCAAGCAGGAGATGGGCGGCGGGGTCGCCTATTGCGTACGGACCTGCGACGGCCGCTACTTCCCGATCCAGCGGGTCGCGGGCGCGGACGCGGCGCAGCAATGCAACGCGATTCTGCCCCGCCAGCAAGACCAGCATCTACAGCAGCAGCAGCAGCATCGAGCACGCGGTCGGACCCGACGGCAAGCGCTACTCCGAGCTCAACACCGCCTTCGTCTATCGCGAGAAGATCGTCCCGGCCTGCACCTGCAACGGCAAGGATGCCTTTGGCGTGGTCACCCCGCCGGTACAGAACGATCCGACCCTGCGCCCGGGCGACATCGTCGCCACCAACAACGGCCTCATGGCCTATAACGGGGTCGACGGGCGGCGGAACGCACAGTTCACGCCGATCGACGCGCGCGGGCTGTCGGCGGAGCTGCGCCAGAAGCTTGCCGATACCAAGGTCGATCCGGCCGTGGCCACGCCCGCCCCGGTACAGGCCGGGCCGAAGAACCAGGGCGACGGCGCGCCCGTGGCCCGCACCGGCCGCAACAAGCGCGTTCAGAACTCCAGATAGCCGGCCACCTCCTCCGCGATCGACAGCGCGGAGGTGAGCCCCGGCGACTCGATCCCGAACAGATTGACCAGCCGCGGCACGCCGTGCTGCACCGGGCCGTCGATCATGAAGTCGACCGCCGCCTCGTCCGGGCCGGTGAGCTTGGGCCTGATGCCGGAATAGTCCGGCACCAGGGCGCCGTCGGGCAGCCGCGGGAAATATTTCCGGATGCTGGCGTAGAACACCTGCGCGCGCCGCGGGTCGACGTCGTAGTTCTCCTCCTCGATCCACTCGACATCGGGCCCGAACCGCATCCGCCCGGCGAGATCGAGCGTCACGTGCACGCCGAGCCCACCGTGGATCGGCGCCGGATAGATCAGGCGCGAGAACACCGGCCGCCCGGCGTAACCGAAATAGCTGCCCTTGCCGAGAAAGAGCCGCGGCACCCGCTCCTGCGGGTAGCCTTCGGTGACGCGTCCGAGCGTCTGCGCACCGAGGCCCGCGGCATTGACCACGGCGTCGACCGCGATCGTCTCTCCGCCGCCGTAGTACAGCAGCCATCCACCCTGCACGAGCGCGATGCGCTCGATGCGCGTGTTGAACGCGATCATGCCGCCGTGGTCTTCGAGATCGCCCTGCAGTGCCAGCATGTAGCGGTGGCTGTCCACGACGCCGGTCTCCGGCGAATGCATGGCGACAAGGCAGGACAGTTCGGGCTCCAGCGCGCGCGCCGCGGCTTCGTCGATCATCTCGACGCCTTCGACGCCGTTGATTTGCGCCTGGTTGCGGATCGCGTCGAGCTTACCGATCTCGGCCTCGCTGGTGGCCACCACCAGCTTGCCGCATCTGCGGTACGGCACGCCGTGCGAGGCGCAGAATTCGTAGAGCATGCGCCGCCCGCGCGGGCAGTGATACGCGCGCTTCGAGCCGGTCGGATAATAAAGCCCGGCATGGATCACTTCGCTGTTGCGCGACGACACACCGGTGCCGATGCCGTCGGCGGCCTCCGCGACGATCACTTCGTGGCCGGCGAGCGCCGCCGCCCGCGCGATCGCAAGCCCGACCACTCCCGCTCCGACCACCAGCACCTGCACGCTTTGTCTCCCGATCGGACCAAGATTGCCTGGAATATCCCAGCCTCGTCCCCGTTCAAGCGGGAACCCATGTTCCAGAGGCTTGTGGCTATGGGTCCCCGCTTGCGCGGGGACGACCGTGGGGAATAGTCGGCCGCATCACTCAGGAGCCCTTTAGATTTCCACCGGCAGGCCGACATAGTTCTCGGCGAGCGAGCGAGCGGCCGCCTCCGAGCTCACCACGTAATCGAGTTCGCGCCTGCTGGCGCTTGCGGTCGAAGGCGTTGTGGGTCGGGTCGAGATGGAAGATCTGCGTCATCCACCAGGAGAAGCGCTGCGCCTTCCAGACCCGGCGCAGGCAGGTCTGCGAATAGCGCTCCAGGAGATCGCTGGCGGCCGGTGCGATAGAATTCCGCGATCGCGCGCGCCAGCACCACCACGTCGGCGAGCGCGAGGTTCATCCCCTTGGCGCCGGTCGGCGGCTGGATGTGGGCGGAATCGCCGGCGAGGAACAACCGGCCGTGCTGCATCGGCTCGACCACGAAGCTGCGCATGGCGGTGATGCCCTTCTGCACCACGTGGCCTTCGGCCAGCGTGCGCGTGCCGCCGATGCGCGCGTGCAGCTCCTGCCAGATGCGCGCGTCCGGACCAGCTCTCGATCTCCTCGTCCGGCGCGCATTGGAAATAGAGCCGCGCCAGCACCGGCGAGCGCATGGTGTAAAGCGCAAAGCCGCGCTCGTGATAGGCGTAGATCAGTTCGTCTTCCGGCGGCGGGGATTCGGACAGGATGCCGACCCAGCCGAACGGATATTCGCGGTCGTAGACGGTGAGCGCCGAAGCCGGGATGCTCGGCCGGCAGATGCCGTGAAAGCCGTCGCAGCCGCCGATGAAGTCGCAGGCGAGCTCTTCCGCCTTGCCGGCGTGATGGAAGCGGATCGTCGGCGCCTTGCCGGCGAAGTCGTGCACGCTCACGTCGGCCGCCTCGAACAGGATCTGCCCGCCGTCGGCGAGCCGGCGGTCGATGAGGTCCTTCACCACCTCCTGCTGGCCGTAGATGGTCACGCCCTTGCCGACGAGGTTCTGGAAATCGATGTGGTGGAGCGCGCCGTTGAAGCAGAAATAGACGCCGTCGATGGAACATGCCTTCGCGCTGCATGCGCTCGCCGACGCCGGTCTCGATCAGCAGGTCGCGCGCCCAGTGCTCGATCAGCCCGGCCCGGATGCGGCTCTCGATGTAGTCGCGGTCGCGGTTTTCCAGAATGACCGACTCGATGCCCTCGCGGTGCAGCAGATGCGACAGCATCAGCCCCGCGGGTCCCGCGCCAACGATGCCGACCTGGGTACGCATTCCGCTCTCCTGCTCAACGATCGGCCGAGCCTATAGGTAGCACGCCGAGCCTGCGAGAAGGGACCGCTGCGGGATTGCCTTGAACAAATGGCGGGCTTTCAACCGAGCGCCGCCGCAAGGTCGGCGATGAGATCGTCGGCATCCTCGATGCCGACCGAGAGCCGCACCAGGGTATCGCCGATGCCGAGCGTGGCGCGCACGTCGGCGGGCACCGAGCCGTGCGTCATCAAGGCGGGATGCTCGATCAGGCTCTCGACGCCGCCCAGACTTTCGGCCAGAGCGAACAACTGGCAGCGCTCCAGGAAGCGCTTGGCATCGTCGAGCGTACCGGCCAGTTCGGCCGAGATCATGCCGCCGAAGGCGCGCATCTGCTTCTTGGCGAGCGCGTGCTGGGGGTGGCTCGCAAGTCCCGGATAGAACACGCGGCGCGACCTTGGGATGGCGTTCGAGCCATTGCGCGATCTTCAGCGCGGAGGCGCAATGACGCTCCATGCGCAGCGCGAGCGTCTTGAGGCCGCGCAATGCCAGGAACGAATCGAACGGACCCTGGATGGCGCCGACCGCGTTCTGCAGAAAGGTGAGTCGTTCGCGCAGCTCCTCGTTCGTCCCGACGATCGCCACGCCGCCGACCATGTCGGAATGGCCGTTGAGGTACTTGGTGGTGGAATGCACGACGAGATCGAAGCCGAATTCCAGCGGGTTCTGGACATAGGGGCTGGCGAAGGTGTTGTCGGCAGCCGCCAGGATGCCGCGCTTCCTGGCGATCGTGGCGACACGCTCGAGATCGACCAGCTTCAGGAGCGGGTTGGTCGGGGTCTCGATCCAGATCAGCCGGGTGTTCGGGCGGATCGCAGCCTCGATCGCGCCCGGATCGGTCAGATCGAGGTAGGTCGCCTCCAGTCCCATCGAGCGGTTGCGTACCCGCTCGAACAGGCGGCGCGAGCCGCCGTAGAGATCGTCGACCGCGACGATATGCGCGCCGTGGTCGAGGCATTCGAGCGTGGTTGCGATGGCCGCCAGGCCGGAAGCGAAGGCGAACGCCGCGCTGCCGCCTTCGAGGTCGGCGATGCAGCGCTCGAACGCCATGCGGGTGGGATTCGTGGTGCGCGCGTAGTCGAAGCCTTTGTGCACGCCGGGGCTCTGCTGCACGAAGGTGGACGTGGCGTAGATCGGCATCATCACGGCGCCGGTGGTCGGATCGGGCGCCTGGCCCGCATGGATGCAGCGGGTGGCGAAGGCGAGCCGGTTCGATTGGGTCATTCAGGCCTCATTTTCCGCAGTCGGCCGCCAGCACTCCTGTCATCATCCGCGAAAGCGGATGATCCAGTAACCACCGGCCTCTCCAAATTGGGTGCACGACCTCGCATCATGGCGCGATCGTTGTTTACTAGATGCCCGCTTTCGCGGGCATGACAGTCCCGCGTAACAGCCCGGTCGAGCGTCACGGCGCGATCCGGAAATAGTTGATGAGGTCGAGGCGGGTCGCCATGCCGAGGAACTGGTCGCCGTCCATGACGATCGCGACGTAGTCCTTGCGAAAGAGCGGCGACCAGGTCGGCGATCGGGGCGTCGGCCGAGATCGTCTCCAGCCGCGTCATCATCACGTCCTTCACCGGCCGCGCGAACGTGCAGCTCGGACCGTCCGGGTCGGTGAGCAGCGCGGCGAGCACGTCGCTCTCGTCGACCAGCCCGACCACCTTCCCGCTCTCCTCGACCACCGGAAGCTGCGAGACATCCGACGAGCGCATGCGCGCGAACACCGCGCGCAGATTGTCCTGCGGCCGCACCACGACGGCCGTTCCCTCGCTGTAGCGATGGATGACCACGTCCCGCACGGTGCCGTGGCGATCGGGATGGGAAAACCCCTCCTGCGCCAGGAATGCAGGGTTGAACACCTTCGAGAGATACTTGGCGCCCGAATCGCAGACCAGGCTGACGACCCGCTTGGGTTCGCTCTGTTCGCGGCAGTAGCGCAGCGCCGCCGCCAGCAGCGTGCCCGAGGACGAGCCCGCCAGAATCCCCTCGGCGCGCAACAGGTCGCGCGCGAGCGCGAAACTTTCCGCATCGGGGATCGAATAGGCCTTGCGACACCAGCGATGAGATCGGCATTGGGCGGAATGAAATCTTCGCCGATGCCTTCGACCGCCCAGCTTCCGACCTCGGTCATGCGGCCGGTCTGCACATACGGCGCGAGCACCGATCCTTCGGGATCGGCCAACACCATGGCGGTCTTGGGCGAAGCGGACCGCATGAACCGTCCGATGCCGGTGAGCGTGCCGCCCGAACCCACGCCGACCACCACCGCGTCGACGTCGCCATCCATCTGCCGCAGGATTTCCGGGCCGGTGGTGCGTCTCATGCGCCAGCGGATTGGCCGGATTGCCGAACTGATCGACGAAGAACGCGCCCGGCGTGCGCGGCCGTGATCGCCGCGGCGAGGTCCTGATAATAGTCGGGATGTCCCTTGCCGACGTCCGAACGCGTGGTCACCACCTCGGCGCCCATGGCCTTGGCGTGCAGCACCTTCTCGCGCGCCATCTTGTCGGGCACGACCAGCAGCGTGCGATAGCCCTTGCGCGCGCCGACCAGCGCGAGGCCGAGCCCGGTATTGCCGGCGGTCGCCTCCACGATGGTGCCGCCGGGCTTGAGCCGTCCGTCGGCTTCCGCGGCTTCGATCATGGCGCGCGCCGGCCGGTCCTTGATCGAGCCGGAGGGATTGGCGCTTTCGAGCTTGAGGAACAGCCGGCAGGGTCCGCGCTCGATGCGCGTCACCTCCACGAGCGGAGTGTCGCCGATGAGGTCGAGGACCGAGGCCATGGCCGTCTATAGCATCATCAGCCGGCCATCCATTCGCCCAGCGCCTCGTTCACCGCATCCGGCCGCTCCAGCGTGGAGAGATGTCCGCAGTCGGGAATCACGGCGAGCCGTGCGCCGGCGATGCCGGACACGATCTCCTGGGCGAGCGCAGGCGGCGTGAGCTCGTCACCGTCGCCGACCAGCACCAGTGTCGGGCACCGGATCGACGGCAGCATGGGCCGCGCGTCCTGGCGCCCCATGATCGCCCTCTGCTGGCGCAAAAAGGCTTCCGCGCCAGTCTCTTGCGCCATGGTCTGCACGACTAGCTTGAGCGCCTCGTCGCCCTGCCGGTTTCGATGGACGAAGAGCGGCCAGGTCAGCGGCGACACTTCGGAAAAGCGCCCGCTGCGTGCCAGCGCGATCTGCGGCTGCCGGCGCGCGGTCTGCTCGGGCGTTTCGGGCCGCGCCGCGCTGTCGAGCAAGGCGAGCTTTACGACACGCTCGGGCGCCTCGCGCACGATCGTGAGCGCGATGTAGCCGCCCATGGAGAGGCCGGCGAGCGCAAAACGCGGCGGCGCCTGGCTCAGGATCCGGTGGGCAATCGCCTCCATGCTGTCGTCGCGGGTATGGTCGGCGACCATGACCGGGCCGAAGCGCCAGAGCGCGGCGGTCTGCTCGCGATAGAGCCTCGCCGAACACAACAGGCCCGGCACCAGTACGACGGGCATTCCTTCCGACATCGATCCCACCCCGGCAAGATATGAAAAAATCGAGACAGCCGCTTAACTTAATGCATCGGCACCGGATTGACATTCCCCCGCCGGCCACTATGTTCCGGCCAACGGTTCGAAATGAAACTTTCGGCCGCCCCTCCCGCGCACACCGTCGTTGTTCAGTCATCCGGCGCGGTTAAGCTCCGGGCGGTATCGATTAGAGGTTACATGCCCTTTTCCAAGCTCGGCTTGTCCGACAAAGTTCTCGCCGCAGTCAAAGCGGCAGGCTATCCCGCCCCCACTCCGATCCAAGAACAAGCAATCCCTCACGTACTCGCCCGGCGCGACGTACTCGGCATTGCGCAGACCGGCACCGGCAAGACCGCCGCCTTCACGCTGCCGATGCTCACCATGCTGGAGAAGGGCCGCGCCCGAGCGCGCATGCCGCGCACGCTGATCCTGGAGCCGACGCGCGAACTGGCCGCGCAGGTCGAGGAAAGCTTCGAGAAGTACGGCGTCAACCATAAGCTCAACGTCGCCCTGATCATCGGCGGCGTCTCGTTCGACGATCAGGATTCCAAGCTCACGCGCGGCGTCGACGTGCTGATCGCGACGCCCGGCCGCCTGCTCGACCACTTCGAGCGCGGCCGGCTGCTGCTGACCGGCGTCGAGCTTCTCGTCATCGACGAGGCCGATCGCATGCTCGACATGGGCTTCATTCCCGACATCGAGCGCATCTGCAAGCTGGTGCCGTTCACGCGCCAGACGCTGTTCTTCACCGCCACCATGCCGCCGGAGATCCGGCGCATCACCGAGCAGTTCCTGCACAATCCGGTGCGCGTCGAGGTCGCAAAGCCCGCCACGACCGTCGCCAACACCACCCAGCTCCTGGCCAGGACCGGCCGCGATCCGCACGACAAGCGCGACACCCTGCGCCGCCTGATCCGATCGGCCGCCAACTTCAAGAACGCGATCGTATTCTGCAATCGCAAGCGCGAGGTCGCGCTGCTGCACAAGTCGCTCCTGCGCCACGGGTTCAACGCGGCGGCGCTGCACGGCGATCTCGACCAGTCCGCCCGCACGGCCGCGCTCGAACTCGTTCCGCAAGGGCGAGGTCGCGCTGCTGATCGCCTCCGACGTCGCCGCCCGCGGTCTCGACATTCCGGCGGTCAGCCACGTGTTCAATTTCGACGTGCCGCACCACGCCGACGATTACGTCCATCGCATCGGCCGCACCGGCCGCGCCGGCCTCACCGGCACCGCGATCACCATCGTGGCGCCGGCCGACGGCAAGTCGGTGGCGGCGATCGAGAAGCTGATCGGGCAGCCGATTCCCTGGATGAGCGAGCCGCCGCGCGCGCCCGCCGCGACCGAAGACGCGGCGAGCGAATCGCCGCCCGCCCGAGCGGCGGTAGCGAAGCAGCCGCGCCGTGAGGGGCAACGGCGGCACGGCCAGTCCGCCCGGCCCAAGGTGGCCCCTCCCCCCGCCCCCGTTACCCGTATCGAGGATGCGCGGCCGCGCCGCAGCCAGCAGCCGGAAACCGGTCCGGTCGACGATGGCAGCCACCTGCCGGCGTTCCTGCTGCGCCCGGTGCGGATCAAGGCCTAAGCACGATCTGCAAGCGGGCGGTTGCCCGGCCATTTTGCCTGACAAATCTTCACGTTTACCGGCAATTCACCCTCTTCGAATACCGTCGCTCGGTCGGGGCGCTACACCGCCCGGCTTGATCGACCAATCGGGGTAGGCTGCGGGGCAACCGCACCCGCAGGCGGAGTTTTGCATGAGTGGCCACGCCGACGAACACGAACGCACGATCGCGTTCGCGGAGATCGCCCTTGGGCAGATCAGGGCATTGCGGGCGCCGGCCACGCCGCGCCACTTCGAAATCTGGTACACCTACGCCACCGGCTATAATCCCTCGCTGAACCAGATGATCAACGAGGTGCTTGCGCGCGGCGGCACGCTCAGCCAGTCCGACATCGACCGGATCCACGACAGCTTCATTTCGCCCAGGCGCCTGACCGACCGCATCGATCACGTCGGATCGCAGGTCATGGGCGAGATCGAGCAGGTCATGGCCATGATCGGGGCGGCCGCGGGCAACGCGTCGAGCTATACCGAGAGCCTGCTCGATGTGAGCGAGCGGCTCGGGCTTGCGGTCGACGAGCCGGCGATACGGGCGATCGTCGAGACCCTGGTGCAGACCACCAAGGAGATGGAGCAGAACAACCAGGCGCTGGAGGCCAGGCTCAAGGCGTCGAAACAGGAGATCACCCAGCTCCAGCAGAACCTCGAGACCGTCCGCAACGAGAGCCTCACCGACCCCCTCACCTCGCTCGCCAACCGCAAGTATTTCGACGACACCCTGCCCAAGGCCATCGCCGAGGCGCGCGGCCGCAACGAGCCGCTCTCGCTGATGATGACCGACGTGGATCACTTCAAGAAATTCAACGACAGCTACGGCCATCTCACCGGCGACCAGGTGCTGCGCCTGGTGGCCATCTCGGTGAAGCAGAACGTCAAGGGCCTCGACACCGCCGCGCGTTACGGCGGCGAGGAATTCGCGGTCGTGCTGCCCAATACGATCCTGCGTTCCGCGCTCACGGTTGCCGACCACATCCGCCGCGCGGTGATGACCAAGGAGCTCATGAAGCGCTCGACCCGCGAGCATCTCGGCCGGGTGACCATCTCGATCGGGGTCGCGACCCTGCAGAAGAGCGACACCGCCCAATCGCTGATCGAACGCGCCGACACCTGCCTCTATGCGGCCAAGCGCGCCGGCCGCAACCGGGTGGTCAGCGAGAGCGATCCGGAAATATCGAGCGTCGCCGCACCCGCACCTGCGCCGAAAGTGGCGTGAACCGCGCGCCTTTTTGGCGCCGCTTGAGCCTGCGACCTTCGCCCGTGCATGATAATCTGCACGACGGCGGTTGAGCCGCCGAGCGCGCGCATTCGGTTCCATCCCCATTGCGCCGCCGTGGCAAAATTGAGCGGCTACATCGCTTCGGGAACTGTCGATCGCTGTAATTGGCCTTTCATCACGATGCTGCGAATGCGTCTTGCCTCCGCGAGGCTGGCGGGTTTGAGGGCGCCAAGCGTGAACGAAGCGGCACCTCCCATAGCTGAGGCTGGGAAAGACCGGCAACCGCTGCTGCGCGGGCGGTTGTTCCGCAAATACGCCACGCTTTTTGTGACCGTCGTCTGCCTGGCGCTGTTTTCGAATGGCTCGCTCGATATCTGGTTTTCCTACCAGGAGCAGCGAGCCGCATTCGTGCGCCTCCAGCATGCGCATGCAAGGGCGGCGGCAGCCGAGATCGGTCATTTTTTCAAGGAGCTTGCGGATCAGATTGGATGGACGACCCAATTGCCATGGTCGGCCGGCATCGAGCAGCACCGCTTCGACGCGCATCGCCTGTTGCGCCAGGCGTCTGCGATCACCGAGGTCTCCCTGTTCAACTCCAGAGGCCGCGAGCGCTTGCGGGCCTCGCGCGTCGCGATGGACATATTGGACAGCGGAGCGGACATTTCGCAGGACCGAAAATTCATCGACGCCATCGCCAACCGGATCTACTACGGCCCGGCCTATTTCCGGCGGGAAACCGAGCCCTATGTGACGATGGCGGTTGCGGGAACGCACCAGGGTGCCGCCGTCGCCGTCGCCGAAGTCAATCTCAAGCACATTCTGGAGATCATCACCGAGATCAAGGTTGGCGAGCACGGCCAAGCCTATGTGGTCGATGCACGAGGTCTCCTGATCGCGCACCCAGATATCACTCTCGTGCTGCGGCGCATCGACATGTCGCGCCTCGCCCATGTGCGGGCGGCGCTCGCTGCCGCATCCAATCTGACGCTGGAGTCCGTTACTCAGGACATGCAGGGCCAGAACGTCCTCACGGCCTCCGCGCCGATTGCGCCGCTCAATTGGCATGTTTTCGTGGAGGTTCCCGCCGCCGAGGCATACGCACCGCTCTATGCGGCGATCCGGCGCTCCAGCCTTCTGCTCGTCGGCGCTTTGGGTCTTGCGGTTCTTGCGGGACTGTTCCTTGCGCGCAAGATGGTGATGCCCATCCAGGCGCTCAGCGCCGGGGCGCAGCGGGTCGGCAGCGGCGACCTGAGCCAACGGCTTGCAATCAAGACCGGCGACGAGCTCGAGGCACTGGGCGACCAGTTCAACAAGATGACGACCCAGTTGCAGGAGTTCTACGCCACGCTCGAACGCAAGGTCGATGAACGCACCCGGCAACTCGAATTGGCCAATCTTGCCAAATCCCGCTTCCTGGCGGCCGCCAGTCACGATCTGCGGCAACCGCTGCACGCGCTCGGCCTGTTCGTGGCGCAACTGCACAGCCGCATCAGGCCCTCCGAGCAGCGCCGCATCATCGAGCGCATCGATACCGCCGTTGGCGCGATGAACGAGCAGTTCGATTCCCTGCTGGACATTTCCAAGCTTGACGCCGGCGTCCTGACCAGCGCTCCCACCGATTTTCCGATCACCCGCCTGTTGAAGAGAATCGACACGACGTTCGCGGGCACAGCGCGCGAGAAGGGATTGCGACTGAGCATCTGCGCCACAGCGGCGTGGATTCGCAGCGATTTCATTCTGCTGGAGCGCGTCTTGAGCAATCTGGTATCGAACGCGATTCGATATACCAGCAAGGGCGGTGTGGTGATCGGCTGCCGACGCCGCGGCGAGACGTTGCGCGTCGAGGTGTGGGACAGCGGAGCGGGAATTCCAAAGGACCAGCAGCGAAACATCTTTGGCGAATTCTATCAGCTCTCCGATCGGGACCGCAGCCAGCAGGGCGGGCTCGGCCTTGGACTCGCAATCGTCGACCGCCTGTGCAGTCTCCTCGGCCACTCGGTCGAGCTGGTCTCGACGCCCGGAAGGGGATCGCGCTTCTCAGTGCTGGTACCGCTCGCTTCGCCTTCGCAAGACGATACGGAAAGACCGTCGCCTCCGGTCTTGATCGACGTGTCCCGAGACAAGCTCATCGTGGTGGTCGACGACGATCCTCTCGCGCTCGAAGGCTTGGGCGGCCTGCTCAAGAGCTGGGGCGCCCGGATCGTGACCGGCGACTCGGCCGACGCCGTACTCGCCCGCCTCCACCCCACCGGAACCTGCCCGAACCTCATCATCTGCGACTACCGGCTGACGAGCGGAGCGACCGGGATCGAAACCATCGAACGATTGCGCAACGCGTTGGGACCGGTGCCGGCTTTTCTGATCAGCGGAGACACCGCTCCGGGGCTGCTGCGCGAGGCGCGCGCAAGCGGCTATCACCTCCTGCACAAGCCCGTACCGCCGATGAAGTTGCGCAGCATCATGAATGAACTGCTAAAGCCCGGCGAAACGGCCACCGCCGTCCGGGCGCAGGAGCGCTGAGACCTACGATTTCGTGGGACGCTGCATCGGCCAGCCATGTTCGGCGGCCGCGATGACCGCCTCGGTACGGTTGCTCACCTTCAGCGCTTTGAGAATAGCAGTGACGTGGTTTCTTACCGTGGCTTCCGCGAGATCCATCAGGCGGCAGATGGCCTTGTTGCTTTTTCCCTGCATCATGAGGGTGAGCACTTCGATTTGGCGCTCGGTCAGACCGAGATCGCCCGGCGCAGCCGGCTTCGCGCCCTCGGCCGGCAAGGCCTGCGCCGGCTTGGCCTCGGTCACGTCGTAGCCGTCGAGGATCTCCGGCGGCACGTAGACCCCGCCGGAGAACACAAGCTGCAGGGCGCTGCGCATGACGCGGCCGTGGGCCGATTTCGGGATGAAGCCGACGGCGCCAAGTTCGAGCGCCTTCAGCACGGTCTGGCGCTCTTGCAGGGCGGACAGGACGACGACCGGGACGTAAGGGTACTGGGCGCGTAGCTCGCTCAGCATGGCAAGGCCGTCCCGATCCGGCAGATGAAGATCGAGAAGTACCAGCGCGATGTCGTCGCCCTCGCCAAGCAGACGCATCGCCTGGCTGCCGTCCGAAGCGTCGACGACTTCGGCGTCCGGTTGCAATTCAGTGAGAACGCCGCGCAAAGCCTCGCGGATCAAGACGTGATCGTCGACGACCAGAATCTTCATGCTGGTTGCCTGCACGGACCGAAGGCGCGGAATGGTACATTACTCCCGGGACCAATGCACCCTCCGCTCGCCGGATCTAAGCTATTGCAAAACTTGATAATTCTGCCTCCTGGCCGGGTTATGCCGATGCTCCCTCCCGGGACATCCGGCTGATTTACTTGGGCGCTCGCCTCCTCTGCAATGCCGGTCAAAAGAGGAAGGCGCAATGGCAAAGCACATCGCACGAATTCTGCTGATTGGCGGTGCGTTGACACTCGCGCCGACTGCCGCTTGGGCGCTATCGGTCGCAAGACTTGCGCCCGTTTTGTCCGAGCAAGCGGCAATTCCCTTCGCGCGCGGCACGCCGGCAGCGACAGGGCGGATTGAAATCGAGCGAACCGCCGATCCGAGCATTCGAAACAGCTCCTGCCTGTGTGGGTACGCGCGGGACTTCACCGATCCCTGCGGCGCGCCCGGTTTGGGACCGCCGGCGGATCCAGATCCCCCGAGGTGACGTCATGTATCATTTGATGATCTTCCAGCCGACGAGCAGCGCAGAAGCCCGTCTCATGACCTTTCCCAGGGCGGCCATGACACCGGTCGATATTGCCGGGTCGCTTGAACTCCCCGGCAAATCCCGCTGGCGTGCAGGACTCATCGGCGCCGCCCTGCTGATGGGGTTGCTGGCGGCCGCGACCACCAAAGGCCCGCACCACGTGCAAGGCTGCAGCATCGACACCGTCCCGCCTCGGTTCGGAGGCGAGACCGAGACTTCCATGCGGCTCGCACGCGGGATGGAATGTTCGATCTGGCTGCGAACGGGGCGCGTTTCCATCGAAGACCTTGCGATCGTCAAATCGCCTGCGAATGGTTCATTGCGCATGCGCGGACGCAGCGGCGTGATCTACAAGGCGGCGAAGAACGTCACCGGCGACGATGCCTTTGCCTTCGAGGTCAAGGGACACGACGGCGCGCTCGCCAAATCGGCGCTGATCCGCGTCCGCGTCAACGTCCACTAGCGACGGTCAAGGGAACGCAGCACGCTTCATCGTCGCGCCCTTCGCGGCGTCCCGGGTTTTGCCGCCCCGACCTTCCGCGTCCCGGCGCGGCGCGCGGCATTGAGCGCGTCGCGCGCCCAGGCCGCCAGTTCCTGCGGGTCGTCGTACAGCCGGTCGGGCATGCGCCGATAAGACAGCGACGCAGGCTTGCCGCGCCGGCTGTAGGTGAACGGGCGGAGGCCCTCGCGCTCGAAAGCCCCGGTATTGTGCGCGTCGGCCTTGAGATAGATGACGCCGTCATGCACCAGCGCGAACATCATGCCGTCGGCGAAAATGCCGGCGCCGCCGAACATGCGGCGCACGTCAACCGGTCCGAAGGCGGAGAACAGGTCGCTGATGTCGTCCGGGTGCACGGACGCGCGCGGCGGCGCTAATGGGCGTCGGCGCCCGTGTCGGCCGCCGGCTTGAGCTGCACCAATTCGCCGCAACCGCAGGCCGAGGTCTGATTCGGATTGTTGAACACGAACTGCGCGGCCAGCTTGTCGGTCTTGTAGTCCATCTCGGTGCCGAGCAGGAACAGCACCGCCTTGGGGTCGACCAGCACCCGCACGCCCTTGTCCTCGACCACCTCGTCGGCCTTCTCCACCTTGTCGGCGTATTCCATGGTGTAGGCCATGCCGGCGCAGCCGCCGTTCTTGACGCCGACGCGCACGCCCACGACCGGGGTGGCCGCGTTCGCCATGACGTATTTGATGCGTTCGGCGGCGGCGTCGGTGAGCCGGATGACGTGGGGTCGCGGCCGGGGATTGGCCATCTTGCTGTTCTCCACTTCCCGGGTTCAAGGCCCGAAAGGGCAAATCATACCCGTAACATAACAACGAAATCCCGGCTGTGAAGCCCACGAACGCGCTGTTGCAACGAATTCCAGGTTCGGCGCGCGCTCAGTAGGTAGCCCACAGCCCGGGCGTCGCCAGTTCCAGCAGGTGCCCGTCGGGATCGCGGAAATAGACGCTGTGGCCGCCGCGCGACCAGTCGGTACGGCCCTCGATGGCGACGCCATGCCGGCCCAGCCGTTGTTCCCATTGCGGCAACTCCTGCGCCGAAATCGCAAAGGCGACATGCAGCGGCCCGTGGCCGTCGTGCGGCGGGATCGTGCCGCCCGGCATGCGCACGGTCTCGAGCGTGGCCCCGCGGCGGAACAGCAGCAGCACATTCCGGCCACCGACGTCGTAGGCGCGGAAGCGCGCATCGCTGGTGAGCGCCTTGAGGTCCAGCACCTCCTCGTAGAAGCGTGCCGCCCGTTCGAGGTCGTCGACATAGAGCGACGTCTCCAGCACCCGGTTGAGTGTCACGCCTCACCACATGTTGAGCGTTGCACGCGCCTCGTCCGACATCCGGCTCTGGTCCCAGGGCGGGTCCCACACGATGTTGACCGCGACCTCGCCAACCCCCGCGACCGCCCCCACCGCCTCCTCCACCATCATAGGGAGTTCCTGCGCCGAGGGGCAGTTGGGCGTGGTCAGCGTCATGTCGACGGTGACCTTGCGGTCGTCGGCGATGTCGATGCGGTAGATCAGACCGAGTTCGTAGATATCGGAAGGGATTTCCGGATCGTAGACGGTCTTCAGCGCCGCGACGATGTCGTCGGTCATGCGCGCGAGTTCCGCCTCGGGCAGCGCCGAGGCTTTTCCGGCATCCGCGGCGGGTGCGAGCGAGGCTTCGGCCGGCTTGTCCGCAGGCGGGGCGGCGGCCGGGTTGATCTCGTCCTTGACCGCCTCGTGCTTGGCAGTGTCTTGCTTGGTTGCGTCTGGTTTCGTTGCGTCTTGGGTCATGTGAAGAACTCCTGCGCCTTGACCAGCGACTGCGCCAGGGTGTCGATCTCGTCGCGGGTGTTGTAGAGCGCCAGCGAGGCGCGGCAGGTCGCGGTCACGCCGTAGCGCGCGAGCAGCGGCATGACGCAGTGGGTGCCGGCGCGCACGGCCACCCCCGCGCGGTCGATGATGGTGGCGACGTCGTGCGGGTGCGCGCCCTTGAGCTCGAACGAGACGATCGGGCCCTTGTCCTTCGTGGTGCCCAGGATGCGCAGCGAGTTGATCTCGCGCAGCCGTTCATGCGCGTAGCTGACGAGCGCGTGCTCGTGGGCGCGAATGCGCGCCTTGCCGATCGAATTGACATAGTCGATCGCGGCGCCAAGCCCGATCGCCTGCACGATGGGAGGCGTGCCCGCCTCGAACCTGTGCGGCGGCTCGCCGTAGGTGATGCGATCCTCGAACACTTCGCGGATCATCTCACCGCCGCCGTTGAACGGCGGCATGGCGGCGAGATGCGCGTACTTGCCGTAAAGCACGCCGATCCCGGTCGGGCCGTACAGCTTGTGGCCGGTGAAGGCGTAGAAATCGCAGCCGATGTCCTGCACGTCCACGTCGAGATGCACGGCGGCCTGCGCGCCGTCGATCAGCACCGGAATGCCGCGCCCGTGCGCGAGCCGCACCACCTCCTTCACCGGCACCTGCGTGCCCAGCATGTTGGACATCTGGGTGATCGCGACCATCTTGGTGCGCGGCGACAGCAGCTTCGCGAATTCGTCGATGAGGAAATTGCCCTCGTCGTCGACCGGCGCCCATTTGATCACCGCGCCCTGGCGCTCGCGCAGGAAGTGCCACGGCACGATGTTGGAATGGTGCTCCATGATCGAGAGCACGATCTCGTCGCCCGGCTGGATGCGTTCGCGCGCAAAGGTATAGGCGACGAGGTTGATGGCTTCGGTGGCGTTGCGGGTGAAGACGATCTCCTCGCTGCGCGCCGCATTGAGGAAGCCGCGCACCGTCTCGCGCGCGCCCTCGTAGGCTTCGGTCGCGGCATTGGCGAGATAGTGCAGCCCGCGGTGCACGTTGGCGTATTCGGACGTGTAGGCGTGCTGTAGCCGGTCGAGCACGGCCTTGGGCTTCTGCGCCGACGCCGCGTTGTCGAGATAAACGAGCGGCTTGCCATAGACCTGCATCGCCAGCGCCGGAAAGTCCGCGCGGATGCGGGTTACGTCATAGGCGCCGTTCATGACAGCAGGGTGCATGTCTTGCCTCAGTGGCCGTCATCCTTCGAGGCTCGCTTCGCTCGCTCCTCAGGATGACGGATCAGCGGTCTCAACTCTCTCACCGTCATCCAGAGGTGCCCCGCCGAAGGCGGGGCCTCGAAGGATGACGGCCACGACCTATCCTCGTTCCTTCAGCCACGCGACCACGTGATCCATCAGCGCGTCGCGCAGGCCGGCATGCTCGATGCCCTCGACCGCCTCGCCGACGAAGGCCTGGATCAGCAGCGCCTCGGCCTCCTTCTTCGGAATGCCGCGCGCGCGCAGGTAGAACAGCAGGTCCTCGTCGAGGTCGCCGGAGGTCGCGCCGTGGCCGCACTGCACGTCGTCGGCGAAGATCTCCAGTTCGGGCTTGTTGTCGGCCTCCGCCGTCTCGGACAGCAGCAGCGCATGGGTCGCCATCCTGGCGTCGGTCTTCTGCGCCTTCGGCCGCACGATGATCTTGCCCTGGAATACGCCGCGCGCCTCGTCGTCGAGCACGGTCTTGAACATTTCGCGGCTGGTGCACTCGCCTACGGCATGATCGACAACCAGCGTGGTATCGGTGTGCTGGCGACCCTTGAGCAGGCTGGCGCCGCGGATGCCGGCCAAGGTGCCTTTGCCGTCGAAGCGCACGAACAGCTGGTTGCGCACCACCGTGCCGCCGGTGGTGAACAGGAATTCGTTGAAGCGCGCACGCGCGCCGATTGCCGCCATCAGCGTGGATACATGCACCGTGCCGGCCCCCTCGCCCGTGATCTTGACGTGGTCGACATGGGCTCCCGCGCCGATGACCAGTTCCAGCGCCGCGTTGACCTGATAGTCGCCGCCGGCCACGCCCTCGTGGCTCTCGACCAGCATCGCGCGCGCCGCCGGACCGATCACGGCCAGCGAGCGGGCGAATACCGCGGCAGGCCTGGCGCTCGCATTGAAGAAGGCGAGGTGAATCGGCCGTGCGAGCGCCGTACCCTCGGCAACATGAATCAGCGCGCCGTTGCCCATGAAGGCGGTATTGAGCGCCACCGCGACGTCGTCGGTGGCCACCACCCGGCCGAGATGGGCGGCGACCAGCGGGTCGGCCGCCGCCAGCGCCGCGCTCATCGAGCGGATCGCGAGCCCGGGCTCGAGTGCTGCGAGATCGGACAGCTCCGGTACCAGGACGCCGTCGACGAACACGATGCGGCGCGCCTCGATCGAGGCGAGCATCGCGCCCGCACCCTCGGCGCGCGCCTTGGCGGCAGCGTCGGGCACGCCCGCCAGCGGCTTGGCGTCGCGCATCAATGCACGCAGATCGGTGTATTTCCATTCCTCGACCCGCCGGTGCGGCAGCCCGGCGGTTTCGAAACGGCGGAACGCCTGATCGCGCAACTCTGCAACCGCGCCGGCTCCCGGCAGCGCGCCTTTCGCCGCGGCGAAATTCGCCGCGAGCGCGCTCTCGGCCGCAGTCTTGATCGGACGGATCTCGGCGTTCATTGACATGTCCGTCGATTACGATTCTCGGGGCCGTCATCCTGAGGTACGAGCGCAGCGAGCCTCGAAGGATGACGGGCCAAGCACATTTGCTGCCGCGCGAAACTCATCACGCCGCCTCATCCTGGTATTGCGCGTAGCCCTTGGCTTCGAGCTCGAGCGCCAGCTCCTTGCCGCCGGAGCGCACGATGCGGCCCTTCGAGAGCACGTGCACCACATCCGGCACGATGTAATCGAGCAGCCGCTGATAGTGCGTGATCACCACGAAGGAGCGCTCGGGCGAGCGCAGCCGGTTGACGCCCTCCGCCACGATCTTGAGCGCGTCGATGTCGAGACCCGAGTCGGTCTCGTCAAGAACACAGAGCTTGGGCTCAAACAGCGCCATCTGCAAAATCTCGTTGCGCTTCTTCTCGCCTCCCGAAAAGCCGACATTGACCGCGCGGCGCAGCATGTCCTGGCTGATCTCGAGCTTGCCCGCGACCTCGCGCACGCGCTTCATGAACTCCGGAACCATGAACTCCGGCTCGCCCCGCTGCTTACGCTGCGCATTGAGCGCGGTGCGCAGAAACGTCATGGTGGCGACGCCCGGAATTTCGATCGGGTACTGGAAGGCCAGAAAAAGCCCCTTGGCGGCGCGCTCGTCCGGCGCCATGCCGAGCATGTCCACGCCGTCGAACAGCACCTGTCCTTGCGTCACCTCATAGGCATCCTTGCCGGCGAGCACATGCGCGAGCGTCGACTTGCCCGAGCCGTTCGGACCCATGATGGCCGCGACCTGCCCTTTCTCGACCGTGAGATCGAGACCGTTGAGGATCTTCTTGCCGTCGACATCGACGTGCAGGTTCTTGATTTCGAGCAAAGTCATTTCCGATCAATTCCTTCATCCATCCCGTTGGTTCAGCTCGCTCTCTCCCGTCGTCCCCGCGAAAGCGGGGAGCCATAACCACGGCCTCTGGAATATGGGTCCCCGCTTTCGCGGGGACGACCGTGATGAGCGCGCGATCCGATCATCCCGAAATCCTCATCACCCGTCCTCGCCGTCGAAATAGTCGGCCGCCTGCACGCGGCCCAGGCCGACATAGGTGGCGGTCTTGAAATCCGCGTTCCTGACGCCCGCGGCCATCGCGACCTTGCCGGAATCCGGATAGTCCACGATGTCGACGCTGCTGCCGCTGGAAATGCCGAGATAGCGCAAATCCTCCGAGCCGGTGTTGATGAGCTGGTGCGCCCTCATTCCCGCCGGCGCCCCGACCAGATCGCCGGCACGGACCGCAAAGCTGTCGTCGCCATAGCGATATTCGCCCGTGCCGGAGACGACGTAGAACAACTCGTCCATCACGTGATGGCGGTGGAACGGAAATGCCTTCTTGCCGGGCGGCACGATATGGACGGCGCATCCCAGGCCATTGAGGCCGAGCAGCGGCCCGGCGCGGCCCCACTTGACCGCGAACTGCTTGCCGTTGCCGCGGTCGAACAGCGGCACGTCGGCAATGTTCACGACCGGCTTGGCTTCCGTCATCCGACGCTGCCTTCCAGGCTGACCGAGATCAGCTTCTGCGCCTCGACCGCGAACTCCATCGGCAGTTGCTGCAGCACGTCCTTGACGAAGCCGTTGACGACGAGCGCCGTCGCTTCTTCCGCCGAGAGTCCGCGCTGGCGGCAATAGAACAGCATCTCCTCGGAAATCTTCGACGTGGTGGCCTCGTGCTCGAACACGGCGGAGGCGTTCTTGGCCTCGATATAGGGCACGGTATGCGCGCCGCACTGGTTGCCGATCAGGAGCGAATCGCAATTGGTGAAGTTGCGTGCGCCGGTCGCACGCCGGTGCGCTGTGACCAGGCCGCGATAAGTGTTGTCGGAATGGCCGGCGGCGATGCCCTTGGAGATAATCCGGCTGGTGGTGTTCTTGCCGAGATGCAGCATCTTGGTGCCGCTGTCGACCTGCTGGTAGCCGTTCGAGATCGCGATGGAATAGAACTCGCCCCGGGAGTTGTCGCCGCGCAGGATGCAGCTCGGGTATTTCCAGGTGATGGCGGAGCCGGTTTCCACCTGGGTCCATGAAATCTTCGCGTTCCTGCCGCGGCAGTCGCCGCGCTTGGTGACGAAGTTGTAGATGCCGCCTTTGCCGGACGCGTCGCCGGGGTACCAGTTCTGGATGGTCGAATACTTGATCTCGGCATCGTCGAGCGCGATCAGCTCGACCACCGCGGCGTGAAGCTGGTTCTCGTCGCGCATCGGCGCAGTGCAGCCTTCGAGATAGCTCACATAGGAGCCCTTGTCGGCGATGATCAGCGTACGCTCGAACTGGCCGGTGTTGCGCTCGTTGATGCGGAAATAGGTGGAAAGCTCCATCGGACAGCGCACGCCCTCAGGCACGTAGACGAAGGAGCCGTCGGAGAACACGGCCGAGTTGAGGGTGGCGAAGAAATTGTCGGAGACCGGCACCACGGTGCCGAGATATTTCTTCACCAGATCGGGATGCTTCTGCAGCGCCTCGGAGATCGGGCAGAAGATCACGCCGGCCTTGGCGAGCTCGGCCTGGAACGTGGTCGCGACCGAGACCGAATCGAATACCGCATCGACCGCCACGCGGCCGTAGCCGTTGCCCCCCTCGCCTTCGCTTTCACCTTCGGGCTTCTGGATGCCGAGCAGCGCTTCGCGCTCGCGCAGCGGAATGCCGAGCCTATCGTAGGTCTTGAGGATTTCGGGATCGATCTCGTCGAGCGACTTCGGGCCGTCCTTCTTCTTCGGGGCGGAATAGTAATAGAGGTCCTGGTAGTCGATCGGCCCATACTTGACCCGCGCCCAGGTCGGCTCGCGCATGGTGAGCCAGCGGCGATAGGCGTCGAGCCGCCAGGCGAGCATCCATTCGGGCTCGCCCTTCTTGGCCGAGATGAAGCGGACGATGTCCTCGGAAAGGCCCTTGGGGGCCTTGTCGGATTCGATATCGGTGACGAACCCGTACTTATACTGGTCGACGTCGATACGGCGAACCTGCTCGACGGTCTCTTGCACGGCCGGCATTTTACCCTCCACTCACGGTTTCAAGGACCGCGGGTCGGTGTTGTCGGTTATGGTCGTTTGGCGCTCGTCCAATTCACCCTTGGTTGAAGGCGGCTCAAGCGGCGATGCCTCGCTTGTTAGGTAATGATTGGAACAGCTTTATCCAAGCTGAGATGAAGCGCCCGATGGTGACTTCGGTCGTCTCGGGGCCGAGACTGACGCGCACCGCGCCCTTTGCCAGCGCGCTCGAAACCCCCATTGCGGCCAGCACGTGGGAGGGCGTGACCTTGCCCGACGAGCAGGCGGCGCCCGAGGACACCGCCACACCGTCGAGATCGAAGGCGATGACGGCGGTTTCCGCCTTCAGGCCGGGCACCGCGAACAGGGTGGTGTTGGGAAGCCGTTCGGCATTCGCGCCGAAAACGATCACATCGGGCGAAGCAGCGCGCAGATCGGCCTCCAGCCGGTCGCGCAATGAACGCATGCGTGCATTGGCGGTCGCAAGGGCGTTCATGGCCGCTGTAGCGGCGGCGCCGAAGCCAATAATGCCCGGTACGTTCTCGGTCCCTGCCCGTATTCCGCGCTCCTGGCCGCCGCCCTTCATGACCGGATTGAGCGCGAGCGCGTGGTCGCGCCGGACGAGCGCGCCGACCCCCGTCGGCCCCCCCAGCTTGTGCCCGGAAAGCGTCAGAAGATCGGCTTCCAGAACGTTGATATCGCAAGGAATTCGTCCCGGCGTCTGGATTGCGTCGACATGCAGCAGGCCGCCCATCTCATGCACTACGCGAGCGACTTCAGGGATCGGTTGAACCACCCCGGTCTCGTTGTTGGCGTGCATGACCGAGACCAGCGGCGCGCGGCCGGACAATCCCGCCAGCCGCCCGCGCAACGCCGAAAGATCGACGATCCCATCGGAGGTTACCGGAATACGTTCGACCGCCGTGGCGGCGGAGCGGCCGCCCGCCAAGACCGACGAGTGCTCGATCGCCGACACGAATATGGGCACGGCCGGGCCCGAATCCGTAGCCGAACCGGCCCCGACCGGTACCGACAACGCCAGAATATTGGCCTCCGTGCCACCGGACGTGAACGTCACGTTGCGCGGCTCGGCGCCGACCAGGGCGGCCACCTGCTCGCGCGCCTGCTCGACCAGGTTGCGCGCGGCCCTGCCCTCGGCATGCACCGAGGACGGGTTGCCCACGACGTCGAGCGCCGCAAGCATGGCGGCGCGCGCCTCGCTGCGCAGCGGCGCGGTCGCGTTCCAATCGAGATAGGCCCGTTCACTCATGCTGTCGTCGCGTCCAGGCAGACCCATACTCCATACCGCCCTTGCGCCCAATGCCATTCGAAATACTTGCTTTTCGTCCCCGCAGCCGTGCTAAAAGCGCCCCGCCGCGACCGCCCCATCCCGTCAACCATTCTCGACCGCGCTGCTCGCTTGGCGGAAAATATTAGAATGGTTCTAGGTACTTACGTGTCCGCGCCGCGCCCGTCAAGCGGCCCCCGCAAGGCCGGCGGGACGCTAACGCGGGCAGCCCTTCAGGCTTGAACGAGGTTCAATACAGCGATGCCCGAGGTCATCTTCACCGGCGCCGCCGGCCGGATCGAGGGCCGGTATCATCCGGCACGCCAGCGAAACTCGCCGATCGCCATCATCCTGCACCCCCATCCACAGTTCGGGGGCACGATGAACCATCAGATCATCTACCAGCTCTATTATGCCTTCGTGCACCGGAACTTTTCGGTGCTGCGGTTCAACTTCCGCGGGGTGGGACGCAGCCAGGGCTCGTTCGACCACGGCTCCGGCGAGCTGTCGGACGCGGCGTCCGCGCTCGACTGGGCGCAATCGATCAATAACGAGGCGCGCAGCTGCTGGATCGCGGGCTTTTCGTTCGGCGCCTGGATCGGCATGCAGCTCTTGATGCGGCGGCCCGAGATCGAGGGCTTCATCTCGATCGCGCCCCCGGCCAACCTGTACGATTTCTCCTTCCTCGCCCCCTGCCCGTCCTCCGGGATGATCGTGCACGGCGACAAGGACGCGGTGGTCCCCTACAAGGACGTCACCGGCCTGGTCGACAAGCTCAAGACCCAGAAGGGCATCGTGATCGAGCAGAAGGTCATCCCCGGCGCCAACCATTTCTTCGACGGCAAGATCGAGCCGCTGATGCAGGCGATCGGCCTCTACCTCGACAAGCGGCTCAAGGTCGAGCGCAAGCCGAGCGCGGCGTAGCGCCGGTCAAGACTCATCCCGCGTCTGCTTCTCGGTGTCATCGCCCGCGCAAGCGGGCGATCCAGTATTCCAGAGAATGAAGAGGCTTGGTCGACGTTGACACCCTGAGACCGCGTTTACTGGATGCCCCGTTTTCGCCGGGCATGACATCTGAGAGTGTGGGCGCGGCCTGCTCAAGTTGGCGCCTATCTCGCCGCTGTGCAGACGAGCGGCAGTCGGAAGACGGTGATGGCAACTCGCATGTGGTGGCTCGCGGCGCTTGTCGTTCTCCTGCTGATCGCCGGCCTCGGCGGGGGCGCGCTGCATTACATGACCGGCATGCCCGGCAAGCCGCATGTCGGCGCCCTGCCGCCGCTCACGGGCGAAGAGACCGCGCTGTCCGAGCGTCTCAAGGTCCACATCGCGACCATCGCCGCGCGCGAGCACAACATGGCGAACTACGACGAGCTCGAAGCGGCCGCGCGCTATATCGAATCCGCGCTCGAAGGCTACGGCTACGCCGTCGAGCGCCAGGAATTCATCGCCAACGGCAAGGCGGTGCGCAATATCGGCGTGACGATCGAGCCGCCGGCGACGCTGACCGATCCGGAAACGGTCGTGGTCGGCGCACACTACGACAGCGCCCGCGGCACCCCCGGCGCGAACGACAACGCGAGCGGGACCGCGGCGGTGATCGAGCTGGCCCGGCTGTTGTCCGACCTCAAGGGCAAGGCCCGCAAGCGCATCCGGCTCGTGCTGTTCGTCAACGAGGAACAGCCCTGGTTCCGCACCGAGGCGATGGGAAGCCTGCGCTACGCCCGCGCGCTGGCCGAGCGCAAGGAACGGGTGACGGCGATGTATTCGCTCGAAACCATCGGCTACTATTCGAGCGCGCCCGGCAGCCAGAAATATCCCGCGCCGTTCGGGGTCATCTATCCCGATCGCGGCGATTTCGTCGCCTTCGTCGGGCTGTTGAATTCGCGCCCGCTGGTCCGGCAGACGATTCGGTCCTTCCGTGCGCATACCCCCTTCCCCACCATCGGCGGCGTCGCGCCCGGCTACGTTCCCGGTATCGCCTGGTCCGACCACTGGGCGTTTGCCGAGCACGGCTTCCAGGCCTTGATGGTCACCGACACCGCGCCGTTTCGCTATCCGCACTACCACGGGTCGACCGACACACCCGACAAGGTCGACACCGAGCGCGTCGCGCGCATTACCAAGGGCATGGAGCGCGTGATCCGCGATCTGGCGCGGTGAATTGACCGGGGCAGTCGCGCATTCTGGTCATTGAAACCAGGGCGAGACTACGCGCTCATTACGAAAATTTATGCGCTCATCAGCAGCGTTTCTTAGTGATCGACCCATCACGTTTTGCGGCTTTCGCATGAAACCGCTCACGCGCGACAGCCGCCGTGCTATCGTGCCGGCGTTGGAATTCGAAACTTTTTAGCGGCCAAAGCCACAAGCCGGCGGGCGTGGATGCCGCTCCATTGGTGGCCGCTGCATCGACACAGCCGCTCGATGCCCTGACGCCCGCGACGCCGTTCATCGCTCTTCGCAAGATTCAGTGCTGGCCACATCAGAGGAGGAATCGCAATGCGCAACTCCGTCGCCGCCACGATCACTTTCATAGTCGCGCTGATCTGCGGGCCGCTTTGTCACGCAAAATGTGTTCCGGGCGTCTCGCATCGCCCGCCCCGCAAGACCCCGTCGTACGGGTGCTGGCCGCACAAAAGGCGTGCCCAAAGGATGTGGTCGAATTCATCGACGCCCTCAAACGATCGGGAGCACGCCTGGAACCGACAATGGTCAATTTCGGCGGTTTCCACGATTTGGAATCAGGTTCGTTCTTCATTTTCGAAATCGTGTCGAATGACGGCGCGCAGTCGCCGGATTTGTCCATCCGCCGCGGCGATCTCCTTTTGGGCATTTTACCGACGTCATCGGAGGTCAAAAACTGGTCGCCTTCAAATCCAAGACCGAACTGGTGATCGAGTTGATCGCCTGGGATCCGGTCAAGCAGTTTTACAATTTCTACGAATTGTTCAAAGGCGGCTGGTTCTATCGCGGCGACTCCAAAGCCATTCTCGAAGACGTAGAGCAGGTGCACCGGAAACGGAAAGCGTCGGAAAAGCCGTTCGGAGCCCGGCTGCGCTGTTCCGGGGGCCGCCTCAACGGCGGCCTCCTGCAAAAGGAGCTGACACCTCCTCACAATGACTGGTCGGTGCGCAACCGCCAACTTCCCTTGGGCAAGCTGAAGCCGGATTCATTCGTGAAAGGGCGGCTGGACGAACTGGTGGATGCCGGCGAGCTTTCCAAGCTGGTCGCCGAATCTGCACGCCGCCTCGCGGACAGCCCAGGCTACCAGAAGATTTTAGCCATCCGCAGCATGCAGGAGCGGCTGCGGCCGCTGTTCTGTCCCATGGAACTGAACATCGAGTCCGACCCGGAACCCGCCGACGATGGTACGCCCACGTTGCGCATCCCGTCCGCGTTCTTTGCCGATCGACGCCTCGCCACGGCTGACATCTCCGTTCGGCGGCAGGATTACGCCGCCGCGCTCAAGAGCCAGAAGTCGCGTCTGCCGGGCTCCAAGCGCGACGATGCCGATCATGGATGGCTCACGCCCGTGAAGGCCCACTCCGATATCGTGGCGGTGGACAGATTGATCGAGCAGGGCGTTATAAGCAAAGAGTTCGCAGTGGCGGTTCTGGCGGTGGATTTCACCAATCCGGTGTTCTCAAACGCCCGGTGCAATCTGTTGAAGCTGGTTCCCGACGCGGATCGGATTTCGAGGCACGCCTCAAGAATGCGCTTCGCGGCGCAAGCGTCCCGGGCGCCACGGAACTGCTGAATAACCTGTCCGACCCGGCACGAAACGCCGCATTTCACGCAAAGCAGGCACTTGCATATCTGGCAACCTGCCGACAGCGAGCGGCGGATAGCGGTGCGGTTCTGGAATGGTATCGCCTGCTGGCGCAACGCCGCGTCGAAGTCGGAACCTTCGAGATATCGCAGAACAAGGACGGGCGCATCCTGGAGGATGATTCGGAACGGACCGTCTTTCCGGCCACACTTGCGGAGCAAAAGCCGGCAGCTGGAAAGCTCGCGCTCACGCCCGGATGTCAGGTGCGATAGCAGGCGGCCAGCACGGGCGAATGCGGAATATGAGCGATCAATCCGGCTGAGCCATCCGCCTGACGAGGACATCGGGCCCGGCGCGCGCTTCCCCAAACGCATGGCGCGCGCGACCGGCGATCTGGTGCGGTGACGGCCGCTCGCCTATCCTCCGCCGATCGTGACATCACCGCACGGCGGACAAGAACAATGGAATTCGGTGCAGACCCTCGCGCGGCGACCAATCCGATCTTCAACGACAACAAATTCAAGCTCGGCCTGTTCTGTCACAACGCCTCGGTCATGCAGATGTCGACGGCGCCGGAGAAATATGTCCCGACCTGGCAGAGCGCGCAGGAACTGGCCGCGCTGTCGGACCGTTTCGGGCTGGAAGCCATCGTTTCGTTCGCCGGCTGGCGCGGCTCGATCCCGAACGAGCCGAAGCATCGCTCCCACCGCGAATTCGAGACCTTCAGCTGGTGCGCGGCGGTCGGCGCGGTTTCCCGCTATCCGGCGGTGATCGCGACCTTTCACACCCAGCTCACCTCGCCCGCCTTCGTTGCCAAGGCCTGCGCCACCATCGACCACGTCTCGGGCGGCCGCGCCGGGCTCAACGTGGTGGCGGGGTCGAGCCAGATCGCCTTCAACCAGTTCGGTCTCGAGATCGAGGACCACGTCACGCGCTACGACCACACCGACGAATTCATCGCGGTGATGAAGCGCTTCTGGTCGTCCGAGCAGGAGTTCGACCACGACGGCCGCTTCCTCAAGGTGGTGCAGGGCCTCTCCTGGCCGAAACCGGTCCAGCGTCCGGCTCCGCCGCTGGTCAATGCCGGCATCTCCGATCGCGGCCGCGATTTCGCCGCGCGGCACGCCGACATCGCCTTCACCCACATGCGCGGCAGCGAGGACGACTGGCGGGCCACCATCGCGTCCTACAAGACGCTGGCCGCGACGCAATACCAGCGGCCGATCCAGGTCTGGACGCACGGCCATGTCGTGGTCGGCGACACCGAGGCGGAGGCCAACGACTATCTGCGCTGGTACGCCGAACAGCACGCCGACAAGCCCTGGATCGATTCCTGGCTCGCCGATATCAGCGAAAACGTGCCGAGCTGCGGCCGAGCAGAGGATCAACATGGCGCGCGATTGGGCGGCCGGCGGCGGCCATGGGCTCGTCGGCACGCCGGACATGATCGCGGACCAGCTTCAGCGGCTGGCGCGCGCCGGCCTGGACGGGTTCATGCTGACGGCGCTCGAGCCGATCAAGATGGTGGGGCGCTTCGGCGCCAAGATCATTCCGCTGATGGAGCAGGCCGGCCTGCGAAAGCCGTTCGCGGGGACGCCGCCGAGGCGCGATGCCGGCGCATAACGCGGCCCTGGGGCGTGTGGCGGCGGCCGGCGCGATAACCGGGCCACCTGCAAACCGGCGCCGAACCTCATTGACCCAACCCTGCTTCCGGTCTTACAATTAAGGACCAAGTTTTTGGCCTGCCTTGCTCAGCTCCCGGCTCTGGGCCGCTCTCAAGTCTCCCAAAACTTCGGATAGTGTGCAGCGCTGCGGCGCTCGTGTGATCAGGTGAGCACAAAACGCAAGGAGACGATACGATGGCCTCAGGTACCGTGAAGTGGTTCAACCCGACCAAGGGCTACGGATTCATTCAGCCCCAGGGCGGCGGCAAGGACGTGTTTGTTCACATTTCGGCGGTCGAGAAGGCCGGCCTGAGCACCCTCAATGAAGGGCAGACCATTCAGTACGAAGTGGTCAGCAATCGCGGCAAGGAGTTGGCCGAGAACCTCAAGGTCTGAGCGCCGGCCACCGCGCGCGCGGGTCGATCGCGTTGCGTGACAGTTGCCGGCGTCGGTGACGCCCAAAAATCTGCCGTTATAACGTCGATCGGGAGGGACGATGAAGGGTACTCCCGAGAACACCGTCATCCTGCACTGGGACGCGTGCCAGACCGCTTGGGCTGAGCTGCCCTGGCAGGATTGGATTCGATTCCGCGGCCTTGGCGAGGGCGGCCCCAGCCTGCTGGAGGGCGCCGCAGCGGGCGAGCACTACTTCCTTGTCTGTATGCTCGAAGATGGCGGCGACCTCGCCAACGTCATCCCGCACAAATACATCCTGACAACCGACGGACGGCTGGTTCACGGTTTCGACGGGCTCGGAGCATCGGAACGCGAAGAATACTACAGAATTCAGGTGCTCCACCTGCCGACGATCGAGGATTCAGACCGTTACAATGAGCTCAGCTCGCGCGGGTTCGCCGTCAACCTGCCGCCGCTTCATACCGTGCAGCCCCTGCTGAGGTCGCTGCCCGGTCTTGCCGGTGCGCAACAGAGCGCAGCGTGCTGGCACTTTCTTTCGGCCATTGGCGTTTGTCGCGCAAGCACGCGGGTAAATTAGACCGCCGCGTAGCGTGCCGAATTGATCGATCGCGTACCGCCGTTCGATGCCGAGCCGGATCGTGGCAATCACGGGTCCCGAATTGGCAACCGTAGGAGTAGCTGTGAGCAACGTTGGGATCGCGGCTGAGTTCGACGCCAACCTGCCCAATCTCGGCAGATCGGTCCGCATCCGATCCTTTCACGACGCGCAGGTGTTTGTCCGCAGATGGGCGATCAGGGACAAGGACCGGACCATCCGCACGCTGCTTCGGGTCATGGAAAGGGCGAACAGCTCGGAGGCAGCCAACGGCGCCATCCAGGAGCTGAAGCGCGAACTCCTGGCGCGCGGCCTGTTGCCCGAAGCGGACCGGCGGGAGCCGCCGTTCGGCGCGCCATCGGCCGGCGAAGACCGGTGACGATGGCCTGGATCGGGACGACCGCCTATGCCGCGGTCTTCTTGCGCCAGAGCTGAAACCCGACCAGCTTGATGGCCTCTTCGATCTTCGCCCTTGAAAATCGGTGCGGGGGATGTTGATCGGCCCGGAGCGAGCCGGTCGCATCCCAGGGGCCATGGCCCTCAGGAAGCTTTGTTCCAGACGGATCGCCGGCAAATGCGTGCAGGTTGGAGCTGGCCTGGGACGTGAACATGTAGATCTGCATGAGGGGGCGCCTTTTCATGAATTGGCACGGGAGAGCGTGGGCTTTCTCATGCCTCGCGGGGACGGGTCGGGCGAATGTTCTCCCTTGTTCCAACGCGGTTATTGGAAAGATTTGCGCAGCATTAGCAGAGACATCCCCGCCGGTCGATAGAAAACCAGAACACGCTCGCGAACCGACGAAAAATATTTTCAAATAAGGCCCGTTTTAATAGGCACTTCAATACTATATTCGGCGTCTGCTGTTATTGAGCAAACTCATCGTTCATATCCATTTGAGGAGACGGCAATGGCTGCAGACCCTATCCATGGGCAATATGAAGCGTTCTTTCAGGCTGATTTCATGCCGCTGATCCGCCACCAGCAGACGCAGGGCGCGGAGCAGCGTTCGGCCTATGCCGAAGAATTCACGGCGTATCATCTCGGTCAAATCGACAAGAAACTCGGGCGCCTCATCGAACTGCTCGAGCAAAGCATAAAGCCTCATTCATAGCCCGATCGAAGCGCGCCGCGCATGGCCGCGGTTGCTTCGGTCGACAATCCATCACATCGAACGTCGAGGAGAACGATCACATGGCGGCGCGACAAAGCAGCAAGACCATTACCATGGTCCCCGAAGTGGAAGAGCCTGCACCGCATCCGGTCGGGCAAGGCCGGCGCCCGGAGGTCGGTCAATTCCGGCTTCAAGTGGATCGGCAGACCAAGGCCTCGTACGTGAACTATGAGGACGCCGAGAAGGCCGGGCTCGCAATCAAGCAGGGACACCCGATCGTCCAGGTGGCGGTGTACGACGTCGGCAAAGGCATCAACAAGATCATCGAGCTGCCAAAAGCTTGAGTTCCACCTGTCCGGTCGGCTACGCCGCGCGGCCGTGAATCCGGCTACCGGACGACCACCCCTCCGCTCAGCGGCTGTGGCACGCCGGTCGTGGTCGGGAACGTGATCGGCATGCCCTTGAGCGCGCGCACCGCGAGGTAGGCGAAGGCCTGCGCCTCGAGCGCGTCGGCCGACCAGCCGACCGCGAGCGCGGTGTCGAGCCTGGCCGGCGCCAGGCGCTCCGCTGAGCATCCGCATCAAGGTCGGATTGCGCGTGCCGCCGCCGGCGACGATCCAGTTCGCCGGCGCGCGCGGCAGCGCCGCGATTGCGCGCACGATCGCCTCCACGGTGATGGCCGTGATCGTCGCTGCGCCATCCTCGGTGGTCTTGTCGGCAAGCCGCCCCTCCTCCGTCACCCAGTGGCGGAACTCGTTGCGGTCGAGCGATTTCGGCGGCCGGCGGGCAAAGAACGGATGCGCGAGCACGCGTTCGACCGCGGCCTCATCGACCCGTCCGGCGCCCGCGATGCGGCCCTCGTCGTCCTGCATCTGGCCGGTGCGCAGGCGCAGAAAGTCGTCGATCAGCGCATTGCCCGGACCGGTGTCGAACGCAATGAGGTCGGCCTTGCCGTCGATGAACGTGAGGTTGGCCACGCCCCCGATATTGAGCACGGCAATGGGCGGCGTGTGATCCAGCATCCGCACCATGGCACGGTGGAAGATCGGTACGACCGGCGCGCCCTGCCCGCCGGCGGCGACGTCGGCGGCACGGAAGTCGTAGACCACCGGAATCCCGAGCCGAGCCGCCAGCGCCGGTCCGTTGCCGAGCTGGATGGTGAGCCCGCGATCCGGCCGGTGCAGCACGGTCTGGCCGTGGAAGCCCACCACCGCGACCTCGCTCGCCGGCATGCCATTGGCAGCCAGAAAGGCTTCGACCGCCTCGGCATGCATGTCGGTCACCAGTTCCTCCGCCTCGGCCAGCGGCCTGGGCCGTTCAGTACGGTCGGTCAGATGGGCAGCAGCCGCGATGGCGCGCCGCACCGCCCCCCTCTCCTGCTCGCTATAGGGGCGATAGCCGGTCGGACCGACGCGGACCTGGTCCTCGCCGTCGGTGTCGATGAGCGCCACATCGACCCCGTCATAGGAGGTGCCGCTCATCAGGCCGATCGAACACAAACGCGCCATGTCGGCGATCCTGTCCTTGGTTCAAATCCCGCGCGGGACCTGTTACACCACCGGCCGAGGCCCGCTCCGGTCATGCCTCGTCGCGGGCGACGACCGGGAACAGGCCCCATTTCTTCACCGTACAGTAGCGGGCCGATCGAAACGACAAAACAGCCCATGAGCACCTACAAGTCCGATTTTTTGAACGTCCTCGCGAGCCGTGGCTTCATCCATCAGCTCTCCGAGCCCGAGGCGCTCGACGCGCGCGTGCGCAGCTCTGCGATCACCGCCTATATCGGGTTCGACTGCACCGCGCCCTCGCTGCATGTCGGTTCGCTCCTGCCGATCATGATGCTGTACTGGCTGCAACAGACCGGCCACCGGCCGATCGCGCTGATGGGCGGCGGCACCACGCGGGTCGGCGATCCTTCCGGCAAGGACGAGAGCCGCAAGATCCTCACGGACGAGGACATCGAGCGCAACCTCGTCGGCATTCGCGCGATCTTCTCGAAGTTCCTCGCGTTCGGCGCCGGCCCCTCCGGCGCCGTCATGGCCAACAATGCCGATTGGCTCAACTCGCTCAACTACATCGATTTCCTGCGCGACGTCGGCCGGCATTTCTCGGTCAATCGCATGCTGGCGTTCGATTCGGTGAAGATGCGCCTCGAACGCCAGCACGAAATGTCGTTCCTCGAATTCAACTACATGATCCTGCAGGCCTACGATTTCGTGGAACTGCACAAGCGCCTTGGCTGCGTGCTGCAGATGGGCGGCTCCGACCAGTGGGGCAATATCGTCAACGGTATCGAGCTCGGCCGCCGAATGCTCAACGCGCAACTGTTCGCGCTGACCGCCCCGCTGATGACAACGTCGTCCGGCGCCAAGATGGGCAAGACCGCAGCGGGCGCGGTGTGGCTCGATGCCGAGCTGCTCTCCCCCTACGACTACTGGCAATACTGGCGCAACACCGAGGACGGCGACGTCGCCCGCTTCCTCAAGCTGTTCACGATTTTGCCGCTGCCCGAGATCGGACGGCTCGCGACGCTCAAGGGTCAGGAAATCAACGAGGCCAAGAAGGTGCTGGCGACCGAAGCGACCGCCCTGGTGCACGGCCGCGCCGCCGCCGAGGAGGCCGCCGAGACCGCGCGCCGCACCTTCGAGGAAGGCGCGCTCGCCGAGACGCTGCCGACCGTCGAGGTCGCGCGCGGCGACCTCGACCAGGGCATCGGCGTCCTCAATGCGTTCGTGAAGGCGGGCCTCGTTGCGTCCAACGGCGAGGCACGCCGCCAGATCAAGGGCGGCGGACTTCGGGTCAACGACACGACCGTGACCGATGAAAAGACGGTGCTGACGCAGCGCGATCTCACGCCCGAGGGCGTCATCAAGCTCTCGCTCGGCCGCAAGCGGCATGTTCTGCTGAAACCGGTATAGGCCGGGGCTCAACGGCCCGGATCGAACGAGCTCTGCTGCGGGGCAGCGGGAGCGCTGCTGCTCGGGAATTCGAAGAACTTGCGCAACAGGCCGGGCGCCACGGCGGAAATCGGATTGACGCGCAGGATCGGCGCGCTGGGCGGCCCCACCACCTCATAGGTCACGCCGAGCAGGCCCTCGTTGCTGCCACCCAGGAACAGCCCGAAGATCGGGATCTGGCCGAACATGTTGTTCAGACCATAAAGCGGAACGAATGTGCCGCGCAGACGCACGTCCTCGCGTACGTAATCGACATGCCCGTCGACCGTTGCGCCGATCACCGGTCCGCGCACCAACCCTTCGCGAATGGCGAGCCGGCCGAGCGAGCGGGTGAACTCGACGCGCAGCCGGGAGAATTCAACGCCGGTCTGCGGCTGGCCGGCAGGCGCGCCGGCGACGCGATCGAGCGAGGCTTCGCCGCGCACCGCGAAGTTTCGAATATTGAGGATGCCGTCCTGCGGCGCCTGGTCCGCCGAGTGCGGATCCATGGCAATCCACATCTCGCCGCCCGCGATCTTGGGATAGATATCGTTGAAGCGGAAAAACGCGCCGGCATCGTTGGCCTCGATGAAGATCACCTGCCGGGTGGAGCCGGCCTTGCCGCGCAGGTCGCCAAGCAGCGGCGTGTCGCGCCCGAGCTTGCCGTTGAGCACGAAGTTGGTGACGATGCCGCCGCGCCGGGACATCCGCAGATCGAGGCCGCGCAACGTCTCGCCGTGGAACCCCGCGACCGCACCGAGCTTCACGTCGAGATCGATGTTCTTGGAATCGTGCTTCTGGTTCTGGCCGGCCGGGCCGGTCATCACCGACTTGACGAAGCTGCGCCCATCATAGACGTCGCCGCGCACGGTCACCCGCAGCGTCCCGTCGGCCGCGCGGTCGGCCTTGAGCGTGGTCTTATCCCCGTCCGACAGGCTGAAGACCGGGAAGCTCGCCGTAACGACTTCGCCGGAATCGTCAATCTCAACCGCGCCCTTGACCAGCGCGCCGGCCGATTCGACCATCAGGTCCTCGAAGCGGGTGCTCTGATTCTTGTTGACCAGCGTGAAAGTCGCACGCGCCGATCGGCCGTATGCCTTTACCCAGCCGGGCAGCAGGTTGTCGACCTTGGCTTGCGTCAGATCGGCCTCGACCGCGAAGCGGCTGTCGCCTTCGTTCGCCGGCACGCGTCCGTTGAGCTTGACCGGCACCGACCCGCTGAGGAAGCCTGCGAGACCGAAGCCAAGCTTCGCGCGCGCATTCTCATCGAGCGTCGCCTGCACGCGGACTTCGGCGTCGGCATCGCCGCGCGGCTTGCGGTAGTCGAGCGCAGCCGGGACGCCGTTGAGCTTGACGTCCCCTCTGATCCAATGGCCGTGATTGTTGGCGGATATCTTCAACAGCGCCGCCTCGAGCTTCTGGCCCATCATCAGCCGTTCGGCGGCAAAGTTCGTTACGTCCATGTTGATGGCGTAGGTGGACGATCCGGGCGCGAGATCGGGTTTCAGCGGCAGGCCAAGCGTTACCTGCGCGGTGAGCGTGCCGCGGCTCGTCGCCGGATCGAGCGGCGAACCGGAATACTCGCGCAGCCGATCGAGTCCCAGAAGCTCGGCCGCGGCCGGCACCGAGCCGTCGAGGCGGAAGCGCGCCTTCGCAGGCGGCTCCTTCACGGAGGTATCGGGCACCTCGAAAATCCCGCCGGTGATCGCGAGCTTGCGGCCGGGCGAGATCTCCACGTTGCCCCGTCCCAGATTGATCAGTGCCGAGTGACCCGAAATTCGCACCCCGACATCGGCGTCGCGAATCGCGGGAAGGCCGGCGACCGGCCGGATCTCGGCGCCGTTGCCGACGATCTCGATCGACAGGCCATCGTCGGGAACGGGCGGCCCGTTGGCCCTGAGCGTCGACACCGGCGCATTGATTGCAACCACCAGCCGCTCGACGCTGCCGCTCACAATGTGGTCCTGGACCCAGTTGCGCACCTTTGGCGCGACCATCGCCGGCCACAACTGTTTCATCGTGGCGACCGTCATCCGAGTGCCGGCAACGCCCAGCGCCAGCCGCGCCTCGGCGCCCGAATAATCGAGATTGCCCGACAGCGCGATGCCGACCTCCATGTTGCCGAACTCGCCCTGCTCGACCTCAACCCGATGGTTGCCCGGATCGACGCGCAGGCGCAGCAGGAAACGATCGAGGATGAGCGGCTTTGCGTCCACCGGGGCGGCGGAGGCGAGCACGATCGTTCCGCCGGAAACCTTGAGCGCCCATTCGCCACCGCTTTCGCGCGGCGCGTCGAGCTGCGCCAGCAACGTGATGCGGTTTCCTCCCGACACCACCTGGAACGGCATCACCAGGGCGTGACGCGTCGCGTCCCAGTCGAGGCTGATCTCTGCCCGTTCGATCGGAATGGTGCCGAGCGGATCGTCGGCATCGATGATGGAACCCTTATCCACCTGGATTCGTCCGTCGAGCATCCGCGGGATGCCGTCGAGGCCGATATCGGCGCGAATGCGGCCTGAAATCGGCATGTCGGGTTCGTACTGGCCTTCGCCCAGGCGCATGGCCAGCATCAGATCCTTGGCCGAAACCTTTTGCGCCTCGATGTCGATAACGCGACGCCCGCTCTCGCCCGGCGTCATCGCCGCGCGCACAAGCCAGGGCGGATCGGCGGCCTCCGACCCGATGGTCACCGCGATTCCACCGCCCTTCGGTCGCGTGACGCTCAGGTCGATATTCGCAAACGTCCAATGCTTACCGTTGCGCTCATCATCGACGGTGAGGTTTCCGCCCTTGAGCCCGATCTCGGCGAGGTCGCGGCCATCGAGCCCGCTCGCGTCCAGGCTCTCGACCCACGCAAGCAGCGCGGCGAAGTCGGTAACGGCCGTGCGTACGGACGGCGCAGACGGCACCGGCGGCGCCGTGGTGACGATGGCGGGGGCGCGCTCCTCCGCCACGGGAGTGCTACCGGTCACGAACGGCACCGAGGAGGCCGAGGCTGTGACGATGGGCCGTTTGTTGCCGCCGGCAAAGATGGTGACCTTGCTGTCGGCCTCGATGCGCACCGCCATCTCGGCGCCCACCAGACTCAGCCGCTCGGCACGGACGCGGCCAATCAACAGGCCGGTGCCCGAGACGCTGACTTCGGCCTTTGGCGCGCTCGCCACGATCGTGCCGTCGGCATCGCGCACCACGATGTCGCGAATGCGCAGCGACGGGCGTCCGTTGGCGTCACGCTCGAGTTGCGTGCCGCCGACTTCGACCTCGTGTCCGGCGCCGAAATTCTCCTTGATCGCCGATGTGAGCCAGGGCGTGGCGAGATCGAGCTCGATCGGACCGCTCGACAACCGCCACCAAAGGGCGGCGACGGCGACCGAGACGACAGTTGCAAGCGTCCCGCCGACGATCGCGAGTTTGCGAAGATGCGGCCAGCGCGGCAGCAGATGCATGCCCCGACCTGACCGGCTCAAGCGCTCGACGCGCGCGCGTTCGTCGGGATGCTGATCGAACGGATAGCCGTCGTGCGGCTGGCTATCGTGCAAGTCGGCCGCTTGGTCTTTCAACGCGACCGCTTGGTCTTTGGGCGCGCCATGGACAGCAGCAGTCTGCTCGCGCAGATGCACGTCCAGACTCGCCTCCAACTTCCGGAGCGAGTCGACACTCGGATAAGTTCGTTTCCCCGCCATGCCCCGCCTTGGCGTCCCCTAGACCCGGTCGCGCCGCCTATCGGCTGCGAACGGTCCCCTTGCGGTCGTCGACGATTCTTCAGAAAAGCTCAGTCTGCCAACACTCTCCCGGATATTCTTTAGCCCCGCATTGACCCCAAAAAGACCCCTAAAAAGGGACGAAAGGAAGGCACATGGGGATAGAATTTAAGGTCGGATCAAAGGCCCCGGCCTTCAAGCTGCCGCGGGACGGCGGCGGGACCTTGACGCTGGCCGATTTCCAGGGCCGCAAGCTTGTCCTGTATTTCTATCCGCGCGCCGACACCCCCGGCTGCACCACGGAATCGCTAGATTTTTCAAGGCTTAAGGCCGAATTCAACAAGGCCGGCGCGGACATCCTGGGGGTCTCGGCCGATCCCGTCGCGGCACAGGACAAGTTCAAGGCCAAGCACAAGCTGACCGTCGCGCTGGCCTCGGACGAGCACCACAAGATGCTCGCGGCGTACCGAGCCTGGGGCAAGAAATCGATGTATGGCAGGACCTTCATGGGCATCATCCGGAGCACCGTCCTGATCGGGCCGGACGGCCGCATCGCCCACATCTGGCCGAAGGTCAAAGTGAACGGCCACGCCGAAGAGGTCCTGGCCGCCGCCAAGGCGCTGTAGCCGCCCTGTTGTGCTCCCGTGGCGCGCCAGTTTGGGGAAAATTAACCATGTTTGGCGAGAAATGAAGCGCAGTTACGCCGGCGTAGCGATCTCCGTGGAAGTTGGCCGGCGGGGAAGCGTGAATGTCTCGACGGTCGTCTTCGTTTCATCACCGACACGCGTATGCCGGCCAGGCTGCCGAACCGCGGCTGCATGACGCAGCCCTGGCGACCGCGCGGTGGGCCGCGGGCTACACCCTGACCCACGCCGGCCGCCAAGTGCGGCTTGGACCGGTCGCCTTCTGGGTGGTCATCGGCACCCTGGTGATCATGGCGGTCTGGACCATCACCACCGCGACCTATTTTGCCTTTCGCGACGACGTGCTCACCCGGCTCATCAGCCGCCAGGCCGAGATGCAGTTCGGCTACGAGGATCGCATCGCTGAACTGCGCGCGCAGGTCGACCGCGTTTCCAGCCGGCAGTTGCTGGATCAGGAGCAGTTCGAGCAGAAGCTCGACCAGATGCTGCGGCGGCAGGCGGCGATCGAATCGCGCGCGTCTGCGCTGCACGGACTGCCCGATCCGACCGTCACCGGTTCGATCAAGCAACCCGCGCGCGGGGGCCGAATGGAATTTCGTGCCGCTCCTCCCAAGCCCGCCCCGCTCAGCGACAAGGGGGCCTTCCTGGCGCCGGGCGAGCGCAACGCCCCGCTTGAGGCGCGCACTAGCCTGTCGGTCGAGGCCGCCGGCGGCGTCGAGGCCGCGCTCGCGCGCCTGCAGGCCTCGCTCGATCGTCTCGAGCACGGGCAGACGACCGCGCTCAGTCTGCTCGAAGAAAGTTACGAGGCCAAGGTGCGGCGCATTCGCGGCGTGCTCGTCGATCTTGGCGTCGATGCAAACAAGCTGACGTCCGGCGTCAAGACGGCCGCGGTCGGTGGCCCGTTCGTGCCGGCCCGGCTGCGCGCCGATGCCAATCCGTTCGAACGGCAGGTCTATCGCGTCAACATCGCGCGCAGTCAGTTCGACCGGCTGTCACACTCGCTCGCTGCGGTTCCGATCCGCAAGCCGCTCGCGGGCGAACTCGACTACTCGTCGGGCTTCGGCGTTCGCATGGATCCGTTCACCCGCTCGCCTGCCCTGCATACCGGGCTCGATCTTCACAGTGAAACCGGCGAGCCGGTGCGCGCCACCGCCAATGGCAAGGTGACGGCCGCTGCCTGGAGCGGCGGCTATGGCAAGTCCGTGGATATCGATCACGGCAACGGATTTTCCACCCGCTACGCCCATCTCTCCGCCATCGGCGTGCAAGTCGGTCAAACGGTGAAGGCCGGCCAAGTGATCGGCAAGGTCGGCACCACCGGCCGCTCCACCGGACCGCACCTGCACTACGAGACCCGCATGTGGGGCGAAGCGGTCGATCCGGAAAAATTTCTGCGCGCCGGCGCCAAGCTCGATTTCTGACCGCTGCCGAGGCCTCTGGCCGGCAATTGCACTAGCCGAAAGAAACCCCGACCCTGCTTTCCGTTCGCCATACCGCGCGGCACCGCCGGACGGAGCGGAAGGAATCGAAGCTCAAATCGAATGTCTCGGGAAGCCCAACCGGATTTGGGACCTGAAGGCAGGCTCCGCCGATCGACAGATCGTGCACGGTGCAATCCACGACCAAGCAGTGCTGATCGTCGATCAACTGGGCTGCCTTCAGCACTCGGGTTCGAGGCGAGCTCCGCCGTTCCTGCATGCGACCCTCCACAGAGCTCCGCATCTATAGGCGCAGTGATTGCAAGTCGCCTAAAGTCCACCTGACTTTGCGGCGGCAGCCGAGGCCATTTCGTTAATCAAGTCGGACCCGCGACGGCGGTTCGCCCCTTCAGGAAGCCGCATTGGCGGCGTCCCGACACATTCGATGGCCTCCGCAAGGTCGGCGAGAGTATTCATTAACCAAATTTCAACCCGAAGTTTACGCGACTGCATCAAGGTGCGAGCGGGGCGGGTCAAGAATGGCCCGCATTGGGTCGGCTGAGATGCGATTGCGGTGGGATGCGGCAGCGGCCGTTCCATTTGGAGAGGCCCTCGGAAGAGGCGCAAGCCTGGACAGGGCTAGCGGTCTGCGATGACCGACAAAACCACCCTTATCGAAGACGTCGAGGCCGCCATCGCGTCCGGATCGGTGGACCGCCGCACCATGCTACTGCGGCGCGTCACCGATCTCTTCATCGTCGGGGCAAATCGATATTCGGACGAGGAAATCGCTGCATTCGACGACATCATCGGCCGCCTGGCGGTGGAAATCGAGATTTCAGCGCGAGCTTTGCTCGCGGTTCGCTTGGCGCCTATCGCAAACGCGCCGCCCAAGACCATCCGTGCGCTTGCGTTTGACGATTCCATCGAAGTGGCCCGCCCTATCCTCATTCAATCCGAGCGTCTCGACGATCCAACGCTTGTCGAGAACGCGAAGAACAAAGGTCAGGAGCACCTGCTCGCGATCTCGCAGCGGCGGGTTCTTAGCGAGGCTGTCACCGACGTCCTGGTCGCGCGCGGGGATCAGCAGGTCGTGCTGAGCACCGCAGAAAATCGCGGCGCGAGAATTCTCCAATTCCGGCTTTACGATACTTGTTCAGCGATCGGGGGGCGACGACAGGCTCGCTGCGTGTGTTGGCGCCCGGCCCGATATTCCCCGGCATCTATTTCTCAGGTTGCTTGCGGCCGCTTCGCAGCAGGTCCGAGCGAAGCTCGAAGCCGAGCATCCGCACGCAACGAGCGCGGTTCACCAGGCCGTCGACGAGGTCGCCGGTCGCATTGCGGCGGAAACTTTCGCCGGATCGTCGGACCGGTCTGCGGCAGCGGCTTCGGTCGAAGCGATCCATCGGTCGGGCCGGCTCGACGACAGCAAGGTGCGCGCATTCGCGCAGGATGCCCGTTTCGAGGAAACCACGGTCGCGCTTGCCCTCATGTGCCAATTGCCGCTTGAATTCATCGAGCGGACAATGGCACAGGAACGTCCGGAGACGGTGCTGGTCCTCGCCCGGGCGATCGGACTGTCGTGGTCGACGGTCAAGGCCGTCCTGCTGCTGCATGCACGCGACCGCCCTGTCTCCCCAGGCGAGATCGCGCAATACCTCGCGAGCTTCGAGCGTCTCCAGCCGGCAACCGCGCAGGAGATTCTTCGCTTCTATCAAATGCGCGAACGGCCCGGAAAGAAGCCGCCGGCTTGATTGCAAGTCGCGGCGCAAAGCCCGTCATTCCGGCCGCCCAATCCGCCCGATAGCCGAGCGGATTATGTGATAGGCCCGCCTGAACTTCCCTATCCCCATCCACACGGCTCCTTTCGAGGAATGCGGGCGGCGCGGGTCGGCTATCCGCATTTTGCCCTTACTCGCGCCATTTCTCCCGGGATTCATGACTGACCACCCAGCTCTCCCGTGATTCACCACTCACCGACATCACAAGGATCATCGCCATGTCGGACCGTTCGTCGAGGCCCGCGCTGACGCGCCGGCGCTTCATCAATCTCGTCGGCAAGGCGGGCGGCGTGGCGGCAGCCTACAACACCATGGCGGCGATGGGCCTGCTCGCCATCCCGCCGGCGCAGGCGCGCCCCATGCTCCCTCCCCGCTCCGGCCACGGTACGCGGGTGATCATCCTCGGCGCCGGAATTGCCGGCATGACGGCGGCCTACGAGCTCAACAAGACGGGCTACGAATGCATCGTGCTCGAAGCGCGCAACCGCATGGGCGGACGCAATTGGACGATCCGCGGCGGCGACCGGGTGGAGGAAACCGACAGCGTGCAGACCGTCACCTGGACGCGCTCGGAGAACTCCTTCTTCAACATCGGCCCGGCCCGTCTGCCGCACCATCACAAGACGGTGCTCGGCTATTGCAAAGAATTTGGCGTGCCCTTGCAGGTCATCGTCAACGACAATCGCAATGCCTTCCTGCACGACCCGGGCTCGTTCGGCGGCAAGCCGGTGCGCATGCGCCAAGTGCGAAACGACATCCGCGGACACCTCGCGGAGCTGCTGGCCAAGGCGCTCGACCGGGGCGCGCTCGATCAGAGCGTGGGCGGCGACGACAAGGAGAAGCTCGTGGCGTTCATCCGGCAATTCGGGGCGCTGCAGAAGGACATGCGCTATCGCGGTTCGCCCAAGGCCGGCTACGTCGTTCCGCCGGGCGCCGGCGCCGACTACGGCAAGCTCAATGAGCCGCTCGCGCTTGCCACGCTGACGCAGAATGCGTTCTGGGAGGAGACCGCGAGCTTCGGGGACGAATACGAGCAGTCCGCCACCATGCTGCAGCCGGTCGGCGGCATGGACCGGCTCGCCGCGGCCTTCGCCGCGCGGGTGCGCAAATCGGTCCGGCTCAATGCCGAGGTGAGAGAGATCCGCAGGGTTGGCGAACGCGGCGCGCGCGTGGTCTATCGCGACCGCGCGAGCGGCGCCACGACCGCGCTCGAAGCGCCGTTCGTGCTGGTGACCATCCCGCTGTCCGCGCTCACGGCCATCGATGCCGACTTTTCGCCGCCGCACAAAGCCGCAATCGCGGCCGGCGCCGCCGGCTACACGGTGGCCGCGAAGGTCGCGTTCGAGGCCAAGCGCCGCTTCTGGGAGGAGGACGAGCACATCTATGGCGGCATTTCCTGGACCACGCAGGACATCACGCAAATGTGGTATCCCTCGACCGACTTCCACGGCCGCGGCGGCATCGTGATCGGCGGCTACATCTGGACACACGAGATCGGAGAAAAATTTGCAAAGATGACGCCCGCCCAGCGCATCGAGCTTGCACTCGCCCAGGGCGAAGCCCTGCATCCCAGCTACCGCGCCGATGTCGGCAAAGGCGTTGCAGTGTCGTGGCTGAAGGTGCCGTTCAACCGCGGCGCCTGGTGCGAATGGAGCGAGAGCGACCGCAAGAACGCCTACCCGGTGCTGCTCGAGCCCGACGGTCCGTTCCTGTTTGCGGGCGAGCATGCCAGCAACCTGCCGGGCTGGCAGGAAGGCGCGATGCTTGCTGCCTTCAAGTCGATTGCGGCGATCGCCGCGCGGGTGGCGGCACACAAAGGCTAGGCAGCCGCCCGTTCACTGCGGCTTGATGCCGGACGCCTTGATCACCTTCGCCCATTTCTCGGTTTCGGCCGCGATATGCGCGCCAAACTGCGCCGGCGTCATTGGTGTGACGCTCGCCCCGAGCTCGGCCAGCCGCGCCATGACGCCGGCATCCGCCAGCCCGGCATTGATCTCGCGGTTGAGCCGTTCGATGACATCGCGCGGCGTGCCGGCCGGAACGCCGATCCCGAGCCAGCCGCCGACATCGAACCCCGGGATGGACTCCGCGACGCTCGGCACGTCCGGCAGCCGCTGCGAACGCTTGGCGGTCGTCACCGCCAGCGCGCGCAGCGTGCCGCGTTCGATGTGCGGCAGCGAGTTGGGCAGCGCGTCGATTCCGGTCTGCACCAGTCCGCCGAAGATGTCGGTCACCAGCGGCGCGCCGCCGCGATAGGGCACGTGCACCAGATTGATGCCGGTCGATTGTTTCAGCAGCTCGATCGCCAGATGGCTGATGGTGTTGGTGCCGAACGAGCCCATGTTGATCTTGCCCGGATTGGCTTGGGCGTAGCTCACCAGCTCCGGGATGGTCTTGGCCGGCAGCGACGGGCTCGCGATGATCACCAGCGGCAAGGTGCTGAATCCGGCGACCGGAGCGACGTCGCGCATGAAATTGAACGGCAGCGATTGATAGAGCGAGGCGTTCATCGCATTCGTGGTGGCGGCGAGCAGCATCGTGTAGCCGTCGGGCGGCGAACCGATCACCGCCTGCGCGGCGATGTTGGTGCCGCCGCCCGGCTTGTTCTCGATGACGACCGGCTGGCCGAGCCGCTCGCTCAGGTACTGGCCCATGATCCGCGCCAAGATGTCGGTCGTGCCGCCCGCCGGATAGGGCACGACCCAGCGCACCGGGCGCGTGGGATAGGGATCGGCCCGCATTCGCCGGTTCGAATCCGCCAAACCCGGCGCACGCAAGCGCCAGCACGATTACGCGGCAAAAGCGCACCATATCGCCTCCCTGTCGTCATGCTGGCCACCGATGGAGCGACGGGCGGGCGCGGTGGCAGTTTGGAAGAGCTTACAAGAGCGGGCGGACGGTCACAATTCCTCGACCGTCACTCCACGTCTTCCACTTCGATCGGCCCCTTGCCGAACGCCTTCTGCGCGAGCGCGGCTTCCATGAACGGGTCGAGGTCGCCATCGAGCACCGCCCCGGTATTGGAGGTCTGCACGCCGGTGCGCAGGTCCTTCACCATCTGATAGGGCTGCAGCACGTAGGAGCGGATCTGGTGGCCCCATCCGATGTCGGTCTTGGCGGCATTGTCGGCGGCGGCCTTCTCTTCCCGCATCTTCAGCTCCCGCTCGTAGAGCCGCGCGCGCAGCATGTCCCAGGCCTGCGCGCGGTTGCGGTGCTGCGAGCGGTCGTTCTGGCAGAACACCACGATGTTGGTCGGGATGTGGGTGAGACGGACCGCGGACTCGGTCTTGTTGACGTGCTGGCCGCCTGCACCGCCGGCGCGCAACGTATCGGTGCGCACATCGGCTTCGTTGATGTCGATCTTGATGCGGTCGTCGATCACCGGGTAGACGTTCACGCTCGCGAACGAGGTGTGCCGGCGCGCGTTGGAATCGAACGGCGAGATGCGCACCAGCCGGTGTACGCCGTTCTCGGTCTTGAGCCAGCCGTAGGCGTTCCTGCCCTTGACCTGGAAGGTCGCCGACTTGATGCCGGCCTCTTCTCCTTCGGTCTCTTCGATAAACTCGAGCTTGTAGCCGTGCTTCTCGGCCCAGCGCGTGTACATGCGCATGAGCATGTTGGCCCAGTCCTGGCTCTCGGTGCCGCCCGCGCCGGCGTGGACCTCGACGTAGCTGTCGTTGTTGTCGGCCTCGCCCGAAAGCAGCGCCTCGAGCTCGCGCCGGGCGACGTCGACCTTGAGCTTCCGCAGCGCCGTTTCCGCTTCGGCAATGACCTTCTGGTCTTTTTCGGCTTCACCCAGCTCGATCATGGTGAGCTGGTCGTCGAGCTCGCGCTCGATGCGCTCGATGGAGGTGAGCTGGTCCTCGAGCGCGGTGCGCTCCTGCATCACGCGCTGCGCGCGCTGCTGGTCGTTCCAGAGGTTGGGGTCTTCGGCCTGCGTGTTGAGCTCCGCCAGACGCTTGCGCGCCTTGTCGAAGTCAAAGATGCCTCCTCAGCAGCCCGACCGACTGCTTGATGTCCTCGACGATCGCTAGGATTTCCGCGCGCATGGCTCTTCCGTGGGCAGTTTGCAGGCATTCTCCGGTCGTATGTACAAGGACATGTAGCCACCGCACGGCGCCAAAGCAACGGCAGGCGCCGGCTCCCGTTCGCCCGGTCCGGCTTGACAACGGATCGCGACCTCGATTTTAGTTGCAGCCATGGGGAATGCGATCTCCCCACGAGGCGACATGCCGAAGCATCGCGTCCCGCTCACACACGAGGACGCATCATGTCGTCAATCAACACCATCTCCATCGATAAGCTTGCGCGCCTGATCGGCACGCCGCATTGCCCTGCCCTGGTCGACGTACGGACCGAGGATGACTTCAACGCGCACCCCCACCTGATACCGGGCGCGACGCGGCGGCCGTACGCCGATCCCTCGGATTGGGCAGCGGAATTTGCCGGCCGCGAAGCCATCGTGATCTGCCGGAAAGGAGCCAAGCTCAGCCACGGGGTGGCGGCCTGGTTGCGCCACGCCGGCGTCCCGGCGGATGCGCTCGAGGACGGCATCGAAGGCTGGCGGCAAGCCGGACTGCCGCTCGTGCCGACCGCCAAGATGCCGCCACCCGACCGGCAGGGCCGCACCGTCTGGGTCACGCGCGCTCGCCCCAAGGTCGACCGCATCGCGTGTCCCTGGCTCATCCGGCGCTTCGTCGATCCGCGCGCCGTGTTCCTGTTCGTCACGCCGGGGGAAGTGGACGGCGTCGCCGAGCGATTCGGCGCGATGCCGTTCGACGTCGAGGGTGTGCACTGGAGCCACCGGGGCGACGCCTGCACGTTCGACGTGATGGTGGAAGAGTTCGGTCTCGCCACCGATCCACTGCACCGCCTTTGCGCCATCGTGCGCGGTGCCGATACCGGCCGCTTCGACGTTGCGCCGCAGGCGGCGGGCCTGCTCGCCGCCTCGCTCGGGCTGTCGCGCATGTATGCTGACGACCTCGCCCAGCTCGACGCCGGAATGACGCTCTACGACGCGTTCTACCGCTGGTGTCGCGACGCCACCGACGAGACCCATACCTGGCACTCGAAGAAGCCGGCGACGTGACGCCGGCTCACCGCCGGCACTGACAATCGCCGCCAGCGGCGGCGGTTGTCCCGCGCGACCATGCTTTCAAAGCGTGACGGTCACCTGAGCGATCAGGTCTCGCGACTTTCATTTGAAGCATTGCGCGCAAGTGGCTGGCGGCTGCGCCGGGTCAAGCACCCGACACACGGAACAAGCCCGATCATACAAGGAACATCACATGTCACGACCTCTCCTCATCTTGATGGCTGCGAGTATCCTCACGCTCAGCGCCGGCGCGTCCGTTGGCGCGCCGATACGCAAGCCGCAGCTCTCGGTCGCGAGCGTTCGGTTTTCCGACGCGGAAGAACTCGTTCGGAAGTGGACCGCGACGGTGGACGTCGATGCATCGCGTTGCGCCGCGTCCTCGGGCCGCTTCGAAATCGATTTCGTCCGGCTCAAGGAGAGCGCAATGGACCTCGAATTCGCCGAACGATTTACCTGGCAAACCGGGCCGAACCAAACCGGGCAAATCGAAGTCTCGGTCGAGTTCTGGATCGATGAAGCCGTGGGCCGCTACGCGATCGGCTACGTCACGCCTTGTCCGTGCAGCATCTGACAAGCCGTGGCAAAACCTGAGAGATTCGAACACGGCGAGTTTGCAAAAGCGTGTAGCATCTTCGAAACGACGAACAGAACGCCACCGCCGCAGACAATCGCCCGCGGCAGCTGGCATCGCTTGAGGGCTGCTTCGAGGTACGCCATGTCGTCGCTCAACTCTCCCATCTCCGACCCGCCCAATGTGGCTCGGCCGCTGGACATGGCGCCTCCCCATCCCACGCTCGCGCAGGCATTGCGCGTCTGGCTGAAGGTTGCCGCCTTGAGCTTCGGCGGACCGGCCGGCCAGATCGCCGTCATGCATCGCATTCTGGTCGAGGAGAAGCGCTGGATATCGGAGTCCCGGTTCCTGCACGCGCTCAATTACTGCATGCTGCTGCCGGGACCCGAGGCGCAGCAGCTGGCGACCTACATCGGCTGGCTGATGCACCGCACGCTGGGCGGCGTCATGGCCGGCGGCCTGTTCGTCCTCCCCGGCCTCATCGCCATCATGGCGCTGAGCTATGTCTATGCCGGTTACGGCAATGTGCCGCTCGTCGTCGCGCTGTTCTTCGGTCTCAAGGCGGCGGTTCTCGCCATCGTGCTGGAGGCGGTGTTCCGCATCGGCAAGCGCGCGCTCAAGAACCGTGTCATGATCTCGCTCGCCGCCGCCGCCTTCGTCGGCATCTTCTTTTTCAACGTCCCCTTCCCGCTCATCATTTTCGGTGCCGCGCTGATCGGCTTCGTCGGCGCGTGGAGCGGGACATCAGCGTTCCTGGGAAGCGCCGGACACGGCGGCGGCAAGGAAACGGGCGACACCGGCAGCGTGCTCGGAGAAGAGCTGCCCGACCATGCCCGGCCGACGGTCGCGCGCGCGCTGCTCGCATCGAGCGTCTGGCTGACGCTGTGGCTGGTGCCGGTGATCGTGCTCCTCGTCACGCTCGGAAGCGCCGACGTCTTCAGCGTCATCGCGGTGTTCTTCAGCAAGATGGCGGTCGTGACCTTCGGCGGCGCCTACGCGGTGCTGGCCTATGTCGCCCAGCAGGCCGTAGATAACTACGGCTGGCTCAAGCCCGGCGAGATGCTCGACGGCCTCGGGATGGCGGAAACGACGCCCGGCCCGCTGATCATGGTGCTGCAATTCGTGGGCTTCATGGCCGCATTTCGCGATCCCGGCACCCTGCCGCCCATGCTCGCCGGCACGCTCGGCGGCTTGCTCGCGACCTGGGTCACGTTCACACCCTGCTTCCTCTGGATATTTCTGGGCGCGCCTTTCATCGAGGTCCTGCGCGGCAACAAGGCGCTCAACGGCGCACTGTCGGCGATCACCGCCGCCGTGGTCGGCGTCATCCTCAACCTCGCAGTCTGGTTCGCGATCCACAGCGTGTTTCGCGACGCTGTTCCGGTACGCGGCTATGGACTGGCGTTCGATGCGCCGGTGCTCGCCAGCGCCGACCTTTGGGCGCTCGCGCTGTCCGCTGCCGCCATCCTCGCGATCTTCCACCTCAAGGTGGGGATGTTTTGGACGCTTGCCGCATGCTCTCTGGTTGGAATGGGACTCTACTTCGGTGGCGTTGGTCCTGGTTCGTGATACTTCCACGGTGATCATTTCGCAGGGTGGCGATCGGCCAATTTGATGGATTCCGACCTTCTTCACTATGCAGTATTTCTATTGGCGACCTTTACTGCGGCTCTCGTCGTCGGTGTTGCGGGCTTTGCATTTGGGCTGATCGCCTCTGCGATATGGCTGCACGTGCTCTCGCCGGTGCAGACCGCCACGTTGATTGTTGCCTTTGGCCTTGTCGTGCAGAGCATCGCAGTCTGGAAATTGCGCCATGCGTTCGACTGGAGCCGGCTGTGGCCGTTCCTGGTCGGCTCGGCGTTGGGCGTTCCGCTTGGCGTCACGATCCTCGGATGGGCGGACCCCCGGCAAGTGCAGACCGGCGTCGGCGTGTTTCTCGTTCTTTACAGCCTGTACAGTTTGGCCCGGCCGAAGCTCGGACCGGTTCACACCAGCGCTCCGGTCGACTGCGGCGTCGGCTTTCTCAGCGGCGTATTGGGCGGCATCACCGGCCTCGCCGGCATTCTGGTGGTGATTTGGTGCACGCTGCGCGATTGGCCGCGGGATGCCCAGCGTGCGGTGTTTCAGCCGTTCAGTGTCGCCTCCTTTGCGATGGTCGCACTCTGGCTGGGCGCCAAGGGAGCGATATCGCGGGAGGTGATCAACCTGTTTTTGATCGGCCTTCCCGCGCTCCTTGCCGGGACATGGCTCGGATTGAAGCTTTACGGTCGGCTGGACGACGCAGGCTTTCGCCGCATCGTGCTCATCCTGCTTGTGTTGTCCGGGGTCCTGTTGGCCGCTCCTTTGGTTATGCCTGCAGCGCGGTAATCCATTCGGTAATTCAAAGCTTTTCCCGCCGGCCGTGCCGCGCTAAGACTTCGGCCGCATGAACTCCATCCACGAACGCCTCATCGGCACCTGGAAGCTTCTGTCCGCCGTGCGGGAGGAGATCCCGTCAGGCCGCAAGAGCGATCTGCTTGGACCGGGTCCGGCGGGCTTCATCACCTACGGACCCGATGGGCGCATGATGGTGGTCAATGTCGGCGGCAACCGGCGCAAGCCGGCCGGCGGCATTGCCACGCCGGCGGAGGCGGAGGCCCTGTTCCGCAGCCTGACCAGCTATGCGGGCCGCTATACGATCGATGGCAACGTGATCACCCATCATGTCGAGGTGTCCTGGAACGAGGCCTGGACCGGCACCGAGCAGAAGCGCATCGCACGTTTCGAGGGCAACCGCGCCTATCTCTCTACGCCGCCATCGGCCGATCCGATCACCGGCACGATGAGCGTGCGCACCATGACGTGGGAGAAGGTCGGCTGAGAGCAGCCGGCGGCGGTCAGTACAGCCCGCCGCCCGAGCGCACCGCGCGGTCGGCCTCAGGCGAGACCATGAGCGGGCGGCCCTCGGCATCGACGACGCCGATCACCGAATAGCTGTCGGGCGGCGCGGTGCCGGGCTTGAACGCTTCGAGGATCACGCGCTGGTCGCCGGGCGCGGCGCGCATTCCGGTTTTCGGGTCGATGCGGATGAGCTTGATACCGGCCGGCACGCGGAACGGCACTGCCGGCTTGTCGGCGAGCGCCACTTTCAGGAAATCACGCACGATCGGCGCAGCCAGCGCGCCGCCGGTTGCGCCTTTGCCCAGATGGCGCGGCTTGTCGTAGCCGAGATACACCCCGACCACGAGATCGGGCGAGAATCCGATGAACCAGGCGTCCTTCTCGTCATTGGTGGTGCCGGTCTTGCCGGCGATCGGCTTGCCCACCTCCTTGACGACGGTCGCGGTGCCGCGCTGCACCACGCCTTCCATCATCGAGGTGATCTGGTAGGCGGTCATCGGGTCGAGCACGCGTTCGCGCTTGTCGACCAGGGATGGCTCGCTCTGGCTCTCCCATTTACTGGCGTCGCAGCCGCGGCATTCGCGCTGGTCGTGCTTGTAGATGGTGTGGCCGTAGCGGTCCTGGATGCGGTCGATGAGGGTCGGCGTGATCTTCTTGCCGCCGTTGTCCAGCATGCCGTAGGCACCGACCATCTTCAGCAGCGTCGTTTCGCCGGCGCCGAGCGAGAACGAGAGATAGGGCGGCAGGTTGTCGTAGATGCCGAACCGCTTGGCGTATTCGCCGATCAGCGGCATGCCCACGTCCTGCGCGAGCCGAACCGTCATCACGTTGCGCGACTGCTCGATGCCGAAACGCAGCGTCGACGGCCCGTAGAACTTGCGCGAATAGTTTTCCGGCGTCCAGATGCCGCTGCCGGTGTCGACTTCGAGCGGCGCATCCATGATCACGGTCGAGGGGGTATAGCCGTTGTCGAGCGCCGCCGCATAGACCAGCGGCTTGAACGCGGAGCCGGGCTGGCGCAGTGCCTGAGTCGCGCGATTGAACTGGCTCTGGTCGTAGGAGAAGCCGCCGACCATGGCCAGGACACGCCCGGTCTGCGGGTCCATGGCCACGATTCCACCGGAGACTTCGGGAACCTGGCGCAGGCGGAACTGACCGTCCTTGCCGGCCAGCGGCTCGACATAGACCACGTCGCCGGCGTCGAGCACCTGCGAGACCTTGGTCGGGGTCTTTCCTCTAATGGGACCGGTCGCGGGCTTGGCCCACTTCACGCCTTCGAGCGTGACCGTGCCGGTCTCACGGTCCTTGCTAACTGCGCCGCCTGGCTCGCGCCCCGGCTGGAAGCCGATTCGCGCGGTGGCGTCGCTGACCTCCAACACCACGGCAATCCGCCATGGCGAGATATCGGAGAGCGCCTTGACATCGGCGAGCTTGCCGCCCCAGTCGCCCGCCAGATCGAGCTTGCTGACGGCGCCGCGATAGCCCTGCTGCTCGTCGAACTTCACGAAACCGTCGACCAGCGTCTTGCGTGCCAGCACCTGCATCTTGGGATCGAGTGTGGTGCGCACCGAGAGGCCGCCCTCGTAGAGCTTCTTCTCGGTATACTTGTCGTTGATGTAGCGGCGGACTTCCTCGGCGAAATATTCAGCAGCGAAGATGTGCGCGCCGGTCGGCCGCATGGTGATCTTCAGCGGCTCCTTCTTCGCCTTCTCGATGTCCTGCGCGGAGACGTACTTGTCCTCCGCCATGCGGTCGAGCACGTAGTTGCGGCGCTCGAATGCGCGCTCGCGCTGGCGGAACGGATGGTAGTTGTTGGGTGCCTTGGGCAACGCCGCGAGATAGGCAGCCTCGGCGACCGTCAATTCGTGCACCGACTTGTCGAAATAGAGGAGCGAGGCGGCGGCCACGCCATAGGCGCCCATGCCGAGATAGATTTCGTTGAGGTAGAGTTCGAGGATCTTCTCCTTGGAGAAGGCGCGCTCGATCTTCATCGCCAGCAGCGCTTCCTTGATCTTGCGCGTCCATGACACTTCGTTGGTCAGCAGGAAGTTCTTGGCGACCTGCTGGGTGATGGTGGAAGCGCCCTGCGGGCGGCGGCCCGAGCCATAGTTTTGCACATAGACGGCCACGGCACGGGCGATGCCGGTAAAGTCGAGGCCGCCGTGCTCGTAGAAATTCTTGTCCTCCGCCGCGACGAAGGCGTTGATCACAAGCTTGGGTACCGCCTGGATCGGGAGATAGAGGCGCCGCTCGCGCGCATATTCGGCGAGCAGGCTGCCATCGGACGCATGCACGCGCGTCATGACGGCAGGCTCGTAGTCCTGCAACTGCGAATATTCCGGCAACTCCCGGGAGAAGTGCCACATGAGTCCGGCAACGCCCGCGATCGAGACGATGAACACCGTCGTGCCGGCCGCGAACAGCAAGCCCAAAAAGCGCAGCAGCAATCTCATCCTTGGTGCCCCGCCCACGCTGAACCAGCTTGACCGGCGTTTTCGCCGACAATGCGGCGGCCGCTGGCAGATATCGAATCTGGCTGGTTGTCTCTCACGCCCCCGCCCCGTCGGGTTCGTCCCATAGGCTAGGTCGCGCCTTTTTATGTTGAAACTGAGGCCGCAGGAGCACAGTCAAGCGGCCATGAACACCTGCGGAAGACGGGCGCCGGCCCTCAATTCTGGCCGGTTCCCGCCAATCGAGTGGTGAAAAATGCATCGATTGCCTGCACCACGGCATCGGCGGTGCGGGAGCGCCAGACCTCCGAGGTGAGCGACTTGACGTCTTCTTTGTTGGTCACGAACCCCAGTTCGACCAGCACGGAGGGAACGTCGGGCGCGCGCAGCACACGCAACCCGGCCGATTTCAACGGCTCGCGGTGCAGTTTCGCGGCATTGCGCAATTCGCCCACCAGGCCGCGGGCAAACTGCACGGAAAACGCCTTGGTCTCGCGCCGCGCGAGGTCGATGAGAATGTCGGCCACGTCGTCCGGCTCGCTCGACAGATCGAGCCCCGCGATCACGTCGGCGCGATTCTCCTCTTCCGCGAACTTGGCGGCGGCCTGGTCGGAAGCGCGGTCCGACAACGTATAGACCGTCGCTCCCTGGGCAGCGCCGCGCCGCAGTGCGTCGGCATGCACCGATACAAACAGCGACGCCTTGCGCGTGCGCGCCAGCGCAACCCGGTCGGCGAGCGATACGAAGGTGTCGTCGCTGCGGGTCATCGCCACGCGGTATTTGCCGACCTTCTCGATCTTGTCGCGCAGTTGCAGGCAGAATTCGAGCACGATGGCCTTTTCCGTCTCTCCGCGCGCGGCGGTCGTGCCGCCGTCGATGCCGCCATGACCGGGGTCGAGCACCACCAGGGGGCGCGGATCGCTGCTTGGCTTGTTGTCGCCGCCGCGGTCGGCTCTGCGCGCCGCAAGATCGGCCGCGGCGCGGTTTTCGAGCGCGATCCTGCGCATGAAGCCCTCGCGGTCGCTCGCCGCAAGATCGAGCACGAGGCGCGCCGGCTGGTCGTTCGAAGCCGCGAGCACGAAGGACTTCTCGATGCGGACCGGCCGCGCAAGGTCGATCACGATGCGCGAACCGCCCTGCATGACCAGCCCGAATCGATAGGCCTTGATCAGCCCGCGCTTGGCCTCGGCGGTCCGTGACTGAAGCTTGAAGGTGACCTGCGGCATGTCGATGACCACCCGGTAGGGGTTGGCCAGCGTGAAGGCGCGGATGTCGATCTGTTGGCTGATGTCGGCGACGAACCGCGTCTGGTTGTCGTCGCCGCCAACGCGGATATCAGTGACGGCCGGAAACTCGCCATTGGCGGCCGGCGGAACTGCTGCCGTGCCGATGCGCTCGACCGCGACGGCGGGGCCGAGCAGCAGCACGCTGCAAACGAGCGCCAGTCCTGCGCGAGCAAACATCAGGCGAGCCCCTCCAAGCCCCTCCCACTCCATTTAGGCAGGTGTGGTTAACCCTATCTTAGCCTCGGCGCCGGGCCGGCACACCGCGGGAAAATGGCAGGGTGGCCGCCTTGGCCGGGTCCTCGACCCACCTCAAGTTCCCCCGTTGAGTGCGTCTTTTCGAAGGCGGGATGGCGTCCGTGGCCGCCGCTCCCCAACCTGGCAATGAACGCGCGGTCGACGCCAAGACACCGAACCGTTGGAACCTCCCGACCACAATGGGGTGCCGTTTCTGCGAATTTCACCTGCCGGGGCGTGCGCCACCCCCATGCTGCGGGGCCCCAATCCATCCCTTGCTATCCCTCGCCGGCCCCCCTAATAAGAGTCTGCTGACGATCGAGAGTTCCGGTTGTACCGCGTTCGGACATCCGGCAGGCTCCGCGCGACGGTCGCTCCCCGACAATGGACGGGAGGGGCTTGTGGGGCAAAGCGGTTCGCGGGCGCTTCGCTTCAGAGCGGGGCCCGGCGGGCCACCAAGGCCGATGTTCTTGTGGACGACAACCGGTGTTGCGTGCGGCCGAAGCCTCGCGCGGCGGCGAAGCAGCTTATTCTTCCGAGCCGCTTCGAGTCGAGAATCGCCAGCCAAGAGAAGCTGCGGCCGCGCCTGCCTTGCGTTGCCGCCCCGTCACGGGCCGAAGGTCATGCTCCGACCACGCGTCGAAAATGAACTTCATCGTTGTCAACACACAGCAGCGTCGCGCAGCGACGCCACCGGCTTTTTCGCAGCCAGCGCTGTCTTGGCTGCGTCCGATACGCTAATGGCCCTTCCGTTCCACAACAGTCAGGCGGGTCCCTTGTTGCGCCGTCTTCGGTCGCCGTATTGGCGTCGAAGCGCGGCAGTACGGGCGACCGCCATCAAGAGATTGGTCAATGCCCAACAAAATGCTCATCGATGCGACCCATCCGGAGGAGACCCGGGTGGTTGTTCTGCGCGGCAATCGTGTCGAGGAATTCGACTTCGAGTCTGCCAACCGTAAGCAACTCCGCGGCAACATCTATCTGGCCAAGGTGACGCGCGTCGAGCCGTCGCTGCAGGCGGCCTTCGTCGACTACGGCGGAAACCGTCACGGGTTTCTGGCCTTCAGCGAAATTCATCCCGACTACTACCAGATCCCGGTTGCCGACCGGCAGGCGCTGATCGCCGAGGAGGAGCGCGCCGCGCGCGCCGCCGATGCCGAGGACGATCGCCGCGCCGGACGGCGCCAGGGACGGCGCGAGCGCCCGGCACGCCGGCCGCGCGAGGAAATCAGGAGCGATCCGGTCGAGACGGACGGCGAGGTCGCCGCCATGGTGGCCGGTTCCGAGCAGATCGCCCCGCAAGCCGGCGCGCATGACGAGACCGCCCCAGAAACAGGCCGATCCGAGGACGATGCTGCAAATGCGATGTCGTCGGAGCCGGGCGATGCGGAGGAACGGCATCAGACCGCCGGCGCGGTCGAGAGTCCGATCGAGCTCGATCAACTCGAAACCAGCGCCGCGGCCGAGCCCGTCCCGATCAGCAGCGACGCCCCGTCGATGCAGACCAGCGACGTGCAGGATTCCAGCGAGGCGGCCTCCCCCGCCGATGCGAGCGAAGCCGATCACCATGCCGGCGACAGCACCGAAGGCGGCGGTAGCATCACCGAGGTCAACGGTCAGGGCGGCGAGGAAGAGGTCATCGAATCGGTCGGCGGCTCCGACGCCATGGAGGAAGTGCCCGAGCGCGCGCCGAGGCTGCGCCGGCAATACAAGATTCAAGAAGTCATCAAGCGCCGCCAGGTGATGCTGGTGCAGGTGGTCAAGGAGGAACGCGGCACCAAGGGCGCGGCCCTCACCACCTATCTCTCGCTCGCCGGCCGCTATTCGGTCCTGATGCCGAACACCGCGCGCGGCGGCGGGATCAGCCGCAAGATCACCGCCACGGAAGATCGCCGCAAGCTCAAGGAGATCGCGCAGGAACTCGAGGTCCCGGAGGGAATGGGCGTGATCCTGCGCACCGCCGGCGCCACCCGCACCAAGACCGAGGTCAAGCGCGACTTCGAGTACCTGCTGCGGCTGTGGGAGACGGTGCGCGACCTCACGCTCAATTCGACCGCCCCGACGCTGGTCTACGAGGAAGGCTCGCTGGTCAAGCGCTCGATCCGCGATCTCTACAACAAGGACATCGACGAGATCCTGGTTGCCGGCGACGAGAGCTATCAGGACGCCAAAGAGTTCATGCGCATGCTCATGCCGAGCCATGCCAAGAACGTGAAGCTCTACCGCGATACGGTTCCGGTCTTCACCCGCTACGGCATCGAGAGCCAGCTCGACGCCATGTTCCAGCCGGTGATGCAGCTCAAATCCGGCGGCTACATCGTGCTCAATCAGGCCGAGGCGCTGGTCGCCATCGACGTCAATTCCGGCCGCGCCACGCGCGAGCACCACATCGAGGACACCGCGCTCAAGACCAACCTGGAGTCCGCCGACGAGATCGCGCGGCAGTTGCGGTTGCGCGATCTGGCCGGCCTGATCGTGATCGACTTCATCGACATGGACGAGAAGCGCAACAATCGTCTGGTCGAGCGCCGGCTCAAGGAGGCGCTGCGTCACGACCGGGCGCGCATCCAGGTCGGGCACATCTCGCATTTCGGCCTGCTGGAGATGTCACGCCAGCGCATCCGCTCGAGCGTGCTCGAAAGCTCGACCGAGAAATGCCCGCACTGCGGGGGTACCGGTCACGTGCGCTCGGTGTCGTCGGTCGCGCTGCAGCTTCTGCGCTCGCTCGAGGAAATGCTGCTCAAGGGCGCGACCCACAATATCACCGTGCGAACGCGGACCGAGATCGCGCTCTATCTGCTCAACCACAAGCGTGCGCACCTGCGCGCGCTCGAGGAACGCTTCCGGATCGTCATCACGGTCAACGCCGACGCCAATGTCGGCGGGCAGGTGTCCTTCCTGATCGAGAAGGGAGAACAGGTCCACTCGCTCGAGCAGGCGAAGGCGCTGGCGGCACAGCCGGTGGCGGAAGCCCCGGTCGAGGACGAAGAAGCGGACGACCACATCGAGGAGGAAGACGAAGAAGCGCCCGAGCCACAGGGCGAGGCGGTGACCGTCGTCGAGGAAGCCCGCGCCGAAGGCGGCGAGCACGAAGGCGGCGAGCACGAAGCCGAGCGCGACGGCGGCCGCAAGCGGCGGCGCAGGCGGCGCGGGCGCCGTGGTGGCGAAGATCGCGAGAACGGGCGCCTGCCGCAGGATCCGGCGAAGCGTGCCGAGGGCGCGCCGGCACTGGGGCGCAACGGCGACGCCGGCACGCTGGAGCAGCCGCCCCATGTCACGGACGCGGAGGGCGGCCACGAGGACGCCGCCGAAACCGACGGGGCGGCCGCGGTCGGCCCCGAGGGTTCGGATGAATCCCGCAGCGAGGCCGAACGCCGGCGTCGCCGCCGCGGACGGCGCGGCGGACGGCGCAATCGGCGCGGCCGCGAGGGCGGCGAGGACGCGGTCGCGTCCGAGAATGGCGGAGCGTCCGCCATCGCAGCACCGGTCGAGCCCGAGCCGGCAAGCGCGGTCGCAGATTTCGACTCGCGGCCGGCTGTCGAGCCGGCGCGGGAAGAACAGCCGCCGCCGCGCGAATTTGCCGCCGTGCCGCTGCACGAGAATGTGCGCCCGCCGGCCGCGAGCGCGCCCGAGCCGGTCCATCCCACTCCTGAAACGCCACGACGGCGCTCGACCGTGCGCGAACCCGCGCCGCTCGCGCTAGCCGGCGAAACGCCGGCGCCGGAACCCGCGCACGCCGCTCCGCCACCGCAACCCGTGATTACGGCTACGACCGAGAGCGAGGTTGACGATCGTCCGCGCCGTTCGGGCTGGTGGAGCAAACGGGCCCTCGGCAAGGAGTGATCCCCGGCGGCTTGCTCGGCCACTCGCTCGCCGCGCTCATCGACGCGCGCGCGGCGGCGCGTAACCGGAGCTACCGATGAAGAGCCGCTGGGTGGATAGCGACGCATCGGCAACGGTCGATCGCTACGCCCGCCAGGGCGTCGGCGCCGATCTGGCCTTGTGCGTCTACACCACCCGCCTGCTGGGGTCCGACCGCAAGCTCGTGCTGCACGGCGGCGGCAATACCTCGGTGAAGACGACGCTCCCGGACCTGCTCGGCGACAACGCCGAGGTGCTCTGCGTGAAAGGCTCGGGCGCCGACATGGCGACGATCGAGCCTGCCGGCCTGCCCGCCGTGCGGCTCGACCGCATGCGCAGGCTGCTGCACAGCCGCGCATCCGTCGACGACAGCGAGTTGGTGCGCGTTGAACGCGAAAACCTGCTCGACCCGACGGCGCCCAATCCGTCGGTCGAGATGATGCTGCACGCCATGCTGCCGCACAAATTCGTCGCCCATACCCACGCGACCGCGTTGCTGAGCGTCATCGACCAGCCGAGTGCCGCCGAGCTTTGCGCGCAGATCTATGGCGGCCGTGCCGGCATCGTGCCCTATCACATGCCCGGCTTCGGGCTCGCCAAGCTCGCGGCAAAGGTCCATTCCGCACGGCCCGAGGTCGAAGCCCTCATCCTCTCCAAGCACGGCATCTTCACCTTCGGCGAGAGTGCGCGCGACGCCTATGAGCGCATGATCGAATTCGTCACGCTGGCCGAGCAGCGGCTCAAGACCAACCGCAAGGCCGTGTTCACGGCCGCACAGATGCCGCAGCACGTGGCATCGTTGGCGGAAGTCGCCCCCGTCGTGCGCGGCGCCTGCAGCCTGAAGGATGACCGGGTCGAGGGCGCGCATCTCCGGCTGGTGCTCGAATTCCGCAACAGCGATGCCATCCGCAATTTCGTCAACGGCGCCGAGGTCGCGCGCTACGGCCAGGCGGGCGTGGTGACGCCCGATCACACCATCCGCACCAAGAACTGGCCGCTGATCCTGCCGGCGCCGGAAGCCAGCAAGCCCGACGCCTTCAAACGTCTGGCGCGTGAAGCGGCCGCCGCCTTCATCGCGAACTACAAGGCTTATTTTGCGCGCAACAACGCCCGCGTCGGCGGGGCGAAGACGATGCTCGATCCGCTGCCGCGCGTCGTGCTGGTGCCGGGGCTGGGCCTGTTCGGGCTCGGCCCGACCGCGAGGGACGCGCGCATCGCCGCCGATATCGCCGAGGCTGCGGTCGAGACCATTACCGACGCCGAAGCGACCGGCCGCTTCGAATCGATTTCGGAAGCGGACATGTTCGACTGCGAGTATTGGCCGCTGGAACTGGCCAAGCTCGGCGACGTGCCAGCCAAGCCGCTCATCGGCCAGATCGCGGTCATCACCGGCGCGGGCGGCGCCATCGGCGGCGCAACCGCGAAGGCTTTCGCCGCCGCCGGCGCGGAGGTTGCGCTGCTCGATGTGAACCTTGCGGCCGCGACCGAACAGGCCAAGGCGATCGGCGGCACCGCCATTGCGGTGCAATGCGACGTGACCGACGCCGCCTCCGTGCGCGCCGCCTTCGACCAGGTGGTCGAGGCCTTCGGCGGCGCCGACATCGTGGTATCGAATGCCGGCGCCGCTTGGCAGGGCCGCATCGGCGACGTCGACGAGGCGGTTCTGCGCGAGAGCTTCGAGCTGAATTTCTACGGCCACCAGCGCGTGGCGCAGGCCGCGGTGAAGGTGATGCTGGCGCAGGGCACCGGCGGATGCCTCCTGTTCAACGTCTCCAAACAGGCGGTCAATCCGGGACCGAATTTCGGGCCGTATGGTCTGCCGAAGGCGGCGACGCTCTTTCTGGTGCGGCAATATGCGGTGGACTATGGCGCCGACGGCATCCGCGCCAACGCGGTCAACGCCGACCGCATCCGCTCGGGGCTGCTCACGGACGAGTTCATCAAGTCGCGCTCCGCCGCCCGCGGCCTGAGCGAGAAGGATTACATGAGCGGCAACCTGCTCGGCCGCGAGGTCACCGCCGATGACGTCGCGCAGGCCTTCCTGCACCAGGCGCTGGAGCTCAAAACCACCGGCGACGTGACCACCGTCGACGGCGGCAACATCGCCGCCGCGATGCGCTGACGAATCATACCGTCTCCAGTTGATCGGCTCACCTCTCCACCGGTCGTCCCCGCGCAAGCGGGGACCCATATTCCAGAGGCTTGTGGTTATGGGTCCCCGCTTGCGCGGGGACGACCGTGTCAAGTCGATTACCCGGATTCAGTATGGTCTTCGCATCGTCATGGCCGGGCGTGTCCCGGCCATCCACGTCCTTCTTTGCGGCCAGGAAGCAAGACGTGGATGCCCGCGACAAGCGCGGGCATGACGATGTGGATCGGTCGGTGCCTGATGCCGCTGGTTCAATTCACGCAACCGTCAAGCTGCTTTCTGCCGTGGCGACAGTGCTCACATGTGGCGGGCAAGAGCTGTGCTATATGATTGGCCTAGTCACTCGAGCGACAAGGTCGAACATGCCCGAAGCCGACAAAGAAGGTGAGCGCTACTCCGCCATCCAGCCGCAGCAGGCGCCGGGCTTCTTCCTGAAGGGCTCGCACCAGCTCGACTGGGGCATGAAGAACCGGCTGGCGCGGGTGTTCGATCCGCAGTCCGGCCGCACCGTGATGCTGGCGGTCGATCACGGCTATTTCCAGGGCCCCACCACCGGGCTTGAGCGCATCGACCTGTCGATCGTGCCGCTGCTGCCGCAGTGCGACGCGCTGTTCTGCACGCGCGGCATCCTGCGCTCGGTCATCCCGGCCGAATGCCAGAAGCCGATGGTGCTGCGTGCGAGCGGCGGCCCCAGCATCCTGCGGGAAGAGCTCTCCGACGAGCAGATCGCGATGGACATGGATGACGCGGTACGGCTCAACGCGGCCGGCGTCGGCATCCAGGTGTTCATCGGCGGCGACCACGAGACGCGCTCGGTGCACAACATGACCAAGCTCGTGGATGCCGGGCTGCGCGTCGGCATGCCGGTCATGGGGATCACCGCGGTCGGCAAGGCCATGGTGCGCGACGCCAAGTATTTCCGCCTCGCCTGCCGCATCATCGCCGAGCTCGGCGCGCAGTACGTCAAGACCTACTACGTCGAAGACGGCTTCGAGACCGTCACCGCGTCGTGCCCGGTCCCCATCGTCATGGCCGGCGGCAAGAAGCTGCCCGAGCTCGAGGCGCTGACCATGGCCTACAACGCCGTGCAGCAGGGCGCCGCCGGCGTCGACATGGGCCGCAACATCTTCCAGTCGGACGCCCCCAAGGCGATGATCGCCGCCGTCGCCGCGGTGGTGCACAAGAACGTCACGCCGCGCGACGCCTTCGACCTGTTCAGGTCGCTCAAAGCCAAGGGATGAGCATAAGCTAGCGCGGTTTCGCGACCTCTCCCCTGCGGGGAGAGGTCGAGCGTGCGGCACGCGCGGCGCCAGCATTGCTGAAAATGCGCTAATCGCTCGCCAGGATGACGTTCTTCACCAGCGGGAAGATCTGGCCCTCCCAGCGCCGGCCGGAGAACACGCCGTAGTGGCCGACGCCGGGCTGCATGTGGTGGCGCTTGAGATAGGGGCGCAGCCCCGTGCACAGATCGTGCGCCGCCACCGTCTGCCCGACCGCACAGATGTCGTCGCGCTCGCCCTCGACGGTGAGCAGCATCGTTCGGCGGATCGCCTTCGGCTCGACCTTGTTGCCCCGCCATTCGAGCTTGCCGAGCGGCAGCGCGTGTTCCTGGAACACGAGGCGCACGGTCTCGAGATAGAACTCGGCGGTGAGATCGAGCACGGCGAAATATTCGTCGTAGAAATCCTTGGTCACGCGCGCCTTCTCGTGCTCGCCCTTGATCAGGTGGTCGTAGAGCTCGCGATGCGCCTTCACGTGCCGCTCGATGTTCATGCTCATGAAGGCGGCGAGCTGCACGAAGCCCGGATAGACGCGCCGCATTGCGCCGGCGTAACGGAAAGGCACCGACGCGATCAGGTTCTGCTCGAACCAGCTGATCGGCTTGGAGTTGGCGAGCGCGTTCACCTTGGTCCGATTGACCCGGGTATCGATCGGCCCCGCCATCAGGGTCATGCTGTGGGGCTGGGCGGGGTTGCCCGACTGCGCCATCACCGCGGCGGCGACCAGCACGGCGACGCAAGGCTGGCACACCGCGATCACGTGGGCGCCGGGCCCGATCTTTTCCAGAAACTGGACGAGGTGCTCGATGTACTCGTCGAACCCGAACCGGCCGTGCGAGGGCGCGACGTCGCGCACATTGTGCCAGTCGGTGATGAAGACGTCGTGCTCGGGCAGCATGGTGCGCACGGTCGAGCGCAGGAGCGTCGCAAAATGTCCCGACAAAGGCGCCACCAGCAGCACGCGCGGCTGCGCCTGGTCGATATCCTTCTTGAAGCGCAGGAGCGTGCCGAACGGGGTGACGTGCGCGACCTCCTCACGTACCGCGACTTCACGGTTGCCGACCGTCACCTTGTCGATCGCGAATGGCGGGCGCGTGTGGGTCAGGCCGGTCCGCGCGATGATCTCGTAGGCCGCCGTCAGGTTGCGCAGCGCCGCATTGTCGACGAGGCCGGCCAGCGGCTGGCCCACGCCTTTGAGCGCCATGCCGGCGAGCGCGCGCACCGGCACCATGATGTCGGAGTGCGCCTGATAGGCCTGGTAGAGCATTCGGATGCCGAGGGCGCCGTCAGCGCGGCGCCCCCTCCCCCGTCCAAACTCGACCCGGCACAGAAAAGGCTAGTGCATTTCTTGTTGCACTGCGAGATAATTATCGCCGGGACGATGTTTGGGGACAAGCCCGCCCTTGCCGGGGACGTGGCATGCCGCAGCCGCAGGCTGAACGGGCGCTCGCGTCGATCAACCTGAAACGCGCGTCCTGGCCGTTGTGCCAGGGCCATGCGCCGGCAACGAGGGAACCTCCATGGCGAAGGCCACGCTTACCATTGCGAGCAAGAACTACGGCTCTTGGTCGCTGCGCGGCTGGCTCCTATGCAAGATGGCGGGGCTCGATTTCGACGAGCAGCAGGCACCGAGCGACGACCCTGCGACCCGCGCCGAGCTGCTGCTGCTCTCGCCGTCCTTCCTGGTCCCCTGCCTGACCCACGACGGCGTGATGATCTGGGACACCCTGGCCATCGCCGAATACCTTCATGAACTCAGCCCGGACGCCGGGCTCATGCCGAAGGCGCGCGCGGCGCGCGCCCGCTGCCGCTCGATCTCGGGCGAGATGCATTCCGGCTTCAGCAATCTGCGCTCGGCGCTGCCGATGAACCTCAAGGCGCATTATCCGGGATTCAAGGTCTGGGCCGGCGCGCAGGCCGACATCGATCGCGTGCTCGCGATCTGGCGCGAATGTCTCGCGGAATCGAAGGGGCCGTTCCTGTTCGGTCCGCAGCCGTGCATGGCGGACGCCATGTTCGCGCCGGTCGCCACCCGCTTTCTGACCTACGACGTGAAGATCGACGCCGCCTGCGCCGCCTATCGCGAGACCATCCTGGCGATGTCCTACATGCAGGAGTGGATCGCCGCGGCCAAGACCGAACCCGACGAGGTCGAGGAGCTGGACGTCGAGTTTTGACGGCCGCGCCGTCACGGCTGCACGAATTCGTGCCGAAATGGCGCTCCGACGGCCGCGAGCCGCCGTCGAGCGTTGCCGAGAAACCACAACGCCCGTGAAAGTGTCGTTGCCCCACCTGGCCGAGCCCGCGCGCAGCTTTACCGCCGTTTTGAATTGGTAAACTGTTGACGGTTGAATAGGGGCGTAGCGATGTCGGTCCGGAAAGCCTTGCTTGCATCGACAATGCTGGGCGGCGTCGTCTCCGGTGCATTCCTGATGGCCGGCGCCGCAAGCGCCGCGGACATCGTTCCAGCCTTCAAGGCCCCGCCGCTGCCGGAGGTGGCGGTCGACGGCTTCAACGCCAAGTGGGAAGCGCTGGCCGGCGGGCTGAGCGGGCACAAACTCTACGGTGCGCGCGGAGCGATCTCGATTCCGCTCGGAACCGCGGCAGGCCTGCAGATCGACGGCGGCATCGGCAATCTCGGCGGCGACCGGTTTTTCACCGTCGCTCCGCACCTGTTCTGGCGCAAGCCGTCGCAGGGCCTGATCGGGCTCTATGCCAGCCACACCAACTGGGACCGGTCCGGCGGCGTGCATGTGACGCAGGTCGCCGGCGAGGCCGAGTACTATTTCGGCCGCTGGACGATCCAGGGCATCGCCGGCGTGGAGTGGGGCAATACCGTCTCCAACACCACGGCCGGGACCACGATCATACCGCCTGCGGGCGGCCCTTTTGGTGCCGCCGGTGTCGTCAACACGTCGACATTCACCGAAGGCTACACCGTCGGCACCCGATTTTTCGATCAGATCAATCTCAAGTATTATCTGACCGACAATGTCGCCGGTTACATCGGCCACCGCTATCTCGGCGGCCAGAACGCGCTTGCACTCGGCGGCGAGAGCGCAGTGTCGCTGGGCAAGGCCATGGCTTCGGTCTTCGTCGAAGCCCGCCTGGGCGAGCACGCCTACAACGGCGTCTGGGGTGGCCTCAAATTCTATCTCGGCCAGAAGGACAAGACGCTCATCCAGCGCCACCGCCAGGACGATCCGCCGATCTGGGACACGCTGTTCAGCTTCAATCGCTTCGCCAACGGCGGCTCTTCGTCGACGCTGTTCTGCGATCCCGGCAGAACACTGCTTCCCGACGGTTCCTGTGAAGCCGGATTTGGCAGCCCGGAATAACCGCGCTGACCCGTCCGCGGTCGCGCTACTGAATCAGATCGGAACCATCGAGATGAAGGGTTCGAATTTGCCGCCGCTGCCGCGCGGGATTGCATCCATCGGCACGAGCACCGCCTCCGCGGTCGGGTGAAACTTGCTCTTCACGTATTCACCCAAGCCGTGCGGGTCCGGCTGACGGCCCGCATTATTGTCGGGAACGTAGCGTATCTCGATTTTTTCGCGGTCGATCTGGACGAGTTGAAGCTCGCGTGACGGAACGAACTCCCGCACTTCACGCAGGAACCAGATGCGCGGCCAAATCCTGGTGCCGTCCTTGAACACGAAGGCATGGCGGGTGCGGCCCTCCACCTGCGCAATGACCGGCAGCGTGCGGGCACAGACACAGAATTCCGGCCCGACGGTTGCCACATCGCCGACGGCATAGCGGATGAACGGCATCGCGTAGTTGTAGAGGCCGGTCACAACGACCTGTCCCACCTCTCCCGGCCCCGCCTCGGTTCCGTCGTCGCGCAGGACCTCGGTCAGCGTCATTTCGGACGCGACATGATAGTTGGCCGTGTCCGGACACTGGGTAGCGATGACGCCGATCTCCTGACACGAATAGGCCGCGATCAGCCTGGCGCCCAACCGATCGGCAATGATCTCCCGCGCGCGCGGAAGGACGGTCTCCGAGATGGCAATGACGGCCTCGAGCGCAAGGCTTCGCGCCTGATCGGGCGTCAGCGCAAAGGCAAGCGCCTGCGCGTTCGAGGGCAACGTCATCAGGTAGGGCGCCTTGACGCGCAACAGCCATTCGATCTGCTGCTCGATCGGCGTGAACATGTCGAGATCATAGCCTGCCGAATCCTGGTCGGCGTTGGACCAGCCCTTGCCGACGCGTCCATCCGGGTATTGCGGCGCCGTGCCGGCGGCGTAGATCCTGATCGTTGCCAGCGGCCGCCGGGTATCGATCTTCCACCAGTGCGCCAGCCTCGTCATGGCGGCATTCGCCGCGACGTTGTTAAGACCGTTGCTGGCGAATTGGAGAGGCGCGGTCGTCGATCCCGAGGTTTTAGCCTCGCGCACCGGACCGTAATAATCCGGCAGCGGCGGCGAGCGCATTGCCGCCGAATTGGCGGCCGCATCGAAGCGGGCGAGGATCGGCACCTCGCGCCAGCGCGAAAGGTCGATCTCCCCATGGTCCGGGAATAAACACTTCAAGCGATCGCGATAGAAAGGAACCTGCTCGTAGGCGTGCTTCAAGAGGCGGGTCAGGAGACCTTTCTGATATGATTCAACGTGCGAGCGTGGCGCCCATTGCGTCTGATCGAGCGTCTTCAAAAAGCGCCTGAATTCTTCCTGCATGAAACTCGATCTCGACACCGGCCGAAGGGGCGGCGCGGACATTCGCCTCGTAGTGTTTCCGGCCGCTTGAGTGGCTGCGACGCCGAAACGCTGTTAACACGGCATCGCTGCTCTGTTAAAGCTTCGCTGCCTGCACAGAATGCATCCCGGCGCCGCCGCAAGACCGGGGCCCGTTCGTCCTCCATGCGCGGTCATGTTTCATCGAGCGCACGCCAATGAGCACAAGTCACTGGCATGAGCTTTACTCGGCGTGGGCACGGCTTCGCAAACCGTTGCAGTTGAATGATCAGGTCATCGCCGCGATCAAGCAGGAAATCGCCGGTTGCTCGGGGCCCATTCTCCTGCTCGGCATTACGCAGGGGCTGACGGACGCCGGGCACGACATCACCGCGCTTGAGCGCGATGAAACGTCGGTGCGCAATCGATGGCGCGCCAGTGGACCGAACCGGCGTGCCGTGGTGGGCGATTGGCAGCAGCCACCGTTCGCACCCGGCACCTTCGCAGCCTGCATCGGCGACGGAATTCCCATCGCGCTGCGCCATCCCGAGGGAGCCTCATCGTTCTACGACGCGCTCGCGTTCGTGCTGGCGCCGGGCGGAAAGTTCGTCACCCGGATTTTCGCGATGCCAGACGCTCGCGAGACCGTGGCAGCGGTCAAGGCGGCGGCATTCCAAGGCGAGATCCGGCGCTTCATGGCCTTCAAGTTCCGGCTGGCGATGGCGGTCTGCGCCGAAGCAGGCAGCCCGAACATCGCCGTGCAGGTCATCCATGACGCGTTCGAGGCGCATTTCGCCGACCGCAACCGCCTTGCAGCCGCGGGCGGATGGGAACGCGCCGAGATCGACACCATCGATGTCTACGACCGGTCCCCGGAAATCTACAGCTTTCCGACGCGGCAGGAATGCCTGTCCGTCGTCCCCGCCGCGTTTTCGAATGCCCGTTTCGTTGCAGCTGGAACCTACGAGCTTGCCGAACGCTATCCGCTTTTGGTGATGGAGAAAGCCTAGCGCGCCGGTTGGTGTTCGGTGCGCCGCGCTGCTACGCGTGCAGCCACCGGCCGATCCGCTCGACCGCTTCATGCATCTCCGCAGCCGAACCGGCATAGCAGAAGCGGATGAAGTGTCGCCCGTTCAGCGGATCGAAATCGACGCCCGGCGTGATCGCCACATGCGTTTCCTCCAGCATGCGCTTGGCAAAGTCGAAGCTGTCCTGGCAGAAGCGCGACACATCGGCATAGAGATAGAATGCGCCGTCGACCGGGAGAATCTTCTCCAGCCCGGCCTTCGGCAGGCCGTCGAGCAGAATTCGCCGGTTCTCCTCGTAACCGTGCTTGACCGCCTCCATCTCGGCGCGGCCGTCGAACGCCGCCTCGGCCGCGATCTGCGACAGCGTGGGAACCGAGATCGCCAGATTGCCTTGCAGGCGGTCGATCGGGCGAGCCAGCGGTTCCGGCACGACCATCCAGCCGACGCGCCAGCCGGTCATGCAGAAATACTTGGAGAACGAGTTGATCACGACCGCGTCGTCGGAGAGCCGCAGCGCGGTCTCGGCCGCGAAGGCGTAGTCGAGGCCGTGATAGATCTCGTCCGAAATTAAGCGGATGCCCTCCCCTTCCGCGGCTTCGATGAGGTCGCGCAACGCCGCGCCGGTCATCATGGTGCCGGTCGGATTGGCGGGGCTTGCGATCAGCACACCCTTGAGCGGTGCCTTGCGATGCTCGGCGATCAGCATGTCGGGCGTGATCGCCCAGCGCGTCGCCGGCGCGGTCTCGATCGCCACCGGCTCGCAGCCGAGCGCGCGCAGGATATGGCGATAGGGCGGATAGCCCGGCAGCGCGACCGCGACCCGGTCGCCGGCCTCGAACAGCGCGAGAAACGCAAGGATGAATCCGGCCGACGACCCGGTGGTGACGACAACGCGCGCGGGATCGAGCTCGATGCCATGACGCTCGCCGTAGTGGCGCGCGATGCGCGCGCGCAACGTCGGAATGCCGAGCGTCTCGGTATAGCCGAGCCGTCCCGAGGACAGCGCCGCGCGCGCGGCCGCGATTGCGGCCGACGGCGCCGGTGCCGCCGGCTGCCCGACCTCCATGTGAATGACGCGGCCGCCGGCTGCCTCGATGCGCGCGGCGGCCGCCATCACGTCCATCACCATGAACGCCGGCACGTCGCTGCGTGCCGAAGGCGTCATCAGCCGTCTTGCTGCATCCAGCATCCGCGATGCCTCTGTTCCCCTCCGGGAGGCCGCCGCCCCGCTGTCGCCGCATTTCGGCGGACAAACTGCCGATCGATCATCCGCAAACACACATCATCGTGAGCGCGTTGAATCCTTAGCGCGTTGACCGCATTCGGGCCCACTACTAGGTTGCGCGACAGCATGGTGCAGAGCCTGGCGGACATGACCGGAACGCAGACACCTATCAGGGCGCGATGCCTTGCGCCAGCGGGCCGCGTCATCGCCATGGCGACGGCTGCGGCCGTCGCTGTCGCGAGCGTTCCGGCGCAGGCGCAGCGCGGTGGCAGCGGTCCGCCGCTGATCCGCGACGCCGAGATCGAGCAACTGCTGAAGGAGTACACGCAGCCGGTGCTCAAGGCGGCCGGATTGGCCCGGCAGAACATCCGCATCGTCATCATCAACGACCGCTCGTTCAACGCGTTCGTCGCCGACGGGCGGCGCATCTTCGTCAATGCCGGCGCGCTGATGGAAGCGCAGACGCCAAACCAGATCATCGGCGTGCTTGCGCACGAGACCGGCCACATCGCCGGCGGACATCTGGCGCGCATCCGCGAACAGCTCGCCAATGCGTCGACCCAGACGATCCTCGCCATGCTGCTGGGCGTGGGCGCGATGATCGCCGGCGGGCGCAGCGGCAGCTCCGGGCTCGGCAATGCGGGCGCCGCGATGATCCAGGGGCCGCAGGCGGCGATCCAGAATTCAGCTCTTCGCCTATATCCGCGCCCAGGAAGACCAGGCCGATCGCGCGGCGGTGAAATACCTCACCGCAACCGGACAATCGGCCAAGGGCATGTACGAGACGTTCAAGCGGCTGGCCGATCAGCTGCTCTATCATACGCGATACATGGATCCCTACATGCAGTCGCACCCGATGCCGAGCGAGCGCGTGGCCGCGCTCGAGGGCATGGCGAGAAGCAGCCCCTATTGGGACACCAAGGATTCATCCGCGCTGCAGGCACGGCACGATCTGATGCGCGCCAAGCTCTACGGCTTCATGGAGCGCCCGGAGGGGATCGCGCGCCGCTACGGGATCGGCGACCATAGTCTTGCGGCGCGCTATGCGCGCGCAATCTCGGCCTATCGCTTCGGGGACCCGCGCGCAGGCGTGGCGCAGATCGATACGCTTATTCAGGCACAGCCGCAAAATCCCTATTTCCACGAGCTCAAGGGCCAGGCGCTGCTGGAGTCGGGCCGGCCGGCCGAAGCCGTCGCACCGCTGCGTCAGGCCGTCCGGCTTGCGCCGAGCCCCGCGCTGATCCAGATCCTGCTGGCGCAGGCTCTGATCGCCAGCAACGACCGCGCGCGCACCGACGAGGCCATCGCGCTGTTGCAGTCGGCATTGACGCGCGAACCGGAATCGCCGGATGCCTACAGCCAGCTTGCAATGGCTTACGGCCAGAAACGCGATCTCGCGCATGCCGACCTCGCTTCCGCCCAGGCCGCCTTCATGCGCGGCGACATCAAGACCGCGCGCGAACTCGCCGCGCGTGCCAAGACGCGGTTTCCGACCGGATCGCCCGGATGGGTCAGAGCCGACGACATTTCCAGCTACAAGCCGCCGCAAAGCGCCGGACGCCGCTGACGCCAAGCCATCGAGCCAGCCAAGGATCAACGCCAATGAGATTTGACCGCCGCCTGTTCGCCGCAGCCCTGTTCGCGCTCCTCGTCGCGCTCCCGGCGCGGGCCCCCGCGCAATCCTTCAACAGCGAGCAGCGCGGCGAGATCGAGCGCATCGTGAGGGAGTATCTGCTGAAGAATCCCGGCGTGCTGCAGGAGGTGATGTCGGAGCTCGAGAAGCGCCAGGCCGAGGCCGAGGTCGCAAAGCACCGCGCCGCGGTGAAGGAGCACGCCGCGACCATCTTCAATTCATCGCGGCAGGTGAATCTCGGCAATGCCCAGGGCGACGTCACGCTGGTCGAGTTCTTCGACTACAATTGCGGCTACTGCAAGCGTGCCATGGCCGACATGCTCGACCTCATCAAGGGCGACTCGAACCTCAAATACGTGCTCAAGGAGTTCCCCGTGCTGGGCGAAGGCTCGCTGCAGGCGGCGCAAGTCGCGGTCGCCGTGCGCATGCAGGACAAGACCGGCGGCAAGAAATACCTCGAGTTCCACCAGAAGCTGCTGGGTACGCGCGGCGCGGCCGACAAGGCCCGTGCGATGGCGGCCGCCAAGGAGGTCGGGTTGGATACCGGACGCATCGAGAAGGACCTGGCGAGCGACGAAATCAAGGCGACCATTGCCGAATCCATGCAGCTCGCCGAGGCGCTCGGCCTCAACGGAACGCCGAGCTACGTGGTCGGCCCCAACGTCGTGATCGGCGCGGTCGGCTTCAAGGCCCTGCGCGAAAAGGTGAACGAGGCGCGCTGCGGCAAGTCGGTGTGCTGAGCGCGGCGGCCCGCGCCTGCGCGGGCCGAACGCGTTTGCCGCAAGCCGCCGTCCGCCTCAATTGGGGTTCACGATCTCCTTGAAGAAGTGCTGCATGGCGGCCCAGGACCGCCGGTCGGCAAGCTCGTTGTAGGCCGAGCCGCGCGCGTTGTCGGTCCCGGCCCTGCGGTCGGTGAAGCTGTGTACCGCGTTGCCGTAGGCGATGAGCTGCCAATCGATCTCCTTCTCGCCCTTCTCCCTGCGCGCCCTGCTGGCGTTGCGCATTTCGGCCTCGAAGGCATCGACCTCTTTCGGCGGCACGGCCGGATCGTCGGCGCCGTGCAGCACGAGCACGCGCCCGTTGATGTTCTTGGCGTTGTCCGGGGACGGGTTGTTGAGGGTGCCGTGGAAGGTCACGAGGCCGGCGAGCTCGGCGCCGCCGCGGGCGAGTTCCAGCACCATCGCGCCCCCGAAGCAGTAGCCCGCCGCCAGCAGCTTGGTCGGGTCCACCGTCGCCTGCGCGCGCAGGATGTCGAGCCCCGCGAACGCGCGGGCGCGCAGGAGCGGCCGGTCGTCCATGTACCGCTTCATTTCCACATTGGTCGCCGGCGGCTGCGTGGGGCGCACGCCCTTGCCGTAGATGTCGGGCACGAACGCCACGTAGCCGAGCTTGGCATAGGCTTCCGCCCGCTCCTTCATGAACTTGTCGACGCCGGTCCAGGTGTGCCCGATCAGCACGCCTGGGCGCTTGCCGTAGACGACATCGTTATAGGCGATGTAGCCCTCCATGACCGCGTCGCCATGCTTGTATTCGATGACCCGCACCTGGATGTCGGCATTGGCGGTGCCGATTTGGAACATCCCGGCGAGTGCGAGCGCGCTCGCAATGCCAAGCGGTCCGACGCGAAGCCCCTTCATGATTGTCCTCCTTTTTCCGGCTTTTCACCCGGCTGACTGATACGCCCAGACTAGCGTGTTTTCGGGCCTGCGGCTTTCCCTTTTGCGATGAGCACCTTATAAAGCGGCATTCGTTTGTTGCTGCATCCGATCCATGGCAAAAATCATCTACATCCTCAACGGTCCCAACCTCAATCTGCTCGGCACGCGCGAGCCGCAGATCTATGGCCGGGCCACGTTGCAGGACGTGGAGAAGCTGTGCCGGGCGGCGGGCAAGCGCCACGGCCTTGCGATCGAGTTCCGCCAGTCGAACCACGAGGGCGAATTGATCGACTGGATCCAGGAGGCCGGCGCCAAGCAGGCCGCCGGCATCCTCATCAACCCGGGCGGCTTGACCCACACGTCGGTCGCCATCCGCGACGCGGTCGCGGGCGCCGGCATACCGGTGATCGAGGTCCATATCAGCAACATCTTCGCGCGCGAGAGCTTCCGCCACACCTCCCACGTCGCGCCGGTCGCCAAGGCGAGCCTCGCCGGCTTCGGCGTGCAGGGCTACGCGCTTGCGATCGACGGGCTCGCGGCGCTCGTCGCCGCGCCGGACAAGGGCTGAGCCGTGACCAGCGATCGCAAGTCCAAGCCGACCCCCGCGATCGACCACGAGTTGATCCGCGAGCTTGCGCGGCTGCTCGACGAGACCGGGCTGACCGAGATCGAGTTCGAACGCGACGGCCAGCGCGTGCGCGTGGCGCGCAAGCGCGAACGCACGGCGAAGCCGGCCGGCGGCGTTTCCGCAATGGCGGCGAGCGCGCCCGCCCCGGGCGGACCGGAGGGCGGCGCGCCGCCCGATCCCGCCAAGCATCCGGGCGCGGTCACCTCGCCCATGGTCGGCACCGCCTATGTCGGAGCCGAGCCCGGCGCGCGCCCGTTTGTCGAGATCGGCAGCCGCGTGCTGGTGGGCGATACGCTGCTCATCATCGAGGCGATGAAGACCATGAACCAGATTCCCTCGCCGCGGGCGGGAACGGTGATCCAGATCCTGATCGAGGACGGCCAGCCGGTCGAGTTCGGCGAGCCGCTGATGATCATCGAATGACAATGACCCCGTCATGAATTTGCGACCGGGCGCAGCCGCAATCTCCCACCCTCTCCCCGCACTTGCGGGGAGAGGGTGGCGAGCATTGAGCGCAGCGAGATGCGAGCCGGGTGAGGGGCAACTTGACGCGCAGTCTGAGAATAGCCCCTCACCCGCCTCGCGCCTTCGGCGCGAGGCACCCTCTCCCCGCTTCGCGGGGAGAGGGAAAGAAGCGCAGCCATGTTCGACAAGATCCTGATCGCCAACCGCGGCGAGATCGCGTTGCGGGTGCTGCGCGCGTGCAAGGAGCTCGGCATCGCGACCGTCGCCGTGCATTCGACCGCCGACGAGGACGCCATGCATGTGCGGCTCGCCGACGAGAGCGTGTGCATCGGCCCGCCGCCGGCGCGCGAGAGCTACCTCAACATCCCGGCCCTGCTCGCGGCCTGCGAGATCACCGGCGCCGACGCCGTGCATCCGGGCTACGGGTTCCTCTCGGAAAACGCGCGCTTTGCCGAGATCCTGGGCGAGCACAGCATCCACTTCATCGGACCCAAGCCCGCGCACATCCGTCTGATGGGCGACAAGATCGAGGCCAAGCGCACCGCCATTCGGCTCGGCATCCCGGTGGTGCCCGGCTCGGAGGGCGCCGTGGCGTCGGACGAGGAGGCATTGGGGCTGGCGCGCGCGATCGGATTTCCGGTGCTGGTGAAGGCGGCGGCCGGCGGCGGCGGGCGCGGCATGAAGGTCGCCCACACCGAGGACGACCTGGCGGTCGCACTCTCGACCGCGCGCGCCGAGTGCAAGGCGGCGTTCGGCGACGACGCCGTCTATCTGGAGAAATTTCTCGCCCGCCCCCGCCACATCGAGATCCAGGTGCTGGGCGACGGCAAGGGCCGCGCCATCCATCTCGGCGAGCGCGATTGCTCGCTGCAGCGCCGCTACCAGAAGATCTGGGAGGAAGGCCCCTGCCCCGCCCTCAACGAGACCGCCCGCAACACCATCGGCGACACGGTGGCGAAGGCCATGCGCGAGCTTGAATATCTCGGGGTCGGCACGGTCGAGTTCCTGTTTGAGGACGGACGGTTCTATTTCATCGAGATGAACACCCGCATCCAGGTCGAGCATCCGGTGACCGAGATGATCACCGACATCGACCTTGTGCTGGAGCAGATCCGCGTCGCCGCCGGCGGCGGCCTCGAGTTCGCCCAGAGCGACGTGACGTTCCACGGCCACGCCATCGAGTGCCGCATCAATGCCGAGAACCCGGTGTCGTTCCGGCCCTCGCCGGGCAAGATCGTGCATTACCATCCGCCCGGCGGCCTGGGCGTGCGGGTCGATTCCGCCGTCTATCACGGCTACACGATTCCGCCGTTCTACGATTCGCTCGTCGGCAAGCTCATCGTGCACGGCAAGACCCGCAGCGAGTGCCTGATGCGGCTCAAGCGCGCGCTCGACGAGTTCGTCATCGACGGCATCGAGACCACCTTGCCGCTGTTCCGCGCGCTGGTGCGCGAGAAGGACATCATCGACGGCGACTACCACATCCGCTGGCTGGAGGATTTTCTGGCCAACGGCGGGATGGAGAGCTAGGCGCCATTTCGGCCGCGCTGTCATTCCGGCCGAGCGAGCGCAGCGAGCGAGAGCCGGAATCCAGTAAACGCCGATCTCCGTTGGCTTGCTCGATCCGACCATGCTGGCAACGGAGTGTACTGGATGCCTGCTTGCGCAGGCATGACAGCGAGCTTGGGGTGCGGGTCGTCGCGAATGGAGAGAGTGCAGCAAGGCAATGCGGAGAGTGCAGCAAGCCAACGTTGCGCCACCCTCCACTGTCATTCCGGCCGAGCGAGCCGGACGCAGTCCGGCGAGCGAGAGCCGAATCCAGTAATCGCCGATCTCCGTTGGCTTGCTCGATCCGACCATGCTGGCAACGGAGTGTACTGGATGCCTGCTTGCGCAGGCATGCCAGCGAGCTCTCGCGGTGTCGAGGCGGCCGGTGGCGAACCGGCCTCTATCGTCAAAACCGCAAGTCCGCCGTCTCTCCGGCGTCCCGCGCGCGATGTTTGAGGCTTGCTCCAAAGGGCCCCCGGTGGGCGGACCTTTCAGGCGCCACCGGAGGCGGGCGGTGTGATATAAGCCGGGGGTTCACCACGCTTCTCGATTGTCGTTCCAGCGCAAGCGGGGAGATTGCGATAACCGGCCCTCTTTTTCCGCTCGCCGCGGAGATCACAAATAATCATCGCTGGCTTAGCCCACGGGATACCTCGGAATCGGATCGGCCCCCCATGAAACGCCGCGAAGTCATCACGCTGTTGGGCGGCGCGGCGGTTGCGTCCACGCTTCTACCGCAGCTTGCCGCGCGCGCGCAGGAGCGCGAGCGCATGCGGCGCATCGGCGTGCTGATGAATACGTTGTCCGACGAACCCGAAGCGCAGTCCCGGGTTGCGGCATTCCTGCAAGGTTTGCAGGAGGCGGGGTGGGCAGTCGGCCGCAACGTGAGGATCGACACCCGGTGGGCCGGGGGCGACGCCGCGCGCGTGCGCCGATACGCGGCCGAGTTGATCGGGCTCAATCCGGACGTCGTCCTGGCGGGTACTGGCGGGACATTGACGCCGCTGCAGCAGGCGAGCCGCACAGTGCCGATTGTGTTCGCACAGGCCATCGATCCGGTCGGAGCAGGCAATATCGAGACATTGGCGCGCCCGAACAGCAACGCCACCGGCTTCCTCCAGTTCGAATACTCCCTAGCCGGCAAATGGCTCGAACTGCTGATGGAGCTCGCGCCCGGACTCAAGCGCATCGGCGTAGCGCGCGATCCCAGCACCCAAGCTGGCACCGGCCAGTGGGCCGTCATCCAGGCGGCGGCGCAGCCGCTCGGCATCGAGCTGAGCTCGATCGATCTGCGCGGCGTTGTCGAGATCGAGCGCACCATGGCGGCCTTGGCGCGCGTCCCGAACGCCGGTCTGATCGCGGTTGTCAGTGCGGCGGGACTGGTTCACCGCGAGCTGATCGCGACGCTCGCGGCGCGGCAACGCCTGCCCGTGGTCTATCCCTATCGCTTCTTCGTCACCGGTGGTGGGCTGATCTCCTATGGCCCCGATCTGGTCAGCCAGTACCGCCGCGCCGCCGGCTACGTCGATCGTATCCTCAAGGGCGAGAAGCCCGCCGACCTGCCGGTGCAGGCGCCGACCCGGTACGAGCTTGCGATCAACCTCAAGTCCGCCAAGGCGCTCGGCCTCGTGGTGCCGCCGATGCTGCTCGCGCGCGCCGACGAGGTGATCGAATGAGACGGCGTAACGATAGGCCTCGTGTCCCGGGCGCAGCGCAGCGCGCATCACGAAGTGATGCGTGCTGCGCTGCAGACCCGGGACCGCCCAATACACCGAGCTTGTGGCGGTCCCGGATCAGCGGTGCACCGCCGCGCCCTTCGGGCTTGCGCTGCACCGCATCCGGGACACGCGCGATAGCGCGCCGCGACGTCATCGCCATGCTCGGCGGCGCGGCCGCCGCGTGGCCGCTTGCCGTGCGCGCGCAGGAGCGCGAGCGGGTACGGCGCATCGGCGTGCTGATACCCGCAACCGCCGACGATGCGGAATTTCAGGCCCGCGTCGGGGCGTTCCTGCAGGCGCTGGCGCTGTTGGGCTGGACCATCGGCCGCAACGTGAGGATCGACACCCGCTGGGCCACGTCGAATGCCGCCGCTATTCGCAGGCACGCGGCGGAATTGGCCGCGCTCGCGCCCGACGTCATCCTGGCCCATGGCGCTTCGACCGTGGGACCGTTGCTGCAGGCGACCCGCACCGTGCCGATCGTATTCCCCGTTGCCGGCGATCCGGTCGCCGCCGGCTTCGTCGACAGCCTGGCGCGGCCGGGCGGCAACGCCACCGGGTTCATGACTGTCGAACACAGCATGGGCGGCAAATGGCTGGAACTGCTCAAGCAGATCGCGCCGGGCGTGACGCGGGCGGCAGTTTTTCGGGATCCCGCCAACCCTTCCGGAATCGGCCAGTTTGGCGCAATCCAGACCGTCGCGCCGTCGCTCGGGGTGGAGGTAAACCCGGTCAATGTGCGCGATGCCGGCGAGATCGAGCGCGCCGTCGCGGCCTTCGCGCGTTCTCCGAATGGCGGCCTGATCGTGGCGGCGGGCGCGACCGCGCAGCGTCATCGCGATCTGCTCATCACACTGGCGGCCCGGCACAAGCTGCCCGCGATCTATACCGAACGTGCTTGGGTCGCCGCCGGCGGCTTGATCTCCTATGGGGCTAGTCAGATCGACCAGTACCGCCGCGCGGCCGGCTACGTCGACCGCATCCTCAAGGGCGAGAAGCCGGCCGACCTGCCGGTGCAGGCGCCGACCAGGTACGAGTTGGTGATCAACCTCAAGACCGCCAAGGCGCTCGGCCTCGATGTACCACCGATGCTGCTCGCCCGCGCCGACGAGGTGATCGAATGAGCGCGCATGTCAGACGCCGCGAGTTCATGGCGCTCGTCGGCGGCGTTACCGCGTGGACGGTAGCTGCGAACGCGCAGCCGGCAGAACGCATGCGGCGGATCGGCATCCTGATGAATACGGACGCGTCCGATCCGGTAGCACAGACGCATGTCACAGCGTTTCGCCAGGCGCTCCAGCAACTGGGCTGGACAGAGGGCCGCAACATAACCTTCGACACGCGCTGGGGCGCGGGCAGCGGCCAGCGATTCCGCCAATACGCGATAGAACTTGTCGCGCTTCGGCCGGACCTGGTCCTTGCGGCCGGCGGTCCGGTCGTGTCGGCGGTGCGGGCGGCGAGCCGCACGGTGCCGATCGTATTCGCGCAGTCCATCGATCCGGTGGGCGCCGGCCACGTGGCGAGCCTGGCGCGGCCAGGCGGCAACGTCACCGGCTTCATGCAGTTCGAATACAGCCTGAGTGGAAAATGGCCGCAGCTTCTGAAGGAGCTCGCGCCCAAAGTGACGCGCGCCGCGATCCTGCGCGATCCCACCCCCAATCCCGCAGGAATCGGGCAGTGGGCGGTCATCCAGGCCGTGGCCGACTCGGTTGGGATGGAAATGATCCCGATCTCGGTTCGCGAGCTTGACGTGATCGAGCGCGACCTCGATCAGTTCGCCAGTAGCCCGAACGGCGGCGTGATCGTGCCGGTCGGCGCACAGGCCATCATTCATCGCGAGATCATCATCGCGCAGGTGGCGCGGCACCGTCTGCCGGCGGTCTACCCCTATCGTTATTTCGTCGCCGCGGGCGGCTTGCTCTCGTACGGACCCGATCTCGCCGACCAGTACCGCCGCGCGGCGGGCTATGTCGACCGCATCCTCAAGGGCGAGAAGCCGGCCGACCTGCCGGTGCAGGCGCCGACCAAGTACGAGCTGGTGATCAACCTCAAGTCCGCCAAGGCGCTCGGCCTCGGGGTGCCGCCGATGCTGCTCGCACGCGCCGACGAGGTGATCGAATGAAGCGCCGGCAGTTCATCTCGCTGCTCGGCGGCGCGGCGGCGTCCTCCGTCTCTGGCCGCTCGCCGCGCGCGCGCAGCCGCAGCGCGTGGCGATGCGGCGTATCGGCGTGCTGATGGGTCTGGCCGCGGACGATCCGGAATGCGCAGGCCCGCCTCGCGGCGTTTGCGCAGGGTCTTCAGCAAGCTGGCTGGACCGTCGGCCAGAACCTTCGGATCGATTACCGCTGGGGCGCCGGCAATGCCGACGACCATGCGCAAGCACGCGGCGGAATTGGTCGCGCTCGCCCCCGACGTCATCCTGGCCCATTCCAGCGCAGCCGTCGCGCCGCTGCTGCAGGCGACCCGCACCATTCCGATCGTGTTCACGCTGGTCGCCGACCCGGTCGGCGCCGGCTTCGTCGACAGCCTGGCGCGCCCGAGCGGCAACGTCACGGGCTTCACCAATTTCGAATATGGCCATGGGCGGGAAATGGCTGGAGCTGCTCAAGGAGATCGTGCCGGACGTGACGCGGGCGGCGGTCCTTCGCGAATCGGCCATCGCGGCCGGGCCCGGCCAGTTCGGCGCCATCCAGGCCGTGGCGCCGTCGCTCGGGGTCGAGCTGCGTCCGATCGATGTGAGCGATGCCGGCGAGATCGAGCGCGACATCACGGCGTTCGCGCAAGCGTCCGAACGGCGGCCTGATCGTGACCGGGAGCCCGGCCGCGACCGTTCACCGCGAGCTGATCATCGCGCTGGCGGCCCGGCACCGGTTGCCCGCCGTCTACAACTCCCGCTTCTACGTCACCAGTGGCGGCCTGATCGCCTATGGACCTGATTTCATCGACCAGTTCCGGCAACGCGGCCGGCTACGTCAATCGCATCCTGAGGGGCGAGAAGCCGACCGACCTGCCGGTGCAGGCGCCGACCAAATACGAGCTGGTGATCAACCTCAAGACCGCCAAGGCGCTCGGCCTCGACCTGCCGCCGACCGTGCTCGCGCGTGCCGACGACGTGATCGAGTGAAACGGTGCGCGACCGGAGCGGCGGGAAAATTATCGGGCTTTTTGCTTGACTAGCGGTCCCGCGGGCACAACCATCGGGTTCCGGATCACAATAATTCGATTGGGAGGCGACGCATGCCTGGACCGTTGAATCTGTCCGCGATGACTGCCGCGGCTTTTCTGCTGTTTCCGCTCGCCGCGCAGGCGCAGGCGCCGGCCGTCGTACTGCCCGACGGCGCCGGCAAGGAGCTGGTCTACGGCATCTGCACGTCCTGCCATCAGCCCAACATGATCACGCAAAGCTCGGGCTATACGCGCGACGGCTGGAAAGAGCTGATCGGCACGATGATCGATCTGGCAAGCGTCCCGGATCAGCAGGCCGCGATCGTCGACTACCTCACCGAGCACTTCCCGCCGAGATACAACCGGCGCGCGGCCAAGATCGTGTCCGGCCCGCACGAGGTCACGTTCAAGGAATGGGTGATGCCGACGCTCGGCCAGCGCACGCGCGATCCGATCCAGGCGGAAGACGGCTCGATCTGGTGGGTCGGGCAGTTCGGCAACCTGATCGGGCGGCTCGATCCGCGCACCGGCGAGATGAAGGAATGGCCGTTGCCGACCGAGCGCGCTTCCCGCACACGGTCGAGCTCGATCCCAAGGGTAACCCCTGGTACACCGGCAACAAGAACGGCACGGTCGGCTGGCTCGACGTCCAGCACCGGCCAGTTCACCGTCTACAAGATGCCCGACCCGAAGGCGAAGGACCCGCACACGCTGATCTTCGACAAGAAGGGCATCGCGTTCTTCACGCTTGCAGAATTCCAACATGGTCGGCCGGCTCAATCCCGACACCGGCGACATCAAGCTGATCACGGTCGCCGGTCGCCGAACTCCAAGCCGTACGGCATCAAGGTCGACGCCGACGGCACGATCTGGTTCTCGTGCAACGGCGCGCCCTGCCTGTTCAAGATCAATCCGGCGACGATGGAGCTGAAGGAATTCAAGCTCCCGCTCGGCGGCACGACGGTGCGCCGCCTCGACATCGCCGAGGACGGCATGATCTGGTACGTGAATTCGGGCAAGGGCCGCATCGGCCGGCTCGATCCGAAGACCGGCCAGGCCACCGAGTGGGATTCGCCGAGCGGCCCGCGCTCGCATCCCTACGCCATCGTCGTGATGAACGGCGCCGTCTGGTACAACGAGTCCGGCGTGCGGCCCGATCCGCTGGTGCGCTTCGACATCAAGACCGAGACGTTCCAGAGCTGGGCGATCCCGTCGGGCAGCATCTTCGCCGGCATCTGGCGGCACGGGCGCGCGACGCAGGGAGGGCAACCTGCTCATCCACCAGACGCGCACCAACCGCATCATCCAGGTGACGCCGAAGCAGAAGGCGGCGAGCCGCTAGACTACGCCTTCCACCGCGACGGCGCGCCAGCGCGTGCCGTCGCGCCGGGGCGCGCGGACCGATCACATTGCCGCCGGGCCGCCGGCGCGCCTGCGCGCGTCTTGGCGCTTGTGCCTGCGAGGCCTATATCGAGTTGGACGGCCAGCCGCCGCCGCGCGCGGCGAGGCCGGAGGCTCAATCGAGGCTGAGCTCAATCGAGGCTGTCATGGCTGCGATTGCGACAATGCGCGAGCGCGTGCGTCACTGCGCCGGGCTGCTGCTGGCAGCGGCCATCGGCGTGGGCTCGGCTTCGGCGGCGCATGGGCAGGCGGCCGAACCCGCGCCCGCGGCGCAGCCGCGCGTCTTCCTCACCGACGTGAACGGCGTGATCGGGGTGGCGACCGCGCGCCAGATCACCCGCGCGATCGAGCAGGCGCGCACGGAAAAGGCCGCCGCGCTGATCGTGCGGCTCGACACGCCCGGCGGGCTCGTCTCCTCCACCCGCGAGATCGTCAAGGCGATGATCGCGTCGGAGGTCCCGGTCATCGTCTATGTCGCGCCGAGCGGCGCGCGCGCCGCTTCCGCCGGCACCTACATCGTCTACGCCTCCCATGTCGCCGCGATGGCGCCCGGCACCAATATCGGCGCCGCTACTCCGATCGAGATCGGCATGCCGGGGATGCCGCAGCCGAAGGAGCAGAAGGAGCAGAAGGAGAAGAAATCCGACGGCGAGCCGTCGGCCTCGCAGCGCAAGTCGATCAACGACATGGTGGCGATGCTGCGCAGCCTCGCGCAACTGCGCGCGCGCAATGCCGATTGGGCGGAGAAGGCGGTACGCGACGCCGCCACGCTCACCGCGCCCGAGGCGCTCAAGGAGAACGTCATCGAGATCGTCGCGAGCAGCGCCGACGACGTCCTGGCGCAGGCCGACGGCCGCAAGGTGAGCGTGGACAACGCCGAGCGCACGCTCGCGACCAAGGGCGCCGAGATCGTCACCATCGCGCCGGACTGGCGCACGCTCGCCCTGTCGATCATCGCCGATCCCAACATCGCGTTCATCCTGCTGATGATCGGGTTCTACGGCATCATCCTGGAGTTCTGGCATCCGGGCACCTTCGTGCCCGGCGTGCTCGGCGCCATCAGCCTGATCCTGGCGCTGACCGCGCTGTCGGCCTTGCCGGTGCACTACGGCGCGCTCGGGCTGCTCGTGCTCGGCATCGCGCTGATGGTCGGGGAAGCGCTGACGCCCGGCTTCGGCATTCTCGGCCTCGGCGGGCTTGCGGCCTTCGTGGTGGGCGCGGTCTTCCTGTTCGAGGGCGCCGATCGCGACATCGAGATCGCGGTCTCGCTGCCGCTGATCATCGGCTTCGCCCTGACCACGGCCGCGCTGATCTTCGGCATCCTGGGCGCCGCCATGCAGGCGCGCAAGCGCGCGCCTGTGACCGGATCGGAGCAGATCATCGGCAGCCGCGGCGAGGTGGTGGAGTGGGACGGATCGCGCGGCCAGGTGCGCGTTCTCGGCGAAGTCTGGGCCGCGCGCAGCGCCGCCGCGCTCAAGCCGAGGGACGCGGTGCGCGTGATCGCACGCGAGGGGCTGACCTTGATCGTCGAACGCTAGAGAGGAGCCGTCGCATGTTCAATCTCCCCGCCTGGACCGGAGGCTTGATCCCGCTCGTCGCGATCGCCGTGCTGCTGCTCTACTCCTTCCGCATCCTGCGCGAATACGAGCGCGCGGTGGTGTTCCTGCTGGGGCGACTGTGGAAGGTCAAAGGCCCCGGCCTGATCCTGATCATCCCGTTCGTCCAGCAGATGGTGCGCGTCGATCTGCGCACGCGGCTGCTCGACGTTCCCCCGCAGGACGTAATCTCGCGCGACAACGTGACGGTGCGGGTGAACGCGGTGGTCTACTACCGGGTCCTGGATCCGGAAAAGGCCATCATCCAGGTCGAGCAGTTCGACGCCGCGACCAGCCAGCTGGCGCAGACCACACTGCGCTCGGTGCTCGGCCAGCACGATCTCGACTCCATGCTGGCGGAACGCGAGAAGCTGAATTCCGACATCCGGCGCATTCTCGACGAGCAGACCGACGCCTGGGGCATCAAGGTCTCGATCGTCGAGCTCAAGCAGGTCGATCTCAACGAGACCATGGTGCGGGCGATCGCGCGGCAGGCGGAGGCCGAGCGCATGCGGCGCGCCAAGGTCATCGATGCCGAAGGCGAGCTGCAGGCCGCCGAAAAGCTGGCACAGGCGGGCGCAATCATGGCCGGCCATGCCGAAGCCATGCAGCTGCGCTATCTGACTGCGTTGCAGCACATCGCCGGCGACCGCACGTCGACGCTCGTGTTCCCGATTCCCATGGACCTCATGAAGAAGCTAAGCGCGTGATCGCACGACGCCGCTTCAGGCCCCGACCACCTGTCTGAGCATGACGGATGCGCGCGTGGTCTTGACCAGATAGTCCAGCAGCCGCCCGATCTTGAACGGATCGTAGGGCTTGGGCACGAACATCGAGCCCTCGACCGGCTGCAGGCGCCCGAACTGGGAACGCCGGCCCGACGTGTACAGCACCGGCAGATCGGGCCGCAATTCGCGCGCGCGGCGCGCCAATGCCGCTCCGTCCATGCCGCCGGGGAGGTTGACGTCGGTAAACAGGACATCGACCGGTGAACCCGTCGCCAGGCGCCGCAGCGCATCGGCCGCATTGTCGACCGCCTCGACCGCGAAGCCCTGCTCCTCAAACGCCTCGCACACGATCTCGCTGATCATCGGTTCGTCCTCGACCAGGAGGACGCACGTCCACTTTACGACCGGGCTCGTCATGTCACTGCTCCAACCCCCACGTGGCGGCGTGTTCGCCGCCACGTTCTCAATGGGGCAACGCATCAGGGCGGCGAGAGTTGAGCGATAGCGAAAATTTGAGCGAATCGTGGCTAACCACAAGTTAGCGGCGGCAAAGGTTACGAACCGACAACCGCAAGCGCCCTCCCCTCGCACAGCCGAAATCGCACCCGAAAGTGGCTGTTCGTGTGACCGGCGGCCGGCATCGGAGCCCTCTCGCATTGCCGTTGGCGGCGGCCTATCTTGGGGAATCATCCCCGCGTGGTGCGGGCCTGGACGCAATGCGATGGCCAACCGCGAAACCGCCATCATCGAGATCACGCCGGAAGTGCTGCTCAAGGCCTATGCCTGCGGCATCTTTCCGATGGCCGAGAGCGCGGAAGACCCCGCGCTCTACTGGATCGAGCCGGAGCAGCGCGGCGTCATTCCGCTCGACCGCTTCCATGTGCCGGCGCGGCTCGCGCGCACCGTGCGCGCGGATCGCTTCACCGTCACCGTCAATCGCGACTTCGACGCGGTGATCGACGGCTGCGCGGAACCGCAGCCCGGACGCCCGCGCACCTGGATCAACGAGCGCATCCGCAACCTCTACCGCAAGCTGCACGAGCGCCGGCATTGCCACAGCGTCGAGGTCTATCGAGGGCGAGACGCTGGTCGGCGGCCTCTACGGCGTGACGCTCGGCCGCGCCTTCTTCGGCGAGAGCATGTTCCATCGCGCGCGCGACGCCTCCAAGGTCGCGCTCGTGCATCTGGTCGCGCGGCTCAAGGCCGGCGGCTTCCGGCTGCTCGACACCCAGTTCGTCACCGATCACCTCAAGATCGTTCGGCGCGATCGAGGTGCCGCGGCGGCAGTATCACAAGCTGCTGGAAGCGGCGCTCATCGGCGAAGCCGATTTCGCCGCGCTCGGAACCAGGCACCGGTGTCCGGCGCGCAGGCGCTCGCGCAATTGACGCGGGAGAATCCTAGCAGCCTGACGGCCGCGCGATGATCCTCTTCGCTGTCGTGCCCGCGAACGCGGGCATCGCTCGCTCGCTGCAGGTCGCCGGCTGAACGCCGCTTGCGACGGCGCGCGGCGCGCACCGGATGCGCGGCGGCAGCGGCCTGCTGCGCGCGGCGCGCGCCGGCGGCGCGGCGCGCGGGCGGCGGCCGCGCGGGCGGCGCGGGCGCCTGGCGGCGGCGCGGCGACGACCGGCGCTTTGCAGTCGGTGAGCCAGACGTCATAGATCGGGTGCTCGACCGCGTGCAGCCCGGGGCTCGAGGCGAACATCCAGCCGGTGAAGATGCGCTTGACCTCGCCCTGCAGCGTCACCTCGTCGACCTCGACGAAGCTGTCGGTGTTGGCGGTCTCGGTCGGCGGGCGCGTGTAGCAGGCGCGCGGCGTCACCTGCAGCGCGCCGAACTGCACGGTCTCGCCGATCGCCACGTCGAAATTGATGATGCGGCCGGTGATCTTGTCGAGCCCGGAAAACAGCGCCGACTTGTTGACGATCTTCTGCGCCGGCGGCTCGGTGACGACCTCGTCGCCCGGCTGCGGCGCGGTGTCGGCCGGCTGCGGCGTGCCGCGCGGCTGGCCGGCGGCGCGGCAGCCGGCGGCCGAGATCGGCGCGCGCGGCGGCGGCGGCAGCGGCTGTGACTGGATCCCGCGCCGGCGGGCTCTGCGGCGGAACGTTGCGCCTGCGGCGGATAGCTGCCGCTGCTGCTGCCCGTCGTTGTGGCTGCGGCGCGGAATCTGCTGGGGTGGATACTGCGGCGCCGGCTCGGCGTGCCGCCCGGCACGCCGGCCGGGCGGACGCGGCGGAGAGCCGAAGAGCGCTGTCGAATGGATTGAACGCTGGCGCCGACGCCGGCCAGGCGCCGAGCGCGCCCAGAACAGCGATTACACAGGCGGTGCGGACGCGATCGCGCCATTGGCCAGCGCCCTGATCGGCGGCCGAGCGGGCAACACCCGCCGGAGACGGCCCGGTTAACACGGCGGAATGCGGCAGGGAAAGGGCGGATCGGCACGCCGGAATTCGGCTGCGGCACTCGGGATGAACGGGCCGATGCAGAGAGCGTCAGCGCCCGGGCGTCCAGGCCTTGTAGTCGCCGGTCGCCTTCGGGCGGCGGCCCTGCGCCAGCGTCGAGCCGGTCGGGCGGTGGGCGCCGGGCGTGCCGGTGAGATTCGGCCGGTGCGGCTTCCACCACGGCCGCGGCGTCACCTTCTCCATCGGTCGGCGGCACGTCGACGGTGTGGTGCATCCAGCCGTGCCAGGACGGCGGAATGGTCGAGGCTTCCGCCACGCCGTTGTAGATCACCCAGCGCCGCTCGAAGCCGAGCGTCGGATCGATCTTGCCGCCCTTGGTGCGGTAATAGCGGTTGCCGAACTCGTCCTCGCCGACGAACTCGCCGTAGAGCGACGTCCACACCAGCGTGCCGAAGGTCTGCGCCGTTCCACCAGGTGAAGAAGCGCAGGAAAAATCGTTTCATTTTCACCCTTGCGCGCGCCGGAGAGAGTGCCGGTTGATGCCATTGCCCGGCTGCCCTGTCCAGCGCCAATCCCGGCTCGGTGCGGCCCGTGGTCTGAGGGCAGCGCGCCGGGTTGCCCGCAATCCAACGCCGGGCCTATGCTGCGGGCCGCCGCCCATCGAGACGGCTGCCGCCGAAGAAGCCGCGAAGAGCTTCGATCCAGATCCAGAGGGAGACCGCCATGACGCCACTTCGCGTGTGGTGCGCCGCGTTTGCGGGCACCGTGCTTATCGCCAACCCGACCACCGCTCCTGCGCAGGACTGGCCGACCCGCTCGATCCAGCTGATCAGCCCGTTCTCCGCCGGCAACGCCAACGACACCGTCGCGCGCATCGTGGTCGACCAGGTGTCGAAGCAGATCGGCCAGACCTTCGTGGTCGAGAACCGCCCGGGCGGTGGCGGCGTGCTCGGCGCGGCCGCGGTCGCCAAGGCGGAGCCGGACGGCTACACGATTCTGCTGCTCTCGTCTTCGCTGGCCTCGCAGGTGGTCCTGCACAAGTCGCTGCCCTACGATCCGCTGCGCGACTTTGCGCCGATCGTGCTGTTCGGCGTGCAGCCGAGCGTGCTGGTGTCGTCGCCCGGCAAGGGGTTCAAGTCGGTTGCCGACCTCGTCGCCGCCGCCAAGGCGAAGCCCGGATCGTTGAACTATGCCTCCGCCGGCGTCGGATCGGCCTCGCACATGGCGGCCGAGCGGCTTCGCATCGCCACCGGAATCAAGGCCCAGCACATACCGTTCCGCGGGCCGGTCGAAGCGTTCACCGAAGTGATGGCCGGGCGAATCGATTTCTATTTTCTCCCGATCGCGCCCGCGATGGGCCCGATCCGGGACGGCAAAGTCGTCGCGCTGGCGGTCAGCACGCCCAAGCGCGCGCCCTCGCTGCCCGACGTGCCGACGACAGCGGAAGCCGGCTATCCCGAGGCGCAGTACCTGTTCTGGGGCGGGATGGCTGGACCCAACAAGACACCGCGCAACATCGTCAACAAGCTGCATGACGAAACCCTGAAGGCGCTCGCCATTCCGGCCCTGCAGGAGAAGCTGGCGAAGATCGGCGTGCAGCCGATGCCGATGAGCGTCGACGAATTCGACAAGTTCTTCCGCAAGGACGTGGCCGACACCATCAAGCTCGCCAAGGAGGTGGGCATCGACCCGACCAACTGACGACGCAGGAGGGACTTGGATCCGGCGTCGATCGGGCGGCGCCAGGCGCGCGGCGCCGGTTTTCTTCATGTGGCACATGGAGAATCACCGGCGCACCCGCGGAAAGTCCGCGTGAAATCGGCCTGGGCGCAAGCCGCCGGCGCGCCGCGGCAGGCGGCGCGGTTGCGGCCATGCCGGATTACCTCCCAGCACGCGTAAACCGGCCGCCGGAAGTGTCTGGCGGCCGACCGTTTTTTGCCCTTGACAGAGTCGCGTGACAGTCGCGTGACCCCCGCGGCGCGCCAGCCCCCTTCCGAATAGGTCCCGGATATCCGATACTTGCCGCACCGCACCTGAGTCGTCCCCGGAATTCACCAGACTTAGCGGTTCCTTCAGAAATAAATACTAGGGCTTGACGTGACGGGGGAGGTTTCATAGCCTCATCTCGTTCGGCGCGAGTGGTTCGAAGTCCCGCCGGGCGCTCACCTGATCGGGTTCTGCGTAACCACTCCGGCAGCCGCAACGGCACCGGGGACAGGCATGGTTTGCCTGCAGATGAGCGATCCCGGCTGTGCCGCAACGATCCGGAGCCACATTCCAAGGCCCCGGACCTGAGGCGTTGAACAGACCTGAAACGAGCCAGTCGGGACGCGGGCAGAGGCCAGGCCCGCGCCGCCGGTAACGAGTCGGCAAACGTCGGCAACAGTCGTGCCGGCAGCCTATATAATGCGGGGGTTCCCGCAGGCTGCCGCACCAACAAAAGGGGCTAGAGCGATGCGGATCGAGCGGCGCTACACCAAGGACGGCCAGTCCCCTACGCGGACATCGCGTTCCGGCTGACCACGAGCGAGATTCGCAATCCCGACGGCTCGGTGGTGTTCCGCGCCGACAACGTCGAGGTTCCCGCTGCCTGGTCGCAGGTCGCCGCCGACGTGCTGGCGCAGAAATATTTCCGCAAGGCCGGCGTCCCCGCGCGTCTGAAGAAGGTCGAGGAAGAGACCGTTCCGTCCTGGCTCTGGCGCTCCGCCGCGGATGACGCCGCGCTTGAAGCGCTGCCCGAGAAGGAGCGCAGCGTCGGCGAGCATTCCGCCAAGCAGGTGTTCGAGCGGCTCGCCGGCACCTGGACCTATTGGGGCTGGAAGGGCGGCTATTTCGATTCGGAAGACGACGCGCGCGCCTTTTTCGACGAGCTCGTCTGCATGCTCGCGCTGCAGATGGCGGCGCCCAACTCGCCGCAATGGTTCAACACCGGCCTGCACTGGGCCTACGGCATCGACGGGCCGAGCCAGGGCCATTTCTACGTCGACTTCCAGACCGGCAAGCTCGTCCGCTCGACGTCCGCCTACGAGCATCCGCAGCCGCACGCCTGCTTCATCCAGGGCATCGCCGACGACCTCGTCAACGAGGGCGGGATCATGGACCTGTGGGTGCGCGAGGCGCGCCTGTTCAAGTACGGCTCCGGCACCGGCTCGAACTTCTCCCGGCTGCGCGGGGAAGGCGAGCGGCTTGCCGGCGGCGGCAAGTCGTCCGGCCTGATGTCGTTTCTCAAAATCGGCGACCGCGCGGCGGGCGCCATCAAGTCCGGCGGCACGACCCGCCGCGCCGCCAAGATGGTGATCGTCGACACCGACCATCCCGACATCGAGCAGTTCATCGACTGGAAGGTGATCGAGGAGCAGAAGGTGGCGAACCTCGTCACCGGCTCGAAGGTCAACCAGAAGCACCTGCGCGCGGTGCTCAAGGCCTGCGTCAACTGCGAAGGCTCGGGCGACGACTGCTTCGATCCCGACAAGAACCCGGTGCTGCGGCGCGAGATCAAGGCCGCGCGCAGGACCCACGTGCCGGACAACCTGATCCAGCGCATCATTCAGTTCGCCAAGCAGGGCTACACCGACATCCATTTCCCGGTCTACGACACCGACTGGGATTCGGACGCCTATCTCACCGTCTCGGGCCAGAACTCCAACAACTCGGTGCGCGTCACCGACGAGTTCCTCAAAGCCGTGGAGGCCGACGCCGAATGGGACCTCACCTGGCGCACCAAGCCGGGCAAGATCGCCAAGACCGTCAAGGCGCGCGAGCTCTGGGAGAAGATCGGCTTCGCCGCCTGGGCCTGCGCCGATCCCGGCCTGCAGTACCACACCACCGTGAACGACTGGCACACCTGCCCGGCCTCGGGAGCGATCCGCGGCTCCAATCCGTGCTCGGAATACATGTTCCTCGACGACACGGCGTGCAATCTCGCCTCGATGAACCTGCTGGCGTTCCGTGACGCCAAGACCCGGCAGTTCGACATCGCGGGCTACGAGCACGCGGTGCGGCTGTGGACCGTGGTGCTGGAAATCTCGGTGCTGATGGCGCAGTTCCCGTCGAAGGAAATCGCCAAGCTCAGCTACGAGTTCCGCACGCTGGGCCTCGGCTACGCCAATCTCGGCGGCCTGCTGATGTCGTCCGGCCTGTCCTACGATTCGGATTCCGGCCGCCAGATCGCGGGCTGCCTCACCGCCATCCTGACCGGCGTGAGCTACGCCACCTCCGCCGAGATGGCGGCGCAACTCGGCGCCTTCCCCGGCTACAAGAAGAACCGCGAGCACATGCTGCGCGTCATGCGCAACCACCGCCGCGCCGCGCTCGGCGAGCGGCAGGGCTACGAGAAGGTGGCCACGCCCCCGGTCCCGCTCGACCACAAGGCCTGCCCCGACCCGCAGATGGTCGAGCATGCGAAGCTGGCCTGGGATCGCGCGCTCAAGCTCGGCGAGGAGCACGGCTACCGCAACGCGCAGACCTCGGTGATCGCGCCGACCGGCACCATCGGCCTGGTGATGGACTGCGACACCACCGGCATCGAGCCGGACTTCGCGCTGGTCAAGTTCAAGAAGCTCGCGGGCGGCGGCTATTTCAAGATCATCAACCGCGCGGTGCCCGAAGCGCTGCGCGTGCTCGGCTATAGCGAATCGCAGATCGCCGAGATCGAGGCCTACGCGGTCGGCCACGGCAATCTCGGCCAGGCGCCCGGCATCAACCACACCACGCTCAAGCAGAAGGGCTTTTCGCCCGAGATCATCGAGAAGGTGGAAAAGGCGCTGCCCACCGCCTTCGACATCAAGTTCGTGTTCAACAAGTGGACGCTCGGCGAGGAGTTCGTCGCCACGCTCGGCATCGAGCCGGAGAAGCTCGCCGACCCGCGCTTCGACCTGCTCTCCGCCATCGGCTTCACCAGGCGCGAGATCGAGGCCGCCAACATCCACGTCTGCGGCGCCATGACGGTGGAGGGCGCGCCGCACCTCAAGGCCGAGCACTATCCGGTGTTCGACTGCGCCAATCCGTGCGGGCGCAACGGCAAGCGCTATCTCTCGGTCGAGAGCCACATCCGCATGATGGCGTCGGCCCAGCCGTTCATCTCGGGCGCGATCTCCAAGACCATCAACATGCCCAACGACGCCACGGTCGAGGACTGCAAGGCGGCCTACCTGCTGTCCTGGAAGCTCGCGCTCAAGGCCAACGCGCTCTACCGCGACGGTTCCAAGCTCAGCCAGCCGCTGCAATCGCAACTGATCGAGGACGCCGAGGACGAGGACGACGGCGTGGTCGAATTCCTCGAGAAGCCGCAGACGGCGCGCGCCGCAGCGCTGGCCGAACGCGTGGTCGAGAAGGTGGTCGAGCGCATGGTGATCATGCGCGAGCGCGAGCGCATGCCCGATCGCCGCAAGGGCTACACCCAGAAGGCGGTGGTGGGCGGCCACAAGGTCTACCTGCGCACCGGCGAATACGACGACGGGCGGCTGGGCGAGATCTTCATCGACATGCACAAGGAGGGCGCGGCGCTGCGCTCGATCCTGAACAATTTCGCGATCGCGGTGTCGCTCGGCCTGCAATACGGCGTGCCGCTCGACGAATATGTCGACGCCTTCACCTTCACGCGGTTTGAGCCTTCCGGACCGGTGCAGGGCAACGAGGCGATCAAGTACGCCACCTCGATCCTCGACTACGTGTTCCGCGAATTGGCGGTTTCCTATCTCGACCGCTTCGACCTTGCCCATGTCGACCCGAGCCAGGGCGGCTTCGACGCGCTCGGCAAGGGCGTGGAGGAAGGCCGCCCGCCGGCCGCCGCGCAATACGTCTCGAAGGGGCTCACCCGCTCGCGCACCGACAAGCTCGGCGTGATTTCGGGCGGCGGCGGCGCGGGCGGCGGCGAGCCGCGCGGCAACGAGGTGCGCGGCATCGGCGAGCCGCGCGGCACGGCGAGCGACGGACGCGTGACCGCGCTCGGCCGCTCCGAGCCGCGCGCCGAATTCTCCGGCACCGCCGCGCTCAAGGCCGAGCCCGAGCGCGCGCTCTCGCCCGCCGAGCAGCTCGAGCAGCTGCCGTTCGGCAAGGTCGCGCATCGCGTGGACGCGCGCGCGGCCGCGGCCGAGAAGCGCGCCGAGGCCAAGGCCAAGGGCTACGAAGGCGAAGCCTGCGGCGAATGCGGCAACTTCACTTTGGTGAGGAACGGCACCTGCCTGAAGTGCGACACCTGCGGGAGCACGACGGGGTGTTCGTAGGCACAGTTTTCTATTGGGAGGTGGTTCTGTAATCAACAAGAGTTTGGATGACGTGAAATGTCCGAAGATTATCGCGTACCACCACTCGCAGACAAAGATGTTCGCAATGTTGCCAACGAAACGAAGAGTGGGTATGCGACAGAAAGACGGCGTCCCGTTAACATTGTTCGTTGCTTGGAATCTGGGTGGGTTCCCACCATCCGCGGCAAGAGAGAGCTTATTTTCAATGTGGTCATCGACCAAGAGATGGAGGGACAGGATGGACGGACTGAGTTCACGCAAGACGCGATAATAATAAGCGTCAAAAGAAGCGTCCGTGACAGGGCACTTTGGGGCGATGGACGTGCCCGCATGACTCTAGCTCATGAGCTAATCTAGCGCACGCCGTGCTACATCGAGGGCCGGCAATGTTTCGGGGGGCGGCCGCAAAGGGTACCACGGAATTATCGCGTAGTAATGCTTCCGAGTCGGCAGAGCATCAAGCAAAGGTATTCGCGGCAGCATTTCTGATACACGATGAAGACGCCGCAATCCTTGCGTCGGCGGAGGATATTTCCACCGAGTTTGGCGTGAGCTTTGAAGCTGCGTCGATTTGCTTTGAGAGACTTGAGGCAGAGAAAGATCGCGCTCGTTCTGTGGAACGCGTTCGGCTCAGCAACGAAGAGTTTCAAGCATCAAAGCGAAAACAGGCTCTGAAATTCCACTACGCGGTGGACCCCTGTCCGTTTTGTGGATATGCAACTTTGATTCCGATGGGAATAAAATTTATGTGCCACACCTGCGGAAACATAAGCGATCCGAGCTAAGCAAGCCCAAAGCGAGAGCCGGGAGCGCTCTCTCCGCGCGCAAGCCGGTCCCGGATTTCGCTGCCGCTCAATCCGGGCTACATGCTTGTCCGGGCCACACGCCAAGCCTCAATCGTACGGCTCAATCTCGGTCACGTCCGTTGCGCCGATGGCCGCCAGCAGACGCCGGAAGACGCCATCGATCTCGGCGTGGGTTGCCGTGCCAGGGGGCTCGAGCTCCAGCGATGCCAGGAAACCCCTTGTCGCGCCGGCGGCCGTATTGGCCGTACCAGATCTGCGCGTGCTGGTGGACGCGCAGGCGCACGTGCTGTTGCGGCCGGGCAGTTGAGATAGTCGCCGTAGATATCGCTGTCGCGCAGTTGCCACTGCCATGGGCCGGCCGCGTTGAAGGCATCGCGCATGGCCTCGATCGGCCGATCGCAGGTGAAGTCGTAGGCCCAGGCGATGGAGAGCATGTCTGCCGCGCTCAGAGCTGTGACGTATTCGTCGACGGGTTAGCCCGTCGGCCCTCGGGTCGCAAGCACATGGCGCGTGCGATCGGCGGGTTTAGCTTCGTCTGCTGCAAGTGGCCCAGGCTTGAGCGAAGCGAAAGCCGGGATCGATTACTCGCCCGCGAGACCGGTCCCGGATTTCGCTGACGCTCAATCCGGGCTACATGCTACATTCGGCGCGGCGCAGACGCGGCAAGGAATTGAAGGCAATGACCCGAAGCAACCTGCTCTATCTTGTCATCGGCGCGCTCGTCGTCACCGTCGGCGTGCTCGGCTATCAGGTCTACGAGGCCAAGAAGGAGCCGAAGGGCATCCATATCAATCTGGGCGAACGCGGCGTCTCGATCGACACGAAATGAGCAAGCCCGCTGGATCGTCCGCGTGTCCTATGCGTTCGGGCGCGTGCTGGTGAAGTTCGTCGGCACGCACGCGCAATATGACCCATCGACCCGGAGACGGTGACATGGCGAAAATGACGGCAAAGACGCCGATTCGGCCGCTGCGCAATGATGCCGATTATCAGTCGGCGCTTGAAGCGATCGAGGGCTATTTCGACAAGGAGCCAAAGCCCGGCACCGCCGTGGCCGACCGTTTCGACCTGCTTGCGCTGGTCATCGAGGACTACGAATCCAAGCGCTGGCCGATCGAGCCGCCGGATCCGATCGACGCCATCCGCTATCGCATGGAAACGGGAAACTTCAGCCAGGCCGACCTCGGGCGGCCCATCGGCTCGCGCCAGTGCGCCTCCGACATCCTCGCCCGCAAGCGTCGGCTCACCATGCAGATGGCCTGGAAGCTTCACCGCGAATGGGGCATTCCGGCCGAAGCGCTGATCCGTCCCGCCACGCGGCGGCGGGCGCATCGCATCGCGGCGGAGTAGCGGCGCGAGCAATCGGTGGGTTTCGCTGCGCTCAACCCACCCTACAGAGCAAGGTTACGGCCCGACGCCCAGCGCCGTGACGGCCGGGGGCTCCCAGTCGCTCGCCTGCGCCGCGGCGTTCACGGCTGCGCGATGCTCGGGAGCACGACGCGCGCCGCCGGCGTCCGGCGGGGCGGCCGGGGCCGCGGCGGGGCGGCCGTAGACATCTTCCCGCAGGAAGACATCCGGCCCGGGGCCGATCCGGTTCGCGGTGCTGCGGACGGACAGCGTGCTCACGGCCGGAGCGTGCCAACCCTGCGCCGGCGGCGCGGCCAGCGCCGGGCCGGGGCAGTCATCCTCCCGCAGAAAAGAATCCGAGCCGCGGCCGACCCGGTTCGCGGTCCTGCGGACGGACAACATAGTCATGACTGGAGCGTCCCACGCGCGCGGGTGAATGGCCGATGACATCGCCGAGCCTCCTTCATGCATGCAGCAACCATAGCACCTTGGATGGGTCGAGCGCAGACCCATCCTTGGTTGGCGGCGCGAGCGATGGCGGGTTTCGCTGCGCTCAACCCACCCTGCAAAGCTGCGGCTAGATGCTTCGCGCCGCGACGGCCGGGGCCTCCCAGGTCCGCGGGTCCGCCGCGGACGCCTCGACCGTTGCGGAACCGGAGGAAATGGACGGAGCGCCGACATCGGCCAGCGGGGCAACCGCTGCCGTGCGCGGGCCGAAGGCGAAATCGCGCAGCACGAAAGCATCCGAGCCGGGGCCCATCGTGGCCGCGGTGCTGCGAATGGACAGCGTGGCCGCGACGGGAGCCTCCCAGGAGCGCTTGTTACCGGAACATGACATCGCCGAACTCCGCTTGTTGATGCGACGGCGCAGTGTTCCAGAGCCGCCGGCGGTGTCAAGTAACCGCCGCCCTGATCGGGCGCTCTGCCCTGCGCCGCGCGGGTGGCCAAGCGCGCGCGGCGGACGTAGGATGATCCGGCCATTCTTCGGGTTCAGCACGGACAATCCGGGAGCGAGCAATGGACTCCGGCCTCTACCTTCTGATCTTCGCCGCCATCGGGATCGCCTGCGCGGTTGTCATCTGGCAGACCATGACCCGCGGCCGCTGGGGGCTCGGCGCGTTCAAGGCGAACTGCCCGCGCTGCGGCACGGCGCTGCCGATGATGCGCAAGCCGGCGTCCAAGGACGAGGCGCTGTGGGGCGGCTGGACCTGCCCGAAATGCGGCTGCAAGGTCGACAAGTACGGCAAGGAGCGCGCGGCGTGACGCGCGCTATTCCTCCGGCTCGGTGGTGAAGTACAGCGGATAGCCCTGGCTCTTGCCGAGCTCGGTCGCCTCCTTGGCCTTGGTCTCGGCCACGTCGCGGGTATAGACCGCGATCACGCACACGCCGCGCCGGTGCGCGGTCATCATCACATGGTAGGCGCGCTCGGCGTTCATCCGGAACACCGCCTTGAGCACCTGCACGACGAACTCGCGCGGGGTGTAGTCGTCGTTGATCAGGATGACCTTGTAGAGCGGCGGGCGCTGGGTCTTCGGCTTGACCTTGGTGCGCGGCTTGACGAGGGCTTGGCTCATGCGGCCCCTCTTTCGCCCGGTGTCGTGGCGGGGGCCGACTATAAGTCAGCGCGCCCGCCTGTCCCAGATCCGCGCGAAGGACCGGCGTTCGGGCCGCGCCCAAGCGTCAACGCTGGAAGGGCCTGATCGGGCCGGGCAGGCCCGGTCGCGCATCCGCCCGCCGCCCAGCGGCCCCATTCCGCAACAAAAAAAGCCGGGACCAGCCCGGCAATCATGCCATCCGCGCCGATGTCAGGGAAAACTTGGCGCAAAGCAGAAATTTGGCGCAAAGCATCGCGCCCGCGCGGCGGTTACCGCCGCGCGCCATGCAGGCGACCGGGGGGCGCGCTCCTGCGCCCTCCGGGCCGGCCCAACCGTTAGATGGTCAGCGTGGTGACGACCGGGGCGTCCCAGGTCCGCTCTTCCGCGCCGGTGGCCCGGGCGTCGGACGGGGCGGGAATCGGGCGGGCGCCGACATCGGCCAACGGGGCGGTCGGGGTCACGGCGTTACGGCCGAGATTGTCGCCCTTCATGAAGGTATCTCCGCCGAAGCCCACCAGGTTCGCGGTGCTGCGGATGGACAGCACGGTCGCGACCGGGGTCTCCCAAGCGCGCTTGTGACTGGACGATGACATGCCAGACTCTCCTCTCGTTAAAGCGATGGGAGGCAGTCTCCCAGAATGGCGGGCCATGTCAAGCACATGGTCCGTTAACCGTCACGCGAAACGGAAGCTCTGGTCGGAGAAATCGAGCGTGACGTTGATGCGTCCCTCGTTCAGCGACCAGGAATAGAGTTCGTATGCGCGCACGCCCGAGGAATGCATCGGATCGGAATCGGCGATGCGGCGCGCCTCGGCCTCGTCGCGCGCGCGGATGATGATGAGGCCGAACGCCGCGCTCGACACGCCCGGCGCGGTCGCCGGTCCCGCGCCGTACATGATGCCGTCCTTCTCCAGCCGGATCTGGTGCTCAAGATGCGCCTTGAGATGGCGGCGCACCTCCTCCGGCGGCTTGACCGGCTTGGTGATGACCACCCAGAGCTGCTTCTTGAGCATGCGCGCGTGCAGTTCGTCGATGCTCACGTCGGGTTGCGGGTTCATGGCGCTCCTTCTCAGTTTCCCGGCACTCTAGCGCGGCTGGCGCGCCGCGTAAGCCGGGCGGGCCGACGGACCGGCCCACGCGCCGCCCCTTCTCCCACGCCCTATTCTGTGGTTAGTCCCGGCCGGAACGCACGAGGGCATTCCATGAACAGACGCTGCGCGCTCGCATTGCTGCTGCTGCTCGCCGGCCTCGCGCCGGCCGCGGCGCAGGACTGGCCGGCCAAGACCGTCAAGATCGTCGTGCCGTTCGGCCCCGGCTCGACGCCCGACATGGTGGCGCGGCTGATCGCCGATCGCCTCACGCAGAAGCTCGGCCAGACCTTCGTGATCGAGAACAAGCCGGGCGCGAGCGGCAATCTCGGCACCGACGCGGTCGCCAAGGCCGAGCCCGACGGCGCCACCATCGGCATCTCGATCGGTGGGCCGCTCGCCATCAACACGCTGCTGTTCTCGAAGCTGCCGTACGACCCGGCCAAGGACATCGCGCCCGTCACGCAGCTGATCACGCAGCCGAGCGCGCTAGTGGTCAATGCCGGGCTCGGCGTCGGCAGCGTGGCCGAGCTGGTGGCGCTGCTCAAGCGCGACCCCGGCAAGTACAATTTCGGCTCGATCGGCAACGGGTCGCTCTCGCACCTCGCCATGGTGGCGATCGCGCTCAAGAGCGGCACCAAGATGGTGCACGTGCCCTACCCCGGCTCGCCCGCCGCCATGACTGCGGTGATCCGCGGCGACGTGCAGATGGCCTGCCTGCCGGCGATCTCGGTGACCCCGCAGGTGCCGAGCGGCAAGGTGAAGATTCTCGCGGTGTCGACCGGCAAACGCTCGCCGTTCCTGCCCGACATTCCGACGCTGAAGGAGAGCGGCATCGACGTCGAGGCCGACGCGTGGATGGGGCTCATCGCGCCCGGACGCACGCCCGAGGCGATCGTCGCCAGGATCCACGACGCGGTGGTGGAGGCGATCAAGACGCCCGAGGCGCGCGCGAAACTCGCCACCCAATTGATGGAGCCGATCGGCAATTCGCCCGCCGAATTCCGCAAGGCGATCGAGGGCGAGATCGCGCGCTGGTCGCCGGTGATCAAGGCGGCCAACGTCAAGATCAACTGACGCCGCCACAGCCAATCAAGCCGCTTGCATCAAAACAAACGCAACACGGGAAGGAAACGACATGCATCGTCCGTTTACACGCTTGGTGTTCGCCGCGCTGGCGCTCGCCGCCGCCGCGCTGCCGGCGCAGGCGCAGAGCTATCCCTCGCGGCCGATCACGCTGATCATTCCGCTCGCCGCCGGCACCGGCATGGACACGCTGGCGCGGCTCTATGCCGAACCGCTCGGGGCGGCGCTGGGCAAGCCGGTGGTGATCGAGAACAAGCCGGGCGCGGCGCTGATGCTCGGCACCGCCGCCATCGCGGCGGCCGCACCCGACGGCCACACCATCGGCATCTCGACCGCCACGCCGATGGCGGCCTACCAGGTGCTGTACAAGAAGATCAACTATGACCCGCAGACGGGCTTCGCGCCGATCTATCTCTACGTGAAGTCGCCGTTCGTGCTGGTGGTCGACCCGAAGCTGCCGATCAAGACGGTGCCGGAGCTGATCAAATACGCCAAGGAGAGCGCGGCGCCGATGACCTACAGCACGGCCGGGGTCGGCAGCTCGCAGCATCTGTCGATGGAGTACATGGCGCAGCGCTACGGGCTCAAGATGACCCACGTGCCCTACCGCAACTCGCCGCAGGCGATCGGCGACATCGCCGCCGGCCACGTCAATGTCGGCTTCGCCGAGGCCGGCGCCTCGCTGCCGCTGATCCGCGACGGCAGGCTGCGCGCGCTCGCCGTGTCCTCGCTGACGCGCTTGCCGACGCTGCCCGACGTGCTGCCGTTCGCCGAGGCCGCCGACGCGCCGGATTTCGAGGCGGTGTCCTGGCACATCCTGTTCGCGCCGGCCGCCACGCCCACCGCGATCATCGACCGCCTGCACGCAGAGATGCGCAAGATCATGTCGCAGCCCGAGATGAAGCAGAAGGCCGCCAATATCGGGCTCCTGCCGCTCGACTCGCCGCCGATCGAGGGCATCAAGGCCTACATCAAGTCCGAGCAGGAGAAGTGGGGCTCGCTGGTGCGCAAGCTCGGGCTGGAAGGCTCGCAGTAGCCCAGGCAACGACGCTCTTTATCCGTCATCCTGAGGCGCGAGCGAAGCGAGCCTCGAAGGGTGACGGGCACAGTCCGGGCCGTCGCCCTTCGAGGCCCGCGCTTGCGCGCGGGCATCTCAGGGTGACGGAGATCGGATTTCACACCACCGGCGAGCGGCCGCCGTCGACGTTGATGGCGGTGCCGGTGATGTAGGAACCGGCGTCCGACGCAAGGAAGCACGCGAGATTGGCGAATTCCTCCGCCCTGCCGATGCGCCCGAGCGGCACTTCCTTGGCGCGCGCGGCGATGTAGTCCTTGAGCTCAATACCGGCCTTGCCGGCCGCCTGCACATGCTGGTCGGCCTCGATGAAGCCGACCAGCATGGCATTGACCAGGATGTTGTACGGCGCGCCTTCGTGCGAGAGCACCTTGGTCAGCGCCATGCCGGCCGCGCGCGTGATCGAGGTCGGCGCGCTGCCGCCGCGCGGCGCCTTGGCGCCGATATTGAGCACGTTGACGATGCGGCCCCAGCGCCGCTCCTTCATCTGCGGCCAGACCAGACGCGTGAGTCGGATGGCGGCGAACAGCTTCTGGTCGAAGTCTTCCTGCAAAAATTCGTCGGTGAGCTTCTCGAACGGGCTGGTGGCGGAGGTGCCGGCATTGTTCACGACGATGTCGATGCGGCCGAACGCCTGCATGATCTCGTCGTAGGCGCGCCGGAGGTCGGCCGCCTTGGCGACGTCGCCCTGCACGCCGATGACGCGGGCGCGCGCATTGGCGGCAATCGCCTTGACCGCCGCCTCGCGCGCCTCGCGCCCGCGCGCGATGATCGCGACATCGGCACCGGACGCGGCAAACCGCGATGCGACGGCAAAGCCGATGCCCTTGCTGCCGCCGGTGACGACCGCCGCTTTGCCGGCGAGACTGATCTCCATGCGATTTTCCTCCCCTGCGCGTTCAAGTCCCTGCGCGACGGTTCGGCAAAGACAGGATGCCATACCGCCCCGGTTGGCCTACTATACGGCACTCATACCCGATGGGGAGCGGTCATGGAATTCGCCGCGTTGTTCCTGGGCCTCACAATCGGGATGCTGGCCGCGTGGTGGGGCTCGCGCGCCCTCGCGCTGGCGCTGTTCGCGGTGGCGTTCGTCGCCTCGGTTGCGACCTATCTCCATCACGCGACCGACGTGCTCAAGCTGTCGTTCTAGGCGCGAACCATGACGCCGGCGCTCGCCATCACGTTGAATGCCCTCGGTCTCTACGGCGTGGCGCTGGTGCTCGCCGCCGCGTTCGCCGCGCAGCTTGCGCTCGGCGAACTGCCCTGCCCGCTCTGCCTCCTGCAACGCATCGCGTTCGCCATGCTGGCGATCGGGCCGATCCTGAATATCCGCTTCGGCCCGCGGCCCAGCCACTACGCCCTGTCGCTGCTGGCCGCGCTCGCCGGAGCGGCCTTCGCCGCGCGCCAGGTCCTGCTGCACATCATGCCCGGCGATCCGGGCTACGGCACCGCCCTGCTCGGATATCACTATTATACGTGGGCCTTCATCGGTTTCGCGGCCGCCGCCGTGCTCATCGCGGTCGTGCTGCTGTTCGACCGGCAGTTCGAGCGCGATGGCGCGCCGCCACCGATCGGGACGTTCGCGCGCAGCGCGGTGTGGCTGGCGATCGCGCTCACCGCGCTCAACGTCGTCTCCACGCTGCTGGAGTGCGGCTTCAAGGCCTGCCCCGACAATCCGATCGTCTACGAATTGCTCAAGCGCGGCCCGTGAACGGCATCACTTGCGCGCGGCAAACGCTTCGCCGTAGCTCTCCGGCTTGAAGCCGACCAGCAGCGTCCCGCCACCGAGGTCGAGCACCGGCCGCTTGATCACGGACGGCTGCGCCAACATGAGCGCGACCGCCTTGCGGGCGTCGAGCGCCTGCTTGTCCTTGTCGGGCAGCTTGCGGAAGGTCGTCCCCGCGCGGTTGAGCAGCGTCTCCCAGCCGACCATCTTGCACCAGCGCTCCAGCCGCTCGCGCTCGATCCCGGCCGTTTTGTAGTCGTGGAACGCGTAGCCGACGCCGCGCTGGTCGAGCCAGGCGCGCGCCTTCTTCATGGTGTCGCAGTTCTTGATGCCGTAGATGGTGACCGGCATGGCCACGGTCACTCCCACTCGATCGTGCCGGGCGGCTTGCTGGTCACGTCGTAGACCACGCGGTTGATACCCTTGACCTCGTTGACGATGCGGGTGGCGACCTGGCCGATGAATTTCATCTCGAACGGATAGAAATCGGCGGTCATGCCGTCGGTCGAGGTCACCGCGCGCAGGCCCACGACGAAATCGTAGGTGCGGTAGTCGCCCATCACGCCGACCGTGCGCACCGGCAGCAGCACGGCGAACGCCTGCCAGATCTCGTCGTAGAGCCCGGCGCGGCGGATCTCGTCGATGTAGACCGCGTCGGCTTGCCGCAGGATGTCGAGTTTCGCGCGCGTGATCTCGCCCGGGCAGCGGATCGCCAGCCCCGGCCCGGGGAACGGATGCCGCCCGACGAACGCGTCGGGCAGTCCGAGCTCGCGGCCGAGCGCGCGCACCTCGTCCTTGAACAGCTCCCGCAAGGGCTCGACCAGCTGCATGTTCATGCGCTCGGGTAGACCGCCGACATTGTGGTGCGACTTGATCGTCGCCGACGGCCCGCCGGTGAACGACACGCTCTCGATCACGTCGGGATAGAGCGTGCCCTGCGCCAGGAACTGCGCACCGCCGATCGCCTTGGCCTCCCGCTCGAACACGTCGATGAACAGTTTGCCGATGGTCTTGCGCTTGGTCTCGGGATCGGTGACGCCGGCGAGCGCGTCGAGGAACAGCGCCTCGGCCTCCACGTGCACCAGCGGGATGTTGTAGCTGTTGCGGAACAGCGCCACGACCTGGCTCGCCTCGCCGAGCCGCAGCAGGCCGTGGTCGACGAACACGCAGGTGAGCTGGTCGCCGACCGCCTCGTGGATCAGCACCGCGGCGACCGCGGAATCGACCCCGCCCGAGAGCCCGCAGATCACCTTGCCTTTGCCGATGTGCGCGCGGATCTTCTCCATCGCCTCCTGCTTGAAGGCGCGCATGGTCCAGTCGCCCTTGCAGACCGCGATCTTGCGCACGAAATTGCGGATGAGCGCCGCACCCTGCGGCGTATGCATGACCTCGAGGTGGAACTGGGTGGCGTAGAACCTGCGCGCCTCGTCGGCGATCATCGCGATCGGCGCATTGGCCGACGTGCCGACCACGCGGAAGCCCGCCGGCAGCGTGGTGACCCGGTCGCCATGGCTCATCCAGACCGGGTAGCGCTCGCCTTTACGCCACACGCCCTCGAACAGCGGCGAGTCCTCGGTGACCAGCACCTCGGCACGGCCGAATTCGCGGTGATGCCCGGTCTCGACCTTGCCGCCGAGCTGCGCCGCCATGGCCTGCTCGCCGTAGCAGATGCCGAGCACCGGGACGCCCGCCTGGTAGATCGCCATCGGGGCGAGCGGCGCGTCCTTGTCGAGCACCGAGGCCGGCCCGCCGGACAGGATAACGCCTTTCGGCCGCATCGCCTGGAAGGCCTCGGCGGCCTTCTGGAACGGCACGATCTCGCAATAGACCTTTTCCTCGCGCACGCGCCGCGCGATCAGCTGGGTGACCTGCGAGCCGAAATCGACGATGAGAATCTTGTCGTGGGCGGCAAGCCGGTCCGGTCCGGTGCCGCGAACGAGGGCGGAATCGAGGATGGTCATTTGCAATCTATGTGCGGCGCGCGGGCCGCCCGGTCAAGGCGGGTGGCGGGCGTTCATCACAGGGTTGGCGGTCCAGCAAAGCCCGGATCAGGCCGCGCCGCGCACCCGGTCGATGACGGCGCCCGCGTCCGCCGGCACGTCGTCGCCCCGCCAGGCCACATGGCCGTCCGGGCGCACCAGCACCAGCCGGCGCTGGTAGAGGCCGGCGGCCTCCGGTGCGCTCACCGCCGCGGTGGTGAGCGGCACGCCGCGCTCGGCCGCGGTCGCCTCGAAGGCTGCGGCGTCGGGCGCCTCGCCCCCGAACCGGCACAGCACGAAGCCGCGGCCATAAAGGTCGAGCATCGAGCGGCCATCGCCCAGCCAGGCGTGCGGCGCGCGCGCGCCGGGCCGCGCCGACGGGACGAAATTCTCCGGATGGTCGGGCTCCGGCGGGGTCTGGTCGCCGACGCAGATCGGCGAGCCTTCGTAGCGGTAGCCGATCTGCATGCCGGTGGTGCGGAACATGCGCCCGACCCCGCGCACCAGCGCCTCCCCCACGCGGGCGCGCACCTCCTCGCCGCGCGGGCCCGCGTCCTCGATCGCGGCGATGCCGTCGTCGAATTTCTGGTGCTCGCCGTAGAACTCCGCGGTCATGCTGACGTTGCGCGTGCCGATCGGGCGCCGCTCGAGGTCGTAGGAGGCGAGCAGGCCCCTGCCGCCCCATCCCTGCAGCGCGGCGGCGAGCTTCCAGCCCAGATCGACCGCGTCGGCAATGCCGGTGTTCATCCCCAGCGCTCCGGTCGGCGAGAGCTGATGCACGGCATCGCCGGCCAGGAACACGCGCCCCTGGGAATAGCGCCGGGCGACCGTGCTGCGCCGCGTCCACACGCTGGTGCCGAGCCATTCAACGTCAAATGGACGGCCGATGGCGCGGCGCAGATAGCGCTCCCGGTCGACCGTCTCGGGCGTCAAGCCGCCCTCGGTGTCGAGCACCATCAGCCGCCACATCGCGTTGGCGGGATCGATGATGCGCACGTTCGACCAGACGCCCTCGCGATCGACGGTCACGAAAAACACCGTCGGCTGCCGGCCGCAGGCATCCAGCAGCCCGGGCGCGCGGAAATAAAGATGCACCGGATGGCCGAGCGTGCGTCCCTCAAGTTCGATACCGAGCGCGCGGCGCACGCCGCTGTTGGCGCCGTCGCAGCCCACCAGGAAGTCGCAGGTCAGCGTCTCGCGGGCGCCGGTGGCGAGATCGACGACCTCGGCGCGCACGCCGTCGTCCGATGACTCGAAGGATTCGAGGCGCGCATGGTAGCGCAGGCTCACGTGCGGGAAGGTGCGCGCGAAATTCTGCAGGATCGGGTCGAACCACATCTGCGAGCAGACCTGCAGCCGCATGGGGCTGTGCGGCTCGGGCGCCTCCGCCATGCGCGGCGGGCGCGGCATGCGGCCGATCTCGTAGCCTGAGAGGCTGGTGACGAACGCCACATCGAGCGGGTAGTCGGGCGGGAACGGACAGGCATGCACGGCGTCGGCGATGCCCCAGCGCCGGCAGAATTCCATGGTGCGGAGGTTCACCTCGTTCATCTTGGGCGTGACGATGACGCCGTCGCCTTGCTCGATCAGCGTGCATGCGATGCCGCGCCAGCCGAGCTCGCCCGCCAGCGCGAGCCCGACCGGACCGGCGCCGACGATCAGGACCGGAGTGTGCCGCAATCCCGGCGCCTCAGTTGAGATGGACGCCGGCGGCCTTGCCGACCTCCAGCCATTTGCGGTGCTGCACGGCGATATAGGCCGCGAAGTCGGCGGGCGAGCCGGGCTTGGCCTGGGTGCCGACGGCGGCGAGCCTGGACTGGATCTCCGGCGCCTGCATGCCTTCGTTCATCGTGGTGTTGAGCTTCGTGATAATGGCGGCAGGCGTCCCCGCCGGCGCGACCAGGCCGAAGAACGTGTTGGCCTCGCAGTCCGGGATGCCGGCCTCCGCCATGGTCGGCACGTTGGGCAGGAGCGGTGTGCGGGTCGCGTTCTGCACCGCGAGCGCCCGCAATTTTCCGTCGCGGATGAGCGCGCCCAGGATGGCGATGTTCTCGAACGTCGCGTCGACCGACTTGCCCAGCACCGCGGTGTTCGACTCGCCGCCGCTGCGATAGGACACGCCGGTCATCTTGGTGCCGCTGCGCAACATGAACAGCTCGCCCGCGAGATGCGGCAGCCCGCCGCTGCCAGTGTGCGCATAGTTGAGCTTGCCCGGATTGGCTTTGGCATACTCGACGAACTCCTTCACCGTCTTCCAAGGCGCATCTGGATGCACCACCAGGATCTGGAAGCCTTCGGTGACCTTGGTGATCGGCGTGAAGTCCTTGACCGGGTCGTAACCGGCACTGGCGGAGACCGCCGGAAGCACCGCGAGCGTGCTGGTGTTGCCGACCAGCAGGGTGTAGCCGTCGGGCGGCGAACCGGCCACCGCGCGCGCACCGATGGCGCCCCCTGCCCCGCCGCGATTTTCAACGACGAAGGGCTGCCCGAGTTTCGGCGGCAGGATTTGCGCCGCGAAGCGCGCCGGGAGATCGGACGGTCCCCCGGGCGCGGCCGCTACGACGATCTTGACCGGCTTGGTCGGATAATCGTCAGCGGCGATCGCAGCCGCGCCGCAGATGGCCGCGCCCGCGGTGAGCGCCGCTGCGGCGGCGATAATACGACGGCGTGCACTGATCATGGCATTCTCTCCCCGGCAAATTTGGCGGCCATTTTGTCGAATGCCCATGCCCCCGTTCGTTCCCGCGGAGAATGGGTCGCTTTGCAGCCGCCGGCATTAGATCGCATCGCATGCGCGGTGTCATCAGCACGATGGCCGCTCATTCTCGTCGCGCCAGCACCGAGACGAAGAACCCGTCGGTGTCGGTGCGCCGCGGGGTCATCAACAGCCCTTCCTCCGACATCAGCACGGCGCCGCCGAACATATAGGCGCGCTCGCCCAGCGCGTCGGCCAATTCGGCCGGCGGCACCAATTCAAAACCGGGATGCCGCGCCAGAAAGCCGCGCACCTGCTCGCCGTTCTCCTCGGCCAACAGCGAGCAGGTGACGTAGGCGATGCGGCCGCCGGGCTTGGCGAGCGCGGCCGCACGATCGAGCACCTCGGCCTGCTCCTTGCGCCGTTCCGCCAGCGACCCCGGCCGCACCCGCCACTTGGCATCGGGATTGCGCCGCCAGGTGCCGATGCCAGTGCAGGGCGCGTCGATCAGCACAAGGTCGGCGCGCTGCTCGAAACCGGCGAGCGCGTCGGCCTTGGCCCTCGGCGTATGCACCTGCACATTATGGACGCCCGCGCGTTCGAGCCGCGCATGGATCGGAGCGAGCCGGCGCTTGTCGAGGTCGGTCGCATGGATCTGCCCGCGATTTTCCATCGCGGCGGCGAGCGCGAGCGTCTTGCCGCCGGCGCCGGCGCACAGATCGACCACCTGCTGCCCCGGCTTGGCGCCGGCGAGCAGCGCGGCAAGCTGCGAGCCTTCGTCCTGCACCTCGACCAGCCCCTTGATGAACGCAGGCTCGGCATGGATCGCGGGGCTCTTGGCGTCGGCGTCGCGTACGATGCGCAACCCGGCGGGCGACCAGCGCGTGGGCACAGGCTCGAGGTCGGCGAGCGCGGCGGCGGCCTTGTCACGGTCGCCCTTGAGCGCATTGACGCGCAGGTCGAGCGGCGCGCGGCTCGCCAATGCCGCACCTTCGGCTGCGCGGTCCTCGCCGAACACGCGCGCGAGATAGGGATCGAGCCATTCGGGATAGTCGCCGGCGACCCAGGGCGGAGCGCCGTCGAGGCTCGCCGCGGCAAGCTGCGCGCGCTCCTCCTCGCTAAGCGCAGACGGCGCATAGCGCGAGCCGTCGGCCAACCGCGCAATCGCATCGACGGCGAGGCCGCGCGCGAGCCGCAGCGCGCCGAGCAGGACCGCGCGCGGGCGTTCGTCGCCCATGGCGTAGGCGCTCGACGCGCGCCGGCGCAGCGCGTCGTAAACCAGGCCGGCGATGGCGGCACGATCGCCCGAGCCGGCGAACCGGTGCGCGAGGCCCCAATCCTTGAGCGCGTCGGACGCCGGGCGCCGCCGCGCCTCGATCTCGGCGACCACCTCGATGGCGGCCGCAAGACGCGCGCCGGGCGTCATCCGAGCCCGAGCAGAATGCGCGCCATGAAGATCGCCCACATGACCGTCAGGACGATCACGCCGGCCGCGAACAGCGCGAAGCGCTGCCCAATGCGGTTGCTGGTGACATGGCTATAGGCGTGAACAAGCCGCAATACGACGAATATCCACGCCAGCACGACAAACAGGAGATCGGCCTGACGTGTGATGAGCGCGAGGATGGTCAGCACATAGAACAGCACCGGCAGTTCGAGCTGGTTGTGATAGGCGTTGGCAATTTGCGTTTCGCGCTTGGGCCATTTCGCCTCGCGCAGCGCGACGTCGCGCGGATGCACCTCGCCCCGGCGCACGGCCGCAACCCGCGCGCGGCCGGTCCAGAACAGCAGGACAAGCGTGAGCGCGACCTGCACGAACAGCGGGGCAAGAATCGTCGGGACCGACATCGGACAGCCCTGGCCTGGCGGGAATGCCGGACGCGCGGGCGTGCCGCGCTCGCGCACTATGTAGCCCCCCGACCAACCGAAGGAAAGCGCCACAGCCTGCGCGCTCCGGCGCGCGAATCCTAGAGCTTGACGCTGATGGCGGTCTCGCCGTCCTCGTCGATGAGCGCGCTGCGCCAGGTATGGCCGTCGAACAGCGCGTCACGCACGGAATTTGCGGTGCCGCCATGATTGAGATTGGCGGTGATCAGCACGCCGCCGGTCCTGAGCAGCTTGTGAAGCGTCTTGTGCAGGGCCGGTACCGGGGTGTGCCCGTCGAAGAACGCGACATCGTAGCCGGGATCGAGCCCGGGCAGGATGTCGGCGAAATCGCCCTGGTGAACCGTGATCCGATTGTCGAAGCCGGCAGCGGCGATGTTGTCGCGCGCCAGGCGCACGTGTTCCGGGTCGCGCTCGATCGTATCCACTTTGGCCTTCGGCGCGCCGTGCGCGAAGGACAGCGCGGTATAGCCGAGCGCGCAGCCAAGCTCGAGGATGCGCCCTGCATTCGCCGCCGCGGCCAGGTTCGCAAGCAGCGGCCCGTTGTCATAGGGCCAGGCGCCGCAGCCATGCTTGGAGCGGTGCGCCAGCGTCGCCTTGCGCACGGCGGCGAACGGATCGTCGGACGATTTGCTCATCGCGTCACACCTTCGATCGCGAGCCAGAGCCCGTGACCCGCGAGCGCCGCCACCGCCAGGAAATTGATCACGAACACGCGCCCGCGCAGCGCCACGTTGTCGGTCAAGGTCTGCACCAGGGTATGGATGACGCGCCCCAGGACGAAGGTCCAGCCGGCGGCGACGTCGATCCACGTCACCCGCCCGAGCGCGATCAATAGCACGGCGAGCGCGTAGAATATCACCGGCAACTCGAACTGATTGGCGAGATTGCGGGTGATGCGCGCCACGTGCAGCGGCTCCTCGCGGCCGAGCACGAAGCTGGCATAGTCGGCTTCGCCGCGCCGGACCGCCCGCGCGCGGGCAACGGTGAGCCAGGCGTACAGAAAAAAGACCAGGCCGATATGCGCGAGCATCGGCCAGAGCATCGATATTGCGGCCACGGACACGGCTCTCATCCCCCGCCGTTCGCCCGGCGGCGCCTCAAACGCGTACCAGGCGCTTGCCGAAATTCTCGCCGCGCAGCAGTCCAATCAGCGCCCGCGGCGCCTCTTCCAGCCCCTCGACCACATCCTCGCGGTACCTGATGCGGCCGTCCTTGAGCCACGCCGATACGTCACGCAGGAAATCGCCGTGGCGCGCGGCAAAATCGGTGACGATGAAGCCGCGCATGGTCAGCCGCTTGGTCAGGGTGGCGCGCATCACCTGCGGCAGCGAGACCGCGCTCTGCGGCGGAGCGGCGGCATTGTATTGCGAGATCAGGCCGCAGACCGGCACGCGCGCGAACGGGTTGAGCAGCGGGAAGACCGCCTCGAACACAGCGCCGCCGACATTCTCGAAATAGACGTCGATGCCCTTGGGACACGCCGCCGCGAGGCGCGCGCCGAAGTCCGGCGCGCGGTGATCAAGACAAGCGTCGAAGCCGAGGTCGTCTTTCACGTAGCGGCATTTGCCGGGACCGCCGGCGATGCCGACCGCGCGCGCACCCTTGATCCTGGCGATCTGGCCGACCACCGCCCCGACCGCGCCCGAGGCCGCGGCGACCACGACGCATTCGCCCGGCTGCGGCTTGCCGATCTCCAGCAGGCCGGTATAGGCGGTCATTCCCGGCATGCCGAGCACACCGAGCGCGGTCGACACCGGAGCGAGCGCGGGATCGAGCTTGCGCAGGCCCTTGCCGTCGGACAGCGCGTGGGTCTGCCAGCCGGTGCGCCCGACCACGATGTCGCCGGGCTTGAAGGCATCGTTGTTGGAGGCCGCCACCTCGCTCACCGTGCCGCCTTCCATCACCTCGCCGATGCCGACCGGCTTGGCGTAGGACGGCGCGTCGCTCATGCGGCCGCGCATGTAGGGATCGAGCGAGAGCCATTGCGTGCGCAGCAGGAGCTCACCCGCGCCGGGCGCCGGCACGGCAAACTCTTCGAGGCGGAAATCGGCGGGCGTCGGCTCCCCGACGGGCCGCGCGGCGAGCACGATGCGGCGGGCGGTCTGCATTGCAATTACCCGGCCTCTATCAGCGGCACTAACGTCTGATCCGTCATCCTGAGGTGCCCCGCCGAAGGCGGGGCCTCGAAGGATGACGACGCCGGCGCGGTGCCCGTCATCCTTCGAGGCTCGGCGACTTCGTCGCCTCGCACCTCAGGATGACGACGCCATGCGATGGCCTCAACAACCATCAGTAACTTACTCAACCCCGCGAGGGATAGTTCGGGCTCTCGCGCGTGATCGATCACGTCGTGCACGTGGCTTTCGCGCAGGCCGGCACTGGAGATGCGCACGAACTGCGCCTTCTCGTGCAGCTCGCCGATGGTCCGCGGCGCCGACATAGCCCATGGCGGCGCGCAGGCCGCCGGTGAGCTGATGCAGCACGGTCGCGGCCGCGCCCTTGTAGGGCACCTGGCCCTCGACGCCCTTCCGGCACCAGCTTGAGCGTGTCCTTGATGTCCTGCTGGAAATAGCGGTCGGCCGAGCCGCGCGCCATGGCGCCGACCGAGCCCATGCCGCGATAGGTCTTGTAGGAGCGGCCCTGATAGAGAAACACCTCGCCCGGCGTCTCGTCGGTGCCGGCGAGCAGCGAGCCGACCATGGCGCAGTCGGCGCCGGCGGCGAGCGCCTTGGCGAGATCGCCGGAATACTTGATGCCGCCGTCGGCGATCACCGGCGTGTCGCTGTCGCGCGCGACCGCGACCGCGTCCATGATGGCGGTGAGCTGCGGCACGCCGACGCCGGCGACGATGCGCGTGGTGCAGATCGAGCCCGGCCCGATGCCGACCTTGATGGCGTCGGCGCCGGAATCGATCAGCGCCTTGGCGCCCTCGGCGGTGGCGATATTGCCGGCCACCACCTGCACCGCGTTCGACAGCCGCTTGATGCGGGTGACGGCATCGAGCACAGCGCGCGAATGGCCGTGCGCGGTGTCGACCACCACCAGGTCGACGCCCGCCTCGATCAGCCGCTCGGTGCGGACGAAGCCCTTGTCGCCCACGTGGTCGCGGCCGCGACCCGCAGCCGGCCCTGCTCGTCCTTGCAGGCGTGCGGATTGGCGACCGCCTTCTCGATGTCCTTCACCGTGATCAGGCCGACGCAGCGATATTGCTCGTCGACCACCAGCAGCTTCTCGATCCGGTGCTGATGCAGCAGGCGCTTGGCCTCGTCCTGCGCCGACGCCCTCGCGCACGGTGACGAGGCCGTTCCTTGGTCATCAGCTCGGAGACCTTCTGGCGCGGATCGGTGGCGAAGCGCACGTCGCGGTTGGTCAGGATGCCGACCAGCTTGCCGGCCTGGCCGTTGCCGCCGCCCTCGACCACCGGAATGCCGGAGATGCCGTTGGTCTGCATCAGCGTCAGCGCATCGGCGAGCGTGGCGTCGGGATGGATGGTGACCGGGTTGACCACCATGCCGGACTCGAATTTCTTCACCTGGCGGACCTGGGCGGCCTGCTCCTCGGGCTCGAGATTGCGGTGGATCACCCCGATGCCGCCGGCCTGCGCCATGGCGATCGCCATCTTGACCTCGGTCACCGTGTCCATGGCCGAGGCGATGATCGGGATGTTGAGCGGGATGGCGCGGGTCACGCGCGAGCGGATATCGGCGTCGGACGGCATCAGCTCCGACAGGCCCGGCTTGAGCAGGACATCGTCGAACGTGAGCGCCTCGGGCAGGCTACCGTTGGATTTCACATCCATCGCCAACTCCAGTCGCCCGGCTCATGGGCTTGCTCGGCGGTACCGTCGATGGCCGGGCTAATACCCGGCTTTTGCGGCGAAACACGGCGTCCGCGCGCGACTCGACGGCCTTTGGGTTGGCGCCGGTGGATAGCACGGCTTTCCGGCGAATCCTAGGGACGGCGCGGAAATCCACCGAAAGAAGACAACGGCGTAGCCGCGGCCGTTCACGGCCGCCAGCCGGGCGGCGGCCCGTGCTTTTCGATGGCGTCGACCAGCTCGCGGTGCTTGCGATCCTCGCGCTTCATGTGGACCGCGATGACGCCGTGCAGCGAGGGCACCAGGAACAGCACCGGCAAGATCAGCCCGAAGATGATGCAGGGCACGATCAGGATCAGGTTGAGGATGGCCGAAATCGGCTGGCCGTTCAGCAGGAGACCGAGCGGCGGGATGAGAACTGCGAGGAGGTAAATCATGGGCTGCGGCCTCCGTGCCGGGTTTGCGCTAGATTTAGGGTGCCTTTGCCCCCGCACAATGCCCGCCCTCCCCGCACAAGCGCCAACTTGAGCGCGTCCGCGATCGGGAGCGCAGTCTAATGCCCGTCCGAGTGTTGAATTTTCTTCGCCATATCAGCGCTCCATTCCGCCCGTGAAACGAAACCGGCTTGGGAACGCACGCTGTCCTCGACAAACGACAGGAGTTGCTCGTCCGACCGGCCCATTTCGAGCGGAATGCGGAACGGCTGCGGCACATGCCAGGGCATGTCGATGAACACCTCGAGCCGGTTTCCCTCCGGATCGCGGAAGTAGCATGAGATGGCGTTGCCGTGCGTCACCGGTCCCAGTTCTACGATCGGTTCCTTCTTCAGCTTGTTGTAGACCTCGCGCAAACCCGACAACGATTGGGCCCGGAAGGAAATCTGCTGGATCATGTTGTATTGCAGATCGGCCGGGCGTCCGGACGCGAACACGATCTGATGGTGCTCGCGCGGATCGCCCGTGAGGAATGCAATCTCGGACCCGTCGGGCCTTTTCTCGCGGTCGGAGACAACGAGGCCGAGGTGGCGTGTGTAAAAATCGACCATCTTCTCCAAATCGGTCACGAACAGTCCAACATGGCTGAATGAAAGTTTCACATCCTGGGTCATTGCGATGGGTCCAAAGCGGTGTTGCCGAAGGCGGGAGTTTGCGAATTTTCCCGCCCGTTTCCAAGCCGGTATTTGCATTTCCGGCCCGCTACCCGCGGCTGCTGCCCGTTCGGACCAATATCAGCGCCGCATTCTCGGTGCCATCGCCGCGAAAGCGGCGATCCAGTAACCAAGATGCTGGGGCTTTTGGCAACGCCCAAGCCCCTCGTTCGCTGGAGGCACGGTCGTGCGGCTGGATCAAATCTCGCAGTGCACAGGATTCCGGCACTTGCACGCCCGGCTCACGCCCGGCGCGCTCGGCCGGAATGACATCGCGCCGGCGATCTCAGGCGGCACGACGCGGTGGTGCGTCGCCAGGCTGGGCGCGAGCGACCGGCGCGGCGTTGTTTTCAGCGCCCCCGGATCCCTGCTAACGTCGCCGTGCCAAAGCCGGAAAAATCGACACCGCCAATACCCTCAGGGGAGGAACGCTGTGCTGCTCACTCGCCGCCGGACGCTAGCACTCTCCGCCGCCGTTGCCGCAGGCTCGGCGCTGCCCGTGCGCGCCCAGCAGAACTGGCCGCAGCGCCCGCTGCGCATTTTGGTGGGCACTTCTCCGGGCGGCAGCCCCGACATCATCAGCCGATTGCTCGCCGACAAGATGGCCGGACCGCTCGGCCAGTCGATCACGATCGAGAACAATACCGGGGGCGGCGGCGGAATCGCCGCCGCCATCGTCTCGCGCGCCCCGCCCGACGGCTACATCATGACCCTGCTGACGGCCGGCTACGCCAGCGGCGCGGCGGTCGGAAAATTCCCGTTCGACGGGGACAGCACGTTTGCCTGCATCACCATGGTCTGCTCGTATCCGTTCGTATTCTCGGTTCCGAAGGATTTTCCCATCAAGTCGTTCCCGGACATGTTGGCGCGCGCGAAGGCGCAGCCCGGCAAGCTCAGCTATGTGATCACCTCGCTCGGCGCGGTCTATCATCTCATCGGCACCTGGGTCGGAATGAAGGCCGGGGTCGACATGGTGCCGATCTCCTACCGCGGGTCGCCGGCGGCCGTCACCGATGTCCTCGCCGGGCGGGTAGACGTGATGCTGGAGCCCGCGACCTCCGGTTTCCCGCGCATCGCCACCGGCCAGTTCCGGGCGCTCGCGCTGACATCGCCGGTCCGCTATCCGCTGATGCCGGACGCGCCGACCGTTGCCGATACGCTGCCCGGGGTGCAGTACATGTCCTGGCTCGGCATGGCGGCGGCCCCGCACACGCCGCAGCCGATCGTCGATCGCCTGAACGCCGAGATCGACCGCGCTCTGGTTCTCCCGGACGTCGAGCAGAGGCTCAAGGAAGGCGGCAACATCGGCATGCCGACGACGCCCGAGGGGATGCGGCGGCAGATCGAGGACGAGATCGTGCACTGGAAGCAGATCGTCGAAGCCAATCACATCAAGGTCAACTGATCGGCCGCGACGGCCGGTCGGGACGGCGTTCGGGTCGCGATTGACGAGTACGCGCCCTGGTCCTCGTCCGGCCGCGCGCAATGCCCGCCGGCCCTGACCGCACGACATTGCTGCTAGCGTGCCAGACGCGATTGCCGCCGCACCGCCCCACCCGCTATCACAGTCCATGCCCGCAAAGCGCATCGTGCCGCTGATCGTGGCGGTCGCCCTGTTCATGGAGAACATGGACTCGACCGTGATCGCGACCTCGCTGCCGGCGATCGCCGCCGACATCGGCACCAACCCGCTCGCGCTCAAGCTCGCGGTCACCTCCTACCTACTGTCGCTGGCGGTGTTCATCCCGGTGAGCGGCTGGACCGCCGACCGCTTCGGCGCGCGCACGGTGTTCCGCGCAGCGATCGCGGTGTTCATGCTGGGTTCGATCGGCTGCGCGCTGTCCGGCTCGCTCCCCCAATTCGTGGCCGCCCGCATCGTCGAGGGCATGGGCGGGGCGATGATGACGCCGGTCGCGCGCCTGATCCTGGTGCGCAGCGTCGACCGGCGCGAACTGATCAACGCCATGATCTGGGTCACGATGCCGGCGATGATCGGGCCGCTGCTCGGGCCGCCGGTCGGCGGCTTCATCACGACCTTTTTCTCATGGCACTGGATCTTCCTCATCAACATCCCGATCGGGCTGATCGGCATCGTGCTGGCGACCCTGTTCATCGAGGACGTGCGGGCGGAAGCGCCCGACCCGTTCGATCCGGTCGGGATGCTGCTGGCCGGGATCGGCATCGGCGGGCTGGTATTCGGCGGCTCGATACTCGGGCTCAATTTCCTGCCGACCGGCGTGGTGATAGCCCTCATCGCGGCCGGCGCGGTTTCGAGCTTCGCCTACGTTCGGCATGCGCGGCGCACGCCCGCGCCGGTGCTCGATCTCGCGCTGCTCGCGATCCCGACCATGCGCGCCGCCGTGCTGGGCGGCTTCGTCTATCGCTGCGGCATCGGGGCGATGCCGTTTCTGCTGCCGCTGCTCCTTCAGCTCGGCTTCGGGCTCACGCCGTTCCAGTCGGGCCTGATCACGCTCTCCAACGTGGTCGGCGCCATGGGCATGAAGACGGTCGTACCGCTCATCCTGCGGCGCTTCGGCTTTCGCCATGTGCTGACCGTGAATGCGCTGATCAGCGCCGCCATGGTGGCGGCCTGCGCCACCTTCACGCCGGGAGTGCCCTTTGCCTGGATCGTCGGCGTGCTGGTGGTCGGCGGCTTCTTCCGCTCGCTCGAATTCACCTGCATCAACACCATCGCCTATGCCGACGTCGACAACCGCGTCATGAGCCGCGCCACCTCGCTGGTGGCGGTCGGCCAACAGGTATCGATTTCGATAGGTGTCGCCATCGGTGCGCTGGCGGTCGACCTGACCTTGTGGTGGCACGGACGTTCGGTCATCACCGCCGCCGATTTCCAGCCCGCCTATCTCGTCATCGCGGTGATCGCCGGCAGCGCGTGCCTGATCTTTGCGCGCATGCCGGCCGACGCCGGCGCCGAGCTCGCGCGCCGCTCGCCCGGCCCTCCGCCCACCCCGACCGAAGCGGCCGATCAGAAGCTGGGGTGAGCGATTTCGGTTGTCATTCCGGCCGAGCGCGCCGGGCGTCAGCCCGGCGCACGAGAGCCGGAAACCAGCAAGCACCGCCATCTGGCCGCCCGGCTGACGCGCGCGTCGAGTTAGTAGTGCCGGATTGCGCACTCCGATTGCCCTGGCACCGAGTTTACCGGATGCCTGCTTGCGCAGGCATGACAGCCCGTCCGCGAAATCCCGTCGCCAGCAGATAAAGCTCGGCCGAATCCGCGCGGCTCGCCGCCGGCTTGACGTGCTTCACGCTCGCGAAATCGCGCTTGAGCGTGGCGAGCAGCGCCGCCTCGGTGCCGCCCTGCAGCACCTTGCCGAGGAACGCGCCGCCGGGCGCCAGCACCTCGCGCGGCGAATTCGGCCGCCGCCTCGACCAGCGCCATGATCCTGCAGATGATCGGTCTTGCGGTGGCCGGTGGCGTTCGCCGCCATGTCGGAGAGCACCACGTCGGCCGGGCCGCCGAGCAGCGCCTTGAGCTTGTCCGGCGCCGCTCGGATCGAGAAAATCGAGCTGCAGGAAATCGACGCCGGGGATCGGCGGCCATGTCGAGGATGTCGATCGCGACCACGCGGCCCTTGCCCTCGCGCGGCGCCGACGCGCTTCGCCGCGATCTGGCTCCAGCCGCCGGGCGCGGCGCCGAGATCGACCACGCGCGCGCCGGGCTTGAGCAGGCGATGCTTGTCGTCGATCTCGATCAGCTTGTAGGCGGCGCGCGAGCGATAGCCTTCGCGCTTGGCGCGCGCCACATAGGGATCGTTGAGCTGGCGCTCGAGCCAGAGCTTGGACGACAGCGAGCGGCTCTTGCCGGTCTTCACCCGCACCTTGAGGTCGCGCCCGCCGCCGCGCGTCGTCACGGCGCATCGCGCGCCGCCGCCGCCGTCGCCCCAGACGCCGTCGGCGCGCATCATCTGCACCAGCATGCCCTCGCGCAGCCCGCGGTCGGCGACGCGCAGCCGCCGGCACGGAAAGGCGCGGCGGATCGCTTCGAGGATGGCGCAGCCGGCGAGCACGAGATCGGCGCGCTCGGCGCCGATGCAGGGATTGGCGACGCGCTCCTCGTAGCTCATCGCCAGCAGCCGCTCGACCACGCGCGGTCACCTCGTCGTCGCTCATCCAGCAGCCGTCGACGCGGCGGCGGTCGTAGCGCTTCAGATCGAGATGCACGCCGGCGATGGTCGTCACCGTGCCGGACGTGCCGAGCAGGTGCATGCGCGTCGATGCCGCCGGCAGCCGTGCTCGGCGACGAAGCGGCGCGACGATGCGCCGCCACCTCCGCGATCATCGCCTCGTAGATCTCGCGGCGTGACGTCGATGCCGCCGTGGCGCTCGGCCAGCGTCACCACGCCGACCGGCAGCGAGACCCAGGCCTTGATCTCCGGCAGCGGCGGCCCGCGCCGGCACGGCGCCGAGCGGCCGAGCCGCACCAGCTCGGAGGAGCCGCCGCCGATGTCGAACAGGATCACGCCTTCGGCGTCGGGATCGACCAGCGGCGTGCAGCCGGTGGCGGCCAGCGTCGCCTCGGTCTCGCGGTCGACGATCTCGAGCTCGAGCCCGACCTCGTCGGCGATGCGGGCGCGGAAGTCGCCGCCGTTCTCGGCCGCGCGGCAGGCCTCGGTCGCGATCAGGCGCGCGCGGGTGACGCCGCGGTTGCGCATCTTGTCGCGGCAGATGCCGAGCGCCTCGACCGCGCGCGCGATCGCCGGCTCGCTGATGCGGCCGGAGGCCGAGATCCCCTCGCCCAGCCGGATGATGCGGGAGAACGCGTCGATGACGCGGAAGCCGTCGCCGGTCGGGCGCGCGACCAGCAGCCGGCAATTGTTGGTGCCGAGATCGAGCGCGGCATAGGTCGCGCGCCGCCTGCGCCGGACGCCGCCGTCGTAGCGCGGATAGCCGTACGGTGACCGCCGACCCCACCGGGACCGCCGTCGCGGCGCCCGGTCACGCGCGGGGTCGAGGCCCCCGGTTCGCCCGGGCCTCGTCGCTCATCGAATGCCTTCCTGCCGCGCCGGAGCCCTCCCGGCTCGACGCGCGCGGCGATGTCCAAAGTCAAATCGGGGCGAGTGTAACAGCGCGGGCGGCTGCGCGCAACAGATGCGCGCCCGGCGCATGGCGTCGCCAGAATGTCCTTGTCGAAGCGGGCTTGCCTCCGTTATCTCAAGGCCGGCCCGTCGCTCCCGTTCACGCCGCCGATCGCCCGCATTCGCGACGGAGAGCGCCTCGGAGCCCGCAGCCGCAGCCGGCTCGCGGGCGATCGATTGACGAAGGCTGCCGCTCATGAATCTGCAAAACGACCCCCAGAGCCTCGCCGCTGACGAAATTCGGCGTCGGCCAGCCGGTGCCTGCGCACCGAGGACCCGACCCTGGTGCGCGGCGAGGGCCGCTACACCGACGACGTCGAGCTCGCCCGGCCAGGCCTATGCGGTGATGGTGCGCAGCCGCCACGCCCATGGCGTCATCAACGGCGATCGACACCGACGCCGCGCGCGAGATGCCGGGCGTGCTCGGCGTCTATACCGGCGCCGATCTCGCCGGCCTACGGCACGCTCAAATGCATCGTGCCGTTCAAGAACCGCGACGGCTCGCGAGATGAAGAAGCCGCCGCGCCACGCGCTGCGCGACCGACAAGGTGCGCTTCGTCGGCGATCCGGTCGCGTGCGTGGTCGCGGAGACGCTCGCCGCAGGCGAAGGACGCCGCCGAAGCGGTCGAGGTCGACATCGAGCCGCTGCCGGCGGTCACCGATCCGCGAGCGAGGCCGCGCAGCCCGGACGCGCCGCAGCTCTACGACGACGTGCCGGACAATGTCGCGCTCGACTATCACTACGGCGACACCGAGCAGGTCGCGGCCGCCTTCGCCAAGGCCGCGCATGTCACCGACGCTCAAGCTCGTCAACAGCCGCGTGGTGGTCAACGCGATGGAGCCGCGCGCGGCGGTCGGCGAATACGACCCGAGAGCGGCCGCTTCACGCTGCATGCGCCGACGCCAGGGCGTGTTCGGCATGAAGCGGCAACATCGCGCGACATCCTCGAACGTCGAGCCCAAGCAGGTGCGCGTCCTCACCGGCAATGTCGGCGGCTCGTTCGGCATGAAGGCGCGCCGTCTATCCCGAATATGTCTGCGTGCTGCATGCGGCGCGCGCGCTCGGCCGTCCGGTGAAATGGACCGACGAGCGCTCCGGCAGCTTCGTCTCCGACAGCCACGGCCGCGACCACGAGGTCACCGCCGAGCTCGCGCTCGACGCCGACGGCACATTTCCTCGCGGTGCGGCTGACGAGCTTCGGCAATATGGGCGGCTTCCTCGCCAATGTCGGCGCCGATGCCCTCGACCCAGAATGCGGTCAAGAACGTGCAGAGCGTCTACCGCACGCCGCTGATCGAAGTCTCGACCAAGTGCGTGTTCACCAACACCACGCACGTCTCGGCCTATCGCGGCGCCGGCCGGCCGGAGGGCAACTACTACATGGAGCGGCTGATCGACACCGCCGCCGCCGAGATGGAGATCGACCGGCTCGAGCTGCGCCGGCGCAACCAGATCAAGCCGCGCGAGCTGCCGTTCAAGGCCGCGTCGGGCAGCAACTACGACAGCGGCGACTTCCCGGCCGTGCTCAAGCAGGCGCTCGAGGCCGCCGACGCCAAGGGCTTCGCCAAGCGCAAGCGCGAGAGCCGCAAGCGCGGCAAGCTGCGCGGGCTCGGCATCGGCAGCTTCTCGAAGTCACCGCGCCGCCGTCGAAGGAGATGGGCGGCATCCGCTTCGAGGCCGACGGCAGCGTGACGATCATCACCGGCACGCTCGATTTCGGCAAGGGCCATGCCGCGCCGTTCGCGCAGGTGCTGCGCGAGAAGCTCGGCGTTCCGTTCGAGCAAGCATCCGGCTGATGCAGGGCGACAGCGACCAGCTGATCGATCGGCGGCGGCACCGGCGGCTCGAAGTCGATCATGCACAGCGGCACCGCGCATCGTCGAAGCCGCCGCCAAGGTGATCGAGCAGGGCAAGCAGATCGCCTCGCATGTGCTCGAAGCCGCCGCCGCCGACATCGAATTCGCGAACGGCCGCTTCGTCATCGCCGGCACCGACCGCGCGATCGGCATCATGGAGCTGGCCGAGAAGCTGCGCGCCGGCATCAACCTGCCGGAGGGCGTGCCGACCTCGCTCGACGTGAGCCACGTCAGCGACGGCCCGGGCGCCTCCGACCTATCCCAACGGCTGCCACGTCTGCGAGGTCGAGATCGATCCGGAGACCGGCGTCGATCGAGGTGGTGAAATATTCCGCGGTCAACGATTTCGGCACCGTCATCAATCCGATGATCGTCGAGGGCCAGCTGCACGGCGGCGTGGTGCAGGGCATCGGCCAGGCGCTGATGGAGATGACGGTCTACGACGCCGACGGCCAGCTCCTCACCGGCTCGTTCATGGACTACGCGCATGCCGCGCGCGGTCGATGCGCCGATGTTCGCCGTCGTCAACCATCCGGTGCCGGCCAAGACCAATCCGCTCGGCGTCAAGGGCTGCGGCGAAGCCGGCTGCGCCGGCTCGCTGACCTCGATCATGAACGCGGTCGTCGACGCGCTGTCCGACTACGGCATCCGCCACATCGACATGCCGGCGACGCCCCACCGCGTCTGGCAGGCGATCCGGCGCGGCGAGCGCCGCCACGGTCGGCCTGAGCGACCGCAAGCAAGCCGCAACAAGAAGGCAACAATGACCCAGGCCGTCGAACTTCCGCTTCGCGGCGACGCGCGCGCAGCGAGACGACGGCTCGTCGCCAGCGTGTGCTTCGCGCATTTCGTCAGCCACTACTACATGCTGCTGCTGGCGCCGCTGTTCATGTTCGTGCGCGAGGACTTCGGCGTGAGCTATACCGAGCTCGGGCTCGCGCTCACCGCCTTCAACGTCGTCTCGACGGTGATGCAGACGCCGGCCGGCTTCCTGGTCGACCGCGTCGAGCGCGCGCATCATGCTGATCGCGGGCCTGCTGCTCGGCGCCGTCGCGTTCGCGGTCGCGGGCCTGGTCAACTCGTTCTGGGTGTTCGTCGCGATGTTCGCGGTCGCTGGGCCTCGGCAACACCGTCTATCACCCGGCCGACTACGCGCTGCTGTCGGGCGGCACGTCCCGGCCGAGCGCGCCGGACGCGTGTTCTCCTACCACACCTTCTCCGGCATGATCGGCAACGCGGCCGCGCCGGCGACGCTGTCTATTCTGCAGAGCCGTCGTGGGCTGGCGCGGCGCCTTCCTCGGCGCCGCCGCGCTCGGCGTCGTCGCCGCGGTCGTCTGTTCTGCTGACCGCGCGAGCCGCCGGAGCCGTCAAGCCCGTCGACGAAGACGCGCAAGGACGAGGCCGGCCGACGCGCCGCTCGACGGCTGGCGGCTCCTGCTCGTCGCCGCCGATCCTGCTCAACCTCGTGTTCTTCATCCTGCTCTCGATGTCGGGCGGCGGGCTCAACAACTACCTCGTGGTCGACGCTCGGCGCGCTGCACGGCACGCCGGTGGCGGTCGCCAACACCGCGCTGACCGGGCTCCTGATCATGAGCGCGGTCGGCGTGCTGGTCGGCGGCGTGCTCACCGGCTGCACCTCGCGCCACGGCCTGGTCGCCGCGATCGGCCTGCTGTGCAACGGCGATCGTCTGCGTGCTGGTCGGCCTCGATCGACTTCCCGGCGCGCTGGTGCTGATCGCTGCTGATGTCGGCGCGTCGGGTTCTTCACCGGCCTGACCATGCCCTCGCGCGACATGATCGTGCGCTCGGTGACGCCGCCCGGCGCCTATGGCCGGGTGTTCGGCTTCGTCTCCACCGGCTTCCACATCGCCGGCATCGTGTCGCCGATCATCTTCGGCCAGATGCTCGACCACGGCTATCCGCGCGAGATCTTCTTCTTCATGGCCTGCTGCGCGCTGCTCTCGATCGCCACCGTCGGCTTCGGCATGTCCGGCCGGCGCACCGCCTGAACGGCCGCGCGATCCTCTCGCCCCGGCTTTGCGCTTGCGTGTAGGATGGCGCCCGCAACAAGGGCAGAGCCGACCATGCATTCCAGACCACAGCGCGCCGGCCTTGCGTTAGCCGCCGCAACGCTGGCCGCGATTCTTTCGGCGAACGCGGCACGAGCCGCCGATTTCTATGCCGGCAAGACCATCGATTTCGTGATCGGCAGCGACGTCGGCGGCGGCTACGACATCTATGCGCGCACCATCGCGCGGCACCTTGCCCGCTTCATCCCGGGCAATCCGACCATCGTGCCCAAGAACCAGCCGGGCGCAGGCAGCGGACGGGCGGGCTCCTTCCTCTATTCGGTCGCCGCGAAGGACGGCACGGTCATCGGCGCGGTCTTTCCCGGCCTGATCATCGCCCCCCTGCTCGACGAGAAAAGCCAGGGTCAGTCCGATCCGACCAAATTCCAGTATCTCGGCAGCGGCGACAGCGCCACGCGCGTGTGCATCACGTCGCAAAAGTCCAAGATCAAGAGCTTCGAGGACGCCCAGAAACAGAAGACCATCATGGGCGCGAGCGCGGCGGGCGCTTCGACCCGCGACTACGCCAACATGCATCGCAAGAGCGCGGGCGCCATGTTCGAGGTGGTGGCCGGCTACAAGGGCACCGCCGACATTCAGCTCGCCATGGAGCGCGGCGAGGTCGACGGCCTGTGCGGCTCGACTGGTCGAGCCTCAAGTCGCAGCGGCCGAACTGGATTCGCGACAAGACCGTGAACATCCTTGCGCAGGTGAACCTGGAGCCGGAGCCGGAACTCACCAGGCTCGGCGTTCCGGAAATCTGGAAATACGTCAAGAGCGCCGACGACCGCAAAGCGGTCGAGCTCATCATCAGCCAGCAGGTGTTCGGACGGCCCTATCTCGCGCCGCCGGGCGTACCGGCCGACCGGATCGCGATCTTGCGCTCAGCCTTCACCGCGACCTTCAAGGACAAGGATTTCCTGGCGGATGCCGAGAAGGCGCGCATCGATATCGCGCCGTCGTCGGGCGAGAAGGTGCAGGAGCTGGTGGGGAAGATCTACGCCATGCCCAAACCGATCGTCGAGCGCGCGCGCGAACTGGTCAAGCCTTAGCCGCAGGCGCGGCCGCGCGCGTCAATCGTCGCGCTTGCCGGTGGCCTTGAGGAACTGCTCGCGCCCTTTGCGATAGGGCCAGTCCAGCCCGACCCGCTGCGACACCGTCTGGATCGCCTCCGCGTTGCGGAGCGAGATGTCCTGCACGGCGTTCGGCTCGAAGTTCCTGCTCCAGTTGACCAGCCCGCGCGGCACGGTGAGCGCCAGCAGAACGAGCGTCCCATAGATCACCACCGACGTGGTCATGAGCGGGCGCCGCAGCGGCTCGCCGGGGCCGGGCGGAACGTGGTCGGGATCGCCTAACGGCATCGCTGCGCTCCTAGAACTGGAAATAGATGAACGGCGGAACGCCGCCCGGCGCCGCAACCGCGACCAGGAAGATCACCACGAACGGCACCGCGACCTTCACCGGCGAGCGAGGCGCGGTCGTAGCGAAGCTCGAGATTGCTCGAACCACCGGCTGCGGGATGATCTGGGTCAGCGCGCCGAGCACCAGCATGGCGACGACGAGCGGCGTCACGGTGGTGCTGAAGATCACGTCGCCGGAGACCAGCGTGCTCAGATAGGTCTGCGCCCCCTCGAGCGTGGGCGAGCGGAAGAACACCCAGGTGATGCAGACGAAATGGAACGTGATGAACCATGAGATCGCCGGCGGAATGCGCCGGTGACCGCCCTCTCCCGTCACGCCCAGCATGCGTTCGATCACCAGCGCCGCGCCGTGCAGGATGCCCCAGATCACGAAATTGACGCTGGCGCCGTGCCAGAGCCCGCCGAGCGTCATCGTGACCAGGATGTTGCGATAGGTCAGGATGCTGCCGCCGCGGTTGCCGCCGAGCGGGATGTAGAGATAGTCGCGCAGCCAGGTCGACAGCGTGATGTGCCAGCGGCGCCAGAAATCCTGCACCGAGAGCGCGCGATAGGGCTGGTTGAAGTTCTGCGGGAACTGATAGCCGAGCAGGTTCGCGATCCCGATCGCGATGTCGGTATAGGCGGAGAAGTCGCAATAGATCTGCAGCGCGTAGGCGTACATGCCGAGCAGCAAGATCGAGCCGGGAGTAGTCGGCCGGGCTGCGAAACACGCCATCGACGAAATCGGTCGACAGATAGTTCGCGACGATCACCTTCTTGAACAGGCCGCCGACGATCAGGAAGACGCTCAGGCCGAGCCGGATGTCCTTGGGGTCCGAGCGGCGGACCGTCTGCTCGAGGAACGCCTTGGCGCGCACGATCGGGCCGGCGATCAGGTGGGGGAAGAAGCTGATGTAGAGCAGGATGTCGACCAGCGACCGGGTCGGCTCGATTTTGCGATGATAGACGTCGATGACGTAGGACAGCGCGTGAAAGGTCAGGAACGAGATCGCGATCGGCAGTCCGACCTCGAAGAACGGAATGTCGAGCGTCCACCCGAGCTCGTGCGCGGCGTTCATCGCCGAGGCGGCGAAGAAATTGTAGTACTTGAAGGCGCCGAGGACGCTCAGATTGAAGACGATGCCGAGCCACAGCATGGCGAGCCGGGCGCGGCCGTCGGCCATGCGCCCGAGCACGAGCGCCAGACAGAAATTGGCGACCGAACTGGTCAGCAGAATCAGCGTGAAGTCGGCCCGCCAGAACGCGTAGAAGAAATAGCTGACCGCGACCAGAAACCACTTCTTCGCCGTGTTGTGATCGTTCAGGAGCCAGGTGACAGGAAAGACGAAGCGCAAAGAAAATCGCAAACTCAATTGTTGGGAAATAACATTGGCCCCGATCCGCACTTTCTCGATCACGGGGATCAGCGTGTCGCAGGAACTGATCGGCGCTCTTCTTGTAGCCCTCGATGGTGAAATGCACATGATCCTTGGCCATCAGCTGCGGTGACGCAGTCGCCCAGCGATGCGCGCCGCACTCGCGACGGCATGATCGAGGCCCAGTTCCAATATACGAGGCCTTGGCGGCTCGGCAATCTCGCGCTGGACTTCGCGCACCTGCGCGAGCCGCGGCGGCGTGCGCCAGGCGCAGTCGGACGCGCCCGGGGCGCCGTTGCCGCGCGGCGCGGCTGGGCGCGGCGCGCGCCTTGCCCTTGCCGCAGGCTCGGCAGTTCGTGAATCGGGCGGCCCGATCACGACGATGACCACGCCGGGAAGCACCGACTTGATCTTTTCGACGATGCGCTCATAGCTCTTGGCGTAGACCGCGAGATCGAGCTTCTCGTTCGACGCTTCGTTGGTGCCGAACGACAGAACGACGATCTGCGGATTGATGCGCATGAGGTCGTTGGCGAACAGCCGGTTGCTGAACTTGTTGACCAGGCTCGCCTGCGCGCCGGGATAGCCGATGCTGTTGTAGGTCACGCCGCTGTGCTTGTTGTAGATCGCGACGCTGGCGAGGCTGACGTGGCCCTGGCTCGCGGTCTTGATCGACAGTTCGCGCACCTTGTCGGTCGCGCCGCGCGCCGGCACGAGGCGGATCACGACCGGCTCGACCTTCGGCGATGCGAGGTTGTAGGTGGTCTCGATCACGCCATCGAGCTTGACGTCGATCGAGCCGCCGCCGGGCTGGCGCAGCACTTCGAGCTCGATCATCTCGAACTGTTGCGGCCGGTCGGAGGTGAAGGTCATGACCTCGCCGGCCGCCGACGCGATCGCGTTGTAGCCGGAGAGCCAGAATTCCGCCGGCACCGCATCCGGCCGCTGCAGCGACTTGTAGGTCCAGCCGCTGGACGCCGTGATCTTGAGCGAGGATGAGCGCACGCCGATATGGGGACGGCCGGCCGTGATGTATCCGGGCGCGCCGCGTCCGTAGCGCGCCTGCAACCGGCGGCGCAGTTCCCCGGTCAGGAAATCGGCCGCGGTGTGGCTGTCGCCGATCTGCAGAATGACCAGCCCGCGCTTGCCGAACGGAGCCTTGGCCCGTCCCTCGAGGGTGGGCGTGACGTCGGCATCCTCGTCGGTGTCGACCGCAACCGAGCTGTCGTCCTTGTCGACCGGCGGATTGCTCTCGACCGCGGCGCGCTTGACCGCCGCGGGAGGGTCGAGCGGGGCTTCCGCCGCCAAATTGCCATGAAGCGCGACCCGCAGCCGCTCGCGCGCGTCGCTGTGCTGGGCGGGCGTCGGCGCGGACGCGACCGCGGGCGCCTGCTCGGGAAACAGCGGCTTGCGCACGCCCGCCAGGACCGGTTCGGGGTTGAGAACGGCGGAAACCGCGTCCCACGAGGCATAAAGCCCAGCCGCGCCCATTGCGCCGGCCAGAAGCACGGTAGCCCCCACCCCCCCAAGTCGCATTACGGGCTTCCCCCTAGCTGGCGCACGATTCCCCGAATTTCACGCCGCTAGCGACGAGGGTCGCAATGATTTTGGGCAAGAGATAGGCGGCAACAAGCAATTCTCCGGCCGGGGTAAAATGCTCCCCGTCGGAGGCCCGAATCTGGATGATCTTGCCGCTCGGATCGGGGCCGTAGGACGCGAACTTGTCGTCGCCCGATCCGCTCAGGCGCCAGGGCGAGACGTAGTGCAGGGTCGGGTCGCCGAACTCGCGGATGGCTTCCGCGAACAGCACGTTCTTGTCGCGGGCATCGCGGTCGGGCGCGGCATCGCGCATGGCGGGGAGCCCGACCCAGAGCAGATGCGCCTTGCTGGCGGCGACGCTTTTGAGGACGGCCGTGATCCGCTCCTTGTACTTGGCGGGATAGTCCGAGGAGGTCTCTAGCGTGACTTTGCCGCCCAGCACCACCGACTGACGGTCGTTGAGCCCGAGCGACATCACGAACAGGTTGGGCTTGAAGCTGTCGCTGATCTTCTTGATCTCGTCCGCCCAGTTGAACCGGTCGGGCCGCGTCAAACCGGTGCTGTTCTTCCCGAAGCGGCCGAGCTCGACGTTGCCTTTCAGGCAGGGCTCGCGCGGAACCAGCCGCGTGACCCCGCCCCACAGGCCGTCCGCGGTCGAGTCGCCGATGAAGGCGATCTTGGCCTTGGCCGCCTCCTGGGCATGCGCCACGCCGGCAGCCGCCAGCCAGACCGCGAGCGCGAAGCAGCCGCCCGCCAGCGCCGCGCGCGCGGCGGGCTTGGCCGAATGCGGCCGGGACTCGCCGTCACCGTTGCGCATGACAGGTCTTGAGGCTTGGTTCGGCCGGTTCATCTGGAGGAAGGTATGGGCGGCGCCGGACCGAATGGCCGGGCCTACCGCTTATGGCCTGGGTCTTCGTGGAATGGGGAGCGGAATGCGCTCGACCTTCGCAGGGCGAGCCTGGATGGACCCGGTCCGGATCACCGCCTGCGACGGATCGGCGGAGGCAACCGCGTAGCCGGCAGCCATGCGCGCCTTCTCCCACATATGGGCGTAGCCCGTCATCTTCAGGTGAACGCCGTCGCGCGCGTGCAGATCCCCCGAGCACATGCGCTCGTCGCGCATGCTGACGTAGTGCACGGACGTGCTGGCGAGCTTCGCGTGCAGGATGGCGTCGAGATCCCGCGCCCGGGTGTCCCAGGACTGCCGGATGCAGGGCGGGCCCATCCAGATCAGCTTGATTTTCTTGCGCTCGGCCGCCCGCACGATGGCGTCGATGCTCTTGTCGAGCCGGGCGATGCTGCCATGGGCGTCGTTGGTGCCGAGCGAGAGAAAGACCGTCGAGCCGGGCGGCGTATGGGCGAACTGCTCGACCGCCTTGGGGCCGCGAATGTGCACGCTGAGCTTGGACAGGTTCTTGAGCCGGGCGGCCTGCGATATGCCGAGCCCCAGGCTGTCGCCGAGCACATAGGCGCTGGCGCCCGCCGGGGCCGCAGGCAGACAAGCAAGGCCAAGCGCAAGCAGCGCCCACTTGATCGCTCGCACTGTCAACTCGGAATTCCCCCAAACAACTCGTCCTTTCTAGAAAGGACGCCGTTAAAAAACAAGAAAGCAATCGTGGCAATCGTATGGACGGACTACCCTTTTTTGCGATCTTGCGTGGGTCGCGGGCGCCGGCGGGCGGCCGAAAAATGCGGCCGGGGCATGGTATCTGACCTCCGGAGCGGGCGGACTAGCGGCCGCAGCGCCTCCGAGCCGCGATCCGTTTCCGGCCGCACGGCCGTCGCCATTTGACGCAGGCGCACGGGCCCTTTCCGGCCGGCTAGGCTGTGCGCGCCATCCCGCTAGGGGGCGACCGGCGGCCATCGGTCCCCTGCTTTCCGGTGGCCCATCGGCGACCGATCCGCGCTCGGTTGCCGACCATGGAACTCTTGCAACACTGACCGCGTTGTCACCTACACCCAACGAGGAATTGGTCCCAAATGACAGCCTCCCGCGTGGCCTCGCGCAATCCAGCGGCCAAGCCCGACCAGCCCGCCTCGCCGGAACAGATGACCCCGGCGGAGCAGGTCGCCGTGCAGGAAGAGGCGATGCAGGAGGCGATCGAGGAAGTGGTCGCGGTGGAGAGCAAGGACCCGGACAGCCCGGTCTCGGAATACAAGCGCGTCTATCACATCACCGTCGGCGTGCTGATTGCGGTGGCCGTGGTGGGGGTGATTTTCTTCATCGCCATCTCGCTGCCGTAGGCCGCTCTCGGCGGGCGAGGCAGCACGCGAACCGGCCATCGCGGTACGAGCCAGCCCAGCCCACACGCGCGAACCCAAGTCAGCAAGCCGAGGGCTTCGGCCGGGCGCAGTCCGCTTGCCCAATGGCGTGGCGTGGCTTATGTCCTGTCCGCCAAAGCCGCAGGCGGCGCGCCCGCATGAATCATTTCAGGCAACGGCGTGTGCGTTCGTGCGATTTGACGTGAAGTCCTGGATGCTTGCGCGCGGCTGTTGGGGGATAGTTCAATGGTAGAACATCGGACTTCTGACTCCGAGAATTTAGGTTCGAATCCTAGTCCCCCAGCCACGGCCACCGGCCCTCAAGCCCTACTGCTGCCCGCCCAGGTAATGCAGCGCCGCCGAGGACGCCGCGCCACCGAGCACGCACGGCAGTCCGAGCGCGACCTGCCCGGTGCTGGCCGCGAGGATGCAGCCGAGCGCCAGGGCGCCCTGCCCGACCTGTCCCCAGGTCGAGCATGTCGCGCTTGCGAGCCCGGCCCCTTGCGCCTGAGGTCCTCGATCGCGGCGAGCGCCTGCTTGCGCACGCGCGTGGTGTCCATGGTCTCGGCCGCCTCGATCACCTCGTTGAGCACCGCCGTCACCACCTTGGGCTGGTGCTTCGCCGTCCACTTGAGCATCGACAGCAGCTCGGCGTCGCGCGCGGCGTTGCTGGCGAGCGTGTACTTCGCCATGCCGCCGATGGTGAGCTTCTCGACGCTGTCGCGCTCCTTCGACCACGGCAGCATGGAGACGATGCGCGCGATCGGGCCGTAGCCGCCGGTCGCGAAATAGTAGCCCCACAGCGTGTCGAGCAGCTCCGGGCTGCCGTCGAGCGTCACCTCGTTGGGGTCGGGCATCTCCCCGCCGAAATAGCCGCGCACCGTCTGCCAGGCCGTCGCCTTCTTCTTCTCGAGCGGCACCGCGTGGAGGGTCGGCAGCGTGCCGGCGAGATATTTCTCGATCATCACCTCGCGCGTCGGCATGCGGTCGGCGAATTTCCGCAGCAGGTCCTGCCAGTCGGGAAGCCCCGAAAAGGCGATCGCGCGAACGAGCGCCCAGTGATCGGCCGCCGCTATCGGCAGCGACTTGGCGATCAGCGCCTCGGCGCGCGCCGGATTGGCGCCGATGACGCCGGCGATGAAACCGATGTAAACGCCGGAACTCTCCGGGTCCTTGAAGGCGCCCGCCTGGCTGAGCAAGCGCACCGCCGCGGGCAGCCGGGCGGGATCGGGCTTGCTGCGATAATTGGCGATCCAGCGCGTCACCGCATCGACGCTGTCGGGCCCGCCCTGGCCCGGCGGCACCGCCATTGCCGGCGCGACAAACAACAACGAGACCAGCGTGACAATGGCGCAACGCATGTTCCCCCCTCCAGCCCGCGTGCGAGCCCGCTCGACGCCCCCCGGCCCCGATCGAACGCATGTGCGCTGCCTTACCGGCGAGCTTAATCAATGCGCTGCGTCAATTTGCGGGCCGGGATGTGCGAAAGTCGTGGCGGAACAATTCCGCAAACGCGGCGCGCCGCCCAAATCGTTACGTGCCGGCGGCGCTCGCACGCGCATCCGCCCGCCAATACTGCGCTCAACGATGCGCTAACCTTAACGCCGGCGCGCGCGGTGCGCGCCTCGCCGCCCGCGTAATGCGGCAGGGATCATTGCCAGGTGATCGCAGCCGGCGTCCCGGGCGGCAACGGGCGCGGATCGACTTCGACGACGCCGCCGTTCATGCGCACGCGATAGGTGGCGAGCTTCTCGCCGTGGGGCGGCGGCGCACAGCCGTCCTCCAGGCGATACTGATAGCCGTGCCACGGACAGGTGACGCAGCCGTCGACGATGCGCCCCTCGCCGATCGGACCGTTCTGGTGCGCGCAGACATTGGAGAGCGCGCCGATCCTGGCGCCGTCGCGAAACACCGCGATGCGCTCGCCGCCCGGCGCCGCCACGATGCGCGCGCCCTTGTCCGGAATGGCGTGCGCCGGTCCGACCGTGAGCCAGCCGTCCGCACCGGCGGCAGCGCCGCGGTCGGCGGCGCTTTCGCGCCAGCCGGCAAGCAGATGCAGCACCGTTACGCTGGCGAGCCCGGCGATCACCATCGCCGCGATCAGCGGGTTGCGGTCGTCCTGCATGATGCCGAGCGCGACGTGCATGACCACGAGCCCATAGGCGGCGTAGAGCGCCATGTGCAGGGCCTTCCACACCGCCGGCCCCAGGAACGCGAGCCAGAAATCGTGGCTGGTCGCCGCCAGCACGAACAGCACCGCGAGCGCGGCAAGACCGATGATCTTGAAAGGGAATCCGATGAACTTGCCGTAGTTCGAAACGTCCATGAGTTCCTTGTAGAGATCGGGCAGCACGCCCTGCACCGCGAACCACTGCACCATGGACAACGCGTGCACCAGCGCGACGACGAACGTCAGCACCCCGAAATGCCGGCGATTGTAGAGCAGCGGCAGGAAGCGCGGATCGAGCCGCGCCAGCGGCCCGATGCACAGGATGATGGTCAGCATAATGAAGGCGCAGGTGCCGGTGGCGCGGATGCGCACGTCGATCGCCGCCGGCAGGTCTTCGGGCCGCCCCATCGCGTAGGACACCGCGGTGTAGCCGGCCAGGTAGAGCACGACGACGGCGATCAGGATGGCGTCGTACGCCAGCTTCTTGCGGTTCCATTGCACCGCGCGGTAGCCGCCGCTCATGACCTGGGCGCCTCCACCGCCGGCGGCGCCGTGGGTTCTGGCGGCGGGCGCAGCACCAGCGCCAGGGTCACGCCGAGCGCGAGCGCGATCGCCAGCACCGGCCAGAGCGCGTGGTGAGCGATGCGGTGGAAGCGCCTCATCGCGACGACCTCAGCCAGCGCACGAGCACGCACGGCCACAGCACCGCCGCGCCCGGAATCAGCAGGATGCGCGCGCCGACCGACACCGGCTCTCGTCTGCACGCGCGTGACGCCGAAGCTCACGAAGGCGAGCGCCGTGACGACGCCCGCGGCGGCGTAGAGGGCAAGCGCGTTCACAAACGTGGCCATGTCCAGCTCACGAATGCCCAAGGAGTGGCTAGAACAATTCGAGATACTCCCGCTGCTCCCACTCGGTGACCTCCGCGTGGTAGCGCGCGAGCTCTGCCTCCTTGATACGGACGTAATAGTCGACGAAGCCCTGGCCAAACCCGTCGGCGAGGCAAGAATCGCGGCGCAGCGCCAACAGGGCCTCCTCCAGGTTCTTGGGCAGGTGCGGCGCCTTGCTCTCGTAGGGCGTGTCGGACGACGGACCCGGATCGAGCATGCGCTCGACGCCATCGAGCCCGGTCACGATCTGCGAGGCCATGTAGAGATAGGGGTTGGCTGCGGGCTCTCCCACCCGGTTCTCCAGCCGCGTCGCCCCGTCGCGCACTCCGCCGAGGACGCGGACCATGACGCCGCGGTTGTCGCGTCCCCAGATCGCGCGATCGGGCGCAAGCGAGTGGCTGCGGTAGCGCTTGTAGCCATTGATCGTGGGCGTGGTGAATGCCGCAGCCGCGCGCGCATGCGCAAGCAGCCCGGCGAGGAAATAGCGCCCGATCGGCGCGAGCGCCTCCCGGTCCGACGCGAATGCGTTGGTGTCCGTGCGCCGGTCGCGCAGCGACTGGTGCAGATGCCAGCCCGCCGACAGCGTATTGGCCACCTTCGGGCGGCACATGAAGCTGGCGAGATAGCCGTGCCGCCGGCAGATCTGCTTCACCGCGCTGCGGAACAGCATCATGGTGTCGGCGGGCGCGAGCCCGACCTGCGGCTGGAAGGTGAACTCGCACTGGCTCGGCCCGAGCTCGATCTCGACCGAACGCAAAGGCAGACCGAGCGCCACAAGATCGCGCCGCACGGTTTCGAGAATGGGCTCGAGCTGATCGAACCGCGTTTCGGTGAGATAGGCGTAGCCCTGGCTGAGCAGGCTGACGTCCGGCGGCTCGGGCGGCCAGGTGGCGTCGGCCGGATCGAGGCGCGGATTGTCGAGCTTGAACACGTGGAACTCGACCTCGAGCCCGGCCATGTAGTCGAAGCCCGCGTCCGCGAGCTTGGCGAGCGCCTTGCGGTAGAGGTGCCGGGTCGAGAACTGGACCGGCCTGCCGTGGCCGAAATAGATGTCGCACAAGGCCCACCCGGTCTGCGGCGCCCACGGCAGCACGCGGAAGGTGGTGGGGTCGGCGACCATGACGAAATCGGCGCCGCCCTCCATCTCCGGCATGCCGAAGCCGCCGCCCGGGGTGAACACCGGGAAGGCGGTCTTGTGCGCGGTATCCTTGGCAAGAAGGGTGGTCGTGATCGAACAGCCATTGCGCATCGCGCGCATGGCCTCGTCCGCCATCACGGTCTTGCCGCGCAGGATGCCATGCTGGTCGGGAAACGACAGGCGCACGACTTCGAGCCCGTGCTCCTCGATCAGCTTGTCGGCGCGCGCCGCCGCCTCGAACTGCTCCTCGCTCCACAGCCCGTGGCGCTCGACAAAACTGCGCCCGGTTCTTTCCTCGGATGACGACACTGGCGCACTCGACCCCGCTGAACAGTGCAAGGTTAGTCCATTTGCCAGCCGTGTTCGAGGGGCGAATTGGTTCACCGCAATCCTTGGCGCCGACGCTTCGCTACGCCCTTGCCGCCGGGCACAGGCGATCATACCTCCATGCGACGGTCGCAATCGCGGACACCCCCGGCGCGAAAAACACAAAGGGCGGCGCGAACGGTGACCACGAACTGGCTGCGGGCCGCAGGCCGACATGTGATTCGAAACGGGAGAATTGCAACATGGACGATCCGCAAGGCGCGAAAGACGACGCTTCGACCCAGTACATTTTCCACGTGCAGGACGCCACCGGCCTGGTCACGCGCCTCGAGGCGATCGGAGCCGACGGAGTGCGGCGGGAAGTGACGCTTCCCCAGCCGATGACGCTGCACGTGCCGCCGAGCGATGCCGCCGGCGCGCAATCCGCTGCACCGCACCCATCCCCTCACCATCCGGCGCCGCAAGGAACCTTCCTTTGGTCGGAAGTGGCGGGCGCGCATCCGCAGCCCAACGCCCCCGGGCACGGAATGGGACCGCCTCCGCAATTCACCGCCGCGCAAGGACCGACGCATTTTGCGCCGGGAACGCATTTCGCCGGGGCGCCACCTTACGCGCCACCGCCCGGACGCACGGTGAAACTCCAGCTCACACCGCCCGGGTTCGGACATACGGCACGGTTTCAACCGGGCGCTGGAATGCCTGCGGGCGGACAAGTGTCCGGACCGCCGATGGGCCTGCATCCCGGTGCGCCTGGAACCACGATGGGACCGGGACACGCGCCCGGCGGCACCACGACCTTCCACGGCGGACCTGGGATCGGTATTGTGCTGGCGCCGTATTTAGGTCCCGTTCCTGGTCGACCGGACGACGAAGGCGGGCCTCGCACCCAATTGTATGGGTGACGGATCGGCGGATGCCCCACTGACGGCTTGGCGTGCCAACGTCAGCTTCGCGGCTGCAATCCGAAGAGGATTCGATACCGTACCCAGCGTCACCGGAGGTCGTCATGAACCACCAGGAGAAGGTCGACCACCTCCTGAACGACCTCGCCCAGCGGGGCATCGGCAAATACACCACCGCGCCGCCGCTCTATCGGCTGCTCTGGCGTCTCGGCTTTGAGGTGCCGCCGCCCCACTACGCGGGCTTCTGGCCGCTCGCGATTTTCATGGGTGTTTTCTTCGCGGTGCTATGGGGCATCTTCATGTGGTTCTTCCTCTGGCGCTCGGAGGATATGCCCGCCGCCATCGCGATCGGCTCGTCGCTTCTGGCCGGTGCGCTGTTCGGCGTCGGCATGGCCGCCTACTATCGCTCGGCTGCGAGCAAGCTCGCGCTGCCGCACTGGGAGGACTATCCGACCGCGCGCTAGGGCCGTGCTTGCGCGAGACGCTCGCGTTCCGCTGCTTCAAGTCTGCGGAGCGGCCCACGGGTCATAGGTGCCGAAGGTCCAGACGTGGCCCTCGGTGTCCTTGCAGGTGTAGTCACGCCCGCCATAATCTTGCGTGACCGGTTCGCGCGTGATCTCGGCGCCCGCGGCCCTGGCGCACGCGCAATGCGCGTCGGGGTCCTCCACGATGCAATAGACGCTCATGGTCACGCCGCCCGCCTCGTGCGGGCGCACCAGCAGGCGTCCGTATTCGCCGTCGTTGATCGAGCCGAGCATGATCATGCCGTTGCCGAGCGTGAGCTCGGCATGGGCGATCGAACCGCCCTCCCCTTCATATACCGCCTTGCGCTCGAAACCGAAGGCGCGGCAGAGGAACTCGATCGCCGCCGGCGCGTCGCGATATTGCAGCGCCGGGATCACCGTCGCGGTGGTCGTCTTGGCGATGGGCATGGCACTCCTTGCTCGCGCGGCCGTTATCGGAACCCGCGAAGCGTAAGGTCGTTCCTGCCGCGCGGCAACGGGCGCGGTCCGGACTGGCCTAGTCGTACCTCAGCCAAGCCCGAGAAAGCCGCGCATCGCGACCGCGGCCGCGTCCGCGTCCTTCTTGTCGGCCGCGGCCAGCGCCCACGCCGCACCAGAGCGCATCACCAGCATGGTGTTGCAGACTTCGACGCCGGACGCGCGATCCACGGCCGCGTCGACCGTGACTCCGGCGACTTCGGAGAGTGGCGCATCCATGGGCTTGAGCGCCCAGAACAGCAGCTTGCGTTGGAGCGTCGCCTTGCCGGCATCCCTGTCGAGCGTCAGGGTGGTCGAGCCGGACTGCAGCATCAGGCGCTGCGGCGTGCTTTCCGTAATCTTGGCCATGGCGTCACCCCCTTGGCCGTTGCGTGCACGCTGAAAGCTTAGGCGCAGAACCGGCAGACTGACCGCTGGACACGATGTCGCGGCGGGGCAATGGTCGGGCTTGGGGAGGGGCTCATGACGGGCGCGGTGCCGGCGATCAAAGTGCTCAGCGCCGGTTCGACGCTGCATGGGCTGCGGCCGTGCGCCGAGGCCTTCACGCGCGAGCACGGCATCCCGGTCGATGTCGCGACCGACCACGGCCACAACATCCATCAGGCGGTGCAGCGCGGCGAGACCGCCGCCGACGTCGTGATCCTGCCGGCGCATTGGATCGCCGGCCTCGTGACGGCGGGGCTCGCCGAGCCTGGCACGCTCGCGATCGGCGCCGTGCGTATCGGCGCGGCGGTGCGCGAAGACGCTCCGCGTCCGGACGTCACCAGCATGGCCGCGCTGCGCACGGCGCTGCTCGCGGCCGATGCCGTGCTGCTCACCCTGGCGCCGACCGGCGACCACACGATGAGCGTGATCGGGCGCCTCGGGCTCGCCGACGCGGTGCGCGCCAGGCTCAGGCGCTTCGACACCGCGACCCTGCTCAATCGGTATCTCGTGGCCGAGGCCGGACCCGGCGCGCTCGGATTTGGCCCCTCGACCGAAATCCGGGCTTGGCGCGGGCAAGGGGTCGCCTGGATTGGCGCCGTTCCCGGCGAGATTCAGGTCGTGACGCCGTACGCGGCGGCTGTCCTGAGCCGGAGCCCGGCGCCGCAGGAGGCGGGCACGTTGCTCGCCTTCCTGGCAACGGCGGCGGCGCGACGGCATTTCCTCGCCAGCGGCGTCGAATGACCGGAGCGGAATTTGCAGAGGTTCTACCGGCGGCGCTGGTGAAATCTCAACCCGCCGCTATAATCCGCGGGCCGAGAGGAGCCCCCTCCCCTCAATCCGCAATGATGAAGAAAACGGAGACGTCGATGATGCGATTGACCCTCGCCTTGGGCGCGTTGGTGCTGGCGCTGAGCGCGTCCGCCCCCGCGCAGGCCGACTGGCTGGTTATCCGCTGGGCCAACGGGGACTGCAAGATTTGGAACGACGACGGCAGGGAGATCATGCCCTGGGGCACCGGCTGGAAGGTGCTTGCCGACGAGATGGAGACTTACGGCGAAGCCTGGGCGACGCTTGAGGCGCTCTACCGGCAGAGGCGTTGCGTCTAGCGCGCCCAGCCGACACGACGAACGGTTTCGCCCGGCCCTGCGCCGGGCGAAATTATTTTTGGCCTACGAGGGCCGGGCGAGTGCGGCAGCACGCTCCGGCAAATATCGCTTGCGCCCGACAGTCAGGCGCAAGAGCATGAACCCGGTTCGGCGGCGAGGCTGCGGCGGACGGTCCGCCGCCGGCGTACGTCCGCACTCACCCGGGGGAAACGGCCGTGGCGCGCGTAAAGATGATCAAGCCGGAGGACGCCGACGCGGAAACGCGCACGGTCTATGACGGCGTGGTGCGGCAGTGGGGCCGTATCAGCAATTTTTCGCAGGTGCTGGCGCACCAGCCGGCGGCGCTCGCGGGCTGGATGCTGCCGAACGAAAGCATCCGTCTTGCCAACGTGAAAGGCGACCCCGATTACGTGAAGGTCCTGCAGCTCGTCATCATCAAGACCTCGGCGCTCAACCAAAGCGCCTACTGCATGTCGCACAACGTCCCGCTCGGTCGCAAAATCGGACTGACCGAAGCCCAGATCGCCGCCGCGCAAGGCTCAGACTATCCGGCCTCGCCCGATCTCGACGAGCGCCAGAAGGCCGCGATCCGGTGGGCGGAGGCCGTCACCCTGATGCAGGCGCGCGACGACGACGAGGCCTTCGCCGCCATGCAGCGGCACTTCTCCGAAAAGCAGATCGTCGAGCTCACCGTGTTCTGCGGCATGTGGAACTATTCGAACCGGCTGTGCGAGGCGTTGCACGTCGATCTCGAACGTTCGGACAAGCGGATCGAATTCCAGCCGAAATAGTTGACACCACCCGAGGCGGCGCAAGCGGACAGGAGATCCCATGTCGGACGCAAAGAACTATAGCGGCGGCTGCCATTGCGGGCAGATCCGCTACGACGTGACGACCGATCTCGCCAGCGTCGTCACCTGCAACTGCTCGATCTGCCAGAAGCGCGGCGTGCTGTGGACGTTCGTGCCGCCGGAGAGTTTCGCGCTGCGCGCGGGCGCCGACGAGCTGCGCGACTACCAGTTCGGCAAGCGCACGATCCACCACTATTTCTGCCCGCAATGCGGCGTGGGATCGTTCTCGCGCGGCGCGCTGCCGGACGGCCGCGAGATGATCGCGGTCAACGTCCGCTGCCTCGATGAGGTGGATATTACCGCGCTCAAGCCCACCACATTCGACGGGCGCAGCTTGTAGCGTCTGGTCTCCCCGCGCTGGCAGGCGCCCGCGCTACAGCGAGTATCCCCCGTCCACCACCAAAGTCTGCGCGGTGACCATGCCGGCGTCGGCGCATAGGAACACGATGGCGGCCGCGATATCGGCAGGCGTGCAGGCGCGCTTGAGCAGCGTGCGCTCGATCGAGGCCTGCTTGCGCGCGGCGGGCCAGGGCTTGGTCCACTCGGTGTCGACGAAGCCCGGCGCGACGGCGTTGACGCGCGCCTGCGGGGCGAGCGCGCGCGCGAGATTCTGCGTGAGGCTGATGAGGCCGGCCTTGCTCGCGCCGTAGGCCATGCTGGAGCCCGGCATGTTGCGCCCGGCGACCGAGGCGGTGTTGCAGACCGCACCGCCGGCCTCCCTGAGGGCCGCCGCCGCGGCATGCGTGCAGCGGAACGGCCCGATCAGGTTCGTGGTCAGGATGGTCGCCCAGAATTCCTCAGTGAGCTTGTCCATGTCGCCCGGCGGGATGGGCTCGCGGGTGTTCGACGTTCCCGCGTTGTTGACCAGGTAGTCGAGCCGCCCGAGCGTCGCGATTGCGTCGCGCACCATCGTCTCCGCGGCGCCCGCCTTCGCCACGTCGCCAGGCGCGCCGATCACGGCGTGGCCCTGCGCCGAAAGCCGCTCGACCGCCGCGCGCCCGCGTCCGTCGTCCGGCAGATGGTTGAGGGCAACGCGTGCGCCGCGGCGCGCGAACAGCTCGGCCGTCGCGAAGCCGATGCCGGATGCCGCGCCGGTCACCAGCGCCGTCTTGCCGTTGAGATCACCCACGTCGCACCTCCCATGTCACGCCGCCGCGTCAGCCGACAAGCCGGCGCTGACGATGACCAGCGAAATGTTGTCGTGGCCGCCCGCGACCATCGCCCGTTCGAACAGGCTGCGCGCGGCCTCCTCGTCGTCTGCGTCCATGCAGCGCGCGATGTCATCGACGCCGAGCATGTCGGTGAGCCCGTCGCTGCACAGGAGCCAGCGCGACGGTACCGTCGGCGCCTGCGTTCCGATATGCGGCTCGACCGGAGCGAACACGAACGAGCCGCCCAGCGATTGCGTGAGCATGCCGGTGCGTCGGCCGCCCGGCACGTCGTCCACGCTGACCTGCTGCAGCACTCCGTCGCGATGGCGGTAGAGCCGGCTGTCGCCGACATTGAACCACACGACGCACTCCCCCGAGAGCAACAGACCGACGACCGTGGTGCCCATGCCGCGCAGCGAGCGATCCGCCGCCATGGTCTGGTAGAGCTCGGCATTGATGGCGGCGAGTGCCGCCACCACGTCGGCCTCGCCCTCGCCATAGCTCTGCGCCGCCAGCCGTTTGACGGCGTAGCGGCTCGCAACCTCGCCCGCGTTGTGCCCGCCCAGCCCGTCGGCAATCGCACAGACGAGCGGCTCGTCGAGCGCATGGCGCGAGCGCCGCAAGCCCGACATGGCGACGTCGGACACCCAGCCGGTAACCGTGATGCTGTCCTCGTTGCTTTCGCGCACCCGGCCGGCATGGGTGAAAGCGGTGACTTCGATCAACGGCGCTGCCGTCATGGGCCCGACGATACCAATCGATCACGGCCGGAGCCGGATGATTCCAGCCCCGGCCGGTGAGAGGAAAACGGGAGGTTAGGGGAAATCTGCGAAAATGCGGCGGGTGGCGCCGGTCAACGGCGTTCGCTGAACAAAACGCCGCCCTTGGCCTTGGAGGTCGGCTCGGTCTCCACGATTTCCACCACGACGGCGTCCACCGGGACCGCGAAATTCTTCACCACCGCATCGGTGATGTCCTTGACCAGCGCGCGCTTCTGGTCGAGCGAGCGGCCTTTGACCGCATGGACATAGATTTCTGGCATCTGAGGCTCCCTGCTAGGCGTTGTGTGGCGCCATTATAACGCGGGCGCCGAATATAGAAACACGCCTCGGCCGCACGGATCGCACGCCGCGCAAGCGCCCCTGCCGCGCGCACCTCCAACCGTAAACCATAATCCGCGTTCGCGGGCCTACGATGGCGCGCGCCTCTTGATCCGTCACTGCATGGATTTAAATCTATTGCCCGAATGGCCGGGCGGGGGCGCTGCGCAGGAGAACGACCTATGCCTCGTTGGTGCCTTGCATTGTGCGCGATCGCGATCGCTTTCACCGTGTCGAGCCCCGCACGCGCCGACTACACCCTCATCCGCTGGGCGACGGGCGACTGCAAGATCTGGAGCGAGGACTTCGAGTACCAGCGGCCGTGGGGCAACGACTGGGTGCTGCTCGCCTCGGGTCTGCCCACCTACGACTACGCCTGGCAGGTGCTCAGGGAAGAGATCGCGCTCGGAAGTTGCCGCCGATAGCGGTTCCGAGCGTCCGCCCTGCGCGACCGCAACAATTCCAGTAAAATCGGCTGCTTTTGAGCGTGCGCCTTCTTCTTGCGCCGCACCATGCGGCCCGGCGCTAATTGCGCCGTTAGGTCAGCAGGGCTGCTTTATCGTCGGGCAAATCCCACTACGGTGAATTCTATCAGGGAGGGGGAGCCAACATGACGGAGGGATCGTCATGGAACTCCGCGCTACCAACCGACGCAAGATCGACCATACGAGGCCCGTCAATTGCTGTGCTCAATGCGGGGAGACCATCTTCCTCCCCGAATGGTCGGAATATCTGAGCCACCGCCGCGTGCGACACCTGTGGGAATGCGAAGCATGCGGCTATAAGTTCGAGACGCTGGTCTCGTTTCCTGAGGCCGAAGCGACGCTCGCGCCCTAACCCATCCGTCCGCACCTTGTGCGGCGACGCAGACGCGAAAAGAGCCATCGGGTGACCGATGGCTCTTTGCTTTTTGCGCTGTGCGCCGCGCAAACCGGCAAGCTACGCCACCGGTGCGCGCGGGCTTGCCTGTGCCACCGGCTCGGCCGGGATTGCGGCGCGCTGCGTGGCCGGCATCTGCAACACCGTTGCCCTCTGGCCGTCGCACAGGCGCGTCAGCAGCACGACCTGTCCGTCGGGAAACTCCAGCGCATCGTGGTGAGTGCACGGATTGTCCAGATTGACCTGGCGGAACCGGGCGAGGCGCTGTCCGAGCTTCCGGTTCGGCAGCATGCCGATCCCGAAAGCAGGCTCGCATTCGACATTTTCCTCGAACGCGATCTCGGTGCCGGGCAGCAGACACACCGCGACGTCCGGCTCTCCGGCCGCCGCGAAGCCGCGCGTGATGGAGTTGTTGAAACGCGTTGTCACCAGCGTGTCCTCGACCTTGGCTGGCCGCGTCGCGACATGCAGCAAACTATAGTCACACATCGAAGAGGCTCCTCTGTTGCCGTGAACAACCAGGATGGATGCCCCCCTTGCCATCCGATCAAGCGAGCGTGGCATTCTCATGCCGCGCCGGCGTTGATTTTTCGGCGCCCGTCGCGATTCCTCCATAAAGTCGCCAAGTCAAAAAGGCGCCGAGCCGGTGGCGCGCGAATGGATCGACATGCGCACGCGCCTGTGATCGGATGTTGCGCGCAGGAATTTCCATCGAGGCCTAGCGCGATAACGAGCCGGACCGTGGAAAGTTTCCTGCAACGGCAGGGGGCCATGCAAAAACAGGTCATTCGCGCGGCAGTCCCGGAAACGGGCGGGCCGTTCAATCTGTGCGTACGCTACGGCGACATGATTTTCGTCTCGGGCCTGCCGCCGTTCGATGCCGATTATGCTGGCAAGCTCAAGGAGGCGCGCGCCAAGGGTCTTCCAATACCGCCGTTTCCCGATGTTCCGTTCGAGCGCCAGGTCCGCATCGTCATGGATCACCTCAAGATGCTGGTCGAGGCTGCGGGTTCCAACATGGACTGCCTGCTCAAGGTCATCGTCTGGCTCAAGGACCAGCGCCAGGCGGAAGAATTCGACCGCATCTACCGCAGCTACTTCAGCAATCAGGAGGCCTTGCCCGCGCGCACACGTATGCAGGCCGGCCGCACGCCGATGGATTGCGGGCTGGAAGTCGAAGCGATCGGCTACGTGCCGTGACTCACGGCTGCGGCCCTAGCCATCATGGATGTCCCCGATCAGATATCGCGCTTTGGAGTAGCACTCGGCATCGGGCTTTTGATCGGGCTTGAACGGGGTTGGCGGCAACGCGACGCCGCATCGGGCAGCCGGGCAGCCGGCATCCGCACGTTTGCGATTACCGGTTTGCTGGGCGGCGCTTTTGGGGCGATCGCAACCGGTCTGGGCGGCCCCGGCGGCGCGGCCGGAGGCATCGTTCTGGGCCTGGGCTTTGCAGCCTATGCGGCCGTCATCACGGCCTTCAGCCGCGACGAGAACCGCGCCGGCGGAAGCCTTTCCGCGACCACCGCGATCGCCGGCATGCTGACGTTCGCCCTCGGCGCCTACGCGCTCCTCGGCGACATGCGCATTGCTGCCGGCGGAGCCGTGGCCGCCGCAGCGCTGCTGGCATTCCGCGAGCCGCTGCACGGATGGGTGGAGACCATCACCTGGCCCGAATTGCGCTCGGGCCTCGTGCTGCTCACGATGACGTTCATCGCGCTGCCGATACTGCCGAACGAGCCGATCGGCCCATTCGGCGGCGTCAATCCGCGCGACGTCTGGCTGATCGCGATCGTGCTCGCCTCGGTGTCGTTCGCCGGCTATGCGGCGGTCAAATATTTCGGCGCGCGCCGCGGAATGCTGCTGACCGCCGCCGCCGGCGGGCTGGTGTCCTCGACCGCCGTGACCATGGCCAATGCGCGCCGTGCCGCCGCGCAAGAAGGCTCGCCTCCCCTGCTAGCGGCCGGCGTAGCGGTGGCAACCGCCATTTCGTTTGTTCGGGTGCTCGTCATCGCGGCAGCGCTCAAACCCAGCCTGCTGGTGCTGGTCGCGCCAGCCCTCCTCTCCGCCAGCGTCTTCGCCATCGGCCTTGCCCTGACGGCGATGTTCTGGCGCAAGGGCTCCGGCGACGAACAAAAGGCTGCGTTCCGCAACCCGTTCGGGTTCTGGTCGGTCATCGGTTTCGCGCTGTTCCTGGCGGCGATCATCGTGCTCGGCCGCATGGTCGGGGAATCCTTTGGGGCGACCGGCGCCATCCTGGGCGCGGTCGCGGTCGGGCTGGCGGACGTCGATTCGGTGGCGGTGTCGATCGCGCAGCTCACGCCGCAGCCGATCGGCGCCGAATATGCCGCGCTCGCAATCCTCGCGGCAGTCGCCAGCAACACCGCGAGCAAGGTCGCGATGGGAGCGGCGCTCGGCCGCGGCACCTTCGCAGCCTGGATCGCCGTCATGGCGGCGGGTTGCTTCCTTACCGGCGGCGCGGCGCTGTGGGCGACCTTTGCGCTGAACGCACGTTGACCGCGCGTGCATCAAAGCGCGATCTTAAGTCCCAGCTTCTTAAGTTCCAGCAGCACTTCGGCATTGCCCTTGGCATCGTCCACCGGGTTGTGGGTGTGCGCGGTCTTGCGCAGATGCTTGAAGTTCTGGAACGTGTCCTGGACAAATCCCTTGTAAAGCGAGCCGAGATTCATGCTCGAATGCCCGAACGGATTTCCGCCGGCGAAGCGCCAGAAATACCAGTTGACGAATTGCCAATCGAATCCGTTGTTGTCGCTGATGAAGAAGGCACGCCCCTTGGTATGCTCGGCAATCCAACGCGCGAAATTTTCCATCACGTGCTTTGGATCGTCGAAAGCAAGGGTCTCCTCCCGTGAAAAGCCGCTGATCGCAAGCGCCTCAGGGATCCAGGCCTCCGAAATCGGCTTGAGCTGTCCGTAGAACGTCTGCTGCAGACCCTCATTCACGAGCACGGCACCGAGACAGATCATGCTGTAGTCACAGGGGATCGGACCGTCCGTCTCCACGTCGACCATCACGTAGGCCATTTGCTCGCTCGCTTTGTCATCGGTCTGTTGCAAACGCCGGCTTGCTGGATCGCAAGCCACGCGCTTAGAGCGGGTTCCAACGGCGAAATTCGGGCGGCCGTCGGCATGCAATTATCCGTGAACTGGAAGAAAATGGCGCGCCGCGTGTTCATACTCGGGCTGCCGGCGGCGTTCGCCGGCAGACAAATGAACACAGTCGGGAGCGTACCCATGAAAAAGACTGCGACGATTGCTTCGATTGCCTTGCTCGTGCTCGGCCTGGGCGCCGGTGCACAGGCTCAGCAGGCCGCTATGAGCTTCTTCATCACCAGCGCGGGCTCGGGCAAGGGCGGCGATCTCGGCGGCCTTGCCGGCGCGGATGCACGCTGCGCGCAGCTTGCGCAGGCCGCCGGCACGACCGGCAAGACCTGGCGCGCCTATCTCAGCACGCAAGGCGCCGGCGCCGTCAACGCGCGCGACCGCATCGGCAACGGCCCGTGGCAGAACGCCAAGGGCGCCGTGATCGCCAAGAGCGTCGCCGACCTGCACGGCGACAGCAACAACCTCACCAAGCAGACCGCATTGACCGAAAAGGGCGAGACGATCAACGGCCGCGGCGACACGCCCAACCGGCACGACATCCTCACCGGCTCGCAGGCGGATGGACGCGCCTTCGCCGGCAGCGACGACCGGACCTGCGGCAACTGGACCAAGAGCGGCGCCGGCTCCGCCATGGTCGGCCATCACGACCGCCTGGGGCTGCGCGATGACGCGCCCTCGAAGTCGTGGAATTCGTCGCATCCTTCGCGCGGGCCTGACGGCGGCTGCAGCCAGAACGATCTCAAGAGCACCGGCGGTGACGGCCTGTTCTACTGCTTCGCGGTCAACTAAAGCCGATTGCGGAAATCCGGCGATGGACGGCGGTGAAAGCCGCCGTCACGCCGCTACATCGATGTACCGGGCTTGACGCTGGGCAACGCCAGCGTGATCGGATCGCTCTCGGCAACATTCGCCTCCGACATCTGACCGGCGGCCTCCAGCACCGGATAGGCGACCGAGCAGATGTGCGAGTGGATGCGCTTGAGGTCGCGCAGCACATCGAGATGAAGTGACGTCGTCTCGATCGATTCGGGCCGGCCTTCGCGAAGGCGCTCAAAATGGCGTTCCGCCGCGGCCAGTTCGGCATTGCGAACCTCCGCCTTCTCCGCGATCAACTTGCGGGCTGCATTGACGTCTCCCGACATGAAGACGCTGAACGCCATCCGCAGACTCTCGAGAATGTGCTTGTGGAATGCCGCAAGCTCGGCTGCACCCTCGGGCGAGAACTCGATCCCCCGCTTGATTTTCTTGCCCGCCAGCTCGCTCAGGTTTTTGTCGATGATGTCGCCGATATGCTCGAGGTTGATCGTAAATGATATGATCTCCATGGCGCGCTTGCCTTCGCGATCATCGAGACTGTCGCACGTAAGCCTTGTGACATAAAGTTTGATCGCCTCGTCGAGGCGGTCGACGGTATTGTCCATGCGGGAGACCTCGGCGACGAGAGCGCGATCCCCGGTCAGCAGCGCCCTCATCACCTGGCGCAACATCACTTCCACGAAGTCGCCCATGCGCAGCGCTTCGCGCGCGGCATCGGCCAGGGCGAGGGAAGGCGTACCGAGCGCGCTGGCGTCGAGATGGCGGGGAGCCGACACATCGTCGGCTTTCGGGTTGTCGGGCAGGAGCTTCGTCAACAGCCAAGCCAGCGGACCAAGCAACGCCATGAAGACAAGCGCCAGCGCGACGTTGAAGGCGACGTGGAACTGCGCCGTCATCTTTGCCATATCGGGCTGAAAGTCCCTCAAGACGTCGGTAATCTGCGGCAGGAAGGCAATGACCAAGAAAATCCCCACGAGCCTGTTCACCAGGTTCCCCACCGGCAGCCGGTAGCTGGCCAGGTCGCCGCGGCGGCCGCCCTCGAACACCGGATTGATCGCACTTCCAAGGTTCGCGCCCAGCACCAGGGCCAGCGCCGCCTCGGTCGCTATGAAATTCGAAAAGGCAAGCGACATGAATAACAGCACCGTTGCTACGCTCGAATGCGCCGCCCAGGTCAGCGCCGCGGCGATCACGATGCACATCACAGGATCGCCGGTGATGGCGCGGAGCAGTGTTCGCACCGTCGGCGCATTCTCGGCGGGAGCCAGGCTGTTGATCAGGATGTGCAGGGCGAGCAGCATCAGTCCGATGCCGATCGCGACGCGGCCGAGATCCTTCATCCGGGTGCGCCCGCCGCCGCGGAACGCCACAAGACCGACGACAAAAAGCACTGGTGCCGCGGCCGCAACATTGAATGAAAGGACTTGAACGATCAGGGTCGTCCCGACATTCGCTCCCAGCATGATCGCCAATGCGGGGACGAGGCCGACGGTGCCTCCGCCGCGAAGGACGCGGTCATGAGGCCGGTTGCCGTGCTGCTCTGGAGGAGCGCCGTCAAGCCCAGTCCCGCACCGAACGCAGCCAAGCGGTTGCGCAGCGCCTTCGACAGCACACGCCGCAGATCGGGGCCGAATGCCCGCATGATGCCGCTCTGAACCATGTGCAGGCCCCAAAGCAGCAAGGCGACGCCACCGATCAGATCGAGCAGAACAATCGTGCCCATCGAGCCTCCGTCCGTATCAATATAGGCCCCGCCTGGAAAATCACTATCCGGAAGTTCGAGCGCCTCCGGGAGCGTTTCGGTATCGGTTACCGGCATCCCGAGCAGCCATCAGAGCGGGTTTGATTGTCTCTCAGGCGGACTTGATCGGCGCCGGCATTGGCGCTCTGATGCGGCATTCGGGGCGAGGGCCCGTGATCGTCATGGCGTTTTGGCGATCGGCCCGTTCAGCCGGTAGATTTCATGCCTCAAAGGGCGCGAGCGGCATTCTTGCCGGGCGGCGCAGTCGGGAAAAGTCAGCGATGGCTCTCAAGGTCGTTCTGCTCGCCGCCGTCCTGGTCGTGTGTTCGGCCCCTGCGCGCGCGCAGCTGCCGTTCCCGCCGCTGCCCTTCCCGCCCCTGCCTCAGGGCACGCCGGAGGACCGCGCGGCCTGCCAAGCCGACGTCCAGCGCTTCTGCAAATCCGCCCTGCCGGACACCAATCGCGTGTTGCAGTGCCTGCAGACCAATCGCCGGCGGATCAGCGTCGCCTGCCGCGAAGTGCTGGAGAAGTACGGGCAGTAACCGAGGCGCTCCGGCCGGGAGAGCGTCGCATCCACAGACGATGCAGCGCAGCAGGACCACCAAACGGCGGCGGAACCGAATCCGCGGAACTGCGTTTGACTAATGGTCCACACCCGGAATAGCCCCCCGCCAATTCCGGAGAGGCCACAACCTTCGCCCCGCCTCCGGCGGGGCGCTTTCTTTGGCTCATCCGTTCGCCCGCCCGACGGCTTCCGAGCAACCGCGCAGTACGCAACGACACGGCTTTTTCATTCGTATTCCGACCGGTTCCTTGTTAGATCGACCGCGACCCGAGGTGCACCATGCTCACCGATCGCAGACGCCTCCTTGCCCTTATCGCCGGCACGCTTGCACTACCGGCTTCAGCGCGGGCACAAGCCATGAGCCGCATCACCGCCTATGCCTTTTCCTTCGCCGGCATCGACGGCGGCGACATCAAGCTGGCCGACTACGCCGGCAAGCCGATCCTGGTGGTCAACACCGCTTCGCTGTGCGGCTACACGCCGCAATATGCCGGCCTGCAACAGCTCTGGTCGCGCTACCATGCGCGCGGGCTGACCATCATCGGCGTGCCGTCGAACGATTTCGGCGGCCAGGAGCCGGGCACGCCGGACGACATCAGGAAGACTGCGCACGGCGAGTATGGCGCGGGCTTTCCGATCGCCGCCAAGGCCGTTGTGAAGGGGGCGAACCCGCATCCCTTCTACAAATGGGCCGCCGCCGAGCGCCCGCTCGAGACGCCGCGCTGGAATTTCCACAAATACCTCATCGGCCGCGACGGCCATATCGCCGCCGTGTTCCCGACCAGCGTCGAGCCGATGGACGCGCGCGTCGTCACCGCGATCGCAAAAGAGCTGCCGCCCGCGGACTGATCCTGGTCTGAAGCAGAATGCCGGGCCGGTCCTGAGCTTGCCCGGCCGGCCCTCGCCCGATCCGCGCTACTGTATCTGGATCAGCTCCTTGATCTGCTCGGGCGTGAGCGGCGCGGCCAGAAATTTCATGCTCACCGCCTCGGCGATGATCTGATCGATTCCGACAACGCGGTCGGGCGCCATGCTCTCCTTCGGCAACAGCTCGCGCACCTTGGCCACGACCTTCTCCGGCAGGCCGGAATATTCGCTGAATACCTTCAGCGCAGCCGGGCTCGGAATACATCCAGTCGATGGTCTCCCTGTAGGCCCGGTTGAAGCGCACCAGCGCGTCCTTGCGGTTCTGCAGCGTGTTCACGTTCGTCAGGTTGACGCGGCCGGTACCGGCTCTTGAGCGAGTTGACCTGCGCGCCGGTCGCGATGATGCGGATCTTGCCGTCCTCCACCCGGTCGAGGAAGAACGGAATCGCCGAGAAGCCGACATCGACCTGTCCGGTCATGGTCTGGGTCAGCGTTGCGGTGATGCTGCCGGTCGAGGTCGGCTTGGCGGTGAGCTTGTATTGCGCGATCAGCGCCAACAGGCCGGCATGGCTCGATGACCCGGTGAGCGAATAGGCGACGGTCTTGCCGTTGAAGTCCTCGAGCTTGCGGATCGGCGAGGCTTCCGGGACGTACCAGTAGAGATCGGGCGATCCGATGATCTCGCTGCCGATGATGCGGATCGGAGCGCCCTTGGCGAAAGTGCCGACCGCCGCCGACACGCCCGAGGCGGTGGCGATGTCGATCGAGCCGCCGATCAGCGCCTGGATCGATTCCGGTCCGGCCTGGGTGTAGAGGATTTCGAGGTTCAGGCCATGCTTCTGGAAGATACCGGCGCGTTTGCCGAGCTCGGCGAGGCCGGCGTCCCAGGCGCCCTTCTGCGGCACCGCGACCTTGAGAGTATCCTGCGACCGCGCGCTCTGGCTCGCGCCGGCGATCATGGCAAGCGCGCAAAGTGCCGTGATGAATGTTGCCCGTCTCATTGTGGTTTCCTCCGGTCATGCTCGCCCGCGGGGGCGGCGATGCATGCTGCGATCATATGAGCCGATGCCCGCGGGCGCTTCAAGCGCCTCGGTACGGCCAATACCGGCCGAAACAAGATCGGCACGGCTCTCGACACGGCCGCCATGGGCGGTGAATTATGGGCCGCCAACGCAGATAGCCTTACCGTGCCGCGCGACCCATTCAGCCAATCCCCCGCCGCCCTGCTCGAGGACGAATTCGCCCAGGAGAAGGCGTCGGCGCTCGGCCGCCTCGGGCGCGCGCTCGAAGCGGCGCTGCAGTCGCTCGCCGAATTCGACGCCGCCTCGCCGCACGCCGCCGACCGGCAGGCGCGCGCCGCACTGGTCGCGCGGGCAGGCCGCGCGCTCTGGGAGTTCGCCGTACAGCGCGAAGCGTGCGGGCTGCGCGACTTCCGCCAGGTCCTGCGCGACTATCGCGTCCCGCCCGAAGTGGCGGCCGGCATGGGCGTCATGCCCGAGCGGATCGTGCGCCGGCGCCGGTAGGCGGCGGGCCGCCGCGCTGCCGATGGAACCAACCCCGGCGACAGGCATTGACCGGCGGCGCGCTTTCGGCTGCCAGGGCACCGTCGCGAGCGAAAAGTGCTACCTTTGCCGCGGCACGCTGCCTCGGCACCCCGATTGAAAAGGAAGGCCCCATGGCCACCATCGTTGGCATCCTCATTACCTTCCTCGTCATCATTCTGGTGCTTTACCTGGTCAACATGCTCCCGCTCGACGGCCGCACCCGGCAGATCGTGCGGGTGATCGTGATCGTCATCGGCGTGATTTCGCTGTTGAAATACCTTGCCGTGTTCTGAGCCGCTTCGCGCGCGGCCCCGCAAAATGCGGCAAACGGGCCGGCCTGGGCCTTCGCTCAGAAGCGAAGCGCACGCAGGATGAGATAGAGCGCGGCCGCGACGCCGGTTGCTGCCGCCGCCCAGGCCGGGTGATCGCACAGGGACTGCGACAGCGAGCAGACATCCCGCGCCCAGGGCGAGCCCTGCCCGTAGAGCCCGCCCGCCACATAGAACGTGCAGGTCGCCACGGCGAAAACGATCAAGAGCGCGAGCGCCAGCGTGGACACTGCAATGCCTCTTGGGCTCGAATCATCGGATATTATAGCCGATAAACTGAACGGGCCTTGTTCTCGGGCGACCATCGGCGGGCATTTTCAGCGATTACCTCGCCGCCCTCAGCGGGAGGCAGAAAATACCGTTGACGAATCAGCCACATGATGGGCAATAGGGAGTTCGGACTTTCCGGGGCGGCGCCTTAGGCCCCACCCCATCTCCGTTCCTCCCGCGTGGCGTGATCAACTGGGCGGCCCTCACGGGCCGCTCATTTCGTGACGGCGCGACGCAGTCATTCTTCATCGATTGTTTACCCTGCTCGCTGCCACGCGGCGGCACGATCGGCTGATCGCGCCGCAATCGTTTTTTCATGGTTCTGCCGTCATGGTGGCCGGGGTTGCATTTTGATCGGCCAGTGCCGCGCATGACCACCACAACGTCACTGCTCGACGAACTTGAAACCGCTCTCGTCGCCGGCAGCAATGCGCAGCGCATGGCCATGCTGGCGCGCGTCACCGATCTGTTCGTCGAAGGCGCCACCCACTATTCGGCGGGGCAGATCAATCTGTTCGACGAGGTCATCGGCAAGCTGGCGGCCGCCATCGAGACCAAGGCCCGCGCCAAGCTGGCAACGAGACTTGCGGCGATGCCGAACGCGCCCGGCGGCGTGATCCGCACGCTCGCCTTCGATGACGAAATCGAGGTGGCCCGCCCGATCTTGACGACGTCCGAACGGATCGAGGAAGCCGACCTCGTGGCCAACGCAAGCTGCAAGGGCCAGCAACATCTCGCCGCCATCGCCGAGCGCAGATCGCTCAGCGAGGGGCTGACCGAGGTGCTGGTGGCGCGCGGCGACCGTCAGGTCGTGCATAAGGTCGCCCAGAACAAGGGCGCGCGGTTTTCAGACGCCGGCTTCCGCATGCTGGTGAAGCGCTCGACCGGCGACGACGCCCTCGCGATGCAAATCGGCGCCCGTCGCGATTTGCCGCGTCAGCATTTCCTGCGATTGCTGCAGGAAGCCTCCGCCACCGTTCGCACCCGGCTCGCGACCGAAAATCCCGGCTCTATCGCCGCGGTCGAGACCGTGCTCGGCGAGGTCGTGGGCAGCATCCGCAGCGAAACACGCAAAGGATCGCGCGATTATGCCGCCGCGCGAGCCCGGGTCGAGGCGCTCCACTACGAGGGCCGCCTCGGAGAAAGTCCGACCTTCACGGCTTTGCCCGCGAGCGCCGGTTCGAGGAAACCGCGATCGCGCTCTCACTCCTGTGCGGCACCGAGATCGACGTTGTCGAGCGCGCCCTGCTCGATCCCGGTCACGAGCTAGCGCTCATTCTCGCCAAGGTCGCCGGCTTTTCTTCGACCACCGCCAAGGCGATCTTGCTGCTCAAGACGGCCGATCACGGCATGTCGGCCCAGGACCTCGATCAGGCGCTGTCGAGCTATTCGCGGCTGCAAGTCGCGACCGCGCGGCGCGTGTTCGGCTTCTACCGCACACGAATTAGGGCACCGGCGAGCGTGCTCGCGAGCGCGTAGTCCAGGTGAGCGCTTCCGGGATGAGAGCCGTCGGCGAGCCTTGAAGCGCTGCGCAAGCCGCCCTTCGCTGCGCCCAGCCGCCCTATTTGCGGACACGGCGTCGATGCTGGACACGATCCGACAGCGGATTGGGCGTGCAAAAATTTCCGAGCCCGCGCGCTGTCTCCATGCACTGCTCGAACGAGTAATAGCTGCAGTCAAAGCCGCCGCCGAGGCCGCCCTGCGCTGCGCACCAGGGAGCAGCGCGGCCTGCCTGCGCGGCGCTGCGCGCATCGACCGCCCCCGCCAAAGCGACCGTAACGAGCGCGACGTGCAAAGCGAGCAGAGATTTCCGGGGCGAGATGGCGGCAGTCATGGTCTCGGTCCTGCTAGTTCTCTTTGCACCATGCCAAAATTATCCTCGAGCCGCAATCTTGCGGGGCGAAAGAGATTGTACGGCTCGTCACCGGACATCTTGCACGGTAATATTGTCGGCATATTGTCGGTACAATCGGCTTTGAAGGAGGCAACCATGGGCATGAGTGTGGGAGTGCTCGATCATTACAACGTCTCGACCCGCAAGCTCGGCGAGACCATACGGTTCTACGAGGACATCCTTGGACTCGAGAACGGGCCGCGGCCGCCCTTCGACTTTCCCGGCGCATGGATCTACAGCGAGGGGCATCCGGTGCTGCATATCAACGACATCTCACCGACCGACCAGCAACAGCGTCCCGACTCCGGCGTCATCGATCATGTCGCCTTCGGCAGCCGGGGCTTCGAAGAGATGAAACGGCATCTGAGCGGCAAGAGCGTGCAGTTCCGCGTGAACAACGTGCCGAACAGCACCCGCCGCCAGATTTTCCTGACCGACCCCAACAACATCCTGATCGAGCTGAACTACGACATCGCCAACGAGACGGACGCGAATTGAGGCAGCCGACCACGCGCCGTCGCGGGATGTGAAGCGGCGGGAATGACGACTGCGAGCCTGGGTCCAGGTTCGGCGGTGTGGTTTGCCGTTTTCGGCCGTTACGCGGCCACCGGTTCCCCGATCGCCGGAATCAGGCTTTCCAGCACATGCTCCCGCTCCGCAGCGGCCGGCGCCGGATACGGATCCATGGCGTCCATGAGCTGGATGAGGGCCGGACCCGGCAGCGGGGGGGCAAAGACAAAACCCTGCACGGCGCTGATGCCTTGTTCGCGCAGGTAGATGACCTGTTCGAAATTCTCCACACCTTCGGCGACGATGTGCATGCGCAGGTTGCGGGCGAGCTCGACCAGGGTCCCGACGATGGCCTGGGAATGAGGCTCCGTCTTGATCGCTTCGACGAACAGTCTGTCGATCTTGATGATGTCGACGCCGAGCTTGAGGATGTAGGAGAGGCCGCTATGGCCGGTGCCGACGTCGTCGAGGGCGACCCTGCAGCCAAGCGCCTGCAGGGCGGCAATGACCCGCCGTGCAGCCCCAAGATTTCGTGATCTCGTCGCGTTCGGTCACTTCGAGAACGACTTGCGACAGAGGGACCGGCGAACCCTCGAAGATGGAGGCCACGTCATTGAGCACAATGGAATCCGCAAGATGGCGCGGAGTGATGTTGAATGCGACATACATGTCCGGGTGTCGGCCGATGGCGGCGCCGACCTCGCGACAAGCCTCCCGCATGAGTGCTCGCGTCATGTCGATGATGAGGCCGCTCGATTCCATCAGCTCGATGAAGGCGTCGGGGCGCGCAATCGTGCCGTCGGGCTTGCGCCACCGCACAAGCACCTCGGCGCCCAGCATCCGGCCGGAGGTGATATCGATGACGGGTTGATAGTATGGGATGAATTCGCCGTTCAGCAGCGCGCGCGCAATTTCCGAAAACGGGTTCCGGCGCCGCCGCCACGGCACCACAACCGCCAGGCCAAGTAGCAGCAGGGCAATCACGCCGCTGGCGACCGTGCCGATGCGTCGCAAATCGTCATAGCCGGCGATCACGCCCTCGTGTGCCAGCATAACGTCGACCGACACGCCATAGCGACCCGAATGCTGGCGGGTCACGATGCGGGTCCCCGGTTCGGAGTTGGCGGGCGGCGCGGAGCCGACGGCGCCAATGAGGGTGCCATCGGCCAGCGTCATCCGGACGAGACCGCCCGCACCGCCTCCGTCCGACGCGAGTTGTGGAAGCAAGAGACCGGCCGGAATCAGCGCTGCGAGGTGGGGCCTGCTTCGCGCCAGCCGCCGGACCTGCAGCATGCGCTCCTGCCGGTCGCCAATTCGCACGACGTCGAGCATGAGGTCGCCGCTCGGCGTCGTTGCCGAAGCAAGAACCTCGCGCCCTGCCGCCGGGGGGGCGGAGGCTGCGCACAAAGTCTGGCCGTTCGGACCGACGAGCGCGATTTCCTTGATCGGCGCTGAAACGAAGACGCTCTGGCGCAATGCTTCAAGATGGGCCGGCTGGCAGGAGTTGACGCGCTTCCTCAGCAAATCGTCGAGCACTGCCCGCGCTTGACCGATCCGCAGTTCGGCCAGGCCGAGGGCCCGGGCGGCCACGATCAAAGCTTCCGCCTCGCCCTGCCGCTGCAGCCATCTGTTGAACCAAAGCATGGGCACTGCCGTGAGCAGAATGCCCACGACGGCTGCGAGCCAATTGTGCTTGCCCAACGCGACCAATTCTTGGTCCCCCAATCGCATTAGGGCTACACAACCCATGTAAAGGTCGGATTAAACCTACCGCCCGGCACGTGCATCGGCGCTCACGCCGGTTCGAACACAAAGGCATTGGTTAACAACTGGTGCAGACGCGCCCAGCCGCACAAACCAGCTTGCCAATCTCGATCATGATGCCGGCGATCATGGGGCTGTTGCTCGCGGCCTGGCGCGCCGCACCACTCGCGATCCCCTCGTCCGGATCGGGGAATCAGCGCGCGGCAGCCCTGCCCTTGGCTATCCGTTCGGCAATGAAGCGCGGCAGCGCGAAGGCCGCCGCATGCACGTCGGGGGTCCAATATTTGGTCGGAAAGCTGCCCGCCTTGCGGTAGCGCCCGGCGATGGTCCTGGTCGAAGTCCGGCGCAGGGCCGCGTTGTCGCTCGCCCAGCCCATCGCCATGTGCCCCCCGATATAGGTCGGGATCGCCGCCACATAGCAGCTCCCGTCGGCAAACAGCTTGCGGAACTTGTTGACGCTGCCGGTAAGCTCATCCTGCTGCAGGATCGGCACGCCGTTCTGCGTCACCATCACGCCGCCCGGATTCATGCAGCGCCTGCAGGCGGAATAGAACCGGTTGCTGAAGAGCACCTTGCCCGGCCCCTGGGGGTCGGTCGAGTCGACGATGATGACGTCGAAGCGCCGCTTGGTCTTGGCGACATAGTTCATGCCGTCGTCGATCACGAGATCGAAGCGCTGGTCCCTGAGCACCGGGCCGGTGAATTCCGGAAAATGCTCCTTGGAGAACTCGACCACCGAGGCGTCGATCTCGACCTGGGTCAGGCGTAGCACCGACTTGTGCTTGAGCACCTCCTCGGCGATGCCGCAGTCGCCGCCGCCGACGATCAGCACCTCGCGCGCCTTGCCATGGGCGAAGATCGGCACGTGGGTCATCATCTCGTGGTAGATGAATTCGTCCTTGCTGGTGACCTGGGTGGCGCCGTCGAGCATCAGCATCTTGCCGAAGTACTTGTGCTCGAACAGGACGAGATGCTGGTGCTCGGTCTGCAGCTCGTAGAGCACCCGCTCGACCTCGTAGGTCATGCGGAAGCCAAGCTCATTGAACAGAGTCTCGGAAATCCAGCGTTTCCTGGTCATGACGGAATATCAGACGGTTGACCACAACGGACAGACGAGGGTCGCGCCGCTTTCCGTCGTCTGTCCGCGGTCGTCCGCCATCTGATCAAGCGTCCTGGCCGCGCAGCAGCTCGTTCACCTCGACGCGCTCCGCGTTGAAGGCCGCGCGCAGCACCGGGATGCAGGCGTCAGGATTGGCATTGCCGCACATGAACACGTCGAGCGCGGCATAGCCGAGGTCGGGCCAGGTGTGGATGGAGATGTGGCTCTCGGCCAGCACCGCCACGCCCGATACGCCGTTCGGCTGGAAATGGTGCAAATGGATATGCAGCAGCGTCGCGCGCGCGGCATCGACGCAGCGGTGCAGCGTGCGCTCGATCAGGTCGATGTCGTCGAGGCCCTTGGCCCCGTGCAGGTCGACGATCAGATGGACCCCGGCGCAGCGCACGCCGTTGCGGGTCGCGCGATGGTCGACGCGTGTCTCCGCCGCCGGCGGGGCAACGGTCATTGCAGCGGCTGTTTTGCGGGTGGTGCTCGGAGACTCCAAGCCCGTCCCCGATCGCAAGAGGGCGTTCCGGCGCATCGCCGTCCTCCCCAACCGAGTGATCCAACCCGAGTGCCGGCAAGCCGCTATCCAGGCAAGCAGGGGTCTCGGCAAGCGAATGCCGCCCGATCCGCCCACGCATGGACAGGTCACAGCGGCGGGTCCCCCACATAAGGCTCAAGTATCCAGAGTCAAGAAAATTCTGTGCAGCGAACGCTCGGCGGCGCTCGGTAAGCGCCGCGCGGCTCGGACGACGGTCGAAGCCGGCGCCGTCTCACTCCACCTTGCCGCCGAACAGCCGCTCGGCATTGCCGTGGGCGATACGCTTGGCCTGATCGGCGGGAAGCTGCGCCAGCCATTCCCGGTAGGTCTTCATGATGGTGTCGTAGCCGAACCAGCGCTCGTTGATCCAGGTGTCGGAGCCGAGCACGAAACGGTCGGAATGGCGCGCAAACAGCGCGCGCCATTCGGCCGAGAGCTTGCCGTCGCCGGCGGTGATGCCGCTGCGATACGACAGTTCGCCGATCAGGGCCGGATGCTTTTCGAGGTACTCCCGCACGCGCGCGGTCGGGGTGGAGAAGCCGGTGTGCGCCCAGATGATCTTGGCCTTGGCGTTGTGGGCGAGCAGGAGCGCGAGCGCCGGCTCGTCGCAATGGGCGAGCATGTAGAGGTCGCGCTCGGCCGCGAAATCGACCACCTTCCTGACCAGCGGAGCCGCGGCGCCGTTGCCGTAGATGTGGAATTCGCCGACGCCACGGAAATAGCCCCGCCGGTATTCGGCTTCGATCAGGTCATAGATCGCCGGATCGGTCGACCAGTTCTGCACGTCGTCGCGGGTGCGGTAGGGGCGGATGAACGGGACGACCCACAATCCCGGCGCCTTGGCGTCCACGAGTTGGTGCGTACCCTTGTTCGGACGGCTGTTGGCGATGATGCCCGCGACATTATTGCGGCGGAACACATCGAGCACCCGATCGAGCGGATAGAACGGGTTGGGCTCCTGGTTGTAGTGCAGATGGGCGTCGAAGATTTTCAACGCCGGCTGGGCGAGTGCCGAGGCGGGGATCAAGGCAACGGCGAGCCAAGTCGCGGCGTTGAGCAGCGCAAGTTTCCATCGCGCCATGAGGGCCTCCCTCCGCTCTTAGTTCTTCTCCGGCAGCGCGAGGCGGATATGCAGCTCGCGCAACTGCTTCACCGTCACCTCGGACGGCGCGCCCATCAGCAGATCCTCCGCGCGCTGATTCATCGGAAACAGCACGACTTCGCGCAGGTTTTCCTCCCCGCACAACAGCATCACGATGCGGTCGATGCCGGGTGCGATCCCGCCGTGCGGCGGCGCGCCGAGCGAAAGCGCGCGCAGCATGCCGCCGAATTTCTGCTCCAGGACATCTTCGCCGTAGCCGGCGATAGCAAAGGCCTTCTTCATCACGTCGGGACGGTGGTTCCTGATTGCGCCCGACGACAGCTCCACGCCGTTGCAGACGACGTCGTACTGGAACGCCTTGAGGCCCAGGATTTTCTCGTGGTCCGCCGGATCGAGCTTCAGAAACTCGTCCACCGGCAAATTCGGCATCGAGAACGGGTTGTGGGAGAAGTCGATCCGCTTCTCCTCTTCGCTCCACTCGTACATGGGGAAGTCGACGATCCAGCACAGCTCGAAGCGGTCCTTGTCGACCAGGCCGAGCTCGCTCCCGACCTTGCTGCGAGCAGGACCGGCAAACTTGACGAAGCTCGCCGGATCGCCGGCCACGAAGAACACCGCGTCGCCATCCTTCAAACCGAGCTGCGTCCGCATCGCCTCGGTCTTTTCCGCCCCGACGTTGTTGGCGACCGGCCCGCGACCGACGATAGCGCCGTTCTCCGACACGAAGAAGATGTAACCGAGCCCCGGCTGCCCTTCCCCTTGCGCCCATGAATTCATCCGGTCGCAGAACGCGCGCGAGCCGCCGCCCGGGGCGGGGATCGCCCACACTGCGGCCTTGGGGCTGCTTTCGAGAATGCGCGCGAACACCTTGAAGCCGGAGCCGCGAAAGCTCTCGGACACGTCCTGCATCTTGATCGGGTTGCGTAGGTCGGGCTTGTCGGTGCCGTATTCGCGCATCGCCTGCGCATAGGGAACGAGCGGAAATTTCGCGGTCACCGGTTTGCCGCCGGAGAACTCCTCGAACACGCCACGCAGCACCGGCTCGACCGCGTCGAACACGTCCTGCTGGGTGACGAAGCTCATCTCCACGTCGAGCTGATAGAACTCGCCCGGCGAGCGGTCCGCGCGCGCGTCCTCGTCGCGGAAGCAGGGCGCGATCTGGAAATAGCGGTCGAAGCCCGAGATCATCACCAGCTGCTTGAACTGCTGCGGCGCCTGCGGCAGCGCGTAGAATTTTCCGGGATGCAGCCGCGACGGCACGAGATAATCGCGCGCGCCTTCGGGCGAGGACGCGGTCAGGATCGGGGTCTGGAACTCGAAGAACCCTTGCTCCTTCATCCGCCGGCGGATCGAATCGATGACCGCGCCGCGCTTCATGATGTTGGCGTGCAGCTGCTCGCGGCGCAGATCGAGGAAGCGGTATTTGAGCCTGATCTCCTCCGGGTAGTCGTGCTCGCCGAAAACCGGCATCGGCAATTCGCCGGCCGGTCCCAGGACTTCGATCTCGCGGATGTAGACCTCGACCGCGCCGGTCGGCAGGTCCGGGTTCTCGGTACCGGCCGGACGCTTGCGTACCTTGCCGTCGATGCGCACCACCCACTCCGATCGCAGCGTCTCGGCGAGCTTGAAGGCCGGCGTATCGGGGTCGGCCACTACCTGCGTAAGGCCGTAGTGGTCGCGCAGGTCGATGAACAGCAAGCCGCCATGGTCGCGGATGCGGTGGCACCAGCCGGAGAGCCGGGCCTCCTTGCCGATATCGGCCTCGCGCAAGGCGCCGCAGGTATGGGTGCGGTAGCGGTGCATGGATGAATCGCGCCTGATTTGCCGCGCGGAGAGGCACACGCGCGAGCGCGCTTGTCAAGAATGCCCGGGCGGCATCACTCGCAGCGCTTGATGTCCTCCGGCGCCTTGATGACGCAATCGGCGCCGAGCCCCTCGGCCGAGGGAGCGACCACCGCAATCGTCAGCGGCGGCCTGGGAAAGAACGCGCGCATGTCGGCCTCGATCGCGGCGCGCGAATAGCCGCGCAGCCGCTGCTCGTAGCCCGCGAGATAGTCGTCGGGATAATCGTGCAAGGCATGCGCCATGAGGTCGGCGGCCAGGGCCGGCGCGCGGCGAACCCGGTCGCGGTGGTTGGTCGCATAGATGCGCTTCAAGGGATCGAGCTCGGCGTCGGTCAGCCCGTCGGTCAGCAGGCGATCGTACTCCTCGCGGATGGCGGCGATCGCCGCCTTGGCCTTGTCGTTGGCAACCGGCGTACGAATCGAGAGCAGGCGCTTGTTCAAGTCGATCGCCGTGAGGCCCGCGGAAATGCCATAGGCGGCGCCGAGCTTCTCGCGCACCGCAAACCACAGCCGCGACGACACGCTGCCGCCCAGCGCCGAGACCACAAGCTGCGTGCGCGGGAGATCGGGCGTGATGACGAGCGTCATCGGACCGCCCGCCGCGATGGCGGTCTGCACCACCGCCTTCTCCAGCACGACGAGCTTGCCCGGCGACCGCAACACCGGCAGGTCCGGCGTCGGCCTGCGTCCCGCCGGCGGCAGACCGACGAACAGGGTATCGATCTCGCGTCCGGCGTCGGCCGCATTCATCGGACCGGCGCCGACCAGGACCAGCCCTGAGCGCACCAGCACATCGCTCCGCCATGCCTCGATATCGGCGACGGTCACGCGCTCGAAGATGGCAGGGTCGGAGGTCCAATAGCGCCGGTAGGGGCCGTCCGCGATCACGAGGCGCCAGAACAGCCGCTGCGCCAGCGTCTCGGCGTTGCCGTCGCCTTGCCGGCTGCCGACGGCGCGGTTCCTCGCCATGCCGGCAAGCTTGTCCGGCGCCAGCGCCGGATCGGCAAGCACGCGCGCGAACAGGCGCACCGCCTTGGCGAATTTCTGCGGCGGCGCGGTGAGCTGGCCCTGGGTGATGCTCGCAGTGGCACTGAGGCCTGCCATCGCCTGCAGATCGCGCAAGTCCTCCAGCATGGCGCTGCGGCTCAAGCCGCGCGGCCCTTCCATGATCAGCGCGGTACCGAGCGACGCCAGCGCCTCCTTGCCGGCATGAGCCATGCCGCTGCCGTCCCGCCAGGCGAAGTGCAGCGACTGGAAGCTGTCCTCGGGCATATGGACATAGCGGAACGGCAAGCCGCCCGGCGTGGTCTGCCGGGTGACGACCTGGGCATGGCCCGGCAGGATCGGCGTGCAGAGGGCGAAGGCGGCGAAAAGGGCGGCGATTGCGCGTATCGCGATCACGGCGCCTTTTCCTTCGGCGGCACGAGGGTGCCGGTGACGATGCGGCCCGGCGCGGATATCCCCTTCAGCATGGCGGTCACCTGCTCGGGCGTCACGGCGGCGAGCCGCTGCGGCCAGCGCGCGAGACTCGCATAGCTGTTGCCGCCGGAAATCCAGCCGACGAGACGGTTGTACACCTGGCGGGGATCGTTGTCGGCGGTCGCACGCGTTTCGGCAATGCGCGTCTTGAGACGCTCGATCGTGTCGGCCGATATGCCGGCAGACGCCAGCCCGTCCACATAGGTGGTAATCGCCGCCAACAGCCGCTCGGGTGCGACATCCTGGGCGACGCTCGCCCCGATCGTCAGCACGAAGGATTTTGGCGCCACCCGGACGAGACGGACGGAAGGAGCATCGGCCGCGAGCTTGCCCTCGTCGATCAGCACATCGTGCAGGCTGCCGGGCAGGCGGCTGGTGAGGAAGCTTGTGATCAGCGTGCGCACCGCGCCGGTGGCGGTGACGTCGGCCTCATCGATCCGCATCAGTTTCTTGAAATAGAGGCCGGCCCGCTGGATGGTCGCATCCTCCTCGACCACATCCTTGCGCTCGACCACGAAGGCCGGCTGCCCGGCATAGTCGCGCAGCGGCAGCGGGCGAGGCGCCAGGTCCGCGACCGCGCGATCGTGGATGTTCTTGAGGGCGGCCGGCTCGATGTCCGCCAGCACGACGAAAGTGACGTTGTTGACGGCGTACCACGAGCGATGGAAGGCGCGCGCATCGTCGAGCGTGAACTTGTCGATGTCCTCCGCGGTGCCGATCACCCACTGCCCGGCCGGATGGTCGGGAATGAGCAGGCGGTCGAGCTTGCGGGCAAGGCGGGAGAACGGCCGGCCGGCAACGCGCCAGTCGTGCTCCTGGCGCACGACATTGCGCTCGCGCTCGGCATCCTCCACGCTGATGGAAAAGTCCTTCAGGCGTGCGGCGTAGAACGCAAACAGCTTCTCGAGGTCGGCACGCGGCCCCTCCTCCCGCGCCGGCATGGTGTGCAGATAAACCGTAGCCCGCTGGCTGGTCCAGCCGTTGGACTGCGCATCCGGGAAGAAGCGCAACGCGATCTCCTGGTGCTCCGGATTGCGTCCGACCAGCACAAGATGTTCGAGATAATGCGCAAGGCCGCGGCACTCGCCGTATTTCTCGTCGTTGCAGCCGGCCCCGACGATCATCTGGAAGCGGGTCGGCGAACCGGGCTTGTCGCGCACGAGATAGAGGCGGTCACCCACGCGCTGCTCGGCGGCGGACGCCACGAACGACGCGAGCAGCACCGGTGCGAAGAGGAATACTCTGAGAAGGAGATGCATCTTATCCTGGCGCGCCATGACAACACGGGCCGCCCGACTCCTGGCACGATAGCAGGCGGCGGCGGGGACCAGCAAGCGCATCACCGAAGCCTGGCGGCCGCTTGCCCATCTGCCTGACCGATCAGCCCGACGACAGCGCCTTGGTTCTCCGCTATGTAGCGCAGCATGAACAAGACGATCCGCAAGCGCCCGCCAGCCGCATTGGCCCGCATGACCACGGCCGAGGCCACGATCGCGGCGCTCATCGCCCACGGCATCGACACGGTCTATGCGCTGCCGGGCGTGCACAACGACCACCTGTTCGACGCGCTGTTCAAGGCCGGCGACGGGATCCGCACGATCCATACACGCCACGAGCAGGGCGCCGCCTATCTGGCGCTCGGCGCGGCGCTCGCGACTGCCAGGCCGCAGGCCTACACGGTCGTGCCGGGCCCGGGACTGCTCAATTCATCGGCGGCGCTCCTTACCGCCTACGGCATGAACGCTCCCGTGCTGGGGCTGATCGGACAGATTTCGCAGTCTGCGATCGGACGCGGCATCGGCCATCTGCATGAGATCCGCGACCAGGCCGGCATCATCGAGCGCCTGGTCGATTTCTCCGCGCGCATCCGCGAGCCGGCGGAGGCCGCGCCGCTGGTCGCGCAAGCCGTGCGCGCGATGGCGACCGGCCGGCCGGGACCGGCCGTGCTCGAATGCGCGATCGACGTGTGGGGCAGGAGCGCCCCGGTCGCCGCGATCGAGCCGCCCTCCCCGCCTCCCTCGCACCCGATCGACGAGGATGCCGTGCTCGCCGCCGCCAAGCGGCTGGGCGCGGCGGCGCGGCCGTTGATCGTGTGCGGCGGCGGTGCGCAAGGCGCGTCGCCCGAGGTCACCGCGCTCTCCCGCATGCTGCAGGCACCGGTGATGGCCTATCGCCGCGGCCGCGGCGTGCTCGACGGCCGCGATCCGCTCAGCGTCACGCTGCCGCTCGGCCGCGATCTCTGGGGCGAAGCCGACGTGGTGCTCGCGGTCGGCACGCACCTGTTCTACCCGTTCAATCAATGGGGCGTCGACAGCGACCTCGCCATCATCCGCGTCGACGCCGATCCGGAGGAGCCCGAGCGCTTTCACAAGCCCGCTGTGGCGCTCATCGGCGATGCCGCGCCGATTCTGCGCCGCCTGCTCGACGTGCTGCCGGCGCACAATCGCAAGCGGCCGTCGCGCACGGACGAGATGGAGGAGCGGCAGGCGCAATTGAGGAAGCGCCTCGCCAAGCTCGCGCCGCAGATCGGCTGTCTCGAAGCCATCCGCGCGGAACTGCCGGAGGACGGCATCTTCGTCGACGAGGTCACGCAGATCGGATTTGCCGCACGGCATCTGTTTCCGGTCTACAGGCCGCGCACGTTTCTCTCGCCGGGCTATCAGGACAATCTCGGCTGGGGCTTTGCGACCGCGCTCGGCGCCGCGCACGCCCGGCGCGACGTGCCGGTGCTGGCGATCTCGGGCGATGGCGGGTTCATGTTCACATCGAACGAGCTGGCCACCGCCATGCGCCACCGCATTCCGCTGACGACCGTGGTGTTCTACGACGGCGCCTTCGGCAATGTGCGGCGCATCCAGGAGACGCTGTATGGCAACCGGGTGATCGCAAGCGACCTCGCCAACCCCGATTTCGTGCGCTACGCGCAAAGCTTCGGCGCCGAGGCCGAGCGCGCGCGCAATCCGAAGGAGCTCGCCGCGGCGCTGCGGCGCGCGTTCAAGCGCCGCGACGGGCCGACGCTGATCGAGGTACCGGTCGGACCGATGCCCTCGCCCTGGGAGTTCATCCACATGCCGCGCGTGCGCACCCTGGGCCGACGCCGGCGAGGAACCATGGAAGCCCGCAGCGACGTGCAACGCGAGATCGGCGAATCCGCGCCGATGATCATCCGCCGGGTCGACGCCATCCCGGTCGGCCTGCCGCTGAAGAAGCCGGTCGCGATGGCGGGCGGCACCGTGAGCCGCGCCGACAACATCCTGGTGCGGATCGAGGCGCGCGACGGCACCGTCGGCTGGGGCGAAGCCGCCTCCGCGCCGACCATGACCGGCGACACGCTCGGCGGCCTCGTCGCGGCGGTGCGCGATCATCTCGCTCCCGCTGCTGATCGGCGAGGACGCCTGGATGCGGGCGGCCTTGCTGCGCAGGCTCAGGGCGCGCTCTTCGGCAATACCGGCGCCCATTCGGCGATCGAGATGGCGCTGCTCGATCTTGCCGGGCGCGCGGCGGCTCTGCCGCTCGTCGACCTCATCGGCGGCGCGGTGCGGCGCGCGGTCGCGCCGATGTGGCTCCTCGGCAATCCGACGCCCGGAGCAGGACATCGCCGAGGCGCACGCGCAAGCGCGCCGAAGGCTTCGGCTTCTTCAAGCTCAAGATCGGCACCAAGCCGGTCGAGCGCGAGATCGCCGGCACGATCGCGCTGCGCCAGGCGCTCGGCGCCGACGATGCCGCTCTGCGCCGACGCCAATTGCGGCCTGACGCTTCGACGGCCCGCCGCTATGTCGACGGCGACGCGGCCGGCCGATCTGATGTTCGTCGAGCAGCCGCTCGCCCACGACGATCTCGCGGGCCTCGCCCGGCTCACGCGCCTGTCGCCGATCCCGATCGGCGCCGACGAGGGCATCCACTCGCTCGCCGACATCGAGGAGCACAAGCGCGTGCGGCGCGGGCGGCGTGTCGCTCAAGCTCATCAAGCTCGGCGGCATGAGTGCCGCGCTGGCAGCCGCCGAACTCTGCCGGCAGCGCGGCCTCGCGGTCAACGTCGCCGCCAAGATCGCCGAATCGAGCATCGCCTCGGCGGCGGCGATCGCGCCTCGCCTGCGCGGCGCCCGCGGTCGACTGGGGCGTGAGCCTGACCCATTTCTATCTGGCCGAGGACATCGCCGCGAACGCCGCTCGCGATGGCGACGGCGCCGTCGCGCTGCCGGCCGGGCCGGGGCTCGGCATCGTGGTCGACGAAGCGGCGGTCGAGCGCTTCCGCGTCGGCTGAAACCTTACCCCGCGGGCAAAGATTCCTGCGGTATCGCCCGGGGGTCGAACGAGCGCGGGTAGTTCTTGCGGGTGTACATGATCAGGAGCGGGATGAAGCCGATGATGATCGCGAGCTTCGCCACCACAAGATCGCTCAAACCCGAGCCACCGAAGGCGGCAAGTACGACCACGAGCAACGCGAACAGAGCCAACAGGACGATGTGCTCGGTCCAATAGACCAAGGGCCGCTTGCCGGAACGAAAGCGGCAGGCGGGGTTCGCCGCCGCGACCCGCGCGACGAGGCCTCGCGCCAGCGGCGCATAGGTCGCCGCCCGATCCTCGAAATCGGCGACCCCCGCGAAATGGCTCGAATAGATCGACGCCTTCTGGCCGTTCGCGAGCCGGATTTCGCAGCGGTGGCGGGCCTGGTCTACCCGCGTCGGCTCGAAGCACAGGCGCAGTTCGGCAATCGAAGCGTAGGGAAACCGCGCGGGACCGCCCTTCTCAATCCCGCGAACCGCCCACGGCACGATGAGGCACAGGTAGAAGCGCATAAGATGGGCCCACCAGGCCACATCGGCCGGTTCCCCGCCCGTCCGCTCCAGCGCGTCCGGGCCAAGACGCCACTCCGCCTCGCGCTGGAACATGTCGGTGCGCGCGGTATGGCTGACAAATTCGGCGGCGTTGGTCATGGGGACGATCCTAACAGAATGCGCCTATCGGACAGCGCCCCTGACAAAGCGGACAGTCTGCGCTATCTAGCGCCTGCATGGAGCCGATCACCAAGACCAAGAAACTGGCCGAGGCCTGCGCCCGGCTCGCACAGCACCCGTTCGTCACGGTCGACACCGAGTTCCTGCGCGAATCCACCTATTACCCCAAGCTGTGCGTCGCGCAGATGGCCAGCACCGACGAGGCCATGGTGGTCGATGCGCTGGCCGACGGCATCGACCTCGCCCCCTTCTTCGAGCTGATGGCGGACGAGAAGGTGGTCAAGGTCTTCCACGCCGCCCGCCAGGACATCGAAATCTGCTGGCACGAGGCCAGCATCATCCCCGCGCCGCATCGTCGACACCCAGGTCGCCGCCATGGTGCTGGGCTACGGCAATTCCATCTCCTACGACCAGTTGGTGCAGCGCATCACCGGCGACACTCTCGACAAGTCGCACCGTTTCACCGACTGGACGCGGCGGCCGCTCTCGCGAAGCGCAGCTCACCTATGCGATCTCCGACGTGACCCACCTGCGCGACGTCTACCTCAAGCTCTCCGCCGATCTCGACAAGCAGGGCCGCACCGACTGGATGCGCGAGGAGATGAAGGTGCTCACCTCCCCCGACACCTATCGCTTCGAGCCCGAGCACGCCTGGGAGCGTCTCAAGACGCGCGTGCGCAAGCCCAAGGAGCTCGGCGTGCTGATCGAGGTCGCGGCCTGGCGCGAACGCGAGGCGCAGGAGCGCGACGTGCCGCGCGGGCGCGTGCTCAAGGACGACGTCATCGGCGACATCGCGATCCAGGCGCCGACCACGATCGAGCGGCTCGGCAAGCCTGCGCTCGCTGCCCAAGGGCTTCGAGCGATCGAAATGGGGCGAGGCGATCGTCGAGGCGGTCAAGCGCGGCCTCGCCCGCGACCCCAAGACGCTGCCGCGGCTCGAGCGGCGCAAGACCCGCGGTCAACGGCCAGGCCACCGTCGAGCTGCTCAAGGTCCTGCTGCGCATGACCGCCGAGCGCCACGGCGTCGCCGCCAAGGTGATCGCCACCGTCGACGACCTCGACCGCATCGCCGCCGACGACGCACGCGGACGTGCCGGCCCTGCACGGCTGGCGGCGCGAGCTGTTCGGCGAGAAGGCGCTCGCGCTCAAGCACGGCAAGCTTTCGCTCGCGATCGAGCGCGGCCGCGTGGTGGCGGTGGAGCGGCCTTCCTGAAGCGGGATACCCTCTCGCCGCTCGTCCGCGATCGGGCTAACATCGCGGCACAACTGCGCGTGAGGGAGAGCAACCCATGGCGCCCATTCCTTCGCAATCAATGGTACACGGCCGCGACCTCGGCCGAGCTTGGCGCAACGCCGCTCGCGCGCACCATCTGCAACGAACCGATGGTGCTCTTCCGCGGCAACAACGGCGAGGTCGCTGCGCTGACCGACCGCTGCCCGCACCGCAAGGCGCCGCTCTCCTCGCGGCGAAGTCGTCGGCAACGACATCCAGTGCGGCTATCACGGCATCCGTTTCGCTGCCGACGGCGCCTGCACCCACGTGCCCGGCGATGCGCAGATCGGCCGCAATTTCCGCGCCCGAAGCTTTCCGGTGCGCGAGATGCACGGCCTGATCTTCGCCTGGCTCGGCGAGGCGGCGCTCGCCGATCCCGCGCTCATTCCCGATTTCAGCGAGAACGTGAAGCAGGGCTGGACCGGCGTCCACGGCACCATTCACGTCAAGGGCAACTACCAGCTCCTGATCGACAACCTGCTCGACCTCACCCACGTGGTGTTCGTGCACAAATCGACGCTCGGCGGCAGCGGCGTGGCGGAAGCCCCGCTCGAAGTCGAGGTCGACGGCGACATCGTGCGCGCGCAGCGCATCATGCACAACGTCGACACCTCGCCGATCTACAAGGCCGCGCGCGGGCTGCACGGCAAGATCGACCGCTGGCAGCTCCTGCAGTTCCAGCCGCCGATCTACGTGCGGATCACGCTCGGCGCGCGCGAGGCCGGCGGCGACCTGCCGATCGGCACGCCCACGCATGTCGTGCTCAACAGCCTCACGCCGGAGACCGAGCGCACCACCTGGTATTTCTGGTCGACGGTGCGGCCGTGGGCGCTCGACGACGAGAAGGTGTCGAAAATCTACAAGGACATGACCGACACGGCGTTCGCCGAGGACACCACCCTGGTGGCGCAGCAGCAGGCGCTGATCGACAGCGACCCGACCGGCTCGCCGCTGGTGAGCCTCGCCTTCGATCGCGCCGCCATGTCGGCGCGGCGGATCGTCCGGCGCAAGCTGGAGGAAGAGGCCGCGGCCGAGGCGCAACGCGTCAAGCCGGCGCCCGCCGCGGCGGCGCACGCCTGAGGCCGGCGCGAGGCTCAGTTCCCAGGGACCTGCCGGGGCACGGCAGCCTCCTTCGCCGCGCGCGCCAACCGGCGATGCAGCCAGCACATTGCGGCGATGCCCGCGGCCGTCAACAGCGCGACCCACACAAGCAGAGCCGTCATCCAGCGCGCCGCGCCGAGCCCAAAGAGATCGATTCGCGCGAGATAGATCGGAAAATTGGTGATGAAATGAAGCGCCATTCCAGTCACCGCCCCGGCCAGAACGATCTGCCGAGGGCGATGCTGGCAACCGGCAGTGCTACGAACGTCGCGTGCAGGAAGCAGACCTTCCAGCCGTTCGATCATGAAGCCGTTGAACATCCAGAACGGCAGGTCCGGAGTGTTCGGCGCCAGCGCGTTCGCCAGAAACCAGATTTCGCCGATTGCGAATCCGAACCCGATCGCCAGTGCGAGCGGCACGGCGTTGCGCGGGGTCAGCGCGCGGCGAACCGCCGGTACGGCGAGCACGAGCCATTTCGCCGGCTCTTCCGTCAACGGTGCGTAGAATTGCGACGCTACGATCCACACCGTGCCGAGGCCGAAGCCGGCGCGCACCATTCCGTCGATCGGAAGCCGCAGGAAATAGAAGGCCAGCGGCTGCAACGGCAGAGCCACAAGGAACGCGATGGCGAGAACGCGTCGGTCGGAGGCCTGTGCGCTCAGCCACAGCACGCCAACCAGGAATAGACCGGCCAACCCGGTCGTGATCGCGGCCGCGATGATGAGACCCATGCGGCCTCCCCGCTGGAGCGGTGTTCAGCCTGTCTCCATCACCGGCTCGCGCCCGATCAGGCGCGCGAGCTGGCGCAGGCGCGCGAACACACGCTCGCCGGCGAGCGCCTTCGATGCCGTTGTCGAAGCGCAGCACCAGCTGGCCGCGCTCGACCACCATCGGCGTCTTCGGCAGCACGCCGGTGGTCGAGGCCGAGACGAGATAGGCGACGCGCAAGCGCGGCGCCGAGCACGCGCGCGCGGTCGAGCACGCGGGTCGAGGCCAGTTCGCGCAGCCGCGGCGAGAGCTCGTCGTCGACCAGCCCGACGTGGCGGAAGAACACCGCGAGCGCCAGAAAGGTGCGGCCGGGATGATCGATCGCCACGAAGGCCGCATTGGCGATGATGTTGAGCGACTGCTCGCCGCGATAGTCGGGATGCGCGCGCCAGCCGATATCGGCCAGGAGGCAGGCGGCGTGGCGCAGCCGCCGCTCATCGGCGGTCTCGTCGAGGCCCGAGGACGCCATGAAGCGGTCGGTCCAGGCGATCAACTCCTCGCCGTGCGCGGGCGAGCGCGAGCGCAGCACGTTGAGCTCGCTCGCGGCCGCGATCAGCGGATCCTTGCGCGCGCTCTCCTTCGCATCGAGCATCGAATAGAGCAGGCCCTCGCGCACGCCGAGCGCGGAGATGACCACGTCCTTCGGCCGTGCGATCCGCACCAGATTTTCCAGCACGAGCGCGGCATAGGCGAGCAGCGGCCGGCGGGCGTCGGTGACGACCTCGATCTGCGACAGCGTCTCGGGACTGACGCGGTGCACGAGGCTGGAGAAATCGATACGCCTCCTTGGCCGGGATCACGTAGCCGTGCATGACGTGGAGCGGATAGCCGATCTGCCACATGTGCAGCCGCGCGAGCGCGCGCCAGGTGCCGCCGATGGCGTAGAAGCGTGCGGCCCGTGCCGGCCTCCAGCAGTCGGGCCTTGCCGAGCGCCTTCTTGACGATCTTCTCCGCCTTCTTGATCGACTTCGCCGAAATGTCCTGCAGCGCCAGCCCGCCGAGCGGAAGCGTCACGCCGGCCTTGATGCGCTGCCCGTGCACTTCGGTGAGCTCGAGCGAGCCGCCGCCGAGGTCGCCGACGATGCCGTCCGGCCGGTGAAAGCCGGAGACCACGCCGAGCGCGGACAGCTCCGCCTCGCGCTTGCCGGACAGCACGTCGATCTTGACGCCGCAGATGCGCTCGGCCTCGGCGACGAAGTGCCTTGCCGTTCTTGGCATCGCGGCAGGCCGCGGTGGCGATCGCCCAGAGCTGGCCGACCTCCATGCGGTCGCACAGCGCGCGAAAGCGCCGGAGCGAGGCCAGCGCCTTCTCGACCGCGTCGGCGGCCAGCAGCCCGGTCGATCTGCACCTCGCGGCCGAGCCCCGCGAGCACCTTCTCGTTGAAGATCGGCGTCGGGCTGCGCGTCAGCCCCTCGTAGACCACGAGGCGCACCGAGTTCGAGCCGATGTCGATGACCGCGACCGGCGGTCCGTAATCGAGACGACCTTGCGCGATGTTCATGCGGTGCGCGTCGCCGCTTAAGCGCGGTCGAGGCGGCGTATAAGGCTACGCGGGGACGATTCTTTGAGCGATTTGCCACGGCCCGACAGGCTCGGATTGGTCATGAAGTACTTGTGGGCGTTGAAGGGTTCCTCGCCCTCGGCGGCTTTTATGCGATTCGAGGTGCCGTCGGGCAATAATTTCCAGCTCTGTTCATTGTCCTTGAAATTGGCCACCATGATCTGATCGAGCACCTGCTCGTGCACGGTCGGATTGAGGATCGGGCACAGGACCTCGACCCGGCGATCGAGATTGCGCGGCATCATGTCGGCCGACGAGATGTAGACCGCGGCCTTGGGATGCGGCAGCCCATGGCCCGTGCCGAAGCAGTAGATGCGGCTGTGCTCGAGGAAACGCCCGACGATCGACTTCACCCGGATGTTGTCGGACAGCCCGGGAATGCCCGGCCGCAGGCAGCAGATGCCGCGCACCACAAGATCGACCGCCACGCCCGCGCGCGAAGCCTCGTACAGCAGGTCGATGATCTCGGGGTCGACCAGCGCGTTGTCCTTCATCCAGATCGCCGCCGGCTTGCCGGCCTTGGCGTGGGCGATCTCCTGCTCGATGTGCTCGCAGATGCGCTGGCGCAAGGTGAGCGGCGAGACCGCCATGCTTCTCGAGCTCGGCCGGCTCGGCATAGCCGGTGATGTAGTTGAAGACGCGTGCGACGTCGCGCGCGATCACCGGATCGGCGGTGAAGAACGACAGATCGGTGTAGATGCGGGCGGTCACCGGGTGATAGTTGCCGGTTCCGACGTGGACATAGGACGCCAGCGCGCCGCCCTCGCGGCGCACCACCAGCGACAGCTTGGCGTGGGTCTTGAGCTCGATGAAGCCGTACACGACCTGGACCCCGGCGCGCTCGAGGTCGCGCGACCAGCGGATATTGGCCTCCTCGTCGAAGCGCGCCTTGAGCTCGACCAGCGCGGTCACCGATTTTCCGGCCTCGGCCGCCTCGACCAGCGCCCGGACGATCGGACTGTCGGACGAGGTGCGGTAGAGCGTCTGCTTGATGGCGACCACGTTCGGGATCGCGCGCCGCCTGATTGCAGGAACTGCACCACCACGTCGAAGGATTCGTAGGGATGGTGGACGATCAGATCCTTCTGGCGGATCGCCGCGAAGCAGTCGCCGCCCTGGTCGCGGATGCGCTCCGGGATAGCGCGGATTGTAGGGCACGAATTCGAGATCCGGCCGATCGAGGCCCATGAGCTGGGAGAGCTCGTTGAGCGCCAGCACGCCGTCGACCAGGAACAGTCTCGTCGTCGCCGCATGCGAGCGCGCGCTGAACGAACCTGCGCAGCTCCGCCGGCATCGCGGCCTCGAGTTCGAGACGGATCACCGATCCGCGCCGGCGCCGCTTGAGCACTGTCTCGAACTCGCGCACCAGGTCCTCGGCCTCCTCCTCGATCTCGATCTCGCTGTCGCGGATGACGCGGAAGGCGCCCTGCCCTTTGACCGCGTAGCCCGGAAACAGCCGCGCGATGAAGAGGCCGATCAACTGTTCGAGCGTGACGACGCGTGCGCCCGGTGCGCCGTCGGCGGCCGGCAGCCGGATGAAGCGCTCGATCTTGTTGGGCATTCGGATGAGCGCATTCATCGCCTTGCCGTCGCTTGCGCGCGCGAGCTGCAGCGCGATGGTGAAGCCGAGATTGGGGATGAACGGGAACGGGTGCGCAGGATCGATGGCGAGCGGCGTAAGCAGCGGAAAAACATGGTGCAGGAAATGATCCTCAAGCCAGGTCTTTTCCTTCTTCGTCACCTCCGGCCCGTCGATCAGCACGATCCCCTGTTCGGCCAGCAGCTGGCGAAGCTCGCGCCAGCGCTTCTGCTGATCGCTCGCGAGCACCGAGACCGCCTCCGCGATGCGGGCGAGCTGCTCGGCCGGCGTGAGCCCGTCGGGACTCCTGACCGTGATGCCGGCGCGCACCTGGCCCTTGAGACCGGCGACCCGCACCATGAAGAATTCGTCGAGATTATTGGCCGAAATCGACAGGAACCGCACCCGCTCCAGCAGCGGATGGGCGTCGTTGCCGGCCTCCTCGAGCACCCGGCGATTGAAATGCAGCCACGACAGTTCCCGATTGATGAACCGTTCCGGACTCTCGGCAAGCTCGCCGGCCGACATCGGGGCAGGCGCAGCCGAGACCGCTGCCGGGACCGGTTCCGGCGCAGCTTCTTCTTTCAAAACAACGGCTTGACCGCGGTCTGCCATGACCGAAACAGGTGATTTCCGGTTGCCATGATCGCCGTCTTCAGTGACGGTTCGATGACATCTGGTGCCGCAACGGGCACTCCGTCAAGCGGGATCGGCACGCAGAAGCTCGGCCGCGAGCGCCCGGGTCAACGGCCGCTGCTGGCGCATCGCCTCGCGGTCGAGCCGGGCCACTACCGCGCGCGCGGCGGCAAACGAGCGCTCGATCCGCGTCACGACATAGCCGACGAGACCCTCGTCGACCGCGAGCTGGCGATCGGCGAACAGCTTCACCAGCACCGCGCGCAGAAGCGCGTCGTCGGGTGACGCCAGTGCGACGACCGGAAAGGCGTTGAACCGCGAGCCGAGATCGCGGATCGCAAAGCTCCATCCCGCCGGCGCGGTGCGGGCCGTGAGCAGGACGAAGGCCGCGTCCTCGCGCGCGAGGTTGAGAAGATGAAACAAGGAGCGCTCGTCGAAAGCGCCTTCGGCGAGGTCCTCGACCACCAGCGCGCCGGTCGCCAGCGAGCGCCGGCACCACCCCTTGATCGAGCGCGCGCGCGGCGATCAGGCGCGCGCCCGAGGCTTGCGCCCAGATGGCGGCGAGGTGGCTCTTGCCGGATCCTTCCGGGCCGGTGAGAACGACGCAGCGGTGGGGCCAGTCCGGCCAGGCGTCGATCAGCGCGAGCGCCGTGGCGTTCGAAGGGCCGCGGAGAAAATCCTCGCGCGCCAGGCTTTCCGCATGATCGAGCGCGAGCGCGAGCTGACGCGAGACAGTGTGGATCGACATGGGATCAGGACGCAGGGCCGGCACGACGGCCGCCGGTCATCGCTCGTCCCACCGCGGCGCTCATTGTTCGGACTCCGCCGCGTTCATGTGACGCACCCATTCCGCGAGATAGAAGCCGACCGACAGCAAGGTCAAGACCGCGACCAGCGGCATCAGCGCCCCGGTCGCGAGGTCGGCGTCGAACCCGAAGGCGTGGGCGGCAAGCACGACGAGCGCAAGCACGATCAGCGCCACCGTGTTGAGCTTGGAGACCATGAGCGGCCGCAGCGTCACCGGCCGGTCGACGACCCAGGAGAGGACGACCGCTCCCACGATCATGATGTCGCGCGACACCACCAGAATGACCAGCCAGAGCGGGATCGTCCCGACCACCGCCAGTGTCACGTAGATCGACACCAGCATGGTCTTGTCGGCGAGCGGATCGAGATAGGCGCCGAGCTCGGTCGCCATGTTGAAGCGCTTGGCCAGAAAGCCGTCGACCGCGTCGCTCAGGCCGGCGGCGAGGAACAGGATGAAGGCAAGCCGCATCTCTCCGGATGCGATCGCCCAGACCACGACCGGTACCAGCAGAATACGCGCAAGCGTAATGAGATTGGGAATGCTCAAGTCCGTGCCCCGGCTTGGCCATGCGTCGCGCGGTCGTGCCCGGCCGGCGCATGGCCACGCGTGGGTGACTATAACCGCGATCGAGCCATTGCGCACTCGGCGATTCCCAAGTACCGAAGCGCGCGGCAGCCAAGGACACGTCATGGCAGAGAAGGGCCTCACCTACGCAGAGGCCGGCGTCGACATCGATGCCGGCAACCGCATGGTGGAGCTGATCAAGCCGATGGTGCGCGCGACCGCGCGGCCCGGCGCCGATGCCGAGATCGGCGGTTTCGGCGGCCTGTTCGACCTCAAACGCGCCGGTTATTCCGATCCTGTGCTGGTGGCGGCCACCGACGGCGTCGGGACCAAGGTCAAGATCGCGATCGAGAGCGGAGCGCACGCCACGATCGGCATCGATCTCGTCGCCATGTCGGTCAACGATCTCGTGGTGCAGGGCGCCGAGCCGCTGTTCTTCCTCGACTACTTCGCCTGTGGACAACTCGAGCCGGAGACCGGGGCCCAAGTGGTCAAGGGCGTGGCCGAAGGATGCCGGCAGGCGAACTGCGCGCTCATCGGCGGCGAGACCGCCGAAATGCCCGGCCTCTACCAGCCGGGCGATTACGATCTTGCCGGCTTTGCGGTCGGCGCGGCCGAGCGCGGCACGCTGCTGCCGCGTTCCGATATCGCGGCCGGGGACATTGTGCTCGGCCTTGCTTCGTCGGGCGTGCACTCGAACGGCTATTCGCTGGTGCGCAAGATCGTGCAGCGAGCGGGGCTGCGCTGGGACGCCCCCGCCCCGTTCGCGCCTACTCGCAAGCTTGGCGAGGCGCTGAGCGAACCGACCCGCATCTACGTGGCCTCCTGCCTTGCCGCGATCCGCGGCACCAAGGCGGTGAAGGCGCTGGCCCACATCACCGGCGGCGGTTTCCCGGAGAACATTCCGCGCGTGCTGCCGAAGGCGCTCGGGGTCGAGCTCGATCTCGCGCGCGTTCCGGTGCTGCCGGTGTTCAAATGGCTGGCGGCAACGGGCGGCGTGGCGGAGAGCGAAATGCTGCGCACCTTCAACTGCGGCATCGGCATGGTGGTCGTGGTGGACGCGCAACAAGCCGATGCGGCCGCGGCGGCATTCACCAGCGCGGGCGAATCGGTGAGCCGGCTGGGCACCGTGGTGCCGGCCAAGGCCGACGCGGCGCGCACGACGTTCGCCGGACGTCTCGATCTCGCCGGCTAGGCCATGGCGCAAAACCCCAAGACGCGCGTCGCCGTCTTGATCTCCGGGCGCGGCTCCAACATGCGGGCGCTGATCGAGGCGGCCAACGCCGCCGATTTTCCGGCTGAGATCGCGCTCGTATTGTCGAACCGGCCGGAGGCGGCCGGGCTCGCCTACGCGCGCACGGCAGGGATTGCGACCGCGGTCGTCGATCATGCCGTGCACGGCAAGGACCGCGAAGCGTTCGAGCGCGCCGTGACCGAGGTGCTCGACGCACACCGCATCGCGCTGGTCTGCCTTGCCGGCTTCATGCGGCTGCTGACACCGTGGTTCGTGACCCGCTGGCAGGGGCGCCTCATCAACATCCACCCCGCCCTGCTGCCGGCCTTCAAGGGCCTCGATACCCATGCGCGCGCGCTTGCCGCCGGCGCGAAAGTCCACGGCGCGACCGTCCATTTCGTGGTGGCGGACATGGATTCGGGCCCGATCATCGTCCAAGGCCCGGTACCGGTGCGCGACGACGACACGGAAGAAACACTGGCGGCGCGCGTGCTTGCGGTCGAGCACCGCATCTATCCGCTGGCGCTGCGCCTCGTCGCCGAGGGGCGCGCCCGGATGGTGGCGGGCCGGTGCGTGATCGAAGGCGTCGCCCCGATCGAGGGCGTCGTGCTGGCGCCGGAAAACTGAAGCGCACACTCCGGGGTAAAACAAACCCCCGGCACGAGGCCGGGGGCTACGGGAAAGATTGTGTCGGCCGTGACCCGGCCCTTCTTGCTGCGTCAGGACACCTTCAGGTTTTCCGCCGATGTCTTGCCGCGATTGGTCACGAGCTCGTACTCAACGGTCTGGCCCTCGTTGAGAGTGCTGAGGCCAGCGCGCTCCACCGCCGAGATGTGGACGAACACATCCTTGTCGCCGGTGGAAGGCCGAATGAACCCGTAGCCTTTAGTTGGATTGAACCATTTGACGGTGCCTTTCTGCATCGTCTGTCTCCTAGTCAGTTGAGCCTCAAGCGAAACGCGGTGGCATCGCTGCGACCCGCGCTACAACCCGGGATTTGGAGTGGTCCGAAGCGAGTGCGCCCAATCGGCACGCAGCGGCCGGAACGGCCAAAATCCGAATTGTTGCTGAAAAGAAATACGAAAAATGCGGCGCTAGCAAGACTTCCGGCCGTCGGCCGCGCCGACTTGCGCGAATTGTAAGCGCCATCGCGTCGAGATCATGCGATCGGTCGGTTTGATGACAAATTCTGCCGGATGCGATTACAAAAACTAAACTCTGAGGCCATTGCCCCGCCTTGCCGCCACACCGTGCTGCAAGCGGCGGCGGCGCCCCGACCAATTGCTGCGATGCAAGCTCGGCCGGAGCTGTTGCGTCCGCGCATCGCGTCAATTTGCGTAACGCCTGATCCACACCTTGTTGTCGTGGAAGGCGGCGCCACCGTACGGCGCGATGGCGTCGGCACCGGTCAGGGTATTGATGCCGCGCCCGTCGGGAAACGCGGCGTTCGGCCAGATCGATTCGGCGATCAGCACGCCGCGGCGCACACCCTCGAACAGCCGCGCGTGCAGGCGCACTTCGCCCCGCGCGTTGCCGAGCGCGACTTCGTCGCCGTCCGCAATACCGCAGGCGGCGGCGTCCGCGGGATGGATCATCACATCGGGCCGGCCTTCCTTGGCGCGCGAGGATGGCGTCTCGTTGAAACTCGAATTGAGGAAGTTGCGCGCGGGCGAGGTCGCGAGCCGGAACGGATGCCGCTCGTCCGCCGCCTCGATCACCTCCCAATGGTCGGGGAGCGCCGGCATTGCGGCGACCGGCCCGGCCTGCCAGGGCGTACGGAACGGCACGTTCGGCCAGTCCGGCTTGAAGCGGAATTTCCCGTCCGGCCAGTTGAAGCCGCGCAGGTAATGGGCGGTGTCGAAATCCGGCTGGCAATCGATCCAGCGCGTGCGCTCCAGATCGGCCAGCGTGCCCCAGCCCGAGTGCGTGAGCGTCCAGTCGATGAGTTCGCGCGGGCTCATGGCGAAGCCCGGATGATCGGCGCCCAGTCGCCGGGCGAGCGCGCAGATCACCTCGTGGTTGGTCCGGCATTCGCCGGGCGGCTCGATCAGCTTGGGTCCGAGCAGAATGTATTGGTGCCCGCCGCCGGTATAGATGTCGTCGTGCTCCAGGAACATGGTCGCCGGCAGCACCAGGTCGGCCATCTGCGCGGTCTCGGTCATCACCTGCTCGTGCACGGCGACGAACAGGTCCGCGCGCGCGAAACCGCGTTTGACCCGTTCCTGGTCGGGCGCGACCGCCACCGGATTGGTGTTCTGGATCAGCAGTGCAGTCACCGGCGGCCCGCCCGCGAGGGCGTCCTTGTCGCCGCAGAGCACCGCACCGATGCGCGACTGGTCGAGCGGCCGCACCGACATGTCGCGCGCTTGCGTCCCCTCGATCATGGACTTGTCGAGGTGATAGATAGCGCGGTTGTTGTAGAACGCCCCTCCCCCCTCGTGCAGCCAGGCGCCGGTGACCGCCGGAATGCAGCTTGCGGCATGCATGTTGGCGGCGCCGTTGCGCGAGCGCGAAAAGCCGTAGCCCAGGCGGAAATACGCCCGCTTGGTCGCGCCCACGAGCCGCGCGAATTCCTCGATGGTATCGACCTCGCAGCCGGTGACCGCCGCCGCCCATTGCGGGCCGCGCAAACGCACGTGTTCTTCCAGCTCGCGCGGTGCGTCGGTATAGAGGTCGAGATAGGCCCAGTCGGCCTTGCCGTCGCGGAACAGGCAATGCATGACCGCGCAGGCGAGCGCGGCGTCGGTGCCGGGACGGATCATCACCGGCAGATCCGCCTGCTCCATGGTGCCGTTCATATAGACGTCGACGGCGACGATCTTGGCGCCGCGCTCCTTGCGGGCGCGCACCGCGTGCGTCATCACGTTGACCTGGGTGTTGACGGCGTTGGTGCCCCAGATCACCACCAGATCGGACTTCGCCATCTCGCGCGGGTCTGGGCCGGCGATCAGCCCGGTGCCGGCGGCAAATCCGACCTGCGCCGGATTGTTGCAGATGGTCTCGTGGAAGTTCGAATATTTCTTGACATGGCGCAGCCGATTGATGCCGTCGCGCATCACGTGGCCCATGGTGCCGGCGTAGTAGTAGGGCCAGACCGCCTCTGCGCCGAACTGCCGCTCGGCGGCCGCGAATTTCTCGGCGACGAGATCGAGCGCGTCATCCCACGCGATCGGCGCGAACTCGCCGGAGCCCTTCGCACCCTTGCGCAGGAGCGGCCGCGTCAACCGGTCCGGCGAATGCACGCGTTCGGCGTAGCGCGCGACCTTGGCGCAGATCACGCCGGCGGTGTAGTCGTTGTCGGGGGCGCCGCGCACCCGCCCGATGGTGCGGGCATCGAGCACTTCGACTTCGAGCGCGCAGGTCGACGGGCAATCGTGCGGGCAGGCGGAGGCGGCGACCCGGATCGGCTGCGGCAACGGACGGACGGTCTGATTCATCGTCCGCCCAGCATAGCGCGCGGCCTAGACCTTGTCTTTCTCCGCGTGCGCGCCAAGTCCCAGGTCCGGCTCCCGCGCTCCACCATGGTGGAGGCTGCGCGCGACCACGTAGCCGATCGCGAGCGCGGCAAGGATCACGCCGCGCGCGAGCCAGATCTTCCAGAGATCGGCCGCAGCGCCCGCATACATGGCCTCGAGCACGACGTCGCCGACGATCCACACCAGCAAGGCGACGCAGGCCAGATACTCGTCCAGCACGAACCGCCGATGCCGGTGCACGATCCACAGCCCGGTGCCGAGGACGAGGACCGCGCCGAGCCGCCCGCCCCAGGATTCCAGTTGATGCAGCGTCGCGGCATCGAAAAAGCCGGCGAGGACCGGATCGGTGACCATGATATGGCCGGCGACCCAGCCCAGCAGCGCGCCGCCGCCCCAGACCAGGATGCGGAATCGATCGAGCAGCGCCATCAGAATGGCGCTGCCCGCGATGATCAGCGGCACGCTGGTCGCCAGGCCGAAGATGATGAGCGTCGCCTTGATGGAGGACGCGTGCGTGGGATCCACCGTCGCCGCGGCGATCTCCGCCGACGCCGCGATCGCGATCACGTTGTCGAGGCTCATGACGATGTCGGCGACCGCGACGATGCGCACGGCGCGCCAGAGGTTTTCCGCCGCCTCGACATCGCCCTCGCCGTCGGAATCCTCGATGACGAGCTTGATGGCCACCCAGAACAGCAGCGCGCCGCCGACGAGCTTGAGATAGGGGTAGCTCATCGCCTGGGCGACCACCAGCGTGAACAGCACGCGCAGCAGCACCGCGACGCCGGCGCCGAGAATCATGCCCCACAGCCGCTGCCGCGGCGGCAGCGTCATGCATGCCAATGCGATGACCACGGCGTTGTCGCCGGACAGGATGACATTGACGCCGATGATCTGCAGCACCGCGATCCAGAACGGCGCGTGCAACATGTCCTGCAACAGGAATTCCACGGAAAGCCCCTTGTCTCGTCGCGTTCCGCCTTGGGTGGCGGTACCTCCCAGGCGCGGCATGCCACCGCACCGTCCTAATCTACAGGGGCAGCCCGAACCTTGGCCAGCGCACGCGCGTGGCGAAAAGCCGCCTTGCCTCGCCCGCGCCTACCCCACGATCTCGTTGCCCGAGAAGAACTGCGCGATCTCCATGGCGGCGGTGTCGGGCGCGTCGGAGCCGTGCACGGAGTTCTCGCCGATCGATCGGGCGTGAACCTTGCGGATCGTCCCGGACGCGGCCTTGGCCGGATCGGTTGCGCCCATGATGTCGCGGTATTTCGCGATGGCGTTCTCGCCTTCGAGCACCTGCACCACCACCGGTCCCGAAATCATGAAGTCGACGAGTTCGCGGAAGAACGGCCGCTCGCGATGCACCGAGTAGAATGTCTCGGCCTGCTGGCGCGAAATTCGCACGCGCTTCTGCGCAATGATGCGAAGCCCCGCCTGCTCGATCATCGCATTGATCGCGCCGGTCAGGTTGCGTGCGGTCGCATCGGGCTTGATGATCGAAAAGGTACGCTCGATCGCCATCGGGTGTGTTCACCTTGGTGGGGTTGATGAGAGGCTTGGCTTATAGCGGCGGGCCGGGGGGCGGACAAGGCGGCCGCTGCCGCAGCGCCAAAGATGAACCCACGATGAATGGCCAACCCAAACTGAACCCGCGCTGAACGGCCGCCCAAGATTGCCGAAATTTAATCCTTCGGCCGACCACAATTCCCGCCAGCACGGAACCCACAATTCTTCGGGCGATCGACTGCACGATGGGTGGAGCACATCGCGATCGAACCTGAAGGAGACAAAGCAATGTTGCGCAAGATGGTCCTCGCTGTCGTTGCGGCCATTGCCGTCGGCACGATGACGTTCGTACCGACGGTGGCGTCCGCTCGCGGCGGCCGCGGAGGCGGCGGACGCGGTGGCGGCTTCCGATCCGCCGGAATCCGCAGCGGCGGTGGCATTCGTGGCGGCGGCTTCCGGCGCGGCGGCTTCCGGGCGGCTCGCTTTGGCCGTGGCATTCGCCGCGGTTTCCGCGGCTGGGGTGGACCGGTGTTCTACGGTGCGCCGGTCGTCTATGGCGGCTGCTGGCGCTGGTGGCCGACGCGCTGGGGCTACCGGCTGATAAACGTGTGCTACGACTGGTAAGCCGCTCGTTCGCGCCAATGATCGGCATCGCCCCGGTCTCGCATCGCGAGGCCGGGGTTTTCGTTTTGCCACCGCGCGATCGCACCGCCCGCGGCGACGCGTCCCGAATTCGAACGATGGCGGTCCGTTGAACCGGATGGCGGGACCGCACGACAGACCGGCAGGATGCAGGAACGCATCCCAAAGAAAAAACCAACAGGAGACATCCATGATCCGCAAGAGCCTCATCGCCCTCACGACCGTTGCCACCATCACCGCTGCGGCGCTTTCCCCGGCTTCCGCCAAGCACTTCAGGCCCTGGGGCTGGGCCGGCGGCATCATCATCGGCGGCCTGGTCGCGTCGAGCTGCTACCAGTATCGCTGGGTCGAGAACCGCTACGGCGATCTGGTCTACCGGCTGGTCAACGTCTGCCGCTGGTAAGGTTGCGACGACGCCCGGCTGACCCCCCGGATGTCAGAAACGCCCCGGCCTCGTTCGACGAGGCCGGGGTTTCGTTTTGACACGAGCTTTCGTGCGAGCGAGCGAGCGTCTCACACCAGCGCGAACAGACGCGCCGGCCCGCCGGTGGCGTCCTTCACCTTGGCCAACCCCACGACCAGCGTTGCGCCCGCGGCGGGAACCTTGTCGAGATTGGCGACGTTCTCCAGGCCCCAGCGGCCGGACGGCAGCCACGCATAGTGCACCTTGAAATCCTTCGACGGACCGTGGTCGAGCGAGAGCGTATCGACCGCAAGCCCCGCCACCTTGCGCTCCTTCATCAGCCACGCGGCGGCTTCCGCGCTCACGCCGGGGAAATGGAATACACCCCCTGCGTCCTTGCCGGTGAACTTGGCGGCATCGCCGACATGCTTCGCCCACCCGGAATGCATCGCCACGCAGCAATTGTCCGGCAGCCGGCGGTGCTTCTTCTCCCAGGCTGCGAGGTCTTCACGCGTGAGCAGATAGTCCGGGCTCCGCGCCGCCTTGGCCGCCACGTCGACGACCGCGAGCGGCACGACCAGCACATCGGGACCGAGCTTATCGGCGGTCGCGCCGGATTCGGAAAAGTGGATCGGCGCATCGAGATGGGTGCCGGCGTGCTCGATGATGCGCCACCAGTTGAGATTGAAACCGTCCTTCTTGATGTCGAATTTCTTCTCGAGCTCGATCCCGGGCACGCCGAAGAAGGTCGGGAACTCCGGCGACATGACGTGGGTGAGATCGATCGCTTTGGTGAAGGCGCGCCCCCTCGCCTGCGCAAGATCGGGCGTGATCGCGGTGGCGGCAAATCCCGCCGCGGCCGCGCCCTTGAAGAAACCGCGCCGTGAGAGCGCGCTGCGCACCGCTTCCTGACATCCGGGGACACACATGCTGCTTCTCCTCTCTCGTGAGCGAGATTCAATATCCGCGCTTGCGGTCGATCAGCGCGAGTTGGGGCCGGCCGCTCCGCAACCGCCGGACGGCGTCGGCGACGCGCGGCACCAGATCGCGCGGCTCGATCTTGCGCGAGGCATGCGGGATGACCGTGATCCTGGGATGGCGCCAGAGTGGGCTCTCCGTCGGCAACGGCTCGACCGGAAATACGTCGAGCGTTGCGCCCGCGAGTTGGCCCGCATCGAGCGCCGCCATCAGATCGGCCTCGTTGAGGTGCGGCCCGCGTCCGAGATTGACGATCGCTCCGCCCTTCGGCATCTGCGCGAACGCCTGCGCGTTGAGGATACCGGTCGTTTCCGGCGTGAGCGGCAGAAAATTGACCACGATTTCGCTGCGCGCAAGGAAGGCCGGCAACTGTTCGCGCCCGGCGAAGATCGTAATGCCGTCGCCCGCGCGCGGCGAACGCACCCAGCCGGCGGTGTCGAACCCGTGGCGCGCGAGCGTCCTGGCCGCGGCCAGCCCGATCGAGCCGAGCCCCATGACGCCGACCTTGCGCTCGCGCGCGGGCAGGCGCGGCAGCGATATCCACTCGCTGCGCAACTGGGCCGCCGCATAGGCCGGCAGGTGGCGGTGATGGCGCAGCACATGCAGCAGCGCCGCCTCGTTCATCATGGCATCGCCGTCCGGATCGCCGGAGCGCGCGATCGGCACATCGGGAAGCTCGGGATCGCGCAACAGACCCTCGGCGCCCGCGGTCAGCGATACGATCAGGCGCAGGTTGGGAAAGGCCTTGAGCTTGCCGGGCGGCATCAGGGCGACCGCGGCGGCCTCGATGTCGGCCGGCGCGCCGGCCTCGGGCCAGACGCGCAGGTCGAGCTCGGGCATCTCGGCCGCGAACAATTTGCGCCAGTCCTCGGCCTTGCCGAAAATGGGAGTGAGCAGAAGCGCCATGGGTCCTCGATGGGTGGAAAAATCGCGGTCTCAATCGTTTCAGGATGGCACCCGATGACTAGGCGGTCAAATCCGCAACGCATCCGACAAATCTGGTGCTGCGCGGGTTGGGGCGTCTACACTGGTGCCCAGGGGCGGAACGGCAGCGCAGGCGTTTGCGCCGGCGGCAATGCCATGTTGGTGGGACGGTCGCGGCGATGAATGCCGACACATCGGTCCAGCGCGCTGCGCGTGAGGCGTCGGACTACGGTGCCGTCGTCCGCTCGGATATTGGCGCGTTGCGCACCCTCGCGATCGCCACCGGAATCGGCTGGGCCGTGCTCTTCGTCGCGATCGGTCTCGGCTGCGAGCTGCAGATGTACGGCGACGGCTCGATCTTCTCCTATGCGGTCGCGGTCCGCGACGCCTGGGCCTTTCATTGGCACAACATCTCCGGCCGGCTGTTCGTCTATGCCTTCGCCCTCCTGCCGGCCGAGACCTATGTCGCGCTGACCGGCGACGCCCGCGGCGGGATCGTTGCGTACGGGCTTCTGCTTTTCCTCGCGCCGCTTCTGGGGCTGATCGCGACATTCGCGGCCGACCGCTCCCGCGGCCGCGTCATCTTCGGCTACGCATGCGCTTCGACCGCCTGCCTCTGCCCGCTGGTGTTCGGGTTTCCGACCGAGACGTGGATGGCGCATGCCGTGTTCTGGCCGGCACTCGCCGTCTGCCACCATGCGCGCGGCGGTATCGCGGGGTTGGCGATGGTCTTCGCCATGCTGCTCGCGCTCGCCTTCACGCACGAAGGCGCGCTGATCTTTGCCGGCGCGATCCTCGCCACCCTGTCGCTGCGAGGCGTCCGCGACCCTGCTTTCCTGCGCGCTGCCGGCGCTTTCCTGGTGGTGCTGGCGATCTGGGCCGCCGTGAAGCTGACATTGCGGCCCGACGATTACATCGCCGATACCCTCACCCGCGCTGCGCTCGACGTCTTCAGCATCAGCATACTGCAGGGCGATTTCGTGCGGCTGCTGCTGGCCGCGCTTGCAGGCTACGGCGTCGCCTTCCTGGCGCTGTGGCGGCTCACCCCGAATAGAGCCCACGCCGGCGCCGCTGCGATCGTGGCCGCAGCGCTCGCCGTTTATTGGCTGTGGTTCGACCACGCGCTCCACGCGGAGAACCGCTACTACATGCGCACCGGGCTGCTGATCGGCACACCGGCGTTCGGAGTGCTGGCCGCATTATATGCGCTGCGCGCCGACGGCCGGCTCAACCTCCCGCTCCTGCCGCGTGTCCTGACGGTGCTCGCGCGCGACGCGGCGGTGCGCGCCGGCATCGGCGCGATCCTCCTGGTGACGCTGGTGCACGCGGTCGAGCTTGCGAAATTCGTGTCCGCCTGGACGCACTACAAGGGGGCGGTGCGCGCACTGGCCGTCGGCACCCTGTCCGATCCTGCACTCGGCGACCCGCGCTTTGTCTCTTCGGCCAGGATCCGCCCCGACATCGACCGGTTGTCCTGGTTTTCGACCACCCAGTTCCTCTCCGTGCTGCTGGCGCCGGGGTTTGCGCCTGCGCGGCTCGTGGTGGACCCGCAGGCAAGCTATTTCTGGCTCTCCTGCGCAACCGCGACGGCGAGCGAGAAGGCTGACCGCGCAATCCCCGCGGAAAGCCGTGCGCTCATCCGCGTGCACGCCTGCCTGCATCGTCAGTAGCGGCACAAAAAGCCCGATTCCGCGGCCGGCCCGCAGCCGTTTCCATGCAACCGGCGGAGAATCTGCCGGTCGTTCTTTAGCGCAAGTTTAGAATCTTCGGCCAAGCTCCGGGCCGGAGGTACCCCGCTCATGCCCATCAATGGTCCCGCCAGACGACTTGAAAGCGTTTTCGACCGGGACCGGCGGTCCCACGGCAGCGCAGAGCCGCTCGGCCGCGTAGTGTCGGTCGGCGGCTCACAGGTCATCGTCGAATTCTCGACCGAGATGCTGTCGGCACGACGACACCGAGCTCACCGTCGGCGCCTTTCTCGGCATCTGGAACGGACGTACGCTCGTGGTCGGGTCGCTGTGCGACATCTCGCTCGCACAAGCTCGCCGACGGTCAGCAGAGCGCGCCCGCGACCGGCGCGCGTCGACCTGCTGGGCGAGCTCGTCCTCGACGAGCCCGGCGCGCGGCTATTTCCAGCGCGGCGTCATGACCTATCCCGAAGATCGGCAGCCCGATCGTGCCGGTCGGCCACGACGAGCTGTGCATCATCTTCGACACCGCCGGCCCGAACACGATCAATGTCGGGCACCTGCAGCAGGACTCCTCGATCGGCGCCTATATCGACGTCGACGACATGGTGCGCAAGCACTTCGCCATCTTCGGCAGCACCGGCGCCGGCAAGTCGAGCGCGGTCGCGCTGATCCTGCGCGAGATCATGGAGGCGCGGGAGAACCTGCGCATCCTGCTGATCGATCCGCACAACGAATACGCCGCCTGCTTCGAGGACCGTGCGCACGTGGTGCGTCCGGGCAACCTGCGGCTGCCCTACTGGCTGTTCAATTTCGACGAGATGTCAGGAGATCGTCTTCGGCCGCCGCAGCGACGTCGAGGACGAGATCGGCCTGCTGGCGGAGCTGATCCCGCTCGCCAAGAACGAATACGCGCGCAGCAAGGCCGCGCTGAATCGCGCGGAGCTACCGCCAGCGTCGAGCCCGAAGGCGGCCGCTACACCGTCGACACGCCGGTGCCCTACCGCATGGACGACCTGATCGCGATTGCCGAAAGCCGGATGGGCAAGCTCGAGAACAGCGCGGTCGCCGCGACACTACCAGCGCCTGATCATCGCGCATCCACTCGGTGCGCAAGAATCCGCGCTACTCCTTCATCTTCGACGACGACGCCGTCGGCAGCGACACGATGGTCGACATCCTGTGCGAGCTGCTGCGGCTGCAAGGCGACGGCCAGCCGATGACCATCGTGCAGCTCGCCGGCTTTCCGGCCGAGGTGTTCGACGCCATCGTCTCGGTGCTGTTCCGCCTCGCGTTCGAGTTCGGGCTGTGGAGCGACGGCGCGCTGCCGCTGCTGATCGTTTGCGAGGAGGCGCACAACTACGCCAATGCCGACCGCTCGCGTCGGCTTCCGGCCGGCGCGCGAGGCGGTGTCGCGCATCGCCAAGGAGGGCCGCAAATACGGCGTCTTCCTCGGCCTGGTGACGCAGCGCCCGGCGCAGCTCGATCCGACCCTGATCTCGCAATGCTCGACCGTGTTCGCCATGCGCATGGCGAACGAGGACGACCAGCGCATCGTGCACGCCGCGGTGTCCGATCCCGGCCAACCGGCTGCTCGGCTTCCTTGCCGTCGCTCGGCACCCGCGAGGCGCTGGCGTTCGGCGCCGGCGTGCCGGTGGCCACGCGGCTGCGCTTCAAGGAACTGCCGGACGGCTTCATTCCGACGCTCGCGAAGCGGTCTGGGGCGGCCGCATCGACGCCGGCACGCCGGTCGACCGCAACCTGGTCGCCTCGGTGGTGGCGCGCTGGCGCGGCATCGCCATGAGCAACCGGCCGGCCGCCGAGGCGGCCAGGCCGGACGCGCCGTTCTTCTCGCTCGCGGGCGCGCCCGCCAGGCCGGCGTCCGGCTATCGCAAATAGCCGCGCGCGCTTGCTACTTCGCGCTCGCCGCCTGCAGGATCGGCGTGAGCCGCGCGATCTCGCTTTTCACCAGCGCCCCGAGCGCCTGGGGGCCGCGCCGGTTGGGCTCGGGCACCTCCGCTCCCAGCGTGGCGAGCCGCGTGCGCGTCGCCTCCTCGTTGAGGCCCTTGTTCAGCGCATCGACCAGCCGGTCGATCACCGCCTGCGGCGTGCCCTTGGGCGCGAACAAGCCGTAAAACGGCGCGCAATCGAATTGCGGCAGTCCGCCTTCGGCCGCGGTCGGAACATCCGGCAGCAGTGCGCTGCGTTTGCCGGTGGCGATGGCGAGCGCCTTGACCGTCCCCGCCCGCACGTGCGGCAGCGGGCCGAGGATCGGATCGCACACATAGTCGACCTGGCCGGCGATCAGAGCGTTCATGGCCGGCCCGGTACCGGTGAACGGCACCATCGTCGGCTTGATGCCGATCGCCGCATTGAGCAGCAGGCAGCCGACATACGACACCGAGCCGACGCCGGCATGCGCCATGTTCAGCTTGCTCTCGTTGGCCTTGGCGTAGGCGGCGAACTCCTTCAGCGTGGTCGGCGGCAGGTCCTTGCGCACCGCCAGGAGCTCGGGCTGCTCGGCAATGAGCCCGACCGGCTCGAAATCGACGTCCGGCTTGTAGGCGAGGTTGGGATAGAGCGCGACCGCGGCCGCGTGCGTGCCCATGTGGCCGAGCGCCAGTGTGTAGCCGTCGGGATTGGCGCGCGCCGCGCGCGTGATGCCGGTCGTGCCGCCCGCACCGACCACGTTTTCAACGACGACCTGTTGCCCGAGCGCGCGCGAGAGCATATCCGCGGTGATGCGGCCGGTGACGTCGGCCGGTCCGCCGGCGGCAAACGGGACGATGATGGTAATCGAACGCGTCGGATAGCTTTGCGCCTGCGCGCCGGACAGGCCGGCCAGCGTCGCCAATGCGATTGCAGCAAACAGCCGTTTCATCGAGGTTTCCTCTCCCAAGCCGAAGATCGCGCGTTATTTCCTGACCTTGTTTTTCTTGCGGGCGGCGGTCACCGGACTGCCGGTTTTCTTGCCGACCTTTTTCCTGGCGGCGGCCGAACGGGTCGCGGCCTTGCCGGCCGCCCTGACCTTGCTTGAGGTCATGGTCCAGCCCTTCCAATTGATGTCGAAGATGATGCCGTTCGGGTCCTTGAACTTGCGCTCGAAATCGTCGTCGTCCGGGTCGCCGAGATCGAAGAAGAACTTCCCGCCGGCCTGCTCGATCTGTTTCTGCTGCTTCTCCAGATCGTCGCACTGAAAGCCGAAATGGTGGATGCCGACGAATTCGCTCGGGTTCTTCAGCCCGGAGCCGACCTCGCTCTTGTACTGCAGCAGCGCCAGATTGATTTCGCCGTCGCTCATGTACACGCGATAGGCGGTCGGGCCTTCCGATTTCGGCGAGCGCGTGAGCCCGAACGCCTTCTCATAGAAATCGGCGGTCGCGTCGATGTCCTTCACCGACAGCGCGATGTGCCGGATGCGTGCTGGCATGGCCTCGTCTCCGTCTCTGCATTGTACGTGGTACGTGCCGCCAGTGTGCCAGCTTCACCGCACGAGTGCCATATGACAGAGCTAGCGTGCCAGGGTTGATGCCGTCGGCGGGCGCATAGCGCAGGTGATCGCCCCCGCTGAAAATACAGCGAAAAAACAGCGGGGAGCGCGGGCCGTAGCCAAAGAGCCCCATCGCAAGGGACCGAGAGGGTGCAAATCGCCGTGCGGCGTCGGCATTTATTGTCGGTCGTTATTCGGGCGCTTATCCAGCAGTCGATTTCAGGGCCTGATCTGGTGCGGCAGTTCCAACCGGCGGACGCGATCGAACCCGTCCTTCATTCACACGTGTGCGTTTCCAGAGCGTACGCGCGACCTTGAGCGGGTCGATTCCGGTCGCCTTTCCACCAGGCTCGTTCGTCACCGGCGCGATGCACCGCACGGTGATGGACGCGGCAGAGCGGGACCGCGAATTCATCGCTAGCTTTGCGGCCGAGCGCGCGCGGCTGCATGTGTCGAAGGTGATGGGGATCGGATGGCTTGCGGCCGCAGACGAGGCAGGCTTGTTGGGTGACATAGCGAAGGTGGTCCCGGTTGCGATACCGGCGCGGCTCAGCGATCGCGAGTACGCTCTTGTCGATGCCCGGAGGGTGATCGCCGGCGGCCAAATCTTCCGGCACTCCGTCTGCGGCGTTGCGGCGATCGGGATGTCGACTCGATCGCGACTGCTCCGCTCCCCTGCTGGGTCCGCCTTGGACGAGCTCTGACAGTGTGCGTTCGAAGGCCTCCTCCACGGCCTTGGCGTCGGCGGCGGTGAGGCTGTTCTTGGCCGGGAGCGCCTCGCCAGCCCAGGTCGCGGCCTGATCGGCCGATACGATTCCGGCGACCTCGCCCAGGAGCCGATCGCGCAGGACCGCGGACTCGCCGGCCGCAAGGATGGGTGCAGCGGGGGTGCGCGCCTTCGCGGCGCCTCTGGCATGTCCTCCGCCGGCTGCCCCCGGTGCGGCGACCGCCGACCCTGCCGCATTGGCCCTCCCATCGGCCCCGGCGCCGTTGGCCCCGGTCCCGTTGGCCCCGGCCCCATTGGCTCCTGGCCGGCTGGTCGATCCCGGTGATCGGCTGTCCGACCCGTCGTGAAGATCGGGGGCATCGAGATCGTCCTCACCCGCGATCCCCACCAGGGTGAACAGCGCATAGCGCCGGGCATAGGTCAGCGCCGCCCCCATGCGTCGCGGGGAAGCCATGTCGGCGATCGGGCACACCGGCCACTCGGAGGCGATCCATTCGCCCGACGCATGCGCCAGCATGGTGGTCAGGTTGACCACCCCGGTGGCCTGGTCGACCGCGGTGGTCTGCATTGTCGCAATCTCATGCTGGCCGAGCGTCTTGCGCACGATGTCGAGGCCGCTCGATAGCGGCGCGTAGCGGAAGCTGCGCTCGGCCCCCTCGCCTGCCCGGCCGGTGCGGATCGTGGCGGTCAGCGATTTCTCGGGGTTGACCAGTTCGGCTTGCGCCTTGGCGAGCGCGCAGGCCAGCGCCGCAACCGATTCACTGGAGCGCGGCATGGGCGGCCTCCTGGGTTGCATCCAGGTCGAGCACATCGAAGCTCACGGCGCCGGCTTTCGAGCGCCGGGCCCGCACCCCATGGCCGATGGCCTCCCTGGCGTCCTCCGGCAGCAGGGCCTTGAGCTCGGTCTTGGCCCGCTCGTGTTCGAGATAGGCCTGCCGGGTGCTCCGAAAGACCCCGGCGAACTCCGCCCAGCTGTTGGACGAGGACATGTCGACGATGCGGATCGCCTCGATGCGTGGCCGTGGCGGTTCGGCATTGATCAGGTGGGGCGTCTCGCCCGACTGGACGCAGCGCCAGAACTTCTTCTCGGCCTGCACCAGGACGCTGAGATAGAGCGGGTCCATCGGCAGGGTGATCTCCACCCATTTGCCCCCGCCCGTGATGATCGACAGCACCGCCTGCCGCAGGTGGGTCACCCACATGTTGTGCTGGAGCTGGGCCATGTGCTTTTCGACCGCGGCGTGCTCATCGAACGACCACGGCAGCATGAACTTGGCCTCGAACACCGCCCCTATCCCCTCCACCACCCCGTCGAGGGTGGCGGCCATCCAGGGGATGGCCGAGTGCTTCACCCGGCGCTGGACGTCGGTGACCACCCGCCCGCTATTGCGCTCGTACCAAGCCCGGTTGAGCGCCTCGGTCGCGGTCCCGAGCTGGACGATCAGGTTGCCCGACAGGTCCTCCGGCTCGGCCTCGCCCCGCTTCTCGCGCCAGAGCCGGACCAGGGCGGCCTCATCGCTGCCCATGATGATGCGGGCGTCCGAGCCGCCGATAAAGGCGCGGCGATTCCAGTTACCTCCGACCGAAACATTTCCCATTTGATTACCTATCGTTTTTCGATTAATCGATCTTAATTCGATACTTACTTCAAGTCAATCGATTTTCGACAGAGTTGATGGAATAAGCCATTTTTGTCATAGTCTCTGTCATGATTGTACCAGGGCAGTGCAGAGCAGCACGCGGGCTACTTGATTGGAGCCAGCAGGACCTCGCAGAACGCGCGGGGGTTGGCGTTGTGACGGTCCGTCAATTGGAGTCTGGAACAAACCAACCTCGCCGAGCCACGCTCGAGGTGATACGTCGCGCATTGGAAACAGCCGGCGTCGAACTCATCGATGAAAATGGAGGGGGACCGGGCGTACGCTTGCGAAAGCGTCAGCGGACGAAAGCGCAAAGATCCGAGTAGCCGTGTCGCCAGATCGGCGCACAACCCATTTGTTCAATTTTCAGGGTGAGCAACTAATAAGCGTACTTTGGCAAAACGAACCCAATTGGTCCGATCGCAAGCCTGACAGCAGACCCGGGCCGAATGGGCGTCGCAAGACGGATGAGAGCGAGATCCGACATCGACGCGGCGTGGGAGAACACGTTCTCGGAATTTAGCGGCTCGAGGCTGACCGTCTCCGGCCTCCCGCCAACATGGGGAAAGGTGGTTGCGGCGCGTGGCATCATCTTCCTTTCATCGGCTGGGATTGCCTCGCCGCCCGCGCTCCGCCAAATAGCCGCCATGTTGACGATCGACGACCTTTCGGTGCGCGTAGGCGGACGCCTACTTATCGAGCAGGCCTCGGCGCGCATACCCGCGGGGGCGCGCGTCGGCCTCGTGGGGCGCAACGGTACCGGCAAGACCACGCTGTTCCGCGTGCTCGTGGGCGAGCTTGCCCCCGAGAGCGGCGCCGTTCAGTTGCCCGCCCGCGCGCGCATTGGCCGGCTCGCCCAGGAAGCCCCTGACGGTCCCGAAACGCTGCTCGATATCGTGCTGGCGGCCGACACCGAGCGGGCCGGGCTGCTCGCGCAGGCCGAGAGCGAGCACGATCCCCATCGCATCGCCGACATCCAGACCCGGCTTGCCGACATCGGCGCGCACGCGGCGCCTGCGCGCGCGGCCGGGATCCTCGCCGGCCTGGGATTTTCCCATGCCGACCAGGGGCGGCCCTGCGCGGAATTCTCCGGCGGCTGGCGCATGAGGGTCGCGCTCGCGGCCACGCTGTTTGCCGAGCCGGATCTCCTCCTGCTCGACGAGCCGACCAACTATCTCGATCTCGAAGCGACGCTATGGCTCGAAGACCACATCGCCCGCTATCCGCGCACGGTGATCGTCATCAGCCACGACCGCGACCTGCTCGACACCGCGGTGGAGTGGATCCTCTCGCTCGAGGCGAACAAGCTCACACTCTACCGCGGCGACTATTCGAGCTTCGAACGCCAGCGCCGCGAGCGCCAAGCCCTGGACCTCAAGCTCGCCAAGAAACAGGAGGTGCAGCGCAAGCACCTGCAGGCCTTCGTCGACCGGTTCCGCGCCAAGGCGACAAAGGCGCGCCAGGCACAATCGCGCCTCAAGCTCCTGGCCAAGCTCGAGCCAATCGCGGCCGTGGTCGCCGACGAGGTGCGGCCGATCACGATTCCGCCGCCGGCCAAGCCGCTCTCGCCGCCGATCGTGGCGCTCGATGGCGTATCGGTCGGCTACGAGCCGGACCGTCCGGTGCTGCGGCGGCTCACGCTGCGAATCGACGACGACGACCGTATTGCCCTTTTGGGCGCAAATGGAAACGGCAAGTCGACGCTGGTCAAGCTGATCGCCGGCCGTCTTGCACCCATGGCTGGGGAAGTCACGCGCGCGCAGAAGATCGAGGTCGGCTATTTCGCCCAGCATCAGCTCGACGAGCTGGACGAAAGTGCCAGCGCCTACGCGCATTTCCGCCGCCTGATGCCGGACGCGCCGGAATCCAGGGTGCGCGCGAAGGCGGGCGCGGTGGGCTTTTCGGAAGGGATGGCCGACACGCCCGCGGGCGAGCTATCGGGCGGCGAGAAGGCGCGGCTGCTGCTGGGCCTCGCCACCTTCGCCGGGCCGCATCTCCTCATTCTCGACGAGCCGACGAATCACCTCGACATCGACAGCCGCTCGGCGCTGATCGCTGCGATCAACGACTTTCCCGGAGCGGTGATTCTGGTATCGCACGACCGCTACCTCATCGAGGCATGTGCGGAGCGGCTCCTGGTCGTCGCCGAGGGCACCGTCGTGCCGTTCGAGGGGGACCTCGAGGACTACCGCCGGCAGGTGCTGGGGGAGCGCGGCGGCGCCAAGGGGGACACCGGCCGCCCGGCCAAGGGCGCCGAGCCGCCGCGCGCGGCGCGCGCCGACATTCGCCGAGCAGCGGCGGAGAAGCGCCAGGAACTCGCTCCATTACGCCGGAAGATCACCGGTCTGGAGACCAATATTGCCCATATAACCGCGGAGCTGGCGCGGCTCGATTCGGCGCTGGCCGAGCCCGGCCTGTTCGCCCGCGATCCCCGCGAAGCCGCCGCGCTGGCCAAGACGCGCGCCGACAGCGCGAGTGCGCTCAAGCGCCTGGAGGAGGACTGGCTGGAGCTGAGCGCAGCCTTTGAAGCGGCCATGACGTAAGCGCGGCGGGTCCCTGCCAGGATTGCGCGAATCAGGTGCCGGTGGGCTTCTTGCCCGCCTTCGGCGCGCCTTTCGGCCTGCCCTGAGCCGGCTCCGGCCCGGGCAGCCGCTCGATCGAGAACAGCCGCCCGCCGGCGAATCGGTAGATGCCCGGCCAGGGCCCGCGCGTGAAGGTCAGCACGAGCGAGCGTTCTCCGCGCTCCCCGTTTCCGAGCTCGACCTTTTCGGCGGCGCCTGCGCGCCGCACCACGTCGCACTCGGTCATCTGCAGCACGATGCCGCCCTGGATCGTCGGCGTCCCCGCCGGCAGAATGGGCTCTCCAGGCGCGGCCGCGACCGCGCCGAGCACCGGCGCGCATTGCCCGTCGGAACTGACCAGGTCCTCCGCCACCACCGGACGCAGCGTGAATTCGCTCTTGTTGCCCGAATACGTGATCCAATCGGGCTTGCGCGGCTGGGCCTCGGATTTGGGCGCGGCAAAGGTCACGTTGCTCAGCCCAATATCGGACGAGCACGCACCGAGCCCCGGCGCCAGCGCACCGAGCGCAACAAGGCCGATGGCAATTTGACCGAAACGCTGCATCGCCAAGCCCTTACTCGCAAAGACCACTCTCAGCCAACGCTCAAAGCAGGCCGATTTTGCGTCAGCCGCCCGATCTCGATCAACAGGTGTTTTGCCGCTCCTCGCTCCGCAACCGTCGCCATGCGGCCCCGGAAGCTTTGACCCGCTGCCCCGTGGCTTGGCTCGGTTCTCATACCTCACCAATTCCATTTCTACCACGCGAGAGGCCGTCGCGCGGACCGCACAGCAAAATGTCCCTGTGATGCAACAGCGCGCCGAATTCACCGATGCATCGAGCAACCCGGTCCCCTCCCTTTTTTCGTCGGTTTCGGTACCGAATACGACGTCAGCCACAATTGGTCGGTCAAGGCCGAAGTGCTCTACCTCGATTTCTACAGGTTTCGCGCCTCCGACTCGGTACCGACCTGCATCAACTCCGGCAACTGCACCGACCGCGATGTGGAGCTGTCCGAGGTCATCTTCCGGATCGGCATGAACTACCGGTTCGAGTGGTACTCGCCGGTGGTAGCCAAATACTGAGCTGAAACGGACCGAATCTTCCAAATAACGAAGGCCTCGGGCGATGAGCCCGGGGTTTTTTGCTTTCGATGGCTCCTGGCGACCGGATAACCACCGATGTTCCGACAAATTCCAGGCCTCCCACGATCTCCCGTTCCGCCTTCCGCCGTCCGCTCGCCTTCGCCAGTGCGCGTCCTCGTTGGATTGCCGGCCGGTGCCGTCGAAGGCGTTGCGTGCTGTGGGCCAAGTTTGAATCATCTCCACTGTTGCCTGGAAATCACAGCCAATGCGAATGAGACCTGTTAAGAATGCTCAACTTCATTCGTGAACGGGGGGTTCAAATGAAAAAGCTTGTTGTTGCGACCGCGGCGCTGATGGCCCTGAGTTTCGGGGGCAGCGCCGTGCAGGCTGCCGACATGCCGGTCAAGGCCGTCGCGCCGATTCCGGTGTACTCGTGGACCGGCTGCTACGTCGGTGTGCAGGTCGGTTACAAATGGGGGTACAGCAAACAGACCTACGGTGGACTCGGGCCGGCGTGCTCGATGCCTTCCTGCCGGTCGGCGCTGATCTCACCGGGAACTATCACGTCAACGGCGTCATCGGCGGTGGCGAGGCGGGTTGCCAATATCAATGGGGCTTCTGGGTGTGGGGTGTTGAGGTTGACGGTTCGTGGTCCGCCGCAGGCGGTCAGGCCAATCCGTCGGCTGTCGCCATCGCGGCCGGAGCCAACCCCCTGCGCGTGTTCAGCACCAACGAGCGCTGGCTTACCACCGCTCGCGGCCGCCTCGGCTACGCCTGGGACAAGTGGCTGTGGTACGTGACCGGCGGCGTCGCCTGGACCGGCCTCGACGTCAATAACGATGCGATTGCGGTTGCGGCAAATGCCAATCGCGTCCCGGACCGTGTCAACCGCTCCGGCTGGGTCGTCGGCTTCGGCACCGAGTATCACGTCAGCCACGGCTGGTCGGTCAAGAGCGAGGTGCTGTATGCCGACTTCGGCACCTTCCACTATGACGACTCCCCAGCCGCGAACGCCTGCGTCCAGTGCTATAGCGCCGACGTGAAGATGTCGGAGGTTATCTGGCGCATCGGCATGAACTACAAGTTCGACTGGTACACGCCGGTGGTCGCAAAATACTGAGTCGACTTGAACTGAGCTGAACCTTCCCAGCTACGCGAAGGCCCCGGGTGAACAGCCCGGGGCTTTTTTGTTGCGGATGGCGATGTTGGACTCGAGACCTGCATCCCACGGATTTTAGCCTTCAACTGCCACTCCTTTTTCCTACTTCGAACGTCCGTCCCCACCCTCCTGTGCGTGCTGTGGGCGGAACGTGAAAGATCTCCACTGTTGCCCGCCTATCACAGCCATGGCGAGCGGCATCTGTTAAGAATGGCTTACCTAAACGCATTCCGTGAACGGGGGGTTCAAATGAAAAAGCTTGTTGTTGCGACTGCGGCCTTGATGGCCCTGAGTTTCGGTGGAAACACCGTTCAGGCGGCCGACATGCCGGTCAAGGCCGTTGCGCCGATTCCGGTGTACTCGTGGACCGGCTGCTACGTCGGCGTACAGATCGGCTACAAGTGGGGCAAGAGCCGGCAGGAATACGGCGGCCTTGTGAACGGCCTGCCGAACGCCTTCGCGCCCACCGGGTACGACTTGACGGGGCTCTATAACGTCAACGGCGCCGTCGGCGGCGGCGAGGCCGGCTGCAACTATCAGTTTGGCAACTGGGTCTGGGGCGTGGAGATCGACGGCTCGTGGTCGGCCGCAAGCGGACAGAGCGGGCCTACCCTCAACGCCATCAACCTCGGCGCCAACCAGAACTTCTTGTTCAAGACCGACGAGCGCTGGCTGGCGACCGCCCGTGGCCGCATCGGCTACGCCTGGGACAAGTGGTTCTGGTACGTCACCGGCGGCGGCGCCTGGTCCGGCTTCGACGTGAACAACTTCAACGGCACCGGCGTCGCCACAGCGCAGCGCAATCCGAGCCGAGTGAGCCGAAGTGGATGGGTCGTAGGCTATGGCGTCGAATATCACATCAGCCACGGCTGGTCGGTGAAAAGCGAATTGCTCTACATCGATTACGGCAGGCTCCACTACGGCGACGAGCCCGGCATCGTGAACGGCTGCATCGCCGGCTGCTTCAATGCGGACGTCCGAATGTACGAGTGGGTCTGGCGCGTGGGCATGAACTACAAGTTCGACTGGTACACGCCGGTGGTGGCGAAATACTGAGCCGACTTGAACCGAGCTGAACCTTCCCAGCTACGCGAAGGCCCCGGGTGAACAGCCCGGGGCTTTTTCGTTGCGGCAAATGTCCGAAATTTCCGCGCCGGCCTATCCCTTGCGCTGCCAGCGCCCATCGTCGTCGGTTTGCCAATAGGTCACGTCGAAGCCCTGCGCCTTGGCCTCGCTCCAGCGATCGCGCGCCGCCGCCACCGCATCCGGATCCTCGCCATCGAAAATCAGCACGATGCGCGCATAGGCGGAGGCATCGACCGGCATCGGCGCGCCGTCGAGCAGGAAACGCACCTCGGCTCCGTTCGGGTTGTGGTCGTCGACCGTCAGCAGGATCGGCTGCTCGCGCGAATTGCCCTCGCGGGCGGTGCCATGCGGCAGAAAGCTGTCATCGCGATAGGTCCACAAATGGGCGTCGAGCGCTTCGACGCGCTCCTCGGAGGCCGCCTGCACGACCACGCGCCAGCCGCGCTCGAGCGATTTGTCGAGCAGCGCCGGAAGCACGCGCTCGAGCGGCTGGCGCTGCAGGTGGTAGAAGAGGATCTCGGTCATGGTCACTACGGCATGACGATTCGAACGTGGGTATCGGTAACCGTCTTCTTCAGGATCGTGAGATAGTCCGCGTACCGAGGATCGCCCGCGGTGAGCTCCCCGAAACTGTCCTGATCGAAACTCTCGCGCTTGACATAGACGATCGGCGACACGATCGGCACGTACATCGTGCCGGCGAGGTTGTGCAGGGTGGAAATGACGCCGCGCAGCTCGCTGTCGAGATCGAAAGCCGAAAGCGTCACGGCTCGCAGCCAGCCTTTTGTCGCGGTCACCAGATACAAATATGGAGACAGCTCCGGTATCCAAATCTGGCCTCGGTGCGAGTACCTCGCGTCGGCCCGATTGCGCTCCTGAAAGATCATGCCGCCGTCGGCCTCATCCCATGAAAAATCGGTCGCATAGGTGTAGACGTTTCCGGCATTCTTGAACGCGCAACGGATCACCAAATAGCTGCCGAGATAGCGGGCTATGGATGCCTTGGTGTAGCCGCCCCATTCGGGTCGCGCCGTGCCGGTCTTTTGGACGGCCTCCTCGGGGACAGCCAGCGCCGACTGCGAAACTCGGTCGGCAAGCCTCCCACCCTTGCCGAGTGAACGATCCATCGCGCGGATCAGGCGCTCGGTGTGCTGTTCAAAATCCTGGCCGGAATCGATTCGAAGCGCGTGTCGAAAGGCGAACTTCTCGAGACTTTTCGGAAGCTCGGCTGCCGTCGGCATCTTTGCGTCGCCCACCAAAACAGGAATTACGGTAACGCCACCCTGAAGAGCGGTTTCCACCTCCAGGCGGACCGGGTCGTCCTTGTTCGCGATGCGGGCCTTGCCGGCCTTCACGGGTCCGAGCCATTTACGACCAACAACGGCGATCAGGATGTCGGTGTTTCGCAAGGCATTGTTGATGTGTTCGCGAAAGTCTACTCCGGGCGGGATGTTGTCGATGTCCCTGAAGACGGAACCCCTCCCGTAGTGCAGGACCAGGCGATCGAAGATACGCCCGGTGATGGCGTCGGTATCCTTCCGCCGATAGGAAACGGTGATTCTTGGCATCGCAGCCGCGTCCCCCGTTCAGGATGGACTCACTTTTCATAGTGTTCGGCGACCAGCCGGTCGAGCAGCCGCACGCCCCACCCCGAGGCCCAGCTCTTGTTGGTGTCGGTCTGCGGCGAGCCCATTCCGGTGCCGGCAATGTCGAGATGCGCCCAGGGCGTCTTGTCGACGAAGCGCGCCAGAAGCTGCGCCGCGGTGATCGAGCCGCCGTGACGCCCGCCGGTATTCTTCATGTCGGCGAATTTCGAATCGATCATCTTGTCGTATTCCGGGCCGAGCGGCATGCGCCACACCCGCTCGCCGGTCTCACTGCCGGCCTTGATGAGGCGATCGGCGAGCTTATCGTCGTTGGCGAACAGGCCGGCATATTCCTGCCCGAGCGCGACGATGATCGCGCCGGTGAGCGTGGCGAGATCGATCATGAATTTCGGCTTGAAGCGCTTGTTGACGTAGTGCAGCACGTCGGCGAGCACTAGGCGCCCCTCGGCGTCGGTATTGATGATCTCGATGGTCTGCCCCGACATGGTTGTGACGATGTCGCCGGGGCGCTGGGCCTTGCCGTCGGGCATGTTCTCGACGATGCCTATCGCGCCCACTGCGTTGACCCTTGCCTTGCGCGCGGCCAGCGCGTGCATGAGACCCACGACGCAGGCGGCGCCCGCCATGTCGCCCTTCATGTCCTCCATGCTGGCGGCCGGCTTGATTGAAATGCCGCCAGTATCAAAGCACACGCCCTTGCCGATGAACGCAACCGGTGCGGCGTCCTTCTTGCCGCCGTTCCAGCGCATGATCACGGTGCGGCTCTCATGCTCGGAGCCCTGCCCCACTCCGAGCAGCGCGTTCATGCCGAGCTTCGCCATCGCCTTGACGTCGAGCACCTCGATCCCGACGCCGAGCTTGCGCAGTTCGCCGGCGCGGCGGGCGAATTCCTCCGGATAGAGCACGTTGGCCGGCTCGTTGACGAGGTCGCGCGCCAGCAGGACGCCAGTCGCGACGGCATCGCGCGACGCGAATGCCTTCTCGGCGGCGGCGACGTTGGCGACCGCAATCGTCAGCGTCACCTCGGCCGGGCGGTCGTCGTCCTCCTTGCGCTTGGTCTTGTAGCGTTCGAACTTGTAGGCGCGCAGGCGCGCGCCGAGCGCGAGATCGGCGATTCGCTCCGGCTTGGCCGCGCCGCCCGGCAGGTCGGCGACGAACGTCGCCGCCGCCGCACTTGCCGGGATCTTGCCCATCGCGACACCGCCCAGCTTGACGAAATCGCGCGGCTTGAGGTCACGCGCCTTGCCGACGCCGACCACGATCAGGCGTGAGGCCTGCAGCCCGTTCGGCGCGGCTAGGTCGAGCGCGGAGCCGTTCTTGCCCTTGAAGCGGTCGGCCGCCGCGGCCCGGGTGACCAGGTCGCCGGTCGGAGCGAGCAGATCGCGTGCCGCCGGCCCGAGCTTCAACCCCTCCTCACAGAACAGGACGAGAACCCCTTTGGCGGGGGTCGCAAACGGGGCAAATTCGAGCTTCAGGGCGGCGGGCATAGGCTCGTTCCTCGTGGTCGGGGATCGGTTGAGCCCGGAGCGGGGCGCTCGGGCCGTGGAACAGATATGCTCGGGCTAGCCCGCCCTGCAAAGGCCCGTCAATCGGCGCCCCCCGCAAGCGGACTGGACGGGGGGCCGCAACAGCCCCAAAACGGGACGTGCAAACCGGCCACGGTTTAACGAATTATTGTGCATACTCAAAGGGTTTGCCTTGTGCGGGCCACTTTGTTGCCCGATCAAGTAGGGGCTGCATAGGGGGTCGGTTTACCATTATCAGCGCCAGCGTGGGTCGGGGGGCCCGGCGCTGCATTTGGTGTGGCTGCGAGCGGGGACGTCGCACGCGTATGGGGTCGATCGGGCGTTACATATTCCGCACCACGATCGGTGCATTCCTGGTTGTTTGCGCCAGTGTGACCGCGCTCATGTGGATCACGCAGGCGTTGCGCGACATCGACCTGATGACCAACCAGGGCCAGAGCGTCCTGGTCTTCGTCGGCATCACCAGCCTGATCATTCCGCTCCTGCTCATGATCATCGCGCCGCTCGCGCTGATGATCGCGGTCGCCCACGTGCTCAACAAGCTCGGCAACGATTCCGAGCTGATCGTGATGAACGCCGCCGGAATGCCGCCCTGGACGCTCTTTCGACCCTTTCTCGCGGCCGGCTTCGTCGTGTCGCTCCTGGTCACCGCAATCGTCGTGTACATCTCCCCCAGGGGGCTGCGCGAACTGCGGCACTGGGCGACCGAGGTTCGCGCCGATCTCGTCACCAACATCGTGCAGCCGGGCCGCTTCACCACGCTCGACAACAAGCTCACGCTGCACATTCGCGAGCGGCGTCCGGACGGACAGCTGCTGGGCATCTTCATCGACGACCCGCGCGACCCGAAGGAGCGCGTAACGATCCTCGCCGAGCAGGGGCAGATCCTCAAGCGCGACGCCAGCGTGTTCCTGGTGCTCGAGAACGGCAGCGTACAGCAGCACGAGACCGGACGACGCGATCCCGCCATCGTATTGTTCGACAGCTACGCGTTCGACCTGTCGCGGCTTTCGATCGCGCCGCAGAACATCAAGTATTCGGTGCGGGAGCGATATCTGTGGGAGCTCGCCAGCGCACGGCCGGGCGATCCGCTGTTCGCCGACCAGCCGGGCCAGGTCCGTGCGGAATTCCACGACCGGCTCACCGCGCCGCTCTATCCGCTGGCCTTCGTGTTCGTGACTTACGCCTATCTCGGAGCGCCGCGCACGACCCGCCAGAGTCGCTCGATGTCGCTGTTCGCCGCGATCGGCGTAATGTCGGTGCTGCGCGGCGTGGGCTTTGCCGGCATGCTCGCCGGCGTGCATACCCCGATCGCGCTCGCGATTCCCTATGTCGCGCTCGCAGCCGCGTTCGTGCTGGGATATCTCGCGATTTCGCGCGGCATCATCGTCGAGCCCCCGGCCTTCATCAGCAATGCGCTGACCGCCCTGTCCGAACGCTTCGCCAAGCGTAGCGACGGTCTGACGAGGCAGGCGTCATGATCCCCCGAACGCTCTCGCGCTATTTCGGACTGCGCTTCTTCTACGCGATCGTCGCGGTGTTCGCTGGAGCGTTCGCGCTGGTCGCGATGATCGATTTCATGGAGCTGTTGCGGCGCACCGGCGACCTCAAGGATGTTTCCGCGTTCATGGTGGCGAAGATCAGCTTCTATCGCGTGCCCTTCATCACCGAACGCGTTTTGCCGTTTGCGGTCCTCGTCGCTGCGATGTTCTGTTACCTCAATCTGTCGCGCCGGCTGGAGCTCGTGGTGGCGCGCGCCGCCGGCATCTCGGCCTGGCAGTTTATCGCGCCCGCCCTCGCCATTGCCTCGCTGCTGGGGCTCGCGACGACGACGATCTACAATCCGCTCTCGGCGACGCTGCGCGAGCGCTCGACCCGGCTCGAAGCCGAGCTGTTCGGATCGGAAGGATCGTTCCGAACCACCAGCGGCACCGGATTCTGGGTGCGCCAGCGCAGCGACGAAGACCAGGCCATCATCAATGCCAAGACCAGCCAGCAGCAGGGAGTTCAGCTTGGCGGCGTGAGCATTTTCCGCTTCGATGCGAACGGAAAATTCCGCGATCGCATCGAGGCCAGAAGCGCGACGCTCGAACGCGGATTCTGGCGGCTCGAAGACGCCAAATTCTATGCCAGCGGAGCGGCCACGATCGACCGCGACAGCTATCGGCTGGCGACGACCTTGACGCCGACCCAGGTAGGGGAAAGCCTGGCAACGCCGGAGACGGTGCCATTCTGGCAGCTGTCATCTTATATCGAGGCGGCCGAGAATGCCGGTCTCGCGGCGGCCGGCTATCGGCTGCAATACTACCAGCTGCTCGCGCAGCCCTTCTACCTTGCGGCGATGGTTCTGCTCGCGGCCTCGGTGAGTCTGCGTTTCTTTCGCATGGGCGGCGTCCAGAAGGTGGTCATCGGCGGCGTGGCCGCCGGCTTCCTGCTCTACGTCATCGCCAAGTTCACCGGCGATATGAGCAAGGCCGGGATGATACCCCCGCTGGTCGCGGCGTTCTTGCCGACGACCGTGGGCGGGCTTGCAGGCATTGTCACCCTCCTCCACCAGGAGGACGGCTGATGACGCGATCGATCCGCAGCCATCCGCGTCCGCAGCGCTGCCGCATCCTGCGCGGCGCGACCGTTATTGTAGCGGTCGCGGCCGCGCTCATTGCCGCCTACGCCGAGTTCGCCCCGCTGGGCGCGCAGGAGTTGCTCAGCTTCCCGGCTCGACCCAAGCCGGTCCCCCGCGCAGCGCCACGCACCAGCGGCCAGGAGCAGATGCTCGTTCGGGCGCAAGAGATCAACTACGACTACACCAACGAACGTGTCTCGGCAGTCGGCAGCGTGCAGATCTACTACGGCAGCTCCATGCTCGAAGCCGATCGCGTGATCTATGATCAAAAGACCAAGCGCCTGCATGCCGAGGGCAATGTCACGTTGATGCAGCCCGACGGCACGATTAGTCACGGCGAGATCATGAATCTCAGCGACGACTATCGCGACGGCTTCATCGATTCGCTGCGACTGGACGGTCCCGAGCAAACCCGCTTCGCCGCCTCGCGCGCCGAGCGATCGAGGGGCAACTACACCGTCTTTCATAACGGCGTCTATACCGCCTGCGAAGCCTGCAAGGACGATCCGCGAAAGCCGCCGAAATGGCAGGTGACGGCGGTCCGGATCATCCACGATCAGGGCGAGAAGATGATTTATTTCGAGAACGCGCAACTCGAAATCTTCGGCGTGCCGCTCATCCGTATTCCGTTCTTCTCAGCCCCCGATCCCACCGTTAAGCGCAAGACCGGCGTGCTGATCCCCACTGTCAGCACCAGCACGGTCTATGGCTTTGGCGTCACGATTCCCTACTACTGGGCATTGGCGCCCGATTATGACGTGACGTTCACGCCCCTGATCACCACCAGGCAGGGCCCCCTGCTGCAGGGCGAGTGGCGCCAGAGGCTGGTCAATGGCGCCTACACCATTCGCGCGTCGGGCCTATTTCAGCTCGACAAGGACAAGTTCCTGGTCGATGGCAACCCGACCCCCGGCTACCGCAACTGGCGCGGCAGCGTCGAATCATCCGGCCAATTCAACCTATCGGAAAAATGGGTATGGGGCTGGGATGGCACGCTGCTGTCGGACCGGACCTATTTTCAGGATTACGGTCTCTACAAAGGTGTGCAAGGCAACAATCTCCTGCGGTCGACGCCGGACATGGCGTTGTCCCAGCTCTACATCGTGGGTCGTGGCGACCGCAGTTATTTCGACGCGCGCACCCTCTATTTCCTCGGCTTCTCGCTCGCCGACAGTCAGGGCCAACTCCCGGTCGTGCATCCGGTGGTGGATCACGATTACGTCGTTCAGCAACCGATCCTTGGCGGCGAACTCGGCTTTCGCACCAACGTGACGAGCCTTTCCAGAAATAGCGCCAATTTCGATCCGGTGTCGCAGGCCGCACTCACCGGCAATCTATGTGGTGCGAACACCGCCGATCCCGCCGTCAAGAACTCGGCCAATTGTCTGCTGCGCGGCGTGCCGGGAGCCTATTCGCGTCTCTCAAGCGAAGCGACCTGGCGGCGCACTCTGATCGATTCCTACGGTCAGGTCTTCATACCCTTCGTCAGCGTGCGCGCCGACGTGGCAAGCGTGAATGTGCTCTCGCAGCCCGGCGTCACCAACTACATCAATGCCGGCGAGACCGACCTCGGGCGCGTGATGCCGACCGTCGGGCTCGAATACCGCTACCCGCTCATCGGCGTGCAGTCATGGGGCACGCAGACCATCGAGCCGATCGCCCAAGTCATCGTGCGCCCGAACGAAACGAACGTCGGTTCGTTCCCCAACGAGGACGCGCAAAGCCTGATCTTCGACGACTCAAATCTGTTCAAGCTCAACAAATTCTCCGGCTGGGACCGCGCCGAGGGCGGCGGCCGGGCCAATGTCGGCGTCCAATATACCGCGCAGTTCAACCGCGGCGGTTACGTCAACGTTCTGTTCGGTCAATCCTACCAGCTGTTCGGACAGAATTCCTTTGCACTCGGCGGCACCAGCAATACCGGCCTTAACAGCGGCCTCGATCAGAGCCGATCGGATTACGTCGCGCGCGTCTCCTACCAGCCCAACTCCAACTTCACGTTCACGTCCCGATTTCGTTTCGGTCAGGAGGATTTCACGCTTGAGCGCACAGAGCTCGAAACGACCGCGTCTTTTGGCCGCTGGACCACCGTCCTGATGTACGGCAATTACGCCGCCCAGCCCGCGCTCGGGTTTTTGGACCGTCGCGAGGGCATTCTGGGCAACGCCCGCCTCAGGCTCAACGAAAACTGGTTGATGCTCGCCGGAGCCCGGTATGATCTGAGGGAGCACAAGGTCAGCCAGACCCAGATCGGGGTCGGATATGTCGACGATTGCCTCATCTTGGCCCTGAATTACATTACAGACTATGCTTACAGCGGCAGCGTCAGCGTAAACCATACCTATATGATGCAGATTGGCTTGCGCACGCTCGGCGGCAATGTAGGCACTGGGGGGAGTTCCGCCGTCGGTTCGGGAGTCCCCGGAATGGCAGGCATGAACTAGGGGCCCGCTCTGCGGGCTTTGTCGAGGAAGCGAACGGACCATGACAGACCTATCCGACGTCTTCATTGGGACCCGCCGGCTGATGGTGGCCGCGATGCTCGTCTTCGCCGTCGCTCTGTCGGTAACCGATGCCATCGCGCAGCAGATCGTGGTCATCGTCAACGGCGAGCCGATCTCGGCGCTCGACATCGAACAGCGATCGAAGCTCACACAGTTGTCGACGCACAAAGTCCCCCCGCGGCAGGCAGTCCTCAACGAACTCATCGACGAGAAGCTCAAGGTTCGCGAGGCCAAAAGGTGGGGGCTTGAGATCGCAGAAAGCGAGATCGACCAGGCTTTCGCCACCATGGCGGGCCGCATGCGCTCCACACCCGATCAATTGACGCAGGGCCTCGCGAAAGCCGGCATCAACGTCAGCACGCTCAAATCGCGTATCCGGGCCGACCTTGCCTGGCAGCAGCTCGTGCGCGGTCGTTTCCAGGCGACCTTCCAGGTCGGCGAGAAGGACCTGCTTGCGGCGAGCGAGTCCAAGCCCGACGAGTCGGCCGGCTTTGACTACACGCTGCGCCCGATCCTCTTTCTCGTGCCGGCAGGGTCGCCCGAGGCGTTCGTCGAAGGGCGCAAACGCGAAGCGGAAGCCTTCCGCGCCCGCTTCCAGGGTTGCGAAGAGGGCATTCCCTTTGCGCGCGCGTTGAAGGACGTGGCTGTGCGCGATCAGATCTTGCGCAGCTCGGCCGACCTTCCGGCCGAGCTGCGCAAGATGCTCGAAGGCATCGAGGTCGGCAAGTTGACGGCACCTGAAATGACCAAAGTCGGGATCGAGATGTTTGCGATCTGCAACAAGAAGGAATCGTCGGTCGAAAACTCGCCGAGCAAGCGCCGCGCCAGAGAGAGCATATTTGCCCAACGGTTCGAGCAGCGATCCAAGCTGTATCTGCAGGAACTCCGTCGCGGCGCGATGATGGAATACAAGTAGCCGTTCCATGCCCCCGCCTCTGGCGCTCACGCTCGGCGAGCCCGCCGGAATCGGACCCGATATAACCTTTGCGGCGTGGCAGAAGCGCGCGGAGCTTGGCCTGCGTCCGTTCTATCTGCTTGCGGATCCGGCCTTCGTCGCGCGCCGCGCCGCGCGCATCGCGGCCAACCTGCCGATCACCGTGGTCGAACCGTCCGCCGCGTCGGCCGCCTTCATGACCGCGTTGCCGGTGGTCGATATCGGCTTCACGGTGACCGCCGAGCCGGGCCATCCCGATCAATCGAGTGCTCCGGCCGCCCTGGCGGCGATCCGCCGGGCGGTCGCCGACGTGCGCTCCGGCAGTGCCTGCGCGATCGTGACCAATCCGGTGGCCAAGAACGTGCTCTACCGCTCGGGCTTCACCGAACCCGGCCATACCGAATATCTCGCCAAGCTGGCCGAGGACCCCGGCGGTCCGCCCGTGCAGCCGGTGATGATGCTGTGGTCACCGGAGCTCGCGGTCGTGCCCGTCACCATCCACCTTCCGCTGAAGGACGTTGTGGCCCGGCTCACCACCGAACTTGTGCTGACCACCGGCCGCATCGTAGCGCACGATCTGCGCGAGCGCTTCGGCCTCGCACGGCCGCGGCTGGTGATCGCGGGCCTCAATCCGCACGCCGGCGAAGAGGGCGCGCTCGGCGAGGAGGACATCACCATCGTGCGCCCGGCGGTCGAACGCCTGCGCGCAGAGGGTATCGACGCGCGCGGACCGCTGGCCGCCGACTCGCTGTTTCACCAGGCCGCACGCCAAACCTATGACGCGGCGCTTGCCATGTATCACGACCAGGCGCTGATCCCGATCAAGACGCTGGCATTCGACCATGCGGTCAACGTCACGCTCGGCCTGCCGTTCGTACGCACATCGCCCGACCATGGCACGGCCTTCGATATAGCCGGCACCGGCCGCGCCGACCCCGCGAGCCTGATCGCCGCGATCAAGCTCGCGGCGCGGCTGACGGCCGCGGCGGAGCCGCGCCCGCTCGTCCGGCGCGCATGAGCGCCATCGACGATCTTCCGCCGCTGCGCGACGTCATTCGCCGGCACGGCCTCAACGCCAAAAAATCGCTCGGCCAGAATTTCCTGCTCGATCTCAACCTGACTGGGCGCATCGCGCGCACGGCCGGCCCGCTCGACGGCGTGACCGTGTTCGAGGTCGGTCCGGGACCCGGCGGTCTCACGCGCGCGCTGTTGGCGCACGGCGCACGGCGGGTCATCGCGATCGAGCGCGACGAGCGCGCGCTTGCTGCGCTCGCGGAGGTCGCCGAGCGCTATCCCGGCCGGCTCGACGTCGTTGCCGGCAACGCGCTCGATTTCGATCCACAGCCCCATCTCGACCACGCGCCGGCGCGCATCGTGGCGAACCTGCCCTACAACATCGCGACCGCCCTCCTCGTCACCTGGCTTACCTGCGAGCCATGGCCGCCCTGGTACGACCGCCTCGTGTTGATGTTTCAGCGCGAGGTGGCCGAACGCATCGTCGCCGCCCCCGGCTCGAAGAGCTATGGCCGGCTCTCCGTGCTCGCCGGCTGGCGCAGCGAGGCGCGCATCCTCTTCGACATTGCCGCCAGCGCCTTCGTGCCGCCGCCCAGGGTGACGTCGTCGCTGGTGAGCTTTGAGCCGCGCAAGCATCCGCTCGCGTGCGAACGCCGCGCGCTCGAACGGGTGACCGAAGCGGCGTTCGGCCAGCGCCGGAAGATGCTGCGTCAGAGCCTTAGGACGCTCGGCGGCGATACCCTCACATTGCTGGGCGCCGCCGGCATTGCCGAGACCGCGCGCGCGGAGGACATTCCGGTCGAAGGATTTGTCGCGCTCGCACGCGCACTGACCGCGCGCTAAGGTGCCCCATGGCCAGGCTCCACCGCCAATCGCTGACCGCCTACGGCGCGCCATTGTGCGAAACGATCGTCGAATGTCCGCAGCCAAGCGGCACCGAGGTGCTGGTGCGTATCGAGCGCTGCGGCGTCTGCCACTCCGACCTGCACATGCAGGACGGCTATTTCCTGCTCGGCGACGACAAGAAGCTCGACGTGCGCGCGGGCCGCGTGCTGCCCTTCACGCTCGGCCACGAGATCGCCGGCGTGATCGAGCGCGCCGGCGATGCCGCCGAGGGCGCCACGCCGGGGTGCGCGGTTGCGGTCTATCCATGGGCCGGCTGCGGTGCCTGTGCCGCCTGTGCCCGTGCCGACGAGAACATCTGCGCGACGCCGCGCCATCTCGGCATCACCGCCGACGGCGGCTACGCCACCCATGTGCTCGTGCCGCACCCGCGTTATCTCATTGACTATGCACCGCTTTCTGCGTCGTTCGCGGGCACCCTGATGTGCTCGGGGCTGACCTCGTATGCGGCGCTCAAACGGCTTGCCGCGCAGGCCGCGCTCGGGCCCGCATTGCTTGTCGGCATGGGTGGCGTTGGCATGATGGGACTGGCACTCGCACGCGCGATGTTCGCCCACCCTCCCCTCGTCGCCGACATCGACGCGGGCAAGCGCGACGCCGCGCTGGCAAACGGCGCGGCCGCCGCCTTCGATCCGAACGATGCCGGCGCGCGCAAGGCGATCATGGCGGCGACCGGCGGCGGCGTTTACGCCGCGGTCGACTTCGTCGGCTCGGAGCGCTCGCTCGCGTTCGCGACCGGAGCGCTCGCCAAGGGCGGCAAGGTGGTGGTGACCGGCCTGTTCGGCGGCACCTTCACGATGCCGGTCGCCATGTTCGGATTGAAGGCGATCGCCATCGAAGGCATCCAGACCGGCACGCTTGCGGAGGCGCGCGAGGTGATGGAGATCGCGCGCGCGGGCCGGATCGCGCCGCCGCCGATCCGAGAACGCCCGTTGCGCGAGGCGCAGGCCGCGCTCGACGACCTGCGCGCCGGACGGGTGCTCGGGCGGGTGGTGCTGGCGGCCTAAGCGGCCCTGCCAAATCCCAATCCCGCCGGAACAAATCACGGTTAACAAATCGTCAACGAGCACGGTTAACGGATTGTTAGGAGGTCGGGGCGCACGCTTGCCCGTTTCCCGCAGAAATGGAGCGGGCCATGACCCCGACGTCATTTCGTGCTGTTGCGCGTGTCTCCCTTGCCGCCGTGTTGGTGGCTGCGACACTGACGCTTGCAAGCGCCCACGGTCCGGCGGAGTGGATTCAACGCGGCGGCTACAAGAACGCCGCCGGCGAACTGTGCTGCGGCGAGCGCGATTGCTTCGAGCTGGCCTCCAGCGATGTGACCGTCACCTCGGCGGGCTATTTCGTGCACAGCACCCGCGAGACCGTGCCGTTCAGCGAGGCGCTGCCCTCGCCCGACGGCCAATACTGGCGGTGCCAATGGGGCGGAGCGCGCAAATGCTTCTTCGCACCGCCGCCGAGCATCTGATACCCAAACCCAGAAACGCTGACTCATCATGATCGGCTTCGTGCCGGGCATCCATGTCTCAAAATGCGAGTCAAATCAAAGAGGTGCGTGGCCGGCTATGAAGCCGCGGTGGGTCGCGAACGGCGAGTTTTAAATCAGGTTCCACAATACTGGAAGCGGTCGTCAGCGAGCGCGCGCTGCTTGCTTCACCTCTCCCCGCAGGGAGAGATAAAAGGCTCATCAGTTCTAGTACTCACCTGCGAACCAGATTGGCCGGGGACGCGGCCAGCGAGGACAGGGTCGTCGCGAAGCCAAGGGGTGGACGAGTTCCTTATGATCGGACATAGTTTGCGACTAACCCGGTGACAAATAAGGTGACTCCGTTCTGGGCAAAGCTGGTCTGGGGCCTTGGCCTGATTGGCTGGCTTGCGATTCGCCATCGGCACGCGCGTCGTTCGCGGCACACCCCAAAAGTTACCCGCGATGACCGAGCGCGAGATCGCGCACGACTGACGTTTCCGCTCACCGGCATGTGCCTAGTCCCAGGGATCTACGTGCTTACTGGTCAGCCCAAATTCGCGGAATATCATTTTCAACCAGCACTTGCCTGGGTAGGCGCCGTCACCTTCGCATTATCGCTCTGGCTGTTCTATCGCACGCACAAGGAGCTCGGTCGCAACTGGTCAGTCACGCTCGAGATTCGTGAACGGCACACCCTGGTGACTTCTGGAGTTTACCGTCGCGTGCGACATCCCATGTATTCCGCGTTCTGGCTATGGGCTTTGGCGCAAGCGTTGCTACTGCCGAATTGGATTGCGGGTCTATCCGGGCTGGTCGGGTTCGGTATCTTATTCTTCCTGCGCGTTCATCACGAGGAAGAGCTGATGATCAAGACGTTCGGGGAGGATTATCGCCGATACATGGCGCGAACGTCACGTGTCCTGCCAGGAATCTATTGAAAACGAATCAATCTTGTGGTTTTCGTCGGGGTACGAGTAGCGGCGCGCCTAAATGAAATGGCCGGGACTCGGGCTTCCGAAACGATTGAGATTGACCTAGTAGTTGTTGACGGTGGATGCTGACTGATTCTTGGGCGCCGCATTCTTGGGCGCCGCATTCTTGGGCGCCGCATTCTTGGGCGCCGCAGACTTAGGCGCCGCAGACTTAGGCGCCGAGCCCGCCAAAATGGTTGAAAGAGCCACAACTTGGTTCTCTCGCCCGCCATTGAGTTGGCGCAGTCGGTTCACCCAGATATCCGGATAGATCACGTGGGTGCCGGGGACGCGCAAGCCCATGTAGCGTGCTATGTCTTGGATGAATGAAATGCAATTATAGACCGTGGCATTCCACACTGGGGACGATGCCTGCAGATGCTTGATGTGGGCAAAGACCGGCTTGGCCTGGGCTTCGGTCATCGCGACGCGGTAGCTGCCGGTCAGATATTGCTCGTCGAGATCGCCATAGCTCTTGCCGGTCTCGGATGGCACTGGGAAGATTTGACCGATAATATAGGGAATCGGGCTGTCCGAAGCCGGATGCAGGCCTGCAACTTCGACTTCCTTGCGGTCCATGCGCCCGAACCAGACAAACGCATGGCCGTACGTGGCTGCCGTCCTAGCTCGGAAGTCGACGTAATAGACCGCCTTCACACCGGCTTCTTCTGCGGTGGCCGCCGGAACGTGGCAGCTCGCAGAGACTGCGAGCGCCACGATTCCTATGAGGCCGCGATTGATCGTTCTGATCCGCACGGTGGCTCCCCCGTCCCCTCGTTCACCTAGGTCTCTCGTGGCCGATTGGGACCACCAGCCGAACTGGGCGCCGTTGGTTCGCTGTTGGTCTCAGTATTTAGCGACCACTGGATATTTTCCGACCGGATACTTTCCGACCGGGTATTTACCAGGCAGTTTGCCGACTGGTGCTTTGCCCACCGCAGCCACGGGCGGCGGCTCCTTTCGTGGCAAGTCGGCAGCGGACGCAACGCCCGCCAAGGCGAACGTGGCGACCACAGCTAGCACGAGTTTTGTCATAACCAAGCTCCTTTCATGCCCCCCAAAGGTTCATTCGAAGTCCGCACGGTTAACAATATTCGAAGAGCGCGTTCTCTCACAATCCGAAAGTGCTCGATATGCCGTCCGGCGCCTTCTTTTTCCGAGAGGTGTTGCATAAAGGTTGCGCTAGCTGTGGACCGATGCTTGTTTCCGGACGTAAGCGGTGAATATTTTCCGGAGGTAAGCGGCGAATCGCCCGCCGCCAGCGGTTGGCGCCGGATGCCAGCCTGAACGGCTAGTCGCTGGACGAGCGTTTTTCGTCCCGTCGGCATTCGGGTCGTAGACGGCGATCGTCCGCTCGCCTGCCCGCCAAAGGATCAGCGGACGGACACCGTCGCGTTTAATATCCCGGATGAGGGAATTGGACCGGCCAAGCCTCATGGTGTGCCAAACCGCTTCGCGTCCCTGCCAGGATGCTTTCGGTGGCCGCTCGGGCTGCTGCAGGCGCACGTCATTAGATGTAATATTTATCAGATGTAATATTTATCGACGCGCTAAGCGAAAGGTGAGCCAGTGAACAGGCTTCGCGCCTTGGCAATTGCAGCCGCCCTCGCAATCGCGACTCCGGTCGAGGCTATGACGTTGAACATTGTTGCGATCGGCGCCAGCAACACATGGGGCTTGGGCGTCGGCTGGGACAATGCCTACCCAGCCGTGCTGCAGGGGCTTCTTCGCAAGAAAGGCATCGATGCCAACGTCACCAATGCCGGTGTTCTCCTTGACCGCACGGGCTGGATGCTGCGCCGGCTCGATTCCGCCGTCCCGGAAGGAACGCATATTGTCATCCTGCAACCCGGCGCCAACGATCTTCGCTTTTTCGGCAGCAAGGAGGAGCGCGCCGCCAATATCACCGCGATGGTGAACCGGCTGAGTGCGCGCCGTATCCGCGTCATCGTCTATGACCCGGAACCGATCCCGCCGGACGCCTACCAATGGGACCGTATTCATTTTAACTCCAAAGCGCACGCCAAAATTGCGGCACGGCTTGCAGCTCAGATCACGGCTCCAGCTAATCCGCAGGCGCCGGGGTCGGCGGAAATAATTAGCCGTTACTAATCGCTCGCCGGGGAGTTGGGCAAGCTCGGATCGCCCGCGCCCCGGCGAACGGGGATGTCCCACATTCGCGGCCATTGGCCCAGCCCAGTTGCCGGAGCCGCTGTTGGAATGCTGCCAGGCCGCGCCCCGTCAATCTCTGATCGGGCTATCGTTCTTTTGCAGTTGCTGCACCTCATCATTGCGAGAGGACATGGATGAGGTGTAACCTTTCCATAGCGTTGATGGCAGCTGGCTACCTCTCTTGCAACCGGCGTGGTATTCGCGCTAGCGTCACTTATCGTCAACGTGGCTTGCTGCTACACAGTTGACCAATCTAGTCTTTCAGTGGAATTCAGAACAGCTCGTGTATGACAAGACGACGCTACGTGTATCACCTGGCCGGATACGGTCCGATCGGCGCTGGCTGGCATCGTGTGTTCAAGCGGGAGCTCGCCACGTTCGCGAGGACATGGAACGTCAGCTCTCAAGTGTCGGAGCCCAGCCCGCAGCCGGCGACTTCGAGTACGCATTGGCAAGTCACAACCTCGGGCCCCAACTGGCGCGTCGAAACCGGATACGGAATGCTGGTGTGGGACGATATCATCCTTTCCGATCTTGCGCGGCCGATCACCCGACGGCTCGCCGGATCGTCCCTGGCCTTCCTCGATATCATGCTGACTGGGTCAGCAGTTCGGTACTTCAAAGCAAACTGGCAATATGGCCTTTTCTTTCTGTTCCCCTTTGTTTTGCTGCTCGTTTTCCTCGTCGTTGCCGTCGTGATCGCCCATTACGTCGCGACCTCGCTGCTATCCTCGTACGCGCTGCAGGTTGCCTCGTTCGTCACGCTGAGCGCGGCCATCTTCATCGCCCTGTTGCGCTGGCCCGGGCAGCGATGGAGCGTACAGCACGGATTGGAAGACTGGGTTTTTTCGTGGAATTACCTGTACGGCCGCCGGCCTGACGTCGAGGCAAGAGTACACCGCTTTGCCGAAGCGCTCGTCGCGCGCAGCCGCGATGCGGCGGTGGACGAGATCGTAGTCGTCGGACACAGCATGGGATCGACCCTCGCGGTTGAGGTGGTCGCTCGCGCGCTCGAAATCGATCCTAAGCTCGGACGTCACGGCCCCGCAGTCTGCCTGCTGACGATCGGATCAACGATACCGAAATTCACGCTGCACCCGGCGGGCGAGCGCTTTCGCCGTCATGCCGCACAAATCGTGGCGGAGCCTGCCATCGTCTGGGCCGAGTATCAAGCTCGGTCAGATCTCATCAGCTTCTACAAATTCGATCCGGTGAAATTAGCCAGATTCTATGGCGATCCCAGGCAGGGCAAGCCGCTCATGCGGCGGGTGTGGATTCAGGACATGCTCACTCCTCGGACCTATTGGCGCATTCGGCTGAAGTTTATGCGCATGCATCATCAATTCGTGATGGCGAACGAAAGACGGTCGACCTACGATTATTTCATGATGGTTTGCGGACCGATTCCATTCACTCGCTCCACGCTGGCGCCGACCGGTCCCGTCGAACTGATCGCGTCGGATGGCGCCCTCATCGATCAGCCGACCTTGCCAGTTTTGGAACATTCTTCTTGCCGCGCGTCGAAACGCGAGGAGCAGCTGACCGTCCAAATATCCGACGTCAGTGCCGCACCACCGTGCATTGGTGCAAGTGTTGACCCGAGGTAGAGCCCCGAATGCCATGGGAATTTATCAACCAAGTCTTTGCAGCTTGGCCACAACGTGAGCTGGTCGCCAACCGGCCGCCGCATTCGACTGTCCATCGCTCGTCGCATGGTCGCCGACTTCATGTGGGCGGCCTCCGACACTGGGAGAGTTTCCGTCACGCGCCCAGTGGCGTTCCGTGATCTGATGGCCGCCCGCGGCGAACTTAGAGCGGCTCCCTCTTGGACAGCAATATTCGTCAAGGGCTTTGCGCTAGTTGCGGCCGAAATTCCCGAATTACGCCGTATCTACCTCGGGCTGCCGTGGCCGCACCTGTACGAATACGCCGACAGCACTGTCTGCATCATACACGAGCGCTGGATCATGGGCGACCTCGGTCTGCTGCCGCTGCGGTTCCACAAACCTGACGCAGTTCCGATTCCCCAGCTGAGCGAGATGATACGGCGCGCCGCCGCCGCTCCAACCGAGGAAGCAAGATTTCATCGCAGGTTGATCGCCGTTGCCCGGCTTCCATTGTTGGCTCGCCGTCTGATCCTCGCCGTGTGCATGAATGTTCCACGGCTGCGCAGGGAGATGGGAACGTACGGCGTGTCGTCGGCCGCGCGGTGGCGGACTGACCTCGGCACATCGCGAACGCCGCAGCCGTGCCTGCTGAGCTACGGGCCAGCCGATGCAGACGGCAACGTCGTTGTTCGAACTCACATTCGATCATCGCGTTTTCGACGGAGCAGTTGCTGGTCGCTCCCTCGCACGGCTCGAGGAGGTCCTGAACTCCTCGATTCTCGAGGAATTGCGCGACCTCGCCAAATCTGAGTTTGTAAAAAGCGACGGGCAGGCCGGGGTGTAATACCAACCCTCACAATAACTGACCGATGATCGCCCAATCGCGACGTGCGATGGACATGATCTTCCAGGGCTGATCGAGCAGTGTATTCTAGGCGAAGCAGCAGTGATCGACGATGTCGTCGAACGATTTGAAGATGCGGTTCGACAGCCAGTTCTGCCGCATGAACTCTGATGTTCGTTGTCAATGACTTTGAGCGCGCGTGTGCAGTCCCATCATAAGATCGGGGCGAAGCGGGATGAAGCGATTGCGCAGTGTGTTAATCGGCCCTTTAATTGCGGTTTGTTGTCAAGTCTTCTCTCGAGCTCAATCCTCGCTCCGGCGGAAGCGCTTGCCCCGTCGAAGCTGGTCGGGGTTGCGTAGACGGGGTGAGCGCGGATGGCATGCGATTTTCTAGACCCCTTTGGAATGAGCGGAGGGCGATCTTGGAGATGTCATCGCTGGGGTCATGGTCCTTTCCGAGGTCGTCGAGCGCCTCATGATGATGTCCGGGTTGGGTGCCTCAACGTGTGCAGCGGGGTACGGACGAACCGTCGCCAGCCGATTAAACGAGGTCACCACAACAGCCGTCCCAGCGGGACATCGCCGGCTCGGGCGTACCGAGCGAGGAACTGTCAAGCTGCCATCAGGCCACCGTCGGCTGGCCCCACTCGAACGAGGTGCCGTCCACCCAGATGCAATGGAGGATGACGGCAATCTTTCGGGCGACAGCGACCTTCGCCTTCTTCATTCCAATTCTTTTTGCGAGTTTCATTCCCCTGGCCTTTAGGGACGACCATTTCTTCGTGCGATAAAGCAAGACGGTCGCAGCTTCGAATAAATAGGTTCGCAGCAGCCGGTCGCCCCAGCGTGAGATTTTCCCGTTCAGTATCGGTCTCACCGGATTGGTTGCGTCGGGGTGTGAGCCCGAGGTAGGCGCCGACCTGGGAGGCCGATCGGAACCGTGACGGGTCATCGATCGTATGTCGGAACGTCAAGGCCGTAATCACACCAACGCCTGGAACGCTCATGAGACGACGTGTCGTGTCGTCGGCCTTTGCCAACCGGCGTACCTCTTCGTCGAACTTGGTCTGCTGTCGGCAAACGTGCTCGTGGATCGACAGCAGCGGATCAATGATGGCGCGAAGTTGATGATCCTCCGCCACCAGTTCGATGACCTGGTTCCTGAACTGCAGTCCGATCGCTCTTCGGAACAGTAGCCCATATTCCTTGATCATGCTGCGGACCTGATTCTCGATTTCCCTGCGAATGCTAACCAGACGCGACCGAGCGACAAGGATGGCGCGGACCTTTTGGCTCTCCTCACTCTTGACCTTCACCTCTCGATACCAACCTACTCTGACCAACTCGGCGAGTCCCTTCGCATCATTCTGATCACTCTTGTTGATGCGAACGGAGAGGGCAGCATGCGCATGACGAGCATCGATGCAGACCACGGGAAGATCGACGCGCCGAAGCTCATGCCAAAGCCAGCTTGCCATTGCCCCAGTCTCAAATCCGATGCGCTCTGCATCGGGTGCTCGCTTACGAAGCACCTCGGTCAAAGCGCCCGGGTCGGACTTCACCCGTCCTTCGTAGATAGCGCGCCCAGCCTGGTCGATAACGCAAACCGAGGTCTCCTGCTGCGACACATCCAGCCCGACATATTGCTTCATCGATCACCCTCCGATTCGTTACATTGCGTGAGGGCTGAAAGTTAGCGAAACTTTCCGTGCTGCAAGCGCCGACCGCAATTACGTCATCTTGTGCAAAATTTGGGCGCCGATTGACAATCCGCCGGGTTACGACGCGGGAAAGAAGATCAAGGGCAAGAAGCGGCATATTCTTGTCGACACGCAAGGCCTGCTGATCCACGCCATCGTGCACGCCGGTGACATTCAGGATCGCGATGGTGGTGCGCTGGTCATGGCAACCATGTTCGGCCTGTATCCGTTCCGGAAACTCTACGCCGATGGCGGCTATCAAGGCCCGGTGTTTCGCCGCGCCGTGACGAAAATAATGGCGCAAGTGAATGTCGAAATCGTCAACCGCTCCGATCAAGCCAAAGGCTTCGCCGTGTTGCCCAAGCGATGGGTGGTGGAACGAACATTCGCATGGCTCGGGCGCTGCAGACGGCTCGCAAAGGATTGGGAAAATCTTAATCGAAAGGCGCTCGCGTTCCTGCGTCTCGCCTCCATCAGGCTCATGTTGAGAAAACTATGCAATCCCGCATGATCTCTCCGGACGGACTCTTAACGCCGAGGCAACTCCGACCGATAATTCTGGTATTCTTCAATGTAACGAACTGGTGTATATTAAGCAGATCGGAAAGCTTCTTGGATGAGCAGATGTCAGCGTCTTGATTTCCCCACGAACCAGCCGATTTGGGGGTACTCTTCGCTGGAGAGCGAGTTCGGCCTCGAGGGCCTCGAGCATTTTACGATCTAGTGGTCCAACTCAATCGCATCGTACCCGGCCGCCACAGCGTGGACGCCTGATTTCGCTATCACCCTGCGGCACCGGCAGGAATCCTTTGAATGGATCGCACCACTAGATAGCTCGTGCTCAATGTTTGCTCAACGAGATAGCATCGCAGAATCGGGACACTAGCCCCCATCCGCAGGAGCATTATCTTTGAGTTTACGCGCCGAGCTCGTTCGCTTCGCCCTGCGCCGCTTCTTCAAGGGCCGATCAGGGCCGGCTCCGACGATCGAGACCTTGCGACGACATTATGGGGGGCTAGGGCGGCTCGCCCCGCGGCCCCCTCCGGGCACGCTGGTCAAGCGGCTCGACCTCGACGGCGTCAGGGCGGTCAGCATTGCCACCCAGGAGTCGTGCCCGGATCGCCACATTCTCTATCTCCACGGCGGCGGTCATGTATCGGGGTCGCCGGAGCTCTACCGCGATTTTACCTGGCGAATTGCGGCCGCGGCGCAAGCGCGGACGCTGATGACCTATCATCGTCTGGCGCCCGAGCATCCTTACCCTGCCGCCATCGAGGACGCGGCCAACGCTTACCGCGCGCTGGTGGCCGGCGGTGTCGACCCGCGGGCTATGGCACTAATGGGGGAATCGGCCGGCGGGGGGCTGGTGCTGGGGGTGTTGCTCAAGCTGCGCGACGAGGGCGCCCCGCTGCCGGCAGCTGCGGTGACGATTTCGCCTTGGACCGACCTCGCGCTCAGCGGCAGCTCGTACAGGCAAAATGCCGACGCCGATCCGATGATCTCGAGCGCGGACGCAGCGCGTATGGCAAGCTACTATCTGGGGGAGACCGATCCGCGCACGCCGTATGCCTCGCCGATCTACGGCGACCCCACCGGATTACCGCCGACGCTGATTCAGGTCGGGAGCGACGAGATCCTGCTCGACGATTCCATTCACATGGCCGAGCGCATGCGCGCTGCCGGTTGCGAGGTCGAGCTCGAAGTCTGGCCGCGGATGCCACACGCCTGGCACGTCTGGGCGCGTGTGATGCCTGAAGCACGCGCAGCAATCGCGCGCATTGGTGCGTTCGTGCAAGACAAGTGGCGAATGGCGAACGGAGAGTAGCGAACGTGCGCACTCGCCTGGATATCTCACCCTACCTTTGCACGATTGAGCAGGTTTGCGCGACGATTCGTTTGATTTTCTGCGGACAGGATGCCCTGTGGCATCGGATGACGCGAAACTTGCCACGACTTTCCGGGCTGCGGCAACAGCGAGGATGCGGTCTCGGGTGGCTTGGGGATGATGCCGGGTTTGTTGCGCGTTGCGGCGCCGCGCGTCAGGCCGATGACCTGTCGGGGCTCGCTGCTGGTAATCCAGATCGACAGGCCGAGAAGAGCTTCCGCCGTTTGAAGGCCCACAAGCAGCTCCCGTTTCTGCGCGCCGCGTTGCTGCGACATCAGTAAGCGTTGCTCGGCGACCAACCCATTGCCAGCAAAAATCTGGCCGCATAGGATTCAACCAATGGCGCCTGCCGCACCAATTTCAACAGGCACCGGGACTATCCGTTCCAAGGAAGCTGTCTGCGAGCTGATCATAACCGGGTGGCGATGGCCCGATTGACTTTTGAGGTGGACGATTACGCGCTCGATGCAGTTACGGTCGCGATAGAGGCGCCTGCTGTAGCGGATGGTAGCCTCGCGGTTCGATTTCGGCGGGATGACCGCCGGTGGGCGCGGATCGGATTCGCAATTGACCATGATGAGCGGGTGTGGTTGCTCGTTTGGTCGGGCTGGGGAAAGGGTCTCGTGGAAGCACTGGGTTGGGGATGGTTTCGATAATCCTGCTAGTGTTGGTGGTCCTTGGTGGAGTCTTTGCGGCCTATATTCTGCTCCATTACGTCCTGTTCCTGCTAGCCTCGCATCCCAAGAACGCAGCCAAGATCGGGCATGAGCTGAACCGATTCGAGCGGCGCCAGCTAGTCGAATGGGTGCCGAAGCCGGACGATTTCCTCAAGCACGATGATGAGCATCGCACCTACGACGACGTGTTCGGCCCGTATCGGAGCGAGCGTGACAATTACAGCACGTGCGTTTTCCCGCGCGCACCGTTTACTCAGCGTTACGCGTCTGACTATCTTCTGCTGAATCCCAAGGACGGGATGCGTCTATTGGAGCTGGGATGCGGATCGGGCGCGGCCGCCAACTATTTTGCCAGTCGGCGCAATATCGACATCACCTGCGTGACCAACTCTCCCGTGCAGGGCGCTATCTGTCGAAGCAAATTCGAGAAATACGGCGGCCGCCTCCGGGTCATGGTCGCGGACTTCGACGGCTTGAGCCTGCCTGACGGAAGCTTCGACGCCATCTACGCGTTCGAATCGATCGGTTATTCCAAGGACGTCGATGCCTGGCTGGCGCGCTGCTGGCGGATGCTCAAGCCGGGCGGGCGCCTGCTCATCCGCTCGCCCGGGTCGCTGGACTTCTGTCGCCGGAAAAAGGATTTTGAGAGCGTCACCGCGTTTTTCGAGAATTGGCGCTATAATTTTCTCGGCGCTAACACGCTAGTGTTCAAGTTGCGGCGGCTCGGTTTTGTCCCGATACGTTATCGGCACCTGCCGTTCTGGGCTTGGGGCCTGACCTGGAACTTCATCCAGCATCTGATGCTTTGGAAGTATAGGCTGAAGATGCGCACCATGGTCGACCTGGAGTGGATCATCTGGCGGACCTCCAAGGTGTTCGTGTTCGGCAACGGCTACAACATCGTGCTCGCCATCAAGCCCAAGAACGTCGATGAGCGTGGCTGAGTGCCTGACCTGAGTAGACGCTGCCATTCTATATTATATCACATGAATGCCGTTCCGCGAACGCACTAGTGGTCCAACTCAATCGCATCGTACCCGGCTGCCATAGCGTGGACGCCCGATTTCGCTATCACCCTGCGGCACCGGCAGGAATCTTTTCAATGGATCGCACCACTAGCGCCATGTCCGTTGTGGGTCGATATCGTTGAAAAAGGACTCGTGATTTTCGGCGGACAGTGATTCCGTCTGCTTGAGATTCCTAGACAACACCCCTGCCTGATGTTCTCGTTCGCAATTTCTGTGGGTCACTTAAGCTCCGGAATCGTGGTCGTCTGCCAAGATCAAAGGGCGGGATGCCAAAGCGTGAAGAGCGCTGAAAAAGGGGGTCATATATCGATCCGCATGGCTATGATGCGGGCAAAAAGATCAAGGGCAAGAAGCGCCATGTTCTCGTAGATACGCTGGGTCTGCTGCTGCACGCGATCGTTCATCCCGCCGATATCCAGGACCGCGACGGCGGCATCCTACTTCTTGCCACTCTGTTCGGGATGTATCCGTTCTTGAAAAGGCTGTTTGCCGACGGCAGTTATCAGGAGCCGCAATTCCAGAAGGCGCTTACGAAAATCTTGCCGCAGATCGAGACGGAAATCGCCAAGCGCTCCGATCATGCCAAAGGATTTGTGGTGTTCCCGCGCCGTTGGGTCGTGGAATGCACCATTGCTTGGCTCAACCGCTGCCGAAGACGTGCCAAGGATTGAGAGATCCTTCGCAAGGCGATCGCGTTCTTGCGCCTCGCATCAATCCGCTTCATGCTTCGAAAACTTTGTAATCCAGCTTGATGTTCCTGGACAGACTCTAATGCAAGACGGTGTCAAGGCAGACTCGTGGCGATCAATTTGGAGGTAAGCCCAATAACATGCGAACAAGGGCGTGCCGGCATTGATACAAATCAAGATTCTGGTCGAGATTCAAAAATAGCGTTTGGAACGGCCGTCAGTCCCAGTAGAACTCTTGCCGGTGGTTGCCAGGCTGAAGGGATAGAATATGAGAAGAACAGCAGCGGCTTTGGGCCCAGGTATCATCAGCGTCGCTTTGCTGTGCGTAGCCGTAGCATTAGCGCAGAATCCCAACGGGAAAGACCTACCAACTGTCGTAAGGGGTCAACCCGCCTCGGCGATGCGGGGGATTTGGCAATCTCGCGGCTACGGCTACGTCGTCAGCGTCGATCGGAGCGCGGCGAAGATATTTCACATCGCCGGCAGCCTTTGCTTCGCCGACCCGGCAAAGCCGGACCTGGACAATCTATTGGGCTTCTATCGCCCTTGGGGGCAAGGATCGATCGCGTTTTCGAACGAACTGGGCGAGACCCGATACATCTTTGATCAGCTGAAGGAGCTGCCTCCAGCCTGTACTGATACGACGCCATGGACCCAGCCTCGCATTGCGGCCTTTGTCGCTGCAACATTTGCGGATTACTACCCTTCTTTCCAACAGCGCGGTATCGACTGGAAAGAGCGAATGGTGGCAGCCGAACCTTCATTCAGCAAGATCACCGATGACGCCGGTCTATTCGAGGCGATCAAGACCTTGCTCGCAGGAATTGAAGATCAGCATGTCAGGCTTAACGCCAACATAAATGGAGAAAAATTACGCTTCTCTCCCGGAGAGGGAGCGACGCTTTCGGCCGCCCGTGCAATCGTCGGCGACAAAATGATGGATAAGTATGAGTGGCTGCCCAGCTACAAGCGAAACGTCCTCGACACCATCCTGCAAGGCAAAGGGCATGAGGTGGCAAACGAAAAACTCTATTGGGGGCGCGTTGGAGACATCGGCTATGTCAATCTGTTGAGCATGGAAGAGTTGTCACCGTCGGAGGCTGGCGACAAGACCGCCATTGACGCCGCCTTAGACGCCGCCATCGCGGCATTTGCCGGTACACGCGCCGTCATCGTCGACGTCACCTACAACCGTGGTGGCTATGATAGTGTTTCGCTGCGGGCCGCCGGACGTTTTGCCGACAGCGAACGATTGGCCTATACCAAAGTAGCTTTCGGCGCGCGAGACGTTCCTCCTCAGCCATTTTACGTCACGCCCTCCAAACGGGCTCGCTATCTTGGTCCGGTTTATCTGCTGACGAGCGACGTGACAGTCAGCGCCGGGGAGATTTTCACCCTGTTCATGCGAGCTTTGCCCAATGTGATTCATGTCGGCGGAAAAACACGCGGGGCCCTCTCTGACACGACCGAAATGAAACTCCCGAACAACTGGTCGCTCGTCTTGCCGATGGAAGTCTACCGCGATCGAGGGGGGCAAAATTATGAAGTGCGTGGGATACCTCCACAGGAGAAAATCGATGTCTTTCCGCCACAAAATCTGGCCGGCGCGCACGCTCGCGCGGTGTTGGCCCTGATGGATACGATTCGACGTAACGTGCCTCCTGTTGGCAACTCGTCGGCACCCCGGCCTTGAGGGGCTGTCATGGCGGACGCGAGATTTCGAGGCCAAGCGATTTGGCCGTCTTGAGGCTGACGATCATCTCGAATTTTGTTGGCTGCTCTACGGGAAGATCGTAAGATTGTACGTCCGCGGCCGGCATGAGGTGGCTCGCCCTACACTGCGCGTCCGAGGGTTACTCGGTCGGGCCGAGCCGATCCTCAGCGCAGGAGGACGAGTCGTGGTGGATCCTACCGAAGTTTTTGTAGGAATTGATGTTGCGAAGGTGCGCAACGCCATCGCGATTGCTGACGGTGAGCGGGGCGGCGAGGTGCGCTTTCTGGGCGAGGTGGACGCCTGCGATGAGAGCATGCGTCGGGTTGTGCTGAGGATCGCGGCGCAGCACGATCGGGCTCATTTTTGCTACGAAGCCGGACCAACCGGCTACGGCCTGCATCGGCCGATTACGTCGCTTGGTCACAGCTGCATCGTTGTTGCGCCATCCCTGGTTCCAAGGAAGCCTGGCGATCAGGTGAAGACCAACAGACGCGACGCAATTGCTTTGGCCAAGCTTTTGCGCGCGGGCGAGCTCACTGCGGTCGTTTGCGGGGCTATTCCCAACTGACGCGCGTCCATTTTCAATTCCTGCACTGTGCCAGCGACACCGTTTGACGGGTGCATCGCCTTCTCACATCAGCCTCCGAGTTGCAGCGGAACGTGATGGGACCGCTGTGACAGAGCTGTGACAGATTAGAAAGGAGGTCACCCGGTACACCCGGGCATGTGGGGGGTGGGGTACCCCCTTGCAGTGTCGCACCGGTTTGGCGAGATTTCATCAGGCAGACGGAAAGGCTGACTGACGAGTATGCAGCCAACGTTCAACCCACCCGACACACTGTGCGATCAGCTTGCTCCCGTCATCGTCCTCAATACGTAACAAAGCATTGCAACAACAGGGCTCGTGTCAGGCGGCCGCTCGCTTGGTCGGCCGGCGGGTCGGCGATGTCGGCCTGCAAGGGAACCTTTTGCCGAAAGCGCAGGCCGTTAGGCCAAGTTTATATGTTCATATCAAAATTCTAAACCGGCGAACGTTCGAATCGTTTACCCATTATTCCGTACTCGAAATTGAGCGGTGTCAGGGCGCCGCGCGAGTAGCCGTGGTTGGCTGTCACAGGAGCAAGGCCATGAAACAATCACGCACCCTTTTCTACCTCGTGGTGCTTGCCTTCATCTCTACACCGTTGGTCGCGCAAGAACACCACGCCGGACACCCTGCGGCTAATCTTCCAATCCACGGGAACTTTTACTCGACCTGGTTCATGCCAGATCAGCCGAACAAGTCGTGTTACAACAAAGCGGACTGTTACCCGACGGAAGTTAATTTTCAGAACGGACAGTGGTTCGCTCAGCGGAGGGAAGACGGGAAATTCACTCCTGTCCCTTTTGGGGCGTCATCCCTGGCTTGCCCCAAATATGCGAGAAAGCGCGAATTTCAGACCTGCAATCCCGGTGAGCACAGCAGACATTGAACGGCTCAGGTGCAAGTGTCATGACGAAGCGGTTCGACCGTCAAAATTTGAAAGACTACGCCGATTGGCTTGCGATCGCGGTCGCGGTTGCGCTGCCGTGGTCGAGCTCGGCCACATCGGTGCTCATTGTGCTATGGCTTGTGACCCTGATCGGGTCATGGAACATCGCGGAGCGCATCCGCGAGCAATGGACCGTGGGTCGCGCCTTGCCGATGGCGCTCTGGGCCCTCGGTGTGGCCGGTATGCTGTGGGCCGCTGTGCCGTGGGCCGAACGGATTGCAGGCCTGAGCGGGTTTCACAAGCTCCTCGCCATCCCGCTTTTCGCGCTGCAGTTTCGCGACTCGCATCGCGGCCTATGGGTCCTCATCGCTTTTCTGGCCTCGTGCACCGTCATGCTTGTCGTCTCGTGGGGGCTCATTCTGCTCCCGGACCTGCATTGGCGAGGCCGGCAGAGATCTGTTGGAGCGCCGATGATGATCGGCATCCCGGTCAAGGACTACACCGCGCAGGCGACTTTCTTCACGCTCTGCGTCCTGGGCCTTGCGGAAGGCGCCTTCATTTCCTGGTACAATGGGCAACGCCGCTTCGCGCTGGCGCTGGCCGCGTTGGCGATTGCCTTCTTTACCAACATTTTCTACGCCGCCATCAGCCGCACGGCGTTGGTGGCGCTTCCGGTATTGTTCGCGCTGCTCGCTTTGCGGCGCTTCGGCTGGAGGGGCGCCGTCGGCCTGGCGTCTGCCGCAACGATATTTCTGGCGGTGGCGTGGACGACCTCTCCGCCGCTACGTGGACGCGTGCTGGGTCTTTTCGACGAAATGCGCAATTATCAGCCGAGCGCCGCTTCCACCCCGGCGGGCGAAAGGCTGGAGTTCTGGCGCAAATCCATCATCTTCATTGTCGACGCGCCGGTGATAGGCCATGGCACCGGCTCGATCCGCGAACAGTTCCGCCAATCGGCGGTCGGCCATACCGGTATGGCCGCCCTGGAGTTGACCAACCCGCACAATCAGATTCTTGCGATTGCGATCCAGCTCGGGCTCATCGGCACGCTCATGTTCTTGGCGATGTGGGTGACCCATCTGCGCTACTTCAGCACCGGAGATCTGGCAGGCGGGATCGGGCTGGCAGTGGTCGTGCAGAACATCGTAAGCTCGCAGTTCAACTCGTCGCTGCTCGATGCCACCTCGGGCTGGATTTATGTCATAGGCGTTGGCGTTCTCAACGGCATGGGGATGCGCGCCGCGTTACTGGCGCGCGATGAAGGGCGAAAATTGACGTTCGAAAATGGCGCCGGCCGTGCCTTCGAGGACCGTACAAGATAAAAGACCACGACCAATGACATGGATCGCCATTGGTTTGGCTGTGTTGTTTGTGCTCGGACTCGCCCTTAGCATTACAGTTGCGGTATCATCGGCTCCACCAACACCAACTCGCTCGGCAGAACCGTCGCAGCCTTCATCCGCCTCGCCATGATCCGCATCATGCTGCGGCGCTTGACCAGATCAAATCCTTGCCGCTGAATCCAAACTTCTTGGATCGGCTCTAATACAAGTCTGGTTCAGAGCTTCGCCTGCAAGCCGCGTACGAGGACCGAAAGGCCGGTCTGGCGCTCGCGCTTGAGCCGCTCTGCGGCAAGGACCGCGCGCACGTCGCCGAAGGCGTGCTCGATATCGGTATTAATCACCACGTAGTCGTACTCGGCCCAATGGCTCATCTCGTCGGCGGCCTTGGCCATGCGTGCATGGATCACGTCATCGTCATCCTGGGCGCGCGCGCGCAGCCGTCGTTCGAGGTCCGGGATCGAGGGCGGCAGCACGAAGATGCTGACGAGATCGCGGTCGGCCTTCTCCCGCAGCTGCTGCGTGCCCTGCCAGTCGATATCGAACAGCACGTCGCGCCCGCGGGCAAGCGCCGTCTCGACCGGCGCCCGCGGCGTGCCGTAACGATGGCCGAACACCTGCGCCCATTCCAAGAGCTCGCCCTGCTTGACCATGGCGTCAAAGCGCGCCGCGTCGATGAAATGATAGTCGTGGCCATCGACCTCGCCGGGGCGCTGCCTGCGCGTCGTCACCGAGACCGATAGCTCGATCGCGGGGTCGGCCGCGAGCAGCTTGCGCGACAGAGTGGTCTTGCCTGCGCCCGAAGGTGAGGAGAGCACCAACATCAGCCCGCGGCGCGCGATCGCGCTCGCAGATTGGCGCGGGGTGATGGCATCGGTCATGTGAGGTGCGGCTTCATTCCAGGTTCTGCACCTGTTCGCGGAACTGCTCGACCACGCTTTTCAGTTCGATTCCGACATTGGTCAGCTCCACGTCGTTCGACTTGGAGCAGATAGTGTTGACCTCGCGGTTGAATTCCTGCGCGAGAAAATCGAGCCGCCGGCCGATCGCGCGGCCTTCGCCAATCAGCCGCTCGACCTGCGAGATGTGCGAGGCGAGCCGGTCGAGCTCCTCGCGGATATCGGCCTTGCTGGCAATCAGGATCGCCTCCTGATGCAGCCGGTCGGCATCGAAGCGGCCGGAGGCGTCGAGCAAGGTGGCCACCTGCTCGGCGATGCGCGCCTTGACCGCATCCGGCCTGCGCCCGGGTGCCGCTTCCGCCCGCGCCGCAAGCGCGGCGATCTCGGCGAGGCGCTGCGCCAGCACCTGGCGCAGGGCGTCGCCTTCCTGCCGGCGCATCGCGGCCAGGTCCGCAACCGTCTTCTGAAATCCCGCGACGACGGCAGCCTCGGCCGCGCGCCTATCCTCTTCGCGCTCGTCCTCGTCGAGCACTTCGATCACGCCCTTGAGCGCAAGTATGCCGTCGAGCCGCGGCGCCGCCGCGTCCACGCGTCCGGTGAGGGTCTTGATCGTCGCCAGCACCGCATTGAGCACCGGCTCGTTGACCCGCACGACCGGAGCGATGCCTTGGCGCGCGGCGGTGAGCGTCGCATAGACGGTGCCGCGGGCGAGCACTTGCGCCGCGGCATTGCGCACCGGCAATTCGACCGCGTCCCAGCCCGCGGGCAGCCGCAGCCGCAGATCGAGCCCTTTGGCGTTGACCGATTTGAGCTCCCAGGCAAAAGCATAGGCGCCGCTCACGCCGTGCGCGCGGGCAAAGCCGGTCATGCTGGAGAGCGCCATAAGCCCGTGAACCCTCGGAGGAATCCTGGATGATGGAATCGGGCGCGACCTTAGCGGGGGGTAGCGGGGGGAACAAGGGCGGACGGTGGCGCGCTTGCGCTCAGCCCGCCCGTGCGAGCTTGGCGATCTCGCCTTCGAATTCGCCGATCCATTTCTTCTGCGCAGTAGTGAGCCGGTCTTGCGCGTCGAGCCGCTTGAGTATCGCGATCGCCTCGGCCCAGCGCGCCCGGGACTCGTCACCCGCACGCGCGAGCGTGTTGAGCGATATGACGACGTCGATCTGCCATAGGGTGATCGCCGGGTTCTTGGCGGCGAGTTCGCGCGAGATCGCAAGGTCGGAGCGAAAGGCCGCAATGGCACCATTGCGGTCGCCCTGGGCCAGGAGGACCTTGCCCACCTTGAAAAAGCCAATCGAAACGCCCCTGCGCCATCCCGTGTTGGTCAGATCCCTGGCCGAAAGCTGGCGCCGGATTTCGACGCATTCGCGAAATGCCGCGAGTGCGTCCTTGAGATCGTCCTGCTCGTGCAATATGTCGCCGACCCGCTCCAGGCTCAGCGAGAGATCGTTCTGCCACAGCGTGTTGCCGGCATCCTTGGCCACGAGCTCGCGCCGGATAGTGAGGGTCTCGCGATAGGCTGCAAGCGCGCCGGCACGATCGTCCTTCGATCGCAGCACATCGCCGACCTTGATCAGGCTCACCGTCACGTCGCGCCGCCACAGCGTATTTTCCACATTCTTGGCAGACAGGCTGCGGATGAGTTCGAGACCTTCGCGATAGGCCGCAAGCGCACCATCGAGATCGTTGCGGTCCCGCAGTACGTCGCCGACCTTGTTCAGGCCCACCGACACATTGCGCATCCAGAGCGTATTGCCCGGATCCATCTCCAGCAGCGCGCGGCGGGTGGCCAGGTTCTCGCGGTAGGACTTGAGCGCGCCCGTGTCGTCGCCCTGGTCGCGCAGAATATCGCCGATCCGCTCCAGGCTGATCGACACGTCGTTGCGCCAGTGCGCGTTGCGCGGGTCCTTGGCGGACAGCTCACGCGCAATATCCAGACTTTCGCGATAGACGGCGAGCGCCTCGGCGACATCGCCCTTGTCCTGCAGCACGTCGCCGACTTTGTTGAGGCTGTAAGACACATCGCGACGCCAGCCCGCATTGCCGGGATCCTTGGCCGACAGCGCGCGGATGATCTCCAGGCCCTCGCGATAGACGGCGAGCGCCCCGTCGAGATCGCCCTGCGCGCGCAGCACGTCGCCGACCTTGTTGAGGCCCACCGAGGTATCGCGGCGCCATCCGGTATTGCCCTGGTCCATCGCCCAGAGCTTGCGCCGAATGTCCAGGCTCTCGCGAAAGGCGGCGAGCGCGCCGTTGAGGTCGCCCTGGTCGCGCAAAATGTCGGCGACCCGCTCCAGGCTCAGCGACACGTCATCGCGCCACAGCGTATTGCTTGGGTCGCGGCTGGACAGCTCGCGCCGAATCTCCAGGCTCGCGCGATAGGCAGCGAGGGCGCCGTTGAGATCGCCCAGACCGGCCGACGCGTCGCCGACCTTGTAAAGGCTGTAGGACAAGTCGCGCCGCCATCCGGTGTTGGCGGGATCCTTGTCGGCAAGAACGCGGATGATGTCGAGACCCTCGCGATAGGCAGCGAGCGCGCCCCTGAGGTCGCCCAGCGGCACCAGAACATCGCCGACCTTGTTCAGGCTCACCGAGATGTCGCGCCGCCATCCGACGTTGTCGGGGTCCTTGGCGGAGAGCGCGCGACGGATGTCGAGACCTGCGCGATAAGCCTCGAGCGAGCCCTTGAGGTCGCCCTGTGCCGAAAGCACGTTCCCGATCCGCTCCAGGCTCAGCGACACGTCGTTGCGCCATTGCGTGTTGCCCGGATCGGAGTCCGACAGCACGCGTCGGATATCGAGCCCCTCGCGATAGGCTACCAGTGCGCCGTCGAGATCGCCTTGCGTCGTCAGGACGTCGCCGAGCTTGTACAGGCTGTAGGACAGGTCGCGCTGCCATAGCGTGTTGCTCGGCACCTTGGTCGCGAGCGCGCGGATGATCTCCAGCCCTTCGCGGTAGGCCGCCAGCGCGCCGTTGAGATCGCCTTGCGGCACCAGGAGATCGCCGACCCGGTTAAGGCCGACGCTGACATCGCGCCGCCAGCCGTCGTTGGCCGGATCGGTCGCGGCCAGCGCGCGCATGTTGGCGAGCGCTTCGCGATAGGCCGCCAGCGCGCCCTTGAGATCGCCGCGCGAGGCGAGCGTATCGCCGACACTGTTGAGGCTCCAGGTGAGGTCGCTGCGCCACTGCGTGTTGTTCGGATCGCTGGCGGTGAGATCGCGGAGTATGGCGGCCGCCTTGTTGGCGTATTCGATCGCAAGCTGGGTTGCCCCGAGGCGCAGATAGGTGTCGGCGAACAAACGGAACATCGCCGCCTGGCTGCGCCGCACTTCAGGATCGTTCTCGGTGCGCGACGCGAGCTGCTCGACCGCCTGTTCCGCCCGCGACAGAATGCGGCGTACCGTATCGACCCGCATGCCCTCGACATTCTGCAGGCCCTGGGCGAGGTCGAACATCACGGCATCGATGGTGGACTTGGCCGCCGCGAAGTTGCGGTCGGCGCGCGCGGCCTCGGCCTTGGCGACGAGCCGCTCGTGCTCGGCGGCCTGCCGCAGCTGCCAGGCGATGACGCCGGCCCCGATCGCCGCAAGCGCCACCAGTCCGAACACGGCGGCGAGCGCATGGCCGCGGCGCTGGCGCCGCTGCTCCTTGCGGGTCGAAGCGTCGATGAATGTCACGATCTCGGGCGCAAGCTCGGCGCCGTAGGTCGCGCGCAGCGACTGCGCCTCCGCCAGCGGCAGGCCGGGCGCAAGCAGAAGATCGCTCAGCTGCTTGCCGCTCCAGCGCTGCTGTGCGGCGCTCACGTCCTCGCGGATACGATAGAAGTCCTGCTCCTTGCCGGTGATGTCGCGCGCGCGCTCCCATCCGCGCAGCACGGCGTCGTGCGCCAGCCGCAGCATGGCGCCGCGCCCTTCGCCATGGCTGAGCAGAACGCGCGCGGCCAGCAGCGCATCGGCGAGGCGGCGCACCGGCGTCCCCTCGAGCGCACCTTCGATCGGCATGTCGCGCAACGACAGGCCGCCGCCGCGCCGCGGCGCCTCCGCCACCCCGCGCAACAAGCGCGGCAGCGCCGCCTGGGCCTCCTGATCCACGCTTGCGAAGGCCTGCTCGGCGGCGCGGCCGATGGCGCCTTCGAGCCCGCCGAGCCGCTCATAGGCGGCAAAGGTCAACAGTTCGCCGTCGCGCCCGGCAAACAGCGATTGCAGCGTAAACCCGAGCAGCGGCAGGGCATCGGCGTTGCCGCCGGCGGACGCGAGCAGCACCTCGTCGAGGCTCTTGTCGGCGCGCCGCTCGAACGCCAGTCCCGCCGCCGCCGCCGGGCGGCGCACGATCTCCGCCAGCACCTCCGCGCCAGGCACCGCGACGTCGAGCGTAGCGCCGGCATCCTTGAGGGCGACGAGTTCGGCCTCGCGCGCCAATGATCCGTAGGACGAGCTGCGCAGCGTGGCGACCACGAACACGCGGCCGGAGCGTGCGAGCGCCGCGATCAGCCGCACGAATGCGGTGCGTGCCGCCTCGCTCATGGCGTCGGCAAACAATTCCTCGAGCTGGTCGATGAGCAGCAGCAGACGCGCCTCGACCGGCCGCTCGTAATGGCGCTCGGCCTTGACGCGGGTCGCCAAGCGATCGAGCGCGCGCAGGATGGGCGCAGCCGCGGCCGGCGCCTCGCCTTGCAGGACGCCGGCCAGGGTCGCGGGCTCCGGGAAATCGCTTTCGGTCAGTTCCGGCAACGCGCCCGCGCGAAACAGCGCTTCGGCGAGCGCACGTTGCGGCGTGGCGGCCTCCCCCGGCCGCACCACCGCGAACCGCACGATGTCGACGCCATCGATGTCGCCCGGCTGGGTCAGGCGCGTCGCCAGGCCGGCACGGGCGAGCGAGGATTTGCCCGAACCGCTCGGCCCCATGATCAGCAGGAAGGTGGTTCCCCGTGCGGCGGTCGCGAGCAGGCGCTCGCGGCCGCGGTCGACTTCGCGTTCGCGGCCGAAGAACACGTCCGCGTGCTGCATCTCGTAGGGCTCGAGCCCGCGGAACGGCGAGCCGCGCTCGTTGATGCGCCAGATGACTTCCTTGCCGAGCAGCCCCTGCTCGTCGAGCCAGGCGCGCAGGTGCTGTTCGAGCCGGTGCTCGAAATCGTCGGGATTGCCGAAGGTCTGGAAGCCGGCGCGGAAATGCCCTTCGCGCGACACGAACCATTGCCGCCAGAACGCCTCGAAGGCATCGAGCTGCGCATTCATCAAGCGGCGCTGCGCCGGGTCGGTCACCGAAATCCCGGTTTCGGCCACCTTGCGATAGACGATGATGTCGGGGAGGCTCTTCTGCCGCCTGGCCTCGAGCGCGCGCATCAACTCGTAGACCGCGCCGCCCGGATAGGGCCGCCCGTCGGGCATGGTGCCGAACAGGTCGGCCGGGAGCTCGGAGCCGAGCTTCGACCACAGGATGCTGACGACGAGATCGGCCGCGCCGGCATCCGGGATCTGCTCCTGGAAGCTCTTGTCGGCGGTGTAGTACTTCTCCTTCTCCTCGAAGAAGACCGGCTCGATCGTGACGTGTTCGCGGAACCGACTGTGCAGGCGGTCGATAACGCGCGCGGCGCGTTCGCGCTCCGCCATCACATCGGTCGGTGAGGAAACGAAGATCGTTACTTTGCGGACCGAGCCGTCCGGCATGGCGTCCCTTCACAACCCCCGGATGGCTCCGCGGCCTATTGCGCGACGGCGGACCGCGATGAGCTGCTCTTGCCGCGCTTGGGCCGGGCCGACGGCGTCGGCGCGCGCGCCGGCGTCTGCGCCTCCGGAGCCGACGGCTCCTTCAGCTCGTGCTCGATCACCCGCAAGCGCGCGACGTTCTTCTGGTGCTGTTCGTAGTTCTCGGCGAAGGCGTGTCCGCCGGTGCCGTCGGCCACGAAATAGAGCTCCTTGGTGCGGGCGGGATTGCCGACCGCCTCGATCGAGGCGCGGCCCGGATTGGTGATCGGACCGGGCGGCAGGCCGTCGATGACGTAGGTGTTGTAGGGGGTCGCCTGCGCGATGTCGGCCTTGCTGAGCGGACGGCCGAGCGAGCCCTTTCCGAACACGAGGCCGTAGATGATGGTCGGGTCCGACTGCAGCCTCATCTTCTGCTTCAGGCGGTTGAGGAAGACGGCCGCGATCCTGGTGCGCTCCTCGGGCTTGCCGGTCTCCTTCTCGACGATCGAGGCGAGGATGACGAGCTGCTCCGGCGTCTTGATCGGGATGTCGGGATTACGGCGCTCCCACACGTCGCGCACGACCCGCTCCTGCGCCTGCCGCATGCGCTGGAGCAGCTGCTCGCGCGGAAAGCCGCGATTGAAGTGATAGCCGTCGGGCAACAGGGTCCCTTCCCGCGGGACTTCCTTGATATTGCCGGTGAGGGTGTCGTTTTCGAGCAGCCGCGCGACGATCTGTTCGGACGTCAGGCCCTCGGGAAGAACGAGCTGATGCTGGACCACCTTGCCTTCGACGATCGTTTCCACCACGTCGCGCACGCTGGCGTGCTTCTGGAACAGGTATTCGCCGGCCTTGAGGTCGCTGCGCGCCTTGAGGGCCAAGACGCCGCCGATGAAGACGATGCGGTGCTCGTCGATCACCCCTTCGCGCTTGAGCAGGTCGGCGATCTCGATCATGCCGGCGCGCGGAATATTGACCACCTTGTCCTGCTGGAGCGGGCCGGGCGCCTCGAACCGGCTCTTGCCGAAAACAGCCGCGGTGCCTCCGACCACCAGCGCGAGCAGCAGGATCGTGAACACGGCATTGCCGATGATGACGAGAGGATTGCGCGCGCGCTTCGATGCCCGTTTGTTGCGGGGCGGCATCTGCACGTGCTCCGGCTCGATCGCGGCGCGCGGGCTGCGGGGCTTGATGCGCTTTTGTTCCATGAGCGAGGGCCCAAGTCCATCGATTGGCCGCCCCGAGATGGGCGGCTCCGGCTCGCCGGCACCGAGCACGACCCGCCCCGACGCCGGTGCGGCTTTGCCGGGGCTTGCAGCCGAGCGGACGGGCAAGGGCGCAGGCGGGACCTTACCTGACATCGGCAATTGGGGGATAGGCGGTTTGGGCCCGCCAGCCCCCTTCTCCGGCTCAGAGACAGATGGATTGAGGCCGGACTTTGGCCCCCCAGTCACGGGAGGCATGGCGTCGAGCGCAGGTCTGGTCACACCGGTCGATGAACGGCTAGGCTTGGTCGTGCCGAAGCCGGCGGACGGCGGCGCGGCACCAGTTGCCTTGGTTGATCCAGGGACAGGCAGACCAGCCCCGGGAGCGGCCGTCGTCGATCCAGGCGCGATTGTGCCCTGATCGAATGGAGCTCTTTCGGAACGCGGGCGCGGCCAGACATCGCTCTTCAGGGCGGCCCTGAGCGTTGGCTCTGCCGGCTTGAACCCGGACGGTTGTCCCGCGCCTGCCAGCAGCGGATGGGCAGCCGCCTTCGCCCTCGGCGCGCCGAACATGGGCGGATCGGGCGGCGCTGCCTCTTTTTTCGATATGGCCGGCTGCGGCTGGGGCGGCAATCCCGAAGCGATCCGGTGGCGCGACGGCGCGCCTGGCCGTTCCTCACCGATCTGAGGCTCGCCGGGCTTTGGGCCGGGCGTCTGGCCGGAATCGTCTGGAGAGCGGCCTGCTACCCGGCGCGGCCCGCCCAGCAAGGGTTTCGACAGGAACGACGGCTTGGCCAGGAACGATGGCTTGGACAGCAGCGGCGGCTTGACCAGGTCGGACGGCTTGGAGGGGCGTGCGCTATCGCGCGATGGTGCGGGCGGATCGGACGGCTTGCGCCGGCGGGCAAAGTCCCGGCCGTTGTTGCCTGGCGGCGTATTCCCGGCAGTCACCGCCTACCCCCTACTTTGACGCACACCATGGTCGCTACCAACGCGTCATATGGCTTGGCCATCGACCCCGTGCCCCACGAGGGGTCGGTCCACGGTTTTTCCAGCTATAAACCGAATTTCGCAAGCGGAATCGGCGTACCTGGGCGCTTAACGTTAAGGTCGAATATGGCGAAAGGTAGGAGCGCAGCCGTCGGCGCCCGCTAATCCACCATGCGGCGGAACACCAGCGAGGCATTGGTGCCGCCGAACCCGAACGAATTGGATAGCGCCACCGCGATGTCGCGCTTCTTCGAGTGATGCGGGACGAGGTCGATCGGCGTCTCGACCGACGGATTATCGAGATTGATGGTCGGGGGTGCGACGCCGTCGCGCATGGCAAGGATCGAGAAAATGGCCTCGACCGCGCCCGCGGCCCCGAGCAGATGGCCGATGGAGGATTTGGTCGAGGACATGCAGATGCGGCCGGCGGCATTGCCGACCAGGCGATGGACCGCACCGAGCTCGATCTCGTCGCCCAGCGGGGTCGATGTGCCATGCGCGTTGATGTAGTCGATCTCGGCAGGCGTGACGCCTGCACGGCCGATTGCCGCCTTCATGCAGCGCAGCGCGCCATCGCCGTCCTCGGCCGGCGCGGTGATGTGATGGGCGTCGCCCGAGAGCCCATAACCGATGAGTTCGGCATAGATGCGCGCACCGCGGCTCTTGGCGTGCTCGTAGGTTTCAAGCACGACCATGCCCGCCCCTTCGCCCATCACGAACCCGTCGCGATCACGGTCGTACGGGCGCGACGCGCGCCGTGGCGTGTCGTTGAACGCGGTGGAGAGCGCGCGGCAGGCAACGAACCCCGCCATGCCGATGCGCGAGACCGGCGACTCGGCACCACCCGCCACCATGACGTCGGCGTCTCCGAGGGCGACCAGACGCCCGGCATCCCCGATGGCATGCGCGCCGGAGGAGCAGGCGGTGACCACCGCATGGTTCGGCCCCTTCAGCCCGTGCGCGATCGACACATAGCCCGACGCGAGATTGATCAGCCGGCCGGGAATGAAGAACGGCGACACCCGCCGCGGCCCACGCTCCTTCAGCACGATCGCGGTTTCCGCAATGCCGGAGAGGCCGCCGATCCCGGAGCCGACCATCACGCCGGTCCTGATCTGATCGTCGTAGCTCGCAGGCTTCCAGCCGGCATCCGCGAGCGCCTGCGTGGCAGCGCTCATGGCGAAGATGATGAAATCGTCGACCTTGCGCTGCTCCTTGGGCTCCATCCATTGGTCGGGATTGAACGAATCGTTCGAGCCGTCGCCGCGCGGTACCTGGCAGGCGATCTTTGCCGGCAGGTCGGAGACGTCGAAATTCTCGATCTGCCTTGCGCCGCTCTCGCCCTTGATGAGGCGCTGCCACGTCGGCTCGACGCCGCAAGCGAGCGGCGTGACCATGCCGAGCCCCGTGACAACGACACGTCGCATCTGCCGCTCCTCGACCGAACGCTGATACTACAACGAGCCCGGCGTCATGACACGCCAAGGCACCGCTCGATCGCAAGTAAACCGAGTTGATCCGGGTCGCAACGGTGGGGTTAGCTTTTTGCGTTCTTTTCGAGGAACTTCACGGCATCGCCGACCGTCAGAATGGTCTCGGCCGCGTCATCGGGAATCTCGCAACCGAACTCCTCCTCGAACGCCATGACGAGCTCGACGGTGTCGAGGCTGTCGGCGCCGAGATCGTCGATGAAGCTCGCGTTCTCGGTCACCTTGTCGGCTTCAACGCCCAGGTGCTCCACGACGATCTTCTTCACCCGCTCGCCAATGTCACTCATCGCTCAACCTCGTGTCCCTAGACTTGGGCTCGATCGGTGTGCCCCGAGCCATTGCGGTATGGGCTTGATGGGCTTGTCGTGGCCCCCCGGCGTCAAAAAACACCCGGATCGCGAGCGGACCCTGTGTTGACATTGACCCTGGTGCCGCCCCTGCCGCCCCAGCCAAACTGAGGTTCGGTTACCATAATTCAAATGCCTTGACCAGCATGGCCGCAGGCCGCTGGGGAGGGGCGATGTCGCACGTGAGGACCGTGCCAAGTCGAACGAATCGCTTCCGATTCCAGGCTGCCCGCCGCGCCCGCCCTCCATCAGAAAGCCATGGTAGAGTGGCGATGGCGCACCCGGGATGGGCAGGCGGTATGCGGTATTGAGCCATGGCGGCCTACGACGCCTTCATTTCCTACAGCCACGCCAAGGACAAGCCGATCGCGGCGGCGCTGCAATCGGTGGTGCAAGAGCTCGGCAAGCCCTGGTACCGGCGCCGCGCCCTGCGGGTCTTTCGCGACGATACCAGCCTGTCGGCCACGCCGAGCCTGTGGCCCTCGATCGAACAGGCACTGAGCCAATCGCGGTTCCTGATCCTGCTGGCTTCCCCGGAAGCGACCGCTTCGCAATGGGTCGGGAAAGAAGTCTCCTATTGGCTCGAACACAAGGGCCCCGACACGCTCCTGATCGCGGTCACCAGCGGCGACCTGGCCTGGGACAACGCGGCCGGCGACTTCGGACGGCACGACGAGACACCGCTGCCGGCGGCGCTGGTGGGCCGGTTCGCGAGCGAGCCGAAATGGGTGGATGTGCGGGCGTACCGCGACGGCGCCAATCCGCGCGACATGCACTTCGCCGAGCTTGCGGCCGATCTCGCCGCCGCGGTCCACGGCATGCCGAAGGAGGACCTGCTCTCCGAGGAACTGCGCCAGCAACGCCGCGCGCTCACCCTCGCCTGGTCGGCGGCGGGCTCGCTGCTCGTCCTGGCCGGGGTCGCGGGCTGGCAGTGGAAGGTCGCCATCGACAACGAGCGCGCCGCGACCGGGCAGAAGCACATCGCCGAGCAGCAGAGCGCGATCGCCAAATCGGAGGCCGCACGCGCCGAACGCAATTTCGGGGCGGCGAAGAACACCATCGATTCGGTCATCTTCGACCTCGCCGAGGGATTGCGGAACATCGAGGGCATGCGGGTGCAGACGGTCCGCCGCATCCTCGATCGCGCCGAGGCGGCGGTGGCGCAGCTCGCGGCCCGCACGGAAAACGTACCGGCGGTGCAGCGCAGCCAGGCCGCGATGTTCAACCTGTTCGCGGAAACCTACCTGCAGCTCGGGGCGACCAAGCTGGCGGACGACTACGCCCAGAAGGCGCTCGCCATCACCCGCGCGCTCGTCGCCAAGGAGCCGAACAACGATCAATGGCAACGCGACGTCGCCATCAGCCTGAACAATGTCGGCGCGGTGCGGTGGGACCAGGGCGATCTCGCGGGTGCGCTCGCCGCCCATCGCGAGAGCCTCGCGATCCTGCGCGCGCTCGAGGCCAAACAGCCCGGCGGCTACCAGCGCGACATGACCGTTCCCCTGGGCATGATCGGCGATGTCATGGCCGCGCAGGGCGACCTCTCCGGCGCGCTCGCCGCCTATCGCGAGTTCCTCGCCATTTCGCGCGCGCTCGCGGCCAAGACGCCGGACGTGCTGGTGCTTCACCGCGATGTGTCGGTGGCGCTGAACAAGACCGGCGACATGCTGGTGGCGCAGGGCGATCGCGACGGCGCGCTCGCCGCCTTTCGCGAAGGCCTCGACATCAGGCGCCGGCTCGCCGCCAAGGATCCGGCCAACACGGTATGGCAGCGCGACCTGGTCGTGAGCCTGAACAAGATCGGCGACACGCTGGCAGCCAAAGGCGAGCGAGCCGGCGCGCTCGTTGCGTTGCGCGAAGCGCTCGCCATCATGCACGCACTGGCCGTCAAGGACCCGGGCAACGTGATCTGGCAGGGCGATGTGGCGCTCGGCCAGGAAAAGATCGGCGACGTGCTCATTGCCGAGCGCGATTATGCCGGTGCGCTCGCCGCCTATCGCGACGGCCTGGCGATCCGGCGCGCACTTTCCGCCAAGGACCCCGGCAACAAGGTGTGGCGGCGCGAGGTTTCGTTGAGCCTCGGCCGGGTTGCCGATGTGCTGCTGGCGCAGGGAAGCCGCGAGGAGGCGCTGGCGGCCTATCGCGAGACGCTCGACATCCGGCGCGCCCTCGCCGCCGCCGACCCCGCCAGCGCGCAATGGCAGACCGAGGTGGTCCAGGCGCTCGTCAAGCTGGCCGTCGCCGACGACGATCCGCGCGGGCGGATCACCGAAGCGCTGGACATCCTGCGGCGGCTCGACGCCAACGGCCGGTTGACGCCCGTGCAGCAGAAATGGATTCCGGCGCTCGAAGCCGAACTCGCCAAGCTCGGACAGGCGAGCGTGCAGTAGGTCGTTACACCATCGCCATGCCGCCGTTGACGTGCAAGGTCTGCCCGGTGACGTAGGCGGCTTCGTCGGAGGCGAGATAGACCGCGGCCGCCGCCACGTCGGCGCCGGTGCCGAGGCGGCCGGCCGGCACGCGCACGAGGATCGCCTCGCGCTGCTTGTCGTTGAGCTTGTCGGTCATGAGCGAGACGATGAAGCCGGGCGCGATGCAATTGGCGGTCACGCCGCGCTTGGCGTATTCGGCTGCGATCGACTTGAACATGCCGATCATGCCCGCCTTGGTCGCGGTATAATTGCTTTGCCCCGGATTGCCGGTCACCCCCACCACCGATGTGATGCCGATCACGCGCCCGAAGCGCCGGCGCATCATCCCGCGCACGGCCGCGCGCGCGAGGCGAAAGGTGGCGGTGAGATTGACCGCGACCACCTGGTCCCAATCCTCGTCCTTCAATTGCACGAACAGATTGTCGCGATTGATGCCGGCGTTGGCGACGAGAATATCGAGCTTGCCCATCGTTTCTTCCGCCTTGGGCACCAGCGCCTCGACCGCGTCCTTGTCGGCGAGATTGCAGGGCAGCACGTGGACGCGCTCCTTGAGTTCGCCCGCCAGCACGTCGAGGGCGTCGCGGCGCGTGCCGGAGAGCGCCACCGTTGCGCCTTGCGCATGCAGCGCCCTGGCGATCGCTCCGCCGATGCCGCCGGTCGCTCCGGTCACGAGCGCGGTCTTGCCGGTGAGATCGAACATGGCGCGTATCCTCAGGCTTGTGTCCAGTCGCGCGGATCGCTTGGAGCGAGACGTTTTTCCATTAATATCATGTCTGGCGCGCGGCCTTGAACGCCGCCACGTCCTCGGGCGTCCCGATCGCGACGCCGCTGGCGCCCTCCGCGATGCGCTTGACCAGGCCGCTCAGCACCTTGCCGGCGCCGGCCTCGTAGAAGGTGGTGACCCCCTCCCCCGCCATGAAGGCGACCGACTCGCGCCAGCGCACCGTTCCGGTGACCTGCGCGATGAGCGCGCGCACGATCTCGGACGGGTCGCTGATCGGCTTGGCGAGCACGTTGGCGACCACCGGCACCACCGGCCGCAGCATGGCGACTTTCGCCAGGGCCTCCGCCATGGCGCCGGCGGCGGGCTGCATCAGCGCGCAATGGAAGGGAGCGGACACCGGCAGCAACATGGCGCGGCGCGCGCCCTTGCCTTTGGCGATCTCGACTGCGCGCTCGACCGCCGCCTTGTTGCCCGAGACGACGACCTGTCCGCCGCCATTGTCGTTCGCGGCCTGGCACACTTCGCCCTGCGCCGCCTCGGCTGCGATCGCGACGGCGGCATCGAAGTCGAGCCCGAGCAACGCCGCCATGGCGCCGGTGCCGACCGGCACCGCTTTCTGCATGGCGCGCCCGCGGATGCGAAGGCAGCCGCGCGGTGTCGCTGACCGTGAGCGCGCCGGCCGCAGCCAACGCCGAATATTCGCCGAGCGAGTGGCCGGCGACGAATTGCGCGTCACGCGCCAGGTCGAGGCCCGCCTCGGCTTCCAGCACCCGGATGACGGCGAGCGAGACCGCCATCAGCGCAGGCTGCGCGTTCTCGGTGAGGGTGAGCGTCTCCGCCGGCCCCTCCCAGACGATCGAACTGAGCTTCTCGCCCAGCGCCGCGTCGACCTCCTCGAACACCTGGCGCGCCGGGGCGAATGCCTCGGCCAGCGCCTTGCCCATGCCGACCGCCTGGCTGCCCTGGCCCGGAAAGAGAAATGCAGTCGCCATCCGTTCGCCCCATCTGGCCCGATCGGACCCTACCTCCCCCGCGTCAATCCCGCTGTCAAGACAATGCGATAGGTTCTTGTAACCAAACGGCAACCTTGCTTCGTAACGGACCCACAAGGCGGCTTCGGATATGCTCACGGCCGCAGCCGATTGGGACGGATTTTGCGATGCGCGCGATTGCGTTGGTGACTGACGCCGATCTTGCGCGCGCGCGCGACGAGCCCGAATTCCGCCACCGGCTGCTCGCCGAAAATCTCGACCTGCTGCTGCGCGAGCTCAACAAGCTGCGCAGTCTGCGGGACCGATGCCGCGCGCGCACGTCAAATCCGCGAAGGCGTCGATCTTGCAGTGCGGCTCGCCGACCTGCTGCAGCGCATTGCCGGCCCGCAACCAGGCACGCCCCGTGCGGCGTAATTGCCGGACCTGACGGCTACGGGCCTGTCGCGACGCCTTGCCTTTCCTTCGAAACTCCTTATAAACCGCGCTTCCGCTCGACCCCGGCCGGGAGCTGAACGGACGGCCGCCCGCAGAATCGCCGGCGGCAGGGCCAGATGGCCCGGCGTCCCGTGTTCCCGCCTTCTGAGCATTCGAGCCTTTCCCGAAAGGGTTCGAAGGGCTACGCGCCGGGGCGAGCCAGGCAGACAAGGGAAAGGCATCCGCATGCCGCTATACGAACACGTCTTCCTCGCGCGCCAGGACGTCAGCGCCCAGCAGGTCGAAGAACTGACCGCCCAGCTCAAGGGCGTCATCGAGCAGATGGGCGGCAAGGTCGCCAAGGTCGAGCAATGGGGCGTCAAGTCGCTCTCCTATCGCCTGCGCAAGAACCGCAAGGCGCACTATCACGCTGCTCAATGTCGATGCGCCGGCCGCCGTCGCTGAACGAGATCGAGCGCCAGGAGCGGCTCAACGAGGATGTCCTGCGCTATCTCACCGTGCGCGTCGACGAGCACGAGGAAGGCCCTTCCGCGATGATGCGCAAGGTCGACCGCGACCGCGAGCGCGACGACCGCGGCGTTTGGCTTTCGTGATCGCGACCGCGGCGGCGGCGGATTTCGCGGTGATCGCGACCGCGACCGCGGCGGCGGCGGCGGTCGTGGCGATCGCGACCGTGACCGCGAGAGCCGTCCGCCGCGCGATGCGTCCGACGACGCTCCGACCGTGCCGGCTGAGGAGTAATGGCCATGGCGTTCACGTCTACCCAAACGCAGACCCGCCGGCCGTTCTTCCGCCGCCGCAAGACCTGTCCGTTCTCGGGCGCCAATGCGCCGAAGATCGACTACAAGGACGTGCGGCTCCTGCAGCGCTACGTCTCGGAGCGCGGCAAGATCGTGCCGAGCCGCATCACCGCAGTGTCGGCGAAGAAGCAGCGCGAGCTCGCGGTCGCCATCAAGCGCGCACGTTTTCTCGGGCTTCTGCCCTATGTGATCCGTAGATGACTGAAGACGGACGGCGCAGGACGCGCGGTAGCGCCCTGCGTCGCCCGAATGGTTGGGCGGACGTCGATCCGGCTCTAACCGCTGACAAAGCGGGACAGCTCGAAATGCTGCAGATCATTCTGGTCGGATTGGGAGCGGGCGCAGCCGCCGCGCTGCTGTTTGCGTCGGTCGTGTCCGGCTCGCTCGCGGCGATCTTCCTGTTCTACCTCGCGCCGCTGCCGATCCTGATCGCGGCACTCGGCTGGAGCCACTGGGCCGGACTGATCGCGGCCGCATCTGCAGGCGCCGTTGTCGGCTATCTGTCCGGTTTCTTCTTCATCTCGGTGTTCGTGATCGCCTTCGGCGCCTGGTGGCTCGGCTATCTCGCGTTGCTGGCGCGGCCGGTGACGAACGGCGGCGGAGGCGATTTCGAATGGTATCCGGTCGGCCGGCTGGTGCTATGGGCCGCGATCATCGGTACCCTCGTCGTCGCCGCCGCCGTGCCCAATTTCGGCGCCGATCAGGCCAGCCTGCAAGCGAACCTGCGCAAGACCTACGAGCGCATCCTGCGCGACCCGGCGGTGATCGACCTGCTGGTCGATGGCCATTCCGCCGGCTGCGGCGGTATTCTCCACCATCACCAATCTGCTCAATCTCTGGCTCGCGGCGCGGGTGGTGAAGGTGTCGGGCCGGCTGCGGCGGCCTTGGCCCGACCTTTCGGCGCTGTCGCTCCCGTCCTTCACATCGGGCCTGCTGGCGGTGGCGGTGGCGGGCTCTTTCCTGCCCGATCTTGCGGGCATCCTGTCGGGCGTGTTCGCCGCCAGCCTGCTCATGGCCTTTGCGATTCTCGGCTTTGCTGTCCTGCATGCGATCACGCGCGGGATCGACAGCCGCTTCCTGCTGCTCGCAGGCGCCTATGCGGCGACCACCATTTTCGGCTGGCCGGTTCTGGCGGTCGCGATGCTGGGTCTTGCCGAAACCGCATTCAACATTCGCGCCCGCGTCGCGGCGAGGCGCGGGCCACCCACGCTGCGAACCTGATTCAGTCCCAACGATCCATCCACGGAGATACGACAATGGAAGTAATCCTGCTCGAGCGCGTCGCCAAGCTTGGCCAGATGGGCGAAGTCGTGCGCGTCAAGGACGGCTTTGCACGCAACTACCTCTTGCCCAAGGGCAAGGCGCTGCGCGCCACCAAAGAGAACCGGTCGCGCTTCGAAACCATGAAGGTCGAGCTCGAGGCCCGCAATCTCGAGCAGAAAGGCGAAGCGGAAAAGATCGCCCGGAAGCTCGACGGCCAGCAATTTCACCGTGCTGCGCCAGGCCGCCGAAGGCGGCCAGCTCTACGGCTCGGTCTCACCGCGCGATCTCGCGACCCTGGTCAGTGAAAGGGGATTCGCGGTCAACCGCGCCCAGATCGCGCTCAACACGCCGATCAAGACCATCGGCCTGCACAAGGTCCCGGTGATGCTGCACCCCGAGGTCGAGGTCACGATCAGCGTCGCGGTAGCCCGCAGCGCCGATGAGGCCGAGCGGGTGGCTCGCGGCGAGGACGTCACCATCGCCCGCGAGGAAGCGGACGACACAGGCATGCCGGAGGCGGCGGCAGTGGCCGCGGAAGCGTTCTTCGAGCCGGAGGCGGTCGAGGCGCGACGACAGAGCGACGCCGCGGCGGAGGCGCCGAAAGCGGAACCCGAGGCAGAAAAGAAGGCCTGACCGCTATTCTTCGAACCGTTCGACCGGGGGTACGGGCGGTTGGCCACCGACCGCGCCTCCTGCCGCTGCCGTCTGGGTGAGCGCAGGGTCGGACAGTTTGCCGACCTCGATGCTCTCCGATGGACGGCGGGTCTTGGGACCCTGCGGCGCCTTGTCCTTATCGCCACCCGGCGCGGCGGCCTGTTCCTGAGAGGGCTGGCCAGCCCCCAGCACAGGACGCGGCCGCTGCTTGATGGCGTTCGGGTCGCTGCCGATCGACGCCAGATAGGCCGCCATGGCGGCGGCCTCGCTGCGGCCGGCCATGTAGTGCTCACGCAGAAAGCCGGCGTTGGTCGGCTTGATTTCGCGCGGGCTGCGATGACAGGCGTGACAAGTCGCGGCGAAGATCTGGGCAGGCGTCTTGCCGGAATCGATATTGATCTGGGCGTGGACAGGCACCGACCAGACCGAAATGCCGGCCAACACAGCAAAAGCCAGACCGACCCGCGACACGATGGACCCCTCCTCGCCAGTGCCGGCCTATCGCCGGCACCCCTGTTTGCTGCAGGTTTTTGGCAGAAAGACGAATGCGGTGCCTTAGCTCAAGCTTATCCCAGGGTCGCCGCCAGGCGGACAGGCAACCCTCTTGCGTTTCGTGCATTGCCGAAAAGGCGAAACTTTGGTCTAATACATTAGTCCAATACGGCTGAGGCTTGGGTAGGCCGCGGCCGTCTGAAGGTGCCGGCAGGCCCCAATTGTGTCGGGGACGTGGCCGGCAAAGCCGATGAGGTGGTGGGAGGCGGCCGATGGACCGGTTGCTTCGGGCGGCACTCCATAGACTAATCCGCGTCGGGAATCTGCAGGTCACGACCGCGGGTGGGACCCATTTTACCTTCGGCGACGGCCACGGCGCGCCGGTCGCCATCCGTTTCATGACGCGAGCGGCCGAGTTCGGCGTACTGCGCGATCCCGAGCTGCAGCTTTGGCGAATCCTACATGGACGGCGGCATCGTCGTCGAGCAGGGCTCGATCGCCGACGTGCTCGGCGTCGTGCTCGGCCAACGCCGGGACGGCAAGCCGCCGGCGTGGGCGCGCCCGCAATGGCTGCTGCGCTATCTCTACCGTCGGCTGAAGCAGTTCAATCCGCGCCGGCGCGCGCAGCGCAATGTCGCACACCACTACGATCTCGACGACCAGCTCTACGCGCTGTTCCTCGATGCCGACCGGCAATACAGCTGCGCCTATTTCGAGACCCCCGATCAGTCGCTCGACGACGCCCAACTCGCCAAGAAACGCCATCTCGCGGCCAAGCTCCTGGTCGAGCGCGGCCACCACGTGCTCGAGATCGGCTGCGGCTGGGGCGGCCTGGCGCTTTACCTCGCCGAGACCACGGATGCGCACGTCACCGGTATCACGCTCTCGACCGAGCAGCTTGCGCGCGCGCAGGTACGCGCGAACGAGCAGGGAATGTCCGACAAGATCGAATTCCGCCTGCAGGACTATCGCGACGTGCGGGAGACCTTCGACCGCATCGTGTCGGTCGGCATGTTCGAGCATGTCGGCGTCGGCTTCTACGACGCGTTCTTTCGACAATGCGCCGCTTCGCTCCGATGACGACGGCGTGATGCTGCTGCATTCGATCGGCCGATCCGAAGGGCCGAACGTCACCAATCCATGGATCGCGAAATACATCTTCCCTGGCGGCTACATTCCGGCCTTGTCCGAAGTGCTGCCGGCGGTCGAGCGCGCGGGCCTGCTGGTCACCGACGTCGAGATTCTGCGCCTGCACTACGCCGAAACGCTCAAGGCCTGGCGGGAACGCTTCCTCGCCCATCGCGAAGACGTCGAGCGGCTCTACGATGCGCGCTTTGTGCGGATGTGGGAGTTCTACCTTGCGGCCTCCGAGATGGCGTTCCGCGAGCAGGCCATGATGGTGTTCCAGCTGCAGCTGACCAAGCAGCAGGGCGTCGTGCCGATGACGCGCGACTACATGGCGCGCGAAACTCGAACGGCTGCGCGCGCGCGAGCGGGGAAGCGGCCGCCGCTGCGCCTCGCCGGCGAGTGATTCCGCCTCCGTTTTGCCGAATCGGCAACGGTCAAGCCTTTCGTCGCCTATCGTCACAACCAAATTCGCCGGTGATCAGCGGGGAAATCCGCGAAGCTTGATTGCCGACGGGTCGCCGTTCACTGTTAATGGCCGCCCTCCCCCGCTGGCGTGCGTGCGTGCGTGGACCGTATCGGTTGGGTGAGTGCCGTGCCTCGATCTCGTCAAAAACACAAAACACTGGAAGGCCATGGCCCTCGAATCAACCGCGCGCAAGCAGGCGGAGGAGCCCGCACCGCCCTCTTCCGCACCGCCCCGCACAATATCGAAGCGGAGCAGTCGCTGCTGGGCGCGATCCTCGTCAACAACGAGGCGCTCTATCGCGTCTCCGACTTTCTGGAGCCGCAGCATTTCTTCGAGACAGTCCACCAGCAGATCTACGACATCGCGCGCAGCCTGATCCGCACCGGCAAGCTCGCCTCGCCGGTGACGCTCAAGACCTTCCTGCCCGCCGACGTCGACATCGCCGGACTGACGCTGAGCGCAATACCTCGCGCGCCTTGCGGCCGAAGCGACGACCATCATCAACGCCGTGGACTACGGGCGCACGGTCTACGACCTCGCGATCCGCCGCGACCTGATCAAGATCGGCGAGGACATGGTCAACGTCGCCTTCGACGCGCCGGTCGATTTCGCGCCGCGCGAGCAGATCGAGGACGCCGAGCGCCGGCTCTACGACCTCGCCGAGACCGGCAGCTACGGCGGCGGCTTCCAGAAATTCGAGACCGCGCTCACCACCGCGGTCGACATGGCGGCGCGCGCCTATCCAGCGCGACGGAAAGCTGTCCGGGCTGGCAACCGGGCTCGCCGATCTCGACGGCAAGATGGGCGGCCTGCAGGCCTCCGACCTGATCATCGTCGCCGGCCGTCCCGGCATGGGCAAGACCGCGCTCGCCACCAACATCGCCTACAACGTCGCGCGGCTGGCAGGGCGAGGTGCAGCCCGACGGCCATCATCGCAGACGGTCAACGGCGGCATCGTCGGCTTCTTCTCGCTGGAAATGTCGGCCGAGCAGCTTGCCACCCGCATCATCGCCGAGCAGAGCGGCATCCCGTCGAGCACGATCCGGCGCGGCGGCATCACCGAGCGCGACTTCGAGAAGATCAAGGACGTGGCGGTCGAGCTGCAGCATCTGCCGTTCTACATCGACGAGACCGGCGGACTGACGGTCGCGCAGCTCGCGGCGCGCGCGCGCCGCCTCAAGCGGCAGAAGGGCATGGACCTGCTGGTGATCGACTACATCCAGCTCCTGCAGGGCTCGTCCCGCCGCTCGCAGGAAAACCGCGTGCAGGAGGTGACCGAGATCACCACCAACCTCAAGGCGCTCGCCAAGGAACTCAACGTGCCGATCATGGCGCTGTCGCAGCTGTCGCGGCAGGTCGAGAACCGCGACGACAAGCGCCCGCAACTCTCCGACCTGCGCGAATCCGGCTCGATCGAGCAGGACGCCGACGTGGTGATGTTCGTGTTCCGCGAGGAATATTACCTCAGCAACAAGGAGCCGCGGCCGGGCACGCGACGAGCACATCAAGTGGCAGACCGAGATGGACGCCGTTCACGGCAAGGCCGAGGTCATCATCGGCAAGCAGCGCCACGGCCCGACCGGCACCGTCAACCTGCAGTTCGACGCCGCGGTCACGCGCTTCGACAATCTCGCGCGCGAAGATCAGTTGCCCGAGGACCTTTGACCGATGGCGGCGCATGCCACCCACCGGACCGCGCCATTGCGGCGGGCCCGTTGCGAGTGCCGTTCAAACACTGGACGGATCGGCGAAGGCCCGCCATAACGGCGGGCCATGACCATCCACGATCCCGACCTTGAAGCCGTCGACACCGTGCCGGCCGCTCCGCCCGAGCCGGCGGGGCCGTCCGAGGTCGAGGCCGGCGGCGTGCTCACCATCGACCTTGCCGCCATCGAGGCCAACTGGAAGAAGCTCTCCGGCATGACGCTGCCGGTCGAATGCGCCGCCGTGGTCAAGGCGGACGCCTATGGCTGCGGCATCGAGCCGGTGGTTACGCGGCTCTGCCGAGGCCGGCTGCAGGACCTTCTTCGTGGCCGACGTGGCCGAAGGGCGCCGCGTGCGCGCGGTTGCGCCCGCGGCCGTCATCTACGTGCTCAACGGGCTGATGCCCGGTTCCGCGCCCTCGTTTGCGGAAGCCAATCTGCGGCCGGTGATCAACAGCACGACCGAACTTGCCGAATGGGACGCGTTCGTTTCCAGCAACAACTGGCGCGGCGGCGCGGCGCTGCATGTCGACACCGGCATGAACCGGCTCGGCATCACGCCCGACGAGGCCGTCGCGATCGCGCCGCGCATCCAGTCGGAGAAGCACGGCTTCACGCTGCTGATGAGCCATTTCGCCTGCGCCGAGACGCCCGACCATCCGCTGAACGACCGGCAGATCCGCTGTTTCGCGAAATCCGCATCATGTATCGCGGCGTTCCCTCCTCGATCGCCAATTCCGCCGGCATCTTTCTCGGCGGCACCGTTTACTGCGACCTGGTGCGGCCCGGCGTCGCGCTGTTCGGCGCCAATCCCACGCCCGGACGCCAGAACCCGATGCGCCCGGTGGTCGACCTCAAGGGCCGCATCATCCAGGTGCGCAACCTCAAGAAGGGCGACACCGTCGGCTACGGCGCGACCTGGACGGCGGCGCGACCGAGCCGCATCGCGATCGTCGCCATCGGCTACGCCGACGGATTTCTGCGCGCGGCCGGCGCCTCGCAAGGGCAAGCCCGCCGCCGAGGTCGTCGTGGCCGGCAAGCGCTGTCCGATCGTCGGGCGCGTCTCCATGGATCTGTTCGGCGTCGACGTGACCGACCTGCCGGAAGGCACGGTGCGGCGCGGCGAGCTGGCGACGCTGATCGGCGACGGCATCGACGGTCGACGATCTCGCCGCCGCGCTGGGCACCATCGGCTACGAGGTGCTGACCAGTCTCGGCCGGCGCTATCACCGCGTTTACAAGGGCTTATGATCCAGCCCTGAGGGCGGGAATCAACCCTCACCGTGCGACCTTCGCCATGGCCCGTCGCGACCAGAGCTTCATCTGCCAGAACTGCGGCGCCGCCTATGGCCGCTGGCAGGGCAAGTGCGACGCCTGCGGCGAATGGAACACCATCGCCGAGAGAACGCCGCCGCAGCGCGCCCGCAGATGCCCGGCCGCGCGCCGCGCAAGGGCCGCCAGTTCGCGCTCGAGCCGCTTGGCGGGCGAAGCGCAGGACGCGCCGCGGCTGCCGTCCGGGCATCGCCGAATTCGACCGCGTCACCGGCGGCGGCTTCGTCCGCGGCTCGGTGCTGCTGCTCGGCGGCGATCCCGGCATCGGCAAGTCGACGCTGCTGATCCAGGTGGCGGCCGCGCTCGCGCGCGCCGGCCACCGCGCGGTCTATATTTCGGGCGAGGAAGCGGTGGCGCAGGTGCGGCTGCGCGCCGAACGGCTCGGTCTGGCCGGCGCGACGGTCGAGCTCGCGGCTGAGACTTCGGTTGAAGACATCGTCGCAACGCTCGGCGAGGGCCCGACCCCGCGCCTCGTCATCATCGATTCGATCCAGACCATGTGGACCGACATGGTCGAAGCCGCGCCCGGCACCGTGACGCAGGTGCGCGGCAGCGCGCAGGCGCTGATCCGCTTCGCCAAGCGCTCGGGCGCCGCCGTCATCCTGGTCGGCCACGTCACCAAGGACGGCCAGATCGCCGGCCCGCGCGTGGTCGAGCACATGGTCGACGCCGTGCTCTCGTTCGAGGGCGAAGGCTCGCACCAGTTCCGCATCCTGCGCGCGGTGAAGAACCGCTTCGGTCCGACCGACGAGATCGGCGTGTTCGAGATGACCGGCGCCGGCCTGCGCGAGGTCGCCAACCCGTCCGAGCTGTTTCTCTCCGAGCGCGATCTCGGCTCGCCCGGCACCGCCGTGTTCGCCGGCATCGAAGGCAGCGCGCCCGCTGCTGGTCGAAATCCAGGCGCTGGTGGCGCCGACCTCGCTCGGCACGCCGCGCCGCGCCGTCGTCGGCTGGGACCAGAGCCGGCTCGTCGATGGTGCTCGCGGTGCTCGAAGCCCATTGCGGCGTGCGGCTCTCCGGCCACGACGTCTATCTCAACGTCGCGGGCGGCCTGCGCATCCAGGAGCCGGCCGCCGATCTCGCCGCCGCCGCCGCGCTGGTCTCCTCGCTCGCCAATGCGCCGCTGCCGGCCGACGCGGTCTATTTCGGCGAGGTCTCGCTGTCGGGCGCAGTGCGGCCGGTGGCGCAGACCGCCGCGCGGCTCAAGGAGGCGCAGAAGCTCGGCTTCGCCCGTGCCGTCGTGCCGGAAGCGGCGCGCGCCGAAGGCGCGAGCGAGCCGGCGCTGGCGCTCGAATTCGTCGGCAACCTCGCGAGCCTCGTCGCCGACATCGCAGCGCGCGGCAAGCGCCCGGGCCGTCCCGACCGGCGCGCGGTCGGAGAGGCCTGAGCCTGGCGCGGATCGGATGTCCTCCCGCCGCGTGAGATGCACGTTAATCCCCCGGGTGACCCCGACGTCCGATTCCGGCGCGACAATTGCCTCGAAATGATGAATCCGCCGCCCTTCCGAAAGCGAGGGTCGGCGGCGCACCCCGGCAGAAACGATGAAAGAACAAGACGGATGACGGCGTCGCCTCATACCGCTATACAGCGGCCTGACGGCCGAGGCTCTCCGACCGCCCCGTTGGAAGGCCAATTAAGGCAAGAAGTCTAACGGGTTGGGGGCCGATCGGCGGTGGGAGCGAGGAGACAATTCGTGGCACGGGCAACACCATCGGCCGGCCGCGGCAATTCGACCGGGCCCGTGACCGGTACGCGCGGGAAAAGCTGAAGTTCGATTATGCCCATCACCCTTCTCGACATCATCCTGATCGGCGTCATGCTCATTTCCGCACTGCTGGCGATGATCCGCGGCTTCATGCGCGAGATCCTCTCGATCGCGGCATGGGGCATCGCCGCGGTGGTGACGCTCTACGCCTATTCCAAGCTGCTGCCGTTCGCGAAGTCGTACTTCAACAACGACATCGTCGCGGCCGCGGTGGTTATCATCGGTACCTTCCTCGGCACGCTGCTGATCGTGTCGGTGCTGACCGTGCGATTCTCCGACATGGTGCTCGACAGCCGGGTTGGCGCGCTCGATCGCACGCTTGGATTCCTGTTTGGGCTGGGACGCGGGCTGATCATCGTGGTTGTGGCCTTCCTGTTCTTCGCTTGGCTGGTGCCCGAGCGCAGCCAGCCGGAGTGGGTGCGCGGCGCCAAGTCGCGGGTGGTGCTGCAAGGCACCGGCGACTGGCTGATCTCGCTGTTGCCGGAAGACCCGGAGAACACCATCTTGAAGAGGCTGAAGAAGCCCAAGCCCGAGGAGACCCCCGAGCCCGAGACGCCGCCCGAGCGGCGCTCCAGCCTCGACGGTCATGAGTTCGGCCTTGCGAGCCAAGTCAGGACAACCGCGTACTAGCCCGGCCACGCGAACCGGCCACGAGAGCCCAATGATCGACCCGATGCGCGAGCCGAACGACACCGAAAGCGACACCGGGATACTCGATCTCGAGAGCGACCGGTTGCGCGAGGAATGCGGCGTGTTCGGCATTTTCGGACATCCGGAGGCCGCTGCCATCACCGCGCTCGGCCTGCATGCCCTCCAGCACCGCGGCCAGGAAGCGGCCGGCATCGTTTCGTTCGACGGCAAGCGATTCCATTCGGAACGCCGCATGGGCCTCGTCGGGGACAATTTCTCCCGCCGCGAAGTGATCGACCGGCTGCCGGGGCCGTCCGCGATGGGCCACGTGCGCTATTCGACCACCGGCGAGACCATTCTACGCAACGTCCAGCCGCTGTTCGCCGAGCTCGACGGCGGCGGCCTGGCGATCGGCCACAACGGCAACCTGACCAACGGCCTGACCCTGCGCCGCCAGCTGGTGCGCGAAGGCGCCATCATGCAGTCGACCTCCGACACCGAGGTCATTCTGCATCTCGTCGCCAAGGCCAAGCGCAACCGCTTCATCGACCGCTTCATCGAGGGACTGCGGGCGCTCGAAGGCTCCTACGCCTTCGTCGGCCTCACCAACAAGAAGCTCATCGGCGCGCGCGACCCGCTCGGCATCCGGCCACTGGTGCTCGGCCGGCTCGACGGCCATCCCATCCTCGCCTCGGAGACCTGCGCACTCGACATCATCGGAGCCAAGTATGTCCGCGACGTCGAGAACGGCGAGGTCGTGGTGTTCGACGAGGACGGCGCGCATTCGCACAAACCGTTTCCGCCGATGGCGCCGCGGCCGTGCATCTTCGAGTACATCTATTTCTCGCGTCCGGATTCGATCATCGGCGGCAAGAGCGTCTACGACGTGCGCAAGACCTGTGGCGCCGAGCTTGCCCGCGAGGCGCCGGCGAGTGCCGACGTGGTGGTGCCGGTACCCGATTCCGGCGTGCCGGCCGCGATCGGCTATGCGCACGCGTCCGGCATTCCCTACGAACTCGGCATCATCCGCAACCACTATGTCGGGCGCACCTTCATCGAGCCGTCGCAGCAGATCCGCGCGCTCGGCGTGCGCCTCAAGCACAGCGCCAACCGCGCGGTAGTCAACGGCAAGCGCATCGTGCTGGTGGACGATTCGATCGTGCGCGGCACCACCTCGGTGAAGATCGTGCAGATGATGCGTGAAGCCGGCGCGAGCGAGGTGCACATGCGCATCGCAAGCCCGCCGATCACCCATTCCGACTATTACGGCATCGACACGCCCGAGCGCGACAAGCTGCTCGCCGCCACCCATGATCTCGAAGGCATGCGCAAGTTCATCGGCGCGGATTCGCTCGCCTTCCTGTCGGTGCCGGGCATCTACCGCGCGATGGGCTACGATGAGCGCGATCCGGCGCGCCCGCAGTTCACCGACCACTGCTTTACGGGCGACTACCCCACTCCGCTGACCGATCAGACGGGACAGGAAGCGCAGCCCCGGCAACTGTCGCTCTTGGCCGAGGCGGGTTGATCCTCAACCGCCGATGAGATGGGGCAGGATCAAGCTCATCGCCGGGAACGCGACGACCAACGTCAGCCGGATCAGGTCCGACACCAGGAACGGGACGACGCCGCGGAAGGTGTCGATCATCGGCACGTCTCGCGCCAATGAATTGATCACGAACACGTTCAAGCCGACCGGCGGCGTGATCAGCCCGATCTCCACCACCATCAAGGTGATGATCCCGAACCACAGCCTCACGTCGTCGACCGGCATGCCGAAATCGAGCGCACCGATGATCGGCCAGAAGATCGGGATGGTGATCAGGATCATCGCCAGAGAATCCATCAGGCATCCCAAGATCAGATAGAGCACGATCATCCCGAGCACGACCACGTAGGGCGGCAGCCCGGAATTCTGGAACAGCTCGGCGGTCCAGGTCGGAAGCCCTGAGAAGCCGAGGAATGCGTTGAGCACACCGGCGCCGAGCAGGATCACGAAGATCATCGCCGAGGTCTGCGCGGTCTCCAACACCGAGTCGATAAAGCCCTGCCAGCGCATCCCGCCGTGGAGCACGGCGATCAGGAACATGCCGACGGCACCGATACCGGCCCCTTCGGTGGGAGTGAAGGCGCCGGAATAGATGCCGCCCATCACAACCGCAAAGATCACCGCGACCGTCCAGACGCCGCGCACCGCAGCCCATCGCTCCTTTGCGTCCGCGCGGGCGCCGGCCGGGCCAGCCTCCGGCCTGAAGCGCACAACGATGGAGATGACGATGATGTAGCCGATGGCGGCGAGGATGCCGGGAATGAAAGCGGCCTGGAACAGTTGGACGATGTTTCCCTCCACCATGATCGCGTAGATGATCAGCGGAATGGAAGGCGGAATGAGTGCGCCGAGCGTGCCGCCCGCGGCCAGTGCGCCGGTCGCGAACGAACCCGAATATTTGTACCGGCGCAGTTCAGGCAGCGAGACCTGCCCCATCATGGCAGCGGTCGCGAGCGAGGAGCCGCTGATCGTTCCGAATGCGGCACAGCCGCCGATCGCGGCCATCGCCAGGCCCCCGCGGAAATGGCCGATGAAGGCGCTGGCCGCGCGAAACAACGCGCTCGTGACGCCGGCGCGGGTCGCAAAATTACCCATCATCAGAAACAGCGGGATGACCGAGAAATCGAACGACGAGAAGCGCCAATACGACTCGGTCTTGAGGAAGCTCATCAGCGGAACCACCCCGGCAACCGCCGCAAACCCCACCATTCCGACCGCAATCATGGCGACGCCGATCGGAACCCTCAACGCTATCAAGAAGAAGAGCGCGGCAAATCCCACCCCGCCGAGCGCCAGATCACTCATGGAGTTCTATTCTCCCTTGGGGATCGGCACAGACTCGGACCTTCCGGCCTTCACGTCCGCAAGATCCCGAATGAGGGTATAGAGAATCGCGCAGATCAGCACGACCATGCAGAACAGGTCGAACGGTATCGTCCACCAGCGGTAGAATGAGAACATTGCGATCTGCTCGGAGGAGTCGCGCATTTCGAGCATTCCGAAATACAGCCGCCAGGTGAACAGGATGATCGCGGCGAGGAACAGCAGATTGCCGCCCGCATCGAGCATGGACTTGACCCGTTCCGGTGCCTTCTGGGTGAAGAAATCGGCGAGCACGTTGCCGCGGTTCAACTGGCAATACGGAAGGAAAGCGAATATCGCGCAGCCGCACAGGATGCCGACAATATCGTAGTCGCCCGGCACCGGCTTCGAGAGAAGGTAGCGCCCGCACACGCTCACCGTCACGAGCGCGGCCATCGCGCAGCTCAACAGCCCGCCGAATATCGCCAACAGAGTGGCGACACGGTAGAGACCCCTACCAACCGGACCGGTTGGTAGGGCCATCTTGCCAGCGCCTTCGGCCATCGACGGTTCTCGCACTCGAAGTTAATGGAACCGAGTATGGCTTATTTGGAGTACTTCGCCTCCAGGGTCTCGACCTCGGCCAGGAGCTTCTTGCCGTCGTCGCCGCCATCATTCAGCAGCTTGACGAAGCGGTCGAACACCGGCTGGACTTTCGCCTTGAACTTCGCGGTTTCCTCGGCGCTAAGGCTCGAGAATTTGTTCTTGGGCTTCGAGTGCATCACCTTCTCGCCGTCGACCTCGATCTGATCCCAGGTCTTGATGGCATGATCGACAAGATTGGCGCCCGCGTTGGCATCGATCACCTTCTTGAGGTCGGGCGGCAGGCTCTCGTACTTCGCCTTGTTCATCAGGAAGGTGAAGATCGCGGTGGAGAGCCGCGGCTGGGGCGGCGCGAGCGTGGTGAAGTAGTCGGTGAGGTCCTGCATCTTGACCGAGGGCGCGATCTCGTAGGGCAGGATCGATCCGGTGACCGTACCCTTGCTCAGCATCGGCGCGAGCTCGGGCAGCGCCACCTGGACCGGGGCGGCACCCAGGGCTTCCAGAATCCAGGCATTGGTGCGCGAGTACGAGCGCAACTTCATGCCCTGGAAATCCTCGATCTTGTTGATCGGGTCCCTGGTCATGAACAGCGCGCCGGCGTGGCAGTGAACCAGCAGGATGTGGTACGGCTCAAAATCCTTCTTCATGTGCTGGGGCACGTATTCCTGCAGCGACCGCACGGTGGCGTTGGTGCTGCGGTGCAGGAACGGCAGCTCGAAAATCTCAAGCTTGGGCATGACGCCGGGGGTGAACCCGGGCAAGGCCCAGACCACGTCCACCACGCCGTCACGCACCTGGGTCAGGAGTTGCTCGGCCTTGCCGCCAAGCTGCATCGACGGAAAGACCTGGACCTTGATGCGGCCATTGGACTCCCTTTCGACCTTCTGGGCCCATGGGATCACGAAATGCTTCATCGGATTGGCGACCGGCGGCAGGAACGAGTGCACGCGCAAGGTGACGTCCTGCGCTGCGGCGGGCGTTGGAGAAAACGAAAAGCCAAGCGCAACGACGCCGGCGAGCGCGGTCCCGATGAAACGGTTCATGCCATCCTCCCAAGTTGATGCCGTTCTGCCCACCATATTCGCAGGTCGATGGGCAGAACGCAATCAATCGCCATGTCGCAGTGGGCGACTGACGGCCACGTGGTGAATTTTGAGGCCGCCGCGCCCGCTCGCGCGGGCTCGCGCCAGGCACGAAAAGGATAGTAAATTCGGGCTCCCGCCACGGGCCGCGCGCCGGACAAAAGCACGATCTCGCGCGGCCAAGCCAGACCCGAGGGTCGACCATGCCCAATCCGCTTGCCGACCGCGTCGCGCTGGTGACCGGCGCCTCGCGCGGGATCGGCCACGCGACCGCCATTGCGCTCGCCCTGGCCGGCGTCCACGTGGTCGCCGTCGCCCGAACGGTCGGCGGGCTCGAAGAGCTCGACGACGCGATCAAGGCTTTCGGAGGCACCGCCACCCTGGTGCCGCTCGACCTCAAGGACTACGAGGGCATCGACCGGCTCGGCTTGGCCTTGCACGAGCGCTTCGGCCGGCTCGACATTCTGGTGGGCAATGCCGGCATCCTGGGGCCGCTCTCGCCCCTCGGACATGTCGAGGCCGCGGCCTGGGACGAGGTCATGGCAGTCAACGTCACCGCCAACTGGCGGCTCATCCGCGCCATGGACCCGCTGTTGAGATTCTCCGGGGCGGGGCGCGCGCTGTTCGTCTCGTCCGGCGTGGCGGCGCACGCGCACGCCTATTGGGGTCCCTACGCGGTGTCGAAGGCCGCGCTCGAAACGCTCGCACGCACCTATGCGGCGGAAACCGCGACCACCCAGGTGCGTGTCAACGTGCTCGTCCCGGGTACGGTGCGCACACGCATGCGCGCGCAGGCGATGCCGGGCGAGGATCCGTTGACGCTCGAAACTCCCGACAAGGTGGGCGAGACGATCGTGCAGCTTTGCCTGCCGAGCATGCAGGAGACCGGCAGGCTCTACTCCTATCCCAAGCGTGCCTGGCTCGATTTTCGCTCGCCGTCGTGATCGCGGCGATGACCAACTAGGCTAGTACCTTCCGTCGAGTCCTCACCGCCCGAACCCTGGTCGCCCGCCGACCTCCCGCTCTCCTCTGACCACCAGCCGGTCCCGATGCTGCGCCTCCCCCTCCCCGCGCCGTTTGCGATCCGCAGCTACCGATTCCAATGGCCGGCGGACCTGCTCACCTCGTGGGCGTTCGAGATGGAGGCGCTCATCCTCGGCTGGTACGTGCTGGCCGAGACCGGCTCGGTGCTCTTGCTCACGGTGTTCGCCGCGCTCGGCTACGGCGGCACGCTGATCGCCCCGCTGATGGGAGTGGCGAGCGACCGCGTCGGCCACCGCAAGCTCATGGCCGGCATGCGCGCGACCTATGCGGGGGTGGCCGCGACGCTCATGATCTGCGCGCTGGCGGGCGTGCTGACGCCGCTGCTGGTCTGCGTGCTCGCCGCCGTCACCGGGCTGGTGCGCCCGTCCGACATGGGACTGCGTGGCGCGCTGGTGGCCGACACCATGCCGGTCAACCTGCTTGCCGGCGCGATGGGGATGTCGCGCACCACCTCGGACTCCGCCCGCATCGCGGGGGCGCTGGTGGGCGCGGCGCTGGCGGCGACCCTGAGCACCGGACAGGCCTATATGGTGATCACGGCGTTCTATGCGCTCGGCGCGCTGCTCACCCTCGGCACCGCGCCGGTACGCAACGTGACGCCGGCAGCCGCGGCCGCGGCGGAAGGCGCTGCGCCGGCCGGGATTGCACCGGCGCCCGTCCCATCGCCCTGGCGAGATTTGCGCGAAGGCCTCGCCTATGTCTGGAACACGCCGAGCCTGCTCGCGCTCGTGTGGCTCGCCTTCCTGTTCAACGGCACCGCGTTCTCGATCACCAATGGGCTGCTGCCCTATGTCGCGCGGCAAATCTATCACACCGACCAGACCGGGCTCGGCACTCTGATCGCGAGCTTCGCGGCCGGAGCGCTGATCGGGTCGATCGCATTCAGCCGGCTGCACGTCGCCGAGCTGCCGCGGCTGATGATCGTCTCCGCCGTGCTTTGGCATGCGCTGCTGCTGGTATTCTCGCACATGCCGACCATGTTGGGTGCCACCATCGCGCTGGCGCTCGCCGGCTTCGCGCAGAGCCTCACCATGGTGTCGCACACGGTGATGCTGCTGCGCGCCGCCAACGAGCGACTGCGCGGCCGCGTCATGGGTGTGCGCATGATGGCGATCTACAGCCTGCCGCTCGGCCTGCTGGCGGCGGGCGCAATGATCGAGCACATCGGGTTCAACGCCACCGTGACGCTCTACGCCGCGACCGGCATCGCGTTCACGGTGCTCATCGCGATGCGCTGGCGGGCGGCGCTATGGCGACGGTCCGCAGCTCCTGCACCGCGCTAAATCGCGGCCGGGCATACTCGGTCGAGCGCGGCGAGCACATCGGCGACCGAGGGCGGCTCGCCCCTGCCGCCGGCCACCGCGATCGGCCCCGAGCCCAGCGGGCCGGTGAGACCCGGCGCGCTGCCGCAAAAGATCGCCACCAGCGGCACGCCCAACGCGGCGGCGAGATGCAGCAGCCCGGTGTCGACCCCGATCACGAAATCGGCGCCCGCGATCAGCCGCGCCACGCGATCGAGCGGCTCGCGCGGCGGCACGTGCGCGTCGACCCGCAGGTCTTTTAGCGATCCGGCGATCCGCTCGCTGCGTGCGCGCTCCCCCGCACTGCCCCACGGCAGCACGAGCGTAGCACCGCGGGCGGCGAGCGCGTGCCCCAGCGCGATCCACGACGGCTGCGGCCATTCCTTCTCGCGCCGCGCTGTGGCGTGCAGCAGCACGCCATAAGGCCGCGGCGAATCGTCGGCCACGAGAGCCGCGCGATCGAGCCCGAAATTCGGCGCGCCCTCAACCGCATAGCCGAGCGCGCGCGCGGTCAGCATGCGGTTGCGCGCAATCGCGTGCAGGTCGCGCGCAATCGTGTGCCGCACGTCATAGAACATCGATGCCACACGCTCACGGATACTGGCCGCGTCGTAGCCGTGGCGGCGCCCGCGCGCGAGCCGCGCCATCATGCCGGAGCGAAACAGGCCCTGCGCGTCGATCACCTCGTCATAGGCGCGCGCGCGCATTGCGCGTACGGTGCCCGCCATCTCGCGCCAGGTCACGGGCGAAACCAGCGCGCCGCGCCAGCGCCGCGACGCGACCGGCATGACCTCGGCGACGGCGGGGTGCAGCGCGACCAGCGGCGCGTAGGCTTCCTCCACCAGCCAGGCGAAGCGCGCGTGCGGACGGTGGCGCTGCGCCTCGGTCAGCGCCGGCATGTGGTGGATCACATCGCCGAGCGATGACGTCTTGATGAACAGGATGTCGGACATGGCCCCCGCTGCGCGCTCGATGGGATTAGGCTGTGGGATTTTTGCAACGCTCGCCGAATATTTTCGCCCGGCCATAGTGCCGGACGGATTTTGCTGTCCGATGTCGCAAGCTTACAACAAAAGACGGGGGCGTCTTGGATGAGCATCTCAACTTTGGTGTTGATTTTGCTGATGACAATCGGGGTCGCTTTTGTGCTGAACCGCTGGGATGGGGGTCGCAACCGCTACCATAGATCGGAGAGGGGGTCGCTGCCGCAATCGCGCCGGCGCGCGCGCTAACCGGATATTCACAGGGCCTGCGCTAGCAAGAGAGGGGAAACCGGCAGGCGGCTCCTCTCATGACGGTTCTGGTCACCGGCGGCGCGGGCTATATCGGCAGTCACATGGTGCATGCGCTCGTCGATGCCGGCGAGCGCGTGGTGGTGCTCGACAACCTCTCGACCGGCTTCGACTGGGCGGTAGCGAAAGGCGCTGTTCTTGTCGTCGGCGACACTGGCGATCAGGCCGGCGTGGCCGCATTGATCGCGCAGCATGGCGTTACGGCTATCATTCACTTCGCGGCCTCGATCGTGGTGCCCGATTCGGTCGCCGACCCGCTCCGCTATTACCGCAACAACACGGCGAGCTCGCGCGCCCTGATCGAATGCGCGGTCAAGGGCGGCGTGCGCCATTTCATCTTCTCCTCGACCGCCGCGGTCTACGGCAATCCGGCGCGCGTGCCGGTCTCCGAGGACGAGCCGACCGTGCCGATGTCGCCCTATGGCTCCTCCAAGCTGATGACCGAGGTGATGCTGCGCGACGCCGGTGCCGCGCACGGCCTCTCCTACCTGATCCTGCGCTATTTCAACGTCGCCGGCGCCGATCCGCAGGGCCGCACCGGGCAATCAACCAAGGGCGCCACCCATCTCATCAAGGTCGCGGTCGAAACCGCACTCGGGATGCGCGACAGGATCGACGTTTTCGGCACCGACTACGAGACGCCGGACGGCACTTGCATCCGCGACTACATTCACGTGAGCGATCTCGTGCGTGCGCATGCCGACGCGCTCTGCTATCTGCGCGCCAGCGGCGCCCCGGTAACGCTCAATTGCGGCTATGGGCGCGGCTTTTCGGTGCTCGAGGTGATCGACACGGTCAAGCGCGTGTCCGGCACCGATTTCGAGGTGGCGTTCGCGGCGCGGCGGCCCGGCGATCCGGCCCGCATCGTCGCCGCCTCTGATCGCATCCGTGCAACGCTCAATTGGCAGCCGCAATACGACGATCTCGCGACCATCGTCGGCCATGCGCTGGCGTGGGAGCGCAAGCTAAGGGCCAGGAAACCCTGACGGTCGGCCCGCACATGCGTCGTGCGCCCCCGCTTGTGCCGGCTACGCCCCCGATCACTCCGCCGCGCCGCTCATTGTAGCCTGCTCGGCTGGTGCGTGCGCGCCCGTGCGGATCGCGTCGGCTCGGCGCATGCGCGCAAGCGCGGCTTCGCCTCCACTGGTCGCGTGATAAAGATCGAGCGCCTCGAACTCGTCGGAGCGTGGCGGCGCGATCGCGAGATCGGTGTAGGTCCAGCGATCGGGCGCCGCCAGCACGTCGTCGAGGATGGCCTTGCATTGCCGGTAGACCCGCCAGTAGTGCCACATCTTGATGGCGGTCGCGCCCAGATAGCGGGGATAGTACACGAACGGATTCTCTCGCGGCATGCCGTCCCGGCGGTCGCGCCGGAACTTCAGCCGCAGGGCGCCGCCTTCGAGCGGATGGACGCCCTCGTAAAGAATCATCAGATAGAACCAGAGGATGGTCGAGAGCGTGGTGCTAGGGCGCCCGAGGCGGCAGGCCGCGGACCGGCGCAGGATGGTTCGGATGTGCTCGGGCGTGTAGAAGGCCGCCCATGCGGCACGATAGGCATCCTCCCACTCCGCGTCCGACATTTTGGAATGATGCGACACGCGATGATTGAGGTCGTACTTGTTCATGTCGGGGTCCATCCAGACCCCCTTCGTCCAAAGCGTCTTGTGGTCTTCCGAACCGGGCAGTGGGGTGAGGAAAAAGAACTCCAGAATATCGAGCGGCAATTCCCGCTTGATGATCTCGATGTCGCGTACGATCGATTGCTTGGTATCGCCCGGGAAACCGAGAATGTAGCCGGCGTAGGTGATGGCGCCATGATCGCGCCACATCTGTAGCATCTCGCGGTATTCCGTGATCTTGTTCTGGCGCTTCTTTGCAGCGATCAGGTTGTCCGGGTTGATGTTCTCCAATCCGATGAACACGCGCCGCACGCCCGCCTGCGCCGCCTTTTCGATGAAGTTGGGAATCTTGTGGCACAGCGTATCGACCTGGATGGTGAAGCCGATCTTCGGGAAATCGCCGCTGCGTAATTCGATCAGGCGGTCGAACAGAATCTCCCAGTCGCGGTTGCGGGCGAAATTGTCGTCCGTGATGAAGAACCGCTTGATCCCTTGGGCGTAGTTCTCGCGCACGATCCGTTCGAGGTCATCGGGCGTGCGAAACCGGCTCTTGCGTCCCTGCACGTTGATGATGGTGCAGAACGAGCACTGGTATGGACAGCCCCGCCCGAGATCGATGCTGGAGAGCGACCCGGACGTGCGCCGCACATGCTGGCGCGGCAGGAACGGCGGCGGCTCACCCTGCAGGTTGGGAAGCTTATCCATGTGATTGTAGAGTCGGCGCGAGCGTACCATTCCAGGCGTCGCGTAGAACGTCGTCGAGACGGGCCTCCTCGGCTTCGCCCGCGAAGAAAGAAATGCCGAGCGCCTGCGCCGCGCGCAGGTCCTGCGGCAATTCCGGCAGCATGGCGATGCAGCCGGACACGTGGAAACCGCCGATGCAGACCGGCAGTCCGGCGGCCAGGAAGGGACGCGCGAGATCGACGGCGCGGGGGAATTGATTGGACTGCACCCCGACGAGGCCGATCAATGCCTTGCCGCCCTCGCGGCGGATGCGTCCGGATGATCTTGTCCGGGCGGACGCGCCGGTTGGTTTCATCATAGGTGTGCAGGCGGATTTCGACGTCCGGCTCCGAGCACGTTGCGTCGACTGCGCATCGAGCGCCAGGCCGTTCAGACAGGCGAGCGTGTTGGACGGGATGGCGGAGCGAAACCATTGGATCGGGTAGCCGTCGTCGTCATAGTGCGACGGCTTGATCATCACGAAATGAAAGCGAGCGTTGCGTCCGCGTACCTGGCTCATTACGTATCCTGCACGGGAAAACCGTCGCGATGTGAAGCGTATCATCACTGGAGCGCTTTTCGCGAACGATTTCTTGGGCCGTCCGGATCGGCCTAAGCCATTCTTTCCACAGATGATTCCCGAGCCCGAGGCGAACGCCGATTCCGCTTGAAAAGAGCGCTCCGGCTGGGCAAGAACGGCGCGCCGTCGCATGGGGCACGGTGCCATGCCATAATGCAGTCGCCGGACTGACCGCATGCAGTCGCCGGACTGACCGCCTGGTGGACGGAGCGCGCGTGCTCAAATCGTACTGGCAGTCGCTTTTTACCGATCCCAACGGCGCCCCGGCGCTGGTGCGGCGCCTGTTGGTGGAGCAGGCCGCGCCGCAATGGCGGCATTACCTGCGCGCGCTGGGGCTGATGCTGATCGCTGCCAGTTCGACCGCGCTCGGCGCCTATCTGGTCGGCGACGTCATCAACCAGGCCTACGTCCACAAGAATCTCGCGGGCATCTTCATCATCGGCATCCTCACCGCGGCGATTTTCATGCTGAAGGCGAGCGCCTCCTATCTCTCGGCGGTGAAGCTTTCCCGGATCGGCAACAGCATTCTCGCCAACAACCAGCGCAAGATATTCGACACGCTGGTCTGCCAGAATCTGGAATTCTTCGCCGAGCGGCATTCCTCCGAGTTCCTCGCGCGACTGACAACCGGCGCGGCCGCAGCGAGTCAGGTAATCAATCTGGTGATCGGCGCGGTCGGTCGCGACCTGCTCATACTTATCGGCCTGCTGACCGTCATGATCATTCAAGATCCGGTAATGTCGTTCTTCAGCTTCGTGGTGGTGCCGCCCGCGTTCTATTTCCTGCGCAAGATGATGCGCCGCGTCACCAGCATCGCCAACCGGCAGTTCACCGGCGGGACGCGCATCTTCGCAACCTTCCAGGAAACCGTGCAGGGCATCCGCACCGTCAAGGCCTTCACGCTCGAGGAGGTGATGCGCAAGCGCCTCGACGCCAGCGTCGGCGAGCTCGAGCAGGATTCCAACCGCTGGGCGCGCACCGCCCACCGGGCGGGCCCGCTGATGGAGGCGCTCGGCGGATTTGCCATCGCGATCGCGATGATCTACGGCGGCTACCGCGTGCTCGTGACGGGAGCGACGCCGGGCCAGTTCTTTTCCTTCCTCACCGCCTTCATGCTGGCATACGAGCCGGCGAAGCGGCTGGCAAGGCTCAATATCGATCTCAATACCGCGCTGGTGGGCGTGCGCATCCTGTTCGACATCATCGACGCACCGCAGCCGGAACGGGCCGACGACGGCCGCCCTTCGCTGACCCTCACGACCGCGCGCGTCGAGTTCGAGCATGTGCAGTTCTCGTATCATCCCGGCGAAGTGGTGATCAAAGACCTGTCGCTGGTGGCCGAACCCGGCAAGGTGACCGCGCTGGTCGGGCCGTCCGGCGGCGGCAAGTCCACCATCCTCAACCTCGTCCTGCGCTTCTACGAGGTCGACGGCGGCGCCGTCACGATCGACGGGCAGAACATCGCCACGGTCGCCCGGCATTCGCTGCGCAACCAGATCGCCTATGTCGGGCAGGATGTGTTCCTGTTTCACGCCTCGGTCCGCGACAATATCGCGGCCGGACGGCCGGAGGCGACCGAGGCCGAGATCGCCGCCGCCGCCAAGGCCGCGCACGCCCACGAATTCATCATGGCTTTTCCCAGAGGCTACGATACGCCGTGCGGTGAGCGCGGGCTGCAGATCGCCGGCGGCGAGCGCCAGCGCATCGCGATTGCACGCGCACTGCTCAAGGACGCGCCGATCATCCTGCTCGACGAGGCGACGGCCTCGCTCAATTCCGAATCCGAGCGCGAAGTGCAGCGCGCGATCGAACGCCTCTGCCAAGGGCGCACCACGATCGTGATCGCGCACCGGCTGCATACCATCACCCACGCCGATCGCATCCTGGTGGTCGAGGATGGCGCCATCGTCGAATCCGGCAAACACGACGAACTGTTGCGCAAGGGCGGCCGCTATGCCTCGTTCTATCGCCTGCAACTGCGCGGCCAGGAGACGCCCAACGAACGACCGCCGGAAGCGGCGGAATAGGAAAGCTTGAACATGAATGCAGATGCCAAAAGCTACGTGATCCCGCCGGCCGCACAACCGTCCATCCCGGTTGCCGGCACCGGCATGGACTTTCCGGTGCGCCGCATCTGGTGCGTGGGCCGGAACTACGAGGAGCACATCAAGGAGATGGGGCACGACGTGCGCGACCCGCCGTTCTTCTTCTCCAAGCCCGCCGACGCCATCGTGGGCGACGGCGCGACCGTGCCCTACCCCTCGTTGACCAAGGACATGCACCACGAGGTCGAGCTGGTGGTCGCGCTCAAGAGCGGCGGGCGCAACATCAAGCTCGAGAAGGCGCTCGACTGCATCTACGGATACGGCGTCGGCATCGACCTCACGCGCCGCGACTTGCAGATCGCCTCGCGCGACATGAAGCGGCCGTGGGAGATCGGCAAGGCGTTCGACCATTCGGCGCCGTGCGGGCCGCTGGTGCCGGCGGCGAAGATCGGCCACCCCGCGAAAGGCCGCATCGCGCTCTCGTGCAACGGCAAGGTGCGCCAGGACGGCGATCTCGCGCAGATGATCTGGAACGTGCCGGAAGTGATCGTCAAGCTGTCCGAGATGGTCGAGCTTGCGGCGGGTGATATCATCATGACCGGGACGCCCTCGGGCGTGGCCGCAGCGGTTGCCGGCGACAAGCTCGATTGCGAGATCGCGGGCGTCGGCAGGCTCACCGTCACGATCGGCCCCATGCTGTCATAGGACAACGGATGGCGAAGCGGATCGCCCACGACCGCTGCTGCGCGGTCATCATCGACGTGCAGACCTATTTCCTGTCGCAAGTTGAAAAGCCGCGCATCGCGAAGATCAAGGCAAACACGAAGAGCCTGGTCGGTCTGCTCGGGTATTTCAGGGTGCCGATCGTCGTTACGGTCGAGCGGCCGCTCGAAACCAAGGGCCTGTTGCCGAAGGACCTCGAGCGATGCCTGAGCGAGACCGGCCTGGCCGCGACCTTCGAGAAGGATTACTTCGATCTCACCAGGGAAAAGAAGATCAGGGACCACATCGCGCGGCTCAAGAAACCGCAGGTGATCGTGGCCGGGTGCGAGACCGACGTGTGCGTCATGCAGTCCTGTCTCGGGCTCCTCAGCCTCGGCTACGAGGTATACGTGGTCGAGGAGTTGCTGTTCTCCTCATCGGCCGACGTGACGGCTGCGATAGCGCGCATGAAGGCCGAAGGTGCGGTCTTTCTCACCTACAAGACACTGTATTACGAGCTGTTCGAGGCCGTCGAAAGCAATCAGCTGGTCAAGAAGTTCGGCCCCTTCCCGCAGGGCCTTTCCGACGTGGCGGTTTGATGTGATCGAGGCGCCCTCTCCGGATGTCGAGGAATTCGACAAGCTTGACTGACGGACTTGCTGGGCCTTCTGCCGGCTCCGTCGTAAGCGCAGATGCCCGGGACAGGTCCCGGGCATCACGCGTCTCGCCGCAGCCTGCGGGCCGTTATTGCAGGCCTTCGGCCTTGAGCGCTTCCTGCACCTTCGGGCGTGCGGACATCCGCTCCATGAACGCCTTGACGTTCGGGAAGGGCGAGAGATCGAACTCGATACGCGGCGCCCAGCGCGTGACCGTATAGAGATAGCCGTCGGCGACGCTGAACTTGTCGCCCATCAGGTACTGCTTTCCGGCGAGGTGTTTGTCGATGTTCTTGTATTTCGCGGCCAGCATCTCCTTGGAGATCTTCTTGTACTCGTCCGGCGTGGTCGGGCGGAAGCACGGGCCGAAGGTCTTGTGCAGCTCGGTCCCGATATGGGTGAGCCAGCCCTGCAACTGGTAGCGCTCCAGCGTGCCGGCAGCCGGCGCCAGGCCGGCGGACGGGTTCTTGTCGGCAATGTACTGAACGATCGCCGGGCCTTCGCTCAGCCGCTGGCCGTCGTCGAGCTCAAGCAAGGGCACCTGCCCCTTGGCGTTGATCTGCCAATAATCGTCGCCTTTCTTGGTCTTTTTCTCGCGCAAATCGACCTGTTCCAGATCAAACTTGGCACCGGCCTCGCGCAGCGCGATATGCGGCGATAACGAGCAGGCGCCGGGTGAAAAATACAGCTTCATGCGATCCTCCTGTGGGCCGGTACGCGGCCGGCGGCGGGAAAATGCCCCGGTATCGGAAGGCGCGCAAGGCGCCTTACACCCAGCCTCCCCGGAACGAAGCGCCGCCGACATCGTTAACGATTTGGTAATTTTTGCCGACCAATCTGGCTTGCGCCGGGCCGACAAGCCAGCAGGAGCCAATGATGGGGTTCGCAGACAGGTCCATCCCGCGGGAGCCAGCCTTGCCCTATCATCCCTCGCCACCCATAGCGCCGGCCGCCAATGCCCTCGGCGCACGTGCGCAAGCCATGATCGAACGGATCGTCGCCGCCCGGCCCTCTTCGGATGCCGAAGCGCTCAAGGCGTTACGGGAGGCTTTTCCGGACGCCCCGCTCGGGCTGCGGGTCGCGGCGCTCGGCCTGCTCATGCGCCGCCAGGCCGCAGACCGCGCGTCCTGACCGCGGTCACATGCCGAGATAAGCCTGCCGCACGCGGTCGTCGGCCAACAGCGCCTCGCCTGCGCCCGACAGCGTGATCCGGCCGTTTTCCAGCACGTAGGCCTGAGCCGCGAGTTTGAGCGAGACCGCGACGTTCTGCTCGACCAGCACGCAGGTGAGGCCCTCGCGGTTGAGATCGCGGATCGTACGCAGCACATGCTGCACGATGGCGGGCGCAAGCCCAAGCGAGGGCTCGTCGAACATCACGAGTTCCGGAGCCCCCATCAGGCAGCGCCCGATCGCCAGCATCTGTTGTTCGCCGCCCGACAGCGTGCCAGCCGCCTGGCCCGCGCGCTCGCGCAGCACGGGAAACAGCGCGAAGACGCGCTCGAGATTGCTCGCCCGACCTGCCCGCGCGCGCGGCAGCATCGCCCCGGTGTCGAGATTCTCGGCTACCGAGAGCGACGGGAAAATCTGGCGGTTTTCGGCCACCTGCCCAATGCCGAGATTGCAGACGCGGTGGCTCGGCCAGCCGGCGATGTCGGTGCCGCGATAGAGGATGCGCCCGCGGGCCGGCCGGTACATGCCGGCGATGGTGCGGATCAGCGAGGTCTTGCCGGCGCCGTTCGCCCCCACGATCGCGACGATCGCGCCCTCGCCGATCTCGAGCGTGACGTCGTCGAGCGCCTGCGCGTCGCCGTGAAAGACATCGAGGTTCTCGACGCGCAGCATCACAGCGCCTCCGCGCCGAGATAGGACTGCACCACCGCGGGCTCGCGCACGACCGCTTCGGGCGTGCCTTCCGCAATCGCGGCGCCGTGATGCAGCACCAGCACGCGCTGCGCCAGCGCCATCACCGCGCGCATGACGTGCTCGATCAACAGAATGGTGAGCCCGCTCTCGCGATTGAGCGCCCGCAGGATCGACACGATGCGATCGGTCTCGGATGGGCGCAGCCCCGCCATCACCTCGTCGAGCAGCAGCAGCTTCGGGTCGGTCGCGAGCGCGCGCGCGACTTCGAGGCGCTTGCGGTCGGGCAGCGTCAGGGTCGAGGCGAGCTGCGCGCGCTTGTCGAACAGATCGAGCGTCTCCAGTACCTCGTGCGCGCGCCGGCGCGCTCCCGCGACGTCGGTCCGGCGCAGCAGCGCGCCGACGATGACGTTGTCCTCGACCGTGAGGCCGGGAAACGGCCGAACGATTTGAAAGGTGCGGCCGATGCCGCGGCGGCACACCTCGTCCGGCGGCTCGCCGTCGATGCGGGCGCCGGCGAAGGTGATGGTGCCGCTGTCCGGCGCGAACACGCCGGCAATGCTGTTGAACAGCGTGGTCTTGCCCGCGCCGTTGGGGCCGATGACCGCGAAGATCGAGCCTTCCGGCACCGCGAAGGTCACCTGGTCCACCGCGAGCAGGCCGCGAAAGCGCTTGCTCACCGCCTCGACTGCGAGCAGTGCGGTCATGGCCTGCGCTCCACCTTGAGCTTGCGCGCCAGCCATGGCCATACGCCCTCGGGCAGCAGCATCACGACGAACAGCAGGCAAAGGCCGAAGAACACCTGCTTGGCGCCCGGGATTTCCAGGCCGAGCCCGGCGAGAATCTCGTTCAGCGTTTCGGCGAGCCCCTGCAACAGGAAAGCGCCGATCACCGGCCCGAACAGCGTTCCAACCCCGCCGATGATGGGAGGCAGCAAGAGCTCGATCGAGCGCACGATCGAGAAGGTCTGCTCGGGAAACAGGTTGTTGTGATAGAAGGCGATGAGCACGCCCGCGATCGACGCCATGCCGGCTGATATGGTCACGGCGATACATCTTGTAGCGGAAGGTATCGATGCCGAGCGAGCGCGCAGCCTCCTCGTCCTCGCGGATCGCCAGCCAGTAGGTACCCATGCGGCTGCGCAGAAGCAGATGGCACAGCACGAGCGCGGCGAGCGTGAACGCCAGCATCACGTAATAGAACATGATCGGCTTGCCGCGCAGGTTCCACAGGTCGCTCTCGCTGTAGTTGGCGACCGGCAGGAAGAAGCCGGCGGAGCCGCCGACCCATCCGAAATGATCGAATCCGATGCGCGCGAATTCAGCGAAGGCGATGGTGAGGATCGCGAAGTAGACGCCGGAAACCCCAAACCGGAACGCCAGGAATCCGATGAAGGCGCCGCTGGCGGCCGCAATCGCGACCGCAACCGGCAGCCCCAGCCATGGTGCGATCCCGAAATGCACATAAAGCGCTGCCGCCGTATAGGCGCCGAGCCCGACATACAACGCATGGCCGAGCGAGAGCTGGCCGGCAAAGCCCATCATGATGTTCCAGGCCTGGCCGGTATAGGCGAAATAGAACGTCAGGATGAGGATCGTGAGCAGATAGTCGTTCACCAGCAAGGGAGCTACCAGAAAGAACGCGAGCGCCGCCCCCAGCAGGACCAGGACGCGCGGCGACAAGGCCGAGAATGCGTTCATGTCGTGCGCTTCCCGAGAATGCCCTGCGGCCGGAACAGCAGGACAAGCACCAGGATGGCGAAGGCGAACATGCTTTTCGCCGACGGCGTGAAGAACAGTCCGGCCAGCGCCTCGGTCGTGCCGATCAGCATGCCGCCCAGGAGCGCGCCCGGCATCGAGCCGAGGCCTCCGGTGATCACGATGATGAAGGCGAGCAGCGTGTAGGTCGGCCCGACGGGCGGCGTCACGTCGATGATCAGGACCAGCATGACCCCGGCCGCGCCCACGCAGGCGGAGCCGAGCCCGAAGGTGAGCGAATAGAGCCGCTTGACGTCGAGCCCCACCACCAGCGCACCGGTGTAGTTGTCGGCACAGGCGCGGATCGCCTTGCCGGTCGGCGCGAACCGAAAGAACGCAAACAGCGCGGCTGCGACCAGGATTGCCGCCCCCGCCGCGTAGACCTTGGTCGCGTCCACGATCAGCCGGCCGAACTGGAAGCTGTCGAACGCGTAGCTCGTCTGCACGTTGCGGGCGTCCGGCCCGAAGATGATCAGCAGCACGTTGACGATGATGAGCGCGATCGCCACCAGCAGCATGAACTGGCTGTGCTCGGGACGATTGATGAACGGATTGATGAGGCCGGCCTGCATCGCATAGCCGAGCACGAACAGCACGGCCGCGATCGGCAGCATCATCACCAGCGGATCGAGCTGGAAGGCTGCGAACAGGACCACCGCGAGATACATCGCGATGGTCATCATCTCGCCGTGGGCGAAATTGACCACCCGCACCACCCCGAAGATGACGGAGAGGCCAAGCGCCATCAGCCCGTAGACCAGCCCGGTCAGCAGGCCGCTCACCGCCACATTGAGGTAGATGTCTGCGGGCACCGGGGTCGCCTATGACGCAACGCTCCGGCCGGGATGCGGCCGGAGCAGGTGCGCGCAACGCGCCGATCAGGCGCGCTTGTCGTAGGGCTTCATCGGGAATTCAGCCTTGGCGTCGGTCGCTCCCTTCGGCGCGACCGTGACGAGCTTGCCGCCGCGATTCTGGATGGCGGAATTCTTCAGCTTGTCGTTCTGGCCTTTGGCGTTGAACGCAATGCCGGGGCCGGTCGAGACGTTGTCGGTGATGTTGGTAGCGCGGATGGCGTCGGCGAGCGCCTTCGGGTCGGTCGATTTCGCCCGCTTGAAAGCGTCGGCGGCGACCAGCAGCGCCTCGAAGGTGTACACGTGGTTGGTGTTCATATCGAGATTCGGGTGCGCCTTGGCGAGCGCGGCCTTCAGCAGCTTGCTCACCTTCTTGTTCGGATCGTACCAGGGCACGAAGCTCAGCGGCCCGTCGGCGAGCTTGCCGAGCGTCTTGAGATACTGGTCCTCGTACCAGCCGGGTCCCATGCTGAGCACGCCCATCGGCGACCAGCGCTGCTTGACCAGCTCGCGCGTGATGAGGATGGCGTCGTTGAGCCGGCTGACCATGAGCAGCGCGTCGGCGCCGGTCGCCTTGGCCTTGGCCACCTCGACCGAGAGGTCGCGCGCCGTCGGATCGTAGGCGATGGTCTCGGCGATGGTATAGGGCATGTTGAACTTGGGCATCACCGCCCCGATGCCGCCTTTCATGGCGGTGCCGAAGGTGTCGTTCACGTGCATGAACACGACGGTCTTCGGCGCCTTGCCGGCGGCCTCGAACACTTCCTTCTGGTTGGCGAAGGCGTCGGCGAGGATCATCGGCGCGGTCGGGAAGTTGCGGAAGACGAACTTGTAGCCTTGTTCGGTGATCGGCGGTGCCGCGGCGATGTTGATCACCAGCGGAATGCCCTTCTGCTCGGCCACCTGGGCGATGGCGGTGGTCTGGCCGGAGTTGAACGCCCCGACTAGAAGCTGCGCACCGTCGCTGATCAGCTTCTCGGCCCGCGTACGCGCGACCTCCACGTTGGTCTCGGTATCGGCGTTCATGATCTGCAGCTGCGGCAGGCCGAGAGTTCTTGAAGATTCCGTTCGCCAGGTCGACGCCACGCTGGCAATCCTGGCCGATGCCGGCCTGCGCGCCCGAGCGCGGCAGCAGGACGCCGACCTTGAGCGGGGCGCCCTGCGCGCGCACGATGTTGAATGGTGCCGTTCCGGCAAGCAATCCGGTCGCGCCGACGCCGGCGGCAAAGCTCCGCCGAGTGAGGTCGGCTGCGGTGCGAGCAGGCTTCCGCGGCAATTTGCGAGTCATGTCGGTTCCTCCCTGAGGTCGTTCACGGCCGTGCGGCCGTCACATGCCCTTATTTCTCTTATTCTTCGGCCCAAGATGCAATGGCCCGAACGTCGCGCCACACGGCAGCCGGGCGACCATCGCCTCGACCGTCTGCGCCCGATCCGAACCGGCATAATTGTTGTTCACGACAACAGATGTCATTGTTGTTCACGACAACAGATGTCGTCAACAACAATATTGGCCTATAACACGCCCAGCCTTGCACTATCCGAGTAACCCGCAGGAGAATCGCATCGTGTCCGGCCGAACCCTCGCGAAAATGCCCGCAAATGACGCACCGCCGCGCAAGGGCTTGCCCGCGCGCAGGCCGCGGTCCGCCCCGGTCGAGCTCGATGCGCTCAACAACCACCTCGGCTATGTCATCAGGCGCGCGCAACTGTGGATTTTCCAGGATTTCATCGGCACGCTCGCAACCATCGACATCCGGCCGGCGCAATATTCGGTACTGGTGGTGATCGCGGCCAATCCGGGCCTGTCGCAAACCGAAGTGGCCGAGGCGCTCGGCATCGAGCGCGCCAGGCTGGTGCACCTCCTGGACAAGCTCGAAAAGCGCGGTCTGACCCAGCGGCTGGCTTCGCCGGTCGACCGGCGCTCCCACGTGCTGCGCCTGACGCGCGAGGGCCAAAAGCTTCTCAAGCGCGCCAAGACGCTCGCGGCACTGCACGAGGCGCGACTGATGGCCAAACTGGGCCGCGATCAGCACAAACTGGCGATGAACGTCTTGCGCGGCGTCGATCGGTAACATCCGTCCCTGGCGTTCGCTTCGCTCCATCTCCGCTCATGTCCCGGGCAATATTTCGGGAGTTGGCCCGGACGCATTGCGCTAGGATGACGCGACTCCGCCGGATCGCGAGGAAGCCGCCATGGACGATGCCCCGATACTGCTTGAGCGACGTGCGGGATACAGCGTCATCACGCTCAACCGCCCGCAACGGCTCAACGCCTTTACCGACGCCATGCACCGCCTGCTGGCACAGGTGCTCGCCGAGGCCGAGGAGGACGAGACCTGCCGGGCGCTGCTGCTGACCGGCTCCGGGCGCGGCTTCTGCGCCGGCCAGGACCTCAATGACCGGGTGGCCAAGCCGGGCGAACAGGCCGCGCTCGGGAATTCGCTCGAAATCTACTACAACCCGCTGGTGCGCCGGCTGCGCGAGCTGCCGTTCCCGGTGGTCGCGGCGGTGAACGGGGTCGCGGCAGGTGCCGGCGCCAACATCGCGCTCGCCTGCGACATCGTGCTGGCGGCCCGATCGGCGAAATTCGTGCAGGCATTTGCCAAGATCGGGCTGGTGCCGGACTGCGGCGGCACCTGGTTTCTGCCGCGGCTCATCGGATCGGCCCGTGCGCGTGCATTGGCGCTCACCGGCGAACCGCTTCCGGCGGAGAAGGCCGAGGCCTGGGGGCTGATCTGGAAGGCGGTCGACGACGGCGCACTGATGGCGGAAGCCCATGCGCTCTGCACCCATTTCGCGAGCGCCCCGACGGTAGGGCTCGCACTCGCCAAGCGGGCGCTCGATCAATCCTGGAGCAACGACCTGGAGACCCAGCTCGATCTCGAGCGCGACCTGCAGCGCGAGGCGAGCCTCACGCCCGACTACGCCGAGGGGGTACGCGCCTTCCTGCAGAAGCGCGCGCCCGTCTTCACTGGCCGCCGCGGGGCGTGACGATGTGGGGCGGCGCGCGCGCCGTCCCTGCGCGCCCTGTCAGGATCGGGGCGGAATCTGGATGAATTCCGCGAGCTGCTCCTTGGTGAGCGGCGTATCGAGGAACTTGGTTGCCACCGCCTGGGCCATGATGCCCTCGATATCCAGGATCCGGTCGAACTGCTTTGCTTCCTTGGGCTGGAACTTCTCGACCGCGGTTTTCGCAATCGAGACCGGCACCTTGATCGCCTCGGCATACATCTTGATCGCTTCCGGGTCGGCGTACATCCAGTCGAGCGTCTCACGGAACGCGCGCACGAAACGCAGCACGGCGTCCTTGCGATTCTTGAGCACGTTGTAGTTGACGACCTCGACGCGGATGGTCTGGCTGCGCAACGACGGCACGTCGTTGCCGCTGGCGATGACGCGGATCTTGCCCTCTTCGATCTCCTTGAGCCCGAACGGCGGCGATCCCCAGCCGATGTCGATCTGCCGCGACATCACCGCCGTGAGCGTGGCCGGCATGCCGCCGGTCGATGTGGGCACGCCCTTGATCCCCAGCTCCTTGCCCAGACCCAGCACGATAGTGTGGGTGGTCGAGCCGCCGGTCGAATACGAGATCGTGGTCTTTTCGGTCGTATCCTTGAGGCTCTTGATCGGCGAGTCCGCACGGACATAAAAGAAGATGTCGCCGGCGCCGGTGAAATTCGCGCCGATGATGCGGATCGGCGCGCCCTTGGCGAACGCCCGCAGCACGCCCTGCGTGCCGACATTGACGCCGAAATCGGCGCTGCCGGAAATCACCGCCTGCACGGTCTCGCCCGCGCCCGCAGTGCCGAATATCTCGTTCGTGATCCCATGTTTCTTGAAGATGCCGGCCTTCTGACCGAGGATCGGCGCCTGCCCGCTCCAGATTTCGAGCTGGCCGATGGCGATCTTGAAAGCGTCCTGCGCAACGGCACCTGTCACAGATGCGGAGAGGAGCATCGCGGGCAGCAGAGATGCGAGCCAGAGCCGACTCTTCATGGGGTGCGCTCCGATTTTGCTGAGGTCGCGGGGTCAAGCCTTCAGCGTGGTGGAATCTGAATGAGCTCGGCAAGCTGCTCTTTGGTGAGCGGCTTGTCGATGAACTTCAACTTGACTGCATCGCGTTGAATGCCGTCGAGGTCCTTCATGGCATCGGTCTGCATCGCTTCCTTCGGGTGGAAGGACTTGATCGATTCGGCGATCAGGTCCTCGGGAAGCTTCATCTTCTCGGCGTACATCTTGACTGCCTTGGGATCGGAATACATCCAGTCCACGGCCTCACGATAGCCTTTGACGAACCGCATGATCGCGTCGCGCTGGGTCTTCAGCGCATCGGCGTTAACGATGATCGTGCGCACCGTCTGGCCGCGCAATGACGGCGCGTCGCTGCCGCGGATCAGGATGCGGATCTTGCCTTCCTTGATCTCCTTCATGCCGAAGGGCGGCGCGGCCCAGCCGATATCGACCTGCCCCGACATGACCTGGGTGAGGGTCGCCGCGGGTCCGCCGGTCGCCGTCGGCTTTGCCTTGACGCCGAGCTCGGCGGCGAACGCCAGAACGAGATTGTTGGTGCTCGAGCCGCTGGTCGAATAGGCGATGGTGTTGCTCGCCGTGATGTCCTTGACGGACTTGAGCGGCGAATCCGCCTTCACATACCAGTAGAGGTCCCCGGTCCCGGTAAACGCCGGCAGCAGGATGCGCAGCGGCGCGCCGCGCGCGAACGCGCGCATGACACCCGCGACACCGACGCCGGCGCCGAGCTGGGCGCTGCCGGCAATCACCGGCTGCATGGTCTCGCCCGCGCCCGACGTCCCGACATTGTCGAGCGCGAGATTGAGCTTTTTGAAGATGCCGGCGTCCTGGCCCAGTGTCGGCGCCTGGTTTTCCCAGTTGTTGATCTGGCCGATGGCGACCTTCAACTGGTCTTGCGCCAGCGCCGGTGCAAGCGAGAGCGGCGCGAGCAGGGCAAGCGCACAGGCGAGCGTCGTCTTCCGGTTCATCTCGTTCTCCCTTTGGGCCGGCGGCGTCCCCGCGCGGTCCTGACATTGGACGATGCGGCACGCGGCCGCGTTTTGGGCGCGGCTGCCGCGCGTGGCGGCAGTCCGCCGACCTTTTCGAGACGCTGGGTCCAGTATTCCCAGGTCCGGTTGGTCACATTGGGCAGGGCATTGATCGTGCTCGCCAGCCTGGTCTCGCCGGGAGTAAGCGTCGCGACGTCGCCCAGGAGGCGCGCCTTGAGCTGATACTCGGCATTCTGGCACATGAAGATCGCGCGCGAGACTAGCTCACGGATGTCTTTGCCGACCACGGTCGCGCCGTGATTATTCATCAGCACGGCGGCGTGCGGCCCGAGCGCGCGGGCGAGCGAGCGCCCTTCCTCGGGCTTGACCACGAGCAGGTTGGTGTCGCCGAACTCGTCGCGCTGGTTCCAGAACGGCACGGTCTCTCCGCCGGCGGCGCCAAGGTGAAACACCGGAACGATGGGCACGCCCGCGATCGCGAACGGCATGATCGCCGGCGCATGGTGGTGAACCACCGCCATCACGTCCGGCCGCGCCTGATAGATGCAGCCGTGGATGACCCGCTCGGCGTAGAGCGCAGCCGACGGTGGCGCGACCGGCGTGGAATCGAGCGTGTATTCGAGAATGTCGTCGGCCCCGATCACCCCGGGCGAACGCGAGCGCGACAGCAGGTAGCGACCGGGGTCCTTCGGGTGGCGCATGCTGGCATGGCCGAAAGCGTCGAGCACGTTCTCGTTCGCCAGGATGCGGTTGGCGAGCGCAACCTGGTAACGGATATCGGAAAGTCCATTGGGCACGTGCGGTTCCTACCTTGCAGCGCGACGGCGTCTGGCGGCCGTCTGGCTCCGAACAAAGCCGAAATAGCTACGATTGCCAAGCCATAGCTCGCGCCCCCGGTGCGGCGCAACGCCCGGCCCGCAACTCCTTGACGACTGAAGGTTTGCCGCCATCGTTCAAGGCGACCGCCATCGCCCGCAACGGTTGAACCGTACGCGTTTTGCGGCACGATCGGATGGACTATAAGGGGCGCGTGTCTCGTCGAATGTCGGCAGACCGGGATTTCAATACGGAAGGAATTGCAACCATGACACCTGTCGTTGCGGTCATCGCACCCGGCATGATGGGCGCTGCCGTCGGGGGACGGCTCGTGGAGAACGGCCTCAAGGTGCTGACCTCCCTCAGGGGGCGCAGCGCCAAAACCGCGGGCCGCGCCAAGGCCATGGGCCTCCTCGACGCCAGCGACGAGGAGATCGCGGCGACCGATTTCATCCTGTCGATCCTGCCGCCGGGCGACGCCGTCGCACTGGCGCAGCGCTTCGCGCCGGCGCTGACCGCGAGCAACAGCAAGCCGGTCTATGTCGAGTGCAACGCCGTGAGCCCGCCGACGGCCGAGCGCGTCGCCGCGGTCCTCGCGCCGACCGGCTCGCCCTTTGTCGATGCCGGCATTATCGGCTCCCCGCCCAAGACGGGCGATACCGGCCCGCGCTTCTACGCTTCCGGTCCACACGCCGCCCGCTTTGCCACGCTCAAGCAGTACGGGCTCGACGTGCGTGTGCTGGAGGGCCCGCCGACCGCCGCGTCGGCGATGAAGATGTCCTATGCAGGCATCACCAAGGGTACGCAGGCGCTCGCCTCGGTGATGATGCTGGCGGCCACCCGCGCCGGCACCGCCGACGCGCTGTTCGCCGAACTGTCGTCGAGCCAGCCACAGATGCTGGCCTGGCTCAAGCGCGGCCTGACGCTGATGCCGTCGAAGGCCTATCGCTGGGTCGCGGAGATGCACGAGATCGCCGATTTCGTCGGCGAGGACCCGTCGGGCCACGAGCTCTACGTCGGCGCCGCGCACTTTTACGAGCAGATCGCACGCGACTTCGACGGCGACAAGAAGGACGTCGACGCCCTCATGGCGTTCCTGAACAAGCCGGCGACAAACTAGCGTCCCGGTCGATCTCTCTCGGTGTCATCGCCCGCGAAAGCGGGCGATCCAGTATTCCAGAGAATCAGGAAGCTTGGACGTCGCTGATGGCCCCGGCACCTTGGTTACCGGATGCCCGCTTTCGCGGGCATGACACCGGAGACGATTGTGCGTCGCCTATGCGCCATCGCGGGCACTACAATGGAGCGCGTCACAATCTTTCCTGCAGGAACCGAACGAGACGGGGCGCGACGAAGCCGGGATAGCTGTCGGGCTCCTCGATCGGATCGCTGAGCCAGTAGTGCGGTGCGCCTTGCACGATTGCGGTGCGCACGAAGAAGCCGGCCTGCTTCAGGGCCAGCAGGAAGGCGTCGGTCTGCGTTTCGCGTTTGACCAGATCGTCCTCGGTGCCGACGCTCAGGAACACGCCGATCTGGTTGTTGGCGACGGTCGCATAGTTGATCGGCGAGGCATCGAAATAGAGCCGGGGGTTCTCCATCGGCGAGGCGCCGAGAAAATTCTCGATATTGTTCTCGCGCGGGCTCTGCATGCCGTAGCGGTGCCACATCTCCTTGAGGTCATAGACGCCGTAGACGCCGACGAGTGCCTTGACCTTGGTGCTCGCCGAAGCGTGCTTGTCCTGCGGATAGCCTCCGGCGAAAGCGGTGCCGCTGAGCGCCGCGAGCGCCGCGAGGTGCCCGCCGGCGGACGCGCCGAACAGGCCGATGCGCTCGGGATCGATCTTGAACTCGCTCGCGCTGCCGCGCACGAACTGAACCGCGGACATGACGTCCTGCACGGCTTGCGGAAACATCTTTTGTCCGCGCTTGGCGAGCCGGTAGCTGATCGCGAACAGCACATAGCCGCGCTGGGCGAGATACTTGCCCCAATGCTGGAAGGTGCCGCGGGCACCCGCCTGCCAGCCGCCGCCGTGGACGCCGACCAGGGCCGGAAACGGGCCGGCGCCCCTGGGGAGATAAAGATCGCCCGCCAGCGCGACCCCATCATGGGTGGCGTAGGTGACGCCAGACCGGACCTCGATATCGTCGGATGCCATTGTCGCTCCTGCTCCTTGCGTCTCGGACCAGCGGTGTCCCTCGGATCAAACGCGCGCGCTGCTTTCGCCGAGATGATGCCCGCAATCCATGCGCAGGCACTCGCCGGTCATGACGGTGGCGCCCTCCACCATGAACAGCGCCGCGCGCGCCACGTCGATCGGCCAGATGCCACGGCGCAGCGGCATTTCCTCTTCCACCGTGCGGACGCGGTTGCGGTAGGCTTCCTCGCTCATGATCTTGCGCGTCCAGGTGCCGAGCAGCGCGCCGGGGCAAAGCGCATTGACCCGCACCTCGGGCGCAAGGAGGCGCGCCATCGACATGGTCAGCGTGTTGAGCGCGCCCTTGGATGCGGCATAGGCCATGGAGCTGCCGCCGCCGCGCAACGCGCCGATCGAGGAGATGTTGACGATGGCGGCGTCGCCCGCGGCCTTGAGGTGCGGGGTCGCCGCGCGGCACATCTGATAGCTGCCAACGAGATTGACCGCGAAGATGCGCGCGAACTCTTCGGCGTCGAGCAGATCCATGCGCTTGTGCGGGATGGTCTTGGTGATGGCCGCGTTGTTGATGAGCACGTCGAGGCGGCCGAAGCGGTCGACGCAGGCCTTGACCAGCGCCACGCAGTCGGCGTCCTTGGCCACGTCGCCGGCAACCGCGACGGCGTCGCCCCCAGCCGCCTTGCACGCAGCCGCCACTTTTTCGGCGCCGGTTTTGTTGCTCGCGTAGTTGACCACGACATTGCAGCCGCGCGATGCGAGGATCTTCGCGCACTCCGCGCCGACGCCGCCATCCGAGCTCGAGCCCGTGACGATGGCGGCCTTGCCCTTGATGTCCAACGACCCCTCCCCGCTCGCGCGCTACCGATGATTTACGCGGGCGCGCCTCAGGCGCGCGCGTAGCGGCCGCGATTGAAGAAGCGGTCCTTCTGGTCGTCGGATGCCGTGTCGCGGTTCGACTTGACGGCGGCGACCTTGGCGAGCGCGGCCTTCACCGCCGGGCGTTCGCTGATGGCATTGAACCAGCGCGCGAGATTGGGGTTGTCCTCCCATTTCACGCCCTGGGCATCGTGGTTGCGCGTCCACGGGAAGGTGGCGATGTCGGCGATCGTGTATTCGTCGCCGCCGAGGTACGGCACCTTGGCGAGCCGCTTCTCCAGCACTTCGTACAGGCGCTTCAGCTTCCGTGGCGTAGCGGGTCATCGAATAATCGTCGCCGCTCTTGGGCGCGAACAGCTTGAAATGCGTCCATTGGCCGAACATCGGGCCGACGCCGGTGAGCTGGATCATCAGCCACTGGATGACGTCGTATTTCTTCGTCATCTCCTTGGGCAGGAATTTGCCGGTCTTGTCGGCGAGATACATCAGGATCGCGCCCAACTCGATCACCGTGTAGGGCTTGCCGCCCGGCCCCTCGTGATCGACGATCGCCGGAATCTTGCTGTTCGGGATTGACCTTGATGAAATCGGGGCTGTACTGGTCCCCCTTCCACACGTCGATGAAATGTTCCTTGTACGGCAGCCCGCACTCTTCGAGCATAATATAGATTTTTTGCACATTCGGGCTGGTGAGCGCGTAAAGGTCGATCATGGGAATGAGCCTTTGTTGTCCCCGGGGAAGCCCGCACGGTATCGAGCGGCGGCATGGCGGGCAAGCGGCCCCAGACCGGCCAGCCATGCAGTGACGCGCGTGCTTTTTTGCAGGTGGCGGCGGATGTAGAGTCGTGCCAATCGCGATCGACAACTCCGCGATGTGCACGAGCACCGAGGGAGGAGCCTTTGAACGCCACCGGCAAGCGCCTGACCGGGCGCATCGCGGCCGATCGCATCCGGATGATGGCGGTGCCGCGGCCGCCGGAGGGCGCGGTCGAGCGCTTCAGGGTGCTGGGCGACTGCACCGGCGTCATCTCCGACACCATGGACGAGCTCGGCATCCCGAGCGGCGCGGTCGGGGCGTCGGTGCTCAAGCCGACGATGCCCGGCACGGTCATGGTTGGACCGGCACTGACGCTGCGCAACATTCTCCAGCGCATCGACCCGCTCCAGGGCGCGCGCGACCGCGTCAACAAGATGGCCGAGTTCGAATGCCACAACTTGGCGACGCCGGGCGACGTGCTTGTGATCGACGGCGTGCCGAACGTCTCCAACATGGGCGGCAATTCGGCGCAGACCGGCAAGCGGCAGGGCGAAGCCGGCGCGATCGTGCAAGGCGGCATTCGCGACGTGCCGCATCAACGGGCCGCCGGCTATCCGATCTGGGCGAGCGACATCACGCCGGTCACCGGCAAATGGCGGATCGAGGCGGCCGAGATCAACGGCCCAATCCAAATCGGCGGGGTGCAGGTCCATCCCGGCGATCTCGTGGTGGCCGACGATACCGGCGTCTGCTTCATCCCGCGCGACTACATTCTGGAGGTGCTCGAAGCCGCCGAGAGGAAAGCAGGCTCGGAAGCGGCGAGAGTGAAGGCGATCGAACTCAGGGCTCGCGGTCCCCGACGTGTTGCGATCGGGGGAATGATCGTGCGCGTTCGCCGCGCGGCATAAGGACGAGCGGGAGCGGACAGGCGGCGCCGGAGTCCGCAGGCCAACCTGCCGGGAGAGGGCCTCAAGCGGCCGGAGAATGGCGGATTGCCGACGCAAAGTCGGCACAATCGCGCCCTAGGAATTCCGGCTCGGGGGGTTCGATCCATGTATCGGCCTGGGCACTCCACTTCCAACCGTACGCGCCGGATCTGGATCGCCGTTCTGTCAGGCCTTGCCGCCCTGGCGATCGGTCTGAGCTTTGCCGGCAGTGCCTCGGCATTAGATCCCGCAGACCTGCTGCAAAAGGCGAAAAAAGCCGCCAAGAGCAAGGATGCGACCAAGAACGCACCCAAGAACGCAATCAGGCAGGTACCAAAGACTGCGGCAAAGCCGGCTGGCGGCCACGCCGCCACCGGCGGCGCCCGGGACCGGATCAGGAATCTGGTCAATGCGCCAGCGGGCCTTGCGACCGGGAACACGGTCAAGCCGGCGGCGCTCGATACACCGCGCGGCGGGCTACGGAATAACCTCAGGAATTCCCGCAATCCGGGAGCGGATGCCGTCAAGGATCGCGTCAACAGCGCCAACAATCCGGCCGGGAATGTTGGCAATGCTGGCAGAAACACGCCCGGGAATGCGGCGCTGGGCGACCGGCTCAATCGCGGGCCGAATGCGAACCGCCCTGGAGCCAATCCGAACCGCCTGGGAGCGAACCCGAACCGGCCCGGAATCAACCCAAACCGCCCGGGCGTAAATCCGAGCCGGCTTGGGGCGAACCCGAACCAGCCCAACCTGAACCGTGCAGCCTCGCTGCGCGCCGGCGCGCGGCGCGACCTCTCCCGGATGCCCGCGCGCGACTACCAGCGGCTGCGGGTCGACCATCGCCGCGCGATCCTGAGCGCGCGCGCCCGCCTGCCGCGGCTCCCGCTGCCCTTCGAGCGCGGCTTCAGCGGCGTGCCGGCGGTGAGCGAGACGCGGTTCGTGTCCACCGAAATGGTGTTCCAGGCCGGTCCCAATGTGTCGCAACAGACCCTCGACGCGGTCGCGCGCCGGCTCGGCTTGAGCATGATCGGCTCGCAGACCAGCAGCCTGACCGGCGGGACCCTGCTTCGCCTGCGCGTCGCCGACGGCCGCCGCGTCGCCGACGTGGTGCGCGCGCTGGAGGCCGAGAATCTCGGCGTCGCACAGCCGAATTACGTCTTCCGGACGGTGGAGCAGAACGCCGATCCGGCAGCCGGCGGCGGCGCCCCTCCGGAGCAATACGTGGTCGGCAAGCTCAAGCTCGGCGACGTTCACCGCGTCGCGACCGGCAACAATGTGCTCATCGCGGTGATCAATTCCGCGATCGATGCGGACCATCCCGATCTCGCCGGTGCGGTGGTCGAGCAATTCGACGCAATCGGCCGTCCGGGCAAGGCCGATCTGCACGGCACCGGCATGGCGGGCGCGATCGCGGCACGGCAGAAGCTGACGGGCATCGCCCCGAACGCCAAAATCCTCGCCGTCCGCGCCTTCAGCTCCGACGGCAAGGATTCTCCGCAGGCGACCACCCAGCACATTCTGGCCGGCCTGGAATGGGCGATCAGCAAAGGCGCCCGCGTGATCAACATGAGCTTTGCCGGGCCGCGCGATCCCATGCTGCAACTAGCGCTGAAGAAGGCGCACGAAAAAGGCGTCGTGCTGATCGCGGCCGCCGGCAATGCCGGACCGAAGTCGCCGCCGCTGTTTCCCGCGGCCGACCCGCACGTGATCGCGGTGACGGCGACGGACGAGGACGACAAGCTTTTCGCCGGCGCCAATCAGGGCGCCTATGTCGCAGTCGCGGCACCCGGCGTGAACATTCTCGAGCCCGCGCCGGATGCCAGCTACCAGATGACGACCGGCACATCGGTCGCCGCCGCGCACGTGAGCGGCGTCGCGGCGCTGCTGATCGAGCTCAACCCCGCGATAACGCCCGCGGCGATCCACGAAATCCTGACGCTGAGCGCCAGCAATGCCAACGCACGCAACGACAAGCTCGGCTGGGGTCTGATCGATCCGGCGCAGGCGCTGCTCGACCTCGACGCCAAGATCGTCCAGGAACAGGGCGCGCCGACCGCCGCAGCCAAGCCGGCGGCGCCCAAGCCGGCCGCCGCAAAACCGGCCGCGGTCTCGTCGCGCTAACTTAGGCTTCTCCAGGACCCGCCAGAGCGGACGGGCTCACGTCCCGCTTTTTGCCGCCGGCGTCGGCACCGTGGCGATCTTTGCCGCGGTCTGCATGTGGCCGTCCCAACGCTTGGCGAACGGCGCGGCGATGTCGAACTGATCCAGCACGCGCGCCACGATGTGATCGACGATGTCGTCGACCGTCTGCGGATGATTGTAGAAGGCCGGCACCGGCGGCAGGATGGTGGCGCCCATGCGCGCGAGCTTGAGCATGTTCTCCAGATGCACCTCCGAGAACGGGGTCTCGCGCACCACCAGCACCATGCGCCGGCGCTCCTTGAGCACCACGTCGGCGGCGCGGTGGACGAGATGCTCGCCGTAGCCGTTGGCGATGCCGGCGAGCGTGCGCACCGAGCAGGGGATCACCACCATGCCTTCGGTCTTGAACGAGCCCGACGAGATCGACGCGCCCATGTCGCCCTGGCTGTGCACCACGCTCGCCATGGCGCGCACCTGCTCGACGGTGTAGCGGGTCTCGTGCTCGAGCGTGCGCTGCGCCCATTTCGAGATGATGAGATGGGTCTCGACGTCGCTGCCCTTGAGCGCGTCCAGCATGCGCACGCCGAAAATCGAGCCGGTCGAGCCGGTCATGCCGATGATGAGGCGACGCATATCGCAGTTCTCCGTTTACCCGCCAGGGCGTCCTATAACATGAATCGGCGACGGCGAGCACCTGCCCACCATCGCCGATGATTAACGTTCGTCCTAGAGCATGTCCTTGATGGCGCGGATCAGCTTGCGGTCGACGCTGATCATCTCGGCATCAGGGGGAAGCGACAGCTCCTTGCGCTGCTGCGGCGAGAGCGCCTGGCCCTGCAGGATCACCCGCCCGTCGGAGGTGAGAAACATCGATGAGGCGGCGCTTTCATCGTCGTCCTTCCAGACGAGCTCGACGCGGAATTTCAAGACCGGCTCCCTGCCCTACTCGGCCGCTACCGCGTTCGCGACGGTCTGCTCGTCCCGGTACAGCCGGTCCACGATCCGGCGCGCTTGTATCCCGCCGGCGTCGGCGTTGATGTCGACCTGCGGCGCGTCCGGCCGCTGGCTGATCGAGCGCTGCTGCGCGGTGAACACCGCGACGTCTTCCAGGAACGCCATCTGGATCTGCTGGAAGACCTTCTCGGTCATCTCCGGGTTCTTGACGTCGAAGTCGTGCGCCTGCCCCCAGAAATAATGCGATGTGGTCTCGGTCTCCGGCGTGATGGCGTTGAGATTGCGCATGCCGATGCCGTTGACGCGGCGGCCGTCCGGGGCGCCGGTGCCGGTCGGCGTGGCGCCGACGTCGAGCCGCAGAAACGCCGGCGGCGTGTAGTCGATGATCTGCCAGCGGTCGACGTTGCCGGTGAACTTGCCGACCTTCACGAAGGTCGGCGGCGCCGGCTGGTCGATGATCCAGCGCGTGACCAGGACATTGTCTTGCGCGCGCTGCACCTTGACGGCGGCGTGCTCGACCAGCGCCATGTTGCCGATCGTGGTTTCGTGCACGAAGGCGAGGTGGGTGAGGTCGAGCAGATTGTCGACGACAAGCTGCCAGTTGGCTTCGACGTGCAGGTAGGAGGCCTTGGCGCCCCAGTTGGGATCATCGAGCCAATGGAAGTCGGCGATCTTGCCGGGATCGGCGAGTGCCGGATCGCCCATCCATATCCAGATCCAATGATAGCGCTCGACCACCGGGTAGGTGTGCACCCGCGCCGATTGCGGGATCAGGTCCTGCCCCGGCACGCGTACGCAACTGCCCGAGCGGTCGAAGCGCAGGCCGTGGTAGTGGCACTGCAGCGCGTCGCCGACCAGCTTGCCCATCGACAGCGGCAGCCGGCGGTGTGGGCAGCGATCTTCGAACGCGACGGGCGCGCCGTCCGGCGTGCGGAAGAATACGATCGGCTCGCCCAGGATCGTCCGGCCGAGCGGTTTCTCCGCGATTTCCCGATCGGATGCGGCGACGTACCAGTAGTTCCGCAGAAACATGGCTCTCTCCTTCGCGGCCGCCGGCGCGCTGCCGCAACGGTTCAGCCGCTCAAGGCTACAAGCGACTTATACGCTCGCCGTCGGCGCTCATAAAGCGTCAGATTGCCGAGACTCTCGCGTGACTTGTGCCACGCCCGCATGATCCCCCGGCGGCGATTTGAACTCCCGACAAAATGCTTATAATGCTAAGTAATTATCCGACGGTGCGTCATGCACCGATGCACGGGCCCGAGGCTGTTGCGAGACTGGATCGCCCGCGCCGCGCGCGCGCGATCCGGACAAGCCGTGGATCGTCTCGGCCGACGACGGGCGCACGGTCACGCTACGGCCAGTTGCAGGAGGTCACCGGCCGGATCGCCACGTTCCTGCGCGAGCGCGGCCTCGGGCGCAACGACCGCGTCGCGCTGCTCGCCAACAATTCGATCGAGCATCTCATCTGCTATTTCGGCGTGATGGCCTACGGCGCGACCATCTGCACCGTGCATGTCGAGATGAACCGCAACCAGCTCGACAATATCTTCGAGCGGCTCAAGCCGAAGCTCGTGCTGCTATCAGGACGGGCTTGCAGCTCGACGATCTGCTTGCCGCCGTCTCGGCGCCGCGCCTGCCGCTCGGACGCTGGGACGCGCCTGGCGCCGGTACGTTCTTCGCCGAGGTCGCGCGCTGCGAGCCGAGCGACGCGCAGACCGGACGCCGGACCGGACGACGACGCCGTGATCCTGTTCACCTCCGGCACCAGCGCGCGGCCCAAGGGCGTGGTGCTGAATTTTCGCGAGCACCTTGCGCAACATCGATCCTACCGCCGACGGCTTCGGCATCACGGCGGACGATCGCGTCTACGATTTCCGCTCGTTCAACTGGGCGTCGGCGCAGCTTCTCGGCGCGCTGGTGCCGCTCAACCGCGGCGCGACGCTGGTGATGGCGGAGAAATTCTCCGCCAGCCGCTTCTTCGAGCACATCCGCGAGCATCGCGTCACCGTCGCCGCCGGCAATCCGACCACCATCAACATCCTGCTCAACAGCGACGGGAACGCGCATCGCGACAACCTGCCGGCGCTGCGCTTTCTCACCTCGAGCTCGGCGCCGCTCACGGTCGAGGAATGGCGGCGGTTCGAAGAGCCGCTTCGGCATCCCGATCGCGCAGGGCTACGGTTCGAGCGAGACCGGCTGGATCGCTGCGATCCCCGGCGAAGCAGCGCCGCCTCGGCACGGTCGGGCGGCCGCTTGCCTATCACGACCTCGCCATCGTCGATGCCGGAGGCCGGCGGCTGCCGGCCGGCGAGATCGGCCAGGTCGAGATCGGCGGCTTTGCCGGCCACGACTACCGCTATCTCGCCGACGACGGCAGCGTGAAGGTCAACTGCCGCGACCGCATCCGCACCGGCGATCTCGGCGCTGCTCGACGCCGATGGCTTCCTGCGCCTCACCGGCCGCGAGAAGGAGCTGATCATCCGCGGCGGCGTCAACATCTCCCCGCTCGAGATCGACAGCTTCCTGATGCAGCGCCCGGAGCTGATCGAAGTGGCGACCGTGGGCGTGCCGGACGCGGTCTACGGCGAAGAGGTCGTGAGCTACGTGGTGGCGCGGCCGGGCGCCACGATCGATGCCGCCGAGCTCCTGCGCTATTGCGGCGACGGGCTGCCCGCCTTCAAGGCGCCGAAGCAGATCGTGCTGAGCGCCTCGCTGCCCAAGACCGAACGCGGCAAGCTCGACCGCAAGGTGCTGGTGGAACGCTTCACTTCGACAAGAACGTCACGAGCTTCTGAATGACCGGCCCCGGCGCCTCATCGATCAGCCAATGGCCGGAGCCCTTGACCACGACGCCCACCACGTTGTTGTCCCCCGTAAAAGTAAGGGTGCCTGTCTTGCAGGAAGGCTGAAAAGGCGCAAAGCTTCACACCAGTTCGGACTTCATCTGGAGAATCCAGCTCAAGATCGTCAGGAGCCTCAACGTGATTGCATTCCTCTTAGGCCTCGCAGTTCTCGCGCTCGACATCTGGGCAATTGCAAAGGTCATTCAGAGCGGGGCGGCAACAGGCGCAAAAGTATTGTGGATTCTGTTGATCCTGCTTCTTCCAGTCGTTGGATTGATCATCTGGTATTTGGCTGGGCCGAAGTAGCGGTCGGCGATATCCACCAGACGAATGCGCGCTCAGCAAGCTCCGCGATCAGCGGCCGCCACATGGGGCGCTCTGCGCGTGGCCGTGCGGCTGAATGACCGGCTACTCAAACCTTCTCCGGCGAAAAGATAGAGAAGCCTGACGCCAGCACTCTCGGCGAAGCGGCTCCGGACAACGTCCGTGTGGCTTTGCCTGAGCCGGATGGTCCTACCGCCCGGTGCGCGCGAGCGAATTCACCCAGCCGACCATGCGCGACTTGGCGTTCTCGATGTCCTTCTTGGAGAAGAAGTCCTCCGGCTTGACCTTGTCGACCGGATAGACCGGCCGCAAGAAATCGCTCTCGTAACCGAAGGGAACGGTGGCATCGATGCCCATGCCGCCTTCGAAGCGCGTGTTCGAGGCGGTCCATTGCTGCGGCGCCCGCCGTCATGCGCTCGGCCGGCATGAAGGTCTGGCCGCGCCCGCCCGGGATCGGGTTCAAGATGTCGGTCTGCGGGTTCACCCGCGTGGTCAGGCACCACATGATGTCGTCCATCGAATAGGGATCGACATCCTCGCTCACCGCGATCGCGAGCCGCATGCCCTGCGAGCACGACAGGATGGCGGAGAGAAAATTGCGCTGCCAGCCCTCGTCGATCTGGTGGCGCTTCTTCACCTGGATGATGCAGCCGCCCCAGTCGGTCATGCAGTAGGGGATCACCACGTCCTGGATGATGCCGGGCTGCAGCCGGTGGCACAGCTCGAAGATCGTGGCCTCGCGCACCGTGGTGTCGATGTTGTGGTCGTCGAGCATATGCACGCCGAGGCAGTAGATGATCGGTTTCGTCTGCGGCTTGCGCATGGTCACGGCGGTGACGTGGAAGGTCGGCGCCTTGTAGGACTTGCCCATGTAGCCGGCCCACTCCGGGTGGAAATGGAAGCGGCCCTGGACGCCGGCATCCTCCGCCTCCTTGGTCTCGAAGCGGCGGTCGCGCGGATCGACATAGCCTTCGAGCACGACCTCGGCGTCGGCGAGCGCCATGGCGTCGACGGTGCGCGCCTTGACCAAGCGCACCGGCGAGCCCTGCACCGCACCTGCGATGCCGATCTCGTCGCAGCCGACCGGCATGATGGCGTAGCCGAAGCCCGCGCCCGCTAGCAGCGTGCAGGCCGGCGGCACGCCGAAGCACATGGTGATCGGCACCGGCTCGTTCGACTTGTAGTACTTGTTCACCACCTGCCACATGTGCGAGCCGGGCGAGATCTGGAACGTGCCGACATTGCCCCAGCGGAAATTCATGCGGTTGTAGCCGAGGTCCGAACCGCCATCGAAATGCTCGCCGGTGACGCAGCGGATGCCGGAGCCGACGGTCAGCTCGGGCTCGTAGGTCGTGTGCCGGATCGGCACCATGTACTTGTTCACGTCGTCGGGCTTCTCGATCACGTGCTCCTGGCACGGCGCCTCGCTCTGCGGAATTTCCACCGGCTTGAGCGGGTGCGAGAGCGCGTAGGCGAGCTTCTTGGTGCGCTCGACGTCGTCCTTCCAGCCGAACATCTTGTTGATGACGTTCATGTCGCCGAACAGATTGGTGACGACGCGGTGATTGGGCTTGCCCTTGACCTTGTTGAACAGCACCGGGCAGCCGCCATCCATGTGCTTCTGCAATCCGGTCACTTCGAGATCGGGATCGACCTCCTTGTCGGTCTCGATCAGGTCGCCCTGCGCGCGCAGCCAGTCGAGCGTGCTACGCAGATCCTGCGCGTGATTCCGGGCGTGATGCTCTTTGCCCGCCGCGGCCGGCTTGTCCTTGCGCAGTGCTTTCTGCATGGCTGTTCCCTCATGGCGGGCCGAGCACGCGGCCCGCAGCTTTGATCCGGTACTTATTCTCTTTTCGGCCGGTCCTCGGTCAAGGGCCGAAAGCCGGCGGCGGCCCGCCTTCCATTAGATAGATTTCTAAGTATTATCTGCATTGAAAGCCGAATTCAGTCAATGCTCGACCGTTCCAAACCGAATTCCGCGGGCGTGCGCCGCCCGGCTCGCGCCGCGGGCAGCGCCGCGGTGGAATTCCCGCTCGCCGAGAGTTCCGGCTTTCTCGTGCGCGATGCCAACCGCGCCTTCCAGCGGCTGTTGGAAAAACGCATTGCCGCTCACGGCCTCAAGCGCGGGCAATGGTACTTCCTGCGCGTGCTTTGGATCGAGGACGGGCTGACGCAGCGCGAGCTTTCCGCGCGCGTCGGGACGATGGAGCCGACCACCGTCATTGCGCTGCGCAGCATGGAGAAATCCGGCCTCGTCCGCCGCGTGCGCGACGCCGACGACAAGCGCAAGTCGCAGGTCTGGCTCACGCCGAAGGCCAAGCGCATGCGCAGCGACCTGCTGCGGATCGCGCGCGGCATCACCGACGAGGCGGAGACCGGCATCAGCCGCGACGAGCTTGCGCAGTTCCGGCGCGTCATCGCGCGCATGACGGCCAATCTCGACCGCATCAAGCAGTGAGCGCGTTCACGGCTTGCGGTTCTGCGCGTTCCAGTAGCGCTCCAGATTGGCGATCAGCGCCGGGCTGAAATGGCAATAGGCCTGCTCGCGCGCGTAGACCGCGAAATAGTTGCGGAACGTGTCGAACGGCTCCTGCGTGACGCGGAACGCACGCCGGTTGCTGGCAGCGCTCACCACGCCTGAACTCGTCAGCCCGGCAATGACCCGCTCGATTGCGGCATCCATCCCGCCGGTTTCGACGATCTCGTCGCAGATCAAGCGACCTTCCGGGCTGTCGCATTCGATCCGCCGCTCGTACTGGATCGCCTGGCGGGCGATGCGGTCGCCGGTAAAGCGCGGCAGCCGCATGTTGGCCGCGCCCGGGATGATGCCTTCCTTGCGGGCGGGGAGCGTGAGGAATGCGCTCTTTTCGGCGAGGACATAGTCCATCACCAGCAGCAATTGGCAGTGGCCGCCGATGGCGAACGCCTCGACCGCCGCGATCCAGGGTTTCTCCATGGTCTGCCCGCCGAACTCATCGGGCGGCGCGTCGTCCGCAAAGGCGAGCCCGCGGTAGATCTTGTTCACGTAGCCGAGGTCGCGCTGGAGATACCACACGAACGGAATCCGGCCGTGGTAGAGGTGCGTCAGGTTGATGCCGGCGCCGAAGACATGGCGGCCCCGGTATTTCGGATGCTCGACCACGGCCCCGCGCATCACTACGACCTCGCACGCGCTGTCGAGCAGCGCGAGATCGACGCAGATTTCCGCCCCGTCGAGCGAGGTCTGGTCCTCCGCGTTGAGGAAGCGCGGGTTGTTCTGCGTGACCACCGCGGCCTTGCCGGCGCGATGCACCGAGGCGCCGGCAAGCTCGATGCGCCCGTCCTTGCGGAATTTCGGCAGCAGATCTTCGGCCTCCGGCCGCGGTAGCAGCATGGCATGACACAGGTGACGGCCGGAGCGCGCGCTGCCGAGCACGGCGGCGAGGAACAGGCCCTGGTCGATTTCGAGCCCCTCCTTGTCGCGCTGCGGCGTCCCCTCCTCGGCCGCGATCTCCTGCGCGGTCGGGACCAGGCCCGCAACCACGCCGGCGGCCCGGATCGCCAGGTCCTCGATACGGACAAACCGCGAGCGCCGAACGGTCAACGCGTCATAGACCGCATCGACATGGCTCCGCAGAAACCGCACGCGGGCCGCCCGCGCCCTGTCCTGGATCGTGCCGGCCGCGTTCCGCTCGCCCTCATTGCGGCGCGCCGGCGGGGGTAATTGCCCGATCAGCCGGGTCGCGCTGCGCCAATAGTTCGAGAAGGATTTGCGATCGGCGGGAAAGTCGGTCGTCCCGCCCGGCTCCGCCTGCAGCCAAGCCCTCACGTCCTTGGCGGCGAGGCCAGCCGCCTTGAGGCTTTCGGTGGTTCGGGCATCTGCTGCGGTCATCGTGACGCTCCTGGGGCTCGCGCCTATTATAGGGCCAGGCGCGCGCCCTGAAGACCCAACGGTGGCGAAGGCCTCCCCATTGTGGCTATACGGACTGCGGAGAGGAACCAGATGAAATCAAGCTTTCGGCCCGGGGTCTCACGGGTGAACCGCATTGTCGTCGATCAGGGCCGCACCATCAGCTTCATGGGCGCGGAGGCGCGCACCTATTCGACGCCGTCCATGATCCTCGACATCGAGCACACCTGCCGCAGCCTCATCGTCGAACACGCCGACCCGGGCGAAGATTCGGTCGGGATGGAAGTCAACGTCAAGCATCTCGCGCCGACCCTGCTGGGCATGACCGCCGAGATCACCGTGACGGTGACCGCGGTGGAAGGCCGCAAGGTGCTGTTCGACGTGGCGGTCAAGGATGAGCTGGACCAAGTGTGCAGCGGCACGCATGCGCGCTTCGTCGTCGACAAGGCCAAGACCTTCGAGCGCCTCAAGGCGAAGGCCGCGAAATACGCAGCCGCAAAGGTCACATGAGACGCGGACGGCAACCGGTGGACCGAGAGCAGCACGAGCATGTCTGATACCGCGCACGACCGGGAAGGCGCCATGTACGAGCGAGCGGCCGAGACGATGTCGCGCGCCGATCTTGCGGCGTTGCAGCTTGCGCGCCTGCGCGACACGTTCGAGCGCACCTACGCCAAGGTCCCGCATGTACGCAAGAAATTCGACGCCGCGGGGGTGACCCCGGGCCGGCTCAACACGCTCGCCGATATCGCGCGCTTTCCATTCACCGCGAAGGCCGACCTGCGCGACAATTATCCGTTCGGGCTGTTCACCGTCCCGCGCGAGCAGATCGTCCGTATTCACGCCTCGTCCGGCACGACCGGCAAGCCCACCGTGGTCGGCTACACCCGGGCCGACCTCGACCTCTGGTCGGACCTGATGGCCCGCTCGCTTGTCTGCATGGGGGCTAAGCCCGGCGACGTCTTCCACAATGCCTTCGGCTATGGGCTGTTCACCGGCGGGCTCGGCTTCCACTACGGCGCCGAGCGGCTGGGCATGACCACGGTGCCGGTCTCGGGCGGCGCCACCGAGCGCCAGGTGATCCTGCTGCGCGACTTCGGCGCGCAGTTCCTCGGCGCCACGCCCTCCTATGCGCTCAATATCGCCGAGGTCGCCGACGGCATGGGCATCGACCTGCGCAAGCTGTCGCTGCGCTACGCCGCCTGCGGCGCGGAGCCCTGGATCGGAGGCGATCCGGCGCGATATCGAGGCGAAATTCGGCATCAAGGCGATGGACACCTACGGCCTGTCGGAGATCATCGGCCCCGGTGTCGCCACCGAGTGTCATCAGGCGCAGGACGGACTGCACATCTGGGAGGACCATTTCTTCTGCGAGGTGATCGATCCGGACACCGACGAGCCGGTACGCCCGGGCGACAGCGGCGAGCTCGTGCTCACCACGCTCACCAAGGAAGCGCTGCCGATGCTCCGCTATCGCACCCGCGACATCACGCGGCTGATCGAGCGAGCCCTGCGTCTGCGGCCGCACCCACCGCGCGCATGATGCGGGTGACCGGCCGCACCGACGACATGCTGATCATCCGCGGCGTCAACGTCTATCCGTCCCAGGTCGAGGCCCACTTGGTCGGCTTCCCGGGGCTTGCTCCGCACTATCAGATCGTTCTCACGCAGGACGGCCCGATGGCCGCCATGACGATCGAGGTCGAACTGATGCCCCCTGCCCCGCGCGACGAGCCGTTCGTCGCGAAGATGGCGACCCAGGTGCGCGATCACATCAAGGCGATGGTGGGCGTCACCTGCGATGTCGTGCTCAAGGCGCCGGGCGAGGTCCCGCGCTCGCAAGGCAAGGCGGTGCGGGTGAAGGACTTGAGAAAAACGGTCAAGGCCTGATGCGATGCGCAAAAAGTACCCGGCCTCGATCAATCCGCTGCATTCGCCGGATCGCAGTGCCGAACGGGATCAGGGCTGATGGCTGAAGAACAGCTCATTCTGGTCGACGAGGGCAACCGCGCGACCGGTACCGCCGGCAAGACCCTCGTGCATAGGGCCGGTCTGCTGCATCGCGCGTTCTCGATCTTCATCGTCGACCAGGGCGGGCGGATCCTGCTCCAGCAGCGCAGCTTCGAGAAATATCACTCCGGCGGGCTGTGGGCGAATTCCTGCTGCGGACATCCGCGCCCGGGCGAGCGAACCGTCTCGGCCGCGCGCCGACGGCTCAACGAGGAACTCGGCGTGACGAGCGCGCTGTCGTTCGGCTTCTTCACGCGCTACCGGACCGCGCTCGACCACGGCATGCAGGAGAACGAATTCGTCTACGTCTATTTCGGCCGATTGCAGGGCAATCCGCAGCCCGACCCGGCCGAAGTCGCCAATGTCGAAAGCCTGTCCGTCGATACAATTGCGCGGCGCCTCCGGCAGCAGCCCGACGCGTTCGCGTTCTGGTTCCGGCACTATTTCGACAACCATCATGCCGAGATCGCGCGGCTTGCGAAGCGGACCGCCGGTACTTGAGCACCGGCCTGACGATCGGGCGCGGCGATGGCGGCCAATTTTCAGGCACCGCGGACCCACGCCGACATTGTCCGTCGGCCTTGCGGCGATGTAGGATTTTGCGGCGAAACCAATAGCTTGGCAGCGGCAAACCCGATGACCGTCATTGCATCGCTCACGACCGAGGGAGAACCGCACGCCTGCGGGCTCGCGCACGGCCGTCGGTTTGCCGGCGAGATCGCCGACAACATCGCGACTTACCTGCGCCGGTTTGCGGCCTCGGGGCTCAGCCGTGACGCGGCCTACGCCGAGGCCGAACGCTGGCTCGCGGCGATGCAAGGGCAGAATCCCGGCTACGCCCAGGAGATGGCCGGCATCGCGCGAAGGCTCGGAGCAGAGCGAGCAGAGCATCGCGCTGCTCAACGCACGTTACGAGCTTGCCTTCACGCTGTTCGGCAAGGACGCCAAGGCGGGCAAGGTCGAGGAGATGCTCGCGGCCGGCACCGACGGCTGCACCACCTTCGGCCTCCTGCCGTCGGCCACAGCCGATCGCCACGCCTGGCTCGGACAGAACTGGGACTGGCTCGAAGGCGTGCACGGACGCACCTTCGTGCTGCGGGTCAGGCGCAAGAAGAAGCCGAGCTTCGTATGCCTGACCGAGGCGGGAATCGCCGGCGGCAAGATGGGCGTCAACGAATTCGGCATCGGCCTGGTCGAGAACGGCCTGGCATCGAGCCACGACGGGCGCCATCCCTACCAGAAGCCGTTCCACATGCGCTGCCGCGAGATTCTCGATGCCGATTATTTCGAGGGTGCGCTGCGGCCGATCAAAAACGCGCCGCGCACCTGCTCGGCCAATTTCGTCGTCGGCAAGGGGGGCGGCGACATCGTCAACATCGAGGCCAGCCCCGACTATGTGAGCTATCTCTATCCCGACGACGGCATCGTCACCCACTCGAACCATTTCCTGTCGCCGGGCCACGGCGAATCGCTGTTGGAGAAGCTCGCTCCAAACACGCTCCACCGCGCCGACCGCATGCGATCGCTCCTGGGCCAGCATCGCGGCGCGATATCGTTTGACCATATGCGCGCGGCCGCCGCCGACCATGTCGGCGCGCCCTACGGCATCTGCCGCCATCCCGACCTCAAGCAACCGCTCGCCAAGCGCACGATGACGGTCGGTGCCGTGCTCATCGACCTCGATGCGCGGGTGATGCACGTGGCCAACGGGCCGCCGTGCTCCAACGAGTATGTGGCGTTTGCCGTCGACGGCGAGAACTAGGCGCCGTCGAAGAACCGCGCCTGCGCTTCCGCCGCGGCCTCCTCCATGCTCATGAATACCGCGCCAGCGGATAGGAGCTTCTGCAGCAGCCCCTCGAACGCGAGCATGCGGTAGCCGCGACCGATCACGTAGGGATGCATCGTGTAGGTCAGCACGCCCCAGTCGACGGTTTTCTGCATGTACAGGAATTCGTCGAACCAGTTCTCCATCACCGTGCGCGCGGACTGCAGGCCGGGCATCACCGTGGCGGGGGTGCGCAGGAACTCGAAATGCGGGTGGTCGTCGAGCGACCAGCTGATCGGCATTTCGATCAGCGAGGTCGTTTCGCCCGGCTGAAATGGCTGCCCGAGGTCCACGCGGTCCCCACGGCGCGCCCGGTAAGGCCAATAGTCGGCGCCCATCAGGCTCGAATCGTAGCGAAAGCCGTGCGCGAGCAGGAGATCGATCGTGTGTTCGCTCAAATCCCAGGTGGGCGAGCGGTAGCCGCGCGCATGGCGCCCGGAGAGCCTGGCGATCGCCTCGTTGGCGCGCACGAGATCGGCTTCCTCTTCCGACCGGCTCTGCTGCGCCGGCGGCACATGCGCCCAGCTGTGGTGGGCAATCTCGTGCCCGCCCTCGACCACGGCCGCGCAGGCAGCCGGATGGCTCTCGATGGTGAAGCCCGGAACAAACCAGGTGGTGCGGATGCCGCTCGCTTTCATCAGCGCCAGGATGCGCTTTGCGCCGATGAGCCCGAACTCGCCGCGCGAGAGCGGGGTCGGCGTCGTCATGCCGCGCGCGATGAACCCGGCCTGGGTGTCGAAGTCGAATGTGAGGCAGACGATGTGGCGGGGCACTTACGTCTTCCCGGGACGTGGACTTGAACCCGACCGGCATAGCATAGTCGGCCGCCCGCAACGATCTCCCCTCACCCGCCGCCGCGAGCGCCCGGAGCAAGCGATGGCCGCCGAGACCATCGGGATCATCATCAACGGTGCAACAGGCCGTATCGCCTCGACCCAGCATCTGGCCAACGCGCTCGTCCCGATCCGCGACGAGGGCGGACTTGTCGTCGGCGACCGGCATGTGATGCCTAGACTGCTGCTCGCCGGACGCAATGCCGAGCGGCTCGCCGCGGTCGCGCGCACCCATGGCATTCCCGACTGGACTACCGACCTCGGCGCGGCGCTTGCCGACCCCGCCTATGCGATCTTTTTCGATGCCGCCTCGACGCCGCAGCGCGCCGGCGTGCTCGGCAAGGCGATCGCCGCCGGCAAGCACATCTATTCCGAGAAGCCGGTCGCGACCACGGTGACGGACGGCCTCGCGCTGCTCAAAGCGGCGCGGGCGCGCGGCGTCAAGCACGGCGCGGTCGAGGACAAGCTCGGGCTACCGGGGTTCGATAAGCTCGCCCGGCTGGCGGCTTCCGATTTCTTCGGCCGCGTGGTCGGCTTCCGCATCGAGTTCGGCTGGTGGGTGTTCGACGGCACCGACGTGCCGGGCCAGCGGCCGAGCTGGAACTACAAGCGCAGGGAGGGCGGCGGGCTCATCCTCGACATGTATCCGCACTGGCGCTACGTGATCGAGAACACGCTCGGACCCATGCGCCGCGTGGTGACGGCCCTGTCGACCGCGATCCCGGAACGGATCGACGAGCAAGGCACGCGCTATTCGGTCGACGTGGAGGACAGCGCGTCGACCCTGATCGAGCTCGCAAGCGGGGCCACCGGCACGATCCTCAGCTCCTGGGCGACACGGGTGCGCCGCGACGACCTCCTCACCTTCCAGATCGACGGCACCAAGGGCTCGGCCATCGCCGGGCTGCATCGCTGCTGGACCATGGTCGGCGCGGGGACACCGCAGACCCGGCATTTCAGCATCGCCAGGGATGCCGGCATCGACTACCGCAGCCATTGGAGCGAGGTTGACGATCCCGGCCCGTTCAAGAATCCCTACCGCGCCGGCTGGGAGAATTTCCTGCGCCATGTCGCCGCCGGCGAGCCGATGCAGGCCGACCTCGCCGCCGGCATCCGCGACGTACAGTTCGCCGAGGCCTGCTATCACAGCATGAAGGATGGAACGTGGATCAGTCTCGCACCGCTCTCGTGACCGGAACCTCGGCCGGGCTCGGCCGCGCCATCGCCGTCGCACTCGCGCGCGAAGGCTACGACCTGGCGCTCACCGAACTCGACATTGCGATGATCAAGACCACGCTGGCGCACCCCGACGTCGCCAGGCGCAAGGTGATCCCGGTCGCGCTCGACCTGCGCTCGCAGGCGAGCATCGCGACCGCCTTCGAGCGTGCGCTGGCGGGCCTGGGCGAGCTCGACCTGCTGGTCAACAACGCCGGACGCGCGCTGGTGCGGCCCAGCATCGACGTGACCGATGCGGAATGGGACGATGTGATCGACACGAATCTCAAGGGCGCGTTCTTCCTGTCGCAGCTGTTCGGCCGCGCTTGCATTGCGCGCAAGCGGCCGGGCGCGATCGTCAGCATGGCCTCGACCCACGGCATGATCGGCATTCCGCAGCGCGCGGTCTACGGCATCTCCAAGGCCGGGCTGATCCAGATGACGCGCATGCTGGCGATCGAATGGGCGGCCGCCAACATCCGCGTCAACGCGGTCGCGCCCACCACCGTGCTGACCGAGTCGCGGCAGGAGATGCTGAGCGATCCGAAGGTGCGCGCCGACATGCTGTCGCGCATTCCGACCGGCCGCTTCGCCACGCCGGAGGAAGTCGCCGCCGCCGTGGTTTATCTCGCAAGCCCGGGCGCGGCTTCGGTGACCGGGCACACGCTGCTGGTCGACGGCGGGCTCACCGCCTATTGAGCGGCGGGCGGATCAAGCAGCCGCCGACTTGCCGATCGCCGCATTCACCCGCGGCATGACCTGTTCGGCCAACAGCTGCATCGAGCGTTTGCCCAGTGCCGGATCGACCCAGTCCATGCCGGCATAGACCAGTTCGCCGAAATCGCCGGTCTCTTCCCGCAGCGCCAGGATCTGGTCGACCACGCTGTTGACGCTGCCGTGGATTGTGCAGTGATCCTCCACGTAGTCGAGCGTGATCTCGTCGTCCGGCTGCTCCCGGTAGCTCTTGAACACGTAGAGCCGCTTGCCGCGCTTCATCTTGGCCCACATCTGGCTCCAGTAGAACTTGTAGGGGCTGTCGGGGTCGGTGCGGCCGTAGCGCTCCGCCACCTTGTCGTCGTCCGCCACGCAGATCGCGCGCGCGATGCGCCAGTCCGCGACCTTGGCCTCGGCGCCCGCCTCGGCCCTGCCCTTCTTGTAGTTCTCCCAATGCGACTTGAGGTGCTTGGCAAGCAGGAAGTTCGCCGAGAGCGGATGGAAGTCGCGCCTGCCCATGAGCACGACGCCGGGCGAAAACGGCGCCACCACTGTGCCGACGATCTCCGGCCGCGGCTGCTGATAGGGCTTGCCCATGTAGCCGACCCCGATCGGCAGCGACTGCGAGCGCGCGGTCGTGACCTTGTAGCGGTTGTCGGGAAAATCGATGTCGTAAGGCGGCTCGCGCTCCCAGATCGCCAGGATCACGTCGATCGCCTCGGCGAACATCTTGTTGCGATCCTCGTCCAGGATGCCGAGCGCCTCCGCGTCCGAGGTGAGCGCGCCGGCGCTGACGCCTAGAATAAAGCGACCCTCGGACATGTGGTCGAACATGGCCGCATGCTGGGCAATGAGCACCGGGTGCATGTGCGAGAGGTTGGTGGTGCCGGTCGCGAGCTTGATCTGCTTGGTGTCGGTGATCAGCGAGGCGTTGAACATCATGCTGTTGGTGACGTTCTCGCAGCGGTCGGTCAGGTGCTCGCCCATGAAGGCGTCGTGGAAGCCGAGCCTGTCGGCGAGGATGATGGCCTCGCGGTCCTCCTTCAGCGTCTCGGTCCAGTTCCGGTGCACCGGATGCACCGGCATGGTGAAATAGCCAAGTCGCATTCCTCAACTCCGGTTTCGGGCGAACCCATTGCCGTGCTGCCATCAGACGATGCGGGGCAGCGGCCCATCAGGCCCAATCCCATGCTTTCGCACAAGGGGTCAATTTGCATGGCTCGTCGCGATCTTGTTCGCCCGGTCGAACGGCCATTTCTGCAGCCGGCTGCACCAGGCGGGCGGCGTATTCCCGAGGCCGTATTTGTTGCTGCGCTGCCCCGTCGTCAGGCATCGCGGAGCATCGCGCCGGGCGAAATCCAGCAGCGCGGGCGTCGACACGAAGGCGCGCCACAGCCGGGCGGTGCCGTCCGCGGAAGCCGTCACGATGCGCCGCCCGTCGGGACTGATGGCGGCATGCTGCACCCGCTTCCGGTGTCCCCGGAATTCGTCCACGGCCGCGCCGGTGTCCCGGTCCCACAACCGCGCGGTGCCGTCGAAAGACGCCGTCACGATTCGCCGACCGTCGGCATTGAAGGCGGCATGGGCAACCGGGTCCTTGTGCCCGGTCAGCGCCAGCGTCTCACCGCTGTTGCGATCCCAGACCCACACGTAGGGCGGACGGTCGGTCAGCACCAGGATGCCGTGCCCATCGGGAGAAAATCGCGCGTTGAGGACGTTCGCTCCCTTGGAAAAGGTGCCGATTTCGGCGCCCGTCGTGCTGTTCCACAACCGTGCGGTCGTGTCGCCGGCGGTTACCACCAGGCTGCCGTCCGGGCTGAAGGCTGCGCTCCTGCAGTCGCCCGAGTGTCCGGTCAGGACGGCCAATTGCTTGCCGGACGCTGCGTCCCAGATGCGGGCGGTGCGGTCGGCAGACGCGGTGACGACCTGCCGTCCATCCGGACTGAATGCGGCGCCGAAAAGCGCGGCGCCGTCGGACTTGAAGGTGCGGATGTTCGCGCCGCTCGTGCCGTCCCACAGGGTTGCCGATCCGCTCTTCGAGGCCGTCAGGATCGTAAGCCCATCGGGGCTGAAGACGGCGCTGCGCACGTCACTGTCGTCGTCCTTGCGGGCGAGCGTCTTGAGTTCGCGTCCGGTGTCCACCTCCCATAGCCGTGCGCTGCCATCGTGGGCGGCGGTAACCAGCCGCTTGCCGTCCGGCGAGAACGCCGCCGAGACCACGTTGTCCTCATGCCCTTTGAGAACCGCAGCCCGCTGTTCCGTCGCGACGTTCCAGATCACCGCCTCGAGCTCGGACGTCGTCACCAGACGTGTGCCGTCGGCGCTGAAGGCGGCAAAGCCGACTTCGTCCGGATGATCGCCGAACACGGCGTAGTCGGGCTCGGGCAGCACATCCCAGGTCCGTGCCGTGTCGTCCTCGGACGCGGTGAGGACGGTCTTGCCGTCACGGCTGAAGACGGCGCCGACAATCAGCGCCAGGTGGCCTCTGAGCACGGCCACCTGCGCGCCGGTCGCGACGTCCCAGATGCGCGCAGACTGGTCGTTGGAGACCGTGACGATCCGCTTGCCGTCGTTGCTGAAGGCCGCCCGCTGGACGTAATCGGTGTGACCGAACAGCGTCTGGGTCCTGGTCCCCTCAAGACCGCCCCGCCCGATCTGACTGTCCCAGAGCCGGGCCGTCGTATCGCGCGAGGTCGTGACGATGCGCCGGCCGTCGGGACTGTACGCCGCGAACAGGACCGCGGCGGCATGGCCGGACAGCACGTCGAGCTCGCTGCCTGACGCCGCGTCCCAGATGCGGGCCGTCCGGTCGTCGGAGCCGGTCAGGACGCGTTGCCCATCCGGACTGAAAACCGCGCTCTCGATCTTCCCCTCGTGCCCGGCCAGCTTCACCAGTTCGCGGCCGGTCGCCGCGTCCCAGATGCGCGCGGTCCTGTCGAGGGAGGCGGTGACGATCCTTCTTCCGTCCGGGCTGAAGGCGGCGCCCTCGATCCCCTGTTTGTGACCCTCCAGGCGGAATTTCAGTTCGCCGGTCGCAGCGTCCCAGACGCCAGGCGATTTATCCAGGCCCGCCGTGAGGATGCTGCCGCCGTCCGGACTGAAGATCGCCACCCGCAGCGATTTGGGCGATTTCATCTGCCGCAGCAGGCTGCCAGTCTTGGCGTCCCACAAACGTGCGATTCCATCGTCGTCCCCGATCAGGATCAACCCGCCATCCGGACTGTAGCTGGCCGTGCGCGCGCCGATCCGGGGCTTGCCGCGCAGCGTGGCGAGCAGTTTCCCGGCGACGGCGTCCCAGACCAGTCCGTTGCCGTCGTTCTTGGCGGTCAGGATGTGCCTGCCGTCGGGACTGAACACCGCCGCCCGCGTGATGAACGGGCTGCCGCCGAGCACCAGCCGCTCCTGCCGCGCGCGCAACGCCCTGCGCAACGCGAACTCCGCCACCGGGTAGTATGGCCGGGCAGCCTTCTCGTCGCCGGCCGGCAACGCTTCGGCCGCGAGCAGTACGGCGGTCACGGAATCGCCGTCGCGCAGATTCTGGTTGGCGAACTCGGTCAGCATGCGGGAATTCTCGAGCAACAGCTCGCGCTCGCTGCGCTGCACCTCCAGCTTCTGCCAGTAGGCGACCGCGCCGAGCGCGGAGGTGGCGATTGCGACCGCCACCGAGGCGGCCATCAGGATGCGCGCGCGCTGGCGCGCCGCCAGCCGGCTCGCACCGATATATTCCTGGTGCAGATTGGTCGGTGCGTGCGCGCCTTTCGGCCGCTGGGTGAGCCAATGCTCCGCGGCATCGAGCGCGCTCCCGCGCAGCAGGTCGGCGTAGCGGCGCTTGTGCGCGTCCCAATGGCCGGCGAGCTCACCCAGTCGCGTGTGTTCGCGTATCCAGTCGATGTCGGTCGCGAGCGCGGCGACGAGCTGCCGAAGCGCGGCCGCCCGCGCGCCGGCGTCGTTGAAGAACACGCTGTGGATCTTGGCGAGACCGTCGGGAGCGGAGGCCCAGTCGACATCGGCGATCACGGCCGGGAAGATGCGCTTGTTCAAGCGCTGTGCGTAGGCGACCTCGTCCCGGCACACCGTCGACGCCGCGGAGTTCGGACTGAGCACGAATACGATCGTGTCGGCCTTGCCGATCAGGCCCTGGAGGCGCCGCCACCATTCCTCGCCCGGGAGCGTGTCGTCGATGTCGCGAAAGACCTCGACGCCGTGTTCCGCAAGCCCGTCGCGCAGCCAGTTCGCGAACTCCGAATCCTTGCGCGAATAGGAGACGAAGACCCGGGTCGTGTCGCCCGCCGGCCTGTCGGCCTGGCCCGTCGCCTGCTCTTCGCCTGATGGCGGGGTCTCGCTGCTGGCCATCTTGATTTACTTGTGCGCATCCTCGGCGCGGCCTGCGCGCGGGCGCGCCACAATCGGAAAGTCGTACGCCGTCAGGTCCGCCGCTCCCGCCATCTGATAGGTGAAATGCCACCATTCCCCGGCGTAGTTCTTGAAATCGTGCCGTTCCATTGCGGCGACCAGGGTCATGCGCCAGCGTCTTTGCTCCGGTGAAATGTCCGGATGGGCGGTGTTGCTCCTGGCGTCGAAGCAGTCGAACGCCGTTCCCATGTCGACCGAGTTGTCCGGAGCGCGCAACGCGACCGGCCCGTCGCAGGCGCCGTAGCGCCGCTGCGGATCGAACGGAAGTTGCGGCTTGGCGGGCAGTTGGACAAGGGTCAGGTCGACCGCGATGCCGCGCGAGTGGCCCGAGGCCGGGGAAATGAACCGCGCCGCGAGCAGGTCGCGCCTGTTCAGGCGCGGATGGAAGCGCCTGCCGGGCGCATCCTCACTGCCGTCGTTCGCCCATTGCACAAAGGCCTCGACGGCGCGCCGGGGCCGGTAGCAGTCGTAGACCTTGAGCGACAGAGCTTGCGGCGCGAGATCGGCCTGCACCCGCTTCAGCGCCTGCGCCACCGGCGCGAGCAGGATGCATTCCGCCGCCTCGTAGCCCGGCACCGGCTTGCCGGTGAAATTGTCCGCTCCGGCATACCGCACGTCCTGCATGATGGCGGGATCGATGTCGCGCAGGTAGACGAATTCCTTCGGCATGGCGGGACCCTGTCCCCAACCGGCCGGCATATCCGAGACAAGGTCGGTCATGACACCCATCATGACACTGGCGCACGCCAAGCCCGCGCGACGCATTCGAATCCGCTCACGGCTGGACCGGTTCGGACACAACGTGCAACTCCGAAATGGCCGTGTCCTCCCACTTCTTGCCCGGATATACGCTTTCGATCGTGAACTTGATCCAATACGCCTTCAGCGGCTGATCCTTCGGCAGTGGGATCGGTTGGGTCGTGCCGGTATCGTTGAGCACCACGTTTCGCTTCTGCCGCTCCGAGAATTCGACCTTGATCTCCTGCACGCGGCTGTTTTTTTCGTAGATGTCGCTGTCCTTGTTGTAGCCGTTGCTGATCTCGATCGACTTCACCAGCCGGAGCTGGTCGAACGCGATGACGATCCATTGCCCGATGCCGTGGCCGGGCGCGCCCTCCACCCAGGCGGTATCCATCGCCCGGTCGAACAGGCTTTCCGGCCCGTATTTGAAACGGTGCACCACCGGGTCGTGCGGGTATACCGAGCTCACGCAATACTGGTCGGTGCCGGCAGGCGTCTTCAATTCGGCGCAGATTCCATCTTCGGTCGGAGCCGGGCGGCGCCGGGCGCCCTCCGCCGCGGCGTCCTGCGCACCGATCGCCGCTGCCGCCAGCAGGAAGACCAGGGTTGTCGGCAGCCGCGCGTTCATTCCGTTCTCCGCCCGTGACGATTCCGGCATCCTAGCGCAATCGATGGTCCGGCGTCATGCGACGGGCTGGCGCGCAAATCCCATCCTTGCCGCGCGTACAAGCCGCTTGTGCCAAACCAGGCGGAGGCTCCTTTTTGCGACACGCGCCGCGGCCCGCGCGGACCGAGGAGGCGTGGTCCTCGCGGCTACCGCGTGTTACCTTGCCGGTGAACCCATGCATCCTCGGGGCGCCAAGTGCGACGACGCGATTTCATCACGCTGATCGGCGGCGCGGCGGCGGCGTGGCCACTCTTCGCCCACGCGCAGCCGCCGGCAATGCCGGTGATCGGGATTGTCCGCAGCACGACCCTCGCCCACTCGGCGCCCTTTGTGGCCGCGTTCCGCCAGGGCCTGAAGGAAGAAGGCTTCGTCGAGGGCCGGAACGTCGCGATCGAATTCCGGTCGGCGGAAGATCAACTCGACCGGTTGCCAGCGCTGGTGGCTGAATTGATTCGCCGGCCGGTGGCCGTGATCGTCGGGAACATCGCCCCGGCATTGGCCGCCAAGGCTGCGACCACGACGATACCGGTCGTCTTCGTGACTGGGAGCGACCCGGTCCGGGTGGCCTCGTCGCCAGCCTCAACCGGCCGGGCGGCAACGTCACGAGCGTAGTCTTTTTCGCCGCCGTGTTGGGGGCGAAGCGCCTGGAGCTGCTGCGCCAACTCGTGCCCAAGGCGACAACAATCGGTGTTCTGGCAAACCTAAGCAGCTCCAATACCGAAGCGGAGCGAAACGACTTGCAGGCCGCAGCGCAAGCGGTCGGTCAGCAACTCATCGTTCTCGATGTCAGGAGCGAACGCGACATCGGGACCGCCTTCACAACGTTGGTCCAGCGCGGGGCAAGTGCGCTGCTCGTCGGTTCCGGCGCGTTCACGACCTCGCATCGGGACCGTTTGGTCGCGTTGGCGGCGCGTCATGCCCTGCCGGCAAGCTATGCCTGGCGCGAGGCCACCGTGGCCGGAGGCTTAATGAGCTACGGATCCAGCATTACCGATGCCTACCGTCAGGCTGGAATTTACACCGGGCGGATTCTCAAGGGCGAAAAGCCGGCCGACCTGCCGGTCATGCGGTCCACCAAGTTCGAGTTCGTGCTCAACCTAAGGACTGCAAAAACGCTCGGCCTCCAAATCCCACCGACGCTGCTCGCGCTCGCCGACGAAGTGATCGAATGAGAGGCGCGCACGTTATGCGCCCATGGCACGCTTCGCTTGCGCGTGGTCGGGGGATCGAAGCCTGCTGAGGATCGAGAAACGGCACTCCGAACCAGCGGGCCGGAAACGCAAGTGCAGAGCGCCAATCAGAAGTCGGTGCTCACCAAGTTGTAAGAGCCTTTGTGGCCACGAGCATAAACCTTGGCGGCGGTCCGGTAGATCAGGCCGCGATTCGTATCAAACGCACCGAGCAGCCCAGCCTCGTCGAACCGCATGTCCGGTTGAACGCGCTTCAAAGCATCTTCGGTCACGAAAAACGATGCCTCCATCGCGCTGTCATACCCCCAAAACCGTACGGCACGTCGCGTCGCATCAAAGGAGCGGCTTTGATTTGGAAAAGTCAGCGCCATGATCTGAGTCGTTTCGATCCCAAGATTTTATTGCGGTAACCGCTCGGACCGCAGCCGAGTCGAACTGAGGAAAGCCCTTGTCACGACGAAGCGCAACGGCTTGGATTGTAACACACATAAGTACGACAAGGATGAATTGCGAGTGCCGGACTTCGCAATCCGGACCGGCCTGTAGCGCGGTCCTACAACGCCCGCTACCGTTCCGGAGCAAGTGTCGCAGCCGCGCCGGCGGCATATACGGACGCGGGCCGCGGATATAGTCTCGTGCCATCGGGAGGAAACAAATAATGATCACGCGTCGAACCGTTCTAATTGCGCCGGCGCTTGCCGCCCCGCTCGCGCTGTCCGGTGTTCGCGCGTTGGCCCAGGGTTTCCCGGCCGGCCCGATCACCTTCCTCGTTTCATTTCCGCCTGGTGGAAGTATCGACGTGGTGATGCGTGCCATCGCGCCAAAGCTATATGAACGGCTCGGAAAGCCGGTCGTGATCGAGAACCGGCCCGGCGCCGGCGGCAACATCGCGGCCGCCGCGGTCGCCAACGCGACACCCGACGGCCACACGCTGCTGGCGCCGGCAAGTTCGCTCGCCGCCAATCCAGCTCTGGTCAAGAACATGCCGTTCGACACGCTCAGGGATCTGCAGGCGGTTGCACTGCTGTTCCGGACGCCGCTCGCACTGGTGGTCAATCCCAGCGTACCGGCGAAATCAGCATCCGAACTGATCGCGTTGCTGAAGCAGAAGCCGGGATCGCTCAATTTCGGTCACAGCGGAGCGGGCGCGGCGATTTTTCTGGCGGCCGAGTTGTTTCAGACCATGACCGGCACCAAGATGAACGGCGTTGCGTATCGCGGCGCGCCGCCGGCGCTCAACGACGTAATCGCGGGGCATATCTCGGTCATGTTCGCCGACGCCGGCAGCGTCAGCGGCGCAATCGCCGCCGGCAAGGTTCGCGCACTCGGCGTCAGCTCGACAGCGCGCGTGCCGGCCATGCCGGATGTTCCCACCATCGCGGAAGCGGGCGTACCCGGCTTCGATGCAGTCGGCTGGACCCTTATCTGCGCGCCGTCCGCGACTCCCAAACCGATCATCGACCGGCTACACAAGGAAATCACCGAGGTCGCACAATCTCAGGAGATTCGCGCGCTGATGGTCAGGCTCGGCACCATTCCGGTCGCCGAAAAGTCTTCGCCGGCGGAGTTGCAGAAATTCCTGGCATCGGAAATGGACCGCTGGGGCAAACTTATTGAAAAGGCGGGGCTGGCCAAGTCGCAATAGATTAACCGCAGCAACGACAATCGCATCTAGGGAAAGTGAATCGACTCATGAGCGATGAGGCATCGTTGCGCGAAAAAGCCGCGACCCTGACGCGGATGCTGAACTGGCAAGGCACGATCGGGATGTTCGGCCACGTCTCCGTCCGCATTCCGGGCACAGACCGCTGCTTCATCAGCCCCGGCGCTTCGACCGACAAGACCGTGGTGCGGGCGGAGCAGATGTTCATCTACAACATCGACGGCACCATCATCGAGCATCCCGGCGGGCTGATCCCGCTCGAATGGCGCATCCACACGCAGATCCATCGCGACCGGCCGGATGCCATGTGCGTCGTGCACCTGCATGCGCCGCACGCGCGCGCGCTTGGTATCGCCGGCAAGGAACTCAAGCCGGTGTTCCTGCACGGCTCGTTCCTCTGCAGCGGCGTTCCGACCTGGAACAATCCGCGCCTCGTCGTGAACGATGGCCAGGCCGCGGACCTGTCGCGCGCGCTCGGCCAACATCGTTGCGCACAAATGCGCGGCCATGGCAGCGTGGTGGTCGGCGCGAGCGCAGAGGAGGCGTTCTTCGCGTGCACATTTCTGGAGGAGAACGCGCAGATCCAGCTTCAGGCCGAGATCATGGGCGGCGCCATCCCGCTGAGCGACGACGAGGCCCGCGACTGCGCCGAGGGCACGTTCAATCCGCGGTTGTTTCCGCTGCTGTGGAATTTCTACGAGCGCAAGGTGAAGCTGCCCTAGGGACGTACTTTCCGATCTCTCGCTGATAAAAGTCACCTTGAGCAATGCGGCCTTTTCCAGCAACACGTGCTGGAATGGTCCGGACGACGATAGTGACGCCCTGACAACGCGACGCAAGGAGCAATCCATGACACGCTTGAAGCTTTTGGCTGCAGGGTTCATCGCGCTCGCCGTGGCGGCTCCCGAGAGCGCATCGGCGCAGTTCTACAAGGGCAAGACGATCAACATGATCGTCAACTATCCGGCGGGCGGGCCGACCGACATCGAGGGCCGCATCGTCGCGCAGCACCTGCCGGGACATATTCCCGGAAACCCGACCGTGGTCGTCCGCAACGTCGGCGGCGCCGGCGGGCTGATCGGCAGCAATCAGCTCGGCGATGCGTCGCCCAGCGGCGACACCATCGGCTTCTTCACGCTGGCGATGAACGATCAGCTTCTCGGCAACGCCGCGATGCGCACGCGCTATTCCGATTTCGCGCTGATCGCCGGAGTGGAATGCCCGCTGGTGGTCTACATGCGCAAGGACACGCCGCCCGGCGTCCATATCGCGGCCGACCTGATGAAGACCAAGGACTTCAAGGCGCTCTCGCTCAACATTCAGAACACCAACACGCTCAACTTGGCGCTTGCGCTCGAGCTCCTGGGGATCAAATACCAGGCGGTGCCCGCCTATCGCGGGTTGAAGGACGTGGAAACGGCGATACTGCAGAACATCGGGCAGATGGCCAACTCCTCGCTCTCGGGCTGGCGCGCCTCGGTCGAGCCGACCATGGGAAACCTGGTAATCCCGCTGTGGCAGCTCTCTCCGCGCGCCAAGAACGGCGGGTATCCGCGCAGTCCGGCGCTGCCCGATCTGCAGACGTTCGAGGAGTTCTACGCCCAAGTGTTCCCGGGCAAGCAACTGGCCGGACAGATGAGCTACGAGGCATTGCGCGCTTTCGCCAACCCGCAGCTTGCGATGTTCCGCGTCGCGATGATGCCGCCGAAGGCGTCCGAAGAGGCGCTGGGCATTCTGCGCACGGCCTTTGCCGAGTTGTGGAAGAATCCCCAGTTCCTCGCCGACTATTCCCGGATCATCAAGACCGAGCCGATCTTTGTCTTCGGCAGCGACGGTCAAGCGGTGCTGGCCGACTTGAATGGGGTCCGGCAGGAGATCAAGGACTACCTTGTCGCCTTTATCGAACGCTTGAAGACAAGGTAACTTGCGGTCCCGCGCGATTGAGCGCGCCACGCCACTGGGTTGTTGGACCATTACCCGAAATCGCCGTCCCATCACCATGTCCGTAGATGATTTCGTTTAATGGCCATGGCATCGTACGACTTCATGATCATCGGCGCCGGCTCCGCCGGCTCCGTGCTGGCGGCGCGGTTGAGCGAGCATCCCGGCAACCGGGTGCTGCTGATCGAGGCCGGCAAGGACTACCTGCCGGGCCAGGAGCCGGCGGAAATCCTCGATATCTATGCCGCCACCGCCTATTCGAACCCAAGTTTCATCTGGCCGAACGTCGTCGCGCGGTTCTCGCCGCGTCCCGGCAACGCGCCGGATGTGCGGCCGCGCCGCCTCTACAATCAGGGCCGTGTCATCGGCGGTACCTCGTCGATCAACGGCATGGCTTCCCTGCGGGGCTTGCCGTCAGACTACGAGCACTGGGCGGCATCCGGCGCGCGCGGCTGGGACTGGCAGAGCGTGCTGCCCTTTTTCAAGAAGCTCGAGACCGACACCGACTTCGATGGCCCGCTCCACGGCAAGACCGGCCCGATCCACCTGCAGCGCTACAGCGCCGACCGCTGGCCGAACTTTGCGCGCGCCGTCATCGCGGCCATCGAGAAGCACGGGTGGCGCGATCGCAAGGACCAGAACGCCGAATTCGCCGACGGCTACGCTGCGGTCGCCTACTGCCATACCGATACGAAGCGGATGGGCGCCGCTTGGTGCTATCTGACGGAGGAAGTCCGGCGGCGGCCCAATCTCACGATCATGGCGGAAACGGACGTCGAGCGGATCCTGTTCGACGGCACGCGCGCGGTCGGCGTTCGTGCCCGCCGGGCCGGGCAGCCAATGGACCTGCACGCGCGGGAAGTGATCGTGTCCGGCGGCGCGCTGCAGTCGCCGGCACTGCTGCTGCGATCGGGCGTGGGGCCGGCACGCGAGCTCGCGGCGCTCGGCATAGCGGTCGTGGCCGACCGGCCGGGCGTGGGCAAACACCTGATGGAGCACCCGGGCGTCAATTTCGGCGTCTATCTCAAGCGCGAGGCGCGGCTGCCCAAGACGCTGCGCCGGCAGATGTTCGCCGGGCTGCGCTGGTCATCCGGTCTCGACGGCTGCCCGCCCGGGGACATGTATCTCATCCCGGCCAACAAGGCGGCCTGGCACGCAATCGGGGAACGGCTCGGCCTCATCATGTTGTGGGTGAACCGCTCGTTCTCGACCGGAGAAGTGAAGCTCACGTCGGAGGGGGGATCGGGCCCGCTCGATATCGACTTCAACATGTGCTCGGACCCGCGCGATCTCGAGCGGCTGGTGGTGGGCGTCCGCCTGATCTGCCGCCTGCAGGCTGATCCTTCGGTGCGGGCGACAATCGAGCAGGTGTTTCCAATCAGCCTCAGCGATTGGGCACGCCGGCTTTCGGTGCACAAGCCGATCAACGCGGTGCAGACCCGGCTCGGCGCCATGGCGATGGAATTGTCGCCGCTGGTGCGGCGTTGGATGATCGACAAGCTGATCGCCGACGCGCCCAGCATCGACGATCTCGCCAACGACGACAGCGCCTGCCGTGAGTGGATTCGCGGCGCCGTGCTCGGACATTGGCACGCCTCGTGCACCTGCCGGATGGGCGCAAGCGACGACCCCGGCGCCGTCACCGATCCGTCGGCACGGGTTTATGGCGTCGAGGCCCTACGCGTCGCCGACGCCTCGATCATGCCGTCGGTGCCCTGCGCCAATACCAACATTCCGACCATCATGATCGGCGAGAAGGTAGCGGCGACGATCCTTGCCGGGGCATGACGCGCCCCTGCAGGGCCTCAATCAGGGACCCGGCAAGCGGACGGCGCTACTGCGGCTTGTAGCCGGACGCCTTGACGATTTCCGCGTTGATCGCGATCTCCTTGCGCACGAACGCGTCGAATTCGGCGGCCGTCATCGGAGCGGCCTCGCCGCCGAGCGCACGGATCTTGTCGGCGATATCCTTGCGTCCCAGCGCGGCGACGACTTCGCGGTTGAGCCGATCGACGATCGGCTTCGGCGTCTTGGCCGGTGCGAACGCGCCGACCCAAAAATTGTACAGCGCGTTGGGCAAGCCCGCCTCCGCCAGCGTCGGCACATCCGGCATCAAGGCCAGGCGCTTGGTGGCGCTGATCCCCAGCACATGGACCTTGCCATCCTTGGCGAGCGGCAGCGCGTTCAACGCCGGCGCGGGGTAGATGTCGAGGCGGCCGGCGATCAGCTCGTTCATGCCCTCGGGCGTGCCCCGAAACGGCACGTGCGTTGCCGGAAAGCCGGCGGCGAGGCGAAAGCGCTCCATGAACAATTGCCCGGAACTGCCCGCCCCCGCGGTGCCGTAAAGGATGTTGCTTCCCGGTTTCTTGGCCGCCGCAATCAAGTCATTGAGCGTCTTGTATTTGGTAGAGGTCGCGATCACGAACGGAATGTCGGCCAATTCCGAGATTCCGGCGAAGTCGTCGGCGACGCTATAGGCAAGCTTTGCGTAGGTAGACGCCACCACCACATGCGAGGTCGAATTGACCAACAGCGTGTAGCCATCGGGGTCCGCCTTCGCCACCATGCCGGCGCCGAGCGTGGTGCCGGCGCCGCCACGATTCTCGACCACGAAGGTCTGGTTGATCTGCCTGCCGACCTGATCGAACACGGTGCGGGCGATGATGTCGGTCGCACTGCCGGCTGAAAACGGCACGACGATTTTGATCGGTTGCTTGCCGGGCCAGTCCTGCGCGCTGGCAGAGAGAGGCGCGAAAAGCAGAGCGAAGGCCAGGGCCCGACCCAAGTGCCATGTCATGAATGCTGTCTCCCCTAGTTCCGCCGCAGGTCCCAGCGTCCACTCCTGAGCTTCTGAATTACCGCCGGTTTTTCGAATGACCGCATCTTACGGGGTGGCATCGATCAGTCAAAGATCATGGCTTCCGGCAGAGTGCGGGCTCCGTCCCATCTGTCGTTGGGCCGCGTTCGTTCGCAAGGCTGGAAGACGTTCTTTCGGAACCATCGGAGGCGAATTCCGCGACTGCGGTCTGTCGTCGCCCGTGCTCCCCAGTCCCTGGGAAGGGAAAGGGCGCGCCAAAATGGGGCCACCGTACGAGCCGGCCGTGCGAGCCGAAATCCCCCCGCACGGTGGGCTCCGCCGAACCTTCGACAACTGCCGACACTGTCGGGGGAAGTGATGGTGGGCGCACAAGGACTTCGAACCTTGGACCCGCTGATTAAGAGTCAGCTGCTCTACCAACTGAGCTATGCGCCCGAAATGCCGCCGCGTGAACCGCTTGAGCGCGCGTCCTGTAGCAAAGGGTCCCCAGCCTGTCCAGCAAGGGAAGCATGCGCATACACGGCGAAAAAAGGGAAAGCCGCCGGGCGGGGACCCGGCGGCTCCCGTACGTCGGCGATCGTGTCGGGGGGCTGGGAGTGCGACCGCCGGCGTTAGCCCAAATTGTTGCGACTACAGATCGCGTTCACCCCTCTCGTCGTGATCTCCGTCCTCCATCATCCGGTCGCCGCCGCCGTGACGCGGGCCGTGATGCATCCGCATCCTGCCGCCCTCCGGGCCGCGGAACTCACCCCGGCCGCCCATTCCGGGCGACCCGCCAAATCGCGACAGCATGGCAAACCGCCGCTTCTGGCCATCGTCGAAGCTCTTGTAGAGCGGGTCGATCGCGTCGGCCAATTTCTTCAAGGCGGCGCCGGTTTCCGACATCGCGTCGGCGCGCCGGCGCAGCCGCTCGGCCGGATCGGCGGCAGGCTGCGCGTTGCGGACCGCGTCCCGGCGCTCGCTTCGCAGCTTGGCGAGTTCGCGCGCTGCGGTTTCAAAAGCCGGCCAGTACTTTTCCTGCTCCGGCGTCAAGGCAAGCCCGGCCTTGAGGCCCGCGAGCCGCGCCTCATTGAATGCGCGGACATCCTCCGCGTTCATTTGCCAATGCGCGAACGTGCCCGGCGCTCCGCCCGGCATTGCCGGGCGGTCAACGCCCGGCCGCTGAGGCTGAAAGAGTTGAGTCTGCGCGTGCGCGACGAGTGCAGTCCCGGCAATCGCCAGCGCGGCCGTACCGACTGCGATCCCTCTCCACATTGCGATCCCTCCAACTCTCCAAGCGTAGTGCGATAGTACAAATGTAACGGAACCGCAGAGCAAGTTAAAGTTTTGTTAGATAACAACTACGCGAGCCAAGATTACAGTTTCGTCATGTTCATGTACATCGCTCCAATGGCCAATTCTGGGCGGATTTACATGAATTCACCTTATGATTAACGTGGCGGGCCCTATCCGGCCAGCGCACGTCCGTACACGGGTCGGGCGGTGGGGCGGCAAGTCGTCCCACTCCAACGCGTTCCCATTCCGCCGCAGGCTCGGGTATGATCCGGCCAAGAGCGGCGATGTGCCGGGTCGCGAACGGCAATCTGCGGTGGCAAAAACCCGAGATCGAATTCAACAGGAGGACAGTAATGCCCAAGCGTCAACTTGCTTACACGATCACCGCGTCGGCCGCGGCCCTCGCCGCAGTGCTGGCGCTCTCGGCCGTGCAGCCGGCCGATGCCCAGCAACGCAAGTCGCTGCGGTGGACCACGTCACAGGTCGGCTCCTATGGCTACACCATTGCCGCCTCGATGGCGAAGATCGTCGAGCAGGCGCTGGGCGGCGAATACACCGTCACCGTACAGCCCTATGCCTCCCCGACCGTCGCGATGAAGGCGGTGATGAATGGCGAAGGCGAGATCGCCTACACGGCCGACATCGGCATGACCCAGTTCCATGAGCGCGTCGGCGGCTTCAAGGACTACAAGCCCACAAAGCCCGAGCTCGTACACACCTGGTACGCCTATCCGATGGAATCGATGATGGCGACGTCGGCCAAGAACGCCGACAAGTTCAAGTGCTGGAAGGACTTCAGCGGCAAGCCGGTGTTCTACACGCAGGCCGGCTTCAGAACTGGCTGAACTGGCAGCGCATCTACAAGGTGCTCGGCTACGACTTCAAGCACGTCCAGATCGATCTGAAGTCGAACGCCGACGCGCTGGAGCAGGGCTCAATCGTCGGCTCGGTCGACCTACACCACCGCCGGCAAATCGCTCGCGCCCTACTGGAAGGAGACCGAGATCCGCATGGACATCCGGGTCGTCAATCCATGCCCGGACGAGGTCGCCAAGCTCAAGGCGGCAGGTCTTGCGGTGGTCGAAGTCGATCCGAAGGGCGCGTTCAGCAAGGACGTCGGCCCCAAGATGCTCATGGGCGTGCCGATCCTGTTCGGCTACAACGTCCGTGTCGATATGCCGGAAGAACTCGTCTACAAGATGGTCAAGGCCTTCTATGACAAGAAGGACGAGCTGGTGAAGGTCGACCCGGGCTTCACGCCGATGGCGAAGGACTTCGTCGGCATGCAGGTGCAGGGCATCAACGCCAATCCGGAAATCCCGGTGCATCCGGGCCTCGCCAAGTTCCTGAAAGAGCACAAGGCCTGGAACGACAAGTGGAAGGTCGCGGCCAGCGCGAGCTGATCGCCTGAGCGGCACACACGGGGCGGGCACCGCGTCGCGCTGGCGCTGGTTCCCGCCCCGGTGTATTTCGAGATGCCGACAGAAGCGCAAAAAGACCCAAGGTCCAGCGGTCGGCGGTGGCGGCCCGTGCTTGGCGCCATCCGTGCGCAGACCGGTTGCCGGATGAACGAACGATATCCCGTTCGCAAGCCGCGCCGAGCGTGGCTCATGCGGAAGGTCCACGCCTGCCGTTCGTAGAGGGGGAATGTCATGACGCGGGATACGTTCAAGACCCACGCCACGCTCAAGAACGTGACGTTCGTCTTCGCGCTCATCCAGATTCGTCTGGCTCGTCTGGTTTTTCTACACCGGCTTCGGCGGCGCCGCAGGAACTGGTCGCGCGCCTGATGTCGATCGCGCTGATTCTGCAAATCCTGTTCATGTACCAGGATGACTATCTCTACAAATGGCTGCCGCCGATCGCCAACCACATCATCGTCGCCGTCTATATCGGCATCTGCGTCTATGCCTTCGTCTACTTCTATTTCGAGTTCGAGGAGATCGCGATCTATGCGCAAGGCTCCTACACGCAGCAGGACTTCATCGTCGGACTGTTGATGTTCCTGCTGGTGATGGAGCTGTCGCGGCTCGCCCACCCCGTGCTGTTCTGGACCAACGTCGTCCTCGTCGTCTACACGCTGTGGGGCTATCTCAGCCCGATCGATTTCTTCTGGCATCCCGGCACGACGTTCTACCGCGTCGTGACGTCGAGCACGGTCGAGCTCTCGACCGGCATCTACGGGATCTACGGCCAGCTCGCGCTCACGCTGATCGCGGCCTTCCTGCTGCTCGCCGGCGTCGCCAACGGCTTCGAAGCGCAGCGCGCGATGATCAACGTCGTGCGGCTGATCGCCGGCCGGTCGCGGCAGATGATCCCGCAGACCGCGGTGCTGGGGTCGAGCGCGATCGGCATGATCAGCGGCAGCGGCTCGGCCAATGCCGCCGTGGTCGGCACCATCACCATTCCGCTGATGATGCGCTACGGCGTGCCGCGGCACCTTTGCCGCCGCGGTCGAGACCTCGGCCTCCATGGGCGGGCTGATCATGCCGCCGATGATGGGGGTCGGCGCCTTCCTGATGTCGGAATTCCTCGGCGTACCCTATTGGGACGTGGTGCTGCGCGGATTTGCGCTCGCGTTCGTCTACTACGTTTCGGTCGGCACCGCGGTCTACCTGCTGTGCGTACGGCTGTTGCCGCGCGACGCCGATCGATAAGCCGCAGGTGCCGCTGTACGACAAGGTCAAGACCACGATCTTCTTCTCCTCCGTGCTCTACCTGCTCTATCTGATGGGATTCGTCGGCAAGGGCGAACTGCTCGCTGCGCTCTACACCGCCTGCCTTCATGCTCGGGCCTGCTGGTCGCTGGCCTTCTTCTATTTCAAGTACGTGCGCAAGGATCCCGTTGTCGAAAACGAGTCGCTGTTCGGCAATCTCCGGCGCGCGATCGAGACGCACGCCGAGATGACGTCCTATCTGACGCTCCTGCTGGCGACGCTCGGCATCATGATCGGGCTGTTCACCGTCACCGGCTTCATCAACCGGATGGGCGCGATGCTGCTCGACCTCGGCGCCTGGAACATCATCGCCATGATCTTCATGGCCTGGATCTTCGGCTGGCTCGCCGGCGCCGGCCTGCCGCCGACGGCGACCTACATCATCGGCGCGGTCGTCATCGTGCGGCCGATGCAGGAGCTCGGCATCAATCCCTGGATCGCGCATTTCTTCGTGTTCCTGCATGTCCGTCTGGGGCGAACTGTCGCCGCCGACCTCGCTCACGGCCGCGGTCTCGGCGCGGATCGCCAACGCGTCCTTCCTGAAAACCATGTACGAGGCGCTGAAGATCTGCGCGCCGATCACGCTGATGACGTTTGCCATCTTCACCCGCCCGAACATGGTGGTGAATCCCGGGCTGGCTGCAGATCGCGGACACGGTCCTGGTGCTGATCAGCACGCTGCGGCATCACGTTTGCGATGTTCGGGCGCTGCCACGCGAACGCGACGGTCGACGTTGCGCTACGCTGCGTGCTGGCGGCGGTCTCGTTCGTGACGATGTTCCATCCCGACATGCGGGTCTCGGCCGCGGTCGCCGTCGTGGTCGCGGTCGCGCTCTTCGCCGGCGTCTGGCGGCACCGAATAGTCGCTCCGCCGAAGTCGACAGCCGGGGCCGGCGCGCCTGAGAGCGCCGCGCCGAGCCCCGGTGACCTCGCGCCGATCCTGGCGGAGGCGAAGCGCGAAGTCGGCTGACGGCACCTGTTCGTTCGGCCGGCCGCGCGTCGTCGAAGGTAGCGACCGCGCCGCGTGCGCGATCAGCCCGCCTCGGTCGAATGGAGACGGCGCTCCAACATCAGCGGCTCGGGCCTGCCCTTCTGCCGCTTGACCATGAGCTTGTTGAGCGCGCCGAGATAGGCCTTGGCCGAGGCGACCAGCGTGTCGGGATCGGCGCCCTTGGCGGTGACCGAGCGGCCGTTCTCGGCGAGCCGCACCGACACCTCGGCCTGCGCGTCGGTGCCCTCGGTCACCGCGTGCACCTGGTAGAGCTCGAGCACCGCCTCGTGCGGGATCAGCGCCTTGATGCAGTTGAAGGTCGCGTCGACCGGACCGTTGCCGGTCGACTGCACGGTCTGGTGCTTGCCCGTCGATGTCGAGCGTCAGCGTCGCCGACTGCGGGCCCATGGTGCCGGCGATCACGGTCAGCGAGACCAGCTTGATGCGGTCCTGGGCGTGCGCGATCTCCTCGTCGACCAGCGCCTCGATGTCCTCGTCGTAGACGTGCTTCTTCCGGTCGGCGAGCGCCTTGAAGCGCACGAAGGCGTCCTCGAGCTGGTTGCCGGCGAGCTTGTAGCCCAGCTCCTCGAGCTTGTGCACGAAGGCGTGGCGGCCGGAATGCTTGCCCATCACCAGCGAGGTCTGCTTCACGCCCACGCTCTCGGGCGTCATGATCTCGTAGGTCTGGGTGTGCTTGAGCATGCCGTCCTGGTGGATGCCGCTCTCGTGCGCGAAGGCGTTCCGCCCGACGATCGCCTTGTTGTACTGCACCGGGAACGAGGTCACCGCCGAGACGAGCTTCGAGGCGCGGGTCAGCATCGTGGCGTCGATGTTGGTCCAGTACGGCAGCACGTCGTTGCGCACCTTCATCGCCATCACGACCTCTTCGAGCGAGGCGTTGCCGGCGCGCTCGCCGATGCCGTTGATGGTGCATTCGATCTGGCGGATGCCGGCGCGCACGCCGGCGAGCGAATTCGCCACCGCCATGCCGAGATCGTCGTGGCAATGCGCCGAGAAGCGCGCCTTGTCGGAGTTCGGCACCCGCTCGCGCACCATCTTGATGAGCGCGAAATATTCCTCCGGCACGGTGTAGCCGACGGTGTCGGGGATGTTGATGGTGGTGGCGCCGGCCTTGATCGCGGCCTCGACGCAGCGGCAGAGGAAATCGTGCTCGGTGCGGGTGCCGTCCTCGGCCGACCATTCGACGTCGTCGGTGTAGTTGCGCGCGCGCGTCACCGACGAGATCACCATCTCGTAGACCTTCTCCGGCTCCATCTGCAGCTTCCACTTCATGTGGACCGGCGAGGTCGAGATGAAGGTGTGGATGCGGCCGCGCCTGGCCGGCTTGATCGCCTCGCCGGCAGCGGTCGATGTCCTTCTGCCCGGCGCGCGCGAGGCCCGCAGACGACGGCGTTCTTGGTGCGCTTGGCGATCTCGTGGACGGCGGCGAAGTCGCCCTCCGAGGCGATCGGGAAGCCGGCCTCGATGATGTCGACGCCCATCGCGTCGAGCAGCTCGGCGACTTCGAGCTTCTCCTCGTGCGTCATGGTGGCGCCGGGCGACTGCTCGCCGTCGCGCAAGGTGGTGTCGAAGATGACGACGCGGTCCTGCTCGGACTTGGTCTGGCGTGGTCATGGGATAAGGTCCTTCTCGTCGTTCGCGCCCGCTTTGCGACATGGGCGCTCGTGGGTTCCGTGGCTCGGTCGACCCCTGAGTGCCCAGGCGCAAACGCCCAGCCGGCCCTCAGGGGACGCGTAAGGAGCAGGAGCCCGCCGAGAATGAGGGCGGCGCCGGGCCGGGCGGTGGCCCCCCGGTTGATCGCGCGGATATCGCGGCGCGATCGGCATCGCTTCCCTCGTCATGGCCCAGATGGTCGCGGATCAAGGTGAATTCCGCGTTAACCGCATATGGGGCCAGCGGCTTTGTAGCGGAAGAGCCCGGGGGGAGGCAAGCCGGGCGAAGCGCGATGGGCGAGCCAATGGCGCGGCTCGTCTCTTGAGCTTCCGGGTCAACAAATTCCGGCAGATATGGCGTTCTGCCGGCCTATGCGACATTCCGGCGCGGGCAGGGCCGTCCACGCCGACCCGCGGCGCAGTCGCTCCAAGACAGACGTGAATTCAAAGCGCTATTACCCCCGCAACAAACCCCCACCGCGAAGACATATTTGCAACAGCGCCAGGCAGTTTCAGGCTGCGTCACATTGCTGGACGGTTTGCTTGATCGAATATCGGTCGCCCAATGATTCGGGGGGGTACCATGGGGAATCTGAGCGACAGCAGAAAAATATCGTCTCGGGAGGGCTTGGACGTTCGCGATATTCGCGCGCTGGTCGCCAAGCATCTCGGTGTCGATGTCCTGCGTATCACGAACGAAGCGCACTTTCGTCGTGACCTCGGTGCAGATTGGCTCGATCGCCTGGAATTGCTGATCTTGATCGAAGACCAATTCGCCGACATTGAAATCCCCGACGACGCCGATCAGATCGAAGTCGTTGGCGATTTCATCCGCTGCGTTGAACGCGCGCGGGGCCGAGGCCGGGTTACCGCAACCGTGCAATAGCTTGCGCCGGCGATATTGGTCCCGGGTCACACGTGGCCAACGCGCTACCGGCGCTCGGCGAGCAGCGCCTTGCGCACCGTCTGCAACTCCTTGAGGGCAGCGCCTTCGATCCGCGGAAACTGGAGATCGAGGCCTTCCAGCGCTTCGACCAATGCCCTGGCGACCAGCAGGCGCGCGAACGGCTTGTTGTCGGCCGGCACCACGTACCAGGGCGCATGCGGGCGGCTGGTTGAGCGGATCATGTCCTCGTAGGCGGCCATGTACTTGTCCCACAGCTTGCGCTCGGCGATGTCGCCGATGGAGAACTTCCAGCGTTTGGCGGGCTCCTCGATACGGTCGAGCAGGCGCTTGCGCTGCTCTTCCTTCGAGACATGCAGGAAGAACTTGAGCACCAGCGTGCCGTTGCGGGCGAGATGCCGTTCGAACGCGCGGATGCTCTTGAACCGCTTCTTCCAGATATCCGGCGTCAGCAGCGTCGCGGGAAGTTTCTGGCGTCCCAGGAACTCCCTATGCACCCGCACCACCAGTACCTCCTCGTAGTGCGAGCGGTTGAAGATGCCGATCCGCCCGCGCGAGGGCACCCGCATTCCCGCCCGCCACAGAAAGTCGTGATCGAGCTCGTCGGCGCTCGGCGCCTTGAACGGATGCACCTCGCAACCCTGCGGATTGATGCCGCTCATGACGTGCTTGATGATGCCGTCCTTGCCGGCCGCATCCATCGCCTGCAGCACGATCAGCACCGCCCACTGGTCGTGGGCGTACAGCCGCTCCTGCAGGTGAGCGAGCCGGTCGAGGTCCTCGGCGAGTCTCGCCTTCACCTCGTCCTTCCCGAGATCGAGCCCGCCGGTATCAGCGCAATCGAACGACGCGATCCGGAACCGGTCGGGCTCGTCGACCCGGTATTTCTTGAGCATCTTTGCGGAATTCATGACTCGCTACTCCAGACATGGCGAAGGAAGGCGGTGACGAACGGCGGCATCATCGGGTCGAGATCGGCGGCGCTGCGCACGATGCGGACGCCGGCGAGCTCGGGCTCACGCTCGCGGGCAAGGTAGTCCATGATGCGCTCGCGCAGAACGGCGGCGGTGTCGCGCGAATGCAGGATCTTGGTCTGCGCGATACGGTGGGGGGCCAGCACGCAGTACCAGCCGTCCTGCGCCTCATAGGCGTTGCGGCCAAGGCCGGTCTCCTCTTCGACCTCGCGCCAGATATTCCCGGCGAGATCGACCGTCCGGCCGACAATGTCCCCCTGGTCGGGCGTCCCGGCCGGAAAGTAGATCGCGCCCGCATTGAGCGTATGCGCGCCCATGACGCCGAGCAGAAAGGCGCCGTCAGAGCTGCGCAGCGCGCCGAGCGCAAAGCAGTTTCGGATCGCCGGATCGGGATAATTCCAGCTCCGCCAGGCCACGAAGCTCGCGTAATCGGTCTCGAAATAGCGGCCGTGGAACACCGGACCGGCGAGCGCGTGCTCGTGCAGCAGCAGGATCCGTCCATTGAACAGCGCCGGCTTGGTCTGCCTGAGTTCGTCGAAATGGCGGTCGATAGCAAGGCGGTTCTCATCGGCAAACGGCCAGGCGCGCGGCGTGATACCAAGTTCCAAGCGCTCGACCTGCGCAATGCGAAGATCGCTCATGAGCGGGCGTTTCGCATGCGGCGGGCGCTCATGCCTCGATCGTGCCTTGCGTCACGACGACGGCATCGCCGCCGATCGAGGCGGAAACGAGGTCGCCGCCCGCCGTCACGACCGCCAGCCCGATCAAACTTGGGCGCCCCATCTCGTAGCCCTGCTCGATCGCGATGGCGTGCTCGCCATCGGGCAGTGCCGAGGCGCGCGCAAGCACGCCGGCGAACGCCGCCGCAGCCGACCCGGTCGCCGGATCTTCCGCGACGCCCGCGCTTGGAGCGAACATGCGAGCATGGAAATCATGGCCGGGCGCGACCGTCTCGCCGCAGAACACGTAAGCCATGCCACGCTCGCCGAATACGGCGTCAAACCTGGCCAGATCGGGACGGCAGCGGGCGATCGCCGCCAAGCCTGACACCGGCACGAAGGTGAAGACGTTGCCGGCCGACCAGCGCGCCGGCCGGAAGTTTGCAAAGCCGATATCGGCGGGCGCCAGGCCGAGCGCGGCCGCAATCGCGACATCGCTCGCGGCCGTGCCGGCCGACGCGGGCAATTGCGGGATCGCAAACCGTACGTGGCCGCGCTCGCCGCCATCCGGCGCACCGAGCGTGCAACGCACCGGCCCAATCACCTCTTCGAGCACGAATTCGGCGCCGGCCGCCAGGGCATCCTGCAGGCCGAGCAACACCGCGGTCCCGACCGTCGGATGCCCGGCGAACGGCATCTCGCGCGCCGGCGTGAAAATCCGCAGCCGGGCGCGGTGACGAGGTTGCTCGGGCGCAAACACGAACACCGTTTCCGGGTGGCTGAACTCGCGCGCGACCGCCTGCATGCCGGCGGTATCGAGCCCTTCGGCATCGAGCACCACCGCAAGCGGGTTGCCGGCAAAGCGCCGGTCGGTGAACACATCGAGCGTGGCAAAACGACGGCGCATGGCAGGTTCCCTGGGCCCGGCCGAACCGCCTGGCCGCCCATCCGGACAAACATGACGGCGGCAGTGTGGCCGGGCGCCGGTGCATCTATGCACAAACCACGGCCGACAGGCGAGCGGGCGGCTCAGAACTTGAGCAGCCCGGCGTCGATCAGCAACCGGTTGAAATGCCGCGCCTCGGCGCCATCGGCGCAGAGATAGAACATGCCCTGGCAGCGCTGCATGATCTTCTTCTGCTCGCGGAACGACGGATCGAGCGGCACGCCGGCGCTTTCCAGCACCACCAGCGGCAGATAGGGCGCGTCGAGCCGGTCGAGAGCGGAGGACAGGCTGGCCGGGCGGTAGTTCAACCACTCGATGGCGTAGTAGGTGGTGAAATAGCGCGGATCGAACTGCATGATCCGCTGCGCCACTCCCTCCTGATCGAGTCCTGGTTCCAGATAATGCTTGGCGAACAGCGGCTGGTGGTCGCCGAAGCGGACCACGAGGAACTTCTCCCGCGGGAATTGGCGGGCCAGCCGCTGCTTGAATTGCGCGTAGTCGCGGGCGCTGATCTCTTGGCGACGCAGGTATTCGTCGATGGTGAAATCATTGCCCAGCTTCCAGTTCGGAAACAGGTCGGGCCGGTAGCGGTAGTCCCAGGGAAAGTGGTTCATCGCCAGATAGACGAACAGGAACAGCGGGCCGTCGCCGCGCTCGCGTCCGATCAGGCGTTCGGCATGGTCGTAGAAGAAAGTGTCGGTGTCGGCCACGCCGCTCTTCAACTGCCGGGAGTCGAGAAAGTGCTCGATGCCGGTCGAGGTCTGGAAGCCGCGCGCGCCGACAAACGCACCGAACCAGGAATAGAGGGTGTAGGTCTTGTAGCCGCACTGGCGCAGCGCGAACGGCAGGCTGCGCTTGACCTTGCCGGCGGCGAGGCGCGTCACCAACTCGGCGAAGCGCCCATAGGAGCGCACCGACAGACCCGACAGCACGTTGTATTCGGTGAACCAGCTCGGTCCGCCGGCGCCCTCGACCACGAACGAGCGCCGCTTGCCGTCGGAAGAGCGGAAGCGTTCCTGGTAGTTCGGCGGCACTTTGACGCCGGGCAGCATGGTGGCATCGAAGCTCGACTCGTCGAACACCATCACGATGTGCGGGAGCTGGCCCTTCGGCGGGCATGGCTCGGCCTCGGCCAGATCCAGCCGCTCCGGGATCGCCGCGTCGGCCTCGAATATGCCGTGCACCATGAGATCGACGATCGAGACCGCCGCCGAGCGCGCAAACTTGGAGACGTACTGGTGGGGCCAGAACTCGGCCTCCCGGTCCGACGGCAACGCAAGCGAGAGCGCGGCGAGCGCGGCAAGGCACACTCCGCCTCCCGCCAATGCGAGGCTGCGCCGCACCCGGAACGGCTCGAGTTGCCACAGCAGGATCAGCCCGGTGACCGACACGAGCGCGACCAGCGCGACCTTCCAGGCCAGCCCCGGAATGATCCGCAGCAGGAACGTAAAGGTATCGAAGTCGATGACCATGACGTCGACGAACGTGGCGGTCATCATCAGGACGCTGTGCTTGAAATACGACAGCACGGTCAGGAGCACGACCATTGCAAGCGACAGCGCGCCCGACGTCACCGGGCGCCCCAGCACGGCGATCCAGAAGCAGTTCAGAAAGCCCCAGGTCAGGGCAAAGGCCGCCTGCGCCGCCGGCTCGGACTCGAACGCAATCAGCAGGCCGAGTGCAGTGGCGTGAATGACCGCAAGGAGAGCGATCCGGCCCGCATGTCCCGGGTCGGTCGCGGCCGCCGCGAGGCGGTTCTTGAGGGTGAGAAAGGCAGGCGGCATGACTCTGGTACGGCCCGCGTCCGGCGAACGCTATGGTTGGTGCCGACGTGGAGCGATGTCATCATTCTGCAATAAATTTGTCATGACAAGGGCGAAACGCCGGTTGACGCAATTTTTGCGCGCGCAAGCGCTGCCCCCGGTGCCGCAAGCCAGCCGCCGGAGCAGAGCAACAATGCGGTTAATTCGCTTGCATCGCGCGACACCGCCGTATCACCGTCGGCCCGATATCGGCCGCGCGCAGAAGCGCCGGCCGCCAGAAAAGCGGGAGGACGGCTCATGACCGGTTTCGGGCGCATCGGCGCGGCGCTGGTGGTATTCCTTTTGGCGGCCTTGGCGCCGCCCCTGGCGCAGGCCCAGAGCGACTATCCCAGCCGCACGGTGCGCATCATCGCCGGGTTCGTCCCGGCCTCCTCCACCGACATCATTGCGCGCATGATGGCCGGGCAATGGAGCCGCCTGCTCGACCAGCAGTTCGTGGTCGAGAACCGGCCCGGCGCCGCCTCCGCCATCGCGGCCGAGTTCGTCGCCCGCTCGCCCAAGGACGGCCATACCCTGCTGATCGGCGGCACGGTCAACGTCAGCACCGGCCTGATCAATTCCAAGCAGAGCTTCGATATCACGCGGGATTTCGCCCCGATCATCGTCATCGCCAGCCAGCCGATGATTCTCACCGTGCATCCCTCGCTCGGCGTATCGAGCGTGGCCGAGCTGATCGCGCTAGCGAAGTCCAAGCCGGGCGAACTGTCCTACGGCACCACCGGCGTTGGCGCCTCCCCCCACCTGGTGACCGAGCTGTTCCAGGTGCGGACCGGCACCAAGATGGTGCACGTGCCCTACCAAGGCAGCCCGCAGGCGGTCACCGATCTGCTGGCCGGACGCATCCACCTGAGCTTCGCGCCGGCCGCGGCGGTACTGCCGCATATCGCGTCCGGCGCGCTCAAGGGGCTCGCTTCGACGCCGGCCAAGCGGCCGAGCGCGGCGCCCAACCTGCCCACCATGATGGAGGCGGGCGTCGACCTCGAGGCGAGCCTGTGGTTCGCGATCTGGGCGCCCGCCGGCACCCCGCGCGACGCGATCGACAAGCTCTCGCGCACCGGCAACCAGGCGATCAAGTCGAACGAGGCACAGACCATCTTCAAGGCGCAGGGGTTCGACGTGATCGGCGGCACGCCCGAGGAATTTGCCGCGCTGCAGGCGAAAGAGCTGCAGAAATGGACCGCCGCGGTCGAGGCCGCAGGCCTGAAGAAGTAGGAAACGCGAGCGGGCGGCCGGCCCGCCGTCGGCGGCGCGCCGGCCGACGCGCTCACATGCGCCCGCCGGCTTTCTTCACGAACCGGTCGTCGAAGGTCTTGGCCAGGTCGACGTTGGCGCCTTTGATCTCGGCGTCGAAAGCGACGAGCATGTCGTAGGCCGATTTCATGCCGGCCGCGGGAATGAGCCCGGTCAGCGAATAGACCGGCTTGTTGGCCTTGGCAGCGGCGAGATAGAGCGCCTTGTCGCCGAGATAATAGGCCTCGGGCACGGTGGCGGCGATCTGCTCGGGGGTCGCCTTTTCCAGCCATTTGAGCGTCTTGTAGAAGGCGTTGACCAGGGCCTGCACGGTATTCGGATTCTTGGTCATGAAATCGCGCTTGAGATAGAGCACCGCCGCCGGGTTCGAGCCGCCGAAGATCGCGCGCGTGCCCGCCTCGGTGCGGCTGTCAGCCACCACCTTGATGTCGCCGTCCTGCTCGAGCTTGGTGATCATCGGATCGACATTGGAGATGGCGTCGATCTCGCCCTTCTTCATGGCGGCGACCGCGGAGGGGCTGATGCCGACACCGATATAGGAGGCGTCGGCCGGCTTGAGGCCGGCTTTCGACATCAGGTACATCACGAAGAAATTGGTCGACGAGCCGGGCGCGCTGACGCCGATCTTCATACCCTTGAAATCGGCGGGCGAATTGTACGGCACGCTCTTGCGCACGCCGACGGCGATGCCGGGAAAGCGGCCAAGCTCGATCACCGCCAGAATGTCCTGGCCCTTGGCCTGCATGCGGATGGTGTGCTCGTAGGCGCCGGTGACCACGTCGACCGAGCCTCCCACCAGCGATTGCAGCGATTGCGCGCCGCCGCGGAAGTCGTTGACGGTGACGTCGAGCCCCTGCTCCTTGAAGTAGCCGAGCCGCTCGGCGATGGTCAGCGGCAGGTAATAGAGTGAGGTCTTGCCGCCGACGCCGAGCGCGACCTCTTTCTTTTCCGGGGCCTGAGCCTGGGCTGCCCCGGCTAAAGCGAGCGATACCGCGACGCTTGCCAATGCAAGACGTTTCCATGCCATCGGTTCCTCCTTGCGTAACGCGTGATTTAGCTAGGAGCCAACCGAAGGCTCCACTGTGTGCTCCACAGTAGAGCATGCGCATTCAGGGACTAAAAGGCTCCACTCCCTTGCGGTTGGCGAGCGGGTCATCAACGGTTTGCGGACCTAAACGTCGCGACTACTATGACGATGCCTTTGTCTTCATTCTCGTCGGTGCCGCCCCAACAAAGCTGCTGAACTACATACAACCTCTTGTTGCATAGAAAATCAATTGGTAGAATGTTTTTCTGCCAGCAACGCCGGCGCGTCGGGAGAGAACAATGGAAGACACTCAAGTAATGCTCAAGACGCTGGCCAACCGGGTCGACGCCCTGGAACTCTCAGTCGAAAAGCGGACGCCCCGTTTCCTGAATGTTGCCACCATAGTGTCGGTCACAGCGCTCTTGTTCTCGTTCGGCACCACCTATGTTTCCTATACTCGTACCGCGTCGCAGGACATCCATGCATTGCGGGCGGAATTGAGGGCAATACTGCAGAGGCTTGTGGCATTGCCCAAGGATAATTTCGAGGTGAACCAGAAGTATAAGGAAGATCCGGGCGCGATCGATTTCCTCGGCGGATACCACAATCAAGAGAATTCATTATTGGCCCGCCAAGCCGCGGAAATCGTAAGTCGCCTGCCAAAGGACCAAGTTTCGGCGAGCGAGTTTTATACTGTGGCGATGGCACTGCAGTTTTCTTATAATTTCGAACGCGCTCAAGCGTTTGCCATTCAGGCTATCGAAGCGGCCACTCAGCGCGATCTCAACGATGAAGTCGCCGCCTTGAGAATGTCGGGCAATCTTTTTTTCGTCAGCGGAAAGCCAGAACAAGGGCGCGTCGTGTATCAAAAGGCATTGAACATCTTTTCTGGATATCCGGGTCTGACTGACGGGTTCGTGATAGCCGTGACTCACGTCGCTACAGAACTGAATTGGGCAGGCTCCGAAGCGAGCATTGGATCAATAGACCTCGCCAACCAGCATATCGCAAGTGCTGAACGCTACGCTTCTGCCTCGCCGGCCGGCCCGGGCACGGACGCCCTGAAGGCGCGCATCGCGCAAGACAAATCCCGATTAAATTCCGGATTCCGGCCGCCGGCCGTGCCAAGAGCAATTCCCTAAGTCATTCGACCGTACCGGGACGCAAGCTGCCCTTCAATTCCGGTTCCGGTGTCATGCGCCCCGTCACTTGGCCTTATTCATCGGGTACGGGTCTCGGCCGCGACCGGGCGCCAGACCAGCAGGCGCCGCTCGACCACGGTGACCAGCGCGTCGATGGCGATTACGAAGGCCGCGAGCACGAACATGCCGGCGAAAACGCCGGCCACGTCGAACACGCCTTCGGCCTGCTGGATGATGTAGCCGAGCCCGGCGGCGGAACCGAGATATTCGCCCACCACCGCGCCCACCACCGCAAAGCCGACCGAGACGTGCAGGGACGAGAACATCCAGGACAGCGCGGACGGCCAGTAGACGTGGCGCATGAGCGCCCGCTCGTTCATGCCCAGCATGCGGGCGTTGGCGAGCACGGTCGGGCTCACCTCCTTCACGCCCTGGTAGACGTTGAAGAACACGATGAAGAACACCAGCGTGAAGCCGAGCGCCACCTTCGACCAGATCCCCAGTCCCAGCCAGAGCGCGAAGATCGGAGCCAGCACCACCCGCGGCAGCGCGTTCATCATCTTCACGTAAGGATCGAACACCGCGGCGATGAGCGGCTGCTGCGCAAACCAGAAGCCGATCAGGACACCGGCGACCGAGCCGATCACGAAGGCCAGCACCGACTCGAGCAGCGTGATCCACAGATGCTTCCAGATCGTGCCCTCGACGAACCATTTGACGATGCGCTGCGCCACATCGAGCGGGGTGGAGAAGAAGAACGGCGGCAGCAGCGTGACGCCGCCGATCGGCACGGTGGTGAGCACCTGCCAGGCGAGCACCGCCACCACGGCGACCAAGACCTGAAGGACGAGCAGCTTTATCCGCGGCATGACCCCGTCACCCTCCCCCGGTCTGGGCATAGCCCTTGAGCACTTCGGCCTTGAGCGTCTGCCAGATGTCGCGATGCAGGCGGTGGAATTCTCCGTCGAGCTTGACCTCAGCGATGTCGCGCGGACGGGGAAGCGGCACCGTCCAGTCGCCGATGATGCGCGCAGCCGGACCGGCCGACATGATGACGACGCGGTCGGAGAGCGCGATCGCCTCTTCGAGATCGTGGGTCACGAACAGCACCGCCTTACGGTCAGCGTTCCACAAATCGAGCAGAAGGTTGCCCATGATCTGGCGGGTTTGCGCGTCGAGCGGGCCGAACGGCTCGTCCATCAGCAGAATTTTTGGATCGCGGATCAGCACCTGCACCAGGCCGACGCGCTTGCGTTGTCCGCCGGAAAGCATGTGCGGATAGCGTCCGCCGAATTCGGCAAGGCCGACGCGGCTGAGCCAGGACTGCGCGCGCTCACGCGCTTGCGCCCTGGGGGTGCCGGCGGTCTCCAGCCCGATCGCGACGTTTTCGAGCGCGGTCTTCCAGGGAAACAGCGCTTCGGCCTGGAACAGGTAACCGGCCTGGCGGTTGAGGCCCGCGAGTACGCCGCCGAAGACATCGACGCGCCCCGAGGACGGCGAAACGAGCCCTGCCGCCACATTGAGCAAGGTCGATTTGCCGCAGCCGGTGGGCCCGACAATGGTGACGAATTCGCCGTCGGCTACCGCCAGCGTCGCGCGCTCGACCGCCGGGTAGCTGCCGCCGTCGGCCAGCCGGAAGGTCACCGTCACCTGATCGAGCGAAACGGCGGGCGCGCCCGGCCGCTCGCGCAAGTTCGCGTTCCCCTTGGTGGCCGTTTCGGCCATGCGTCCCCTCTCGCGGCCTTTTTGCCAGCCGTCAACGGAGGCTATTCGCCCCGGACGCAATTGCAAAGCCAGACAGGGGCAGGTCAGTTGCGCGAGCGGTCCACCAGCGCGCGCTGCTTGATCCACGGCATCATGGCGCGCAGCTTCTCGCCGACCTGTTCGATCGGGTGCGCGGCGTTCTTGGCCCGCATGGCCTTGAACGAGGTCTGGTTGACGCGGTTCTCCAGCATCCAGTCCTTGACGAACTTGCCCGATTGGATGTCGGTGAGGATGCGCTTCATCTCGGCACGGGTCTCGTCGGTGATCACGCGCGGGCCGGAAACGTATTGGCCATATTCGGCGGTGTTTGAGACCGAGTAGTCCATGGTAGCGATGCCGCCTTCGTAGATCAGGTCGACGATCAGCTTCACCTCGTGCACGCACTCGAAATAGGCCATCTCGGGCGCGTAGCCGGCGTCGACCAGCGTCTCGTAGCCGGCCTTCATCAGCTCGACCAGGCCGCCGCACAGCACCGACTGCTCGCCGAACAGGTCGGTCTCGCATTCCTCGCGGAACGTCGTCTCGATGATGCCGGCCCGTCCGCCGCCG
>CAVWJL010000003.1:0-40455 GCA_963755305.1 uncultured Alphaproteobacteria bacterium | reverse complement strand
TTCCCTAGGGAGCGCCATATTCCTTCATTCGTCCGGTCGAGTGACTGCGGCCCGTTCCGCCGCTGGTGCCAGCGCGCGGCTCACTTCGCCTTGATGCCGGACGCGCGCACGATCTTGCCGAAGCGCTCGGTTTCCGCCGCGATGAAGGCCGCGAATTCCGCCGGCGTCGTGGTCACCGCCTGGGCGCCCTGATTGACCAGTTCCTTGCCGATCGCCGGATCGCGCACCGCCTGCACGAACGCGCCGTTGAGCTTGCTGACGATGGCGTCCGGCGTGCCGGCCGGCGCGACCAGCCCGAACCAGGCGTCGAGCGCGTAATCGGGAAAGCCCGCCTCCGCCATGGTCGGAACGTCCGGCATGGCCGGCAGCCGCTGCGCCGACGTCACCGCGAGCGCGCGCACCTTGCCGGCCTGCAGGAACGGCCGGATCGACGAATAGGACACGAAGAAGAAATCGACCCGCCCGGCGGCGAGATCGACCGCGCCCGGGCCGGCGCCGCGATAGGGCACGTGCACCATGTTGGCGCCGGTGCGGCTCCTGAGCAACTCGCCGAGCAGATGCCCACCCGAGCCGCTGCCCTGCGAGGCAAAGCTCAGGCCGCCGGGCTTCGACTTGGCGAGCGCCACCAGTTCGCTCACCGATTTGGCAGGGCTGTCGACCGGCACGCTGAGCAATTGCGGAAACCGCCACATCAGCGTGATCGGCTGGAAATCCTTGATCGGGTCGTACGACAGCGTCTCGTACAGCGCCACGTTGGCGGCGTGCGAGCCGGCGTTGGCCTGGAACAGCGTATGTCCGTCGGGCTGCGCCTGCTTCACCGCCGAAGCGCCGATCGCGCCGCCGCCGCCGGGGCGCGATTCGACCACGAACAGCTGGCCGGTATTGTCGGTGACCTTCTTGGCGACCAGCCGCTGCAACGTGTCCGAACTCGCTCCCGGCGTGAACGGAATGATGATGGTGATCGCCCGGCTCGAGAGCAGTTCCGCCGCCGACCTCGCAACGCCGAGCGCGTTCGCGGTAGCGAGCACAAGCACGAATGCAGGCAGAACGACGGCTGTGCGACGCATCATCATTGCCTCCGGACCGTGTGGCGGTGCGCTTGCAACTTAGCCCATCGTCGCGCAAGAACGAAGCCATGACCATCCGGATCGGCACGTCCGAGCGCGACGGCACGTTCTACAGCCAGGGGCACGCGCTCAAGAGCATCCTGCGAGCGGCGCGGCGGCCTGGCGCCCGTGCAGGTGCTCGAGTTCCTCGTCGGCCAGCACCGAGAATGCCGGCCGGCTGGATGCGGGCGACATCGAATTCGGCTTCATGGCCTCGAACTGGATCGGCCGCGCGAAAAACGGCGAAGCGCCGTTCGCCGCGCCGATCGCGCTCGCCATGGCGGCGCCGATGAACGCCGGCCCGCTGTTCTTCATCGTGCGGGCGCAGGCGCCCGTGCGCTCGGTCGCGGACCTGCGCGGCAGGCGCGTGGCGGTGGGGCCGAGCACCAGCGGCATGGTGCAGCACGCGCACGGGATATTCGGTGCGCTCGGCATGAGCTTCGACGACTTTACCCCGGTCCATCTCGATTTCGCCGCCGGCGCCGACGCGCTCGCGGCGGGCGAGATCGATGCCCAGTTCCAATGCCCGATCCCCAACAAGGTGATGACCGCGCTTTCGGCGCGCGTTGAGTTGCGCGTCCTGGACTATGGGCCGGGCGAGCTCGAGACGGTGATGCGGGCGGTTCCCTATTATCGGCGCGCCGTCATGCGCAAGAATGCGATCCGCGGGCTCGATGCCGATACGGCGCAGCTCGCGGTGGTGAACGTGCTGGTGACGCACCCGCGCGTTCCCGCGGCGACCGTGCGCGCGGCGGTCGGCGCCATCGTGGCAGAGAGCGCCGCGCTCGGCCGCCTCAATCCGCTGTTTGCCGGAATGGCGGAGCTGTTCGAGCCGCTGCGCGCGCAGGGGCCGGCCGCGCTCGAATTCGGCGGCGTGCCGCTGCATCCGGGCGCGCGCGCCGCCTATCGCGATGCCGGACTGCTGCCGTAGCGGGTGCCGCGAAATTCCCGCGTTGCGCAACGAACCGCTACTTCGGCACGATGCCGGCCTCCTTGATCACCTTGCTCCACAGCGCGGCCTCTTCCGCGAAGAACGCGGTGCTCTCGGCGCGCGAGGTGGCGCCAGCTTCGAGCGAGAGCTTGCGCAGCATGTCGCCGACCTCCGCGCTCTTGAGCAGCTCGACGGTATCGTGATTGATCTTGTCGGCCAGGGCGGCTGGCGTCGCCGGCGGCGCAACCAGCCCGAACCAGGTGATCGACTTGAAGCCCGGCAGGCCGGCCTCCGAAAAGGTCGGCACGTCGGGCACGCTGCCCGCCCGCTTGAGGTCGGCGACCGCCAGCAGCCTCACCTTGCCGGCGCGGAACAGCGGCACCGAGGTCGCCAGCGTGTCGAAGAACATGTCGACATGCCCGGCCAGCACGTCGGTGAGCGCGGGCTGCGCGCCGCGATAGGGCACATGCACCATCTTGATCCCGGCCTGCGCTTCGAGCTGGGCCCCCGACAGATGCGCGGTCGAGCCGACGCCCTGCGACGCATAGGAGAGCTTGCCGGGATTGGCCTTGGCGTAGGCGATCAGGTCCTTCAGCGTGGCCGCCGGCAGCTCTTTGCGGACCACCAGCACGTTCGCGATCTTGGCCAGCATCGTGATCGGGACGAACTTGGCCGGATCGTAGCCGAGGTCCTTGTAGAGCAGGTGGCTGAAGGACAGCGGGGAGGGCGGCGCAACGAACAGCGTGTAACCGTCGGGCGCCGCGCGCGCGACCGCGCTCGCTCCGATGTTCATGGCTCCGCCGGCGATATTCTCAACGACAACCGGCTTGCCCCATTTCTGGCCGAGCTTGTCGGCCACGATGCGCGCCAGCGTGTCGGTGGTCGAGCCGGGCGCGGAGGGGATGACGATCTTGACCAGCCGCGACGGGTAGGGCTCCTGCGCCGTGCCCGCCGGTGCCCAGAGCGCGACGCCTGCCGCGGCAGCCACCGCGATCAGGCCGGCGATGCGGGAATGGACCATGCGTTCCTCCAAATCGTTCGTTCTCTTCGAAGTCATGGTAACGCCGGCTGGCGGATGCGCAAATTGGAGACTTGCGGTAAGCTCGCGCTCAACACGGGATGGAGAACGCCATGGCCTACACGCTCGATGAATTCTGCGCCGATACGCGCGCGGCCCTCAAATCGCAGCCGTTGCCGGACGCCCTGCCGCAGATTGCGGAGCGGTTGAGCCGGCTTTTGTCGAATTCCGATTTCGTGGCGGCGTCCTTCAGCGACGATATGCCGCCCGGCCGGCGCGAGCTACACCACGACCCAGAGTTGGACTTCTACGTGCTCGCCCACGTGCAGGAGGGGAACAAGGTCGGCAAGCCGCACAGCCACGGCGCGTCCTGGGCGGTCTACGGCAACGCGCGCGCGGTTACCGAGATGACCGAGTGGCGCCGGACCAATCCCGAAAGCGCCGACCATGCCGAGCTGGTGGCGGCGAGCAAGTATGCGCTCACGCCCGGCAAGACCAAGGCCTACGGCCCCGGCGTCATCCACTCGACCGCGCATCCGAACAAGGCCTGGGTGATCCGGGTCACCGGCACCGACCTCGACGTGCTTCCGCGCTACCACTTCGGCAAGCAGGACAGAATTCTGGAACGCGCGTGAGCGGGCAGGCTTGAGCTTCGCCTGCGGTGAAGCCCGCGCCGATTTGCCCTCTCCCACAGGGAGAGGGCGTTGCTGATGCCGAGGCAACAAAGAATGGGTGAGGGGTTAAAGCCTCTCAGTTTGTAACCCCTCACCCATTCATCGAACTCCCAATATTGAGATGCCCTCTCCCACAAGGGAGAGGGCATGTACGGCTTGGTGTCGCCGCGCCGCACTATCCGCCGTAATCGCGCTTGGCTGCCGCGGCGGTGACATAGCCCTCGGCGATGTCGCGGGCGAGCGCGGCCGGATCGCGCTTCTGCGGATCGCCGTAACCGCCGCCGCCCGCGCTCTGCAGCAGGAAGCGGTCGCCCGGGCGCACGTCGTAGCGGCCGGGCGGCGTCTCGCGCTCTTCCGGCGTGCCGAGCCGCATGACGAAGCGCGCTGCGGTGCCGGGCTTGCCGCCCGCCAATCCCTCGGGCGGAAAGCGCGCCTTGTCGAAGCGGCGGACGATGGTGGCATTCTCCAAAATTTCGTATTCGCGCTGCAGGCACAGGCCGCCGCGCCATTGCCCGGCGCCGCCCGGAATCCGGGAGAAGTTCGAAACGCGTGATGCGGCAGGGAAACTCCGATTCGAGAATCTCGATCGGCGCGATGTGCAGGTTGCTCAGATGCGTCGCGGTGGCGGTGGTGCCGTCGTGCTGCGGGCCGCCGCCATAGGCCGCGCCCATGATCTCGTATTGCAGCGTGGCCTGGCCCGGCCGTCCCTGCGACCAGGCAACGGTGAGCACGCCCGAGGAGCCGGAATTGGCCAGCGCACGGGCCGGATTGAAATGCGCCAGCGCCTGCAGGATCACGTCGATCAGCTTGAGGTTGACCACCTGGTAGTTGGACACCGAGCCGGGAGGGTCGGCATTCACGACCGTGTGCGGCTTGAGCACGATGCGCACCACGTCGCGCATGCCGTCGTTGAAATGCAGGTTCGGGCCGAGGCAGCCGATCAGCGAATAGAACACGCAGGCTTCGACCAGCGACGGGCGCAGGTTGACCGGGCCGCGCGCCTGCGGATCGCAGTCGGAGAAATCGAAGCTCGCGACGCCGTCCTTGATCGTGACGGTGACGGCGAGCTTGATCGGCTTGTCGACGACGATGCCGTCGCTGTCGAGCAGCCCCTGCGCCGAGGACTGTCCCTCCGGCAGCTCGGCGATGGCGGCGGCAAGCTCGTCGGCCGCGCCCTTGAGGATCGCCCGGAAGGCGCCGGTCAGCGTATCGGCGCCGAAGCGCCGGCACAGCTCCTTGACGCGCGTGACGCCCATCTGGGTGACGGCGATCTGCGCATGAATGTCGCCGCGCATCAGCGCCGGCTGCCGGCTGTTGGCGAAGATGATGCGCTCGATGTCGCGCTGCGGTTCGCCCGCCGCCACGATCTTGATCGGCGGCAGCAGCAGGCCCTCGTGAAACATCTCGGTGGCGTTGGCCGAGGTCGAGCCCGGCACCGTGCCGCCGATGTCGGCCTTGTGGGCGATCGAGCCGGAGAACGCGACAAGGGTGCCGTCCGCGAAGATGGGCGCCACGAACGCCATGTCGGAGACGTGCGGCAGGCCGCCCTCGTAGGGGTGGTTGGACACGAACACGTCGCCGTCCTCGATCGTGCGCTCGCTGCTGTTGTCGCCGTAGACCTGCAGGATGCGGCCCGACCAGATGGCGATAGACCGGCGCGTGAAAGAACATCGGCGGCGCGACGATCAGCCGGCCGTCGCGGTCGAGGATCACGCAGGAGAAATCGCGCAACTCGCGGATGATGGTGGAATAGCCCGAGCGGTAGAAATGATAGTGCATCTCGTCGACCAGGCTGGCGATCTTGTTGCGCAGGATCTGGATGGTGATGGCGTCCATGCTCACGCTCGCTCCAGGATCAGATTGCGGCTGCCGTCGATGCGCGCGCGCCAGAGCGGTGGGATGACGGTGGTGGCGTCGAACTGCTCGACGATGGCGGGACCCTCGATCGCGGCGCCGACGTCGAGGCGGTCGCGCTCGTAGAGCGTGGCCTCCACCGTTGCGCCGTTCATCGCGACCGCGCGTGTGCCCTTGACCGCATCGCGCGGGCGGTCGCGCCGAGCGCGGCGGCGTCTCCACCGGCGGCTCGTATTTGGGGACCGCGACGCGCAGGCGCAGGCGATAGCTCACCACCTCGACCGGCGCGCTCCTTCGCGGCGTGCCCGTGGATCTGGGCGTGCCGCTCGTCGAAGCGGCTGCGCGCCGCCGCGAGCGAATCCGCCGTCAGCCGCTCGGCGAACAGGCCGTCGAGCGGCGTGCGCAGCTCGTAGCCCTGGCCGGTGTAGCGCAGGTCGAGCTCGCGCGTGAGCCGTCCGTCGGCCGGGTTCATTCCCTCGGCGGCGAGTTCCTCGCGCGCCTTTGCCTCGAGCGTGCGGAAGATGTCCTCGGCGTGCTCGGGCGTGATCTCGGCGAGCGGACGCAGCTCCGAACGGATGTAGTCGTGCACCACGTCGGTGCAGAGCAGGCCGAGCGCCGAGAATGCGCCCGGCCGCGGCGGCACCAGAATACGCCGCATGCCGAGCTCGGTCGGCGACCGCGGCGGCGTGCACGGCGCCGGCGCCGCCGAACGGCAGCAGCGTGAAGGCCGAGAGATCGACGCCGCGCTTGGCCGCGAACACCCGCACCTCGTCGGCCATGCGCATGTCGACGATGCGCTGGATGCCGGCGGCGGCATCCATCACGTCCATCCGCAACGGATCGGCGATGTGGGCCTTGAGCGCGGCGCGCGCCGCGGCGAGATCGAGCTTTTGCGCACCCCCGAGGAAATAATCCGGGTTGAGAAGGCCGCACACGAGGTCGGCATCGGTGACGGTCGGCAGCGTGCCGCCGCGGCCGTAGCAGGCCGGTCCGGGATCGGCGCCCGCGCTCTGCGGTCCGACATTGAGGAAGCCGCCGCCGTCGAGCCAGGCGATCGAGCCGCCGCCGGCCGAGATCGAGGTCATGTCGAGCGCCGGCACGTCGATCTGGCGGCGCGCGATGGTGCCTTCGGTGGTTTCGAGCGGCACGCCGCCTTCGATGAAGGCGATGTCGGCGGAGGTGCCGCCCATGTCGAGGGTGACGAGGCCGCGCCGTGCGTCCTCGCGCGCGAGATAGGCGCTCGCCTGCGCGCCGGCGGCCGGACCGGAGAACAGCGTGTGCACCGTGCGCCCGCCGGCGATCGCGGCCGAGAACGGCATCACGCCGCCGTTCGACTGCATCAGGAAGCGCTGCTGGGTGCGCACGCCCTGCCTGGTCGAGCCCTTTGTTGAGATGGTCGATGTAGTGCACCATCACCGGCTCGAGATAGGCGTTGAGCAGGGTGGTGGAGAGGCGCGACCATTCGCGGATGCGCGGCAGCACCTCGCTCGACAGCGACACGTGCATGCCGGGGCATTCCTGCGCAATGATCGCGCGCGTCTCGTCCTCGTGGCGCGGATTCATGAAGGAGAAGAGGTAGCAGACCGCGATCGATTCGACCGCCGCGGCTTTCAGCTCGCGCGCGGCCTGCCGCACCGCCTCGGTGTCGAGCGGCACCAGCACGTTGCCCAGATAGTCCGAGCGCTCGGGAATCTCCCTGGTGCGGCTCTGCGGCGCGATCGGCGCCGGCCGTTTGAAGTAATAGTCGAACAGGTTGCCGTCGCGCGCCTGGTTCTGGATTTCCTGCACCGCGCGATAGCCCTTGGTGATCAGCAGCCCCACCTTGGCGCCGCGCATCTCCAGCAGCGCGTTGGTGGTGATGGTGGTGCCGTGCGCGAAGAAGCCGATGTCGCCGGGCGCGATGCCGCGCGCGACGAAGCGCGCCACGCCGTCGAGCACGCCGAGCGCGGGATTCCTGGGCGTGCTCGAAACCTTCTCGACCAGCAGGTCGCCGTTTCCGGTGTTGAGCAGCACCAGGTCGGTGTGCGTGCCGCCGACGTCGACGCCGAGCCGGTAACGGGGGGTGGTCATGGGTGGCGCAATTCAAGCGGTGTCATGCCCGCGAAAGCGGGCATCCAGTAATCGTCGAATGTCGGATCAGTCACGATTGTGCCATCTCATGAATTCGGCGTTTACTGGATCATCCGCTTTCGCGGATGATGACAGCGAGAAAGTTGCGCCGTTGGGGACCGGCGCCCGGCCTATTCATCGCGGTAGAGATGATACTCCGGCGTCGGCGGCGGGCCCCAGCCGGAGACCGAGCGGTTGTCGCGCGTCCACACCTTCGGTCGCTGCGGACGGTCCGTGTGCCACGGCCGCGGATCGAAATAGCCGAGCTCTTCGTCCAGCACCTGATCGAGCTCGGCGAAGAACTCGATCACGTGCTTGTCCGGGTTGCGATGGTAGATCGACACGTTGTGCCCGGGACCGTGCCGCAGCGGCCCCCACAGGATCGGGATCTGGTGATGCGAGAGCACGTCGCAGCCCTGCTCGACGCCCGAGAAGTCGCGCACCTCGAAGGCGATGTGGTGCATCATGTTCTTCTTGCCGCGCAGGAAATTCACCGTGTGGTGATCGGGATTGCAGCGCAGGAACACGAAGAAATCGCCGCTCCAGTCCGACACCTTGAAGCCGAGCACGCGCTCGTAGAAATCGCAGGTCGCCTGCACGTCCTGCACGATGAAGGCGCAGTGGCCGAGCTTGATCGGGCCGACGCCGACCACCTGCTGGTTGGGCGTGAGGTAGTTCCACTCGGTGAACAGCTCGACCACCGTGCCCTTGTTGTCCTCGAACGTGAGCAGCTTGGGCGTGCCGGGCAGGTCGTCGCTGCGCAGATCGCTCCTGATGCCGTCGGCGGTGAGCGATTTCTGCAGTTCCTTGAAATCGGAATCGGGCGCCACCTGGAACGCGAGCTTGGCGCAGCGCGGCGCGTCGCCTTTCTTGAGCTGGATCGCGAGCTGGCCGATCCTGGTGGTCAGCAGCGCGCGGTCCTTTTCGCGCGCCGCGAGCGCAAGGCCGGTCACCTGCGTGAAGTGCTCGATCTGCTGCTCCAGATCGGGCGTCTCGAAGGTCGCGTGGCCAATTCGCCTTACCTTGATCATGACGCAGTCCCCTGGGGCTTTCTCATGATTGATGACCAACGCGCACCACAAGCTCGGTGAGCTCCCTCTCCCCGCAGGGGAGAGGGTTGGGGTGAGGGGGTTACAGATCCATCCATAATTCTGTGACCCCCTCACCCATTCTTCGTACCCCTCACACCGAGGTGCCCTCTCCCCTTCGGGGAGAGGGCGAATGCGGCGCGCGTCTGCCCAGCAGCCAATACCGGCATTGCTGAACCTGCACTAGCCATAAGTCTTGAGCACGTGGCGGGCGATCACCATCTTCATCACTTCGCTCGCGCCCTCGGTGATGCGGTAGCTGCGCTGCTGGCGCCACATCTTCTCGATCGGCAGGTCGGTGGTGAGCGCGATGCCGCCATGGATCTGCATGCAGCGGTCGGCGGTCTGGAATGCCATCTCGTCGGCGTAGTACTTCGCCACGTAGGCGTCCTCGCGCGCCTCCTCGCCTTTGTCGAGCCGCACGGCGGTCTTGTAAACCAGCAGCCGCGCCGCCTGCAATTCGATGAACATGTCGGCGAGCATCCATTGCACCGCCTGCCGGTTGGCGAGCGGCTGCCCGAAGGTCGAGCGCTGCTTGGCGTAGGACGTCGCCATTTCCAGGCAGCGCTCGGCGACCCCGAGCGCGCGCGCGCCGTGCTTGACGCGGCCGATATTGAGCCATTCCTGGCCGAACGCCATGCCCTGGCCTTCCTCGCCGATCAGGTTGGACGTCGGCACGCGCGCATTCTCCAGCACGATCTCCCACGGCCGGTCGCCCATCATGGTCTCGTAGCGCGCGCCGAGCTTCACGCCGGGCGTGTCCATGTCGACCAGGAACATGGAGATGCCGCCGCGCGATCCTTTGGCCCGGTCGGTCGCGGCCAGCAGCTGGATGAAATGGGCCTTGCCGGCGCCGGTGATGAAGCGCTTCACGCCGTTGATGACGTAGTGGTTGCCGTCCTTCACCGCGGTGGTGCGCATGCCGCCGGGATCGGACCCGGCGTCGGGCTCGGTCTGCGCGAAGCAGGTCTTCTTCTCGCCGCGCAGCACGGGCAGCAGGTACTTCTCCTTCATCTCGCCTTCGAGCGAAAAAAGCGCGCGGCGCGGGGAGGGGCCGGTGATGCCTTCGCCGCGCGCCGGCAGCGCGGTGGTGCGCGACATCTCCTCCCACATCACGGCGCGCGCCAGCACCGGCATGCCGCCGCCGCCGTATTCCACCGGCACGTCGAACTGCCAGATGCCGAGCTCCTTGGCGCGCTTCTCGAAGTGCTCCTGGTAGTGCGGCTTCATCTCCTCGAGGATGCAGGTGTCCTTCTCGACCGGAATGAGCTCGCTGTCGACGAACCGGCGCACCGTGGCCTTGAGCAGGCGTAATTCCTCCGGCAGCTCGAAATCCATCGCTCAGGCTCCCTCGACCCCGTCCTGCCACAATACGCGCACGTCGACCGCGACCGCGCCATTGGCGCGCACCATCAGCGGATTGATCTCGATGTCGGCGATGCGCGCGCGATGATCGAGAAAGAACCGGCCGAGCGCGAGCGCGGCGGTTTCGAGCGCGGCGCGGTCGGCGGGCGGGCGGCCGCGATAGCCGGCGAGCAGCTTTGCGACCTTGAGTCCGTCGATCATGGCGCTCACGTCCGAGGCGGTGACCGGCAGCAGGCGCAGCGCGGCATCCTTGGCAAGCTCCACCAATATGCCGCCCGCTCCCACCAGCAGCATCGGACCGTAGAGCGGGTCGCTGCGCGCGCCGACGATGGCCTCGACGCCGGACGCCATCTCCTGCACCAGGAAGCCGTCGATGCGTGCGGAGGGATTGGCGGTGCGCGCTGATGCGACCAGCGTTTCGGCGGCCTTCTCCACGTCGGCGCGGCTGCGCAGGTCGAGCGCGACGCCGCCGGCTTCGGTCTTGTGCAAAATGTCGCGCGAGCGGATTTTCAGCGCGACCGGAAAGCCGATGCGCTCGCCGGCGGCTGCGGCCTCGGCCGCGCTCGCGGCCTCCTGGCTGTTCGGCAGGGCGATGCCGTAGCCGGCCAGCGCCGCCGGCAAGGTCGCGGGCGTCAGCTCGCTTGGCGGCACTGGCGGCACTGGCACCGGCGCCGGCGGCACGCGGCCGCGGCGCTCAGCATGAAACCAGAGCGCGTTGAGCGCGCGGATGGTCGGCTCTTGGCCTTGCAGGAACGGGAAGCCGGCGGTTTCCTGCGCGGCGAGGTGATGCTCGTTCACCTGGTGGATCATGCGGCCGAAAGCGACGATCGGCTTGTCGGTCCGCTCGAGCACCTTGCGCATCGGCGCCACGTCGCCCCAGCCGTCCTTGCGCGGCATGGTGGAAGCCCACGCCACCATGTCGATGTTCGGATCGTTCGCCGCCGCCGCGCAGATCGTCGCCGCAACCTCGATCGGCGGCGGGATGCCCATGTCGAGCGGGTTCTTCGGCGCGATGCCGTCCTGCATCAGCGGCTTGAGCACGGCCTTGGTGGCGTCCGCGAAATCCGGCATCGCGGCGCCTTCCGACTCGGCATAATCATAAAGGAGGTCACAGGTCCCGCCCGACGTGGTGATGAAGGCGATGCGCGGCCCTTTCGGCAGCCGTCCGCGGTCGAAGGCGAGCGCCGTCTCCACCAGATCGTCGAGCGAGCGGCAATTGACGACGCCGTAGCGCTCGCACATCGCGAGATAGCCGGCATAGTCGCCGGCGATCGCGCCGGTATGCGACTGCGAGGCGGCCTGCGATTTCGCCGTCACCCCGGTCTTGATCGCCATGATCGGCTTGCCCATGGCGAGCGCGCGGCCCGCCGCATGCATGAAGGCTTCCGGCCGGCGGATGCCCTCGATGAACAGCACGACCTGGCGCGTCTGCGGATCGTCGATGATGAAGTTGAGATAGTCGGCGAGGCTCAGGTCGGGCTCGTTGCCGGAGGTGACGCAGTAGGAGTAGCGCAACCCCCGGTCGGCCGCCGATTTCATCCAGAACTGGATGTTGCCGCCCGATTGGAAGATGCAGGCGGTCGCGCCCGGCGCGAGCCGGCACAATTCGGTGTTGGGATAGCCGAACAGACACTCGCGATAGGAGTAGGCCCCCATGCAGTTCGGGCCGGCGACGCGCAGCCGGCTCTTGGCGACGAAATCCTTCAGCCAGACGCCGCGCTTTTTCGATTCCGGCTCTTCGCCGTCGCCCATCATCGCCGAATAGACGGTGGCCGACTGGATGCCGCCGGCTTCCGCGTCGATCAGCACCTCGGGCACGGCGGGTGCCGGCACGATCACCAGCGCATGGTCGACCGGTTCCGGCAGTTCGCGCAGCGACGGATAGCAGGGCTCGCCGAACACTTCGCGCTGGCGCGGATTGACCAGCGCGATGCGGCCCGTATAGCCGAATTCCCGCAGATTCTTGAAAATCTCGCTCGGCCAGCGCGCCCGCTCGGACGCCCCGACGATGGCAAGCGATCTGGCTTGCAGCGTGCTGGCGGCCGAGCGGAACAGATTGCTGTCGTTCGCCGCCGCCGGCGCGTCCCGGTCCCAAGACTGCATGGGGCTTTTTAGGACCTCGCTGATTTCCGGTCAAAGGCCGGCGGGCGACGATCCGCGCATACCCGCATGCGAAATCCGCCCATCACGCCGGTCCGCTGCACGCCGAAACGCTCCGTCATAGCGATGGGATGACCTTGAGAACGGGAAACCAGGTTCCCATGAGCGTCGGCGGCCACGGGATGTGCATGACGAAGTCGAACACGCCCGTGATCCCGGTCACCAGGATGAACATGTAGGGAATGACCAGCGACCAGCGTTCGTTGTTCTCGTAGCGCATGAAGACGACGACGAAGATCGCGACCGTGGGGATCAGACCGATCACCGCCATCACGGCCATGAAGGCGATGAGATAGCCGAAGAACCGGGCGGCCCGTTTGATGATGATGTCGGTGGGCAGATGCGCGGTGTCGGAGCTGATGTCCATGTGGATCTTCTGATCCGTGGCGGCGATCTGCTGCTCGACCTCGCGCATGGCCTGCTCGGCGAGACTGCCGATGGCAGGCTCCGGCTTTCGGCACATGTCGTTGAACAGGCTCATGCCGGCCGCCGTCAACGCAACGGTGCCGACCACGAGCGGTACGATCTTGGCGCTGAAATCCCAGCGCAGCGCCACCGCGACCATGACTCCGACCAGCGCGATGACGAACACCGTAAAGAGCTGCGATACGCGGAAGGTCGGGGCCTGGAAATTCGTCAGCAGGCGCCGCAGCCCGCCGTGCAGCCGGATGTCCTGCAGGAACGGACGCACCAGGCCGATGATTGCGATCGTGAGGAGAACCGCCACCACCGGACGGGCCAGCCAGCTCAACCCGTAGCGCTCGACCGAGATGAACATGTAGCGTTCGATGGTGTCGCCCAGCACCACCCCCAGAATGAGCGGCGGGCGCGGCCATTTGAACTGCTTCATGATCCACCCGAGCAGTCCGAAGAACAGCAATGAGAACAGGTCGCCCCATTGGCGCGAGGCCTCGAACGCGCCGATATAGATGATGCCGAGCACCGCCGGTAGGATCAGGCTGAAGCGCAGTATGGAGAGCTTGGCGAATTGCGGGCTGAACGCGTAGCACATGCCGGCGCCGAGGATGTTTGCCAGCGCCACGGACCACACCATCGAATAGGTGATGTCGAGATTCTTGTGCAGCATGTCGGGTCCGGGCACCAGCCCGTGGATCAGGAACGCGCCGAGCAGGATGGCCATGGTGGCGCTGCCCGGCACGCCGAAGGCGATGGTCGGCACCAGCGCGCCGCCTTCCTTGGCATTATTGGAGCTCTCGGACGCGATCACGCCGCGCACGTCGCCCCTGCCGAAGGTCAGGTGCGCGCCCTTCTCGGTCTTGAGCGCATGGCCGTAGGCGAGCCAGTCGACCACCGATGCGCTGATGCCGGGGATCGAGCCGATGCCGCCGCCGATCCAGGAACAGCGCAGGATCAGCCACCAATGCTTGAAGCAGTCACGCACCCCCTGCCACTGGCCCTTGTAGATGTTGGCGATGCTGGTGTTGGTGGAGATCGAGGTGCGCCCGATCAGCAGGTCGCATAGCTCGGGCAGGGCGAACACACCGAGCAGCAGCGGAACCAGCGGCAGGCCGTCCCACAGGTACAGGCTGTCCAGCGTCCAGCGCAGCGTTCCGGTTTGCGGGTCGGTGCCGATCATGGCGATCATGATACCGAGACAACCGGCCGCCAGGCCGCGCAGCGGTGCATTGCCCGATAGCACGGCCACCATCGAGATGCCGAGAACGGCGAAGGCGAGAAGCTCGGGAGATCCGAGATACAGCATCACCGGGCGCAGGATCGGGATCGAGATCGCCAGCAGCAGCGCGCCGAAGACGCCGCCCATGAGCGAGGACATGTAGGCGGCGCTCAGCGCGCGGCCGGCCTCGCCTCGTTTCGCCATGGGAAAGCCGTCAAGCACGGTCGCCGCCGACGCGGCACCTCCGGGCACGCCGAACAGGATGGCCGGAATCGGATCGCCAGTCGCAGTCGTGGCGCCAAGCCCGAGCAGCAGCGCGAACGCCGCATAGGGGTCCATGTTGAACGTAAACGGCAGCAGCATCGCGGTGCCGGCGAGACCCCCGATGCCCGGAACGATGCCGAGGATGAGGCCCATCATGCAGCCGGCCGCCAGGAACATCAGCCGGGTTGGGTCCATCAACGTGACGAACGCCTTGCCCGCCGCACCGGTCATGAAGGCGACTTCGGCCGCGAACCCCTCCATCCCTCACGCCTCCCGAGCCGTTTCTGCCGTGCGCAGCTTCGCGGCGGATGACTGCGCGTGCAGAACTTGCGCGCCGCGCTGCGGCGTCAAGCCGTCAAATCCGGCAGAAGCTGTCGTCCCTCACCCTGGATCGCGCGGTCCAGCCCTATTCCAGGCCGGCCGCCCTAGTTTCGTTTCGTTATGCGCTGATGTAAGCAGAAGATCGGGCGATGGGAAAGCCGGTCGGGACCCGCGACAACAGGTTGCCGTAGCGAGGATGCCGCCCGTGCGCGGGTCCGCAATGTTCTGTGCGAGGTAAAATCATGCAATTGGACCGGCCCGAAGGACAACCTGACGAAAAGGTGACATGGGGCAGCGACGTGGCGGCCCAGATGCTGCGCCGCTTCGGCATCCCCTATGTCAGCCTCAACCCGGGAGCAAGCTATCGCGGGCTGCACGACAGCATCGTCAATCACCTCGGCAACGAGCAACCGGGCATCGTGCTTTGCCTGCATGAGGATCACTCGGTCGCCATCGCGCACGGCTACGCCAAGGCGACCGGCGAGCCGATGGCCTGCGTGCTGCACAGCAATGTCGGCTTGCTGCACGGCATGATGAGCCTGTTCAACGCCTGGTGCGATCGCGTTCCGATGATCGTGCTCGGCGCGACCGGACCGGTGGACGCCGAGAAGCGGCGGCCCTGGATCGACTGGATCCATACTTCGCGCGACCAGGGCGGGCTGATCCGCGCCTTCATCAAGTGGGACGACCAGCCGACCTCCGCGCAGGCGCTGGTGGAGTCCATGTGCCGCGCCAACATCGCGACCCGCACCGCCCCGACCGCGCCGGTCTACATCTGTCTCGACGCCGGCTTTCAGGAGCAGCGGCTCGACAAGGAGCCGGAATGGCCGGTGATGGCGCGTTTCAAGCCGGCGTCCGCACCGCGGCCGCCCAAGAACGCGGTCGATGAGGCGGCGGCCCTGCTTTCGCGCGCCGAACGGCCGGTGATCATGTTCGGTCGCGGCTCGCGCGCGGGTGATTTCTGGCAGCCGCGGGTGGGCCTTGCCGAGCGTTTGGGCGCCTGCGTGGTGACCGACCTCAAGCAGGGCGCGATGTTTCCGACCGATCACCCCGCGCACATCCTGCCGCCGTTCAATGTGCTGCCCAAGCCGGCGCGCGAACTGTTGTGCGAGGCCGACGTGATTCTCGCGCTCGACTGGGTCGATCTCGGCGGGGCGTTGCGGCAGGCGAAATCGGCCGGCGCCGTGTCCGCCAAAATCATCAGCGCAACCCTCGACCAGAGCCTGCACACCGGCGCCAACATGGAATACCAGTCGCTGCCGGCGGTCGACGTGCAGATGGCGACGACCACCGACGCGGCCGTGGCCGAACTGGTGGAGGCGCTGGGTCCCGGCCGCAAGGAGCCATGGAAAGCGCGCGCGCCGGCGAAACCCAGGGCGGGCAACGGCGCCGCCATCGACATGGAGATGATCGCCGCGACCTTGCGCGCGGAATTCAACGATCCCGAGAACGTGACGTTCTGCACGCTCGGCCGCGGTTGGCCGATCGACATCTGGCCGTTCCAGAACGGCATGGCCTATCTCGGAAAGGACGGCGGCGGCGGGCTGGGCTCCGGCCCTGGCCTCTCGGTCGGCGCCGCGCTGGCGTTGCAGAGCCGCGGCCGCCACGCGATCGCCATGCTGGGCGACGGCGACTTCTGCATGGGCGCGACCGCGATCTGGAGCGCCGCGCGCCACCGCATCCCGCTGCTCGTGCTCGTGAACAACAACCGCTCGTATTTCAACGACGAGCTGCACCAGGATACCGTCGCGCGCACGCGCGGGCGCGAGGTCAAGAACCGCTGGATCGGCCTGCGCATGGAGGATCCCTCGCCCGACATCGCCAAGCTCGCCGAAGCGCAGGGTGCGGTCGGGATCGGGCCGGTCAAGACCGCCTCCGCGGTGCAGGCCGCGATCTCCAAAGGCGTGGCGGTACTCAAGTCCGGCGGCGTCTGCGTGATCGACTTCCACATCGACCCGCCGGTGGAGCGCCAGGCCGTCGATACGCTCGGCCATCGCGCCACCGGGTATTGAACGCCGTGGCAACGGGATCGAAATGCGATGGTGGCGGAGCAAAGGTCGGCGCCGCCGATGCGAGGCCTAAATGACCAGCGCCGCGCCTTGGCCGACAGAACTGCGGCTGAGCAAGGACCGCAAGGTCCTGACGGTCGCCTTCGACAACGGTGAACGCTTCGAGCTTGCCGCGGAGTATCTGCGTGTGCGCAGTCCGAGCGCCGAGGTCCAGGGCCATTCCCCGGACGAGCGCAAGACCGTCGCCGGCAAGAAGAACGTGGCGATCCTGGAGGTCAACCCGATCGGCAATTACGCAGTTCGTCTGGTGTTCGACGACATGCATTCGACCGGCATCTATAGCTGGGAGTACCTGCGCGAGCTCGGCAGCAACCGGGAAACCTATTGGCAGGACTATCTCGACGAGCTTGCCGGCAAGGGTTTGTCGCGTTAGCGCGCTGTATCGACGGCCGCCTAAACCGCACGGCGGCTATTGGCGATGGCCGAACATGAAGTTCAAGAGGTTGGATAATTTTTCGTATTGCCTGTCCCGCACTTTCGGGCGCGATCGGGAACGACCCGATCGGATCACATACGGTTCATAGGTATCGGCATTGCCGCAAGCTACCCCTTTCAGGCCCCTTCAGGCACCCGATAAGTAAGCAAGCGATACCCTTTGCCACTTGGGCGTGCTTGCTTCCGGGCCAGATTAAGCCCAAACCCCCGGCCGATAATAATCAGGAGGCCACAATGGCTCGACCGTCGAATTCTTTCTACAATGTCCGTCGATGCTTTGCTCAAGCTTCGCCATGACATAGGGGCCGCCCTCGCCCGCAAGGCCGAAGGCTTGAAAAAGGAACTTGCCTCCCTTGGCTCGGACTATGCCGAGGTCGGGCGAATTGCGATCTACGGAAAGAGGAAGGGAAAGTCCCTGGCCGGCCGAAAGGTTGCGCCGAAGTATCGGGACAAGAATGGGAACACCTGGGCCGGGCGCGGCGCTCAGCCGGTCTGGATGACCGCCGCCATCAAGAAGGGCGCCAAGCGGGAGGATTTCCTGATCGACAAGCCCAAGGCCACAGCGTCCCGCAAGGCATCCAGCCGCAAAAAGAAATAAGGTCGTGGCACCGGTTCTAGCTGCTGCGCGCCGATGCCCAGCCGAGTGAGCGAAATTGAAAAGGCGTTAGATGTCAAAGCAAGCAATGCGCGAAGAGGCGGAACGCCTGATCAAGGAGGCAATGGGCAAGGTTGTAGTCACGCAGGGCAAGACCCGCATTGACGCCAAGTGCGGAAAGTGCGGGGCGCCCAATCGCGTCACGGCGGCTCAGGGCGAGTCACGTGTAGCGTTTGCGTGCAAGGAATGCGGGCACAAGCAATCGACGTTGTGAACGAAAGAATGCGGCCGGTGGCGGCCTGCAAGCCGGCCGGGTGCTTGCCGGCGCTCGGCCGCGGGTATGATGAAATCGCGGAGGAATGGTGGGCGCTGCAGGGATTGAACCTGCGACCTCTCCCGTGTGAAGGGAACGCTCTCCCGCTGAGCTAAGCGCCCGCACCAGGGACGAGGATTTAAGGCAGGGCGGCCTTAAGTCAAGCGCAAGCCCGATCTTCGGGCTTGCGGCGGCTCACGCCTGGCTCGGCTGCGGAACGCGCGAGGCCCGGCCTTGCAAGGCCCGGATGCGGTCGGCGAGCGTGCCCTTGGATTCCGCGCCGCTCGGGGCGATGGAGGGAGCTCCCTTGACCGCGGCGCCGGTCCCGTTGGCGCCTTTGGCATCGGACACGCGGGCCGCATCGCCGTTGATGATGGCTTCGATCGGCGAATCCGGACCTTCCAGCGCGGCGGTCAGGCGCGCGACTTCGGCTGCGACGTCGTTGATGCGCTCGCGCAGCATAGCGTTCTCGGTGCGCTCGTTGACCCACGCGGTCTCAGCCTCGCGCTGCATGGTCGCGATCTCGCGCTGCAGCTTGGCGCGCTCTTCGTGCGACTGGTTGAGTTGCTGCTCGACCAGCGTCTTCTCGGCCCTGAGGCTTTCGGTTGCGGCGCGGTGGCGCTTTTCGGCTTCCGCGAGCTCGGCGCGCACGTCGGCCTCGGTCTTCTGCGCAGCCGCCATCTCGGCGCGTAGGCCGTCGGAGACAAATTCGCGCTCCGCCAGGAAGCGGCCTTGCTCGTCGAGCCTCCCGCCCAGTTCCTGGACGCGCCGGTTGAGGATTTCCACTTCCGTCGTTTCCACGACCAGCTGGCGCTCGAGCTCGGCGACCAGGCCGGCGAGGGTCTCGGCCTTGGCGCGCTCTTCGATCAATTGCAGGTTCAGGGTCGCGGCATCGGCGGTCTGCAGCGCGAGGCGTTCCTGCAGATCCCTGGCCTCCTTTTCATAGCTGTCGACCTGGCTCTTCAAGACTTCCACCTGGGCGCGCAGAGCCACGAGCTCGACCCGCTGGCTGTCCCCCGTCACCGAGCTTTCGTGATAGTTCGCCGAGACTTGGGCGAGCTCATCCTTGGTTTCGGCCAGCGTCTGTTCGATCTCCGCGATCCCGTCGAGCTTGCGCGCGAACTCGGCCCGCATCTGGTGCAGCTCTTCGGTGGCCTGCTTTTCCTTGGCCTCGAGCGCAAGCAGCGCCGCCGTCTTTTCGCCGAGCTCGAGCTTGAGGCGGCCGATGGCTTCGCTCTTCTTGCCGATGTCGGTGAGCTGGCCGGTTGTCTTCGCCTTCATCTGCTCGACGCTCATTTCGAGCCGTCGGGTCGACATGGCGAATTCCGCGCGCAACTGATCCTTGTCGGCCTGGATTTCCGCCATCGACAGCGGCGTGAGCGCTTCCAGCCGCCGCATGGTGAGGCGCACTGCGCGGGCGTGGACGAGCGGGATGCAACCGATGACGAGCAGGCCCGCGATCAGGAACCCGATCCCGACATACATGATCGGTTCGATCATCGAATACGCCTCCAGGACCACATCAACTTAATCTTTACCAGAATGGCATGCGCGGCCAGGCGTTTCCAGCGCGGGAGGGCGTTAACCTAAACTGCTGCAAGCTGAAAGTCCTGAAATCCAGCCACCTGCCGCAATCGCAATGCTGTTTCGCCCTGCCAATTCTGTCGCGCCCGGTTTGCGGCCAAGTGGCCTCGGAACCGGCGCCGGATCGGACCAAATCCGCTCAGAACGGGTTCCAAGTCGCCTGCGAGGTGAACTTGAGATAGCCGATATTGGCGCCGAGACGCAGGCCCACCCCGGAGCGGATCGGAACAACCACGATATTGTTCGCGGTCAAAGCCGTCATTCCGAACCCGCCGATGAAATAGGCCGAGCCGTCGATGCCGGCAAAGCGCTGATAGATCGCCTCGGTGGCCGGCAGGCTGTAGATCAACATCATCGTGCGCGCGCCTTCGCCGCCGAAGTCGAACCCGATCGACGGCCCCTGCCAGTAAACCCGCAGATCGCCGGCGTTCTTGGTGTAGAGTACGCCATCGCCGTAGCGCACGCCCACGGTGATCGCACCGCCCGCTTCCTGACCGAGAATGTAGCCGTTGGGCAGGCCCCATTGGCTGACCGCCTTTTCGACCACCTGGGCGAGGCCCCGGGACACGCTGCCGAAGAAGCGGTGGCCCGAGTTGATGATTTCGTTCGAGGAGTAGGTATTGGGCGGCTGCTCTTGCGCTTGTGCCGCCGCCTGCCCGGTTCCCAGTCCGGCGAGCAGAAAAATGAGGACGACGGTCCGCGTGACGGCGCGCATCAAGACCTCCTGAGGGTCGAACGAACGTTTAACCCGTTGCTCACGCTCATAACTTAGGTTTGCGGCTAAACCGCAACCGAATCGCCGCATGATCGGCAAGACTATGACCTCACCGCGGCATCAACGGAAGCTGCGACCTGCCGGCTTCGGCCTGACCGTGGTCCTGGCGGCGGCCTTGGCCGTCGCGGGGCTCGGGTTTGGGGGCGCGCTGCGCGCGTCGACCGGCGAACGGGTGGTCGTCGACTATCACACCGGTTTGGCCATCAGCGGCTTCGACCCGGTGGCGTATTTCACCGACGGCATCGCGACGCCTGGCAGGGGCGACTTCGAATTCCGCCTAGCCGGGGCGGTCTGGCGCTTCCGCAACGAAGGCAACCGGGCGGCATTCGCGGCCGATCCGCAGGTCTATATGCCCCGGTTCGGCGGCTATGATCCGCTCGGCATCGTCCGCGGGGTCGCGGTACCCGGCCATCCCCGGCTGTGGTTCATATCCTCGGGACGGCTCTACTTGTTCCACACCGTGGAGTCGCAAGCCGCCTTCATGCTCGATATCGACCGGTCGGCGGCGTCCGCCGAGCGGAAATGGCCGTCCGTCATGCTCACGCTCAGCCCGTGAAGGCGGTTGCGCCACTCATATGCCGAGGCGCCGGGCTGCCTGCGGGTCTCCCCACGCAATAAAGCCCGGCACGCGGAACAGCTCTGCGATCCGGCCGTAAGGCAGGTCGCCGCCCTCCATGGTCGTCACCGTACCGCCAGCGGCGGCCAGCACCGCATGACCGGCGGCCACGTCCCACTCGGAGGTGGGCCCGAAACGCGGGTACACGTCGGCGGCGCCTTCGGCCACCAGGCAGAATTTCACCGCCGATCCGCGCGCGAGCCGCTCCGACGGCGGCAGCCGCGATAGAAATGCCTGCGTCTTGTCGTCGAGGTGCGAGCGGCTGACCGTGGCGATGAGGTCCCGGTCCGGACAAGCCCGCGTGCGGATGGCCGTCCGCTCGTGCGCCGAGGACACGGGCGCGCCGGGCGAAAGCCGCAGACGCTCGGCGCCGCGACCCTCGCTTCCGCGCCAGATCAGATGCAACACCGGTGCGGCAACGATGCCGATGACCGGCCGGCCTCCGGCGATGATCGCAACGTTCACCGTGAACTCGTCCCGTCCGGCCACCAGTTCGCGCGTGCCGTCGAGCGGGTCCACCAGGATGAAGCGGTCGGGAAGCTCGACCGGCGGAGCGCGGCCGGTGGCCTCCTCCGAAACGATCGCAACGCCGGGCAACAGCCGGGAGAGGCCCCCCAGGATCGCCGCTTCGGCCGCTTCGTCGGCTGCGGTGACCGGCGATTGGTCCGCCTTGAGCCGCTGCTCGAGGCCGCTTTCGCGTGCCGCCAGGATGGCGGCTGCCGCGCCCGAGACGATCGTGGTGAGCTCGTCAAGGAGCCGGCCGCTTCGGTCTCGGATGTCATCCTCGGGCATCGAGCCTCTCGCTTCCTTCGGTCTTGGCATGTCGAGTGGCCGCGGTGTATCACACGCGCACGGCGACGCTAGGTTCTGAGTCGCGCCCCAGCCCGCACAGTTCCGCGTACCTGGAAGCCCGTCCCACCGGAGACGTTGTTATGTCTGCAGCGGTTGCCCTTGATGCTCTCGATCTCGCCGCGCTCCTGTGCTCGCGCGTGTGCCACGATCTCATCAGTCCGACCGGTGCCATCGTCAACGGGCTCGAAGTGCTGGAGGAAAAGGAGAGCGACGAGGAAACCAAGACCTTCGCGCTCGAGCTGATCAAGAAGAGCGCAAAGACCGCGTCCGCCCGGCTGCAATTCTGCCGGCTCGCGTTCGGCGCGGCCGGCTCGTCGACCGCGCAGATCGATCTCGGCGACGCGCAGGCGATGGCGCGCGCCTTCATCGAGGACGACAAGACCAAGCTCACCTGGAACCTGCCGCGGGTGTTCCAGCCGAAGAACCGGGTCAAGCTCCTGCTCAACATGCTGATCATCGCGGGCCAGACGATCCCGCGCGGCGGCATGCTCACGGTCGATCCGGCCGGGGAGGGGGAGAGCATGGGCTTCCGCATTCACGGCGCGGGGCTCAATGCGCGCATTCCGCAGGCGGTGCCCGGACTGCTCGAAGGCAATTCCGACACCGGCACGGTCGACGCGCACGCCATCCAGCCGTTTTACGCCGGCATGCTTGCGCGCGCCTGCGGCCTCAAGGTCGATTTGAAGCTCGACGGCGACGCGGTGGTCGTGACCGCGAGCTGACGCTTTCTCGTTCTCGCCCGGTCTCCCGAAAAAAATTGCCTTGTTTGAGAGCCGAAATGGCGTTTCCGGTCGTTTGGTCGGGCGCAATCGGGCCGCACCATGGCGGAATCCCTAACGCGCATTAACGCGTGCGGCCGAGTTCGTCAGCCGCAACCAAAATTAAACCCTTTGGCAACACACTGGCGTCGTTTCCATAAAGCCGCCGAACCGTGACCGAAGGGTGCCGGTCGGGCGGGTTGCGTGTTGCGTCGAAAGCCCGGAATCCATGGACGACCTGCTGCGGGAATTCCTCACGGAGACGGGCGAAAGCCTCGACGTCGTGGACGTCGAGCTCGTTCGCTTCGAGCAGGAGCCGAACAACACCGAAATTCTCGGCAACATCTTTCGCCTCGTTCACACCATCAAGGGTACCTGCGGCTTCCTCGGGCTGCCGCGGCTGGAAGCGCTCACGCATGCGGCGGAAGCGTTGATGGGACATTTCCGCGATGGCATGCCGGTGACCGGCGAAGCCGTCACGCTGATCCTCGCGACCATCGACCGCATCAAGCGCGTGCTCGACCAGCTCGAGCGCAACGAAGCCGAGCCGGCCGGGGACGATCGCGACCTGATCGATCCGCTCGATCGCATGTCGGCGGATGCCAGTCTCAAGGCGGCGCAGTCGAAGGGCCATCCGGTCGGCAAGCTGGTGCCGCAAGTGCTGGAGCGGGCGCTGCGTGCGGGCGAGGTCTCGCTCGACGAACTGGAACGCGCCTTCCGCGAAACGCCCGGCCCCGGCGAAATCAGCCCCGCAAGAGTGCCGCAGCCCGAGCCCGCTGCGGCGGCGAATGCGGGCGAGGGCTTGGAGACCGGCGGGCGCGACGAGGATCGACCGGACGGCAAGGTCGCCAGCCAATCGATCCGCGTCCATGTCGACACCCTCGAGCACCTGATGACGATGGTCTCGGAGCTTGTGCTCACCCGCAACCAGCTCATCGAGATCGGCCGCCGCCAGGGCGAGTCCGATTTCAAGGCCCCGCTGCAGCGGCTCTCGAACGTCACCGCCGAGCTGCAGGAAGGCGTGCTGAAGACGCGCATGCAGCCGATCGGCAACGCCTGGCAGAAGCTGCCGCGCGTCGTGCGCGACCTGTCGGCCGAACTGGAAAAGCCGATCGAGCTGGAGATGTACGGGGCCGAAACCGAGCTCGACCGCCAGGTGCTCGACCTGATCAAGGATCCGCTGACCCACATGGTGCGCAATTCGGCCGACCATGGATTGGAAATGCCCGCCGAGCGCGCTGCGGCCGGCAAGCCCGAGAGCGGCACGATCCGCCTGTCCGCCTGCCACGAGGGCGGTCACATCATCGTCGAGATCTCCGACGACGGGCGCGGCCTGGATACCGACCGGATCAAGGCCAAGGCCATTGCCAGCGGGCTCGCGTCGGAGGCCGAAATCGAGAAGATGCCCGAGGCGCAGATCCAGAAGTTCATTTTCGTCCCCGGGTTTTCGACCGCCAGCAAGATCACCAGCGTGTCCGGGCGCGGCGTCGGCATGGATGTCGTGCGCGCCAACATCGACCAGATCGGCGGCGCGATCGACGTGAAATCGACCAAGGGACGCGGGACGACCTTCATCATCAAGATTCCGCTCACGCTCGCCATCGTCTCGGCATTGATTGTGGAAGTGGCCGGCGACCGCTTTGCCATTCCGCAGCTCGCGGTCGTCGAGCTGGTACGGGCGCGCAAGAATTCCGAGCATCGCATCGAGCGCATCAAGGACGCAGCCGTGCTGCGGCTGCGCAACAAGCTGCTGCCGCTCGTTCACCTGCGCACACTGCTCAAGCTCGACGAGCGCCGGGCCGCCGATGTCGAGACCGGCTTCATCGTGGTCACCCAGGTCGGCAGCCAGACCTTCGGTATCGTCGTCGACGGACTGTTTCACACCGAGGAGATCGTGGTGAAGCCGATGTCGAGCAAGCTTCGCCACATTCCGATGTTCTCGGGCAATACGATACTCGGCGACGGCTCGGTTATTCTGATCATCGATCCGAATGGTCTCGTGCAGACCGTCGGAATGCCAGAGACGGCGCGTCAGACCGCAGTCGAAGACAAGACGGCCGAAGATGGCGGCGCGGCCACGGCCACCGAGTCGATGCTGCTGTTTCGCGCCGGATCGCCGTCGCCCAAGGCGGTGCCGCTGTCGCTGGTTACGCGGCTGGAGGAGATCGACGCCACCAGGATCGAGATGTCGAGCGGCCGCCCGCTCGTTCAGTATCGCGGCCAGCTCATGCCGCTCGTGCCGGTCAACGACGACGTCCGCATCAAGTCGAGCGGTAGCCAGCCGCTGCTGGTTCTTTCGGACGACGATCGCTCGGTGGGCCTGGTCGTCGACGAGATCATCGACATCGTCGAGGACCGGCTCGGCATCGATCTTGCGAGCGACCGTCCGGGCGTGATCGGCTCGGCCATCATCAAGGGCCAGGCAACCGAAATCATCGACGTCGCCCATTTCCTGCCGCTGGCGTTCGACGACTGGCGCGGTTGGAAGGAGCGCGAGACCGCCAAGGTCTCGCCCAGCGTCCTGCTGATCGACGACACGCCGTTCTTTCGCGCCATGCTGTCTCCGGTGCTCAAGGCCGCCGGCTATTCGGTCACGACGGTCGGATCGGCGCGCGATGCGCTCGCCCTGCTGCAGGCCGGGCGGGCGTTCGACGTCGTCATTACCGACATCGAGATGCCCGAGATGGACGGCTTCCAGCTGGCTCTGGCGGTCCGCAACAACCCGCGTACCGCGGACGTGCCGATCATCGGCCTGTCCTCGCTCGTTTCCGCAGAGGCGATCGAGCGCGGGAAGGAGGTCGGCCTGCACGACTACGTCGCAAAGTTCGATCGGCGCGGGCTTGATTGCGGCGCTCAAGGAACAGACTGCCGACTTCAGCCGCGCCGCGGCGTGAAGCATTGGAAGATTGCGATGAGCGAGCACATCGTCGAATACGTCACCGCGAAGATCGGAGGTCAATTGTTCGGCCTGCCGATTTCGCGCGTGCAGGACGTGTTCGTGCCGGACCGGCTGACCCGGATGCCGCTGGCGGCGGCGGAGATCGCCGGCCTGCTGAACCTGCGCGGCCGCATCGTGACCGTGATCGACATGCGGCGCCGGCTCGATCTCGATGCGGCGCAGGATGCCGGCCTGCGGACGATGGCTGTCGGCATCGAATGCAAGGGCGAGTCCTACGGTCTGCTGATCGACGAGATCGGAGAAGTGCTGAAGCTCCCGGCGGCGAGCTGCGAGGCCAATCCGGTCAATCTCGACCCTCGTCTGGCGCGCGTATCGGCGGGGGTCTACCGGCTCGATGGCCAGACTCATGGTCGTGCTCGACGTCGATCGTGTGCTTGATGTCGGCGCGAACGCGGTGGCGGCATGAGGGCGGCGCAATCGGATGCGGAATGCGGATTGAAAGTGCATAGCGGGGCGAACCCGCGAATGAACAAGCGAGGTTTGCAATGAAGAACTGTCTGGTCGTTGACGACTTCGAGCGTGATTCGCAAGGTCGCGCGGCGAATACTCGAGGGACTGGAGTTCCAGATCATCGAGGCCGAAGACGGCGAGCAGGCGCTCGAGATCTGCCGCAACAAAATGCCCGACTCCGTCCTGCTCGACTGGAACATGCCGAAGATGGATGGCTACGAATTTCTGCGCCTCCTGCGTCGGCTGCCCGACGGCGATCGGCCCAAGGTCGTGTTCTGCACGACCGAGAACGATGTCGCTCACATCGCCCGCGCGCTCCATGCGGGAGCGAACGAATACATCATGAAGCCGTTCGACAAAGACATCGTCGAAGCCAAGTTCCAGGAAGTCGGGCTGATCTAACCGGCCGTCCACCGCCCGAGATCGTTCCGTAGCGTAAACGAGTAGCCCGTATCGCGATGACCATCGCCGTCGCAGCACCATCGAGCGGTCCCCGGCTTGGGCATGAACCGCCCATCCGCGTGATGGTGGTGGACGACGCAGTCGTGGTCCGCGGCATGATTGCGCGCTGGATCGAGGCCGAGAAGGACCTCAGCATCGTGGCCTCCCTGCGCACCGGGCGGGACGCCATCGAGCAGGTCGAGCGCACCGATCCGGACGTCGTCATTCTCGACGTCGACATGCCCGACATCGACGGCATCACGGCTCTGCCGCTGCTGTTCGAGAAGAAGCGCGACCTTGTCGTGCTGATGGCCTCGACGCTGACCCGCCGCAATGCGGAGATCAGCCTGCGCGCGCTTTCGCTCGGCGCGTCCGACTACATCCCCAAGCCGGAAACCAACCGCGAGTTCACGACCTCGCCGTCGTTCCGCCGCGAGCTGATCGACAAGGTGCGCGCGCTCGGCACGCGCGGCAGGCGCGGCCCGATCGGCCCGCGCGATTTCGTTCCGGCGCCTGCGATTGTGCCTTCGTTGCGCGAGCGCCGCACCGCAGCTGTTCCGAAACCGGCACCGGCCGCCACGCGGGGCACCGGCGGGCCCGAAAGGGCGCTGCGGCCGTTCCCGGCGGTGACGCCGCGCGTGCTGCTGATCGGATCCTCGACCGGAGGGCCGCAAGCCTTGACGGCAATCATCGGCGGCCTCGCGGCAATCGTCGATCAGGCGCCCGTGCTCATCACGCAGCATATGCCGGCGACCTTCACGGCGGTTCTCGCCGAGCATCTCACGCGCGCCAGCGGGCGCACGGCCCGTGAGGCGATGGACGGCGAAGCGGTTCGCGCCGGCCAGATCTATGTGGCACCCGGCGGACGCCACATGCGGGTGGTGCAGAGCGACGGCCAGCCCACGATCGCACTCGACAACGGCCCGCTGATCAATTTCTGCAAGCCGGCGGTCGACCCCTTGTTCAGCTCGGCCGCGGCCGTCTGGGGCAACCGGAATCTCGCATTGATCCTAACCGGAATGGGGTCCGACGGAACCCGCGGCGCGGCCGAGATCGCGGCCGCCGGCGGCTGCGTGGTCGCCCAGGATGAGGCATCGAGCGTGGTCTGGGGCATGCCAGGATCGGCCACCCGTGCGGGGCTCGTCTCGGCGGTTCTGCCGCTCGATCAGATCGCACCGAAACTCGTCCGTCTGTTTACCGGAGGCCGGCCGTGACGCCGCACGATTACGACTATGTGCGCAAGCTCCTGCGCGAGCGCTCCGGCCTCGTACTGTCGGCCGACAAGCAATATCTGGTCGAGAGCCGGCTGCTGCCGGTCGCGCGCCGGGCGGGGATCGGCGGGTTGGGCGAACTCGTGCTCAAGCTCAAGAGTCCGAGCGCGGAACCGCTGGTCATCGAAGTGGTCGAAGCCATGATGACCAACGAATTGTTCTTCTTCCGCGACAAGATTCCGTTCGAGCAGTTCCGCGACACGGTTCTGCCGGCGCTGCTCGCTGCGCGTGCCGCGCAGCGTCGCATCCGGATCTGGTGCGCGGCCGCCTCGAGCGGGCAGGAGCCTTATTCGCTCGCGATGTCGCTGAAGGAGATGACCAAGGCTATTTCCGGATGGCGGATCGAGATCATCGCCACGGATCTGTCCCTCGATGTGCTGGAAAAGGCGAAGGCCGGGATCTACAGCCAGTTCGAGGTGCAGCGCGGTCTTCCGATTCAGCTTCTGGTCAAGTATTTCACGCAGATCGGCGACGCTTGGCAGATCGCGCCGGACATTCGCAGCATGGTGCAATTTCGGCCGCTCAATCTGCTCGGCGACTTCTCCCATCTCGGCGTGTTCGACGTGGTGTTCTGCCGCAACGTGCTGATCTATTTCGACCAGCCGACCAAGACCGGCGTGCTCGAGCGCATCGCACGGATCACCAGTCACGACGGCTATCTGGTGCTCGGCGCGGCCGAGACCGTGGTCGGCCTGACCGACCGCTTCAAGCTGGTGGCCGACCGGCGCGGGCTCTATACGCTGAACACCTCCGCTGCCAAGCCGGTTCCCTCGTTGCGGGTGGTCGCCGGCTCGCGCTGAGACTTATTCACCCGCGTTTGATGCATCGGCGTCTTCCAAAGCCCGATCGTTCAATCCCACGCCGGCGCGCGACCGGCTGGATCGGCGATCCGCCCGTCCGGCCGCTTGAGCGCGGCGATGCGCGTCATCTCGTCGTCGGTCAGCGCGAAGTCGAAGACACGCGAGGTTCTCGGCCATGCGCCGGGGATTGGACGAGCGCGGGATCGGCGCCACATTGCCCTGCTGGACGAGCCAGCGCAGCGCGACCTGCGCCAGCGTGCGCCCTTTGCGCGCGGCGATCTCGCCGAGCACGGGATCCTTGAACAGCCGCCCGCGGCCGAGTGGACAGTAGGCCGTCAGCACGAGACCCAGCCGGCGGCATGCCGCCAGGACCTTGGATTGGTCGAGATAGGGATGGAACTCGACCTGATTGGTCACCAGCGGTTCCGGGCACAGGCGGATCGCGTCCTCCAGCAACGCCACCGGAAAATTGGCCACCCCGACATGGCGCGTGAGCCCCTGTCGCCTGGCCTTGGCGAGCGCGCCCATGGTTTCCTTGAGCGGCGTGTTGGCCTCGGGCCAATGCACCAGCAGGAGGTCGACATGGTCGACGCGCAGGTTGGCGAGGCTCTCGTCGACCGAGCGCGCGAAAGCATCGGCATGCAGATATTCGTGCGACACCTTGGTGGTGAGAAAGATGTCATCGCGCGCCACGCCCGAGGCGCGGATGCCTTCGCCGACCCCGCGCTCGGTGCCGTATTTCCAGGCGGTGTCGATATGGCGGTAGCCGAGCTTGAGCGCGGTCGCGACGATCTCGCTGCAATTGCCCAGAGAGGACGTGCCAAAGCCGATGGCGGGAATGCTTGCGCCGTGCGCGGTCAGTATCGGGATCGGGGAGGGGGCCATGACGGGCGTGGGATGGATGCCGGGGAGCGCACTTTACGGGGCGCGCGATGGTGGTCAATGCCGCTCGGGCCGGTGCAGGTTTCGGGTGGAGGTGCTCGGTACCGAAATCTATTTTAGATACGGACACTGAACCAAGCCTCCGCTCGGGGACGAGCGCAGGAGACCTTGCCGAGGTGAGAGACATGCCGTTGAAGGTCAATACAGTCATCTGGGATCGTGCCGACGCCCAGTCAACGGCTCCCATCGGAACGCGCGTCTCTTCACTCGATTGGGACGCGTTGGCGGCCGCGCTCGACGCGCATGGCTGCGCCACCACCTGGCCGCTGCTCGCGCCGGCCGAATGCGCGGCGCTCGCCAGCAGCTACGCTTCCGACACGCCGTTCCGCAGCCGCGTGGTGATGGCGCGCCACGGGTTCGGCCGCGGCGAGTACAAATACTTCGCCTATCCGCTGCCGGAGACGGTCGCGGCGTTTCGCGCCGCGCTCTACCCGCCGCTTGCCGCGATCGCCAACCGCTGGAACGAGGCGATGGGCATCGCCGCGCGCTATCCGCCCGAGCATGACGGCTATCTCGCGCGCTGCCACAAGGCGGGGCAGGCGAGGCCCACGCCGCTGCTGCTGCAATATGGCGCGGGCGACTACAACTGTCTGCACCAGGACCTGTACGGCGAGCACGTGTTCCCATTGCAGGCGACCGTGCTGCTGTCGCGGCCAGGCGCCGATTTCGCGGGCGGCGAATTCGTGCTCACCGAGCAGCGCCCGCGCATGCAGTCGCGCGCCGAGGTCGTGCCGCTCGCCCAGGGCGAGGCCGTGATCTTCCCGGTGCATCATCGCCCGGTCCGCGGTACGCGCGGTGTCTATCGTGTGAACATGCGCCACGGCGTGAGCCGCCTGCGCTCCGGCCATCGCCACACGCTGGGCGTCATCTTTCACGACGCGAAGTGAGAAGGCGAAGCCGCGTGCTACACCGCTGCCTACGTGCCTATGTGCCTGCGGCCGGAGCGCATGCCAGGCAGATTTGTTCGATGTGGCGGTGGTCGGTGCCGCAGCAGCCGCCCAGGACGTTGATGTGCCTGAACCGGCGGGTGATCTGCCGATATTGCCGGCCGAGCTCGACCGGATCGCCGTCGTCGAGATCTTTGGCCTCGTCCAGCTCGGCATGGCTGCGCCGGGAGGCGTTGGCGCGAAGGCCGCGTATCCGCTTCACCCAGTTCCCGCCTTCGGCCAGGACCGCTTCGAAATGCGTCGGGTGCGCGCAATTGATCATGTAGTAGGCCGGCGCGCCCGCGGTCGCCGCATCGACCGCCGCGATTGCGTCCTCGAGCGGTTGGCCGGTGGGGAGCCGGCCGTCGGTCTCCACCGTGAAGGAGATCACGACCGGCATGTTGGCCGCCATCGCCGCCCGGGTGACGCCGATCGCTTCGTTCGCGCTGGTCATGGTGAAGGCGCTCACCATGTCAGCCTCGGTTGCGGCGAACACCTCGACTTGCGGGGCGTGCAGCGTCTGTGCCTCGGCCGCGCCCATCGAGCCGGCGGCATAACCGTCGCCGAGCGGCCCGACGATACGAAGCGCTCCCGTATTGGCGGGCTGGCTTCGCTTGTGGGCATGGTGTTTCAGGATCCTGAGAGTCAACTGGTGACAAGCTCAGTCGTGGACGAAGTGGCTTTTGGACCCGAAAATTTGGGAGTGCCGCGCGATGAAATAAACGAGCGTATGGCTGAGGCCCTGACTGCCACCCGACTCAGCGGTTATGAAGAACGCGAGCCGCACTTTTTATCAGGCGGCGAACAGCAGGCGTGCGCCATTGCCGCCATCTTACTCCATGCGCTCTGAAATCTATGTGATGGACGAACCGTTGTCCAATCTCGACCCGACCGGCCGCATTCAAGTATTGCAAGTGCTGGTTGATGTTGCCAAGCGCAGAAAGAAAACGCTGCTGATCGTGGAGCATGCTTTGGAGGAGGTGCTGCCTCTTGTAGACCGCGTCATCATCATGGAGCAGGGACGGATTCGTCGCGATGGCACCGTGGAAGATGCAATGAAAGGCGGCGACATCCCAAATGTTTTCACGCGGCCCGCAATCGTGCGATTGGCGGATACTTTTGGGCTTGATCGCATGACTTTTTCTGCAGAAAAGTTTTACCAGGAGCTCAATGCACGCAAGCCGTTGCCGGTAATTGATATCTCCGACCAGCCAGACCCGCGTGGCAAGCCAAGTACGAATACCGATCATCGAGATAAAAGATGTGCATTTTAGCTATCCAGACCAGACGCCGGCGCTGAAAGGTGTTAATCTGACGGTTTATGAAGGTGAGCTGCTTGCGATCCTGGGCAGAAACGGATCAGGAAAGACCACGATGGCACGGCACATCATTGGCCTGCTTCAGCCCCAGCAAGGCTCAGTGCGCGTCCTGGGCAAGGACGTGAGCCAGACGCCCACACACTTGTTGACACAGGAAATCGGATTCTGCTTTCAAAACCCCAATCATCAAATTGTCTCATTCAATGTGCGCGACGAAATGACCTTTGGTTTGCGGGCGCACAACATCGACCCGGCTGAATACGACGGAGCGCATCCATCGCGCCCTCGAGTTGGTTGACCTGCTGGATGTGATCGACTCCGATATCTTCAGCCTGGGCAAGGGGCAGAAGCAACGGCTGGCGCTCGCCTCCGTGCTGACGCTCAATCCCAAGATCCTGATCATCGATGAACCGACCACAGGCCAGGATCCGCAGATGACGCAGGAGATCTTCGAGATCCTCAAGAACCTCAACAAGTTGGGCACCACCGTGGTGATCATCACCCATCGTATTGAGCATGCCGCCGCCTATGCCCAGCGTGCAATTGTCATGAATGCCGGTGAGATCGCATTCGATGGGCCAGTGCTTCGATTGATAACGAAAGCCGATGTATTGGAGGCGAACGCACTTGCCCTGCCGGATGTCACAAAGCTGGCGCTCGCAATTGCGCACACACGGCGTCCCCGCCTGGACCTTCACATACGAACAGCTCGAAAGCTTCATCAAACTGCTGGTGGAGAGCTTCCGATGGCGATTGAGTATCAAAAGAGGGAGCACCGTTCCTGCACCGTCTGGATGCACGCACGAAATTATTGTTGTTCGTCGTGATGACGGTGCTGGCGATCGTGGTCGTTGACCCGATCCTGATGGGTCTGCTCTTCGCTAGCGCTGTATTACTGTCGGCACCCGCTGCGTTGATCGCAAAGTGCTCAACGCCAACCTGCGTATCCTGGTCGTAATCTTCCTCACCTTTTCGTTGTTCCAGATCATCTTCTTCACAACCGAGGATTCCCATTTCCTCTTTTATTTGATCCCATTCACCAAGTGGATGCCCGTCACCGTGGAGAACTTGATCCGTGGCGGTGGCGGTGTTCTTCCGCTTCTTCAGCGTGGTACTGGCGGTGCATCTTGATGCTTATATACAACCCCGCCCGTTGACCTGGCTCTGACGATCACCAAGCACGCAACAGAGCATCGCCGCTTTGTTTCCCAGATCCTGAACACGACTCGTACTTGGCGCTGATCCTCTTTATCGTTCGCGCATTTGACCCGGCTGGAGACGATCCACGCCCTGCCATACAGCCCCATGCTGCAGAGCGTTGATCGTGCTGGTCGTATTGTTTGATCGCTGCGTTTGTGTTCCAATGGATCGCGGGCGGAGGGCTTGCCGCCCGAGATGGGCATGGCGCTCACGCTGGGCTTCGGCACGGTGGGTCTGCTCTCGAAACAAACCGAAATCATCGGATGATGCACAACGCGCCCGCGGTTACAACATTCGGCCGAGCAACCTGATCCGCCGCCGTGCAGGTGCTGACCGCTCTGCTGCTGCCGGTCTTTCTCGCAACCCTCGAGCGGTCACAGGACATCTCGGTTGCCATTCTCTCGCGCGGATTCGATTACAATATCGATGAACGCACGTACCGTCGTCAGTTGAAGTTCGAAAGAATGGATTACATGGTGCTTGGCGCTGCTTATGTTCCTGCTTTTTGGGGCGATGTATCTGAACTTATCTGAATTTGGGAAACCTGACCGAACAATTTGTGCTTTGCATTCCTTAGATTAACGATCACATACATCTTTATCAAGGAGAAGAAAACATGAGCGAACATTTTCTTGATGGTTCTGTAACCCAGCCCTTTTGGGACAACTCCGTAACCCCGCGTTTGGAGATCAACCCCGGCGACACGGTCGTTTTCGATTGCCCCGAGCCCTGCGGACAGGTCACCCCCGATTGGGACGATGAGAAGCTGGCGAATATCGACTTCGACCCGATCCATGCGTTGGTCGGGTCGGTGTACGTCAAAGGGCGCCAAAGGCCGGCGACGCGCTTGAAGTGGAGATCACTGGACTTCAAACATAAAGGCTGGGCCTGGAGCGGACACTTGCAGCACTTCGGCCTGCTTCAGGAGGATTTTGATTTCGCTTATATCCATCACTGGAAACTCGAAGGCGAGAAGTGCATGTTCGGCGTGAAGGATATCGTCCTGCCGTTTCGAGCCGTTCTGCGGATGTATGGGTGTGGCCCCGAAGGAACCCGGCCGTATCACCACCATTGCGCCCGGTAAATTTCGGCGGCAATATGGATATCCGTGACTTGCGCATGGGCACCACCGCATGGTTTCCCGTTTTCGTCGACGGCGCCTTGTTCGCCTGCGGTGACTGTCACAGCGGGCAGGGGAACGGCGAATTGTGCGGAACCGGCATCGAATCCCCGATGACCGTCACGCTTAAGTTCAACGTTCGCAAGGATATCTCGGTGAAGGAAGTGGAATTCCAGACGCCGAGTCCGCTCTCGAAATCGGATAAAGGCGCGGGCTATCACGTCACCACGGCCAACGGACCGGACCTGATGGAGAATTCCAAGAACGCGGCGCGCTACATGATCGATTGGATCGTCAAGACGCTACGGCATCACCCGCAGCCAGGCCTACATTCTGTGCAGCGTCGCAGCGGACCTGAAGATCAGCGAGATCGTCGACGCTCCCAATTTCATCGTCTCGGCTTACATGCCGATGGGAATATTCAAGAATTAATTTAGCCCCCTCCCAGCCGCGGGTCCCTCGCGAAGCACCGTTCGTCCAGCTTGACTGGATCTCGTAGAGGCGAAGGGGATACGGCAAGGGTGCCATTCGATATTCCGGCCCGGATAAGATCGATTACAAAGTAGTAGAAAGCATGTTTAAGGGGACCAGGAAGTCGGACGGACCTGTGTGTTGACCCAGCGCTTCCCTCTAGGGAGGGCAGGGAGATAAATCTTATTAGGAGAATGTCATGTTATCTATAAGCAGGTTGCCTTGGATCGGAGGGATCTTCCTCGCAGTCGCGGTGTTCTTTTTCGTCCGCGAGCAGTCATTCTTGAGCGGCGCAGAAACGGCCAGCGGCAGGGTCACCGGCCTGATCTCAAAGAGCAGCAGCTCGAGCAGCAGCAGTTTGTGCCCGGTCATCGAGTTCAACACCCGTGACGGGCAGAGCGTGCAATACTATGGAAATATCTGCACCAGCCCGCCGTTCTGGCCAGATTCGTCGATTACTCCCGCTTCGCCTTCTTCACCGCCGCTTCCAGGCTCGCCTTCGCCGAGCCCGGCTTCAACGGCTTCTGCTGGCTTTCATGCGGCGCCCAGCCGGACAGCCAGATCACATCGAAGGTCGCGCGGATACGCCCATCAGCATCGGAAAAGCGTTCGCCGTAGAGTCTGCGCCATCCGCAGCATGAGTGGTGCGGCGGGTCGGCGTACGCCGCCGCTCGATCAGAGATATTGGTCGCGCCCATGCGCCTGAGATCGGCCATCAGCGAAAACGCGCTGTCGTAGCGCACCACGACGCGATCGACGTCGGTGACCGGCAGTGCAAGGCCCGCGCGCTGCAGCAGCGCGCCGACATCGCGCAGATCGGCAAACGGCAGCACGCGCGGCGATACCCCGCCCTCGCATTCGGCCTCCGCCGCCGCAAAGGATTGCCTGAGCTCGGTCAGCGTATCGCCGCCCCGATCATCGCCGCCAGCAACAACCCGTCCGGCCGCAACGCGCGGCGGATCTGCGCCAGCACGCCCGGCAGATCGTTGACGAACTGGAACGCGAGCGCGGAGATCACAAGGTCGAGCGACTCCGGCGGCAAGCGCAGGGCTTCCGATTGATCGAGATCGACGCGGGCGATCGATCGGAAACGATCGGCCAGCGGCTTTCGCAGCAACTGGTCCGGCGTAGAGATTTCCCGCAACGTCGGAAAAGCCGCGCGCCACCGCCTGCAGCCGCTCTTCCAGATCCTCGCCTGATGCGATCGAGCAGGAACGTGAGCGGGCCCACCGCCCTGCGCACGATCCGCCGCGCGCGCAACAGCGCGCGGTCGAACAGAATCAGGCGCGGCGGTCGGGTTCGGGGCCATGACGGTTGGTACGCTGGCCTGCCCCAGTCCATGGCAATCCTGCCGCTTGAGCATCGCGCGGCACGGCGCTAGCCTCGCCCCCTTGGACGCCGCGGCATCACCGTCCCGATCAATCTCCACTCATCTGCGCGGCGCACTGCGCCTGTCGCGGCGCACTCGCGCGCATGCGCGCGAGATCGGCGCTCGACATCGCGCTGCCGACGCTGTGCGTCTCCTGCCGCGAGCCGGTCGATGGCGAAGGCGTCTGCGCGGAGTGCTGGGCGAAACTGTCGTTCATCGCACCGCCTTATCTGCCCGCGGCTCGGCATTCCCTTTGTCTACGATCCGGTCCGGAACTGCTGTCGATGGAGGCGATCGCCAATCCGCCGGCCTATCGGCGCGCCCGCGCCGCGGTGCGCTATGACGACGTCGCGCGCACGCTGGTCCACTGCGCTGAAATATCAGGACCGCACCGATCTCGCGCCCGCGATGGGCCGCTGGATGGCGCGCGCGGGCGCCGAACTGCTCGGCGAGGCCGACGTGCTGGTCCCGGTGCCGCTGCACTGGCGGCGCGGCTGGAGCCGCCGCTACAACCAGTCCGGCGCGCTGGCGCGGGTGATCTCGCGCCAAACCGGCGTCAAACTGGCCTCCGAGGCGCTGCGGCGCATGCGGCGACCCAGCAGCAGATCGGGCTGTCGCGCCCGCAGCGCGCCAGCAACGTGCAGGGCGCCTTCAAGGTCGCGGCTGAGCGCAGCGTCGACATCCAGGGCCGCCGCGTCATTCTGATCGACGATGTCCTGACGAGGGCGCGACGGTGGATGCCTGCGCGCGTGCGTTGTTGCGCGCCAGGGCCGCGTCGGTCGACGATGCGGATATTCGCGCGGGTTGTGGACACCCACAGAGCCCCCATATAATCAAAGACTTCCAGAAACCAGAGCGAGCGCGATGGCCGCGCGATTGAAATCTACACCCGCCCGGGCTGCGGCTACTGCACCGCCGCCAATCGCTTGCTGACGCGCAAAAAAGCCGCGTTCACCGAATTGAACGTCGCCACCGACCCGGCGCTACGGCGAACAAATGTGGACCGCGCCGGCAACGGCGCGACGTTTCCGCAGATCTTCATCGATGGGACCCATGTCGGCGGCTGCGACGAGCTCTACGCCCTCGACCGCGCGGGCAAGCTCGACCCGTTGCTCGCCGGACGGAGGGCCTCCTCATGAGCGCTGACCCCACCTTTACCGCCGCCATGGTGCAGATGCGTACCGGGCTACTGCCCGAGCCCAACCTCGAGCAGGACACAAAGCTCATTCCACAGGCCGCGGCGCACGGCGCCGACTACGTGCAGACCCCCGAGGTCAGCAACATGATCCAGCCCAACCGCACCGCGCTGTTCGAACATCTCGCGACGGAGGAAGACGATCTCTCGCTGAAGGCGTATCTGGCTCGCGACCGAACTCAAGATCCATCTCCACATCGGCTCGCTGGCGTTGCGCTTCTCGCCGAGAAGGCCGTCAACCGCTCGTTCCTGATCGGCCCCGACGGCATGGTGCTGGCCAGTTACGACAAGATCCACATGTTCGACATCGACCTGCCCGGCGGCGAGCTATCGCGAATTCCGCCAACTACCAGCCGGGCGAGACCGCCGTGATATCCGACCTGCCGTGGGGCCGGATCGGGCTGACATCTGCCACGACATGCGTTTTCCGGCGCTGTACCGCGCGCTGGCCGAGGCCGGCGCCTCGTTCCTGACCGTGCCGTCGGCTTTCACGCGAGAGACCGGCGAAGCGCACTGGCACACGCTGCTGCGCGCCCGCGCCATCGAAAACGGCTGCTTCGTCTTCGCCGCGGCGCAGGCCGGCACCCACGAGAGCAAGCGCGAGACCTACGGGCACTCGCTGATCGTCGCACCCTGGGGCGAAATACTCGCCGAGGGCGGCGTCGAGACCGGCATCGTCCTGGCGAAGATCGATCCCATCGCTGGTCGAGACTGCGCGTAAAACCGTGCCGTCGCTGCAGCACGGGAGGCGCTTCAGCGTCGCCGATCCCAAGGCCGGCCCGGAGCATCTGCATCTGGTGCGGGGATCGGCATGATCCGCTACAACCTGCACTGCGACCAGGGCCACGCGTTTGAAAGCTGGTTCCAGAGCTCCGCGGCCTATGAAACCCAGGAAAAGCGCAAGCTGGTGAACTGCCCTGCGTGCGGTTCGGTCAAGGTCGAGCGAGCCATCATGGCGCCGCAGATCGTCAGCAAGAAGGTCCTCGCCGACAGCCAACGCAATCGCGATGGCCAGAGCGATCACGTGCCGGCGCCGGCACAGCCAGCGGAGGGCACCGCATCGGGTTCAACCCCGCTGCTGATGGCGCAAGAGCGCGAACTGCGCGCCAAGCTCAAGGAATTGCGCGACCACATCGTCAAGAACGCCGACAATGTCGGCGAGCGCTTCCCGAACGAGGCGCGCGAACATGCACTACGGCGACAACGAGCACCGTCCGATTTACGGCGAGGCCTCGCCGGACGAAGCGCGGTCCCTGATCGACGAGGGCGTCGAGGTGTCGCCACTGCCAGTGTGCCGGAAGACCGGAACTGACGCGGGTGCGTCACTGCGTAGGGTGGGCAAAGCGAAGCGTGCCCACCACTTCACAATGTAACCCGAAAGCTTGAAGATGGTGGGCACGGCGCAAGTGCGCCTTTGCCGCCCTACGAACGGGCGCTTTTCACACCGCCACCAGCACTCGCGACGCCGACCACGATCAGCGCGATGCCGAGAGTTCACGCGGCGACAACGGCTGCTTGAACGAATAATACGACACCGCCTGCGCGAACAGCACCTCGACCAGCGCCAGCGTGCGGACATTGGCGGCCGGCCCTCAACGCGAACGCCAGGAACCAGAACTGCGAGGCGAACGCGCCCATGAAGCCCGCCAGCAGCGACGGCTTCCACAGCCCGAAGATCGCCTCAAGCACCTCGGGCGCCCGTGCCAGACAGATAAATCGTCAGAACCAGGGTCTGCACGAACAGGCCCCACACCAGCGTGAACGCGCCGACGTCACGAACGATACGCCGGGCACGTTGATGATGGCGCCGCGAAAACCGACCGCTGACAGCGCCAAGACCGCCGCCGCCACCAGCCCGATGATAGTCGGCTTCAGCTCGGCAAAACCCTTTTCGCCGCCCGGCCTGAGCGCGGTGACGACCACGCCGACGGTGTCGCGATCACGATCCCCAGCACCCTTCAGCACCCGTGAGATGATCGCCGAGAAAAACGAAGCCGAAGATCGCGGTCTGGATCGCCTCGGTCTTCGAATAAGCCGTCGTCACCACGAAGGAGCGGTCGTTCATCGCGAGCAGCATCAAGGCGGTGGCGACGATCTGGCTGAGCGCGCCGAGCAACAGCCATGGAAAGAACGACGGTGGCGGCCATGGAAAATATCGCCGGACGCGAACCAACCACACCCAGAACAGCGAGCGAGAACGGAAAGCCGAACAGGAAGCGGATATTGGTGGCGCCCCAGGTGCCGAGCGGCCTGGTCAACGGCCGTTGCATCGCATTGCGCGCGACCTGCCCCAGCGCCGCGACGACGGTGAAGGGAATCCAGAGCGTGGTGATAGTGAACATGGGCACGATTTACCGGCCGGAAATGGCGGCCACGGTGAAGCGTGCGCAGGGGTGCGGTCAACCGGAGCGGCGTCATGACAGGATTGCGATAAGGCCGGACTTGCCGTCGTTACAGCGAACGCAGGAACGACGCGAGTTTGAGGCTGACTACGTCCCCTCCGCCACCACCATGTAGTTCACGTCCATATCGGACGAAATGCTCCATCGGTCGGCGAGCGGGTTGTAGACCACGCCGGCCTGTTCGGTGATGGCGAGCCTGTTGTGGGCGAGATGCTGCGCGAGTTCGTCGGGGGTGACGAACTTGTCCCATTGATGGGTCCCGCGCGGCAGCCAGCGCAACACATATTCCACCCCGACTATGGCAAGCGCGAAGGACTTGGCGGTCCGGTTCAAGGTGGCGACAAACAGCAGGCCATCAGGTTTCAGCAGGCGATCGGCTGCCGCGATAAAGGCCCCGATATCGGCGACATGCTCGATCACTTCCATGGCAAGGACGGCGTCGAAGCGCTGGCCGGTGCGGACCAAATCCTCGGCGGCGCAAGGCAGATAGGTGATTCTGAGGCCCATCTGCTCGGCATGCAGCCGGGCGATCCGGATGTTCTTTTCCGCCGCGTCGATGCCGGTGACATCGGCCCCCAACCGCGCCATGGGCTCGCTGAAAAGTCCGCCGCCACAACCTATGTCGAGCAGGCTGAGGCCCGCCAGTGGACGCGCCTGCAGCGGGTCGCGGCCGAGTTTCGCCGCCAACCGGTCCCGAATATAGCCGACCCGGACCGGATTGAGGCGATGCAGCGGCCGGAACTTGCCCTTGGGGTCCCACCAGATCCGCCATGGCGGTAAATTTGGCGATCTCCTCGCGGTCGACCGTGCTGCCGGTGGAAAGACCGGCGGGGAATTCTGCTGCATGGCCATGATTTACGTACCGGCCGGACGTGCGGTGATGGCATTACGAAAAGACAGCGGCGACGAAACGGTTGTGATTGTTTCTTCGCTCTTGCCGACGCCAAGGATCGTCACATCGCCATAGTCGAAGATGCGGCCAAGGATCGATTGATTTACGTCGACGCTTTCGACCTTGTCGAGGCTCATTTCAAACGTCTGCCTTCGGATAGAACCCGTCTTATGTA
>CAVWJL010000002.1:0-307394 GCA_963755305.1 uncultured Alphaproteobacteria bacterium | reverse complement strand
AGCGCCGAGATTTGAACTCGGGACCCCCAGTCCCCCAGACTGGTGCGCTAACCGGGCTGCGCTACGCTCCGCCAATATGCGCGAACATCTACGATGGCTGCCTGAGGGGCGCAAGAGCGGACGTTTCCTCCCGTCGTCCCCGCGAAAGCGGGGATCTGGAATATGGGTCCCCGCTTTCGCGGGGACGACCGTGGGAGGAGGCTGAGCGAAAAATCCAAATACGACGTCAGCGCGCGGGCGTCCGTTGCCAGCTCGGCGGCCGCCAGGCGCGCGTGACCGCCATCAGGCCCCACAGCACGCCGAGGATGAGGAAATAGTGCCGCCAGTGGTCGATGTCGATGATGAAGCTCTCGCCGACCACGCCGACATAGGCGGCGTAGACGGCGTGATAGGCCGGCTGCCACGGCGTGCACACGAACAGAAGGCGCGTGCTCGCCGCCACGGTGACAGCGCATAGCGTCAGGTAGGAGATACCCCCCAGCCACCCGCCGGACATGAACGCATTGAGGAACGTGTTGTGCGGATCCTCCGGCGCAAAGCGCGGGAACTGCAGCGGGCCGATGCCGAACGGATGGTCGAGCGCCAGTTGCGCGCCCAGCAGGTAGCGCCCGAACCGGCCGAGCGGGCCGACATCGTAGCTCTGCTCCAGCGTGGCCCGCTCCGAGAACAGGTCCGCCACCTGGCTGATCGAGAGCATCGCGGCGACGAACGCCACCATCACCAGCATTCCGGCCAGGGCAACGGCGACGATGCGCGCGCGCTCGTTCGCCGAGCGGCTGGTCAGGAACGTCAGCGCCATCAGGATCAGCGCCGAGAACGCGAACACGCCCCAGGCGGCGCGCGAGAACGACAGCAGCAGGGCGGCGACCATCACCAGCAGCATCAGCGCGCTGCGGAAGAGGAGGCGGCCGTCCAATATGCGCTGGAAGATCAGCAGCCCGGGCAGGACCAGGAAGGCGCCGAGCACGTTCGGATCGTTGAAGGTGCCGCGCGCGCGCTGGTAGAGCAGGAACGTGTCGGAGGCATCGCCGAACAGCCGGAAATAGGCGGCGATGGCGACGAGCGAAGCGATCAGCGCGGCCGCGATATAGCCGCGCATCAGCAGCGTCGAGCCGGCGCTGCGTGTTGTCGGTGAGCACCGCGGCATAGAACACCGCGGTGGCGGCCAGGAACGACCGAGACCAGCGTCCAGATCACCGGCTTGGTCTCGTGGCTCACCTGCACGGTCGCCAGGCCGTAGCCGACGTTGAGGAGGACCAGCAGCAGGACGAGCGGCGCCAATGCGGGGCGCAGCGAGAGGCCGGTCAGGGCAAACAGGAAGATGGTGACGACGCCGAGAACCTCGTACGGGCTCGGCTCGATGAACACGAACGCGCCGGCAAGCCCCATCAGCCACAGCAGCGCGCCGCGCAGCGACTCGACCGCAATGCGCGGGCCCGCGACCGCGCCGGCTTGCGGTGCCGCAAGGGTGGTCATCGGAGCGTATCCTGCGGCTTCAGCCCAACACTCCGTTCGTCCCCGCGAAAGCGGGGACCCAGCAATTCACAACGCGAAAATACGAAAAAGAGTTCTCGATTGCGCGGGAACGAACCGGAGAGAGCGGAGATCGTCGCTAACGGGACGCGCACGAGGCCACGCATTAGTACGCGTTCTCGGTCTTGACCAGCGCGAGCGGCGTGCACAGCAGAATGTAGAGGTCGAACAGCACCGACCAGTTCTCGATGTAGTAGAGGTCGTGCTCGACGCGCTGCTGGATCTTCTCGTGGGTGTCGGTCTCGCCGCGCCAGCCGTTGATCTGCGCCCAGCCGGTGATGCCGGGCTTGACCCGGTGGCGGGCGAAATAGCCGTCGACCGCCTCGTCATAGAGCCGGTTGCTCGGCCTTGGCATAGACCGCGTGCGGGCGCGGGCCGACCAGCGACAGGTTGCCCTTGAACACCACGTTGAAGAGCTGCGGCAATTCGTCGAGGCGGGTCTTGCGGATGAAGCGGCCGACCCGGGTGACGCGCGGATCGCCCTTGGTGCACCAGCTTGCGGGCGCTCGCGTCGGCGCTGATCGACATACATCGAGCGGAACTTGTAGACCTCGATCAGCTCGTTGTTGAAGCCGTAGCGCTTCTGCTGGAAGAAGCACCGGGCCGTTGCTGTCGAGGCGGATCGCGATCGCGATCAGCAGCATCACCGGCAGACAGCAGGATCAGCAAACAGCGCGCCGACGACGCGGTCGAACAGCCATTTGACCACCATGTTCCAGTCGGCGATCGGCTTGTCGAAGACGTCGAGCACCGGCACGTTGCCGATGTAGGAATAGGCGCGCGGGCGGAACCGCAGCTTGTTCATGTGCGCGGCGAGCCGGATGTCGACCGGCAGCACCCACAGCTTGCTTGCAGCATCTGCAGGACGCGGTTCTCGGCCGTGATCGGCAGCGAGACGATCACCAGATCGACGCGCGTCGTGCGGGCGAATTCGACCAGGTCGTCGACGCTGCCGAGCTTCGCGCCGGCCGGCGACGACGTTCGAGCGAGCGGTCGTCGTTGCGGTCGTCGAACACGCCGATGACGCGGACGTCGCTGTCGGCGCTGCGAGGCAAGCGAGGTGACCAGCGCCTCGCCGCGCTCGTCGCCGCCGACGACGACGGTGCGGCGGTCGAGCCGGCCTTCGCGCGTCCAGTGCCGCACAAACAGGAACAGCGCGCGCCGGAAGCCGATCAGGACGGCGAGCCCGACCGCGTAGTAGGTCCCGAGCCAGACGCGCGAGAACTGGTCCCCCGCCTTGGCGAAGAACGTGGCGCCGATGACGAGCAGGAAGACCACCGACCAGGCGGATGCGAGCCGGAAATATTGCTTCTCATAGCCGCGGAACGCCTGCACCTGGTAGATGTCGGCGACCTGGAAGGCCAGGAGCGCGAGCGTGGCGATGCCGAAAATGGCGGCGCCGTAGTGCCATTGGAAGCCGTCTATCGGAACGACATAGGCGCCGTAGATCGCCACCCCCACCAGCACCGTCAGCGCGAACTCGATCATGCGCACAAAGCCGGCCAGCACGATCGGCGACCAGGCGGTCGCAACCGTTTGCGCCGCAAGGCTCTGGGCAGCCTGCGACAGCGGTTGCCGGGCCGGGGCGATCGGGCTCCCCGCCGCCGGGATGGCGGCGCCCGCGCTGTCCGCACGGATGGTCCTGGGCGTCTCGAGGTCGAGCATGTCTCTGCCTGATGGCTGCAATAGCGGCCGATCCGCACGTCGACCGGTGTCCACGTTTGGGTAGCCAAAAAGTTTCAAGAATTGCTTAGGGGGATAGCGAAAAAGCCGACGATTCCTTAACCATGGCGTTTCGCCAGCGCCTTGGCATAGCCGGCCAGCACCGCGTCGGTCATCGCCGAGGTCGAAAACCCCGCCCCGACCTGCGCCTGCAGTCGGAGCGCCGCCGCCTTCATGGCGTCCGCGTCCTGCAAGGCGTGCCGGATGGCGCCGGCCAGCGCGCCGGTATCGCCGGGGGCGATGAGATCGCCCGCGTGCGGTCCGTAGATTTCGGGAATTCCGCCGACACGCGTGGCGATCATGGGAAGTCCGGCGGCGCCGGCCTCCAGCACGATATAGGGCAGCGATTCCGCACGCGACGGCACGACCAGCACCCGACCGAGCGCAAAAGCCGCGCGCGCGGGCATTGCGCCGGCGAAGCGCACCGCCGGGCCGAGTTCTTGCGCCGCCGCTTCGAATGCGCCGCGGTCGGGACCGTCACCGACGATCGTCGCGGTCACCCTGCGTCCCTCGCGCGCCAGCAGCGCGATGGCCGCGATCAGCACGTCGACGCCCTTGAGGTGGCGCAATTCGCCGACGAACACGAGGTCGGTTGCGCCGTCAGCCGGCGCGACCGGCGTGAATTCGTCCTCGCCGACGCCGTTGTGGACAACGCACGCCAGACCGCCTGGCGTTCCGATCTTGCCGAAGAAAGCATCGCGGCCGAACGCGCTCTCGAACAGAAACAGGTCGGTGCGCGGCATGAGAATGCGTTCGAGCGAAAGGTAGAGGAAGCCGGACGGCGTGCTCCAGCGATAGTGCAGGCTGCCGCCGTGCGGGGTGTAGACCGTGATGGCGTGCGGCGCGTGCGCCAGCCGCGCATAGGCGCCGCCCTTGGCACCGTGGCCATGCACCACGTCGGCCGCGGTCTCGGCGGCGCGCCGGGCGACGTGTCTGGCCGCGGTCAGGTCGCGCAGCCCGATCTGCCGGCTCATCGCGACCCGCGTGAGGCCGAGCGCAAGCGCCGGTGCCAACTGTGCCAGTGCGGTCTCGGCGCGCGCGCCGCCGGTGGTCGCGTCCGCGATCAGGCCGACCCGGTGCCCGCGCGCAATCTGCTCGCGTGCCAGGTCGAGCACGTGACGGAAGAGCCCGCCGACCGGCGCTCGCAGCACATGCAGGATCTTGAGAGTGCGGGGCGTTCCGTTCGCCATGCGGGCATTCACGATCTGTTAACAGTACGCGCGCGCCGTCGTGGTCGAACCTTCGTCCGGCACACCCAGCCCACACGTATCGTGCGTGGGCGGGCAAAAATCGACCGTCAGGTGCCCCCGGCTGCCGAGGGGAGGAGGCGATTAGCGCCGTGCGTGGTTAACAAAGCCTCACCGGGATGCCGGTTGGCTCGCCGACGGGGAGGCCGATTTAACCCGCCATCAACCAAGTTCGTTTGAAATTGGGTAACGAGTCGCGCGTTGTGCGCGTTGGTGCGGGATGGTGATGCAAGTGCAGTCCGACGATCGGCTCGGCGTATCGGCCGCGGGTGAAATCGATCTCGGCGCGCTCGGTCGTGCGCTGTGGCGCAAGAAGGGCTGGATCCTCGGACTGACCCTTGTCACGGCGGCCATGGCGTTCGCGGCGGTCAATTTCGTTACCCCGCAATACAAATCCGAGGCGCGCATCCTGATCGAGACGCGTGAAAACATCTTTCTCCGTCCCGATGCGGAAAAGTCGCTTGAGCGGGGCGTCTCGGTCGACCAGGAGGCGGTGAACAGCCAGGTTCAGCTTCTCAAATCGCGCGATCTCGCGCGCGAGGTCATCAAGAAGCTCAAGCTCGGGGAGCGCCCGGAATTCGATCCCGTGCTGCGCGGCCCGTCGCTGATCAGGACCGTGCTGAGCCTCTTTGGTTTCATCAAGGATCCGATGAGCATGACGCCCGAGGAACGGGTCCTCAAGAGCTTTTACGACCGGTTCTCCGCCTATCAGATTGAAAAATCCCGAGTGATCGCGATCGAGTTCGAATCGGAAGACGCCCAGCTCGCCGCGCAGGTCACCAACGCGATCGCGGACGGCTACCTCGTCCTGCAACAGGGCGCCAAGCAGGACCAGACGCGCGCGGCCGGTGCTTGGCTCTCGGGCGAGATCGACAAGCTGCGTGCCAAGGTCGCCGAAGCGGAAGGCAAGGTGGAGCAATACCGCGCCAAGGCCAATCTCTTCATCGGCACCAACAATACGTCGCTGTCGAACCAGCAGCTCGGAGACTACAACGCACAGCTTGCGGCGGCGCGCGCCCAGAAAGCCGATGCCGAAGCGAAGGCAAAGCTCATCCGCGCGGCGCTGCGCGCCGGCACACCGGTCGAATTCTCCGACATCATCAATTCCGAGCTGATGCGGCGCCTCACCGAGCAGCACGTCACACTGCGCGCCCAGCTCGCCGAGCAATCGTCGACGCTGATGGACCAGCATCCGCGCATCAAGGAGCTGCGCGCGCAGATTGCCGATCTCGAGCGCCAGATGCGGGGTGAAGCCGACCGGCTCGCCCGATCGCTGGAGAACGACGCCAAACTTGCCGAAGGCAAAGTGGATGCGCTCAGCGCCGGGCTCGATCAGCTCAAGCGCCAGGCGGCATCGAGCAACGAACAGGATGTGCAATTGCGCGCGCTCGAACGTGACGCCAAGTCGCAGCGCGACCTGCTGGAATCCTATCTTGCCAAGTACCGCGAAGCGACCGCCCGCGACAGCATCGGCGCGGCGTCGCCCGACGCGCGCATTATTTCGGCGGCGGCCGTATCCAACACGCCGTCGTGGCCGAAGAAGCTGCCGACCGTATTGGTCGCGGCGCTTGCAATGTTCATGCTTTCGGCTGGTTTCATCTTGACGAGCCAGCTGTTGAGCGCGGTTCCGGTCCAGCCGGCGCCGGTTGCATCCGATTCGACGGTTGCTGCGCGGAGATTGGCGCATATCGCCCGCGCCGAGCCGCGCGAGCCGCCGGGATTCTCCGACGTGAGCGCGGCGGAAAGCACGGCGAGCGGCGTTCCGCTGGACACGATCCGAGGGTTGGCGCGTGCGCTCGCGGCCGGTGGCGAGGCATCGCGCCGGATCACGGTGGCCGGCGCGCTGCGCAACGTGGGCACGACCCTGACGGCGATCGGCCTGGCGCGCGACCTCGCCCGGCGGGGGCGCGTGGTCCTGCTCGATCTGGCGCTCGGCGCGCCCAATCTTTCAGTGATCGCGGCCGAGCCGGGCGCGCCCGGAATTGGCGAACTGGTCCGCGGGACTGCGTCGGTCGGCGACATCATCACGCGCGACCGCGACTCGCAGGTTCACCTGATCATGGCCGGCCAGGTCGACGGCGACCCCCAGGCCATCATGGCGTCGGAGCGGCTGGCGATCACGCTCGAAGCGCTTGCGCGCAGCTACGAATACGTCGTGATCGATGTAGGCGCCCTCGCCGACGCCGCTCTCGAGCGGTTCGCCATACTGGCGCCCCGGGCCGTGCTGGTCGCAAGCGAGCTCGACAGCGCCGCAACCGGCTTGGCGAGTGAGCGCCTGATGGAGGCGGGCTTTTCCAACGTCACCGTGCTTGCCGGACAGCCGGCGCAAAGTGTTGCAGACGGCACCCGGGCCGCCGCCTGATAGTCATCGTCGAGGAAAATTGCCGGCCGGGCAACCAAGACTACGCGCCGGCTAACCGCGGGCGCGGAACCGTCTCAGGAACTGAAAGGCCGTCCATAATGCCGGCTGCTGCTTGATCAGCCGCTTGGCGCCGAACGCGGCCCGGAAAGCGGGCGCGGCCAGACGACCACGCGGCGTGAGCGGCAGAAAGACGTCGAACAGCGGCTCCATCTCCTTGCAGAAGAACGACTTGTAGTGCGCCTTGCCGACGCCGATGTCGAAGCTGCGCACGGCCCGGTCGGCGCATTCGCCGATCATGTGCATCAGCAGGATCAGGCCTGGGCTATGCCGCGCATTCTCGCCGAGCGTGTAGGTGTTGAACATGGACGAGAAGCGGTAATCGTCGACGATGGTGCCGAACAGCGCCAGCACTTCGCCGCCGCCTTCGAGCGCATGGATCTCGATCAGGGGGCGGCCGTTGGCGAGCTTGCGATGACAGGCATCGCGCAGGAAGTCGACTACCCCCTGTTCCGCAAAGACGTTGGGCAATCCATGCGCCGCCATATGGATCGACTTGAGCTTGAAGAACTGGTCGAGCAGCCGGTCGATGTCGTCGCCGCTTTCTGGCTTCACGTAGCGATAGCCCGCAAGCCGCTCGAGCTTGCGCTCCTTGGTACGCAAGCGGCCGCGCATCGAGGAGCTCAATACCTTTCCGAGCACCTCTTGCGCCGATCCGTCGATATTGAGCTGCGCGCTCATGTCGACCGAGGGCTGGTGCGGCAGGCGCGTAAACGGGTTGACGACGCCGTCCCAGCTCAATGGCTGGCTGAACAAAGTTGCCAGATCGACCGGGTGGCGGGCGGCCGCAATTTGATCGAAGATATCGGTGATATCTCGGGACGTGGCCCCGGCCAGAATGTCGCGACGCCACAGCCCGATATTGAAATTGGCGTGTTTCGAGCCGAGGAACTGGACAACGCCAAGCAGCCCGACCTGCTTGCGTCCGAACGGCCACAGCAGCGCCGGCTCGCCCGCGGCGTCGAAACCGGCGACGATGAACGGCGTGACACCCGAGCGTGCCCCGACATGGCGGTACCAGGCAGCCAACAGATCGTAGCGCTGGTATGGGCTCGCGAACGCGCGGCCGAGTTCGAGCCGGCGCCAGAACGGCTCGGCCGCGGCCATATCGGTGATCACCTCGACGCGAGCGACCGTGCTGGCGCGCGCCGCGCTTGCGGGCACCGCTTGCTCTCGGCTCGGACGGAGGCTGACAGTGACGTTCATCCCGAATGCGCGGCTCAAAAGGCCCGACACCCCTTGTTTCATTCCCGGTCGAGGACCTTGGCAAACAATTATCAATAAAGGGTTGGGATATTTCCCGGTATTGAATGAGGGATTAGAGCTTTGGACGGCTTGAAGAAAACGATCATCCGCAGCGGCCTGGAGACGCTCTATTTCAGCGCCGCACATCTCGCCCTGCGACCATTTGTTGCGGGCGTGGGCGCCATCCTCACCCTGCATCACGTGCGTCCGCCGCGGCTTGACCGGTTTCAGCCCAACCGCCTGCTCGAAGTGACGCCGGGCTTTCTGGACGACGTGCTCGGGTATTTGCGGCGGTCGCGCCTGGATCTCGTGAGCCTCGATGAGGTGCACCGGCGGTTGACCGAACAGGACTTCAGCCGGCGATTCGTCTGCCTGACCGTCGACGATGGTTACCGCGACACCCTGCAATGGGCCTATCCCATCCTGAAAAAGCACGGGGCGCCGTTTGCCGTGTACATCCCCACGAGCTTTCCCGACCGGATCGGCGAATTGTGGTGGCTGGCGCTGGAGGCGGTGGTCGCGCGCAACAAGCGCATCGGTCTGCTGATCGACGGCCGGGAGCAGGCGTTCGAATGCGCCAGCGTCGCGGAGAAGCGCGACCTGTTCGAGCAGCTTTATCAGTGGGTGCGCAGCTTCAAGACCGAAGACGAGCTGCGCCGCGTCGTGCGCGATCTCAGCGCGCGCTACCAGGTCGACATCGCAGCGTTCTGCGAGGAGCTCTGCATGAGCTGGAGCGAGCTCGACAAGCTCGCGGCCGACCCTCTGGTCACCATCGGCGCCCATACCGTCAACCACGTCATGCTGGCCAAGGTCCCGGATAAAGTCGCGCGCTCCGAGATGCAGATGAGCCGGGCGGTGATCGAGGCCTCCCTGGGGCTGCGACCCGATCATCTGTCCTATCCGGTCGGCGACCGCACCTCGGCCGGCCCGCGCGAATTCCGCATCGCCGCCGAGCTTGGCTTCAAGACCGCGGTGACGACCCGGCCCGGCGTGCTGTTTCCCGCGCACCGCCAGCACCTGACCGCGCTGCCGCGTATCTCGCTCAACGGCGAGCATCAGCAATTGCGCTATGTGCGCGTGCTGCTGTCGGGCGCCGCGACCGCGGTCTGGAACCGGTTCCGCCGCGTCGATGCGGCATGAGCGTGCCTACCCGGCATCGGGCCGCAACATCCAGCGAATGAGCGGCATCGCCGGCAGCACCCAGCCGAGCCCCGCCACGACGTAGTAGATCACCTCGATCACGCCGTTGGCCTTGATCGCCGGAAATTGCGCGAGCGCCATCGCGACGAGCGACCACACGACCACCAGCGCGATGAGCGCCGCGGCACCGATCAGCTTGCGCAGGCGTAGCGGCATCGGGTTCACCGATTGCGAGCGGGGTTGCATGACTATATGGTCCGCGCCGTCGCCAGCAAGCGAATGATCGCGCATGACCAGTATAGCAGCCGACCCCGCCGGGCGCCGCCACGTCATCCGGGCGTGGCTGCTGGCGGTGGCCGCGCTCATGATCGTGACGCTGATCGTGGGCGGCGCGACCCGGCTGACCGAGTCCGGCCTGTCGATCGTCGAGTGGAAGCCGGTCACCGGCGTGCTGCCGCCGCTCGACGAGGCGGCATGGCAGGCCGAGTTCGACAAGTACAAGACCATTCCGCAATACCGCGAACGCAACCGCAGGATGTCGCTCGCCGAATTCAAGACCATCTACTGGTGGGAATGGTCGCACCGGATGTCGGCGCGGCTGACCGGCCTCGCGTTCCTGCTGCCGTTCCTGTGGTTTCTCTGGCGCGGCTGGGTGGAACCGCCGCTGCGCCTGCGGCTGTGGGGCATTTTCGGGCTCGGCGCCGCCCTGGGGGCGGTCGGATGGTGGATGGTCGCCTCCGGCCTGGTGGACCGCGTGAGCGTGGCGCCTTACCGGCTCGGCTTTCACCTGACGCTCGCCTGCGTCGTCTACGCCGCCATCGTCTGGACCGCGCGGCAGTTGCGCGCGCGCGAGCCGCAGATCGTGCCGCCGCGCATCCGCGCGGGCGCCGTCGCGCTTCTCGTCCTGGTGCTGTTGCAGATCTACCTGGGGGCGCTGGTGGCGGGACTGCGCGCAGGCCTGATCTCCGACACCTGGCCCCTGATCGACGGCCGTCTGGTGCCGGACGCCGCGCGGCTCTTCTTCCTCGAGCCGCTCTGGCGCAATGTCTTCGAGAACGCGCTCACGGTGCAGTTCAATCATCGCATGGCCGGCTACGGGCTGTTGCTGCGTCGCGCTGCTGCACGCCGGCGACGTCGCACGCACGGCGAGGGGAGTGCTGTCCGGTGCGCTGGCGCTGGCGGGCGCGGTCATGCCTCCAGGCCGTGCTGGGCATTCTCACGGTGCTCTATCAGGTGCCGCTCCTGCTTGCGCTCGCGCATCAGGCGATGGCGATTGTCGTGCTCACCGATCGCGGTCGTGCACCTGGAGCGGCTCGGCGGCAGGCGGGCGGCGCGTCCAGCGCGCGAGCCCGCGGCCTTGCCATCCTCGCGGCGGGCATGACGGCGGAAATTCATACGAACGACGGACGGACTTGAAGAACGTGATCGAGATTACCCGGCAAGGCGCGACCGCGATCCTGACCATGGCGCATGGCAAAGCCAATGCCATGAGCCTCGAATTCTGCCAGTCGCTGACGCATCGGCTGGAGGAACCGCGCACGGGCCCGGCCGGCGCGGTAGTGATCACCGGGCAGGGCCGCATCTTCTCCGCGGGCGTCGACCTGCCGCGCCTGACCGATGGCGGCGCTCCCTATGTGCGCGAGTTCCTGCCCGCGCTGAACGCGATGTTCGCGGCGGTGTTCGCATTTCCAAAGCCGATCGTCGCGGCGATCAACGGCCATGCCATCGCGGGCGGATGCGTGCTGGCCGCGGCCTGCGACAGGCGGTTGATGGCCGGCGATGCCGGCCGCATCGGGGTGACCGAGCTTCTGGTCGGCGTGCCGTTTCCGCCCATCGCCATGGAAATCATGCGCACCGCGACAGCCGCGCACTATTTCGAGGACGTTATTTTCGGCGCTGCGACCTATACGCCGCAGGAGGCCGTCGGGCTCGGCATCGTCGACGCTGTGGTCGGCGCCGATGCTCTGCTCGATCGCGCAGTCGCCGCGGCGCAGACGCTGGCCGCGCTCCCTCCCTCCGCCTTCGAGCTGACCAAGCGGCAGACCCGCCAGCCGTCATTCGAGCGTCTGGCGAGCCCCGCCAGCCGCGATATCGACGCCGAAGCCATGCGCATCTGGACCGCGCCCGACACGATCGCGCGCGTGCGAGAGTATGTGGCGCGCACGCTCAGGAAATCCTGAGCCGCGGCGCCCGCCAGACGGTCGGTCAGGCCGCCAATCCCTGTTCCAGATCGGCGATGATGTCGTCCTTGTCCTCGAGCCCGATCGAGAGCCGCACCACGTCCGGTCCGGCGCCCGCCACGGTCTTCTGCTCGTCGGTGAGCTGGCGGTGCGTGGTCGAGGCCGGATGGATGATGAGCGAACGCGTGTCGCCGATATTCGCCAGGTGTGAGAACAGCTTCACGTTTGAGACCAGCTTGACGCCGGCGTCGTAGCCGCCCTTGAGGCCGAACGTGAACACCGAGCCCGCGCCGCTCGGCACGTATTTGCGCGCGAGATTGTGGTAGCGGTCGCCCGGCAGGCCCGGATAGCTCACCCACGCCACTCTGTCATGGCCGGCCAGCCAGCTCGCCACCACCTGGGCATTGTCGCAGTGGCGCTGCATGCGCAGCGGCAAGGTCTCGATCCCGGTCAGGATCAGGAAGGCATTGAACGGCGAGAGCGCCGGCCCGATGTCGCGCAGCGCCAGCACGCGGCAGGCGATAGCGAAGGCGAAATTGCCGAAGGTCTCGTGCAGCACGATGCCGTGATATTCCGGCCGCGGCGCCGACAGCATCGGATAGCGCTTTTCACGCGACCAGTTGAACGTACCGCCGTCGACGATCAGGCCGCCGATCGAGTTGCCGTGCCCGCCGAGAAACTTGGTCAGCGAATGCACCACGATGTCGGCGCCGTACTGGATCGGCTTGCACAGATAGGGCGTGGCCAGCGTATTGTCGACGATCAGCGGCACGCCGGCGTTCTTGGCGATCTTGGCGATCGCCTCGATGTCGGTGATGACGCCGCCCGGATTGGCGATCGACTCGATGAACACCGCCTTGGTCTTGGGCGTGATCGCGCGCTCGAAGGTGCCGATGTCGTCGGGCTCGGCCCACACCACGTTCCAGCCGAAATTCTTGAACGCATGATTGAACTGGTTGATCGAGCCGCCATAAAGCTTCTTCGACGCCACGAACTCGTCGCCCGGCTGCATCAGGCAGTGCATGGTCACCACCTGCGCGGCGTGACCGGAGGCGACCGCAAGGCCCGCGGTGCCGCCTTCGAGCGCGGCGACGCGTTCCTCCAGAACCGCGTTGGTGGGATTGCCGATGCGGGTGTAGATGTTGCCGAAGGTCTGCAGCCCGAACAGCGAGGCGGCGTGATCGACGTCTTCGAACACGAACGAGGTGGTCTGGTAGATCGGAGTTGCGCGCGCGCCGGTGGTCGGATCGGGCTGCGCGCCGGCATGAATGGCAAGCGTGGCGAAACCCGGGGTGCGGTCGGTCATGGCCGGTCCTTGTGTGCGGGACCCACCCGGTCCCAATGAATGTCGGAAGAATGGTCCGTCCGGTTTATCGAACCGCGGGTGGGCGTCAAGACACCAAGGGCAGGCGGCGCCGTTTGGAAGCGCGCCGCCTGTGACGGGCCGCGCTCACAGAGGGATCGTTCTCGCAATCGCGCGTTTGCCAAAAGATTTCCAGCCGCCGAACATGCGGACCGTGACCCAGCACGCGTTTCGGGGCCGTTCGATCATCGCTTGCGGCCGCTAGCGCGTGGCCGTGGGGGTGAGATCGATCGGGCCGCCCTTCGGCTTTTTCCGCGGCGCCTGCTTCTTGGCCGGCTTGTCGGGCGGGATGAGCTCGGCGAGCACCGCGCGGCAGGCTCCCGATATCCCATCCTTGTTGGAGATCAGACAGGTCAGCGTGCGCTCGCGGTCGGGAATGGTGGCCTGGCAGAATCGGAAGGCGTCGTCCTGGCACGCCGCCTGGGCTGCCCGCTCGTCGATCGGCTGCGCGAACGACACCCCGGCGGCAGCCCACGTGGCCGCCGCGACGACAAACCCGATCCACTTGTGCATGTACCCCCCGGCTGCCCGACAATGTAACCGACGCGGCCCCGTTCCGCGTGCGCCATGATGCCATGGCATGCCGGCCACAGTCCAACAATCTCGTGTTTGTGGCGTGTTCAGCCGGCGGTCTGGTCGTCTTTTTGCGCGCGGGTCGACGCATCGGTCGTGCCGCCCGCGGTCGTGACCCGGTTGAGCGCCATACGCTGGATGCCGCGGCCGAAAAGCTGCGCCTTCTTGGAGGTCAGCGTGCGGGTATTGACGCCCATCCAGGCGATCTCCGAGGAAAGCCGGCCATATTCGATCTTGGGGCAGCGGTTCATCACCACCTTGAGGCCGTTCGCCTCGGCGAGGCGCGCCGCCTCGTCGTTGCGGATGCCGAGTTGCATCCAGATCACCTGCGGGCGCGGCTTGAGCGCCAACGCCTCCTCGACGATGCCCACCGCATATTGCGAGGCACGGAAGATATCGACCATGTCCACGGCCTCGGGGATGTCGGCGAGGCGTGCATAGACCTTATGCCCAAGCAGTTCTTGCCCGGCGAGCCCGGGATTGACCGGGATCATGCGGTAGCCGCGCTCCAGCAGATATTTGAACGCGAAATAGCTCGGCCGCGACGTGTTGGCCGAGACGCCGACCATGGCGATCGTCTTTACCGTATTGAGGATGCCGCGGATGTAGCTGTCCGGATAATTGTCGTGGTCCATGAGCGCGGTGTGCGGATCGCCGGCGACGATCAGCGGTCCTCCCAATGCGGCGGGCGCTTGTCGACGAACGCCGCGATGCCTTCCTGCGCATCGCGCGCCATCATGTTTTCCACCATGACGTCGGCGGTGTAGCGATAGGCATCGGCGAGCCCCATTTCGAGCTGGCGGTAGAACGCCTGCTTGCCGATCTTCACCACGTGCGCCGACTTGCCCGCGATCTTGCGCCCGAGCGCGAGCGCGGCGTCGCGCTCGGTCCCGGCGGGAACGACGCGGTTGACCAGCCCGAAGCGCAGCGCTTCCTCGGCCGAAATCAGGTCGCCGGTGAGCAGCATCTCCATCGCATGCTTGCGCGCGACATTGCGCGAGAGCGCGACCATGGGGGTCGAGCAGAACAATCCGGCATTGATGCCGGACACGCCGAACTTCGCCTGTGCCGATGCCACCGCGAGGTCGCAGGCCGCTACCAGCTGGCAACCGGCCGCTGTGGCGGTCCCTTGCACGCAAGCGATCACCGGCTGCGGCAGTTGCACGATCTGCTGCATTATGGCGCTGCAGGTGAGCATGATGTGCTTGAAATAGCCGCGGCCGCCGTCGGGGTCAGTGCGCCGCGCGGTCATTTCCTTGAGATCATGGCCACCCGAGAATCCCGGGCCTTTCGCGGCCAGCACCACCGCGCGCACGGTGCGGTCGCCGGCGATGGCGGTGAGCTCCGCGGCGAGCGCGGCCAGCATCGCCTCCGAGAGCGTGTTGCGGGTGTCCGGACGGTTGAGCGTGAGCACGGCAATCGGCCCGTTGCTCTCCCGCAGCAGCACCGGCTCGGTGGTGGGGCGGGGATTGGCGGGTGCGCTCTTGGTCCGGGCGTTCATCGCAGGCGATCCGGGGGACTTTGCGGTTGGGGCGCGATCATTGTATCCGATCCCGGCTGCCGCCGCAGCGGGCCAAGGAGGCCGGGAACACATGGCTGCATCGGTCATGACCGTCAAGGAGCTCGAACGCTTTCTGGCGGCCGAATTCCCGCAGGTGTTTCACGCCCACAGCGGCCTTTCGATCGAGGCGCTGTGGGAGGGCGGCTGCCGCGTGCGTCAGGCGTTCAGCGAAATGTCGATCCGGCCGGGCGGCACCATTTCGGGCCCGACCATGATGGCGCTCGCCGACTTTGCCATGTATGTCGCGGTGCTGGCGGCGATCGGTCCGGTGCCGCTCGCCGTCACCATCAACCTCAACATCAATTTCCTGCGCAAACCGGCGCGGCGCGACCTGATCGCGCGAGGCGGCGCTGCTCAAGCTCGGCAAGCGGCTCGCGATCGGCGAGGTGACGATCCGCTCCGACGGCGAGGACGAGCCGGTGGCGCATGTCACCTCGACCTATTCGATCCCGCCGCGGGGCGAGGATTAGTTGAAGGTAACATAGAACCATTTTCATAACTATTTGATTTTCATCTACTAATGCGATCAACCTAGCATTGACCGGTGGCCGGCGGCCGGTGTATGAGCCGCCGGCCAATACGCGCGGACCGCCTGCGCGCCTCACTCACCGGAACAGCGTGCCATGACGACTTTTTCGCCAAACCCGCCGAAGTCGAGAAGAAGTGGATCATGATCGACGCCACCGGGCTGGTCGTCGGACGGCTTGCGACCATTGCGGCGCTGCGGCTGCGCGGCAAGCACAAGCCGACCTTCACCCCGCATGTCGATGACGGCGACAACGTCATCGTCGTCAATGCCGAAAAGATCGTGCTCACCGGGCAAGCAAGCGCGAGAAGAAGATCTATTACCACCACACCGGCTATATCGGCGGCATCAAGGAGCGCACCGCGAAGTCGATCCTGGAGGGCAAGTTTCCCGCAGCGGATCGTCGAAAAGGCGATCGAGCGCATGCTGCCGCGCGGACCGCTCGGCGCGCGTGCAGCTCGGCAATCTGCGCGTCTATGCCGGCCCCGACCATCCGCATGCGGCGCAAAATCCCGAAAAGCTCGATATCGCCGCCATGAACCGCAAGAACACGAGGAGCGCGTGACCGTGGCCGAAACCATGCAGTCGCTCGATCAGTTGTCGTCGCTCAAGCCCGCCGCGGCGCCCGAGACGCCGAAATACATCCAGAAGCTCGACAAGCAGGGCCGCGCCTATGCCACCGGCAAGCGCAAGAACGCGGTAGCGCGGGTGTGGATCAAGCCCGGCGCCGGCAAGATCACCGTGAATACCCGCAGCGATCGAGGTTTTCTTCGCGCGGCCGGTGCTGCGCATGCTGATCCAGCAGCCGCTGGTCGCGACCAACCGCAACAGCCAGTACGACGTCATCTGCACGGTGTCCGGCGGCGGGTTGTCGGGTCAGGCCGGCGCGGTACGTCACGGTCTGTCCAAGGCGCTGATGAACTTCGAGCCGGATCTGCGCGGCGCGCTCAAGCGCGGCGGTTTCCTCACCCGCGACTCGCGCGTGGTCGAGCGCAAGAAGTACGGCAAGGCCAAGGCCCGGCGCTCGTTCCAGTTCTCCAAGCGCTGATCGGTGCGCTGCGGGCAGAGTGCGGGAACCGATCGCCGCGCAGCGCGCCGTGCCCGCCCGGCGACGCGCCGCCCTCGTAAGCCATTTTCGCAAAATTGCGCCGATTGCCGTTTATCGCCCGGCAAGCGTATTCGTCTATCGACCGCGCTGGTAACCCGGGCGGAAGACTTGCGGCCTAGTTTCCAAAAAGGTCGGCGGGTGGCGGTCGAATCCATGTATCTCGATGTCGGGACCCTTTCGGTCGTAACGGTCTTCGTCACCGCGCTGCTCGGCGTGCTTCTGGTATTCGCCGGGTTGCAGAACCGCAGCATCCGCGCTCCGATGTGGTGGGGCGCGGCGCAGATCGTCGGCGCGACCGGACTGGCGCTGGTGACGTCGCACGGCACCGTTCCCGATTTCGTATCGGTCGATATCGGCAACGCGCTGGTGCTGCTCGCCTACGGGATGATCTGGGCCGGCGCGCGTATGTTCGACGGCCGCAAGGTGTCGCCGCTGGTGGTCGTCTTCGCGCCGATCCTGTGGCTGCTGGTGTGCCGCCTGCCGGCGTTCGCCGAAGACATCAATCTGCGCGTCGTCGTCGGTGTCGGCGATGATGGCGATGCTGGCGGCGGCGACCGCCGAAGAGTTCTGGCGCGGCCGCGACGAGCCGCTGATGTCGCGCTGGCCGACGATCATCGTGCTGCTGGCCTATGCGGGCGCGCTGCTCGCGCGCATCCCGGCGACCTATTTCGCGCCCATCCTGGACAACATCGCTGATGGGCGGCGTCTCGTTCGCGCTGCTCGCCTTCGGCACCCTGCTGTTCACCGTGGTCATGTCGTTCCTGCTGCTCAACATGACCAAGGAGCGCACCGAGCTGCAGCACAAGATCAACTCCCTCGTCGACCCGTTGAGCGGGGTCGCGAACCGCCGCGCCTTCCTCAACGGCTCGCACCGGTTGTTCGCCCAGCAGGCGCATCGACCGCGAGCCGCTGGCGATCCTGCTGTTCGATCTCGACCGCTTCAAGGATGATCAACGACCGCCTGGGCCACGCGGTCGGCGACCGCGTGCTGCAGACCTTCGCGCAGACCGCGACCGCGACGCTTGGCGCCGACGTGCTGTTCGGACGCATCGGCGGCGAGGAGTTCGCGTCGCTCGTGCCGGTCGGCGATCTCGGCGAGGCGTATGCGGTCGCCGATCGCGTGCGCCGGAATTTCGCCGACGCAGCGGCGCGGTTTGCCGACGGCGATCTCGCGCCGACCGTCAGCGTCGGGGTCACGCTCGGCCTCGATCCGAAGATCGAGGTCGACGTGCTGTTGGCGGTCGCCGATCGCGCGCTCTATCGCGCCAAGGCCAACGGCCGCAACCGCGTCGAAGCGACCGCGCCGCTCGACGAACCGGAAAAGCCCGTTGCGACGCGCGCCGTCGATCGTGCCGCTGATCGGGCCGGAACGCTCCGGCCTGCTGCTCGCCGAGACCGGCGGCGCGCGCCGGCGCGCGGCAGTCTGAGCACCGACGCGCAGCGCCTTGTATTTGCCCGCTTGGCCGGTATCCTGCGCTTTATGCTGTTGATGATTGGCCAATGCATTCCATGATCGATCGAATGCGACGCCTGATCCCGGTGGGGATTGCGCTGACATTGGCGGCGAGCCTTCATGCGTTGCCGGCTGTGGGGCAGAATGAAGGCATGGGGGTGCTGGGACCGCAGAGCATCTCGAAGATCGACATCATCCGCGGCCTCATCCAGCACGGGCGCACCCGCGGTATCGGCCGGGCTCGCAAGCCTGCCCGCGATTCGAACCAGGGCCCCACGCTCGCGCTCAAGGTCGAGTTCGAATACAACTCGGACAAACTCTCGGCGTCGAGCACGCGGCAGCTCGATGTGCTCGCCGAAGCTCTCAAGGACGAGAGCCTAAAGCCGTTCCGCTTCTTGATCGCCGGGCACACCGACGGCCGCGGCGCCGACGCCCACAATCAGCAACTGTCCGAGCGCCGCGCGGGGGCGGTCAAGGCCTACCTCGTGACCACCCGCGGGATCGAGGACGCGCGCCTGCTGATTGCGGGATTCGGCAAGAGCAAGCCGCTCTATCCGGCGGACCCGCTGAATCCCGCGAACCGCCGGGTCGAGATCATCAATCTCGGCAGTTGACTGTCCGTCCGCCCGCCGGGCGCTTGATCGCGCAAGCCGACTGCATGGCCGGACTCGCTCGCCCCCGCTATCATGCTCGTCCGCGCGCCGCTGCCGGCGCGCCAAGGATCGGCGGATGAGCACGACTGCGGGCGAACCGGGGCAGGGCGATCCGGCCGCTCCCAAAACGGCGGGGGCGCGCGCGGGGCCTGATCGCGACTTCTTCATCAGCCGGCGCGGCGCGACCGCGGCGATCGCGCAGGAAGTGGCCGACGTGCTCACCGAGGGCGGCCACACCGTCCTGGTGCAGGACTACGACATCCTCCCCGGCGCGAATTTCGTCGCCGTGATGCACGATGCCCTCAAGCGCTGCCGGCACTTCATCGCGCTGCTCACCAGGGACTACGACGTTTCGCCGTTCACCAAGGCGGAATGGACCAATTTCTATGCCGTGGCCAGCCAGTCGGAAGGCGAGCGCCGCCTGATCCTGCTGCGGGTGGAGGATTGCAACCCGGAAGGAATCCTCGCCGCGCATGTCTTCACCGATCTGGTCGGGATCGACGACCCGGCCGAGCGCAAGCGGATCATCCTCGACGCCGCGGAAGGCCGCCGCGGCAAGACCGCGCCGCGGTCGAGGATCTTCGAGCACGTGCCGGCGCGCGACACCAATTTCACCGGCCGCGACCAGGCGCTGGCACGGCTGCACGACATGTTGAAGGAGCCGTCCTCGCAGACCGTGCAGGTCGCCATTCACACTCTCGGCGGCACCGGCAAGACCGCGCTCGCGGGCGAATACGCTCATCGTCATGGCGGCGCCTACGGCGGCGTGTGGTGGGCGCGCGCGGAAGGCCGCACGCTGCTGATCGCGAGCCTCGCCGAACTCGCCGGCCGGCTCGATCCGAAGCTCGCCGATGAGCCCGACCAGGAGAAGGCCGCGCGCGCGGGGTTGCAGCGGCTCGCCCGCTCGTCCGTTCCGTATTTGCTCGTCTACGACAATGTGGATGAGCCCGGGACGCTGCGCGATCTCGTGCCGGCGTCCGGGGCGCGCATCCTGATTACGACGCGCTGGGCGGACTGGTCCGGCCGCGCGGTCGAGTTGAAGCTCGACCTGTTTGACGGCGCGGCGGCCGCGCAGTTCTTGCAGAAGCGTGCCGGCCGGAACGACGATGCAGGCGCGGCCAAACTGGCCGCCGCGCTCGGCTGCCTGCCGCTTGCGCTCGACCATGCCGGCGCCTATTGCCGGCTGACCGGCACGAGTTTCGAGGCCTATCGCGAGAAGATCGACATCCGCATCGTGCGCGCCCCGACCGGCGCGGCCTATCCGGCAAGCGTCGCCGCCACCTTCGGGCTCGCGATCGAGCAGGTCGTCGCCATGCATCCGCAGGCCGAGACGCTGCTCGGGTGCTTTGCCTTTCTCGCGCCCGAGCGCATCCCGTTCGATCTGGCCGCCAGCGCGGTAGCCGACGAGGAGGCGCGGGCCGATGCCCTCATGGCGCTTGCGGGGGCGTCGCTGGTGGAGCACGACTTCAGCGAGGGCGTGCCGACCGTCACCGTCCACCGGCTCGTGCAGGCAGCCATGCGCGCGCGGCTCGCCGAGCGCCAGGGCGTCCATCTGGAGCGGGCAACGCAGTCGCTCGCCGAGGCGTTTCCGGCGCATGCCTACGACAATCCGGCGCTGTGGCCGCAATCCGCCGCCCTTCTGCCGCATGTGCTCGCACTGTTCGAAGCCTACCGGACCGGCAAGCACGAGGTTCCGGAAGCGGGAAGTGTTCTGTTCGACGCCGCCGCCGGCTATCTGCATGCCCGCGGCGCCTACGGGGATGCGGAGCCGCTGTTTCGCGCCGCCGTCGCGGCCAAGGAACGCCTGCACGGCCGCGGCGACGTGCACTTTGCGACCACACTGGGCAATCTCGCGCTGCTGCTGCAGGAAACCGGCCGCACCACGGAGGCGGAGGCGCTTTTCCGCGAGGTCATCGAGACCGAGCAAAAGGCGCTCGGCGGCGAGCACGAGGACCTCGCCCGTTCGTTGAACAATCTCGCCAACCTGCTGCACGACACCGCGCGCGCGGCGGAGGCGGAGCCGCTGCTGCGCGAAGCGATCCGCATCAAGGAGCACAAGCTCGGCCGCGAGCATCCAAGCGTTGCGACCTCGCTCAACAATCTCGCCAATGTGTTGCGCGGCCTGGAGCGCACCGGCGAAGCCGAGCCGCTCTATCGGCAGGCCATTGCGATCGAGGAAAAGGCGCTCGGCCGCGAGCATCCGCATGTGGCAACTTCGCTGCACAATCTCGGCGTGGTGCTGCGCGAGGCCGGCCGTTACGCCGAGGCCGAGCCGCTGTTACGCGATGCGGTGGCGATCTGGTCGGGCGCACTCGGCGAGGACCATGCATTGCCCGGACGTGGACGGCGCAACCTCGCGATGCTCCTGCTCGCGACCGGGCACGCGGAGGAGGCGGTCGTCTGCGCCCAGGTGGCGCTCGGCATACACGAGAAGAGGCTGGGCGCCGATCATCCCTGGAGCCGGGATTCGGCATTCACCTGCGCGCAGGCGCTGGGGGCCGTCGGACGAGCGGCCGAGGCCGACCAGCTACGCCGGCGATACCAGCCGGCCGAATCCTAGCGGCTGCCGCAACGCTGCGCCGCTGCGTGCGAGATTGCTTTCTTAACCGTCTCAGGACCATGCGCACGCACGCTGCCGTGCGCCATGCGTGGCGGTCGCGCGATGGCAAAACCCCGCTGCCTTCGGCACTTTTGCTCTTCGGGCGGGCCGCAGGCGTGCGTTCCCCTGCGCTGGATCGCAGCCCGAACGCATCCTTCCGCGCTTGCGTATCCTTTTCGCGGATTTTCAAGACAAAGCCGCATAATCAACGCAACCTTTCACAAAGCCTGGAATCAGAGTTCCCATGACTTAACCGCGGATACTGGTATTGCAGGGGCCAGTAGAACGCCCAAGGGGCACTCGGATGCTGGCACCCGTCATCAATTCGCAGATCACGCTCGATGTCACGACGCTGTTCGTGGTCGCGACTTGCATAACCGCGCTGCTCGGGCTGTTCCTGTTGTCGGCATGGGCGCAGGAACGCGTGCGTGCGCTGGCATGGTGGGGTTCGGCCTATCTGATCGGCGGGTTTTCCGTGGCGATCTGGAGCATCGAAGGCCTGATCTCGCCGCCGCTTCCCATCGGCAGCGCCAATGCGCTGCTGTTCGTTGCCTGTGGCATGATCTGGAGCGCCGCGCGGCTGTTCCACGGCCGTCCCGTGCTCTGGGGCGCGATGTTTACCGGCGCGTTCGTGTGGCTGTTCGCCTGCCTGTTTGCCGACTTCCTGGGCTGGGCGGCCGCGCGCATCGTGCTGAGCTCGCTGATTGTTTCGAGCTACACGTTCCTGACCGCGATCGAGCTGTGGCGCGAGCGCCGCAAGACCCTGCTGCGGCGCTGGCCGGCCATCTTCGTGCCGATCCTGCATGGCGCGGTGTTCCTGTTCCCGATCCCGATCGCAAGCCTGCTGCCGGCCGACGGCGGCATCGTGAGCCTCGCGAGCGGCTGGATCGCCGTCCTAGCGATCGAGACCATGCTCTACGTCGTCGGCACGGCGTTCATCGTGCTGGTGCTGACGAAGGAGCGCAGCGTACGCATCCATCGCGACGCCGCCTCCACCGACGACCTGACCGGGTTGCTCAACCGTCGCGGATTCTTTGCCGCCGCCCACCAGCTCGTGGCGCGCCAGGCCAAGAAGGGCGAACCGGCGAGCGTGCTGATGTTCGACCTCGACCAGTTCAAGTCGATCAACGACCGCTTCGGCCACCTGGTCGGCGACGAGGCGCTCAAGGTCTTCGCGCTGGTCGCAGGCGGCAACATGCGGGCGGACGATGTGGTCGCGCGTTTCGGCGGCGAGGAGTTCATCGTCATGCTGCCGGGCTCGCTGGCCGATGCCACGGTCGCGGCCGAACGCGTGCGGGTGGCGTTCCAGGACGCGGCCGGCAGGGTCGCGGGCCGTGAGCTCAACGCCACCGTCAGCGTCGGCGTGGCCTGCGGCGGCGGCGATGTCGATTCGCTGATCGCGGCCGCCGATGCCGCGCTCTACCGCGCCAAGAGCAAGGGCCGCAACCGCATCGAAGGCCTGGAGCAGGGGCTGCCGGCCGGCAGCGCAGCCGCGCCCGGCCTCGTGCCGGCGGCAGGCGAACAGGGCGCCTTCGTCTGGCATCTCAATGCCGAGGGCGCGGGCGCCGTGCCGGTCCGGGCGTCTTAACGTTTCGCCAATCCTTGCGTTGAGCTTTTCGGGCGCCTCGGGCCGGTGCAACTCCCCGTTTACCGGACCCGCGCTAACATGAAACCATGTGGCGCACCCTGACCACGCCTTGGATGCCCTCGCGGGTAAGCGCCGACATGCTTGCCCTGCAAGGGTTTGCCGAGCGCGCGGGCTGTGCCTTGGCCTGTCCGTTCTCCTCATCCGAGGAGTTCGAGGCGGCAATCATCCGCTCCCGGCGCGAGGCCGGCGCCTATGGCCGCAAGCGCCCTTGGCATTACGTGCTCTGTGCCTGCGCCGCGACCGCCACGCTTGCGTTCGCTTTGTGGATGATTTGACGCGTCGTCCCGACAAGGTTTCTTAATCACAAATCAATCTGCCCCTAGCGCCTTAACGAAGCAGGCAACTAAAGCCGCTACGCCGGTTACGTCTTGTTAGCCCAACGTTGGACGCCGCATGTACCGCGTGTTCACTTGCGTGGCCACCGAGCATGACTGGCGGCTGGTCGGTCTGGCCGGCGTGGTCTGTTTCCTAGCGAGCGTGGCTGCGGTCAGCCTGTTGCAGCGTGCCCGCGCGACGAACGACCGCAAGCGCATGGTATGGCTCGGCCTGGGCGCGCTTGCCGCCGGCTTTGGTATCTGGTCCACCCATTTCATTGCGATGCTGCCTACGAGCCGGGCGTGGTGACCGACTATGAAGTCGCGCTGACGGTGCTCTCGCTGGTCGTTGCGGTGGTCGTCACCGGCATGGGTCTTGTCATTGCCGTGCTGACGCCGGCGTGGTGGAGCCCGGTCGTCGGCGGGGCGGTGGTCGGCGCGGGCATCGCCGCCATGCACTTTACGGGAATGGCGGCGTTCGAGTTGCCCGGGCGGCTCAAATGGTCGTCCGATCTCGTGACGTTGTCCATCGTGTTTGGCGTCACGCTCACAGCCGGCGCGCTGTTCATGGCGAAACGCCGGGAGGACTTGCGTACATCCCTGATCGCGGCCCTGCTGCTGACGCTCGCCATTGTGGCCATGCACTTCACCGCGATGGGTGCGATCGAGATCGTCCCCGATCCGGCGTGGACGCCGGACGTGCTGTCGATGTCGCCGGCATCGCTCGCGATGGTCATTGGCGGGACGGCCGCCGCCATTCTGGGAATGTGCCTGGTCGCCGCGGCCGGCGACCGCAAGTCGGACCGCAAGCTGCGCGAGCAAAAGGTGCTGCTGGATGCCGCCCTGCAGAACATGTCGCAGGGGCTGTGCATGTTCGACGCCTCCGGCCGCATCGTTCTGTTCAACGATCGCTATCGCGAAATGATGAGGCTTCCGGGCGAGACCCTACAAGGGCTGCTCCCTGCTCGATCTGTTCAGGCGCCGCAAGGAGAACGGGCGAGTTCACCGGCGATCCCGAGGAGTTCTTCGCCCGCATCATAGCGGGCGTCCGCGCGGGCAAATGGGATTCCAAGATCATGGATCCGCGACCGGCCGCGTGCTGCGCGTATCGGACAGCCCGATGCAGGGCGGGGGATGGGTCGCGACCTACGAGGACATCACCGAATGGCGCAGAGCCCAGGCGCAAATCTCGCACATGGCGCTGCACGATCCGCTGACCGACCTGCCGAACCGGACGATGCTTGCGCGAGGCCCTGGAACAGGCGATCCGCCGCGTCGCCAGGAACGAGCAAGTGGCGGTGCTCTGCCTCGACCTCGATCACTTCAAGGACGTCAACGACTCGCTCGGTCATCCGGTCGGTGACGATCTGCTCAAGGCGGTCGCGCGGCGCATTACCGATGCATCCGCGATGCCGATACGCTTGCTCGCCTCGGCGGAGACGAATTCGCGATCGTGCAGGTGGATACCCACGAGCACCCGGCCGACGCCGCCGCGCTCGCCAGCCGGCTCGTCGACGTCATTTCGGTTCCCTACGACATCAACGGGCACCAGGTCGTCATCGGCGCGAGCATTGGCGTGTCGATCGCGCCCGCCGATTCCAGCGATCCGAACCAGCTGCTCAAGAACGCAGACATGGCGCTGTACCGCGCCAAGGCCGACGGCCGGGGTACATACCGCTTCTTCGAGCCGGAAATGGACGCCCGCGCGCAAGAACGCCGGGCGCTCGAGCTTGATCTGCGCGCCGGATTGGTGCGCGGCGAGTTCGAGCTGTACTACCAGCCCATCCACGACCTGGACAGCGGCCGGATCCTGGCCTTCGAGGCGCTGGTCCGGTGGCACCACCCCAAGCGCGGCATGATCCCGCCCGCCGACTTCATTCCGGTGGCCGAGCAGACTGGCCTCATTGTCCCGCTGGGCGAGTGGGTGCTGCGGACCGCCTGCCTTGAGGCCGCGCGCTGGTCGCGCGACGTCGGCATCGCGGTCAATTTGTCGGCGGTGCAATTCAAGGGCCGCAATCTCGTTTCCACGGTGGTCGGCGCCCTGTCAGCCTCCGGGTTCAAGCCGCAGCGCCTGGAGCTCGAGATTACCGAGTCCGTGCTGCTGCAGAATTGCGAAGGCACGCTAGCGACGCTGCATGACCTGCAGAGCCTGGGCGTGCGCATCGCAATGGACGATTTCGGGACCGGCTACTCCTCGCTCAGCTATCTGCGCAGCTTTCCGTTCGACAAGATCAAGATCGATCGCTCCTTCGTGCACGAACTGGCGACGCGCGACGACTCGATGGCGATCGTGCGGGCGGTGACCGGCCTCGGAAAGAGCCTCGGCATCTGCACCACCGCCGAAGGCGTCGAGACCGACGAGCAGCTCGCATTGCTGCGCGGCGAGGGCTGCACCGAGGTCCAAGGCTACCTGTTCAATCCGCCACGCCCGGCCGCGGAAGTGGAGGGTATCCTGGCGCGCAGCGACCAGCGCCGTGCCGTGGCGTGATCAGGCTCTGAGAAAATTTCGGATTTCGTCGAGAAAGCGGTGCGTGGCCGGATCGCGTTCCAGCAGCAGATGGTTGCAGCCTTCGAGCGCCACAAAACGCGCGCCCGGAATGCCGGCGGCGAGCAGGCGGCCTTCCTCGAACGGCACCCCGGCTTCGCTCCGGCAATGCAGCCACGAGGGTGGGAGTTCGAACTTTGGGAAGCAGCGCGGTGACGTCGATGTTTTCGGTCGCGTGGCGTATGCGCACGGCATTCTCCGGCGAGGTCGTCATCCGCTGCAGGTCGTTGAGCCATTGCATCTCCTGCGCGGTGCCGCCGGGGACGAAGCGGGTCGTGAAAGTCTGACGAAACGCGGGATTCTCCTGGCCCCAGCCGTGCAGCATGAGCGTGGCGAGCGCGTCCGCGAGGGCGATGTTCTCGGCCGAGCCGCGCTTGCGCAGGCCGCGCGCGAAGCCGCCATAGAGCACCAGGTGACCGACGCGCTCGGGATGCCGCACGGCATAGGCGATGGAGACCGCGCAGCCCTGTGAAATGCCGAGGAGCGCGAATCGCTTGAGCCCGGCTGCCTCGACGACGCTCTCCAGGTCCTGCACGAACGCGCCGAACGAAATGTCGTCGACCTCCCAGTCGGACAGACCGTTGCCGCGCTCGTCGTAGCGGATCAGGCGGTGGTCGGCCGCGAGCGCGTGCAGCAGGTGGCGCCAGATCGGGCTTTCCCAGTCGTACTCCAGGTGGTTGAGCCAGTTGGCGGCCTTGACCAGGGGCGCTCCCTGTCCGGCAATTCCGTAGGCGATGCGCGCTCCGTCGGCCGCCGTACAGAAATGGATCGTCTGCTGCGCCCTGGCCGGCGCCGGCGGCTGCGCGGTGCCGCCCGCGGCCGGCGGCTCGTCCACCGCGCAGACGAAGCGGACCCCCTTGCGCGCGATGGTGCGAATGAAGCGCTGCTCATCGCCGTTGTCGCCGAGGGCCTTGCGGGCGGCGTTGATGCGGCTGGTGAGCGTCGACTCCGAGACGATGCGGCCACCCCAGACCGAGGCCATGAGATCGTCCTTACTGACGACGCGGTCGCGATTCTGCACCAGGTAGACCAGCAGATCGAACACCTGCGGCTCGACCGCAATCGGCTCCGCGCCTCGGCGCAGCTCGCGGCGATCGACAGTCAAGCGTATGATCGGCAAAGATAAATTGCACGTTGGGGCGCCTTGACAGCGCAACTACGAAACCGTTCTCACGGAAAAATCAAGCCAATCTCAAGGACAAATCAAGCTCCCGGCCAAGTCTTTCCGGGTCGGCCGGGGCATTAGCGCGGCCCGATCGCAATTCCTGCGATCGCAATGGACCGCGCAGACCATGACCACCGATCACCGAGCTGACAGCCAGGACATCCGCCGCCATCCCGGCGGTTCCATCGCGTTCGATTTCTATCGGGCGCGCGCGACCGCGCTTCGCGGCCAGGCGATGCGGGATGCCGCAACGCTCAAGGCCGCGCTCGCGGGCACCCTGACGATGACCGCCATGCTCGTGATTGTCATGCTCGTCGCCGCGGCACCCGCGCGCACGCCAGACAGCCACGCGGCAATAACCCAACCCAAGGCGGTCCAGATCCGCTGATTGGCGCAACCAGCAACAGCAACCCTCAGAATGGAGGAGAATCCCATGAGCCGGTTCGTCGCGTTTCTCTACGGTTTAGCATCCTACGGCGTGTTCTTTGCCACCATCCTCTACGCCATCGGCTTCGTCTCCGGTCTCTTGGTGCCCAAGACCATCGACGACGGGACCGTCGTTCCGTTTGCCGAGGCGCTGATCGTCAACCTGCTGCTGATGGCGCTCTTCGCCATCCAGCACAGCGTGATGGCGCGCAAGCAGTTCAAGCAGTGGTGGACGCAGTTCGTGCCGAAATCGGTCGAGCGCAGCACCTATGTGCTGCTGGCGAGCCTCGCGCTCGTGCTCTTGTTCTGGCAGTGGCGGCCGATGCCGGCCGTGGTGTGGCAGATCGCCGATCCTCGATTGGCTATGGCGGTGACCGGCCTGTCGCTCGTCGGCTGGCTGATCGTGTTCACCAGCACCTTCCTGATCAACCACTTCGAGCTGTTCGGGCTGCATCAGGTCGCCAACAATCTCGCCGGCCGCCCGATGCCGGCGCTGCGTTTCCGCACCCCGCTGTACTACAAGTTCGTGCGGCACCCGATCTATCTCGGCTTCATCGTCGCCTTCTGGGCGGCGCCGACGATGACGATCGGGCATCTCTTGTTCGCCGCGGTCACCACGGCCTACATCCTGGTCGGCATCATGCTGGAAGAGCGCGATCTGATCGACCTCTTCGGCGACGAATATCGCCGCTACCGGGAACGCGTGTCGATGCTGGTCCCCTGGCGCAAGTCGGCCTGACGGATCGTCGAACGGATGGCGGCACCGGCTTTGCTCCGGTGCCGCAGCCATTTTGCCGCCCGCGAGCGGCAGCCGAGGCGCGGTCATGCGCATGCAAAAAGGGCGCCCCGAAGGGCGCCCGTGTTAGGTGCATCGCGCAAGCGATGATGGAAGGACGCACTCACGCCGAATAATACATCTCGAATTCGACCGGATGCGGGGTGTGCTCGAAGCGGATCACCTCGGTCATTTTGAGTTCGATGTAGCTGTCGATGAAGTCGTCGTCGAACACGCCGCCGGCCTTGAGGAACGCGCGGTCCTTGTCGAGTTCCTCCAGCGCCTGGCGCAGGCTTCCGCACACCGTCGGAATGGTCTTCAATTCCGCCTTCGGAAGATCGTAGAGGTCCTTGTCCATGGCGGGACCCGGATCGAGCTTGTTCTTGACGCCGTCGAGACCGGCCATCGTCATCGCCGCGAAGCCGAGATACGGATTGCACAGCGGATCGGGGAAACGCACCTCGACGCGCTTGGCCTTCGGGTTGGTGGTGTAGGGGATGCGGCAGGAGGCCGAGCGATTGCGCGCGGAATAGGCGAGCAGCACCGGCGCCTCGAAGCCCGGCACCAGCCGCTTGTAGGAGTTCGTGGTCGGGTTGGTAAAGGCGTTGATCGCCTTGGCGTGCTTGATGATGCCAGCGATGTAGGACAGGCAGGTCTCCGACAGGTCGGCGTACTTGTTGCCGGCGAACACCGGCTTGCCGTCCTTCCAGATCGACTGGTGGCAGTGCATGCCCGAGCCGTTGTCGCCGTAGATCGGCTTGGGCATAAAGGTCGCGGTCTTGCCGTAGATCTGGGCGACCTGCTGGATGCAGTATTTGTAGATCTGCATGCGGTCGGCCATGACCACGAGCGGGGAGAATTTCAGGCCGAGCTCGTGCTGCGCGGAAGCGACCTCATGGTGGTGCTTCTCGACCTGACAGCCCATGCGCGCCATGGCGCCGAGCATTTCGGAACGGATGTCCTGCGCGGTGTCTTGCGGCGGTACCGGGAAATAGCCCTTCTTGAATCCGATGTGATGGCCGAGATTGCCGCCCTCGTAATCGGTGTCGGAGTTGGTGGGAAACTCGATGGAATCGAGCTTGAAGCCGGTGTTGTAGGGAGCGGCGGCGTATTTCACGTCGTCGAAAATGAAGAACTCGGCCTCCGGACCGAAGAAGATCGTATCGCCGATCCCCATGGACTTGACCATGCCCTCGGCCTTCTTGGCGATGCCGCGCGGATCGCGGTTGTAGGGCTCGCCGGTGGTCGGCTCGAGCACGTCGCAGACCAGCGACAGCGTGGTCTCGGCATAGAACGGATCGATGACGGCAGAGGCAGGGTCCGGCATCAGGTTCATGTCGGATTCGTGGATCGCCTTCCAGCCCGCGATCGACGAGCCGTCGAACATCTGGCCTTCGGCGAAGGTCTCCTCGCCGATCAGCGAGAGATCGAAGGTGACGTGCTGCCACTTGCCGCGCGGGTCCGTGAAGCGGAAGTCGACGTACTTCACGTCGTTGTCCTTGATCATTTTCATGACGTCTTTGGCGGTGGTCATGGAATGAATGTCCTTTCGTAGCTGATCGTCGAGCTGGAGGGATTGCTCTTCAAGACGTGCGGGATCGCCGGCTCAGATGGCGTCCAAACCGGATTCCCCCGTTCTGATCCGGATGGCTTCCTCGATATTGGAGACGAATATCTTACCGTCGCCGATCCGCCCGGTCTGGGCAGCGCGGCGGATCGCCTCGACGGCTTTTTCGACCATGTCATCGCCGAGCACAATCTCGATCTTCACCTTGGGGAGAAAATCCACGACGTACTCGGCGCCGCGATAAAGCTCGGTATGTCCCTTTTGCCGCCCGAAGCCCTTGGCTTCGGTTACCGTGATGCCCTGCAGGCCAACCTCTTGCAGCGCCTCCTTCACCTCGTCGAGCTTGAAGGGCTTGATGACGGCCTCGATCTTCTTCATCGCGTTTCCTTCTCCGGGCTCACCGGTTATCGTGCCCGGGTCAAGCCGGCTCACGGTTAGCAGGGTCCGTGCCAAGCCCGCCGTGACGGGAAAAGTGCCCGCCAATCAGGCCGTTAACAGCCTGCGAGAGGGGCGCTTTGGGTACCGCACGCCGGCGGGCGATTAGAAATTGATCAACCTGCCCATTTCAAGAGCATAATTGTCTATCTCGCGCCGCGAGCAAGCGAATTGACGGATCGGGCGGCGGTTCCGCGCTATTCTCGGCAGCGATGTTGGAATTGCTCACCGCCGCCGAGATGGCGCAGGCCGATCGCCTGGCGATTGCCGGCGGCATTGCCGGCATTGACCTGATGGAGCAGGCTGGACGCGCGGTCGCCGAAATCGTCGCCACGCGCCATCCGCCCGGGGGCCGCGTCGTTGTGGTGGCCGGGCCGGGCAACAACGGCGGCGACGGCTTCGTCGTGGCGCGCATCCTGGCCGGGCAGGGCTACCGGGTCCGGGTGCTGCTGGCCGGTGCCGCGGAGCGGCTCACGGGCGACGCCGCGCTCGCTTTCGCGCGCTTCGCGGGACCGGTCGAGGCCGCCGCGCCGGGGTCCGTGCACGGCGCGGACGCCATTGTCGATGCACTGTTCGGCGCCGGCCTCGATCGGCCGGTCGAGGGCCGCGCACGGGCAATGATCGAGGCGATCAATGCCGGTCCGTGCCCATGTTATTCCGTCGATCTGCCGAGCGGGATCAACGGCACCACCGGCGCGGTGCTGGGGGCTGCCGCGATCCAGGCCGCTGAAACGGTGACGTTTTTCCGCTGCAAGCCGGGGCATCTGCTGCTGCCCGGCCGGCTTCATTGCGGAAGGATCACGGTCGCCGACATCGGCATTCCCGCCGGCGTGCTCGATCGCATCGAGCCGCAGACCTTCGCCAATACCGTCGAACTTTGGGGCCCGCGGTTTCCGATCCCGCGCGCGGACGGCCACAAATATGCCCGCGGCCACGCCGTCGTCGTGTCCGGCGGTCTCTCCACCACCGGCGCGGCGCGGCTTGCAGCGCGCGGCGCGCTACGCGCGGGCGCGGGCCTCGTGACCATCGCCAGCCCGCGCGACGCGCTCCTCGTCAACGCAGCCGCCAACATGGCGGTGATGGTGCGGCCGGTCGACGGTGCCCAGGAACTGGCCGAGTTCATGGGCACACACCGGCGAAACACCGTGCTGCTCGGGCCCGGTGGCGGTGTTGGACCCGCGATGCAGGGGCTTGTTCTGGCGGCGCTCGGCGGTGACGCCGCAGTCGTGCTCGACGCCGACGCGCTCACCAGCTTCGCGGACGCGCCACGCGCCCTGATCGAGGCCATCAATGCCCGCAAAGCCGCTGTCCTGCTCACCCCGCATGATGGCGAATTCGGACGGCTGTTCAGCACGATGGAGGAGGTTCTGCAAGCTCCGTCGAAACTCGAAAAGGCGCGCCGCGCAGCCGCCGCGACCGGCGCCATCTGCCTGCTCAAAGGCGCGGACACGGTCGTTGCGTCGCCCGACGGGCGCGCGGCAATCATCGGCAGCGCCCCGGCCTGGCTTGCCACGGCCGGCTCGGGCGACGTGCTGGCAGGCTTTGCCGCCGGGTTGTTTGCGCAGGGCATGCCGGGCTTCGAGGCGGCCTGCGCCGCCGTGTGGCTGCATGCGCAGGCCGGAATGGCGGCGGGACCGGGGCTGATCGCCGAAGACCTGCCCGAAGTCGTGCCCGAAATCTATCGGCGGCTCTTCGAGCGGCTCGCGCCGCGATGATCGCGCGAACCCGCCAGCGGGAGGCCGCCGCTTGTCATTTCAACGATCATGGAAATAACGCTTGACGGCCGGCGGTCATTTCCATATTCGTTGAATTATGGAAAAATCAGATGCCGTCTCGGCTTTGGCCGCGCTCGCCCAGGACAACCGGCTCGACGTGTTTCGCCTGCTGGTGGAGGCGGGGCCTGAGGGCCTGCCGGCCGGCCAGGTGGCGAGCGAGCTCGACCTGCCGCCCAACACGCTGACCTTCCATTTCGACCGCCTGCGTGCGGTGGGCCTCGTCACCGTGCGGCGCGAAGGCCGCTCGATGATCTATGCCGCGCGCTTCGAAACCATGAACGCGTTGCTCGGCTATCTCACCGACAATTGCTGCGCGGGCGCGGCCTGCACGCCGCAGGCGCGCTGCGAGCCCGCGCCGGCACGCAAGCGCAGGCGCGAGACCGTATGACCCCGCAAGACCGGAAGGAGCCCGTCATGAAACGCATGCATGTCCACGTCGCGGTCGAGGATATTCCCACGGCGATCGGATTCTATTCGGCGCTGTTCGCCGCCCAGCCCGCGGTGGTGAAGCCCGATTACGCCAAGTGGATGCTCGACGATCCGCGCGTGAATTTTGCGGTCTCCACGCGCGGGCGGACACCCGGGTTGGATCATCTCGGCATCCAGGTCGAAAGCCCCGACGAGCTGAACGAAGTCTACGACCGGCTGCACCGGGCCGGCGGCGATGTCATCGCGCAGGGACAGACGGCGTGCTGCTACGCCAAGTCGGAGAAATCGTGGATCGACGATCCGGCCGGCATCGCGTGGGAAACCTTCTACACGACCGGCGAGAGCACGACTTACGGCGACGGCAGCGGTGAACGCGAGGCTCGCATCGCGGGCGAGAAGTCCTGCTGCGCCCCGCAGGCCGCACCGGCGCGCGAACCCGATACGGCCTCGGCCTGCTGCACCGCGTAGGAGGCGGCCGTGACCGAACACGTTCTCAACGTTCTGTTCCTGTGCACCGGCAACTCGGCCCGCTCGATCATGGCGGAGGCCATCCTGACCAGGCTCGCACTGGGACGATTTCGCGCCTACAGCGCGGGGAGCCAGCCGAAAGGGCAGGTGAACCCCCATACGGTCGCGCTCCTGCGGGGCCTCGGTTACGACGTGTCGGGCTTTCGCTCGAAATCCTGGAACGAGTTCGCCAAGCCCGGTGCGCCCGCGCTCGATTTCGTCTTCACCGTCTGCGACAACGCGGCGGGCGAGACCTGCCCGCTCTGGCCCGGTCAGCCGATGACGGCGCATTGGGGCGTCCCCGATCCGGCCGAGGCGACAGGCTCGCCCGCCGAGATCGCGCTGGCGTTCAAGGACACCTACCGGATGTTGTTTCAGCGCATCGGCGTGTTCACCGCGCTGCCGATCCGCAGCCTCGATCAGCTCAGCCTGCAGGCGCGGCTCAAGGACATCGGCCGCATGGAGGGAGCGACCGGCAAGCTCACAGAGCCGAGCTGATGCCCGCGTCGATACCTGCATTGGGGCAACGCGCAGCTTGCGAAGCCCTGGGGACCGCCTTCCTGCTCGCAGCCGTCGTCGGCTCGGGGATCATGGCGCAAAGGCTCGCGGGCGGGAACGTCGCGCTCGCGCTCCTGTGCAACACGCTGGCGACCGGCGCGATCCTGGCGGTGCTGATCCTGGTATTCGGACCGCTCTCGGGCGCCCATTTCAATCCGGCCGTGAGCGTCGCCTTCGCCTTGCGCGGCGAACTCGCCTGGCGCGGGACGGCGGTCTACATCGCGGCCCAGGTCATGGGAGCGATCGCGGGCGTGTGGCTCGCGCACCTGATGTTCGAGCTGCCGGTCTGGCAATCGTCGCTGACCGTGCGCACCGGCCCCGGCCAATGGCTGGCGGAGGCGGTCGCCACCTTCGGTCTGCTGCTCACGATCTTCGGCTGCGTGATGCACGCCCCGGCGTCCGTACCGTATGCGGTCGGGCTCTACATCACATCGGCCTACTGGTTCACCGCATCGACGTCGTTCGCCAACCCGGCGGTCACCATCGCGCGCTCGCTCTCCGACACGTTCGCCGGCATCGCACCGGGCGGGGTGGCGGGTTTCATCGCCGCCCAGTTCGCCGGCATGCTGGCGGCGGTCGCGCTGGCGCGCTGCCTCTGGCCGAGGGCGCGGCAGCCCGCCTGACGACCGCGGGCCGGTCAATTCACCTTGATGCCCGCAGCCTTGACCAGCGTGGTGTTGTTCTCGATCTCCTTGCGCACCAGCGCTTCGAACTCGGCCGAGTTGAGCGGCATCGGGTCGGCGCCCAGCGTCTTGAGCTTGTCGGCGATCGCAGGGACCGCCAGCGCCTTTTTCATTTCCACATAGAGCCGCTCGCGGATGGCCGCGGGCGTCTTCGCCGGCGCGAACATGCCGGCCCAGAAATTGTATTCCGAATTCGGATAGCCCGCTTCCACCGTGGTCGGAATGTCGGGGAGCGCGGACGCGCGCGCCGAACCGCTGACCGCAAGCGCCACGAGCTTGCCGTCGCGCAACAACGGCAGCGCGTTCACCAGCGGCGAGAAATAGAAGTCGGCGCGGCCCGCCATCACTTCGGTCATCGCTTCCGGCGCGCCCTTGAACGGCAGGTGGACCGCCTCGAATCCAGCCGCGAGGCGGAAACGCTCGCCGTTGAGGTGGGAGGAATTGCCGGCGCCCGCGGACGCGTAGTTGACCTTGCCGGGGTTGGCCTTGGCGTAGGCGACGAAATCGCTGAGCTTGTTGTAGCCCTTGGAGGGGTTGAAGCACATCACCACCGGCATGTTGCCGAGCGGAATGATGGGGGCGAGGTCGGCCATATCGAAACCGAGATTGGAGCGCGTTGCCGGCGTGACCGTATGGGTGGAGGAATTGACCAGCAGCGTATGCCCGTCGGGCTCCGCCTTGGCGACCGCCGACATGCCGATGGTGTTGCCGGCCCCGGGGCGGTTCTCCACGATGATCGGTTGACCGACCTGCTTGGAGAGCTGATCCACCACGAGCCGCGCCATGACGTCGCTGGCGCTGCCGGCGGTCAACGGCACGATCACCCGGATCGGCTTCGACGGCCAGGCCTGCGCCCACGCCGGCTCGAGGGCTGTGGGCAGTGCCAGAAGCACGAGCGCGAGCGCGAGTGCAGCAACCGGGCGGCAGCGAAGCATCTTGATCCTCCCTTGTTGTGATTATGGCGTTTGGGGCATGTCGGTGAGCTATATCATGCCGGCGCAGCCGCACCACGTCCGGCGCCGGGGAGGGGCCCTTTCGCGGCGCAAGATCGGCCCATTTTTCCTGTGGCTGCGTGGTTCATGCATGTTATAAGCCGCGCCGCCCGGCCGGGCTCGCTTGGCTCGGTGATGCCCTTTGCGGGCGTGGCGGAACTGGTAGACGCGCGGGATTTAGGTTCCCGTGACGAAAGTCGTGGGGGTTCGAGTCCCTCCGCCCGCACCACGCCCCGGCAAGGCGCGTCAACAGATAAAGGCGCTCCCGCAACCGACGGCCGTCGCATGACGCGGCGCAAACATGTAGATTGCTGCCATGGAAGTCACAGAAACCCTTTCCGACGGCCTCAAGCGCGAATTCCAGGTCCAGGTGCCTGCTGCCGATCTCGAGGCGCGGGTGTCCGAACGGCTGGGCGAACTCAAGGACACCGTCCAGCTGCGCGGTTTCCGGCCCGGCAAGGTGCCGGTCACGCACCTCAAGAAGATCTATGGCCGCTCGGTGATGGCCGAGACCATCGAGGCGGTGATCCGCGAGCTCAACGCCAAGATCGTGAGCGAGCGCGGCTTCCGGCTCGCGATGGAGCCCAAGGTCATCCTCCCGGAAGAGGAGACCGAGGTCGAGAACGTGATCGGCGGCAAATCCGACCTCGCCTACAAGCTGGCGTTCGAGATCCTGCCGAAAATCGAACTCGCTGATTTCAAGGGCATCGCGCTCGAGCGTCTCGTGGCCGAGGTGACCGAGCCGGAAATCGAGCAGGCCTTCGGCCAGATCGCCGAGCAGAACCGGCCATTCGCGCCCAAGGGCGAGGGCGGCAAGGTCGAAAAGGGCGACCGCGTCGTCATCGATTTCACCGGCAAGATCGACGGTGAGCCGTTCGAGGGCGGCACCGGCGGTGACGTGGGTGTCAATGTCGGGTCGGGCACCTTCATCCCCGGCTTCGAGGATCAACTCGTCGGCATGGCGGTGGGCGAACAGCGGGTCGTGAAGGTCACCTTCCCGGCCGGCTATGTGAACACGGCGCTCGCCGGCAAGGACGCCGAATTCGACGTCACCGCGAAGGCGATTGAGACGCCCGGCACGGTCACGGTCGATGACGCATTCGCGAAATCGCTCGGTCTGGAATCGCTCGACAAGCTCAAGGAGGCGGTCAAGGCCCGGCTTGAGGCTGACCATGCCGTACAGAGCCGGCTCAAGCTCAAGCGCATGCTGCTCGACAAGCTCGACGCCATGCACAATTTCGCGCTGCCACCCACGCTTGCCGAGCAGGAATTCAACAACGTGTGGACCGCGGTCGAGAACGACCTCAAGGCGCAGGCCCGCACCTTTGCCGACGAGGGCACGACCGAGGAGAAGGCGCGCGAGGAATACCGCGCCATCTCGGAGCGGCGCGTGCGGCTCGGCCTGGTGCTGGCGGAGATCGGCGAGCAGAACAAGATCACGGTGACCGACGAAGAGTTGACGCGGGCCATCAGCGAACGGGTCCGCCAGTTCCCCGGCCGCGAGCAGGAAGTGTGGGAATACTACCGGAAGAATCCGGAGGCCGTGGCGAGCGTGCGCGCGCCGATCTACGAGGAAAAAGTGGTCGATTTCCTGGTCGAGCTGGCGCAGGTCACGGAGAAGCAGGTCGCGCGCGATGAGCTCTACAAGGACGACGACGAGGACAAGCCGGCGCCGGCGCAGTCCTGATGCCGCTACCGCTGGCTGACCTTCTGTCGTCCACTCGGCCAGCCGGGTGGCCGAGCAGCGACGCGGGCGGCTGTATTGGCGAAGCGAATCATGGATAAGGCATGCATGGGGCCTGCGCGCGGGATCGGCCGCCGGTGCGGGCGGGTTTTGCGGACGCGGGCCGCTGACGTGGCCAGCCTTGTCGCCGGAGCGTTTGCACTTATCTGTGACGCGTGCATCTTCCAAATGCGTCGGGGTTCTGGAGCAGCATGGCGGCATCCTGCCGTCGCCGACCGACGAACGAGATAGAATGACCCATGCGTGACCCCTACGACATCTACATGAACACCCTCGTTCCGATGGTGGTCGAGCAGACCAATCGCGGCGAGCGCGCCTACGACATTTTCTCCCGCCTCCTCAAGGAGCGGATCATCTTCATCAGCGGTCCGGTCGAAGACATCATGTCGACGCTGGTGGTGGCCCAGTTGCTGTTCCTGGAGGCCGACAATCCGAAGAAAGAGATCGCGATGTACATCAATTCGCCGGGAGGCGTGGTGACCTCCGGGCTCGCGATCTACGACACCATGCAGTTCGTGCGGCCGGCGGTCTCGACGCTGTGCATCGGCCAGGCCGCCTCCATGGGCTCGCTGCTGCTCGCCGCCGGCAAGAAAGACATGCGGTTCTCGCTGCCCAACTCCCGCATCATGCTGCACCAGCCTTCGGGCGGCTTCCAGGGGCAGGCGACCGACATCATGCTGCACGCCCAGGAGATCCTGAACCTCAAGAAGCGGCTGAACGAGATCTACGTCAAGCATACCGGCCAGCCGCTCAAGAAGATCGAGGACGCGCTCGAGCGCGACTATTTCTTGACCGGCGAGATGGCGGTGGAATGGGGGATTGTCGATAAGGTAATCGACAAGCGACCGGAGGACACCTCAAAGCCCTAAACCGGCATTCACCCTGTGGCGGCGGTTTTCTGGGGGCGCACCCGCGGCCCGGGGAATCCGCCCAAAAGTCGCCATGAGCTTGAATTTTCATCGTTAATGAATTCTTGATTATCGCCAAGCTACCCTGGTCCGATAGTGTCGATTTGGTCGGGGCGGGGCGGAAAACCGCCGAGAAGTGTGACATTGATGTTACGGACTCTTAGGGGCCCCCCTGTTATGGTTTGCTGCAGTGCGGCCGGTTTGCCGGCTCGGCGGCGGGCCGACGGAGGACTGGAATGAGCAAGGTCGGCAGTGGCGACTCCAAGAATACGCTCTACTGCTCGTTCTGCGGCAAGAGCCAGCACGAGGTGCGCAAGCTCATTGCCGGCCCGACCGTGTTCATCTGCGACGAATGCGTCGAGCTGTGCATGGACATCATCCGCGAGGAAAACAAATCCTCGCTGGTGAAGTCGCGCGACGGCATCCCGACCCCGAAGGAAATCCGCAAGGTTCTCGACGACTACGTGATCGGCCAGGATCACGCCAAGAAGGTGCTCTCGGTCGCGGTCCACAACCACTACAAGCGGCTCAACCACCAGACCAAGCACAACGACGTCGAGCTGGCGAAATCCAACATCCTGCTGATCGGTCCGACCGGTTCGGGCAAGACGCTGCTGGCGCAGACGCTGGCGCGCATCCTCGACGTGCCGTTCACGATGGCGGATGCCACCACCCTCACCGAGGCCGGCTATGTCGGCGAGGACGTGGAGAACATCATCCTCAAGCTGCTGCAGTCGGCCGACTACAACGTCGAGCGCGCGCAGCGCGGCATCGTCTATATCGACGAGATCGACAAGATTTCGCGCAAGTCCGACAATCCCTCGATCACCCGCGACGTGTCGGGCGAGGGCGTGCAGCAGGCGCTGCTCAAGATCATGGAAGGCACGATCGCGAGCGTTCCACCCCAGGGCGGGCGCAAGCATCCGCAGCAGGAGTTCCTGCAGGTCGACACCACCAACATCCTGTTCGTGTGCGGCGGCGCCTTCGCGGGGCTGGAGAAGATCATCTCCGCGCGCGGCCGCTCCACCTCGATCGGCTTCGGCGCCAAGGTGATGGCGCCCGAGGATCGCAAGTCGGGCGAAATCTTCCGCGAGGTCGAGCCCGAGGACCTGCTCAAGTATGGCCTGATCCCGGAGTTCGTCGGCCGGCTGCCGGTGGTCGCCACGCTCGGCGATCTCGACGAGGAATCGCTCAAGCTCATCCTGACCCAGCCCAAGAACGCGTTGGTAAAACAATACCAGCGGCTGTTCGAGATGGAGTCGATCGATCTCACCCTGGCGGAGGAGGCCCTCGGCGCCATCGCCCGCAAGGCGATCGACCGCAAGACCGGCGCGCGCGGCCTGCGCTCGATCATGGAGGGCATCCTGCTCGACACCATGTTCGATCTGCCGAGCCTGGAGGGGGTCGAGGAAGTGGTGATTTCGCGCGAAGTGGTCGAAGGAACCGCGCGGCCGCTCTACATCTACGCCGACCGGGCGGACCGCACGGGCGACGCCAGCGCGTGAGGACATGTCCGGCGTGCCCGGCGATTCGGCAATTTGCGTCGTCTCCCGCGGTCCCGCTGCCGTTATTTCCTTGAATTTCCGGGATTACTTGACACCACGGCCGGGCGTGGCCACCTATTATGCACGAACGAAAAAGCGTACGAAGGATCGCGTGATCCCTTCCGGGGAGGGTATCGTACCCACCCTCCGGCGCACGGCGGCTTCCCAGCATCCGTGTTCCCCTTCCCGGCCCACCCTCATGCACTCGACCGTGATGCCGCCGCGCGCGGGTCAAGGGCGAGGGGCACAACAATAAGGATTTTGGGCCATGACCAGCGCCAAGCCAAAGCCGCCTCTGATCCCAGGCGAGACCCGGGCCTATCCGGTCCTGCCGTTGCGCGACATCGTCGTCTTCCCGCACATGATCGTTCCGCTCTTCGTCGGGCGTGAGAAGTCGATCAAGGCGCTCGAAGAGGTGATGCGCTCCGACACGTTCATTCTGCTGGCGACCCAGAAGAACGCCTCCGACGACGATCCGGCGCCCGGCGCCATCTACGAAGTCGGCACGCTGGCGAGCGTGCTGCAGCTGCTCAAGCTGCCGGATGGAACCGTCAAGGTTCTGGTCGAAGGCGCCGCGCGCGCCAAGGTCGAGCGCTATACCGACCGCGCCGACTATTACGAGTCCGACGCCATCGTGCTGGCCGACTTCAAGGGCGAGCAGGTCGAGGTCGAGGCGCTCGCGCGCTCGGTCATCAACGAGTTCGAGAACTATGTGAAGCTCAACAAGAAGGTGTCGCCCGAGGTGGTCGGCGTCGTCCAGCAGATCGACGACTACGCCAAGCTCGCGGACACGGTGGCTTCGCACCTCGCGGTCAAGATTCCCGACAAGCAGGCGATCCTGGAGACGCCCTCGGTTACCGAGCGGCTGGAGAAGGTGCTCGGCCTGATGGAGAGCGAGATCTCGGTCCTGCAGGTCGAGAAGCGCATCCGCACGCGCGTCAAGCGCCAGATGGAGAAGACCCAGCGCGAGTACTACCTCAACGAGCAGATGAAGGCGATCCAGAAGGAGCTTGGCGACGAGGAAGGCAAGGACGAGCTTGCCGAGATCGAAGACAAGATCAAGAAGACCAAGCTCTCCAAGGAGGCGCGCGAGAAGGCGACGCATGAACTGAAGAAGCTTCGCCAGATGTCGCCGATGTCGGCCGAAGCCACCGTCGTGCGCAACTACCTCGACTGGCTGCTCTCGATCCCGTGGAACAAGCGCAGCAAGGTCAAGAAGGATCTCAAGGCCGCGCAGGAGGTGCTCGACAACGATCACTTCGGCCTGGAGAAGGTCAAGGAGCGCATCGTCGAGTATCTCGCCGTCCAGCAGCGGGCCAACAAGCTGACCGGCCCGATCCTGTGCCTGGTCGGCCCGCCCGGCGTCGGCAAGACCTCGCTCGGCAAGTCGATCGCGAAGGCGACCGGCCGCGACTTCGTGCGCGTGTCGCTCGGCGGCGTGCGCGACGAGGCCGAGATCCGCGGCCACCGGCGCACCTATATCGGCTCGATGCCCGGCAAGGTCATCCAGTCGATGCGCAAGGCGAAGTCGTCGAATCCTTTGTTCCTGCTCGACGAAGTCGACAAGATGGGCTCCGACTTCCGCGGCGATCCCTCGTCCGCGCTGCTGGAGGTGCTCGACCCCGAGCAGAACCATACCTTCAACGACCACTACCTCGAGGTCGACTACGATCTCTCCAACGTGATGTTCATCACGACGGCGAACACGCTCAACATTCCGCCGCCGCTGATGGACCGCATGGAGATCATCCGCATCGCCGGCTACACCGAGGACGAGAAGGTCGAGATCGCGCGCAAGCACCTGATCCCGCACGCGATCGCCAAGCACGGCCTCGATTCCAAGGAATGGTCGATCGACGATGAGGCGCTGCTCCTGCTGATCCGCCGCTACACGCGGGAGGCGGGCGTGCGCAATCTCGAGCGCGAGCTCTCCACCTTGATCCGCAAGGCGGTCAAGGAACTGATCTTGAGCAAGAAGAAGTCGATCGCGGTCACGCCTGCAGTGGTCGCCGAGTACATCGGCGTGCCGAAGTTCCGCTACGGCGAGGTCGAGGACGAGGACCAGATCGGCGTGGTGACCGGGCTTGCCTGGACCGACGTCGGCGGCGAGCTGCTCACCATCGAAGCCGCCATGATGCCCGGCAAGGGCAAGATGACGGTGACTGGCAACCTGCGCGACGTGATGAAGGAATTGATCTCGGCCGCGGCCTCCTACGTGCGCATGCGGGCGGTCGCCTTCGGCATCGAGCCGCCTCGGTTCGACAAGAAGGACATCCACGTGCACGTGCCGGAGGGCGCCACCCCGAAGGATGGCCCGTCGGCCGGCGTCGCCATGGTGACGGCGATCGTCTCCGTCATGACCGGCATCCCGGTACGCCGCGATGTCGCCATGACCGGCGAGATCACGTTGCGCGGGCGCGTGCTGCCGATCGGCGGCCTCAAGGAGAAGCTGCTGGCCGCCTCGCGCGGTGGCATGAAGACGGTGCTGATCCCGGAAGAGAACGCCAAGGACCTCATCGAGATCAACGAGGCCATCAAGAAGGGCCTTGAGATCATTCCGGTCTCGCGCATGGACGAGGTGCTGGCGCGTGCGCTGGTATCCAAGCCCGAGGCGATCGAGTGGGACGAGGAGAAGGCCAAGCCGACCGAGACTTCGGTGACCACCGAGCCGGCGGTGGAGGAAGAGTCCTCCACGCTCACGGCGCATTGAGCTGGTCGCGGCGGCAGTCGCAAGATACCTACGGCGGCGCTCCGGCGCCGCCGTTTGCGTTTGTACCGCGGTCCGCAGAATCCTGACCCGGCCACGCCACTCCGGCCGCCACGCCGTCGTGGCGGGGTATCGCGATGGCGATGCGCACGAGATCGGGACGCGATCAGCCGGCGGCGGCGGACGGACCTGATCCGCCGTTCGTCTTTACGGCGTTTGTGATAAGATTTCGAACAGGGCGGTTAGCTCAGTTGGTAGAGCGCCTGCTTTACACGCAGGATGTCGGCGGTTCGAGTCCGTCACCGCCCACCAATCGCTGTTCGAGAAATCCGGTCGGTTCGACCGGCGGCCAACACGACGCAACACGGCAGCGGCGCTGATGCCGGCTGGTTCGACATAAATACAGGTCGGCGGCCGCGAAGGCGGCCGCCGACGCCGTACAAAAGAGGCTGGGCCGAAACCTTACCCTCAGACGGCTTCCTTGAGCTCCTTGGCGGCGCGGAACGCAACCTTCTTGCTGGCCTTGATCTGGATCGGTTCGCCGGTGGCGGGGTTGCGCCCCATGCGGGCGGCGCGCTTGCGCACCTGCAGGATGCCGAGACCGCCGATGCGGATGCGGTCGCCTTTCTTGAGATGCTTGGTCACCAGGCCGACCAGGCCATCCAGGACCGCCTGGGTGTCCTTTTTCGACATCTCATGGGTTTCCGAGAGATTTGCGGCGAGATGCTTCAGCGTCACGGTCGCTTGCGCGCCCGGTTTCTTGGCTGCCATGGCAGGCCCTCCTCGTTGCAGAAAAGTGGCCTTCAAGCCACTTCATCACGTTGTCGCCTTAGACGATTCGGATAGGGTCTGACCATGACTTATTCGCGAAATATGTGGGTTTTTTCGATGCCGCTGTTCACAAACCCGCCAATGGCGGGCTTTGCGGCGGCACACGCGGAGCGCGAGCGGCGGTTTTGGCCGCTGCGGCGGGCATTTTCGGGAGCCCTTGGCGGTGACTTGTTGCCTTGACTTGGCCGGGGTCGACATTTAACTCCGCAGCACGCCTGCGGGGGCGTAGCTCAGTTGGTTAGAGCGCCGGCCTGTCACGCCGGAGGCCGCGGGTTCGAGTCCCGTCGCTCCCGCCACTACGCGAGGTCAACGTCACGCCTGTTATTGCGGGCGCGGCTTCGCGCTTCGCACTGCGCCGTGGTCGCTCCTCGATCAATTCGCCACGCGTGACAGCCCAAGCATCTGCCGCGCGTCGGCGGGCGTGGCGACATGGTCGCCGAGCAATTCGATGATCCTGGCGGCCTTCTCGACCAGCGCCGCGTTGCTCGGCGCCAGCTTGCCCTTCTCCAGATAGATGTTGTCCTCGAGCCCGACGCGCGGATGGCCGCCCAGCAGCACCGCCTGCGCCACCATCGGGAACTGGTGCAGCGATATGCCGAAGGCAAACCATGGCGATCCCGCCGGCAGCAGGTTACGCATGTAGGTCATAGCCTCGGTCGTGGCCGGCTGCGCCCATGAGATTCCCAGGCAGATCTGGAACATCCCCGGCGGCTTCACGAAGCCGTTCTCGATGAAGCGCTTGGCCAGCAGCAGGTGGCCGGTCTCGAACACTTCGAGCTCGGGCGTGACGCCGGCATCGCGGATCGCGACCGCCATGGCTTCGAGGTGGCCGGGCGTGTTCACGAAGACATGCGGCCCCATGTTCATGCTGCCCATGTCGAGGCTGCAGATGTCGGGCTTGAGCTCGACGATGTGGCGCACGCGCTCGGCCGGCGATTTCATGGTGGTGCCCGGCCCGTATTTCAATGGATCCTCGGTGCCCGGTACGAACCGCGCCCCCGGTCCGGTGGTCAGGTTGATCAGGACATCGGTGCCGCTCGCCCTGATCCGCTCCACGACCTCGCGGTAATGCGCGCCGTCCATGCTCGGGCGCGTGGTCTGCGGATTGCGCACATGGATGTGCACGATGGCCGCGCCGGCCTTGGCGGCATCGATCGCGGAGCCCGCGATCTGCTCGGGCGTCACCGGCACCGCCGGGTTGCGGCCAGGCGTGTCGGCCGAGCCGGTGACCGCGCACGAGATCATGACCTTGCGTTGCATGCTTCCTCCCTCGCCCCGGCGGGCGCGACGTTTTGTGGAGGCTACCGCGACGGGGAGGCAAAAGCCTAGGGGACCGCGATCCTCAGTTGACCGTCACGCCGGTCGCCTTGATGACCGCCGCCCAGCTGGTCATTTCGGCGGCGATGAAGGCCGAGAACTCCTGCGGCGAGAGCGGCCTCGATGAGCCGCCCAGGTTGGTAATCTTCGCTTTCAGCTCGGGCGACTTCAGGGCCTCGTTGATCACGGCGTTGAGCTTCCCGACGATGTCGGCGGGCGTTCCGGCCGGCGCCACGATCCCCTGCCAGGCATCCGACGGCATGCCACGGATGCCGCTCTCGATCATGGTCGGCAGATTCGGCAATTGCGCATTGCGCTCGGGACTGGAGATCGCCAGCGGCCGCACCTTGCCCGACAGCAGGTACGGCATGATGCCGCTGGTGCCCTCGAACGTGAGCTGGAGCTGACCCGCAAGCACATCGGTCGTCGCCTTGTTGGCCGACCGGTAGGGGACGAACACGATGTCGGTTCCGGTGATGACCTTGAACATCTCGCCGTGGAGGTGAGGCGGAGTTCCGGTCGAGGCGCCGAAGTTGAGCTTACCGGGGTTGGCCTTGGCATATGCCACGAGGTCGGCAACGGTCTGCACCGGCAACTGGGGGGTCACCGCCAGCACCTGCGGTGTCGATGCGATCAGCGCGATCGCCGCAAAGCTGGTGCGCGGATCGTAGCCGGCGGTCTTGTAGAGTTGCGAGGAGATCGCGAGCGAGCCCGATGTCGCCAGCATGAGGGTGTAGCCGTCAGGAGCGGCGCTCGCGACCGCCTTGGAGGCGATGGTTCCGCCCGCACCGGGGCGATTTTCCACCACCACTGTCGTCAGCCGCGATGTCATCGCGTCCGCGATGAGACGCGCCGCGACGTCGGGCGGCCCGCCCGGCGCGAACGGCACGACCAGCTTGATCGGCCGGTCGGGGTAGGATTGCGCGCCGGCCGGTTGGGAGCCGGTCCCCCCGATGACGAAGGCGGCAAGAATCGAAAATACCGTCGCGCGACCGCCGCATGCCCGCCCGCGATTTGTCCACAAGGCCGCCATCTGAGCTCTCCGCTACCCATGCTGCTTCCGTCGCCGGCCAAGGTAGCATCCGCGTCCCGGCCTTCGCCAATGTTGCAACGACGCAGATTGAACCCGTCTTGCCACTCTTTGTGCACTGCGCTAAGCCACACCTATCCCGTCCTTGGAACGAGTCCGATCTGTGACGAGGGCGAATTCGCAAGGGGCCGCGGCACCTTGGCTGCCGGGACCGGGGCGGGTCTTTCCGTGCGGGGCGGGGCGTGTCGCAGGTGAGGGCGCCGATGAGCGAGCTATTGCAGGATTACCTCCCCCTCGTGATCTTCATGGCGGTTGCGGCCGCCCTCTGTCTGGTCCTTTTGGTGGTGCCCTTCGTCGTCGCCTACCGGCAGCCCGATGCGGAAAAGCTCTCCGCCTACGAGTGCGGGTTCAACGCCTTCGATGACGCACGCATGAAATTCGACGTGCGGTTCTATCTCGTCGCCATCCTGTTCATCATCTTCGATCTCGAAGTGAGTTTCCTGTTCCCCTGGGCGGTGGCGTTCGGCGATCTCGGCCTCTACGGCTTCTGGTCGATGATGGTGTTCCTTGGCGTTCTGACCATCGGCTTCATATATGAGTGGCGGAAAGGAGCGCTCGAATGGGATTAGAGCGCACGGCCGTCGTCGCGCCGCCCGCCAAGGGAATCCTCGATCCGCGCACCGGCCAGCCCGTGGGCGCGGATAGCGGCTATTTCGCCGGCCTCAACAACGAGCTTGCCGACAAGGGATTCCTGGTCACGGCGTCCGAGGATCTCATCGTCTGGGCGCGCACCGGCTCGCTGATGTGGATGACGTTCGGCCTGGCGTGCTGCGCGGTCGAGATGATGCAGATGTCGATGCCGCGTTACGACGCCGAACGCTTTGGCTTTGCGCCGCGCGCATCGCCGCGCCAGTCCGACGTGATGATCGTGGCCGGCACGCTCACCAACAAGATGGCGCCCGCCCTGCGCAAGGTCTACGACCAGATGCCGGAGCCGCGCTACGTCATCTCGATGGGCTCGTGCGCCAACGGCGGCGGCTATTACCACTACTCCTACTCGGTCGTGCGCGGTTGCGACCGCATCGTGCCGGTCGACATCTACGTGCCGGGCTGCCCGCCGACCGCGGAAGCGTTGCTCTATGGCGTGCTGCTGCTGCAAAAGAAAATCCGCCGCGTCGGCACCATCGAGCGCTGAAGGCGCGCAGAAGCTATGGACGAGACCCTCGGCAGACTTGGCGAGACCGTCGCGGTTGCGCTTCCCGATTCGATCCTGGGCCACCAGGTGGCGCACGGCGAATTGACGATCACAGCGCGGGCGCGCGACATCGTGCAGGTCGCGACCGTCCTGCGCGACGACGAGCGCTGCCAGTTCTGGTGCCTCATCGACATCACCGCCGTCGATTGGCCGGGGCGCGAGCGGCGCTTCGACGTGGTCTATCATTTCCTTTCCCCCAAGCTGAACGCCCGCGTCCGCTTGAAGATCGAGGCCGACGAGACGACGCCGGTGCCCTCGATCATCGGCGTCTTCCCGGGCGCCAACTGGTTCGAACGCGAAACCTACGATCTCTACGGCGTGCTGTTCACCGGGCATCCCGACATGCGCCGCCTCCTCACCGACTACGGCTTCGAGGGCCATCCGTTGCGCAAGGACTTCCCGCTCACCGGCTTCGTCGAGGTGCGCTACGACGACGAGCAGAAGCGCGTGGTCTACGCCCCGGTGCAGCTCACGCAGGAGTTCCGCAACTTCGATTTTCTGTCGCCGTGGGAGGGACCCGGCGCCTACGGCCTGCCGGGCGACGAGAAGGCCGGGAAGGGGCCGCAATGAAGGCAACCCTCAAGCCCGGGCTGACCCACCGGTTCACCCACCGGGTGCCCGCCGACAAGACCGTGCCGTTCCTCTATCCCGACGTCCCGACGTTCCAGGCCATGCCGAAGGTGTTCGCCACCGGCTTCATGGTCGGCCTGATGGAATGGACCTGCATGCAGCTGATGGAGCCGCATCTCGATCCGGGCGAAGGCAGCGTGGGCGTGCACATCGACGTGAGCCATTCGGCCGCGCCGCCGCCCGGCTTCGCGATCACCGTCGAGGTCGAATGCACCGCGGTCGAGGGCAAGCGCCTGACGTTCAAGGTGCGCGCGCACGACGGGGTCGACCCGATCGGGGAGGGCCGTCATCAGCGCCTTGTGGTGGCGTGGGACAAGTTCAACGCCGGGGTGGCCGAGAAGGCCCAGGGCGCGATGGCGAAGTTGTAGCGCAATGGCCGACGCCGACACCACGCAGCGCAACTTCACGCTCAATTTCGGGCCGCAGCATCCGGCGGCGCACGGCGTGCTGCGCCTGGTGCTCGAGCTCGACGGCGAGGTGGTGGAGCGCGTCGATCCGCACATCGGCCTCCTCCATCGCGGCACCGAGAAGCTGATCGAGGCCAAGACCTATCTGCAGGCGATCCCGTATTTCGATCGGCTCGACTATGTCGCGCCGATGAATCAGGAACATGCCTTCTGCCTGGCGGCGGAAAAGCTGCTCAAGCTGACCATCCCCAAGCGCGCCCAGCTCATCCGCGTGCTCTATTGCGAGATCGGGCGGATCCTGTCGCACCTGCTCAACGTCACCACGCAGGCGATGGACGTGGGCGCGCTCACGCCGCCGCTCTGGGGCTTCGAGGAGCGCGAAAAGCTCATGGTGTTCTACGAGCGCGCCTCGGGCTCGCGCATGCATGCCGCCTATTTCCGCGTCGGCGGCGTGCACCAGGACCTGCCGGACAAGCTGATCGACGACATCTTCGCGTTCTGCGACCCGTTCCTCAAGGTCTGCGACGACATCGAGACCTTGCTCACCGGCAACCGCATCTTCAAGCAGCGCAACGTCGACATCGGGCTGGTCAGCCTGAAGGACGCCTGGGCCTGGGGCTTTTCCGGCGTGATGGTACGCGGCTCCGGCGCGCCCTGGGATCTGCGCAAGGCGCAGCCCTACGAGTGCTATTCCGAGCTCGATTTCGACATTCCGATCGGCAAGAACGGCGACAATTACGATCGCTACTGCATCCGCATGGAGGAGATGCGCCAGTCGGTCCACATCATGAAGCAATGCATCGAAAAGCTGCGCTCGGCGGAAGGCGCGGGGCCGGTCACCGTCGACGACAACAAGATTGTGCCGCCCAAGCGCGGCGAGATGAAGCGCTCGATGGAGGCGCTCATCCATCATTTCAAGCTTTATACCGAGGGCTTTCACGTGCCGGCCGGCGAGGTCTATGCCGCGGTCGAAGCGCCCAAGGGCGAGTTCGGCGTCTATCTGATCGCCGACGGCAGCAATAAGCCGTACAAGTGCAAGATCCGCGCGCCTGGCTTTGCGCATCTCTCGGCCATGGATTTCCTCTGCAAGGGCCACATGCTGGCCGACGTGTCGGCGATCCTGGGATCGATCGACATCGTGTTCGGGGAGGTGGATCGCTGATGTCCGTCCGCCGCCTCGCTCCGCCCGAGATGCAGCCGCAGGACTTCGCGTTTACGGCCGACAATCTCACCTGGGTGCGACAGCAGATCGCCAAATATCCCGACGGGCGGCAGGCCTCCGCGGTGATCCCCTTGCTGTGGCGGGCGCAGGAGCAGGCCGGCGGCTGGCTGCCGCAGAAGGCGATCGAGCACGTCGCCGAGCTTCTCGGTATGGCGAATATCCGCGTGCTCGAGGTCGCGACCTTCTACACCATGTTCAATCTCGCGCCGGTCGGCAAGTTCCACGTGCAGCTCTGCACCACCACGCCGTGCATGCTGCGCGGCTCGGACGCGCTCAAGGACATCTGCCATCGCCGCATCGGCGAGCAGATGCACGCAACGCCCGACGGCAAGCTCTCCTGGGTCGAGGTCGAGTGCCTGGGCGCCTGCGTGAACGCGCCGATGGCGCAGATCAACTACGACTACTACGAGGATCTCACGCCCGCGAGTTTCGACCTGATCCTCGACGATCTCGTGGCCGGGCGGATGCCCAAGCCGGGGCCGCAGGTCGACCGCCAGCTTTCGGCCCCCGTCGGCGGGGCGACCACGCTCACCGATCCGGAGATTTTCGCGCACACGAACGGCAAACACGACGGACCCGCGCTCACCGACGACGATGCCAAGAAAGCCGGCGCGGCGGCAAACGTCCGCGAGGCCGCGGTGCCAAAGCCGCCGATCGGCGACAGTTCGAGGCAATGATGCTCGCTGATAAGGACCGCATCTTCAGGAATCTCTACGGCCAGGGCGACTGGGGCCTTGCGGGTGCGCGGGCGCGCGGCGCCTGGGACGGCACCAAGGGCTTCATCGAGAAGGGCCGCGACTGGCTGGTCAACGAGGTGAAGGCATCCGGGCAGCGCGGGCGTGGCGGCGCCGGTTTTGCCACCGGCTTGAAATGGTCGTTCATGCCCAAGCAGGTGGGCGAGCGGCCGCACTACCTTGTGGTCAACGCCGATGAGTCGGAGCCCGGCACCTGCAAGGACCGCGAGGTCATGCGGCACGATCCGCATCTCTTGGTCGAGGGCTGCCTCTATGCGGGCGCCGCCATGGCGGCCAACACGGGGTACATCTACATCCGCGGCGAATTCGTCCGGGAGCGGGAAAGGCTGCAGGCCGCGATCGACCAGGCCTATGAGGCAAAGCTGATCGGCAAGAACAACATCCACGGGTTCGACTTTGATCTCGTCCTGCATCACGGCGCCGGCGCCTATATCTGCGGCGAGGAAACCGCGCTGCTCGAAAGCCTGGAAGGCAAGAAGGGCATGCCGCGGCTCAAGCCGCCGTTCCCGGCCAACATGGGCCTCTACGGCTGCCCAACCACCGTCAACAACGTGGAGACCATCGCGCAGGTGCCCGACATCCTGCGCCGCGGCGCCGCCTGGTTCGCCGGCATCGGACGGGCGAACAATACCGGCACCAAGCTCTATTGCATCTCCGGCCATGTCGAGCGCCCGTGCAATGTCGAAGAGGCAATGGGCATTCCGCTGCGCGAACTGATCGAGAAGCACGCCAGCGGCGTGCGCGGCGGCTGGGATAATCTGCTCGCGGTCATTCCCGGCGGCTCATCCATGCCGCTCGTGCCCGCCGGCCCCGACCAGGCCGACACCCTGCTGATGGATTTCGACGGCTGCCGCGAGAAGAAATCCGCGCTCGGCACCGCCGCCGTGATCGTGATGGACAAGTCCGCCGACATCGTGCGCGCCATGGCGCGCATCTCGTATTTCTACAAGCACGAAAGCTGCGGCCAGTGCACGCCCTGCCGCGAAGGCATGGGCTGGATGTGGCGCGTGCTCACCCGCATGGCGGAGGGCCGCGCGCACAAGCGCGAGATCGACCAGCTCATGGAGGTGACGACCCAGATCGAGGGCCACACCATCTGCGCCTTCGGCGACGGCGCGGCCTGGCCGGTGCAGGGTCTGATCCGGCATTTCCGTCCGGAGATCGAGCGGCGGATCGACGAGTACACCGCGCGCGCCACGATTGACGATGTTGGCGTGCGCGATCCTGTGCCGGTTGCGGCGGAGTAGGGGACGATGCAACAACCGCCCGACCAACAGCTCGCTCAATTGAACATCGGCCGTCTGCGTTACGAGGCCGACGATCCGCGCATGGCGGACTTCGTCGGCAATCTGGCCTTGGTCAACGGCCTCGCCGAACGCAGCCCGGGATTCGTCTGGCGCTATCAGGACGACAGCGGCAGCGCCATCGACACCCGCCCCTTCGGCGATCCGCGCATGGCGGTCAATCTGTCGGTGTGGGAAGGCATCGAGGTGCTCGAACGCTTCGTCTGGCAGACCGTTCACAATCGCTTCTATGGGCGGCGCGAGGAATGGTTCGAGAAGATGGCGGAGAGCTATTTCGTCATGTGGTGGGTGCCGGCGGGACACCGGCCGACGGTGCAGGAGGCGATCGAGCGGCTCGAACACCTGAAGCGCCACGGGCCGAGCGACCATGCGTTCGGCTGGAAGGACTTGCCGGCGGCGAAATTATGGAAGACGGCGCGGTGCGCGTGAGGATGCCGAAATGAAGCTGCGCGAGGCAAAAGAGCGGCTTGAGGTCAGCAAATCCGACCTGTCTGGATCGCTGTTCGACGATGTGAATCTGTCGGGCTGCACCGTCCGTAACGTCAATTTTTCCGGCGCCTCGCTCGACGACGTCAACATGTCGGGCTGGCGCGTCAACAACGTCAATCTGTCGGGCCTGCGACTGACTAAAGCGAATCTTGCGGGCGCATCGATCAGCGAATGCCGCACCGATGGAATGACGATCGACGGAATTCCGGTCGCCGACATGCTGGCGGCATATCGGGCCGCGCAAGTGCCAGGACATCAGGCATGACCAAGCTCATCGTCGACGGCAAGGAGATCGACGTCCCGCCGGAGTACACGCTGCTGCAGGCGTGCGAGGCGGCGGGCGCCGAAATTCCGCGCTTCTGCTTCCACGAGCGGCTCTCGATCGCCGGCAATTGCCGCATGTGCCTGGTGGAGCTCGTGGGCTCGCCCAAGCCGATCGCTTCCTGCGCCTGGGGCGTGCGCGACTGCCGGCCCGGTCCCAATGGCGAGCCGCCGGTGGTCAACACCAAGACGCCGATGGTGCGCAAGGCGCGTGAAGGCGTGATGGAATTCCTGCTGATCAACCATCCGCTCGACTGCCCGATCTGCGACCAGGGCGGGGAATGCGACCTGCAGGACCAGGCCATGGCCTACGGCGTCGACAACAGCCGCTACCAGGAGAACAAGCGCGCGGTCGAGGACAAGTATATCGGCGCGCTGGTGAAGACGGTGATGAACCGTTGCATCCATTGCACCCGCTGCATCCGCTTCGCGACCGAGGTGGCGGGCGTTCCGGAATTGGGCGCCATCGGCCGCGGCGAGGACATGGAGATCACCACCTACCTCGAAAGCGCGATGACGTCCGAGCTGCAAGGCAACGTCGTCGATCTCTGCCCGGTCGGCGCGCTCACCTCCAAGCCCTATGCGTTCGCGGCGCGGCCGTGGGAATTGAACAAGACCGAGTTGGTCGACGCGATGGACGCGGTGGGCTCCGCCATCCGTGTCGATACCCGCGGGCGCGAAGTCATGCGCATCCTGCCGCGCGTGAACGACGAGGTGAACGAGGAGTGGATCTCCGACAAGACCCGTCATGTGGTCGACGGGCTTCGCACCCAGCGCCTCGACCAGCCCTATGTCCGCGAGCATGGACAGCTGCGGCCGGCGTCCTGGCCGGAGGCGTTCGAGGCGATCGCCGCCAGGGTCAAGCGCGCGCCGGCCGAGCGCATCGGCGCGATCGTCGGCGATCTGGCGGCGGTCGAGGAGACCTTCGCGCTCAAGGACCTGATGAAGCGGCTCGGCGTCGTCAATCTCGACTGCCGGCAGGATGGCGCCGCGCTCGATCCGCGCTGGGGCAGGGCGACCTACCTGTTCAACGCCACCATCGCAGGCATCGAGAAGGCCGATGCGTTGCTGCTGGTCGGCGCCAACCCGCGCAAGGAAGCCGCCATCCTCAACGCCCGCATCCGCAAACGCTGGCGCATGGGCACCGTGCCGATCGGCCTGATCGGCGAGCGGGTCGATCTGACCTATCGCTACGACTATCTCGGCGCCGGTCCCGAGACGCTGGCCGACGTCGTTGCGGGCCGGCATGAATTCGCATCGGTGCTGCAGAAAGCCGAGCGGCTGCTGGTGATCGTCGGCATGGCAGCCCTGACGCGGCCCGACGGCGCGGCGATCGCTTCGCTGGCCGCACAACTGGCCGGCAAGGACGGCTGGAACGGATTCTGCGTTCTGCACACGGCGGCGGGGCGCGTGGGCGCACTCGATCTCGGCTTCGTGCCGGATGCGGGCGGGCTCAAGGCCGCGCAGATGGGAGCGGCCGGGGCGCTCGATGTCGCGTTTCTGCTCGGCGCCGACGAGGTCGACATCGCACCCGGCGCGTTCGCAGTCTACATCGGCACCCACGGCGATCAGGGAGCGCACCGCGCCGACGTGATCCTGCCGGGCGCCGCCTATCCGGAGAAATCCGGCATCTATGTCAACCTCGAAGGCCGCGTGCAGATGGCCGCACGCGCCTCCTTCCCGCCGGGCGATGCGCGCGAGGACTGGGCGATCCTGCGCGCGCTGTCGGATGTGCTGGGGCGCCGGCTTCCGTACGACTCGCTCGCGCAATTGCGCAGCGCACTGTTCAAGGCGCATCCGCATCTGGCGCGCGTCGGGCAGATCGCGCCCGGCGACCAGGCCGATATCCGGGCGCTGGCGGCGCTCGGCGGCACGCCCGGCAAGGCGCCTTTCGGTTCGGCCGTCGACGACTTCTATCTCACCAACCCGATCGCGCGCGCCTCCGCGGTGATGGCCGAATGCTCGGTGATCGCCGAAGGCGCCACGCTGCGCGCGGCGGAGTAGCGGACCATGCTCGAAATCTGGACCAGCTACATCTGGCCGCTGATCGTGATCGTCGCGCAGAGCGTGCTGCTGCTCGTCCTGCTGCTGATCGCCACCGCCTATGTGCTCTATGCCGACCGCAAGATCTGGGCGGCGGTGCAGATGCGGCGCGGCCCGAACGTGGTCGGTCCCTGGGGCCTGCTGCAATCGTTCGCCGATCTGCTCAAATTCGTGGTCAAGGAGCCGATCATTCCGGCGGGCGCCAACAAGGGCGTATTCCTGCTGGCGCCGCTGGTGACCGCGGTGCTCGCGCTCTCGGCCTGGGCGGTGATCCCGGTCGCCGAGCAATGGATGGTCGCCGACATCAATGTCGGCATCCTCTACATCTTCGCCATTTCGTCGCTCGGCGTGTACGGCGTGATCATGGCGGGCTGGGCGTCGAACTCGAAATACCCCTTCCTCGCGGCGCTGCGCTCGGCCGCGCAGATGGTGTCCTACGAGGTCTCGATCGGGTTCGTGATCATCACCGTGCTGCTGTGCGCGGGCTCGCTCAATCTCTCCGCCATCGTGGACGCGCAGAACGGCCAGTACGGCATGTTCGGCTGGTTCTGGCTGCCGCTGTTCCCGATGTTCGTGGTGTTCTTCGTGTCCGCGCTGGCCGAGACCAACCGTCCCCCGTTCGATCTGGTGGAGGCCGAATCCGAGCTGGTCGCGGGCTTCGCGGTGGAATATTCCGCCACCCCGTTCCTGCTGTTCTTTCTCGGCGAGTACATCGCCATCGCCACCATGTGCGCCATGGCGACCATCCTGTTCCTGGGCGGATGGCTGCCGCCGTTCCCGGTCGCCCCCTTCACCATGGTGCCGGGCGTGATCTGGTTCGTGCTCAAATGCCTGTTCATGTTCTTCATGTTCGCCATGGTGAAGGCGATCGTTCCGCGCTACCGCTACGACCAGCTGATGCGGCTCGGCTGGAAGGTATTCCTGCCGCTGTCGCTCGCGATGGTGGCGATCGTCGCCGGCGTCTTGCAATACACGGGACTGGCACCGAAATGACGAGTGCGCGCCATGATCGATCTTTCGCTGGCCGGGCTGATCGGAGCGATCGTGGGAACCGCGGTCGCGGCGGTGAACTACGGCCTCTTTATCGGCTTTCTGGAGGAGGGGTTGCGTTCGCGCGCCCATGCGCAGACGGCCGACGAGCAGGCGGCGTCCGAGCGAAACCGCGCGCTGGTGCGCCGCGCAGTGCTTGCGCTCGATATCCTGATCTTCGCCGGCGTCGGCTACTGGCTCGGATCGATGATCGGCGAATGAAAGTCATGGCCTGGCGGCCGCCCGTCGCCCGGCCTGAAAGGATGGCGCCATGAGATTGGATCGTGCCGCTCGCGGCGTGTTCCTCGGGGAATTCGTCTCCGCGCTTGCGCTCGCCATGCGCTATTTCTTCAGCGCCAAGTCCACGCTGAACTATCCGTTCGAGAAGGGGCCGATCTCGCCGCGCTTCCGCGGCGAGCACGCGCTGCGCCGCTATCCCAATGGCGAGGAGCGCTGCATCGCCTGCAAGCTGTGCGAGGCGATCTGCCCGGCGCAGGCGATCACCATCGAGGCCGGGCCGCGCCGCAACGACGGCACGCGCCGCACCACGCGCTACGACATCGACATGGTCAAATGCATCTACTGCGGGCTGTGCCAGGAGGCCTGCCCGGTCGACGCCATCGTCGAGGGGCCCAATTTCGAATTCGCCACCGAGACGCGGGAGGAACTGTATTTCGACAAGGAGCGGCTGCTGGCCAACGGCGATCGCTGGGAGCGCGAGATCGCCAAGAACATCGCCCTCGACGCGCCCTACCGGTGATCGCGACATGAAACGGGGAGCGCCAGTTGTCAGCGTCATGGCCGGACTTGTTCCGGCCATCCACGTCTTGCTTGCGGTGGCAAAGACGTGGATGCCCGGGCCAGGCCCGGGCATGACGAGCGGGGGGGCACGCGCATGATCGCCGCCCTGTTCTTCTATCTCTTTGCCGGTATCTGCATCGCCGCCGCCTTCATGGTGGTCGCGTCGAAGAACCCGGTGCATTCGGTGCTGTTCCTCATCCTCGCCTTCGTCAACGCGGCCGGGCTGTTCGTGCTGCTCGGCGCCGAGTTCCTGGCGATGATCCTGATCATCGTCTATGTCGGCGCGGTCGCCGTGCTGTTCCTGTTCGTGGTGATGATGCTCGATGTCGATTTCGTCGAGCTGCGGCAGGGATTCCTGCAATACCTGCCGGTCGGCGCGGTGGTGGGCGCGATCATGCTGATGGAGCTGGTGATGGTCCTGGGCGGCTGGGCGATCGCCCCGAGCGTTCAGCTGGCGATCACCGCGCCGATCCCGTCGATCGCCTCCACCCTCAACACCCAGGCGCTGGGGGAGGTGCTCTATACCCGCTACGTCTATTTCTTCCAGGCTGCCGGGCTGGTGCTGCTGGTGGCGATGATCGGCGCGATCGTGCTGACGCTGCGTCATCGGCCGAGCGTCAAGCGCCAGGATATCGCGAGCCAGGTTGCGCGCAACAAGGCGAGCGCGATCGAGATCGTCAAGGTCCGGCCGGGCCAGGGGCTCTAGGGAAAACGCAATGACCATCGGCCTCGGCCACTACCTCACGGTTGCCGCCATCCTGTTCACGCTCGGCATCTTCGGCATCTTCCTCAACCGGAAGAACGTGATCGTCATCCTGATGTCGATCGAGCTGATCCTGCTTGCGGTCAACATCAACCTCGTCGCCTTTTCGAGCTTCCTCGGCGATCTGGTCGGGCAGGTCTTCGCGCTCCTGGTGCTTACCGTCGCGGCCGCGGAGGCGGCCATCGGGCTTGCCATCCTGGTCGTCTATTACCGCAACCGCGGCTCGATCGCGGTCGAAGACATCAATCTGATGAAGGGCTGACGCATGATCCCGAAAAGTGGGCAGCGGTTTTCGGATCCAATCGTGCGTCCGGAAAGATAGCAGGCATGTACTACGCCATCGTCTTCCTGCCGCTGCTCGGCGCCATCGTCGCGGGACTGATCTCGCTGGCCGGCGCGCGCGCGCGCCACCCGGGCGGCGCCCCGGCCGCCGGCGATCACGGCCATGCCGCCGCGCACGCGAGCGACGCGGCGCACGCCGAAGGCCATGCCCACCAGCCGCCGGCCGCGGGCACGCGTTCGGCCGAGCTCGTGACCACGGTGTTTCTGTTCGCCTCCATGCTGCTGTCGTGGTTTGCCTTCGCGTATGTCGGCTTCGGTCACCACGACGCCCGCGCGGCGCTGTTCCCGTGGATGATTTCCGGCGACCTGCGGATCGAATGGGCGCTGCGCATCGATACCCTCACCGTGGTGATGCTGGTGGTCGTCACCACCATCTCGGCCTTCGTGCACCTCTATTCCATCGGTTACATGCAGGAGGATCCGCACCGCCCGCGGTTCTTCGCGTACCTGTCGCTCTTCACCTTCGCGATGCTGACGCTGGTGACGGCCGACAACCTCGTCCAGCTGTTCTTCGGCTGGGAGGGCGTCGGGCTGATGAGCTATCTGCTGATCGGCTTCTGGTACTACAAGCCGGAGGCCAACGCCGCGGCGATCAAGGCGTTCATCGTCAACCGCGTCGGCGACTTCGGCTTCGCGCTCGGCATCTTCGCGGTCTTCATGCTGACCGGCGCGGTCGACTTCGACACCGTGTTCGCGCAGGCGCCCTCGCTCACCGGCAAGACCATCCATTTCATCGCCTGGGACGTGGATGCGCTCACGCTCATCTGCCTGCTGCTGTTCATGGGCGCCATGGGCAAGTCGGCGCAGTTCCTGCTGCACACCTGGCTGCCGGATGCGATGGAGGGCCCGACGCCGGTGTCGGCGCTCATCCACGCCGCCACCATGGTGACGGCGGGCGTGTTCATGGTGGCGCGGCTCTCGCCGCTGTTCGAGCTGGCGCCGCACGCGCAGACCTTCGTGGTCTTCATCGGCGCGACCACCGCGTTCTTCGCCGCCACCATCGGGCTCGTGCAGAACGACATCAAGCGCATCATCGCCTACTCGACCTGTTCCCAGCTCGGCTACATGTTCGTCGCCATGGGCATGGGGGCCTACTCGGTCGGCATGTTCCACCTGTTCACCCACGCCTTCTTCAAGGCGCTGCTGTTCCTGGGGTCCGGCTCGGTGATCCTGGCGATGCACCACGAGCAGGACATCTGGAAGATGGGCGGGCTGCGGGACAAGATCCCGTTCACCTACTGGACCATGGTGGTCGGCACGCTCGCGCTCACCGGCTTTCCGCTCACCGCCGGCTATTTCTCCAAGGACGCGATCATCGAGGCGGCCTATGGGGGCAAGAACCCGATGGCGCTTTATGCCTTCTCAACCACGCTGGTGGCGGCGGCGTTCACCGCGTTCTATTCATGGCGGCTGATTTTCGTGACCTTCCACGGTCGGCCGCACGATCGTCATCATCACGAGCAGGCGCACGAGAGCCCGCTGGTGATGCTGGTGCCGCTCGGCTTTCTCGCGTTCGGCTCGATCCTGTCGGGCTTCCCGTTCAAGGAGGTGTTCGCGGGCCATGCGGTCGGCGAGTTCTTCCGCGACTCGCTCAAGTTCGCGGCGGACAACCACATCCTCGAGGACATGCATCACGTGCCGTACCTGATCGCCATGCTGCCGACGGCGGCGATGGCGGTCGGGTTCTATGTGGCCTGGCGGTTCTACATCCAGAAGCCCGAACTGCCGTTCGAGCTCGCCCGCCAGCAGCAGCCGCTCTACCGGTTCCTGCTCAACAAGTGGTATTTCGACGAGATCTACGACGCCCTGCTGGTGCGTCCGACCATGTGGCTCGGGCGCTTCCTGTGGAAATACGGCGACGGCTGGCTGATCGACGGCTTCGGGCCCGACGGAGTGTCGGCCCGCGTGCTCGACGTGACCAGGAACGTGGTGCGGCTGCAGACCGGCTACCTCTACCACTACGCCTTCGCCATGCTGATCGGGGTCGCGGCGCTGATCACCTATTTCATGTTTGCCGGAGGGGTGGGCTGATGACGGGCTGGCCTGTCCTCTCGGTAACGACGTTCCTGCCGCTCGCGGGCGCGCTGTTCATCATGCTGATGCGCTCGGATGGCGAGGCGGAGAAGCGCAACGCGCGCTGGATCGCGCTCTGGACCACGCTGATCACCTTCGCGGTCTCGCTCGTCCTGGTCTGGCGGTTCGACCCCAGCCTGGCCGAATTCCAGTTCGTCGAGAAGAAGCCCTGGATCGGCGGCGCGATCAACTATCACGTGGGCGTCGACGGCATCTCGCTGCCCTTCGTCATTCTGACGACCGCGCTGATGCCGATCTGCATCATCGCGAGCTGGCTGCCGATCCAGAACCGCGTCAAGGAGTACATGGTCGCGTTCCTGGCGCTCGAAACGCTGATGGTCGGCACGTTCGCGGCGCTCGACCTCGTGGTGTTCTATCTGTTCTTCGAGGGCGGGCTCATTCCGATGTTCCTGATCATCGGGGTGTGGGGCGGTCCGCGCCGGGTCTACGCCAGCTTCAAGTTCTTCCTCTATACGCTGCTCGGCTCGGTGCTGATGCTGCTCGCCATCATGGCGATGTACTGGGACGCCGGAACGACCGACATCCCGACGCTGCTCAAGCACGGTTTCCCGCGTGGACTGCAGACCTGGGCGTGGCTCGCCTTCTTCGCCTCGTTCGCGGTCAAGCTGCCGATGTGGCCGGTCCACACCTGGCTGCCGGATGCGCATGTCGAGGCGCCGACCGCGGGCTCGGTGATCCTCGCCGCCATTCTGCTGAAGATGGGCGGCTACGGCTTCCTGCGCTTTTCGCTGCCGATGTTCCCGGCCGCCTCGCACGATCTGGCGCCGTATGTGTTCGCGCTCTCGGTCGTGGCCGTGGTCTACACCTCGCTGGTGGCGCTGATGCAGGAGGACATGAAGAAGCTCATCGCCTATTCGTCGGTGGCGCATATGGGCTTCGTCACCATGGGCATTTTCGCCGCCACCACGCAGGGAGTGGCCGGCAGCATCTTCCAGATGATCTCCCACGGAATCGTGTCGGCGGCGCTGTTTCTCTGCGTGGGCGTGGTCTACGACCGCATGCACACCCGCGAGATCGTGGCCTACGGCGGGCTGGTCAACCGCATGCCGCTCTATGCCGCGGCCTTCATGGTGTTCACGCTGGCCAATGTGGGCCTGCCCGGCACGTCGGGCTTCGTCGGCGAGTTTCTGGCCCTGATCGGCACCTTCCGGGTCAACGTCACGGTGGCGACGCTGGCCACGCTCGGCGTCATCCTGTCGGCGGCCTACGCGCTATGGCTCTATCGCAAGGTCATCTTCGGGGCGCTGGAGAAGCCGAGCTTGGCCGCGATCAAGGACCTCGACTATCGCGAGATCATCACGCTCGGTCCGCTCGTCGTCCTGACCATCCTGTTCGGGATTTTTCCCAAGCCCGTGCTCGACATGTCGGCGGCCTCGGTCGCTCAGTTGCTGGAGAACTACAACAAGGCCATTGGCCTGGCGAAGACCGCGGGGATGCTGTTGCGATGAAGGGCATGATCGCGTGCAGCCGCCCACTCCGCTGTCATGCCCGCGCAAGCGGGCATCCAGTAAACTCTGCTCTCTCGTCGAGGTGCGGTAACCCCTTGCATCAGAGTTCAGCGGTTACTGGATCATCCGCTTGCGCGGATGATGACAGCTTGCGTGGGGCCGCGCGATTGCCAAAGACGGATGCGCGCACATGACCGACTCGTTCGACGTGTCCGAACTGCTGCCGGCGATGCCGGAGATCGTGCTCGCGGTCGGAGCCATGCTCCTGCTGCTGATCGGGGCATTCCGCGACGCGCGGCGGACCAATTTCATCCATGGCGCCTCGATCTTGCTCCTGGTGGCCGCCGGATTTGTCCTCATCGAACTGCCGCACGAGCGGCTGGTCACCTTCGGCGGCAGTTTTGTCGTCGACGGCTTCGCGCGCTTCCTCAAGCTGCTCGCGCTGACCGGCTCGGCGTGCGCGATCCTGATGTCGTTCGACTATCTCGGCCGCGGCAAGGAAGCGAAATACGAATACTCGATCCTCATCCTGCTCTCGACAACCGGCATGCTGATGCTCATTTCGGCGGCCGACCTGATCGCGCTCTATCTCGGGCTCGAGCTCATGAGTCTCTGCGCTCTACGTGATGGCGGCGATCGACCGCGATTCCGTGCGCTCGACCGAGGCCGGGCTCAAGTATTTCGTGCTGGGAGCGCTGTCCTCCGGAATGCTGCTGTACGGCGCCTCTCTGATCTACGGCTTTTCCGGCACGGTGTCGTTCGAGGGCATCGCCAAGGCGGCGACCCAGCCCAGCCTCGGGCTGGTGTTCGGGCTGGTATTCCTATTCGCGGGCTTCTGCTTCAAGGTCTCGGCGGTGCCGTTCCACATGTGGACGCCCGACGTTTACGAGGGCGCGCCGACCCCGATCACCGCGTTCTTCGCCGCCGCGCCCAAGGTCGCCGGCATCGCCATGTTCGTGCGCACGACCATCGTGGCGTTTCCCGCAATCACGTCGCAGTGGCAGCAGATCGTGGTGTTCGTCGCCATCGCGTCGATGGCGCTCGGCGCTTTTGCGGCCATCGGCCAGCGCAACATCAAGCGGCTGATGGCGTATTCCTCGATCGGTCACATGGGGTTCGCGCTGATCGGGCTCGCTGCCGGCACCCAGCAGGGCGTGCAGGGCGTGCTGGTCTACATGGCGATCTATCTCGCCATGACGCTCGGCGCGTTTGCCTGCATTCTCTCGATGCGGCGCGAAGACGGCATGGTCGAGGACATCGGCGACCTTGCGGGCCTGGCGCGCACCCATCCGACCATGGCGTTCTTTCTCGCGCTGCTGCTGTTTTCGCTGGCCGGCATTCCGCCGCTCGCGGGCTTTTTCGCAAAATTCTACGTGTTTCTTGCCGCCGTCCAGGCCGGACTCTTTACGCTTGCGGTCATCGGCGTGGTGACGAGCGTGGTGGGCGCCTATTATTATCTGACGATCGTCAAGATCATGTATTTCGACGAGCCAGCCAAAGGCTTTGAGCCGATGCCGCACGAGCTCAAGGCGGTACTGGCGGTGACCGGCCTGTTCAATCTGCTGTATTTCCTCTATCCCGGGCCCGCTGATCGAGGCGGCGAACGTGGCTGCGAAGTCACTCTTCTAGATGATGCGACTTGACCAGAGGGCGAGCGCGGCGGGCGTGCGGCTCATAACGCACGAGGTCGTCGGCTCGACCAATGCGGAGGCCCTGGCGCTCGCCCGCCAGGGCGAGCACGGCCCACTGTGGATCACGGCGGAGCGCCAGAGCGCGGGCCGCGGCCGTCGCGGGCGCGCGTGGGTGTCGGAGCCGGGCAATCTCCATGCGAGCCTGCTGCTGACCGATCCGGCACCGGCCGAACATTGGGCCGAGCTGTCGTTCGTGGCGGCGCTCGCGGTCCACGACGCGCTGGCGGAGGTCGCGTCCGGCCTCAAATCGAAGCTCGCGATCAAGTGGCCGAACGACCTGCTGCTCGAGGGCGCGAAGCTCGCCGGCATCCTGATCGAAGCGGAGGGCGCCCAGGATGGCGCGGACGGCGGTGCGGTGGCGGTCGGAATTGGCCTGAATTGCGCCGAGTCATCCCGCCGATACGGACCATCCGGCGACCGATCTCGCGGCCAGCGGTGCCCATGTAGACCCGGCGGCGCTGTTCGCCGCGCTCTCGGCCAAGATGCTGGGGCGCCTGGCGCAATGGAACCAGGGCAGGGGTTTCTCCACCATCCGGGCCGATTGGCTCGCCCGCGCCGCCGGTCTGGGCGAAGATATCCGCGTTCGCCTCCCCGACGGCGAACTGTCCGGCCGGTTCGAGGCGCTCGACGACGCCGGCGGCCTCGTCCTGCGCCTGCCCGACGGCAGCGTTCGCAAGGTCACCGCCGGCGACGTGTTCGTCCTCGGCGCCTCCGCGCCGAGCCAGACGTGATTGCGCTGCATGGCACGCTAGCGACGAACTCGTCTTCGCGCCGCTCGGCGGGGTCGGCGAGATCGGCATGAATCTCGCGATCTACGGGATCGGCGACGAGCGGCGCCGGCAATGGATCGCGGTCGACCTCGGCGTATCGTTTGCCGGCGACGACCTGCCCGGCGTCGATCTGATCCTGCCGGACATCCGCTATCTGCTGGAGGAGCGGCGCAATTTCCTCGGGCTCGTGCTCACCCACGCGCATGAGGACCATTTCGGCGCGCTGCTCGATCTGTGGCCGCGGCTCAAGCTGCCGGTCTATGCGACGCCGTTCACCGCGGCCCTGCTCGAGGCCAAGCGGCAAGGCGAGCCGGGCGCGCGCGAGGTGCCGGTCAATGTCGTTCCGCTCGGCGGACGCTTCACGCTCGGGCCGTTCGACATCGAGCTCGTGTCGATGGCCCACTCGATTCCGGAATCGAACGGCCTGATCATTCGCACCGCGCTCGGCACCGTTCTGCATACCGGCGACTGGAAGATCGACCGCACCCCGGTCATCGGTCCGCCGACCGACGAAGCCAAGCTGCGCGCGCTCGGCGACGAAGGTTGCCTCGCGCTGATCGGCGATTCCACCAATGCGGTGCGCGAAGGCCGCTCGCCGTCCGAAGCCGACGTCGCCAAGATCCCTCGCCGACCTCATCCGGACGGCGCCAGGGCGCGTCGCGGTCACGACCTTCGCCTCGAACGTGGCGCGGCTGCGCGCCGTTGCGGAAGCGGCCGCCGCCTGCGGTCGCGATGTGGTGCGTGGTCGGCCGCGCCATGGATCGGGTGGTCCAGGTCGCGCGCGAGACCGGCTATCTCGACGGATCGCCACCAATTCCGGTCGGTCGAGACCTACGGCTACCTGCCGCCCGACAAGGTGGTCGCGCTCTGCACCGGCAGCCAGGGCGAGCCGCGCGCGGCGCTGGCCCGCATCGCCGCCGACGAGCATCCCGAGGTGGCCTTCTCGCGCGGTGACCGCGTGATCTTTTCCTCGCGCGCCATACCCGGCAACGAGAAGGCCGTCATGCGGGTCATCAACGGGCTCGTCAGCCAGGGCGTCGAGGTCATCACCGACCGGACGCACCTGGTGCATGTCTCCGGCCATCCGCGGCGCGCGGAGCTGGAGGAGATGATCGGCTGGGTGCGCCCGCAGATCCTGATCCCGGTGCACGGCGAGGCGCTGCACATGGCGGAGCATGCGGACCTTGCGCGCCGCGCGGGGGTCGGCAAGGTCGTGCAATGCCGGGATGGCGACCTGGTGCGCCTTGCGCCGGGCGATCCCGCCATCGTCGACGAGGTTCCGGCGGGCCGGCTCTACAAGGACGGCGCGCTCCTGGTCGACGCCGCGCAACGTACCGTAGCCGACCGGCGCCGGCTCGGCTTTGCCGGGATCGTGTCGGTCGCGCTTGCGCTGACGGAGAGAGGCGACCTTGCGACCAATCCCGAGGTCGATCTCATCGGCATTCCCGAGGCGACGGCGAACGGCGAGAGCATGGCCGAGATCGCCTACGATGCGGTCGTTTCGACCGTCGAGAACCTGCCGAGGGCGCGCCGGCGCGATGCCGATGCGGTGGCCGAGGCCGTGCGGCGTGCCGTGCGCGCCGCCTCGCGATCGCCTTGGAACAAGAAGCCTACCTGCCAGGTGCACGTTCTCGAAGATAGCACCGCTCGAGGAGTGGGCGCCGTTTCAGGTGTAAGCTGGTCGCGCCGGGTGGAAGGAGCAAACATGATCGGACGTCTCAACCACGTAGCGATCGCCGTGCGTGACATCGCCAAGGCTCGCGCAAGTCTATCGCGATACGCTCGGCGCCGCCGTCTCCGCGCCCGTGCCGCAGCCCGACCACGGCGTGACGACGGTGTTCATCGCCTTGCCCAATACCAAGATCGAGTTGTTGGAGCCGTTAGGCGAGGCTTCCCCGATCGCAAAATTCCTCGATCGCAATCCCGACGGCGGTATCCATCATCGTCTGCTACGAGGTCGACGACATCCGTGCGGCGCGCGATCAGCTCAAGGCCGGCGGCGCACGCGTGCTCGGCGACGGCGAGCCGAAGATCGGCGCGCACGGCAAGCCGGTGCTGTTTCTGCACCCGAAGGATTTTTGCGGAACGCTGGTCGAGATCGAGCAGGCGTAAAAGCATTGCGGCCCGCCGAACAAGCAGCGAGCCGCAATCAGCCACAAACCTGAGGCGAGGATCGCCGGCGTCAGCGATACAGCCAGCGTGCGCGGTAGGGCCGCGGACGGTAGTAGCCGTCGACATAGCCGTAATAGCTCGGCCGATAGACGTAGGCCGGAGCGTAGGCGTAGTAGTAGCCCGAAACGCTGCATCCGCAGCACGAACAGGACTGGTAGATGTAGGGCTGCACGACCACGACTGCGGCAGCAGCCCGGCAGCCGTAGTATCCGCAGCCGCCTGCGGCGGCCGGCGCGGCTCCGAACGCCAGACCGAGCAGCGATACGGCGGCGGCACAGCTATATTTGAACTTGCGCAGCATCATGAGCGATGTCTCCCTGAGGTATTCTCAAGTCCTTTAACATCGCGGCGGCTCGCATGATACGGATACGTCGTTTCGACTTGATCTTTACCTTAATCCTACGCATTCGCCTGCTCGGAGTAACCTTGTCGTGGCATTGACGACCGCTGTCGCGATCTACTTCATCGTCTGGTGGGTGGTGCTGTTCGCCGTGCTGCCGTTCGGCGTGCGCAGCCAGGAGGAAAGCGGTGCCGTCTCGCCCGGCACTGATCCCGGCGCGCCCGTCATGGCGAACCTCAAGCGCAAGCTGGTCTGGACCACGCTGATCGCGTGCGTCGTCTTCGCGCTGTTCTTTGTCGTCTACACGTATCGCCTGATCACGATCGACGATCTTGCGGCCATGATCGGAATGCCGCGCTGACGAACAGGCTATGCGTCTTCGCCGGTCAGGCTAACCGCGAGAACGCCGGCGCTGGGGGCCGGTGTAGGCGGGATTTTCCCCGCAGTATCCGCCGATGCCCCGAAGGTTGTCCATGCACTGGGCGTAAGAGTAGAAGCCGCAATTCGTGCCCCCCCTGATGTCGAAGGAGCACCACGGACCATCGGCCCGGGCACCGGTGCCGGTCATGGACAACACGGCCAGCGCGAAAACCGTCATGACGATCGTCCGCATGAATGCCTCCTCTGCGAGAACGAACTGCCGGCCATCATTGCAAGGCCGACGGTACACAAATATGCCGCAAGGGCTTGAACGCAAGCCTGCGCCCGAGGCGGCTGCAGCAGGCAGGGGTTGCACTCGGCTCAAAAAATCGAGCAGGGTCGACGCCCTGCTCTGAATATTGATAAGCTATGCTGGCTTACGCCTCGACTATGTATCTTGTGATCGAGACGGCTGCGGCTTTGCGCCGGCTTGTCCTCCCAAGACTTGGACTGCATGGCCATTTCGGTGGTGGCCACGCCACCACCCGGACCCTGCTGATGGATGCTAGCCGATCGCACTTGGTTTGTCACCGGGCGGCCGACAGGGGGATCGGGTCGGGAACACGACCGCGTGAAGGGCGGATACTACGAAGCCGTCGGCCGCGCGGCTCGGGCCGGTCTCGGAAATCGGCCGGAACGCTTTGATAGGTCTTGTGTTTTATCGTCCAATCCGGTTTGAGCTCGGGCGCCTCCCAGGCAGCGATTCTCGCGCAGCAACTGTCATGCGCCTGTCCCGCTATTTCCTGCCCATCCTGCGCGAGACGCCGAAGGAGGCGGAGATCGTCTCCCACCGCCTGATGCTGCGCGCCGGCATGATGCGGCAGGAGGCGGCCGGCATCTATGCCTGGCTGCCGCTCGGCTTTCGCGTGCTCAAGAAGATCGAGCAGATCGTGCGCGAGGAGCAGGACCGCGCCGGCGCGATCGAGCTGCTGATGCCGACCCTGCAACTCGCCGATCTCTGGCGCGAGAGCGGGCGCTACGATGCCTACGGTCCCGAAATGCTGCGCATCAAGGACCGCCACGAGCGCGAGCTGCTCTACGGGCCGACCAACGAGGACATGATCACGGAAATCTTCCGCGCCTATGTGCGTTCCTACCGCGATCTGCCCAAGATCCTCTATCACATCCAATGGAAATTCCGCGACGAGCAGCGTCCGCGTTTCGGCGTCATGCGCGGCCGCGAATTCCTGATGAAGGACGCCTATTCGTTCGATATCGACGAAGCGGCCGCGCGCGTGTCCTACAACAAGATGTTCGTCGCCTATCTGCGCACCTTCGCGCGCATGGGGCTGAAGGCGATCCCGATGCGGGCCGAGACCGGTCCGATCGGCGGCGATCTCTCGCACGAATTCATCATCCTGGCCGAGACCGGCGAATCCGGCGTGTTCTGCAACAAGGACGTCCTCGACCTGCCGGTGCCCGGCGAGGACGTCGACTACGACGGCGATCTCGCGCCGATCATCCGGCAATGGACCGAGCCTCTATGCCGCGACCGAAGACGTGCACGACGCGCACGCGCTTCGAGCGCGAGGTGCCGGCGGACAAGCGCCTGCACACGCGCGGCATCGAGGTCGGGCAGATTTTCTATTTCGGCACCAAGTATTCGGTGCCGATGAAGGCCGTGGTGACCGGCCCGGACGGCGTCGAGCGCCCGATCCACGGCGGCTCCTACGGGGTCGGCGTGTCGCGGCTGGTCGGCGCCATCATCGAGGCCTTCCATGACGAGGCCGGCATCAAATGGCCGGAGGCGGTGGCGCCGTTCAAGGTCGCGATCCTCAATCTCAAGCAGGGCGGCGCCGACACCGATGCCGCCTGCGAGCAGCTCTACCGGGCGCTGGCCGGCCAAGGGCGTCGACGTGCTCTACGATGACCTCGACGAGCGGCCGGGCGCGAAATTCGCCACCGCCGATCTGATCGGCGTGCCCTGGCAGGTGCTGGTCGGGCCGCGAGGGCCTGGCGGAGGGCAAGGTCGAGGTCAAACGGCGCTCGGACGGCAGCCGCGAGCTGATGAGCCCGGCGGACGTCATCGAGCGGCTGGCCGCATGAAGCTGTGCGTTTTGGCGCACCTGTCGCATGGCGTGAAGCGGCCAGAATCATGTGACAATCGAGGGCGGGAAGACAGTCGATGGCCGAACCGACCGGGACACGCGCTTTCTCCGCTTTCGAATGGATGCTGTCGCTGCGCTACCTGCGGGCGCGGCGCAAGGAAGGATTCATCTCCGTCATCGCCGGCTTCTCGTTCCTCGGCATCATGCTCGGCGTCGCGACGCTCATCATCGTGATGGCGGTGATGAACGGCTTCCGCAAGGAACTGCTCGACAAGATCCTCGGCCTCAACGGCCATCTGCTGATCCAGCCGCTGGAATCGCCGCTGACCGACTGGAAGGAGGTGGCCGAGCGGGTCGCCAAGATCGACGGCGTCATGCTGGCGTCGCCGATGGTCGAGGGCCAGGCGCTGGCCTCCTCGCCGTTCAATGCGACCGGCGTGCTGGTGCGCGGCGTGCGCGGCGACGATCTCGCCAGGCTGCCCTCGATCGCCAACAACATCAAGCAGGGCACGCTCGAAGGCTTCGACGACGGCGAAGGGCGTCGCGATCGGACGCCGGCTCGCCGATCAGCTGTCGCTGCGCGTCGGCGACAACGTGACGCTGGTGGCGCCGCGCGGCGCGGTCACGCCGATCGGCACGACGCCGCGCATCAAGTCCTACAAGATCGTCGCGGTGTTCGAGATCGGCATGTCGGAATACGATGCCGCCTTCGTCTTCATGCCGCTCACCGAGGCGCAGGCCTATTTCAACCGCGCCGGCGACGTGACGGCGATCGAGGTCTACACCAACAATCCGGACCGGGTCGACCGCTTCCGCCAGCTCGATCACCGACGGCGGCCGGACGGCCGATCTTCATGATCGACTGGCGCCAGCGCAACGCGACCTTCTTCAACGCGCTCCAGGTCGAGCGCAACGTGATGTTCCTGATCCTGACGCTGATCGTGCTGGTGGCGGCGCTCAACATCGTCTCCGGCCTGATCATGCTGGTGAAGGACAAGGGCCCCGACATCGCCATCCTGCGCACCATGGGCGCGACGCAGGGCGCGATCATGCGCATCTTCCTCATCACCGGCGCGTCGATCGGCGTGGTCGGCACGCTTGCCGGCTTCCTGCTCGGCACCGTGGTCTGCCTCAACATCGAATCGATCCGGCAGTTCCTGTCCTGGCTGACCAGCACCGAGCTGTTCTCGCCCGAGCTCTATTTCCTGTCGCGGCTGCCGGCCGAGATGGACGTCGCGCGAGACCACGGCGGTGGTCGTGATGGCGCTGACGCTGTCGCTCGCTGGCGACGCTCTATCCGTCGTGGCGCGCGGCGCGGCTCGATCCGGTCGAGGCGCTGCGCTATGAGTGATGCGATCGCGGCCGCGTCGGCCGACGCCCGCAAGGACGGCACGCGCCAGGTTCTGCTGCCTGCAAGGCATCGACGCCGGCGTTACCGCCAGGGCGAACGCCGACGCTCGAAATCCTCAAAGGCGCCGATCTCGCGCTCTGGCCCGGGCAGTCGGTCGCGCTGGTCGCGCCGTCGGGCGCCGGCAAGTCGACGCTGCTGCACATCGCCGGCCTGCTCGAACATCCCGACGGCGGCGAGGTCTTCATCGACCAGGTTGCGACCTCGCACGCTGTCGGACGCCGCGCGCACGCGCATGCGCCGCACCGAGATCGGCTTCGTCTACCAGTTCCACCATCTGCTGCCGGAATTCTCGGCGCTCGAGAACGTGATCCTGCCGCAGATGATCCGCGGGCTTGCGCGCGCGGAGGCCAGCAAGCGCGCCGCCGAGCTGCTGACCTATCTCGGCCTCAAGGAGCGCCTGACGCACCGGCCGGCGGAACTGTCCGGCGGCGAGCAGCAGCGCGTCGCGATCGCGCGCGCGGTCGCCAATGCGCCGCGCATCCTGCTCGCCGACGAGCCGACCGGCAACCTCGATCCGCACACCGCCGAGCACGTCTTCGACGCGCTGACCCAGCTCGTGCGCGCGTCCGGCCTCGCCATGATCGTCGCCACCCACAACATGGAGATCGCCGCCCGCATGGACCGGCGCGTGACGCTGCGCGAGGGGCAGGTGGTGGAGCTGGAATGATGCCGCGGCGCGCAGCGCATTCCATCCACATTGGATTCATGCGCTTGGCCGCTTTCGGCAATGGCCGGGGCCTTGACACCGCCATGAAACAAGGCGACTTCAAAACAACGCAGACAACAGGAGGCTTATTCATGCCCGCATCCCGTCAATTTCGCGCACGACGGTGTTCAATCGAAGCGAGCCTGGGAAACCGCGATGACGCTGGCCATCCGCGCTACGGCGACCAGCTTGGGCTTCAAGTGGGATGCCAGCTGGGGCGGCGGCAAGAGCGACGTCATCGAGCATCGCCCGCCAAGCCTGCCGTTTGACGGGGCGCCGGGCCCGGGTCGCTGGAAGGCTCCGGCGGTCGAAACGCTGTCGGTGCGCGCGACCGCCGCAGGCTGGGGCAGCAAGTTCGACACCTACATGGCGCTCGATCATGTCGAGTCGATCGGGCACCTTGCGCCCCGCCTTCCCGCGCTGAACGCGGCTGGACCGGGCGCGCAGGCGACGCTCGCCGGTGCGTCCGATCATCGCGGCTGGGAGCGCCCGGCGGTCAAGGCGCTGTCGATCCGTGCCACGGCCACCAGCTGGGGCTTCACGTGGGATTCCGGCTGGGGAGGGCAGAAGAGCTCGTCCGTCGGCCACCTCCCGCCCGAGGATACCGCGAAGGACGCGCCCGCTCCGATGGTGACGCAGGCGCACCGCTCCGATCGCGGCTGGGAGGCGCCCGCGGTCGATGCGCTGCCGGTCGCCGCCACCGCGTCCAGTCTCGGCATCAAGTGGGACCTCTATATGGGCGGCGGGAAAATGCAGGCCGGCCCACAGTCCCCGCCCAAGCACGAGGCCGGGATCAAGGGCGACGGCGCGGTCGCGCGGGCAGCGCATAGCGGCGAGCCGCGCAACTGGGAAGCGCCGGCGGTGACGGCGCTCGCGGTGCGCTTTACCGCGCGTACCGGCGGGTAATCCCGCCGGGCCAAGGGGTTCGGCAGCGACGTTCCAACAGGCCCGTGGTCGCGATCGACCACGGGCTTTTGGTTGTTGGGTCCTGGCCCAGGGACAAAACCGGGGGCTGTTGACAAGGAACAAAAAGAGAACTATGTTCCCTTCTTCGTTCTAAGGGAGGGAGTACATGATCCGCGCCGTTGTCGAGGAAGCCGCCGCACTGGCCTCGCTGGCGCTGTTTCTCGGGATGATCGCGATCTGGGCGCAGGTGATCGCGACCCTGTGAGATTGCACTCCAGCAGGCCCGCACGGCGCAGCGGCCTGGGGATAAGCCGCATGCGTCGCTCGCATTGCGCTGTCGCGGTGGACAGCGCCGGCGCCGATCCGCACCATCGCCGCGATCGAGAATTCGCGAGGATCTGATGGCCGAGCCCGGCTTCGTGCACCTGCACGTGCATTCGTCCTATTCGCTGCTCGAAGGCGCGCTGACCGATCGCGCGGCTGGCCGAGCTCGCCAAGGCCGACCGCCAGCCGGCGCTGGCGCTCACCGACACCGACAACATGTTCGGTGCGCTCGAATTCTCCGAGAAGCTGGCGGGCGCCGGCATCCAGCCGATCATCGGCTGCGCGCTCGCGGTCGATTTCGGCGACCAGGACGGCGATCCGCGCCGGCGGCGCGGCGCTCGAGCCGCCCGCGCATCGTGCTGCTGGCCGCGCGCGAGGACGGCTACCGCAGCCTGATGCGGCTCAATTCCCGCGCCTTCCTCGAAACCGCCGCCGAACGAGCCGCCGCACATCAAGCTCGCCTGGCTCGAGGGCGAGACCGACGGCCTGATCGCGCTGACCGGCGGGCCGGGCGGGCCGCTCGACGCCGCGATCGTCGCCGGGCAGGGCGCGCTGGCCGGCGCGCGCTGCGAGGCGCTCGCGGCGCTGTTCGGCGACCGGCTCTATATCGAGCTGCAGCGCCACGGCAGCGCGAGCCGAGCGCGCCGCCGAAGCCGGCGCTGGTCGAGCTCGCCTATGCGCGCGGCATCCCGCTGGTCGCCACCAACGAGCCGTTCTTCGCCACGCGCGACGACTACGAGGCGCACGACGCGCTGATCTGCATCGCCGAAGGGCGGCTCGTCGCCGAGACCGACCGCCGCCAGCTCACGCCGGAGCACCGGTTCAAGACCCGCGCCGAGATGGCGGCGCTGTTCGCCGATCTGCCGGAGGCGCTCGCCTCGACGGTCGAGATCGCGCAGCGCTGCGCCTTCCGGCCGCGCACGCAGGCGCCGATCCTGCCGCGCTTCTCGGTCGGCGAGAGCGGGCAGCCGGTCGACGAGGCGGCCGAGCTGCGCCGGCAGGCGCCGAGCGGGGCTCGAGCGCCGGATCGCCGCGCACGGCGCTCGCGCCCGGACGCACGCGTCGAGGACTACCGCGAGCGGCTCGCCTTCGAGCTCGGCGTCATCGAGGGGATGAAATATCCCGGCTACTTCCTGATCGTCGCCGACTTCATCCAGTGGGCGAAGGCGCAGGGCATTCCGGTCGGGCCCGGGCGCGGCTCCGGCGCCGGCTCGCTGGTCGCCTATGCGCTCACCATCACCGATCTCGATCCGATCCGCTTCGGGCTCCTGTTCGAGCGCTTCCTCAATCCCGAGCGCGTGTCGATGCCGGACTTCGACATCGACTTCTGCCAGGACCGGCGCGACGAGGTGATCCGCTACGTGCAGGAGCGCTACGGCCACGACCAGGTGGCGCAGATCATCACCTTCGGCACCCTGCAGGCGCGCGGCGTGCTGCGCGACGTCGGCCGCGTGCTGCAGATGCCCTACGGGCAGGTCGACAAGCTCTGCAAGCTGGTGCCGCAGAACCCGGCCAACCCGGTCACGCTCAAGCGCGCCATCGACGACGAGCCGCGGCTGCAGGCCGCGCGCGACGCGCGATCCGGTGGTGCGGCGCGCCTTCGACATCGCGCAGAAGCTCGAAGGCCTGCACCGCCACGCCTCGACCCACGCCGCCGGCATCGTGATCGGCGAGCGTCCGCTCGACGAGCTGGTGCCGCTCTATCGCGATCCGAAATCGACGATGCCGGTGACCCAGTTCAACATGAAATGGGTGGAGCAGGCGGGCCTGGTGAAGTTCGACTTCCTCGGCCTCAAGACGCTGACCGTGCTGGAGACGGCGGTGCGCTCCGTGCGCAAGCGCGGCATCGAGCTCGATCTCGCGGCGCATCCCGCTCGACGACGCCAAGACCTACGACGCTGCTGGCGCGCGGCGAGACGGTCGGGCGTGTTCCAGGTGGAAAGCCAGGGCATGCGGCGCGCGCTGGTCGACATGCGGCCGGACCGGTTCGAGGACCTCATCGCGCTGGTCGCGCTCTACCGGCCGGGTCCGATGGCGAACATCCCGACCTATTGCGCGCGCAAGCACGGCAGGAGGAGCCCGACTACATCCATCCCAAGCTCGAGCCGATCCTGCGCGAGACCTATCGGCGTCATCGTCTACCAGGAACAGGTGATGCAGATCGCGCAGGTGCTCGCCGGCTACTCGCTCGGCGAGGCCGATCTCCTGCGCCGCGCCATGGGCAAGAAGATCCGCAGCGAGATGGAGGCGCAGCGCGAGCGCTTCATCGCCGGCGCGGTCGAGCGCGGCGTCGAGCGCGGACAGGCGGAGGTGATCTTCGAGCTGCTGGAGCGCTTCGCCGACTACGGCTTCAACAAGAGCCACGCCGCGGCCTATGCGCTGGTCGCCTACCAGACCGCCTACATGAAGGCGAACTATCCGGTCGAGTTCCTCGCCGCCTCGATGACGCTCGACATGGGCAACACCGACAAGCTCGCGGAATTCCGCGCCGAGGCCGAGCGGCTCGGCATCAAGGTCGTGCCGCCGTCGGTCAACCGCTCGGGCGTCGCCTTCGAGGTCGACGGCGATACCATCCACTATGCGCTCGCGGCGCTCAAGGGCGTCGGCCGGCAGGCGGTCGAGGCGATCGTCGCGGCGCGCGGCGAACGGCCGTTCGCCGATCTCTCCGATTTCGCCGGCCGCATCAATCCGCGCGCCGTCAACAAGCGCGTGCTGGAAAGCCTCGCCGCCGCCGGCGCCTTCGACGCGCTCGAAGGCAAACCGTGCGCGCGTCTTCGCGGCCGTCGACGCCATGCTGGCGGTCGGCGCAGCGCGCGCACGACGTCGGCGAAAGCGGCGCAGCTGCAATTCTCGTTCGGCGGACCGGCGGCGCGCGACGGCGATCCGGCTGCCGGCGCTCGAGCCGTGGCTGCCGGCCGAGCGCCTGCAGAAGGAATTCGACGCCATCGGCTTCTTCCTGTCCGGCCATCCGCTCGACGACTATGCGCCCGCGCTCAAGCGCCTGCGCGTGCAGTCCTGGGCCGAGTTCGCCCGCGCGCGTGAAGGCGGGCGCGAGCGCCGGCCGGGTTGCCGGCGACCGTGGTCGCGCGCACCGAGCGGCGCACCCGCACCGGCAGCAAGATGGGCATCATCGGGCTGTCCGATCCGTCCGGGCACTACGAGGCGGTGCTGTTCTCCGAAGGGCTTGCAGCAGTTCCGCGATCTGCTCGAGCCGGGCACGGCCGTGCTGCTCTCGCTGTCGGCGGAACTGCAGGGCGACGACGTGCGCGCCCGCATCCAGATGGTCGAGCCGCTCGACCAGGCGGCCGCCAAGCTGCAGAAGGGCCTGCGCGTGTTCCTGCGCGACCAGACGCCGATCGAGAGCGTCGCCAAGCGCCTCGAAGGCACGCCGGGCAGCCCGGGCAACGGCTCGCAGGACAAGGCGACGGCGAAGTCGCGGTGGTGCTGATGCTGGGGGAGGGCACCGAGGTCGAGGTGAAGCTGCCCGGCCGCTTCAAGGTCTCCCCGCAGATCGCCGGCGCCATCAAGGCGGTGCCCGGCGTGGTCGAGGTGCAGGCGCTGTAGGCGACAGAACCACGGCGGCCAAAATCTGGTCGAAAGATTTTGCATGCTAGGGCGGGAGGGCGAAGCGAGACACGCCGCCAGCAAAGGAAGCAAGTTCATGCGTATGCGGTTAGCGTATGTGGTCCTGACCACCGCAATGGTGTTGGCTCTTGGCAGCGCGCCGGTCGTGGCCGAGCAAGCGCGCACCATCGAGTTGATCGGGGAGGCAAGCACGCAGGCGCCTCCCGACACCGCCTTTGTGACGTTCGGCGTCACGACCGAAGCGGAGACCGCCGCGGCAGCACTTGCCGCTAATAGCGCCGCGATGCGACAGGCACTTGACCTCGTCAAGGCCGAGGGCATTGCTTCGAGGGATGTCCAGACCACCGGGCTCACCCTCGCACCCCGCTATCGCTCCGGCCAAAACGACGTCGAACGGAAAATCATCGGGTACAGCGCCACGAACGCAGCGACCATTCGCGTGCGGGACTTGGCGAAGCTCGGGAACATCCTCGACAAAGTCGTGACGGCTGGCGCAAATCAGATCCGCGGAATCGATTTCGACATTGCCGACCGCGCACGCCTGCTGGACGAGCTGCGGCGCCAGGCGGTGGCCAACGCACGCGCGAAAGCGGCCCTTTACGCAACGGCCGCCGGCGTAAGATTGGGATCGCTGGCCAGCTTGAGCGAGGAGGGGACCCCGTCGCCGCAGCCATTGCGGAGGGCGATGGCCGCCGCCGCCGTTCCCGTCGAAGCGGGCGAATTGACGCTGACAATGCGGGTGCGGCTCGTCTGGAACCTGGCCAACTAGGCATTCGGGGGTTTTGGGCCGGTTTGCAGGTGCGCGCGGTCGGATTATGGGCCGGGCGTCTTGCGCCCGGCGGGTTGCGTCACTATAAGCCCGCCATCTCACACGCGGACCTTGGCCTTAAACAGCCGTCCGGTGGCTTTCCCGCCCGCTCGGGAGGGAAGCTCACGGGTCCGCGGCGGATCAACCGGAGAACGACCATGGCGCTGCCTGACTTCTCGATGCGCCAGCTCTTGGAAGCTGGCGTGCATTTCGGCCATCAGTCCCACCGCTGGAATCCGAAGATGGCGGAGTACATCTTCGGCACCCGCAACAACATTCACATCATCGATCTCGCCCAATCGGTGCCGATGCTGCACCGCGCGCTGCAGGCGGTGAGCGACACCGTCGCCAACGGCGGCCGCATCCTGTTCGTCGGCACCAAGCGCCAGGCGCAGGACGCCGTCGCCGAAGCCGCCAAGAAGTGCGCGCAGTACTACGTCAACTCGCGCTGGCTCGGCGGCACGCTGACCAACTGGAAGACGATCTCCGGCTCGATCTCGCGGCTGCGCAAGCTCGACGAGATGCTCGCCTCCAACGAGGCCGGCGGCTACACCAAGAAGGAGCGCCTCGACCTGCAGCGCGAGCGCGACAAGCTCGACCGCGCGCTCGGCGGCATCAAGGACATGGGCGGCCTGCCCGACCTCCTGTTCGTGATCGACACCAACAAGGAGGACATCGCGATCAAGGAGGCGCGGCGCCTCGGACGTGCCGGTCGCCGCCATCGTCGACACCAATTGCGACCCCAACGGCATCACCTTCGTGGTTCCCGGCAACGACGACGCCAGCCGCGCCATCTCGCTCTATTGCGATCTCATCGCCAAGGCCGCGATCGACGGCATCTCGCGCGCCAGGGCGAGATGGGCGTCGATATCGGTGCTGCGGCCGAGCCGATCGCGGAGGAGCTGCCGGCGGTCGCCGACGGGCCCGGCTACGAGGTGCTGTCGGGACCGCGCGGCGTTGCCGACGACCTCAAGAAGCTCGCCCACGTCTCGCCGGCGATCGAGAAGAAGCTCAACGATCTCGGCATCTTCCACTACTGGCAGATCGCCGGACTTGGACCCGACGCGGCGCACAAGATCGGCGAAGAGGTCGGACTTGCCGGGCCGCGTGGAAGGCTGGATCGCGCAGGCGAAGGAACTGACCGCCGAATGACGCGAAGCGTCATACCCCGGCACGCGGTCAATCTTCGTATTGCGCTCGTATTGCCGCCTGCCGGAACCGCGTCTTCCGCCACCGAATGAAAGACGTGGCGGGCCGGGCCCGGCCGCACGAACAGAGGATCGCCACGATGGCCAACATCTCCGCACAAATGGTCAAGGAGCTGCGCGAGCGGACCGGCGCGGGCATGATGGATTGCAAGGCGGCGCTCGGCGAGAACGAGCGGCGACATGGAGCCGGCCGTCGACTGGCTGCGCAAGAAGGGGCTTGCCAAGGCCGCCAAGAAGGCCGGCCGCGTCGCCGCCGAAGGCCTGATCGGCGCTCGCCGTCAAGGGCACAGAAGGGCGTCGTGGTCGAGGTCAATTCGGAGACCGACTTCGTCGCCCGCAACGACCTGTTCCAGGGCCTGGTGAAGATGATCGCGGATGTCGCGCTCGAGCGTCGGCACCGATGTCGAGACGATCAAGGCCGCCAAGGTCGGCAGCCATCACGATCGCCGAGGCGATCGCCGACACCGTCGCCAAGATCGGCGAGAACATGACGCTGCGGCGCGCCGCCGCGCTGTCGGTCGGCCAGGGCGTGATCGCGAGCTACGTCCACAACTCGGTGACCGACGGCCTCGGCAAGATCGAGCGTCATGGTCGCGCTGGAATCGACCGGCAAGGCCGACGAGCTGGCGCGCATCGGCCGCCAGGTCGCGATGCATGTCGCGGCGTCCAATCCGCAGGCGATCGATCCCTCCGGGCTCGATCCGGCGGTGGTCGCGGCGCGAGAAGGACGTGCTCGCCGACAAGGCCAAGGCGCAGGGAAAACCTGCGAATGTCGATCGACAAGATCGTCGAATCGGGGCTCAAGACCTTCTACAAGGAGGTCTGCCTGCTCGATCAGCCGTTCATCCACGACGACCAGACAAGAGCGTGGCGCAGGCGCTCAAGGAGGCCGAGGGCAAGGTCGGCGGCCCGATCAAGGTCACCGGTTTTGTGCGCTATGCGCTGGGCGAGGGCATCGAGCGGCCGGAGACCGATTTCGCCGCCGAAGTCGCGGCAACGGCCGAAGCGAGCTGATCGCGGGCTCGCTCGGCAGTGCCGGTGAAGGCGCGGCCGCGAACGGGCACGGAGCACGCCATGGCTGAGCCGATCTACCGACGCGTCGTCGTCAAGGTCTCCGGCGAGGCCTTGATGGGGCCCGGACGGCTTCGGCATCCACCAGCCGACGCTCGAGCGCATCGCCGCCGATCTGGTGGCGGCGCAGGCGCTCGGCGTCAGCATCGGCGTCGTGGTCGGCGGCGGCAATATCTTTCGCGGCGTGCAGGTGTCCGAGAAGGGCATCCCGCGCGCTGACCGGCGACATGATGGGCATGCTGGCGACCGTCATGAACGCGCTGGCGCTCGAGGCCGCGATCGAGCGCGGCCGGCGGCGCCGCGCGCGACGCATGTCGGCGCTGGCGATGCCGGAGGTCTGCGAGACCTACGAGCGCCGGCGCGCGCTGCGCCATCTCGACGAAGGCCGGATGGTCGCTGCTCGCGGGCGGCACCGGCAATCCGTTCTTCACCACCGACACCACCGCGGTGCTGCGGGCCGCCGAGATCGGCGCCGAGGCCGTGCTGAAGGCGACCGATGTGGACGGCGTCTACAGCGCCGATCCGAAGAAGGACCCAAAGGCCGCCAAGCGCTACGACCGCCTGACCCATCAGGAGGCGATCGAACGCGACCTGAAGGTCATGGACGCCACCGCCTTCGCGCTTGCCCGCGAGAACCGTATGCCTATCATCGTGTTCTCGATCCGACGAGTCGCGGGCGATCGAGGCGGTTCTGCGCGGCAAGGGACGCGCCACGGTCGTCAGCTCCTGAGCCGAGCGCCGGTCGGCCGCGCTCGGACAGATCAGGACAGGCGAAGCGGCATGTAGGTTCCGACCGCGTGCTTTCAGAGGGTCGTCATGGCAACCGCGACACATGACCTCAACGAACTCAAGCGCCGCATGCAGGGCGCGATCCAGGTGCTCGAAGCAGGAACTGGGCGGGCTGCGCACCGGCCGCGCCTCGGCCAATCTGCTCGAGCCGATCCAGGTCGAAGCCTACGGCACCCACATGCCGCTCAATCAGGTCGCCACCGTCAGCGTGCCGGAGCCGCGCCTGATCTCGGTGCAGGTCTGGGACAAGTCGATGGTCCATGCCGTCGAGAAGGCGATCATCGCGTCCAATCTCGGGCTGACGCCGTCGACCGAAGGCCAGGTGCTGCGGCTGCGCATTCCCGAGCTCAACGAGGAGCGCCGCAAGGACCTGGTCAAGGTCGCGCACAAATATGCCGAAGCCGCCAAGGTCGCGGTGCGGCATGTCCGGCGCGACGGCCTCGACGTGCTCAAGAAGCTCGAAAAGGACCACAAGATCAGCGAAGACGAGGGCAAGCGCTCGTCCGAGCAGGTGCAGAAGGCGACCGACGAGATCATCGTCGAAATCGACAAGATGCTGGCGGCCAAGGAAAAGGAAATCCTCACGGTGTGAGGATTGGCGCGAATGTCGAAGCCCGAGGCCGCTGCAACTGTCCGCAATCGCGCGAGTTCGCCGTGCCGCGGCACGTCGCCATCATCATGGACGGCAACGGGCGCTGGGCGGCGGCGCGCGGCCTGCCGCGCGGCGAAGGCCATCGCCGCGGCGTCGAGGCGCTGCGCCGCACGGTGCGCGCCGCCGGCGATCTCGGCATCGGCATCCTGACGATCTTCTCCTTCAGCTCGGAGAACTGGTCGCGTCCGCCGGCCGAAATCCGCGACCTGATGGGGCTGCTGCGCCGCTTCATCCGCAACGATCTCGCCGAGCTGCACCGCAACGGCGTGCACGTGCGCGTGATCGGCGAGCGCGACGATCTCGAGCCCGACATCCGCGCGCTGCTCGAAGAGGCCGAGGAGCTGACCGCGCGACAACGACAAGCTCACCCTGGTCGTCGCCTTCAACTACGGCGCCCGCCAGGAGATCGCGCGCGCGGCGCAGCGCCTGGCGGCCGAGGTCGCCGCCGGCGACCTGCGCGATCAGCGCGATCACCGCCGACGCGCTCGCGGCGCATCTCGACGCGCCCGATCTGCCCGATCCCGATCTCATCATCCGCACCAGCGGCGAGCAGCGGCTGTCGAATTTCCTGCTCTGGCAGGCCGCCTACAGCGAACTCGTCTTCGTCCCGACCTACTGGCCCGATTTCGACCGCGCGACGCTCGAGGGCGCGATCGCCGAATATCGCCGCCGCGAGCGCCGGTTTGGCGGCCTGGTCGCGCAGACCGGTTCGTGACCATGGCCGACGCGGATCCCGCGCGTCCGATGGCAGCGCGGCCTTGCCCGGCGGCGAACTGGCGCTGCGGGTCTGCTCGGCGCTCGTGCTGGCGCCGCTCGCGGTCGCGGTGGCCTATCTCGGCGGCTGGCCGTTCGCGCTGTTCTGGGGCGTCGCGGCGCTCGGCGTGCTGTGGGAATGGACCGCGCTGGTCGCCGGCGGCCGATCGGCGCTCCGTGCTGCATGACCGGCGGCGCTGCGGTCGCTGGCGGTTGCGCTGCTGCGGCATGCGGCGCGCGACGCGACCTGCGGTGCTCGGCGCGCCGTCATCGTGCTGGCGATGGGCATGCTCGCCGCGGCGGCGCTCGCGCCGCGCGAGCGGCGGATCTGGGTTGCGGGCGGCATTCCCTATGCCGGCGCGCTCGGGATCGCGCCGATCGTGCTGCGCGCCGACGCCGAGTTCGGCTTCGTCGCGATCATCTTTCTGTTCGCGGTCGTGTGGGCGACCGACATCGCGGCCTATTTCGTTGGCCGCGCCGTCGGCGGCCCGAAGCTCGCGCCGCGCCGTCAGCCCGAAGAAGACCTGGTCGGGCGCGATTGGCGGCACGCTCGCCGCGGTCGCGGCCGCGGTCGGTGATCGCAAAGGCGGCCGGCATTGGCACGCACTGGTCGCGATCGCGCTGGTCGCGCTCGTGCTGTCGGTCGTCGTCGCAGGCCGGCGACCTGTTCGAATCCGCATCTCAAGCGCCGCGTTCGGCGCCAAGGATTCGGGCCACCTCATTCCCGGGCCATGGCGGACTGATGGATCGGCTGGACGGCTTTGTGGCGGCCGCCGTGCTGGCCGGCGCTGATCGGCCTGGCGCGCGGCGGCATCGACGGCGCCGGCGCGCGGCCTGCTGGTGTGGTGAGGGCGGTGAGACGATGAGTCCAGATTGCCGCGCACGAAGCCGCGACCGTCCGCAGCCCGCGTTCGCGCGAGCGCAGCGTCACGATGCTGGGCGCGACCGGCTCGATCGGCGCGAGCACCATCGACCTGATCAAGCGCGATCGCGGAGCGCTATCGCGTCGAGGCGCGTCACCGCGAACCGCAACGCCGCCGCGCTGGCGGCGCTGGCGCGCGAGCTCGGCGCGCGCTTCGCGGCGGTTGGCGATCCCGCCGCCTATCGCGAGCTCAAGGACTGCGCTTGCCGGGACCGGCATCGAGGCCGGCGCCGGGCGAGAGCGCGCTGGTCGAGGCCGCGCAACGGCCGGCCGACTGGGTGATCGGCGCGATCACCGGCGCGGCCGGCCTCAAGCCGACGCTGGCGGCCGCCGAGCGCGGCGCGCATCGTCGCGCTCGCCAACAAGGAGATGCCTGGTCTGCGCCGGCGGCCTGTTCATGCGGCGCGCGGCCGCGCGCGGGCGCCACCGTGCTGCCGGTCGATTCCGAGCACAACGCGCTGTTCCAGGCGATGAGCGGCGGCCGCCGCGAGGACGTGCGCCGCGTCATCCTGACCGCCTCGGGCGGTCCGTTCCGGACCTGGAGCGCCGAGGCGATCCGCGGGGCCACGCTCGAACAGGCGCTCAAGCATCCGAACTGGTCGATGGGGCCGAAGGTCACGATCAATTCGGCGACCCTGATGAACAAGGGGCTCGAAGTCATCGAGGCGCATCATCTGTTTGCGCTCCCGCCCGACGCAGATCGACGTCCTCGTCCATCCGCAGTCGATCGTGCACGGCCTGGTCGAATTCCGCGACGGCTCGCTCATCGCGCAGCTCGGCAGCCCGGACATGCGGATCCCGATCGCGCACTGCCTGGCCTGGCCGGAGCGCATCGAGGGGCCGGCGCCGCGGCTCGATCTCGCGCGTGCGGCGAACGCTGACCTTCGAGGATCCCGATTTCGACCCGGTTTCCCGGCGCTGGAGCTTGCGCGCCGGGCGCTGGAGGCGCGGCGGGGCCGCGCCGACCGTGCTCAATGCCGCCAACGAGGTGGCGGTCGCCGAATTCCTGGCCCGGCGGCTCGGTTTTGTGGGGATATCGGCCCTGGTCGAGGCGACCCTGGATGCCGCGTTGTAGCGCGAAATTGGACAGGGGAGCCGCAAAATCTGAGGATGCACTATCTATTGACCATGATTCCAGATTGTTGGCGCGCGAACTCTTGCCCGAAATTGCCGCAAAGGCATCCTAGAAGGTCTGCCCAGGGCGGACGCGGGGAGCGGGCGGGGTACGGCAGCTGATGGATTCCAATTTCTTTTCGAAATCGGCGCGTTCGGCGGCGGCGTATTCGGTTACGTCGTCCCGTTCCTGTTCGTTTTGACCGTCGTGGTGTTCTTCCACGAGCTCGGCCATTTCCTGGTCGCGCGCTGGTACGGCGTCAGGGTGCTGGTCTTCTCCATCGGCTTCGGCCCCGAGCTGTTCGGCTTCAACGACCGCTACGGGACGCGCTGGAAGGTTTCCGCCATTCCGCTCGGCGGCTATGTCAAATTCTTCGGCGACGAGAACGCCGCCAGCGTTCCCGATCAGGCCGCGATCGCCGCCATGAGCGAGGAGGAGCGCCGGCAAAGCTTCATCCACCAGAAGGTGGGGCCGCGGGCGGCCATCGTGGTGGCCGGGCCGCTGGCCAATTTCCTTCTGGCGATCGTGATCTTTGCCGGCCTGTTCATGGTCTACGGCAAGCAGAGCACGACGCCCCGGGTGGACTCGATCCAGCCCGAAAGCGCCGCAGCCGCGGCGGGCTTCCAGCCCGGCGATCTCGTGCTCTCGATCAACGGCCGGCCGATCGAGAGCTTTGCCGAAATGCAGCGCATCGTCAGCACCAGCGCGGGCGAGACGCTGACGATCGTCGTCGATCGCGCGGGCGTGCAGTTGACGCTCAAGGCCGTCCCTGCGCTGCAAGGAGGTCAAGGACAATTTCGGCAACGTGCACCGAATCGGAGTGCTCGGCATCAGCCGGTCGCTGGCGCCCGACGACGTGAAGTTCGAGCCGGTCAACCCGGTCAAGGCGGTCGGACTCGGCGTGGAGGAAACCTGGTTCGTGATCGAACGCACGCTGTCCTATATCGGCGGCGTGTTCGTCGGGCCGCGAGGCGGCGGACCAGCTCGGCGGACCAATCGATGATCGCGCAGGTGTCCGGACAGGTGGCGAACGTCGGCTTCGCCGCTTGCTGCATCTTACCGCGGTGCTGTCGGTATCGATCGGACTGCTCAATCTGTTCCCGGTTCCGCTGCTCGATGGCGGTCACCTTTTGTTCTACTTGATCGAGGCGGTGCGCGGACGACCGCTGTCGGAACGGGCGCAAGAAATAGGCTTCCGGATCGGGCTCGCGATCGTTGTGATGCTGATGATATTTGCGACCTACAATGACATCGCCCAAATCGCAGCTCGCTGGACGGCATCGTAGGAAAGCGAGCAACGGATTGAGCGTAAGGGGAAGACGGTAGGGGAGTTGGTTTGCGCATGCGGCTGAAACCCTGTAGAAGCGGGATCTTGCAGGGTCTTGGGGATCGACGACCCTTCGCGTGACGCGGCTTAAGGGGAGAAAAGGGCGCGCGGCGAATGAAAGTGTACTGGTGGCTTGTTCGAGGGCTGGGCATCGCCAGCTTGGTCCTCGCGGGGATTGTATTGAGTTCGCGTTATCGTGCCGGTCACGACGACGGTTGCGCACGCGCAGGCGGTCACCGTCAATTCGATCATCGTCCAAGGCAATCAGCGGGTCGAGGCCGAGACCATCCGCGCCTATTTCCGGCCGGGTCCGAGCGGCCGGCTGGATGCGTTCCAGATCGACGAAGGCATCAAGACGCTCTTCGCCACCGGCCTGTTCCAGGACATCCAGCCCGCAGATTCAGGGCGGCCGGCTGATTCGTCACCGTGGTCGAAAATCCGGTCATCAATCGGATCGCGTTCGAAGGCAATCGGAAGGTCAAGGACGAGCAGCTCAAGGCCGAAATCCAGTCGAAGGAGCGCGGCACGCTGTCGCGCCCGATCGTGCAGTCGGACGTGCAGCGGCTGGTCGAAGTCTACCGGCGCAGCGGCCGCTTCGACATCCGCGTCGACCCGAAGATCATCGAACTGCCCAACAACCGCGTCGATCTCGTGTTCGAAATCAACGAAGGCGCCAAGACCGGCGTCAAGATGATCGAATTCGTCGGTAACCGCTATTACTCGTCCTATCGCCTGAAGGACGTGATCAAGACCGCGGAAACCGGGATTCTGTGCGTTCCTGCAGACCACGACATCTACGACCCGGATCGGGTCGAGGCCGACCGCGAGCTGTTGCGCCGCTTCTATCTCAAGCACGGCTACATCGACGTGCGGATCGTTTCCGCGGTCGGCGAGTACGATCCGGCGCGAAAAGGCTTCGTCATCAAATTCACGATCGAGGAAGGCGAGCAGTATCGCGTCGGAACGGTCGACGTTCGTTTCGAACGTGCGCGCGATCGATCCCGGGCTGTTGCGTCCGCGGCTGCGGGCCTATGCCGGCGACGTCTACAACGCCGAGGCGGTGGAAAAGACCGTCGAGGACATGACCATCGAGGCGTCGCGGCATGGCTTCGCCTTTGCGACGGTGCGCCCGCGCGCGACGCGTAATGTGCAGGCGAGAACGGTCAATCTGGTCTTCAGCATCGACGATGGTCAGCGCGTCTATATCGAGCAGATCAACATCCGCGGCAATATCCGCACGCGCGACTACGTGATCCGGCGCGAATTCGACGTCGCCGAAGGCGATGCCTACAATCGCGCGCTGGTCAGCCGCGCCGAACGCCGCTTGAAGAACCTCGGCTACTTCAAAGAGTGCGAAGATCACCCCCGAGCCGGGCTCGGCGCCCGATCGCGTCATCCTCAATGTCGACGTCGAGGAACAGTCGACCGGCGAATTCTCGGTCTCCGGCGGCTATTCGACCGCCGACGGATTCATGGTCGACGTGAGCATCGGCGAGCGCAATCTGCTTGGACGCGGTCTGTACGGCAAGGCCGCCGTGCAGTACGGCCAATATACGCAGGGCGTCAACCTGTCGTTCGTCGAGCCCTACTTCCTCGGCTATCGCGTGGCATTCGGCGTCGATCTCTTCGGCAAGGTGCAGAAGCCGACGAATTTCGTGTCCTACACCACGAACACCGCCGGTTTGGGTTTGCGGTTCGGTTTTGTGCTGCGCGAAGACCTCAGCCTGCAGATGCGCTATTCGCTCTACCGGCAGGAAGTGTCGGTGCCCGACGCCTTCAAGAACTGCAACAACATCAATCCGGATTGGATTTCGACGTTCCCGACGCCTGACAAGTATGGAACTGGCGGTGTATTCGATTTTCCGGCGGAACCGGCCGGGCAGATCAATCAGAACTGCTACGCCGACGGAGAGGCATCACTGGCGGTGAAGCGCGAGCTTGCCAGCGGCGCCGTCATGACGTCGCTTGTCGGTTACACCATTGCGCACAATTCGCTCGACAACAACAAGAGCCCGACCGACGGGCTTCGGGCAGAACTGACCCAGGACTTCGCCGGCGTCGGCGGCGACGTGAATTTCATCCGGACGACTGGAAATGTCACCGCCTACCGCGAAGTGCTTCCGGATATTGTCGGCATCACACGCCTGCAAGGCGGCTACATCACCGGCTGGGGCGGCAAAGATCTGCGCATGCTCGACCACTTCCAGATGGGGCCGAACCTCGTTCGCGGATTTGCGCCGGCCGGCATCGGTCCACGCGATCTGACGCAGTTCCCTTATACCGGCCTACAGGGGGATGCGCTGGGTGGCACGATGTTCTGGGGCACGAGCTTCGAGGTGCAGACGCCGCTCTACTTCCTGCCCAAGGATTCGGGCGTCAAGGTCGCGGCCTTCGCGGACGCCGGCTCGTTGTGGAACTACACCGGTCCGACCACGTTCCCGGCCACCGGTGAAGTGCTCTCGGGCAATCTGTGCCCGTCGTGGGGGCCGGGCAACAATCCGGCGGTTCCGTGCCCGGTCGACAATGGGATGCATGTGCGCTCGGCGGTCGGCGTCGGACTGTTGTGGGCGTCGCCGTTCGGGCCGCTGCGCTTCGACTACGCGTTCCCGCTGACCAAGCAGCCCTACGACCGGATCCAGCAATTTCGCTTCGGTGGCGGCACGACCTTCTGATCCGGCTGACGGACGGGGGCAAAGCCGTCCCGTTGGCGTCCAGGCCATCGGGATGCCGGGACTGAATGGTACGAGCCCCTGCACCCGCCCGGGACCGCCGCCGGTGCGATTTCGATCGGCATGCGCCCCCCTTGCGCTTTTCGGCCGCCCTGCTCACAACCAAGCCGGTGGCGGCCGGGACAAGGAGCCGCAAGGCTAGTTTGCGATGAACCAACCGTCGGCCCTGCCCACGACGCTCGAGACCGCCGACATAGCCTTGATCATGAAGGCTTTGCCGCATCGCTACCCGTTCCTGATGGTGGATCGGATCATCAACATCCGCGGCGACGACTTTGCGCTCGGGATCAAGAACGTGACCATCAACGAGCCGCAGTTCCAGGGGCATTTTCCCGGCAACCCGGTCTACCCCGGCGTGCTGTTGATCGAAGGCATGGCGCAGACCGCCGGCGTCGTTTGCGTGCTGACCCAGATGGGTGGCGAGACCCCGCAGCGATTTTACTTTGTGACCGTCGATAAGGCCAAGTTCCGCAAGCCCGTGATTCCCGGCGACACCGTCGAGTTTCATATGACCAAGCTCACCCGCCGGCGAAACATGTGGTGGTACCGGGGCGAGGCGAAGGTCGCGGGCGTGCTGGTGGCGGAAGCCGAGGTCGGCGCCATGATTGCGGATGTATGAGTGCGATGACGGCCGGGATTGATCCGACCGCGCGGGTCGCGTCGGGCGCCGTACTCGGGCAAGGCGTCTCGATCGGACCGTACTGCGTGGTGGGACCCGATGTGACGCTGGCGGACGGTTGCCGCCTCGTGGCGCAGGTCCATCTCCAGGGACATACCGGGATCGGAGCGCGCACCGTCATCTATCCGTTTGCCTCGCTCGGCTCGCCGCCGCAGTCGGTGCATTACCGCGGCGGACCGACGCGCGTGGTGATCGGCGTCGACTGCATCATTCGCGAAGGCGTCACCATCAACACCGGCACCGAGGACGACCGCGGCGTGACCGAAGTCGGCGATCGTTGCTTCCTGATGTCCGGCTCGCATGTAGGGCACGATTGCCGGGTCGGAAACGACGTGACCTTCGCCAACAATGCGGTGCTCGGCGGCCACGTGACCGTCGGCGATCACTGCTTCCTGGGCGGCAACGCCGCAGTGCATCAGCGCGTGCGCATCGGCGAGAACGCGATGGTGGCGGGCGTGAGCGGCGTGCGTTCGGACCTGATCCCGTTCGGATATGCGGTCGGCCAGTTGGCCGATCTGACCGGGCTCAACGTGGTGGGGCTCAAGCGCCGCGGCTGCACGCGCGCGGATTTGCATCGGCTGCGGCGCGCCTATCGGACGCTGTTCTTCGGCGCCGGGACGTTCCGCGACCGTCTCGATGCCGTGTCGGGAGAATTTGCCGACGATCCGCTGGTCGGAAAGGTGGTGACCTTCATCCGCTCCGGCGGCAGCCGCGCGCTGATGCATCCGCCCAAGGCCGGAGGCGCCGGGGATGCCGCACCCGGTGAATCGCCATGAACGCGCCAGCCGCCGGCCCGCAGCCGGCGAAGGCGGAGATCGCTCCGCTTGGCATCGTTTGCGGTGGCGGCGCGCTGCCATCGCGGGTCGCGGACGCGGTGGCCGGGCAGGGCCGCGGCGTATTCATGCTGGCGATCCGCGGAGCGGCGAGCGCGGAGATCGAACGCTTCCCGCATGCCTGGATCAAGCTTGGCGAATTGCGGGAGCCGCTTCGGTTGCTCGCGCAGCACGGCTGCCGCGAGATCTGCATCATCGGATTCGTGCCGCGGCCGCGGCTGGCCGACCTTGCGTTCGACCGGGTGTCGCTGCGCGTGGCGGCGCGGCTGGCACGCCTGTGGGTTGGCGGCGACGACAAGCTGCTGTCCGGTGTCGCGCGTATCCTCGAGGGCGATTTCGGCCTGAAGATCGTCGGCGCCCATGAGGTCGTGCCCGAAATACTCGCGCCCGACGGCCCATTGACCCGCCGGCAGCCGAACCCGACCGAGCGGGAGGACATCGACAAGGGTTTTGCGGTGCTGGGCGCGCTCGGGCCGCACGATGTCGGCCAGGCCGTCGTCGTCGCCGAGGGCCGCGTGATCGCGATCGAGGCCGCCGAAGGCACCGATGCCATGATCGACAGGGCGGGGGCGCTGCACCGCCAGGGCTCCTTCGCCGATGGCGCGGGCGTGCTGGTGAAGGGCCCCAAGCCGACCCAGGACCGCCGCCTCGACCTGCCGACGGTCGGTCCACGCACGGTCGAGGGCGCGGTGCGCGCCGGGCTTGCCGGCATCGCGGTCGCCGCCGGCGCCACGATCCTCACCGAGGTCGATGCGGTCGTGGCGGCGGCCGACCGGGCAAACCTGTTCGTTGTCGGCGTGATAACCGGCGCATCGAACCGCGCATGAGCATGCCTGCCGATCCGGGGCGGGCGCCCCTCGTCTATCTCATCGCCGGGGAGGCGTCGGGCGACCGGCTCGGCGCGGGCCTCATACGCGCCTTGCGGACCAGATGCGCGGATGGGGTGCGCTTTGCCGGAATCGGCGCCGAGGAGATGGCCCGCGCCGGCGTCGCCAGCCCGTTTCCGACCGCCGATCTTGCGATCATGGGCTTCACCGCGATCCCCCGTCGCGTGCCGCTGATATGGCGGCGGCTGCGCGAGGCGGTGGACGCCGTGATCGCGGCGCGCCCGGACGCATTGGTGATCATCGACAGTCCTGATTTCACCCATCGCGTCGCCCGCCGGGTGCGCCGCGCGCTGCCGTCGCTTCCGATCGTCAACTATGTCCCGCCCACGGTTTGGGCGTGGCGGCCGGGGCGCGCCCGCGCCATGCGCGGCTATGTGGATCACGTGCTGGCGCTCCTGCCGTTCGAGCCGGAGGTGCATGCCCGGCTCGGCGGACCGCCCTGCAGCTATGTCGGCCATCCGCTGGTCGAGGACGCCGCCCTGCTGCGCCCCGGTCCGCAGGAGGCGCAGCGCCGGCGCTCGGACCCGCCGCTCGTGCTGATGCTGCCGGGGAGCCGCGCGGTGGAAGTCAGGCGCCTCGCCGCCATGTTCATGACCGCGATCGACCGGGTGGCCGCGCGCCACGGGCGGCCACTCGAGGTGGTCTTGCCGACGGTTCCCCACCTCGTCGAACACGTGCGGGCGGCGACCGCCGGCTGGGCGCTGCGGCCGCGCATCGTGGTCGAGCCCGCGGACCGGCAGGCGGCGCTGCGCAGCGCGCGCGCCGCGCTGGCGGCCTCCGGGACGGTGACCCTGGAGCTTGCGGTTGCCGGCGTGCCGACGGTAGTTGCCTACAAGGTGTCGCGCATCGAGCGGCTGCTGCTGCGCCCATTCATCCGCGTGCCGTCGATCGTGCTGGCGAATCTCGTGCTCGGGGCGGGCGTCATGCCGGAATTTGTCGAGAGCCCGCAGCGCCCGGAAGGCCATGCGGCGGTCGAATCTCGTCCGGCGACGCCCGAGCGGCTGGCCGATGCGCTTATGCCATTGCTGTCCGATACGCCCGAGCGGCGCGTGCAAACCGACGCGTTCGCGCGACTCGATGCGCTGATGGGCCCCGGCGGGACCTCGCCCAGCATGAAGGCGGCCGAGATCGTGCTCGACCTGCTGCGGCGGGGCCGCTCACTTGCGCCTTGAGATCGGCACGTAATCGCGCTGGCCGGCGCCGGTATAGAGCTGGCGCGGCCGGCCGATCTTCTGGTGCGGGTCCTCGATCATTTCCTTCCACTGGGAGATCCAGCCCACCGTGCGCGCGACCGCGAACAGCACCGTGAACATGGTGGTCGGGAAGCCCATGGCCTTGAGCGTGATGCCCGAATAGAAGTCGATATTGGGATAGAGCTTCTTCTCGATGAAGTACTCGTCGTGCAAAGCGACCCGCTCGAGCTCCATGGCGACATCGAGCAGTGGATCGTCCTTGATCCCGATCTCGTTGAGCACCTCATGGCAGGTCTTCTGCATGATCTTGGCGCGCGGATCGTAGTTCTTGTAGACCCGGTGGCCGAAGCCCATCAGGCGGAAGCTGTCGTTCTTGTCCTTGGCGCGCCGGACATATTCCGGGATGCGCTCGGGCTTGCCGATCTCGGCCAGCATGTTGAGCGCGGCTTCGTTGGCGCCGCCGTGCGCCGGCCCCCACAGGCAGGCGCAGCCCGCCGCGATGCAGGCGAACGGATTGGCGCCCGAGGAACCGGCAAGCCGCACCGTCGAGGTCGAGGCGTTCTGCTCGTGGTCGGCGTGCAGGATGAAAATGCGGTCCATGGCGCGCGCCAGCACCGCGTTCGGCTTGTACTCCTCGCACGGCACCGCAAAGCACATGCGCAGGAAGTTGGTGGCGTAGTCGAGATCGTTCTTCGGATAAATGAACGGCTGGCCGACGTGGTACTTGTACGCCATGCCGGCGAGCGTCGGCATCTTCGCGATCATGCGCAGCGACGCCACCATGCGCTGGTAGGGGTCCGAGATGTCGGTCGAGTCGTGATAGAAGGCCGAGAGCGCGCCGACGCAGCCGGTCATCACCGCCATCGGATGGGCGTCGCGCCGGAAGCCCTGATAGAAGCGGTTCATCTGCTCGTGCACCATGGTGTGGCGCGTGACGCGGTTGTCGAAATCGGACTTCTGGGCGGCGGTCGGCAGTTCGCCGTAGAGCAGCAGGTAGCAGGTCTCCAGAAAGTCGCCGTGCTCGGCCAGTTGCTCGATGGGATAGCCGCGGTAGAGCAGAATGCCCTCGTCACCGTCGATGTAAGTGATCTTGGACTCGCAGCTTCCGGTCGATGTGTAGCCGGGGTCGTAGGTGAACATCCCGGTCTCGGCGTAAAACTTGCCGATGTCGATGACCGACGGCCCGATCGATCCATCGTAGATCGGGAACGTATGGTCCTTGTCGCCGACCGTGAATTTTCCGGTCTTGATGTTGGCGCCGGTCTTCGCGTCCATGATCGAGCCCTCGATTGCATTGCCCGGCGGACCGCGCGCCCAATGGGCGACAGGATGGATTAATCGGAGCCCTTGCAAGCCCGCGGGGAGGTCCTTTGGTTGGGTAGCCCATCCCTGTGTGCGCTGCAAGATGGCGGACGGTCCTTGGACCGGCAGTTTATCTGTCATGCACGCCCGCCAGCGGCGGTTTGCGGTTCGAGTCGTAGGGTACCGAGTGGACACCCGGCGCAGGTCACGCCTGGGCTGATGCAACCTGGTCCCGCACCCGTCCGAGGCTCTCGCTTTTCCCGAGCACCGCCAACACATCGAAGATCGGAGGCGAGGTCGCCCGCCCGGTCAGCGCGGCGCGCAGCGGCTGTGCCACGCCGCCGAGCTTGAGCCCCTTGCGCTCGGCATAGGCGCGCACCGCCTGCTCAGTCGCTTCCGCCGTCCAGGGCTCGACCGCCGCAAGCTCGGCCGCAACTTCGTCGAGCAGGCTCCTGGCTTCGCCCGTCAATAGGGCGGCGGACTTGTCGTCCAGCGCGAGTGGACGGTCGGCAAGGAGGAAGTGTGCCCCGTCCACGAGTTCGACCAGCGTCTTGGCGCGTTCCTTCAACCCCGGCATCGCGGCCAGAAGCTTGCCACGCAGGTCCGGCGTCATCTTGGCGGCGATCTCGGCTCCGCCTGCCGTGTGCGGCAAAACAGCTTCCATCTCCCGGAGCAGATCCGCGTCCGACGTTTCGCGCATGTAATGACCGTTGAGGCTCTCCAGCCGCGCAAAGTCAAACCGTGCGGGCGAGCGCCCGATCTGCGGCAGGTCGAATGCCCGCATCATCTCCTCGGTCGAGAAGATCTCTTGGTCGCCGTGCGCCCAGCCGAGCCGGACTAGATAGTTGCGCATGGCGGCGGGGAGATATCCCATCGCCCGGTAGGCGTCGACGCCGAGCGCGCCATGGCGCTTGGAGAGCTTCGAGCCGTCGGGCCCATGGATCAGCGGGATATGCGCCATCACCGGCACGCTCCAGCCAAGCGCGGCGTAGATCTGCGCCTGGCGGGCCGCATTGGTGAAATGGTCGTCGCCGCGGATGATGTGGGTGATGCCCGTGTCATGATCGTCGACCACGACCGCCAGCATATAGGTCGGCGTCCCATCGGAGCGCAGCAGCACGAGGTCGTCCAGGTTTTCGTTCTGCCAAGCGACGCGCCCTTGCACCTGGTCGTCGATCACCGTCTCGCCGGTGAGCGGGGCCTTGAGCCTGATCACCGGTCTGACGCCGGGGGGCGCATCGCTCGGATCGCGGTCGCGCCAGCGCCCGTCGTAGAGCTTCGAGCGGCCCTCCCGCCGCGCCGCCTCGCGCATCTGCGTCAGTTCTTCCGGGCTCGCATAGCAGCGATAAGCGCTGCCCTTTGCGAGCAGCTGTTCGGCCACCTCCCGATGCCGGGCCGCGCGGGAGAACTGATAAATGGTGTCCCCGTCCCAATCGATTCCGAGCCAGGTCAGGCCGTCGAGAATGGCGTCGATTGCCGCCTTGGTGGAGCGCTCGCGGTCGGTATCCTCGATTCGCAGCAGCATCTTGCCGCCGCGGCCGCGCGCATAGAGCCAGTTGAACAGCGCCGTACGGCCCCCGCCGATGTGGAGAAATCCGGTCGGGGAGGGTGCGAAGCGGGTGACGACGTCAGGCATGGCGGTGAAATCCAGCAAGCGCACTGCGATGCCGGCTCGTGTATCATGGTTGCGGGAATGGCGTTACAGCATTTCACGGCTTGGCGCGTGCCCGCGGATTTGGCACATAGGCCCCGAGCGTGGTGGCTTGCCGCCGCGTCAACAGTGGACCTTTCTCAGCATGACGGCAGTTGAAACGGCGGTCCGGGAGGCGGGGCAGGACTTCATCCGCGACATCATCCAGGCGGATCTCGATGCCAAGCGCGTCGCCAAGGTGATCACCCGCTTTCCGCCGGAGCCGAACGGCTATCTCCATATCGGCCACGCCAAGTCCATTTGCCTGAATTTCGGCGTGGCGCAGGAGTTCGGCGGCCGCTGCCACCTGCGCTTCGACGACACCAATCCGACCAGGGAGGAGCAGGAATACATCGACGCCATCGAGCGCGACGTGCGCTGGCTGGGTTTCGACTGGGGCGAGCACCTCTTCCACGCGTCGGACTATTTCGAACAACTATACGCCTGGGCCGAGCATCTGATCCGCGCGGGCCTCGCCTATGTGGACGACCAGTCGCCCGACGAGATGCGGGTGGCGCGCGGCACGCTGACCGAGCCGGGACGCAACAGCCCATATCGCGAGCGCTCGGTGGAGGAGAACCTCGATCTGTTCCGCCGCATGCGGGCGGGCGAGTTCGAGAATGGCGCGCGGGTGCTGCGCGCCAGGATCGACATGGCGTCGGGCAACATCAATCTGCGCGATCCGGTGCTCTACCGCATTCTGCACGCGAGCCATCCGCGCACCGGCACGGCCTGGTGCATCTATCCGAGCTACGATTTCGCGCACGGCCAGTCCGACGCCATCGAAGGGATCACGCACTCGATCTGCACGCTCGAATTCGAGGACCACCGGCCGCTCTACGACTGGTTCCTCGAGCATCTGCCGGTGCCCTCGCACCCGCACCAGTACGAGTTCGCCCGGCTCAATCTCACCTACACGGTACTGTCCAAGCGCGTGCTGACCGAGCTGGTCAGGGGAGGGCATGTCACCGGCTGGGACGATCCACGCATGCCCACGCTCGCCGGATTGCGACGGCGCGGGGTGCCGCCCGAGGCGATCCGCGATTTCGTGCGCCGGATCGGCGTCGCCAAGGCCAACAGCGTGGTCGACGCCGCCATGTTCGATTTTTCGGTGCGCGAGGTGCTCAACCGGAGCGCGCCGCGCCGCATGGCGGTGCTGCGTCCACTCAAGCTCGTCATCGAGAATTATCCGGAGGGCCAGAGCGAAGAACTCGACGCGGTCAATCATCCCGACGATCCGGGCGCGGGTACGCGCAAGATCCGCTTCGGCCGCGAACTCTATGTCGAGCAGGACGACTTCATGGAGAATCCGCCGAAGAAATTCTTCCGGCTGTCGCCCGGCAAGGAAGTCCGGCTGCGCTACGCCTATTTCGTCACGTGTCGTGAAGCGGTGAAGGGCTCCAACGGCGAGGTGGTCGAGCTGCGCTGCAGTTACGATCCGGCGACGCGTGGCGGCAATGCGCCGGACGGCCGCAAGGTGCAGGCGACGCTGCATTGGGTCTCGGCCGCCGATGCCGTACCGGCGCAGGTGCGGCTCTACAACCCGCTGTTCACCCGGCCCGACCCGAATGGCGCCGAGTTCGCCGCCGATCTCAATCCAAGCTCGCTGGAGGCGCTGAACGGCGCCAAGCTCGAGCCTGCGCTGGCCGGCGCCAAGCCTGGGGAGCCGGTGCAGTTCGAGCGCCAGGGCTATTTCTGCGTCGACCCGGACTCGCAGACCGGCCGGCTGGTGTTCAATCGCACCGTGGGGCTGCGCGACACGTGGGCCAAGGTGGCGGGCGGGAAGGGCGGCTGACCCCCTGTTGATGACCGCGGCGCGACCGGCCGGATACGACCGCCCATGGGCGCGGGCGTCACCACAGGTTGGCGATCTGTCCCAGGTTCGCCGGCCATCGCGCGCACAGCCGCGCGACGCCACGCCAAAGATCGAGGATTTGGAACCGGGGGATCAATACCGCCGGAACAGCCCGACCAGCTTGCCCTGGATGCGCACGCGGTTGGGCGGCAGGATGCGCACCTCGTAGGCGGTGTTGGCGGGTTCGAGCGCGATCGAGGCGCCGCGCCGGCGGAAACGCTTGAGCGTCGCCTCCTCGTCGTCGATCAGCGCCACCACGATGTCGCCGGTATCGGCGGCGTCGGTCTTCTTGATCAGCGCCGTGTCGCCGTCGAGGATGCCGGCCTCGATCATGCGAGTCGCCGCGCACTTCGAGCGCGAAGTGCTCGCCCGTGCTGAGCAGGTCGGGCGGCATGTTGATGACGTGGCGTCTTGTTCTGGATCGCCTCGATCGGCGTGCCGGCGGCGATGCGGCCCATCACCGGCACCGCGATCGGGCGGCCGCTGTCATCCTCGGAGGCCGCGCGCACGCGGCCGAGATTGCCTTCGATCACGCTCGGCGTGAAGCCGCGGGCGCGGCCGGCGCCGATGCCGTGCGCGACCGAATCCGGCAGCTTGATCACCTCGATGGCGCGCGCCCGGTTGGGCAGGCGGCGGATGAAGCCGCGCTCCTCGAGCGCGGTGATCAGGCGATGGATGCCGGACTTCGAGCGCAGGTCGAGCGCGTCCTTCATCTCGTCGAAGGAGGGCGGAACGCCGGCCTCCTTCAGCCGCTCATGGATGAAGCGCAGAAGCTCGAATTGCTTGCGGGTCAGCATCGCGTCGTTTCCCCCGGCTGCCGGCGATGCCCAAAGGACTCACCGAAACAAATCATGAACGGACACTATATGTTCCATATGTGTTCCGCAACCATTTAATTTGGCGTGAACAAGTCGAAAGACCGCTAAAGGCGCGAGCTTAATCGATCAGGCAGCAGCGGCTGCCGGCCTTGGCGGCCGGCGCGTGCGGCTCGCGCACCAGCAGGCAATCGGCGCTGCGCGAGCGGGACCAGCATGGAACTGTCCTGCACCGGGAACGGGCGTCGCGACCGGGCTCCGTCCGGGCCCCGGCGTCGAGCGTCGCGCGCAGGTAGTCGGCCCGCTCGTCGTTCGCCGGCAGGTCGCAGCCGAGGCGCGCCGGTTCGAGCGCGGGCTCGACATCGGCGCGGCCGGCGAGCCGCCGGATCAGCGGCACCAGGAACAGCACCGCGCAGACATAGGCCGACACCGGATTGCCGGGCAGGCCGAGCACGTGCATGGCGCCGAGCCGCCCGTGCATCATCGGCCGGCCGGGCCGCAGCGCGACCTTCCAGAACGACAGCGCGAGCCCTTCGGCGGCGAGCGCCTTCTGCACGAGGTCGTAGTCGCCGACCGAGGCGCCGCCCGAGGTGACCAGGATGTCGCGCCTGCGCCTCGCGCGCGCGGCGCACGGCGGCGACGGTCTCGTCGACGCCGGTCGGGCACGATGCCGAGATCGATGCACCTCGCAGCCTTCGCCGGCGCGCGAGCGCCATGGTGGCATAGCCGTTGGAATAGACGATCTCGCCGAAGCCCGGCTCGGTGCCGGGCATCACCAGTTCGTCGCCGGTCGCCAGCACCGCGACCTTGGGCCGGCGATGCACCGGCACGCGTCGGATGGTTCATCGCGGCCGCGAGCGCGAGATCGCGGTCGGTGAGGCGGCGGCCCTTGGCCAGCAGCGCGCGCGCCCGCGCGCGAAATCGAGGCCCGGCGCGCGGACGTGCCGGCCCTTGGCCGCGCTCGCCGGTGACGACGACCGTGTCGCCGTCGCGCGTCGTGTTCTCCTGGATCACGATGGTGTCGGCGCCCGGCGGCAGCACGCCGCCGGTGAAGATGCGCGCCGCCTCGCCCGGCGCCGACCGTGCCCTCGAACGGATGCCCGGCCGCGACCTCGCCGATCAGCTTGAGCCGTCGCCGGCACCTTGGCGACGTCGGCCGCGCGCACCGCATAGCCGTCCATGGCCGACACGTCGGCCGGCGGCTGCGTGCGCAGCGCCGCGAGGTCGGCGGCGAGCACGCGGCCGTGCGCGTCGCGCAGCGGCGCCGCTTCGGCGGGCAGTGGCGTGGCGCCGTCGAGCACCCGCGCGCAGCGCCTCCGCGACCGGCATCAGCGCCACGGCGCTCACTCCTTCGCCCGGTAGCGGCCGGACTTGCCGCCGCGCTTCTCGATCAGGCGGATGCCCTCGATGCGCATGCCGCGCTCGACCGCCTTCACCATGTCGTAGATGGTGAGGCAGGCGACCGACACCGCGGTCAGCGCCTCCATCTCGACGCCGGTCTGGCCGGTGACCTTGACGGTCGCGCGCACCGCGAGGCCCGGGCAGCTTGCGGTCCGGCTCGATGTCGACCGCGACCTTGGAGAGCGCGAGCGGATGGCAGAGCGGGATCAGCTCGTGCGTCTTCTTCGCCGCCATGATGCCGGCGATGCGCGCGGCGCCGAGCACGTCGCCCTTCTTGGCGTTGCCCTTGAGCACGAGATCGAGCGTCTTCTGGCGTCATCACGACGCGGCCTTCGGCGACGGCGACGCGCTCGGTCGCGGCCTTGGCCGAGACGTCGACCATGCGGGCCTCGCCGCCCTGGCCGAGATGGGTGAGCTTGGGCGCGCGCGCCATCGCTTACTCCGCGGCGCCGAGCGTGCGCTGCGCGCGGCCGAGCAGCGCGCGCGTCGCGGCCTCGACGTCGCGCTGCGCGCATCAGGCTCTCGCCGACCAGGAAGGTCGAGATGCCGACGCCGCGCCAGACGCGTCGAGATCGGCGGGCGTGAAGATGCCGCTTTCGCCGACGACGATGCGGTCTGCGCGGAATCCTGCGGCGCGAGCCGCTCGGCTGGTCGTCGAGCGTGGTCTCGAAGGTCTTGAGATTGCGATTGTTGATGCCGATCAGCCGCGAGCGCAGGCGCAAGCGCGCGCTCGAGCTCGCGCTCGTCGTGCACCTCGAGCAGCACGTCCATGCCGAAGCGCGAACGCGGCTGTCTTCGAGCTCCTGCGCCGCGGCATCGTCGACCGCCGCCATGATGATCAGGATGCAGTCGGCGCCCCAGGCGCGCGCCTCCGCCACCTGATAGGGGTCGTACATGAAATCCTTGCGCAGCACCGGCAGGTCGCGTCGCGGCGCGCGCCGCGGTCGAGATGGTCCGGGCTGCCCTGGAACGAGGGCGTGTCGGTGAGCACCGACAGGCAGGCGGCGCCGCCGGCCTCATAGGCGCGCGCCAGCGCCGGCGGATCGAAATCGGCGCGGATCAGGCCCTTCGACGGGCTCGCCTTCTTGATCTCGGCGATCAGCGCGTAGCCGCCGGCCGCGAGCTTGCGCTCGATGGCGCGCGAGGAAGCCGCGCGGCGGCGGGCGCCGCCTTGGCGGCGGCCTCGATCGCGGCGAGCGGACGCGCGCGCTTGGCGGCGGCGATCTCCTCGCGCTTGTAGGCCTCGATCTTGGCGAGGATGTCGGCCATCGTCGCCTCAGCGCGTTCGAGACTGCGATCAGGCGGTCGAGCCGGCCCTGCGGCCTCGCCGGAATCGATCGATTTCGCGGCCAGCGCGACGCCCTGCTTGAAGTCCTTCGCGCGGCCGGCGACGATCAGCCCGGCCGCCGCGTTGAGGATCGCGACGTCGCGGAAGGCGCCCTTCTTGCCCTTGAGCACGTCGAGCAGCGCGTCGCGCGTTCTGCTCGGCGTCGCCGCCGCGCAGCGCCTCCGGCTTGGCGCGCGCGAGGCCGACGTCCTCGGGCGTGATCTCGAAGCGTGCGCACCGCGCCGTTCTCCAGCGCGGCGACGTAGGTCGGGCCGGCGGTCGTGATCTCGTCGAGGCCGTCGGAGCCGTGCACGACCCAGACGCTCTCGGAGCCGAGGTTCTTGAGCACCTGCGCGAGCGGCTCGACCCATTGGCGCGAGAACACGCCGACCATCTGGCGCTTGACGCCGGCCGGATTGGAGAGCGGCCCGAGCAGGTTGAAGATCGTGCGGGTGCCGAGCTCGACCCGGGTCGGGCCGACGTTCTTCATCGCCGGATGATGCGCGGGCGCGAACATGAAGCCGATGCCGGCCTCCTGGATGCAGCGCGCGACGCCGTCCGGCGTCAGCTCGATCTTCACGCCGAGCGCGCCCAGCACATCGGCGGCGCCGGAGCGCGAGGACAGCGCGCGGTTGCCGTGCTTGGCGACCGGCACGCCGGCGCCCGCCACGATGAAGGCCGCGCAGGTCGAGATGTTGTAGGAGCCGGACGCATCGCCGCCGGTGCCGACCACGTCGATGGCGTCGGGCGGCGCCGTGACGCGCAGCATCTTCTCGCGCATCGCGGTGACCGCGCCGGTGATCTCGTCGACCGTCTCGCCGCGCACGCGCAGCGCCATCAGGAGGCCGCCCATCTGCGAGGGCGTCGCTTCGCCCGACATCATGCGGTCGAAGCCGCGCGCGGCTTCCTCGCGCGTCAGACGACGCGCCGGTCGCGGCCTTGGCGATCGAGCGCCTTGAAATCGTCGGTCACGCGTTCGCCCCTCACATGCGCGCGCGCGGCGTCGCGCGCTGGCGCGCGGCGCTGCGGCCGGTCGCGGCGTTCCACGCCGCGGCGATGTCGAGAAAATTCTTCAGGATCAGATGGCCGTGCTCGGACGCGATGCTCTCGGGATGGAACTGCACGCCGTGCACCGGCAAGCGTCGTGTGCGCGAGCCCCATGACCAGGCGGTCGTCGGTCTCGGCCGTCGACCGTCAAGGTCGGCCGGCATGGTCGCGCGGTCGACCACCAGCGAATGGTAGCGCGTCGCCTGGAACGGCCCGTTGATGCCGCGAAACACGCCGTCGCCCTGGTGCTTGATCGTCGGAGAGCTTGCCGTGCACCGGCACCGGCGCGCGCACCACCTTGCCGCCGAACGCCTGGCCGATCGCCTGATGGCCGAGGCAGACGCCGAGGATCGGGATGGTCGCGCGCGCGCCTTGGCGATCAGGTCGAGGCAGATGCCGGCCTCGTTGGGCGTGCAGGGGCCGGGCGACAGCACGATCGCGTCGGGCGTCGAGCGCGATCACCTCGGCGGCCGAGATCTTGTCGTTGCGATGCACGACCACGTCCGCCCCCAAGCCCGCCGAGATAGTGGAACAGGTTGAAGGTGAAGCTGTCGTAATTGTCGATCAGGACGATCATGGCCGCGTTCTCTTGCCCGCTCAAGGTCTTAGACGGGGCCCTGAGGGGGTCAAGGCAACCGGATTCCGCGCCGATAGGGAGGGCGATCCAAGCCGAACTTGGACCCAGCCCACTGTCCGAAATCGCGATCCGTTTGCAAACCGTAGCTTGCGACCGCATTCGTTCACGGCAGCGCATCAACGCTCGCGCTTTCGCGCCGCGCTCAAAAGGATTGCGCTCGGCTTGCGCAAACGCGGCATCCTTGCACGGAATTCCGCCAGTGATCGCAGAGCCGGCTTCGACCTTGAGACGCCAGATTTCTGCGCACCAGCGCGCCCACTGCGACCGATCACTATGTCCTCACCTGCATTGATATGTGCAGTCGCTCGCTCAGATTCGATCTTAGGCTCGACCAAGCGGATGCATCACACCGATACCTTCCAATATGGCCAGAAAACCGATCATATTCTAGATAAGCAGGGACGCAGATCCGCCGAAGGGGGAGGGTAACGCCAATGCAACGCAGCACCGACCGCATCCTGGTCACCCATGTCGGCAGCCTCGTGCGCCCGATGTCGATCCGCGACATCCTGTGGGCGCGCGACCACGGCGCAGCCGTACGACGAGGCCGCGTACGAAAAGACCCTGCGGGAGGAAGTCGCCGGCGTCGTGCGCCAGCAGGCCGAGGTCGGCGTCGACATCGTCAGCGACGGCGAATACGGCAAGGCCGGCTGGATCCGCTACGTCGCCGAGCGGCTCGGCGGCTTCGTCCATCGTCCGATTCCGGCCGGACGACCACGAGCACAACCCGATCTACCTGATCCGCGAGGCGAAGAAATTCCCCGAGTTCTACGCCGCCTACACGCCGATCCAGTATCTACGACTGGCTGCCGCCCGGGCAGTCGAAGACGCCGCTCAAGGCCGGACGCCGGCGCGCCGGCGCCAGAACCTCCTGGTCTGGGAATGCGTCGCGCCGATCACCTACAAGGGCCAGGCGGCGATCGCGCCAGGACATCGCCAACTTCAAGGCGGCGCTCGAGGGCGTGAACGTCGACGGGCGCGTTCATGCCGGTCGCCGCGCCGATGAGCGCGCGCGGGCTGTGGCTCAACGCCTACTACAAGAACGACGAGGAGATCGTGGTCGCGCTCGCCGACGCGCTGAAGGAGGAATACCAGGCGATCGTCGATGCCGGGTTCATCCTGCAGCTCGACGATGCGTTCCTGGCGCACGAATACGACCGGCTGCTCGGCGAGATGAGCCGAGCGCGAGGTGCACAAATACGCCGAGCGCTGCGTCGACCTGACCAACTATGCGCTCGACCGGCATCCCCGAGGACAAGGTGCGCTATCACGTCTGCTGGGGCAGCTGGAACGCGCCGCACACCACGGACGTGCCGCTGCAAGACGCTCGTCCGATCTCATCCTCAAGGTGCGGGCGCAGGCCTATTCGCTCGAAAGCGCCAACCCGCGCCACGAGCACGAATGGATGGTGTGGAAGGACGTGAAGCTGCCCGACGGCAAGATCCTCATTCCCGGCATCGTCACCCATTCGACCAACGTGGTCGAGCATCCCGAGCTGGTGGCGTGGCGCATCAAGAATTTCGCCAGCGTGGTCGGGCGCGAGAACGTCATCGCCGGCACCGACTGCGGCTTCGCGCAGAGCTACAACATCGTGCGCTGCCATCCGTCGGTGCAGTGGGCGAAGCTCGAAGTCGCTGGTCGAAGGCGCGCGCATGGCATCGAAGGAGCTGTGGGGGCGTTAGCGGCGAAGCATCCCGGGCGTATTTGTTGTCATTCCGGCTGAGCGAGCCGGCGAAGCCGGGCGAGCAAGGTCCGGAATCCAATATCCGCCGACATGTATTGGTTTACTTGGTCGATTGCCCAAGCGTCCGCGTTTGCTGGATGCCTGCTGCGCAGGCATGACGCCGAGTGTGTGGTTGCGCTCGCCCTACTGCCCCCGCCGCGCCGCGCTGGCGAAGCGCTTGGCCTCCTCGGCGGCGCGGAACAGCGCCTTGGCCTTGTCGACGCATTCCTGCTGCTCGGACTTCGGATTGGAGTCGGCGACGATGCCGGCGCCGGCCTGCACGTACATCATGCCGTCCTTGATCAGCGCGGTGCGCAGCACGATGCAGCTGTCCATCTCGCCGGCGGCGGAGAAATAGCCGACCGAGCCGGCATAGAGCCCGCGCTTCTCCTTCTCCAGTTCGTCGATGATCTGCATCGCCCGCACCTTGGGCGCGCCCGACACCGTGCCGGCCGGAAAGCCGGCGGCGAGCGCATCGAGCGCGTCGTACTTGCCGTCGAGCTTGCCCTCGACGTTGGAGACGATGTGCATCACCTGGCTGTAGCGCTCGATGAAGAACTGGTCGGTGACCTTGACGGTCGCCGATCGCGCGAGACGCGGCCGACGTCGTTGCGGCCGAGATCGAGCAGCATCAGGTGCTCGGCGCGCTCCTTCGGATCGGCCAGCAGCTCGGCTTCGAGCGCCTTGTCCTCGTGCGGCGTGGCGCCGCGCGGGCGCGTGCCGGCGATCGGCCGGATGGTGACCGTGCCGCTCGCGCACCCGCACCAGGATTTCCGGGCTCGAGCCGGCGACGGCGAAGCCGCCGAAGTCGAGGAAATAGAGGAAGGGCGACGGGTTGACCCGCCGCAGCGCGCGATAGAGCGAGAACGGCGGCAGCTCGAACGGCGCCTCGAAGCGCTGCGACAGCACCACCTGGAAGATGTCGCCGGCGGCGATGTACTCCTTGGCGGCGCTCGACCATGCGCTCGTATTCGGCCGGCGTGGTGTTGGAGGACGGCCAGCACCGTGAGCGGGCCGGTCTTGACCGTTGGGCGGCGGCAGTGCTCGAGCGGCTGGTCGAGCGCGTCGACGATCGCCGAGAGCCGCTCGCTCGCGCGCGTGAAGCGCGGTCTTGGCCGGACACGCCCTTTTCCGGCCGCACCGGCGTGACGACGGTGATCGTGTCCTTCACCGCGTCGAACACCACCACGATGGTCGGGCGCACCAGCACCGCGTCCGGAATGCCGATCGGATCGGGATTGGGCTGCGGCAATTCCTCCATCTGCCGCACCATGTCGTAGCCGAGATAGCCGAAGATGCCGGCCGCCATCGGCGGCAGCGCCTCGGGCAGTTCGATCCGGCTTTCGGCGACGAGCGCGCGCAGCGCCGTGAGCGGCGCCTCGTTGCAGGGCGAAAACGCCGTTGCGGCCGCTGGCGCGTGCCGCGATTGATCTCGGCGCGGCCGTCGACCGTGCGCCAGACCAGATCCGGCTCGAGCCCGATGATCGAATAGCGCCCGCGCACCGCGCCGCCTTCGACCGATTCCAGCAGGAAGCTCATCGGCCGCCCGCCGGCGATCTTGAGAAACGCCGAGACCGGCGTCTCGAGGTCGGCGACCAGCGTGGTCCACACCACCTGCGGCTCGCCGCGCGCGTAGCGCTTGGCGAATGCGGGTGCCTGCGGCTCGATCTGCATGGAGATCAGTTGTCGGAGCTTGCTCCGCCGCCGGTGACGATCTGGTTGCAGCGCGCTTTGATTGATGGTCACGCCGATCTCGCTTTCGAGCCGGCCGACATACTCGGCGAAAAGGTTCTCGGAGAGCGTGCGGTTCAAGGTTTCCTGCGTGCGCTTGGCGTCTTCGGACGCCGATGTCGAGCTTCGGCACGACGATGTCGGTGACGCGGAACACGACCTGCTCGACGCGCCTGGGCGGCGTCGGCGCTGCCGGCGCCATCCTTGGCGGTGCGGAAGATCGCGTCGACCGTCGCGCGCCGACAGCGGGGGCGAGGCCTCGCCGCGCTTGATCCCGCTCGCGGTCTCGACCTTGCAGCTTGTCGGCGGCGGCGACGTCGGCGAGCGTCGTGCCGGCCTTGAGCTTGTCGAGTATCTCGGTCGCCTTGGCCTTGAGTCGCGTCGCGATCTCCTGCTCGCGCCAGCGCGCCGTCGACCTGCTCCTTGACCTCGTCGAGCGGGCGCTCGCGCGCCGGCGTGATGCCCGTGACCTCGTACCAGATATAGCCGCCTTCGACCTGCAGCGGGTCGCGATCGAGCGCCGACGTCGGTCGTGAACGCCGTCGCCAGCAGACGCTGAGCGTCGGGCAGCCCGCCGACCGGCGCGCCCGAGGGATCGCGGCCGGAGCGGTCGATCGCCTCGATGGTGCGCGCCGCGAGCTTGAGCAGCGCGGCCGCTTCGGCCAGCGTCTTGCCGTCCGAGCGCGCGTCCTCGATCTTGTCGTAGACGCTGAGCATCTGCGTCTTGGCGCGCTCGATCGCGAGCTCCTGCTTGAGTTCGGCGGCGACCTCCTCGAACGGCGCGCACCTGCTCGGGCTCGATCTTGAGCACCTGGACCAGCACGGTGCCGAAGCGTCCCTTGACCGGGGCGCTGACCTCGCCTTCCTTGAGCGCGAAGGCGGCATCGGCCACCGCCCGGTCGATCATCGCCGCCTTGGGCACCGTGCCGAGATCGATGTCCTTTTCGGTCTTGCCGCAGTTCCTTGGCGATCTCGGCAAAGCTCGCGCCCTTGGCGATGCGGTCGGCGGCGGCCTGCGCCGCTTCCGCGCTGGTAAAATCGATCTGCTGGAGGTGGCGGCGTTCGGGCGTGACGTAGCGCGCGCGGTTGCTCCTCGTAGGCGCGCTTGGCATCCTCGTCGGAGACTTCGATCCATTGCGCCTGCTCGGCCGGGATCAGGGCGACGTATGGTGAACTTGCGATATTCCGGCGCGCGGAACAGCGTCTTGCGCTCGTCGTAGTATTTGCGTCAGCGCCTCCGGCGTCGGCGTCCGGAATTTCGCCGGCCTGGCTGCGGTCGAGCAGCAGATATTCGATCGAACGCTGTTCGTTCTGGTAGCGGTTGGCCGCCTCGATCGCGGCCTTCGGCACCGTCACTCCGCTCGACCACGGTGCCGGCGAGCTGGCGGCGCAGCAGCCGGCGGCGCTGCTCGGCGATGAAGCGCGCCTCGGTATAGCCGGCCTGCCGGATCGTCTGCTCGAAGCGGAAACGGTCGAACTGGCCGTTCGGGCCTTGGAAGGCCGGATCGCTCGTGATCTGCTTGGCGACTTCGGCATCGGAGAGATTGAGTCCGAGCGTGCGGACGCGTTCGTCGAGCGCGATGTCGGCGATGAGCTGGGCGATCACCAGGCGGTCGAGGCCGAGCGCGCGCGCCTGGTCGGGGGTGATCGGCCGGCCGAGCTGGCGGGCGTATTGCTGCAGCCGCTCATTGTAGAGGTTGCGGAACTGCTCGATCGTGATCTCGGTGCTTCCGATCTTGGCCACGGTCGAGCGGCCGAACCCGCGGAAAATGTCGCCGATCCCCCAGATCGCAAAGCTGATGACCAGGAAGCCGACCACGGTGGCCATGACCGCCTTGCCGAGCCAGTTGGAAGAGGCTTTGCGTAGACCTCGAAGCATGCGTTATCCGTGTCGTGATCGAGCCGGCCGGTCGGCGGCCGCCCAGGGCCGCGCATCATAGGGAGGGGCATCCTGCGTCGCAACACGTGCGCCATGCGGCGTGGCGGCCGGAAAATCGTGGTCCCGGCGGGTGTTCTGCTGCGTCTGTTAACCCGCTACCTTGATCATAAGATGGCAGGAACCGACATATGCCGACGCGCCGCCCCCTGGTGGCCGGGAATTGGAAGATGAACGGCCTGCGGGCGTCGGCCGCCGAGCTTGACAGGATCGTGCAGGGTGCCCGCGATCTGGCGGCGGTCGACCTGCTGGTCTGCCCGCCTGCGACCCTGATTGCGCAGTTTGCTGCGCTCGCCCAGGGCAGCCCGTTGCGCATCGGCGCCCAGGACTGCCACGCGCAGGCCTCGGGCGCCTTCACCGGCGACATTTCGGCCGAAATGCTCAAGGACGCCGGCGCGAGCGCGGTCATTGTCGGGCATTCCGAGCGCCGCAGCGGCCACCACGAGACCGACGCGGAGGTGCGGGCGAAGGCGCTCGCGGCACAGCGCGCCGGGCTCCTCGCCATCGTCTGCGTCGGCGAAACGCGGGCCGAGCGCGAGGCCGGGCAGGCGCTCGCCGTCGTCGGGGCGCAGCTCGACGGCTCGCTGCCGGACGGCGCTCCGGACAAGCTCGTCGTCGCCTACGAGCCGGTCTGGGCGATCGGCACCGGGCTGACCCCGACGCTCGCGACGTCGCCGAGATGCATGATTTCATCCGCCGGCGGCTCGCCGCGCGCTTCGGAGCGGCCGGGGAGGGCCTGCGCATCCTCTACGGCGGCTCGGTCAAGCCGTCGAACGCCGCGCACCTTCTGGCCGCGCCAGACGTCGACGGCGCCCTGGTCGGCGGCGCGAGCCTCAAGGCCGACGAGTTCCTGGCGATTGCGGGCGTCTATCGGTAGTCCGTCACGACTCCACACGGCCGTCAAACGGAAGGGTCACGCTTTGCTCGAGCCTGACGTTACGCTCACCGACTTTGCCCTGACGATCGAGTGCGCGGTCTTCGCGGCGTTGTTGTGGAGCCGTTCCGACGCGAGCCCGCCGCTACGCCTGGGCTTTACCGCCTTGTTCGCGGCCGTGGGATTGGCGGCGCTGTTTGGCGGCATCACTCATGGCTTCCTGCCGGACCATCGCGTCGTGGCTGTTCCGGGCGCTCTGGCTTGGGGCCCTCGCTCGCGATCGGGCTGGCGGCGCTCGCGAGTTGGTCGGTCGGGGCGTATCTGTGCCTGCCGGCATCGCTGGCCAGGCGCGTTACGGTCGTTGCCAGCCTGGTCTTTGCGGCCTACCTGGCGATCGTGCTGTTCGTGAGCCGGTCGTTCGCGGTCGCGATCGCGCACTACCTGCCGGCGGCCGCCTTCCTGCTCGTTGCATTCATCCTCGCCTGGCGCCGCACCCGTGCCCGCATCCTGTTGTCCGGCGTGGCCGGGGTCGTACTGACCTTCGTGGCGGCCGGCGTCCAGCAGGGCGGAATCGGGCTCGATCCGCGCTATTTCGATCACAATGCGCTCTACCATTCGATCCAGGCGGTGGCGCTCCTTCTGATCTTCCTGGCCGCGCGTGCTCTCCTGAACGGGGCCACGGCCGGTCCGAGCCGCCACTGAAATGCCTGCCGGGGGGCGTGTAGACAGGCGCCGGGCGTCCTATATAGGAGGCGTCGGCCGGCCCGGGCGATGTCCGGCCGCAACAATGGATAGGTTCGATGCAGACCGTCGTGATCGTCATCCATCTGATGCTGGTCAGCGCCATGATTGGCGTCGTGCTCCTGCAGAAGTCGGAAGGCGGCGGGCTCGGCATCGGCTCGAGCGGCGGCTTCATGTCGAGCCGCGGCACCGCCAACGTGCTCACCCGCACCACCGCCATCCTGGCGGCAGGCTTCTTCGCGACCAGCCTGGTGCTGTCGATCCTGGCCGGCATGGAGCGCAAGCCCGCCTCGATCCTGCAGACGATCGGGCACCACGTCCCGGCAATCGCCGCCGCGCCGCTCCAGGGCGGCGTGCTCGATACGCTCGACAGCAGCAGGAGCAGCCGCCCGCCGGCGGCCGGCAGGTGCCGCAATCGAAGTGACGGCAACATCGAAGGGCCGGGAATCCGGCCCTTCGCTTTGGAGAGCGTGAGCCATGCAGCACAGCGAATGGCAAGCTCGAGAGTCCACATCAAGAAGGCCGCCGTATAGCCTCAGTGACATTACGAGGATTACGTCGATCATGCGGGATATGCATGGACGTCGACCCGCGGCCGCCAAGAGGCCTCGTCGAATCGGCCGGCGCGGGTTAAACGTTGAGCCCCATGGCGCGGTACATCTTCATCACCGGCGGCGTGGTCTCCTCCCTCGGCAAGGGTCTCGCATCCGCGGCGCTCGGCGCGCTGCTGCAGGCGCGCGGCTACAAGGTGCGGCTGCGCAAGCTCGACCCCTATCTCAACGTCGATCCGGGCACGATGTCGCCCTACCAGCACGGCGAGGTCTTCGTCACCGACGACGGCGCCGAGACCGACCTCGACCTCGGCCACTACGAGCGCTTCACCGGCCGGCCGGCGACCCGCCAGGACAACATCACCACCGGGCGCATCTACCAGGACATCCTCGCCAAGGAGCGGCGCGGCGACTATCTCGGCGCCACCATCCAGGTCATCCCGCACGTCACCAACGCGATCAAGGAATTCATCCGCGACGGCAACGACGGCTTCGACTTCGTGCTGTGCGAGATCGGCGGCACGGTCGGCGACATCGAGGGCCTGCCGTTCTTCGAGGCGATCCGCCAGCTCGGCAACGACCTGCCGCGCAACCACGCGATCTACATCCACCTGACGCTGCTGCCGTTCATCACCGGCGCGGGCGAGCTCAAGACCAAGCCGACCCAGCACTCGGTGAAGGAACTGCGCTCGATCGGCATCCAGCCCGACATCCTGCTGTGCCGCACCGACCGGCCGATCCCGCAGGACGAGCGGCGCAAGCTCGGCCTGTTCTGCAACGTGCGCGAAAGCGCGGTGATCGAGGCGCGCGACGTCGACAACATCTACGCGGTGCCCGAGGCCTATCACGAGCGGCCGGCCTCGACAACGAGGTGCTCGCCGCCTTCGGCATCGAGCCAGCGCCGGAGCCCGATCTTGCCCGCTGGCGCATCATCAACGAGCGCATCCGCAATCCGGAAGGCGACGTCACCATCGCGGTCGTCGGCAAGTACACCGGCATGAAGGACGCCTACAAGTCGCTGATCGAGGCGCTCTCGCACGGCGGCATCGCCAACAAGGTCAAGGTCAATCTCGACTGGATCGAATCCGAAGTGTTCGAGCGCGAGGACCCGGCGCCGTTCCTCGAGCACGTCAACGGCATCCTGGTGCCCGGCGGCTTCGGCCAGCGCGGCGCCGAGGGCAAGATCCGGGCGGCGCAGTTCGCGCGCGAGCGTCAGCGTGCCGTATTTCGGCATCTGCTTCGGCATGCAGATGGCGGTGATCGAAGCGGCGCGCAATCTGTGCGGCATCGAGGACGCCAACTCGACCGAGTTCGGCGCGACGCCGGAGCCGGTGGTCGGCCTGATGACCGAATGGATGAAGGGCAACGAGCTGCGAGAAGCGCGCCGCGCGAACGGCGACCTCGGCGGCACCATGCGGCTCGGCGCCTATCCGGCGGTGCTCCAGCGCGGCAGCAAGGTCGCCGCGATCTATGACGGCGCGCCCGAAATCTCCGAGCGCCACCGCCACCGCTACGAGGTCAACACCGCCTACAGGGGCCGGCTCGAACAGCACGGCATGCGCTTCTGCGGCATGTCGCCGGACGGGCTGTTGCCGGAGATGATCGAGTACGAGGACCATCCCTGGTTCATCGGCGTGCAGTTCCACCCGGAGCTGAAATCGCGGCCGTTCGAGCCGCATCCGCTGTTTGCCTCGTTCATCGGGCGCCGCGGTGGAGCAGAGCCGGCTGGTGTAGCCCGAAGATGCCTGGGCTCCGATCACGCGGGTACAACCCTCTGTTGCGCCCGGTTGTATTTTGCTATCGCTCTCATGCTCCGGGCGGTCCGCCGCCCTTCGCTCAGTTCGGGCATGGCATGGGAGGGGATAATAGCGCCGATAGTCACTCTCTACGCCTGGGTAACGCCTGCATTCGTGACCGGTGCACCGGTCGATCACACCTGGGTCACGACTTATGATAATCGAGTTACCGCTTATCTGAACGATCAGCAGGTGGCCGCGGCCGGTCAGTCCTACTGGTATTGCTGGGGTTCCTTTCACCCGACCGGCGGAATACCGGGCAATCCGTCCGGGTTCCTCGGGACGCAATCGGGAGACCTGGCGCTGGCGCAATGCTTGGTACAGGCAAACGCGGACTCCCAACACTCCCGGCCGGCGCGCGGCACGATCTTCGTCTATGGACGGGATGGCGTTTGCCACCAGTTGGCCAATCAAGTGCTCTATGCAACCGGCATCGTCGGCGTCCAGCCGATGACCGTTCGCGGCGCGCGCGGATACGCCGCCAGCATCTTTCTGTACGGAACCTATGGAAGGCAGCACCTCGCCTGGGTCAACAAGATCAGCGCATGCGGCGCTCCCCCGGTGCTGACAGCGGCAGCAGGTATTCCCATGGCCGGGCCACCCGATGAATTCGAAGCAAGGGCGCGACAAGTGCTTGCCGACAGCGATCCGCAAGTCCTTGGACAACTCCTGGCATTGCGGTCGGAGGCCGGCCGCGTGGCCTTGCCGCAAGCCGGAGGGCGTGGCGTCATCTCCCGAAGTCCTGAATGCCTACAATCAGCAGATGCTCGATGAGGCCGCGCGGCTGCTGGGACCGCAGAAATTCGAGGAGCTGTTCGGTTTCCCGCCGAGCGAGAAAGTCAATCTGGTCGATCCGAGCATCAGGCAGGAGTGAGTGCGGGTCTAATTTCGGAGCAGGAAGCGCAGCCCATGGCCGTTTGCGTTTCCCTGGCAGAACATTAACGTCGGACGCCTCGACGTAAACACCAAGAGGCGACCATGATCTATGAATTGCGCATCTATCACTGCGTCACCGGCCGGCTGCCGGCCCTGCTCAAGCGGTTCGAGAACACCACGCTGGAAATCTGGAAGAAGCACGGCATCCGGCAGGCCGGATTCTGGACCGTGCTGATCGGCCAGGGCGGCAATCAGGATCTGCATTACCTCCTGGCCTGGGAGTCGATGGCCGAGCGCGAGCAGAAGTGGAACAAGTTCGCCGCCGACCCGGAATGGATCGCCAAGCGCGCCGAGAGCGAGAAGGACGGCCCGATCGTCGCCTCGATCAACAACATGTTCCTGCAGCCGACCGCGTTCTCGGCGGTGAAATAGCGCCGGCCCACATTGATGGCCCGCGGGCTCGATCACATTGTTCATGCGGTGCGTGACCTCGACGCCGGCGCCGATCTCTACAAGCGGCTCGGCTTCGCGGTAGGCGCGCGCAACCGGCATCCGTGGGGCACACACAACCACATCGTCCAGCTTCCGGGTTTCTTCATCGAGCTCGTCACGGTGGCGGAGCCCGGGAAGCTAGGCGACGACGGATTCTCGGTCCTGTTCGCCCGCTTCAACCAGTCCTTCCTCGCGCGCCGGGAAGGACTGTCGATGCTGCTCTTGGAGAGTACCGACGCGGCGGCCGATGCAGCCGCGTTCAAGGCGGCCGGTATCGCCGCCGCCGACGTACTGACCTTCGAACGTGAGGGCAGGCGGCCCGACGGCTCGGCCGTGAAGGTCGGGTTCGCGCTGGCGTTTGCACGCGACGCCGAGGCGCCGGAAACCGGCTTCGCCACCTGCCAGCAGCATTATCCGGAAAACTTCTGGAACCCGGCCTTTCAGCGCCATCCCAACTCGGCGGCCGGCATCGCCTCCGCGGTGCTGGTCGCCGAGAACCCCGCCGACCATCACATCTTCCTGTCGGCCTTCACCGGCGTGCGGGACCTGGCGTCGACCTCGAGCGGCGTCACCGCATCGACCCTGCGCGGCGACATCAAGGTCATGGACCCGGCCGCCTTCCGCAATCGGTTCGGCGCGGAGCCGCCCGATGTGCGGGCCGGCGCGCGGCTTGCCGCTGTGCAGTTCGCCGTGCGCGACCGTACTTTGCTGACGGCCGCGTTGAACGCCGGCGGAATCAAGCACTCCGCGCACATGGGCCGCATCGTCGTTGCGCCCGAAACGGCCATGGGCGCGACCCTGGCCTTCGAGTAACCGGCCATGGCGCATCCTCCCGGCGGCACCTCTGTGCGCGCGCTGCGCGGCACGCTGATCTACTGCCGCGACGACCCGTTCCTGACCGATCCCGCCACCGCCCTTGTGCATGAGCCCGACGGCCTCGTCGTGTGCCGTGATGGGGTGATCGAGGCGGCCGGGCCCTATGCCGCGCTCAGGCCGGCGCTGCCGCCCGGTGCCGTCATCGACGATCATGCCGGCGCGCTGATCGCCCCGGGCTTTGTCGACACCCACATCCACTATGTCCAGACCGGGATCGTCGGCGCGCAGGGCAAACAGCTGCTCGACTGGCTCAACGATTACACCTATCCGGCCGAGCAGGCCTTCGCCGACGAGGCGGTCGCGCGCGCGACCGCGCGCGTGTTCTGCGACGAACTCATCCGCCACGGCACCACCACGGCGCTGGTATTCTGCTCGGTGCATGCGGGCTCGGTCGATGCGCTGTTCGCCGCGGCGGCCGGGCGCAACCTGCGGCTCATCGCCGGCAAGGTGCTGATGGACCGCAATGCGCCCGCCGCGCTGACCGACACGGCGCAGACCGGCTACGACCAGTCGAAGGCGCTGATCGGCAAATGGCACGGGCGCGGCCGCGCGCTCTACGCCATCACGCCGCGCTTTGCCGCCACCAGCACGCCCGCGCAGCTGGAGATGGCCGGCAGCCTGTGGCGCGAGCATCCGGATGTTTTCGTGCAGACCCATATCGCCGAGAACAAGGCCGAGATCGCCTGGGTCGCGGAGCTGTTCCCGGAGCGCCGCGACTATCTCGACGTCTACGCGCATTACGGTCTCACCGGACCGCGTGCGGTGCTCGCGCACGGCGTCCATTTCGGCGAAAGCGAGTTCGCGCGCTGCCACGAGAGCGGCACCGCGCTCGCGCATTGCCCGACCTCGAACATGTTTCTCGGCAGCGGCCTGTTCGCGATGCGCGCGGCGCGCGATCCCCGCCGCCCGGTGGCGGTCGGGCTCGGCACCGACATCGGTGCCGGCACGAGCTTTTCGCTGCTGGCCACCATGGGCGAGGCCTACAAGGTCGCCCAGCTCATCGGGCGGCCGATCGACGCCGTGGAGATGTTCTATCTCGCCACGCTGGGCGGCGCGCGCGCGCTGGGGCTGGACCATCGGATCGGGACGCTCGTGCCGGGACACGACGCCGACTTGGTGGTGCTCGATCCCGGCGCGACGCCGCTCATGGCCTTCCGCACCGAGCGCTCGCGCTCGATAACGGAGACGCTCGCCATCCTGGCGACGCTCGGCGACGACCGGGCGGTGCGCGCGACCTATGTGGCCGGCGAGCGCGCGCATGCGGGCGCTGCGGTTGACCGCTGAAGGCGGCCGGCGCAAGGTTTCGCCATGACTATCGCGTTTGAACCTGCGCCCAGTCCGGTCGTCGCCGTCGGCAGAGTGCGTTTCGGCAACGCGCTGCCGCTCGCGCTTGATCGCCGGCCCGTGCGCGCTCGAGAGCCGCGACCACGCGATCGAAACGGCCACCGCGCTCAAGGAGATCGCCGCCCGGGTCGGCATCGGCCTCGTCTACAAGACGTCGTTCGACAAGGCCAACCGCACCAGCGCGAAGAGCGCGCGCGGCATCGGGCTCGAAACGGCACTGCCGATCTTTGCCGAGATCCGCGACAAGCTCGGCGTGCCGGTGCTCACCGACGTGCATGACGCGCAGCAATGCGCGCGCGGTGGCGCGAGGTCGTCGACGTGCTGCAGATCCCGGCCTTCCTGTGCCGGCAGACCGACCTGCTGGTTGCCGCCGCCAAGACCGGGCGCGCGATCAACGTGAAGAAGGGACAGTTCCTCGCGCCCTGGGACATGGCCAACGTGGTCGCCAAGATCACCGGTGCCGGCAACCGCAACGTGCTGGTGACCGAGCGCGGCGCTTCGTTCGGCTACAACACGCTCGTCTCCGACATGCGCGCGTTGCCGATCCTCGCGCGCACGACCGGCGCGCCGGTGATCTTCGACGCCACGCATTCGGTGCAGCAGCCGGGCGGGCAGGGCACTTCCTCGGGCGGCGAGCGCGAATTCGTGCCGGTGCTGGCGCGCGCCGCGGTCGCGGTCGGCGTCGCCGGCGTCTTCATCGAAACCCACCAGGACCCGGACCGGGCGCCCTCCGACGGGCCCAACATGGTGCCGCTCAAGGACATGGAGCTGCTGCTGCGCCGGCTGATCGCAATCGACGCGCTCGCCAAGAGCTAGACGCCCAAGGGTTGGAAGCCCGAGAGATTAACGCCCACGAGACCCGCCATCATCGCCCGTCCTGAAAATCGTCGGCCTGGTCGTCTTTGCGCAGACCTTGTTCACGCGCGCGGTCGATCCCGTCATCCCGATGATCGCGGCCGATCTGGCGATCGACGTGAGCACGGCGGCGCTGCTCTCCACCGCATTCACGCTGCCCTACGCGCTGGTCCAGCCGGTGCTGGGCGTGATCGCCGATTTCCTCGGCAAGACCCGGCTGATGAATATCTGCCTGTTCGTCGTCGCGACTCTCCTCGCTCGCCTGCGCGTTCGCGACCGATTTCTCGCTGCTGGTGGCGATGCGGGTGGCGGCCGGGCTGGTGGCCGGCGGCGTTTTTCCGGTGGCCATGGCGCTGCTGGGCGATCTCGTCCCGATCGAACAGCGCCAGGTGGCGATCGCGCGGCTCCTGGGCGTGGCGCTCACCGCCAACGTGCTGGGCTCGTCGATCGCGGGCGTGATCGGCGACTTCTTCGGATGGCGTGGCGTCTTTGCCGTGCTCGGGCTGTTTGCGCTGGCGGTCGCCGTGGTCGCGTTCTTTGCCTTTCGCAATGTCGTGACTGCGCCGCCGCCGCCCTTCAACCGTGCGGCGGTCATGGCCAATTTCCGCAGCATCTTCGCCGATCCGCGCGCCAAGGTGTGCTTCGGCTCGGTGTTCCTGGAAGCGATCTTCATCCACGGGCTGTTTCCCTACGTGGCGCTGCTGTTGCTCGCGATCGGCGAGACCCGCGCCTCGATCGCGGGACTGCTGATCGCGGCCTTCGCAATGGGCGGGGTGGTCTACTCCCTGACGGTCCCGATCCTGATTGCCAGGGTTCCGGAGCGCCGCATCATGCTGATCGGCGGCGCGATGGCGGCGATGGGGCTCGTGCTGATCGCGTTCCACTTCCCATGGCCGGCGCAGATCGCGATCTTTGCCGGATTCGGCCTGGGGTTCTACCTGCTGCATGGCTGCATCCAGGTGCATGTCACCGAGCTCGTCGCACACCGCGCGCGGCGCGGCGGCCTCGCTGCACTCGTGCTTCGTTCTACATCGGGCAGGCGGTCGGGCCGGTGATCTACGGCTTCGGCTTCGCCCATGGCGGACCGGAGCCGACCCTGCTGACCGGCGCCGTGGTGGTGATGGGCGTGGGCATCGTGTGCGCGCGGCTGCTGCGCCACCGGCATTGATCGCGTGGTCAGCCGCGTCCCGCGATAGGGCGCGACGCCCTGGTCCGGCGCCCAGACGCCGGCCGGCAGCCTGCCGGCCTGCCAGAACACGTCGATCGGCATGCCGCCGCGCGGATACAAGTAGCCGCCGATGCGCAGCCATTTCGGCTTGAGCAGCGCGACGAGCTTCTTGCCGATCGCGACCGTGCAGTCCTCGTGGAAGGCGCCGTCGTTGCGGAAGCTGTTGAGATAGAGCTTGAGCGACTTCGACTCCACCAGCCATTTGCCCGGCACGTAGTCGATCACCAGGTGCGCGAAATCCGGCTGGCCGGTGATCGGGCAGAGCGTGGTGAATTCGGGCGCGGTGAAGCGCGCCACGTAGTCGGTGTCGGGATGCGGGTTCGGCACGCGGTCGAGCACCGCCTTGTCGGGCGAGGCGGGCAGGCGGCTCGGCTTGCCGAGATGATGGAGGTTCTTTGCCATGCAGGGCCCTCTGAGCGGCGGAAACTAACCGATTGCGGCGTTTCGTCTACCCCGCCTCTTTGCCGGCGCATGGCGCTCCTGTAGAAGCCGGGCCAAAGCCCGGGAGCCAATATGACCGCCATCGTCGACATCATCGGCCGCGAAATCCTCGACAGCCGCGGCAATCCGACCGTCGAGGTCGATGTCGTGCTCGAGGACGGCTCGCGCGGCCGCGCCGCGGTGCCCTCGGGCGCCTCGACCGGCGCGCACGAGGCGGTCGAGCTGCGCGACGGCGACAAGACGCGCTACCTCGGCAAGGGCGTGCGCAAGGCGGTCGACGCGGTCAACGGCGAGATTTTCGACGCCGTCGGCGGCATGGACGCCGAGGCGCAGGCCAAGATCGACGAGACCATGATCGCGCTCGACGGCACGCCCAACAAGGGCCGGCTCGGCGCCAACGCCATCCTCGGCGTCTCGCTCGCGGTCGCCAAGGCCGCCGCCGTCGCCCAGAACGGCTGCCGCTCTACCGCTATGTCGGCGGCACCTCGGCGCGGCTGCTGCCGGTGCCGATGATGAACATCGTCAACGGCGGCGTGCATGCCGACAACCCGATCGATTTCCAGGAATTCATGATCATGCCGGTCGGCGCGCCGACGCTTCGCCGAGGGGCTGCGCATGGGCGTCGAGGTGTTCCAGACGCTGAAGAAGGCGCTGCAGGAGGCCGGCCACAACACCAATGTCGGCGACGAGGGCGGCTTTGCGCCCAACCTGCCGTCGGCCGACGAGGCGCTCGGCTTCGTCATGAAGGCGATCGAGAAGGCCGGCTACAAGCCCGGCGAGGACGTCGTGCTGGCGCTCGATCCGGCCTCGACCGAATTCTTCAAGAACGGCGCCTATGTCTATGAAGGCGAGGGAAAAACCCGCTCGAAGGAGCGAGCAGGCGAAATACCTCGCCGAGCTCGTCTCGCGCTATCCGATCGTCTCGATCGAGGACGGCATGGCGGAGGACGATTTCGAGGGCTGGAAGCTGCTGACCGACCTGATCGGCAAGAAATGCCAGCTCGTCGGCGACGACCTGTTCGTCACCAATGTCGCGCGGCTCGCCGACGGCATCAAGCGACGGGCATCGCCAACTCGATCCTGGTCAAGGTCAACCAGATCGGCACGCTCACCGAGACGCTGGCCGCGGTCGAGATGGCGCACAAGGCGGGCTACACCGCGGTGATGTCGCACCGCTCGGGCGAGACCGAGGATGCCACCATCGCCGACCTCGCGGTCGCGACCAATTGCGGGCAGATCAAGACCGGCTCGCTCGCGCGCTCCGACCGCACCGCGAAGTACAACCAGCTCCTGCGCATCGAGGAGGAGCTCGGGCCGCAGGCGCGATATGCCGGGCCGGGCGGCGCTGAAGACGCTGCGCTGAGACTTAACGCATCGCGGGTTTGCACGATCAGCATGAACATCAATGGACAATCCGGAGCTGACGCGATGACATATCCTGTCGCCGACCTTGCCGACGGTCGAGCAGCGGATCGCCACGCAGGGCGACGCTTGACGGTCGACGCGTCGAATCTCAGCGAGTTCGTAGCGCGCTCCGATGGACGCCGCCCGCGCGAGCGAGGCGCCGTTCTATCATCTCGAGTTCGACCGCGTGTTTCCGGACGACGTCTACGCCGCCATGCTCGACAGCGATGCCGGTCGCCGCCGACTATCGGCCGATGTCCGGCCGCAGCAAGGGCAACGACCTCGCGGACGGCACGCACACGCGCGTCAAGATCGACCTGTTCCCGGAATACATCCGCCACCTGCCGCCGGAAAAGCGCGCGGTCTGGGACGTTCGTCGGCCGTGCGCTGTGCTCGCGCGCGGTCAAGGAGGCGCTTCGTGCGCCGGCTCGCGCCCGGGCTGGAACGGCGGTTCGGCGCGGACTTCGCCAAGGTCGGGATGTATCCGATCCCGATCCTGACCCGCGACATGCCGGGCTACCTGATCACGCCGCACCCCGACACGCACTGGAAGGGCATCACCGTCCAGCTCTACCTGCCGCGCGACGACATCGACCACGCCATATCGGCACGATCTTCCACGAGCGGCTGCCCGACGGCAGCCTGCCGAAGCGTATCGCAGATGAAATTCGCGCCCAATACCGGCTATGCCTTCGCGGTCGGCGACGACACCTGGCATTCCGCCGACCCGGTCGGGCCGGAAGTGACGACGCGGGACTCGATCCTGCTGACCTATTTCGTCGACGCCGGGCTGCTGCGCATTCTGCGCAATCGCGGCAAGCGGGTCGGCAATTTCCTGCTCAACGAACTCCGCGCGCGGCGCTGAACGAACGCGCTGCGAGCGCGGCTGAGTCCGTTAAAGCCGTCTTAACGCCGCGGCCGGCATGTTGCGCGCATGGTCACCCGCAAGCGGCTTCGTTCCATCCTCACCGCGCTCGGCCTCTACGTCATCGCGGCGCTGCTGATCGGCTATTTCGGCGTCAATGCCTATACCGGCAACCACGGCCTCAAGGCGAGGCAGGACCTCGATCAGCAGATCGCGCAGCTCACCGGCGAGCTTGCGGCGCTCAAGGCCGAGCGGGCCAACTGGGAGCGGCGCGTGGCGCTGCTCAAGTCCGACAGCCTCGATCCCGACATGCTCGACGAGCGCGCGCGCGCGCTGCTCGACTACGTCGATCCCGCGCGACCTGACGCTGCGGCTTCGCGCAGCCCTGATGTGCATCGCCGCACGGCGTCGCCGCCGCATGTCCTGTCCGCAAAGGCGATGCTGTCGCGGTGCACGCGCCCCGCTGCGCTTTCGCCCTGCGGCGATTTCGGCTATTGGGATGAGGCCGGCCGACCGGTCGCGCGCCGCCATCTCGAGGAGATACATGGCCGTCGCCAGCAACAAACAAGCGGTCCAGCCTGCCGCGCGGCGCCGCGCAGGCCGATCAGACACGGCCGGCGCGTGCCCGACTTCAGCAAGGAGCAGGAGCTCGCCGCCTACCGCGAGATGCTGCTGATCCGCCGCTTCGAGGAGAAGGCCGGCCAGATGTACGGCATGGGCCTGATCGGCGGCTTCTGCCACCTCTATATCGGCCAGGAAGCGGTCGTCGTCGGCATGCAGATGGCGCTCAAGCCCGGCGACCAGGTCATCACCGGCTACCGCGACCACGGCCACATGCTGGCCTGCGGCATGGACCCCAAGGGCGTGATGGCCGAACTGACCGGCCGGCGCGGCGGCTATTCCAAGGGCAAGGGCGGCTCGATGCACATGTTCTCCGTCGAGAAGGGCTTCTTCGGCGGCCACGGCATCGTCGGCGCGCAGGTGCCGCTCGGCACCGGGCTCGCCTTCGCCAACAGGTATCGCGGCAACGACAACGTCTGCCTGACCTATTTCGGCGACGGCGCCGCCAACCAGGGGCAGGTCTACGAGAGCTTCAACATGGCGAAGCTCTGGAAGCTGCCGGTCATCTACATCATCGAGAACAACCAGTACGCCATGGGCACGTCGGTCGCGCGCGCGTCGGCCACCACCAATCTGTCGCAAGCGCGGCCGCGCGTTCGACATTCCCGGCGAGCAGGTCGACGGCATGGACGTGCGCGCGGTCAAGGCGGCGGGCGAGAAGGCGGTCGCAATGGTGCCGCGACGGCAACGGGCCGATCATCCTCGAAATGCTGACCTACCGCTATCGCGGCCACTCGATGTCGGACCCGGCGAAGTACCGCACGAAGGAAGAGGTCGACAAGGTGCGCACCGAGCACGATCCGATCGAGCAGGTGCGCGCGCGCCTGCTGGAGAAGAAATGGGCGAGCGAGGACGCGCTGAAGAAGATCGATGCCGAGGTGCGCGCCGTCGTCAACGAGGCGGCCGAATTCGCCACCCACGACGCCGAGCCCGATCCGTCCGAGCTCTACACCGACGTGTATCGCTGAGCGGGACATGGCATGGTCAGTTCGCATCCATCGTGGCCGGTCTGGCGCTCGCGGGCGCGCTCGCGAGCTGGATCGCCGGCGCCTGGTTCTATCGCCGCTGACGCTGCGCGCGCTGGCAGCGCCGCGGGCAGACGCGGCTTGCCTGGCGCGCCATCGTCGCCTGGCCGTTTGCGCTCGGCCGGATCAAGGGCGCGGCCGCCGCGCACGCCGCCAAGGTCAACAAGGCGCTGGTCGCCTTCCTCGCCTGCCTGATGGTCGCCGTCGGCGGCGATGTCGGTGGCGACCAATCTCGCGCGGGTCTCCCGCTAGGCCGCCAACGGGGAAGCGTCCATGCCGATCGAAGTCCTGATGCCCGCGCTCTCGCCGACGATGGAGAAGGGCAACCTCGCCAAGTGGCTCAAGAAGGAGGGCGACGCGGTCAAGTCCGGCGACGTCATCGCCGAGATCGAGACCGACAAGGCGACCATGGAGGTCGAGGCGGTCGACGAAGGCACGCTCGGCAAGATCCTGGTGCCGGAAGGCACCAACGACGTCGCGGTCAACACGCCGATCGCCATGATCCTGGCCGAAGGCGAGGACGCCGCCGCGCTGAAGGACGGCGGCGCGCCGGCTCGTGCGCAGAAGGCCGCCGAATCCGGCGCCGCCAGCGAAGGCCGAAGCAGCCGGCGCCGCAGGTCGAAGTCGCGCGCCGGCGCCGCCCGAAACCCGCCGCGCCGCGCGCCGCAGGACCGACTGCCCGAGCCGGACGTGCCGGACGGCACCGAGATGGTGACCATGACGGTGCGCGAAGCGTTGCGCGACGCCATGGCGGAGGAGATGCGCCGCGACCAGGACGTCTTCGTGATGGGCGAGGAGGTCGCCGAATATCAGGGCGCCTACAAGGTCACCCAGGGCCTGCTGCAGGAATTCGGCGCGCATGCGCGTGATCGACACGCCGATCACCGAGCACGGCTTTGCCGGGCTCGGCGTCGGCGCGGCGCTCGCCGGGCTCAAGCCGATCGTCGAGTTCATGACCTTCAACTTCGCCATGCAGGCGATGGACCAGCTCATCAATTCGGCGGCCAAGACGCGCTACATGTCGGGCGGCCAGATCGGCGCCTCGATCGTGTTCCGCGGCCCGAACGGGCCGGCCGCGCGCGTCGCCGCCCAGCACAGCCAGGATTTCACCGTCCTGGTACTCGCACATCCCGGGCCTCAAGGTGGTCGCGCCCTACACCGCCGCCGACGCCAAGGGCCTGCTCAAGTCGGCGATCCGCGATCCCAATCCGGTCATCTTCCTCGAAAACGAAATTCTCTACGGCCAGAGCTTCCCGGTGCCGAAGCTCGACGACTACCTGGTGCCGATCGGCAAGGCGCAGGATCGCGCGCGCCGGGCAGCGACGTCACCATCGTCGCCTGGTCGATGGGCATGACCTATGCGCTCAAGGCCGCCGACGAGCTCGCCAAGGACGGCATCGACGCCGAGGTGATCGATCTGCGCACGCTCAGGCCGATGGACATCGAGACCATCGTCGAGTCGGTGAAGAAGACCGGCCGCATCGTCACCGTCGAGGAGGGCTGGCGGCAATCGGGCGTCGGCGCCGAGATCGCCGCGCGCGTGATGGAGGAGGCCTTCGACTAGCTCGACGCGCCGGTCGCGCGCGTCACCGGCAAGGACGTGCCGATGCCCTATGCCGCCAATCTGGAAAAGCTCGCGCTGCCCTCGGTCGCCGAAGTGGTCGAGGCGGCGAAAGCCGTCTGCTACCGGTGAGCGACGATGGCGAAAGGCGCACCTACTACGACGCGCTTGCCGTGCCGCCGACCGCGCTGGAGCAGGGCGGCGTCGAGGTGCTGCGCGCGGTGATCGTCGACGGCGGCCTGCACGTGTCGCTGCGCCGCGCCTTCGACGATCCGGAGGCCTGGGGCATGCTGATCGCCGACGTGGCGCGCCATGTCGCGCGCATCTATCGCCAACGAGACCAAGCTCGCGCGAGGACGAGGCGCTCGAGCGGATCCGCGCGATGTTCGATGCCGAGATGGACGCGCCGACCGATCCCGGCACCACCAGCGCGATCAGCTGAGGTCGAGCACCGCCATGCCGATCAACATCCTCATGCCCGCGCTGTCGCCCACGATGGAGAAGGGCAACCTCGCCAAGTGGCTCAAGAAGGAAGGCGACAAGGTCAAGGCCGGCGACGTCATCGCCGAGATCGAGACCGACAAGGCGACGATGGAATACGAGGCGATCGACGACGGCGTGCTGGCCAAGATCGTCGTGCCGGAAGGCACGCAGGACGTGCCGGTCAACCAGCTCATCGCCGTGCTGGCGGCGGAGGGCGAGGACGTGAAGGCGGCGGCGGCGGCGGCCGGGAAGGGCGCGCAGCGTCGCCAAGCCGGCGAACCCGCCACAGCGCCGGCGCACCCGCTCACCGCGAGAGCGCCTGCGGCCGCCTTCGGCGACGAGGGCACCCGCGACCCGCGTCCCGAGCGCGCACAGCGCCGCCGCTCCCTCTCCCCAGCGGGCGAGAGGGCGCGCGGCTGAAGGGCGCAGGCCGCGCCGGTCACGGCGCCAACCGCGTCTTCGCCTCGCCGCTGGCGCGGCGGCTCGCGAAGGAGGCCGGCATCGACCTCGCGCGCATCCAGGGCTCCGGCCCGCATGGCCGCGTCATCGCGCGCGACGTCGAGGCGGCGAAGTCGGGCAAGGGGCTTGCGCCCGCCGCGCGCGCCGGCGCCGCGGCCGCACCGGCGATAGCGCGCCGCCATGTCCGACGACAAGATCCGCGCGCTGTTCGAGCCGGGCAGCTACGAGGTCGTGCCGCACGACAACATCCGCAAGATCATCGCGCAGCGGCTGATCGAGTCGAAGCAGACCATCCCGCATTTCTACCTGACGCATCGACTGCAACATCGGCAAGCTCCTGGCCGCGCGCGAGGAGATCAACGCCGCGGCGCCGAAGGACAAGGACGGCAAGCCGGCCTACAAGCTCTCGGTCAACGACTTCGTCATCAAGGCGCTGGCGCTCGCGCTGCAGCGCGTGCCCGACGCCAATGTGACCTGGACCGAAGGCGGCATGCTCAAGCACAAGCATTCCGACATCGGCGTCGCGGTCGCGATCCCGGGCGGGCTGATCACGCCGATCGTGCGCCAGGCCGAGACGAAGTCGCTCTCGGTCATCTCCAACGAGATGAAGGACCTCGCCGCGCGCGCGCGCGCGCGCAAGCTCAAGCCGCGAGGAATACCAGGGCGGCACCAGCGCGGTGTCCAATCTCGGCATGTACGGCATCAAGGATTTCGCCGCCGTGATCAACCCGCCGCACGCGACCATCCTGGCGGTCGGCGCCGGCGAGGAGCGCGCGGTCGTGCGCAACGGCAAGATCGAAGCCGCGCACGATCATGACGGTGACGCTCTCGACCGATCACCGCGCGGTCGACGGCGCGCTCGGCGCCGAGCTGCTCGGCGCGTTCAAGACGCTGATCGAGAATCCGGTGATGATGGTGGTGTGAGGTGCAGCGCCGTAACGATCAGAGAACGACAGGCGACCGGCGACAATCGACCAAGACGGACGGCGCGACATGACTGCGCGGTGCCGCCGGTATCGGTGCCGCGGCGCTGGCGCCGCAGGCGCGTCCGGCGCGCAGGACAAGTTCCCCAGCCGCAACGATCCGCATCATCGTGCCGTTCCCGGCCGGCGCCACCACCGACATGCTGGCGCGGCTGTTCGCCCAGCGCATGAGCGGAGACCATGGGCCAGAGCGTCGTGGTCGAGAATGTCGGCGGCGGCGGCGGCTCGATCGGCGCCGACCAGGTCGCCAAGGCGGCGCCCGACGGCCACACGCTGCTGTTCGGCAACATCACCTTCACCACCACGACGTCGTCGCTGCATGTATGCCAAGCGCGCGCGGCACGACTTCGACGATTTCGTGCCGGTCTCGGTCGGCGCCTACGTGCCGCTCCTGCTGCTGGCGCATCCGTCGGTGCCGGCGAAGGACCTCAAGGAATTCGTCGACCTACGCCAAGGAGACGCCGACGCCGCTGTTCTACGGCTCGACCGGCCCGGGCAGCATCCTGCATCTGATGGGCGAGGTGCTCAAACGCGACGCCGGCATCAAGATGGATCACGTGCCGTTCCGCGGCGCCGCGCCGCTGGTCACCGAGCTCCTCTCCGGGCGCATCCAGTTCGGCGGCGACCAGTTGTCGAGCTCGCTCGAGCGCGTGCGCACCGGCCAGCTCAAGGCGCTGGCGGTCGCCACCAAGTCGGTGGCGCTGCCGAACGTGCCGACGGTGACGCGAGCTCGGCTTCCCCAATCTCGAGCTGCAAGGCTGGAACGGCTTCCTGGCGCCGAAGGGCACGCCGGAGCCGGTCGTCGCCCGGCTCAACCAGGAGATCGCGGCCGCCGCCAAGCATCCCGACGTGGTCAAGCGCATGACCGAGGTCGGCGCCGAGCCGTCCGGTTCGACCCAGGCCGAAATGCGCGACATGCTGCGGGCGCAGATCGCCCAGGTCCGGCCGGCGGTGGAGGAGCTCAAGCTCGTGGTGCAGTAGGCCGCGTCGCCAAGCGCGCCACCGGCCTGCGAGAGGAACGACCGATGCGGAGGTGGCCGTGTACGGCCACCCATCCGCGCGCTGACAGCAGGACGGAGACCTGAGTGGCTGAATCCCTTCGACATCATCATCATCGGCTCCGGGCCGGGCGGCTATGTCACCGCGATCCGCGCCGCGCAGCTCGGCTTCAAGACCGCGATCGTCGAGCGCGACTATCTCGGCGGCATCTGCCTCAACTGGGGCTGCATCCCGACCAAGGCGCTGCTGCGCTCGGCCGAGATCTTCCACTACCTGCAGCACGCCAAGGACTTCGGGCTCTCCGCCGAGAAGGTCGCGTTCGATCCGGCGGCCGTGGTCGCAGCGCTCGCGCGGCGTCGCCAAGCGGCTCAACGACGGCGTCGGCTTCCTGATGAAGAAGAACAAGGTGCAGGTGATCTGGGGCGAGGCGGCGATCGATGCGCCCGGCAAGATCACCGTCAAGGCGAGCAAGACCGAAGCGCCGAAGGGCGCGCTCGGGCCGGGCACCTACCAGGCCAAGCACATCATCATCGCGACCGGCGCGCGGCCGCGCGTGCTGCCGGGCCTCGAGCCCGACAAGAAGCTGGTCTGGACCTATTTCGAGGCGATGGTGCCCGGACAAGATGCCGAAGTCGCTGCTGGTGATCGGCTCGGGCGCGATCGGCATCGAGTTCGCCTCGTTCTACCGCACGCTCGGCGCCGAGGTGACGGTGGTCGAGGTGCTGCCGCAGATCCTGCCGGTCGAGGACGCCGAGATCGCCGCCTTCGCGCGCAAGAGCTTCGAGAAGCAGGGCATCAAGATCTTCACCGGCGCCAAGGTGACGAAGCTCGACAAGAAGGCCGACAGCGTCACCGCCACCATCGACGACGGCAAGGGCGGCACGCAGACGCTCACGGTCGAGCGCGTCATCTCCGCGGTCGGCGTCGTCGGCAACATCGAGAACCTCGGCCTCGAGAAGCTCGGCGTGAAGACCGAGCGCGGCGCGATCGTGATCGACGCGCTCAACCGCACCAACGTGCCCGGCATCTACGCCATCGGCGACGTCGCCGGTCCGCCGCTGCTGGCGCACAAGGCCGAGCACGAGGGCGTCATCTGCGTCGAGGCGATCAAGGGGCTCAAGCCGCATCCGATGGACAAGCGGCTCATTCCCGGCTGCACCTATTGCACGCCGCAGATCGCCTCGGTCGGGCTCACCGAGCAGGCCGCGAAGGAGAAGAAGCTCGACATCCGCGTCGGCCGCTTCCCGTTCGTCGGCAACGGCAAGGCGATCGCGCTCGGCGAGGACCAGGGCCTGGTCAAGGTGATCTTCGACAAGAAGACCGGCGCAGCTCCTCGGCGCGCACATGGTCGGCGCCGAGGTCACCGAGCTGATCCAGGGCTACGTCGTGGCGATGAACCTCGAGACCACCGAAGAAGAGCTGATGCACACCGTCTTCCCGCATCCGACGCTCTCCGAGATGATGAAGGAGGCGGTGCTCGACGCCTACGGGCGGGTGCTGAACATCTGACGCCCGGCGGCCGATGCCGATCATCGACATCCACACCCACTGCGCGCCGCGCTCGGCAGCGATCCCTTCGGGGTCGCCGACATGCTGCGGGGCGTGCCGGTCGGCCGCAACATCGTGACCAATTTCCGCGGCTTGCCGGCGGTCTCGCCGGCCGACATGTACGACCTCGACCTGCAGCAGGAGGTCTGCGCCAGGGCCGGCGTCACCGGCCGGCTCATCAGCATCCCGTTCACGGTCGAGATGATTACCGCGGTGTCGCGCCGCCGGCGATCGACGTGGTGAAATTCTGTCAACGACCAGATCGCCGAGATGGTCGCGCGCTCGCCAGGCAACTGGGGGCTCGGCACGCTCAATCCGCTCGACGCGAAGCCACATCGCCGAAGGCGAGCGCTGCCTCGGTGCGCTCGGCTTCAAGGGGCTGCTGATCACGTCGAGCTGGCACGGGCGTTTCATCGACGGCGAGGACGCCTTTCCGTTCTGGGAATGGGCGCAGCGACAGCAGGTGCCGCTGTTCATCCATCCGCCGCGCGTGCCGATCGGCCACGAGCAGCAGATGGACCAGTACAAGCTCGACGAGCTGGTGGGCCGGCCGTTCGACACCGCCATGGCGCTGGCGCGCATGATCCTGTCGGGGCTGTTCGACCGCTACCCGCGGCTCAAGATCGTGGTCGCGCATATGGGCGGCGGGCTGCTGCCGGTGATGGGACGGCTCGATTTCGGCTGGCGGCTCGGCTGCGAGGGCATGCCGGAGCGCGCCGTCATCCGCTGCAAGCAGCGCCCGAGCGAGCTATCTCAAGCTCATCAGCGTCGACACCATGGGCTTCTGGGCGCCGCATGTGCGCGAGGCGGTCGAGGTGTTCGGCGCCGAGCGCGTGATGTTCGGCACCGACTACGGGCCGGTGCCGCTCGATCCGAAGGAGCACGTCGACATCGTGCGCGGGCTTGACGATCTCCGACGCCGACAAAGAGAAAATCCTCTGGCGCAACGCCGCGCGCTTTTTCAAGCTCGAAGTCTCTCAGGTTCCGTCGTCCTGAGGCGCGAGCGAAGCGAGCCTCGAAGGATGACGGGCATGCGCGTGCCCCTAAAATTGCAATTTGCACAGTCCGGGCCGTCATCCTTCGAGGCCCGCCTTCGGCGGCCACCTCAGGATGACGGATCAGGGCGTATTCGCGAGCCAAAAACTCATTCCACCGTGATGTTGGCGGCCTTGATCACCGCCGCCCATTTCGCCACTTCGGCGGGCAGCCATGGCTGACCACCTGCGCCGGCGGCCGCAGCGCGACCGGAATGCCGATCTGGGCGAGCTTCTGGCGCACCGTGCTCCTTCAACAGCGCCGTCGCCACCGCGCGATAGAGCCGGTCGATCACCATGGGCGGCGTCTTTGCCGGCGCAAACAGCGCGGCCCAGGCGTCGGCCTCGACGCCGGCGACGCCGCCTTCGCCGAACGTGGGCACCGCCGGAAGCTGCGGCGCGCGCTCGGCGCGCGCGACGCCGAGCGCCCGCAGCGAGCCGGCGGCAATCTGCTGCGCAACCAGGCCCGGCAGCGGCGCGATGGACAGATCGATGCGGCCGGCCAGCAGTTCGGTCGTCATCGGCGCGAGGCCCTTGAACGGCACGTGCAGCAGGTCGATGCCGGCCTTGGTCTTGAACAGCTCGCTCGCGAGATGCGCGCCCGAGCCGTTGCCGATCGAACCATAGGTGAGCTTGCCGGGGCTGGCCTTGGCCAGCGCGACCAGGTCGCCGACGCTTTTCGGCGCGGCGTCCTTGCCGACCACCAGCACGTGCGGCATCGCCGCGATGCCGGCGACCGGGGCGAAGTCGCGCACCGCGTCGTACGGGCAGGTCTTGATCAGGCTCTGGTTGGTCGCGTGCGTCTGGTTGGTGCCGAGCACCAGCATGTGGCCGTCGGGCTCGGCGCGCGCCACCGCGTTCGAGCCGATGATGCCGGACGCGCCCGGGCGGTTGTCGACCACGATCGCCTGTCCGAGGTCGGCCGCTCCTTCCTGCGCGATCATGCGGGCGAGGGTGTCGATCGGTCCGCCGGGCGGGTAGGGCACCACGATGGTGATGGTGCGGCTGGGGAACGCCTGGGCGCGGGCAAGCGCGGGAAGCGCGAATGCGCCGATGCCGGCGAGCGCAGCGCGGCGGGTCATGGTGCGGGAGATCATGGATGTTCTCGTCAATCTCGGTGTTCGCCTGCACTGTATTTTCCGGACGGAGGAAGGTCAAAGGACAAAGCATCCGGTTCGCCGCGGCAACGATCTGCTATCATGCGATCCGTCAGGAGGAGCCCATGACGCCGACCGCCGCTCGGCGCACGATCTCGCTCCTGCCGGGAGACGACCATGAACGACATCTATTCTGCGTTCGGACAGCCAGGCGTGGGCCTCCTTGCCATGCTGGTCATCGGCGCCATAGCGGGCTGGATCGCCGAGCAGATCACCAAATCGGACCACGGCATTTTCACCAACATGCTGGTGGGCATAGCCGGCGCCCTCGTCGGCGGCACGCTGGCGGAGCTGTTCCGGATTCCGGTGATCGGGTTCTGGCGGACTCTGATCTCGGCGACGATCGGCGCGATCATCATCTTGTTTCTGTGGCGGCGCTGGCGCGATCGTCCGGTCTGAGTGCCGCCTTGCGGGTCGGCGCTCGGCCACGTAGATAGTCGGCATGGCCGTCGTCCTCGACCATGCCAACGCCCGCGCCATCCCGAGAAGGCGCATCGGCCGGACGCGCCGGTGCTGCAAGAAGCCCGACTGGATCCGGGTCAAGGCGCCGGTCTCGCAGGGCTATGCCGAGACGCAGCGCGCATCGTGCGCGCGCAACGGCCTGCACACGGTGTGCGAGGAGGCGGGCTGCCCCAACATCGGCGAGTGCTGGGAGAAGAAGCACGCCACCTTCATGATCATGGGCGACACCTGCACGCGCGCCTGCGCGTTCTGCAACGTCAAGACCGGGCTGCCGGGCGCGCTCGACCCGCGACGAGCCCGCGCACGTCGCGGAGGCGACCGCCAAGCTCGGGCTCGCGCATGTCGTGGTCACCTCGGTCGACCGCGACGATCTCGCCGACGGCGGCGCCGCGCACTTCGCGCAGACGCATCCGCGCCATCCGCGCGCGCTGTCCGCACGACCACGATCGAGGTGCTCACGCCCGATTTCCTGCGCAAGGACGGCGCGGTCGAGACCGTGGTCGCGGCGCGGCCCGACGTGTTCAACCACAATCTCGAAACCGTGCCGTCGAACTATCTCACCGTGCGGCCGGGCGCGCGCTATTTCGCCTCGATCCGGCTGCTGCAGCGGGTGAAGGAGATCGACCCCGCCATGTTCACCAAGTCCGGCATCATGGTCGGGCTCGGCGAGGAGCGCAACGAAGTGCTGCAGGTGATGGACGACCTGCGCGCGGCCGACGTCGATTTCCTCACCATCGGGCAGTATCTGCAGCCGACGCGCAAGCATCACGAGGTGGTGCGCTTCGTGCCGCCCGACGAGTTCAAGGCCTACGAGACCATCGCCTATGCCAAGGGCTTCCTGATGGTGTCGTCGTCGCCGCTGACGCGCTCCTCGCACCATGCCGGCGAGGATTTCGCGCGGCTGAAGGCGGCGCGCGCGGCGAAGCGCTGACGCGCGCTGACGAGCATGCCGCAATTCTCCACCACGCGACGGGTGCGCCACGCCGCCGCCGACATGTTCGACCTCGTCGCCGACGTCGAGCGCTATCCGGAATTCGTGCCGCTGTGCACGCAGCCTCAAGGTGCGCCAGCGCATGCCCGAGCCGGAGGGCGTCGAGATCGTGGTCGCCGACATGACGGTCGCCTACAAGCTCATCCGCGAGACCTTCACCAGCCGCGTCACGCTCGACCGGCCCAATCTGCAGATCCTGGTCGAGTATCTCGAAGGGCCGTTCAGCCACCTGGAGAACCGCTGGACCTTCCACGCCGACCGGCGACGCAGACCTGCGACGTCGAATTCTTCATCTCCTACGAATTCCGCAGCCGCACGCTCGGCATGCTGATGGGCTCGATGTTCGACCTCGCCTTCCGCCGCTTCGCCGTGGCCTTCGAGCGGCGCGCCGACGCAGTCTACGGCCGGGTAAGCGGCGCTTAACGGCCGTGCGCCGTAGGGTGCGGGCCGGCGCCAGGCCTGCCCGCATGACCGCGCTCGATCCGCCCGCTCGCCGACCCGCCGGACCGTTCCGGCGTCGCTGCCGGGCGCGCTGCGGCTCGCGCCGGCGCTCTATGCCGCGACGCTGTTTCTCTCCGCGCTGCTGCTGTTCGCGGTGCAGCCGATGTTCACCAAGATGGTGCTGCCGCGGCTCGGCGGCGCGCCGACGGTGTGGTCGGTCGCGATGGTGTTCTTCCAGGCCGCGCTGCTCGCCGGCTATGCCTATGCGCATCTGCTGGTGCGCCGCCTGCCGCTCGGCTGCGGCGCGCTTGTGCCATCTCGGCGTGCTGGCGCTTGCCGCCGCTGACGCTGCCGATCGGTATCGCGCACGGTTTCGACGCGCCGCCCGCGGCCGGCATCGCGCTCTGGCTGATCGGCGCTGTTTGCGCCTCGATCGGCCTGCCGTTCGCCGTGCTGTCGGCGAGCGCGCCGCTGCTGCAGGGCTGGTTCGCCGCGAGCGGCCACCCGCAGGCCGGCAATCCCTACGTGCTCTATGCCGCGTCCAATCTCGGCTCGTTCGCGGCGCTGATCGCCTATCCGGTCGTCGATCGAGCCGTTGCTGACGCTGCGGCAGCAGGCGCGAGCTCTGGTCGGCTGGGCTATGCGCGCGCTCGCGCGTGCTGATCGCGCTCGCGAGCCTGTTCGTCGCGCGCCGGCCGAAGGCGGTCGCGCTCGCAGTCGCGCGGCGGCGCGCCGTGCCGGCGCGCGAGCGGCTGCGCTGGATCGCGCTCGCCGCGATTCCGGCCGGCCTCGTGATCGCGGTCACGTCCTATCTCACCACCGACATCGCGGCGGCGCCGTTCCTGTGGGTGCTGCCGCTGGCGCTCTATCTCCTCACCTTCGTCGCGGTGTTCCGCGAACGCCCATGGATCGCGCACGCAACGGTCGCGCAGGCGGTGCCGATCCTGGTTGCGCCGCTGGCGATCGGCGCTGCTCGGACGCGACCATGTGTTCTGGGCCGCCATGGTCGGCGTCAACCTCGTCGCGTTCGTGCTGCTCGCGCTGCTGTGCCATGGCGAGCTCTATCGCCGCCGGCCCGCGCCCGCGCGGCTGACCGAGTTCTATCTGTGGGTCTCGCTCGGCGGCGTGCTCGGCGGCATTTTTGCCGCGCTCGTGGCGCCCATATGTGTTCGACCGCGTCTACGAATATCCGATCCTGATCGTGGCCGCGCTGCTCGTGCTGCCGGGCATCTTCGCCGGTGGCCCGCGCGGCGTCGCTGCGCGGACGCCGCGCCGGCGCTGCTGATCGCGGCGATCGCCATCGCGGCGCAGGTCGATGTTCGACATCCGCCTGCCGGCCGCGGCCGAACTGCCGTTCCAGGTCGTGCTGGTCGCCCTGGTCGCGCGTCATGCTGGTGCAGCGCCATCGCCCGGCGCGCTTTGCGGCGCTCGTGGTACTGGCCTTCGTGCTCACCGCCGTCTGGCAGCCGGGCTTCGACCGGGTCGAGACCGCGCGCAGCTTCTTCGGCGTGCACCAGGTGGTCGAGACCGCCGACGGCCGCCACCGCCTGCTCTATCACGGCACCACCATCCATGGCGCCGAGCGCATCGGCGCGCCGGCCGGCAAGCCCGCCCGAGCCGCTGACGTATTACTATTTCGGCGGACCGATGTCGGAGAGCATCGACGCGGTGCGCGCGGCGCGGGGAGGGCTCGCGCACGTGGCGGCGGTCGGGCTCGGCACCGGCAGCCTCGCCTGCCACCGGCGCGTCGGCGAGCAATGGACGTTCTTCGAGATCGACCCGGACGTGGTGCGCATCGCCCGCGATCCGCGCTGTTTCAGCTTCCTGTCGTCGTGCGCGCCCGACATCGCGATCGTGCTTGGCGATGCGCGGCTCACGCTTGCCGCCTCCGCGGTGCGCTACGACCTGATCGTGCTCGACGCCTTCTCGTCCGATGCCATCCCCGTGCATCTGCTCACGCGCGAGGCGCTTGCCGGCTATCGCGCGAAGCTCGCACCCGGCGGCGTCGTGGTGATGCACATCTCCAACCGCCACATGGAGCTGGCGCGCGTGGTCGCGGCGGTCGCCGCCGTCGAAGGGCTTGTGACCTATGTACGCCAGGACGACCGGCCCGATGCCGACCCGCCGGACTACAGGATGAACGCCATCGTTGCCGCGCTCGCGCGCGCCCCGGCCGACCTCGGCGACCTGCCGCGGCGGCGCGGCTGGCATGAGGTCAAGCCCGACCCGCGCGTGCCGGCCTGGACCGACGACTATTCCGACATCCTCGGTGCGATCCTACGCAAGAAGCTTGCGCGCTGAGCGCCGACATTGCGCCCACAGCCGCCAGCCTGCGGACGTTCTGTGGCCGCCGGGGCAAAGTCTCAATCAAGCCTTGTTGTGGAGCGAGAAAGAAGGGCCGTTGCCTCTTGTTTTGCCCCCAGGCCATGACGGATGATCAGCCTCAGCAAGATCCGCGAGCTCAACCTTTCAGCCGGATCGGCAGCCGGACGGCCTTTGCATCTGAGCGCCGCCAGCGGGCTCGTTGTGCCTTGGCTCCTTCATCTACGTGGTCGCGGACGACGAGCTTCACCTCGGCGTATTCGGCGAGGCGGACAGCGAGCCGGGTCATCTGATCCGGCTGTTCGACGGCACGCTGCCCGATCCCAAGCCGGAGCGCAAAAAGCAAAAGCCCGACCTTGAAGCGCTCACGCTGCTTGCCTGCTTTCGGGGATTTTCCCGACGGGGCGCTCTTGGCTCTTGGTTCGGGTTCCAAGCGCAATCGACGGATGGGCGCGCTGCTCGGACTGGACGCGCAGGGAGCCGCGCTCGGCTCACCGCACCTCGTCGACCTTTCGCCCGTTCTTGCTCCGCTGGACGACGAGTTTTCCAAGCTCAACATCGAAGGCGCCGTCATCAGCGGCGACGAGCTGCGGCTGTTCCAGCGCGGCAACAAGCGCAATGCCAAGAACGCCATCGTGCGATTTCAGCTTGGCGCCGTGCTCGATACGTTGCGTTCTGCGGCGGCCGGCGCGATCAAGCCATCCGCCATCAGTCGTTACGAACTCGGGGACATCGACGGCATTCCACTCTGCTTCACCGACGCGGCGGCGCTGCCGGGTGGCGACATGGTCTTCACCGCCGTCGCGGAGAATACCGACGACAACTACGACGATGGGCCGTGCGCGGGCGCGGCCATCGGAATAATCGGCAACGACGGGCATCTGCGCTCCCTGCAACGGCTCGAGCGGCCGCACAAGGTCGAAGGCGTGGATGCGCGGGCGGACGGCGATGTCATAAAGCTGCTGCTGGTGACCGATGCCGACGACGCCGAAATTCCCGCCGGCTTGTTCTCGGCGACAATGGCAAGGTGAGCTCGGCATCGGCGTCCCGAAGACGAACTAGAATTTCTTGTTGCAAGGAACTTGCTGCAGCGCCGTCACGGCGCCTGCGGTCTCGAAGGTGATGGTCGGGTTGCCGATCCAGGCCAGCGCAGGACTGATTTGCAGCGTGCTCGACCGCGCCAGTCGCACGACGAACTCGTTGTTGTCGTCCTCCTGCTGCGTGAAAAATATCGCGGTTCCGCGCTGGTTGAACATGAACGTGGAAAGCGTGGGCTCGCCTCCATCGAAGCTATAGCGTGTTTTGGCCTCGACCGAGCCGACAGGTTCGGAGAACAGGACGAAGACCGACCAGTAGTCGTGGCCGCGATACTTGACGCGATCGTCGTATGGGTTGTCGCAACGCAGGTACAGGTTTGAGCTGATTTCGCGGCCGGATTTCGAAAGCGCACCCTTGCCGGGCGTGCGCTGCATCACGATCTTCTTGCCGCCGTCCGTCATTGTGGCGTCTTGCCATTGCGCCGGCGCGGGCCCGGCAGCAATCATCACGGCGAGGATGGTGGCGGTGGCGCGCAAAGTCATGCCTTCGGCGGCTCCTGCTCGGCCAGCGTCCGCAGCATGGCGAGCGCTTCGATCACCGACTGGTGGCGGATCTCCGACCGGCCGATATCGCCGAACCGTCGCTCGCGGTGAATGAGCTTTCCGCTACGCGACGCGGCGGCGAAATGTACGAGCCCGACCGGCTTCTCGCGCGAGCCGCCGCCCGGTCCGGCAACGCCGGTGATCGAGACCGCGAGATCGGCCGGGGCGTGCGCAAGGGCGCCTTTTGCCATCGCCTCGGCGGTTTCGCGGCTCACCGCGCCGTGGCGTTCGAGCGTCGCCGCCGGGACGCCGAGCATGGCCTCCTTGGCGGCGTTACTGTAGGTCACGAAACCGCGCTCGACCACGTCGGAGGAGCCGGGCACTTCGGTCAACGCAGCGGCCACCAGCCCGCCGGTGCAGGATTCCGCGGTGGCGATCAGGAGGCGCCTGCTTCGGCACAGATCGAGCAGGGCGCGCGCCGCATCGAAGAGTGCCGAGTCGATCATGCCAACTCCGGGACATCGGCATAACCCTTCCCCACGTCGTCCCCGCGAAAGCGGGGACCCATAACCATAGGCCTCTGGAATTTGGGTCCCCGCTTGCGCGGGGACGACGCTACGGAAAGGGCGCGCCAATCAAGTGGATGGCGCACCATTCACCCGCTCCACGGCAGCCGCACGGTCGCGTTGGCGAACGCCGCCATGCCTTCGCCGCGGCCGGTGAAACCCATCTTCTCGCTAGTGGTAGCCTTGACGCCCACGCGCTCGAGCGGGATGCCGGCGATCGCGGCGATGCGCGCGCGCATGGCCTCGCGATGCGGTCCGACGCGCGGGGCCTCGCACACGACGGTAACGTCGAGATGCGCGATGCGTCCGCCCCGCACGCGCAGGCGCTCGACCGCAAACGCCAGGAACCGGTCGGAGGAGGCGCCGCGCCATTGCGGGTCGCTCGGCGGAAAATGCACGCCGATGTCGCCGTCGCAGAGCGCGCCGAGGATGGCGTCCACCAAAGCATGCAGCACCACGTCGGCGTCGGAATGGCCCGACAAGCCGCGCGGATGCGCAACGCGCACGCCGCCGAGCATGACGTGATCGCCTTCGCCGAACTGATGCACGTCGAAGCCGAAGCCGGTGCGCACGTCGCTGAGCGCCGCGAGCTTTTCGGCCTCCGCGCGGGCGAAATCCTCGGGCGTGGTGAGCTTCACGTTTCCGGCTTCGCCCGCGAAGGTGGCGACCGTCAACCCCGCCCATTCGGCGAGCGCCGCGTCGTCGGTGAAATCGTCGCGGCCGGCCGCGGCCGCGCGCTTGTGCGCGTCGAACAGGGCGGCATAGGCGAACGCCTGCGGCGTCTGCACCAGGCGCAACGGCGCGCGGTCGACGGTGCCGGTGACCGTGCCTGCGGCATCGACCGTCTTCACCGTATCGGAGATGGCAACGACCGGCACCGCCGCGCCATGCGCGCGCGCCGCCGCGATCGCGCGCGATATGAGCGCGGGCGATGCAAACGGCCGCGCCGCGTCGTGCACCAGCACGATGCCGGGGGAGAGGGAGCTAAGCGCTTCGAGGCCGGCGCGCACCGAGGCCTGGCGCGTCGCCCCGCCGTGCACCGGCGGTCGCAATCCGATTCCGCCCACCGCTGCCTGGTACAGCGCCAGATCATCCGGGTGGACCACCGGCTGAACGGCGGAGATCTCCCGGTGTGTGCCCATATTCGCGAGGCTCGGGCGGATCACCGGCTCGCCCAGGATGGTGCGATACTGCTTGGGCACATCCCCGCCCGCGCGCAATCCACGGCCGGCGGCCACGACAACGGCTGCGACCATGGCTGACATCGGTGACCGGTCCGAATTGTGACGACGACGCATGGCTTTAGCGCGTCGGCGCGGGAGGGCAAACTGGTTTTGGAGCCGTCGCCCTGGGCATTAATCACAGGGCCGATTTTTTTGCAGTGCAGCACTTGCCTCGCGGGCAAAATTGGCTAAACTATATGCAAGCGTAATTTCTCGCCTATTTCCTGTGCAGAGACGGCAAGTGGTTCAACCGACGCCCATTTTCGCCCATTCGGCAGTGACCATCGGCAATGTTGCGTTGCCGAATGCAGTCATTTTGGCGCCAATGTCCGGGGTCACCGACGCCCCGTTCCGGCGGCTGGTGGCCCGCCTGGGCGCCGGGCTGGTCGTTTCCGAAATGACTGCGAGCGAGGCGCTCGCCGAAGGCCGTCCCGATGCGTTGCTACGCGCCGAAGGGCAGGGGATCGGCGTCCATGTCGTCCAGCTTGCCGGCTGCGAGCCGCGCTGGATGGCCGAAGGCGCGCGCATCGCCGAGGCCGCGGGCGCGGCGATCGTCGACATCAACATGGGCTGTCCCGCCCGCCACGTGACCGGCGGGCAGTCGGGCTCGGCGCTGATGCGCGATCTCGACCACGCGCTCACCCTGATCGAGGCGACGGTCGCTGCGGTGTCGGTGCCGGTGACGCTGAAGATGCGGCTGGGCTGGGACGACCGCTCGATCAATGCACCCGAACTGGCGCGCCGCGCGCAGGACGCCGGCGTGCGCCTCATTACCGTTCATGGCCGCACCCGCTGCCAGTTCTACAAGGGCAGCGCCGACTGGCGCGCGGTGCGCGCGGTCAAGGACGCCGTCACCGTCCCGGTGGTGGTGAACGGCGATATCTGCACGCGCGAACAGGCACTGGCGGCACTGGCGGCGTCGGGCGCCGATGCCGTGATGATCGGCCGCGCGGCGCAGGGCCGGCCGTGGCTGCCCGGCCAGATCGGGCGCTATCTCGCGCACGGGCAACGCGAAGCCGCGCCGGCCGCTGGCGTTACAGCTGGAGACCATCCTCGCGCTCTACGACGACGATGCTCTCCCACCACGGTATCGCGATCGGACATACGCCACGCCCGCAAGCATCTCGGATGGTCGCTCGATGCGGCCGCGGAGAGCGCGAGCGTGCCCGGCACTGTGCGCCAAGCCGACCGGGCGGCCCGCCGGGCGCGCGTCATGACCGCAGTCGAGCCGGCGGCGGTGCGCCGGCATCTCGCCGACGCATTCGCCGCCATGGCCGACGGCGCGAGGCGGGCCGCATGACCCGCTTCGAGCCCATGCCCACGCTGCCCTCCGGCACCGCCGATGCCGTGCTCGATGCCTTGCCGCATCCGGTCATCATGGTCGACCGGCGACGGACGCATCGCCAATGCCAATGCGGCGGCGGAAGTCCTTTTTCGAGGCGTCGCTGCCGCTGCTGCGCCGCCATGCGCTGCGCGATCTGGTGCCGTTCGGCAGTCCCTTGCTGGCGCTGGTCGACCAGGTGCGCGTGCGCCGGTGCCGCGGTCAACGAATACAAGGTCGACCTCGGCACCCCGCGCAATCCCGGCGAGCGGCTGGTCGACCTGCATGTCGCGCCGCTGCCGGAGCGGCCCGACCACGTGGTGGTGATGCTGCAGGAGCGCACCATCGCCGACAAGATGGACCGCCAGCTCACCCACCGCGGCGCCGCGCGCTCGGTGATCGCGCTCGCCGCCATGCTTGCGCACGAGATCAAGAACCCGCTGTCCGGCATCCGCGGCGCCGCGCAACTGCTTGAGCAGTCGGTCGGCGACGACGATCGCTCGCTCACGCGGCTCATCTGCGAGGAGGCCGACCGCATCGTCAAACTGGTCGACCGCATGGAAGTGTTCTCCGACGAGCGGCCGGTCGAGCGCGAGCCGGTCAACATCCACGCGGTGCTCGAACACGTGAAGCGCCTCGCCCAGTCGGGCTTCGGCCGCCACATCAAGTTCATCGAGGAATACGACCCGTCGCTGCCGCCGGTCTATGCCAACCGCGACCAGCTCATCCAGGTGTTCCTCAATCTCCTCAAGAACGCGGCCGAAGTCGATCGGGGAAGGTGCCTCCGACGGCGAGATCGTGCTCTCGACGCGCGTTCCGCCCGGGCGTGCGCCTGTCGCTGCCCGGACGGCAAGACGCGCGTGTCGCTGCCGCTCGAATTCTGCGTCAAGGACAACGGGCCGGGCGTTCCGGACGATCTGCTGCCGCATCTGTTCGACCCGTTCGTGACAACCAAGCCGACCGGATCCGGTCTTGGCCTGGCGCTGGTCGCCAAGATCATCGGCGATCACGGCGGGATCATCGAATGCGAGTCGCAACCGCGACGTACGACCTTTCGTGTGCTTATGCCCATGTTCCTGGGTGACGACGCCGAGCCGGGCGACGCTACCTGACGAGGGAGATCAATGCCCGCAGGAAGCATTCTGGTTGCCGACGACGATGCGGCGATCCGCACCGTGCTCAACCAGGCACTGTCGCGCGCCGGCTACGAAGTGCGCTCGACCAGCAATGCGGCGACGCTCTGGCGCTGGATCAGCCAGGGCGACGGCGATCTCGTCATCACCGATGTCGTGATGCCGGACGAAAACGCGTTCGATCTGCTGCCGCGGATCAAGAAGCTCCGCCCGGAGCTGCCGGTCATCATCATGAGCGCGCAGAACACGTTCATGACGGCGATGCGCGCCTCCGAGCGCGGCGCCTACGAATATCTGCCCAAGCCGTTCGATCTCAAGGAACTGATCGCGATCGTCGGCCGCGCGCTGTCGGAGCCGCAAGGAGCGCACGCGGCCGGCCGTCAAGCCCGAGGACTTCGACTCGATCCCGCTGGTCGGCCGCTCGCCGGCGATGCAGGAAATCTACCGCGTGCTGGCCCGCCTGATGCAGACCGATCTCACCGTGATGATCTCCGGCGAGTCGGGCACCGGCAAGGAGCTGGTGGCGCGTGCGCTTGCACGACTACGGCAAGCGCCGCAGCGGCCCGTTCGTGGCGATCAACATGGCGGCGATCCCGCGCGACCTCATCGAGTCCGAGCTGTTCGGCCACGAGAAGGGCGCCTTCACCGGCGCCAATACCCGCAGCTCCGGCCGCTTCGAGCAGGCCGAGGGCGGCACGCTGTTCCTCGACGAGATCGGCGACATGCCGATGGAGGCGCAGACCCGGCTGCTGCGCGTACTGCAGCAGGGCGAATACACCACCGTCGGCGGACGCACGCCGATCAAGGCCGACGTGCGCATCGTCGCCGCCACCAACAAGGATCTGCGCATCCTCATCCAGCAGGGGCTGTTCCGCGAGGATCTGTTCTTCCGCCTCAACGTCGTGCCGTTGCGGTTGCCGCCCTTGCGCGAGCGCATCGAGGACGTGCCCGACCTGATCCGGCATTTCTTCGCCGTGGTCGAGCGTGAGGGGCTGCCGGCAAAACAGCTCGACCAGCAGGCGCTCGAACGGCTCAAGCGCCATCGCTGGCCGGGCAACGTGCGCGAACTGGAAAACCTGGCGCGGCGGCTGGCGGCGCTCTATCCGCAGGAGACCATTTCGGCGGCGGTGATCGACGCCGAGCTTGCCCAACCGCCCGTGCTGTCGGCCGAGGACGATCCGCGCGCCGAGGAGGGCCTGGCGGCCGCGGTCGAGCGCCATCTCGCCGCCTACTTTGCCCGCTTCGGCGACGAGCTGCCGCCGCCCGGTCTCTATCATCGGGTGTTGCGCGAGATCGAGTACCCGCTGATGTCGGTGACGCTGGCGGCCACCCGCGGCAACCAGATCCGGGCCGCCGACCTGCTCGGCGTCAACCGCAACACGCTGCGCAAGAAAATCCGCGACCTGGAAATCCGGGTGTTCCGCGGCAGCAGTTGAGCAGGCACGCCGACCCAGCCCCCGCGCGACCAGGTCGATGCTCGGACATGACGACTGGACTGTGCTATGCTACGGCATGATATGAAGCAGCGGTCAACTCCGGCTGAGGGCAATTACGATGTTACTGATCATTTGGTATTTGGCTTTCGTGGCGGCAGGCGATGCATTAGCCTTTTTTGTCGGGCGTTTCATCGAATATGAAGGCTGGGGATCGAACCTGAGCATGACGGTGTTTCTCGCCATGTATTTCCTGACGCTCTGGATCGGATGGATTCTCGCCGTGTGGCTGACGGAGCCGAAAAAGGTCGCAAGCTAGCGTTCCGCCGCCGGCGAAAGACGCGTCTGGCATCAGGCTCAGGAGCGCGCAGGTGCTCGCCGTGCCGACGCGCGGTGCGGTGCGTGGCGGCGTATGACGCATAACGGCGATGCATCCGGGACGTTGTCGGGTCCGGAGCAAAAGAAACAGCCTGGGGTCTTTGCACAGAAAGTCCGCAGCAATGGCCGACCCATCCCCCACCCATCGCGCGGCCGAAGACTGGAGCGCCAAGCAGTACCTCAAATTCGAGGACGAGCGCACCCGCCCGCCGCGCGATCTCCTGGCGCAGGTGCCGCTCGACAATCCCGGCCGCGTGGTCGACCTCGGCTGCGGGCCCGCCAACTCGACGGAATTGCTGATCGAGCGGTTTCCCGGCGCCCACGTCACCGGGCTCGACTCCTCGCCCGACATGTTGCGCCAGGCGCGCGAGCGGCTGCCACGCTGCACATTCGTGGCGGGCGATCTTGCGACCTGGATGCCGGAGCCCGGCACCGATCTCCTGTTCGGCAATGCCGTGTTCCAATGGGTGCCGGATCACCCCAACGTGCTGGCCCGGCTGCTGCGGTCGCTGCCGGCAGGCGGCGTGCTTGCCGTGCAGATGCCGGACAACACCAACGAGCCCGCGCTTCTGCTGATGGAGCAGGTCGCGGCGGCCGGCCCGTGGGCGGCTGCGATCGCGCAGGCCAATGCCGCGCGCAACGACCTGCCGCGGCCGGAGGACTATTACGACCTGCTCCGTCCACTGTGCAGCCGCATCGACATCTGGCACACCCACTACAATCACATCATCGCGAACCACGCGGGCGTGGTCGAATGGTTCAAGGGCTCGGCGCTGCGGCCGTTCCTGGCGCCGCTCGATTCCGGCATGCGCGAGAGATTTGTCGCGGACTACGCCAAAGAGATCGGCCGTGCCTATCCAGCCCGATCCGACGGCAAGGTGATGCTGAGGTTCCCGCGCCTGTTCATCGTGGCGGTGCGTTAGCCGTCCAAATTGTCGGTCTTTGACGGCCAAGTGCCCGTCATCGCTCAAAGATCGGCTCGCTGGCAGAGCTGGCTGACGACGCCTGGCGTTCCAAATCGGCCAATACCGGCGCACCCGATTTTGGGTCACACCGCCGGTTTCTGCGCCCCGGAATAGTCGCAATCCGGCAACATTGTTGTATAAAAGCATCAATGAATGAAGTGGGGGCGTTCAGGCGTGCGCAATTGCGCTTATTTTTCGGCCTGGGCGAAGCGTGTTGATGACCAACGTTAGCCAAGCTGCTGCCGCCGCCGAGCTCCCGACCACGGCTGCAACGCCTGCGCTCGGATCGGTCGTTCGCGCTCTCGGCCTCGCGGCGGTCGCGCTGGCTCTGCTGTCCGCCTTCACCACCTTCATCGTGCTCGCGGGCCTTACCCCGGTCGCGCCGACCCACGGGATCGTCGTCACGCTGCTGCTGGTGAACGCGACCACGGCGACGCTGCTTCTTGGCCTGATCGGGCGCGAAGTATGGCGGGTGATCCAGGCGCGCCGGCGCGGGCGGGCCGCCGCGCGACTGCATGTGCGCATCGTCGCGCTGTTTTCGGTCATTGCCGCGGTGCCCGCCATCCTGGTCGCGGTGGTGGCGAGCGTCACGCTCGATCGCGGGCTCGACCGGCTGTTCTCGCGCCAGACCCATTCGCTGATCGAGAATTCGCTGATCGTCGCGGACGCCTATGTGCGCGAGCACGTCCAGTTCGTGCGCGGCGACTCGATCGCAATCGCCATCGAGCTCGCACGCGCCAAGCCGATGTTCGAACAGTCGCGCGATCAATTCCATCAGTTCCTGGCCGTCCAGGCCTCGGTCCGTGGACTGCCGGCCGTCCTGCTCATCGACAAGGACCTCAATGTGGTCGATCAGGCGGTCGAGCCGCAGGTCAGCAAGACCTTCACCAAGCCGTCGCCGGACGTGCTCGCCTCGGTCAACGACACCGAGCCGCAGGTGGCGATGTTCCTCGATTCCAACTATGTCGCCGCCATCATCAAGCTGCGCGGCTATGCCGATACCTATCTCTACATCGCGCGTCTGCTCGACCCGCGGGTGCTGGCGCAGTTGCGGGCGACGCAAGAGGGCGTCGCCCAGTACGCCGATCTCGAAGCGCGCCGGGTCGGAGTGCAGATCGCCTTCGGCCTGATGTACACGGTGATCGCGCTGATCGTTCTCTTATCGGCAGTGTGGATCGGGCTCAACTTCGCCAATTATCTGGTGGCGCCGATCCGCCGGTTGATCGGGGCGGCTCAGGTCGTTTCGACCGGCAATCTGTACGTTCAAGTGCCGACCCGGCGCTCCGAGGGCGACCTCGCACAGCTCGGCGAGACCTTCAACAAGATGACACAGGAGTTGCGCACCCAGCGTGACGACATCGTACGCGCGCGCGACCTGATCGACAGCCGCCGTCGGTTTACCGAGGCGGTCCTGGCGGGAGCCAGCGCCGGCGTGATCGGCGTCGATGCCGAAAACCGCATCAGCATCCTCAACCGGTCGGCCGAGCGGCTGATCGGCTGCTCGGAGAGCGACGCCCTCGGACGGCCGATGCCCGAGATCGTGCCGGAACTCGCCGACATCATCGCGACCGCGCGCGCCGGTGCGCAGCGCCTGGTCCAGGGGCAGGTGACCATCCATCGCAGCGGCAAGGATCGCAATCTGTCGGTTCGGGTCACCAGCGAGCGATCGGGGACGGTCGACCACGGCTATGTGGTGACGCTCGACGACATCACCGAGCTGGTAACCGCGCAACGCACGTCGGCCTGGGCCGACGTCGCGCGCCGCATTGCCCACGAGATCAAGAACCCGCTCACGCCGATCCAGCTGTCGGCCGAGCGGCTGCGGCGGAGATACGCCAGCGTGGTCAAGGATGACGACCCGGTCTTCAAGCAGTGCACCGACACCATCGTGCGCCAAGTCGACGACATCAAGCGCATGGTGGACGAGTTCTCGCGCTTCGCGCGCATGCCCAAGCCGGTGATGGAAGCCGAGGACGTGGCGGATGCCGTGCGCCAGGTCGTGTTCCTGCAGCGGGTCGGCAACGCGGATATCGATATCGACGTTGAGATCGAGGAGGGCCCGATGCCGGCGCGGTTCGACCGCCGGCTCATTTCCCAGGCGCTGACCAACATCATCAAAAATGCGACGGAGGCGATCGCCGCCGTGCCGCCGGCCGAACTGGGCCGCGGCCGCATCCTGGTCACGGCCGCACGCGATGGCGAAGACATCGTCATCGATGTGATCGACAACGGGATCGGGCTGCCGAAGGAGAACCGCAGCCGGCTGCTCGAGCCCTACGTCACGACTCGCGAAAAGGGTACCGGCCTCGGCTTGGCGATCGTGGGCCGCATTCTCGAAGACCACGGCGGCCGGATCGATATCGGCGATGCCTCCGACAAGATTCCCGGGCAGCGCGGCGCATGGATGCGGCTGCGCTTCGCGGCCGAGACCGTCGCCTCGCCCGACACCCAACCCGTTCGTGAAAGCGTGACCCCGTCACTAGCAACCGGTGCGTAGCCATGGCCGATGACATCCTCATAGTCGACGACGAAGCCGACATCCGCGAGTTGGTTTCCGGCATTCTCCAGGACGAGGGCTACAACACGCGGACGGCGCGCGACAGCGATGACGCGCTCGCCCACGTGGCGAGCCGCCGCCCGAACCTGGTTTTTCTCGACATCTGGCTGCAGGGCAGCCGGCTCGACGGGCTGCAGTTGCTCGACGGCATGAAACAGCAGCACCCCGAGCTGCCGGTGGTGATGATCTCGGGCCATGGCAACATCGAGACCGCGGTCGCCGCGATCAAGCAGGGCGCCTACGACTTCATCGAGAAGCCGTTCAAAGCCGACCGGCTGGTGCTGGTGACCCAGCGCGCGCTCGAAACCTCCCGTCTCAAGCGCGAGGTCAAAGCCCTCAAGCAGTTCTCGCCGTCGACGCTGGTCGGCAAGTCGCCCTCGATGAACCAGCTGCGCCAGACGGTGGAGAAGGTGGCCCCGACCAACAGCCGCATCCTGATCGTCGGCCCGTCCGGGTCGGGCAAGGAGCTGGCGGCGCGCAGCATCCACACCAATTCGGCCCGCGCCAACGGGCCCTTCATCGTCATCAACGCGGCCGCGATGATGCCGGAGCGCATGGAGTTGGAACTGTTCGGCGTCGAGCAGTCCGACCCTACGCAGCCGCGCAAGGTCGGCGCGCTGGAAGAGGCGCACGGCGGCACGCTGTTCATCGACGAGATCGCCGACATGCCGCGCGAAACCCAGAACAAGATCCTGCGGGTGCTGGTAGAGCAGAGCTTCCAGCGCGTCAGCGGCACCGCCAAGGTGCAGGTCGACGTGCGCATCGTGTCCTCGACCGGCCGCAACATCGAGGCGGAGATCGCCGCCGGCAAGTTCCGCGAGGACCTCTATCACCGGCTATCGGTCGTGCCGATGCGCGTGCCGCCGCTCGCCGAGCGGCGCGAGGATATCCCGGACCTGATCAAATATTTCATGCAGCAGATATCGCAGGCAACCGGCCTGCCTCAGCGCCTGATCGGCGACGACGCGATGGCCGTGCTGCAGTCGCACGACTGGCCCGGCAACGTGCGGCAGCTCCGCAACAACGTGGAGCGGCTGATGATCCTGGCCGGCGGCGACCCGGAAGCCGTGATCAACGCCGACATGCTGCCGCAGGACGTCGGCTCCATGGTCCCGTCCATGCCCGGCGGCGACGGCGGGGAACACCTGATGGGGCTGCCGTTGCGCGACGCGCGCGAGGTGTTCGAGCGCGAATATCTGGTGGCGCAGATCAGCCGCTTCGGCGGCAACATTTCGCGGACCGCCGAATTCGTCGGGATGGAGCGCTCGGCCTTGCACCGCAAGCTCAAGGCTCTCGGGATCGACTGAGCCCCCATGTCGCGCATCGCTTACGTGAATGGGCGCTACCTGCCCCTGCAGGCGGCGAGCGTCCATATCGAAGATCGCGGCTACCAGTTTTCCGACGGCGTGTACGAAGTCTGCGAGGTGCGCGCAGGGCGTCTGATCGACGAGCGGCGCCACCTCGCGCGCCTGCGCCGCTCGCTCGACGAGCTTCGCATCGCCATGCCGATGTCGCTGTCCGCGCTGGGCGTCGTCCTGCGCGAGACCGTCGCGCGCAACCGGGTACGCGACGGCATCGTCTATCTGCAGATCACGCGCGGGGTGGCGCGGCGCGATCATGCCTTCCCGCCGACCGGGACCGCCCCGAGCGTCGTCGTGACCGCTCGCACGCTCGACCTCGACAACAACGAGCGGCTGGCCGGCGAGGGCATCGCGGTGATCACCGTGCCGGATAACCGCTGGCAGCGCGTGGACATCAAATCGGTGTCGCTGCTGCCCAACGTGCTCGCCAAGCAGGCTGCGCGCGAGCAGGGCGCCAAGGAAGCCTGGTTCGTCGACCACGACGGCTACGTGACCGAGGGCTCCTCGACCAATGCCTGGATCGTCACCCGCGACGGCGACGTGGTCACCCGGCCGGCCGATAACGGAATCTTACGGGGCATCACGCGCAGCGTGCTGATCGACGTGATCGCCGCCCAGGGCCTGCGGCTGGTGGAGCGCCCATTCACGGTTGCGGAGGCGCACGGCGCACGCGAGGCGTTCGTCACGTCCGCGAGTCAGATCGTCATGCCGGTCACCCGAATCGACGGCCGCCCCGTCGCCAACGGCGCGCCGGGGCTGATCGCGACCGCGTTGCGGCGGGACTTTCACCGATACGCCGAATGGGGCTGAAAGCGACATTTTGCCCGTCTGAGGGCATGCGATGCCCCCAACTTGTGCTTGCACAAAGAATAGACGTGCCTTGTAATGGTCAAATCCAAGTCCTCATGGGGTAAAGCCAAGAAAGATGGGCAGAGCGACTTGGCAATAAAGCTCGCAGGGCCCGCGAGCAAAAGGCGGAACAACGACAATGGCGGCCGAACGCGCACAAAATCTGCAAGACACCTTCCTCAATCATGTCCGCAAGAACAAGACGCCGCTCACGATCTTCCTGGTGAACGGCGTGAAGCTGCAAGGCGTTGTGACCTGGTTCGATAATTTCTGCGTGCTGTTGCGGCGCGACGGGCATTCGCAACTGGTCTACAAGCACGCCATCTCGACCATCATGCCGGGTCATCCGATTCAGCTGTTCGAAGGGGCCGAGGAGCCTCCGGCCGGGGACAAACCGTAGTTGGAGCCCCGCCGGTTCGACAGCAGCGCCGACCGACTGAGCCCGCGCACGGGCTCGGAGACTGGCCGCGCGATCGTCATCGGACCGTATCCGCGCAGTCGACCGCACAGCGGAACGGGCGCGCTCGCGAAGGCCATGCCGCGCTCGCCCGAGGCCAAGCTCGACGAGGCGGTCGGGCTCGCGCGCGCCATCGATCTCACCGTCGTGACATCCGGCATCGTGCCGGTCGGCGGCATCCGCCCGGCGACCTTCATCGGCAAGGGCAAGGTCGAGGAGATCGCCGGCCTGGTCAAAGGCGAGGAGGCGGGGGTCGTGGTGATGGACTGCGCACTCTCGCCGGTGCAGCAGCGCAATCTCGAGAAGGCCTGGGGCGCCAAGGTCGTCGACCGCACCGGGCTGATTCTGGAAATCTTCGGCCGGCGCGCGCGCACGCGCGAAGGCGCGCTGCAGGTCGAGCATGCCCACCTGACCTATCAGAAGAGCCGACTGGTGCGCTCGTGGACGCATCTGGAGCGCCAGCGCGGCGGCTTCGGCTTTCTCGGCGGCCCGGGCGAGAGCCAGCTCGAAACCGACCGGCGGCTGATCGAAGAACGCATCGCGCGCATCGAGGCGGAACTGGAGAAGGTCAAGCGCACGCGCAAGCTCCATCGCGACAGCCGCAAGCGCGTGCCGTACCCGATCGTCGCGCTCGTCGGCTACACCAATGCCGGCAAATCGACCCTGTTCAACCGCCTGACGCAGGCCAGCGTGCTGTCGGCCGACATGCTCTTTGCCACGCTCGATCCGACCTTGCGCGCGGTCGATCTGCCGAATGGGCTGCGGATCATACTGTCCGACACGGTCGGATTCATCTCCGACCTGCCGACCACGCTGGTGGCTGCGTTCCGCGCGACGCTGGAAGAGGTCATCGAAGCCGACGTGATCCTGCACGTGCGCGACGTGTCGCATGAGGATACCGAGGCGCAATCGCACGACGTCGAGGAGATTCTGCGACAGCTCGGAGTTCGGTCGGAGGAGGGTGCGCGGTTCATCGAGGTGTGGAACAAGATCGACCGCCTCGACCCGGGCGGCCGCGAGCGCATCAGGAATCTGGCGGAGCGTCAGCCGGCCGAGCGCGGGCCGGTCGTGGTCTCGGCGCTCAGCGGGGAGGGGCTGGACCGGCTCGCCGCCGAGATCGAGACGCGGCTTGCAGCCAGCCGGATCACGCTCGACCTGTCGCTGGACGTTGCCGACGGCGCGGGCCTGAGCTGGCTCCACCGTCATACCGAGGTGATGGCACGCAAGCTGGGCGAGGACGGGCGGATGGCGGTCACGGTGCGCGCCGATCCGGCGAATGCGGACCGGGTGCGCGCCCGTTTCGGCCTGCTCCAGCCCGCGCCGCCCTGACCGTCGCGGGCAACCGGCCATGGCACGGTTCGCTGGCTTCCCGATCGGTATCGTCACCATTATCTGCGCGGGCTTCGCGCAGGATGCCTGCGGCGAGCCGCTGACGCTGCGTTACGGGCAGGCATTCTCGGCCTCACGCAGCATCTTCGCGCTCCCGATCACGGTGGCCGAACGTGAGGGCTTTTTTGTCCGCGAGGGCCTCAGGCTCAAGGTGCTCATCCCGATCCCGGGCGGCGCCGAACGGCAGATCGATGCGCTGCATAACGACAGCGTCGACCTCACTCACGTAGCCACGCCGTTCCTCATCCGCGCCGCGCTCAAGGGCTCCGACGCGGTGGCGCTCGCGGGCGAGTTCAGCAACCCGATCTACAGCCTGATCGCCAAGCCGGAGATCGCGACCTACCAGGAGCTGAAGGGGAGGCTGGTCGGTCTCGCCGATGAAGCCGGCACGATCACGTTGTCGATCCGCAAGCTGCTGGCGATGCACGGCCTGCGGCGCGGCGCGTTCGCCGCACGGGTGATCGAGGGGACATCCGGACGCTGGGCCTGCCTGCGCCGGGGCGACTGCGACGCCGTCGTGCTCGGGCAGCCGCAGGACCTGCAGGCGATCGCGCAAGGCTACCGGCTCATCGGACGTTCGACCGAGGCCGGTGCCGGAACTGCTGTACACCGTCACGGCGGTGCGCCGCTCGTTCGCGCAGGCGAACAGGGAGGCCATGGTGCGCTATGTCCGTGCGCTCGCCTCGGCATTCGGGTTCATCCGCGATCCGAAGAACCGCGCGAGCGTGGTCGCGACCGTCGTCGCAACCGCCGGCGCCTCCGAGGAGATCGCCCGGGAAATGCTGGCGCTGTTTCTCGATCCCGACCGCGGCGTGCTGCCCAGGCAGGCGGAGATCAATCTCCAGGGACTTGGCCAGGTGATCGCCCTGATGGGCGAGGGCGGATTGCTGCCGGCGCCGCTGCCGGCGCCCGAACGGTTCGTGGACTTGCAATTCCTGCACGCGGCGGGCCTGCAGTACGGCCATGCCGAGCCCCGGCCGCCGGGAAGCGATCACCCTTTGACGCCGTCGGTCTCCGCGGCCTTCGCCGCGTTCCACAGCGCGTCCATCTCGGCGAGGCTGGCGTCCTGCGGGGTCTTGCCGCGCGCGGCGAGCGCATGCTCGATGGCGGCGAAGCGGCGCTCGAACTTCCGGTTGGTGGCGCGCAGCACATCCTCCGGATCGGCGTCGAGATGACGGGCGAGGTTGACGACCGCGAACAGCAGGTCGCCGACCTCGGCGGCGGCGCCCGTGCGCCTGCCGGCCGTCAGGTCGGCCTCGATCTCGTCCGCTTCCTCGCGGATCTTCGCCAGCACCGCGAGCGGATCGTTCCAGTCGAAGCCGACCTTGCCGGCCTTCTGCCTGCAGCTTGAGCGCGCGCGTCAGGGCAGGGAGCGCGACCGGCACGCCGGCGAGCGCGCCCGCCTGGTCGGGCGAAGCGCGCCCGGCGGCGCGTTGCGCCTTTTCCTCCGTCTTGATGCGCTCCCACAGCCCCTTGACCGCATCCGGCGTCAAGCCCTGCACGATCGCCGAACACATGCGGATGCCGCCGCACGAGCTTCTCGGTGATGGCCTCGACCACGCCGCCGAAATCGAACGCGCCTTGCTCCTGCGCCATGCGGGCATGGAACACGACCTGCAGCAGCAGGTCGCCGAGTTCCTCGCGCAGATCGCCGAGGTCGCCGCGCGCGATCGCGTCGGCGACCTCGTAGGCTTCCTCGAGCGTGTAGGGCGCGATGGTCGCGAAATTCTGCTCCAGGTCCCACGGGACAGCCGGTGCCGGGCGTGCGCAGCGCCGCCATGATCTCGATGAGCCGGGTGATGTCGCGGGAAGGGGTCATGCGGGAATTCCAGCTGGCGGGCGAGTAACAACCCTATCATGGCCGCGCCAGCCATTGCCCGCCGCGCCGCCGACCCGCGGCGTCCACCGCTTTCGAGCCTCAAAACGAAGAATGGCCGGGCACGAAGCCCGGCCATCGTGGCATTGGCAGCGCCCGAGCCCTTGCTTCAATGGCCCGATTGCTCGGCGCCGCGGCTGGCCTCGAACAGGAACCAGCAGCGCTTCTCGGCCTCGTCGATGAAGACTCTCGAGCAGGCTCGCGGTCGCCACGTCCTCGTGCTCGTCGGCGAGCTTGTGCGCCTTGCGCATGTTCTCGATCTGCGCCTTGTTGTCGGTCATCAGCTCGCGCAGCATGTCGCGCGGCGAGCACGAAGTCCTCGTCGTTGTCCTTGACGCGCTGGAGCTTGGCGATATGGCCGATCGAGCGGATGGTGGTGCCGCCGATCTTGCGGACCCGCTCGGCCAGGATATCGACGCTGGCCTCGATCTGCGTCGGCTTGCTCGTCGAGCAGCAGATGGTAGTCGCGGAAATGCGGGCCGCTGACGTGCCAGTGGAAATTCTTGGTCTTCACATAGAGCGCAAAGGTGTCGGCCAGCAGGCCGTTGAGCGCCGCGGAAACCTCCTGGATGGCGTCGTCCGACAGATCGGTCGGCGTATCCAGGCGTGCGGCGATCCGGCGCGGTTCGAGCTTTCTCACCTTGGTGCTCACGGGGGCACCTCGTGCGGCGTTAGGGAGGGAATGACGGGTACGCGCAGCGCGCGGTAGGCAGCGCGTTGATCAAGCGTCAACGCCGCCTGCGGTTCCGAGCGGTTCCATGATTCGCATAAGGTATATTATGGAATATATCTACGCATGCACGAAACCGCCGGCTGCAGAGCGGTCCCACAGCCGGCTTGAGAAAACCGCCGCAGGACGTTGATCGGCGTGAAATCCTGCCCGGCGACCCGGGCTCCGGCAGTCGATGCGTCAGCCCGTCGTAGGCCGGCTCGACATGCGCCGGCAGCCGCGCGCGCAGCTCGTCGTAGTCGAGATCGGTGTGCAGGTTGGTCAGGATCGCGCGCGCGGGCTTGAGGCGCTCGATCCAGTCCGAGCGCCTCGGCGACGCTGAAATGGCTCGGGTGCGGCCGTGTCGCGCAGCGCATCGATGATCCAGACCTCGAGGCCGGCGAGCGCCGCCACGCTCGTCGGCCGGCAGGCCGCTGAGGTCGCAGGAATAGGCCAGGCCGCCGAAGCGGAAGCCGAGCGAGGTGATGTCGCCGTGCTCCTGGAGGATGGGCAGGGCGGTGATCGGGCCGCCCTGCCCCGTCGATCGTGACGGCCCGGTAGGCCTCCAGGCGATGCTCGCGCACGATCGGCGGATATTCGCTGCCGGGCGGCGCCGTCGAAGCAGTAGCCGAAGCGCGCGTGCATGATCTGCGAGGTCGCGCTCGTCGAGGTAGACTCGACACGCGCTTGCGGCGGTTGATGAACAGCCCGCGCAGGTCGTCGATGCCGTGGGTGTGGTCGGCGTGCTCGTGGGTGAACAGCACGCGCGTCGAGCCAGTCGACCTCGGCGTCGAGCAGCTGCTCGCGCAGGTCCGGCGAGGTGTCGACCAGCACGCGGGTGCACGCCGGCGCCGGTGCGCCGCTCGACCAGGAGCGAGCGTGCGCCGGCGGCGGTTCTTCGGATTGTTCGGGATCGCAGGCGCCCCAGCCGAGCGCCGGGCGCGGCACGCCGCCGGACGAGCCGCAGCCCAGGATGGTGAATTGCAGCGTCATGCGGCGGTCACGCTGCGCCGACTGCGGAAGCTGTCTGCACCGGCCGCGGCCGCGGCACCTTGGAGAACAGCCGGAAGAAATTGTCGGTGGTCTGGCGGGCGATGCTCGTCGAAGCCGACGCCGCGCGTCTCGGCCAGCACCTTGGCGGTCTCCACCACATAGGCCGGCTCGTTGCGCTTGCCGCGAGGCGGCCGGGCGCGAGATACGGCGCGTCGGTCTCGACCAGGAAGCGGTCGGCCGGCAGCGAGGCGGCGATGGCGCGCAGATCGTCCGATTTCTTGAACGTCAGGATGCCGGTGAACGAGATCGAGCAGGCCGAGCGCGATCGCGCGCGCGCGCGAGCTCCGGCCCGCCGGTGATAGCAATGCAGCACGGCCGGGAAGGCGCCCTTCCCGGTTTCCTCCTCCAGAATGCGCGCCATGTCGTCGTCGGCCTCGCGCGAATGGATGACCAGCGGCAGGCCGGTCTCGCGCGCCGCCGCGATGTGGTTGCGGAAGCCGCGCTCCTGCGCGTCGCGCGGGCTGTAGTCGTAGTGATAGTCGAGCCCGGCCTCGCCGATCGCCACCACCTTGGGATGGCGGGCGCGCGCGACGAGGTCGTCGGTGCGTGACGTCGAGCTCCTCGTGCGCGTTGTGCGGATGGGTGCCGACCGAGCAGAAGACGTCCGGAAATCGCTCGGCGATGGCGAGCAGATCGGCGTGCTGCTTCACCCGGGTCGAGATCGTCACCATGCGGCCGATCGCCGGCCGCCGCGCGCGCGCCGACGATGGCGTCGAGCTCGCCGGCAAAATCCGGAAAATCGAGATGGCAATGGCTGTCGACCAGCATGGGGTCATGCCTGCGCGCTCGCCTCGGGCTCGACGTAGCGCGGAAACACCGGCGCGGGCGCCGGCAGCGTCGCGCCCGGCGCGATGCGGCTGCGCGCCGCCGAGCGCGGCGAAGTCGCGCTCGCCCGTCCGGCACCGCCAGCAGGTCGAGCAGCTTGCCGGCCGACGCCGGCATGAACGGCTGCGCCAGGATCGCCACCTGCCGGATCACCTCGGCGGTGACGTAGAGCACGGTGCCCTGCCGCGCCGGATCGGTCTTGGCCAGCGCCCAGGGCGCCTCGCCGGCGAAATAGCGGTTGGCGTCGGCGACCACCGCCCAGACCGCGTTGAGCACCTGGTGCAGCTGCTGCGTCTTCATCGCCTCGCGCGCCTTGCCGACCATGGCGTCGGCGGCGGCCAGGATCGCCTTGTCGGTCGTCGCTGAAGGCGCCGGGCTTCGGCAGCACGCCGCCGAGCTGGCGCGCGATCATGGTGAGCGAGCGCTGCGCCAGGTTGCCGAGGTCGTTGGCGAGATCGGCATTGATGCGATTGACGATCGCCTCGTGGCTGTAGTTGCCGTCCTGCCCGAACGGCACCTCGCGCAGCAGGAAATAGCGCAGCTGATCGACGCCGTAGGCGTCGCGCGAGCGCGAACGGGTCGACCACGTTGCCGACCGACTTCGACATCTTCTCCCCGCGGTTGAACAGAAAGCCGTGCGAGAAGATGCGGCGCGGCACCTCGATGCCCGGCCGACATCAGGAAGGCCGGCCAGTAGACCGCGTGGAAGCGCACGATGTCCTTGCCGATGACGTGCAGATCGGCCGGCCAGTAGCGGCGGAACTGCCGCGCTGTCGGTGTCGGGAAAGCCGACGCGCGGTGATGTAGTTGGTCAGCGCGTCGACCCACACATACATGACGTGCTTGGGATCGTGCCCGGCGACCTGGCACCGGAATGCCCCAGTCGAACGTGGTGCGCGAGATCGAAAGGTCCTGCAGCCCGCCCTTGACGAAGCTCGCACCTCGTTGAGGCGCTCCTTCGGCAGCACGATAATTCGGTACCGCGCGTAGAGCTCGAGCAGCTTGTCCTGATAGGCCGAGAGCCTGAAGAAATAGCTCTCCTCCTCCACCCATTCGACCGGCGTGCCCTGCGGGCCGAGCCGCACGCCCTGCTCGTCGAGCTGTGGTCTCGTCCTCGTCGTAATAGGCCTCGTCGCGCACCGAGTACCAGCCGGAATACTTGTCGAGATAGATGTCGCCGTTGGCTTCGCCATGCGCTCCCAGATCGCCTGCGAGGCGCGATGGTGGCGCTCCTCGGTGGTGCGGATGAAGTCGTCGTTCGAGCAGTTCGAGCCGCTTCGACCATGGCCTGGAAGCGCGGCACGTTGCGCTCGACCAGTTCGCGCGGCGTGATGCTTCTCCTTCGCCGCCGTCTGCAGCATCTTGATGCCGTGCTCGTCGGTGCCGGTGAGGAAGAAGACGTCGTAGCCGTCGAGCCGCTTGAAGCGCGCGATCGCGTCGGTCGCGATCGCCTCGTAGGCATGCCCGATATGCGGCGCGCCGTTGGGATAGGCGATCGCGGTGGTGAGGTAGTAGCGCGGCTTGTCGGCCATCTGTAAAATACTCAAGCAAATTCAAAGACATGGATGGCCGGGACAGGCCCGGCCATCAGCGATGTTCGGCAGATAGGTATCAACGGCGGCCCGCAACGGCAAGCCGCGGGATTTTGGCGCGGCATCGCGGCCGCCTTGCGTTCGCGCTCCCGTATGCGCGTTTGCAATGGCGGGCGCGCGCGCAGCCGCCGTGCCGCCCTAAGACGCATGCCTGCTCCGATCGGCGCGCCGCCCCGGCACGGGCGGCTGGACGTATGCGACGTTAAATTGCTTGCAGAGGTTACTTTTGGCTCGCGCCTGTTCAGTCGTCGCCGCCACCGGGCCATCCATGCCGAAAAGATTGCGACACTACCTGTCTGCGCTGCTGGGGATATTGCTCGGCTGCATGACGCAACAAGCGCACGCGCAGGCCGACGACGATTTCTTCCGCGGCGAGACCATCACCATCTACGTGAGCTTCCCGCCCGGCGGCGGATACGATTTCTACGGCCGGCTCGTTGCGCGTCATCTCGGACGCCACCTCCCCGGCAACCCGACCGTCATCGTTTCCAACATGCCTGGCGCGCAAGGGCTGGTGTGCGCCAACTACCTGTTCAACGTCGCGCCGAATGACGGGACGGCATTGGCGGTGCTCAATCAGAATGTCGCGCAGGACCAGGTGCTGGGTACGCCGGGTCTGCAATACGACGCCGCGAAGTTCAGCTGGATCGGCCGCGTCGCGCCGAACATCGAAATCCTTTACCTCTGGCACAAGGTGGGGGTGAAGAGCCTCGCCGACCTCAAACACCGCGAGACGATCCTGGCGGCCGACGGCACGGCGGTGAACATCATCTCCGAACTGCTGAAGATGACCGTCGGCGCGCGCTTCAAGCTGATCCTGGGATACCGCGGAACGCGGGAAGTTCACCTTGCCCTCCAGCGCGGGGAAGTCGAAGGCGCCGTCAGTTCGGTCGCCGCGCTGCGATTGGTGGGCGGCGACTGGCTGAAGACCAAGATGGTCAACGTCGTCGTCCAGAACGCGCTCGAACGGCAATCGGCCCTGCCGGACGTTCCAACGACGGTCGAGCTCGCAAAAACCGCAGAGGACAAGCAGGTGCTGGCGTTTTTCGCGGGCAGCGGCGTGGTCGGACGATCGATCGCCGGGCCGCCCGGGATTGCGCCGGAGCGCCTGCGCATGCTGCAGGTCCCGGTCAAAAACCCGCATTCGACAATGCTCTGGCCCGAGTGGGTTGTCCTGATCGCCGGATCGACCGGCTCTGCATTACGTGCTGTTCGCCCTCCCAACCTTCACATCACGCCACGGTACTTTGGCGCGATCTCGTCAGACCCTCAGCGCGGCCGGATAATTGTATCGCTCGCCCCTAGCCATCAATACCCAGGCCATTCGGGCTAGCTTGTTGGCAAGCGCGATGGCAGCGACTTTGGTCGGCCGCCGTGCCAGCAATGCTGCGACCCAGGGCCGATACTTGGTACCATGGAGCTTGGCATAGCGGATGACGGCGAGTGCGCCGGCCACGAACAGGCTGCGCAGATAGCGATCCCCCTGTTTGCTGATACTGCCCAGCCTGGCCCGACCTCCGCTCGAGTGCTGTTTGGGGACCAGTCCGATCCAGGCCGAGAAGTTGCGACCTGATCGAAAGGCATTTGGGGCGGCGACGCTCGCGACCAGCGCAGTGGCCAGCAACGGGCCGACGCCAGGAATGCAATGAAGACGCTTACTCGTCTCATTGGACCGGTGCCAGGCCATGATCATTCGATCGAAGGCCAATATCTGCTCCTTGAGGCTGAGCAGCTGATTGCCCAGTGCGGCAAGACATGCGCGCACAATCTCAGGCACCCGTTTGTCGTTTCGGTCGGCGACAACATGGAGCAGCTCTTCGACACCTCTTCGTCCTACGGGTGCGACGATACCAAATTCGGCAAGGTGAGCTCGGATCGCATTGATCACCGCGGTCTGCTGGCGGATGAAGAGATGGCGCGTGCGATGAAGCATCAGTCCGCTTTGCTGCTCAGGCGTCTTGGTTGGCACAAACCGCATATTGGCTCGGGTGACTGCCTCGCAGATGGCCTCAGCGTCGGCCATATCGTTCTTTTGCCGTTTGACGTAAGGCTTCACATAGGCTGGCGGCATCAGCCGTACAGTATGACCAAGAGCCTGGAGTTCACGCGACCAATGGTGCGAGGATGCACACGCTTCGATACCAACCAGGCAGGGCGGCAGCTTCTGAAAGAACGCCAGAACGTAGCGACGCTTCAACTGACGGCGGACGACCACTTGGCCACCAGCATCAACGCCATGCACCTGAAACACCGACTTGGCGATGTCGAGACCGATTGTTGTGATTGACTGCATATCTGGCTCCTCTGAATTCGTGGGAGCTCTAACCAGCACCCACATCCATGGCGCTCACGCGCCGGTGGAGGAACCGTCCACAGCATCAAATACGGAGGGACCCTTTCGCCTGCCGCACAATCTGAGAACGGCGGACGCACCGGCATCATGCCCGCGCGGCGTCGGCCAGCCACCCGAATACGTTGAACACCAATGGCTTGCGCTCGAGATTGTATTCTTCGACTTCGCGCGCTGCGCGGTTGATCTTCTCCCACGCCTGCGCCACGCGCGCGAGCCGCGGCAACGGTCCGTCCGACAGCCGGCGCGAGAGCCAGGCATTGACCGCATCGAGAAAGGCCGCGAGCGTGCGCACGTCGGTGCCATAGAGCTGATCGCCCAGCGCATGCAGCGCGCGCGGATCGATCGCCGGCAGCCGTTCGAGCAATTCCACGATGCGATTGCGCAGGGCCAGCGCATCGCCGTCGAGCAGCGCCAGCGCGCGCGCGACGCTGCCTTCGGCGAGCGCGGCGGCGGCCTGGATATCGCCCTCCTCCGCGCTCTTTCCGATCGCTGCTGCGGCGGCTTGTGCGACGTCGGCGGCCGACAGCGGCCGCAGCGCAAGCAGGCGGCAGCGCGAGCGGATCGTCGGCAGCACGCGCGCGGCGGAATGGCTCACCAGCAGCAGCAGCGCGCGGCGTGGCGGTTCTTCCAGAATCTTCAGCAGCGCATTGGCGCCGGACGGATTGAGCTCGTCGACGCAGTCGACGATGGCCACCCGCCAGCCTCCCTCGCCCGCCGTCGAGCCGAAGAACGTCACCGAGCGCCGCACGTCGTCGACGCGGATGTCCTGGTAGAGCTTGCCGGTCTTCTCGTTGATTGTGCGCACCAGTTCCAGGAGATCGCCCTGCGCCTGGGCGGCGATGCGCCGCGCCACCGGATGATCGGCATCCACCTGCAGCGAGGCCGCGGCCTGCACGGCCGCTGCGCGCGGGTCGGGGTGAGCGAGCACGAAGCGCGCCATGCGATAGGCCAGCGTCGCCTTGCCGATGCCGGCCGGCCCGCCGAGCAGCCAGGCATGCGGCAGAAGCCCGCCGCGATAGGCGTCGAGCAGCGTGCGCTCGGCCTCGACGTGACCGAACAGGGCGTTGGTCACCCGCGGATGCAGCGCCTCGGCATCGTCGCCGGCCGCGCTCATACCGCGGCATCCATCAGCGCGACCGGTGCACTCGTCGGATCGAGCCGCTCGTTCACCACCTTCCAGATCCGCTCCGCGACCTGGGGCTTGGATTCGGTGGCGTCGATCAGCACGCAGCGGTTCGGACTCGGTGAGCGCGATCAGCCGATAGGCTTCGCGCAGCTCTTCGTGGAAATGGCTCGACTCCCCTTCGAACCGGTCGGCGGCCCCTTCGCCGCGTCGCTTGCCGGCGCGGGCGAGGCCGACGTCGGCCGGCACATCGAGAATGAAGGTGAGATCGGGCTTGAGATCGCCGATGGTGGTGCGTTCCAGCGCATGAATGAATTGCGCGTCCACATGGCCCAGGACGCCTTGGTAGACCCTGGTGGAATCGATGAAGCGATCGCAGACGACCCAGGCGCCGCGCGCCAGCGCCGGCTCGATGGTATTGCGCACGTGATCGTCGCGCGCCGCCGCGAACAGGATCGTCTCGGTCACCGGCCCGAGCGGCTTGGCCGCACCGGACAGCAGCACGTGCCGGATCGCCTCCGCGCCGGGCGAACCGCCCGGCTCGCGGGTGAATACGACGGCGATGCCGAGGCCCTTGAGCCGATCCGCCAGTTGCGCGGCATGGGTCGACTTTCCGGTGCCTTCGCCGCCCTCGAAGGTGATGAACCGTCCGCGCATATTGCCGTGCCGCACCTTGTCGCCAGCCAAGCGACGCTCACGCGCGCTTGCCCGGTCAATCAGGCCATGCGCCCCACCGCCTGGCCTGCAAAACTGCCCGCGACGGCGACGATATCCTGCGCATTCGCGGGTATTCGATCAACGCCGGCACTATAGCCGCTGCAGGCCCGCGCGGACCAGAGCGATCACGAATTCGGTGGCGGCATCGAAGGCGCGCTGCGGAAGCCCGCCGGTGCCCACGCTCTCGTTGGCATGCAGCGGAACTTCGAGCGCCAGGAAGTCGCCGCGCCACACCTTTAACGTGCCGATCGGCTGGCCCTTCTCGATCGGCGCCCGCACCGGCCCAGTATAGACTAGGCGCGCGACGATCCGTTCGCGGCCATTGCGCGGAACCATCAGCCGCACGGCCTTCCCGGCCACCAGCGGCACATGGCCCTTGGCGCCGCCGTAGACCTTCGCTTCGGCGATCTCCTGCCCCTCGGCGAACAGCAGGCCGGACTGGAACGTGTTGAAGCCCCATTCGAGCAGCTTGCGGCCCTCGTCGGCGCGCTCCTTCTCCGACTTCAGCCCGGTGATCACGACGATCAGGCGCAAGCCGCCCTGCACCGCCGAGCCGACGAGGCCATAGCCGGCCTCCTTGATGTAGCCGGTCTTCAGGCCGTCCGCGCCCATGTTCAGCGCGAGCAAGGGGTTGCGGTTCTGCTGGCGAATCTTGCCCCAGGTGAATTCGCGCTCGCTGTAATATTTGTAATAGTCCGGATAGGTCTTGATGATGTGCTGCGCGAGCTTGGCGAGTTCGCGCGCGGTCACCAGTTGCCGCGGGTGAGGCAGACCGGTCGAATTGCCGAACGTCGATTTGGTCAGTCCGATTTCGCGCGCACGCCTGGTCATCAGGTCGGCGAATTCGTTCTCGTTGCCGGAGATTCCCTCCGCCAGGACGATGCAGGCGTCATTGCCCGACTGGATGATGACTCCGTGGAGGAGATCGTCGACCGAAACCTTGCTGTTGATGGCGATGAACATGCTGGACGTGCGCGAGGGCGCGCCGCCCGTACGCCAGGCGTTGACGCTGACGCTGAACTCGGTGTCGGGCTTGAGCCGGCCCTCCTTGATTTCGTGGAACACCGCTTCCGCGGTCATCAGCTTGGAGAGGCTGGCCGGCGGCACCAGATCGTCGGCGGCCTTTTCGAACAGCACGCTGCCGCTCTCGGCTTCGATCACGATGGCGTGCGGCGCGGCGGTTTGATGGCCCTCGCCGCCTTTTGGCGCACCCGCGATCGGATTGGCCTGCTTGGGTCCCGAGACCGGATTGGGCGCCGCAAGCGCGGAGGCGACCGCGCAAACCAATACGCCCGCCAAGGCCAGCTGGCCGAGGCGCGAGCGCAGCGCATTGCTCAACATTGCACGCATGGTCCTCACGGATGACTCAAGCCCGGCCAAGCCAGCCGCCCATATACCCATTTCCGCCCGGCACCAAGTTCCCAGCGTAGGGCGTCAAAACGATGGCGCAAGCCGCATTTCCTCCCGCGGCAATTGTCGCAGGGCGCCAACGGCTTGGAACGCACTTCGGAGCGCGCGCCTGGGACCCTCAGTAAAGGCCGCGCCCGCTCATCAGGCCGAGCGCACCATCGGCGCGCGGCGCAAAGCCGCTGCCGATGGCCGCCATCGGCGGCCCCTCTTCGGTAGCCGGCGCGCGTTCCACCGGCTGCGCGACGGCGAGGCTCGTGCGACGCCGCGATCCGCCCTCGCCCGTTGCCGCCGTCACCGTTCCACGCCCCGCCGTTGCGCCGAGCGCACGACCGTCGCGGGCCGTGGCGGGGACGAACGGCCGTGCGGAAGCGACCATCACACGCGAGGGCGCCGGCGCGGGCGCGCCGTCCCGCAGTGTCGCCAGCAGCATCTGGTCGTCGCTGCCTTCGAGCGGCGCGCGTCCGACATACTCGACCCGGACCCGGGCGAGCCCCTTGCCGTGAAATTCCAGCGCCTTGGCGGTTCCGATCGAGAGGTCGATGATGCGGTTGCGGGCGTAAGGGCCGCGATCGTTCACGCGCACGATGATGGAGCGGCGATTCTCCAGATTGGTGACGCGGGCGTAGCTCGGGAGTGGCATCGTCGGATGCGCGGCCGAGATCGCGTGCATGTCGTAGACCTCGCCGTTCGCGGTCTGGCGGCCGTGGAAATCGGGGCCGTACCACGAGGCGATGCCCTCCGCGCGATAGGAGGTATTCTCGGCCGGATAATAGGTGCGGCCGTTGATGTTGTAGGGCTTGCCGACGCTGTATCGGCCGCCGCCCTTGGGCACCGGATCGCCTTCTTCCACGACGCGCGGGCTATAGTTGGAGGTCTTGAACAGCTCGGAGCCGGAACAATGGGCGAGCACGAGCGAGCCGAGCGTAGCGGCGCCAATGCGCGCGATGCGGCCAAGCCTCGTCCCCGCGATCTGCCGCCCCATCGTGTCCCCGCGACCCCCGACCATGATCCGAACTCGGCGCTGCCTCCAGGCCAGCGGCCGCGGCAGTCAGCGAGACGGATTGAATGGCAAAATCGGCCGCGCCCGTATGTACCGGCTGCGACCAGTCCCCCAACCCACTTGTCCACAGCATATCGCCGGTCGATCGCGGCGGGATTGGGGCCGTGCGATTCTGCTCGGTGGGCTGGTAAATGCGCGGTTTCGCACCGGTCGCCGGCGTGCTGCCGATCCGTGGCCACGCGAGCGGATCACGGTGGCGGGCCGCGGTGCCGGGCATCGATGAAAAATCTATGACAGGACGAAGGTTTACGCCGCGCCGAAGAGCAAAAACAGGCTTGTCGCCATGGCAAATCCATACCATTCTCGCGCCACGGCAAGAAATTGAGGGAGCTTGGCCATGCGGACGGCGAACTGGGCACTGTCGGTTCTATTCGGCCTGCTGGCGACGATAACGATTGGCGCCGGGGAAGCGAAAAGTCAGCAGTCCCTGATCCGGGTCTGCAACAACACCGACATCCTGGCCGACGTCGCCGTCACCGGGCTTCAGAACGGGCAATATGTCATCAAAGGCTGGTGGACCGTCCAGCCGGGGCAATGCACGAATACCACGTACGTGGGGTACGGCTGGGTGTATTTTTACGGCGCCAATTTCAGGCAGGCGATCCAATGGGGCGGAGGCGGCAGCCCGAAGCGATTCTGCATCGTGCACGGGGCGATGGAGCGGGTGATCAATCCGCAATACCAGTGCCCGCCGGATTTGCTCAAATCGTTCTCGGGCTACTTCACCGAAGTCGGCACGTTCACCTGGAACCTCAATCCGTAGATCGTCGGAGTCGGGCCTAGCGCGGCTCTCGATCCGAACGGCGAATCAAGCGAAAGCCGGGTTGGGCCCGAGGGCCTGACCCGGCTTTCGCACAAACTCGCGAACGATGTTAGCGCGTGCCCGCGGGGATCGGCTTGGCGAGCGACGCCTTGCCGGCACTGGGATCGTCTGCGCGCGCGACCGAGGCCTTGCCGGCCTTGCTGGGATCGACGGGCGCCGCCATCGCGCCGGCGGTGGCGTTTTCGGACGCCGGCTGAACGGCGGCCTTGGCTTTGGCGCTGTCTTCGGGTGACTGCGCATAGCCCGGCGCGGAAGCGATGCCGATCACGGCGAGGGTCAAGGCTGCGATAACGATACGGGGGCTCATTCAGAACTCCTCTCTTGGGAAGCAGGTTTGGTTTCGATTGTCCTTGGACGGGACCGTTGCATCAGTCGCCCTATGTCGCCCTGGCATTCGACCGTGGACGCTCTGTGGGTTCGGCCGCATTCCAATACTTGCAAGGTTATTGTCGCACGGGTGGGTCTGAATTGTGGCGTTCGCTTCGGCGCGCAACCCAAAGGATGACGACAGGCTTAACCCGCACTTGCCAAGCATCCGTGCGAAAAATCGGCTTGGCAGGCCCGCGCGAAGCCAATCGTGCAAAAACCATGTCGAACCCATGGCGGCGTGCGGGCAGCCCAATGCGCCCGAGTGTCGCCGGCGCATGCCGTACGCGCGACCGAGACCCGCAACAACGCGCCGCCCATGGCGCCAGCCGGTCGCCGCCGTTATGCTCGATCGCTCAATGTTCAGCGGACCAACCACGATGCCGCGCGCCTCGCTCATCATGCTTGTGTCGATGGCGTGCCTGCATGCGCCGGCCGCGAATGCTCAGAGCATCCCCAACGAGGGCAAGGGCGTGCTCTCCGTTCCGGAATCTCCGCTCCCGGCGCCGCTGCCGATGGCGCCGCGATTGCCGCCGGTCGTCGATCTGCCGGCTGCCCCGATCGCCAAGCTCGAACGGGAAGCCCGCGGCGGCGACCTGCGCGCCATCTGGCGGCTCGGGCGGATGTATGCGGACGGCGACGGCGTTCAGGCGAGCAAGGTCCGCGCGTTCGAATATTTCCGCCGCCTGACCGACCAGCATTCCGAAAAAAGCCCGGGATCTCCCGAGGCGCGCTTCGTGGCCGATGCGTTTGTGACGCTCGGGCTGTTTTATCTCGACGGCGTGCCGGAGGCCGTCGCGCCCGATCCCAAGATTGCGTTCGAGATGTTCCGCTATGCGGCGGCCTACTACGCCGATCCCGCCGCGCAATATCATCTCGGCCGGCTCTATCTCGAGGGCAAGGGAGCGCCGAAGGATGCGCTGCAGGCGGCGCGCTGGCTGCGGCTGTCCGCGCTCAAAGGCGAGTATCGCGCCCAGGCGCTGCTCGGCGCCAGCCTGCTCAAGGGCGACGGAATCCCGCGGCAGGCCGCGCTCGGCCTGTTCTGGCTGACGATCGCGAAGGACAGCGCCATTGCGCCGGCGGACAAATGGATTGCCGAGGCCTACGCCGAAGCCGTGGCGCAGAGCAACGAAACGGATCGGGTGCTGGCGTACCGGTATCTGGAAAACTGGCTGAAGAACCAGAACCCGTCCCGGCCCTAGAGGCCGCCGTGCCGGATTGCGCCCTGCCCTACATGACCGACGCGAGCCGCTTGGCGGCAGCCTCGCTCACGACGATGTCGTCCACGTCGGCGAGCTTGCTGCGATCCTTGGCGAGACCGCGATAGAACTCGCCCTTGGAGACCGGCGCCACGTCGGCAATGATCGACCAGGTGTCGCCGCCGTCGAGGCTCTCGAACACGAGCCCGTCGGTGTCCGCAGCATAAAGCCCGTACCCGTCGCGCCACGCCTCGATCGTCAGGGCGCTGAACACGGCGCGCTGGCCGTCGGGCAAGCCGCCCAGCAGCCGCTCCCAGCTGTTGCCGCCGTCCCGGCTGCGCACGATCTTTCCCCGCGCGCGGCCGAGCCGGAACCAATGCGACGGCCATCCGGTTCCCACCGTCAGGAACACGAGGTCCGGCTGGTCGGGATGCACGACCACGGCGTCGGGATAGTTGCCGTTCGGCGGCATGGGATTCTTGCGCCACGTCGCTCCGTCGTCGTCGCTGGTCATGACGCCGACGATGCCGTTGGCGATGATGATGCGTTTGGGCCGCTGCGGATTGACGATGATGCGATGGATGTCGCACTCGACCGGATCGGGATCGACCGGCAACTCGGTGAAGGTCTCGCCGAAATCACGCGACACCAGCAGCGCGCCGATCTCGACTCCAACCATCAGGCGGTCGCCGTCGATGACGATGTCCTTGACGTGGCCGATGCGCGGCGGCGGCGGGAAGCGCCACTGCGGCACGCTCGGCACCCGCCGCAGCGCCGGCAGATCGCGCCAGGTGCCGCCCTTGTCCTCGCTGATGTAGACATGGGCCGGCAGCGATCCGACCAGCACGACGTCGCGGCCGGCGAGGCGGCCGGCGCGCGCCGACCATAGGTCGAAATGGGTCAGCCCTTCGTTGATCCATGACCAGGTGTGGCCGCCGTCCGTGCTGCGGGCGACGCCGATGCCGTGCGTCGCCGCGAACAGGGTGCCGTCGTCGAGCGCGGTGACCGCGCTGACGAAGCAGCCCTGCAGCGCGCGGTGCTTGACGACCCACTGCCGGGCAGAGCGCTCCAGCAGGAATATCCCGTCGACGGTGCCGACCAGGATCGTGTCGGACGACGTCCCGGCGCGCTGAATGTTGGTTCCACCGTTCGACAGCAAGATCATCGGACGCTCCCACCTGGCAGGCGCCGCATCGGCTGCGGCGCTCGGGGCTGCTTGACATGGTGTATCGCAAAGTTAGCCTCGAACAATCAAACGCGAATTGCAGTCGGATTCAATGCCGGACCGGCACACCTATGACTTCATCATCGTCGGCGCCGGGTCGGCCGGCTGCACGCTGGCGAACCGGCTGAGCGAGGACGCCGGCACCCGCGTCCTGCTGCTGGAGGCCGGCGGATGGGACCGCGATCCGTGGATCCACATCCCCTTCGCCTGGGGCCGCATGCTGCTCAACAAGCAGCACGACTGGCTGTACTACACCGATCCGGAACCGCAGATGGACAACCGGCGGATCGAATGCGCGCGCGGCAAGGTGATCGGCGGCTCCTCCTCGATCAATGCCATGGCCTACGTGCGCGGCAACCGCGGCGACTATGACCGCTGGGCCGCCGGCGGCTTGCCGGCGTGGTCGTATGCCAGCGTGCTTCCCTATTTCCGCCGCCAGGAGACCTGGGAGAAAGGTGCCGACACGTTTCGCGGCACCGACGGCCCGCTCACGACGCAATACACCCGCTATGCCGATCCGCTCATCGACGCCTTCGCGGCGGCCGGCCGGGAGGCGTCGTATCCGGCGGTCGAGGACTACAACGGCCGCGAGCAGGAAGGCTTCGCGCCGATCCAGCTGACCATCCGCGACGGCCGGCGCTGCAGCGCGGCGGCCGCCTATCTCAAGCCGGCGCTGTCGCGGGCGAACCTGCAGGTCGAGGTCGGCGCGCTGGCGACCGGGCTGCGGATTGAGAACGGCCGGGCCACGGGCATCGACTATCGCCACAACGGCCACGCCGTGACCGCGCATGCGGAACGGGAAATCATACTGTGCGGCGGGGTGATCAACTCGCCGCAACTGCTGATGCTGTCGGGCATCGGCGATCCGGAGCAGCTCAGGCGATTTGATATCGCCGTCAAGGCGGAGGTCAAAGGCGTCGGCCGGAATCTGCAGGATCATATGTCGGCCGCCGTCACCTACAGCCGCAAGGAGCCGGGGCCGTTCCTGCGCAAGATGCGGCTCGACCGCATCGCGCTCGATCTCGCCGGCACCTACCTGTTCGGCAAGGGCTTGACCAGCGACACGCCGGGCGGCATCACCGCGTTCCTCAAGAGCGCGCGCGCGGGCGCGCTGCCCGATATCCAGTTGCTGTTCGGCGCGGCGCCGATGTGGGCCGCGCCCTACCTGCCGCCGTTCCGCAAGCCGTTCCTCGATGCGTTTTCCTGCCGGGCGGTGCTGCTGCGGCCGGAAAGCCGCGGCACGCTCGACCTGACGTCGTCCGACCCCGCGCGGCCGGTGCGCATCCGCCAGAACTTCCTGTCGACGGACAACGACCGTAAGACGCTGCGCGCGGGCGTCAGGATGGTCCGCGCCATCGGACGCCAGCGCGCGCTCGCTGCGTTCGCCGGCAAGGAGCTCGCCCCGGAAGCCGGGCAGGATTCCGATGCCGAGATCGACGCCCACATTCGCGCCACCGGCGTCACCGTCCATCACCCGCTGGGCACCTGCAAGATGGGGCCGGATGGCGACGAGATGGCGGTGGTCGATCCCGAGCTGCGCGTGCGCGGAGTGCTGGGGCTGCGCGTGGTTGATGGCTCGGTGATGCCGGACCTGGTCGGCGGCAACATCAACGCGCCGGTGATCATGATCGCGGAGAAGGCGGCCGACCTGATCCGGCGGCGTCCCGCGCTCGCGCCGGTTGCGGGCGCGTAAGGAGCGCGCGTCCGCGCGGCGATCTGCAGCTTAGGCCTGTCCGTGGCCGATATGCCACGGCTGCTTTCTTTTGATACTACCATCACACTTTTGCTCGATGCTGTCCCAATAATGATCGTTCCACCCAACCGGGAGACAGCCGTTTTGCGAACCGCGATTCGAACGAGAATCTTCCGTCGCTATGGACAGTTTGGCCTGGCTCTTGCGGTCGTAACCTGCGCGGGAACATTGGCTGCGACAGGCCCTCTCATACCGGAACAAAAATGGGAAGTGTACGGACTGTGGAAGTGACCGCGCGACCGCGACGCCAGCGATGTGACGGGCCTCAAGGCGGTTGAAACGCTTGCGGCCGCGGACAATCCGGCGGTAGCGGTTGGGAGCAGCGTTAGTATCCCTCACCCTTGGAGCGCAGTTGAGTACCGCGAGGAGATTGTTGATCGCGGCGGCGACGCTCGCTGCGAGCTATTCCACGAACGGCTCGATGCCGGCCCGGCGCAGCACCGGCTCGGCCGCCGGCGCGGTGAGATAGCGCACGAGCGCGCGCGCGGCCTGCGGTTCCCTGCTGGCGCTGCTCACGCCGGTGGTGAAGCCGATAATCGTCTGCACCTCGGCCGGAATGAGGCCGACGAATTCGACGCCCGGCACGCCGACGATGCGTGAGGCGACCACCACCACCATGTCGGCTTCACCGCGCGCCACCACCTCGACGGTGTCCTCCGCCGCCATCGGCCGCATCTTCGGCTTCATCTGATCGCCGATGCCGAGCCGCTCGACCAGGCCCGCGAAATAGATGCCGCTCGCGCCCGCGCCGGGATAGGCCACGGACCTGGCGGCGAGCATCGCCGATTTGAATGCGGCAACCGTCGATATGTCGGGCTTGGGCGCCCCCGCCCGCACCGCCGCGCCGAGCCCGATGCGCCCGATCACCGCGCGCGAGTCGGCGACGATCTTGCCCTGCTTGATCAGGGCATCGAGCGGCCGTGGATTGAGCACGGCGACGTCGAAGCTTTCGCCCGCCTCGATCTTGCGTGCGAGCGCCGCGTTGACCTCGAAGTGGACGCCGACCTTGTGTCCGCTCGCGCGCTCGAACTGCAAGCACAGTTCGCGCACCGCCGCACGCGCGCCGTTGCCGCTGAGCACCTTCAGCTCGGCGGCCTGAACCGACGCAAGCGCGAAAAGCGAGACCGTCACGGCCAGCATGGTACGCATGGTGCCACTCCTGTGGCGATATCGGTCAGCGATCGAGGAAGATAACCCGGTAGCCCGTGGTGCGGAATAGCCCGTGACCTTGTAGGGCGGAATAGCGGCGCGGAGCGCCGCGTATTCCGCCGCCCTCCCCTGGCGCAATAACAAGGGCAGCGAGCGCATTTTGGGCCGTAGCCGGGATGCTTTGCGCTACCACCAAGATGGCGGAATACGCGTTGCGTCGCGACGCTATTCCGCCCTACGTGCTGGGGATATTTAGTTGATTGGCGCAAATTTTTGAGAGTCCTATCTCGCCGCAAACGGCCGCATCAGCGCCGCGTCATCTTCGCTGGCTGCTACCCGTCTAGACCTCGACGATGTAAGGGCGAACAGCGTCAGGCGTAGAATAAGAAGCAGACCGGGGCCGTCGAGTCCGCTACTGTTATCAATGGAGCCAACTCTATTTCCTTGGTGGCCTCATCAAATCCTGGCTTGTAACCGGTTCGGTTGACACCCGACTAAGCTCTAATCCCCCCAAAATACCCGCCATGGATTTTGATGCGACGCGCCGCAATGGTTGCTGGTCTTGCTGCAAAATAAGGAGCTGATCCAATGGGGAGTGGCAGTTATATCGGCGCCCACACCAAGATTTTCATTAGTGATCGTGGAACAAGGTGGGAGGTCCCCGACCATCCGGCGCATCAACCCGATAACTCGCGAAGGAACCGATGGGATGACGATGTTGCGAGCGAAACTGGACGCAGTAAGTTCCATAAACAAATTAGATCCTTCCTGTCGATGTGTGCGGTTGCATTTCGCAGCGATGGCTTGACCGACGACAATCCCAAACCGCCCCCTGCTCTGCAGAAGAAGGTTAAAATGGCCGGCGGGAACAAAAGGTGGATCGCCAGCAATCCAGTCCGATTGCGGCTGTTCGAGGAATTTCTCAAAAAAGTAAGGGAGAAGCGTTTAAGGGAGAAGCGTTAAAGCGGTCGATGCAACTGCCAAAGTCTGGGGATCTTCGACTATAGCGTGGACCTTCGACGTATCTGGTCAGGGGGCCTCTCCCATTGCTAGCACGTTTCGGGCGAGTGGCCGTCACACGTACGTGCCGCCGATGCGACCACCCCACGAGCTTTCATCATCGGCGGCGGTTTCGCCCTGGATTTTAGGTTGAAAAAAATAATTCCGAACAATCTGACGAGAATGCCTTGCCTGGTGGCGAACACCGCGCAACCATCGTTGGCGGAAGGGGTGGGATTCGAACCCACGAGGGAGCTTGCACCCCCTGGCGGTTTTCAAGACCGCTGCCTTAAACCACTCGGCCACCCTTCCCTATGGTGCAATCAATAGCTCAAGCGTCGGTCAGAAACGCGTCGCACGCAATTGGGCACCGGATTGTCACCCGCCCACGTTGCGTCATTGGCGTGGGCCCCAATCGGCATCTGAAACGGCCTTGGCAGTAATGTTGAGGCACATCCTTCATGCCGCGCGAAGACTCAGTGAACCTTTGCTTTCGTTGGTCCCTTACGACAATTCCGTCGAGCACGTTCCGACGGTCAAGGCACGCTGGCCCGGCCGCTTCGACCGCAACAGGCTACGTGAGTCGTGTGGCGCTCGGCGAACGCGCATTGGATCCCGCCGGGCCAGCGGGCGGCCCTGACGCGACCGACGATTCGCCGACATTTGGCCGCCTGGAGCCTGGAGTCCGGCGATGCACCGCTGTTTGGGTGATGCCGGGGCTCAGCGCGGCCCAGCTCTCCAGTTGTTACTGGATCGTCCCAGGGTGCTGTATCTGCAAGAGGACGTAGAGGGAAATTGAGACCGCCATGGTGACCAGGGCGGCCGCCATGCCCGGATAACCCGCAAGCAGCCACAGCCAAAAGAAGGCGATCGGAATAAGAACCAGGATGAGGACGACGAAGACTTGAGGCGATAGGCGCGGCATGGCTAGCCTCCCTGCTGACGCTGCCTCACTTTTCCACATTGGAAGGCGCGAGCCGCTGCGGCTCATGGTCACGCGACGGCGGGGAACCTTTGCTCGAACGAACAAAGCGACTGTTTCGCCGGCAGTGACGATGCCGCGCTCGACTGTCATCCCGACGCGCCGATCTCGCACGGCATAGAAATTCAAGACCGCTGCCTTAGAGCCATTCGGCCACCCTTCCGTCGCGGCAGCGGGTCAACAGAGAGGCGGCAGGTGAAAAGAAGGATTGCCCGGCGCGCGGCGCACCGCCGGCGGCCTCCGGTCAGTCTTCGGCCGTCCCTGCGACAAGACCGGCGAACAGCAGGATCAGGCTGCCCATAATCCAGATCGTGGTCAGCGGGATCATCATCGACATCGGAGGCCCCAGGTTGGCCGCGTGAGCGCGGCGTCTGAGTGTTGGTCATTCAGGGGGGGCGCCGGGTTCATGGCCCCCTGCGCATCGGCCGGCGACTGTGATAAGTTTGCATCACTTTGGTGCCGGACGCTCCAAAACGCCGCGAAAACCACGGCATTTGCAGCCGGCACGACCTGGCTCACCATCACCCAGCGAGGGCGGAGCATGTCCACGTCCAGCCGAGACCGGAACCCTGCATCGCGCCGCGCCTGGCAGGCCCCCGCGGTGGCATCGCTGCCTGTTCGCGCCACCGCGCACCGGGGCGCCGGCGCTTATGTCGACACCTTCACGATCGGCGAGCGGCCGCCCTGGGGAACCTCGCTCCAGGCGCCTCCCCGCGCCGGAGGCGCGGGCCTTCCCCGTGCAGCCTGCGGCCCGCTGCGCATCGCTACGGAGCCGGCGCGCCGCCCATGGCAGGCGCCCGCCGTCACGGCGCTGCCGGTTGGCATGACGGCGACGTTTCGCGGCCAGCGGGGATAGCGCGCCGGACGTCTGGGCCTGTGCCTTGGGCCAAAGGAGCGCCCGCCGCTTGCGGGCCGGTGTCCGCTCGGGTAGCCCCTGCGGGATGGACAGCGAAAGGCACCGCCCCGAAGGTGAGCTTCGTCTCGCTCGGCTGCCCCAAGGCGCTGGTCGATTCCGAGCGCATCATCACGCGGCTGCGCGCGGAGGGCTACGAGCTCGCCCGCGAGCACGACGGCGCCGACCTCGTCATCGTCAACACCTGCGGCTTCCTCGACAGCGCGCAGGCGGAATCGCTCGCCGCCATCGGCGACGGCGCTCGCCGAGAACGGCAAGGTGATCGTCACCGGCTGCATGGGCGCGGAGCCGGAGAAGATCACCGAGCGCTATCCCGAACGTGCTCGCGGTCACCGGCCCGCAGCAATACGAGAGCGTGCTCGAGGCGGTGCATCGCGCGGTGCCGCCGCGGCACGATCCGTTCCTCGACCTGGTGCCGCCGGAGGGCATCAAGCTCACGCCGCGGCACTACGCCTATCTGAAGATTTCCGAGGGCTGCAACAACCGCTGCACCTTCTGCATCATCCCGAAGCTGCGCGGCGATCTGGTCTCGCGGCCGGCCGCCGACGTGCTGCGCGAGGCCGAGCGGCTGGTCGCCGCCGGCGTCAAGGAACTGCTGGTCATCTCGCAGGACACCTCGGCCTACGGCGTCGACCTCAAATATGCGGCGAGCGCGTGGAAGGGCCGCGAGGTGCGCGCGAAGTTCCTCGATCTCGCCCGCGCGCTCGGCGAGCTCGGCGTCTGGGTGCGGCTGCACTACGTCTATCCCTACCCGCATGTCGACGAGGTCATCCCGCTGATGGCGGAGGGCAAGGTGCTGCCCTATCTCGACATCCCGTTCCAGCACGCGCAGCCCGGACGTGCTGCGGCGCATGAAGCGGCCGGCCGCGCAGGAGAAGACGCTCGAGCGCATCCGCGCGCTGGCGCGAGATCTGCCCCGACCTGACCATCCGCTCGACCTTCATCGTCGGCTTCCCGGGCGAGACCGAGGCGGATTTCGAGATGCTGCTCGACTGGCTCGACGAGGCCGCAGCTCGATCGCGTCGGCTGCTTCCGCTACGAGCCGGTCGCGGGCGCGGCCGCCAACGATCTCGCCGCGCCGGTTCCGGACGAGGTCAAGGAGGAGCGCTGGCACCGCTTCATGGCAGCGCCAGCAGGCGATCTCGGCGCGCCGCCTCAAGCGCAAGGTCGGCACCCGCCAGCAGGTGATCATCGACGAGGTCGGGCCGACCGTCGCCAAGGGCCGCAGCAAGGGCGACGCGCCGGAGATCGACGGCGCGGTCTATGTGGCGAGCCGCCGGCCGCTGCGGGTCGGCGAGATCGCGACCGTGCAAGATCGAGCGCGCCGACGCCTACGACCTGCACGGCACCGCGGTCGGGTTCTGACGCTCAGCGCGCCGATCGCCGCCCGCCACGACCTTGCACGCACCGCGTCCGGTCAGCGCGCGCGCAGGTCGTCCGTGCCGATCGTGAAGCGCGGCGTCAGATAGACGATGTTGCCGAACGGCCGGATGAACACGCCCTCCTCGACGAAGCGCGCGCGCAGCGCGTCGAGATCGTCGATGCGGTCGAGCTCGACCACGCCGATCGCGCCCTTGCACCCGCACGTCCTTGACGCCGGGCAGGCCGCGGCAGGGCGCGAGCCCGCGCGCCAGCTGCCGCCGCGATCGCCGCGACCTGCGCGAGCCGCGGCTCGCGCTCGAACAGGTCGAGCGAGGCATTGGCGGCGGCGCAGGCGAGCGCATTGCCCATGAAGGTCGGCCCGTGCATCAGCGCGTGCGTCGGGATCGTCCGACCAGAACGCGTCGAACACCTTGCGCGCGCGCGATGGTGGCGGCGAGCGGCAGCGTGCCGCCGGTCAGCGCCTTCGACAGCGTGACGATGTCGGGCACGACGCCGGCCGCCTCGCAGGCGAACATGCGTGCCGGTGCGGCCGAAGCCGGTGAAGATCTCGTCGAAGATCAGCAGCAGGTCGTAGCGGTCGGCGGCGCGCGCAGGCGGTGCAGCACCGCGGCGTCGTGGAAGCGCATGCCGCCCGCGCCCTGCACCAGCGGCTCGACGATGATGCCGGCGATCTCGTCGCGCGTGCGCGCTCGAGCAGCCGCGTCGAGCGCCGCCGCGCTCTCCTCGTCGCGCGGCAGGTCGACGACGAAATGCTCGCGGCAGCAGCCCGTGGAACAGCGCGTGCATGCCGTCGTCGCGGATCGCAGACCGCCATCGCGCCGGTGGTGTCGCCGTGATAGCCGCCCGTGAAGGCGACGAATTTGCGTGCGCGCCGCGCACGCCGCGGTTGAGCCAGTACTGCACCGCCATCTTCATCGCGACCTCGACCGCGACCGAGCCGGACTCGGAGAAGAACACGCGGTCGAGATCGCCCGGCAGCAGCGCCGCCAGCCGCCGCGCCAGCGTCAGCGCCTGCTCGTGCGCGAGCCCGCCGAACATCACATGCGGCATGCCGGCGAGCTGGCGCTCGACCGCCGCGCGGATGTGCGGGTGATTGTAGCCGTGGCAGGCGGTCCACCACGAGGCGATGCCGTCGATCAGCTCGCGCCCGTCGGCGAGCACGATGCGGCAGCCCTGCGTGCGCGCGACCGGCAAGCGGCGGCGCGCGTGGTCTTCATCTGCGCATAGGGCAGCCAGATGTGGCCGAGCCCGGCCTCGTACCAGGCGGGCGTCGCGTCTTTGCGGCATCGGCTGCGTTCCATGTCAGCGCATTTGCCATTCGATGCGGTCACGCCGATCTTGCCGTGCGTAGCTGGATCAGCGGCCACGCAGGCGATGCGCTCACTCGACGAATTTGCGGCGACGAAGCTCGGCGAGCTCGAGCGCGCGCAGCCTGCGCCGCGCGCTGGTCGAGACCGACGCGCGAGGACGGCATCTGGGTCGTGCGCAACGGCCGCCGGCTGCTGTCGTTCTGCTGCAACGACTACCTCAACCTGACCCACCACCCGGCGGTCAAGGAGGCCGCGCATCGCGGCGCTCGCGCGCTACGGCGTCGGCGCCGGCGCCTCGCGGCTGGTCACCGGCAACCATCCGCTCTACGCCGAGCTCGAAGCGCGGCTCGCCCGGCTCAAGGGCACCGAGGCCGCCTGCGTGTTCGGCTCCGGCTATCTCGCCAATCCCGGCATCATTCCGGCGCTGGTCGGCGCGCGACGATCTCGATCCTGATCGACGAGCTGTCGCATGCCTGCCTGTGGGCCGGCGCGCGGCTGTCGCGCGCGCAGCGTGCATGCCGTTCCGCCATGCCGATGTCGCGCATGCCGAGGCGCTGCTGGCCGAGCATCGCGGCCGCCACCCGCACGCGCTGATCGCGACCGACGGCGTGTTCTCCATGGACGGCGATCTCGCGCCGCTGCCGCGAGCTCGCGGCGCTGGCGCAGCGCCACGACGCCTGGCTGATGTCGGACGACGCCCACGGCATCGGCGTGGTCGGCGGCGGCCGCGGCTCGACCTTCGCGCACGGCGCGCCGGCCGACGTGCCGCTGCAGATGGGCACGCTGTCGAAGGCGATCGGCGGCTATGGCGGCTATCTCTGCGCCTCCGCAGCCGGTGATCGACCTGATCCGCAACCGCGCGCGCACCCTGATCTATTCGACCGGCCTGCCGCCGGCGATCGTCGCGGCCGCGATCGCCGCGCTCGACCTGATCGAGCGCGAGCCGGCCTACGCGGCGCTGCCGCTCGCCAAGGCGCAGGCCTTCGCGCGCGCCGCCGGCCTGCCCGAGCCGGCCAGCCCGATCGTCCCGCTGGTGCTCGGCGAGGCCGAGGCGGCGCTCGAGGCCTCGCGGCTGCTGGAAGAGCGAAGGCTTCCTGGTCGTCGCCATCCGCCCGCCGACGGTGCCGGCCGGCACCGCGCGGCTGCGCTTCACCTTCACGGCGCAGCATCCCGACGCCGAGATCGAGCGCCTCGCCGACATCGTGCGCAGCCGCATCCTGGTGCGCTGAGCCGTGACCGCGATCTTCGTCACCGCGACCGGCACCGACATCGGCAAGACCTTCGTCACCGCCGGCCTGATCCGGCATCTGCGCGACGCCGGGCCGCGCGGTCGAGGCGCATCAAGCCGGTGGTCAGCGGCTTCGACCCGGCCGACGCGCCGAGCAGCGATCCCGGCGTGCTGCTCGCGGCGCTCGGGCGCGCCGGTCGACGCTGGAGGAGATCGAGCGCATCTCGCCGTGGCGCTTTCGCGGCGCCGCTCTCGCCCGACATGGCGGCGCGCGCGCGAAGGCCGCGCCATCGACTTCGACGAGCTCGTCGAGTTCTGCCGCCGCGCCATCGCGCGAGCCGCAGCGGCATGCTGCTGATCGAAGGCATCGGCGGCATCATGGTGCCGCTCGACGACCGCCACACCGTGCTCGACTGGATGTCGCGCGCTGCGCATCCCGATCGTGCTGGTGGCCGGCAGCTATCTCGGCACCATCAGCCACACCCTGACGGCGCTCGAAGTGCTGGTCCGGCGCAATCTCGACGTCGCGGCCGTGGTCGTGAGCGAGAGCGAGGGCAGCGCGGCCTCGCTCGAGGACACGGTCGCGACGCTCGCGCGCTTTGCCGATTCGATCGACGTGGTCGGCCTGCCGCGGCTGGCGCCGGGTGCAGGGGCACCCGAAGCGTTCGCGCGGCTGGCCGATCTGCTTTGACGAGTCCAATGGCAATTGGCGCTGACCGATCTATTCGTCATGCCCGCGCTTGTCGCGGGCATCCACGTCTTTCTTTGCATTTGAGAAAGCAAGACGTGGATGGCCGGGACAAGCCCGGCCATGACGAAGGGTGAGTCACGGACGGCGAACGGTCCGAGGGGCCGGTGCCGTCCGGCGCGCGCGCGCCGTGCAGAACTCCTCCACCGCCGCGGTGACCGCTTCGGCGATCAGAACGCGGCGGTCATGGCTCGCCATCACCAGCTCCTCGTCCCGGTTGATGATCGAGCCGGCTTCGAGCAGCACCGCGGGCATGCGGGTGAATTTCAGCACCGCGAGCTGGTCGAACCGGTAGACGCCGGTCTCGGCATCCAGCAACTGGCGCCGCTTGTGCTCCATGAATTTCTCGACGTAGTGCGAGGCGTATTGCAGGCCCGTCGTCTTGAGCTGACGGCCGAGCATCTTGCCGAACAGCAGGCTGCCCCTGAAATCGCCGTTGTCGGGCGAGACGAACAGCGAGTGGCCCTTGAACTGGTCGCTGAAGGCGTGCGGCTCGCCCAGATATTCCCACGTCTGGAGAAATTTCTCCGGCACCGAATCGTGATGGATCGAGAGAAACAGATCGGCCCCGAGGCGGTTCGCGCGGGCCGCCCGCCGGACGAGACCGAGCGGCGGGGGATCGGCGGTCACCAGGAGCACCGTGCGCGCAAAACCGGCGTCGAGCAGCTTTTTCTCGATTTGTTTTGTCAGCGCCAGGTTGAAATCGTATTCGCCGACCCCGCGCGCGCTGCGCGCGCCGACCTTGTCGCTGGTATGCCCGACGTCCAGGACGACCTTGTAGGCAGCGTGGTTGCAGGCCGGCCGGCCCGGTTTCTTCGCCGCCGCCTCGGCCAGCGCAGGCGGCGAGATCCCGGCCGACAGCAGCAGCGCCAAGCCCAGAAGCCAGCCCGCCCCGCCGCGCAGCCGGCTTCGCGCGGCACCCGCACGGCTTGCAGCTTGGCATCTCTGCGGCCTCATCGCGCGATCAGCGCCCCTTGTCTGCATTGGGCGATCCGGGCATCAGCGCCTCGATCCAGCGCGCAAGCGTCGCGCGCTCGTCCTCCGTCATTCCGGTTTCCAGGCCGACCGGCATATTACGATTTAGCACGACCTGCTCCATGACCTTGGCGGCCCAGGCCCGCAGCTCGTCGGCCGTTTCAAGGACCACCTCCTTGGGCGGCGCATCGAAGCTCGGATGGGTGGGCTTGCGCGCATGGCACATCGTGCAGTGCTTCTGGACGATCGCCATGACCTGCGCATCCGAGACGTCAGCGGCGATGACCGGCCGATTATCGGCAAGAAAAATGGCCGCAGCGAGGGAGGCTGCGGCCATCGTTCTGAGGTCCATATAAGCGCGCCGACGCGGCAATCAGGGCAGCAGGATGGTCGATCCGGTGGTGGCGCGGCCTTCGAGATCGCGATGCGCCTTCTGGGCGTCCTTGAGCGCGTATTTCTGGTTGACCGGGATCTTCACCGTGCCGCTCGCCACCACCTTGAACAGGTCGTTGGCGATCGTCAGCAGATCCTCGCGCTTGGCGGCGTAGTGGTTGAGCGTCGGCCGCGTGGCGAACAGCGAGCCCTTGGTCTGCAGGAGGTTGATGTTGAAGGCCTCGATCGGGCCGGACGCACGTGCCGAAGCTCGCGAACATGCCGAGCGGCTTGATGCAGTCGAGCGAGGCCGGAAAGGTCGCCTTGCCGACGCCGTCATAGACCACCTCGCACAGCTTGCCGCCGGTGATCTCCTTCACCCGGGCGACGAAATCCTCGTCGCGATAGAGGATGGTGTGGTGGCAGCCGTTGGCCTTGGCGAGCTCGGCCTTGTCCTTCGAGCCGACCGTGCCGATCACGTTGGCGCCGAGATGGTTCGCCCACTGGCAGGCGATCAGGCCGATGCCGCCGGCGGCGGCATGGATCAGCACGTTCATGCCCTTCTGCACCTTGAACGTCCGGTGCAGCAGGTATTGCGACCGTCATGCCCTTGAGCATCATGCCGGCGGCCTGCTCGTAGCTGATGTTGTCGGGCAGCTTCACCGCGCGGTCGGCCGGCATGATGCGCTCGGCCGCGTAGCTCCCGAGCGCGCGACGTATAGCCGACGCGGTCGCCGACCTTGATGTCGGTCACGCCCGGGCCGACCGCGACCACCTCGCCGGCGCCTTCGTTGCCGGCGACGAACGGCAGGCCGCCCGGCGCCGGATACATGCCCATGCGGAAATAGGTGTCGATGAAATTGACGCCGCAGGCGTGGTTCTTGACCCGGACCTGCCCGGGCCCGGGCGCCGGCACCTCGACCTCCTCGTAGGTCAGCACCTCGGGACCGCCATGTCTTGTGTACGCGCACTGCTGCAACCATGGTCTCGCTCCCCTTCGACTTGGTCGGAATGCCGTCGATCGGACTGGTCCGCCGCGATCAGCGCGGCAGCACTGCCGCAGCACCGCGGTGCGACCAGGCCATCAGGGCCCGCGCGCATCGCGGCGTCTGGCGCTGCGGCGGTTGCGGCCGGCGATCACGTTGACGACCTCGACCGCCGCCGCGAACGCCATCGCGAAATAGATGTAGCCGCGCGGGATGTGGAACTCGAAGCCGTCGGCGACCAGCGCCACGCCGATCAGCACCAGGAAGGCGAGCGCCAGCATCTTGGTGGTCGGGTGCTCGGCGATGAAGTGCGCCGACCGGGCCGGACGCGACATACATCACGATCATCGCGATCAGCACGGCCGCGATCATGATCTCGATGTCCTGCGCCATGCCGATCGCGGTGATGATCGAATTGAGCGAGAACACGAGGTCGATCGCGACGAGCTGGACGATGACCAGTGCAGAACGCGCTGCGCGTGGCGCGTGCCCGGTCTCGCGTCGTCCTCGCGCGCCTCGATCTCGCGTGGATTTCGTGGGTCGCCTTGGCGATCAGGAACAGGCCGCCGCCGATCAGGATGATGTCGCGCCACGAGATGCCGATGCCCGAAGATCGTGAACGATCGGCGCGGTCAGGCCCATCAGCCAGGTCAGCGCCGAACAGCAGGACGATGCGGAACACGAAGGCGAGCGACAAGCCCGATCTGGCGCGCGCGCTCGCGCCTTGCTCGGCGTCGCAGCGCGACGACCAGCACCGAGATGAAGACGACGTTGTCGATGCCGAGCACGATCTCGAGCGCGCTCAGCGTGAGCAGCGCGGCCCAGGCATGCGGATCGAGCAGCAGGTCGATCATGCGTTCATTCCAGCGTTGGTCGGTCAGGCCGACGGCGATGAAATAGAGCGCGATGAGCGACCAGCCCGCCTGTGACCCATGGGCCGGGGTCGAGATCGCGCAGCAGCGCGACCAGCGCCAGCAGCGCCCACAGCGACCAGAGCGCGACGTTGAGCGCGCGCAGCCGCGTCACCCGGAACGGATGGACGAACTTGAACGGCACGAAGGTCAGCACCGCCAAGCACCACGATCGCCGCGCCGCGAGCCACGGCGCCGGCGCTTGAGCACGAACAGATAGAACGCCGCGGCGTTCCACAGCGCCGGAAAGCCGCGGAAATAATTGTCCGGCGGTCTTCATGTCGCGGTCGGCGAAATAGAGCGCGCCGGTGACCACGATCACGATGCCCGCCGGCAGCGCCAGCAGCGTCCGGCAGCAGCCCGCTGGCCGCGATCGCATAGGCCGGCACGAACACGTAGGTGATGAAGTCGACCACCAGGTCGAGCACGTCGCCCGACCAGCGCGGCAGCACGTCGGCGACGCGCAGCGCGGCGCGCCAGCGTGCCGTCGATCGCCGTCGACGATCAGCGCGACGCCGAGGCACACGAACATCGCGGTCCATGCGCCGCGCACCGCGGCCACCAGCGCCGCCAGCGCAAGCGCCGCCCCGGTCGCGGTGAAGATGTGGACCGCGAAGGCGCGGAAGATGCATCAGCGGCGGCAATTTGCGCGCTCCGGTCATCGTCATTGCCGAGCGACGGCCTCGCGATCCATCATACGGGTCCACGGTGTGATGTCATGCCCGCGATCAAGCGGCCGAAACGTTGAAAGCCACATGACCCATCGCACGGCCGAAGTGGTCGTGGTCGGCGGCGGCCCGGCCGGCCTGACCGCCGCGATCGCGCTGGCGCGCGCCGGCGTCGCGACTGCCGTCGTCGCCAGGCCCACGCCGGGCCGACAACCGCACCACCGCGCTGCTCGCCGGCTCGGTCACGGCGCTCGACACGCTGGGCGTGTGGCCGCGCTGCCGCGGCGCACGCGGCGCCGCTGCGCGTGCATGCGGCATCGTCGACGACACGGCGCGGCTGCTGCGCGCGCCGGAGGTGCGTTTTGCCGCGGCGAGATCGGGCTCGATGCCTTCGCGCTACAACATCGAGAACCGTCATCTGCTGGCGGCGCTCGAGGCCGCGCGCGGGCGCTGCCGGCGCTCGCGATCGTAGCGGACGACGCCGCGGCCATCGCGTTCGACGAGGGCCGGGTGACCGTCACGCTGAGCGGGCGGTGGCGCGGTGAGCGGCGCGGCTCGCGATCGGCGCCGACGGGCGCCACTCGCTCTGCCGCGCGACCGCCGGCATCGCCAGACCGACCGCACGCCCTATCCGCAGACCGCGCTCACCCTCAATCTCTCGCCACGACCGGCCGCACCACGACACCTCGACCGAATTCCACACCGACGCCGGGCCGTTCACGCTGGTGCCGCTGCCGGGCCTGCGCTCGAGCCTGGTCTGGGTGACGGAGCCGGCCGAGGCCCCGCGCCTGGCCGCCCTCTCCGACGCCGAGCTGGCGTCGGAGATCGAGCGGCGCTCCCATTCCATCCTCGGCAAGATCGCGGTCGAGCCCGGCCGCGGCGTGTTTCCGCTCGCGTCGAGACCGCGCGCCGGCTCGCCGCGCATCGCCTGGCCCTGATCGGCGAGGCCGCGCATGTCATGCCGCCGATCGGCGCGCAGGGGCTCAATCTCGGGCTGCGCGACGCCGCCACCATCGCCGAACTCGTGGTCGCGGCACGCCGCGACGGCGGCGACGTCGGGGCCGGCGACCTGACCGCGCGATTACGAGCGGATGCGGCGCGCCGACGTGACCAGCCGCATGCTGGCGGTCGATCTGCTCAACCGCAGCCTGCTGTCGGATTTCCTGCCGCTGCAGGGCGCGCGCGGTCTCGGACTCTACCTGCTCGAGCAGATCGGCCCGCTGCGTCGCGCCGTCATGCGCGAGGGCGTCGCGCCGGCTGCATCGCAGCCGCGGCTCATGCGCGGCGAGGCGCTCTAGCCGGACCGTCCCGGCCGGCGCGCCGTCACCGCGTCCTCACTTGAAGTCCTTGAACTTGCGCTCGAGATATTGCGCGAGCTGGACGTCCAGCGCCGTGACCCGGCGGCCGGCGTCCCAGGTCGACAGCCAGACCGTGACCGTGCGCCACAGGTTCATCCAGCGCGGGTGATGGTCGATCTCGGTCGCGTGCTTGCCGACGACCTGCATGAACTCCATCGCCTTCTCGAACGACTCGAAGTCGAAATCGCGCACCAGCTCGACGCGCTTGTAGTGCAGGTTGTCGGCGTCGTCGGAAATCTCGATGCGCCAGTTCGGCAGCCGCTGCGCCACCTCGGTTTCCAGCACGTCCCACGGCACCGCCATGGTCTTCCACTTGAGCGGGTCCGGCTCGGGATACTTGAAGTTCCGGGTCTTGGCTTCGAAGCCCCGCTCGTTGAGAACATGGATCAGCGACTGCACGTCATGGTCCCATTGATCGAGATCGACCTTGAGCGGCTGGATGTCGGCGAGGTCCTGGAGCGGCTCGGGCAAATCCACACGCCGCAGACGCCGCGCGCCGTCGACCAGCACCGGCATGACGGCGGAACGCTTGGTCGCCAGCGCCAGCGCCAGTTCCTTGTGGACCCAGTCCCTGGGATCGTCGATGCGCCGCTTTCCGATCTCCTCGCCGCCGGCCCACGACTTGCCGATGACCGGAATGATCACCTTGGCGACGCGCAGCGCGTCGTCGATCTGGTGGGGCCAGGCGTCGCCGCTTTGAATGGTGTGGGTGTCGACGAATATCTGCGCGGCGCGCAACTGGGTCTGCAGCTCCAGCCGCAGCGCAAGCGTGGACGTGGCCGAATCGGCGCGCCGGTAGCTCAGGAAAATCAGATTGCCGATCAGACGGCCTTGATCCGCAGTCGACATGGCGTGCCTTGCATGAAACGTGTTCAGTTTGCCCCGCCGCAGTCATAGCATCCCGGTCGCGCCGGTTGAATAGCGCGGGCACGCCACGCCGGCCCGGCGGCCAACGAAAGGCCCGAGGAACGCGGCAAAAGCGCGCGCGCCGCCTCCCTCCACTGCATTGCGGTTGCTCAATTCGCTCGCTTCTTTGCCCCTAAAAGCGGCTTGGCGCGCGTCGGCGGATGCCGTTACGCTGCAACGCATTCGAACTCCGGCCCGGCACGGCCCCGATGAAGCTTCCACGCAGCTTCTTCAGACCCCTGGCGATCGGCGCGCCTGCGCCGCTGCGCGAGCTTCCGGTCAAGCTCGAACGCATGATCCATTTCGTTCCGCCGCACATCGAGAAGCTGCGGCTCAAGGTGCCGGAACTGATCGCGCAGGTCGACGTGGTGCTCGGCAATCTCGAGGACGCCATCCCGGCCGACGCCAAGCTCGCGGCGCGCGCCGGCTTCATCGCCATGGCGCAGGGCAACGATTTTGGCGCAACCGGACTGTGGACGCGCATCAACGCGCTCAACTCGCCGTGGGCGCTCGACGACGTGGTCGAGATCGTCGGCGCCGTGGGCGGCAAGCTCGACGTCATCATGCTGCCCAAGGTCGAAGGCGCCGTGGGACATCCATTATCTCGACCAGCTGCTGGCGCAGCTCGAAGCGCGGCACGCGGTGCGCAAGCCGATCCTCATCCATGCCATCCTGGAGACCGCCGAGGGCGTGAACAATGTCGAGACGATCGCAAGCGCGTCGCCGCGCATGCACGGGATCAGCCTCGGCCCCGCCGACCTCGCCGCCTCGCGCGCCATGAAGACCACGCGGGTCGGCGGCGGACATCCGGACTACAAGGTGCTGGCCGATGCGACCGGCTCGGGCGGCGCGCGCGCGGCCTATCAGCAGGATCTGTGGCACTACACGCTCGGCAAGATGGTCGACGCCTGCGCCGCCGCCGGGATCAAGCCGTTCTACGGCCCGTTCGGCGATTTCTCCGATCCGGATGCCTGCGAGGCGCAATTCCGCAACGCCTTCCTGATGGGCTGCGCCGGCGCCTGGACGCTGCATCCCTCCCAGGTGGCGATCGCCAAGCGCGTGTTCTCGCCCGACCCGGCCGAGGTCGCCTTCGCCAAGAAGATCGTCGCAGCCATGCCGGACGGCACCGGCGCGGTCATGATCGACGGCAAGATGCAGGACGATGCGACCTGGAAGCAGGCCAAGGTGCTCATCGATCTCGCGCGGCTGGTTGCCGCCAAGGACCCGGACCTGGCGGCGCGTTACGGGCTGTGACCCTCCTGGCGCCCGTCATATTCCTGGATTATGTCCGCATGACCATGAACAAGACTCCGCAGCGCCAAATTCAAGATCGGCCAGGTCGTCCGCCACCGGGTGTTTCCATTCCGCGGCGTGGTGTTCGACATCGACCCGGAGTTCAACAACACCGAGGAATGGTATCAGTCGATCCCCGCCGAGGTGCGCCCGCACAAGGACCAGCCGTTCTATCATCTGTTCGCCGAAAACGCCGAAAGCGAATATATCGCCTACGTGTCCGAGCAAAATCTGCTGCCGGACACGTCGGGCGAACCGATGCGCCATCCGCAGGTGGCCGAAGTGTTCGAGCAGGACGACACGGGCAGCTACCGCCCGCGCAATTCCTTGCTGAACTAGTCTTCTGGAACTGAAGTTCATCTCATTATAGAATTGCGCTTTGCGGATCTTTTGGGAGCGCAATATGGGGCGCCCAATCACGCCTTTGGTCCTGAGTCCGGACGAGCGGGAATACCTTGAGCGGCAGGTCCGGCGTCGTCGTGTTGCGCGGTCGTTATCGGATCGCTGCCGGGTGGTCCTCAGGTGTGCAGCGGGTGTGCCCAGCAAGTCCGTTGCGACTGAGCTTGGTCTGCACGAGCACACCGTCGGCAAGTGGCGTCGGCGCTTTCTACAGGATCGCATCGAAGGGCTCCTGGATGAGGCCCGTCCGGGTAGACCGCGAACGATCGGTGATGATCAGGTTGCCGCTGTGATCGAGCGCACGCTCCGGTCGATCCCGGCTGACGCCACCCATTGGTCGATCCGTTCGATGGGGACCGCGACTGGCTTTTCGCACACGACGATCCGCAGGGCCATGACGAACGCAGGCGTCACTCTCAAAGACCGTTGGTATAGCGCCGCCGAAATGAAAGAGGCGCGCAAACCGCGCGCCTCGATCGTCGAAATCCTATTCGCCGTTACCGCGTCGGCGGCGCCGCCTGGCTCTCGAGCTTCTTGCGCGCCTCGTCGGCGCGGCGCTGCAATTCGTCCTGCAGCTTCTTCTGCTGCTCCTCGAACACCTTCGGATCGGTCGGCGGCGCCGTCATAGGCCTTGGCGAAGTCGGTGAGCGGCAGCACCAGGCTGATCGGCTGGCCGGCGCCGTTGATGCCCTGCACCACCAGGCCCTGCCCCTTCTTCAGCTTGCCGATCAGCTCGCCGCTGGCTTCGTAGTCGGCCATGCAGCCGTTGTTGAAGCAGATCACATAGGGCCCGGTCATCGGCTGGCCCTTGATCGACGATCACGCGCGTGCCGGGCTGGAGCGACATGCCGAGCGGCAGCGTGACGCGGAGAACCTTCTTCGGGCTCGCCTTCCGGCTCGATCAGCACGGCGGCGACCACCGGCTGCCCGGATTCGACCCGGCCGTCCTTGCCGGTGAAGCAGACCTGCTTGGCGTTGGCTTCCTGGCCCTTGAGGCAGAACTTGGTCCAGGGCGAATAGATGAGCTGGGGCTGTTCGGCTCCCGCCTGCGCCTGAGCCGGCGGGGCGGCTGCCGCGGGCTTCTGGGCGCCGCCTTTCGGGGCAGCCTTGGGAGCGGCTTTCGACGGGGCGGCCTTGGGAGCTGGCGGCGTCTGGGCAAAGGCGCCGGCGCCGATCAATGCGGTCAGCATCGTCGCCGCCGTCACGATGGCGAATGCGCGCGCGGCCGGCCGGGCCGGCGCATACCGAACCGATGATCCATCGACAGATCCTCTTGCTGTCCGCTCGCACGGCGCCCCGGGGTCGGATCGAGCGATCGCCCAAGCCATGCTGTGTCGGCACCAAATAGGCAAGAGCGTGACGCGCGGGCCTGCGCACGAGCCAAATCTGGGCCCCCGGATTGATATGTCCGGCGCGTGCACGTGCAATCGTTTCGGCAGGAATATTGGTGATAACGACCGGCCGCCGGCTTTTGAAAGGCGGCCGATCGGCCCAAGCTTGCCCTATTCATCGCAAAACCTGTCCTTGCCAGCAGCGAGTCGAGTGGCCGTGACCGCATTTGCCTCAGTTCGCCGCGCCCAACGCACGCCGCACCGGGTGGCGCATTCTGCCGTTCGCGGTGCTGGCGCTTGCCGGCGGATGGCGCGGACGCGAGGCGCAGTCGGCGGAAGCGCGGCACGCCATCGCCATGCACGGCGAGCCGGCCTGGCCGGACGGTTTTACCCGCGTGCCCTACGCCAATCCGGCGGCGCCCAAGGGCGGACGGCTGGTGCAGGGCGTGCTCGGCACCTTCGACAGCCTCAATCCGCTGATCGTCAAGGCGCCTCGGCGCTGCCGGCGATCCGCGGCTACGTGATCGAGAGCCTGATGGCGCGCGGCTACGACGAGCCGTTCACGCTCTACGGCCTGGTCGCCCAGACGGTCGAGACCGACGCCGAGCGCAGCTACGTCACGTTCAATGCTCGATCCGGCGGCGCGATTTTCCGACGGCAAGCCGGTGACGCGCGGACGACGTCATCTTCTCCTGGCAGCTGCTGCGCGACAAGGGCCGGCCCAATCACCGCACCTACTACGCCAAGGTCGTCAAGGCGGAGGCGATCGGCGAGCGCGCGGTGCGCTTCGATCTCGCCGGCAGCGACGATCGCGAACTGCCGCTGATCCTCGGGCTGATGCCGGTGCTGGCCAAGCACGCGATCAATCCCGAGACGCTTCGAGGAGACCACCTTCGAGCCGCTCGATCGGAAGCGGCCCCTACCGTCGTCGGCGAGGTCGATCCCGGCAAGAGCGTGACGCTCAAGCGCAATCCCGAACTACTGGGGGCGCGATCTCGCGATCAACCGCGGCTTCTGGAATTTCGACGAGATCCGCTTCGACTACTACCGCGACGTCAATTCGCATTTCGAGGCGTTCAAGCGCGGCCTCTACGACGTGCGCATCGAGACCGATCCGGCGCGCTGGCAGACCGGCTACGATTTTCCCGCCGTGCGCGACGGCCGCGTGGTCAAGGACGACGTTCACGACCGGCCTGCCGAAGGCGAGCGTCTATTTCGTCTTCAACACGCGTCGGCCGGTCTTCGCCGACATCCGCGTGCGCGAGGCGATCGCGCATGCTGTTCGACTTCGAATGGATCAACCACAACTATCTTCTTCGATCTCTATCGGCGCACCGGCGAGCTATTTCGAGGGCTCGGAACTGTCCGCGCACGGCCGGCCGGCGGACGCGCGCGAACGCGCGCTGCTGGCGCCGTTCCCCGACGCCGTGCGCGCCGACGTGCTCGACGGCACCTGGTCGCCGCCGGTCAGCGACGGCTCCGGCCGCGACCGCACGCACGCTGCAAGCGCGCGCTCGACCTGTTCGCAGGCCGCCGGCTACGAGCTGCGCGGCACCGAACTGGTCGAGCGGCAGAGCGGCCGGCCGTTCACCTTCGAGATCATGGTCGCGAGCCGGGACGAGGAGCGGCTCGCGCTCGCTGTTCGCGCAGAGCCTCAAGCGCGCCGGCATCACGGTGCGGGTGCGCGTCGGTCGATGCCGTGCAATACGAGGCGCGCCAGCTCACCTACGATTTCGACATGATCCAGAATCGCTGGGACCAGTCGCTGTCGCCCGGCAACGAGCAGGCCTTCTACTGGGGCTCGGCCGCCGCCGACGCGCACGGCACCCGCAACTACATGGGCGTCAAGAGCCCCGCGGTCGACGCCATGATCGCCGCGCTGCTCAAGGCGGAGCGCCGCGACGGATTTCGTCGCGGCCGTGCGCGCGCTCGACCGCGTGCTGATCTCCGGCTTCTACGTCGTCCCGCTGTTCCATCTGCCCGAGCAATGGGTCGCGCGCTGGACGCAGGATCGGCCGTCCGGCGGCGACCTCGCTGTTCGGCTACCTGCCCGAAACCTGGTGGCGCGAGCCGAATTCACCGTGAGGCGGGCCCCGTGATCCTCGGCGATCCGCGCAAGACTCGGCGGCGGCCCGCATCGGCGGCCGCGCGACGCTCGACGATCTGTTGCGCCGCGCGGCGCAACGGCGGCCCGATGCGATCGCGCTGCTCGATCCGCCCAACCGCGAAAGCTTCACCGACGGCCCGCCGCGCCGGCTCACCTATGCGCAGGCCGATCGCATGGTCTCGGCCATCGCCGGCCGGCTGCGCCGCATGGGGCTGCCGACCGACGCCATCGTCGGCATCCAGACTCGCGAACACGGTCGACGGCGTGCTCGACGCTGCTCGGCGTCCTGCGCGCGGGACTGATCGCGATGCCGCTGCCGCTGCTGTGGCGGCGGGCCGAAGCGGTCGCCGCGCTCGGCCGCGTCGGCGCCAGCGCGCTGATCGTGAGCGGCCGCATCGGCGCGGTCGATCATTACGACCTCGCCATGCAGATCGCGGCCGAGATCTTTCCGATCCGCTACGTCTGCGGCTTCGGCGCAGAGCGCGCCCGACGGGTTGGTCGCGTTCGACGATCTCTATCACGGCGGACCGGCTCGATCCGCTCCCGCCGCTCGACGCGCAGCGCGCGGCCCCGCCGGGTCCGGGCGCGCATCTCGCGGTCGTCACCTGGGACGTCGCCGCCGACGGCCTCGGTGCCGGTCGCGCGCAGCCATGCCGAGCTGATCGCCGGCGGCCTTGCCGTGCTGCTCGAAAGCCGCATCGCGCAGGACGCGGTCATCCTGACGACCGCTCGCGATGTCCTCGTTCGCGGGCCTCGCGGTCGCGCTGCTGCCCTGGCTGCTGGTCGGCGGCACGCTGGCGCTGCACCACCCGTTCGATCCCGCGACGCTTCATCGGCGCAGCGCCGAGCGACGCTCGCCGCGGTACGATCGTGGTGCCGGGACCGCTGATCGCGCCGTTCGTGGCAAGCGGGCAGCTGGCGGCGGGCGACGGCCTCGCGCAACGTGATCGGCGTGTGGCGCGCGCCGGAACGGCTGGCGCGGGCGCCGGCCTGGCGCGGACCCGGCGTCGCGCATGATCGACGTTCAGGTGTTCGGCGAGGTCGGCCTGGTCGCCGCCCGTCGCGGCGCCGGCGGCCGACCCGGCTGCCATTCCGTTCGGCGGTGGTGTTCGCGCCGCGCGGCGCGCGCGGCGCGGTCGCCGTCGCCGAGATCGCGCGCGACGCCAGCCGGCACGGTCGCGCTGCGTGGCCCGATGGTGCCGCGCTGCGCCCTTCCCGCCCGGCGCCGAGCGCGGCGGAGCGCCGTATCTCAAGGTCGCCGCGAGCGGCTTCGTCGACACCGGCTACGCCTGCCGGCCCGACAGCCGCCGGCATGGTGGTGACCGGCCCGCCGGCCGGGCATCGTCAGTGTCGGCGGCTACCGGTTCGTGCGTCCGCGACCTGCAGGACATCGTCGGCCGCGCTGGAGCACGGCGGCGGCACGCTCGCGGTGCTGCCCGACGCGCTTGCCGGCCACCGCCTGGCCGGCAGCGCGGCCGATCGCGACGCGGTGCGCGACGCGCTCGCCAAGCTCGGCGCCAACCCGCTGCTCGCCGGCGCCTTCCGCGACCGCCGCCGCACGGCTGCGTAGCGTTGACGCGGCCGTTAACAGCGATCGCCTAGGGTTGGCGCGTTCTGCTCCAACCGGCTGGTCCGTCATGGCAATGCTCGGTCCGATGGTCGTGGTCGCCGAGAACTCGGCGGCCGATCTGGTCGACGTGCTCGGCAAGGCCGGCGCCTTTCCGATCGTCGAGGCCGGCTGGGCCGATGCGCTCCGCCGCCATCGCCGAAATCCAGCCGGTCGCGCTCGCGATCGCCGAACCGCAGCCCGCGCCCAGCGACCGGCGCTCGCGCGCGCGCTGATCCAATGCATCGAAACGCGCGGCGGCCCGGTCATGCCGGTGATCGCGCGCGTCGACGCCGACGAGCGTCGCCGCCATTCCCTGCGCGCTGCCGATCGGAGTGGCCGACGAGCCGACGAGCGGCTCATCGCGCGCCTGCGTTCGGCGCTGCGCATCCGGACCCTGCATGCGACCGTGCTGCGGCGCTCGCGCGTACCGGACGCGCCGAATGTGACCGTTCCGTCCGCGCATGCCCCGAATCTGCTCGACGATGCGACCGTGCTCTGCGTCGGACGCGGCAGCTCCTATCCGGCGCTGTCGGTCGCGATCGGCGAGCGCGTCGGGCTGATCGGCGCGCTCAGCGTCGAGACCGCCGCGCGCTATCTCAACGCCCGCGACGTCGACGGCGTGGTGATCGGCGAGGGCCTGGGCCCGCGCATCGTCGAGGCGCTGCTCACCGTGCTCGCCGAGGACGTGCGCTTTCGCGACCTCCCGGTCGGACTGCTCGGCAATGCCGGGGCGGACGACGAGCGGCTGCCCAATCTCATCCGCATCGAGAGCGATGCCGTACGGCTGGTCGAACGGCTGCTCCCGTTCGTGCGCCTGCAGGCCTTCGAAGCGCGCCTCGCAGCGCATGCTCAAATCGCTCGAGACCGAGGGCGTCATCGATCCCGACACCGGGCTGCTCGGACCGCGTGGCATTCTGGCGCGACCTCGACCGCGCGGTGCGGGAGGCCGAGGACGGCGGCAGCGCGCTCTCGGTGGCGCGCTTCGCCTTCGAGGGCATGAGCGACCGGCGCGCCAACGTCGACGCGGCGCGGCTGTTCAGCCGGCTGGTGCGCAACATCGATTTCGCCTGCCGGGACGAGGACGGCTCGATCCTCGCGGCCTTCACCGAGACCGATCTGCGCAGCGCGCACGTGGTCGCGCGGCGCATCGCCAGCATCCTGCGGCACACCATGCTCTCGCCCGGCCGCGACCGGCACAGCATCCGGCCGACGATCACGCTGGCGACGCTCAAGTCCACGGACAACCTGAGTACCCTGGTGGCGCGAGTCGGCACCTATCCCAAGGTTGCCGCCGAGTGATCACCGGCCTAGGGTGCGGCTTCTCGCATGAGGAGCCGGCCATGACCGCAGCCCTGCCCATCGACATGGTGTCCGACGTCGTCTGCCCGTGGTGCTTCATCGGCAAGCGCCGGCTGGAAAAGGCGATCGCGCTCAAGCCGGAGATTCCGGTCGAGGTGCGCTTCCGTCCCTATTTCCTCAATCCCTGGGTGCCGCGCGAAGGCATCAGCCGAGACGAATATCTCACCACCAAGTTCGGCTCGCTCGAGCGCTACAAGGGTATCGCCCAGCGGGTGGCCGCAGGCGGCGGCGTCCGAGGGGCTCAACTACGTGGTCGACGAGATCAAGCGCCAGCCCAACACGCTCGACTGTCATCGGCTGATCCTGTGGGCGGGCGACGAACGGCGCGCGCATGAAGCAGCGGCTGATGGACCTCTATTTCACCGAGGGCGGCGACCTCACCGACCGCGACGTACTGGTCAAGGCGGCGGCCGATTGCGGGCTCGACGCCGATGCCGTGCGCGCACGGCTCGCCAGCGACGCGGACGTCGAGCGCGTCGAGCAGGAAGCGAATTCCGCCAAGGAGGCCGGCATCGACGGCGTGCCCTGCTTCATCTTCGGCGGGCTGATCGCGGTGCAGGGCGCGCAGGCGCCCGAACAGCTCGCGCAGGCGATCGAGCGCGCCGCCTCAGAGTACGCCAAGCGTCAGGCCGCCGAGTAGCGCCTCAAAACAGCATCCCGCGCGCATAGCGCAGCGCCAGCACCAGAAGCGCGCTGGCGGCGATCCATGAGCCGAGGATGCGCACGCCGATGCGCTGCCAGTCGCGCGTGGCGCGGCTGGTCGCCGCAACCACAAGCGCGAGCGCGCCGCAGGCGCCGATGCCGGTTCCGATCAGTGCGAGCGTCGCGCCCGTCAGCGTAATCTCCTGCGGCGGCGAGCTAAGTCCGAGCGCCACGCCCACGATCGCCGCCAGCAGCGTGCTGAAAACGGTCGGGATCGCAAGGGCGAACGCGACCAGAATTCCGCCCAGCGCGGCGGCGATGAGGACGGTATCGTCGCCTGACGTCTGCGTGACCCCACGGCTGATGGCCGCAAGGCCGACCGCCAGCGCCAGCGCAAATCCGGCGCCCGGCAGGGCGCGCCGCGGCTGCTGCCCGATGAAGAGCGCGATCGCAAGCAGCGCCAGCGCGTGCGCCGGCACGATCAGCGGCTGCAGGAATCCGTCGAGGAAGCTCGTCATGCCGCGCCCCGCAGGAAGGCAATGCCGGCCAGCGCAATCGCGCCACCCGCCGCGCGCACGGCATAGCGGCCGGCAGGCCAGCGCGCCAGCAATCCGAATGCGATGCCGGCGAGGTGCAACAGCCCGGTCGCCACCACGAAGCCGACCGAATAGGCGACCGCATCAGTTCCAGGCGGCAGCTCGGCGCCATGGGCGTGGCCGTGAAAGATCGCAAACGCGGCGACCAGCACCGCCGCAACCCACAGCGGCGGCTTTGCCGCCAGCGCCACCATCGCCCCGAGCACGACGGCGGACAGCGCGATGCCGATCTCCACCCCCGGCAATTCCATGCCGAGGATGCCGATTACGCCGCCGATCGCCATGACCAGGGGAAACACGATCGGCAGGAGCCAGATCGCGGGCGCCCCGAGGAAGGCGCCCCACAGCCCGACCGCCACCATCGCCACCACGTGATCGAGCCCGAACAGGGGATGGGCGAAGCCGCCGGCGAAATCCTCCCGTCATGCTTCCGCCATGAGCGAAGGCGGGCGAGCAGGCGAGAGCGACCAGCAAGAGGCTCGTTGCGAACCGCATCGGACGATGACGATAGCACCGGGGCGGTTTCATTTCACGCGGCCTTGGCGGGCTGGGCCAGTTGCACCAGGTTGCGCAGGATCGCCGCGGTGCCTTTCAGGCGCGTGATCGGCTTCTCCCATTCGGCGAAGAACACCACCTTCATGTCGGGCCGCACGCGTGCCGCCGTGCCCTGATCGCGGATGAAGCCGACCAGCCGGTCGGGATTGGCAAAGGTGTTGTCGCGGAAGGAAATGACCGCGCCCTTGGGGCCGGCGTCGATCTTCTCCACGTTGGCGTGCCGGCACAGCGTCTTGATGGCGACGATCTGCAGCAGGTGCTCGACCTCGGAGGGCAGCGGCCCGAAACGGTCGACCAGTTCGGCGCCGAAAGCGTCGATCTCGCGCTCGTCCTCGATCTCAGCAAGACGCCGGTAGAGCGCCAGCCGCACCGGCAGATCGGCCACGTAGTCCTCCGGGATCATCACCGGCGTGCCGATGGTAATCGACGGCGACCACTTGTCGGCGACCGGCGCGGTGATGCCGGCCTTGAGGCTCGCCACCGCCTCCTCCAGCATCTGCTGGTAAAGCTCGAAGCCCACCTCCTTGATGTGGCCGGACTGCTCCTCGCCCAACAGATTGCCAGCACCGCGAATGTCGAGGTCGTGCGAGGCGAGCTGGAAACCGGCCCCCAGCGTATCGAGCGATTGCAGCACCTTGAGCCGCTGCTCGGCCTGCGGGGTGATCTTCTGCTCGGTCGGCAGCGTGAACAGCGAATAGGCGCGCAGCTTCGCGCGCCCCACGCGCCCGCGCAGTTGATAGAGCTGCGAGAGCCCGAAGCGATCGGCGCGGTGCACGATCAGCGTGTTGGCGGTCGGAATGTCGAGGCCCGGACTCGATGATCGTGGTCGAGAGCAGGATGTCGTACTTGCCGTCGTAGAACGCCGACATGATATCGTCGAGCACGGTCGGCGGCATCTGTCCATGCGCGACCGCGAAGCGCATTTCGGGCACGTGCGTTTCCAGGAATTCCTTGACGCCGGCGAGGTCCTCGATGCGCGGGCAGACGTAGAACGCCTGGCCGCCGCGGTAGCGCTCGCGCAACAGCGCCTCGCGCACCACGACGGGATCGAACGGTGCCACGAAGGTGCGCACCGCCAGCCGGTCGACCGGCGGCGAGGCGATGATCGAGAGGTCGCGCACGCCCGACAGCGCAAGCTGCAAGGTACGCGGGATCGGCGTGGCCGTGAGCGTCAGCACGTGCACCTCGGCGCGCAGCTGCTTGAGCTTCTCCTTGTGGACGACACCGAAATGCTGCTCCTCGTCGACGATCAGCAGCCCGAGGTCGCGGAACTTGATGCTCTTGCCGAGCAGCGCATGGGTGCCGACCACGATATCGATCGAGCCGTCGGCGATGCCGGCCTTCACGCGGGCAAGCTCCTTGCCGGCGACCAGCCGCGAGGCCTGCCCGATCTGCACCGGAAAGTCGCGGAAGCGCTCGGTGAATGTCTTGGTGTGCTGGCGCGCCAGCAGCGTGGTCGGCACCACGACCGCGACCTGCCGGCCGTTCATGGCGGTGGCGAACGCCGCCCGCAGCGCGACCTCGGTCTTGCCGAACCCGACATCGCCGCAGATCAGGCGGTCCATCGGACGGCCGGCCGCAAGCTCGTTCATCACCACGTCGATCGCCGCCTGCTGATCGTCGGTCTCCTCGTAGGGAAACCCCGCGCAGAACTCGTCGAACGGGCCATGCTCGACGGCGAGCTTGGGGGCTTCGCGCAGCAGGCGCTCGGCCGCGATCTTGATCAGGTCGTTGGCGATCTCGAGAATGCGGCGCTTCATGCGCGCCTTGCGCGCCTGCCAGGCGCCGCTGCCGAGCCGGTCGAGGTCGACGTGGGTCTCCTCCGAGCCGTAGCGCGAGAGCAGCTCCACGTTCTCGACCGGCAGGAACAGCTTGTCGCCGCCGGCGTAGTGGATCTCCAGGCAATCGTGCGGCGCGCCCGCGGCTTCGATCGCGCGCAGGCCCACGAAGCGGCCGATGCCGTGATCGACATGGACGACCAGATCGCCGGCGGACAGCGCCGTCACCTCGGCGATGAAATTGTCGGCGCGCCGCGCCGCCCGGCGCGGGCGCACGAGGCGATCGCCGAGAATGTCCTGCTCGCTGACGACGGCCGTGTCCGCCGTCTCGAACCCGCTCTCGAGCCCGAGCACCGCCAGCGCCACCTGCGGCCTGGGCAGCGCCAGCGCCTGCGGCCAGGTCGTCGACCGGCGACAGGTTGGCAAGGCCGTGATCGGCGAGCACGTGGCCCATGCGCTCGCGCGCGCCCTCGCTCCAGAGCGCGATCACGACGCGCTTGCCATTGGCCTGCAAGGTCTTGACGTGCTTGGCGACCGCCTCGAACACGTTCCGGCCGGGCTCGGTGCGCTCGGCGGCAAAATTGTGCCCCGCTCTGGTGGCGACGTCGACGATCGGCCCCTGCCCGTCCGGGACCGCGAACGGCGTGAGACGGGCCAGGGCGAGCGCATTGAGCCGCTCGCCCCATTCCGCCTCGGCGAGGTAGAGCCGGTCGGGCGGAAGCGGCTTGTAGGTCGGTCCCGAACCGCGCTGGGAGAGCGCCGCGACGCGGGCCTCGTAATAGTCCGCGATCTGGCCGAAACGCTCATGCGCAGCGTCCTCCGCCAGCGGTTCGAGCACCACCGGCGAGCCCGGCACATAGTCGAAGACGGTGTCGAGGCCGTCATGAAACAGCGGCAGCCAATGCTCCATGCCGCCGTAGCGGCGGCCTTCGCTCACCGCGTGATAGAGCTGGTCGTCGGGCGTGGGCGCGCCGAACGCCGCCACATAGCCGGTGCGGAAGCGGCGGATGGTCTCGGTGGTGAGCTGGAACTCGGCGACCGGCACGAGGTCGAGCGCGCGCAACTGGTCGGTGGTGCGCTGGGTCTCGGGGTCGAAGCTGCGGATGGTTTCCAGCGTGTCGCCGAAAAAGTCGAGCCGCACCGGCTCGGCCATGCCGGGCGCGTAAAGGTCGATGATGCCGCCGCGCACCGCGTAGTCGCCGGGCTCGCGCACGGTCGAGGCGCGCGCGAAGCCGTTGAGCTCGAGCCACCGCACGATGCCGTCCATCGCCAGCATGTTGCCGGGCGCGACCGCGAGCGACTGCTGGGCGACGATGGCCTTGCGCGGCACGCGCTGGAGCGCGGCGTTCACGCTGGTGAGCAGCACCGAGGGCCGGTCGCGGCCCTGTACGCGGGCGAGCCGCGCGAGTGCCGTCATGCGCTGCGCGACGAAGCCGGCATGCGGCGACATCCGGTCGTAGGGCAGGCAGTCCCAGGCGGGAAACTCCAGCACCGCGAGGTCGGGCGCGAAGAATTCGAGCGCGCGGGCGAGCGCGGCCATGCGCGGACCGTCGCGGCACACCACCATGAGGCTCGTGGCCGGTGCGTCGGGGCGCGCCGCGACCGCGCGGGCGAGATCGGCGACCATGAGGCCCTCGGCGCCGTCGGCGACACCGGCCAACGTCAGCGGACGGCCGGGGCCCAGAAGCTCCACCGGGCTGCGCGCCACGCTCACCTCCCCTCGCCGTCGATGCGCGCGCCGGCGCGATCGTCCGTGAGGTGAAAGTCGCGCAGCCGTCGGTAGAGCGGGGTGTCGTATTCGGGCGGCACTTCCCATTCCCCGGTGATCCAGGCCAGCACATCGCGGTCCGGCACCTCCAGCAACCGCTCGAACTGTGCAAGCTCGTCGTCCGTCAGTTGCGCGATCGCGGCGTCGGCGAAGCGGCCCATGATCAGATCGACCTCCCGCATGCCGCGATGCCAGGCACGGAACAGAAGCTTGCGCTGGCGGACGTCAAGTCCGTCGCTCGAACGTGTGCTGCCGGTCATTGTCCGCTCGCCGCCAAAGCTTTGCGCCCGCGTCGGCTGTTCGGGGCCCTTGAAAGGAGCCCGAAAGGCCGGCGCAGGTCCTACAGTTCCGTTGCGCTGATATAGCGGGCGTGCCGGGCAATGTCAGCGGCCCACGGCCGGCAATTTTGTCGCCGCATGCCGGATGGCCCGGCGACTTTGCATATCGCCAAATCATCCTGATACGTTCCCGACGACGGCGGTTCGAAAGGTCGACCATGGCGGCCGATGGCCTGCGCAACACCGACGCGGCGACGGTTGCCGGGTTCGGCCGGGAATGGTCGCGGTTCCGCCAAGGCGAGGACCTGTCCGACGCCGACCGCCAATCGGCATTCGAGGCCTATTTCCACATTTTCCCGTGGGATCGCTTGCCGGCGAACAGCGTCGGCGTGGATGTGGGCTGCGGACCGGCCGCTGGGCCGTGCTGGTGGCGCCGCGCGTGGGGCATCTGCACGCGGTCGATGCAAGCGCCGCCGCACTCGACGTGGCGCGCCAGAACTTGGCGAAGCTCGCGAACGTGTCGTTCCATCGGGCGTCGGTGGCCGACCTTCCGGTCGCCGACGGCTCGCTCGACTTCGCCTACAGCCTCGGCGTGCTGCACCATGTGCCCGACACCGCCGAGGCCATCGGCTCGATCGCGCGCAAGCTCAAGCCCGGCGCGCCGCTGCTGGTCTATCTCTACTATGCGTTCGACAACCGCTCGGCGTGGTACCGCGGATTGTGGCGGATCGGCGAGGTCTTCCGCGCGCTCATTTCGCGGTCCGGCCCGCGGCTGCAGTATGTCTCGACCTCGATCATTGCGGCCGCGGTCTACTGGCCGCTGGCGCGCGCCGCCGCCGTTCTCGCGCGCATGGGATGCCTGCCCTCGGCCTGGCCGCTCGCCTTCTATCGCGACCGCACGTTCTACGTCATGCGCACCGACGCCTACGACCGGTTCTGCACCCGGCTCGAACAGCGCTTCACGCGCGCCGAGATCGACGCCATGCTGCGCGCCGCCGGCTTCGGCGACGTGACGTTTTCCGAGCGCGAGCCCTATTGGTGCGCGGTGGCGATCAAGCGGTAGATCGAACACCATCGAGCCTCTGCATTGTATTGCAGGCGGGACCGGCTACGCTCGCGGCCCAGGCCATTTCGCAATGGCAAGCGAGCGTAAGTACACGCGGCCAAGCCAGATCAAGCCATGCGCCCGCACCTGCTCAATCCTCTGTTCGCGGCCCTGACGAGCCTGACCGGCGTCGGTCCGAAGGTCGACAAGCTCTATCGCCGCCTGCTCGGGCGCGAGGAGGCGCCGCGCGTGCTCGATCTCCTGTTCCATCTGCCGACCGGCACGATCGACCGCCGGGCGCGCCCGAAGCTGCGTGACGTCGTGCCCGATACCGTCGTCACCGTCGCGGTCACGGTGGACCGCCACCGGCCGGCGCCGCCGCATCGCTCGCGCGCGCCCTACCAGATCTATGCCAGCGACGAGACCGGCGACATCGTGCTGACCTTCTTCAATGCGCGCCGCGACTATCTCGAGAAGCTCCTGCCGGTCGGCGAGCGGCGCTACGTGTCCGGGCACGGTCGCGCTCTACGACGGCATGCGCCAGATGGTGCATCCCGACCGCGTGATCGCCGAGGCCGATCTCGCCAATCTGCCGCTGATCGAGCCGGTCTATCCGCTCACCGAAGGGCTCTCGCTCAACCAGGTGCGCAAGGCGGTCGACGCCGCGCTCGCCCGCGTGCCCGACCTGCCGGAATGGCAGGACGAGAGCTGGGCCGCGCGCGAGCGCTATCCGCCCTTCGCCGACGCGCTGCGCCGCGTGCATCGCCCGGCCGAGCTCGCGGATGCCTCGCCGGAAGGCGCGGCATGGACGCGGCTCGCCTACGACGAACTGCTGGCGGGCCAGCTCGCGCTCGCGCTGGTGCGCGCGCATCTGCGCCGCCCGGCCGGCCGGGCGACGGCGGGCGGCGGGCACCTGCGCAAGAAGCTGATCGCGGCGCTGCCCTATTCGCTCACGCCTTCGCAGACGCGCGCGCGTCGCCGACATCGTCGCCGATCTGGCCAAGCCCGAGCGCATGCTGCGGCTGCTGCAGGGCGACGTCGGATCGGGCAAGACCGTGGTCGCGCTGATGGCGGCGGCCGCCGTCATCGAAGGCGGCCGGCAGGCCGCGCTGATGGCGCCGACCGAGATGCTGGCGCGCCAGCACTACAGCACCATCGCGCCGCTTGCCGCCGCGATCGGCGTCAGCGTGGCGATCCTGACCGGCCGCGAGCGCGGGCGCGAGCGCGGCGACATGCTCGACCGGCTTGCCGCTCGGCGACATCCACATGCTGGTCGGCACCCACGCGCTGTTCCAGGAGGAGGTCGCGTTCCGCGATCTCGCGCTCGCGGTGGTCGACGAGCAGCATCGCTTCGGCGTGCACCAGCGGCTCGCGCTCGCGCGCAAGGGCGAGGCGGTCGACGTGCTGGTGATGACGGCGACGCCGATCCCGCGCACGCTGGTGCTCACCTATTTCGGCGACATGGATTTCTCCGAGCTGCGCGAGAAGCCGGCGGGCCGCCAGCCGATCGACACCCGCACCATCCCGCTGTCGCGGCTCGACGAGGTGATCGCCGCGGTCGGCCGCGCGCTCGCCGAAGGCCGCCGGGTCTATTGGGTCTGCCCGCTGGTCGAGGAATTGGAGAACACCGATCTCGCCGCCGCCGAGGACCGCTTCGACGCGCTGAAGCGAGACGTTCGGCGCCATGGTCGACCTGGTGCACGGCCGCATGAAGGGCGCCGACAAGGATCGCGCCATGGAGCGCTTCGCGGCCGGCGAAACGCGGCTCCTGGTCGCCACCACCGTGATCGAGGTCGGCGTCGACGTGCCGGAGGCGACCGTGATGGTGATCGAGCACGCCGAGCGCTTCGGGCTGGCCCAGCTCCATCAGCTGCGCGGACGGATCGGGCGCGGCGCCGAGCACTCGACCTGCCTGCTGCTCTACAAGGCGCCGCTCGGCGAGACCGCCAAGGCGCGGCTCGCCATCATGCGCGAGACCGAGGACGGCTTTCGCATCGCCGAGGAGGACCTGCGCCTGCGCGGCGAAGGCGACGTGCTCGGCACGCGGCAGTCCGGCATGCCGGGCTTCCGCCTCGCCCGCATCGACGTGCACGGCAAGCTGATCGGGCCGGCGCGCGACGACGCCTCGCCTGATGCTCACCCGCGACCCGACGCTCACGACGCCGCGCGGCGAGGCGCTGCGGCACCTGCTCTATCTGTTCGAGCGCGACGAGGCGATCCGGCTGATCCGGGCGGGCTGAGACGCAGGGGCCGCGAAACCGGCCTTACTTGCAGCACCCCACGAAAATCGCGCGCGGCGTGATCAGGATCACGTCGTAAGGATAGACCGGGTCGGACAGGTTGTCGCTGCATTTGGTCTCTTCGCGCTTTTGCACGATGAGCGTCGCCTGAATGGGATGCTTGCCGCCGGTCTTGGTCTCGTAGATCCGCACTGCGTTGGGCGGCGCGCCGGTGGCGGTACGCGGCTTGACGGACTTCAGCTCGAAATCCGAATACCCGCTGACCTTGTTGCCGTCCTCGAACGACATTTCAGTGTTGGTGATCTCCAGCCGCCAGAACGGCTTGGTCCCCTGGCAGACCAGATCGGCCGCCCGCACGGACAATGAAGATACGCAAAACACCCCGAGCACCAATGCAATCGATCCGGCCTTTTGCATGCTGCGTACGTCTCCTGGTGAGCCGCTTTTTCGTCGTGGTGCCGACCTGCCTGACTTTCACTTCGCGGGCGCGGTCGGACGCAATACGCGCGCAGCCTGCGCGGCGCGCGCGGTCTCGGCAAGCGCGGCAAGCTTCTTCTGCTGGTCGCCGCCGGGCTGCGCCATGCCGGCGGACATCAACAGCGTCATAGCGGCCTCGACCGAAATGTCGAGTTCGATGATGTCGCGGCGCGGCACGTAGAAAAAGAACCCGGTCGTCGGATTGGGCGTGCACGGCATGAAGGCCGACACGTGTTCGCTGTCCGGCAGGAGCGGCGCGATCTCGGAGCCCGGCGGCTGCGACAGGAACACCAGCGACCACATGCCGGTCGGAAACTGCACCAGCGCCACCTTGCGGAAGCCGGAGCCGGATTTCGAGAACAACGTCTCGAAGATCCGTTTCATCGTCTGGTAGATCGGCCGCACGATCGGCATGCGATTGAGCAGGTTCTCGCCGAATTCGACCAGCGTGCGCCCGACCAGGTTGGCGGTCAGGAAGCCGAGCAGCGTCAATCCCAGGAAGGCGACGATCAGACCGACCCCCGGCACGCGGAACGGCAGGTAGGTTTCCGTGCGCAGCCCGACCGGGATGAACGGCCGCATCAGGTCGTCGACCCAGTTGATGAGCCACCAGGTCAGATTGATGGTGATGTAGAGCGGCCCGACCAGAATGAGCCCGGTCAGGAAATAATTGCGCAGCCGGCTCGCGAGGCCTTGATGGAACGGCGAGGGCCCGTCGAGCACGGCCGGCCGCTCCGGCGACGGCATCGCTCGCTCTCGGTCAAACTCACTCATGCGATCCACGCAACCGTCAGTCCGTTCGGGCTATGCCAAGATTAATCGCGCCGGCCCGCCGCCGCGAGACCCACCAAAGTCGCAGTCACTCGACTGTGACCGACTTGGCGAGGTTGCGCGGCTGGTCGACGTCGGTGCCCATCACCACCGCCGTATGATAGGCGATCAGCTGCACCGGAATGGCGTAGACCAGTGGCGTCACCGTGGCAGGCATGGCCGGGAGCGTGATCTTAGTCAAGGACGGCACGTGCGCCTCGTGCGCGCCCTCCGGATCGGTGACGAGGATGATCCGGCCGCCGCGCGCGGCGACTTCCTGCATATTGGACAGGGTCTTCTCGAACACCCGGTCGTGCGGGGCGATCACGATCACCGGCATCTTCTCGTCGATCAGGGCGATCGGCCCGTGCTTGAGTTCGCCCGCGGCGTAGCCTTCGGCATGGATGTAGGAGATTTCCTTGAGCTTGAGCGCGCCTTCGAGCGCGATCGGGAAGCTGGTGCCGCGGCCGAGATAGAGCACGTCGCTGCTCTTGGCGAGGTCGCGCGCCAGCAGCTCGATCTGCGGCTCGAGCGCGAGCGCTTCGGCGATCAGCCTCGGCACCCGATTGAGCGCGCCGACGAGCTTGCGCTCGTCGTCTTCGGACAGAACCTCGCGCGCGCGTCCGGCCGCAATCGCCAGGCAGGCGAGCGTCGCCAACTGGCAGGTGAAGGCCTTGGTGGAAGCCACCCCGATCTCGGTGCCGGCCAAGGTGGGCATCACCACGTCGCTTTCCCGCGCGATCGTCGATGTCGGCACGTTGACGACGGACAGCACGTGCTGCTTATGCTCCTTGGCGTAGCGCAGCGTCGCGAGCGTGTCCGCGGTCTCGCCCGATTGCGACACGAAGATCGCAAGTCCGCCCGGCACCATCGGCGCTTCGCGATAACGGAATTCGGAGGCGACGTCGATCTCGACCGGGAGCCGCGCAAAGCGCTCGAACCAGTATTTGGCGACCAGCCCCGCGTAATAGGCGGTACCGCAAGCGGATAATGAAATCCGCTCCAGCGTGCGGAAGTCGAACGGCAGTGCCGGCAGCCGCACGCGCTGCTCCACGAAGTCGAGATAGTGCGCGAGCGTGTGGCCGACCACTTCGGGCTGCTCGTGGATCTCCTTCGCCATGAAATGGCGGTGATTGCCCTTGTCGACCATGAGCGTCGACATCGGCACCTTCAGCACCGGCCGCTCGACCGCCGAGCCCCTGGCATCGCGGACCGCGACGCTCTTGCGGGTCAGCACCGCCTGGTCGCCATCCTCCAGGTACGAAATCGTGTCGGTGAAGGAAGCGAGCCCGAGCGCATCGGAACCGAGATACATTTCGCCGTTGCCGTAGCCGACCGCCAGCGGCGATCCCTTGCGGGCGCCGATCAGCAGATCCTCCTCGCCGGCAAACAGGAAGGCGAGCGCGAACGCGCCGCGCAGCCGCGGCAGCGCCACCGCCACCGCTTCGGCCGGCGAGCGGCCGTTGTTCATCTCGTCGGTGACGAGGTGGGCGATGACCTCGGTGTCAGTTTCCGATCCGAACTTGGCGCCCTTGTTCTCCAGTTCCTCGCGCAGCTCGCGGAAATTCTCGATGATGCCGTTGTGCACGACCGCCAGCCGGTCGGTCGCATGCGGATGCGCGTTGCTCTCGCTCGGCCGGCCATGGGTCGCCCAGCGCGTGTGCCCGATGCCGATCGTGCCGGCGAGCGGTTCGCGCGCCAGCTTGCCTTCGAGATTGCGCAGCTTGCCTTCGGCGCGCCGGCGCGCGACCCGGCCATCTTCCAGGGTCGCCACGCCGGCCGAATCGTAACCACGGTACTCGAGGTGCTTGAGCGCCTCGACCATTTGAGCCGCGACCGGCTTGCGGCCGAGTATGCCGACTATTCCGCACATGCGAGCGGCGGCCTCCTTGCGTTGACGGTGCGGATCATACCCCGATCACGATTTATCCGCCGTGAACGCCGCAAGAGAAGTCAAATTACCTCTCATCTTGTGACAATTAAGGCTAATGCGCGGGCCGTAAAGGCCTATTCGGCTGCGGGCTTCTTCTTTGCCAGCTTCAGGTCGCGCAGGCGGAGCGCCCACTTTTCCTTGACGGTCTGCCGTCCGCGCGCGACCGCAAGCGAATCCGCCGGCACGTCCTGCGTGATCACGGAGCCCGAGCCTACATAGGCGCCGTCGCCGATCTTGACCGGCGCCACCAGCGCCGAGTTCGAGCCGATAAAGGCGCCCTTGCCGATCTCGGTACGATGCTTGGCCACGCCGTCATAGTTGCAGGTGATGGTGCCGGCCCCGATATTGGCGCCCGCACCGACGACAGCGTCCCCGATGTAGCTGAGGTGATTGGCCTTGGCCCCGGCCTCGATCACGGCTTCCTTCACCTCGACGAAATTGCCGATGTGCGCGCCTTCGCCGAGCCGCGCACCGGGACGCAGCCGCGCATACGGCCCGACCAGCGCGCCCTTGCCGACATGCGCGTGGTCGAGGTGGGAGAACGAGCGGATCACCGCGCCGTCCTCGACCGCGACGCCGGGGCCGAACACCACGTACGGCTCTACCGTCACGTCGCGGCCGAAGGTGGTGTCGGAGGACAGAAAGACCGTCTCCGGCGCGACCAACGTGACGCCCGCTTCCATCGCCGCCTTGCGCAGACGCTGCTGCAGCGCAGCTTCCGTCTCGGCGAGTTGCGCCTTGGTGTTGATGCCGCGCACGTCGTCCTCCTCGGTCTCGATGACGGCCGTCCTGAGGCCCATTGCGCGGGCGATCGCGACCGCGTCGGTGAGATAATACTCGCCCTTGCGATTGGCGTTGCCGATCTGCGTCAGGATCGCGAGCGCGGAAGCGCCCGCGAACGCCATCAGCCCGCCATTGCACAGATCGATGGCGCGCTCCGCCGGGGTGGCGTCGAGTTCCTCCCGGATGGCGGCGAGCTCGCCGCCGTCGAGCACAAGCCGCCCGTAGCCGGTGGGATCCTTGGCCCGGAAGCCGAGCGCGACCAGCGCGGCGCCATTGGCGAGCGCGGCGCGCATCGCCTTGAGCGTCTGCGGCCGGATCAGCGGCGTGTCGCCGAAGATCACCAGCACGTCGTCCACGCCGGACGCGATGGCGGCCTTCGCTGCGAGCACCGCATGCGCGGTTCCTCGGCGCTCGACTTGCACGAAGGCCTCGGCTTGCGGCGAGACCCGCTTCACCTCCGCCTCCACTTCAGGTGCGTTAGGGCTCACGACCACGGCAGTGGCCGTGCCGCCGGCCTTGCCGACGGCGTCGAGCACGTGGGCGAGCAACGATCGGCCACCGACGACATGCAGGACCTTCGACTTGGCCGAGCGCATGCGCGTGCCGTCGCCGGCGGCGAGCACGATCGCAAGGCAGCTGCGTCCACCCGTCAAGACCTGTCCTCCGAGACGCGTTCTAGCACTGCTTCCGAGCGCGCGGCGCCGTCATATCCGAGTGCGCCGCGGCGGCAAAGCCGAGATGACGCGCCCAATCCGAAGCGCAATCAATCCCTTGCCGGACCCTTGCCCAGAAACTGACCCAATCGGACGCCTGCTAGTTGTTACAATGCAGTGATTCGTCACGCAGACGTCACGCAGACCTGGACCGACCATGGCCGAGCGCGCAGGCAACCGGAATTGGGCCGAACTGAAGTGGCCGTTCACCATGCGCGCCTTGTGGCGCCTGGCGATCTGGGGGACCGCTGCGGCTGCATCGCTGCTGGTTGCGGTGCTCGCCGGATTTTCCGAGAGGGCCTCGCAACGCATGATGGCGGCGCGGGCCGCACCGGACGCGATGCTCCAGGCGCTCCCGAGTGCGATCGAGCTTGCGCGCGACCTCGATGTCGAGACGCGGCGGCTCGCTGAGTCGGTCCGCGTGCTCAGCGCCGACCGCGACCGGCTTGCCGTCCGCGTCGCCTTGCTCGAACGCAATCTCGAAGACGTCACCGGCTCGATCAAGCAACAGGCCGCCATATCTGGCGCGCCCACCGCGGGCCCTGCCGGCTCGCTGCCGGTTCCTGCCGCCGGCACACCGCCCGCACCCGGCACCCCAAAGGCAGCCGCCCTCGCCCCGACCACGCCAAAAGACCCGGCCCGCGCACCCACCGCCGCCACCGAGGCCCGCGCCAAGGAGCAGGCGGCATCGGCGGCCGCAGCCGGTAACGACACTGGCGCCGAGCCGGCGGAAAACAAGACCGAGCTCGGGGTCGACCTCGGCGGCGCGACCAACTTCGAGGCCCTGCGGACGCTTTGGAACGCCGCCCGGAGCCGCCATGCGGCGCTGTTCGAGGGCCTCCATCCGGTTGTTGCCGCGCGCGAGAACGGCCGGAGCAAGGCCGTGGAGCTCAGGCTCATTGTCGGGCCGCTGGCCAGCGCGCAGGCTGCCGCCCGCCTCTGCGCCAAGCTCCGCGCCGCGCGGCGCCACTGCCAACCCGCCACGTTCGAGGGCAAGCGGCTGGTCCTGGCCGAGGTAGCCCCCGAAAGCAAGCCGACCGGCGCGCCCAAGGCCGCGTCGGCGCCGCGGTCGGCATGGCCGTTCCGCTGACCGCCCGGCAGCAGCAGCACGAATCCCGGTCCGTTCCACCCGCGCCGGCCGGATGCTTTTTTGCACTGCGGTAGGCCCAACCCTGCGCCCGGCATCGCGTCTGATACCTTGGCGGCGCGGGTCACTGCTGCTTTAATAGATTTGGGGCGGCGCCCCTGGCGTGGATGCAACCCGCGAACTGCCGATGCTGCACCGACAAGCCGCCGTTGCCGCAATACTGACCGAATCCGGTCGGCATGTAGAGGAAACAATCGGCCAAACAAACAAACTGCCAACAAGGCCACCCAACTGCCCAGAGCAACCATGCGCTTTTTCTGTTTGCGTGCCATTGCCGCCGCGCTCGGCGCGGCCGTGTTGATTGTCGTGGCCCATCCCGCGCTTGCGCAGAGCGCCGATCCGAAGGCCCCGGACAAGCAACAGATCGACAAGGACGCCGCCAAAAAGAAAATCGACGAGTTTGTCGAGGCCGAAAAGGTTCTCGGCGGACCGGCCGCCAATCCGGAATGCCTGTGGCTCGGACGGCGCGTCGTCAACCTGCTTTGGCGCGACGACCTCGACACCGCCTTCCGTCATCTCGACATTTACGACCGGTTTGGCTGCCCGACCGGACACATCCAGGCGACCTTCCGCTGCCTCGTCCGGCAGGGAGCCATCGATCCCAAGGCCACGGACACGCTCAACAGCCGCGTGCACGCCTGCTGGATCAATCCGAACGTCGAGCTGAAGGGCTCGGCGGCGGTGCCGAACGCATCAGCCAACCGCTAGAGCGGGCGGCTCGCCGGCGGGGCCTGGCGCGAAGCTGTACAATTGTTCAGATTCATCGGGTGCATCCGCGCCGGAACAAATATTTTGTCCGCGCGTTCTCAACCTTGAATCCGCCATCACCGATCCGTACTTGCTGATGCGCCGCCGGCTGAGTTACGCTCCTGAGTTCGACGGTTCTGGCTGCACCTGGGGGACGGGTTCGGGTCCTTAGCTTCTTCCCTGCGTGGTTCGACTTTCATGCGCACCGTCGCTGTCGTGGTTGCGCTCGTTGTTGGCGTGCATGCCGCGGTGTGGGCGCTGCTCTACCGGCAACAGGCCGTCGCCAATATCGAAGCTCCGCTTGCGAGCTTGTCCTATTCTCCCTTTACACGATCGCAGCATCCCGACCGCGGCGACCAGCCGACGCCGGAGCAGATCCGCGCCGATCTCCAGCTCATCAGCGCCTATACGCGGGCGATCCGCACCTATTCGTCGACCGGCGGCGTCGAGCTCGTGCCGGCGATCGCCGCCGAGTTCGGACTGAAGGTCACGCTCGGCATCTGGATCGACAAGGACGAAGCCCGCAACGAGCGGGAAATCCGTTCCGCCGTCGCGCTGGCTCGCCGCTACAGCAACGTCAACGCCATCGTGGTCGGCAACGAAACGACGCTGCGCGGCGGAGAAGACGGTCGACGAGCTGATCAAGATCATCCAGCGCGTCAAGCGGCGCAGCCAGGTGCCGGTCACCACCGGTGAAATCTGGACGCGTCTGGATCGACCATCCCGAACTTGCCTCGGCGGTCGACTTCATCGCCGCCCACATCCTGCCCTACTGGGAAGGCATCCCGGCGGAGCGCGCCGTCGACCAGACCATCGTCGCCTACGACAAGCTGCGCAGCGCGCATCCCGGCAAGCGCATCGTGATCGCCGAATTCGGCTGGCCGAGCGCCGGCTACAACATGCAGCGCGCCAATCCCGGGCCGCATCGAGCAGGCGCACGGTCCTGCGCGATTTCGTCTCGCGCGCCGAAGCGCTACGGCATCGACTACAACATCATCGAAGCGTTCGACCAGCCGTGGAAGACGTTCGAAGGCAGCGTCGGCGCCTATTGGGGCATGTTCGACGCCTCGCGCCAGCCGAAGTTCGCCTGGACCGGCGCCGATCACCGACCCCGACCACTGGAAGCTCGCGGCGCTCGCGGTCGCTGCTCGGCGCTGCTGCTGTCGCTGCCGATCCTGGCACGCGGCGCGGCGACCGTCGGCGAGGCCGCCACTGCTCGCGGTCGCCGCCAATGCGGTCGGCGCCTGGTTCGCGACCGTGTTCGCGTTCTGGAACGGCCACTATTTCGTGCCGGGCGCCGCCTTCGCGCTCGGGCTTGGGCGTCGTGCTGCTGGTGCCGCTGGTCGTGATCGCGCTCGGCGCGCATCGAGGAAATCGCCGCCGATCGCGTTCGGCCGCGGGCCGCGCCGCCTGCTGCACGGCGCCGCCGCTTCGGCGCCCGGAGGGCTTCGCGCCGAAGGTGTCGATCCACATTCCGGCCTATCGCGAGCCGCCGGAAATGCTCAAGGCGACGCTCGATGCGGTCGCGCGGCTCGACTATCCGAATTTCGAATGCGTCGTCGTCATCAACAACACGCCCGATCCGGCCTTCTGGCGGCCGGTCGAGGAGCATTGCCGCGACGCTCGGCGAGCGCTTCAAGTTCATCAACGTCGACAAGCTCGCGGGCTTCAAGGCCGGCGCGCTGCGCGCTCGCGCTCGCGCACACCGCGCCCGACGCCGAGATCATCGGCGTCATCGACGCCGACTATGTCGTGCGTCCGGACTGGCTCAAGGATCTCGTGCCGGTCTTCGCCGATCCGCAAGGTCGGCCTGATCCAGGCGCCGCAGGATCATCGCGACGGCGACCGCAGCGTCATGCATCACGCCATGAACGGCGAATATGCCGGCTTCTTCGACATCGGCATGGTCCAGCGCAACGAGGCCAACGCCATCATCGTGCACGGCACCATGTGCCTGATCCGCCGCGCCGCGCTCGATCGCCGCCGGCGGCTGGTCGAGCGACACCATCTGCGAGGACACCGATCTCGGCCTGACCATGCTCGAGCACGGCTGGCAGGTCGCACTACACCAACCGGCGCTACGGCCACGGCCTGCTGCCCGACACCTTCGAGGCCTTCAAGAAGCAGCGCCATCGCTGGGCCTATGGCGGCGTGCAGATCGTCAAGAAGCATTGGCGCCGCTTGCTGCCCGGCGCGAGCCGGCCTCACCCGCGAGCAGAAGCGCGAATTCGCGCTCGGCTGGCTCAACTGGCTCGGCGCCGAAAGCGCTCGGCGTCGTGGTCGCGATCCTCAACCTGCTCTGGGTGCCGGTCGTCGCCGTTCGTCGGCATCGCCATCCCCGACAAGATCCTCACCATGCCGATCCTCGCCGCCTTCGTGGTGTCGCTCGCTGCATTTCGTCGCGCTCTACCGCCTGCGCGTGGCGATCCCGCCGGCCAGACTGCTCGGCGCGCGTGTTCGCCGCCATGTCGGTGCAGTGGACGGTGGCGCGCGCGGTCGGCTTCGGCCTGATCAAGGATCAGCCTGCCCTTCATGCGCACCGCCAAGGGCGGCACGAGCGCGCAAGGGCCGCGACTTCCCGGCGTTCTGGGAAGGCGTGATCGGCGGCGCTGCTGCTGATCGGCGCGCGATCGTGGTGATGCCACCAACTACAAGCAGATCCGCGAGATCAACATCTTCGCGCTGCGTGCTGGTGGTGCAGAGCCTGCCGTTCCTGGCGGCGGCCGCGCTCGCGGCGCTCGAAGGCTCGCGCTTCAACGAGTTCGCCTATCTGGCGCGGCGCTCGAGGCGCAAGCGTCGCCGAGCTGCTGCCGCTGCCGCGCCGCCGGCATGCCGACGCCGGCGCAGCCGCCGCCGAGAAGCAGTCGAGACGGCGCAGTAGCTCGCGACAAGCAGGCTCGAGACGCGTCAGAGCGCTGTCGCAGCCTCGCGGCGCGATCGCGCGCGTCAGGCCGCGCAGCGCCGTCTCCACCAGCCTCACCCAATACGACGTCCCGACCGGGATCACCTCGTCGTTGAAGTCGTAGGCCGGGTGATGCAGGCCCGGCGCTGTCGCCGTTGCCGACGAAGATGAAGGCGCCCGGCCGCGCCTCCAGCATGAAGGAAAAATCCTCCGCGCCCATCACCGGCGCGACGTCGGTCGTCGACGCGCTCGCCGCCGACGATCTCGGCGGCGACCGAGGCCGCGAACGCCGTCTGGCGCTCGTGGTTGCGCGTGCACCGGATAGTCGCGCCGGTAGGTGAGCTTCGCCGTCGCGCCGTACAGCCGGCGGTGCCCTCGACCACCTCGTGCAGCCGCTTCTCGAGCAGGTCGCGCACCTCCGGCGTCAGGCTGCGCGCGGTGCCGCGCAGCTGCGCGGTCTGCGGAATGACGTTGTCGGTGTTGCCGGCCTGGAACATGCAGATCGAGATCACCGCCGACTGCAGCGGATCGACGTTGCGCGACACGATCGACTGGATCTGGTTGACGATCTGCGCGCCGACCAGCACGGTGTCGATCGGCGAGATGCGGCCGCGCGGCATGGCCGCCGCGTGCCTTCGATCTCGATCGTGACGCGGTCGGCCGCCGCCATCATCGGGCCCGGCCGGATGCGCGAACTGGCCGACCGGCATGCCCGGATAATTGTGCATGCCGTAGACTTCCTCGATGCCGAAGCGCTCCATCAGGCCGTCCTGGACCATGGCCTGGCCGCCGGCGCCGCCCTCCTCCGCCGGCTGGAAGATCACCACCGCGGTGCCGGCGAAATTGCGCGTCTCGGCGAGATATTTGCGCGGCGCCGAGCAGCATCGCGGTGTGGCCGTCATGGCCGCAGGCGTGCATCTTGCCGGGCACGGTCGATTTGTAGGGCAGGTCGGTGGCCTCCTCGATCGGCAGCGCGTCCATGTCGGCGCGCAGCCCGATCACCTTGCGGCGCCGTCGCCCTTGCGGCCGCGGATCACGCCGACCACGCCGGTGCGGCCGATCCCGGTCACCACCTCGTCGCAGCCGAAGCTCTTGAGCTTCTCGGCCACCGTGCGCGGCGGTGCGGTGCACGTCGTAGAGCAGCTCCGGATGGGCGTGGAGGTCGCGCCGCCAGGCGGTGATCTCGCCGTGCAGGTCGGCGATGCGGTTGACGATCGGCATCGGGATTTGCTCCTTGCACGGCGCGGCGATGTCGCCGCCGCCGTCGGCTACCCCGACAATAGGTCCGGCGCGGGGCCTTGCACAGTCCAAACCTGCGGCAGCGTTGATCGACTATTGACCGCGCGGAGCGCGGCCCCTACACACGCGCGCGAGGCGGCAGCGCGGGAGCGGCCTCGCAAAAGCTCCTGCATTCCCCACCGGAACCGCGCTATCCTGTTTCCCAGGGCCCGTAGCTCAGTGGTAGAGCAACTGACTTTTAATCAGTAGGTCGTTGGTTCGATCCCAACCGGGCTCACCATCCCAGCGCACCTGCGCGCGCCGGCACAGCGCGACGGAACGCGGCGAATCGCTGACGCGCGATGCGCCTGCGGCGCGGCGCGCACTACACCGGGGCGAGGTCGCCGCGCTCCCAGCCGTCCCTCACCTCCACCCGGTAGACGCCGAACCGTTGCGCGGAAATCGCCGCGCGAACGTCCGCCATCAGCTCCTGGTAATAGGCGAGATTGACGGTCGTGAGCAGCATCGCGCCGAGCATCTCGTTCGCCTTCACCAGATGGTGCAGATAGGCGCGCGAATAGTCGCGCGCCGCCGCACATGCGCTCTGCTTCGTCGAGCGGGCGCGGGTCGTCGGCGTGGCGGGCGTTCTTCAGGTTGATCGCGCCGAAGCGCGTGAAGGCGACGCCGTGGCGGCCGTTGCGGGTCGGCAGCACGCAGTCGAACATGTCGATGCCGCGCGCGACCGCTTCGAGCAGATCGTCGGGCGTGCCGACCCCCATGAGATAGCGCGGACGGTCGGCCGGAAGCGCGGGCGCGGTCTCCTCGATCATCGCGAGCATCACCGCCTGCGACTCGCCGACCGCGAGCCCGCCGATGGCGTAGCCGTGAAAGCCGATGTCGACGAGCGCGCGCGCGCTGTCGAGCCGCAAGGCCGGGATCGTCGCCGCCCTGCACGATGCCGAACAGCGCCCGGCCCGCCCGGGCGCGCTCTCGAACGCGCGCTTGCAGCGCTCGGCCCAGCGCAGCGACAAGCGCATGGCGCGCTCGATCTCGGCGCGCGGAGCCGGCAGCTTGATGCACTCGTCGAGCTGCATGGCGATGTCGGCGCCGAGCAGGCGCTGGATCTCGACCGCGCGCTCGGGCGTGAGCTCGACCATGCGCGCCGTCGAGATGCGAGCGGAAGGTCACGCCGTCCTCGTCGACCTTGCGCAGCGCCGACGAGCGACATGACCTGGAAGCCGCCGGAATCGGTGAGGATCGGCGTGCGGCCAGTGCATGAAGCGCATGCAGGCCGCCGAGCGCCGCGATGCGCTCGGCGCCCGGCCGCAGCATCAGGTGATAGGTGTTGGCGAGCACGATGTCGGCGCCGCTGGCGCGCACCGCCTCGGGCGCGAGCCCCTTCACGGTCGCCTGCGTGCCGACCGGCATGAAGGCCGGCGTCGCGACCGCGCCGTGCGCGGTGACGATCTCGCCGCGGCGCGCCGCGCCGTCGGTGGCGATGAGGCGGAAGGAGAAGGGATCGGCCATCGCGGCGGTGGTATCAGGCCTGCGCACGAAACAGCAAGCAGGCGTCGCCGTAGGAATAGAAACGATAGCCGGCGCCGATCGCGTGCGCATAGGCGCGCTGCATCGTGTCGAGGCCGGAAAAGGCCGCGACCAGCATGAACAGGGTCGAGCGCGGCAGGTGGAAATTGGTCAGCATCGCGTCGACCGCGCGGAAGCGGTAGCCGGGCGTGATGAACAGCGCGGTCTCGCCGGCGAACGGCCGGATCGACGCCGTCATCGCCCGCACGCGCTTTCGATCAGCCGCAGCGCGGTCGAGCCGACCGCGACGATGCGGCCGCCGTCGCGCGCGCACCGCGTTGAGCGCGGCGGCGGTGGCTTCGCTGACGCTGCCCGCTTCCGGCGTGCATGCGATGCGCGGCGGTGTCGTCCGCCTTGACCGGCAGGAAGGTCCCCGCCCCGACATGCAGGGTGACCTTGTGGAGCGCGATGCCGCGCGCCGCCAATCGCGCAAGCAGAGCGCTCGGTGAAATGCAGCCCGGCGGTCGGCGCTGCGACCGAGCCCTCCGCCTGCGCAAACACGGTCTGGTAGTCGAGGCGGTCACGTTCGTCGGGCGCGCGGCGCGCGGCGATGTAGGGCGGCAGCGGCATGTCGCCGCGCTCCGCGACGGCCTGATCGAGCACGGGCCCGTGGAACGCAAAGGACAGCGTCACCTCGCCGCCCTCGCCTTTCGCCTCCACCGTGGCATCGAGCTGGCCGAGGAAGCAGACCCTGCCCTCCTCGCCGAAGCGCACCACGTCGCCGGCGGCGAGCCGCTTCGCCGGTTTCACGAACGCGCGCCAGCGCGAGCCGTCGAGGCGCCGATGGAGCGTGGCCTCGATCGCCGGCTCCGCGCCGCGTCCGATGCGCCGGCCGCGCAGCCGCGCCGGGATCACCTTGGTGTCGTTGACCACCAGCGCGTCGCCCGGCTGCAGCAGGTCGGGCAGATCGCGCACGCCGCGATCGTCGAGTTCCGGCGCGGCGCCGGGGCGCACCACCAGCAGCCGCGCGGCATCGCGCGGCGAGGCCGGCCGCAGGGCGATGCGCTCGGGCGGCAGATCGAAGTCGAACAGGTCGGTGCGCATGCCTGGGTGCCGGAGATTCCTCCCGGCCATTCTTACAGGCGCATACGCATGCGGTCATCGCCCCCGACCGCGCGGTCGGGGACGGCGGCAATGCGGGCGGCGCAACGGTCGGTACGACGGTCAGTATCTGGGCGGATAGGAGTTCGATGCCGTACGTCCATTCCGGATGGACGGCGCCGCTCTCGTCCAGCAGCAGCACCTGGGTCCGCTCGCCTTGCCGGCCGAGCGCATGGGCGGCCTCGACCGCGAACAGCATGGCTTCGCGCTCGCTGTTGTAGGGCCCATACTCCTCGCCGTCGAACTTGATGAGCCATTGGCTGTCCTGGCGCACGACGATATAGCGCACGTGCAAGGCGCCGGGAACAAAGCCTTGCGGCTGTCTACGATCGTGGATGTTGGCGCGGGGCATTGTTGTCGTCCCCTGTTGTGATCACAATCGTGCATAACGCGCTCACCGTGTCACGGTTCCGCCTGTACGGTCATTTTTCTGGATAAAGTTCGCGTAAACGATACAATTAATTGCGCAACCGATCACTTCCTGGTGTTGACCACAGCTCTGTCAAACTATGTTCGCATGTCCCGGCTACATGCCCGGGGCACGGCGACCTTCTCGTCACGACTCAGGAGAGGCCAATGGGCACCGTCATGGTGAGATGCCCGGAAACCGGGCGTGATATCGCAACCGGCATTGTCACCGATCGCCGAAGTTTCGAGGCCACACCCGTGTTCTTCGCGCAAGTCTATTGTCCGATCTGTCGCACCCGGCACGAATGGTTCGCCCAGGAGGCCTGGGTGTGCGAGGCCGAGCCGCCGCGAACGCTGTCCTAGTTCGGCACGCGGATTCCACATTTGACTCGGAGCCGGCATTCCGTCGTCATACGCGTTCCGGAATCGTCAGGAGCACATCGACCAGAAGGAGTTCGCCAATGTCATCTGCCAGTCAATTCAAGCGTGCCTGGGAGGCACCGGTATCGACCGCGCTGTCCATCCGCAGCACCGCGGGTACGGTTGGACCGGGCGGAGACAACTTCATGAAACACGCTGTCTATGGCGAGCGCGCAACGCCTCCGGCCGCACCGGCGATGGGTTCGTCGCCCGATCCAACCGGCGGCCAGACTATTGCGACAGGCGAGCCGGAGCGAACCTGGGAATCGCCGATCGTGAAGGCGCTGCCCATTTAGACGACCGGCGGACTTCGCCGACCTGCGCTCGCGTGTTGGGACTGATGACGACGGTCCGGGCTAGGCGTCGGCCGCCATCTTGGCTGAGACGATCTTGTCGGGGTTGCTGACCGGCTCGCCCCGCTTGATCTTGTCGACGTTCTCCATGCCCTCGGTGACCTTGCCCCAGACGGTGTACTGGTTGTCGAGGAAGCGCGCATCGCCGAAGCAGATGAAGAACTGGCTGTCGCCCGAGTCCGGGTTCTGCGCCCGCGCCATCGAACAGATGCCGCGCACGTGCGGCTCGCGGTTGAACTCGGCCTTGAGCTTCTGGCCCGAGCCGCCGGTGCCGGTGCCGTGCGGGCAGCCGGTCTGCGCCATGAAGCCGTCGATCACGCGGTGGAAGACGATGCCGTCGTAGAACCCTTGGCGCACCAGTTCCTTGATGCGCGCGACATGGCCGGGCGCGAGGTCGGGGCGCATTTCGATCACCACCTTGCCCTTGGTGGTATCCAGGATCATCGTGTTTTCGGTTGCGTCGGTCATGACTGCTCCACTGAATTCGGTTCGGGTCGTACGTTCGCTTATTTCTCGATCGTGGCCTTTTTCACATAATCGAGATTCGGAAAGTCCTTCTTGAGATAGGCATTGCCTTCCGCCTGGACGCGGCCCTGGTCCGGACCGCGGCCGCGCGGCGCGCCCTCGCCGTAGCCGCTGTGCAGCGCATTGACCACGTTCATGCCCGAGATGACCTGGCCGAACGGCGCAAATCCCTGGCTGTTGAGCCCGGCATTGTCGCCGAAATTGATGAACACCTGGGTCGTACGCGTGTTCGGGCCGGCGGTGGCAAAGGTGATGTAGCCGGGCTTGTTGCTCTGCTTGACCGGATCGTCCGTGATCCTGGCCTCGCGCCATTTCGCCGAAAGGCTCGGATCGCCGCTGATGCCGAACTGCACCATGAAGCCGGAGATCACGCGAAAGAAGCGCGCGTCGTTGTAGAACCCGTTCTTGACCAGATTGTAGAAGCGGTCGGCGCCGTTGGGCGCCCAGTCGCGCGTCACCTGAAGCACGAACACGCCCTTGCTGGTATCGAAGCGCGCCTTGTAGGTGGCGGGCGCCTTCTCGGTCAGCGCTGCGGGATTGGACAGATTGCCCTGGGCGATCGCCGCGGTGGCCGCAAGGCCGAGCAGCAGCGCCAAAGCCAGCTTGGTGGACGAACGGATTGTCATGGCCTTCCCTTGTGGTGCTTGCAGTTGTGAGGACGTCAGCCGCGCGATTTGGCGAATTTCGCCTTCAGGCGCGCCGCCACCGAGGGCGGAACGAAGGGCGTCACATCGCCGCCCATGGAGGCGATCTGCCGCACAAGTGTGGCGGTGATCGGACGTACCGGCGGGGACGCCGGCAGGAACACCGTTTGCAGGTCCGGCGACATGGCCCCGTTCATGCCCGCCATTTCCATCTCGTAGTCGAAGTCGGTCGCGCTGCGCAGCCCGCGGATCAGAATGGTGGCCTTCTCGCGCTGCGCGGCGGTCACCACCAGGTCGGCAAAGGTGATGCAGGCGAACTCGCAGCCGGCCGCGCGCGCGAGCGGCGCGCAGGTCTCCTCCAGCATGGCGAGCCGCTCCTCAGTGCTGAACAACGGGGTCTTGCCAGGATGAGTGCCGATCGCGACCACCAGCCGGTCGGCGAGCCGGCTGGACTGGCGCACCAGATCAAGATGTCCGTTGGTGACGGGGTCGAACGATCCCGGAAAGAGCGCGGTCCGCGGCATGCACGGGGTCTAGCGCGCGTATCGGCGAACCGCAACTGGATCGGGCGCAGGACCACGCGCGGGGCTCCATCGTTGGCCGAAAGCGCCCGTACGGTTACCGCCGGACGCTGCTGGCGAGCGCTGCCGGAGGCGGCCGAGCGGGCGCCGGCCGGCGCGCGTGCGGGCCATTTTTCCAAAGCGCCTGCAAACGTTTACCCGCTCCGCCGTGGTGCCGCAGGTGGGCGCTGGGCGCTCCGGCTGCCGGCGACCGACAGCCGTTGCGGCAGCAACCATTCGAGTCAATCAAACACCGCGTTGCAATGAACCTTTTACCCCGTCGGGCAACTAATGGAGGCGAGAGCCCGAAAACGGGCCGCGCGTCATTCGGATCGGGCGGGAAGAGCAATGTCCTTTTACAAGGTCGCTGTAGCCTTTGTCGTAGTGGCGTTGGGCGCTGCAGCGGTGCTGGCCTTCCCAAGCTTCAGCCCCGAGGTGGATGCCAGCCTCGAACCCTCCGCGGTCAAGGCCAACCGGGTCGCACCGCCGGAGCAGGCCAAGCCGGAGCCGGTCAAGCTCGAGCAGCTCCAGCCGGAACAGCTCAAGCCCGAGCCGGCCAAGCCCGAGGTTGCGCCCGAGCCGGTGCCGCTGCCGCAGGCCCGGCCCAAGAAGGGCAGGACCCAGCAGGCGACGCACCCGCAAGGCAAGGGCCAGCAGCCCGAGCCGCGCGCGGCCTCCAGGGTGAAAGGCTGCTCCGACAGCACCCTGTCCTACTACGCGGCCAAGTGCCAAAAAACCCGCACCAGGGTGGTGAACGGGGTGCGCACGACGCGGGTAGTTGCGGACGATCGCCCGACACAGGAATGACGCCGGCGTCCGTCCGCACAGCGTTCGCTCCACGTGATCGCTTTTTGCGCCGGTGCCCCGGCATCAGCGGCGTCATCGCCGAACCGGCAGCCATGAGCCCGCCCCGTCCATTCCTATTCGTCGCCGCGGCCGCTTTATGCGCGGCCGTCATGATCGGCTGCGCCACGTCGGCGCTGGCGCAGAATCCGCCCACCGAGGGCGATCTGCGCGTCTATGCCGGGCTGCACGATGCCGCCGCCCGCGGCGACGTCGGCGCGATCGAAAAGCTGATCGCCGAAGGCGAGAAGCCCGACATCCAGGACGCCAACAGCCGCACCCCGCTGCACGTCGCGGTTTTTCTGCGCAAGCAGGCGGCGGCGCGCGCGCTGCTGCGGCTCGGCGCCAATCCCAACGCACTCGACGCCCAGCGTTACGACATCGTCACGATTGCGGCGGTGCAGGACGATCTCGAGATGCTCAAGGTCGCGCTCGAAGGCGGCGGCAGCGCACGCAATGTCACCAGCCCCTACGACGGCACCGCGCTGATCGCGGCCGCCCATCTCGGCCACGTCGAGGTCGTGCGCACGCTGATCGCCGCCAAGGCGCCGCTCAACCACGTCAACAATCTCGGCTGGACCGCGCTGCTCGAAGCGGTGGTGCTCGGCAACGGCGGGGCGAACCACACCGCCGTCGTCGAGGCGCTGGTCGCGGCCGGCGCCGACGTCCATGTCCCCGACCGCCACGGCACGACCGCGCTCGGCCATGCCCGCTCGCGCGGCTACTCGCAGATCGCGCGCATCCTGGAGCGCGCCGGCGCGCGCTGAGCGCGCGGCACCGCCGGGCTAGCCCGGGCGGCGCGCCAGCGAGAGCCAGATGCCGCCGCCGATCAGCGCCGTGCCCGATATCCGGCCGATCAGCTTGGCCCGCCACGAGGTCATGAACCAGGCCCGCCCAAGCCCCGCGGCCACGCCCCAGGCCGCATCGCTCAGGCCCGCAAACACCACCGTCACCGCGCACATCACCAGGAGCTGCCGCTCGACCGGCAGCCGCGCGTCGACGAACTGCGGCAGGAACGCGGTGAAGAACGCGATCGATTTCGGATTCGAGAGCGCGACCGCAAAGCCGCGCCAGAACTGCACATGTCCGCGCGGCACCGGCGCCGACGCGCTCTGCCCGGCATGCCGCCAGGCCTGGATGCCGAGCCAGATCAGGTAGGCGGCGCCGACCCAGCGCAGGATGTCGAACAGCGTGGCCGCGTTCCTGATCACCCAGGAGAGGCCGAAGGCGATCGCGGTCAGCAGGATGGCGTTGCCCACCGTCGTGCCCGCGACCGTCACCATCGCCGCGCGGATGCCTTGCGTCGCGCCGGTGGCAATCACCAGCGTCACGATCGGGCCGGGCGTGATCACCAGAATGGCGGTGATCAGCAGGAAGGCGGCGAACAGTTCCCAGTTCATGAACGCGATACTCCCTATGCCGAACCCACACAGCCCTGAGCGTCGTCCCCGCGAAAACGGGGACCCATATTCCAGAGGCTTGTGGTTATGGGTCCCCTTGCGCGGGGACGACCGGAGGAAACGAAACACCCACCAATCGGCACAACTATCAGCCGCCGTTCTCCTCGGCCTCCTCGGAGAGCCGCTCGACCGAGACCACGCGCTCATCCTCGGCGGTGTCGAACACGATCACCCCCTGCGTGCTGCGGCCGGCGATACGAATGCCTTCAACCCGCGTACGGATGAGCTGGCCGCCATTGGTGACGAGCATGATCTGATCGGCGTCCTCGACCGGGAATGAGGCGACGAGCTTGCCGGTCTTCGGCGTGATCGACATCGCCACGATACCTTTGCCGCCGCGACCGGTGGTCCGGTACTGATAGGAGGATGAGCGCTTGCCCATCCCCTTTTCGGAGACGGTAAGCACGAACTGCTGCTGGGCATCGAGTTCGGCGTAACGTTCGAGCGACAGGGCGATGGCGGCGGCGGATTCCTCGCCGTCGGCCGCCTGGTCGGCCGGCTCCCCTTCTTCGCCGGTTTCGGCCCGCCGGATCGCGCTCGATTGCTTGAGGAAAGCCGCGCGCTCCTCGGCGGTCGCGTCGACATGGCGCAGGATGCTCATCGAGATCACCTTGTCGCCTTCGGCCAGATTGATGCCGCGTACACCCATCGAGGTGCGGCCCTGGAATACCCGCACGTCGGTGACCGGGAAGCGGATGCACTGGCCGCCCGCGGTGGTGAACAGCACATCGTCGCGCTCGGTGCATTTCTGGACGTCGAGGATCGCCTCGCCCTCGGCGAGCTTCATGGCGATGATGCCGGAGCGGCGCACGTCGGCGAAGTCGGACAGCTTGTTGCGGCGCACTGTGCCGCGCGTGCTGGCGAACATCACGTCGAGCGCGCCCCAGGTCGACTCGTCGTCCGGCAGCGGCATGACGGTGGTGACGGTTTCCCCCTGCTCGAGTGGCAGGATATTGATCAGCGCCTTGCCGCGCGCCTGCGGCGCCGCCTGCGGCAGCCGCCAGACCTTCTCCTTGTAGACGCGCCCATGCGAGGAGAAATACAGCACCGGCGCATGGGTCGAGGCGACGAACAGGCGGGTGACGAAATCCTCGTCCCGCGTCTGCATGCCGGACCGCCCCTTGCCGCCGCGGCGCTGCGCGCGATAGGCCGAGAGCGGCACGCGCTTGACGTAGCCCAGGCGCGAAACGGTGACGACCATGTCCTCGCGCTGGATCAGGTCCTCGTCGTCCATCTCGCCTTCCTGGTCGAGGATGACGGTGCGGCGCGGCGTGGCGAACTCCGCCTTCACGGCGTTGAGCTCGTCCTTGACGATCGACTGGATGCGCGCGCGCGAGCGCAGGATGTCGAGGTAGTCCGCGATCTCGGTGGCGAGCTTGTCGAGCTCGGCCTTGATCTCGTCGCGGCCGAGCGCGGTGAGGCGCTGCAGGCGCAGATCGAGGATCGCCCTCGCCTGCTCGGCGGAGAGCTTGGTCGTGCCGACGGCAGTCACCCGATGCCGCGGGTCGTCGATCAGGGTGACCATGGCCTCCACCGTCTTGGCCTCCCAGTCGCGCGCCATCAGCGCTTCGCGCGCCTCGTTGGCGTCCTTGGAGGCCCGGATCATCCTGATCATCTCGTCGATATTGGCGACGGCGATGGCGAGCCCGACCAGGACATGGGCGCGGTCGCGCGCCTTGCCGAGCAGATACTTGGTGCGCCGGGAAATCACCTCCTCGCGGAAGGCGAGGAACGACTGCAGCAGGTCCTTCAGGTTCATCACCTGCGGACGGCCGCCCTCGAGCGCCACCACGTTGGCGCCGAAGGTCGATTGCAGCGGGGTGAAGCGGTAAAGCTGATTGAGCACCACGTCGGCCATGGCGTCGCGCTTGAGCTCGACCACCACGCGGTAGCCGTCGCGGTCGGATTCGTCGCGCAGCGCTGCGATGCCGTCGATTTTTTTATCGCGCCATAGTTCCGCGATACGCTCCACCAGCACCTTCTTGTTCACCTGGTACGGGAATCTCGCTGACGACGATCGCCTCGCGGTCGCCGCGCAACGTCTCCATCGCGACCTTGCCGCGCATGACGATCGAGCCGCGGCCGAAATGATAGGCGCCGTGAATGCCCGCACGGCCGAGAATGATGCCTCCGGTCGGGAAGTCGGGGCCGGGGACGATGGCAGTCAGCTCGTCGATGCTGAGCGCGGGATTGTCGATCAGCGCGACGCAGGCGTCGATCACTTCGCCGAGATTGTGCGGCGGGATGTTGGTCGCCATGCCGACCGCGATGCCGCCCGCCCCGTTGACCAGGAGATTGGGGAAGCGCGCCGGCAGCACCACCGGCTCTTTCTCGTTGCCGTCGTAGTTCGGCTGGAAATCGACGGTGTCCTTGTCGATGTCCTCGAGCAGTTCCATCGCCGGCTTGGCCAGGCGGCACTCGGTGTAGCGCATGGCCGCCGGCGGATCGCCGTCGACCGAGCCGTAATTGCCCTGCCCGTCGATCAGCGGCAGGCGCATGGAGAAGTCCTGCGCCATGCGCACCAGCGCGTCGTAGATCGCCTGGTCGCCGTGCGGGTGGTATTTGCCCATTACGTCGCCGACCACGCGGGCCGATTTCACGTATTTCTTGTCGGGCGTGTGCCCCTGCTCGTGCATCGAATAGAGGATGCGCCGGTGCACCGGCTTGAGGCCGTCGCGCGCGTCGGGCAGCGCCCGCGCCACGATAACGCTCATGGCGTAATCGAGGTAGGAGCGCTTCATCTCGTCCACGATGGAGACGTGGCGAATATCGGTCGGACCGGGTTGCCCCGGCTTCTGGTCGTCGTTGTCTGCCAAGAAGAATCTCGCGCGTTAGGAGTAGCCGATGCTTAGCCGATTCAGTCCCGCCACGCCACCCTTAATCGCACCGGAACCCATCTATTTTACCGTGTTAATCCAAACAGTTATCGCTAGAACTGGACGACCATTCGAGGGCAAGCGCCAGCGCCGGTCGCGAGCGCAATTTCCGCCCGTGCGAGCCCCGGAGCGGCCGCGCTCAGCCGCCGAACACGACCTGATGCATGATGCGCCCGGGCATGAGGGTGAACAGGCCGGCGATCACCAGCGCGCCGGTGAAAATCGCGATCATGGCCCCGCGGTGCCGCGCGACCTGATGGCGCCGGGCGTGCATGACGGCAAGCGGCAGCATCGCGAGCGTGAAGATCGAGAGCAGATGGATGGGGCTCCATATCCCCCATGCGCGTAGATCGTGGATCCAGAACGAAACGACGCTCACGATCACCATGAGCGCGACCCAGGTCCAGCCCATGGTCCGATGCGGCAAGGTCCCTTTCGGGGCGGACAACTGCACCACGCCCAGCGCGAACGCCGCCATGGCGGCGAAAGCGTGGAGCTGGATGGCGGGCGCGGCATCGAGCAGCGGTGCAAAACCCATGGGCGTCCCGATCGTCTCGCGTGCAATTCGCAGCGGACGGCAGCTTGCGCCTGGCGCACGGTCACCACAACGCCGGTTTCCAGATCATGAGCGCAAAGATCGCAACGACGCCGGCGAAGGCCGGCCAGCCGAGCGCGAACCAGACGCGGAACAGCACGAAATAGTCGGCGGGCAAGGCCGCGCCGCGCGCGGCCGCATAGGCCGCGATGTCGCGCAATTGGATCTGGATCCAGACCGCCGGCAGCCAGCACAGCCCGACCATGACGTAGAGCGCGAGCGAGGCGACGATCCACGGCGCGAGCAGCGAATACCCCATCAGCCAGGCGAGCGCCGCGCCGGTGACCGGCTGTGCGACGACCGCGGTCGCGGTGAAGACCGCATCGGCGATCACCACGATGCGCGCGGTCGCCGCGACCGCCGCCGCATCGCGCGTGCGATGCGCCATCAGCATGAAGAAGGCGATGCCGAGCCCCGTGCCGAACAGCACCGCCGCGCCGATGATATGCACGAGCTTGAGCGCGAGTATGAGATTGCTCATCTTGCGTCAGCGCTCCGGGAGAATGGCGAGCGTGAACAGCGTGGCGACCAGCATGGGCACGATCTTGGTCAAGGGCCCGAGCGGATCGGCCCAGAGCTGCGGCTCGATCAGGGTGCCGGCCAGGAGATAGACCGGCGTCACCATCAGCATGATCTGCAGAACCGAGCGCGCATAGCGGTGCACGCACAGCAATGCCCCGAGAATGATGTCGAACACGGCGCCCATGTCCACGGTCAATGCGGCGAGCCAGGGGGAAAATCCGGCCTGCGTCAGGTGCGCGATCGACGCCGGCCGGCCCGGTCCGAGCGCCAGCACGCCGGTGGCGATCCAGAACAGCGCAAGCGCTGCGATCGCGAGCGGCTTGAGGAAATAGAGCCGCGCGAACCAGCGATCCTGCACGCTCGACGGCTGCGCCGCCAGGATGTCGTCGAGCCCCTGCGGCCGGATTCCGGTCGCGGCGGTCCAGGCGGAGGGATCGCCCACCACGCCGAACCCCAATTGCCGGAATGCCGTCGCGCGCGCGGGGCTGCGCCAGCCGAGCCGGCTCAGGCCCTGGCCGATCGCGGCAGCGAGGGCGCCGACGGGGACCGGAAGCCGCAGTATCGGCACCGGCGCAAAGCCGAGCCAGCGGCGCAATGTCACGACGATCTCGCCCAGCGTATGCACTTGCGGGTGCGCCAGCTCCCAGGTCACCGCCGACGGCGCAGCCGGCGCGAGGCAGAACGCTACGGTGTCGGCGACGTCGTGCGCGCTCACCACCTGGATGCGGCTCTGCGCCCCCAGCAGCGGCGTCGCCAGCGGAAATCCGGCGAGCCCGCGCAGCAGCGCGCTGCTGCCGTAGACCGCGGGCGCGAGCACCAGCGCCGGCCGCAGGATCACCCAGTCGAGCGCAAGCGCGGCGAGATGCGCGTCGGCCTGCGCCTTGGTCCGCGCGAACGCAGTGGGGCCGGCGGGGTCGGAGCCGATGGCCGACAGGTGGACGACGCGGCGGACGCCGGCCTGCACGCAGGCGTCGAACAGCGCGCAAGTCGCCTCGACGTGCACCAGGCGGGTGTCATCGCGTGGCCCGTCCTGCAGCACGCCGACGCAGTTCACCACCGCGTCGATGCCGGTCAGCGGCGCAAGCCAGTCCTGCGCCCGCGTGAGCCGCGCGAAATCGGCTTCCAGCCATCGCGCATAGGGGAAGCGGCGCTGCGCCTCGCCGACGGCGCGGCCGGTAGCGGTGAGCACGTGGGCGTCGCGATGCAGCCGCGGCAGACAGACCGAGCCGATCAGGCCATAGGCGCCAGTCACCAGGACGCGCATGTCACGGCGCTACCGCAAGGCGATGCGTCATCGCCGGCCGCCAAGCCGCAGCGCGCGCCACAAAGGGTCCGTCATGTGCCGGCCGGCCGGAACTGCGCCGCCAGCGTGCCGGCCTTGGCGAACACCGCCTTGGCGTCGGCGGCGGTGACGGCCACGACAGTGTTGAGATTGGACACCGAGCCGCTGCCGGCGGCGGCCAGCAGCGCCGCCATGACGTCCTTCTCGCTCGGCGCCTCGGCGATGAGCAGGAAATCGTACTCGCCGAAGGTGAAGTAGATGTTGTGAAGCTTTCCGCCGATGGCCGCGAACAGCTTGCCGACCGCTTCGGTGCGGTCCTCGGGCTTCGCCAGCAGGTTCTTGATGGTCTGGCTGTTGTAGTTTCCGCGCGTAATGTAGAGCGGCATGGTGTCCTCCCGGATAAGTTGGATCGGCCGGCGCCGGCCGAAGACGCTGCCGGCGGCGATTTGGACTCCGATTGCGGAGGAAGCGCAAGCGGCGGCGGGCCCGTCATGCCGCGAGGCGCGCCATGCAAGCGGGCTTTAGCCGGCTCGCGCGCGTTTCACCGCCGAACACGGGCAAGCTCGGGATCGGCGCAACGGACTTATAGGGCACCGCGCTATCAGCGCTCGCGGCACCTGCGGGTATCCCGGAACCGTGCGGCGATCAGCGCCGCCGGATCGCGCCGGTCAAAACGGAATTTCGTCGTCCATGTCGCCGCGCTTGCCGCCGCCCGCGGCGCCGGCCATGGCGGGCTTGCGCTCGCGCGCGGCGCTCGGGCCGGACGAGCCGAAGTCGCCGCCGGTGTCGTCGGAGGCGAACTCGCCGCCGCCCGCACCCGCCCGGTCGAGCATGGTGAGCTGCGAGTTGAAGCCCTGCAGCACAACCTCGGTGGTGTACTTGTCCTGGCCCTGCTGGTCCTGCCATTTGCGTGTCTGCAGAGAGCCTTCCAGGTAAACCTTCGCCCCCTTTTTCAAGTACTGCTCGGCCACCTTGGCGAGCCCTTCGTTGAAGATGACGACGCGGTGCCACTCGGTCTTCTCCTTGCGCTCGCCGGTGGCCTTGTCGCGCCAGCTTTCCGAGGTCGCGACGCTAAGATTGACCACCGGCCGGCCGTCCTGCATGCGCCGCACCTCGGGATCGCGCCCCAGATTGCCGACCAGAATGACCTTGTTGACCGAACCTGCCATGACCGTTCTCCAAATGCCGGGGCCGCCGCTGTGCGTCCGGCCACATGTAACCTATTCCGCGATGGCGATCCGGCAAGTGCGCCGGATTTCGTCGCGCGAGCGCCCGTTTTCCACAGCCGACGCAATCAGCGTCAGTTTGCGGGTGAATCGAACCGTTCGGCCGCGCCTGGCCGCCTCCGTTGCGGCGGCCGTCCGGCAGCAATGTCAGTTCGCAGTCGGGCCCGCTGAGCACGACCTCGGTGCTGGTACGATCGTCGCCGCTGTCGTCCTGCCAGATGCGCGTGCGCAGGCGCCCGGCGACGTACATCTTGGAGCCCTTCCTGAGGTACTGCCCGGCAATCTTGCCGAGGCCCTCGTTGAAGATGACGACGCTGTGCCACTCGGTGCGCTCGCGCCGCTCGCCAGTGGCCCTGTCGCGCCAGGTATCGTTGGTGGCGATCCGCACACTGACCATGGGATCGCCCGACTTGAGCTGCTTGACCTCCGGATCCTTGCCGAGATTGCCGAGCAAAATCACCTTGTTGACGCAACCCGTCATGACACACCTCACCCGCTGTGCGACACACGCTCCCGTCCGGCCTAGGTGCTTCGACCTTGGACCGATTATAGCTTCAGAAATTTTGTTCTTGGTTTGTTCATATCATGACGCACGCGAGCCGGCAAGTGAAATTCTACAACCTGGCCGAGCGATCCGGCCGGCGGCGCCCGCTACGGCGCGACCGCCAATGCGGCCTGCAGGAACCGCAGCATCTGTGGCGCGGCGTGCACAGCCCACAGGGCTTCTGCGCTAAGCCGCGGCAAATTCGATGTCCTGCGCGCCGTGCCACAGCGTGCGCTCGCCGAGCGGGCGCAGATTCTCGCGCCCCCCGGTGATCGTGAGGAAATGGTTGCCCGCGAGCTGGCCGGCTTTGCTGGCGAAACAGACCGCGCCGTAGGCGAGCAGGATTTCGGTTTCGCTCACGCCGCCGGGATACAGGATGATCTCGCCCGGCGCCGGAAAGCTGGTGGCGTTCTCGTATGCGAGACCGAGGTCGAGGTCGCCGAGCGGAATCCAGCAGCCCTCCCCGCTCCAGCGCACATGGATGATGCGCTGCCGGTATGGCAGCAAGGTCCTAAACTTCGCGCAGGTCTTCGGCGCCGCCGCGGTTTCGAGCCGCGCCAGAAACGTATACGCCCCGGCCGTGATCCTGATCTCGCTCAATGAATAGCTCCGTGCTGGCGGGCCCGCGGCCGAGCCCCTATTCGGCCGCGACCTGCGCCGGCTCGACGAACCGCGACACCCATTTGTTACGGCGCTTGAGGTTGGCGCGGTACATCGCCTCGAACTCGCCCTCCGGGAACGAATGGGTCGAAGGCCGCGCCATCAGGGCGTCGGCCCATGCCTTGAGGCGCGGGAACTTCTCGATGTGGCCGAGCCGCTTCACCCGGTCGAGGAAGAAATAACGCTGCAGGAACGGCGCGTAGGCCGCGTCCACCAGCGAATAGTTGGCACCGTCGAACAGCGGACCGCTGCCCTGCTTCTCGAGCGCGCGCTCGAGCCGTTCGAACGGCACCGGGATCTTCCCGGCCGCCTCGACGTAGTCGGCTTCGGTGTCGGCATAGGCGGTGGCGGTCACGGTCTCCGCGAAGGTCGGGATATAGTCGGTCCAGGCGCGGTGCACCGCGCGCTTGACCGGGTCCTGCGGATGAAGCCGCGGCGAGGGGGTTTCGTCGAGGTACTCGCAGATCGCGTTCAACTCGAACAGCGACACCGTGTCGTCGACGCGCAGCACCGGCACCTTCTTGTGCGGCGAAATGGCGAGGAACCAGTCAGGCCTATTGTCCGGCTCAATATGCCGGAACTCGAAGGCGATGTTCTTCTCGCGCAGCACGATCGCGGCGCGCTGCACCCACGGACAGGTTTTGAAGCTGACGAGAAGATACTTCGCCACGGCGGCCTCCTGTTGATCGGCTGAACGTGCATCCATTCTCACCGCTTCCGGCGCGTTGTCCACAGCGGCGGGCGAATGGCGCCTCTGCCGTTTTCCGGGCTGGCGGAACGTCCCCGTTCTCACTACGTTCCAGACGATCCGGCGGGGCCACGGCCGCGCGCGCAGTTCCACGGCCGATCGATTGCATGAACGACCTGTTCGACAAGAACCGCAAACGTCCCGCCTCCGCCGTGCAGGCCGAGCGCGGGCGCGTGATCGCGATCCGCGGCGCGCGCGAGCACAATCTCAAGAACGTCGACGTGGAAATCCCGCGCGACGAGCTGGTGGTGTTCACCGGGCTGTCCGGCTCCGGCAAGTCCTCGCTCGCGTTCGACACCATCTATGCCGAAGGCCAGCGCCGCTACGTCGAGTCGCTCTCCGCCTATGCGCGCCAGTTCCTGGAGATGATGCAGAAGCCCGATCTCGACCAGATCGACGGGCTCTCGCCGGCCATCTCGATCGAGCAGAAGACCACCTCGAAGAACCCGCGCTCCACCGTCGGCACCGTCACCGAGATATACGACTACATGCGGCTGCTGTGGGCGCGCATCGGCGTGCCCTATTCGCCCGCGACTGGATTGCCGATCGAGAGCCAGACCGTCTCGCAGATGGTCGATCAGGTGCTCAAGCTGCCGGAGGGCATGCGGCTCTATCTGCTGGCGCCGGTGGTGCGCGGGCGCAAGGGCGAGTACCGCAAGGAGCTCGCCGAGTTCCTCAAGAAGGGCTTCCAACGGGTCAAGATCGACGGCGCGTTCTACGAGATCGCGCAGGCGCCCGCGCTCGACAAGAAGTTCAACCACGACATCGACGTGGTGGTGGACCGCATCGTGGTGCGGGGCGACATCGCCACCCGGCTGGCGGATTCGCTGGAGACCGCGCTCAAGCTCGCCGACGGCCTGGCGGTGGTAGAGTTCGCGGACGCTTCCGGGCCCTCATCCTTCGAGACGCGCCCTTCGGGCGCTCCTCAGGATGAGGGTCGTTGGTCCCATCATGGGGAAAGACGTGGTTCCCCTCGTCCTGAGGAGGCGCGAAGCGCCGTCTCGAAGGACGAGGGGCCCAGCAAGAAAGTCGCGAAAATCCACGACAAGAGCGGGCCGGAGCGGCTGATCTTCTCGGAGAAATTCGCCTGCCCGGTGTCGGGCTTCACCATTCCGGAGATCGAGCCGCGGCTGTTCTCGTTCAACAATCCGTTCGGCGCCTGTCCGGCCTGCGGCGGGCTCGGCATCGAGCAGCACATCGACGCCGAACTGGTCATCCCGGACAAGGAGCGCACCCTGCGCGGCGGTGCCATCGCGCCGTGGGCAAAATCATCCTCGCCCTACTACATCCAGACGCTGATGGCGCTCGGCAAGCACTACAAGTTCACGCTCGACACCAAGTGGAAGGACCTGCCGAAGAAGACCCAAGACGCCATCCTGCACGGCTCCGGTGACGACACCATCAAGTTCACCTACGACGACGGCGCGCGCTCCTACGAAACCAAAAAGCCGTTCGAGGGCGTGATCACCAACCTGGAGCGGCGCTGGAAGGAGACCGAGAGCGACTGGGCGCGCGAGGAGATGGCGCGCTATTTCACCGATATTCCGTGCGCCGCCTGCACCGGCTTCCGGCTGAAGCCCGAGGCGCTATGCGTGAAGGTCGGCGGCAGGCACATCGGCGAGGTCGCCGATCTGTCGGTCAAGCGCGCGGGCGAGTGGTTCACCGAACTGCCCGCGCTGCTCACGCCAAAGCAGAACGAGATCGCGGTGCGGGTGCTCAAGGAGATCCGCGAGCGATTGAAATTCCTGGTCGACGTCGGGCTTGACTACCTCACCCTGGCGCGCGCCAGCGGCACGCTGTCGGGCGGCGAGAGCCAGCGCATCCGCCTCGCCTCGCAGATCGGCTCGGGGCTGACCGGCGTGCTTTATGTGCTGGACGAGCCTTCGATCGGGCTGCACCAGCGCGACAATGCGCGGCTGCTCGAAACACTGAAACGGCTGCGCGACCTCGGCAACACCGTGATCGTGGTCGAACACGACGAGGACGCGATCAGAACCGCCGATTACGTGCTCGACATCGGCCCGGGAGCCGGCATCCACGGCGGCCACATCGTGGCGCAGGGCACGGTCGAGGACCTGATCGCCACGCCCGGCTCGATCACCGGCAAGTACCTCTCCGGCGAACTGGTGGTGCCGATCCCCGAGCGGCGGCCGAAGAACCCGCGGCGCGTGCTCAAGCTGGTCAACGCGCGCGGCAACAACCTCAAGAACATTTCCGCCGAGATCCCGCTCGGTCTGTTCACCTGCGTCACCGGCGTCTCGGGCGGCGGCAAGTCCACCCTGCTGGTCGACACGCTCTACAAGGCGATCGCTCGCAAGCTCAACGGCGCGAGCGAGGCCCCCGCGGCGCACGACCGCATCGAGGGGCTGGAGCACCTCGACAAGGTGATCGACATCGACCAGTCGCCGATCGGCCGCACGCCGCGCAGCAATCCGGCGACCTATACCGGCGCGTTCACGCCGATCCGCGAATGGTTCACCGGCCTGCCGGAGGCCAAGGCGCGCGGCTACGAGCCCGGCCGCTTCTCGTTCAACGTCAAGGGCGGGCGCTGCGAGGCCTGCCAGGGCGACGGCGTCATCAAGATCGAGATGCACTTCCTGCCGGACGTCTACGTCACCTGCGACGTCTGCAAGGGGAAAAGGTATAACCGCGAAACATTAGAGGTGCTGTTCAAGGGCAAGTCCATTGCGGATGTCCTGGACATGACGGTCGAGGAAGGGCTGGAGTTCTTCAAGGCGGTGCCGCGGGTGCGCAACGTGCTCGAGTTGCTGCACCGGGTCGGGCTCGACTACATCCATATCGGCCAGCAGGCGACGACCTTGTCCGGCGGCGAGGCGCAACGGGTCAAGCTCGCCAAGGAGCTGAGCAAGCGCGCCACCGGCCGCACGCTGTACATATTGGACGAGCCCACCACCGGGCTGCACTTCCACGACGTGGCCAAGCTGCTCGACGTGCTGCACGAGCTGGTGGAGACCGGCAACACCGTCGTTGTGATCGAGCACAATCTCGAAGTGATCAAGACCGCCGACTGGCTGATCGACCTCGGCCCCGAAGGCGGCGACGGCGGCGGCGAGATCGTCGCCCAGGGCACGCCGGAGGACGTGGCCAAGGTCAAGCGCAGTTACACCGGCGCGTTTCTGGCGCCGGTGCTGGGGCGCGGCGCGGGACGCAAGCGGCGGACTGAGGCGGCGGAGTAGGATCGTCGGCGCTTCGTTTTTTGGTTCAGTTGCCCGCAACTATTTGTTCGGGCGAACAGGATTTGGTAGACATTCGCCATGGCAATGAATGTTGAAGCTGAGATTCGCGAGTTGAAACGCCGCGTCGGCGAAATCGAAGGCTCGTTCGGTTTTCTGACCCACCAGATCAAGAGCGTTCACAAGGATCTGCTCACCTTCCAGGCACGGACGGAGCAAGAATTCAAGAACGTCAACAGTCGCTTGGATCGCGTGGAAGGTGGCCTTCGCCGGCTGCGCGACGACATGCCGGGAATCGTGGGAGCCGCCATCCGCGAGATCGACCGACCGCGCCGCAAATCACGCAAGTAATCGTGACTCGCGTCGGGTGATCAGGCCCGTAAGATGGACTGAGCGCAGCGAAACTCGTCGCTCTTGTTGGCGCGAAGATTGATGGGTTTCACTGCGCTCAACCCACCCTATGCGATCTGCCAAACCCACCGCCGCATGAACGCGCCCACCTGCGCCAGCGCGCGGCGCCCGTCGGCTAGCCGGGCGTTCCACATCGGCCAAGCATGGATCATGTGCGGCCAGATTTCGAGCGTCGCGGCGACGTCGGCCGCGCCCGCCGCGGCGGCGAAGCGCACGGCGTCGTCGAGCAGCGTCTCGGCCGAGCCCACCTGGATCAGCACCGGCGGAAAACCGCGCAAGTCCGAAAACAGCGGCGAGATCGCGGGGTCGCGGCGATCGAGCGGCGCCGGCGCATAGCCACCCGCCAGTTCCTCGAGGTAGGGCTTGTGGATCAGCGGATCGGCCGCGTCCTTTGAAACCAGCGAAGCGCCCGACATGGTCAGGTCGGTCCAGGGCGAGGCGAGCCAGGCGCAGGCCGGCTGTTCCTCCCCGGCCGCGCGCAGGCGGTTGATCAGCGCGATGGTGAGATTGCCGCCGGCGCTATCGCCGCCGACCGCGATGTTCCTGGCCGCGATCCCCTGCGCGCGCAGAAATCGCCACGCCGTCAGCGCGTCCTCGTGCGCCGCCGGGTAGGGATGCTCGGGCGCCAGGCGATACGCCACCGCCAGCGTGCGCATGCGGGCGGCACGGCCGGCCTCGGTCACCATCCGGCGATGGCTCACGATCGAGCCCGAGCAATAGCCGCCGCCATGGAAGAACATCAGCACGCGCGTGGCGTCGCTGCCGGGTGCGAGCGAGAACTCGCCCTGAACGCCGCCGAGGTCGGCCGCTTCCAGCCCGATGTCGTCGGCCACCGGCCAGGCCGCGCCGACCTCGTCGATGCGCGCGCGGCGCTGCGCCCAGCCCACCGGGCGAGGCTTCGAGCCCAGCAGGGCGCGGATGGCGTCGATCTCGTGGCCGCTCAAGGTCGGCTCCGTGTCGCTGGCCGAAAGCGGCACACTATCCTGCGGGATGGGCTGCGCGAAGCGGAGCACGTCGCGGGACGCGACAGTCTCACCCGCTCGCGTCATGCCAACGATGAGGCCCTCGAACAGCAGGGTGCGCAGCGGGGCAGCGTCATGACGGCATGATATCATGCCGCCAGGCCGCTCCTCACGGTCCAGGATATCGCCCCGCCGGCGAACTCTCGCGCCATTGGGCGCCGGGGCCGGCGTCCGGTGGATTGCTAGCGCTTGGACTTGCGCCGCTTGCTCGCACTGGTCTGCCCCTTCGCCGCAGTCCGGCTGCGACGGGCCTCCATCGCTTCACACGCTGCCAGCTCGCGTAAAATGCCCGCGCGCCGCGCCTGCAAACGCTTGAGCAGTTGCTCCAGCCGCTTTCTCACCGCGGGTGGAATGTCGAACTGGCTCAAGTCATCCAAGACCTTACTGATCTGATCATTGATAAGGTTAAGCTCTTGCCGCAACCGTTCGCAGCGGTCGGATCGCGTCTTTCTTGCTCGCTTGACCATGACGGATGCTCCCTAGGGTTCTACACTCGCTCGTCATCGATCGGGGCCGGACGATGATCGGCCGAACATCCTAGGGTAGCACATTTATCGGCATCGTCGATTGCTTGCAGCGGATTCCTGTCATGCACAGGTTTCGCCCTGACGTCCGAAGACGCACGCGCTACCAAGAGCGGACGCCCGGCCGGTCCGCGCATCAGGCGCGGGATCGAAATTGCGCGCGGCGTATGGCGTATCAAGTGTGCGCGAGGCCGGGCCCTCCCCCGCGACAAGCCCCGCCCGTGTCCCTATATTGGAGGGCATGCGGGGCACGGCTCGACGTGACCCCCGTCGAACCCGAAGCCTCACGCGACGTCGTGCCCGCCTGAACCAGCGGTTCAAGGAGGAAACGACCATGACGTACCAAGAGAGCCTCGGCAGCGTCCAGGCGCTGCACAGCCTGCCGCGTGTCCGGTCGATCGCGCCGCGCGACCTCGCCGACGCGCCGGCCAAGGGCTTCGCCGATTTCTGGGCGATGCCCACCCATGTCGTCTTCCTGTGCCTGATCTATCCGATCGCCGGCGTGGTCATCGCGGGAGCCACCTTCGGCTACAATCTGCTGTGGCTGTTCTATCCAATGGCGGCCGGCTTCGCGCTGCTCGGCCCGGTCGCCGCCATCGGACTATACGAGCTCAGCCGACGGCGCGAACTCGGCCTCGACACCAAATGGTGTCACGCCTTCGACCTGCTGGAAGCCCAATCGTTGCGCGCCATCGTGGCGCTAGGCTTGGCCCTGCTGGTCATCTTCGGCGTCTGGATCGCCGCGGCGAAGGCGATCTACGTCGCCCATTTCGGCTACCTCGCGCCGGATTCGATCGAGAACTTCCTGCGCGCGGTGCTGACCACGCCGGCGGGCCACCGTATGATCCTGATCGGCAACGGCGTGGGACTCCTGTTTGCGCTCCTTACCTTCGTCATCAGCGTGGTGGCGTTCCCGCTGCTGATCGACCGCCAGATCGGCGCCGCCGCCGCGGCCGCCACCTCGGTCAGGGCGGTGGCGCGCAATCCGTTCACTATGGCGCTGTGGGGACTTATCGTCGCGCTCGCGCTGCTGATCGGATCGCTGCCGATTTTCATCGGGCTTGCGGTGGTGCTGCCGGTGCTCGGCCATGCCACCTGGCACCTCTATCGCAAGGTGGTGGTGGCGGACCTGCCGCCGCGCGAGCCGCATCATGCCGAGCCCAAGGGCCGGCGCTACGCCGCCGATTTCCCGGCGGCGCTGTTCCCGGTCTACGACAAGGAGCCGCGTGAGTAGCGGCAGGCGCGGCGCCGCGTCAGGTCTTGCGCTCTTCGCAGTTTGGCGCCGCCGCCGTGACAGCGAAGCCCGCCCGTACGGCGCGGGCTTCGCTGCGCTCAGTCCGCGAAAAAATCGCGCTGCTCAATTCTTCATCTGCTGCGCGAGCCGTTCGATCGCCGGCTTCCACAGTTCCTGCTGATCGCGGATGAACGCCGTTACCTCGGTGGACGACATCGGCCGCGCGAACGAGCCGCGATTGGCGAGCGCGTCCTTGACGCTCGTCATGTTCAGCGCAGCGTTCAACCCTTCGTTCGCCTTAGCGACCAGCGCCGCCGGCGTGCCGTTCGGGGCCAGCACGGCCTGCCAGCCCGACGCGATCATGCCCGGCACGGTTTCGGAAATCGTCGGCAGGTCGGGCACGCTCGGCAGGCGCTTACCGGCGCCGACCGCGAGCGCCACGAGCTGGCCGGATTGGATCGCCGGCGCGAGGCCGGTGTAGCCCTCGATCATGATCGGGATGCGCCCGGCATAGACGTCGGCGACCGCCTGGGCGGAGTTGCCGCTGTAGGGCACCATCTGCAGCTTGATGCCGGTGCGCAGCTGCAGCAGCTCGCCGGTCAGGTGCGTGAGCCGGCCGACGCCGGTCACCGCGTAGGACAGTTCGCCCGGCTTCTTCTTCGCGAGGTCGATCAGTTCCTGCAGGGTCTTGACGCCGAGCTTGGGCGACACCGTGATCGCCAGCGGCTGGTCGACCGTGTAGCCGACCGCCATGAAGTCGCGCGGCACCATCAGCGGCAGGTTGGGCGCCTTGCCGGGCACCGCCAGGAACACCGACAGCGCCGGGGCGTAGAGCGTATAGCCGTCCGGTGTCGCCTGGGCGGCGACCGTGGCCGAGATGGCGCCGGCGGCGCCGGGCTGGTTCACCAGCACCACCTGCTGCTTCCAGTGCTTGCTCCAGCCGTCGGCGATGATGCGCAGGCCGGTGTCGACCGCGCTGCCGGGCGAGGAATCGGAAATGAGCCGGACCGGCCGGTTCGGATAGTCCGCCTGCGCCCAGGCCGGGCCGGCCGCCGCCACGGCGAGCACCAGGAAGCCTGCCAGTTTGATCCAATGCCGTTGCATGTTCCACCTCCCTCGCGCGCGGCGGCCATGACATGGCCCCGCGCCTTCTTGTTCACCCGGCGAGCGTACTCCGGATACGGACAGGCGCAATGCGGAAGAGCGCCCAGGACGAAATAGCCGCAGGATCGTGCGAGGCCGAAATCCTCCGCGCTGCCCAACGCCGCAGGAGATGGTACAAAGCGAAATTCCGAATCGTTGCCGTTGAGTCGCGTGCGTCCTCAGCCGAAAGGGACACCGCATGCCTCTCCTCGCCACCATCGCCGCCAATTGGCAGAAGGCCCTGCCCGCGCTCGCCGCGATCGGGCTGGCCGCCTGGATCACCGCCTTCCGGCACGAGCCCGCGAGCGAGCGCGCGCTGTTTGCCGCGCTGCTGGTCATCTACATGCTGCACCAGATCGAGGAGCACTTGTGGCCGGGCGGGTTCCGCGAATTCACCAATGCGCACGTGTTCAAGAGCGGGCGGAGCGACTGGCCGGCCGATATCGGCGGCGTCGCCCTGATCAATGTCGGCTATGTCTGGCTGCCGCTCGCGCTGGCGATCGCATGGCCGGGGCCGCTGCGCTGGCTCGGGCTCGCGTGGGCAGCGCTGACGCTGGTCAACGGCATCTCCCACATCGCCACGTCGGTGCGCTTTCGCATCTACAATCCCGGCCTTGTCACATCGATCGTGTTGTTCCTGCCGTTCACCATCTTCATGCTCGCGCATGAAGCCGCGGCCGGCATGCTGTCGGGCGCCGAGATCGGCGTTCTGCTCATTGCCGGGGTGCTGCTGCACATTCCGGTGGCGGCGCTGTTCGTCGTGCCGTTCCTGCGCAAGCGCCCGGCCGCGGTGTGACAGCGCGGACCAGCCGGCCGGTTTCTCGCGGCGCTGGCGCTAGGTCAGCCCGCGTTTGCGCAATGCTTCGAGAATCATCGGCATCTGCGCGATCATGTGTTTGCCGGGACACGTGGTCTGCGCGACCTTCTTGTGGTACCCGATGTTCTTCAAGGCCACGTCATGCGTGCGCGCCAGCGTGTACAGCAAGTCGGTGAGCGCCGTCAGTTGCGCTGCGCTGGGCGACTGCTCCTCGAAATCCCCTTCCAGCACGACCGTAATGTGCTGATCGATGGGTGTTGAATAGACCGTGTTGCTGTAGGCGGCGAACTTGAGCTCGCGGCCCTCCGCGACCTGACCCTGGGCGGAAATGTAGAAATGATACGGGATGTCGCCGAGGAAGATTCTGCTTTCTGCCGATCCAGTATCCGCCCTGAACCAGTTTTTGCAGTGACAGAACCTTCTGCTCGGTCGCGACGTTCGGGCGCGCCGGCGAGCCGGTGTGATGAACGGTCAGATACACCGCGCCCTTCCGTGCGGGCAGACGGTTCTCCACCACCACGGTCCGGTCGGCGAATTTTCCCTCTTTGATGGGTGGGATGCGCTGTTCGATTGCGGCCTTCGCCTTCCATTGCTGGCGCGCAATGACCGGCGTGTCGGCGATGGACGGCGCCAGCGTGACACGCCGCCCCCACACCGCCGCCGCCAGCGCGCCGGCGGCCAGCGCCATGTGCCGGAGCGCCGTCCCGAACAAAGGAGTCATGGCGCCGTCTCCCAAAGTGCGGAGGAAATCCCCGCAAAACGGCGCGCTCGTGGCCGTCTCACGCCGCCGGCTGCGCCACGATCAGGTTGCCGTCCTCGTCGACCGAGAGCCCGGTACGGCGCGCTTCCGCCAGCACCGAGGGATGCCAGTCGACCTTGCCGGCGTCCGGCCCGCCGATGATCGCCATCAGCAATGCGTCCGGCCGGTCGCTGAGATTGCGGAAACCGCGGTAGATGCCGATCGGCACGTTCACCACGTCGCCTTCGTCGAGATCGAGCGTGCGCTCCGCCTCGCCGTCGAGCCAGAACACCTGCCAGCGTCCCTTCACCGGGATGAACACCTCCTCGGTCGCGTGCCGGTGCAGGGCCGCGCCCTTGCCCTTGGGCGCGCGCACATAGGTGATCGAGAAGCCGTGCGCCCCCGCCTTCACCTTCGGCTTGAGCGCGGCGTTCTCGGTGACGCCCATCCCCACCATGTCGATGATCTCGCGCTCATAGGCGGGAATGCGCTGATCGAGGAACGCCAGGTCCGAGCCCTTGACGGCGTTCGCGCGCGCGACGTTCTCGCGCTCCATCGTCTCCAGCGAGACGCGGGGAACCGGCTTGCCTGCAATCCGCGGATCGACGACCGGCATCGTGTCTCCTCCCTTGCTGTGCGCCGCGCCGCCTGGATACGGCGGCGGCGAGAACCGCTGCGAGCGTCGCGTAGGCGGTAGGCGGCGCCGCGGTGGCTTGGCCTCGCTCAGCCCGTTCGCGATGCTACGCGATGTGCCTGCGCACGAACGCCACCATGCGCTCGAACATGTCGCCGGTCTGCGAGAGGTCGGGCGAATGGCCGGCGTGGCGCTCCATCTCGATGTATTCCAGCGCGATCTCGCCGCCGGCCTTGCGGTAGTTGGCGACGAAGCGCTGCGGCTCGTTGCCGGGGAAATCCGATTCCGCGTCCTTGTAGTCGTGCACGCATGTCGCCGCGGCCCTGGAACCAGACCGCCGGCGGCGTTAGCGACCTTCTCGCCGCGCTCGAGCGTGAGCATCGGGTTGCCTTCCGTCATGTTGGCTTCGCTCACGCCAATAGGAGTCCTGGCGCGCGATGATGCCCTTCGGCCAGTCCGGCGGATTGGCGCGACGCCAGCGCGCGCTTGGCGTGGCGGTAGCGGCTGTAGCGGTTGATCACCGGCCACGACATCACCACGCAGCGCACGCTCGCATCCTGCGCGGGAGTGCCCGCCGGCAGCGCGATCGCGGCGTAGCGCGGATCGTTCGGGCGCATGGCGACCAGCATCGCAAGATGCCCGCCGCTCGACTGGCCGGAGAGACCGACCAGCTCGGGCCTGGTCTTGAGCGCGCGGGCGTTCGCCTTCGCCCAGCGCACCGCATAGTTGATGTCCTGCACCGAGGCCGGATAGGGGTCGGTGTTGCCGGACCGGAAGTCGAGCGCGATCGACACGATGCCGTGCGAGGCCATGGCCTCGTGGCGCAGCTTCTCGGTAAAGCGGTCGCTCATGCACCAGGCGCCGCCGTGGCACTCGACCAGCGCCGGGAACGGCCCCTCCCCGCGCGGCTTGAACACGCGCGCCAGCAGCGGCTTGTCGCCGTGGCGCAGGTACTCGACATCCTCGACGTCGAACTCGTGCGTCTTGGCCGTTTTGGCATCCAGGGTTGCGGTCGTCATGGCGAGCCACCTCTTGCGGGTCGTGTGGCGGTCATACTCGCGCACGGCGGCGGCCCCGGCAACCCGGCTGAACGTGCCCAGACGTGTGGTGCAAGCATGGCGCTTCATCCGGCTGCGCATATGCGCTAGGGTCCGCCCGCGTTCAGACAACGACAGGAGGCGTCCCATGGCGGGCAAGACCATCAAGATCCGCTCCAGCAACGGCGGCGAGTTCGACTGCTATCTGAGCCTGCCGGCCGGCGGAACGGACAAGGTGCCCGCCATCGTGCTGGCCTCCGCCGTGCACGGCGTCGACGAGGACATCCGCGACCTCGCCGACGAGTTCGCCTCCCACGGATTTATCGCCGCTGCGCCCGACCTGTTCTCGCGCTCGGTGCCGGGCCCGCTGCCGCACACCGATCCGCGCGCGTCCGAGCGCTCGCAGCCGCGGCTGGAAAAGATCGCGGCCGGCGAGGCCGACATGGCCGACACGCTGGCCGAGATCCGCAAGCTGCCGCAGTCGAACGGCCGCGCGGCGGCGATGGGCTTCTGCTACGGCGGTCCCTACGCCATTCTCGGGCCGAAGCGGCTCGGCTACGACGCCGGCGTCTCCTGCCACGGCACGCGCATGCAGGACTACATCCAGGAGCTCGACGGCGTCACCGCGCCGGTCTGCGTCATCTGGGGCGATCAGGATCACGCGGCGCCGGCCGAGGTGCAGGAGGCCTATCGCGGCGTGCCCGCGCGCATGAAGAACGTCGAGGTGCACATCTTCCCGGGCGTGCTGCACGGCTACATGATGCCGTGGAACGAGAAGGCGTTCTCGGCGCCGACCCGCAAATTCTCCATGGGGCGCGCGCTCGCGCTGCTCGACGGGCTGCGCGGCCAAAAGCTGCGGCAGGCCTCGTGACGGCGCAAGGCCGTCACGAGGCGGTCAGCTTCGCCGTCCCATGATCCACCCGAGCACGAGGAGGATCACTCCGGCGGCGCCGGCGGCGATCCCGTGCTTGAGGCGGATGCGCGTCATGCCCGTTTCGTGCCCCGGGAAGAACGGCGGCAACTGATCGGCCGGCACCATGAAATAGACGGCAGCGGCCAGGATGCCGATGATGCCGAGCACATAGGCGATCAATCTCATCGGACGCTTCCTTGAGGCTACTCGGCGGTCGCGCCGGCGATCTTCACGATCCCAGCCCATTTCGGCACCTCGCCGCGCAGGAAGGCGGCGAAGTCGTCGGGCGTTCCCGGCCGGGCGATGGCCTTGAATTTCGCCAGGGTCTCCTTCATCGCCGGCGAGGCGAGGCCCTCGTTGATGGCGCGATTGAGCGTCGCAACGATGGCGGGCGGCGTGCCCACGGGCGCGACCACGGACGTCCAGGCATCGTGGATGAAGTCCGGGAAGCCGCTCTCGGGCAGCGTGGGCACGTCCGGCAGTTCCGGCCAGCGCTCGCCGCGCGCGATGCCGAGCGCCCGCAGCTTGCCCTCCTTGATGTGCGAGTAGAGGGAGAGCAGGGCGTCGGTGGTGAAATGCGTCCGGCCGGCGAGGAGATCGGTAATCGACGCCGCCGCTCCCTGATAGGGCACGTAGGTGGCTTCGAACCCGGCCTTGACCTTGAACAGCGTGCTGAGCAGGTGCGGCGGGGTGCCGAGCCCGGCACCGTAGTTGAGCTTGCCCGGGTTGGCCTTGGCGTAGGCGACGAATTCCTGGACCGTCGTCACCGGCACCGTGGGCGACACCACGAGCACGTGCGGCAGCAGCGCGACGGCGGCAACCGGCGTGAACAGCTTGAGCGGGTCGAGGTTGAGTTTGGCGTAGATCGCGGGCGCGGTCGCGAGCGAGCCGGAGGAGCCGAACAGCAGGGTGTAGCCATCGGCGGGAGCCGCGGCCGCCGCTCGCGAGCCGAGCGTCGAGCCGGCGCCCGGCCGGTTGTCGATGATGACCTCCTGCTTGAGCCGGGCCCCGACCTCGTGCGCGACCAGCCGCGCCATGGTGTCGATCGGCCCGCCGGGCGGGAACGGCACGATCATCTTGATCACGCGGTTGGGATAGCTCTGCGCCGCCGCGGGCGCGACGGCGAGACCGCAGCCGGCCGCCGCCAGCGATGCGAGCAAAGTGCGTCTGTCGATCATCGTTGTCCTCCCTGCGCGTTCGGATGGCACGCCGTTCGTTTTATGGACTGTACTGCTATTATCCAACCACCGGCAACAAGAGGCACGATGCATGGCCGGCGTCGTGATGGATGGTGTCGCTGCCCATCAGGCTCGGGTGATAGGGATGCGAGAACACCCCGTCGGTCACCGGTGAATCGCCGTTGGCGAGCTCGAGCCGGATGCGGTGGCCCTGCTTGAACACGTAGGAAACCGGCAGCACCTCGATGTCGAACTGGTAGATCTCGCCCGGCACGATCGGCTGCGGATTGGTGTGGGTGTAGAACGGCCGCGTCGGGGTCGAGCGCTCCTCGTCCTTCTCGCGGTGCGAGGCCTTGAGCCAGCCCTTCGACACCGGGGTGAACGCCGGTTGCTCGCCCTTGGCGCGCGCCGCCGCGTCCTGCGGATGCTGGTCGGCGAGCTTGACGATGAACTGGGTGTCGATCGCGCTCGACGAGGCGAACAGCTTGAGCACGATCGGGCCGGTGACCTCGAGGTCGGCCGCCAGCGGCGCGGAGGTGAAGGTCAGCACGCCGCTTGGTGAAATCGGGCCGCCCGTCGGGACCGGTGACCACCACGCCGTTGACCCATTCCCAGTCCGGATAGGTGTAGCTGGTCGCCGCCTCGTCGGCGCCCGGCTGATCGGCCGAAAGGCCGCCGTCGTTGAGCGAGGTCACGCTGCCGGAGGGGCCCTTGCGCAGATAGTACGGCGTATAGGTCGCGCGCTTGGGCGGCCATTCCTCCTGCGAGCGCCAGACATTGGCGCCGCGCACGAACAGCCGCACCGGCGACGCGTCCATGAAGCTGTTGTTCGAGCCCTTGAGATGCAGGTCGTAGAACGGCAGGCACTCCGTCTCGTGGAACTCGACCTGGTCGAACATCTTGTGCGCTTCGAAGGTGTTGCGCGCGCCGGTGACGACCAGCTTCTTCGGGCAGGTCAATTCCTCGTAGCCGAGGATATTGCCGCGCAGGTGCAGGCCCATCTTGCCCCAGTGGCCGATCGAGAGCACCGGCACCCTGATGTCCTTGAGCCGCCAATAGGGCGAGCGCTCGCGCCAGAACTCGTCGTCGAGCGTGTGCTCGGTGATGGCGCCGACCAGATCGAAGCGCATCGGCGCACGGCCCTGCTTGCCGGCGAGCCGGTGCTGGTTGTCGGCGCGCAGCGAGGTGTACCAGACCGACCGGTAGCTGCAGAAAATCCCGCCGTGATAGTTCGAGCAGCGGTACTGATCGACCAGCCCGTCGTACGGCACGATGCAGGCGAGGCCGGGCGGGTTCATGGTCGCCATCAGCCACTGCGCCATGGCGTAGTAGGATTGGCCGATGCCGCCGACCCGGCCGTTGCACCAGCCCTGCTGCACGATCCAGGCGATCAGCTCGACATAGTCGTGCTGCTCCTCGCGCCCCATGAAGCTGAACTCGCCTTCCGACTGCCCGGAGCCGCGCACGTCGGCGTGCACATAGGCGTAGCCCTGCCCGACATACCATTCGACCGGCCCGGTCTCGCGCCACAGGAACAGCGGATAGGCCGGCACCTCGTCCATCTCGTACTGGTAGGGCGAGGCGGCAAACAGCGCCGGAAAGCGGCCCGGCGCGTCCGGCCGGTAGACGCAGAGCGAGATGCGCACGCCGTCGCGCATCCGCACCGTAATGCCCTTCTCCACCTTCATGCCGTACTGCGGCGTCCGCGCGCTGCGATCGGTATCCGTGCCTTGCGACATTTTGTTTGCACCCCGGTTGCGCCGCCGACCTGCCTTGCCGCCGGTCGGCGGGTGCGGCATTCTTGCCTGACCAAACCAAAAAAATCACGGGAGGAAACACCATGAGCCGCTGGTACCGCATCCTCGCCATGCTTGCGCTGACCGCGCCGCCGCGCTGCCGGCGCTCGCGCAGGACTATCCGAACCGGCCGATCCGGGCGATCGCCTCGCAGGGCCCGGGCGGGCTGAGCGACATCTGGATGCGCGCGATCGCCGACGAGATGGGACCGGCGCTCGGCAGCACGGTCGTGGTCGAAGATCGCGTGGGCGCGGCCGGCTCGATCGGCGCGCGTGCCTGCGGCGAGGCGGCGCCGGACGGCTACACGATCTGCATTCTTCCGGTCGAGGCGATGATCATCAACCCGATCATCTACCCGAACACCGGATTCGATCCGAAGAAGAGCCTCGCCCCGATCACCAAGGCGTTCTACCTGACGCAGGTGTTCGCGGTGAACGCCTCGCTCGGCGTCAAGTCGTTCGACGAGCTGGTCGGCGCTGGCGAAGGCCAAGCCCAAGACGATGAGCTACATGGCGCCGTCGCTGTCGAAGGTCGCGTTCATGGAAGAGCTCAACAGGAAGCACGGCACCGACTTCGTCCGCGTGCCGTTCAAGGGCGGCGGCGACGCCGTCAACAGCATGCTCACCGGCACCACGCCGATCGCGATCTTCGGCATCGGCAACCTCATCCAGTTCATCCGCAACGGCAAAGATCCTCGGCTTCGCCGTCGACGGCGACAAGCGCTCGCCGCTCGCGCCCGACATTCCGACCTTCCGGGATATCGGCTACAAGGAGCACCTGATGGCGACCTTCTTCGGCATCTATGCGCCGACCGGCACGCCGAAGCCGATCATCGACAAGCTCAACAAGGCGATCGTCAAGGTGGCGTCGAACCCCGATTTCCAGGCCCGCAACATGATCAGCCGCGGTTTGGCGCCTATGCTCAATACCCCGGAGGAGTTCGCCAAGCAGCTCGAGTCCGACCGCGCCGAGGGGCTGGCGGTGGTCAAGGCGTCGGGGCTTTATCCCGACGTGAAGTGAGCCGCGCGATCTGAATCGGCGGCGCGGTCCGAAAATGACGCGACGCATCGACGAACGCGCGCTGGCGGCGGCGGCCAAGCCCGGCCTGGCGGTCATGGCCACGCCCGAGCTCAACGCCGAGCCGCCCGCCCACCTGCTCGACGACGACATCACGCCGGTCGCTCGCCTGTTCGCGCGCAACACCGGCGCCATGCCGGCGTTCGATGCCGAGGCGCTCGCGGCCTGGACGCTCACCGTCGACGGCTGTGTAGTGACGCCGCGCACCTGGACGCCGGCGGCGCTGGCGCGCGCGTTCGAACCGGTCGTGCAGATCGCGGTCATCGAATGCGCCGGCAACGGGCGCGCGTTCTTCGAGCAATGGACCGGGCCGGTGCTGTGGCGGCACGGCGCGGTCGGCTGCGTGCAGTGGAGCGGCGTGCGGCTCGGCGACGTGCTGCGCGCCTGCGGGCTCCGGCGCGAGGCGGTCTATACCGGCCATCACAGCCCCGACCGCTATCTCGACGACAGCGGGCCGGCGCTCTCGCGCGGCCTGCCGATCGAGAAGGCGCTGGCGCCCGAGACCCTGATCGCCACCGCGATCAACGGCGAGCCGCTGCCCGCGCTGCACGGCGGGCCGCTGCGCGTGGTCGCGCCGGGCTATCCGGGCTCGGCCTGGCAGAAATGGCTCACCCGCATCGAGGTGCGCGACCGCGAGCACGACGGCGAGCGCATGGGCGACACCCACTACCGGCTGCCGCGCCAACCGGTGCGGCCAGGCGAACCGCTCGATCTGGCGCAATTCGACGTGATCACCGACATGCCGGTGCGCTCGCTGATCACCGCGCCGCGCGAGGGCTTCGCCGCGCCGGCCGGTGCGCCGCTCGCGATCCGCGGCCATGCTTGGAGTGGACACGTCCCGCTCGCGCGCGTCGAGGTCTCGATCGACGGCGCGCGCACCTGGCGGGAGGCCGCGCTCGGCCCCCTGCCCGGCCGCTTCGCCTGGCGGCGGTTTACGCTGACCGTGCCGGCATCTTCCGCGCCGCCGGGCGAGATCGAGATCGTCGCGCGCGCCAGCGACGCCGACGGCCGCAGCCAGCCGCTCGAGAGCCTGCCGTGGAACCCGCGCGGCTACTGCAACAACCTCTGCCACCGCGTGCGCGGGCAGACGGTATCGACTCTGTAGGGCTGCGACTGTGCGCAGGGGGATGCTGTAGGATGAGTTGCGCTCTTGCGACCCATCGCGTCGCCGCAAGCAGGCTTGGTGCGGCGGGGCTACCGTGCGAGGAGCGGCGGAAATGGATTGGGCCTACGACTTCACCTGCGGCGGCCGGTCGATCGAGGCCGTGCTCGCCGCCCTCAATGCAACCGGGCCATGGCAATGGCAGTTGCGTGACAACCAAGTCTACGGAGACTACCTCGCCTGCCGGCCGCAGGAGCATGTCTGGCTTCGAATCCACGAGTATCCCTGCACGGGAATTGGTACGTTCGCTGGGCTGCACGACAAGGGCTTCACTGCCTTGCTGCAAATCGATGCCGGGAGCGCGGCGACGCAGTCCGAGATCGATCGAGCCTTCCGACGTTTGCTGCAAGCGATCGATGCAGCGGACCTGACCGCGATCGAGCCTTACGACTGATGCGGTGTGCGGGCGAGATCGCGATACCCGTCGCTGCGCTCCGGCATTCCGGCCCGCGATCCCTGTAATTCACACCCTAATACGGATAATCCTCTTGACGGTATTGTAGATGGACTACGAGGCCGGGTCTCGATCGCCGATCAAACATCTAATTCTTGGTTGGGTTCAAAAGCGCCCACAATTTCTATGCCGAGAAAACTTCCTCCCATCAGGCTTTAGCGAGCCGAGAATCTCGCGACCAAACAAATCTTGAAAAGTCGCAGCAATAATTATGCGCCCCTGGTGCCGCCCGAGACGCGCGACGGCGTCGAGGAGATGATCGACGGACACCGGCTCGGCTTGACCTACGACGAGCTCTGTCAGAACGCGCCCGACGAGATCGCCGCCGTCGGTGCCTGGAGGCAGGCGATCGAGGCTTCGCTCCGCGGGCGCACAGGGCGCTGATGCGAAGGTGCCGGCGGCACGCCGAGAACGCGGCCCGCACCTGCGCGATACCTCAGAAGCGGAAGTTCACGCCGGCGCGCACCACGTCGAGCGTCAGCCGCGCGTCGTCGACCACCGACGGCAACCCGGTGAGCGTCCAGGTGGTCGAGCTGCCGCCGAAGTCGAGATGGAGGTATTCGAGCTTGGCGCTCCATTGCGGCGCCATCGCCACTTCGATGCCGCCGCCCGCGGTCCAGCCGCTGCGGGTTTCGTGGTCGCTGAAGGTGGCGGCGAGCGGGTCCGCGGTCGCGACCGCGTCGGTCTCGAACCGGGCATAGGCGTAGCCGCCGGTCGCGTAGATCAGCCAGCCGGCATTGGCGACGCCGGCGCGGCCGCGCACGGTGCCGAACCAGGTCACCTGCTGGTCGTAGCTCGCGGTCAGCACGCACGCTCCGGCGCACGGCGCGGTCAGGCCGCCCTTCACGCGGGCGCTCTGGAAGTCGGCCTCGACGCCGAAAACGGCCCAGTCGGCCTGCCAGTTGAAGCCGAGCTGCACGCCGCCGATCCAGCCCGCGAGGCTGTTCTTGACGGTGGCGAACACCGGCCCGCCGGCGATGCTGAAGTCGCTGCGGCCCTCGCCCATGGCGCCGCCGCCGTTGAGGCCGAGATAGAAGCCGCTCCACCCCATCAGGGGCGGCGGCAGCGGCAGGGCCTTTCTGATCGGCGGCTGCCGCAGATCGGCGGCGGCGGCGGTTCCGCACAGCATCAGCAGCGACGCGGCGGCGATGGCGAGTGAGCGCATGATGAAATCCCCCGTGCCGCATCAAGCGGCCCGCACACTTAACGAGGCGTTAAGAGTGCCGGCCGCAATCCGCGTCGGGGCAAGACCGATGCTTTGCGGCAACAGACGCGACCGCGCGCCGCCCTCAGCCGTCCTTGTTGCGCAGGACGATGCACGCGCCGCCGGCGCGGCGGATGCTCGCGCACAGGCTTTCGGCGGCCGGTCGGGTCTCGGCGCCGACCCGCACCTGATAGAACGGGCGCGTGCCGCGGGTGCGATAGGTCGTGCTGAGCAGGCTCGGATCGCGTCCGGCGAGGATGCCGGCATAGCGCTGGGCGATGCTGGCATAGGAGGCGAGCGCGCGCTCGCGCGAGAAGCCGGCGCTCAGCTGGACGCCCCAGGGGCTGGCGGCGGTCAGCTTCACGCGCTCGGCAAGCTTTTCGACGAACGGGTTCGGCGCTTTCTGCAGCATCGCCATGAGCTGGCGGCAGTCCGGCGCCGGCGGCTGCGCGGGCTCGCGCGCGCCGGCCGCGGCCCATTCGTCGACCGAAACGCCGGTGATCGCGAGGACGTAGTTGCGGGTCTCGGCCGGCAGCGTCCGGGTGCTCGCGAGCCAGCCGCGCACGCGCTCGGGACCGGCATTGTAGGCCGCCGCCGCGAGCCCCAGATTGCCGAAGCGGTCGCGCAGCTCGCGCAGGAAATGCGCGGACTTGGGCAGCGCCTCGACCGGATCGAACGGGTCGAGCAATCCGCGCGCCGCCGCTGTCCCCGGCATGAACTGGGCGATGCCCTGCGCGCGGTCGCCGCCGCGCGTCGGCGGCCCGACCGCATCGGCCTGGAAGCGGCTCTCCTGCCAGATCACGCGGGCGAAGAATTCGAGCGGCAGATCGTTCGCGCGCGCGGCGGATTCGATCATCATGCAGAGCAACTCGCGCAGATCGGCGCCGGCGGCCGGTTCGCTTTCGGCGGCCGGTGGCGGCTTGATGCCCGCCGCTTCGTCCTGCGCGAACGCGCCGCTCGTGCCCTGCGCGAGCAGCGCCAGCGCAAGGATGAGGCCGGCGGCGCATCTGCGGGTCGGTATCGGATACGACACTGCCAAATCTCCGCGTCAGGTCGCAGCGTCAGGCTGCGCCTTGCGTATGACCGGACCAAGGCGGCTCCACCACACGCGCACGATGTCCAGCGCCACGACGCAGAGGCCCGCACCCAGCACGAGCCAACCCGGGCGGATCATCTCCCAATCGAAATCGAGCGTGGTCTCCAGCACCCGCAGCGGCGACACGTTGAAGGCGATGCCGATGCCGATCGCCTCGCCCAGAAAGGTCAGGCCGGATACCGCGAGCGTTAACGCCAGCAAGGTCCACGGCGCAAGCTCGCCGCGGCGGCGGCGCAGCCTGACGAGCAGCCGGTAGCCCATCAGCCACGCGAACAGGCTCGCAACGAAGGTGGGGACGCTCACGTCGGCCTTGGTCTGCTGGAAGTAGTGGATGAGCGCGAGAAGCGCGATGAGATAGGCCAACTGGTGCAGCCGCTGCCAGCGCCGCCCGCCCAGTCGCCGCACCATGGCGTCGGTCGAGGTTATGGCCAGCACCGCGAGGCCACTCAGTGCGGTGAAGCCGACGATCAGGTAGATGCGCTGCGTGATCTCGCCGAACACCTTGGCAAGATCGAACTTCTGATCGGCGGCGAACAACAGGATGTGGGCGGCGGCATAGCAGAAGGCGGCGACGCCGATCATGCGCCGCACGTCGATCAGCGCCCCGAAGCGCGCGATGCGGCGCAACGGCGTCACGGCGAGCGCCAGCAGCAGGAACACCAGCGCCCAGTAGCCGGTGCGGTGGATGAGATCGTTGATCGGGCGCGCGCCGTAGAGGATCGCCTGCGCGTCAAAGAGCGCGATCGCGACCGGCATGATCAGGACGGCGAGCGTGACCATACGCAGCGGGGACAGCTTGCCGCGGCGGTCGCGCCAGAGCTCGAGCTTCGTGCGCATGCGGAGCGAATAGCACGCCACCGCGATACGCGACAATCACAGGCCACCATGCACGCCGCGTATGGACCTGCCACGGCCGCGACGGCGACGCCCGGATGCGAGGAGATATCAACGCAATCGCCCCCGCCCCGCTTGCGGCGAGCGCGGACGTCAGTCGGCGTGTGCCGTAGCGGACAGCGACGCCTCGCTGGCGTCGAGCGCGCGGATCTGCGTCGCCTGCACGGGAAGCTCGCGCCCCGGCTCGGGCTCATAGCCGGCGACGCGCAACGTCCCGTTCGCCGGGCACAGCTCGACCGCCAGGCGGGTCATCGGGTTGAGCACCGGCGGGGTCACCCATTCGAAGCGCGACGCGGCGAACGATCCGGGCCAGGCGTTCAGCATCTCCTGCCGGGCACGGCTGCGCGCGGCCGCTTCCTCGTACTCGCGCGTGAGCAGATCGGCGCTGGAAACGCGCGCTTCCCAGCCCGGGATGCGGTGCAGCCAATCGTTCGCCGCGGATGTTTCCTCGCTGCGCGTGGCGAAGCCCTCCTCCGTGCGCTCGATCACGCAGTGCTCGCCGCGTTTGCAGCCGACCAATGTGAAGATCACCGGACGGGCTACCGGCACGCTTTCCAGCCGCTGCTTCGCTTCGGCGAAATCGCGGCACGTCTCGAACACTTCGCGCAGCAAGTGGTCGGGCGGGACATGGCGGATGCTCCAGGTCCGTCTCGCATTGGCGGCGAGATCGTACGGGCGCAGCCAAGGCCTGCGCGTGCGGCGCCACAGCGGCGCCTGGTTGATAGTCGCCGCGAACCGCCCGGGCGCCGATGCCGTCAGAACTCCGACGTAGCCCGGCCAGGTGACGTTGAAGAACTCGCCGGCGTCCGCCCGCATGCGCGCGATTTCGAGGTGGCGGCCGAGGCCGGAAAACGGCCAATCGAGCGTCCGTGCGAGCCAGGGAACGCCGCCTTCATCGCGGGCGAGCGTGGTGCAGCCCCACTGATACGAGCCGTTGAGGAACCAGATTCCGGGAAAGCCGAGTGCCTGCGCAATCAACTCGATCTCCGGGACATAGGGCGAGCGCGAGCGCCGCAGCCAGCGGCGCGTCGCCGCATCCAGGACCGGCAGCAGCAATTGCACGGGGCGCGGCAGCCATGACAGGCACGCATCGCGTAACGCACGCGCCCGCGCGCGCCCCTCGGTGGCATGGCGAACCGGTCCGCCCGCGCGACAATCGACCACAGGAATTGTGACCAGCACGGCCATCGATTTCCGTCTCCGCCAGGGCCCGCATACGACAAAACGCCATCCGGCGCCATCGCCCGCCGCATCGGCAGCCACGGCACGCCGCGTTTCGAGCAAGCAGCCATGCGCGCCGCACCCGCGATATTGGCCCGACCGGAGACATTCGCTACACTGCTGGCGAAGAGCGTCGCGTATGGGAGGGGATGTGCGCAAGACCAAGGCGAAGGTCCTCGCGGGTTTGGCCGTTGCGGCAATTGCGACAAGCCCGACGCTTGCGCTCGCCCAGGACGATTTTCCGATCGCCGGCAGCTACACCGAGAATCGGGCGTGCGTCGGCGCCGATGCCAGCGTGCCGCGCGTGAAGATCACGGCGCGCGCTATCAACTCCTCGGTTTTCGGGCTTTGCGCGATCCTGAAAAAGCAGCGTGACGGGGAGAAGATTTCCGTCCACGTCGAGTGCAAGGGTCCGGGCGGAACCGTGATGCTGGGGGACATCGTGTTCACGATCAAGCCAAACGACACGCTCGACTTCACGGATCAGGACAACACCTACAAGGCGGTTCTCTATAAGTGCCCCGAATGAGCGTCGCGTGCGCTCCCACGCAATCCGGCCAGCCCGGCCGTTGTGAGTTCGGAACGGAAGGACGCCGCTACCCCCTCGACCAGCGATAGGTCGCCCAAAGCGACGCGACCAGCGCGACGTTGAGGATGGCGAAAGCCGTCAGCAGCGCCACGGTGGCGCTGGCGCCCCACCGCTCGATCAGCAGCGCGCCCGCCGACGGCGCCAGTGCCTGCACGATCAGGCTTGGGAATGCCAGCCTCCCCATCAGGGTGGCGTATCGGGCGGGTCCGAACAGCGCCAACGGCAGCGTACCGCGCGCGATCCACATGATGCCGTAACCGGCCCCGTAGATGAGGATGGCGATCGCCAGGACGGGAATGACGACGAGCATGAGCACAAGGCCGACAGCCATCAGCATGCACGAGGCGACCATCGTCCAGATCGGATGATAGCGCTCGCCGAACAGCCGCTCGATGAAGCGCGCGCCGACCTGCGCCGGCCCGAACAGCGTACCGAGCGTCACGGCCAGCGACAGTTCCATCCCGGTGGCCTGGAGTATGATGAGCAGGTTCACCACCACGATCGAACCGATCCCGGCCGAGATCGTCAGCACAAGTGCCAGCAATGCGAACATCACGCTTTCGCTCGCACGTGCCGCTCCGATGACGGGATTTGGCGCAACTCGTGCGTCCGCCGATTGTTCCGGCACCTTCGGCAGTCTCGGCATGACGGCCATCTGTAGCGGCAGCGAAAGGACGAGATGCAGCGCCGCATAGACGAGGCAGGTCGCGCGCCAGCCGTAGGCTTCGGCCAGAACAGCGCTCAGCGGCCAGCACACCGTGCTGGCAAAGCCTCCGAACAAGGTGAGGTTGGTGATCGGCGTGCGTGCGTCTTTGCCGTAGAGCTTGCCGAGGGCCGCAAACACGGCGTCGTAGAGGCCGGTTCCCATGCCGAGGCCGAGCACCACCCAGGCCATGAGATAAGCCGGCAAGGACGGGGCGAAGCCGATGGCGGCGAGCCCGGCGGCATAGAGCACCGAACTCGCGGCCAGCACCGGCCGCCCGCCGTGCTTCTCGATGATCGTGCCCACGCGGGGAGCAATGAGCCCCGCCACCAGCAGGCCGATCGACACGCCGCTGACCACCCAGCCGAGCGACCAGCCGGTATCGGCGGCGATCGGTGCGGCCAGCACGGCGGGAAAATAGAACGAGGTGCCCCAGGCCAGGATCTGGGCAATCCCCAACGCGGTGACGACGACGGGCCGCGATGCCAACGTCATGTGCCGAGCTGGGCGGCAAGATCCTCCAGGCTGCTCGCCGCCACATCGACCGGCCCTTTCGGCGCCGCCTCGCCTTTCCCGGGACCCCGTTCGTTCGGGCGCGCGATATGGGCCGTGCGCAAGCCGCAGGCCGCCGCCGCCGCGAGATCGTTGCTATGGGCCGCCACCATCATGCAGTCGCCCGGCGATAGGTCGAACGCCGCGCACGCCGACAGATAGACCCGGGGCTTGGGCTTGTAGTCGCCCGCGGTCTCGGCCCCCAGGATGGCGTCCCAGGGAAGACCGTTGCGGCGCGCAAGGTCGACCATCAGCGAGATGTTGCCGTTCGACACCGGCGCGATGAGGCAACGCTGCTTGAGCCGCGCGAGACCGGGCGGAACATCGGGCCAGGCGTCGAGCCGGTGCCAGGCGAGGTTGAGATTGTGGGCGGTCTCTTCCGCCACGCCTGCAATACCGAAACGCGGCATAATGCGACCGAGATTGTGCCGGTGCAGCACGTCGAGCTTGCAGAACGGGATGCGCCCCGCGCGCACCTCCTCCATGGCCGGCTGATATTCGTCGCGCCAGGCGTCGGCGAAGGCGAGCCAGTCGAGCGAATAGCCGAGCGGCGCGAGCATCGCCCGCGCCTCGCGCGCGATGCTGGAGCGCCAATCGACCAGCGTGCCGAAGACGTCGAAGAACAGCGCCTTCGCCATGGCGGACACGGGTTGCCTTGGCAGGCGCGGCCTACGATCCGGCCGCCATCATCCCGCGCGACTTCAGCACGTCCGCGGCCGCCGGTCCGGTCAACGCCTGGAGCAGTGCCTTGGCGGCTTCGCCCTGCTTGGCATTGGCGCCGATGCCGGCGGCATAGGTGGTGTAGTTCTGGATTTCCGCCGGCAGCGGGCCGACCAGCGTCACTTCCTTGACCGGCACGATCTCGCTGATCTGGTGGATGCCGAGTTCCGCCTCGCCGCTGACGATGAGATCGGCGACGTAGCCGCCTTTCTTGAGCTTGGCCTTCGGCTTGATCTGATCGGCGATGCCGAGCTTGTCGAGCAGGCCCGAGATATAGATGCCGCTCGAGCCGCCGCTGGCCGGATCGATATAAGCGACCGACTTGGCCGCGATCAGCGCCTTCTTGAACGCATCGACCGAGGCGATGTCGGGCTTCGGCGCGCCGGCCTTGACCATGACGCCGACGCCGACGCGCGCGAGGTTTTGCCGCGAGCCGGCGACGAACTTGCCCTTGCCGGCGAGATCGTCGACCGCCTTGGGCGTGAGCACGGCGAGGTCGAAGAACTCGCCGCCGTCGATGCGCTTGGTCAGTGCGCCGACGGTGTCGTTTTCGACGATGACCTTGTGGCCGGTCTGCTTCTCGAACTCCGGCACCAGCGCCAGCAGCGTCTGCTTGAAGGCGCCCGCGGTGAGCACCTTGATCTCGGCCGCGACCGCGCCGCGCGGAGCGCCCATGGCCATCACCAAAACCGCAACTGCAAGCAAAGTCATCCGCATGGCGTCCTCCGTTGTTGCCGCCATCTTACAGCATCGCGCGCCCGCTCAAGGAACAGCGTGCGCACATGGCGGCCACCCTGGGTGTCGCATCAAACCCACACCCCATTACCAATTTTGGTGCGATGCAATATTTTTATTGTGCGGCGCACATTGTTAATTTAGGGTCACATTTTAGACTTGCAGAACAAGGAGTTGATTCGCTCGCCCCAGCCAAGCCTTGGCTTCGGCCAGTACGTTGCTCGTGGAAACCATGCAACCTGCTGTCAAGCGTCCAAGGAGAAGCCACTAAGAAACGATCCATCGCTGCCGCCGGGACAAAAGAAAGGGGTGTACCCATGTTTGGATGCCTTGCTCGGCTGGTGCTTGTGTTCGTTGGTCTGGTCTCCGTAACTCCCGACATCTTCGCCCATGACTCTTGGATCAGTAAGGGCGGGCACCGCAACGCTGCCGGCGAATGGTGCTGCGGCGAGGGCGACTGCTTCGTCGTCCCAACCGAGCGCGTCACCCGCGCACGCGACGGCAGCTACCTGATATGGAGCGGGCCGGCCGCCGCCGTCGGGCTGCCGCAGGGCAAAGCAGTCGAGGTCGTGCCGGAAGCGGAGGCGCAGCCCTCGCCCGACGGCGCGTACTGGCGCTGCATGCGGCCCGACGGTTCGCGGCGCTGCTTCTTCGCGCCACCGCCCGCGATCTGAGGCGAAGCGCAAAGGCGATTTAGCGCCGCGGCCCGCGGCGCGATGTCGTGCGCGATGCCGCGGGCGGCAGGCGAGCGCTTTGCCGCAGCGCGGCCTTCAGGTCGGTGGGGCGGCCGTGCTTGCTAAGCAGGTCGCGGAACGCTTCGTCGGCAAGTTCCTGAATCGTCTTCATGGAGTCGTGCGCCAGCAGATCGATGCCTTGCCAGGTCTCCTCGTCGAATTCGATGAGCTTGCGCCGCACATCGGTTCTTTTCGGCGACGGCATGCGATCACCTCACACGGTTGGACGAAACCAGCGGACGCCGATGCTGAGCGCGCGTCACTCGGCCGGTGTCGCGGTAGCCTGCTGGCCGAACGGCGAGAGCCCTGCCCCGGCGTCCGGTTGCCCGGCGAGCCTGCGGCCCACCGCACGCGCCGCCACGATCGCCAGCGCCGCGATGGCGATGCCGGCGGCAAGATCGATGAAATAATGTCCGCCGTCGATCGGAGTGGAAGCCAGCATTGCGCCGTTGGCGAGGATCGCGATCGGTCGCATCCACCACACCCGCCAGAACGCCCAGGCATAGAGCACGGCAGAGGCGGCGTGGAAGCTCGGGAAGGTCACGATGCCGGCAAGTCCGAACAGGTCGAGATGACGTAACACGCCCGACCGCACCGGCTCGAGATCGCGCACCTGATCGAGATAGGCCTGCGGATTGAGGTTCGGCAGTTGCGCGGGATCGAGCCCGATCTGCTGGTAGACGCCGATCGCAGGCACCAGCGCCGAGATGATCGTGGTCGCTATCAGCGCGAGCGCAAACGCGAGGGTGAATTCCGCAATCCGCCGGTAACGGTGCGCCGCAGCCAGCACGACCGGAATGGCGAAGATCGGCCAGCGGATCATGCCGTAGCCGTAGCTCAGCCACGTCGCCAACAGCGGGCGATCGTTGACGAACGCGACATAGCCCGCCCAATCGAGCCCGAGCGCACGATCGATGGCGTGCAGGTTCGCATCCTGCAGCGGAAAATTCGCCGTCGCCACCACATAGGTGAGCGGCGACATGACCGCCGTCACCAGAACGATCTGGGCGGTGGCGCCGAGCACGAACATCACCTGCGGGTCGCGCCGTTTCGGCGAGCGCGCGTTGGCGTGGGCAAACCCGGCATAGATCGCGACGAAGCCGATCGAGACCAGAAGGCCGGGCAGATCAATGGAGAAACCGGTGAGCGTTACCCCGAGCGCCAGTGCCGCGCTCATCAGGCCGAGCAGAACCCAATTCAGCAGAAAGAGCCGCCAGGCTGACTCTACGTCCTGCGGTTTCACGTCCGATCGTGTCATCGTCCCACCCGGCTCTTTGGCAGCGATGGTGCCGGGGCGCAGTTAAGATCGTTCCAAGCGCAATGGTTAGCGCCGGGTGAACGGTTCAGATAGCCGTTGGCCGCATTCGGGCCTGCGTGTTAGCCCTTCTGACATGCCCGTCTTGCCGCTTACCGACGTCGTTCCACTGCTGCCCGCCCGCGGCGCATTGATCGGCCTGGATCTCGGTACAAAGACCATCGGTGTCGCCGCCAGCGACCCGGATCGGCGGCTCGCGACCGGAGTCGAGACCATTGCGCGCAAGGCTTTTTCGGCCGACGCGGCGCGCATCCTGGCGCTTGCTTCCGAACGCAAGACGGTGGGGTTCGTGCTCGGTCTTCCCATCAATATGGACGGGAGCGAGGGAGCGCGGGCGCAGTCCACGCGCGCTTTTGCCCGCAATCTTGCGCGGTTGACCGCACTCCCGATCGCGCTGTGGGACGAGCGGCTGTCCACAGCCGCGGTGGAACGCGCGTTGATCGCCGCCGACGTCACCCGCGCACGGCGGGCGCGGGTCATCGACGAGCATGCGGCGATCTTCATCCTGCAAGGCGCGCTCGACCTGCTTGCGCGAAGCAAGGCGGGGAGCGACTAAAGTCCGCGTTCCGGGAACCGGCATTTGCCGGTCCCCGCAGTCGTTATCGTCGATGATTGCAAAACCTAGCAGCGGTTTTGCGCGCGCTGTCCAGGCCAACATGGGTTGGCAGGAGCGCCGCTCGACCTGCCGGGATGCCAGCCAAGATCGCTGCGCGAGTACGGCATGCCGCTGGTGTCGTAACCCAGCGGAGCCTGCCAATAGCGATAGCTTGGCACATAGGCATAGTCGCCGTAGGGCGCGACATACTCATAGGGCCCGTAATAGGGCACGATGACCTGAGCCGATGACGGCGCCGCCGCGGCAAGCGCCAGCGTCCCGACGAGGCCGCCGATCATCGCTGCTTTCATTGTGGTGACCTCCAGTTCGCGTTCACCAACGCATGCGGAACCAACACGCTGCGGCAGCGGTCGTTCCGGGAACCGTTCGCCGGGCTGCCTTCACAAAGATGTGCACTCAATCCGGGATTGTCCGCGTCAAGCCGGGAGCGCCCGCTCCAGAATCGCGTTCGCCTCGATCTCCGACAATTCGCTTGTTCCAAACATCGCGCCCACGCGCCGCACGAGCCGCGAGCGTGCGAACAGTTCGGCCACTCCGGAAGGCGCGCCCCGACGCAAGGCGGCCGCGGCGGCAAGCAAGACCAACCCCTCGACACCGGTGCGTGCGTTGGCTTCGACCTTGGCCGACAGCGTCGCCGCGATCATGCTGACGACCTCATCCGCATTCGGCAGGTCGCCCGCTTCGACCGCCAGCGCATCGAGCACTCCCCGCGCGGCTTCGCCCTCATGGGACAGCGCGCGCAGGACGTCGAGACACATGACGTTGCCCGAGCCTTCCCAGATCGCATTGACGGGCGCCTCGCGATAGAGCCGGGGCAGCATGCTCTCTTCCACGTAACCGTTGCCGCCGAGGCATTCCATCGCTTCGTAGACGAGCGGCGGTGCGCGCTTGCAGATCCAGTATTTCACCGCCGGCGTGAGCAGCCGCGCGCGGGCGGCTTCGTGCGGGTCGCTGCCGGCAAGATCGAACGACCGGCAAAGCCGCATCACCAAGGCGGTTGCCGCCTCGACTTCGATCGCCATGTCGCCGAGCACCGATCGCATCAGCGGCTGCTCGGCGAGGCGCTTCTGGAACACCACCCGATGGCGCGCGTGGTGGAGCGCCTGGACGAGCGCCATGCGCATGATGCCCGCCGACGCGATCGCGCAATCGAGCCGGGTAAGCTGCACCATGCTGATGATGGTGCGCACGCCCCTGCCCTCCTCGCCGACGCGCCATGCGAACGCATCCGCGAACTCGACCTCGGACGATGCGTTGGAGCGGTTGCCGAGCTTGTCCTTCAGCCGCTGAAAGTGAATGGCGTTGACCGAACCGTCCGGCCGAAAACGCGGCGTCAGAAAGCAGGTGAGCCCGCCCGGTGCCTGCGCCAGCACCAAGAACGCGTCGCACATCGGGGCCGACATGAACCATTTCTGGCCGGTGATGGCGTAGCCCTCACCCGCCGGCACGGCACGGGTGGCATTGGTGCGCACGTCGGTGCCGCCCTGCCTCTCGGTCATGCCCATGCCGAGGGTAATGCCGGTTTTCTCCCACCAGGGGTGGAAGCGCCGGTCGTAGTCGGGCGAGGCAATCTTCGGCATGAGCCTTTCGACCAGCGCGGGGGCAGCCGCAAGCGCAGCGACCGCCGCGCGCGTCATGGTGATCGGGCAGAGATGCCCGGTCTCGATCTGGGCCGCCATGTAGAAGCGCGCGGCGCGCAAAACCTGCGCCGGCGCGGGCGCCGGTGCCGCATCCTCGCGCCAGCTCGAAGCATGCAGCCCCGCCGCGACGCTTTCGGCCATGAAACCATGGTACGCCGGGTGGAACTCGACGACGTCGCGGCGAAAGCCCCTCGGGTCGTAGATCTCCAGTTTGGGCGGGTTTTCGTTCGCCTGGCGCGCAAGATCGAACATCTCGGCCCGGCCCCAGTGCCGCCCGAAGGCCGACAACGCGGGCGCGTCCTCGGCCCCGCCGTTGGCCGCCACGGCGCCTTGCAGCGCTGCGTCGCGGGCGAACAGATCGACGTCGACATAAGGCGGCGACTGGTTGGTAACCGTGTCCATGTCCAAGCGCGCCGGATCGGTCATGTCCTGCCTCGTCGCGGCGATCCTACCATGGCTGCCGGATCGCTCGCGCATCCTGTGGAGCGCAGCCGGGCGAGCTTGCGGAACCACCCCGCCCGGCCTATAGAACCGACTTTAATGACCATCATCCCAGTCACCTCGCGCGCGGCTGCCGGCCACCGGCACAGCAGCGTGGGTCTATTTGCGCCGGCCGATTGCCGGCGCAAACGCTCCAATCCGCCTGGACAGCCACGTTGAGCACCCGATGAGCCCTCGATCGAAATCGCCCGGCACCCGTCACGTCGTTTCGATCAACGATCTCTCGAACAAGGAGATCGAGGCGATTTTCGACGAGGCGCGAAGCTACCTCAAAGAGCTGGGCGACCGCGGACCGTCCTACCGGATCGCCCGCAGCTCCAGCGTCGGTTCCAATCGCATCCTGGCGACCCTGTTCTACGAACCCAGCACGCGCACCCGGCTGTCGTTCGAAAGCGCGATGGCGCGCCTGGGCGGTAGCAGCATCACCAGCGCCGACCCGCGCACCAGTTCGGCGGCAAAGGGCGAGACGCTGGCGGATACCGCGCGCGTGATTTCGAGCTATGCCGACATCATGGTCATCCGCCATCCGCGCGACGGCGCAGCGCGCCTGGCGGCCGAATATGCCTCGATCCCGGTCATCAACGGCGGCGATGGAAGCCACGAGCATCCGACCCAGACGCTCTGCGACCTGTTCACCCTGAAGCAGAAGAACAAGACGCTGAAAAACCTGACGATCGCAATTTCGGGCGACCTCAAGGGCAGCCGGACGATCCATTCGTTCGTTTATGCGCTCGCGCGCTTCGGCGCAAACATCGCGCTCATGCCGGCGCAGGGAATGGAGCTTCCGAGCCACGTCGACGCGCGGCTGCGGGAGGATTTCGGACGGCAGAAAACCCATCTCGGCAGCGATGCAGCGGTCGACGCGTGGTACATCGCACCCGACGAGCCGCATCAACTGTCGCTTATTCCCAGTCCCGACCTGGTCGATGCCGACATGCGCACGCGGGAAAAGATCGACAAGATCGCCCAGCTCATCGATTTCATGTACGTGACCCGGTTTCAAAAGGAGCGATCAAGCGACGACAAGAAGCAAAGCTATCCCAAGATCGACGCCAAGTTCCTGGAGGCGCCGAAATACTCGCAAACCAGCATTCTCCACCCGCTTCCGCGCGTGGACGAGCTCGATGTTTCCTTCGATAGCGACCGGCGGGCATTGTATTTTCAGCAGGCCGCCTATGGCGTCCCCATTCGCATGGCGTTGATCTCATTGGTGCTGGGGCTGCGCAGCAAATCGCTGCAAAAATATGCCGGCGGGTTCGAGCGATCGAGTTCCGCCTATTATGAGCAACCGATCGGGCTCGGCATGACATGCCACAACGGCAACTGCATCGTGCACGACGAGCATGAACGGCGCCAGGCGAAGAACAAGTTCTACGTTCTGCAAAGCAAGGTTGCCAATGTCTGCAAGCTCAGATGCGTCTATTGCGAAAGCGACATCGAGGAGACCGACGCACGCCCGTTCATGGTGGCGCAAAAGAGCAAGGGGCTGTTTTCTCCCGGCCTTGCGCCGCTGCTCAAGGTTTCGCCGGAGCGGATGAAGGATTTCGTGGTCTTCCCGAGCGAAAGTGAGGCAACCGGACGCGGATTTCAGCGCAAGAATCCGGCCGGCCGGAAATACCTGCACGCCAGCTAGCTGCGCCGCGCGGAGCAGAAACGCACCATGCTCCACCCCATCAACTGGTCGCTTGCGCTTCCCTACTACGCGGCGGCCCTGGCTTTCGGCTATCTGCTCGGCTCGATCCCGTTCGGATTGGTCCTGACGCGGCTCGCCGGCACCGGCGATATTCGCACCATCGGCTCCGGCAATATCGGCGCCACCAATGTGCTGCGCACCGGGCGCAAGGGGCTCGCCGCAGCGACCCTCCTCGGCGATGCGCTCAAGGGCACGATTGCCGTGCTTGTGACCTATCGCTGGTACGGTCAGGACCTCGCGATCCTGGCCGCGCTCGGCGCGTTTCTCGGCCACCTCTTCCCGATCTGGCTCAAATTCAAGGGCGGCAAGGGTGTCGCCACCTATATCGGCCTGCTGATCGCGCTCGCGTGGCCGGCGGCGGTCGCGTTCTGCCTGATCTGGCTCGCGGTCGCGGCGGCGACCCGCTACTCGTCGCTGGCCGCCCTGGTCGCCAGCCTGACCACGCCGGTGGTGCTCTGGATGCTCGGCGATCGCCAGGAGGCGCAATTGTTCGTCGTTCTGACCGCGCTCCTGTGGATGATGCACCGGGCGAACATTGCGCGGCTCGCGACGGGCCGCGAGGGCAAGATCGGCGGGACGCCGCCCCCGGCGCAAACCTGAGGCCTTCAAGCCCCCGGCGAACCGCATTGGAGCGCAATTGCCGGTTGTAGATGCCGCCGCCCTGGGCAATGCTACGGCAGACCCGGCGACGAGGGGCGACGTGAGCGGCGGCGAAGGCATCCACCTCACCGACGAGCAGCGACTCGATTGGTTGCAACTGATCCGCAGCGACAATGTCGGTCCGCGCGGGTCCGCGCACCTTCCGCGCATTGGTCAATCACTACGGCGGGGCGAGCGCCGCGCTCAGGGCGCTGCCCGAGCTTGCGCGCCGCGGTGGAGCAGCGGGACCACCCCGCATCTTCTCGCGCGAGGAGGCCGCGCGCGAAATCAGGGCCGCCAAATCGCTCGGCGTGTCGTTCATCGCCATGGGCGAGCCGCACTATCCGCGCCGGCTGCAGATGATCGACGATGCGCCGCCGCTCATTGCCGCGCGCGGCGAACTGGCCGCGCTGGCGTCTCCGATGGTGGCCATCGTCGGCGCCCGCAATGCCTCGGCCGCGGGTCTGCGGTTTGCGGAGCGGCTCGCGCGTGACCTCGGAGAGGCGGGTTTTGCCATCGTGTCCGGGCTTGCGCGCGGCATCGATGCTTCCGCCCACCGCGCCAGCCTCGCGACCGGCACGATTGCGGTGCTGGCCGGCGGACATGACCGCATCTACCCGCCCGAACACGCCGAACTCGTGGACGCCATTTTGGCCGAAGGGCGCCGCTATTTCCGAGATGCCGTTGGGCTGGGAGCCGCGGGCACGCGATTTCCCCCGCCGTAATCGCCTGATTTCGGGGCTTTCGCTCGGCATCGTCATCGTCGAAGCGGCCAAACGCTCGGGCTCGCTCATCACCGCCCGCCTCGCGCTCGAACAAGGCCGCGAGGTCTTTGCGGTGCCCGGATCGCCGCTCGATCCCCGCGCGGAGGGCACCAACGGCCTGCTCAAGCAGGGCGCGACCCTCGTCACCGAGGCCGCCGACGTGATCGCGGTGTTGCGTCCGATCATGGGACAGCCGGTCGAACTGCCGATCGAGGAGCCCGAGCCCGCGGCGCGCCCGTTGCACGAGATCGAGCCCGGCGCGGACGAGCGCGCCCGCATCGTCATGCTGCTCGGGCCGACACCGGTCCTGGTCGACGATCTTGTGCGTCTCTCGGGATGCTCGCCTGCGATCGTGCAGACCGTACTGCTCGAGCTCGACATCGCCGGACGGCTGGAGCGCCACGGCGGCGGACTGGTGTCGCTGATGTGAACCGGGTTGGGAGCCGCCACCCGGCCTGACCGGCGCAACAGCGAACCCGCTTTTACTTATCCGCTGCTGGGAAGCCCGGGTCTGCTTCGCCGCGCGCTCCGCCGTTCATCCGGGCCGCGGTTTCGGCTTCCAGGCGCGCCATATCGAGAATGTAGCCAAGCGTATCGAGTCCGTGGCGGCGCGCGATCAGAGCCAATTCGGATGACATGGTCGCAACATAGTCCGCCGCGGCCGCCCGGTCGGTCATTTTCGGCGCTTTGGTTCGATCCACCATCGGCTGGCTGTCAGATTTATGCCTATGGGTTCCTGCCTATATCAAAACGAGAATCATCTCAATATACACAGCATACCGTGTGTTTCGCCGGCCTTCGTTCAGTGTCTTTGACCCCGCTCTTTCGTGGCGCCGGTCGGGATATCCAGGAGAAGGCGCATTTGACAGGCGGGGGGTGCTACCCCCATATCGCCCGGCACACGCGCTCGAATCCGCCGAAAAGCCGGTGATTCAAACCTTAAACCATTGGATTTGCATGAATATCGTTGTTGTCGAATCTCCCGCCAAGGCCAAGACGATCAATAAGTACCTTGGCGCTGGCTACGAGGTGCTGGCGTCTTTCGGGCATGTGCGGGACCTTCCGGCCAAGGATGGCTCGGTCGACCCCGAGCACGACTTTCGTATGATCTGGGAGGTCGACGACAAGTCGCAGAAGCGGCTCAACGACATCGCACGGGCGGTCAAAGGGGCAGACAAGCTCATCCTGGCCACCGACCCCGACCGCGAGGGCGAGGCGATCTCCTGGCACGTGCTCGAAGTGCTCAAGGAGAAAAACGCGCTCAATAAGCAGACCGTCGAGCGGGTGGTGTTCAACGCCATCACCAAGCAGGCCGTGCTCGATGCGATGAAGCACCCGCGCAGCATCGATGGCGCGCTGGTCGATGCCTATCTCGCCCGCCGCGCCCTCGACTATCTCGTCGGCTTCACGCTCTCTCCGGTGCTGTGGCGCAAGCTTCCGGGCGCCCGCTCCGCCGGCCGGGTGCAGTCGGTGGCGCTGCGGCTCGTCTGCGATCGCGAGCTTGAAATCGAGAAGTTTGTCGCGCGCGAATACTGGTCGCTGGTCGCCACCCTCGCCACTCCGCGCAACGAAACCTTCGAGGCGCGCCTGGTAGGCGCCGACGGCCGGAAGATCCAGCGGCTCGATATCGGCTCGGGGGCGGAGGCGGAGGCCTTCAAGAAGGCGCTCGAAAGCGCAACCTTTGCGGTCACCGCGATCGAAGCCAAACCCGCCAAGCGTCATCCTCCCGCTCCGTTCACCACCTCGACGCTGCAACAAGAGGCGAGCCGCAAGCTCGGCTTCGCGCCGGCGCACACCATGCGCATCGCGCAACGCCTGTATGAAGGCGTCGACATCGGCGGCGAGACCGTCGGCCTCATCACCTATATGCGAACCGACGGCGTGCAGATCGCCGAGGAGGCGATCGCCGCCACCCGCAAGGTGATCGGCGCCGATTACGGCAAGCCCTATCTCCCGGACGCCCCGCGCCGCTACCAGACCAAGGCGAAGAACGCGCAGGAGGCGCATGAGGCGATCCGCCCGACCGACCTCGGCCTGCGGCCCAGGCAGACGAAATCGTTGCTCGATGCCGACCAGGCCAGGCTTTACGAATTGATCTGGCTGCGCACCATTGCAAGCCAGATGGAATCCGCCGAACTCGAGCGCACCACCGCCGACATCACGGCCAAGGCGGGCGGCGGTGTGATCGATCTGCGCGCCACCGGAACGGTGGTGAAGTTCGACGGCTTCCTCACTCTCTACCACGAGGACATGGACGACCCGGTCGTCGACGACGAGTCCAAGCGCCTGCCGGAGATGAACGCCGGCGAGCCTCTGCAGAAGCGCAAGATCGACGTTAGCCAGCACTTCACCGAGCCGCCGCCGCGCTATTCGGAAGCCTCGTTGGTCAAGCGCATGGAGGAGCTCGGCATCGGCCGGCCCTCGACCTATGCCTCGATCCTGCAAGTGCTCAAGGATCGCGGTTATGTGCGCATCGACAAGAAGCGGCTGGTGCCGGAGGACAAGGGGCGCGTGCTGACCGCGTTCCTCGAAAGCTTCTTCGCGCGCTATGTCGAATACGATTTCACCGCCGGGCTGGAGGAACAGCTCGACCGTATCTCGAACAACGAACTGGCATGGCGGGAACTGCTGCGCGACTTCTGGCGCGATTTCACCGCGGCCGTGGGCGACATCAAGGAACTGCGCGTCGCGCAGGTGATCGACGCACTCGACGAGATGCTGGCGCCCCATCTCTTTCCGCCGCGCACCGATGGCATCGATCCGCGCAAGTGCCCGAATTGCGAAAGCGGCCGGCTTTCGCTCAAGCTCGGTAAATTCGGCGGCTTCATCGGCTGTACGAACTATCCGGAGTGCCGCTTTACCCGCCAATTCACCGCCGGCAACGGGGCGAACGGCGACGGCGGCATGAAGAAGTTGGGCGAAGATCCGGTGACCGGCCTTGAGGTGACGGTGCGCTCGGGCCGCTTCGGACCCTATGTGCAGCTCGGCGAGGCTCAGAACGGCGAGAAGCCCAAGCGCGCCGGCCTGCCGAAGAGCCTCTCACCCGACGACGTCGATCTCGACCGCGCGCTCGGTTTGCTTTCCCTGCCGCGCGAGATCGGCAAACATTCCGATGACGGCGAGCCGATCCTGGCCGGCGTCGGGCGCTTCGGCCCGTACGTTCAGCACGGCAAGACCTACGCCAATCTTACGACCGGCGATGACGTGCTCACCATCGGGCTCAACCGGGCAGTGACGCTGATCGAGGAGAAGAAGGCCAAAGGCCCGCGCAAGAGCCGCTTCGGAGCGGACCCGGGCCGCTCGCTCGGCGAGCATCCCGACAAGGGCGGGCCCATCGTGGTCAAGAGCGGCCGTTATGGCCCCTATGTCAGCCATGACGGCGTGAACGCCACGCTGCCCTCCGACATGACCCCGGAGACCATTACGCTCGAGCAGGCCGTCGGGCTGATCGACGCCCGGGCGGCGCGGGGCGGCGGCAAGAAGGCTTCGGCCAAGACCTCCGCCAAATCACCGGCCACCGCCAAACCTCGCAGCACGGCGCGAAAAGCGCGCGCCAAACCCAAGACCACCCCCGCGCCGGCCCCGCCACCCGCCGCACGCGCGGCCAAGAAGCCTGCACGCAAAGCCAAGGCCGGCTCGTGATCCGTGCTGGTGCGAAGCGGGTGCAATCCTTACATTAGGATTGTCGATGCCGGTGTCCCGCGCGGACCAGATTTTTCGTGAAACGCTCCCTTCCCTCCAAAGACGAACTTCTTGCCTTCATCCGCTCCCACGCCGGAAAGGTAGGCACGCGCGAGGTTGCGCGCGCCTTCGGCATGAAGAACGCTGATCGCGCCGTACTCAAGCGGATGCTGCGTGAGCTGGCCGACGACGGCCAGGTCGAACGGCGCCGCAAGAAGCTCCATCATGCCGGGACCCTGCCTCACGTCGTGCTCGCGGACATTTCCGCGCGCGATTCCGATGGCGAACTCCTGGCTGTGCCAACCGAATGGGACGAGGAGGCTCATGGCGCCGCGCCCAAAATCCGCCTCCGGCAGCCTCGGCGCGCAGAGCCGGGCAAGGTTCCGGGGCTGGGGGACCGCGCTCTCATCCGCGTCGAGGAAACCGGCAAGGACGACGGTTCGGTCCGTCACAGTGGACGCGTCATCAAGCTGATCGATCGCGCGCGCCAGCGCGTGTTGGGCATCTACCGGGCGCTGCCGAGCGGCAGCGGACGGCTCATTCCGATCGACAAGAAGCAACTCGGCCAGGAGCTTGCCATTCCGGCCGGCGCCGGGGCGGATGCCAGAGACGGCGATCTGGTCGCGGTCGAGGTCGCGCGCCGCGGTGCCTTTGGCCTCGCAACTGCGACGGTCAAGGAGAAGCTCGGGTCGCTCAAGACTGAGCGGGCCGTCAGCCTGATCGCGATCCATGCGCATGGCATTCCGCACGTCTTTTCAGCCGCGGCCCAGGCCGAGGCCGAGGCTGCGAAGCCGGTAACGCCCGCCGGGCGGGAAGACTGGCGCGAGCTTGCCCTGGTCACTATCGATCCGCAGGACGCCAAGGATCACGACGACGCCGTCCATGCGGTCGCCGACGCCGACCCGAAAAATCCCGGCGGGTTTGTACTCACGGTCGCGATCGCTGACGTCGCGCACTATGTGCGGCCCGGCTCCGCCATGGACCGTGAGGCGCTGACCCGCGGCAATTCGGTCTATTTCCCCGACCGCGTCGTGCCCATGCTACCCGAACGCATTTCCAACGATCTGTGCTCGCTGCGGGTCGGCGAGGACCGCGCGGCGCTCGCCGTGCGCATGGTCATCGCGGCCGACGGCCGCAAGCGCTCGCACAGCTTTCACCGCGTGCTGATGCGCTCGGCCGCGAAGCTGCATTATGCGCAGGCGCAGGCCGCCATGGACGGCTGGCCTGACGATACCACCGCACCTCTGCTGGCGACGGTGCTTGAGCCGCTCTACTCCGCCTACCGCGCGCTCAAGCATGCGCGCGATGAGCGCCAACCGCTCGATCTCGACCTTCCCGAGCGCAAGATCGTGCTGACGGCCCATAGCACGGTCGACCGCGTGGTCACCCCCGAGCGGCTCGACGCCCACCGCCTGATCGAGGAATTCATGATCCTCGCCAACGTGGCGGCGGCAGAAACGCTCGAGCGCGCGCGCACGCCTCTCCTCTACCGCGTGCATGACGAGCCCGACCCTGAGCGGGTCAACGCGCTGCGCGAGTTCCTGCAAAGCCTCGACATTTCACTGCCAAAAGCCGGTGCGCTGCGCGCCGCCCAGTTCAACCGCATCCTTGCGCGCGTCAAAGGCCAGGACGCCGAGAAGCTGGTCAACGAAGTCGTCCTACGTACGCAGGCACAGGCCGAATATGCCGCCGAGAACTACGGTCACTTTGGCCTCAATCTGCGCCGCTACGCGCACTTCACCTCGCCGATCCGCCGCTACGCCGATCTCGTCGTGCATCGCGGTCTCATCCGCGCATTGAAGCTTGGCGACGGCGGCCTGCCCGAGCACCAGGATGTCCCTGCCCTGAGCGAGATCGGCGCGCAGATCTCCGCCGCCGAACGGCGCGCGATGAAAGCCGAGCGTGAGACCTTCGACCGGCTGCTGGCGCAGTTCCTGGCCGACCACATCGGCGTGAATTTCGAGGGCCGTATTTCGGGCGTCACCCGCGCCGGCCTGTTCGTGAAGCTCGACGACACCGGTGCGGATGGGTTCATTCCCGCCCGGACCATCGGCGGTGAGTATTTCCGCTACCACGAAGACCGCCACGCGCTCGTCGGCGACCGCAGCGGGGAGAGCCACCGGCTCGGCGATCGGGTCACGGTCAAACTCGTCGAGGCTGCGCCGGTCGCGGGCGCGCTGCGATTCGAACTCCTGACCGAGGGGAGCTATAACCGCGCAGGCCAGCAGCGGCCCGAGCGCAACGAGCACAAGCGCCCCGCGAGCGGCCAAGGCCGGCGCGCGGTGCGCGAAAGCGTGAGGAAACGGCGGCGATGAGCGATCGTCACACGGACCATATCGAACGGATGAACCGCTTCGTGCAGCGGATGAACGAGGTCGAGCGCGATCTCACCGCCCCCTATGTCCGTCCGAAGGACGCCGCGACGCTGATCCTGGTCGATCGCTCGGGTCCGATGCCCAAGGTGCTGCTGGGCAAGCGTCACGCGCGTCACAAGTTCATGCCGGGCCGGTACGTCTTTCCGGGCGGCCGGGTCGATCCCGCCGACCGGCAGGTGCCGGTTGCGCGCCCGCTCGATCCGCAGGCGCAGGCGCAGTTGATGAAGCGGCTGCAGCGCCCGAGCGCCACGAAGGCGCAGGCGTTTGCGCTCGCGGCGATCCGCGAGACCTTCGAGGAGACCGGCCTGCTGCTCGGCGTGCGTCAGGATGCGCCGGTACATGTTCCCGACGGACCTTGGAAGCCCTTTGCCGAGGCGCAGTTCCTTCCCGACCTCAGCGTGCTTCGGTTCATCGGCCGCGCCATTACGCCGCCGGGCCGCAATCGCCGCTTCGACGCTCGTTTTTTCACCGCCGATGCGAGCGCGATCGCGCACCGCGTCGAGGGGGTCACCGGTCCAGATGCGGAATTGGTCGAGCTCGTCTGGATGCCGCTCGGCGACGCCAAGCAGCTCGACATGCCGGCCGTCACCGGCGTGATGCTGGAGGAATTGGGCGAGCGGATCGCCGATGGGTTCGGCCACGACCTGCCGGTGCCCTTTTATCAGCATCCGCGCGGGCGCTTCATGCGGGAACTGCTGTGATGCGGGTGCCGGATCATCTGGGCCCATTTTCTTGACATTGTGGCTGCAGCGGCTAGGTTCCAGCCGAATTAACGCCGTCGAGGTTCATCATGGCCAAAGCCACCACCATCAAGGTCAAACTGGTGTCGAGCGCGGACACCGGGTTCTACTACGTGACCCGGAAGAACTCGCGCACCATGACCGACAAGCTGGTGAAGAAGAAATACGATCCGGTCGCCAAGAAGCACGTCGAATTTCGCGAATCCAAGATCAAGTGAGCGCGAGCCGCTAGCGTAACGAAGAAAGGGCGCCCAACGGGCGCCCTTAGCGTTTTTGCTCAGATGCGGCTTTGCTCAGATACAGTGTGGAATTCAGGCCGAGCCGAAGCCCGCCGTGAATAGGTGGCCGGTCGGGAGCGGTGTCATGAGGAGGCCACTCGTACCGCTCCCGAACCGGCCGAACCCCACGGACCCAGGAGATGCGGCGGACCTGAGCATTCCGTAGGGTTATCAAAACGATAGGTTCGTCCGGCGGTTCCCAGACGCCTGTCCGCGCCGCGCCCCGCTGGGGCCGAAAAGGCCGTTCCACCGCCACCCGCAAGGTAGCGCAATGGCCTCGGAAATCAACAATTTACCTTGTGGATAGCGGAGAGAATTCGGTCAACCTAAAACATTAGGGTTGACCATGACCGCCAAGCCTCACGCCGCGTCGGGCACCACGCGATTGCGCCCGTCGCGCTTGGCGCGGTAGAGCGCCTGGTCGGCACGCTTGAGCAGGCTTGCCGGATTGTCCGCGCCGCCGAGCGCGGCAATCCCGATCGAAATCGTGACTTCGACGCTGCGGCTCCCTTGCTGGATCGGGAACGGTTCGCTCGCAATGCGCCGTCGCAACCGCTCGGCCACCATCGTGGCGACCGCGAGATCGGTCTCGGGCATGACAATCACGAACTCCTCGCCGCCGTAGCGGCAGGCGAGATCGATTCCGCGGATCGATTTGCGGATGCGGAGCGCAAATTCACGCAACACGTCATCGCCGGCATCGTGGCCGTGACTGTCGTTGATCGATTTGAAGTAATCGATATCGAGCACGAGCACGGTCAGCGGCTTGCCGCGCGACACTGCCTGATCCACCAGAGTGCCGAGGTGGCTTTCCATATAGCGGCGATTGTAGAGGCCCGTGAGCGCATCGGTGATCGCCATCTCGATCGACAGCTGCACGTTGTCGCGCAGGCGCTCGGTATATCGCTTCCTGCGGACCTGGGTGCGCACGCGCGCGAGCAGCTCGTTCTTGTCGATCGGCCGGGTGAGGTAGTCGTTCACCCCGATCTCGAGCCCACGGATAAGGCGCGTGTTGTTATCGGCGTCGGCGATCGCCAGGATCGGCACGTTGCGCGTGCGCTCCAGCGAGCGCACCTGACTGCAGAGGCGCAGTCCGTCGAAATTGCTCAATCCGAGCGACACGATCACAAGATCGTAGTTGCCCTCGGCGGCACGAAAGAGCCCTGCGTTCGGATCCGCCTCGACATCGGGGGAATGCTCGCCGGCCAGCATCGCCGAAAGCGGCTCATAGGACGATGCGCGATCATCGACGATCAGGATGCGCCCGCCGCGCCCGGCCTCGGCGATCGCTTCGCGCTCGGGGCTTTCGATCCCGATATCGCGGGACGTGACCGCGCGCATCCGCAGTTCGTCGGTCATCAACTTGAGGCGCGAAAGCGAACGGACCCGCGCGACGAGCGCGACATCCGACACCGGCTTGGTGAGGAAATCGTCGGCTCCGGACTGCAACCCCTTCACCCGGTCGGAGGGCTGGTCGAGCGCGGTGACCATCACCACCGGAAGGTGATGCGTGGTGGGATTGCCCTTAAGGCGGCGGCACACCTCAAAGCCGTCCATGTCGGGCATCATCACGTCCAAGAGGACGATGTCGCACTCCGCGCGTTCGCAGATCGCGAGCGCTTCCGTGCCGCTCATGGCGGTGATGACATCGAAATATTCGGCCGAAAGACGGGCCTCCAGCAGCTTGACGTTGGCCGGAAGGTCGTCGACGACGAGAACGCGGGCGGTCATCGGCCGATCTCCTCAGGCTGACCCGAGAAAATGGCGGATCGTTTCGATGAACTTGCCCACTGAAATCGGCTTTGAGAGGTACGCCTCGCAGCCGCCCTCGCGGATGCGTTCCTCGTCTCCCTTCATCGCAAATGCCGTGACGGCGACCACGGGAATGGCCCGAAGCTCCGGATCTTCCTTGAGCCATTTGGTCACTTCGAGACCGGACACTTCAGGAAGCTGGATGTCCATCAGGATCAAATCGGGGTGGTGTCGCCGGGCGAGATCAAGCGCCTCGATGCCGTTGCGCGTGCCGACGGTCTGGTAGCCATGAGCTTCCAACAGGTCATGGAAGAGCTTCATGTTGAGCTCGTTGTCCTCCACGATCATGACGGTTTTGGCCATCCCCGACCTTCCGACAGTCCCAGCGCCCTAAGCCAAATACCCGTTGGGACCGTAGGCTGCCTGCCCGGGCATGTGCGCGGGCATGGCTCGAAACCTACGTTTGATTTGTTACGGAAACGCAAACGCACGCCTACGGCAAGGCCGCGATCAGCGTCTGGACGATTGCCGAAACTCCCGTCAGTTCAATAGTTTGTATTCATCCCCTGCGAGCGATGGGCCGCGGTGGCGATTTGCCGTGCCGTGCTTGCGCAAAGCTCTGCAAAACCGCCATTAGCCACCCACGCGAGCCGGCTATCGACGATCCCGAGGCGCCTGCAGCGGCTCAATGTGTCACGGGTGCACCGACGTCCATGGTCCGGCGGCTGAGCGCGATATTGAACGTGTACCCTCCAAAAATATCGACCAGGGTGATGAAAATCAGCAGGAACGCGGTCTCCCATCGCTGCTCGGTCCCGATGAGATGCGGCTTTCCAAAAACCACGATGAGCACGATCGCGAGCGGCACCAGAGAGGCCATGCCGTCCACCACCCCGATGAACCGGTTTTGACCCGACGGAATCGTGAAGGGTATCGAAAGCAGTTGGAAGGTCAGATAGATCGCAGCGAGCCAGGCCATATTGAACCCGAGCCGATTCTCGGTGAACAGTCCAAGCGTGCCTTCCGCGCTCTTGAACGATCCCGCGAAGAAGAAGAAGTAGATCTCCCATGCCGCGAGCCCTAACGCGAACAGGACGCTCGATCCGGCAACCGATAAGCTGCGCATTGGTGCCTCCGTGGTGATTGGCACTGCATACCTGACATGCCGGCCTTCCGTCGAGAGACCCGCATTCATTTCCCCGACGGGGCGCCTGAAGGCATAGGGCTGTCATGAAGAATTGACGCGGCGCAGGGTATCGCGGTCCCGCCAGCGTGGAAACGCAAACGGCCGCCGCGGAGCTGGCCATTGCGGCGCTTACATTCATCGCCGGCGAGCCCGAGCGAATGGGGCGTTTCCTGGCGCTCACCGGGATCGGGCCCGAATCGATTCGGGATGCGGCGCGTGAACCCAATTTCCTCCTTGGCGTACTCGATCATTTGGCGGGCGACGAGGCCCTGTTGCGGGCTTTTGCGGACCACAGCGAGATCGATCCGGAGGACGTCGAACTCGCGCGCCGCGCGCTTGCCGGCAGTCTCCCGCGCGAATCCTGATAGGATGGCGCAGCTGTAGACCACGGTGCGGTGAGGCATCCATCATGCCCGGCTTCTGCCGCGACTGCCGTCACGACGTGCCGCAGCGTGCTGCGCGCTGCCCGGCCTGCGGCTCACCGCGGCTCCTGCGGCACGACGAACTGGATGTGCTCGCCATCGCGCATGTGGACTGCGATGCATTCTATGCCACCATCGAGAAGCGCGACGATCCTTCCCTCGCCGACAAGCCGGTGATCGTCGGCGGGCGCCAGCGCGGCGTCGTGCTCACCGCCTGCTACGTGGCCCGCACCTATGGGGTGAGATCGGCGATGCCCATGTTCGAGGCGCGCCGGCTTTGTCCGCACGCCAGCGTCGTGCGGCCGGACATGGAGAAATACGCGCGTGTCGGGCGCGAGGTGCGCGGCCTCATGTTCAAGCTCACGCCCCTGGTCGAGCCGGTTTCGATTGATGAGGCATTCATGGACCTCACGGGCACGGCTCGGCTGCACGGGATGGCGCCGGCCAAGGCATTGGCGCGCTTCGCCACCGACGTCGAACGAACCGTCGGGATCACCGTGTCGATCGGGCTCTCCTGCAACAAGTTCCTGGCGAAAATCGCCTCCGATCTCGACAAGCCGCGGGGCTTCACCGTGCTCGGCGGCGAGGAGGCGCCGGCTTTCCTGGCTACAAGACCGGCGACGCTGATCTTTGGCGTGGGCAAGATGGCGCAGCAGCGGCTCGCGCGGGACGGTCTGCGCAGCATCGGCGATCTGCAGCGCGCCGGCGAGATCGAACTGGTGCGTCGCTATGGCGGCGAAGGGATGCGGCTGTCACGGCTCGCGCGCGGGATCGATGACCGTCCGGTACGGGCCGAGCGCGAAGCCAAGAGCATTTCGGCCGAAACCACCTTCGACCGCGACATTGCCGGTTTTCGTCCGCTCGAATTGCGGCTATGGCGTCTCACCGAGAAGGTATCGGCGCGGCTCAAGGCCAGCGGGCTGGCCGGAGCGACCGTGACGCTGAAGCTCAAGACCGCGGACTTCCGCATTCGCACACGCGCCCAGTCGCTCAACCACCCGACCCAGCTTGCGGCCAGGATCTTTGCGGCCGGACGCGATCTGCTCACGGGCGAAACCGATGGAACGCAGTTTCGGCTCATTGGCATCGGCGTCTCCGCCCTCACCCCGGCAGACGGGGCCGATCGCGCCGATTTGCTCGACCGGCGCACAGCCGAGGCCGAGCAAGCGATCGACCGGTTGCGCGAGCGATTTGGAGATGAAGCGGTCGTCAAAGGTCTGAGCCTCGATGGGCACGACGACGATGATTAGTACGATACCCGACGAGGACTGGTCGGCTGCCTTCCACCCTCACTGGCAGGGCTTGCTGTCCCTGATCTCGAGCGAGGTCAACTCACCGCTGATGACGAAGGTATTGTAGTCGAGCATCAGCGCGCGCGAGATGCCGTTTTCATAGAGCTCGAATTTGATGGAATAGATCGGCTCCTGCTCGCCGGCCTTGGCCGACTTATCGAAATAGCTCACGGTTACGGGCCAGCGCTTGAGGCCGGCAAGGACCTCCTTGCCGGCAGCGGCGTCGGCCGGGATGTGCTCGTTCGGCGCAATCACATGGCCGATGACGCTGAGCGTATTGTAGACCTTTTCGCCCGTTTCGGTTCCGTCGAAGACAGGCAAGTCGAGAATGGACTTTCCTTCGCGTGCAGCCGCGATGATGCGGCGCATGTGATCGGTCGGAAAAACGATGTTCGGTTCGATGGAGAACGTCTTCTCTTCCGGCTTGGCGAGCGTGATCGTGACCTTGTCCTGCTGGTGTTCCGCACGCCCATCGACCGAAGCAATCAGCCGCTCGTTGAGACGGTTCTGGGAATTGAAGCGAAAGCTTTTCGCGATCCCGTCTTCCCAGGTGGTCGCGCGCAGGTCGCTGAGCGCGACCTTGCCCTCGCCATTGTCCAGTTCCGACACTTGGCGAAATTGCAGGACGTAACCCTCGCAGGCGCTTCCGGAGAAGTCGTAGAGGATCCGTCCGCGCGCGGACAGGATCGAGGACTTGCCCCGCGTCTGTGCGAGCTTGAGGTCGTAGACGGCGCGGTGAGATACAAACTCGTTCGTCGGGGTGACCGCGGCGGCCGGCCGCAACCCGATCTCGCCGGCTAGGACTGCCGCGGTCAGGACGCCCGTCGACGCGAAGAGCGCGATCTTCTCGAAACTGGTCATCGGAGTGTCCTCATCGCCGCCCGGTCGAGGCGCGAACATAGGGATGGTGGCGTCACCCCGCAACCGAGGCGGGCCCGGCTTGCAAGCTGACGACCGATCGGCGAAGAGAGACCTGGAGAGGCCGATTGGCACGACATTGGCATGGAGCGCATCATGGTCGGAATGGTTGAAAAGAAACTTGCGGAAATTGGCATCGCGATCCCGGTGCCGGCTGCTCCGGTCGCCAACTATATCCCCTCGGCCCGCGTGGGAGCACTCCTCTTCGTGTCCGGTCAGATCTGCCTGGGCGCGGATGGAAAGCTCGTTGCAAAAGGCAAGCTCGGCGGCGAGGTAACGGTGGAGGACGGCCAAAAGGCGGCGCGCGCCTGCGCCGTCAATCTGTTGGCGCAGGTCAAGGCTGCGGTGGGCGATCTCGACAAGGTCGTGCGCGTCGTGCGACTGAGCGGTTTTGTCAGCGCGGTACCGACCTTTCTCGATGCCCCCAAGGTGGTCAACGGCGCGTCCGACGTCATGGTCGCGGCATTCGGCGAGAAGGGCCGTCATGCCCGCACCGCCGTCGGCGTCGCCGTGCTGCCGAACGATGCCGCGGTCGAGGTCGAAGGCATTTTCGAAGTCGGCTGACGGGCGGCCGCGCGAGGGTTGCAAGACGACATCCATGGCCGCGACCGAACTGACGCTGCGGATCGTGAACTCCATCGGCGATGTCCCCGCCGCGGCATGGGACGCCTGTGCCAACCCCGAAATCGCTCCGTGCGCGGCGTCAGCCACGCCTCTATTGGCCGCAGAATCGGCACTCACAAATCAGTATAACCCTTTCATTTCGCACGATTTTCTTTCTGCGCTCGAAGCCTCCGGCTCGGTCCGTGCGCGCGCCGGCTGGGAGCCGATGCACGTGCTGGCGCAGGACGCCGGCGGGACGCTGGTCGCGGCGGTCCCGTGCTACGTGAAATCCCATTCGCGCGGGGAATACGTGTTCGACCACGGCTGGGCCGAGGCGTTCGAACGCGCGGGCGGCCGCTATTACCCGAAGCTCCAGGTATCCGTGCCGTTCACGCCGGCGACCGGGCGGCGCCTGCTGGTGCGGCCGGGACCGAACGAGCAGCCTATACGGGCATCGCTGGCCGATGCGCTGGTGCAAATCTGCCGTCAATCGGACGCTTCATCGGTCCATATCACCTTTCTTCCGGAGGACGAGTGGCAGCTACTCGGCAACCACGGCTTCCTCAAGCGTACCCACCAGCAGTTCCACTGGGAGAATGCCGGCTACGCCACCTTCGACGACTTCCTCGCCGCCCTTTCCTCGCGCAAGCGCAAAACCATCCGCCGCGAGCGCGAGGATGCGCTGGCCAACGGCATCACCGTGCAGTGGCTGACCGGCTCCGACCTGACCGAAAGCGTGTGGGATGCGTTCTTCGACTTCTACATGGAGACCGGCTCGCGCAAATGGGGCCGGCCCTATCTCACCCGCGAGTTCTATTCGCTCGTCGGCAGCGCCATGGCCGAGCGCATCCTCCTGGTGATGGCCAGGCGCAACGGGCGCTTCATCGCCGGCGCCATCAACTTCATCGGCTCGCACACGCTCTACGGCCGCCACTGGGGCGCCATCGAACACCATCCGTTCCTGCATTTCGAGCTCTGCTACTACCAGGCGATCCAATATGCGATCGAGCGCAAACTGGCGCGCGTCGAAGCCGGCGCCCAGGGCGAGCACAAGATCTCGCGCGGCTATGTCCCGGTCACGACCTATTCCGCCCACTACATCGACCATCCGGGGCTGCGCCGCGCGATCGAAGACTTCCTCAAGCATGAGCGGGCCTATGTGGCGGCTGCCGGCGCGGAACTCATGGAGGCCCTGCCGTTCCGCAAGGACCTGACGGTCGAGCCGACCTGAGGCAGGCCCAAAACGGGACAACTGGCGCTGGCATTGACCGGCCCGGTGCCTAAATTCGGTCGCTTAGGCGTCGCTAGCTTTGACCGTACAAGCGTAACAGTGCGAGTGCGTCACATGCTTTGCCTCTCATGCGGTGCCGAAATGCACCTGATACAGACGGCTCCCCACGAGTTCGATTCCGACCCTGGAGTACCGAACGTTCGAGTGTTCGGCCTGCAACGACACCGAGCGGCGGCTGATGCTCGGCCGCGAGCCTCGCCCGGCGGAGATGCCGGCGCATGAGGCGCCGCCCACGGCGCAGGCGTCCGCCGGCGACGGCGCAGTGGTCGAGGCGGACCAGACGCTGTGGCGCAACGCCTGGGCCATGCTCAAAGGGCGGTAATCGAGTTCCAGAGCGGCGCCGGGTGCACGCAGCAGCGTGCGCACTCCGGCGTGGGACGTGAGGCTTGACCCCACTCTGCTCGCCTGCGACGAAGAGGCCTCCGACCGGAGGCCGAGCATGCCTGCCTACGATCCAAACAACATCTTCGCCAAGATTCTGCGCGGCGAACTGCCGTGCCACAAGATCTACGAGGACGACAAGGTCCTGGCCTTCCTCGACATCATGCCGCGCGCCCCCGGCCATGCGCTGGTGCTGCCGAAGGCGCCGGCGCGCAACCTGCTCGACGTCGCGCCCGACGACCTGGCCGCGGTCATGGGGATCGCGCAGAAGGTCGCCAAAGTCTCGGTCGGCGTGTTCGGCGCCGACGGCGTGACCGTGCAGCAGTTCAACGAAGGTGCCGGCGGGCAGGTCGTGTTCCACCTGCATGTGCACGTCATCCCGCGCAAGGAAGGCATCGCGCTCAAGCCGCCCGCGAGCGTGAAGGAGGCCCCCGACGTGCTCGCCGACCAGGCGAAGAAGCTCGCGGCCGCGCTGGCGCGCTGAACCGGAGTTTAGCGGAAGCTGACCGCGAGGATCAGCACCGCCTCGCCCACCACCATCCCGACGAAGACCGAACGGCGTACCAGCAGGAACGCCAGAAACCCGGCGGCGATGGCGGCGAGCCGGATGGCGAGCGGCACGTCCGCAAGCACGCCCGGCGGAAACATGACCAGCTTGCCGATCACGCCGGCCAGCACTGCAACGGCGACCGAGCGCACCCAGACCAGCACCTCGGACGCCTCGTCGACCCCGCGCGCCACCACCACGCCGAGCATGCGCCAGATTTCGGTCGGCAGGAATCCGACCAGGATCAGCACCAGATAGGGCGCAAGCTCGCACGCTCATCGGCGGGCCCTTCGCAGCCGGTGAAGGCCATAGCCCACGGAGCCGGCCACGATCCCGGTCCACAGCAGGTCGAGGCCCACATGCGCCCAGGCCAGCAGCGGTCCGAGCACGAGACCGATGCCGAGCGCCACCCGATCCCCCAGCGATTGCGCGTTGCGCGTGGTCGAGCACAGGAACGTCATCGGCGTGAGGAACAGGAGCGCGGCGGTCAGCAGCCACGGCAGCGACGCGACGAGATAGAACCCGATGACGGTCCCGACGTGGGCAGCCGTCATGAACCCGACCGCAAGCCCGTTGCAGAATGGGATGCGCTCCTCGCGCAGCATCGCCGGCAGGAGCCGCAGCGATTCGACCCACATGCTCACCGCGGTGAAATGCGCGGGCAGCAGCAGCTCGCGGTCGCGCGTGTCGGGGCCCTTCAGAAGCGGAAGGAGCGTCACCACCATGGGCAGGAGCCGCGCGCTGCTCAGGCTGACGGTGATCGCGACCTCGACATGAGCGGCGCCGCCGCCGAGCGCCGAGATCAGGATCACCTGGCCGGGAGCCACCCATACCAGCAGCGTCGAGAGCAGCACCCAGACGAGGCCGAAGCCGTAGTCGTGGGCGAGCGCGCCGATGCCGATATAGGTGCCGATCAGCACCAGGCTGAATACCGAGCTCCACGCCGCCCGCAAGCCGGCTACGAAAATAGCGGCCGCGGAGCGCGGGCCGGTCGCGGGCGTGGACGACATTCTGCGAAGCGCCTTGGGCCGAGGTCGTCACCCTGTCCCACAGCGTGGGCGTGAGCGCAATCGCCGGCTCGTTCAACGCAGCTCTGCGGTGCCGTCGCCGGTGATGGCGGCGATATAGCGCGCGACCGAGCGGCGTATCGCCTCCTTGCCGCCCTGTGGGATCACGCGGTCGAAGAACGCGCCGTAGAGCACGTCGAAGGCATAGGGCTCGAGCATGGCGCCGATGCGCGCGACCGCCGGCGCCGAAAGCGGGATCAGGTTGGGGTAGCTGCGCATGAAGCTCACGTAACGGCGGTCGGGGATAAGCTGCACGATGTCGCCGGTCAGCAGCGCGCCCTTCCCGCTACCGCCCGCCGCCCAATGCAGCACGGTTCCGCCGGCGTAATGACCGCCGCAGCGGATCAGCGTCACGCCCGGGGCGAGCGCGAGCGTGTCGCCATCCCAGAACTTGATCGCCGGGTCGGGCCGCATGACCCACTGCCGGTCGGCGGCATGCAGATGAACGGGAACGCCGCCGAACGCGTGGCTCCACTCCACCATCGTGCTGTAGTAGTGCGGATGCGAAATCGCGATGCCGGTGAGGCCGCCGAGGCCTTTGACGATCTCGATCGTCGCCGCATCGATCAGCGGGATGCAGTCCCACAGCACGTTGCCCTGCGGCGTGCGCACCAGCAGCGCGCGCTGCCCGATCGCGAACCTGGGCTCCATGCCGATGCCGATCAGCCCGGGCTCGTGCTGGCGGAAGCAGTTGAAATGCCGGCGCGCAAGCACCTCGAGCGTGGTCCAGGCCTGACCGCCCGGGGGAACGAACTGCCGCTCGTCGAGGCAGATCGGACAGTCCGGCGGCGGATGCTCGGAGGGCGTGAACTGGCTGCCGCAGGTGTTGCAGATGAAGGCCGGCATGGCGTCAGTCCGAATCGGCCGGCGGAAACGCTCTCACCGCGATGTCGTCCCCGCGAAAGCGGGGACCGATAACCACCGACCTCTGGAATATGGGTCCCCGCTTTCGCGGGGACGACCCGGTGGTCAATGAAACGCTGGCGTCTACACCTTGACCAGCGGCACCTTCGGCACCGAGCCGCGGCGCGGGCCGCTGTCGCCGCCGCCCTTGGGACCGGACGGCTTGCGGCGCGGTCGTGGCGGGCGCTTGGGCTTGGCGCCGGCCGCTTTCGGAATCTTCTCCGGCTTGGGCGTGACCGGCCCGTCGAGATACTCGAAGCCGAGCTTGTCGGCGCCGTCCTCGTCCTTGACGACGACGACGCGCACGTGGCCGCCGGCCTTGAGCTTGCCGAACAGCACCTCGTCGGCGAGCGGCTTCTTGATGGTCTCCTGGATCAGGCGCGCCATCGGCCGCGCGCCCATCTGCTCGTCGTAGCCGTGCTCGATCAGCCACTTGGTCGCGTCTTCCGACAGCTCGATGGTGATGTCGCGGTCGCCGAGCTGCGCCTCGAGCTGCAGCACGAACTTGTCGACCACCTGGGCGATGATCTCGGGCGTCAGATGAGCGAAGGTGATCACCGCATCGAGCCGGTTGCGGAATTCCGGCGCGAACATGCGGTTGATCGCCTCGACGTCGTCGCCCTCGCGCTTGGTGCGGGTGAAGCCGTAGGCCGGCCTTCGCCAGGTCGGCGGCGCCCGCATTGGTCGTCATGATCAGGATGACGTTGCGGAAGTCGACCTGCTTGCCGTTGTGGTCGGTGAGCTTGCCGTGATCCATGATCTGCAGCAGCACGTTGAACAGGTCCGGATGCGCCTTCTCGATCTCGTCGAGCAGAAGCACGCAATGCGGATGCTGATCGACGCTGTCGGTGAGCAGGCCGCCCTGGTCGAAGCCGACATAGCCGGGCGGCGCGCCGACCAGCCGCGAGACGGTGTGGCGCTCCATGTATTCCGACATGTCGAAGCGGATGAGCTCGACGCCGAGCGCCACCGACAAGCTGCTTGGCCACCTCGGTCTTGCCGACGCCGGTCGGACCGGAGAACAGGTAGCAGCCGATCGGCTTCTCCGGCTCGCGCAAGCCCGCGCGCGCGAGCTTGATCGACGCCGACAGCGCCGTGATCGCCTTGTCCTGGCCGTAGACCGTCGTCTTGAGCGTCTGCTCGAGATGCTGCAGCACCGTCGCGTCGTCCTTCGACACGGTCTTTGGCGGAATCCGCGCCATGGTGGCGATCGTGGTCTCGATCTCCTTGATGCCGATCGTCTTCTTGCGCTTGTTCTCGGGCAGCAGCATCTGCGCCGCGCCCGACTCGTCGATCACGTCGATCGCCTTGTCGGGCAGCTTGCGGTCGTGGATGTAGCGCGCCGACAGCTCGACCGCCGCCTTGATCGCGTCGTTGGTGTATTTGAGCTTGTGGTAGTCCTCGAAATAGGGCTTGAGGCCCTTGATGATGTCGATCGCGTCCTCGACCGTCGGCTCGTTGACGTCGATCTTCTGGAAGCGGCGCACCAGCGCGCGGTCCTTCTCGAAGTACTGCCGGTATTCCTTGTAGGTGGTCGAGCCGACGCAGCGCACCGTGCCCGACGCCAGCGCCGGCTTGAGCAGGTTGGAGGCGTCCATCGCGCCGCCCGAGGTGGCGCCGGCGCCGATCACGGTGTGGATCTCGTCGATGAACATGATCGCGCCCGGATAGGCCTCGATCTCCTTGATCACCTGCTTGAGCCGCTCCTCGAAGTCGCCGCGATAGCGCGTGCCGGCGAGCAGCGTGCCCATGTCGAGCGCGAACACGGTGGCGTTCTTGAGCACGTCGGGCACTTCGCCGTGCACGATGCGGCGCGCCAGACCTTCGGCGATCGCGGTCTTGCCGACGCCGGCGTCGCCGACGAACAGCGGATTGTTCTTCTGCCGGCGGCACAGCACCTGGATGGTGCGGTTGATCTCGGCGTCGCGGCCGATCAGCGGGATCGATCTTGCCCTCGCGCGCCTTCTTGTTGAGGTTGACGCAATAGGCCTCGAGCGCGTCGCCCTTCTTCTTCGTCTCGTCGCCGCTCTTCGCCTCGGTCTCCTCCTCGGAGCCGCGCACCGGACGCGCCTCCGACATGCCCGGCCGCTTGGCGATGCCGTGGCTGATGTAGTTGACCGCGTCGTAGCGGGTCATGTCCTGCTCCTGCAGGAAATAGGCGGCATGGCTCTCGCGCTCGGCGAAGATCGCGACCAGCACGTTGGCGCCGGTGACCTCCTCGCGGCCCGACGACTGCACGTGGATGACGGCGCGCTGGATCACGCGCTGGAACCCGGCGGTCGGCTTGGAATCCTCGTGGCCCTCGTTCACCAGGTTCTCGAGTTCGCTCTCGAGATAGGCGGTCAGGCTGCGGCGCAGCTTGTCGAGATCGACGTTGCAGGCCCGCATGACGGCGGCGGCATCCTGATCGTCGATCAGCGCCAGCAGCAGATGCTCGAGCGTGGCGTATTCGTGATGGCGCTCATTGGCGAGCGCCAACGCGCGGTGGAGCGACTGTTCAAGGTTGCGCGAAAAAGTGGGCATTGGCTCTCGTTCGTCCCTGTCCGAGTCCCTATATGGCCCCGGCGCTACTTCTTTTCCATCACGCATTGCAGAGGATGCTGGTGTTTGCGGGCAAAGTCCATCACCTGCGTCACCTTGGTTTCGGCCACCTCGTAGGTGTAGACCCCGCATTCGCCGATGCCGTGCTGGTGCACGTGCATCATGATCCGGTGGGCGGCCTCCTGGTCCTTGTTGAAGAATCGTTCGAGCACGTGGACCACGAACTCCATCGGCGTGTAGTCGTCGTTGAGCAGCAGCACGCGATAGAGCGAGGGCCGCTTGGTCTGCGGCTTGGTCTTGGTGATGACCGCGGTTCCAGGCGAGCCCGGTCTCGCGGCGCTTGTGGTCATCGTCCGCGAGCCGAGGCGCAAACCACAGGGCTCCGGGGACTTGGCAGGGTATCTGGCGGCTTTCGGCTCATGGTTCCTTGCATAGCAGGCGTGCCGGCCCGGAGACGGGACGCAGGACGGGGAGGCAGGCTCGCGCCATCATAAAAAGACCCACCGGGCGAGGTCCAGAGCGTCCCGACCCTCAAATTGCCGGCCAATTTCAAGCGCTTTGGCAGGAACGCCGCCGGAGCCCCGCATGCGGTTAAACGATCGCGACTCAATTGCGGACAATTGGCGGCAAATTCAGACGAAAATTGCGGTTTTTCTCTCACAAAGTTTCAAGGGCTGCAGCGTCATGGTGGTGGGAACTACCAACAGGAATTTTCCTGAGGCGGAGGCATCGCAATGCTATTTGCGCGGTTTTTTCGGGATCGCAAGGGTGGGGTCGCACCTCTGCTGGCACTCGGTATCGTTCCGCTGATCGGAGCCGTCGGAGCAGCCGTCGACTACAGCCGCGCCAATCTGGTGCGAACTGCCATGCAGAACGCGCTCGATTCGACCGCGCTCATGCTGTCGAGGGACGCCCAGACCCTCAACGGCGACCAGCTCGGCCAAAAGGCCTCCAGCTACTTCACCGCCATGTTCATCCGGCCGGAAGCGACCAACGTGCAGGTCACGCCGCAGTTCTCCTCGCCGCAGCAGGGCAGCTTCAATCTCTCGGTCAAGGGAACCGCCGACGTCAGCACCATGTTCTGGCGCCTGATCGGGCAGCAGCAGGTTCAGATCACCGCCACGGGCGAAGTGATGTGGGGCATCAAGCGGCTCAACCTCGCGCTGGCGCTCGACAACACCGGCTCGATGGCCTCGAGCGGCAAGCTGACCGCACTCAAGGAGGCCGCACACAATCTGCTGACCACGCTCAAGAACGCCGAGAAAACGCCGGGCGACGTCAAGGTATCGATCGTTCCGTTCGCCACCGACGTGAATGTCGGCACCAGCAACGTCAGTGCCGACTGGATCGAGCTGGACCGACTGGGAGGAAGTCAACGGCACCTGCAGCAACAACAACTACAGCAACAAGACCAGCTGCCAGTCCGCCAACAAGGTCTGGACGCCCAAGAATCACGACCAGTGGAACGGCTGCGTCTACGATCGCGACCAGAACAACGACGTCATGAACACCGCGGCTACCTCCGGCAGCCCCGCGGCCATGTACCGCGCGCACCAGGCGACGGCCTGCCCGACGTCGATGACGACGCTGTCCTCCGACTGGACCGCCCTCAACGCCAAGGTCGACGCCATGAACGCGACCGGCAACACCAATGTCGCGATCGGCCTGCAGGTGGCGTGGCAAACGCTGTCCCCGGTCGCGCCGTTCAACGGACCGGCCGTTTCGCCCGATCTCGACAAGGTCATCATCCTGCTGACCGACGGCGACAACACGCAAAACCGCTGGACCTCAAGCCAGTCGTCGATCGATTCGCGCACCGCCAAAGTCTGCGACAACGCCAAGGCCAACAACATCCGCATCTACACCGTCCGGGTGATCGCCGGGAACACGTCGCTGCTGCGCAACTGCGCGACCAAGCCGGAGATGTATTACGAAGTGTCGCAGGCCAGCCAGCTCAACGCCGTCTTCGGCTCGATTGCGCAGAATCTCGCGAACCTGCGCATCTCGAAGTAGCGTCCGTCGACCGCGGCGCGGCCGGGAGCCTCACCGCAAATCGTTGAGCGGACGAATTGATGCCGCCTCCATCGAGGAGGCGGCCCGTCGGTGTTGCGTCCGTCCGGCTCCGCCTTCTTGCAAACGCCGCTGGTCGCGCCGCACACGTTCGTGCGCGCCCGCGGCACAGACTTCAGCAAGTATCAAGCTTAGCAAACCATGTCAGGATCCAAGTATTGGTGGATAATGATGGGTAGGATTTCAGCCTCGCAATTGTAGATCGTGCGGCCGTTAAAATCCTTTCTGGTTCTAGCCCTGTTTTAGCATCGAGCTTTACGCTGTTTTCACACCTCCGATTTACGACTCGGCCTCAAATCATAACCCAGCGATGGTACAAACCATGACCCTGTCCAACCGCTTGCGCGGCATGTTGCACGCCTTCCGCAAGGCGGACCGCGGCAATGTCGTCATCACCTTCGCGCTGGCAACCATTCCGATGGTCGGCTTCGTCGGGGCGGCGGTCGACTACAGCCGCGCCAATTCAGCCAAGGCCGCAATGCAGGCGGCGGTCGATTCCACGGCGCTGATGCTGTCGAAGGATGCGCAGTCGCTCACCAGCGCACAACTGAACCAGAAGGCGGCCGCCTATTTCGGCGCTCTGTTCAACCGGGCCGACGTCACCCACATCGTCATCACCCCGACCTTCTCCAGCCCGCAGGAGAGCAGCTTCAGGCTCGACCTGACCGGCACCGGCAAGGTGCCGACCACCTTCACCAAGGTGTTGGGCCAGCAGAATCTAAACATCAACGTGAGCGCCGAAGTGGCCTGGGGCATCAGGAAGCTCGAGGTGGCGCTCGCCCTCGACAATACGGGCTCCATGTCGTCGAGCGGAAAGATGACCAACCTCAAGTCCGCTTCGCATACGCTGCTCGATACCTTGAAGAAGGCCGCCAAGAAAGACGGCGACGTGAAAGTCTCGATCATTCCGTTCGACACGACGGTCAACATGGGCACGAGTCTAAAAGAACCAACCGTGGTTCGACTACGGAAGCCTCGACTGCGGAAACAACGATTGTACCAGCGGCAATTGGAAGAACTACTGGGAGGGATGCGTCCGCGACCGCACCTACCCCTACGACACGCAGGTCGATGCTCCTACGGTCAGCGCAAACGCCAAATATCCGGTGTACGACTGCGGCTCCCTGACCCGGGCGATGCCGCTCAGCTACGATTGGAACGCGCTCAACGACAAGATCGATGCCATGCAGGCGAACGGCAACACCAATGTCACGATCGGAATGGTCTGGGCGTGGCAGGCATTGACGCCGGGCGATCCATTCACCGGCGCGGCCACCCCTTCCCCCGATCTCGACAAGGTCATCATCCTGCTGACCGACGGCGACAACACCGAATCGTGGAAAAACTCCAACAACACCAAGGTCACGAGCCAGTCGGCGATCGACGCACGCACCTCGCTCGTCTGCAGCAACGCCAAGGCCGCCAATATCAAGGTCTACACGGTGCGCGTGATCAACGGTAACGCCAACCTGCTGCGCGCCTGTGCGACCAATCCGACCATGTTCTTCGATGTGTCGTCGGCAAGTCAGCTCAACAACGTGTTCAGCTCGATCGCGCAGAACCTCGCCAATCTGCGCATCGCCAAATAACCGGGCCGCAAAAGCGCCCCCTGAAAGCACAAAGCCCGGCACGTCGGCCGGGCTTTTCATTGCATCGGGAGGCGCGATTCACTTCATCGGCGCGAACTTGCCCATCTGGCTTTCGAACGGCTTGTAGCTCTCCTTGGCGAGATCGGCGTAGAGCTCGCCGATCTTGGTCGCCTCGGAGACAAACCCTTCGTAGGCGCTCTTGACGAACTCGCTCTGCACTTCGATCGCCTTGTCGAACGACTTGGCGCCCATGAGCTTCTCGGCCGCCGCCGTGCCCTGCTCGAAGCTCTTCTTGGAATAGTCGGCCATTTCGACCGCGATCGCCTGCAAGCTCTTCGACAACGCACCGAGCGACTTCATCGCCGCGTCCATGTTGTCCTTCCCGACTTGCTGCATTTCGTCCATGCTCTTGACCATCTGCCAACCTTTCCCGGCCTCGCCGATCTGCCTGTGTGGCTTGCGTTTTTCGCCAGCCGAACGGCCAGCTTGAGGAAATATATTGCACTGCACAAAAATGTCAAGTTGTGTTTTGCGACGCAACAACGCGGGGGCCCCGGGGCGGGCGTTTAACGGTTTTGCAATGGGCCGCCCCTAGCGTTGGGGGCGTGCTGTTTGGGCAACGGCGACCAAAAATCGGTCGGGCCGGACGCCGCCGGTGGGATGAAGGGTGCCAGAAAAGGCCAGAAAATTTCTGAATACTGCCTTTTTTGCCTCGTCCAATCGTCCTACCTCGGCACGACAGGGGTGTCGGCGCCTCGCTAGGCGTCAAATCGGGAACGAGGACGGGGGAAATAGCATGCTTTGGATCCGGACCGGAGCCCGGCGTGGGCTTCGTTGGGGCGTTTTGGGGTTGACCGCTGTTGCCTTTATGGCGCTGTCAAGCAATTCGGCGGTTGCCGCTCCCTACGCCGACATCGTGGTCGACGCCAACTCCGGCACGGTCCTGCATGCCACCAATCCGGACGCCATCGCCATCCGGCGTCGCTCACCAAGATCATGACGCTCTACCTGCTGTTCGAGCGGCTCGAAGCCGGCAAGCTCAAGCTCGACAGCCAGTTGCGAGTCTCCGAGCACGCCGCCGATCAGTCGCCGACCAAGCTCGGTCTGCGCAAGGGCAGCACGATCACGGTCGAGGATGCGATCAAGGGCATGGTGACCCGCTCGGCCAACGACGCCGCCGTCGTGGTCGCCGAGAGCGATCGGCGGCGACGAGGAATTTCGCCGAGATGATGACCGCAAGGCGCGGCGCTCGGCATGATGCACACGGTCTACAAGAACGCCTCCGGCCTGCCGGACGACGAACAGGTCACCACCGCGCGCGACCAGGCGATGCTCGGGCGCGCCATCCAGGAGCGCTTCCCGCGCTACTACAAGTATTTCTCGACCCGCTCCTTCACTTTCCGCGGCCAGTCCATCCGCAACCACAATCGCCTGCTCGGGCGCGTCGAAGGCGTCGACGGCATCAAGACCGGCTACATCCGCGCCTCCGGATTCAATCTTGTGACCTCGGTGCAGCGTGGAAACCGCCATGTCGTCGCCGTCGTGCTCGGCGGCGCGAGCGCCGGCAGCCGCGACGCGCGCATGCGCCACTGCTCGATGACTGGGTCGGAGAAGGTGCCACCAAGCGCACGGCTGCGATGATCCCGCGGCCGATCGCAGAACCGGAAGAGCCCGAGGCGGCGACCGAGGTCGCCACCACGATCGAGCCCAAGGATGAACCCAAGGCCGAGGCCAAGCCCGAACCGAAGACCGCGATCAAAGCCGAGCCCAAGGCCGAACCAAAGGTAGCGGCCCAAGCCGAATCCAAAGCCGGCTCCAAGGATCAGCACCGCTTTGCGGTCGCAAGCGCGGGCGCAACCATCCTCCCGAGCCCGGCTTCGGAGCCGGCACGGCGCGTGACGGCCGGCTCGAGCGAGCCCGATCCGGCCGGTGATGGTGAAGACCGTGCCCGTCAGGGCGGGCCCGGCGAAGGCTGGCGCGCTCGTCACGTTCAACGTGCCCGTCGCCGAAACACCGCGAGTGTCGGCCGCAGTACAGCCCAGCGCGCCCAGTGCCCGCCAGCGCAGCGCCTCCGCAGCGGGCCGCCGCCGTCGCGACCGCCGAGCCGCCGACCGCCAGCACCAAGCCCAAGGAGCCGGTCGCAGCCGCACCGGCAAAGCCGGTACGCAGCGGCTGGATCATCCAGGTCGGCGCCTTCCGGCCGATGGCGAGGCGAAGCAGCGTCTGTCGCCGTGCAGAGCAAGGCGGCCAAGCTGCTCGCCGGTCCGATCCGTTCACCGAAACAGTCGATAAGGGTGGCAAGCACCTTCTATCGTGCCCGCTTCGCCGGCCTCGACAAGGACCAGGCCGAAGCCGCCTGCAAATTCCTCAAGCGCAACGACGTCGAATGCGTGGCGATCAGAAACTGACGTCGATGATACCGGGAAGCCGCGTTGGACAGGAGCCGCTGATGATGAGTTGCGTTAGGAGTACTCAGCGATGGCGGCGGAGAAGAACGTCCTTGGCTTCATTGACGCGGGCCGCGAGGTACGTCGACCCCCCTTGGTCGGGATGCAGTTTCTTCATCAGCGCGCGGTGCGCGCGGCCGATGTCGTCGGCGCTCGCCCCCGGCTGCAGGCCAAGGATCTGATAGGCCTCCTCTTCCGTCATTTTGCCGGTGCGCCACGCCCGGCCGGCCCCGCTGCCGCATCACGCTTGCGCGTGGTCACGCCAGCCGGGCTCCCGGCGGTCAAGATACGCCATCAGTAGCGCGCGGCTTTCCTCGTCGATCTCGGGCAGAAAGCGCGGTCAGCGTCGCGACGTCGAGCGCGTCGAGCGTGACGCCCTCGTGCGGGCCGGCCAGGATGCGCCCGCGCATCGCGCCGGTGTCGTGATCGAGCTCCATCTCGACGAAGGCCGAGCGCACCCGCGATATCTGGCCCGGGCTTTTCTGCGTGCGCGCGCCGAAGCTCGGCCATGCTCCAGGGCAGCCAGCCGAGCAGGCCCGAGGCCGGTGATCCCGAGCGGCATGGCGATGTCGATGCGGCCGCGCACGCCGAGGATGCCCGCCACCGCGAGCGCGCCGAGTCCCGCCGCCGGCCTTCAGCACGATCGCCAGCGTGTGCGGGATTGGCCTTGGTGAAGCCGTGCAGCGCCCACAGCACGAGCGCCAGCACCACGACGCCGAAGATGAACGCGTCCATCGCTGATCTCATCTGCTCGATAAGCTTGATCGCGCCAGCATCGCGCCGCGCGGACAGATCGGCGAGCGCCCGCATGCCGCCGGCCGCATAGGCCGCCGCCGCGCGCAGCAGCTCGCCGAGCTCGTGGGCCGCGCCCGGATCGAAGCGGCAATAGGCGCCGCGCGTCAGCCGCGCGATCTCGCGAAACGCCTGTTCGGCGATCGCATCGTCGCCCTCCTGGAACATGAAGGCCGGCACGCCGAGCAGGCCGAGCTCGCCCGCCGCGTGGCACAGATCGTCGAGCTTCTCCTCCATGGCGTCGCCGACGAAGACCAGCGCCTGCACCTTCCTGTTCTCCGATCTCGCGCCGCGCATGGGCGAGGACCTTGCCGATCTGGGTGTGGCCGCCGCGGCAATCGATGCCGCGACATCAGATGCGGCGAGCCGTTCGGCCTGCGACACCCAGGGCGAGGCCCGGCATTCGGCCAGGCCGCGGTAATAGACGAGCTGCACGTCGAGCCCGCCGATCGCGGCCGCCTCGCGGAACATGTCGGCCTGCAGCTGGCAGGCGGTGTCCCACATCGGCTGGCGGCTCATGGTGGCGTCGAGCGCGAAGATCAGCCGTCCGCGCTGGCCGGGCGCGGTGGTCGGGGCGCGAGGCTCTTCACCTTGGCCAGGAACGCGTCGATCTCGGCGCGCGTGGACGACGGCGCCGGCGTGCTGCGGCTCGTCGGTCGCCCGTCGGTGCGTTCATTGGCCATGGCATTGCATCGTGAGCGGCAAATCGGACGCCCTTAAGGTGGGCGTACCGGGAGGCGAGTGCAATGCCCGTCCGCTCATCCCGGCGCAGCGCAATCGAGCCGTCCCGGCATTGTCGGCCCCCGCACATGGGCCGTGTCCGGAGCAAGTGCGGCGCGGCTCAGTCCCCGATGATGTCGTGCACGTCGAGCGGCTTGTCCTGCGCGGAGAACCACTCGGCGCGCGCCGCCGCGCGGCGCTGGCCGCGCTCGTCGAGCGGCAGCTTCAGCGCCTCGATCAGGCCATGACCTCCTGCGCGCGCGGTGACGTGCGCCAGGCTCGGCCGGGTGCCGAGCGTCGCCTCGTCGAGGTTGTCGAGCGCGGTCAGGCCGCGCGGAAAGAACTCGCGGTAGATCACGCGCTCGGCGAGCCCGTCGGCGCAGCGGAAGCCGAGCCGCGCCGCCAAGCTCGTTGAGCCCCTCGCCGACCAGGCGCTTGTTGCGCGAGCCGAGCATCGACAGCCGGTTGCGCACCACGATCCAGTCCATCTGCGTCGCCGTCGATCAGGCGGCGCTGCCGGCGCGCGTCGCGCACCATCTCGGCGTAATGGCTCTCGCCGGTCACCGCGAAGGTCGTCGGATCGACGGTGCCGAGCACGTCGAAATCGACGAAGCTGTCGTTGAGCGGCGTGATCAGCGTATCGGCCATCGAATGGGCGAGCCGCATGAGATAGTTGTCGGTGCCGGGCGTATCGACCACGACGAAATCGTGCGATCTGCTCGACCGCGCTCACCGCCTCGGCGAAGCCGGCGAACTCGATCGCCTCGTTCTCGTCGAGCTTGCAGCGTCGAGCCGCGCGCGATGCAGAAATGCACCGGCACCTTCAGGCTGATGCCGCGCGCGCTTGCCCAGGTGCGCCGGTTCTCGATGTAGTGGGTGAAGCTCTTCTGCCGGGAATCGAGATCGATGGTCGCGACCCGCTGCCCGACATTCATCAGCGCGACCGCGACGTGCATCGCGGTGGTCGACTTGCCCGAGCCGCCCTTCTCGTTGCCGAGCACGACGACATGCGCGGACGCCGGCCGTCGCACGCTCGCCTCAACCAACATGACGCCACCTCACTGGCATGCCATTCCTAAGCCTGTGTCCAGGTTGGTCAAGAGTCGAGCGCGCCGCGGCTGCGTTTAATGCATTAATTAACGCACGTGGCCTGCGTGTCATCGTGCTTTGCTAGTTTGCGCGCCGCGTACGCCCGTGACCAAGGCAAGCCATGCATCATGGCGCCCGATCGCCCGTCGTCCGCGCACGTTCCCGCGCTGCGGCGCGCCGTCGCGCAGTTGCGCGCGCGGCGACGACAAGGTCGCGCTGGTTCCGACCATGGGCGCGCTGCATGACGGCCATCTGCGCTGGTGCGGCTGGCCCGGCGGCGCGCGCGAAGCGCGTCGTGGTCTCGATCTTCGTCAATCCGGCGCAGTTCGCCCCGCATGAGGATTTCGCGAGCTATCCGCGCAGCTTCGATGCCGATCTCGCGGCGCTCGCCGAAGCGCAGGCGTCGATCTGGTCTGGGCGCCGCGGTCGAGGCGATGTATCCGGACGGCTTTGCGACCCGCATCGTGCCGGAGGGGCCGGCGAAGGCCGGCCTCGAAGACGCGTTCCGCCCGCATTTCTTCGGCGGCGTCGCGACCGTGGTCGCCAAGCTGCTGATCCAGTGCGCGCCCGACGTCGCGATGTTCGGCGAGAAGGACTACCAGCAGCTCAAGGTGGTGACGCGGCTGGCCGACGATCTCGATCTGCCGGTGAAGATCGTCGGCGTGCCGACCGTGCGCGAGAAGGACGGCCTCGCGATGTCCTCGCGCAACGCCTACCTCACGCCGGGCGAGCGCGCGCGCCGCGCCGACGCTCCACCGCGTGCTCAAGGACTGCGCGCGACGCGATCGCGCGGCGGCGAGCCGCATCGCGCGCGTGCTCGACGAAGGCGGCGCCGCGATCGAGCGCGCCGGCTTCGCGCTCGACTACCTCGAGGCGCGCCACGCCGAGACGCTGGCGCAGGTCGACGCGCGCCGACGACGGACCGATCCGGCTGCTGGTCGCGGCGCGGATCGGCAAGACGCGGCTGATCGACAATATCGCGGTGTGAGCGTGCGCCCGCGCCCTACAGCAGGCCGAGCTCGCGTAGTTCGCGCCGCAGCGTCTCCGGCATGTGCTTGGCGCCGGGCGCGGCGCGATCGAGATCGCGCGGCGCGTCCTCAGGCGCGAGATAGCGCCAGCCCTGGAACGCCCGCCACGGCCGCGGCGCGACCAGGTTCAGCTTGGGCTCCAGCACCAGCTGGCAGCGGCCGATGCCCGCCTTGTCGACGAAGGGCCGCACGTCGAGCAGCCGCTGCCGGCACATCACCTCGCCGCGGATCACCCAGTAGAGCGAACCGCCGTCGATCAGTTCGTCGGCGCGCTTGGGCACCATGCGGGTGCGATGGATGTGCTCGCGCCGCAGGCCCTGTTTCTTGCGATCCTTGAGCTTCTCGCGGATCCAGGCCTCGAGCTCCTTGACCGAGTCACAGCCGACGCAAAGCTTGATGAGATGAAGGGCCACGGATGTCTGCCGATTGAAGGAGCGGGCGATCATAGCGGGCGGGACGCGCCGTGCCATCGCGCGGCGGGCTTATCCTCAGATGGATGCTACTGGCCCGCGGGCCCGAGCTGGAGCGGAGCCCCGGCGGGAGACGCCGGCGCGGCCGGCCGGCGTGCCTGTTGCGGCTTGCGGGCGGCGGGCCTGGCTTCCACCGCGCCGGTGGTGTCCTGGGCCGCCGGCGGCGGCTCGTTGGGCTCGGCGGTCATGATGCTGACCGGAGGTATCGAGTCCGACGACGGGAAGAACAGGTTGTTCGGCGGCTTGTCGCTCGGTGGCTTGGCGCCGACCACCGCCGCCGCGGCAGCCGCGGGCTCTGCTGCCGGTTCGGCGGGCGGCGGTGCCTGTGCCGCCACTGCCGGCTGAGCTGCCGCGGCGGACCAGGCCACCATGTGGCGCTGCACGAGGCCGGCGTAGGTGCCGCCGGCGAGATTGGCGCTGACCCGGCTGCGGTCGCGCAGCAGCGCAAGCGTCTCGCATCGATCCGCCGTGCAGCCATCGCGCACCGCCAGAACGTGCGCAACGATCCCGAACCGGTCGGCCTCGAGCGCCCGGCGCAGGCTCGCCACCGCCGTCTCCGAGCCGCGGCTGCCGTCGCTGCCCGCGGCCAGCAGCGAAAGCTGCGCGGCGACATAGGACACCGCCGCCGCCGTCGCCTCCGGACTGGCGAACAGCGCCTTCTCGCATGAGGTTTCGACCGCCTCGCCCGCAATCGCATCCAGGCAGGCGAGCGCCGAGCCCGGCGCCACCGCGTGGGCCGTCAGCTCGATCACGCGCATGTCCAAGGGGTGCCGTTCGCCGCCGGGGTCCCGGCTGGCCAGGAGATCGATCGCGACCCAGCCCATGGACGCCGCGACCGCCAGGACCGCGAAGGAGATCAGCGCGTCCCTTCTGTCCTCGAAACCGCGGCGCATGACCGCCAAGACGCTCACGACCAGCGCAAATGCCATGAGCACGACGCCAGCCCACGTCGGCAGCGCCATCAGCGTTGTTGAACCGGCAGCCGACATCGCGCACCCAACCGAAAGGCGGACCGACTGTGCCGCCCGGTGTTGTAATGATTATGGCGCAGGGTGGCCGTACTGGCCACCCTGCGGAAATTTCGATCGGTAGGAATTTACCGCTTCACATCGCCGATGGGCTCGACGGTGCGCAATTGCCCGGCAGCCGGGGTCAGTCCCGGCTTGCTACCTCACCGGTAGCGATCGAGCTGGCTTTCCTTGGCCACGCGCTCGAATGCCTCGGCCGCGCTCTTGATGCGGTATTGATAATCGTCGCCATCGTTGGGAAGCAGCTTGACGATCCGATAGGTGCCGTTCACGGCCATATGGCCAATCGGCCTGGAAGTGAAAAAGACCGTCTGGCCGATCTCAAACTTATGCTCTTTCAACTCGTCGTTCCTGAACTCAAGCGGCACGGGTCAACTCCTTTCTAAAGCTCCCCCTGGTTCCCCCGATATCTGGCGAGATCGAACCTCTTATAGCAGCCGGCGGAGCAATTTCGTCAAAAATCCAACTCTTTCGCCACATTGTCATGGCGCGCGCTGCGATCTAAGAATTAAACTAAATTTCAATACTTTAGATAAGTATTCTAAAGTGATATTTTGACTCTTTGAAAGGTTTAGCGCGGACGCCGGGCGGGCCTGCCCAAAATGCATGGCGCAAAATTCAGGGCCATGAGATTGTGCACGCGGGCGCCAGCGTGCCGGCGCACAAATGAGGTCCCCGTTACGAGGCTATCGCTTGGCCGATCGAACTTTCCCCGACTGCTGCGGCGCACGCAAAGACCACATTCGTGCCCGCTTCGTGGCCTACCGAGCGGCCGGCACGAGCCCCTACTGGAGAGCGTCCACATGCGCCTGATTTTCGGGATCATTCTTGGTTTCGCGCTCACCGTTGGAGGGGCCTATGTGGCAGACTCGATGGCCGGATCCGGCGAAGGGGCCAAGCCCATGGTGAACTGGGATGTCGTCAGCAAGAACGTCGACGCCCTCACCACCCTGGCCAAGGAGAGCTGGAGAAAGATCGTAGGCTAACTCTCGCCTATCTGGTCCGGCTTGATCCTGACCGCCGCCGTCGGGGATCCGGAACCCAACCCCGGGACCGACCTATCCGCTGCAGCCCGGCTCGGTTCGGCTTCAGGACGCCCGGCCGAGCACGAACCGAGCGAGCGTCAGGCGCGGACTTCCTGCCGCTGGAACACCACGTAGCCGACGACAAAGAGCATGATCGTGCCGGCGATCAGGCCGACGATCTGCGGCCACACGATCAGAACGCTCTGCACCAGCGGGATGGGCGCGCCGGGAATAGCCCCCCGCTCGACCAGACGCAGTCCCATCGCCGCCAATGTCGAATCCAGCATCGATTGTTGCGACGAGCGCACCGAAGGATCGAGCAGGACGGCAACGATCTCGTTGAACAGCGCGCTCGGAGATACCCGGGCGAACGCCTGCAGGGTGTCGATGTTGCCGATCAAATCGTTCGTCTTGAAGAACGCCGCCGCCAGCATGGGGGAGAATTGCGGCCACAGGATCGTCAAGAACAGCCACAGGCCGAACGACGAAAACGCCGCCGTCGCGGGCGAGCGGAACAGGATCGAAAACAACAGCGCCAGCGCCAGCCAGACGCCGCCGTAGGCGATGGTCACCACCAGGAACACCAGGGCGCGCGCCATTTCCTCCGGATTGGGCGGAAGCCCAAGCGCAAGCAGCCCGAATCCGATCACCATCAGCCACAGCACGATGAGCGTGATCGACAGCGTGAAGAGGCCGGCCAGGAACTTGCCGAACAGGAGCGCGTCGCGATAGATCGGCTGCGAGAGAACGCGCGAGAGCGTGCGCTGGTTATACTCGCTGTTCACGGCGTCAAAGCCAAGCGTGATCGCGATCAGCGGGACGAGCAGCAACGACAGCAGGGCGGCAAGCGGCCAGAGGCCGCCCGAGCGCGTGAACAGCCGCAGGAACAAGAACGGATCTTCGGCCGTGCTCTCCTTGATCTGACCCACGGCGAAAAAGACGACGGCGACCGCAGTCGCAATCATCAGCGCCATCATGAACACCACCAGGATGCTGGTGAAGTGATCCGCAATCTCTTTGACGGTCACTACCCCGAGACCGTGCAAGGCCGAGCCTTCACGCCGCATGACGCTGTCCTTCGTGAGTTTCGAAATAGCGGGTGTAGATCGCCTCGAGGCTCGGCTCCTCGACCGACATGCGCAGGAGACGCCCGCCGGACCCGACCACCGCCGCCGCCGCCTCCGGCCGCACGTCGCGCTCGGACATCATCCGCCAACGGTTCATGCCCGCGGGCTCGACAGTCCGCACGCCGGGAACCTGGGCAAGCCGGTCGGCCAGCCCCTCGCCTTCCGCTTCGACCTCGACGCGGAAACCGCCGCCCAGCACCTGCCGGCCGAGCTCGGGGACCGTGCCGATGAGAGCGATATTGCCTTCGCTGAACAACGCGACGCGGTCGCAGACGCTCTGCACCCGTTCGAGCAGATGCGACGACAGCAGCACGCTCACATTCCGGTGCTTCAGGTCGCGGATAATGGCGAGCAATTCGTGCGTCGCCTGCGGGTCGAGCCCGGAGGTCGGCTCGTCGAGGATCGCGATCTGGGCCTCTTTCATCAGGATTTCGGCAAGGCCCAGGCGTTGGCGCATGCCGCGCGAGAACGTGGCGACGCGCTGGTTGACCACGTCCGCGAGCCCGACATGGGCGAGCGCGGAGGCGATCTTTTCCTCGCGCTCGGCTCGATCGAATCCCATCAGGCGCGCGGTGTAGCGCAGGTTGTCGGCGGCCGAGAGGGTGTCATAGAACCCGACCTGGTCGGGCAGATAGCCGACGCGGCGCTTGACCGCGAGCGGCTCACGCACCGGATCGTGGCCGAGCACGCGCGCCTCGCCCTCGGATATTTCGCTCAGGCCCAGCAACATCAGGATGGTGGTGGTCTTGCCCGCGCCGTTAGGCCCGAGCAATCCGAAAATCTCCCCGCGCGCCACCGAGAATGAGATGCCTTTGACGACGGCGGTCCCGTTGTAGCGCTTGGTCAGATTCCTTGTCTCGATGACATTCTCGCTCATCGCCGTCCGAACCAGACCACGGCGCCGATCATGATCAGCAATGCCCCGCCGATTAGGGCAATGCCGACGATCCCCCAGTAGGTCGAAGTCGTGACCGCAACCCGGAAGGATTGCGAAGCCGATTCGCCTCGCGATGCCGCGCGCACCGTTGTGACGTACTCGCCGGCCACCGCCTTGTCGGACGGCGTGACCAGGGCCTGCACTTCCTTGGTTTCGTTCGGGGCGATGCGATCGACCGCCTTCGGCTCGAAGGTCACCTTCCAGCCGGGCGGAGCGCTGCCGGACAGTTCGATCTGCTCGGCCGCCGCCGTGCCGGAATTCGCGAGCACCACGGGGATCGAGGTTTCCTTGCCGGCGACGGCGCCGGCGCTGAGCACGCCTTCCCGTCCGGCAATATCGATCTTGGGCTGGCCGGTGATGTCGAGCACGAGGTCGGTCGTGACCGAGGCGTCCTCGGCCGCCACCTTGGCCGTGACATTGTACTTGCCGGCGGCAACCGTGTTCGGCGGCTTGATCTTGAGCTTGACGTCCTTCGACTGGCCGGCGTCGAGCGGCAGGGCATTGAGCTCCTGGCTGCCGTACTGCTCGGTAAAGGTCGCGTCGAAATACTGCGGCGCCTGCGCCGACAGGCTCACGGTGAGCTTCTTGCCGCTCTCGTTCTTGATCGAGAGCTGAAACTCGAAGTTCGATTTCGAGGTGCCGCGCAATTCCGGCAGCTGCGGGCTGAGCGTGAGCTTGGCCGGAAGGTCGGTGGCGAGCTTGACCTCGATCGGCAGCGAGATGTCGGTGTTCGGCCCCTTCGCCGCCACTGTCAGGTTGGTGGTGCCGACCGGCGCATCCTTCGGCACGTCGAGGCGCAGCTCGAGCGAGACGCTCGAATTCGTCGCCGGCAGCGCGGCCGCCACCGGTTGGCCGCCGCCAAGCAAGGTCGCCGTCCAGCCGGCCGGCACGCCGGAAACCGTCAGCGCCAGGCGTTCGGGGGAGACGGAGTAATTCTGCAGCTTGAGATTGACTGAGGACGTCGTGCCCGGACGCAGCGTGACGGACGGATAGTCGGTCAGCAGGAAGATGCCCTTGACGTCACTCTTGGCCTCCTCCGCCCCTGCCACCGGCGCAAGCAGGGCAAGAGCCGACAGCACAGCCGAAAAGACGGCGATGACACGATATCGCATGGTTTATAGCTCCAGACCGGTAATGCAGGAGGGTCCCGCTGTTATAGTTGCCCTTCTCGGCGGCACCTAACGAGCAGGGTGCTACGAGACGGCGCGTATTTTTTTCGTCCCCGCGCCAGAATCAATACCTCATCCGCGACATTTTTGGGGCGAGATCGCCATGATCGCGCACACGTGACCCGTCTCATACTCGCAGAACGGTAGGCCAGTCCACCTCGTCCTCGGCCAAAACCCAAGGCTCCTTAACGGCCGCGGCCCGCCACTCGGCCCACGCCGGCAATGCCATCATTGCGGCCATATAGTCCCGGGCGACGGGCCCGACTTCGACCCCATAGGTATGGAAACGGGAGACGACCGGCGCATACATGGCGTCGGCGGCCCCGAATGGGCCGAACAGGAATGGGCCGGCGGCGCCGTGGCGCTTGCGACAATCTGTCCACATGGCGTCGATGCGGCCGACATTGGCCTGCGCCTCGGGCGGCAGTTCGCGCTTCGTGACCGGACGCCACATGTTCATGGGCAGGTGGCGCCGCAGCGGCACGAACCCGGCGTGCATCTCGGCGGCGACCGAGCGGGCATGGGCGCGGGCCTGCACACCTGACGGCCAGAGTCCGGCCTGCGGATAGCGCTCGGCCAGATGCTCGAGGATCGCGAGCGATTCCCAGATCGGGGCATCGCCATCGACCAGCACCGGCACCTTGCCGGTCCCCGAATGTCTCCCCACCCGCTGCTTGAAGTCCTTGGCATCGAGCGAGATGACCTCCTCCTCGAATGCAATGCCGGCGACCTTCATGGCGATCCAGGGACGGAACGACCACGACGAGTAGTTCTTGTTTCCGATGATCAGTTTCAGCGCCATGCCACCCTCAGGTTTTCGGCTTGGCGTCCGCCGGCGCCTCGATCGGCCCGCCGGCCTCCTTCCAGGCGCCGAAGCCGCCGCCGATGTGGGCCACCGGCTTCAGTCCCATCCGCTGCACCGTCTGGGTCGCAAGCGCCGAGCGCTGACCGGCGGCGCAGAAGAACACGAACCGCTTGTCCTGGGCGAACATCGGCTTGTGGTACTTGCTCTCCGGGTCGACCCAGAATTCCAGCATGCCGCGCGGGCAGTGGAAGGCGCCGGGCACGCGTCCCTCCCGGTTGAGCTCGCGGATGTCGCGAATGTCGACGAATACCACGTCGTCGCGGCCATGCAGCGCCATGGCGTCACGCGCCGACAGGGTCTCGACTTCGCGTTCGGCGGCCTCGACCAGCGCGTGCACGTGCGTCGTGATGTGTTGCGGCATCGTCATTCCACCCCGGGTGATCGTGACAGAGCGGCCGACGTTTGCAAGATGCCGCCCGCCCCGGAAAAGGACGCGCGTCACGTCACGACCGCGTCGGCGGTCGTGGCCCAAAATGACGGCGCAAGCACGGAACCGATGCGTTCGGCGCGATTGCGGGCAAGCAGGCTTGGATCGCGAAGCGCCGGCCGCCGGTCAGGTCAGACCCAGCACCACGGCCGACATCGCGACGATCACGACCGCGATCGTGGCTGCAAAGATGGCGGTCGCCGTGGCGACCCCTTTCATCAACCGGTCGCGCTGACCCGCTCGGGGGATCGCTTGCGACAATGCCGCTGGCAGTGCGGGTCGGACGTCGACCGACATCGTTTAGGCCCTCGCCTTGGTGGAGCGACGACGACTGATGCAAAGCAAAAGCGCGCCGCGAATCAACTGACTGGCCACAAGATACTGTTGAAAAGCGACACACTGGTAAACTGTTTATGTTCGGCTTCAAAAATTTTGCCGCAATTCAGGTTGCCGGCGCGCTCCGATTCCGGGCTGTCGGGCTTGACTGTGACATCCTTCACCGTCCGTGCGCCGGCGGCCCCGGAAAGAGCTCGGACGACAGTCCCGTGAGCCAATAGACGACGAGCCCAACCCACTCCCGCAGCCGCCGTGTCGGTGCGCCTTAGTCCATCGCCGAGCGTAAAAAACGGCCGCAGCACGTCCTGCGTTCCGCGTGTCCGCCAATCGACCGGATAGGCTTCGACTGCAAAGCCCGCCTTGCGGAATACGCCGACCGCGCGCGGCAGGTGATAGGCGGAGGTTACCAGCAGCCAGCGCTCGCCCGCCTTCGGTTGGGCGATGTCCTTGGAAAACAGCGCATTTTCGACGGTGTTGCGCGAACGCTGCTCAAGCAGGATGCGCTCGCGGGCGATGCCGAAGCTTTCGAACAGGCGGCGCGCAAATTCGGCTTCGATCCCCTCGCTGTAGATGAGCGCGCCGGTGCCGCCTGAAAACACGATGCGGGCATCCGGATAGCGCCGCGCAAGCTCGGCCACGATGGTCACCCGCTCGGCCGCCTCGTTGAGCGCGACGGCGTCGCGCGCGGCCGAGATATCCGGCGAAATCGCCCCGCCCAGCACGACGATGCCGGCCGGCGCCCCGCGCGCGGCGTCCCAAGGCGGAAATCGCTGCTCGAGCGGAATGATCAGCGCGTTGCCGATGGGCGAGAAGCCGAGCACCGCCAGCAGCAGGAGGCTCGCAACCGCCAGCCGCCGCCCGGCGCGCGCGAAGCGCGTCAGCAGCAGCAACGGCCCCGCACAGTCCGAGCGAAATCACCAGGTTGGACGGGATGGCGAAGAAGCCGAGGATCTTGGAGAGGACGAAGAACATGGGCGGCCCGCGCGGCTTGAGCGCTAGCCCTGCTTCTTCCAGGCCTCGTAGCGCGCCTTGGCGTCCTCGTTCATCGGATAAAGGCCGGGGAGCTTGGCGCCGCGTCTCGACCTCGCTCACGATCCAGGTCTCCATGCGCTCGTGCTCGGCGCCCTCCTCCGCGACGAAGGCAACGAGGGCCTGCGGGATCACCACCGCGCCGTCGTCGTCGCAGACGATGACGTCGCCGGGGAAGACCGCACAGCCGCCGCAGCCGATCGGCTCCTCCCAGCCGACGAAGGTGAGCCCGTTGACCGAGGCCGGCGCGGCGGCGCCGTCGCACCAGACCGGAAGCCTGGAGGCCAGCACGCCCGCCTTGTCGCGGACCGCGCCATCGGTGACGAGCGCCGTCACATTGCGCTTCATCATGCGCATGGTGAGGATGTCGCCGAAAATCCCGGCCGACGTGATGCCCATGGCATCGGCGACGGCGATGCAGCCCTCCGGCATCGCCTCGATCGCGCCGCGGGTCGAGATCGGCTTCGCCCAGCTCTCGGGCGTGGCGAGGTCTTCGCGCGCCGGCACGAAGCGCATGGTGAAGGCCGGCCCGACGAGGCGCTTGCCGCCGGGGACGAGCGGCTTCGGTCCGCTCATCCAGCAGCGCCGGATGCCCTTCTTCAGCAGCATGGTCGTGATGGTGGCGGTGGTGATCGCGCGGAGCGTGTCGTACAGCGCTTGCGTCATCGCACGGCGTTCCTGTTGGCAGTCCACGACGGGACGGCCGGACCTGCCTTCAGTCCCACTGCGGCGATCCCGAATACGAATAGTCGACGACGCGGCCGTCGCGGCGCGCGAGCGAGGCGATCTCGGCCATCTCGTCTTTCGTCAGCTCGAAGTCGAAGATGGCGAGATTCTCCGACAATCGCTCGATCTTGCTGGTGCGCGGGATCACCACGATGTCCTGCTGCACCAGGAAGCGCAGGCAGACCTGGGCCGCGGTCTTGCCGTGCGCCTTGCCGATGCGCGAGAGCACCTTGTCGTTCTTGGCGCCGCCGCGGGCGATCGGGCTGTAGGCCACGACCGCCATGCCATGCGCCCGGCAGGCCGCGATCACCTTCGACTGGTCGAGGAACGGATGCACCTCGATCTGATTGGAGACGATCGGCTCGCTCGAGATGCGCACCGCCTCTTCGATCAGGGCGACCGTGAAATTCGAAATCCCGATGTGGCGCGCAAGCCCCATCTGCTTGACCTTGCACAAGCGCACCGAGCGTCTCGCTCAGCGGGATATTCGGGTTCGGCCAGTGCAGCAGCAGAAGATCGACCTCGGGGAGCCGCAACTTGACCAGGCTCTCCTTGGCGGCGCGTTCGAGCTCGCGCGGTGCGAAATGCGAGGGCCAGATCTTGGTGGTGACGAACACCTCGTCGCGCCTGACTCCGGAGGCGCGCAGCCCCTCGCCTACCTCGCGCTCGTTGTCGTACATCTCCGCGGTATCGATGTGCCGGTAGCCGAGCCGCAACGCCTGCTCGACGATCCGCGCGCAGGTCCTCCCGCGCAGGTCCCAGGTGCCGAGACCGACAAGCGGGATACGGGCGCCGTGTGCCTCGACGACGTGCATCGATCACCTATCCCATTTCGGCGCGTGCGGCGGATTGACCACCCGGCCGTCCGACCGTTTGAGCTTGGCGATTTCCGCCATTTCGCCGTCGCTCAAGGCGAAGTCGAAAATCGCGAGATTGGCCGCGAGATGCTCCGGAGTGGCGGTGCGCGGGATCGGGATGATTCCTTGCTGCACAAGATAGCGCAGCGAAACCTGCGCCGAACTCTTGCCGTGGGCTTTTCCGATGCGCTCCAGCACCTCGTTGCCCGGAACCTTGCCGCGCGCGATCGGGCAATAGGCCGTCACCGACAAGCCGTGCTTGCGGCTGGCGGCGAGCACCTTGGTCTGGTCGAGAAAGGGGTGCACCTCGATCTGGTTCGCCACCAGCGGCTCGCTCGCGACCTTCACGGCTTCGTCGAGCATGCCGGTGGTGAAATTGGCGACGCCCACATGGCGCGCCAAACCCTTGCGCTTGAAAGAGCAGAGTGTCGCGACGCTCTGGGCCACCGGAATTTGCGGGCTCGCCCAGTGGATCAGCAGAAGATCGACCGTGGGGAAATCGAGCGCCTTGAGGCTCTCGTCGACCGCACGCTCGAACTCGTTGAGGCGGTTCCAATAGATCTTGGTGGTCAGGAAGACGTCTTCGCGCTTGACGCCGGAGGCACGTATCCCTTCACCGACCTCGCGCTCGTTACCGTAGTTCTGGGCGGTATCGATGTTCCGATAGCCTAGCTGCAACGCCGTCTTGACGGCCTGCACGCAAACCGCGTCCTTCAGCGTCATCGTGCCCAGACCGATTGCCGGAATTTTTGCGCCGTTGGCTTCGACTACATTCATTGCATGTCTCCTCGATCTTCCAAGCAGCGGCACATCGGTAGCCGCCGCGCGCGCCCGCCGCAAATTCCGCGCTAGTTTAGAATAATTTCAACATCGCGGCAGTACTATTGCGAAGCGGCGCCGAAAGGCTTTGATGTACCGCATGAATTCGCTGTCCTTGCGAGCGATACAAGGGGTTGCGGCCGCGGCCGCGCTGGCGACGCTCGTTATTATGGCAACGGTGTCGCCGATACTTGCGCAGGAGCTCAACCTCGTCATCAAGGATCACCGTTTCGAGCCGGCCGAACTTCGGGTTCCGGCCGGCAAGCGGGTATCGATCTACGTCAGCAACGAGGATCCCACACCGGAGGAATTCGAAAGCACCGCGCTCAAGGTCGAGAAGGTCATTCCGGGAAAATCGAGGGCCCTCGTACGCATCGGCCCGCTCGCACCCGGGCAGTACGAATTCATCGGCGAATTCCACGCCGATACCGCCAAGGGCGTGGTGATCGCGGAATAGCAGACAATGCTGGGCTCCCTCGTCATCGTATTGCGCGAAGTCATCGAGGCCGGCCTCATCGTCGGCATCGTGCTGGCGGCGACGCGTGGCGTGCCCGCCCGCGGGCGCTGGGTCGCGGGCGGCATCGTCGCGGGAGCGATCGGCGCGGGCATCGTCGCCTTGTTCGCGGAGCGCATTGCCGATGCGTTCGAAGGGTCCGGACAGGAGCTGCTCAATGCCTGCGTCCTCTGCGTCGCCGTCGTGATGCTGATGTGGCACAACGCCTGGATGGCGCGGCACGGGCGCGAGATGGCGGCCGAGATGACTGCGGTCGGCGAGGCGGTCTCGGCTGGTCAGCGGCCGATGACTGCGCTCGCCTTGGTGGTCGGCCTTGCAGTGTTGCGCGAGGGATCGGAAATCGTGCTGTTCCTGTACGGCATCGTCGCCACCGGAACGTCCGCATCGTCGTTGCTGGCCGGCGGCTTGCTCGGGATCGCGGCGGGCGCGGCCTTCACGGCGCTGACCTATTTCGGGCTGCTCGCGATCCCGCCGCGGTACATCTTCTCGGTAACCGGAGTGCTCATCGCGCTGCTCGCCGCCGGCATGGCGGCACAGGCGATCCAGTTCCTCAATGCGGCCGGAATGATCGACATTCTGGGCCATCAGCTCTGGGACACTTCCGCCTGGCTGCCGCAAGACAGCCTGGTCGGCAAGCTGCTGCACACCCTCATCGGCTACAACGACCGCCCGACCGACCTGCAGTTCATCGCCTATGTCGCTACGCTCCTGGCGATGTTCCTGCTGATGCGCATTGCCGCGCCTTCGCGCGCGGCGCGGGCGACAGCCTAGCGCAGCGCTCAGCCCAGAGGTTTGGCGGTGCTGAGGGCCGCGAAGGCCGCGTCCGGCGCCCGCTCGATCACCTTCAGCAGCGCGCGCGCCGGGCCGCGCGGGGAGCGCTTGCCCTGCTCCCAATTGCGCACCGTCTCGATCGGCACGCCGATGCGCGCGGCGAATTCCGCCTGCGTGAGCCTGGTGCGTGCGCGCACCCCCTTGGCGTAGGCGGCGCCGCCCGGCGCCACGACAGCCGCCCCGGAACCGGCAGCACCGTTTACCGCGGGGGCGAGCATGGGCGCGTCGGGCGCCGGACGTACCCCGGAGAGGTCGCGCTCGTCCGCCATCTCCCGCTCGCTGCCGTCGGGCAGGATTTCGACGATCCGGCCGTCGGCTTTCAGTCTGACACGCATCATGGTGGTCATAGGCCTATGTGATTCCCTCTGATTGGCCAAGCGGTTGTCGGGCCGTCTTGATCCATCGCCCAGCTCGTCCAAAGGCCTTCTCGGCCAATGCACGATCGGCCAACGGCCTATCTCGCCATGGCGAGCGCCGCAGGCCGCGCATCCAGCGCTTCCTTCGGCCCCGCCAGCAAACGGTCGATGGCGTGGTGCGGCGCCGGCCTCGCAAACAAGTAGCCCTGCATCTCATTGCAGCCGGCGAGGCGCAGCAGCACGCGCTGCTCCTCGGTCTCGACCCCCTCGATGACGACGTCCATGGCGAGCGCTTTTCCGAGCGTCACGATCGCCTGGATGATCACCCCGCCGTTCGCCGAGCGGTCTAGCGAGGCCATGAAGCTGCGGTCGATCTTGAGCTTGTTGAAGGGCAGCCGCTGCAGGTAGCTCAGGCTGGAATAGCCCGAGCCGAAGTCGTCGAGCGCGAGCCGCACGCCGAGCGCGCGCAACTCCTGGAGCCGCACCTGGACCTCCTCGGGCTCGTCGATCAGCACCCCCTCGGTGACCTCGAGAACAAGGCGCGAGGGCTCGAACCGGCTCTCCGCCAGCACCTCCGAAACGACGTCGATGAAGGCCCGGTCGCGCACCTGGAGCGGCGACAGGTTGACGCTGACATAGAGGCCGGGCCAGCGCGCGGCATCGGCGACTGCGCGCCGCAGCACGAATTCGCCGAGCCGGTGCATCAGCCCCGCCTCTTCCGCCACCGGAATGAAGATCGCGGGCGGGATTGGCCCGCGGCTCGGATGGGTCCAGCGCAGCAGCGCCTCGACCCCGCCGATGGCGCCGTCGTCGGCCCGGACGATCGGCTGGTAGTGCACGTCGAACGAGCGCGCGGCCAGCGCACGCGACACCTCGCGCTTGATAAAGCGCCGCTCCTGGAGATCCGCCTCCATCTCCGGCGCAAAGGCCACGGCGCTGCCGCGGCCACGGCGCTTGGCAGCCCGTAACGCGAGATCGGCGTGCCGGGTCAATTCATCGCGGGTGGCGCCGTCCTGTGGGGCAATCACAAGCCCGATGCTGGCGCCGATCTGCACCACCTGATTCATCCAGATCGGACGGGCCAGCGATTGGCGCACGGCATCGGCCGTTCGTTGCGCGGCCTCCGCTGTCACGGAGGCCATGAGCAGGGCGAACTCGTCGCTGCCCAGACGTCCGATCATGACCCCTTCCGGCACCGCCTCGCGCAGGCGCATGCCGACCTCGACCAGAACCTGATCGCCGCCGGCGTAGCCGAGCGCGTCGTTCACCTCGTCGAAGCCGTCGAGGTCGATTGACGCGAAGGCCAGCGTTCCATCGGGCCGTCGCGCGGCAAGGGCCTGGTCGAACAGCTCGAAAAACCGGTTGTGGCTGGGCAGTCCGGTAAGGGCGTCCTCGTGCTCGAGCGTCTGCACGCGCTGCTCGGCCCTCGCCAACGAACGCCCGAGCCGGCCGAGCTGCCACATTGCGAGCGCCGCAAACCCGCCGAAGCCAATCGCAATCAGCGCGGCGAGCGGCAAGAGCCGGCTCATCACAGCGGTCGCCGGCCGCTCCTGCTCCCAGCTGAACCAGCCGGCGATGCGGCCGTTCCGGTCGATCATCGCCTGGACCTGTCGGCCGCCGCCTGCCGGCTCCGATTCGAACCGCAGGTCCTTGAGACCGGAGGCGCGCTCGAGCACCAGGATGAGTTCCGGCGCCACCTGCGCACGATCGGGAGAAACCGCTTGCAGCGCCTCGACCGCGCCGCTCAACGCGTGACGATGCCGCGTCTCGAGGGCGTCGTCGGCTTGTCGCGCCCGCACGTAACCGAGCCCGGTCAGAGCGATGACCGCCACCATGATCACGAGCGCAAGCGGCGCAGTGATACGCAGCGCCGCCGGCGCATTACGTGTCATCCGCACCAAGCGCCGCAGGTGCAGCCCCGACCAGGTCCGGACCACCTCCAACAGCCTGCTTTTCCGGCTCGACGTGAAAAATCCGCCCAAATCCACCGGTTTCTCCGGCTAATCCCGCTGTGGGCGGCGAATGTAGATTGTTAGCGTTAACGCCCGGTCATGATCGCCGTGGCGCGCGACCGCCAGCCCAATTCACATCGATTTGGCGCTATTTCAGCCCGAACCAGAGCGAGGCGATCCCGAGGAACGCGAAGAAGCCCACGACATCTGTGACGGTGGTGACGAACGGACCCGAAGACACCGCCGGATCGACGCCCAGGCGGGTCAGCACCAGGGGAATGAGAATTCCGCCAAGCGCCGCGGCGGCCAGCACGACCAACATCGCCAGTCCGATCACGAGACCGAGATCGCTGACGTTAAACCAGGCGGCCGCCACGCCGCCCAGGATCACGGCAAAGCACAGCCCGTTGATCACGCCGACGAACCATTCGCGCCGGATGATGCGCCAGGCATTCGCACTGGAGAGTTCGCGGGTCGCGAGCGCGCGCACCGCGACCGTCATCGTCTGCGTGCCGGCATTGCCGCCCATGCTCGCCACGATCGGCATGAGCACGGCGAGCGCTACCATCTTCTGCAGCGCGTGCTCGAAATTGCTGATCACCCATGACGCCAGAAGCGCGGTGAGCAGGTTCGCGAACAGCCAGGGAAACCTGGCCTTCGCGGTGGTCCATACCGAGTCGGACAACTCCTCTTCCCGCCCGACGCCGCCCAGCGCCTTGATGTCCTCCTCGGCCTCCTGCTCGATCACGTCGACGATGTCGTCGAACGTCATCACGCCCACCAGCCGTCCGCCGGCGTCGAGCACAGGCGCCGACACCAGATCGTAGCGCTCGAACAGCCGCGCCACGTCTTCCTGGTCGTCGGTCGCCCGTACGATGCGCTGCTCCTCCTCCACGAGCTCGGCGATCGGCACCGGCCGCTTGGTACGCAGCAAGCGGTCGAGCGCAACGGTGCCCTGATAGCGGCGATCGGGATCGACGACGTAGAGCTCCCAGAAGCGGTCCGGCAGATCGGGAGTCTCGCGCATGTAGTCGATGGCCTGCCCGACGGTCCAGTCGGGCTCGACCGCGATGAATTCGGCCTGCATACGCCGGCCGGCCGAGTTTTCCGGGTATTCCAGGCTGCGTTCGAGCGCATTGCGCTCCTCGGCCGGAAGGTGATCGAGGATCTCCGCCTGCTCTTCCTTGGGCAGATCTTCAAGGATGACGACCGCATCGTCCGAATCGAGTTCGCGGACGCCTTCGGCCACGGTCTCGGACGGCAGCTCTTCGAGGATTTCCTCGCGTACCGTATCGTCGACTTCCGTCAGCGCGGAAAAATCGAAGTCGTGCCCCATCAGCGCGACGAGGCGCGGGCGATGCTCGGAATCGAGCGCTTCGATCAGGTCGCCGACATCCGCTTCATGCAGATCGCCGACCAATTCACGAAGCAGCGCGGAATCGCCGGCTTCGATCGCCTGCGCGACACGCTCGACAAAGTCCTCGCGTACCGCCCCGTCCTCGCCGCGCAACGCGAGGGGAGCCGCCACGGTCATGTCTTTTTCCTCGAGCATGCCGAGCCTGCCGCAAGTGACCGCACTAGCGTGTGTTTCTCGGCTTGTGTACGCCGGGGCGATTGGACTGGCAATCGAAGGTGGCGTGGTCCACGGGGTGCCGACATCGCTCGCCGCTAAGCAGCGTTTGCCGCTGTCACTGCTTACCGCCGATCCGAGGAGGCTGAGGCGAACTGCACCGAAGGTGTCCGCCCGGGTCCGTGCCAACCGAATGACACGGGGAGAAGCGCGCGCTCCGCAACACCAGGGTGCAGCGGCCCGTGACGCGGGGCCTGCGCTTCAGCACATGCCCGGGCCCAGACAACGCCTCGCACAAGGATGGCTGGTGGTCCTTGCGCTTACCTGTGTAGCGATCGGTATGGTCAAAAAACAATGGGACTTCACCGAGAACCGGGCCACAAGGGTTGCCTACAACGAAGCGATGACTGCGAAAAAAGATAGTACAAAACTTACAGATGAACAGCAGGGTGCCATCGCAGCATGGCAGGAAAGGGAAAGCAACAACAAGCCCGATACGGCGAATACCAACCGGAACGAAAGGAAAATGCGGTCGGATTATTTCACCATCTTCAGTTATTTCATCCCGCAAAATGCCGACGGGGAAGTATGGTATATGTATAATGAAGCCTGGGATATGCTGTCCATGATGTTATTCGGTATGGCGATGTATCTCTGGGGCTTTTTCAGCAACAAGCTGCGAACCTCCACCTATATCATGTGGATGCTTATCGGTTATGGCATCGGCATACCCATTGCCTGGGTGTTGTTTGATAAGGGCTGGATGGATGCAGCGGGCGGCCGGGTGGTTTTGGACAGTTGGCGATCCTCGCCGAGGGTATTTGAAGAGTTCCGCCGCATACCATTGACGATCGGGCATGCCAGTCTGATGATGCTCATCTTCCGCAGCGGTGTTGCCATGGCTGATGAAAGCACTTGCCAATGTGGGGCAGATGGCTTTCACCAATTACCTCATGCAAAGCATCATCTGCACTTTCTTCTTTTTCATGGTTACGGCCTTGGTATTATAATAAACTAAGGTTTCACCAGCTCTACTATGTGGTAGGCGCAGTCTGGATATTCCAGCTCATCTTCTCTTCCATCTGGCTCCGTTATTTCCGGTTTGGACCTTTTGAATGGTTGTGGAGATCACTGACATATTGGAAGAAGCAGCCGATGAGGAAATAAGGCTTCTGGCTGCTGGCTTATGGCAATTGGCCAGCAGCCAAAAGCCAGTGGCCAGTAGCCCGGTAACAGAATGTTATTTCTATTTTTGCTGATTAATGTATATTAGTCCGCCCATCCGGGTATCAGGGGTCCGCCTGCACATTGAAAATGTTTAATCGTCCCTCATTTATTTACCTTAAACCGTTTAGTATGCAAAAACTATTTGTAGCAATTATTGCACTCGCCATTATTTCCTGCAATTCAAAAGACAAAAAAGAAGGCGAAACAAAAGACAAAACCGCCGTAGCATTGAACATGTCAGGTTATACGGCTGATTATTCTACTTCTTTCGAGACCGGCGATCCCAAAAACATGGAAACGATCCTTAACCTCTGGAAAATGTGGACGAATGGAACCTGGAACCCGGTAAATCACTTTTTGCCGACAGCGTTCATTTTTATCTTCGTGACGGCAGCATGATCGAAGGTCCGTTAGACAGCGCTTTTGCGGGAATGGTGGGTTTCCGCAGTACACTTACCAGCGTAAAAAGCACTATCCATTCCGTTGCGGCACTTAAAAGCACTGATAAAGGTGACCAGTGGGTCCTGATATGGGGAAATGAAACCAGCACCGACAAGAGCGGTAAAACTGAATCGGTCGAGCTCCATGAGGCATGGATGTTTGCCAAGAACGGGAAAATATCGACCATGTACCAATATGGAGCATTGATGCCCGCTGCGGCGCCTAAATAATGATTGTTATATCCCGTTGTATTTTCCTACAATTATTTTGAATAATTAAGGTCGCAAATTGCGGCCTTAATTATTTATTTGTTGACATTCCAACTCCTAATGCCGACGCTTTCGGTCTGGCACCCCGACCAGCTTCGCTGCGTCAGGGCTCCCGACTAACGACTCCAGACTCCCGACCGCCAACCCTTTCTCATCAATTACATCTTCGTGGTATTTCACCATCTCCCCCTTTTATTTACTTTGAAGTTACAAATTGCGACATCAAGATAAATATCCTCAAATCAACAAAAGTGGACACAGTTACTATTCAGCAAAAGATTTTTGAAGTAAGAGGTCAAAAAGTAATGCTTGATTTTGACTTGGCTGAACTATATGCTGTCGAAACCAAAGTATTGAACCAGACCGTTAAACGAGTACAGACAGATTTCCTAAAGATTTTAAGTTTCGTCTGACTGCTAAGGAATAGAATTATATGTGGTCGCAAATTGCTACGAGTTATGATACTGATACTGGTGTGAACTGGTCACAAATTGTGACCAGTTCACGCAAACATAGGGGCAAAACCTATCTACCCTATGCCTTTACCGAACACGGCGTTACAATGCTAGCAAGTATTTTAAAAAGCCAGCGGGCCACCAAGATGAATATCGCTATTGTCCGGGCTTTCATTTCTCTGAAGAAAATGATGATCCAGCACAAAGACCTGGCAGAAAGACTGGAGGAATTGCGGCAGGAACTCCACGAACGTATTGGTGAACACGACACCCAGCTACACGCTATTTACGAAGCCATCGAAAAACTGCTCGAAGAAAAAGCAGAAAAAAAGAATTGGTCGGAAAGAGAAAGGATCGGGTTTAAGAAAACCTAAAAAATCCAAAGTTGTGATTAAACTTCCCTTCTTTCGGAGTGTCGCATTCCAACACCTAACACCTAACACCTAACACCTAACACCTAACACCTAACACCTAACACCTAACACCTAACACCTAACACCTAACACCTAACACCTAACACCATTCAAAAAAAATTCCTTAACTTGTATATCCAAAATTACCCGGCGCATCTTCTCATCTAACCGGGAACTAACGCTACCAAATTTAGCCGCAGAAGGGCAACAAGAGTGCCGGGGCATTGCGCATGTCTTCGTGTTACTCCTCGTTCTCTGTGTACCATTATTCCGGCTTTTTATAAATATTTATTATGTCCCGTCTATCTTTTAATATAATTCTCTTCCTCACACTTCTTCCGGCTTTGTCGTTTGCCCAATACAACTGGAAACTGGAAAAAAGCAACAATACTATCAAAGTATATACTTCTGATATAGCCCATTCATCCTTCAAAGCCGTAAAAGTGGAATGCACATTCAACGGCACGTATACGAAACTGATCTCTATTCTCTCCAATGTAAACGCCTTCCATGAATGGATCTATAATAATAAAAGCGTTAAGCTCCTGAAACAAAACAGCCCGCTTGATTTTATCTATTACTCGGAAACCCATATGCCCTTTCCCCTGAGCAACCGCGACCTGGTGATCCATATGAAGATCAGGACCGACAGTCTTCCGAAATTCCTGTACATCTCCGGTAATCTTGTTACCGATATGGTCCCCGAAATACCCATGCGGGTACGTGTACCTCGCTATGTCGCCAACTGGAAAGTCACTATGCCCAGCGCCAGCACCGTTCAGATCAATTATATCCTGGAGATTGATCCCGGCGGCACCCTCCCCGCCTGGGCCGCTAATATATTTGCGGAGAAAGGTCCCTTTGCGACGTTTACTAAGTTGGAAGAGAGAATGAGGAAATGAAAGTCGATATGGTTTAGCCCGGCTGGAGTGCTACTATCATCATCCCTTGCAAGTTTACCCTGAACATAACGAAGGGCTCCGTTTTTTATTACCTTGTAATTAGAGAGACGTCTTCTGCTCAATTCCCCCGAATCGTATCTTTAGTACCATTTATTTTTTTGTAAGATAAGTTTCAAATAAACTCCTCGATATGACCCCCCAAACTCTCCGCGAGATCCCCCTCTTCGCTACACTGAACCCGGAAGAATTACAGGAACTGTTGCAGAACCTGCACGAGGAAAAATATCCGGCGCATACGGTTATCTTCTGGATGGATGAGCCGGGGGGAAAAACTCTTTGTCATTGAAAGAGGAGAAGTGCGGATCAGCCAGACTAATAAGGAAGGAAAAGAATTAACACTCGGTACACTGGGGGAAAAAGCTTTCTTTGGTGAACTCTCCCTGCTGGATGGCGGACCACATACCGCAACTGCCCGGACAGTCAGGGAAACGGTATTGTTATCAATCGACAGGACATCCTTTTATAGTTATCTCGATATACTGCAATTCTCCCGCACCTTACTGGCCGTACTTACCGACCGTAGCGCAGCTCCGCCATTACCATGCGCCAGCATATGACCGGTGATGATACGCCCCCCCGACAACCGGCATCGTTTCGCCGCTTTGTGGACCGGGCAGCGCGTTTCGTAATCGAGCAGCCGCTTTCTTCTCTTTGCGGTTATCTTCCTCGCATGCTGGATCGGTTTTCAAACCTTTTACCATCAGCAGCATCACCTGGGTAAGATCACCCTCGCCGATAACCCGCCCACATTTTTTATCCTGGGATTTTTATTAACGCTTACTTCCTTCCTGTTTACCATTCTTGTACTGACAAGTCAACGTGGTCTTGCTGAACAGGACCGCATACAATCGGAGATCGAATACCAGGTCAACCTGAAAGCACAGGCAGAGATCATGCGGCTGCAACTGAAGATGAATGAAGTTTTGAAATTATTGGAAGAGAAAGCGGAGAAAAGTTGAAAATTGAGAGTTGAAAATTGAGAATTGAGTTTCCCTAAGGAGCAGAAATAAATATGAAACCACTTTATATCAGTAAAGAACAGGTCGCGGGAACACTTGCTATGCATACCTGTATCGGGTTAATGGAAGAAGCCTTCAAAGAATTGGCCACTGGCCAACCATTACAACCTTTACGTTCATTAGTGTGGCTGCCGGATAAAAAAGGATCGCTCGGCATGATGCCCGGGTATAGCGCGGATAAAAAAATTATGGGGATAAAAGTGATCAGCGCATTTTCAGGCAACCGCGAATTCGGCCTCCCTTCGCACCAGGAGCTGTTTTATTGTTTGAAAGCGGGCAAGGTCAA
>CAVWJL010000001.1:0-195338 GCA_963755305.1 uncultured Alphaproteobacteria bacterium | reverse complement strand
CGAACCCACGATACGGTTTCCCGTATACACGCTTTCCAAGCGTGCGCCTTAAGCCACTCGGCCATCCCTCCGCGAATGCCGCGGCGCGTGCAATATAGCTGCAGGCGGCGCTTGGACAACCCGTGTGCCGGCTCGGAGTGTTCGGCTTGACGCTCTGCCCAGAGTGCTCCTGCCCAACCGCCCGAGTTTGGCACCTTCCAGCCCAGTGAAGGCCGCCGCAGTGTGCCCGCGCTCGTCGCCCCGCGAATACGGCTCGCAATAGGGCGCGCCCTGCGTAGAATAAGCGCAAGGGTGCCCCGCGCTTGTCGGGCAGTGGGCGTTGCGGGCGGCGCTCAATTGACCAGACGGACCTCGCCTGCTTCGCCCAGGTCATAGCCGGTGAGTTCGCCGGAGCGCTCATGAAACGTCGCCGTGCGGATGAACCTGAACAGAGCCTGCGGTCCGGGTAGAAAATAGCTGCGCTGGCGTAACGCAAGATCGAATTGCTCCCAGGTCAGCGGTAGAAATCCGAGCCCGGCCGCATGCGCCACCGCCCGTGTGGCGATGCCACAGTCGGCCCGGCCCGACCGCACGGCCTGCGCGATATCGGGGCCGGTCGGACAGACGGGCTTCACCGTCTTCAGCCGGTCGAGCGCAATGCCGGCACGGGCCAGTAGCGCGAGCAGCAACAGCTGCGCCCCTGCCCCCTGCGGGCGTTGCGCCAAGCGGGCGCCGCGCCTTGCCACCGAGGCGATGTCGGAAAGCTCTCTGGGATTGCCCGGCGCCACCAGCAGACCTTGCTCGCGCCGGGCAAAAGCGATCAGCACCGCATCGTGCAATCCGGACGCGTGCGCGACCGCATCGACATTCGCGGTGTCATCGTCGCCGACAAGCTGGTGCAGGTGAATCGCAGCCGCTGTCACTTCCCCGCGCGCGAGCCGCCGCAACCCTGCCTCACTCCCTTCCGGCAGGCTTGCGAGTTCCGAGCCGCTTTCGCGCAGCGCCCACTCCAGCAGCGGGTCGTGGCTGCCGCCGACGATGGGCGGCGCCGGTGCCTGTGCCGCCAGTGCCGTCACGCCGGCCGAGAGCCACCGGTCGAGCGCGGCCTTCGGGAACAGCCATTTGCCCGTCGCCTTGGTGCAGGGCACCGCGCCGTTCGCCACCAGCTCGTAGATCTTGCGCTCCGACAGCCGCAGATATCTGGCCGCTTCGTCGGTCGTGAGCAGCTCAGACATATGCACACCTATGCATACTCATGATCGTCTTACGGAAATTGACCTGTTCGGGGACGAAATGCAACATCTCGGGCACAAGAGGTGCGGGACATGCCGGAGAACGTTTCGGCGCTTCAGCTTGTGCTCAGCGGCGACCCGGCGCTGTTTGCGATCGTGCGATTATCGCTGGTCGTGAGCCTCTCGGCGGTCGTGTTCGGCGCGCTGGTCGGCGTGCCGTTCGGCGCCGCGGTCGCGCTGACACGTTTTCCAGGGCGCGAAGCCGTCATCGTCACGCTGAACGCGCTGATGGGGCTGCCGCCGGTGGTGGTCGGGCTTGCGATCTACCTGTTGCTGTCGCGCGCGGGGCCGCTCGGGTCGTGGGGGCTGCTCTTCACACCCGCGGCCATGATCGTCGCCCAGACCGTGCTGATCGCGCCGATCATCGCCGCCCTCACCCGCCAGACCATCGAGGACCTGTGGGTCGAATACCGCGACGAGCTCGCTGCCATGGGCGTGGGCCCGTTCGGGCGCGTCGCGACCCTGATCTGGGACGCGCGCTTCAGCCTGGTCACCACGCTGCTGGCGGGCTTCGGCCGCGCGGCGGCGGAGGTCGGCGCCGTCATCATCGTGGGCGGAAACATCGATGGATTCACCCGAACCATGACCACCGCAATCGCGCTGGAGACCTCGAAGGGGGACCTGCCGCTCGCCATCGGGCTGGGCATGGTGCTGATCGCCATCGTGGTCGCGGTCAACGCCGCGGCCTGGGGCATGCGCCGCGCCGGCGAACGGCTGGCGGGATGACGGCCGTGCGCGCGCCCGCCACCGACCTACCGATCCTGCTGACCGATATATCGCTTCGCATCGGCCATGTGACGATCCTCGACCGCGTCTCGCTCGGCCTCGAATATGGTCAGCCGACGGTGCTGATCGGCCCCAATGGCGCCGGTAAGACCACCCTGCTCCGGCTCGCCATGGGCCTCGTCGGGCCGTCCGCTGGCAGCGTCACCTGGGGCGGGCGCGAGAACGTGCCACCCGCCCGCCGCGCCATCGTGTTTCAGCGCCCGGTGATGCTGCGCCGCCGCGCGGCCGCCAATATCCGCTATGCGCTCGCCACCGCGGGGGTGCCGCGCGCCCGGCAGGGCGGGCGTATCGGGGAACTGCTCGCGCTGGTCGGCCTCGACGGCCTGGGCGAGCGGCCGGCGCGCAAGCTGTCCGGCGGCGAGCAGCAGCGGCTCGCGCTGGCGCGCGCGCTAGCCAAGGAGCCGCAGGTCCTGTTTCTCGACGAGCCGACCGCGAGCCTCGATCCGGCCGCCACCAAGGCGGTCGAGGATGTCATCCGCGCGGTCGCGGCGCGCGGCATCAAGGTGGTGATGTCGACCCACGACCTCGGCGAAGCCAGGCGGCTCGCCGGCGAAATCGTGCTCATGCACCGCGGACGCGTGCTCGAATGCAGCCCCGCCGAAGCGTTCTTTTCCACGCCGAAGACCGAGGAGGCGCGCCGCTTCATGGCCGGCGACCTGCTGGTTTAAGTCTACCCGCAAGAAGAAGGAGGACATCATGTTCAAGCCGCACCGAGACGATTGCTCCATCCTCTCGTCGTCCCCGCGCAAGCGGGGACCCATATTCCAGAGGCCGGTGGTTATGGGTCCCCGCATTCGCGGGGACGACCGGAGAGAAAGACCGTGTCAGTCATCGGAAGGCCGTATCGTTCACCGAAGGGTTGTCGTGCTCGGCGCGATTGTGGCTTTGCTCGCCGCATCGCCCGCGACCGCGCAGGACAAATCGATCGTGGTCGCCTCGACCACCTCGACCCAGGACTCCGGGCTGTTCGGACACATCCTGCCGCTGTTCAAGGCCAAGACCGGCATCGACGTGAAGGTGGTGTCGCAAGGCACCGGCCAGGCGCTCGACACCGGCCGGCGCGGCGATGCCGACGTCGTCTTCGTTCACGCCAAGCCGCAGGAGGAGAAATTCGTCGCCGACGGCTTTGGCGTGAAGCGCTTTCCGGTGATGTACAACGACTTCATCGTGGTCGGCCCGAAGAGCGATCCGGCCGGCGCCAAAGGCAAGGACATCGTCGCGGGCCTCAAGGCGATCAAGGCGAAGGCCACGCCGTTCATCTCGCGCGGCGACAAGTCCGGCACGCACGCGGCCGAGCTCGCGCTGTGGAAGATCGCCGGCATCGACATCGCCGGCGCCGACAAAGGCCCGTGGTATCGCGAGATCGGCCAGGGCATGGGTGCGGCGCTCAACACCGCCTCGGCCTCCAACGCCTACGTGCTCGCCGATCGCGGCACCTGGCTTTCGTTCAAGAACCGCGGCGACCTCGCGATCATTGTCGAGGGCGACAACCGCCTGTTCAACCAATACGGCGTGATGCTGGTCAATCCGGCCAAGCATCCGCACGTGAAAAAGGACCTTGGTCAAGCCTTCGTCGACTGGCTGGTCTCGCCCGAGGGCCAGAAGGCGATCGCCGACTACAAGATCAACGGCCAGCAGCTGTTCTTCCCCAACGCCACGCAGCCGGGCGCCTGATGGCGTCTACGAATTGCCACGGTCTTTGCCACCCACTCGCTGGGCTCCCTCTCCCCGTAGGGGAGAGAGTCGGGGTGAGGGGGTTCGAGTTTATGGAGAGAGCCGAACCCCCTCACCCGCTGCGGAGAGAGGTGGAGCATGCCGCACAGGCATCCGTTTGCGCGCAGGTTCGTACGCGATGTTGGCATCACACTATTTGTCATTGTAATCATGAACACTCCGGTATTCGCCACCGATCCGGTTCTCCTGCACGCCGCCGGCAGCCTGCGGAGCGCCCTGACCGACATCGCGACCGCCTACGAGGCTGCGTCGGGACACACGGTGCAGGCTAAATACGGTCCCTCCGGCGTGCTCAAGGACGAAATCGCCGGCGGCGCACGCGCGGAGGTTTTCGCCTCCGCCAACATGGCGCACCCGCAGGCGCTGGCAAACGCCAGGAAGAGCGGCCCGGTCGTGCTGTTCGCGCGCAACCGGCTGTGTGCCCTGGTGCGCCCGGGGCTTGCGGTGACGATGGCGACGCTGCTCGACCGCATGCTCGATACCGGCGTCAAGCTCGGCACCTCGACCCCGCGGTCGGATCCTTCGGGCGACTACGCCTGGGAGGTGTTTCGCAAGGCCGACACGCTGCGGCCCGGAGCCTTCGCCACCCTGGAGAAGAAGGCGTTGCAGTTGACCGGCGGGCCGACGAGTGCCGCGCCGCCGCAAGGCCGCGCAGTCTACGGCTGGCACGTGGCCGAAGGCCGTGCCGACATTTTCCTGACCTACTGCACCAATGCGATGGAAGCGCAGCAACAGAATTCCGATCAGCAGATCGTGGCGCTGCCGGACGCGCTCGCGGTCGGGGCCGACTATGGGCTTACGGTGGTCAACGCCGCGCCTACCGCCGCCTACCAGTTCGCCATGTTCATTCTGTCGGCGGACGGCCAGCGGCTGCTGGCGAAATACGGCTTCGCCGCGCCCGCGCTGCCGCAGTGAAGGTGCATCACTGTGTCATGCCTGCGAAAGCAGGCATCAGTAAACACCGATGCTGCGACAACAGACCCGAGCGAGATCATTTGATTTGGTGTCTACTGGATTCCGGCTCTCGCTCGCTGCGCTCGCTCGGCCGGAATGACAGCGAGAGCGATGTCATTGCTGGATGAAAGCGGCAAGACTCATGACCATCGACCGCCGAACGCTGCTCGCCACGCTCGCTGCCGGTCTTGCCGTCCCGCGGCGGGCGAACGCCGCATCCGTGACCGACAGCGCCGGGCGCTCCGTGCCGGTGCCGGCGAAGGTCGAGCGCGTGTTTCCCGCCGGCCCGCCGGCCGCGATCTTTCTCTATACGCTGGCGCCCGAGCTACTCATCGGCTGGCCGCGCGCCAACCGAGCAGACGAGCGTGAATTCCTGCTGCCCGACATCGGCAGCCGCCCGGAGGTCGGGCGCATCACCGGACGCGGCAATACCGCCAATCTCGAAGTCGTGCTCGCGCTCAAGCCCGACCTCATCCTCGACATGGGCAGCACCAGCGCGACCTATGTGTCGCTCGCCGAGCGGGTCCAGCAGCAGACCGGCATCCCCTATGCGTTGCTCGACGGCCGTTTCGACGCCACCGCCGCCGCCTATCGCACGCTCGGCGAACTGATCGGGCGGCGCGACAAGGGCGAGGAGTATGCGCGTATCGTCGACGACACGATGACGACCGTCACGCAGCGGGTGGCCGCGATACCGCGCGAGAAACGCCCGCGCGTCTACTATGCGCGCGGCCCGCGCGGGCTGGAGACCGGGCTCGGCGGCTCGATCAACGTCGAGACCATCGAATTGCTGGCGCGGAACGTGGCGGGCGGCACGCGCGGCGGGCTCGCGACGGTGTCGATCGAGCAGGTGCTGCTGTGGGACCCGGACGTGATCGTCACCATCGACCTCGATTTCGCCGCCGGCGTCTACCGCGATCCGGCCTGGGCGCCGGTCAAGGCCGTGCGCGAGCGCCGCGTGCACCTGTCGCCCAAGCTGCCGTTCGGCTGGGTCGATTTTCCGCCCTGCGTGAACCGGCTGATCGGCCTCAGGTGGCTGGCGGGGATCCTCTATCCGGCGCTGTTCCCGGAGGACATGCGCGCGCTCACGCGCGAGTTCTACGCGCGCTTCTATCACGTCACGCCGACCGACGCGCAGATCGACCGCGTGCTTGCCGGCCGGGGGTGAGAACGAACCACGACGGCCGTCATCCTGAGGTGCGAGCGGAGCGAGCCTCGAAGGATGACGCCGACCTACCCCTGCCGACCGGCCTGAAAGCGCAGCGCGCGGCGCGGATCGTGCCCGTCATCCTTCGAGGCGCGCCTGCGGCGCGTACCTCAGGATGACGGATCGACGGCTGAGCGCGCTGCTATAGTGGCACGACAAAGCATTGACGGTTTCTGGCTCCATGACCCGTTCCTTCCTCCCCGGCCTCTTGATCGCGCTTGCGGTGCTCGTCGTCGGGCTGATCGTGGCGTTCACCATCGGGCGATACCCGGTGAGCCTAATGTTAGGTTTGGGCATATCCTGAGTTCTTGAAATAGTTGGCGCATTCGATGGCTGTGAACGCGCCGAGGAGCTCGCCGATCGCGGCGCAAACGGTTTCGACCGTTCGCGCCGCGGCCTTCCGCAACAGATGCTTGAGCTTGGCGAAGACCTGTTCGATGGGGTTCAGGTCAGGGGAGTATTTTGGCAGGAAGAAGAGCTTGGCGCCGGCCGAGCGGATGAGTTGGCGCACCGCCTTGCCTTTGTGACTGCCGAGATTGTCCATGATGACGATATCGCCTTCACGCAGCGTGGGCAGGAGGACCTTCTCGACATAGGTTCGGAAGCTCTCGCCGTCGATCGGCCCCTCCAGCAGCCACGGCGCGGCGATGCCGTCGTGGCGCAACGCGGCCAGGAAGGTCGAGGTCTTCCAGCGGCCGTGCGGGACCTTGGCAATGAGGCGCTCGCCGCACGGCGCCCATCCCCGCAGCGGGGCCATGTTGGTCCGGGTCCAGGTCTCGTCGATGAAGACCAGCCGCTCAGGCGCAATGCGATCTTGATACTTTGCCCACCGTGCGCGCCGCCGTGCCACGTCGGGACGGTCGCGTTCGCCAGCCACCACGCTTTTTTTTGAAGCTCAGCTTCTCGGCATGGACGAACTCCCAGACCGACCGGTAATCCACCTTCAGCCCGCGTTCGGCAAGCTCGGCGACCAGCCCGCGCAAAGTGAAGTCTCCGTCCTTGATCCGCTGCAACAGCCAGAGACGATGCTCGCCCGAAATCGCCTTCGGCTTGTGGCCGCCCATCTGGCCCGGCGCAACGCTGCCGGTCTCACGCAGACGCTTGACCCAGTTGATGGCGGTGCTGATGCCCACCCCGAATTGTTTTGCCGCCCGGTTACACGACAGGCCGCCAGTTTCAACCGCCGAAACCACCCGCTCCCGAAGATCGATAGAGTAAGGTTTGCCCATCCATGCTGGCCTCCTGCCCAGCCAGCATGGTGAATCAGAACCACGATGGCCGAGCTGGCCGACGTGCTGTGGTCGCGCGCGACCGGCACGCCGACGAGCGCGGCGCCGGCGGTCGAGAACGTGGTGCTGCTGGTGCGCGGGCCGCGCGTGGTCGCGGCGGTGCTGGTCGGCTCGGCGCTCGCGGTGGCCGGCACCGCCTTCCAGGGGCTGTTCCGCAATCCGCTGGTCTCGCCCGACATCCTCGGCGCGTCCTCCGGGCGCGGCGCTCGGCGCCGTGCTCGGCATCTATTTCTCGCTCGGCGTGCTCGGCATCGAATGCCTCGCCTTCGTGGGCGGGCTCATTGCGGTCGCGGCGGTCTATCTCATCGGCTCGCTGCTGCGCTCGCGCGATCCGATCCTGGTGCTGGTGCTGACCGGCGTGGTGGTCGGCGCGCTGCTCGGCGCCGGCGTCGGCCTGGTGAAATATCTCGCCGATCCCTACAACCAGCTCCCGGCCATGACGTTCTGGCTGCTCGGCAGCCTCGCCGCCACCGCGGCGGCCGATCTCCTGCCGCTGCTCGGACCGGTGGCGATCGGCACCGCCGTGCTGGTGGCGCTGCGATGGCGCATGAACGTGATGTCGCTGCCCGAGGACGAGGCGCGCGCGCTCGGCGTCGCGACCGGCCCGCTGCGCATCGCGATCGTGGTGGCCGCGACGCTGGTGACCTCCGCGAGCGTCGCGACCTCCGGCATCATCGGCTGGGTCGGGCTGGTGGTGCCGCATCTCGCCCGCGCGCTGGTCGGGCCCGGACTTCCCGCGGCTGATCCCGACCGCGGCGCTGCTCGGCGGCGGCTATCTCCTGTTCATCGACACGCTCGCGCGCACCGCCGCGCCGGTCGAGATTCCGCTCGGCATCCTCACCGCCGTGATCGGCACGCCGTTCTTCATCTGGCTGCTGGCAGGCATGCAGAAGCAGTGGTCATGAGCCTCGCTCCCTGTGTCCCGGACCCGGTGCAGCGTGAGCGCGCACGGAGCCAGGATGCGCAACAGGTACAACTTTGGTCGCGCGCGAACGGTGCACCGCTGATCCGGGACCGCCACAAGCACCGAGTTTTGGGCGGTCCCGGGTCTGCAGCGCATCATTTCGCTTCGCTCATGCTGCGCTGCGCCCGGGACACGTGCGCCGAGTGTACTTTGTCATGACCCTCGCCGGGCGCAACCTCACCATCGGCTATCACGACCGCGTGGTCGGGCGCGCGCTCGACGTGGCGCTCGACCAGGGCGAGGTGCTGGCCCTGCTCGGCCCGAACGGCGGCGGCAAGACCACGCTGCTCAAGACGCTGCTCGGCATTCTCAAGCCGCAAGCCGGCGAGGTGACCATCGGAGCCCGCTCGCTCGGCCGCATCCCGGTTAGCGAGCGCGCGCGCCTGATCGCCTATGTGCCGCAGCTGCACACGCCGACCTTCGCCTTCACGGTCGAAAGCGTGGTGCTGATGGGCCGCACCGCGCACGGCAACCTGTTCAGCGCCCCGAATCGCGCGCGACCGCGCCATCGCCGCCCGCGCCTCGGAGCAGTTCGGCATCGTGCATCTCGCCGCGCGCCCCTACACCATGATCTCGGGCGGCGAGCGCCAGCTCGTCCTGCTCGCCCGCGCGCTGGCGCAGGAGCCGCAGTTCGTGGTGCTCGACGAGCCGACCGCCAGCCTCGACTTCGGCAACCAGGGCAAGGTGATGCGCGAGATCCGCGCGCTGGCGGCCGCGGGTCACGGCGTGCTGTTCACCACGCACGATCCCAACCACGCGCTGCGCGCCGCCGACCGCGCCTATCTTCTGCGCGACGGCGAGCGCATCGCCGAGGGCGCGGTGGGCAGCGTGCTCACCCGCGTGCAGCTCGAGGCGCTCTACGGCGCGCCGGTCGAGACGCTGACCGATCCGGCGACCGGCGGCACGGCGTTTTTGCCGGGGTGACTAGGGTGGCACTTTCGCCGCGCGCGTCGCCACATACTCGCTGTCATGCCTGCGCAAGCAGGCATCCAGTAATCACCGATGCTGGGGTGACCGGACCGAGCAGGCAACGGAAATCGGTGTTTACTGGATTTCGGCTCTCGCTCGCCGGGCTTCGCCCGGCTCGCTCGGCCGGAATGACGAAGCGTGATATTTCGGCGCGGAGCCTATACATTACCTTCATGGCGAAGGACCCCTTCATCATCCGGCCCGACCCGCACGATCCGCGGCTGACCGAGCGCGTCACCGGCGTCGACCAGACCGGCGCAGCGGATCGAGACCGCGGTGACGGTCGAGCGCGCGCTCACGATCTTCCTCAACGCGCAGGAGATCGTGACCGCGATGACGATCAACGATTATCCGGAATATCTCGCGCTCGGCTACCTGCTCAACCAGCACATGCTGCTGCCGGACGACGTGGTCACCGGCGTCGACTACGACGAGGAGCTCGCGGTGGTCGTGGTGCGCACCAAGCGCAAGACCAACTACGAGAAGAAGCTCAAGAAGAAGGTGCAGACCTCCGGCTGCGCGCAGGGCACGGTGTTCGGCGACCTGATGGAGGCGCTGGAGAACGTCAAGCTGCCGGCGGCGCGAGCTGCGCACGTCGTGGCTCTATGCGCTCACCAACAAGATCAACACCACGCCCTCGCTCTATCTCGAAGCCGGCGCCATCCACGGCTGCGTGCTGGCGCAGGAGGACAAGCCGCTGGTCTACATGGAGGACGTCGGCCGCCACAACGCGGTCGACAAGATCGCCGGCTGCATGTTCAAGCACCGCGTGCGCGCCGACGACAAGATCTTCTACACCACCGGCCGGCTCACCTCCGAGATGGTGATCAAGACCGTGCGCATGGGCATCCCGATCCTGGTGTCGCGCTCGGGCTTCACCGCCTGGGGCGTCGAGCTTGCGCGCAAGGCCAATCTCACGCTGATCGGGCGCGCGCGCGGCAAGCGCTTCGTCGCGCTCGCCGGCGAGGACCGCATCGTGTTCGACCAGGACCTCGCCTATGTCGAGGAGGAGAGCGCCAAGCACCGGCGCAAGGCCGCGGTGCACGATGACTAAGCATGTGTTTGCTTGCACCGCGCATGCCGCACGCTCCACCTCTCCCCTGCGGGGAGAGGGAGCTCGGCGCAGTCTGTGGCACACTCAACCTTCTCAACCAATGACGAAGGAAGCGCCGCTCGGCCTCGTGCTCGCCGGCGGGCTCGCGCGCCGCATGGGCGGCGGCGACAAGGCGCGCATCGCGATCGGCGGCCGGACCATCCTCGAGCGCGTGCTGGCGCGGCTCAAGCCGCAATGCGCGCAGCATCATCCTCAACGCCAACGGCGATCCGGCGCGCTTCGCCGACACGCAGTCTGCCGGTGGTGGCCGATTCGGTACCGGACTTCGCCGGTCCGCTCGCCGGCATCCTGGCCGGCCTCGACTGGGCGGCGGCGAACGCGCCTGCCGTCGCCGACCTCGCGAGCGTGCCGGGCGACTGCCCGTTCCTGCCGGACGACCTGGTGCCGCGGCTCTACGCGGCGCGCGCGGCGGCGGGGCGCGCCGCTGGCCTGCGCACGCTCGGGGGACTGGCGGCATCCGGTCGTCGGGCTGTGGCCGGTCGCGCTGCGCGAGGACCTGCGCCGGGCGCTCACCGCGGAGGGCCTGCACAAGATCGAAATCTGGACCGCCCGCCACGGCGTCGCCATCGCCGACTGGCCGGCCGTGCCGGTCGACCCGTTCTTCAACGTCAACACGCCCGAAGACGTCGCCGCGGCCGAGCGTATTGCGGCGCAGCATGGCGACATTTGAGCGCCCGATGGTGCGCCCTCCCCTTTGCCATCGGATCGGCCTATACTGGCTGCCAACAAGCCTTGAAGGGATGAGGGAACACCAATGAAGACATTCATCGTCGCCTGCGTCGCCGCGGCCGTCATTGCGATCGGCGCGGTCGTCGTGCTCAACGGCATCCAGAAGCCGGTCGAGACCGCGTACTCCACGTCGGGCGTGCGGACCTGATCGCGCCCGTTGCGGTGTCATTCCGGCCGAGCGGCGTCGCTTGGCTTGCTCAACCCCGGCTTCGAGTTTACTGGATGCCTGCTTGCGCAGGCATGACACCGAGTGTGTCGCTACACACCGAGTGTGTCGCTGCGGGGTGTCGCAGGCGATGACGCTGCACACGAGGCCCGGGCTGACGCCGCCCTATCCCGCCAGCGCCGCGTAGGACAGGAACCCGACGGTCGAGCCCTGCTCGACCGCGGTGACGTCCTCGGCCAGCTCCACCAGCCCGTCGGTCTCGGTCAGCGACGTGATCACCCCGGCGCCTTCCTGGGCGTGCTTGACGGCCTCGACCGCGCCGTCGGCGCCGCGCCTGAGCCGGACCCGCACATACTCCCGCCGGCCGGCCTTCTTGCGATAGCCGAAGGCGGCGCGCACCGGCAGCGGCATCAGCGGCATGGCCTCGGCGCCGGCCAGCCGCAGCAGCAGCGGGCGCACCACGCGCGCGAACGTGACGTAGACCGCTACCGGATTGCCCGGCAGGCCGACGAAGGCCGCGCCCGCCCCCGGGTTCGGCCCCGGAATCACCCCCATCGCCACCGGCCGGCCGGGCTTGATGGCGACCCGCCAGAACACCAGGCGGCCGACGGATCTCGACCGCGTTGCGCACGTGATCGGCCTCGCCGGTCGAGACGCCGCCCGAGGTGAGCACGAGATCGTGCGCCTGGGCGGCGTCCGCGAGGGCGCGCGCCAGCCGCTCGGGCCGGTCGGGCAGGATGCCGAGATCGGTCGCTGCAGCCCCGAGCCGCTCGATCAACCCCGCCAGCAGGAAACGGTTGGCATCGAACAGCGCGGCCGCCGGCCGGTTCGTGCCCGGCTCGACGATCTCGTCGCCGGTCGAGAAGACCGCGACCCGCACCCGGCGGCGCACGGCCAGCGCGGTGAGCCCGACCGCGGCGGCAAGCGCCACGTGCTGCGCCTCGAGCCGGCGGCCCGCCGGCAGCACCACCGAGCCGGCGCGCACGTCCTCGCCGGCGAGCCGGGCGTTCGCGCCGCGCCCGAAGGCCGGCGGGCACGATCACCGCGTCGCCATCGACGCGCACGTCCTCCTGCATGAACACGGTATCGGCGCCCGCCGGCATCGGCGCGCCGGTGAAGATGCGGATCGCCTCGCCCGACCCGAGCGCGCGCGTGGCGGCACGGCCGGCCGTCACGCGCTCGACGACCGTGAGCCGCGTCTCGGTCCCGGCGGCCGAGATCGGCGTGCCGCACCGCGTAGCCGTCCACCGCCGAATTGTCGAACGGCGGCAGGTCGATCGGTGCGATCACATCCTCTGCGACGACGCGCCCGCGCGCGGCGTTGAGCGCCACGGTCTCGACCTCGGCGACCGGCATGATGCGTTCGCCGATGATGCGCTCGACCTCGTCCACCGGCAGCAGCGGGCCGGAAAAGGCGAAGCAATCGTCGGTGAGTTGCGCCATCATCAGCTCGCTTCGGGCGGGTAGTCATTCCGGCCGAGCGAGCCGGGCGCAGCCCGGCGAGCGAGAGCCGGAATCCAGTAATCTCGTAATCGGGGTTCTCGCATTACGCCTTATTGCCATGACTGAGTTTACTGGATGCCCGCTTGCGCGGGCATGACACCGAGCGTGTGGCGCAGCGGGCATGACACCGAGCATGTGGCTGAGGGCATGACACCGAGCAGGGCAGCGGACCAATGGGCATCACCGCCTCATACCTTCGCCAATACCCGGTCGAGCGGCTCCGCCTCGACCGTCAGGATGTCGGCGATCTTGTCGATGTCGTCGAGCGAGACGACCGGCAGCTCGACCCCGGGCAGCGGCACGTCGGTGGCCAGCGCGACGATGCAGGCGTCCTCCGGGTAGAGCAGCGGCTTGCCGACCGCGGCGCGGTGCACTTCGAGCTTCGGGATCGCGGCCGCCTTGTAGCCTTCCACGATCACGAGATCGACCGGCGAGAGCCGCGCCAGGAGCTGCCGCAGCGTAGGCTCGGGCGCGCCGCGCAGCTCATGCACCAGCGCAAAGCGCGCGGAGGAGCCGATCAGCACCTCGGTCGCGCCGGCCATGCGGTGGCTGTGGGAATCCTTGCCCGGCTGATCGACGTCGAAGCCGTGGTGGGCGTGCTTGAGCGTCGATACGGTAAGCCCGCGCGCCACCAGGCACGGGATCACTTTGGTCAGGAGCGTGGTCTTGCCCGAGCCGCTCCAGCCGGCGAGGCCGATGACGCGCATGAGGGGCTTATAGCAGATCGCGTGTCCCGGAGCTGACGCCGCCGCGGCGTCATTCCGGCCGAGCGAGCCGGACACAAATCCGGCGTAGCGAGAGCCGGAATCCAGTACGCGCCGATGACCGGGTTGGTTCGGCGTGACGAAGCCGACGGCGAGTGACGGTGTTTACTGGATGCCTGCTTTCGCAGGCATGACACTCGAGTGTTTGGCCGCGGCCAAAGACTCGGCGTTAGATCCTTGGCGCTCGCGCGGCTGCGGCGCGGCTATTCCGCCGGCTGCATCTTGCCTCGCGGCGGCGGCGCCGAAGCCGGGCCCTTGGCCAGTTCCTTCTCGACCCACAGGCTGTGGTGCTCCTTCGCCCAGTTCTCGTCGACGGTGCCGTCCCACATCGCCTCGAACGCGCCCTCCATCCCGACGGTGCCGATATAGATGTGAGCCAGCATGGCGGCGACGAACAGCACCGCCACGATGCCGTGGACGATCTGCGCGACCTGCATGCCGGCGATGTCGGTGCCGCCGTAGAACGGGAACATCAGGAGGTAGCCGCTGACGGCCACCGCGCTGCCGCCGAGGACGACGATCCAGTAGATCATCTTCTGCCCGGCGTTGAAGCGGCCGGCCGGCGGATGCTTGTTCCCGACGATGCCGCCGCCCTTCTTGATCCATTCGACGTCGACCTTGTTCGGGAAGATTCCAGGCGATCCACATCAGCAGGATCAGCACCACGCCGAGCGTGAACGGGAAGCTCAGATAGTTGTGGGCGTATTTCGCCCATTGCGACCAGGCGGCGAACGTCTCCGGACCGATCAATCGGCAGCAGGACCTGCCGGCCGAACGTGATGTTGAGGCCCGAAATCGCCAGGATGATGAAGCAGGTCGCCGTCATCCAGTGCACCAGCCGCTCGAAGGCGCTGAAGCGCACGATCGTGCGTCCGGAGCGTCCGGCTTCGATCCGCACCATGCCGCGGATCAGGTAGAACACCACCAGCAGGGCCAGCATGCCGAGGATGGCGATCGCGCCGATCGCGCGGCAGCGTCACCTCGTGGAAATAGCGCCAGTCGCGGCCGGCGGGCTGCTCGATGATGCTGGATTTCTGCATCCGGCAGCGTGCCGCGCCCCTGGATCTGCTTGAGCTGCTGCAGGAGCTGATCTTCCTTCACCGAGCTCGCCGTCGGATTGACCGAACCGTCCGGATTGCCTTGCTGGGCATACGCCGGTGCCGCCACGGTGACGATGAATGCGAGCGCCAGCGCGCCGGCCAGCAACCGGATGTGCGTAACAATCCTCGACATGCCCGTCCCTCCTGGGGTTTTGATTCTTCTTGTTCGCCTGCTTCGTATTCTTTCGGGTAACACGGGCGGCGCGCCGTCTCCCGCGGCGCCGCCCGACGGCCGATTGAGCAACCTTACGTCGCGATCGTCTCGCGATAGGCGGTCTTCCATCCCCAGGCGCCGGAGCCGTAGCCGCGCTTGACCACGCGCTCCTTGTAGATCTGGGCGATGATCTCGCCGTCGCCGGCCAGCAGCGACTTGGTCGAGCACATCTCGGCGCACAGCGGCAGCTTGCCTTCGGCCAGACGGTTGGCGCCGTACTTGACGTATTCGGCCTGCGACCCGTCCGCCTCCGGCCCGCCCGCGCAGAACGTGCACTTGTCCATCTTGCCGCGCGAGCCGAAGTTGCCGACCTTGGGATATTGCGGCGCGCCGAACGGGCACGCGTAGAAGCAATAGCCGCAGCCGATGCACAGATCCTTGGAGTGCAGCACCACGCCGTCGGCGGTGGTGTAGAAGCAGTTCACCGGGCACACCGACGCGCAGGGCGCGTCGGTGCAATGCATGCAGGCCATGGAGACCGAGCGCTCGCCCGGCTTGCCGTCGTTGATGGTGACGACGCGCCGGCGATTGATGCCCCACGGCACTTCGTGTTCGTTCTTGCAGGCGGTGACGCAGGCGTTGCACTCGATGCAACGATCGGCGTCGCAGAGGAATTTCATACGAGCCATGGTCGCTGCTCCTTATGCCGCTCTGACCTGACAGAGCGTGGCCTTGGGTTCTTGCATGCCGGTGACCGGATCGAAGCCGTAGGTGGTGAGACTGTTGACGCTCTCGCCGAGCACGATCGGATCGGCTCCCTTCGGATAGTTGCCGCGCTGATCGACGCCCTGGAACCAGCCGGCGAAGTGGAACGGACACCAGGTCACGCCCTTGCCGACGCGTTCGGTCACCAGCGCCTTCATGCGGCGCCTTGCGAGTCGCATCTCGGCGCCCGTGACCCAGACCCAGGCGCCGTCCTTGATGCCGCGCTCGGCCGCGTCGGCAGGATTGATCTCGATGAACATGTCCTGCTGCAGCTCGGCGAGCCACTTGTTGGAGCGGGTCTCCTCGCCGCCGCCTTCGTACTCGACCAGCCGGCCGGAGGTGAGGATCAGCGGGAACTGCTTGGCGACGCCCTTGTCGACCGCCGCCTTCTGCACGTCGAAGCCGACGTTCGGCACGCGGAACTGCACGCGCGTTGGGCAGCGTCGGATACTTGGCGACGAGGTCGGGCCGCGGCGTGTAGATCGGCTCGCGGTGCATCGGGATCGGCGTCGGGCAGGTCCGAACGCATTGGCGCGCGCCTTGCCGTTGCCGTAGGGGATGCAGCCGTGCTCCATGGCGACGCGCTGGATGCCGCCCGACAGATCGATCGACCAGGACACGCGCGTCGGGCGTTGGCCGGATTGATCTTGCTGATCGTGGCGAGCTCCGCCTCGGTCAGGTCCTTGTCCCAGCCGAGCTTCTTGAGCACGCCGAGGTGAACTCGGGATAGCCGTCCTTGATCTCGGAGTCCTTGGAGTAAGAGCCGTTGCCGAGCAGGCTGACCTTGCGCTTGGTGCCGTCCGGCAGCGTCTCCTCCCGCTCCACGCCGAAGCGCGCCCGGAACGTGCCGCCGCCCTCCATGATCGAGCAGGTTGGTGTTGTAGAGCAGCGGCGTGCCGGGATGCTTGAACTCCGGCGTGCCCCAGCACGGCCACGGCAGGCCGTAGTAGTCGCCCTTGTTCGGGCCGGTCGGTGGCCTTCAGCGTGAGCAGGTCGAAGTCTTTCTGGTTCGCCATGTGCGACTTCAGCCGCTCGGGCGACTGGCCGCAGTAGCCGGTCGACCAGCCGCCGCGATTGATCTCGCGCAGGATGTCCTCGGCCACCGGCACGTTGTTCTCGACCTTGATGTTCTTGAACATCGCGGTCGGCGAAGCCGAGCTTCTTGGCGAGGAGATACATCACCTCGTAGTCGTCCTTCGACTCGAAGATCGGCTTGACGACCTGCTCGCCCCACTGGATCGAGCGGTTCGACGCGGTGCGCGAGCCCGCAGTCTCGAACTGGTGCAGATCGGCAGCAGGTAGGTGCCGTTCTTGCGCTCGGCGCAGCGCCGCCCAGGTGGTCGGATGCGGATCGGCGACCACCAGCAGCTCGAGCTTTTCGATGCCCTTCTGCCGCCTCCGGCATGCGCGTCACGGTGTTGCCGCCGTGACCGAACACCATCATGGCCTTGAGGTTGTCCTTCTGCTGACACGTCCTTCTTGCGGCAGAGCGTGGCGTCGAACCAGCGCGTCGACGGGATGCCGGGCGTCTTCATCGTGTTGGTGACTTTGCCGTCCGCCGCCGTGGACTTGTCGAAGCGGTCGACGAACCAGTCGTAGTCGACCTCCCAGACCCGGCACCAGTGCCGCCACGCGCCTTCGACCAGGCCGTAGTAGAGCGGCAGCGTCACGATATCGAGGCCGAGGTCGGTCGCGCCCTGCACGTTGCAGTGGCCGCGGAAGATGTTGGCGCCGGTGCCGAAGCCGCCGACATTGCCGGTGGCGAGCAGCAGGATGCAGAACGCGCGCACGTTGGCGGTGCCGACCGTGTGCTGGGTCGCGCCCATGCACCAGATCAGCGTCGAGGGCTTCTGCGTCGCGAACATCTTGGCGACGCGCTCGAGCTGCGCGCCCGGCACGCCGGTGACGCGCTCGACCTCCTCCGGCGTCCACTTCTCGACTTCCTTGCGGATGTCGTCCATGCCGTAGACGCGCTGCTCGATGAACTGCTTGTCCTCCCAGCCGTTCTTGAAGATGTGCCAGCAGCATGCCGCAGATCACCGGGATGTCGGTGCCGGAGCGGATGCGCACGTACTCGGTGGCGTGCGCGGCCGTGCGCGTCAGCCGCGGATCGATCACGATGAAGTTCGCCCGTTGAGCTCCTTGCCTTCGAGCAGATGCTGCAGCGACACCGGATGCGCTTCCGCCGGATTGCCGCCCATGATGATCATGGTCTTGGCATTGCGGATGTCGTTGTAGCTGTTGGTCATCGCGCCGTAGCCCCAGGTATTGGCCACGCCGGCGACGGTGGTCGAATGGCAGATGCGCGCCTGGTGATCGGAGTTGTTGGTGCCCCAGAACGCGGCGAACTTGCGGTTGAGATAGGCGCCTTCGTTGGAGAACTTGGCGGAGCCGAGCCAGTAGACCGAATCGGCGCCGGACTTGTCGCGGATCTCCATCAGCTTGTCGCCGATCTCGTTGATCGCCGTGTCCCAGGAGATCCGGGTCCACTGGCCGTTCACGAGCTTCATCGGATATTTCAGGCGGCGGTCGCCGTGCACGAGTTCGCGCACCGCCGCGCCCTTGGCGCAATGCGAGCCGCGGTTGATCGGGCTGTCCCAGCCCGGCTCCTGGCCGATCCACACGCCGTTCGACACTTCGGCGATGACGGTGCAGCCGACCGAGCAGTGCGTGCAGATGTTCTTGCGGATGGTGACCGGCGCGCCGGCGGCCGGCGGAGGCCCGGCTTCCGCCTTGCGGACGCTGGCGAGCGGCAGCGCGCCGAGCGCGGCGAGGCCGCCGGCGGCGAGGCCGGAGCGGCGCAGGAAGGCGCGGCGGTCGAGACCGCCGTTCGATTGGCCTTGCAGCGCGCCGGCGAGCGAGCCGCGGCGAGCCTGACGTTCGGTTCGCTTGATCAGCATGGGCGCCTCCTCAGCTCGCGGATACCGGTTGACGCGATAGAAGGTCTTCACGTGTTCGAGTTTGCCTTGTAGCGGGCCTTGCGCTTCTCATCGTTGCGTCTCGGTGTCGGCGCGCGCCTCGCCGGCGAGCGGCCCGGCGCTCGCGACCGCGACGCCGGCGCCCGCGCCCAAGCGTGCGAAGGAACTCACGACGCCCGAGCTTGCCCTTGGTCTGGTTCTTCATCGCGTCACCCTCCGTCTCCTCGATTTCCGTTTCTTGCCCGGCGCCGGTCACGACGGCAGCGCGAAGGCCTCGGTCTCGATCTCGATGAACACCCGGCCGAGCGTGCCGACCCGGCGGTAGAAGTCGGCCGCCTCGGCGCGCTCCAGATCGGCGAAGAAGCGCCCGATCCACGGCGCGAGATGCTTCTCGAACAGCTCGCGATCGGCGCCCGCGGGCGCCGGCAAACGGCCGGTTCACCAGCCCGGCCATGATCTCGCACAGGATCGCCGCGTGATCCTCGGGCTCGGCCTGGCCCTCGCGCGCGCTCGATGCCGAGCTGGGCCAGGCCTTCGCGCAGGCGCGCCAGCGGCCGCTCGTGCAGGAAGCCGGTGAGATAGTACGAGCCGTAGGGCAGCAGCTCGCCGCGCCCGAGCCCGATGAAGAGATTGAAATACTCGCGCTCGACGCGCTCGGCAGTGGTGCGGCTCGCGGCCTCGGCGAGCGCCGCATGCGCGACGCCGAGCGGGGTCGCATCGCCGCGCAGGCGCGGCCAGGCGATCGAGCAGCGCCTGGTCGGGCGCGCGCGCGAGCAGCGCCGCGAGCAGCGCGTATTCCTGCGCGCGCGCGGCATCGACCTCGTCGAGGTCGCCGCCGGTGCCGGGGTGCTCGGCGTAGAGATCGGGCCGCAAGACCGCGCGGCTCACGCCGGTCACCGCCTCGACCGACAGCACCCGCTCGGCGGGAATGTGCGACCAGTTGGAAACCGAAGGCTGCGAAATGCCTATTTTGCGGGCAAGCGCGCCGACGCCGCCGGCGGCGCGGATCGCTTCGTCGAGGCCCGGATCCCGCATGGGCGAACGCTGCTCTTGGGCTGTTTATTATCTAGTTCTATTGAAACGGCAAAAGTACTGCCCGGGACGGCGCCAGGGTCAATAGTCTCAGGCTATGAGCCGGAACATTACTTTGGTAGTGCGCGGCCGTGACGAGCGCTGCACAAATATCCGGCTGGTCTTCAGCTTTTTCCGGACTATGCTGCACTGCAGTAATGATCTTGTTGCGCTGCGATCAATTCATCGCGGCTGCGCGATTTAACGTCGCTATTCACAGCCTCAACTTGGCTCGTGCCATCATCGGCAAGGTTCTGCTCGGCGGGCTGCTTGCCGACCGGCGCGACCAATTCCGTCGCGGTTTCAATCGAGGCCGGCGCGTCCTGCGCGGTCGGCGCGGTGCGGCTCGGGGTGCTCGCCGGGTTCCGGGCTCGAGCCCGTCGCCGACCATGTCGCATCACCTGCGCGGCGAAGCTCGTCGGTCATCTCGAGCGGCCCGAAGCCCGCCATCGCGTCGGGCGCGGTGAAATCCCAGGCGTAGTCGGCGAGCCCGACGAAATCGCGGATCGCGGGATCGGCGGCCCACGCGCGGCGAAGCGCCGCACGCGAGAGCTCGGCCGGCACGCCGGGCGCCAGGAAGGCGCGGATGTCGGTCTCGGCGGTGATCGATTCGAGCGACGGCAGCTGCGTGAGATCGAACGGCGGCTCGGGCTTGCCGATCCTGCATCCTGCGCGGCCGACGATTCGCGCGGCTTGTCGGCTTCCGCCTTGTCCGCGCTTTCGGCCGGCGTGACGGGCACGGCCGGTGCCGGCGCGGCGTGCTTGTCGCGGCCTCTTCGGCGGCGTCGCGCTTGCGGCGCGACCAGCGCGCCAGAAAGTCTTCCGGCTCGCTCATTCGTCGCGCTCCTTCGGCAGCGGGCCGCGGCGCGCCAGCGCCTCGCGGATCGGCGCGGTCGCGCTTGCGCTTGCACGAACGGCCGCTCGACGTGGTGCTCGGCGACGAACGCCTCGACGATCGCGCGCACCGCCTCCGGCATCGGCACCACGTCGACCAGATCGTCGCCGGCTTCGGTCAAGGCTTCGCCCTCGGCCGGATCGGCGGTGACGGCGAAGACCTCGTAGGGCGGCTCGACCCCGGTCGGCCGCAGCGCGACCCACAGCAGCGGCGCGCCGGTCGCGAGATTGTCGCGGTAGTTCGCCGGTCTCGGTGCGATAGAGCGCGATCTCGGCCGTGCCGGCATAGAACGTCGCGTCGTCGCCGTCGCCCGACAGCTTCGTCCACGGCGCCGCCTCCGGCACGCCGACCAGCACCGTCACCGGCTGCCAGGTGAAGTCGATCCAGGGACTTTGCGCCTTGCGCCGCTCGACCACGACGCCGACCGGAATGCGCGCGAGCGCAGGCGCGACGCTCACGACACCGCCTCCAGATGGCGGATCGGCAGGCCGGTCACGAGATTCTGCGGCTTCATGCGCAGCGTCCGCTCCGGCGTCATCGCCATGATCAGATAGATGGGCTCGCCCCGGGCCTTGTCCAGCACGACGTCCGGATCGCGGAAGGTCAGCCGGTAGAGCCCGACGATGCGGTCGCGCGCGCGCATCGTCGAGCTCTTCGCCGTTCCACAGCGCGTCGCCGATCGCGGTGCGCCTCGGCGTCGAGGCCGACATACCAGGTGAGATTGACGTCGCTGCGCCTCGATCAGCGGCTCGACCGCGACCTCGACCGCGAGCAGATGCGTCGACCCAGCGCGCGATCACCTCGCCCAGCGCGGCCAGCCCGCGCCGGCCGGCGGTGAGATCGAGCGCCATGTCGAACTGGTCGCTGCGCTCCCAATAGCTCGCGGCATTGTCGTCGTTGAGCACGTCGATCTCGGCTCGGCGCCGGCAGGCCGAGCATGGAGACGAGCGGCGAGACCGGCTGCGCGTTGGCGCCCGCGACCGTCTCCTCGTCGGCGGCGATCAGCGAGCCCTCATGCGCGGTCAGCCGCTGCGGCCGGAAGAACAGCTCCGCCGCGCGCAGCATGAAGGCATCGTCGCAGCCGTCGAGCATGTTGCGCAGGATCGACGTGCACGAGCTGGTTGACGAACAGCGGCGGCGTGCGGCCGACGCCGTGGCGCACGAGATGCGAGATAGGCCGCCTCGATGGTCCGGTGCGCCGATGAGATGATCGCGGAATGCGACCATCACCGCCCAGTTCTCGCGCGCATCGCGCATCCGCGATCGCGGCGATCTCCGTCGGCGTCGACCGGCCGGCGCGGATCGGTCAGCAGCGCCGCGTGCAGCGTGCGCTCGACCACGCAGGCGTCGGGCGGCGGAGTGAGCTCGGGCCGCGCCAGATAGGCCTTGAGGAACTCGTCGGTGACGACGAGCCCGCCGCCGTCGTCGCGGTCGAGCAGATGGTGCCCGCAGGAGAGCCAGAAGTCGTTCATGCGTCAGGTCTCGTCTCTCATGCGTCGTGCCCGCTGCGATCTTCGGCCGGCCTTCGCCAGCGCCGCGAGATCGACCGTCTCGCCGGGCTCCTCCTCGCCCTCGACGTCGAGGAAGCGAGAAGGCCCGCATCGGCTTGCGCTCGCCGCGCGGACGCAAGCGTGCGGAAGGCTTCGCGGATCTCGCCGTCCTCGAAGCGTGCGGTGCACCGCGATCAGCGTGTCGCGCGGATGATCGCAGAGCGAGGCCGCGAATGCGACCTCCTCCTCGGCCGCGGCGCTCGCGCGGCGGCGAGATCGGGCGCGCCGAAGTCGGTCGTGCAAGTTGCCTGCGCCAGCATCTCGACCAGCGCGGCGCGGTCGTCCTCGCTCGCCTCGACGATCTGCACCAGCGTCGACCAGCCGAGCGACGGCACGCCGAGGAAGCCGCCGCGGAAGGCCGCGCGCTCCTTGCCGTCGAGCGTCGCCGGATCGGCGTCCGCGAACATGAACGCGCCCGACACCGCCCATTCGCCCGGCTCGGCGGCGCGCTCGAACACGAACGTGTCGGAGGGATCGAGCCGGATGGTGCGCAGCAGCTTCACGTGCGTCGGCCCTCCGGTCGCCGGATCGAGCCACGACGGCGCGCGCGAGCGCGCGCGACGAGCGAGTGCCGCTCGGCCTCGGCCTTGCCGCCATGCGCCGCACCAGGAGATCGCCGTTGTCGTCGATGTCGCGGCGCAGCGCCCTTCTCCGGGCGTGAGCCGCGCGAGATAGTTCTTCGCGACCTCGCCGAAGCCCTTCTCCTGCCAGGCGTCGATCGCGACCATCAGATGGCGCGCGAAGCTCTCGACCAGCCGGCCGGAGCCGAGATCGTCGAAGCCTTCCTCCTCGAGCGCCGACGACAGCGGGCGCAGGCCCGGCTCGTCCTCGCCCATCGCGACGGTGCGGATCATGGCGCCGAACACCAGCCACGGCGGCGGCTCGTTCTCGTCGGCGCCGTCCGGCCAGGCGAGCCGCGCGCCGCCGACGAGCCCGCCGTCGACGCGGATCGCGTCGGGCCAGTCGAAGGTGATCGGCTTCTCGGGCGGCGCATGGACCGCGAGCGCATCGGCGAGCGCGGCCAGCCCGGCATAGAGCGCGCGCCGCGCGGTCCGCAGCGGCTCGTCCGGCTCCAGCACGACGGCGAACTCGGCGAGATCGAAGCGCCCGACATAGACCAGCGTGCCGGCGCCCTCCTCGGCCGCGATCGCGGTCGCATGCGCGAAGGCGTCGCCGACCTCGCGCAACGTCACGAGCCGGAACGGCGGCGGCAGATCGAGCGCGGGCTTCGACGACGTGCGCAGGCGGCTGCCGGTGTCGAGCGGCATTCAGGCTCCCGGAGTGGCGATTTTTCTTTGTAATCATTATAACCTGCGTACGCGGTGGCCAGAGCTAGGCCGAAACCAGTGCATGTGTCTCGTTCCGATCCCGTCATCCTGAGGTGCTCGGCCGAAGGCCGAGCCTCGAAGGATGCAGCCCCGCTCAGAGCTCGCATCTTTCGAGGCCCGCGCTCCGCGCGGGCACCTCAGGATGACGGCACCAAGGTTGACGCTCGGAAAGCAAGATGGCCGAGAGCCCGCGCACCATCCTGATCTGCTCGTGCGAAGACACGATGCCGCTCGACGCGCGCGCGGTGAAGCGCGGCTGCCGCGGCGCGCGAGGTCACGACCGCGCGTCAGCTCTGCCGCGCCGAGCTCGAGCGGTTCCGCGCGGCCGCGGCCGCCGGCGAGCCGCTCACCGTCGCCTGCACGCAGGAGGCGCCGCTGTTCGCCGAGGTCGCCGAGAACCGCGCGACGCCGCCGATCCGCTTCGTCAACATCCGCGAGACCGCCGGCTGGTCGAGCGATGCCGCGGCGGCCGGTCCGAAGATGGCGGCGCTGATCGCGGCCGCCGCCGAGCCCGCGCCCGACATTCCGTTCGTCAGCTTCAACAGCGAGGGCGTGATCCTGATCTACGGCCGCGACGAGCGCGCGATCGAGGCGGCCAGCCTGCTCAAGGACCATCTCGACGTCACCGTGCTGATCAAGCCGCCCGCCGACGTGGCGCCGCCGCGCGTCACCGATTTCCCGGTGGTGCAAGGGCACGATCCGCGCCGCCAAGGGCCATCTCGGCGCCTTCGAGCTCACCGTCGACGACTATGCGCAGCCGGCGCCGTCGTCGCGCGGCGCGCTCGACCTTCGGCGCCGGCGCAAGAACGGCGCGGTGTCGCGCTGCGACATCGTGCTCGACCTCTCCGGCGGCGCGCCGCTGTTCACCGCGGCCGACCTGCGCGACGGCTATCTGCGCGCCGATCCCGGCGATCCGCGCCGCGGTGCTGCGGCGGTGCTGAAGGCGCGCGACCTCATCGGCACCTTCGACAAGCCGCGCTACATCGACCTTCACCGCGGACATCTGCGCGCATTCGCGCTCGAAGATCGTCGGCTGCAACCGCTGCCTCGACCTCTGCCCGACCGGCGCGATCGCGCCCGCCGGCGATCACGTCGCGATCGACGCGCACATCTGCGCCGGCTGCGGGCAATGCGCGGCGGTCTGCCCGACCGGCGCGGCGTCCTACGCGCTGCCGCCGGCCGACGCGCTGATGCGCCGGCTGCGCGCGCTGCTCACCGCCTATCGCGAGGCCGGCGGCACGGCGCCCGGTCGTGCTGCTGCACGACGACGCGCACGGCACGCCGCTGATCGACGCGCTGGCGCGCTTCGGCGACGGCCTGCCGGCGAACGTGCTGCCGCTCGCGGTCAACGAGGTGACGCAGGTCGGGCTCGAGGCGATCGCCGCGGCCTTCGCCTATGGCGCGTCGGCGGTGCGCTTCCTGCTGCGCGCGAAGCCGCGCCACGACGTCGACCGGCCTGCACCAGCACGCTGGCGCTCGCCGAGCCGATCCTCGCCGGCCTCGGCTTCGGCGCCGGCCGCGTCGCCACGATCGAGACCGACGATCCCGACGCGCTCGGCGAGGCGCTGCGCGCGATCGCGCCGCAGGACGCCGCGCCGCGGCCGGCGAGCTTCCTGCCGGTCGGCGGCAAGCGCGACGTCATGCGGCTCGCGCTGCGCGAACTGCAGCGCGCGGCGCCCGCGCCGGTCGACGTGGTGGCGCTGCCCGCGGGCGCGCCGTTCGGCACGGTCGAGCTCAACGTCGAGGGCTGCACGCTCTGCCTCGCCTGCGTCTCGGCCTGCCCGACCGGCGCGCTGGGCGACGATCCCGAGCGGCCGATGCTGCGCTTCGCCGAGGACGCCTGCGTGCAGTGCGGGCTGTGCAAGGCGACCTGCCCGGAGAAGGTGATCACGCTCAAGCCGCAGCTCGACTTCCGCGCCGCCACCGCGCCGGCGCGCGTGCTCAAGCAGGAGGAGCCGTTCCGCTGCATCCGCTGCGACAAGCCGTTCGGCGTCAAGAGCACGATCGAGCGCGTGATCGGCCAAGCTCGAAGGCAAGCACTGGATGTTCAAGGGCGCCGGCGCAGCGGCTCGACGTGCTCAAGATGTGCGAGGACTGCCGCGTGATCGCCGTCACCGAAGAGCGACTTCGATCCCTACGGCGCGCCGGCGCGCCCGAATGTGCGCACGACCGAGGACTATCTGCGCGAGCGCGAGGAGCGCAAGCGGATGGCAGAAGGGCGATGGCATGAGCGCGGCACCCACGGCGGCTATTGTCCGTTGGTCGCCTTCTCCAAGAACCGCATCAGCGCCGCGCGATCGTCGCGCGAGCCGATCTTCTGCTCCGGCATCTTGGTGCCGGGCGTGTAGGTCGTTGGGCCCGACCTCGAACAGCTTCGACACCGTCTCCGGCGTCCAGACGATGTCGAGCTTCTTGCAGCGCCTCGGAGAAATTGTAGCCCGGCAGCGTCGCGATCTTGCGCCCGAAAATGCCGGCGAGCGTCGGGCCGGCGCGCTCGCCATCGTTCGGCGTTGAGCGTGTGGCAGGCGACGCAGGCGCGAAACACCTCGGCGCCGGGATCGCCGGCATAGGCGGCGAGCGGATCCTCGGGCGCGCCGAGCGACGCACCGTCGCCGATCGGCTCGCCGGTGACCGCATCCCAGCGCCGGATCATGCGATCGGTGCCGCCGGTGAGCAGCGTGCGGCTGTCGGGGAAGAACGCCACCGACCACACCGGCAGGCCGGGCCCGACCAGCGTGCGCTCGAGCTTGCGCGTGGCGCGATCGATGATCGCGACCGAGCCGCGGATGCCGGCGGCGGCGACGAGCTTGCCGTCGGCGGAGATCGCGACCGCGATGATCGGCGCCGCGCCGACCTCGATCTCGCCTTTGAGCTCGCCCGTCGGCGGCGAGGAAATAGACCTTGCCGTCGGCGCCGGCGGTGACGATCTCGCCGTCGGGCGCGACCGCGACGGTGTTGAGCGGCGTCGGCAGCGTGACGATCTGCGGGCGCGCCGCCCGCGAGCGGCCAGATGCGCAAGGTCGCGTCGTAGCCGGCGGTGACCACGCGACGTGCCGTCGGGCGTGAAGGCGACGCCGTTGACGTTCTGCGTGTGGCCGTCGAGCACGCGCGGCGCGCCGCCGGCGAGCGGCCACAGCCGCGCGGTGTGATCCCAGGACGCCGAGGCGAGCGTGCGTGCCGTCCGGCGACACCGCGAGCGCGACCACCGGCGCCGTGTGGCCTTCGAGCACGGCGACGGGCTGCGGCGCGCCCGGCTTCCAGATCGCGATGCGCGCGTCCTCGCCGCTGGTCGCGATGCGGCCGTCGCGCGAGCAGCGCCACCGCGTTGACCGCGCCGTCGTGGAAGCGCAGCACCTGCTCGGCGGCGTTCTTCTGCAGCGACCAGCGGATCGCCGAGGTGTCGAAGCTGCCGGAGATCGCCGTGCTTGCCGTCGGGCGAGATCGCGAGCGCGCGCACCGGCCCGCCGTGGCCGCGCAATTGCGCGTGCGCCGCGGCGGCGGCTGCAGATGCAGCGAGCGACGAGCGACCAGGAGATGCGAACGCGAGCCATCATCGCGACTGTACACACGAAATCAGGCATCGGCGGGGCGCATGCCGAGCGCGCGGATGTGTGCGCGCACGCGCCTCGTCGCGCAGCGCGGCGAGGAAGGCCTGCACCGCCGGCCGGTCGCGGCGGCTTTCCACCAGCAGGAAATCGTAGTCCTCCGGCGCGATCGGCAGGAAGCCGAGGCCGTAGAGTTCCGCCACCGGCGCGATCGCGATGCCCCAGTCGGCGCGGCCCTGCGCCACCGCGGCGGCGACCGCGTTGTGCGAGCGCGGCTGGTTGCGTGTAGCCGGGCGGGCGCGCGCCCGCGAGCAGCTGGTCGATCAGCACGCGCGTGCCGGCGCCGGCATTGCGGTTGACCATCAGGCAGTCCGGGTCGGCGAGCGCGGCCGCGACCGCCTCGGCGGCGGTGCGGCCCTCGAAGCGCGCATCGCCCGTGCGGAAGCACGAAGCCCTGCATGCGCTGCCAGCCCTTCACCAGCGCGAGGCCCGGGCGCAGCAGATGCGCGTTGTAGACGCCGCTCGCGGGATCGACCAGATGCACCGGCGCGAGGTCGCATTCGCCGCGCTCGGCCGCCGCCACGCCGCCGAGGCTGCCGACCGCGATGGTGCGCGCGCGTGAAGCCCTGCTCCGCGAGCGCGCCGACCACGATGTCGAGCGCGATGTCGTTGGCTGCCCATGACGACGAGATCGGGCATCGCCGCCGCCTGCCCGATCAGCGTCACCGTCGGCGCGCGTGCCGGCGTCGAGCGCGGACGCGAGCGCGTCGATCTCGAGAAAGCCGTCGGCCTGCGAGAAGCTCGTCACCGAGCCCGAGCCCTTGGCGGTCGGGAACGCGACCGGCCCGTCCTCGCCCGCGACCAGCGCGACCAGCACGAATTCCTTGCGGCCGAGCTCGGACGCGATGCGCACCGGCACGTCGGCCTCGATCGTGCGCGCGGCCTCCGGCGGCAGGCCGGCGCGGCGCGGATCACCGGCGCGACGAAGGCGTGGAAGGTGAAGATCGCCGAGGTCGGGAAATCCCGGCAGCACCGCGAGCGGCTTGCCCTCGACCACCGCGAGGCAGAGCGGCTTGCCGGGCTTGAGCGCGACGCCGTGCACGAGGATGCCGGGCGCGCCGAGCTGCGACACGACGCGATGCGAGAGATCGCCCGCGCCCTTCGAGGTGCCGCCCGAGAGCAGCACCATGTCGCAAGTGTCGAGCGCCGCGCGGATCGCGCGCTCGAGCGCGTCCTCGTCGTCCGGGAATGCGCCGAACGGCACCGGCTCGCCGCCCGCCTCCATGACCGCCGCCGCGACGATCGCGCCGTTGCTGTCGTAGACCGCCGCCGGCGCGCAGCGGCCGCCCGGCGGCACCAGTTCGTCGCCGGTCGAGAGCACCGCGACGCGCGGCCGGCGCACCACGTCGACCTCGGCGATGCCGCAGGCCGCCAGCATGCCGATCTCGCGCGAGCCGATGCGCGTGCCGCGGCGCAGCACGATCTCGCCGCGCGCAATGTCGGAGCCGGCATAGGAGATGAACTGGCCCGGCGCGCGCCGGCGCGGCGCACGTCGATCGCCGGCGTCGCGCCGGTCTTCGACCAGCTCGGTCTGCTCGACCATCACCACCGCGTCGGCGCCGCGCGGCACCACGCCGCCGGTCGCGATCGTGGTCGCGGTGCCGGGCGCGACGTCGAGCGCCGGCGCATGGCCGCAGACGACGACCTCGCCATTGAGCCGCAGACGCCGCGGCGCGGTGTCGCTCGCGCCGTCGGTGTCGGCGGCGCGCAGCGCGAAGCCGTCGACGTTGGAGCGGTCGAACGGCGGCACGTCGATCGGCGCGGTCACGTCGTGCGCGAGCACGCGCCCGAGCGCCGCGGCGAGCGCGACGCGCCTCGCCGGCGAGCGGCGACAGATCGAGATGGCGCGCGAAGCGCGCGCGCGCCTCCTCGGCCGAGACCACTTCGAGGAACTGCTCCTGCCGCGCGGCGCGGCGGATCGCGGCGAACAGGTCGCTGCTCGGCGTGAGACAGTTGCTGCGGCGAACGATCGCTCATGGCCACGGTCTTACCATGACCTCGGCGTCCGGCCGGATATCCTTCGCTGTCGGGCGGACACCAGAATCCAGCCGTCGGCCTGCGCGAGCGCCGACAGCGGCCAATAGCCCGAGGCTATGGGTTCGGCCTCGCCGTCGCATCAGCCGCACCGGAACGACCTCGGCGAGCCCGAGCGGCGACGCGACCTTGCGCGCGAGCGTCGCCGCTGGTTGCCGGTCGCCGTCGTCGGTGCTGGCCGACAGCCGCGCCAGCAGCTGCCGCCCGATCGTGAGCCAGACCGCGAGTGCCGCATCGATCCGGCCCGGCAGCAGCAGCACCGGGCCGCTGCCCGACGAAGCCGAACGCCGCGGTCTCGCCGGGCGAGAGCGCGATGCCGTGCGCCTCGACGCGGCCGAGGCGCGCGAGCGTGCGCACGCTCGCGTCGTGCTGCCCGCTGCCGGTGCCGCCGATGGCGATGAGCGGCGTCCGCGCCGTCGTCCGCCAGCGCCTGCGTCGAGGCTCACGTGGCCCGCGCCTGCCTGCGCGGACAGCACGCGCCCGCCTGCGGCGGCGATCTCGCCGCGCGAGCAGATCGCATGGCGGCATCGAGCACGGCATCGTCCGCCGCGCGGGATCGCACCAGACGCAGACGCGGCTCGCGGACCGCCACCCGCCGCACGCCCGCCGCGACCAGCATCGCGAGCCTGGATGCGGGTCAGGCGCTCGCCCGCCCGCGCCAGCGGCGATCGCCGGCACGGCGTCGGCGCCCGCCGGCAGCACGCCGTCGCCGGCCGCCACCGCCGCGATGATCTCCGCGCGATCGCCGCGCACGACCACGACATCGAGCGGCGCGACCGCGTCGGTGCCGGCGGCAATCGGCTCGCCGACGTCGACGCGCGTCGGCGCGCCGGCAGCGGCGCGGGCGCATAGGAGCTGGCATCGGTGATGAGCTCCGGCGCGCACCGCGTAGCCGTCGCGCAGCGCCCGCGCCGCCGGCGGGCGGGCGGCCCGCGATCACGTCCTCCGCCAGCACGCGGCCCACCGCGGCCGCGATCGCGACCGCGCGCGGCGCGACCGGCGCGACCGTCCGCTCGATGCACGCGAGCACGTCGGCGAGCGGCGTCAGCCGCGTGATGCGTTGCTGCGATTCGGTTCCATCGTCCATCTGCAGGCGAGTATATAGTGCCATGCTTCGCGAATGGGCGTGGCATCCGGCGATTTCAGCGCAAGGCCGGGTCAGCGACCCGCGCGGCGGAGGACGGAAAGCGGCACAATGGCCGAAAAGACCATGAATCTGCGCGGGCTCAAATGTCCCCTGCCCGCGCTGCGCACGCGCAAGGCGCTCGCGCGCCATGGCCAGCGGCGACCTGCTGGTGATCGAATGCACCGACCCGCTCACCACCATCGACATCCCGAACCTGCTCAACCAGACCGGCGACAAGCTCGAGGCCAGTCGAAGGCGAAGGAAGGTGCTGACGTTCCGGATCAGGAAGACGGTAGACGTCGCGCACCGCGCCGTGCACGCTCGTCGCTTCTGCATCAGCCCGGCCTTTTCGATCGCCGGGCGCCAGAACCGCGTCTCGGTTCTCGATCAGCTGCGCGAGCTGCGCCGGCGTCATCGCTTCGACGACCATGCCCTCCTGCCGCATGCGCTCGCTGCATCGCCGGCGCGGTCATGATCTTGTTGATCTCGCGTTCATCTTGTCGCAGGATCGCGTCGGGCAGCCCCTTGGGCGCCGACAGCGAGAACCAGATCGGCTTGTCGAACTCCGGGATGGCCGAGCTCCGTGAAGGTCGGCATGTCGGGATAGTCGGGCATGCGCTCCTTGGAGGTGACCGCGATGCCGCGCAGCGTGCCGCCGCGCATCTGCGCCGCCGTCGACGTCACGGTCTGCGCCGAGAACATGATGTGACCGCCGACCAGATCGAGTCAGGCCCTGCGCCGCGCCCTTGTAGGGCACGTGCTCGACCTTGATGCCGAGCCTTGCTGGCCGAAGAGTCTCGCCGAACAGATGCCCGCTGCTGCCGACGCCGGACGACGAATAGGTCATCGGCTTGGCGCTCTTCTTGCCGTGCGCGACGAAATCGGCGAGCGTCTTGATCGTCGCTCTTCGCGTTCACCGACAGCACGATCGGCGAGCCGCCGAGATAGGCGATGTTGGTGAGGTCGCGATCCGGATTGATAGCCGAGCTTCGGATTGGTGATCGGCGCCAGCACCAGCATGGTGATGTTGGTGATGACGAAATTGTAGCCGTCGGGCGGCGTCGCCACCACCGAGTTGACGCCGATCGCGCCGGCCGCGCCGGGGCGCGTCTCGACGAAGAACTGCTGGCCGAACGCTGGTCGAGAGATTGTCGGCGACGGTGCGCGCGAGAAAGTCGGCGGCGCCGCCGGGCGCGAAGGTGTTGACGATGCGCACCGGCTTGTGTCGGCCAGTCCTGCGCGGCGGCGGGCGCCGCGCGAATGCCGGACGATGACCAGCGCAGTGGCGAGCAGACGCTGAGCAGACGAGCGCTTCACGTGTCCTCCTCGCATGCATGTTCATGATGCTTTGAATTCAATGCGCGAAGGCGTGATGCACATCCGGTATCATTGCGCACAGCGCGAGCGACGAGCCCGCAAGCAGGACGAGGTGACGCAGTGAGCACCGAGAACATCCGCCGCGTCGGCCTGATCGGGCTCGGCAAGATGGGCCTGCCGATGGGCCGGCACCTGGTGCGAGCGCGGCTTTGCGGTGACGGGCTACGACGTCGCGCTGGCCGCGCATCGAAGGCGGCCGCGGCCGCCGGCATCCAGCACGGTCGCTTCGCCGAAGGCGGTCGCGGCGGCGAGCGATCTCGTCATCGTCGTGGTCGGTTTCGACTCCGAAGTGGAAGCCGTGATGTTCGGCGAGAACGGCGTGCTCGCCGGCGCGCGCGACGGCAGCGTGATCGCGATCGCCTCGACCATCGCGCCGCAGACCATGCAGCGAGATCGCGGCGCGGCTGCCGGCCGCTCGCCGAAGATCGCGCTGCTCGACATCCCGCTCTGCCGCGGCGAAGGCGCGGCGCAGGCCGGCAAGCTGCTGATCATGGGCGGCGGCGACAGCGCGGCGTTCGACGCCTGCCGGCCGGCCTTCTCGGCGTTCGCCGATCTCGATCCATCACCTCGGTCCGGTCGGCGCCGGCCAGGTCGGCAAGATGGTCAACAACCTCATCCTGTGGGCCTGCATCTCGGCCAACGAGGAGGGCTTCAAGCTCGCGCAGCAAGCTCGGCGTCGAGCGCGAGACGCTGCGCGCGGCGCTGCTCGACTCCAGCGCCGGCAACTGGTCGCTGGCGACGCGGCCGGAGGAGAAGCCGATGCCGTGGGCGGAGAAGGACATGACCATCGTGCTCAAGGAGGCGGACGCCGCGCGGCTCAGCCTGCCGCTCTGCGGCGTCGTCAAGGAGGTGATCAAGACCGTGAAGTATCGAGCGCAACTGGCCGACGCCGAGCGCACCGGGGGATTGAATTATTCCCTCTCGTATCCCGGGCGCAGCGCAGCACGAGCGAAGCGAAGTGGTGCGTTGCAGACCCGGGACCGCCAAGAATTCAGTGCTTGTGGCGGTCCCGGATCAGCGGTGCACCGCTTCGCGCCAAGAGGCGCTACGCGCTGCACCGCATCCGGGACACGGGGACCACGCTAGATCCGGAACTCGCCGCGCTTCTTGCCCTCGGACACGGTGAGAAACAGCTCGTCGAGCGGGATGCGCCGGCGGATCAGCCCCTGTTCGTGCGAGTAGGTCACCAGCCGCTCGAAGTTCCGGGCATTGCGCTCGCCCAATCCGTACTCCCACGGGTCCTTGCCGAGCACCGCCTCCTGCTCCTCCCAGGCCTCGCGATACCAGGCGAGCGGCACGATGCGCGGGTTCTCCATCCGCGCCATCGCCAGCGCCTTGGCCTGCTCGAACGCCTTGTACATGTTGATCGCCACCCAGGGATATTTCTCCACGATCTCCTGCTTGATGCCGACGACATGCATGATCGGGAAAATGCCGGTGCGCTGGTAGAACGCCATCTCCTCCTGCTTGTAGTTCGGGAACAGGCGTCCGACGCGCCGGTCGCCGCTCATCAGCGGACGGATCAGATCGGGCGAGAGCAATGCATCGATCTCGCCCGCGACCAGCATGTCCTCCAGCGACTTGTCCGGCGGCACCTGCGTGATGCTCAGGCCGGGCGGCGGGGTGAAGTTGACGTCCTCGTCGAGCTCGCTCAGCCACTGGATCGATTTTGCCGGCACGCCGTAGTCGTGCTCGAGGATGCCGCGCATCCACAGGCCGGCGGTGAACAGATAGCCCTTGGTGCCGACCTTGCGGCCGATCAGATCGGTCGGCTTGTGGATGCCTTTTGCGGTGTTGATGAAAATGAAGCCGTGGCGGAAGCGCCGGTGCGGGAACACCGGGATGGCGCAAAACGGCAGGTCGCGGTCGCGCGCCGCCACATAGCCCGATCCCGACACTTCGGCGATGTCGAACTCGCGCCCGCGCAGGAACCGCCAATGCCGCGGCGACGGTCCCATGTCGGTCAGCACGGTGAGTTCGATGCCCTCCGGGCGCACGACGCCTTCCTTGAGCGCGCGCATGATCTCGTAGTCGCCGCAGGCGAAGGTGAGGTGCACTTTTCGGGACATGTCTGGTCTCAAGTCCGCGATCGGATCGACCGATCACATCGTCAGCACGATCTTGCCGAAATGCCCGTTGGCGCGCATGTGGGCCTGTGCGGCGACCGCCTCGCCGAGCGGATAGACCCGGTCGATCGGCAGCTTGAGCTTGCCCGCCTCCACCTTGTCCCACAGATCCTGCCGCATCCGGCGCGTGATCTCGCGCACCTCGTCGAGCGTGCGGGTGCGGAACGTCACGCCGATATAGTCGATGCGCTTGAGCGCGTGCAGGTCGAAATCGAACTCGCCCTTGTTGCCGCCGAGCCGGCCGACATTGACCAGGCGGCCAAGCAGCGCCATCGCCTTCATGCTCGGCACGACGGTGTCGCCCGACACCATGTCGACCACGACATCGACGCCCTTGCCACCGGTCGCCTTGAGCACCTCCTCGGGCCAGGCCGGATCGCGCGGGTCGACGGCGAGGTCGGCGCCGAACTCCTTGAGGCGCGCGCGGCGGGCGTCGTTGGTCGAGGTGCCGATCACCGGGCTGGCGCCCCACGCCTTGGCGATCTGCAGACCCATCAACCCGACGCCCGAGCTGGCGCCATGGATCAGCACGCTCTCGCCCGGCTTGAGCCGGCCGGCGGTGATCAACGCGTTGTGCAGCGTGGCGAGCCCGATCGGCAAGGTCGCTCCCTCCTCGAAGGTCAGGTTCTTCGGCTTCGGCAGCACGCGGCCCCAGTCGCACACCGCGAATTCGGCATAGCCGCCATTACCCGAGCAGATGACGTGCTCGCCCGGCCGGATGCCTTTGACCTCCGCGCCGCACGCGACCACCTCGCCCGCCCATTCGAGTCCCACCGCCGCGCCCGCCCCGCCGTGGCTGCCGTGCGGCAGCGCGCGCGCGGTCGTCAGGTCGGCGCGATTGAGCGCCGCGGCCTTGACCTTCACCAGCACCTCGTTGGGCTTGGGCGGCGGCTGGGGAATATCGCTCATGACAAGGCCATCCTTGCTCGCAACGCCGGCCTTCATTCATCTCTCCCGGGTTCTGACGGAAAATCCGCGCAAGCGCACAGGCTACCTGAAGCTCGTGCGGGAAGTCATGTGCTATCGTGGCCACTGCGGACCACCGGAGAGGATCATGCCTGAGCGCAGCAAGCCGCCCTTCCGTGCCGACCATGTCGGCAGCCTGATCCGGCCGGATGCGCTCATCCAGGCGCGCGAGCGCGCGCAGAAGAACGAGATGTCCGACGGCCGAGCTGCGGGCCATCCAGCAGGCGGCCATCCACGACGTGGTGCGCGTGCAGGAGGAGCTTGGGCTCAGGGTCGTCACCGACGGCGAGTTCAACCGCCAATCCTGGCATCGCGACTTCATGCTCAAGTTCGTCAACGTGACGATGGTGCCCTCCAGGCTGACGGTGCAGTTCCACACCGCCGAGGGCGAGCGCGCGAACGCGCCGCCCGACGCTGCAGGTCGTCGGCCCGCTCGCCCGCCCGCCGGGCGGCGGCATCTTCGTCGACGATTTCAAATTTCTGGTCTCGATCGCGCGCGCGACGCCGAAGCTCACCATCCCCTCGCCGACCGTGATGCATTTCCGCGGCGGGCGCGATGCGATCGACGCCAAGGCCTATCCCGACATCGGCGCGTTCTACGACGACCTCGCGCGGCTCTACCGCGAGGAGATCGCCGACCTCGCGCAGGCCGGCTGCCGCTATCTGCAGATCGACGAGGTCAACCTCGCCTACCTGTGCGATCCCGAATTGCGCCGGCAGGTCGCCAATATCGGCGAGGACCCGGCGACGCTGCCGAAGACCTACGCCCGGCTGCTCAACGACACGATTGCCGGCAAGCCCGCCGACATGACCGTGTGCATGCATCTTTGCCGCGGCAATTTCGCCGGCGCCTGGGTGGCGGAAGGCGGCTACGAGCCGATCGCCGAGCTCCTGTTCAACGACATCAAGGTCGACGGCTATTTCCTGGAATACGACAGCGCGCGCGCCGGCGGCTTCGAGCCGCTGCGCTTCCTGCCCAAGGGCAAGATCGCCGTGCTCGGCCTGGTCACCACCAAGAGCCCGCAGATGGAGGCGAAAGACGAGCTCAAGCGCCGCATCGACGAGGCGGCGAAATTCGTCCCGCTCGAGCAGCTTGCGCTCTCGCCGCAATGCGGCTTCTCCAGCGGCATCGGCGGCAACACCATGGACGTCGGCCGCGAGGTCGAGAAGCTGCGGCTGGTGGTCGAGACCGCGCGCGAGGTCTGGGGCGAGGCGTAAGTCCGCTTGCGCACCGTCATTCCGGCCGAGCGGAGCCGGGCGACGCGAGAGCCGGAATCCAGTAAGCGCCGATCTGTGTTGGGGCGCTCAATCCGATCGTCCAGGCCGCGGTGTCTACTGGATGCCTGCTTGCGCAGGCATGACATCGAGTGTGTGGCAACGCAGCCAACGCTTCAGGCAACCGTTCTTCGATCGGGTACACGTGCGAACTGGCAACGACGCTGCACACATAGCTTGCTGCCCCGGTCTTTGCTAGCTTTGCGCGCGATCGGAACGACATAACCACCTGCGTTGGGAGGTCCCGTTGCAAGAACACGTCACGCGCGGCAAGGACGCCAAGCTGTCCCAGCCCACCTACACGATGAAGATCGAGAAGGACGTCGACATCCCGATGCGGGACGGCACGATCCTCAAGGCCGACGTGTTCCGGCCGGACGCGCCCGGACAATTCCCCGTGCTGATCAACATGGGCATCTACCAGAAGGACAAGCTGTGGGTGCCGCCGCACGATCTCGAGGAAAAGCCCAACCCGTACATGAACTGGGAGACCGTGAACCCGGAATGGTGGGTACCGCGCGGCTATATCTGCCTGCGTGTCGACGAGCGCGGCTCGGGCAAGACGCCGGGCCAGCTCATCGCCTATTCGCAGCAGGAGGCGATCGACTTCTACGACGCCATCGAATGGGCCGGCCACGCGCCCTGGAGCTCGGGCAATGTCGGCACCATCGGCATCTCGTTCTTCGCGCGCACGCAGTGGTGGGTGGCGAACCTCAAGCCGCCGTCGCTCAAATGCATCATGCCGTGGGAAGGCGCCGCCGACCAGTACCGCGACGTGCTCTACCACGGCGGCATTTTCGGCGCGGGCTTCATCGTGAGCTGGTTCACCATGCACATGGCGCACCATCTGATCGGCCGCGCCTACAGACACAATCCCGATACGTTCCAGGAAAACCTGCTCTGGACCATGATGCGCAACAATCTCGATTCCGGGGCGTTCAAAAGCCAGCAGGCCTGGTGGGAGAGCTTGGAGCTGCCGCTCTACGCGGTCGGCAACTGGTCGGGCATGGCGCTGCATCTGCGCGGCGCAACCGAGGGCTTCTCGCGCGCCACCTCCAAGCACAAGAAGCTGCGCATCCACAACGGCACGCACTACCACGCCTTCTACAGCGAGAACGGCCGCCACGATCAGCTGCGCTGGTTCGACCACTGGCTCAAGGGCATCGACACCGGGTTGATGGACGAGCCGCCGGTGAAGCTCGCCATCCGCCATGGCAACGACAAGTCCGAATGGCGGCACGAGAACGAATGGCCGCTCGCGCGCACGCAATGGACCAGGCTCTATCTCGATCTCTCCAAGCCCGACGACAACGCGGGCAAGGACATCGACGGCGTGCTCGCGCGCGGCAACCCGACCAAGACCGTCTCGCGATCCTACGAGGCGACCGGCGGCTCGCACGGCCATCCGCCGGCGAAGGGCATTTCGCTGATCACGCCGCCGATGACCGAGGACACCGAGATCACCGGCCCGCTCGCGGCGCAGCTCTGGGTGTCGAGCACCAGCGAGGACATGGATCTCGTTCCTCACCATCCGCAACATCGATCCGGCCGGCAACGACGTGTGGGACACCGGCCAGCAGGGCGGCCAGGTGCCGGTCGCGAAGGGCTGGCTGCGCGTGTCGCACCGCGAACTCGATCCGGAACTGTCGAAGCCCTACCGGCCGTATCACAGGCATCTGCGGCGACTCTGGCTCAAGCCGGGCGAAATCGTGAAGGTCGACGTCGAAATCTGGCCGACCTCGATGGTATTCAAGAAAGGCCACCGGCTGCGGCTCGACATCCAGCCCAAGGACGGCATCGGGAGCGCGCCCTATACGCACTACCACGCCGACTACAACGACGGTCAGAACACGATCCATTCCGGCGGCGACAAGGAGTCGTTCCTGCTGGTGCCGATCATCCAGGCGAAGTAGCGGGCGCTCGCTCCCAGCACTCGGTCGTCATGCCCGCGAAAGCGGGCATCCAGTAATCACAAAAGCTCGTATGACGAACGGCCGTGCATGATTCCAAGATGCCGAGTTTACTGGATCGCCCGCTTTCGCGGGCGACGACACCGCGACTTCGCCTCGTACTTCGAGAGTTGACGCCGTCGCCATGATGCCGGCAAATCGGCCGCCAGAGGGGACCGCATGAGCAAAGTCGCGAACGTTCTGGCGGTGGCGCTGACGTGCGTGGCGATTGCGATCGCGGCCGATCTCTTCCGCAGGTTCGGGCTCTCACTCTACACCGAGCAATACCTCGCCGGATTGCTGGCGCTTGCCCTACCGCTGCTGTTCCTCCACGTCCCGGCCGATGGCGGCAAGCGCGGCCGCGAGGGGGCAGTCCCCTGGTACGATCTCGCCGCGGCACTGGCGTCGTTTGCGGGCGCCGCCTACATGCTGTTCCGCTTTCCCGCGCTGTCCGAATTGGTATCGGAGCGGCCCTGGGACGGGCTGCTGATCGCCGGCGCGATGATCCTGCTCATTCTCGAAGGACTGCGCCGCACCACCGGCAACGGCCTGCTCTACACCACCATCTTCTTCTTCGTGCTGGCCCTGGTCGCAGGCTATCTGCCCGGCGAGTTCGCCGCCAAGTCCATACCCTTCGACCGGCTGGTTTATTTCTCGATCTGGGATTCGACCGCCGTGCTCGGCGTGACGCTCAAGATCGTGGGCGGCGTGGTCGTCATCTTCGTGCTGTTCGGCAACGTGCTGCTCAAATCGGGCGGCGCGGCCTTCTTCACCGACGTGTCGATGGCGCTGATGGGCCGCTATCGCGGCGGGCCGGCCAAGATCGCCATCCTCGGCTCCTCGTTGTTCGGCACCATTTCGGGCAACGTCGTTTCCAACATCATCACCATCGGCGTGGTCACTATCCCGCTGATGATCCGGGTCGGCTTTCGCCGCCACCTCGCCGCCGCGATCGAGGCCAACGCGTCGACCGGCGGCCAGATCATGCCGCCCGTGATGGGGATCGCGGCCTTCGTCATGGCGGAGTTCCTGCGCGTGCCGTACGCCGAGGTCGCGTTGGCGGCCGCCATTCCGGCGATCCTGTTCTACATCGCGCTGTTCATCCAGGTCGATCTCGAAGCCGCGCGCAGCAATATCCGGCCGATGGAGCCCGAGCAGATTCCCAACCTCAGGGAGGTGCTGCGGAGCGGGTGGCATTTCCCGATCCCCTTCGTGGTGCTGATCTATGCACTGTTCTGGGGCGGCGAGGAGGCCGAAGGCGCCGGACTGCTGGCGATCGGGACCGCGCTCGTTCTCGCGATGGTGCTCCCGTTCCGTGGCAAGCGCATCGGCCTGCGCGACCTCTACGAGATGCTGCGCGACACCGGAACCATGGTGATTGATCTGTTCATGATCGCGTCGGCCGCTGGCATCATGATCGGCGCGCTCAACTATTCGGGCACCGGATTTACGCTGAGCCTCGTGCTCATCCACCTCGCCGGCGGCAGCTTGATCGCGCTGTTGGTGCTGGCAGCCATCGCCAACATCATCCTGGGCGCCGGTTTGCCGACGGTCGGCTGCTACATTCTGCTGGCGACCCTGGTGGCACCGTCATTGATCCAGATGGGGATCGAGCCGATGGCGGCGCACATGTTCATTCTCTATTACGGCTGCCTCTCGGTGATCTCGCCGCCGGTCGCGGTCGCGGCCTTCGTCGCCGCCAATCTCGCCGGTGCCGACCCCAACAAGACCGGCTGGGTCGCGATGGCGTTCGGATGGACGCTGTTCGTCATCCCCTTCCTGTTCGTCTATTCGGGCACGCTGCTGCTGCGCGGCGATCCGGTGCTGATCGCGGTCGATTGCGCCACCGCCGTGGCCGGCGTCTGGTTCATCTCCACCGCCGTGATGGGTTACTCGGTGCGTCCGCTGAGGGCGCTCGACCGCGCGATCCATGGCGCGATCGGCATCGGCCTGCTGCTGCCCTATGGCGCGTTCGCGGCGGCGCGCTGGCTCAACGTGGCCGGCGCCCTGGCGGGCGTAGCGCTCCTCATCTGGGAACGGTCGCGCGTGCGTACCCCCGCGCCCGCTGCCGCTGCCGCGGCGGAGGGCGACGCGCCTGCCCCCGCCACACCGTCCGATCAGCGCGCCATGCTCGATCGTCTGGGCGTGCGCGGCAGCGGCGATGCCGAGTAGCCCCTGACGTATCAAGATTTCGGCGCGATGCCGATCTCCTTGTAATACTTCGCGGCGCCAGCGTGGAACGGAACGTCCTTCACCGGCTTCGCCATATGGTCGGGCACGAACAGATTGAACGGCGGGAACGTCGCCACCAGCGCCGGCTTGTTCTGGTGCAGCACCTTCACGACCTCGTACACGATGTCGTCCTTCACGCTCACATTGCTGCACAGGACCATGTCGAAGGCGACGACCTTGGTCGGCTGGGTGATGCCGTCGAAGGCCGGCGAGGGTTTGACCTCCCGGATGTAGGAGCCGGGCAGGACCGCCTGCATGCGCGCGAGCGATTGCGGCGATTCGTCGATCGGCAGCACCCGCAGGCCGCCGACGGTCGCCGACGCCTGCTTCACCGCCGCCGAACCGAGTGCAAAGAACAGCACGTCGGTCTTGCCGGCGATGAAGTCCTCCGCCGAACGGCTGACGTTCGGCGTGAGCACGCCGGTCACGTCCTTGTAGGAGAGACCGGCGGCCGCCAGATGCGCCTCGATGATGCGGCCGATGGTCTTCTGCGCGTTGAACCCGGCCGACACGCGTTTGCCCTTGAGATCGGCGATCGACTTGATGTCGCTGTCGGCGCGCACGTGCAGCGCAACCTGATAGGGCAACAGCGAGGCGACGTTGCGCAGGTCCTTGTGTGCGCCCTGTCCTTCGTATTCGCCGGTGCCGGTCGCGTAGAACGTGGTGTCGAACGAGTTGCTCATGCCGAAATCGGCGGTGCCGGCGTGGACCGGGATCATGCCCTGCTGGGCCTGCGCCTGCAGCACCGCGCGCAGCTTGGTCTTCTCGCTGATGAGCTTGGCCATCGCGGCGCCCGCCGAATTGGTGAACGAGCCACTGGGCGTGGTGACGATGCTGATGGTCTGCGCCTGCGCGGCGCTCATCAGCAGCATTGCAGCGGCGCAACACGCGGCGGTCGCTTTCATCATCGTTCCCTCCCGTTTTGGCTGACTGCCGTCGGCGCGGCAGATTTGAGACCCGTGCTCGGATTATGATACGGTCAGCCCGAGGGCCGATACAACGCAATTTGACACAGCCGTAGCCGCCTGAGGGGTTCGTTCATGGCCAAGGTCGAGATCGTGCTGCATGCCATTCCGAGCGCCGACAGCAGGCCCTACATCATCGCCTACGGGCCGGATCGGCATCTGTGGTTCTGCGAGAGCGGGGCCGCCAAGATCGGACGGATGAATCCCGACGACGGCAGCTTCGTCGAGTTCGCGACGCCGACGCCGGACAGCAAGCCGATCGGGATTACGCTCGCGGCCGACGGAGCGCTGTGGTTCTGCGAGAACGCCGGCCACAAGATCGGGCGCATCACCGCATCGGGCGAGATCCGCGAATTCCCGGTACGCACGCCGGGCGCCGGGCCCGATGGTTGCGTCGCCGGGCCCGACGGCAATGTGTGGTTCTCCGAGGCGCATCTGAGCCAGATCGGCCGCATCACCCCGCAGGGCGAAGTCACCGAGTTTTCCAAGGGTCTCACGCCCGGCTGCCGACCGCTGTCGCCGGTGGTGCGCGACGGCGATATCTGGTTCAGCGAATACGAAGCGGGCCAGATTGGCCGCATCACCATGGACGGCCGCGTCACCGAGTACAAAATCCCGACGCCCAATTCCGAGCCGCGCGCCATGGTCACGCACCCGGACGGCTCCATCTGGTTCGTCCAGACCAAGGCCAACGGGCTCGGCCGCATCGACGCCGCCGGCCGCATCACCGAGTGGCCGGTGAAGACACCCGACGCCTCGCTGCGCGGCGTCGCGGTGGCGGTCGACGGCGATCTCTGGTTCACCGAGAACTTCGCCAACAAGATCGGCCGCATGTCGCCCGACGGCACGGTCATCGGCGAATATGCCATCCCCGGGCCGCTGTGCGGCGCGCGCTGCATCATCGCCGTCCCGGACGGGCGGCTGTTCTTCTCGGCGCACGATACCGGGGCGATCGGCGAGGTGATCCCGCGGCGGAGTCTAGCCGACCTTGATGACGATCTTGCCGAAGTGCTGCGCCGACTGCATGTGGCGGTAGGCCGCCGGCGCGTCGTCGAACGCAAACACCTTGTCGATCACCGGCTTGCAGGCGGCCGGCCGCGATCGCGCGGTTCATCGCCTCGAACATCTGGGTCGAGCCGACCGAGATGCCCTGCACGTTCGCGCGCCGCGCGAAGATCAGCATCGGATTGATCTCGGCGGCGCCGGACAGCACGCCGATCATGCGTGATCTTGCCGCCGACGCGGATCGCGTCGAGCGAGCGCGCGAGCGTGCCGGCGCCGCCGACCTCGACCACGTGATCGACGCCGCCCCGCCGGTGAGCTCGCGCACCGCCTTGTCCCACTCGGGCGTGGTCTTGTAGTTGATGCCGTGCGTCGCGCCGAGCGCCTTGGCGCGCGCGAGCTTGTCGTCGCTCGACGAGGTGGCGATCGACCTCGGCGCCCATCAGCCGGGCGAATTGCAGCGCGAAGATCGAGACGCCGCCGGTGCCCTGCACCAGCACGGTCTGGCCGGCGATGATGCTGGCCGTGCTCGACGAGCGCATGCCAGGCGGTGAGCGCCGGCGCACGGCAGGGTCGCGCCTTCCTCGAGCGACAGGTGCGCCGGCAGCTTCACCACGCCGTCCTCTTCCAGCACGCGCATATTCGCGTCAGCATGCCGTCGATGCCGCCGCCGAGCGCGCTGGCATGGGTGTCGGCGGCGGGCGCGCCGCCCGGCCAGCGCTGGAAGAAGCAGCCCGCCACGCGGTCGCCCGACCTTGACGCGCGTCACGTCGGCGCCGACCTCGACCACCTCGCCCGCGCCGTCGGACAGCGGGATCGACGTTCGGCTGCGTCGGCATGCGGTACTTGCCGAGCACGATCGCGAGATCGCGGAAGTTGAGCGAGCAGGCCGCGACCTTGACCAGGACCTGGCGGCGATCGGGCTTCGGCGTCGGCAGATCGACCTTGACCAGGGCATCGATGCCGCCGGCCTGGGGCAGTTGATAGGCGCGCATGGTCTCACTCCTCTCGGCCGCTCTGAAACGTCGGCCGGGTCAACTGGCGCAGTCTATTTGCCGTCGTCCCCACAGAGAGGAGTTCGGCCTGATCAGGCCCGCAGCGCCCCGCGCAGAATCTCGCGCGCCGGCTCCGAGCCGTCCAGCAGGCGGATGGAGCGGCGCTTGAACTTCCAGCCTTGCGGCGTGCGCACCGAGCTCCCATCGGTTCGCCGCCATCCGATGCACCCGGAAGCCCTTCGAAGCGCCGTGGTTCGGCACCTCGACCGGCTCGCCCTGCGTCTGCGGAACGAGGATTTGCAGGTAGGAGATGACGACCGCGCTATCGCCGTCGATCTCGACATAGGGCAGGCCGGTGAAATGCGCGAGCCCGCCGGCGATTGCCGCCTGGTGAGCCGGCGTCTTCACCTGACTGGCCAGCGCGTCGCGGCCGCGCGGGCTCGACAGGCCGGCGCCGCGGTCGAACTCGCCGTCCTCCACCCAGCAGGCGGCGATGTGCTCGCTGCCGCCGGTGTCGGCGCTGGGCGGATGGCTGGCGATCAGGTTGTAGATTTCGAGCCGGTCCTCGATCGCGCGAATGCGATCCTCAAGCGAGGCGTTGGCGGTCATGCGGTACTCCTGCGTGGATGCAATCGGTCTGGCGCAACAGCGACGGCATTCGCGCGCCCGAGTTCAATCAGGGTGCCGACGTGCCCTGCCCTATCCGCGCCGCTCGTCGGGCTGCGCGAGGATGAGCGCCCAGAACACCTTGTACTTCGACTTCGGCGCATAGACCGCGGCGATGCCCATGCGGGTCGCGCCGTTGAGCAGCATGTTCTGCCGGTGCGGCGCCGAATTCGCGCCAGCCGGAGAATGCTTCCGCCATCGTGTGATAGCCGGCCGAAATGTTCTCGGCCGCGCGCGCGCACGGTAGCCGGCGCCCCTCAGGCGGGCGTTGAAGTCGCGCGTGACGTTGTGGTCGAGCTTGTCGCGGCTTGCCATGGCGCGCGCCTGCGCCTCGGCGAGCTTCATCAGCTCGGGGTCGACGGTCGACCGCGGAAAGGCCGTTGTTGGCCCGGTAGCCGGAGATCATCGAGGCGGCCGAGGCGGCGTCGAGCTCGGCGCCGCTGACGGCGAGGCTGCGGTAGAAGCTCGGCTCGCCCGCCGGCGGGTCGCGATCGCCCGCGCAGGCGCCCACGAGCGCCAGCGCCGCCATCGCGGCGAGACGCGTGCAAAGGCCCGAAAGCGAGCAGTGACCAGCCATTAGACCCCGACGTCCCCAACGATGTGGCGGCTCGTCCCACGCCAGCATGGCGGAACGAATGGAAGCCATTTGAGGGCGCGTTGCGTTAACGACTCCGTCATCGCCGCTACGGCCGCAGCGCCGCGCAGGGCGGAGCGCAACAGCATGCCCGGCTCCCGCTCGCTCGGCGAGGTTCCCCACAGCCGCCGGTGCAGCCTGTCGAGCAGCAGGTAGATCACCGGGCGTGGTGTACAGCGTGAGCATCTGCGAGACGATGAGGCCGCCCACGATGGTGATGCCGAGCGGCCGGCGCAGTTCCGATCCCGGCCCGGTGGCGATCACCAGCGGCACCGCGCCGAGCAGCGCCGCGAGCGTCGTCATCATGATCGGCCGGAACCGCTCCTGGCAGGCCTCGAAGATCGCCCGTTCGGGCGTCGAGCCCGCGCTTGCGCTCGGCCTCGAGCGCGAAGTCGACCATCATGATGCCGTTCTTCTTCACGATGCCGATCAGCAGGATGATCCCGATGAAGGCGATCAGCGAAAGCTCGGTGTTGAAGATCTGCAACGCCAGCAGGGCGCCGAGGCCGGCCGAAGGCAGCGTCGAGATGATCGTCAGCGGATGCGCCAGGCTCTCGTAGAGCACGCCGAGCACGATGTAGACCGCGATCAGCGCCGCCACGATCAGCAGCGGCTGCGCGCCGATCGAGGAGCGAAAGGCGCGCGCATCGCCGGCAAATTCGGCGTGCAGCGTATCCGGCAGATGCAGCTCGGCCACCGCGCGATCGATCAGAGCCGTGGCCTGCTCGATCACGGTGCCCTCCGCCGAGCCCGAAGCTGATCGTGATGGCGGGAAACTGCCCCTGGTGGTTGACCACCAGCGGGGCGAGACCGCGCGTGATCTTGGTCACGGCGGTGAGCGGCACCTGGGTGTTGTTGGCGCCGCTCACATAGATGCGGGCAAGATCGGACGGATCGCGCTGGTACTGCTGATCGATCTCCAGGATGACGCGGTACTGGTTGCGCTGGGTGTAGAGCGTCGAAACCTGGCGCTGGGCATAGGCATTGTTGAGCGCATTGGCGATGTCCTGCACGCGCACGCCCATCCGCGAGGCCGCCACCCGGTCGATCGCGATGTTCACCTGCAGCCCGCCCTCGTCGCGGTCGACCGACACATCGACCAGGCCGGGCACCTGCTGGATCGCAGCCTGGACGCGCGGCGCCCACGCCAGCAGCTCGGCGTAATTCGTGTCCCACAGGGTGTACTGGTAGGTGGAATTGGCCTGCCGGCCGCCGACCCGCACGTCCTGCATCGGATTGAAGAAGACCCGCAGCCCCGCGATGTTGGCGGTATTCCGCCGCAGCCGCGCGGCCACCTGCTGCGCGGTCATGCCGCCGCGTTCGGCGAGCGGCTTGAGGCTGATGAACAGCGTCCCCCGATTCACCGAGGCGCTCCAGCCGGAGACGCCGATCGAGGAGCCGACCCCCGCCACGGCGGGATCGGCGCGCACGATCGCCTCCGCGCGCTGCTGCAAATCGTACATCGCCTGGAACGAAATCTCGGTCGACGCGCGCGTACCGCCGTAGATCAGCCCGGTATCGTCCTGCGGGAAGAAACCCTTCGGGGTGCGCACGTAGAGCAGGCCGGTGATCGTCATCGTCCCCGCCATCACGACGAGAACGAGCGCGCGGTAATTGAGCACGGCGCCGAGGCTCCGGGCGTAGCCACGCACCATCCACGTCAGGACGCGCTCGACCAGGCGGTCGAACCAGGTCGCGTCCGGACTCGGCGGCTTGCGGACGAAATGCGCGCAGATCATCGGCGTGAGCGACAACGATACGACCGTCGACACCGCGATCGCGAAAGCCAGCGTCACCGAGAACTCGCGGAAGACGCGGCCTACCACGCCGGTCATGAACAGAAGCGGGATGAACGCCGCCACCAGCGAAATGCTGATCGAGAGAACGGTGAAGCCGATCTGGCGCGCGCCTTCGAGCGCGGCGCGCATCGGCGTCATGCCTTTTTCCAGATTGCGGAAGCAGTTCTCGATCATGACGATGGCGTCGTCGACCACGAAACCGACCGAGATCGCGAGCGCCATCAGCGACAGGTTGTCGATCGAGAAGCCCGCGACCCACATCATCGCGCAGGTCCCCGCGAGCGACAGCGGCACGGTCACGCCGGCGGCAATGGTGGCCGCCGTCCGCCGCAGAAAGACGAACACCACGAACATGACGAGCACGACGGTCGCGATCAGTGTGAGTTGCATGTCGAAGACGCTCGCGCGGATCGTTTGCGTGCGGTCGGACAGGATCGAAATGTCGATCCCGGGAGAAATCCAGCGCTTGAGCTCCGGCAGGAGCTCCCGGATGCGGTCGACGGTCTCGATCACGTTGGAATTGGCCTGCTTGGTGATCACCAGCAGCACAGATGGCTTGCCGTTGAACCAGCCGGCGGAGCGGCTGTTGCGCACCCCGGCCTCGATCGAGGCGACCGACGACAGCCTCACCACCGTGCCGTTGGCGCTGCGCACCACGATCGGGTCGTAATCCACGGCCGCCCGAAGCTGGTCGTTGACGCCGATAGTGATCGAGCGCTCGCTGCCGTCGAACACCCCGAGCGGCCCCGCCGCATTGCTGTTCGCTATCGCCGTGCGCACGTCCTCCATGGAGAGCCCCATCGAGGCGAGCGCGATCGGATTGACGCGGACGCGGATCGCCGGCTGCTCGGCGCCGTTGACGCTGACCTCGGCCACTCCGTCGACCTGCGCGAGGCGCTGGGCGATGACGGTATCGGCCGCGTCGTAGAGCGCGCTCGGCGGAAGGACGTTCGAGGTCAGCGCGAGAATCATGATCGGTATCGCCGCCGGATTGACCTTGCGGAATGTCGGCCGCGACGGCAGGTCGCTGGGCAGATCGGTCTGCGCGGCGTTGATGGCGGCCTGTACGTCGCGCGCGGCGCCGTCGATGCCGCGCGCGAGGTCGAACTGCACCGCAATGCGCGTATTGCCGAGCGAGCTGCGCGAGGTCAGCTCGGTGACGCCTGCGATCTCGCCGAGCCGGCGCTCGAGCGGCGCCGCGACCGTGGTCGCCATGGTCTCCGGGTCCGCGCCCGGCCGGCTCGCGGTGACGGTGATGGTGGCGAACTCCACGGTCGGCATGCTGGCGACCGGGAGAAAGATGTAGGCCACGGCCCCCACCAGGAAGATGCCGATGGCAATCAGGGTGGTGCCGACCGGCCGGCGGATGAAGGGTTCGGAGAAGCTCGAAAGGCTCATGCCGTCACTCCGCCGCCCTCTGCTGCGAAGGCGCGGGCTCGACCGGAAGATCGAGCTCCGGCTCTGCGGGTGCCGCGCGGCTCAATCGCGCCTTCACGCGCTCCATCGCGAGATAGATGACCGGCGTGGTGTAGAGCGTGAGCATCTGGCTCACGATGAGGCCGCCGACGATGGTGACGCCGAGCGGATTGCGCAGCTCCGACCCGGTGCCGCCTTCGAGCGCCAGCGGGAGCGCGCCGAACAGCGCCGCGAGCGTCGTCATCATGATCGGCCGGAAGCGCAGGAGCGAGGCCTGTACGATCGAATCGCGCGGCGACAATCCCTGCTTGCGCTCGGCCTCGAGCGCGAAGTCGATCATCATGATGGCATTCTTCTTGACGATGCCCATCAGCAGAACGATGCCGATCAGCGCGACCACCGAGAGATCCATCCCGTAGAGCATCAGCGCCAGCAGCGCGCCCACCCCGGCCGACGGCAGCGTCGAGAGGATGGTCAACGGGTGAATGAAGCTCTCGTAGAGAACGCCGAGCACGATGTAGATCGTGACCGCCGCCGCGAGGATGAGCCATGGCTCGCCGGCGAGCGACTTGGCGAATTCCGCCGCATCGCCGGAATACGAACCCGTCACCAACGACGGCATGTCGATATCGCGCGCAGCCTGCGAGATCACCTTGACCGCGTCGCTCAACGAGGCGTCGGGCGCGAGATTGAAGCTGATCGTGACCGCAGGAAACTGCTCCTGGTGGGCGATGACGAGCGGAGCATTCATGTGCTCGAAGCGCGCGATCGCGCTCAGGGGCACCATCGGGCTGCCCGATACGGTGGGAATGACCGGGGTCGGGCTCGAGGTCAGCGAGGAGGACGTGACCACAGCCTGGTTGCCGGAGGCGGGGACATAGAGCCGCGACAGCGCGGTCGGGTCGTTCTGGTATTCGGGCTTGGCCTCGAGGATCACCCGGTACTGGTTGGCCTGTCCGTAGATGGTCGATATCTGCCGCTGGCCGAAGGCGTCGTTGAGCGTATCGACGACGGTCTGCATCGACACGCCGAGCCGGCCGGCGGTCTCGCGGTCGACCTTGACGAACATCCGCAGCCCATTCTCCTGCGCCTCGGAGGCGACGTCGCGCAGGATCGGCGAGGCCTGCAGGTGCTGCGCCAGGCGAGCCGCCCAGTCGTTGACCTCGGCCGAACTGGTGCCGGTCAGGGTGTATTGGAACTGCGCGCGGCTCACGCGCGTCGAAATCTGGATGTCCTGCACCGGCTGGAAATAGACCACCACGCCGGGGATCGCCGCCACCGCCGCCTGCAGCCGCTCGATGATCGTGGGCACCGTCGTCTTGCGCTCATCGCGCGAGCGCAGCGCGATGGTGAGCCGGCCGGCGTTGGGTGTCGCGTTGAGCGGGGTCACGCCGACCACCGAGACGACCCCGGTGACGTCGGGATCCTTGCGGATGGCGCCCTCGACCGCGGCCTGCAGCCGTTTCATCTCCGCGAACGAGACCTCCTGCCCCCCTTCCATCACCGCCGTGATCAGGCCGGTGTCCTGCAACGGCAGGAACCCCTTCGGGATGATGAGGTAGAGCCAGACCGTCGCCGCCAGCGTTGCGAAGGTCACCACGAGGGTCATTTTCTCATGCCGCAGCACCCATTCGAGGCTGCGCCGATACATTTCCACCGTCGCGTCGACCGCGCGGTGAAACCGGTCCGCGAGGCCGCCGCTCGTGCCTTCGGACCGGTGGCGCAACAGGCGGCTGCACATCATGGGCGTCAACGTGAGCGAGACCACCGCCGAGGTCACCACCGCGATGGTCAGCGTCAGCGCAAATTCGCGGAACATGCGGCCGACCAGACCGGTCATGAACAGCAGCGGGATGAACACGGCGATGAGCGACACGGTGAGCGAAATCACCGTGAAGCCGATCTCGCTTGCGCCTTTCAGCGCCGCCGCGAACGGCTCCTCGCCCTCCTCCATGTGGCGGACGATGTTCTCGATCATGACGATCGCGTCGTCCACCACGAAGCCGGTTCCGATGGTCAGCGCCATCAGTGACAGGTTGTCGAGCGCAAAGCCGCAGAACCACATGACGCCGAAGGTCGCGATCAGCGACAGCGGCAGTGCGACACCGGCGATGATGGTGGCGCGGATCGAGCGAAGGAAGATGAGCACGACCATGATGACGAGGGCCACGCTGAGGATCAGCGTGAACTGCACGTCCCGGATCGAGGCGCGGATCGTGGTCGTGCGGTCCTGCACGACGGTGAGCCTGACCCCGACCGGCATCGCCCGCTGCAGCTTCGGCAGCTCGGCCTTGATGCGCTGAACGGTCTCGACCACGTTGGCGCCGGGCTGGCGCCGGATATCGATGACGACCGCGGGGTTGGACTGGTACCAGCCGCCGACCTTGCTGTTCTCCAGGCCATCGACGATGTCGGCGACGTCCCGCAGGAGAACCGGCGCGCCGTTGCGATAGGCCACCACGACGGCGCGATAGGCATCCGCGGTCGTCATCTGGTCGTTGGCGCTGATGGTGTAGGACTGGTGCGCACCGTCGAGCGCCCCTTTCGGGCCGGCGACGTTGGCGGCGACGATCACGTTGCGCAGGTCCTCGAGCGAGATTCCGTAGCTGGCCAGCCGCGCCAGGTCCGCCTGGATGCGCACGGCCGGGCGGATGCCGCCCTGCACCGTGACGTGGCCGACGCCGGTCAGCTCGCTCAGCCGCTGCGCCAGCAGCGTGTCGGCAAGATCGCTCAGCACGCGCAACGGGCTGGTGTCCGACGTGAGCGCCAGCGTCACGACCGGGATGTCGGCCGGATTGACCTTGGAGTAGACCGGCGGGTACGGCAGATTGCGCGGAAGCGTCGAGCCGGACGCATTGATCGCGGCCTGCACGTCCTGCGCGGCCGAATCGATGTCGCGGTCGAGATCGAACTGCAGCGTGATCTGGCTGACACCGAACGAGCTCGACGACGTCATGCCCGCGAGCGATGGGATCTGCCCGAAATTGCGTTCGAGGGGCGCCGTGACCAGCGATGCGATCGTATCGGGGCTGGCGCCGGGAAGCTGGGTGGTCACCTGGATGGTGGGGAAATCCACCTGCGGCAGGGACGACACCGGCAGCCACAGATAGCCGAGCAGGCCTCCGAGCATCACCGCGATCCCGAGCAGCGACGTCGCGATCGGGCGGTGGATAAAAGGTGCGGACACGCTCATGGCGTCGAGCCCGGCCCACCCGAACTCTGATCGCGCTTGCCTTTGCCCTTGCCTTTGCCGCGCCGCTCGCGGTTGCCCTCCGCCGGCGGCGTATTGATCTGGCCGGCGTCCTCGGCGTTCGTCGCCACCACCTCGGTCCCCTCGGTGAGCCGCGCAAACCCGGTGGTGACGACCCGCTCGCCGACCTGCAGGCCGCGGCCGATCACGGCTTCCCGATCGTCCTGCTGCGTCACCGTGATGCGCCGCACCGTGACGGTCTTGTCGTCCTTGACGACGTAGACGAACGTCCCGTTGGGACCGCGCTGAACCGCGGCCGTCGGCACGACGACGACCTGACGCAGCGTGTCGATCAGCAGCCGCACATTGACGAACTGGCCGGGCCAGAGCTGCAGCTCGGCATTGGGAAATTCCGCCTTCAGCTTCACCGTGCCGGTGGTCTGGTCGACCTGATTGTCGATCACCACCACCTTGCCCTTGTCGAGGCCGGACTTGCCGTCGGGCCCGAGCGCGTCGACCGGCAGGGCGCCCTCGCCAAGGCCCTTGTTGAGTTCCGGCAAATCCTGCTGCGGCAAGCTGAACAGCACCGAGATCGGCCTGAGCTGGGTGATGACGACGATTCCGGTCGCGTCCGCCGCCTTCACTAGGTTGCCTTCATCGATCAGGCGAATGCCGGTGCGCCCGGCAATCGGGGCGACGATGTCGGTGTAGGAGAGGATGGCGTGCGCATTGTCGATCACCGCCTGGTCGAGCTGGACCTGTGCCTCGAACTGGTTGACCAGCGACTTCTGGGTGTCGAGTTGCTGCTTGTTGATGGCATTGGTAGCCGCCAGCTTGGTGTAGCGCTCGAGATCGAGCCGGGCATTGGCGAGCTGTGCCTCGTCCTGCGCCTTCTTGGCCACCGCCTGATCGTACAGTGCCTGGTAGGTGGTGGGATCGATCTTGGCGAGGACGAAATCCTTTCGGAACGTCCTGCCCTTCGGTGAACGAAATATTGAGAAGCTTGCCGTCGACCTGGGGGCGTACCGTCACGGTCTTGAGCGCCCGCGCGGTGCCGACACCATTGAGATAAACCGGCACGTCGGCGGACCGCGCAACGGCCGCCAGCACCGGAACCGGATCGGTGCCGGCCTGCCGGAGGGCGGCCCGGCGGGCCTCCCGCGGAGTCAACTGCTGCTTTATCTCGAACGGCGCGTAGTAATACACGCCGGCGACGGCACCGCCGACGAGGAGGCAGACAATCAGGAAGACGATCGTTCGCCGTGGTGCCGTCATTGCTTCACGTTCGCATTGGCCCCCACTCCCGGCGGCAACCAGCTGCCACCGAGTGCCTGAAAGAGACTCAATACGGCTTGCAACCGCGCCAGACGCGCAAGCGAGTGCTGATCCTCAGCCACGAACAGCGTTTGCTGGACTTGCAGCAAGGTGACGAGATCGGCGACGCCTCCCTCCAAACGCTGCTTGGCAAGTTCGAACGCGCGTCGGGAACTCGTGACGACGTCACGTTGCAGCCGCTCGCGCTCGGTCGTGTCAGCGATCGCAATGAGGGCGATCTCCACGTCGCTGAAGCCTGACAGAATCGACTGGCAATAGATCTTCAGCAACTCCAGCTGCAGTCCCCTCGCCAGTTCCAGCTGCCCCTCCAGCCGGAACCCGTCCAGCAGCGGCTGAGTGAGGCTCGCGACCAGTTGATAGAAGGCCGACTGCGGGTTGAACAACAGCTTGAGCGCCGCGCTCTCGTAGCCGCCCACTGCCGTCAGTGAGATGTTCGGAAGGAACGCGGCGCGGGCGGCCTCCACGTTCGCGTCCGCGGAGGCGAGGTTGGCTTCCGCGGCACGGATATCCGGCCGCTGGGTCAGCAGCTGCGATGGCAGTCCCGGCGTCACGCGTGGGATGCCGAGCGCATAGATGCTGCCGCCCTTGACCTTGAAGTCGGACGGCGCGCGACCGATCAATACCGCCAGCACGGCGATGTTCTGGCGCAGATTCTGGTCGAGCAACGGAATCGCCGCGCGCACGCTCGCCACCAGGCTCTCCTGCTGGGCAACATCGAGGTCGGACGCCGTTCCGGCCTCGCGCCGCTGCTTGATCAGGTTGAGCACGCTCATGGCGGCGGCGAGATTGTTGCGCGCGATCCGCAGCCGGTCCTGCGAGGACAGCACCTGGAAATAGGCGTTGCCGACGCCGACGATCGTGGTGAGAACCACCACCTCCTTGGCGAAGCGGGTGGCGACGGCGGTTTCCTGCGCGGCGCGCGAGAGCGCGCGGTTCTTGCCCCAGAAGTCGATCTCGTAGCTCGCCGTCAAAGTCGTACGGTATCGTTCGCTTTCGGGCCCGCCCGGCGACCGCGATTTGGTCGCGCTGCCGTCGAAATCGAGCGTCGGCAGCAGCGGCGCTCCCGCGAGCTTGCTCTGGGCATCCGCCTGGATGATGCGCGCAATCGCCGCCCCGATATCGAGGTTGTCGGTCTGCGCGTCCTCAATCAGCTTGGTGAGCTCGCCCGAGCGGAACCCGCGCCACCAGTCGAGCGCGGGCGGCGCGACCTGTCCGCGACCGGCGCGATACTGGTCCGGCACGTCGAGCGGCGGGCCCGTCCGTTCGGTGGTGAATATGCATCCAGTCAGCATCGGCAGCAGGCCCAATCCCAAAAAAACGACCAGGCAACGGCCCAAGCCCGCGACGACACGGGCCCACGGACGCGATCGCAACCGCTCGCATACCACCATAGGGACTGACTCTCGGACGCTACGACGCCTACGAACCAATCCGGGACGAGCAGTACGCGACGCGCTCCCCCAGCACCCAAACATCCGCGACAAGCTATATGCTATCAGCCGGCGGCGGGGCGACTACTTAATTAAAGGACAGGTTGTTCGGGGCCCGCGGCGGCCCCGTAACGTCTTGAGCAGGAATGTTTATTTGACTTGAACGCGGACCGGACGGGCGGCGCGCGGTGTTTACGCTGCAGCCGACGTTACCGTGCCTGCCCGGAACCGGCAGCGCTGGCGGCCGCTTGATACCAGTCGAGAATGTCGAGGCCGTTCCAGTGCAGCACGCCCTCGAATCGGCCGACATAATCGTAGATCGCCTCGAGGTATTTGATGCGGTGCGGCTGACCGCTGATGTAGGGGTGGATCGCGAGCGCCACGATCTTGGCGCGGTCCTTTCCTTCCGCGTAGAGGCGATCGAACTGGTCGATGGTGCGCCGCATGAGATGTTCACTCTCGTGGTGCTGCACGATCATCATCGGGATGTCGTTGAGCTCGACGCTATAGGGAAGCGTAACGAGCGGGCCCTTGGCGGTGCGGATCGTGGTCGGCTCGTCGTCGTAGACCCAGTCGCCGATATATTTGATACCGGCCTCGACCAGCAGCTCGGGCGTTTCCAGGGTCTGGGTCAGTCCCGGCCCGAGCCAGCCGACAGGACGCTCTCCGGTGAAGCGTTCCAGCGTTGCGAGCGAGCGCGCAATCATCGCGGCCTGATCCGGCTCCTTGTGGATCGGCCCCTGCTCGTAGGAGTGCCCCATGAATTCCCAGCCGTCGCGTTTCGCCTGTTCGGCCACGCGCGGATAGTCCTCGCAGACCCGGGCATTGGTGGCGAGCGTCGGCTGGATCCCGAGACGCGAAAACAAATCAAAGAAGCGCCAGGCGCCGACTCGCATGCCGTATTCATGCCAGCTCCAGTTCGGCACGTCCGGCAGCAAGGGGACGCCGGTCGGCGCCGGCAGCACCTGGCGCGCCATCGGCTTGGCAAATGTCCCAGACCTCGTAGTTGACGATGGTCCAGAACACGAGGCGCGCACCCCCCGGCAGCTTGAGCGGCGGGACGGTCGACGATCGCCGAAAAGTCGCAACGCTCGCGCGGCAGCATATTGGTCATCGGCGCTCCTCGATCCCTGATTATTGCTTGGCCCCTGGCATGATAGGGCGATGAGGCGCGACGATCCACAGCGCCTCCCCACAACCTGCCGGTGCGACATAATCGCGAGCCCCCGATCGGGCGGATCGGCTATGCTGGGCCTCAATACCGACACGCCAAGAGGTCGGAACGGGGATGGACACGCGCTTGGACGGCGATCCGCTGGTGTACGCGGTCGGCGAGACGCCGTCTGCGGGCTTGGCGCGTCAATCGGGCACGACCTCGACCGCCCTGCTCGGCGCCATCGCAATTTATTCGCTGGCGTTTCTGCTGCCGGCGTGGCCGTGGCTCTCCGGCGCGGTCACCATCCCGTGGGACGCGAAATCGCAGTTCTTCCCCCAGGTGCAATTTTTGGCGTCGTCGTTGGCACGCGGCGAATGGCCCTGGTGGTCGCCGAACGTGTTCGCCGGCTGGCCGGAGATTTCCGATCCGCAATCGCTGATGTTCTCGCCGCTTCACGTGCTGCTGGCCGTACTCAATCCGGCGATCGGCCTGCGCGCGTTCGACGCGGTGACCTTCGCCTACCTGTTCCTCGGCGGGCTTGGCGTCATTCTCTTTTTCCACGACCGCGGCTGGCATGCCGGCGGAGCCGTCGTGGCGGCTTTGGCCTTTGCGTTCGGCGGTTCCGCGAGCGGGCGCCTTCAGCACACCGGGCAGGTGGTCAGCCTGGCCTATCTGCCGTTGGCATTGTGGCTCGTGGCGCGCGCGTTCGAGCGTTCGTCGTGGCGCGTCGGCGTGGCAGCGGGCATGATCGCCGGACTGATGGCGATCGGGCGCGATCAGGTCGCGCTGCTGTCGCTCTACGTCCTGGCCGGATTTGTTCTCTACCATTGGACCGCGGGTCAGGGTCGGCTTGAGCGCGTACGCGCGAGCATCAAGCCGATCGCCGTCGGCGGCCTCGCCGCCTTTCTTGTCGCCGCCGTCCCGATCGTGATGAGCGCGCTGCTGGCGTTGCGGTCGAACCGGCCGGAGGTCAGCTTGGCGTCGGCGGAGGCGGGCTCGATCCACCCGGTGCACCTCTTGCAGTTCGTCTTCGCCGATCTGTTCGGCGCAATGGACTCGCTGGTCGAGTATTGGGCGCCCCAGAGCGAGATCTGGGATGCCGCCTGGGGCTGGCCCGGCCTCTATCTGTCCCAGAACATGGCCCTCATCTATGCCGGCGCCATCCCGGCCGTGGTCATCATCGCCTTCGGCCTGATCCGCGGGGCCATCTGGGCGCGCGAGATTCGCTTCTTCACCATCGCGGCGGCCCTCGTCCTGCTCTACACGGTGGGCGGCTACACGCCGGTCTTTCGCATCATGTACGACATCCTGCCTGGCGTGGCGCTGTATCGCCGGCCGGCCGACGCCACTTTCGTCCTGATGGCGCTGGTCGCGATCATCGCGGGCTATCTCGTCCATCGCTGGCTCATCGGCAGGGTGGCGCCGGCGACGCGCGTGCAACAGGCGATCGAGATCGCCTGCCCGATCGGACTGGTCGCGGCCGCGCTGGCGGTGGCTTATTTCGTGGTCGGCATACGGCCGGTGGTGTTGCCGCTGAACACCGCGTTTGTGTTCGGGGCCCTCGCGATCGCGGTGCTGGAACTGGCACGGCGCGCGAACAGCCATGCACCGGTCGCCGCCGTTGCACTGCTCGCCGCGTTCATGGCCGCGGATCTGCGCTGGAACAATGCCCCCCACATCTCGACCGCCCTGCCGCCCGCGCATTTCGAAGCGCTCCGCCAGGACACCAGCAACGAGACCATCCGTCTACTGAAGGCGCAACTCGCCGCTGCCGCAGCACCCGACCGGCGCGACCGCGTCGAACTGATCGGCATCGGCTACCATTGGCCGAACCTCTCGCTCGCACAGGGGTTCGAGCACGTGTTCGGACACAATCCGCTGCGGCTGCGCTGGTTCTACGACGCGACCCATGTCGGGGACACGGTGGCGATCCCGTCCCAGCGCTATTTCGCGCCGTTCTATCCGTCCTACCGTTCGGCGGCGGCCGATCTTTTCGGCGTGCGCTTTATCGCAACCGGTGCGCCGGTCGAGGAGATCGACGGCGCGCTCAAGCCCGGCGACCTTACCCTCATCGCCCGCACCAAGGACGCCTATATCTACGAGAACCCGCGCGCGTTGCCGCGCGTCATGCTGCTGACCGACTGGCGGCTCGCCAATTTCGACGATCTCCTCAACAACGGATGGCCCGCCGTCGATCCGCGCAAGACCGTGCTGCTCAAGAAGGCGCCGCTCGGCTTCACGCGCGGCGCCGCCGGCGGCGGCAGCGGCAGCGCCCGCATCGCTCATTATTCCAACACGGAGATCGTCATCGTGGCCGACGCGCCGGCCGGCGGCGGCATTCTGCTGCTCAACGACGTATGGCATCCGTGGTGGCGGGCGCAGGTCGACGGAGTCCCGGCCGACATCATGAAGGCCAACGGCATCTTCCGCGCCGTCGTGATCGCGTCCGGACGGCACCGGGTGACGTTTACGTTCCGGCCGTTTGCCGGCGCCTGGGCCGAGATCGTGGCGAAGCTCACACATACCGGCGAGCGTAGCGACCGCTGACGGTTTTTCCCGTCCGGGCCTTGGAAGTTCGCGCCTATCCTCCACCCGACGACCGCAAAAGCCGCTTGGAGAATGGCTTCGCCGCATGGGATGTTCCTGCCTTACGCTGACGCGTCCATGAATCGCGGCCGGGAGCCGGAACGACCGCAATGACCACCGACGTTGTGAGCCCCACTCTCCGTCCCGCCTTCGCGCGGCCGCCTTGGCGCGGGCGGCTGCGGCTGGAGCACGTGGTCATGGGCGGCGCCGTGGTGGCGCTGATCGTGCTCGTCGTGCTGCCGTTGCTCTGGCTGCTGTTCGGCAGCCTGAAGGGCGAGCACGGCCTCGGTCTCGATCATTTCAACGAGGTCATGACCGGCCGCCTCTATGTCACGGCGCTGAAGAATTCGCTCATCCTCGGCGCCTGGACCGGCCTGTTCAGCCTCGTCATTGGGCTCGTTTTGGCCTGGTCGGTCGCCCGCACCGACGTGCCGCTCAAGCCGCTGATCCAGCTGACCGCCACGCTGTCCTACCTGTCGCCGCCGTTCCTGACCGCCATCGCCTTCACCTATCTGTTCAGCCCCAACTCCGGGCTGCTCAACGTCCTGCTGCGCGACGTTGCCGGCCTGCCGTGGCTGACCTGGAACGTGTTCTCGATGTCCGGCCTCGTGCTGGTGACGGTGCTGCACACCTTTCCGTTCGTCTATCTGCTGGCGTCGAGCGCGCTGCAGTCGGTCGACGCCTCCTACGAGGAGGCGGCGCAGATCCTCGGGGCGTCGAAGCTGCGCACCGCGCTCTCGATCACCGCCCCGCTGGTTGCACCGGCAATTCTGTCCGGTACGCTGCTCGCATTCGTCAATGCGCTGGCGTTGTTCGGCTCGCAGGCGATCATCGGACTGCCGGGCCGCATCTACACGCTGCCCACGCGCATCTACGCGCTGTTCGACTACCCGCCCGAATATGGGCTTGCATCGGCGCTCTCGCTCGTGCTCGTCCTCATCACGGTCGTTGCGCTGTACCTGCAACGGGCATTTCTGGCGCGCCGCTCGTACGTGACGCTCGGCGGCAAGGGATCGCGGCCGCAGATGATGCAGCTCGGCATCTTCCGCTGGGTCCTCTTGGGTTTCGTCGCCCTCATCTTCATCGTCTCGATCGTCGCGCCCTACGCGACGCTGACGGCGGTGTCATTGTCGAAATCCTGGGGCCTCGACTTCTGGAAGGGGCTGACGCTCGCCAACTACAAATTCATCCTGTTCGACTACAACGTCACCCAGCGCGCGATTGCGAACAGCCTGATGCTGGCTTTCGCCGCCGCCTCCATCGCGGTCATCCTTGGCGCGGTCATCGGCTGGATCGACCTGCGCACCCGCCTTCCCGGGCGCAAGCTGCTCGACTACGCCTCGCTCATCCCGCTCGGGCTGCCCGGGATCGTGGTGGCGGTCGCGCTGATCCAGTTCTGGCTCGCCATGCCGGTCGCGCTCTACGGCACGCTGGCGATCCTGCTGCTCGCCTATGTCGGGCGCTACATCCCGCTCGGCGTGCGCGCGGCCAATGCCTCGCTGCGCCAGGTCGATCCGTCGCTGGAGGAAAGCGCGAAGATCCTCGGCGCATCCTGGGCCACCACCATGCGCGAAATCACGCTGCCGCTGATCCGGCCCGGCCTGTTCGCGGGCTGGCTCCTGGTCTTCGTGCCGGTAATCCAGGAACTGTCCGCGTCCATCCTGCTGTTCTCGTCGAGCTCCATCACCCTGGCGGTCGCGGTCTACAATCTCTACGAGACCGGCTATATCGAGCCGGTCGCGGCGCTCGCGATGATCAACATGGTGATCATCGGCCTGGCGATCTGGCTCGCCAACCGCCTCGGGGGCGGGCGTCTCGCCGCGCGTGGCGATGCCGCGCCGGTGGGGACGTGACGGGGTAGCAGCGTACATGGCCGGTATCACCATCCGCGGATTGTCGAAGCGCTTCGGCGCGGGCGAGACCGACGTCGCGGCGGTCGCCGACGTCGATCTCGACATCAGGGACAACTCGTTCGTCACGCTGCTCGGCCCCTCCGGCTGCGGCAAGACCACGACCCTGCGGCTGATCGCCGGCTACATCGTCCCGGACAAGGGCACGATCGAGATCGAAGGCAGGCTGATGTCGTCGCCCGCATCGGTGGTGCCGCCGGAAGGGCGCGGCATGGGCATGGTGTTCCAGAACTATGCGGTGTGGCCGCATAAGAACGTGTTCGAGAACGTCGTGTTCGGGCTGAAACTGCGCAAGGTTCCGGCCGCCGAAGCCAGGCGCCGGGTCGAGGAGACCCTCGCACTGGTCAATCTGGGCGGCCTCGAAGCGCGCTATCCGAACGAGCTCAGCGGCGGCCAGCAGCAGCGCGTCGCGCTCGCGCGCTCGCTGGTGGTGGAACCGTCCATCCTGCTGCTCGACGAGCCGCTCTCCAATCTCGATGCCAAGCTGCGCGAGCGCATGCGCACCGAGCTCAAGGAGCTGCAGCGCCGGACCGGCATCACGTTCGTCTATGTCACCCACGATCAGGCCGAGGCGCTCGCGCTCTCCGACGACATCGCGGTGATGAACGCCGGCCGGGTGCAGCAGTACGGCACCCCGTTCCAGGTCTACGCCCATCCGGCGAACCGCATGGTGGCGGACTTCATGGGGCTGGTTAACCTCGTGCCGGGCACGGTCCGCGCCGTCGCCGGCGGCCGCGGCCAGGTCGAGCTCGCCAACGACCTTGCGCTCGACGTCGCGAGCATCGACGGCCTGGCGCCCGGCGACAGCGTCGATGTCGCGATCCGCCCGGAGAACATCCGGCTCGGGGCCGCCGCCGGCGCGACCGGCCCGCTCGCAACGATCACCAGCCAGGTCTTTCTCGGCAATCTCAGCGAATACTACGCGACCTTGGCGTCAGGCCAGGTGCTGCGCGTGCAGACCCATCCGCTGCAGCAATTTTCCGTCGGAGATTCGGTTGCGATCGAGGTCGATGCGACGCAATGTAGTGTGTTCCGCCGAGCCGGAGGCGGTGCGCCGGCATGAGTTGCCTTCGGCACCGCAGAATCTCCCGGTTGTCATTGCCCGCGAAAGCGGGCAATCCAGTAATCGCCGTCGCCTGGGGTAAACGCGCCGTCCAATCTCCAAATTCCTTGTTTGCTGGATGCCCGCGTTCGCGGGCATGACAGTCGAGTGTGCCGCACAAGCGGTTGAGAAATCAGGAGTCCGACAATGAACAAGCCCGTCTCGCCGGCCGCCGCCATCCGTGGCGAGGAGCACTGGACCAGCAAGGGCAGCGATGTGCGGCTGTTCCTGTGGAACAAATGCGCCGATCCCGCCGGCCCGGCCGGGCGCATCCTGTTCGTGCACGGCTCCTCCATGGCGTCGCAGCCGACCTTCGACCTGCAGGTGCCGGGACGGCCTTCGCCGATGGAGTATTTCGCCGCGCGCGGCTACGACTGCTGGTGCGTCGACATGGAGGGTTACGGCCGCTCCACCAAGGACCGCGACCACAATTCGCCGATCTCCTACGGCGCCGACGATTGCTTCGCCGCCGCCGCCTATATCGAGAAGCTGCGCGGCAAGAAGCCGCTCCTGGTCTACGGCATCTCGTCGGGAGCGCTGCGCGCCGCGCTTTTTGCCCAGCGTCATCCCGAGCTGGTGGCGCGGCTTGCGTGCGACGCCATGGTGTGGACCGGCGAGGGCTCGCCCACGCTTGCCGAGCGGGCGAAGAAGCTCCCCGAATTCCGCGCCAAGAACCGCCGGCCGATCGACCGCAAATTCGTCCGCTCGATTTTCGAGCGCGACCATCCCGGCACAGCCGACGACAACGTGATCGAAGCGTTCGCCGACGCGATACTCAAGCTCGACGATTCGATCCCGAACGGCACCTATGTGGACATGTGCGCGAACTTGCCGGTGTGCGATCCCGAGAAGATCGGCGTGCCGACGCTGATCATGCGCGGCCAGTGGGACGGCATCGCCAGCATGACCGACCTGTTGAAGTTCTTCGACAAGCTGCCGAACCCGGACAAGCAGTTCGCCGTGATGCCGGGCATCGCACATGCCTCGTTCCACCAGAAGAACTACGAAATCTGCTATCACATCCTGGAGAGCTTCTTCTCACAGCCCGCACCGATCTATCGCGGCGGGAATTGAGTAATGCGCCAAAGAGCACAAGTCGCCAACCATGCGTTCGTCATGGCCGGGCTTGTCCCGGCCATCCATGTCTTCTGGCTGCGACAACAAAGGCGTGGATGCCCGGCACAAGGCCGGGCATGACGGAGGACAGGGATGAACGACCACCAAGGAGCAATAAGATGACCATGCAACGGCTGGCTTACGGGGCAGCGCTGCTCGCGCTCGCGTCCTTCCTCGCCCCCGCGCACGCGCAGGACGCGGTCGACGCCGCCAAGGCGAAGGCCGAGGGCAAGGTGATCTGGTACACCTCGACGCCGATCGACCAGGGCCAGAAGATCATCGACGCCTTCCAGAAGGAGACCGGCATCAAGGTCGAGATGTTCCGCTCGGGAGGCTCGGCGATCCTGCGCCGCTTCCAGCAGGAGATCGACGCCGGCCGCGTCGCGGTCGACGTGCTCACCCACTCCGAGCCGCCGGCCGCCAAGTCGCTCGGCAAGAAGGGCCTGTTCGTCGCCTTCAAGCCGAAGAATTTCGACAAGCTGCCGGACGCCGCGAAGGACCCGAACGGCTTGTGGGTCGGCCAGCGCCTCAACATGATGACGCACTATCTGCGCAGCGACAAAGTCGGCGCGGCCGATGAGCCGAAGACCTGGGATGCCCTGCTCGACGCCAAGTACAAGGGCAAGCTTGCGATGACCGATCCGTCCTACACCTCGTTGCAGGTGTCGGTGGTCGGCACCTTGGCGAAGGCGCGCGGCTGGGGCTTCTACGAGAAGCTCCGCGCCAACGACGTGATGATCGTGCAGGGCAACCAGCAGGTCGCCGACGCGCTCAAGCGCGGCGAGCGCCTGATCGCGGTCGGGGCGCTCGATTCCTACGCGGCCGATCTCAAGAAGGCCGGGCACCCGATCAAGACGCTTTATCCGTCGGACGGCGTGTTCGTGATCCCGTCGCCGACATCCGTGGTGAAAGGATCGCCCAACCCGAACGCCGCCAAGCTGTTCGCCGAATTCATGGTCGGCGACACCTCGCAGAAGATCTTCCCGGCCGACGGCGGCTATTCGGCGCGCATCGACATCGCGCCGCCGGCGGGCTCACCCGACCTCAAGAGCCTGACGATCATTGCGGTGGACGACGACTACATCGCGAGCGAGGCGCCCCGCATCAAGAAGCGATTCAACGAGGTTTTCCAATAGGCCGGCGGGTATCAGACCGCGACCTTCTGCAGGAAGCTCTCGACCTCGCTGCGCAGGTCGGAGGCCGCCGATTCGACGGCTTCCGAGGCCGCCAGGACGGTTTCGGCCGATCCGCGGGTCTCGGTCGCGGCGCCCGCGACTTCACCCAGAACGGAGACGATTTCCTTTGTGCCGTGCGCGGCGCTCGCCACGTTCTGCGAGATTTCTCCGGTCGCGGCGTTCTGCTCTTGCACGGAGGCCGCCACCGCCGCGGTGAAACGATTGATTTCGTGCATACGGTCGCCGATCCGGCGGATCGCTTCCACCGCGGCGCCGGTCGATGCCTGCACCGCCGCGATCTGGGCTCCGATTTCCTCGGTCGCTTTCGCGGTCTGCACCGCCAGCGACTTCACTTCGGACGCGACGACCGCGAAGCCGCGCCCGGCCTCGCCCGCGCGCGCCGCCTCGATGGTGGCGTTGAGCGCGAGCAGGTTGGTCTGGCCGGCGACATCCTGAATGAGCTTCACAACGTCGCCGATCTTCTGCGCCGCCTGCGCGAGCCCGCCGATCTGCTCGTTGGTGGCGCCCGCCTCGCTCACCGCGATGCCGACGAGATTGTTGGTCTGACCGAGCTGGCGGCTGATCTCGGCGATCGAGGCGGAGAGCTCGTTCGCGGCGGAGGCAGCCGTCTCGACGTTGGTCGAGGCTTCGTTCGAGGTATGGACCGCGCTCTCCGCGCGCTGCGAGGTCTTGTTCGAAGCGGCAAACAGGACGCTCGCGGTCGAGCGCATGGTGCCGGCGCTGTCGCCGACGGTCTTGAGCATGGCTTCGATACGCTGGCGGAACGTCGCAATCGCCGCATCGATTATCGCGCGGCGCTCCTCCTGGGCGGCCAGACTGTCGCGTTCCTGATCCTGCTGGCGCCGTTCGGTGATGTCCTGATGGGTCGCGACCCAGCCGCCCCCGATCATGGGCTGGCTGGAGACTGCGATGAAGCGCCCATCCGGCATCTCACGCACGTCCTGCAGGCCGTTTTTTTCGCGCATCCGGCGCAGGGTATCCGCAACGTATTGGTCGGGATCTCCCCCAAACGTGCCTGCGCGCTTGCGCTGATCGAGCAGGTCGCGCAGCAGGGCGCCGGGCTTGGCCAGATCGCGATCGAGGGCATACATTTCGATGTAGCGATTGTTGCACAAGACCAGCCGCGTCGAGGCGTCGAACATGCAGAGGCCTTCCGACATGTTGTTCAACGCGGCGGCAAGCTGGGCGTTTTGCGTGCGAAAGCGGGCATGCAGCCTGGCGGCAAAGACCCCCGCCCCGAGGACGACGACCGCCACCACGGCCGCCAGCTGCCAGTCGTATTCTGCGATCAGATCGGTGAGGCCGCCAAACATGTCGGAACGCCGCCGGGGGATGGACGGAAGGAGGATATGCCCACAACCGGTTGTTTTGGCGTTAATCGCCGGTTGACGAGCTCACATATTCCGCGGCCGGCCTAAATACCACGATTTTTCAACAGCTTGAGAGCCTGCCGCCGACGACCGCTCTTGACAGGCCAGGGCGCGCGGCGTGAGACGGACGGGTCGGGAGGCTGCAATGTCATGCCCATGGGCTGGACTTCGGTCGTTGCGCGCGCTCCTCGCGCTCGCGCTTGCGTCGATCGCATTCACGCTGGCGGCCGCCGCGCAGCCGCCCGCCGATCCGGCCGAGCAGCTTGACCGCATCCGGCTCGCGCTCGACCGGGTCGAGGCGGCGCTCAAGCGCGAAGGCCTGCCGGTTCAGGCGCTGTACGATCTCGGCCAGACGCTCAATCCGTTGCGCCAGGAGCTGCGCGGCGCAATCGCGGGTCTCGAGCCGCGGCTGGCGCAGGTCGACGCCGGGCTCAAACAGCTCGGGCCGGCGCCGGCGAAGGACGCCCCGGCCGAGAGCGAGGCGATCGCCACCGAACGCATCCGCCTCAACGCGGAGTTCGGTCAGCTCGACGCCGCACTGAAGCAGGCACGCCTGCTGGCGTCGCGCGCCGACGAGCTTGCCGAGCGCATCACCGACCGGCGGCGTGCGGCCTATGCCAAGCAGTTGTTCGAGCAGTCGCCGAGCGCGCTTTCCCCGTTCATCTGGATCGACGCCGCGCGGGCCCTGCCCGCCGAGGTCGAGAATCTCGGCCAGCTTCTGCGGACGTGGCTGCGCTCCCAGTCCGACCGCAACGGGCTCGTCCGCGTAGCGGTGGCGGCGCTCACGCTCGTTGCGCTCGGCATCGCGCTGATCTGGGCGCTGCGGCGCTGGCAACGGCACTTTCCCGCGCCCGAGACCGAGCCGACCCGCTTTGCCAAGGCGTTCACGTCGTTGCGGGTGCTGCTGCGCATTGCTCTGACCGCGCCGCTTACCACGCTGGCGGTCATCGTCGTGCTGGAAAGCTTCCAGTTGCTGCCGGCCGGCATCGTCACCATCGCCTACGGCATCGGCGTCGCCGTGGCGATTGCGGCGCTCGGGCGCGGGGTCGCGGAGGGCGTGCTGGCGGTCGATGCGTCGTGGCGGCGCTTCGTCCCGGTCGATGACGCCACCGCGGCCGTGCACACTCGTCACTACGTGTGGGCCGCACGGGCACTGGGCGCGTTGGTGCTGGCGCTGATCGTCCACCGCGTGCTGGGCGCGCAGCCGGTCGTGGTCGTCGCCACCAACATGCTGTTCGCCGCGCTGATCGCCGCTCTGCTGCTGCACCTGCTGCTGGTGTCCGGTGGCGCGCGCACGGCGGAGGAGGCCGCGCCGCGCGGGCTTTGGCTGCGCGCCATCGCCTGGGTGGTGCTTGCGGTGATCGCGGTTGCGCTCGTCACCGGCTATGCGGGATTTGCCGGCTTCCTCGCCGAACGGCTCATCTCCACGGTGGCGGTGCTGGGCACGCTTCTGCTGCTGCTGATGCTGAGCCAATCCTTGTTGCTCGAGCGGCTCGCCGCCGACACGCCGCGCGGCCGCGCGATAGCGGCCAATCTCGGCCTTACGCCCCGCCGTCTCGACCTGCTGGCGAGCCTCGTCTCCGGCAGCGTTTCGCTGCTGCTGGTGCTGTCGGCGCTCATTCTCGTGGTCGGGCCGTGGGAAGTCTCGGTCTCCGACTTTCTCGATACCTTGCGCAAGTTCGCGTTCGGCTTCCGCGTCGGCGAACTGAACATTTCGTTCAGCGCGATCTTCAGCGCGGCCTTCCTCCTGGTGGTGACGCTGATCGTCACGCGCGTACTGCAAAGCTGGCTGGAGCGCAGCGTCCTGCCGCGCACCGACCTCGATCCCGGCCTGCAGAATTCGATCGCCGCGATCTTCGGCTATGTCGGCGCCATCGTGGCGATCGTTCTGGCGCTGTCGCACCTCGGCATCGACCTGCAGAAAGTGGCGCTGATCGCGGGCGCGCTCTCGGTCGGCATCGGCTTCGGGCTGCAGTCCATCGTGTCGAATTTCGTCTCCGGCCTGATCCTGCTGGCGGAGCGCCCGATCCGGGTCGGCGATCTGGTCGTGGTCAAGGGCGAAGAAGGCTACGTGCGGCGCATCCGCGTACGCGCGACCGAAATCGAGACCTTCGAGCGCGCCAGCGTCATCATCCCCAACGCCGAATTCATCAGCGGTCCGGTGAAGAACTGGACGCACGCCAACACCACCGGCCGCATCGTCGTCAAGGTCGGCGTGGCCTACGACAGCGACGCCGACCGGGTGCGCGACATCCTCATCGCCTGCGCGGACGAGCAGCCGCGCATCCTCAAGTATCCGCCGCCGCGCGCGCTGCTGCTCGGCTTCGGTGAAAGCGCGCTCGAATTCGAGCTGCGCGCCTATGTGGAGCACGTCGACGCCGCGATCGGCACCAGGAGCGATCTCCACCTCGCCATTCTGCGTCAGTGCCGGGCGGCCGGGATATCCATCCCCTTCCCGCAGCGCGAAGTGCGGCTGGTCAAGGAAAACCCGCCCGCGCGAGACCGCGACGAATCCGCCTGAGGCCGCCGCGCCGGCGCGCGCGTCTCGCGCGTCACGCCGACTTGGCGAGCGGCGGCAGGTCGGGCAATTCGGCCGCGTAGGCCTGCTCCATGCGCGGCGCGAGCCCGTGCCTGGCAAGCTCGTCGGAAAAAATCTTGCGCACCAGCGGAGATTCGTCGGCGTAGTCGATCTGGTCGCCGCCCGCGCGCCGGCTGATCCAGGCCTTCGGCACGCCCTGCACGTTGCGGATCGCGACGCCTTCGTGCTTGAAGGCGAGATAGCGCGCCGGCGTGGTGCCGCTGTTGAAATGCTGGTGGAACCACATGTTCGGCGGCACGACCAGGGAGCCGACCTCCCAGTCGTAGCGGCGCGGCTCCTCGCCTTCCGGCCACATCAGCGAATAGCCCTCGCCCGAGAGGATGATCACGTGCGCGCCCGGGCCATGGGCGTGGCCCTTCTTGTAGGTTCCGATCGGAAACTGCGAGATGTGGCTGTTCATCGATCCCTTGGCCATGTTGAACCGGATATGGCCGCCACCGGCGCCGCGCTCCTTGGCTGTGATCAGCGGCAGGTTGACCGCGTCCGCCACGAAATTGGTCTGCAGCAGGAAGCCCTTCTGCTCGCCCTTGGCGGAGAAATAATCGGCCTCGCCGGCGAAGCGATCCCTGAAGTCGTGCCTGGTATTGAAGACGAACTCGATGTCCTCGTAGAGATTGATCACGGGCGGCGCGTTGGTGACCGCGACATAGCGGGCCGGCGCCTGACCCGAGCCGTTGAAATGCTGATGCCAGCAGTTGAGCGGGATCGCGAACAGCGCGCCCGCCTTCCACTCGAAGGTGATGCGCTTGCCCTCGTCGTTCCAGACCGTGGTCGAGCCGCGGCCGTCGAGCACCAGGACCATCTCCTCGAACAGCTGGCGCTGGGGGCTGAGCGCCTTGCCGGCGGGGATTTCGCAGACGTAGCAGTCGTTCGAGGTGCGCGAGGCCTCATGATTGATGTAGACGCCGGAACCGCCACGCCGCGCCCAGGGCTTGAGCTCCACCGTGCGCAGGTTGCGCACGTAGTGCGCGCCGATGATGTCGAGACCTTCGGCGCGGACCCAGCGCAGATAGGGCGTATCCTTCTCGGTCGAGAACTTCTTTGCCAGCTCGTCCGAAACGACGGCATCCTTGGCCATGTCTTCTTCTCCTTGCCGTTCCTGGGCGTCAGGACAATTCCGGATGTCTAGCTCGGCCGCGCCTCGCGCGCCGCGGTCAGGTCGGAGGGAATGGCGACGCATTTCTCCGCCTTGATGCGCAGATAGATCGCGTCGCCGGTCGGCGTGCGCAGCGACGGATGCACCTTCGCGACCAGCACAATGTCGCCCACCTTGACCTGGAAATCCAGATAGTCGCCCAGGAAGTCCTTGGCGTTCACGGTCCCGCGGCAGACGTTGTCGCCGTCCCCGGCGGTGAGCGGCGCCTCCGACAACTCCACGTCTTCCGGACGCACCGAGACGATCACGGTCGCGTTCTTGCTGATGCCTTCGCCGGCATGCGCCTTGATCTCGCCGAGCGCGGAGCTGACGGTGCAGCGGCCGGCACCATCGTCTACCGCGGTCACCGTTCCGCCGATGAAATTGGTCGTGCCGACGAAATCGGCGACGAACTGGTTCTTCGGCTGCTCGTAAATCTGGCGCGGCGTGCCGATCTGGACCACGCGGCCTTCGTTCATCACCGCGATCTCGTGGGACAGCGCGAGCGCCTCGCTCTGGTCGTGGGTGACATAGACGGTGGTGATGCTCAGTTCCCGCTGCAGGCGTTTGAGCTCCGAGCGCATGCGGTCGCGCAGCTTGGCGTCGAGGTTGGACAGCGGCTCGTCGAGCAGGAGTAGCTGCGGCTCCATCACCAGCGCCCGCGCCAGCGCCAGCCGCTGCTGCTGGCCGCCCGAGAGCTTGGTGGCGTCGCGGTCGACCAGATGTTCGAGCGCCACCGCGTTGAGCACGCGCATCACCTTCTCGCGGATGTCGCGCTTTGGCAGCTTGCGCACCTCGAGCGGGAAGGCGACGTTCTGGAACACGTTCATGTGCGGCCAGATCGCATAGGACTGGAACACCATGCCGAAATTGCGCTTGTTGGGCGCGACGAAGATGCCGCGGCCGGACGAATAGACCGTCCACCCGGCGACCTCGATCTCGCCCGCGGTCGGCCGCTCCAGCCCGGCGATCGAGCGCAACGTCGTGGTCTTGCCGCAGCCCGAGGGTCCGAGCAGCGTGAACAATTTGCCCTCCGGCACCTCGAACGACACGTCCTGCGCGGCCTTGACCGCGGCGCCGCGCTCGCTCGCGTATTCGGTGAACAGCGATCGCACACTCAGCACGATGCCAGCCCTTTCGGTTCGATGGGTGCGGCCGCGCGCGGAATGCGCAAGGCCCCGCCTTATTGCTGCGCCTTGAGGTTCGCGGCCTTGATGATCGGCCACCATTTGTCGATGTCGGCCTTGAGAACCTGGCCGAGTGCTTCGGGCGTCCGCTGATCCTTGCCCGGCATGTCGAGCCCCATGTCGACGATGACCTTCTTCTGGACAACCGGATCGGCCAGCGCCTCGAAAGCGGCGGCATTGAGCTTGGCGATGATGTCCTTCGGCGTGCCTTTCGGCGCCCACAACGCGTTCCACACCGACACATAGAGCCCGGGCAGGCCGGCCTCGTCGACCGTCGGAATCTCCGGAGCCCCTTCCATGCGGCTCTTCGCGGTCACCGCATACGCCCTGATCTGCTTGTTGCGCACGAGCGGGAGGAAACTACCGGACGCGGTGCACATGAAATTGATCTGGCCGGCGAGCATGTCCTGCATCGCCGGGGCGCCGCCGCGATAGGGCACGAACTGCCATCGCGCGCCGATCGTGTTCTGAATGAGAATGCCGCACAGGTGCTGGACGGTGCCGGAACCGACCGTTCCCTGCGACACCTTCTCCGGGTTTGCCTTGAGCCAGGCGACCAGCTCCTTGAGGTTCGTCGCCGGCACATTGTTGGTGGTGACGAGCAGGAATGGATAGCTGGGCAGCAGGGCTATCGGCTCGAAGTCCCCGGTCGGATTGTAGGTGATCGACATGGTGGCCGGCGCGAACACCAGCGTCTCGGCGTTGCCGAGCGCAAGCGTGTAGCCGTCGGGCGCCGCGCGCGCCACGCGTGCCACGCCGATCGTGCCGCCGGCGCCGCCCACGTTCTCGGTCACGATGGTCTGGCCGAGCGAGTTCTTCATCTTGTCGGCAAGCAGGCGCACGAGGCCGTCGGTGACGCCGCCGGCCGGATAGGGCACGACGATCGTGACCGGACGCGACGGAAAGGACTGCGCGGCTGCCTGCACGGCACACCCGCACACGACCGCGAACACGAGGGCAAACAGCACACCGCGCATTGGCTTCATGACTTCGCTCCTCCATCGCGATGACCGGCGCCAGCAACCGGCCCACCGCTTATGCATCCGCAATTCCAAACCGCCGGCCGAAGAACTGCGCCAGCAGCACCAGGCCCAGGAGCGCGACGATCAGCATCACGCCCAGCGCCGACAGCTCCACATACTGCCCATTCTGCCATAGCTCCCATATCATGATCGACACCACTTCGGTGCCCGGGCTGTAGAGCAGGATCGAGCTGGACAGCTCCCGGATCGAAACGATCATCACATAAATGAAGCCGGCAAACAGCCCGGGCTTCAATAGCGGCAGAACGACGCGGCGGAAGGTCAAGCCCCAGGCGGCGCCGCTCATGGCGGCCGACTCCTCGAGCTCCTTGTGGATCTGCAGCATCGAAGCCGAGCTGTAGCGCATGCCGTAAGGCAAGAACCGGGTGACATAGGCGATGAGCAGGATCCAGAGCGTGCCGTAGACCCCGATATCGAAGGTGAGATAGCAGATCATGATCGCGAGCCCGAGCACGAGCCCCGGAAACACCAGCGGCAGGGAGGCCAGATTGTCGAGCAGCCAGCGCCCCGGCATCCTGGTGCGCACGACGATCCACGACACCACCGCCGACGTGAGCATGACCGCGGTGGCGGTGCCGGCCGCGAGCACAAGGCTGTTCCAGGCCGTCTGGGCGAATTGCGGGGTGTCGAGCACGGAGCGGTAGGCGTCGAGGCTCACGCGCGAAAGCGCGGCCCAGGACGGCGCGCTGTAGAACTTCTGCAGCGACGACCACAGCAGCACCAGAAACGGCAGCAGCACGACCGCGGTGAAATACAGGATGAAGAGCGCCGCAGTGAAATAGCGCCATCGGCCGAGGTCGATCGTGCGCGGCCGAAAGCCCTTGCCGGTGACGGTGGAGTAACGGGCGCCCTGGCTCGACAGCTTCGATTGCGCATAGATGCCGAGCGACGTGACCAGCAGCAGCGTAACCGCATAAGCGGCGGCAAGCCCGATCTGGCTCGGATACTGGTGGATCGCCTGATAGATCGACGAGGTATAGACGTGGATGCCGACGGGCAGCCCAAGCAGCGCCGGCACCTCGAAGGATTCGATCGAACGCACGAACAGGATCAGCAGCGCGCCGAGCGCCGCCGGCCAGGCCAGCTGCAAGGTGATGCGGTGCGCCACCTGCATGAGCGAGGCGCCGCTCATCAGCGCCGATTCTTCCAGCGACGGATCCATCGAGCGGAACGCCGCCGTCATCAGCAGGAACGCCATCGGCGAATAGTGCAGCCCGTCGACCCAGATCATGCCGGCCATCGAGTAGATGTTCACGAACACGGCATCGGTGCCGGTCAGCCCCTGCAGCGCGAGATTGATCAGCCCGATCTTCGGGCTCGCCAGCAGGATCCACGCAACCGTGAACAATATGCCGGGGATGACGAGCGGAACGATCGCGAGCGCGAAGAACAGTGTCTTGAACGGCGTGTTGGTGCGCTCGTTCATCCACGCCAGCGCGGTGCCGACAACGAGTGCCAGAATCGCCGAGCCGGCCGCGAACTGCACCGAATTGAGAAAGAGACGCGCGGTATCGGCGCTGAAATAGGCGGTGCGGAAATTGTCGAGCGTGACCCGCGCCGGCATGTCGGCGGTCTGCGGCGTGAGAAAGCTCTGCATCAGCAGGAACACCAGCGGGACGAGCGCGAGCCAGACCACCAGCGCGACCGGGATGCCGATCAGCAGCCATTTCGAATCGAAGCGCGGCGCGGCGTTGAATTGGGAGACGGCGCCCCTCTCCCCGACTTGCGCCATGCCGGTCATGCCGCGAAGGTGCCGCTAGCGTCCCCTCCCCCGCTTGCGGGGGAGGGTCAGGGAGGGGGCACACACTAAGATGCGAGCGACTGCACCCCCTCCCCAACCCTCCCCCGCAAGCGGGGGAGGGAGCGCACCGAGTAGGCGGTTCGCTCGGTGAATAATCACCAGCGGGTCAGTCATGCTTGTGGCCGTGGCGACCATGATCGTGGCCGTGATCGTGGTGGTGATCGGCGTCATGATGGTGGTGGTCGCCATCATGATGGTGATGATGCCCATGCCCATGCCCATGCCCATGACCATGCCCCTGGCCGTGGTCAAGGTGATGCCCGTGCCCATGATGCTCGTGATGGATGCGATGGTGCGGGCGGCCGCTGCGCGGGTCTTCGTTGAACAGCAGCGACTTGATGGTGACCGGCACGGTATAGGACGGTAGCCTGATCCGGCCGAGATCGATGTAGTCGAAATCGCGCAGCACCACGCCGTCGATCGCGAGGATTTCGCTCTCCACCAGCAGCTCTTCGCGCAGGATCGCGCCCAGCGTCTGCGCGATATCGCCGTCGAGCATGATGTAGAGCGGCTTCTTGCGCTCGATCGTGCTGGCAAGCCCGCGCCGGATACCTTGGGCAAATGCCAGGATGCGCTCGTGCGAAGGCGCGCCCTGCCAGCGCAATGCGAGCGCCACTTCGCCCTCCCCTTCCACCAGGTCGAACGCGGTGAAGTGCGCGCGGATCGCGGCGGCGAGCGTGCCGGGCTCGATTACGTCGCCGCACTCGTATGACGGCTGCAGCACCTGCAGATTGCGGCGCGGCAGGAGCTCGCCGGGCTTGGTGATGGTCGACGTGTTGCCGGAGAGCTGCACGCTGTATTCGGAGGCGCCGAGCGCGGTCGCGCGGATGCACTCGCCCGCGGGCAGCAACGGCCACGGCAGCGCGCCGGCGTCGATCCGCCGCCGGACCGCCTGCCCGAGGCGGCGCCCCATGTCGCCGAAGTCGCGCATCTCGCGGCCGTAGACGTATTCGCTCACGCCGCCGGAAAACATGATCCCGTCGATGCGTCCGAAATCCCGGATCGGGTCGGTCAGGAACAGGCGCGCGACCGGCTCCGGCATAGGCCGCTGCGTGAGCGCGGCCACCAGCAGGTCGGCCATGCTCTCCGCCACCTTGTCGAGCTGGGAGGGCGAGAGCACGTCGCCGCGCGCCCAGTAGAAGCCGGCCTCGCGCGCGTGGAACGTCCCCGCCGGGTCGAGCCGCACGATGCGGCCGATGTCGTCGACGACCTGCAGCCGGCCGCCGATATGCAAGGCCGCGGTCGCGACCACGTTACCCTTCTCCACGACGCCGAGCTTGGTGGTGCCGCCGCCGATATCGATGTTGAGGATGCGCTTGTCCTCGTCGTAGGACACGCGCGCGGCGCCCGAGCCGTAGGCCGCGAGCATCGACTCCATGTGATGACCGGCGGTGGCGGTGACGAAATCCCCGCGCTGCTCCGCAAGCAAGGCGGCGATCGCCTGCGCATTCTCGCGCCGCAGCGCCTCGCCGGTGAGAATGACTACGCCGGTGTCGATCTCGTGCGGCTTGATGCCGGCATCCGCATAGGCCCGGTCGATGATGGCGGCGAGCGCGCCATCGTCGATGCGCTCGTCGCTCGCGTAGGGCGTCAGCGCGACCGGCGACTGGAACAAGGTCTCGCGCGAGACGACATAGTAGCGGCTGGTGAGGTCCTCGCCGTAGCGGCGGAGGTTGATCCGCGAGAAGATGACCTGCGTGCCCGCCGAGCCGACGTCGATGCCGACGCTGACCAGCGTGACGTGGTCCTGGATCCAGATCGGATTGTCTTCCAGGTTCTCTTCGACATCGAGATCGAAATGATCGTGGTCATGATCGGCGTCGCCGTCGTGCGCATGCACGAAATTCTTCCCGAGCAGATGGTCGGCGATCGTATGGCCCGGCTTCTTGTCGCTGTCGTCGGCATCCGCCATCCGGAAACTCCAAGCCGCGCCCGCGGCGCCGTGCGCCGCAACCTCGCCGGCATAACTTCCCTTGGGGTGGCGTCTTATGCCATACCCGGCGCCATTCCGCACCCATGCAATGGACAGGCACGTGACGCAGACAGACACACAGGACGGCATGTCGGCAGAAGCCTATATCGCGCGGCTCGGCGAGCGCGGTATCGAGTACGTCTTCGCCAATGCCGGCACCGATTTCGCCCCGATCGTGGAAGCGCTGCATCGCAAGCGTGCGAACGGCAAGATTCCCCGCTTCATGGTGGTCCCGCACGAAAACGTCGCGATGGCGATGGCGCACGGCTATTACCGCATCGCCGGCAAGCCGGCCGCCGTGATGGTGCACGTCACGGTCGGCACCGCGAATTCGCTCAACGGCATCATCAATGCTGCGCGCGACAACATCCCGGTGCTGCTGGCGGCCGGGCGCACGCCGCTGACCGAGACCGGCAGCATCGCCTCGCGCAACCGGCCCATCCACTGGGGCCAGGAGTCGTTCGACCAGGGCGGCATGCTGCGCGAATACGTGAAATGGGACTACGAGCTGCGCGCAGGCCAGCCGGTCGAGGCCGTGGTCGACCGCGCGCTCGACATCGCCATGAGCGAGCCGCGCGGACCGGTCTATCTCACGCTGCCGCGCGAGGTGCTGGCCGGCCCTTCGGTCGCAACGCGCCGCGAAACCGTGCGTCCGCTCGGCATGCTTCCGCCCGAGCCGGCGCGCGCCGCCATAGAAGAGGCGGCACGGCTGATCGCCAAGGCCGAATTCCCCGTCATCGTGACCTCGAGCGTGGGGCGCGTGGCGGCGGCGGTCGCCGAGCTTGCGGCGCTCGCCGACGAGTTCGCGCTGCCGGTGGTGCAGGCCGAGGCGCGCGACATGAACATGCCGACCGACCACCCGATGCATCTCGGGCACAATCCGGGCGAGCTGTTGCCCAAGGCCGACGTGGTGATCGTGATCGACAGCGTGGTGCCGTGGATGCCGCGCAACCATCAGCCGCGCAAGGACGCCAAGATCGTCCATATTTCGGCCGATCCGCTTGAGGCACGCTACCCGTTCCGTGAGCTGGATGCGGACCTGCTGGTCGCGGGTTCCTCGCTGGCGGCGATGACCATGCTGCGGGCGACGCTCGGCGAGGCGATGAAGAACAGCAAGGCCGCGATCGAGCGCCGGCGCAAGGCGCTCGCTGCAATGCGCGAGGATATCACCGCCAAGCGGAAAAAGTTCATCGAAAGCGTGAAGGACCAGCGGCCGATCCATCCGGCCTGGCTGGCCACCTGCATCAACGCCGTGAAGGCGCAGGATGCGATCGTGATCAGCGAGCTTGGGGCGCCGCTGCCGCACCTCGAACTTACCCGGCCGCTCACCTTCATGGGCGGCCTGCTCTCAGGCGGGCTCGGGTTCGGAATGGGCGCGGGGCTGGGCGCCAAGCTCGCAGCGCCCGAGCGCGAGGTGATCGTCACCGTCGGCGACGGCTCCTACATGTTCGGGAACCCGATCCCCTACCACTATGTCGGTCGCGCCGAGAAGTTGCCGACGCTCACGGTGGTCGCCAACAACGAGTCATGGCTGGCGGTGCGCCAGTCGACGCTCGACGTCTATCCGGAGGGCAATGCTGCCAAGGCCAACACGATGGCGCTCACCGAGCTCAAGCCCTGGCCCGACTACGAGAAGGTGATCGAAACCTGCGGCGGCCGCGGCGAGCGTGTGGAAGGCCCCGCCGATCTCGTGCCCGCGCTGCGGCGCGGCCTCGACGCGGTGCGCTCGGGCACGCCCACGACCCTCAACGTGCTAACGCAGGCGCGGAGATAGGGTGAGCGATCGCGCCGGCGCGGCGCGCAGGCCTATTTCGGCGGTACGTTCTTCATGTAGTCGAGCAGGAAGGCCCGGACCTCGGGCTTCACTCCCAGTGCGCGCTGCGCCACCGCCGGCGTGTCGGGCCCCGCCTCCCATTGCGGGACGAAGCCCAATGCCTTCTCGGCCTCCTCGGCATAGGCCTTGTCCTTGTTGGTGCGCGCGATCGCCGTGCGCAGCGAGGCGATGGCGGCCTGCGGCGCGCCCGGCGGCATGACGATCATGCGCTGGACGATGCCGTCGGCGCCGATGATCGCCTTGTAGATGTCCCAGAGCTGGCCGCTCGGCATCGTGCCTTTGATCTTCTGAAAGAGCTCGTGAAACGGCAGAATGGCCAGGTCCTTCACCGGATCCGGCACGAAGAATTTCTCGCCGTCATAGCCGGGATCGTAGAACACCGGGATCACCTGCCCGGTCTTGACCATGGTGGGCTCGACGACGCCGCGATAGCTCGGCGGCGACTCGGAGAAGAAGTTGATCTCGCCGCGCTGCAGCGCGAGCCGCGCCGCCGGGCTCGAACGATAGCCGGTGACGTATTTGTAGCGGATGCCCAGCATGTCGAAGGCAAGCCGCATGCGGATGTCCTTCGGCGTATCGATGCTCAGTCCGCCGCCGATCAGGCCCTGCGCCTTGACGATGTCGGTCGCCTCCTTCATGCCGGGCGGCACATCGGCGCGCACGAAATGCACGGTCGTGCCCGGCTGCAAAGCGACGAACTCGTAGGTCTTGAAGTCGACGCGAAAACGCTCGGGGTCGAGCGCATAGATGAATGCCGTTCCGGTGAAATAGCCCGCCACGGTGCCGTCGCGCGGCGCCACCTCGCCCAGATACTTGGCGCCGACCACTCCGCCCGCGCCCTCCATGTTCTGGATGACGACGTTCGGCTGGCCGTCGACATGGCGCGCGAGATGCCGGGTGAACAGGCGCCCCTCGATGTCGGTCGGCCCGCCGGCGGCAAAATTGATCAGGAAGGTAAGCCGCTTGCCTTTGTAGAACGGATCGTCGGCGTGACCGCCGGTTGTGCCGGTCGCGAGCAAGACTGCGGCGCAGAGCCCGGTGACGGCCGCTCGCATGGAGAGCATCGCGATCCTCCCTGAATTTGATTGTTGTGCGAGCTTACCGGGGTCGCCCGCACGGGGAAAGCGCATTGCCAGACCCGTGGGCCGCGATCACAATGCATCCAATCCGATGAACCCGACTTCGCCATTGCCGGACCCGACCCGGCGATCCTTCATCCTTCGATCAACCATGGATGCCCGGAGCGAGCCAGGCATCGCGCGGGAGTGACTTGTCACTCCGGTCAAATCAGATTGGAGAAATCCCCATGCCCGATGTCCTAGCGGAGGTCCGCCAAGAGATCGCCGTCGCCAACCGTATCCTCGCCAACGAGGGCATCATCGATGCCTTCGGGCACATCAGCATGCGGCATCCGGCCAATCCGAAGCGCTATTTCATCTCCCGCCACCGTGCGTCCGAACTGGTCGAGCCGGCGGACGTGCTGGAATTCGACCTCGAATTCCAAGCCGATCCATCCGACCAGCGTGCGCCTCTACAGCGAGATGGTGATCCACGGCGAAGTCTACAAAGCGCGGCCCGACGCGAACTCGGTGTGCCACCATCACGCTCCGTCGGTGCTTCCCTTCTGCGCGACCGGCGTGGAGCTGGTTCCGCTCTTCCACCTCGGCGGAACGCTCGGACGCAAGGTGCCGTTCTGGGACAGCCGCGACGAATTCGGCGACACCAATCTGCTGGTGCGCACGCCCGAGGAAGGCGCCTCGATGGCGCGCGCGCTCGGTCCGCATTTCATGGTGCTGCTGCGCCGTCATGGCGCGACGCTGGCCAGCCACGCGCTGCGCGATTGCGTCTTCCGCTCGGTCTATACCGCGCGCAATGCGGAGCTGCAGTTGCGCGCCATGGCGATCGGGACGCTCGGGCCGCTCTCGGCGGGCGAGACGGAAATGTGCGGCGCGCACAATCTCGGCGCCCGCGGCGTCGAACGCGCATGGGAGTACTGGGTGATCCGCCTGATGAAAGCGGAAGCCGCCTGGGCAGCCGCCGGCCTGCCGCGCCTCAAGGGACTGGCAGCAGTCGCCCGGCCGCGCACGGCGGGATTGCCGCCGGCAAAACGCGCCACGGCGGGCACGCGAGCGAAGGCGAAGACGCCGCAAACGGCGCTGATCGCGGCTCGCGCTGCAAGCGGCGCTCCGTTGCGCGTTACGGCGTAATCCCGTAATGACAGCGAACACGCAGCACAGATTGCCGGGACTTGTTGCCGGGACTTGGGCGGCTCCGGCGCCCCGGCCTTAGCCGTCCGAGGGAGCGTCCGCATGACCGGAATGTACGAGCAAACCAAGCCGGGCATCGGGCACAATCAGCCCGACGAATTTGCCGAGGAGAAGAAGCACGAGAAATGGGAGCGCTGGTCCAAGAAGCGCACCTTCGTGCGCGCGCTCGAAGGCACCTACAGCCACCTTTACAAGGCGCTGCTTGAGGAAAAGCGCGTCTATCCCTCCACCGAGGTGCCGTGGAAGGGCGGACCCGGCCAGTTCGGCAAGAGCGTGATCAGCCCGCAGGCGACCAATGTCATCCAGTCGATGAAGTCGCACATCGAGGCCTACGCGCCGGGCGCCTACGGCCAGAAGCACGGACACCTGAACAGCGCGGTGTTCTACGTGCTCAAGGGCCATGGCCATGACGTGCACGACGGCCGCCACATCAAGTGGGAGGCCGGCGACGTCATGATCGTCGAGAACGGCTGCGTGCATCAGCACTTCAACGACGATCCCGACAACGAGACGATCCTGCTGGTGTTCAAGGCCAAGCCGATGTTCCTGTTCATGCACCTGCTGTTCCAGAAGATCGTGGAATGGCCGCCGGACAAGCTGCCGCCCGGCCAGGACGACTACAAGCCGCCGGCCGATCTCTGAGCGGAGCGACGACGATGACCACGATGTTCACCGAAAAGGCCGCCGCGTTGTCGGGCGAGGCAAGCTGCACGTTCCACGCCGAAGCCATCGCGGCCTCGCAGGAATTCCGCAAGAGCTACGAGACCAAGCTCAACGTCGTCAAAGCTGAGGACATGCCGTGGGAGCGCTCGCCCGACGGCCTGATCAAGCATCTCGTCAATCACAAGATGAACACGCGCGAGTGCTGCGTCGAAGCCTACATGCAATTCCTCAAGGACGGTGAACGATCCGGCAAGCACCGGCACATGTGGGAGGAACTGATCTTCGTGGTGGAAGGCTCCGGCTACGACCTGCACTGGGACATGAAGTTCGACTGCCTCGACGCCTTCAAGTGGGAATGGGCGGACGAGGCGAAGAAGTTCGAGTGGAAGCGCGGCGACTACATCTATATTCCCCCGTTCACCACCCACCAGCATTTCGCCACCACCGGGGACGCGCGCTTCATCGTGATGAGCAACCGCATCGTCAAGGAGATGGGCTTCGACTGGTTCGACCAGGTGGAGAACGCGCCGGGGTTTTAGTCCGGCGCCAACAGACAACAAGAGATTCGGGGCGAACAGTCCAAGTCCACCGCAAGGGAGGATGACATGCTCGCGACCTTGGCCCGCGGCGTCGCGGGCGCGCTTCTCGCGATCCTGCCGGCAACGATCGCCGGCGCGCAAAGCGTGGCCGATTTCTACAAAGGCAAGACCGTCGATCTTTTCATCGGCTACAGCTCCGGCGGCGGCTACGACGTCTATGCCCGCTCGCTCGCCCGCTACATCGGACGCCACATCCCGGGCAATCCCACCGTCGTGCCGAAGAACATGCCGGGCGCCGGCAGCCTTGTGCTCGCCAACTGGCTCTACAACGTCGGTCCCAAGGACGGCACCGTCTTCGGCATGATCGGCCGCGGCACCGGGTTCGACCCTCTGCTGGGATCGAAGAAGGCGCAATTCGACGCCGCCAAGTTCAATTGGATCGGCAGCATGAACGACGAGGTGAGCGTATGCGTGGCCTGGCATACCACCGGGATCCGCACGCTCGATGAGGCCAAGGAGAAGGAATTGACGGTCGGCGGAACCGGCCAGGCCGCCGATACCGATCAATTTCCCAAGGTCCTCAACGCGACGATCGGAACGAAGTTCAAGATAGTCAGCGGCTATCCGGGCGGCAACGATGTCGACCTGGCGATGGAGCGCGGCGAAGTGGGCGGCCGTTGCGGCTGGTCGTGGTCGAGCGTGATCGCCACCCACAAGCATTGGATCGACGGCAAGAAGATCAACGTGATGGTGCAACTGTCCTTGAAGCGGCACGCCGATTTGCCGAACGTTCCGCTGATCATGGATTTCGCCAAGAACGAAGAAGAGAGGCAGGTCTTCAAGCTGGTCTTTGCGCGCCAGCCGATGGGACGGCCGTTCCTGGCGCCGCCCGGCATCCCGGCCGACCGCGTGGCGGCGCTGCGCAAGGCGTTCATGGACACCCTGACGGACAAGCAGTACCTCGCCGAAGCCGACAAGATGAAACTCGAGATCAATCCGGTCTCGGGCGAGGCCGTGCAAAAGATCGTGGACGAGGTCCACCGAACGCCGCAAGCGGTCGCCAAACGGGTTGCGGAGATGATCAACCGCTAGCGCCGCGCATGGATTGAATGCCGGCGCGGCCCGGAAGCCGCAGATACGGACGCCGCGATGGAAGCCAAGGTTTCAAATTATGCCGGCTGGCAGTCCGACGTCATCGTCGACCTGATCAAGCGCTACGGCTTTCCCTTCATCACGCTCAATCCGGGCGCGAGCTTTCGCGGCCTGCACGATTCGCTGGTCAACTACGGCAACAACCAGCCGCCGATGCTGCTGTGCCAGCACGAGGAGATCGCGGTCCAGATCGCCCACGGCTACGCCAAGGCGACCGGCAGGCCGATGGCGGTGATCCTGCACGATCTGGTGGGCCTGCTGCACGCCTGCATGGCGATCTACTACGCCTATATCGACCGGGTGCCGGTCTTCATCATCGGCGCCACCGGCCCGATGGACGAAGCAAAGCGCCGTCCCCACATCGACTGGACGCATTCGGCGCTGGTGCAGGGCAACGCGATCCGCGACTACGTCAAGTGGGACTACCAGCCGACGTCGATCGAGGGCGTGCCGGAGAGTTTCGCCCGCGCCTATTCGATCATGACCACCGAGCCGCAGGGCCCGGTCTACATGTGCTACGACGCCGCGTTGCAGGAGGAGCCGCTGGCCGGCGCGGTGCCGCTGCCGCCGGCGCACGCGGTCGCGACGCCCTCCCCGCTGGCGCCCGATCCGAAAGCGATCGCGGCGATCGCCGACAGGCTGATCGCGGCCGAACACCCGATGCTGCTCGCCGAATATGCCGGCCGGCGCCCGGGCGGCTTCGAGGCGATCGTCGAACTGGCCGAGACCGCGGGTGCGGCGGTGTGGGACGTCAACAACGCGCTCAACTTCCCCAACAAGCATCCGCTCTGCCTGAGCATGGACAAGGCCTCGCTCAGGCACACCGACCTCGTCGTCGGCCTCGACGTGAAGGACTGGGAGAAGCAGCTCACCGAGCTCGACAACGCCAGGCGCACGCGCGAGCCGCTGACGCCGCCCGGATGCGATTTCGTCGAGATCGGGTTCGCCGAGATCGGCATCAGTAAATGGTCGATGGACTACTGTCGCATGCAGCCGTGCTCGGTGCGCGCCGTCGGCGACACCGCGATCGGCATTCCGGAGCTCACGCGGCTGTGCAAGGCGCGCATCGCGGGCGACCCCCGACTGCAAAGACGCATCGCCGAGCGCAAAGTCGCCATCGGCAAACGTCACGACGAAGTATGGGCAAAATGGCAGCAGGACGCGAGGAAGAACTGGGACACCTCCCCCATCACCTTCCAGCGACTCGCATTGGAAGTCTGGGACGTCATCAAGAACGAAGATTGGGTTCTGACGGCCAATAACCTTAAGCAGGAAGTAAGAAAGCTCTGGGATTTCGACCGGCCGTACCGCCATCCCGGCGTCGAGCTTGGCACCGCCACCCAGATCGGGATTTCGCTGGGCGTGGCGCTCGCGCACAAGGGCGCCGGCCGCGTCGTGGTCGACATCCAGCCCGACGGCGACCTCATGTTCGACGCCGGCGCGCTCTGGATCGCCGCCAAGTACGAAATCCCGATGCTGGTCGTGATGCACAACAACCGCGCCTACTACAATGACTGGGCGCACCAGTTGCGCATGGCCAAGCTGCGCGGCACCGACGAGGCCAAAGCGCATATCGGCATGGACCTGTTCGGCCCGGAGCCCGACTTCGCCGCGCTGGCGCGCTCCATGGGGTGTTACGGCGAAGGCCCGATCGACAAGCCGCAGGACGTAGGGCCGGCAATCAGGCGCGCGCTCGCCGAGGTGAAAAAAGGCCGCCTCGCGCTGGTCGACACCATCACGCAGCACTGTTAAGGACCCAGCGCGCAACCGCCAGACGCCGGGCGCAACAATCTTTAGTTGAATTTTAAAGTTTTAATGGTCGAATTCGAGCGTTTGGATTCCTTCTTTCTCGATAAATCCGCGGCAAGTTGTGGCCCGTACGCATTGCCACGTGCCTCTCGGAATTGAGCAGGGTCCTGCGGACATTCCGCACGGCGCAGGGCGGCAATGTCGTCATGACCTTTGCGCTCGCGACCGTCCCCATGATCGGCTTCGTCGGCACGGCGGTCGACTACAGCCGCGGCAATTCGGCTAAGGTCGCAATGCAGATGGCGATCAATTCGACCGCCCTGATGCTGTCGAAAGATGCCCCGTCGGCGACCGCGGAGCAGCTGAACCAGAAGGCGGGCGCCTACTTCGGCGCACTGTTCAACCGCACCGAAGTGACGAACGTGGTCGTCACGCCCACCCTCACCCTCCCGGAACTGGGCAGCTTCAAGCTGGAGATCTCCACCACCGGCAAGGTCCCCACGATGTTCATGAACATATTTGGGCAGACCAATATGAACCTGAGCGTGAACTCCGAGGTGCGATGGGGAATCAAGAAGCTCGAGCTTGCGCTCGCGCTCGACAACACCGGTTCGATGTCGTCCAGCGGCAAGATGAGTAATCTCAAGACCGCAGCGCACTCCTTGCTGACCACACTGAAGAAGGCCGCGAAAACCGACGGCGACGTCAAAGTCGCCATCATCCCGTTCGACACCACGGTCAGGATCGGGACGTCCTACAAGGACCAGCCTTGGTTCGACGTGGACAGCGCCATGGACTGCAACGGATGGCTCCCCGGCACCGGCTGCGACGCCTCCAATTGGAAAACCTATTGGAAGGGCTGCGTGCGCGACCGCGGCTATCCCAACGACGCGCAGGACACCCCGCCCACTGTCGGCGACAACAAGACCTTGTACCCGGTCGATGACTGCGGCTCACTTGCGGTGGCGTTGCCGCTGACCTCGGACTGGGTTGCGCTCAATAACAAAGTCGACGAGATGAGCCCGAACGGCAACACCAACGTGACCATCGGTCTCGCCTGGGCGTGGCACGCCTTGACGGCCGGCGAGCCCTACACCGAGGCCAAGGCCCCCGCCGCCAACCTCGACAAGGTAGTCATCATCCTGACCGACGGCGACAACACCGAAGCGTGGGACAACAACAACAGCAAGAAAATCACCAGCCAAACCGCGATCGATACCCGCACGGCGCTGGCCTGCAGCAACATCAAGGCGGCAAACATCAAGATCTATTCGATACGCGTGATCAACGGCAACGCCAGCCTGCTGCGAAACTGCGCCACCAATCCGACCATGTATTACGACGTGCAGCAGGCGAGCCAGCTCGACGGCGTCTTCAGCGCGATAGCGCAAAACCTCGCCAATCTGCGCATCGCGAAATAAAGCGCGCCACCCGGATCAGATCGCCCGGCTGTCATAGGCCCAGTGCAGCAACGCCTGGCGCTGGCGCTTGCGGCAAAGAAGATCGCCCGGCTCGCAATGTTTGCGCACCTGCTGCACGTGGCGGCGGATCGCCTTCCAGCGCCTGATCTGGCGGCGGTCCTCGCCGGGCATGCGGCGGCCCATATAGTAGCGGCAGTACCACTGGAACCAGCCGCGCGGATCGTCGGGGTGGAGCCATCCCTTCCTGCGCCATACCGACAGCGGCTGGCTCGCGCCGACACCGAAGAAATTGAGCGAGCAGTCGCGGCCTTCGGGCGACAGCTTGGCGTGCGCGAACCAGCTGCTGGGAAATTCCTTGCGGCAGTCGGTCATGTACTTGCCGCAGAACACGCCAAGCGCCAGCATCTCGCGCGGCGTGAGCTGCGGCCGGAATTCCGGATCGAAATTGCGCCCCGCCGGGGCCGTGAGACGATAGCGGTAGCGCTTCTGCATCCGGTCGTTGACGGTGACGAGCTTTCCTCCGGGGGTCTTACCCCGCGCCGCCCGCTTCGCCTTTCCGCTCACCTCAGGCCGGCTCCAGGCCGTGCTTTTCCATGACCGGCCGCGCCGCGGGCGCGGCGAGAAATGCCGCCAGCGCCTTCGCCGCCTCCGGCGACTTGGCGCCGGTGCAGAGCCCGGCCGAGAACACCGTCAGCTTCTGCAGATCGCCGGGCAGCGGCCCGACGATCTCGATGCCGGGCACCGGCATCAGTTCGCTGATCTGCTGCAGGCCGATGTCGGCCGCGCCGCTCGCCACCAGGACGCCCACGGGCGTGCCGGGCTCGGGGATGATGGTGCGCGATTTCATCTCCTCGGCGATGCCGAGGCGGGGGATCAGCACATTGGCGCTGTAGATGCCGCTTGCTCCCACCTTGGAATAGCAGACCTTGTTGGCCGCCAGCAGCGCACGCTTGAACGCCTCCGGTGTACTGATGTCGGGCTTGGGCGCGCCCTTGCGCACCGCCACCCCGATGCCGGAGCGGGCGAGGTCGACGCGGCTTGCGGCCGTGACCTTGCCTTGCTGCATCAGGCCGTCGATCGCCTCGGCGGCGAGGATGACGAGGTCGGCGCCGGCGCCGGCATTGATCTCGTCGGCGATCGTCTTGGTCGAGCCGTAGCTCACGGCGAGCTTGACGCCATGCGCGCGCTCGAACGCAGGCGTCAGCTCGATCATCGCCTCCTTGATGCCGTTGGTGCAGTGAACCACGACTTCGTTCGCACTCATGACCGTCCTCCCGGCGTGATATCGTTGAAAAAAATGTCGAACATCGAGAGCAACCTACTCCGGCTCGACCAGCACCCGCCCGTTCTCGACCACCGTCTTGTAGATCTTGATCGGCACCATGCAGGGCGGCGCCACGACCTCGCCGGTCTTGATGTTGAACTGCCCGTTGTGGAAGTTGCATTCGATCACGTCACCGTCGATGAACCCCTCCGAGAGCAGCCCGGGACCGTGGGTGCACTGGTCGTCCGTGACGTAGAACGCGCCGTCGAGGTTGAACACCGCCAGCGCGAGCCCCTCGGTCTCGACCCGCAACACACCGCCGGGCGTCACCTCTGCGGCGCCGCAGAGATCGATGCGTTTGGGTGAGGTGGGCATGCGGGGCCTCTGTGTGTTGACGCCAGGCGGGCGGGAATGTCACTTGTAGTCCGATAGCCGTGCAGCAGAGCGCCATATACCAGAGCCCGGCCCCTCGGCGGCAAGGGGTCCTGCGCAAGGGTGGCGCGAGGAGAACGCAGGGATGCAGAGCGAAAGCGCGCGCATGACCACGGCGGCGGAGGCGCGGTTCCGCATCGACTACCCCAATTCAAGGCCGCGCGCGGTCAAGGTCATCGCGCTCGACGAGCCGAGCGAGCGGGTGGTCAAGCATGTCGCGGAGCTCGCTTGGCAGGGGGCGAGCTTCTTCACGTCGCTCAAATTCGAAGGCGCACCGCCCGCCGGCAAGGGCTGGTCGATGCAGGCCTGGCTCTCCGATCTTGCCGGCCGAACCAAGGCCCTGATCGAGGAGGTCGCGTCCGCCGATCTCGTGGTGATGGTGTCGAGCGCGGGCACCAGCGCGCAGGCCGCCGCGGTGATCGGGGAAGCCTGCGCGGTGCGCAAGGTGATGACGACCGCGCTCATGATCGCCGGCGAGCAGACCTCGAACGATGAATTGTCCAAGTCGCTGGCCAGTCTGCGCCCCTACGCCTCCATGCTCGTCATCGCCAGCGGCGAAGACTACGTCGAGGAGATGCTGGTGGCGCTGCGGGCATAGCGTTACACGCCGTATTCCGCGCACGCGGGGCAATCATCAAGCATGGCTGACGCCCGTAAGATCGTGGTCATCGGTGGCGGGCCCGCGGGCGTCGGCGCCGCGCTCGCGGCGAAGCAGCAGGACGCCGCGGCCGAAGTGACCCTGCTCAGCGACGAGCCTTGCGAGCCTTACGAAAAACCTCCGCTGTCGAAGGCCGTGCTCACCGGCAAGGCGATGCCGCACGATGCGCCGATCGCCGGTCCGAAGGGGCTCGCTGGCGCCGGCGTCACGTTCAAGCCGGGCGCACGCGCGCAGGAGATCGACCGCACTGCCCGCGTGGTCGTGACCGAGGCCGGCGAGCGCATTCCCTACGACGCGCTCGTGCTCGCCACCGGCTCGCTCAACCGGGTGTTGCCGATGTTTCCCCAAGGCAACGGCATCCATTATCTGCGCACGGAGGCCGAAGCGCGCGCGCTCAAGGCGCATCTCGATCGGGCAAAGTCGCTCATTCTTGTCGGCGGCGGCGTGGTCGGGCTCGAGATCGCGGCCTCGGCCGCCGAGGCCGGGCTAAAAACGACGGTGATCGAGATCGCGCCGCGCATTCTGGCGCGTCTCAGCGATGAGGAGACCTCCGCCCTGATCCACGAGCGCCATCGCGCACGCGGCGTCGACATTCACACCGGCACCACCGTCGCGGCCATGCGCGCATTGCCCGACGGATTTTCGCTCGAGACCACGGCAGGCGACACTCTCAAGGCCGATCTCATCGTGGTGGGCGCAGGTGCGGTTGCCGAGGACCGCTTGGCGCGCACGGCCGGCCTCGAATGCCAGGATGGCATCGTGGTCGACGACCATTGCCGCAGCTCCGATCCGGCGATCTACGCCGCCGGCGACTGCACCCGGTTTCGCGGCCCGCACGGCCTGGTACGGCTGGAGAATTGGCGGCATGCGCAGGAGCACGGCGCGGTGGCGGGGCGCAACGCGGCCGGGGGCGAGGCCGTCTACAATGTCGCGCCCTCGTTCTGGTCCGAGCAATTCGACATGTACATCCAGGGCGTGGGCTGGCCGATTGCGCAGCCCAGCGCGCGCGTGCGGCGACAGGTCGGCGCTGGCGCGACCCTGCTGTTCGAGCTTGACGGTCCTCACCTCGCCTACGCCGTGGGTATCAACGCACAACGCGACATCGCCATCGCCCGGCGGCTGATCGAGCGCCGCGTGCCGGTCGATGCCGACGATCTGGCCGACACAGGCAAGCCGCTGGCGCAGATGCTCAAGGCCAAAGCCTAGGACAACCGGACGGAAACGCACCATGGCGGACAATCTCCCCAAAGAGCGCATCGGCATCGTCGGCGCGGGGCGCATGGGGCTCGCGATGCTCAAGCACCTCGTCCGGCACGGCTACGAGGTGACGGCCTGCGACATCGACGGCGCCCAACTGGAGAAGGCGCGCGCGGCCGGCGCCGCCACCGCCGATACGCCGGCGGCGCTCGCCAGGGCCGCCGGCTTCGTCATCCTCGGCGTCGGCTATACCGACGAGGTCAACGCAGTTGTCTACGGCAGCAACGGGCTGCTCGCGAATCTTCCCGCGGGCTCGATCGTCGCGGTGTCCTCGACGGTGGCGCCGGACACGGTGAAGGCCATCGACGAAGTGGCGAAGCCGAAAGGCATCGGCGTGCTCGATGCACCGATCTGCCGCGGCCGGTTCGCGGCGGACGAGGGCACGCTGCTGGCGCTTGTGGGCGGCGAGCCCGACGCGGTCGAGCGCGGACGCGCGGTTTATCGCTGCTTCTGCTCGGACTACGCGCATCTCGGCGCGGTCGGTCACGGGCAGGTCGGCAAGACCATGAACAACCTGCTGCTCTGGATCAACGCGGTCGGGCTGATCGAGGCCGGACGGCTCGCGGAGACGACCGGCATCGATCTCAAAAAGCTCCGCGAAGCCCTCCTGATGAGCTCCGGCGCTTCCGACGCGCTCAAGGAATGGGACATGATCTCGTTCACCTGGGCGCTCAAGGACATGCAGATCGTCGCCGAGATGACCGACAAAGCCGGCCTCTCGCTGCCGGTCACCGGCGCGATCAAGGAGCTGGTGAAGGACGCGCGCCGCATCAAGGCGAGCAATCCGCCGAAATGGACCGGCAAATAGGAGACGCTACGACAAATCCATCGCCGAGACGCCGCCGTCCACGAACAGGTTGGCGCCCCACACGAAGGATGAGTCGTCGGTGACCAGAAACAGCACGGCGCGCGCCGCCTCCGCCGGCTGGCCCGGGCGCTTGGCCATGTTCGGCACCGGGCGGCTCGGGTCGAATTCGTCCTTGCCGACCGGCGAGCCGATCTTGTTCGGCACGATCGCGTTCACCCGAATGTTGTGCGGCGCAAGCTGCGCCGCCATGGCGCGCGTGAGGTTGGCGACACCGCCCTTGGCGGCCGAATAGGCGATGGCGCGGCTGCGCCCCATGAAGCCCGAGGTCGAGCCGATATTGACGATGCGGCCACCCGTCCCCTGCGCTGCCATCTGCTGCGCGACGTGCTTGCCCATCAGAAACTGGCTCTTGAGCGTCACCGCCATGACGCGGTCCCACTCCTCCTCGCTGATATCGAAGATGTGCTTGTTGTCGGAGATCGCGACGTTGTTCACCAGAATGTCGATGCGCCCGAAGCGGCTGGCCACGGCCTTCACCAGGGCCGCGACGTCGCTCCCCTTGGAGACGTCGGCCGTGAACGGCTCGGCTTCGCCACCCGCCGCCTTGATGGCTGCGGCGACGCGCTCGCCGCGCGCCTTGTCCATATCGACGACCGCGACCTTGGCGCCTTCGGCAGCAAAAAGCTTGGCGATCTCCTCGCCGATGTTGCGCCCGGCGCCGGTGACGATCGCGACCTGATCCTTGAGCCTCATCGGTGCTGCCTTCCCTGTCGCCCGCTGCTTACATTTACCAGCCCGGGACGGCAACAAGCGCCCGGCCTCGCGGGGGCGGCGCAAACATGCTAGGTAATGCTCAGAACATGGATTTCGCAGGCTGCACCCGCATGAGCGCGCCGCTCAAGACCGTCGAGAGCTCGACCGGCACCGCCGGCCTGATGCACGACCTCGGCCATCGCGCCAAGGCGGCGGCGCGCACCCTGGCGCTTGCGCCGACGGCGCAGAAGGACAACGCGCTCGCCGTCATGGCGGACGCTATCCGCGCGGACCGGCGCGACATCCTCTCGGCCAATGCCGAGGACATCGCCGAGGCGAAGGCGTCGGGCGCGACCTCGGCGTTCCTCGACCGGCTCGCACTCGACGACAAGCGCGTCGCCGCCATGGCGGACGGCCTCGACGTGGTGCGCAATCTGGCCGATCCGGTCGGAACGGTCACCGAGCGCTGGACGCGGCCGAACGGCATGGTGATCGAGCGCGTGCGCGTTCCGCTCGGCGTCGTCGGGATCGTCTACGAGAGCCGTCCCAACGTCACCGCCGACGCCGGCGCGCTCTGCCTCAAAGCCGGCAATGCCGCGATCCTGCGCGGCGGCTCGGAAAGCCAGCGCTCGAACCGCGCGATCCATGCCGCGCTCGGCCGGGGGCTCGACGCTGCCGGCCTGCCTGCGGCCGCGATCCAGCTGGTGCCGGTGCGCGACCGCGCCGCGGTCGGCATGATGCTCGCCGGCCTCGACAGCACCGTTGACGTTATCGTGCCGCGCGGCGGCAAGGGCCTGGTGGCGCGCGTGCAAGCCGAAGCCCGCGTGCCGGTGTTCGCGCACCTCGAGGGCATCTGCCACGTCTATGTCGACAAGGCCGCCAAGCTCGACATGGCGAAGGCGATCGTGCTCAACGCCAAGATGCGGCGCACCGGCGTGTGCGGCGCCGCCGAAACGTTGCTGGTCGATCGTGCCGCGGCGCCGACACATCTCAAGCCGCTGGTCGCCATGCTGCTGGACGCGGGCTGCGAGGTGCGCGGCGACGAGACCACGCGCACGGCCGATACGCGTGTGAAAGCGGCGAGCGAGGAGGACTGGTCGACCGAGTATCTCGACGCCGTCATCGCGGTGAAAGTGATCGACGGGCTCGACGCGGCGATCGGGCACATCGAGCGCTACGGCTCCCACCACACCGATTCGATCGTCACCGAGGACCAGGCCGCGGCGGAGAAATTCCTGGCGCAGGTGGATTCCGCAATCGTGCTGCACAATGCGTCGACCCAGTTCGCCGACGGCGGCGAGTTCGGCTTCGGCGCCGAGATCGGCATCGCGACCGGCCGGTTCCATGCGCGCGGCCCGGTCGGCGTGGAGCAGCTCACCAGCTTCAAGTACCGCGTGCGCGGCTCCGGGCAGATCAGGCCGTGACTGTCGCTCACCTCCCGGCCGTTCTTGGAGGCCCGCGCTTCGCGCTGGCACGTCATGATGACGGATCCGAGTTCGAGCCGCGCCACTTGTGCCCTCTCCCAAAGGGAGAGGGCATCTCAGTGCTTGGGCCGCGATGATTGGGTGAGGGGTTACGCTCTCACCCCTGATTGCAACCCCTCACCCATTCATCGCACTCCCGAGACCGAGGAGCCCTCTCCCTTTGGGAGAGGACACACGCGGCGCGGTGCGCCCGCACGGTCGGACGGGTAGAACCCCTCATGTCCGTGGTGCGCCTCCCTCCCCATGCGCCCGGCATGCGCGTCGGCCTGTTCGGCGGCACGTTCGATCCGCCACACGCCGCCCACCGCGCCGCCTGCCTGATCGCCATGAACCGGCTCAGGCTCGACCGGGTGTGGTGGATGGTGACGCCGGGCAATCCGCTCAAGGATACCCGCGGGCTCGCGCCGCTCGATGAGCGCATCGCCACCGCACGCACGCTCGCGCACCATCCGCGCATCGACGTCACCGGCTTCGAGGCCGACCTTGGGATCAACCACACCTACGAGACCCTCGCCTATCTGCGCCGGCATTGCCCCGGCACCCGCTTTGTCTGGATCATGGGCGCCGACAACCTGCGCAGCTTCCATCGCTGGCACAATTGGCGCGGCATCGCCGCCATGGTGCCGATCGCCGTCATCGACCGCCTCGGGCCGAGCCTTTATGCCACCGCCAGCGCCGCCGGCCAGGCGCTCATGCGCGCCCGCATTCCGGAGGCCGCCGCCCGATCGTTGGCGGATAGCAGACCGCCGGCCTGGGTATACCTCCATGGGCTGAAATCGCCCCTCTCGTCCACGGCGCTACGCGCCCTGCGGCGGCAGTCATAAAATCGCGATGCCAATCGGCAACAGTAGGAGAATTGGAACGGCGGCTGGTTGAAACCGTTAGATCGCCGTGCCTATCTTAGGGGCGCAATGCAGCGAAAGGACACGAAGCCCCTGCCAACACCTGGACTCTCCCGGGCCGGCGCGCGACGCGCCCCCGAAAAAATCTCCAAGGTGCGGCCTGACGCCGAGGAGATTCTTCGCCTGATCCTCGCCCGTATCGACGACATGAAGGCCGAGGACACCGTCACGATCGACCTTGCCGGCAAGAGCGCCATCGCCGACGCCATGGTGGTGACGTCCGGCCGATCCAACCGCCAGGTCGGTGCCATCGCAGATCGGCTGCTCAAGGACCTTGCGGAGGCCGGCGTGCGCGGCGTCCGGGTCGAAGGGATGCCGAATTGCGATTGGGTGCTGATCGACGCCGGCGACATCATCGTCCACATCTTCCGACCCGAAGTGCGCGCCTTCTACGCGCTCGAAAAGATGTGGGCGCTGGCGCGGCCGGGCGGACGGCGGGCAAGCTGATCCCGCTTGAGGCCGCGCACGCTCCGCGCTTATCGTAGCGCATGCGGATCGTGGTTGCCGCCATCGGCCGGCTGAAACAGGGTCCCGAGCGCGACCTGGCGGAGCGCTATCGCAAGCGCGCGGCGGACGCCGGCCGCAGCGCCGGGCTGCAGGCCTTCGACATCGTCGAGATCAAGGAAAGCCGGGCGGACAGCGCCGAGCGGCGCATGCTGGAGGAATCGATCGCCATCGCCAACGTCATTCCCGAGGGCGCCGTCACGGTGATCCTGGACGAGCGCGGCGAGAGCATGACCAGCGCCTCCTTCGCGGGACGCCTGCAGGGCTGGCGCACCGAGAACAAGCCGGCCGTCGCCTTCGTGGTCGGGGGTCCCGACGGGATTGCCGCCGGCCTGCGGCAGAAGTCCGTGCTACGGCTCGCCTTCGGGTCGGCGACCTGGCCGCACCAGCTTGCGCGAATCATGCTGCTGGAGCAGCTCTATCGCGCGGTCACCATCATTTCCGGGCATCCTTACCACCGGGGATGAACGGCCCGCCAAGATGCTGCCGGTATGGAGGTCCACGTTTGGTGAATCTTTCCGGCCCGCCGGCCGTCTTAGTCTTAATCCCGTACGAATCCCGGCGTCCTATGGTCGTGGTCTGGTTTTTGCCTAAGATAGACCCGTGTTGATGCGATCTGAGACATCCCCATCCGGTTCCGCCTTGCGCCCCGTGGTCGTGGCGATGGCGGCGGTGCTGCCGCTTGGGCTGATCGCCGCATCGGCCCAAACGCCGCCGCGCGCGCCGTCCCAGATCCGGGCGGAAGCCAATCGCCCGGGCGGTGCCCCACTCCCGCTCACTCCGCCGGCCAAGGTCGATGCGATCAAACAGCACGACAAGGAGCTCGAAGCGCTGCGCGCCGAGCAGAAAAGGGCGGCCGAGAACGAGGCCAAGCTCAAGCGCGAGATCGAAGCCATCAGCGCCGACCGGCGCAAGTTCAATCAGCAGCTGATCGACACCGCGGCCCGCGTGGGCAACCTGGAAGACACCAACGCCAAGGCGCAGGAGCGGCTCAAGCAGCTCGACGGCAGCGAGCAGGGCATGCGGCGGTCGCTGGAGGAGCGCCGCAACCTCATCATCGAGGTGCTGGCCGCCTTGCAGCGCATCGGCCGCCATGCTCCGCCCGCCATCCTGCTCAGGGCCGAGGACGCGTTGCAGTCCGTGCGCTCGGCCATGATGCTGGGTGCGGTGTTGCCGGAGATTCGCGGCCAGGTGGAGGTGCTCGCGGCCGACCTCGCCGAACTCATCCGCCTGCGCAAACAGATCGCCGCAGAACGCGACCAGCTTGCCCGCGATCTGCTGGTGCTCGCGGACGACCGCCGGCGCCTGTCGCTGCTGGTCGAAGAGCGGCAGAAGAAACAGGCGGAAGCCGAGAAGGCGCTCTCCGAGGAACGCCAGCGCGCCGCGCAGCTTGCCCGCCAGGCGAACGATCTGAAGGATCTGATCGCCAGGCTGGAACAGGATCTGGACGCCCCCGGCCGGCCCCCGCGTCCGGCGGCGCGTCCGGGCGATGACAAAAAGGCGCCGGACGGGCGTCCCGATCTCGCCGCACTGAAGGACCCCGGACGGCTGGTACCGGCGATCGCCTTCGCGTCCGCCAAGGGAATGCTGCCGTTACCCGCCAATGGGGTGAAAATCAAAGAGTTCGGAGCGTCGGACGGCCTCGGAAGCACCGAAAAGGGCCTGTCGCTCGCCACCCGCGTAGGGGCTCAGATCACGGCTCCGTGTGATGGCTGGGTGGTGTATGCCGGAACTTTCCGCAATTACGGCCAACTCTTGATCCTTAATGCTGGCGACGGGTATCATGTCCTGCTGGCGGGGATGGAACGGATATCCGTTGATCTGGGGCAATTTGTTGTAACGGGAGAGCCCGTTGCGGTGATGGGTGGCGGAGTGCAGTCGGCCGTCACGCTCACGGCTGGCGCAAGTCAGCCAGTGCTGTATGTCGAGTTTCGCAAGGACGGCTCCCCCGTCGATCCAGGCCCATGGTGGGCCAGAAGTGAAGGCGAAAAGGTTCGCGGATGATGCGCAAAACGACCCTTATCTTGCTCGGTGCGGCGGCAGGCGTGGCCTTGACGCTGATCACGACCCAGCCACGCATCGTGTTCAGCGGGGCAAGCGCGAGAGCGGCGGCGGCCGACACCTACCGGCAACTCAGCCTGTTCGGCGACGTGTTCGAACGGGTGCGCGCCGACTACGTGGAGAAGCCGGACGACGGCAAGCTAATCGAATCGGCGATCAACGGCATGCTGGCCGGGCTCGATCCGCATTCGAGCTACATGGACGCCAAGAGTTTCCGCGACATGCAGGTGCAGACGCGCGGTGAATTCGGCGGCCTCGGCATCGAAGTCACGATGGAAGACGGCCTGATCAAGGTCGTCGCGCCGATCGACGAGACGCCCGCCGCCAAGGCCGGTATCATGGCCAACGACATCATCACGCATCTCGACGACGAGCCTGTGCAGGGGCTCACGCTTAACCAGGCGGTCGAGAAGATGCGCGGGCCGGTGAATACCAAGATCAAGCTCAAGATCATGCGCAAGGGCCAGGACAAGCCGGTCGAAGTGTCGATCACGCGCGATGTCATCCGGGTGCGCTCGGTCCGCTCGCGCACCGAGGGCGAGGATGTCGGCTACGTCCGCGTCACGCAGTTCAACGAGCAGACCACCGAGGGCCTCAAGCGCGCGATCGCCGACATCTCCGCCCAGTTCGGCGACAAGCTCAAGGGCTTCATCATCGACCTACGCAACAATCCCGGCGGATTGCTCGACCAGGCGATTTCGGTCTCCGATGCGTTCCTGGATCGCGGCGAAGTGGTCTCGACCCGCGGCCGCAATGCCGAGGAAACCCAGCGGTTCAATGCGCGCTCCGGCGACCTCACCCGCAACAAGCCGATCATCGTGCTGATCAACGGCGGCTCGGCCTCGGCGTCCGAAATCGTAGCGGGCGCGCTGCAGGACCATAAGCGTGCGACGATCATCGGGACGCGCTCGTTTGGCAAGGGATCGGTGCAGACCATCATTCCGCTCGGCTCCGGGAACGGCGCGCTGCGGCTGACCACGGCGCGCTACTTCACGCCGTCGGGACGTTCGATCCAGGCGAAGGGCATCTCGCCCGATATCGAGGTGCTGCAGGACGTGCCGGACGAGCTCAAGGCGCGCACCGACACCAAGGGCGAAGCTTCGCTGCGCGGCCATCTCAAGGCCGAGGGCGACGAGCAGACCGGCTCCCAGTCCTACATCCCGCCCGATCCGAAGGACGACAAGGCGCTGCATACCGCCCTCGACCTGATCCGAGGAATCCAGAAGAATTCGGCCTATCCGCCGAACCCGAAGTCGGCGGTACCCAACTAAACCCGGCCGGATAGCGAAATCGACGGGGCGGCCTGCGGGCCGCCCCGATGCTTTTTGGGCCACCGCGCGGTGCTCGGTAAACGAACCGTTAACGACTTCTGGGCGCTAGCTTTAGACCCATGATTCGCAAAGGGTTTGGACCGTGGCGGTGGACGATCTGAGCGCTCCGCTCGGGCAGGACAAGACCCCCGGGCAGCCGCGCGGGCTGCCGGTCGGCATCTCCCGGGCGGTGGCCGGGCTGCTGGGCCTGCTCCTGGCGATTTTCGTCGGATGGGCGGTCGTCGTGGACGACCCGTACGGCGGCGAGCCCTTGGCGATCGTGCCTGCCGATCTGCGGGCAGCCCAGGTCGGCGCACCCGAGGACGGCGTAACGGTCCCTCCGGCGGCGCCGGGCGCGCCCGAACGCCCCAACCGGCACGACGGGCCGGCCACGGACCCGGCGCAACCGGTCGTTCCTGCAACTCCCCCCAAGACCGTCACCATCATCGACGGAAGCAGCGGCACGCGCCAGGAAATCGTGATCGGCAATGGTTCGGACGACAAGTCCGCGCCGGACGAGCGACTGACCGAGCCGTCGCGTCACGGTCCGCTGCCCAAGATCGCGCCGGACGGCGCGCGGCCGTCGGAAGTCTATGCCCGCCCGGTCAGGGCCATTCCGAACAAGCCGAATGCGCCGCGGGTGGCGATCGTCGTGGCCGGGCTCGGCATCGGCGCCGGCGCGACAAGCGATGCCATCACCAAGCTGCCGGGGCCGGTGACCCTCGCGATTGCGCCCTATGGCGGCAACCTCGCGCAGCTCGCCGCCCGCGCACGCGGTCACGGCCACGAAATCCTTCTGCAGGTCCCGATGGAGCCGTTCGACTATCCCGACAACGATCCAGGTCCGCAGACGCTGCTGACCACGCTCGAGGCCGCGCAGAATCTCGACCGGCTGCATTGGTCCATGAGCCGGTTCCACGGCTATGTCGGCATCACCAACTATATGGGCGCCCGCTTCAGCACCACCGAGCAGGCGCTGACGCCGGTGCTGCGCGATCTGGGCAATCGCGGGCTGATCTACGTCGACGATGGCCTGTCGCCGCACGGCCTTGCGGGCCGGATCGCCGCCGCCGGCAGCCTTCCTTACGCCAAATCCGACGTGACGATCGACGCCGTGCCGAATCCGGTCGACATCGACCGCGCGCTCGGCCGCCTCGAGAACATTGCGCGCGAGCGCGGCATGGCGATCGGCTACGCGAACGCGCTCCCGGTCGCGATCGAGCGCATCGCGCGCTGGGCCAAGGCCGCCGAGGGCCGCGGCATCCTGCTGGTGCCGATCAGCGCAGCGGCGAGCAAGGCCAAGTCGAGCTGAGAGGGCGCATGGCGAACGGCAGGTAGCCAGTCCGGGGCAACCTTGCTATTTGCTGCCTGCGATCCGCCACTCACTCCCGGCAGACCCATGTCCCGCTACGAAGTCCCTGCCCTACCGCCCGTGCGTCGGCACGCTGGTCCTAAACGCCCAGGGCCGCGTGTTCATCGGCCGGCGCAGCGGCGGTCCCGAACATATCGATGACACCCATGTCTGGCAGATGCCGCAGGGCGGTATCGACAACGGCGAAGACCCGTGGCCGGCGGCGCTGCGCGAGCTTTACGAGGAGACCAACATCCGTTCGGTCGAGAAGCTCGGTGAAATCGAGGAGTGGCTCGCCTACGACATCCCACCCAAGATCGCGAGCCAGGCCTGGAAGGGACGCTATCGCGGCCAGCGGCAGAAATGGTACGCGCTGCGCTTCACCGGCGACGAGCGCGAGATCGACATTACCTGTCCGGGCGGACACGAGCCGGAATTCATCGAGTGGCGCTGGGAGCCGATGAAAAACCTTCCCGATCTGATCATCCCGTTCAAGCGGCCGGTCTATGAGCGCGTGGTCAGGGAATTCGCGAATCTCGCACGCGGATAACCCGAGGCAGCAGCACCCGGATCGCCACTGGCGGCGGTTCGGCCCATCTCGACCGACGGACAACCTGTTGCAAAATTCCATCGCAGGCCCGGCGGCTGCAGCCGGCTGTGCGCCCACCATATCTCGGCCCTGTTGTCGCCTTCATCGCAATCTCATATCGGCACACATCGTAGGGGGCGTCCTGTTCGCGTTGGGCGTGAATTTTCGTGATTTTCTCGCGTGCGCCTTCGGTTTCGCGCCGGGCCGTGCTGCGTGGCCTGACGTCGGCCGGCTCGATCACCGCGCTGGGCGGCTGTGCCGCTCTGCCGGCGGCGCTGCAGACCGTCGAATCGGGTGAATCCAAACCGACTATCCTGGTCGCGACCAACCGAAAACCGGTCGATGGCGCCAAGAAGAGCCCTTGGTTCGGCTTTGAGCGCGCGCCGCGGCTGACCGTGGCGCGTGCCAGACTGACCGCGCCCGAAGAGGGCCGCTTCACCCTATCGGCCGTGGGACTGGACCTCTGGCAACTGGACTCGCTGGATTTCGCTCCCCGCCTGAACGACTTGCTGGTGCACACTGCGGCCCCGCGCGACGTCTTGATCTACGTGCACGGCTTCAACCACACGTTCGCCCAATCTTTGGCGGTCACGGCCCGGCTCGCCGAGGGCATCAGGTTCAAGGGCGACGCAATGGCGTTCTCGTGGCCGTCCAAGGGCTCGCTGCTCGACTACGGCTACGATCGCGAAAGCGCGATGTGGTCGCGCGACGCGCTCGAACGGGTGCTCGCCCGGCTGACCGAAAGCCCGCACGTCGCACGCATCCACGTCGTCGCGCACAGCATCGGCACCATGGTGGCGATGGAGGCGCTGCGGCAGTCCTATGCCCGGCGCGGCCCGCCGATGGCCGCCCGCCTCGGCGCGGTCGTGTTCGCTTCGCCGGATATCGACATCGACGTGTTCAGATCGTCGGTCGCGCGCGTCGGGGCCCTGGCGCCGCGGATCACCGTCATCGTGGCGGCCAACGACCGGGCCCTCGCGGTGTCCGGCTGGATCGCCGGCGGCACCCCACGCGTCGGCACCGCCGACGCGGCCGAGCTCAAGCGCCTGGGCCTGCGCGTGATCGATGCATCACAGCAAAGTTGGGGCGTGATCAATCACGACCTGTTCATGTCGAATTACCATATCCGGCAGATCATCCGCCGCGCGATCGACGGCCAGCCGGTGGACGACGCCTAGCTCCGCGCCCGTCAGGGCCGCCGCGTCGCACATGGCTCCAGCCGCGGCAAAATGGGCGCTTTACGTCCGGTGCCCGCGGTTGTGCGGCTTTTTTTTCTCTGCCAAGATCATGCGACAGACGGGTCGTGCCTTGGCCTCTCCGAGCCGGCGAGGTTTGAGGGCGAGCGTTCCTGGAGTTGACAGGGCGGGTCGATCGCTTCGTCATCGAAGGGATTCGCGCCGCAGTAACATGCATCGACCGCGGGCCTGGACCGACGTCCGAACCTTGCCCGTCAACGAGCAAACATCGGAGGAGAGCGTCATGTTCAAGCGTGCACTTACCGCATTGGCGGTCGCCTTCGCGTTCAGCGCGGCAAGCTCGCCGGCCTGGTCGCAGAAGGACATCCGCTGGGGAACGCCGCCGGTCGGCACCTCGGGCCATAAGGCATTGGTCATTCTGTCTGCGATCCTGAACAAGGAGATGCCGCAGTATCGCATCTCGGTATTGCCTACGCCGGGCGCCATCACCACCGTGAAGGGCTACGCGACCCACGAATTGGACGGCATGTACGGTTCGGATATCGCCTTCCATGAGCTCGCGACCGATACCAACCGCTTCAAGGGGTTCAAATCGAAGGTCAAGCGCCAGCCGATGCAGTCGTTCTGGTCGAACACCATCGAGGTGGGCCTGGCGGTGCACGCCCGCAACAAGGACACGATCAAGAAGTGGGGCGACCTCAACGGCAAGCGCGTGTTCACGGGACCGCTGCCGTTCGACACCCGCGCGCAGACCGAGCGTGCGCTGGCCGCGCTCAACGTCAAATTCACCTATGTGCAGATCGACCTGGCGGCGGTGGGCTCGCAACTCGAGTCCGGCGCCATCGACGCCATGTCGATCTATACCGGCGGCGAAAAGGCGCCGCCGCCCTGGCTGGCCGAGGCTTCGCTCGCCGCCGACTGGGCCGCGCTCAATCCGAGCTCGGAAGAGGTCGCGGAATTCAAGAAGAAGAACTTGTCTGTCGTCGAGGTGAGCCCGCAGGCGTTCAAGCGCGACGTGCATGTCGCCAAGGTGATCGAGCTGCCGTTCTATTACGGTTTCCACGTCGGCCTCGAAGTGATGCCGGCGGACGACGTCTACAAGATGCTGAAGATCATCGAGGCGAACGCCGCCGGAGCTCGCCAAGTCCGATCCGACCTTCTCGCAGATCGCCAAGGACATGCCCGGCTTCCAGAAGCGCGGCGTGGAATCCTCGGCCGACCTCGTGCCGATCCATCCCGGTCTCGCCAAGTACATGCGCGAGAAGGGCGTATGGGACAAGAAGTGGGATTCCAAGGTCGCCACGATGTAGGTTATCCCTATCATTCGAGTACGCGACGGGCGCAACCGCGCGCCCGCTCGTGCGATCTTCACGCCAACCGTGGTGCTGTGATGACCGACACGCCCTTGCCTCGGTCGCGGATCGTTCTTGACTGCATCTATTACGCAGTCGCGATTTTCTTCTTCCTGTATCTATTTTCGTATTTCTGGACGAGCGAGGGCGGGCCGACGCTGCTGGCGATGACGCTGGTGCCGGTCACCTTCGTGCTTTTCACCCTGAATTCGCTGCGCGAGAACGATCTCTATCCCCGCCTGCCCGCGGCCGCCAATTACGCCATCGCGGCGGTCTATGTCGGCTGCGCGCTCACCGTCGCCGTCTATATGAATAACGAGTATTACGAGCTCGGCACCTCGCGCGCCGGATCGTGGGACCCGTCCGACCTGTTCATGGGCGGCTCATGGCGGTGCTCGTCACTTGAATATTCGCGCAAGCGCCACATGCCGCTGTTCGTCCTCAACATCGTGCTCATTCTCTATGCGGTCTACGGCTAGCTCGTGCCGGGCATGTTCCATCACGCCGGATTGAGCTGGCACCGCGTCGTGCCGCCATGAGCGTCGAGAATACGACCGGCGTGTTCTCCAATCTGCCGCAGATAGCGCTCACGGTCATCGGATCGTTCATGCTCGTGCTCAGCGTGCTCAGCGCGCTATGGCTGCATCGAATCGCTTTTGCGCGCGACCAAGCGGGTCGCCGCACGCTCGCCGCACGCGCTGCCGCAGTCGGCCGTGATCGGCTCGATGTGCGTCGGAACCATCAGCGGCAGCGGGGCGGCGAACGCGATCACCATCGGCTCGGCCACCATTCCCGCCATGATCGGCGCCGGCATGCCGCGGGCCACCGCGGCCGCGATCGAATTGGCATCGTCGCTCGGCGGCCAATTGATGCCGCCGGTCATGGGCGTGGCGGCCTTCCTGATGGCGGAGTTCCTGGGCAAGAGCTATTTCGACGTGGTCGCACGCGGCTATGTGCCGGCGCTCATCTACTACGCCACCGTCGCGGTGTCGGTGTATCTCCTGGCGCTGCGACATCGAACGCGGCTGGTCGCCCTCTCGTTCGAAGCGCTGGCGTGGAAGGATTGGGTCAATCTCGGGGCCTTCCTCGCCGCGATCGGCGGCCTGGTCGTGCTGATGGCGGCCTGGAATCTGCCGCCGATGTTCGCGGCGCTCTACGTGTTCGTTGCGGTCGGCAGCGCGCTGTTCGTCATCAATCTTGTCGCGTTGCTCGGTCCCGGGTGCTGGTCGTTCGGCGAATTCATCAAGCCGATCCGGCAATTCCTCGACACCTACACCGAGATGACGGCCGATCTGACGCTGCTGCTCGCGACGCTCTCGATCATGACTGGCGCGCTCGTCATCACCGGCGTCCCGACCAAGCTGGGCTCGCTGCTGATCGAGGCCGCCGGCGTCAATCTCGTCGCCATGGTCCTGCTCGCCTTCATCTTCGGCGCCTTGCTCGGAACCGGCCTGCCGCCGGCCCCGACCTACATCCTGGTCGCCATCGTGATCGCGCCGCCGATGATCCGCGTCGGCGTCAATCCGTGGGTGGTGCATTTCTTTGCGTTCTTCCTCGGAGTCTGGGGCGAACTGACGCCGCCGACATCGATCGTGGCCGCCGTGACCGCTAAGATCGCCGATGCGTCCTTCTACCAGACGCTCGGCCGCGCCCTGCAGATCTGCGTGTCGCTGTTCACCCTGATGGCGGGCGTGTTCATCCGGCCGGAACTCGTCGTCGAGCCCGGATTGGGCCAGATGACCGCGGCGGGGTTGATCTTGGCGGCGACGATCGGGATCACCTTCAGCCTGCAGGCCAGCTTTGCCGACCGCACGGCGGTCGATCGGGCGGTGCGGCTCGTGCTGGCGGCTTTCTCGCTGCTCGCACTGCTGCATCCGAACAACGAGGTGGCGGCGCTGGCCTGCATACCGGTCGGGCTGATCATCGCCTACTGGCTGCTGCGGCGCCGCGGCCTGGTATCGCTCGAGGACAGCGCACCGGCCGCGCATGCCGCGTCCGCCGGCGAGGCGGGCCGGCCATGAGCCGATGACGCCGAGCCGGCGACGGCGACGGATCAGATTCCGCCGAACCAGTTGTAGCCGCGGTCTTCCCAGAAGCCGCCCGGGAACCGGTTGGTCACGTACATCGCCACGATCCATTTCGGATTCTTCGAATCCGAGCTTGGTCGGAATACGCAGCTTGAGCGGGTAGCCATATTTCGGCGCCAGCACCTCGTCCGAAATCTTGAAAGTCAGAATCGTCTGCGGATGCAGCGCCGACGCCATGTCGATGCTGGAGTAGTAGCCGTCGGCGCAGTCGAAACCGACGTATTTGGCGGTCAGGTCGGCGCCGATGCGCTGCAGGAAGGTCCGGAGCGGAACGCCGGTCCACTTCCCGATCATGCTCCAGCCCTCGACGCAGACATGGCGCGTGACCTGCGATTCCTGCGGCAGCGCGTAGAGCTCGTCCACCGTCCAGGGCTTGCGGTTATCGATCAGGCCGGACAGGCCGAGCTTGAAGGACGAACCGTCGATCTTGGGCGCCTGATCCTGGGCGAAATAGGCGTTGTAACGGAAGTCCTTGACCGCGGCGCTCTCGGGATAGGTCGGCATCAACCGGCCGGTCTTGAGGATGGCCGCCTGCACCCTATCGTTCCACTGCGAAATGCCGTTGAGCACATTTTGCACCGCGCTCGTATCGGTGACGTCGCAACCGGTGAGCAGGGTGAGCGCACCGAGGCTCAGGCCCTGCCTGAGGAACAGCCGGCGCTCGATCGCGCGCGCCGCCTTGCTGTCGCGCAGCAGTTCTTTCGATTGGCCGAAGAGCTGTTTCATGGTCGCCGTCTCATTCCGCCGGCGGCCGCGCGTCCGGTTGCGCCTCATCGATCGGCGCGCGTCCGGTGATCATGGTTGGCAAGGTTTTGGGAACGATAATGACGAGCGCGATATGGACCGCGAGGAATGCCACGATCGCCGCCATGCCGAGGAAATGAACGATGCGTGCGTTGTCGAAGCCGCCCATGATCCAGGCCAGCTCGTGGAAGTGACCCGGTTTCCAGATCGCGAGCCCGGAGAGCACCATCAGCACGCCGGCCGCCAGGACACCGACGTAGAGCGCCTTCTGCACCGCGTTGTAGACGCCGAATTGATGCGGCAGCCGGAACCGCAGCGCCGCGCTCATGTCGCGCAGGACAGCGGCCGGGCCGACCGGAAAGAACGCGCTGCGAAAATGTCCCGACAGGATGCCATAGGCCAGATAGATCAGCCCGTTGACCGTCAGCGGCCACATGCCGGCGAAATGCCATTGCAAGGCGCCGGCGAGCCCATCCTCGTTGTGGATGTCGACCGAGCCTTCGTAGCTGCCGCCGAGCGTGAGCCAGACCGGGAAATAGAACGGCAGGATCGGATCAGAATTGTAGATGCGCCAGCCGCTGGCGATCATGATGAACATCGCGAGCGCGTTGAGCCAATGCGTGATGCGCACCGTCAGGGGATGCACGATCACCCTCCTGACCCGTCCCGGGCTTGCCGCGGCGATGTCGGTCATCGTTGTTTGCCTCTCCTCGTCGCCTGCCGTTCGGCCGGTCGGTTCAATCGGCGGGCGGATCGAGCCCGGCCGACTTGAACGCAGCCTTCGCTTGGGGGACTCCAGGAACGCCATGAACGGCCCGGTCTCGAGTTGGGGATCGCGCGATCGGGCCACGACGAATTCGATCGCCGGCTGGTCCGGCAGCGGCGCGGCCAGCTTGAACGAGCGGTCCACCGCGTCGGTCGCAAACACGATCCCGAGCGCCGCCTTGCCGGTCATGAGGAGGTTGACGACGCCCCCGGTGCTCTCCGCCACCGCCACACCCTTGCCGGCATCGGCGTCGATGCCGAGCTTGCGCAACAAGGCGAGCGCGGGTGCCCCGGCCAGGTCGCGATCCGGACTGGCGATGGCCAGCGTCCTGCCGGCGACCAGCCTGGCAATATCGGCCAGACTTGCGTTGGCGGACGCACCGGCCTGATCGGTACCGACCAGCAGCAGCCGATTGCCGAAGACGCGGCGGATCGTGCCGGCATCGATGACCTTGCGCTCCGCGGCCGCGTCGGCTTTCGCGCCGGCCGGCGCGACAATGACGTCGCAGCGCGCACCGCGCCAGATCTGCTGGTATGACAGCTCGGACGGCGCCACGAACACGTTGACGCGGGTGCCGGTGCGCGCCTGCCACAGCAGGCCGGCGGCGCGCAGCGCCCGCTCCAGCGTCGGCTCGCCGTAGAGCACGAGGTCCCGGGCGTTCGCCCCGAAGGGGATCAGCCACACCACCGCGCCCAGCAGGACGCCGCTGCATCCGAACAGGCATCGTCGCCACCGCACGACCGCTTTCGATCGTTCGCTCCGGCCGAGGACGCGCACCATGTTGTCTCCACCGATACCGCGCCTCGCATCATGAGATCGCGCGCCACAACCGACAAATCACGTTCCGGCTATGCGCAGTTGATCGGCCCGAATCATTCGCGCGCCAATCGCTATGGCTGCCGGCCGACAGGCTGCGGATCGAGGTGATCCGATTCCGCCGAGCGTCCGCTGCCCATCCGCGATGGGCAGCGGCGCGGGCAACGGATCGAGCATGCGCGCACGCGATGCGACGCATTGGCGCAGATCGCGGGACCGGCCTAAAACTTGGGCTGGCCAGGGCATTTCCCGTATGTCATCCTTTTTGGACATTGCTGTCAGCGCCAAATCGCAACACTATTCGGTTTCGACGATACGGCAGCCGGCATGGCGACAAGACCATGCGCACGAGGGAGGATTGAGATGCTCGACAGACGGACTCTGCCGCTCGGGACAATGGCCTTCGCCATCGCTGCGGCAATGTTTGCGCCGGCCTCGACCGCACACGCGCAGGCCGACAAGACCTTCGTCATGAAGCTTTCGACGGCAACCATCAACGAAAGTCAGCACGAATGGCTCAAGCGGTTCGCGGCGGCAGTCGAGAAGAGCTCGGGCGGCAGGATCAAGGGTGAGATCTATCCGGCGAGCCAGCTCGGTCCGATCCCGCGCCAGATCGAAGGCGTGCAGTTCGGCTCGATCCAGGCATGGATGGGCCCGCCGGAATTCCTGGTCGGCGTCGACACCCGCTACGAGGTGTTGAGCTCCCCCGGCCTGATGAACAGTTTCGATCAGGCGCTCAAGGTGCTCTACGATCCGGCCGTGCAGAAGCTGATGTTCGGGCTGGGCGAGAACAAAGGCCTGGAAGGCATCGGCATCGCGCCGATCGGACCGTCGCAGATCATCACCAAGAAGGACGTGAAACGTCTCGCCGACCTGAAGGGAATGAAGCTGCGCGTGCTGGCCTCGCCGTTCCAGCTGGAGCTGATCAGGCGGATGGATGCGTCGCCGGTCGCAATGACGCTTGCCGACGTCCTGCCCGGCATCCAGCAGGGCACCATCGATGGCGCGCTCGCGATCATCACGGTCTTCACCACGATGCAGTATCAGGACGCGGCGAAATACGTGCTGGAGAACGACCAGCCCTACATCAATTCGATCACGGTCATGAGCAAGCGCTGGCTCGCCACGCTGCCGCCGGACCTGCAGAAGATCGTGCGCGAGGAGGCCACCAAGACCTCGAAGGAGATCATCCCGTACGTGAAGGACTTCTTCCAGCAGTCGGTGGATACCTGGAAGAGCAAGGGCGGGGTCATGACCAAGCTTCCGCCCGACGAGTACAAGGCGATGATCGCCAAGGTGTCCACCATCGCCGAAGACCTGTCCAAGGATAAGCCCGACCTGAACAAGGCCGTGAAGCTTGTCTTCGAGGCCGCCGCGCGGAAGTGAATGCGGTTCATGCCCGGACGCAGCCGCCGTCGCCGGCGATGGCGGCGCGCCCGGCGCCCAACAGCGTATTCGTGACGGCGGCGAGGGAACGCGGCATCCGCGGCTTGTGAATGACCGACATCGTGTTGCGGGGCGCGCGTTGGCTCGTCTCGGCCCTCCGCGTAATCGCCGGCACGCTGCTGGTCCTGAGCGTCGCCATCAACTTCGCCAATGTCATCGGCCGATATTTCTTCAGCGCGTCCATCTACTGGGCGGAAGAGATCATGCTCTTCCTCATGGTCGGCTGTGTCTTTCTCGGCAATGGCGCCGTCGCCTGGTCCGGCCGGCAGATTCGCATGGACGTCATTGTCGGCATGATGCCCGAGCGGGTGCGCCAGGCGCTCGATCTGTTCTCCGAACTGGTCCTCATCGTCACCGCCATCCTGGTCGTCGTGTTTGCCTGGCCGGTGATTCGCGACCTTTGGGACTTCGACCAGCGCAGCCAATCCGCCGACGTAAGGCTCGTCATCCCGCAGGCTCTGATCCCGATCGGGCTGGCGATCATGGCGCTGCTGGTCGTGATCCGGCTTGCGACCGGCGGCGAGCGCGACTCGGCCGCTAAATCGGGCCATTGACGGCGAAGGGCGGGCAGCAACATCCATGTCGGCCGCACTCGCGTATTTCGTCCTGCCTGCCTTCCTGCTCGTTCTGGGGATTCCGATCTTTCTCGTGCTGCTGGTGACCTGCCTGGTCATCATCCTGCTCGTCGCCGACGTTCCGACCGGAACGGTGCAGACCTTCCTGTTCAGCGGCCTCGACAATTTCCCGCTGCTCGCCGTGCCGTTCTTCATCCTGGCCGGCGAGATCATGGCGCAGGGTGGAATCGCGCGCCGGGTCGTGGTGTGGGTGATATCCCTGGTCGGGGGCGTGCGCGGCTCGCTGGGGGTGACGACCGTCGTGGCCTCGGAGGTATTCGGCGCGATGGCGCACACGGCGGTCGGCACCGTGGTGGCGGTCGGCCGCATGCTCTATCCGTCGCTCCGCGAGAGCGGTTACAACGACCGGTTCGCGGTCGGGCTCATCGCCTCATCGGGCGCGATCGCCGTCGTCATACCGCCGTCGATCGCGATGATTCTCTATTCAGTGTCGGCGCAGCAGTCGGCGGTCGCGCTGTTCACCGCCGGCATCCTGCCCAGCCTGCTGATCGGCCTGGTCGACGCCTGCTACGTAATGATCTACGCCCGCGTCAAGCGGGTGCCGCTCACCTCGAAGGCGCGCTGGAGCGCGATCTGGGACTCGACCAAGGAGGCGAGCTGGTCGATCAGCACGATCGTGGTGATCCTGGGCGGCATCTACGGCGGCGTATTCACGCCGACCGAAGCGGCCGGCGTGGCGGTGGTCTATTCGCTGTTCGTGACCATGGTGGTGCACCGCGAGGTGGGACTGCGCGAGCTCTGGCGCATCATCCAGAGCTCGGTGTTCCTGATCGCGCAGATTCTGCTGATCGTCACGGCCGCGGGGCTCTACTCCTGGCTGCTCACGACCAGCGGCATCCCGCAGCACATCATCGCCGAGATCAACGCACTACAGATGCCGGCCTGGGCCCTGCTGCTGTCGATCAACGTGATCCTGCTGATCATGGGCAGCTTTCTCGAACCGCCGGCGGCGATCCTGATCCTGACTCCGCTGCTCTTGCCGGTCGTGCAGGCCGTCGGTGTGGACCCGATTCACTTCGGCATCATCATGGCGGTCAATCTGAGCATCGGCATGTATACGCCGCCGTTCGGGCTCAACCTGTTCGCCTCGCAGGCGGTGTTCCAGACCCAGCTCGGGAATATCTATCGCGGCGTGCTGCCGTTCCTGGCGATCAATTTCACCACCCTGATGGTGATCACCTACGTGCCGTCGATCTCGATGGTGCTGCTGGGCAAGTAGGCTATTGCACCTTGAAGCCCGCCGCCTTGACCACCGGTCCCCAGCGCTTGACCTCCTCCGCCAGGAACGCGCGCGCCTTTTCGGAATTGGAGTCGACAATGGCCTCCAGTCCCGACTGCGTGAGCACCTTGTGAAAGTCCGGATCGGCCATCGCCTTCTGGGTGGCCTCGGTGATGCGGTCGACGATGGCCTTCGGCGTGGCGGCCGGGGCGAAGAGCCCGAGAGCGAGCAGGCCGATCATGTCGGGCACACCCTGTTCGATGGCGGTCGGAATGTCCGGCACCGCCTTGAGCCGTTGCGCGGCGTTCACCGACAGGATGCGGATCCTGCCGGTGCGGTGCAGCTCCAGCACCTGGCCCGTGATGTTCGGCGTCATCGCCGGAATGTGCCCGCTCACCAGATCGGTGATGCCTGGGCCCGCCCCCTTGTAGGGGATATGCGTGAGGTCCTTGAGGCCGGTGATCTGCTTGAACAGCTCGCCCGAAAGGTTGGACATGGTGCCGGTGCCGGCCGAGCCGTACGACAGCTTGCCGGCGTTGGCCTTGGCGTAGGCGATGAACTCCTGCAGCGATTTCGCCGGCACCGACGCATGCACCGCGATCGAGGTGGTGGAGACCGCGAGGATGCCGGTGGGCACGAAGTCCTTGACCGGGTCGTACGGCACCTTGGCCATGGTCATGGGATTGAGCACCATCGTGCTGGTGCTGCCGAGCAGCAGGGTGTGGCCGTCGGGCTGCGAGCGCGCGACCTCGGCGGTCGCGATCGTGCCGCTGGCGCCGCCCTGGTTCTCGACATAGACCGTGCCGAGCAGCGTCTTCATCCGGTCGGCCCAGTGGCGGCCGACGATGTCGTTCACGCCACCGGCCGAGAACGCGATCAACAGCTTGATCGGCCGTTCGGGGTATTTGGATTGCGCCAACACCCGGAACGGCGCGAACCCGGTCGCCGAAAGGGAAGCCAATCCAGCCAGCACATTGCGTCGATGCATGTCGTCCTCGCGGTTCGATCTCATAACGTTGGCAAAACCTTACGGAAGCCCGCGGGCGATGGCCAGCGCATTCGCAAGGCAGCCACCCTGGGTGCAACCGCCAAACGGATGTCGCGCAACATAGCGACGAGTGGTATTGGACGGTGATGCGGCCGATGCAGAGCGCGCTTTTGCGGAACACCGCGTGATGCAGGGCGGGCATTCTCAGGTCGACCGGCAGCTTCCCCTCGCCGACGAGATTTTCCTCGACCATGTCGGCCACTTCGTACGCGATCGGGACGCCGCCAGCCGCGCGCTCGAGCGCGCAGGCTTTGCGCCTACCCCGGTTTCCGTCCAGGTCAACCCCGATCCGGAGGGTGGCGCGCCCAAGCCCACCGGCACCGGCAACGTCACGGCGATGTTTGCGCGCGGCTATATCGAGGTACTGTTCAAGACTGCCGACACCCCGCTCGGCCGCGAGCTCGACACCGCGATGACGCGCTATCCGGGCGTGCATCTGGCGGCCTTCACGGCCGCCGACGCCGCCGCGGCCCATCGCCGGCTGGGCGCGGCCGGCTTTCGCATGCGGCCGCTGGTCGAGATGCAGCGCCCGGTTGACACCGCAGCCGGTCCCGGCACGGCAGCATTCATCATCGCTCGACTGGATCCGGGCGAGATGCCGGAAGGCCGCATTCAGATCCTCACGCACCGCACCGAGCGCGCGGTCTGGCAGCCACGCTGGCTCACCCACCCCAACGGAGCGCTTGCGCTGACTGGCGCGACGATCGCGGTCGCCGACCTGGACGAGGCAACGGCACGCTTCGCCCGCTTCACCGGCCGCGATGCAATGCCGTCGGAACATGGCCGGACCATCGTGCTCGACCGCGGGCGGATCGACCTGGTCACCGCGGACGCATTTGCGCGGATGCTGCCGGAGATCGCGATCCCTTCGCTGCCGTTCGTGGGCACCTATGAGATCAAGGTGCAATCGTTGCCGGCGCTAGACGCCATCTTGCGGCGCGCCGGCCTGACGGCACGCCGCCTCGGCTCCTCGCTGGCGGTGCCGTTTCCCGGCGAGCTGGGGCAAGGTCTGTGGCTGTTTACCGACGGCACATCGGCATAATGCGCGGCGTCTCCCGATTTTGTTCCAGTGCCTGCCCCCGTCCGGCGGTATAGTCGCCGCGCAATTCGTCTTCGGTTCCGGGACTCGCCTGCCATGTATGCCGAGCATGTCTGCCGATGACCGCCATGCTTGAAGACTTCCTGCAGCGCCGGCCCTACAACGCGGCAAGCGACTTCATCGATGCGAACGTGGCGCGTGGTCTCGCCGGCAAGACCGCATTCATCGATGCCGAACGTTCGTTGACCTATGGCGAGTTGCAAGCGAAGAGCTTGCAATTCGCTGCTGCACTGCGCACGTTGGGCCTGCGGCAGGAGGAGCGCGTCTCGCTTCTCCTCCACGACACTGTCGACTTTCCGGTTGCCTTCTGGGGCGCCGTGCGCGCGGGCATTGTCGCCATTCCGCTCAACACGCTCCTGACCGTCGAACAGTATGCCTACATCCTCGGCGACAGCCGGATCAGCGCACTGGTGGCGACGCCATCGCTCGCCAAGGCGATCCTGCCGGTCCTCGACCGCGCGCCGCGCCTGCGCACGATCGTGCTGGTCGGCGCAAGCCCCGACGACAAGGCGGCCTTTTGTAATCACGATGTGCACTTGTTCGAGGACGTTCTCGCACGCGAAAAGCCCGCGCCGTTCACAGCGCCGACCCTCTCCGACGAGGTCATGTGCTGGATGTACACCTCCGGTTCGACCGGCGACCCCAAGGGGGTCAAGCACGTCCACACCACGCCGATGGTGGTTGCGCGCCTCATGGGGCAGAGCGTCATCGGCGTCCACGAGGACGACGTCGTGTTCTCGGCCGCGAAACTGTTCTTCACCTACGGCTTCGGCAATGCGATGGCGTTCCCGATGTCGGTCGGAGCGACCACAGTCCTGCTGCCGCACCGCCCGACGCCCAGACTCTGTGTTCGATCTCATGCGCCGCCACCGGCCGAGCATCTTCTACGCCGTGCCGTCGCTCTACACCGCGCTGCTCGCGCACAAGGATATGACGAGCGGCGCGGGCTCCGACCGGCTGCGGCTGTGCGTCTCGGCCGGCGAAGCGCTGCCCGCCCACATCGGCGAGCGCTGGCAGGCGGCGGCGGGTTGCCCGGTGCTCGACGGCATCGGCTCGACCGAGATGTTCCAGACCTTCCTGAGCAACCGGATCGACGACATCCGATATGGCTCGACCGGCAAGGCGGTGCCCGGCTACGAACTCAAGATCGTCGACGAGAACGGACGCGAATTGCCCGACGGGGAGATCGGCGAACTCGTCGTGCGCGGGCCGTCGGCCGGCGAAGGTTACTGGAACCAGCGCGCCAAGAGCCGGCGCACCTTCGCGGGCGAATGGACCTATACCGGCGACAAGTATCTGCGGGACACGGACGGCTACTACCACTACTGCGGGCGAACCGACGACATGTTCAAGGTGAGCGGCATGTGGGTCTCGCCGTTCGAGGTGGAAGCCGCGCTCGCTTCGCACGAGGCGGTGCTGGAAGCGGCCGTCATCGGCAAACAGGACGCCGACGGGCTGATCAAGCCGAAAGCCTTCATCGTGCTCAAGAACGGCCACGCCGCCGACGACGGCCTGTTCGACACCCTCAAGGCGCACGTGAAGGCGCGCGCCGGCCCGTGGAAATATCCGCGCTGGATCGAGATCCGGGGAGATTTGCCGCGCACCGCGACCGGGAAGATCCAGCGCTTCAAGCTGCGGGAACTGGAATCCTAGGGCAGGCGGCGGAGTCGCGCTTCGTGGATGTGATCGTCATCGGCGGCGGGATCGCGGGGCTAGCCTGCGCGCGCGCGCTCGGGCGGAGCGGCAAGCAGGTGCTGCTGTTGGAAGGCCGCGACCGGCTCGGCGGACGCATTCATTCGGCGCCCTTGCAGGGGGTCAAAATCGATCTCGGGGCGTCGTGGCTCGAAGGCGGGAAGCGCAATCCGATCCGCGAACTGGCCGAGCAGGCCGGGGCGCGGCTGGTGCGCACCGACTATGACTCGCTCGAGCTGTACGATGTCGACGGGCGCGAGCTCAAGAACCGCGAGCACGACGTGATCGACCGCGCCGTAGAGGAGACGATGCGCGACCTGCTGCGCGCCAAGCGCAACGCCGCGCACGGCGACTCCATCGAGCCGGTCGTCAAGCGCGCGCTCGACCAGCATGGCCTGAGTCCGCCGGAGCGGCGCGGATTGGCCTGGTCGGTCGCTTCCGAATTCACCAGCGAATACGCCGCCGACCTGCGCGATCTCAGTCTGTCGCAGTGGGACGAAGACTACGAGTATGGGGGCGGCGATTTCCAGTTCGCCGATGGCTGCTCGATATTGGCCGATTTCCTGGCAGCGGAATGCACCCGCCTCGGCGTGACGATTCAGACCGGCGCGGTCGTTCGCAGCATCGAATGGACGGCGCACGAAGTTCGCGTCGGGACCGGCCCGGGCGACTACCAGGCGCGGCAGGCGGTGGTGACTTTGCCGCTTGGCGTGCTCAAGCGCGGGACGGTCGAGTTCCGCGGGACATTGCCGGAGGCAAGGCAGCGGGCGATCCAGCGGCTCGGGATCGGCACCTTGAACAAGGTCGTGATGGCGTTCCGCAAACGCTTCTGGCCGGACGAGGCGCACTATTTCGGCTGCCTCGGCGAAGCCGGCGAGACGCTGTTCGATTTCTGGAATCTCGCGCCGGTGACCGGCAAACCTGTGCTGGCGGCCCTGGTGGGTGGGAGCGCCGCGGTGCGGCTGGAAAGCCTGAGCGACAGCGAGATTGCGCGGCAGGTGCTGGTGCCATTGCGGCGGGCGTTCGGAGCACGGGTGGACGAGCCGCTGGCGACGCAGGTGACGCGCTGGGCCGGCGATCCGTTCTCCCATGGCGCCTATTCGCACGTTCCGCCGGGCGGAAGTTATGACGACTATGCGGCAATGGCGGAGCCGGCCGGGAGCCGGTTGTTCTTCGCCGGCGAGGCGACCAACGGCCGCTACCCGAGCACGCTGCACGGCGCCTATGAGAGCGGGGAGCGCGCCGCGCGCGAGGCATTGCGGTGAACGCTGCCCGGCGGTCGCATCAGCCCGCGTCGAACAGCCGCTGCACCAGCCGCCTCGCCAGCACGCCGGCGACGCGGCGCCGGTAGTGGCCGGGTGTGAAGGTCGTCTTCATCGCCATGATCTGGTCGCGCACCAGATCGTCGAGGCCCTTGAACACCTGCGCGTCGAGGGCGCCGCCGCAGAGCGCCGCGGTACCGTCGAGCAGCACCGGGCGCGGGTTGGTGCCGGTGAAGGCGACGCGCAGGTCGGCGAGCGTATCGCCCTCGCGGCGCAACGCCACCGCCACGCCGGTGACCGGATACTCGATCGAGCGGCGGATGCGGATCTTGTCGTAGGCCGAGCGCAATCCGGGGATGTTGCGCGCCCGCACTGCGGTGACGAGTTCGCCCGGCCGCAACGCGAGGAAATACTTGCCGTCGCCCATGGTCTCGGTCACCGGCTGGTCCTGCCGCGCATGGCCGATATAGAGGCCCGCAAGCGGGATCGTGCGCTTGCCGGCGGGACCGGCGAGGTCGGCCTCGGCGCCGAGCACGAGCAGCGCCGGCGCGAGATCGCCCGAGAAGGTCGCAAAGCACACGCCGCGGCTCTTCGGGGCGACGTGGCACATCTCACCGGTGGTCTTGAGGCAGTGGTTGTTGGCGGCGCGCCACCATTCGCTCTGATTGTAGAATATGCAGCGCGTATCGAGGCAGAGATTGCCGCCGACGGTGCCCATGTTGCGGTGGGTCGGCCCGGCGATCTGCGCCGCCGCCTGCGCCACCACCGGATAATGCGCGAGCACCGCCGGATGCGCGGCCAACTCACTGAGCGTCACCGACGCGCCGATCTCGAGCGCGCTCGCATCCGCCTTGATGGCGCGCAGCTCCGGCACGCGATTGACGTCGATCAGCACCGGCGGCGCCACGATGCCGCGCCGGATGTTCACCACCAGGTCGGTGCCGCCGCCGAGCATTTGCGCGTTTGGATTGGCGGCGCGCGCCGCCATCACCTCGTCGAGCGACGTCGGATGCACGACCTGGAATTCCGGCAGCGCATCCATCACGCGGCCTCGGAGATTCGCACGCCCGTGCGTCTGGCGTCCCCTCCCCCGCTTGCGGGGGAGGGACAGGGAGGGGGCACCCACGACGATTCGAGCGAAGTTGCCCCCTCCCCAACCCTCCCCCGCAAGCGGGGGAGGGAGCGCACCGAGCGAATGGCAATAGCAGTTCTCATGTCACGCAGTCTTCGCGCCGTTATCTTTTGCGCCGTTGCCCCGCGCCGCTGCCCGCTGGCGCTTTTCCAGCGCGGCGAACACGCGGTCGGGCGTCACCGGCAGATCGTTGAACCGCAGCCCGATGGCGTCGGCTATGGCGTTGGTCAGGGCCGGCAGGAACGCGGCGAGCGAGCCCTCCCCCGCCTCTTTCGCGCCGAACGGGCCGTTGGGATCGTTGCTTTCGACGATGCCCACCTCGATCGGCGGCGAGTCCTGGATGGTCGGCACCCGGTAGTCGAGCATGTTGGCGGTGAGCATCAGGCCTTCGTGATAGGCCGCCTCCTCGCTCATGGCCTGGCCCATGCCCATCCAGACCGAGCCCTGCACCTGGCCTTCGACCGTGAGGCGGTTGAGCGCCTTGCCGCAGTCGTGCGCGACCCACACCCGGTCGACGTCGACCACGCCGGTCTCCTCGTCGACCGTGACCTCGACCACCTGCGCCGAATAGCTGTAGCCCATGGTGCCGCCGATCGCGGCGCCGCGATATTTCTTGCCGCCGTGCGAGTCCGGGATGGTCGAGTAGTTTCCCGTCACGGTGATAGTGCCGATGTCCTTGAGCGCCTCGGTCACCACCTCCTCGAAGGTCGCGCCCTTGTCCTGCGCGCCGGCCCGATAGAGCTCACCCAGGCATTCGATGTCCTCGGGGCGGGCTTCGAGCTTGCGCGCGGCGGCCGCGACCAGGACGCGCTTGAGGTTCTGCGCCGCGTCGATCGCCGCATTGCCCACCATGAAGGTGACGCGCGAAGAGTACGAGCCGTTGTCCTTGGGCACCACCTCGCTGTCGCCGGTGACGACGCGCACCCGGGACATATCCAGGCCGAGCACCTCGGCCACCGTCTGTACCAGGATGGTGGAGGAGCCCTGCCCGATCTCGGCCGCGCCCGAGAGCACCACCACCGAGCCGTCGAAATCGAGCTTGATCTTCACTGTCGCATGCGGCTCGCCCGTCCAGTTCACCGGCTTGGAGGCGCCGCTGATGTAGTGCGAGCATGCAAAGCCCAGCCCCTTGCCCTTCGGCAACTTGCCCTTGCGCTCGCGCCAGCCGCTCTCGCGCTCGACCCAGTCGACGCATTCGGGCAGCCCGTAGCTCGCCACCATCAGGTCGTTGTCGGTGAAGGTCGGCCGGGCCCCGGGAGCGGGGAGATAGTTCGCGCGCCGCACCGCGACCGGATCGAGCCCGAGCTCGCCCGCCATCTGATCGAGCAGGCTCTCGAAGGCGAAGCGGACGTCGACCGTCCCGTGGCCGCGGAACGCGCCGCACGGCGGCGTGTTGGTGAGCACGCGCCGGCCGACATATTTAACATTGTGCAGGTCGTAGATGGCGTAGAGCATCGAGCCGGAATAGAGGATCGTCACGACGCCGTAGCCCGAATGCGCGCCGCCGCGCTGGTCGCACTCGCATTCGACCGCCGTGATGCGGCCGTCCTTGCGCATGCCGATCTTGAGCCGGATGTCGGTCTCCGGCCGCCCGCGATGGGTGATGAAGGTCTCCTCGCGGTTGACCACGAGCCGCACGCAGCCTTTTGCCTTGCGCGCGAGCAGCGCCGCGATAAGCTCGATGTTGAGCGTCTCCGTGCGGCAGCCGAAGCCGCCGCCGACATGCGGCTTGACCACGCGGATTTTCGACATGTCCATGTCGAGTATCTGCGCCAGCATCAGATGCACGTAATACGGCACCTGCGTCGATGCGTGCACGGTCATGCGCCCGCGCTCGGCGTCGTAGTCGGCGAGCGCGGCGTGCATCTCCATCTGGTTCTGGCAGACTTCCGCGCAGTTGTAGCTGCCCTCGCGCACGAGGTCGGCCTGCGCGAATCCCTCGGCGACATTGCCGAGCTCGAACAGGACGTCGCGCTCGAGGTTGCCCGGCTTCTTGTCGTGCAGCCGAGCAGCATCCGGCGCCAACGCGGCCTTGGCGGTGTAGTACGCCGGCAGCTCGCGGACCCTCAGTTTGATGAGCGCAACCGCCTTGCGGGCGGTCGCATCGTCGACCGCCGCGACCGCCGCCACCGGCTCGCCGCGATAGCGCACCTTGTCGCGCGCGAGCGGATGCTCCGAGCGGGCGATCGGCAGCACGCCGAAGGTCTTGTCGCAGTCGGCGCCGGTGACGATGGCTTTCACGCCCGGAAGCTTCAGCGCCTCGGATACGTCGACATCGAGAATCTCGCCATGAGAACAAGGGCTGCGGTAGATGCACCCGGCAAGCGTCCCGGGCTGCAGAATGTCGGCGGTGTATTTGGCGCGGCCCGACACCTTCTCGGGCCCGTCCACCATCGGGACATAGCTGCCGATGTTATGCGCCGGTACGACCTCGTTCACGGCGCCACACCTTGCGCATGCAATTCGGCGGCGTATTTCACCGCCTCGACAATTTTCACGTAGCCGGTGCAGCGGCAGATGTTGCTGCCGAGCGCGGCGCGGATGTCGTTCTCGGTCGGGCGCGGATTGCGCCGCAGCAGGCCGGCCGACGCCATGATGAATCCGGGCGTACAGTAGCCGCACTGCGCGCCGAGCTTCTCGTGGAACCCGCGCTGCACGGCCGAGAGACGGCCGTCGTGGCCGAGCGCCTCGACCGTATCGACGCGCTGGCCGTGCACGCTCGCGGCGAGCGTCAGACAGGACAATCGCGGCACGTCGTCGACCAGTACCGTGCAGGCGCCGCACTCGCCGCCGTCGCACCCCGTTTTTGTGCCAGTCAAGCCGACTGCTTCCCGCAAATAGTCCAAAAGCAGCCAGTTGTCCGGCACCGCGTCGACGCGCGGGCGACCGTTGAGTGTGAACTCGAGGATGCGTGCCATGCCGACTCAATAACAATATTCGCCGCCGCGTTCAAACCCGCCGCCGCACGTTTGCGGGACCTATATGTTGCGCGCGAACCCATCGCCCGGCACCGGTAAGATGCGATGCGTGTCTCCATCGTCCGCGCCTAACGAGATCAGCATCCGCGATCGTGCACGGTGCGAGGTGTGTCTCGACCCGACGCTCCGCACAGGCAAGGGATCGCTGCACCAGACCTCATGCCGAGGGGCGACCGGAGCGAGCATGGCGAAGGACGCGACCGTGCACGCATGAGCTTGGCGCAGAAGTACTGCGAAGATGAACCGGCGCGGCGTACCAAATTCGGACAATGTTCTCCGCACGTACCGCCGCGGCGCCGCGCGATTAACTTCGCACTAACATTGCCCGGCGATTGTTGAGCTCATCGCGGGCTCCTGCGGCGTCGCCGCCTCAATGCGGCCGATCCATCACTATAATCGCCAACGTCGGGACGTTCGGGGGGTTGGGGGAATGCGGGCATCTTTCGCCGCGATTTCGGCTGATAACATTTCAAGCTCCGCCATTCTGATCGCAGGGCTGTCGTGCGGCGTGCTGGTGTTCTTCGTGGGACTGCCGCTCGCGCGCTCCAGTCCGTTTCCCACGCCGACCGATGGCGGCTGGAGCGCTCATCAGCGGTCCTACCGGACTGCCTCGCTGATGCCGACGCCGGCATTCGCCGTGCCCTCGGCGCGGCCGACGCGGCCGGTCGAATGGGAAGCGATGATGCCGCCGGCAGGCATCGTGGAGCTTCCTGTCCTGCAAACCTCGCTGGCGTCCAAGGCCGCCAAGGCGGCCGATCCCGAGCACGTCGGCAGCATCCCGCGCGCCGCGCCGCTGGCGAAGCGGCCAGCCGGCACCATGGACGAGGTCGATGAATACCTGTGGGCGGTGTACCAGCGGCAACCGGTCAAGCGCGACTCGAGCGGCGACTTCACATGGAAGGATCCGAAGGCGGCCAAGCGCGTCGGCAAATCCTTGCGGGACTACGTGATCGGCGGCATGGACCGCGACTTCCGCGAACAACTCTATCACGCCGGCCGGGCCATGGACACGGCGGGCCTGCGATGGTCGATGCTGAGCGCGTTCCGCGACGACTATCGCCAGGCTCTCGCCTCCGGTTTCAAGGCGCGGCCGGGCAACTCGCTGCACGGCGGCTCGCGCCGAACCGGCGGCTACGGTCATGGTCGCGCTGCCGACGTCGTCGACGCCGACGGCAATCATGCGGCGGTCTGGCGCTGGCTCGACCGGCATGGTGCGAAGTACGGGCTGTCGCGTCCGATGCCGGGCGCCGATCCGGCGCACATTCAGCCGCGCGGCAACTGGCACACCATCGCGGTGGCGCTGCGCACGACGCGCATCAAGACCGCCGACGTGGCCGAGGGCGAGGCTCCGGGCAGGACCGCAGGCAGGACCAAGGTCGCCAACGCCTCGCGGTGATCTAATGATTCTGATTGCCACGACGTGAACGTCATTGCGAGGCGGCGAAGCCGCCGAAGCAATCCAGTCTCTCGAAAATAAGGACTGGATTGCTTCGCTGACGCTCGCAATGACAGAGCTACTCCGCCGCCGGCGCCCGCAATCCCAATTCGCGCAGCGAGCGGTCGATCCACAACCGGGTCAGCTTCTCCTGTACGCCGTTCTGGCCGAGCCGTGCGCGCAGGTTGTCGAAGTCCACGCTGTCCAGATCCTGATCCTGGTTGAAGCAGGAGAACACCACGCTCTCGACGCCGGTTGCGGGATCGCGATGCACCTGCAGGCATTGCGCGCAGATTTCCTTCATCATGCACTGCATCGGCGAGTTGATGGAGGCGATCGCCTTGTGACCGGGCTTGAGATGCTGGGCGAGAATGCCCGCACGCGCACGCGCGACGGCGGCCATCATGCCGTCGGAACCGATGGCGATGACGCGGTCGACCTCCCCCAGCGAGATCGCCGGAACTCCGAGCGCACCTGAGCCGTAGGCGTCGAGCGCCGCCACGATATTGCCGACGAAGGCCAGGTCCTGCGCCCGCGCGGGCCGAAAGCCGGGCCGCTCGTCGCAGCACCACACGATGACATCGGCCGCCCGCTCGATCTCCTCGACCTTGTAGCGGTCGATCGCCCGCTTGTAGCCGGCGAAATAGACCACCCGGCTGCCCTTCGCGCGCAGCGCCTGTCCGATCGAGAACAGCACCGCATTGCCGAGCCCGCCGCCGATCAGCAGCGTGGTTTCGCCGGCCGGAGTCTCGGTCGCGTGCCCGGTCGGTCCCATCAGGACTACCGGTTCGCCAGGCTCGAGCTGCGCGCACAGATCGGACGATCCGCCCATTTCGAGCACGACGGTGGACAGGAGCCCCTTCTCCCGGTCGACCGAGGCCCCGGTCAGCGCGAGGCCCTCCTTGGCGAGCCGGGTGCCGTCGGCGTTTTGCGAGCGCGTCTCGTAGTTCTGCAGCCGGTAGAATTGGCCGGGCTGGAACGCGCGCGCCGCCATCGGCGCACGGACCACGACCTCGACGATGGTGGGGGTGAGCCGGTTGACCGCATGCACCGCCGGGCGAAGCTCGTCATCGAGCCGCGCCACGAGTGCCTCGGGCGCGACACCGGACGGCGCCAGGCGCGCCAGCATCCGGCTCACGACCGGATAGCCCTGCTTGGCACTCGCCATCGCCTTCACCACGTTGCCCGCATAGGACGGGTGCAGATCGCCGAAGAAGCTCATGGCACGGCCGTCGGGCCGCAGGCTCATCAACACGTGCGCGGCCGACGGCTTGGTGACGCGCTCGGGCTTGACCTTCTCGCCGTGCTCGTCGAACGCCTGAAAATACTTGCCGTCGATTGTGATGCGGCCGGGCTCCTCGCGCGCCAGCACGGTATTGGGCTGCGTGCCGGCCGCCACCAGGATGCTGCGCGCGGGCATGACGATCTCGCGCGGCGGCGCGCCGGGATTGCTGTCCGCCTGGGCGAGCGACGACAGGCGCAGCGCGCGCGCCCAGCCGAACCGATCGAGCAGTACCTCTTCCGGGGTCAGGCGCTCGGCGAAACCGATCCCTTCCTCCAGCGCCTTGGCGACTTCCTCGTGATTGAGCGTGTAGCTCGGCGCATCGATCAGGCGGCGCCGGTAGACGATGGTGGCGCCGCCCCAGCCCTGCATCAGTTCGGCGAGCCGCGGCTTGCGCTGCTCGCGCGCCGCGGCGGCCCGCTCGGCGCGGATCTTGCGGGCATGGTCGATGAATTCCGCGGCGGTCTCAGCCTCCGGCGCGCTCCACTCGGCGCGCACGGCGGCTTCACCACGCTCCGCCACAAGCGTCTCGTAGCGGCGCAGAAACTTCTCCACCTGCAGCGGGTAGTAGGCGAGCGCTTCGGTCGCGGTATCGATGGCGGTGAGCCCACCGCCGATGACCACGACCGGCAGGCGGACCTGCAGGTTGGCGACGCTGTCGGCCTTGCCGGCGCCGGTGAGCTGCAGCGCCATGAGGAAGTCCGAGGCCTGGCGCACGCCGCTGGCGAGACCGTTCTTCATCGGCACGATGGTGGGGCGGCCCGCGCCCGCGCACAGCGCGATGTGATCGAAGCCGAGCGCAAACGCGCCGTCGATGGTGAGCGTGCCGCCGAACCGTACGCCGCCGAACATCTTGAACTCGGCGCGCCGCTCCAGCAGCAGGCGAATGAGCTTGAGGAAGTTCTTGTCCCAGCGCACCGTGATGCCGTATTCGGCCACCCCGCCAAAACCCGCCATGACACGGGCGTCGAGCGGATCGCGCAGCTCCGCCACATCGCGGATCGCGCGGAACGCGGTGCGCGCACCGTGCGCGTCGACACCCGACACCTCGGCGAGCAACGGCTCGATCTTGAGCCCGTCGACCGCGACGACGGTATGGCCGTCGTTCATCAGGTGGTGCGCGAGCGTGAACCCGGCGGGACCCAGACCGACGACCAGAACGGCGCGCCCGCTCGCGGGCTTCGGCAGCGGCCGGCGGATGTTGAGCGGATTCCAGCGCGTGAGCAGCGAGTAGATCTCGAATCCCCACGGCAGCGCCAGCACCTCCTTGAGGACGCGCGTCTCCACCTGCGGAATGTCGACCGGTTCCTGCTTCTGGTAGATGCAGGCCTTCATGCAGTCGTTGCAGATGCGGTGGCCGGTGGCGGCGCACATCGGGTTGTCGACGATCGCGATGGCGAGCGCGCCGACGGTGTGGCCCTGGGTCTCGGCCAGATTCATCTCCGAGATCTTTTCATCCAGCGGGCAGCCGGCGAGCACGACGCCGAACGGGCTTTTCTTGAACTCGCCGGACTTCTCCCTAAGGCCCCGCGAGCAGGAATCCTTGCCCTGGTTGTGGCACCAGATGCAGTAGTTGGCGTGATCGAGCGCGCCGGCCAGATCGGTGCCCGGATCGGTCAGCGCAAAGCCGTCGCGCGCGCGCCGATGCGAGGCCGGCAGCTTCAGCATCGCGACGCCATCGACCGTCTCGGTCTCGACCGGGATGAGGTGCAGCGGGTCGACCTTGTGCGGAACCTTGAACAGAAAGCCGTCCTTGTGCTCGCGCTGGCCGTCGGCCGTGAGGGTCGCCCAGGCGGCGTAGCGCGCCGCCAGATCGAGCACGGCGGCATGCTCGGTCTCGGCCTTCATCCAGGCATCGACCTTCTGGGCGAACGTCAGCTCGGTGAGCTTCCCGCCCAACAGCGGCTCGAGTTCCCGGCGCAGCGCAGGCCCGTCGAGCGAAGTCGCCTGCTCGGGCGAGAACTTTTTGGCCGCGCGGCGCTGCACGAACAGCCGCTTGACCGAGTAGAGCGGTGCAAGCCGATCATGGGCGCGCTTGAGATCGTCGATCTCGCGCGCAATCCCGAACAATTCGCCGATGAACTCGTCGAGCGCCGGCGCCAGCGCGACGATCAGCTCGGATTCGGCCTTGCCGGCGACCTGATCGGGCTGCGCGCGCGCCGCCATCAGGCGATTGTGCAGGTCCGTGGTTCGCATCTTCAGGACGTCGACGAACGCTCCGTCCACGCGCGCCAACCCCTCGCGCCGATACAAGTCCTCGAAGCGCAGGCCAAAGCCGAGTGCGGGAGCTTCAGTCATCAACTGCGACGTCCTCAGCGCATTCCAGCGCGGAAATCAGCCCAGGAGCGAGCACCCGGCCAGACCCGCAATCGGGAATGTGGCGCACGATTGCGCTCACCGGAAGCGTTCGATGACCGCTGCCGGAATCGGGATGCCCTTGAGCTTGGCCGGATCGTCTGCATCGCGCGAAGCCCACACCCGCACCTCGCTGCCCTCGACCGCGGTTTCACCACCGATTGAGATGCGGTGGCGGACCTCGAAGCTGGAGCGCCTGAACTCATGAACCTCGGACATGATCTCGGCGCGGTCGTTGAACTTGGCGGGCTTGAGAAAGCGGCCCTTGGCGTCGACCAGCGGGATGCCCATGATGCCGTAGGTGCGCGCCAGATCGCCCGGGCGCACCCCGAGCGCGGCCTCGAACAGCAGCCAAGTGTTCCAGTCGAAGAACTCGAAGAACCGGCTGTTGAACACGATCCCGGCCGGGTCGCAATGGCCCCATTCGATCAAAAATTCCCTGCGGAAGCTGAAATTGCCCATGCCTCGCCCGGCCCTGTCCACGGCGGGCGCATCGAAACCGCGCTTTGCGGCCGCTGTCAATCACGGCCGGGCCGAGGCGGTCGTACCGCCCGGATACCGGCCACGGACGGCCGTCCTTGGGCCGGCTCGGCCATGCTTCCGGCGGCGCGGCCGACCGGCTAGGCTCGCTTATCCGTCATAACAAGCACCCCCGGGGGAGGATCATGAGCGCCGACCGCAGCAAGCATCCGATCGTGCATTTCGTGGGGAGCATTCCGCTCCCCAACACCGAGACCGTGTTCCGCACGCTCGCGAGCGCCACCGGGCGGCATCTCGCGCGCCTGCCCGACGGGGAGACCGGCATCCGCAAGACCTGGATCCGTTTCCTGCAGGACGTGCTCGCCGAGCATCCCGCGATCGAGCACGCGAGCGACGTGCCGCCGTTCAAGTTCACCCAGTGGGACGGCACGGTGCTGCGCGAAATCCCGCGCCTGCGGATCAAGCGCGGCGCCAAGGTCGACGCCGCCGGCTTCAAGACCGGCTACGCCGACATGGCGATCGAATCCTGGGGCGTATTCGACCGCCTGCAGAAGGCCGGCGCCATCCCGGCCAACGTCAAGTTCCAGATCAGCATCCCGACGCCCATTGCACCGACCTACAACAACATGATGCCGGGCGACCGGCCCGGCATCCTGCCCGCGCTCACGCAGCATTTCGTCGGCGAGGTGGCGAAGATCGCCAAGGCGCTTCCCAACGACCGCATCGCGATCCAATGGGACGTCTGCCAGGAGGTGCTGGCCTGGGAGGGCTACTACGAGAAGGGTCCGGTGGATTTCCGCACCGAGACCATCGGCGTGCTGGCGCAGGTCGGCGACGCGGTGCCCTTGGGCATCGAGCTTGGCTATCACCTGTGCTACGGCAGCCCGGCCGACCAGCACTGCGTGCAGCCCAAGGACGCCGGCATCATGGTCGAGATGACCAACGCGATCGTCGCGCGCGTCAAACGGCCGATCGATTTCGTCCACATGCCGGTGCCGAAGGGGCGCACCGACGACGCCTATTTCGCGCCGCTCGAAAGGCTCGCGTTGCGCCCGCCGACCGAGCTTTATCTCGGCCTGATCCACCACGACGATGCGCAAGGCGACGCGGCGCGGCTCGCGGCCGCCCGCCGCCACGTGCGGGTGGACGGCGTCGGCACCGAATGCGGCATGGCGCGCGGCGATCCGGCGCGGCTCGCCGCGCTGCTCTCGGCGCACGTGCGCGCGGCGGAGATCGCGGCGTAAGGCCGGGAGAAGCCGGCACAGCCCGGATGGAGCGAAGCGAAATCCGGGATAGCCCGTAGGGGGGACGACGCAAGGCACCGTGCGGCGGGATGGCCGCGTCAACCGCGCGATGCGCGTGATAGGCTGCACCTGCGGTATCGGCATTTGCCGTATTGGCCATGATAAACGAAAGCCAGCGCCGCGAGGTTCTGACGCGTTTATCGGCCCGCCATGATCGGATAGGGTTGCGGGGTTGCTTCCGCCCTCACAGTCTGGAGGCTCGCATGAAGCGAAATCACCGCCGTTACGTGCTTACCGCGGCGCTCGCGCTCTGGATCGCCGCCCCGGCCCCCGCGCACGCGCAGACCGGACCTTACCCGAACAAACCGGTTCAGATCATCGCGGATTCCTCGGCCGGCAGCACCCCCGACGTGGCGCTACGGTTCGTGGCCGACCGGCTGACCCAGCTCTGGGGCCAGCAGGTGATCGTGAACAATCGGCCCGGCGCCGGCGGCAGCCTAGCGGCGCGGGCGGCGGCCGAGGCGGCGCCCGACGGCTACATGCTCTACCAGCCGGTGCTGTCGACCTTCGTGTCGCTGCGCCCGGCGGCTCCCAACGTACCCCTGCATGTGCCGAAGGATTTCCTGCCGATCGGGTTCGTGACCGAGAACCCGATGTTCATGGCGACGGCGCCGGCGCTCAGCATCGCGTCGCTGCCCGAACTGATCGCACGCGCCAAGAAGGCGCCCGGCGAAATCTCGTATGCCACGACCGGCGTGGGACGGCTCACGCATCTGACCGGGGAACTGCTGCAGCACCAGGCCGGGATCAAGCTCCTACTGGTGCCCTATACCGGCGGCCCCTCCCATGCCGTCGGCGACGTCGCGACTGGCCGCGTCGGCATGATCATCGAGGGCTATTCCGGCATCGCGGCGCCGGCGCGCGCGGGCTCGATCAAGCTGATCGCCGTCGCGTCGGCCAAGCGCCTCGCCGAATTCCCCGATGTCCCGACCGTGTCCGAGACCATCGCGGGCTTCCAGGCGACCGGCTGGGCGGTCCTGGTCGCTCCCGTCGGCACGCCCGCCGCCGTCATCGACAAGGTGAGCGCGGACCTGCGCAAGGTCACGGCCGAACCGGAGCTGCAGAAGAAGCTCGCCGTGCTCGGCAGCTACACCAATCCGATGTCGGCGGCGGAAGCGACCGCGTTCGTTCACAAGCAGCAGGGGATGTGGCAGCCGGTGCTGGACGAGATCGCCAAGAAGCAGCCGCGCTGAGGCGCATGGGCGCGCCGCAACGGCGCGCGCGGGACGCGCTGCTCTCGCGCTTCACGTTCGCGTGAGAGCGCCGCCCGCGCATTGGCGCGTCGTGCTCCGATCGCAGCATAATCCGGCAATCGCGGCCAACGAATGGATCGAGGAGCCGAGCCATGTCCGACACCGGGAAGATCGACCGCCGCAACGTGATCCTCGCCGGCACGGCGATGCTCGGCACCGCGATGCTCCCCAATGCCGCCATGGCCGATGCCGGCCTTGCGCCCGCGAACGCGCTCCTGGGCGCGACGCAGAAGTTCCTGTCGACGCTCGAGCCGGACAAGCGCAAGGCCGCCTCGTTCGCGTGGGACGGACCGGAGTGGCGCGGCTGGAATTATTTCGGCTTTCCCAGTCTCATCAAGCCCGGTCTGCGGCTCGAACAGATGGACGCCGCGCAGAAGGCGGCCGCCTGGGAGTTGCTCACGGCGGTCTTTTCGCCGGCCGGCCTGGAGAAGACCAGGAACGTCATGACGTTGCAGGACATACTCGAGGTCAGCGGAGGCGGGGCGGGCGACGGAACCGGCACGCGTTCCTCGCAGCGGTTTTCGTTTTCCGTGTTCGGCACGCCGGCGGAAACCGGGGCGTGGGGCTTCCGGCTCGAAGGGCATCACCTCACCCAATCGATCTCCGTGCGGGACAACCGTATCGTCTCCATCACGCCGTCATCGTTCTCGGCGCTGCCGAACCGGGTGACCTCGGGCAAGCATGCCGGCCTGATCACGCTCAAGCAGGAGGAGGCGCTGGCGCGCAGGCTGATCGGCGACCTCAGCCCCGGCCTGCAGGCGAGAGCGCGAAAATCGAACTCCAAGCTCAGCAACATCATGTCCTCCGCCGGACGCGAACGCAGCAATGCGGCCAAGACCGGCGTGCCCGCCGCCGAGCTCAGCTCGCCGCAACGCGACCTGCTCTGGCAACTGATCGAGACCTATGCGGTCGCACACGTGACGCCCGCAATCGCGGCCACCCAGACGGCGCGGCTGCGATCGGGCGACGCGGCGGCGGTGCATTTTGCCTGGTACGGTCCGAACACACCGGAGAAATCGTTCGGCTATCGCGTCATCGGCGACGGCTTCGTCATCGAGATAGGCTCTGTCGATGCGGATGCGCAGCACCTGCACACGATCTACCACGACCTGGCCAACGTGCTCGGCCGCACCGGCTAGCGCCAGGCCCGCGTAACGCCGCGCGGCGATGACTGCCGCCGGTTCGCGGCACGCAGAAGGCCGCTAGCTAGGCCGCGCGCCGCTCTTCGACGATATCGGCAGGACGCGCCGCGGGCGCGGCGGCGCTCTCCGGCTTGCGGGCCCCGCGCGTATAGGCCTCGGCCCACGCCAGAACGCCGCCGAACAGCACGAACGCCAGAACGATGGCCGCCAGGATGAGAATGGTTTGCGTTGTCATGACCAGCCTACCTTGTTGGCTCGCTACCTTGTTGCATTCGCAACCATATGGCGCCGCCCCACCGCCGGTTTGATCCAGGTCAATCCGGCCCCGCCTGCCGGCACGGCACCCCGCCTCCCCGCGCCGTTTGATCCAGATCAAGGCCGGCGCACGCGCTCGGCCGATAGTTGCAATCGTAACAATCTGCCGTGAGGCTGCCATGCGACACCACACCATTCCCGGAACCGTGTTGTTCGACGGCGAGCAGGCGCAGAAGGGCCTCGCGCTCAATCGCATGTGCTTCTCGTTCAATTGCGCCGAGAACCGCGCGGCCTTCCGCAAGGACGAGGATGCCTATTGCGCGAAATTCGGCCTGACGAGCGAGCAGCGCGCCGCCGTCAAGCACCGCAACGTGCTCGAGATGATCGCGGCCGGCGGCAACGTCTACTACCTCGCCAAGCTCGCCGGCATCTTCGGGCTCAATGTCCAGGACATCGGCGCCCAGCAGACCGGCATGTCGGTCGAGGCGTTCAAGGCCAAGCTGCAAGCAGCCGGGAGGTGACCATGGCGACGATTATCGGCGGCATCGCGACGACCCACGTCCCCGCCATCGGCAACGCGATCGCGAAAGGACTGCAGCGCGATCAGTACTGGAAGCCGTTTTTCGACGGCTTCGACGGCGCCCATAAGTGGCTGGCGCAGGCGCGGCCGGAGGTAGCGGTGGTGTTCTACAACGACCACGGGCTCAACTTCTTCCTCGACAAGCTCCCGACCTTCGCGGTCGGCGCGGCGAGCGAATACAAGCATGCCGACGAAGGCTGGGGCCTGCCGATTGCGCAGCCGTATCCCGGCGATTCCGCCTTCTCCTGGCACCTGATCGATTCGCTGGTCGCCGACGAGTTCGACGTGACCATGTGCCAGGAGATGCTGGTCGATCACGCCTTCACCATCCCGATGTCGCTGCTGTGGCCGGGTACCGATGCGCGGCCGGTGCGCACGATTCCGATCTCGATCAACACCGTGCAGCATCCGCTGCCCTCGGCGGCGCGCTGCTTCAAGTTCGGGCAGGCGGTCGGGCGCGCCATCGACAGCTACGGAGCGGACGTCCGGGTGCTGGTGATGGGCACCGGCGGACTGTCGCATCAGCTCGACGGCGAGCGGGCCGGGTTCATCAATAAGGAGTTCGACCAGCTCTGCCTGCAAAAGCTGGTGAACGAGCCCGAAGCCATCACCCGCTATTCGACGGCGCAGATCGTGGAGCAGGCGGGAGCGCAAGGCGTCGAGCTCTTGAACTGGATCGCCATGCGCGGCGCGCTCACCGGCCGCGTCTCCCAGGTCCACAGCAACTACCACGTCCCGATTTCCAACACCGCGTCGGCCTTGCTGGTGCTGGAGAACCAGGCCCGCGTCTTACAGCCGGAGTACCGCAAGGCCGGCTGACCGCAAATGATCGGCAGGAGGGAGGGTTCCGCATGACCGCCATTCGTGGATACGTGCCGGCGACGACCGACCAACGGGCGCTCGGCGTGCATTCGCTCGATCGCTTCGTGCTCGCGGTGCCCGACCTTAAGCCGGCGCAGCGCTTCTATTCCGATTTCGGGTTGGACGTGGAGGAGAGCGGCAACACGCTCGCGCTGAAGACCTTCGGCCACGACCAGCGCTGGGGTACGGTGGTGGAGGGCAAGCGCAAGCAACTGCACCACCTGTCGTTCGGCTGCTACCCCGACGACTTCGCCTATCTGCGCGAACGCGTGGAGGCGAACGGGATCGACCTGCTCGATCCGCCGGCGGGCTTCGAGAGCAACGGCTTCTGGCTCCGCGATCCGGGCGGCCTGCTGGTCGAGATCAAGGTCGCGCCCAAGACCTCGCCCGACCACAAGACCGCCGGCATCTGGTCATCCGCGCCGGAAGGGGTGGCGGGAGCGCCGGTACGCGCCAAGGCGCCGGCGGTGCGGCCGCGGCGGCTGTCGCACGTTCTGGTATTCACCCCGGACGTCGCCCGGGCGGTGGAGTTCTACGCGCGCAATCTCGGTCTGCGGTTGTCGGACGATTCCAACGTGGTGGCGTTCATGCACGCCGTCCACGGCAGCGACCATCATATACTGGCATTCGCCCAGTCGAGCGCATGCGGGATGCACCATTGCAGCTGGGATACCAGGAGCATCGACGATATCGGGGTCGGCGCGATGACCATGGCCGGCAAAGGCCATACCCGGGGATGGGGCCTCGGCCGCCACGTGCTCGGGTCGAACTACTTCCACTACGTGCAGGACCCGTGGGGAAGCTATGCCGAATATTCCTGCGACATCGACTATATCGGCGCGACGCAGCAGTGGCAGGCCGGGCATCACGCGCCCGAGGATTCGTTCTATCTGTGGGGGCCCGAACCGCCCGCCGACTTCACGCTCAACCGCGAAGCCTAGGCGTAAGCGTGCACGCAAGCTGCAAGGCCTGGTTGGCATCTGAAAGCGTGCGGCCTCGCAGGATTGCCAGTGGCGGCGGCAGGAGCCGGCAAAGCTTTTTTCGCCTTGTTGATCCAGCGCAATGACAAGAGGCGCTTCGCATTGCCGGATGCCGCTCGTCTAACGAGTGGAGGGCTTCGCCATGTCGGAAATCGAAATGGTAGGCGTCGCGATGATCGCCGGGCTACTCATGCTGTGGGCTTGGAGATACTACGCAACCCGATAGTTTGGACGGACGAGGCCGCCCCAATGGGCGGCCCCGTCGTCTGAACGTCTGCGTTCGCGGCCGCTGCGTCAGGCCGCCTTGGTCTGCTCGCGGAAGGCCGGCATCACCTCCTGGGCGATGCGGCTCAGCAACTCGCGCTCCCATGCCGCGTTCGGCCCGAACCACGGAATGGCGCTGAACAGCAGCGTGCCGAACGGCCCCGTCTGCTCGCGCAGCTTGAGGAGTTTGTTCAGCACGGTCTTGGGCGAGCCGTAGATCGTGCGCTGCTCGATGAAGGTCTCGACCGTCACCTCGTCGTCGCGCATGTCGGGCCGCGATTTGAGAATGCCGAGCCGGCCGAGCTGGGTGTAGACCTTGTGCATGTGGCCGAAGAACTGCCGATAGCCGCTCTCGGGGCTGAAGACGCGATTGCGCGCCTCCTCGTCGGTCGCGGCGACGTGCGTGACGCGCACCACCCGCCAGTCGTCCCCGTTCAGAGATCCGGCCGGCCTCCTGGGCGCCCTGCTTGTAGAGCTGCCAGTGGCTGGCGAGCCCCTCGTCGGAGAGCAGCATGCTCGAGATCACGCTCCAGCCCTTGCGGCCCGCGACCTTGACCGAGCCGAAGTCGGGCGAGGACGAGGCGATCGCGATCGGCGGCCGCGGCCGCTGATAGGGCTTCGGCAGCCAGCCGAAATTGAGCCCGGGGTTGACCAATTCCTTGATGCGGGTGGTCCAGTATTTGCCGACGATCTCGTAGGGCGGGTCGCTTGCCCAGATTTTCTCGATCATGTCGATCAATTCCGCCACCATCCGGCCACGCTCGGCCGGGTCCTTCGGCACGTTGAACATCTCGTTGTCGGTCGGCGTCGAGCCCGATCCGATGCCGAGGATGAACCGCCCCTTGCTCATGTGGTCGAACTGCGCCGCCAGCGAAGCGATGACCGCGGGATGCCACAGCGGCGCGTTGAACACGCCGGTGCCGAAGATCAGCCGCTCGGTGCGGGGCAACAGGCTCGCCGCAAACATCAGCGGCGACGGATAGGGCTCGGTCGCCGCGGAAAAATGCTCGCCGATGAACAGCTCGTCGTAGCCGAGCTTCTCCAGCAGCAGCGCCTTCTCGGTGTCCTCCGCGAGATAGTCGTACATCGGACGACCCGGGGGGTGCAGCGGCATCATGAAAAGTCCGAGGCGCAAGGGCATCTCCATTCGGCGTTGGGGAAATGAGACGGTCAGACCTTGGCAGCGTCGGTCGACCCATGACTGGCGTCCAGGGACCCCCGCTGCCGCAGGACGCCGACTATAGGCGGTGACCGGCGTCAAATCCACGGTTTGCCGGGCGCAGGGCCCCGCCGCCCGCAACCTGGGGCCGCGCTGCGCGCATTGGCCGCTCCGGCGAAATTGCCGCCGCCCGAACTATGTTCCAGGATGCGGTTCGGCGCCCTGCCCGTTCGCGGCGCCATCCTGAACTCAACCGGACAGGGAAGACGACATGCAGGTGCTTCGGCGCGCGAGCCTCGCGGCGATCCTTATCGCCGCAACGGCCGCAACAACCGCGTGGGCGCAGACGCCCGAGCAATTCTACAAGGGCAAGACCATCGATCTGGTGATTGGCTATCCGACCGGCGGCAGCAACGACACGTTCGGACGGCTGCTGGCGCGCCACCTCGGCAAGCACGTGCCGGGCAATCCCAACGTGGTGCCCAAGAACATGCCCGGCGCCGGCAGCTTCCTGGCGGTGAATACGGTGTTCAACGTCTCCCCCAAGGACGGCACCATTGTCGCCATCGGCGCGCCGACCATCCCGCTCGACGAGAAGCTCGGGACCCAGGGGGTTCGCTTCAAGACCGCCGAGCTCAACTGGATCGGGCGCATCAACTCGCTGGTCAACATGGTCTTCATGTGGAAGACCTCGCGGGTCAAGACGTTCGCCGATGCGCAGCAGTTCGAGGCCACGCTGTCGGGGACCGGGGTCGGCTCGACCGTCTCGATCTATCCCACCGTCATGAACAACGTATTCAAGACCAAGTTCAAGCTGATCATGGGATATCGCGGATCGAACGAAGCCATGCTCGCGGTCGAGCGTGGCGAGGTCGAGGGCCATTCGACCTCCTGGACCGCGCTGAAGGTCGCCCACCCGGACTGGATACGCGAGAAGACCGTCTCCCTCCTGGTGCAGTTCGCGCTCAAGCGCCATCCCGAGCTGGCCGACATCCCGACCGCGGTCGATCTCGCGCGCAACGACGAGGAGCGCGCGGTGCTGAGCGCGATCATGAATGCGGCCGAGGTCGGCACCGCGTTCTTCACCACCCCCGGCGCCCCGGCCGACCGGGTCACCGCGTTGCGTCGCGCATTCGACGCCACGATGAAGGATCCCGAGTTGCTGGCGGAAGCCCGCAAGATCAACGTCGGCGTCAATCCGATCACCGGCGAAGACCTGCAGAAGCTGGTGGCCGGGGTCAGCGATCTGCCGCCCGCGTTGCTGGAGAAAGTCCGCGCCGCCTACGGCAGCAAATCGCAATGACGCCCGTCGCCGCGTCGCGGAAGCCTGATGGGGCAAACCCGCATGCGCTTTGTAAAAGCATCGTTAAGATTAACGAGCATTCGCTTCGTGGGTTAACCTTAACGAATTCTAGTATAGAGCAAATATAATTCGTCAGATAATTCAATGCCTTGACCTTAAATACTATCGATTTTAAGTATTCACCATCGGTATCGCGTCCCGGTGTGGCCAAAACGTCACCTTCTGCCGCGCAAGCCCGCGTAGGAACCCGCCATCACAAATTCTCCATGGAGGGGGTTACATGCGGAAGTTTCTTCTTGGCGGCGTGGCGCTGGCGGCCCTGGCGGCCGGCCCGGCACTCGCGGCCGACCTGTCGGTGCGGCCGGTCTACAAGGCGCCGCCACCGCCGTCGCTGTACAACTGGACCGGGTTCTATTGGGGCGTGAACATCGGCTACAGCTGGGGTCGCCAGCGCAACGACTTCACCTTGGCCGGTTTCCCGGGCAGCTCCGAAATCGCAGGACGTCGACGGCGTCATCGGCGGCCTGCAGTGGGGCTACAACTGGCAGATCGGCAACTTCGTGATCGGCACCGAGTCCGACTTCCAGTGGTCCGGCCAGAGCGGCAGCACGACCTATTGCGTGATCGACTGCGCAATCGCCACGCTGACCGCGGATCACAAGCTTCCGTGGTTCGGCACCGCGCGCAGCCGCATCGGCGTGCTCGTGACACCCAACGTGCTGTTCTACGCCACCGGCGGCCTCGCCTATGGCCAGGTGAGATCGGACTACACGCTCGCCGGTGGGGGCAATGTGGCCACGCTGAGCTTCCGCGACACCCGGGCCGGCTACACCGTCGGCGCCGGCATCGAGGGCGCAGTGGCGGGCGGCTGGAGCGCCAAGCTCGAGTACCTCTTCATCGATCTCGGCAAGAATACCCAGACTGCCACGTTCAACGGCGCAAACGTCTCCACGTTTGACAGCCGGTTCACCGACAACATCCTGCGCGTCGGCTTCAACTACAAGCCGAGCGGCGGATTCTTCTGATCGCCGGAGCGACCCTCCAAATCGGCTTCGATCTGGCGATCAAAGCCCCGGGCTGTCACGCCCGGGGCTTTTTCGTTGCGCGCGCCCCACCGCTCAGCTCCATTGTCGCGGGCGGATGAACCGGCCACAATCATGCCGGGGCTCGACGCGCTCGCGCGAGCCGCCGGCGGCGCGCCCAGCGCCGCCAAGAGGAGATGGCATCCGCAATGAAGGGTTCGCAACAAATGCAGGCACAAACGCCGCAAGACGCACGCAAACGCTTGATCGTCGACGCACAAGTCCACTTGTGGAAGCCGGAGGCTCCAAACCGCCCCTGGCTTGCCGGCCGCATCCCGCAACTGCCCGAGCCGTTCACCATCGAGAAGCTGGTGCCGATGATGGATGAGGCGGGCGTCGATCGCGTCGTCATCGTGCCGCCATCCTGGGAAGGCGACCGCAACGATTACGCTTTGGAGGCGGTCAGGCGCTATCCCGGCCGGTTCGCGATCATGGGCCGTATCCCGGTCGAAAAACCGAAATCGGCGGCGCTCCTCCCGAAGTGGAAAGAGCAGCCGGGGATGCTGGGAATCCGGGTGTCGTTTCAGCAGGGCGCGCAGGCGAAGTGGCTGGCGGACGGCACCGCGGACTGGTTCTGGCCGGCGGCCGAGAAGGCGCGGCTGCCGGTCATGACTCTGGCGAGCGGGCAAACCGCGGCTTTCGGACCGATCGCCAAACGCCACCCGCAGCTGCCGATCATCATCGACCACATGCACCTGTCGCTCGAGATCGCGAAGGAGCGCAAATCCAGCGAGGCGGTCACCGAGGTCGTCAAGCTGGCGAAATATCCGAACGTCTCGGTCAAGGTTTCGTCGACGCCGACCTATTCGCTGGAAGCCTACCCGTTCCGCGACATGACCGAGCACATCAAGCGTTGCTTTGACGCCTTCGGCCCGCAGCGCTGTTATTGGGGCACCGACATTACGCATGCGCTTGCCAAGGCCACCTACCGCCAGCGCATCGTCCATTTCACCGAGGAGCTTGGCTTCCTGTCGGAGCAGGACAAGGACTGGGTGATGGGCCGCGCAATCCTCGCGCGCCTGGGATGGACCTGAGGCCGCGTTGCGCCGCGCAAGGCGAAACCGCCGTCGCGGTCACTCCGGCCGGAAGTTCATCGCAACTCCGTTGATGCAGTAGCGCAGGTGCGTCGGCGGCGGGCCATCGTCGAAGACGTGACCGAGATGGCTGCCGCACCGGCTGCAATGCACTTCGGTGCGGACCATGCCGTAGCTGCTGTCCTGCGTGGTTTCGACGGAACCCGGAATCGGATCGTTGAAACTCGGCCAGCCGGTGCCGCTCTCGAATTTCTTCTTGCCGACGAACAGCGCCTGGTCGCAGCCCGCGCACACGAACGTGCCCGCCCGCTTCTCGTGCAGCAGCGCACAGCTGCCGGGCGCTTCGGTCCCGTGCTCGCGCATGATGTGGAACTGCTCGCGCGTGAGCAACCGGCGCCATTCGGCGTCGGTCCGTGTCACCGGGTACGTCTTGGTCTCCACCTGCGTCATCTCCGCCGCTCCAGCCTGCTATGCAAGCGATCCGCGCTCAAGCGACGGAGCGGTCGAGGAGCTCGATCGAGACGCCTTCGGGACCGCGGAGAAAGCAGACGCGCGTTCCCGGCCGCACCGTGGTCGGCTCGCGCGTGAACTCCACCCCTTTGGCCTTGAGATCGGCCGCGATGGCGTCGATACCCGTGACCGACAACCCGAAATGATCGAGGCCGCGGTAGGGCGTGGCCGGTGGCACGTTGACGCCATCGCCGTCCGCCACCGGCGCAATGAAGATATTGGCGCCGCCGAGCTTGAGATCGATCCGTGGCTTGCCCTGCTGCATGCTCCGCAGCACCTCGGCGCCGAGCATGCGCTCGAACCACTGCGCCATCGCTTCGGGATCCTTGGTGCGCAGATGGATGTGATCCCAGGTGTACTTCGCCATGTGCATTGCTCCGTTTATGCCTTCCGAAAAACTAGGGCATCCCGGCCCACAACGCCATGAGCCATGTGCGCATGGCGGCTTTTCAAGATCGGTGGCGCGCCGCTCTCCCGGCGGCGGCCGTTCCGAAGGCGGGCGTGGCTCCAGAGCCACAGCCATCCGATTTCGGCCCAAACATTATTGCGAATTACTTGCAACTAGCGCGTGGTCCGCTAAAGGTCGTGCTGCGGTTCGTTGGCGTCATTGTTCTCAGGCTTTGTCAGCGCGGGGGTAGGTTGCGGTGCGGCGGCGGGGGGAGCGGTCCGGAACGAGCGGCGCCCAGGCGCGTACAGGACCGTACGTGCGCTGGGCTGCGCCGTGCCCACCCTGCTGCTGCATATCGCTTGCGCGCTGGCGCAGGCGGACGGTCCCGACCCGGACGGCATCACGCAGCCCTCGATCGCAACCAGCCTGCCGCACAATAGCGACCCGTCGGGCCTGCGAAAATGGCTGGCCACGCACGGCGTGACCTACACGCTCATTTACACCAACGATGTCCTCGCCAATGTGCAAGGCGGCAATCGGCGCGGCACCATCGACCAGGGCAAGCTCGAGACCACCCTGTCGGTCGACCTGGAAAAGCTCGCCGGGCTGAAGGGGCTGAGCTTCTTCGTCAACAGCTTCCAGATTCACAACACGGGACGCATACGGCGCGACTACGTCGGCGGCATCAATACCATCGCGGCGATCGAAGCGGCACCGGCCTCGCGGCTATCCGAGCTGTGGCTCGAGCAGCAGTTCCTCGGCGGCGCTGCGAGTTTCCGCATCGGCCAGCTCGCGGCCGACGCCGAGTTCTTCTTCAGCGGTCTGAGCATCATGTTCCTGCAAAGCGACTGGGCCACCATCACCGCTTCCAATCTGCCGGGCGGCGGGCCGGCCTATCCGCTGTCGACGCCCGGCGCACGGTTGAAGTTTGAGCCGACCAAGGACGTGTCGCTGCTGCTGGCCGTGTTCAACGGCGATCCTGCCGGTCCCGGCGAAGGCGATCCGGATACCCGCAAACCGGTACGGGCTCAATTTCCGCGTCCACGACCCCGCCTTCATCATTGGCGAGGCGCAGTTCCGGGCCAACCAGCGCAAGGAGGATACCGGCCTCGCCCGTACGCTGAAGATCGGCGCCTGGGGTCATCTCGGTGCGTTCGACGACCAGCGCTACGCCAACGACGGAACGCCGCTGGCCGATCCGGCCGGTTCCGGCATCGCCGCCAGGCGGCGCGGAAACTCCGGCGTCTATGCGGTGATCGACCAGCAGCTCTATCGTCCCAGGGGCGGCGACGCCGAGAGCGGCATCTCGGTGTTCGCACGCATATCCGCCAGTCCGTCCGACCGCAACCCGATCGATTTCTTCCTCGACGGCGGCATCGTGTTTGCGGGCATGCTCCCCGGCCGGCCGGTCGACCGGTTCGGCGCCAGCTTCATCTACGCGCGGTTCTCCGACGGCGTGCGCGCGTTCGATCGCGACCAGATCACCTTCAGCGGAATGCCCGGCGTGATCCGGGACTTCGAGGCCAATCTCGAGCTGACCTATCTGGCTCAGATCATTCCGGGCTGGACGGTGCAGCCGGTCGTGACCCGGATCTGGCATCCCGACGGCGACACCAGCCGCAACGCGACCGTGGTGGGCGCCCGCTCGGTCTGGCGCTACTGACCGCGCTTAGCGCCAGATCGCGAATGCCATCCCGCTGCCGGTGCCGGCGGCGGAGCGGTAGAGCGGCTGATATTCGAGATAGGACATTGGCAGCCCGACCCGTTCCATGGAACCGGCGACCGGGATCCAGTTCTTCAGTTCGGACGAGCCGGAGCGGAACATGTGGGGCGGAATCGCCATCAGCGCGGCCTTGTCCTTGCGCTTCATGGCATCGAGAAAGCCGCGGTCGAGCTCCTCGTCGACGACGAAATGCGACATCCCGCCCGAGCCGATGACGGCCACGCGCGCATCCTCGTCCCACGATTCGATGGCCTCGACCAGCGCGTTGCCGAGCGCAAAGCAGCGCGCCACGCTCGGCTGATTGGGCGGATAGAACGTGTTGATGAACAGCGGTACCGCCGGGACGTAGTTCTGCTGCATGATGCGACGGTAGATGAAGCCGTAGGCATGCGGCAGCCCCGATATGTTCGACTTGGTTGACTGCGGCAGCCGCGCCGAGGCGGCAATATCGAAATCGTGCTGCACCAGCTTCTCGATCAGGTAGCGGCCGAGCCGGGGATGGCCCGGATAGGTCTCCGCGGTATTGCCGTGATGGTTGGGCTCGGCGATCTCGATGCCGGGCGGCAATCGCTTTTTCTGCTCGTCGCTGAATGGAATGTTCTCCACCGTATCGCCGAAGCACACCATGAAGGCCGGGATGTTGGCGTCCTCGAACACCTCCATCTGGTCGTTGCCCACCAGGATGGCGACGTCGGGCCTCACCTCCTTGAACACGCGCGCCATCTCGGCCATGGCGTACTGGCAGGCGTCGTAACGCTTCTGTTTCACCGGCAGCTCGATCTGCTGGTCGAGATTCTCCTTGGCGCGCAGCTTGGCGAGATCGTCGAACTTGAACGTGCCGTCGCGATAGACCAGCGCCGGATTCCTGCGGTCGGCTTCGACACGCCCGCCCCACAGCTCCGGCGGCGTCGCCAGGAGCGGGCCGTGCGAAGCGCCCATGCCGAGTACGATCTTTGCCATGGTTGAACTCCCCTGTTCGCCGCCGCGCTTGTTGCAACTCGACCTTGCGCAGACAATACCTAGCCCAACAAGACACCAGAAGCCTGGAAGGGCTGCGCCGTCATCCGCCTGACGTTCGTCCTGCGGTGACGGCCCATCCCGAACGCGCGGGCTGGGCCGGCTTGATGAGTTCACCGAGATCGGGTTCGCCGCATCCCGCCAGCATCACCTCGCGCACCGCGTCGCGCAGCCTGACCACGGACGCAAAATCCGTCCCGCCCGGTTCGATCGGCTCGGTGATGCTGACGCTGATCGGGCTCCAGCACGGAAACCATTGCTCTCCCCGCAGCATCGTTCGCGTCCCGCGCAGAATGCCGGGCACCACCGGCAACCCGGCATGGGCCGCCACGCTGAAGGCGCCCAGATAGAAGCCGGACAGCCCGGCCCTGCGCGTGAACGTGCCTTCGGGGAAGAACACCAGTACGCGTGCATCCCGCCCCGCCGCCGTCACGCTTTCGAGGTCGGCCAGGCTGTTGGCGACGTCGAACCGTTCGAGGAACATGACGCCCAGACGGCGCAGCAGCGGGCCGGCAAACAACTGGTCCGCAAGCTCCTTCTTGGCTACGTAAGTCGGCTCGCCCGGCAAGGCGGCGGCCACGACGACCGCGTCCATGTAGCTTGCATGGTTGAAGGCCAGCACCGCCCCGCGGCGCGGGATGCGGTCGAGACCGCTGACGGACAGGGGAACCCGACAGCGTCCGCAGCGTGGTGCGCGCCAGCACGCGGATCGCGGCCCATCGCCAGGAGAGCCGCGGCAGGATCATCACGGCGAGCCACCCGAGCAGGAAGCCGGTGGCGATTACCGTCCACCACCAAGCCGCATACAGCAGTTCGGCCGTGCCCCGGCTCAGCTTCAGCAAGCGGCCGCCGAGCCCGGCCAGGCTCAGCCGCGCGACCTGCCACCAGAGCGCACGCTGCGGCACGGTAAGAGTTCTTGCCGAGATAGAGATCCTTTGCCGCCGCACGCCGGATCTTGCCGCTCGCCGTCTTCGGCACGACGCCCGGCTGGCACGAGCACCACTTCGTCGGGCGGTCCGCCGACGATATGGGTCGCCGCCTCCTGCGCGCGCGCCTTCAGCGCGGATTGCCCGGACGGATTGCGCTCGTCGGTCTCGGCCATCACGACAACGCGCTCCGTCCCGGCGGCCGGATCGGTGACGCCGAACGCAGCAACGCCGTTCCTGCGCAGTCCGGGAACGGCTCCGACCGCCTCCTCGATCTCGTGCGGCGCGATATGCTGGCCGGCGCGGATGATGATGTCCTTGATCCGGCCGGTGATGAACAGGTCGCTGTCCGCGACATAGCCGCGGTCGCCGGTGTCGAGCCAGCCGTCGTGGAACAGCGCGCGGGTCTTGGCCGGATTCTGGAAATAGCCCGAGGTGGCCGAAGGGCCGCGAAACTCCAGACGGCCCTCGCGCCGCTCGCCGAGCGCGCGGCCGTTCTCGTCGATGATGCGGATCTCGTGCTCCGGGATCGGATGTCCGCATCCGACCAGCTCGATGGCATTGTCATCGTCCGGCCGCGCCGGCTCGGCGAGCCCGCGCGTATTCAGCGCCAGCCGGTCGATGCGGTCGATGACCGGCACCCGCCCGGGCGGCGGCAGCGTGACCGCCACGGCGTTTTCGGCGAGACCGTAGACCGGCGCCATCGCACCGGGCTTGAAGCCGTAGCGCGCGAAGCGTTCCGTGAACCGGCGCAGGGTCTCGACGCTCACCGGCTCGGCACCGTTCCCCACGAGGCGCAGCGAACTCAGGTCCAGCCCGTCCAGGTCGGCATCATCGATCTTGTTGAGGCAGAGCTCGAACGCGAAATTGGGCGCCGCCGAAATGGTTCCGCGAAAGCGATTGATCGCCCACAGCCAGCTTTGCGGACGGGCGAGAAAGTTCAGCGGCGACATGGCGTAGAGCGGCGCGCCGTAATAGAGACAGCCGAGCCACGCGCCGATCAGTCCCATGTCGTGGTAGAGCGGCAGCCAGCTCACGAACACGTCGGCGGAGGTCGCTTCGACCGCGCGCCCGATTCCGCGGATGTTGGCGAGCAGATTGGCGTGGCTGAGCACGACGCCCTTGGGGTCTCCGGTGCTTCCGGACGTGTACTGGATGAGCGCAGTCGCCGCCTCGTCCGACAGGTTGGGTAAGCCGGTTTCCGCGTCGCGCGCGACAGGGTTGCGGCGCTCTCGACCGCGCGTCATGCTTGCGACCATGCCTTGCAGCAACGCGCCGAGCTTGAGCGCTTCCGGCACCGTGACGAGCATGCGCGCGCCGGCATTGCGGAGAATGCCGGCCTGACGCCGGGCGTATTCCTCGATCTGGGAGCGCTGCATCGGCGGATAGATCGGGACCGGCACCGCGCCCGCAAAAAGGATGCCGAAAAACGCAGTGAAAAAATCCAGCCCCGTCGGCAGCATGAGCGCGACGCGATCGCCCGGTACGATATCGCGCGCGACCAGCCCCGCGGCGATCGCGCGCGCAGCCCGGTCAAGCTCGCCATAGGTCAGCGTCCCGACGATTTCGTCGTCCTCCAGCACCGTCACGTGCGTGCGATCCGCATGCTCGGCGACATGCTGCTGCAGGACGTCCAGCAGGGTGCGCGCCTCGGTCGCCGCACGCACGGCAGCCATCGGTCGCGAGGGCGTCATCGGAGCTGGCCTCGCGCCCGTCGGAACCGCTTGCTGCAAGGCGCCGAGCAGATCGCCGACGGTATTGGCGGCCCCGACCAGATTGATCGGCAGGTGCACGCTGAAGCCGCGTTCGAGGCGGAGGATCAGTTCCGTGCGCCCCAGGCTGTCGATCCCGAGGTCCCGTTCCAGACGGCTCGATAACGAGATGTCTTCGGACCTGCTGTGCTGGGGGTGCAGTTCGCGGGCAAGCTCGCCGACGAGGGCAAGCAGGGCGCGCTCGCGCGTACCCGCACCGGCTTCGGACTGCGCCTTGTGATCGACCGCAACGTTCATGGCTAATAACTAGCGGCTATGGGCCCGCCTCTGTTGATCCCGATCAATTCGACAGGGCTGGAACAACAGAGGGCAACGGCCGGGAGGTATGCCGACTATTGACAAAGGTCAATGAGCGGCGCCGTGCTACCGGTAGATCAAGACAGCATTTCCACCGGAGGACATTTGCGATGAAAGCCAAGGATGTAATGACCTCGCCGGTCGTATCGGTCGAGCAGGATACGCCTGTCCTTCAGGCCATCCGCATCATGATGCAAAAGCGGATCAGCGGCCTGCCGGTGGTCGACAAGAGCAGCCACCTGATCGGCATCGTCACCGAAAGCGATTTCCTGCGCCGGGCCGAAACCGGGACGCAGCGGCGGCGCGCGCGCTGGCTTGAGTTCCTGGTCGGGCCGGGGCGGCTCGCGGACGAATACACGCGATCGCACGGCTCAAAGGTGGGCGAGGTCATGACCCCGGACCCGGTCAGCGTGACCGAAGATACGCCGCTCGCGGAGATCGTGAAGCTGATGGAGAAGCGCCGCATCAAGCGCGTGCCGGTGGTCCGCGGCGTGTTCGTGGTCGGCATCATCAGCCGCGCCAACCTGCTGCACGCCCTGGCGACGGTGTCGCACGGGCTCAAGGGCGTCGAGCAGAGCGACGAGGCTATCCGCGCGTTGCTGCTCGCCGAGCTGCAGAAGCAGCCGTGGGCGCCGGTCGCTCTCATCAATCCCATCGTGCGCGACGGCGTCGTCGACCTCTGGGGCACGATCACCGACGAGCGTGAGCGCAAGGCACTGGTCGTCGCCGCCGAGAACGTTGAGGGCGTCAAGGCCGTGCATGACCATCTGGCCCTGATCGATACCGCCACCGGCATGGTGATCTTCGAGCCGGACGACAAGACGCCGCAAGTGAAGGTATCGTAAAGCCGCAAAACGCCAGGGGCGCCCTGCCGGCATCGCCCGGCGGCGCCCTCAGTGCGAGAGCAGGCAGCAGACCGGGCTCGCCGCCAGCAGCGCGTGGGTCACGCCGCCGAAAATCCATTCGCCCATGCGGCTGTGCCCGTAACCGCCGGCGACGATGAGATCGGCGCCCTCGTCCTTGGCAAGCTGAAGGAGCTGCGTCCCGGCCGGACCCTTGCTTCGCTGCCGGATTTCGGCGGCGACGATCACCCGGTGGCAGACCAGATATTCCGCTACGTCCGACAGCGCCCGCTTCGCCGCCGGCTCCGATTCGTCCTCGCCGATCTGAGCAATCAGCACCTGCCCGGCGCGTTGCAGGAGGGGCAGCGCGTCGCGCACGGCGCGGCGGCACTCGCGCGTGTCCTTCCACGCGATCACCGCGCGATGAAAGCCGAGCGACGTCACCGCTTCGGGTACCACCAGGATGGGGCGGCCGGCGCGCAATAAGACCGCGCCGGGGTCGAACAACTCGTGCCGTCCGCCCGCAAGACGCGGACCGACAATGATGAGGTCGGCCGCCCGCGCCTCCCGCGCCAGCAGCTCGGAGGGAGGTTCGAGCGCGGATCGCCATTCCGCCTGCTTCAAGTCCTTGCATTCGGCGAGGAATTGCTTGCCCATCTCGTCGAAATGGGCGGCCATCTGGCGTAACTCGCCGGCGGCCGGTTCCGCGAAGACGACCAGGCTGCCGGCGACAAAGGCAGGCCGCGGCGCCAGCCCAGCCACCCCGATCAGGGTCGCCTCGAAGCAATCGGCCAGCGCGATGGCGAATTGTGTCCTTTGCTGAGTCGCGCGCTCGGGATCGAGGTGAACCATGATTGCAGCGTAGCCCATCGGCGTTTCCTCGCGGTCCCGGCGGCGCAGCCTGCCGCCGTCAATGCGACATCAGCACCGGCGCCGTCATCGACGACAGGATCCCGCGGGTTGCACCGCCGAGGACGAATTCGCGCAATCGCGAATGGCCATAGCCCCCCATGACGATGAGATCGGCGCTTATGTCGGCCGCGTGGGAAAGAAGAGCGTTGGGCACATCGATATCGTTTGCAACCAATTCCTTGAGCTCGACCTTCAGTCCGTGGCGCGCCAGGTGGTGCGCAATGTCGGCGCCCGGAATTTCGTTGCGATCGCCGGGCCCGCGGGCCACCGTCACGAGTTCAACCGACTTCGTCCGCGCCAGGAACGGGAGCGCGTCGGCCGCGGCGCGTGCGGCGGGGCGGCCTCCGTCCCAGCACACCATCGCGCGATCCAGCTTGAGCGCCGTCCTCTGGATGTACGGGACGATCAGAACCGGCCGGCCGGAGTCGAACAGGGCCGCCTCCACAAAGAGGCTCTCCCGCTCGCCTGTTTCGGGATTGGGCTGGCCAACGATCGACAGGTCATAGCGGCGCGCGATGCGAGCGAAGAGGCTCGGAGCATCATCCAGCGCGGTGTCGGGCCGGTGGGTTTCAGCCGACAGGCCGGCGCGCCGCGCCGCCTGCTCGAATTTGTCGATGGCTGCTTTCGCCGCCGTCGCGGCCTGGGCGCGCGCAGCCTGGACGATGCCCGCGACAGTGCCGCCGAAGACCGAGCCTGGCACGTAAGGTTCGTGGACGAAGGCGATAGCCGCCAGATGCGCCTCGAACGTGGCCGCCACCGATACCGAGAAATCGGTCACCACATCGGGCCCGTTGCCCACCGCGAGGTTAACGACGATGTCCTTGATCATGATCTCCCTCTTGTATTGGTCGGCCTCTGTCTAGCGCATTTCGGCGCCGGCGTTTTGACCTCTCTCAACCGGCTGGCGACCGACCGCAGCCGAAAGCTCATCGGCGTTCCTGAATCGATTTGAGGTATGCGAGAATGGCACCTACCTCATCGACCTCGAAGGCGAATTCCGGCATGTCCGGATGGCCGACAAAAATACCTTCCGCCAGCGCTTCCGCCAGACCCTCGATCGGATATTTGCGTGCGAGCGTTCGGAACGGCGGCGCGGCCGGATGCGGGCTTGGGCCGGAGCGGCCGATGGCGTGGCAACGGCCACAGTGCTTGGCCAAAAGGGCCTCCCCGCGTTTTTCCAGCACCACACCGTCTTCGGCCTGCGCCGGGCGACAAAACGTCACAATCGCGAGCACCGACAGGACGAGGCGCAGGCTTGCGGGCGTTGCGGGCATCGTTCAGCTCACGTCCGGCGGCTTCGGGAGCGCGACCAGTTCGCGAATTCTGTCCAGCAGAGCGTTTCCCAGGAGCGGCTTTTCGACGATGGGAATGTGCATCTCGTTCGCGCGCGCGACCAGGGCCTTGGACGGATGCGTCGTGATGAGAATCACCGGGACCGGGATGTGCTGCTCGCGCAGCTTCGCCGCAAGATCGAGCCCATTCACGGACGGCATATACTGATCGATCACGAAGCAGTGGAAACGGGACAGGTTGCCGTCCGTCAGCAGATCATCCGCGCTTCTGTAGACGCCAACCGCGAACCCGTCGATTTCCAGCAGGAACTTGAGCGAGTTGCGAACGGCAGGATCGTCGTCGACAATTCCTACGACCGCCATAGTTCACATTGTCCATTCTGGCCCTGACTGTCCGCGCAATAGGCGCCGGCGTGACCGATCGCGCCTTGACCTAGGTCAAGCGGGCGATGGGCCGGGGACAGCCGCGAATGCGCGGAGAGACGCGCGCTCTACGAATTCTGGCCGCGGTCGAACATGCCGGCGACCAGGGCCATGCGAACCAGGTCCGACAGGCTTGCGGCGTTCATCTTGGTCATCAGGTTTGCACGATAGATTTCCACCGTGCGCGGGCTGATGCCGAGATCGTACGCGATCGTCTTGTTCGGGTGCCCGCCGACCAGGCCCTCCAGGACCTGACGCTCGCGCGTGGACAGGGCCGCGAGCTTGTCCACGATTTTTGCCCGTTCCGCGCTTTGCCTGCCATGGTCGGCAATGCTTTCGAGCGACGATCGAACGGCCACCAACAAGGCGTCGTCGTCGAACGGCTTCTCGAAAAAGTCGACCGCCCCGAGTTTCATCGCTTCGACGGCGAGCGGGACGTCGCCATGCCCGGTAATGACGATGACCGGCAGCGCGACCTTCAGCTCGTTCAAGCGCCGCAACAGATCGACCCCGCTCATGTCGGGCATTCTGACATCGGTAATGATGCAGCCGGTCTTGACCGGGGGCTGGGTCGCCAGGAACGAAACCGCACTCTCGTAGGTCTTGACTTCGATCCGCGCGCTCCGGAGCAGAAATTCGAGCGACTGCCGGACGGCATCGTCGTCATCGATCACATGCACAACGGCATCAGACTGCATCCTCGAAGTCCTCCTTGTTCACCCCGCGCAGGGTGAAGCAGAAAACCGTACCGCCGCCCGGGTTGGGATCGGCCCAGATCTTTCCGCCGTGGGCCTCGACGATCGTGCGCGAGATCGACAGGCCGACGCCCATGCCATGGCGCTTGGTCGTGACGAACGGCTGGAACAGCTGCGACGTCATTTCGGGCGCGATGCCGGAGCCGGTGTCGGCCACGCTGATCGTCACCAAGTCATCCGGGGTAGCGGTGGCGGCGATCACCAGTTCGCGCTTGCTCGGACGTCCTCCATGGCCTCGATGGCGTTGCGCACCAGATTGAGCAGCACCTGTTGTATCTGCACTTTGTCGGCCAGCACCAGATCGACCGCGGGATCGAATTGAAACCGGACCCGCACACCGTGATCCTTGGCGCCCACCAAGGCCAGCGCGCTTGCTTCCTCGATCAGCTTCTTGACGCTCTCGACCCGCCGCTCGCTCTCGCCGCGGGCGACGAAGTCGCGCAGGCGGCGAATGATCTGTCCCGCCCGCATGGCCTGCTCGGCGGCCTTGTCCATGGCGTCTCGCAGGGTGGCGGAATTCTCATCGGCGCTGTCTCTCGAGCAGACGCCGTGAGCCCTTCATGTAGTTCGCGATCGCCGACAGCGGCTGGTTGAGCTCGTGCGCAAGCGCCGAGGCCATCTCGCCCATCGCGGTGAGGCGCGAAATATGCACCAGCTCGGTCTGCAGTTCCTGCAGCCGCGCTTCGGTCTGCTGCCGTTCGCTCAGGTCGCGGACGAAGCCGGTGAAATAGCGCTGGTTGCCGGATTTCATCTCGCCGACCGCGAGCTCCATCGGGAATGTCGAACCGTCCTTGCGTTCGCCGACGACCACGCGGCCAATGCCGATGATGCGGCGCTCGCCCGTTCGCATGTAGCGGAGCGAGATAGCCGTCGTGCGCCTCGCGGTAGGGCGACGGCATCAGCATCTTGACGTTCTTTCCGAGCGACTTCTGCGGCGGAATAGCCGAACAGCCGTTCCGCGGCCGAACTGAACGAGTGGATGGCGCCGTGCTCGTCGATGACCACCATCGCGTCGGGGACGGTGTCGAGGATCGATTGCAGATGGGCCTCGCGCGCGATCGTATCGCGGGTGCTCGCGGCGACGCGCAGCCGGCTGCGATGCCATTGCTCGCCGCTCCAGGCCGTGCCGACGCCGATCAGGGCGAAGATGCAGCGTGTTGACCGCCTCCGACAGCGAAAATTGCGCGACGCCCACAATGGCGAGCAGCGCAAGCAGCACGCTGAGAATGGTTGCCAGCAGGCCGGGACCCAAGCCCCCTACTCCGGCGGCCACGAGGATCGCGGGCACAAAGAACAGGTACGGCGAGGCGTCGTGCAGAATGGGCTCGAGCAATGCCCGAACCAAAAAAGCCAGCGCAACCGCGATACCCGCCACGCCGTAGGGCACGAGATGCGGACGCGCCGTTAGCTGCCGCATGAGGAGCCGCGGTCCAATTCCGGGCGATTTCTCAGTCAAATCAGCCATTGGCGCCTTCTAAAGGGCTCTTTGGCCCCGAGGCCGGTTAATCCCGGGGCAAATCGCTGCTGTCAACATCCGGGAAGGCCCTTAGGGAGGTTATCTGAATTTCCGACCGGCGGCCCGCTCTCTATTCGTAATGCCAGCCAATTCAAAGGAGAGACGAGCCATGCCGATGCACACAGCGATCCGCGGCGCTTCTTCCCGTCCCGCCACGAGCCGGCCGTCGGTACCGAGGGTAGGTTCCCATTGCGCCGGCGACACGATCGAGCTGATGGGGGCGTCGATGTCGTTTACCCGCAACGCCGAGATTTACGGCGAGAACGAGCCCGCCGACTACCTCTACAAGGTGATCAGCGGAACGGTGCGGACCTACAAGGTGCTCAACGACGGCCGCCGGCAGATCGGCGCGTTCTACCTCCCGGGCGACATTTTCGGCCTCGAGATGGGTGACGAGCACACCTTCTCCGCCGAGGCCATCAGCGACGCCAAGGTGCTGGTCATCAAGCGCAGCGCCTTGATCGCGCTCGCCGCCCGCGACAACGAGGTCTCCCATCAGCTCTGGGCCCTGACCGGCCAGGAGCTGCGGCGCGTGCAGGATCACATCCTGCTCCTCATCAAGACCGCGCAGGAGCGGGTCGCCAGCTTCCTCCTGGAAATGGCCGCGCGCATGCCTGCGAGCAATGCGGTCGAGCTGCCGATGTCGCGCCAGGACATCGCCGACTACCTCGGTCTCACGATCGAGACCGTCTCGCGCACCCTGACCCATCTCGAGAATACCGCTGCAATCGAGCTGCCGAGCTCCCGGCGCATCGTGCTGCGCAACCGCGGTGCTCTCGGCCGACTGAACAGCTGAGCCGGAGTTCGGAGGCAGTATGCAAATTCCCTTCTGCACGGTCGTCAGGTGGTGGCGCAATTGGACGGCAGCCTACGCCCAGGCAGCACGTCTGAATTCCCGCTGGGCCGACGCGGACCGGATGCCCCATGACGTTGGCATGACCGCAACGGAGCTGCGGTCGCTTGCCGGCCGGTGGCCGAATTCCGCACACCTGCTCACCCGCCGGCTCGCCGTGCTCGGCTTCGATTCCCAGGACGTGGGGCGGATCGAGTTCGCAAGTCCTCCCGGACCTGCATGCCGGACGATGACCTGCCGGCCCGGGGGCCGCTAGGCCGCAACCGTGCGCCTGACGATCCGAAGGTCGACATCGTTCGGATCGGGGGCAATTTCGAACCCGAGTTCCTTGCACATGGCGAGCATCGCGGTGTTCTCGCGCAGCACCTGCCCTTCGATGGTCTTGATGCCCTCGGCGCGGGAATACTCGATGATCATCTGCATCAGCAGCCAGCCCAGCCCTCTGCCCTTCAGGTCGGATCGAACCAGGATGGCGTATTCGCCCGAGTCATAGGTCGAATTGGCATGCAGCCGAACCACTCCCAGCATCCGCCCGGAAGCTTGCTCGATCGCAATGAAGGCCATCGCCCGCGCATAGTCGAGCTGCGTAAAGCGCGCGATGAAGGTGTGGCCGAATTCCCTGACCGCCGCGAAGAAGCGCAGCCGCAGATCCTGGTCGCTGACGGCGGCGAGGAACGGCTGGTACAGCGGCGCGTCCTCGGGCCGCAGTGGCCGTACGAAGACGGCCGTGCCGTCTTGCAGCGTGACGTGCCGCTCCCATTCCGTGGGGTAGGGGCGGATGGCAAAGCGCGGATGCCCATGCGCTCCGCGGCCGGTGCGATCGAACGGCGCGACCGCGATGCGCGCGTCGACGGCGATGACCCCGTGCTGATCGGCGAGAATGGGGTTGAGATCGAGCTCCCTGACCTCCGGCAGGTCGGCGATCAACTGCGCCAGCTTCACCAATACCAGCGCGGTCGCGTTCTCGTCGGCGGCTGGCACGTTGCGATAAGCCTTGAGCACGCGCGCAACCCGCGTGCGCGCAATCAGCTCGTGCGCCATCTTGAGGTCGAGCGGCGGCAGCGCCAGAGCCTTGTCGTCAATCACTTCGACGGCCGTGCCGCCGCCCCCGAAGACGATGACCGGACCGAACGTGGGATCGTCGGCGACGCCGGCGATCAGTTCGCGCGCCTTCGGACGCAGGATCATCGGATGGACGGTGACGCCGGTAATGCGTGCCTCGGGCTTCGCAGCACGCGCCCGCGCCAGAATGTCTTGCGCAGCGCCGCGCACCGCGTCTGCGCTGGCGAGGTTCAGCAGCACGCCGCCGACCTCCGACTTGTGGACGATATCGGGCGAGAGAATCTTGACGGCAACGGTCGAGCCCTCGGCAAGCAGCGGCGCAGCCACGGCAGCGGCCTCGGCGGCGTCACGCGCCAGCAGCGCCGGAGCGATCGGAATCGCATAGGCGGCGAGCAGGCGCGTGGTTTCGACCGGATCGAGCCAGGTCCGGCGATCGCGCACCGCACCGTCGACGACGCGGCGGGCTTCGGCCACATCCGGCGAGAAATCCTCCGGCAGGCTCGGCGGCGTCTCCATCAGCGCCGCAATCGCTTCGCGGTAATGGACGAGATGCATGAACCCGCGCACCGCATCGCTCTCGGTTGGATAGCTCGGGATGCCGGCGGCTTCGAACTCTTCCGGGCTCTCGCCTCCCACCCAGACGGCGAGCACGGGCTTCGGCGGATGCCGGGCGCCGCGGTGCTTCTTTACGACGGAGACGACCGATCTTGCCTCGTCGGCCGACGAAGCGAGCGCCGTCGGCACATTCATCACCAGGATCGCGTCGTTGGCGGCATCGGCGAGCAGCGCTTCGAGCGCCTCGGCGTAGCGCGCCGCGTCGGCATCGCCCACGATGTCGACCGGATTGGCCCGCGACCAGATCGGCGGCATCGCGGCATCCAGCCGTTTCATCGTCTCGGTCGAGAGGTCCGCCAGCGTGCCGCCAAGATCGGCGAGCCGGTCCACCGCCAGCACGCCGATGCCGCCGCCATTGGTCAGAATGGCCAACCGCTTGCCGGAGAACGGCGGCAGCCGCCCGAGCGTCTCGGCCGCCGCGAACAGTTCGTCGAGATCGAGCACGCGCAGGAGCCCGGCACGGCGGAACGCCGCGTCGTAGACCGCATCGGCGCCGGCCAGAGCCCCCGTATGGGTCGCTGCTGCCGCCGCCCCCTGGCGATGACGGCCCGCCTTGACGACGACCACCGGCTTGATGCGCGCGGCCGCGCGCGCCGCCGACACGAACTTGCGCGCGTCCTGGATCGCCTCGATGTACAGAAGGATTGCGCGCGTGCCGCGGTCGAGCGCGAAGTAATCGAGCAGGTCGCCGAAATCGACGTCGATCTGGTCGCCGAGCGAGACGGCTCCGGAAAAGCCCACCGACCGTACCGCCGCCCACTCGATCAATCCGGCGACAATCGCGCCGGACTGGGAGATGAGCGCAAGATCGCCCGCCACCGGCGCGCGGTTGGCGAAGCTGGCATTGAGCCTGGCGGGCGGCGCCATGACGCCAAGGCAGTTGGGACCAACCAGCCGCATGCCCTTTGCGCGTGCCGCCTGCTGGGTCTGTTCGGCGAGCGATCCGCGGCCGTGGCCGAGACCGGCCGTTATGATGATCCCGGACCGGCATCCTTTCGCCGCCGCCGCCGCAACGATGTCGGGCACCGCGGGCGGCGGGGCCGCCACGATCACCACGTCGGCGGGAGCCGAGAGCTCCGCCACGCTCGCGACGCTGCGGATGCCTTCGATTTCGGGATAGCGCGGATTGACCAGCTCGATCGGCCCCTCGAAGCCTGCGTCGCGCAGATTGCGCAGGATCAGGCGGCCGACCGACCGCGGCCGCGGACTGGCACCCACAAGGGCGATCGATTTTGGCGCGAACAGGCTCTCGAGGCGATACGTGCTCATCCGATGGCGCCGATCGTTCGATGCATCTCAAATGTCCCGAATTCGCCCGGACGGGTTCCTTCACCCGTCGACATTGGCAGGCTTGCGATGCAGAAACATCGTGAGCGAATGCACAAGGTAACAACGTAACCATCTCGTGTGGGAATTTCAGAAAATTCTCCGGCCGTTCGTCGTCGCATTGCCTGCGGCGGGCCTCCTTGCCGGTATCGTCGCGCAGTTTTCCGGATGGGGTCACTGGGCGGGCCGCATCTGGGTTTTCGCCACGATCCCGGTCCTGCTCGTCCTGCTGAGCGAAATCATCCTGAGCCTGCGGCGCGGCGACGTCGGGCTGGACATCGTTGCGGCGCTCTCGATGCTCGCCGCGCTGGCGTTTGGCGAATATCTGGCCGCCGTCATCGTCGCGCTGATGTATGCGGGCGGCCAGTATCTGGAAGATTTTGCGGAGCGGCGCGCCAATCGCGAGATGACCGCCCTCCTCGCCCGTGTGCCGCGAACCGCGATGCGGCACCGGAACGGCAGGCTGGAGGAAATCGCCTTGGAGGCGGTCGTGCCGGGCGATCGCCTGCTGGTCCGGCAAGGCGACGTGGTCCCGGTCGACGGCGTGGTCGTCGACGGCGTCGCGGTGCTGGATCAATCGGCCCTGACCGGGGAGTCCATGCCGGTTCAGCAGCGCGCCGGCGATGCGGTGATGAGCGGATCGACCAATGCCGGCGAGGCCTTCGACATGCGGGCGTTGCGGCGCGCCGCCGAGAGTACCTACGCCGGAATAGTCCGGCTGGTCGCCGCCGCCCAGCATTCACGTGCGCCGATGTCGCGGCTGGCCGACCGCTACGCCATGGTGTTCCTGGCGGCCACCATCGCGCTCGCCGGCATCGCGTGGCTATGGAGCGGCGATCCGATCCGCGCGGTCGCGGTTCTGGTGGTGGCGACGCCCTGCCCGCTAATCCTCGCCGTGCCGGTCGCCATCATGTCCGGCCTCTCGCGCGCCGCCAAGCAGGGCATTCTGATCAAGGGCGGCAAGGCGCTGGAGACGCTCGCGCAGATACGCGTGCTCGTCGTCGACAAGACCGGGACGCTGACCCATGGCGAGGCCCGACTTGTGTCGACCAACGCCATCGCCGAGATCCCGGCCGACGAGCTGTTGCGGCTGGCGGCTTCGCTCGACCAGTCCTCCAAGCACATCATTGCGCAATCGATCGTGGACGAGGCGCACAGCAGGCGGCTCGACTTGACCGTGCCGAGCGATGTCGCCGAAACGCCCGGCGAAGGCATCGAAGGGCGGGTGGACGGCCGGCCGGTGATCGTCGGCGGCGTCCGCTTTGTCACGCGGCGGGTGTCCGCGGCGTCCGCGCCGGGCGTGGCAAAGGCGCCGGGGGCGGTCGCCGTAGCGGTTGCGGTCGACGGCAGGCTCGCCGGCGTCCTGATCCTGGCCGACGAAATCCGCGCCGGCACGCACGCGCTGCTGCGCAATCTCCGCCGCCTAGGCATCGAGCGGATCGTGCTCGCGACCGGCGACCGGCACGAGGTCGCGCTGAACGTGGTCGCCGGCCTGCCGTTTGACGCCGTGCGGTCCGACCTCACGCCGGACCAGAAGACGCTGGTGGTGCTGTCCGAGCGCAAGAACGGCCCGGTCATGATGATCGGCGACGGCGTCAATGACGCTCCCGCGCTCGCCGCGGCCGACCTCGGTCTGGCGATGGGCGCCAAGGGCGCGGCGGCCTCCGCCGAAGCCGCCGACATCGTGCTCCTGGTCGATCAGCTCGATCGCGTGCTGCCGGCCATCATGATCGCGCGGCGCTCCCGCTTCATCGCGCTCGAAAGCGTCTACGCGGGGATCGGCCTGTCGGTCCTGGGCATGATCGCGGCGGCCGCCGGCTTCATCACGCCGGTGCAAGGCGCCCTGCTGCAGGAAGCCATCGATGTCGCGGTCATCCTCAACGCGCTGCGCGCGTTGTACGACCCTCCGGCGGTTCGCCCGCCTGCGCCAACGCAACGCGGCAGCATCGGCGCGCAGGCGTCATAGGTCGCTCAGGCGACCACGCGCGCGGGCTCCGTGCCCGAGATCGCCGTATCGGGGAACGCCTCCTTGAGGCGGGGATAGACCTCGCGCGCGAAGGTCTTGATCCCGCGCACGGTCTCGTCGTGCTCCAGGAATCCGGCCTGCCCCATGATCAGGAGATGCCCGAAGCCGCCGACATGGTCGTACATCTTCTTGATCTGGCGGAAGACCTGGTCGGGCGTACCGGCAAACATGATGCCGGCCTCGATCGCCTTGTCGACGGTGGCATTCGCCCGGTTCGCGGCGTGCTGGTCGATCGCCGCGCCGCGCAGGATCTGGGCGTGCACCGCGGTCGGCACGTAGCCGGGCGGATAGCAGAAATGCAGCGGCACCTTGTTCGCCGTCATGTACCACAGCAGCTTCTCGGCGCCGGCGCGCGCCTCCGCCTCGGTTTCGCCGGTATAAAGCAGCGCCGCGTAGGCCAGCCGGTTGACCGGCACGTCGCCGCTACGCCCGGCCTCGCGCCAGCCCTTGCGGTAGGATTCGTAGATCGCCGGCGTTCCGCCGAAGCCGGTGAGAAACGTCGCCTGCACATAGCCGCGCGAGCCGACGCGGCCCGCGCCGCCCGGCGTGGTGGTCGAGACCCAGATCGGCGGATGCGGCTGCTGCCAGGGACGCGGCCAGATGTTGATGTTGCGGTGGTGGAAGAAGCGGCCCTCGTGGCGTCACCGGCCCGTCGTGACTGGTCCAGGCCTTGACGATGAGGTCCATGGCCTCCCATTGCCGCTCGTTCATGCGCACCGGATTGCTGTTGGCGGGTAGCACCTCGTAGGGCACGCCGCGCACGAAGCCGCATTCGAGCCGGCCCTTGGAGAGGATGTCCACCATCGCCATTTCCTCGGCGACGCGTACCGGCTGGCGGCGGTTGGCGACCGGATTGCCAAGGATCAGGAGCCGCGCCTTCTTGGTGAGCCGCGCGAGCGCCGCGAGCACCAGCGGGGCCGCCGGATCGACGCAGGTCGCGGTCTGGTGATGCTCGTTGAGCATGATCTCCAGGCCCTCGTCCTCGGCGATGCACCACTCGTCGATGTAACGGTCGTAGAGCGCGGCGCCCTTCTTCGGATCGTAGAGCCGGTTGGGCAGCGAAACGCGGATCGACTCGTAGTCGTCGGCGGGCGGCAGATAGGGATAGGCGTTTTCGCTGAACTGCCACGCTTTCATCTTTTACTCCCGGCCTTGCGGCCCGTGCGCCCTGCTTAACCCTTCAGAAACTCCAGAACCTTGGCGGCCGTCGTCTCGCGCTGCTCGACATGCGGAAGGTGCCCGGCCTGTGCGATGGTCTCGACCCGCGCGTCCGGCAAGAGCTTTGCATAGCGCGCGAGGTAGTCCGCGGAGACGATGCCGTCGCTCGCGCCGCGTAGGAACAGGCTCGGCGCCGCGACCCGGTGCAGGCGGTGATTGAGCTTGGGATTGTGCATGTACGGCTCCCAGGTCAGCAGCGCCAAGGCCTCGCTGTTGCGCGCCACAACCTGCAGCTCATCGTCCGACAGCGTCGCGAGATCGACCGGGTTGTTCTTCGGATCGTGGAAGCGCAGCCGGTCGAGCGTCTCGCGCGGCATGGCGAACACGTCTGGAATGTCGAGCTTGTCGGCGCTGCCGGTCTTCACGCCGACCGGGCCGATCAGCACCAGCCGCTTGATCCGCTCCGGCGTCTTGGAGGCGAGATCGGCGGCGATCCAGCCGCCGACCGAGAAGCCCACGACATCGGTATGCGTCAGGCCGAGCCGATCCATCAGCTCGAGATAGATGTGCGCGATGTCGTCGACGCTGTCGAGCCAGTCCGGCAGCGACGACCGGCCGAAGCCCGGATGCGACGGCGCGATGACGCGCCGCGACTTCGCCAATAGATCAAGAAAGGGAACGTCGAGCGCGATCCCTCCGCCGCCGTGCAGATAGAGCAGCGGCGCGCCCTGCCCGCGCTCGAACATCTCAAGCTGGACGCCGGCGATCGAGATCATGCCCGCGCTTTTCGCCGCCTCTGGCCTGGTAATGACGGTCACTGCGGCTTCCGCTGGTAGGGACCGAGTGCCGCGCTCGCCTTCTGCGCGAACGACATGTCGACCACGTCCTTGGCCGAGATCTTGCCCTTGACCCAGCCCTGCTGCATGAAGAAATCGAGGTCCTTCTGGATGCCGCCGGTGTTCACCATGCCGTCCACGTGCTGGGCGGTCGAATACATTTCGCGGATGAGCTCCGGCTTCATGTTGAAGCTCTTGGCCATGATCTGCACGACGTCATCGGAGCCGGGCGCGGCGATCTTTCCGCCCTTGATCGTGTCGTTGTAGGCGCGCACGCCGCGCAGCCAGGCGCGCATGAACTTGTCGGCCACATCCTTGCGTTCGGCCGTGAACTTGTCGCTGAAGAAGATCACGGAAATCTGCTGGTTCGGGTAGAACTCGTTGGTGTCCACGAAGCGCGCGCCGATGCCGGCGTTGACCGCCGCCGTGGCCTGCGGCTCGATCAGAAAGCTGCCGTCGAGGGCCTTGTTCTGCAACGCCGCGAACTGCTGCGGGAACGACAGGTAGACCGGAATCATGTCCTCGAACGCGATCCCGGCGAACTTCGCCATCTCGTTCATCAGCGAAAGCGAGGTCACGCCCTGCGCGGCGAAGCCCATGCGCAGTCCCTTGAGGTCCTTCAAGGTCTTGACCTTGCCGCTGTCGATCAGGTCCTTGCGCATGAACACGGTCTGGTAGAGATAGCCCTTCTCGGTGTGACCGCGGTCGGCCACGATGCGGAACTTCAGGCCGCGCAGCATCGCGTTCCAGAAGCCGACCGACAGCGCGCCCGAGCCGACGTCGAGCTCGCCGGTGCCGAGCGGCGCGATGACCTTGGCGCCGGAGTCGAGAATGATGAGATCGACGTCCAGACCCTCGGCTTTGAAGAAGCCCTTCTCCTGCGCGATGTAGAACGGCGCATCGCTGGCCGAGCCGCCGGTCCCGACCTTCACCTTGTCGGCCGCCTGTGCACCGGCCGAAAGGCCGAGCGCGAGCACGCCTCCGAGCGCAATTCCGATTACCGATCTCGAAGGCATGGACGCTCTCCCTTATCGATCTTGGTACGTTTAGCGACCTTAGCCGATCCATCAAACGCGGGTCAAAGGCGCGCCTCGCGTTGTGCGCTTCAGGACAGGCCGAACAGCTTCTGCGCGTTGCGGTAGCAGATCTTCTCCCGGTCGCCCTCGGTAATATCGAGCGACTCCATCACCTTGATGGTCTCGCGGATGTAGCCCGCGCCGCCCTGCGGCCCGAACGGCGCATCCGAGGCGAACAGCACGTGGTCGGCGCCGTAGAATTCCAGCCCACAGACCGTCCCGATCCGTCCGCCGCACAGCGCCGTGTCGGCGTAGAAGTCGCGGAAACAGTCGAGCAGCGGCTTGCCCAGCATCTTTAGGATGCCGCTGTAGTCCTCGTCCGACGTCCGGCTGCCGAGCGTCGCCCAGCCGGTCTCCAGCCGCGCGTCGAAGAACGGGATCATCGCGCCGAGATGGTGGATGAGAATCTTGATGTTGGGCAGCTTGGTCATCACGCCGGAGAACACCAGGCGCGCCATGGTGGCGCTGGTCTCGTAGGGCCAGCCCAGGATCGCCCAGATTTCGTATTTCGATTTGCTTTCGGCCGGAAAGTCGGGGACGTTTGGCCTGCGCGCCGGATGCAGCGCGATCGGTTTCCCGGACTTGGCCGCGATCTCGAAGATCGGAAAGAAGCGCGGCTCGTCCAGGCAGTGGCCGTCGACGTTGGTGTGAAGCTGCAACCCCTTGGCGCTGCCGCCGATCAGGATGCGCTCGGCCTCCCGGATTGCCGCGTCGATGTTGTTCATCGGCAGGCCGCCGACATAGCCGGTGAACCTGTCGGGATGCTTGGCACACAGCTCGGCAAGTCCGTCATTGGCGGCGCGGGCGAACTCCGGCGACTTGTCGGGCCCGACCATGGCGTCGATCGGCGGCAGCCCGAGCGAGAGCACCTGCGTGTAGTCCTTGAATTCGTCCATCGAGCGCAGCCGCGCGTCGAGGTCCCAGATCGTCCGCACGCCCTGCATGCGCTTGCCGATGTCGCGCGTGCCGCCAGTGGTCTGCGACATCTTCTCGAATAGCGCGTGGGGAAAGAAATGGCAGAACGAGTCGATGTAGCGCATGGACGTTTCCTTGTTGAGTCCCGCTCTCAATCAAAGTTCGGTGTCAACGCGCAAGCGGACGCACGCATGACAGTGGTGTGAGTTGCGCGTTCTTGCACTAAGACCAAGAAGGCTCACTTCCACAACTGCTTGCTCGCGAGCCGCGCGCCTTCCACCAGCGCCTCGAACTTGGCCCACATGATCGTGGGATGCACACGCCGGTAGAACGTCCCCTGCGCAAAGCCGCAGTCGGTGCCGATCATCACGTTCTCGCGCCCGACCAGGTTGGCGACGCGCACCGTGCGTTCGGCAATCAGCTCAGGATGCTCGACCACGTTGGTGGCGTGGCTGATGACGCCCGGGATCAGCACGCGGCCGGGCGGCAGCTTGGCGGTCTTCCAGACCTGCCACTCGTGCTCGTGGCGCGGGTTGGCCTGCTCGATCACATAGGCGCCGGCCTTCACCTTCAGGATCAGGTCGACCACGTCGCGCAGCGGCACGTCGCTCACATGCGGGCCGGGCCAGCTCCCCCAGCAGACGTGATAGCGCACCCGGTCTTCCGGAATGCCGTCGAGAGCGCGGTTGAGCGACTCCACGAACTTCTCGAGCCAGCGGCGGTAGTCCTGGAACGTGCCGGGCGGCACCATGCGGTCGTACGCCGTGGCAAAGCGGGCATCGTCGATCTGCAGGATGAATCCGGCATCGACGATCATCCTGTATTCGGTGCGCATCGCGGCGGTGACCGCGTCGAGCCACTCGTCCTCGCTCTTGTAGTATTCGTCCTTGCGGTCGGGCAGCACGCTCGAGGGCGCGACCACCGGCATGAAAGCTTCCTCGACCTTCCGGCCCTTGAGCGCGGCCTTGAAGTTGTCGATGTCGCGCTGGACGATCGCCTGCCCGATATATTTGACCGGCCCGACGCAGGCCACCATCCTGGCATTGGCCATCGGCTCGCGCACGTCGAGCTCGGCGTAAAACTCCTTGAAGCGGGTGCGGTCGGCGCCGGGAGTACCGGGCCGATGCCCCGCAGGGATCGCGCGCAGCTCGAAGCCGCTCAGGCGTTCGACCACGTACTGGTTCCAGCTGATCGCCTTGCCGTATTCGCCGTCGCTGACGACGTCGAGGCCGACCTCGGCCTGCTTGCGCACCACATCGGCGACCGATTCCCTGAGGCAGGCGTCGTAGGCGGCGCTATCGTAGGGCTGGTCGGCCTGCTTGGCGCGCATGAACTCCTGCAGCGCCGGCGGCCGGATCAGGCTTCCGACATGCGTCGTGAGAATTCGGTCGGTGCTTCTTTTCATGATTGACCTGATTGTTATTCGGCGTTTCCCAAGGGCTACGAGAACACATGACCCTCGGTCATGACCAGTGCCGGGCGCACATGGCTGGCTGGCCGCGGCCGGCGGGCTGCTAGATCGCGGCGGCCTTGCGCAGTTTTTCGATCTCCTCGCCGCCATAGCCCAGCTCGGCGAGGATCTCGGCGGTGTGTTCGCCCAGCGTGGGTGCCGCCAGCGCGCGCTCCTCGCGCCCACCGTCGATCAGCACCGGACGATGGACGGCGATAATCTCCCCTTCGGTCGGGTGGCGCTGCCGGTAGAACGTATCGAGATGGCGCACCTGCGGGTCGTCGAACACCTCGGCGACGTCGTGCACCGGCGCCGCCGGCACATCGTGCTCCTCCAGCACCCGCAACCAATGGTCGCGCGGCCTGGTCGCGACGATCTCGCCGATCACGCCGTTGAGCGCGCTGTAGTTCCGCAGCCGCAGCTCGCGGGTCGCGAAGCGCTCGTCGCGCAGCAGGTCGGGCCGCTCCAGCGCCGCCGCGATCGCGTCGAAGAATTTGGGCTGCGACGACAGATGCACGCCCAGCAGCTTGCCGTCGCCGCAGCGGAACGCGAACGACTGCGAGCTCGCGACCCGCGTCAGCCGGTCGCTCTTGATGCCCGCGCGGGTGAAATTCGCGAACGGATCGGGGATGAAGGATATCCCGGCCTCCAGCATGTTGACCTCGACGCGATGGCCGCGGCCGGTGCGCTCGCGGTCGAACAGCGCGCCAAGGATGCCGTAGCAGGCGAACATGCCGGTGGCATTGTCGGAGATCGTCGGCCCGCTCGATTCGGGATGCGCGGGGTCCAATTGGATGCTCGCGATGCCGCTCAGCGACACCGCGACATTGTCGTAGGCCGGCCGCGCGCTGTAGGGGCCGGTCGCTCCGAAGCCGGTGATCGAGCAGTGGATCAGCCGGGGGTTGGTCGCGGCAAGGACGTCGTCGCCCAGCCCGAGCCGCGCCATGATGCCCGGGCGGAAATTCTCCAGCAGAATATCGGCGCGCGCGACGAGCTTGAGCATGATCGCGCGGCCTTCATCCTGGCGCAGGTCGAGCCTGATGCTGCGCTTGCCGCGGTTGTAGGCGACGAAATTGGGGCTGTACTGCCCGCCGCGGAAATTGCGGAACGGATCGCCGCCATCCGGATGCTCGACCTTGATAACGTCCGCGCCCAGGTCCGCCAGCATCATGCCGGTCAGCGGCGCCGTGATCACGGTGCTGAGCTCGACCACGCGCACGCCCTTGAGGACGTCAGTCATCGTTCCTCCGCCCCAACCCGCGGCATCGATCACACGCCAAGGTACGAGCGCGCCACCGCGCTGTCACGCGCAAGCATCTCTGCCTCGCCCTCGCCGACGATGCGCCCGAGCGCGAGCAGATAGGCCCGGCTCGCCATCGCAAGCGCCCGGCGGGCGTTCTGCTCGACCATCAGGATGCTCACCTCGCCTTCGCGCGCGATGCGTGCGAGCACGGCGAACAGCTCGGACGCCAGCACCGGCGCGAGCCCGAGCGAGGGCTCGTCGAGCAGCAGAAGCCTGGGTTGCGCCATCAGCGCGCGGCCGATCGCCACCATCTGGCGCTCGCCGCCGCTCATGGTGCGCACGGCCTGGCGGCGTCGCTCGGCGAGCCGCGGGAACAGTTCGAAGATGCGCTCGAGCGTCGCAGCCGCGGCCGGCCGCGCGCGGCCGATATAGGCGCCGAGGTTGAGGTTCTCGATCACCGACATCGGCTCGAACAGGTGCCGGCTTTCCGGCACGGCGGCGATTCCGAGCTCGACGATGCGGTCGGCCGAGAGCCCGGTCAGCTCCTTGCCCTCGAACCTGATCGAACCGCCTTTCGGGCGAACCAGCCCCGCCACCGAGTTGAGCAGCGTGGTCTTGCCTGCGCCATTTGCGCCAAGGATCGCCACCGCCTCGCCGGCGCGCACCCGCACGCTCACGTCGCGCAGCGCCTCGTGCCGGCCGTAGGAATGACTGAGCCCGTGCACTTCAAGCATGGCCGGCACCCGAAGTCCGGCGCGGCTCCAACACCCTCCGCCGGTCGTCCCCGCGAAAGCGGGGACCCATTTTCCAGAGACCGTGGTTGTGGGTCCCCGCTTTCGCGGGGACGACTGCGGGAAGCGCGATCATCCATGCGGCTCTGACATCACGCATCGTCGTCACCCAGATAGGCGCGGATCACTTCGGGGTCGCGCAGCACGTCGGCCGGCGGCCCTCGGCGATCTTCACGCCGGCATTCATCACCACGACACGCGAGCAGAGCGCGCGCACCGCCGTCATTACGTGCTCGACCAGAATGACGGCGATGCCCTGTGCGGCGAGGCTCCACACCACCGACATGCCGCCTTCGAGCTCGCCGGGCGACAGGCCGGAGAGCCATTCGTCGAGCAGCAGAACGCGCGGACGCGTGGCGAGCGCGCGCGCCAGCTCGACCCGCTTCTGCTCGATATAGGTGAGCTGGTCGAGCCGGTGGCCGGCCTTGAGCAGCAGGTTGAGCTCGCCGAGGATGCCGGCGGCCTCGTATTCGGCGTCCTTGTAGCGCTTGCGCTCGGCGCCGTACATCACGCCCGCCATCACGCCGACGATCGCCGGCATGTTGGGCGGCATGCGCACGAGCTGGAAGGTGCGGTTGATGCGCTTGCGCACGCGCAGGTGATTGGGCAGGCGCGTGACGTCCTCGCCGTCGATGCGGATAGCGCCGGCGTCCGGCCGGATCGTGCCGGCGATCAGGTTGAGCAAGCGTGGTCTTGCCCGAGCCGTTCGGGCCGATCAGGCCGAGAACCTCGCCCGGCGAAACCGCGAGCGACATGTTGCTCACGGCGACGAGGCCGCCGAACGCCTTGGTCAGTCCGTCGACTTCGAGCAGCGCCGCCATGGTCAGCGCCCTCCGCGCGGCAGCCGCCGGGTGACGCGCGCCCAGCCGTCCTCGATCAGCGCCGGCGATGCCGCGCGGCAGCGACGATCGGCTGCGACAGGAAAGTCCAGACGTCGATCACCGGCCCGGTCACGCCGCGCGGCAGCGCGATCGGCCGGCGCAGCCGCTCCCAGGCGTCCTCCAGCAGCCCGGTCACACCGCGCGGCAGGAAATAGACGATCACCATGAACACGAGGCCGAGAAGCACGCTGTACCAGAACGGCGCGCGCACCTGCAGCAGCTCGGAGAGCACGATCAGCGGAACGACGCCGAGCACCGGGCCCCACAGCCGCTGCATGCCGCCGAGCAGTGCCATGATCACGACCTGGAACGAGATCAGCGGGTTGAAGACGAAGTTCGGCGTCGAGATAACCGAAGCGCGGCGCCATGATCGCGCCCACGATGGTCATGAACACCGACGAGACGACGAAGATCAGCGACCTTGGCGAACGGCACGTTGATGCCGGCCTGCCGCGCCATGGTCTCGTCGTCGCCGATCACCAGCAGCGCGATGCCGAGCCGCGTCGCCGCAGCCAGCCAGCCGACCAGGAAAACGAGCACCGCAAGTCCGAGCAGGTGCCAGTAGATCAGCGTGGTGTCGAACGGCACGAACACGTAGCGGCCGATGCGTCTTGGTCTGGTTGATCTCCCACCAGATCAGGACTTCGCGCATCAGTTCCGACAGGCCGAAGCCGAACACCACGAAGAACATGCCGGAGATGCGCAGCGTCACGAGCCCGACCAGCAGCGCCACCAGCGTACCGACGACCAGCGCGATGCCGAAGCAGGCATAGATCGGCAGTTCCTTGACCAGCATCGCCACCGTGTAGGCGCCGATGCCGAAGAAAGCCGCGGTGGCGAGCGAGACATAGCGCGTCGTGCCGGAGAACAGCGCCCAGGCGATCGTGAGCACGAGGTAGCACATCAGGTTGACCATGAAGCCGAGGCCGTAGTCGGACACGAGCCACGGCACGGCCGCGAGCACGGCGACCAGCAGCGCGAGCGCGACGACGGCGATCGTTCCCCGTGCCGTCATGGCGTCCCGAACAGGCCGCGCGGCCGGATGAGCAGCACGAGCAGGAACAGGAAATAGGCGACCGCGAGCGTGAGGCCGGAGTCGACGAAATACGAGCAGAGCGACTCGGCCACGCCGAGCAGGATCGCCGGCAACAAGACTGCCGACCATGTTGCCGATCGCCGCCCATCATCACCACCACCAGCGCCTTCATGGTGAACTCGACGCCGATCGACGGCGTTGAAGGTCAGGAACGTGCTGACCAGCGTGCCCGCCACCGCCACGAGCGCGCCGCCGCAGGCAAACGCGATCGCCGACATCGCGGTCGCGTCGATGCCGACCAGCCGCGCGCCGGTCGGCTCGATCGCGAGTGCGCGCATCGCCGCGCCGAAGCGCGTACGCTTGAGGATCAGCCAGATCGCGAGCCCGAACGCGCAGGCCACGCCGAAGGCGAGCACGCGGTTGGCGGCGAACGTGAAGCCGACGATCTGCACCGGCGTGTTGAGATAGTTGTAGAAACGGTTGTCGGGCGTGAATGCGAGCTGCGCCGCGCCCTTGAGCACGAACAGCAGCCCGAAGGTGGCGAGGATGGTATCGCCTTCGAGATCGTCGCGGGTGCGCGCGCGGCGCACCAGCGGCAGCATCAGCACGCGATAGACCAGCCAGTTGGCCGCGAACGTCACCGGCACCGACAGCGCCATGCCGAGGATCGGATCGATCGACGCGAGCGTGAACATCCAGAAGGCGGCGAACGCCGCCGCCATGAGGAATTCGCCGTAGGCGAGATTGAAGATGCGCGCGACGCCGTATTGCAGATTGAAGCCGATCGCGATCAGGGCGTAGAGGCCGCCGAGAATCACGCCGCTCAGGATGACTTCGATCAGCGACATGCCGAATGGTCCACTCAAACGCAGCCGAGCGGCACGAACGAACGAGCTCCCGTCCTCCCGAGGGGCGGCGCGCGAGGGCGCGGGCCTCGAGGGATGACAGGCACCGTCCGCGGCCGTCACCGCTTCGAGCGCTCGCGCCTTCGGCCGACGCGCCTCAAGGATGACGGATCGAGCGAGCGGCCGATGTCGGGCTCACCACGCCGGCTTCGGGAAGATGATCGGCTTGGCGCCCGGCAGGTCGGTCGGCGCGACGCCGACGAACTGGCCGCCCTGCCACTGGCCGACGCCCCACTGCTTGCCGCGGACGTGGGTCTTGAGGTCGATCGGCCCGACGATGGTCTGATACGGCCCGGCGTTGTCGATGGCGTCGAGCACCTTCTTGCGGTCGAGACCGACCTTCTCGATCGCCTGTTCGAGCACCTGCAGGCTCGCGTAGGTCACCGGCGCGGCCCAGCGTCGGCCGGGCTGACCGGTCAACGCTATCATGCCGCTTCACGTAGTCCTCCGCGCCCGGCGCCGTCGGATCCCAGCCGCCAATGCCGCAGCACGCCTTCCGCCTTCTCCTTGAAGTTCGCGCCGTAACGGCGCGAAGGCCGTGCCGACCGCCGTGTAGAAGACCTTCGGATTGTAGCTCTGCGTGATCGCGGTATTGGTCAGCATGAAGGTGTCGGGCGGATAGCTGTAGGCGACGAAGGTGTCGGCGCCGCGAGGCCTTGGCCTCCTTGATCTCGTTGGTGAGATCGGCGGCGCCGAGCGGATAGCTCTTGCGCAGGACGATCTCGAAGCCGGCCTTCTGCAGAACCGGCGTGACGCCCGAGGTGAGCTTCGGCGCCGAACTGGTCGGCGACGCTGAACATCACGATCTTGTTGTTGATCTTGTTCTCGCTCTTGAGCTTGCTCAGCACCTCGACCAGCGCGCGCGCCGAAATTGCGCGGCTCGTTGAGGAAGAAGAACAGCGTCGGCATCTGCTTGACGAGGTTGGCCGCGTCATTGGAATTGGCCGTCACCGCAAGCTGCGGATAGCCGTTGCGCGGCAAAGACCGGCGCGGTCGCGAGATTGAAGCCGGTGCTCCACGGCGGCAGCACGAAATCGACCTTGTCCTGCGTCATCAGCCGCTCGGTCAGACGCACCGCGTTCTCGGCGTTGCTGGTGTCGTCGTAGTCGGTGACCTCGATCGGGATTCGCTTGTCGAAGCCCTGGACCTTGAGGCCGCCCTTCTTGTTGACGTCGTCGACCCACAGCTTGTAGCCGGTGAGCGTCGTGATGGCGGCGCCTTGCGCATTCGTTGCCCGAAAGCGAGATCGCGTAGCCGATCCGCACGCTCTTCGGCGGATCGGCCGCGTGGCCGACCACGCCGCTCCGACGACCGCGACCGCCGTGGCCAGAGCCAGACGGCGCAATGCCTGTTCATCGCTTCCTCCATCGCCCCCTGCAAACACGGCGCCGTTCATGGCGCCCGCATAACCGCGCCGGCGATGCAGGCTTGACCCGCTGCGCGCAAGATCGGCCGAACCGGTTCATCAGAACGGATACGGGTTCGGCTTGTCCTTGATCGTCACCCACTGCCAGTGGGTGAATTCCTCCCAATTGGCCGGCCCGCCGATGCGCGTGCCGTTGCCGGACGCGCCGGTGCCGCCGAACGGCACGTGCGGCTCGTCGGCGACCGTCTGGTCGTTGATGTGCAGCAGCCCGGTGCGCAGCCGGTTGCCGACCGCCAGCGCGCGGCCGACCGACCTCGAGAACACGCCGGCGGACAGCCCGTATTCGTTGCTGTTGGCAAGCTCGACCGCCTCGTCCTCGGTGGCGAACGTGGCGATCGCCGCGACCGGCCCGAACACCTCCTCGTCGAAGGCGCGCATGCCGGGCTTCACGCCGGTGAGCACGGTCGGCCGGTAGAACGGACCGTCGAACGTGCCGCCGGCGCAGAGCTTGGCGCCGGCCGCGACCGTGTCCTTGACGATGCCGTGGATGCGGTCGACCTGGTTGCGGCTGATCACCGGTCCGAGCGCGACCTGGCCCGACTGGTCGGATCGCCGACCGGCAGATGCTTGGCCTTGGCGACGAGCTTTTCGGTCAGCGCGTCGGCGATCTTCTCGTGCGCGAGGATGAGCCCGGTGGTCATGCAGATCTGGCCCTGGTGGAACCAGGCGCCGAACGCGCAGGCCGACGCGACGCCGTCGAGATCGGCGTCGTCGAGCACGATCACGGCGTTCTTGCCGCCGAGCTCGAGCTGCACCTTCTTGAGATTGCGGCCGGCGACCTCGCCGATCTTGCGGCCGACCGCGCTCGAGCCGGTGAACGACACCATGGCGATGTCGGGATCGCTGCAGATCGCCTCGCCGGCCTCGGCGCCGCCCGGCAGCACCTGCAGCACGCCCTTGGGCAGGCCGGCCTCCTCGAACAGCCGCGCGATGATGAAGCCGCCGGTCAGCGCGGTGCGCGGATCGGGCTTGAGCACCACCGCGTTGCCGGTCGCGAGCGCCGGCGCGACCGCGCGGCAGATCAGGATGAGCGGGAAGTTGAACGGCGAGATCACGCCGATGACGCCGCGCGGCACGCGCCGCGCGATCGAGATGCGGTCGCCGTCGCTCGGCAGCACGAGCCCCTGCGGCTCGGTCGGCATGGCGGCGGCGCGGTGCAGGATGTTGGCGACCATCTGCACTTCGAACGCGGCCTTCGGCTCGATGCCGCCGGTCTCGCGCATGATCCAGTAGACCAGCTCGGCCTGGTTCTCCAGCAGCAGCGCGGCGGCCTTGCGCAGGATGGCGGCGCGCTCATCGTAGGGCGTCGCCGCCCAGCCGGGCTGCGCGGCGCGCGCCTCGGCGGCGGCCTGGCGCACGTCCTCGGCGGTGGCGTTGCCGACCCGCGTGATGACCGCGCCGGTCGCCGGCTCCAGCACGTCGAGCGAGCCGCCGACGGCCGGCCGCCACTGCGCGCCGAACAGGCGGCCGCGCCACATCGCCTCGATCAGAATTCGCGGTATCGGAGCATTCATGCGCGTCACCTCTCCTGGCCCGAGCGCCGCCGAATTGGATTCCGGCGCCGGTTGTTGCCTTGCTTGCGCCCGACCACCAGTGCCGGCGACTGCGCCCGGTCGATCGCCGGCCGGATGCCGACATTTCTTTGCGGCGACGAGATGATCGTATACAGGGCGCTCCGGTGGGCAAGATCGCGCGCGGAATCGCGCACGGCCTCGCGCGTTGCAGAAATGCCCATCGGAACAGCCCGCCGGCACGCGCGGCTTTTCGCCGCGACGTGCGCAACGACCCGCAAGGCCATCGCCGGGCACCGCTGCAACGCCGGCTGCGCGCGGGACGCCTTGCAACTACAATTCGGGTTCAGTCCGAAGGACACCTCCGCATGGCCGAACCGACCGACCGCGCTGCCGGACCGCTTCCGCGACGTCGCGCACCTCGAAGACGTGATGACGACGCCGTCGGCGGCGCTGACCGCCGAGTTCGGCGCGCTCGCCGGCGACCTCATCATCCTGGGCGTCGGCGGCAAGATCGGCCCGACGCTGGCGCGGCTCGCCAAGCGCGCGGCGCCCAGCAAGCGCGTGATCGGCGTCGCCCGTTTCAGCGAACCGGGCTTGCGCGAGACGCTCACCGCCGCGGGCATCGAATGCATCGCGGCCGACCTGCTCGACCGCAAGCAGATCGAGGCGCTGCCGAAGGCGCCGAACGTCGTATTCATGGCGGGCCGCAAGTTCGGATCGTCCGGACACGAGGACCTGACCTGGGCGATGAACGCGCACGTGCCGGCGCTGGTCGCCGAGGCGTTCGCGCGCTCGCGCATCGTCGCCTACTCGACCGGCTGCGTGTACCCCTATGTCAACGTGCTGCACGGCGGCGCGACCGAAGCAGACGCCGGCCACGCCGCCGCCCGGCGTCTACGCCAATTCCTGCGTCGCGCGCGAGGCGATGTTCCAGTATTTCTCGCGCACGCGCGGCACGCCCGGCCGCATCATCCGGCTCAACTACGCGATCGACATGCGCTACGGCGTGCTGCACGACGTGGCCACGCGCGTGCTCGCCGGCGAGACCGATCAATCTCGCGACCGGCCACGTCAACGTCATCTGGCAGGGCGACGCCAACGCCATGGTGCTGCGCGCGCTCGGCCACTGCACGACGCCGACGAGCCCGCTCAATGTCAGCGGCCCCGAGACCATCAGCGTGCGCTGGCTGGCGCTGAGACGTTCGGCCGGCGTCATCGGCAAGGCGCCGGTGTTCGCCGGCGTCGAGGCGCCGGAGGCTTGGCTGGTCAACACCGGCGAGGCGATGCGGCTGTTCGGCTATCCGAACGTGTCGCTGGCGCGGCTCATCGACTGGACCGCCGACTGGGTCGCGCGCGGCATGCCGAGCCTCGGCAAGGACACTCACTACGATACGCGCGATGGCCAGCTTCTGATCCCGCGCTCGAGGCCGAGATCGCTGCTGCGGGCCGAAGATCTCGGCGACGCCGACGCGCTGGTGCGCGAGGTCGGCTGGAACCAGGTCGACGCCGACTGGCGCATCTTTCTCGATCTCGGCAACGTCTACGCGATCCGCAACGGTGCCGGCCGCGTGATTGCGACCGCCGCCACCCTGCCGTTCGACGGCTTCGGCTGGATCAGCATGGTGCTGGTCGCGCAGGCCTATTCGCCGCCGCGGACTGGCGAGCCGGCTGATGCGCCGCTGCATCGACGATCTGATCGCGGCGGCCGCGTGCCGGTGCTCGACGCCACGCCCGATGGCCGGCAGGTCTATCGCGCGCTGGGCTTCGAGGACACCTGGGGCTTTCACCGGCTGGCGCTGAGCGCACCGGCGCAATCGCCGCGGCCGGTGCCCGCCGCGCCCGGCCTCGCGATCGCGCCGATCGACGACGCGGTCTGGCCGGCAATCTGCGCCTACGACGCGGCGGCCTTCGGCGCGGATCGCGGCGCGCTGCTGGCGCGTCTGCGCGGCCGCTTGCCGCAGGCCGCGCTCGTGCGCCGAGCGCGACGGCCGTATCGCGGGCTTTCTGCTCGGCCGCGACGGCCGCACCTGCGCGCAGCTCGGCCCGCTGGTCGCCGACGACGATGCTGCAGCGCAGGCCCTGCTGGCGCGCGCGCTCGTCCGGTCGCGGGGCCGGTCTATGTCGACCTCGCCGACGGCAAGCGGCGATCCGCGCGTGGCTCGAGGCGCGCGGCTTTGCCACGCAGCGGCCGCTCACCCGCATGGTCTATCGCCGGCGCGAGAGCTTCGACGATACGGCGCGCACCTATGCGGTGGTCGGCCCGGAATTCGGGTGAGCCCTTTCCCACTCCTGCAAAGCGAGGAGAAGGAAGAACCGGCCCCACGCGCAATAGAAGGGCCGGCCGCAAGCGGCCGGCCCTTGCGCTTCACGCCCGTATAATATGTGCGATCAATACAGCTTCGGCGGATTGATCGGCGGCATCTTGACGGACTTGTCGAGGAACTCGTTGGTGTAGGCCGCCTTGATGTCGTACGGCTTCTCGATCTTCAGATTTTCGTCGACCAGCTTGTAGTCGTCGGCCATGCGCTTGTCGTCGTGCCAGCCGAGCGCGACGTTGCGCGAAATGTCGTCGCTCATCAGGATGGTGACGAGGTGCCAGTTGAGCAGCTCGTTGTCGTAGTGCAGCGCGCCGTTGGCCTCGACCAGCGCCTTGATGCACGGATCGGGGTTCTTGGCGCAGTCGGCGAACGCCTTCTGCGTGATCTTGATGAACTTGTCGGCCTTGTCGCGGTTGGCCTTGAGCCAGGGGCCGTTGGCGATGATCGAATTGCCGTAGGGGTTCACGCCGGCATCCTTCCACGCCAGGAAGCCCATGTCGCTGCCGAGTTCGCGCGCGAACACGTGGTGCAGGTTGAAGAACGACGTGGTGGCGTCGATGGTCTTGGCCTTGAGCTCGGGCGGCTGGCCATGCAGCTGGGCAACGAGGCCGGCGTGGCCGAGACCCGACGCTTCGTGCTGCAGGCCTTGCTGCTCCACACCATTGTCTAGCGACCCCAGGTCTTGCGCCCGATCAAGACGCGCCGAGCCGCGAGCTTGAAGAATCAGCGCAACGACGCGGCATTCAGCCGGAGGCGCGGCGTGGGAGCCAAGCGAATGCAATTGCGCTTTCTGGGCGGCGCGGGCACCGTCACCGGGTCGAAGGTGCTGGTCGAACACGCAGGCCGCCGGTTGCTGCTCGATTGCGGCTTGTTCCAGGGCTTGAAGCAACTGCGCCTGCGCAACCGCTCGGCGCTCGCTGTGCCCAGCCGTTCGATCGACGCGGTGGTGCTGACGCAGGCGCAGCTCACCCACAGCGGCTTCCTGCCGCGCCTGGTCGAGTTGGGCTTCGAAGGCCCGGTGTACGCCGCGCCGGCCACCGTGGAGCTGTGTCAGCTGCTGCTGCCCGAGGCCGGCCGGCTGCAGGAAGAGGAGGCATGCCAGGCCAACAGCATCGGCTACAGCAAACACGCGCCGGCGCAGCCGCTGTACACGCAGGACATGGCGCTGCGCGCGCTGCAGCGCCTGCAGCCAAGGCGCTGCGACGAACTGTTCGAGCCCGCGGCGGGATTCAGCGTACGGCTGCGGCCGTCGGGCCTAGCACTGGGCGCGGTCAGCATGCATCTGCGCTGCGACACTCATTCGCTGCTGTATGCCGGCGCTCTGGGTTGTGCCGACGATCCGCTGCTGCGCGCTCCGGCCGCGCCCGAGGCCGCCGATCAGCTGCTGGTCGAGGCCACTTACGGCAGCCGCCGGCACCGGCTGCCCGATGCGATGGCACGCCTGTCAAAGTTGATCACTCGCACGGCCGCACGCGGTGGCATGGTGCTGCTGCCGGCCCATGCCGCCGGCCCGGCGCAGTCGCTGCTGCATGCCGTCCGCGTGCTGAAGGCCAGTGGGCGCATCCCGGACCTGCCAGTGCATCTGGACAGCCGCATCGCCGCCGACGTGGTGTCGATCTACCAGCGCTATCCAGAGGAGTTGCGCGTCGACGCGATGGCCTGCCAAGCGCTGCTGCGGGACGTCAACGTCGCGCAGAACACTGAGGACGCGCTGGCGCTGGGCTGCCTCGACGCGCCGGGCATCCTGATCGCTGTCGAGGGCGTGTGCTGTGGCCGGTCTCTGGCGCAGCACCTGAAGCAGCTGGTGCCGGATGCGCGCAATGCGATTGCCTTCACCAGCTACCAGCCGGCGGGCACGCGCGGCGCGGCGCTGCTGGCCGGCAAGCCGCAGATCAAGGTCCAGGGCGACTGGATCACCGCCCGCGCCGAGGTGATCGCGCTGGACGGCCTGTCGGGCCATGCCGATCGGCAGGGCCTGCTCGACTGGGTGCTGGCGCTGTCGCGCGCGCCGAAGCATGTCTACCTGATGCAGGGCGAGCCCGAGGCCGCCGACAGCCTGCGCCAGGCCATCGCCGAGCGCCGGCCCTGGGCCTGCTCAGTGCCCGAGTACCTGGAGCTGGCCAACATCCGCGAGGACGAAGCCCTCGAGCATCAGGGCATGCCGGGCTGAGGCTTAGGCCGTGTGGGCCTGGGCAGACTCGTCGAAGGCCGCGACCGCGCTGACGGCGTGCAGCAGCGACGGCCCGCCGCCCATGTAGGTGGCAACGGCCAGCGTCTCGTCCAGTTCCTGGCGCGTGGCGCCCCGCTTGGCCAGTGCCTGGGTGTGGAAACCGATGCACGGGTCGCAACGCACGGCCACGCTCAGCGCCAGTGCGATCAGTTCCTTGGTCCTGGCATCCGGTACACCCGGCGCGGCGCCCAGTTGACGTTGCGCGGCGGGGTCTGCGGCAGCGCCACGAAGGCGGCGCCGGTATCGCCCATGTCGGCCAGACAGATCGCGTTCCAGTGGCCCTGGCAACCGCCGACTCCAGGCCGGCGCACAGCGCGACTCGCATCGGGAACCTCTTGCTCATCCCTCACTCCTACGGCACCGACCGTCTGGCCCCAGTGGACATCAGCGGATCACGTCTTCGTCATATACTACTTGCGTATGCACGTAACTCGTCAAGCACAGAATCTGGCAAGAACACATGCACCGCCGAGGCTTCGGGCATGATTGGCAGCTTGCCCACCACCGATTGCAGGCGCATGCAGGATCTGCCCAAGGAAGCTCTGCAGAAGGTCGCGTCGTACTTCCAGGCGCTGTCGGAGCCGACACGGCTGTCGTTGCTGAACCTGCTGCGCGATGGCGAACGCAACGTCGGCGAACTGGCGCAGCTGACCGGCTATACGCCGGCGAACGTGTCGCGCCACATGGCGCTGCTCACCAGCCACGGCCTGGTGGCCCGCGAAAGCCGCGGCACCAGCGTCTACTACCGCATCGCCGACCCTTCGGTCTACCAGCTGTGCGACCTGGTGTGCGGCAACCTGGCGCGGCAGTTCGAACGTGTGGCCAGTGAACGCGCGCTGTTCGTCGACAGCGCGCGGCGTCAGACCGCGCCGTCGCGGCCAGCCCGTGCGCGCAAGCGCGCCGCCTGACGAAGCACCGCGCGATGACAGGCGACGCCTTCAACCTGCAACGCTTCGTCGACGCGCAGGACCCGGTCATCGACACGGTGCTGCAGGAGCTGTCACGCGGTGCGAAGCGCAGCCACTGGATGTGGTTCGTCTTCCCGCAGCTCAAGGCGCTCGGCCGCAGCGCGACGGCGCAGCACTTCGGGCTGGCCTCGATCGCCGAGGCACGCGCCTATTGGCCGCACGCGCTGCTCGGGCCGCGGCTGAAGGCGTGCACGCAGCGCGCGCTGGGGCTCGAGGGCCGCGGCGCGCTGCAGATCTTCGGCATGCCGGACACACTGAAGTTCGGCTCGTCGATGACCTTGTTCGAAGCGGCGGCGCCGGAGGAGAGCCTGTTCGGCGAGGCACTGGACAAGTACTTTGCCGGCCAGCGCGACGCGCAGACGCTGGCGCTGCTGGCGTCGGCATGATCCGCTCGGCCGCGCCGATCGGCTTGATCAGGCTCGAGGCCTCTGGTCGGGCCGCGCCGAGCCCGCGGCACCCCCCGGTTTTGCAACCACAATCGTCGCCAGAGGAGTTCAATTGACCGTTCAGTCCCTGCCGCTACCCGCAGCACCCTTCGCCAACACGGACCGCCGCCACTGGATCATCGCCACCTCGGCGGCGGGCGGCGTGGCCGCGGTGGCTACCGCAGTGCCTTTCGTTGCGTCGTTCGCGCCCAGCGAGCGTGCTCGCGCGATGGGCGCGGCCGTCGAGGTCGACATCGGCGACATCCCGCCCGGCGGCATGAAGACCGTGGAATGGCGCGGCAAGCCGGTGTGGATCGTGCACCGCTCGCCGCAGATGCTGGCGGCGCTGAAGTCGCCGAGCCCCGACCTGGTGGACCCGAACTCGACGCGCGACCAGCAACCCGACTACGCGCGCAACGCCACGCGTTCGCTGCGGCCGGAGCTGTTCGTCGCGGTAGGCATCTGCACCCACTTGGGCTGCTCGCCGACGGCGGTGCCCGAAGGCTCTGCCAACCCGAGCCTGCCGGCCGGCTGGCAGGGCGGCTACTTCTGCCCCTGCCACGGCTCCACCTTCGACGGCGCCGGCCGGGTGTTCAAGAACAAGCCCGCACCGACGAACCTGGAGATCCCGCCGCACCAGTTCCTCAGCGATTCGCGCCTGCTCATCGGCGAAGACTCGCGCTCGGGCTGAGCAGCAACATGAGCGGAGACAAGGACGCTGGCTTCGCCGACCCGGCCGGCACCTGGAACAAGCGCTTCGCGGCCGACGGCTACCTGTTCGGCACCGAGCCCAACGTCTGGCTGCGCGAGCATGCGGATGTGTGGAGCGCCGGCCAGCGCGTGCTGTGCGTGGCCGACGGCGAAGGCCGCAACAGCGTCTGGCTGGCCCGGCGCGGCCTGCAGGTGGATGCCTTCGACATTGCCGAGACCGGCGTGGCCAAGGCGCGGCGCCTGGCCGACGAGCAGCGCGCGAGCGTCAATTTTCAGGTCGCCGATTGCGACGCCTTCGCCTGGCCGGAGGCGGCCTACGACGGCGTGGCCGCGATCTTCATCCAGTTTGCCGACCCGGCCCTGCGCCAGCGCCTGTTCGCCCACATCCAGCGCTGCCTGAGGCCCGGCGGCACGCTGCTGCTGCAAGGCTACACACCGAAGCAGCTGGAGTACCGCACCGGCGGGCCGCCGCTGGCCTCGCATCTGTACACCCCGGCGCTGCTGCGCGAGGCCTTCGCGGCCATGGACATCGTGGTGTTGCTCGAGTACGAGGCCGACGTCGCCGAAGGCAGCGGCCACTGCGGTCGCTCGGCACTGATCGGCCTGGTGGCGCGCCGGCGCTACAGCCTCAAATGATGCGCGAGAAGCGTTCGCGCAGCTTGTCGCTCTGCAGCGCGCGGTCGAAGACCATCGCCACGGCACGCACCACATACCAGCCGGTGGCGGTGACCTGCACCGCACCGGGTTCGAGGTCGACCAGACCGGCCTCGGCCATCGGCTTAAGCTGTTCCAGCTCGCGCGCGAAGTACTCGCGCATGCGGATCAGGTGGGCCAGCTCGATCGACTCGAACTCGACGCGGCCCTGGCACATCAGCGCCATGATCACCGCTCGGCGCAGCACGTCGTCGCGCGTCAGCGCGATGCCGCGCTGTACGGGCAGCTGGCCCTGGCGCAGCGCGTCGTAGTACTCGGGCAGTGTCTTCGCGTTCTGGTAGTAGTTGGCCCCGACCTTGCCGATCGACGACACGCCCAGGCCGATCAGGTCGCAATCGGGCTGCGTGCTGTAGCCCTGGAAGTTGCGGTGCAGGCGGCCCTGGCGCTTGGCCACGGCCAGCGCGTCGCCGGGTAGCGCAAAATGGTCCATGCCGATGTAGTGGTAGCCGCGCCCGAGAAAGCCGCCGATGGCGTCGCCGAGCATGGCCACACGCTGTGCGGCACCGGGCAGCTCGGTGGCGACGATGCGCCGCTGCGGCTTGAAGCGCTGCGGCAGGTGCGCATAGGCATACAGCGCGATCCGGTCCGGCCGCAACTCGCCGATCTGCTGCACGGTAAGGGCAAAACTCTGCGGCGTCTGTCGCGGCAGACCGTAGATCAGGTCGGCGTTGATCGACTTGAAGCCCAGGCCGCGCGCGGCCCGCATCAGGTCGCGCACGCTCTCGAAGGGCTGCACGCGATGCACGGCTTGCTGCACCTGTGGGTCGAAATCCTGCACGCCGAAGCTGATGCGGTTGAAGCCGAGCGCGCGGCAATGGGCCAGCCGCGCAGGCGTGACGGTGCGCGGGTCGATTTCGATCGACATCTCGGTGCCGTCGTCGATGTGAAAGGCGCGCCGCAGCGAGCCGACCACACGCTGCAGTTCGGCGTCGGACAGGAAGGTCGGCGAGCCGCCGCGGAAGTGCAGTTGCGAGGCCGACTGGCCGGCACGAGCCTGCGCCACCACCAGGTCGACCTCGGCGTCGAGTGCATCCAGATACTCGGCGGCACGTTCGTGGTGTCGGGTGATGACCTTGTTGCAGGCGCAGTAGTAGCACACCGAGGCGCAGAACGGAATGTGCACGTACAGCGACAGCGGTACCGTGCCACCGGCCACCGTGCCCTGGGTGCGCTGTTGCAGGGCGCTGCGCAGGTCATCGGCCCCAAAGGCCTCGACAAAGCGGTCGGCCGTGGGGTAGGAGGTGTAGCGCGGCCCCGGAGCGTCAAAACGCCGCAGCAACGCCTCGGACAATGCGGGCAGCGCTTCGGCCCGATCGGCTGCAACGGTGACAGTCATGAGCGGCATGGTGCATGAGCACTCCGTCGGCGCTTTTGATCTTGCGCAAGGGCCGCGGCCAGTCCAACTCGAACAATCGGGCCATTGCGGCATCCGACATCCGGCAACCCCAACATGAGCACGCCTGCCAGCTTGGTCCCGGTCAAAGTCACGGAATTTAAGGTCGCCTGCTCCAACTGCAACCTGCGCGAGTTGTGTCTGCCGGTGGGTTTCTCGGAGCGTGAGCTCGATCGCCTGGACTCGCTGGTGGCCACGCGACGCACGGTGCCGCGCGGCGGGATGCTGTTTCGCACCGGCGACGCCTTCGACGCGCTGTACGCGGTGCGCACCGGATTTTTCAAGACGCGCGTGTCGTCCGAGGATGGGCGCGACCAGGTCACGGGCTTCCAGATGGCGGGCGAACTGCTGGGCCTGGACGGCATCGGCAGCGAGCGCCACACCTGCGACGCGGTGGCGCTGGAGGATTCGCAGGTCTGCGTCATCCCCTACGGTCAGCTGGAGTACCTGTCGCGCGAGTTCACCGACCTGCAGCGCCAGTTCCACAAGATCATGAGCCGGGAGATCGTGCGTGACCACGGCGTGATGCTGCTGCTGGGCAGCATGCGTGCCGAAGAGCGCCTTGCCGCCTTCCTGCAGAACCTGATGCGGCGGCTGCAGGCGCGAGGTTTCTCGCCGTCGTCGCTGGTGCTGCGCATGACGCGCGAGGAGATCGGCACCTATCTCGGTCTGCAGCTCGAGACGGTCAGCCGTTGCTTCTCGAAGTTCCAGGACGACGGCATCCTGCGGGTCAGGCAGCGGCAGATCCAGGTGCTGGACCCGGTCGCGCTGCAGAAGATAGTCAGCGGCGTCAACGGCTGAGTTCCAGCCACAAGAAAGAAGCCGGTCGCGGAAACGAACCGGCGTCCTTGATCGAAGCGGTCGTGACGTCGCGGGATGTCCGGCAAGCCGTTACATCGGGTCGATCATCTCTTCCCAATCTGGCGCTGAGCCGCACCAACGCTCGATGTGCGTCAAAACGCCTGGGCAGATGGCCCCGCTCATGGCCCCGAGCCGTTGACCACGCGCAGAGCCACAGTCTGCACGGCACTGTGTTGCTCAAAGCGCGCGAAGCTTGGCTCCGCGGTGTTGCCCACAGTGGACAGCTCATCGCTCACGTCGACGCCTACTCGATAGCCCATCGCACGGTAGCCACGCTGCCGCTTCTCCCACATCCGCAGCAGCGCCGGGTGGCCGGTGTCGACGAAGTCGATGATCCGCACATCGGCTTTGCTGGCGTGTTCCCGGTGCAGGCGGCCTGCGTACTGCTGCAAGGTGCCCTTCCAGGACACCGGCATGGCCAGCACCAAGGTGTCCAGCGGCGGATGGTCGAACCCTTCGCCGACCAGCTTTCCGGTGGCCAGCAGGATGCGCGGCGCCTCGGGAGGCAGCGCATCCAACTCGGTGATGAGGGCGGCACGCTGCTTCTTCGACATCCGCCCGTGCAACACGAACGGCGTCGGTGCCTGCGCAGTCAGGGCCTGGCGGATGGCGTCGAGGTGTTCGGTGCGCTCGGTCAGCACCAGCACTTTGCGGCCTTGCTCGAACGCCGCTGCCGCTTCAGCGGCGATGGCTTCGGTGCGGGCCAGGTCGTTGGCGAGGTGCCGGAACACGTCTTGAATGCCCGCCGTGGCCGGCAGATCGATGCGGGCAAACCGTGATCGCGGCACCACCTCCAGGTCGTGCGGTGCACCGGCCGGCCTGGCTGCGGTGTGGCGGATCGGCCCGCACTGCATGAAGATGATGGGCTGCTGGCCATCGCGGCGGATCGGCGTGGCGGTCAAGCCCAGAACGAACTTGGCCTTGGTCCGCTTGAGGATGGCGTCGAACGATGCGGCACCGACGTGGTGGCATTCGTCCACCACGATCTGCCCGTAGTTCTCGACCAGCGCATTGACCTCGCCCTGGCGCGACAGCGACTGCATCACGGCGATGTCGATCTTGCCGCTCGGCTTGGCCTTGCCGCCGCCGATGGTGCCGACCACGCCTTTGCCGGCTTCCAGCCGAGGAAGGCCTGCAGGCGTTCCTGCCATTGCTTCAACAACTCGGTGCGGTGGACCAGCACCAAGGTGTTCACGCCGCGCCGGGCGATGATCGCCGCCGCCGTCACCGTCTTGCCGAACGCGGTCGGCGCGCACAGCACGCCGGCATCGTGTTTCAGCATGGCCGCCACGGCCTGCTCCTGGTCAGGCCGCAGGGTGCCGACGAAGTCGGCTTCGATGGGCTCGCCGGCGAACCTCTCGTCCTGCAGGTCGCAGCGGATGCCGTTGTCCTTCAGCAAGGCAAGTGCCGCGTCCAGGCAACCGCGCGGCAAGGCGATGTGCTGCGGGTAGTTCTCGGCGTTGCCGATGACGCGGGGCTTGTCCCACACCGACATGCGCATGGCCTGGGCCTTGTAGAACTCGGGGTTCTGGAAGGCCGCCAGGCGGATCAGCCGATTGGCCAGCGCCTGGGGCAGCGCGCTCTTCTCGAAGTAGATCAGGTTGGCCAGCGTCACGGTCAAGGCCTGGGGCATGGTGCCCGCCAGCTTGGTGGACGTACTGGCCTGGCGCTTCCAAGGCGTGGCCAGATCCTCGTCGTCGATGAACGTCACGTCCAGCGGGTGAACGCCGCCGGTGGCGCGCAGGATGGTCGGCTCGATGTCATGCGGCGCCATGGGCTGGATCGAGGCGAGATAGGCCCACTGGTCGCCGTGCGGCCGCAGCGCGGCGTCGACAAACACGCTGCAGCCGCTCTCGCGTGGGTGCTTCTGCAGCGGCAGCGCGATCAGGTTGCCGAACCCTCCCTTGGGCATCGTGTCCTGGTTGGGAAACAAGCGGTCGTAGGACGCCAGCTTGAGCTGCCGGGTGCGCGCGCAGGTGTGGCTGATGATGGCGGTGCCCAGGCGCCGGGCATCGCGAGCCGACACACGCCCGGCGAAGAACACCCAGGCATGCGCGCCCTGGCCCGAGCGCGAAATTTCCAGCGCCGCCGGCACGCCCAGCTCGTTGCAGGACTGCATGAACGCCTGGGCGTCCTGCTGCCAATCCGCCTCGTCGAAATCGACCGCCAAGAAGTGGCAGGTGTCGTCCTCCAGCAGCGGATAGACGCCGACCGTCTGCTTGCCGGCCAGGTGGTCGTAGATCACCGAATCCGACAGCGGCACCAGCAGCCGGTGGCTGCAGTCGCCGCACTTGATGCGCGGCTTCTCGCAGACGCCGGCCCGCCACTCGTTGGCGCAAGCCGGCGCGTAGCCCGACTTGCCCGAGGTCTTGCCCTCCCAGCGGACCGGGTAGACATCGGTGCGGCCCCGGAACAGCCGTCGAAACAATGCCACCTTCTCGGCCGTGGACAGGCTGGGCGCGGAGCTCGCTTCGGCGCCGGCGCCGGCACCGGGTGCGGTCAGCGCGGGTTGTGACGCCGCGGTCGGCGGTGCGCGCCACGCGATGCCGTGCGACTCCAGCAGCGCCACCAGCCGCGCGTTCTCGGCTTGCAGCGCGTCGAAGGCCTCGCGCTCAGTCATCGGCCCCATGCTCGGCGAGCAACGCATCCATGTCCTCACCCACGCCGTAGCCGATGTCGTGGCTGCGGTCTCGAACCATCTCCAGGCGCGTCCAAAGTGCCGGGCGCTGCGTCTCCGGCAAGGTGGCGACTGCCTTCAACGCCTGCTCGAACATTCGCACCAGCGCGGACAAGTAGGCTTCGTCGTCGAGGCCGACATCGCAGCTGAATCCCGAGGCCCGCTCGCAATAGAAGACCATCAACTCCGCCAGCCCGTCCGCCGTGCCCGATGCCTTCTTGTAGTCCGCGATGGCCTTCTTGGCTTTGGCCACCGAGGTGTCCTGGTTCTTGAACACATCGGGCCACAGCCAGCGGTCGATGGCGGCCTTGTAGGGCTCGAGCACGTCCTCGCCCAGGTGCAGGCGTGCGTGGAGAAAGGCCTGGTTGTCCTTGCTGGCGGCGTAGAGGTCTTGCACCAGCCCGAGCAGGCCGGCGCGGTCGAACGCGGCCAGCTTGGCCTTGACATCGGTCCATGACGGCGAGGAACCTCCAGGTGGCTTGCTCATGAGTTGAGCAACGGGCCGCGGCCCGACCATTTACGCTGAGAAACTTGTGCGTTAAGGTGGGGTTGGGCGCGCCAATGGCCGGAATAGCACTGGTGCATTCTTGCCCGCGCATGAGTTTGGTCTGGGACTGCTTGCGAGCATTTCATTGGTGGAGCCTCGCGCTACCCCGTTCGAAAGATTGACTGATTTTCGCCAGTCCTGCGCGCCCATCTTTCTGAGCAATCAGACGCCGCTGCATGCGCGTCGTTCGGTGAGACGCACGCAACCCGTTGATTTTGCTTTGTGGAAGTTTCTCGAAAGAAACAAAACGGGTTGACGTGTGTTTTCATGCGGCCGTCGCCGTCGGCATGACTGCGAAGCCGAGCGCAGCGGCGCGCCGCTTGAGGGCGGCGATGCTGCGCTGGCGCTGCTGCTGCTCATAGTCGTGCTGACCCTGATCGACGTAGGCTTCACCGCGGGTCAGCATGAAGTACACCATTCGAGCCAGCTTGTGGGCGGTGGCGGTGTTGGCGCGCGGCTTGTCCATGCGGGCGGACATGCGGCGGTAGAACGCGCCCAGCGCCGAATCGCTGTGCGACAGGCTCATCGCGGCCATCTTCAGCGCCTGGCGCACCCGGTTGGCCGAGCGCTTGGTCTTGGCCGACAGCACCTTGCCACCGCTGATCTTCGTGCCCGGGCACAGACCCAGCCAGGAGCAGAAGTGCTTGACGTTGGCGAAGCGGCTCAGCTCGGGGCCGACCTCCGAGAGGATCTTCATCACCGCGGCCAGCCCCAGCCCGTTGATGCGCGTGAGATCGACGCCGGCCCAGTTGGCCAGAATCTGGCGCGTGTCGAACTGCGCGCGCGTCTTGCTGCGCGCACGCGGCGCCTTGCCCAGATCGACCTTGGCTGACCCCAGCGCAGCCAGCAGTCCTTGAAGCTTGGAATCGCACTCGCGCAGGTGCCGGGCGATATCGTCGTACATTGACAGCGCCTGACGCAGCACGAACAGGTGTTCGTCTCGCCAGTTGCCCGTCAACGCCTTGGCGATGCCTTGCTCGCTGGCCTTGACGCGCACGTTGCGGTAGCGAGCCAGCACCTTGGCGTCGCGCTCGCCGGCCACGATGGCGCGGATGATGGCCTGACCGGTCGCTCCCATCACGTCACTGAGCACCTCGGTGAGCTGGATGTTCATCTGCACCAGGGCCTTTTGCATGCGCTGCACCCAGCTGGCCTGCTCGACCAGCAGCACGTCGCGCTGGCGTGCCACCGCGCGCACCACGCACACGTCCTCGCCGAGACGGAACGCCGCGCGCAGATAGCCCTGGCTCATCAGGCGCTGCAGCCATTGGCAGTCCTGCACGTCGCTCTTGCGCCCGGGCACGTACTTCATCTGTCGGGCATCGACCAGAAAGACCTTCAGCCCGCGCTGCTCCAGCACCTCGTACACCGGGATCCAGTACACGCCGGTGGACTCCAGCGCCACCGTGTCCACCCCGCACGCAATCAGCCACTCGGCCATCACGTTCAGATCGTCGGTCATTGCACTGAACTCGCGTACCGGGTCGTCCGTGGTGTGCCGTGGCACCGCCGCCCAGTGGCTCGACCCGCCAACGTCTATGCCCGCCGCGTTGGGAAACACCACATCATCATCTCGCTTGCGCATTGCCATCGTCTGCTCCAAGATCGTCAACGAACGGCAGCGCCATGGGAGTCGTCGAATTCGACTCGATCTCATGAACGGGATGCACATTTACTGTGTGCTCACCACTGTCGCCGACGATCCCCGGACCATGCTCACAGGCGGGCTCGCATCACAGCGGCTGTCACCGCTGCGACGCTCGCACCAATGCGTACTCGGTCATGTCGGCGCTGCCGTTCACCTTGTAGCGCAAGGTCGTTTCTCCGCGAACGCCGGACACCGCCAGGGGCCTGGGATGCTCACAGGGCCATCACGCCGCAAGGCGCTCTTTAAATTCTTCCCGCTTGGTCCAAGCTATCGGGGTGATGTCGTAGCTGCGCAAAGCGTCTTGCACGGCTTCGCTCACTTTGTGGTCTCGGTCATTCAGCATGGCGAAAGCCAGGGAATCGGCCGGTCGCACGTCCTTGGTATCTACACAAGCAAAGGCCGCGCTTTGGGCGTTGTCCTTGTTGGGGTTGTTGATGGCAAGCAGGATTCGCTCAGGCGCGCGCTTGGACTTGGGAACGACGAAGTCGAACTGATGGTTGTATCGGCTGTGGCCGACGAAGTTCACCCGGGGCGTGCACCGCAAGGCCACGACACGCTCGAAGTCCTTGGTCTGGTACTCGTCATCCGGCACCTCGCGCCCGAAGCGGTCCAGTTCGTCCCTGCTGGGGACCGCCGGATCGAAGTACTCGAGCACGGCGCGCCAGTTGCTTTCGTCGCGTCTGAAACGCGATGACACTCATCGATGATGATCAGGTCGAAGAAGTCGGGGAGGTACTTGCGAAGGGCATCCTCCGTGCTCGTCGACAGCGCCTCGTAGATGCCGAAGTACATGTCGCGGCTCTGGCTGACGTCGCCGCCAGCTATCTTGTGGCGCGCGTCACCGAACGGCGCGAAGATCTTGGCCATGGGATCGTCGACCAGGATGTTGCGATCGGCGAGGAACAGGATCTCTCGATGATGCGATCGCCGTTGGTCGCGTAGGCGAACTTCAGGCCGAGCATCTCCGCGTACTCGCGGGCTTGCTGCACCCCGGTTTCGGCAGGCAAGCCGAGTTCCTTCGCTTCGACAACGGCCAGCGGAAAGTCGCGCCGGTAGTACAGCAGGTGCAGGTAGTCGGCGCGGCGTTGCTTGCCTCGGCGCACCCTGCCGCCCGCCACGATGATCCGGCCGTTGGTGAAGCTGTGCTGCTCGCCGGATTCGGCGGCGCCCCAGCCGGCCTCGACCAACTGGGGCGTGCCGAACTCGCGGCAGGTGTCGGCTTCAGTCATCTCGGTCGCCTATTCCCATCAGCGCTCGGGGTTGCCTTTCGACCCGGCCCAAAGCCGAGAAAACTGGAACGACAGTTCACGGTGGTGCCGAATGGACAGCAGGTGCACCAGATGGCCCGGCGTTGCCACCGTGTACAGAATCAGGTAGTCGCCATGCAGGTACTCGCGCAGTCGATCGGCCGCACCTGCCGGCAAGGCAGCCAACTGGGCCAGCGCCTCGGCCGACTGCGGCGGCTGATCGAGATAGCGCCGGCCGATGCGCGGAAAGCGTCGAAGGTTAGGAATGACGGTGTTCCGCAACTCGTCGAGCAGCCTGTCGTAGGCAAAGGCCGCATCCGCTTCGGTGAGGAAGGTCTCGATCGCCTCCAGTCGCTCCAGAAAGCTGGCAGTCAGTTCGACGCGGACGACGGGCTCAGCCACGTTTGCGCGTGGTCCCGCGGGATCTTCGCCCTGCCTTTAGTACCCGTCGGCTGAACGCTGGCGCGTCGAGCCTGCAGCCCGACGATGGCGGCATCCGCGTCCTGCGTGCGGCCGGCCGCGATGTCGGCCAGGCCCCGGCGCGCGTCGTCGATCAACAGCAGGTGGATGCGCTCGCGCTCCAGGCGGTGGTAGTAGTCCAGCCGCTCGGCGTCGATCAGCGCGACGTAGCTCTCGCCGTTCTTGGTGATGATCTTCTCGGCGCCGGCCTTGACCTGTTCGGCCAGCTCGGACAGCGTGGCGCGCGCCTGGGTGAACGGCACCACGTCGCTGGCGGAAATCCCCATGGCCGGCTCCTTCAGGGAGTTGCAGAATTCTGTGCAGTCTACGCGCTTGTGGCGGCGGTCGAAATCTGTCTCGCAGAAACGAGAAGCCCCTGGCACCCGTCGAGCAACCCAGGGGCTTGGAAGGCGTCGTCACACGCCTTGGGGCGGTTCACATGTGGTCGATCATCACCTGCCCGAAACCCGAGCACGACACCTGCGTCGCGCCTTCCATCAGCCGCGCGAAGTCGTAGGTGACCTTCTTGCTGAGGATGGATTTTTCCATGCTGCTGATGATCAGGTCGGCGGCTTCGGTCCAGCCCATGTGGCGCAGCATCATCTCGGCGGACAGGATCTCGGAGCCCGGGTTGACGTAGTCCTTGCCGGCGTACTTGGGGGCGGTGCCGTGGGTGGCCTCGAACATGGCGATCGAATCGCTCAGGTTGGCGCCCGGGGCGATGCCGCTGTACTGCATCGTGGTCCGCGAGTCGCTCGCCGAGGATTTGCCGACGATCATGGGCGACCGGATCCAGCTCCAGCAGGTGCTGCTCAATCTGATCATGAACGGCATCGAGGCCATGAGCGCGGTCGAGGATGGCCACCGCGAGCTCGCGATCCGGGCGCAGCGTCACGAGGTCGAGGAGGTCCCGGGCATTCTCGTCGCGGTCCGCGACGCGGGCATGGGGATCGCGCCGGACAGTCTCGACCGTCTCTTCGACGCGTTCTATACGACGAAGGCCCAGGGCCTGGGAATGGGGCTGTCGATCAGCCGATCCATCATCGAGGCGCATCGGGGACGGTTGTGGGCTACGGCCAAAGCCGGATCGGGCGCGACGTTGCAGTTCGCTTCCCGACGGCAACAAGCGCGAGTAATGACGACGGAGAGCAACCGGTATTTGTCGTCGACGACGATCGGGCGGTGCGGGAGGCCGTCGGCGAGCTGCTGGCGTCGGTCGGATTCGGCGTGGAGACGTTCAAATCGGCGCAAGACTTCCTGAAGTAGCGCTCACGGTGGACGCGCCGTCGTGCCTCGTGCTCGATGTGCGGATGCCGGGGTTGAGTGGCCTCGATCTGCAACGCGTGCTCATCGGCGCGGGCGTCACGATCCCCGTCATCTTCGTCACCGGTCATGGCGACGTGCCCATGTCGGTGCCGGCGATGAAGGCGGGGGCGGTGGAGTTTCTCACCAAGCCCTTCCACGACCAGGACTTCCTGGATGCGATTCAACTCGCGCTCGACCGCGATCCGTGGCAGCGCGCAAGACGGAGCGAAACGTCGCAGCCTCCGCGCCGGCTCCACATCGCTGACGCCCGCGCGAGTGTGACGTGATGACGCTGGTCGTCAGCGGTCTGCTCAACAAGCAGATCGCCGCGAACTCGGGAACAGCGAGATCACCATCAAGATTCACCGCGCCCGGGTCATGCAGAAGATGCGGGCGGAGTCGCTCGCCGATCTGGTGCGTCTGGCCGAGCGGCTCGGCCCGCTCTCGCCCTCGCGCTAGTCGACCTATACCAACGTATAGCTAGCCGCTTGCTCGAAGCGGACGGTACCCTACCCCGCGATGAATGCGAAACCGTCTCCCTCGATGCTCAAAACACCGCCGGCCCCCGTAGCGCCGGCGACGTCCAGGAGTTGGCCATGAACGACCCGACCGCTCACGAAACGATTTCGGGCGATGGGATGCCGGTCAACTTCGTCGGGAGGACCGCCTTCCGGGCGGTCATCGAGCGGCTGCCCACGCTGGCGAGGACGGATGGTGTGGTGCTGATCGACGGTGAGACCGGCACCGGCAAGGAGCTCGTCGCGCGCGCCATCCATCATCTCGGCCCGCGGGCGTCGCGCCCGTTCGTCGCGGTGAACTGCGGGGCCCTGGTCGACACGCTGCTCGAGGGCGAGCTGTTCGGCCACGAACGGGGCGCGTTCACCGACGCCCACGCTCGGCGACAGGGCCTCATCGCCCACGCGGCCGGCGGCACGATGTTCCTCGACGAGGCGGAGACGCTCACGCCGCGGGCCCAGGTCGCGCTCTTGAGGGTACTCCAGGAGCGAACCTTCCGTCCGGTGGGCGCCTCGGCGGAGCAGCGCACCGACGTGCGGTTCGTCGCGGCCACGAACGTCCGACTGGACCGTCTCGTCCAGGCCGGACAGTTCAGAGCGGACCTGTTCTATCGCCTGTCGGTGTTCTCTATCACCCTGCCTCCCCTGCGCGAGCGGCGAGACGATATCCTGCCGCTGGCGCAGTACTTCCTCGCCAAATACGCGCCCGCCTTCGGCCTGGCCCCCGAGCTATCCACCGCGGCGGTGCGGGCTCTCCTCACCTTCGATTGGCCGGGCAACGTGCGGGAGCTGGAGAGCGCCATCGTCCGCGCCGTTCATCTCGCGCGTGACGGCGTGATCGAAGCGGCGGACCTCGGCTTGCCGCGCGGGGCCCGTGAGGACGGCGCGCCAATGACCTTTGCGGCTGCGCGACCCTACAAGGCCGAAAAGGCGCAGGTGCTGGAGGCCTTCGAGCGGCAGTACATCGCGCGTCTCATGACCGAGCACAAGGGCAACGTGAGCCGCGCCGCTCAGGCGGCCGGCAAGGAACGCCGAGATCTGGGCAAGCTGTTGAAGCGTCACGGCGTCGACCCGCGAGCCTTCGCCGCCTAGCCAATCGCCGACGGGTGCGAGGAGGCATGACATGAAAACGTCGCCGTCCCTGGCCGGCATGTTCAAGACCGATCACTCGAGGGCCGTCGATCGGTACATCGACTACTTCGGTGGACCGGAGTCCTGCGGCCACATGGGCGACCGGTTCACCACGGCCGGCGCGGCGCCGCCGCCGCTCGCCGGCGCCGAGCTCACACGCCAGCTCGAGGCGTCATCGGCGTGAGTGCGGCCCACACGCTCGTTCATCGGGTCGCGCGACGCTTCCTGGAACCCACGCAGGATGTCCTGGTGCTCGGCATCGGTTTGGCGCTCTTCGGGCTGATGGTCCGGACGCTGGGCCGCCTGTTCGGTGAGATCGTTGCGCCTGCCCTGGACTTCCGCCTGGTGGTCGGGGAAGTGCTCTTCATGCTGGTCATGGTGGAGGTCGTGCGGCTCCTCATCATCTACCTCGAGGAGCACCGGGTGGCGGTGGACTTCATGATAGAGCTTGGCATCGTCTCCACGCTGCGCGAGATCGTGCTGCGAGGGGTCACCGAGCTGGCGTGGACGCAGGTCGCCGTACTGACCGTTTTTCTCGTGGGGCTCGGCACGCTGCTCCGCTTCGGCGATCTCCGGGTGTTCGATCGGCCCAGCACCGAGCGCCGGTCGGGGCGCGAGTCGGCCCGGGTCGTGCATGAGAGCACTGTGTAGGGAAGCCCAGGAGCGCCCGGCAGGACGCGAAGACGATTCGAGCAGGAGCACAGACGTGGCCGACGAATCGACGACGCAACGCAACAGGGGGCACGACGTGGAGAGCAACCGGCAGCGGTTCTTCTCGCTGATGGGTCGGCACCTGAGCGGGCTCTATCACGTCGTCCGCCACGAGCTCGCGTACCGGGAGGCCGTCGGGGATCTGCTCCCCGGCGAGCTGGCGGTCGAGGACGTGGTCGACGCGGTACTCCTGTCCGCCTACCGCGAGCTCGTCAAGGAGCCTCCCCCGCCCCGGCTCGGGAGCTGGCTGATCGAGCGCGCGCGGCACTATCTCGCGGCCGAGGTGAAGCGGTCGAGATCGGAGCGCAAGCGCACGCTGCATATCGAGGAGGACGTTCCGGAGACGCCCCCGCAGCAGTTCGTGTCCACCCTGGGTGACGAGATCCTGGACTTCCATGAGCCCGACGAGGACCTGAAGCTCGAAGACATCGTCCCGGACCTGACGGTGCCGACGCCGGAGCAGGAGACAGCAGCTGCCGAGCTCCGGCAGTGCGTGGATGAGGCGCTGGCGGGAATGCCGAGCACGTGGCGACGCGCCGTGCTGCTGCGCCACATCAACGGGCTCGCGGGGGCCGCCCTGGCCGGCGCGCTGGGGCGGCCGCAGGCAGAGACCGATCGGATGCTCGACCATGCGCGCGCGTATCTTCGCCAGCGGCTCGTGGAGTCGGGATGTGCCTTCCAGGGGGCTGACCGCCGATGAGCCGGGGTCCCGGCGAACACAGGAGCAGTCCATGACACGAATGATTCGCTGTCCTGCCTGCGGCGCGACCAATCGCGTGCCGTGGGAGCGGGTCGACGCCGGGTTCGAGCCTATCTGCGGACGGTGCAAGACGCCCCTGCCCGTCCCGAGAAGCCGGTGACCGTCACCGACGCCACGTTTGCCGCCGAGGTCGAGCGCTCGCCGCTGCCGGTGCTGCTCGACCTGTGGGCCCCGTGGTGCGGGCCGTGCCGGATGATCGCGCCGATGCTCGACGAGCTGGCGTCGGAGATGGCGGGACGGGTGCGCGTCGCGAAGCTCAACGTGGACGAGAATCCCGTGACGGCGGCGCGCTTCGAGCGTCCGCAGCATTCCCGACCCTCCTGGTGCTCAAAGGCGGCCGGGAGGTCGATCGCATCGTCGGCGTCCAGCCCAAGGCGGAGATCGTGCGACGGCTCGAACGGGCCGCTGAGGCGGCCTGCAGGAGGAGGACGGCATGGAACGGCGTCCGTTCGGCTCCACCAAGCGCGAGGTCGCCGGTCATCGGGCAGGGGACCTGGTACCTGGAGGACGACGACCGCGCCGCCGCGATCGCCGCGCTGCGCCGGGGCCTCGACCTCGGCATGACCCACATCGACACGGCGGAGATGTACGGACGGGCCGCCGAGGAGATCGTCGGCGAGGCGATCGCCGGGCGCCGCGACGAGGTGTTCCTGGTCTCCAAGGTCCTGCCCGAGCAACGCCTCGCGGCAGCGGGACGGTGGCGGCCTGCGAGCGGTCGCTCGCCCGCCTGCGGCACCGACCGGCTGGACTGCTACCTCCTGCACTGGCGCGGCGCGCACCCGCTGGAGGACACGATCGCCGCCTTCGAGCAGCTCCAGCGCGAGGGCAAGATCCTCTCCTGGGGCGTGAGCAACTTCGACGTGGCCGACCTCGACGAGGCGCTGGCAGATCGCCGGCGAGGGCCGCATCGCCTGCAACCAGGTGCTCTACCATCTGCAGGAGCGCGCGATCGAGCACGCCGTGCTCCCGTGGTGCGAGGCGCACGGCGTCGCCGTGGTCGCCTACAGCCCGTTCGGCCACGGGCGACTTTCCCGGCCCGCGCACGGCGGGCGGCCGCGTGCTGCAGGAGATCGCCGCCGCGCACGGCGCGACCCCGCGCCAGGTCGCGCTCCGGTTCCTGGTGCGGCGGCCCTCGCTCTTCGCCATCCCCAAGGCCTCCAGCCCCGAGCACGCCGCCGAGAACGCCGGCGCGGGCGACCTCCAGCTGACCAGCGCCGAGCTCGCCCGGATCGACGAGGCGTTCCCGCTCGGCCCGCGCCCGCGCACCCTGCCGACGCTCTAGATGCTCACCCCCGAAAGAGATCGCTCCTTCGCAGCGCCTGGGCTGGGTCGCTGCGCCCGGACGGTCGCACCCGGACCGCCGGGTGAGTTGTCACCCGGCGCCAGGCAGACGATGGCGACCCGAGCGCTGAATGCGCGGGCGGAACGGGCTACCGGGCCTGGCACCGCCGTTGCGTCCAGCGCGCCGACAGTGGAAGCGATCTGCCGATGCGATTCACGCGGAGGTTGACGTGAGTTATCCCGACGCCTTCAGGCTCGACGTTCCGCGCACGGCCCTGCTGATCACCGATCCCCAGATCGATTTTCTGAGTCCCCAGGGAGCGGCCTGGCGGATGGTCGGCCGGAGCGTCGAACGCAACAACACGGTGCAGAACATCGAGCGTCTGCTCAAGGCCGCGCGGCAAGCGAACATGGTCGTCGCGATCTCGCCGCACTATTACTATCCGAGCGATCATCGCTGGGGCTTCGGCGGTCCGCTCGGCAAGCTCATGGACCGCACCGGCCCCTCCGACCGCACCGCACCGGTGGCGCTCGAGCGACTCGAGCATCCTGGCGCGGACGTCATGCCCCAGTACAAACCGTATCTCCTCGACCGGAAGACGATCGTCGCCTCGCCGCACAAGGTGTACGGCCCCGGCGGCGACGACCTCACATGGCGGCTGCGCGACTACCAGGTCGCACAGGTGATTCTGGCCGGGATGTCGGCCAACCTGTGTCTGGAGTCCCACCTGCGCGCGCTGCTGGAGCACGGCTTCGAGGTGGCCGTCGTGCAGGACGCCACCGCGGCGGCGACGCTGTCCTACCATGACGGCTACCGGGCCGCCCTCACCAACTTCCGCTACATCGCCAACGCGCTGTGGAGCACCGACGAGACCCTGAGACAGATCTAGCGTGGCGCTGCGACGGGACACCGGCGGCCCCAGCCGCCATCAAGGAGCGGGTGACCACATGACCAGCAAGAGACACGACGGCGCTACGATCGTCACAGCGGAACGCGTGCCCTTCCCGCACGCCAAGGAGCTCCAGCACTTCGGCTCGATCACGAGCCGGCCTATCGCGCTCGAGACCTCGGTCCGGGCGACGAGCGTCGAGAACCTCAACCAGGTGCTGGCCGACACGATGACGCTCCGCGACATGTACAAGAAGCATCACTGGCAGGTCGTCGGGCCCGACCTTCTACCAGCTCCACCTGCTGTTCGACAAGCACTACGACGAGCAGAGCGAGCTGGTCGACCCGATCGCCGAGCGGATCCAGATGCTGGGCGGCGTCAGCATCGCCATGGCGCCCGACGTCGCCGAGACGACGCTCATCCCGCGTCCGCCGAAGGGTCGCGAGGAGGTGCCGGTGCAGATCTCGCGGCTGCTGCACGCCCACGAGATCATCCTGCAGGAGGCGCGCGCGATGGCGCGGCAGGCCGCCGAGGCCGGCGACGACGGCACCAACGACCTGCTGGTCAGCGACGTGATCCGCACCAACGAGATGCAGGTCTGGTTCCTGGCCGAGCACCTGGTCGACACGCCACTGGTGCGAGAAGACTAGGGGTCGCCCCCAGTGACGCGCAGCACCTCGCGGGCAGTCATGGCTTCGCGGCAGCCTGCACGCCGTCGAGCGCTCGTCGCTATGCTTCGAGGCCGTGCCGCGCGCGGCCTCAATCCGCCGGAGCCTCAGAGCGAGGGACCGTGGCCACGACCGCCCGGTGAGCCCGGGCGGTCGCGGCCTGTCGATCACGCGTGGACGGGCGTCACCATGCTCAGGGCCTCGACCAGCGCGTCGGCATCGAACGGTCCGTCGTGCCGGATGCCGTTGACGAAGAACGTCGGCGTGCCGTTCACGCCGCTGCGCACGCCGCTCATGAAGTCCTCGCGCACTCGGGCTTCCCAGGTGCGTCGGCGAGCTCGCTCGACGAAGCGCGGCACGTCGAGCCCGAGCGTCCGCGCGTAGCGCAGGAGGTCCGCGTCGTCGAGTGCGCTGCTGGTTCTCGAAGAGCATGTCGTGCATCTCCCAGAACTTTCCCTGCGCCGCCGGCCGCCTCCGCCGCCTCGGCGGCGCGCGCGGCGTGCGGATGCATCTCGGCGAGCGGGAAGTTGCGGAACACGAACCGCAGCTGCTCGCCGAGCGCCCGTTGCACGCGCTTGACGATCGGATAGGCGCGTGCCGCAGTACGGGCACTCGTAGTCGCCGTACTCGACCAGCGTGATCGGTGCCTCCGCCGGTCCCTGGACGTGATCGCGCTCGCTCGCCGGCAGCACAGGCGTGAGACGCGGGATTGTCCATGGCCATGACTGCCTCGATCACGCGGTCGGTCGGCCGCGGCAGCGCCTCGAGCGCCTCGAGGATGCCGTCGGCGCCGGGGTTCACGCCGATCGGCGAGACGTAGCTCCAGCGGATGATGCCGTCGCCGTCGATCACGAAGAGCGCCCGCTCGGAGACGCCGTCCTGGCGTCGCGATAGGCGCCGTAGCTCCGCGCCACCGCGCCCTTGGGCTCGAAGTCGGCCAGCAGCGGAAAGTGCAGCTTGCGGTCCGGCGCAAACGCAGCGTGGCACCAGGCGCCGTCGACCGAGATGCCGAGCAGCGCCGCGTTGTGCTGGCGGAACTCGCGGCAGGATCTCGTTGTAGAGCGCCATCTGGTCGCCGCAGACCGGGACTCCAGTCGGCCGGGTAGAACGCCAGGATGACCGGCTGTCCGCGGAAGTCCGTGAGCGACACGGTCTGGTCCGGCGTGCAGTGCAACGTGAACGCGGGTGCGGGCGTCCCAGGCTGGAGAATCATGGTCGATTGCCCTCCAAGATCGTCGCCATTTGTTTGACTCACTTTCCCCTCAAGCGGAGCTGCCATGTTCTGGTGCCGGCCACCAGTTCGTCTTGCGTGATCCGTACCAAGCGCGCGTCCCTCGCGCATTGCTCGCCGTCCCGGCTAGACGCCAGTAAGTACGGAGCTACCTCAGCGCGGGACGCTCGAAGCTCGACGGGCGCCGGCGGCGCTCGTGCGGCTTCCCCGAATCTGCGCCCCGGGCGCGCGGGTCTGATCACACCCGTTTGGGTGCCTCTTGACCCGATCTCGCGCGCAGGTGCTGCGCGAGCCCGTACCAGCCAGCAAAATTGCCGGGCAGCAGTCTGGCGTCGCTCTTGCTCCGAACAGGTGCGACCGGAAACGAGTGAAGGAGGAGTACCGATGAGCACGGCAACCATGGCGCGCACCGCCACGCTGACCGACGAGCAGATCCAGAGGGACGTGCTGGCGGAGCTGAGGTCCGAGCCTCGGGTGGCACCCAACGAGATCGGGGTGGCCGTCAAGGACGGCGTGGTGACCCTCACAGGCTGGGTCGACTCCTACAGCAAGCGGTGGGCGGCCGAGGAGGCGGCCCATCGGGTCCGCGGCGTGAAGGCCGTGGCCAACGACATCGAGGTCCGGCTGCTCGGTCTCGGGCGAGCGCACGGACGCCGACATCGCGTGCGGCGGCGGTGCGAGCGCTGGAGTGGGACGCCATGGTGCCCATCGACAAGCTCGACGTCACCGTCTCCAAGGGCTGGGTAACGCTCAAGGGCGAAGTCGAGTGGCAGTACCAGAAACAGGACGCCGAGCGGGTCGTGCGCCGGCTGTCGGGCGTCCGGGGCGTGAGCAACCTCATCCTCGTGAAGCCGCGCCTGAGCGCCTCGGAGCTGAAGGAAACGATCGAGCGGGCGCTGGTGCGGAGCGCGCAGCTCGACGCGCAGCGGATCACGGTCGAGGTGCAAGGGACCAAGGCCATCCTGAGCGGGACCGTACGCTCCTGGGCCGAGCGGGAAGAGGCGGAGCGAACGGCGTGGGCGGCTCCCGGGATCACCACGGTCGAGAACCTGATCACGATTTCCGCCTCAGGGAGGTAGTTCCATGGAAACACGATCGACCCTGCCCTGGCGCGAGATGCAACGGCTGCAGCGCGAGATGGAGCACGTCTTCGGCGAGGCCGTCCCGGCGGCGCGCTGGTCGCTCACCGGCGAGTATCCGCCGCTCAACGTCACGCGCGACGACAAGGGCATCACGCTCGAGGCCCTGTGCCCGGGCGTGGATCGCTCGAGCCTCGACATCAGCGTGGTCGGCGACGCCGTCACGATCCGCGGCGAGCGAAAGGCGGAGCCGGACGCGGCCGAGGAGCGCTACTCCCGGCGGGAGCGTCCGGTCGGCACCTTCACCCGCACCGTGGGTGTCGGCGAGCACCTCGACCCCGACCGGACCCAGGCGAGCTACACCAACGGCATCCTCCGGGTCCAGCTCGCGCGCGTCCCGGAAGCGACGCCCAAGAAGATTCCGATCCAGAGCTGATCGACAAAGGAGACCCGAGCATGGCGACCATGGCAACGACACCGACGACGACCACAGCCCAGACCCCCACCCGCCGCCCGACGGCCGAGCGCGCGATGCCCACCGTCCCGCCGGCGGTCGACATCTTCGAGACCGACAAGGCGTACGTGCTCCTCGCGGACATGCCCGGCGTGGGACCCGACGGCCTCGACGTCGTGGCCGAACGTGACGAGCTCGTGATCCGCGGACGGGTAGAGCGTCCGGCCATCGCGCCCGCCTACCAGGAGTTCGAGCTGGCCGACTACCACCGCGCCTTCACGCTGACCGAGGACCTCGACACGGGCGGCATCACCGCCGCGCTGAAGGACGGCCGTGCTGCGCGTCGAGATCCCGAAGTCTCCGCGGGTGCAGCCCAAGAAGATCCCCGTCCGCACCGAGTGAGCCAGGAGAGCCTGTGATGAGCATCATGGACAAGGTCGGAGCGCTCTTGCCGTGGCGCGGCCAGCGTCGGACTCTGCCGCCCACGCCCGACGAGGGGCGGGCGCTCCTCGACGACGTCGACCGCTGGCTGAAACGACTGGTCGCCGAGCCCCAGGGACTTCCCATGCTCGCCCCGTTCGGCGGGGGACCGTCCGTCGACGTGCGGGAGAGTGACGACGCGGTGGTGGTGACCGTCGAGGTCCCGGGGTTCGCTCGCGACGACCTCGACCTCGTGGTCACGCCCGACGGCCTGACCATCCGGGGCGAGACCCGCGATGAAAAGGCGGACACGCGCGACGACTACCGGGTCGTGCGGTCCCGCTACGGGCGCTTCGTCCGCACCGTGCCGCTGCCGCCCGGACTCGACCTCGACCGGGCGGAGGCCCGCGTCAAGGACGGCGTGCTGACCGTCAAGTTCCCCAAGGTGGACGCGCGCCCCGGCATGCGTCGCGTCCCGATCAAGCCATGACGACGCTCAGGGAGGATCCGCGATGGGCAAGATGATCGGCATCGACCTCGGCACCACCAACTCGGTGGTCGCGGTGATGGAGGGGGGCACCCCCGTGGTCATCCCCAACCAGGAGGGGAATCGCATCACCCCGTCGGTGGTCGCCTTCACCGAGGAGGGCGAGATCCTCGTCGGCCAGGTCGCCAAGCGCCAGGCCGTCACGAACCCCGAGAACACCGTCTTCTCGATCAAGCGGTTCATGGGCCGCCGCTACGACGAGGTGCAGTCCGAGGAGCAAGCTCGTGCCCTACAAGGTCGTCAAGGCGGCCAACGGCGACGTGCGGGTCGAGATCCGCGGCAAGCAGTACTCGCCGCCCGAGATCTCGGCGATGATCCTGCGCAAGCTGAAGGAGGCCGCCGAGGCCTACCTGGGCGAGAAGGTCACGCAGGCCGTCATCACCGTGCCGGCCTACTTCAACGACAGCCAGCGCCAGGCCACCAAGGACGCCGGCAAGATCGCCGGCCTCGACGTCGCCGCGCATCATCAACGAGCCCACCGCGGCCGCGCTCGCCTACGGGCTCGACAAGAAGACGGACGAGCAGATCGCGGTCTTCGACCTCGGCGGCGGCACGTTCGACATCTCGATCCTCGAGATCGGCGAGGGCGTCTTCGAGGTCAAGGCCACCAACGGCGACACCCACCTCGGCGGCGACGACTTCGACCAGCGGGTCATCGACTGGATCGCCGAGGAGTTCCGGAAGGAGCAACGGCATCGACCTCCGCAAGGACCGCATGGCCCTGCAGCGCCTCAAGGAGGCCGCCGAGAAGGCCAAGATCGAGCTGTCCTCGACCGATGCAGACCGAGATCAACCTGCCGTTCATCACCGCGGATCAGACCGGTCCCAAGCACCTGGAGATGAACGCTCACGCGGGCCAAGCTCGAGGAGCTGGTCGGCCGACCTCATCGAGCGCACCGTCGAGCCCGTGCCGACAGGCCCTGAAGGACGCCGGCGTCACCGCCCAGGACATCGACGAGGTCGTGCTCGTCGGCGGTCAGACGCGCATGCCGAAGGTGCAGGAGCTGGTCAAGGAGATCTTCGGCAAGGAGCCGCACAAGGGCGTGAACCCCGACGAGGTCGTGGCCGTCGGCGCGGCCATCCAGGGCGGCGTCCTCGCCGGCGACGTCAAGGACGTCGTGCTGCTCGACGTGACGCCGCTGTCGCTGGGCGTCGAGACCCTGGGCGGCGTGATGACGACGCTCGATCCCGCGCAACACGACCATCCCGACGCAGCAAGAGCGAGATCTTCTCGACCGCCGCGGACAACCAGACCGCGCGTGGACGATCCACGTGCTGCAGGGCGAGCGGCCGATGGCCGCGGACAACCGCACGCTCGGCCGCTTCGACCTGCACGGGCATCCCGCCGGCGCCGCGCGGGACTGCCGCAGATCGAGGTCACGTTCGACATCGACGCCAACGGCATCCTCAACGTGTCGGCCAAGGACATGGCCACGCGGCAAGCAGCAGCAGATCACGATCACCGCCTCGTCGGGCCTCAGCAAGCAGGAGGTCGAGCGGATGGTGCGGGAGGCCGAGGCCGCACGCCAGCGAGGACGCCCGGCGCCGGCAGGAGATCGAGCTGCGCAACCAGACCGACGCGCTCGTGTACTCGACCGAGCGCGCGCTCGCCGAGCACGGCGCCAAGCTCAGCGACACCGAGCGGGCCAGCGTCGAGCAGGCGCTGAGCGAGGCGCGCGAGGCCTTGAAGGCGGAGGACGCCGAGCGCATCCGCAGCGCCCAGGACGCCCTGACGCGCGCCTCCCAGACGCTCGCCGCGGCCATGAGTCGCCCGTCTCGGCAACGGTGGGGGCGGGCGCCCAGCCGTCGGGAGGCTCGTCGGGCGGTGACGTCGTGGACGCCGAGTTCAAGGACGTGGAGGACCGGAAAGTCGTGAGCGGGGAGCGGCGGCCATGCGTGTCGAGGACGTGATGACGCGAACGCTCGTCACCGTGCCGCCGGAGACGAGCGTCCTCGACGCGCAGGTCCGGCTGACGCGCGAGGGGATTCGGCCACCTGCTCGTCACCGGCGAGGGCGGTGAGCTGCTGGGCATCGTCACCGACCGTGACATCCGGCTCAACCTGCCGTCGCCCGCCGACGAGCCTGTCGGTGTGGGAGATGAAGGGCCTGCTGGCCGGCTCACCGTCGGCGAGATCATGACCAAGGCCGTCATCACCGTCGGTCCGCGGCGCGAGGTCGGCGAGGCGGCGGTGCTCATGCTCGAGCACAAGATCGGCGGCGCTGCCGGTGCTGGAAGACGGTCGCCTGGCCGGCATCGTCACGGAGACGGACTTGCTGCGCGCCCTCGCGGTGGCCGGGTGATCGGATGGACGGCCCCGACACCGATGCCGCCGCGCGGCCGTCACCGCGCGAGGACGTCGAGCGGCTCCGCCGTGCGCTCGACGAGGCGCAGGAGCGCTATCTCCGACTGCGCGCCGACTTCGACAACGTCCGTCGCCGGGCGGCGCGCGAGCAGGAGACGGCGCGCCAGGAAGGCCGGCGCGCGGCGCTCGCTCCCGATCCTGCCCGTGCTCGACACGCTCGAGCGCGCCCTCGCGGCCGGGTCCACGGATCCGGACTTCTACGAGGGCGTGGCGGCCACGCACCGGCTCTTCATCCGCGCCCTGCGCGAGGCGGGCGCCGAGCCCATCGAGACGGTCGGGGCAGCCCTTCGACCCCAAGGTCCACGAGGCCATCGCCACCGTGCCGGCCAACGGCGGCGAGCCCGGGAACCGTGGCGCGCGAGATCCGGCGGGGCTGGCGGCTCGGTGACGCGCTGCTGCGTCCGGCCCAGGTGGTGGTCGTCGGCGCCCCAGGAGGCCGTCGATCAGTGGCGGTGAAGTTCCGCGACTACTACGAGGTGCTGGGCGTGCCGCGCACCGCGACGCGCCGAGGAGATCAAGCGCGCCTACCGGCAGCTCGCGCGCAAGCACCATCCCGATCTCCAGCCGGCTGCCGAGCGGGCCGCGGCCGCCGAGCGGTTCAAGGAGATCAACGAGGCCTACGAGGTCCTGAGCGATCCCGACAAGCGCGCTCGAAGTACGACGCGCTCGGCCCGAACTGGAAGAGCGGGATGGACTTCACGCCGCCGCCCGGCGCCGGGCAGAACACCGCGTACGGCTCGGGCGACTGGGAGGATGTCGGCGACGTCAGCGACTTCTTCGCCTCGCTCTTCGGCGCGGGGCGGCGGCGGGGCGAGCGCAGGAGACACGCGGGTCATCGTCCCGGGGAGCGACGTCGAGGCCGAGCTGCCGGTGACGCTCGAGGAGCTGCTGCGCGGCGGCCGGCGCCGGCTGCAGCTTCCCGGCGGTCGAACGTCGAGGTGGAGATCCCACTCGGCGCGCGCGACGGCACCGTGCTGCGCCTCGCGGGCAGGGCGAGCCGGGCCCCAACGGCGGGCCGCCGGGCGACCTCTACCTGCGCCTGCGGCTGCGCCCGCATCCGCGCTACCGGGTGGCCGGCGACGACCTGGAGACGGACCTGCCGCTGTGGCCGTGGCAGGCGGTGCTCGGGGGCGAGGTGAGGATCGACACGCCGGACGGGCCGGTGACGCTCAAGGTGCCGCCCGGGACCCAGAGCGGCGAGCGGCTGCGGCTTGCGCGGCCGCGGCCTGCCGCGCGCGGACGGCAGCGCGGCGATCTCTACGCGGTCGTCCGCATCGTGATTCCCGAGCGGCCGAGCGCGGCCGAGCGCGCCGCCTACGAGGCGTTGCGGAGCGCGGCCATGGCCCCGGCCGACCGGCCGGCGCCGGTATGAGCGTGGAGATCTATCTCGACCATCGAGGAGCTGGCCACCGCTGCCGGACTGAGCGCGGCGCGGGTGTGCGCGTCTGGTCCGGCTCGGGCTCGTCGAGCCGACCGTGTCGGAGTCGGACGCGTTCAGTGCGGCCACCGCGGCCCGGCTCCGGCGGATGCTCC